>CAWIXC010000024.1:0-474455 GCA_963839905.1 uncultured Actinomycetes bacterium | reverse complement strand
CGCCGAACCCGGCCTAGCCGGCCTCCCCGCCGCCGAGTAGCCCTCTCGGTTCGCCGAACCGCATTTCGGTGCGGTTGAGCCACGCGGCGTGTTGACACGCGAAGTACGGTCAGCCCAATGACACATACGTGGCGGGCCGAGCGATGAACCGACAGATCGCGACGGCGCTGCGTGCGCTGTCACTCACCCTCACCCTCAGCGTGTGCGCCGGGCTGTCGTGGACCGGTGCCGCGAGCGCACAGCGCGCCAATCCCGCTCGCGGCGCCCTCGAGCTCAAGGTATCCGGGCTTCCGCCGCTGGAGCGTCCTGCGATCGTCGTTCACCGCCGCAACTACTCGCGGACGCGCTACGGCCTCCAGCTCTCGCTATGGGCCTTGCGTCCAGGCACGTACACCATCCACGTCCCAACGTTCCGCGTGCTACACGCCGCGGGTGCCGTAAAGCTCGGCGCACTTGCTCATCCCGAGAAGGAGCGCATTCAGATCACCGTGAAGCAGGGACGCACGACGCGGCTGACGATCGCGTACGCCGCGGTCGTAAACCCCGGGGTCCGCCGGGCGCCGCGCCGGCTGCTCGCGGTGGAGGGGGCTCCGACGAATCCGACAGGGCTCGTCTACCGCGACCGACGACCGAACCCGGTCGTCGGTCAGGTCCTACTCGCGGCGCCCTCTGCCTCGCTGCCCGCCGGTCTGCTCGCAACGGTTACGTCCAGTCGTCGGAGCGGGTCCCGGCGGGTGGTGTCCGTGCGGCCGGCCGCGCTCTCCGATGCCGTGCCCGCGTTCGACTTCAAGGGCAACGTCCCGTTGCGGGGCCCCGCAGGGTCGGCCACGACGCGTGCGGTCACCGGCTCGTGCGATGGGCCGAAGATGTTCAAGCTCTCTACGCACCTCGACGAGTTCAACATCCGCAACCCGTCGGCAGGCGGCTGGCCACGTCCGCATATCGCGTTCGAGATCGCGATGCGCACAACGGAGAGTCTGGGCGTCAAGGCTGCCGCGGCTGGTGTTGCGTGCAGCTGGAAGCTCGCGCAAATCGGTCCGCTGCGGGGCGCCATTCCCACCCCCGTGGGCCCGATCCCGGTCTACGCGACGGTCCCCGTGTCGGCCAATGCTTCGGTCGAGGGCTCGTTGTCGGCGTTCACGATCAATGCGGCCAGCACGAGTGTTCTCAGCGTGCGGCTCGGAAGCGGGAGCGGCCTCGGGTTCTGGCAGGAGGGTACGAACGTCTGGACGGACGGCGTGCTGCAATTCACCGGGAAGGCGAAGCTCGGAGCCGGGCTGAAGGTGGTGCTCGGCGTGGGGGACGCGACGGCCGGCAACCTGCACGTAACGGCTGGCTTCGACGCCGCCGCTACGTGGATCTACGGAAAAGGCTGCGATGTGGGGCTGACACTCGGGACGCTCAGCGCCGGCGCCCAACTTGGCCCGTTCAGCTACGACTCGCCGACGATTGGCGGAATCTCAATTCCCATCTGGCACGGCTGCGACAACAACCCGCCGCCGGCCGACCCGGGCGGCACGCCGCCCCCGGGCGCGGGGACCGGAACGGGACCCGCGACGGGATCTGGACCCGGGACGGGATCTGGACCCGGGCCTGGCCCGGGACCCGGACCCGGACCCGGGACTGGCAGCGGCGGGACGCGGGGCTTTCACATCCAGGACATCTTCCTTGGCGGAACCTGGGCGCGGACCGATCCGGACAACGGCACCTGGTACTCGAACGCCAACCGCCCGGCCAACGGCGCGTACTGGTACTCGAACGGCCTCGGCGTCGGCGTTGACTGCGCTCGGAGTGCGGCCGCGTATGTCGTGCGTTTCGCCGACGGCCACCACGAGACCTGGACGACCTGGTTCCACGTCACCGATGGCAAGTGGTTCCCGTCGGCCGCGGCGCAGGAGATCTCGGGCAACGGGTTCAACGGGCTTCCTGGCTGCTGATAGCTCGCGTCCTCCCGCGCTTATAGCGGTCTTGTCGGCTATCCCGCTATATGGGCGGTGTATTCGACAAGACCGCGCCGGGCGGCGCGATTCCGTCCATCGCGCCGCGTAGCTTGCGGGCATGCCGCCCGAGCCGCCGCGCCTTCGGATCGACCCGTGCGACGTTGACTCCGTGCTCGCGCTTGAGCGTGAGCTCGGGGTTGGGCATGTGCTCGCGCAGGTGCTCGTGCGGCGCGGGTTCGGCGATCCGGGCGCCGCGCGCGCATGGCTCGCGGCCGAGGAACGCTATGAGCCTTCGCAGTTCGCCGGCATCGACGACGCGTGCGACCTCATCCTCATGCACGTCGAATCCGGCGAGCGGATCACGGTCCACGGCGACTACGACGTCGATGGCGTCAGCTCGACGGCGATCCTCGTCGGGGTGCTGCGCCGGCTGCGCGCGCAGGTCGACTGGTTTCTGCCGAGCCGCGCCGAGGACGGCTATGGGCTGTCGCTCGCAACGGTCCACCGGCTCGCGGCCCGCGGGACGTGCCTGCTGATCACGGCCGACTGCGCGATCACGGCGGTCGACGAGGTTGCCGCTGCGGTCGCGGCCGGCATCGACGTCGTCGTCACCGATCACCACACGCCGCGCGCCGACCGCATGCTGCCGGACGCGCCGATCGTCCATCCCGCCGTGTGCGGCTATCCGTGCGTGGATCTGTGCGCCGCCGGCGTGGCGTACAAGCTGGCCGCCGCGCTGCTTGGCGCCGCCGGGGAGGATCCGTCCGGCGCCGACGCCGACCTCGACCTGGTCGCGCTCGCGACGATCGCCGATTGCGTCCCGCTGCGCGGAGAGAACCGCCGCCTCGTGCGCGCGGGCCTGCGCGCCCTCGCGACGACGAAGCGGCCGGGGCTGCGCGCGCTGATGAAAGTCTCGCGCGCGGACCCCGCTCGCATCGACGCTCGCGCTGTCGGCTTCCGGCTCGCGCCGCGGATCAACGCGGCCGGGCGCCTCGAGCGTGCCGACGCCGGCCTCGAGCTGCTGCTCACGACCGACGACGAGCGCGCCGCGCAGATCGCCGACGAGCTCGATCGCCTGAACGCCGAGCGCCGCCACACCGAGACGCGGATTCTGTTCGAGGCCGAGGCGCAGGTCGCGCAGCTCGGACAGCGGTCCGCGTACGTGCTCGCGGGCGAGGGCTGGCACAAGGGCGTGATCGGGATCGTCGCGTCGCGAATCGCGGAGCGCCACTACCGCCCGGCGGTCCTCATCGCGCTGCCCGCGGCCGGCGCCGAACCTGGCGAGGCGCAGCTGGGGCCCCTCGCTGGTACCGGCTCGGGCCGCTCGATCGCCGGCTTCGACCTGCTCTCCGGCCTCGACGCATGCGCGGTGCACCTTCTTCGTCATGGCGGCCACCGCGCGGCCGCCGGCTGCGAGATCCTCGCGACCGAGGTCGACGCGTTTCGCGCGGCGTTCGAGGCGCACGCCGCGGCCGTCCTGAAGCCGGAGGACCTCGTGCCGCACGAGCGCGCAGACGCGGTCGTCGCCGGCGACGAGCTCGGCCTCGCGCTCGCCGAGGAGCTCGAGCTGCTCGCGCCGTTCGGGATCTCGAACCCCGGCGTCTCGCTCCTGCTGCCCGCAGCACGGTTCAGCGACCCCCGCACCATGGGGGAGGGCAAGCACGCCCGCTTCAGCGTCGCGGCCGGCGGCGTGCGCGCCGGCGCGGTCGCGTTCGGCGTGTCGAGGGTCGATTGCGACGGCCCGCTCGACGCGACGTTCTCGCTCGAGCTCAACGAGTTCAACGGCAGCGTCGAGCCGCGCCTCGTGCTGCGCCACGCGCGCCCGTGCGCGCCGCCACCGATCACGATCGTCGGCGAGCCGGAGGACTACCTGGGCGAGGTGCTCGCGGAGCTGGCGCGGCCGCTCACCGAGGGGGCGGAGGAATCCCGCGCCTCCATCCGCGACCGCCGCGGCGGCGGGATCGCCGGCACGATCGGCGCGCTCGTGGCCTCCGGCGAGCCCGTGCTCGTCGTCGCGGCCGACGCCCACCTCCGCGCGCGCCACCTGCAGCCGATCCTCGGCGGCTTCGACCTCTGCTCCCACGAAGCGCTCAAGCGCAACCCGCGCCTCGCGGGCGCGCACAACCACGTCGTCCTGCTCGACCCGCCCGCCGGCCCGGTCACCAGCCAAGGCAAGGTCACGCACCTGGCATGGGGTCCCGCTGAGCTACGCTTCGCGGAGCAGATTCATGAGCGCCAGTACGACCTTCGTGCTTCGCTCACCGCGACGTACCGGGCCCTGAGGGACGCCGGCGGAGCGGCGGGTGAGGAGCTCGAGGCGATCCTTCGCGGAGACCAACAGGCACCACGGCCCGCCGGGCTGGCGGGCCGCCTCGTCAGGGTCCTCGCAGAGCTTCACCTCGTCAGCCTCGACCCGGACTCAAGGACCCTGACGGTCCCGGTCGCAGAGCGCACGGCGCTCGAGCGATCGGAGGCGTTCAGGGCCTACCAGCAGCGACTCGAGGACGGACGGCGATGGCTGAGAGTGGAGACGGCAAAGGCGGCGTAAGAGCGCCAGCGCGCCAGCGCGCGAGCGCTCGCCGCGCGCCCGTCGACGAGCTGACCGCCGAGCGCCACCCGGCGGTCACCCGCGCCGACCTCACGCCGCTCGAGCGGAGCCTGCTCTCCGACGTCTTCGCGATCGTCGAGGAGCACGCCGACGCGTCCGCCGTCGAGATCGACCGCAAGCAGGTCGAGTCCGCGTTCGTCTTCGCGTGCGAGCACCACGCCGATCAGCGCCGGCTATCAGGCGAGGACTTCATCCATCACCCCGTCGGCGTCGCGAAGATCTGCGCGGGCATGCGCCTGGACACCGAGACGCTGTGCGCGGCGATGCTGCACGACACCGTCGAGGACACGTCGGCGTCGCTGACGGAGGTGCGCCACCAGTTCGGCGACGAGATCGCGAACATCGTCGACGGCGTCACGAAGCTCACCGGGATCGTCTTCCAGTCGCGCGACGAGGCCCAAGCCGAGAACTACCGCAAGATGATGGTCGCGATGGCCAACGACGTGCGGGTCATCCTGATCAAGCTGGCCGATCGCCTGCACAACATGCGCACGATCGACGCGATGTCCAAGCAGAAGCAGATCGACAAGGCGAAGGAGACCTTGGAGATCTACGCGCCGATCGCGCACCGCCTGGGCATCCACGCGATCAAGTGGGAGCTCGAGGACCTCGCGTTCGCGGCGCTTCACCCGCGCAAGTACCAGGAGATCAAGGGCCTCGTCAACCAGCAGCGCGACGAGCGCGAGCAGTACGTCGAGAAGGCCGGCGACTACCTGCTCAAGGAGCTGCAGGCGCTGGGCATCGACGCCGACATCTCCGGGCGCGCGAAGCACTTCTACTCGATTTACTCGAAGATGACCAAGAAGGGCAAGGAGTTCAACGAGATCTACGACCTCACCGCGATGCGGGTGATCGTGAACTCGGTCAAGGACTGCTACGGAGCCGTCGGCGTCGTGCACTCGCTGTGGAAGCCGCTGCCAGGGCGCTTCAAGGACTTCATCGCGATGCCGAAGTTCAACATGTACCAGTCGCTGCACACGACGGTGATCGGGCCGGAGGGGCTGCCGCTCGAGATCCAGATCCGCACGCGCGAGATGCAGGAGATGGCGGAGTTCGGCGTCGCCGCGCACTGGATCTACAAGGACAGCGGCGCTCAGAAGTCGGGTCCCACGGCCGACGGCGAAGCGAAGCTCAACTGGCTGCGCTCGATGCTCGACGAGCAGCGCGACACGAAGGATCCCAAGGAGTTCATGGACGCGCTGAAGGTCGACCTCTCCGAGGAGGAGGTCTACGTCTTCACGCCCAAGGGCGAGGTCAAGAACCTGGCCGCCGGCGCGACGCCGCTGGACTTCGCCTACGAGGTCCACACCGACGTCGGACACCGCTGCGTCGGCGCGAAGGTCAACGGCAAGATGGTGCCGCTGCACTACGAGCTGAAGTCCGGCGACATCGTCGAGGTCATGACCTCAAACCGCGAGCGCGGGCCGTCGCGCGACTGGCTCGCCGTCGTCCACACGACGCGCGCGAAGAACAAGATCAGCCAGTGGTTCAAGGCCGCGTCACGCGACGACACGGAGCACACCGGTCGCGAGATCCTGCACGAGCAGCTCAAGAAGCGCGGGCTGCCGCACCAGAAGATCGTCTCCTCACCCCTGCTGGCGGACGTCATCCGCGAGATGGGCTTCAAGAAGGCCGACGACTTCTACATCGCGCTCGGCGGGGCAAAGATCAACGCGAAGACCGTCGTCAACAAGGTCATGCAGCGCCTCAAGCAGGGCGAGGCCGCCGAGGGCGAGCAGCGCACCGCCGCCGAGGACATGCTGTCCACGCGCCGCCAGCGCCGCCAGCCGTCGAGCTCGTCGACGCAGTACGGCATCGCGGTCGAGGGCGTCGAGGACGTCATGCTGCGCCTTGCGAAGTGCTGCCGGCCGGTGCCCGGCGACGAGATCGTCGGCTACATCTCGCTTGGCCGCGGGATCACGATCCACCGCGAGGACTGCCCGAACGCCGTCGCGCTGCGCAAGGATCCCGACCGCTTCACGCCCGTCAGCTGGGAGGGCGACCACGAGACGGCGTTCAAGGTCGAGCTGCAGGTCGACGCCTGGGATCGCCACCGCCTGCTCGAGGACCTCTCGCGCACGTTCGCCGAGGCGGGGATCAACATCGTCGAGGCGCGCTGCGTCGTCTCACACCCGATGGTCCAGAACTGGTTCGTCGTCGAGGTCGGCGACCTGCAGGTGCTCAAGCACGCGATCAGCCGCCTGCGCAACATCGACTCGGTCTTCGACTGCTACCGCGTCACACCCGGCGGCGGCTGAGGCCCGGCGCGGACTCGCCCTTCGCTCGCGCCGAGCCTAACTACCCGTTCGCCGCTCCGCCGGAAGGTCGGTCCCTTGCTCGCGAAGGCGGTGTGCCGCAGCAACCGCCTCGCGGCGAGACTTGACGCCCATCTTGCGCAGGAGGTTCTTGACGTGCGAGCGCACGGTCTCCGGCGAGAGCACGAGATCCTCCGCGATCGCCTCGGTGTTCGCCCCGGCGCACAGGAGGTCGAGGACCTCCCACTCGCGCGCGGTCAGCGTGCTGCGCACCGGGCGCATGCCAAGGCCGTCCTCGCGAGTGCGCCGGTAGCGCTCGATGAGCAGCATCGTCAGGCGGCGCGAAATCGCCGCCTCGCCGGCGAGCGTGGCCCGCAGGGTGCGCGGGAGGGCCTCGATCGCGATCTCCTTGTTGATGAAGCCGCAGGCGCCGGTGCGCAGTCCAAGCAGTCCCATCGCGTCCTCGTCGGAGGCGGTGAGCATCACTACGCGGATGTCGGGTGCGCGCTCCATGATGCGCCGCGTGGCCTCCAAGCCGTCGACACCGGGCATGACCAAGTCCATCAGCACGCAGTCGGGCCTGTAGTAGATCGCGAGCTCTGCCGCTTCCTGGCCGTTGGATGCCTCGGCGACGACCGTCATCCCCGCGCCCTGCAGGGCCGTCTTCACGAAACGCCGTGCCAGCGGGTCGTCATCGGCGATGATGACCCGAAGGTTGGGCTCGGGATCGGGTGCTTGACCATCGGGCGGCGACCCCGTGCTGTCGCCGGGATTCGCGCCATGGCCGTAGTGCTGCACGGGCCGCTGGGACTCGGCTGCTACGAGCTGTGGGGTGTGAGGTCGCAAGAGGTCCGGTGAACCCGACTCGGGTCGTAGAAACGATGGATCGATCTGAGCTATGGATGATGGGTCAAGAAAGTGGTGTGTCAAGGGGGGAAATCCCTCAACCTCATGTCAGGTCGTTCTGCTCTGCGACGGTTTGTGGCGATCACCTTCGCGGGCGACCCGCAGGGCCAGCTCGGTACGGCGCGACAGGCCGAGCTTGGCGAAGATGCGTGAGAGGTGACGTTCGACGGTCTTCTCGCTGATGAAGATCGCGGTCGCGATGTCGCGGTTGGTAAGACCCCGGTGCACGAGCTCGGCGACCTCCCGCTCCCGCGCGGTGAGCGACTTCAGGCCATCCTCCGGCCCGGCTGTCACGGTTGCGCGGCGCCTGGCGCGACCGCCCAGGCGCAGCAGCGCATCCTCCGCCTGCGACCGGTAGCCGTGCGCTCCGACGCGCCCCAGCTGCTCTGCGGCATCCCCGAGCTCGGCGATCGCCTCCGCCCGCCGGCCCGCCTGGACAAGGGCTTTCGCCGCCAGGATGCGACAGCGCCCGGCCTCCACGGGCGCGCTGGCGCCGTCGGCTCGTGCGGCGCCGTCCAGGGCGATCCGGGCGCCCTCCGCGGCGTCTCCTCGGGCCAGCGCTACGGCGGCTGTCGCGCGCCGCGCGAACGATGTCTCGATCCCGAGCTGCCTATCCCGGGTCGCGCCGTCGGCCCTGCGCGCCCACTGGTCGGCGGCGTCGACGCGACCCAGCGCCAGCTCGGCTCTGGTGAGCACCTCGCATACGGCGGCGTATCCAAATCTCGATATCTGCAGTTCGACGCGGCCACTGTCGAGCATGACGTCACGCGCGCGCCGCGCCTCTCCCAGCTCGAGGAGCGCGGTCGCCACGGACCACCGGCATGCCCTCCAGGTCACGTTCTCGTCCGCCGAGCGTGCAAGGCGGACGCTCTCCTCGCCCACCCTGACCGCTGTCTCGTAGTCCCCGCGGTACGTGGCGATCACGGACGAGAGCGACATTGCCAGGGCGTGGTAGAAATGTGGCGCGAGGTATCCCATCTCGATCGCGGCCGAGAGGCACTCCTCGGCCTCGTCCAACCGCCCGAGCTGTATGAGCGACCACGCCTGTGAGGTCATCGGCACCAGCAGTGCGGCACCCTGTCCGGTCGCGCGTGCGACGTCGATCACGCGCTGACAATGCTCGACCGCACGCTCGTGGCGCTCGAGCCCGGGCTCCGCCGAGCCTGCAACCCACCGCCCGAGGTCCAGGCATCCGGCCAGCTCGGCGTCGTCGAGCGCGTCCATGCCGGCGGCCGCCAGGTCCAGCGTGTCGAAGGCCGGCAGCCCGAGAAAGTACTGCGCGACCGCGAGCTGGCCCGCCGCCACCGCTTCGATGGCCCGCTGACCGAGCAGCGTCGCTCCCTCGAGCGCCTGCTCGGCCCACGCGAGCATCTCCTCGAAGCGCTCCTCGTAGCACGCGCTGGCTGCCAGCTCGATCTGCAGCAGGACGGCCGGGCGCGAGCGGGTGTCCTGCTGGGCGCGATACGCGATCGCCAGCCGGGAGCGCGCGTCGCGAAGGCGGCCGAGCAGCAGCTCGACGCCCGCGCACGCCGCCACGATCGCCAAGCGGCCGGGGTGCTCGGCCGGCATGCGCTCGAGGACCTCGCACAGCGCGCGATGGCTGTGCTGAATCTCACCGGCGCCGGCCAGCGCGTTCGCCATCGCGAGCAGCAGCTCGATGCGCTGGCCCTCCGTGGCGGTCGCGTCTGGCAAGAGCCGCAGCGCGGCTGTGTACCAGCGCGCCGCGAGCGCGGGGGTCCGGCGCGCGCTCGACGTAGCGGCCGCGACCAGGACGGCGATCGCGTCCGCGTCGCCCTTCTCGGCCGATCGCTCGACGTGCGGGGCCTGTGCCGCCGCGGGGGCACCGCCGGCGGCGAGCATCGCCGCGATCCGCGCGTGCGCATGGGCTCGCCAGCCGCTCGCGGCGAGGTCGTAGACCGTCGCACGGATGATCGGGTGGCGAAAGGCGAATTGCCCGGCGACAGGGGTGCGGTGCACCAGCTGAGATCCCAGCAGCTCGTCGATCAGATCCAGCGCGTCCGCTGCCGCGACGTCGGCGGCGGCGGCCGCCAGCACGCCGTCGAATGGATCGCCGGCGACAGCCGCGCCCAAGAGCAGGACCATGGCTGGCGCCGACAGCGACGACAGCTCGCTGGTGAGCGCCGCGCGCACGACTTCCGGGACGTCGGGCTGGCCGGCCGGTGAGCGTGGGCCCGCGAGTGCCTCCGCGCGCGCGAGCTGCAGCAGAAAGAACGGATTGCCGCCGCTGTCACGATAGACCCGGCCGAAGACCGTGCTCGACACGCCGGGTCCCAACAGGCCGCGGGCGGCCGCCGGGCTCAGCGGCGCGAGATCGAGGCGCTGCGCACCCTCATGACGCAGCGCGACGGCCAGGGCGACGTGCAGCTGCGGTGAGACCTGCGCCGGTCGAAACCCCAGCGCGACGAGCACCGCGCCGTGACACGGATGCACGAGGAGATGAGAGATGAGCTCCATCGAGCCGGGATCGGCCCATTGCACGTCGTCGAGGACGAGCACGACCGGCGTGGCCCGGGCGAGCGCCGACAGCAGGACCCGGACCGCCCGGTAGGCGCGGTAACGCTCCTCCTGCTGCAACTCGGGCGCGTGCTCGGAGACGAGCGTCCCGAATGCGGGAAACACGACCGCCAGCTCGCTCGCCAGCTCGGCGCCCAGCTCCGCGAGGTGCTCGCGCTCACGCGATGCGAGCCAGTCGTCCAGCGCGTCACCGAAAACGCCGAACGGGTGTTCGGCCTCGAACTCGGCCGCCCGCCCGGACAGGACGAGGTGACTGCGAGCGCGCGACTGCGCGGACAGCTCGTGCAGCAGGCGGCTCTTTCCGATGCCCGGCTCGCCGGCGACCTGCAGTGTTAATCCGCGCTCGGCTCCATCCAGCGCGCCGATCAGATCCGCGAGCACCTTCAGCTCGGGACCTCGGCCTGCGGGCGGCTCGGTGTCGAACACCAGCATGCAAACCCTGATTCCCCTAAAGGCAGTTTTTCGCGCGTTGCATCGCTACCCTAACGCCCGCCGGGCGCCAAGTCACTGCACCCTGACAATTAATCGGCTGTGTTTATCAGCCAGGTGTCCCCAGCGCCTGAAATGCGATCCCGCGCGCGGACACGGGCCGGTCGTGAGACAGCGCGCGCAGCACCGCGGCGATCAGGCGATCGCGGGGGTTTGAGGCAGCGGCTCGCCGTGCGAGGCGCAGTGCCTGTTCCCGCTCGTCGCTCGGCGTGAGGAGCGAGAGCTCGAGCAGCGGAAACCACGCTGCGCGATCACGCGCGTGCGCCTCGGCGAAGGCGCGCCGCGCGGCGGTCGTGTCGCGCCGGCGAAGCTCGAGCAGCGCGAGGACCAGCGGCGGGCGGCCCGACAGCGGCGCCCAGCGCTGGGCGCGGCGCAGATCGGCGCGCGCTGCCGCCGGCCGGGAGGTCTCGCGGGCCTCGGCGCGCTGCACGAGCTGCTCGGCAACCGCGAGCGGCACAGCGGTCGCGGCCAGCGCCGCCACGACCACGGCCGCCGCGACCCGCGCGCGCCAGGCGCGCAGCGACCGTCGCACCGGCGCGCCCGGCGGTGCGACGGCCGCGCCGGGGAGCCCTGCGTGCCGCCCCTGCCGTGCCGGCGCGCGGGGCGCCGCGATCGCGGCGCCTGCGAGGCCCAGCGCCGGGACCGCCAGGCCGGGAAAGGCGAAGCTCCAGTCGGCGCTCGCGTGCATGAGCAGGACGGCGAGCGGGGCAGCCGCTGCGAGCAGCAGCGCGGCGTCGGCTTGCGCAAGACCTCGCAGCCTGCGCCGCAAGGCGACGGCGAACGCCCCGACGAAGATGAGCAGCGCGGCGAGGCCGGGCAGCCCTAGCTCGGCCGCAGTCCCGAGCCACAGGTGGTGCGCGTACACCGGCGCGCGCAGCGTGCGGCGCTTCGCGAAGTACGTCTGGACGAACGACCCCGCCCCGGTGCCGCGCAGCGGCTCGCGCAGCGTGGCGTCGACCGCCACGCGCCAGTAGTCGTAGCGATTTGAGCCCAGCCCGCCGGAGAAGCGCGAGTCGCTCGTCTCGACCCGCTGGTAGTTCGGTGTCTTGAAGTCGCGCAGGTGGGCGCCGGCCCATGCCACGGGGCGCCCGTCGGACACGAGCAGGGCGACCGCGACCGCCGCCGCGATGGCCGCCAGCGAGCCGGCGCGGCGCATCCGCCGGCGCTGGCCCGGCGTCGGCGACCGCACCGTCACGCGCCGCTCGGCGAGCGCCCACGCAGCGCCGACGACCGCGAGCGTGGCCGCGATCGCGCCGACGGCCACCATCGCCCGCCCGACGCCGCCGGCCGGGTCTCCGCCGGCGGCCATCTGATGCAGGTCCAGCAGCGCGTGGCGCTGCCACGCGAGCGCCGCGAGGACGCAGGCGCCGGCCGCGGCCAGGCGCAGCCGTGCGGGCGTGAGGAGCACCGCCCCGACGCCGGCGAGCGCGCCGACGATGAGGATGCCCCGGCTCTGGGTCAGCACGGCGCCGCTGGCAAGCGCGCCCGCCGCGGCGAGGCCGAGTGCGCGCTGCGCGATCGTGCTGCGCGGCAGCGCGGCGAGCATGACGCCCGGCATGGCACCCATGAGCAGCAGCGCGGCGGTCGCGTTGGGATACGTGGTCGGATCGCTGAGGCGCCCGTCGACGAGCACGCCGTGCCGGGCGCGCAGCAGCCCGACGGTGAGGGCCACGAGCGCGGCGCCGATCCACAGCACGAGCCCGGCCTTGACGGCGCGCAGCGACGGCGGCCAGAGCACGGGCAGCGCGAACGCCAGCGCGTACAGCAGCGCGCGCTCGCTCCACAGCCACGCTTGCCCGCGGTCGGAGGCGACGAGCATCGACAGCGCGCTGATCGCGGCGTACGCGAAGAGGGCGCCGGCCGCGACGGCAGCCCAGCGGTGCGGTGCCCGCAGGCCCGGGACGAGCAGGAGCGCGAGGGACGTCGCCAGCGCGAGCGCGACGAGGCCGGTGATCCACGCGGGCGAGAGATACCCGCCGCCGTCCAGCGCCCACCACACCCACAACGGGGCGGCGAGGAGCAGCCCGCCGCCGTGCAGCACCGCGCCGGCGAGCCGTTGCACAAGCCCGCGGGCGGCCTCGGCGCCGACCGCCCGCTCCGCTGGCCCCGCAGCCTCGGCCGCGGCCGCTCGCTTCGCCCGCCCGGCGGCCTCGGTGCCGGCCGCCCGCTCCGCCGCCGGCCCGGCCACCTCGGCTCGGGCCTCGCGGCTCATCGCACCGCGCGCCAGCGAACGTCCTGGCGCCCGCGCAGCGCGCGAATCACCCCGCGCGTCGTCGCGAGGTTGCCGAGGACGAACTGCCCGGCGGCGCTCGAGACCGGTCGCAGCCGGCCGGGCGCGTGCACGCCGGAGATCGCGAGCACGCCCACGCCGTAGGACGCGAGCTGGACTCCCGCCGCCGCCCGGTACGCCGGCCGCCGACCCGCCGCGGCCGATCCGGCCAGCGCGCCGAGCAGCGCGAACGGCAGGCCGAGCCGGCCGAACTTGTGCGAGAGAAGCCGCCACGCGAAGCCCGGCGGCAGGTCGCGCAGCTCGCCGGCGAGCATCGCGCGCCCCGCGGTGATGCGGGCACGCCGCTCGAGCTCCGGCCCCGCGCGCAGCCCAGCCTCGACGGACGTCGCCCGCGGCTCGTAGACGACCCGCCCGCCTGCGCGCACGAGGCGCAGCAGCAGCCACAGGTCGTCGTTGACCACATCTTCCGGGAAGCGCCCGATGTGCTCGCGGCGCACCGCGAGGATCCCTCCGAACACGCCCGCCGTGCTCCCGGACCGGGTCTCCAGCAGGCGCAGCAGGTGCTCGTAGCGGTCGTACACGCTCGAGGCCTCGGCCCAGCGCCCGGTGACCCCGAAGACCGACGCGTCGGCGAAATGCCGCACGGCGACGCGCAGGCTGGCGGCCGCCAGGTGCGTGTGCGCATCGGTGAGCAGCACGATCTCACCCGTGGCGTGCTCAAGCGCCCGGTTCAGCGCGGCCGGCTTGCCCAGCCGCTCGGGCTGCAGCAGCACGACCGCGCTCGGCAGCGTGGCGCGAGCGATCCGCGCGAGCTCGGGATCGCCGTCGCTGACGACCACGACCTGCACCCGCTCGGGCGGGTAGTCCACCGCGGCAAGCGACGCGAGCTTCGCGGCGAGCAGGTCGCGCTCGCGGTGCGTCGGGACGACGATCGTGACGGTTGGCTCGCGATCCTCGGCGCGCCAGCGGCGCGGTGGCAGGCCGGCGAGCGTCAGCGCGTAGCCGCCGAGGACCCAGCTCGCGAACGCGGCGCAGCCGAGCGCGGTGCCCTCGGCCTTCGTCGGCGCGCTCACGCGGCTCCCGTCCTGCGCAGCACGACCCACACCGTGGCCAGCAGGATCAGGACGTCGTCGCGGAGCCGCGCGCGGCGAAAGTAGGCGATCTCGAGCCGGCAGCGGTCGGCGAAGTCCATCGAGCGCCGCCCCCACACCTGCCACGGCCCCGTCAGCCCGGGCCGGAACGCCAAGCGCTCGGTCTGCCACAGGGTGTAGGTGCTCGCGGCGAAGCTCGTCGGGCGCGGCCCGACGAGCGTCATCGTGCCCAGCAGCACGTTGACCAGCTGCGGCAGCTCGTCGAGGCTCGAGCGGCGCAGGCCCCGGCCCAGCCGCGTGACGCGCGGATCGTCGCTGAGCCGGAAGTCCGGCCATGGCACCTCGCTGCGATGGCGGAGCGCCTCCTTGAGCGCGTCGGCGTCGCGGCGCATCGTGCGGAACTTGTAGAGCGTGAAGGTCCGTCCGCCTTGGCCCGTGCGGCGCTGGCGAAACAGGACCGCCGCGCGTGGGTCCGAGGCGAGGATCGCGAGCGCGATCAGGGTCATGAGCGGGGCCAGCACCGCGAGCGCGAGCAGCGCGACGACGATGTCGAGCGTGCGCTTCGCCGTGGCGTGGCGCCGCGACCGTCGCAAGCCTGGGGGCCGGGGTTGCATGCCGCGATCGTGGCCCGGGCCGGAGCAGCGGCCTAGGGGAGATACGCCCCTCGCCGTGGCGAGGTTCCTGCGCCGTGAGGGTGAGACCCGACCCGCGCGCCAGGGTCAGCGCGCGGGTGGCCTGAGCACGCGGAAGGCGGAGAGGGGGATGGGTGACGGCGTCTTGTCGGTGAGGGCGCCGTTCCAGTGGGCGGTGCCTTCGTACTCGGGCATGATCTTGGGCCGTCCGCCGCTGTCGGCGATGTACATGCCGTAGCGCTGCAGGGCCTTGGCGATCGTGAAGCAGGCGCCGGTGCAGCCCCAGGTGCGCGTGATCGTGGCGTCGGTGATCGCGGGGTTCAGCTGCAGGCGGGTGCCCTCGGCCATCCCAGCGGCGCTGGGCGACTGGCCATCCGAGCGTGTCGCGGGGTAGACGAAGTCCGTGGTGGTCTTGGGGTAGGCGAAGGCCAGCGCGTGGTCGATGCGGCCCTGCTCGATCTCGCAGGGGCGGATCAGCCCCGCGAGGTACGGCATCCCCGGACCGCGGATCCAGAACGGGTTGCCCTCCGCGTCGAGCGGGGGGACGCCGCTGAAGGCGGTGTTGTAGCGGCCGACGTTCCAGGCGTGATAGCCGCTCTCGTCCCTGGTGAAGTACGACGCGTTCCATTCGTCGCCGGTGGCCTCGTCGATGACGATGATCTGCCGGTCAAACCCGGCGGCAGGGGTCGCTCCGGGCGGGAGCGGCATCGTCGCCACGCGCTCGGCGGGCTCGCGCGGGCGCGCGTTGAGCAGCGTCGTGCCCGTGGCGAACACCTCCGAGAACGAGTCGGTCACGTCCGAGAACCAGCCGTCCACGTGCGTCACGGGGACGCGCGGCGTGCTCGCGTCGGCGTAGTAGACCGGGAACGTGAACTGCGTCGGGTCCGACGTGAGCTTCGCGTTATGAGGATCCATCGTGGCGACCTTCGCGGCGCTCGCCGGGTCCACGGCTGCGCCGGCCGGAATCTCCGTGTTCCACGGGCTCGACGGGCTGTACGGCCGGTCGCAGGCCAGCCCCGCAACGATGATGCTCGGCTGCGGAGCGTCCTGTCGCAGGCCGGCGGCGATCGCGCTGCCCGACGTGGCGACGAGCGCGAGCGCCGCGGCGATGGCACCGGGCAGACGCATCTGCGGATCGTCGCTCGGGACGCACGGTCGTCCCGGGGGAGATCCTTCTGCCGGCGGGGTCAGCGCGCGGGCGGGGCCACCACGCGGAAGGCGGAGAGCGGGATCGGCGACGGCGTCTTGTCGGTGAGGGCGCCGTTCCAATCGGCGGTGCCTTCGTACTCGGGCATGATCTTGGGGCGCCCGCCGCTGTCGGCGATGTACATGCCGTAGCGCTGCAGGGCCTTGGCGATCGTGAAGCAGGCGCCGGTGCAGCGCCAGATGTCCTTGATCGTCGTGTCGGAGATCGACGGGCTCAGCTGCAGGCGCGTGCCCTCGGCCATCCCGTGGCCGCTGGCCGACTGGCCATCCGATCGTGTCGCGGGATAGACGAAGTCCGTGGTGGTCTTGGGGTAGGCGAACGCCAGCGCGTGGTCGATGCGGCCTTGTGCGATCTCGCACGGGCGGATGAGGCCGGCGAGGTAGGGGATGCCCGGCCCGCGGATCCAGTAGGGGTTGCCGTCGACGTCCAGTGGCGGGACGGCGCTCCAAGCCGTGTTGTAGCGGCCGATGTTCCAGGCGTGGTAGCCGCTTGCGTCGCGGTGGAAGTGCGAGGCGTCCCATTCCTCGCCGGTGACCGTGTCGATGACGACGATCTGCGCGTCATAGCCGTCCGCGGCGGTCGTCTCGGGCGGGATCGGCATCGTGGCGACCCGCCCGGCCGGATCGCGATGACGCGAGTTCAGCAGCGACGTGCCGAACGCCCTGACGTCCGAGAACCAGCCGTCGACGTGGGTGACGGGGACCCGCGGCGTCGTGGCGTCGGCGTAGTACACGGGGAAGGTGTACTGCGTCGGGTCCGACGTGAGCTTCGCCGCGGCCGGCTCCATCGTGGCGACCTTCGCGGCGCTCGAAGGGTCCACGGCCACGTCGGACGGCACCGGCGTGTTCCACGGGCTCGACGGGCTGTACGCCCGCGAGCAGCCGGTCGCGCCGGCCCCGGCGGATCCGGGCACGCCACCGGCCGGCGTTGGCGCCGCGGGCGTGCGCGCCACGCCGGACGACCCCGGCTTCGCGACGCTGAAGCGGCGCCTGGCCGGGGTCCTGTCGGCGATGCCCCCGCGCTTGACCGCCTTCACGCGGAACGTGTGGCGGCGCTTGCCGAGCCCGCGGTAGGCGACCGGCGACCTGCACGTGCGGTACCTGGCCCCGTTCAGCGAGCAGCGAAAGGTCGCCCGCGAGGTGGCGACGAAGGAGAACTTCGTCGTCGCCGAGCCGATCGTCGCGCCCTCGGCCGGGCCGCGCGTGATCTTCGTGTTCGGTGCCCGCTTGCCCGCCTGCGCGGGGGGCGCCACTGCGACCGACACGATCGCCGCCATCGCGAGCGCGGCAATGACGACGAGCAGGCGGCGATGAGCGTGCGATCGCACGACAGAGGACATGGGCAACTCCGAGTTGGTGACGATCCGTGTCCGCGTTATCGGAAGCGGCCGGTGGAGGGTGAGTTGGCGCGATCCGGCGTGGACAGCGCGGTTCGGACTCACACCAGGCGCATGTCAGGGCAGTGATTGCTGGCTCTCACGGCCCGCCCGTGGGGTATGTGTCTACCCACACGCTACCGCCAGCGGGTGAGAAATTTGCCCAATGGGTGAGAAATTACCCCCACACCGGGGATGGGCCTGCTCATCGACTGGCCGGATGTCGGCCCTGCGAGATCGCCGCGGACCCGGCAGGCTCCGGTCGCGAGATGACCGACACAGATCTGCTCCTCGTCCTGCGCCGCTGGTGGTGGGCGCTGCTGCTCGGAACCGCGATCGCCGCATTCGCCGGGTTTGCCGCGGCGTCGCGCGCCACGAAGACCTACGAGGCGCAGGTGCGGCTGCTCGTCGGGCCGATCAACAGCAGCGTCGACCTCGAGGCCTCCGGCGGGCTCGCGCGCACCTACGCCGACCTCGCCACGAGCGCGCCGGTCCTGCGCCGCGCGCTGCTTGCCGCCAAGGATCGGCGGTCGGTGGACACGATCAAGGACGACGTCTCGACGAGCTCGAACACGATCACGCGGTTCGTCACCGTGACGGTGCGCGATCACGACCCACGGGTGGCGGCCGTGCTGGCCAACCGCATCGGCCGCGAGTTGCGGGCAATGGCGAACACGACCCCGCCGCGGGCGGTCACCGCGCTGGACGACTTCGCTCGCGAGCCGGCGCTCACGCCGCTCTCGGGGGAGCGCCGCGAGTCCGTCCTGAAGGCGGCCTCGCGGGTCTTCGGGGCGTCGCAGGCCGGCCGGATCCAGGTCATGCAGGCTGCCTCGGTGCCACTGCGACCCGCCAGCCCGTCGATCCCGCTGATGACGCTGCTGGCAGCCCTCGCCGGGTTCTGCCTGGCCGCGTTCTTCGTCCTCGTCCAGGAGGTGCGCAGGCACGTCCATCCGGGCGTGGCCAAGGACCAAAGCCCATCCGAGCCGCCGGTGCTCGTCCGCGCGGGCAGCCACGGCGACCGCGGCGCGCTCGTCGTGAGCGCCGCGGAGTCCGAGCGTGCCGAGACCTATCGCGTGCTGGCCGCTCGAGCGGGGCTGCTGGGCGCGAGCGCCGGGGCTCGCAGCCTCATGGTGCTCGAGAGCGCGGACGGCTCGGCCGCGGCGACCGTCGCCGCGAACATCGCGAGCGCGGTGGCCGAGGACGGGCGCAGCGTGGTCATCGTCGACCTCGGCACCGCGGGCAGCGGCGTCACCGACCACCTCGGGCTGACGGGCGAGTACGGCTACGCGAACGTCGTCGCCGAAGGATCGCCGGGGCTCAACGGGAACCTGCGAGATGCGCTCGTCGCGCGCGGCGAGCGGCTGTCCGTGCTGCCGCGCGGGACCGCCGCGCTGGCACAGTTGCACTCGGTCGCTCGCCTGCAGGCCGTCCTGAGGCGGCTCGAGGACTACGCCGATGTGGTCATCGTCGCGGGGCCGCCGCTGACCCGGTCGTCGAGCGTGATCGCCAGCGTCGGCGCCGTCGACCAGGTCTGCCTCGTGGTCGACAGCCAAGACGAGGGCGACGAGCTGCAGCGCGTCGTCGTCTCGCTCGAGCGCCTCGACGGTCGCTTCGTGGGCGCGGTCCTGCGCCGCCGCGATGGTCGGCGGCGCGGCCGCGAGGTCGTGCCCACTTCATGACGGCCATCGGCGCGTACAAGTCGCTGCGGCGGCGCGTCATGCGCCGGGTCTTCGAGCGCGGTGAGCTCGAGGACACGTACGGCGTCGTCATGCTCGACGAGTTCGACGTCGACCATCCGGACCGCCGGCACTACGAGCCGTCGGGCTGGAGGCAGCTCGCGCGCGCGCTGAGCGGACGGCCGATCGGCCCCGACGAGGTCTTCCTGGACTACGGGTCGGGGAAGGGCCGGATCGTCTACCAGGCCGCGCAGCTGCCGTTCGGCCGCGTGCTGGGCGTCGAGATCTCCGAGCAGCTCACCGAGGTGGCGCGGCGCAACATCGAGCGCAACCGCGACCGCCTGAAGTGCGGGGAGGTGACGCTGACGTGCGCCGACGTCGTGGACTTCGAGGTCCCCGACGACGTCACCTACGCATACCTCTACAACTGCTTCGTCGGGCGGACGTTCGACGTGGCACTGGACGGGCTCGTGCGCTCCTATGACCGGCGACCCCGCCCGCTGACGCTGATCTACAGCCATCCCGTGCTCGCGGACGTGCTCGCCGCGCACCCGCGCTTTGCGCTCGAGCAGGTCGTCGGTCGGCGCCGGCGCTTCGATCGCCGGCTGCACGTCTACGCCGTGGTGGGGCCCGCCGGCGAGCGCGGCGCATGAAGCTCGACGGCTCGCACCGGCTCGAGGCGGCCGCCGGCGTCGAGGAGCTGCGAGGCGCATGGAGCAAGCTCGCGCTGGCGGCCCGCTCGCCGTTCGCGACGCCGGAGTGGGCGCAGACGTGGATCGAGCACCTGGGCAGCCCCGAGCGGCTGCGGATCTTCGCCATCCGCGACGAGCGCGACCGGGTCGTCGCGATCCTGCCGCTGACCCTGCGCCCGCGCCGCCCGCGCGTCGCGCGCTTCATCGGCCATGGGCCCGGCGACGAGCTCGGGCCGGTCTGCGCGCCCGCCGATCGGGGCCTGGCCGCCGAGGGGTTGCGCCAGGCGCTGCGGATCCTGCGCGCCGACGTGCTGCTCGCCGAGCAGCTGCGCGGCGGCGAGCGGTGGGATGCGCTGCTGAGCGCGAGGCCGGTCGCCGACACCGGCTTTCCGATCATGGATCTGCACGGGATCGGCGACGGCGACGCGCTGCTTGCGCGCCTGGGCCCGTCGGTCGCCAAGCGGCTGGGCGCCGTGCGCCGCAAGCTCGAGCGCGCGGGTGAGCTGCGCGTGCGCGTCGGCGCGCACGGCGCGCAGCTGGCCGCCGACATCGACGCGCTGTTCGAGCTGCACCGGGCGCGCTGGGCTCCGAATCACACGGACTTCGCGGGACCGCACGAGGCGTTTCAGCGCGCGTTTCTCGAGGTCGCGGCGGCCCGTGGGTGGCTGGCGCTGCTGATCGTCGAGGTCGACGGCACGCCGGTCGCCGCGCTCTACGACCTGCGCTTCGCCTCCCGCCAGCACCAGTACCAGTCGGGCCGCGACCCGGCCATGGACCGCTGGTCGGTCGGGTACTTCGCGCTGCTGAGCGGGATGTGCAACGCGGCCCGCGACGGGATGGCCGAGTACCGCTTCCTGCGCGGCGACGAGACCTACAAGTACGACTACGCCGACGCGGACCCGCGGCTTCAGACCTTCGTGATCGGGCGCGGCGCGGCCGGTCAGGTCGCGGCCCGCGCCGCCCACCATCTGCCGCCGAACGCTCACCAGCTCGTGCGCCGATGGCTCGCGGCCTGATCGGCGCCC
The DNA here is from genome assembly GCA_963839905.1 of uncultured Actinomycetes bacterium. Classification (GTDB taxonomy): domain Bacteria; phylum Actinomycetota; class Thermoleophilia; order Solirubrobacterales; family Solirubrobacteraceae; genus CADCVQ01. Next base: position 453,794 of record CAWIXC010000024.1, on the reverse strand, counting down.
GCTCCACGTCGCAGCTTGCCGCGGCCGCGGCGACCTACGGCACGAACGCCGCCGTCGCCGCGCTGAGCCTCGTCAACGTCATCGTCGTCTCCCGCGCGCTGGGCGCCACGGGTCGCGGCGACGTCGCGCTGCTGATCGCGATCCCGACGCTGTGCAGCTACCTCGCGACGCTCGGCGTGCAGGAGTCCAACGCGAACCTCGGGGCGGCCGAGCCCGGGTCGCGCCGCGGCCTCGCGACGAACTCCCTGCTGCTGGGCGGGGGGCTCGGCGCGGCGGCGATGCTGCTGGCCGGCGGCGCGATCGCGCTCATCCCGGCGATCGGCGGCGAGGCGCCGCGCCACCTGCACTGGCTGGCGCTGTGCTGCGTGCCGCTCATCGTCACGAAGATGTACCTCAACCCGCTGCTGCAGTCCGATCGGCGCTTCGCGATCACGAACCTCGCGTGGCTGGCCGGTCCGATGCTCACGTCCACGGGCAACGGGCTCATGGCGCTGACGGGCGATCTGACCGTCGAGAGCGCGATCGCGCTGTGGGTCTGCGGCCAGGCGGTCGGGCTCTCGCTGCTGGCGCTGCACACCGGCCGCCACTTCGGCTTCGGGCGACCGGACGGGCGGCTGGCGCGACGCGCGCTGCGCTTCGGCCTGCGCGCGCACGTCGGGCACGCGATGAGCGTGGGCAACTGGCGTCTGGACCAGTGGCTCGTGGGCGCGATGTCAGGCTCCAAGCAGCTCGGCTACTACAGCGTGGCGGCGGCCTGGGCCGAGCTTCTGTTCTACGTGCCGGGCGTCATCGTGCTCGTGCAGCGGCCGGAGCTCGTGCGCGCCACCCGCGCGGAGGCCGCGCGGCGCGCCGCCCAGATCATGCGTCGCGCGCTGGTGCTCGCGGCGCTGGCGGGGACCGCGCTGCTCGTGACCGCCCCGCTGCTCTGCACGACGGTGTTCGGCGCCGAGTTCTCCGGCGCGACGCCGCAGTTGCAGGTGCTCGCGCTCGGCACGTTCGGGATCGTGGTGCTCGAGCTGCTCAGCAACGCGCTCATCGCCCAGCGCCGCGCGCTGCAGGCATCCGCGGCGATCGCCGTCGCCGCCGTCGCGACGATCGTGGGCGACCTGCTGCTGATCCCGCCCTACGGCGGGCTGGGGGCCGCGATCGCGACGACGACCGCGTACAGCATCGGGGCGGTGGCCGTCGGCGTCGTGTTCTGCCGGCAGCTGCAAGCGCGACCCGGCTCGCTCATCCCGCGCTGGGGCGACGTCACGTGGTTCTGGCGCCGAGCGCGCCCGCTGGGTGGAGCGCTGCACGGGCTGCGGCCGGCCCGCCGGCACGCAAGCGACGACGGGTGAGGCGCGCCGTCGCGGCGCCGAGCCCGAGCAGCAGCCAGAAGTAGCGCTCGTAGGCGAGCGACAGGAACAGGCCCGAGGCCAGGTAGCCGACGAGCGCCAGCGCCAGCCCGGCCGCGCAGTGCGCGAGCCCCGGCTGCACCTGACGCAGCCTGCGGGCAGCGATCAGCAGTGGCACGAGGATGGCGGCCACGAGGCCCAGGAATGCCGCCAAGCCGAGGAGGCCCGTGTCGGCGGCGATGCCGAGATAGAGGTTGTGCGCCTCGCGCGTCGGTGCCTGGCCGGCTTCGGTTCCGACGCCCTTGATGTGCACCTCGTATCCGACGCGCGGCGCGTACTGCTGATAGAGCAGGGGGAACACCCCCGGCCCCGCGCCGAGCAGCGGGTGATCCTCCCACGCGAGCAGCGCCGCGAGGCTCTCCGTCGCGCGGGCGCGCGCGGAGTCGTCGGCGGCGGCGTCGTCGCCGGCGCTCGCCGTCACGGAGCCGGGGTGCACGATGATCGTCTGCACGCGGTCGCGGTAGCCCGGTATCGCGAGCACGAGCGCGACGCCGAGCAGCGCCGCGACGACCGCGTGGCGCATGCGCAGCACGCCGATGCCCAGGCCGGCGACGAGCATGAGCGCCATCGCCACGATCGCCCCGCGCGATCCGGTGTAGCCGATCGCCGCGAGCGTCAGCAGAAACGCGCCGCCGGCCATGGCGCGGCGAAGGCGGGTCAGCTCGAAGCGCAGCGCGACGACCGCGAGCGCGAGCACCGGCATGAGGATCTGCACGAAGTAGTTCGGGTCGCCGAGCGGCCCGAACGCGCGCGGCGTGTCGGCGAGGCCCCTGGCGTAGGCGAGGTCGATCGCCGCGAACCCCCAGAACGGCTGGTCGTAGTGCTTGCTGACGTTCTGCACGACGGCGACGAGCGCAAGCCACGACCCGGCGAGGATGATCGCCCACAGCGCTGAGCGCACGGCGCGCTCGCTGCGCAGCGCGTTCACGACGAGCAGATACAGCACCGCCCCCTGCGCCACGAGCGTCGCCACGTTGGCGACGGCGCGATCCTGGTACTGCGAGAGCATCGCCGACAGCGTCGTGACGAGGATCAGCGCGGCAAGCCAGCCCGCGCCGCGCTCCAGCACCAAGCGGTTGCCGCGGTACAGATCGCGCGCGATGACGACGCCCAGCAGCAGCGGCAGCGCCGCCCCGGCGATGTACGGCATGCCGTGGTCGCGCACCGCGACGACCGGCAGGTCCACCCAGATCAGCCCGACGACGATCGTGGCCGTCAGCTGCGGATGCACGACGATCGCTACGACGGCGGCGACGCCGAGCACGCCGAGCACGGCTACGACGGGCAGCTTCGATGCCACCGCCGCGATCACGAACCCCGCAAGCGCGGACGCGCCCGCGATGGCGAGGCCAAGCGAGGCGGCGCCTGCGACCGGCCGGCTCGCGGTGGGCGCCGCCGACATCAGGCGGCTGCCGCGGCGAGGGGGGTCCCGGGGTCGAGGTAGGCCGCCGTGGCCGCCGCCTCGGCTTCGAGCGTGTGCACGTGTGCGCGGTCGATCCCGGCCATGACGAGCTCGCGCCGCAGCGCAGGGTCCGCATCCAGGCGCCGCAGCGCGGCGCACATCGCCGCGGCATCGGACGGCGGCACGAGGATCGCGGCGCCGGCGCCAGCCGCCGGCACGCCGCCCACTGCCGTGGCGACAACCGGCGTGCCGCACGAGAACGCCTCGAGCAGGACCTGCGGCAGCCCCTCCGTCAGCGACACATGGAGCAGCGCGTCGCTCGATCGATACAGGGCCAGCAGGCCGGCGCCACCGGGCACGTCGCCCAGCAGGCGGACGCGATGCGCGAGCCCGAGCGCGGCAAGGCGCTGCTCGAGCGCGCCGCGCAGCGGGCCGTCGCCGCAGATCGTCAGCGTCCACTCGTCGTCGAGCCCGGCGAGGATGTCCGCCAGCAGCAGCGGGTTCTTCTCCTCGTCCAGGCGCGTCACCGCGAGCAGGTCGCGGACGTCGCCGGCGCAGCGCGTGAGCGCCTCCGCGCGCTCGGCGATCGTCGCCGCGGCCATCAGCGACACCCAGGTCTCGTGGGCGCGCGCGGGCCCGCCGTAGCGGGCGGTCAGCACCGGCCCGACCGCGACGACGGGGCAGGCCCGGCCGAGCAGGCGAAACGCGCTGTCCAGGACGACCGCCGCGAGCCAGGTCGAGCGCGAGCCCGGATGACGCGCGCGCGCGTAGGCCGGCAGGTCCTGGCGCACGCCGAGCGCCACCCTCCGGCGGCGGGCGGCCGCGATGAGCGCGAAGGGAAACGACAGCGCGTTGGGCCCGAGCAGCCAGACGGTGTCGACGCCGTCAAGCGCCCGCCAGAACGCCCGGCAGGAGCCGACCAGCGAGCCCAGCACCGCGCCGGGGCGGGCCGAGCTGCGCTGGTGGCCGAGCGCGACGAAGCGCGCGCTCGCCGGAAGCGGGTGGGCGTCGCGGCCCGGCTCGGGCTCGAGGCGCCCGAGGATGAGGAGGTCGTCGCAGTGCTCGCCGATCGCCCCGAGGAACGACACGAAGCTGCGCGCGGTCGAGATGCCGGACGCGTCGAGCCGGTAGGCCTGGTCGGTGTGGATCGCGAGCCGCAGGGCTCAGCGTCCCAGTCGCGTGCGCAGCGCCAGGACCGCGGGCGTGGACTTCACCGTGAAGCGCCAGGGCCGGTCGCGGTGCCCGATGCCGACGCGAGGCACCTCGAGCGGGTCGCCGGCGGGCACCGGCGGGCTGCCGAGGGCCGCGCCGGCGCTGTAGCCCGCGTCGCGTGCGGCAGCCGTCGTGCGGGCGTCGACCGCGCCGTAGGGATACGCGATCGCCGTGCACGGCGCATCGAGCATCCGCTCGCAGCGCTCGCGCGACCACCTGAGCTCGGCAGCCAGCCGCAGATCGTCGAGCGCCGGCAGGCGCGCGTGCGAGACGGTGTGCGACCCGATCTCCCAGCCGCGGCGCTGCAGCCCCGCGAGGTCATCCCAGCGCATCGCCTCGAGCTCGGGGGCGTGCTCGCTCTCCTCCCACGGCTCGAGGCCATCCCAGCTCAGCCGGCCGCCCTCGTCCGCGAAGCGGGTGGTCGTGAACACCGTCGCCGGCACCGCGAGGCGCTCGAGGATCGGCAGCGCGAGCTCGTGCACCGAGGCGAAGGCGTCGTCGAACGTGATCGCGAAGGACGCGCCGCCGTGCGACCGAGAGGCCGCGGCCGTGAACGTCAGCGGCTCGTAGCCGCGTCGCAGCAGCGAGGAGACCTGCCACTGCAGCTGCGCCGGCGTCACGCTCATGGGCGACCTCCAGCGCGCGCTGATCGCGTGGTAGCAGAGCACCAGGGTCGGCGGCGGCATGCGCGGATCATCCGAGTGCCACGCCCGGCGACGAAGGGCAGAACGGGCGGCCCCGGCAGTCAGATTCCTACCCGTCCCCGGGGGCGTTGCGGGGGCCGCCCGGGGGTTCGGCACCCCTAACGCTCCGGGCGAATCCACCTCTTTCGCCCATCTGCAGTCAGGTTTGCTCTGCGGCATGGCGATTCGTTCCTTTGTCCGCCGCGAACGACAGGCCCGGTACCGGCCCAACGGTCCGACCGACCTCGAGCGGCATGTCGCGCGCTGCCGGCGCACCGGCGCGGGCGCCGCGCTGCTGGTGGCGCGCCTGAGCGACGGGACGGCGTTTCCCGCCGATCTCGATCGGCACCTGCGCATGAGCGACACGTGGATGCGCACCGGGCCAGGCGAGCTCGTGCTCGTGTGCGACGCCACCGCGCTGGATCGCGGGCTCGTCGAACGCCGGCTGCGCAGCCTGACCTCCGGCAGCGCGCTGTTCGGCTGGGCCGACTTCCCCGCCGACGGGCTCGTCGTCGAGGACCTCCTGGCCGTTGCGCGGCGCGGGACCCCGGCGCCACGGGCCGGCCGCGCTCGCGCGCCGAAGCTCCTGGTGGCCGAGCGATGAGCGCGCGGCGAGGCATCGCGGCTGCGACGGCGATCGTCGTGGCGCTGGTCGTCGCGCCCGGGGCGTACGCCTCGGCGTCGCGACCCGGCTACCAGAACGTCCCCAACGCCGGTGGCGAAGCCGGCTTCGAGAAGCAGAAGCCCACCACCGGCAGCGGTGGGGCGGTCGCGGGCGACGAGGCGCAGCGCTCCCCCGGCGACGGCGGGCAGCTCAACGTGGGCGATGGCGGAGGCTCCGGGAGCGATCCCGGGACCGGGGGGTCCGCAGGCGATGGCGGGCGTGGGATCGGGGGGGATCCCGGGCTGCCGTACACGGGCGTGAACCTGCTCGTGATCGCGGGCTTCGGCTGCCTGCTGCTCGTCTGCGGACTGCTCCTGATGCGCGTGACGCGGGAGCACTGACGATGCGTGCGCTTGTCACCGGGGCAGCCGGCTTCATCGGCTCGACGCTGTGCGAGCAGCTCGTCGCCGATGGCCACGAGGTCACCGGCGTGGACTGCTTCACCGACTACTACGACGGCTGGCGCAAGGCGCAGAACGTCGAGGGACTGCGCCGAGCCTCGCGATTTCAGCTGATCGGTCGCGACCTCAGCTGCGACCCGATCGAGGATCTCGTGGCCGGCGTCGACACCGTCTTTCATCTCGCGGCACAGCCCGGCGTGCGTCTGAGCTTCGGGCACGGCTTCGCCATCTACGTGCGCCAGAACATCCTCGCGACGCAGCGCCTGCTCGAAGCGGCATCCGTGACCGAGCTCGACGCGTTCGTCTACGCGTCGTCGTCGTCGGTCTACGGCAACGCGGCCGTCACGCCGACCTCCGAGAGCGCACCCCGCAATCCGGTGTCGCCCTACGGCATGACGAAGGCGGCGACGGAGGATCTCGCGGCGGTCTACCTGCGGGCCGCCGGCGTGCCGGTGGTCGGGCTGCGGTACTTCACCGTCTACGGGCCCCGCCAGCGGCCGGACATGGCGTTCTCGCGCTTCATCGACCAAGCGCTGGCGGGTCGCGCGATCACGATCCTGGGTGACGGCCGGCAGCTGCGCGACTTCACTTACGTCGACGATGCCGTCACGGCGACGCTGGCCGCCGCGCGCCACGGTCGTCCCGGCGCCGTCTACAACATCGGCGGCGGGCGCCCGGTCGAGCTGCGCGACGCGATCGGCGTCATCGCCGAGCACTGCGGCGGCGCGGAGGTCGAGCATCTCGATGCCGCACGCGGCGACGTCCACGCGACGTGCGCCGACGGGACCCGCGCGCTGAACGAGCTCGGGATCGCACCGGCGATCACCCTGGTCGAGGGCCTGCGCCGGCAGATCGCCTGGGCGATGGGCACGCGTGGTGCGCCGGCGCTCGCCGCCTGAGCCGAGCGCGCCGTCACCGCCGCATCTGACGTGCCGCGACGATCGCGTCGGCGCGCGTGTGCACGCCGAGCTTGCGCAGGATCCGCTTCACGTGACTGCGCACGGTATGGATGCTGAGGACGAGCTGCTCGGCGATCTGCGTCGTCGTCGAGCCCGCCTCGAGCAGGGCGAGCACCTCCCATTCGCGGTCGCTCAGCGGACTGCGCACGGGCCGCAGCCGCGGCCCGTTGCCGGGCATCGCGAGCAGCCGCGTGAGCAGCGCCATCGCGAGGCCGTCCGCGAGTGCCGGCTCGCCGCGCTCGACGGCCGCCAGCGCCGCCACGAGGTCGCTTGCGCGAAGCCGGCGGTCGAGGTAGCCCTTGGCGCCGGCCTGCAGGACCGCGAGCGCCGTGTCGGGCGCGTCCGGGTCGTCGTCGACGTCGGCCAGCACGACGACCGCGACGTCGGGGCGTCTGGCCTGCAGCGCGAGCATCGTCGCCGTCGCCCCGCGGGGCGGAAGCGCGACGTCGACGAGGACGAGATCCGCCTGCGCCTGATCGAACAGCCGCAGGAGCGCGGACTCGTGGCCGGCGCTGCCGGCGAACGCGTAGCGGTGGTCCTCGAGCAGCTGCCCGGACAGCATGTGCCGCGCGATCGCGTCGGGGCTTGCGACGAGGACGCGCGGCGGCGCGCCGGCACCGGCGGCGTCCCGCGGCATGCCATCCCGTCGCGCACCGCGCGCGCTCGATTGCTCGAGGCGCGAACGGCTTGCGGCCGGCTCACGTCGCTGCGTCACGTCGGCAGGCTTTCCGATGCGTCGCACCGAGCAGGGGTGTCTTTGGCGTGAGCCGGGGCAAGAACCTCCCGCACCGCCCGATCTGGCGGAATCCGGCACGTCGGAAGTGCCCCCGGCTGTATCGGCACGCGTCGTTAGGGTCCGGCGCATGACCGCGATCCGGGTGCTCGTAGTGGATGCCGACCCGCTCGCACGCCGCGCCCTCGGCGAGCACCTGGCGGGCGAGCCGGGGCTCGAGGTCGTCGCCACGGCGGCCGATACCGCGGCGGGCGTCGTCGCGGTCGAGGAGCTCGACATCGACGTCGTGCTGATGGACGCGAGCGTCAGCTGCGACGACAGCTTGGGCGCGATCGCGCGGATCCACGCGACCGGGTCGCAGATCCCGGTCCTGATCCTCTCCACCTCCGACGACCACGAGCTGGGCCTGCGCGCGCTGTCCGAGAACGCCGCGGGCTTCTTGAGCAAGGACGTCCCACTCGATGCGCTTGGACGCATCGTGCACAGCCTCGCGCGCGGCGAGGTCGTGATCACGCGTGCGCTCACGGGGGTGCTCGTGTCGCGGCTGCGTGAGCGCGGCCAGGCTCGCCGCGTGGCGGCTTCGCGCGACGTGATCGCCGCGCGCTGAGCACCGCTAGAGCGTCATGCAGAAGCGGGCGCCCCGGGGCACGCCATCCTCGATCCAGATCCGGCCACCGTGGCGCTCCACGATGCGCTTTGCCGCCGACAGCCCGATGCCGTGACCATCGGCCGAGGAGCTCCCGCGGGCGAACAGCCCGAAGACCGAGTCGCGCTGGCAGTCGGGGATGCCATCGCCGTCGTCCTCCACGATGATCACCGCATCGCTGCCGCGACGCTCCGAGCGGATGGCGATGTGTGGAGCGGGGCCCGGGTGGTGCACGATCGCGTTGCCGACGAGGTTCTGCAGAAGCTGGCGCAGCAGCACCTGGCTTCCGGTGACACGGGGCAGCTCTCCGATGTCCACGGTGGCGCCAGCCTCGTCGAGGCGCCGGCGCAGCAGCGTCACGACCTCAGCGGCGATGGCAGCGAGGTCGACCGCGTCGTCCTCGACGACCTCGCGATCGACGTCCGCGTAGGACAGCATGGCGCCGACGGTCTCCTGCATGACCTCCGTCGCGGCCTGAGCGTCGCGCAGCTCCTCGGCCGCTGCCGCGGTGAGCGCACCCGCCGAGATCGCGGCGAGGGCGCGACGCAGCGCCGCCAGCGGCACCCCGAGATCGTGGGAGGTGACCGTCGCGATGCGGCGCAGCTCCTCGTCGCAGCGCGCGAGCTCCGAGTGTGCCGAGCGCAGCTCCGTGACGTCCGACAGCGTCAGCACGACCTCTCCCGCGACCGCCGAGTCCGCGATGTTGCAGGCGCTCGCGAGGACCCACCGCCAAACGCCGTCTGGCCGGCGGATCGAAAGCGCCTGACGCACCGGCTCGGCTGCCGAGCGCGCGAGCACCGCCGGGTGCTCCTCGGGCGCGAGCGGGCGGTCCTCCGCGTCGCGCCAGCCTTCGACGCTCTCGGGCGTGTCGAGGCGCAGCCGCCGATCGCGAGGGCCCAGCAGCTCCCTGGCCAGGGCGTTGCGGGCGAGCACGGCGCCGTCGGACGCGTAGATCACCACGGCATCCGCGGTCGCGTCGAGCACGGCCCGGGCACGGGCATCGCTGTCGGGCAGCGTGGTCCTCGCGAGGATTCGCATGGTCACGCGGAGGCTGGGAGCGGCGATGGGCTCGACTGCCGTCCCTGTGTCCAGCCTGCTGCTCCCGCACGCCGGCACAACGCCGGCGCTGCTGCTTGGCGCGTCCCGCGGCGGCCCGCGTTCGAGCCCGATCGGGCAATCCCCTGCTGGTCGGCGGCCATTCCCCCTGACCTCCTATGTAGCGCTGCACGAGAGCGGATTCCAAGCCTAGACCAATCGCCAGGTCGCAATGGGCTATTTTTCCGACCCGTCGCCGCGGGGGTCCGTCACCGACGCGAAGCGGCCGATTACGTGGGCCTGCCGCGCGCGTCGCAGCCCAGCTGATTGCTCCCGTAGCGCGCGTCGAACTCGGCGGCGATTCCCTCCTCGGTGATCTGCATCTGGACGGGGTCCAGGGCGAGCGGGCCACGGAACGGCCGGTCGAGGTTGTAGATGAGAAACAGCGCGGCGACCAGGGTGATCGACGCGAGGATGGACGCCGCGATGTGTGAGACGCTCTTGCGGGGAGAGATCATCGCGAGGAAGACGATCGTGAGCGTGATCGAGAAGAGCATGAAGGCGCTCACGACCCCGGGGATCGTCGGATCCGCCTGTGTCAACCGCTCGCGGCGGGCATCGCCGCGCGCCTGGTCGGAGCTCAGCAGGGAGGAGAACAGGTCGTCGTCCGGCCCCAGCTTCTGAAGCACTGTACGGACCGACTCGGGCCCGGCTCCGACCCACCGCTGGGCCTCAGGCGCCAGCTCGTTGTGACCGGAGCGCATGAGGTCCCACTCGGGGCCCGAGATCGTCCGCGCGTAGCAGATGGCCGCCCGCTGGAGTGGGAGCGCCCGCGCGTCCGGAAGGTAGTCGGCGGTCCGGTAGAAGGCCTGGACGACGGCTGCCTCGGTCTGGGCGGCGGTCTTCGCCTGCGAGTACGAGCCCGACGCGCCGAACAGGACGAAGGCGATGAACAGCGCCAGGAGCGTCGCGGTCGGGCCGAAGACGTTGTTCGTCTGGGGGTAGATGTAGTACGGGTCCAGACCTTGGCGATTGGTGATCGCCATGATGCGCTCGTGCAAGAAGATGTTTCCCAGCAGCCCGACGATCAACGAGCCGAGGAGGACGATGATGAGGAGGGTCATTGCGTCGGGTTGCCTTGCTCGTCGCAGGTCAGGCGGCCCGCGCCATAGCTCTCGGCGAAGTCCTCGCCGACGTCCTGCTGGGTGAACTCCATCTGGGTCGGCTCGATCGCGGCGAGACCCCGGTAGGGGCTGTCCAGCGTCTTGATGAGGCCGACGGCCGCGAGCAGGGTCAGCGAGCTGATGACCAGCGCGGCGATGTGCAACGGGCTCAGGCGCGGGGACGACACCGCGAGGAAGATGATCATCGTCGCCATCACCCCGACCACGAATGCCATCAGCAGCCCGGGGATCGACGGGTTCGCCTCGGCCAGCCGGGCTTGCCGCGCGTCCCCGCGCCTCTGGTCGGCGGTGGCCATCCTCGAGAAGAGCTTGTTCTCCGGCGTCATCGCCGCCAGTGTGCTGCGAACGCCGTTGTTGCGATCGCCTGTCCAGTTGCTCGGCACCGGCGAGCCCTCCCCGGTGTCGTGCAGCGTCTTCCACTCGGGTCCGACGACGGCCCGCGCATAGCACACCACCGCGTTCTGGATCCGCTGCCGGTAGGGCTCCTTGAGGTACCCCGCGGTCTCGAACATGTTGTCGACCGCCGATGCCTCCGTCTGCACGGCCGTGTTCGCGCGCGAGTACGACTGCGCCGCGCCGGCGAGGACGAGCGCGGTCAGCAGCGCCAGCAGCGTGGCGGCCGGGCCGTAGTTGTTGCCGGTTACGGTCTGCGTCAAGAACTCGCTGACGCCTTGGCGGTCCTGCTGGCGCTTGAGCGCCGGGCCCCAGACGAAGTTCGCGAGCGTCCCGAGGATCCCCGCGCCGAGGATGACGATGGTCGCGACGATCATCGCGGCGCCCCGGATCGGCGAACCGCCGGTGTCGTATAGCGCAGGAGGGTCATGCCGCCGCCGCCTTGATAGGGCGCCCGTCGGCGTCGCAGCGCACGTTCTCGGCACCGTAGCGCGCCACGAAGTCCTTCGAGAGCGCCCGCTCGGTGGTCTGGATTGCGGCGGGAGTGATCTCCAAGGCGCCCGTGAACGGCTTCTCGAAGGTGTAGATCACGCCCATCGCCCCCAGCAGCGCAAAGACCGAGGTGAACGTCGCCAAGGCGTGGATGACGCCTCTCGGCGGCGAGGTCACGGCGTGGTAGATCAAGACTGCCGCGATGACGGCCAGCATGAATGCGATGAGGCTCGACGGGACCGACGGGCTCGCGTCCGTCAGCCGGGCGCGTCGCGCGTCGGCGCGCTCGTGATCCGCCTCGGTGAGCGTCGAGAACAGCGAGTCGGAGGGCCCGAGCGCGTGGAAGACCGTGCGCATCCCGTCGGGCCCGAGGCCGGTCCACACCCCCGGAAGGTCCGACGATCCGCCGTCGCCGGCCTTCATCGCATCCCAGTCCGGTCCGGCGACGGCCCTCGCGTAGCAGATGGCCGCGACCTGCAGCTGCCGCCGCTGAGGATCCTTCAGGTAGCCGGCCGTGTGGGCGAACCTGTCGATGACCGTGGCCTCGGTCCGCGTGGCGTCTTTCGCTTGGGAGTAGGTGGTCGTGACGTCGGTGATCACGAACGCGAGAAACAGGGCCAGCAGCGTCACCGACGGGCCGAGCACGCTCCCGGCCCATGACTCGGCCTTGCTGATGTCGACCTTCTCGTCCTCGAGCGCGCGATCCAGGTGCGGCTGGAGGTAGGTGTTCGCGAGGATCGCGGCGGCGAGCGCGCCGAAGATCACCACCGCAATGGTGATCATGAATGGCTTCGGCTCCCCCGCGACAGCGTCATCCCCACGCGAACATACGGCGCTCGGCGAGGCGGCGTCAACCCCGGCGACCGCCTCGCCTCGACAGCGGTCGGGTCGCGCGCATGTGCAACGACGCGCTGTACGTCGTGCTCGCCGGGCGCCTCGACGAGCCGCTGCTGACGCTCGACGCGCGACTCTCGACGGCCAGTGGCGTCGCGGCCGAGGTCGTCGTCGTCGGCTGAGCCGGCCCGGCGGGCGCGCCGTGCGTCAGGCGACGACGCAGAGGGCGCCGGGACGGACGCCGAAGACGGCCTCGCTGACGTCGCCGATGTGGTCGCCGTCGACGTGCAGCGGGATCGCGCGGCCGCCGGCCGCGACGCAGCGCACGCCGTCGACACCGCTGAACGCATGGATCTGGGCGTGGTCGGCGACCGAGCCCTTCGGCGAGAGCACCTTGACGAGGAACGGGGCGACGTCGCGCAGCCGCGCGGCGCGTAGCGCGAGGCCCGCGAGCGAGCCGCTGTCGAGGCCTGCGCCCGGCGCGAGCGCGAGCGGCTTGTCGCCGAGGTACGTGAACGCGTCGCCGTTTTGCAGCAGCGTCGTGATCGCATGGTCGACCTCGCCGCCGACCTCGACCCGCATCCGCGGCGGGTTGCGGACGTACTCGCGCAGCACGGTCTCGATGGCGCAGTAGACGAAGTACAGCTCGCGCAGCTTGTGGCGCTTGCACCGCGGCTGGCGGTCGATGCGCTTGACGATGCTCGCATCCAGCCCGTAGCCGCTCGAGTAGGTGAAGCAGCGCCCGTTGGCCGTTCCGAGGTCGATCCGGCGCGGGCGCCAGACGTCGGCCATCCGCAGCAGGTGCTCGGTCGCGTCGATGATCTCGGCGGGGATCCCGAGCATCTGGCAGAACACGTTCGTCGCGCCGCCGGGCAGGCAGGTGAGCGGCGTGTCGGTGCCGGCAAGGGCGTTGGCGACCTCGTTGACGGTCCCGTCGCCACCGAACGCGACGACGACGTCGTAGCGCTCGCCGGCGGCGTCGCGAACGAGCTCGGTCGCGTGGTCACGGGCGCGCGTGTCGACCGCGTCGACGTCGTAGCGCCCCTGCAGCGCGGCGATGACGAGCCCGCGCAGCCGCGTCGACATCGTCGTCGCCGACGGGTTGACGATCACCAGCATGCGCTTGCGCTGCGCGGGCCCGTCGAGCTCGACCGACTCGGCCAGCCGCTCGAGCGGGTCCTCGGAGGTCAAGCTCACAACCAGCCGCGGCTGCGGAAGAAGCCGAGCATGCCGGCGAGCAGCGCGACCATCGCGCCGACCACGATCCAGAACGCGGCATGCGAGCCCTGGCCGGGCACGCCGACGTTCATGCCCCAGATGCTCGCGACGAGCGTCAGCGGCAGGACCACGACGCTGATCGCCGTCAGCGCCTTCAGCACGTCGTTGACCTGATGCGAGAGCACCGACTCGTTCGTCGACTCGAGGCCCTCGACGACCTCCTTGAAGTTCTCGAGCATGTCCCAGATGCGCTCCGACGCGTCGTTGATGTCGTCGAAGTAGATGTCCAGGCCCTCGGGGATGTAGCGCTTCGTGCGCTCGAGGTCGCGCAGCGCCGTGCGCTGCGGGCGGACGATCTTGCGGAAGTTGATGATCTCCTGCTTGACGTTCGAGATGTCGCGCACGATCTCGCCGGAGCGCCCCTCGAAGATGTCCTCCTCGAGGCGCTCGAGCTTGTTGCCCATCTTGCGCAGCATCGGAAACGACGCGTCGACGCAGTCGTCGACGATCTTGTAGAGCAGGTAGCCGGGGCCCTTGGAGAAGAGCGTCTCGCGCTGCTCGTCGCGGGTCTTGCAGCGCTCGAAGAGGTACTCGAGCGGCTGCAGCGGCTCGTTGGGCAGCGTGATGACGAAGTCGGGACCGACGAACATGTCGAGCTCGGCGGCGTTCAGGCGCCCGATCGACTTGTCGAAGCGCGGGAAGTGCAGGACGACGAAGAGGTACTCGGGGTACTCGTCGACCTTCGGGCGCTGGTTGCGCGAGAGGACGTCCTCGTAGTCCAGCGGATGGAAGTCGAAGTGCTCCTCGAGCCACGCGCGATCGGCCGGCCGCGGCTGCTCGATGTGCAGCCAGCGCAGGCCCGCCGCCTCGATGACCTCGACGTTCGGGGTCTCGCTGGCGGCCTCGGTGGGGCCGCTGGCGTTGCCGCGCCCACGCGTGGGGCGGCCGAAGCGCGGCTTCGGGAGGTTCGGCATGGCTGATATTGTGCCTGCAGATAGCTGGACACATCCAGAGGGGTGGAGGGACAGGCCCTTTGAAGCCCCGGCAACCACCCCGCGAAAGCGGGAACGGTGCCAATTCCTGTCAGATGTGGCATGGCCGTGCGGCCTCGCCACAAGTTCAACGGGCGGAGGTCCATATGGCGGCGAAGCAGCTCAAGTGCAGAGAGTGCGCGACGGAGTACCCCCTCGAGGCGCGGTACGTGTGCTCGCGGTGCTTCGGACCGCTCGAGGTCAAGTACGAGCACGAGCCGATCTCCGATGTCGGCTCCGTCCGGCGCCGGATCCAGGCCGGGCCGCAGAACATCTGGCGCTATCACGACTTCCTGCCGCTCGAGGGGCCGCAGCCGAAGACGCGCACCGGCCTGCCCGCCGGCTGCACGCCGCTGATCCGCGCCGACCGGCTCGCCGAGCGCCTCGGCCTGGGGGAGGTGTGGGTCAAGAACGACGCGCACAACCCGACGCACTCCTTCAAGGATCGCGTCGTGTCGGTCGCCTCGACGCGCGCCCGCGAGCTGGGCTTCGACACGCTCGCCTGCGCCTCGACGGGCAACCTCGCGAACTCCGTCGCCGCCCACGGTGCCGCGCTCGGGATGGACTCCTACGTGCTGATCCCGGCGGACCTCGAGGAGCAGAAGCAGCTCGCGACCGCGATCTACGGCACGAACCTCGTCAAGGTCCGCGGCAACTACGACGACGTCAACCGCCTGTGCACCGAGCTGTCGGGCGACCGCGAGAACTGGGCCTTCGTGAACATCAACATGCGCCCGTACTACGCCGAGGGCTCGAAGACCGTCGCGTTCGAGATCGCCGAGCAGCTCGGCTGGGAGATCCCCGACCGCTGCGTCGTGCCGATCGCGAGCGGCTCGCTCTACACGAAGATCGCCAAGGGCTTCTCCGACTGGATCGAGGTCGGCCTGCTCGACGGCGAGGTCCCGACGATGAACGGCGCCCAGGCGGAGGGCTGCTCGCCGGTCGCGGGCGCGTTCGCGCAGGGCAAGGACGTCTGCCGGCCGGTCAAGCCGGACACGATCGCCAAGTCGCTTGCGATCGGCAACCCCGCCGACGGGCCCTACGCGCTGGATCTCGCGCGCGCGACGGGCGGCTCGATCGACGCCGTCTCCGATCAGGAGATCCGCGACGGCATCCGCCTGCTCGCCGAGACGACGGGCATCTTCACCGAGACGGCCGGCGGCGTGACGACGGCGGTGCTCGCGAAGCTCGCCGCGCGCGGGGACATCGGCAAGGACGAGCGGGTGGTGCTCGTCATCACCGGCGACGGCCTGAAGACGCTCGACGCGGTGCGCGACTCGTTCACCGCGGTCGAGGTCGATCCGACCATCGAGTCCTTCGAAGCCGCCTTTGCGGAGCGAGGAGTATCCGTCTGATGCCTGTCACCGTGAAGATCCCCACGCAGCTGCGCGATCTCGCAGGCGGCGCCGCGAGCGTGAAGGCCGAGGGGGAGACCGTCGGCGCCGCCCTCGAGTCGGTGTTCGAGACGCACGGCGAGCTGCGCGAGCGCCTCTACGGCGAGGACGGCGACCTGCGGCGCTTCATCAACGTCTACCTCGGCGGCGAGGACATCCGCTTCCTCGACGGCCTGCAGACGGCGGTTCCGGCGGGCGGAGAGCTGACGATCCTGCCTGCCGTGGCGGGCGGCTGAGGCCCCCGCCGAGGCGGCCGGCGGAGAGGCTGCCGACGCGCCGGGACCGGCAGACGGCGGCGCCCGGCTGGCGCGATGACTGCCTCGACCGATACACTCGCCGCCTCTTCGACTGTCGGGCTTTGTAGAGCTTTATCGGACTACCGTGGGAGGTATCTGGGGAGATGTCAGGATCTAGTCTTGCGCAGCGCGTTATGCCGCTGTTCGGAGCGTTGTATATCGGCATCGGCATCATCGGCTTCGCCATCACAGGTTTCAGCGGGTTCTTGCAGAACACGGACGACTACATCCTCATCTCGGGGCTGAGCGTCAACCCGTTCCACAACCTCGTTCATCTCGCGATCGGTGGATTCCTGCTGGTCATGTCGCGCCAGTCGACGACGACCGCCGAGGGCGCATGCCTCGGAGTCGGCACGTTCTACGTGGCCGCCTTCGTCATCGGCGTCGTGGGCGAGAGCAACCTGACGATCATCTCGATGTTCGGCCGTGACGACCTCGAGAACTTCAACCACCTCATCAACGGGGTGCTCCTGCTCGGCATCGGGCTCGTCTCCACCGCGGCGACCGAAGCCGAGACGAAGCGAACGGGTATACCGGCCTCGTAGCATCCGCGCCGCTCGCCAGCACGGCGAGCTTGCGCGCAGCGGCAGCCGCCGCGGGGACCGGGGAACCCCCGCGGCGGCGCCGCCGCTGCGCCGTTCGGCCACACTGTCGGGGTGGCCGATCGCCTGAAGGACTACCGGCGCAAGCGCGACGCGCAAGCTACGCCCGAGCCCTCCGGCGCGTCCGGAGCGCACGTCTCGCCCGACGACTCGCCTGCCGCGCCCGACGGCGCCAAGCGCTACGTCGTCCAGGAGCACCACGCGACCCGCCTGCACTGGGACCTGCGTCTCGAGCACGACGGTGTCGCCGTCTCGTGGGCGGTCCCCAACGGGATCCCCGAGGACCCGAAGGACAACCGCCTCGCGGTCCACACCGAGGACCATCCGCTCGAGTACCTCGAGTTCGAGGGCGACATCCCGAAGGGCTCCTACGGCGCCGGGACGATGCGCATCTGGGACCGCGGGACCTACGAGGAGCACAAGTTCGACGACGACAAGGTCGAGATCACGTTCCACGGCGAGCGGCTGTCGGGCCGCTATGGGCTGTTTCCGCTGAAGAAGCGCAAGGGCGAGCCGCCGGGCAAGGACTGGATGATCCACCGCATGGATCCCCCGTCGGATCCGACGCGCAAGCCGATGCCCTCGCAGCTGCGGCCGATGCTCGCGCGCGCCGGGTCGCTGCCGCGCGACGACTCCGGGTGGGCCTATGAGATCAAGTGGGACGGCGTGCGTGCGCTCGTCTACTCCGAGCCCGGCCGCATCCGCTTCGAGAGCCGCAACGGCAATGACATCACCGGCGGCTATCCCGAGCTGCGCGCGCTCAACCGGGCGCTGAGCTCGCACGGCGCCATCCTCGACGGCGAGATCGTCGCGTTCGACGAGCGCGGCCGCCCGAGCTTCGGGCGCCTGCAGCAGCGCATGCACGTGCGCGGTGAGAGCGCCGTGCGCCGGCTCGCCAAGGAGGTGCCGGTCGCGTACATCGTCTTCGACCTGCTGTGGCTCGACGGTCATGCGCTGTTCGACCTGACCTACGCCGAGCGCCGCGAGCTGCTCGACGACCTCGAGCTCGAGGGCGCGGCATGGCGCACGCCCGACCACGTCGTCGGCGATGGCGCCGCGGTGCTCGCGGCGAGCCTCGAGGCGGGCCTCGAGGGGGTCGTCGCGAAGAAGCTCGACAGCCGCTACGAGCCGGGCCGCCGATCGGAGTGCTGGCTGAAGGTCAAGAACGTGCGCCGCGAGGACGTCGTCGTCGGCGGCTGGGTGCCGGGGACCGGCAAGCGCGAGGACCGCATCGGCGCGCTCCTGGTCGGCGTCGAGGAGGAGGGCAAGCTGCGCTACGCGGGCCGCGTCGGCACCGGCTTCACGGAGTTCGAGCTCGACCGCCTCGCGAAGGTGCTCGAGCGCCGCGAGGACTCGCCGTTCGCGGTGGACGACGGCCGCCCGAAGCCGCCGCGCGAGGCCGTCTTCGTCGAGCCGACGCGCGTCGCGGAGGTCGAGTTCACCGAGTGGACGAGCGACGGCGTCATGCGCCATCCGTCGTACAAGGGGCTGCGTGAGGAGGCGCCGCAGTCGGCGTTCCTCGATGCCGGCAAGCCCGTGGGCAACGGCGTCGAGGTGAAGGTCGGCGGGCGCACCCTGAAGGTCACGAACCTCGACAAGGTCCTCTATCCGGCGACGGGCTTCACGAAGCGCGAGGTCATCGAGTACCTCGTGCACGTCGCGCCGGCGATCCTGCCGCACCTCGAAGGGCGCCCGCTGACGCGCAAGCGCTACCCCAACGGCGTCGACGACAAGTTCTTCTTCGAGAAGAACACCCCGAGCCACCGGCCCGAGTGGGTCAAGGTCGCGCCGATCGAGCTGTCGAAGAAGACCGTCGAGTTCACCGTCTGCGACGACCTGCCGACGCTCGTCTGGCTCGGCAACCTGGCCGCGCTGGAGCTGCACACGTCGCTGTCGCGCGCGGTGCCGATCGAGCGCCCGACGGCGATGGTCTTCGACCTCGATCCCGGCCCGCCGGCGACGATCGTCGAGTGCTGCCGCGTCGCGCTGATCCTGCACGCGATGTTCGAGAACCTCGGCCTGAAGGCGTTTCCGAAGACCTCGGGCAACAAGGGGATGCAGGTCTACGTCCCGCTCAACGTCCCCGACGCCACCTACGACAAGACGAAGGGCTTCTCGCGCGCGGTCGCCGAGACGCTCGAGGCCGGCGAGCCGGACCTCGTCGTCTCGCGGATGGCGAAGAACCTGCGCGGCGGCAAGGTCTTCATCGACTACAGCCAGAACGACGAGCACAAGACGACCGTCAACGTCTACTCCTTGCGTGCGCGGGAGCGCCCGACGGTGTCGACGCCGCTTGAGTGGGACGAGGTGCGCGCCTGCCTCGAACGCGAGGATCCGCAGGACCTCGTCTTCGAGGCCTCGCAGGTCATCGAGCGCATCGCCGAGCACGGCGACCTGTTCGCTCCCGTGCTGTCGCTCGTCCAGGACATCCCGAAGCTCGGCTGAGTTTCCCCCGAGCCCGCACGCTCGCCGCTAGGCTCGGCGCCAACGAGGCCAACCGCAGGGATCGCAGGAGCACGCAAATGCACGCACGACGCGCGAGGATGATCGCGGCCATCGCCGCGGTCGTCTTCTGCGGCGCCGGCGCGCAGGCCACCGCCGGCCTCATGCCGCCGGGCTTCCGCGAGACCACCGCGCTGAGCGACCTGAGCCTCCCGATGGCGGCGCGCTTCGCGCCCGACGGGCGCGTCTTCGTCGCTGAGAAGAGCGGCCTCGTCAAAGTCTTCGACTCGCTCGCCGACACCACGCCGACGACGTTCGCCGACCTGCGCACGAACGTCCACAACTTCCACGACCGCGGCCTGCTCGGGTTCGCTCTTGACCCGGCGTTCCCCGCCAAGCCGTACGCGTACGTCCTCTACGCCTACGATGCCGCGATCGGCGGCGCCGCGCCGCGCTGGGGTACGCCCGGCGCGACGTCCGACGGCTGCCCGACCCCGCCGGGCGAGACCGCCGACGGCTGCGTCGTGAGCGGCCGGCTGTCGCGCTTGACGGCCGCCGGCGACGTCATGACCGGCCCGGAGAAGGTGCTCGTCGAGGACTGGTGCAACCAGTACCCGAGCCACGGCATGGGCTCGATCGCGTTCGACGCCGATGGCTGGCTCATCGCCTCCAGCGGCGACGGCGCGGCCTTCCACATGCTCGACTACGGGCAGGACGGCAGCCCGCTGAACCCGTGCGGCGACCCGCCCGGCGGAGCCGGCGCGACGCTCACACCGCCGACCGCCGAGGGCGGCTCGCTGCGTAGCCAGGACGTGCGAACGCCGGGCGATCCGACCGGCCTCAACGGCTCGCTGATCCGCGTCGACCCGGTGACCGGTGCCGGCGCGCCCGGCAACCCGTTCGCGTCGAGCACCGATGCGAACCTGCGCCGGATCGTCGCGTACGGGCTGCGCAACCCGTTTCGCACGACGGTGCGCCCCGGCACCAACGAGGTCTGGGCCGCCGACGTCGGTCTCAACCAGTTCGAGGAGATCGACCGCGTGCCGACGCCCGCCGACGCGAGCGCCGAGAACTTCGGCTGGCCGTGCTACGAAGGCGGCGCCCGCCAGCCGGCCTTCGAGAGCGTGGGCTTCAACATCTGCAGGAGCCTCTACGCGCAGCCGGGCGCCGAGACGAAGCCGTTCTACGCGTACTCGGCGGCCGCGCAGGTCGTGCCGGGCGAGGGCTGCCCGGCGAACGCGGGCTCCTCGCTGTCGGGCCTCGCGTTCTATGAGGGCGGCCCATACCCCGACGAGTACGACGGCGCGCTGTTCTTCGCCGACTTCTCGCGCAACTGCGTGTGGGTCATGAAGCGCGCCGGAGGAACGCTCCCGAGCCCAGCGACGGTCTCGACGTTCATCGACGGCGCCAACTACCCGGTCGACCTCGTGGTCTCCCCCACGGGTGAGCTCTTCTACGTCGGCATCGGCAACGGGCGGCTACAGCGCCTCGAGTACGAGCCGGGCAACGGGACACCGGTCGGCGTCGCGACCGCGACGCCGCGCTCGGGGGCCACGCCGCTGACCGTCAGCTTCGACTCCGCGGGCTCGCGCGACCCGGACGCCGGGGACACGATCTCGCTCGCCTGGGATCTGGACGGCGACGGGGCGTACGACGACTCGACGGCCGCGGCGCCGTCGTACATCTACACCGTCGCGGGGCCGCACACCGCGAGCCTGCAGGTCACGGACAGCCACGGGGCTGCCAGCCGCGCGTCGGTGACGGTCGTCGCCGGCGATACCGCGCCGCGCGCCGAGATCACGAGCCCCGCGGCGGCGACGACGTGGAAGGTCGGCGACACGATCGCCTTCTCCGGCCGTGCGACCGATGTCGAGCAGGGCACGCTCCCCGCGGCGGCCCTGAGGTGGTCGATCCGCCTGCACCACTGCGCCGCCGCCGGATGCCACGTCCACAGCGTGCAGGACTTCGACGGCGTCGCCGGCGGATCGTTCGTCACCGCCGACCACGAGTACCCGTCCTACCTCGAGATCGTGCTGACGGCGACCGACGCGCAGGGCGTGGCGGACACCGCGAGCAGGCGCCTGGATCCGAAGACCGCGACGCTCACGATGCGCGCGAACGCGGCCGGGCTGAAGCTCACGCTCAACGGCTCGGTGGTGACGACGCCTTCGCCCGCACGGTCATCCAGGGCTCGAACAACTCCGTCAGCGCGGCAAGCCCGCAGACGGTCTCCGGCAAGACGTGGACGTTCCTGCTGTGGTCGGACCTCGGGGCGCAGACGCACAACGTGACCGTCAACGCCGGCATGGCGCTGGCCGCGGTGTACCTCTGCACAAAGCCGTCGCTGCTCTGCACCCTCGGGTAGCCTGCGCGGCCGTGGACCTCTCAGACCCGCCCGAGCTCGCCGGCGTCGAGCATCGCTACGTCGACGTGCGGGGCGCGCGCATGCACGTCGCCGACACCGGCGGCAGCGGCGACCCGGTCGTGCTGCTGCACGGCTGGCCGCAGCACTGGTGGACGTGGCATCGGATCATCCCGCTGCTAGCGCCCGACTTCCGCGTGATCGCGATCGACTCGCGCGGCTTCGGCTGGAGCGAGGCCACCCCGCGCGGCTATCGCAAGGAGGAGCTCGCGGAAGACGTCGTCGGCGTGCTCGACGCGCTCGGGCTGGACGCGGTGAACCTCGTCGGCCATGACTGGGGCGGGGTCGTGGGCTTCATCGTGTGCGTCGAGCATCCCGAGCGCGTGCGGCGCTTCGTGCCGATGAACACCGGCCACATCTGGCCCAAGCGCGGCGTCGGCGCCGCGATCAAGTCGCTGCCGGGGTTCGCCTACCAGGGCCTGCTCGCCAGCCCGGGCGTCGGGCACCGCGTCGGCGCCTCCCCGGCCGTGCTCGGCAAGATCTCGAAGGCGATCTCCACGCGATCCGACGTCGTCATGCAGGAGGTCGAGCGCTTCGCGCCGCGCTTCGCGGAGCCGGCGCGCGCGCGGGCGGCGCAGCAGGTCTACCGCACGTTCCTGACGCACGACTACCCGTCCTGGGTGCGCGGCCGCTTCGCCGGCCAGCGCCTCACGACGCCGACGCTGTGGCTCAACGGCGTGGAGGACCCGGTGTTCAAGCGCGGCGCGGTCCAGAGCGTCACCAAGCACGCCGACGACGTGCGCTTCGAGGACCTGCCCGACTGCGGCCACTTCCCGGCGCAGGAGCGCCCGGACCTCGTCGCCGAGCAGCTGCGCGCGTTCTTCGGGGCGTAGAGGGGCGCGGGAGCGCGGCGGGGGTGGTGCTGCGGCGGACGACGCGGCTCAGCCGAGTAGCCGCGGGCGGGTGCCCTCGATCCGCGCGCGCATGAGCTCCGCGCCCTCGACGCCGCGGCCCGACAGCTTCACGCGCAGGATCCCGGTCGCGCTCGACGCCGCCGAGCTCGCCGCCCAGACGAAGTTGCCGAGGCTGTAGGCGACGAGCTGGCGCCGGCCCCTGCCGGCGCGGCGGATCGGCTGCAGGACGTGGGGGTGCGCGCCGATGACCGCGCTCGCGCCCGCGTCCAGCGCGACCTTGGCGAACGAGCGCTGGCGGGCGTTCTCGCTGGTCGAGCGCTCGACGCCCCAGTGAAACGTGACGATCACGATGTCGCTGCGCCGGGCCGCCGCGCGCACGCCGGCGGCGATCGCCCGCGGCGAGGCGAACGACGTGCCCGGCCGTCCGGCACCCGCCGCGAACGACGCCGGGCCGATGTCCGAGAAGCCGACGAAACCGACGCGCAGCCCGAGCCGGCTGATGACCTGCGGGCGGCGGGCCGCGGCGAGCGTCGCACCGGCACCGACCGGCAGCGCCCCGCTGCGGCGGACCGCGCGCACCGTGTCGAGCAGGGCGTTGGATCCGTAGTCGCCGGCGTGGTTGTTGGCGAGGTTCAGGACGTCGAGGCCGGCGAACGTCACGACCTTGCGCAGGCGGTCGGGGCGCCCGCGGAAGTTGAACGCCTTCGGCACGGCGCTGCCGCGGTTTGAGATCGCGCACTCGAGGTTGCCGAACGCGATGTCCGCCTTGCGCAGCGTCGGGGCGACGCCCTGCCACGGCCACAGGGCGCCGCGCGCATCCATGACGGCGCCGACGCCGTCGCCGAAGTTCGCGTCGCCGAAGGCGGCGAGCGTGATGTCGCGGGTGCGCACGGTGATCGGCGCCGACGCGATGCCGCCGGCCGCGAGGCGCAGCCGGTAGCGCGGGCTGAGCTTGCCGGGGTCGTAGGCGAGCCTCACGGTCCCGTCCGCGCTCGCTCGCTTGGACTTGATCGTCACCCAGCGCTCGCCGCGCACGAGGCGCTGCAGCTCGACGCGCGCGCCGGGTGCGGCGCCGCGGCCGCTCAGCGGGATGTCGATGCCGGCGGCGCGCAGCGCCGGGGCCGAGAGGGTGAGCGCAGGCGTCTGGGCGCTCGCAGCCGGCGCGAGGATCGGGGCGAGCGCGCAGGCGGCCGTCGCCATGCCCACCCGATGCCCGCGCCCCGGCCACATGGGCGCCAGCGTACCCCCGCGAGCGGCGGCCGGCGCGATGATGCATGCTCCAAAGCACCCGGGTGCTCCGAACGTCACTCGCGAGAATCCAGGAGACAGCACATGACCGCGCGCCATCCACTCCCCGACGAGCCCGTCCAGGTCGTCACGATCGCCGCGACGGGCGGGACCTTCACGCTGACCTACTCCGGGCAGGAGACGGTCGCGCTGGCGTTCGACGTCACGGCAGCCGAGCTGCAGGCGCAGCTCGAGGCGCTCGGGCGCATCGGTGCGGGCAACGTCGCGGTCAGCGGGGCCGGCGGCGGGCCGTTCGAGCTGCGCTTCGGCGGCGAGCTGACCGGCAAGAACGTCGACGTCGTAGAGCCCGACGGCACGGCCCTCGAAGGCACCGTCGCGGTCACCACCGAGGTGCCGTCTCCCTGGGAGTGACCTGGCGGCCGGGTTGCCCGTGCGCTCCGAGTGGGTAGGGACTTCACGCACTCGAACAACGGAGAGGTGACCATGGCAGAGGAAGAGACCGAGCAGGCCGATGTGGAGACCCAGGACGACGGCATCGTGGGCGCGGTCGACGACAAGGCAGCGGAGCTCACCGGTTCAGCCGGCGCGGCCGCGACCGATTCCGAGGTTGCGAGCAACCGCGCGGCCGTCGCCGATGCCGAGCAGCACCTCGAGGAGAACACCGACCTCGCCGACGATCGCGAGACGCTGAAGAAGATCCAGAAGTCGATGTAGGACGCGTGCCGTCGAGCTCCGGGGCGCTGACCGCGACGCGGTCGCGCTTCCCGGGCCGGCACCCGCTCAGCGCCGCAGCCGCACGCTCAGCGCCGCAGCCGCACCCGGTCGCCGGGGCGCAGCTCCGTCGGCTTCAGGCGCTTGTTGAGCGCGATCAGCCTGTCGATCGGCTTGCCGGTCTTCGCGGCGATCGACCCGAACGACTGCCCCGTGCGCACCGTCCAGAACTTGGGCCCGAGCGGCGGAGGCGGAGGCGGCGGGACGTTCTCGCGCAGCTTGATCTTCTGGCCCGGCAGCAGCGACGCCGGGTTCACGCGCGGGTTGAACGTCTCGAGCTGGTCGATGCTCAGCCCGGTCTCCGCCGAGATCTGCGAGTAGGTCTGGTTCGCCTTGACCGTCCAGTACGCCGGCAGCTTGGCGATCTCGGCGGCGCTGGCCTCGTCGGGAGCCTCGGTCTTGTTGAGCCGCGAGACCGTGAACGCGCCAACTGCGAGCACGGCGACGATGAACGCGACGGGCACGATGTACCACAGCTCCAAGCCACTGAACAACGGCTCGGGCTCGTGGTGGGCGTCCATCGCAGACCTCTTTCGACCCACGGTTGCCGGCAGGACTCCGGGGCGGCCGTCGGCGGGGCGGGCACTGCTCAAGATACCCCGGTGCGCAGGTCTTTCAAGGGCCGCTTCGAAGATTCGGGCACGCGCCGGCCCGGCAGGGGCCCTCTCGTAGACTGCCTCGCCGTGTCTCGCAGCTTCAGCCGGCTTCCGCCCGTTCCCGATCATCCGCGCATCGAGGAGTCGATCCTCGAGCTCTGGGAGCGCCTGGGCACCTTCGAGCAGCTGCGCGCGGCCAACCGCGGCGGCCCGCGCTTCAGCTTCATCGACGGCCCGGTCACGGCGAACAAGGGGATGGGCGTCCACACCGCCTGGGGTCGCACGCTCAAGGACGTCTTCCAGCGCTACAAGGGACTGCAGGGCTTCGACCAGCGCTACCAGAACGGCTGGGACTGCCAGGGCCTGTGGATCGAGGTCGGCGTCGAGAAGGCGCTCGGGCTGAACTCCAAGCGCGAGATCGAGGAGTACGGCCTCGAGCGGTTCGCGGAGGAGTGCCGCAAGGTCGTCGCGTGGTCCTCGGGCGAGCTCACTCGCGCGTCCAAGCGCCTCGGGCAGTGGATGGACTGGGGCAACGACTACTTCACGTTCTCGGACACGAACATCGAGTACATCTGGCGCTTCTTGCAGGTCGTGCACGAGCGCGGCTGGCTGTTTCTCGGGCATCGCTCGTCGGAGTGGTGCCCGCGCTGCGGGACGTCGCTGTCGCAGCACGAGCTCACGCAGGCCGGCGTCTACCAGGACATGACGCACCCCTCGGTGTGGGTGCGCTTGCCGATGCTCGACCGTCCCGGCGAGGCGCTCGTGATCTGGACGACGACGCCGTGGACGCTGCCGGCGAACGTCGCCGCGGCGGTGCATCCGGAGCTCGAGTACGGGCTGACGGCCGATGGCGACTGGGTCGGGGTGTTCACCGCGCCCGACTCCGGCGAGCCGTTCGCCGAGACGCGGCTGGGTGCCGAGCTTGTCGGCTGGCGCTATGAGGGGCCGTTCGACGGGCTCGGCCCCGGCGGCGCGGTCGACCATCGCGTGATCCCGTGGACGGAGGTCGCGGTGGGGGAGGGCACCGGGATCGTGCACATCGCCCCCGGCGCCGGGCGCGACGACTTCGAGCTTGGCGCCTCGCTCGGGTTGGCTGTCCTCACGCCGGTCGACGAGGCGGGGCGCTTCTACCCCGAGTACGGCTGGCTGGCGGGCCTGTCGACCGACGAGTCGGCCGAGCGGATCATCGAGGACCTGCGCGAGCGGGGGCCCTTGCTGAAGGCCGAGACGATCACACACGCCTACCCGCACTGCTGGCGCTGCGACACGCCGCTGATCTTCCGCGTCTCCGACGACTGGTTCATCTCGGTGGAAGGCGTGCGCCAGCGGATGCTCGACGTCAACCAGGACATCGAGTGGACGCCGCGGCAGTACGGCAAGCGGATGGACGACTGGCTGCGCAACATGGGCGACTGGAACATCTCGCGACGGCGCTTCTATGGCCTGCCGCTGCCGTTCTATCCGTGCTCGTGCGGGCATTTGAACGTCATCGGGTCCAAGGCCGAGCTCGAGGAGCGGTCCGTCGGCGGGATCGATGGGCTCGCGGAGCTGCACCGCCCGTGGATCGACCGCGTGAAGATCTCCTGCTCGGAGTGCGGCGAGGAGGTCTCGCGGGTCCCGGAGGTCGGGGACGTGTGGCTCGATGCCGGGATCGTGCCGTTCTCCTCGCTCGGCTGGAAGAACCCGACCTGGGTACCCGAGGGGTATGCGACCGGCGCGTCGCGCGGGTTGTCGAAGGCCGACCTACCCGACCACTCGTACTGGGAGGAGTGGTTCCCGGCCGATTGGGTCACGGAGATGCGCGAGCAGATCCGGCTGTGGTTCTACTCGCAGTTCTTCATGTCGGTCGTGCTGACGGGCGACGCGCCGTATCGCAAGGTCCTGACGTACGAGAAGCTGCAGGACGCCGACGGCCGCGAGATGCACGGCTCGTGGGGCAACCTCATCTCGGCGGAGGACGCGTTCGAGCAGATGGGCGCGGACGTCATGCGCTGGCAGTACTGCCAGCAGCCGCCGACGCAGAACCTGCGCTTCGGCTACAAGGCCGCCGGCGAGATCAAGCGCCGCCTGCTGACGCTGTGGAACTCGGTGCGCTTCCTCACCGACTACGGCTCGATCGAGCGCTTTTCGCCGCGGTACGCGGATCTTGCAGAGGGGCCGTCGGGTGTCGAGCTGCGGCCTTTGGACGTATGGCTGCTCGCGCGCGTGCAGCAGCTCGTGAGCGAGGCCGAGACGGCGTATGACGCGTACCTGACGGTCGACGTCGCGCGGGTCGTCGAGACGTTCGTCGAGGACCTCTCGAACTGGTACATCCGGCGCTCGCGGCGGCGGTTCTACTCGTTTGACGAGGCGGCCTTCCGGACGCTGTGGACCGCCCTCGTCCAGCTCGTGCGCGTGATCGCGCCGATCATGCCGTTTCTCGCCGAGCATCTGTGGCAGACGCTGGTCGCGTCGCCGTGCTCGGGGGACGACGCGCCGGAGTCCGTGCACCTCGCGGGCTGGCCCGCCGTGCAGTCGCGCTTCGTCAACGCGGAGCTGCTCGCGGAGATCGCGGCGACGCGGCGCGTCGCGCAGCTCGGCCGGCGCGCGCGGACCGAGGCGGGCCTGAAGCTGCGCCAGCCGCTGCGCAAGGTGTACGTGCGCGGCGCGCCGCTGTCGCAGTCGCACGCCGACGAGATCGCCGAGGAGCTGCGCGTCAAGGAGGTCGCGTTCGACGAAGGGCCGGTCGCTCGCGCGGAGCTGTTGCCGAACCTGCGCGTGCTCGGCCCGCGCTTGGGCAAGAAGCTGCCGGCGGTGCGGGCCGCGCTGAAGGGCGGCGACTACTCGGCCCTGGACGGTGGCGGCTTCGAGGTCGCCGGCATCGAGCTCGGCCCCGACGACGTGATCCGCGGGGAGAAGATGGAACTCGAAGGCTGGGCGATCGCCGAGGACGATGGCATCAGCGTCGCGTTCGACGTCGAGCTCGACGACGAGCTGCGCACCGAGGGCCGGGTCCACGACCTCGTCCACGAGCTCAACGTCATGCGCAAGGAGCAGGGCTACGAGCTGACCGACCGGATCGCCGTGACGCTGCCCGAGCGCGACGCCGACCTCATGGACCACGGCGACTGGATCCGCGCCGAGGTGCTGGCGCTCGAGATCGGCGTCGACAGCGGCGTCGACGGGCCGGTCATCGCCAAGCGCTGACGGCCGCCGCGCGGAGTACCGTCCCGCGAGTGCGCGAGCTCACGCGGCACCGCGGCCGGCTCATCGAAGCGGCAGGGCGGCTCGCCCGTGCCGAGCTCGAGCTGCGCGCTCGCCGCCTGCTCGGCCGGGGCGTCGGCCGGCTGCTCGGCGCCCCCGTTGGCCGCGACGCTGGCGGCGCGGACCTGCCGGGTGAGCGGGCGAGCGGTGAGCCACCCGCCGGCGCCGACCCCGAAGAGCTGCGCGCTGCCCGGCGCGTCGGGTTCGCGGTCGGCCGCGCCGTCGCGCGGCTGCCGTGGGAGCCGACCTGCTTGGTGCAGGCGCTCGCCTGCCAGCGGATGCTGCGGCGCCGCGGCATCGCCGGCCGGATCGAGCTCGGCGTCGGTCGCTCGGATGGACTGCAGGCGCACGCATGGGTCTCCGTGCACGGCGCGATCGTCGTCGGGGCGGCCGAGGAGGGTCGGTACCGCCCGCTCGCGTCGTTCGAGCGATCCTCCTAGACGGCTGCCGGTCGTGGCGATCAACCAACTATCGTCCGAGCGATGAGCGAGGGACAGCGCATCAGCGCGGCCCCCGACGTCCTCACCCAGGAGGTCGAGGGCGAGCTCGTCCTGCTGGATCTCGCCGGCGAGCGCTACTGGGCGCTCGACGACGTCGGCGCGCGCTGCTGGCAGCTGCTTGTGCTCCACGGCGAGCGCCAGGCCGTCCTGACCGCGCTGCTCGACGAGTTCGACATCGACGAGGCGACGCTGCGGGCCGACGTGGACGCGCTGATCGAGCAGCTCGAGTCGGCCGGGCTGATCGTCGTGTCCGCGCCCGGCGCCGCGGCGTGAGCGGCTTCGTCGCCATCCTCAGCCGCGGGGGTCGGCCCGTCGAGCGAGCGCTGCTCGCCGAGCTGACCGAGTCGATGGCGCACTGCGGGCCCGATCACCGCGACATCTGGAGCGATGGGCCCATCGGTCTCGGTCACGCGCTGCTCGCCTACCGCCCCGACCCGCCGGCCGCCGAGCACGGCCCGTGCAGCCTCGACGGCAGCACCTGGATCGCCGCCGACGCGCGGATCGACGGCCAGGGCGAGCTGGTCGCGCGCCTGCGTGCCGCGGGGCGCGACATCGCCGCGTCTACGCCGGACGCCCGGCTGATCCTGCACGCCTACGCGGCCTGGGGTGAGCGCTGCCTGGACCATCTCGTCGGCGACTTCGCGTTCGCCCTGTGGGACGGCGAGCGCCGGCGGCTGCTGTGCGCGCGCGACCACTTCGGTGTCGTCCCGCTGTACTACGCGCCGCTCGGCGAGTCGACGGTCGTGGGCAACGTGCTGTCCGCGCTGCGCCGGCACCCCGGCGTGTCCGCGGCGCTCGACGAGCGCGCGATCGGCGATTACCTGCTGTTCGGCATGAAGATGGACCACGCCGACACGACGTTCGCCGACATCCGCAGCGTGCCGCCGGGCCACGTCCTGACGGTGATCGACGGGACTCGCCGGGTCGCCCGGTGGTGGTCGCCGCCAGCGGTCGCCGAGCCGCGTCCACCCGCGCGCCGCGAGGACCGCGTGGAGCGCTTCCGCGAGCTGTTCGATGCGGCGGTGTCCGATCGCCTGCGCAGCCCCGCGGCCGGCACGCACCTGAGCGGCGGGATGGACTCGACGAGCATCGCCGCCACGGCGAAGCACGTCCTCGCCACGCGCGGCGGCGAGCACGACCTGCGCGCGTACGTGATCGGCTACGACAAGCTGTTCGACGAGGAGGAGGGCCGCTTCGCGCAGCTCGTCGCCGACCACATCGGCGTGCCGCTCGAGCACCTCGTAGCCGACGAGTACCTGCGCCGCCCGGCCGCCGGCGAGGGCGACTGGCGCTTCCCCGAGCCGGGCATCGCGCCGAACCAGTCGACGGAGTACGAGATCAGCCGCCGCGTCGCGTCGTTCTCGCGCGCGCTGCTCGTCGGCTTCGGCGGCGATCCGCTGCTGCGCGGCGCGCCGGTGCGCTCGCCGGCCTGGCGGCGGCTCGCGCGCCGCGCCCTGCGGCGCGACCGCGCGCCGTCCTTCACCGCTCCCGGTTGGATCGCGCCGGACTTCGCGCGCCGCATCGGCCCGGCCGAGCGCTGGCACGACGTCATGCGGACCTGGGACCGCGCACGAGGATGGCGCGAGCTGCAGCACCCGCTGTGGGCGACGCTGTTCGGGCTGGCTCACCCCGGTGCCTGCGGCATACCACTGCACGTGACGTTTCCGTTCTTCGACGTGCGCCTCGCGCGCTTCGTCCGGGAGGTGCCCGACGACCCGCTGCTCGGCGGCAAGCGGCTGCTTCGCGAGGCGATGGGCGGCCGGCTGCCCGCGGAGGTGCTCGACCGGCCCAAGACGCTGCTGTGGGCCGCCCGCGGCCATCGGCGAGACCCGCTGCGCGGCTTGGCCCTCGAGCCGGAGATGCGCCGCGGCCGGCAGCGCTTGCTTGACACCCCCCGGATCGGCGAGTATGTCGACGTGCAGCGCGCCCGCGCAATCGTGGAGGCACCGGCCCCGCGATCAACGATGCCGCGGTTTGACAACGTCTTCGTCGTCGCGCAGTGGCTGGGGGCATCGGTCCAGCCTCCGTCTCTCCCAGCGAAGGAGCCCGAGCATGCCGCGTGATACGCCGCCCGCCCCCGCCGAAGCCCGCGCGAGCAAGCGGTCGTACCACGCGCCGCGGTTGACCTTGCTCGGAACGCTGACCGACGTGACCCGGACGAGCGCCAACGGGAGCAACACCGACGGCGGCAGCACGCCCCCGGAGATCTACACGTCATAGCGTCGCGAGCGCGCGATCGCCGGGCACTTGCTCAATCTCGCCGGATCGGAGAGGATGCTGGCGTCATGCTCTCGCGGTCGCATCGGACCCAGTGAAGGAGGCGCACCATGTCGTCTGACGCGTTGCACGTCGATGCCGAAGGGCACGCGGCGGCACCCGCGAGCAAGCAGCCGTACCGCCCTCCGCAGCTGACCTGCCTGGGGACGCTGGCGGAGGTCACCGGGACAAGCACCAGCGGGCCCAATACTGACGGTGGCGGCAGCTTCCCGAACGTCTACGCCTCGTAGGTGGCGGGGGCGGTCTGCCGCTACCGCATCTACGGCCTGACGCTGCGGGTCAACCGCCCGCTTCCACATCTTCGACACGCAACCGCGGTTGACCCCGGCGACACCGTCCACCTGCGCTTCGGCGAAGGCGCGCCCGCCTTGCCCGCGGCGCGCGTGCGCTACGGCGGGGCGCGGGCGATCGAGTTCGCTGTGGACGAGGGGGGGACCCGCGTCTGGGCGGACTGGAGCGGGGTCGACGGCGAGCCGGAGATCGCTTCCGCGACAGCGCTCCTCGCCGGACCCGTGCTCGGCGGGCTGCTGCGCGTGCGCCGCACGACCAGCCTGCACGGCTGCGCGATCGCCGTCGGCGACGGTGCGATCGTCCTGCTCGGCGACCAGGGCACGGGCAAGTCGACGCTCGCAGCGGCGCTGGCGCAGCGCGGTCATGCGGTGCTGGCCGACGACGTCGCCGCGCTGGCAGAGCATCCGGGCGGCTGGCTCGTGCACCCCGGCTACCCCCGGCTGCGGCTCGCGCCGGCGACGATCGCGGCGCTGCGCGAGCACGGCAGCCTGCCCCGCGATGCCGGGCATGTGCTCCCCGGCGTCGACAAGCGCTACGCGGCCCTGACCGCGGACGGCGCCGCATGGCGCTTCGCACCCGACCCGCTGCGGCTGCGTGCGATCTACGTGCTGTCGCGCGAGGTCGCGCTCGTCGCGCCTCGGGTCAGCCCACTTCAAGGCGCCGAGCGGCTCGGGCAGCTCGTGCGCCACGCGCGGGCGTCCCCATGGCCGCTGCCTGCCGCGGTGCGCGCCGACGAGCTCGCCCGCCTCGCGCGGCTCGCGGCGGGGGTCCCGATCCGCCGGCTCGCCTGCCCGGAGGGGCTCGGCGCGCTGACCGGCACGTGCCGGCTGCTCGCCGAGGGGTTGGACGTCGCGGCATGACGCATGCCGCCGCGGACGCCCTGGCCCTCCTGCGAGACGACATCCCGGTCGCGCTCGTGCCGCCGGACGCGCTCGCCGGCGCCGCCGAGCTCGTGGCTGGCCTCGCGCCCATCGTGCGCTGCGGCTTCGAGGTCCGGCTCGACGACGGCGACGAGGTGGACCTGCAGCAGGGCATCGCGGCCGACGGCGCCGAGCACCGGGCGCTGCTCGAGCATCTGCGACGGACGGGCGCGGAGGGCGCTGCGTGGCGCGGCGTCGCGGCGCTCCTCGAGCGCTGGCAGGACCCGGCGTGCGAGCTTCACGACGCGATCGAGGACGCCTGGCTCGAGTTCGACGATCGGCGCGCCGGTGCGCTGTCCGTGTTCGTCGGCTTCTCCCGCACGGCCGGCACCGCCGAGTCGCGGCTGCGGGCGGCGCGCCTTGCCTCCGCGGCGCTCGGTGGCGACGACCTGAGCCCCGCCGTCCGGCGCTGCTTCGAAGCCTGCCCGCCGGGGTCGTTCGTCCGTCACCTCGGCATGATGGTCGGGCGCCCGGCGCCGTTCGTGCGCGTCAACGTCAGGCATGTCGAGCCGGCAGGCCTCGCCGGCTATCTGGCGGCGGTGGGCTGGGAGGGGGAGGCCGCGGACGCGACCGCGCTGGCGCGCGAGCTGGCCGCGCTCGTGGACGGCGTGACGCTCTGCCTCGACGTCGGGACCAGCGTTCAGCGGCGGCTCGGCTTCGAGGCGCACGGCGTGCGCGGGGCGCCCGCGCCGTGCTGGGAGGCGCTGCTCGGCGCGCTGGTCGCGCGCGGCTGGTGCACGGCGGCCAAGCGCGACGCGCTGCTCGCGTGGCCGGGGCTCGTCACGCCGTCAGCTGGAGGGCATTGGCCCGCAGGCTTGGCGCGCGACGCGCTGCTGCGCCCGGCCGATCACTTCACCGCGATCGCGCGCGTCATCAGCCACGTCAAGCTCGTGCTGACCCCCGGCCGGCCCGTGCAGGCCAAGGGCTACATCGGCTTCGAGCATCGCTGGCTGCGGCCCCCGCCGGACCGCGACCCACCGCGCCGACCCGGCACGACCGCGCTGCGCGGCGTCGCCGGTGGCGTCGCGTTCCTGCTCGACGCGCGCACCGCCGCAGGCTGGTGGCGCGACTTCACCGGCGCGCTGGGAGCGGGCGAGGAGTGGGGCGCGAGCATGGGCTCGAGCGACGAGTACGTGACCGCCTACGTGACCGTCGCCCTCGCAGCGGTGGGGACGGCGCACGCGCGCGAGGCTGCCGAGCGGGCGTGGACGCTGCTTGCGCGCCGGCGCGCGCCGGTGGCCGGGTGGGGCTGGAACGGGCTCTTGCCCGTGGACGCCGACAGCACCGCATGGGGCCTGCGCGCGGCCGACGCCGTGGGCGCGGGGACCTCGCCGATCGCCCTCGCGGCCCGGCGCGCGCTGGATGCCCACCGGATGCCCGACGGCGGCGTCAGCAGCTACCGGGCCGCCGCGCGGCCTCGACCGCATGGTCGCGACCTCACGCCGCCGGACGCCTCCTACGCCGGCTGGACGGCGACGAGCCACGCGTGCGTGACCGCGGCGGCGGCCGGCCTCGGCGACCCTGGTGCGCTGGCGTTCCTGCGCGCGGCGCAGCGCGAGGACGGCAGCTGGGCGTCGTACTGGTGGCTGCACGACGAGTTCGCGACGGCGTTCGCGGCGCGCGCGCTCGCCGCGACCGGGGCTCGCGCCGACGCACGGCGCGCCGCCGCCGCCGCGGACTGGGCCGCCGGGCGGATCGACGCCGGCGGCGCGGTGTCGGCGTCGCCGTTTGCGACCGCGCTGGCGGTGCTGGCGCTCGGCGGCCACCACGAGCACGAGCGCGTGCGTGCGGTCGGCTGGCTCGCCGAGCGCCAGGAGGACGACGGTGGCTGGGCGCCGTCCGCGCGCCTGCTGGCGCCGCGCCCCGACGTCGTCGATCGCCTGCGCAGCCCCGTCGAGACGGTGGGCTGCCTGGACGACGCCAGGTCGTTCACGACGGCGACCGTCATCGCGGCGCTTGCCGGAAGCGCGCGGTGAGCGCCGCGCCACGGGCGCCGGGCGTCGCGTTCGATCCGCACGACGCGGGCTTCGTCGCCGACCCGCACCCGACCTACCGCGCGTGGCGCGCGATCGGCCCAGCCGTTCGCCTCGCCGATCGCGACGCATGGGCGATCGTCGGCTATGAGGCGGCGCGCGCCCTGCTGCTCGATCCGCGCGCGGTCGCACATCGTGCCGAAGACCCGCCCGCGCCGGTCGAGGGATCGCATCCGCTCCTGCACGCGCGCCATGACGCGAACGGGCTGTTCGCGTCGTTCCTGCACCACCGGCCCCTCGCAGATCACGAGCGCTTGCGCCGCCTGATCGCCCCGGCGTTCGCCCCGCGAGCGATCGCCGCGCACCGCGACAAGGCCCGCGAGCTCTGCGAGGCACGTGTCGATGCGGCGCTTACCCGCGGCCGCATGGAGATCGTCGGCGACCTCGCGCGGCCGCTGGCGCTCACCCTCGCGGGCGAGCTGCTTGGCATCCCGGAGCCGCTTCGAGCCGATCTCGGCGCCTCGGCGCGCGACCTCGCCGCCGAGCTGGAGCTGTTCCCGCCGGCGCGCGGCGCGCGCGAGCGCGGCGTGCTGGCGATGATCGAGCTCGCCGAGCGGCTGCGTGACCTGCTGCGCGACGGAGCGGTGGGCGATGGCCTCCTGGCCTCGCTCGACGCAGCTCGCGCCCGCGGCGAGCTGACCGAGCAGGAGGTCGTCGGTAACGGCGCGATGCTGCTGTTCGCCGGTCACCTCACGACGCAGCACCTCATCGGCAACGCCGTGCTGGCCCTGCTGAGCGCGCCCGACCAGTGGCGGCGCCTGTGCGAGCGGCCGGACTTCGTCGAGCCCGCGATCGAGGAGACGCTGCGCTTCGATCCGCCGTCGGCGGTCGCGCCGCGCCGCCTGCTCGCGGACATCGAGGTCGGGCGGGCGCGGCTGCGAGCCGGCGACCAGGCGCTCGTCATGGTCGCGGCCGCAAACCGCGATCCGGCGGCGTTCTCCGAGCCCGACCGGTTCGACATCGAGCGCCGGCCGGGGCGGCACCTCGCCTTCGGCCATGGCGGCCATCGCTGCATCGGCGCCGCCCTGGCCAGGCTCGAGGCGCAGGCAGCGATCGGGGCCCTGGCTCGCCGGCTGCCCTCGCTGCGGCTCGACGGCGATCCGGTGCGCGAGGCGTCGACCCACCTCCGCGGGCTGGCGTCGCTGGAGGTGATCACGCGGTGATCGCCGACGCGCTCGCCTTCCTGGGCGCGGCGCGCCATGACGAGCGGCTCGTGACGGAGCTCAGCGCGCTCGGTGACGCCGTCAGCTGGGAGGACCTCTGCGCGGTGGCGGCTCGTGCCGGCTGGCGCGTCACCGCCGCCGAGCTCGAGCGCGCGCACGCGCTCGACTGGGGGATGCGGTGGGCGCGCTATCACGGCCCCGAGCCACGGTGATCCAGGCGGCCGGGCCGGCGGGCAGGTGGACCAGGGGCTCCAGAGCGCGCGCGGCGGGATTTCTCCGCGCGGGCGGAGGGTAAGAGCTGATGCGCGATGTTGCGGGCGGTGATCGCGGTGGTTGTCCTGGCGCTGGGCGGCGCCGCGGCCGCCAGCGCGCTGCCGGGCGACCCGGCGAGCGCGCCGCTCGCGCCCGCGGACGCCGCGACGGTCGCCGTGGTCCAGTCGCTCGACGAGGGCATCGAGGTGCAGTACTCGTGCCCGCTGTATCGCAAGTTCACCTCGGACAGCGGGGCGAACTTCGGCGACTGGTCCGACTACCACGTGCGCTTCGCCCGCAGCGCGGCCGACTTCGCCGGCCGCTTCGCCGACTCAGACCCGGCACGCGCGACCAACGCCGCCAAGGACCGCTGCGCGTCCGTGTACGCGACCCAAGCGCATCCGCCGGCGCAGTCGCAGCCGGGCACGGTGTACTGGCAGGTCTTTCGTTCCTGCTCGTGCGAAGGCGGCTATGAGACCGGGCCGGTGCGCAGCTTCGTCATCCGGGCCGGGGCGTCGCAGCTGCGCGTCGCCGTGCAGGATCGGGCGTACGCGGGCTATCCGATCGCGATCGGGCTGCGGGCGCCCGGCGTCCCCAACGGCTCGCCGGCAGTGCTCGAGCGCGCGTCCGCCAACGGCTTCAAGACGCTCTTCTCCGGCAAGGTCAGCGCAGCGAAGGCCGAGACGATCGCGTCGCTGCCGGTGGGGCGGGTGCGGCTGCGCTGGCGCGTGACGCGCGGCGACCAGACCGACGTCAGCCCGCTCGCCACGGTGCGGGTCACGCGCGCCTCGGGGTGGACGACGACCGGCCGCGACGACGGCAGCTACAGGTCCGCCAAGGGCGACGTGACGTTCTCCGTCGCCGGCCGCGGGCGCACGATCCGGAAGTTCAACGCCAACCTGACCGCGTTCTGCGTCGGCCCGACGATCGACACCAACCGCCTGATCGCCGCCGTCGCGCCGGTGCCGCGGGCGAAGGTCGCGCCCGACGGGCGGTTCCTCGTCGTCTACAAGCGCTCGTCGACGACGATCACCCTGCGCGGGCGCCTGCACCGCCGCCGCGTCACCGACGGCAAGGTCGAGATCTCGTTCTCGACCTGCGAGGGCTCGGCCACGTTCTCCGCCAAATACCGCTGAGTCTCGACCCACATGGCAAACAGAAAGGTAGTTCTCAAGATGGTGCTGTCCTTCGACGGCTTCGCGACGAGCCTCGACGGGACGCATGACTGGATGTTCGAGTTCTTCGACGACGACAGCGGCGAGTGGAACCTTCGCGCGCTGGACGAGGCCGGGACCCACGCGATGGGCCGGCGAAGCTACGAGATCATGGGCCTGCACTGGCTGGCCTCGCAGGGCCCAATCGCGACATCCATGAACGAGAAGCCCAAGGCGGTCTTCTCCCACAGCTTGGAGAGCGCGGATTGGGGCCCAGCCGAGGTCTTTGGCGGCGACCTCGGCGCCGCGATCGCCGACCTGAAGGCTCGCGACGACGACGGCACGATCCTCGTCCACGGCGGGCCGAACTTCGCCAGGTCGATGACCAGGCTCGGCCTCGTCGACGAGTACCAGCTCATGTGGGTGCCGGTCGCGATCGGCACCGGCCACAGCCCCTTCGCGGATCTCGACGAGCACCTGAAGCTGGACCTGGTCCGCGAGCAGCGGTTCGCGAGCGGCGCCCGCGGGCAGATTCTCGTCCCGAAGTCATGAGCTCGCCCCACGCCTACCAGCAAGAGCCCGCGCTCCAGGCTCGTTTCTTACGCGCCCGAGAGGATTCGAACCTCTGACTTCCGCCTCCGGAGGGCGGCGCTCTATCCACTGAGCTACGGGCGCGTGCGAGGCGAAGGCTACAACGCCGCGGGCACGCCCGTGCGGCGGCGTGGGCGATGGTGGCGGCGCAGGGCGAACGTGACGCGGATGCCCTCGAGCGAGATCTTGAGCGTCATCTTGGACGCGCCCGCGACGCGCTCGGAGAACACGAACGGGACCTCCTCGATCCGCGTGCCGCCGAGGTGGGCAAGCTGGGTCGTCTCGACCTGAAACGCGTAGCCGGCGCTGAGCAGCTCGTCCATGTCGATCGCGGCGAGGGCGTCGGCGCGCCAGAGCTTGAAGCCGCCGCTGAGATCGGAGAACGGCAGGCCGAGCGCAAGGCGCGACGCGTGGCAGCCGATCCGGCTCATCGCCAGCCGCGTCCGGCTCCAGCCGTCGGTCCCGCCGCCGGGCAGGTAGCGCGAGCCAAGCACGAGGCCGGCGTCGCGCTCGATCAGCACGTCGCGCATCTCGGCGAGCTTCTCCGGCGGGTGCGAGAGGTCGCAATCCATCTGCCCGATGACCTCCCAGCCCTCGGCCAGGCAGCGGGCGAAGCCCGCGCGGTAGGCCATGCCGAGGCCGTCCTTCTCTGCACGGTGCATGACTCCCATCCACGGCCGCTTCGCAGCAAGCTCGTCCGCGAGCTCGCCGGTGCCGTCGGGCGAGCTGTCGTCGACGATCAGCAGGTGCAGGCCCGTGGCTTCGAAGCGCTCGACGAACAGCGGCAGCGACTCGCGCTCGTCGTAGGTCGGGACGACGACGATCGTGCGCGGATCGGAGGGGGTGGTGCGGCCTGCGCCGTCATAGACCGAGCAAGCCGCACCACCCGACGTCGACGCACCGGCCGCGGAGCGCTCGCGGCGACCCGGGGCGAAGGACGCGGAGCGCTCGCGACGGCCCAGGACGAACGACGCGGCCTCCGCAATCGCGACGGCGACGAGCTCGCTCGCAAACGATACGACCCGCAGCGCCAGCGCGAGCGACGCGGCCGCGGCGGCGCCGGTCACGCCCGCGAGCCCGACGACGAGCACCGCGTCGCGCGGGCCGAGGCCCGCCGGCAGCAGCGGCAGCAGCACGCCCGCGATCCATGACAGGCCGAACGCGCCGAGCAGGATGAACGCGCCGGGCGCGGCCGGCCCGAGTAGACCGTGGGCGAACAGCGCAAGGCCGCCCGCGGTCGTCGCCCACCCCAACAGGTCGATCGCGACCATGGCCGCCAAGGTGCGCTGGCGCAGCGGACCCGCGACCGCGACCCCGCGGCGCGCGGCCCAGCGCGCGAGCCGGTCGCCCAGCCATGCCGGGCGCAGCGCGAGGGCGAGGCCACCGATGACGACGAGCAGGACGAGTGCGGCGAGCGGCGGGTCGACGCCGGCCAGCACGAAGCCGGCGACCGCGGCGATCGCGCCCGCCACCAGCGCGGCGAGCTGCTCGTAGCCGGCGGCGGTCAACGCCTGGGGGGTCGTTGCGCCGATCCGGTCGCGCTCGCGAACGCGGTAGGCGAAGCCGACGACGCCGCTGGGCTCGTAGCGCAGCAGAAACGAGCGCGCCCAGACGCGCAGCGTGCCGGCGACGGGCGCGTCGGCGCCGAGGCGCCGCAGCGCGATCCCGAGCGTCAGCGCCTGCAGCAGGGGAGCGACGGCGAGCAGCGCGACCGCCCCTGCGAGCGCCAGAGGATCGATCGACCAGTCCACGGCGGCGATCGCCTCGCGGTTTGAGACGAGCGCCAGCGTCAGCCCGACGACCAGCGCGATCCCGGCGATCAGCCGGAAGTGCCGCCAGGCCCAGCGCCCCGCCGACTTGCCGCCCTGCTTGATCGCATCCATGAGTGGAGCTCCTCTCTTGTTGACCACTGGTCGACAAGACACCGGAGCGGGCCGATGGTTACACCGCGGCGGGCTCGGCCGGCCCCACCTCCGACGTGCAGAACGCGCACCGCGCGGCGGCCACCGGGATGTCGCTCAGGCACTGCGGGCACTCGCGCGTCGTCGGGGCATCGGTCGGCGTGTCGACCTTGCGGCGCGCCATCAGCGCGTTCACGGGCTTGATGATGAGGAAGAAGATCACCGCCGCGATGATCAGGAACGCCAGCAGCGCGTTGATGAACTCGCCGTAGAGGAACTTGCTGCCGTTGATCGTGAAGGTCAGGCCCGAGAAGTCGGGCTGCCCGCCAATCGCCGCGATGAGGGGCGTCACGAGGTCCTTCACGAGCGCCGTGATGACCGCGCCGAACGCCGTGCCGATCACCACCGCCACGGCAAGCTCGACCAGATTCCCCCGCAAGATGAACTCCCGGAACTCCTTCAGCATCGCGAACCCCTCCTCGTGACGATTGCCGCATGGCCCAGTGCGGCAACCGTACCGCGCCGCAGTACGCTCGCCCGCACGATGGACCTGTCGCTCTTCTTCGCCGGCACCGCCGGATCGGCGCCGTCCGCGCGGCGCGGGCTGCCCGCGCTGCTCGTCCGCCGCGGCGCCGCGCGCATCCTCTTCGACTGCGGCGAGGGGACCCAGCGCCAGCTCGTGCGATCGGTCGGGCTCGCCGATCTCACCGACGTCTTCCTCACGCACATGCACGCCGACCACTGGCTCGGCCTGCCGGGGATGCTCAGGTCCTTCGAGCTGCGCGACCGCGAGAAGCCGCTGACCGTGCACGGCCCACCCGGCATGACCGCGCTCATGGAGCGCTTTCGCCCGGTCTTCGGCCGCCCGCGCTACGGGCTGACCCTGCGCGACCTCGAGCCCGACGAGGTCGTGCGACGCGAGGACCTCGAGATCGTCCCGTTCGCCGTGCGCCACCGCGGCGTGGCGTTGGGCTACGGCCTTTACGAAGACGACCGGCCCGGCCGCTTCGACGCGGCCCTCGCCGAGCAGCTCGGCGTGACGCCCGGGCCGGACTTCGGCCGCCTGCAGCGCGGCGAGATCGTCAACGGCGTGCGCCCCGAGCAGGTGATCGGCGAGGATCGCCACGGGCGCAAGGTCGTGCTGACCGGCGACACCGCGCCGACCGACGCGGTCGTCGTCGCCGCGCACGGCGCCGACGTGCTCGTCCACGAGGCGACGTTCAGCCACGAGGACGCCGATCGCGCCGCCCTGACCGGCCACAGCACCGCCCGCCAGGCCGCGCAGGTCGCGGCCGACGCGGAGGTCGCCCTGCTCGCGCTCACGCACCTGTCGGCGCGCTACTCCGGCGGGGAGCTGCGCGACGAGGCGCGTGCGGTCTTCGCCGACACGGAGGTCCCGCGCGACTTCGACACGATCGACATCCCGCTGCCCGAGCGCGGGGCGCCGGAGCTCGTGCGCTGGGACCCGGGCGCGGCTACTCGAGCCGGAAGCCGAGCTTCAGCGTGACCTGCGTGTGGGCGACCGCGCCGTCCTCGATGTGACCGCGGATCGAGGCCACCTCGAACCAGGCGAGCCCGCGCAGGGTCTGCGACGCCTTCGCCACGGCGCCCTTGATCGCATCGTCGATGCCGGTGATCGACGACCCGGTGATCTCAACGGTCTTGTAGACGTGATCGGACACGTTTGCTCCTTGGATCGATGTCAGAGGTCCTGGTAGTAGACGAGCTCGCCGGACTCGCCGCTGCCCGCGCCGGCGCCGAAGACGAACATCGTCAAGACGAGCGCGTTGCCGCCCGCGGGGGACGGCAGCACGCTGACGGACGGGTTCGCGAACGACCGCGACACGCGCGGCGTCGTGACGCGCATCTGCTTGAGCTTGCGCCCGGCGACGTCGTAGAGAAACACGCGCCATGAGCCGGTGACGTTGACGAGCTCCTGCGCCTCGTAGACGCGCCACGTCTTGCCGCCCTTCGGGAAGCTGAACTGCCGGCGGCCGCCGTGGTTTCCGTGAAAGCCCATCTGCGACAGCGCGCGGTCGACGCCCGCGTCTCGCGTGACGGACCATTCGCCGGCATCGAGCGTGCCGTTCGCCTCGCGATCGACCGCCAGCTTCGGCCCGTGGTCGAGGTAGTGAAAGCCGAGGCTGATGCGCGATCTCGAGAGGCTCCCGCGCCACGCGACGCCGCGGAAGTTCGGCGTGCCCTCGTTCGACGAGCTCAGCCGCCGCGGGAGGGTCCGCTCCGCGGTCGCACGACCGGCCAGCAGCGCAGCCGCGTCGCGGTAGTGGCGCAGCCGGACGTTCGTGGCCGTCTTGCCGTTGGGCTGCGTCGCGCGCTGCGCCTCGTAGGCGAGCAGGAAGCCGCCGTCGGGCAGCGCCCGCAGCGTGCCCATCGCGCCGCCGTCGGCGTCGAGGTCGGCGATCTTGCGCCATGACCGCAGGTCGCGCGACGACGCGAGGCGCAGCGCGAAGCGCTTGTCGCCGAGGTTGATGTGGTAGACGCCGAGGTAGGTCCGCGGGACGGCCGGGTTCGCGATGACGTCGAGCGCGTCCATCGAGGACCCGAGGCTGTCGACGACGCGAAACGCCGATCCCGACCTCGGCGGCGAGGGCAGGCCGGACGCCGCCGCGGGGACGCGCTCGATCAGGCGTTCGAGCGGAGCGAAGCTCGCGGGCGTCGCGGTGCCGACGACCGTGACGGCGTCGTCGTCCGTCGTGGCGCGAACGGCCGCGTCGGTGGCGACGGAGCCCTCGTCGAAGCCTGACGTCTCATCGCGTGCCATCGCGTCCTCCGGTCACAGCCGGCGGCCAGCCTAAGCGCACCCGGTCGGCGGCGCAACCGGCCCGGCGCCCGCGCCTGCGTGCGCCCGGCTGCGGCGGCGCGGTGCGATCAAGCGGTGCGGGTCATCGGCTCGAGGTGGCGGATGGCGCCGGCGAGCTCGCCGAGCAGCAGCGTCGCGAGCAGCTCGTCGCCGTCGATCTGCAGCCCGCCCGTGTCGGGCTGCGGGCCGAGCGCGTCGATCCAGGCGAGCTGCGGGCCCCCGATGCGAACATCGGCGTGCGCCGCCCTGCGCTCCTCGATCGTCATCGAGCCGTCGTCGCCGGTCAGCGTGTAGTGCTTCGTCGTCGCCGGGTCGACTTCGACCGTGAGCTCCGCGACGGCCGTCACGCCTGCACAGGGGATGACGAGGCCGGGCGCCAGGCGCAGGATGGCTCCGATGTCGATGGCCTCGACGTCGAGCGGGGCCGTCCACTCCCAGTCGCGGCCCCAGCGCGCCAGCGCCGCGATGACCGGGAGGAGGTCTCGCGAGCGGGCGGTCAGCGCGTAGTCCACGCGCGGGGGCACCTCGCGGTAGCGCCGGCGGGTCAGCAAGCCCTGGCCGACCATCCTGATCAGGCGCGAGCGCAGCTGCTCGGTCGAGATCCCGGGGAGGACGCGCTCGAGCTCGACGAAGCGCCGCGGCCCCGATGCCAGGTCGCGGACGATCAGCAGCGTCCACTTGTCCCCGACGATGTCGAGGGCGCGGGCGTCCGGTGCCCATTGGTTGTACGGGTGGCGCTTCGGGGTCGGATGGGTGGTCACGATCTGTTCCAAGTTCGCGGCGACGGGCGCCGGCGAGGGTGAGATGGGGTGAGGTACGGCTGGCTTGCGATCGTCGATCAATCCTCGCGGCGAGTCGGGAGGGTGTGGAGCGCTCACCCCGGGGCTCATACCGGCCGGTGCACGCGACTCATACGCTGGCCGCACCACGACGAGGAGCGCGCCGATGACATCCGCTACATCCCCCCGTCCGCTCCTGCGCGGCCTCAAGGCGCTGGCCGGCGCGCAGTCCGCGCTGCCCGCGACGCGCACGGTCGCGGTCACGGGCGGGCCGCTCGAGTACGTGCGCGCCGGGGACGGCGAGCCCGCCGTCGTGCTGGTGGGCGGCTTCGCCGTGCCGATCGAAGGCTGGGCGCTGGTGCTGCCGCACGTCGTCGAGATCAG
Organism: uncultured Actinomycetes bacterium; assembly: GCA_963839905.1. Taxonomy (GTDB): domain Bacteria; phylum Actinomycetota; class Thermoleophilia; order Solirubrobacterales; family Solirubrobacteraceae; genus CADCVQ01. The sequence goes on along the minus strand of CAWIXC010000024.1, from coordinate 410,576 downwards.
CACCGTCGTCGCCTGCAACCGGCGCGGGGTCGGGGCCAGCGCCGAGCCGCGGCGGCCGCAGACCGCGACGGTCGTCGCCGACATGCTCCACGAGCTGCTCGCCGCGATCGGCGTGGCGCCGCCGTACGTGCTCGTCGGACAGGGGACGGGCGGCCTGCACGCGAACCTCTTCGCGCGGCGCTTTGTGCGCGACGTGGCCGGCGTCGTGCTGGTCGAGGCCACGCACCCCGACGACGACGTCGACGAGCGGCGCCTGCGCTTCCTGCCGCGCTCATATCGGCCCGCGGGCAGCCGCAAGGGCGCTCGCCGCTATGACGAGCTGCACTTCCTCGGCGAGACCGCGCGCGAGATCGCGGACGCCGGGCCGTTCCCCGATCTGCCGCTCACCGTCGTCAGCGGTAGCCGGACCCCACCCCGCTGGACGACGTCGCCGCAGCAGATTCGCACGCACGCCGCGCGCCAGAAGCAGCTCGTGGGACTGTCGGCGCGCGGCGCCCACGTCGTCGCTGCGGCGAGCGGTCACTTCCCGCAGGTCACCGACCACGAGACCGTCACGCGCGCCGTGAGCGAGATGGTGGCGGGCTTGCGCGCGTAGCGATAGCCCGGCCCTTTCAGCTGACGACGTGCTCGCAGTCCGCTGGGATGGCGAACAGCGAGGCCGGCGTGCCGAGCGTGTTCACCGTGTCGTCGCCGGGGCCGCACGAGATCGTCGTCGACGGCTGGAAGACGTACAGGACGTCGTCGCCCGCGCCGAGCTTGACCACGGTCGCCGTCGCCGAGCCGGGGCGGACCGTGTCGTTGCCCGTACCTCCGTTGAGCTCGTCCACCGATCCGCTGCTCTTGCCCCGCAGGACGTCGTCGCCGTCGCCGCCGTATACGACGGCCGACCCGCTGTTGCCGGCCTGGATGTCGTCGTCGCCGTCGTTGCCGTAGAGGATGTCGGTGCCGTCGCCACCGTCGAGGACGTCCACCCCTGCGCCGCCGCGGAGCAGGTCGTCGCCGATGCCGCCGCCGACGATGCGGTCGCGGCCTTCGGCGCCCGCGAGGTAGCCGTCGCCGTCGTCGGTGGGCTCCGGCGGGCACGGGCCGAAGCACGGCTCGCGGAAGCCGAAGATCACGTCGTCGTCGTCCTGACCGTAGACCGTGTCGGCGCCGCCGCCGGCCTCGACGACGTCGTTCCGGCGCGCCCCTCGACGCAGTCGTCGCCGCCGTGCGAGGAGACGCGGTTGTCGCCGGCCTTCAGGACGAACTGCTCGGCGGCCTCGCTGCCGTCGAGCACGTCGGCGGCGCCCGTCCCGTTGATCGTCGCGCCGCTGCAGGCGGCGGCCGGCGCGGGCGCCGCGGGCAGCGCGATGGTGCCGGCGCCGAGCGCGGCGACAGCGAGCAGGCGTCTCATGGTGCGGGTCCTCCTTGGCCGGGGCGCGCGGCGTCCCGACCGCGAGCCGATGGCCGACACTACCCCGGCGCGGCCTCGATAGTCCAGTTTACGGTCGAACGCTACGCGCATGGCCGATGCCATGACCACCGCGAGCCCGACGGGACGGCTCGGACCGCTGCGGTGGGCGAGGCGGCGGCGAGGTGGGCGCCGGGGCCGGTGCTAGTCTCGCTGCGCAAGCTCCTTTAACCAGGTCCCGTGAGGCCAGGAAGGACACCATGCCAGAACCGAAGGTCGTCCTCGACAGCGAGGACATGCGCAGGACGCTCACGCGCATCGCGCATGAGATCGTCGAGAACGGGGGCGACCCCGACCGGCTCGCGCTTGTCGGCATCCACCGCCGCGGCGCCGTGCTCGCCGAGCGCCTGCAGCAACTTCTCGTCGAGCTGCACGACGTCGACGTCCCGCTCGGCGACCTCGACATCTCCTTCTACCGCGACGACGTCACGACGCGCGGCGGCGCTCCCGTCGTCCACGCGACGCACCTGGACTTCGACGTCGACGCGCGCACGGTCGTCATCGTCGACGACGTGCTCTTCACCGGCCGCACCGTGCGCGCCGCGATCGAGGCGCTCTTCGACTACGGCCGGCCCGCCCGCGTCCAGCTCGCGGTCCTGGCCGACCGCGGCCATCGCGAGCTGCCGCTGCGCCCGGACTACGTCGGCAAGAACCTGCCGACCGCCCGCAGCGAGCGCGTCTTCGTACGCGTCCGCGAGCTCGATGGCGAGGACAGCGTCACGATCGGACAGCACGAGGCGGAAGGGGTGGCGGTGTGAGACATCTCCTGTCCATCGCCGACCTGACCCGCGACGACATCGAGCTGCTGCTCGACCGCGCCGCCGCGTTCGCCGAGGTCTCCGACCGCGACATCAAGAAGGTCCCCGCGCTGCGCGGACGCACCGTGCTGAACCTCTTCTACGAGGCGAGCACGCGCACGCGCTCGTCCTTCGAGCTCGCAGCGAAGCGCCTGTCCGCCGACGTCGTGAACTTCGCCGCGAGCGGGTCGAGCGTCGAGAAGGGCGAGTCGCTGAAGGACACGGTCCTCACGCTCACCGCCCACTCGCCCGACGCGATCGTCATCCGCTCGCCCTACGCGGGCGCGGCGAACCTCGTCGCGGGCTGGACGACGGCCGCGATCGTCAACGCCGGCGACGGCAAGCACGAGCATCCGACCCAGGCGCTGCTCGACGTCTACACGCTGCGCCAGAAGCTCGGCTCGCTGGAAGGCCGCAGCATCTGGATCGTCGGCGACGTCTCGCACTCTCGCGTCGCGCGCTCGAACATCCTCGCGTTCAAGATGATGGGTGCGCACGTCACCGTCTGCGGCCCGCCGACGCTCATCCCGCGCGGCATCGAGCAGCTCGGCTGCGAGGTGCGCTACGACCTCGACGACCTGCGCGAGGCCGACGTCGTCTACGCGCTGCGGATGCAGAACGAGCGCATGGACCAGGCGTTCGTGCCGTCGCTGCGCGAGTACGCCGCGCGCTACCAGATCAACGGCCGCCGCCTCGGCCCGCGCCAGGTGCTCATGCATCCAGGCCCGGTCAACCGCGGCGTCGAGCTGTCGGGCGAGGTCGTCGACTCGCCGCAGGCGGTCATCACGATGCAGGTCAAGGCCGGCGTCGTCGTGCGGATGGCGGTGCTCTACGAGGTGCTTGCCGGCGCGCGGGTGACTCGCGCCCCGGGCCCGCGGCCGACCGAGCCGCAGCTCGCATGAGCCCTGCCTACCTCATGCCGGAGCCCGGCGAAGGGAGCGAGCCGCGCGGGCCGGGGGCGCGGGTTACCGCGCCGCGGCTCGTCCGCGCGCCCGCCCGCCCCGCCGACCTGCTCGTCCGCGGCGCGCACGTGCTCGACCCGCGCACGGACCTCGACGGCCCCCACGACGTGCTCGTCCGCGACGGCGAGATCGCCGCGATCGGCGCCGCCGGCAGCCTGCAGGCGAGTGCCGACGTCGAGACGATCGACGGCGCCGGCCGCCACCTGTTCCCGGCGTTCGTCGACCCGCACGTGCACCTGCGCACGCCCGGCCAGGAGCACAAGGAGGATCTCGAGACCGGCACGCGATCCGCCGCTGCCGGCGGCTACTGCGCGATCGTCGCGATGCCGAACACCTCGCCGGTGGTCGACTCCGCGCCGATCCTCGGCGCGCTGCTCGACGCCGCCGCGCGCGAGGCGCGCGTGCCCGTCGGCTTCACGGCCGCGATCACCCGCGGCCTGCACGGCGAGGAGCTCACCGAGATGGCCGAGCTGCGCGAGCTCGGCGCCGCCGCCTTCACCGACGACGGCCGGCCGGTCACCGACGCCGGCGTCTTCCGGCGCGCGCTGCAGTACCAGCGCCTCTGCGGGGGCGTGCTCGCGCTGCACGAGGAGGATCCGGCGCTGTCGGGCAAGGGCGCGATGCACGAGGGCGCGATCTCGACCGAGCTCGGCGTGCTCGGGATCCCGAGCGTGAGCGAGTCGACGATGATCGCCCGCGACTGCGCCCTCGCCGAGTACGAGGGCGCGCGGATCCACATCCAGCACCTCTCGGCGCGCGAGTCCGTCGAGGTCGTCGCCGCCGCGAAGGCGCGCGGCGTGCAGGTCACCTGCGAGGCGAGCCCGCATCATCTGACGATGACCGACGAGGACGTCCGCGGCCTCGACACGCGCCGCAAGATGAACCCGCCGCTGCGCTCGGAGTCCGACCGCCAGGCACTCATCGAGGGGCTGCGCAGCGGGGTGATCGACTGCATCGCGACCGATCACGCGCCGCACGCGCGCGACGAGAAGGAGGTCCCGTTCGAGCAGGCGCCGATGGGGACCACCGGCCTCGAGACCGCGTTCGCCGCCGTCTACACGGACCTCGTCGCGCCCGGCCACCTCGAGCTCGCGCTCGCCGTCGAGAAGCTGACCTCGGGCCTCGGCCTGCTCGACCTGCTCGTCCCGTCGATCGCCGTCGGCGAGGCCGCGAACCTCGTGCTCGTCGACCTCGAGACGGAGTGGATCGTGGGGGAGGCCGGCTACGAGTCGCGCTCGGAGAACTGCTGCTTCGCGGGGCGGGCGTTGCGCGGGAAGGTCTTGATGACGGTCGCGGCCGGGGCCGTCGCGTGGCGTGAGCGGTCGATCATGCTGAGCGCGGCATGAGTAACGTCGACCGAAGGTCCGAGCTTGCGAGGACCGGAGGGCGAAACCCTTCATCTTCGCGCGCGGCCGCCTCCGCCTACGTCCTGCTCGAGGACGGCACCCGCTTCGACGGGATCGCCTGCGGCGCGCCGGACGCGGCGACCGGCGAAGTCGTCTTCACGACCGGCATGTCCGGCTACCAGGAGTCGGTCACCGACCCGAGCTTCGCCCGCCAGATCATCACGTTCACCTATCCGCACATCGGCAACTACGGCACCTCCGCGGAGGCGATGGAGTCCGAGCGCATCTGGGCGCGCGCCGTCGTCATGCGCGCCGCGATGAACACCGAGGACGCCCCCGGCGCCGAGCGCGGCTGGCTGGACTGGCTGACCGACTGCGGCGTGCCGGCGATCTCCGAGGTCGACACGCGCGCGCTCGTCAGGCACATCCGCGACGCCGGCTCGATGCGCGGCGGGGTCTTCCCCGCGTCGACGAGCGACGCGGAGGCGATGGAGCGGGTGCGGGCCGAGGCCGCCGATGCACGGGCTCGACCTCGCGGCCGAGGTCACGCCGAAGGCGATGACCGTCCACGGCTCCGGCGACGGCCCGCGCATCGTCGCGATCGACACCGGCATCAAGCTCTCGATCGTGCGCCACCTCGTGCAGCGCGGCGCGGTCGTCGAGCTGCACCCGTGCAGCGTCACCGCCGAGGAGCTGCTCGCCCGCGACGCCGACCTCGTCTTCCTCGCCAACGGCCCCGGCGACCCGGCGGCGCTCGACCACATCGTGCAGACCGTGCGCGGCGTCGTCGGCAAGCGGCCGGTGTGGGGCATCTGCCTCGGCCATCAGCTGCTCTGCCAGGCCGTCGGCCTGAAGACCTACAAGCTGCCCTTCGGCCACCGCGGCGCCAACCACCCCGTCAAGGACCTCACGACGCAGAAGATCGAGATCACCTCCCAGAACCACGGCTTCGCGGTCCGCCCGCCGGGCGGCGCCGCGCGGATGGACACCTCGCAGCCCGTGCGCTGGGAGACCGACTTCGGGGCCGCCGAGCTCACGCACGTCAACCTCTACGACGGCACCGTCGAGGGGCTCACGCTGCTCGACGTCCCGGCCTCGACGGTCCAGTACCACCCCGAGGCGGGACCGGGCCCGAACGACTCCCTCTACCTCTTCGACCGCTTCCTGAGCGCCGCGAAGGCCGGGGTCTAACGGACATGCCGCGCAGAGACGACATCCAGCGCATCCTCATCCTCGGCTCCGGCCCGATCGTCATCGGCCAGGCGGCCGAGTTCGACTACTCCGGCGTGCAGGCCTGCAAGGTCCTGCGCGAGGAGGGCTACGAGGTCGTGCTCGTGAACTCCAACCCGGCGACGATCATGACCGACCCGGAGTTCGCCGACGCGACGTACGTCGAGCCGCTCCTGCCCGGCCCCGTGCGCCAGGTCATCGAGCGCGAGCGCCCCGACGCGCTGCTGCCGACGCTCGGCGGCCAGACCGCGCTGAACCTCGCCAAGGCGCTGCACGAGGACGGCACGCTCGAGGAGTTCGGCGTCGAGCTCATCGGCGCGAACTACGAAGCGATCTGCCGCGCCGAGGACCGCGACGAGTTTCGCATCACGATGGAGCGCGCCGGCCTGAAGATGCCGCGCAGCGCGATCGCGACGACCGCCCAAGAGGCCGACGACGCGATGATCGACATCGGCCTGCCGATCATCATCCGCCCGGCGTACACGCTCGGCGGGCGCGGCGGCGGCATCGCGCGCACCCCCGAGGAGTTTCGCCAGATCGTCCGCGGCGGCCTCGACGCGTCGCCGATCTCGCAGATCCTGCTCGACGAGTCGGTCATCGGCTGGGGCGAGTTCGAGCTCGAGGTCATGCGCGACCGCAACGACAACTGCGTGATCGTCTGCTCGATCGAGAACGTCGACCCGATGGGCGTCCACACCGGCGACAGCGTCACGGTCGCCCCGCAGCAGACGCTCACCGACCGCCTCTACCAGCGCCTGCGCGACCAGGCCTTCACGGTGATCCGCGCGGTCGGGGTCGAGACCGGCGGCTCGAACGTGCAGTTCGCGGTCAATCCCGAGACCGAGGAGATCATGGTCATCGAGATGAACCCGCGCGTGTCGAGGTCGTCCGCGCTCGCCTCGAAGGCCACGGGCTTTCCGATCGCGAAGATCGCCGCGCGCCTCGCGGTCGGCTACGCGCTCGAGGAGATCGACAACGACATCACCCGCCTGACGCCCGCGTCGTTCGAGCCGACGATCGACTACGTCGTCGTGAAGTGGCCGCGCTTCGCGTTCGAGAAGTTCGCGGGCTCCGACCAGCGGCTGTCGACGCACATGAAGTCCGTCGGCGAGGCGATGGCGATCGGGCGCACGTTCCAGCAGGCGTTCGCGAAGGCGATGCGCAGCCGCGAGTTGGACGCGACCGCCGACGTCGGCGGTACGCGCGAGGAGCTGCTCGCGCGCCTGGAGCGGCCGAGCTCGGAGCGCTACGACGTGCTGCTCGCGGCGTTTCGCGCGGGCGCGTCGGCGGAGGAGGTCAACGCGCGCGACGCACATCGACCTGTGGTTCCTGCGGGAGTTGCAGGCACTGGCGAAGGACCCGTCTGGACCCTTCTCCGGCACGCGCAGCTATCGCGCCGTCGACACCTGCGCCGCCGAGTTCGCCGCCGAGACCCCGTACTTCTACTCCGGCTGGGAGCGCGACTCACAGCCGCGCCACGAGGTGCGCCGCGGTGAGCGGCCGAGCGTCGTCATCCTCGGCGCCGGACCCAACCGCATCGGCCAGGGCATCGAGTTCGACTACTGCTGCGTGCACGCCGCGATGACCGTGCGCGCGTCGGGGCGCGACGCCGTGATGATCAACTGCAACCCGGAGACGGTCTCGACGGACTACGACACCTCCGACCGCCTGTACTTCGAGCCGCTGACGCTCGAGGACGTGCTCGGGGTCGTCGAGATCGAGCAGCCCGAAGGGGTGATCGTGCAGTTCGGCGGCCAGACGCCGCTGAAGCTCGCCGCGGGCCTGCAGGAGCGCGGCGTGCCGATCCTCGGCACGAGCGTCGACGCGATCGACCTCGCGGAGGACCGCGGCCGCTTCGGCGAGCTGCTCGACCGCCTCGGCTACAAGGCGCCGCCGTACGCGACCGCGCAAGGGCGCCAGGCGGCGCTCGAAGCCAGCGCGAGCGTCGGCTTCCCGCTGCTCGTGCGGCCGAGCTACGTGCTCGGCGGCCGCGCGATGGAGATCGTCTACGACGAGGAAGGCCTCGCGGACTACCTGCGTCGCACGGCACCGCCTCCTGACGCCCCCCCACGCGAGATCTTCCTCGACCGCTTCCTCGAGAACGCGATCGAGCTCGACGTCGACGCGCTGTGCGACGGCGCCGACGTCTGGATCGGCGGGATCATGCAGCACGTCGAGGAGGCGGGCATCCACTCGGGCGACAGCGCCTGCGTCCTGCCGCCGCACTCGCTCGGCCCGGAGATGCTCGAGGAGATCCGCGCGACGACGCGCGGCATCGCGCTCGCGCTCGGCACGCTCGGCCTCATCAACATCCAGTACGCCGTCTACGCCGGCGACCTCTACATCATCGAGGCGAACCCGCGCGCGTCGCGGACGGTGCCGTTCGTCTCCAAGGCGATCGGCGTGCCGCTCGCGAAGATGGCCTGCCGGATCATGCTCGGCGAGCGCATCGAGGACCTCGGCCTGCCGTCGGAGGCGATGCCGACCGATCACGTCTGCGTCAAGGAGGCCGTGCTGCCGTTCGACCGCTTCGCGGGCTCGGACGCCGTGCTCGGGCCCGAGATGCGCTCGACCGGCGAGGTCATGGGCATCGCGCGCGACTTCCCGACGGCGTTCGCCAAGGCTCAGGCCGCCGCCGGCTCGCAGCTGCCGCGCGCCGGGACGGTCTTCATCACCGTGACCGACGGCGACAAGGCCGGCGCGTCAGGCATCGCGGCGCTGCTCGGCGACCTCGGCTTCCGCGTCGTCGCCACCGCGGGCACCGCGCAGGCGATCCGCGGCATGGGGGTGCGCGTCGACGACGTCCTGCAGAAGATCGGCGAGGGGTCGCCGAACGTCGCCGAGTGCATCGAGGCCGGCGAGGTCGACCTCATCATCAACACGCCCACGGGCTCGGGCGCCCGCGCCGACGGCTGGGAGATCCGCCGCGCGGCGACCACGCGCGGGATCCCGTGCATCACGACGCTGTCGGGCGGCCATGCCGCGGCCCGCGCGATCGCGGCGGCGCGCGGCGGCGCGCCCGAGGTGCTGTCGCTGCAGGAGATCCACCGCGGGCGGGCCGCGGGCGGCGCGGCCTCCACGGCTGCGCGCGACGGCTCGGCCGCGGAGCGGTCGAGGGTCTCGTGAGGGTGCAGGCGCCGTTTGGCCGGCGCCGCGTCGCGGTGACCGGCGCCGACGACGTCGGCGCGTACCGCGTGCTGCACGCCGCCGACCTCGACGGCCCGCAGCCGTGGCCGGGCCAGTTCTACATGCTCGCGAGCGCCGAGCGCTGGGGGGCGGGGGTCGACGAGCGACCGTTCGTCCCGCGCGCGTTCTCCTTCCTCGGCGCGGCCGACGGGCAGCTGAGCTTCATGTTCGAGGACGTGGGGCCCGGCACGCGGCGCCTGTGCGAGCTCGCACCCGGCGAGGAGCTGTGGATCACCGGTCCTCTGGGCGAGGGCTTCGAGCTGCCGCACGACGGCAGGCGAGCGATCCTCGTGGGCGGCGGCGTCGGCATCCCGCCGCTGGCGGCATGGGCGCGCGTGCTGGGCGACGGGGGAGCGGAGCCGGCGATCCTGCTGGGCTTCCGCGACGCGGCGCACGCGGAGGGCGCGAAGGTGTTCGAAGGTAACTTCACCATCGCCACCGACGACGGCACGGTCGGCCATCACGGGCTCGTCACCGACCTCCTGCGCGACGCGCTCGACGCCGGCGATCACGCCGTCGTCTACTCCTGCGGCCCGCCGCGGATGCTCGAAGCCGTCCGCGCGCTGTGCGACCAGCGCGGCGTGCCCGCCCAGCTCGCCCTCGAGGCCGGCATGGCGTGCGGCTTCGGCGCCTGCTTCGGCTGCGTCGTGCCCGTCCGCGACGGCGGCTACCTGCGCGTCTGCGTCGACGGCCCCGTGCTCGACGCTGCGCGCATCGACAGGGTCCCAGTCCATTGACCGAGTTCTGCGGCATCGCCCTCGCGCACCCGATCGTCAACGGCTCGGGCACGTTCGACGCCATCGCCGCGCGGCGCGCGTTCGGCGACGCGCTACTCGACCAGTTCCCCTTCAGCGCGTTCGTCTCCAAGACGATCACGCTGCTTCCGCGCGAGGGCAACCCGCCGCCGCGGCTGTGGGAGGCGCAGGCCGGGCTCATCAACTCGATCGGGCTGCCCAACCGCGGACTGCACGGCTACCTCGAGCACGACCTGCCTCGCCTCGCCGAGCTTCCCGTCCCGCTCATCACGAACGTCATGGGCTCGACCGCGAGCGAGGTCGCACAGCTCGTCGAGGCGATCGATGCGCGCGACGAGGTCGCCGCGATCGAGCTGAACGTCTCGTGCCCGAACGTCAAGACCGGCCTCGACATCGGGGCCGACCCGCAATCGCTCGCGGCGCTCCTGCGAGCGGTCCGGCCGCTGACGAGCAAGCCCCTGATCGTGAAGCTCACGCCGAACACGGCCGACGTCGCCGCAGTCGCGCTCGCTGCCGAGGCGGAGGGCGCCGACGCCGTCTCGCTGATCAACACGCTGCGTGCAAGCGCGGTTGCACCGGGCTCCGGCGGACGGCCGTGGCTGGGTGGCGCGACGGGCGGGTTGTCGGGTCCTACAATCCGGAGCATCGCGCTCGCGCAGATTGGAGCGGTGGCGCGCCGGGTAGCCGTTCCGATCGTTGGGATGGGCGGTGTGACACACGGCACGCATGCGCTCGACCTGCTACACGCGGGCGCAACTCTGGTCGCTGTCGGGACCGAGAGTTTTCGCGATCCCGCCGCAGGCACGCGAATTGCAAGAGAACTTAAATCCCTGCAAATTGCGGGATCGGGCTCGACCTGCCTCCATGAATCTGAACCTCAAGTTCAGGTCGATGTGAAATCGGCCGATTCCCGGTGATCAGGGTTGCGGCCCCGAAGTGAAGATGTAGTATCGCCACGTCGCATGACGCCGCCCACCAACACCGCAACCAAGCACTCGGCGGCTCCAGAACGCTCGCTCACGCAGCGCCTCGACGCGCTCGAGCGCGCCAACGAGGTGCGCACGAAGCGCGCCCAGCTCAAGCGCAACCTCAAGGCCGGGCGCGAATCGATCCACACGCTGCTGATGGATCCGCCGGAGTACGTCGAGACCGCCAAGGTCTTCGACATGCTGCTCGCGGTGCCGAAGTACGGCCGCGTGAAGGTCAACAAGGTCCTCACGCAGTGCCGCATCTCGCCGAGCAAGACCATCGGCGGCCTGTCGCAGCGCCAGCGCGACGAGCTCGTCTCGTTGCTGCGCCGCTAGCGAACCCCCGCGGCGTGCCGCGAGCGGTCGTCATCACGGGCCCGTCGGGCGTCGGCAAGGGCACGCTGATCCGCTCGCTGCGCGAGCAGATGCCCGACCTCGAGCTGTCGGTCTCGGCGACGACCCGTCGGCCGCGCACGGGGGAGACCCAGGGCGTCGACTACCACTTCATGACCCCCGAGGAGTTCGAGCGCCACGTCGACGACGGCGACTTCGTCGAGCACGCCGACTACGCGGGCGCGCGCTACGGGACCCTGCGCTCGGAGCTCGAGACCCGGATGGCGTCGGGCGCGCCTGTCGTCCTCGAGATCGAGGTCCAGGGCGCCCGCCAGGTGCGCGAGACGATGCCCGAGGCGATCCAGGTCTTCATCGCCCCGCCGTCGCTCGACGCGCTGCGCGCCCGGCTCGTCGGTCGCGGCACCGACGCGCCCGAGCAGGTCGAGAAGCGGCTGCTGACCGCCGAGCGCGAGCTCGCCGCGCAGGACGAGTTCGCGCGCGTCGTCGTCAACGACCGCCTGGAGGACGCCGTAGCCGAGCTCGTGCGCGCCGTGCGCGCCGCGACGTTGAACACGGCGGATCACGCTGGCTGAGATGACGGCCGGCGTGCCGGAGGTCAGCTACGCCGTCATCCTCACGCGCGACGTCGCCGCGCTGCCAGCGGTCGCGATCCGCTCGATCGCGGCGCAGACGCCCGCGTCTGAGCTGCTGCTCGTGCTGAACGACCCGCGGACGACGAGCATGCGCGTCGTATGCGCGGGACGCTCGCGGCGCACGGGCGCGCTCGGATCCTCGCACGACGGCAACGACCTCGGCCGCGTCTAGCGGTCTGGCACCTCGCGCTGACGCGAGGCGCGGCGCCGAGCACCTGCTGCGTGCGTCCACGAGGACGCCTAGCTGCACGCGGGCTGCGCCGCGCGGCTGCTGCAGACGCTGCGCGACGCGCCCGGACGCCGGCCGCGGTCGGCCCGCGTGGTGCTGCTGTCCTGACGGCTCGGCGATCAGGACGGCGCGCTCGATCTGGAGCGACGGCGCCGGGACGCCGCATGGCCGCGTCGGCCGCGCCGATGTGCGCCTCGTCGACTACGCGCGGCGTCGACACTGCCTCAGTGCTCCGGCGCGATCGCGGTCGGCACGGCGTCGGCGGCTTCGACGAGCGCTTCGGCGCCGGCCGATCTACGTCGACGCGAGCGCTCGCGGTGGCGCTGTGGCAGGCGGGGCTGGACCTGCCTCGCGCGAGCTCGCCGTGGCCGTGCGCGTGCATCGCACGCGCGGCGATTGTCGACGACGCGCGCGGGCCGCGCCGTCGGCACGCGTTCCGGCGCTTCCTCGTCGCGCGCAACCGCGATCGCTACCGCGCCGTCGTGCGGCGACTGAGCTGGCACGCGGGCGCCGCGCTCCGACGAGGTCGATCGCGACCACGCCGGCGAGCCCGCGGCCGATCGCCGATCGCGCTCGCGCGGAGCGCACGGCCGATGAGCAGCGCCGCGCCTGGCCGGGAAGCCGCCCATCCGCTGCACGGGCCGCTGTCGAGACATGCCTCGGCGGATCTCGGCGCTGCCGCGCCCGGCTGCGCGACGCGCGTGGAGGACGAGCTCCTCGCCGTAGCTCAGTCGACCTGCTCGAGCGGACCCTCGCCGACTGAAGCAGCCGACCTGCACCGCCGCCACGCGGCGCTGCATGACGAGCTCGACCGCGCGCACCGGGAGTACGCTCGCGCTCGTGGGAAGCGACGCGCAGCGCTTGCGCGAGCTCGCGGGGGCATCCTCGCCGGCGGCCGTGGCCGCTGACGCCCGGCGACCGGCGCCGGGCTCGTCAGTCGCCCCGCAGCGCCGGTGGGGTCGGCTACCCTGTCACGCATGATCTCTCCTCGCATCGACCGCCTCCTCGAGAACGTCGACTCCAACTACGCATCCGTTCTCGTCGCGGCCAAGCGGGCGCGCCAGATCAACTCGTACTACCACAACCTCGGCGAGGGGACGTTCGACGAGTTCCCGCCACCGATGGTCGACACCGGCTCCAAGAACTACCTCACGATCGCGCTCGAGGAAGTCGCTGCCGGCAAGATCAAGTACCAGTACCGCTAGGACTCACACCCCGCCATGGCCCGGATCCTGCTCGGCGTCAGTGGTGGGATCGCCGCCTACAAGGCGCTTGAGCTCGTCCGCCTCGCGACGGCCGCCGGCCACGCGGTGCGGGTCGTGCAGACCCCCGCGAGCACGCGCTTCGTCGGGACCGCCTCCTTCGCCGCGTTGAGCGGCGCGCCCGTCCTGACCGACGAGTTCGAGCGCGACCCGGCGCGCGGCGCGTTCCCCGGCCAGCCGCAGCCCGACCACGACCCGCTCTCGCACCTCGAGCTCGTCCGCAACGCCGACGTCTTCGTCGTCGCGCCGGCATCGGCGAACACGATCGCAAAGCTCGCGCACGGCCTCGCCGACAACCTCCTGACGAGCGCGGCGCTCGCCGCCACCTGCCCGGTGCTCGTCGCGCCCGCGATGAACAACCACATGTGGGCGCATCCGGCGACCGGCGCGAACGTCGCGACGCTGCGCGCGCGCGGCGTGACGGTGCTCGAGCCGGGCGCCGGCCGCCTCGCCTCGCACGGCGAGGCCGGGCCGGGCCGCCTGCCCGAGCCGGCCGACCTGCTCGCCGCCGCCGAGGCGCTCGTGCCGGGCGGGCCGGGCGCGGCGTCGGCCGGCGGACCCGCACCGCTCGCCGGGGTGCGCGTGCTCGTCACCGCCGGCGGCACGCGCGAGCCGATCGACGCCGTGCGCTTCGTCGGCAACCGCTCGTCGGGGCGGATGGGCTTCGCACTCGCCGAGCAGGCGTCCGCGCTCGGCGCGGACGTCACGGTCGTGGCCGCGAACGTCGCGCTGCCGCGCGACACGCGCATGCGCTACGTCGATGTCGAGACCGCCGCCGAGCTGCAGGACGCGTGCGCCACGGCCTTCGAGCGCTCCGACGTCCTGCTCATGGCAGCCGCCGTCGCCGACTTCCGCCCGGCGCGCAGCTTCGCCGGCAAGCTCAAGAAGGCCGCCGACGAGCGGATGCGCGTCGAGCTCGAGCGCACGCCGGACATCCTCGCCGGCCTCGCCGCGTCGCGGCGCCCCGACCAGACGCTCGTCGGCTTCGCCGCCGAGCACGGCGAGGGAGCACTGGACCACGGCCGCGACAAGCTCGCGCGCAAGGGGGTCGACGCGGTCGTCGTCAACGACATCGCGCGCACGGACATCGGCTTCGAGTCCCCCGACAACGAGGTGACGATCATCACGGCGGCGGGGGAGACACACGTCGCGCGCGCGTCCAAAGCGGAGGTGGCGCGAGCCGTGCTCGACGCTGTCATCGTCCTGCGCATGCTCGTCGAGCCGGAGACGACAGGCCCGGCGGCCTAGTGACCCCTCGCGCGATCACGACACCGGGACCGAGGCCCCGCTGATGGAACGCGCGGGCGCGGAGCGGCTCACCGACTCCGAGATCGAGGCGGCCGTGGCGCTCGCGCGCCGCGTCGCGACGAACGTCAGCCGCGCGGCGGAGGTGCGCGACGACGTCATCGAGCATCTCGTCATCGCGGTGCTCGCCGGCGGCCACGTGCTCATCGAGGATCTCCCCGGGGTCGGCAAGACGACGCTCGCCCGCGCCCTCGCACGCTCGCTTGATCTCGAGTTCGCGCGCATCCAGTGCACCGCCGACCTGCTGCCCGCCGATGTCGTCGGGACGAGCATCTTCAACCAGCGCGAGAGCCGCTTCGAGTTCCGGCCAGGGCCGATCTTCGCGAACGTCGTGCTCGTCGACGAGATCAACCGCGCATCGCCGAAGACGCAGTCGGGCCTGCTCGAGTGCATGCAGGAGCGCCGCGTCACGGTCGACGTGCATACGCATGAGCTCGCGCGACCGTTCCTCGTGCTCGCGACCCAGAACCCGATCGAGTACGAGGGCACCTACCCGCTGCCCGAGGCGCAGGTCGACCGCTTCATGGTCCGCCTCTCGCTCGGCTACCCGGACGCCGCGGGCGAGGCCGGGATGCTGGCCGCGCACGAGTCCGGCGACCGCGTCGCGTCGCTCGAGATGGTCGCCGATGCCGCCGAGCTGCTCGGCGCGCAGGACGCCGCGACGCGGGTGCGCGCATCCGAGGCGCTGCGCTACTACATCGTGGCGCTGCTCACGCACACGCGCGAGGACCTGCGCGTCGAGCTCGGTGCGAGCCCGCGCGCCGGCCTGCTGCTGCTGCGCGCCGCGAAGGCGCGAGCCCTGCTCGCCGGCCGCGACCACGCGCTGCCCGACGACGTCCAGCAGATGGTCGGCTCGGTCCTCGCGCATCGCATCGTGCTGACGCCCGAGGCGCACGAGGCCAGCGGTGAGCTCGTAGTCGCCGACGCGGTGGCCGCGACTCCGGCGTTGTAACTGCGGTGAGACCGGCGCTCGCCACCGGCCTGCTGGGGCTCGCGCTGATCCTCACCGCGATGCTGTTCGACGCCGAGCCGCTGTGGGTGGCGGGCATCGCGCTGACCGCGATCGCGGCGGGCAGCGTGGCCTGGGTCGTGCTCGCGACCCGCGGGGTCGTCGTGGCGCGCACGCTCGGCGCGACGCGCGTCGTCGAAGACGAGCCGGTGAGCATCGTGCTCGAGGTCCGTGCCGGGACCCTCGCGCTGCCGACGGCGCAGGTGCACGACCCGCTGCTCGCGCGCCCCGCGGAGCTGCGCGCCGGCCGGCGCGGTGCGCGGGTGCGCATCGACGCGCGCTTCTCGCGCCGCGGGCGCCGTGAGCTGGCGCTGGCGAGCGTCGTCGTCGCGGATCCGCTTGGCCTGTGCACCCGCGAGGTGCTCGCCCGGCCGGCCCCGCGCCACGACGAGATCCTCGTGCTGCCGCGCATCGAGGTCGTCTCGAGCGGCGCGGGCGGTGGCGACGCCGCGCGGATCGCGCGCAACGCCCGCAAGCTCATCGGCGCCGAGGTCGAGCTCGACGGCATCCGCCCGCTGCGCGACGGCACGCCCGCTTCGCGGATCTTCTGGCCGGCGATCGCGCGCGGCGCCGAGCCGCAGGAGCGCTACCTGCGCGCCGACGGCTCGAGCCAGCCGCTCGTCGCGCTCGACCCGCGCGGCGCGGCGTCCGAGGAGGACCTCGACGCGGCGGTGCGCGCGGCGGCCTCGCTCGCGCACGTCCTCGCCTCGACGGGCGGCTGCGGCGTGCTGCTGCCCGGCGACCGCCGCCCGACCGAGCTCACGGGCACGCTGACTGGCTGGCCGCAGGTCCACGCGCGCCTCGCGCTGATCGGGCCGACGGGCGCGCTGTCGCTCTCGAGCGTCGCGCAGCGGCGCGGCCCGATCGTGTTCGTGAGCGCGCGGGTGCGGGCGGCGCTGCCACCGGCGCTCGGCGGCGGGCACGGGGCGGCGCGCGTGCTGGTCGTCCCCGGCACGCTCGCCGAGCGCACGCCGGCATTCGCGGTCGCGGGCTGCAGCGGCTACCTCATGGGCACGCGGCGCGCGCGCACCATGCAGCGGGCGCCGGTTCGAGGCCGGGTATGAGCGCCGCGGCCTTGCCCGCCGGCGCCGCGCCCGCGCGCGCACCGCGCGCGAGCGCGGCACACCTGCCGGTCGCCGCGACCCGGCTGTGCGCGTTCCTCCTGCTCGCCGCCTTCGGCGCGCGGACATGGGGGCGGATGGTCGATCCCGCCGCGGGCGGCGCGATGACCGCGGCGCTGTTCGCCGCTCTCGTCGCCGGAGCCGTGCTCGTCGCGGTCGCGCGGCGGGGCCTCCCGGGCTGGCAGCGCGCCGCCGTGATGGTGCTCGTCGCAGCAGCGCTGCTGCTCGTCGCGCTTGTCGCCGCCGGCGTCACCGGTCACTTCCTGCGCCCGCGCGCGTGGGACGAGCTCGCGGCCGGCATCAACCAGGGCCTGAGCACCGTGCCGAACGTGCGCGTGCCCTACCACGGCGTCGACGAGTGGACGCGGATCGTCATCACGCTCGGCGGCACCGCGCTCGTGGCGCTCGCGGCGCTGCTGGCCTTCGCTCCGCGGCGCGGCGGCGCGCTCGGCTATCCGCTCGTGGCGGCCGTGCCGCTGGCCACGCTCTACCTCGTCCCGGTCATGCAGCGCGACACCGCGCATCAGTTCTGGGGCGGCGCCGCGTTCACGCTGCTGCTCGTCGCGTTCCTCTGGCTCGAGCGCGTCGACCGCAACACGGCGTCGATGGCGGCCGGGCTCGTCGCGACCGCGCTCTTCGCCGGGCTCGTGCTCGGGCCCGGCCTCGACCGCGACTCGGCGCTGCTGGACTACGAGAACCTCGCGCAATCGCTGAGCGCGGGCGCGAGCCAGCGCTTCGACTGGAACCACGACTACGCGCCGCTCGACGCGCGCACCGGCCGCGAGGTGCTGCGCGTACGGGCGCGCCACCGCGCCTACTGGAAGGCCACCGTCCTGCCGGTGTTCGACGGCACGCGCTGGGTGCAGGGCGAGGACTCCCCGAGCTCGGGGATGGACGAAGAGCTGCCGGAGGCCCACACGGAGTGGGTGCAGCGGCTGCGCGTGACCTTCCGCGCGCTGAACTCGCTGCAGTTCGTGGGGGCGGGGAGAACGCTCGGCATCGCGCGCTCGCCGCGCGACGCGGTGCAGACGGGGCCGGGGACGTTCTCGACGACCGGCAAGCCGCTCAAGCGCGGCAATGCCTACAACGCGACCGTCTACACGCCGCGACCGACGGGCGAGCAGCTGCGCATCGCGTCGAGGGGGCGGCTGCCGGAGGAGACCTTCGGCACCGACCTCACCGCGCTGAGCCTGCCGGCCGTGCGCGGCAGCGTCGGCCCGACGGCCCGGATCCTGATCCCGGCATGGGGCGACGGGGACCCGACGCCGGAGACGATCGCCGCGATCGAGAGCTCGCCATACCGGCGCGTGTACGACCTCGCACGCCGCCTGCGCGAGCGGTCGGACACGCCGTACGAGCTCGTGCTCGCCGTCGAGCAGCACCTCAAGCAGGGCTACACGTACTCCGAGGACCCGCGCCGCAGCGACGCCCCGCTCGCCGACTTCCTCTTCGGCCGGCGCGAGGGGTACTGCCAGCAGTTCTCGGGCGCGATGACCCTGCTGCTGCGCTTCGCCGGCGTCGCCGCGCGCGTCGCTGCGGGCTTCGCGCCCGGCTCGTACGATCGCGATCGCCGCGAGTACGTCGTGCGCGACATCGACGCGCACTCCTGGGTCGAGGTGTACTTCCCCGGCATCGGCTGGGTCACCCGCGACCCCACGCCCGCCGAGGCGCCCGCGCGCTCGCAGACGACCGACGTCGCCGCGACCGGGCCGGGGCTCGCGACCCCGCTGCGCGACCCGCTGCCGAACACCGGCCGCGAGCGCGACCCGTCCGCGGAGTTCGACCCGTCGGCATCGGGCTCCGGCCAGGAGTCCGGCTCGGGGCTGCCCGTCGGCGCGATCGTGCTCGCCGGCCTGCTCGCGGCGGGCGCCATCGCGCTCGCCGTCCTCCGCCGGCGCCGGCGCGGCCCATTCGACGCCGACGACGCCGGAGCCGGCGCCCTGGCCGAGCTGCGCCGCGCGCTGCGGCGCACCGGCCGCTCACCGAGCCCGCACACGACGCTCGAGACGCTGGCGGCGCGCTATCGCGACACGGCGGCCGAGGGCTACCTGCGCGCGCTGACGGCGGCGCGCTACGGCTACGGCGCCGGGCGCCCGACGCCGGCGCAGCGCGCGGCCCTGCGCCGGGTGCTCGCGTCCGGGCGCGGTGTGCGCGGGCAGCTGCGAGCGTGGTGGGCGCTGCCGCCGCGGCTCGCCCGCCCGCGGCGCTGAGCGGCGTCCGACCGGCGGTGCCGTACGGCGCGCGTCGTATCCTCGGGAGCATGGGTCAGCACGACACCTACGAGCTCTTTCGGAACGGGATGCGGCTGCTCGAGGAGCGCGACTTCCACGCCGCCGCCGTGCCGCTCGCGCGCGTCCGCGATCTCGAGCCCGACAAGACCTCGATCCGCGAGGCGCTCGGCCGGGCGCTGTTCGGCTCGCAGCGCTACACCGAGGCGGCGGCGGAGTTCGAGGCGGTCGTCGAGCGCGCGCCGACCAACGACTACGCGCAGTTCTGTCTCGGCCGCTGCCTGCAGCAACTCGGCCGCCACACCGAGGCGCGCAAGCCGTTCGCGCTCGCCTGCTGCCTGCGCCCCGAGCGGGCGGACTACCGCCTGTACCGCGATCGCTCCCGCGCCCGCGCCGCGTGACGCCGGCGAGACCGCTGCGAGCCCGACACAGCATTCGACACGGACGCGGCAGCCGCCTAACCTGTCGGGGGAGATGCGTAGGAGCCTCCTCGTCGTAGCGCTGGTCGTCGCCGGTGGCGGCCTGCTCGCACCGCCGGCGCTGGCCGGGACGGCGAGCACCTCGGGCTCGAAGGAGCTGCGGTACACGGCGTGGTCGGGCGAGGCCAATCACGTCACGCTGACGTGGACCTCGACGCGGGTCGTGGTATCGGATCCCGGCGTGCTGCTCGTCCTGGGCTGCCTGCCGCTCGGGCTGAACAAGGTGAGCTGCGCGCGACCGGACGGCCCGATCTTCTTCGGCTGCGACGCGGCCTGCCGCGCGGACGTCGCGCTCGGCGACGGCAACGACTGGGGAGCGATCGACAACGCGCCCGACTTCAACGGGCTCTCGGTGCTGCTCGACGGCGGCGCCGGCAACGACGTCCTGCGCTCCAACCGTGGCACGATCCGGGGCGGCGAAGGCGACGACACGCTTGTCGCCGTCACTACCTCGCCGGGACAGGCCTACTTCGAGTGCGGGCCGGGCGACGACCACGTGACTGCCCGTCCCGACGACCTCGTCGCACCCGACTGCGAGCACGTTGCACGGCTGGCCGCCTCGCGCCGCGCCGCGGCCCTCAGACGGGGCTTCTGACACCCCGAAGCGGAAGGTCGCCCCGAGGGGCAGTGCTATCCTCGCCAGACAGCTTTCGCACCGGCTACGGGCCGGTGGCAGGACCGGAAGTGGGCGCTCGCCCGCTTTTTTTGTTGTCAAGAGGAGATTCACCGTGAGCACCATCCAAACCGACATCGAGGCCCGGCTCGCCGCCAGCGAGCCCGACGTCGAGGTGCTGCTTGCGGAGGTGCTCGGCGGTCACACGCTGCGCCTCTTCATCGACCATCCGGACGGCGTCACGCTCGGCCTGTGCGAGCGCGTGACCAAGCTGCTCGGCGACCTGCGCGAGCGCTACGCGCTCGAGGTGTCCTCCCCCGGCACCGAGCGCCCGCTCTCAAAGCCCCAGCATTTCCAGCGCTTTCTTGGCCGCAAGGCGCGTGTGCGTACGCGCGGCGACCATGACGGCCAACGCTCCTTCACCGGCGAGCTCGTCGGCGCATCGGATGACGAGGTGACGATCGCCGCTGACGGCGCGCTCGTAGCGATCCGGTACGCCGAGATCCAGCGTTCCCACCTGATCGAGGAGTGAGGTAGCCCTATGTCCCGCGACATCCTGGATGCGATGACGGTCCTCGCGAAGGAGAAGGGCATCGCGCCCGAGAAGCTGCGACTGGCCCTCGAGGACGCGCTGCTCTCCGCCTACAAGAAGCAGCCCGACTCCGCGAAGTACGCGCGCGTCGAGCTCGATCCCGAGACCGCGGACTTCCGCGTCATCGAGCTCATCATCCCCGAGCGCCTCGAGGCGCATCTCATCGTCGAGACGATCGACGAGGGCACGACGTACGACCCCGAGACGGGAGAGATGGTCGAGCCGTCGGACCCGGAGATCGACCCCGCGAAGTTCGAGGAGTACAAGGACCAGATCACCGAGCAGGACGTCACGCCCGGCGACTTCGGGCGGATCGCCGCGCAGACGGCCAAGCAGGTCATCCTGCAGCGCATCCGCGAGGCCGAGCGCGACATGATGTTCGAGGAGTACCGCGACCGCGTCGGCGAGCTCATCACGGGCATCGTGCAGCAGTCCGACAGCCGCTACACGCTCGTGCAGCTGCGCGAGCGCGTCGAGGCGCTGCTGCCGAAGTCCGAGCAGGTCGAGGGCGAGCGCTACGACCACTCCCAGCGCGTGAAGGCCGTCATCAAGGAGGTCTCGCCCTCCACGAAGGGCCCCTCGATCATCGTCTCGCGCCGCGATCCCGAGCTCATCAAGAAGCTCTTCGAGCTCGAGGTGCCCGAGATCGCCGACGGTCTCGTCGAGATCGCGAACGTCGCTCGCGAGCCTGGGTACCGCTCGAAGATCGCGGTCGTCTCGCACGCCGACGGGGTCGACCCGGTCGGCGCCTGCGTCGGCCCGCGCGGCTCGCGCGTGCGGATGGTCGTCTCCGAGCTGCGCGGCGAGAAGATCGACATCATCCCCTATAACGACGAGCCCGCCCGCTTCGTCGCCAAGGCCCTGTCACCCGCACGCGTGCGCGAGGTGCTCGTCGACGACGACGGCAAGCAGGCGACGGTCATCGTCCCCGACGACCAGCTCTCGCTGGCGATCGGCCGCGAGGGCCAGAACGCGCGCCTCGCCGCCCGCCTGACCGGCTGGCGGATCGACATCAAGTCCGAGACGGAGTTCGCCGCCGAGGAGCAGGAGTCCGGCTACGAGGAGGAGGAGACGCAGGGCCGCTGCGCCGCGGTGATGTCGACCGGCCGGCGCTGCCCGAACGCCGCGCTCCCCGGCTCGCGCTACTGCGGCCTGGACTCCCACCAGGCGCTCGCCAACCAGCCGACGGACGAGCTCGTGCCCGCCGACGAGGAGCCGCTCGTCCTCGAAGACGGCGAGCTCGTGCCCGCCGCGTCGGCCGACGCCGGCGCCGACGGTGTCACCGCGCCCGTCGAGGTCCCGGCGGAGGACGCGCTCGAGACGGTCGCCGACCCGGAGGCGTCCTGATAGCCGCGCCGCAGCGGCGCTGCGTGGCCTGCGGCACGCTCGCGGCCAAGGCCGACCTGCGGCGCGTCGTGCTCGTCGACGGGCGCGTCGAAGCCGATCCGACCCAGCGCCGCCCCGGCCGCGGCGCCTACGTCTGCGGCCGCGCGTGCGCGGAGCAGGCCGTGCGACGCGGCGCCTTCAACCGCTCGTTTCGCTCGGCCGTGCGTCCCGATCCCGACCTCGTAAACTCAGTGAGCTGATGGCAAAAGTACGCGTACACGAGCTGGCCAAGGCACACGACATGTCCTCTCAGGAGGTCCTGGCGAAGCTGCGTGGGGCCGGCATCGAGGTCAAGGCACCCGCGTCGGCGGTCGACGTCGACCAGGCGACGGCCGCGATCGAGGGCCGGCCGCTGCCGACGAACGGCTCCGCCAAGGAGGCCGCGAAGGCCCCTGCGCCGCCGCCGCCTCCGACCCCCGTCATCCGTCGCGGCCCGCCGCCGCCGCCCGCGATCTCAGACCGCCCGCCGCCCTCGGCGCGCCCGAAGCCCGGCGCCAAGCCCGTGCAGGGTCAGGCCTCGCCGGCCGCGCGCGCGTCAGGCGGCGCACCCGCCAAGCCCGCCTCCGACCCACCCGCCCCGCCGCCGCCGACGGGCGACGGCGGCGCCGGCGAGCCCGCGAAGGCCCAGCGGCCGACGCGCTCGTCGCTGTCGGGCGAGCGTGCCCCCGGAGCGCCCGGCCCCGGCGGCCGGCGCCGCGTCGTCATCGACTCGCAGGCGTCGCGCCGCACGCCCGGCCAGCAGCAGCAGCCCCCGCGTCGCCAGCGTCGCGGGCGCCGCCGCCGTGGCACGTACGACGACACGGTCGCGCCGCTGAACGAGGCCGCGGCGACGCACACCGATCTCGTTCGGGTGAACTCCGGCTCGACCGTCAAGGACATCGCCGAGTCGATGGGCGTGCCCGTCCCCGAGATCATCAAGAAGCTGATGATGCTCGGCCAGATGGCGACGCTCACGCAGACGCTGTCGGACGATGCCGTGCAGATCCTCGCGGAGGAGTTCGACAAGGAAGTCGAGATCGTCCACGCCGCCGACGAGGTCGACACCGAGCCCGTCTTCGAGGACCCCGAGGAGGATCTCACCGACCGACCGCCGGTCATCACGATCATGGGCCACGTCGACCACGGCAAGACGTCGCTGCTCGACGCGATCCGCACGACCGAGGTCGTCAAGGGCGAGGCCGGCGGCATCACGCAGCACATCGGCGCGTACCAGGTGCACCACAACAAGAAGCTCATCACCTTCCTCGACACGCCGGGCCACGAGGCCTTCACGGCGATGCGCGCCCGCGGCGCCCGCGTGACCGACATCGCGGTCATCGTCGTGGCCGCCGACGACGGCGTGAAGCCGCAGACCGCCGAGGCGATCGACCACGCGAAGGCCGCCGACGTCCCGATCGTCGTCGCGGTCAACAAGATCGACAAGGAGGGCGCGGACCCGACCCGCGTGCGCACCGAGATGACGACCCGCGGCCTGCAGCCCTCGGAGTGGGGCGGCGAGATCGAGTTCGTCGACGTCTCCGCGAAGACCCAGGTGGGCCTGCAGGACCTGCTCGACACGCTGCTCGTCGTCGCCGAGCTCGAGGAGCTCAAGGCGAACCGCAACGCGCCCGCGTCGGGCGTCGTGGTGGAGTCCAAGCTCGATCCGGGCCGCGGCCCAGTCGTCACGATCCTCATCCAGCGCGGCACGCTGCGCGTCGGCGACGCGCTGGTGGCCGGCGCCAACTGGGGCCGCGTCCGCGCGATGCACGACTTCACCGGCAAGCGCGTCAAGGAGGCGCACCCCGGCGACCCGGTCGAGGCGCTCGGCTTCGACGGCGTCCCCGAGGCCGGCGAGTACGTCCGCGCGGTCGAGAACGACCGCCGCGCCCGCCAGCTCGCCCACGAGCGCGAGCAGCGCCTCAAGCAGGAGCAGCACGCGCGCCGGTCGGGCCGCAAGCGCTCGCTGGAAGACATCTTCAAGGACATCCAGGCGGGCGAGCTCAAGGAGCTCAACCTGCTCGTCAAGGCTGACGTCGCGGGCTCCGCCGAGGCGCTCGAGGACGAGATCGCCAAGCTCCCGCAGGACGAGGTCGCGGTCAACATCATCCGCACCGGCGTCGGCGGCATCAACGAGTCCGACGTCATGCTCGCCGCCGCGTCGGAGGCGATCATCATCGGCTTCAACGTCCGCCCGGTTGGCGATGCGCGCTCGGTCGCCGAGCGCGAGGGCGTGGACATCCGCAACTACTCGGTGATCTACAAGGTGCTCGACGAGCTGCGCGCCGCGATGGAGGGCATGCTCGAGCCCGAGGAGGTCGAGGACTCCGTCGGCACCGTCGAGATCCGCCAGATCTTCCGCGCGTCGAAGATCGGTGTCATCGCGGGCTCCTACGTCACCGATGGCAAGGTCACGCGCGGCGCCAAGACGCGCCTCGTTCGCGACGGCACGATCGTCTACGACGGCGAGATCGCGTCGCTGCGGCGGCTGTCGGACGACGTCCGCGAGGTCGCGTCCGGTTTCGAGTGCGGCATCGTCCTGCGCAACTTCCAGGACGTCAAGGAGGGCGACGTCCTCGAGGTGTACGAAACGCGCAAGGTCGACCGCGCGCTGGCTTAGCTCGTCGTGGCCGACGCGTACGTCGCGCTGCTGCTCGTCCACCTGCACTTCCCGGAGGCCGGATCGTTGAAGGCCAAGCGCAAGGATCTGTCGTCGGTCAAGGCGCAGCTGCATACCCGCATGGGCGTCGCCGTGGCGGAGGTCGGCCACCAAGATCTCTGGCAGCGCGCGACGCTCGCGGCCGCGCTGACCGGCGGCTCGCTGGGCGCGCTCGAGCGCGCGACGGACAACGTCGAGCGCTTCCTCCTGGACCGCTTTCCGGAGCATTGCCGGATCGAGCGAACGCTCGCGTCCTTCGACGAGGTATCGGGCTAGGATGCCCAGCGACCGGATGCGGCGGGTGGACGAAGCGGTCAGGCAGGTGCTATCTGACGCCGTCGCACAGGACCTGCAAGACCCCAGGATCGGATTCGTCACGATGACGAGCGTCAAGACCAGCCCAGATCTGCGCCACGCCCGTGTCTATGTCAGCGTCCTCGGTGACGAGGCGCAGCGTGCGAGCACGCTCGCCGGCCTGAGCTCGGCGCATGGCGCCCTCCAGCGGCGCCTCGCTCGGGAGCTGCGCATGAAGCGCACGCCGACCCTCGAGTTCCTCTACGACGACACGACCGACCGCGCGATGCAGCTCGAGCAGCTCATCCGGCGCGAGGCTGACGGGGCGTGACCATCACGGGCGTCAGCACAACGACGCGTGAGGAGGTGATCGCCGCGCTGCGCGACGGCCAGCGGTTCGCGCTCGTCACCCATCGCAGCCCCGACGGCGACGCGCTGGGCTCGCTCGTCGCCCTGCAGGGGGCGCTGCAGGCGCTCGGCAAGGACACGCTGATGTTCATCCGCCGCGACGAGTTCCCGCTGCCCTACGAGTACGCGTTCTTCGAGTTCGAGGGCCTGATCTCGGACATCCCCGAGGACGTCGCCGAGCGCACGATCGTCTTCCTGGACTGCGGCAACTTCGACCGCAACGCCGTCGAGATCGGCGACGCGGTGATCGTCAACATCGACCATCACCACGACAACACGTGCTTCGGGACGATCAACCATGTCGACCCCGGCGCGTCGAGCACGGCGGAGATCGTGTGGGACCTCATGCACGGGCTCGACGTCGCGCTGACGCCGGCGATCGCGGAGGCGCTGTACGTCGGGCTCGTCACCGATACCGGTCGCTTCATGTACGAGAACACCGGGCCGCGCGCGCACGAGATGGCGGCCGACCTGATCGCGGCGGGGGTCGACGTCCACGAGACCTACCGGCGCCTGTACGAGGGGGTCCCGGAGCCCAAGCTCGCGCTGCTCACGCGCGCGCTGAAGGCCGTCGAGCGCTACGACGGCGGTCGCTTGACCTTGGCTCGCCTCGAGCGCTCGGACTTCGCGCAGACGGGCGCCGAGGAGTCCTACACCGAGGGCATCATCGACCACCTGCGCTCCGTGCAGGGGACGAAGGTCGCGGCGCTCGCGCGCGAGCTCACGGGCGAGGGCCAGGAGGGCAGCTCGAAGGTCTCGCTGCGCGCGACCGACGGCGCGGTCGACGTGTCGCTCATCGCCCGCGCCCGGGGCGGCGGCGGGCATCGCCAGGCGGCCGGCTTCGCGACGGAGATGGACCGCGACGAGCTCGTCGCGTTCCTGCGCGACCAGGTCGCCGCGCAGCTGCCCGGTTGACCGCGCGGGTTAGGAACGTACCCTTGCGGTATGAGACGTCGCGTGACCGCACGCGGCCAGATCACGATCCCGAAGCGCTTGCGCGAGCGGCTCGGTATCCGGCCCGGTCAGATCTTGGAGATCGAAGCCGACGACGGCAGGCTGGTTGCGACCAAGGTGACGCCGCGCGATCCGATAGACGCGGTCTACGGGATCCTCGGCACCGGGCAGAGCACCGACGAGTACATGGATGAGATCCGAGGCCCGGTGGACGCCGTGTGATCGCCGCGGTCGATATCAATGTGCTGATCGACGTGCTCGAGGCTGATCCGCTCTTGGGCGTGGCGCACCGGCTGCTCCGGAGGGACCGAAGGCTCGTTCGCTCATCCTGAGCCGATCTCGCCGTCATCGACCCGCGCTGACGTCGGTCTCCCGGCTCGGGGTCTGCGAGCCTGGGGGCGTGACCGACGGCATCCTCCTGATTGACAAGCCCCCGGGCAAGACCTCCCATGACGTCGTCGCGGCGGTGCGTCGCGAGCATCGCGGGCGACGGGTCGGGCATGCCGGCACGCTCGACCCGTTCGCCACGGGCCTGCTGCTCGTGCTAGTCGGCCGCGCCACGCGCATCCAGCGCTATCTCATGGCGCTGCCGAAGTCCTACGAGACCGTGGCGCGGCTCGGCGCGACATCGACGACCGGCGACATCGAGGGCGAGATCGTGCAGACGGGCAAGCTGCCGCCCGACCCGCCGGTGCTGCCGACCGGCGAGCTGCTGCAGCGCCCGCCCGCCTACAGCGCGGTGAAGGTCGACGGCAAGCGCGCCTACGAGCGCGCGCGGGCGGGGGAGGAGGTCGTCCTCGCCGAGCGGCCGATCACCGTCTACCGCTTCGACCAGCTCTGGCGCGAGGACGACCGCGCGGCGTTTGAGATCGAGTGCTCCGCGGGGACCTACGTGCGCACGCTGATCTCCGACCTCGGCGACGCGTACTGCACGTCGCTGCGCCGCACGGCGATCGGCCCGTTTCGGATCGAGGACGCGCACCCGGCGCGGATCGTTCCGCTCGCCGACGCGCTGAGCTTCATGCCGGCGGTGCTGCTCGAAGGCGACGCGGCGCAGCGCGCGGCGCATGGCGTCGCGGTGGCCGGTGAGCGCGGCGACGGTGCCGCGGCGGTCCTGCTCGTCGACGCCGACGGGCCGATCGCCGTCGCCGAGCCGCGGGACGGCGCGCTGAAGCCCGTCGTAGGCTTCCGCGCGTGAAGGTCACGCGCCTGCCCGACGTCGAGCCTCGACCGCGGCGCGTGGCGGTCGGCACCTTTGACGGCGTGCACGTCGGCCACCGCGCGGTGATCGCGGGCTCGGACACCGTGCTGACCTTCGAGCCGCACCCGACGAGCGTCGTGCGGGGGACAGGGCCACCCCTGCTGACCGACCTGCGGCGCAAGGCCGAGCTCGTGGCGTCGCTTGGCGTGGAGGAGCTCGTCGTCATCCCGTTCGACCGCGCGTTCGCGGCGCGCAGCGCGCGGCAGTTCATCGACGACGTGCTCGTCGGCGCGCTCGGCGCCACGCACGTGTCGGTCGGCGAGAACTTCCGCTTCGGCCACAAGGCGCAGGGCGACACCGACCTCCTGCGCGCCGACGAGCGCTTCGAGACGCGGATCGCCGAGCTGCTCGAGGTCGACGGGGAGGTCGTCTCGTCGAGCCACATCCGCGGGCTCGTGCTCGGCGGTGCGGTGGAGTACGCGGGGCACCTGCTGGGCGACCCGTTCACGATGGCGGGGGAGGTCGCCCACGGCGACAAGCGCGGACGCGAGCTCGGCTATCCGACCGCGAACCTCGTGCCCGACCCGGCGTTCGTGACGCCCGGCCACGGCGTCTACGCCGCGCACGCTCGCCTCTCGGATGGCAGCGGCGCCGCTGAGTCGGCGGTCTATGCGGCCGCGGTCAGCATCGGCGTGCGCCCGACGTTCGTCACCGGCCGCGGCGAGCTCGTCGAGGCCTACCTGCTCGACTTCGCCGCGGACGTCTACGGCGCGACGCTCGAGCTCGCGTTTCGCAAGCGGCTGCGCGGCGAGAAGCGCTTTGAGTCCGTCGATGCCCTGATCGCCCAGATGGCCCTGGATGTGCAGGCCGCACGGGCGATCTGCGCGTGACCTCGCTACAGTAGCCCGTCGCTATGGCATTGACACAAGAACGCAAGCAGGAGCTCGTCACGCAGTTCGGCGACGACGACCACGACACCGGGAGCACCCGCGTACAGGTCGCGTTGCTCACCGAGCGCATCAACCAGCTCACCGAGCATCTGCGCTCGAACTCGAAGGACCACCACTCGCGCCGCGGGCTGCTCATGCTCGTCGGGCGCCGCCGCCGCCTCTTGAACTACTTCCAGAAGCACGACCTCGAGGGCTACCGTTCGCTCATCAAGGAGCTGGGGCTGCGCCGGTGAGCATCATCGAGTCGGGCACGCCCGCCCCGGAGTTCTCGTTGAAGACCGAGGCTGGCGAGGAGTTCACGCGCGACGACCTGGCGGGCAAGACGACGGTCTTCGTCTTCTATCCGTTCGCCTTCAGCTCGGTCTGCACGGACCAGTTCCACGTCTATCAAGAGGTCCTCTGGGACTTCACCGAGCAGGGTGCCACGCTCTACGGCGTCTCGACCGACGCCCCCGACAGCCAGCGCGCGTTTCGCGAGTCGCTCGGAGTGGACATCCGCATGCTGTCGGACTTCGAGCCGAAGGGCGCGACGGCGAAGGCGTTCGGCGCGTACTTCGAGCCGGGCGGCATGGCGACCCGGGCGCTGGTGATCATCGGGCCCGACCAGGTCGTGAAGTGGTCGTGGATCGGCGAGCACCCCGGCATCCTGCCGGGCGCGAACCTCATCTTCGACGGCCTCGCGGCCTGACCATGGCGGAGGCCGCCGGGCCGTCCGACGAGCAGTGGGTCTGCCAGACCTGCTCGTACGTCTACGACCCGGCCGCGGGCTTCTATGACCGCGAGTCCGGCGTGCAGTACGAGCCGTACACGCCGTGGGAGTCGCTGCCCGAGGAGATCATCTGCCCCGACTGCGGCTCCGCCAAGACAAACTTTTGCAAGGCCGACCCCGCCGCGTAGGGGTTGGCGCGTTGACCCCGGATATAGGGTGCGACCTCAAGGGGTCCGTGCACCACCCTGATGGTTAGAAGGTTCGCATCGTGGCCGGATCGCTGCTGGGTTGAGGCCCGGAGGGCCGAGACGCAGCTGCGATCCGCGCGAGGCTGTCAGCCGGCCGTCGTCAGTTCAGCGAGCTTCTCGGCCGGTGTCATCCAGCCCAGTGTCTTGCGTGGCCGGCCGTTGAGCTCGGCCGCGACGGCGTCGAGGTGCTCTTGGCTGACGGCGACGCTGGTGCGCTTGGGAAAGTACTGGCGCAGCAGCCCGTTGGTGTTCTCGTTGCTGCCACGCTGCCACGGACTTTTTGGATCACAGAAGTAGACGCTCACACCACTGTCGACCGTGAACTGCGCGTGCTCGGCCATCTCCAGACCCTGATCCCACGTCAGCGAGCGACGCAGCTGCGCCGGCAAGGACACGATGCTCGCCGTCAGCGCAACGCGAACGGCTTCGGCGCCGTGACCGTCAGGCAGCAACGAGCTGCACGTAGCGCGTCGAGCGCTCGACGAGCGTCGCGATCGCTGATGGCAGCGTGCCGAGCAACAGATCGCCCTCCCAGTGACCGGGCACCGCGCGATCCTCGATCTCGGCGGGGCGCTCGCTGATCATCAGCTTGCCAACAATCTGCCCACGGCCCTGCGGCAGCGCCCGAACCTGCACGCGCCGCGCCACGCGGCCGCTGCGCAGCTGCGCGGCCAGCTCGCGGCGCAACGCCCCGCGCGACTGCACAAACAACGACAGATAGATCGTCTCGTGCGAGATGCGCATCACCTCGCGATCAGGGTAGGTGCGTTTCAGCCACCTGGCGATCTGCTCAGGCGACCACTTCAGCTCAAGCTTCTCCTCGACGATCGCACGCAGCAGCGCGTTGATCGCGAGCTTCGCCGGCTTCGGGCGCCGAGCGCGTCTCCACGCATTGCGCTCGGCGCGCTCAGCGCGATAGCGATCACGCCCACCGTTGCGACGCACCTCGCGCGAGATCGTCGTGTGGCTGCGCGTGATGCTCACCGCGATCTGCCGGCACGAGTCGCCGCGCGCCAGGCCCCGCGAGATCTCCTCGCGGTCGGCCAGCGACAAACACCCCGGCGCCCTTCGCCGCGCGACCGGCCGGCGCCCACTGCTCAGCGCCACATACCGACTGACCGTCTGACGCGGACGGCCAATCGCACGCGCGATCGCGCTCAGCGACCGCCCGCCCGCCCGCAAGGTCACGTCCCGTAGCGTGGTGTAGGACGGCGTCGGACGGAACGTCGTTCCGGCCACCGCGGCGCTCATCATCGTCGGACTTCTCACGGTTCGACGAAAGGAGGCCGGCGATGGCCGGAATGGACAGGATGACGATCGCTGAGGTCGTCAGGGAGGTGATGCGTGATGAGCACGCGGACGTCATTCGCGAGTCTGTCAGGGTGGTGGCGCAGGAGCTGATGGAGGCCGAGATCAGTGAGCTGATCGGCGCGCAGCACGGTGAGCGCACCGAGGATCGCGCGACGCATCGCAACGGCTACCGTCCGCGGCGCTGGGACACCAGGGCGGGTGAGATCGAGCTGCAGATCCCGAAGATCCGTCAGGGCAGCTACTTCCCGTCGTTCTTGCAGCCGCGCAAGCGCTCAGAGCAGGCGCTCGTCAGCGTGGTGCAGCAGGCCTACGTCTGTGGCGTTTCGACGCGGCGCGTCGATCAGCTCGTCGAGTCGCTCGGGCTGCGCATCTCCAAGTCCGAGGTCAGCCGGATCGCCGGCCTGCTCGACGAGCAAGTGACCGCGTTCCGGGAGCGCCCGTTGGAGGGCCGCTACCCGTATCTGTTCGCCGACGCGAAGATCGAGAAGGTCCGTGACGGCGACCGCGTGCAGCGCAAATGCGTCGTCATCGCGCACGCCGTCCACGAGAGCGGGCGCCGCGAGATCATCGGCCTGGACGTCGGTGAGCCCGAGACCGAAGCGTTCTGGACGGAGTTCCTGCGGTCGCTCGTCGCGCGCGGGCTGGTCGGGGTGCAGCTGGCGATCTCAGATGCCCATCCGGGTTTGAAGGCCGCGATCGCGCGGGTCATCGGGTCGCCGTGGCAGCGCTGCACCGTGCACTTCCTGCGCGACCTCCGCGGCCACTGCCGCAAGGACCAGCACGACGCGCTCGGCGCCATCATCCGCCAGCTCTTCACCGCCGCCGACGGCGTCGAAGCACGCCGGCGCCTCACGGACGCGATCGCTCAGCTCGAGCTGCGGCTGCCGAAGATCGCCGGCCTGCTCGAGGAAGCCGAGCACGACGTCCTGGCGTTCTACGCGTTCCCAAGCGAGCACTGGCCCAAGCTGCGGTCCACCAACCCGTTGGAGCGCTTCAACCGCGAGATCGGCCGCCGCACCGACGTCGTGGGCATCTTCCCCGACGACCTGTCCCTCATCCGGCTGGTGTCGATGCTCGCGATCGAAGCCAACGACGAATGGCTCGTCGGGCGCAGCTACATCAGCCAAGGCTCGATGGCGACCCTCTACGACAACCGGTCCGATGGATCTCTCTCTTTCGGATCTGATGAGGAGGTCGCCGAGCTCGCCGCAGCGTGAGCAACCACGTCTTCACCGACGAGATGAC
The DNA here is from genome assembly GCA_963839905.1 of uncultured Actinomycetes bacterium. Classification (GTDB taxonomy): domain Bacteria; phylum Actinomycetota; class Thermoleophilia; order Solirubrobacterales; family Solirubrobacteraceae; genus CADCVQ01. The sequence goes on along the minus strand of CAWIXC010000024.1, from coordinate 378,714 downwards.
CCGCCTCGTCTTACACCCGGTCCCGGGACTTGACTGCCCGCAACTCCCAGATGCGCTGCTGCTCAACCGACGACAACGTCAACCGACGTCCCACCGACCCCACCACCCCATTTACGAAGCAGCCAACCACGCCGCCCGGATGACGATGGTGCACCCACCCATTGAGACCGCCGGGTCAAAGTGCCAGAGACGGCGGTTCGGGGCTCGACGGCCGAGGGACGAGGAGCCGTCCCCGCAGCGCGGCGACGCCTGCGGTCCAAGGCCAGCGTCGCGCAGTCGCGTCTCGATGTCGAGGCCGGCCAGTGTCTGGACGATGACCGCGGCCGCGGTCGTGCCCCGCTCGCTGAGGAAGGCGTCGATGACGGGTGACTCGTCCTCCTCGCCGCGATGCGCGCAGAGCGCGCTGACTCGCTCAATGCTCAGCGCGTAGTCGGCGGCGATGACCTCGGGGGCCACGCCGACAAGGGCGAGCAGCAGCATCGCGATCTGGCCGGTGCGGTCGCGCCCGCGGCCGCAGTGAATGACGACTCCTCCGGGCCGCGCCCCTGCGATCGCCGCCAGCACACGGGCGCTGCGCTCCGGAAAGCGCTCGAGGTGCGGCCCGTAGTACAGCGGGGTGCCGAACTGCGCGCCCGAGTCCCACGCATCCCAGAACTCACGGTCCTCAGTGGCGTCGAGCGGCAGGTGGACTGTCGCGATGTCCGGAGGGCGCGGCACGGTCGCGGAACGGAGCTCGTCGTCGTTGCGCAGGTCGATGACGGTCCGGACCCCGTAGGAGTGCAGCGCCGTCCAGCCACTCGCGGTCAGGCCGTCGAGCGCGTCGGCGCGGACAGCGACGCCACGCCGCGTGAGCCGCCCGTCCTGGGTCGGCAGCCCGCCGAGATCGCGGACGTTGAAGCACCCGTCCCAGACGAGATGACGCGTCGGCTCCGGGGCCATGATCTGGTGGTTGCCCCGACAGTCCGCGTGCCGAACGTCTGTTGACCAACTGGACTAACCGCCCTAATCTGGCTTCATGGCCGACGAGGTGACCATCCATGAGGCTAAGACCCACTTGTCGCGACTCGTGCAGCGCGCGCACGCCGGCGAGGAGATCGTCATCCGTCGTGGGAAGGTGCCGATGGCGAAGCTCGTTCGTTACGACGCAGCGCCGGTGCCGCGCGTTCCGGGCCGCCTGCGCGGGCAGATCGAGCTGGCGCCCGACTTCGATGAGCTTGACGACGAGATGGGCGATCTCTTCGGCGTCGGACGGTGACGGGCTGCCTCGCCGACACGCACGCGCTGCTGTGGTGGCTCTCCGATGATCCTCGGCTATCGGAGCCTGCACGCGCATTGATGGCGGCCGGCGAGATACCGGTCCTGTTCAGTGCCGCGAGCATCTGGGAGGCCGAGATCAAGGCCGCAGCCGGCAAGCTCGTCGTCCCCGACGGGCTGCTCGCGGGACTCGAAGCCGATCGTTTCGTCGAGTTGCCGATAACCGCACACCATGCCCGCGAGGCCGCTCGGCTCCCCCCGCTGCACCGCGACCCGTTCGACCGGATGCTCGTCGCACAAGCTCGCGTCGAAGGGTTGGTGGTGATCACCACGGATCCCAAGATCGCTGACTACGGTGCGGAGGTGTTGTGGTGAGTCATGGTACGGGGCCAAGAGCCGCTGCCGCGCGCAGGCGCGCACCCCGTCGGCATTCAGCGCGTGGTCCGCGGATACGGCCTCGGGCGCGACGCCTACCAGCGCAGCCGCACAAAGCGGGCGTGTCGGGCCGGCCCTGAGTCCAACCTCATCAGAACTCGTTCGGTCCTCGCGCATCGATCGGCAGGTGGATCTTGCGACGCACGCGAGCTCGGCGCATCCGTGGGCCTGAGCTCGTTTCGTTGCGGCAATCGATGATGGTGCGCACCCCTGCGCACAGAGCGCCGCCATCGGCTTGGCGTCAGGTGGTCGAGCGCGTCTGCTCGAAGCGCCGCGCCACGGCGCATCAGCCACACGTCACGAGCCGACAACCCCCCGAGGTCGCGGACGTAGCAATGCCCGCCCATCGGAGCTGCCCCAAACGGCGCACGACCCTCGCGAAGAGCCCGGCGGCGAGCGCTCCGCCGAGCAGGACGATCGCGACTCCGGCGGTCGGCGTCCATCGTCCGCCGGCGCACCCACCGCCCAGCTCGTCAGATGAGACCGCGCACTCGCCGTGCTCAAGCACTCAGCAGCTTCAGCCGGGTAGAGGAACTGGCCGAGTCCGCCGATTCGCTTGGTAGAAGCCTCCAATGCGCCTTCTTCTCATTACGGGTGCCGGCGCGAGCCGGAATCTCAACGCCAGCGGGTCCGATCCCATCGTCTTGATGGACGGGTGGGCGCAGGTTCTCCGCGATCGGTTCGGGCCGGAGCTGTCCGAGCTCCTCGGACTTCATCTGGTCAAGTCCGGCCAGGACTTCGAGGAGCACCTTGGCGAGCTGGCGCGCTGGCTCGAGTTGATGCCATTGAACGAGCGGTTCGCATGGATGACGAGCGGCGTGGATCATGGACGCGACGGAAACGTCGGCCAGTTCCTCGCGGCCCTCGCGAACGCCCAAGCGCGTGGCGAGCGCTTCCAATGGGCACTCGACGAGAGCTTGTTTGAGCAGTTCGGTCCGGCTCGATTCGACGCTCCCGGCGCTGGACGTGCCTACAACGCGTTGCTGAGCCGCATTGGTGCGGCTGGTCAGCGGCCAGAGGAGATCGTCTGCGCTACGACAAACTACGACCGCTCAATCGAGTTGGCGCTTTCGGAGATCTATGGCTCAATTCGGACCGGGTTTCGCTACGACGGCATCACCACACCGACGTTGTCTTGCGCCGATCTCGGATCATACGAACGCCAGCCAGCCGTGCTGTACTTGCACGGGGCGGTGGGCTGGTACCGCGGGGCCAACGGGGCGGTGGTTGCGTACCCGGCGTCAGACCCGTTCAGGCCTGACCTTGGTCGGCCGGCAGTGCTGTACCCGAGTCGGAACAAAGCTGTCTCGGACAACGTTGTCCGAGACATCTGGTCGGAGCTCGACAAGGCGATCACGGATGCAACGCACGTGTTCATCCTGGGGCACGGCTTGGCAGATGAGCATCTGGTGGCTCGTCTGCGCGGCATCTCTGTGCCGCTCGCGGTGTCCTTCCATACTGACGCTGACGCCGCAACGATCGAGGACCGACTCCCAGCGGCGCATCGGGTCAAGATGGACTTTGGACCTGAGCCCAAGTACGACGGCAAGGCACTTGCCGACTGGTGCACCGGCTCGTAGGCCGAGTTGACGCGCGCTGTCCGCGCGGCAACAGCGGCGGTGCCGTGCGGGGCGCTCACAGCAGCTCGCGGATGCGCTCCGCGCGGTAGTCGAAGATCGCGTCGAGATCGCGCGCGACGAACAGGCGGCGGGCCAGCTCGCCGAACACGCCGAAGGGCAGCGCGTAGCGGACGACGTCGCGCATGAGGGTGTCGCCGGAGCCGTCGGGATGCGGCTCGAACGTGTGCGTGTGGTGCCACACCGTGTACGGCCCGCGCAGCTGCTCGTCGACGAAGCGATGCGGTGGGTCCCACTCGCGGATCGCCGTCAGCCAGCCGACGGGCACGCGGTGCACGCGCAGGCGGTAGCGGATCAGCGCGCCCGCGCCCATGACGATGGCGTCGGGGTCCAGCACCCGAAAGCGCAGCAGCGGGGGCGTGATCGCCTCGAGGTTGCGCGCATCGCCGAAGAAGGCGAAGACGTCCTCGGGCGAGCCGGGCAGCCGTTGCTCGCGGCGCAGTGTGTGCACGTTGGCGCTCATGCAGGTGGTTACGCTCCCGAGTCGATGGAGGATCTGCGCAGCGCATCGCCGGGCCCGCTGCGCGACGAGGACCACATCCGCGGCGACCCCGGCGGGAGCCTCGTCGTCTTCTACGCCGACTTCACCTGCCCGCGATGCGCGCTCGCACACGAGCGGCTGACCGCCGTCAACGCCCGCGTCGTGTTCCGCCACATGGCGCTGCGCGCGAAGGACGAGCGCGCGCTGCCGGCCGCGTGCGCCGCCGAGGCCGCCGCGGCGCAGGGCGCGTTCTGGCCGTTCGCCGACGCGCTGTACGCCGACCAGGGCCGGCTCGATGACCCGCACCTGTGGGCTCGCGCCCGCGCGCTGGACCTCGACATCGCGCGCTTCGACGCCGACCGCCGCGACCCGCTCGTCTCCGCGCGCGTCCAGCGCGACACGCGCGCCGCGCTCGCCGCCGGCGCCACGACGACCCCGATGCTGTTCGCCGGCGGGATCGTGCATTCGGGCGTCCCCGACGGCGACTACCTCCGCCGCCTGGGCTACCATGACCCGGTTCGGATACAAGAGACAAGCTAAGAAGCAGGCCGGCCGACCGACGGGCCCGCCCGAGGAAAAGGAAAAACTTCATATGAGCACTGCCGAGACCCGTGTCTCCGTCGAGATCGCCGGATCAGAGATCTCCTTCGAGACCGGAAAGATGGCCAAGCAGGCCTCCGGCGCAGTCGTCGTCCGCCAGGGCGACACGGTTGTTCTGAGCACAGCGACCGCGGGCAACCTCCGCGACGTCGACTTCCTCCCGCTGACGGTGGATGTCGAGGAGCGCATGTACGCCGCGGGCAAGATCCCCGGCTCGTTCTTCAAGCGCGAGGGCCGCAGCGGCGAGAAGGGCACGCTCACCGCCCGCATGATCGACCGCCCACTGCGCCCGCTGTTCCCCAAGGGCTGGCGTCGTGAGACGCAGCTCGTGTCGCTGACGCTGAGCGTCGATCACATCCACCCGTACGACATCCTCGCGATGAACGGCGCGTCCGCCGCGCTGATGATCTCCGACATCCCGTACCCGACGCCCGTCGGCGCTGTGCGGATCGGCAAGGTCGACGGCAACTTCGTCATCAACCCGACCGAGGAGAACCTGCTCGAGAACTCCGACCTCGACCTCATCGTCGCGGGCACCGACGAGGCCATCCTCATGGTCGAGGCCGGCTGCAACGAGATCCCCGAGGCCGAGATCCTCGACGCGCTCGACATCGCGCACGGCGAGATCAAGAAGCTCTGCGCGCTGCAGATCGAGCTGCGCGAGAAGGCTGGCAAGCCGAAGATGGAGATCGAGGTCCCGCAGGTCGACGAGGGCCTGTACGCCGCGGTGCAGGAGTCCCACGGCTCCGCGCTGGACGAGGCGACGTCGATCTTCGACAAGCTCGAGCGCCAGAACGAGTCGCATCGCGTCATGGAGGAGGCCGTCGCGGCCCACTCCGGCGACCCGGAGGACGCCGAGTACGGCGACCGCAAGGCCGCCGCGCAGATGGCGGTCGACAAGCTCGAGAAGACGATCATCCGCCAGCGCATCGCGATCCACAAGAAGCGCCCGGACGGTCGCGGCGAGGACGAGATCCGCCCGATCTCCATCGAGTGCGGCCTGCTGCCGCGCGCCCATGGCTCGGCGCTGTTCACGCGCGGCCAGACGCAGGCGCTGTCGGTTGCGGCGCTCGGCACGCTGAAGGAGGAGATGCGTCTCGACACGCTCGGCCTCGAGACGAAGAAGTACTACTTCCACCACTACAACTTCCCGCCGTTCTCGGTCGGGGAGGCCGGCTTTATGCGTGGCCCCAAGCGCCGTGACATCGGCCACGGGGCGCTCGCCGAGCGCGCGCTCGTCGCGGTCATCCCGTCGATCGAGGACTTCCCGTACACGATTCGCGTCGTGTCGGACATCCTCGAGTCCAACGGCTCGTCGTCGATGGCGTCGGTCTGCGGGTCGTCGCTGTCGCTGATGGACGCGGGCGTGCCGTTGAAGCGGCCGGTCGCGGGCATCGCGATGGGGCTCATCAAGGAGGGCGACGAGTACGTCGTGCTCACCGACATCGCCGGCGTCGAGGATCACCTCGGCGACATGGACTTCAAGGTCGCCGGCACGTCGGAGGGCATCACCGCCCTGCAGATGGACATCAAGATCACGGGCGTCACGTTCGACATCCTGCGCGACGCGCTCGCGAAGGCCCTCAACGCGCGCACGTTCATCCTCGGCGAGATGGCCAAGGTCATCGCCGAGCCGCGCGCGGAGCTCTCCGAGCACGCGCCGCGGATCCTGACCGTCCAGATCGACACCGACAAGATCGGCCTGCTGATCGGCAAGGGCGGCGAGACGATTCGCGGCCTGGCCGACGAGTTCGAGTCGCAGATCGACGTCAACGACGACGGCCAGGTGCTGATCTACTCGGCCAACGGCACGCTCGGCGAGGCGCTTGCCGCGCGGATCGCGTCGATGACCAAGGAGGTCGAGGTCGGCGACGAGTTCCCGGCCGCGAAGGTCGTCAAGACGACGACGTTCGGGGCGTTCGTGGAGCTCGCCAAGGGCACCGACGGCCTGCTGCACATCTCAAACGTGTCGCCCGGCCAGCGCGTCGACACGGTCGAGGACGTGCTCAACAAGGGCGACGAGATCCACGTCCGCGTGTTCGAGGTCGACCGTGAGCGTGGCCGCATCGGCCTGCGCCTCGCGCAGGACCCGGACGTCGCGGGCAAGAGCAAGGACGAGCTCGTGGCCGCCGGTGCCGCGAGCGGCGGCCGGCCCCCGCGCGGCGGCGGCGGGGAGCGCAACGGCGCTCCGCGCGGCGGCGGGGACCGCGGCGGCGAGCGCGGACCGCGGCGCGGCTCGGGCCGCCCGCGCCACGGCGAGCGGAGCTAGCACCCTGACCGACCATCGGTTGACGGTCCTGGACTCGGGAGTCCGGGTCGTGACGGAGGCCATGCCTACCGTCCGATCCGTGACGCTCGGGTTCTGGATCGCGACCGGCTCGGCGGCGGAGACCGCCGCCGAGGCCGGCCTGTCACACCTGGTCGAGCACATGCTCTTCCGGGGGACCGACCGCTACGGCTCGCTCGAGATCGACCAGATCTTCGACACGATGGGCGCCGAGCTGAACGCGGGCACGGGCAAGGAGTCGACTTCCGTCTACGCGAGGGTCATCGACGAGCATCTGCCGCAGGCGTTCGACGTCGTCGCGGACATGGTGTGGCACCCGCGCTTCGGCGCCGACGACCTCGCCAACGAGCAGGAGATCGTGCTCGAGGAGATCGCGATGTACGAGGACGACCCGCAGGACCGGGTCTTCGACGTGCTCGGCGAGGCGACGTTCGGCGACCACCCGCTCGGCCGCCCGGTGATCGGCCGCGCGGAGGTCGTGTCCGCGACGACGGCGGACGGCCTGTCGGCGTTTCACCGCGCCCACTACGCGGCGGGGGACATCGTCATCGCGGCGGCCGGATCGCTCGAGCACGAGGCGGTCGTCGAGCTCGCGCGCGCGATCGAGATGCCGTCGGACACGGCCGCGCCGGGATCGCCTCCGGTCCCGACGACGCTCGCTCCCCGCGTGTGCTTCCTGCGCAAGGAGACCGAGCAGTATCACCTGACGCTCGGCGCGCCCGGCCTCGCGCGCGACGACGAGCGGCGCTTCGCGCTGCGCGTCCTCGACAACATCCTCGGTGGCACGTCGTCGTCGCGGCTGTTTCAGGAGGTGCGCGAGCAGCGCGGGCTGGCCTACAACGTCTTCTCGTTTCAGTCGCTGTTCGCCCACACGGGCCAGATCGGGATCTACCTCGGCACGCGACCGGACAACGTCGCGCCGGCGCTGCAGGTCGTCGCCGACGAGCTCGCGCTGCTGCGCCGCGAGGGCTTCTCGATCGAGGAGCTCGAGCGCTCCAAGGAGAACGTCAAGGGGCGCATGGTGCTCGCGCTGGAGTCGACGGCGGCGCGGATGAACCGGCTCGGCCAGGCCGTGCTCAGCGACCTGCCGCTGCTGACGCTCGACGAGGCCGTCGAGCGGGTCGAGGCGGTGTCGCTCGACGACCTCGCCGAGCTGACCGACGAGCTGCTCGCGCCCGAGCGCCTGAGCGCCGCGGCCGTCGGCACCGACGAGGACGTCTTCCTCGCCGGGCTCGAGCCGCTGCTGCCGGCGGCGGTGGCCGGGAAGGTCTCTGCGTGAGCCTGCGCGTCGCGGTGGCGGGTGCCGCGGGGCGGATGGGGCAGGCGGTGTGCGCGGCGGTCGAGGGCGCGGACGACCTCGTGCTGACCGGCCGGGCGGACCCGGTGCTGGGCACGGCGCTCGCGGACGTGCTTGGCGACGCCGACGTCGTCGTCGACTTCACGCGCCCGGACACGGCGCTGGCGAATGCGTTGGAGTGCGTGGCGGCGGGCGTGCACGTGGTGATCGGGACGTCGGGCTTCGACGTCGAGCCCCTGTTCGCCGCGAAGGGGGCGAACGTCTTCTTCGCGCCGAACTTCGCGATCGGCGCGGTGCTCATGATGCGCTTCGCGGCCGAGGCCTCGCAGCACATGGCGAAGGCCGAGATCGTCGAGCTGCACCACGACGGCAAGCTCGACAAGCCGTCTGGCACAGCGGCGCGGACGGCGCAGCTCATGACGGGCGACGTCCCGATCCACTCGGTGCGCCTGCCCGGCCTCGTCGCGCACCAGGAGGTCATCCTCGGCGACCTCGGCCAGACGCTCACGATCCGCCACGACTCGATCGACCGCGCGTCGTTCATGCCGGGCGTGCTGCTCGCCGTGCGGCGCGTCTCGACGCTCGAGCGCTCGCCGCTGATCGGGCTCGAGCACCTGCTCTTCTAAGCCGATGGCTGCTCCGGAGGGCGTGACGGTCGCCGTGACCGACCACGCGGCCGAGCGGTTTCGCCAGCGGGTGGGCTCGCGTCACGGCGGCTTCGACGTCAAGCCGGAGATCGCGGGTCGCGTGAGCGAGGCGTGGGGCGCCGGCCGGGTGAGCGAGACGCCGCCGCCGGGCGCGAGCGAAACGGCCGCACGCGGGTCGGTCTACATCCGCGACCTCGTCGACCGCAACGTGATCTTCGTCTGCCGCCACGATCGCGCCGGTCGCGAGCTGCTGGTCATCACGCTGTGGGAGGACGAGCGCTTCGGTGCGCCGCGTGTCGACCACCGCTTCACCGACGCGCTGAAGGACGACGACCGCGCGCTCGTCGACCCCGGCCGGCGCTGGCGCGAGCGGCGCGACGGCACGGGCTGAGCGCGGGTCGCGCGGGTCGCGCGGCGCGGGCGGCGCGACGGAGGCTGAGCCGGTCGCGCGGCGTGTCAGCGCGTGATCGCGGCCCGCGCCGCGGCGCTGCCGAGCACGCCACGGAAGTCGAGCACGAGCGGCGCGGCCTCCGCGATCGCGACGTGGTCGACGTCCGGGTGAGCGGTGACGATGACGACGAGCTCGGCGCGCGCCAGCGCGGGACCCAGCTCGACGCTCGCGAGGCCCAGCTCGGGGACCTCCGGCACATACGGATCGTGGTACTCGAGGTCCGCGTGGAGCCTCTGCAGCTGCTCGGCGATCGTGATCGCGGGCGACTCGCGAACGTCGCCGATGCCCGCCTTGTAGCTCACCCCGAGCAGCAGGATCTTCGTGCCGTTGACGGGCTTTCGCACCTCGTTGAGCACCCGCTCGATGCGCGCGACGCAGTGCATCGGCATCTGCGCGTTGACCTTGCCCGCAAGCTCGATGAACTCCGTCGCGAAGTCGTACTCGCGCGCCTTCCAGCTCAGATAGAACGGGTCGACGGGCAGGCAGTGGCCGCCCATGCCGGGACCGGGATCGAAGCGCATGAACCCGTACGGCTTGGTGGCGGCCGCGTCGATAACCTCCCAGACGTCGATGCCCATCCGCTCGCAGAGGATCGACAGCTCGTTGACGAGCGCGATGTTCACCGAGCGGAAGATGTTCTCGAGCAGCTTGCTCAGCTCGGCGACCTCCGGCGAGCCGACGCGCACGACGTGGTCGCAGATCTGCCCGTAGACCTCCTCCGCGCGGCCCCCGCACGCGGGCGTCAGGCCGCCGACGACCTTCGGCGTCGTGCGCATCGTGTGGTCCGTGCGCCCGGGATCGACGCGCTCGGGGGAGAACGCGACGTGGAAGTCCCGGCCCGCCTTCATGCCCGACTCCTCGAGGATCGGCACGAGCCGCTCGCGGGTCGTGCCCGGGTAGGTCGTCGACTCGAGCACCACGAGCTGGCCCGCCTGCAGCACGCGGCCGAGGCCCGACGCCGCGCTCAACAGGGCGCCGAGGTCGGGCTCGCGATTGCGCGTCAGCGGGGTCGGCACGCACACCAGGATCGCGTCGACCTTCGCGAGGATCGCGTAGCGCGTCGTCGCCTGGATGCGATCGGCCAGCCGGCGCAGCGCGGCGGAGGGCACGTCCTCGATGTAGGACTCGCCGCGCCGCAGCGACTCGACCTTCGCGGCGTCGTTGTCCACCGCCGCCACGACGACGCCCGCCTCGGCGAGCGCCACGACGAGCGGCAGGCCCACGTACCCCAGACCGACGACCCCGGCCGTCGGGTTCGGCTCATCCCGTTGCACGTGCCTGATGGTGACACACGGCGGCTCGTGCGATTCGGCGGCGCTCGCGATTGGGCACAATGGGCCGGACATGGCCGAACCTCTCACAGCGGACGGGCTGCGCGCCTCGTTCCTCGACTTCTTCGCGCAGCGCGACCACAAGCTCCTGCCGTCGCTGCCGCTCGTCCCACCGCACCCGGCAGCCCCGCTGTTCACGAACGCCGGCATGGTGCAGTTCATCCCGATCTTCCTCGGTGAGGAGCGCCCGGCGTTCACCCGCGCCGTCTCGTCACAGAAATGCCTGCGCGTGCGCGGCAAGCACGACGACATCGAGAACGTCGGGCGGACGACCCGCCACCTGACGTTCTTCGAGATGCTCGGCAACTTCAGCTTCGGCGACTACTTCAAGGCAGGCGCGATCGAGCTCGCGTGGGAGTTCCTCGTCGAGGTGCTTGGGATCGAGCGGGAGCGCCTGTGGGTGACGGTGCACGAGTCAGACGACGAGTCGGAGGAGCTCTGGCAGGATCTCATCGGGCTTCCGGCCAACCGCATCCAGCGTGCCGGGGAGGACAACTTCTGGGAGATGGGCCCGACGGGTCCGTGCGGGCCGTGCTCTGAGATCTTCTTCGACAAGGGGCCGGAGCACGGCGCCGACGGAGGGCCGATCGGCGGCGGCGAGGAGCGCTTCGTCGAGATCTGGAACCTCGTCTTCACGGCGTTCAACCGGCTAGAGGACGGCTCGCTCGAGGCGCTGCCAAGCCGCAACATCGACACCGGCGCCGGCCTCGAGCGCGTGCTGCCCGTCCTGCAGGGCACGAGCTCCGTCTTCGACACGGATGTGCTGCGCAGGCTCATCGCCAACGGCGAGGAGCTGACCGGCGCCACCTACGGCGACGACGCCGAGACGGACGTCAGCCTGCGCATCCTCGCCGACCACGCCCGCGCGATGACGTTCCTGCTCGGCGACGGCGTCATGCCATCCAGCGAGGAGCGCGGCTATGTGCTGCGCCGGATCATCCGCCGCGCGGCGCGTCACGCGCAGCGCGCCGGGGCGCAGGAGGGCGTGCTGCCGTCGATGGCGGCGACGGTGGCCGCCACGATGCACGCGGGCTATCCGGAGCTCACGGAGGACCTCGACCGCATCTCGTCGATCCTCGAGCTCGAGGAGCATCGCTTCAGCGACCGCCTGAGCGTCGGGATGGCGCTGCTCGACCAGGAGCTCGCCGATGGCGCGCGGGCGATCAGCGGCGAGACGGCGTTCAAGCTGCACGACACCCATGGCTTCCCGATCGATCTCACGACGGAGATCGCGCGCGAGCGCGGGGTCGAGGTCGACCAGGCGGGCTTCGAGGCGGCGATGGCTCGGCAGCGCTCCAGCGGGCGCGCGGCCGAGCTGGAGTCGGGGTCGGGCGGCGCGCTCGAGTCACGGCTGCTCACGCGCACCGCCGACCTCGATGCCGTCGAGTTCCTCGGCTACGCCGACCTCGAGGCCGACGCGACGATCGTCGCCGTCGAGGAGATCGAGGGCAACGACCGCGTGTCGGTCGTCTGCGACCGCACGCCGTTCTACGCCGAGTCCGGCGGCCAGGTGGGGGACACGGGCGAGATCACGTCGGCGGGGGCGCGCGGGCTCGTAGTCGACACGCAGGCGCCGGCGACCGGGCTCGTCGTGCACACGGTGGAGCTGTCGTCGGGCACGCTCGAGGCCGGTGACGCGGTGCACCTCGCGGTCGACCGCGGCCGGCGCGCCGCGCTGCGCCGCAGCCACACTGCGACGCACCTGCTGCAGTGGGCGCTGCGCGAGACGCTCGGGCCGCAGCTGCGCCAGCAGGGGTCGCTCGTGACGCCCGACGTGCTGCGCTTCGACTTCAACCACCACGCCGCGCTGAGCGGCGAGGACCTCGAGCGCGTCGAGGATCTCGTCGTCGGGCAGATCCTCGACGACGCCGCCGTGACGACCGACGTCATGGCGCTCGCCGACGCGCAATCGCTCGGTGCCATGTCCTTCTTCGGCGAGCGCTACGGCGAGCGCGTGCGGGTCGTCTCCGCGGGCGAGCGCTCCAAGGAGCTGTGCGGGGGCACGCATGTCGCGGCGCTCGGGCAGATCGGCGAGTTCTTCATCCGCTCGGAGGCGTCTGTCGGGGCGAACGTCCGTCGCGTCGAGGCGCTGACGGGCCGCGCGGCGCATGCCGAGAGCCACCGCCAGCGGGGGCTGCTCGCGGCCGCCGCGGGCGCGTTGCGGGTTGCGCCGGACGACGTGGTCGACGCGCTCGAGCGCGCGCGCCGCGCCCAGCAGGAGAGCGAGCGGACGCGCAAGCGCTTGGCCGCCGAGCTCGACCGCCAGGTCACGGTCTCGCTCGCTGAGTCCGCGCTCGACGGGATCGTCGTCGCGCGCAGCGACGGGCGCTCGCAGCAGGAGCTGCGCGAGCTCGCGCTGGCGGTGTCGGAGACTGCCGATGTGTCGGTGGTTGGCCTCGTCGGGACGCCCGACGGGACGTCGGTCGCGATCGCCGTGGCTGCGGGCGCCGGCGCCACGGACTCGGCGGCGGTCGTCCGGGCCGCCGCGCGGGCGGTCGGCGGCGGGGGCGGGGGCAGCCCGAGGGTCGCGATGGGCGGCGGCTCCGACGTCGAGGCCATCGGCGAGGCTCTGGCCGCGATGCGCGGCGCGCTCGCAAACGGCGCCGGCTGAGCGTCGGGGCCCGCGCGGCTCAGCCGCCCGCGGCGACGAGCTCGCGCAGGCGCGTGTGGCGGCGACGCGCATCGGTTCGCCCGACCGCCATCGCCAGCGCCGCCGGCTCGCCGACGACGACGCACACCTCCTGCGCGCGCGTCACCGCCGTGTAGACGAGGTTGCGCGTCAGCATGATCCGGTGCCCGGCGAAGATCGGCACGACGATCGCCCGCGCCTGCGAGCCCTGCGCCTTGTGGACGCTCGCCGCGTAGGCGAGCCTGAGCGTGTCGAGCGCGTCGACCGGCAGCATCAGGCGGCGGCCGTCCTCGCCGGCGAAGTGCACGCGGTCGCGGTCGTCGTCGTGGTGGACGAGGACCCCGCGCTCGCCGTTGAAGAGGTCGTGCTCGTAGGAGTTGCGCGTCTGCATGACCTTGTCGCCGACGCGCAGCGCCGTCCCCTCGATGCGCTTGCCGTCGGGGTTCAGCCGCGCGCGCAGCTCGTCGTTGAGCGCATCGATCCCGATCGGGCCCTTGTGCATGGGTGCGAGCACCTGGACGTCCGCGGCCGGGTCCAGCGAGTAGTGCTTGGGCAGCCGCGTCGCGGCCAGCTCGCAGACCTCGTCGAAGATCGCCCGCGCCCCGTCGCGCTCGATGACGAAGAAGTCGCGCACGTCGTCGGGCCGCGGCACGGCCATCGGCAGCTCGCCCTCGTTGATCGCGTGCGCGGCCCGCACGATCATCGACCGCGCGGCCTGGCGGAAGATCTCGGTCAGGCGCACGGACGGCACGGCGCCGGCGTCGAGCAGGTCCTCGAGCACGCGGCCCGGCCCGACCGGCGCGAGCTGGTCGACGTCGCCGACAAGCACGACGTGCGTGCGCGGCCCGACCGCGCCGAGCAGCGCCTCCGCGAGGTGCACGGACAGCATCGACGCCTCGTCGACGATCAGCACGTCGCAGCCTTCGATCGGGTCGTCGGCGTCGCGGCCGAAGCCCTCGCCGGGGATCCACTCGAGTAGGCGGTGGATCGTCGTCGCCTCGGCGCCGGTCAGCTCGCTCAGGCGCCGCGCGGCCTTGCCCGTCGGCGCGCACAGCCGCGCCGTGCCGCTGCGCGCCTTGACGAGCTCCACCAGCGCGCGCATCGTCGCGCTCTTGCCGGTGCCGGGCCCGCCCGTGAGGATCGACAGCCGGTGATCGAGCGCTTGGCGGACGCCGCGCCACTGGTCGTCGGAGGGGACGAACGCGCCGACCTTCGGTCGCACCACGCGCTTGAAGCGCAGCGCCGGCTCGGAGTCAAGCAGCGCGCGCACGTGCTGCGCCAGGCGTGACTCGATCGCATGCAGGCGCGCGTCGGCGACGCGGCCGTCCTCGACGATGACCTTCCCGCGGCCTTCGAGCTCGTCGATCGCGTCCTCCACGGGACCGCCGCCGAGCAGGCGCCGGGCGGCCGCCACGAGCTCGGAGTGGGGGAGATGGCAGTGCCCGTCGGTCTCCGCGAGGTGCAGCGCGTGCAGGACGCCTGCCGACAGCCGGTCGGGCGCGTCGAGTGGCGTGTCGAGCGCGCGCGCCAGCGCGTCGGCGGTCGCGAACCCGATCCCGTCGAGCTCGCAGATCGTGTACGGCTCGCGCTGCAGGCGCTCGATCGAGCCCGCGCCGAAATGCCGCGCGATGCGCCCCGCCGACGCCGCGTCGACGCCGTGCGTGTCGAGAAACAGCCGCAGCTCGCGCAGCTCGCGCTGGTCGCGCCACGAGGCGACCGCCGCGCCGAGGCGCCGCGGGCCGATGCCGGGGACCGTGCGCAGCACGCGCTCGGGATCGCGGTCGATGGCGTCGAGCACCTCGTCGGCGCCGTAGCGCTCGACGAGCCGGATCGCCGCGAGCGGCCCGATGTGCTTGATCGTCTCGAGGTACGAGCGGACCGCGTGCTTGCCGACCGGCTCCTGCACCCGCACGCGCGAGACTTGAAACTGCCAGCCGTGGCGGGCGTGGCGCCGCCAACCGCCGGTCACGGCGACCGACTCCCCCTCGTGGACGTGCCCGAGAGGGCCGACGAGCACGACGTCCTCGCCGTCGCCGCAGACGGCGTCGAGCACGGCGAAGTCGCCGTCGGGGACGCTCCAGCGCACGCCCGTGACATCGGCGCTCAGCTCGCTCGCCGCGGCGTCCCGCGGAGCCCGATCCTGCTCGATCTCAGACACGCGGCCAGTGTCGCAGGCGGGTCAGAAGGTGTTGCGTCTTCGCGCAGTCCTGACGCGTCCCTCGCGGGCGGCGCGGACGGTAACGACGACCGAGGCTGCTTTACTGGGTCTCATGCCGGGTCTCGGAGCCATCCTCACCGCCATCGTGACCCCGTTCTCAGACGACGGGCGCGTCGACGAGCAAGCGTTCGTGAGCCTCATGGCGCACCTGCGCGCCAACGGCTCGGACGGCTTCGTCGTCTGCGGGACCACCGGCGAGGCGTCCACGCTGTCCGACGAGGAGCACCTCGGCGTGATCGCGCTCGCGGTCGCCGAAAAGCCCGAGGGCGCGACGATCACCGCGGGCGTCGGCTCGAACGACACACGCCACGCCGTCAAGCTGACGTCCCGTGCGTGCGAGCTCGGCGTCGACGGCCTGCTGTCGGTCAACCCGTACTACAACCGGCCCAACCGCCGGGGCATCCTCGCGCACTACGGCGAGGTCAGCCGCGCGGCCGACCGCCCGATCGTGCTCTACAACATCCCGCAGCGCACGGGGTCGGACATGCCCAACGACCTGCTCGCGGAGCTCGCGCAGCTCGATCACATCGAAGCGGTCAAGCAGGCGAACAACGAGAACCTCGCCCCGGTGGACGGCCTCGACCTGTACGCGGGCAACGACGAGATCCTTGGCCGGGTGCTCGATCTCGGCGGCCCCGGCGGCATCCTCACCGGCAGCCACATCGTCGGTCCCGAGATGCGCCGCATGGTTGACGAGCCAGGCGAGCGCGCGGCGATCCACAACAGCCTCCTCCCGGTCTTCGAGGCGCTGGCGGTGGCACCCGCCGCGGTTTCGAACAAGGCCGCGCTGAACCTCCTCGGACACGGTGTAGGGAAGCCACGGCTGCCCTACGTCGAGGCCGACGAGCACGAGACGGCGACGATTCGCGCGATGCTCCAAGACCGCGGATTGCTCGTCGGAGCCACAGCTTGAGCGGCGGCCCGCTACGCGTCCTGCCGCTCGGCGGACTGGGGGAGATCGGCAAGAACATGACGGTCGTCGAGTTCGACGACCGGATCGTGCTCGTCGACGCCGGCCTGCGCTTCCCGACGGCCGAGATGATGGGCATCGACCTCGTCCTGCCGGATTTCGCGTACCTGCGCGGCCGCGTCTCGGACATCGAGGCGATCGTCATCACGCACGGCCACGAGGACCATCTCGGCTGCCTGCCGTTCCTGCTGCGCGAGCTTGGCGTGCATGACGCTCCGCCGGTCTACGGCGGCGCGCTGACGATGGCGATGGCGCGCTCCAAGCTCGACGAGCACAAGCTCTCCAAGGACGTCGAGGTCATCGACGTCAAGGACGGCGAGCAGATCGAGGCCGGCCCGTTCGACGTCGAGCTCATCCACATGACGCACTCGATCCCGGACGCGAGCGCCGTCGCGCTGACGACCGACCTCGGCACGGTCCTCGTCACCGGCGACTACAAGTTCGACCAGACGCCGGTCGACGGCAACCCGGCCGACGTGACCCGGCTCGCCGAGCTCGGCCGCGAGGGGCTGCTGCTGCTGTGCGGCGACTCGACCAACGGCGACCGGCCGGGCTTCGCGCCAAGTGAGAAGGTGGCCGGGCCGAACCTGCTCGACGTCTTCAGCCGCTGCAAGGGCCGGATCGTCGTGACGTCGTTCGCGTCGAACATCCACCGCGTGCAGCAGTGCGTCGACGCGGCCGCGGCGCTGGGCCGCAAGGTCTGCCTCGTCGGGCGCTCGATGCGCAAGAACACGAACATCGGCCGCTCGCTCGGGCACATCAAGGTGCCCGAGGGGATCATCATCGGCCCGCGGGAGCTCGCGCAGTTCCCCGACCACAAGGTCGTCGTGATCTCGACGGGATCGCAGGGCGAGCCGCTGAGTGCGCTGCGGCGGATGGCGCACAAGGACCACCCGCAGGTCGAGCTGCACGCGGGCGACACGGTCGTGTTCAGCGCGACCCCGATCCCCGGCAACGAGCGTGCCGTCAACGACACGATCGACCGGCTGTACCACATCGGCTGCGACGTCATCACGACGAAGGACGCGCCGATCCACGCCTCCGGCCACGGCTATCAGGAGGAGATCAAGCTCATGCTCAACCTGACCCGGCCGAAGTACGTGATGCCATTTCACGGGGACTTCAAGCGCATCCACCTGCACGCGAAGCTCGCCGAGTCGGTCGGGATCAAGCCCGAGAACATCTTCAAGGGCGAGAACGGGCTGCCGCTCGAGCTCGACGGCAAGGGCGCGCGCTGGGGCAAGAAGGTGCAGTCGGGGATGATCTTCGTGGACGGCGTGGACATCGGCGACGTGACCGATGTCGCGCTGCGCGACCGCCGGATGCTGTCGGCGGACGGCATCTTCGTGGTCGTCGCGACGATCTCCGAGCAGGACGGGTCGTCGGTCGCCGAGCCCGAGGTCATATTCCGCGGCGTGCCGTTCGTCGACGAGGCCGACAAGCTCATCGACCAGCTGCGCGACACCGTGGACCGCTCGCTCGCGCGTGCCGCCAAGGAGGACATCCGCGAGATCGACCTCCTCCAGCAGATCCTCCACGACGACCTCGCCGCGTTCGTCTACGAGAAGCTCAAGCGCCGCCCGATGGTGCTGCCGGTCGTCGTCGAGGTCTGACCGACGCGCCCCGGTGTTGAGCTGCCAGCGTCGCTTCACGCGTCGTCGCGTTCCAAGCCGCAGCGTTGAGCGCGTCCACGCGCACGATTGTGCCATCACGAGTCGGCGCCCAGGCATGTGGTCTGGCCGTCAGCACAGTTGCAGTCCGCAGGGACGTGTACGCAGTCCGGTACGCTCGGCCCGTGTCGCAGACCGTGCCCGTCAGAGAGCTTCGCAGCAATCTCAGCCGTCTTCTCAGCGATGTCGCCGATCGTCGCGACCACGTCATCGTGACGCGCAACGGCCGGCCGGCAGCTGTGCTGGTGCCGATCGACGAGTACGAGGCGCTCGAAGAGACCGCGGACATCCTGGCCGATCCCGAAGCGCTCGCGGCGATCGACGAGGGCCTCGCGGAGATCGAGCGGGACGAGACCGTGACGCTCGGGGATCTCCGCACCGAGCTCGCCGAGCGTCGACCACCGCGCTGACTGGCGGCGCGCGTCGTCCTTGCGCGCGGTGCGCGGGCGGCGCTCATGGAGCTCGGCTGGCCGCTGATCGACGCGATCGAGGAGGCGCTCGGCCTACTGGAGCGAGAACCTCATTCCGGACATGAGTTGCGTGGTCGCCTGCGCGGTTTGCGCTCACTTCGCGTCGGGGCGTTTCGGATCATCTACCAGATCGCCGATGACGATCGCACGGTCCGCGTCGCCGCGATACGGCATCGATCGGTCGCGTACCTACGCGATCCGCGCTAGGAACCCGACGTGGCGAGCACGCTCGTCAGCGGCGTGCGCAGCTCATGCGACGGGCAAGACCGGGGTTGCATCCCCGACTGACACGGGTGTACGGTCGGCTCGAGGGCGATGCGTACCGAGATCACCATCTCCAACCAGAATCCCGCCGGCAAGAGCTATCTGACGTGGGCGCCGGTATCGGCGACGATCAAGCTGCTCGAGCCTGATTCCGCGGCCCCGGTCGCCGTGGTGCTCAGCAACAACGACCCCACCCGCGGCGGGCAGCTCGAGTTCGGCACCTCGCGGACCGGGGCGCTCACCCCCACGCTGCGCCTCACGCTGCCGTCCAACGGCACCCTGGTGAGGTTCTTCGTGGCCGGCGACTTCCCCAAGGCGAGCACTGCGGACGGCGATGCGATCATCAAGTCCGCGGCCGCCAGCACGGGCAGCGTGCTCTCGACGAAGGCCGTCATGGTGCGGATCCGCAAGAACGCGAACACGCTCACCCCGGCGGAGCGCGATCGCTTCGTGACGGCGCTCGCCAAGCTCAACAACCAGGGCGCGGGGCTGTTCAAGGACTTCCGCGCGATGCACCGCGAGCAGGCCGCGCTGAACCAGGCACACGGCGCCCCGGGCTTTCTCTCCTGGCATCGCGCCTACCTGCTGGATCTCGAGCGCGAGCTGCAGAAGATCGATGCGAGCGTCCACCTGCCGTACTGGCGCTTCGACCTGCCCGCGCCGAACATCTTCAAGCAGGACTTCCTCGGGCAGAGCGCGAGCGGTGGCGGGAACGTCACCTTCAGCGCGACCAACCTCCTGCGCTTCTGGACGACCGACGGCCAGACGGGCATCTCCCGCCGGCCGCTGTTCAACGTCGCGACGCAGAGCGCGTTCGTCAAGGGCCAGGCCGGCACGCTCCTCGTGGGTGGCTCGAAGCCGAACGCGATCTTCGACTCGGGGCCGAACCCCGATCCGGTGACGGGCACCCGCGGCTTCGACGGGATGGAGGGCGACCCGCACGGCAACGCGCACACGAGCTTTCAGGGCGTGATCCAGAACGCGGCGACGGCGCCGCGCGATCCGCTGTTCTTCCTGTTGCACTGCAACGTCGACCGTCTGTGGGGCCTCTGGCAGTGGTTTCACAACCGCTTCGACGGCACGCAGCCCAAGACGTACTTCTTCCGCGGCGCCGCCGGATCGGCGGGCGCGACCACCGTGGGCCACAACCTCGGGGACACGATGTGGCCGTGGAACAACGTCACGACGCCGCCGCGGCCGTCAAGCGCCCCGCGGAAGCCGTTTCCGGGCGCCGTCAACGCGCCGGGGCCCGGAGCGACGCCGAAGGTCGGCGACATGATCGACTACCACGGCATGCTGAAAGAGAGCTCGTATGCGGGCTTTGCCTACGACGACGTCCCGTTCGGGATCGCGCCGCCGTGACCAGCGAGGAGCCTTGTCATGGGTGAAGAGGCCGTAGAGCAACTCAAGCGCGAGCTGGAGGCTGCGCTCGACGCCCGCGAGGCCAAGCAGGACGCGTTCGAGTCCGAGCTCGCCGCGACGGCGTCCGCGAGCCGAGTGGCCTCGAGCGACGAGGTCGAGGATGACGCGGAGCCGCTGCTCACGGTGCTCGGGGACAAGACGCTGCCGGCGGACACGCGCGTCGACGCGATGTGGCGGATGTCGGCTCGCATCACCCGGCGCGACCAGGACATCGAGGCACTGCTGGCGCTGGTGCAGGACGGCGACGACGACAGCGCCGTGCGGTCGACGGCGCTGCAGCTCCTGGCGAGCGCGGCCTTCCAGGTCGCGCGCTTCGCACCGCACGAGCAGGCCTACGAGCAGGCGCTGCGCAACCTCGTGAGCGACGACGACGACAGCGTGCGAGAGGCCGCCGTCGACACGCTCGCGGTGCGCCACGACCCGGAGGTCCAGCAGATCCTGCTGGCCGGGCTGCAAGGCGACGGTCCGCTGCCGGTCTCCAAGGAGCGGGCGATCCTGCTGCTCGGCGAGGACGATCACCTCGACAACCTGCCGTTGCTGGAGGAGCTCTTCGCGGACGGCTCGGACGACATGCGCCAGGAGGCCGTGCGACTCATGAGCGCGTACCCGGCTGCCCGCGAGACGCTGGAGCGCGTCCTGCGCGACCAAGACGAGGC
Source organism: uncultured Actinomycetes bacterium (assembly GCA_963839905.1). Taxonomy (GTDB): domain Bacteria; phylum Actinomycetota; class Thermoleophilia; order Solirubrobacterales; family Solirubrobacteraceae; genus CADCVQ01. Next base: position 357,995 of record CAWIXC010000024.1, on the reverse strand, counting down.
GACGCAGGTGCGCCAGCAGAGCGCCGCCTCGCTGCGCAACGTCGCGCCCGACGTCTTCGACGACGTCGCGAAGGAGATCGTGAGCGACAGCTCGGACTACGAGGAGATCCGCACGATCTCGCGGCTGTCGCTGGAGCACCTCGGAGACGAGGTCGACGACCCGCCCGGGGAGCGGTGACGGGACTCGACGGCCTGACGCCGGAAGAGGACGCGGGGGCGGCGATCGGCGCGCTGCGCGGGACGCCGGAGCGGCGCGCCGAGCTCGCCGCGCTGCTGCCGGAGACCGCGCCGCTCTACGACGGGCGCACCAGCGCCGAGGTGACGCGCCTGCGCGGCTGGTGTCTCGCCGCGTTCGCCGACAGCGGACTGCCGCAGGCGGCGCTGCCCTACGTGCTCGAGGCGCTGCAAAGCGGCGACATGCCCTACGAGGTCGCGGGCGCCGCGATCGCCGTGCGCGGATTCGACGGACCCGGTGCGGATGTCGTGCCGGACCTGCTGCGCGCGTTGCGCAACATGCGCGGGCGGGATGGCACCGTGAGCTTCGAGCGCTACGACCCGCGCTGGCCGTTCGCCGAGCCGACGACCGCGCTGACGGAGGTCCTGCGCACGCTCGCCGGGCTGGGCGCACGGGCGGCGAGCGCCACGGACGAGCTTGAGACGCTCGCCGCACAGCCGGACTTCTCGGCGGCCGTCCTGGCGGAGATGCGTGCGGCGCTCGCCGCGATCGGGGCTGTGCCGGAAGGCCGTGGCTGCCACCCGGAGTCCGAAGGCCCGGCGTGCTGCGGCGACGTGGAGGCGTTCGCGCCTGGCGCCGCAACTGCGCCGGAAGGCACACTGGACCACGTCGCGCTCGAAGACCAGGACGGCCGCGCCGAGAGCTTCGCGGGGTTCTTTCGCGGCAAGCCGTCGGTCGTCGCGTTCTTCTACACGCGCTGTGAGAACCCGTACAAGTGCTCGGCGACGGTGACCAAGCTCGGGGCGGTCCAGGCGCTTGTCGACGCGCGCGGCCTCTCGAAGGAGATCCGGCTCGCCGCCATCACGTACGACCCGGCGTTCGACCTGCCCAAGCGCCTCAAGCGCTACGGCGCCGATCGCGGGCTGACCTTCGGCGACGACGTGCGCTGCTTCCGGACGACCGCCGGGTTCGATGCGCTGTCGCGGCGTCTCGGGCTCGGGGTGAACTACGGCCCTTCGACCGTCAACCGCCACCGGATCGAGGTCTACGTCCTCGACCCCGCCGGCGACGTCGCGGCGTCCTTCACGCGCTTGCAGTGGGAGCCGGACGAGGTGCTGTCGGCGGCGCTTCGCTGTGGTCCGCTGTCGTCGACAGCGGGAGCGTGACCTCGAAGCGCGTCCCGCATTTGCGCCGGCCCGTGCCGTTGGATGTCGGCGACTGGAACGTCACGCTGCCGCCGTGCGACTCGGTGACGGCGTGGACGATCGACAGGCCGAGGCCCGACGACCCGCCGCGGTCGCCCACGCCGCGGACGAAGCGCTCGAAGACGCGGCCCTTGAGGTCCTCGGGGATGCCCGGGCCATCGTCCTCGACGGTCAGGCGCACGTTGCCGTCTACGCGCTCGACGGTCGCGCGGACCTGGGTCCCGCGCGGCGTGTGGCGGATCGCGTTCTCCATGAGGTTCAGCGTCAGGCGGTGAAGCTCGTCGCGCGCGCCGTCGACCATCGCGCGGTTGACCTCGATCGAGAGCTCGTGGCCGTCGGCGATCACGCCGAGCTCCGCCGCCGCCTCGACGAGCACCTGCCCGACGTCGGTCGGCGTGTGCGGCGCCTGGCGCGCGGCGTCGTGGCGCGCGAGCAGCAGCAGGTCGGCGACGAGGCGGCGCATCCGCCGCGACGAGCGCAGCGCCGAGTGCGCGGCGTCCTGCTGGTCGCCGTCGAGGCTGTCGGCGAGCAGCTCGAGGTTGGCGAGCACGCTCGTCAGCGGCGTGCGCAGCTCATGCGACGCGTCAGCGACGAACTCGCGCTGGCGCGCCAGCGCACCCTCGGTCTCGGCGCGCGCGGCATCGAGCGCGTGGAGCATGTCCTCGAGCGTGCGCGCGAGCTCGGCGACCTCGTCGTCGGCCTCGATGTCGGGCAGTCGCTGGCCGGGGTCGCGCGTGCGCTCGATCTTGCGCGCGGTCGCGGTCAGCGCCGCGATCGGCGCCATCGCGCGGCGCGCGACCATGAGCCCCGCGAGCAGCGCCAGCCCGGAGCCGCCGAGAACGCCGATGATGAGGAACAGGCGCAGGCGCCCGACGGTCGCCTCGACCGGATCCATCGGCCGGGCGTACTGGACGTAGAAGCCCTTGAGCAGGCCCAGGTCGCTCAGGCGCTTGGGCAGCGCGCGCGTCTCGACGCGATAGCCGTCGATCTGGCTCGAGCCGATCTTGGGCGGCCCGAAGTCGTGCGTGCGCCGGGTGTGGTTGAGCTCGACGCCTTGGGCGGTGACGATCCGGATGATCGCCCCGGTCCCCGGCGTGAAGTCGTCGAGCTCGGGGTGCAGGTCGGAGAGGATGTAGCGCCCGGTGCGCGGGTCGGGCTCGATGCCGGTGTAGACGACGCTCTCGGCGAAAACGCGCGCGGCGCGCTGCACCTCCTGCTCGAAGTCCTGGTGCAGCCGGATCGAGGTCAGGCCGCCGACCGCGCCCGCGAAGCCGCACAGGATCACCAGCGTCAGGAGAGCGGAGCCGCCGGCGAGCCGCCAGCGGATCTGCATCTGCCTAGGCGCGGAGAACGTAGCCTGCGCCGCGGATCGTGTGGAGGAGGCGAGGCTCATCGCCGGCTTCCAGCTTCCGTCTGAGGTTGGACACGAAGACTTCGATCGTGTTGGTCGTGGCAAAAGGGTCGTAGCCCCAGACCTCCTCCAGCAGGCGCTGGCGCGGGACCACGATGCGCTCGTTGCGCATGAGGTATTCCAGCAGCTCGAACTCGCGCTGGGTGAGGTCGATCGCGCGCTGCTCGCGGCGGACCTCGTGGGTGTCGGGGTTCAGCTGCAGGTCGCCGACGACGAGCGAGGCGCTGCCGCGCGGGGGGCGGCGTCTGAGGAGGGCGCGCAGGCGGGCGAGCAGCTCCTGGCGCTCGAACGGCTTGACGAGGTAGTCGTCGGCGCCCGCGTCCAGGCCCTCGACGCGCGACTCGACGGCGTCGCGGGCGGTGAGCATGAGGATCGGCACGTCGCCGTCCTTGCGCAAGAGGCGCGCGACGTCGATGCCGTCGAGCTTGGGCAGCCCGAGGTCGAGGATGACGAGGTCGGGCGTGAACTCGCGCGCGTCGCCGATCGCCGATTCGCCGTCGTAGCTGGCACGCGCCTCGTAGCCCTCCATCCGCAGGGATCGCAGCAGCACCTGCGCGATCTCGTGATCGTCCTCGACGACGAGCACGCGTGGGGGGCGGTCCAGCATGACCCCAACAGGGTAGGGCGAACCCTCAACCTCGGCTTAACCACCGCCTGCCGGCGCGAGCGTGCGGCGGCGCGCCCGCAGGCGTGCGACGACGGCCGGCCAGCTCACGAACACGACGATGACGCACAGCGGCCACGCGCTGTAGTCGAGCTGCAGCGTGACCCGGGTTCCCGCGTGCAACGCGATGACCGCCGGGATGAAGATCCAGCGCACGTGCGACGCGAGGAGGACCGTGAAGAACAGGCACTCAATGGCGAGTAGGCCGTACGCGCCGGCGTGCGCGGCCCAGGGGCGCTCGGCGATCCAGAGCGCGGCCGCGTTGCCGGCCTGGTCGTCGGAGGCGACGTACAGCAGCCAGCGCATGTTGTCGCTCGACGCCCAGCCCAGCCCGCCCGACCCGGCGACCTTGTGCAGGCCGGCGATGAGGTACCCGAGGGCGATGGCGAGCATCGCGGCGCGGACCGGCCACCCGTAAGCGGTGCCGGGCTCGGCCGCGGTGCGCCTCCGGCGACGCCGCGCGTCCAGCGACCACGCGTCGCCGTGGCGGGAGCAGACGATCGCGATCAGGCACAGCATGAGCAGGACGTCGTTGTGCATGACCTTGCCCTGGGTGGTGTACATCCCGTTGAGCGCGAGCGCTGCCAAGAGCGCGATCGCGAGCGCTGTCCGCGAGTAGCGGCCCGCGATCGCCACGGCCGCCGCGACGATCCCGACGGCGAGGCAGGCCGCGATCACCGCCCGCGACGGCATGCGCTCGAGCAGCGCCATGAACGAGATCGGGCGGTAGAGCTCGGGCTGCTGGTCGGCCAGCGAGAGGTAGGTGTCGGTGCGCGCGCCGAGCCGCAGCAGGAGCACAGCGCAGAGCCCGATGCGAAGGGCGGCGAGCTGGCGCGGGTCGCCCGGCCCGAATGCCCATTCGAGCGGCCGGCGCGCCAGCCGGGCCATCAGGTTCGCCGGACGGCCCGCGCGCCGTGGCCGTTCGCGCACGTCCAGCGCAGATGACGGCTCGGCGCGACCCGCTCGCGACGCCCGATGTGCCGGCGCATGTGGCGTCGCGTCTCGTACAGGCGCAGGCCGCCGGCGACGCTGCCGCCGCGGCGTCGCACGAGCCGCGCCCACGCGCGGCAGGTCGCCGCCTGGTCGCGGGGGCTCAGGCGCTCGTACGACGACATCACCGAGACGAAGTAGCGATCGGGCTTGGCGAAGCGGTTGAAGTGGATCCGCGTCTCGTGGCCGCGCGCGTCGACGCTCGTCGCGATCCAGCTCGTCGCGAGCTCGCGCCGCTCGCGCGAGAACAGGCGCCAGCTCGTAAACGGCCACGCCTCGATGGACAGCGCGCCGCAGACCGCGATCGCTCCGACGAAGGTGACGAGATACAGCCGGGCGGGCCAGGGCGCAAGTGACATCAAGCACTTGTAGTCCCGGCCCGCGCCGGGGTCGAGAAGTCAACGGCGGCTTAACCCATCCGACGCGCGCAGGCAACGTGTGAGGTGGTTCGTCCTACTCGGTCATAGGCCGAGTAAGGCGAACCACCCGGTGGGGTGGGGGCTACAGGGCCTTCTCACCGAAGAACGTCGCGACGGGGTTCGCGTTGAAGTTCTCGATCGGCGCGTAGCCGGCGCGCTCGTACATCTGCCGCGCGCGCGCCTGCTTCGGCCCGGTGTCAAGCCGCGCGATCTCGTAGCCGAGCTCCCGCGCGAGCCGCTCGAGCTCGACGAGCAGCGCCCGCGCGACGCCGCGCCCGCGGGCCTCGGAGACGACGAACATCTTCTTGATCTCACACGCCCCGTCGGGCAGGCGCTTGAGGCCGCCGCAGCAGACCGGGACGCCTTCGTCGAAGCCGACGACGAACGTCCCGCCGGGCGGGCTGAGCTCGGCGGCCCCGGCCTTGGGCATGTCCGGGCCGTCGAGCTGCAGGCCGTCGTAGAGCGCGGCGATCTCGTCGCGCATGCCCTGCGCCAAGGTCGCCGCGGGCTCCTCGCCCATGGCGCAGGCTCGAAACTCGATCACATCCCTGACGCTACTCACCCGTCCCGTGGGGAGGAGGCCGCACGGTCGACGTCGAATGCTGTGGAGCCAACCATGGCCGCTGCCCGCAAGCCCGCATCCACCCGCTCGACGTCCAAGCCGAAGCCGCGCGCCAAGCGCGCGCCGGTGCAGGCCATGCACGTCCCGCTGCTCGAGCAGCGCCACCTCGACCTGATCGGCCTGGGCCTCGTCGCGATCGGGGTGTTCCTCGCGTTTCCCGTCTACTTCGGCTTCGACGGCGGTGCCGCGGGCCATGCCGCGACCGACGGGCTCGCGTACCTCGTCGGGCAGGTCGCGCTCGCGGTGCCCGTGGCGATCGTCCTCGGCGGCGCGCTGTTCGTCCTGCGGCCCGTCCTGCCCGCGGTGCGCCCGTTTCGCGCTGGCGCGCTGTGCCTTTTCATGGCGCTCACGCTCGCGCTCGCGGCGGGCACGTTCGGCATCGGCCCGCCCGGCGCACGCGACGGCTACTGGAACGCGCCGTTCTTCGAGCAGCGCGGCGGGATCGCGGGCGACGCGCTGCTCTACGTCACCGCGACCGCGGTCTCGACGATCGGCGCGCACATCCTCGCGGTCTTCCTGTTCGTCGCCGCCGTGCTGCTCCTGACGGGGGCCTCGGTCGCCGGCCTGCTGCGCGCCACGGGCTCCGGCCTCGCGGACACGACGCGCGCGATCGGCCGGGTCGTCCCGGCGCGCCGGCCGCCCGCGCCGCAGCCCGAGCCCGATCGCGGGCCCGAGCCTGCGCCCGAGCGCGCCAAGCGAAGCCGCGCGAAGCGCGCCGGCCGCGACGACCCCTCCGGGCTCGGCGACGCGCCCGCCTTCGACGCGCCCGACCTCCCGCGCTCGCTGCAGCCCCCCGAGCCGCGCGACGGCGAGGTCATCATCACCGCGACCCACGTCGAGGCGCCGTCGCTCGATGGCGCGACCCGCTACCCCGACCTCTACGGCGAGCCCGTGCCCGACGACGGCGATCCGCAGCTCGAGCTGCCGATCGACTCCGACCTCGTCGCCCCCGCGGACGCGCCTGCCCCCGCGCTCGAACCCGACGACCCGATGCCCGCCGAGGAGGACGAAGACCTCGTCACCCGCGTCCAGCCGCCCCGCCACCGCGTCCCGAGCGCGGAGGACCTCACCCCGCAGGGGCGCCTGCGCGGCTCGATCACCAACGACCCCGAGTTCGCATGGCAGCTGCCGAGCGTCGGCCTGCTCAAGCGCTCGACCGCCGAGCAGACGCGCCCCGACACGGCCGGCCAGGAGAAGACCGCGCGCAGCCTCATCGAGGCGCTCGGCCACTTCGGGGTGGAGGCGAAGATCGTCGGCACGGTCGCCGGGCCGCACATCACGCGCTTCGAGCTGCGGCTCGCGCCCGGCATCAAGATGAGCAAGGTCGCCCAGCTCAAGGACGATCTCGCGTACGCGCTCGCGGCGACCGACATCCGCATCCTCGCGCCGATCCCCGGCAAGACCGCCGTCGGGGTCGAGGTGCCGAACGCACGGAGAAGGATCGTCCAGCTCGGCGACGTGCTGCAGAACCCGCCCGCCGGCTGGTCGCCGCTGACGATCTGGCTCGGCAAGGACGTCGCCGGCAAGGCGATCGGCGCGGACCTCGCGAAGATGCCGCACCTGCTCGTCGCGGGCACGACGGGCGCCGGCAAGTCGGCGTGCATCAACGCGATGCTCTCGAGCTTGCTCCTGCGCGCGACGCCGCACGAGCTCAGGCTCGTCCTGATCGACCCCAAGCAGGTCGAGCTCAACCACTACGAGTCGATCCCGCACCTGCTGACGCCGGTCATCACGAGCCCGCGGATGGCCGCCAACGCGCTGCAGAACCTCGTTCGCGAGATGGAGCAGCGCTACTCGATCATGTCGCTGGCCAAGACGCGCTCGCTGATCGAGCTCAACCGCTCGCGCGAGAAGCGCGGCGAGTCCGAGCTGCCGTACATCCTGTGCGTGATCGACGAACTCGCGGACCTCATGATGGTCGCCCCGGCGGATGTCGAGGACTCGATCATCCGGCTCGCCCAGAAGGCGCGCGCGGTCGGCATCCACCTCGTGCTCGCCACGCAGTCGCCCAGGGTCGACGTCATCACCGGCATGATCAAGGCGAACGTCCCGTCGCGGATCGCGTTCAGCGTCTCGTCGCAGACCGACTCGCGTGTGATCCTCGACCAGAACGGCGCCGAGTCGCTGCTCGGCCAGGGCGACATGCTGTTCTCGCCCGTGGGGACGTCGCGGCTGCAGCGCATCCAGGGGGCGTACATCGACGAGCCGCAGATCGAGGCCCTGACGACGTTCTGGCGGCGTCAGGGGGAGCCCGAGCTGCGCGAGGACCTGCTCGACGAGGTCGAGGACGAGGGGGTGGTCGAGGCCGCCGTCGACGACGGCTTCAGCCCCGACGAGGACCCACTGCTCGAAGATGCGATCCGTTTGGTGGTCGAGATGGGGACGGCGTCGACGTCGATGCTGCAGCGGCGGCTGCGCCTCGGCTACACGCGTGCGGGGCGGCTCATCGACATGCTCGAGCGGCGCAACGTCATCTCCGGCTACGAAGGCTCCAAGCCGCGCCAGGTGATGGTCGGCGCCGGGGACGTCGAGCGCTTCATCGCCAACCTCCGCGAGCGGCGGGCGGGCACGAGCGACGCGGTCGTCGCCGAGGCGCTGTTCGAGCCCGCCGAGGCCGACCCGGTCCACGAGTAGCCTGCAAGCCGATGCCTGACATCGGAGCAACGCTTCGTGAGGCGCGCATGCGCGCGCGGATCGACATCTCCGAGGTCGAGGCGGGGACGAAGATCCGCGCGAAGTACCTGCGCGCGCTCGAGAACGAGGAGTGGGACCTGCTCCCGGGCCCGACCTACGTCAAGAGCTTCCTGCGCACCTACGCCGAGGCGCTCGACCTCGACGCCAAGCTGCTCGTCGACGAGTACAAGCTGCGTCACGAGCGCCTGAGCGAGGTCGAGCTGCAGCCGATCAACGCGGCCGCGCCCGGGCGCGAGCGCCGGCGCCAGGGGCCGATCATCCCGCGCTGGGTGGTGCTCGTCCTGATCTTCGTCGCGCTGATCGTGACGCTCGGCCTGCTCGGCGGCGACGACGACAAGCCGCCGCCGGCCGCGACGACGCCGCCCGCCACGCAGACGACGCCGCGGCGTGCCGCCAACCCGCCGCCGCCCCCGCCGGCAGCGGCGCGGCGCGTGCGGCTGCGGATCGTCGCCACGAGCGACGTCTACGTGTGCCTCAAGGCCGGCGACCGCACGCTCGTCGATGGCGAGACGCTCGCGGCCGGCGAGCGGACGCGGACCTACACCTCGAAGCGCTTTCGCATGACCCTCGGCAACAACGGGGTGCGGCTGCTCATCAACGGGCAGTCGAAGGGCGTCGCGCCGTCGGGCGACCCGATCGGCATGCAGATCACCCCGCGCGGTGGGCGCCAGCCGCTGTCGGCGGACAAGCGCCCCGTCTGCAGGCCGTGAGCGTCCGCGCGGGGATCGTCGTCACGGGCACCGAGGTGCTGACGGGGCGCGTCTCGGATCGCAACGGGCCGTGGCTGTCGGATCGGCTGCTGTCGCTGGGCGCCGATACCGCGGCGATCGTCGTCGTGGGCGACCGGCCGGAGGAGATCCTGCGTGGGCTGCGGTTCCTCGCTGCGGAGGGATGCGCGCTGATCGTGACGAGCGGCGGGCTCGGGCCGACCGCCGACGACCTCACGGCTGAGGTCGTGGGTCGCTTTGCCGGTCGCGAGATGGTGCTGGACGCGGCTTTGGAAGGGCGGATCGCGAAGATCCTCGAGCCGCTGATGGCGCGCTGGCCGGATCTCGATCCGGCGGCCGTGCTTCTCTCCAACCGCAAGCAGGCTGTGGTGCCGGTGGGCGCGGTGGTGCTCGAGCCGGTCGGGACCGCGCCGGGCTTGGTCGTGCCGCCGCTTTCGGGCTCAGGCCCGGTGGTCGTGGTGCTGCCGGGGCCGCCGCGTGAGCTGCAGCCGATGTGGGCTGTCGCGGTGCAGACGGCGGAGGTGGGCGCGGCGCTGGCGGGCGCCGTGGAGTACCGGCGGGGAATGCTGCGGCTGTTCGGCATGCCGGAGTCGGAGATCGCGGCGACGCTGCGGGCGGCGGGGGATGCGGGGATCGAGCTCGATCGGCTCGAGGTGACGACGTGCCTGCGGCGGGGGGAGGTCGAGGTCGTCACGCGCTATGAGCCGGACGACTCGGCGGTGTACGCCGAGTTGGAGGCGCTCGTGCGCGCGCGACACGCGGACACGCTGTTCTCCGACGATGGGACGACGGTCGACGAGCAGGTCTTCGGGCTGCTGGCGTCGGCGGGGGAGACGATCGCGGTCGCCGAGTCGTGTACGGGCGGGCTGCTGGCGGGTCGGCTGACCGAGCTGCCGGGGTCGTCGGAGGTGATGCTGGGCGGGCTGGTCGTGTACTCGAACTCGGCGAAGGTCGCGCTGGCGGGCGTGGATCCGGAGCTGATCGCGTCGCACGGTGCGGTCTCGTCGGAGGTGGCGGAGGCGCTGGCTTCGGGCGCGCGTGCGGCGCTGGGCGCAGACGTGGGGGTGGGGGTCACCGGGATCGCGGGGCCGGGCGGGGGCAGCGAGGAGAAGCCGGTGGGGCTCGTGTGGCTGTCGGTGTCGCATCGCGACGGCCGGCGGCTGACGCGCAGCGTCCGGCTGCCCGGGGGTCGCGCGGACATCCGCGACCGCTCGACGACGATCGCTTTGCACCTCGTTCGGCGGCTGCTGCTGGGTGCGGGTGCCGGCGCGGGCGGCGGCGACCGCGCCGTCGATGCTTCGCGCCCGGAGGCGTGAGCTTGGCGCTGCCGCGTGAGCGCCGCCCTCGCTTCGTGCTCGCCGTCGTGCTGCCTTCGAGGGCCCCTGGCCGCTGCGGGCCGTGAGCGACCGGCTGCGCCTCTTCGTCGCGCTCGACCTCCCCGCGGACGTTCGCTCGCAGCTCGCCGCGTGGTGCGAGCGCGCCGCGCCAGACGGCGTCCGGCGCGTCCCGGCCGCCAACCTGCACCTGACGCTGGCCTTCCTCGGCTCGCGCTCCGCCGAGGACGCGTCGGCCGTGGCGGACCTGCTGCCGGAGGTCGCACGCGACGTCGGCACGCTCGAGACCGCGGGCGCGCTATGGCTGCCGCCGCGCCGGCCGGGCGTCCTGACAGTGGCACTGCGCGCTGGCCCGTCGCTCGCCGCGCTGCACGCCGGCCTCGTGGCCGCACTCGCCGACGCGATCGGCTTCGAACCCGAGCGGCGCCCGTTTCGCCCGCACGTGACGATCGGGCGGGTGCCGCGCGGCACCCGAATCGCGGCGTGCGAGCTCGACCCGCCCGCGCTCGCCTTCTCGCCGCCGGCGCTCACGCTCTACCGCTCGCACACCGGCGGGCGCGGCGCGCGCTACGAGCCGCTCGCGAGCTGCTCCTCGTAGCGGGCGGGCGCCGTTGCTCGCCCCGGTTGCGCGGGCTTTCGAGCAGTCCGTCCGCACTTGCGCGCACACTTCTACGCAGCGTTGTAACGAAGCGGTGTTGAGCCGTTGCAGTGCCCCGACGTAGCCTGCAGTTCCGTCCGATCCGGCCGTTAGCGTCGCGGGTTCTTCCGAGCGCAGAAAGGCTTTCAGTACATGGCTCTCTCCGACACCGACAAGGCTGCAGACAAGGCCGCAAAGGCCCGCAACGAAGCCCTCCGGGGTGCGCTCACGCAGATCGAACGCGAGTTCGGCAAGGGTGCCGTCATGCGCATGGGCGATCCCGGCGCGCAGGTCAAGGTCAACGCGATCCCGACCGGCGCGCTCTCCCTCGATCTCGCGCTCGGGATCGGCGGCATGCCGCGCGGGCGGATCGTCGAGGTCTTCGGTCCGGAGTCCTCGGGCAAGACGACGCTCGTCTACCACGTCCTCGCCGAGGCGCAGCGGCTCGGCGGCGTGTGCGCGTTCATCGACGCCGAGCACGCGATGGACCCGCTCTACGCGCAGCGGATCGGCCTCGACATCGACGAGTTGCTCGTCTCGCAGCCCGACTACGGCGAGCAGGCGCTCGAGATCTGCGACATGCTCGTGCGCTCCGGCGCCGTCGACGTCGTCGCGCTCGACTCCGTCGCCGCGCTCACGCCGCGCGCCGAGCTCGAGGGCCAGATGGGCGATCAGACCGTCGGCCTGCAGGCGCGGATGATGAGCCAGGCGATGCGCAAGCTCGCCGGCAACCTCAACCGCACCCAGACGCTGTGCCTCTTCACGAACCAGATCCGAGAGAAGATCGGCGTGATGTTCGGCTCTCCCGAGACGCAGCCGGGCGGTCGCGCGCTGAAGTTCTACGCCTCACAGCGGCTGGACATCCGGCGCATCGAGACGCTCAAGGACGGCACCGAGGCGGTCGGCAACCGCGTGCGCGTGAAGGTCGTCAAGAACAAGGTCGCCGCGCCGTTCCGCCAAGCCGAGTTCGACATCGAGTTCGGCAAGGGCATCTCGACGTCGGGCTGCCTGCTGGACCTCGGCATCGAGCACAACATCGTCACGAAGTCGGGCTCGTTCTTCTCCTATGGCGACGAGCGCCTCGGCCAGGGACGCAACAACGCGAAGGGCTACCTCGACGAGCATCAGGAGATCGCGCGCGAGATCGAGGCCAAGGTCTACGCGGCGCTCGGCATCGGCCAGGATCTCGTGGCTCCGATCGAGCACGACGAGACGATCCCCGTGCCCGCGGTGGCGGGCGTCGTCGAAGCTGCCTGAGAGGCGGGTCCCGGTGCGCGATGCTCGGGCGGCGGACCTCCGGTCAAGGCCGGAGGTATCTCCGCTAGGCGCCGCGGCAACCCCCCTCGGCCGCGACGCGCCTCGGCTCGACGGCGACGCGCGCGCGCTCGACCCGGAGGCTCGGCTGCAGCGCGCGCTCGATCTCGGCTACCGCCACCTGGGCAAGCGGGACCGCACGGAGGCCGAGGTGCGCCGTCACCTGGGAGCCAGGGACCTCGACGAGGCCTCGATCGAGGGCGCGATCGAGGCGCTGCTGCGCCAGGGCTACGTCGACGACGCGCGCTACGCCCGCACGTTCGCCGAGGACCGCCGCGCGCTCGACGACTGGGGGCCCGAGCGGATCGAGCGGCGCCTGCTCGAGCTCGGCGTCGCGGCCGAGCACATCGCGGAGGCGCTCGCAGGTCGCGACGCATCCGACGAGCTCGAAGCGGCCGTCGCGCTCCTGCGCCGCCGCTGGCGCGTCCCGCCCGACACAGACCGCGAGCGCGAGCGAGCGCTCAGGGTGCTGGTGCGCAAGGGCTACGACCTGGAGCTCGCCTACGACGCGGTGCGGGCGTTCGCACGCGCGGACGCCTGAGCCGCCGTCATGCTCGGTGTCCGGGCCTTCGACGTGCGACGCCGGCGACGTGTGCGACCTCCGCCGTTCGCGCGCGACAACGTGGAGGTGAGCGTGAGAACGGATCCCTGATTCGCAACAAGCGCTCCGGACCGCCACCATGAGCCGATGGACCCGGACGACCTCTACGGCCTCGCGCTCGACCGCTTCATCCCCGAGCGCGGCGCCCTCGTCAAGCAGCTGCGCGCGGACAAGGAGCGCGAGGAGGCGGCTCGGGTGGCCGCGCTGCGCAAGCCGTCGGTGGCGGCTTGGGCGGTCAATCAGGTCGTCCGCACGCAGCAGGCGGCGGTCAAGGAGCTCTTCGACGCAGGCGACGAGCTGCGCGACGCGCAATCCGACCTGCTATCCGGCGAGGGCGACGGACGCGCGCTGCGCGCCGCAGGTGACCGCGAGCGGTCCGCGGTCGAGGATCTCGTCGAGCGCGCGCGGGGGCTGCTGAGCTCGGCAGGGAACGAGCTGAGCGCCACCGTCCTCGACCGCGTGTCCGACACGCTGCACGCCGCGGCGCTCGACGAGGACGCGCGCGAGCAGGTGCGAGACGGCCGGCTCGAGCGCGAGCTGCGTCACGCCGGGCTCGGGTTCGGTCTCGGTGCGGGCACCGCGCCCGAGCCCGCGCCGAGGTCCAGGAAGGGGGCCGCCACCTCGGGCGAGGCGGCGGCGAAGGGCGGAGGTGGGGCGAAGGGCGCGGGCGCGGCGAAACGAGCGGGCTCCGCGGCGGGTGGCGCGAAGAAGAGCGCGGCCCCCGCGACGGATGGCGCGAAGAAGGGCGCAGGCGCAGCCAAGAGCGCGGCAGCGAAGAAGGGTGCTGGCTCGGCTGCGGCTGGCGAGAGTGCCGCCGCCCGCAAGCGTGCCGAGCAGGAGCGCGCGGCCGATGAGCGCACCGAAGCCGAGCGCGTGCGTCGCGAGCGCGCCGCCGCCCGCCGCGATGCGCGCGCCGCGCACGCCACGGCACGGCGCCGCGCCGACGCGGCCGCTCACGCCCTGCAAGCCGCCGAGCAGCGTCGCGAGGAGGCCGCGCAGGCGCTTCAGGAGGCCGACGAGGCCCTCGCGACCGCGCGCGACGAGGCGGGAGCGGCGGACGCCACCTTGCAGCGCGCCCAGGCCGATCTCGACGAGGCCGAGCGCAAGGCGTGACGCCGACCCCGGCGCGGCGCCGCGCCCCCGCCCCAAAGGTCGCGTCGTCCCACACGCCGCCGCAGCGCCGCGCCCGCTCTGCGCATGATGCGTCGTCCTCACCACACCGCCGCGGCGCCGCAGGTTGTGTCGCTCCCGCCACCCTCCTATGATCAGCGTCAGTCAGACCGAGCCCCGCGTGGGCGACCTAACTCGCAGCACCTGAACGCTTTCTCTGAACCATCCGGCAGCTTCCGAAGACGACGACACAAGCATCAGACCCGCGACCAACCTCCGACACGACCACCTCGACCCCAGCCTTCCACTCGTCCGTGTGAAGCAACGGCGCTGAGCGCCGAATGCCGTCTGCCACCGCAGCGCCCGTTCTGACTCCCTGAGATATCGACGTTGACCGCTGGATCCCGGACTCCGTCCGGCCATGCGGGGAGAGGAACGCAATGGAGCTGATCGTGCCGGCAGCGATCGTCGCAATGGCGATCCTGGCAGCAGCGCTCCTCTCGCGCCATCGTCATCCGGCCGTCGTGTCCAGTGCAGGACCGGCCGATCGCGAGGAGCTCGTGCGCTTGGAGGAGCGACTGAACGCTCGCGCCGAGGACCTCGACCGCCGCACCCGCGAGCTGGACGACCAGACGCGCTCGATCGAAGGCGAGTGCGAGCAGCTCGCGCGCCGCCGCGCCGAGCACGAGGAGGCGCTCGAACGCATCTCCGGATTGAGCGCCGGGCAGGCGAAGGAGCGCCTCATGCGCGAGGTCACCGACCAGGTCCGCCACGAGAGCGCCCGCGAGATCCGCCAGATCGAGGAGCAGTGCAAGCTCGACGCGGAGCGGCGCGTGCGTTCGATCCTGTCGGTCGCCATGCAGCGCCTCGCCGCGCGCCACGCCGCCGAGACGACCGTCTGCGTCGTGCAGCTTCCCTCCGACGATATGAAGGGGCGCATCATCGGCCGCGAAGGCCGCAACATCCGCGCGATCGAGAACCTCACCGGCGTCGACCTCATCATCGACGACACGCCGAGCGCGGTCGTGCTGTCGGCATTCGACGGGGTGCGTCGCGAGATCGCGCGCATGACGCTCGAGAAGCTGCTCGCAGACGGGCGCATCCACCCGGCGCGCATCGAGGAGACCTATTACCAGGCGAAGTCCGAGCTGGAGGCGCACCTCCAGCAGGCCGGCGAGGACGCCGCGTTCGAATCCGGCGTCCAGGGCCTCGACCTCGAGATCATCCGCACGCTCGGACGCCTGAAGTTCCGCACGAGCTACGGTCAGAACGTCCTCGCGCACTCGGTGGAGTGCGCCCAGCTCGCCGCGATGATGGCCGACGAGCTCGGCGCCAGCCGCAAGACTGCCGCGCGCGCGGCGCTGCTGCACGACATCGGCAAGGCCGTCTCGCACGAGGTCGAGGGCCCGCACGCGCTCGTCGGCGGCGACATCGCGCGCCGTCACGGCGAGACGGAAGCCGTCGCGCACGCCATGGAGGCCCACCACAACGAGGTCGAGCCGCAGACGGTCGAGGCGGTCATCGTCCAGGCGGCTGACGCGCTGTCGGGCGCCCGCCCCGGCGCCCGCGGCGAGTCGCTCGAGTCCTACGTCAAGCGCCTGCGCGAGCTCGAGCACATCGCCCAGCGCCACGAGGGCGTCGAGAAGGTCTACGCGATGCAGGCCGGGCGCGAGATCCGCGTGATCGTCGCCCCGCTGACCATCGACGACGACGAGGCCATGCTCCTGTCGCGGGAGATCGCCCGCGAGATCGAGCGCGAGCTCGAGTATCCCGGCCAGATCAAGGTGACGGTCATCCGCGAGTCGCGCGCGGTCGAGTTCGCCAAGTAGGGCGGAAGCTAGCTCGCGCCGACGACGAGCGCGGCCGCGGCGCCCTTGCGCTCGAGGTACTCGCCGATCTGCCCGGCGACGCGGTTGAGCGTCTCGAGCAGGATCGGGTCCGGCGGACGGACCTCGCGGCTGAGGAACTCGACGACGGCCACGACACCGTCACGACCGCGAATCGGCAGCAGGTAACACGTGCGCAGCCCGTCCCGGGACGCCTCGTCGGCGCGGCGCGAGTGCGGCTCGACCGTCACGTCGGCGACCCAGCGCGCCTGCGCCGTCTCCCACACGCGGCCAGGCAGGCCCTCACCGGCGTCGAGGCGCAACTGTCTGCTCGTCGCCTCGAACGACGCGCCGTCGAGCGCCGGCGTGTGCCAGAACGCGGCGCACCGCAGCTGCACCGCGCCGTAGCGGCGCGTCGGCATCCAGGCAGAGCCGACGGCCCAGCCCATCCCCTCCCCGATGACACGCAGCACGGCCGGCAACGTCTCGTCGACGGCGGCGAACTGCGCGAGCACGCGAGTCGCTTGGTGAACGGTCTGCAGGTAGCGCTCGCGGAGCTTGCGCGCCCCGGCGTCGCGCGCGATCGTCGACGCGCCGATCAACGCGCCCGACGGATTGCGGATCGGCGAGACGGTGAGGGAGACGTCGATGCGCCGTCCGTCGATGCCGACGCGCGCGGTGTCGAAGCTCTCGACGTGCTCGCCTTGGCGGACGCGACGCATGATCGACGCGGTCTCCTCCGTGCGATCGCCCGGCACGATGGCCGAGGCCGACATGCCGAGGACCATCTCTGCGCTGTAGCCGTACAAC
Source organism: uncultured Actinomycetes bacterium (assembly GCA_963839905.1). GTDB lineage: Bacteria > Actinomycetota > Thermoleophilia > Solirubrobacterales > Solirubrobacteraceae > CADCVQ01. Next base: position 341,455 of record CAWIXC010000024.1, on the reverse strand, counting down.
CGCTCGGCGCCGCGGTTCCAACTGACGATCGTCCCGTCGAGGGTCTCGCCGACGATCGCGTCCTCGGCGGAGTCGACGATCGCGGCGAGGTGGTCGCGGCGCGCGAGCGTGCTCGTCCTGCTGCGATCGCCGAAGAACTCGCGCAAGCGCGGCTCCTCGCGCACGAGCGCGGCGCGATGGCGCAGAACGCGATCGTCGTCCTCGCAGGAGATCACGGCATGCGCTTGCACCCAGCCGTGCGTGCTCTCGATGTGCCCGAGCAGCAGAACCAAGCGGGCGTAGTCGCCGGGGTCGAGCAGCCGGCGGAGCTCCTCGAGGCACGGCTGCGCGACCTCGTCGCGCATGAACGCGTGCGCCGCGAGTGCGACGAGCCGAGCCTCCTCGTAAGAACCCGGCGGCGGCCAGCGGCCGGACGGGACGCCGCTTCCGAGCAGGTGGGCGGCGCTTGACGGGTCGTCTGCGAGCACGGGCTCGAGCAGGTCGTAGACGTCCTCGCCGGTGGCGCCGAGCGCACGCAGCTCGCAACTGTGGATCACGACGCAGTAGCCGCAGGAGCGCAGGCGCGAGAGGTAGGCGAACAGGCGCTCCTTGAACGTCGCTGGCAGCGGGTTGTCGAGATAGGCGGCGACCGTCTGGCGCCAGAGTGCGTCGAGGACATCGGGCATGGCGAGCGCGGGGCCGAACAGCGACGGGAAGAACCCGTAGCGCTCCTCGATCTCGGCAGTGATGAGCTCGCTCGTGTGCATCGTCGTGCCTGCTGCTGCGCGTCGCATCGGCGGGGCGCTCGCGCGGCGCGAGTGCGGCGGCCGGGAAGCGGCTATCCGTCCACCGCGCGCTACCGTTGGGCAGCGATGAAGCGCTACCACGTCACGACGTTCGGCTGTCAGATGAACGAGCACGACTCCGAGCGGATGAAGGGCATGCTCGAGTCGCTCGGCTACGCCGAGGCCGCGGCGCCCGACGAGGCCGACCTCATCCTCTTCAACACGTGCTCGATCCGCGAGAAGGCCGACAGCCGCTTTCTCGCGCACTTGGGTCACGCCAAGCGACTGAAGCTCGCGGATCCGTCGCGGGTCGTGGGCGTCGGCGGCTGCTGGGCGCAGTCGGTCAAGGAGGAGGTCTTCGCGCGCTTCCCGTTCGTCGACGTCGCGTTCGGCCCCGGCCAGGTTCACAAGCTCGCCGAGTTCTTGACGTCGGACTCGATCACAGCGCAGGGCTTCTTCGAGTTCGAGGGGTTCACGGGCCACCTGCCCGACAAGCGCGCCCGGAGGTTCCAGGCCTGGGTGCAGATCTCCGTCGGCTGCAACATGGCGTGCTCGTACTGCATCGTGCCGTCCACGCGGGGTCGCGAGGTCTCGCGGCCGTTGAGCGAGCTCGTCGCCGAGGTGCGGCGGCTGGCTGACGACGGCGTGCGCGAGGTGACCCTGCTGGGCCAGAACGTCAACTCCTACGGGCGCGACCTGCGCGGCGCGGGCGCGACGTTCGCGGGCCTGCTCGGCGAGCTCGACGCGATCGACGGCATCGAGCGCATCCGCTACACGAGCCCGCATCCGAAGGACATGCGCGAGGACGTCATCCGTGCCCACGCCGAGTTGCCGTCCGTCTGCGAGCACATCCATCTCCCGTTGCAGGCCGGGTCGTCGCGCGTGCTGAAGGCGATGCGCCGCACCTACTCGCGCGAGCGCTACCTCGACCGGGTGGCGCTGATTCGCGAGCACGTGCCCGACGTGGCGCTGACCACCGATGTCATCGTCGGGTTCCCGGGGGAGACCGAGGAGGACTTCGCGCAGACGCTGTCGCTCTGCGAGGAGGTCGGCTACGACGGGGCGTTCACGTTCGTCTTCTCGCCGCGACGCGGAACCGAGGCCGGCGCGTTCACGGAGAACCTCGTCGACCACGAGGTCAAGGTCGAGCGGATGCAGCGGCTCGTGGAGGTCGTCCAGCGCCGTGCGGCAGAGCGCGCGCAGCGCTTCGTCGGGCGCGAGGTCGAGGTCCTCGTGGAGGGCAGTTCGCGGACCGACCCGTCGCGCCTGCGCGGCCGCTCGCGGCACAACAAGGCCGTGAACTTCAGCGGGCTCGCGTCGCCGGGCGAGCTCGTGCCGGTCCGGATCACGGGTGCGACGAGCCAGACGCTGACGGGCGAGCTGTCGCTGGTGGCGGGGGCGTCTGCGCGCTGAGGTCGACGAGAAGGGCGGGATGGCGCCGCGGATGGGGCGGCTGCGCCCCGAGGTCGACGGGCTCGGTGGGCCCATCCTCCTGCAGGCCAGGGGGTTGGAGGTTCGCCGCGGGCGGCGGACGATCCTGACGGACGTCGGCTTCGAGGTCGGCGCAGGTGAGCTCCTGGAGCTCGCGGGCGCGAACGGCAGCGGCAAGACGAGCCTGTTGCGCGTCCTGGCGGGCCTGACGCATCCACGCCGCGGCACGCTGCGCCGGCGGGGGTCGTGTGCGTTCGTTGCAGAGAAGGTGGCGCTCGCGCCCGCCCTGCGCTGCGGCGAGTGGCTCGCGGCGATGCGGCGCCTGCGCGGACTTGAGCCGGTCGACTGGGAGCGCGCGGTCCTCGCGAGCGGGCTCGACGCGAATGTCCTCGGCCGACCCGCGTCCGTTCTCAGCAAGGGGATGAGCCAGCGGATCGCGCTCGTCGAGGCGATCGAGTCCCGCTGCGCGCTGCTGCTGCTCGACGAGCCGTTCTCGGGCCTGGATGCCGACGGCCGAGCCTGGCTGGGCGAGCGCATCGTCGCCCGGCTTCGCGATGGCTCCGCGGTCGTGCTCACCGACCACTCGGGTGTCGCGAGCAGGCGCCTGCCGCCTGGTGCGGTGCTGCGGCTGCACGACGGCGCTTGTGAGCGAGGAGGGGCGGCGGTCACGACCGAGCCCTCGGTCGGCGCGGACGTCGCCGGGGCCGCGACGGTCCATGTCGTCGCCACCCATCCCGACGGGCGGCGCCTCTCGCGCGGCGTGGTTGCCAGCGCGAGCGACGAGCTCTTGCGGGAGCTGCTCGCCGAGGGATGGCACGTCGAGGAGGTGCGGCCGTGACGGCCCGGCTGCGCTACGTCGCGCTGATCGCGGCGCGGACGCGGGCGCCGCTCGTGCCACTGGCGATCACCCTGTTCTGCGTGACCGGGGTGTTCGCCTACCCGCACAACGAGGTGGGCGGGACCTGGGGGCCGACCGCGCTGCTGTGCTGCGCGCTGGCGGCGTGGCTCGTAGGCGCGATGCTCGCCGGGGAGCCGGACGCGCAAGCCGACATGGCGACCGTCGCGGTCGGGGGTCGGCGCGCCCGCACCGGGCTCGACCTCGTGCTGGTGGCGCTCGTGGCCGTGGGGCTCACCGCCGTGTTCATCGGCTTCCCGCTGGCGATGGACCTGCTCGGCCGGCACGACACCTTCGACCGCGCGGTTCTCGCCGGCGACGTGGCCGCCGCGGCGGTCTCGCACCTGTGCTGCGCGGCGCTGGGCGGCGCGCTGGGGATCCTCTTCGGTCCGCCGCGCGTGACACGCCGAGCGACGTCGGCGGCCGCCATGGCGGCGACGCTGCTCGCGCTCGTCGCGCTCTCGCGGCCGCTCGGGACGCTCGGCGGGCCCGCCGCGGTCGCGACCACCGTCAGCGACGCCGCTCGCGGCACGATCAGCGGAGCGGAGATCGCGGCGTGGCTGAGCTGCGTCGCGCTCGCGATCTTGACGCTGGCCGTCTCGCAGCGGTGGGCCCGCGCACGGGCGTGAGCGCGGCGACGCCGTGACGCGGACCCTGCGTGGCCCGCGGCTCCGCGCGGACCCGGATTCCGTCAGGCGCGCTCGCCTTCGATACGCGCGAGCCGAGCCGCGAGGCGCCGGACCTCCTCCACCAGGTCGCCCTCCCGCGGCCGGTGCACCAGCTCGAGCTTGATGCCGTCCGGGTCGTAGAAGAAGACGGCGTAGTAGCCGGGCGTGTAGTCGTACTCCGCCGGTCCGCTTTCGATCTCGGCGCCATGTTCGCGCAGCCACGCCGCGCGCTCGTCGACCGTCGCGCGCGAGGACGCGCTGAACGCGACGTGGTGCAGGCCGATCGCGTAGCGGTCGTATGGGACAGCGTGCGCGTCTGACTGCGCCTCGCGCAGGCTGACCGAGCCCATCCCGCCGACGCGCCCGAGGTACAGCACGCGCTCGCCGCGCTCGCCTGCGATCTCGCTCAAGCGCACGTAGCCGAGTGGTTGCAGCAGGCCGCGGTAGAACGCGAGGCTGCGCTCGAGCGAGGTGACGACGAGGTCGAGATGGTCGATCGAGCTCACGCCTCGCGATGCTACGGCGCTTCTCGGGGCGGCGCGTCGGGGATGGCATCCGGCGCGCCCGGTGGTCAACCGCGGGCCCACAAGCCGTCATTCGGGTGCCACCCCTGTGCGTGCCCGGAACAGGAAGCCGACCCAGCTGCGAAACGGGCTCCACCGCGCCGCGATCGCCGCGAGCGCGTCGACGTCGCCGGCATCGACGCCGTAGGCCTCGGCCATCGCCGCGTGCAGGCGTCGCTCGCTGCGCGCGAAGTGGTCCGGCTCGCCCGCGCCTCTGATGAGCACGAGCTCTGCGCCAAACGGCCCGATTCCCGGCAGGGATCGCAGGTCGGCGAGCGCCTGGTCCGGTCCGGCCGCCCGCAAGGTCGCGGCGTCCAGCCGGCCGTCGAGCGCCGCCGTCGCGATCGCATGCAGCCGCTGGACCTTGACCGCCGGAAGCCCCTGGATCGACGCCGTGCCGCGGAGTCGCTCGGGGGCGGGGAATGTCGCGAGGGTGACGTCGTCGACCTCGACGGCGTCGCCGAGCTCGTCGCACATCCTGCGCCGGATGGCCGCGGCCTGGCGCATCTGGATCCGCTGGCTGATCACCGCCCAGCAGGCCGCCTCGTAGGGGGATCCGAAGGAGACTGGTCGCAGGCCGCGAAAGCGGCGGACGAGCGCGGCGGCCACGGGGTCCTCGCCGATCGCGTCGTCCAGCGACGTGGCGTCGATATCGAGCGACAGCATGCGCGCGACCTGCGTTCGAACCGGACCCGCGTCGGCCGCGCCGATGGCGGTCACCGCGACGCGCCCCGCGCCGCTGCGGCGCGCGCGGATCGCGACCGCTCGCCAGTCGTCGTCGGCGCGAAACGCGAGACGCAGCGTATCGCCGTGGTCGTCGCCTTCGCTGCCGCGAGACAGTGGCGCGAAGCCTTGGACGAACCGGATCGCCTCGGCGATCGAGAAGTCCCCTCGGGGGGTCAGGACGAAGCGGGTAGTCGACATGGGATTGCTCCTGTTGATCGTGGCGATCCGTACCCGCGTCCGGTCGCTGTGAGAACATACGTTCGTGCGTTGGGACAACCTACTCACCACGGCGGACGAACAAGCGCGACTGCCCGGTCATCGCGATCCGGCGACGGTCCGGCGCTTCGACGCGCCCGAGGCGCTCGACATGCGCTTCTACGAGATTCACGCGAAGTCCGCGATCAACCGCGTGCCCGACGCGTCGCAGATGCCGTTTCGCTGGACGATCAACCCGTACAGAGGCTGCTCCCATGCCTGTACCTATTGTTTCGCCCGGCCCACGCACAAGTACCTCGACTTCGATGCCGGTCGTGACTTCGAGCGCGAGATCGTCGTCAAGGTCAACGCGCCGGAGGTCGTCCGGGCAGAGCTTCGGCGGCCGTCGTGGAAGGGGGAGCACGTCGCGATGGTTTTCTGCCCTGCCGCGACGTGCCCATACTTGACTCGAACACGAGGGCGCAGTCGTGATCCCGGCGTTTTTCTGGCCCTCGCTCCCCGCGGCGGAGCTGCTGCCCTCGTTCCGTCCGGCGGAGTTGCTGAACTCGCGACATGCGGTGCGTGCGCCAACTCGTCGTCCTTCCCGGCGGCATGTCCTACTGGACGGTCGTCGACCCGGACTTCCACGTCATCGAGCCGTTCAACGCCTTCCTGCGCTACCTGCGCATCGATCGAGGCTTGCCGGAGAGCACGACGCGGCAGTACAGCTCCACGTTCGCCGAGTGGGCCACCTGGCTGCAGCAGCGCGGGCTCGCAGACGCCGAGCTGCGCAGGTGGGCCGAGGACCTCGGTCGGTTCCGCTTCCACCTGGCGACGACGCCGGTCGAGCGGCGCGGCCGCGGTCACGGCCAGGTGCGCAGCGAGGAGCGGATCGCGAACATGCTCGCAGCGATCCGGAAGTTCTTCGGCTGGGCGATCATCCACAAGCTGGCGCCCGCCGACGTTAACGATCTTCTCTACGAGATCGTCGAGCCGCGAGGGGGCTACGGGTGGATGGAGAATCTGCCCGGGCGGGTCGCCCGGCCGCTTCACCGAACGCGGCCAGCAGGTACGAGCGATCCGATCCCCGTGACGCTGGAGGAGTTCGTCCGGATGCTCGCGGTGCCCGGCATGCTGCGAGACAAGCTGCTGATCTGCCTGCTCGGGCTGGAGGGCGTGCGCGTCGCCGAGGCCGTGTCGCTGCGACGGTCAGCAATGCACCTCACGCCCAACTCGACGCACCTGGGATGCGCGACCCAGGGTCCGCACATCCACGTCGTGGGCAAGGGCAACAAGCGGCGATGGGTCCCGGCGCACTCCTACCTGGTGAGCGTCTACGCCGCGCACCTCGGCGAACGCGCCGTGATCCGGGCCGCCGATGAGTCGGACTTCGTCGTGGTCAACCTCAAGGGCGGCGAGATCGGCGCGCCGATGACCACGTCCCGCGTTCGCCGGGTCGTCTCCGCGCTGGCCAAGCGCGCCGGAATCGAGCGCCACATCACGCCGCATCAGTTCCGCCATGGCCTGGCCACGACGCTCGTGGAGCAGAAGCGCCCGCTCGACGAGATCCAGAAGATCCTTGGCCACGCCCAGATCGAGACGACCCGTCGCTATACGACGACATCGGCTCAGCGGATGCGCGAGGCGATCGACAGCGTGCCATTGCCCGGGAGTCGCGCGTGACCGTCGCGACTGCCGCAGCTCTCGAACGCGATGTCGATGACGTCGTTCTTCGTCGCTCCCGCGAAGCGCTCGACCTGCCCAAGCTGCTGGCCCGCGGCTGGGACGACCGCGCGCTGATCTTCGCGCCGCCGCAGAGCGACGAGCTATTCGGCTGGACACTGTGCGAGCGCATCGGCTGTGGCCGCGGCGGCTATCTCGCGTCGTCGTCGCGCAACGGGCTCTGCGATGGCTGCTACACCAACTACCGCAACACCCACAGCCGGCGCGGCGTCTCGATCGAGGAATACAAGCAGACGCCGTACCGGAACACCCGGCGGCCTGTTGACGGCGAGGGTGCGTTGTGCCTGGTCTGCCGCACGCCGGGTCACACGCGACGTGCTCGGCGGGGCAAGCTCTGCAAGTCCTGCGCGGACCTGTGTTCGAAGCGTGGCCAGACTGTCGAGGCGTACATCAACGGGGACGACCGCTTCCCGCCGGCGGAGCCACGGCCCAAACCACCCAACTGCGAGGTCACGGGATGCGACTACGGCATTGAGGTTCCGTCACGCGGTATCTGTCGCGCTTGCGACCAGCGGTTCCGCAAGCACCGGCGCAAGTGCCCGGAGCTCGACCTGGAATCGTTCAAGCGCCGCGGGCTATTGGTTGTCGCCGACGGCCGAACTGTCGACCTCTCGGAACTGGCGGAACTCGTTCGCGTCCAGTTCCTGCTCGGACTCCAGCGGCTGGTCCACCTGGGGATGCAGGCCCCGCCGAGCGAGCTCGCGCTCGTCGCTCGCCGCATCGATGAGCAGCACGTCGACGATCTCCGCGGTCTGGACCACACGAAGGTCGCGAACCGCAACTGCGCCGGCCGCGTCGCCCGGGTGATCGTCGAGGCCGCCGAGGACGCGGCCACCACGATCGACGAGGAACTCTTGCTCGACTCGTGGCGCGTGCGGGTGATCTTCCCCAGTGACCGCCACCATCGCTGGTCGTCGTTCTCCTTCGAGGGCATCTCCCAGCCCTGGCTTCGCGAGCTGTCCAAGCTCTACTGCGTGTCGCGGCTCGGCGATCTCCGGCGAGCCACGCTGAAGCAGGCGATCAACCGGATCACCCGATGGTCGGTGTATCTGGAGGCCGCTGGCCGCGGCGCGACGCCCGGCGACATCGATCGCTACGACATCGACCGCTACGTCTCGCTGCTGCACTCACGCAAGAAGCGCCCGCACGAGGAGATCACGGCCCTGCGCGAGATGCTGCGGTTCGCCCGCCGGCGCGGACACACCCAGCCCGGGAAGGTCGCCACCGGACTGCGCGACGACGTCGTGGTCATGAACGAGGACGTGAGGTCGCGCCGCCACCACGACGAGCCTGTCGACGAAGAGCCCGGTCGAGCGATCCCCGACTACATCATCGCCCAGTTGCTCGAGCCGACCACCCTGGCGCGACTGCACCCGACCTACGCGGCGGCCACCGAGATTGTCGCCCATGTCGGCCGCCGTCCCCTTGAGATCTGCGACCTTGACGCCAACTGCCTGGTGTACATCGAGAGCACTGGCCGCGACGGTGAGAAGCGGCGCCCGGCGCTGCGATACCGGCGCCGGAAGCCGCCGGTCAAGGTCCTCACGCTCCCGATCCACGAGGAGACGGCCGCGCTCATCCGCAAGCAGCAGCGCGAGGTGCAGCGCCGCTTCCCGGGCATTCCATTGTCGAAGCTGAAGCTGTTCCCGCGCCCGAAGATGAACCCGGCCGGCGATCTGGGGATCTCGTCGCCCAGCTTCTCGACGCGCATGCGCCTCTGGGTCGACAGCCTCGACACGATCGTCGATGAGACCGGCTACCCGTTCGATCGCTCGCTGATCTTCCCCTACGCCCTGCGCCACTCCTACGCGCAGCGCCACGCCGACAACCGCACGCCGCTTGACGTCCTGCAGAAGCTGATGGACCACCGCTCGCCGGTGACCACGCAGATGTACTACCGCGTCAGCGACGAGCGGCTGTTCGAGGCCGTCAAGGGCGTCGGGCCGACGACGATCAACGCCAACGGCGATCGCGTCGGGGTGCTGTATCCCGACGCTGATCAGCTCGCCCGCGACATCGGGCAGATCCCCGTGCCGCTCGGCCACTGTGTCGAGCCGCACAACGTCAAGACGCTGGGGTCCGGTTGCCCGTTCAGCCATCAGTGCCTCGGTTGCACGCACTTCCGCACCGACCCGAGTTACCTCCCGGAGCTCTTCACCTACCTGGAGCGCCTGCTCGAGGCCCAGGAGCGTCTGCGCGCCGCGGTCCCGGAGCTCGCCGAGTGGGCGCGCACCAAGGCCCTCCCCAACGACGAGGAGATCCAGGCCGTCCGCCGGCTGATCCGCGCGAACACCGTGCAGCTCGACGAGCTGACCGCGGAAGATCGCCGCGAGCTCAACAGGCTGATCCAGGTTCTCCGCGCCGAACGCGCCCGCATCGACAACGTCATCCCGGTCCACCACGTGGGCTCGGTCGCACAGTCCGAGCCGACGTTCGCGCCCGTGTCCTTCACGCCGCTGCCGGCGCCGCACAAGGACGCCGCGTGAGTCCGCCGATCGACGCGGCCCAGGAGATCAAGCGCGGCATCAACGCCGTGAAACGCCAAGCGGTCCTCGACGTCATCGCCGCGATGGCGCGCGAGATGGATCCGGCCCTGGACAACGCCTCCGAGATCGCACGACGCGCCGGAGTCCATCGCAACTACGTCGGCACGAAGTTCGCCGCGGACATCGCCCTCGCCAAGGCCGAAGTCGGCAACCGCTACGCCGCTGGGCAGACCAACAGGACGGCGCTGACGATCGCGTCGATCCGCGCCGACCACGCGACGCTCAAGCAGCACGCCGGCGAGCTCGAGCGCGAGAACCGCGCGCTACGCCGACGCCTCGCCGTCCAGCTCGGCGACGATGCCGCCGCACAGGACTCCAGGCTCGACCAGACCCCCGAGCTTGTCGCGCTGCGCGACGAGCGCGACAAGCTCATCGATCGCGTCACCGAGTTGGAGCTCGAGCTGCACACCGCGCGCGAGGAACTTGAAGCCTCCCGACGCACGACCCGGCGCCTCATGCGCGAACGCAACGTGACGCCAACGACGTGATGACCTGGCCAGCACCACCCGACGCTGCGGCGTTTCACGGACCGGCCGGCGAGTTCGTCCTCCGAACAGAGCCGCACACCGAAGCCGACCCAATGGCGCTCTTGATGCAGTTCCTTGTCGCCTTCGGCGCCCTGGCCGGCCGGCACGGCCACTGGCGAGTCGAGGCCTCGCGACATCACCCCAACGAGTTCTGTGTCCTCGTCGGCGCCTCCGGCAAGGGCCGAAAGGGCTCCTCCTGGGACCACGTCGAGGCGATCATCGACCACGTCGATCCCGATTTCGTGCGTACCGGCGTCGTCTCGGGCCTCAGCAGCGGCGAGGGGCTCATCGCCCAGGTCGCCGATGCGGATCCCGGCGAGCCGGACGGAGACGCGGTCGACAAGCGCAAGCTCGTGGTCGAGCCGGAGTTCGCCCAGGTCATGAAGGTTCTCGCCCGGGAGGGAAACACGCTATCGCCGGTCGTCCGCAACGCTTGGGACGGCAAGACGCTGCAGACGATCAACAAGAACAGCCCGCTGCGCGCGACCGGCGCGCACATCTCGATCATCGGGCACATCACCAAGGAGGAGCTGCTCCGCTACCTCAACGCCACCGAGCTCGCCAATGGCTTCTTCAACCGCTTCCTCGTTGTCGCCGTCCAGCGCAGCAAGGTGCTCCCGTTCGGCGGCGCGCTCAACGGCGACCAACTCGCCCGCGTCCGCGAACGCGTCACGATCGCGCTACGTCACGCCCAAGCTGCAGGTGCCGTGACCTTCGGCGCCGCGGCGCGTGACAAGTGGATCGACGTCTACCCGGCGCTCTCCGACGGCCGGCCTGGGATGCACGGCGCGGCGACCGCCCGCGCAGAGGCGCACACCGCGCGCCTTGCGCTGATCTACGCGCTGCTCGACGCGTCCGACCACATCGCCACCGAGCACCTCGACGCGGCGCTCGCCGTTTGGGCATACGCCGACCAGTCGGCTCGCTGGATCTTCGGCGACTCGCTCGGCGACCCGACCGCCGACGACATCTGGGCGCTCGCCAAGGACCGGGCCGCCGGGATCTCGCGCACCGAGGTCCGCGACCTCTTCAGTCGCAACAAGAAGGCCCGCGAGATCGACCGCGCCCTCGGCGCACTGGTCGACGCCGGCCGTCTGCACCGCACGACGGCGAATGACGGCCCTGGCCGCCCGGCCGAGCTGTGGATTCCCGCTCGCGCAGCCTGACCGCAGCCCACGGAGCCCAGCGGCGGCAGAAGCCCGACGCGCGCTGCCGACGGGGTAGTGGCCGTGGCCCGGGGGATGCGCCGCGCGGCGTGCAGTCGCGCAACGGTTTCCGACGCGTCCTGTCGAACGCCGCAAGCCAGCAAGGAATGCGGCACCGCCCGTGACTTTCGCCTAGGCGAGAAGTCCGATCTCGCACCGCCGCTGGCGCTGCCGCACTGAGGACGACCGTTGTCAAGTCAGCTCGGCGTGGATATTCTTGTCCGTGCGCTGATTCCCCGGCGCATCCTCTGAGTCGATCTCGCCCCACGCGCGAGCCGGCAACGACGGAGCAAGGGACACGGTCTCGGGACAGAATCACGAGCTACGGCTGTGAGGCGTGGGATCCGGTCGGGAAATGAGGACGAAGTGACGAAGGATCGTGCTGTTAAGCAAGCCGTGCGCCGGCGTATGGAGGCAACGGGTGAGAAGTACACCCTGGCCCGCCGTGCCGTTCTGAATGGGGATGGGTCTGACGGCACTTGGGCGGATCCAGTCCGAACTGCGCTGCGGCCGGGCACGGTTACTGCAGTGATCGCCGGTGGCGGGATGAACAACCTTGGACTCGTCATGCCGCAGTTGATCGCCCTGCTGGACACCGGGCATCAGCTCATGACCGTACTTTCGGAGCGTCGCGGTTTGCTGAACGTCCCAAGTCCGTTCGACTTCGTCGTTGCACGCGGTGTCACGGACTCAGCGGAGGTGGACAGGCTGCTGCAGCAGGATGACTGGGACAGGCTCGCGGACCTGGTCAGCCGGGGTGCCGACGGGATCACGTTCGTCGATGGTCCCGTTGTGCCTAGCGTGTGGCGAGAGGAACTGGAGGCGCGTAGGGAGCGGGATCTGATGCCCGTTCTCTGGGTGCAGGACATCCAAGTCGGCCCCCCATGCGCGATAGGCCGGGGCGACGAGTTTGAGCAGATTCCGCGTCAGATCGAGGAGTTGCGCTTCCTCGCGCGTGGAACCGGGGCGATCGTCGCGCTGGGCCACTGCATGATTCTCGAGGATGAGGAGGGCTGGCGCCCAGTCGTCGATGCAGTAGACGAGGCGTTCGTCATCGACGCGGACCTCGTCTCGCCAGAGGAACCCGCTGAGCCGCGCGGCGCGACGATTCTCCACTATCGCGACGGACAATCAGAAGGCGTGTTCCGTCGGAAGCTCGACACCAACTTCTGCAGGTGGCGCCGGGTGGTACTGCGCCGCCAGTAGTTGCCGCGCCACTCGGGGCGCTTCCGAATACGGGGGCGGGATCGGGTGGTTCTCAGCGCGCGCGGACCGCATCGCGACAACTACGCGCAGACGCCGAGGATGACCTCGAGGCCGTACCTACGCCGGATCACCGTCGATCGACCCTCACAGAATCCGTCGCGGCCGTAGTTCTCTGCGGCCATGTAGGAGCATGTGTAGCGATTCTTTGTCAAGCGTCGGCAGGTCACATCGAGAACGTTGAAGCCGGGGCCAAACCGCTCCTCTGCCTGACGCTCCACGTCGCGCTCGGCACGCTCGCGCAGCGTGAGCGGCCGCGGCGCCTGCGGTTTGCTGCGTGGTCGGACAAGCGTGCGCTTCATCGCTCGAGCAGCCGTGCCACCTTGGGAATCGACCGCATCCGCGCGAACGAGATATCGAAGTGCGCCATAGCGACGCATGGCACGAAGATCAGCCGCAGACGGACGAAACCGCACGACGACCCCATGGGTCCCATCGAGTTGTACGGTGCGCTTGAGCGTGCCCCGAGAGCGGCCACCTGCCGTAGCTCGCGCCACGAGCGTCGTCTGACACGCGTGCGAACACCGAATGAACACGCTCCACGAGCCGGCGCGGCTGATCGACTGTGTCACACGACCGGTGATGCGAACCGACAAAGGCGCAACCAGGGCAAAGCTCCGGATGGGGCCAAAGCAGTCGGGGGCAGGCCCGCAGTGACCGACGCCGGAGACTTGCCAGTAGTACGTCCCGGGTCGCCACGTGCTCAGGGGACTCAAGTCGTCATACCAATCCTCCGGCATCGGCGTCCAGCGATACATGTTGCTGCCAACAGGCTGGGCCTGACCGCTGACCACCGGCTCCCTGAGCCGCCCTCCGGAGAACACGAGCGGAGTTCGAGCGACGTCAACGAGCACCGTCAGGCCCGCCGGCTGCGCACTGACGTCGAAGTCGGGGGCATTGCCGGCCGGAAGTACCGCGCCCTGCGCGGGCGAAACCGGCTGAGGCGGCACCCCGGCCTCCTGGCCGAGGGCCCCAGGTGCCGATGCCGTGGCAAGCACGATCGAGAGCGTCCAAGCAGTCAGCATCCGCACGCTCGCCAGCGTAACCCCTCCGTCCGCAGCGTGGCGCGACGCGCGATTACGTGCAGGAGTTCGGTGAGACCCTAGGTGCAGCGAGCCGGAACGTTGAAGCCGGCACCCAGTTCGCACCTTGCTCCGCTGCTAGCCAGAGCACGACGCGTGCGTCCGACCGTCCGTGAGCCGAGCAGCGTTTCCGTCGTTTCCGTCGTACGGCGTTCGCGCGTTCTGTCCGACCGTTGGTCCGTCCGTGGAGGGCAGCTGCACGGCACGCATCGCTCTTCACCGGAGTCGATGAGTGCACATGATGGGCCAGAAAAAAGTTGGGACGAACACCGATCCGTACCAGTGGGTCGAGTCGCGCTACAAGCTCATGCCGGGGATCTGGGAGGCGTTTCGCGACGCGCGCAACCCGTGCTCGATCCTCACGAAGTCCCCGCTGCTGCTGCGCGACATCGAGCTGCTCAAGGAGATCGCGGCGGTCACCGACATCCACGCGAATCTCTCGATCCCGACGCTCGACGCGAAGGCGTGGCGGGCGACCGAACCGCACACGCCGCATCCTCGCGCGAGGCTCGCGGCGGTCGCCGAGCTCAACCGGGCCGGCATCCCGACGGGCGTGCTGATCGCGCCGCTCATGCCCGGTATCAACGACGCGCCCGAGCAGCTGGAGCCGCTGCTCGAGGCCGCCGCGGAGGCGGGCGCGACCGGCATCGGCGGGATCGCGCTGCACCTGCGCGGTGACGTGCGCAAGCTCTTCTTCGACTGGCTGCGCGAATACCGCCCGGACCTCGTCGAGCGCTACCAGCGCCTCTACGTCCGCGGTGCCTATGCGCCGCCGGTCGAGCGACGCCGCCTGGCGGCGCTGGTGCGCCGCGAGGAGACCTCGTGGCCGAGTCGCTTCGGCGCGCGCGAGCCGCGGGAGTCAGAGCAATCAACGGAGCGCCCGAGCGATGAACAGACGAGCCTCTTCTGAGAAGACCGCTATGGCGAGGCTCTTTGGCGCGTTGACCCCGGATATCGGGGTGAAGGCGCCAAGCACGCCGGTGCGCGGCCCTCGATCGGCGGAAGCGAGGGCCGCGCGGTGCGATGAGGCCGCGCGGGCGCTAGCGCTTGTCGAGCTGGCCAGCCTCGAACTGCGCGGCGATCTCGTCGCCGCCCGCCTTGCGAGTCACCGTGGCCGACAGCTCCGGTGCGATCCCGCACATCGTCGCGCCGAGCTTCAAGGCGATCGGGGCCACGTCGATCTCGCCCTTGTTGCGCTCGATCGCGCGCAGCGTCGCGCGCGCGACGTGCTCCGGGGACTTCGTGCCCGTGCCGCGCGGAAGCTTGACGTTCGCGTCGTCGAACATGCCGGCGTCGCGGATGAAGCCGGGGAAGATCGCGGACACGCCGACGCCCGTGCCGTGCAGCTCGGCGCGCAGCGCACCGGCGAAGCCGCGCAGGCCGAACTTCGTCGCGCTGTAGATCGAGCTGCCCGCCGCCGGCGCCTTGCCCGACAGCGACGACATCAGCACGATGTGGCCAGAGCCGCGCGCCACCATCGTCGGAGCGAGCGCGTGCGCGAGCATGATCGGCGCGCGCAGGTTGACGAGCAGCGCCCGGTCGATCTGCTCCTCTGTGAAGGACTGCAGGCGCCCGGACGCTGGCAGGCCGGCGTTGGCGACGAGGATGTCGACGTCGGCGTGCGCCTCCGCGAGCGCTCGCACGGCGTCGGGGTCGGAGAGGTCGGCCGCGGCGATCGTCGCGCCGAGCTCGGCGGCGAGGCCCTCGAGCACGTCGGCGCGGCGCCCGGAGAGCGTCAGCGTCGCGCCAGCGGCGGCCAAGCGCCGGGCGATCGCATGGCCGAGGCCGCCGGTCGCGCCGGTCAGCAGCACGCTGCGCCCGGAGACGTTCATGGCGTGGAGCTGCTGAGGTTGAGGTTCGCGCGGGCGGGCCGCGCGGTCGCTGCGGGGCGGTCGAGGCTCACGAGCGCGCGGGTTCGATGGGGCTCATGGCGCGAAGACTGCCACGGTTGCCGTGAAGCCGTGCAGGAAGCTCTCGCCGCCGACCGGGCCGATCTCCCCGGCCGCGAAGAACCCGGCGGTCGGGATCGCGCCCAGCTCGGACGTCAGCGTCGCGGCATCGTGATCGGGCACGCCGAACATCCCGCGCCCGCGCCCGTTGCAGGTGAACATCAGCGCGCCCGCCGGCAGGTCGGAGCCCAGTGCGGTCCGCCGCAAACCGAGCGCGTCGTGCAAGTCGCGGTCGGCGGACGCCGCGTCTCGCGCGTGGACGCGCACGACCTGCCCGGCCGCGATCGGGGCGCCCACGGCGATCGTGCCCGTCTCGGGGTCGCCGCCCAGCACGCTGCGCACGAGGAAGTCGCCGTGCAGGTAGTCCGGCCGGCCGCTCTCGACGACGATCCCGAGCAGCATCCCCTCCGCGAGGATCCGCCGCTCGTTCGCGCCGAGATCCTCGATGACCGAGCGCAGCGCGGCGAGCGCCGGGCGCCCCGCGAGCTCGTGGATGATCCGCCCCTCACCCGCCGTGATCGTCAGCTCGGGGCCGATCGGCGTCGCGCCCTGCGACACGCACGGCAGCAGCTCGATGCCGTCGAAGCGCACGCCGACCGCACCCCCGCCGACGACCTCCTCGCCCAGGAACAGCGCGGCCTCGCCGCGCAGCGTGCGCGCGCTCGACACGCCCCCGAGCACCGGCACGCCCGGCGAGCGCGCATGCAGCTCGGCCAGCACCGCGTCGGTCGGAAACGAGTAGGGATCGGGCAGCAGGATGGCGCCGCCGGCGCCCGAGAGGTCCGGCACGCCGCGGATCGCGACGCCGTCCTCGACCTCCTGGACCTCGGCATGGAACGTCGACACGACGCCGTCGTCGAACGACGCCGCCCACACGGTCACAGCCGTGCCGCCCTCGATCTCGCGGCCGTCCCCGACGACGCCGCCCGCGCCGCAGCCGATCAGGATGTCCGGGGCGAGCACGTCGTGGACCCCCTCGATCGTGGCCTCGGGGGTGGCGAGGTGAGCGCCGGACGCGAACACGACCGCGAGGTCGATCGTCGAGCCGTTGAGTGCGGCGGCGACGTCCGCGGCCGCCTCGAGCGCCCCGGCCCGGGGATCCGACGCGGTCGACAACCCGCACGCGATGCGCACCGCCATGGACCGCTGACGATACCGGCCGCCCGGAGCATGCCCGTGAAAGCGCGGCACGAAGGGGCTGCGGGGGCGGGCTGTTCAGACGCCGAGCCCCGGCAACGACGCGCCGGGTGGCTGCTGCTGGCGCCGGCGCGAGCGGCGGACCCCGGTCGCGATCAGCAGCCCGAGCCCCGCTATTCCCAGGACGCCACCCACGACGAACGCGCCCACGACGGCGGACACGATCTTGCCCCCGATGCTCTCGCCGATCGCGAGCTGGTAGCCGGACGCGGAATCGTCGGCGGCCGTGCGCACGCGGTAGGTCCCTGCGTGCGGCGGGGTGACCGTCGCCTGTGCCGACCCGGTCGTGTTGAACGAGTACGTCAGCGACGAGCTGTAGTCCCGCAGCGGCACGTCGGTCTCGGTGCGCTCGTCGGTGATCGCGATGCGCACCGGCGGCACGACCTCGTCGGCGTTCGGGCCCTCGATGTAGACGACGTACTTACGCGCTTCCAAGCGCACGGTCTCGCTCGCCGGGATCGCGACGTGCTGGAAATCGTCGATCGTCGAGACGATGTGGCTGAACGCGACGACCGCCCAGAGGATCGCGCCTGCAACCGCGCAGACAAGCAGGCCTCCACCGATCCAGTAGCCGGCCTTGGAGGTCACATCGCCGATCCTCGCGCAGGAGCGACCACGTGGTCAAGCGCGGCGGCGCCGCCGCACGGCGGTCACGATCAGCAGCACGATGCCGGAGAGGGGCAAGACGGTGCCGATCAGGAGCGCGCCCCTGACGGTGGTGTGGATGTTCCCCCGGATGTTCTCGCCGAATGCGACCGTGTAGCCGGGCTTGGGTCGCACCAAGCTCACGCGCACCAGGTAGCGGCCGAGCCGCGGCACCGTGACGGTCCTCGCTGCCGAGCTCGGCGGGTCGGGGAACCGCAGCGAGCCCGCGAAGGGCTCGTGCGGCACGGCCCTGTCGGTGCGCGGATCAGAGATGCGCACGCGCACTCGCGGTGCCCTCTCGTCGGCTCGCGGCCCCTCGACGTAGATGACGTACGTGCGCGGCTCGAGCAGCATGACGCTCTGGCCGGGCACCGCGACGCGCTGGAAGTCGTTGACCACCCCGGCGGTGTGCCAGTACAAGATCACGCCCCACGCGAGCGCCGCGACGACGCCGAACGCGATCAGCCCTCCGCCGATCCAGTAGCCGGCCTTGGAGGTCATGCCGCCGATCCTCGCGCACGTGCGACTGCGCGGTCAAGACGCATACTAGGCGGGCATGATCGCCCTCTTCGGCCCCACCGCCGTCGGCAAGACCGAGATCGCGATCGCGCTCGCCGACCGGCTGCGCGCCCGTGGTGAGCGGCCGGTCGCCGTCTCCGCCGACGCGCTGCAGGTCTACAAGGGCCTTGAGATCCTCACCGGGGTCCCGGACGAAGCCCAGCAGCAGCGCCTCGAGCACCGGCTGATCTCGTTCGTGCCCGTCCACGAGCGCTTCAGCGTCGCCGAGTACGCGGCGCGAGCCCACCAAGAGATCGACGGCCTGATCGAAGAGGGCGCGACACCGATCGTCGTCGGCGGCACGGGGCTGTACTTGCGCGCGGCGCTCGCCGAGCTCGCGCTCCGCCCGCCCCCGCCGCACGGCATGCGCGAGCGCATCGAGGCCGACCTCGCCACCCGCGGCGCCGAAGCGCTGCACGCCGACCTCGCGCGCGCGGCGCCCTGGGCCGCCGCCAAGATCGAGCCCAAGGACCGCCACCGCGTCATCCGCTCGCTCGAGCTGCTCGAGCAGGGAGCGCTGACGCCGCCGCAGGGGCCCAACCGCCTGTGGACGAGCGACACCCGCCACCCCACGCGCCTCGTCGGCCTGACGCGCGACCGCGATGAGCTCTACCACCGCATCAACGAGCGCGTCGACGCGATGGTCGCGGCCGGAGCGCGCGACGAGGTCCGCACGGCGGACGCGGCCGGAGCGTCGCTGACCGCTCGCGTCGCGCTCGGCTTCGACGAGCTGCTCGCAAACGACATCGACGCGATGAAGCAGCGCACGCGCAACTTCGCCCGCCGCCAGCTCACGTGGATGCGCAAGCTCCCCGACGTCGAGCTCGTCGACATCGCGGGACGAACCCCGGAGGAGGTCGCCGCGGCGATCGATCCCTGACGGCGCGTTGACGCGTCGCCCGGCAAGGGGCTACGGCCCCGTCGGTGCGACGTCGACGGCGGCCTCCGGCATCCACCGCGCCTGGCGCTGCCACGCGACGACCTTCGCCGGCCCGGCGGCGGCGGCGAGCCCCTCAAACGACGCGATCCGCGGATTGGGGTTGTCGCCCGCGGGTGCCAGGCGCACGAGGGGACCCGGCTCGCCGCGCGGCGACAGCGACCGCGTCATGAGGCCGTCCGGGCGCTCCCACGCGATCACGGCCGTGCCGGCGGGCGACATTGCAATCGTCGACCGTCGGTCGCCGGCGACGCTGCCCACGACGACGGCGCGGCCGACCCGCCCCGCCGGCGAGATGGTCCTCGCAAGCAGGCTGTGGCCGCGTTGCCAGATCGTCGCGGCGCGCCCACTGGGCGCCATGGCCGTCGAGCCGGTCGGCGCCGTGAGGTCGCGCGCCCGAGTGTGCCGCTCGCCGCGAACGTGCGTGCCCACACGCGATCGCGGTCGTCGCCGCCGCGTGGCGAGTACCGCCACTGCACCAGCGCGTCCCCGTCGCCGTCGACGCTCACCGACGGGTCGAGCGCGCGATCGGCCCGTCCGGGCCTCGACGCGGTCCATGGCTCGGCGATCGGCCCGACCCGCCCGCTCGCCGGAGAGGCCGAGCGTACGAGCAGCCGCCGGACGTGAGCCTTTCCGTCGGCGCCGCGGCAGCGACAGCCCTGGTCGTCCCACGCGACGACGACGTCGCCGCCCGCGCCGATGCCGACGCCGGCCACGCCCGTGCCCTGGCCGGGCGTCGGGATCTCGAGCGCCGGGCCGAGCACGCCTGTCGCCGAGAGCGTCCGTGCCCGGATGTGCTTGCCCGCGATGAAGTCACCGGTGATCCACGCGATCACCGCGTCGCCGCCGGGTCCGATGGCCGGCTGGAAGCCGCCGTTCCTCGCCGGCGCCACGTCGACGATCGGGCCGAGCACGCCTGCCGTCATCCGTCGCGCGCGCAGGCCATCGCGTTGAGACCACATGAACACGGCGTCGCCGTCGGGCGCGACAGCGAGCCGCACGTCGGTGGCGCCCACGCCGTCCGCCGATAGCGACAGCACGCGCCCGAGCTCGCCGCTCGAGATCGAACGCGTGCGCGCCAGCAGACGGTGGTCGCCCGAGCACGAGAAGTGGACGACCCGCTCGCACGCGCCCCAGGCGAACACCACGACGTCACCGCCCGTGCCGACTGGACCGAGGTACTGCGGCGCGGGACCGCCGCCGATGTGAAACGGCGACGACCAGGCGCCGTGCGCCGCCGGCGTCACGGCGAGCGCGAGCGCGGCGGTCACCGCCGCCACGGCGCTTGCGCTGCGCTGACGACCCAGCGGCATCGGCCTGCCCCTCTCGTCGCGTTCGATCTCCTCGACGCGACAACGAAGCCCTGGCGACGGAGTTGCGCCGAATGGTCGGCCGGCCTTCGGGGAGCGGGCGACCATCCATAGACTCCCCGCCCGCATGACCCCGATCGCATTCGAGAAGTGGCAGGCGCTCGGCAACGACTACCTCATCTTCGAGGAGCGGGCCCTCCCGTTCGCCCTCACCGAGGCCCGCATCGAGCGCATCTGTGACCCGCATACCGGCATCGGCTCCGACGGCATCCTCCTGCTCTCGGCGCCGACCGAGCCCGGCTTCGTCGCAACCCTAAGGATCTTCAACCCCGACGGCTCCGAAGCCGAGCTCTCCGGCAACGGCGCGCGCGAGGCCGTCATGTACCTGCGCGCCGCCGGCTGGACGGACTCCGACCGCTTCTCGATCCAGACCGCGGCTGGCGAGATCCGCCCGCACATCACCGGCGCGACGACCTGCACGCTCGACATGGGGCGCGCGCGCACGAGCTCGCAAGACTTCCCCTCCGGCGACGCCGACGGCGTGGGCACGCTGCAAGCGCACGGCACGATCTGGCGCTTTCAGCACGTCCAGGTCGGCAACCCGCAGTGCGCGATCCACGTCCCCGCGGGTCCCGAGGCGGTCGACGCCCTCGATCTCCCGAAGATCGGCGACGCGATCATGGCTCACGAGCTGTTCCCCAACCGCACGAACGTCAGCTGGTTCGCGGAGCTCGAGCCCGGCGTCATCCGCGCTCGGATCTTCGAGCGTGGGGTAGGGGAGACGATGTCCTCCGGCACCGGCGCGAGCGGCGCCGCCGTCGCCTACGTGCTGCGCGGCGGCGACTCGCCCGTGACCGTGCGCCTCGACGGCGGCGAGCTCAAGGTCGACGTCGGGGAGGACCTGCACTACAGCTTGAGCGGCTGGGCCGTCCCGGTGTACCGGGGCGAGCTCGCCGACGACTTCCGAGATCAACTGGAGAGCCTGTGAAGCCCAGCCGCCGACTCGACCGCATCCCGCCGTACCTCTTCGCGGAGCTCGAGCGAAAGATCGCAGCGAAGAAGGCGCAGGGCATCGACGTCATCTCGCTCGGCATCGGCGACCCGGACCGCCCGACGCCGGCGCTCGTCGTCGAGGCGATGGCCGAGGCGATCACCGAGCCCGAGACGCACCGCTACCCCTCGAACCGCGGCCGCCCCGACTTCCGCGAGGCCGTCTCGGACTTCTACATGCGCCGCTTCGACGTCGAGGTCGACCCCGCCACCGAGATCATGCCGGCGATCGGCGCGAAGGAGTGCATCTTCAACCTCAACCTCGCGTTCCTCGACGCGGGCGACGCCGCGCTCAGCGCCGACCCCGGCTACCCGGTCTACACGGGCGGGCCGATCATCGCCGGCGGCGACCCGGTGCTCATGCCGCTCACCGAGGAGCACCACTTCACGCCCGACCTCACAGCCGTCAGCGCCGAGGACAAGGCCCGCGCGAAGCTCATGTTCTTCAACTATCCGAACAACCCGACGGGCGCGACCGTGCGGCCGGGGTTCTTCGCCGAGGCCGTCGACTTCTGCGCGGGGACGGACATCCTCGCGGTCTCCGACATGGCGTACTCCGAGACGACCTACGACGGCTACCGCGCGCCCTCGTTCCTCGCGACGCCCGGCGCCAAAGACGTCGGCGTCGAGGTCTTCTCGTGGTCCAAGGGCTACAACATGACCGGCTGGCGCTGCGCGGCGATCGTCGGCAACGCCGAGGCGATCGACCACTACTGGCGGCTGAAGTCGAACATCGACTCGGGCCTGTTCGAGGCTGTCCAGCTCGCCGGCATCGCCGCGCTGAGCCCCGACGCAGACGGCGACAAGGCCGAGATGAACGCGCTCTACACGCGCCGGCGCGACCTCGTCGTCGACGCCCTGCGCGCGATCGGCGTCGCCGTCAAGGTGCCGAAGGCGACGATCTACGTCTGGGCACCGATCCCCGCCGGCTTCGACAGCTCCGCCGCGTACTGCGCGCACGTGCTCGAGGAGGCCGCCGTGGTGATCTCCCCGGGCGGCGCGTTCGGCCCCAACGGCGAGGGCTTCTTCCGGATCTCGCTGACGACGCCCGACGACCGCCTCGTCGAGGCCGTGCAACGACTCGGCAAGCTGGCCGCCTCGTAAGACGTGCGGTACTGCGGCATCGACGTCTCCGGGGTCGTCAACCATCAGCAGCTCTGCACGCTGCACGAGCGGCGAGGCTCGAACGGGGTCCCCGAGCTCGTGGCGACGTTCTACGCGCCCGGCGACGTCGACGCGATCGCGCGGACGGTCCTCGGCTTCGGCGGCGAGGCGGTCGCGGCGGTCGACGCGCCGTCCGGCCATCGCCTCGACCTGCTGGCGCCCGGCCAGCCGCTGCGCACGGTGCTCGGCGTGCCCGAGGGTCGCTTCGAGCGCCACCGCGTCTGCGACGCCCTGCTGTTTCGCCGCCGGCTGCCGCTGTACCCGGTGCCGTCGGCCAACCAGGCGCTCGCCGCCTGGGAGCGCTGGATCGGGCTGGGCTTCGAGCTGTTCGCGGCGCTCGACTCGCTCGCCGTCTACCGCCCGGACGCCGGCGGCGCCGTGCAGGGTCGCATCGGCCAGGGCGAGCTGCGCTGGGGTCGCGTCTGCGAGACCTACCCGGACGCGGTCTTCTGCGCGATGATCGGCCACCGGCCGTCGCCGAAGCGCACACCGTGGGGTCTGCAGGAGCGCATCAACGCGCTGCGCGCGCGGGGCGTCGTCGACGCCGACGGCGGGCTCTGGCATCGCACGCTCGACGAGCTCGACGCCTGCGCGGCGGCGTACGCCGCGTACATCCTCGCCAACGGCGGCGGGTCGTGGGTCGGCGACCCGCGCGAGGGCGTCATCGTCCTGCCAGTCGAGGAGCTGCTGCCGCGCTACGACCCACTGCCGCCGCCCGCGCGCGTCCCGCTCGTGTGAGCCGCCGGTACCCTCCGGCCATCGTCTCGCCGACCGGAACACGACGTATGCAGGGCTTCATGGCCCTCGCGGTGGTGGCCACCTTGGGGGTCAGCGCGCAGGCGGCCGCCGGCCCGCCGCGCGGCGACGACGCGCGAGCCGCCGCTCGCCCGAGCTGCTTCGGTGCGGCGTCGCGCGATCCCGAGAACCCGTGCGTGAATCGCAAGCTGAACCTCACGGCGATCCCGACGCCGTTCAACGCGCCGCTCGAGCCGAGCGCGCCGTGCGAGCCGATCGAGCGCGTGGAGCCATCGGCATGCGCGTTCGGGCCACCGGCGTCGAAGGCGGTCTCGTCGGTCGCGCTGCTCGGCGACAGCCATGCGATGGCCTGGCGCGCGGCGGTCGCCGTCGTCGCTGACGCCAAGCGCTGGCACGGCGTCTCGATCACCCGCAACAGCTGCCCGTACACCTTCGCCAGGACCCCCGGCAAGGGCCGCTGCAAGGGCTGGTCGGGCAGCGTGCGGCGCTGGCTGAAGGCCCACTCCGAGGTCAAACAGGTCGTCGTCAGCGCGAACTCCGGCTCGGGCGTCGTCGCCGCGGGCGGCCACACGCTGCGCACGACGAAGATCAACGGCTACATCGACGCCTGGAAGGCGATGCCGCAGACGGTGCGCGACATCTTCGTCGTCCGCGACGTCCCGCACAGCGCCAACAGCACCGCCGAGTGCGTGTCGCGCGCGATCAGGCGCCAGCGCAACCCCGCGCTGCGCTGCGCGCGCCCACGCGCCGGCGCGCTGCTGACCGACGAGGCCGCCGTCGCCGCCGAGCGCACGGACTCCGATCGGGTCCACCTGATCGACCTGTCGGACTTCATGTGCGACGAGAGGTCCTGCTTTCCGGTCGTCGGCGGCGCGCTCGTCATCAAGGACATCGGGCACATGACCCGCACGTTCTCGCGCTCGCTCGGCCCGTTTCTGGGTCGCGCGATCTCGCGACTGCAGGTCGGTTTGAGCCCATGAGCGCGCCGCCGGCGCGCGACTAGACTCAGTCGCATGCAGCGAACCCGACAAGGCCGCGCCGGCGACGGCAAGGCATCCGACGAAGCAGCCAGCGGGCGCCCGAAGCAGCGTGCGTTCTGCATCGCTGCGCTGCCGGCCGGAGACGACCTCTCCGAGCTGCGCGAGCTGCTGCGCACCGCGGGCGTCGCGGTCGTCGGGCAGATCGTCCAGCACCTCGAGCAACCGCATCCGAACACCTACATCGGGCCCGGCAAGCTCGTCGAGGTCAAGGAGGCCGCGAAGCTCGCCGACGCGAACGTCGTCGTCTGCGACGACGAGCTGAGCCCGCGCCAGGAGCGCAACCTCGAGGAGGGGCTCGGCATGCCGGTCGTCGACCGCACGTCGGTGATCCTCGACATCTTCGCTGGCCATGCTCACAGCGCCGAGGGCAAGCTGCAGGTCGAGCTCGCGCAGCTCGAGTACAACATGGCCCGCATGCGCGGCCTGTGGACGCACCTCGAGCGCCTCGGGGCGAGCGCGGCCGCGCCGGGCATCGGGGCACGCGGACCGGGCGAGTCGCAGATCGAGACCGACCGCCGGCTCGCGCGCAACCGGATCACGGCGCTGCGCCGGCGCCTGAAGGGCGTCAGCGCGTCGCGCGAGACGATGCGGGCCGAGCGCGAGCGGGCGCACCTGCCGCAGATCGCCCTTGCCGGTTACACGAACGCCGGCAAGTCGACGCTGCTCAACCGCCTCACGGGCGCCGAGGTCGGCGTCCGCGACCGCCTCTTCCACACGCTCGACCCGACGACGCGCGAGCTGCGCGTGCACGGCCGCCCGTACCTGCTGACCGACACCGTCGGCTTCATCCGCAAGCTGCCCCATCAGGTCGTCGACGCGTTCGCCGCGACGTTGCACGAGACGCGCGAGGCCGACCTCATCCTGCATGTCATCGACGCGTCGGCGCCCGAGGCGGAGATGAGCGAGATGCTGCGCGCGGTCGACGAGGTGCTCGAGAACGTCGGCGCCGGCGATCGGCCCCGGCTGCTCGTGCTCAACAAGGCCGACGAGCTCGACGACGACCGCCGCACCGAGCTCGCGTTCACCCACCCCGACGGCACGCTGATCTCGGCCGCGACCGGCGAGGGCATCGACGAGCTCGGCGACCGCATCGAGGAGGAGTTCCGCCGCTCGCTGCGCTCCGTCGACCTGCTGCTGCCCTACGCCGACGGCGCGCGCCTCGCCGAGCTGCACGACGCCGCCGGCGACCTTGAGCGCACCGACACGCCCGAGGGCGTGCGCATCCACGCGCGCCTGCCGGCGACGCTGGCCGAGCGCTACGCGCGCTTCTCGGTCAACGGCACGCCTGCCTGACGACGCCCCCGCCGCGACGCTGCGCGACGAGGGCGTGTCCCACTGAGTCCTAGCTCGTGAACCCGAAGTTCTTCAGGTAGTCCGCCGCGACCTTCGCCTGCTCCTCCTTGTCGAGGTCCACGCGGGCGTTGAGCTCCTGCATGATCTCCGCGGTCATGTACTTCTGGACGTCCGTGACGACCTTCTGACCCTCGGGACCGAGCTTCTTCGCCACCTCGTCGCGGATCGTGAAGCTGATGTTGTAGGGCGGGAAGACGCTCTTGTCGTCGTCCAGCACGACGTACTTGTCCGACGACAGCGGCCCGTCCGTGGTGAACACGAACGCGACGTCCGCGTCGCCGTTGTCGAGGATCTGGAACTTGTTCTCACCCGGCAGGAACTTCTTGAACTTGAAGCCGTAGACCTTCTCGACGCCGAGCAGGCAGTCGATGCGCTGCCGGCACGCCGGGAAGCCGTTGACGACCATGTTCTGCGTCTTGCCCTCGAGGTCGGAGATCTTCGTCGGGTTGCCGAGCTCCTTGGCCTTCGCCTTCGTGATCCCAAGGCGGTAGGTGTTCTCGAACGGCGTCGTCGCCAGCGACGTGATGCCGACCTTCGCGTAGTCCGCCTTGGACTGCGCGTAGGCCTGCGCCGGATCCTTCGGCACGTCGGCCACCTTGACCTTGAAGAAGGCGGTCAGCGAGGTGCCGGTGTACTCGGGGTAGGCGTCGACCTCGCCCTCGCGCAGCGCCTTGTACGCCACGAGCTCAGGGCCGAGGTCCAGGTCCTTCTTGACGTTGTAGCCCGCGGCCTTCAGCGCTTGGAAGTAGATCTCGCCGAGGATGTACTGCTCGGTGAAGTTCTTCGAGCCGACCGAGAACGAGACCTTCGAGGCGCCGTCGATCGGCTCGATCTTGTTGGCGGCCTTCTCGTCGTCCGAGATCTCCCCGGTGTCCGCCGGTCCCGTGGACTGGGCAGCAGGCGTGGACGTGTCGCCGCTGTCGTCGTCGTCGCCGCAGGCGGTGAAGCCGACGGCGAGCACGAGCATGGCCAGCAGGGCGAACAGGGTGCGAAAGCGGGTCACGGGGTCTGCACTCTCCTTGTGGGTGTGGGCCAGAGTCGGGAGCGGCGGGCGCCGCGGGCGGCGACCTTCAGCCCCTTCGGGGTGACGAGCCGTTGCGCGAGTGCGAACGCCGCGTCGGTGGTCAAGGTCAGGAAGGCGACGGCGATGGCGGCGGCGATCTGGCCGTCGGTGCCGTAGACCTCCGAGGAGAAGATCGGCGTGCCGAGCGAGTCGAGGCCCGCGATGGGCGAGATGATCGCCGTCGCGAGCACCGTCACGACCGAGATGCGAATGCCGCCGAAGATCGTCGGCAGCGCCAGCGGCAGCTCGACCTGGCGGATGATCTGCAGGTCGCTGAGCCCTTGCCCGCGCGCGGCGTCGACCAGCTCGGGATCGACTTGACGCATCCCGACGTACGTGTTCGTGAGGATCGGCGGGATCGCGAGCAGCGTCAGGGCGAAGGCGATGTTGCGAAAGCCCGTGCCGAGGAACGCGACGCAGAACGCGATGATCGCGAGCGCCGGGACCGCGCGCCCGACGTTCGCCACGCCCACCGCGAGCAGCTCGGCGCGGCCGAGATGGCCGAGCCACAGACCGATCGGCACGGTGATCGCGATCGCGACGACGATCGCAATCGCGGAGACCGCGAAGTGGTTGCCTGCCAGGTGGCCCATCTCCGACAGCCCCCCGACCTGCACGGTGCCGGCACCCGACTCGCGCGCGTTGAAGATGAAGTCGATCGCGTCGCCGAACGTCGTGAGGATCGAGGCCAGCGGGGTCATGACGTGGCCGCCCGGCGCCACGGGGTGAGGGAGCGCTGGACCATGAGCACGATGAAGTCAAGCGCCGCGGCGAGCAGCGTCAGCAGCAGGCCGCAGAAGAGCACGTTGCCGCGGAACTCGATGTCCTGGTCGATGTTGCGGCCAAGGCCGCCGGCGCCCGCGAGGTACGCGAACGCCGCGAGGCCGACCGTCGTGGCGGCCGCGATGCGCAGGCCGGCGAGGATCTCGGGGAGCGCCAGCGGCAGCTCGACTCGAAAGAGCAGCTGACGGCTCGTGAGCCCCATTCCGCGCGCGGCATCGACGGCGTTCTGCGGTACCCCGGCCAGGCCCGTGATGACGTTGCGAAAGATGATCACGAGCGTGTAGGCGGTCAGCGCGACGATCGCGGTGTCGTTGCCGCGGCCCGTGATCGGGAGCAGGAGCAAGAACGACGAGATGCTCGGGATCGTGTAGATCGCGCTCGTGAGGCCGGTCACCGGGGTGATGAGCCAGCGCTGGCGGTGGGCGAGCAGGCCGATGCTGAGCGCGATCGCGAAGCCGATCGCGAGCGGGATGAGCGTGAGGTAGACGTGCTCGAAGAACGGCGTCTGGTAGCGGTCGACGTGGTCGAGGACCCAGCTCGCGCAGATCCCGTTGTTGCTCGGACAGCCCGTCTCGCCCGCCCGTTCGCGGAGAAATCCGCTCTGGGCGATGAGGTCCGGCAGGCTCACGGCTCTTCGGCGCTCTCGCGGGGATCCCTCGTGTCAGCGGCGGCGACCGCGGCTGCGGCGTTCTCGGCCGCCTCGGCGGCGGCCGCCCGCTCGGCGGGACCGGCGACCTCCGCGCGCGCGTGGCCGATCGCATGCGAGATCGCCTGGATCGAGAGCGCGCCGACGACGTGCCCGCGGGCGTCGATCACCGGCCCGTACATCGACTCGCGCGCGAGGAGGTCTGACAGCGCGTCGCGCAGGATGTCGTCGAGCTCGACGATCGGGTCGGCGGGCGAGCGCAGCTCCGGGCGCACGCGCTCGCCGGTGAGGCCGCGCTCGGACAGCCAGCCGAGCGGGCGCTCCTCGTCGTCGACGAGCAGCGCGATGTCGAGGTCGGCGTCGGCGAGGCGGGCGCGGACCTCCGCGGTGGGCTCCCCCGAGCGGCAGGTCGCGACCGTCCAGAGGTCGATGTCGCGCACCCGCTGCAACGCGAGGCGCTTGAGCGCGCGGTCGGCGCCGACGAAGTCCTCGACGAACGGGTTGGCCGGCGCCATCAGCAGCTCGGCGGGCGCGGCGTACTGGGCGAGCTTGCCGCCGACCTGCAGGACGGCGATGCGATCGCCCATCTTGATGGCCTCGTCGATGTCGTGCGTGACGAACACGATCGTCTTGCGCAGCTCGGCCTGCAGGCGCAGGAACTCGTTCTGCAGCCGCTCGCGGTTGATCGGGTCGATCGCGCCGAACGGCTCGTCCATCAGCATGACCGGCGGGTCGACGGCGAGCGCGCGGGCCACGCCGACGCGCTGGCGCTGGCCGCCCGACAGCTGCGACGGATAGCGGTCGCGGACCTCGTGCGGGTCGAGGCCGATGAGCTCGAGCAGCTCGTCCACGCGCGCGGTGATGCGCTTGCGATCCCAGCCGAGCAGGTGCGGCACGGTCGCGATGTTCTCGCCGATCGTGCGATGCGGGAACAGGCCGATCTGCTGAATGACGTAGCCGATGTTGCGGCGCAGCTCGTCGGGCTTTCGCTCCTTGACGCTGCGCCCGCCGAGCAGGATGTCGCCGGACGTGATGTCGATCATCCGGTTGACCATCCGCATGGCGGTGGTCTTGCCGCAGCCGGAGGGGCCTACGAGCACGCAGATCTCCCCGGCCGGGACCTCAAGCGACAGGCCGTCTACCGCTGGTGCGGCACTGCCGGGATAGCGCTTCGTGACGTCGCGAAACTCAAGCGGCTCCGCTGACGACCTTGCGGTCTGCGCCTGCACAGCGCGATCCTACCCGTGGAACCGGGCGCTGACGAGCGGGGTTACGATCCTTGCGTGCCGATCGACCAGCAGCGGCGACTCGCAGAGGCGGCCGCGGAGGCGCATGCCGCACAGGATCGCGGGGACGTTTGGGCCGCGAACGACGCCTGGCGGCGATACATCCTGATCGAAGACGCGACGCGCGACCCGCAGTCCCTGCTCGACGAGGGGGTAGCCCTGAGCAAGGTCGCGATCGACCTGTGGCTGCAGCGTTGAACGACTTCGCTGCGGCGCTCCGGGACCTCAACGACGCCGGCATCCGCTACGTGCTGGTCGGCGGACTCGCGGTGATCCGTCATGGCGCGGTTCGCGCCACCAAGGACGTTGACGCCGCGGTTGCCATGGATGCCGAGAACCTCGCCCGCCTCAGCGATCTCATCACGCGGTGGCAAGCGACCAACCCTGACGGCACAGAGCTTCGAACAGCCGAGCTGAAGCCCGGAGCAGCGCTTGCGTTGCGGACGCAGCACTGCTTCGTCGACATCCTCTCCGAGCAGCTGCTGCCCGGACCCTTCGCGGAAGTGATCGCGCGATCGGACCGCAAGCGGATCGACGGCGTCGAAGCGCCCGTGTGCTCGCTCGCGGATCTCGTAGCGATGAAGCGCGCGACCGGGCGCGGCAGCGACGACGTGGACCTCGAGCGGCTAAGGGAGATACACGGCGCTTTGCCGGAAGCGCCGTAGTCGTCAGACGCGGGCGGCACGGCGGGCTGAGGCGTGGGCGGCGTCTTCGAGCGCGTCGTCGAGCGGCTCGAGCTCGTCGAGGCCCGTAGCGGCGCGGATGAGCCAGTCGGCGAACCACGCGTTCTTCGGCAGCAGCGGGCCGTGTAGGTAGGTCCCGATGACAGTGCCGCGGCGCACTCCTTCGAAGCCGGTCGCGCCCGTGTTGCCGTGACCCTTGAGCACGCGCCCGAGCGGCTGCTCGCCGGCCGCGAGGTGCGTGCGACCGCCGTGGTTCTCGAACCCCGCGAGCACGCGCGGGGGCGCGCCCTCGTCGAGTGAGACCTCGATCGCGACGTTGCCGATCAGGCGCGAGCCGTCCGGCGAGCGGATCGTCTCGAGGTCGACCAACCCGAGCCCCGGGATCTCATCGGAGCCGAGCTCGTAGCGGTGGCCGAGCAGCTGAAAGCCGCCGCAGACGCCGAGCACGATCGCGCCGCGCTGCGCCGCCGCGTGCAGGGCGTCGCGCTTGGTGGAGACGAGGTCCAGCGCGCACAGGCGCTGGTCGCGATCCTGGCCGCCGCCGAGGTAGAAGAGGTCGTGCGCGTCGGGATCCACGCTCTCGCCGAGCCCGGCCGCCGTCACGCGAAAGCCGATCCCGCGCCACGCGCAGCGGCGCTCGAGCATCAGCAGGTTGCCGCGATCGGCGTAGATGTTCATGAGGTCCGGATACAGCGCGCATACGCGCAGCTCAGCCACGGAGCAGCACCACCGTCGTGCCGACGTGCTCGTCGGTCGGCGGGATGACGCGCGCCGCGCGCGGCCAGAACCCGGCCTCACGCCCCTCGACCGCGACCGCCGCCGCGTCGACCTTGTCGAGGTGGATCACGTCGTCGGCCACCGAGCGCTCGCCGGTCGCGGTCACGATCGTCCGCACGCGCTCGATCGCCATGCTCTCCCCGACGTCGCGCAGCGCGACCGGCTGGCTCGAGTACGTGGCCCCGTCCACGGTCGCGACGTCGGGCGGCGGCAGCTCGAACGTGTCGCCGTCGAACGGATCGAGCTCGCTCGCCATCGCGCACGCGACGAGCCCGTCCGGCGCAAGGTGCTCGCGGGCGGAGCGCAGGAAGCCGGCGCGACCCGCCCGGCCGAGCAGCTGGATCGTCTGCATCGGCGCGATGATGAGCCCGAACCGGCGCCCGCCGAGGTCGAAGCCGCCCGCGTCGCCGACCACCGTCTCCACAGGCAGCGCCGCGGCCCGCGAACGCAGGACGTCGAGGAACGCCGGCTCGCGATCGAGCGCGACGACGTGATGACCGGCCCGCGCGAGGTCGAGCGCCACCCTGCCGGTGCCCGCGCCGACGTCGAGGACCGGCCCGTCCTCCTGCTCTGCGAGCGCGCGCCACAGCGGCAGGTCGGCGGCGTAGCGACCGCACTCGAGGTCGTGCCAGATGACCTGCGTCACCGAAACGACCCCTGCGCGGCGCCGCGCGCAACCAACAGTCCCCGCAGGTCGAGCATCGCGGTGTACGTCGGCAGCGCGACAAGCCGCCCCTCGCCTGCGGCAAGCGCGGCATCAAGGCCATCCTCAAGATCGGGCACGAGATGCAAGCGTTCGGCGGGCACCCCGGCGTACTTCAGGCGCACCGCGAGCTCCGCGGCGCGCGTGCCGCTGCACGTCACCCGGCGCACGCGCTGCGCGACGAGCTCGAAGTCCGCGTCCCACACCCATGAGACGTCCTTGCCGTCGGCCGTGCGGTCGTTGAGGACGGCGAACACGTCGTGCTCGCCGGGGTCGAGCGCGAGCGTGCGCAGGACCTCGTTGGCGCCCGCGGGGTTCTTGACGAGCAGGATCGCGAGCTCGCGATCGCCGACGACGACCGTCTCGGCGCGCCCGAACGCGGCTTGTGTCGCCTGCAGGCCGGCGACGATCGCGCCGAGCTCGCAGCCGAGGACGTGCGTCAGCGCCGCGGCGCCGAGCGCGTTGTAGACGTTGTAGAGCCCGGGGAGGGGGAGGGCGACGCGCGCGCTCGCCGCGCCGAGGTGCAGCGTGAAGCTCGCCGAGCGCGTGCCGTCGAGGACGATCTCGGTCGCCCACACGCCCGGCTCCGGTCGCGGGCCGTCGCCGTTGGGGCAGTGGTAGCGGCCGAGGTGGCCCATGTAGACGGCGTCGTAGACGTACGGCGCGCCGCAGCGCCGGCAGTGCTTGGAGTCCGACGCGTGCGCCATGCCGGCGAGCGCGACGCCGTCGTCCTGCACGCCGAAGAAGGTCACGCCCGGGCGGTCGCGCCCGAGGTCCGCGACGAGCGGGTCGTCGGCGTTGAGGACGAGCGCCGTCTCGGGGGCAGCCGTCACCGCCGCGGCCCAGCGGTCGGCGATCGTCTCGAGCTCGCCGTAGCGGTCGAGCTGATCGCGGAAGAGGTTCGACAGCAGCATCGCGCGCGGGCGCAGCTCGGGCACGACCTGGTCGAGCCAGAACTCGTCGACCTCGAACAGCCCGGCATCGCCGTCGATCCTCGACCCGCGCGCGGCGCCGAGCAGGGCGGTCGTCACGCCGCCGCCCATGTTCGCGCCGGCGCGGTTGTGCACGAGGCGCGCGCCGGTGCCCTCGAGGATCGCGGCGACCATCGCCGCGGTCGTCGTCTTGCCGTTGGTCGCCGAGATCACCGCGCTGCCGTCGCGCAGGCGCCCCGCGAGCCGCGCCATCGCCCGCGGCTCGAGGCGCATGAGCAGCTTGCCCGGCAGGCTCGTCCCACCGCGCCCGCTGCGGCGCGACAGCGACCCCGCAGCGCGGGCCACCGCGATCTTCGCCCTCAGGATCATGCGTTGCCGAGGACCAGGGTCTCGAGGCGCTCGGCGATCGCGACAGGGCTCGGGTCGTGCGCGGCCTCGGCCGTCTCGCGGTCCGACGCGCCCGTCAGGACGACGGCGCCGTCGATGCCGGCGGCGGTCGCGGCGCCGAGGTCCGCGTCGACCCGGTCGCCGATCATGATCGCCCGGCCCGGGCCGACCCGGTCCAGGGCGGTCTGCACGAGGGTCGGCTCGGGCTTGCCGACGGTCGCGACCGTGCGCCCCGATGCCGTCTCGACCGCGGCGATGATGGCGCCGGACCCCGGCCACAGGCCGTCGGAGTTGGGGAACGTCGCGTCGCGGTTTGAGCCGATCAGGAAGGCGCCGCGCAGCGCGGCCTGGGTGGCGTCGCGCAGTTCGGCGTAGTGAAAGTCCGGGTGAAACGCGACGACGACGACATCCGCGCGGCTCGCGAACGCCGTCCCGTTGACGATCCTCAGGCCCGCCGCCTCGACGTGGCGGTGCAGCGCGTCGGATCCGATGACGACCGCGGCGCGGCCGGGGAAGCGCTGCGCGAGCTCGAACTGCAGCGCGCCGCCGACCGTGACCACCTCCTCGAGCGAGGCTTGGAACCCGAGCCGCCAGAGCTTGCGTACGTACTCCTCGGTCGAGAACTGCGAGTCGTTGGTGACGAAGGCGATGTTCTTGCCGGCCGCGCGCAGCGCCGTGATCGCGTCCGCTGCGCCCGGCGTGGGCTCGTCGCCGACCCAGACGCAGCCGTCGAGGTCGAGCAGGATGTGGTCGTAGCGCGCGACGAGCGGGGTGATCGGCACGACCGGGAGTCTGACTACCCTTCCTGACGTGCGGCGTGCCACCGTCCTGATCGTCATCCTGCTCGCGGCGCTCGCGCTGCTCGCGTGCGGCAAGGACGAGCCGCTGAGCGAGAGCACGACGACCACGACCACGCCCGCCACGACCGCCACCACGGCGGCGAGCACCGCGACGACGGCGATCCCGCCACGCTCGGCGCGCGACGGGTGCGAGGCCGTCGCGGCGCCGGAGCCCAAGTCGCCCAACGCGACCAAGTCCAAGCGCAAGCTCAACCGCAAGCGCACGTACGTCGCCGTGCTCACCACGAACTGCGGGACGATCCGCATCCAGCTCGCGACGCTGCGCGCGCCGCGGACGACGTCGTCGTTCGCGGGCCTCGTGCGCCAGAAGTTCTACGACGGCCTGACGTTCCACCGGATCGCAAAGCCGGGCGGCAACGACTACGTCATCCAGGGCGGCGACCCGCTGCTCACGGGCAACGGCGGGCCCGGCTACAGCGTCGTCGAGAAGCCGGCGAAGAAGACCCGCTACGTCAGGGGCGTCGTCGCGATGGCGAAGACCGCGGAGGACGCGCCGGGCACGTCCGGTAGCCAGTTCTTCATCGTGACGGCGGAGTCCGCGCCGCTGCCGCCCGACTACGCGGTGCTCGGGCGCGTGACGGCAGGCGACAAGGTCGTCCGCCGGATCGCCCGCCTCGCCACGGACCCGGCCACGGAGATGCCGCTCGATCCGGTCGTCATCGAGAAGATCCGGATCGTGCGCCGCTGAGCCGCGCGGGCGCGCGTTGCGCCCGGATCAGTGGCCGGTGTACTCGTCGCGGCGCAGCAGCATGACGCCGAGCATCGCCGGGAACATCGCGATGTGCTGGATCCCCATGAGGGCGTGGACGTTTGACTCGGCGCCGGCCCACAGCAGCGCGATCACCGCGAACGTCGGCACGAACATCGCCGCGGACATCTCGACGGTGAGCCCCCAGCGGTGGCCGCGGTAGCGCATCCACGCGACCATCGGGACGGTCATGTTGAACGCCATGCTCAGCAGGAAGAGGGCCGGGGCGTCGTTGTCCCAGTTCGAGACGTCGACGCCGGCGAGCTCGAGCGCCGCCGCGAGCGCCATGCCGAGGACGAACATGCCGAGGAACATCGCCACGAGCATCTCCGCGTAATGCCGCGCGAAGTTGCGCACGGGTGTGCGTCGAGGCTCGTCGCCGTGCGGATCATCGCCGCGGTGCTCGCGAACCTCCGGCTCCGGAGGCTGCGGCGCGCTCGTCGTGGTCGATGGGTGGGTCTTCGTCTGCATCGTCATCGCCTCCGGCGGTCGCCTCGGTTGGTGAGCGCAACCCTAAGGTACCCCATGGGGGTATAGCAGTGGTGGCCGCCGGTGTCCCGGGGTGGGGTCAACCCCCGTATGTGGCCTCGAGCAGCTCGAGGGTGCCCCACGCCGTCCTCAGGCGCCGGTGCACACGCACCTCGGAGAAGCCGGCACCCCGCACGAGCTCCGGGATCCGGCCGGCTGCGTGGTCGCGGGTGACGGCGAACCCGTCGAGGAGCTGCAGCACGAAGAACGATGCCCGCAGCAGGGGCGTCGCCGGGCGCCCCCAGTCGGCGATGTGCAGCCGCCCTCCAGGACGCAGCACCCGGGCCATCTCCGCGAGCGCTCGCTGCTTGGCGCCCCAGTCGAGGTGATGCAGCACCAGCGACGTGACGACCGCATCCGCGCAGTCGTCCGCGAGCGGCAGCTCGCCCGCCAGGCCCTTGCGCCACGTCACGAGCTCGGCGCCGGGCTTGTCCTGCGCGAGCGCGAGGATCTCCTGGTCGCCGTCGACCCCGGTGACGGTGACATCGGGGCGCGCCTGCGCCAGCGAGATCGCGAGCGTGCCTGTGCCAGCGCCGACGTCCACGACGTGCCCGTTTGCGGGGACGCCTTGCAGCGCGCGGTCGCGCAGCAACGGGCGCCAGCGCTGCTCGCGCATCGTCACCGCGATCGAGCGGTCGTACAGGCGCGTCGAACCCACGCGGCCCGCCGCGGGCACATAGGCCGAGGACATCGCCTGAGACTCGCACGACCGCGCCGGGCTCGCAAGCGGTCCGGCCGCGGACATAGCATCGCTGGATGACGCCGCGCTCGGCCCTCCTCGTCCTCGCGCTGGCCGCGGGGGTGATCGCCGGCAGCGGCCTCGGGGCGTTCGCGCACGGTCCGCCGAACGACGCGTGCTCGCAGTTCGAACGCCTTCCGGAGGGCTCGTCGTCCTCTGGCTCGCTCGAGCTCTCGCCGCTCGGCCTGCGCTGCGAGTACCGGGTCGCGGGCCGGGTCGCGCGCGCGGAGTTCTTCGGCCCGGCAGCGGCGGAGCTGTACGCGTGGATCGTCGCGGCCACGCTGCTCGCCGGCTTCCAGGTCGCACTGTTTGTCCCGTTGGTGCTCGGCCCGCCGCTCGCGTTCG
Organism: uncultured Actinomycetes bacterium; assembly: GCA_963839905.1. Classification (GTDB taxonomy): domain Bacteria; phylum Actinomycetota; class Thermoleophilia; order Solirubrobacterales; family Solirubrobacteraceae; genus CADCVQ01. The sequence goes on along the minus strand of CAWIXC010000024.1, from coordinate 305,408 downwards.
GGCTGGACCGCCTGCTGCGGCGGGAACCTGCCCGCTCGGCGAGGGCGTCGCTGCACGTCGCGATCGTGATCTCCGCGCTCACCTTCTGCGCGGTCTTCGCCGCGCTGGCCTCGCCCGCGCTTGGCATCGCGCTCGGCCTGCTCGCCGGCACGCTCGCGAGCTCGAGCCTCGCGCGCCGTGCGCGCGCGGGCCCGACCTGACGGCCGCGGCGCGCCGCCTCGGCGCGCACTACGCTGGCGCGCGTGGGCCCTCCAGCGGCGGAGATCTCGGGCTGGATCGCCTGGTGGGCGAGGCGAAGCCCCGGCAAGCTCGCGCTGCGCTTCGAAGAGCAGGTGATCACCTACGGCGCGATGGAGCAGCGGGTTGCGCGGCTCGCCGGCGCGCTCGCGGAGCGGGAAGCGATCACCGAGGGAGACCGGGTCGCATACCTCGGGCACAACGCGCCGGAGCTGCTCGACCTGCTGTTCGCGTGCGCACGCCTCGGCGCGATCCTTGTCCCGCTCAGCGCCCGGATGCCCGCACCCGAGCTCGAGGTCGTGCTCGGCAACACCGACCCCAAGCTGCTCCTCGCCGAGGCCGCCGTCGCGCAGACGGCCCGCGAGGCGGCGCAGCAGCTCGGCGCGAAGATCGTCGTGTTCGGTGCCGCCGACGCCTCAGGGACCCTTGACGCGCTGCTCGACGGCGCGCCGCAGCGCCGCTGCGATCCGGATCGCCCGCTGCGGTCGCCGCTGCTGATCATCAACACGTCGGGCACGACCGGGCCGCCGAAGGGCGCGGTGCTGACGTGCGAGTCATTGCACGTCAACGCGCTGAACGTCGCCGCGGCGATCGCCATCGGCGCCGACGACGAGGTGCTCACCAACGGCCCGCTGTTCAACACCGGCGCGATGAACATCCTCACGACGCCGGCGCTCGCAGCCGGCGCGACCGTGACGATCCTGCGCGAGTTCGACTCGGCCGCGACACTCGAGGCGATCGAGCAGCGCCGGATCACGCTCGCGATCTCGACGCCCGCGATGACGAAGGCGCTGATCGCGCACGAGCGCTGGGCCACGACCGACCTCTCGAGCCTGCGCTGCGTGATCACCGGCTCGACGATCGTGCGCGAGGACGTGCTCGCGCCGTGGTTTCACAGGGGCGTGACCGTCCTGCAGGACTACGGCCTCACCGAGACGATGCCGGTCGTCACGATCGTCCCGCTGCAGGACGCGCGCCGGCTGCGCCACACGGCCGGGCGGCCGGTTCCGCACTGCCGCGTGCGCATCGCGGACGCCGACGGCTCGCCCGTGCCGGCCGGCGAGGAGGGGGAGGTCCTCGTGAAGGGGCCGGGCGTCATGCCCGAGTACTGGCGCAAACCTGAGGCGACCGCGCAGGCGTTTCACGACGATGGCTGGTTTCGCACGGGCGACGCGGGCGTCCTCGACGACGAAGGCATGCTTGTGATCGCCGGCCGCATCAAGGAGGTGATCATCGTCGGTAGCTGCAACGTCTTTCCCGCCGATGTCGAGGCGGTGCTGGCGGCCTGCCCGCAGATCGCCGAGGCCGCCGTGGTCGGACGCCCGGACGACGAGCTGGGGGAGGTGCCGGTCGCGTTCGTCGTCCTGAACAAGGACGGCGCGATGAGCGCGGACGAGGTCAAGCGCCTGTTCGACGGGGAGCTCGCCGAGTACAAGCACCCCCGCGACGTCGTCTTCACCGACGACCTCCCGCGCAACGCGATCGGCAAGGTCGAGCGCGAGCGGCTCCGAGACTCGATCCGGGGATGAGCGGCGCCGCGCACGTCACGTGCAGGCAGGCGCTCGCGGTTCGCTGCGCGGAGGCAGCCGAGCTGCGCCTGGCGGCGGTCCAACGCCGCCCGATCAGAACAGCGAGGCCTGCTCGGGCGGGTCGAGGCAGTCCGGCGCGTCGTGGCGCGCGTCGTTGACGTTGCGGCTCACGGGACGGGTTTGCAGGCGCGGGCCGTCCGGGGCCAGCAGCGCGTGGAGCTCCTCGGCTGGTGTCGAGGGATCCAGCCAGGCCGGCTCCTCGGCCGCGTCGAGGATCACGGGCATGCGGTCGTGCAGCTCGCGCACCGGGCCGGCCGCGGCGGTCGTGACGATCGCGCAGCTGCGCAGCGGCTCGACGTCGTCCTGGCCGCGCGGGCGCCACGACGCCCACAGCCCGGCGAACGCGAACGGCGCGCCGTCCTCGCGCGTGATCCAGTGCGGCGTGCCCGCCGACCACTCATAGTAGCCGTCGGCGACGATCAGGCAGCGCTTGCGCGCGAAGGCGTCGCGGTAGGCGGGGCGCTCGGCGACGGTCTCGGCGCGCGCGTTGATCGTCTTCGCCGCGACCTCGCCGGGGCTCGATGCCCAGAACGGCACGAGCCCCCAGCGCAGCAGCGCGCCCTGCGGCTCGGCGTCGCGCGGGCGCACGACGGCGAGGACGTCGTCGCCGGGCGCGACGTTGTACCGACGCCGCACCTCGAGCCGCTCGCCGATCGGCCAGCGCGCGCGCAGCTGCGACGGGTCAGGCGTCGCGAGCGAGTAGCGCCCGCACATCTATTTTCCGGCGCGCGTGGTGCGCGCCTTCGCTTGGGCCTTGGCCTGCTTTCGCCGCCCGACGAGCGCGAGCACGGCGAGCGCCACGATCACGATGAAGATCCCGAGGCCGAAGGTGCCAAGCGCCCCGCCACCGCCGAACGGCAGCAGCACGAGCGTCGAGATGCCGTAGCCGATCGCCAGCAGGCCGATGACGATCGCGAAGAGGATGAGCCCGCCGCGGACCTTCGTCAGCGTGCTCGCGCCCTGCGCGGGCGAGATCATGCCCATGAGCCGCAGCACGAAGAGCTGGCGGTTGGACGGCGCCTGCTGGCCCATCTTCTCGACCGCGGCCTTGAGGTCGTCGGGACGGCGCTCGGCGAGCGCGAGCGACGCCTCGGCCATCCTGCGCAGCTGCATGCGCTCCTGCGGGCGCGCGGCGGCGATCGCCTTGCGGAAGTGCTCGCGCGCCTTGGCCGCGTCGTAGCGCTCGGAGGCGCGTGCGCCGAGGATCGCCTGCGCGGCGGCCCGGTGCTTCGTCTCGCTCATAAGCTCTTCGTCGGAGCGCAGCTCGAGCGCGCTCATCGCGGCAAGCGCGCTTTTCTGCTCCACGCGGACCTGTCGCTGCTTCGCCATTGCCGCGAGAGTGTAGACCTGCGGTGCACCCCGGTCGTGTCACCTGCCACGAGCTGCGTTGCGAGTCGACAGCGACCGCCTCCGGCGCGTAGTCTCGCGCTCGTGAAACGCCTCGCAGCCATGCTCGCAGCCCTCGCCCTCGGCGTCGCCATCCCGCCCGTCGCGCTGGCTCAACTCGGTCCGACGAACGTCCCCGCACCGCTCACCCAGACCGACGACTCCGACCAGGTCGCGGCCGAGGAGGACACCGGCCTCACGACGCTGCAGCTCGTGCTGATCTTCGGCGCGGCGATCGGCGTCATCGGCGTGATCGGCTACGTGATCATGCGCGACGCGCGCCGGTCCGCGCCCGCCGCGGCGCGCGCGAGTGCCAAGGCGGCCGCAGCCGCGGGCGGCGGGACCGGCAACCCGAAGACGAAGTCCGCGCGCGAGCGCGAGCGCGAACGGGCCCGCAAGCGCAGCAAGTCGAAGGCCGCGCGCAACCAGCGCAAGCGCAACCGCCCGCGCTGACGCGAGCCCACGGCCGCCGGAAATTAGGAGGTTGACGCGCCAAGATCGGGGTACGCCGGAGGGTGAGACCCGATTACGAGGAGGCCTCACGTGGCAACCCAGGTGAACCAGAAGTTCACTGTGTCCAACCCCGATCAGGCATGGGGCGTCATCTCCGACGTTTCAAAGCTCGTGGCTTGCGTGCCGGGGGCGAAGGTGACGTCGGCCGAGGGCCCGAACAAGGCCAACGCGGAGATCGACGTCAAGATGGGCTCGATGGGCATGAAGTTCTCCGGCCCGGTCGAGATCGTCGAGCAGGACGCGGGCTCCAAGCGCGCTGTCGTCCGCGCCCAGGCGAAGGAGGCCAGCGGGCAGAGCAACGCCGACGGCAACATCACGATCACGATCGGCGGTGACGGCGGGAGCATCGACGGCACCGCGAACATCAGCGGCAAGGCCGCATCGATGGGCGAAGGCACCACCCAGGCCGTGCTGACGCAGCTCGTGCAGGGTTTCGCAGACAACCTGTCCAAGGCCTGACCCGGCGGCGCGCCTGACGCGCCCGCTTCACCAGCACACGCGACGGCGCCTGAACTTCAGGCGCCGTTTGGCGTTTGGAGGGCTGAAAATCGTCCGGCCCGCGCCAGCCGCCCGCTATGGTCGGTTAACCGCCGGCAAGGCATCGTTCCCCCGCGGCCTACAGAGGGTAAGGAGCGCTGACCAATGGAACTAGATCTCGATAGCCCACCGCCGCCGCTGGCCGCGCTGCTCGACGCGGGCGAGGAGAACGGATGCGTCAACCTCTCCGAGCTGGACGCGATCGCGCGCCGCCTCGAGGTCGAAGACGACGACCTGCCCGGCCTGCACGAGGCCTTCGAGGCCCGCGGCATCAACGTCTCGGATGACTGCGGGCGCAGCAACGTCCCGCAGACGGATTTCGGCAACGGCGGCCTCGCGAGCGCCACGACCGACGCGCTCGGCCTGTTTCTCAACGAGATCCGCCGCCATCCGCTGCTGACCGCCGCCGAGGAGGTCGAGCTCGCCAAGCGCATCGAGCAGGGCGACCCCGCGGCGAAGGAGCGGATGATCAACTCGAACCTCGCGCTGGTCGTGTCGATCGCCAAGAAGTACCCGCAGAACGAGCTGCCGCTGCTTGACCTCATCCAGGAGGGCATCTTCGGCCTCATCCGCGCCAGCGAGAAGTTCGACTGGCGCCGCGGCTTCAAGTTCTCGACCTACGCGACCTACTGGATCCGCCAGGCGATCCAGCGCGGCATCGAGAACAAGGCGCGAACGATCCGCGTCCCGACGAACATCGCCCAGCGCGAGCGCAAGATCCAGCGGGCCAACCGGCTGCTGAACACGCGCCTGGGCCGCGAGCCGACCAACGAGGAGATCGCCGCCGAGACCGAGCTGCCGCTCGCGCAGGTCGAGGCGATGGGCGACATCGCACGGACGGTCACGAGCCTGGACCGGCCCGTCGGCGACGACGGCGAGACCGCCCTCGGCGAGCTGCTGGGCGACGAGCGCGCGGGGCCGGCCGAGGAGGTCGAGGTCGCGCTGCGCGACGAGGCGCTGCGCACCGCGCTCGAGGGGCTGCCCGACGAGGAGCGCAAGGTCGTCCAGCTGCGCTACGGCGTCAACGGCGCCGAAGGGCCGGTGGGGTTGCGCGAGGCGAGCCGGCGCCTGGGGATCACCCAGCCCGAGACCCGCAAGCTCGAGGAGCGGGCGCTCGAGCGTCTCGCGAGCCTGCGCGAGCTCGAGGCGCTGCGCGAAGCCGCGTAGGCCGGCACCGCTCGAAGCTCGTCGCGAGGCGGCGTGGCCGACCACCGCCCCGCGAGCGGTGAAGGAGATACCCCGCCGCAGCCGCTGGGCAAACCCTGCGAACGCGGCGACTACCGCACGACGGTGACGGTGCCCTTCATCGTGGCGTGAAACTCGCAGAAGTAGGTGAACGTGCCGGGCTTCGAGAACGTCACCGACCCGCTCGACTTCCCGCGGATCGTGTCGCTGTCAAACGAGCGCGCGTCGCCCGTCTGCGTCAGCGTGTGCGGCGCGCTGTCGGCGTTTCGCACCGTGATCTTCGTGCCGGCCTTCACCGTCGCCGGGTCCGGCTCGTAGAGGAAGTCCGCGATCCGGATCGTGTCCGTCGGCGCGGATGTCGCTGCGCCCTTCGTGTCGGCCTTGTCGTCGTCGCCGCCGCCGCAACCGGCGAGCAGGGCCGCGCTCAGCAGCGCGGCGAGCAGGGCATGTCGTCTCATGTCCGTGTGAGCGTAAGCGGCGCCCCCGCGGATCACTCGGCGCTCGCCGCGCTGCGGCCTACCGCGGCTGCAGGTCCCGGAACGTCCCGGGAACGACGTTCGAGGCGCCGTACACCGTGAGCGCGTTGATCGCCTCGATGTTCGACGTGATCGCCGAGCCGTAGGAGACGCGCTGCGGCTGAACCTGTCCGACGATGGCGTTGACGACGTTCAGCACCGGAAGGCCGCCAAGCGACAGGGTGCAGATGGGCCCGAGCTGAAGCAGGCAGCCACCGTTGACGAGGGTGTCCAAGAGGTTGGTCACGCCCAGTGCCTGCAGCGTCGTCGCCAGCAGCGAGGGGCAGCCGACCAGGGTGCAGACCAACGCACTGGTGTTGAGCGAGATCGGCGGCGGATAGATGCCCACCTTCCCGCTCTTGCCATCGGCGCTGACCCCGCCGCGAACGTGGGCGCCGCGGTCGATGCGCAGCACCTCGCGCCCCGGGGCGGCGCCGTCGCCCAGCCCGGCTCCGCCGGCAGCGACGGACAGCCGCTGGAGGTTCAGCGCGTAGACGACGCCTTTGAACGTGTTGACGGTGGTGTCGGTGGCGGCCGTCGTGGTGTTGTTGCCGCGGATCACGATGCGGCCCATCCCGACGACGATCGCCCTGAACTGCACCGCGGTGGCGACGTTGATCGAGCAGTACTGGTCGCCGGGCCCACCGGCGGTCCCGGGGGTGCCGGCGCCGACCTGCTCGATGAAGACGACGGAGCTTGCGCCCGGGCTCCCGGTGAGCGTGCACGCCGCGACGCTCGACGGCGCGGTGTCGTTGGGGTTCAGCAGGCTGCCGCTGCCCGCCGGCGCGGTACCGGCCGAGACCGCGGTGTAGGTCCCCGCGGACCGAGCCTGCGCCCGCAGACGGGCGATGTTGTCCGCGCTCGTCGCGGTGGTGTTCGGGAAGTTCTCGATGCTGCCGTCCGTGACGAGGTCGCTGACGATCGGGAGCGCGCCGACGGCGGCGATCGTGCCGCTGACGCACACGGAGCCGTCCTTGATGTCCAGCGCGCCGCAGCGGATCCCGGTGACGCCGTTTGGCGTCGAGACGCCAGGTGTCGGATCTTCCGCGACGGTCGGAGTCGACCCCAGGAGCCTGTCGATCACGCCGCCCAGCACGCCTTGGTTGGTGAGCGTGTTCAGCGTCGTGCCGAGGTCGTCGGACATCCCGCCCGACACGAGCCCGTAGCGCGAGTTCAGCGCCGGCGTGCTGCGAGCTCGCACGAGACCGACCAGCGCGCGGGTCTTGCCGCGGACGGTCGACTCCGCGCGGACCCACACCTTGTCGTTGCCGTTTGCGTCCCAGGCCGCGTTGGTGAGCAGCGTGTTGGCCCAGACGGTCCCGCCGGCGACGGGTCCCGCGCCGTCGGGGTCGACGTCGTCGCAGAGGTGGACCTTCCAGCTGGCGCCGACGTACGCCTTGTCGACTGTCGGGTCGTAGCTCGAGTCGAGGTTGTGCTGCAACTGGGCGGCTGCGGCGCTCGACGGCGTGGCCGCTGCGAGCGGATCGCCGAACCCGGCGTTGGCACACTGCGGATTGCCGGCGGGAACCGAGTCCGGCCAGCTGCGCCCGAGGACGAACGCCTCGCTCGTCAGCACGCTCTCGGTGAGGTTGAAGGCGTGATCGCGGGTGCGGTCGACATCGGACTGCTTGGCCTGCGTGTCGACGATCGACAGCAGCGCGAAGCCGAGCCCGAGCATCACCATCGCGGCGAGCAGCGCGGTGATCAGCGCGGAGCCGGTCTCGTCTTGTGAGAGGCGGCGGATCATGCGACGCACCCGACTTCCTTCGGAACGAGGGCCCGGACGATTCCCAGCGAGTCGGTGATCCTCGCCACCAGCCCCGTGACCGCAGCCGGCAGGAGCACCTGCGCCGAGCCGGTCTCAGGATCGATCGTGCCGCCGGTGAGGCTCAAGCCGCCATCGCCGGTGAACGTGACCGTCAGCGGGCCGACGTCCTCCGCCAGGCCGAGACCGATCCCGACCTGCACGATGGGGCCGGCGGGCGAGCAGCCGACCTCGATGTCGTCGTCGCTGATCGGCAGCATCGCGGCGCTGCGGCGGACGGCCGCGCTGGCCTTCAACGTGCTGCTGCCCGGCCTCCCGCGTTGCGTGGCGTCGAGGCTGAAGGTCAGGCCCACGTTCTTGACGGTCGCGGGGGTCGCGGCGGCCGATGCGCCGTCATACGTGAAGGCGGTGTTCGCGGTCGACTTCAGGCGCGCGAGCTTCGTGCCGGTCGAGCAGGCGGTCGTCGGCGCGCCGGGCGACGCGGCCGTGACCTGCGTGAAGCCGTACAGCTGGCCCGATTCGACGCAGATGCGCTCGGTGCGCACGCCCGCGGAGTCGGGCACGGAGTAGACGAGGTTCGTCGCGCCACCGACCACGATCACCGACGCCCCGCGCAGATCGCGCACGGTGCGGTCCATCATCGCCTGCACCTGGTCGTTTGCGTCCGTCAGGCGCGACTGGCGCGAGGCCTCGGAGGAGAACGCGTCGAAGGACTGCAGGGTCGCGAACAGCACGATGAGTGAGAGGCCCATCGCGACGACGAGCTCCACGAGCGTGAAGCCGTCCTCGTTGTGTCTGATTTCAGAAGCGCTGAGCATCAGTTCTGTGAGGGGTTGCTGAGCAGGGTGGTCTGGCTGACGCTGCCGGCGCCGCCGCGGTTCCATGCGACGTCGACGCGCACGCGGCGCAGGTCGTCGGGGTCGCTGTCGATCGGCACGTCGCCGCCGGCCGCGGCCGGGCAGATCCCCACGGCTGCGACGGGGCTGAGCACGGCCGTCAGCGCCTGGGCGATGTCGGTGTTCGTGCCGACGGCGTTGCAGACGGTGTCGAGCAGGCTGCCGCGCAGCGCGACGTCGAGGCCGAGCACCCGCACCGAGGCCGCGGGCAGCGCGGGCGGTGGCTCGGAGACCGACCCCGCGTCCGGCGGCACGCAGAACTGGGCGTCGCCTTCGCCGGCGCCGTCCGTCGGGTCGTCGACGGCGCAGGCGGTGACGGTCACGGCGTAGGTCACGTTGCGGCGCTTCACTGTGAACGAGGACGGGGCGGTCGGCGAGATCGCCGAGGCGGCATCGGACGCCGGCAGGGTCGCGCGCAGCTTCGCGGGAGCGCCCGTCACCGTCAGGTCTGTGTAGGCCGCCTGGCGGGCGCGCTCCACCAGGTCGCGAGCGAGGTTCGTCCCCTGCTCGCGGGCGGTGGTGCGGCTCGTGCTCGCGAGGCTGCCTTGGATGAGCGTGAGCGTCCCCATCACCCCGATGAGCAGGATGAACATGGCGATCATGATCTCGACGATCGTGTAGCCGTCTTCACGACCGGCGACCGGGCCCGTCGGGGTGCGGGGGTGGTTACTCACAGGCGTCGACGGAGATCGACGGGAGGATCGGCGACAGCGACAGCAGGCGCTTGAGCAGGCAGGTCGCCTGGTCGAGCGGCGTGCTGCGCGGCGCGGTGGCTACGGCAGTTGCCGTGGTGGTGGCCGGCTCGCCGTGGATGTTCACGACGTCGAGGCGGCGGGTGACGAGCGTGCCGTCCGAGGCGCGCAGCGTCAGGCGCACGTGCTTGCCCTCGGGCACGTCGACATAGCGGCAGGCGCCCTCCTTGCGGCGGCACTTGACGTCGCCGGAGACCTTCGTGCTGGGGGCGACCGCGAAGACGGCCTTGCGGCGCGACGGCGAGTACTTCACGAAGATCGCGGCGACCTTGCCCGCGGCGCGGAACGTCTGCATGCGCGGGACGCGGCGGGTCACCCTGCTGCCCGCCTTCTCGGCGAAGCGCACGTCGACGTAGACGACGCCCTTCGACGACGGGGCCGGGGGAGCAGAGGGCTTCGGGCTGGTCGTCGCGGGCTTCTTCGTCGACGTCTTCGCCTTGGGCGACGAGAGGTTGAGCTTGTTGCCGTTGGCGTCCGTGATGACGAGCGGGATCGACTTGGGCGAGCTCGTCGTCTGCTTGGAGGCCGACGACGCGGTCTGCCCGCTGCTGGCGGTGCCCGCGGACTTCGCGGAGGCCGGCGGGGCGAACGGGTCCTGAGCCTTGCGCTTGGTCGTCTGGCGCCGGATGACCGCCTTGTCGCTCGTCGTGACGAGCTTCTCGGCGGATGCCGGCAGCTCACCGGGCGCGGCGGCGGGCGGTGCCTCCGTCGCGGCCGGCGCATCGGGCGGCGCGGACTTCATGAACAGCAGCGGCGCCGCGATCGCGACGAGCAGCGCGAGCAGCGGGATCGGCCACAGGCGGCGCCGGACCACTTCGTCGACGAGGCTGCGGAGCATCATGACCCTCCCTGTGTCGCGGCCGCGGGAGTCGTGGCCGCCGTAGTCGGTGTTGGCGGAGCCGCGGCGATGTACGCGGTGCCGCTGACGTTCGCGGTGATGAGCGACGATCCGATGTCGTCGCGCTGGAACGCGAGCCCGTCGATCGTCACGAGCCGGCCCTTGATCTTCAGGTCGCCGGACTTCACGGCGACCGTCTTACGGGCCGCTTTGAGGATGTTCACGAGGTCGAAGTAGCGCCCCGAGTACTCGAACGTGAAGGGCAGCTTCGCCAGCCCGCCGGTGCCGAGCGTCGCACCGGGGGTCAGGGTCGTGCCCGCCGGGGCGGCCGCGGCCGGTGCGTTGGCGCCGGACTCGAGGCTGACGAGCGTGAGCGTGCTCTGGCTCGCCTTCGCCCGCTTCTGCAGCTGGCGCAGGAGCGCGGAGATCTGCCCGCGTGCCGGCACCGCCTTGTCCAGGCCGCGCAGCTCGGCCAGCAGGCCGGGGTACTGCTTGCGCGAGGACTCGTAGCTTGCGAGCTGCGTCCGAGCGGCGCTCAGGCGCTGCTCCTGGGTGACGACGTTCGTCTTGACGTCGGCGCTCTCGCTGCGCTTCGGCGAGATCGCCAGCATCCACAGGGCGACCAGCAGGACGATGCCTGCGAGGATCGTCCCGAGCATCATGCGCTGGTGCGGGGAAGCCGAGGAGATCATTTCTTGCCCTCCGTGCCGGTGGCGGCTGTCTGGTTGGCGGGGGCGGGCGTCGCGGCCGGAGCCGGCGTCGTGGGGGTGAGGGCAGCCGCGGGTCCGGGCGTCGTGCCGGGCGCGGCCGCGGCAGCCGCCGCGGCGGCCAGCGCCGGGCTCTGCTTGAAGTAGCTCACGAGCGAGAAGGCCGTTGCGCCCGGTACGGCGGCGCACGCTGTGTCGCCGGCGGCACCGGCCGATCCGGCAGCCTTGCGCTTGTCCGCGCGCTTCGTGCTGCTGAAGCCGACCTCGTCGACACCGGACATCGAGTACAGGCGATCCATGTACTTCGGGACGTCGCTCTCGCGCTTGCCGCATCCGACGAGCTCGAGGGCCGGCCCGGGGAGCGCCGAGCGCAGTGACGACCCGCCGCCGCTGCCGCCCTTGACCGTGGTCAGGGTCGAGACCGTGCCCTTGGCCGACGTCAGCCAGACGTCGCCTGGCGCGACGCGAGCGAGCTGGTTCAGTGTGCGGTCCCAGCCGAACCGGGCCCCGGCGACGGTCTTGACCGCCTCGCGGCGGGCGATCGTCGCCTGGGCGAAGTCGGCGTACGGCTTGAGCTTGGCGGCCTGCTGCTCGGCCGCGACGATGTCGCCGCGCAGGTCGGCGAGCTCCTGCTTGCCGGAGCTCACCTGGTTGCTGACGATGACCATGTAGACCACGGCGATCGCGAGCAGTGCCACGACGCCGCAGACGACCTGGGCGACGCGGGCGTTGGCGGCCGGCTCGATGACCGGGGTGGTGCGGGGGCGTGCGAGACGCAGGTCCGGGCGGGCGCCGTCGTCCGACAGCGCAAGGCCGACGGCGACGTCGAGCCGCTCGGGTGCGACCGACACCGTCCCGAGGTCCGGCCAGGCGTCGCGCCCGGCGGGCAGGACGGGGAGGTTCAGCTCGTCGCGCAGCAGCTCGGCGACCCCGGGCCACGTCGTCATGGCGCCGGTGAGGACGACTCCGCCGATCTCGCGGGCGTCGGGCCGCGCGGAGTAGAAGCCGCGGGAGGACTGGATCTCGGCGACGACGCGGCGCAGGCCCTCGCGAACCTGCAGCGCGACCGCGGACTCGAGCTCGGGGGAGATGTTGGCGGGGGCGCCGTGATGCGGCGCGGTGCGGACACCAAGCGCGGCGATGTGCGAGCGCGCCTCCTCGTGGGTGATCTGCGTGCGCTCGGCGAGCCCCATGGCGATCGCCTCTGAGCCGGCGGACGCGGCACGCACGAGCAGCGGCTCGCCATCCTCGGCGATGACGACGTTCGTCAGCGCGCCGGCCTGCACGTAGAGGATCGCCTGGCCGGGATGCGGCGCCTGCTCGAGCGCGCGGAGCATCGACAGGCCGGAGAGCTGGATGCACTCGGCCTTCAGGTGCGCGCCCGCCAGCGCCTCGGTGAGGCGGGCGATGCCATCGACGCGAGCGGCGGCCATGAGCACGCGCTGCTGTGCGGGGCCGTTGCCCGCGGGCGCCTTGCCGATGCAGCGGTAGTCCACGACGAGCTGGTCCAGTCCGACCGGGAGCAGGTCGCCCGCCAGGTGGCGGACGGCGCTCTCCAGGTCGCGCCCGGACAGCGAGGCCGGCAGCTCGACCATGCGCACCATGAGGCGCGGATGAGCGAGGCCGACGCGCACGTCGTGCGGCAGCTTGTGCTCCGCGAACAGGGCGCGCAGCTCGACCGCGAGCTGGTCGGCGTTGACGACCTCGCCGTCGACGACGAGCCCCATCGGCAGTGGGTGGACAATGGCGCGACGCACACGCGCGCGCTCGGTTCCCGACGACTGCAGGACGACGATGGCGTCGGGGCCGATGTCGAGGGCGACCGTGGCTGACGATCGACGCGTTCCAAGGCGGGGTGGTCCGCCGGGAAGCAAAGTTGAGATCCGCACGGGTTGCTTGTCGGCTCACCCCCCGGTCGCGGCGATGCGACCTTGAGCCGAATGGACGCATGATCGATCGCGACTGCGGCGTCCAACGGCGGCTGCGGCGCGCCAACCTGACCGATCGGAGGGTCGCTTTCGTCGCGGCGCGGCTGTAGCGTCTCGCACATGAGGATCGCCGGACGGACCCTGGCCTTGTGCTCCGCCATCGCGCTGCTGGGCAGCGCGAGCTCCGCCGCCGCCACGCGCGGCGTCGCCGTGAAGACCTATGACGTCGACGGCGTGCGCACGTCGCTGGACCGCTCCGCCGTCGTCGCGACCGGCGCGGCGATCGTCGAGGTCGACCACGCCTCGGTGCTCGTCACCGCGTCGGCGTCGGACGTGCGCAAGCTGCGCAAGCTGGGGCTCTACCGCGTGACGCGCCACGTCGAGGCGGCCGCGCCGAAGGGCAGGGGCGGCCTGCTGGCCCGCGCCGCGGCGTTCCCGGCGGCCGACAGCAACTACCACGACTACGGCGAGGTCACCGCGGAGACGGCGTCGATCGCCGCCGCGTACCCGTCGCTCGTGACCCGGCAGTCGATCGGCACGACCTACCAGGGCCGCACGATCTACGCGCTCAAGGTGTCCGACAACGTCGCGACCGACGAGGCCGAGCCCGAGGTCCTCTTCACCTCCAACCAGCACGCCCGCGAGCACCTCACCGTCGAGATGGCGATGTACCTGCTCAACGAGCTGACGAGCAAGTACGCGACGGACTCGCGCATCAAGAACGTCGTCGACTCGCGCGAGATCTGGATCATCCCGACCGTCAACCCCGACGGCGCGGAGTTCGACGTCTCGACCGGCTCGTACGCGCTGTGGCGCAAGAACCGCCAGCCGAACGCCGGGTCGAGCGCGATCGGCACGGATCTCAACCGCAACTGGGGCTTTCAGTGGGGCTGCTGCGGCGGCTCGAGCGGGACGTTCTCCTCGGAGACCTACCGCGGCGCCTCGGCGTTCTCGGCGCCCGAGACCCAGCGCGTGCGCGACTTCGTCCTGTCACGGCGCATCGGCGGCGTGCAGCAGATCAAGACCGGCATCGACTTCCACACGTACTCCGAGCTCGTCCTGTGGCCCTACGGCTACACGACGGCCGACACGACGCCGACGATGACCGCCGACGTGCGCAACGCGTTCGCCACGCTCGGCCAGAACCTCGCGGGCACGAACGGCTACACGCCGGAGCAGGCATCCGACCTCTACATCGCCGATGGCGCGATCGACGACTGGCTGTGGGGCAACCAAGGCATCTTCGGCTACACGTTCGAGATGTACCCCGTCTCGTCGAACCCGGGCTTCTACCCGCCCGACGAGGTGATTCCGGCGCAGACGACCCGCAACCGCGAGGCCGTGCTGCGGCTGCTCGAGATCTCCGACTGCCCGTACAAGGCGATCGGCAAGGAGACTCAGTACTGCGGCATCCCGAGCACGACGGTCTTCAGCGACGACTTCGAGACGAACAAGGGCTGGCTCGTGAACGCGGCGGACACGGCGACGGCTGGGCGCTGGGAGCGCGGCGACCCGGCGGCGACGGCCGACAACGGAGCGAAGCAGCTCGGGACGACAGTCAGTGGCGTCAACGACCTCGTCACGGGCCGCCTCGCAGGCGCCAGCGCCGGTGTCTACGACGTCGACGGCGGCCTGACGACGATCTCGTCGCCGGCGATGACGATGCCCGCGACCGGGACCCTGTCGCTGACGTTCTCCTACTACCTCGCGCACGGCACGAACAGCTCGACGGCCGACTACCTGCGCGTGAAGATCGCGGGCTCCACTACGACGCAGGTCTTCCAGGAGCTCGGCGGCACCGAGAACGACAACGGCGTCTGGGCGACGACGACGGTCGCGATCCCCGCGAGCTACCTCGGCCAGAGCGTGAAGATCGTCGTCGAGGCGGCCGACGCGTCGACCGCGAGCCTCGTCGAGGCCGGCATCGACAACGTGACCCTCAAGTCGGGATAGCGGCGAGCGCCTCGGCGACGGCGGGGTGAACGATCTCGCCGCCCGCGACGTTCACGCCGAGGCGCAGCGACGGGCTCGCTTCGAGCGCCGCCTGCACCCCGAGCTCGGCGAGCTCGAGCACGTAGGGGAGGGTCGCGTTCGTGAGCGCGTAGGTCGCGGTCACCGGCACCGCGCCGGGCATGTTCGTCACGCAGTAGTGCGTCACGTCGTCGACCTGGAACGTCGGGTCGGAGTGCGTCGTCGGACGCGAGGTCTCAAAGCAGCCGCCCTGGTCGATCGACACGTCGACGAGCACGGCGCGCGACTTCATGAGCGCGAGCTGCTCGCGCGTGATGACGCGCGGCGCCCGCGCGCCGTGGATGAGCACGGCGCCGATGACGAGGTCGGCCTCGGGCAGCATCTCCTCGATCGCGAGCGTCGAGGAGTAGACGGTCGACGCGCGCCCGCCGAAGACGAGGTCGAGCTCGCGCAGGCGCGGGATCGAGCGGTCGAAGACGAAGACGTCGGCCTGCATGCCGATCGCGATCAGCGCGGCGTTCAGCCCGACGACCCCGCCGCCGATGACGAGGACCGTCGCCGCGGCGACGCCGGGCACCCCGCCGAGCAGCACCCCGCGCCCGCCGAGCGGCTTCTCGAGCATGAACGCGCCGGCCTGCGTCGCGATCTTGCCCGCGACCTCGCTCATCGGCGCGAGCAGCGGCAGGCCCCCGGCCGCGTTCTCGACGGTCTCATACGCGATGCAGGTGGCGCCCGACGCCTGCAGCCCGGCGGTGAGCTCGGGTGCGGCGGCGAGGTGCAGGTACGTGAAGAGGGTCTGGGCCGGGCGCAGCAGCGCGACCTCGGAGGCCTGCGGCTCCTTGACCTTCAGGACGAGCTCGGCCGCCGCGAAGACCGCTGCCGCGCTGTCGACGATCCGCGCGCCCTGCGCCGCGTAGTGCTCGTCCTCGATCGCGCTGCCGGTGCCGGCGCCGGCCTGGATCAGAACCTCGTGACCGCGCGCGGTCAGCTCGCGCACGCCCGCGGGCGTCAGCGCGACGCGGAACTCGTCGGGCTTGATCTCCGTGGGGACGCCGACGATCACCCCGCAAGTATCACCTCGAGGATCGCCGGGTCGCGCTTGTTGGCGCCGATGAGCGCCGGGCCGGAGGATTTCTCGGGCGGCACTAGGCTGGCGCGATGAAGGGCTTTGGCTCCGACAACTACGCGCCCGCGCATCCCGAGGTGCTCGCCGCGATCGCCGAGGCCAACACCGGCCATGCCACGCCGTACGGCGCCGACCCCTGGACGGCCCGCGCGGAGGAGCTTCTGCGCGAGCATTTCGGCGAGCAGGCGCGCTCGTATCTCGTGTTCAACGGCACAGGCGCGAACGTCCTGTGCTTCCGCGCGCTGTGCCGGCCGTGGGAGTCCGTCGTGTGCGCCGCCACGGCGCACGTCAACGTCGACGAGGGCGGCGCGCCGGAGCGCATCGCGGGCGTCAAGCTCCACGTGCTCGACACGCCCGACGGCAAGCTCACGCCCGAGCTCGTCGCGACGCGCCTGGGTCGCAAGGGCGACGAGCACGTCGTCCAGCCGCGCGTCGTCTCGATCACGCAGTCCACCGAGCTCGGCACGCGCTACAGCCCGGACGAGCTCGCCGAGCTCGCCGACTTCGCCCACGCGCACGACCTGCTGCTGCACGTCGACGGCTCGCGCCTGGCCAACGCCGCCGCCGCGCTCGGCGTGCCGCTGCGCGCCGTCGCGACCGACGCCGGCGTCGACGCGCTGTCGTTCGGCGGCACGAAGAACGGCCTGCTGTTCGGCGAGGCCGTCGTCATGCTGCGCCCCGGCCTCGGCGATGGGCTGGCCTATCTGCGCAAGCAGACGCTGCAGCTCGCCTCGAAGGGGCGCTACCTCGGCGCGCAGTTCGTCGCGCTGCTCGAGGGCGACCTGTGGCGGCGCAGCGCCGCGCATGCCAACGCGATGGCGGCCCGCTTGGCGGCCGAGGTGGCGGACGTTCCGGGCGTGCGCATCACCCGGCCGGTGCAGGCCAACGGGGTCTTCGCGGTCCTGCCGGCGGCCGCGACGCAGGCGCTGCAGCGCGATTGGCGCTTCTACATCTGGGACCAGGACACCGGCGAGGTACGCTGGATGTGCTCCTGGGACACGACGCCCGACGAGGTCGACGCGTTCGCAGCCGCGATCTCAAGCGCCGTACACGCCGGGCCATGGTGATCCGTCGAATTCTGTCCCTCCGTACGTAACGTCACACAGCCGGCATGCCGATCATAGGAATATGGGTACCAGCTCTCTCATGGAACGCAGCTACCGCATAGGACGCGACGGCACCTCCGTCGTCTGTGACGCGACCCTCGCTCGCGAGGAAGTCGATGCGCTCCGTGACGCCCTGGCCTGGCGCCGGGACCAGCTGGCGCGCCTCGACCACGACGCCGCCGACGACGTCCTCGCACTGCGCTCCTGGATGGCGCTCGACGACATGCTCGCCTCGACCGCCGTCTTCGGCGACGAGGCGCCGATGACGCTCGTCCGCGACGACGTGCAGAAGCTCTGCGAGCTCGCCGCCTCGTACGTCACCGAGCGCGACGTCGAGAGCTACCAGCCGCTCGAGGAGCGCGAGCGCATCGCGCTCCTGCGCACGCTCGGCGGCCCGCTGATGGACTGCTGCTGCGAGTTCGCTGCGGCGCAGGAAGAGGTTCGCGCCCTGCGCGAGCCGCCGCTGCCCGTCTGACGCCGCTTCGGACCCGACCGACGCCGCCGCGCCAAGCCCCGACGCGGGCATCCTGCCTCGCTACCCTCTCGCTGAACGAGGAGGCGCGGATGGCAGAGCCGGAGCAGGTGGAGCAGACACAGGCCGAGAAGATCAAGGACGTCATCGCGCAGGCGATCGCGCGCCAGGAGAAGCAGGTCGAGGAGCACGTCGAGGCCTTCGGCGCGGAGCACACCGCGACGCTCGAGATGCGCGGAGAGCTCGCCTACTCCTACTGGCAGTCCGGGCGCCACGAGGAGGCGATGGCGATCGAGGAGGACGTGCTCGAGGTCTACGAGCGCACGGCCGGCGTCGAAGCGCCGGCCACGCTGCGCGCACGCGCCAACCTCGCCGCGTCCTACTGGTCCGCGGGCCGTCACGAGGAGGCGATCAAGATCGAGGAAGAGGTGCTCGACGCGACCGAGCGCGTGCTCGGCCTCGACCACGCGGACACGCTCACCGCGCGCTCGAACCTCTCGTTCTCCTACGCGGCCGCCAAGCGCACCGACGACGCGATCGCAGTGCTGCGCACAGTGCTCGAGGATCGCGTCCGGGTGCTCGGCGCCGACGAGGAGGACACGCTCGACGCGCGCGCGAACCTCGCGCAGACGCTGTGGCAGGCCGATCGCCAGGACGAGTCGATCGCCGTGGAGGAGGAGATCGTCGCCGAGAGCGCGCGCATCTACGGCGCCGACAACCCCGAGACGCTCACCGCGCGCCGCGACCTCGCGTCGTCCTACCGGGCGGCCGGGCAGGTCGACAAGGCGCACGCGTTGCAGACCCAGCTGATTGCCGACATGGAGCGCGTCCTCGGCCTCGACCACCCGGCGACAGCCGCTGCGAAGCAGGTCCTCGAGCTGGGCTGACGGGCGTCAGGCCGTTGTTCCGCAGAACGACGTGAGGTCCCCGGTCACGGCGACGACGCCGACGAGCTTTCCGTCCTCGTCGACCACGGGCACGCGGCGCGCGTCGGTCAGCAGTGCGAGGTCTCGCCCCGCCGTCGCAGGTGCGTCGAGTGAGATCGTGGGCCCTTCGCGGTCTGCGACCTCGATCGCCGGACGCTCGAGATCCGCGTCCTCGCCGTTGACGAGCGCGGGCGTCAGCGACCCGACGTAGCGGCCGTCGTCGACGACGAACGCCTGGCGGCGGCTCGTGCTCGCCGCGAAGTACGCGCGGACGTCGGCGATCGTCGCCGTCGCCTCGAGCGCGCCCCATTTGGCGTGCACGACGTCACGCACGGTCAGTTGGTCGGCTTCGTCGATCCTGATCTTGGACATATGGACAACTATGGCGTGCTCGATCTCGGGCCACAATGCCGGGGTGCCCATCGCCCCCTTCCTCACCGTCGCCGCCCAGCCCGACCCCACGGTCGAGAACCTCGCGCTGTCGCTTGCCGCCGAGTTTCGCGAGATCGACGAGACGGCCGTCGTCACGATGCTCGACGGGCTCGGCGAGGAGGTCGCGGACGCGCGCGCCGCGATCGGCGGCCCGCAGGCCGGCATCGAGGCGCTGCGTGAGGTGCTCGCCGTGCGCCACGGCTTCTCCGGGGACGTCCGGCGCTACGACCATCCGTACAACTCGATGCTCGACCTCGTCCTCGAGCGCCGGCGGGGCATGCCGATCCTGCTGTCGGTGCTGTACCTCGCGACCGCCCAGCGCGCCGGCATCGCCCTGTGGGGCGTCGGCCTGCCCGGCCACTTCGTCGTCGGCGACCTGAGCACGAGCGAGCCCGTGCTGATCGACCCGTTCGACGGCGGCGCAGCCCTGGTGGCCGACTCGCCGCGCCTCGTGCGGGCATGGGGCGCCCACGAGACGGCGCTACGGATCCTCAACAACCTCGTCGCGGCGTACGGCCGGCGCGCCGACCTGGCGCGCGAGATTCAGGCCGCGGAGCTGCGGCTGGCGCTGCCGCTCGAGCACGCGCGGATGCAGGCACTGCGCCTCGAGCTCGGCGCCCTGCGCGCGCGCCTGAACTGACCGCGCGCGCGCCGAGTCTTGAGCAGTTAGGCGCCTTCGGCGCCGCTCGGGTTGGCGTCCTCGCCCTCGGTGGTGCTGGCGTCGCCGACCCGGCCCCTGGTGTCCACGACAGAGCCTGCGCCCGTGCGGCTGGGGGAGTCGGGGTCGGGGCCGCCGTCACGCGTGGCGTCGGCCTGGTCGCCGCCGTCGCGCGGGACCTGGTGCTCGGACTCCTCGACGGCGAAGTTGCCCAGGGAGTCGTCCTTCATCGCCTGCGGGTCGGACGGGTCCGACGTGGGCTCGTCGACCATGTCGCGCGGCACTCCACTGGCGCTCTGAGCGCCGCCCTTGGCGTCCGCGGGCTCCTCGGTGCCGCCACGGTAGGTCTGGGGATCTCCCAATTGCTCCGACATTTGCCTGCCTCCTCATGCTCGTTTGTGGTCTGCTGGCTTGCCTACCCGTCCGCGCTGCGAGGTATGAGCCGTCCTCGGGGCGCCCGCGCGACACCGGTACCGTGAGCGCCCCGTGCCATCTCCGCGCACAAGCGACAAGCCGCCGGCCCGCGAGCGCTGGAACGAGCGCTACGCGGCGCCGGGGTTCGAGCCGTTCCCCGACGCGCCGGCTGGCTGGCTCGTCGAGCACCGCGACCTGCTCGCGCGGCTCGCCGTCGATGTCGAAGAGCCGCGCGCGCTGGACGTCGCCTGCGGCGACGGGCGCAACGCCCGCTGGCTCGCTGAGCTCGGATTCGCCGTCGTCGCGCTCGACGTGTCCGACGTCGCGATCGCCGCCTTGCGGGCCGCCGCCGCCGAGCGCGGCCTGCGCGTCGACGCGCGCGTCGCCGACCTCGAGCACGACCCGCTGCCGGGCGGCTACGACGTCGTCGTCTGCGTCAGCTACCTGCAGCGCGACCTGTTCGGCGCGCTGCGCGGCGCGCTGTCGCCCGGCGGCCTGCTGCTCTACGAGACGTTCGCGCGTGCGCACGTCGAGGAGCTCGGCCGGCAGTTCAACCCCGCGTACGTCCTGGACCGCAACGAGCTGCTGCGCGCGTTCGGGTCGCTGCATGTCCGCCACTATCGCGAGGGTGTCGCCGAGCGCGGCGGCGAGCAGCGCGGGGTCGCGAGCATCGTGGCGCAGCGCCTGGTCTAGCCTGCGCGCATGACCGGCGCCGCCAAGATCGGGCTCACCGTCGTCGGCGGCTTTCTCGGCGCTGGCAAGACGACGCTGCTCAACAGCGTCCTGCGCGATGCGGGCGACCGGCGCCTGGCGGTGCTCGTCAACGACTTCGGCGCGATCAACATCGACGCGGAGCTCATCGCGTCGCGCGAGGGGGAGATGCTGACGCTCACGAACGGCTGCATCTGCTGCGGGATCGGTGGCGACTTCATCGCCGCGCTCGCGAGCCTGCGCGACGCCGCCGAGCCGCCGGAGCAGGTCGTCGTCGAGGCCAGCGGCGTCGCGGACCCCGGCCAGATCGCGGTCTTCGGCGACATGCCGGGCTATGCGCGCGACGCGGTCGTCGTCGTCGCGGACGCCGAGAGCGTGCGCGCACGGGCGGAAGACCCGGCGACCGGCCACGGGGTGCTCGCCCAGCTGCGCGCCGCGGACCTGCTCGTGGTCAGCAAGACCGATCTCGTCGACCCCGCCGCGCTGGCGGACGTCCGCGACTGGCTGCGCGAGGTCGTCGGCGCGTCCACGAGCATCGTCGAGGCGGCCTTCGGCGACGTGCCGGCCGACGTCCTCATCGGCGCGCGACCCACCGCGGCCCGGGCCGCCGCCGCGCACGACCACGAGCACGACCACCCGCTTTTTGACACGTGGAGCTTCACTGGCGGCCCGCCGCTCGCGGGCAGCGGCCTCGTCGAGGCGCTCGCCGAGCTGCCGGAGGGCATCGTCCGCGCTAAGGGCATCCTGCACCTGCGCGAGGACGCTGCAAGCCGCTACGTGCTGCAGCTCGTCGGCCGGCGCTACAGCATCGAGCCGGACCGTCCGTGGGGCGACGAGGAGCCGGCGTCGCGCCTGGTCGTCATCGGCCTGCCCGGGTCGGTCGACGCCGCGGCGCTCGACGCGACGATGGCGCGCCTCAGCTCCGGCGCGCCGAGCGCCGGCGGCTGAGCACGACCCCGACCGTCGCTGCGTAGGCGACGTGGTCGAGCACCTGCGGCAGGAGCGGGAGCGCGCGGATGCGCGGGAAGCGCCGGCCGACGACGCCGAGATCGAGTGCCGCGATCGCGAGCCCCGCGGGCACCGACCACGCGGGCTCACGGCCGCGAGGCAGGCACGCGGCGAACGCGAGCGCCCAGCCGAGCGACAGCGCGCCGTGCGCCGCCATCGCGGCCGGCAGCAGGCGTGACATGCGCTCCTCGCGGGGCAGCAGCAGCGTCCCGGCGGCGAGCGACGCCTCGAGCGGGTTGATGTTGTGCAGCAGCGCGTGCAACGTCGACGGCACACCGCTGAGCACCGATGCGACCGCCCCGGCCACGACCGCATCCCGGACGTCGTCGTTACCAATCATGGGCGGCAACCTAGAACAAACGTCCAGCGGCAGGTCCAAGTGCGTGCGTGCCGAACCTGGCACCGCTACGATCAACCTTCGTCCGAAGGAGCGGGGGAGTTCTGCATGCAGATCAAGCTGGTGTCGCTTGAGGATGGGATCACGTCGTGCGGCTTTCGCAAGATGGCCGCATTCGTGGCGCGCATCAACGAGGACACGGAGTCCTGCTATGTGTCGACCAACCGGTACCGGAGCATCCGCAACGGGCTGCGCGGCACGCTCGGCAGCGCCGGATCGCTCGAGCCCGAGGACATCGACCTCGCGGCACGCGACCTGATCAAGTCAGACCTCGTCGGCTTCTCGTCGATGACCGGCTACTCGGACCTCACGCGCAAGCTCATCCAGCGCGTCAAGGAGCTTGACCCGTCGACGTACGTCATCTGGGGCGGCATCCACCCGATCATCCACCCCGAGGACGCGATCCTCTCCGACGTCGACGCGATCTGCACCGGCGAGGGCGAGTTCGCCTTCCAGCAGCTCTACGACGAGCTCATGGCCGGCCGGCGCCCGACGAACATCAAGAACTTCTGGTTCAAGGAGGACGGCGAGGAGGTCATCCGCAACCACTTCCTCCCGCTCATGTCGCAGGACGAGATGGAGTCGCTGCCGTTCCCGCAGTACGGCGAGGGCGAGCTCATCTACCAGGCGGGCGACGGCTTCATCCCGATGAAGGTGTCGGACTACATCGACAACGACGGCCTGAGCTACACGACGCTGTGGTCGATCGGGTGCCCGTTTCACTGCTCGTACTGCGGCAACACGAAGTTCATCTCAAACGACCCGAAGTACAAGCGCATCCGCCACCCGAGCGCGCGCTACATCGTCGACGAGATCAAGACCGCGCGGTCGCGCTTCCCGCATCTCAGCCAGGTCTCGTTTCACGACGACAGCTTCATGGCGATCCCGTATCGCCAGATCGAGGAGTTCGCAGAGCTGTGGAAGGCCGAGCTCGACCTCCCGTTCGCCGTCTACGGCGTGATCCCGAACTACGTCAATCGCGACAAGTACGAGCTGCTGACGTGGGCCGGCATGAACCGCGTGCGGATGGGGATCCAGAGCGGCAGCCGCAACACGCTCGCGTTCTACAAGCGCCCCTCGCCGCCCGAGAAGATCCTCGCCGCGGGGTCGGTCAACGCGTCGTTTTCGCCGGATTACCACATCCCGCCGGCCTACGACATCATCACCGACAACCCGATCGAGACCGCCCAGGACCTCAAGGACACGCTGCAGCTGCTCTACGACATGGAGCGGCCGTACACGCTGTTCATCTACTCGCTGAAGGTCATCCCGAACACGGAGCTCGAGAAGGCGATGAAGGAGCGCGGCGTCGACATCGAGGAGATCTCGGCGACGTTCATGTCGATCCCGCCACGGGTCTACAACCTGCTGCTGTACCTGCTCTGCATCTGGCGCCCGCCGTTCTGGTTGTGGAAGCGCCTTTTGACCCGCGTCCACGCGGTCACGGAGGAGCAGAAGATGTATCCGCGCCTCGGACACATCCTGCGCACGGCTTACCTGTCGCGGCGGGCCCTGAGCCACCTCGCGAAGATGGACTTCTCGGCGATCCCCGGTCGCTCGGGTTACATCGCCTGGCGGATCGGCCTCATCTCGCTGTGGCGCAAGCGCGTCATCAAGCGGATGCCGCGCCCGGCGCGGCCGGAGCGCGAGATCGCCAAGGACGTACGCGCGGGCCGCGTCGTGGCGGTCGTGCCGGCCGAGGCGCAGCGCGGCGCGGCGTAGTCGGGGGCAGGCTCGCCTCCGCGCGCGGCCAGGCTGCGCCTTCGCGCGCAGCCAGGCCTCGCCTTCGCGCGCGGCGAGGCCTCGCCCTTCGCGTTGCCTACTGCGCGGGCGACGCGGAGTCCCCGCAGAGCTTGCCGCGCGACCATGTCGCGTACGCGCGGCTGCTCGAGCGGTCCTGCTCGGCGTCGGTGAGCTTGATCCCGATGCCGTTGCCCTCGGCTTGATCGATGAGCCCGACGTACTGCTCCTCTACCGAGCTGACGCCGACGAGCTGGGGCGGCGGGTCGGCCTGCCACTTGGCGAGCTGCTCGAGCGCGCGGGCATGCACCTTGTCGCGGGTGAAGTACAGCTCGAGCTCTGCCTCGACGGCCTTCGGCGCGACGCTGCGCACCCAGCCACCGGGGCCGGCTGCGGGGTCGTTGGGGTCCTGCCACTCGACGCGCTCGGCGCGGATCGCGACGAAGAGCGGCGCCGTCGCCCCGGAGTCCAGCACGGCGCGGATCGTCACCCCGTAGAAGGCCCCGTCGCGGCGCACGGCGAGCTCACCCATGTGAGGAGGATACGCCTGATCACCCGCGGGATCACCGAGATCTCAGCGCGCGCACGTGATCGCTAGCCAGCCTCACCTGCAGGGCGGGCGCGATCGGCGAGCGCCGCGAGCACCGCGGCGACACCCGCGCGGATCGTGGGCTCCTCGACGAGGCCGTCCGGCCCGACGGCGCTGCGCGACACCGGCAGCCGGACGCACGCCGCATCGACGACGTCCGTGCCGGTGTACGTGAGCACGGAGCGCAGCGAGTCGTGGGCGCCGGCCCCGCCTGTCGGCGCCGCCGGGCCGGAGACGTTGATCCAGCCCGCCGGCATGCCGTATGTCTCGCCGCCGCCGACCGTCCAGTCGAGCAGGTTCTTGAACGATCCGGGCAGGGCGCCGGCGTACTCGGGCGTGCAGAACAGCACGGCGTCCGCCGCTGCGAGCTGCGCGCGCAGCTGCGCGACCGCGGGATGCACCGGGCCGCCCTCGGGATCGTCGTCGGGGTTGAACCACGGCAGGGTGCCGAGCCCGTCGTAGATCACCGCCTCGACGCCGGGCGGCGCGACGGCACGGGCAGTGCGCAGGAGCGCCGTGTTCGTCGAGCCGGCCCGCAGGCTGCCGGAGACGAGCAGGATGCGCACCGGTCCGACCATGCGCTGCACGCTACTTCAGCGGGTAGGTTCACCGGCATGCGAAACGCCTTCACCGTCGCCGCGGCGGCGATTGCCCTCGGGGCGCCGCTCGTCATGGCCTCCGCGTCCCCCGCGGCGAGCCGCAGCTGGGCGCCGTGCAGCAAGGCCATGACGAAGGCCGCTGCCGGCCAGGCCGGCGTCCCGGCCCGCATGGACGCCGATCCGAAGCTCCAGTCGATCTTCGGCGACGAGGCTCCGTCCAGCATGCTGACCACGATCACCCGTTCGCTGTGCGCGGACTACGACGGCGACGGCGACGTCGACCGCGCCGCGCTCTACAAGTGCTGCACCGTCTCGTCGCCGTCACCGATCGTGATCCTGCGCAACGAGGGCGCCGGGGACTACGCGATCGCGTTCGCGCGCCTGAGCGACGCGGTCTTCGCGCTGCGCACGGCAGGGCGCGATCTGATCGAGCGCGAGCCGAAGTACGCCCGCACCGACCCGAACTGCTGCCCCTCGCAGATCCGCGAGCGCCGGATCCACTGGACGGGCACGCGCTTCAAGACCACGATCCGCATCCGCAAGGCTTCCTAGCCGCCACCCCGTCGACCCGGGCGGGCACCGGGGATCCCACCGCACACGCGAGCCGGCGTTGCCATCATCAACGCGGTGAAGGTCGTCGGTCGCTACGAGCTGCTGGATCCCATCGGTCACGGCGGCATGGCGGTCGTGTACCTCGCCCGCCAGATGAACCTCGACCGCCGCGTCGCGCTCAAGGAGCTGCGATTGCAGTCCCGCGACGCGCCCACGCCCGCGGAGCGCTTCCTGCGCGAGGCGCGCATGGCCGGGTCGATGAGCCACCCCAACATCGTCACCGTGTACGAGTACTTCGAGCACGACGACACGCCATATATCGCGATGGAGTACCTGCAGCGCGGATCGCTTCGACCGTGGATGGGTGACCTGACGCTCGCGCAGGCGGTCGGCGTGCTCGAGGGGCTGCTCGCCGCGCTCGACCACGCTGAGCGCTTGCGCATCGTCCATCGCGACATCAAGCCCGAGAACCTGCTGATCACCGACCAGGGCGAGATCAAGGTCGCCGACTACGGCATCGCGAAAGCGCTCAGCGTGGACACGAGCTCGTTTCTCACGGCGGCCGGCACGACCGTCGGAACGCCGAAGTACATGGCCCCCGAGCAGGCGATGGCACGGGGGCTCGGCCCGTACACCGACCTCTACGCGGTCGGCGTGCTCGCCTACGAGCTGATCGTCGGGCGCCTGCCGTTTGCGGGCGGCGGCACGCTGGCGATCATCCTGCGCCACGTCAACGAGCCGATCCCGGCGGCGCATGACGTCGACCCGGCGATCGACCGCGCCTTGTCGGACTGGATCGACCGCCTGCTCGTCAAGGACCCGGCGCAGCGCACGCAGAGCGCGGCGGCGGCATGGGACGAGCTCGAGGAGATCGTCCTGCGGCTGCTCGGATTGCGCTGGCGGCGCGAGGCGCGGCTGCTCAGCGCCTCCGAGCAGCCCCCCGCGTCGCCGCTGCCGCCGGCGACGTTCGCGGCGAGCGGCGGCGAGACGCCGCCGGCGGCGTTCGATCCCGGTCCGCCGCCCGAGGCGGTCGAGCCGGAACGACCCGTCGAGTCCCGCCGTGCTCCGCAGCGCCCGGCCGGCGTGGAGACCGTCGCCCCCCGGGAGGGGCGTCCGGAACGGACGGACCGGCAGCGCGAGCGCCGCAGACGTGGTGCTGTCGCCAGCGCCGGCGCCGTCGTGCTCGTGGCGGCGGTCATCGGGGTCGTGCTGGGGGGCGGGGGTGCGGGAGGCGGCTCCGGCGACGGCACGCCGTCGAAGCCTCCCACGCACGCGCTGCGGACGGCTGACCTCGCGCTCACGCTGCCGGCAGCCTGGTCGCAGCGCGACGTGCCGGCGATTGCAGGGTTGCACGCGACGAAGGCGGGCGCGGCGGCGCCGGGGCGCGGCTCCTTCGTGGCCGCCGAGCTTGTCGCAGGCAGCGCGGATCCGTCCCTGCTGCCGCGCGAGCTGCTCGCGGACGTGAGGCGACGACCCCCGCCCGCGAAGATCACGCTCGCCGGGCAACCGGCCTACCGCTACGACGAGCTTGCGCCACGCGGTGAGCGGGAGCGCCTGCGCGTGTACGCGGTGCTGACGGACGCCGGCGTCGCGATCGTCGCGTGCGGCACGGACACCGCGCCGATCGCGACCGCCCCGGCGGCCTGCGACGCCATCGCCCGGACGCTGGTGCTCAGCTCCGCGAAGGCCCTGCCGGTCGGGCCCACCCATCGCTACTCCACGATCCTCGAGGAGGCGTTCGCCTCGCTCGACCGCCGCATCAACCTTTCGAACGCCCGGCTCGACACAGCGCGCACCAGCAAGGCGCAGGCCGCGGCGCTGGGACCGATCGCCGCTGCCTTCGCCGTGGCCGCCGCCTCGCTCCGCAGCGCCGGCGATAGAGCCAGCGAGAGCTCCGGCGGCCCGCTAAACCCCGTCGACGCCGGCCTCAATGCCACGCTGGTGAGGGCGTTCGATCGCGTCGCGGGCGCCTACCGGCGCTACCAGGCCGCGGTGCGCCGCAACGACAGGGGTGCGAAGACCCGCGCCAAGGGCGCCGCAGTGCTTGCGCGAGCGAAGGTCGACGACGCCGTCACCGCGCTGCGGAGGGCTGGTTACACGCAAGCTCCGCATGCCACGCCGCGGGCGCAGATCAAGCCGCCGCCCCCCATGGCGCCCGTCGTGGTGCCGCGGCCCCTGTCCCCGCTCCCTGCTCAGTCTCCGCCGCCTCTTGCGCCGCCTCCACCGCCCCTGCCTCCGCCGGTCGTTCCGCCTCCGCCTCCGCCACCGCCGCCACCCCCACCACCGCAAGCTGGCGGCGGGGGCGAAGGCTGAGGCCGGGCGCGGCGGCGCGCGAGTTCCCTCGCGACCGACGGCAGAACCTCACAGCGGGCACTCGACGCGCTTGCGGTCAGCCGTCAGGCAGCGGGCAACCCGCGTCGGCTTCCGGTTCGCACGGACCTTGAACACGTGCGACCGTCCAATCGCGCCCTGCATCGTCACCTGGAGCTCGAGGCGGGCCCGGGGCCGCAGCTTCGCCCGTCGCAGGATCGGCAGGAGGTTGAGCTTCGCGGTGGTGCGCGTGAGCGTTCGGGTCGTGCTCTTGAACCGGCAGCCGCGGCCGCTGCAGCGCAGGCGGACGGTCCAGCCCTCGCGAGCCGGCTGCAAGGACAGGCGCGTGAAGAACGTGTGACGCGCGCCGTGCTCGTAGTCGAACGCGATCGCCGCGTTCAGCAGCGGAGGTGGCTCGTCCGACCCGCTGCAGTCCTCGTCGACGCTGTTGCCGGGGGCGTCGACGCTGCCAGGGTGGATCGTGGCATCGTCGTCGACGCAGTCGACGGTCGCCGGGTATCCGTCGGCGTCACAGTCGTCGCACGGAGGCGGCTCGTCACAATCGGCGCACTCCGTCGGCGGAGGTGGTGGTGGTGGCGGCGGAGCAGTCGGCGCCGTGAACGGCGTCGGCGAGTAGGCGAAGGAGTATTCGTTGCCCTGGAAGAGCTCACCCCTCCCGTAGATCGCCGTGCCGCCCGGGACGGGCGCAGCCTGTCCATAGCACCACCGTTGCCCCCGGCCGGGGACGACGGTGGGGCCGCAGTCGGTGTAGGACACAGAGCGGCCGCGGCCCGCGCCGGCAAAGGTCTCGGTGCTCCCGGAGACAGCGCGCGCGGTCGTGCTCGTGTTCGTGACCAGCATGACGCTCTTCACGAGATCCTCGTTCTTGTTGCGATCCCGCGCCGCACACTCCATAAATCGCAGCCCGGTGAGCGTCGAGAAGGCGCCGCACTGCCAGTTGGGGTACGACGTGCCCGGGCCGGTCCAGGCGGCCTGCGCGGGAGCGCTGAGCGCCAGCATCCCGGCGAGGGTCGCAAACGCCGCCAAAGCACGAAGCGTCCGACGTCGCACCATCGTTGCTCCTCTGCTCGAATCACGTGGCAGACGACGCATCAGCGTCCGTGCCGGTCTCACAAACAGGTTCTCACATCGAGTCATACACTCATGTCGGTTCATGTGCTGTCGGGTCCTTATCGTCTGGTCCGTGCCGTCGGACGGCCGTAGGAGTGAGGGCGCGCGGCTTGGTCGTGCCCGGGATCCGCGCGTATGCGGGTGATCACGCTGGCCCACGGCGCGTCACATCCCGTCCAGCTGAAGGCGGAGATCGATGCCTACCGGGCCGGGCACACGTTCTTGGTCGTGCAGGACGGTCGGCAGCGCCACCATCTGTTCGTGCTCGAGCCGCAGGACGACGCGGCATGGATCGGACGTGGCGCCGAGTGCCAGGTGCGCATCGACTGGGACGAACAGGCATCGCGCTGCCATGCGGAGCTGCGGCGGGTGCCCGGCGGCTGGGCGATCGTCGACGACGGGCTGTCGCGCAACGGGACGTTCGTCGGCGGCGAGCGCGTGGTTGGGCGCCGGCGGCTGCACGACCGCGACGTGATCCGCTGTGCGAGCTCACTGCTGACGTACCGGCTGCCAGACTCGGCAGGAGACTCCACCCGCGACGCGATCGACGTGCCCGCGCCGCCGGATCTCACGCCGGCGCAATCCCGCGTGCTCGTAGCGCTGTGCCGGCCGCTGGTCGAGGCCGGCGGCCACGCGGTTCCGGCCTCAAACCCCGCGATCGCGGCCGAGCTCTTCCTGTCGACCGAGGCCGTCAAGACCCACGTCCGCGCCCTGTTCGCCAAGTTCGCCATCGGGGACCTGCCCCAGAACCAGAAGCGCGCACGCCTGGCGGAGCTGGCGATGCAATCCGGGCTCGTCGCCTAACGCGTCGTGCCGGCACGCGTCCCGTCCGGCGCGCCGGACGGGACGCAGAGCCGGCGAGCTCGCGGTCAGTAGACGCTGATGTGCACGTGGTCGCGGTGCTGCAGCGTGGGGTCGTCCGACCCGCTGATGTGCCGGTACGGCCTCCAGCCGCCGTTCAAGGCCGACCAGATGCGGTCATAGAAGATCACCTGGCTGACCTTCAGCGCCGCCGCGTTGTGCGCGGCCCAGTTGGCCAGCCGCCAGCTGTTTCGCAATGCGCTGCCGGTGACGGCGACGCCGCTGACGGCCCGGGGCGCGAACGCGTCGATCGCGCGACCGCAGTAGTGGAAGGATTCGTCGATGTGGCCGGTGGTGGTGCCGTTGGCCGCGCCGTAGAGCTTCGTCCAGCCGAACGAGGGCCCGCGGAGGGTCTTGGCGATCGACCGCGTACGCGCCGTCCAGCCCTGCTGGCGCGACTGCGGTGGCAGGCCGGCAGGGATCGACCGGTCGCCGCACGTGATGGAGGGGTGGAAGACCAGCCGCGGGTGCCAGGTCGGCGCGTTGACCGGGCCGTTGCTCCATGCGGCCGGGAAGCCGGCCGGGGCCGGGGGCGGGGCGGGCGAAACGGGCAGGGCGGGCTTGGCGGGAAGGGCTGGCCCGGCGGCACGGACGGGCGCGGCGGGAACGCCGCGCCCGGTCTTGCGGGTCGGCGACTTGACGGCGGCGTGCGCGCCCGCGGCCGTCCGCACGTACCCGGTCGAGAACACGTCGTGCCGGCCGGGGACGATCGTGGTCACGCCGTAGCAGATTTTGGTCTGGCCGCTGGCGAGGGTGGTGAGGCCGCAGTCGTCGATAGGCAGGTGCCTGTTGTCCATAGTGATCCTGGTGGCGGCGGACAGGATGGCGGGCCGGCGCGCGGTGCGGTTGTTGGTCACCACCGCGGCGCCGCGCACGACGTTGCCGCTCACGTTCACGCAACTCTGCAGCGACACGGTAGCCGCGCGCGGCACCGGGACGACGCGGCTGCATTGAGCGCCGCTCCGCTTCAAGGCGATGGCCGAGGTGTCGTCCGACCATGTGGCAGCCTGCGCCGATGCGGTTGCCGTCAGCGCGATCGCGAGCGCCAAGGGCGCGCCGGCGCGTGCGACATCGCGCCAGCGAGGGCTGGTGTACGAGGGTGACATGAGGACCTCCGGTTGGGTAGTCGACGCCGGGCTCAGGTGCTCGGCGAAGGAAGGCGTTGCCTTCCTCGACAACCCTCGATCAGCGGGCGCCCCGGTCCCGGGGACCCATGGGGTGGACCTGCACCCCCACCCGCGGGAGCTGACGTCTTGGCCGTGGCCGGAGCGGTCCGGCGTCGTCCGCCTGCGGCCGCGGCGCCAGCTAGGACCGCCCGAGCCGGGCGGCCGTCCAGCGGCCGACGTGCTCGGGAACCACGATTTCAGGGGCGAGCTGAGGATCCGGGCATGGGGTCCCGACCGAGAGACACAGCGGCAGCTCGCCGGCCCAGATGTCGCGATCCATGTCCTCGTCGTCATCGACGGGTGGGCCAGTTCGCATCTTCGCCGAGGCCTCGTCGAGCGCGAGCGCGAGGATCTGCGTGCCCTTCATCTCCTTGCGGTTCGGCGGCCGGACGTGCTCCCAGCGGCCGGGCACGAGCTGGTCGGTGAAGGCCTGCAGCGCGCGCATCCGCTCATCCTCGGACTCGACGAGCCGCGCGCGGCCGAGGACCGTGACCGAGCGGTAGTTCGCCGAGTGGTGAAACGCCGAGCGGGCGAGGACGATGCCGTCGAGCAGCGTCGCGGTCACCGAGCATGGGGCGCCGCTTTCGAGCGTGCGCACCATGCGGCTCGCTGTCGAGCCGTGCAGGTAAACCACGTCGCCGACGCGGGCGTGCAGCGTCGGGATCACGTAGGGCTGGTCGTCGACGACGAACCCGACGTGGCAGACGATCGCCTCGTCGAGGATCGCGTCGATCTGCGCGCGATCGTAGATGCCGCGCTTCGGCGCGCGCCGAACGCGGACTCTGGGGGAGGGAGCGGTAGCCATGGCAGCCAGGCTACGGCGCCACTGGTCCGGTGAACAGGACCACTAGTGCGTAAGATCTTCGGACCAGTGGAGCTCTTCCTCGACCTGCGACGTGATGACGGCGGCCCGCTGCGGCGGCGCCTCGAGCACGAGTTCCGCGAAGCCGTGCGAGCGGGGCGTCTGGCGCCGGGGACGACGCTGCCTTCGTCACGCACGCTCTCAGCGCAGCTCGGCGTGTCGCGCGGGGTCGTGGTCGAGGCCTACGCGCAGCTCGTCGCCGAGGGCTACCTCACCGCGCGCCAGGGGGCGGCGACGACGGTGGCCGCCAGGACTCCGGGTGGCGAAGGGGCTCCCACGGAGGCGGGCGGAGGGTCGCTCGCGCGAGACGGCGCGGCTTTGCCGGTGCGGCATGCGGAGGTTCCGCGCTACGACTTTCGCTACGGCACGCCGGACCTGTCCGCCTTCCC
The DNA here is from genome assembly GCA_963839905.1 of uncultured Actinomycetes bacterium. Lineage (GTDB taxonomy): Bacteria > Actinomycetota > Thermoleophilia > Solirubrobacterales > Solirubrobacteraceae > CADCVQ01. Next base: position 273,140 of record CAWIXC010000024.1, on the reverse strand, counting down.
GCGTGCGGCGTGGCTTGCGGCGGGCGCTCGTAGCCTGCGCGCCGCAGCGGACGCGCGGCTCGGCTACGGCGACGGCCGCGGCGCGATCGAGCTGCGCGAGGCGCTCGCGGCGTACCTCGGGCGAGTGCGTGGGGTCGTCGCCGACCCCGCACTCGTGCTCGCCACCGGTGGCACGCGCCACGCGCTCGGCCTCCTCTGGCGCGTGCTGCGCGCCGCGGGTGCGCGCCGGGTGGCCGTCGAGGATCCCGGCTGGTCCGCGCAGCGCGAGACGGCGCGTGCCGCCGGGCTCGAGCCCGTGCCCATCGGCGTCGACGAGCGCGGGCTGCGCGTGAGCGAGCTCGAGGGCCTCCGCGTCGACGCGGTCGTCCTCACGCCGGCCCACCAGTGCCCGACGGGCGCGGTGCTCGCGCCCGAGCGCCGCGCCGCCCTGCTGGACTGGGCGCGACATCGCGACGCGGTCGTCGTCGAGGACGACTACGACGCCGAATACCGCTACGACCGCGAGCCGGTCGGCGCGCTGCAGGGCATGGCGCCCGAGCACGTCGTCTACGCGGGCTCGGTGTCGAAGACGCTCGCGCCGGCATTGCGGCTGGGCTGGCTCGTGCTGCCCGAGCGCCTCGCGGTGCCCGCCGCGCGCCGCCGGCGCGAGGACGAACGCGGCGGACCGCTGCTCGATCAGCTCACGCTCGCCGACCTGGTGGCCAGCGGAGAGCTCGATCGCCATCTACGCCGGACTCGGCGCAGCTACCGCGCGCGGCGCGACGCGCTCGTGGCCGCGGTGGCCGCCGAGCTTCCGGGCGGTGCCGTCGAGGGCATCGCGGCGGGGCTGCACGCGGTCGTCCGCCTGCCTGACGGGGCGAGCGAGCCAGCGACGGTGGCCGCCGCGGCCGACCGCGGCCTTGCGCTGGACGGCCTCGCGAGCTTCTTCGGCGATCAGCGCTCTCCGCACCCCGCGCTCGTCCTCGGCTACGGGAACCTCATGGAGCCGGCGATCGCGCGCGGAATCGCCGAGCTCGCCCGCTCCGTGCGCTGACGGGGCGGGCTTGCTCGGGTGCGATCCCGGAGGGGCCGGGCCGGGCCGGACTACGCGGCTTCGCGCAGGCCCGCGAGGCTCGGCTCGTCGCCGAGGCTGCGCATCGCGCGCTCCTCGAGCTGACGCGTCTTCTCGCGGCTGACGCCCAGCTCGCGGCTGGTCGCCTCGACCGTGCGCTCGCGCCCGTCGCGCAGCCCGTAGCGCAGCTCGACGACGCTGCGCTCCTCGGACGTCAGGCGGCCGAGCGCCTGCGCCACCGTGCTCTCGAGCTCGGTCGAAACGGCCTGCTGGCTGGGGTCGGGCACGTCGCTTGCGATGAAGTCGCCCAGGTGGCTGTCGCCGTCGTCGCCGATCGGCACGTCGAGGCTCGTCACGACCTTGCGCGCCTCGCGCAGGGCGTGGACGTCCTCGACCGTCATCTCGGCGGCGTCCGCGACCTCCTGATCGGACGGGTCGTGCGAGAGCTTCGCCGTCAGCTCACGCTCGACGCGGGCGAGCTTGCGCTCGCGCTGCTCGATGTGGGCCGGGAGGCGAATCGTCCGCGACGTGTTCGCGAGGCCGCGCTGGATGCTCTGGCGGATCCACAGCGTCGCGTACGTCGAGAACTTGAAGCCCTTGCGCCAGTCGAACTTCTCGGACGCGCGGATGAGCCCGAGCGTGCCCTCCTGGACGAGGTCGCCGAGCGGCAGCCCGAGGCCCTGGTAGCGGCGCGCCTGCGACACGACGAGGCGCAGGTTCGAGTTGATCATCCGGTCCTTGGCGTCGACGTCGCCGCGCTCGATGCGTTTGGCCAGCTCGATCTCCTCGGCGGCCGTCAGCAGTGCGTGGCGCGAGGCCTGGTTGAGGAAGATCTGCAGCGAGTCAGAGGCAGCCTCTGCCTGCGCGCGGCGCTCGGTGCGAGCGCTGTCGGCGGCCGTGGCGCGACGCGGCGCCCGCTTCGTGGGGGCGTCGTGCTCGCCGCGGCGGCGGCTGGTTGCCGTCGGTGTAGGTGTCCTGGCCATGCGTTCCCTTTCAGATGTCGGCGCGACTCGACTCGCGACGTAAACTCACCGTCAGCTGGCACTCCGCGCGGGGCGGCATGTGCTGAGCGTGGGGGAGGGCGGTCGAGCGTACGGGCTCCAACCCGTGCGTCGCCGAAGGGCAGAATAGCAGATAGTTGCGCGAGCAACAACGGCTATTCGCGCGGCGCTGATCAGAGCCCGAAATTCGACACGGGTTCGAGTCCTGACGCGACATCGCAGCTGGCGCGTGAGCGCCATGTCCGGCACGTTCAGCCTACCGACCGAAATCAAGCGTGACGAGCCGGATTTCGTTTGGTATCTTCGGACGCGTTCGCTGGGGTACATGCTCTGCAAACGGACCGAATCCGGGGTCCGGTCAGAGCACGGCGGACATGCGACGCGGCTCGCCATCGGAGGAGGCGCGGAGCAGGACCCATTTGCAGCAAGCGCGGCACATTCCGGGTGCTGCGCCGTTCATCCATTCCGGAAGGGAGCGAACATTGCAGAATCCAGGTAGCGCAGGCACCGCCAGTCTCGGGAAGGTCGCGCGCGGAGGAGCCGCCGCATTTCCCACCGTCGTCGATGCGCCGACGCAGCTCAACCCCGTCAGCGCCTCGGTCATCGAGCGCCTCACAGGCGTCAAGCTGCCCACTGGCCCGGAGCGCGACTTCGAGGGCTACCACAGCCGTTCGTAAGCATCCCGTCGCACGGGCTCCGAGCGCCCGGACGCGCGTGGACACACGGTCTGCGGGCTGACGCCCAACTCGGGCAGACCGTCGAATTGCCAGAGCGGGGCGCCTTCACCGGCGCCCCGCTCGTCGTTTCCGGGCGCTTGGCCGGTGCGCGAGCCGGGGGCGCCCAACGCGCCATGCTTGGCGAGGCTCCCGGCACGTCGACCCGGTCTCGGGTTAGCATCCGCTGCTACGCAGCACATGTACGACGGTCATGCGGGGCGCACCGGCGCCCCGCGGCCGTTCTCAGGCCGGTGTCGGCCGGGCTGCGGGCGGCAGGAATCAGGCCGCGGATGCGGTAGACGACAATCACCCGAGACTCGAGGAGACCATGTCAGAGCCCGCCACACCGCAGGACAGCACGCCCCCCGCGCCCCCGACCACCGCGTTGGCGTCGACGAAGAACGATCCCGTAGAGGCCGCGGAGGCGCACATCGCCAAGCTCGACATGGCCAAGCAGCGGGCGATCGTCAAGAACCTGACGAAGTAGCCGCGGCGCCTACCGGGCGCCGGATCACGCGCAGCGGCAGCGCCATTCCCAGCCGGTCAGCGGCGCTCGCTCTGTCCCGAGATCGCGATCAGCGCGCGTGCCACGCTCGCTGCCAGCGCATCCGGGCGGCGAGCGTCGATCCTGACCTGCGCGCGCTCGCCGCGCCGTAGCGGCACGCGCGCGGGCGGGCGAGCCCCGCGGCTCGGGGCGACCGTCAGCGTGCTCGCCGTGCTGGCGGGCGCGCGAGCGCCGACGTTCACGAGCAGGCGCCGGCCGCCGCCCGCGAGTGCCGAGCGGATCGCGGCGTCCGTCCCCGGCTGGGCGCGCGTCGCCGCGCCGCGGGCGAGGTCGGCCGCGCTCAGCGGCGCGCTGGCCCGGCCGGTCGTCGCGTCGATGACGGACACGCGCGTGCCAGGCGCGTGGTTGGCGGCAAGCCACGTGCCAAGCGATCGCAGCTCGCGTCGCAGCGCCGCAGGCGCGTAGGTGTCGTCGACGACGAGCGCCACCCGCGCGGGCGGCGGGTCGTCCGGCGCCGCCTGCAGCGCGGGCATCCCGACGCCCGGCAGCGCGAGCTCGGCGCCAGACGGCGCGCCGGGGCGGCGGTCGTCATCGCCGGAGGAGAGCAGGGCCGGAATCCCGAGCGCCAGCAGGAGCAGCAACGGCAGCAGCAGCAGCCAGCGGGGGATGTGCGGCAGGCGCAGGCGCGGAAGCCGGATCGCCTTCGCGAGGTCCCGCAGGCCACCGGCCAGCTTGTCGGTGAAGCGGCGCAGCGCCAGCGCGAGCGTGGGATCGCGGAGCAGGGCGTCGAGCTGGTCGAGCAGCAGGCGCAGGCCTGACAGCTCGCCGGGCGGTTCGGCCCGGGCGGCCGCGGCCTCGGCCTCTCGCAGCTCCGCGGCCGCCGCGCGCTCCTCGCGCCGCAGCTCGCGGGCGTGCGCGCGGTCGCGGCGCGCAGCCGCGAACGTGTCGCGCAACAGGCGCCGGCGCGGGTCGGCCGCGGGCGGCGCGGCCGCTACCGGGACGGGCGCCTCGGCAGCCGCCCGCTCCGGCAGCTCGCGCGCGACGTAGCCCTCCGCGCGCACGTGCCAGGCGTGCGACCTCCGACCCGGGTCGCGCGGGCCGTTCGGGCCGTGTGCCCCGCCGCCCGAGCGGGGGGCCGGGGCCTGCCGCGGCCCGCGCGGGCCGCCCCGTGGCGCGACCGGCCGGCTCACCGCGGCCCACCCCGGCCGCCTCGTGGCGCAACTGGCCGGCTCATCACGGGCTCCCGCGGTCAGTCACCAACGGATTTGGGCGCCGCGAGATTGCGACCGAGCAGCTCGGCGATCAGCGCGTCGACATCGGCGAGCTTGTCGGGCACCGTGATCGCGCTGTCGCGGGCGAGGTCGGCTTGGGCGTGGTGCGCCTCGCCGACCTCGGGCATCGACGCAAACGGCGCCGCGCCGCGCGGACGCCACGTGCCGTACAGCCGCGGGAAGCCGTCGGCGCGTTGCAGGAACGCGACCTCCGGATGCAAGACGGCCTCCTGGCGCATCTGGCGCTTGGCGTTCGCCACCGTCGTCGCGATCTCCGCGCGCTGCGCGACGAGCGCGCCGACCTCCGATGCGAGCTGCTGGCGGACGCGGTCGCGGTGCTCGAGCGTGTCCGCGTCGCGCCCGCGGCGGCGCTCGCGGGCCTCGCGGGCCGGGTCGACGAGCAGGTAGGCCACCCCGATGCCAAGCAGGAAGACCGACGCCGAGACGAGGAAGTAGACGCCGGGCGCGCTCGCCGACGGCTGCGTGTTCTCGGCCAGGCGCTGCGCCGCGGCGCCGCGGGCGCCCGCGGCCTGGTTGGCCTGCTCGCGCGCGGCGGCGGCGTCGTTGGCCGTCGTGCGCGCGCTCTGCACCCCGTACCACAGCCCGAGCCCGGTCACGATGATCGCGAGCGCGACCGCGTAGCGGGCGGCGGTCGACTGGTCGCGCTCGATGAGCCGCCTGCCGCCTTCCTCCTCCGGCGCAGGCTCGCGCGAGTGCGCGAGGCGCAGGTTCTTGCCGACCGCCTTCTGGCCGACCGCGATGAGCAGCGCGATGACGATCGCCGACAGCGCGGGCGCGCCCTCGCGCAGGAGCGCCGGGTCGGTCGAGCGGAAGCGCGCGAGCTCGCGGAAGCCGTCGTAGGCGAACAGCGCCTCGGCGACGCCCACGGCGAAGAACAGCGCCAGCAGCCCGCCGCCGGCCGCCATCCGCGCCGACAGCCGCTCGCGCCGCGTCTGCGGCGCCGCTGGCGGCGACTCGCCCGGCTGCGTCTCGATCCTGTCAGCTGCGGCGTTGGCCTTGATGAGGTCGTCGTCGAGCGCGCGCACGAGCACGGCGCGCTCCATGAGCGGCCCGAGGCGCGCGCCGATGACGTGGTCGGCGTGCTGGGCGATGCTCTCGGCGACGATCTCGCCGCGCGTGCGGTCGGCGTCGTCGCGCGGGTGCCCGGCGCCCGTGCGTGCGCCGTCGGCGATGTCCGGGGCGGGGAGCGTGCCCTCGGCGATCGGCGGCTCGGGCTGGGCGGGCGTCTGCACCGGGTCGCCGATCGGCGGGATCGCCAGCAGCGGCGCCGGGAGGGTGGGGGAGTGCTCGTCGTCCTTCATGGGCTCCTCACAGCTCGGTCGTCATCTCGCAGCTTGCGGCGCCGGCTTGCTCGCAGGCGGTGTTCCAGATCTCCACGAGCTCGTCGGTGCGCCGCGCGCTCTGGTTCACGCGCCGCGGCAGCCGCCCGAGGCCCGCGACCTGCAGCACGTCGACGTCCGAGGCGCGGCCTAGCAGGTCGCCGAGCTCGGCGCCGAGCTTGCTCGCCGACCCGCCCGCGGCGATGCTTCGCGCGAGCATGAGCTGATCGCTGGACTGGGCGCCGTCGGAGACGAGCGTCATCGCCTTCGCGCCGTCCTCGCGCGCGAGCGAGCGCAGCCCGTTGCGCACGGCACGGGCGATGTCCGACGTGCCGCCTTCCAGCAGCGCGCGCACGCTCGTGGTAAGCGCGGGGTCGTCGCGGTTGAGCCCGAGCGCGCTGTCGAGCGCACCGGCGATCGCGCCGCGGATGTTCTGCTCGTCGGGCCCGCGGCGCGTCTCGTCGGACTCCTCGAGGGTCGGCCGGTTGTCGTCGTAGATGACCTCGACGGCGTTCGCGTCGCCCGCGAAGACGAACATCCGCAGGTGCCCGCCGGCCGTGATCGTCTGCTCGGCGGCGCGTGCGGCGGTCGCGCTGACGTCGCGAGCGAGCTGCTTGTCGAGCAGCGCGCCGGTCGCGTCGACGGCCACGACCGTGTCGACCGGGCAGTCCGACGGCGCCTCGATCGCACCCGGTGCGGAGCCCGCCTTGGTGCTGCACGACGCCGCGCTGCCGCCGCCCCCGCACGCGGTGAGTCCGAGCGCCGCCATGCCGAGCACGGCGGCGCAACTGGTCGAGCGGATCATCATCGCGCGGGCAGGCCCCCTGGCTCGAGAACGGCGGTTGCGGAAAATGGTAGATACCCCGCATAGCCGGTTGTCACGGTTCGGCGCGGGGGCGCTCGGCGCTCGGGCGCTCATCCGGCCGGCTTGAACGCCGCGACGACCTCGGCGAAGCGGCGCACGGACTCCGGCCCGCCGGCGTCCGAGAGCCCGACGATCGCCGTCTGCACGCCCGCCTCGGCGAGCTCGCGGTAGCGGCCGATGTGCTCCTCGGCGGTGGCGGCGCCCTCGCCCTCGCGCGGCTCGCCGGCGGCGACGACGCGCGCCGCCGCGAGATGCGTGACGGCGACCTGCGCGGGATCGCGCTGCTCGGCCGCGCAGTGCTCGTGGAGCACCGCGACCTTGTGGCGCACCGTCGCGGCATCGCCGAAGAGGTTGCAGGCGTCGGCGTGCCGCGCGACCAGGCGCAGCGTGACCTTCTCGCCCGACCCGCCGACGAGGATCGGGATGCGCTCCTGCAGCGGGCGCGGGTAGCAGATGGCCTCCTCGACGGTGGTCGTGCGGCCCTCGAAGCACGGCGCGCCCTTGCCCCACATGAGCGGCAGCAGCTCGAGCGCGTCTTCGAGGCGGGCGTAGCGCTCGGCGCGGGCCGGGAAGTCCCAGTCATAGAGCTTGTGCTCGCGCGCGAACCAGGCCGTGCCGAGGCCGCACATCGCACGCCCGCCCGACAGCACGTCGAGCGTGGCGACGATCTTCGCGAGGTGCGCGATGTTGCGGTAGGTGATGCCGGTGACGAGGGCGCCGAGCCGGATGCGCTCCGTGACGCCGGCGAGGTAGCCGAGCGTCGTGTAGCTCTCGAGCATGTCCTCCCACTCGCGGCCGACCTGGGGGATCTGCAGCATGTGGTCCATGACCCAGAGGCTCGTGAAGCCGGCGTCCTCGGCGGCGCGGGCGACGTCGGCGAGCGTGGCCGCGGTGCTCGCCGGGTGGCCGGGCCAGCCGAAGCGCGAGATCTGCAGGCCGAAGTCGAGCACGCGGGGATTCTCGCGCTGGCGTGCCGCGGAGTGCAGCGCGGTCACGAGCGACGGCGCGACGAGCGCCACGGGGCCGGGGGCGTGAACGGCGGCGAACCCCTCCTCCTCGAGCCGGATGGCTTCGACCGCGCGCAGCTGCGCGCCGACGACGTTCGCCGGGACCGGGGCGTCGCGAGCGCGATTGCGCTTGCGCACGACCGCGCCGGGCGGGTCGAAGAGCACGGTGACGGCCGGGATCCCGTGGCGCTCGGCCAGCGCACGCCAGCCCGCGCGCCGCTTGGCATCGAGGCCGGTCGAGTCGATGACGGTGGTCAGCCGGCGCGCGAGCCGCTTGGCGACGATGAGCTCGAGCACCTCGAACGCGTCGCGGCTGGCGCGCTGGTCGCGTTCGCCGATGCCGACGACGGCGCGCAGCCGATCCGACGAGACGATCTGCTCAGCCGCGAACTCCTCGGCCGCCCACCGCGACTTCCCCGCGGCGGTCGCGCCGACGAGCACGACGAGGCACGGGTCCGGCAAGCGCAGCGGCGCGGGCTCGCTCACGCAGGGCGGTCTACCAGACTCCCACACCCGGCGCGCGCGGTCGCTCGACGCTCTGGCCGCGAATGCGGCGGCATGGCGTTGCAGATTGCTAGCATTTTGCGACATGAGAACGCTCTATCTGCGCAATGTGCCCGAGGAGGTGGGCCAGCGACTCGCGTCGCTCGCGGCGCGCGAGGGCATGTCCGTGTCGTCGTTTGCGCTGCGCGAGCTCGCGGACGTCGCGCGCCGCGCCGACAACCCCGCGCTGCTTGGCGACCTGCCAGACCTCGGCGTCGCGAGCGACACCGTCGTTGCCGATCTTGAGGATGCCCGCTCCGCGCGGTGATCGTCTTCGACGCATCGGCCGCGCTGCTCGCGCTGCTCAACGACGGCGATGCGCGGCGATCGCTTGCCTCCGAGACCGTCGCGGTGCCGCACCTCGCGGACTCCGAGGTCGCCCATGCGCTTCGCGCGCAGGTGCTGCGCGGGGATGTCGACGCCGAGGCTGCGCGCACGGCGCTCCACCGGTGGGCGCGACTCGGACTGCGCCGGTTCGCGAGCGTCGGCCTCCTGGATCGCGTGTGGGAGCTGCGGGAGAACATCACGGCCTACGACGCGACGTACGTCGCCCTCGCGGAGGCGCTCGGCTGCGCCCTCGTGACCGCCGATGCTCGGCTGGCGCGTGCCCCCGGCGCGCGATGCCCGGTCACCGTGGTCCGGCGCTGAAGGGCCGCATTCGGGGTATCCCGCATAGCTCTGCGCCGATCGACCCTGGAGGTTCCGGATGGATGAGCAGGCTCCGCCGCACGACGAGGAGGCCGACGAGCCGCTCGGCCCGCTGACCACCGACGACGAGACGCCCGCCGGCGACACGCCGGAGGCGCATGACGAGATCACCCCGCACGACCTGCCCAAGGACCATCCCGGCCGCGAGGAAGCGGAGCGGCTGGCGGGCGGCGAGGACGGCACGACGCGCGGCAACGTCTGACCATGCGGCCGGGGTTTCCGCCGCGCCCCACAGCCGATCGCGATATGCGGTCGAGACCGTCGTGCGAGACCTCTAGGCTGTAGCGCCATGCAGGCATCGTCGATGGGGACGCAGGCCGCCGCGGCCGGGATGGAGGCGCAGCTCGAGCTGCATCGCATCGAGCTGACCGCCCACTGCTACCGGATGCTCGGCTCGCCGGTCGAGGCCGAGGACGCCGTGCAGGACACGATGGTTCGCGCCTGGCGCAGCCTCGATCGCTTCGAGGGCCGCGCGGCGCTGCGCTCGTGGCTGTATCGCATCGCGACGAACGTCTGCCTCGACATGCTCGACGGCCGCAAACGCCGCGCGCGCCCGATGGACCTCGGGCCTGCGCGCGACCCCGAGAGCCTGCTTGACCCCGGGCTGCCCGAGGTGACGTGGATCGAGCCGATCCCTGACGGGATGGCCGTCCCGGCCGAGGGCGATCCGGCGCAGGTCGCCGTCGCGCGCGAGTCGATCCGCCTGGCGTTCGTCGCCGCGCTGCAGCACCTCCCGCCGCGCCAGCGCGCGGTGCTCATCCTCTGCGAGGTCCTGCGCTGGAAGGCGGCCGAGGTCGCGACGCTGCTCGACACGAGCGTGGCGTCGGTCAACAGCGCGCTGCAGCGTGCGCGCGCGACGCTCGCGAGCGCCGACGTCACCCTCGCCGGGACCTCGTCGTCGGTGGACCCCGCGGACGCCGCGCTGCTCGAGCGCTACGTCGAGGCCTTCCAGGGCTACGACATGGACGCGCTGACGTCGCTCATCCACGAGGACGCGACGCAGTCGATGCCCCCGTTCGAGCTCTGGCTGCGCGGGCGCGAGGACATCCTCGCCTGGTGGGTCGGGCAGGGCAACGGCTGCCGCGGGTCGCGCGTCATCCCGACGATCGCCGCCAACGGCTCGCCGGCGTTCGGCCAGTACAAGCCCAGCGAGACCGGCGACGGCTATGAGCCGTGGGCGCTGCAGGTGCTCGAGATCGAGGACGGCAAGGTCGTGGAGTTCACGTTCTTCCTCGACGTCGAGCGGGTCTTCCCGCTCTTCGGCCTGCCGCTGCGCTTCGAAGATCTGCAGTAACCCGCGCGCCTAGCGCGCGTGGTGCTTCCAGGCGTGCATCGCCGCTTGCGCCTGCTCGGGCGACAGCGCGCCGCAGCCCAGCGCGCAGTGCTCGTCGCGCTGCGTGCGCAGCCCGTCGGTGATGATGCCCAGGTAACGCCGCCAGACCTCGGGGTCGACGTGGCGCGTGCACTCGCTCAGCGCTCCGAGCATGAGCTGCAGCAGCGGCATGTCTGTGGGCTCGACGTCCGGCCGCAGGCTGCCGTCCTCCTGGGCTCGTCGCACGAGCCGCGCGACGACGGGGAACATGAGCTCGCGGGCCCGCGCGACGCGCTCTAGGCCGTGGGCGCCGCTGAGCACGACCTCCTTGAAGCCGCGGTCGGATGCGTGGCTGTGGCACGCCTGGTCGAGGAAGCGCAGCAGCCCGTCCCACGGGTCGGCGTCTGCGAGGCACTCGTCGGCCAGCGCGACGAACTTCGTCATCTGCTCCTCGAACAGGGCGTCGATGAGCTGCTCCTTGTCGGGGAAGCGGCGGTAGACCGTGCCGACCCCGACGCCCGCGCGCCGGGCGATCTCGTCGAGCGTGACGGACAGGCCCTCGTCGGCGAACGCGTCGCGCGCGGCCTCGAGGATGCGCTGGCGGTTGCGCTCGGCATCGCGGCGCAGGGGACGGTCGGGTGAGGGGGTGGCGGTGCTCATCGACACAAGATCTTCATAAAAGTGGAGATAAGTCCTCCACTTGTGTGGTACGGTGCCCTCAGGAAGTTGAGGTACCGGCTCCATATGGAGCGTAGCACTCCACTTAGATCGAGACCAGGGGACACCGACATGCAAGAGCCACACGCCAATCCACACCACGCCAGGCGCTGGCTGATCCTGTTCGTGATTGCCATCGCCCAGCTCATGGTCGTCCTCGACGCGACGGTCGTGAACATCGCGCTGCCTTCGGCGCAGGAGGCGCTCGCGTTCTCCAACGACCAGCGCCAGTGGGTCATCACCGCGTACGCGCTCGCGTTCGGCAGCCTGCTCCTGCTCGGCGGCCGCATCGGTGATCTCTTCGGCCGCAAGCGCGCGTTCGTCATCGGGCTCGGCGGCTTCGCGGCCGCGAGCGCGCTCGGCGGGTTCGCGCAGAGCTTCGAGGTGCTCGTCGCCGCTCGCGCGCTGCAGGGCGCCTTCGGTGCGCTGCTCGCACCGGCCGCCCTGTCGCTGCTGACGACGACCTTCGTCGACCCGCTCGAGCGCGGCAAGGCGTTTGGCATCTTCGGCGCCGTCGCCGTCGGTGGCGCCGCGATCGGGCTGATCCTCGGTGGCGTGCTCACCGAGTACCTCAACTGGCGCTGGTGTCTGTTCGTGAACCTCGTGATCGCCGTGCCCGCGATGCTCGCCGCGATGTCGCTGTTCACCAACGAGGTGCCCGCCACAAGGCCGCGGATCGACTTGCCGGGCACGATCACCGCCACCACCGGCCTGTTCGCGATCGTCTACGGCCTCGCGAACTCCGAGACGAACAGCTGGACGCACCCGGTGACGATCGGCATGCTCATCGCGGCCGTGGTGCTCCTGTCGGCGTTCGTCGCCATCCAGCGCCGCAGCGCCAATCCGCTGCTGCCGCTGCGCGTCGTGCTCGACCGCGACCGCGGGGGCGCGCTGCTCGCGATGCTCCTGTCCGGCGCGGGCATGTTCGCGGTGTTCCTGTTCCTCACGTACTACCTGCAGCAGACCCTCTCGTTCTCGCCGATCGAGTGCGGCCTCGCGTTCCTGCCGATGACGTTCGCGATCGTCGTCACGGCGACGAGCGGCTCGACGAAGCTCCTGCCGAAGGTCGGCCCGCGGCCGCTCATCGGCGGCGGCATGATGATCGCGAGCGCCGGGCTGCTGTCGCTGACGAGCATCGGCGTCGACACGTCCTACGCCGGCCATGTCCTGCCGGGGATCATGCTCGTCGGCGCCGGGCTGGGGCTCGTCTTCAGCGCGGCGATGGCGACCGCGACGTTCGGGGTCGAGCCGCACGACGCGGGCGTCGCGTCGGCGATGGTCAACACGACGCAGCAGATCGGCGGCTCGATCGGCACCGCGCTGCTTTCGACGCTCGCGGCGTCCGCCGTCACGAGCCAGCTGGCGGAGGTCGCCGGCCGGCCCGATCCGGCAGCGATCGCGACCGCCGCCGTTCACGGCTACACGACCGCGTTCTGGTGGGCGGCCGGGATCTACGCCGTCGGCTCGGTCATCTGCGCGGCGTTGCTGACCAGTCGCAGCCTGCGAGCCGGCGTCGCACCGTCGGCGGAGCCCGCGCTCGTTCACGGGTAGGCGCGCATCCGAGCTCGCCGCCGCGGCGCCCGCACCCTCCGGCGGGCGGGCGGCGGCGGTCGCCGCCGGGTCCTGCGGCGGGCGCGAGATCCGTGCCAGCCGGTCCAGCGTGCGGGAGCCGCGAGCCCGGGTACTAGCTCCTCCGTATGCGAACGTCCCGCGACTCGAGCTCTGCCTGGCCCCGCCATGGGATCTGACGCGCGCCGGCGGGCGGCGCTCGACGGCGCCTACGACGAGGATCGCGACGACGCCGGGGGTCCGCGAACCGGATACGAGCGAGCCCTCGCCGCGCTCGAGGGCTGCGACCTCGACGCTCTGTCGCGATCGGTCGCGCGGCGCCTCGACGACAGCGGCGTGAGCTTCGGCCCCGACCCGTTCGTCGTCGACCCCGTGCCCCGGCTCATCCCCGCGGAGGAGTGGGATCCGCTGGCCGCGGGCCTGAAGCAACGGGCCCGCGCGCTCAACGCGCTGCTGCGCGACGCCTACGGCGAGCGGCGGATCGTGGCGGCCGGGGTACTGCCGGACGCCGCGATCACGCAGGCGCAGGGCTATGAGCCCCACCTGTGCGGGCGGCTGCCGTCGCACGGCTCGCCCGCCGTCGTCATCGGCTTCGACGTCGTGCGCGACCCGGGCGGCGAGTTCCTCGTGCTCGAGGACAACCTGCGCACGCCGTCGGGCTTCAGCTACGCGCTCGCCGCGCGCGCGGCGCTGGCCCGCGAGCTGCCGCCCGGGTTCCCGCCGGCGCGGCCGATCGACCCGCTCGCCTACGAGCTGCTGGCGGGTGCGCTGCGCGCCGCGGCGCCCGCCGGCCGGGCCGACCCGTCGCTCGTCATCGTCAGCGACGGGCCGTCGAACGTCGCCTGGTATGAGCACGAGCAGGCGGCGCGGCACACCGGCGCGGTGCTCGCGACGCTCGATCAGCTCGCCGACGACGGCGAGCGCGTCCGCGTGACGCTGCCCGACGGCGGCACGCGGCCGGTCGACGTCGTCTACCGCCGCACGAACGTCGATGCGCTGCGCGACGAGCACGGTGAGCCGACAGACGTCGCCCGGCTGCTGCTCGAGCCGTGGCTCGAAGGGCGGATCGGCCTCGTCAACGGCTTCGGCAACGGCCTCGCCGACGACAAGTTCGTCCACAGCTACGTCGAGGACTGCGTCCGCTTCTACCTCGACGAGGAGCCGCTCGTGCGCTCGGTCCCGACGCGCGCGCTCGATGGCCGAGGTCCCGCCGTCGACGAGCTGCGCGAGCTCGTCGTCAAGCCGCGCGACGGCTTCGGTGGCGAGGGCGTCGTGATCGGCGCCCATGCGAAGACCGAGGATCTCGAGCGCCTCGGCGCCGCGATCGAGGCGGAGCCGGAGCGCTTCGTCGCGCAGCCGATCGTCGCGCTCTCGCGCCATCCGACGGTCGTCGACGGGCGCCTCGAGCCGCGCCACGTCGACCTGCGCGCGTTCGCGTTCTGCGGCGAGGACGTCGCGCTGCTGCCCGGCGGGCTGACGCGCGTCGCCCTCGACGCCGGGACGCTCGTCGTGAACTCCTCGCAGCACGGCGGCGGCAAGGACACGCGGGTGCTCGACTGAGCCGGCGCGGGCCGCCGCGCGGCCGTGTCGCCGTCAGGTCAGGCGGCGGACGCCCAGGGCGGCCTCGGCCCGCGCGATGAACTCCTTCACGCGCTTGCCGGCGAAGAAGACGCCGCTGATGTTGCGCTCGCCCATGACCTTCTCGCGCATGTCCCCGGCGAGGCCGCGCGCCTTCCAGATGGCCTTGATCGCGGCGGTCTTGGTCTTCGTCTCGGGCATCCGCTCGGCCGCCGCCGCGCTGAACCGCTGCGTCAAGAGGGTTTGCACCGAGGGGCCCGTCCCGAGGATCGAGGCCTCGGCCGTCGCGATGTCGGGCGTGATGTCCCACAGCACAAGCATCTGCGCGGCGATCCGCTCGTCGGACATGCCGAGGCGGTGCAGGCGATCGAGGTCGACGACGGTCGCGGTCTCGCAGTAGAGGTCGATGAGCTGGTTGGCGGTCCCGGCCATCGGGCCGGCCAGCAGCGCGGTGCGCCGGGCGCGCTTGGAGCGGCGCTTGGCGGCCTTCTCGACGTCCTTGTCGGTGAGCGGCTCGTCGTCGTCGTCGCGCACGGTGCGCACGAGCGTGACCAGCATGCGCTCGACGACGAACTCGCGCTCGTCCTCGTCGGTGAACAGGGCCTTGAGGCCGGCGAAGGTCTCGCTGACGGACTGCACCGGGGCGGAGTCCATGACCTTCTCGACCACCGCCGACTGGCGCACCTTGTCCGCCGCCTTGGAGTCGGCGGCGTCGCGGGCGAGGTCGGCCGCGGAGTCGGCGGCGTCGCGCGCGAGCTCGGTCGCGCGCGCCGCGCTCTTCGCGATCCGGTCCTTGAGGCCCATGGCGTGCATCATCGCGCCTGCGGACGTCGGAGGTCCCCGTCGCCTCAGTTAGGAGCCCGGCCCTACGTCGGCCGGCGCGTAGCGCGCGTGCAGCATCAGGGAGTTGCCGTCGGGATCCGAGAAGTGGGCCATGTGGCAGACGCCGCTGTCCATGGTGTCGGCCGCGAAGGTCACTCCCTTGGCCTCGAGCTCCTCGCGCGCGGCAGCCACGTCGTCGACGTGCAGCGCGATCGGGTGCGAGTGATGCGCGAACTCGATGCCGAACGCGTCGGACTGCATGACGGCGATCGTCAGCGTGCCGGTCTCGAACTCGGCGGCGGGCATCTTGCCCCACTGCTTGGAGCGCGCCAGCCCGAGCGTCTCGCCGTAGAACTCGCTGGCCTGTTCGAAGTCCTTGGTGGGGACCGTGATGAAGTCGACTCCGGTGATGTTCATGCTCGAAAGTATGAGCCAGTGGCGATCGCTCTTGCCGTCATGGCTTCAGGTTGGAGACGCGCGTGCGATGGATCCGCACGGTCGGGGGCGTGCACGGCAGCGTCCCGCCCTCCGACGGGCGCGTGTAGGTCCGGGCTCCCGACTCGGACACGACGAAGAACTTGTCGCCGTCGACGATCGCGGCGCCCTCCGCCATCGCGGGCGCGATCAGCACCCGGCGGATCGCTCCCGAGCGCGTCGTGGTGACAAGGCGGCTCGAGTTGCCACGGCCGTAGGACGTGCTGAAGACGTAGAACCGCGGCCGGACGACGACGCCCTGGACGCGCGGCGGCGTCGTGATCGTGACCTCGGGCTCCGCGGTGAGCAGATTGCCGGTGGCGCCGATGCCGTAGCGGCGCATGCCGCCCTTGCCGGTCATGACGAAGTCGCCGACCCACAGGTCGCCGCCGGCGTACGTGAGGTACGCCGCGTCGTAGTCGAGATCGAACCTGCGGCCCGCGATCGCGCCGCCCGACGCGGTGGATTCGAGCCGGCCGGCGTCGTAGCGGTAGACGCCGTCCTCCGACGCCACCCACAGATAGCCCTTGCCGATCGCGATCCCGCCGGCGTGACCCGTCATGCCGCTCAGCCGCAGCGTTTTCGCGACGTTCCCGTTGGCGCGATCGATCATCACGATCACGGCCTCGCGCGGCCCGCCGGGGACATCCGGGTCGTCGTGGGGGTAGTAGTACGAGACGATCAGCCAGTTGTGCTTGTTCCACGCGGTCAGGCCCTGCGGGACGTACCAGTCCGGCGTGAGGTGCGGGATCACCGGGCCGGCGGTGAACAGGCGGTCATAACGGGCGTGGCTGACGCAGCCGATGTCGACGGTGTCGAGGCTCTGCGCGGGCGCGCTCGTCGCCGGCGCGAGCGTGAGCACGAGCAGCGCCGCGCTCAGCGTGGCGAGCCGGGCGATGGATCGAGGACGGGACATGGCGTGAACTCCGTTTCGTCGGGTGGAGCGTGCGTGCACGAGACCTCACTGCCCGCGCACGGCGCGAAGCACGCATCTCGCTTCGGCGAGGGAGGACGTGCAGGGCGCCCACGCGATCGAACGGTCGTGGCCACCGAGCCGACGGCTCTCTGGCAGGGTCTCAGGCCGCAGATGAGCGAACGTGACCACGGCATCGAGTACTGGTCGTCGCCGGCGTGGCGCGCCGAGGCCGAGGCGTGGCTGGACGAGCGGCTCGCCGAGGCGGGGCGGACGCGCACCGGCGAGGTCCGCCAGCCGCACCTGCGGCCGTGGGCGACCGCGCTCGCGGCGCCGACGTCCGCGGGCACGGTGTGGCTCAAGGCCGCCGGGCCGGTGACGGCGTTCGAGGTCGGCCTGTACGAGCTGCTCGCTCGCACCGCACCCGACGACATCCTCACGCCGATCGCGATCGACGTCGCGCGCGGGTGGCTTCTCTTGCCCGACGGTGGCACGCCGCTGCGCGAGCTCCTGTCGGGCGCCGAGCTCGTCGATGCGTTCGCGGGCGCGCTGCGGCGATACGGGGCGCTGCAGCGCATCCTCGCGCCGCATACCGCGCGGCTGCTCGAGCTCGGCCTCGCCGACATGCGACCCGCCGCGCTGCCCCGGCGCTTCGACGAGGCCGTCGAGGCCGTCCGCGCGTTCGTCGACACGCGTGGCAGCGAGAAAGATCGCGACGCGTTCGAGCGCGCGGCGGGGATGGGGGACGAGGTCGCCGCATGGTGCGAGCAGCTGGCCGGCGCTCCGGGTGTTCCGAGCCTCGACCACAACGACCTGCACACGCGGAACATCCTGCTCGGCGGCGTGGCCGGCGATCGCGCGCGGGTCTACGACTGGGGCGACAGCGTCGTCGCGCACCCGTTCGCGAGCATGCTCGTGCCGCTGAGCTTCATGCAGCGACAGGTCCTGTCGTGCGGCGCCGACGATCCGCGGCTCATGCGCCTGCGCGACGCCTATCTCTGCGCGTTCGAAGATCTGGCCGAGCCCGCCGAGCTCGTCGCGACGCTCGAGCTCGCCTGCCGGGCCGGGAAGGTCGTGCGCGCGCTGACCTGGGATCGGGTGCTGCGCTCGCTCGACCCGGCCGAAGTCGACGAGGCCTGGCGCAGGGCACCGCTGGAATGCCTGGCGTCGCTGACCGAGGAGGCCTGGATCGGGAGCTGGTGAGGCCCCGCGGCCCCTGCCTCAGCTCGTGAATCCCAGGATGAGCTGGGCCGCCTCGAGCGGGACGTCGAGCATCGGGCAGTGGCCGACGTCGTCGAGCACGACCCAGTCGGCGTGCGGAAGCCAGTCGCGCCGGTAGCGCTCCGCGCTCGCCGGCCACGGCAGGATCTTGTCGGCGGTGCCCCAGACGATCCGCACCGGGCACGTCACACGCTCGGCATCCAGCGTGAAGCCCTCGCGGATCCCGTACTCGCAGAGCTCTCGTGCGCCGGTGCAGCCGGCGATGCCGAGCAGCTGGTTTGCGAGCAGCTCGGCCGGGATGTGCTCGAAGCTCGTCGTCGTCAGGCGCGTCGCGCGGCGCCGGCCCTCCGGCGTGGAGACGATCGTGTGCGCGTGCGGCGCGGCGGCCTTCGCCTGCTCGCACATCGTGATCTGGAAGGCGAGCAGCTCCTTGTAGGCGTCGTCGTCGCGCGGCCAGCCGCCGGCCGGCGCGAACGCGACGACCGACCGCGCCCGGCCACGGGCGGCGAGGTGCAGCGCCGCGAGCCCGCCGAGCGAGTTGCCCGCGATGTGCGCGGTCTCGAAGCCCGCGTCGTCCATCGCGCGCTCGACTGCGTGGGGGATGAGCTCGGCGCTGACGTCGCCGTCGACCGGCGGCCCGCCGGCGTGGCCGGGAAGGGTCAGCGCGAGCACGTCGTGATGGCGCTCGAGCATCGGCAGCACGAGCTCCCAGACGCGCCATGTGTCGCTGAAGCCGTGCAGGCAGACGAGCGGCGGCCCGGAGCCGCCGCGGTGCGACGGCGTGAACGTCGCGTACACGCGCTATCGCGTCGGGGCGTCGGTGTCGCCCGAGCCGATCGCCTGGCTCGTGCGCGTCATCGTGACGAACAGCATGCCGCCGACGAGGTTGCCGGCCGCGGCGATCGCGAAGTTCAGCCCGATGTCCCCGAAGCCGATGTCAGCGCCGAAGCGCATGCCGAAGATGAGCTCGAGCGTCACGACGATGACGTGGTTGAAGCCGCCGAGCGCGAGCAGCACGCCGGCGATCCAGGCGACGACGATCCGCCCGCCGACGGTTCCGACGCCCTCGACCATCCACGTCATCACCGTGATCAGCGCGCCGCCGGCCACCGCGCTGAGAAACGCGCTCCAGTGGCTGAGCTCGCCGATCGTCTCCGCGACGTCGACGAGCGCCGGCGCGGCGCCCTCGGGCAGGACGCCCTTCGAGCTGACGATGAGGATCAGCGCGGTGCCGCCGACGATGTTCATGACCGGCGAGATCGTCCACAGCTGGGCCAGCTTGATCTTCGACAGCCTGCCGCGGCGCAGCGCGGTGACCGGGACGAGGAAGTTCTCGGTGAAGAGCTCCGAGCGACCCACGACGATGAAGATGAACGCGATCCCGAACGCGAGCGAGCCGAAGAAGTGCGCGGCGCTCGGGCCGAAATGCGGCGCCATCGCGGCCGTCGCAGCCGCCAGCGCGATGACGCCGAAGACGACGTCGAAGCCCGCGACGAGGGAGGTCGTCGTGAGCTCGAGCTTCGAGCGCGTCAGCCGCCGCTCGCCCTCCTCGCGGGTGCGAGCGAACATCTCGTGCGGCTCGGGCGCCTCCTCGGGCTGGTCGGTCTTCGGCTCCCCGGTCGCGGGCTCCTTGGCGTGCTCGGCTTCGGCGTCCTGCGCGCGATCGGGGTGCTCGGTAGCGGCCATCGCGGTCCACCGTTCCCCCTACGTCGCGTGGCTACGCGGTCAAGGGGCAGTGCCGGGGTTCAGACCCTGGGCATGCGCTCGTCGTGGCGCGCCAGCCCGTCGTCGGGGATCGGCTCCCACGGCGCCGCGTAGGCGACGAACTGGCGCGCTGTCGGGCGCACGCCGGGGTCGCCGTCGATCGCTCCGAGGCGGACGCCCGCGAACTCGCCCGACTCGGGATGGCGGATGAAGAGCGCCGAGCCGCAGATGCCGCAGAACACCCGCTCGCGCCGCCCTTCGGGCGTCCAGCCGCGCAGATGCTCGGCGCCCCGCGTGACGGCGATCGAGCCGGGCGCCACGATCGCCGATACCGACGCAGCGGTGCCGGTGCGGCGCTGGCAGCTTGTGCAGTGGCAGTAGCGGGCCGGGCCGAGCGGCGCCGCGACCTCGAAGCGCACCGCGCCGCAGTCGCAGCCACCGGTGAGGCTGTCGGGTTGCATCCGCGGCAGACTAATAGCGGGAGGGGCGCATCGCTAGGCGCGTTCGACGCGCTCGACGCCGCGGCCCTCGTGCCAGTGCTCGACGACGAGCAGGTCGCCGG
This sequence comes from uncultured Actinomycetes bacterium, assembly GCA_963839905.1. GTDB lineage: Bacteria > Actinomycetota > Thermoleophilia > Solirubrobacterales > Solirubrobacteraceae > CADCVQ01. Next base: position 253,261 of record CAWIXC010000024.1, on the reverse strand, counting down.
CGTCGTTGAGGCCGACGAGGACCAGCTCGTCGATGTCGGCGCGAAACAGCTGCGCGTCGGCTTGTGGCGGGTCCGACCCCTGTGTGCGAAAGACGTGCAGCCGGCGCTCGGGGTCGACGATCTCCTCGACGCGACCCGAGAGCTTCGCATCGCCAGCCCAGCCCGGCGGATCGGACGACGGGCCGTGCAGGGCGAAGCGCGGGTCGCGCTGCAGGTCGGCCGCCTTGCGCGCCCGCGGCATCGATCCGAACCACAGCTCGCCCTCGGCGAAGAAGATCTCGATGCCGCTGATCCGCGGCGAGCCGTCAGCGCGCAGCGTCGCGATCGTCTTGTGCACGCCGGCGTCCAGGCGCTCGCGCGCCCGCGCCACGAACTCGGGCTCCGCGGCCTCGATCTCGCTCCAGCTCGCCATGAAGGTCGCAATCCTACGCCCCGTTACGGCTAGATGAACGGCGTCCGCCGCGACCATTCGCCATCCTGAGACTGCGTGCTCGGCAGCGTGGGACCGCCGCGGGCGCAGGCCGCAAAGACACCAAAGAAGGAGGCAGCCGATGTCACCTCAGATCCATCCCGCCGCCCCAGGTCCCCGCCTTGCCGTGCTGCTCGTCGCGGTCATCGCGGCCGCGGCCCTCAGCCCCGCCGCAGCGGCGGCCAAGACCCCGACGCCGGCGAGTGCCGCGCGGACGGCGCTCTCGCTGTCCGCCGAGCGCCTCTCGGTCATGCGCAGGGTCATGGCCTCGAAGTGGCAGAGCCGCTCGCCCGTCGAGGACCTCGCGCAGATCCGCACGAAGCTCGCCGGCCTCAGCCCTCAGATCGCGGACGCGCTCGCCGGGCTCGTCGACGCGCTGCTCAAGGTGCGCGGCAAGCAGTCGTGCCGCTGACGAAAAGTTTTCGCGCGCGGCTGTCGATTTCAGCCGCCGCCGTTCGTCTCCTACGCGACCATTCCCTAAGAAGGAGGACGCGATGAAGTACATGCTGCTGATCCACCACGGCACCACCCCGACCCCCGGCACCGACGCTTGGAGCGACCTCTCGCAGGCCGAACAGGGCGCCGTCTATGCGGCGTACAAGGCGCTCAACGAGACCCCGGGGCTCACGCCCGGGATCGGCATGGAGTCGCCGGAGATGGCGACCACCGTGCGCGTGCATGACGGCAAGACGCTGACGACCGACGGCCCGTTCGCGGAGCTCAAGGAGTCGATCGGCGGCTACTGCTTCTACGAGGCCGACGACCTCGACGCGGCGATCGAGCTGGCGTCGCGCATCCCGGCGGCGAGCATGGGCGGCGGCGTCGAGATCAGGCCGACCAAGGAGTGGTGACCGTCCTCGACCAGGTCTTCCGCGACGAGTGGGGCCGCGTGCTCGCCGCGCTCATCGGCTTCCTCGGCGACTTCGACCTCGCCGAGGAAGCCACGCAGGAGGCCTTTGCGATCGCGGCGGAGCGCTGGCCGCGCGACGGTGTGCCGACCAGTCCGCGGACGTGGCTCGTGACGACCGCGCGCAACCGGGCGATCGACCGCATCCGCCGCGATCGGACGCTGGCCGCGAAGACCCGCCTGCTCGACGTGCCCGAGGCAGCGGAGGACCCGATGGACGAGACCACGACGTTTCCCGACGAGCGCCTCGAGCTCGTCTTCACCTGCTGCCACCCGGCGCTCGCCACCGAGGCGCAGGTCGCGCTCACGCTGCGCACCCTCGGCGGCCTGACCACCGACGAGATCGCCCGCGCGTTTCTCGTCGGCGAGGCGACGATGGCGCAGCGCCTCGTGCGCGCCAAGCGCAAGATCAAGGCGGCGGGGATCCCGTTCCGGGTGCCCGCCGCTCACCTGCTGCCAGACCGGCTCGCCGCCGTGCTCGCGGTCGTCTACCTCATCTTCAACGAGGGCTACTCGCGCCCGCCCGCGCGCGGCGACCTCGCGGCCGAGGCGCTGCGGCTCGGGCACGCGCTCGCCGAGCTCATGCCCGACGAGCCCGAGGTCCACGGCCTGCTGGCGCTGATGGCGCTGCACGACGCCCGTCGCGAGGCGCGCTTGCAGGACGGCGAGGTCGTCCTGCTCGACGACCAGGACCGCTCACGCTGGGACGAGCGCCAGATCGCCGGCGGGCGGCGGATGCTCGACCGGGCGCTGGCGCTGCGCGGGCGCGGGCCGTACGTCGTGCAGGCGGCGATCGCGTCCCTGCACGCCGACGAGCCGCGCGACTGGCCGCAGATCGCCGCGCTGTACGGCGAGCTCGCCAGGCTCACCGGCTCGCCGGTCGTCGAGCTGAGCCGCGCGGTCGCGGTCGCCGAGGCGCAGGGGCCGCAGGCCGGCCTCGACATCGTCGACGGCGTGGCGCTTGACGAGTACCACTACCTGCACGCGACGCGCGGCGAGCTCCTGCGCCGGCTCGGCCGGGCGGGCGAGGCCCGCGACGCCTACGATCGCGCGCTGGCGCTCGTCCACGACGACGCCGAGCGGCGGCTGCTCGAGCGGCGCGTCGCGGCGCTGCGCGATTAGGGGCGGTTCCCGGCACCGTCAGGAAGAGCTCGCGCGTCGTCGTGCGCATGCGCCCCGCGGGATCGGCGACCGTCGCGCGCAGCTGGCCGTCGTCGCCGCGGCGGGCCGCGATCCGCGTCGCCACGCGCGAGAGCCGGAGGTCGATGTTCTTCGTCGTCCCCGACGCGACCGCGATGCGGGTGGCGGCCAGCCGGACGGCCTTGCCGCGCCGGCTGGCGACGAGGCGCAGCGTGACCGTGCCGCGGCAGCCGGGAGGCGGAGCGCCCGGGCAGCCGACGCTGATGCGCAGCACCCGCCGACGGTTTGCGAACAGGCCCTGCACGGGTGGGAACGTCACGGCGGCGCGCGGGCACGCGCCCGGCGGCAGGGCGGCGTCGGCCGGGGCGGCGAGCGGCGCGCGCAGCACGCAGCCGTCGTCGCTGCGCCACGCGACCGTCTCGGCGGTGGCATCGAGGCCGTCGATCCGGGTGACCGGCGCGCCGAGCGGGCGCGGCGCGCCGCCGGCGAGCGGGAACGCGGTGGGCTGCACGCCGCGGCCGCCGACCGCGCGGGCGCCGATCGCCTCGTCGCCGGCGATCCGCGCCGTCTCGGAGGTCATCCCCGGCGCGATCAGGCGCGGGGCCGGGGTGGCGACCGGGGCGACGACGTGCAGCCGGTAGCGCGTTCCGGCGATGATCCCGCCGAGTTGCTCGGCGAGCAGCAGGCGGCCGTCGGGCGCGAGGTCGGCGATCGTCCAGTCCGGTCGCCGGCGCAGCGCGTACATGCGCGTGCGCGTGCTGCGCCGGAACACGCTGATCACGACGTCCGGGTTGAGCGAGTCCTCCTCCGAGGGCACCTGTTGCACGACGGCGAGGAAGTCCCCGGCGACGCGGGCGTCGCGCACGCCCGGAAGGGCCTCGGGAGCGAGGCCCGCCGCCGGGGTCACGTCCTGGTCGGCCAGCGCGCCGGTGAGGTCGACGAGCACGAGCCGCGTGGGCCCGTCCGGGCTGCGGTCGACGAGCAGCGTCGCGGCGCTGAGCTGCAGCGGCGTGCCGGCGACCCTGCGAACGCCCGCGGCGGGCGTCACCGCAGCGGCGATCCTCGAGCGAAGCTCGGGCTCCTCGATCGGGTCGCGGTCGTCGCGCACGACGTCGTAGCCGGCGACAAGCCCGCCGGTGCTCCCGAGCAGCCGGGTCCACAGCGGCCGGGACCCGGGGCGGGTGGGCACGGTGAGGACCGTCCGGATCGAACCTGCGGCGTCCGCGACGCGCAGCCCGAAGCTCCCACGCTGCGAGAATGCCTCGCGTCCCTCGCCCCAGGCCACGGCATCGCCGGTGAGCACGGGCCCGATCTTCGCGGTGGGCGCGTAGGCGACGACGTTGGTCGCCGCGGCCGCGGCCGCGGGCGCGGCGCCCGCCAGGCACGCCGCCACCACCAGTCCCCGAGCGCAGCCGGCCGCCAGTGCCGCACGACGCGGCGTCAGGGCGTGGATGACCGTGCGCGCAGCGTGACGTCCCCGGAGTCCGACGACGCCTCGATCGACCGGCGCGCGCGGTCGTTGCGCGAGAGCCCGACGACCTTCAGGTCGCCGGAGTCGGTCTTCGCGTCGATCGCGTAGGCGCCCTTGCGGGCAAGGACCTGGACGGTGCCCGAGTCGCTGCGGGCGACGACGCGCCGGGGCGCCCGGCGAAACACGTCGACCGCGACGTCGCCGGAGTCCGACTGCGCATCGACGGCCCGCGCATCCGCCGCGATGACCTCGGCGACGCCGGAGTCCGAATGCGCCCAGACGAGCCCTTGACGGCCTACGAGCGCGAGCTGCACGTCGCCCGAGTCGCTCTTGATGTGCGCGGCGCGCAGCGCGACCTGGCGCACGAAGACGTCGTCCTCGGCGTCGATCGTGACCGTCACGCCGCGTGGAACGGCGATCCGCAGGTCCGTGTAGCACTTGAGCACCTGCGTGGCGCAATCGGTCTCGATGGTGAGCACGCCGTTCTCGACGGACTGCTCGTAGCTCGGCCGCTTGAGGACGTAGTGTCCGTCCGAGCGCACGTCGACGCGCTTGCTGGCCGGCACCAGATCGATGTCGCCGGCACCGGATCTCACGACGATCTCGCGGATCGGCTGGCCGTACGACGCCCCCGTCCCGGCCGAGCTGTCGAGCACGTAGTTGCCAAGCGCGACTGCGCCGCCCACCAGGACCACCAACGCGACGAGCACCTTCAGAACGCGCTTCACGACCTGCATGGCTATCACAGGCCCCTAATCGCGGCAGCGCCGGCGGTAGTACGCCCAGGTGACGGCGCCCAGCAGCGGGGCCCACAGCATCAGCGGCGTGTAGCAGGCGACAAGCAGCGCGTGCCAGCCGGGATGCGTGTACTCGATGGTGCCGACGTCGGGGAAGTCGCGAAACGCGAACGCCCAGATGCACGCGAGCATGACCGCGCCGATCGCGGCGGGCGCGATGACGGCGGACGGCCTCAGCCGGCGGCCGCCGATGAATGGAAACCACGCCGGCGCGCGCTCGCCCCACGGGCGGACGAGGCCGAGCGTCAGCAGGGCCACCGATTCGGAGACAACGCTGAGCCCGACGATGTACACGCTCTCCCAGCCGCCGACCTGGACCTCGGCGCCGCCGTCGACCATCCCCATGGAGAACCCGAGGACGAGCCCGAGGCGCCACAGCGCCGACGGCAGCGTGACGAGCGGGACGAGGTGCGCGGCGATGGTCGCCCAGCGCGGCACGGGCCGCCCGTCGTGCGCGGCCCGGATTCGGATGTCGATGGCGTGTGTGCTCATGCCGTCGATGCTGGCCGTGGCGCGGGCCGATCTCGTCCGCCCGAGGTCGCGGGCTTCTACGACCCGAGGGCGATGCCGGGGTGCGACCGAAGGCGCGGTTAGGGGCCGGCGCGCACGACGCCGTGCTCGTAAGCGAACACGACGAGCTGGACGCGGTCGCGCGCGCCGAGCTTTGCGAGCAGCCGCCCGACGTGGGTCTTGACGGTCGCCTCGGCCATGAACAGCTGCTCGCCGATCTCGGCGTTCGACGCGCCGGCCGCGACGGCGAGCAGCACCGCGCGCTCGCGCTCGGTCACGGCGTCGAGCCGCGCGTCGTGCGTGCCCGCGCCGGGCAGGCGGTCCGCGACCTGCTCGAGGAGCCTGCGGGTCGCGCTCGGGGCGACGACGGCGTCGCCGGCCGCGACCGCGCGGATCGCCGCGAGCAGCTCCTCGGGCTCTGCGTCCTTGAGCATGAACCCGCTCGCGCCGGCGCGCAGGGCGGAGAACACGTACTCGTCGACGTCGAACGTCGTCAGGACCACGACGCGCGGCGCGGCGTCGCCGTCGCGCTCGATCAGGCGGGCGGTGGCCTGCACGCCGTCGAGCTTGGGCATCCGCACGTCCATGAGCACGACGTCCGCGGTGGTCACGCCGAGCGCCTCGAGCGCTTGGCGCCCGTCGCCGGCCTCGCCGACGACGGTCATGTCCGGCTGCGCGGCGATCACGAGCTTGAGCCCCGCGCGCACGAGCGCCTGGTCGTCGACGAGGAAGACGCGAATCGCGGCGCTCACGATCGCGTCTCCGCGGGCGTTCGCGCGGGCGCGCCGTCGACGGGGATCGTGGCCCGCACCTCGAAGCCGCCGTCGCCGGCCCTCCCGGCGCTGAATGTTCCGCCGCGCGCGTGGACACGCTCGCGCATCCCTGCCACGCCGCGACCACGGCCGTCGCCGGGCGCTGCCGTTTGAGTGCCGTCGTCGCGCACGAGCAGCGTCACGCGGTCGGCCTCCCAGCCGAGCACGACGCGCGCGCTTGCCCGCGGGCCGGCGTGCTTGAGGACGTTCGTCAGCGCCTCCTGCACCACGCGATAGACGGCGAGGCCGCTGGCCGGGGCGAGCGGGCGGGGCAGGCCCTCGTGGACGAGCCGCACCGTCAGTCCCGCCTCGCGCGTGCGGGCGACGAGCTCGTCGAGCTCCTCGACGCCCGGCTGCGGGCGCAGCGGCTCGTCCGGTCGCTCGCCCAGGACGCCGAGCGCCCGGCGCATCTCGGCCTGCGCCTCCCGGGCGGTCTTCGCGATCGTTCGCAGCGCCGAGATCGCCGCGCCCGGATCGTGCCCGGCGGCGTAGCGCCCGCCGTCCGCCTGGGCGATGACGACCGACAGCGAGTGCGCGACCACGTCGTGCAGCTCGCGCGCGATCCGCGTGCGCTCCGCGGCTGCGGCGATCTCCGCCTGCTGGTCGCGCTCGGCGGCGAGCATCCGCGCGCGCTCCCGGAGGCTCTCGCGGTCGCGCACGCGAGCGTGCATGCGGTCTCCCAACGCGGCGGCGAGCACGATGTGCAGCACCAGGACGAGCCAGGTGAGCAGGGGCGCGGAGGAGAAGCTCTCGTCGAAATGCAGCGCGAACGGGACGGCCCCGGCGAGCGCGACGCCGAGGCCGCTCGCCGCCAATCGCCGTGGCGCGTAGGCGACGAGGGTGTAGAGCGCGACGAGCGCACCGAAGTCCGCGGCGAGGAACTCGTCGACGAGCAGAAGCTGCGCGCCGCACGCGAGCATCACGGCGGCGAAGACGGCGACGGGATGCCGGCGCCGCAGGGCGAGCGGTGCGGTCAGCAGGACCGAGAAGACGACGCTGGCGGCGCCGGCGTCGGCGTCCTCGCTGAACAGCGTGCTGATCGCGAAGGCGAGCAGGGCCGCCGCGAGGGCGGCGTCGCTCACCAGCGGATGGCGGTCGACCCAGCTGTGCGCGCGCGCCAGCATTCCCACAGCGTAGGAGCATCGCCATCCATCGCAGGTATCGGCGCGGGTCATCCGGGGGTCGCGCCGCCGCCGGCGAACGCGCCACCCGCGGCCGACCAAGGCGGACCTAGCTTGGTGGCATGCGCTCGACCACTCATGACGCAATCGCCCCACGTCAGGCCGGCTGGACCGCCGCGATCCTTGGGCTGCAGTACGCGATCGGGAAGGTCGCCATGGCCGGCCGCGAGGAGCTCGGGGTGCCGGGTCATCCCGCGCCGCCGCAGGCCTACGAGGCCTTCTCCGGCGACATCGCGCTCGCGCAACTCGGCAACGCCGCCGTCGGGCTGCTCACCGTGGCGCTCGCGCTCGCGCTCGTGCAGCCCTGGGGGCGCCGGGTGCCGCGGATGCTGCTCGCGGCCGGCACCGTCGTGGCGCTGCTGGGCAACATCGCCGGTGCGCTCGTCGTCGTGACGTCGCTCACCGGCCTGCGCGAGGACCACGGCCAGTGGGGCATCGACTCGCTCGTGCTCGGCGTCGCGGCGCTCGGTGCGTGGGCCGTGCTGGCGACGGCGGCGGTCCGTGGTGCTCGCCCGCGGCACGGCGGCGGAGGCGGGCGAGGTGTGGTCGGCGCCGCGATTCGCGGGACCCGGCGGGCGGTGCTTGCCGCCGCGGGCCAGCGCCGGCGGGCGGTCGGCGCCGCCGCGCGGCCCGGCGGGCGGGCGGCGCTGGTCGCCGCCGCGATCTGCATCGTCTACGGCGCGCTCAAGCTCGACTGGGCCCTCGGCGGCGAGCTGCTCGTCCGCCAGACCCCGCTGCCCGCCGACGCCCGGCAGGACTTGCTTGAGCGCGAGTCGTGGGCGGTCGCCGGACACTGGGCTTCCGTGCTGCTGGCGGCCGTCGGGGTCGGCCTCGCGGTCGCCACCGTCCGCGCCTCGCGCCTGCCCCGCCTGCTCGTCGTCGGCCTGCCCGCGGTCATCGGCGCCGCCATGGTGCTGCGCGCGGGCTGGGGCAGATTGAGCGACATCGTCGTGCTGACGGGCGTCGTCGATGGCGACCCTGGCTATCCGGCCGTCTGGGATCTCGCCCTGTGGTCGCCGCTGTTCGCCGCATGGGGGGTGGCCTGGATCGTCGCCGCGCGCGCTGCTGCGGCGCGCCGCCCGGCTCGGCCTCGTTCGCGGGCGCTCGCGGGCGGGTAGGCGTGCCGGTGTGATCGAGCTCTACCAGGCGGAGTGGTGCCCGCACTCGGCGCGCGTGCGCGAGCGCTTCACCGAGCTCGGCGTCTCGTTCGTCGCCCGCCCGGTGCCCGCCGAGCGCGCGGACCGCGAGGAGATGCGCCGCAAGACCGGCACGGACGAGATCCCGGCGCTGCTGCTCGAAGACGGCACGGCGATCACGGGCGAGGCCGACGACATCATCGCCTGGCTCGACGAGCGCCACAGCGAGCGCGCCGACGCCGACGCGCACCGCGAGCGCGCGGCGGAGCTCGACGGCGCGCAGGTCGACGACGCGTAGGTCACACCTCGCGGGTGTAGGTGCTTCCGTCCTCGAGCGGGCGGTAGATCTGCTTGAAGTCGAAGCCGTAGTCGAAGTCCTCGCGCTCGAAGTCGCGCGCGCCCTCGATGTCGACGTTGTGGACGATCACGAGCTCCTCGCGCGTATGTGACGCCTGGACGAGGCAGATGCCCGAAGGCGCCCAGATCCCCGAGCCGCCCCAGAACGGCGCGCCGGTGACGCCGTGGCGTCCGACCGCGTTGCAGGCGATCGTCCACACCTGGTTGGTGGCCGACGACGCCGAAATGACGGCGTCCCACAGGTCGCCGTAGTACTGGTCCGAGCGGCGGTTCATCGCGGGGTAGTCGCGTACCCCGGCGGCCCGCCACGACGCGATCTGCACGATCGCGTCGACCTCCTGCACCATCGCGTACTCGCGCAGCAACTCGCTGAAGAGGTAGTCGTAGCACGTGGTGAACCCGAGCCGGCCGTGCCGCGTGTGCACCACGAGCCGGTCGTCGCGGCCGCTCTCGGTGTAGTCCTTCTCGATGCCCGGCAGGAAGACCTTGTCGTAGGTGTTCTCGTCGGCCAGGTAGTCCGCGTCGCGGCCGACAACGAACGTGCGGTTCAGGAAGCAGTCCTCGGCGCTGCCCGCGGTGAGGTTGTTCAGGACGATCGCCTCGAGCCCGCCGACGATCAACGGCTGCAGCTCACGCTCGATCCAACCGGCGTGCTCCTCGGCGAGGGCCTCGCGCATGTACGCCAGGCAGTCCTCGCGCTCGTCCCAGAAGTAGCCCGACAGGCAGAACTCCGGGAACACGCAGATGTTCACGCCGCGCTCCGCGAAGACCCGCACGGCGCGCAGGATCTTGTCCTTGTTGGCCTCGATGCCCGGCACCTCGGCGTGGATGTTCGCCAGCCCGACCGAGAGCTTGGAGTCGTCGTCGCAGTACGTGCGCTCCACGATCAGGAACTCGTCGACGGTCTCCATGCCGAGCCGGGAGGCTACCGGCGCTTGACATATTCCGATATCGGCATGTATTCTCGCGAAGCATGGCACGAGCCGCGACCACGGCAGATGCGTTCAACGCGGTAGCGGAGCCCCGGCGGCGGGAGATCCTCGATCTCCTGGCCGGGGGAGAGCGCCCCGTCAACGACCTCGTCGGCCTGCTCGGGCTCACGCAGCCGCAGGTGTCCAAGCACCTGCGGGTGCTGCGCGAGGTGGGCGCGGTCGACGTGCGCGACGCGGGCCGCCAGCGGCTGTACCGCGTCAACGGCCACGCGCTCAAGCCGATCCACGACTGGGTGAAGGCCTACGAGCGCTCCTGGTCGGAGCGCTTCGACCTGCTGGACGACGTTCTCGACGACCTCAAGAGCAAGGAGCAAGGTGATGACGGCAACGAGTAGCGGCAGCGCGAAGGTGACGCTTCCGACCGATGAGCAGATCCTCATCACGCGCGAGTTCGACGCGCCCAAGCACCTCGTCTACAAGGCGTGGACGACGCCCGAGCTCGTCAAGCGCTGGTGGAGCGGCAAGCGCGGCGAGATGACCGTCGCCGAGATCGACCTGCGCGTCGGCGGCACGTGGCGCTACGTCATGGTCGCGAGCGGCGGGTTCGAGGTCGCCTTCCACGGCGAGTACCGCGAGCTCGTGCCGGATGAGCGGATCGTGACGACCGAGGTCTACGAGATGCCGGGGGCCGAGCCGCTGCCCGCCGAGGACGAGCCGCTGAACATCGTGACGTTCACGGAGCGCGACGGGCGCACGACGCTCGAGCTGCTCGTGCAGACGACGAGCAAGGAGCTGCGCGACATGATCGTCGGCTCCGGGATGGAAGCCGGCATGCAGGAGGGCATGGACCTCCTCGAGGAGGTGGCGATCTCGCTGCGCGAGATGTAGCGTGCGCGACGGGAGGGTGAGCTGTTGAGCAGCATCGCCGAAGGGTCGATCGCCGAGGAGCCGGAGGACACGCGGAGCGAGCCGCTGATCGGCAGCGGCCAGCTCCTGCTGTTCATCGCCCTGATCTCGTGCTTCACGGCCTGGGGCATCGCGGCGGACCTGACGACGCCGATGGTCGCGGGCTTCAAGCGCATCTTCGACATGAGCACGTTCCAGGCGTCGCTCGTGCAGCTCGCGTACTTCGGCGCCTACTTCTTGCTCGCGCTGCCGGCCGCGTTTCTCAACCGGCGCTTCGGCTACAAGGTCGGCATCCTCACCGGCCTCGGGCTCGCGGCGCTCGGCGCGTTCGCCTTCTATCCGGCGAGCAAGATCATGACCTACGAAGCGTTCCTCGTCGCCCTCTTCGCGATCGCCGCGGGCTGCTCGATCCTCGAGACGTCCGCCAACCCCTACGTCCTCTCGCTCGGCCCGGAGAAGACGGCCACGCGCCGGCTGAACCTCGCGCAGGCGTTCAACCCGGTCGGGACGAACATCGGCGTCCTCGTCGCGGCGACGATGATCCTGCCCAAGCTCGCCGACCCGGTCGACGTGGGCTCGCTGTCGGCGGCGGAGCTGCACACGATCCGGGCGGGTGAGCTCGGCGCGGTGATGGCGCCCTATCTCGGCCTCGGCCTCCTGCTGATCATGATCGCCGTCGCGATCGCGAGCCAGAAGGCGCCGCCGATCGTCGAGGAGTTCCCCGACGCCGACGAGGACGCCGGCGAGATGGGCAACATCCGCCGTGTGCTGTGGCGCAACAAGCGCTACCGCTACGGCGTCATCGCGCAGTTCTGCAACGTCGCCGCGCAGGTGTGCGTGTGGACGTACCTCATCCAGTACGTCGGCCAGGCGCTCGGCGGAAGCCTCGAGAAGGGCGGCTTCTACCTCCAGATCAGCCTGCTCGTCTTCCTCGCTTCGCGCTTCATCATGACCTGGGTCATCGGCCGCGTCCGTGCGACCCGGGTGCTCGCGGTCCTCGCGTTCCTGGCCGTGGTGCTGTGCCTGGTCGCGATGTCGAGCCCGAACATGGCCGGCGTGATCGCCCTCGTCGCCGTGTCCTTCTGCCTGTCCCTGATGTTCCCGACGATCTACGGCGTCGCGCTGAAGGGCCTCGGCCCGGCGACGAAGTTCGGTGCCGCCGGCCTCGTGATGGCGATCGTCGGCGGGGCGATCATGCCCTTGATCCAGGGGGCGCTCGTCGACTCGACCAGCCCGGCGTTCTCGTTCGTCGTCCCGGCCGGCCTCTTCGTCGTCGTCGGCCTCTATGCGATCTACGACCTGAAGGCGGGGCCGAGCGTCGGCGGGGGCGAGCCTGTCCCCGAGCCCGTCGGCCCCGTCGCACCGGTGCGGCCGGCGGGCGGTGTGGCGTGACCGGCCGGCGCTGCGCGGCGGCCGTGGTGTTCGCGGCGCTCGCCCTCGTGCTGGCCGCGTGCGGCGACGACACGCCGACGAGCGCGACGAAGGACACTTCGCAGCTCGAAGTGGTGTCGTGGTGGACGTCGGGATCCGAAGCCGCGGCGCTGGACACGCTGTTCGCGGCGTTCGGGCGGTTGAACCCGGGCGTCGAAGCCGTCAACGCCGCGGTGGCGGGCGGAGCGGGGTCGACGGCGAGGGTCGAGCTTGCGAAGCGGCTGCAGGACGACGACCCGCCCGACGTCTGGCAGACGTTCGCGGGCAAGGCGGTGCAGGGCTATGCGAGGCGCGGCGTGGTCCGCAGCGTGGCGCCGGTCTTCGGGCGCGAGCCCGCGCGGATGCACCCCACGATCCTGCGGTCGGTCATGCGCGACGGGCGCCCGTACGGCGTCCCGACCGGCGCGCACCGCGGCAACGTCCTGTGGTTCAACAAGAAGCTGCTCGAGCAGGCGGGGGTCAGCGCTCCAGCGACCGGTTACACGCTCGACGCGTTCGTGTCCGACCTCAAGCAGGTCAAGGCCTCGGGGGCGGTGGCGCTGTGCCTCGGCGGGCAGGACCGGTTCACAACGGTGGAGCTGTTCGAGAACACCCTCCTGAGCCTGATCAGCAGTCGCGGCTACGAGGACGTCGTGGACGACGAGTTCGACTGGCGCGGCGACAGCGCGCAGGCGGCGCTCGAGCGCTTCGGTGAGCTGCTGCGCTACACCGACCCGCAGGCGAGCGGGCTGACCTGGGACGCCGCGACGAAGAAGCTCGCGTCGGGTGGCTGCGCGTTCGAGTCGATGAACGACTCGGCGTTCGGCGAGCTCGTCGCCGCCGGCGCCAAGGAGGACGAGGACTTCGGCTCGACGGCCTTCCCCGGAACGGGCGGGAGCTTCCTGGCCGTCGTCGACGTCTTCGTCGCCGCGACGAAGGCGCAGAACGCGAAGAACGCGCTCGCCTTCCTCGGCACCATCGACGACCCCGCGAACACAGCTTGCATTCAGCAGGGCGAAGGGGTCGGTCCCGGTCGTGCGCGATGTCGACGTGTCGTCGCTGACGGGCTACCAGCGCGCGTCGTCGCAGGCCTTGTGGAGCTTGCCGGTGCTGCTGTCGATCGCCCATGGCGAGGCGATGAGCCCGGAGTTCCAGGAAGGCTTCTACGACGCGGTGTCGACCTACGTGCGCACGCGCGACGCGGACGCGTTCGCGGACGACCTCGAGGACGCGGTCTCCAACGACAGGACACCGGGCCGCTGACGAACGCGCTGACAGGACCGCGCTTGGTAGGCTCGCGATGCCGTGCAGGTCCGACAGCATCAGCGCGTAGACCTCGGGGGCTCGCCCGTTCGCGCGGCGCACGTCGCGCGCCGGCCGGGGCGTCCCGGTCCTGCCGCCGGGCTCGACGGCAACCGTGTGACGCCGGAGCAGATCCGCTTGCTACAGCGCAGCGTCGGCAACCAGGCCATCGCCGCGCTGTTCGCGGGCGAAGCGGCGAGCGCTAGCCCGGCCATTCAGCGCGCGATCTCGTTCGACAAGGGTGTCACCGCGCAGGCGGCGATACCGGCCTCCGTCCTCGGCCGGGCGACCATGCTGGGGCCTGGCACGCTCGCACTCGTCCGCAAGTGGCTCTCCGAGCCGACGGTGCACGAGCACGCGGATTGGGATGCCGTGCTAGCCGAAGCCCATAAGACGGCCGCGGCGCCCGCGATCTCCTGGGGCGATCCCATGACGTTCGACGCCGACGCCTCAGACAGCGACTCGGAGACGGAAACCGACAAGCGTGACCAAGCGATGTTCGGGGCCCGGACGATCGTGTACTCGCCGCACGTGTTCAACTACACGAAGCGCGAAGGGCGCCGCAGCTCCAGGGGGAAGTGGTCGACGGATCGGGAGGGGGATGCCCGCGTCAAGCCGAAGGTGGACAATCGAGCGCGCTCGCCTACGGAGACGCAGAATCTTGCCGCCGACGCGAAGACCATTCACGACGAGATCCCGGAGTTCGTGATGGACCGGACGGGCAAGCGCAAGGCGAATCAGTCCTTCGGCGCCACGACGGTCGTCTGCGCCGCGTTCTTACATGTGGACGGCACGCTGCGCAGGATGTGTGCCAGCAATGCCGATGGACCGCTGGCAAAGCCCCTGCGGGAGAAGGCCGAGGAGCTGCGATATCACGTGATCCGCGCCGAGCAGGCGCACGCCGAAGGCGAGATGCTGCAGTACCTCAATCAACGGGCACAGGTCTACAGCCTGTTCGCGATGGGCTGCGACAAGGACCACTGCGCGGAATGTAACTGGGCGATGACTAAGGTCCTGGGCGATTATCCCACCGAGACAGCCAAGTCGGACAAGAAGTACGGCAAGTACTACATCCCGCCTTCGTACGCACGCGTGCTCGGTCAGAACTACACCTCCGACAACACTCCGGACGCGATGAAGCGGCACGTCAAGCCACCGCCGCGAAAGCGGGCTCGCCCCACCCCGCCGGCCACGACGCCGCCGGGCACCTGATCTGATCGGTACTTGACCGCGGCCTGGCTCGGCCGATCGGTTGATGGCAATGGACACCTTTGCCACAAACCACGATCGTTGTGGGCCTATTGACGGTCGCGCGAGAGCACCTCACCGGAATGCTGCACGTCGGCCACTGGAACCATGTGCGCTTCGGTGAGAGACTTGACGCGATGAGTCATGCGCACGCAGTAGAGCCACCGCAGTCGGAGCCGGCAGGCACTGCAGCCGGTCGAGCGGTTCGCTCGGACCGGACGTTCGCCGCGTCGCACACCGCGGCCGGCGTTGGCGCCGCATCGTCGCCCGCGCGCGCCCCCTCCCGGCCGTCCGGCGCGGTCCTCGCGCGCTGCGCCGGGACGTGCACGTGCGGCGGCTCCTGTGACGACGACCTGCAGCGCAAGCTCGCACGCGCCGTCAGGGGTCGCACGTTCGAAGACACCGTAGGTCCGGACAGGCAGACTCCGCCGCCGGCTGCGCAGGCATTCGTCGGTCCGCCGCTCTCGGTGGCGCTACTTCGCGGGCCCGTGCCGGCGGCGCCTCCGGTCGCTCCTTCGCCGTGGCTGCGACCGCCGCCGAGCCCGGGCCCGTTGATGCGCCCGCCGCTGCCGTCTCCGCTGCCCGCCGCGCCGCTGCTCGGGGCGGGTGGCAGCATCGCGATCATCATCATCGGGGGGATCGCCCTAGCCCTCTGGCCGAGCGAGACGGCGCCGCCGTGGATGGACACGCTGAACCCGATCACGGGCATGCCTTACGCCGACGTCGAGGAGTACGACGCGGTGCGACACATGACCCCGGAGGCCGTCACGCGGGCCATCGCCAAGCGTCTCAAGGAGCAGGCGCATGCGGCTCCGCCGGCATCCGCCGCGCCCGCCCGCCGCCACATCGGGCAAACATGCGAGGACGACGTGCTCGATGCCCTTCAGGCGGAGAAGGACCGCGTGTGCGGACGGATTCCAAGCCAGAGCTGCAGCCCGGCGAGGGTCAGCCCGAAGCGGCTTGCCCGGCGCCCGTGCTCGGAGATCCGCAAGCGGATCGCCGCACTACGCGCATGCCTCGAGATGCGGCAACGCATCCAGGACGTGTGCTTTGGAGGCGTGCCTGACAAGCGCCACGAGAAGCCGTTCGACGACATCGAGAGCGGGCTGCGGCACTGCCTCGACCTTGAGGCGGTCAACTGCGCGCCCGGGCACCCGATGGCCGACAAGTGACGGCCTCCGACGACCTGTTCGCCGCGATCGAGGCGCACGATGCGGACCTGCTCGCTACGAAACTTGCAACGTCCGCCGACCCCAACGGCCTTCAGCCCGAGCCGCCGCGCTGGCGGCCGCTGCACGCCGCCATCGAGGAGCTGGAGCATGGCGGTCCGATCGATGCCCTGATTATTCTTCTGCGCGCCGGCGCCGACATCGACGGGTGGGACGGCGCCGACGAGGCCACGCCGCTGCTCATGGCGGTGTATCGCGGACAACAGGAGGCCATCCGACTGCTCTTGGGTGCCGGCGCGAATCCCAACGTTGTCAGTGGCGAAGGCGACTCGCCCCTGCGCTGGTGCGCCGAGCAAGGTGAGCACGATCTGGCGGCGACGCTCCTGCGCTGTGGCGCCACCGCGACGATCGACGAAGCTGGCGGCCCGAGCGCCATGAGCGCGCTGGGCCGCGCCGCCTACGAGCTCGACCTGCCGATGGTCGAGTTGCTGCTCGCGTACGGCGCAGACCCCGAGGCACAGGACGGCGACAGGCAAGTTGCCCGCGAACACCTACCCCCGCGCCCGGACGCCGGCGCCGCGGTGTGGGACCGCGTGGCCGCCCTGCTCGCACGGCGTGTCGATCCGGACAGCTGAACCGCTGCCGCGGTAGCGCCGCTCCCTGAGACTCACGCCCAACACGAGCTGCCGGGGCGGTTGGCTCGGGGAGTCACGGTCAGCAGTCGTCCGCGGTCTCGCACACGGCGTCCGTGAGCCTGAGCACCGCGTCGGTGACGTCGCCGACGGTCCGGCCGGCCGGCACCCTCACGTGCACGCCTCGGTCGTAGCGCGTGACGTCACGCGTCTCGACCGTCCGGCCGTCGGCGAGGTCGTAGCGCAGACGCACCCGCCAGACGAGGTCCCGGCGATCGATCCACAGATCCGCGACAAGCTTCGCGGCCCTGTCGTGCTTGTCGCAGTGCGACGCGTCGTCCTTGCCGGCGAGCGCGTCGAGGACCCGCCCGTAGGTCGTGGTCACGCGATAGCGCCGCATGCGAACGCCGCCGATGCGCGTGGCGCCGAGCCTTTCCAGCTTCGGGTCGCTGCCGGCGAGGACCGCCGCGATCTTCGCCGGCAGCTCGGCACCGCACACCTCGTCGATGTAGCCGGCATCCCGGAACTTCGCACGGTCGAACTTCGTCCAGCGGACGTTCGGCGGCGAGTAGATCAGCCCCGCGAGGGCGAAGTCGCCTCCGCTGTACTCGTCGTGGCCGTCGATGATCGTCTCGCCGCGCGTGTCGCGGCGCACGACGACCACGCGGCTGCGGCGACCTTCCGCCTCCGCCTGGCCGTAACCGCGGAGACGGTGGGCTCCCTCGTCGTCGGTGTAGCGGGTGCTGAAGCGGTAGCGCACGCCGAACGGCGCGTCGGCCGCGGCGGCGCGGTCCAGGACGGCGAGGCGCGGATCCCGGTCGCCGGCGCCGCACCCGGAGAGCGCGATGATCAGGCCCGCGGCGCACACGATCGCCACGGCGAGTCGCATGGCGAGCGTTCCGCCGGGGCGATGCTTGATCGACGCGCGGCCCCGCGTGGTTGTGACCATGCCCCCGAGCATCGCGCCCCGCGCAAAGGAGCGACAGCCACCCCGGGGCTCGGCGGTCACACCTCAGGTAGACGAAAAACCCCCGCGACCGTTAGAAGGCGGCCCGGGGGCGTGACGCCGAGGGTGAAGCCTCGGCGCACCCGCCACGCTATCGGTCAGGACGCGCCGTCCGGCGGATTGGCGTTGTCGTCGGGCATGAGGCGCTCGTTGATGCAGCGGGTCCGGCTCGTGTCGATCTCACCGTGGGCGTCGGAGACGATCACCAGCATCCAGCCGTAGACGTCGGGGGTCCCCGCAGGCGGCGGGCCGCCGGGCCAGGTCTTCGGCCATGTCGCCTCGCGAGGAAGCTTGTGCCGAGCCACGCCCAGCTCGGCGGCGAGGTCCAGGAGCTTGCCGTGGTGCCAGCAGATCAGGAGCACCGAGTCGGCGTACTGCGAGCCGTGGCGGATCTGCTTGGCGAGATCGGCGTAGTCGTCGTCCGCGGTCGCGTCGTCGATCGGCAGGTTCAACGCGACCGCCGTCGGCATGATCGTCAACTGCGGGCGGCAGCTCGCGTCCGAGTTGGCGGCCGCGAAGATGTAGTCGATCTTCAAGGGCGGGCTGCCGTGATCCGGCGAGTAGCTCTCGAAGTACGACGGGTACGCAAGCGCCCGCTGACGACCGGTCGGCGCGAGCCCGGTTCCCTTGTCGGGCTTCTCCGCGTGACGGACCATGAGGATCGTCGCACTCGGAGGCATCCTGGGACCGTGAGTCGCCGCGGCCATCTCGGGCGCCAGCCTCGTCTACCGCGCCCGCGTCTGTCAAGCACGCCAATCGCGCAAGCGCAGGGCGGTTAGAGCTCCTCGACGTGGGGGCTGAGGCGCCAGCCGCACTGCCGCGCCCCCGATGGGCGCCGCTCTCGACTCGACGCGTGCGTCCGCGGAGGATGAACGTCAGCGACCGCAGCGGACGGTCGGATGGCGCACGATGCGGCGAGCACCGCGTCCGACCCGGTGCTCTGGCAGTCGTCGATGGGTCGCGGCGCCGGCCCGACGGTCACGGCCGTCACCGATCCGTCGACGACGCCGTGAAGCAGCCGGAACGACGGGATCCGTGTCGGTGCCCGCAGCGCGCGAGGTCGGTGGCGCCGTATTCCGTCCGCGCCCTGCGGTGTGGCCGACGCCACCAAGGGGTCCTAGCGCGCTGCGGCCGGGGCACTCACGGTGTGTCTCCGCCCTCACCCGACCGGCCTTCAACAAAGCCGGCGGTTCACCCGCCGGATGGCTGACTGCGGCGCAGCCGACGTGCAGCACGACGCATTTCTCTGCCAGTGATGCTGGCAAGTTTCGAACGAAAGGACTTCCCATGCATGGGTACTCGCCGCACTGCGGCCTCAAAGCCAGAGTGAGATCGCGTGTTCTTGCGATGACCACTTTGGTGACAGTCGTCGCGGTAGGTGCCTGCGCCTCCATGGCGCAGGCGGCCGCGCCGCTGACCGGCACGGGCAAGCCGGGCGTCATCGCCGGCAACTACATCGTTGTCATGAAAAGCGCCGCGAGCGAGTCGGCGAAGGAGCGCACGCAGCGGCGGGCGCGCGCGCGTGGCGGTCGCGTGACCCACAACTACACCCGAGCACTGAAGGGCTACGCGGCGTCGCTACCTCCGGCGGCGCTCGCGGACGTCCGCAACGACCCCGATGTCGCGTATGTCGAAGCCGACGCGCTGGCCAGCGCAACGACGACGCAGTCCGGCGCGACCTGGGGCCTCGATCGCGTCGACCAGCGCGACCTGCCACTGAACGGCAGCTACACGTACACGCCGACGGGCGCGGGCGTGACGGCGTACATCATCGACACGGGCATGCGGTTGACCCACAGCGAGTTCGGCGGCCGCGCGGTATCGGGCTACGACGCGATCGACGGTGGCTCCGCGGACGACTGCCACGGGCACGGCACGCACGTCGCCGGCACGGTCGGCGGCTCGACCTACGGCGTGGCCAAGGGCGTCTCGCTCATGGCCGTGCGCGTGCTCGGCTGCGAAGGCTCGGGCCCGATCTCCGTCATCATCGCCGGCATCAACTGGGTGACCGGCAACCACCAGGCTGGCCAGCCGGCGGTCGCGAACATGAGCATCCTTGCTCCCGCTTCGTCGGCGCTGGACACCGCCGTGCAGAACTCGATCGCCGACGGGGTGACCTACACGGTCGCGGCAGGCAATGGGGACCTTGCGGGGAATCCGATCGACGCCTGCACGGTGTCACCGGCGCGTGCCGCCAACGCTCTCACGGTCGGCGCGACGACCATGGCCGATGTTCGCGCGTCGTTCTCAAACTACGGCACATGCCTCGATCTCTTCGCGCCGGGCGAGAGCATCACGTCGAGCTGGCTGACGTCGGACACGGCGACGAACCAGATCAGCGGCACGTCGATGGCGG
The DNA here is from genome assembly GCA_963839905.1 of uncultured Actinomycetes bacterium. GTDB lineage: Bacteria > Actinomycetota > Thermoleophilia > Solirubrobacterales > Solirubrobacteraceae > CADCVQ01. The sequence goes on along the minus strand of CAWIXC010000024.1, from coordinate 233,520 downwards.
CCCCGCATGTCGCGGGTGTTGCGGCGCTGCATCTGCAGCGCCTCCCGGCCGCCTCGCCCGCTTCCGTAGCGACCGCATTGAGGGATGACGCAACGACCGGCAAGGTGACGAACCCGGGCAACGGATCGCCGAACCGGCTGCTGTTCTCAGAGCTGCGAGTGCCGTATCGCTTGTCAGACGACGCGGTCTTGACGGCGAACGAGTTCCTGGACTCGCAGAACGGTCTCTACCGCCTGTACATGCAGACCGACGGCAACCTCGTGCTGTACTCCGTACCGACGGGCCGCGCGACCTGGCATACACACACCGGCGGCAGCGCCGCGAAGTATGCCGCGATGCAAAGCGACGGCAACCTCGTCCTCTACAGCGCGAGCGGCCAGCCGATCTGGTGGAGCGGCACGCACGGTCATCCGCACGCCTATCTGGTCTTGCAGAACGATGGCAACCTCGTCATCTACGAGCCGTCGGGGCCACCGATCTGGTGGACCGGCACCAGCGGACAGACCTAGCCTCCCGCACCGTCACCCGCCCACCCGCGGCTTCAGCGGGTGGGCGGGTCGATACGCGCGCGCCTGTCCTGGCGGCCTACGCGCTCGTGACCCACGTCACGCGCCGGTGCCCCGCGCGGCACGATGCGTGGGCGGCCTGGTTCTTCTCGCGTGTGTTGCATCGGTGACGATGACCTTGCACACCCCGTCGACTCGCCGGGCCTTGACCAGGTACGTGCCCCGACCCGTGATGTTCCTCGTGCGCAGGGTCGCGTGAGCGCTCCGACCGACGACCGCCCTGCTTGCGACCGCCACCCGGGTGGCGACGGTCGTCCTCTCTGGCGCGCTCGCGCGCTCCGGGAGGCGCGGCCCGCTCGAGGTGCTGCTGCGCCGCGCGACCTACGGCCGGCCTCGCGCGCTCACGCCTCGGATCGCTTCGTCGCCATCATCATGACCTGCGGATAGCAGAACACCGTGGTGTCACCGGTGTCACGACGTCGAGTGAAGTCTCCGACGATGAACTCGAGGTCGTCGCGCGTGAGGATCGACGGATTGCTGTGATGCAGCATCCGGGTCATGCCGATCAGCCAGTCCAGCAGGTCCGTTCCAAGATCGACGTTGCTGCGCAGGGCGATCCGGAAGTCCTCGACCTCGAAGCCGGCCTCGCGCGCCAGCACGTGCAGCTTGCGGCCCGTCTGAAAGTCGCTTCCGCAGGCGGCGTACACGCGCTCGAGCCGATCGACGAACGCGGCGTATGCCGGCCAGTCCTCGGTGCTGACGAACAGCGCGGAGTCCTCCTCGATCGCGAACACCCGGCCGCCGACCGGGAGCGCGTCGTAGATCCCCTCGAGGATTCGCACGGGGTCGGAGGAGTGCTGCAGGACGTAGCGCAGGAGGCAGTCGTCGTAGCGCACGTCGTCGCCACCGGGGATCGGCTCGTCGCCGACGCGGCACGCGACGATCGTGTAGTTGACGGGCAGCTCGCCATCCGTCTCGATGCCGCGATCGATGAGCGCCTGCGTGGGCTCGAGGCCGTGGATCCGCGTGTCCGGAAAGCTCTCCGCGAGGAAGCGGCCGTAGTTGCCGTCACCGCTGCCGACCTCCAGCACCGACCGCCCGGCACCGAAACCCGCATCGCGCAGCCACTGCACCTCGCGCGGGCCGAAGCCGCGCGTCTGGATGTCGAGGACGCTGTTCCACGCGTCCAGCAACTCGCCCTCGCCGAGGTCGCTCATCATCCCGAGGGTCAGCTCCGGGTCATCTGCCGTGATCTCCTGCGGGTAAGCGACGGTGCTCATGGGGGAGGCCTTTCAAATGGAGGGAGGTTGCGCGATGCAGCGTCGCGCGAGCGCCCCCGGCGTTCATCGGGGACCAACCCTGATCCCGCACCCTGGCCTTGCGAGGCACACACAGCTTTCCGTGAGGCGGGCCCGCGCGTGCGAGGATCTCCCACCATGCTGGAGCGTGCCGACGAGCTCGCGGAACTCGACCGCGTGCTGCGCGAGGCCCGCGCCGGCGCGGGCACGGCGCTGCTGGTGGAGGGGTCAGCCGGAATCGGCAAGACCGTCCTTCTGGCAGCGGCCAGCGAGCGTGCGCGCGCCGACGAGATGCTCGTGCTGGCCGCGCGAGGCGACGCGCTCGAGCGCTCCTATCCGTACACGGTCGTGCGCCAGCTCTTCGAGCCGCTGCTCGCGGGCGCTGACGACGCTTTGCGCGAGAGGCTGCTGGCCGGGGCCGCCGCTCATGCCGCCGCGGTCGTCGATCCGCGGGTGGCGCCCTCGGGCTCGCCGGAGCCGTCGGCCGTCGCGCACGGGTTGTACTGGCTGACTGCCAACGTCGCCGCCGACCAGCCACTGCTGCTTGTCATCGACGACCTGCACTGGAGTGACAGCGCATCGGCGAACTGGCTGGCGTATTTGGGGCGGCGCATCGAGGGCCTGCCCGTCGCGGTCCTGCTCGGCGCGCGCCCCGGCGAGCCGGGGTGCGATGACGGATTGCTCGAGCGGCTGCGCGCGACCGATGGGCTGCGGCGGCTGAGCCCGGCGCCGCTCAGCGAGGTGGCCGTGGGCGGCCTCGCCGGCACGGTCCTCGGCGAGCAGGCACACCCCGCGTTCAGCGCGGCGTGCCACGCGGCGACCGGCGGCAACCCGTTCTACGTCACCGAGCTGCTGCGCGCACTGCGCGAGAGCGGCCTGGCCGCGACAGCGGAGAGCATCCCGGAGATCGCAGGCCTGACGCCGCGGGCGGTCGTCGACGCGACGCTGGCCCGCCTCGGCCGGCTGCCGGCGCAGGCGCGGGCCGTCGCCGAGGCCGTGGCGCTGCTCGAACCGCACGCGGACCTCCGCTGGATCGCGGAGCTGACCCGCCTGGACGTCGACGAGGTCGCCGCCGGCGCGGACGCGCTGCTCGAGCTGCGCATGCTGCGCTCCGTCTCGCCATGTCGTTTCGAGCATCCCATCCTGCGCGCGGCAGTCGAAGCGGAGGTGGCGCCCGCGCGCTGCGCGCTGCTGCACCTGCGAGCCGCGCGGACGCTCCTCACGGCAAGCCTGCCGCTCGAGTCGGTCGCCGCGCATCTCATGCAGACCGGGCCGTCCGGCGAGCCGTGGGTGCTCGAAGCGCTCGAACGCGCGGCCTCACAGGCCACCTCTCGCGGTGCGCCGGAGGGCGCGGCCGCGTACCTCGTGCGGGCCCTCGCAGAGCGCCCCGCGCCGCCGCGGCTGGGCAGGCTGCTGCTCAAGCTCGGGCGCGCGGAGAGCCCGCTGCGCCGGCCGCAAGCGGTCGAGCACCTGCGCGAGGCGCTCGCGCTCGCCCCGCTGCCCGACGAGGCGGCCGAGATCACGCTCCTCCTGGCGCAGACGCTCTTCGTCGCGGGCGCCTTCGGGGAGGCGTTCGACACGACGCTCGCGGTCATCGAGCGCAATGCGCCGCACGAGAGTGCGCCCATGCTCGAGCTGGAGGCGTTCCTGTTGACGATCGCCGGGCCGGCGGGGCGGATGGCCGAGACCTCCGGGCGCGCCGCGTCGCTCGAGGCGCGCACCCCCACCGGCTCGACCGCGACGGGCGCCGTCCAGGCCTGCCTGGCGCTGCGCGATCTCGTGGCGGGGGAGCCCCGCGAGCGAGTCCTCGCTCGGGTGAAGGTCGCCGTTGCCGAGCTCGACGCCGCGGGCGCGGTCAATGTGACGTGGCGTGACGCACCGGGCATGGCGTATCTCTGGGTCGACGACCTCGACCGCGCCGAGCAGCTCTTCGGCGACTGCGTAGCGTCGTCGTCGCAGCGCGGCCGCGTCTCGTCGTACGAGAGCTTCTCCGCGCTGCGCGGCCACACGTCGTGGCGGCGTGGTCGCCTTGCCGAGGCAGCGGCCGACATCGAGCCGATCATCGCGAGCGCCATGCAGGGCGGGCCACGTGGCATCGCGACCCTGCTGGCGCTGATGACGCAGGTGCTGTTGCTGCTCGAGCGCGGCGATGTTGCGCATGCGGAGGCGCTCGCAGGCTTCGTCCCGATCCCGCCGGAGCTCGAGCGCGTCATGGTCGTGGCCATGTTGCGCCACGCGCACGGCTCGGTGCAGCTCGCGGCCCGCAAGACCGGCGCGGCGGTGGCGACGCTGACGCGCGTCGGCGAAGTCTGCGAGGCCAACGGCATCCGATCGCCCACGATGGTCCCGTGGCGGTCGGACCTCGCGCTCGCGCTCGCCGGCTCCGATCGCCACGACGAGGCCTGCCGGCTCGCACGCGACGAGCTCGCGCTCGCGGAGCGCTGCGGAGTGGACCGTGCGCGAGGGCGAGCGCTGATGGCTCTCGGGATCCTCGAGCGCGGTGCCGAGGGCCTCGGGCTGCTGACCGACGCGGCTGCGGCCTACGCGCAGTCGCCGGCGCGGCTCGAGCGCGGCTGGGCATACCACGAGCTCGGCGCCGCGCTGCGGCGCGCCGGCAGGCGGCGCGACGCGCGCGCTCCGCTTGACGAGGCGCTGGACCTGGCGCTCGCGTGCGGCGCCACCCGGCTCGCGGAGCGCACCAGCGAGGAGCTCGCAGCGCTCGGAGCGCGACCGCGCAGCGTCATGCGCAGCGGCGTCGACGCGCTGACACCGTCGGAGCGCCGCGTCTGCCGGCTGGCCGCGGAGGGCTTGAAGAACGCCGAGATCGCGCAGGCGCTGTTCGTCACGGGCAAGACGGTCGAGACCCACCTGCGCAGCGCGTTTCGCAAGCTCGACGTCACCTCGCGCACACAGCTCGCGGACGCGCTCGCGGTGCCCTCGGCCTGACCGGCCGCGCCGCGATCTCGGGGTGTGGCCCGGACGCGAAGCATCGCCGGGCGGCCGATGATGCATCGCATGCCCGCCGGAGACGAGATCGAGCTCGCCCTGCGCATCGACCTGGATGCCGACCCGATCACGGGGTGGCTGACGACCGTCGAGGGCGAGCGCTGCCCGTTTCGCGGCTGGATCGGGCTGTCCGCTGCGCTGGAGCGCATCCGTGCCGGCGGCGGTCACGAGCCTGAGGGCGCAGCGGATGCCTGAGATCGTCGCGCTCATACGGGGACAAAAGACCAGGGTGCGCCCCTGAGGCGAAGACGCCGGCGCAAACGGAGACTGGCCACGCAGCCACAAACCCACTCTCCAGGAGCCCATCATGTCCCGCCTCACCACGAAGCACGATCAGCCCGTCAAGGCCCGCGACCTCTCCCTCGCACCGCGAGTGCTGAGCGCGCTCGGCCTCGTGCTTGCCTCACTACTGCTGGCCGCCTTCGCGGCCGCACCGGCGGGCGCCGCGGTCCCCGATCCCGAGCGCAACTCGACCGTCCAAACCAGCTGGCACTGGTGGTACGGACTGTCCGCGTCACAGGTCGAGGACAAGTACAAGGCCGACGGCGACCGCATCATCGACATCGAAGTGCAGAGCACATCGCCCACACGTTTCAGCGTCGCGACCGTCCGCAACACCGGGGTCTACGCGCGCGGCTGGCACTGGTACCACGGCCTCACCGCCACGCAGCTGTCGGCGAGGATCGCGGAGAAGAACGCGCGCCTGATCGATCTCGAGACCTACGAGTCTCAGGGCAAGCGGCTGTTCGCCGCCGTGATGGTCGTCAACAGCGGTGACGCCGACAAGAACTGGCACTGGTACCACGGCGTCAGCAGCGCCGCGCTCGAAGACCGCCTCGACGAGCACGACTCGCGCCTGATCGACCTCGAGAGCTACAGCGCCGGCGGCGAGACGCGCTACGCCGCGATCATGATCCGCAACACCGGGGTCGACAAGAAGGGCTGGTGGTGGTGGCGCAATGTGCCGTTGTCGACGGTGCAGAACAGCGCCAGCACCAACGAGGCCCGCACGTTCAGCCTGGACCGCCTTCCCAACGGCCGGTACAACGCGCTGCAGGTCAAGCGCGGCAGCGAGTTCTCGACGTACGAGGTCGACATGGACGCGCGCCGCGTGGGCGACTTCGTCTCCCAGAACGGTGGGCGGATCGTCGACCTCGACTCGTACCTCAGCGGTGGCCAGCGCCGCTTCACGGCCATCATCAACGACAACGTCGACCACTTCAACGCGCGTGTACGGGCGGAGGCCCGCAACGCCCCGAAGATGCGCACTGCGCGCTTCGGGGCCTGGGTCAAGCAGGTCGGCGGGCCAGTCAGCGTCAGCCTCGGCGGCGACCGCGTGTTCGAGCCGGCGAGCGTCATGAAGATCGTCCATCACCTCTACCTGCACAAGCGGCTCGAGGCCAGCCCCGCGGAGGATCTCAACGCGATCGTCGAGTACCCGACGTGCCCGGCGTCCGGCCGCACCGGCCTCTGCGCCATCGTGCCCCTCTCCGAGAAGGACCTCTGTCCGACCGGACCGGGTGTGACGGCCACGGGGTCGACGACCCTCGACGACGCGGACCGGCAGATGATGGCGGTCTCCGACAACCGCACCACGCGTTCGATCGAGCTGCGCTACGGCCGCGCGGCGCTCAATCTCTTCGCAGCGTCAACCGGCGCGAAGAGCACGAGGATCAACCACGACATCGGCTGCTTCGGGCCGACGCTGAACGACGCCACCCTCGCGGACCTGAGCGTCATGATCGAAGGCGCCCAGAACGGCACGATCCTCAAGACGGACGCGGTACGACGGCGCTTTTTCGACACGATGATCCAGGTCAACCAGACCGGTGATCCGCTCAAGGCCTTGGTCACCGAAGAGGCCAAGGCAGCCGGCAAGCCGTCGGTCGTCAGTGCCTTCATGAAGGCCACGGTCAACCGCGCGAAGGGCGGCGGCTATGCCGGAGGAACCCGGTTGGTGCAGGCCGGGTTTGGGCGCATGCTGTTCCCGTTCAAGGTGAACGGCGTCATCCAGCAGCGCGCGTTCGCGTACGGGCACTTCTTCAACTGCGAGGACTGCCTGGGCGACCCTGCCACCGCCGACGCCTATCAGGCGCTCGCCAACGAGAAGTTCCGCGCCGCGGTCCGGTCGGCGCTCGCCACCTGGTGAGCGCTCCGCCTGCCGGGCGCGCCTTGCGCCCGGCAGGCGGCTCCCTCAGCCTCGTGCCGGGCAATAGACCGAGACTTGGCGCATCGCCACTCGATCCGGGGCGCTGCGGGTAGAACCGTGGCGCACCAGTCTTCAACATAGGGCGACGTGTCCGGACGACACGTGGGGCGAACCGCGAGGGGAGGCGGTTTCGTGGCCACACCCGTTAGATCCTCAACGGCCACGATTCTGTCCATGACACCGCGATGCCACGCGAGCTGACCACCCGGCTGCGCACCGAGGTGTATCGCGACGCCGTCGCACTGATCGCCGCGGAGTACGAGCGCGATCTGCGCCTGGATGACGTCGCGTACCGCGTGGCGTCGTCGCGGCGCCAGCTGCAGCGGTGCTTCTGCGAGATTGGGCAGACGACGTTCAGCGATCACGTGACCGCGGTCCGCATGCAGCGCGCCGCCGAGCTGCTGGCTCGTCGCACCACGCTGATCCGCACGATCGCCAAGGAGGTGGGCTACAGCCAGCCCGCCCAGTTCGCCAAGGCGTTTCGCCGCTACCACGGCGTCTCGCCGGCGACCTACCGCACGCAGCGCAGGCTCGCCGACTCCGACGGGGCGGACGGTCGCTGAGGCGCGGCGCTACGCCAGCTCGGGATAGGCTCGTCGACCGTGCCCGTCACGAAGCCGCCCTTCTGGCTCGGGGTTCTCGCCGCGGTCGCAGCCGTCGCGGCGACGACGGTCGTCGTGTACCCGCTCAAGCGCATCGCGGCCGACATCTCGCTGAGCGTCGTGTACCTGCTCGCCGTGCTGTTCGTCGCCTCGTACTGGGGCACGTCGCTGGCGGTCGCGACGGCACTGCTGAGCGCCGCGGCATTCAACTTCTTTCACATCCCGCCGGCCGGGGGCTTCACGATCGCCGACGGGGAGAACTGGGTCGCGCTGGTGGTCTTCCTCGTGGCCGCGCTCACGGCCAGCGCGCTCGCGAACGCCGCGCGCAGCCGCGCGGCGGAGGCGGAGCAGCGCCGCCGCGAGGCCGACCTCGCGGCGCAGCTGTCGCGCACGCTGCTGCGCGGGGAGGACCTGCGCGGGAGCCTGCAAGTCGCTGCCGAGCGGCTCGCGTCGGCGCTCGATCTGCCCTCCGCCGCGATCGAGCTCGGGCCGGTCGCGGCCGACGAGCGCAGGCTCGTCTTCCCATTGCGCGGAGGCTCGCAGCAGATCGCGACGCTCGTCCTGCCGACCGGCGTGCCGGAGGCGACGCTCGGTCGCATCCGGGCGCGCGTCGTGCCCGCGCTCGAAGCCCTGCTCGAGGCCGCCCTCGAGCGTGACGCGCTCCTGAGCGACGTCGTCGAGACCCGCGCGCTGCGCCGCAGCGACGTGCTCAAGACCGCGCTCCTGCGCGCGGTCAGCCACGACCTGCGCACCCCGCTGACGGCGATCCTCGCGGCGGCCGAGCCGCTCGGCGGCGACGACCTCGACGCCGGCGAGCGGCGCGAGCTCGCCGCCGGCGTCGCCCACGAGGCGCGCCGGCTGTCCAGGCTCATCGACCAGCTGCTCGACCTCTCGCGCCTCGAGGCGGAAGCGGTGCAGGCGAGACCCGACTGGACCTCGATCGAAGAGGTCCTGCGCGCCGCGGTCGACAGCGTCGCGACGCCCGCCGAGTTCAGCCTGTCGCTGGATCCGGACATCCCGCTCGTCCGCGCCGACGCCGCGCAGCTCGAGCGTGCGTTCGCCAACCTGCTCGAGAACAGCGCCCGCCACGCCGGCGGGCACCCCGTCTCGGTGCGTGCCCGGCGGGTCGGCCACCGCGTGCTCGTGCGGATCGTCGACCGCGGGCCCGGCATCCCGCCGACCCAGCTCGAGCGCGTCTTCGAGCCGTTCTACCGCTCGGGCGACGATCGCACCGGCCACCGCGGGTCCGGCCTTGGCCTGGCGATCGCCCGCGGCTTCTTGGAGGTCAACGGGGCGAAGGTGTGGGCCGAGTCGCTGCCCGGGCAGGGGACGTCGTTCGTCGTCGAGGTGCCGCTCGAGCCGACCCCTGCCGTCGCAGCGGTCGCATGAGCGATCGCGTTCGCGTGCTCGTCTGCGACGACGAGCCGCAGATCCTCCGCGCGCTGCGCATCACGCTGCGCGACGAGGGCTTCGAGGTCATCCCCGCGACGACCGCCGAGGAGGCGCTGGACGCCGCGGCCCTGCGGTCACCGGACGCGGCGATCCTCGACCTGCTGCTGCCCGACGGCGACGGCATCGACATCACCCGCCGGCTGCGCGAGTGGAGCGCGCTGCCGATCATCGTCCTGTCGGCCGTGGGGGAGGAGGAGCAGAAGATCCGGGCGCTGCAGGCGGGCGCGGACGACTACGTCACCAAGCCGTTCAGCCCGCGCGAGCTCGTGGCTCGCCTGCATGCCGTGCTGCGCCGCGCGCGCCCGGTCGGCGACGAGCCTGTGCTGCGCGCTGGCGACCTCGAGCTCGACCGCGCGGCGCACACGGTCCGGCGCGCCGGCGTCGACGTGCACCTCACGCCGATCGAGTTTCGGCTGCTCACGGCGCTCATGACCCGGCCCGGCCGGCTGATCACGCACACCGCCTTGCTGACCGAGGTCTGGGGGCCGGGTTACGCCGACGACGTCGCGACGCTGCGCACGCACGTCGCCAACCTGCGTCGCAAGATCGAGCCCGACGACCCGGCGCGCCGGCACATCCGCACGGACGCAGGAATCGGCTACCGCTTCGCCGCCGGGCCGTCGTGACGCGCTCTTGACGCGGTCTTGACGCCGCGGTCGCGGATCTTGACGCGGCGTGGGCGAGCGCGCGCTGATAGTGCTCGCATGGACCTGATCTCGCTCGCTCTCGCGCTGATCTTCTTCGCGGCGATGCTGGTCCTGATCGAGGGGGTCGATCGCGTATGAGCGGCGCCGAGCTGCTCGCGCTGGTCGTCTCGATCGCGCTGTTCGGCTACCTGACGTACACGCTGCTTCGAGGGGAGCGGTTGTAGGTGACCCTGCAGGGCTGGCTGCAGATCGCGCTGTACGTCGCGGTCCTGACGGCGCTGACGCCGCTGATCGGCGCCTACATGTGGCGCGTGTACACGGGCGAGCGCCTGGTCTTGACGCGCGTCTTGGGACCCGTCGAGCGCGCTGTCTACCGGCTGCTTCGCACCGATCCTGACGAGCGACAGGATTGGAAGGGCTACGCGCGCACGACGCTGATCTTCAGCGCGCTGTCGTTCGTCGCGCTCTACGCGATCCTGCGGACGCAGGGGATCCACCCGTTCAACCCCGAGGGCTTTGACTCGGCGCCGTGGGACGTCTCCTTCAACACCGCCGCCTCGTTCGTCACGAACACCAACTGGCAGTACTACGGCGGCGAGACGACGATGTCGTACTTCTCGCAGATGGCCGGCCTGGCCGTGCAGGACTTCGTCTCGGCGGGTGTCGGCATGGCGGTCTTGATCGCGGTGATCCGCGGCTTCGTGTCGCGCTCGGGGGACGAGCTTGGCAACTTCTGGGCCGATCTCACGCGCACGCTGCTGTACATCCTGCTGCCGATCTCGGTGATCGTGGGGCTGCTGCTGGTCTCCCAGGGCGCGTTGCAGACGCTGGCGCACTACGTGACCTATCCGACGCTCACGGGTGGCGAGCAGACGCTGGCGCTCGGGCCGGTGGGGTCGCAGGAGGTCATCAAGGAGCTCGGGACCAACGGCGGCGGGTTCTTCAACGTCAACTCCGCGATGCCGTTCGAGAACCCCAACGGGCTCACGAACTTCGTCGAGATGCTGCTGATCCTCGTCATCCCCGCCGGGCTGACGGCGACGTTCGGGCGGATGGCCGGCAACCGCCGCCTGGGGTGGGCGCTCTACGGCGCGATGGCGTTCATGTTCGCGGTTGGCGTGGCGATCGTCTACGCCGCGGAGACCAACGGCACTCCGGCCCAGCACCTGGCGGACCTCGCGGGCAGCAACCTCGAGGGCAAGGAGGTGCGCTTCGGCGACGCGACCTCGGCGTTGTGGGTCGTCATCACGACGGTCGCGTCGTGTGGCGCGGTCACCTCCGCGCACGACGCGCTGACGGGCATCGGCGGCGCGGTGCCGCTGTCGAGCATGATGACCGGCGAGGTGATCTTCGGCGGCGCCGGCTCCGGGCTGTACGGGATGCTGCTGTGCGTCCTGCTCGCCGTGTTCCTCGCTGGGCTCATGGTCGGCCGGACGCCGGAGTTCCTGGGCAAGAAGATCGAGGCCCGCGAGGTCAAGCTCGTCGCGCTGGGAACGCTCGCCGTCCCGTTGCTGGTGCTGGTCTGCGCCGCGCTCGCGCTGGCCACGAAGTACGGCGCGCCGTCGATCTACAACGGCGGGCCCCAGGGCTTCTCCGAGACGCTGTACGCCTACGTCTCGCAGGCCAACAACAACGGCTCGGCGTTCGCGGGCTACACGGGCTTCGTCCAGCCCGACGCGCCGGGCAACGCCGGTGCGTTCGGCATCACGTTCGCCGACCTGCTCGGTGGCGCCGCGATGCTCGCGGGCCGCTTCCTGCCGCTGATCCTCGCGCTCGCGGTCGCGGGCTCGCTCGCCGGCAAGCGCGTCGCGCCGGCCGGCCCCGGCACGATGCGCACCGACACCGTCACGTTCGTGGTCCTTCTGATCGCGACGATCCTGCTCGTCGCGCTGCTGACCTTCGTCCCCGCGCTCATGCTCGGCCCGGTCGTGCAGGGGCTCTCGACCCGGGTCTTCTGAGGAGGAAGCCCAGATCATGCGCAAGGACCTCGTCGCATCGGCCGTGGCAGTCCTCGTCTTCACGGTCCTGTTCGGGCTCGTGTATCCGCTCGTGATGACCGGGGTCAGCCAGGTCGCGTTCCCCGGGGCCGCCGACGGCAGCCGCATCGAGCGCGGCGGCAGGCTTGTCGGCTCGTCGCTGATCGGGCAGGACTTCAAGCAGGACCCGCGCTACTTCCAGAGCCGGCCGTCGGCGACTGGCTACGACCCGGCCGGCACGTACTTCAACAACCTCGGCCCCAACAGCGCCGAGCTGCGCGACATGCTCGTCGCCAACGTCAAGGACTACCTGGCGCTCGAAGGACCCGACAATCCCGGGCTGCGGGCCAAGGACGTGCCGGTCGACGCCGTGCAGACGTCCGCCTCCGGCGTCGACCCGCACATCTCGCCCGCGAACGCCGTCATCCAGGCGGCCCGCGTCGCCCGTGTGCGCGGCATCGCGCTCGATCGTGTGAAGGCGCTCGTGGACGAGCACACCGACGGCCGCGCGCTCGGTGTCCTCGGTGAGCCCGGCGTCAACGTGCTCGAGCTCAACCTCGCCCTCGACCGGGAGTCTCGATGACCGACCGCTCGGAGCGCTCGCTGCTTGATCCCGCGATCCTGCGTCCCGCCCTGCTGGAATCGCTGCGCAAGCTCGACCCGCGCGTGCAGCTGCGAAACCCGGTGATGTTCGTCGTCGAGGTCGGCGCGGTCATCACGACGTTCGGCTGGCTCGTGCAGGCCTTCGGCGGTGAGCCCCTCGGTGGTGGCAGCGAGTCCGCGATGTTCACCTTCGTGGTGGCGCTGTGGCTGTGGCTGACCGTTGTGTTCGCCAACCTCGCCGAGGCGCTGGCCGAGGGCCGCGGCAAGGCCCAGGCCGCGACGTTGCGAGCGATGCGCACGGAGACGCAGGCGACCCTCGCGGACGGCGGCGTCAAGCCGGCGGCGGAGCTTGCGCGCGGCGACCTGGTGGTCGTGGTCGCCGGTGAGGTCATCCCCGGCGACGGGACGGTCATCGAGGGCATCGCGTCGGTCGACGAGTCGGCGATCACGGGCGAGTCGGCGCCAGTCATCCGCGAGGCCGGCGGCGACCGCAGCGCCGTGACCGGCGGCACGCGCGTGCTGTCGGACCGGATCGTCGTCGAGATCACGCAGGAGCCCGGGCAGAGCTTCATCGACCGCATGATCGCGCTCGTCGAGGGCGCAGCCCGGCGCAAGACGCCCAACGAGGTCGCGCTCGGGATACTGCTCAGCGGCCTGACGATGATCTTCCTCGTCGTCACCGTTACCTTACGCCCGTTCGCGGAGTTCGCGGGCACCGACGCGTCGATCGCGACGCTGATCGCACTGCTCGTCGCGCTCATCCCGACGACGATCGGGGCGCTGCTGTCGGCGATCGGCATCGCCGGCATGGACCGCCTGGTGCGCCGCAACGTCCTCGCGCTGTCGGGCCGCGCCGTCGAGGCGTCGGGCGACGTCGACGTCCTGCTGCTCGACAAGACCGGGACGATCACGCTCGGCAATCGCGAGGCGACGGAGTTCATCCCGATGCCGGGGGTGGGGGAGGCCGACCTCGCCGGGGCGGCGCAGATCTCCTCGCTCGCGGACGAGACGCCCGAGGGCCGGTCGATCGTCGTCCTGGCCAGGGCCGCCGGCATTCGCGAGCGCAGCTTCGGGGGGCACGAGCCCGTGTTCGTGCCGTTCACCGCGCAGACGCGGATGAGCGGCGTCGACATCGACGGCACGCGGCTGCGCAAGGGCGCGGGCGACGCGATCCTGGGATGGGTCGACCGCGAGGGCGGCCAAGCGCCGCCGGAGCTGTCCTCGACCTTGGACCGGATCGGCCGTGAGGGCGGCACGCCGCTGGCCGTCGCGCGCGACAGCCAGGTGCTCGGCGTGGTCTACCTCAAGGACGTCGTCAAGGATGGCATGAGCGAGCGCTTCGCGCGCCTGCGCGCGATGGGCATCCGCACGGTGATGGTGACCGGCGACAACCGCCTGACCGCCGCGAAGATCGCCGAGGAGGCGGGGGTCGACGACTTCCTCGCCGAGGCCACGCCGGAGGACAAGCTCGCCCTGATCCGCGAGCAGCAGGCGCAGGGGCGGCTGGTCGCCATGACCGGGGACGGCACGAACGACGCGCCCGCGCTCGCGCAGGCCGACGTCGGGGTCGCGATGAACACCGGCACCCAGGCGGCGCGCGAGGCGGGCAACATGGTCGACCTCGACTCCAACCCCACGAAGCTCATCGAGATCGTCGAGGTCGGCAAGCAGCTGTTGATCACGCGCGGTGCGCTGACGACGTTCTCGATCGCCAACGACGTCGCAAAGTACTTCGCGATCCTGCCCGCGATCTTCGCCGCGACCTATGCGCCCGCGGGCAGCGACTCCGGTCCGCTGGACACGCTGAACATCATGCACCTGGGGACGCCCGAGTCGGCGATCATCTCTGCGATCGTCTTCAACGCGCTGCTGATCCCGATGCTCGTTCCGCTGGCGCTGCGCGGGGTCCGCTACCGGCCCGTCGGCGCGACGGCTCTGCTGCGTCGCAACCTGCTCGTCTACGGGCTCGGCGGCCTGATCGCGCCGTTCGTCGGCATCAAGCTCGTCGACCTGCTCGTGCACAACCTCCTCGGCGCCTGACGATGGCCCGTGGACACCACAAGGTCTTTCTGGGCATGGCCGCTGGCGTCGGCAAGACCTATCGCATGCTGCAGGAAGGCCGGGCCGAGGCCGAGGCGGGGCGCGACGTCGTGATCGGCTACCTCGAGCCGCACGATCGCGCCGAGACGATCGCGCAGTCCGAGGACCTGGAGCTCGTCGCGCGCCGCCGCGTGCGCTACCGCGACAACGAGCTGCACGAGATGGACCTGCCGGCCGTGCTCGAGCGGCGTCCCGAGCTCGCGCTGATCGACGAGCTCGCGCACACCAACGCGCCCGGCGTCGAGCACCCCAAGCGCTTCGAGGACGTCGGCGACGTGCTGAGCGCGGGCATCGACGTCTACTCGACCGTCAACGTGCAGCACCTCGAATCGCTCAACGACCAGGTCGCCGAGCTGACCGGCGTCACCGTCCGCGAGACCCTTCCTGACTACGTCCTCGGGGAGGCCGACGAGGTCGTGATCGTCGACCTCACACCCGAGGCGCTGATCGCCCGCATGCGCGCCGGCAAGATCTATCCGCCCGACCGCGTGCAAGCCTCGCTGAACGGCTTCTTCAAGATCGAGAACCTCGCCGCCCTGCGCGAGGTCGCGTTGCGCCAGGTCGCCGAGGAGGTCGAGTCCAAGCGCCTGACGCACGATGGCGGCCCGTCGCGCGAGGAGCGCTTGATCGAGACGGCGGCGCCGCAGGCCGTCGCCGAGCGCTTGCTCGCGCTCGTCGAGCCGCAGCCGTCCAGCCAGCGCGTCGTGCGGCGCGCGTGGCGCTCGGCCCAGCGCCTGGGCGCCGCGCTGGACGTCCTGTGGGTCGGACCTGCGGGACGCGAGCCGACGGCGCAGGAGCGCGTCCAGCTCGAGGCGCTGCGCCGCCTGACGTCCGTGCTCGGGGCCCACCTGCTCGTCGAGCACGGAGACCTGGTGGAGGTCGTGAGCCGCGTCGCGCGCGACCGCGGGACCACCTATGTGCTGATGGGCGCTCCGCAACGGCGCCGCGGGCTGCGCCGCCTCGGCGATCCGCTGCCCATCCGGCTCGTCGAGGCGCTCCCCGGCATCGACGTCCGCATCGTGGCCCAGCGCTCCCAGCGAGCAGACACGAGGACATGAAGGACATCGCCCTCGTCACGCTCGGGGCGCTGTGCTGCGCCCTGCTGGCCTGGCACGCCGTCAACGCGGCTCGTGCGCGCGGGCGTCGCCTGACGCCGCCGGCCAGGCGCATCCTCTTCCCGTTCATCGGCCGGGCGCTGTCGCAGCCGGTGCTTGACGCGACGCTTCGCCTGGCACGCGCCGAGGACGCGACGCTCGTCCCCGCGTACCTCGCGCGGGTGCCGCTGCACCTGCCCCTCGGCGCCCCGCTCGCGCGCCAGTGTGTCGAGGCGATGCCGCTGCTCGAGGCGATCGAGCGGCGGGCGACGCACGAGGGCGTGGCGGTGGACGCTCGGATCGAACGCGGGCGGACCTACCGCCATGCGCTGCGCGAGCTGCTCGCCGGCGAGCACCAGGACCGCATCGTGATCGCCGCCGACACGTCGGGCACCGACGGCTTCGATGCGGCCGACGTCGCCTGGCTGCTGCAGCACGCGCCCGGCGAGATCCTCGTGTTGCGCCCCGCGCACGACCGGCTCATCCGCGCCCCGGCCTCGAAGGAGAGCCGGGTCCCCGCGGAGGTCGTTCCCTGAGACGATGGCGCGATGTTCTTCTTCTTCTCGAACAACCTCGGCTGTCTCGGCTCGATCCTCGTCTCGCTCGCGGGGACGCTCGTGCTGCTGCTCGTGCTCGGCGTCGTGCGGCTCTGAGCTCGGCGGCCCGGTCCGGGGCCGCAGCTGCGGCTACGGCAGATAGCTGACCCCACGGCGAACCGACCGACGAAGATCAATGTCTTGACAAATATAGTTGTCGGTCGCACAATGGCGGCATGCACGACGTCACCGTCATCGACGACCCCGCCGCGGCCTCCGCGTCGCTTGACCCGATCCGGGCCCGGCTGCTCGCGGCGCTCGCGGAGCCCGGGTCCGCCACGACGCTCGCCGCCACGACCGGCCTGACCCGCCAGAAGGTCAACTACCACCTGCGCGCGCTCGAGCATCACGGGCTGATCGAGCTCGTGGAGGAGCGCCGCAAGGGCAACTGCACCGAGCGCGTCATGCAGGCCACCGCGGAGTCCTACGTCATCTCGCCGACCGCGCTGTCAGCCGTCGCGCCGGACCCGCGCCGCGCCCCCGATCAGCGCTCGGCGCGCTGGCTGCTCGGCGTCGCCGGGCGGCTCGTGTCCGAGGTCGGCGAGCTCATCGCGCGCGCCGGCGCCGCCGGCAAGCCGCTCGCGACGCTCGGCATCGACAGCGAGGTGCGCTTCGCGTCGGCCAAGGATCGCGCTGCGTTTGCCGTCGAGCTCGCCGAGGCCGTCAACGGCCTCGTCGCCAAGTACCACGACGAGCACGCGGCCCGCGGTCGCGACCACCGCTTCGTCGTCGCCCTGCATCCGACGATCACCAAGCCAGCCACCACCGAGGAGCCCCCGTCATGAGCCGCGAGTTCGAAGTCACCCGCGAGATCGACCTGCCCGCCGCGCCGGACGACGTCTGGACGGCGATCACGGCTGCAAAGGCCGCCTGGATGTTCCCGTCGGACGCGGAGGTCCCCGCTGGCGAAGCGCCACCCGAAGGTGGGCCCGTGACGACCTGGGACCCGCCGAACCGGCTCGTGATCCGGATGGAAGCGCCCGACGGGACCTTCAACGCGCTCGATTACGCGATCGAGGCCCGGGAGGGAGGGACCGCGCACCTGCGCTACGTCCACAGCGGGATCCTCGCCGACGGCTGGGAGGACCAGTACGACGCGATCGGCGGCCACACCGACTTCTACCTGCACACGCTCGGGCAGTACCTCGAGCACTTCAACGGCCGCGAGGTCACCTACGTCGGCCAGCCGTCGTCGGGCATCGACGGGCCGGAGTCGGCGGGCGGGGCGGACGCGATGGACACGCTGCGCGCGGCGCTCGGCATCGGCGACGGCGCGGCGGTCGGCGATGCCGTCCACGCCAAGCTCGGCGGCGCCGGCTCGCTCGACGGCGTCATCGACTACCTGACGCCCGAGTTCATCGGCGTCCGCGACGACGACGGGCTGTGGCGCTTCTTCGGCCGCAACCACTTCGGCCACGTCGTCGGCATGAGCGCCCACGTGTTCCGCGACGACGTCGACGCGGCGAAGTCCGAGGCCGTTCTGAAGGCGTGGCTGGACTCGGTGTACGACTAGCGGTGAACCGTCGACATGTCGGCGTAGCGGTCGCTCGCACCCACGCCGATCGGCGCGACCTCGTCGATCCGCTTCAGGTCCTCCAGGGTCAGCAGCACGTCGACCGCGGCAGCGTTCTCCTCGAGATAGGTCCGGCGCTTGGTGCCGGGGATCCGGACGATGTCCTGACCCCGGGCCAGCACCCACGCCAGCGCGAGCTGCCCGGGCGCGACCCCCTTCTCCTCGGCGATCTCCCGCACGCGCTCGACGAGATCGAAGTTGCGCTGGAAGTTCTCGTCCTCGAAGCGCGGGAAGCGGCCGTTGCGGCGCGCGTGGTCCTCGGCCAGGTCCTCGACCGACCGGATGCGACCGGTGAGAAAGCCGCGCCCGAGCGGGCTGTAGGCGACGAAGCCGATACCCGTCAGTCGTAGCGCTTGATCATCCGGATCGTGACCACCATCATCACGACGCCGAGCGCAGCGACGACGCCGAACCCGGGGAGGACCTTCTCCCAGTCGAGGTCGTCGAGGATCAGCGACCGCATCGACTCCATGAGGTACGTCACCGGGTTGAACGTCGCGGCGACCTCCATGGGCCTCGTCAGCATGTCGCGCGGGACGAAGTTCGGCGTGAGGAACAGCAGCGGGAAGAAGATCAGGCCGCCCGAGTTCGTCGCGGCCGCGCTGCGCGTCTTCAGCGCGATGATCTGCATGAAGCCGGCGTAGACGACGCCCCACAGCGCGGTCAGGACGACGAGCAGCAGGAAGCCGAACAGCCCGCTCGCGATCGTGATCCCGAACGGCAGGGCGATCAGCACGATCAGCGAGGCGATGGCGACGCCCTTGAACCCCTCCGCCACCAGCCGGCCGAGCACGATCGCGTAGCGCGGGATGGGGATCGCGCGCAGCTTGTCGAAGTAGCCGCCCTCGATCTCCTCGACGAGAAACAGCGCCGCCATGCCGAACGAGGCGGCCAGCAGCAGCGTGATCGGCAGCTGGAACGCGCCGTAGCCCTGGCCCTTGAGGAAGCCGGTCGACGCCGACGGGAAGATCTCCGCGGCCTGGCCGGTGTTCACGATCAGAAAGAAGATCGGGATGAAGAACGTCATGAACAGCGCGTCGGGCTGGCGGATCATCTCCTTCATCGAGCGGCGCCCGAGTGCGATCGTCGCGTTCATGCCGTCACCTCCTGGACCTCGCCCGCCGCGCGGGCGCGGGTGCGGCCGGTGGCATCGAGGAACACGTCGTCGAGTGTGGGCTGCGAGTCATCGGCGCGGCGCGCCTTGAGGTCGGCCTTGAGCGCTCGCGGCGTGCCCTCGCGGACAATGAGGCCGTCATCGATGATCGCGAGGCGGTCGCAGAGCTGGTCGGCCTCCTCGAGGTACTGCGTCGTCAGGAAGATCGTGGTGTCGCGCCCGTTGATGCGCCGCAGCTCGTCCCAGATGGTCAGGCGGCTCGCCGGGTCCAGGCCGGTCGTCGGCTCGTCGAGGAACAGGACCTGCGGCTCGTGCACGAGCGCCGCCGCGAGGTCGAGCCGGCGCTGCATGCCGCCGGAGTAGCCCTTGATCACGCGGTCCGCGGCGTCGTCGAGCTCGACGAGCTCGAGCAGGTCGCGCGCGCGCTCCGCGGCCTCGCTCGCGGAGAGCCCGAACAGCCGGCCGTGCAGGACCAGCAGCTCGCGGCCGGTCTGGCGCGGGTCCAGCCCGGCCTCCTGCAGCGCGACTCCGATCTTGCGCCGGGCGCCGTCTGGGTCGCGGGCGATGTCGATGCCGGCGACCTCCGCTCGCCCGGACGTGATCGTCAGCAACGTGGTGAGCATGCGAACGGTCGTCGACTTGCCGGCCCCGTTGGGGCCCAGGAAGCCGAAGATCTCCCCGGCGGAGACCTCGAGGTCCACGCCGCGCACGGCTTCGACTTTGCCTTCGCGTCCCGCGTAGTGCTTCACAAGGCCTTCGGCTAGCACGGCCGGGCCCGCTGTGGTGTTCAACTCGGCTCCTGTTCGGCTGGGATGGCGTCGTCAGGTACAGACCGCCGGGGCACGCAGAACTCATCGCATCGGGGCCCCGGAGTGGGTCCCCGAGGCTCGCACGCCGCGCGGTCGCTCGCAACCGGCTTGGTTTCGGGTGGGCCCTCTCAGGGCCGTTGTCTGAAGGCCTGGCCGCGAGGGGAGAGGCGGTAGCCGATCTCGAGCGACTCCGTGAGGCCGAGCTCCTTGAGCTTGCGGACGTCGCGCTTGAGCACGGCGGTCTCGATGCCAAGCACGCCGGCGAGATCCGCGGCGCGGACGCCCGGCCGTGTGGCGATGAGCTCGAGCACCGGGCTCGTCCACGAGCCGCGGTTCGACGCGCGGTCGAATCGGCTGAGGCGAGCGGCGAGCCGTGCGCGGTCGTCGTCTGACAGGTCGGCGTCCTCGCGGAGCGCGAGCCGCGGATCCGGCCCGGCGTAGCGCAGGCCGATCCGGAAGACGGGTCGTTCGGGGTGTTCTTGCAGAAACGCGACGAGCTGTTTCAGCGAGTCGGAGCCCGCCCGCTGGGCGTCGGACGAGGTGATCGCCTCGATCGTCGTCACGTCGATCGATGTCACCTCGACGAGGCCGATCGCCGTGCGCAGTCGCGTGCCTGCAAGCACGCGGGCGGTCGTCCAGCGCCGGAACGCGAGGTCGACCGTGCCCTCGCGGATCGCGTCGAGCTCGGCGGGGCGGATCAGCACGCCGGCTCGTGTGCGCGGGCTGCGCGGCCCTGAGCGACCTCCTCGAGGCTGCCATCGATGTCACGACGGACATCGAAGTCGGCCAGCGCGCGGCGGCGCGTCGCTTCTCGCAGCCCAGCGTCGAACGTGGCGCTGGCCCCCCTCGTGCTGAGTCCCTCGCCGGCCCTGAGCAGCGCTTTTCGGTCGAACTTGATGGTGGGGCGCGGCATGAGCACCAAGGTATCGGGTCGCATGATGATGTTGGGCGGGGTTACGGGGCTTCGTTCAGACGCTTGAACGCTTTACGCCCGCGAGAGCCATTGTCCGCGTGGTGGGCCGTCGCGATAGTCGCGGCATGCCCAAGGCGCCCGCTTCGCGATGACCAGTCGAAGGCGCGCGATTGCGACGGTGGGCGTGCTGATCGTGGGGCTGGCGTTGCCGTCGCTGGCGCAGGCGCGGCCGACCTACGTGTCGTTGACGTTCGACGACGCGACCGCCAGCCAGGCGAGTGCCGCGTCCTCGCTGGCCGCTCATGGCATGCGCGGCACGTTCTACGTCAACAGCGGCGACGTGGGATCGGACCCGTACTTCATGGACTGGCCGCAGATCCAGGGCATCGCGTCGGCCGGCCACGAGATCGGCGGGCACACCACGACGCATCCGGACCTGACGACGCTGACGCCAGCGGAGCAGACCGCGGAGATCTGTGGCGATCGCCAGGCTCTGCAGGCGCATGGCTTTGACCCGGTGTCCTTCGCGTACCCGTTCGCCAAGCACGACGCGACGAGTCGCGCGACGACGCAATCCTGCGGCTACACGTCGGCGCGCGGGGTGGGCAACGTCGGCTGCCTGCCGGGCTGCGCGCCGGCCGAGTCGGTGCCGCCGCCCGATCCGACGCTGCTGCGCACGGCGGCTGGCGTCGAGGACACGACGTCGCTGGCGACGCTGCAGGGCTATGTCATTAACGCCGTGGAGAACGGTGGCGGCTGGGTGATCCTCGTGTTTCACACCTTCTGCAACGACTGTGGCGACCCGAACTCGATGACGCCCGCGAACTTCGACGCGCTGCTGGACTTCATCCAGGGTCAGGCTGGCAACGGGGTGTCGGTCAAGACGGTGCGCGAGGTGATGGCGATCCCGGCGGCGCCACCACCGCCGAACGTGCTGCGCAACGCCTCGCTCGAGAACGGCCTCACGAGCTTGGGCCCTGACTGCTGGACGCGGTCGTTCTACGAAGGGGAGAGTGGTGGCGGCAGCGTCGGTAGCTGGTCGCACACCGTCGATGCACACAGCGGCGCCAATGCCGAGCGGATCGAGATCACGAGCTTCAGCGATGGCGATCACAAGCTGTCGTCCACGCAGGATCCGGCGGGGACGAGCGCGTGCTCGCCGGCGGCGACGCCGGGGCACATCTACCAGGCGGGCGCCTGGTACAAGACGAGCGCCGGCGCGGACGTTCGCATGGTCGCTCACTACCGTGACGCCGCGGGGGTCTGGCAGTTCTGGCGCGAGCAGCCGCTGGCGGCGAGCACGACGTGGACGCACGCCTTGTGGCAGACGCCGAAGGTGCCCGCGGGCGCCGACGCGCTCTCGATCGGCTTCTCGCTGCGCTCGGTCGGCAGCGCGACGGTCGACGACTTCTCCCTTGGAGACATCGATGCGGACTACCAGGCTCCGGTCTCGTCGGCCACGTCACCGGCGTCGAGCAACAGCCCGACCATCACGGTGTCCTACGCGGCTGCGGACGAGGCCGGCGGCTCCGGGGTCGCGACCGTCGAGCTGTGGGCGAAGGCGCCTGCCGCGAGCGTATACACGAAGGCCAAGACCGACTCGGCTCCGGGCGCGTCAGGCAGCTTCAGCTACACCGCGAGCGGCGGCGATGGCAGCTACCGCTTCTACACCGTCGCAACGGATAGGGCAGGCAACCGCGAGGCGACGTCGACTCCGCAGGCCACCACGCTGCTCGACACGATCGCGCCGGTGTCGGCTGCCATGTCGCCGGCGTACCGCACGACCACGAGCATCACGGTGACCTACACGGCATCCGATGCCGGCTCCGGGCTCGCGACCGTCGAGCTGTACGCCAAGGCGCCGGGCGCGAGCGTCTTCACGAAGGTCGGCACCGACACGACCCCGACCGCGTCGGAGAGCATGAGCTACACCGCGGCGGCGGGCAACGGCAGCTACGGCTTCTACACCGTCGCCACCGACAGGGCGGGCAAGCGCGAGACGAGGTCCGCGGCACAGGCCACGACCGTCGTCGACACCGTGGTGCCGACGGCGCAGAACATCCGCAGCGACAACGGCAGCGGCTCGGACGGCAAGGCGGACACGGGCGACACTGTGACGTTCACCTACAGCGAGGCGATGAGCCCCGCGTCGATGCTCGCCGCGTGGAGCGGCGGTTCGACACAGGTGCTCGTCAAGCTCGTCGACGCGAGCAACAGCGCCGACACGCTGCAGGTCTGGTCCGCCGACAACGCCGCCCGGCTGGCGGTCGCGAACCCGCTCGCGCTCAACGGCGACTACGTCCCGTCGAGCGGCGCGGTCTTCAGGGCCACGATGGCGCTCAACGCGTCGGGGTCGGTCGTGACGGTCACGCTGGGATCGCTGCAGAGCGGTTCCGTCAGACCCGCGTCCCAAGCCAACTTCCAGAAGAACGGGCCGCTGAAGTGGACGCCGGATTCCCGCGCGACCGACCGGGCCGGCAACCGCGTGAGCACCACGGCGGTGAGCAAGCCGGGCACGGCATTCTGACCCTGGTAGGCGCCGCCGCGGCGTCCCTTACCTCCCGCAGCAGGTTTCGGGCACCGCGTAAGAACGCCCAGGCGCGACGACGCAAAGACGGCCACGGGCTCGGCTTGAACCTCAGGAGGCGACGTGACCGCATCGACTCGACCGGCAGGCGTAGATCCTCGCGCGCTGATCCATCAGATCGCGGGAGATGAGCGGCTCGATCCGATCGCCGCGGCGATCACGGGTGTCGTGCAGCGAGCGACGAAGTCGGCGGTCGTCAAGAACGCGCTGAGCGGCACGTGGCTGGGCCATCAGCTGCATCCGCTGCTGACCGATGTCACGATCGGGGCCTGGGTCAGCGCGACGGCGCTTGACGGCATGGGCGGCGACGGTGGCGCCGACGGCGCGCGGCGTCTGACGGCGCTCGGGATCCTCGCCGCTGTGCCCACCGCCGCGAGTGGCCTGTCGGACTGGTCGGATACCTACGGGGCCGAGCAGCGCGTGGGGCTTGTCCACGCGATCGGCAACACGATCGCGGTGGGGCTGCAGGTCGGCTCGTACCGCGCGCGCCGCCGCGGCGATCGCAGGCTCGGGGCGGCGCTGTCGCTCGCGGGTCTCGGCGTCGCCGGCGCCGCGGGCTATCTCGGCGGCCATCTCGTGTACGGCCTCGGCGTCGGGGTCAATCACGTCGCGTTCGAGCACCGATCGACGGACTGGACCGACGTCGCCGGCGCCGACGACCTCGAAGAGGACAAGCCGCTGCGAGTCGACGCCGACGGTGTCGCGGTCGTGCTCGTCAAGCGCGGCGACCGGCTGTTCGCGCTGTCGGCGGGATGCGTGCACGCCGGCGGGCCGCTGGACGAGGGCGAGCTCGTCGACGGCTGCCTGAAGTGCCCCTGGCACGCGAGCATGTTCCGCCTCGAGGACGGCCGCGCGATGCGCGGTCCGGCGACCATCGACGAGCCGGTGTGGCGGACGCGCGTGGAGAACGGGCGCGTGCAGGTGCGTGCGGCGGACTGAACAACGGCGGCTCAAGTGGTGGCGGTCAGCACGACGAGCGCCACGAGCCAGACGAGCAGGCACACCACGCCGCCCGCGACGCTCCGCCGAACCGGGATCCGGTGGCCGTCTCGGGCGAGAAATGTCGCGCGCAAGAAGAACGCACCGCCGGCGAGGGGCACGAGGTAGCTCGCGAATACCGCGAGCGCCGGCGCCTGCGCTCGGGCGGTGGTTTCGTCGGCCAGGCCGTAGTCGATGCCGACGAAGCACCCGACGACGATCCACACGAGTACCGCGACGGCTGTGGCTATCCGGACGAGGAGGAGCACCGGCGACCCTACGGCTCAGCGACGCGAGACGCGGACGGTGGCGGCCCGGGGTCTGCCTGCGGCCGCTCAGCGCCGGCGGCGCGTCGTTCGACCGCCACGCGTCGAGCGCTCGATCTCACGTCCGCCGTGGAGGATCTGCTGCGGCGACGCTGCAAGCACGAGCCAACCGCCCAGATTCTTGGCATCGAGCCGCTGGACGGATTCGTCCGCCCGAGTGTACCTCCGGGCACCACCGCGCTTCGTGCGCCGCGGGCGCCCGCGAGCGTGTCGCGGCATATCGCCGGCCGGCTTCATACGTCGATCTCGAGCCGTCGTTCCCCCGCCGTGTGTACTTGCGAGTACGTCGAACGAGCGCTCGGCGTCATCGAGCCCGGCACGGTCGAGTCACGACGCGCCAGGGTGAGCCAGCCGTATTCAGCGGCGTACCGCGATGCGATGATGCGCTAGCATCACATCATGCGTACGACACTGGACATCGACGACGACGTCATGGCCGCAGTTCGAGAGCTCGCACGGGACGAGGGCACCTCGATCGGCGCAATCGTGTCCGACCTCGCGCGCCGCGGGCTGATGCCCGCCCGGGTCGAGCGCCAGCACGGCCGGCCGGTCATCCGCTCGCCGGCTGCGGCACCGCCGATCACACCTGAGATGGTCCGCAGAGCTCTCGACGAAGACTGAGCCACATGGCCCTGCTCGACGTCAACGCCCTCGTCGCGCTCGCGTGGGATACCCACATCCACCACGAAGTCATGTCCGAGTGGTTCGATGAGCGGACAGGGCCGTGGTCGACGTGTCCGGTCTCCGAAGCGGGCTTCGTGCGGATCTCCTCCAACTCCAAGGTCATCGTCGGCGCGCTCGGTGTCGATGAGGCGCGCAGCGTTCTAGCCGACCTGCGCCAGGCTGGCGAGCATCGTTTCCTCAGCAACGACGTCTCTATGACCGACGCCGACGTACCGCGGATGGTCGGTCACCGGCAGGTGACCGACGCCCTGCTGCTCACCGTCGCGCGCCGCGCCGGCATTACGCTCGTGACGTTCGATACCGCGATCGCGACCCTCGCGGGCGGGACCGGCGTCGAGTTGCTCCGACGCTGATGCTTCCGACGTCGCGGGAGTCCACCCGAGAGTTGTCGCTCGAGAACACCGTCGGCTCGCTCCGGACGCAACAATTGAATGCTCGATAACGTGCGTTATGTAAACCGCGATGTGATCGGCGTCAGGCCGCCGATCCGCGACGACTTGAGTTCGCCGCTGATGGAGATCTCAAGTGGTGTCGGCTGGACATCGGCGGCTGGGCGTTAGCAATCGAGCGTGGCGCCCGCCGCGCGGCAGATCTCGTGCTGCCTGGGACCAAGCGACCCGAGTCGGCGGACGAGCATGGCCTGTGGGAACGGTCGCAGGTTGTCGAACGACGCCACTGACTGCACGGGCAGTCCCTCGGCGGGACCAGCGGCAGTTCGCTCGGGATGCCGCGAACCCGTGTGGTGACCGGCGCGACGAGAACCCGTTGCATCACCTCGTTCGCCGCGTTCCGGCTCACCACGAGGAACGGGCGCCCTTCTCGTCAGGCGTCTCGCCCCACCAGACGTCGCCCCGTGCTACCACCAACGTTCCCAGGGCTCGTCGTTGATCGCGCTAACAGCGAGAGCCCTGGCCTCGTCGATCTCGCCGCTTGTCTCGGGCAGCCGCGTCAGGGCCTCGCGGTGTTGGCGATCGATCTCTTGGCGGCGCTGACCGGCGACCATGGCTTCGATGCCTCGACGGATCGCTTGAGAGCGACTGTCGAAGCCGCCCGCTTCAACCAGCCGATCGATCTCGTCCACCAACGCGTCGGGGAGCTTGACCGCGATCTGTTTGGTCATCCGCGCAGTATGTCCGAGCGTATGACGCAACGCAACGCGCGCCGAGCCCGCCCGAAACTTGCAGACCAGAGAGGTTGATGAGCCCTACCCGCCGCTCGCGTCGCGGCGCGCCTCGAGCGCGTCCAAGATGAGGTCGAGGCCGTACTCGAACGCGGCCTTGAAGTCGTAGCCGACCTTGGCGACGTGCCCGGCGACCACTTCGGCCAGATAGGGGAACTCGTCCGCGAGCGCCGCCATCTGCCGCTCCTCCGCCAGCTCGGCGAACTCGCGCGTCTGCTCCTCGGCGACCGCCGCCGCCCCCTCCGCGCTCTCGAACGGCAGGCTCTTCTCCTGCAAGGCGAACCCGTAGATGTACGCGTCCTGGACGGAGTACGCCTGAATCGCCAGCTCGATCGAGAAGCCGCCCTCGCGCAGGCAGCCCAGGACGGCGTCGTGGAGCCGCAAGCTGGCGAGCCCCGGCGTCGCGCGTGACTCCATGAGGCCGACCGCCCAGCGGTGGC
Source organism: uncultured Actinomycetes bacterium (assembly GCA_963839905.1). Lineage (GTDB taxonomy): Bacteria > Actinomycetota > Thermoleophilia > Solirubrobacterales > Solirubrobacteraceae > CADCVQ01. Next base: position 206,827 of record CAWIXC010000024.1, on the reverse strand, counting down.
GGTTCAGCGTCTCGCGGGTGGAGATCGCACGCGCACGCATCGCGACCCGCCAGTCCATCTCGACCGACGGCAGCTCGATCTCGCTGAAGACGATGTCGACCATCCCGTCGAGCAGCTCGTCCTTGTTGGGCACGTAGTGATACAGCGACATCGCGCCGGCGCCGAGCTCGTCGGCGAGCTTGCGCATCGACAGCGCCTCGATCCCCTCGCGCGCGGCGAGTGCCACGGCGGTGCTCAGCACCAGCTCCCTGCTGAGCGGCGCTCGCGCCTCGGATGTCGATGTCGATCGGGCCATTTCGCAAGCGGTTCGGTTTACCGCACTTGCACATCGTACAGCGTACGAGTACGGTGCGTCGTACACCGTACGAACAGGAGCCCACCATGACCACCATCACCCGTCTCGTCCTCGACCACAAGCGCCTCGTCATCGGCTTCTGGCTCGCCGTCACGATCGCTGCATTCGCCGCAATCCAGCCGGCGGGCAACGCGCTCTCGCCGCAGTTCAGCCTGCCCGGCGCCGAAGGCTTCGAGACCAACAAGGCGCTCGGCGAGCTCTACGGCAACGGCGGCGACGTGGCCCCGATCGTGCCCGTCGTCACGCTCCCCAAGGGCAAGACCGTCGACTCGCCCGGCATCACGCGCCAGCTCGACGCGGCCCTCTCAAAGGTCGAGGCGGCGCTGCCGAACACGCGCAGCGCCTCCTACGCCTCCACCCGCGACCGAGCGTTCGTCTCCGACGACGGCCGCACCACGTTCGCCCTCGTCTACATCCCGGAGAAGGGCGGCGTCAACCCGGGCTGGACCGAGGCGCAGCGCGCGCAGGCGGCGCTCGCGAGCGTCACGGTCGGCGGCTCGGCCGTCGAGGTGACCGGGCTCGACGCACTGCGCGCCTCCGCCGGCGAGAGCGAGGGCAGCGGCACCGGCGTCCTCATCGGGACCCTCGTCGCGGCGCTCGGCGCCCTGCTCGTCCTGCTCTTCGTCTTTCGCTCGTTCATGGCGTTCGTCCCGCTGCTGATGGCCGTCGTCGCGATCCCGACGACCTTCCTGCTGATCTGGCCGCTCGCAAGCATCACGGACGTGTCGGTGATCGTCCAGTTCCTCGTCGCGCTGATCGGCCTCGGCATCGCGATCGACTACGCGCTGCTCGTCGTGGTCCGCTGGCGCGAGGAGCGCGAGCGCTTGCACATCACGAACGACGCGGCCGTGCGCAACGCGATGCAGCACGCCGGCTCCGCGGTCGTCTTCAGCGGCACGACCGTCGCGATCTCCCTGCTCGCGCTCGTCGCCCTGCCCGTGCCGTTCCTGCGCAGCATCGGCATCGCGGGCCTGCTGATCGCGCTCGTCAGCGTCGCCGTGGCCGTGACCCTCCTGCCGGTCGTCCTGGCGACGATCGGGCCGAAGCTCGACTGGCCGCGCAACCGTCGCGGCGCCGGCGCCAGCCCCGCCTGGTCGGCCTGGGCGCGCCTGGTCGTGCGCCACCGCTGGCCCGCGGCCGTCGCAGCGACCGCCGTGCTGGCCGTCCTCGTGATCGCCGCCGCCTCGATCCAGCTCGGAAACCCGCAGGCCGACTCGCTCGCGAACGGCGGGCCCGCCCGCGCCGGCCTTGAGCAGCTCGAGCGCTCGGGCATCGGCACGGGCCCCCTCTCCCCCTTCGACGCGCTCGTCCGCCAAGGCGACGCCAGCGCGGTCGCGAACGCCCTCTCGAAGATCGACGGCGTCCGCAGCGCCGCAGCACCCGCGGACTGGCGCCGCGGAGATACGTCGCTCGTGACCGTGATCCCGGCCGGGGACGGCAACTCCGCGGCGGGCCGCGCGACCCTCGACCGGATCCATGCCGCCACGCTCCCCGGCGACGTCGCGATCGGTGGCGACGCCGCGCTGAGCGCCGACTTCCTCGACGCTGTCTACGGCAAGTTCCCGCTCCTGCTCGCGCTCATCTCGATCCTCACCTTCCTGCTGCTGGCACGCGCGTTCCGCTCGCTCATCCTGCCGCTGAAGGCCGTCCTGCTGAACCTGCTCTCCGTCGGCGCCGCGTGGGGCCTGATCGTGCTCGTCTTTCAGAAGGGCTACGGCTCCGGCGCGATCTGGGGCATCGAGGCGACGCAGGCGATCAACGTCGAGCTGCCGATCGTCATCTTCGCCTTCCTCTTCGGCATCTCGATGGACTACCAGGTGTTCATCATCAGCCGCATGCGCGAGGCCTACGACCGCACGCAGTCGACCGAGGCCGCCGTCGTCGAGGGCATCGGCCGCACCGGCCGGCTCGTGACGAGCGCGGCCCTCATCCTGGGCTTCGCGTTCGCCGCCTTCAGCGCCAGCCCGGGCACCGAGGCCAAGATCTTCGCGACCGCGCTCGGTGGCGGCATCCTGATCGACGCGACGATCATCCGCGGCATCCTGGCGCCCGCCTTGGTCGCCTGCCTCGGCCGCTGGAACTGGTGGCTGCCCGACTGGGCCGCGCGCCTGCTCCGCGTCGAGCCGTCGCGCCCGGCGACTGCGGTTCCCGCGCCCCAACCCGCGTAGCCGTCACGTTCGTGAGGGGGAACCGCCGCGCGTCGTTCCCCCTCATCGCAAGCGCGCCGGCGGGGCGAAGATGCCCTGGCCCGGCGCGAGGATGCGCTGAGGGTCATACCGGCGCTTCGCGCGCATGAACCCCGGCCACGCGCTGCCGTAGTGCCGCGCCCAGTCGCGCCGGCTGACGGGCGTCGCGCCCACGGGATAGGCGAAGCCGCCGAGACGGCGAACCTGCGCAAGCAGGGAGCGATTGTGGGCGACCATCGCCTCGGCCGAGATCGTCGTCGCCAGCGCGTTGCGCAGGATGTCGAACTGCCAGATCAGCTCGCCGGTCGGGACGCGCAGCAGCGGCCGGGTGAAGGGCTGCGACCGGGTCGGGTACAGGAGGATCGGGCCGCCGCCCGTGTCGCGCAGGGTCAGCTGCGAGAGGACCCGCCCCGCGAAGGCCTCGGCGTGGCGGTCGGGCAGCCAGGCGTCGAACCACGGGTGCGGGCGCTGCCAGTCGCCGGACGCCTGCTGCGCGGCGACGATCGGGTCGAGGCGCTTCGTGTACGCCGCGAAGGGCATCGCGGCGATCGTCGCCTCGCTGCGGATGTCGCGCAGGCCGGCGAGGAGCTCGGCGTCGCTGCGCGAAGACGAGCTCGTCGCCTCGAGCAGGTACGCCCAGCCGCCGGCGGGCGCCGGGACGACGAGACCCTGCACGGTGTCGAAACGACCGTCGCGCACGACGGTCCTCGCGTCGGCGGCGAACGTGCCGAGGTCGACGTAGAGCAGATCGAAGAGCCGGACCGCGGACGGGGCGGGAGCCAGGCGCAGGACGGCGCGCGTGATCACGCCGCACTGCCCACGGCCGGCCAGCACGGCGTCGAACAGCAGTGGCGAGCGGGTTCGCGAGCAGCGCACCCGCTTACCCGTGCCGGTCACGACGTCGAGCGCGACGACGTTGTCGACCTGCGCGCCATGGCGGAACCCGGCGCCGCCGATCCCGCCCACGCTGAGCGTCCCGCCGACCGAGAGATCCTGGTAGTCGGTGAGCGTCGGCGGCACGAGACCCCGCGCGAGCGTGCGCTCGAGCAGCGCGCGCCACGTGACCCCCGCGTCGACGTCGGCGCGCGTCCGGTCGATGCCGTGGACGGAAGCCAGCTTGCCCGTGTCGATCACGACGCCGCCGCGCGCCTGTGACTGCCCGTACGCGGCGTGCCCCTCGCCGCGGGCGGCGACGGCGATGCCGTGTCGCCGGGCGAAGCGCACCAGCCGCGCGATGTCCTCGACGGACCCCGGCTCGAGCATGGCGACGGGCGAGCGGTGGACGATGTGGCCGAAGTCGTCGGCGGCTGCGCGCCGGGCGCCGGCGCCGGTCCGCAGCACGCCGTCGAACCTCGGCAGGCCTTTCGCGAGCACACCGCTGCGCTGCCCCGCGGTCGCCCATGCGCGGGCCGAGAGGTCAAACCCGACGACGAGCCCCCCGGCGACCGTGGCGGACTGCCGGATGAAGCGCCGGCGGGACACCGCGCTCATGACGACTCCACGCCGGTCACCGGCTTACCCCGCAGATCACGGTCCCGACCACGTGCACAGGCCGAAACCTACAACGGCGCGCCGGACGCCACGGCGGTTACGGCGTCTGCACATCGCAGCGGAGCCCCGGCGCTCCGCGAATGCCGCGATCGAGCGTCACGAGCGGCGCGCCGGTGAGCTCGGCCACGGCGACACAGCCGGCGTCGTAGATCGAGAGGCTGTCGCGAAGCTGCCACGCGCGGGCCGCGACGAGCGCGTAGGGCCAGAGCTCGATCGCGAGGTCGAGCAGGTCCATGTGGGCCTGCGCCGCCTGGTCGGCTCCGACGCGCCCGGCGAGCTCATGGCGGCGGATGATGTTGGCCGCCTCGAGCTCCACGAGGGCCGGCGCGACGAGGTCGGCCCCGGAGACCGCCTCGGTCGCCCAGCGACCGTCCGCGCCACCATCGAGTAGCAGCGCGACGAGCGCCGAGGCGTCGACGGCGACCCGCCGGCTCAACGCCGGCCGGCGTCGCGCTCGCCGAGGATCGAAGCGGCGTCGACTCGCACCCCGGTCGCGTCGACGCGCGCTCGTGCCCGAGCGATGATGTCCGCGACCGGGGGCCTTGCGGCAGACTCGACGAGCATGCCGCGGACATACTCCTGCAGCGACTTGCCGGCGCGTGCGGCGCGTGCCGCGAGCTCGTCTCGAACCTCGTCCGGGACGTCGCGGACGGTGATGGCCACGCTCATGCTGCGAGACTAGCAGCGGTGCTGCTGAATTGCAGGCGGCCTTACGAACGCCGCGAGTCCTTCGCCAAGCGCACGAGCCACGGCTTGGCGTTCAGCGCCTCGTACGTGCGTGCCGCGGCGGCGAAGTGCGCGGCCGCCTGGTCGCGACGGCACAGCGTCGCGGCGAGCAGGCCGAGATAGTGCTCGGTCGCGCCGAACCAGCCCGCGCCCGTGGTCACGAGCCGGTCGCGCCAAGGCTCGAGGATCTCGTACAGCCGCGCGGCCCTGAGCGTATCGCCCAAGTGCGCGCACGCGACGCTCGCGTACACGGGGATCGTCAGCGCCGTGTAGTCGGGCGGCAGGTTGTCGAGCCCGTCGCGCATGACGAACTCGAAGTGCCCGCGCGCATCCTCGAAGCGGCCGACCTCGCACAGGATGGCGCTCATGCCGGCGCCGATGAGCAGCGGCAGCGAGCGGCTGGGCGTGATCTCGGGGCTGCTCGGGATCGACTCGCCAGGGGCCGCGATCAGGCTTGGCATATGCGGCTTGTCGCGGTCCAGCGTGCCGTGCACGAAACGCGCCGCGACGATGTGGCCGAGGAACCACATCATGCTGTCGGGCTGGCCACCGCGGCGCCCGAGCTCCAAGGCGGCGTAGGCCAGGCGCTCGGCCTCGTCGCCGGGATCGCTGATCGATGACCGCTTGGCGCGAGCGGCCATGTCGATCCAGCGCATGAAGGGCTGCGCGAGCTGCTCGGCGACAGCGTGCAGTTCTGCGAGCCGGCGGTCGGCCAGCTCGAGGTCGCCCACGTTCATCGCGGCGTGTGCGCCGAGATAGGCGACATGACCGATCAGCAGCGGATCGTCGAGCCGATCGGCGATGTCGGCGGCCTCCTGGAGGTTCGCGTCGAGCTCGGCCAGTGTTCGCGACGGCGTCCACTGCGCCGCGCAGCGCTGCGTCAGGACGAGGACGAGAGTTCGCGGATCGCCGAGCCGCCTGGCCATCGCCACCGCTTCGTCGCTGAGGCGATCGCGCCAGGTCGCGTCTTGATCGGTGATGAGCTCGAGCGCGAGCAGCGCCAGGAGCGCGGCGCGCGTCGGGCTGTCGACGGGGTCGTAGGCGTCGAGCGCCGACTGCAGCATCGACACCCGTTCGCGGTCGATGCCCTGGCCCGAGCTGAAGATGCCGCGGTTGTTGGCGAGGGTCGCGCGCGCGAGGCGCTCGGGATCGTTCAGCTGCTGTGCGAAGCGCGCCCCGCCCAGCAGCGTCGTGCGGTACGCCGCGTCACCTGCCTGGCGCTCGGCCTCGCCCTGTGCGATCACGAGGTCGCAGCGCTGACGCTGCAGCCGTTGCGGATCCACCGCATCGATGAGCTCGGCGGCTTGGCGGAAGTGCGCGGCCGCCCGCTCATAGGCCAGCTGCTCGGTCGCGTGCTCGCCCGCGCGCATCCCGTACTCGATCGCCTTGGCGAGGTCGCCGCTCGCGCCGGCGTCGGCGAAGTGGCGCGCGAGCTCCGCGAGGTGGGGCTCGAGGTCGGAGCCGTGGACCTCCTCGATAGCCGCGCCGGCGCGACGGTGCATGAGCACGCGGCGCGTCGCGGTCACTGAGCCGTACAGGGTGTCGCGGATCAGGGCATGCGAGAACGAGTACCGCCCGGCTGGCGCCGCGACCTCCTCGATCACGCGCGCGCGCACGGCGGACTCCAAGCCGTCGAGCAGCTCGTCCTCGGCGAGCGGGCTCAGCCGCTGCAAGACCTCCAGCTCGAACTCGCGGCCGAGAACCGACGCGGTTACGAGCAGGCGGCTCGCCGCGGGCCCGAGGCTGCGGATGCGCTGGGCGATGACGTCCTTCACGCCCTCGGGCACGGCGAGCCGGCCGCCCGAGTGCCCCGCCGTCTCGGCGCCGATCGCGCCCGACTCCGCGAGATGGCGCAGCACCTCGACGACGAAGAACGCGTTGCCCTCGGTTCCCTCGTAGACGATCCTGCGCAGCTCCGGCGACGCGTCGTCGCCCGCGAGAATGCCGACGAGCTGCGACACGGCCGCCGCGTCCAGCGGCTCGAGCGCATGGTAGAGCACCCGCCGCTCGCGCCCGAGCTGGGCCAGCATCTGGGCCAGCGGATGCTCGACGTCGAGCTCGGTCTCCCGATAGGTGCCGAGCACCATGAGCCGCGCCTCGCGCGGATACCGAGCCAGGTACTTCAGCAGCAGCAGGGTCGACTGGTCGGCCCAGTGCAGGTCGTCGAGCACGAGCACCACGGGCCGGTCCTGCGCGGCCTGGCACAGCAGCGAGCACACGGCCTCGAAGAGCCGCGAGCGCGCGCCCTCCGGGTCGCCGGACAGCGGCTCAGGGAGGTCGGGGATCAGCTCTGCGATCTCGGGCACGAGCCGGCGCAGCTCGCCGCTGATCAGGTGCAGCTGGCCGGCGAGCTCGCGCGCCGGACACGCGCCGACGTACTGGCGCAGGGCCTCGACGAACGGCTGCTGGGCGAGCAGGCCCTCCTCGTCGCAGCGCCCGTAGAGCACGATCGCGCCGTCCTCGAACGCGCGCTGCGCGAACTGCGCCGCGAGGCGCGTCTTGCCGATGCCCGGCTCGCCGTACACGAGCACGATCCGCCGGCTGCCGTCGCTCGCCTCGGCGTAGGCGCCGGCCAGCGCGTCGAGGTCAGACACACGCCCGACGAACGTGCCGTCGCTGGCCGCGACCAGGGCCGAGGGCACCGTGAACACCGGCTCCTCGCCGGCGGCGTCGTCGAGGTCCAGTGACGCGCTCTGCTCGAGGATCGCCCGCTGCAGCTCCTTGAGCGCCGTGCCCGGCTCGAGGCCCAGCTCGCCCGACAGGAACTCGCGCGTGCGCGCGTAGACGTCCAGGGCGTCGCGCTGGCGCTCGCAGCGATACAGCGCGAGCATGAGCTGCCCGACGAGCGCTTCGCGCCCCGGATACGCGGTCACGAGCTGCCACAGCTCGCCGACGAGCTCGGCGTGGCGGTGGCGCAGCAGGTCCGCCGCGACGCGCGCCTCGAGCGCGGCCAGCCGCTGCTCCTCGAGGCGCGCGATCTCGGTGGGCGCGAAGGGCTCGAACGTGAGATCCGCAAGCGGCGGGCCACGCGAGAGCTGCAGCGCCTCCCGCAGCAGTGCCGCCGCGTGCTCGGCCTGGCCGCGGGCCAGCGCGCGCTGCCCGTCGTCGAGCAGGCGCTCGAACTGCTCGGCGTCGAGCTCGCCGGGCCCGACGCGGAGGAGATAGCCCGCCGGGGTCGTGCTGAGGACTTCGGATCCGCCGAGCGCCTTGCGCAACCGCGACACGTGGACCTGGATGCGCTTGATCGCGCTCGGCGGCGCGTCCTCGCCCCACAGCGCGAGCGCCAGGCGCTCGGCGCTCACCGATTCGTTGGCGTGCAACAGCAACACGGCGAGGATCGCACGGGGCTTGACACCTCCCAACGCCACCGCTCCGTGCTCGCCGTGGACCTCCACGGGCCCGAGGATCCGAAACTCCATGGTCGTGAGGCGCAAGCTACCGCCTTCCCGGATGTTGGTGTGATGCAGGCGCCTTGCAAGCGCGCTGCAAGCGGCCGCGCAGAGACTCGCGCCGAGCTGAGACAGGTTCAGCGCCGTCCGCCAAGCGATCCATGCGAAGGAGCAGCGCCGTGCAAAGGTCCATGAGGTTCTCCGCGTCAAGCGGGACGCAACGCGCATACGAGAGCACGGGGGCGCAGAGCGAGACCACGCAGTTCGACCCGGTCGCGCGCACCACGCCCGACTCGGGCTGGGACGACTATCCGGCGCCGCCCAAGCCCGAGCGTGGCGGGCGCGACGACGTCCCCCGCGCCGGAGGGCCGCTGGCCCGCGTCATGGGCATCGTCGGCGTGACCGTCATCGAGGCGCTCGCGATCTACGTGTGGCTGCGGCTGTACGAGAGCGGTCACCCCTGGTGGGGGCTGCTCGCCCTGGTGGCCGGACAGGCGGTCGAGACCGACCTGCTGCGGCGCTTCGTCGATCGCGGAGGCGTCAAGCGCTGGGGCCCGCGGGCGAAGGCGAGCCCGGGCCACCTGCGCAAGGTCCAGCGGCGCCTCGAGGCCGCCGGGAACATCGAGATCGCCCTCTGGCTGCTGTGGCTCGCGTGCGCGCACGCGCTGAGCCAGCCGATCGCGGCCGTCGCGCTGCTCGTGGCGATGCACTTCAAGCATCAGGTCGAGACCTCGGCCGTGCTCGACCTCCCCTACCGGACCGGGCTGTTCGCGATCAAGGGGCTGTTCGGAAGCGCGATGGAGGTCGCCGGCGCCGTGGCATGCCTGGCGCTGATCCTCGACGGTCAGCTCGTGCTCGGCGCGGTCGTGCTCGCCGTTGCCCTGCTGATCGAGCATTGGCTGCTCATCAACGTGCTCATCTGGGAGATCACCGTCCGCGACGTCCGCGTGCCACGCGACACGCGCTGGCAGGCGCCGAAGCGCCCGCTGCCGGCGGTCGCGGCGTACGCGACCTCGCACTACGCGCCGTTCTGGCGGCTGCTGCAGCGCAGCGCGCCGCTTCACCGTGCGTTGAACCGCCGGGCGATCAACTCCCTCATCGCCCGCGTCGAGCCGCGTCCGAACCCGCTGAGCACGATGGCGCCGTACACGTCCTGGGCGTCGCTCACCGACCGCACGTACAGCAGCCGTCACCTTCCCCCGGCGCCGCCGGTCGCCAAGCGGTCGCCGGAGCACGGGCCGCCGACGAGCACGGACGTCGCGAGCTCGTTCATGCGCGACGAGATGATCGAGTGCCCGAAGACCACGGTGCTGTTCAGCTTCTTCGCGCAGTGGTTCACCGACGGCATCCTGCGCACCGAGCGCGACGACGCGAAGACCGTTCGCGACACGCGCAAGAACGAGTCCAACCACGACATCGACCTCGCGCAGCTCTACGGCCTGCACCGCGCCGCGACCGAGCAGCTGCGCTGCGGCCACGGGCTGCTGAAGAGCCAGATGATCGACGGCGAGGAGTACCCGCCGTACTACTACGCGCCCTCCGGCCCCGGCGGGGAGCTCGAGCCCAAGAGCGAGTTCGACGAGCTGATGCCTCCGCTGCTGCTTAAGCGGCTGACGTACGAGCAGCAGCGGACGCTGTTCGCGATGGGGTCGGATACGCGCAACATCGGGTTCATCGCGCTCAACGTGCTCTTCCTGCGCGAGCACAACCGGATCGCCCGCCGGCTGGGCGACGAGTACCCGGACTGGGACGGCGACCGGGTGTTCGAGACGGCCCGCAACATCCTCACCGTGCTGCTGCTGAGGATCGTGATCGAGGAGTACATCAACCACGTCAACCCGAACTACTTCGACTTCCGGCTGACCCCGGGGAGCTTCCCGAACGAGCCGTGGTTCCGCCCCAACTGGGTCGCCATCGAGTTCAACCTGCTGTACCGCTGGCACTGCCTCGTGCCCTCGACGTTTCACCTGGGCGGCAGGCATCTCGCGATCCCGGAGATGCTGTCGGACACGGGCGTCCTGACATCCGCCGGGCTGGGTCAGTTCCTCGCCGCGGCGTCCAGCCAGCCGGCGGGGCGGATGGGCCTGTTCAACACCGACCGCTTCCTGGTCGAGGTGGCCGAGAAGCCGAGTATCGAGCAGGCGCGCGCTGCCGAGCTTGCGTCCTACAACGACTACCGGCGGCTCTGCCGCCACCCCCCGGTGGCGTCGTTCGCCGAGATCTCGTCGGACCCTGAGGTCCAGCGCCAGCTCGCCGCCCTGTACCCCGGCGGCGTCGAGGACGTCGAGTTCTACGTCGGCCTGTTCGCCGAGGACATCCCGACCAACGGCGTGCTGCCACCGCTCATGATGAGCATGGTGGCGCTCGACGCGTTCTCGCAAGCGCTGACGAACCCGCTGCTCGCGCCGCGGGTCTTCAACGAGGCGACGTTCTCGGCCGCCGGCATGGAGATCATCGCGAACACGAGCCGCCTCTCCGAGCTCGTGGAGCGCAACGTCCCGCGGCAGTCCGAGCCGTACTTCGTGAGCATGACGCGGCGCGGTTACAAGCGGGTGTGATTCGCGGGTCCGGATCGCGTTCACCCGCGCGACCTTCCCGCGCGGGTGTCGTTGTCAGCCGTGAGAGGGACGTCGCGCTGCGACACGTGGTTCGTGAGTCGAGGCGCGATCGGCCACACACCCTGACGTGAGGAGTCACCATGCCCGGCGTATGCCCGCGTGCGACGATCGCTGCCCTGTTACGGCTACGAAGGCGAGGTGTGCGACGACGCGCGCGGGGTGTGGTCACCGCGGCCGTGCTCATGACGCTGGTTGGCGCTGCCTCTGCCACCGCGGAGGAGGCGAGGATCATCGGCGGCACGACGCCGAGTCAAGCATGGCCAGCCCAGACGGCAATCACGGCCCAGCGTTCGGACGGTCAGGCCCAATGCGGCGGAACGCTCGTGAGCGCGTACTGGGTGCTGACAGCCGCGCACTGCGTGTCGGACGCCGACAACAGCGTGCTGGATGAGGACAAGGTGACGCTGCGCATCGGCGGTACCTCGACGACAAATGGCAGCCTTCGTGTGCCTACACACGTCGTTCGACACCCGGACTTCGGGCTTCCGCCTGGACGACCGGCCTACGATCTCGCTCTGCTGCGGCTCTCGACGACGGCGTGGCAGCAGCCCATGCGTCTCATCGCGAGCGACGAGGCGCTGCTGTGGGCGCCCGGAACCCCCGCGAAGATCATCGGCTGGGGGCTCACGGCATCGGGCGCGGCCAGTCCGACCCAGCTGCTCGAGGCGAACGTGCCGATGGTCTCCGACGGCTCCTGTGCGAGCATTTGGGGGGCGCTGTTCGATGCCGCCTCGATGGTCTGCGCGGGGGGCGGCACGACGGGCACCTGTAACGGTGACTCGGGCGGACCGCTGATGGTCTTGCGCGGTCCCTATTGGGTGACAGCCGGTATCACCTCGTTCGGATCGTCACCCTGCGCGCAGCCAGGCGTCCCCGCCGTGTACACGCGGCTCGGCGCGCCTGCGATCGCGACATGGGTGCGGGCATACGTGCCGACGCTGCGCATCTCGTGGAGCCCGTCGATCCCGCAGAGCGGCGAGCAGGTGACGTTCACCGCACAGCCCGCGATCCCCCAAGGTCAGCCGGGCGCACCGGTGATCGCTTGGGACACGGACGCCGACGGCGTGTACGACGATGGCACCGGAACGACGATCCGCAAGGCGTTCTCGCCGGACGGCGTGTTCAAGATCGGCGCGCAGGCGAGCTGGGCGGACGGCGAGCGGGTGTTCTCGCGCGACACGATCCGCATCCGGCCACCGTCGTCGCTGACGGCGAGCCCGGCGACGTTCACGCTGACCCCGCCGCAGACCGGCACCACTACGATCAAGTGGTCGTCGTTCGTCGCGTCGCGCGTCTTCGTCAGCAAGGACGGGGCTGCTGAGACGCTGTTCGCGTCCGGAAGCAGCGGGCAAAAGCAGGCGACCGTGACGGCTCCCGCCGTCTACGTCTACCGGCTGTATGAGGGCACGGCCGACAAGAACGTCCTGCTCAAGTCGGTCACGGTGCGGGGCAACCTCGCCGCACAGTCGCAGTAGTACAGGTGCGATACGACGGCGACCGCCGTTTGCCCAAACCCCTACGCCGCCAGGCTTCGGTGCTCCCAGCGGCGCCACTCCGCCCTGCGCTGCTCTGAGATCTCGAATGCCCCGTCGTAGACGTTCTTGCCGAGCAGCAGGTGCACCGGCGGGTCGTCGTCGTCGACGAGCTCGAGCACGGCGGCGACGACCTTGGCCGGGTCGTCGTCGACCATGTCGCCGTACTGCTCGGCAAGCTCGCCGCGCAGTGCGTCGTAGGGCTCGGTTGTCGGTGCGAAGCGCATGCTGGTCGTCCCCCACTCGGTCGCATAGCCGGCCGGCTCGACGAGGGTCACCTTGATGCCGAAGCGCTCGACCTCCTTCGCGAGCGCCTCGCTCATGCATTCGAGCGCCCATTTGCTCGCGCCGTACAGGCCCATCGTGGGGAATCCCGCCAGCACCGCGGAGCTCGAGATCTGCACGATGTGCCCGGAGCCCTGCTTGCGCAGGTGGGGAAGCACCGCCTGCGTGACCCACAGCGCGCCGAAGAAGTTCGTGTCCATCTGCGCACGAGCCTGCGCCTCGTCGATCTCCTCGATCGCTCCCATCAGCCCGTAGCCCGCGTTGTTGACGACGACGTCGAGCTGCCCGAACGCCGCGATCGCCTGCTCGACAGCGCCGAAGACCGCCGTGCGATCGTCCACATCGAGGGGCAAGACGACGAGGCTGCCCTCGTGCGCTGCCGCGAGCTCGGCCAGGGCCTCGGGTCGTCGCGCGGTCGCCGCGACCTGGTCGCCGGCCGCCAGCGCCGCTTCGGCGAACCCGCGACCGAAGCCGCGCCCGGCGCCGGTGATGAACCAGGTTCGTGGTCGTTGCGGGGTCATGTCAGATCCTCCTGTGCGGTCGCGATCCCGGCAGACGAGACGCACCGTCTCGCTTCGAACCAGCATGACACACGTTCGCGCTCGCGTCAAGACGCACCGTCTCGTCTCGCTGACGGCCGAACGTGTGCCGCGCTACCCGACGAGCTCGGCGCCCGCGGGCGGTGCGAGCGCCGCGAGCACGAGCGCGACCAGCGCGTCCGCGTAGGCGTCGTCCATCGGCGCGGTGCGCAGCAGCCAGCGGTGGAAGATCGGCCCGAACAGCAGCTCGACCGCGACGTCGAGGTCGACGCCCGCAGTGATCTGGCCGGCGGACTGCGCCGATGCCAGCCGCCGCTTGGTGGCCTCGAGGTTCGGGCCGAGCAGGCGCCGGTGCATCTCCTTCGACAGCTCGGGATCGTGCTGGATCTCTCCGATCAGCGCCCGGTACGCCGACTCCGCCGGGCTCTCGGCCAGCGCGGCCACGGTCCCGCGCAGCAGGCTGGTCAGGTCGGCGGCGAGGTCGCCGCTGTCGGGAAGCTCAAGGCCCTCCTCCTCGACCTGCAGGGCGAGGAAGGCGTCGAAGACGACTGCGGCCTTCGACGGCCACCAGCGGTAGATCGTCTGCTTGCCCACGCCGGCGCGCGCCGCGATCGCCTCGACGCTCAAACGCGCGTAGCCGCGCTCGGCGATGAGGTCGGTCGCGGCGGCGAGGATCGCCTGCCGTGCGCGCTCGCTGCGTCGCGCCGTGGAACGCGTTGCATCTGCTGCCATGGCGGACACGATACGAGACGGTTCGTCCCGGTCGAGAAATGCGGCTCCGGCCCGGTCCGGAGGTCTCAGCGCCCGCGCGCGGCGTCCTGCACGAGCAGCGCGATCTGGATGCGGTTGTCGGCACCGAGCTTCGAGAGCACGCTCGACACGTGCGCCTTGACCGTCGGCACGCTCATGTGCAGCGCGGCCGCGATGTCGGCGTTCGGGCTCCCCGCCCCGACGGCCATGGCGACCTCGTGCTCGCGCGCCGTGAGCGTCCGCAGGCGCTCGCGCGCACGCTCGCTGCGGGCGGCCTCCTCGTCTCCCCCGGCCGCCAGCGCGATGAGCCTGCGCGTGACGCTCGGCGACAGCATCGCCTCACCGCTGTGCACGAGCTCGATCGCGCGGACGATCTCCGGCGGCGGCGTGTCCTTGAGCAGGAAGCCGGCGGCACCGGCGCGCAACGCGCGCATGACGTCCTCGTCGGCGTCGAACGTCGTCAGCACGACGATCGCCGGCGGATCGGGCTGGGCGCGCAGCAGGCGCGTCGCGGCGATGCCGTCGAGCGTGGGCATGCGGATGTCCATCAACACGACGTCGGGCCGGTGCAGGTCGACGGCGCCGAGCGCCTCGCGACCGTCCTGGGCCTCCCCCACGATCTCGACCTGCGCGAGGCCGGCCAGCATGATCCGCAGCCCGGAGCGCACGAGGGCGTCGTCGTCGACGAGCAGGACGCGGATGCTCACGGTGTCCACGGGAGGGTCGCGCGCAGGACGAAGTCCCCGCCGGGGGCGAGCCCGTGCTCGAGCACGCCGCCCGCGAGCGTCACGCGCTCGGTCAGGCCGACGAGGCCGGTGCCCGCGCCGGGCAGCGCCTCGGCGGTCACCCCGACGGGACGCCGGCTGACGATCTCCACGACCAGCTGCGCCTCGCTGCCCATCACTGCGACCTCGACCGCGGCTCCCGGTGCGTGCTTGCGAGCGTTCGTCAGGCCCTCCTGCACGATCCGGTACGCCGTGCGCCCGAGCGCCGGCGACGCGGCCGCGGCGTCCGGGACGTCGATCCGGCACGCGATGCGGACACCCGCGGCGCGGCTCTCGTCGACGAGCGCGGGAACGTCGGCCAGGGTCGGCTGCGGCGGCTCGGGCACGTCGCCCACGTCGCCGTCGCGCAGGACGCCGACGACCTCGCGCAGCTCCTCGAGCGCGGCCCGAGCGGCGGCGCGGATCACGCCCGCGGCCTCGGCGATCTCCTCGGGCGGCGCGTCCGGCCTGAACTCGAGCGCCCCCGCGTGCAGCGAGAGCAGCGACACGCGATGGGCGAGCACGTCGTGCATCTCGCGCGCGATCCGGCGCCGCTCGGCGTCGCGGGCCTGCTGGGTGCGCAGGCGCTGCTCGGCCTCGAACTGCGCGGCGCGATCGTGCAGCGCTCGCACGTGCTCGCGGGCGACCCGTGCGAGCAGGCCCCAGCCGATGACCACCGCCGTAAGCAGCGTGCCGATGACGAGGTTCAGGACGTACGGGTCGTCGGCCTTGGGATAGAGCAGCGGGAAGGCGACGATCGACACCGCGGTGAGCGCGATCACCGCGAGGATCGCGCGGCGCGAGCCCCGCAGCGCGACGTTGAAGCCAGCGATCAGCGCCGGCCCGCCGGCCAGACCGGACACCACGGACGCCGCCGCCGTGATCACGCCCACCGCGCCCGGGTGCGAGCGCCGCCACCACAGCGCCACGATCGAGGCCAGCCCCAGCGCGACGTCCAGCAGCAGCATCCCGTCGCTGTGCGCCTCGCGCGTCGTGAGCAAAACGAACAGGCCCACGCCGAGCGCGATCAGGAGCATGAGGCCGTCGACGAGCCAGTCGCGCGCCGAGCGGCGGCCGTCCGCCCCCTCGCGCAGCTCGCCGGGCAGCAGAGCGTGATGCCATCGGGTGATGCTCGCCATCGCGTGACCAGCCTACGTCGGTCGCCGCGCGGCGACCCCCTACCGAAGTCGATTTCGATGCCCTACCAGCGGCGGGTTGGGCATATGCCCGCGGCGGTGGTCGCGGCGGGTCGCGAACCGGATGCTGCATGCATGATCGAATCTCACGGCCTCACCAAGCGCCTCGGCGGACGGGTCGTCGTCGACGACGTCTCGTTTCGCTGCGAGCCCGGCACCGTCACCGGCTTCCTCGGGCCCAACGGCGCCGGCAAGACCACCACGATGCGGATGCTCTGCGGCCTGCTCGAGCCCGACGCCGGCTCGGCGAGCGTGCTCGGCGGCAACTACCGCGAGCTGCCGAACCCGGGTCGCCGCGTCGGCATCCTGCTCGACGCCTCCGCCCAGCACGGCGGGCGGCGCGGCGCCGAGGCGCTGGCCGTCTCGGCGCATACGATGGGCATCGACACGGCGCGCGTCGACGGGCTGCTCGAGCTCGTCGGCCTCGACAGCTCGGCCGCGAGCAAGCGCGTGCGCCAGTACTCGCTGGGCATGCGCCAGCGCCTGGGCCTCGCGCACGCGCTGCTCGGCGACCCGGAGGTGCTGATCCTCGACGAGCCGGCCAACGGCCTGGACCCCGAGGGCATGCGCTGGATGCGCGACCTGCTGCGCGACTTCGCCGACCGCGGCGGAACCGTGCTGCTCTCCTCCCACATGCTGTTCGAGGTCGAGGCGGTCGCCGACCGGCTGGTGATCATCGGCCACGGGCGGATCGCCGCCATGGGCACGCGCGAGGAGCTGCTGGGCGCGGCAAGCACGCTCGTCGAGTCCCTCGACGACGCGGCGCTGCTCGTGGGCCTCGAGGCAGCCGGGCTCGTCGGCTTCCCCGTTCCGCACGGCATCGGGTTCATCGTCGATGCCCACCCCGACGCGGTGGGGCGCGCCGCGCTCGCCGCCGGCGTGCCGTTGCGCCGCCTCGCCCCGTCCGAGAGCGGCGGCCTCGAGCACCTGTTCTTCGAGTTGACCAGCGAACCCGACCTCGTGGAGGCCGTCTCATGAGCGCCACTGTCCTTGCAGCACGCCTCCCCCGCCCCGCCGCCGCGGTCACCCGCCCCGGGCTCGGCCGGCTCACGCTCGTCGAGCTGCGCAAGATGACCGACACCCGCGCCGGCCTGTGGCTGCTGATCGCCACGGCGTTGCTGACGGCACTGGTCGCGGTCGTCTGCTGTCTCGTGTTCCCGGCCGACGAGAGCAACCTCCTGAACTTCCTCTCGATCACGGTGCAGCCGGCGAGCATCCTCATGCCGATCGTGGGCATCCTGCTCGTCACGTCGGAGTGGTCGCAGCGCACCGCGATGGTGACGTTCGCGCTCGTGCCGCGGCGATCCAGGGTGCTGACCGCGAAGCTTCTCGCCGGGCTCAGCCTGTCGGCGATCGCGCTCGTGCTGTGCCTGGTCGTGGCGCTCGTCGCGACCGCGGTCGCGGGGGCCGACGGCAGCGAGACGTGGACGCTGTCCGCCGCCCTGCTTGGGCAGATCGCGTTCACCGTGCTCGTCTCGATGCTCGCCGGGATCGGGTTCGGCATGCTGCTGCTGGCCTCGGCGCCCGCGATCGTCCTGTACTTCGTGGCCCCGACCGCGTGGGCGGCGCTCGGCTCGATCCCGGCGCTCGAGGGCGCGGCCGGCTGGCTGGATCAGTCGCGGACGATGGCGCCGATGTTCGAGGAGTCGCTGAGTGCGGGCGAGTGGGCTCGCGTCGGGACGTCGCTCGCGCTGTGGCTCGCGCTGCCGATCGCGATCGGCTGGTGGCGCGTCATCCGCGGCGGGGTGCGCTGACCGTCACTCGGTGCCGGGGTAGCGGACGCGGTAGCGCAGGTGCGTGACGTCCGTGCTCTCGGCGACCGAGAGCGGTCCCTCGAGCTCGACTGGCGCGCTTGCGATCTGCGAGAAGAACGGCACGCCGTCGCCGAGCAGGACGGGCACGAGCTCGATCCACACCTCGTCGAGCAGGCGCGCCTCGATGCACTGGCTCGCGATCGTGCCGCCGTTGACGGCGACGCCCTTGTCGCCAGCGAGCTCCGTGGCTCGCCCGACCGCGGCCTCGATGCCGTCGCTGACGAACTCGAACGGCGCGTCATCGCGTGGCCAACCGTCGGGGACGCTGTGCGAGAGGACGACGACCGGCGCGCCGAGCGGATGGTTGCCGTCCCAGCCGTCCGTGAAGTCGAACACCCCGCGCCCGACGACGATCGCGCCGGTCTGATCGCGCATGTCGCGGAAGTGCGCCGCGCTCGTCGGGGTCGTGTGGACCGTCAGCTCCGGCTGGGTCGTCTCGACCGCGACGTCGCCGTTGTCCATCCACTTGAAGAGGTACTCGAAGCCCGTCACGCCGGGCCCGGCGATATAGCCGTCGAGGGACATGCTCGCTGCGGTGAAGACCTTGGTCATGGTGCGCTCCTTCGTCGTCGCGTGCGCCTGTAGATGAGACGCCGGCGCGCGGCGAAACTCATCGGAGCACATCGGATCGGCGCGCCGCCCGCCCCACGCGCAGCTGGGCGGTGACCTCATCGGGCCACCGGCGCACGACTCGCCGGGTCGGGCGCGCAGGCTCACCGGGGTGCATCGATGCGTTGCTCCAGCGCCGGCGATGCAGGAACGCGAGCAGGGCGAGGTCCCGCTTGGCGCCGTTGCAGCGCGCGCACGCCCCGACGGTGTTGATCCAGCCGTGGACCGTGCCGACGCCACGGGCCGAGCGTGAGCGCGGCTCGACGTGGTCGACGGTGCCCGCCTCGCCGCGCGCGCCGCAGTACGAGCACGGGTCTCGGCGCAGCAGCGCCTGCCATGCGTCGTAGTGGCTCTGGCCGTCGGCGCGCAGCGGCGCGCCGCTCGGCATGCCGTGGCCGAGCGGTGTGCCCGCGTCGTCGCGCAGGAAGTCGTAGGTGAGGGCGTCGAGGTCGTTCATCTGGTGGGCGTGGCGCGTTGACCCCGGATACAGGGGTCAACGCGCCAGTCGTTCGTCGAGCGAGCCGGCGGCAGGAGCTAGATCCGCTCCTGCCAGGTGACGGCCGCTTGGGCGACGCGCCGCAGTGCGTCCTGCATGCGCATCGGGTTGTTGGACTTGCGAGCCGCGGCCAGGGCCTTGAGGGCCTCCGCCATGACGGCTGGCCCGCTCGGGCCGCTGAGCCGCAGCTCGGCGAGCTCGCTCGCGGTGAGCCGGCGGGCCTCGCCGCGGATCGCGGCCACGGTCTCGCGCAGCTCGCGCTCCGCGCGGGCGGCACGCAGCTCGGCCTCGACCGCCGCGCGGCGGTCGCGGGCGGCGTCCGCCCGGGCGGCGCGCAGCTCGGCCGCGGCAGGCGCCGGCTCGTGCACGGTGACGAGCACCGGCGCGCGCCCGGCGTCGGCGTGGCCGTTGGACCGTGCCGCGTCGGCGCGCGCACGCTCGAGCAGCCGCTGCGCCGCCACGAGCCGGTCGGCCTGGCGGTCCGCGCCGGCCTTGAGCTCGCGGCGCTCGCCGCGCAGCGTCGCGATCGTCGCCTCCGCCCGCTCGAGCTTCGCCGCCATCCGCTTGGCCGCCGTTCGCGCCTCGGCCGCGTCCATCCGCGCGTCGGCGATCTGCTCGCGCGCCGCGCGGGTGCTGGACTCGGCCTTCGCCGCGGCCGCCGCCGCCACGCGCTGGGCACGGGCGACCGCCGCCTCGTCGACGACGCGCTCACGGACGACCTTGGGCGTCACCGCCCGCCGGCCCTCGCGGCGCGCGGCGTCGCGCTCCGCCGTCAGGCGAAGCGTGCGGTCGGCGGCGCGTTCGAGCTTGGCCTCGAGCAGCGCCACGCGCCGCTCGGCCTCGCGTGCCTGCGCGAGCGCACCGGCCAGCATCGCGCGACCCTCCGGGCTCATGTCCGCCCGGTGCGCCTGCTGGGGATCGACGTCGGCGCGCCGCGTCGGCCCCGGCTTTGCCGGCTCGAAGCCCGCCTCGCGGATGGCCGCGGTGAGCGACCCTCCGAACGGGCGCTTGGCCGTGTTCAGCGCGGGCCAGCGCGACCCGTCGGCACGGCCGGCGCGGTAGCGCTCGACGCGCCACAGCTGTCCGGACCACTTCGCCGAGGACGGGTTCCAGTCGGCCGCGCGAGGCGGCTCGCCGTATGTGGCCACCCATTCCTGGATGGCGATGATGATGGAGTCGCGGTCCCACCCCACCCCGGGCCGAGCCCGGAGCGCAGCTCCCGCGATCGTCGCGGGAGCCATGTGGATGACCTCCCGCTAGACGCCGCTGGTCGCGTCGGTGTGACGGCGCACAAAGACCCGGCTCGGCGCGCACATCTGCCACGTGCCACCCGCGAGGGTGAGGCGGACCTTGTACGTCGACATGAGAGCCGTAGAGCGCATCGCGTCGTTCACGGTAAAGGACGCGGCGGCCGCTGGCAAGCAATTTCCTCGAGCGCGCGCCCGAGCGGTCATGGGTTCGAACCCACCGGCGCAGACCTGCCACCATCGGCTCCGTGACCCCGCCATCCCCGCTCGCGATCGAGGCGACCGGCCTCGTCAAGTCCTTCGGTGACACGCGCGCCGTCGACGGCGTGGACCTCGCCGTGCGCAGCGGCACGGTCTACGGCGTGCTCGGGCCCAACGGCGCGGGCAAGACGACGACGATCCGCATGCTCGCCACGCTCATCCGGCCCGACGCCGGCAGCGCCCGCGTGCTCGGCCACGACATCGTCGCCGACGCCGACGCCGTCCGCGGGCTCGTGAGCCTCACCGGCCAGCTCGCCTCGGTCGACGAGGACCTCACCGGGCGCGAGAACCTCATCCTGCTCGGCCTGCTGCTCGGAATCAAGCGCGCCGCCGCGAAGGCCCGCGCCGACGAGCTGCTCGCCGCGTTCGGCCTGACCGAGGCCGCGGGCAAGCTCGTCAAGCACTACTCCGGCGGCATGCGCCGGCGCCTGGACATCGCGGCGAGCATCGTCGTCACGCCCGAGCTCATGTTCCTCGACGAGCCGACGACCGGCCTCGACCCGCGCTCGCGCAACCAGGTGTGGGACATCATCCGCGCGTTCGTCGCCGAGGGCACGACGATCCTGCTCTGCACGCAGTACCTCGAGGAGGCCGACCAGCTCGCCGACCGCATCGCGGTCATCGACCACGGCAAGGTCATCGCCGAGGGGACGCCATCCGAGCTCAAGGCCTCGGTCGGATCCGGTGCGCTGCACGTGCGGCTGCTGGATCCCGAGCAGCGCCCGCAGGCCGAGCAGGTGCTCGCGGGCGAGCTCGACGCGGTGACACCGGCGGCCGACCCCGCCTCGCTGTCCGCCGCGTGCGCGGACGCAGACCGCGCGGCCGAGGCGGTCGCAGCGCTCAGCCGGGCGGGCGTCAGGATCGCCGGCTTCACGCTTGGCCAGCCCAGCCTCGACGAGGTCTTCCTCGCCCTGACCGGCCACCCTGCCGAAGCGCCTGAGGAACAAACCGACGAGGAGCAGGTTCTACCATGAGCACGACCGCGCCCAAGCACGCGACCCCCGCCCCGGCGGCGGGCACCGCCGACGAAGCCGCCGTCCGCACGGCGATCTCGTCGCTGCAGCGCCCACCGCGGGCGAGCCCGGTCGCCGCCGCCCTCGCGTTCGGCTGGCGCGGGATGCTGAAGGTCAAGCACGTCCCCGAGCAGCTGCTCGACGTGACGATCACGCCGGTCATGTTCGTCGTGATGTTCACGTACATCTTCGGCGGCGCGATCGCCGGGTCCACTGGCGAGTACCTCGACTACATCCTGCCGGGCATCCTCGTGATGTCCGTGCTGTTCACGACGGTCTACTCGGGCGTCGCGCTCAACACCGACCTGACGCGCGGCGTCGTCGACCGCTTCCGCTCGATGCCGATCTGGAAGCCGGCCCCGCTCGTCGGGTCGCTGCTGGGCGACGGCGTGCGCTACCTGCTGGCCGGCATTGTGATCATGATCGTCGGCGTGATCCTGGGCTACCGCCCGCCCGCGGGTCTGACCGGCGTGGTGGCCGCGCTCGGGCTCGTGGTCCTGTTCGCCTTCGGCCTGTCGTGGGTGTTCACGGCGCTCGGCCTGGTGCTCCGCTCGCCGAACGCGGTCATGAACGCGGGCTTCATGGGGATCTTCCCGCTGACGTTCCTCTCTAACGTGTTCGTCGACCCGGAGACGCTCCCGGCGGGCCTTGAGGCGTTCGTGAACGTCAACCCGATCTCGATCCTTGCGACCGCGTCGCGCGGGCTCATGGAGGGCAACGCCGACGCCGGCGACGTCCTGATCGTGATCGCGGTCGCGGCGGGCCTGACCGCGGTGTTCGCGCCGCTGACGACGCGGCTGTACCGCAAGAGCTGACGCTCAGCGGCTTCGGATGACGCGGAACAAGCGGTGGCGCGTGGTTCCGGACCCCGTCGACGTGCGCGGGGTCGCGGACAGGCGGTACCCGCCGACCTTCAGGCGCCGACCGCCCACCCGCCCGCTGAAGCGCACGTAGTTCGTGCCCTGCTTGCCGGCATCCGTGTACGAGCCCGCGATGCGCTGGTAGCGAACGCAGCGCGGGCGCCGGCGGTTGGCCGGTGTCAGCGTCCTGCAGCTCGAGCCGACGCGGCGGCCGATTCGCCGTGCGGAGACGGTCAGGCGCACCGCCGCGTCCGTGTTCTCGAGCCGGTAGCTGATGCTCGAGGCGCTCAGCAAGCCGTTCATGACGAACCCGCCGGAGGGCTGTGCCGCGAACGCCGACGGCGACAGGCCGAGGGACTTGAGCACCGGGATCGGCGGGACGATGTCGATGACTGCGGCGGCGCCGGCCTCGGCGACGATGTCGTTGTAGCGCTCCTGAACCCAGGCGCAGAGCGTGTAGCGGCCGGCCTCGCTGATCGGGCCGGCGAGGCGCGGAACGCCAAACGCGCCCAGTGCGGGCTCGGCGTAGGCGAAGGCGCCCGACGAGGGGTCCGCCGCGAGGCTCTGCGCGCAGGGCCCGGAGCCCACGGGCTTCGCACGCGCGAAGAGCTGTCGCCCGAGCTCGGTGCTGCCGGCCAGGGTCACAGGGATCGGCGTGTCCTGCACCCCGCGAACGGGTGCTTGGATCGCAAGCGTGGCGTTGTTGGGGCGCACGTTGACCGGCAGCGTGAACCGCTCGACCGGAACGGCGTCCGAGTCGCTGGCGAGGTACGCGCAGACGACGTACGCGCCCGGCTCCTCGATCGTCTCGATCTCCTGGGTGCCGGACGGCTCACCGAAGAACAGCAGGCTGCCGCCGGCGTTGGCCGCGTGCGACGGCGCGCACGGCACGCCTCCGGACAGCCGCAGGGTCGCCCAGATGTCGTTGGTCGCATCCGTCGTCCCGGAGGCGATGAACGTCATCGGACGCTCCTCGAGCGCATCGCCGCCGACGAGGGTGATGCTGAGCGCGGCCTGCGCGGCCGCCGGAGCGCATGCCAGCACCCCGAGCGCGACGACCAGCGCGCGCCATGCGGATGTCTTGAGGATGGGCTTCACGGTCTTCGAGGATGTCATGCGATGCGGCGGCGCGGCCCTCATTCGAGGTCGTGCGGCAGCAGCGAGTACATGACGACGTCGAAGCGGCGGCCGTTGCGCTCCTGAAATGCCCGCAGCACGCCTTCGCGGATGAAGCCGCAGCGCTCCGCGACGGCCTGCGACGCGACGTTGTCGACGTCCGTGGTGATCGCGACCCGTGCGATGCCGATCTCGCGCAGCGCCCAGCGCGCGAGCAGGGCGACCGCCCGCGTCGCGACGCCCCTCCCCCGCGCCTGCGGCGCAAGCCAGTAGCCGACCTCGCAGCGGTGCTCGTCCCAGTCGAAGCGCAGCAGCGCGACGGACCCGAGCAGCGCGTCGCTGGCCGGGTCGGCGATGACGCAGGCCAGCAGCTCGCCCGCGAGCCGCTGGGTGTCGCGATCGGCGATGAACGCGCGCAGCTGCTCCTTCGTCTGGCGTTCCGGGATGCGCGTGAAGCGCGGGATGAGCGGATCTTGGGTCGCGGCGTGCGCCGCGTCGACATCCGCATCCGACCAGGGGCGCAGCCGCACGACGTCGTCGGCGAGCGGCGGGTCGGGCCACGGCAGCTCGGGCATGGTTTCGAGGACGTACCCGCGCTCGGCGCGACCTCACGGCGGTGGGCGCAGCGCCCCGCCGAACATGTCGAGCATCGGTGCGAGGCGCCGGCCGGTCGCGAGGATCTCCTCGACCTCGGTGCTGTCTGGAACGAGCTGGGTGAGCAGGTTCGCGCCGAGGTAGAACGTCACGGCCGCGAACGCGAGCTGGCGCGGGGCGACGACGCCGCCGAGCCCGCTCGGCTCGAGCACGCGCTCGGCGGCGGTCTGGGCCGCGACGATCCACGGCTCGACGAGCTCGACCATCCGCGGGCCGAGCTCCGGGTTGGCGACGCTCCCGGCGACCATCTCCGAGACGACGCGCACGAAGCCGGACTCGCGGTCGTCGGCGTAGATGCGCTCGAGCAGCGCGAGCAACTCCGCCAGCGACGTGGCCCCCGCGACCTCCTCCCCGTAGCGCTCCAGGCGCGCGACGCTCGCGGACTCGACGGCCGCGATCAGCAGGTCGTTGAGCGTCGGGAAGTAATAGAAGATCAGCCCCGCCTTGAAGCCGCCGGCCGCGGCGATCGCGCGGGTGGTCGTGCCCGCGAAGCCCTTGTCCTTCAACGTCGTGAGCGTGGCGTCGATGATGCGCTGGCGGCTATTGGCCATACGGACAGTTTGACCGGCTGGTCAAATGTGTGCTTTGATCGGTTGGTCAAACCACTTGGAGGCCCGCCGCGAAGATGCCCGAACGACTGAAGGCTCTGCTGTTCTGCCAAGGGACCGTCACGCAGGGCGCGTACGCGGCGACCGGGGTCGCGCTCATCGCGCTGAAGTACGGCCTGGACAAGCTGCTCGCGGCCGCGTTTCATCGCGACTGGAGCTACGCGGATTACTGGTCGCCGAGCGCGTACGCCGTCGGGGACCTGCCGGCGAGCGAGCGTTGGTTCTTCGTCGCGCTGCTCGTGCTGGCCCTCCCGTTCGCCATCGCCGGCCTGTCGCTGACCGTTCGCAGGCTGCGCGACGCCGCGATGCCCCTGTGGCTCGTGGTCCTGTTCTTCGTGCCGGTCGTCAACCTCCTGTTCTTCGTCGTGCTCGCGCTGGCGCCGCCGCGCGAGCGGGCGCCCGACGCGGCGCCCGGCCCCGCGACGAGCTGGCTGCCCAGCTCGCGCTCGGGCAGCGCGGCCGCCGGCGTCGTGCTCACCGGCCTGCTCGGCGGCGCGCTCATGTTGTTCGCCACCGAGACGCTCGAGCACTACGGCTGGGGCGTGTTCGTCGGCCTGCCGTTCTGCCTCGGGCTGCTGTCGGTGCTCGTCTACGCGCACGCCGAGGAGCGCTCGGCGCGCAGCTCGATGGCCGTCGGCATGCTGGCGGCGGCGTTCGCGTGCCTGAGCCTCGTCGCGCTCGCACGCGAGGGCGCGATCTGCATCGTCATGGCGCTGCCCCTGACCATGCCGCTCGCGGCGCTCGGCGCGCTCACCGGCTACGCGATCCAGCGCGGCCGCCGCGGCGGGGCGATCCTGCCGCCCGCGCTGTGCAGCGTCGCGCTCGTGCTGCCCGGCTTCATGGGCGCCGAGGCGCTGCAGGACCCCCGGCCGGCGGTCCGCCCGGTCACCACGACAATCGTCGTGAACGCGCCGCCCGAGGTGGTGTGGCGCCACGTCGTCTCGTTCGCCGAGCTGCCCGCGCCGCGCGAGGCGATCTTCCGCGCGGGCATCGCCTACCCGATCGGCGCGAAGATCCAGGGCCGAGGCGTCGGCGCCGTGCGGCGCTGTCGCTTCTCGACGGGCGACTTCGTCGAGCCGATCACGGTCTGGGACGCGCCCCGCAGGCTGGCGTTCTCCGTTCGCTCGCAGCCACCGCCGATGAAGGAGCTCTCGCCCTACGGCCACGTCCATCCGCCGCACCTCGACGGCTTCCTGCGCTCGCGCCGCGGCGAGTTTCGCCTCACGCGCCTGCCCGGCGGGCGCACGCGACTGCAGGGCACGACGTGGTACGAGAACCGCATGTGGCCCGCGCGCTACTGGCGGGCGTGGTCGGACACGCTCATCCACGAGATCCACCTGCGCGTGCTGCGCCACGTCCGCCGTCTGAGCGAGTAAGGTCGCGCGGACATGGAAGGCGTTCTCGTCGTGCTGTTTCTCGCGCTCATCGTCGGCGCCGCCGTGGTCTACTTCCGCGGGCGCAAGAAGGAGGCCGGGGCCGGGCCGCCCGCGCCGTCCGGCCTGCCGCAGGCCCCCGCCCCCGAGCCGATGGGCGGGATCGAAGCGCGCGCGCTGAAGCTCGGCGACGTCGTCAACTACGAAAGCCGCGACTGGATCGTCGAAGGCACGCTGCGCTTCAACCAGGGCGGCTTTCGCTGGGACGAGCACCGCCTCGTCGACGGCGGCGACTCGCTGTGGCTCTCCGTCGAGGACGACGAGGGCCTCGAGCTCGTCCTCTGGGAGCGCCTGCGCGGCGCGACGCTCGAGCCCGGGCCGGGCACGCTCGAGCACGGCGGCGTGACATACGAGCTCGACGAGCGCGGCAAGGCGAACTACACGTCCGAGGGCGTCACGGGCGCGCAGGGCGGCGGCAAGGCCGAGTTCGCCGACTACATGCAGGGCGACCAGCGGCTGTCCTTCGAGCGCTACGGCGACGACGGCGGCTGGGAGATCAGCGTCGGCACCGTCATCTCCGAGCACGCGCTGGACATCTACCCGAGCCGCGGGGCCGGCGGATGAGCGACGCGCTCGCCGCCGCCGAGGCGACCGAGCGCGGCCTGCGCGAGCAGATCGCCGACCTCGTCCACGCGCGCGCCCGCGCCGACAGCGAGGCATCGCGTCTCGCCGACCGCGCCAAGCTCGAAGGCGCACATGCCGAGCTGTCCGAGCTCGCGGGCCGCTACGCGAACCAGAGCGAGACGCTCGCCGCCGAGATCGCGTCGATGCGCACGAGCCTGCGCGCGGCGGAGGCCGAGCTCGAGCGCCTGCGCGCGCCCGACTCCTGAGGCCGCTGACGTGCTGATCGAGGTCCGTCAGCCCTACGTCGACGTCAGCGCCCATGACCTGTCGCTCACGCTCGGCGCGCCCGCGGCGCAGGCGCTCGAGACGCTGCGCGCGACGATCGACGGACTCGAGCTCGAGCTGCGGCTGCTCGGGTGCTCGCACCAAGCGCTCGTCGACGGGGGCGCGGTGCTCTCCGAGACGGTCGCGTGCGTGCCGGGGGTCGCCGGGTCGCTGCCCGAACGGCGCACCGACGGGTCCTACGACTTCCGCGCGATCGTCGAGCGCCTGCGTCCCGCGGCCTACGCGGCACGGGCTCGCGAGGTGCTCGCGAGCGCGGCGGCCGGCCCGCATGCGCTCGCCGGCGTGTTCGCCGCCGCGCCGAACGCCGGCGACCACGCCCTACCGGCGTTCACCGCGCTTGCCGCGCGCCCGCTGGCTGGGGCCGAGGGGATCGCGTGGACGACCTGGCACGGCTATCCGCAGACGGGCGAGATCGTCGTGACCTCGTCGAGCCTGCGGGGACGGACACCGGCGTGAAGCGCCACGCGATCATCGCGATCCTCCTCGCGGGCGCCGGCGTGGTCGGCCTGTTCATGACGCTGTCGGCGCACGGCTCGGTGCGCGACCACATCGCGAAGACCTACCGCAAGGCCGGCACCGAGCCGCCTCCGGGTGGTACGGGCAACGGCCGCAAGGAGACGCAGGTCTACACCTCGCCGAAGTCGATCACGAGCACGGCGGCCGAGATCTCCGATCACAACAAGCCCGCCGACCGCCGCACGACCGAGGCCGGGGCGTTCCTGCGCTACTCCGACGACGTCGTGTCGATCGTGCCGCCATCCAAGGGCGCGCGCGGCTCGCGGATCCTCGTCGACGACGAGGAGGGCGGCTATCACCGCAACTACGGCTACGTCGGCGGCTTCTGGGGCACGTACTCCGGCCCGGCCGGCTCGTTCCGCGGCGGCGGGCCGGGGAGCGGGAAATGAGGCGGGCGTCGCTGCTGCTGCTCGCGCTGCTTTTGGCGGTCGTGCTCGTCGCGCCGG
Source organism: uncultured Actinomycetes bacterium (assembly GCA_963839905.1). Classification (GTDB taxonomy): domain Bacteria; phylum Actinomycetota; class Thermoleophilia; order Solirubrobacterales; family Solirubrobacteraceae; genus CADCVQ01. Next base: position 178,954 of record CAWIXC010000024.1, on the reverse strand, counting down.
CGCAGGCGGGCATCGTCTCCGCCGAGGACGCGGCCGAGCTCGCGCAGACGCTCGCCGAGGCGCAGGAGGAGCAGGACGTCTGCTACGGCTGGAACGTCACGAACAACTTCTCCGATTCGAACGACGTCGGCTCGTCGACGGGCGGGCCCGGCGTCGCGCTCGTCCCGGCGCAGAGCGCGTGCCCCAAGGGCGCGGTCATCCTGCAGGGCGACATCGACTACGCGTGCTCGAGCTGCGACTCGTCCGACAGCGCGTCGGTCTCGATCGCCTCGAGCCTGCGCAACCCCCCGACGGTTTCCGACCTCGAGGCCCTCGGCCTGAAAGCGGGCGCGCTGACCGGCGACAATGACGACACGACGCTCATCAACATGGTCGAGGCGCTGCCGCTGATCGTGGCCGACCGCGGCAACGCGCCCTACGTTGAGTACGAGCAGACGAAGACCGTCCCGGCCGCCGACCACGCGACCGGCAAGCCGGGCTCGGACGTGCTGCGCGACACGTGGATCCAGCTCGTGCTCTTCGGCGGGCTCATCCTCGCCGGCCCGGGCTTCTTCTTGTACAAGCGCGCGCAGCGTCCGTCGCCGCCGCAGGAGCATGACGTGCAGTACGTGCCGCCGGCCGAGCGTCCCGACCCACCCGGCCCACCCGAGCCGCCGACCTCGTCCGAGCCGCCAGCTTCGTCCGAGCCGCCGGGCTCGTCCGAGTTCCCGGCCGACGGCGACCCACCGGCCGCGCCCGATCCGCCGGCCGCGCCCGATCCGCCGGGCGAGCGCTATCCGGACCCCTTCCAATCCAAACCTCCCCCTGCAACCTAAGGACAGCGGCATGGACTACTGGGAAGACCTCGCGACGGAACTGGGTTCAGGGCTGCTCTACGGGCTCGTCGGCATCGTCCTGCTCGCCCTCGGCTTCCGCATGATGGACCTGCTGACGCCGGGGCACCTCGGGCGCCAGCTCTGCCAGGACCGCAACCGCAACGCCGGGGTCATCGTGTCGGCGGCGATGCTCTCGATCGGCATCATCGTGACGTCGGCGATCATCGCGTCCGACGGCGATCTCGCCAAGGGCCTCGGCCAGTCCGCGGGCTTCGGGCTGCTCGGGATCGGCCTGCTCGGGGTCGCGTTCGTCGTCGTCGACCTGCTCACGCCGGGCAAGCTCGGCGACATCCTCATGGGCGACGAACACGAGCCGATGGTCTACGTCACCGGCGCGGCGCTGCTGTCGATCGGCGGCATCGTGGCCGCCGCGATCTCCTGAGCCCCGACGCACCCGCAGCCGGCGCGCAGCCCGGTGCCGTAGGCGCCGGCCACCATCCTGCCGACGTGCAGCCCGGCCCCGCCGACGCACCGGCCCCGCTGCACCGCCGCGCCCGGCCGATCCTGCTGGGCACCGTCCTGCTCGTCGCGACGTGCGGCTTCGTCTACGAGCTCGTCATCATCGCGCTCGGGACCTACCTCTTCGGCAACAGCGTCTTTCAGGTGTCGGTCGTGTTGGCGGCGTTCGTCTCGTCGATGGGCCTCGGCTCGCTTGCCGCCAAGCCGCTGCTGGGCCGGCCCGCGCAGTCGTTCGTCGCGGTCGAGGCCGCCGTCGCGCTGATCGGCGGCCTGTCGGCGATGGGGTTGTACGCGTCGTTTGCGTACCTCGACGTCTACGAGCCGGTGATGCTCATGGCCGCGGCCGCGATCGGCTTGCTCGTCGGCTGCGAGATCCCGCTGCTGCTGACGCTGCTGCAGCGCGCGCGCCCGCAGGCCGCCGGCGCGTCCGTCGCCGACCTGCTCGCGGCCGACTACCTCGGCGCGGTCGTCGCGGGCGTGAGCTTCCCGTTCCTGCTGCTGCCGTGGCTCGGGCAGATCGAGGCCGCGCTCGCGATCGGGGCGCTGAACGCGCTCGCGGGCTTCGCGGTCTGCCTGCTCGCGCGCCTGCGGCGGGTCTGGCTGCTCGCGCCGCTCGGGGTGCTCGTCGTGCTGGGGATCGCGGCGAGCGCGGCCGGCCATTTCGAGGTGACGGCGCGCCAGGCGCTGTTCGACGACCGGATCGTGCTCGCCGAGCGCACGCGCTACCAGGAGATCGTCGTCACGCAGGGCGAGCAGGACGACCTGCGGCTGTTTCTCAACGGCGACCTGCAGTTCTCCTCGCGCGACGAGTACCGCTACCACGAGGCGCTCGTGCATCCCGCGATGGCCGGGCCGCATGCGCGCGTGCTCGTGCTCGGCGGCGGCGACGGCCTTGCGATCCGCGAGATCCTGCGCTACGGCGATGTCCAGCGTGTGGTCAACGTCGAGCTCGACTCGCGCATGACCGCGCTCGCGCGCGACGACGACCGCCTGAGCCGCCTGAACCGCGACGCGCTGCGCGACCCGCGGGTGCAGGTCGTCAATGCCGACGCGTTTCGCTGGCTGCGCGGCTCGCGCGAGCGCTTCGACGTCATCGTCGCCGACTTCCCCGACCCCGACGACGCGGCGACCGCCAAGCTCTACTCACAGGAGCTCTACGACGGGCTGCGCCGGCGCGCGCTCGCCCCCGGCGGGCGGCTCGTCGTGCAGGCCGGCTCGCCGTACTTCGCGCGCGAGTCGTTCTGGGGCATCGAGGCGACGGTGCGGGCGGCCGGCTGGGCCACGACGCCCTACCACGTCGACGTGCCGAGCTTCGGCGACTGGGGCTTCGTGCTCGCGGTGCCCGGCCGCCGGCCCCCGCCGCTCACGCTCGCCCCGCCGCCAGGCGAGCGGCTGCGCTTCCTCGACCGCCCGACGCTCGCTGCGTCGGCCACCTTCCCACCAGACCGCGCACGCCTGGCGCTGAAGCCCTCGACCCTCAACCGCCCGAAGATCCTCGACTACCAGCGCCGCGGCTACCAGGGGTACTGAGCCGGCTCGACGTCCCGGCGCGCACCGCCGCCTGGCCCGGCGCGCCGGCGCAGCCTGGTTCATCGGTCGACAGAGCGTCCATGCAGGTACGGTGCCGCGATGCTGATCGCCGTCCTGATGTTCACGGAGACGACCGTCGCGAAGCTCGCCGCGCACGCGATCACTCCCGAAGAGGTACGCCAGATCAACGATGGCGATCGCATCGTGATCCGCAACCCACGGCCACGCGTAGCCGGTTCGGTGCTGGAGACCAGCATGATGCAGGTATGCCGCGCGACGACGAGGTCACATCGGAAGAGCTAGACGGGCTGCTCGACGAGGCCGAGACCCTGCACGTCGCCCATGCTGCTGACGGAACGGAGGTGCGACTGTACGTCGCGGTGGATCCGGACACGCTGCACGAGCTTGAGCAGCGCGCCGCTGCGCTCGGAACCGATCTCAGCGCGGCTGCGGCACATGCGTTGCGAGTCGGCGCGCACGCAGCCCGATAGCCGCCCCGCCGCTTGGGGGGCACGTTGCACCACCAGCGGGTCGGATCGACCGCCTCGCCCTCTACGCGGTGGCGAAGCGCCCGAGCGTGCACTCGGGCCGGACCCCCGGCAGGTGCTCGGCGAAGATCCGGTGGTAGGCGAGCTCCTCGCGCGTTCGCAGCGGCGGGTTGACGGCGTCGCGGCCTCGCGCGAAGTCCCCGTCGGTCACGCCCTCCTCGATCTTCTCGCGCAGCACGTCCTTCGCGCCGCTGCCGTCGCCGAACTCGGCCTTCTCGCGCCACAGGATCTCGTGCGGCACCCAGCCCTCGAAGGCACGCCGCAGCAGCCGCTTCTCGGGCTCGCCGGGCTGTGACTGCTTCCACGCCATCGGCAGCCCGAACGCGAACGAGATGACCTGCCGGTCGAGGAACGGCACGCGCGCCTCGAGGCCGTGGGCCATCGTGACGCGGTCGCAGCGCTGGAGGTTGAGGTTGTGCAGCCCGTGCACGGTGCGCATGAGCTCCGCCTGCAGCTCGACCGGATCGGCGAAGCCGCGCAGGTACTCGTAGCCGGCGAACAGCTCGTCGGCCCCCTCCCCCGTCAGCACGACCTTCACGTGCTGAGCGGTCATCTCGGCGAGCAGGAAGTTCGGGACGGCGCTGCGCACGAGCGACGGGTCGAAGTGCTCGATCGCGCGCACGACCGATGGCAGCGCGCGCACGGCCTCCCGCGCGTCGTAGGTGCGCTCGTGATGCTCGCAGCCGAGGTGGCGCGCGACGACGCGCGCAGCCGCCAGGTCGGGGCTGTCCTGCGTGCCGACCGCGAACGTCTTCAAGCGCTCCCCGTTGGCAGCGGCATGGCGAGCGGCGATCGCCGCGACGATCGCGGAGTCAAGCCCGCCCGAGAGGAACACGCCGACGGGGACGTCGCCCATCATCTGCCGGCGCACCGACGCGACGACGATGTCGCGCGTGGCGGCAAGCGCCTTGTCGGGCGGCTCGGCGGCCCCGCTCCACACCGCATCGGCGGCGGGCGCGCCCTCACCGTGATCCGGGACCGCGCTCGCGAAGCGCTGGATCCCGCGCTCGGGGGTCCAGTGGCAGCCGGGCGGGAACGCCTCGACGTACGCCATCCAGTCCGGTGAGAACGCCGCGATCTCCGACGCGAAGCGCACCTCGTCGTCGCGTTGCGCCCAATACAGCGGCTTGATGCCGACCGGGTCGCGCGCCGCGATGAAGCGCCCGTCCTCGCCCGCGACGAGAAACGCGAACATGCCCTCGAGCTCGTCGAGCGCCGACGGTCCGCGCTCGTCGAGCAGGTGCAGCGCGACCTCGTTGTCCGAGCGCGTGGCGAACGGCGCGGGAGCGAGCGTGGACCGGACCTGCTCGTGGTTGTAGACCTCGCCGTTGCCGACAAGCCAGACGTCCCCGGTCGCGTTGGCGAACGGCTGATGGCCGCCGTCCACGTCCACGATCGACAGCCGCCGGTGCCCGAGCCAGGCGCCGTCGACGCGCACGGCGCCCTCGTCGTCGGGCCCGCGGTGCGTCAGCAGGTCGAGCATCCGACTGGCGTCGCCGGTCGGATCTTGGCCGTAAATGGCAGCGATTCCGCACATCAGGCGGACATCCTTTGGTCGAGGTAGGCAAGCGGACGGCGGTCTTCAAGGTAGGACAGTCGCTGCCGCGCAGCCGCGACGACGCCCGGCGCATCGACGCGCGCGACGGCCGCGCCGGCACGCGATCCGGTCTTCGCGAGCACCCGGCCGCGCGGGTCGACGACCTTCGACTGCCCTGGAAACCGCAGCCGCCCGAAGCGCCCGACCTGGTTCGAGGACACCCAGACGACCTGGTTCTCGAGGGCGCGCGTCTGGTCGAGGAGGTTGAAGTGGCGCACCTGCAGGTCGCGGCGCATCGCCAGCGCGGGATCCACGCGGCAGACGGGCCACGCCGACAGCGACGCGATCAGGCCGGCGCCGTCAAGCGCGAGCTGGCGCGCGGCCTCAGGGAACGTCTTGTCGTAGCAGACGAGCATCCCGATCCGGCCGATCGGCGTGTCGAAAGCGGCGAAGCCCGAGCCCGCGCCGAACGCGCCGCGCTCGGCGGCGGGCAGATGCACCTTGCGGTGATGGCCGAGGATGCCGTCCCCGTTGACGCAGACCGCGCTCGAGTACGGGCCGCCGGGCGCGTCCTCGGTGTAGCCGACGCAGACGACGACGTCGCCGGCGATCTTCGCGATCCGCGCGATCTCCTCGCCGTCGCGGCGCAGCGCGGGCGGCAGCGCGCAAGGCGACGGCGCGCCCTCGACGATCGGCTCGTAGAGGTAGCCGCCGAGCGCCGACTCCGGCAGCACGACGAGCGAAGCTTGCCGCTCGCGCGCCTCGGCGACGCTGCAGCGCACCTGCTCGATGCAGCGGTCGACGTCGCGCCCGAAGCGCGCGCTGATCGCCATCACCGCAGGGGAGCGTGAACGTCGCGAGAGCACGAGATTGAGGTTGCCCTTTGTGCGGCGAGTACCGTATGGACCTCGGTCCATAGATCGCGGGTGGTGATACGCCATCGCGTCCTGCCTACCCCGTCTACGGACAACCCGCTCATGGGTTTCTCGCGTGCACGGGGTGTCAGGTCTTACCGCAAGTCGTTTCGTATCACCGCCTTTCGGGGTAGCGACCGATGTGGCTGGCGATCGATTACCCCCACAGAGGAGCCCCATGGCGACGCTTGACCCCGTTGACTTTGCGTTGCATCTGCCCCCGGACAGCGAGCGCGCGAAGCTCGACCAGGACGAGGAATGGTGTGAGATCGAGACCGACGGCAAGCGCCGGCGGATTCGCTTCCACGACTACGCCTCGATCTACGAGATCGCCGGCCTCTACGAGCGCCTGTTCGCCGAGCAGCTCGAATGCGACTCGCCGCGCGTCGTCGTCGAGCTCTTGGGCGAGCACCTGCGCGCCGCCAAGGTCAAGCCCGCGGATCTGACGGCACTGGACTTCGGGGCCGGCAACGGCATGGTCGGCGAGCGCCTCGCCGAGATCTCGATCGGCGACATCGTCGGCGCCGATCTGCTGCCCGAGGCGCGCGACGCCGCCCAGCGCGACCGGCCGGGCCTGTACCGCGACTACTACGCGATGGACTTCACGGACCTGTCAGCCGACGCGCGGCGCGACCTCATGCGCCACGACTTCAGCGTCATGTCGTGTGTCGCGGCCCTCGGCTTCGGCGACATTCCGCCGCTGGCGTTCGCCGAGGCGTTCAACTTCGTCGGCTCGCCCGGCTGGGTCGCGTTCAACATCCGCGACCGCTTCCTCGAGGAGGAGAAGGGCTTCGGCGGCTTCATCGCGCGGATGCTCCACGAGGGGATCGTCGAAGAGCGCGCGCGCAAGCGCTACACGCACCGCCAGTCGGTCTCGGGCGAGGCGCTCGAGTACGTCGCGCTGGTCGTCGCGAAGTGCGACGACGTGCCGCTGGACTGGGCGCGCGAGGCCTGACACACGGCCTCAGGTCGCGAATCGGAACGCTCTCAGCGGTAGATCGTGCGCGAGGTCGCGCGCGATCGCCGCGGCCTCGTCGAGCCCGATCCGGTGCTCGCAGACGAGCTCGGCGAGAAACCCGCAGTCGATGCGGCGCGCGACGTCATGGCGGACCGGGATCGAGCACAGCGCGCGCGCGTCGTCGACGAAGCCCGCCGTGCGGTGAAAGCCGATCGTGTCGGTGACGGCTCGGCGGAAGCGGCGCATCCCCTCCGGCGAGTCAAGAAACCACCACGGCGCGCCGACGTAGACCGACGGATAGAAGCCGGCTAGCGGCGCGAGCTCGCGCGCGAAGGTCGTCTCGTCGACGGTGAACAGGACGACCCGGAAGCGCGGGTGGGTCCCGTAGCGCTCGAGCAACGGGCGCAGCGCCGCGGTGAACTCGGCCCGCAGCGGGATGTCGGCACCGGCGTTCGGGCCGTGCGTGCGCAGGGTCGGCCCGTGGTGGTCGCGCAGGACGCCGGGATGGATCTGCATGACCAGCCCGTCGTCGCACGACATCCGGGCCATCTCGTCGAGCATGTGCCCGCCGAACGCGGCGGCCTCCCGATCATCGGCCTCGCCGCGCAACGCCGCTGCGAAGACGCGGCCGGCCTCGCGGTCGCTCAGGCGCGCGGTGTCCAGGCGCGTCACGCCGTGGTCGCTGGACGTCGCCCCGGCCTCGGCGAACCCCGCACGGCGGCGCTCGAGCGCCGCGATGAAGGCCTCGTAGGAGTCGATCGCCATGTCCGCCGCCGCCGCGAGCCGCTCGATCGCCGCTGGCCAGCCGGGCCGCGAGCAGTCGAGGTAGGCATCGGGCCGGAACGTCGGCACGACGCGACCCTGCCAGCCGGGGTCGGCGGCGAGGGCGCGGTGGTGGCGCAGGTCGTCGGCGGGGTCGTCGGTCGTCGCCAGCAGCTCGATCCCGAAGCGCTCGCACAGTGCCCGTGGGCGCATCTGCGGCTCGGCGAGGCGCGCCGAGAGCTCGTCGAACAGGCGGTCGGCCGTGGCGGCGGACGGCGCGACGCGCACGTCCAGCACGTCGTGCAGGACGAGCTCGAGCCACAGCCGCACGACGGTGCCGGCGAGCAGCGGCCAGTGCTCGCACAGCAGCCGCCAGATCGAGCGCGGGTCGGCGGGCGGGCGCAGGGCCTCGAGCGCCACGCCGTGGGCGTGCAGCAGGCGGGTGACGTAGTGATCCGGGGTGACGAGCAGCGCGGCCGGGTCGGTGAACGCCGCGTCCTGCGCGAGCAGGGCGGCCTCGACGTGCCCGTGCGGCGAGACGATCGGCAGCCCGGCCACCTCGGCGTAGAGCTCGGCCGCGACCGACCGCGCCGGCTCGGCCGCCGGCAGCAGGATCTGCGGATCGATGGCGAGTGGCCGGCTCATCGCATCGCGGCGTCGATCGCGGCGCGGTGGTCGTGGCGCACGAGGACGTCGTGCAGCTCGGCGACGGCGTCGACGAACGACGTCGCCTCCGCGAGCGCCGGCGCGAAGACGCCGAGCTCGAAGACCGCCTCGACGAGATCGCGGGATCCGGCCGCCCGGCGGCCGACATCCTCCAGCCGCTCGCGCTGCGGGTCGGCGACGGCTCCGAGCGCCGTGGCGTCGTAGGCGTCCGGCGTGGCCAGGCAGCGAATCCAGGCGGCGACGGCGAGCGCCAGCCCGCTCGGCACGACGCCGCGGTCGACGTGGTGGCAGGCCGCCGCGGTGATGCGGACCGCGAGCTTCTCCGAGCCGTCGGAGGCGACCTGGCAGGTGCGGTGGTCGAGGGCGGCGTTGGCGAAGCGCGCGAACAGCGAATTGACGTAGCCCGGGACGTCGAACCGCGAGGGCGCCTCGAGCGTCGGCAGCAGCTCGACGTGGACGAGGTGCTCGGCCGCGGCGCGGATCTCCGGTCGCGCGATGGCCTGCGCGATCGAGCGGGCGCCCGCGAGCAGGCCGAGATAGGCGATCAGCGAGTGCGTCGCGTTGAGCAGGCGTAGCTTCAGCTCCTCGTAGCGCTGCACCTCGTCGCTGAAGATCGCCCCGGCGGCCTCCCAGCGCGGCCGCCCGAGCGGGAAGCGATCCTCGAGCACCCACATCGAGAACGGCTCCGCCACGACCGGCACCGCATCGTGGCGGCCGAGCAGCTCGGCGACGCGGTCGCGGTGCTCGTCGCGCGTCGCGGGCACCATGCGATCGACCATCGTCGAGGGGAACGCGATCGAGCGCTCGATCCACGCGTGCAGGTCCCCGGCGTCCGCGTCGGGCAGCAGCGAGACGAACTCGAGCACGAGCGCACGCACATGCGATCCGTTGCGCGGCACGTTGTCGCAGCTGACGATCGCCAGCGGCTCGCCGTGCCCGTGCCAGCGCCGCTGCAGCCCCCGCGCGAGCAGCCCGATCGTCGTGCTCGGCGGTGTGCGGACGAGGTCGGCGCGCACCTGCGCGAGCTCCAAGTTCAGCCCGCCCGCGGCGGCGCGCGCGGTATACCCGCGCTCGGTGACCGTGAGCGTGACGATCCGCGTCGACCGGTCGGCGAGCCGGGCGACGACCGCGGCCGGGTCGTCGGCGGCGACGAGGAGCTCGGTGTGGACGCCCACGACCAGCGGCGCGCCACCCGCGCCGCCGAGCTCGAGGACGCTGTACAAGCCGTCTTGCGCGCGCAGCGCGGAGGCGATCGCATGCGACCGGCTCGCGACGCCGGCGACCCCCCACGGCCCGTCGAAGAGCTCGAGCGCCCGCGCGGTGTAGAGCGCCTGGTGCGCGCGATGAAAGCTCCCAAGCCCGAGGTGGACGATGCCCGTCTGCGCCGGCCGGCGAAGCGGGACCGGGGCGCGCCCGTGCAGGCCCGAGCGCGTCAGCGGTGCGAGCGTCGAGCCGGTCACCAGTCGTGCATCGTGCCGTCGGCGAGGCGGTTGACCGGGAGGTACGCGGCGACGTAGGGGTGCGCCGCGGCGAGCGTCTCGTCGAAGGTAACGCCGAGCCCGGGCTCGTCGCCCGGATGCAGGTAGCCGTCCTCGAAGCGGTAGGCGTGCGGGAAGACCTCGTCGACGAGCGGCTCGTGGGGCTGGTGCTCCTGGATGCCGAAGTTCGGGATCGCCAGCCCGACGTGCAGGGATGCGGCCATGCCGACGGGCGAGATGTCGGTCGCGCCGTGGCAGCCCGAGCGGATCTGCGAGAGCTCCGCCAAAGCGAAGATCCGCCGCACGTGGCTGATCCCGCCGGTGTGCGATGGCTTGACGCGGATGTAGTCCACGAGGCGGTCCTGCAGGATCGTGCGGCAGTCGTGGATCGTGTTGAACACCTCGCCGATCGCAAGCGGCGTCACCGTGTGGCCGCGCACGAGGCGCAGCGCGCCGGGATCCTCGGCGGGTGTGACGTCCTCCAGCCAGAACAGGTCGTGCGGCTCGAGCGCGCGGCCGAGCCGGGCGGCCTGCAGCGGCGACAGCCGGTGATGCACGTCGTGCAGCAGCGCGAGCTGCGGGCCGAACTGCGCCCGCAGCGCGTCGAACACGACCGGGACGTGGCGGAGATACGCGCGCGGATCCCACTGCTCCTCGTCGGGGCTCGCGCCGCGAGCGGCCGGCTCGTAGGCCTGCTCGTCGGATGAGACCCCGTAGACCTTGCGCAGCTCCGGCACGCCGGCTTGGGCGCGCACCGCGCGGTAGCCGAGCTCGAGCTTGACGGCGACCGATCGCAGCAGCTCGTCGACGTCGCGCCCCGACGCATGCGTGTAGGCGAGGCAGCCATCGCGCGACGCGCCGCCGAGCAGCTGGTAGACGGGCAGCCCCGCGACCTTGCCCTTGATGTCCCACAGCGCGACGTCGACCGCCGCGATCGCCGTCATCGCGACGGGCCCGCCGCGCCAGTAGGCGCCGCGGTAGAGGTACTGCCACGTGTCCTCGACGCGGTGCGCGTCGCGCCCGATCAGCAGCGTCACGAGGTGGTCGCGCAGGTAGCTCGCGACGGCCAGCTCGCGGCCGTTCAGCGTGGCGTCCCCGTAGCCGACGACGCCGTCGGACGTCGTGAGCTTGAGCGTGACGAAGTTGCGCCCGGGGCTCGTCACGAAGACTTCGGCGTGCTCGATCCTCATGGGCTGTCACGCACCCGGGCGACGAGGTTGGTCGGGTTGACGAAGCTCAGCGCAGCGACCAGCAGCATCAGCATCAGCCCCATGTAGACGACCGCCATCGCGTCGATCGACTGCGACGCGCGCACCCCGGGCGCGAACGCGGCGTAGTACAGCACGACGACGAGCGGCTCGTTGCCGGGCCCCGCCGTGAAGAAGCTCAGCTCGAACATGCCGACGGTCCGCACGAGCACGAGCAGCCCGGCCGCGAGCATCCCGGGGACGAGCAGCGGACCGAGGATGCGAAAGAAGATCGTGACCGTGCCGGCGCCGAGCGTCCGCGCGGCGGCCTCGATCCGCGGGTCGAGCTGCTCGATGAACGGGGTCATCGTCAGGATCACGAACGGGACGCTCGGGACGAGGTTGGCGAGGATCACCCCGGTCAGCGTGCCACCGAGGTCGTTGCGCAGCAGGACGGTCGCGAGCGGGATGCCGTACGTCACCGGCGGCAGCAGCAGCGGCACGAGGAATGCGACCATCACGAGTCGGCGGCCGGGGAAGTCGCGGCGCGCGAGGGCGTACGACGCGGGCACCCCGATCAGCAGCGACAGCGCCACGACCGCCACGGCGATCTCGATCGTCACGACCAGCACCGATGAGAGGCCGAACTCGCGCCACGCGTCGCTGTACCAGTGCGTCGTGAACGCGTCGGGCAGCCAGTGGTCCAGCCAGCTCGTCCCGAGCGAGTTGACGACGACCGCGGCGACGAGCGCCACGACGAAGACAAGGAAGAAGCCGACGAACCCCCACGCCAGCCACGCGAGCGGGCTTGCGGCGAGCCGCGGCCGGGCGAACGCGCTCATCCCTTGCCCCCGCTCGGCGGCCCGGTGTGCAGCCGACCGCGAACGCCGAACACGACGGCGATCACGGCGAGCTGAACGGCGGCCATAATCATCCCGATGGCACACGCCATCGAGGCGTCGAACTGCTCGTAGGCCGCTCGGTAGGCGACGATCGAGATCACCCGCGTCTCCCCCGCCGGCTCGCCGACCAGCACCGCGGACGGGAAGACCGCGAAGGCGAGCACGAACGTCAGGATGAACGTGATCGCCAACCCCGGCGCGAGCAGCGGGAACGTGATCTGCCAGAAGCGCTGGCGCGGCCCCGCGCCGAGCGTGGCGGCGGCGCGCTCGAGCATCGGGTCGATGCCTCCGAGGTAGGACAGCGTCAGCAGGAACGCGAACGGAAAGCCCGTGATGACGAGCGTCAGGAGCACGCCGAGGTAGTTGTTGACGAAGCGCACCGGGTCGTCGACGAGGCCGGAGTCGACGAGCGCGCGATTGACCCAGCCGCGCGCCCCAAGCAGCGTCAAGAGGCCCTTGGAGACGAGCACCGTGCCGAGCGTGACCGGCATGACGAGCATGCCGATCAGCAGGCGCTTGCCGCGAAACGATCCACGCAGCCTGTAGGCGACCGGCACGGATGCGATGACGTTGAACAGCGCCGCGGGCACGGCCAGGCCCAGCGTGATCGTGATCGTGTCGCGCAGGAACGGGTCGGCGAAGAAGTGCTGATAGTTGCCGAAAGCGCCGACGTAGTGCTCGGGCGAGAACGACAGCCCGACCCCGTAGAGGAAGGGATAGACGAAGACCGCGCCGACGAAGGCGATCGCCGGCACGAGCAGCAGCAGCGTGCGATCGATCCCGTGCGCCGCGAGCTTGCGGCGCCTGCTCTCGCCGCCGCCGGCTGGCCTGCGGGCCGGCGCTCCCGGCACTCCCGGTCCGGCGGCCATCAGCCGGGCTCCGTGAACAGCAGGGTCCGCGCGGCGGGCGCGCGCAACGTGGCCGTGGCGCCGATCGGCGCCGCCTGCGCCGCGGTGCCGCGCAGGCGCTGTCCCTCGGCGGTCACGCCCTCGACGACGAAGCTTCGCCCGCGGAACTCGACCGCGTCGACGGTGACGTCGAACGCGTTCTCGCCCGTGCCGTCGACGACGAGGTCGTCGGGGCGGATCGCGAGGGTGACCGGGCCGCTGGACCCCTCCCCCGTCACCGTCCCGCGGACACGCAGGCCGTCGCCGACGGCGACCCCGTCGTCGCCGGCGCGCCGCTCGAGCGTCATCGCCACCGCGTTGCGAAAGCCGACGAAGTCCGCCACGTAGCGGTTCGCCGGGCGGTAGTAAACCTCGGCGGGCGGGCCGATCTGCTCGGTGACGCCGTCGCGCAGCACGACGAGCCGGTCGGCGAGCGAGAACGCCTCCTCCTGGTCGTGCGTGACGTAGATCGTCGTCAGGCCCAGTTCGCGATGCAGGCGCTGGATCTCCGTGCGCAGCTCCAGGCGCAGCTTGGCGTCGAGGTTTGACAGCGGCTCGTCCATGAGCACGAGCGGCGGCTCGATGACGATCGCCCGGGCGATCGCCACCCGCTGCTGCTGGCCGCCCGACAGCTGGCCCGGGTACTTCTGCGCCTGCCCGTCGAGCTGGACGAGCGCGAGCGCCTGCTCGACGCGCTCGGCGATGCGCTCCTTCGGCACGCGCCGCATCCGCAGGCCGAACGCGACGTTCGCGCGCACGGTCATGTGCTGAAACAGCGCGTAGCTCTGAAACACGACGCCGAAGCCGCGCTTCTCCGACGGGATGGCGTCGATCGCGCGGCCGTCGAGGGAGATCGTGCCGCTCGAGGGCGCGATCAGGCCCGCGATGCAGTTCAGCGCGGTCGACTTCCCGCACCCCGACGGTCCCAGCAGCGCGACGAACTCGCCGCCCTCGACCTTGAGGTCGAGGGCGGCAAGCGCGACATGCGAGCCGAAGCTGCGGCTCAGCCCGTCGAGGACGAGCTCGTCCAGGCGCGGCGCGCGGGTCACTCCTGGACCTTCGATCCGCCCACCTCCCGGTCCCAGCGGTCGAACATGTAGACGATGTCGTCGACGTCGAGCTGCGTCTCGATCGGGGTCGACTCGAAGAGGTCGGCGTACTCCGGCCGGGCGAACTCCTCCACGACCTTGCGGCTGGCGGCCGGCGCGAGCGACAGCGGGACGTCCTTGACGGCGGGGCCGGGATAGAAGTAGCCCTTGTCGTAGGCGTATGCCTGCGCCTTGGGCGTGAGCATGAACTTCATGAGCTCGAGGATCACGGCCTGCTCGCCTGCGGGCACGCCGCGCGGGATCGCGACGTAGTGCGCGTCCGCGACGAAATGGAAGCCGTCGAAGGCCTGGATCTTGAAGTCCTTCGGGACGACGCCGAGCGCGCGCGGGTTGACGTCCCAGCCGGTGGTGGTGGCGATCATGTTGACCGCGCCCGACGTCAGCTCGTCCATCGTCACGCCGGTGCCCGACGGGTAGTGGTCGATGTGCTTGTCGAGCGACTTGAGAAACGCCCACGTCTTGTCCCAGCCGTTGGCGGGGTCGCGCGGGTCGCTGTCGCCGAGGATGTACGGCAGCCCCATGAGCAGGGTCCGCCCGGGGCCGGAGTTGGCTGGGCGCGCGTAGGTGAGCTTCTTCGGGTTGGCCTTGGCCCAGGCGAGCAGCGCCGCGGGCGTCTTCGGCGGGGCCTTCACCTTGGCCGGGTTGTACTCGAGCAGCGGGCCGTTGGGGTTGTAGTACGTCGTCAGCGCGTTGCCGTCGATGAGGTCGTACATCTTCTTCGCGCCGGGCTCATAGGAGCTCGCGACGTCGCCGAGCGCCTGCTCGAAGTTCGGCAGGAGGCGCTGCCAGAGGCCCTGCCGGGCGCCCGTCGCGATCTCGCCGTAGCCCGCGACGACGACGTTGTACTGCACTTTGCCGGCGCGCTGCCCGGCCTGGATCTTGCCGGCCAGCTCGGGGCCGGTCGACTTCGAGTAGGTGACCTTGGAGACGAGCTTGGGGTTGGCCTTGACGAACTCGTCGATCGCCGGCTGCGAGAGCTGCAGGTCGCCGCCGCCGTCGATGACGTTCAGGGTGACGGGCTTGGAGGGCAGCTTGGGCGGGCTCGACAGCTGGGCAAGCCCTTCGGATGTGCCCTCCTCCTTGGTCTCGGGCTCGCCGCATGCGGCGACCCCGACGGCCATGGCCGCCGCCACCGCGGCGACGAGTGTTCCCCGGCTGATCCTGCGCATGTCGACCTCCCTACGTCGTGGCACCGCTGACCGACCGGGTGCCGTTGACCGTCTCGAAGCTCACTGTGAGGTGCTGTGCCAGGCGCCGGACCGCGGCGCTGCCGCCCGCGTGGTAGGCCGCGCCAACCTCGCCTGCCAGGCCGAGGGCGAGCGCGCCGGCGTCAAGCCAGCCGGCCGCGTTCGCGCTCGTCACGCCGCCGGTCGGGACGAACGCGACGTCCGTGAACACCGACCGCAGGGCCCGCATGTGCGGCGTTCCGCCGGTGTCGGACGGAAACAGCTTCACGGCGTCGAGGCCGAGCGCGCGACAGGCCATGACCTCCGTCGCCGTCAGCACGCCCGGCAGCGCGGGCACCTGCGCCGCCGTGCAGCGCTCCACGACGGCCCGATCGAGGCCGGGCGAGACGACGAACTGCGCTCCGGCCGCGAGCACGGCATCCGCCTGCGCCGCCGACAGGACGGTCCCGGCGCCGACGAGGACCGACGCGTCGAGCGTCGCGCGCAGCGTCGCGATGAGCTCGGGGGCACCGGGAACGGCGGTCGTGATCTCCACCGCGCGCAGGCCGCCTTCGACGGCCGCCCGGGCGATCGCGTCGGCCGCTCGCTGGTCGTCGTGGCGCACTACGACGATGATGCGGCGCTCGGCGATCAGCGCCCGAAAGCTCGGCGCGGTCATCGGTCGACCGCTGGCGTGGCGCCGCGCCACGCGTCGTACTCCGCGCGGTCGGGGAGCCCCTCGTAGTCGCCGACGTGTGCGACGACGTGGCCCGCCACCCACGCGCCGGTTCGCAGCGCCGCCTCGAACGTCGCGCCCCGCAGCTGCTCGAACAGGTAGCCGGTGGTGAAGGCGTCGCCCGCGCCGACGCAGTCGACGACCGGCCCCGGTGCGGTGGCAGCCACCTCGGTGCGGGCGCCGCCGTCCAGCCCGACCGCGCCCTCGCTGCCGCGCCGCACCACGACCCGCGCGATCCCGTGATCGGCGAGCTCGCCGAGCGCGTCGGAGAGGTGCCCGGCGCCGGTGATCGCGAGCGCCTCGGCCTCGCTGAGCAGCAGGTCGTCGACGTGGTGCAGCAGCGGGCGGATGGCGCCGACCGCGTCGTCGAGCGTCCAGAGCTTCAATCGGATGTTGGGATCGAAGCTCGCCTGTGCACCCATCCCGCGGGCCGCCGCCAGCAGCTCGCGCACGGCCGCGGCAGGCCCCGGCCCGAGCGCGAGCGTGATCCCGGTGGCGTGAACGCGGCGGGCGGCCGGGATCTCGCCGATGTCATCGAGCTCGGTCACCGCCGAGTCATGGCGGTAATAGTGAACGCGCACGTCGTCGGGTGAGCGCAGCTCTTTGACCATCACACCCGTGGGGCGCTCGCTCGAGCGCTGCATCATCGAGACGTCGACCCCCTCGCCGCGGAGCGTGCGCACGATCTCGTCGCCGAACGGATCGGCGCCGACGCGCGAGGCGTACGCGGTGCGAAGGCCCAGCCGCGAAAGCCCGATGGCGACATTGGCCTCCGCGCCACCGATCGACTTCGCCAGGGTGGGCGAAGCCGGCAGGCGCCCGGCAGCGGTGAGGCAGATCAGCGGCTCGCCGACGGTGAGCAGATCGAGCATCTCGGGCAGGGTGTCACACCCGCTGTGGTGCCGAGAGCTCGCACTGTTATCAGACAGAAATTCGGTCGGCGAGCGTGTGCAGCTGACCGGGCGCGCGGGCGTCGCCGCTACGATCGCCGCCGTGCCCGAGACCTTCTACGACGCGATCGGTGGCGAGCCGGCGATCCGCGGGATCGTCGCGCGCTTCTTCGAGCAGGTTGCCGTCGACGAGATCCTGATGGGGGTCTATCCCGCCGACGACCTCGACGGCGCCGAGGAGCGCCTCGGCCTGTTTCTCATGCAGCGCTGGGGCGGGCCGACGACGTACTCCGACCGGCGCGGCCACCCGCGGCTGCGCATGCGCCACGTGCCCTTCGCGATCGGCCCGGCCGAGCGCGACGCGTGGCTGCGCGCGATGCGCGGCGCCCTCGACGGGGCCGAGCTCGAGCCGGCGCAGCGCGACGAGCTGTGGAGCTACCTCGAGACGACCGCGCACAGCATGCAGAACGTCCCGGGCTGAACGCAAACCCGGCGCCCGCCCACCCGCCTCCTCGGCGCCCGCGGACGTATGCTTGCGACATGGCGAACGTACGGCTACGGGGACAGTTGGAGAAGCTTGCCGGGGGCGGCTCGGAACACGAGGTCGGCGGCGAGACGGTGAGCGAGCTGCTCGTGGCGCTCGAGCAGAAGTTCGGGGCGCTCGAGGGCTGGATCCTCGACGAGCGCGGCGTGCTGCGCCGGCACATCAACGTGTTCGTCAACGGCGAGCCGGCGACGCCCGAGTCGCCCGTCTCCGACAGCGACAAGATCGAGATTCTCCCAGCGATCTCGGGCGGCTGACCGCCCACATGACCGAACTGCTGGTCGGGACCCGCAAGGGCCTCTTCGTCCTCGATGGCTCCGCCGAGGACCCGTTCGAGATCGCCGCGCGCGCGTTCGTCGGCGACCCCGTCGACTACGCGATGCGCGAGCCGGGCTCAGGGCGCCTGTTCGCCGCGGTCACCTCGCCGTTCTGGGGACCGCGCATCTGGTTCACCGACGGCGCGCCCGAAGGCGAGTGGGAGGCCGCGAAGGGCGTGAGCCTGCCGCGCGGCGGCGATGCGGCGCTCAAACGCATCTGGGCGATCGTCGCGTCCGACGACGGCTCACGGCTGTGGGCCGGCGGCGACCCCGGCGTGCTGTTCGAAAGCCGCGACAACGGCGAGACGTGGGAGCTCAACCGCGCGCTGTACGAGCACCCGACGCGGCCGCGCTGGAAGCCGGACTCGGGCGGGCTGTCGGTGCACTCGATCGCGCCGTGGCCCGGCGATCCCGACCGGCTCGCGCTCGCGATCTCCGCCGCCGGCGTCTGGCTCACCGACGACGGGGGCGCGTCGTGGCGCCACGGCAACGAGGGGATCGTCGCCGACTACCTGCCCGAGCAGGCGCGGGCGACCGCGATCGACCTCTGCGTGCACCACCTCGAGCGCGCTCCGAGGCAACCCGAGCGCCTCTTCATGCAGTTTCACGGCGGCGTCTACCGCTCCGACGACGCCGGCGAGTCGTGGGTCGACATCGCGGAGGGTCTGCCGTCGGACTTCGGCTTTCCGGTCGTCGTCGATCCCGGCGACCCCGACAGCGCGTTCGTCATCCCGGTCGCGACGGCCGACCGCGTCACGCCCGGCGGCCACGTGCTCGTGTGGGAGACGCGCGACGCCGGCTCGACGTGGACGCCGCACGGCGACGGCCTGCCCGAGCGCGACGCCTTCCTGCAGATCCTGCGCCAGTCCTTCGATCGCAGCGGCGAGGGCGACGCGCTCGAGCTGTACTTCGGCGCGACCGCGGGCGAGGTCTTCGGGTCGCGCGACGCCGGGCGCACATGGTTCGCGGTCGCCAGCCGGCTGCCCGCGATCGCGTCGGTCCGCGTCGGCGGCTGAGCCGCGAACCGCGCTCGCGCGCCACCGTCGCAGGCACTGCCCGCCCGACCGCGAAACTGACAGCCGGTGACCCGGCAAGGATCGAGCACGGTGGTGCGCCGCCGGCGGCTGCTCGCCGCCGTGGTGATCCTCTGCTGCGCGTTTGCCGTCACGGCGCTCGGCGTGCGCGCGACGCACGGCGACCGCGTGCTGCCGGGGGTGCGCGTCGAGGGCGTCGCGCTCGGCGGCGCGACGCGCGAGGAGGTCCGCACGCGCCTGCAGTCGATCGTCGCCATGGCGAGCGAGTCGCGCGTGACGCTCGTCGCCGAAGACCGCCGCGAGACGCTCGCCCCGCGCGACGCCGGCTACTTCGCCGACCTGAACGCGACGGCCGACCGCGCCCTGGACTCGGGCCGCGGCGGCCCGCTCGGCGGGCTGTGGTCGACGGTGACCGGCCTGGTCTCGACGCGCGACGTCGCGCTCGCACAGACCGTCGACCGCACCCAGCTCGAGCGCGCTGTCGCGGCAGCGGCGACCCGCCTCGGCCGCGAGCCCTCCCCCGGCGAGCTCGTCATCGAGCCGGGCACGCTCGCGATCAGCACGAAGCCCGCGCGCTCCGGGCGCACGGTCGACCGCCCCAAGCTCGCGGCGCGCCTGACGAACGCGCTCCTGAAGCGCACGCGCAAGACGGTCCAGGTGCCGCTGCGCGCGCGGCACGTCGCCAGCCGGGCGGCGATCGACGCCGTCGGCCGCGACGCCCGCGCGTACCTCGGCAAGCCGCTGCGGCTCACCGGCGCGGGCGAGCCGGTCGAGATCTCCCCCGGCAAGCTCGCCGGCCTGCTCGCGCTCGAGTCGCGCGACGACGGCCGGCGCGTGCGCCTCGGCGCCGCCGACGAGCGGCTCGCAGCGCTCGTCGCCGAGGTCGCGGCCAAGCGCGACCGGCCCGCGCGCAGCGCGCGGATCGACGCCGCGGACGCGGGCGTCAAGCTCGACGCGAAGGGCGACGTGTCGTGGCGACCGCGGTCGATGAAGGTGCGCGTCGTCGCGCCGGCGCGCTCCGGGCGCACGGTGAAGCGCGCGCAGCTCGCGGCCGCGATCGAGTCGGCGATCGGATCCGGGCGCCACGAGGCGCGGATCCCGACGCAGCCCAGCGAGCCCGCGATGTCAGCCGAGGGCGCGCGCGACGTGCGCTCGCTGATCGGCACGTTCACGACGTACTACGTCGCAGGCCAGCCGCGCGTCGTCAACATCCGCAAGATCGCCGCGGACGTCGACGGGACCGTCGTCGCGCCCGGCGCGCGGTTCTCGCTCAATGACGTGGCGGGCGAGCGGACCGCGGCCAAGGGCTACGTCGAGGCCCCCTACATCGCGGAGGGCAGGATCGAGCCGTCGATCGGCGGCGGCGTGTCGCAGTTCTCGACGACGCTCTACAACGCGGTGTTCTTCGCGGGCCTGCAGATCGACGCGCATCGCCCGCACAGCTTCTTCATCGACCGCTATCCCGCCGGGCGCGAGGCGACGCTGAACTACCCCGACATCGACCTGGCCTGGACCAACGACACCGACGCGCCGATCCTGATCGCCACGAAGAGCGACGAGGGCGCGGTGACGGTCCGCCTGTACGGCGACAACGGCGGCCGGCGGGTGCGCGCGGAGTCCGGCGAGCGCCTGCCGCTGCCCGACAGCGACTTCGCGATCTCGATCACGCGGGTCGTGCGCTACGCCGACGGAAAGGAGCGCCGGCAGCCGTTCGAGACGCGCTACGACAGGCCTCCCGCGGACGAGTGAGCACCGAACCAGTGAAAACTATTGGCGGCGGGCAATAAGGTTGTGACCTTGATGTTGCGATCCAGGTCGTAACACCGTCAGGTTTGACCAACAACGGAGGCTCCACGATGTCGCAAGCGATGCTTGCCTATCTCGATGCCGGCACGGGCAGCATCATCCTGCAGGCCGTGCTGGGCGGAACGGCCGCGGTGGCCGTCGCGTTGAAGCTGTGGTGGCACAAGGTGCTGCACGTCCTGCACATCCGCCGCCTGCCGGAGGAGCGCCCGACGCCCGACAGCGGCACCAGGCCCGGGCCTGGCTGACCGCGCGGCGCGCACGAAAGCCCCCGTCATGCGCGCCGTTCCGGGATCGTTCCGCGATCCCGACAGCAGGGTCTTCCAGTCCGGCGCGGCCGTGTTTCGCGCGCTCAGCGCTCGCGGCCTCGAGGACTGGCACGCGCTGAGCTCGTCGCCGGTGTTCGACGAGCTGACCGAGCGCGGCGCCATCGTCGAGACGCATGAGGTGCAGGGCGAGCAGGCGGGCCTCGACGGGGACTGGGCCGGGGTCCTGCGCCACGCGGCGATCCCGTTCGTCTCCTACCCCTACGAGTGGACGTTCGGGATGCTGCGCGACGCCGCGCTGCTGCAGCTCGACGTGCTCGAGCGCTGCCTGACCGCGTCGCTGATGCTCAAGGACAGCTCGCCCTACAACGTCCAGTGGCAGGGCGCGGCGCCGGTCTTCATCGACATCGGCTCCTTCGAGCGCTTGCGCGAAGGCGAGCCGTGGATCGCCTACCGGCAGTTCTGCATGCTGTTTCTCTATCCGCTCATGCTGCAGGCCTACAAGCGGATCGCCTTCCAGCCGTGGCTGCGCGGCGCAATCGACGGCATCACGCCGGCGCAGGCCCGCGCGGTCATGTCGATGCGCGACCGGCTGCGCCGCGGCGTGCTGACGAACGTGCACCTGCACAGCCGCCTCGAGCAGCGCTACGCGGCGGTCGAGGGGCGCACGGCCAAGGCGGACGTGCGCCGGGCCGGCTTCAACTCCGAGCTCATCCTCGCCAACGTGCGCCGCCTGCGAAAGCTCGTCAACCGGCTGAGCTGGGATCCAGGCACGTCCGCGTGGACGGACTACCGCGAGTCCAGCGAGCACCTCGACGCCGACGCCGACGAGAAGGCCGCGTTCGTCGCGACCGCGGCCGGCCGGCGCCGCCGGCGTCTCGTGTGGGACCTGGGCGCCAACGACGGCGCCTACGCGCGCGTCGCGGCGCAGTCGGCCGACTACGTGCTGGCGATGGACGTCGACCATCCGACGGTCGAGCGGCTGTACCGCACGCTGCGCGACGAGGGCGAGCGCGAGATCCTGCCGCTCGTCGTCGACGTGTGCGACCCCTCCCCCGCCCTCGGCTGGCGCGGGCGCGAGCGCGGCACGCTCGCCGATCGCGACCGGCCGGACCTCACGCTCTGCCTGGCGCTCGTGCATCACATGGCGATCACCCGCAACGTGCCGCTGCGCGAGGTCGTCGACTGGCTGGCGAGCCTCGGCGGAGCCGTGGTCGTCGAGTTCCCGCTGCGGTCGGACCCGATGGTGCGCCGCCTGCTCGCGGGCAAGCGCGACGGCGCGCACGAGGACTACGACCGCGCCTGGTTCGAGCGCTGCCTGCGCGAGCGGTTCGCCGTAGAGCGCGAGCTCGAGCTGCCGTCGGGGCAGCGCGTCCTCTACGAGGTTCGGCCGTTAAGCGCGTGATGGGAGCGCAGCCGCGGATCGTCATACAGCTGTCCTCGGCCGACGACGCGCGACCGTGGCGCGACGTGTGGCTGGGCGGGCTGCACCTGCTCGTCCTCTGGTCGTTCGCGATCGTCCAGCCGCTGTTCTCGGACCTCGCGCGCAACGCCGAGTTCTTCGTCGCGCGCGGCAACACCGGCGCGGACATCCTGCTGTTCGCCTTCGTGCTCGTGCTCGTCGCGCCCGCGGCGATGCTGCTCGTCGAGGTCGCGGCCGGGCTGTTCGGCGGACGGGTCGCGCGCGGCGTGCACCTGGGGTGGGTCGCGCTGCTCGCGGCGCTCGTCGCGATCGGGCTGCTCAAGCGGGTGCTGCCCGACACGAGCGCCGTCCTCATCCCCCTGACGATGCTGGCCGCGGCGGGCATCGCGATCGCCTACGCGCGCTCGCAGGCGCTGCGCAGCGTGCTGACGGTCCTGTGTATCGCGCCGGTCGTGTTCCTCGTGTCGTTTCTCGTGCTCTCGCCGGTCTCCCAGCTGATCGGCGGCGGCGAGGGCTCGGCCGCGGCCTCGGCCGCCTCGTCGCGCACGCCGGTCGTGCTGCTGGTCTTCGACGAGCTGCCCGCGATCTCGCTCATGAACGAGCAGCGGCGCATCGACGGCCGGCGCCTGCCGGCCTTCGGGCAGCTGGCCTCGACGTCGACGTGGTATCGCAACGCGACGACCGTCAGCGACGGGACATATGTCGCCGTGCCCGCGATCTTCACGGGCCGGCGCCCGGCGCAGCGGCTGCCGACGTCGAGCTCGTACCCCGACAGCGTCTTCACGCTCGTCGGCCGCAGCCACGCGGTCCACGCGCTCGAGCCGGTCACCCACGTCTGCCCGACGCGGCTGTGCGGGCAGCGCCCGCGCGACGAGGTCTCCGAGCGGCTGGGCTCGCTCGCGTCGGACCTCACGCTCGTGACCGCGCACCTCGTGCTCCCGGGCGACATCGCGGACACCCTGCCCCCGATCGACCGCAACTACGAGGACTTCGCCGGCGAGGACAAGGGCGTCACGACGTCCGCGCCACCCAAGCCGTCGCGCGGCGGTCGCACGATCGCCGGCACGGACGAGTTCTCCGACCTGCTGCGCGGTATGGAGGGCTACGTCCGCGACGTGCGCCGGCCCGGATCGCGCCCGCCGCTGTACGTGGCGCACTTCGAGGTCCCGCACGTCCCGTGGCGGATCCTGCCCTCCGGCCGCCAGTATCCCGTGCCGGGCACGACGCTGCCGGGCCTGCACGACCAGACCTGGAGCCGTGACCCGTTCGTCGTCGGCCAGGGCGTCCAGCGTCACCTGCTGCAGGTGGGCTACGCGGACCGGCTGCTGGGGCGGATGATCGCGCGGCTGCGCGCGGTGGGCGTGTGGGACGACGCGCTCGTCATCGTCACCGCCGACCACGGCGTCGGCCTGCGGCCGGGCGGCTCGCGCCGGGCGGTGACCCGCGCCGACTTCCCGGGAATCGCGGGCGTGCCGCTGTTCGTCAAGCGCCCCCGCCAGCGCCATCCGTCGATCGTCGACACGGCGGCCCGCACGGTCGACGTCCTGCCGACGATCGCCGCCGCGATCGGGGCCAAGCCGCGGGCCGAGCTCGACGGCAGCTCGCTCACGAAGCCGCTTCCCCGAGGCGTGACGCCGAGCGTGCGCAACGGGCGCCGCGGGCGCTTCGTCTCGATGTCGCTCGGCGACTTCGTGCGGGCGCGCAACGCGGAGCTCGCGCGCCAGCGCCGGCTGTTTGCCGATCCGCTGAACCTGTTCGCGCTGCGCTCGGAGGACTCGCTGCCGATCGGCAGCAGCGTGCGGTCGCTGCCGATGGCGCCCGCCGGCAACTCCCGCGCGCTGATCGAGGGCGCCGACGAGTTCGCCAAGGTCTCGTTTCAGTCGGGCGTGCTGCCGGCCTACGTGACCGGCCACTTCGAGAGCGGCGGAGACCGGGGCCTGCGGCTTGCGTTCGCCGTCAACGGCCGGGTCGTCGCCACGGGGCGCAGCTACTGGAAGGGCGAGACGGCGCGCTTCTCGGCGCTGATCCCGGCGTCGAGCTTGCGCAAGGGGTCGAACACGGTGAGCGTGTTCGTCGTCCAGGGGGGCCGGTTCGCGCTCGTGGCCCAGGTCGGCCGGTAGCCGGGTCAGTGGCAGGCGGTGGAGCCCGCGTCGCGCAGCGTGCGGCCGGGGACCGGCTCGAACTGCCAGTCGTAGCCGCCGGGCCGCAGCGTCAGCAGCAGCACGCCGTGCGTCATGGCGTCGCGGACCTCGCTGTTGGCCCGGATGGTCCCGAACGGGTAGTTGTTCTTGCCGCCGGTCCCGCTGACGATCTGGCGGATGCCGCGCGCGTCGTCGCGCACCGCGTCGGGGGTCTGCGGCGCGAAGCGCTCGTAGTCGTGTGAGTGGCCGCTGAGGGCGAGCTCGGCGCCCGCGTCGTAGAGCACGCGCCAGAAGGTGTCGGTGCGGTCGTTGGAGCCGGGCTTGCCGCTCGAGAAGCGCGGGTGATGCCAATAGGCGAGGGTGCACTGCGCCGGGTGTGCCGCGAGATCGGCCTGCAGCCACGCGAGCTGGGGCGACCCGGGACCGCAGCCGCCGACCTCGTCGCAGTTGGAGTTCAGCACGACGAGGTGCCAGGTGCCGACGTCGTAGCTGTACCAGCCCTCGCCGCGCCGTCCCGCGCGGCCGGTCGTGCGACCGGGGCCGTTGAAGTAGTCGAAGTAGCCCATGGCATTCGGGGTCAGGTACTCGTGGTTGCCGACGGTCGGGTGCGTGATCGACTTCACCCTCCCCCACGACACGTCGTAGCGCGCGCGGAACGCCGCGAGCGTGTTGCGCTCGTACTGGTGGTCGCCGAGCGTGAGCACGGCTTGCAGCGGGCGCGTCAGGAGCAGGTCGGAGGTCGCGCGATCCTCGCATGTCCCCGGCACCTTGTTGCGCAGGTTCGGCGACCTGGGATCGCAGGAGATGTCGCCGGCGGCCGCCACGACGGGATCCGGCTCGGGCGCGTCGCCGAGCAGCAGCCGCGGCGCCTGCTGCGTGCCGGCCTCGCGGCTGAGGAAGCGCAGCGTCCCCGGGCCGCGCCGCACGAGCGCGAGGTCGACGATGCGCCGGCCCTCGACGGCGCGCGTGACGTCGATCGTCAGCCAGCGGCCGATCGCCACGGCGCCGGTGCGGGCGACGACCGCTCCGAGCGGCGGCGCGCTGGCGGCGCCCATCGTCTGCTCGGGCCACGGCTCGCTGCGCGCGACGCGCACGGCGACGCCGGAGCGCGCGCCGATCGTGGCGAACAGCCGCAGCTTCACGGCGGGGCCGCCGGCTTGGTAGGTGTCCGGCAGCGTGAAGCGCAGGTAGCTGCGCGTCTGCGACGGGCCGCCCACGCGCAGGGTCGGCTCGCGGCCGAAGTTCTGGGCGGGGTGGCGCGGGCTCACGAACGTGTCGGCTGCGGCGGGATAGCTCGCCGGGGCGGCGCTGTGAGCCGTGGACGGCGACGGGAGCGCGCCGCCGCTCGGGCCGGCGAGCACGCCTGCGAGCGCGGCGGTGCCCAGGCACAGTCCCGCGGCAACCGCGCGTGCGAACGGCAAGCGAGCCATCAGCTGAGCAGCCGGCGCTTCTGCTCCTCGAACTGCTCGTCGGAGACGACGCCCTTCTCGTGCAGCTCGGTGAGCGTCGCGAGCAGGGCGATCGGGTCCGGCTGCTCTTGTGGCGTGACCGTCCAGCCTGCGGCGTCGCTGGTCGGCTGATCGACGAGGACGGCATCGCTGCCGAGCCGCTCGCGGAGGAGCTTCGCCATCGCCTCGTGATCGCCGCCGGACTGCTGCTGCGCCTCACGCACGGTCGACAGCAGCGCGCCGAGGTCCAGGCCGGCGGCGGCTTGGCTGCCGAAGAGGTCGATCCCGCCGAGCGATCGGGTCTCGGACGTGGTCGTCGTGACCGTCGTCGTCGTGTCGCTGCCGGGGACCCCGACCGTGGTGGTGGATGTCTCCACGCCGAACGCGTCGCGCTTGGGCTTGCCGCGGCCGAAGAGCTTGCCGAACACAGGGCAAGTCTACGTGCGGCCTCGCGCTTGCGTACCCGATCGCGGAGGCAATAGGGTCGCTCCATGGGCCGGGCCCTTCGCAACGCCGCGCTCCTGGCCGCTGTGCTCGGCAGCCTGGCCTCGGTCGGTGCCGTGGCGGCCGCGCGCAACCCCTTCCTCGTGCCTGTCAGCGCTCAGGCAACGGGCTTCGGGCCGTTTCGCGAGGGTGGCACTGCAACGAGCGCGAGCGCGTTGCGCGGGGCGTTCGGCAAGCCGACGGCGACCGTGCGCAACAGCAAGGACCAGTGCACGATGCGCTGGAGGGCCGTCGGCGTCGTCGCGCATCTGACGAGCTACGGCCAGCCGATGCCGAATGTCTGCGCGCGGGGTTACTTCGTCAACGCGCGGCTGTCGGATCGGCGCTGGCATACGAGCGCGGGCATCCGCCCGGGCAGTACCGAGCGGGCGGCGCAGCGCGCATCCAAGCGCTCGTGCGGCGACGCGTGCCAGTTCCCCGGCTACGTCCTCGGGCTGCACCCGAACGAGTGTGCCGCGGCGCAGACGCCAAGCGTCATCGCGGAGGTGCGCGATGGCAAGGTCAGCGCGCTGCGGGTACTCACGCACGGCTGCGAGTGACGCCCGGTGCCGGCTGCCCGACCCCGCCGTTCGCCGGACGATCACGCGCGGTGCGAGCGAAGGTCGTCCAGCTCGCCGCGAGATCCTCGGGCTCGGGAGCCGGGGTCGAGCTCGTCAGCAATCGCGCGGGCGTCGGGCAACGACCGCGCAAGCGGTCAAGGTTGGTCACGACGCGCGTGTCGCCAGCGCGCCAGGCGGCAAGCGTCTGATGCAGCCGAGGCGTTCGCGGTTGGTGCCGGTGAGGCCGTGGTCGATGTAGGTGCGTTCGGCGACCACGCCGAGTGCCTGCAGGCATCGGTAGGCGGTGAGGTCCGGTTGGTCGGTGGACACGCGGGCGCCGGCCGATGTCCAGGCCGGGACGTCGCGCCGTATGCCGTGTAGCGCCCCGATACGGGACGTTGCCGGTTGAATGGGTTCCGAGGACTGGCAAGGGCGGCGGCGGTCAGCTGAGGCCGGCCGCGGGGTTAGGCTGTGGCGGTGCCCGCGCTTGCCCGCGCGTCGTCGTTCGCGCTAACCGGCCCGGCGTCGAGCGGTTGGAGCGGCGCCTGAAAAGCGAGGAGCATCGTCTTCGAGCGGCGCTCGGTGAGCGAACGTTTACCGGGCCGGTGTGCGCCGTGGCGTTCATCTACGTGCACCAGCCCCCCGCGATCCCGGTTGTGGCGCACGCGTACGCACTCACCCGTCCGGCGTTGGATGCGGCATTCGAGCGCCACGGCGATGAACAAGCCCTGTGGGTGCTGTGGTGCCCCGCCGCCTGGGACCATGCGGACGTCCTCATCTGGCCGCGAGACGAGGATGGCATCGTTGAGGAGGCCGAGCGCCTCGCCAACCAGCTGAAACGAGCCGGCTGCAGGGACCCCGAGGGCGCGTTCATCAGCGAGCTTGCCTATCGGGTTTGCCGCGCGGACTGGTCAGACGTGATGGCCGTCACCGACGACTTCGCGAGTTGGGCGATGGAGCACGAGGAAACCCCGGACGTCTTCGAGACGTTCCGCGTAACGGCGCCGCCCGACGTCGTCAGCACGTACGCCGCGCGAGGCTGGCTGCGCTTCCCCGACGACTTCTCCTTGCAGCCGTAGGTACGCCCAGGGTGTGGCGGCGGTCAGCGCCGGGTTGCCTGCTGTCGCAACGACCCCTGCCTATGGTGACCCGCGCGAGCGCGGCTAGCGTGTCAGCACACGGTTCGGGCGGACCGATCGCGCGACGCAGATGGTGACCGCGTCTCGCTGGGGCTCCTCTTGCCACATGTGCCAGGACGCTGCCCCGGGGGCATCATGATCGGTCGCTGAGGGGTCGGCGGCACTGCGCTGAGTCGTGCCGAGCACGAGCTCGTCGGCGAGCTCCAAGATCTGCGTAACACCGCGCAGGTCGCGCTGCACGCCGCGACTGCGGAGCTCGCTCGGACGGCAGAGCGATGGCAAGGGGCCACGGCCGCGGGTGTGGGGCACAAACCCTCGGGTGGCTATCGCGTACGGCGGTGCGCGGCGATCCTCGCATGGACATGAGAGTCCGATCCGGGTGCCAGATGAATGTCCTCAAGCCGTCGCACCATCCATCAGCCGTATCTCGAAAGGCCAATCATGCTCCGCAAGATGCCGGGAGTCTCGTACGCAAACGTGACCGCCACGCTGGCGCTCTTCATCGCCCTCAGCGGGGGCGCCTATGCGGCGGCCATCCTGCCGGCCAACAGCGTCGGCCCGAGGCAGCTCAAGAACAGCTCCGTTGAGCGCGCCAAGATCAAGAACAAGGCCGTGAACTCGGCGAAGGTGCTCGACGCATCGCTCACCGGCACCGACATCAGCGAAGGGACGCTCGGCAAGGTCCCGCGCGCGGCCGCGGCCGACGCGGCCGTCAACGCGACGAACGCCGCCCACGCCGCCAGCTCCGCCGCACTGGACAAGGTGACCTACAAGGCCGTCACTGCGACCGCGGCGCCCGCCGTCGACGCCGCCTCAGCCACAGCGACCTGCGACGCCGGCCAGCATGTGATCGGCGGGGGCGTCAAGCTCGCCGACCCCGCGCTCGGCCTCGTGGACGACAGCTACCCCGATGCGGGCAACACCGCGTGGACCGCGCACATCGCCAACCTCCCCGGAGCCGCGCGCGACTTCACCGTCTACGCCATCTGCACGACCGCCAAGGCGGTGGGCTGAGGGATCGAGATCGGACCGTCGTGCCCGCGGCGCCTAGCTGGACCCCCGCCGGGAAGCCGCGCCGTCGCGGCCTCCCGGCGGGAGGCACGGTCCCTTGGACCCGGCCGGGAGGCCGCGGCGCGTCCGACCATCCAGCTGCGCGTAGTGGTGGTCATCGAGCGGACGGAGACTGCACGGGCCTGCTCGCGGCGCGGCAGCCCAGCGCTCAGGTGGGGCGCTCGCGTGCCGTCCGAATCGGCTGCGCGACCAAGCGGGTGCGGCTGCTGGACGGCCCCGTAGCATCCGCGCATCGTCTGGATGCTGATCGCAGGCTTGGCCCTGGCCGCTCTGCTCGCGGGCTGGAGGGGAGCGCTGAGCGCCATCCTCGTCGGAGGTGCGCTGATGGTCGCCTGGACCGTCGCGACGATCCTCATCGCGGCCGACGTTCGCGACGCCGATGGGTTCATGGACTGCTGGCCCCATTGCACCGTCCTGCAGGACGTCGTCGGCTTCGCGTTCATGGTCAGTCCGGTGATGCTGGTCGTCGTTGCGACCGGCCGCCTCGCGGCACGGCTGGCGCGTCGCGTAAAGCACTGACGCCGGTCGCGTCGAGCCTTCGCGAGTCACGCGCGTTCGTCGCCCCACGACGGCTGCGGGGACCGCGAGACCCGTTGCGTCACCGGGGCGATCCGAGCCCTTTGTAGCGTGTAGGCCATGACCACGTCTCCCGCCACGCCCATGCAAGACGAGCGAGGCGGCCCCAAGCCCACGCGTTCGGACATCCGGAACGTGGCGATCATCGCCCACGTCGACCACGGCAAGACGACCCTCGTCGATGCGATGCTCAAGCAGTCCGGCGTCTTCGCCGCGCACGAGGCCGTCGCCGATCGCGTCATGGACTCGATGGACCAGGAGCGCGAGCGTGGCATCACGATCCTCGCCAAGAACGCCGCGGTGCGCTACACGCCTGAGGACGGCGAGGAGGTCAAGCTCAACCTCGTCGACACGCCCGGCCACGCGGACTTCGGCGGTGAGGTCGAGCGCGGCCTGACGATGGTCGACGGCGTGGTGCTGCTCGTCGACTCCTCCGAGGGCCCGCTGCCGCAGACCCGCTTCGTCCTGCGCAAGGCGCTCGAGGCGCGGCTGCCGGTGATCCTCGTCATCAACAAGGTCGACCGCCCCGATGCGCGCATCGAGGAGGTCGTGGACGAGGTCTACCAGCTGTTCATCGACCTCGACGCGACCGACGAGCAGATCGAGTTTCCGATCGTCTACACGAACGCGCGCGCCGGGCAGGCGTCGCTCGAGCAGGGCGTCGAGGGCGAGAACCTGCGCCCGCTGCTCGACCTGCTCGTGACCGCCGTGCCCGCCCCGACCTACACCGAGGGCCACGGCCTGCAGGCGCTCGTGACGAACCTCGACGCGTCCGCCTACGTCGGCCGCCTCGCGCTCTGCCGCGTGCACAACGGGACGATCCGCAAGGGCGAGACCGTCGCCTGGTATCGCCACGAGCAGGAGGACTTCACGTCGGCGAGGATCACCGAGCTCTACATCACCGAGGGCATGACGCGGACCCCGGCCGAGGAGGCCGGGCCGGGCGAGATCATCGCGATCGCCGGCATCCCGGAGATCACAATCGGCGACACGCTCGCCGACCCGGAGGACCCCAAGGCGCTGCCGCCGGTGATGGTCGACGAGCCCGCCCTGGGCATGACGATCGGCATCAACACGTCTCCCCTGGCCGGCCTCGTCGGCAAGAAGCTCACGGCGCGCCAGGTCCAGGACCGGCTGCAGGCCGAGCTCGTCGGCAACGTCTCGATCCGCGTGCTCGACACCGAACGGGGGCGGGCGGGGGAGAATTGGGAGGTCCAGGGTCGCGGCGAGCTGCAGCTCGGCGTGCTCGTCGAGGCGATGCGCCGCGAGGGCTTCGAGCTGACCGTCGGCAAGCCGAAGGTCGTCACGCGCACGGTCAACGGCAAGTTGCAGGAGCCGATCGAGCGCCTCGCGATCGACATCCCCGAGGATTACCTCGGCACGGTCACGCAGCTCATGGCATTGCGCAAGGGCCGCATGGAGCAGATGGTCAACCACGGCACCGGCTGGGTGCGCCTCGAGTACCTCATCCCCGCGCGCGGGCTGATCGGCTTCCGCACGGAGTTCCTCACCGAGACGCGCGGCTCGGGGATCATGCACTCGGTCTTCGAGCGCTACGAGAACTGGCAGGGCGAGATCAAGACCCGCGCGTCGGGCTCGCTTGTCGCCGACCGCCGCGGCAAGACGGCGTCGTTCGCGATCATGCGCATGCAGGAGCGCGGCCAGCTTTTCGTCGGCCCCGGCGAGGACGTCTACGAGGGCATGATCGTCGGCGCCAACGCCCGCGCCGACGACCTCGACGTCAACGCCGTCCGCGAGAAGAAGCAGACGAACATCCGCTCCGCGAACGCCGACGAGATGGTCTCCCTCATCCCCCACCTGCGGATGTCGCTCGACCAGGCTTTGGAGTTCATCCGCGAGGACGAGTGCGTCGAGGTGACGCCCGACGCGGTGCGGCTGCGCAAGGTGCTGCTGACCGCGACCGACCGCGTCAAGCAGGCCCGCTCGGCGCGCAAGGACTAGCCGCGGCCAGCAGCCGCACCGCCGGGCTGCGGGGTCCTAAACCCCTCAGTCGCAAAAAAGATTAATCGTCGTATGCATGGTTAAGCGCTACGCTCGACGTGTCAAGGAATGAACATCGGGACTCACCGTCCTTGACCTCGTACCGACGGCCCCGCGCGATACGGCGCGGGCGCCAGACGCATCGCTGACGACACGTGTCAGCTCATACCCGGTCGCGCCAGCACTCGCTGCGCGGCCTCCACGCCGTAGACCTACAGGGGCTCATATGACCCGTTCCTCGCATGCCCGTACCCACTCGCTTCGCATCCTTGCCGGGGTGACCGCCGCCGCCGGCATCGCGGCCGCCGTCCCGATGAGCGCCCAGGCGGCCACGGTGCCCTGCTCGACGACCGCGCTCATCAGCGCGATCACCACGGCAAACGGCGTGCTCGCGCCGAGCACCCTCGACCTGACGCCGCTGTGCACCTACAACCTGACGAGCGTCAACAACAACACGAACGGGCCGAACGGCCTGCCGGTCATCACGAAGAACATCACGCTGTCCGGCGACCAGAACCTCATCACGCGGTCCAGCGCGCTTGGGACCCCGGCGTTTCGCATCGCGCAGGTCGCGACCGCGGCCAACCTCACGCTGAAGAACACGACGCTGAACAACGGGGCGGCCGCTGGCGCCGGCGGCGGCATCCTGAACTACGCCTCGGTGACGCTCACGGGCAGCGCGCTGACCAACAACACGGCGACGACGACGGGCGGCGGGCTGTCGAACGTGGACATCGCGTCCCCCGCGCTCGGCACGGCGGCGACGTTCACCAGCAGCACGGTGTCCGGCAACATCGCGGCGGGCCGCGGCGGCGGCATCTACAACGGCCTGCGCGGCACGCTGACGACGACCAGCACCTCGATCAAGAGCAACAGCAGCACCGGCGCGCAGGGTGGCGGCATCGCGGCGATCAACTCGACGGGGACCACCATGACGTCCACCCCGATCACCATCAACAGCGCCAACGCGCTGCTGTTCGGCGGCGCGGGCGGCGTGTTCCGGATCGGCGGGATCATGACCAGCACGAGCTCGCCCGTCACGTTCAACACGCCGAACAACTGCACGGGCAGCTCTCCGTCCGTGCCGTCCTGCATCGGCTGAACGCAAACGCCGAGCACATCTACGAGGGCATGGTCGCCGGCGCCAGCGCGCGCCGGCGACCTGGTCCCTCGGCGTACCGCCGACGGGCTTACACGCAGGGCTTGTTGGGCCACGGGCACGCGTTGGTGAAGTACACCGTCGTCTTCCCGGAGCCGATCACCACGTCGTAGTACGCGGGGTTGACGTACTCGTTCTCGCGGTGAAACGTCGTCCCCGGGCTGCTGCCTGCCCCGCCGCCCGTCTCGTTCCACAGGTAGTAGTAGCTCTGCTGGTCGGCGACCGTGAGCTTCGTGCCGACCGGGTACTGGCCGATCGTGACGCAGCCACCCTTGGGCGCCGGCCCGGTGGGGACGTAGACCCGCTTGATCGTCCCGTCCGACAACGTGGTCACGTCGATCGGGAAGCCGAGCCCGAGTGGCGTGCCGACGCCCGCGATCTTGCAGACCTCGAGCGTGCCCAGCGGCGGGCTGGGCCTGCGGTTGACGAACGTGACGATCGTCTCCTGCGACACGTCACCGGCCTTGACGTTGACCTTCGCGGTCCGCGATCCGAGGTTGCACGACAGCAGCGCGGCGGGCACGGGCTGCGCCGAGCATGCCGCGAGCACCGATCCGGGCCGCGCGTGCTCGGTGATCGTTTGCGTCCCCGCCTTGACGAGGATCGGCGGCGAGCAGGCGCCGGCCGGCACGCTGACCTGCTTGCCGGCGACGTCGAACACGTACGGCTTCTCCGGCGCCCTGTTGCCACGGAACTGCTTGCAGACCTCGAGATATCCGGCCTTGCCGCGGCTGTTGGTGACCGTCAGGACGTTGACGCCGGGACGCGGGGTCAAGGTCACGGTTCGCGCCGGGATGTTCGTCGTGAGCGCCTGCGCCGGCGCCACGGTGACGGCGGTCAGCGAGGTACCCGGCGACGGCGCCTCCTTGACGGCCAGTGGCACGCCAGCCGGGTACGTGCCGGCGACCGCGCAGTAGCCGCCCGGCGCCGGCCCCGCCGGGACCGTGACCGTGCCGGCCGCGACCTTGAACGTGAACTTCCTGCCGACCTTGATCTGCGGACCGGCGACCTTGCAGATCTTCAGCGTCGCGTCATGGGGCTTGATCACGTCCTCGGCGTGGAGATCCTCGATCGGCCGGCTCGGCCCCCTGACGTCCGCCGCCTCGGCCACCGGGATCCGCGTCCCGGGGTCCGGCGTGACGACGGGATCACCCGGTGCGACCGCAATCGCGGCGCAGACGATGGCGATGTCGTCGATCTGCGCGCCGACCGGGCCCGCGGTCGAGTTGGTGAACTTCAGCGTCGTGGTGGGGTCCGCCCCCGCGGTGAACGCGAAGAGCTTCTCCTCCCACGCGCGACCGGTGTGCGTGTATCCCTGCGACGCGGCGCCGTCGCCGACGACGCTCACGTCCAGGCTCGCGGCGTCGCCCTCCACCCCGTGTGACATCCAGAAGTCGGCCGTGCACGCCGCGCCGCGCGGCGTGTCGAACGCCTGGGCGATCGCCGCGGGCGGCCCGATCGGCGCGGTCGTCATGTGCACGCACTGGCCGGTGTGGCATGCCGTCCCGCCGGGCGAGCTTCCGTGCTCGACGATGCCGCTCGCGACGGTCCACGCCCCGATGGTCGAGCCCGACGCGATGCTCACGTTGCCCGGCGACGCCGGTACGACCGGCGTCTCGAAGCCCCCGTTGGCGAACGGCAGCGCGCTCGCCGAGCTCGCCCCGCACGCCGCGACGACGGCGCATGCCGCCAGCGTCGCCGCGCTCGCGCGGACGCACCGTCCGGTTCTCGCTGCTGATCCTGTGCCTCGCATGACTGCTCCCGTCGATCGGATGCTGAGATGACGAGAGCGTCCGTGCGATCGGTGGCCCGTCCCGCGCCTGTCGCAGCCGGGCCGGCGCCGGGTCTGGCTCGTGACGAGCCAGCCGCGCGCGCGAAGGCGTTACATGAGGGTCACGACGCTCTCCCGCGACCTTTGCCGCGGGAGAGACGATCGGCTACTTCTTGACGAACCCGAAGGTGAGCCGCACGGTCTTGCTCGCTGTGAGCACCGTGCCCGCCTTCGGGCTGAGCCTGCGGACGACGAGCTTCTTGCCCCGCGGCGTCCTGCTGCCCGGCCTCGTGATCGTCACCCGCGGGCAGGCGGCCTTCCTGAGCCTCTTCTGGGCGTTCGCGTAGGTCTGGCCGATGAGCTTCGGCACCGTGCAGCCCTTCGCCCGCCCGGGCACCGTGACGGTGACCGTCGTCGGAGGCGGCGGTGGCGGAGGCGTCACGACCGGTGGCGGCGGTGGCGGTGGTGGCGGAGGTGGTGTGACCACGGCCGGCGGAGGCGGCGGTGGTGGCGGTGGCGGGGGCGTCTCCGCGGCGAGGACCGTGATGTCGTTCGTCCCGATGTAGCCCAGGTTCGTCGCCGACCCGGAAGCCGCGTTGAACTGGTCGAGCTGCATCTCGATCACGAGATCGAAGCCCGTCACCTCAGACGCCGGCACGTCCTCGTCGAACGAGATCCGCAGCTTCGTCGTCCGGGTCGAGTCCCCCGGGAAGTCGTCGCCGACCTCCGGCCCGAGGTAGCCGTAGATGACCTCGTCATCGACGGTGGTGCCCTCGAGCTCGACGTTCACGAACTGCCCGTTGGTGGTGGAGTCGGCGTACTGCAGGTGGACCTGGTCGGCGCTCGCGCCCTGCGTCGACGTGTTGTTGCCCGCCATGAGGAACGTCAGGCGCGCCCCGTGGATGTCGTCCGGGGACGGGTTGTCGACCGTCGTGGTGAACTGCACCGGGTCCCCGCCGGAGGTGATCGTCGACGGGAACGCCGCGGTGATCTCCGCGTTGTCCAGCCTCGCGGTGCCCTGGTGGATCTCCGCGACCTCGGTCGTGCCGGTCAGCGACTCCGTGGCGATGACGCTGCACGACGCGTCCTCGTCGGACGCCGTGTACTGCACCGAGACCTGGCCGTCTTCGTCGGTGTAGCCGCCGTCGGAGTCCACGTCGCCGCAGGCGCCCAGCGTGTCCTCGGTTCCGTTGACCCGCACGACGACGCGGTCGTCCTCCACCGGGTCGCCGTCGTCGTCGGTGATCGTCATCGAGATCGTCGAGGTCGACGTGCCGTCGGCGGGCAGCTCCGACGGCGCGGCGGTCAGGCGTGCCGTGTACGGGTCGGGCTCACGTTGCGTCGGAGCCGCGGCGCCGGTCGGCTGGAAGGCCTTGCCGACGCAGCCCTGGCCGACGCCGAACTTCGCGAACGTCGCGTTGCTGAAGGTCTTCTGCGTGTAGTACTTGTTGCCGTTGATGACCTGGTTGTAGAGCGTCCCCTGCGGGTTGGCCGGGTCGGTGAAGCCGAGCGGCTTGCCGTAGATGTGCGAGCACTCGTCGCCGATCTCGTGACCGGTGCGGTCATACCAGCCGTAGGAGAGGGCCAGCGACGGGTCGGTGATCGCCTCGTTGATCTCGTGGCTCAGCGTGCTGATCTCGTCATCGGCGTAGTACGTGCCCACGTCGCCGGGGTCGCCGTTGGGGTACTGATCGACGAAGCAGCCCTCGATCGGGTACGGCTCCAGCGCGTAGATCACCGGTCCGCTCGGGACCGTCGACTGAAATGCGCCGTGGATGCCGCACCACGCCTCGTCGGAGTAGCCACCGTCGGAGTCGGTGATGTTGACGCCCGGCGGGAAGAAGACCGGGTACAGGTGCCCGAGATCCGCCGGCAGCATGTTGGCGACGAGCAGCGCCGCGATCCGCGTCCGGATCTGCGCATCCGTGATGCAGTAGGTGAAGCCGTCGTGCGCGTCGCACTCCTGCGCGGGATACGGCGAGTTGTCGTTGATCGGGGCGCCGGCGAAGAGGTCGTACGCCATCTGGTCGCCGCCGCCCGAGGTCGGCGCGCGGGAGTACTCCGCGTTGACGGCGTAGACGTTGCTGGGCTTGCCGCTGTCGGCATCGATGTCGTTGAGGTACTGGTTGATGGTGTCCTTGTAGCCGGCCGACATGGTGAAGCCCGGCGGGACCCAGTAGATCGGCGTGATGACGACGCGGCCGGCCTGCGACGGCGTGCCCATGACGGCGCCGCCGTGGTACAGAAGCGGCGGCGTGCAGCCGTCGCAGACGGCCGGCTCGGCGCCCCGCCTCGCCAGCTGCGGGGCCGGCGCGTCGGTGCGCTCGGCGGTTGCCCGCGCGCCGTGGAAGATCGGTGCGACGAGCTCGGCGCTGATGCGCGGCGGTAGCTGCGCTCCCCACCGAAAGTCGCTGGCGGCCGACGCGGGTGGGGCGCCGATCGCCATCAGAGCAACGACAAGTCCAGCCGTGCCCGCGGCGGCCCGCCAGGAGCGCCGGAGGTAGGAGATGCCCGGCAACGTCCCGGTACGAGGCATGACCACGTCCTATGTAGTCGCAGCCCGACGGGTTCGAGCGGCGCGATTTGCGCCGAACCTACCAACGGGCCATCCCGGCGCCTACTGGTTTCGCCGAGAAACGTCGCAACATTGGGCGCGCTTGGCGCAACCGCCACAAGGTCGCGAGCGGGCGGGTCGCGGGCAAGCTAGTCTGCCGCGGCGCGCCGCGACCATGTACCGCGTCGAATCCATCGGGCGACTGCTGAAGCTCTCCGCTCGCGGACCGAGCCGCCCTCGCGTTGCGCGCAACGTCGTCGTCCTCGGGCTGACGAGCCTGCTTATGGACATCTCGACGGAGATGGTCACGACGGTCCTGCCGCTCTACGTCGTCTTCGCGCTCGGCGCGAGCCCGTTCGTGTTCGGCATCGTCGACGCGCTCAACCAGGGCGCGTCGGCGCTCGTGCGGATCGTGGCGGGGTTCGCCGCGGACCGCTCCGGGCGCTACAAGACGGTCGCCGTCGCGGGCTACGGCCTGTCGGCCGTGTCGCGGGTCGGGTTGCTCGCGGCGGGCGGGGTCCCGGCGTTCCTCTCGCTCGCCGTGCTCGTCGACCGCATCGGCAAGGGCATCCGCACCGGGCCGCGCGACGCGCTGATCTCGCTGAGCACGCGCCCGGCGGCGCTCGGGCTCGCGTTCGGGGTGCATCGCGCGATGGACACCGCCGGGGCGATGATCGGCCCGCTGCTCGCCTTCGGCCTGCTCGCGCTCGTGCCGGGCGCGTTTGACGCCGTCTTCGTCGTGAGCCTGTGCTTCGGCGTGCTCAGCGTCGCCGTCATCGTCACGTTCGGCGAGAACCGCACGCGCTCGCGGGAGGCCGAGGAGGCGCTCGAGTCCTCGCCGGTGCATGAGGAGGTCGCGCCGGTCACGCTGCGCGACGCCGGCCGGCTCGTCGCCGTTCCGGCGTTTCGGCGCCTGCTCGTCGTCGGGTCCGTGCTCGCGCTCGTGACCGTCAGCGACGCGTTCGTCTACCTCGCCATGCAGCGCCGGATCGACTTCGACCCGGTGCTCGTGCCGCTGCTGTTCGTCGGCTCGGCCGCCGCGTACATGACGCTCGCCGTCCCCGCCGGGCGGCTCGCCGACCGCTTCGGTCGCGTACGTGTGTTCCTGGCCGGCCATGTGCTGCTCGTCGGGCTGTACCTCGGGCTGCTGCTGGCGACCGGGCTGGGAGCGCCGCTCGTCGTGGCGGGCCTCGTCCTGCTCGGGGCCTACTACGCTGCCACGGACGGCGTCCTCATGGCCCACGCGAGCACCTTCCTCCCCGAGCACCTGCGCGCGAGCGGCCTGTCGGTCCTGGTCACGGCGACGAGCCTCGCGCGCCTGGTCGCGTCGCTGGCCTTCGGGGCGCTGTGGGCGGCGTTCGGCCTCGAGACCGCGATCCACGTGTACCTCGCCGCGCTGCTGCTGGCGATCGCCGTCGCGGCATCCGTGTTGACGACCGGCCGCCGGGGCGCTCATGCGTAAGGAGCTGTGGTTCGGGCTGCTCGCTGTGCTCTGCGTCGGCGCCGGCGCCGGCTACGTCGCGATCGCGGCGTCGCGCTCGGAGGACGCGCCGGCGGTCGGCGGGGCGGGCGTCGACCTCGCGGCACTGCGCGACGCCGTCGCCTACCGCTCGACCGACGCGGCACGGACGTCGCGCTACGGGCGCGTCGACGTGTCGACGCTCGCGCGGCGCTCGGAGGTCCGCCCGTCGGGACTGCGCTGCGACCGGGTCGCGTTCGCCGGCGGGCGCGGGCTGTGCCTCGACGCGCCCGGCACCGGGGTCTTCGCCGCGCGGATCCTCGACGCGCGCATGCGCCCCCGCGCGACCGTCCGCCTGCCGGGCATCCCGAGCCGCGCGCGGGTCTCGCCGGACGGCCGCTACGGCTCGGTGACCGCGTTCGTGGCCGGCCATTCCTATGCGCAGCACTCGTTCTCCACGCAGACGGTGATCATCGACATGGCGCGCGGCAAGGTCGTGGCCGACGTCGAGAGCTTCGCCATCTCCGATGGTGACCGGAGCCTGGACTCGGCGGACCTCAACGTGTGGGGCACGACGTTCGCGGCCGCCCCCGGCCGCTTCTACGCCACGGCGAAGTCCAACGGCACAACGTATCTCGTCGAAGGCGACGTCGCAAGCCGGACGGCGCGGGCGCTGCACAAGAACGTCGAATGCCCGTCGCTGTCGCCGGACGGCACGCGGGTCGCGTACAAGAAGGTCGTCGGGGCGAAGGCGGGTGCGTGGCAGCTGTACGTCCTCGATCTCGCCACGATGCGCGAGACGGCGCTGTCGGAGGCGCGGGAGGTCGACGACCAGGTCGAGTGGCTCGACGACGACCGGGTGCTGTACGGGCTCGACGACGACGTCTGGGTCGCCGACGCCGACGGCGGCGGCGAGCCACGGCGCTTCATCGAGCGCGCGGAGTCGCCGGTCGTGGTCCGGGGCTGAGCCCTCGCTGGCGCACGCGAGGCAAGCGCGGCGCGGGCCGTGCCCTCGCGCCGTGCGCTCTGCCGGTTTAGACGACGCCCGCGTTGGACAGTTAGTAACGCATGTCACGTAACCGCATGCTGCGTGTGACCGCCATCATCGTGTTCTCCGCGGCGGCGCTCGCCGCCCTCCCGGCGACCGC
Source organism: uncultured Actinomycetes bacterium (assembly GCA_963839905.1). GTDB lineage: Bacteria > Actinomycetota > Thermoleophilia > Solirubrobacterales > Solirubrobacteraceae > CADCVQ01. Next base: position 139,453 of record CAWIXC010000024.1, on the reverse strand, counting down.
CGGCGCCACCTCGACCGGACATTGGTGGGCGTTGCCGCAGAACACGAACTTCATCGAGCAGCTGATCGTCCCGCAGGGGTCGTCGAACGACACGTTCTCCGCGCTGCAGGCGAACACCACCAGCGGCGGTGTCATGTACATCGGCTTGCAGAACCCCGGCGGGGTGAAGCGCGTGCACTTCGCGGTCTGGGACGCCAACGGCTGGTACGGCACGAACTGCGCCGAGTTCTCCGGTGAGGGCAGCGGTTTGAAGTGCTGGCAGCCGTTCAACTACCAGGATGGCCAGGCCTACCGCGTGCGGATGGAGCGCAAGCACAACGATGGACCCGGTACGTGGTGGGAAGCGACGATCCTCGACGCGGCAGGCAGCTCGACGTACATCGCTGCGTTGCGGGCCCCCGGCGCCCCCACCTCGATCAGTGCGAGCGCAAGCTTCCTCGAGTACTTCGGCCCGGGCTGCCCGCCGCCCGCGCGCTCGTTCTTCCAGGCGCCGACCCTCCTGGACTCGGGGCAGGGCGCCGGGTATGGCAGCGAGTTTGCGCCACAAACCTGCGCGGCGGGCCATACCGACTACGGGTTCGGCGGCGTGGCCCTTTCCATCGGCGGCGGGTGAGGCGCACGGTTGTCTTGAGCCGCGCGCCCCGCTGGGTCCTGGCGAGACAGACAGGTCGTCGAGAGTCGTGCCGATCTGCTCTGCCCTCCATAGTCCGGCTCGGCGCGCTCGGCGCGCTCGGCCCGGTCGTGGCCTGCGCGCCGGCCGCTACGAGGGCCGGGGCTCGTTGACGTCGCGCCACGCCCCGCTGGGGAGGTCGTGGCCCCGGTCCAGGGCGCTCTCGGACGGCGCCGCACCCGCTGTCAGGAGGTTGGCCAGCGCGTCGGCGTACATGACGTGGCGCTTCTTGCCCAGGCGTTTGGCGACATTGTCGGCCCGCTTGTAGAGGTCCTCCGGGAGCTCGATGACGATCTCGGGTGACGTGCGCGGAATGTTGATCCGGCTGCGCAGCGAGCCCGCCGACGAGTTCTTCGTCGCGTCTACGTAGCGCTCGATCGCCTCGGCATAGAGGTCGTCGAGGTTCTTACCGCTCTGCTCTGCCTGCTCGTTGGCCATCTGCAGCAGCTCATCGGGCGTCTTGACTCTGATTCGTGGCATGGGCGCGGACCTTACCGCGGTGCTGCGTCATGCGCCACCGCTCGTAGCGCGCGCCGAGTCGCCGGTCGTCGTGCGGGCTACAGCCGGATGACCGCGCGCGTGGTGGTCCGTCCACGGGCCTTGACTCGGACCGCGCGCCGTCCCCGCACACCGGCGGACACGCGCAGCGTCAGCCGGCAGCGCGAGCGCGGCAGCCGCTTGGCTGCCACGACTTCGACGCCTCTGCCCGAGACCGACAACAGCCTGCGCGAGCAGCCACCGCGCAGCTTGACGACGACGCGGACGGTTCGCGTCGGCGGCCGGCTCGGCACGTCGCCCGTCGATGCGGGCGGCACCGCGGCGGGTGGCACCACCGCGGGCCGCTCGCCGGCTGGCGGCTGCTGTGCGGGCGCGTTGGCCGGCGGCTGTTGTGCGGGCGCGCTGGCCGGCGGCGTCGTCGAGCTCGCCGGCCCGACCGCTGCCGCACCCCAGCTGGGGTCGCTGCCTCCCTCGATCAGCAGCCGGCGGTCGATCGAGCCGCAGTCGCCGGCGCCGAGGTCGCCGATCGGGCTGACGTAGATGCGGCTCGCCGTCACCGCGTCGCCAGACCCGATGTCCTGCTCGACCCAGGCGACGCCCGCACCATCGGGAGCCATCGACGCCGCAGCCATCTTGAAGGCCCCGTCGTAGTAGTAGTCCGGGTGATCGGGGTTGTAGACATCGCAGCGCGCAGTCGGCTTCGCCGGGACCGGGCCGCCGGTGGTCCACAGTCGCACGCGCATGCGGCTGACGGTCGCCAGCCGGCCCCCGCCCAGGGACGGAGATCGGATGGCGAATCCCCAGTCGCCCGAGGTCGTCCACGTCGCGGTGCTGGTCGCGCCGAGGTCGTAGTACTCGAGCGGGTCCTCGAGGGCGCGGGCGCTCATGATCAGCTGGGAGTTGGTCACCCAGAAGGGCTCCGCGAGGGTCAGGGGATTCGGGCTGGGACCCTGCGTGATCACCGGACCCGCGGTCGAGCCGTCCAGGATGTAGACCTGCGAGGTGTCGCCGTAAGCGGGCCCGCCGCACCCGGGCGGCAGGTAATAGCTCGAGAACATGACAATCGCGATCTTGCCGGCGTCCGGCGAGACGGACGCCCTGATCCCTCGCGGGATCCGGAAGTGCCCGGGCACACCTCGCCCGGCCCCGAGTCCACTCGGGCGATCTGCGGCGGGTCGAACGGCGCGCGCAGCGGCGTCCCCTGACGATCCATCACATAGAGGGAGCTGTAGGACCCGGTCGATTCGAAGCGGATGCGAACCGCCACGATGACGCCGCCGTCGGCTGATTGGGTCGGGCTGTAGTAGGGCATCGCGGCCGTCCCGTCGGTCGTCAGCGGGCGCTGCGTCGTGCCATCAGGGCTCGTCAGCCAGATGTTGTTGTCGCGCGCGAACAGGATGCTGCCACCCGTGATGGCGCCCGCCTCGCCGGTGACGATGAGCACCAGTGCAACTGCGAGTGCTGCAACCAAGCCGAGCCGCGTTAGCGTTGGACGTACTCCGTTATCCGAAACGATGCGGGCACGGTGACGGTGCATGTTCGAGTCCCCCTGGTCGCGAGCGCGGACTGTACGGTCGGGGCGCTGCCACACACAAGGCATGAGCCAGCGTTCTGATTTCCGTAAGGTCCGCAGCGCGCCGGTGACACGGCTGGTTGCGCCTCTGCGGGCCGGGCCGCCCGCAACGCCGCGGGCGGCCCGGAGCCGTCGATGGGTCTCAGGCCGACGCGCAGATCGCCGTCGCCTTGACCTGCCAGGCGCGGGCGCAGCCGTCCTGGTCCTCGAGCGCCGTCACGCGGACGTTGCTCAGGCCGGCCTGAACCGTGAGATCGTTGAGGATGACCTGGCCGTTGCCGGCCTGGTCGATGCCGTCGACCTCGGTCCGCGCGCCGCGGCGGGCGAGCAGCGCGGCGGCGCGCCCGTGCGCCGCGAGCGCCGCGGTCTCCCCCAAAGCCGCCGCCGCGCCCACGCTCGCGAGATCGAAGGGATCGTCGGCGACCGCCGCGCCCTGCACCAGCGCCCGCGCCTGCGGGTGAAGCCTCGCGATCTCGCCATCCAGCGCGGCGAGCACGGCGCGGGGCACGTCGCAGCGCCATCCCCCGCCACGCGCGGCGTGCGTGCATCCGGATGGCGCTCCGCCGCGCATGGATCAGCATGAGGGTGACGATCACCGGTGCGACCGGCTTCGTAGGATCGCGACTCGTCGCGGCGCTGAAGGCACGCGGCGACGAGGTCACGGCGCTGTCTCGCGACGCCGAGCGAGCGAGCCAGCGGCTCGGCGTCGACGCGGTCGCGTGGGACTGGACGGCGAGCCCGGCGCCCGCCGAAGCGCTCGCGGGACGCGACGCCGTCGTGCATCTCGCCGGCGAGACCGTCTCGCAGCGCTGGAACGCGGAGGTCAAGGCGAAGATCCTCGACAGCCGCGAGGAGGGCACGCGCCAGCTCGTCGCGGGCATCGACGCCGCCGGCCCGCGCCCGCGCCGGCTGATCAGCGCCTCGGCCTCGGCGTTCTACGGGCCGCACGGCGACGAGGTGGTCGACGAGGCGAGCCCGGCCGGCCGCGACTGGCTCGCGGACGTCTGCGTGCGCTGGGAGCGCGAGGCGGACGCGGCGCGCCAGCTCGGCGTCGACGTCGTGATCGTGCGCACGGGCCTCACGCTCGACGCCGGTTACGGCGCGCTCGCGAGCATGCTCATGCCGTTCAAGCTCGGCGTCGGCGGGCCGCTGGCCGGCGGTCGCCAATACGTCCCGTGGCTGCACACCGACGACCTCATCGGCATGTACGTCCGCGCGATCGACGCGGCCGGCTTCACCGGCCCGATCAACGGCTGCGCGCCGAACCCGGTGACGAACAAAGAGCTCTCGCGCGCGCTCGGCCGCGCCCTGCACCGGCCCGCGATCGTGCCCGTCCCGGGCCTCGCGGCGAAGCTCATGGTCGGCGAGGTCGCGAAGTACGCGATCTCGGGGGTTCGCATGGTCCCGGCGCGCGCGCCGGAGCTCGGCTACGAGTTCGCCTATCCGGACGTCGACGGCGCGCTGGCCGACGTCCTGCGCCGCTGACCAGAAGAGCTACGAGCTCCAGAACGACTGGTCGCCGAGCTTGCGCGTCGACAGCCGCACGCCGCGGCGCATCGCGAGCTTGGCCGACTTGCTCCAGCTGTCTGAGATCGGCTTCGGCGGCACCTCGTCGTAGGTCAGCTCGATGACCACCGGGCGGTCCTTGAGCATCGGGTACTTCGCGACCATCTGGCCTTCGAGCGCGAAGCGCAGGTAGTTGCGGACCTTGAGCTCGAGCCCCTGGCGCACGTACTTGCCCTTCGGCCACGGTCCGGTCTGGACGATCGACAGCAGCGCGCGGCCGTCCTCGTCCTCGGCGATGAGGTCGATCTCGTCAGGGCTCTCGAGTCCGGGCATCGCTTCAGCCTACGGCTCCGCCTCAGGCCGTGAGGCGGCCGGCGTGCGCCGTCGCGTGCTCGCGCACGAGCCGCGCCACCCGCTCGGGCTGCTCCCAGAACAGGAGGTGGCCGACGCCGTCGAGCAGCTCGAGGCGGGCGCCGGGGATCATCGACGCGACGAGATCGCCGTTGACGTGCGACAGCATCTGGTCCTCCGTGCCGTGCACGACGAGCGTCGGGGCGGACAGGCCGCGCAGGCGACCGTACGTGTCGTGGGCGAGGATCGCGGACTGCTGATCGAGCAGGGTGCTCAGCGACAGCGGATGGATGCGAGCGGCCGCCGCGAACGGCGGGTAATTCGCCACGTCGCCTGCGAAGGCGCTCGAGAAGAGCACGCCGAAGCCGGTCTTCAGCAGCCGCTCACGGTCGCCGGACAGGACGGCCGTGGTCAGCGCCTGCACGACCTCGGCGCTTGTCGGCTTGGACTGCGTGCCGCCGCAGGTCGTCCCCGCCAGCGTGAGCGTCGCGACCCGCCCGGATGCGGCGAGGGCCAGCTCCTGCGCGACCATCCCGCCCATCGAGAAGCCGAAGACGTGAGCACGCTCGATCGCCAAGGCGTCGAGGAGCGCGAGCGCGTCGCGCGCGAGGCCGGCGATCGTGACGTCGCCGGCGACCGCGCCGCTGCGCCCGACCCCGCGATGGTCGTAGAGGATGAGCTCGAAGTCGCGGTCGAGCTCGCCAAGAAACGACTCCCCCCACTGCTCGCTGTTGGCGCTCATGCCCTGGATGAGCAGCAGCGGCTCGCCGTCGCCGCGGCGCTCGACATGCAGTTGCGTTCCCGCGACAGGCACACTGGGCACGGCCGACACGCTATCGACCCAAAGGATCCGCCCTCATGGCTGGCACCATCGACGTACTCGACCGGGGACGGCTGCTCGCGTTCTCGTTCGACGACATGCTCAAGTACCACGGGCCCGGCTCCCCGGGCGGGGTCGCCCAAGCGTTCAAGCTGCTGGAGCGGGCAATGCCGCTGCTCGGTTCCGACGGCCCGCCCGAGCGGCGCGAGATCCACATCCGCACGGCCTTCGGCGGGCCGGGCGCGCGCGACGCCGTCGAGCTGGTGACACGCGCCGTGACCGGCGAGCGCTACGTCGTCGACCAGTCGCTCGCGCGCCCCGAGCGCGGCCGCGCGATGGAGCGCTTCGTCTTCGAGCTGACCTACCGCGAAGCGTCCGTGACGCTGCTCGTGCGCGAGGGCATCGTGCCCGACGAGTTCATCGACCTCGCCCGCACCGACCCCCGCTCCGACGAGCAGGAGGAGCGCTTCGCGGCGCTGAAGCTCGCGATGGTCGAGCACGTCATGTCAGTGCCGGCCGAGGAGGTCTACGACGCGGTCTGACTCCTCCTGCGTGCTGCGCGAGGCGGGCCTCGTCGACGTCCGGAGCACAACACGCAGCAGTGACGCACCGATGAGTTTGACGACCGCGCGCGGTCCTACGAGCATGAGCCCCATGAAGGAGGACCAGCCATGACCGAGCTTCTCGTCGCGACGCGCAAGGGTCTGTTCGTGCTGGAGGGCGAGGCGGGCGGTGAGTTCGAGGTCACAGCGCGGCCATTCGCCGGAGAGCCGGTCGAATACGCGCTGCGCGACCCGCGCTCGGGGCGCCTGCTGGCGTCCGTCACGTCCGCGTTCCACGGCCCGAAGATCTTCCATACCGACGATCCCGCAGGCGAATGGGAGCAGGCCGAGGGCGTGGCGCTGCCCAAGGGCGGCGACGAGGCGCTCGCCCGCATCTGGGTGCTGGAGCTGGCGGAGGACGAGCGCACCGTGTACGCCGGCGGCGACCCCGGCGTCCTGTTCGAGAGCCACGACGGCGGCGCGAGCTGGGAGCTCAACCGCGGCCTGTGGGACGAGCCCTCGCGCTCGAGCTGGCAGGCGGGTGGCGGCGGGCTCTGCCTGCACACGATCGTCCCGTGGCCCGGCGACCCGAATCGCCTGGCGGTGGCGATCTCCGCCGCCGGCATCTGGCTGACCGATGACGGCGGCGCGTCGTGGCGGCGCGGCAACAAGGGCATCGTGGCGGGTTACGTGCCCGACGAGGCCGCCGAGGAGACGGACGACCTTTGCGTCCACCATGTCGAGCGCGCGCGCGAGCGCCCGGAGCGGCTGTTCATGCAGTTTCACGGCGGCGTCTACCGCTCCGACGACGCCGGCGCGAGCTGGACGGACATCGCCGCCGGCCTGCCCGGCGACTTCAGCTTCCCGCTTGCGCTCGATCCGGCAGACCCCGACAGCGCCTACGTCATCCCGCTCACGGGCGACTACGACCGCGTGACGCCCGGCGGCGCCGTCCGGGTCTACGAGACGCGCGACGCCGGCGCGAGCTGGACGCCGCGCGGCGACGGCCTGCCGTCCGAGGACGCGTACCTCACCGTCCTGCGCCAGGCGTTCGCGTCGTGCTCGGAGGGACCGCAGCTCGAGCTGTACTTCGGCGCCACGTCGGGGGCCTTGTTCGGATCGGGCGACGCCGGCGCGACCTGGAAGACGCTCGCCGGCCACCTGCCGACGGTGCTCGCGATCACCGCGAGCGGCTGAGCGCTCGCCCTCGCGCGGCACGGCCACGCGCGCCGCGGGCGGCCGGGTCGCGGCTGGCCGCCGCCAGCATGAGCACGCCGAGCGCGAGCAGGACGAGCCAGCGCTGCTGAGCGCCCGCCCAGCCCGGGTCATCGGTGCCGACGAGCAGCGCCCAGCGCTGCGGCGCGTAGAAGGCGGCGGCGAGCAGCCCGAAGAGCACGAACACCGCGGTCCACCCGCCGCGCTCTCCTCGTGCGAGACGCAACGCCGCGGCCGACGCGCCGAGCGTGACGGCGAGCATCGCCGCGAACTGCACGCTGAGGCCTTGCCGCGCATCCGGCCCGAACGGCGCGCTTTCGAGCGATGTCGCGTACCACAGCGATCCCGCCCAGACCGCGCACGCCAGCGGCAGCGCGAGCGCGATCCGCAGCATCCGGCGGCGGGCGAGTGTCGTCGGCGACGCTCCGAGCATCGACTCGGCCGCGTCGTCGAGGAGAAACGCGACGCCGCCGCACAGCGCCAGGGCTCCGAGCCCCGGCCAGCGCGACTGCGCGGACATCGCGTCGGTCAGCCCCGCCAGCGCGACGACCCCGGCGCACGCGGCAGCGCCCGCCAGCAGCGCCGGCCACGCGATCGTCCGGGCGATGCGCGCCAGGCACGTCACGCGCGCCGCCACGGCTATGGCTCGACGCCCGGCGGCAGCTGGCTGGGGGGCGGCACGCCGAGGATCAGCACGGCGACGCCGAGCGCCGCGACGGCCACGAACGCGAGCCGGCGCTCGTGGCGCGCCAGCGCACCTGCCGCGGCGGCGGCAGCCAGCACGGCGAGACCGAGCAGATGCCACGCGACCGGGCCGTTGCCAGCGAGGCCCCCATACGTCGTGATCGCGCCGTAGTAGCCCCGCGACAGCCCGTCGTCGAACGCGAACCACGGCAGCAGGGCCACGGGCGGGAGAAACAGCGCGAGCGCTCCGAACACGGCCGCGTACACGCGCCGCGTGAAGCTGCCGAGCAGCACGCCGAGCGCACCTGCGAGCACGAGGTACAGCGGGCCCTGGACGAGCTCGATCGCCTGCACGGAGAAGCGGCGGTTCTCGTCGACGGCCGGGCCGTTGAGGTTGACGTCGGTGACGAGCGATCCGTCCGTGCCGACCAGCAGGAGCGTGGCCACCAAGATCATCGCCATGCCGGCCATGCCGACCCACGCCAGCGAGAGCAGCGTCGCCTCCGTCCGCAGACGCGCCGACACGGGCTGGCCGTCGTAGAGATCCTCCGCGTGGTCGCGCCCGACGCGGCTCACGACGAGGAACGCCGCGACGAAGGTCCACAGCGCGCCGCCGAGCATCGAGAAGCAGTCGCCCGCGAGCGCCGACGGGGTCTCGCTGAAATCCGAGGCCCCGAACGGCAGCCGTCCGGTGTAGAGCGCGAGGGCGGTCACCGAGGTCGCCATCCCGAACAGGAAGACCGGGTGGCGCAGCATGCGCCGACCCTCGACGCGGGCGAGCGCCCAGCGCACGGAGCGCGCCCGCGGGGGCACCGCGGCTGCCCGCGGCGTCGTCGATGCGATCGTTGCGGTGCTCATGCCGCCAGCTCCTCGGCGACGGCGGCCGGGCCGGCGAGCAGGAGGTAGCCGTCCTCGATCGTCGGGTCGACGAGCCGAGCGCCCCGGGGCGGGTCGCCGACATGGCGGTGGGTGCCCTCGGCCGTGCGCCACGAGAGCTGCGCGCGGGGGTCGCGCATGTCGTCGATCCAGACCCTGTCGCGGGCCAGCCCGCTGAGCTGCCCCGGTGTCCCGTCGAACGCGGCGCGCCCGTCGCGCAGCACGATCACGCGCTGGCACAGCGCCGCGACGTCCTCGGTCTGGTGCGTCGAGACGAGCACGACGCGCCCCTCCCCCAGCTCGGATGCGAGCGCGCGAAAGCGCATCCGCTGCTCTGGATCCAGGGCGGAGGCCGGCTCGTCGAGCACGAGCAGCTGCGGGTCGCCGAGCAGCGCCTGCGCCAGCGCCACGCGCTTGCGCATCCCGCCCGAGAGCTTGCGGATGCGGCGACCCGAGACGTCCGCCAGCCCCACCGCCTCGAGCACGCGGCGCACCTCGCGATGGCGTGCCTTCGTGTCCGTCATCTCCTTGAGAATCGCGACGTAGTCGACGAACTCGAAGGCCGTGAACTGGCGATGAAAACCCGGCTCCTGCGGCATGTAGCCAAGCCGGCGGCGCAGGTCGGTGCGCTCGGCCGGGTCGTCGGGGTCGCGGCCAAGCAGCCGCATGCTCCCGCCGGTCGGTGCGAGCACGGTTGCGAGCATCCGCATGAGCGTCGTCTTGCCGGCGCCGTTTGGCCCGAGCAGGCCCGTGACGCCCTGGCCGATCTCGAGGCTCAGGCCGTCCACGACGTGCTTGGTGCCGTAGCGCTTGCGCAGCTCGGTCAGCTCGATCGTCTGGCTCATGTCAGGTCTCCTCGGCGTTCGAAGTCATCGGCGTTGCGGACAAGGACGAGCACGGCGATCGACGCGACGACGACGCAGGCAAGCTGGGCGGTTGGCCCGAAGACGTCCAGCGGCTCGTGCGCGAGGCGCCAGCCGATCGCGCCGGCCAGCAGCCACGCGACGCCGAGCGAGCCGCTTGCCGCGAGCGCGGACATGCGCGTCTGCAGCGCGAGGCCGGCAAGCGTCAGCCCGAGCGACGGCAGCAGCCAGGCGGCGGCGCTCCCGTGCAGGCCGGGTAGCGCCAGCGCCGCGATCGAGACCATGGCGGTCGTCGTGACGAGCACCGCGGCGGTGCGCAGCAGCAGCAGGGCGAAGCCTCCCAGCGGCGCGGCGAGCCCGACCTCGTACGTGGGGTCGACCTCCGGCCCGTACGCGGCCGCGACGCCGGCGAGCGGCAGCAGCGGCGCGAGCACGAGGAACCAGTACAGGCCCGCGTCGCGCTGGCTTGCCGCCCAGACGGCGAACGCCAGGACGAGCGCGCACGACAAGAGCCACGACAGCCTGAGCGCGGGCGTGGCGCCGAGCAGGCGCGCGACGTGCTCGCGCATGCCCAGGCGCATGAGCCCCGCCTCGACGGGGCCGCGGCGCGGCGTGTCGAGGCGATCCTCGATGGCCTCCCACGAGCGCGCGAGCAACCGGTCGTCGACGAGCGCCGCGATCTGCTCGCGGCAGTGCGCGCAGCTCGGCAGGTGCGCTTCGATCGAGAAGGCCTGGGCTTCCTCGATGTCGCCGCGGGCGTAGCGCGCCAGCAGCTCGGTCTGCACGTGCCAGGTCATGCGAGCTCCTCTCTCAGCTGCGCGCGAGCGCGCATCATCCGCGTCTTGACCGTGCCGGCCGGGATGCCGAGCAGGCGCCCGGCCTCGCGCGTCGTGAGCCCGTCGAGGACGGTGGCCTGGACGACCGCGCGCAGCTGCGGCGAGAGCTGCCGTAGGGCGCCGCCGAGGTCGCCGTGCTCGACGCCGAGCAGGACCTCCTCCTCTGCCGACCGGCGGTCGTCGACCTCGGCCACGAGCACCTCGCGGCGCGGAAGGCGCCGCAGCGCGTCGATCAGCCGGCGGATCGCGATCCCCCAGATCCACGCGCCGACGTCGCCCTGGCCCTTGTAGCGCCCGGCGCTGCGCCAGACCGCCATGAACGTGTCCTGGATCGTCTCGTCGACGACGCCGGGATCGGCGCAGCGGCGGGCGAGGCGCAGCGCGAGCCACGGGGCGTGGCGGTCGTAGAGCACCCGCAGCGCCGCACGGTCGCCGTCCGCGATGGCGGACAGCACCTCGACGTCGTTGCGCTCGGCGCTCATCAGGGTCCTCATGACCTACTTGTCGTACGGCGAGCCTAGAGCGGTTCACGGTCGCTCGTAAACCACTCGACGCGACCCCGCACGGTGAAGTGGTCGTCAAGCCCCAGCGTCAGAGGCTTCCTATGTCTGCGACAGGCCTACGCCGGATCGAAGCCCCACTCGACGGTGCTGAACGAGCGCGGCGGGAGAATGGCGACCAGCGGGGGAAAGATGCGCAGGAGGCTCATGCTCAGCACCAACCCGTCGCTGGAAGCCGCGGAGGTGAGGACGTAGGTCGTCTCATCCTCGTCCTCGCCGGTCGAGAGCTTCCACAGGAACGGCTTCTTCGTTCCCTTGACGATCATGAGCGGCTCGTTGGGATCGCCATCGCCACCGAGATAGAGCCCGGACGCCGTGTTGCGCACCGTGTAGCGGCCCGACTCACAGGCGACCTCCCACTGCTGTTCTCCCTGGCCCTCCTGCAGCACCGCGATGCCGGGAAAGCCACCCGCGTCGGTCAACAGTCCCCCCGGGCCCCGCACCTTGTATGTCCCATCGGGGATTGGCTGGTCACTCATGCTCGAATCCTCTCGTCGGATCGCGAATGGACGCCCGCGAGCTTCGCACACAGAGATTGAGTTCAGCGCCGCCGGCCGCTCTACGCTTACGGGCATGCGGATCTCGGTCGCCGCGGACGAGCGCACCGGCGTCGCGGACGCCGTCGTCGAGCAGCTGCGCGCCCGTGGGCACGAGACGCTCGCGCACGGCGCGTTGAACGATGGCGAGCGCGACGACTGGGCCTGGTGCTCGGAGGCCGCGGCGCGCGACGTCGCCGAGGGGCGCGCCCAGCAGGCCGTCGTGTGCTGCTGGACCGGGACCGGCGCGTCGATCGCCGCGAACAAGGTCGGCGGCGTGCGCGCGGCGCTGTGTGCGGACGCGCAGACCGCCGCGGGCGCGCGCCGCTGGAACGACGCCAACGTGCTCGCGCTCAGCCTGCGCACGACATCGGAGGCAGAGCTCGCCGAGATCCTCGACGCGTGGTTCGAAGCGGGGCCGAGCGACGAGGACGACGACCGCGCGAACGTCGCGCACGTCGACGAGATCGCCTGACGCGGCGTCTTTCGACGAGGCGCCGAGTTGGGGTTCCGACCCACAAGTCTGCGTGGCGCAACGCTAAGCTTGAGTCGCCCCGCGAGTCCGCGACGGCCTATTGCGGGTTGTTACAGATCGCTGGCGGCAAGGGGACGACCAGCCCGCTCACCGGCTGCGCGGCGGCGCGTCACGGCCGGCAGGAGCGCCTCAAGGACGGCGTCGAGCCCATCGGCGGTGTGGACTGCCAGCACGTCGGCGAGTGGCGGTGAGAACGAGAGGATCTCCGCGTGCGTGATGTCGTGCCAGACCGGCAGGATGACCGACTCGCCAGTCGAGGTTTCGCGCTGCGTCCAGGGCTTGCGAATGAAAGGCCGGAGAGATGATCACCATGCCCGACCGCGAACTCGCCAGCCCACGATCGATCTCGGCGCTGAGGCGGTCTCCCACGACCAGGTCGAATTCGTCGAACCGCGCCGACAGGTCATGCGCCACGAGTGCCTTCGCCAGTGGACGGCCGACGAGCTCCTTGTCTTCGTGGGCATGGGAGACGAGGAGCCGGCCGCGACAAGCTCGCGCTGCTCGGAGCCACCACCGGTAGCTTGGTAGGGCGAGGCGGTATCGCCGGTGCTTCGTTGCTCACGGGCGTTGGCCGCCTGATGGAACCTCGCGCCGTTCTCGGGACTCCTGTCGGACAGAAGTCCACGGGCTTCAGTGAGTCGCCCTTCCGGGACTCGCTCGGCCGCGAGAGCGGCTACCGCTTTCAGTGGTTCACCTGCGACCTCGAGATCACCGCCTGCCGGACATCCCGGCGCGACCGATGCCTACCACACCGTCAGCGCCGCGGACGTCGGCCGCTTCATCGCCGTCGAGGTCGTCGCGCAGAACTCCTTCGGCGAATCCGAGCCGGCCATCTCGGATGCGTATGGCCCGGTGCTGCCCGCGGTCCCGCTCGCGTGGACGCCCCCAATGATCGACGGCAACGCGCAGGATGGACAGACGCTGACGACGCACCACAGCATCTGGTATGGCGACCCGACGAGCTTCAGCTACCAGTGGTACAGCTGCGACGCGGCCGCCACGACGTGCGACCTCGTCCCCCGCTGCGACCGCCACGACGGTCCACCTCACCACGAGCATGATCGGCCGGCGCCTCGGCGTCGGCGTGATCGGATCCAACGACGGCGGCGACTCCGACGAGGCGTTCTCGGACCTGATGGACGTCGTACGCGCGATCCCCGCGCCCGTCGTCCCGCCACCGCCGCCCCGTGGCCCCGCGGTCAAGCCCGACAGCACGTTCTCGGCAGTGAAGGTCAGCGTGCGATCGGACGGCAGCCTCGTCGTCAGCGCGCGGTGGGCGGTGCGGGCAAGCTCTCGGCGGTGGCGACCGCCCGCGCGTCCTCCCCTCTCCGCCACCACGTGCAAGCGCCGCTGCGCCGCGCGGGCGACCTTCGGGTCGGGCTCGAAGAAGGCGACGAAGGCCGGCACTCTGCGGTTCGTCCTCAAGCCCGGCGCGCGCGCTCGCCGCGCGCTCGCACGCAACCGCGCGATCGCGGTCCGCGTGAAGGTGACCTTCCTGGCGGCGCTCGGCGGCGCTCCCGCCAGCAAGCAGCGCTCGCTGCGAGTCAAGCGGCGAGGTCGCGGGGTGACCGCGCGCGGTCACGCGCGGCGCCAGGCGTGCGCGGGTCGCGCGGGTTCGAGACGCTGCGCCGGCTCGCGGTCCCCGACACGCGGACCGCCCAGCTCATCCCTGATCGACAGATCGATCAAGCCGTTGCGCCCGCGACCTGTGACACCGAACCGGGGCGGCTACGACGTCCAGTCGCCGGGATTGGCGTTTCCGCTGACGGCCAGCCGTAGATAGCGGAAGCTGTCGTCGTCGGGGAAGGTCGTGGACTGCAGCAACTGGTACGGCGAGGCGAGGAGTCCGGCGATCTGCTTCAGCCACAGCTGGTAATAGGCCTCGTTGTGATGGTGCTCGAAGGCGTCGTTGTCGACGAACACCTCGAACACGTAGGCGACGTTCTCGCGCGCCGGGTCGGCAAGGATGCTCGTTGCGACACAGCCGGTCCCGGCGATGGATCCGCGGGAGTTGCCGAGGCTGGCATCGATGAACTCCCGGCGCTTGCCGGGCTTCAGCTTGAACACGACGAAGTTGGCGATCATGCGTTCCTTTCTAGATGTACGGACGGCGATCGAGCACGAGTCGCAGTGGTCGGCTTGTGATGACGCGTTCGATGCCCAGCACTTGCTGCGCGTACGCGAACAGCGACACTGCGCCGGTGAGGATGTGGGCTCCGATCCACGGCTCCACGAAGTCGTCCGTGCGCCGGTCGGAGTCGCCGGCGCGCGCCGCGACGACCGTCACCGCGCGGGAGATCGCTGACAGAACCTCGTCAGACCGCTGCGGCGAGAGCTCCGGCAGCGTGCGCCCAAGCATGTAGATCGCGTCGAACGTCAGCCACCACGGGTTGTCGGAGGCCCACAGGCCGCCGGGCTGCTGAAGCCCCAGCAGCGCTGATGCGCGCGCCTCCGGGTTCGGCAAACGGCGGCCGAGCGATGCCCACATGAAGTCGAAGTGAAAGGTCCCTCCGACCTGGTCGAGGTCGCCTTGCGGCGGCTTGTCGACGCCGACCATCCCGCTGGCGGGATCCAGCTTGCCGTGCTCGACGTACTCGACGAGCCAGTCGAACCACGCCAGGGGGACGACATCGGCCACGTTGAAGAACGTCGCCGCGTGCCCGATGAGGTTCTCGCCCGCCTCGTAGCAGTTGCTACGCCAGTCAAGAGTCGCGGCGTAGCGCTCCGCATCTCCGGGGTGGGCGACGAGCTCACCGAAGCGCAGCGGCCAACGCGGCAGCTCACCGTTGCGCAGGTCCGGCTCTAAAAGCTTCATCGCCGCTGTCGCGAAGCCGGTGTTGTGCGCTGTCGAAAGCTGGCCGCTGCGGTCGACGAAGAACCCCGAGGGCTCGTCTTGGAAGGCGCCCAGCGTGGCGAGCCACAACGCGGCGTCGCTGTCGAGGCGGTCGAGGCTGTAGAGAATGCACGCGGCGTCGGCGGCGCCGTAGAGCGCGGTGGCCGGGTCCTTCGGCCTGCGCGCGAAGTCGCCCGGCCCCGGACCGACCCACAGACCGGGAATGAACTCGTCGACGATCCACGCCTCGAACGACCGGAGGTCCCAGTGCTTGGTGTGGTTCACCAGCCCGCCACGGCGCGGATGTACTCCCGCGCGAGCGTCGCATACAGCAGTGGATCGGACGTGAGCGGATTTTGCTCCGCTTCGACGACGACCCAGCCCTGATACTTGTGGCGCGTGAGGATCTCGAAGACGCGGGCGAAGTCGATCCCTCCGTCCCCCGGCACGGTGAACGCCCCTTCCATCACTGCGAACTCAAACCCCATCGAACCGGCGCGGGCGGCCTCGACGATGCGATCGCGCACGTTCTTGACGTGCATGTGCACCGTTCGATCGACATACGTCTCAAGCACCTTCACCGCATCTGCGCCCGCGAAGCGCAGGTGCCCGGTGTCGATCGTGAACCGGAGGTCCGGCGCGGCCTCGGCGAGACGCGCGAGCTGCTCGGCGCTCTGCACGACCGTCTGCATATGCGGGTGGTAGCCGAGGGCGATGCCGGCGGCGGCGGCGATCTTCGACAACTCCTGCATGCCGTCCCCGAGGGTCTTCCACTGCTCCGCCGACAGCTCAGGAAGCTTGTAGGGAAAGAGGGGAATCGCGAGTGCCGCGAAGTGCTGTGCGTAACGGCCCGGAGGGTAGGGCTTGAACGGACAGTGGGTGCACTCGGCGGTCGTGCAGACGCGCGCGCCGGCGGCCTTGAGGAACGTGATGAACTCGCTGAAGCGCTCCTTCTCCGACGCGAGGTCGCGGGAGAGCAGATAGGCGCTGAACCATCCGCCGGCCAGCTCGAGCTCGTACTGGTCGAGGATCGGCCGAAGCTCGTCGGCCGTCGTCGGGAAGAGCGAGCCCAACTCGGTCCCGTCCAGGCCTGCCGCCCGCATGCCCGTGAGGACGGTGTCCACCGACGTCAGCGAGCCGAGGACCGGGAAGTCGTCGTTGTGCCAGTTGATCGGCGACGCCGCGACTTTCACGCGCCGGCCGTCCTCGGCCATCACGTGACTCCGGATAGCGACGCCGCGTCCTTGCCGACCATCTTGTTCGCCGAGCGCACCGCCATCGCCGCCGCCGTCAGCGTCGGGTTGCACGCGCTCATCTCCGGGATCGCGCCACAGCCCGATACCCACAGGTTGTCGAATCCCCAATGCTTGAGATACGGATCCACGACCGACTTGCCGTCGTCGGTCGCGCCCATGCGCGTCGTCGACGCGAAGTGCAGCGAAGCTCCCGGCGGCTCGAACTGTGGCAGTTGACCCGGCAGCCAGCCACCGACGGCAAGCGACGCCGACGCCATGTCGCCGATCATCTCGTGGGCCCGCTTCGCGGCCGCCTGCGAGGCCGTGTACTCGAACGTCGGTTGCGGCATCCCCATGAGGTCCGGGATCTTGTCGCTGAACGTGATGCGGTTGTGTTCCTCGGCTTCGGTCATGCCGAACCACTGCATGAAGACGAGCAGTCGCTCGTCGACGAACTCGCCTCCCGGGGTCGTGAAGTTGATCGGGTCGTAATGGATCTGGCTGTGCCACGGGCGCTTCTCCGAAACGGGGATCCACACCTCTGGCTCCGGCGCCCACAGCGGGATCCCGATCGGGTCGGCCGAGTTCCCACTCTTGAGCTTCTCCGCGTTCTCACGGCTCAGCACGACGAGGCACGACGCGACGATCTGGTCGTTGAGGTAACAACCCAGCGCTTTGGCGCGGATGCCTGACGCCCACAACAGCTGCGGTCCGAAGATCGCCCCGGTCGCCACGACGAAGTCGTCGGCTTCGATCGTCGTCTCGCTGAGCGTGGAGAAGTCTTGGATGTGCGCGGCGGTGACCTTGCCGTCTTTGTGCTCCAAGCGCGTCACGAGGTGCTCCGGAAGCATCGTGAAGCGCTTGCGCTGCTCGGTATCGGTCAGGAGCGGACCCAGCACGGTATCGACGCCCGTCCAATGCACGTACTCCTGGTCTTTGCCAAACCCAGTACGGCGTTCCGCTGCGACGGCCAGGTTCTGGACGGGGTAGTCAGCTGGCACCGGATATGGGTAGCTGCTCGGAAGGCCGACGAAGTGATCGGTCAGCGCCTTCTTCACGACGCGCTGGCGGTCGAAGTCGAACTGGTTGGTGTGAACGTTGAAGAAGCCCTCCGCGGTCTTGTAGAGGTCGTCCCATTCGTTGGCCGGGATGATCGGCGTGCGCTCGAGCACCGGATGCTGACGCGGCGCAGCCGCGGTCCAGTGCGTGAACATCCCTCCGACGGCATACGTGCCGGCCGCCGCGGGGAGGTTCAGCTCGGGCTTCTGGCCGGGATTGTGGAAGTTGAACGCCTGATCCGAGATGTCCCAGAAGGCGGTCTTGTCGAGCGTGTCCTGGTATCCGGCTTGTGTCGGGACCGAGTACCGCCAGCAGTTGGCCGCCACCAAGTCCTCGAAGTTGTTCTTGTTGTACTGGTAGCGGCGTTCATTGCGTAGGTGAGATCCCGGGACCGGGGAGAGCTGGGGGCCGGCGTCGACCATGGTCACCGTCCGACCGCTTCCCACGAGGATCCGCGCATATGTGGACCCGATCGGCCCGCTGCCGATGATGAGGACATCTGCCTTCGAGGCGTTCATGTCACAACCCCCTTACCCGTATGGTGGCGTCAACGCTGCAGGTGGCCCCGGCACAGCACCCGGACGATCTGCAGCCGGCTATTCGTCGTCGAGCAGCAACCTTGCGTTGATCGTCGGGTTGCCCGCCCGCGACAGCGGAAAGCTCGTCCCGATCTCCTGATGGCCGGGCACCTCGATCTCGACGGAGAGCGTTCGATCGAGGATGTCATCGATGTCCATGCGGAAGTCGATGTTGACGAGCGCCTGCGTCTTGCACGTGTCGCAGTGCTGCGGCTGCGCCGGTTGGAAGAAGAAGCGCCTCGCGATCGGCTCGCCGTCGGCCACGAGCTTGACGACGAATGACCCCGGGATCGCGAGCCGCTCGATGTCCTTGACGCGCACAGATACCGGGCTTGAGCGCTTGATCGAGAAACTGCGCGTGGCCTCGACGCTGCCGACCTTGTTCTCCAGCACACGTTCCTCCAACTCCGCCTCGTCATACGAGATCCCAAAGTCGATCGTGTCGGCGCCCGTCACGTCAAACGGCGTGAGTCGCAGGTCCAACCAGCTCGAATCGCCGGTGACCGTGGTCTTGAACCCAGCCACCGTCGTCGCGCCGACGCTCCCCTGCCACTCGAGCCAAAGCCGGTCGAGGTTGCAATGGAAGAACCAGAACACGGGGTCGAAGGACGAGATGTCCTGGATGGCCATCGTCCCGGGCGTCCCGTTTGTCCCCCCGATCGATCCGTGCCCACCGTCGTGCCCCTGGATGAAGAAATTCTGGTATCCGTTGGTGTTGTAGGCTCCCCATAGCGACTGCTGCCGCGCCGTCGCAAGCTCTTCGAGGACATGCAGGTTCTTCAGGTTCTTCTGGATGTCGATCGCTGTCGCGCGTCGCGTGGTATAGGGAAAGAAGCCGACCCGGGGAGGATCTGCCGTAGCTCCGGGATCCACCGGGAACTTGTAATTTGCAAACGGAGCTTGTTGCAACAGCTCCGGCAAGGGCGTCGCGAGGTCCCAGTACGGGAGCGTGACGTCCTCGCATCCAGGAACGGACCGCAGCGCGTCCTCGAAGTACCTCAGATACGCCCGGTGCCACGGATTGTAGAGATCGACATGATGCAGGCAATACATCGCCGGGAGCCCATGGACCCCCGCGACGGCGAAGTAGCTGTCGGCCTTTGAAGGATCGCGATTCATGACCTCCGTGAACGCGGTTTTCAGCTTGTCGATCTCGGCGGGAGCCAGTTTGGTCACGTTCTTGCGAACGCGGGGCGCGAGGCCGAGCGCTTCGAGTGGCTGCGTCGTCACCGAGCCCAACGGATATCCGGAGTTGATCCAGTTCCTGAATGTCTGGGACTTCGCGACACTCCATTTTCCGGCAGCGTCCGGTGGCATGGTCGCGTTCGGCGGCGCCGTTACCTCGTAGATGTTGAGCGCGTTGTGCCTGACGCCGACGTAGGTGCCGAGCTCGATCGACAGCACGGCCATGTGCTGCACGTCCTCCGGTCTGAAGAAGTGCCGGATGTCCTTCATGTAGGTAGGCGCTGCCACTACTTCCTCAGCTTCGGTCTCTCCCATCGTGGACCCTTTCACTAGACTGAGCCGCAACGACTCTCCCAGCCGCCCGATGGTAAGTCAAGGTCATTTCCGACCGCGACATGCGTCCGAGCAGTGATCTGAGTGAGAGAGCCATCGCAGCGGGCGGCGGTGCCCCGGCGATCTGGGAGATCCTCGGCCGGCGGCTGTGTGCGCCGCGAGCGACGCCGGACGAGGCGACTTGAGGGACGAATCCAACGAGCCCGCCTCAGGCGCAGTCGCGGCCTAGCCGCCGTAACGCCCGCGAGCGCCTCGAGCAGATGCGGCGGCTGATAGCCATTAGTGGCCGCGCCGGCCCGCTGGACAGCGACTAACGTCGCTCGGCGACAGGGGCGATCTCGTTCCGACCGCGGCCACTAACAGGTTCGCGCCGGTACCCGATTATCGGCCGCAGCGCCCTCGCCGGATTCGCCGCCCGCGAAGCGGGCTACCGGCGGCGGATGGTGACCTAGATGATCTGGATCAACGAGCAGTACGCGCACTTCGGCAGCAAGGTCATCTCCGTCACCGAACGCGAAGGCCTGCACACCCTCGACGCGATCGTCCTCGCCGACGACACACCGGAGATTTACACCGCCGACACCCGCGGCGCCACGGAGCTCGTCTTCGCTGGCTTCGACCTCCTCGGGCGCCGGTTCATCCCGCGCCTCGACGACATCGCCGACATTCCGCTCTACGGCCTCGGGCCCGGCCAACCCCGACTCGCGGCCGACGCGCTGCTGACGCGCCGGGTCCGTGACGAGCTGATCGCCGGGCAGCGAGATGCTGCGCCTCGCCGGATCGATCAAGCGCGGCTGGATCGTTCCCAGCATCCTGCTCACCAGGATGCACGCCGACCCGTGCCCCGATCACCTCGCCCAAGCCCTGCGCGAGTACGGTCGCCTCGTGCGCACGAACTTCATCCTCAACTGGGTCGGCGATCCCGCGCTGCGCGCCCGCGGGCTCGGGCAGCTCAACAAGGGCGAGAGCGCCAACGCGCTGCACCGTTACGTCGGCTTCGGCAACCGCGGCCGCGTCTACGCCCGCGACCCGGAGCAACTGCAACGCCACATGGACTGCCGACGCCTGATCTCCAACGTCATCGTCTACTGGAACACCCGCTACATCGCCCACGCCCTCAAAACGCTCGCGCGCCAAGGACACACCATGCGCGACGACGACATCCGGCACATCCACCCCGTCCATTTCGAGCACATCAACCCGTTCGGCCACTACCGCTTCGACACCCGCCGCGGCCCCGCCAAAGGCCGGCTGCGCCCGCTGCGCCCCGGCACCTACACCTCGCGCGCAACACCAGCGACTAACGCAACGGCGACTAACGCATAACGTTGCGGAATCGGCGCGTTCGTGGTCGCTGATCAAAGTCGAACGCCCTGCATAACAGCATATTCTGATGTGGTGCTGCGCTGAGCGCCCCACGGTCGCCGTCGTCCTCAGCTCTCGGGCGAGGCAGCGACTAACGCTAAGCGTTGTCCCACGCGGACTTGTGGGCGGAACCCCGAGTTGAGCGGTGACGGCGGCGCAGCCTTCAGCGACGCAGGCGCAGGGTCACGGTGCGCTTGGCCGTCGACCGCGCCCCGCCCGACGACGGGCGGAAGGTCGCGGTCACCGTCGTGCGCAGCCGGCCCGTGCGGCGCAGCAGGCGGCGGCCGGCGCTCGTCGGGCGCAGCGTGGCGCGCACCACGCCGGGGCCGCGGCGGCTCACCGACGCGCGGCCCACGACGAGCGTGCGCCGGTACTGGCGCGCGACGATGCTCACGTTTCCGCGGCGCGGGAGGCGCATCGTCACCCGCGCGGTCCCGGTCCGCGCCGACGGCGCGATCGCGGTGATCGCGAAGCGCGGCGCTGCCGGGGGTGGCGGGGGTGGCGGTGGTGGCGGGGCCGCGGGCGGCGGCGCGGGCGGCGGGACCATGACCGGCGGCGGTGGCGGCGGTGGCGGTGGTGTCGTGTCGATGATCGTCGCCGCGAACTCCGTCGGCGAGCAGAGGTGGGCGAACGGCCCCGGGCTCTGCAGCTCGACCTGGAAGGTCTCCGGCCCCTCGATCAAGGCGTCCTCGCTCAGCGGCACGGTGATCGAGCCCGATCCCGGCCCGCCACCGAACGCCAGGGTGCCCGCGGTCGACGCGTAGTCGCTGCCCGGCGTGGCCGTCAGCGGCGTCGTCGCGTAGCCGACGGTCCCGGCCGCCGTGCCGCTGCGCGTCACGCCGATCACCGCTTGGCCGCTCGCCTCGGTGAACGAGCCGCTCGCGGCGCTGAAGCTCACCGCGCTCGCGACGTCGACCGTCTCGACGCTCGCATGCGCGACCGGCCGCAAGCCCGCGGCCGTCAGCGATCCGGGCGCCGTGGCGACCGCCAGGCAGCCGGGGTCGAAGCGCAGCGTGTCGGCCCCCGGCCCACCGCGCGCGACGCCGTCGACGCTCGGGGACGGGGCGATCGTCGCCGTGTCGTCGCCGTTGCCGCCGTAGAAGGCGAGCTCGTCGAGGTCCGCGATCCCCGAGAGGTCGGTCGAGGTCAGCGCGTCCGCGTCGTCGTTGGCGGCCACGGCGAGCTTCTCGGTCGAGCCGATGTCCAGCGCGAACGGGCCGGGCGCCGTGCGCGCGAACGCGACCCGCGTCCCGGCCGCGGCCACGCTGAAGACCTCGCCGGTCCCGCCGCGCGCGCCGTTGACCTGCATGCGGTCGACGTCGCCGTCGCCGTCGAGCGTGTCGCTGCCGTCGCCGTCGCTCCACGCGATGAGGTCGTTGCCGAGGCCGCCGCCGACGATGTCCGCCGCGCGGGCCGGCACGATCGTGTCCGCCCCGCCGCCGCCGCGGAGGGTGTCCGCCGCGTTCGAGCCGACGAGGCTGTCGGCGCCCGCGCCGCCGAGGACGCGCTCCACGCCGCTGATCGCACCGAGCCCCGTCGTCCGGCTCGCGACGTCGACCGCCGTGGCCGCGGGCAGCAGCTGCCCGCGCAGAGCGCCGCCTGGAAGGGTCGTCGTCAGGACGTCGACGTACGTCGCGCCGGCGAGCAGCGCCGCCTCCTGCTGCGGCGCCAGCGTGACGCCCGTCGCGTGCACCTCGAAGTGCGTGCCGGGCGGAGGGCCTCCGGGCAGCAGGGGCACCAGATCGACGATGGGCGCGCCGCCGACCCCGATCGGCGCGCTGGCGATGTGAAAGGCCGTGACCGTCGCCGTGTCGAGGCCGTCGACGACGAGGTCGATGGCGAACAGCCCGGTCGCGGCGTCGTAGGCGAGCGTCGCGGTGCCGGTCGCGAGCGACGCCGTCGGCGGGACCTCCTGATCGCCGCCGAGCGTCGCCGTCAGCGTCGGCACGCTCGCGCCGAGGTTCGTGCGCACGGCCGTGATGTAGGCGGAGTAGTCGAGCGTGTCGGTGCCGCCCGCGCCCGCGAACTGGCCGCTGCCGAGTGTCTCGCCGTCGGCCAGCGCGAGGGCGTTCGAGCCGCTGCCGCCGTTGACGGCGATCGGCACGCCGACCGAGTCGTCGGTCACCGACAGGCTCTCCGTGGCGTCGTTGCCGAGGTTGATCGTGAGGCTGCTCGATGGATGCGTGAAGGTCGTGGTCTCGAACGTCCCGGCGCCGCTTCGCACCTGCGACATCACCGGCGAGTTGCCGGCGTCGTTCTCGAGGGCGGTCAGGTTGTCGCCGTCTGCCTGCGGGACGTTGATGACGAGGTCCGTGGCAGTACCGCCCAGAACGAGCGGCTCGAGGTTCCGAAACACGATCCGCGTGCCGTCGAGCTCGACGATCCCGTTGTGCCCGCCGCCCGGGCTGTCGCGCGTCAGCGTCACGCGCGCGCGGTCGAAGCGCCCGCCGACGATCTCGAGGCCGTCGCCGCGCCCGCCGGCGTCCGCGCCGCCGTCGAAGACGATCCCCCCGGGCGCCGGGTTGCCGCCCGTGAAGTCGACGCGCAGCGTGTCGTTGCCCGCCCCGCCGGCGATCCGCAGCGGCTCTGCGGCGCGGCCTGTCGGGCGGCGAGCGGCGTGGCCGCGCTCGAGCAGCCGCACCTCTCCCCCGTCGCGGCGCAGCGTCAGGACGCGGTCGGCGCGCGGTGCGGCCGTCGAGATCGCGGCGTAGCCGAAGGACTGCGCGTCCGCGGCACCGGCCAGCGCGCCGAGCGCGACGAGCCAGCACACGACGGCGGCGACGCCCCTTCCCATGACCGACACGCTAGCCCCCCGCGCGCGCTGCCTCAATCATCGGGCCAGGCGGTGCCCGCGCGCGCGAGCACGCGCAGCGCGGCGACCCGCACGGCCTCGTCGAGCATCTGCCCATCCAGCGCGACCGCACCGGCCCCGCCGCTGCGCTCGGCCTCCTCGAGCGCCGCGATGACCGCGCGCGCGTGCGCGACCTCCTCGGCGCTTGGCGTGAAGAGCTCGTTGAGCGCCCCGACCTGCGCCGGGTGGATCGCCCACTTGCCGTCGAAGCCCATGTCGCGGGCGCGCCGCGCGGCCGCCGTGAAGCCCTCGTCGACGCTGATCCCGAGATACGGGCCGTCGATCGCGGCGATGTCGTTCGCGCGCGCCGCGAGCAGGATCTGATCCTGGATCGCAAGCCACGAGTCAAGCGGCGCGGATGCGCCGGCCGCGCGGCCGATCGACGCCGAGAGATCGGCATAGCCGAGGATCAGCGCGTCGAGGCGCGGCGACGCGGCGGCGATCTCCTGGACGCGCGAGACCCCGGCGGCGGTCTCGATCAGGGCCTGCACGCGCGTCGGGCGCGCGCACCCCGCGGCGGCCTCCACGCCGTCGAGCAGCCGCTCGACGAACGCGAGGTCGCCGGCGCTCTCGACCTTTGGGACGACGAGCGAGGCCGGCCCGCCGGGCAGCGACGCAAGCGCCGCGATGTCCGCGTGACACCACGGCGTGCGCGGCGCGTTGACCCGCACGCTGCAGTTGACGCCCTGCCACCCCGGCTCTGCGAGCGCTGCGACGACGGTCGCGCGAGCCTCGTCCTTCGCCGACGTCGCGACGGCGTCCTCCAGGTCGATGACGATCTCGTCGGCGCCGCGCGTGGGCGCCTTGGCGAGCATCTTCGCCGACGAGCCCGGCACGGACATGCACGAGCGGCGCGGTGCGGGAGCTGGCTGCATGGGCCGCCAGACTACGCGCCTCGCAGGTCCTTGGGCGTGCCGCGCGTCTTCGATCGCCCGCCGCACGCCCGCGCCGATCGCCGGCGCGTCGGCCGGGATGACCCGGGGTAGCCCGATCGCGATGGTGGAGCTGCAGCTCACGCGCGCATCCGGCGACCGCACCCGCTTCGACCTCGGCTCTGTCGGCCGGCTGCGCCTCGAGGGCTGGGGCTCGCGCAGAGCGACCGCCAGCGCGGGAAGCGAGAGCTGGGAGCTCGTGCGTCGCGGTCTGCTCCGGACCGTCGTCGAGGCCACCGACGCCGCGGGCGAGGTGGCCGGGTCGTTTCGCGCCAAGGCGCTCGGCCGCGGCGGTGCCCTGTGGTGGGCGGGTCGGGAGCTGAGCTTGCGATCCGCCAGCTTCTGGCGCGAGCGCTATGTCCTGCTGGACGGCGATCGGGAGCTCGCGCAGTTCGAGGGCCGAAACCGCGGAAAGCGTCCCGTGACGGTCACCGTCGAGGACACCGGTTCGATCGATCCGGGGCTGCTGCTGTTCGCGACGTTCGTCGTGCGCGCGTTGGCGCGCGAGAGCTCCAGCGGCGCAGCAGCCGGCGGCGTGATCGCCGCCGGCGGCTGATCCACGGGCGCGCACGCAGCGACGTCACCCGCGGGTGGCACGCTCTGCGCCGCTCAGCAGAAGGGCTCCTGGATCCCCTCGTACTGGATGTAGTCAGCGTTGCGGATCCACACGTTGCTCGCACCGCCCCAGAGGTCGACCTTGTACCAGCTCCAGCCATCGGTGTGCAGATGTGAGCAGATCACGTTGGCCTTCTGCCCGGCGTGGACTTGGCCGAGCCTCGTTCCGCCGGGGGACGCCCGGTAGTACACGTTGTTGACGGTCACGGTCAGGACGCCGGCGTACGACGCCGTCGCCGAGGCGGCGACGCTCGAGTCCGACCGCGCCGACGCCGACGCCGACGCGGCGGGGACGGCGACGGCCGATACGCCGAGCGTGGCGCACAGCCCCACGACCGTGAGCCTGCGACGCGACACCCGCGCCGTTCCGGCCGCGCGTCTGAGGTTTCTGAGGTTCATCGAGATGCTCCCGTCTGATCTGGTGGGCCCCCCGGGTCCTCCATGGCAGACAGGATGCGCGCAAACCCGCACGCTGTGACCCTGAGAGCTCTCAGGGTCGCTGCGTCCTGCGCTCCTCGATCGCGCGCAGCACGCCCTCGCCGATCCGCAGCGGCCGCGGGCCGAGCCCGGTGACCTTCGAGACGTCGCCGCGCGGGTCGACCTCGACGACCTTCGTGCCGGCGTCCACGTGCACGCCGTCGCGCGTCAGGCCGCGCAGGATCCCGTCCAGCGGCGCGGCGAGCGGCGCGTCGCCGATCGTCGCGACGACCTCCCCCGCCAACACGCGCTGCGCGATCCGGGCCTGCGTGCGCAGGACACCCGCCATCGGCGCGTAGACGAAGCGATCGCGGCCGTGGCCCTCGAAGCTGCGCGGCTCGCCGCCCAGCTCTCGCGTCGCGCCGGCGGCGACGACCTTGCCGAGGTCGTCGCCCCACTGCGTCTCGATCGCGAGGTGCGTGGTCTGCCCCGCGACGACGTTCGGCCCCAGGCCGATCGTCAGCGGCGCGAGGGCAAGCTGCGACTCGGGCACGGCGCGCTTGCGCATCCGGGCGTCGACGAGGACGTCCGGCTCGAGCGCGGCGAGCACGTCGTGAAGCGGCGCCGTCGAGATCGGCACGACGTCCCCGCCCGCGACCGCGGGGCCGAGCTCGTCGACGTCGTCGATGCGCCGGGCCCGGACGCCATCGAGCTCCTTCGAGCCGTCGAACACGGCATCGGCGAACGCCATGCCGCGCCGGGGCGCGGCCGGGGCCACGATCTCATGGATCGCGACCCCGATGCCCGCCCGATGCAGGACCACGGCGACCGCCGAGCCCACGTCGCCACTGCCGCGCACGAGGACCGAGAAGCCGCTCATGCCGGGCATGCTGTCAGGCCCTCGACGGCTCGGGCGTGGCCTCGTGGCGCAGCGAGGGCAGCCAGCTGAGGCCCTTCGGCAGGTACCAGTTCCAGTCGCCGAGGAGCTTCATCGTCGCGGGCAGCAGGACCCCGCGCACGATCGTCGCGTCGATCGCGATCGCGACCGCGAGGCCGACGCCCATCTGCTTGAACTCGAGCGAGCTCAGCGTCGCGAAGATCGCGAACACCGCGACCATCACGACCGCCGCGCTGGTCACGACGCCGGCCGTCTGCTTGATGCCGTGCGCCACGGCGCGGTCGGTGCTCATGCCACCGGCCACCGCCTCGCGGATCCGGCTGAGGATGAACACGTGGTAGTCCATGGACAGCCCGAACAGGATCACGAACAGAAACAGCGGCAGCCATGACGTGATCCCGCCGATCGAGTTGAACGCGAGCAGGCCTTCGCCATGGCCGTCCTGGAAGACGAGCTTCAGGATGCCGTAGGACGCGCCGACAGACAGCAGGTTCAGCACGATCGCCTTGATCGGGATGATGAGCGAGCGGAACGTCACGAGCAGCAGCAGGAACGTCAGCCCGAGCACGAAGCCGAACACGAGCGGCAGGTGGGACTTCATCGTGTCGTTGAAGTCCTTCGAGCCGGCGGTCATGCCGGTGACGTTTGCCTCCGTGCCCGGCGCCTGCCCGATCGTCGACGGGATGACGTGGTCGCGCAGGCGCGCCAGGGCGGCCTCCGAGACGCTGTCGGTGCCGTCGCCGGCGAGCGGGATCTCGACGATCGAAACCGTCTTGTCGGGGCTGTTCGTCACGGTGATCGGCTGGCCGAGGCCCTGCGTCGTCTTCGCCTCGCGCTTGAGCGCGGCGATGCCGTCCGCCACCGCGGGAGCCGTGACGTCCTTCGCCTTGACGGCGATGACGGCGGGCTCCGCGCCGCCCGGGAAGGCGGCCTGCAGGCGGTCGTAGGTCTGCATGATCGGCAGGCTGCGCGGCAGGCCCGCGACGCCCGGGTTGATCGTGTGCATGCCGAGCGCCGGGATCGTCAGGGCGATCAGCAGGCCCGCCGACAGCACGACCGAGAGCACCGGCCGCTTGAGGACGCGGTCGATGATGGCGGCCCACGCGCGCGACTCGCCCTTGTTGCGATGACGAAGCTTGGCGATGTACGGCACGCGGCCCTTCTCCGTCCACCCCTTCTGGCCGAGGAACGAGAGCATCGCGGGCAGCACCGTGAGCGAGCCGATGATCGCGACAGCGACGACGAGGATCGTCCCGACCGCGAAGGACTCGAAGACGGCGTTGCCGGCGAGGAACATGCCGCCCATCGCGACCATCACCGTGATGCCGGAGATCAGCACCGCCCGGCCCGACGTCGCGGCGGCGGCGTTCAGTGCGGCCTCCGGCGCGCGGCCGGCGTCGCGTTCCTCCATCTCGCGGCGTAGGTAGAACATGCAGTAGTCCACGCCGACGGCTAGACCGACGAGCAGGACGACCGACGAGACGGACTCCTCGACGGGCAGGAGCTGGCTGACCCGGCCGAGCAGGCCGAGCGTGCCCATGACCGCGGTCATGGCCAGCAGCAGCGGCAGGCCCGCGGCGACAAGCGCCCCGAACGCGACGAGCAGGATCAGCAGCGTGATCGGCAGCGAGAGGGTCTCTGCCCGCTGGAAGTCGTCCTCGAAGGCCTTCGACAGCGCCTTGTCGGCGCTCGCGCCGCCGAACTGCTCGATGCGCAGCTCAGGATGGGCGCGCTGGGCGGCGGCCGTGGTTGCGAGCGCGGGGTCGATGCGGTCGGACGCCTGCTCGTCGTCGCCGGGGATCTTGAAGGTCACGACCGCCGAGCGGCCATCCGGTGAGATCTGGCCCGCGTTGCCTGCGGCCAGCGGCGACTTCACGTCGGTGACGTACTTCGTCGCATTCAACCTGCGCGTGACGTCCTGGACGGCGGCTTGAAAGCCCGGGTCGGTGGCCTTGGTCGAGCCCTTGCCCTGGACGAGCACCTGCTCGGCTGCATCGTCGGGGAAGTTGGCGTTCTCGATCGCGCGCTCGGCGAGTGCCGACTGCCCGTTGGACGTGTCGGCGTCGGTCAGCTCGCGCTGGCCGACGGCGCCGCCGGCGACCGTGGCGAGGATGACGAAGGCGATCCATCCGAGGATCGCCTTGCGCCGGTGCTGGGCACTCCAACGCCCCATGCGGGCGGCAAGGTTTCGTTGCATCGTGGCGGCTCCTTCAACGGGGGGTGGGACGTGGACACCATTCAGGCTGACGAGCGGCGGCGCCGTTTTCGATGTGGGAACCCGGCGTCTTGGGGGTGTGGATAACCCCACCGCTCTAGGGCGTCAGCGGGTCACGCGCGGCGGCGCGCCGTAGGCTTTGGGGGTCAGCCGGCAGTGACGAGGCGGGCGTTCAGGCTGCCGAGCACGGGGCTCAGCGGCGTGAAGCACATGCGCCTGTTGCTCACGATGATGAGCGTGACGATGCCCACGGCCCGGACCCGGCCGTTCGCGTCGGGGGCGGTGAAGACGGGGCCGCCGCTGTCGCCGGGGGCGGCGCGGATCGTCGTGCAGCGCACCGCGAGGCCGGCGAACGCGCTGAGCAGGCGCTCGCCGGCGCGGGCGCCGCGGCCGACGGTCGAGCCGCAGCGGTCGATGCCGCTCGTGCGACCCGAGAAGCAGACGCGCTCGGCCGATCTGACCGACTCCGAGCCGGTGACGGTCCACGGTGGCCGGCTGACGCCGCGATCGACGACGGAGACGGCCGTGCGGTTGGAGGCGGGCGAGGGAACGGGGACGACGAGGGCGTCGAGCGGCTCCGTCCGGGTGAGGATCTGCTTGACGCGGCCGAGGATGATCCCCGGCTGCGGCGGGCGGCGCAGGCCGACGTAGCGGCGGTGCACGGTGCGGTCGCTGCGCAGGCCGCCGCAGTGCGCGGCGCTCAAGCCGCCGAGCGTGCCGCCCGGCATGCGGACGAGCCACGCCGACGTGCACGCGACCGCGCCTCTGGGGACGCGCCCGCCGGGGACGATGCGCGGGCGCGCGAAGACGAGCTCGCGGCCGGCCTCCCAGCCGTCGAGGTCGGGGGCGAGGCCGGGGCGGCGCAGGCGCAGCGCGGCGCCGTTGCGGACGGCCACGAGGTCGTGCTCGGAGCGGTCGCTGGTCGTCTGCGCGCGCAGCGGCGTCCAGCCGGCGGCGGTGAGCGTGGGCCCCTCGAGCGCGGTGGGCCTGTCGACGACCTTCGCAGCGACGTCCTCGGCGTCGGCACAGGGCGCGCCGACGACGGCGACGAGCCGCGCGTCACCGACGGCCGCGCAACGCTCGTAGACGTAGCTTGACTGCGCGTGGGCGGGCGAGGCGACGATCGCGAGGCCCGCGAGGGTCGCGACGACGAGCGGGGCCGGGAGGCGCATCGACCTGAAGATAGGAGAACGGCCGAGACCGAGCGCCAGACCGCGACCGCTCCCTGAGCAGTTGGCGCATTCGCCGTGCTCCCGGTGACACCAGCCCGCGGACCGAGCCCGATTCAGGGTTCTCGACCGGGCGGGTCAGGCAACCGCACGGGTGAACGTCAGGTGCGTGACGCCGCTCGGCGAGGAGGTGGCCTCGACCTCGTAGTTCTTCTCGAGGCCCTCCAGTCCGTCCCAGAGGCGTACGCCTCGGCCGAGCAGGATCGGGACTACAACGATATGCACGTAGTCGATAAGCCCTGCAGCAAGGAACTCGCGGACCACGGTGGCGCCTCCGCCGATGCGTACGTCCTTGCCATTGGCGGCCTCGCTCGCTGTCTCACGTGCCTCGGCGGGCGAAGCGTCGATGAAGTGGAACGTCGTGCCGCCTTGCATCTCGATCGAGGGGCGCGTGTGGTGGGTGAGGACGAAGACGGGTGTGTGGAAGGGCGGGTTGGGACCCCACGCGCCGGTCCACTCCGGATCCTCGTGCCATCCGGGGTGGCCGAACTTCCCGGCGCCCATGATCTCGGCGCCGATCCCGGGCGTGAACAGCCGGGAGAAGGCGTCGTCGATGCCGCCGGTTCCGCCGGACTGGCCGAGCATCTGGCGGCCCCACCGGGTGGCGAACATCCATTCGTGCAGCCTCTCCCCGGCGTGACCGAAATGCGCGTCGGCGCTCTGGCCCTCGCCGGTGCCGAAGCCGTCGAGTGAGATGGCGAAGTTGTGGACGCGGGCGAGTGACATGGCTGTGCTCCTCCGGTAGCCGGGTACCTGTTGTTCTCCGTGAGATGGCTGAACGTGAACGACGTTGATTTTCGCGCGGATGACGGCGCGAACGCTCATGCATGCCTTCAGCTTGCGCTCGATCGCCTCATACGTCCACTGCCAACTCTCGCCCTGACTCGTAGATCGAATCGATGCATGCTGGACGTAGACCGGCTGCTCGTCCAGGACGCCCAGCGCGGCATCGACAACTCGCATCTGCGCCTCGAGGAGCTGCTCGCCGGAGATCGCCGCCTGCGACTCGAGAACGACGTGATCAACCCACTGCGGATGACCGAGCAGATCTGCCGCGCGCTCCGTGACGGCGGCCGCATCGGCATCCACGACGTCGAGGCGCTGCGTCGCGCCGCGCCGGCGCGGCTGTGTGCCGCGGTGACCGCACTGCGCGACGCTGCCTTCCGACGGGCGACGAGTGGCAGAAGCGAGCCTCCGGACGGGCCGCTCGCCGAAGCCCATGAGCAGCGCTTCCGGGACGCCGTCGCTGCCATGCATTCGCTCGATGTCGCGGTGCAGGACGCCGTTCGCGACGGCCGCCGACCGCCGGTCATCGCCTGCGTCGTGGCGGCCGCGCTGCTGCTGGTCGCGCTGCTCGCGGCCGTAGGCGTCGCGCGCCGCCGGGCGTAGGCGTCAGCGGCTTGGAGGCCGGGCCACCAGACCCGGGCTGCCGTCCCCACACCCGTGGCGAATGCCCGCCGAGCAAGCGGCAGGCCGTCGAGATAGCGGCGGCAGGTTCGCCTGGGTACCCTGCGTGCGTGGCCGGAGAATGGCTTGGCACCGAGGTCCCGCTGTATACGCATCACGACCGCCCGAAAGGCATGGGCCTGCACATCTGCGCGGTCGTGCAGCGCGGATCCGCTTCCCCGAGCGAGTACGTCGAGGTCGTCAACGACGGCGCTGAGCCGGTCACCGTCACGGGGCTCGAGCTGACGCACTGCGCCGGGCAGGACCAGGAGCCCGTCTACACGTTTCCGGCGGGCGAGCTCGACCCCGGCGAGACCGCCTACATCTACAGCGGGACGGGCAAGGCCCAGCGCACGCGCACAAACGACCTGATCCTGTACGCCGGCCTGCAGGGTTCCGTCTGGAAGGACGACTCGGACGTCGCATACCTGCGCCACCCGGACGGCAAGATCATCGACACGATGCACGCCGGGCGCCCGCCGCGCCACCCGGACGGCCACTAGCAGACCGCGCCGCCCGATCGGTCGGGTCGGGCGTAGTCGGTGTGCATAAGCCGCTTGACCTCGGTGAGCGTCCGTTCGGCGATCTGCTGCGCATGCTCGTTGCCGCGGTGCAGGACGTCACGGAGATGGCCCGGGTCGGCTGCGAGATCGGCTCGGCGAGCGCGGATGTCGCGAAATCGCTCGTTGACGGCCTCGGTCACGAGGCGCTTGAGCGCGGCGCCGCCTGCGCCGCCGATCTCTTCGGCTACGTCGTGCGGGTCGCGGTCCAGACATAACGCGGCGAGCAGCACGAGATTGGAGACCTCGGGACGGTGCACCGGGTCGAACGTGATCTGGCGCTCGGAGTCGGTCTTGGCGCCCCCGATCAGCCGCGCGGTCTCATCGGCGGTGGCGCTGATGGGGATCGCGTTGCCCCGGCTCTTGCTCATCTTCTGGCCATCGGTTCCCAGCAGCGCCGGAGCGTCGCTGAGCAGCGCGGCGGGCTCGGGAAACGCGGCGTTCCCAGGGCTGTAGCGGCGGTTGAAGCGGCGCGCGATCGAACGCGCGAGCTCGAGATGCGGGAGCTGGTCCTTGCCGACCGGGACAACGGTGGCCTTGCAGAAGAGTAGGTCGGCGGCCTGATGCACTGGGTAGGTGAACATCAGCGCCGACATCGCCGACAGACCCGCGGCGGCCACCTCGTCCTTGACGGTCGGGTTGCGCCCAAGCTCGGCGACGCTGACGAGGCTGAGAAACGGCACCAGCAGCTGGTTGAGCTGCTCGACCTGGGAGTGAGCGAAGATCGTCGCCCGGTCCGCGTCGATGCCGACGGCGAGATAGTCGGCCAGCAACGCGTCGACGTCGCCGGGAAGCGACGCGGGGCTGTTACGGTCGGTGATCGTCTGATAGTCGGCGACCACGACCAGCAGCTCGACGCCGAGGTCCTGCAGGCGCACCCGATTGTGCAGCGTGCCGAAGTAGTGGCCGAGATGCAGCGGTCCCGTGGGCCGGTCACCGGTCAGGACCCGGTGCGAGCCGGGATCGCGGCGCAACTGCGCCTCGACACGCGCGCTGCCCGCGCGGGCGTCGGCCAGCGCACCGGTCG
The DNA here is from genome assembly GCA_963839905.1 of uncultured Actinomycetes bacterium. GTDB lineage: Bacteria > Actinomycetota > Thermoleophilia > Solirubrobacterales > Solirubrobacteraceae > CADCVQ01. Next base: position 106,610 of record CAWIXC010000024.1, on the reverse strand, counting down.
ACGATGTGTCGAGGCCTTCATCTATGTCAAGCACGCGAGCTTCTCCTTCGGGGACGGGGGCCGCCCGATGAGCGCGTGTCGTGATCGTGCTGACGGGCCGCTCAACAGGCAGCCCGATGCATTGATCAGCCGGGCTGCTTCAAAGCTGCCACCACCAGCACATACTCGTGCTTCGACTCATAGCCCGATTCTACGCACGGCTGGGGCAAATCCGAAACGGTCGCGGCGCGCTGCAAGGAGATCCGGGTCGTCGGCGCGCACGAATGGCGAAATCCCGACGAGGACCTCCCGATCGACTTCGAGGTCCGCCGCGCCGAGCACATCGTCTTTTGTGTCTTCAACCCTAACATCGTGGCGACGGCGTCACCGTCGATGAATTGCCCCCGGGCGTGGCAACCACCGATCCACTCGCTTTCAGGTTCAAGTCCAGAGCGATCACCGCGGCGGCCCTCACGCCCAGAGGGCTCCCGATGCAGGAGACATCGTTCTCGATGGTCGTCAGGACTATCTCGTCGTCGATGGACACCTGAATCCCGTGGCTCGGGAATCGCGTTGTCGTGTAATTCAAGGTCAGGTTGCCGTCCTTCGCGACGGCTCCGGTGACCGTCCCAACCGCCGACGGAGTGGCGAATTGCGGGTTGGAAAGCGGGTTGCCACCTTTGTAGCCCATGGTGAACCCCGTGGCGCCCGACATCCGCGCCGTCTGCGTATTCGTCGTATCCGCGGCCTGCGTGCAGGTGGCGAGCACGTTGCCACGGGAGGTGTAGACCTTGTCGCGATGCGACGCGCCGAACGCTGGCACGGAGTTCTGAGTGAACTTGGTGATCTCGTTCGTCGAGGGGTTGAAATCAAAGGACACCTCGGTTCGCAGGCGATAGGATCCGCCTCCATACGCCACATGACCGTCGCCGCGGTACGTCGAGCTAACCGTCGTCGTCAGCAGGTCCAGGCCGCGCGGGATGTAGCAGTTCGGATCCAAAGGCCCTGGGAAGACCAAGCTGTCGAGGAATCGCGTTGGTCCCGGCATGAGGGGATCGACGACAGCCGGGAAAGGTATCCACGCCTGCATGTCGATGACGTAGTGATCGACAGGGACCTCGAGCAACAGCGTGGCGGGGAAGAACGTGCAGGTCAGGTTAGGGCGCGTTGGGGTGCCGCTTCCGGTCACGCTGAGGTGATAGACGCCAGGCAGCTTGTACTCGTGGGTCTTTGAGATGCCGCCGTCCCCGAAGTTGACGGTCTCGATGTCGTTGTCGCCCCAATCGATCCGGGCGGTCCAGGCGCAGCCACCCACCCCAGACACAGTGAAGATGAGGGTGAACATGTGATCCGGAATGCAGATTGCGTCGGGTGTCGTGCATCTGCCGTTGAGGGCCTTGGCGGACAGCGCGCTGTGCACCGCCGCGGACGAGGTTGCCTTCGCCTGGGCCAGCCCCGGGGTCGTGAAGCTGCTCAGCAACAGCAAAGCGATCACCGCCGCGGCCACGGCTGCCGGGAGCCGGACATCGATCAGTTGGCGCGCGCACATGTGGACAATGCCCTCCGATCGACTGGATACGAGTCACGCGACGTGCGGTCTTGTGGGCGGGCAGACGTGACCGCTGACACTGAGCCGACGGTCTCGGCCCGTGAGGAACAATGGAACGAAATCCCGCGGTAAGCCGCTGAGATGTCCGGGCCGTGCGCTGGAAAGATCCCGAGCCCGCAAGGAACAACGGAACGGAACCCGGGCCCCGACGCGTTAGACGCGCCGGCCGCGCCCGCGTGTCGCGCTCTCGTCGGTCGTCGTTCCCAGACCCGGCGCGCGCGCCATCGCGATCGCCGCAGCGCAGACGGCGACGAGCCGGGTGACGGAGGGGCCGCGGGCGTCGGCGGCATGCGTCGGGACGTCATGCCGGGCTCGCGCCGGGCGAGACCACGCGGACGTGGCCACTCGACGTCCGCGTGCGCCCGCCGCGCGTGATGGCGACGTCTATCGCGAAGCGTCCGGCGATTGTCCTGCCGCGCGTGCGCAGCGTGATCCGCGCGCGACGCGTGCGGGCGACGCCGGTTCCTGCCGCGTAGATCCTCGCGCCGCGGCGCAAGCGAACGGAAACGGTCGCTCGCGCGCTCGACGCGAGGGTGACAGTCGCTTTGCATCTCGTGCCGGTTATGCGTCGCGCGCGCTTGACGAGCTTGCAGGTCACGGTCACGCCGCGAACGCCGGGACCCGCGGGCCCGCGCGGGCCGGTAGCGCCGGGGATGCCCGCGGCTCCGGGGGCACCCGGCGGACCCGTTGCGCCGGTCGCTCCGGCCGGGCCGGAGCTCCCTGCCGGCCCACCGGGGCCGGTGAGTCCGCCCGTCCCGGTCGGTCCGGTCGGTCCGGTCGGTCCGGTCGGTCCAGCCGACGCTCCCTGCACGACGAAGGCCGTATGAAATGTCGTCGTGTCCGCATTGGCGTCGGTGGCCACCCAAGTCGCCGCGTAGCGCGTGGCCGCGAGGAGCCCGGTCATCGCGGCTCCCGTCGCAGAGCTCGCGTCGCCGGCGGCCAGCCCCTGTGCGCCGCCGCGCGGACCGTAGCGAAGGCTGACCGACGCCTCACCCGGTGCGACGTCCGCGAACGCCGTTGCCGACGTCCCGTAGACGTTCTCGCCAGCCAACGGCGAGGTGGCGGCGATCACTGCCGGCGAGGCGAGGGTCGCGCCCGGGCTGAAGTCGTCCAACGCGGCGAGGAACAGCCCGAACGGCAGCACCTGCGCCGGAGGCAGGTCGCCGGTCGCGGGGCAGAGGAGGTCAGGCCCGCCTAGGCCGGGGTCGGGGACCCAACTGCCGGGCGCGCACGCCCCGCCGGTGAGGCTATACGCCGCGCCGAGCGGTGGCAACCCGCCGCTTTGCAGCACATCCGCGCGCAGGACGCCGAGATGGGTCGCGGAGATCGCTCGGGCGGCGCCATGCGAGAGAAGCCTGAGGACGTCGCCTGCGGCAAGCCCGGGGTATGCGGCGGTCAATGAGCCGCCGGCGGCGGTCGCCGTTCGCGCAGCGTCGGGCGCGCCGCCTCGAACGCGAACAACGTCGTAGTCGCCGTCGGGCAGCGAGAAGCACGAGGCGGTGCCGAGCGCGAGATCGCCGGCGCAGCTCGCCAGCCCGAGCTCACCCGGTAGCGGCGCGACCGCGCCGACAGACAACCGCGTCGGGTGGCCGCCCAAGTCGCTCTGGCTGAAGGCGCCGGTGTACGTCACGACGTCACCGACGGCGACCGCCGGGGTCGGCGATGCGTCATACGTCTGCCCGGACAGGATCGCGGAGAGATCCTGTGAGCTGCCGTCCGCATATGCGACATGCACGGGGACGGTGCTATCCGCGCAGGTCGCGCAGGTGATCGACACCTCGTCCCCGTCCTGCGCGACGAGCGCCGATTGCAGGCCGTCGGGGGCGAGGCTATAGCGGGCGCCGTCCGCAGGCGCGCCCGCCCCGGCGTACTGGACCTCGAGCACGTCCCGCGCGCTGGACGGCGCGTGCGCGGGCAGCGTCGCGGACCAGTCGCCGACGGCGTCGCTGATGCCCGGCGCGGAGGCGACGACCTGGCCGTTACGGACCAGGCTCACCGTCACGGCGATGCCGCTGGTCGCCGATCCGACGTTGCCACCGACCGACGGCGAGTACATCGTCATCGACACCGCGGGCGGCGCGGCCAACGCAACGCTGGCTCCGAGGATCATCCACGCCCCCGCGAGCGACGCACACAGCCGCGCTGACCGGCCTAGCAGCGCGAGGGCTGGCGGTGCGTTCGCGCCGGTCTGGAGAGCACATGACGTGGGGGCCGTTTCGCGGTGCCGCGATCCAAGCTTGAGTGTGCGTGACACGAGGCGCTGAGCCTTTCGCAAAATGTGACGTTTATCTAGTCGGGCGCTAACTCGCACGAGAGCGCGTGCGACAGCAGACCGAGTTTTCAATCGCGCCGACTGTATGCGCGGCGTGTCACGCAACGATTGTGACAACAACCAGCGTACTGCTCAGCTGTCGAGCTCGCACTGTGGGATATCTCACACAGCGCGCACCATCGATTTAGTGTCGAGCGACGGAAGTGTCAGGTTGCCCGTCGACGCGGCCGGGAGCGGCTCGACCTGAGGGCGTGCTCGCCGCCGAGGATCAACGCTGCCCCACCCCGCTGCGCTGGGTGCAGTCCGAACCTACGGCGAGATCGCGCTCACGATCGTGACCTGCTCGACATGCCCGCCGCCGATCGGCGGCTTGCGGCCCTCATCGCGGTAGGAGGCGAGCTTTCGCTCGCAGCGTCGAGCAGCAGCTCTCGCGCCGCGTCGACCGCGCGTCCGCCCGTGACGACCGCTGGCCACTCAGCAAGCTGGGCCATCGTCAACCGTCGTCATCGGGCGTGAACACCGCCGTCGGTGTCAGGGCGTCACTCACGCCGTCAACGTAGCGCCCGATTGTCGAAGCCGCCATCCTTCCCGGCACCGACAAGCCCTCCGCCCAGGCAGCTTCGACCAACGCGCCGTACACCTCGTCCGGGACGTCTTAATCTGGATGACCTTCGGCATTCGAGCATCAAGCCGCCAGCGGATGCAGGTTGCACCCACTGGGGGTCCTTAATAGGTCGACGGCCAGCAGTTCAGGTGTGTGCGCGCAGCGCGCTGGCGCTTTGCGAGCAGTCGTAGAGGCTGTCGACCGAGCTCACGGGCGTGCAGGCGGCGGCGACCGCCGACATCGCGGTCGTCGAGCCGGTGCGGCTGTCTCGCATCCCGCCCGGCCCGCCGCCTGATGTCACGACCCAGCGGATGCGGCCGTCTTGCACCGCGTCGGCGAGCCAGGCGACGCTGACCTCGCTCTCGCGGCCCGAGAACCCGCCGATCGCTGCGACGCTCGCGCCCGACGTGATCAGCGAGCCCGCGGCGCCCGACTGGCTCGACACCGCGATCGTGCCGCCGCCGTGTTGCTTGGCATAGGTCACCGCGGCGTTCAGCGAGGACGTATCGCCGCCGAACATGCCGCCGCCGCCAGCGCCTCCGGGCGAGATGCCCGGCGCCGCGGTCGCGCCGCCCTGGCCGGGGCCGAACGCCGGGGCGCCTGCCGGCGGGGCTCCGGCGAAGCCTCCGGGCGGGCGGCCGCCACCGGGGCCTCCGCCGCCCGGGCCGCCGGGACCGCCGCCCCCTCCGCCGGGACCGCCCATCGCGACCGACGCCGGGCCGCCCGCGGGGAAGGTGCCGCCCGTCGTGTGGCCGAGCGTCTGCACCGCCCAGGTCGCGGGCGCCAGCAGGAGCACGCCGAGGACCGCGGCGAGCACCGCCGCGCGGGCCTTCCCCGCGACGGCGCCGGCACCCAGCGCGAGCGCTGCGGCTAGCCCGCCGGCGACGAGCACGCCCGGCAGCCATGAGAGCTGGCCGGGGTTGTTGTGCAGGACGACGAGCTCGGTGACCACGCCGCCCGCGATCGCGAGCGGCGCGAGCCAGCGCGCGGAGCGGTCGCCGCGGAAGATCACTCCCGCGCCCGCCCCGCACAGCATCGCCGCGAACGGCGCGAGCTGGGACACGTAGTACGGATGGAAGATCCCCGATGCCTGGCTGAAGGCAATCGCCGTCACGGCGAACGAGCCGCCGATCGCGATCAGCCAGCCCGTGCGGGCGTCCGTCCGGCGCAGGCGCGTCATCACGAGCAGGCCGATCGCGGCGACCGCCGCGAAGCCGAGCAGCCAGCCGCCCTGCCCGCCGAGGCTCGCGTTGAGCAGCCGCAGCGGACCCGGCTCGCCGCCGAAGAAGCCGCCGCCTCCGCCCGGCCCGCCGCCGCCTGGGCCTCCCCCACCCGCCGGGCCGCCGGCCTGACCGAAGATCCGCCCCAGCCCGTTGTAGCCGAGGATCAGCGACCAGATGCTGTTGTCCGCGGTGCCCGAGACCCACGGCCGGTCGGCGGCCGGCGTCAGGGCGACGAGCAGCGGCCACGCGCCGCCCACGACGACCATCGCAAGGCCGCCCGCAAGCAGCTGGCGCAGCGCGACCAAGCGCGGATGCTGCGCCACCCGCGACCCACCGCCGTCGGCAACGCGCTGCGCCGGCGCCATCCACAGCCATGCGATCGCGATCGCAGGGACGACCATCAACGCCGCCGCCATCTTCGTCTCGAACCCGAGCCCGACGCACACGCCCGACAGCACGAGCCAGCGGGTCCGCCCGTCCTGCAGGCCGCGAACGAGGCACCACAGCGCGCCGACGCAACACAAAGCCAGCAGCGCGTCGGGGTTGTTGTGGCGCGAGACCGCGACCATCGTCGGCGTCAGCACGAGCACGAGCCCCGCCACCGTCCCGGCAACGCGGCCAAACCAGCGCCGAACCATGTCGTAGGACAGGCCGACCGTCGCGAGCCCCATCAACGCCTGCGGCACCAGCATGCTCCACGACGAGTAGCCGAACATCCGCACCGACAGCGCCTGCACCCACAGCGCGAGCGGCGGCTTGTCGACGGTCATCACGCCGCCCTGGTCAAACGACCCGTAGAGGAACGCGTGCCAGCTCGTGCTCATCGATCGAACGGCCGCGGCGTAGTACTCGTTCGCGAAGCCGTTGCGGCTCAGCGCCCAGAGGTTCAGGACGGCCCCGAGGACGAGCAGCGCGAGCAGCTCGGGCCGTCGCGCAACAAACGACCACAGTCCCGCGGCCAAGCGCGGGCGAGGCAGGCGGAGCGGGAGCGAGGCGGAGAACGTCGACATGGGAAGGCCTTTCATGGGACGGAAGGAGAAGCTCACGTGCCGACGCGGGCGATCGCCGTGACGGCCGGCGACAGGGCACGCCGAGCGCGCCGCGCGAAGACCCAGCTGCGCAGCGCGACGAACCGCGTGACGGTCGCGCACGCGCTGGCGACGACGAGCACACAGAGCTCGACGGCCCGCGACGGGTCGGAGTCCAGCGCGTGCATCACGAGCAGCGCCCCGCTCGTCAGGCCGAGCGTCAGCACGTAGACCGCCGCGCCCATCGCGTGCTGGCGCACGAGGTTCTCGCGGCCACGCAGGCCGAACGTGAACCAGCGGTTGGCCTGCGTGTTCGCGACCGCCGTCACCGCCAGCGCCATGGCATTCGCAAAGCCGGGACCCAGGGGCGCGCGCAGTACCAGGAACAGCAGCGCGTAGGCGATCGTCGACACGACGCCGATCGCCAGAAAGCGCGTGAGCCGCGCCGCGGCGAGCAGCCGCGCGATGCCGCGCAGGTCCTCGAGCGCCGTGCGGACGATGTCCACGCGCGAGTCCGGGTCGTCGACCCAGTCGACGGGCACCTCGTGGATCCGCAGCCCCGAGCGCTGGGCGAGCATCAGCAGCTCGGTGTCGAAGAACCACGCCTCGTCGCGCACACCGGGCAAGAGCGAGCGCGCCGCCCGAGCGCGCATCGCCTTGAAGCCGCACTGCGCGTCGGAGAAGCGGGCGCCCAGCGTCAGCCGCAAGAGGCGGTTGTAGGAGCGCGAGATGATCTCGCGGCGCGCGCCGCGCACGACCTGCGACCCGGGGTGCAGGCGGGTGCCGATCGCGACATCCGAGTGGCCCGACACGAGCGGCGCGACGAGCGGCAGGAGCGCCCGCAGGTCGGTCGACAGGTCGACGTCCATGTAGCAGACGACCTCGGCGTCGCTCGCAAGCCAGGCCGCCCGCAGCGCGCGGCCGCGACCCTTCTCCGCGATCCGGAGGAACGAGACGCCCGGCAGGTCGTACGCCAGCGCGGCAGCGATCCGCGGCGTCTGGTCCGTGCTCGCGTTGTCGGCGATCACGATCCGCCACGAGAACGGCATGTGCTCGGTGAGGTGGTCGTGCAGGCGGCGGATCGAGCGGGCGAGCACGGCCTGCTCGTCGAACACCGGCACGACGATGTCCACGCGCGCCGGCGGGGGGAGCGCCGGCGCGCGCATAGGACGGGGGGAGAGCGCGGTGGAGGACATGGGCCGGATGCTGCAGGTGGTCTGCGCGAGCGGCCCGGGGTCACCCCGGGAGTTGTCTGGGTCTCCGAAAGCGCCTGCGCCAGAACATAGGTGTGCGCATGCGCGCCAACCACCCACCCAGGGGTGCGACATTCACACCCCCGTGCACGAAGGCCGACGACCCCTGTGTCGGTACGATCGCCCGCCAAGCGACGACAAGGAGCACCTGCATGACGATTGGTGCCGGATTCCACGGGCTGTGGCCGACCCCAATCGGGATCCACCGCTACGCGGATGCCGCCAAGCTCAACCCTCAGCTCGTCACCGCGTTCGCCGCCGGTCGCGAGACGCAGGAGCGCCAGCGCGGCGTGGAGCGCAAGCCGTTCTTCGCCAGCGACGACGACCTGCTGCACCGCGTGAAGATCCCCGAGTGGCAGAACTTCGTGCGCTTCCTCGTGTCGAGCCTCGGCGAGACCGTCAAGCAGGCCAACGCGCTCGCCTGGGGCGGCCAGGAGATGAAGCTGCGCGTCGACATCGAGGGCATGTGGTTCCAATGCAGCCGCGCCGGCGCGTTTCACGACGTGCACACGCACGGCAACTGCTCATGGTCGTCGGCGTACATCGTGCAGATCGACGAGCCGGCGCAGCGCGTGCAGCATCCGGTCTACGGCGCGGCCAACGGCGCGACTCGGCTGTACGGGCCGCCGTTCACCGCCCTCGGCGGCGCCTACGTCGACATCGGCAACGCGTACCTGCAGCCGCCGTCCGTCGACATCGAGCCGATCCCCGGCCAACTCCTGCTGTTCCCGTCGTGGCTCGCCCACCAGGCCATGCCCTACGACGGCGACAAGGAGCGGATCATCATCTCGTTCAACGCCAGCGTCCACGGCGCCGAGGGCGACCAGCTGCACAGCTACAGCGCGACCTGACCCACCACGTCAGACGATGAACGAGCTCCCGCCGCCCGGAGGGTTGCGGACGCGATCGGCGTCCTCGGCGCGACCCGCGGCCTCGTAGGCGTTCGCGAGGTTGCCGCGGGCGCCGAGCGTGTCGGGCGCCTTCGGGCCGAGCACGCGCTCGAGGTCGTCCAGCAGCGGCTCGAGGATCGCGATCGCGTCGCCGGTGCGGTCGGCGTCCTGGTAGACGATCGCGAGGTTGTTGCGGGTGCGCAGCGTGTTCGGGTGCTCGGTCCCGAGCTTGCGCTCGCGGTCGAGCAGCAGCGCCTCGAGGATCGCGATCGCGTCATCGGTGCGTCCCGCGTCCTGGTAGGCGTTGGCGAGGTTGTTGCGCGTCAGCAGCGTGCCGGCGTGATCTGCGCCGATGATCCGCTCCTGGTCGGCCAGCAGCGGCTCGAGGATCGCGATCGCGTCGTCGGCCCGCTCGGCGTCCTGGTAGGCCATCGCGAGCGTGCTGCGGGAGTTCAGCGTGCCGGGGTGCTCGGCGCCGAGGATGCGCTCGCGGTCGGCCAGCAGCGGCTCGAGGATCGCGATCGCGTCGTCCGATCGCCCGACCGACTGGTAGGCGCTCGCGAGGTTGCCGCGGCTTGAGAGCGTGTCGGGGTGCTCGGCCCCGACGGTCCGCTCGAGCTCGGCGACCAGCGGCTCGAGGATCGCGATCGCGTCGTCCGAGCGCCCGGCCGCTTGGTAGGCGTTGGCGACGTTGCCGCGGCTTGCGAGCGTGTCCGGATGCTCGGCGCCGAGGACCCGCGCGAGGTCCGCGAGCAGCGGCTCGAAGATCGCGATCGCGTCATCGGTGCGCCCGCTGGCCTGAAACGCGTTCGCGAGGTTCCCGCGGCTCGCGAGCGTGTCCGGATGCTCGGCGCCAACCCCGCGTTCGAGGTCCTCGACGAGTGGCTCGAGGAGCTTGATCGCGTCCTTCGGGCGCCCTGCGGCCTGGTAGGCGTTGGCGAGGTTGCCGCGGCCCGCGAGCGTGTCGGGGTGCTCGGCGCCGAGAACCCGCTCGAGGTCTGCGAGCAGCGGCTCGAGGATCGCGATCGCGTCATCCGAGCGCCCGGCGGCGCGGTAGGCGTTCGCGAGGTTGCCGCGGGTGTTGAGCGTCTTCGGGTCGTCGGCGCCGAGGCTGCGCTCGCGCTCGGCGAGCAGCGGCTCGAGCATCGTGATCGCGTCGCCCGTGCGCCCGGCGGCCTGCTTGGCGTTGGCGAGGTTGCTGCGGGTCAGCAGCGTGTTCGGGTGCTCGGCGCCGAGCAGGCGCTCGAGGTCGGCGAGCAGCGGCTCGTAGATCCCGATCGCGTCCTGCGCGCGGCCGGCCGTCTGGTAGGCGTTCGCGAGGTTGCCGCGCGAGCTGAGCGCGTTCGGGTGCTCGGCGCCGGCGGCGGCTTCGACGTCGGCGACCAAGGGCTCGAGGATCGCGATCGCGTCCCTCGTGCGCCCAGCGGCCTGGTAGGCGTTGGCGAGGTTGCCGCGCGTCGCGAGCGTGTCGGGGTGCTGCGGGCCGAGCGCGCGCCTGAGGTCGAGCAGCAGCGGCTCGAGGACCCCGATCGCGTCGGGCGTGCGACCGGCGGCCTGGTAGGCGCTCGCGAGGTTGCCGCGCGTGCGCATCGTGTTGCGGTGCTTGGGGCCGAGGATCCGCCTGAGGTCTGAGAGCAGCGGCTCGAAGCTCTCGATCGCGTCTTGGGTGCGACCGGCGCCGAGGTAGGCGTTGGCGAGGTTGTAGCGGCTCGCGAGCGTGTCGGGGTGGTCGGTGCCGAGGGTCTTCTCGTGCTTGGCGGTCAGCGGCTCGAGGATCGTGATCGCGTCCCCGGTGCGCCCGGCGGAGCGGTGCGCGGGGACCTTCCGATCCTGCTGTGCCATGTGCGAGCTCCCGTGTTCGAGAAGGGCGGTCGATCAACGCTACTCAACGCCATGCGCCGGCCCCGCGAGGGACTACGGATGACGGCGCCGTTTCGCTCACCGGGCCGTGCGACCCGCTACCGTCGCCGCGCCGCCATGCGCCTCGCGATCATCAGCGACACCCACATGCCGCGCGGCCACCGCGCGATCCCGCAGAGCTGCCTCGAGCACTGCCGCGAGGCCGACGCGATCCTGCACGCCGGCGACCTCGTCGACCTGCGGGTGCTCGACCTGCTGCGCTCGCTCGGGCCGCCCGTCCACGCCATCCACGGCAACGTCGACGGCGCGGCGGTGCGCGCCGTCCTCCCACCGCGCCTCGAGCTCGAGCTCGACGGCGTGCGGATCGGCATGATCCACGAGCCCGGCCCGGCACGCGGGCGCCTCGACACGTTGCGCGCGAAGTTCCCGCGCTGCGCCGCCGTCGTCTTCGGGCACACGCACATGCCCGAGCACGCCGAGCGCGACGGCTTTCAGATCTTCAACCCCGGCTCGCCGACGGAGCGCCGCCGCGCTCCCGCCCACACGATGGGGATCGCGCGGATCGCCGGCGGCAGCGTCGCGTTCGAGCTGCACGTCGTCCGGTAGCGTCGCCGCCCGTGCCGGACGAACACGAAGCGAAGATCCGCGTGCGCGGCGGCTCCGGGCCGCTGCAGACGCTCGTCGAGCTCGCTTGCCGGCGGTCGCTGGACGCGCTCGCCTACGCGCCCGCGCTGAACGTCTCGATCAAGCGCGACCCGCTCAAGCAGGAGGGCGCCGGCGCGAGCCTCACCGCGGACGGGCAGCTGTGGGTGAACGTCGGGCTCGCCAAGCACGGCGAGCCGCTGCTTGGCTGGGTGCTCTCCGAGGAGCTCGCCCACCACTACTTCGCCGACGTGCACGGCATCCGCCGCGGCGGCGACTTCGTCGAGGAGCTCCTGCACGAGGTCTTCGCGACGTGGTTTCAGATCCGCGAGAACATCGGCACCGGGCGCATGTCCTTCGACGAGCTCATCACCGCGCCCGTCCCGGCCGGTCCTCCGAGCCCCGAGCTCGGCGAGCACCTCGGCAAGCAGATCGCGGGCGCCGTGTGCGGCAGCGAGGCGAACATCGGCCATCTCGACGCCTGGTTCGCCGATCCCGGCGCCGACGCGCTCACCGCGGGCTTCGCGCGCGTCCTGCTCGACCCCGGCGCCGTGCCGTACGCCGACGGCCCGCAAGCCGTCGGGGCGACGCTCCGCGAGATCTACGACGAGATCCTCGCCGGCGCGGACACCTGAAGGCGGGTCACAGGTCGCCGTCGGGCACGCTGCCCGCGGTGAACGCCGCCACCTGCTCGGGCGTGAACGGCGGGCCGAGCAGCTCGTCGTGCACGTGGAAGGCGCGGAAGAGGTGCGAGATGTAGCGCATGCGCTGATCGAAGTCCGACCAGTCTTTCGCGGCGGTGCCGGGGACGCCGGTGTCGAAGCGCCCGAAGAGCTCCGTGAGCTCTGCGTCGTGCAGGTCGCGCAGGATGTCCGGGAACGGCTCGTCCATGTCCGCGCCGAGCGACAGCACCCGCCCGGGCAGCGACATGACCATGAGCGCCTTCGTGATGATCTCGCGCGCGACGTTCGCGACGTGGCGCTGGGCGCGCGAGCCGAGCGCGCCGACGGGCTTTGCGACGACGCCCGGCACCGGGCGCCGCCACCACGGCATGAGGGCGCGCGACAGCCGCGCGTCCAGGTCCTGCACGACCGCGTACGGGGAGTCGAGCGACTCGCGGATCTCGGGCTGCAGGCGCGTCTGCTCGTGCATCCCGATCTCGACGTTCGCGAGCAGCAGCAACTGCGCGCTCGCGGCGGGGTCGGCCGCGGCGGCGCTGCGCGTGTAGCGCGTGAACGCCTGCGTGAGGTAGCGCTGGCCGTCGGGCGGCTCGCCCTCGCGCAGCTCGGCGACGAACGCGCGCAGCTCGGGCGCGTCGGGGGCGGCGTCGGCAGGCACCGCGTCGAGGTACCGAGCGAACTCGTAGCCGATCTCCTCGAAGACCTTCTGGTTGCCGCGCGCGACCGCGTCGCTCGTGCGCTCGAACGCGTCGAAGGGCGTGTGCAGCTGGGCGGTCATCCGGCCGAGCGCGCTCGCCGGGTTGAACAGGCCCCTGCGCAGCAGCACGCGTCCGAGCGACGCCAGCGGGTGCAAGAGCTGTGCGCGCACCATCAAGCGGCCGCGCAGCGTCTCGACGAGGTCCTCCCCGCGGATCGTGCGCCCCGCCTGGCGCGACGCCCAGGTCGCGTACGTGCACCAGTTCGCGCACGGCCCCGTGCGCTGCGCCATCGCCGCGGACAGGCGCCCGTAGCAGTGCGTGATCTCGAGGTTGCGCAGCACCGGGTCGGCCATCGCGCTGACGCGCTTGACCTCGGCGACGGTCGGCGGTGCCGGGTTGTCGGTCGTCGGGGTCACGGCGGCGCAAGCATGCCACGGCGACCGGGCGCGACCCGCGCTACTCCGGGTCGGCGCGCAGGTCCTCGTGCGTGAGCGCGACGAGCCCCTCGACCGGTGCGCCGAAGGGCAGGAGCATCTGGCCCTCCGCCCACCACCAGCTCTTGCTCTCGACGACGGCCGCGTCCGGGACGTCGACCTCGAAGATCACGTAGCCGTCCGAGCCTCGCTCGAAGCCGCGGGTCCGTGCCCACTCCTCCGCGAGCTCGCGCGTCCGAGCGACGTACGTGTTCTGGCGCAGGCCCTCGCGCTCGATCGAGTCTTTGTGCTCGATCGTGGTGCCGTGGTAGACGATCACCGCGTAAGTGTGCCAAGCGCGGCGCCTTGCGCGCCAGGTTGGCGCACGCGCGCGCGCATCCGATCGCGACCCGGCGCCGTAGCCTGTTACAGCGTGCCCGCCACCCACGTCAGCGAAAGCTCCTTCGAGCCGCTCGTGCTGCACCGCTCGACGGTGATGCCGGTGGTCGTCGACTTCTGGGCGCCGTGGTGTCAGCCGTGCCTGGCGCTCGAGCCGCTGCTCGAGGCCGCCGCAGCCCCGCACCAGGGCCAGCTCGCGCTCGTCAAGGTGGACATCGACCTCTGCCCCGACCTGTGGCGGCGCTACGAGGTGCGCACCGTCCCGGCCATCAAGGCGTTTCGCGACGGCGACGTCGTGGCGGAGCTCCTCGGCATGCAGCCGGCCGATGTCGTCGAGTGGTTCTTCTACGAGCTCGTGGCCGCGTGGCCGCGTGCGGCTTGACAGCACGGGCCTGCGCCGCGACCATCACGGCGTGCCCATCTATGACTACGCATGCGTCGCATGCGACGAGCGCTTCGACGACCTGTCGCGCTTCGATGCTCCATCACCGCCGTGCCCCGCTTGCGCCTCGCCCGAGACCAAGCGCCTGCTGTCGCCGTTCCTCGTGCCGAACTCGTCGGCCGGCCAGCGCCGCTACCAGGTCGACGCCGGGGCCGCCCTGGCCGCCGCGGGCTGCTGCGGAACCGGTGGCTGCGGCACCCACGCCGGCTAGCGGTGAGCGCCCCGCTCGAGACCACCGAGCGCGACAACGAGGAGCTTGACCCCGCGGCGATCGACGCAGCGGGTGAGCGCGCGCTGGCGCTGCTCGCCGATGGCGAGCGCGACGACGGCATCGCGCTCGTGCGCGCGCTGTCAGAGCGCGCGGTCGCCGAGCTCGGCGACGAGAGCGAGGTCACCGGCCTCGCGCTCGCCAAGCTCGCCGAGGTGCAGCGCCAGGCCGGCGCGCCCGAGGCCGAGCAGCTCTCCGCGCTGACCGACGCGATCAAGGCGTTCTCCGCCTCCGTCGGCCCGCAGCACGCGCACACGACGCACGCGTTCGCCCAGCTCGCGCACGTCGCGCTGAACGCGCAGGCGGTCGAGGTCGCGGTGACCGCGGGGATGCAGGCGCTCGGCGGCCTGCAGACGCGCGGCGACGGCGACAGCGTCGAGGCCGGAGAGATCTACGCGACGCTCGCGATGGCCGCCGCCGCCCGCCAATCGCCCGCCGCGCTCGGCGCCGCGGAGCGCGCGCACACGCTGACGGCAGGCCTGCCGGCCGGCGATCCGCGGCGCAAGCGGGCACGCACGGCATGGTCCGCGCTCGGCTCGCCGCGGCGCCTGCCCGTCACCGGGGAGCTCGCGATCATCGCGTTCGGGGCTCCCCCATCGCTCGTCGTCGAGTTCGCGCACGTCGCCGACGACGGTGCCTCCGACCAGCACAACCACGGCATGCGCGCCGATGCGGCCCGCGCCTTTCGCGCGGCGATCGCGACCGCCCCGTTCGCATGGCGCGCGTCGGCCGGCGGCTTCGAAGTGGCGAGCCGCGCCGGCGGCGGCGCCGTGCTGCGCTTCCTCGCATCGACGGAGGAGCGCGAGGACGTCGAGCTCGCACTCGACGCAGCCGGCCTGGATGCGCTGCGCGGCGCGATCACCGAAGCGCTGAGCGGCGTGGTCGCGCCCGACGAGCCCGGGCGCAACGACCCGTGCCCCTGCGACTCGGGGTCGAAGTACAAGAAATGCTGCGGGCGTTGAGCGCGCACTTACCGCAAACGGATACAAACCGTTCGCGGCGGGCCTGCCCGTCACACATATAAACAGACCGTCAAGCCGACAAGGGGAGGCCCCGTGTTCGCTCATCTGGCCAAGTCCTCCGGCGCCCGCGAGCCCGGCGCAGGCAACGTCGACTGCGCGGCCGATCCCGTCGCCTCGCTGAAGACGATGTTCGTCGACCTCGTGATGGGCGAGCGCATCGCCGACGGCCAGGATCCCGTGCTGCGGCCGGTGTTCCTCAAGCCGCACGGCGTCGCCGCCGGGACGTTCAAGGTCCGGCCCGACCTGCCGGCGCACCTGCGCGTCGGCGTCTTTGGCGGCGACAGCTATCCCGCGTGGGTGCGCTTCTCCTCGGACACCGGCCCGACGGTGCCCGACCGCAAGAAGACCTGCGGCATCTCGATCAAGCTCTTCGACGTGCCGGGCGCGAAGCTGCTCGACCCCGACGAGGACGAGATCACGCACGACTTTCTGCTGCAAAACCACGACGTCTTCTTCGTCGACACCGCGAAGGACATGTGCGAGTTCACGAAGGCCGGTGTCGTCGACGGCGACTACGAGCCGTACCTGAAGGCGCACCCGAACACCGCGAAGATCCTCGACGACATGGCCAAGGTCGTGCCGAGCACGCTCGGGATCGACTACTGGAGCGGGCTGCCGTACGCCTTCGGCGACGGGGCGAACGCGAAGTACAAGCTCGTCCCGGCCGGCAGCGGCGGCGACCCTGTCCCGGGCCTGTCGACCGACGACCCCAATTACCTTCACCGCGACCTGCGCGCGCGCCTGCTCGACGCCGAGGCGACGTTTCACTTCTGCGTACAGCTGCAGACCGATCCCGAGCGCATGCCGCTCGACGAGGCGACCGTCCGCTGGGAGGAGAGCGCGAGCGCTCCCATCCACGTCGCCACGCTGACGCTGCCGCGCCAGGACGTCGACGCCGACGGCCAGGCCCTGTACGGCGAGAACCTCGCCTACAACTCCTGGCGCGTCCTCGCCGAGCATGCGCCGCGCGGCAGCATCGCCGGCGCTCGCCGCCTCGCCTACTACGAAGCCGCGAAGCTTCGCCGCGAGCACAACGACGTCCCACTCGACGAGCCGACCGAGCCGCGGCCGGTCGAGGTCGACCCGCAGGGCCGCGACAAGCACGTCGTGCGAGCCGCGATCCATCCGGCGATCGGCATCGCCCGCGTCGGCGACAGCGAGGACGAGTTCTACATCGCCCCCGAGACCGACCGCCCACCGGCGATCAAGCCGGGCACCATGAAGGACCCCTCCGGCGCGTTGAAGCGCGAGGCCGCTCGCTTCCGGGTCTACGGCTACAACGCCGCCGGCGAGGCCGTGGAGGAGCTGACCTCGCAGAACGCCGACGTTGAGTGGACGGTGCACGTCGCCAACTCCAAGGCCGCCTGGTACCAGTTTCAGATCGCGCTGGACATCCCCGAGGCCGAGGATCCCGACGACGCCGTGCCGGCGAACCGGCGCAACGCGAACGTGGAGGGCGCGGACCGCGCGAAGCTCGTCATCGACCCCGGCGCGCGCACGATCGCGGGGCCCGACCGATCGGGAGCGAAGTACCGCTTCGACAGCGGCAAGTTCTACGACAACAAGGTCTACCTCGGCGAGCTGCGCACCGACGGCGCAGGCCGGCTGCTGTTCCTCGGCGGCCACGGCGTGTCGGCGTCACATGACAACACGCCCGCGAAGACGTTCGCCAACAACGACAAGTGGCACGACGACGTGTCCGACGGCCCGGTGACCGCGACGGTGACGATCGACGGGCGGCCGGTGCCGGTCGATCCCGCGTGGGTGGTCGTCGCGCCGCCGAACTACGCGCCCGAGCTTCTGAGCGTGCGGACGATGTACGACCTGCTCGAGGACGCGTTCATCCAGTCCGGCGCGCTGCCGGTGCGCCAGCGCGTCTCGTTCATGCGCGACGTCTTCCCCGTGCTCGAGCGGATGGCGGAGATGCAGTGGGCCAACCACGGCTTCGCGACGGCGTTCGGCTGGGGCGGGCGCCAGCACTTCCTCGACCCCGGGTACCTGGCGAAGCTCGCCAGCGACGCGCCCGAGCACGCCGAGCTGCGAAACCAGATCCTCAACGCGTTTCGCGAGTGGGACCGCGACGGCGAGTCGCCGACGCCCTGGCCGTGGATCTACGGCGACGCGATCAACTTCCCGCCGGTCTCCCCGCGCCAGCAGATCACGCTCTCCGAGACGCAGATGCGAAGCCTCGAGCGCTGGGCCGCGGGCGACTTCGATCCCGATCTCGACCTCGCGGCGGTCGCGCCGTTCGAGCTCGACGACCTGCCGCTGTCGCACCGCCCGGCGATGCTCGACCGCGCCGCGCTGACGTTCTGCCTCGCGGACGCGTTTCACCCCGGCTGCGAGATGACGTGGCCGATGCGCCACACGACGATGTACATGGCCCCGTTCCGGCTGCGCCACCGCGCGATCGGCGACCGCCCGCCGGCGCTCGGACCCGTGCTCACCCCGGAGGCGGTGGCGCAGATCGACGGTCCGCTGTACGGCCAGACGCCCGGCAGCGTGTCGCGCTGGATGGCGGTTCCGTGGCAGACCGACACGGCGAGCTGCCTGTCGGGCTACGACGCGAGCTATGACCCGTACGTCCCGACGTTCTGGGCCGCGCGGGTTCCCAACCACGTGCTGACGCGGGAGGACTACGCAATCGTCATGGACGAGTCGCGGCCACTTGGCGAGCGGTCGGCGGCATTCGAGCGGCGCGCGAACTGGCTGCGCTGGCTCGGGGGGACGCCGCAGGCGCAGCGCGACGACATGATCTCGTCGTTCGGCAAGCTCGGGATCGTGCAGACCGAGCCGGGTCCCGCGGACGAGGCGTTCGGGTCGCAGGTGCGCGTCGAGACGAGCGTCGGCTTCGAGGGCGAGGTCGACCCGCGGCGCAACCTCATCACGCTGCACGTGCCCGAGGCGCGCGACCCCGCGCGCGCCGATCAGGCGGTGGCCGCGGCGATCGATCGGTCGGGCGAGGACCCGGAGCACGTGACCGCGGGCTACTTCGAGAAGCTCGACCGCTTCCGCAGCGCACGCGGCCGCCGGTAGGAGCGGCGTGGTGGACGTCGTCGTCGCCGGCGCGGGGCCTGCGGGCTGCGCCGCGGCGATCGTCCTCGCCCGCGCGGGGCATCGTGTGCTGCTCGCCGATCCGCGCGCCGGCTCGCCGCCGGCGTTCAAGATCGGCGAGACCGTGCCGGCCGTCGCCGCGGCCGCCCTGCGCGACCTCGGGATCGGGCCGGACCGGATCGACGCGACGCGCGCGATCCGCTGCACGGGCACGTCGGCCGACTGGGGCAGCGGGCCGCTGCTTCAGCGCGACGCGCTCAGCGACCCCTACGGCCACGGCTGGCACCTCGATCGCCCACGCTTCGACGCGCTGCTGCTCGATGAAGCACGCGCCGCGGGAGCGCAGGTGCGCTGCGCGCGGGTGACGGTCCGCTCCGTAGACGCGGGAGTGGTGCGGTTGCAGGTGGGCGCTTCGGAGGTCTCGTGTCGCTGGCTCGTCGACGCCGGCGGACGCCAGGCCTCGATCGCGCGCAGCTTGGGCGCGCGGCGCGACCGCGCCGACCGGCTCGTCGCGGTCTACGCCGCCGTCCGCATCGGCGACGACGTCGACGCGAGGACCCGGATCGAGGCGACGCCGTCGGGCTGGTGGTACAGCGCGATCGTCGCCGGTGGCAGGCGCGTGGTCGCGTTTCTCACGGACCCCGACCTGCTCGACCGATCGCTGCGCACGCGCGCGGGCTTCGCCGCGGCGCTGGCCGCGACGAGCAACATCCTCCCCGCGGGCGGGAACGTGGAGCTCGTGCACGGCCCGGCCACGACCGCGGCGCATGGCGCAAGTCTCGTCCCGACGCACGGCACCCGCTGGCTCGCGGTCGGCGACGCCGCGCTCGCGTTCGACCCACTGTCGTCGCAGGGCATCCTCAACGCGCTCGCCACGGGGATCGGCGGCGGAGCATGCGTAAACGCGTGCCTGCGCGGTGCCGGCGAAGCGCCGCTCGCGGCGTTCGAACGGCGGCTTGCCGGCATCTGGGCGGCCTACGAGGCGCATCGCGCCGACGCTTACGCGATCGAGGACCGCTGGCCGGCTCACCCGTTCTGGGCTCGCCGGCGCGCGGCCGGTCTCCCAGCAGCTCCCCGGGTCCCTCCCGGGTTGCCCGCCGATGCTGGGCGTGTCCTCCCCCACGTCCGCTAGGAGCCACGCAAATGTCCGACGACCACGACGACGTCCCGCAGCACCCCGCGATCCTCACGCCCGAGCAGGCCGCGCTCACGCGCCGCGGCGCGCTGCGACGGCTCGGCGGCGCAGGCCTCGGCGTCGCCTCGCTCGCCTCGCTCGGGGGCCTCGGCGGCTTCGCGCTACGCAGCGCCGGGGGCGCGACCGACGAGGCCTACGCCGCGTCGTGCGTGCTCACGCCCGAGCTGACCGAGGGCCCGTACTACCTCGACCTACGCAAGATCCGCTCGAACATCACCGAGGGCAAGGCGGGCCTGCGCCTCGACCTGCGCATCCGCGTCGTCAACGCCGCGACGTGCAAGCCGATCGAGGACGTCGCCGTCGACATCTGGCACTGCGACGCGCTCGGCAAGTACTCCGGCATCGCGTCGGAGGGCACGACCGGCAAGACGTACCTGCGCGGCATCCAGCTCACGAACGCGAGCGGCCTGGCGCGGATCCGGACGATCTACCCCGGCTGGTACCAGGGTCGCGCGACGCACATCCATGTCATGGCCTACGTCGGCGGCCGCGCCGGCTCGACGTACTCGGGCGGCACGCGCGCCCACACCGGCCAGCTGTTCTTCCGCGACGCAACGACCGACAAGGTCGCCAAGCTGTCGCCGTACTCCGGGCGCGGCGTCACGCGCCTGCGCAACGGCTCGGACAACATCTACCGCCAGGGCGGCAGCGGCCAGATCGTCAGCCTCAAGCTGCGCGGCTCGTCGATCCGCAGCGGCTACACCGCGACGATCACGATGGGCATCGACGTCTGAGCCGTCTCACAGCCCGCGCGGGTGGCGCGCGACGTAGCCCGACGTGTCGCGCATCGCGGCCTGCCAGCGCGTGCCGGCCTGCTCGCGGCCGGTCGTGTCGAAGCGCCGGCCGGCGACGACCATGAACGCGTGCCCGCCGTTCGCGTAGACCGTGATCCAGCGGCCGGGACCGGGCTCGCCCCAGCTCATGAACCCGCCGGACGCGAGGGCCGTGTCGAGCAGCCCGCCGCCGTGCAGCGCGTAGGACACCGAGCCCGAGCAGTCATAGCCGCCGGAGTCCCAGTTGCCGTGCCCGCCGCCATAGGTGTACGGCGCGTCGGCGATGCGGTCGCCGGCGGCGATCACGCGGCGTACGGCGAGGGGCGGCAGCTTCGCGCGAGCGGCCGCCTTCATCTCGAGCATGCGGTTCGCCTTGAGGGCGACGCGCTGGAACATGAGGCGGTGCGTGCCGCTGCTCGGCTCGCGCGCGAAGGAGACGTTGACGTGCGTCGATCCACTCGGCTCTGCAGCGAGCAGATCGACACGCGCGCTCGGCTCGCTCTCCGATGAGCGCGCGATCGCCTGCGGCAGCGCGACGGCGCACGCGAGCAGCATGCCAAGCGGTTGTGCGAGCGCGCGGACGCGTCGCCGAGCCTTCGTCGGTCGTCTCATGTCTCCCCGTGGTTTGAGGCCTGCGGGGTGAGCTGTCGGGCTCGCGCTCTTGCGCTATGCCGCGTGCTGCCGGCAATTCGCCCCTGGCGACCTCCCAGCCGCCCGTTGGTTCCCCCGCTCGCTCGCCCCGGAGGACCAGCGATTCGGCCAGGCCGTCGTTCTACCAGCGAAAACACCTGCACCCTGCACATTTGCCTGCAGCGCCCGCGCCGGCCCGCCCCGCCCGCGTGCGACGATGGAGCGCATGATCGAGGTCACCCATTTCACCGACCCGGGCTGCCCCTGGGCCTACTCGGCGTCGCCCGCGCTCGCGACGCTGCGCTGGCGCTACGGCGATCAGCTGCGCTGGACGCTCGTCACGATCGGCCTCGCCGAGGACCCGTCGCGCTACGAGAAGATCGGCTACACACCGAAGCGCTCGGCGATCGGCTACACGACGTTTCGCAGGTACGGGATGCCGTTTCAGGTCACGCCGAAGGCGAGCCTCAGCGCGACCTCGCCGGCGTGCCGCGCCATCGTGGCGACCCGCCTGGCCGCGCCCGAGCTCGAGTACGCGGCGTTTCGCGCGCTGCAGTTCGCGCAGTTCACGACGACCTGCCTGTTCGACGATGCCGCCGCGCTGCGCGACGCGCTCGGCGCCGTCGACGGCCTCGATGCCGGTGCGATCGCGAGCGCGATCGAGGACCCGGCCGTCCGCGAGGCCTACGAGGCCGACCGCGCCCGCGCCCGCACCGCCGCCGGCTCGCCGACAGAGTTCCAGGAGCGCTCGGCCAACAGCGACGGCGCGGTGCGCTACACGGCCCCGTCGCTGATCTTCGAGACCGCGGACGGCCGGCGCCTCGAGGCCGGCGGCTTTCAGCCGATGGAGGCCTACGACGTCGTCGTCGCGAACCTCGACCCGACGCTCACCCGCCGCCCGCCGGCGGAGGACCCGGTCGACGTGCTTGCCGCGTTCGCATACCCCCTCGCGACCGCGGAGGTCGCCGCCGTGATGGCCGAGCACCTCGTCGCGCCGGACGTCGGCAAGGCGGAGACCGCGCTGATCGCGGCGGTCGCGGACGGCCACGCGGTACACCACCCGGTCGGCGACGGCGCGCTGTGGTCGGTGGCGGCCTGACCTGCTGAGGTTCACAGGGGTCTCAAGGGCAGGATTGGTAGGTCGTGTCGACTCTCCTGTTGGTCGCCATGGCGTGCGCGGGGATAGCCGTCTTCATCTCGCTTGCGTACCGGCGGCGGTGGCAATGGACGGGTTTGCCTGCGGGCGGGGAGGCAGACCGCGGCAATCAGCGACCGGCGAAGACCCTCTGGGACTGGCTTCAGTTGCTCGGAATCCCCGTAGCCCTCGCGGCGCTCGCGTTCCTGCTCAACGATGCCCAGACGCGGCGCGATCAGCAGCGAGAGGATCAGCGGGCCGCGCAGCAGCGCACGGTCTCCGCAGACGCCGAACGCGAGACCACGTTGAGGACGTATCTCGCGCAGATGTCAGGCCTGCTGCTTGACCGCGGACTCCTGCGGTCAGACCGAGGAGACGATGTGCGTGCGGTCGCACGCACGGCAACGCTGTCAGCGGTACGTCGTCTGGACGGGGCGCGCCGAGGCTTGATCGTGCAATTTCTCGTCGAGGCGCGGCTCCTTCGCGACGATCCACGCGCGCGTCGAGGCGCCATCGTCGACGTCCGCTCAGCCGATCTCGCGCACGCCGCCCTCCGACGAGCGAACCTCCAGGCGTCAGGCCTTGAAGGGACGCACCTAGGCGCGGCGGACCTGCGCGACGCGAACCTCCTCGAGGCGAACCTCTATGCGGTGGATTTGCGGGCGGCGAACCTCAGTGCTGCGGACGTTGCCTACGCGGACATCCGCGCTGCGAACCTCCGCCGCGCAAACCTCCGCCGAGCGAGCCTCCATCGGGCTGATCTGCGCGGCGCCGATCTCCGCGGCGCCGACCTACGCGGGGCGAACGTCCGCGGAGCGGATCTACGCGGAGCGAACCTGATCGGCGTGGACCTTCGTGGAGCGAACCTCACCGCAGCGAAGCTGGCCGGCGCGAACCTCCGTGCGGCGAACCTCAAAGGCGCACGTGGAGTCCGAGTTCGCCGCCCTTAGCTCACGCGAGCCGCGCGACATCGACGCGGGCGTTTCCGCGCCGTGACATCCGACGCCGAGAAACACCCGCATCTGACTCTCTCGCTGCGAGCGGCTAGAGGACCGGCTCGGTCGGCGCGGCGCCGTGCAGCGCGCGGTCTGACAGCGGGCGCAGGATCAGCAGCCCGAGCAGCGCCGCGGCGGCGAGCACGATCACGGCCACCCGGCTCGCGTCGAACTTCGACAGGCCGACCAGCTCGTTGAAGACGAGGATCGTGCCGCCCCACAGCACGAGCGGGCCAAAGCCCGTCGACAGCTTGCCGACGAGCGCGTACAGCGCGAAGTCCTCGCCGCGGCGCTCAGGTGGCACGAGGCGCAGCAGGAACACGCGATCGACCGCCGACAGCGAGCCGAGCACGACCCCGAGCAGCGGCCCGACGACCCACAGCAGCTCTCCGGAGCCCGTGATCGCCTCGGCGAGCAGCGCCGTGACCGCGATGACGAGCGTCCCGAGAACCACGCGCTTGGGGCCGATCCGCTCGGCGAGCATGCCGCCGCCGAGCGCCCCGGCGATCCCCGCGATCGCCGAGATCGCGAGGACCATGTCGATCGAGTCGCCGTCGAAGTCGCCGGTGCGCCGCGCGTAGACCGTGAGGTAGGCGAGCACGGTCGCGATCGCGTCGACATAGAAGAACCGCGCGAGCAGCAGCCGGCCGTGCGGCGCGCCACGCGCGCGGCGCACCGTCGCGACAAGCTGCGCGAACGGCCGCGACGGCGGCGCGTCCGGGTCCGGCGCCGGCCGCCGGCCCTCGCGCACGAGCAAGAAGCACGGCAGCGCGAAGACGAGGAACATCGCCGCAGCCGGCAGGAACGCGCGCTGGGCGTGCCCGTCGTCGACGATGACCCCGAGCACGACGAGCGCCATCAGCCCGCCGACGAGGCCCACCGCGACGCCGATGCCCGACACCCGCCCGCGCCGCGGCTCCGGCGCGATGACGCTCAGCAGCGGGTGGTACTGCGAGTCGGCGGTGTTGAACGCGAACGTCGCGATCGCACCGACGATGAGCGCGACCAGCACCGAGTCGATGACGCCGAGCAGCCCGGTCGCGAGCACGCTCAGCAGCGTGAACGCGATCAGGATCGGCTTGTGGCGCCCGAGCCGGTCGGCGAGCGCGCCGATCAGCGGCAGCGCGATGATGAGCGCGACCGACACGGACGCGACCATGAGCCCGACGTAGATGTCCGGCTGCCCCTGCTCCTCGATGATCCAGTCGTTGAAGTACCGCGTGACGATCACGAACGAGAAGATCGTGTTCGCGAAGTCGTAGAGGATCCATCCGACGACGGGCAGGCTCAGCAGGCGCCAGCGCCGGTCGTCGTCCACGCGCGGCAGCCTACGGCGCGCGGGCGCCCGAAACGCGCCAGGACATCGGCGGCATCTGATTGGATGCCGCGAATGCCCCACGAGTTCTCAAGCAGCGACGCCGTGCAGATCCCCGCGGGCCCGCCCGCGGTCACGACCGCGCCGCTCGAGGTGTCCGGCGTCGGCGACAGCTCGATCGCCCACCTCGCGGTCACCGTCGACCTCGATCACAGCTGGAGCGGCGACCTCGCGCTGAGCGTCCGCGGGCCGAACGGCACGCGGGTCGTGCTCGCCGGCCGGCGCGGCGGGCGTGCCGAGGACTTCCGCCAGACGGTGTTCGACGCGGTCGCGCCCGTGGCGCTCGGCGACGCGGTGCCGCCGTTCGAGGGTCGGTTCCGGCCGCGCGGCGACCTCACCGCCCTGCACGCCTGCCACCCCGACGGCACATGGGAGCTCGAGGTCGACGACCGCGCGTTTCACGACAGCGGCGCGATCCGCGGCTGGGGGCTCGAGCTTGAGACCGCGGCGCTGCAGGAGCCGGCATTCGTCATCGACGTGCGCTTCCGCGGCGGGCTGACGAACGCGCAGCAAGCGGCGTTCACGACCGCCGCGGCACGCTGGTCGCGGATCATCACCGCCGACGTGCCGTCCGTGCTCGTCGAGGGCGAGACGGTCGACGACATCGTCATCGACGCCAGCGGCATCGCGATCGACGGGCGCGGCGGGATCCTCGGCCAGGCCGGGCCGACCCAGCTGCGTCCCGGCAGCTTCCTGCCGGCCGCCGGCGTCATGGAGTTCGACACCGCCGACCTCGCGACGATGGAGGCCGACGGCAGCCTCGTCAACGTCATCACGCACGAGATGGGCCACGTCCTCGGCTTCGGCACGAACTGGGACGAGCTCGGGCTGCGCCAGGGCGCCGGCACGCAGAACCCGACGTTCACGGGCGCGAACGCGATGCGCGAGTTCGCCACGCTCTCCGGCGGCGCCGCGACCCGAGCCGTCCCGCTCGCGAACGTCGGCGGCCCGGGCACGCGCGACGCGCACTGGCGCGAGGCGGTCTTCGGCAACGAGCTCATGACCGGCTTTCTCAACGACGGCCCGAACCCCCTCAGCCGCCTGACGATCGCGGCGTTCGCGGACATGGGTTACACGGTCAGCTACGCGAGCGCCGATCGGTTCGCCCTCCCCTCCCAGCTCGAGCTCGCGATCCTCGGCGTCGGCACCGAGATCGGCGACCACGGCGGCCGCGGCGTCATGCTCATCCCGCCCAGGCGCGTCCTACCGGAGAGCGCGCTGGTGTAGCGCAGGTCGCTCGCCGGGCCGAGCTCGCGCGTGACCGGTTGCGCCGGGGCCGTGGCCTTGAAGTCCGTGCACGCGCTGGGTTAGGCTCGCCCCACTTGCAGACCACCGGGGCCGTTGGGCGAGTGCCCCGCGGAGTCTCTCGCCCGGCGTCCGCCTTGACCACAGAAGGGAGCAGCTGATGCGCTGCAACCTGCGTCGCGGGCCTTCTCCAGCGAGCGTCCTCGCTTTGGGCGCCGTGTTCATCTCGCTCGGCGGGACGTCCTATGCGATCACTCAGATCGGCAGTCGACAGATCGCGAACAACGGCGTGAGAAGCGCCGACCTCAGAAACAACGACGTGCGCAGCCTGGACCTCAGGGACAATGACGTGCGCAGCGTCGACATCCGGAACGGCTCCCTCGGCGCCATCGATTTCAGGCGGGGCGCGCTCCCGCGAGGGCCGAAGGGCGACACGGGCACCACAGGCGAGAGGGGCGCCACGGGGGCAGCTGGGTCCACCGGCGGACCGGGACCGCAAGGGCCGGCCGGCGTGGCCGGCCGGGACGCTGCCACGATCGTGGACGGCGGCGACTGCGACGCCATCCAGGCCGCAATCAACGGGCTGCCGGCAGGCGGCGGGGCGGTGCTCGTACGTCGCGGAACTTACCTCTGCGGGGCATCGATCGTCATCGACCGCGACGCTGTGACGCTACGCGGCAGTGGCCTCTCGACGGTCCTGAAGCTCAAGGATCACGTCAACCGTCCGGTGATCGTGGTCGGACAGACGGCGGCGACGCCGACGACGACCCGACGCGGGATCGCCGTGTCGGATCTCGCGATCGACGGCAACCGCGGCCAGCAGGACCATGAGTGCTCGAGCGGCCCGTGCGGGGCTGAGGATGTCCTGCGCAACAACGGCATCTCGCTGCGGCGGGTCGACGACGTCGTTGTCGAGCGGGTATCGGTGTCGGGGGCGCGCTCCGGCGGGCTGGTGACTGAGCACGGCTCACGACGCGTCGTCGTTCGCGACTTCACCGCATCGGACAACCATTTCGACGGGCTCGCGGCGTACAGGACCGAGGACAGCCTCTTCACGGGCCTTGAGCTCCATGGCAACGGCGCTGGTCCCGACGGCGGCGCAGGGCTCTCGTTCGACCTGGATTTCGTCGGCAACACGGTCGCCAACAGCGTGATCGCCGGGAGCTCGGACGTCGGGGTCTTCATGCGCGACTCGCGCCACAACATCTTCTCGGCGGTGCACGTCCGAGACAGCGGGTCGTTCGGCCTGTTCGTGGCCGAGAACCCGGATGCCGGCGGCGGAGCGGCGTCCTGCAACACGTTCACGGGGATGCTGATCGCCAGATCGGGCCGCAACCCGGCGGAGGGCCAGTTCGGCATGCGCTTCCAGGACTCATCCTCCACGGACAACCTTGTCACCGCAGCCCAGTTCGTCGACAACCCGGGCGGCGCGATCTCGGAGAACCCATCGGGCTTGGTCACGAGCCAAGCGGTCGTCATCTGCTGAGCGCGGCACCGACCGCTATACTTGCCGCATGGTCAGAAAAGTGACCGCTACTGCCGCCAAGGCCGGCATTCTCGCCCTGCTCGACGACGTCGCCGCCGGTGAGGAGATCGAGATCACGAAGCATGGGCGGATCGTCGCGCGCCTCGTGCCGGCGACAGGCCCGCACGCCCTGCGCGGCCGCTTCGCCGGTGTGGCGGTCAGCGCAAAGGATGACGACACGCTGTTCACCACCGGCGAGCGGTGGGACGCAGCTTGACCGTGCTGCTCGACACCCACGTCGTCCAGTGGTGGTCCGCGGAGCCCGAACGCGTCAGTGCCCGCGCCGCCAAGCTCCTGACCGAGGCCGGCGAGCTCGCCGTGGCCGCGATCACGTGGTACGAGCTCGCATGGCTCGCGCGCGACGGCCGCATCGACATCGGGATCCCGGTGCGCTCGTGGCTCGACCAACTCGCCGCCCAGGTTCGCACGCTGGCGATCACGCCCGCGATCGCCGACACCGCCGCCGGCCTGCCGGCCACGTTCCCGGGCGATCCGGCCGACCGGCTGATCTATGCGACAGCCGTCGAGCACGGCCTCAAGCTCGTCACCAAGGACCAGCGGCTACGCAAGCACGGCCGCGCGGTCGCCGTGTGGTGAGCGCCCTCCCGCCGATGGTTCCTAGCCTCGGGTGGTGCGTCTGACTCGGTCCATGACGGCGCAGGCCGCACCACCCCTCAGGACGCCGGCGCTGCGGTGCTGCGCGCGAGGCGCTCGACGGCATCGGCGGCGACGCCCACCCCGCCCCCACGGCGCACCTCGGCCATGAGCTCACGCGCTCGCGGTGCCTTGGCGAGCGCGGCCTCGACGGCCTCCCGCACGCGACCGGGATCCACCTCCTCGGCGGGCAGGTGCACGCCGGCGCCGATGTGCTCGAGACGGGCGGCGTTCGCGAACTGGTCGACCGCCTGCGGGATCGCGACCGTCGGCACGCCGAACCACAGCGACTCGGCCGCGCTGCCCATGCCCGCGTGGGTGATGAACGCGTCGGCGTGCGCGAGCAGGTCGAGCTGGGGCTGGGTCCGCGATGCCTGGACGCCGCCGGGCTGCCGTCCCAGCGCGGCGGGGTCGACCTTGCCGGTGGCGAGGGCGAGCCGGTAACCACCCGCCAGGCCTTGGATGCAGTCCCGGTAGATGCCGGCCTGGTCGGTGTAGGCGGTGCCAAAGGACATGTAGACGAGCGGGCGATCGTCGCCGGCGGGCGGCTCCCACCCGGTGATGCGGCGCTCGTC
This sequence comes from uncultured Actinomycetes bacterium, assembly GCA_963839905.1. Classification (GTDB taxonomy): domain Bacteria; phylum Actinomycetota; class Thermoleophilia; order Solirubrobacterales; family Solirubrobacteraceae; genus CADCVQ01. The sequence continues at coordinate 78,172 of CAWIXC010000024.1, read as the reverse complement.
GATGCACGGACCAGCGAAGACGCAGTGCTTGCCGACCGGCTTGTCGTTGGGTTGCAGCACGCGCGGGATGAGCACCACGCACGAGTCGGGCCGGCCGAGGAAGTCGTCGGCCGAGAGCTCGACGCCGTTCTCGTCGAGCCACGCCCGCAAGCTTGCGAAATACCGGCGGCCGCTCGCGGAGGACTTCAGCGCCACGGTGTGCTCGGCCATGTCCTCCTCGTAGCCCTCCCACGCGACGTAGGTGGGCGAGAGCTGCACGGCCGGGACGCCCCAGCGATGGGCCGCAACGCGACCGGCGAAGCCGCCGATGTCGTACAGGACCGCGTCGGGACGGTCGACGTCGTCCAGGCGCGGGAGGACGGCGATCGCCTCGTCGAGGAAGATCTGCATCGCCTCTCCGGTGTCCTGCGGCCAGGCGGTGTCCGCGTCGGGGAGCACCGTCGGGTGGGTGATGAGCTCGGCGCCGGTCGGCGTGACGAGGCCGGCGAGTCGCTCGCCGACGAGATAGCTCACGCGGTGTCCGCGTGACACGAGCTCGAAGATGAGCGCGAGGCTCGGATAGACGTGACTCGGCGAGGTGGTGCCTGCCATCACGAGATGCATGCGAAGGCTCCTCTCTCGGGACATCAGAGCGGGTCCAGCGAAGTGCTGAGCAGCGTCGATCTCGTCCGGCGGGATCCGTCGACCACCGGTGGCCCTCGCAAGTCGACCGCGAGACCGGCAAGATCGGCGTCGTCAATCGCAGCTCATACACACGTATGAAATCATCCTCGCCGTGCCTCGTCAAGCCCGCATCAGCGCAGCGACCCTCGTCGATGCGCTGATCGCCGTCGTCGTGAGGGAGGGCCTGGACGCGGTGAGCATCCGGTCCGTCGCCCGCGAGGCGGGCGTTTCGATCGGGACGGTCCAGTACTACTTCGCGTCCAAGGACGACCTGCTGCTTGCCGCCTACGGTCACGTGTTCGACGAGGTCAGCGCTCGCGCCCGCGAGATCGCCGCCTCTGACCCGCCGCCCGCCGAGTACATCCGCGCGCTGCTGTTCGAGCTGCTCCCACTCGACGACCGCCGGCGCGCGACGCTGCAGGTGACGATCGCGTTCACGGCCCGCTCGACGCACAGCCCGCGGCTGGCGGAGCTTTACACGGAGGGCTACCGCGCGCTCACCGACGCGATCGCCCGCGCGCTGCGGCTCGCGGCGACGTCCGGCCAGGCAAATCCCGGAGTCGACCCGGTCCGCGCCGCACGCCATGCGGTCGCGCTCGCCGACGGCCTGGGCTGGCACCTGCTCTGCGCGCCCGAGGCCCTGACCGCCGACAACGCCGTCGCCGCGCTCGACGCACACCTCGTAGCGCTGCTGCCGGGCGCTGACCGAGCTCGATCCAACCCGGCTTGAGCAGTTCGTGGCCGAGGCGAAGTCGGCGAGCCGCAAGCGCACCAGACCGGGCTCGACGACCACTTCGACCTCGATGGCGCCGGACGCGGGAAGCCCGTGGAACGTGACGCCCGTGCCGCCGTCGTCGGAGTACGGCTTCAGCGCCAGGCGGCGCGCGGGCCGCGCTGAAGTTGCTGGCGGGCGCGGTCGGCGGCCGCGGCTTCGGAGGCGAGACGCCGCGATCGCGACGGCGACGAGGAGCACGAGCCCAAGCGCGGCAACGAACGGAAGGAGACGTTGGCTTCGTGTTACCATACGTGCGTATGAAAGCACTTCGCCGGACAGTCCTGTGGGGCCGCGGACCTACCGTGGTGCGATAACAGAAATGACGACCGGAAGGAGGTCACATGGACCCGACCATGGTCATCGCCATCATCTCGATCGCGATCGTTGCCGCGATCGCTCTTAGTCTGGAAAAGAAGAAAAGGCCGTGATCGCGGCGCCGCCGAAAGCGCGTCAGTCGTCGTCGAAGCGCACGGTCAGGCCCGACGGGAACGGGCCTTCGAATCGCAGCGACCCGGCGCCGCCGCGCACGCGTTTGATCGTCGGGCCTTCGAGAAGCGCCGTCATCAGCGCGGGCAGCTGGTTCTTGACGATCTGCTCGCCGTAGCACGAGTGCAGGCCGTAGCCGAAGAGCATGTAGTCGCTGTACGGGCGATCGATCTTGAAGTCCTCGGGATCCGGGATCGCGAGCTCGTCGTGCATCGCCGACAGCGTCCCCGCGAAGACCGTGGTCCCGGCCTTGACCTTCGTCGCTCGCTCCGTGCCCTCCGCGATCGTCGTGTCCTCGCCCACGAGGCGCAGCAGCGCGAAGTTCTGCGGGCTGAAGCGCAGCGCCTCCCACACGTACTGCGCGACGAGGGCGCGGTCGCCGGCACGGGCCGCGGCCTGCGCCCCCGCCAGCTCGTCCTCGCGCTCGAGCAGCACGTTCACCGCGCGCGCGAGCGAGTTGGACACCGTCGGGATCCAGCCGACGATGTTGCCGAGGATGTTGTGGCGGATCGAGATGTCGAAGAAGTTCGGCTCGCCCTCGTCCTGGAAGCGCAGCAGCCGCGTGAGCACGTCGTCGGGGACATCCTCGCCGGCCTGCAGCGCCGCCTTGCGCGCGTCGATCTGCCCATCGAGCCAGATCCGCCACTTCGCGGCGTCCTCGAGCGCGCGCTCGCGCGTCTCGACGAGGTTGTTGACGTTGATGAACAGCTCCCAGAAGATGTCGCGCGCCCAGCGTGCCAGGGTGGCGGCGTCGGGCCCGGGCGTGCCGAAGTAAACGTCGATCGAGCGCACGAGCGCCGGGTCGGCCAGCTCCGTGACGACGTTGATCTCCTCGCCGGCGGCGGCGATCAGCTCGCGCGCGTAGCCGAGCATCGCGTCGCCGAGCAGCGGCATGTCCTCGCGGCGCACGGCGCGGTCCATCGCGGCATGGTCGTGGTGGTAGAGCGGCGTGTCGTCGACGCCGAGGATGAACGGGCCCGTGACCGCCTCCATCTTCGGCCCGTACAGCCCGGCCGTGAAGCGCTTGGGGTCGCCGAGCACCTCCTTGACGTCCTCCGCCAGCGCGACGACCGTGACGTCCTTCGTCGCGATGATCGGCTTGTGCTTGCGCATGAAGCGAAACAGGCCGGGCGCGGCCTTGTCCGCGACGCCGCCCGCGATGCTCGAGATCTCCTCGGCGAGCTTGTCGGACGCGCCCTTGAACCGCTCGCGGATCTCGTCGTCGAGGCCCATCGCCGCTAGCCCGTCGTCCCGTCCGCGATGGCGGCGAGCGCGCTCATGCCCGGCACGTAGAGGTACTCGCCGCCGCGCGTCTTGACGAACGTCTCCTGCGGGGCCAGGAAGAACGGCGGGTCGCCCTGGATCGTCATCTTGCGGCCTGCAACGCCGTCCACCGAGCCCAGCAGGAAGTCCGTGTCGTGGCCGAGGCCGAAGATGTTGCCGTCGTTGAGCCACTGGATCTGCACGGCCTCGAACTGCCGCGCGATGCTCGCTTGAAAGCTGACGAACACGAGGCCACGGTCGGTGCCGTCGTCTTTCGCGACGCCGGAGGGCAGCGGATCGCCGTAGGGCATCCCGCGGCGGATCATGCGATGGCGGAACGTCAGCGCCGTCTCGAAGCCGAGCGCGTCGCGCGGGTTCGAACGCCGGATGTGCGCGCCGACCGGGCAGCGCCGCCCGTCGAGATCCTCGTTGTAGCGAAAGTCGTTGGCGCCGCGCTTGGCGGGATCGAAGTCCGGGTCCGGCTTGTCGGGGTGCGTCACGAGCGGCGTGCCGTCCTCCCAGCGCCCCACGACCTTCGCCGCGAGCTTCTGCTCGTCGCCGCCGGTGTAGAGCTTCGCCGCGTCGGCCAGCACGCGCCGCCACAGCGCGACGTCCTGGTAGAGCTTGCGCCACACCATGTACGTGCCGCTCTTGCCGAGCGGGTCGGCGGGCGCGGCGGGCAGCCGGTGCTTGGGGTCGTCGCGCGAGTCCTCGTCGGCGTAGCCCAGCACGAACTCGCCCGGCGCGAGCGCGCGCCAGCGACCGTCCTTCTCGAGCACGCCTCCCCCGCGCGCCTTCGCGTCGCTGAAGCCCTCGACCGCGGGCTGCGCGAAGCCATCCGCGTAGCCGAAGTGCTCGCGGGCGCCCTTCAGCAGGGCGGTGTCCTCCTGGTAGACGACCTTGATGCCACCGGCGTCCTGCATCGCCGCCTTCATCTTGCCGAGCGCGCGCACGTGGTCTTCCTTCTCCTGCGCGTTGATCGTCAGCAGCACATGGGCGTCGCCGGTGCCAAGCCACTTCTCCCAGCCGGCCGGATCGCTCGGCCCGACGTCGCCGAGGTCCTTGGCGCGCTTGGCCATCCCGGCGCGAAACTCCGAGGAGAACGTGTCGACGACATCCTTGGAGACGCCGAGCGCCTTCAGGCCGTTGGCCGTGACCGCGACGTTCAGCGTCGTCAGCGGCTTGCCCTCCTTCCACGGCTCGGCCGTCGTGACGTGGTCCAGCAGGCCCGCGAACCACGCCCGCCCCTGCTCCGGCGCGCAGCCGATGTGCACGAACGCGTACGACGTATGGTCGTAGGCGTTGCCGTAGGCGCGCAGGATGTCGCCTTGGAGGTCGCCGAGGTCGATGCGCGGCGTGGCCATCAGCTCGGGAACTCCTTGATGAACTGCTGCTGCAGCTTGGCCGGGTCCATGCCCTGCGTGCGGGCCGCGAACGCCATGAGCCGTTCGCGCTGGTCGAGGCTCGACTTGACCTTCGAGACGGTCGCATGACCGTAGGCCGCGTAGAAGAACCCGCAGTCGATCTGGTTGTGCTTGAGGTAGGCCTTGAGGTCCTCGGGAGCCTTAGGCCCGCCGATGCAGCGCCCCCAGATCTCGGCGACGTGCGGGGCGAAGCCCTCGGCCAGCTCGTCGAGGTAGCTGTCGAGGTCGGCGCCGTCGAGGTCGAGGTTGCTCGAGAGGATCAGCGACGGGATCTCGAGGCGCTCTTCCTTGCGCTGCTTCCAGCGCTTGTCGTTGTGGAAGTCCGGGACGATGACCAAGCGGGCCATGTGCGTCCTCGGCACCGCTTCGAACGGCCGCTCGCCGCGGTCGCGGAAGCCCTCGATGTAGTCGCGCAGCGGCTCGACCTCGCCGTCCTTGATCGGCATCATCGCGAGGAAGCCGTACGCCTGCCCGGAGACGTTGGGGTCGCTCATAGCGAGCGCTGCGCGTCGGTGAGCATCTTCTTGTAGGCCGCGGCGAAGGCGTCGGGATCCATCTTCGCGGCGTTGCGCTTCAGCGGCGCGAGCTTGTCGTCGAGCTCCAGCGCGCCCTTGATCATCGTGATCGTCGCGTTCGGATAGGCCGAGTAGTAGTGGCACGCCTCGGTCTCGTTGACCTGGATGTACTCCTTGAACGGGCCGACGGGCAGCGCCTTCGGGAAGCCGTACGAGCTGCCCCAGAACGCGGCCATGCCGCTCGTGAGGATGTGGGAGAACGCGTCGATGTACTCCTCCCAGCCGCCGTTGAAGTTGCTCTCGAAGTACATGTGCGTGTAACGCAGCTTTTGCTTGCGCTGCTCGGCGCCGTTCCACGGGATCTTCGAGACGAGCGACCAGCGCGCGAAGTGGATGAACGACAGGTCGACGAGCGTCTTCGTCAGGCTCGGCTTGCGCTTCGTGACGGCGAAGAGGATCGGCAGGAACGCCCGTCCCCACAGCTTGATCGTGCTGAACACCGTGATCGCGATCGCGACACCGTCGATGTTGCGCGAGGAGGTGCCGGTGGCGGTGGCCTCCGCGGCCGAGGTCGTCGTGCTCACGGCGGCCAAAGCTATGCGCCGCCCCGGATGCAGTCAAGTGTTAGCCAGCGCACACTCGACGGACGTCCAGTCACCTACCGTCGATGCTGAGAGGTGCTGCGCTTCGAGAAAGGCAACGCCGCATGCACCCAGATTACGCTCCGATGACCGATCTGCCCGCGCCCACCTCCACGCGGCTGATCGACTTCGAGCACATCGCGATCCGCACGCTCGAGAGCTTCCCGCCGCAGCACGTCCTCGTCGTGTCGGGAACCAAGCCCTTCATCAACATGGAGGTGACGCTCGAGCCGCTCGTCTTCATCCGCCAGCCCGAGTACTGGGGCATCGAGGTCGTGGGTCGCCTGCCCGGCGGGATCGGGCTGCCGGCGCTCGCGCCCTACCAGGTGTCGATCCCGCTCGCCGGCATCACCGGCACCAAGGGCATCGAGGTCATCGGCGCGACTCGCACCGAGCGCCGCGACATCCCGCCGGAGGGCCCGGAGGCCGGGACCCTGGTCTTCCGCCGCGACGACCGGCCGGTGGACGGCGAGCTGCGCGAGCTGACGATCGCCGAAGAGGCGGGCGGGACCTACATGGCGACGCTGCACACCGAGGTCGTGGGCATCGGCGGCCCGGTCGAGGAGACCTCGGTGCTGGCCACCGGGCTTTCGGGCACGATCGACGACGCGGAGATTCGCCTGAGCCGCGACGATCGCCCGGTCGACGGCGCGCTGAAGGAGCTCGTCGTCATCCAGAACGCCGAGGGCACGTTCGATGCGACGCTGCGCACCGCGATCTTCGACCGGATCAACGGCGTCGAGGTCGACGAGACCGAGGAGATCGGCAGCGGCCTGACGAAGAGCTGAGGCTCAGTCGAGGTCCATGCGCATCGCGCGCGCGAGCGTGCGGCCGAGGACGTGCTCGGCGTCGCCGAAGCGCACCGTGATCGGCCCGTCGAACGGCTGGCGGGCGATCACGACGCAGCGATCGCCGATCGCGATCCCCTGCTCGGCGAGGTAGCGCAGCATCTGCGAGTCGGAGTCCGACACGCGGACGAAGCGCCCTCCGGCACCGAGCCCGACGCTGCTGAGCGCCTCGGTCTGGCCCTCGTCGATGACCAGGTCGCTGTCGGGGATCGGGTCGCCGTGCGGGTCGTGCGTCGGGTGGCCGAGCTTCGCGGCGATGCGCGCCTCGAGGTCCTCCGAGAGGACGTGCTCGAGCGCCTCGGCCTCCTCGTGGACGCGATCCCACGGCACGTCGAGGTGCTCGGCGAGGTAGAGCTCGAGCAGGCGGTGGTGGCGCAGCATCTCGAGCGCCAGGCGCTCGCCGGCGGGCGTCAGGCGCACGCCGTGGTAGGGCTCGTGGATCGCGAGCTGCTGCTCGGCGAGCTTCTTGACCATCGCCGATGCCGACGCCGGCGTGACGCCGCAGCGCTCGGCGAGCGCGTTCGTGGTCACCGGGTCGCCGTTCGCGCGCTGCTGCAGCGAGTAGATCGACTTCGCGTAGTCCTCGATCGCGTGGCTGCGACCGGTGCTCAGCGCCATCGTCAGACGCTCACGAGCAGGCCGGTGGCGAACATGAGCGCGAGCCCGGCGAGCAGGCCTCCGACCGCGCGGGGGTGCAGGGTGCGTCCCTCGTCGTCGCGCAGGGTCGGCGCGAGCTGGACGATGACCTGCGTGATCGCCCCCGCCCCGGCGCCGAACAGGAACGCGGCGACGGAGGTGTTGAACGCCGCGGCGCCGATCCACGCGCCGAGCACGGCGGGCGCGCCGGCGATGAGGCCGAGGATCCCGAGGCGCTGCAGCGATGGCTTCGCCCGTGCGATCGGCGCGACGATCGCGAGGCCCTCGGTCGTGTTGTGCAGCGCGAAGCCGACGACGAGAAACGCGCCGAGCGCGAGCGCGCCGGTCGTGTAGGCCGTCCCGATCGCGAGGCCCTCGCCGAGGTTGTGCAGGCCGATGCCGATCGCGATCAGCATCGCGAGCGACCCGGCGCTCGCGCCCTTGTCCTTGGCGACACGACCGCGCTCGCGCAGCCACGCGCTGACCCCGGTCAGCGCGAGGAACGAGACGGCGGCCCCGATGAAGACGAGCGCCTGGCCGCCGAAGGCCTGCGAGCCCTCGCCGGCGAGCTCGAGGCCCTCGAGCGTCGCGTCGATCGCGAGGAACCCGAGCAGCCCCACGGTCAGCGCCATGACGAAGCGCATCCAGCCGGGTGGGATCCGGCGGATCCACGGCAGCCACAGCATCCCGAGCGCGATCGGGATGACGCCGACGTAGATGCCGAGCAGCGCCATGAGGCCGAAGAAGCCGGCGTCGGCGGGCGGGGTCTCGACGGCCGCGGGGATCTCGTGCGCGATCGTCGTGCCGGCGCTCGTCAGCAGCGCGACCTCGTACGCCTCGCCCTCGATCCACGGCTGCTGGATCCTCACCGTGGCGGTGTCGAGGTGACCGATCGGCCGATCGGCGCCGGTGAAGGCGGCGAACGCGTCGTTGACGATCACCTGCGCGATCGTGACCGCGTCCGGGCCGTCGTTGCGGACCGTCAGCTCGATCGTGCCCGGCGCGAGCTTCGTGCGCTCGAACGAGAGCTCCTCGACCGGCGGGCCGCGGCGCTCCCCGAGACCCGGCCCGTCGAGCGCGACGAACGCCCCGATGGTGAGCGCGATCAGCAGCAGGGGGACGAGGCCGAGCAGCCAGCCGGGCAGCCGGCGCGTGGCACCGGTCTGCACATCCGAGGCGGTCGGGTTGCCGGCTTCCACTAGTCGGAGACCTCGAAGAAGCCCATCCAGCCGAGCTCGGTGAACTCCGACTGGTGGGCGTGGAACATGTACTTGCCGGCGTACGGGAAGCGCATCTCGAGGATCCCGCGCTGGCCCTGGCACAGCATCACGGTGTCGGTGAGCTCGACCGGCGTCTTCGACGTGCCGGTCGGGAAGTACTCGAAGAAGTTGCCGTGCAGGTGAAACGAGTTGAGCAGGTCGTACTCGAGGACGTTGACGAGGTACAGGCGCACGAGCTCGTCGCGCTTGACCTGGATCGGACGCTCGTTGTACGCGAAGCCGATCGTGTTGGCCGCGTAGAGCTCGTTCGCGCGGTCGAAGTTCGTGTCGAAGCCGTTCATGACCATGACCATCTCGTCGGCTTTGTCGCGCTCGTCCTTGGGGTCGATGATGAACGCGCCGTAGAGGCCCTTGGCGATGTGCTCGGCCAGCGGGCGCACGTGGCAGTGGTAGAGGTGCAGCCCGAACGGCAGCGCGTCGAACTCGTAGATCGTCGACTGGCCGGGCGCGACCTCGCCGGCACCGAGGCCCAGGACGCCGTCGGCGGTCGCGCGGTGGATGCCGTGGAAGTGCATCGTGTGCGGGTGGTTGCCGCCGTTGAAGAAGCGGATCCGCACCCGGTCGCCCTCCTTCGCGCGCAGCGTCGGCCCGGGGATGCGGCCGTTGTAGGACCACGCGGCGAACTTCACGCCCGGCGCGAGCTCGATCTCCTGCTCGCCGGCGGCGATCGTCCACTCGCGCAGGGTGCGGCCGTCGGGCAGCTTGCTCGTCTTGCCCCAGTCGAAGTCGCGCAGGAGCGCGTGCGGGTCGAAGCCGTTGGCGGCGTGGTCGACCTCGCCCCCGCGAAAGCCGGCGTGCTGGCCATGGCCGTTGCTGGCGTGGCCGGCGGCGGGGTCCATGCCGGCCATGTCGTGCGGCTCGGCGGCGGCCGCGGAGGCGCCGTGCGAGTGCGGGATCGTCGCGTGCGCCGCGACGGCCCCGAGCCCGAGGGCGGAGGCCGAGCCAAGGAGCTTGCGTCGTGTCAGTGGTGCCACGAGATTGATTATGGCATGCCTAAACCTTGGGCGACACCGTTACGGCACCTACCGGGAGCGCAGCACCTCGACGCCGCTCGGCCGCGGGTTACCGTCGCCCGGTTCGGCGGTCACGCTCAGCCCGGAATATCTCGCCGGGTCGGCGGCTGCCGTGAACCTCGCGTGTGAGCGGCCCCGGGCGTCTGGGTGAAACGTCCCGGCCGAGATTCGCTTGGGCCGGCCGGGAGCGTCGCCGGGCGCGACGAACCACAGCTCGTAGTACTCGCCCGTCGGAAGGATCGGCAGCACGTCGGTGCGGAACTCGATCTCCCGCCCGATGCCGGTCTTGACGACATCGGCGCGCGCGGTGATGTACGGCCGGCCTGGCGCCTGGAGCGTCGCGCGAAGCTCGAACTCTCGATGGTCGTCGCCGCCAGCTACGACGAAGGCGAGGGCGAGACCGACCGCCGCCGCCACGGCTGCCGCCGCCCGGGGCCAGGCGGGCCGCCGCCCCCGCGGCCGCGCGGCGGGGCGCCCGGAGCCCGAAACGGCGGCAATGGCGTGCAACGTGCGCAGCCGAAGCTCGGGCGGCGGGGTCACGACGGGGCTCATGTCGCGCAGAAGCTCGTCGAGCCGGTCGAAGGCGTCGAGGTCATGCGGGTCGACGTGCGTCGGATCAGGCATGGACGCCTCGCTGGACGAGTTCGGCGCGCAAGGCGCGCATCGCGTAGTAGGTGCGGGACTTGACGGTGCCGATGGGGACCTCGAGCGTCTCGGCGATCTGGCTCTGGGACAGCGCTTGGTCGTAGGTGAGCTCGAGCACCTCGCGGAAGGCGGGCTGCAGCGCCTGCAGCGCGTCGCGTACGGTGAGGCTCGTGACAAGCCGCTCGAAGGCGTCCCCTTCGGCGGCGAGCTCCCCGAGCTCCGTGTGCTGGCCGCGCGGCTTGCGGCGATGTAGGTCGATGGCGGTGTTGCGTGCGATCGCAAAGACGAATCGGCTCACCGAGCCGCGGGCGGGGTCATAGCGCCCGGCACTGCGCCACACGCGCACGAAGGTCTCTTGCACCATCTCCTCGGCGAGCGATGCGTCGTTCTGCAAGAGACGCATCCCGTAGCCGTACAGGCGCCGCGCGTAGCGGTCGTAGAGCTCGCCCATCGCGCGATCCCGGTCGCCACCGGCAGCGCGGTGCATGAGGCACGTCTCGTGGTCGTCGGCGCCCGCGCGCGCTGGTTGCGCCGAAGCCCGACGCCTGAGGGCCATCACGTCGACAGCTTCGCGAGCGGGGCACGGAAGGTTCACATGCACGCGCGACATCCGTCGCTTGGACGCGACGGACGCGGCCGGCGCGCCGGCCGCGCACGACTCGCGTCGCTATCCGAAGATCGTCGAGAAGAGGCCCTTGTCGGTGTACGTGCCCTGCCTCTTGCGGTTCTCGAAGTAGTTCGGATCTTCGAAGAAGCCGCACCCCTCGAGGCTGTCGACGTCGACGATCGCCGCCACTTGGAAGAGCGCGGGCGGCACCTTGCAGCGTTCGTCTCGAGGCGGGAACGTCGGTCCCTCGGCCGCACTTGCCGCGGGCGCCGCGACGCCCGCGATCGCCATGGTCACCGATACAGAAAGCGCTGCGAATCGTGGCTTGCTCATGCTGATCTCCCGGTGCGGCTCGGTCGCGCGGTCAATGGCACGCGATGGTTGCTGTAACGGCCGTCCTCTGACCACGACTTCGGCGGGTGGCGACGGAAGGTTCAGCCCGACACGCTGAGAGCGCCCACGCGTGGGCGGCGGCGCGAGGGTGGGCGATCGGCTGGCGATGGGTAGAGGCCCGTCAATATCTACAGAGGAGGACCACATGGTCTCTGTCACGAGAGCGGCCCGCGCGCTTGTCTGCGCCTTCGCCGCCTTTGTCGTGATCGCCCCGTCGGCCGGGGCCGCGAAGGATCCGAACCAGGTCTCGCGCGCGCTGCGCGACGGGGTCACCGCACAAGGCATCACCCAGCACCTGCTGACGCTGCAGGACATCGCCACGGCCAACGGCGGCACGCGCGCGTCCGGCACGCCGGGCTACGCTGCGTCGCGCGACTACATCGTGCGCCGGCTGCAGGCGGCCGGGCTCAACGTGAGCGTCCAACGCTTCGACTTCGACTTCTACCGCAAGACCGGCCCCGCGTCGTTCGTGCGGACCTCCGATGACCCCGACACGACGTTCACGGAGGGCGAGGACTACAACGTCCTGGACTACTCCGGCGACGGCACCGCGACGGGGGCCGTGCAGGCCGTCGACGTGAACTTCGCGGACCCGAGCACGATCACGTCAGGCTGCGAGGCGGCGGACTTCGCGACCTTCACCGCGGGCAACATCGCGCTGCTGCAGCGCGGGACCTGCCCGTTCGGCGACAAGGTCGCAAACGCGGAGGCGGCGGGCGCGACCGGCGCGATCATCTTCAACCAGGGCAACGGCGGCCCGGACCGCACCGACCTGTTCGCCGGCACGCTGGGCGCACCGGCGGGGATCCCAGCGATCGGCGTGAGCTTCGCGTTCGGCCAGGAGCTGTCGGCCGCGGGCACGACCGTCTCGATCACGACGCAGACCGAGTCCGAGACCCGCCCGACGTGGAACGTCATCGGCGATCTCGCCGCCAAGAACCCGAAGAAGGCGGGCAAGACGGTCGTCGTCGGCGCGCATCTGGACTCGGTCGTCGAGGGTCCCGGGATCAACGACAACGGCTCCGGGTCGGGGACCATCCTCGAGATCGCCGAGGAGATGTCCGAGCTGAAGAAGCCGGCCAACCCGGTGCGCTTCGCGTTCTGGGGCGCCGAGGAGTCGGGCCTGCTGGGCTCCGAGCACTACGTCGCGTCGCTGAGCCCGGAGCAGATCGCGAAGATCGGGCTGAACCTGAACTTCGACATGCTCGGCTCGCCGAACTTCGTGCGCTTCGTGTACGACGGCGATGGCTCGGCGACCGGGACTGCTGGTCCCGAGGGCTCCGACGAGATCGAGCAGACGTTCAACGCGTACTTCGCGTCGCAGGGCCAGGCGGTCGCGCCGACCGCGTTCGACGGGCGCTCGGACTACGGGCCGTTCATCGCGATCGGCATCCCGGCGGGTGGCCTGTTCTCGGGCGCGGAGGGGATCAAGAGCACCGAGGAGGCGCTGACGTTCGGTGGCGTGGCCGGTGAGCCGTACGACCGCTGCTACCACCAGTCGTGCGACACGATCTCGAACATCAACTCGGTCGGCCTGGACCAGCTCTCCGACGGCACCGCGCACGCGACGGCCGTCTACGCCTACGAGAAGTCCGGCAGGGGCAAGGGCAAGGGCAAGGCCACGAAGGAAGGCGCGCGCAAGGGCCCGGCGTTCCAGCGCTGACGTCCGGCAGCACGCGAACCGCAGCACCACGGGGCGGCCTTCGGGTCGCCCCGTTGCCGTGCGGCGAGGTGACCGGTCGAGGGTGCGGTTAGTCGAGCAGCGCGAACAGCGCCTCGACGTCGATGTCGGGGCCGCCCGGCACCGGCGGGCGCAGCGTTCCGGTCGTGACCTGGCGGCACGAGCCGTAGCCGTCGCCCGACGGCTCGGTGAGGACGTGCACGGCGCGGGCGGGGATATCGATCACCCAGTACTCCGCCACACCCGAGACGGCATAGATCTCGGCCTTGGTCCCCAGGTCGAGTCGTCTCGAGCTCACCGCGATCTCGATGAGGAGCAAGGCCTCGCGGGGATGGGCATGCGCATAGTCACCGGCCGGGACGAGCGCGATATCGGGCTCGGGTTCCGAAAGCGGCGGGAGACGCACCGGCAGCTGCATGCGAACTGCGGCGACGTCGTCGCCGATTGCGCGGATCAGCAGGCTTGCCAGCCACTGAGCGATCGCGGCGTGCTCGGGGGTCAACGGAGCCCTCTCGGACAGCTGGCCGTTGAGGAGCTCGACGTGCTCGTCCTCGCCGAGGATGCCGGCGTCGACCATCCGCTCGTAGTCCTCGACCGTGAGCGGTCGCAGCGGGATCCGGACATCGGCGATGACGCCCATCGACACGATCGTACCCGTCCTCTCAAGCGCTCCGGCGGCGATCAGCCGCGCCGAACTCGTCCGTGACCTCCCGCAGCATCGCCAGGGCCGACGACGGAAGTTCCACCTCGGGGTTGTCGGCGCGCCGCCAGGGTGACTGAGGCCGCGCGCTACCGGCAGCCTGCCTGCGGCAGCACCTTGCCGGTCGGCTTGGCCAGCCGGAACGTCCGCTGCGAGCCTCGCACGCCGCCCTTGGGCGACGACACGAGCCGGACCTTGTAGCTCGCGCCCGCCCGCAGGCCGGTCAGCGGTGTGCACACGACCTGGGGGCCCGAGCGGCCGAACACGCGCTGCACGCGCGTCGAGACGACCGGCCCCGAGCCCTTCACCTCGAAGCGCACGTTGACGACCCTGCACGCGCCGTCGACCAGCCCGTAGGCGTAGCCGCGTCCGCGGCCGATGTATCGCATGCCGAGCGTCGCGAGCCGCGCGGCGGTCAAAGCGGGACGCACGGACGCGCCGCCGTTCAGGCGGCCCAGCAGCAGCCCGCCGCCCGCGCGCCGGCCGGCCACGATCAGCCTGCCGTCGACCTGCCGCACGGCTGCGGCCACGCCGTCGGTGCCAAGCGCGAAACGCGGCGCGCCGAACGCGAGCGCGCGCCCGCGGTCGCCGTAACCGCAGTCAAGCGCGCCCGTCGCGTCGTAGCGCGCAGCGAGCGCGCCCGAGGTCGCGGCTCCGGCGACGACCACCACGCCGTCCGGCCCCAGCGTGACCGCGCGGCCGAGCGACACCGGCGCGGCCGGGACGTAGGCGCGGCCGAGCTGCGTCACAGCGCTGCCCAGGCGCGCGAACGCCGCGTCGGGCGCACCGCCAGCCGTGAAGCCGGCGAGCAGCACGGCGTGGTTGCCCGCGACGTCGGTCGCTCGGCCCGCCGCGACGAGCCGGCCGTCGGGCCGCGAGACGATCGCCGCCAGCGACGAGCTCGCCACCCGCACCGACGACGCGCGGCCGAACTGCGCGAGCAGCCGGCCCTGGCGAGCGAAGCCGAGGTCGAGCGCGCCCGCGGGCGTGAGGCGGGCGATGAACGCGCGGTCGCCGCCGTCGCGCGCGCTGGCGCGCCCGGCGATGACGATCCGGCCGTCGGGCAGCAGCGAGAGCGCCCGCGCCGCCGAGGTCGCATGGCGGATCGCGCCTCCGAAGCCGAGCTGCAGGACCGCGAAGCCGTCGCGGCCGAACGAGGGATCGGGCACGCCGAGGGTGTCAAACCGCGCGACGACGATCTGCTCGCTCGGGACGCCGTCGTCGTTCGAGACGCCCACGCTGCCCGCGACGACGATCTGCCCGTTCGGGGCGATCGCGATGGCCGCGGGGCCGGTTCCGTCGGGCAGGCTTGGCGCGTCGCCGGGATAGAACTCCTGCTGCGGCGGGCCGCCGGGCGACGGGTCGCGAAGCGTGACCCCGGCCGCGCCGATCAGGCCGTCGGTGAGGCCGGCCGGATCGAAGCGGGCAAGCGACCAGCGGTCGCCCGCGACGCCCGCGACGACGACCGCGCCGTTGGGCTGCACGGCGACTGCCCCGGCGCGCTGGGGCGCCGTGCCGTCGCCGAAGCGGTCGATGCGCCCGCCGTTGCCCGCGAACGACGGGTCGGGGGAGCCGCCGGACCCGAAGCGCGCCGTCAGCGCTCCCTCGCCGCCGGCGCCGCGCGAGTCGCCCGCGAC
Organism: uncultured Actinomycetes bacterium; assembly: GCA_963839905.1. Taxonomy (GTDB): domain Bacteria; phylum Actinomycetota; class Thermoleophilia; order Solirubrobacterales; family Solirubrobacteraceae; genus CADCVQ01. The sequence continues at coordinate 62,965 of CAWIXC010000024.1, read as the reverse complement.
GACGATCCGCCCGTCGGGCGCGAGCGCGACCGCGGACGCCCGCGCGCCGAGCCCGAACGGCGAGACGGCGAGCCCGCCGCTGCCGAAGCCCGTGTCGACGGTGCCCGCGGCGACGGCGACCGGCGCGCCGGCGCCGAAACCCAGAGCGACGGCCGCGGCAGCCACGAACCCCTGCCTCATGCCGGCGGCGGGGCGCCGACGCCGAACGTCGCGAAGTTCGCCCGCGGCACGAGCCCGAAGCTCGCGAAGTCGCCGCCGGCGTAGACGCGCGCCGCGTCGGCGAGCAGCGTCACCACGCCGCGGTTGCCGCCCGTCGGCTCGGGCGAGAAGAGCGCGCCGGGCTTGCCAGTCGCCGGGTCGACCGCGGCCAGCCCGTCACGCCGGCGCCCGCTCACCGTCTGAAACCGCCCGGCGACGTACAACCCCGACGACGACAGCGCGAGCGCCGAAACCGAGCCGTTCGGCGCCGGGTTGAACGGCCGCACGAGCGCGCCCGTCACGGCATCGATCGCGACGAGGTTCGAGCGATAGGTCGGGACCTTGCGCGAGCGCTTCTTGCCGTTGCGCGGCTTGAGCTTGACGATCCGCGTGCCCGAGCGGCGCGACACGTCGCCGCCGACGTACACGGTCTTGCCGCTGCGCTCGAGCGCCTGGACGTCGCCGCTGACCTGCGAGTTGAAGGCGTAGTCGACGCTCGCATCCGTCGAGCGCACCGCGACGACGCCGCCGCGGAACTGCGTGCGCCGCTTGCCCTTCGGCCCGACGGTGCGCGACACGCTGACCTCGCCGCCGACGAGGATCCGCCCGCCGCGCGGTGCGATCGCCTGCACGGTCGCGTAGCGGAACGACGCGCGGCGCAGCGTCCGCGGCGCGTTGAACGCCGGCGCGACCTTGTTGGCCTCGAGGTTGATCGCCGCGAGCGCCGGGTGGCGCTTGCCGCCGACGCGCTCGAACGACCCACCCAGGTACAGCCGCTTGCCGTCGGCGGCCAGCGTGCCGAGGAACCCGCGCACCGGCACGTCGAGCACGCTCAGCGCGCCGGTCGCCGCGTCGAAGCCGGCGAGGCCCTGGCGCGGGGCGCCGTTGGCGGTCTTGAACGCGCCACCCGCGAATCCGCCCGTCGGCGGAGGCGAGCGCGGTCACGTTGCCGTCGACGCCCGCCGCCCACGCCGGCAGCGTCACGCCGGTCACGGCGTTGACCGCGGCGAGGTGGTTGGCCTTCGTGCGCGGCGCGCTCGTGAACTTGCCCGCCGCGACGAGCCGCCCCGCGACCACCGACAGCCCGTAGACGTCGTTGTCCGGATCGGGGTCGAACGCGGGGTCGACCGCGCCCGTCACGACATCCACCGCCGCGAGCTTGCTGCGCGGCTGCTCGTTGACCTTCGTGAACTCGCCGCCGATGTAGAGCTTCGAGCCGACGATCGCCAGCGTGTAGGCATCCTTGTCGAGGAACAGGCGGAACGCCTGGCTCGCCTCGCCGGTGACCGGGTCGAGCGACGCGACCGCGTTGTTGAAGGCGCGCGCGATCTCCGTGAAGTGGCCGGCGACGAACAGCCGCGTGCCGTCCGTCGAGAGGTTGTAGACGTTGCCGTTCGTCGACGGGCTGAAGGTCGGGTCGAGGTTGCCGGTGGCGATGTCGAACGCCGCGAGGCCGGCACGGCTGCGCCCGGACACCTCGGTGAACGTGCCGCCGACGTAGAAGCGACCGCCCAGCGCGAGGACCGCGTCGACCTGGCCGTTGGGCACCGCGTCGAAGTTCGGGTCGAGCTCGCCGTCGTGGGTGTTCAGCACGGCGATCCCGCTGCGCGAATGCCCGGCGATGCCTGTGAAGCGGCCGTTGACAAACATCCGCGAGCCCGCGATCGCGAAGTCCTGGACGCTCTGGTCGGCGCCCGGGTTGAACGCGCCGATCACCACGCCGGTCGCCGGGTCGAGCGCCGCGATGCGGCGGCGGATGACGTCGCCGACGTGCAGGAAGTCGCCGCCGATGTACAGGCGGCCGCCGTCGAGGGCGAGGGTGATGACGTCGTTGTCGACGTACGGGCCGAAGTTCGGGTCCACGGCGCCGGACGCGAGCACGTGCGCGAGGTTCTTGCGCGCCACCCCGCCGACGTGCGTGAAGCGCCCGCCGATGTAGTAGCCACCCGCGCCATCTCCGACGATCGCGAAGCCGATGCCGCGGATGTCCGGGAACTGCGGCGCGCGCAGGCCGGTCGTCGGATCGAGCACGACGCCGCCGCCGGTCGGCGGGCCGATGCGCGTGAAGTCGCCGCCGAGGTAGATCGTGTCGCCGCTGCGCGCGAACGCGCTGACGGTGTCGTTCGTGACGAACGCGGGGTTGGGCAGCGGCCGCGCGGGCGGCGGCTGGGGCAGCACGGCGCCGGCGCCGGATGGCGTGAGGCAGGCGATCGCGAGCAGCGCCCCGATCGTCCCCACGAGCCTGGTCTTCGCAGCAGCCATCGTCCCGTCCCCGTGCCGTGAGTTTGAGAAAGCCGTCCTGTGGCCGGCCGAATCTCTCGCCACGCAGAACGGATTCGGTGCCGGCAAAGTTGCGCAATAGTCCGAACTTCGGCGCGCCGATGGCCCGGCGCTCGCCGTAGCACTTCCGCAAGACCTTGCGCCTACGGTCTGCCCATGCCGGCACTCCACCTGGTCTCGCGCCGCTTGGAAGGAGATCATGAGCGCATGAGCCGCGGACGCATCCTCGTCGTCGACGACGAGCCGACGATCGCCGAGATCGTCTCGCGCTACCTCGAGCGCGCCAGCTACGAGACGCGGATCGCCGGCGACGGCCACGCCGCGCTCGCCCGCGCCTCGACCTGGCATCCGGACCTCGTCGTGCTCGACCTCATGCTGCCGGGCCTCGACGGCCTCGAGGTCATGCGGCTGCTGCGCGAGACCGGCGGCCCGCGCGTCGCCATCATCCTGCTGACCGCCAAGGGCGAGGAGTCCGATCGCATCGACGGCCTGCGCCTCGGCGCCGACGACTACGTCGTCAAGCCCTTCTCCCCCGCCGAGCTCGTCGCGCGCGTCGACGCGGTGCTGCGCCGCAACGACCCCTCGCCCGGCGACGCACCCGAGCCGCCGCTGATCTTCGGCGAGCTCGAGATCGACCTCGCGGGCCGGCGCGTGCTCGTCGACGGCGAGGAGGTCGTGCTGACGCAACGCGAGTTCGACCTGCTGGCGTTCCTCGCCCGCCACCCCGGCCAGGTCTTCACGCGCGACCAGCTCATGGAGCAGGTGTGGCGCTTCTCGTTCTACTCGGACACCTCGACGGTCACCGTCCACATCCGCCGCCTGCGCGCGAAGATCGAGCGCGAGCCCGCGCAGCCGCGCTTCGTCGAGACCGTCTGGGGCGTCGGCTACCGCTTTCGCCCATGAGCCGCGCGACCCTCGTCCGCGGCGTCGCGCTCGCGCTCGGCAGCGCGCTGCTCGTCGCGGCCACGGTCCTGGCGGTCTATGACCTGCACGGCGCGGTCGTGACGCTCGCGATCCTCGCGCCGCTGGGGATCGTCACGGTCGCCGGCACCCGCGCGCTGCTCGCGCACCGCGAGCGCCTCGGCAGCCTGCGCCGCCAGGCGCTCGTCACCGGCGCGCTGGCCTTCGGGCCGCTCGCGGTCACGCTCGTGCTCTTCGTCCAGCTCATGTTCGTCTCCGCGCACGACGCGCTGCTGACCGCGTCGATGGGCGTCTACGGCGCGCTGCTGGGCCTGTGGGCGACGCGCCTTCTGTCCAACCGCGTCATGGACGACGTCGACACGCTGCGCGCGGGCCTCGAGGCGGTCGGCGCGGGCGAGCGTGAGCTCGAGCTGCGCCTCGGTGGCGACGACGAGCTCGCGCAGGTCGGGCGCGAGGTCGAGGCGATGGTCGCCCGCCTGGCCGCGGCGGAGGCCAAGCGCGAGGAGGCCGACGCCGCGCGGCGCTCGCTCATCGCGGCGGTCTCGCACGACCTGCGCACGCCGGTCACCGCGCTGCGGCTGCTGGCGGAGGCCGTCGACGACGAGATCGGCGATCCCGAGACCCGGCGCGAGTACGTGCGCCGGCTCGGCGTCCACGTCCGCGCGCTCGGCGCGCTCATCGACGACCTGTTCGAGCTCACGCGGATCGAGGCCGGTGAGGTCGCGTGGACGATGCAGCAGGTCCAGATCGACGAGCTTGTGGAGGAGACGGTCGCGGCGATGGCGCCGGCCGCGCGGGCCGGCGGGATCTCGGTGCGCGCGGAGATCGACCCGGCGCTCGTCCCCGCCACGGCGAACCCCGAGCGCATCCAGCGCGTGCTGTTCAACCTCATCCAGAACGCGATCCGCCACACCCCGGCCGACGGCAGCGTCACGGTGCGCGCTGCGCGCGCCGGGTCGTCGGTGGAGATCGAGGTCGCCGACACGGGCGAGGGGATCGCGCCCGGAGACCGCGAGCGGGTCTTCCAGCCGTTCGCGCAGGGCGCCGACCGCGCGTCGCGCACCGATGGCAGCGCGGGCCTCGGGCTTGCGATCTCGCGCGCGATCGTCGAGGCGCACGGCGGGCGGATCTGGATCGTCGATGATGCCGCGGACGACGGCGACCCGGGCGCGCGCGTGCGCTTCAGCCTGCCGGGACCGTCGCCCGCGCCCGTTGCAGCGTGACCCCGGGGACCCGAGTTTGCGGGCTCCGCGGCCCGGTAAAGCCCCGAGACGCCGGGGCAACCGCTAGCGTAGGCCGACCTGAACCCGACTCGGGAGTACTCAATGACCAAGCAGGAGCTCGCACAAAAGGTGGCCTCGGACACCGGTCTCACCGGTTCTGACGCAAAGGGTGCCGTTGACGCCACCTTCGACGCGATCGCCAGCGAGCTCGCTGGAGGCGGCGAGGTCGCCGTTGCAGGCTTCGGCAAGTTCAGCGTGAGCGAGCGTTCCGCCCGCGAGGGCCGCAACCCGGCCACGGGCGAGACGATCCAGATCGCCGCCAGCAAGGCCGCCAAGTTCTCGGCCGCCTCCGCGCTCAAGAAGCAGCTCAACGGCTAGCGCGGCGAGGCGGCACGGCGCGTCAGGACGCGCGTACCGCAGCGCCACGCCAGCTGCAGCACATCCGACGTTCGACCCCGGCAGCCAGCGTGCCGCCGGGGAGTTCGTCGTTGCCGCCGGCCCGCGGCCCCGCCGCACGGGTTTCCGGGCGCTGTCAGGATTCCCAGGAGCGCCGCTCGACCCGGCCCGCGATGCCCGCGCCGACGAGCAGCAGCAGCGCGACGATGTAGAGGCCAAGCAGCACGATCGCCAGCAGCAGGAAGATCTGCGCAGCGGCGAAGCCCGTCGCCGCGGAGACGTACAGCCCGACGATCGCGGGCACCGTCTGGATCGCCAGCCCGCCGGGGATCCCACCGAGCAGCGCCGAGCGCCAGCGCATCTTCGTGAGCGGCGCGTAGCGGTAGATGATCGCGAAGACGAACATCGAGCCGAGGGCGTTGAAGACGAGGATCATCGGGCCGGGAAAGCCCTCCCCCGGTCGCAGCTCGTACGAGATGTTCGTCACGACCGAGATGCTCATCGACGCGAGGATCACCGCGACCGCGACGAGCGCGCCGAGGCCGAGGTTGCGGACGCGCCCGATGAAGATGTGGTGGCGCGGGACGTCGAGGATCCGCGACAGGCAGCGCTCGATGACCCCGATCCCGCCGGACGTCGTCCACAGCATCGCGATCAGCGCGAGCGCGAGCAGCAGCGGCGAGTTGTCGCGCGTGCCGACGACGAGCCTGCGGATGTCGCCATGGATCGCCTCGGGCAGGAAGCGGTTGAGCTGATCGGAGACGGCGATCGCGGAGACGACGTCCTTGAGCAGCAAAGCCTCGAGCGCCGCAAGGCCGAGCGCGAACGGGGCCAGCGACAGCACGAGGTAGTAGGCGAGCGCCGGCACGTCGTCGGCGATGCCGTTGCCCCAGTAGAAGTCGAACACGCGCTTGGGAAAGCCACGCACGACGCGCGCGACCGCGTGCGACGTGCGCGGTCGCCTGACGACCTCGGCGGCGCGCGGCTCGCGGCCCTCCCGCCCGGGGTCGCCGCCCACCACGGCCGGCTCGCCGCGCGGCGGCGCCGCGCTCACGTGCGCAGCTCCCGGCGGATGACGAGCTTCAGGCCCGACCACGTCTCGTCGATGGCGCATACCTTCACGTCGACGAGCCCGCGCGGCAGCGCGACGTCACGGACGACGTCCTCGGTCATGTCGGTGGGCACCTTCGACGCACGCTTGGGCCACGCTACCCAGACCATGCCGTCCTGAGCGAGCTTGGCGTGCAGACCTCCGAGCCGGCGCTCGAGCTCGGCGCGCGAGACGACGAACAGCATCACGAGGTCGAGCTCCGGCGCGGCGCGCGCGAGGACGCGGACGCCGTCGGGCAGCTCGCCGAGCAGCGCGCCGAACCCCTCGGGGGCGGCGACGTAGTGCACGCGCATGCCGGGCTTGACGCCGAGCTTGCGCACGAGCGGCGTCCCGCTGTATCCGGCCGTCTGCGCGCGCGTGCTCTCCACCGCGGCGAAGCCTACGCCGCGGGGAGGCGGTCGCCTGCGCTCACCACGCCTCCTTCGCCAGCTCGGCGATGACCTTCGACAGGCGTCCTCCCTGCCACGCCAGCGGCGACCTGCCTTCCTCCTCGACGACGAGCCGGCCACTCGGCAGCAGTTCCGCGTACGCCTCGCCGAGCGCGAGCGGGTGGCCGGGGTCGCCTTCGTCGCGGCTGGCCACGACCACCGCCGGGCACTCGATCTGCTCGAGCGCGTGCAGGTCCTCGAACGGCCGCGAGCGCGGGACCGCGCGCAGCGCGTCGGCGACGGCGTCGAGGTGCTCGTGACGCGCGAGGCTCTGGCGCACGAACGTCGCGACCCCCTTGCGCCAGGCCTCCGGCAGGCGGTCCACGTCGTACGCCTCGAGATAGCCCTCGATGCCGTCGCGGCGCAGCCCGTCCGCCAGCGCGTCGTAGCGCACGACGCGCGACGGGTCGTCGAAGGCGACGGGGTCGTAGGCGGGCGTGATGACCACGAGCCCGGCCACGCGCTCGGGCCGATCGAGCGCGAGGCGCAGGATCGTGTGCGACCCCATCGACGCGCCCGCGAGCACCGCCCGCTCGAGCTCGAGCTCGTCGAGCAGGGCGGCCAGGTCGGCGCTCAGCGCGTCGTAGCCGTAGGCCTCGGGCGACGGCGCGGGCGTCGAGGCGCCGTGGCCGCGCGCGTCGTAGCTGATGACGCGGTGCCCGCTGCGCTGCAAGCCGGTCGAGCCCATGACGACGTAGCGGCGCACGCTGCTCAGGCCATGCAGGAGCACGACCGGGACGCCCTCGCCGTCGTCGCTGACGCCGAGGGTCACGCCATCCGCGCCGGCCACGGTCCGTTCGAGCATGCCCCAAGCCTGGCAGCCCGCCGCACGCGCCCGCCGCCGGGCCGGCAGCGCGGCCGCCTTGCGTACCCTCAGGGCATGACCGTCATCGACGTGAGCGAGGCCGAGTTTCAGGCCGAGGTGCTGGATCGATCAAATGAGGTCCCGGTCGTCGTCGACTTCTGGGCGCCGTGGTGCAACCCCTGCCGCCAGCTCGGCCCGACGCTCGAGAAGGCCGCCGAGTCGCGCGACGGCAAGGTCGTGCTGGCGAAGATCGACACCGACGAGAACCCGGACATCGCCACCGCCTTCGGGATCCAGGGCATCCCGGCGGTGAAGGCGTTTCAGGACGGCGAGATCGTCGCGGAGTTCGTCGGCGTGCTGCCGCCGTCGCAGGTCGAGCTGTTCTTCGACGGCCTCGTGCCGTCGGCGACCCAGCTCTTGCTCGAGGCCGGCGACGAGGCATCGCTGCGCAAGGCCGTCGAGCTCGATCCGAAGAACGTCGACGCCGCGTTCGCGCTCGCCCAGCTGCTCTACCGCGCGGGTGACACGGCGGGCGCGCTCGAGCTCGTGGCAAACGCGCCCGGCAACTTCCGCGCGGACGGCCTGGCGGCACGCATCGAGCTCGAGCAGGACGCGTCGCCCGAGCTGGCCGACGCGTTCGCCACGCTCGACGACGGCGAGGTCGAGGACGGCCTCGACAAGCTCGTCGCGCTGCTGGCCGCGAAGGACGGTGACGGCGAGCGCATCCGCCGCGTCATCGTCGCGATCCTCGACGAGCTCGGCGTCGAGCACCCACTCGCCCGCGAGACCCGCCGCAAGATGGCCGCTGCGCTGTACTGAGCACCGGCTACGGCGCGCCTGCCGCGGCCGGGATCAGCGATCGCACGATCTCGGCCGTGGGAGCCAGCCCGACACCGATGCGCCGGAGCTCCTCGCTGCCTCTCTCGTACAGGCCGGAGACGGCGTCATCGGCAAGCACGACGCGAAAATCGCGTTCGCTCGCCTCGTAGATCGAGGTGCGCGGGCAGTTCGGGAAGTTGCAGCCGCAGAACACCAGCGTCGAGACTCCATGGCCGCGCAGATGAGCCTCGAGGGCCGTCTCGTAGAAGGCCCCCCAGCGCGGCTTGTACATCGCGATCTCGCCGAGCCGCACCTCCTGGCTTCGCCCGGCGAGCAGCGCGCTCGCATCGAGCTCGAACCCGGCCGCATCGCCGAGCATCTCGGGTGCCAGCTGCGACCCGCTCGAGCCGGCGGCGAAGAAGGTTTCAAGACCCGCTTCGAAGGCTGCGCGCCGGCAGATGTCGACGTTGCTGCCGTCGCTGCGATAGACGCGCACGATATGGACGATCGGCAGCTTCGCATCGCGGAACCCCGCCGCGAGTGCGGCGATGCGCGGCATCGCGGCGGACGTGCCGGCGATCTCGGCCGGCTGACCGTCGAGGGTGTCGACCTGCACGTCGATCGTGATCAGCGCCGCCGAGCGGTAGTCCGGCATGAGGTAGTCCACGCGAGCGATCCTAACCCCGCCCGCAGCCGAAGCCTAAGCTAAGCGCGCGCGGCCGCGACGTGCTCGGCCACAAGCTGCGCGACCCGCTCGGGCTGCTCCCAGAAGAACAGGTGCCCGACGCCGTCGAGCAGCTCGAGGCGCGCGCCGGGGATCAGGCTTGCGACCAGCTCGCCGTTGGCCGGCGCGAGCATCTGGTCGGCGGTGCCGTGGACGACGAGCGTCGGCGCCGCGAGCTCGGCCAGGCGCGTGCTCGTGTCGTGGGCGATGATCGCCTGCACCTGCGCCATGACCATCGGCAGCGCTACCGGGTAGGCGGCCGCGAGCTCCGAGAAGCGCTCGAAGTTGCCGTCGGCGTTCGCGAACTCGGCCGATACGTTGAACCCCCAGCCGGCGCGCAGCTTGCGCTCCGCATCGCCCGAGAGGATCGCCATCGCGAGGTCGTTGACGACGCGCTCGTCGGTGAACTGCGAGCCCTCGCCACCGCAGTACGTCGCGCCGAGCGTCAGCGTCAGCATCCGCTCCGGCGCGTCGAGCGCGAGCTCCTGCGCGACCATCCCGCCCATCGAGATCCCGAGCACGTGCGCCCGCTCGATCTCGAGGGCGTCGAGCAGTCCCAGCGCGTCGGCGGCGAGGTCGGCGATCGCGAACGGCTCGCTGTACGGCGCGCTGCGCCCGACGCCCCGGTGGTCGTAGAGGATGAGCTCGAAGTCACGCTCGAGCGCGCTCAACAGGCCCTCGCCCCAGTGCAGGCTGTGGCCGGTCATGCCCTGGATGAGCAGGAGCGGCTCGCCGGCGCCACGGCGCTCGACGTGCAGCTCGATGTCGTTGACGGTCAGCGTCGGCATGCGTTCACGCTACAACGGCAGCGCGAGCTGGTCGGCCGCCGGCTCGGCGGCCTCCGCGGCTTCGAAGGACGCCACGCGCACGCCCAGCAGCCGCACCGGCCGCGCCGGCGCGTACTCGCGCAGCAGCGCGACCGCGACGCCGGCCACCGTCGTCACGTCGTTCGTGAACACGCCGATCGTGCGCGCGCGGGTCACCGTCGTGAAGTCGTCGAGGCGCACCTTGATCGCGATGTTGCGCCCGCGGCGCTCCTGCGCGGCGAGCTTCTCGCACAGCTGACCGGTCAAGTCGGTGAGGATCGCCTCGAGGCGCGCGGGGTCGGAGATGTCGGCGTCGAACGTCGTCTCGCGCGACTCGGACACCGCCACCCGGTCGAGCGTCAGCTCCGCCGACCCCTCGAAGCGCCCCCGCCGCTGCAGGTCCGGCCCCTGGTTGGTGCCAAAGCGCGCGACGAGCGTCTCGATCGGCGCCGCGGCGAGGGCCGCCAGCGTCGTGATGCCCATCGCCTCCAGGCGCGCCACCGTCTTCGGGCCGATCCCCGGCACGAGGCCCGGCGAAAACCCGCCGAAGCGCTCGCACGCCTGCTCGCGCGAGAGCACGACGAACCCGCGCGGCTTCTCGGCATCCGACGCGACCTTCGCGACGAGCCGGTTCGGGCCGATCCCGATCGAGCAGTCAAGGCCGGTCTGCGCCCTGATCTCCTCGACGAGCCGGCGCATCGCCGCGCGCGGCGACAGCAGGCCGTCGAGGTCGAGGTACGCCTCGTCGAGCCCCACGACCTCGACGCGCTCGACCTGCGCGCGCACGCGGTCCATGATCTTGCGCGACGCGGCGCGATAGGCATCGAAGTCCGGCGCGACGAGCACCGCGTCCGGGCACAGCCGCCTCGCCCGCGCCGTCGGCATCGCTGACCCGATGCCGAACTTGCGCGCCTCGTAGGACGCCGTCGTCACGACCGCTCGCGGGCCGGACCCCGACACGATCACCGGCAGCCCGCGCAGCTCGGGCCGGCGCTGCAGCTCGACGCTCGCGTAGAACGCGTCGACGTCCAGGTGGGCGATCGGGGCCATGGACCCACACGATGACGAACGGCTCGGAGGTCGTCACCCGGGCACCGATGCGAAGTAGAAGAGCCGAGCGAGTCGATAGGGCGCTACCGGCCCCGAAGGGCCTGGCCGATCGCCTTACGCGCCGTCTGCACCTCGTCGATCGTCGAGGCGTCGTAGCAGGCTCCGCCGAAGACCTCGACGACGTTGGGAATCAGCTCCTTCTCGCAGAGCTCGGCGCCGGCGGCGGTGATGAGGACCTGGACCGGATTGCCCTCGCTGACCAGGCCCGGGAGCACCGTCGGTGGGTCGTCCTCGTTGCGGACCTTGTTCTCGTCGGCGTCGCCGTCCGTCACGACGACGAGCGACTTCAAGGCTCCGTCGGGTGCCCTGTCACGCTGCAGCGCCTGCACGCCCGCTCGGATGCTCTTGTACAGGGGCGTGCCGCCGTTGTTGGGCCCCAGCCGGGGGGAAGTCTGATCGGTCGGCGTGATCGCCTCCTGGACGCGGGTGCGAACGTCCAGGGTGGCTGTGGTCAACGGCTGCAGCTCGCACGGCCGCCGAGCGCGGCACCTCGGCGGCAGCCTGCGACTCGACGTGGTGATCAGCCAAACGCCCACCCGGTCGCCCGCCTGGTCGAGGAAGCCGATGCGCGGGATCGCGAAGTCCCGCACGGCCTCGATGCGGGTGTAGCCCGGCATGTCCGGGTCGCCGAGTGAAGCGCTCATCGACTTCGACAGGTCGATGAGCACGAGGACGTCCGCTACGGGCTCGTGCTCGCCGTCGTCGGGTCGGGTCGCGGTGATCGCGACAGCGAGGGCGGCCAGACAGGCGAGTAGGAGGAGGATCAGCGCGACCTTCCGGCGCCGCGACGACGTCGAATCGCCGCTCCCATCGGCCGTCGACCCGCTCGAGGTCCCGCTCGGTGGTGGGGCGCCGCCGCCCGCAGCGGCCACCGGCGCAGCGGCGATGCGGAGCGGCTGGTCAGCCGGCGTACGTGTCCCGTCCGATGCCACCGCCTCGGCGCCCGGCAGTCGGTCGTGCGAACCCGCCTGCGTCGGCGCAGCCGCGACCACCGTCGGCTTGGCCTCGCCCTGCGCGACCGTTCGCTCGGGCTCGTCCGGCTTGCGGCTTGCGAGCGCGGCCACCGCGGCGCGGCCAAGGTCTCCGGCCGACGGATAGCGGTCGGCGGGATCCTTGGCCAGCGCTCGAGCCACCACGCGGTCGAGCTCCCCGGGGAGCCCTTCGACGACCGCCGCGAGGGATGGCGGCGCCGCTCCGATATGCGCCATGTACCTCGCCGCGTCGTTGTCGCGGGGGTAGGGCACCTGGCCGGTGAGCGCCGTGTACAAGACGCACCCGAGCGCGTAGACGTCCGCACGTGCGTCGATCGTGTGACCCTGCACCTGCTCGGGCGCCATGTAATCCGGCGTCCCGGGCATGACCCCGGGGAGCGTGAGGCCGATCTCCGAGGGAATGTGCTTGGCCACCCCGAAGTCGGTGAGGTAGACGTAGTCTCGCTCGTCAAGCTCGCCGACGAGGATGTTCGCCGGCTTGACATCGCGGTGCACGAGCTGGCCTCGATGCAGCGCGTCCAAGGCGCCGGCGACCTGCATGACCAGATCCGTCGCGCGCGCCGGCTCGATCGGCCCCGACCCGCCGATGACCTGCGCGAGGTCCGTGCCTTCGACGAGGTCCATGGCGATGTACAGCTCGCCGTCGCAATCCGCGGCATCGTGGACGGTGACGACGTGGGGGTGCCGGATCTTTGCGGCCAGCATCGACTCGCGCTTGAAGCGCTCGCGGAAGGAAGCGTCGGCGGCGAAGGCCTTGTGGATCAGCTTGATCGCCACCGGCCTGTCGAGCTCGAGCTGATGGGCTTGGTAGACCACGCCCATGCCACCGCGCCGGATCACCGACTCGATGCGGTAGCCGTCGATGACCCTCCCGATGTGTGAGTCGTCCGATGCCGACATCAAGGGCGCGAAGCTAGCGCGGTTTCGCTACGTGGTTCTTAACGTGACGTGCGCGCTTGTGAACGAGCCCGGATTCCTTACGACAATCGGACGCCCGGCCCGCGCCCCTTGACTGCGACACCCTCCGTGGCCCATGGTTGCCCGCTATGGCGACCACCGGACCACGGGACTCCACGATCGCGATCGTCGGCGACGGCTTCGGCTCGCTGATCGTCTACTCGACCGCCATCTACCTGGGCTTCGAGCCGCGCGACATCACGATCTACGGCCCGAGCGACAACCCCGTCGGCACCTACCAGCAGTTCGCCTACAACCTCGGGCAGACCGTCCTGCGCTCGGAGTCCGAGTCGCACTTCCTGCCCGCCGACTGGCCGACGTTCGGCCAGCTCGACGCATGGGCGCATCGCAGCCCCAAGCCGCTGCTGCGCTCGGCGCGTCGCAAGTACAACCCGGGCGTCCCGGACATCCTCGCCGAGGCCGGCGTCGTCGCGCGCCGGCTGAACTGGGACGGCTCGCGGGTCGCCAAGCGCGTCGGGTGGCTGCAGCGCGAGCAGGCCGAGGTCCCCCACTTCGTCCTCTACGACGAGGACGCCAACCTCCTCGGCCGTGCCAAGCACGTGATGCTCGCGCTCGGGCACGGCCCGCTCGTCTTCCCCCCGGTGCTCGCCGAGGCCAAGCAGGACCCGGCGATGGCCGACCGGATCGTCCAGGCGTACGAGGCCAAGCAGTACGCCCGCGACGGGCGCTACGTCGTGCTCGGTGCGGGCATCGCCTCGATCAACGAGTGGGCCAACGCGCTCGACGAGGGCGCCCACGTCCTCGCGCTGCGGCGCAACCCTGCACCCGACGAGCAGGACCTCAACGTCCCGCGCTGCCTGTTCGAGGCGCTGGGCGTCGACACGTTCCAGGGCCTGTCCTTCGAGCAGCGCATCGCGTTCCTCGGCAGCATCCTCAAGGGCACCGCCCCGCGGCGCCGCGGCTGGCAGGCGCGCATCGAGCAGGGCACCGCCGAAGGGCGGTTCGCCGAGCTCGTCGGCGAGATCGACCGGGTGCAGCCGGGCCCGGCCGGGCTGCGGATCCACGTCTCAAACCGCCACGGCGAGGATCCCGGCTCGCTCGACGTCACCGGCATCGTGGCCGGCACCGGCTTTCAGAAGTCCGCGCTGACCCTGCCGCTGCTGCGCAGGCTCGTCGAGCACTACGAGATCCCCGTCGAGAACGGGCGCATCCCGCTGCTGACGAACTGCGGCGTCCCCAAGCTCGACCGCGCCGACTCGCGGTTGTGCGCGATGGGCCTGATCGCCAACAACGTGATCCCCCACGGCGACACGATCGCCGGCCTGAAGTACATCGGCCGGCGCTTCGTGGCCGACTGCGCGCGCGCCGAGAAGCTCAAGCAGCGGCCCTTCCCCAGCCGGCTGCAGATGCAGATCTCGCTCGGCAGGCAGAGCGCGCAAGCGATGCGCACCGTGCGCAGGACGGAGCAACTGGCCTGATGTGCCCCACACCCCTCGGGCGGACGCAGACGCGCACCGCCATCCTCGTCGGCCCGGCCATCCTCGGGCTCATCCTGTCGCTCGTCACGCATAACGAGGGCTGGATCGTCCTGATCGGGATCTACCTCGTCATGGGCGTCGTGCTCGACATCCTCTTCTATCCGCACGTCATCAAGTGGCAGCCGCCGTGGCTCACGTTCGTCCTGGCGACCGGTGAGTTCGTGATCCTCTACGTGCTCAGCCAGGTGCTCGAGGTGGGCCTCATGCCCGTCCAGGCGATCGTCTTCTACTGGGTCTCGTGGGTCCTCGCGAACTGGACGAAGATCGTCGTCCTGCCGCTGCTCGAGCTCACCTGGATCGAGAGCGGTGGCGAGTTCCGGACGACGGGCTGGTCGACGCCGGTCGAGCACGAGCTGCACCCGGTGCTCGCGACCGTGAACCCCGACCCGAGCGGCAACCGGCTCGTGCGCGAGTTCTCCGCGATCAACAAGGTGCCGGAGGAGCTGCTCGACCTGCCGCGGCTCTCCGGCGTGCACCGGCGCCCGTAACGGACGAAGGGCGCCGTCAGCCGGCGCCGGTGACCGCCGGGCCGGGCCCGTGACCCGGCGAGGACCACGAGAAGCGCGTGACGTCGCCCCGCGGCGCGAGTGCGCCCGGCCGGATCCCGCGGCGGACGAAGAGCACCGGCGCCGGCGCCGAGCGCGCGAGCTCCGAGCGCGTCGCCCCAAGGCCCTCCTTGCGCCAGCGGTCCGAGAGCCCGACGACGAGCAGCCCCGCCCCCTCGACCGCGGCCATCAGCCCTGGCATGCCCGGCTCCGCGATCAGCGGCTCGGCCGCGATCCCCGTGAACTGCTGGACGACGAGCGACGCGCTGCCCAGCAGGCGGGTCGCGTCGCGCCCGGACTCCGAGGTGCCGGCCGCGCCAAGCAGCCGCAGCGGCGCGCCGTTCGCCGCGGCGATCCACGCCCCGAGCTCGAGCGCCGCCCAGTCGTGCTCGGCACCGCTGAACGGCACGAGCACCGCGGCCGTCGCGCCGATCCCGAGCTCGGCGTCCTCGCGCGCGACGAGCACCGCGACGTCGCACGGCGCGCCAGCGAGCACGACGCCCACGTCGCCCCGCGGCACGCCTTCGCCGAGCAGCGGCCGGCGGCCGTCCATGATCACGAGGTCGACCTCCTCCGAGGTCGCCATCTCGACGAGGTCGCGGCCGGGCGCGACCGAGGTGAACGCGACGGCGCGCGCGGCCACACCGCGATCGAGCAGCCGTGCGCGAGCCCCGCCGACCTCGGCCCACGCCTGCCCGAGCTGGCGATCCTGCGTCTGCAGGCCACCGCGCACCGCCGAGCCGCCGCGCGGCTGCGCGAGCCGCGCGAGGATGAGCTCGCGCGGCGGCTCCGAGCGCGCGAGCGGCTCGGCCAGCGCGAGCAGCTGGTCGAGCGCGCCGTCGGCCTGCGGCGCGAGCAGGATCGACTGGTCGGGGACCGGCAACGGCGAGTCGACCAGCGAGTCGCGGCGCGCCGTCTCGAGCTCCTCCTTCACGGGCGCGCCGTACTCGTTCTTCGGATCGAGCAGCTTCAAGAGCGGCCCGGTCATGAACGTCGTGACGAGCGCCATGATCACGAGCGCGGCGAACAGCGCCTCGGAGATGACGCCCTTCTCGAGCGCGAGGTTGAGCACGATGAGCTCGGTCAGCCCGCGCGTGTTCATGAGCGCGCCGATCACGGCGGACTCGCGCCGCGAGAGCCCCGTCACGCGGGCGGCGAGCATCGCGCCGCCGAACTTGCACCCGATCGCGACGGCGAGCAGGACGAGCGTCAGCAGGATGAGCTCGGGCCGCTCGAGCAGCCCCACGTCCGTGCGCAGACCCGTGTAGGCGAAGAACAGCGGCAGCAGCAGGAGCACGACGAAGTCCTCGATCCGGCGCGTCACGTCCTCGGTGAGCTCCGCGCGCCGCGGCATGATCGCGCCCATGACGAACGCGCCGAAGATCAGCGCGATGCCGATCGTCTCGGTCGCGTACGCCGACAGCAGCACGCCAGCGAAGATCGCGGTGATCCACGCCACCGGCACGCGGCCGGCCTCGTCGTAGGCGACCGAGACGCGCGCGAGCAGGGGGCGCGCGAGGAACCCCATGACGAGGCAGAAGGCGACCGCCAGCGCGATCGTCGACACGACCCCCGTGGCGGAGCTGGCCGTCGCGACCGCGGTCGCAAGCGCGATGAGAAACCACGCCGAGACGTCGTCGATCGCCGCCGCGGCGAGGGCGATCGCTCCGACGGGCCGCTTGAGCATGCGCCGCTCGGTCAGGATCCGCGCGAGGACCGGGAACGCGGTGATCGACATCGCGACGCCCATGAACAGCGCGAACGCGACGAAGTTCGTATCTGGCGCGACGAGGTCGTAGATCGGCAGCGCCACGAGCAGGCCGGCGGCCATCGGGAGCAGCACGCCGGCATTCGAGATCGCGACCGTCTGCGACAGCCGGCCCTTGAGCTGGCCGAAGTCAAGCTCGAGGCCGACGAGGAACATGTAGAAGATCAGGCCGAGGTTGGCCGCGGCCCCGATGTACGGGATGACGTCGCTCGGGAAGATCGCCGCCTGCACCTCGGGCGCGAGCCGGCCCAGCAGCGTCGGCCCCAGCAGGATCCCGGCGAGCACCTCGCCCATCACACGCGGCTGGCCGACCTTCAGCATCGCCGCCCCCATCAAGCGCGCGGCCAGCATGACGATCGCGATCACGACGAACAGCGCGGCCAGCGTGTGGCCGAACTCGCGCTGCTTCTCGGCGGCAACGCGCTCGAAGCCCGGCGCCCCCGGCGCTCCGATCGTGAGCGTCAGCCCGCGGTTGGCGGCCTGCCCGGCGATCGCGATCGTGCGCGCCGCGCCCTTGCACATGACCTCCCCGGTGATCGCGCCGTCCGCGTAGCGCAGCTCGCCCGTGCTCGACTTCGACTTGCCCTCGAGCTCGAGCACGTCGCCGCGCTCCTCGAGCGCGAACGACGCCCCGATGCACTCCGATCGCGGCGACAGCGTGTAGTCGCCCGCGATGGCCGACGGCACGCGCACGCGCGCCCCCGGCGCGGGCGGCTCGCGATCGAGCGTGGCATTCAACGGACTGCCGCCGACCGTGCCGGCGAGCGCCTCGCGACCCGGGCGCAGGTCGACCGGCCGGGTCGCGCCGTCGGCGCACCTCACGTCGCCGGTGACGCGCCCGTCCTCGAGGCGCACGTCGCCGCCGCTCGATCGCTCCCCCGCGATGCCGACGAACTGACCGGACTGCTCGATCTCGAAGCGCTCGCCGAAGCACGAGCCTGGCTGCACGACATAGCCGCCCGCGATCGGCGCCGGCGGATCCTTGTCGTGGCCGGACGACAGCACGAACGCCGTCACCCCGCCGAGCACCGCGACAAGGGTCAGGTAGAAGATCGCGAGGCGTCGCCGGGAGGAGTCCACATTAATGCTCGTCGTCGCTGGCCGATTTCCCCGCGGCCCGGATGCGGGGCTATCCTAATCGTGTGAAGCACCGCGCGGTCAAGGCTGACCTCAAAGCCGGTGACACCCTCGGCCCGTACCGCCTCGTGGAGAAGCGCGGCGAAGGGGCGATGGGCTGCGTGTTCCTCGCACGCCGGGAGGGTTCCGCCGAGCCCGTCGCGCTGAAGCTCATCCGCGTCGAGCTGGCCAACGACGCGCGTTACCGCCAGCGTTTCTTGCACGAGGCGCGCGCGGCATCGGCCGTCGACCACCGCCATCTCGTGAAGGTCGTCGATGCGGGCGAGATCGACGGGCGCCAGTACCTCGCGATGCGCTTCGTCCGCGGCCGCTCGCTCGAGCAGCACGTGCGCGGTGACGGCCCGCTGCCCGCCTCGGAGGTCGTCCGCATCGCGACCGAGATGGGCGGCGCGATCGACGCGCTGCACGCGGCGGGGCTCGTGCACCGCGACATCAAGTCCTCGAACATCATGCTCGACGAGGACGACGCGCGCGCCGCGGCGCTGACGGACTTCGGCCTCGCGAAGGGCGCCGGCTACGAGCCGCTGACACGGCCCGGGCAGATCCTCGGGACGCTTGACTACATCGCGCCGGAGCGCATCCGCGGCGACGCCGCGTCCCCGGCGAGCGACATCTACGGCCTCGGCTGCGTGCTGTACGAGTGTGTGGCGGGGGTGCCGCCGTTCGCGTCGAAGTCAGCCGCCCCGATGGCCGCCGCGTTCGCGCACCTCGAGTCCGAGCCGCGCGACCCGTGCGCGAGCCGGTCGGACCTGGCGGCGCCGTTCGGGGATGTCCTGAACCGCGCGCTGGCGAAGGACCCGGCCGATCGTCCGCCCAGCGGCGCGGGCTACGCCGACTTGCTTCGCGACGCGTGCGCTGGCTAGGCTGACCGCCGTGCCCGCGCTCGTCGCACGATCAGGTCCGCTGGCCGGGCGCCGCTTCGAGCTCGCAGAGACGGTCGTCCTCGGGCGGGAGAACGCGACGATCACACTCGACGACGAGGAGACCTCGCGTCGCCACGCCGAGATCCGCGTCGCCGCCGGGGTCGTGGTGATCGAGGACCTGGGCTCGACGAACGGCACGTTCGTGGATGGCCGGCGCATCGTCGGCGGCGTCGCGCTGCGCGGCGGAGAGACGATCCGGCTGGGTCAGACGACGTTCGTCGTCGAGATCGAAGCGGCGCCGGAGCCCGACCGCGGCGCCACGCGGCTTGCCGTGCAGCTCGATCCGCTGGACGACCCCGACCGCACGATCCTGCGCCAGCGGCCCGCGGCGCCCGACCCCACGATCGCGCCAGCGCCGCCGGCGGGCTCGAAGCCAGCCCGCGAGTCGGTCCCGGCGCCGCCGCCGGCGGGCGCGATGCCGGCGCCCGAGCCGGTCCCGGCGCCGCCGAGAGCGAAGCCCGCGCCCCCGGCTCCGCCACCACCCGCGGCGGCGGCCCGGCTGAAGCCGCCCGCCCCTGCGGGCCGCGCCGCGCCGAAGGCGCCCCTCGCGGCGCCGTCCGCCCCCGCGCCGGTCGCGGAGCCCTTCGGCACCTTCACGCCCCCCTCGCCCCCGCGCCGCCGGGGCGCAGCGAGCCGCAAGCTCGGCCCGTCGATCGTGTCGCTCGCGACGATCCTCACCACGGCGGCAGTGCTCGTCGTGTACTTCGCCGGACGCTGACGCGCGGCCCCGAGGGCCACGCGGGCGCTGTGTACGCTCGCGGGCGTGGCGATGCTGAGGCTCGAGATCGTGGAGGGCGCGGGCGCCGGGACGAGCATCGCGCTCGGCGACGTGCTCGTGATCGGCCGCGACCCGGCCGCCGACCTCCACCTCGCCGACCAGCTCGTCTCGCGCCGTCACGCGCGGATCCGCGCCGACGCCGGCGGCGCGATCGTCGAGGACCTCGGCTCGTCGAACGGCACGCTCATCAACGACGTCGAGATCTCCGAGCCGACGCGCCTCGCGGCCGGCGACCGGCTGCTGATCGGGGGCTGCGTCATCGTGGTGCTCAGCGTCCGCGGCGACGAGGGCCTCGTCGGGTCGGTCGTGGCCGGGCATCGCATCCTCGACGTGGTCGCGCGCGGAGGCATGGGCGTCGTCTACCGCGCGCGCCACGAGCGGCTCGGCCGGGTCGTGGCGCTCAAGGTGCTGCCGCCCGAGCTCGCCGCCAACGCGGGCTTCAAGGAGCGCTTCGAAGGCGAGTCGCGCCTGGCGGCCGCGATCGACCACCCGAACATCGTCCCGCTCTACGACGCCGGCACAGCCGACGGGCTGCTGTTCATCACGATGCGGTTCGTCGAAGGCCTCGACCTCAACGGGCTGCTGCGACGCGACGGGCCGCTGTCGCTCGAGCGCGCCGTGTCGATCGTCGGCCAGGTCGGCGCCGCGCTCGACGCCGCCCACGCGCGCGGGCTCGTGCACCGCGACGTCAAGCCCGCCAACGTGCTCGTGGCGTCCGGCGCGGGGCCCGAGTCCTCCGACCACTGCTACCTGACCGACTTCGGCTTGACCCGGGACACCTCGGCGACCGAGCGCCTCACGAAGCCCGGGGAGTTCGTCGGCACCACCGACTACGCGGCGCCCGAGCAGATCCGCGGCGACGCGGCGACCGGCGCCGCCGATCAGTACGCGCTCGGCTGCCTGCTGTACGAGTGCCTGACGGGCGCGCCGCCGTTTCGCCACGCCAAGGAGATCGACGTCCTGCGCGCGCACCTCAACGAGGACCCGCCGGCCGTCGGCCGCGGCGACCTGCCCGCGGGCGTCGACGAGGTCATCGCGCGCGCGATGGCGAAGGAGCCCGCGGAGCGCTTCGCGAGCTGCGGCGCGCTGACGGCCGCCACCCGCGCGCTGGCGTCGGGCCGGCCAGCGCGCTGATCAGGCCGACTGCGTGCCGAGGTAGATCGCGACGACGAGGATCACGAGCAGCAGCAGCGCGAACGGCGCGAGCCGCGCCTGCGCCTTCGTCCGCGCGTCGAGCAGGCGATCGAGCTCGGGGACCTGCGGGCGCGGGGAAGCCTGAGCAGGCGGCTCCACGAAGTCCGGCTGGCGCTGCGCGACCGCCAGCGCGGGCGGGACCTTGCGCACCCCCGACGGCTTCGCCGCGACCTGCTTGGCGCTTCGAAGCTGCAGGACCGACACCCCGACGAGCAGCTCGTCGCCCGCGGACACGGGCGTCGGCGCGTGCACCGGCTGGTCGTTGACGAACGTGCCGTTGGACGAGCCGAGATCCTCGACGAGGGCGCCACCGTCGTGCGCGGTGATGCGCGCGTGGCGGCGCGAGACCTGGTCGTCGCTCAGCGCGAGACCCACCGCGGGGCCGCGGCCGATCTCGATCGCGCCCTCGAGCGTCGCGGTCGTTCCCGCGTCGGGTCCCTCCACGATCTCGAGTGTGAGCGGCGCCATGCCGCGCAGCGTATACCCGCGTCCGCCCGCGCTTCGTGGAAGATGTAGCGCACATGGCCCACGGTGACCGCATCACGGCGCTCGACGCGTCGTTCCTGCACCTCGAGAAGGCCGGCGCGCGGCTGCACGTCGCATCGGTGACGATCTTCGAAGGCCCGGCGCCGACGTGGGACGAGCTGCGCGCGCACGTCGAGGCGCGGCTGCACCTCGTGCCGCGCTTTCGCCAGCGCCTCGCCGAGGTCCCGCTCGACCAGGGCCGCCCCGTCTGGGTCGACGACCCGCACTTCAACCTGCGCTACCACCTGCGCCACGCGGGGCTGCCGGCCCCCGGCTCCGAGGAGCAGCTGAAGAACCTCGCGGGCCGCCTCTTCGCGCAGCCGCTGGATCGCACGAAGCCGCTGTGGGAGCTCTCGCTCGTCGACGGCTTGTGGGACGGGCAGTTCGCGCTGGTGGCGAAGAGCCATCACGCGCTGGTCGACGGCGAGCTGTCGGTCGACATCACGCGGGTGCTCTTCGACACGGAGCCCGACGCGGCGCCGCCGCCCGGCCCGGCGAGCCCGTGGGTCGCGCGCCCGCTGCCCACCCCTGCGCAGCTGCTCTCCGACGCGCTGCTCGAGCGCGCGACGCAGCCGCGCGAGCTGCGCCGCTCCGCGCGCGCGGTCCTTCGCGGGCCGCGGCGGATCGTCCGAGGCACGCGCGAGCGGCTGCAGGCCTCCGGCGCGCTGGCGTTCGCAGGCCTCGAGCCCGCGCCGCCAACGCCGCTGAACGTCAAGGTAGGGCCGCACCGGCGCTACACCTGGGTCGACGCCGAGCTCGGCGAGCTGCGCGCGATCAAGGACTCGCTCGGCGGCACCGTCAACGACGCGGTGCTCGCGGTCGTCGCGGGCGCGCTCGGGCGCTACCTGCGCCACCGCCGCGTCGACACGCGCGACCTCGTGCTGCGGGCGCTCGTGCCGATCTCCGTGCGCTCCGACGACCCGGAGCACGAGAGCGTCGTCGCGCCGCTGGACGCGCCGCTGCCGGTCGGCATCGAGGATCCCGTCGAGCAGTACCGCGCGATCCGCGATGTGACGAGCGTCCTCGAGGGCACGCGCGAGGCCATCGACGCGCGCACGCTGACCGAGCTCGCGGGGTTTGCATCGCCGACGATCATGAGCCAGGCCGCGCGCCTGCAGCCCAGCCAGCGGTTCTTCAACCTCGTCGTGACGAATGTGCCCGGGCCGCAGTTCCCGCTGTACCTGCTGGGGCGGCGGCTGCGCGCGCTGTATCCGGTCGTCCCGATCACCGGCCGCCAGGCGCTCGGCATCGCGGTCATGAGCTACGACGGGCGGCTGGGCTTCGGCCTGCTCGCCGACTACGACGCGCTATCCGATGTCGACGTCCTCGCGAGCGAGCTGCGCGAGGCGATCGACGCGCTCGCCGCGGGCGCGTCGATCTCCCGGCGCGCCGCGCGCGGCCGGCGCAAGGCCGCGGCCGGCCCGTCCGTTCCGAGCGGGGCCTAGTGCCCCCTCCTGCCCGCCCCCGGACGGACCGCTAGCCGTGCGGCGGGCCGCCGTCGCGCTGTCGATCGTGGTGCTCGCTGTCGCCGGTGCCGTCGCCGTCATGCTGATCCTCAACGCGCGCGACGACGCGACCGTGGACCGCTCCGGCGGCGGGCCGGGCGCTGAGCGCGTGGAGGGCGCGCGGCCGGCCGTCGCGCGCGGCAACGTCGTCCTGCTCTACAGCGACGAGCGGCTCACCACGGCGCTGCGCGAGCTGGCGCTCGACATCGGCGGCCCCGCGACCGCGCAGGTGCGCGCCGCCGGGCAGGCCGTGCTCGTCGTGCGCCAGCCCGGCCTGCGGGTGCCCGTCGTCGGGCTCACGACGGACCGCCGCCTCGACGCGCGCGGCCCCGACGACCAGCGGCTGCGCGCGTTCGTCGAGTACTGGCTCGGCCGGGACGGCGGGTAGCCCGCGAGCGATGCCCGCACCGCTTCGCATCGCGCTCGCCCAGTTCGACGCCGTCGTCGGCGACATCGCCGGCAACGAGGCGCGGATCGCGGGCCTCATCGCCGACGCGCGCGACGCGGGGGCGCAGCTCGTCTGCTTCCCGGAGCTCGCGCTCACCGGCTACCCGCCCGAGGACCTGCTGCTCAAGGAGCATTTCCTCACCGACGCGCGCGCCGCGCTGCACCGCCTCGCCGGCGAGGCGAACGGCATCGTCGCGATCGTCGGCTACCCGGAGCGCGCGGAGGACGTCCACAACGCCGCGGCGGTCCTCGCGGACGGGGCCGTTCAGGCGAGCTATCGCAAGGTCCACCTGCCCAACTACGGCGTCTTCGACGAGCTGCGCTACTTCCAGCCGGGTGCGCGCGGCGCGACGATCGAGGTCGACGGCGTCACGGTCGGGCTGACGATCTGCGAGGACATCTGGCAGCCGGGCCCGCCGTTGAGCGACGAGGCGCTCGCGGGCGCGCGGCTGATCGTGAACATCTCGGCGTCGCCGTATGACGCCGGCAAGGGGCTGCGGCGCGAGCGGATGCTCGCCCAGCGCGCGCGCGACGACCTCGCCGCGGTCGCGTACTGCGGCCTCGTCGGCGGCCAGGACGAGCTCGTCTTCGACGGCATGTCGGTCGTGCTCGACCACGAGGGCACGCCGATCGCGCGGGCCGCGCAGTTCGAGGAGGCGCTGCTGATTGCGGAGGTCGACACGGTCGCGGCCGGCACTGCGCGCCTGCGTGACACCCGCCGCCGCGCGCCGGCGGCGGCTGCTGCGGGCACCGTCGATCAGCTCGGCTCGTTCACGGTGCGCGAGCGGGCGGCGGACGCGCCCCTGGCCGCACCGGCCGTCGCGCCGCTGCTCGACGATGTCGACGAGGTCTACGGGGCGCTCGTCCTCGGGACCCGCGACTACACGCGCAAGAACGGCTTCGAGCACGTCGTGCTGGGTCTCAGTGGCGGCATCGACTCGACGCTCGTGGCGCTGATCGCGGTGGACGCGCTCGGGCCCGAGTGCGTCACGTGCGTGACGATGCCGTCGCCGTACTCCTCGGAGGGCACGCGCGGCGACGCGCACCGGCTCGCGGAGAACCTCGGCTGCGAGCTGCTCGAGCTGCCGATCGAGCCGATGATGAAGGCCTTCGACACGGCGCTGGCCGAGCCGTTCGAAGGCCGCGAGCCCGACCTCACCGAGGAGAACCTGCAGGCGCGCATCCGCGGGAACCTGCTGATGGCGCTGTCGAACAAGTTCGGCTGGCTCGTGGTGACGACCGGCAACAAGTCGGAGATGTCGGTCGGCTACTCGACGCTGTACGGCGACAGCGCGGGCGGGTTCGCCGTCATCAAGGACGTCCCGAAGCAGCTCGTGTATCGATTGTCGCGCCGCCGCGACGAGCGCGCGGGCGGCGGCCTCGTCCCGCCGGAGCTCTTCACGCGCCCGCCGTCGGCGGAGCTGCGCCCCGACCAGCGCGACGACGACTCGCTGCCGCCCTACGAGGTGCTCGACGCGATCCTCGAGGGCTACGTCGAGCACGACCTGGGGCGCTCGCAGCTCGTCGCGCGCGGCCTGCCCGCCGAGGACGTCGACCGCGTGATCCGGCTCGTCGACCTCGCGGAGTACAAGCGCCGCCAGCAGCCACCGGGCATCAAGATCACGACCCGCGCCTTCGGCCGCGACCGCCGCGTCCCGATCACGAACCGCTACCGCGGCTAGCGGTCCCTGTTCGATCATGCGGCGCCCGCTCGCGTGGTCTATTACCGGGCCGTGGCCTGCTCTTCACGCGCGGCGGCCCAGTGGCGAGTGATGGCTGCGGCCAGCTCGTCGGCCTGTTCGTCCGGGAAGAACAGCCGCGCGCCGGGGAGCTCGACGACGGTGCGCGCGCCGGGGATGGTGTCGCGCAACCAATACGCCCACTTCACGGGGAAGAACCGATCGCCGGTGCCCCACACGATCAGCGTCGGCGCCGTGAGCTGTTTCAGGCGGTCTTCGACTGCCAACAGGTCGCGCTCGTGCAGCGAGCGGATCAGCCGCTGGACCTGCCGTGCGCTCTCCACCGTGCCGAACAGCGGGGTGAGGTAGGCCGCCACGACCTCCTCGGGGAGCTTCGTGACGTCTTCGAACCCGGTGGCGTAGACGCGCTTGCGGGCGCGGCCGGGGTCACGCAGCAACCTTCGCCCGAGCGGAGCGATCAGGCCGAGGCGTGCGAGCACCACGACCGGCACGAATGCCCGGGGCGGGAGGTTGCCGCGGGTGTCGCAGTCGGTCAGCGTCAAGGTCGCGACCCGGTCCGGGTGAAGCGCCGCGAACACCTGCGCGATCGCGCCGCCCGTGTCGTTGGCCACGAGTTCCACCGCCGGTAGGTCAAGCGCCGCGCAGAAGTCCTCGACGAACCGGGCGAGGCCGGTGAGGGAGAAGTCCTGGGCGGCCGTGCCCGGGCTGTGGCCGTGCAGTGGGAGGTCGACCGCCAGGCAGCGACGCTGACCGGCCAGCCGCGCGATGACGTTGCGCCAGAGGTACGCGCTCGTCGCCAGTCCGTGCACGAATACGGCAGGCGGTCCGGCGCCGATGTCGAGGTAGCTGGTCGCCCCGTAGCGCGTCGTCACGGTGTGCCGATGGCGCTCGAGCTCGCCGATCTCCACGTCCAGCAGCGTGCCCATCTCCGGCTGCATGGCGGCGATCTTACCCTCGCCTCGCGGAGCCTCACATCTGCCTCGCGCGCGGCGCCTCGGCAGAGATACGATCGATCCGATGAGCGGCGACGAGCAGGAACGGTCGGTGCTCCTCGCGGAGCGAGCCCTGCAGGCCGCCATGCGCGCGGGGGACGTCGAGGAGCTCGACCGGCTCCTGCATCCCGAGCTGCTGGCGGTCAGTCCCGATGGCGGGATGATCGACAAGGCCGGGGATCTCGCCGCACACCGGGCCGGCATCTTCTCGATCAGCGAGCTCACGGAGGAGGAGGTTCGCGTGACGGTGCTCGACGACGTGGCGGTGACGTTCGTCGTGCTGCGGATCCGCGGAACGATCGGCGATGCGGACGTCAGCGGGCGCTTGCGCTACACGCGCACTTGGACCCGCGATGGCGGCGCGTGGCGGGTCATCGCTGCCCACATCAGCGCAGCGGCGGGTTGAGCGGCTGCGCGACCGGCGGCTAGCGCATGCGGAGGGTCGACGGGGTCTCGTGGGTCGTCAGGTTCGACGCCACCGTCTCGAGGTGACCCCAGATGCGCTCGCGGTGCGCTGGTGCAAGTTCGGCCTCGTCGAGGGCGGTACGCATCGCACGCAGCCAGGCGTCGCGGTGCACCCGCGCAATCCGAAACGGCGCGTGGCGCGCCGCCAGACGCCCCGGGCCGCGCAGCTCCGTGTAGCCCGCGGGACCTCCCCAATGCTGGATGAGGTAGAGCCTCAGGCGCTCCTCGGCCGGGCCGAGATCGGCTTCGGGATACAGCGGCCGCAGAATCTCGTCCACCTCGACGAGCTCGTAGAAGCGAGCGACGATCCGGTGAAACGTCGGCTCGCCACCAACGGCGTCGTAGAGGCTCTGGGGTTGCGACGCTCGCGGCTGCGTGGTCATACCCGCAGGCTATCCACGTCGGCCGGGCGCCCGGCTCCCGACGAGAGCACACCGGATCGCAGCATCACGTCCTGCTGCGCTTGACGCTGCTCCATCGGGCCAAGTTGGAGCGCGCCTCGAGGGTCGCAGGGTGCTTGGAGCCGTAGACCCGTTGGGAGTGGCTGAGCACGCGCCGCTGAACGGCGATCGCGTCGTCGGTCCGGCCCGCGGCGAAGTAGGAGCGGGCCAGTTGCGCGCGCGCGTCGACGGTGTCCGGGTGCGCGGGCATGATCCGCTCGCGCACGGGCAGCACGCGTTCGTTGATCGCGATGGCTGGCCTGATGCGCCCGCGTGCCTCGTACGCGCTGGCGAGGTACGACGATGCACCCAGCGCGTCGGAATGGCTTGGGCCAAGCACATGCTCGTAGTCAGCAACGACGGCTCGGAGGATCGCGATCGCCTCGTTGTGGCGGCGCGCGAGCTCATAGCACTTGCCGAGGTTGGCCCTCGTCCACAGCGTGTCGGGGTGCAGCTCACCAAGCACCGCGTGACGGTCGCGAGCGGTGCGCTCGAAGAGCTCGATCGCTTCATCGATCCTGCCCGCCGATCGATACGACAACGCCACGGTGGCCCGGGTCCACAGCGTCGCCGGCGCCTTGGATCCCAGCACCCGCTCGTGGTACTCGAGCACGGACTCCCTGATCGACAACGCCTCCTCCAGGTGTCCTGCCTGCGATAGCGACCACGACAGCTGGATCCTCGCGGCGATCGTGTCGGGATGCTCACGGCCGAGGATGCGCTGGCGGTTCTCGACAACCTCGCGTCCGACAAGCAGCGCGGTCGCGAGCAGGCCCTTCCACTGGTAGGAGAGAGCGAGCTGCACCCTGGCTTTGAGCGTCACCGGATGCGCGAGACCAAGCGCGTGCACGCAGTCGTTGGCGACGTGCTTTGCGATTGGCAATGCCGTCCTGGTGTGCCCCATCCACTGGTGGGCGTCGGCGAGCTGGATGCGGGCGATGAGCCGCTCGACCACGGGGACCCGATGCAAGAGGCCGGCGAGGTCGGCCGTGGTGATCGCGACGTCAACCGCCCGGAAGCGCTCGCCGGCACTGAGCAGGTAGCGGATCGCCCGGTTGTGCAGATCCAGCACGTTCGTGGCGAGTTCGTCGGGCAGGTCGTTCGCGATGTCTGCCAGCGCCAGCACATGCGGCAGCAGTTGCTCGCACGCCTTCCACGTCTCGCGCATCGATCCGTCCCCGGGCAGACCCGCGGCGGCCACAGCGCCCGCGGCCCCGGGGGCGGCGGGCTCGGCCGCCGAGCCGCGCTGGCTGTCATGTACCGCGACGTCGGCGAACGCGTCGTACACCGCACGGACAGCGTCCGTGCCCGCGGTCATGTCTTGGATGTCATCACGCACGACCTTCTGGACCACGCGGTGCACGCTGATGTTGTCGTCGTCGACCGTTGCGAGGCTGAATCGTGCGAGCGCGCCAAACGCCCGCAGCACACGCAAACCGGCGACGCCGCGCGGCGCCTCGATCAGCCCCGCAAGCAGTGACCTGGGTATGTCGTCAGGCCCGAGATATGCCGCCACGCGCAACACCGCGGGGGCCAGCGGAGCGATCGCGCCCGCGGCGCTGATCGAAGCCTGCCACGTCAGCGCGACGGTCTCCGCATGAAACAGCTCCGGCCCGGCATCGAACAGCTCGCGAGCCGGCAGCTCGCGCACGAATTGCAGATACTCCCCGAAGCTCGTGCCGGTTGCGCACAATGCGGCGGCGTGCGCAAGCGCGAGCGGCAGGCACCCCAGCGCGATGGCGACCCTGCGAGCATCGCGCTCGTCGTGTGGGCGCCCCGCGCGCCAGACGAGATACTCGGTCGCCGTGTCTTCGTCGAACACGTTGACCTCGATGATCGGGCCGGCATCAGCGGTCGCCCGGTCACGCGAGGTCACCAGCACCCGTCCCAGGGGAGAGCTTGGAAGCAAGCGCTCCAGCTGTTCGGCGCGCGCGACGTTGTCCAGCACCAGCAGCCACCGCGACGCGGACGCACGAAGCCAATCGAGAGCCCACTCCGCCCGCTCGCCCGGAGACAGCTCGTTCATCGCCCCGCCGACCCTCACGGCGAGCCTTGCAAGATCGAGGATCCCACCGTCCTCGGCGCGGATCCAAGCGACCACGTCGTACCGCTCGGCACGCGTCTCGACATACCGTCCTGCGAGCTGACTCTTCCCGGCCCCCCCGAGCCCGGTGATCGTGACGCGATCATTGACCTTGAGCGCGTCATCGAGCACGTCCAGCTCCTTGTCGCGGCCCACGAACGGCCGCGCGGTCGCTGGAAAGTTGAACCGCACGCACCGGCCGGTGCGGTCGCGCCGTCCATCCGGCGCATGCTCGGCAGCGTCCGGGTAAGTGCCGTCCAGCATCGCCAGCAACGAGTCCGTCACGGCTTTGACCGCATCGTCGACGTCCGCGGCTTGAGCTATCGGCCGCTCGGGGTCGTGCGTCCATTGCACACGTTCGAGCGCATCGTGCGTCTTGTAGCGGCAAGCCCGCAACAACACACACGCAAGCGGAATGCACCTGCGCTCGAGCTCTGGCAACTCACAGTCCATGACGAACTCCGACGCGAGGAAGTCGGGGCTCACCAGCAGCAGCGCGACATCGGCGCGGCCGATCGCATCCCCGATCTCGGCCCGCCACACCCTCCCCGAGCCGATCGCCGTGTCGACCCACAGCTGCAGACCACGGCCGCGAACCTCAGGCGCAAGCATCACCTCAAACCGAGCCAGCCAGTGGCGGTCCGCGTGGCTGTAACTCACAAACACGACCGGGCCCTGCGCTCCATCCCCGGCCACCGGTCCGTCCACGCCCGCCATTAACTCCCGAGCCTACCCATGCAACCTATTCACATCGATCCATGCAGCCGGGCCGTGCGGGCAACGAGACAGTCGCGCGCCGCCCGCGTAGGATCGCGGCGATGAGGATCGCCGTCTCGCGGGAACCCGGCGCGGAGCGCGTCGTCACCCCACTCGAGCTGTTCTTCGACCTCGTCTACGTCTTCGCGATCGGGCAGCTCTCGCACCACCTGCTCGAGCACGTCGACCTGCGAACCGCGGCCGAGACGGCGATCCTGACGCTCGCGGTCGTCTACGCGTGGTACATGGTCGCGTGGGGAGCGAACTGGCTCGACCCCGACCGCATGGCGGTGCGGCTGCTGCTCGTCGGCCTGATGTTCGCGAGCCTGCTCATGTCGGCCGCGATCCCCGAGGCGTTCGACGGGCGGGCGTGGCTGTTCGTCACCGGCTACCTGCTGATCCAGATCGGGCGCTCGCTGTTTCTGATCATCGCCCTGCGCGGGCGAGCGCTCGGCGAGCACTTCGTCAACGACCTCGTATGGGAGGTGCTCGTCGGCGGGCTCTGGGTCGCCGGCGCGGTCAGCGACGGCGACGTCCGTCTGGCGCTTTGGGGTGCCGCCATCGTGGCGACCCACGCCGGCACGTGGTCCCTGCACTGGCTGCCCGGCCGCGGCCGCGCGATCGATCTCTCCCACACCGAGATCGCCGGCGGGCATCTCGTCGAGCGCTTCAGGCTGTTCTTCATCATCGCCCTCGGCGAGACGGTCCTGACGATGGGCACCGCGTTCACCGGCGAGCCGTTCGAGGTCGGGCGCCTGCTTGCTCTCGCGATCGGCTTCACCGGGACCGTCGCGCTGTGGTGGTGCTACTTCCACCGTTCCGAGCACATCGGCGTCGAGCTGGCCGAGCGCGCCGAGGACGCCGGCGCTGTCGGCTGGCTTGGCACGTGGACGCTGACGCTGATGGTGCTCGCGCTCGTCGGCATCGCGGTCGGCGACGAGCTCGCGATCGCCCACCCCGGCGACGACGCCACCCTCGGCTTCACGCTGCTGACGTTCGGCGGGCCGGCGCTGTTCCTGCTCGCGCAGGCGTTGTTCATGCGCGCGGCGCTCGGGCACGTCCCGCGGTCGCGGCCGGTGGGCCTGGTGGCACTGGCGATCTTCGCCATCGCGACCTCGCCACTCACGCTGATCGTCGGGATCGCGGCTTCGGCCGCCGTGCTCGTCGCGGTCGCCGTCGCGGACACGGTCCACGAGGACGAGCGTGTGCCGATCGACGCGGTCCAGGCGCCGCGCGGCAAAGACGCGCTGTGAGGACCGATGACTCGTGCCTGAGCCGACGGTCTTAGCTGGCAGGTGGCAGACCAGCGATCCGCTGGAAGCCACGATCACAGACCAGAGGGGCCACGCCATGTCCGCAACCGTTCTCTACATGTCCATGTCCCTCGACGGGTTCATCGCGGGGCCCAACGAACGACGTGACAACGGGCTCGGCGACGGCGGGGAGCGCCTGCACGAGTGGGTCCTCACGAACGCCGACGGCGACCGCGAGGATCTCGGCCATCTCACGGGCGTGAACGCTCAGGTGGTCGATGAGTTCATGGCGACCGGAGCGGTCGTCGCCGGCCGGGGGACCTTCGAGCCAGCGGGCGGCTGGGGCGGCGATCACCACGACGGCGTGCCGATCTTCATCCTCACCCGCAAGAAGGACGCGCCGGAGCGATGGCCGCTGGTCAGGTACGTGTCCGACGTCAGGACCGCGATGACCGAGGCCAAGCAGGCTGCGGGCGACAAGAACGTGCTCGTCCACGGCGCTGGGGTCGCGCAGCTGGCGCTCGCTGCGGGCGTCCTCGACGAGCTCGAGATCCACGTCATCCCCGTGCTGCTCGGCCAGGGACGCCGTCTCTTCGACCACCTCGGTCCCGAGCACATCGAGCTCGAAAACACCCGGGTCCTCGAGGGGGACGGCGTCACCCACATGCACTACCGGATCCACCGCTGAACCGGGGCCGCTGCCATGCGCCTCGGGCTCTACCGTCCGCGGTTGAATCTCCGCAATGCGTGGAGGAAAGCGTTCAGCACGTCGTGATCGATCTGGGGCATATCGGCGTCGCAGCACGGCGGTTTCGCATGTCCCATGGCGGGGTTGTTCGCGTGGAACAGATCGTGGAGCACGTCCAGACGTCGCCGTCGCGTTGAGACCCGGGCTCCTTCTTGCCGACATACAGAACGACCACGCGCGGCCTGTCGCTCGCCGTGAGCGCGGGCTGCGTGCTGTACGCCACGCGATAGCGCCGGTCGAGGTGCGCTCCGCATACGATCGGAGCGAACGGCCCTGACAGCCGGTAGCCGCCGACATCGGGGTGGCACGCGTCCTGGGACAAGAGCTCGAGGCAGCGCCTCAGGCCGGCGCGCCTTCCCGCCAACGCAGCAAGCTGAGGATCGAGCTCGGGCGGCTGGTAGATGTCCCACCGTCCGCTAGACAGCTCTGGCAATCTCAGTCCTCAGGCCCGAACGTCTCCGGCAACTCCAGTGGCTTGAGGTTTCCAGTCGCCATCGACTCCAGGCTGGGTGCGTACAGCTCGGCAAACTCGCGCTGATAGCGCAGATCCTCGCGCTCGAGCTGCTGGATCGCGCCAGCCAGAACGCCGCTCCGTCTCCCCTGCTCACGCAAGACGCGGACCGCGATCAGCAGCCGAGCGAGCTGTACGGGGTCGACGCCAACGCGCGCCGAGCCCGGGCGAGAAACGGTGCTGATGCGCCCCCGCGCAATCCACTTGTCCAGCGTGTTGACGCTGATACCGAGCAAGCGAGCTGCCGGCGCCTTCGCGATGCCCCCCGCGGCCGCTCGGGCACGTCTGGCCTGCACACGCTGGATGTGCGCCCGAGTCGATCCGCGCGCCGCGCGCTCGGCCACATGCAGGTCCGCGAGATCCTCGACAAGTTCCTCCACGGCAGTCACGTCTACAGCCTAGCCCAGCGGGTTGGCGAAAGCGACGCCTTTTCACCAATCAAACGGCCAACCAGGGTCCGCTGACGCGCCGGATATCGGCGGGCCTGGTCGGCCCGCCGCGCGCCCTCCCCCGGGTTCCACATGCGGGAGGCCGTTGGTGCGGCAATCCGCACCGCCGGACACGAGGTGCCCCCATCGCTCTGCCACCTGGTCGGAGAGATGATTGCTTGCGCAACCATCCACTCAGCGAAGGCAGACCACAGGAACCCCAGCACCACCTCCGGCATCGTCGTGCAGAACGCGATCGCGGCTGGCGGGGCCAACCTCAACCACGCCGAGGGCATCGTCGTCGGCACTGCCCCGCCGCCGGCAGCATGGGGACCAGCTTCAACCACAGCGAAGGCCTCGTCGGCTGACGCCGCGGCAAGCGGCGCGCTGGTCGCCGGGAGCGAGCCGATGAGTTCGCGACCAGCGCGCGGTCTAGTCCTTACGACCTGCGAGACGGAGGAGAACACTTCACATGCACATACACCCGACGCCTCAACGGCGTGATCGACGCACCGACCGCGACCCTTCCGAGGCGCTGAGCTGATGGCGCTCACGCTGTTCGCGGGCCTCCCCGTCCGCGACTTCGCGGCCGCGCGGGGCTGGTACGAGCGACTCCTCGGCGACGCGTCGTTCCTGCCGCACGCGACGGAGGCCGTCTGGATGCTCGCCGACGAGTGCGCCGTCTACGTCGTGGAGGACGCGAGCCGCGCCGGCCATGGGCTCGTCACGATCTTCGTCGAAGACGATCTGGACGCGTTCGTCAGCGCGATCGCCGACCGCGGCCTCGAGCCGGACGAGCGCGAGACGTACTCAAACGGCGTGCGAAAGATCATCTACCGCGACCCCGACGGCAACGAGATCGGCTTCGGCGGAACGCCGCTCGACGACGGATAGGCGACCGAGCGTCCGCCCCACCCGCCGCGCCGCCCTGACGCTGCTCGCCGGCCCGTCAAGCTGAGACGCCGACCAAGACGACGCCGTCGTCACCGATGCTCGGGGTTCTCGAAGTCGAAGCGACAGCCCGCGTCCCACTCCGAGCGCTGGTTGCCATGAACGGGAACCCCGCCGGCGTCCTTGAGCATGCGCGCGAGGTGCATGAGGTTCCACGACATGAACGTCGTGTTGCGGTTGGTGAAGTCGTTCTCCGGTCCGCCCGACCCCGGATCGAGGTAGCTGGGCCCGGGGCCCGCCTCGCCCATCCAGCCCGAGTCCGCCTGCGGCGGGATGACGTAGCCGAGATGCTGCAGCGAGTAGAGGATGTTCATCGCGCAGTGCTTCGCGCCGTCCTCGTTGCCGGTGATCAGACAGCCGCCGACACCGCCGTAGTAGGCGTACTGGCCGTGCTCGTTGAGCAGATGGCTGTTGCCGTACAGCCGCTCGATCACCTGAGTGCACACCGACGACTTCTCGCCGAGCCAGATCGGCGACAGCAGCACGAGGATGTTCGCCCGCTTGACCTTCTCGAAGATCTCCGGCCAGTCGTCCTTCGCCCAGCCGAACTGCGTCATGTCCGGTTGCACACCGGTCGCGATGTCGTGGTCGATGGCGCGCACGACGTCGACCGTGACGCCGTTGCGCTCCATGATCCCGATCGCGATGTCACCCAGCGCCTGCGTGTTCGACACCTCCGGCGATCGCTTGAGCGTGCAATTGATGAACAGCGCGTTGAGGTCGGAGAAGTCCCAGCGTGAGGTCCCGTCAAGCGCTGCGTGCTTCTCCGTGATTTCGGACACGACCTTGCTCCAATCGATTGTGGTTCACATCGCCATCAGCGGGGCATCGCCCGAGCGCCCGGCACCCGGATCGCGCCCATCCTTGCGCAGCAGCACGCTGCCCAAGAGCGGGAACAGCAGGACCGACAGCAGCCCCGCCGCGATGAGCTCGGCGCTCTCGGCGCCGCCGATGAGCCCGAGCGACCGGCCGATCGCCGTCCCCGCCACGATGAACGGCAGCGACGTCGCCTGAAAGAGGGCCGCGACGAGCGCCTTGTCGCGCCCGACGACCTTGCGGTAGAGGATCGCGGGCAGGCCGCGGACGACCACGAGCGCCACGAGGAACGCAGGCACCATCGCGAGGTTCGAAGGATCGTCGAGCAGCGCGTCGAGGTCGAAGCGCAGCCCGCTCGTCACGAAGAACACCGGGATGAAGATGCCGAAGCCGATCGCTTCGAGCTTGCGGCGAAAGAGCGGATGGGTCATCGCGTCGTCGCGGTCGAGCAGCGTCAGCACGGCGCCTGCGGCGAACGCCCCGAGGATGACCTCGAGCCCGAGCTGCTCGGCGACCGCGGCGAACGCGATCAGCAGCACGATCGCGCCGCGGATGCGGATCTGCGCCGTGGTGTCCTGCAGCCGCAGCAGGTCGTCGCGGATGCGCATCGAGCGCTCGGCGCCGCGCACCACCACGAACACGACGAACGCGAGCACGAAGAGGCTGCCGATCACCACGAGGGTCGCGCCCGTCCCGCCCTCCCCGGCGAACAGCACCGAGAGCAGGATGATCGCGCCGAAGTCGGCGATCGAGCCGGCGGCCACGACGAGCTGCCCAAACTGCGACTCGATCTCCCCCGCATCCTTCAACACCGGGATGATCACGCCGAGCGACGTGGCCGAGAGGATCACGGCGACCAGCAGCGGCGTCTGGACCAAGCCGCCGGCGCTGAGCGCGAGACCGGCGACGACCGCCAGGCCGACCGAGACCAGCCAGCCCAAGCCCGCGACGCGCAGCACCTGCCCGCGGAGGTGGTCGAACTCGATCTCGAGGCCGGCGAGGAAGAGCAGGAACACGAGGCCGATCGTCGCGAGAACCTCGATCGTGGCGTCGACCTCCACCCACCCGAGGACCGACGGGCCGATGACGATGCCGCCCACGATCTCGAGCACGACCGCCGGTAGACGGACGCGCGGGAAGAAGCCGAGGACGAACGGGGCCGCGAACGCCACAGCCACCACCAGCAGCAGGCCTGAGAACGCCGGCTCGTCCATGGCCGTCTTGTCCTCCGGCGCGGCCAGTCGTTACAAACACGCGTAACGATCTCGGCGCTCGCGAGACGGGACACCATGCTGTCCACACTCCCGGCCGGGTTCGCGGCCACCCGGGACGAGCTGCATCGCCTCGCCGAAGCGGTGCTCAAGCCCGCGCGCGAGCGTGTGACGGGCCGCATCGGGCTGCGCGCGCTGCCCGGCGGATTCGGCACCGCCCCGTTCGGCGACGTGACGCAGGTCCACGTCGACGGCACCGATCTCGTGTTCCGCGACGGGCCGTCGACCAGGCGCGAGCCGATCCCCGGCATCGAGCCCGCCGCGGCCGCCGCGCTCGCAAGCTGGTTCGCCTTCGGCGCCGGCGTCCTCGAGGAGCTGCGCGCCGAGACCGCGCTCGAACACGATCCCACCCCGCCCCAGCTCTGGCCCGAGCACTTCGACGTCGCCATCGAGCTCGGCAGCGAGGCCAAGGGCGTGCGGGCCGGCTACGGAGCGTCGCCGGGAGACGAATTGCACGCCGAGCCCTACCTGTACGTCGTGCCGTGGAGCGCGCCCGTCGAGGGCGATCTCTGGACCGCGACGGCCTTCACGGGCGCCGAGCTCTCCTACGCGGAGCTGCTCGAAAGCGCCGACCGCCGCGAGACGGCGCTGCGCTTCTTCAGATCCAGACGCGACGAGCTACTCACCCGGGAGGCGGAAGGATGACCACGTGGCACCGCGTGCTGAGCGCGGCCGAGCTGCCGGAGGGCCGCGTCACGACCGTGGCCGCCGGGCACAAGTCGATCGCGCTCGTGCACTACGACGGCCAGTTCTCGGCGCTGGACAACCACTGCCCGCATCAGGGCGGGCCGCTTGGCGAAGGGTCGATCGAGAACGGCCTGCTGCGCTGCCCGTGGCACGGCTTCGACTACTGCCCGCTTGACGGCAAGAGCCCGGGCTACGACGACGAGGCCATCACCTACCCGCTCGAGATCCGCGACGGCGACGTGTTCATCGGAGTGCAGGACGACGCGCCGCACCAGGAGACGGTCACCGACGTCATGGCCAGGACGATGGTCAACTGGGGCGTCAGGCACGTCTTCGGGATGGTCGGCCACTCGAACCTCGGCCTCGCCGACGCGCTGCGCCGCCGCGAGGAGGCCGGCGAGCTCGAGTTCATCGGCATCCGCCACGAGGGCGCCGCGGCGTTCGCCGCTTCCGCCTACGGCAAGCTCACGGGCCGCCCCGCGGCATGCCTGACGATCGCCGGCCCCGGCGCGACCAACCTGTTGACGGGCCTGTGGGACGCGAAGGTCGATCGCGCGCCGGTCCTCGCGCTCACAGGCCAGGTGGACACCCAGGTGCTCGGGCCGGGCGCCTTCCAGGAGATCGACCTCGCGGGCGCGTTCGGCACCGTCGCCGCGTGGAGCCAGACCGTGCTGAGCACGTCGCATCACGCCGAGCTCATGACGCTCGCCTGCAAGAACGCCCTGCTCGCCCCTGGCCCCGCGCACCTGATCTTCCCCGACGAGATCCAGACGATTCCGGCGCCCGACGAGCGGCCGGGCGGCCCCGAGGGCCGGATCGCGCCGTCGGCGATCGCCCCGCCGGCGGAGTCGCTGGCAGCAGCGCTCGCCAGGACCCGGGAGGCGCGGCGGCCGATCGTGATCGTGGGCCATGGCGCGCGCTTTCAGATGGAGCCGATCGTCGAGTTGGCAGAGCGGCTCGGCGCGCCGGTGATCACGACGTTCAAGGCGAAAGGCCAGCTCCCCGACTCGCACCCGCTTGCCGCGGGCGTCCTCGGCCGCTCCGGCACGCCCGTCGCGAGCTGGTTCATGAACGAGTCCGATCTCATCCTCGTCTTCGGCGCGTCGTTCTCCAACCACACGGGCATCTACGCCGGCAAGCCGATCGTCCAGGTCGACTCCGACCCGCTGCAGCTCGGCAAGTTCCATCCGGTCGCGGTGCCCGTCCAGGGCGATGCCGAGGTCACCGCCCGGCTGCTGCTCGACGGCCTGCCGGCCGACCCCGACACCGAGAACCAGGTCGCCCAGCTGCGCGAACGCTGGACGATCTGGCGCGCCGAGAAGGCATCGCGCGTGCTGGACGACCGCGGCCATGGCGTCGCGTCGGCTGCCGTGTTCGACGCGATGAACCGGCTCACGCCGGACGACGCGGTGATCGCCGTCGACGTCGGCAACCACGCCTACTCCTTCGGTCGCTACTTCGAGCCCGAGCGCCAGACCGTGCTGATGTCGGGCTACCTCGGCTCGATCGGATTTGGCTACCCGGCCGCGATCGGGGCCGCAGTCGCGGCGCCCGAGCGCAAGGCCGTCGCGGTCACCGGCGACGGCGGCTTTGCGCAGTACATGGCCGAGGTGACGACGGCCGTCAAGCACGACCTCGACATCACCCATGTGCTGCTCAACAACGGGCAGCTCGGCAAGATCTCCAAGGAGCAGCGCGCCGGCGAATGGGACGTGTGGCAGACCTCGTTGCACAACCCCGACTTCGCGGCCTTCGCCCGCAACTGCGGCGCGCTCGGCATTCGCGTGACGCACGCGTCCGAGCTCGACACCGCACTCGAGGAGGCGTTCGCATACGACGGGCCGGCGATGGTCGAGGTGCTGACCGATCCCGAGCTCATCTAGCGGCGAACCTCGCCGGTGTAGATGCCCCTGCCCTCGGTCCCGGCGAAGTGCAGGCGCTCCTGCAGGCTCGTGATCGCGAACTCGAAGGTGCCGCGGATGGTGCCGCTGTAGACGCCGCGGGTGCAGAGGATCGCGGTGCACGAGCCGTCGGTCACGACCTGATCGACGACCTCGCCGTGCACGCTGCGCGCACCGGCCAGCGCACCGCTTGCAGCGAGCGCCAGGGCAGCGAGCACAGCGAGCGTTACCCCCGGGATCGCGGTCGTCTGGCGCCTACTCGGGGTCTTGAAGTGCAGCATGTGAACCTCTCAGTAGGTCGGGTTGATCTGCCGAGCTGTGGTCGTGCGCCCACCGATCCTGTTACGCCCGTCACGGCGTGTAAGGACCTCGCAAGATCCGTAGAGTCGGCCTTCGGGACACATCGGCCGCCCATCCGGAGGGGACCCGCGTTGCCGGCAGGCAGTTGGGAAGGCGATCAGCTGGACGTCAAGCAGCCTGCGAGCCCGGCTGGCGAGGACGTCGTCCTGGTGGCCGCGTTGCGCGCCGGCGACGAGCGGGCGTTCGGGGAACTCGTTCGCACGCACCACGCCGCGCTCGTCCGTCTGGCACGAGCGAGCGTGGCCTCGGACGCCGTCGCGGAGGAGGTCACGCAGGAGACGTGGCTGGCGGTGATCGAGGGGATCGACCGCTTCGAGCTGCGCTCCTCGCTGAAGACGTGGATCTTCAGCATCCTCGTCAACAAGGCTCGCACCCGCGGCGTGCGCGACAAGCGCGTCGTGCCGATCTCGTCGCTCGGCGGCCAGCGCGACGACGCGCCGGCCGTCGACCCCGAGCGCTTCGTGCGCGAGGGCCAGCGCTGGGGCGGGCACTGGTCGCAGCCGCCCGAGCCGTGGACGCAGGAGCCCGCGGAGCGCCTCATCGCCAAGGAGACGATGGACGTCACGGTCCGCGCGATCGCGCAGCTCCCGGATCGTCAGCGGCTGGTCATCACGCTGCGCGACCTCGACGGCTGGACGTCGGAGGAGACCTGCGCGCTGCTCGAGCTCAGCGAGGGCAACCAGCGCGTGCTGCTGCACCGCGCGCGATCGCAGGTTCGATCGGCGCTGGAAGCGCACCTGGGCGGGGAGTCCTAGGACGATGGCAACGCACGACATCACCTGCCGCGAGTTCGTCGAGGTCGTCACGGACCTGCTCGAGGCGCAGCTGCCCGTCAGCGAGCGCGATCTCGTCGAGCGGCACCTCGCGATGTGCACGTGGTGTCAGACCTACACCGATCAGATGCGCGAGACCGTGGCGCAGGTCGCCCGGCTGCGCGAGGACGAGGTGGCGCCGGAGCTCGTGCGATCGCTGACGGAGGTGTTCCGCGCGCGGCACGCCGCGCGGGGAGCGCGGCCCGGCGAGGACGAGTAGCCGCGCGTCAGTGGCCGTCGCGCAGGTCGAGGCGATCGGCCAGCCAGCGCGCCTGCCGCCCGCGCTCCTGCACCCAGCCATCGGACGTCATGTCCTGCACGCCATCGCCGGTCGAGTGGTTCGCGAACGCCGTCGCCGCCACGTAGGCGCACATCGAGTAGTAGCCGTTGTCGATGTCCAGCGCGCAGTCGAGGGCGTAGCCCGCGAGCGTCGCGGTGAGGGCCGTACCCTCGCGCTCGGCCGCGAGCGCGACGGCCTCCAGGTCGGTGGTGCTCGCGGCATCGCGCGCCGCGTCGGCGAGCGCCCCGAGCCCCTCGTCACGCAGGGCGCTGGCCGCGAGGTCGAGCGTTCGCGCGAAGCAGTCCTCGGCGAACGCGACCTGCGCCTCGGGCCAGCCCGCGATCCGGCGAGTCAACCGACCGGCCGGAGCGACGAGCTTGTACGCCGACTCGAGGACCTCGCCGTCCAGCTCGATCTCCCACAGCTCGGCCGCGAGCCAGTACGGGACGTGCGCGATCCGGCACGCGTGCACGCCTGCCACGCACACGCTGACGTCGTCCGGCGTGCAAACCCAGTCTCCGGGCGCACCGCTGGCCGGCAGCGGCCACCGAAAGCCGGTGAACATCCCGGAGCCGCTCGGATCGGTGAACTTGTACGCGAGCATCGAGTGACACGCAGCGTAATCCTTGGACGTGCGGGCTGGGCGTTGGCGCGCGTGTTACCGCGAGATGCGCTCGCAGTCGTGTGCGACGCGGTCGTGCGTGTCGGCCAGCACGCGATCGTTGCCCGGCCCGCAGCGCACGATGTCGCGGCCGCCGCCGATGACGTTGATGCGGTCGTCGCCGGCGCCGCCCTGGATCCGGTCGTCGCCGAGGTTGCCGAAGATCGTGTCGGTGCCGGGACCGCCGTCGATGACGTCCTCGCCGCGATCGCCGGTGATGCGGTCATCTCCTGCGTCGCCGAAGATGCGGTCGTCACCGTGGCGGCCGGCCATGATGTCGTCGCCGGTGCCGCCGTGCAGCTCGTCGTCGAGGTTCCCACCGTCGACGTAGTCGTTGCCGGCACCGGCGAACAAGCGATCGTTGCCGCCGTTGCCGAGGATCGAGTCCTCGCCGGGCGTGCCGCGAATGAGCTCCGGCGCAACGGTGCCGTAGAACAGCGACGGGGGCGTCGTGTCGTTCGCTGCCTCCGGCGCGATCGGGAAGACCGTCTCGCAGCCGCTGAGCTGGTCGCGCTGCGGGAAGTCGGCCTCGACGTAGACCGTGTCGTTGCCCGCGCCGCAATCGACGGTGTCAGCGCTGTCGTCGGCCGCGCGGATCGTGTCGTCTCCCTCTCCGCCCGCGATCGCGTCGGGGCCGGGGCCACCGGTGAGCGCGTCGTTGCCCGGCCCGCCGTCGAGGCGGTCCGCGCCCGAGCCGCCATCGAGCTTGTCGGCGCCGTCGTTGCCGTCGAGCTCGTCGTCGGCGGCGTCGCCCTTGAGCTCGTCGTCGCCCTCGTCGCCACGCAGGTTGTCCGCCGCGCGACCACCGTCGAGGAGGTCGTTGCCGCGGCCCCCGCTGATCGTCTCCTTGCCCGGGCCGCCGAAGAGCCGGTCGTTGCCGTCCTCGCCCTCGATGATGCGGTCCCCGCCGCGACCGCCTTCGATCAGGTCGTCGCCGGGACCGCCGTTGAGGCGCTTGTCGTTGCCGAAGCCCTTCTCGACGATGCGGTCGTTGCCCGGCCCGCCGAGGATCGTGTCGTCACCGTCGCCGCCGTCGAGCGTGTCATCGCCGTCGCCGCCGTCGATCGTGTCGTTGCCGGTGCCGCCATCGGCCCCGTCCGCGCCGGGGCCGCCGGCCATCGTGTCGTCGCCGGCGCCACCGGTGAGGAAGTCGTTGCCGTCGCCGCCGTCGACCTCGTCGCTCGTCGCCCCGCCGGACAGCCGGTCGTCGCCGAGACCACCGTTGACGATGTCGCGCCCGCGCCCGCCGCGCAGGTAGTCGTTGCCGCCGCGGCCCTCGATCCGATCCGCGCCGCCGGTCGCCGTCAGCGTGTCCGGCCCCTCGGTGCCCTCCAGCAACGCGCGCCCCGGCTGCTCGGCCACGGAGTACGGCGTGCTACCCGGCAGCGCGATCAGGCCCAGGCGCCGCCCGCTGGCAGCCCCGACGATCGAGACCGACGCCCCGGTGCCGTCGGCCAGGTACACCCGCGTGGCGTCGAGGCTCCAGGACGGCGTGCCGGGTCCCGGGCCGGTGGCAAGCGGCCGCACCCGGCGAGTCGCCGGGTTGACGATCGCACCGCCCGTGGCGCCGGGGAGCGCGCCGACCGCCAGCCGCGCGTCGCGCGGCGACAGCGCCAGGCCGCCGCCGCCCACCCCGCCGGGCAGCGCGATCCGGCCTCGCTTGGACGCCGTGCGCCGCCCGGCCGGGATGACGCGCAGGAAGCGACCCGCGGTCACCCACGTCCGGCCGCGCCCGTCGATCACGGCGCCCGTCGCGCCGGCCACCGCCGCACTGCGCGCCACCCGCGCCTCGTCGATCGCCAGGATCGCGACGCGCCCACCCGCGAGGACGACGGTCGCCCGGCTCGCGGCACGCCCGGCGGCGAGCCGCTGCCCGACCGCACCGAGCACGATGGTGCCCACGGCCGTCAAGCCCGCGGGATCGACGATCGTCACCCGGTCGCCCTGCAGCGCGAGCAGCCGCCCATCGCGGGTCGTCACCAGTTGCGACACGGGCGCCCCGGCAAGCACGACGCGGCGTGTCTCGCTGCGCGCGTCGATGTCGATCTCGACGAGGGTGCTGCCGGCAGCCGCATACCCGGTCTTGCCGGCTGGCCTCGTCGCCACCGCGCTCACCGGGCCCGGCATCGCGATCCGCGCGACGACGCTCTGAGTCGACAGCTCTACGAGCGGCAGATCGGGCGTGCCACCGGCAACCATCAGCACGCGCGCGGGCGCAGGCGAAGCGCACGCAAGCACGCCGATGAGGACCGCCGCAGCGACCGAGAGCTCGGCACGCCGCGGGCGAGCTTGCTGGTTTGCGAAACGCATGCCCGGAGGACGCAACACGCTAGCGCTGCAAGGGTCGCGCCCGCGCTCAACGAGGCCGAGAGCCGCGGTGGCACAGCGGTACTACGTCTCGCGCGCCAGCGGCCTCACGGCGATCGTCATCCGCGTGAGCGCGCACAAACGGCCCGCGTCGTCGGTGATCTCGACGTCCCAGATCCACGTCGTCCGGCCGCGATGGCGGCGCACGGCGCGCCCGTGGATCGTCCCGTCGGTGATCGGACGCAGGAACGACGTCTGGTTGGACAGCCCCATCGCCGCGTTGCCCTCCGCGAACACGACGACCGCCGTCCCGACCGACGCCAACGTCTCGGCGATCGTCGCGAAGACCCCGCCGTGAACGAGCCCGAACGGCTGGCGCAGATCGTCGCGCACGGGCACCTGCGCGCGCACGAGCTCCTCGGTGCACTCGAGCAGCTCGAGGCCGAGCAGCGCGTCGAAGCCGACCGGCCGGTCGGGGAGGCGATCGAGGGCCATGTGCCGCCGGACCCTACCGAGGGACTCTTACGCAGTTCACAGGTTCGCGGTCGCCCCGCCCGCGCCGCGGTCGCTAGGGTGCGGCTCCATGGCCGGCCTCGACAGCCTCAACGACCTCCAGCGCGCCACGTTGCAGCTCCTGCTCAAGCAGGGCAAGTCCTACGACGAGATCGCGACGCTGCTGAAGACCGATCCCAGCGCGGTGCAGTCGCGCGCGCACGATGCCACCGAGGCACTCGGACCCGCCCGCCCGGACATCGGCGACGACCGCCGCCGCGAGATCGCCGACTACCTCCTCGGCCAGCAGACCGCGTCGCGCCGCGCCGCCACGCGCGAGTACCTCGACGACTCGGCCGACGGGCGCCACTGGGCGCGGACCGTCGCCGGCGCACTGCGGCCGATCGCCGGCGACGGCCTGCCCGAGATCCCGGCCGAGCCCGCGGAGGTCGACCTGGCCTTCGAGGCGCTCGACAAGCGCACCGCCCGCCAGGAGGAGGTGCAGCGCAGCTCGCAGCTCGGCACGAAGATCCTCTTCGGCGGCGTCGGCCTGCTGGTCGCGGTCGTGCTCATCATCGTGCTCGGCGTCTTCGACGGCGACGACGACCCCAAGACGCAGACCGAGACCGTCACCCGCACCGCCCGGACGACGCCGACCGAGGCGCCGCGCGTGGTCCTGCAGGGCCAGCTGCGCCCGCCCCGCGGGTCGGACTCCAACGCCTCGGCGGAGACGGCGATCGTCAACTACCAGAAGGCCAACCAGTTCAAGCTGCTGCTCGCCGGCAAGGACCTCGAGCCCGCGCCGGAAGGCTCGGCGTACGCGGTGTGGCTGTACTCCTCGCCGAGCGAGGCGCTGTTCATCGGCTTCCCGAAGGCGACGGTCAACGACAAGGGCACGCTCGAGGTCGTCGCCGACCTCACGCCGCAGACGCCGAGCTACAAGCAGGTCCTGCTCACGCGCGAGCGCAAGGAGAGCCCGACCACGCCGGGCACGATCGTGCTGCGCGGGACGATCGCGGTCCCGCCCCAGGCGCAGACCCCGACGACGACGACGCCCCCCGCCGCCGGCCAGACGCAGACGACGCCCTAGCCGGCCCGGCCGGCTACTCCGCGTCGTAGCTGATCAGCGCGCGCACGTCGTGCGGCTCGAGCTGCGCGCGCCCACCGAGGAACGCGAGCTCGATGAGAAACGCGCACCCGACGACCTCGCCGCCCAGCTGCTCGACGAGCTTGCACAGCGCCCGCGCGGTGCCGCCCGTCGCGAGCAGGTCGTCGTGGACGAGCACCCGCATCCCCGGTGCGATCGCGTCGGCGTGCAGCTCGAGCGCATCCGCGCCGTACTCGAGCGAGTAGTCGGCGCTGACCGTGTCGTGCGGCAGCTTGCCCGGCTTGCGCGCCGGCGCGAACCCGATCCCGATCTCGCGGGCGAACGCGGGCCCGAAGAGAAAGCCGCGCGCCTCGGCGCCGATCACGACATCCGGCCGCAGCTCGCGCGCGATTGCGGCCAGGGCGTGCACCGATGCATCGAACGCCACGGGGCTCGCGAGCACGGGCGTGATGTCGCGAAAGACGATCCCCTGCTTGGGGAAG
Source organism: uncultured Actinomycetes bacterium (assembly GCA_963839905.1). Lineage (GTDB taxonomy): Bacteria > Actinomycetota > Thermoleophilia > Solirubrobacterales > Solirubrobacteraceae > CADCVQ01. Next base: position 18,370 of record CAWIXC010000024.1, on the reverse strand, counting down.
TCCGGGATCGATCGGATGTAGCCCGCAAGCGAGCCGACGTCGGCGGTCATCGAAGGAAACTCCTAGTTGGCGATGCGACGCAGGTCGCGGATCAGCAGCAGGTGCTTGAGGTGCGACGCGACCGCCGCCAGGTTCTCGAGCGCCTCGAGCGCCTCCTTGCGGCGCTCGGGATTGCGCGAGCGCAGCGCCGGAGCCAGGATCTGCTGCAGCAGCGCCGCCTCGCGATCGGCCGACGAGCGAAAGACGCGCAGGTTGCGCCCGCCGACGCCGTAGCGCGAGAGCTCGGTCACCGCACGGATGATCTCGCGCTCGGTCTCGTCGTAGTAGTGCTTGCCGGCGCGGATCTCGCCCTTGACGACGCCGTAGTCCTCGAGCTCCTTGACGAGCTCGGCGTTGGCGCGCGTCTCCTCGAGGACGTCCTCGAGCGCGTACATCGCGCCGCCGTCCTGGACCGAGACGCTGGCGCGCCGCTTGCGCTTGCCCGCGCCCGAGGTGCTCGCCCCGGAGGTCACGCTGCCGTCGCCATCGCCGGCGCGGCCGGAGGCGAGCTCTTGGCGGATGACGCGCAGCGGCAGGAACTCGTCGCGCTGCAGGCGCAGGATCGTCCGCAGGCGCACGACGTCCGACGGCGTGTAGAGCCGGTAGCCGCCTTGCGTGCGCCGCGGGTTGAGCAGCTTCTGATCCTCGAGGTAGCGGATCTTCGAGATCGAGATGTCGGGGAACTCCTGCGCGAGCCCTTTGCAGACGGCGCCGATCGTCATCGACTTGGGCGGCCGGTCGGTGTCGAGGTCGGCGACGTCGGTTGGGATCTGGTCGATGGCCATCGCGTTACCTCGACAGGAAGGTGAGCTTGTACTTGCCGACCTGCAGCTCGTCGCCGTCCTCGAGGCGGTGGGTCTCGATGCGGTGACGGTTGACGTACGTGCCGTTGACCGAGCCGAGGTCGTCGAGGTGCCAGTCGCCGCCGCGGCGCACCAGCAGCGCGTGATCGCGCGAGACGGTGAGGTCGTCGAGGAACACCGAGTGGTCCGGGCGGCGCCCGATCGTCATCCGGTCGCCCTCGAGCGCGAAGCTCTCCCCCGTGCGCCCGCCGCCGGCACGGATGACGAGCGCGGCGCCCTCCTCCGCGACGACGTCCTCGAGCTCGACCGGGATCAGGTCGCCCGTCTCGTCGATGCGGTACGTGGCCGTCGCCGGGTCCTTGGGGGACTCCATCGGGCCGACGAACGCGCCGCACTTCTGGCAGTAGTTGGCGCCCTCGGCGTTGACGAACCCGCACTCTGGGCAGTGGTGCGCCATTACTCCTGGGGGGCGTTGCGTCCCGCGAGGATGTCGGTCAGGCGCTGGACGTCCGCCCCGGAGATCAGGTCCTCGCCGTTCTCGTTCTTTTTACGCAGCCGGTTGACGAGCTCGGCGCGCAGGATGTCGATCTTGCCGTGCAGGATCCGCCGGCGATAGGACACCTCGACCTCCTCCTGCGTGAGCTGCTGAATGAGATCCTTCAGCTCTTGGTCTCCAAGCGAGCCAAGGTCGGGGAACGTGTCCATCAAGGTGCTCTCCTCTTACGAAAGGGTGCCAGCCGGGCGTCGGGCGAGCATACCAGCGCCGCTCGCGAGGCTTCAAGCTCAGCTTGAGACTGAGAGGATGTGAGCCGCATCGCTGTTGCGATCCAGCCGCGATAGGGGGTACGCTCCCTTCCCTTCGTCGCGCGGATGGCATAGTCTTAGGGACCCCTAACAGGGACGTCCCTTGCACCAGATCCCATGAGTCAGAGCGCCAGCAACTCGATCGTCGCCTCGTTCCCGGACATGGTGAGCGACGATCCCGCAGCGGCGCCCGGCACGCAGCAGCGAATGCGCCAGATGCGCACGCTGCGCGAGCAGGGTCTGAGCCTCGACGAGATCGCCCTGCGCTTCGGGGTCTCCCGCGAGCGCGTGCGCCAGATCCTGCGCGCGTTCGGCGCACCGGACCCCGAGCTCGTGGCGGACGCCCGCCGCCGCCGCGCGGCCGAGCTCGCCGAGGCGCGGGTCGACGAGCTGCTCGCGCTGTGGCGCGCGGGCGCGCAGCCGCGCAGCGCCGCCACCGCGCTCGGGCTGCAGGCGGCGGCGTGCCGGTCGACGATCGCGCGCTTCGCGACCGACGTCGACAAGGCCGCGCGGCGCGCCAGCCTGTCGGGCGCGCGCGGCGCGAAGACCTACTCCGAGCGCGACATCATCGTGGCGCTGCGGGCCGTCGCCGCGGGGCTCGGCCACGTGCCGAGCGCCAAGGAGTACGCCCTGCTCGCCCGCGGGCTCGAGCTCCCGAGCCTGCCGACGGTGCTCAACCGCATGGGCGGCTGGTCGCGCGCCGTCGAGGCCGCCGGCATGACGCCGGTCGCCACGCACGCGTCCTCGCGCACGCGGCGCTGGACCGACAGCGCGTGCTGGGCCGCGCTGCGCCGGGTCGTCGACGAGCTCGGCGAGATCCCAACCGTCGTCTCCTACGACCGCCACGCCACCGGCCGCCCCGACCTGCCCTCGTCGGCCACGCTGCGCAACCGGCTCGGGCGCTGGACCGCGATCTCCGCGCAGCTCGCCGCCGAGCGCGAGCTCGCGTCGCACGTCGCGGCGGCGGGCTTTCCCGTCAGCCTCCCGGCGATCCCCTTCGGCGGTCGCTACTCGGCGGCCGAGGTGCTCGAGCTCGAGTCGCCCGCGGCGCCGCCGCCGCTGAGCTGAGCCCGCGCGTCGCGGACGTAGAGCACGACCGCGTAGTACGACAGCACGAGCCCGATGTACAGCAGCACCGCGGCGAGCGTCTCTAGGCTCACGAGACCGAAGAAGATCGCCGACATCGTCGGCCAGACGGCCGCCCGGCCCGGCCAGTTGATCTTCAGCTCATAGCCCTTGCGCAGCGCGAGGTTGCCGGCGACGAGCAGAAACAGCTCGCGCGCGACCAGCAGCGCGATCGCCCAGCGCGGCAGGAGCTCGAAGTTCCAGCAGACCGCAAGCCCCGAGACGACGAGCAGGCGGTCGACAAACGGGTCCAGCAGCGAGCCGAAGCGGCTGTACTGGCCGGTGATCCGCGCGGCCATCCCGTCGAAGTAGTCGCTCCACGAGATCACGGCGAAGATGACCGCAGGCAGCGCGTCGGTGCCCGAGTCGGACATGAACGCCAGCACGAGGAACACGGGGATCAGCGCAAGCCGCACGAAGCCGATCGCGTTCGGGATCGTCCAGACGTTCCACGGCTGGCCTTTCAGGGTCTGCGGTGGCGGCGGGCCGGAGCGATCCAGGCCGGCCAGCCGGCGGAAGGTCAGGCGCGCCTGCTCCACGCGCTCCGCGGTGGCCTCGCGCGCGGCGTCGACCTTCTCGCGCGTCGTGTCGCGCGCCTCGTCGACGCGCTCATGGCGCGCGGCTTTGGCCTCGTCCGCGCGCTCACGGCGCTCCTCGCGCGCGGCGCGGCGCTCTACGGGATCGTCGGCCACAGCTCGGCCACCGCCGCGACCGCACCCTCGAGCGCGACGCCGCCCTCGACGCTCTGCAGGCCGCGGCGGATCTGCGCCTCCGCCGCGCCGTCCTTCACGGACCGGCGCCCGACGGTCAGCCGCAGGGGGCAGCCGACCAGCTCGGCGTCGGCGAACTTCGCCCCCGGCCCGCCGTCGCGGTCGTCGAGCAGCACCTCGTAGCCGGCCGCGCGCAGCTCGTCGTACAGGCGCTCGCCGGCGGCCAGCTCGTCGGAGCCCGGCTTGCCGAGGACGACGACCTCGATGTTCCACGGCGCCAGGGCCTTGGGCCACGCGATGCCCTTCTCGTCGCCGTGCTGCTCGACCGCCGCGGCCGCGATCCGCGCCGGGCCGATCCCGTAGCAGCCCATCCAGATGTGCTGCTCCGTGCCGGCCTCGTCGAGGTAGGTCGCGCCGAGCGGCTCCGAGAAGCGCGTGCCGAGCTTGAAGATGTTGCCGACCTCGATCGCGGGCTCGATCGTGATCGGGTTGCCGTCGACGGTGTCCCCCGCCTCGACCGAGCGCACGTCGGCGCGCTCGAACGCGAAGTCGCGGCCCGGCTCGACGCCGCGCAGGTGGTGGTCGGGCTCGTTGGCGCCGCAGACGTAGCCGCCGTCGGAGACGGCGTCGTCGAGCAGCACGTGGACGTCCGCGCCGACCGGGCCGATGTAGCCGGGCGGGCCGATGCGCTCGCGGATCTCCTCGTCGCCAGCGGGCCGAAACGGCGCGCCGAGCGCGTTGGCGAGCTTGATCTCGTTGACGCGGTGATCGCCCCGCACGAGGACCAATACGAGGCCGCGCCCCTCGACGAGCACCGGATAGGCCTTGAGCAGCGTCCCGGCCGACACGCCGAGCAGGCGGGTGACGGCTTCGACCGTCGTCGCGCCGGGGGTGTGTACGCGCTCGGGCGCCTCCAAGGGGTCGGGCAGGTCCACGGGCTTCGCCTCGGCGCTCGCGACCTCGACGTTGGCCGCATAGCCGGGCGCGAGCGCGACGTCGTTCTCGCCGGCACCGCACGGCGCCATGTACTCGTGCGCGCCGAAGCCGCCCATCATCCCGACGTCGGACTCGACGCTGTACCACTCGAGGCCGCAGCGGTCGAAGATCGCGTCGTAGGCGCGCGCGTACGCCTCGTACGCGACGTCGAGCCCTTCCCGGTCGCGATCGAACGTGTACGCGTCCTTCATGATGAACTCGCGCGTGCGCAGCACCCCGGCGCGCGGCCGCGGCTCGTCGCGCTCCTTCGTCTGGAAGTGGTAGACGCTGAACGGCAGGTCGCGGTAGGAGCGCACGAGCTGGGCGGCGTGCGTCGTTATGCACTCCTCGTGGGTCATCGCGAGCACCATGTCGGCACCACGGCGGTCCTTGAGCTTGAAGAGCTCGTCGATCGCGTAGCGACCCGTGCGGCGCCATGGCTCGGCCGGCATGAGCACCGGCATGAGCATCTCCTGGGCCCCGATCGCGTCGAGCTCCTCGCGCACGATCTGCTCGACCTTGCGGTGCACCCGCCAGCCCGCGGGCATCCACGTCCACAGGCCGGAGCCGACCTGGCGGATGAGCCCGGCCCGCACCATGAGCTTGTGCGAGAGCGCCTCCGCGTCGGCGGGCGGCTCGCGTTCTGTGGGCAGGAGGAGTTGGCTGAGGCGGGTCATGGGTACGTCGCAAGCCTACGGGTAGAGTCCGCCACAAGACCGCCGACCAAGGAGACGCCCGATGGCATACGAGGTACCCGCCCTTCCGTACCCCTACGAGTCGCTGGAGCCGCACATCGACGCGGAGACGATGCATCTCCACCACGACAAGCACCACCAGGCCTACGTGGATAAGGTCAACGCGGCCCTCGAAGGCACGGAGTTCGCCGACAAGCCGATCGAGGAGGTCATCGCCAACCTCGACGACATCCCGGAGGACAAGCGGACGCCCGTTCGCAACCACGGCGGCGGGCATTACAACCACTCGCTGTTCTGGGAGTGGATGAGCCCCGACGGCGGCGGCGCCCCCGAGGGCGACCTCGCCGCGGCGATCGACAGCGCGTTCGGCTCGTTCGACGAGTTCAAGGAGAAGTTCCAGGCAGCGGGCGCCGGTCAGTTCGGCTCCGGCTGGGCGTGGCTCGTCCTCGACGGCGACTCGCTCGCCGTGATGAGCACGCCGAACCAGGACAACCCAATCACCCAGGGTAAGACGCCGCTGCTGGGCAACGACGTCTGGGAGCACGCGTACTACCTGACGTACAAGAACGCGCGCCCCGCTTACCTCAAGGCCTGGTGGAACACGGTGAACTGGACGAAGGTCGCCGAGATCTACAGCGCAGCGTCCGCCTGACCGATACAGAGCGCGGAACTCCGCGTCCTCGGCGGTGTTCTGAGATCGCGGGGCGGCAGCGATGCCGTCCCGCCGGCAACGCCTCGTCCATCCCCGTCTGCCAGGAGTTCCATGTCGCGCACCACCCGCTTGCTCACCCTCGCGCTCTTGGGCGTGCTGCTCGCACCGGCAGCCGCGCATGCGAGCCCGGCCCAGACCTCGATCATGATGGACGACGACCTGCTCGTCTATCGCGACGACAGCACCGCCGCGCGGGCGCTGACGCAGATGAAGTCCCTCGGCGTCGACACGGTCCGCGTGACCGTCCTGTGGAAGACCGTGGCCGAGAACGCGCGCTTCACGAAGGCCGAGATCGCCAAGCTCAAGGGCAGGTTCAAGACCGCCGCGCAGAGGCAGACCAAGCGGTTCAAGGCGACGAACTCGCGCACGTACCCGACTCGCAACTGGGATCGCTACGACAACCTGCTCAAGGCGGCCGCCGACCGCGGCATCCGCGTCTACTTCAACGTCACGGGCCCCGGCCCGACGTGGGCGATGACGAAGCCGCCGGCGCGGTACAACAGCCTGCGCAACCAGTGGAAGCCCAAGCCCGCGGCCTTCAAGCAGTTCGTGCAGGCCGTCGGCGCGCGCTACTCCGGCACCTACCGCGACGAGAACGGCAGCCGCGGTGCCCTGCCGCGCGTGCGCTTCTGGTCGCTGTGGAACGAGCCCAACCAGGCCGGCTGGCTGGCTCCGCAGTGGGAGCGCCGCGGCGGCTCGATCGTGCCGGCCTCACCGGCGCTGTATCGCAAGCTGCACCAGTTCGGCTATCGCGGGCTGCTGGCCACGGGCCATCGCTCCGACACGGACATCATCCTCATGGGCGAGACGGCTCCGAACGGGTCGGACGTGCGCAGCGCCAAGGCGCCGATGCGCCCAGGCTTCTTCTTGCGCGAGCTCGCCTGCATCCAGCCCAACGGGGTGGCGTACAGCGGTGCCGCCGCCTCCGCTCGCGACTGCGGTGACTTCGCCGCCCGCGGCCCGCTGATCGCGACGGGCTACGCGCATCACCCCTACACGAAGAACGTCCCGCCGACGGTCACCGACCCGAATCCCGACACGCTGACGATGGCGAACATCTCCAACCTCGGCACCCTGCTCGACGACCTCGCTTCGAAGACCAGCGGCGCGATCAAGGCCGGCCTGCCGCTGTTCATGACGGAGTTCGGCTTCGAGACCAACCCGCCGGACCCGTTCTCGGGGGTCGCGCTCGCAGACCAGGCGAAGTTCAACATGATCGGCGAGTACCAGGCGTGGCAGAACCCGCGCATCCTCTCGCAAGCGCAGTTCCTGCTGCGCGACGTCGCGCCGGTGAAGAAGCACCCCAAGACGTCGAAGGCCTACTGGTTCACGTACCAGTCGGGGCTCTACGGCTCGACTGGGCAGGCCAAGCCGGCGGCCAGCGCGTACGCGCTGCCGTTCCTCGCGTTCAACCAGGGCGTGGACCCGGCGACGGGCACCCCGGCCTACAGGCTGTGGGGCCAGGCCCGCCTGCTGCCCAACAACGCGACGGCATCGGCCACGATCCAGTGGCGCGCGAAGGACGGCTCGACGCCGTGGATCACCGTCGGCGATCCCGCGCCGATCGACCCGATGGGCTACTTCGAGGCGGCGCGCTCCGCTCCGCAGCCCGTGGTCGGCGAGTGGCGCGCGGCGCTGCTCAACCCGGCCGACGGGGTCGTGCTGGCTTCGAGCCTCGGCGCCAACTAGGAGGCCGCTCCCCGCGCGTCCTTCGGGGCGCGCGGGTGAAGGACGGCTACGCCCGGGTGAACCTGCGGCCGGCGACGGGGCTGACGTCTTCGTCGAGGATCGCGAGCACATCATCGCCGCCATCACGAGCCCGGCTTTCGGCCTTCTCGATCGCGGCCAGGCGCTCCGGGGTCATCGCGGTCTCGTCCTCGTTGGCCGCAAGCCACGCCGCACCCTCCGCCGCAGCACGCTCATCGACGACGATCCTCTTCGTCGTCGCGTACTTGTCGATCTCCTCAAAGAGCACATCGACCAATTGCGCCGTCGGGACCTTTCTGAGGGCCTTGCCGCGGCTGAAGATCAGGCCCTCGTTCTTCGCCCCGGTGATCCCGAAATCCGCGTGCGACGCCTCACCGATCCCATTCACCGCACACCCCAACACCGCGACCTCGATCGGATCCTCATACGCCTCCAAGCGACGCTCGATCTCCGTCACGACCGTATCCATGTCGAACTGCAACCGGCCGCACGTCGGGCAGGCGATCAGGACGGGGCCGCGTTCGCGCAACTGCAGCGCCTTGAGGATCTCCCACGCGACCTTGACCTCCTCCTCCGCATGAAACGTCGACAGCGAGATGCGGATCGTGTCGCCGATCCCGTCGGCAAGCAGAGTGCCGAGGCCGACGGCTGACTTCAGGCTGCCCGACCACTTCGTCCCCGCCTCCGTGATCCCGAGATGCAGCGGGTGGTCGATCTTGGCACTGAGCAGGCGGTTGGAGGCGATCGTGTTCGGCACATTCGTCGACTTGATCGACACCTTGAAATCAAAGAAGTCCAAGCGGTGCATGAGCTCCACGAACTCCGTCGCCGCCGTCGTCAACGCCTCGACCGAATTCTCGCGCTCAAGCGCATGCAAATGCTTGGGCAACGAGCCCGAGTTCACGCCGATCCGCATCGGCGTCCCCGCCACCTTCGCCGCCGCCACGACCTCCGCCACCTTGTCCGGGCCGCCGATATTGCCCGGATTGAGGCGGATGCAATGCGCCCCCGCCGCGATCGCCTTGAGCGCCAGCGTGTGGTTGAAATGGATGTCGGCGATCACCGGGATCGGCGACTGCACCACGATCGTCTTGAGCGCCTCGATGTCCTCATCACGCGGCACCGCCACCCGCACAATGTCAGCCCCAGCCTCCGCAACCTTGCGAATCTGATCCATCGTCGCCCGCAGGTTCGCCGTCTCGGTCTTCGTCATCGTCTGCACCACAACCGGGGCACCGCCGCCGATCGGGACGCCGCCGACGATGATCTGTCGCGTGGAAGCCATGTCGTCTCATTCTACGGTGGGCCTCCGGGCCCCGATCACCGTGCCGTGAACGACGCGCAGTTCGTCTTCGGCTACGGCTCGCTCGCGGGCGAGCACCTGCGCTGCCCGGTCGCGCGGTTGGGAGGCTGGCGGCGCGTGTGGGGCGTGGCGATGGACAACCGCATCGACGTGCCGGGCTACAAGTCCTACCGGATGCGCTCGGACGGCACGCGACCGGCGGTGTTCGTGGCGTTCCTCGACATCGAGCCCGACCCATCCGCCGCGGTGACCGGGGTGTCCATGCCCGTCGCAGCGCAGGATCTCGACGCCCTCGACCGCCGCGAGCGCAACTACGACCGCATCGATGTCACCGACGCGATCGCCCCCTCGCCGGACGGCAGGGTGTGGGCGTACCGCGGCTCGGAAGAGGGTCGGGCGCGCCTGCGCGAAGCGCGCGCGGCCGGGTGCGCGGTCGTCAGCCGCGACTACCTCGAGGGCGTGCTCGCCGCGGTCGCGAGGATCGCTCCGGACGAGCTCGCCGAGGCGGAGCGCTCGCCGGAGGTCGCCGGCCTCAAGATCCTCGACGTGGATCGCGTCGAGATCCCCGCCGACGCTGGACGCCGCGATGCCGGCTGAGCCGTCCGCCGGCCTCCCGGCGGCGCTGCGCACGGTGACGCTGCGCCTCGAGTTTCGCCCGCCGCTGTGGCCGGACAACCTGTTCGGGCATCTCGCTGCGACCGCCGTACCCGGCGTCGAGGAGTGGCGCGCGGGCGCATACCGCCGCACCCTGCGGCTGGCGCACGGCGCCGGCATCGTGGCGCTCGCGCCGCGGCCCGACCACGTCGCGTGCCGCCTGCACCTCGACGACGACCGCGATCTCGACGCCGCCATCGCCCGCTGCCGCTGGCTGCTTGACCTCGACGCCGATCCCACCGTCATCGACGAGCACCTCGGCCGCGACCCGCACCTCGCGCCGCTCGTGGCCGCCGCCCCCGGTCGCCGCGTGCCGCGCACCGTCGACCCGGCAGAGCTCGCGGTGCGGGCCGTGCTCGGCCAGCAGGTGTCGACCGCCGCGGCGCGCACCCACGCCGCCCGCCTCGTGACCGCCCACGGCCAGCCGATCGACGATCCCGAGGGCGGCCTGACCCATCTCTTCCCCGACCCCGCCGCACTCGCAAAGCTCGACCCGTCGACCCTGGCGCTCCCACGATCGCGCAGCACGACCCTGACGACGCTGGTCGCCGCGCTCGCGTCCGGCGCGCTCGGCCTCGACCCCGACGCCGACCCGGGCGAGGCGCGCCAGCAGCTCGCGGCCCTCCCCGGATTCGGCCCCTGGACCGTCGAGCTGATCGCGATGCGCGGCCTCGGCGATCCCGACGCCTTCCCGGCCAGCGACCTCGGCGTCGTGAAGGCGGCACGCAGCCTCGGCCTGCCGTCGACGCCCGCTGCTCTCACCGCCGCGTCGCAGGCATGGCGCCCATTTCGCGCCTACGCCGTCCAGCACCTGTGGGCCACGGGCGATCACGCGGTCAACCACCTCCCCGCCTGAGGGCGCGCTCCTCGGTCCGGTTTCCTCGCAACGCGCGTCCGTCCGCCTGCCCCGGGAGCGTCTATCGACCGTGGTCGATCCCGCCCTCGTAGCCCCCGCGGGCCAGACGCCGCGCGAGCGGAGGCGCTGGCTCGGTCCGCTTGTCGTGATCCTCGTGGTCGTGTCGATCGCGCTGGCGATCTTGGCCGGCGTCCCGGAGCGCCTTCCCGCCGCGGCGCTGGAGTCCTCGGTCGTTCTGTACGCCCTGCGTGCGGTGGCGATCTTCGCCGCCCTGTTCCTCGCGCTGCTGGTCACCTATCGAGGACTGCTCGGGGAGCTTCCGAACGAGCTGTCCGGGCGTGGCGTGCGCTACGCGGATCGCGACGCCGTCGACCAGCTCCGGTCAGAGCTCTCGGATGCGATCGCGCGGCTGCAGGAGAATCAGGAGGATCTGCGCAACGCCGTCGCGCAGATCATCGATGATCCGGGCGACGATTCACAGTCAAACGGGTAACCTCGGACCATGCAGCCAGGGAACTCCGCTCGGGATAACAACGCTTCGGATGACCGCGCGAGTTCCAACGGCAACGGGAACGGCCACTACATCACCAAACGGCAGGCCGACGAGGCCCGCAAGCATCTTGGCGCCGTCGATCGCCGCTTGGGCATCGTCGCGACTCGCCTCGACAACGCCCTGCGCATCAAGCTCTGAGCCTCGATCAACCGCGGGGCCTTGTGATCGCGGGCCCATGACCTCGGCGTTCCAGAGTGCAGCGCCTGCCCGGGCTACCGCACCCCGAAGCCCTCGCCGCTCGACAACCGCCCGATGTCGTTCGACAGCCCGATGTAGAACAGGAAGATCACGAGCATGAAGCCGACGATCCCCGCGCGCTCCATGATCCGGAACGGGATCGGCTTGCCGCGCAGCTTCTCGGCGACCGCCCAGAAGATGTGCCCGCCATCGAGCGGCAGAAACGGGAACAGGTTGATGATGCCGAGCGACAGCGAGATCAGCGCGAGTACGTAGATCGCCTGCTTGGTGTCGAACTCGAACGACTGGCGGGTCGCCTCGTAGGAGCCGACGACGCCGGACACCTGCTCGCGCGCCTCCTTGTCGTAGACGAGCTTGACGAGCGAGTCGACGGTCGTCGTCGTGACCTTCCACATCGTCTCGCTGGCGTAGGCAGCAGCCCCGCCGAAGCCGAAGTCGTGCGGCTGGCGGCCGAACTGCAGGCCGACGAGCATCCGGCCTTGGCGTTTGGCGGTCGCCGGCGCCGTCTCGCTCTTGGGCAACAAGGCGAAGCGCGGCGTCACCTCGAAGCTCAGCCGCTTGCCGTCGCGCAGCACGACGAGCGCCACCGGCTCGGTCGCGCGGCAGCCGACCCGCGGCGTCCCATCGCAGGTGTGCGACACGATCGCCTTCATCTGGTCGTCGACGCGGTCGGGGCCGTCCTGCGGGCGCAGCCCCGGCGTGTAGCCCGGCGTCCCGTCGACGGACACGATCTTGTCGCCGGTCTTCAGCACCTCGGCGGCCGGGCTCCCGGCCGTGATCTTGTCGACGACCGGCTGGGTGAACGTCAGCGTCGAGACCGTGTAAAGGCCCCAGAGGATTGCGAACGCCAGCACGATGTTCACGACCGGTCCCGCCGCGATCACGACGATCCGCTTCCACACCTTCTGGCGCAGGTACGCGCGCGGCGCGACCTCGGGCGACATCGGCTCGTCCGGGCTCATCCCGGTGATCTTCACGTAGCCGCCGAGCGGGATCGCTCCGATCGCGTACTCGGTCTCCGAGCCCTTGGGCCGCCAGCGCCAGATCAGCGGCGGGAAGAACAGCGAGAAGCGCTCGACGCGCATGCCGACCGCTTTCGCGGCGACAAAATGGCCGAGCTCGTGCAGGATGACCAGCGCGGCGAAGCCCGCGAACGCGAGAAGGTAGCTCACCCGATCAGTGTGGCAGGACCGATTCGACTAGCGCGCCGGACCATTGCATGGCATGATGTGCCATAGATCGGCGCAATATAGCCACGTCGATCACGAAGGCCGGGAGGACCAGATGACCGCGCAGTTCCGCTTGAAGGCCCTTGTCCCGCTCACGCTCGGGCTGCTGGCGCTGAGCATTACTGCTTGCGGCGGCTCCTCTTCCAGTGAGTCGCCCGCTCCCGCCGAGCGCCGCGCCGCGGCGGACAAGATCATCGCGCAAGCGACCGGTCCCAACCCGGCGGCGCGCTCCGGCCGGATCGACGGCACCATCGGGCTGAACGTCAAGGGCTTCAAGAACTTCGAGGGACCGATCGAGATCACCGTCAACGGGGCCTACAACCTGCCGGATGGCGAGGATGTCCCGGAGCTCGACCTGGACGTCGCACTCGCTCTCAACGGCGGGGTGTTCGGCGGCGCGATCGTCGTGGCCGGCGAGAAGGGCTACATCAAGCTCGGCGACACCGGCTACAAGCTGCCGGATTCGATATCGAAGGTCCTCGTCGCGCCGGCGCGGGAGGCGAAGAACGGGCTGACGAAGACGGGAGCAATGTTCTACATCAACCCGCAGGACTGGCAGATGAACGCGCGCATCATCGGCGAGGAGACGGTCGCCGGCGAGCCCACCGTGAAGATGACCGCCGATGTGCTCCTCAACGTCGCGCTCTCCGACCTCGCCAAGCTCTTCGACTTCCTGACGCTGATCCACGTGACACAGGCCGTCGGCCTGCCCACCGAGATCACGCCGAAGATGCGAGCGGCGTTCCTGCGTTCCGTGAAGGACGTGAACGCCGTCGTGTGGATGGGCAAGGACGACCACGTCCTGCGCAAGGTCCATGTGACCGGAAAGCTCGTCGTCGCCAAGGAGAACCGCAAGACGCTGCTCGGAGCCAGGAGCGGGACGCTCGACGCGACCGTGAACATCTCCGAGGTCGGCGACCCGCACGAGATCAGCGCGCCCACGCAGCTCGACCCTTACGCGGACCTGCAGCTCTCGCTCGCGGCACTCGCCGAGGCGGCCGGCATCAAGGCCGACGAGGACGCAAGGTGAGCGCCGCGGTCACCGCACCGCCCGAGGCGCCGTCGCTCGTCGTCGAGGGGGTTGCGAAGAGCTTCGGGTCGCGACGCGCCGTTCGCGAGCTCAGCTTCGAGGTCGCCCGCGGGGAGCTGCTGGCGATCATCGGGCCAAACGGCGCCGGCAAGACGACGCTGCTGTCGATGCTCGCCGGCATCAGGACACCCGATACGGGGACGGTGATCCAGCAGGGCCCGAACGCCGACAAGCGCATCGGATGGGTCCCGCAGCAGACCGCGATCTACTCAAAGCTCACGGTCGCGCAGAACCTGCGGCTGTTCGCCCGCCTCGAGAAGGTCGACGATCCGGATGCGACCGTGCAGCGGATGCTCGAGCAAACGGGCCTCGAGGAGCGTGCCGACGACGAGCTGTCCAACCTCTCCGGCGGCAACCGCCAGCGCGTCAACATCGCCGTCGGCCTGCTCGCCGACCCACCGGTGCTGCTGCTCGACGAGCCCTCCGGCGCGCTCGACCCTCGCCAGCGCCAGCGGCTGTGGACGTTCATCCGCGGGCTGACCGAGCGCGGGACGAGCGTGGTCTTCTGCACGCACGACATCGCCGAGGCCGAGCGCCACGGCGATCGGGTGCTCGTGCTCGCCGATGGCGAGCTGTTGTTCGACGGGCCGCCGGCCGAGCTCAAGGCCGAGGCAACCGCCGACGAAGAGGAAGATCTCGAGCAGGCGTTCGTCAGCTTCCTCCGTACGAAGGGTCATTGAGATGCATTGGATCGTGCTCAAGGACGTGCAGATCCTGCGGCGCTCGAAGCTGCTCGTCGGCCTACTGATCATCTACCCGATCGCGATCGCGACGCTGATGGGATTCGCCCTGTCCAGCAGTCCCGAGAAGCCCCGCGTCGCCTACCTCAACCAGGTCCCGGCCAACCGCGCGGAGATCCGGCTCGGCAAAGAGAAGATCAACATCCGTACGTACACCGAGGAGCTGCTGGGCGCGATCCAGAAGGTGCCCGTCGCGAACCGCGACCAGGCCGTCGAGAAGGTCAAGTCCGGCGGCGCGGCGGCCGCGCTCATCATCCCGCCGGACTTCGCCGTCAAGCTCTCCCAGGGGGGCTTCGCGAGCGCGAGCATCGAGGTGATCTACAACGGCGACGCGCTCAAGCTCTCGCTCGTCGACTCGACGATCAGCGCGAAGCTCGCGGCCGCCGACGCCGAGCTCTCCGGGCAGATCTCGCGCCTGGCCAACGGCTACATCGACGTTCTGCTCGACGGCGGCGAGATCGACGTGCTCGGCACGAACTTCCCGATTCTCGGCTTGAAGAACTCGACAGCGCGGATCGACGCGGTGCTCGCCGACAACGCGACGGCCGCGAACAAGCGCCGCCTCGGGCCGGTCTCGAAGTTCGCGCATCTCGCGCTCGCCAACTCGGGCCGCGCCACCGCGGTGCTCTCGACCGTCACAGAGCCCGTCAACGTCGAGCGCACGATCCTCAGCGGGCGACGCACGCCGCTCGACGCGTTCGCCATCGCGGTCGCCGTGACGATGTCGCTCATGTTCGTGTGCGTCCTGCTCGCGTCGGGCCTGCTCGCGCTCGAGCGCGAGGAGAACACGTTCTCACGGCTCGCGCGCGGCCTGGTCGCGGGCGGCCGGCTGTTGACCGCAAAGGTGCTGCTCGCCGCGGCGTGCTCGATGGTCGTGACGATGGCCATGCTGTTCGGCGTCAGCCTGTTCGTGCCCTTGGACATGGCGCGGGTCTGGCTCTGGCTGGTCGCGCTTGGGGGTGCCGCGATCGCGTTCGCGACGCTGGGCGTCGCGATCGGGTCCCTCGCGCGCGAGGTGCGGGCTGCGTCGCTGCTGGCGTTCGGGCTGGCGCTGCCGATCGCGTTCCTGGCCCTGGTGCCGAGCGGCGGCGTCTCCCCCGTGCTCTACGACGTCATCCAGGTCATCTCGGCGGTCTTCCCGTTCAAGGCGTCGCTCGAAGCGATCGACGCGGCGATCAACGGCTCGTCGCCGGGGATCGGCCAGGCGCTCGCGCACCTGGCGGCGCTCACCGCCATGTTCGGCGTGGCCGCGTGGGCAGGGCTGCGGCGCTTCGCCTGAGCGGGTCTTTCAGCGTGCGAGGTCGGCCTGCACGAGCCCGGACGCGACGGCGCGGGCCTCGCGGTCGGCCTCGTAGAGCGACTCGAACGCCCGGACCCGGCCGCCCGGCAGCACGTCGAGCGTCTGCTCGATGATGTCCGCGATCCCGAGGAAGCCGATCCGGCCCTGCATGAACGCGTGGACGGCGATCTCGTTTGCGGCATTCAGCACGCAGGGCGCGGTCCCGCCCGCTTTCGCCGCCGCGCGCGCGAGGCCCAGGCAGGGGAACGCGTCGTGGTCGACCGGCTCGAACGTCAGCGCCCCGATCTCGGTGAGATCGAGCCGGCGCAGCGGGACGTCGACGCGATCGGGATGGTGCAGCGCGTAGGAGATCGGGACGCCCATATCGGGATGGCCGAGGTGCGCGAGCGCGGCACCGTCGCACAGCGTGATGAGGCTGTGGACGATCGACTGCGGGTGCACGACGACGTCGATGCGGTCGTACGGGATGCCGAAGAGGTGGTAGGCCTCGATGACCTCGAGGCCCTTGTTCATGAGCGTCGCCGAGTCGATCGTGATCTTGCCGCCCATGTCCCACGTGGGGTGCTTGAGGGCGTCTTCGAGGCTCACGTCCTCGAGCTCTGCGCGCGAGCGCCCGCGAAACGGCCCGCCCGACGCGGTCAGGACGAGCTTCTCGATCGTCCCCGGCCGCTCGCCCGCGATGAGCTGGTGCAGCGCGGAGTGCTCGGAGTCGACGGGCAGGATCTGCGCGCCGGTCGCCTCCGCGAGCGCCATGACGAGCTCGCCGCCGACGACGAGCGACTCCTTGTTGGCGAGGGCGAGGTCGATGCCCTCGCCGAGCGTCGCGACGGTCGGGCCGAGACCGGCGGAGCCGACGAGCGCGTTGAGGACGAGGTCGGCCCCGGACTCGAGTACGAGCCTGACGAGCCCCTCGGGCCCCGACAGCACCTCCCCGCCGGTCCACTGCTCGGCCGCCCGCGCGCCAGCGTCGGCGTCCGCGAGCGCGATCCGGTCGACGCCAAAGCGGATCGCCTGCTCGATCAGCGCGTCCGACGAGCGCTCGGCGGACAGCCCGACGAGCTCGAGCTCGGGGTCGCGCGCGACGATCTCGAGCGCTTGCGTGCCGATCGAGCCGGTCGAGCCGAGGATGAGCAGGCGCCGGGGCACGCGGCGCATTGTGTCAGGCCTACATCGCGCTCTCCGCGGCGGGATGCCGCTGCGGCAGATCGCGCGGCCCCGCGGGCCCGGCCTGGTACTGCACTCCGAGGCGTGTTGTGCGGATAGTCACATGAGACGTCCTGTGTCAACCCCCCGTGTTGGTAGCGGATGTCGGTTTGCTGTCAAGCGCTTCGCGCTCGTCGCTGCGCGCCGCCCTGCGGGTGACTGCGGCGCCGGCCATCCGCTGGGTTGCGGTCAGGTCCAGGCGAGGCCTGGACCCGTCGGGGATGATGACCGCGATGTGCTGTTGCAGGCCGCGGTGACGGGCGGGGTCGTAGGCAACTCGGTCTTGCCAGCAGCGCCAGAGCACGCGGATCCAGGCGCGGCCGAGGGTGCGGATCGCGCGTTGGTGGTCTTGGCCGCGGGCTCTCGCGGCGGCGTAGCGGTCGTGGGCCCAGGGGTGCCAGTGGCGGGTGGCGTCGGCGAGGGTGCAGGTCGCGGCGCGCAGGCGGTGGTCGCAGCCGTGGCGGAAGCACGCGACTTTGCGTTTGCCCGATTCGACGGCGACGGGGGTCATGCCGGCGTCGGCGGCGAGGGCTTCGGCGGTGCGGTAGCGCGCGCGGCAGTCACCGATCTCGGCGAGCAGTGCGGCGGCGCAGACGACGCTCTTGGGATCTTTGAACAGCGACAGAAAGATGTGCCCGTCGGGGTGGGCGTGGACGCGTTGCGCGATCTCACGCGTCAGCTCGGCGATCTTCGAGACGATCGGGCGCAGCGCGGCGACGAAGGCGAGCACGATCGCTCGGCGAGCCTCTGTCTCGCTGTCGCCGGCGCGTCCTCGGGGCGCGTCGCGCAGCCGGCCCAGCAACTCGGCGGGCTGTCTGCGCCCGCAGTAGGCGTGACGCGCCAGGAACGTGGCGAGGCGCTTCTCGCCGAGACTGTTGGCATCCAGCGGGCTGGGGTAGCGCGCGAGGAACGCCAGTGCGATCGGGCTGTCGATCTCGGCGAAGATCTCGGCTGCGCCGGGCCAGAAGCGCTCGAGTTCGGCGCGCAGCTGGTTGGCGAGCGCGACCCTGGTCTGCACGAGATCCTCGCGGGCGCGGCTGAGCGCGCGCAGTGCCTTGGTGTCGTCGCTGTCGGCGACCAGGACACGGAAGCGGTGGCTGTCGGTGCGCGCGAGCTCGCAGAGCACGAACGCGTCGAAGCGATCGGACTTCCCGCCACTGGTCCTGAAGCGCGGCCGTGCGGCCGCGACCTGGTTGGGATGCATCGCGATGACCCGCAAGCCGGCATCGAGCAATCGCTCGACGATGACGCCGTCGGGACGCTCGATGGCGACCAGGACCACACCCAGCCGCACAAGCGTGCCGCACAGCGCGCCAATCCCGCGCTCGTCATGGGTCAACGTCGTCGCGAGAACCTGCTCGCCGTTGGCCTCCTCGATGAGCACGTCGTGCTTGTCGCTGGCCCAATCCACACCCGCGTACCTGTCTGGCACCGTGAGCTCCCCTCGATCGCTTGCGCTTCACAGCGCCCCGACCGGGAGGTACCGTTGCGGGTGCTCATTGACGGGCCCTCACCGGGGCTACGTCCTGTTGCCGCTTGCGGCACCTCGCCCCGTCGGGAGGAGCAGGTCTCATGCTGGCCCTCCAGCGGGCAAGCCTGCGAGGCTCTCTCCCGACGGTGGTCGAGGCAACCGGAGGATGACCAATGAGCCCGACGACGACCTCGCCCGGCCCG
>CAWIXC010000023.1:0-103527 GCA_963839905.1 uncultured Actinomycetes bacterium | reverse complement strand
TCGCCGACCGCCTGCTCAAGGACTTCGACGCCCAGGCCGTGTCGGTCAAGGCGGCCAAGCCCGAGCCGCCGCTGCCGCTCGTCGTCGACGACGTCTCGGTCGAGGTCTGGCGCGAGCTCGGCGAGCTCGACGACTGACCCTCGGCGGCGCGCTCAGCTCGGCACGGGGCGCGGCAGCCTGGTGAGCTTCGTCCGGTAGGGCTTGTAGCCCGAGCGCGATGGCACGTAGGTCCAGGTCGTCGTGCGCTGCCAGGTCGGGCAGCAGCCGGGATCCGTCGGGCGCGAGTAGGTCTCGTCCGTGCGCAGCTCGAGGCCCTTGCGCGTCTTGTCGAAGTTGCGGATCGAGAGGAACCCGGTCCTGAACGACGTCCCCTTCGGACGCTTTCCGATCGTCGCGGGACGCGGATACGAGAACAGTGTCTTCTGCACGGCGACGCAGCCGTCGGCGCCGGCGCGGAAGCGCACGACCTTCGCCTGCACGCCGCGCGAGGTCGCGCCGGCGCGCAGCTCGAACGCGAGCTCGCGGGCCTGCCCGTCCCCGTCGGCGTCGACGATCGCGGCGAGGGTCGCGGAGTCCATCGCGCGGGAGAGCTTCAGTGTCCGAGTCCCCGGGGCGCACGCGTCGACGACCTCCACGTCGATCGACCGCAGCCCCTGCGGCTCGCACGGCGGCGGCTTGGGCCCGTCGTTCGTGAAGCACTCGAGCTCGTGCGCGCGCACGGTCTCGGCAACGCCGTCGGCATCGACGTCGGCGACGAGCGGCGTGTCGAGCGGCAGCGGCTCGTTCTCGGCGGCGGCGGTCGCCCAAGCACCTCCGCCGGCGAGGGCGACGGCGACGATCAGGCAGCGAAGGGCGCGCGGCACGGTCGCCGATCATGCTCGCCCCCGCGGGGCGCGTCAAACTGCGCGGGGATGAGAATCGGCTATCTCGGCCTGGGCTCGAACGTCGGCGACCGCCGCGCGCACCTGCAGGCGGCGGTGGCCGCGCTCCCGACGTACGGCGTCCGGCCGGTCGCGAGCTCGTCGACGTACGACACCGACCCCGTCGGCGAGATCCTCGACCAGCCGGACTTCCTCAACGCCTGCCTGCGGATCGAGACCGCCCTCGAGCCGGAGGCGCTGCTCGACGCCTGCAAGGCCGTCGAGCGCGACCTTGGCCGCGCCGCAGGCGGCCCGCGCCACGGCCCGCGCCCGATCGACGTCGACGTGCTGCTGCTGGGGGAGGTCGAGCTCGAGACAGAGCGCCTGACGCTGCCGCACGAGCAGGTGCTCGCCCGGCGCTTCGTGCTCATCCCGCTGCTCGAGCTCGACTTCGACCTGTGCACGCCCGCGGGCGCGCGGCTGTCGGACGCGCTCGCGGCGCTGCCGGTGACGGAGGGCGTCCGCCGCGCGGGGCCGCCGATCGCGATCCCGTAGCCTCCGAACCGTGAGTGCACACGGCAGCGGATCCCCGGAGACCGGCGTCGAGACCCCGCGCCGGCGCAACGAGGCGGAGGAGGCCCGCACGCTCGTCTCCTCGATGAGCGTCGGCTACCTGGCGACGGTCGGCGAGGACGGCCATCCCTGGTGCTCGCTCGTCGTCTACGGACCGACGGCGGACGGCGATCCCGTCCTGCTCGTCTCGACGATGGCCGAGCACGGCCGCAACCTCCTGCACGACGCGCGCGCGAGCCTCGCGATCAACGACCCCTCGCTGCCCGGCGACCCGCTCGACCGCCCGCGGATCACGCTCGCAGGCCGGGCCGTGCAGCCCGAGGGCGACCGCGCCGAGGCCGCGCTCGACGCACACACGACCTCCGTGCCCGGCGCACGGCTGTACGCCGGCTGGGACGACTTCACGCTGTGGGTGCTCGAGGTCGAGCGCGTGCGCTGGGTCGGCGGCTTCGCGAGCATGGCGACCGTCAGCCACGACGAGTACCGCGCCGCCGAGCCCGACCCGACGGCGCCGATCGCCGCGAAGTCCGTCGCGCACCTCAACAAGGACCACACCGACGGGCTGCTGCTCATCGCCCGCGAGATCGCCGGCGCCCGCGGCGCGGTGTCCGCGGTCTGCACCGGCATCGATCGCTACGGGATCGACCTGAGCTGCACCGGCGCGGGCCAGTCCGCCGCGGCGCGCGCCCTGTTCGACGAGCCGCTGCAGGCCGCCAAGGACGTGCGCCCGGCGACCGTCGCGCTCGTGCAGCGCGCGCGGGAAGCCGCGCAGGCGGGCGCATAGAGTCGAGGCGATGCTGCTCGCCGTCGACGTCGGCAACACCCAGACGCACTTCGGCACGTTCCGCGACGGCAACCTCGTCGAGCACTGGCGCTTTGCCACGGTGCCCGAGTCGACCGCCGACGAGATCGGTGCCGCGATGCGCAACCTGCTCGAGCTGCGCGGCGTCGGGCTCGCGGACATCAGCTCGTCGATCGTCTCCTCGACCGTGCCGCGCCTCGAGCCCGAGTGGCTTGCGATGGGCGATCGCTACCTCGGCCACAAGATGCTCGCGGTCGGGCCCGGCCTGAAGACGGGCATGATGCTGCGCTACGACAACCCGCGCGAGATCGGCGCGGACCGCCTCGCCAACGCCGTCGCGATCCGCGACCGCTTCGGCGGGCCGGCGGTGTGCGTGGACTTCGGCACCTCGGTGAACTTCGACGTCATCGGCGCCGAGGGTGACTTCCTCGGCGGCGTCCTCGTGCCGGGCGTCGAGATCTCGCTCGCGGCGCTCACGTCGCGCGGCGCGAAGCTGCCGACGATCGACCTCCTGCCGCCGAAGGCCGTCATCGGCAAGAGCACGGTCGACGCGATCCGCTCGGGCGTCGTCTACGGCTTCGCGGGCGCGATCGACGGCATCCTGCGGCGGCTGCTCGACGAGCTGGGGGAGGAGACCGACGTCATCGCCACGGGCGGGCTCGCCGGGGCGATCGTGCCGTTCACCGAGCTCATCGACGAGGTCGATGACATGCTGACCCTCACCGGGCTGCGCCTGCTCCACGAGCGAAACTCCTGAGCTGTCACACCTGTTACGAGCGACGGCCGGATCGCTTGCTATCCTCTCGCGTCGCCATCAGGCGAACTCCGCCAGTTCCGCGGACGTCGTTACGCCCGCACTCCGTGAAACGGGGTCGGAAATTCGTCGGTTTCTATTCCCCCCGGGAGCACATGCCCAAGGACGTCATCCTCACCGCCGACGGACTCGAGAAGCTCAAGGTCGAGCTCGCTCATCTTCAGGGCGACAAGCGCCGTGAGGTGGCGCAGCGCATCAAGGAGGCTCGCGAGTTCGGGGACATCACCGAGAACTCCGAGTACGACGACGCCAAGAACGAGCAGGCGATGCTCGAGGCGCGGATCGCGCAGGTCGAAGATCGCCTGCGTTCTGCGACCGTCATCGCTGCCGAGGACGTCAAGACCGACGTCGTCCAGGTCGGCGCGACGGTGAGCGTCAAGGACGAGGACACCGGCAAGGCGCAGAAGTTCACGATCGTCGGATCGCCCGAGGCCAAGCCGCCCGAGCGCCTGTCCTACGAGTCACCCGTGGGCAAAGCGCTGCTCGGCCACAAGCGCAACGACGTCGTCGATGTCGCGTTGCCCAACGGCCGCAAGATCCAGCTGAAGATCACGAAGATCGACGTCGGGCTCTAGCCGACGCAACAATTGGGGGTGGGGCGCGTTGGTAGACTGCCCCATGCCCGCCTTCTGCACCCGATCACGCATCCATTTCGCCGGCGGCGCCGAAAGGATGGACAGTCGGGTAATCCGCTGTCCACAGAAGGCATCCGGACCACGCTTAGACCGAGGCTAGAGGCCCCGCCCCAGCAGGAAGGATCAGCAGCATGTTCGAGCGATTCACAGAGCGAGCCCGTCAGGTGGTCGTTCTCGCGCAAGAAGAGGCGCGCACGCTCAAGCACAACTACATCGGGACCGAGCACATCCTGCTCGGCCTTCTCCGTGAGGAGGAAGGCCTCGCAGCGCGGGTCCTCGAGAGCCTCGACATCACCGTCGAGCGCGTTCGTGCGCAGGTCGTGCGGATCGTCGGATCGGGCGAGGAAGTCACGTCCGGTCAGATCCCGTTCACGCCGCGTGCGAAGAAGGTGCTCGAGCTTGCGCTGCGCGAGGCGCTGAGCCTGGGCCACAACTACATCGGCACCGAGCACATCCTGCTGGGACTGGTGCGCGAGAACGAGGGCGTTGCCGCCCGCATCCTGCTCGACTTCGACGCGGACTCCGAGAAGATCCGCAACGAGGTCATCCGCATGCTGTCGGGCCCCGGCGGTCGCCGTCAGGGCGCCGGCGCGGGTGCCGCTTCGGGTGCGGGCACGTCGGGCAGCACGTCGGGCGAGGGCAAGAAGTCCTCGAAGCTGCTCGACCAGTTCGGGCGCAACCTCACGAAGCTCGCCGAAGAGGGCAAGCTGGATCCGGTCGTCGGTCGCGAGACCGAGATCGAGCGGATCATGCAGATCCTCTCGCGGCGCACGAAGAACAACCCCGTGCTCGTGGGCGAGCCGGGCGTCGGCAAGACCGCCGTCGTCGAGGGCCTCGCTCAGCGGATCACGACCTCGGACGTGCCGGAGCTGCTGAAGGGCAAGCAGATCTACACGCTCGACCTCGCAGCCCTCGTGGCCGGGTCGAAGTACCGCGGTGAGTTCGAGGAGCGCCTGAAGAAGGTGATGAAGGAGATCACCCAGCGCGGCGACATCATCCTGTTCATCGACGAGCTCCACAACCTCGTGGGTGCCGGTGCGGCCGAGGGCGCGATCGACGCGGCCTCGATCCTCAAGCCGGCGCTCGCCCGTGGCGAGCTGCAGACGATCGGCGCGACGACGCTCGAGGAGTACCGCAAGTACCTCGAGCGCGACAGCGCGCTGGAGCGTCGATTCCAGCAGATCCGCGTCGAGCAGCCGTCGACGGAGGAGACCGTGCAGATCCTCAAGGGCCTGCGCGATCGCTACGAGCAGCACCACAAGGTGCAGATCACCGACGAGGCCCTCGAGGCCGCGGCGGAGCTCGCCGACCGCTACATCTCCGACCGCTTCCTGCCCGACAAGGCGATCGACCTCATCGACGAGGCCGCGTCGCGCATGCGGATCAAGTCGATGACCTCCCCGCCCGTGTATCGCGAGCTCGAAGAGGAGATCGAGACGACGCGGCGCGAGAAGGAGTCGGCGATCGAGGCGCAGGAGTTCGAGAAGGCCGCGAACCTGCGTGACGCCGAGCGCCGGCTGACCCAGCGCAAGCGCGAGCTCGAGGAGCAGTGGGAAGCCGGCGAGGCGGAGACCGAGCGTCCCGCCATCGGCGAGGAGGAGATCGCCGACATCGTCTCGATGTGGACCGGCATCCCGGTCTTCAAGCTCACCGAGGCGGAGACGGCGAAGCTCATGCGAATGGAGGAAGAGCTCCACAAGCGCGTCATCGGGCAGCAGGCTGCCGTCGAGGTCATCTCGAAGGCGATCCGCCGCTCGCGTGCCGGGCTGAAGGACCCGAAGCGGCCGACCGGCTCCTTCGTGTTCCTCGGCCCGTCCGGCGTCGGCAAGACCGAGCTCGGGCGCACGCTCGCCGAGTTCCTCTTCGGCGACGAGGACGCGATGATCCGCGTCGACATGTCCGAGTACATGGAGAAGCACTCCGTGTCACGGCTCGTCGGCTCGCCTCCGGGCTACATCGGCTTCGACGAGGGCGGCCAGCTCACGGAAGCGGTGCGCCGCAAGCCGTACTGCGTGCTGCTGCTCGACGAGATCGAGAAGGCTCACCCGGATGTCTTCAACATCCTCCTGCAGATCCTGGAGGACGGCCGCCTGACGGATTCGCAGGGTCGCACGGTGGACTTCCGCCACGCGATCGTGATCATGACGTCGAACATCGGCGCGTCCGAGATCGCCCGCAACACGCCGCTGGGATTCGCAGTCTCAGACGACGAGACGGGCATCACGTACGACGACATGAAGAACCGGATCATGGGCGAGCTGAAGAAGGTCTTCCGTCCCGAGTTCCTCAACCGGATCGACGACGTCATCGTCTTCCACAAGCTGCAGAAGGACGAGATCAAGCAGATCGTCGACCTCCTGCTGCGGCGGATCCGCGAGTCGATGGCCGAGCGGGGGCTGCAGCTCGAGCTCACCGAGGAGGCCAAGGACCTGCTCGTCGACAAGGGCTGGGACCCGTCCATGGGCGCCCGGCCGCTGCGTCGCGCGATCCAGCGCTACATCGAGGATCCGCTCGCGGACTTCGTGCTGCGCTCCGAGCTGACGCCGGGCGCGACGGTCATGGTCGAGAAGGCGCCCGAGGAGGACGACCGCGAGGTCTCCCTGACGGTCGTCGAGCCGAAGAAGGTGCCGGCTTCGGTCGGCGGCGGCGCAGCCGAGGCCGAGGATGGCCCGGCCGAGCCGGGCGGCGCGCTCGACCAGCCGTCGGTCGAGGAGCCACCGGCGGAGTGACGCGTTAGCACCATCTGAAGTCGGATCGAGGGCGGCCCTGCGAGGCCGCCCTCGGTCGTTGTGGGGGGCGAACTTCGGCTCGTCGCGGCCTATGAACAGGTATGAGCCCTGTTGGAACGCGAGGAGGACCGGGATACGATGAACACCATGGCTGTTGGAGCGCTGATGACCGCGGACGAGTACCTCGCGGGGCCGGAGGGTCCGCCCCGGACCGAGCTCATCGAGGGTGAGGTCATCCTCGTGGAAGCGAAACTGCTTCACCAGATCATCTGCGGCGACCTGGAGTTCGCGTTGCGGACGTGGACGATGGCCGAGCCCGGCCGAGGTCTGGCCGTCCGACCCATCGACGTCAAGCTCAACGAGCGCAACGTCTACAACCCGGACGTGCTCTGGTACGAGGCGGATCGGGCGCCGCGGCGCACGGACGATCGCCCGTACCCGATGCCGAACCTCGCGATCGAGGTGCGCTCGGAGTCGACGTGGCGCTACGACGTCGGCGTGAAGAAGCGGGTCTACGAGGAACGCGGGCTGCCGGAGCTGTGGCTTGTCGACACGCGCGCGCAGGCGGTTCGCATGTTCCGCCGGTCGGCTCCGGACGCCGCGGTCTTCGACGTCGTGCTGGAGCTCGAGCGCGACAAGAGGCTGACCTCGCCGCAGCTGCCCGGGTTCTCGCTCGCGCTCGGCGAGCTCTTCGCCGACGACTGAGCCGCGCGCTACGCGTCGAGCGTGCGGCGTGCGGCGGCGAGGTCGAGGTGCGGCTCCCAGCCGGCGATGCGGCCGTCGCGCACCGTCCAGAGATGCGCCGCCGCCCAGCTCAGCGGGTTCGCGGAGCTCGTCGGCTTCGCGCTGATCGAGACGAACGCGAGCACGTGCTCGGCGTCCACGGGCACGAGCCCGTCGACGGTGACATGCAGGTTCTCGTAGCGCTGCTCCCAGCGCGCGACCCATTGCTGCCAGCCGGCCACCCCGCGCAGCACGGACTCCGCCGGCCGCAGCGGATCGCAGATGAGCTCGATCTGCGGGTCGACGCTGTCGGCGAGCACGGACAGCCCCGCGTCGTTCCAGCGCGCGTACAGGCGGTCGGCGACCTCGACGGCGGGCGTCATGGGGCCAGGATAGGCAGCGGCCGGACGGCGCTGGCCGGATGTTCGAACGCCGATCGTGCAGGCCGAGCGAACGATGTTCGGTCATTTATCACGCCTTTAGGACATGGAGACGCTACGGCTCGCTGCATTGACGCACCTGCATTCGCTGAGCTTCGACGAGCTCGGACAGCTCGCTCCCGCTGCGGAGGAGCTGTGGGTGCAGCCCGGCCGGCGCGTGCTGCTCGGCGGGTCGTTGCACCACGCCCTCGTGCTGATCGGCGCCGGTCGCGGCGTCGTCCGCTGCGCCGGCGAGACCATCGACGAGCTCGGACCCGGCGACGTGTTCGGTGAGCTGTCCACGCGGCGCTCGACGTACGTGACGGCGTCCGTCCTCGCGGCGACCGCGCTGCACCTCATCGTGTTCACGACGAGCTCGGTGCGCAAGCTGCGCGAGCAGTCCCCCGAGGCCGTCGAGACCCTGATCGCAGCGTGCGCGCTCGACCCCGCCGAGCGCGCGACCGCGCTGGCCGGCCCGCGGCCGACCCCGGCGCTCAAGCTCGTCTCCGCCGCCGCGGCGTAGCACCCCCGCGCCTTCGCGGCAGCGCGCGCGGCGCGCGTAGCATGCCTGCGATGAGCGACTGGCCGCCGCGCTCGGAAGCCGACGCCCCGCGGGAGCCGCCGCCGGGCCGTCCTGCGACGCGGGTCGTCCATGCCGGCCTGCCGCACGCCGCGCAGGGCGAGCCGTTCCTGCCCGGCCCGGTCCTCGCCGCGCCGTTTCACCTCGCCGGGCGCAGCGACGCCTCGCGCTACGGCTACGCGCGCTACGCGAACCCGACGTGGTCGGCCTACGAGCAGGCGCTCGGCGAGCTTGAGGGCGGCGAGGTCGTGCTGTTCTCGTCCGGCATGGCCGCCGTCGCGGCGGTGCTCATGGGCGGCCTCGGCGAGGGCGACGTCGCCGTCGTGCCCGGCGACTGCTACCCCGGCGTGCGCACGATCGCGATCGAGCAGCTGCGCCCGCGCGGCGTCGAGGTGCGGATCGTCGCGACCGACGAGGACGCCGTCCGCGCCGCGCTCGAAGGCGCGACGCTCGTGTGGGTCGAGACGCCGTCCAACCCCGGCCTCGACGTGCTCGACGTCGCCGCGCTCGCCACCGACGTGCACGCGGCGGGCGCACAGCTCGTCGTCGACAACACGCTCGCCACGCCGCTCACCCAGCGCCCGCTCGCGCTCGGCGCCGACCTGTCGATGGCCAGTGCGTCGAAGCTCATAAGCGGCCATTCGGACCTCGTCCTCGGCTACGTCGCCGCACGCGACCCGGAGCGCGCGCAGGCGCTGCGCACCTGGCGCGGCCTGACCGGCGCGATCGCCGGCCCGCTCGAGACCTGGCTCGCGCACCGCTCGCTGGCGACGCTCGACGTCCGCCACGAGCGACAGTGCGCGACGGCGCTGCGCCTCGCCGAGGCGCTCGCGGCCCGCGACGACGTGGCCGAGGTCCGCTATCCCGGCCTCGCGAGCCACCCGGCCCACGCCCTGGCGGCGCGCAGCTTCGGTGGGCGCTACGGCTGCGTCGTGTGCTTCGACCTCGAGACCGAGCAGCGCGCGCAGGCGTTCCTCGGCGCGTGCCGTCTCGTCGCCGAGGCGACGAGCTTCGGCGGCGTGCACAGCTCCGCCGAGCGACGGCTGCGCTGGGGCATCGACGAGATCTCGCCCGGCTTCATCCGCATGAGCACGGGCATCGAGGACCCCGGCGACCTGCTCGCCGACATCCTTGGCGCGCTCGACGCGAGCGCCTGAAGGCGGCCGCGGAGGCGGCGCCGCGGGCAGCGGCCGCCCACCCCCGGAAGGTCTCGCAGGCCCTACGCCGCGGTTGGCGCGTCGTCGCGCATCGGCAGCCGCTTGCGCGCGCCCGCCTCCAACACGAGGCCGAAGCCGTGCCGTGCGACGACCTCGCGAATCGGCTCTACGTCGAGCGACCCGTGGCGCTCGAGCGCGATCGCCGGCTCGCCGGCCCCGTCGACGCCGAGCTTGTGAAACGCGAGGATCGATGTCGACATCGGCAGGTGCCGCGGGTACGTCGCTCGCACGCGCGCCTCGGCCCGGTGGCCGATGAGCACGACGCCGTCCTGGTGGCCGAAGTCCTGCTGGATGCCCTGCAGGTCGTAGTGGGCGGGCTCGACGCGACCCGTGATCCCGCTCGAGACGTTCGCCGAGGTGATGAACAGGAAGTCGTCCTCGACGAGGCCGAGGATCTCGTCGAGCAGCTCGTTGGACTCACACCGATAGCCCGGCGCGATGACCTGGGTCGTGCGCGTCTCGCCGTCAAGCGACGAGCAGTGGCCGGGGATGATCGGCGCCGCCGGGCCGCGGAAGCCCATCGGGCCGAGCTCGAAGAAGTCGTCCATGAGCGCTAGCACCCGGTCGCGGGTCAGGCCGCCGGGCAGCGCGCGCCAGTCGAACAGCAGGCCGTAGCGATCGCGGGTCGTCGTGACGCTGCCGACCTGGTTCTCCGGGCGGCCCTTGAGGAAGTTCACTCGCCGCACGGACTCCCAGCGCGGATGGGCCGCGACTGCGCAGAAGTTGCCAAACGAGTAGAAGACCGCCGCCCCGAGCGCGGTCGCGCGCGCGGCGAGCGCCCGATCGTCGGGATCGGCGATGTCGAGTGCGGTGGCGGCCCAGTCGGTCGCCTCGACCGTGTCGAGGATCGCCACGTCCGCAGCGGTCAGCTCGCCTGTGAGCACCGGCGCAAGCGAGCGCAGCGAGATGCGCTCCGTGCTCGGGCGCAGCTCCGCAGCGACGCTCGCGCTGACCCCCGCACGCGCGATCACCGCGTACTCGAGGTTCTCCGTCAGCGCCAGCCAGCTCGCGTGCAGCAGGTCGCCGGAGCTTGCGATCGTCG
Source organism: uncultured Actinomycetes bacterium (assembly GCA_963839905.1). Taxonomy (GTDB): domain Bacteria; phylum Actinomycetota; class Thermoleophilia; order Solirubrobacterales; family Solirubrobacteraceae; genus CADCVQ01. The sequence continues at coordinate 93,133 of CAWIXC010000023.1, read as the reverse complement.
TCCACGGCGTGCCGTCAGCGACGCTGCCGGTGATGCGCACGGTCACCGGCCCGCGCTCGCCCGCCAGCGGGCGCGCGATGTGCGAGCGAAAGTCCGTCAGGCGGACCTGGGTGAGGTTGGGGTAGGCGGGTGTCAGCGCGCGCCGGACCGCCTGCTCGAGCGCGTCGACCGGGCCGTTGCCGGTCGCCTCGCCGCGCAGGACCTCGCCGCCGACCGCGACCTCGGCCGACGCGACCGACACCGTCCCACCGTCCTCGGCGCCCTTGCGCGAGTCGACGGCGTAGGCGAGCGGCGCGAACGGCGGCTCGTAGCCGGCCTCGCAGCCGCGCACGAGCAGCTCGAACGACGCCGCGGCGTCCTCGAACTGAAAGCCCTGGCTCTCGAGCTGCTTGACCTTGGCCAGCGCCGCGCGCTCGGCCTCGCCACCCTGCTCGATCTCGACGCCGAGCTCGCGGGCGAGCTCGGCGATCGTCGCGCGGCCGCTGAGCTCGGAGACCATGATCCGGCGCTCGTTGCCGACGACGGCCGGGTCGAGGTGCTCGTAGTTCGAGGGATCGCGGGCCACGGCGTGGACGTGGATCCCGCCCTTGTGCGCGAAGGCCACGCGGCCGACGAACGGCTGGCGCGGGTTGGGCGCGACGTTCGCGATGTCGTCCACCGCTCGCGAGAGCGCCGTCAGGCGGTCGAGCTGCTCGCCCGCCGCGCACTCCCGGCCAAGGCGCAGCACGAGGTTCGGGATGAGCGTGCAGAGGTTGGCGTTGCCGACGCGCTCGCCGTAGCCGTTGATCGTGCCCTGGACGTGGCCGGCGCCGGCGCTCACCGCCGCCAGCGCGTTGGCGATCGCGAGGCCGCTGTCGTCGTGCGTGTGCACGCCGATGATGGGGCCGAACGCCGCGACGGCATCCGCGACGGCGCCGGCGACTGCGTCGGGCAGAGAGCCGCCGTTCGTGTCGCAGAGCACGAGCCAGTCGGCGCCGGCCCCGGCCGCGGCCTCGAGCACCGCCAGCGCGTGGTCGCGGTTCGAGCGCGCCCCGTCGAAGAAGTGCTCGGCATCGAGGATGACCTCGAGCCCGGCCTCCTTGAGGTAGCGCACGGAGTCGGCGACCATCGCGAGGTTCTCCTCGAGCGTCGTGCGCAGGACGCCACGCACCTGGACGTCGGAGGCCTTGGCAACGATCGCGACCGTGGGCGTGCCGGCCTCGAGCAGCACGCGGAGGTTCATGTCGTCCTCGGGGCGAGTGTTCGCGCGGCGCGTGCTGCCGAAGGCGCTCGCGCGAGCGCGCTTGAGCGGCTGCTCGCGCAGCGCCTCGAAGAACTGCGCGTCCTTCGGGTTGGATGCGGGCCAGCCGCCCTCGACGTAGTCGACGCCGAAGTCGTCGAGCAGGCGCGCGACATTGAGCTTGTCGGCGAGCGAGAGCGAGAGCCCGGCGGCCTGGCAGCCGTCGCGCAACGTGGTGTCGTAGATGCGAACCTCGGCGCCCATGGGGCCTCCCCGGTCGATGGTCGCGGTGTCGAGCCGAAGATATGCGCTCGGGGTGGTCCGGCGCGTGAGTTCGATCACGCTGGCCCGCTGTGCGATCCTCCTTGGCATGAGACGGCGAGGCGGATGGGTCGACCCCGGGTGGCGCGTGAAGCGAGACATCTCGCTGTCGGACCGCTACCTCGTGGAGTGGGTCGCGCAGGCGAAGGTCGGCGATCAGTTCCCCGAGCCGTGGAAGTGGGCGTCGGACCCGATCGAGTCGATCATCCGCAGCCTCGTCGAGCTCGGCGTCATCGAGAAGCCGGCGCCCGACGTCGACCTCGCTACGGTGGCGAGGGAGGCGGGCGTGTCTGCTCAAGCGTGGCTCGAGGCGAACCCGCCGGCGCCGCCCTCCGGGCCGGCCGGCCCGGCGGCGGGCGCGGGCCTCAAGTAGCTCAGGCTCAGCCGACCCGCAGCCCGATCCCCCAGATCAGGCACGCGGCGTTCGCGGTGCGATTGGCGTCGCTGCGAGCGGAGCCGCTGAGGAACACGGTCTTCGGGCCGGCCTGCAGGATGAGCTGGAACATCGTGTCGGCGATGCTGATGACCGGCACCGCCTGCGTCGGCAGGGCGGTGAAGACGATCCCGTCGCGCGAGTTGTCGATGTCGCGCCCGGTCAGGCGCGAGACGTTGACGCCGCCCGGCTGCGATGCCGTGAACGTGATGATCGTCTGCGTCGACTTGACGTTCGGCGCCGGGTCCTGGTCGCGGCACTGCGCCTCGAACTTGCCGATGCCGGGGATCGTCGCGATCGCGACCACCGGGCCGGGCTGGTTGTCCACCGCGCGCAGGTACTTCGAGATCGACGTCGCCCCGCCGCGCATGACGTCCGAGACGAAACGCCCCGGGATGCGCCCGCGCGCGCTGCCCGTCGAGGCGGTCGCGACGAGCCGCCCCTTCGCCGTGCCGAGCGAGGCGTTGGATGAGACGGCGCTCTTGCCGTCCACCGCCCCGGAGTTGCGCGCGTAGTCGACGGCCGCGACGGCCGTTCCCGACAGCGCGACGACGAGCGCGACGAGCGCGACCACCATCGCCGGCGACGGCATTCTGGCCCTCATGTGACTCCTCACGCTGCGACCACGGCCCCGTGCCCGGCAGTCTCTCACGGCCCTGCCTACCCCGCGCGGATGATTCGCGCCCGGGCGGGGGGCGAAGTCGTCGGGTCCGAGCCCTAATGTCAGTGAGATGGCACGTCCCACCACCGTCCACATCTGCTCGGCCTGCGCTCACTCCTCGGCGCGCTGGCACGGGCAGTGCCCGGGCTGCGACGCGTGGAACACGCTCGTCGAGGAGCGCGCCGCGCCGCCGCCGGCCGCCGGGCGCGGGCGGGGTGTCGCCGGGCCGCGCGCCGACGTCGCGCCGGGGCGGCCGGTCCGGCTCGCCGACGTCAGCACCGAGCGCGTCCCGCGCCTTCGCACGTCGATCGGCGAGCTCGATCGAGTGCTCGGCGGCGGGCTCGTGCCGGGCTCGCTCGTGCTGCTCGGCGGCTCGCCGGGGATCGGCAAGTCGACGCTCACGAACATGGCGCTCGGGAACCTCGCCGCCGCGGGCCGGCGGACGCTGTACGTCTCCGGCGAGGAGTCGGCCGCGCAGATCCGCCTGCGCGCCGAGCGGCTGACGCCCGACACGGGTGGCGCGCTGGACGTCCCCGTGCTCGCCGAGACCGACCTGGACACGGTGCTCGCGACGCTACGAGCCGAGCGCCCGGAGGTCTGCGTCATCGACTCCGTCCAGACGCTGCACTGCTCGGACCTCAGCGGCGCGCCCGGCTCGGTCGGCCAGGTGCGCGAGGTTGCCGGGCGGATCATGCAGGTCGCCAAGGCCGACGACATCGCCGTGCTGCTCGTCGGCCACGTCACGAAGGAGGGTGCGCTCGCCGGCCCGCGCGTGCTCGAGCACCTCGTCGACTGCGTGCTGCAGTTCGAAGGCGAGCGCGAGCGCACCTACCGCACGCTGCGCGCGCTGAAGAACCGCTTCGGATCGACGAACGAGGCCGGCGTCTTCGAGATGCGCCAGAGCGGCCTGGTCGAGGTGCTCGACGCGAGCGCGCGCTTCGTCGCCGAGGCCACCGGCAAGCCGGGCTCGGTCGTGCTCGCCGCGATGGAGGGCACGCGGCCGCTGCTCGTCGAGGTCCAGGCGCTCGTCTCGCCATCGGAGCTCGTGCCGCCGCGCCGCGTCGTCAACGGCCTGGATCGCAATCGCCTGGCGCTCGTGCTCGCCGTGCTCGGCCGCCACGCGGGCATCGGCGTCGGCAGCGCGGACGTGTTCGTCAACGTCGTCGGTGGCGTGCGCGTCGAGGAGCCGGGCGCGGATCTCGCGATCGCGCTCGCGGTCGCCAGCGCGTCGCGCGGCGTAGCGCTGGGCTCCGGCAAGCCGGTCGTGTGCTTCGGAGAGCTCGGGCTGACCGGCGAGCTGCGCTCGATCGGGCACCCGGATCGCCGCATGAGCGAGGCGGCGAAGTTCGGCCTGCGCGACGTCGTCTCGCCCGAGACGGCGCCGACGCTGCGCCAGGCGCTGCGGGCCGCGCTGCGGGCCGCGCTGCCCGCGGCAGGCCCCCGAAGCGCCGCCGCGTAGCCGCCCGACGGACTGGGGTCCCGGGGAATCCTCAAATTCCTTAAGTACCCGCTAAAATGGCCGGGATGGGTCAACGAGTTGGGGACGAATCACACGAGCTGGAGTCTCGTCAAGAGCCCCGACTTGTCAAGGCCCTGGAGATGGTCGCGCCCGGCACCACGCTGCGCGAGGGCATCGACAACATCGTCCACGCGCGGACGGGCGGGCTGATCATCGTCGGCGAGGTCGACGAGCTGAGCTTCCTGTTCTCGGGCGGCATCAAGCTCGAGATCGACTACACCCCCGCGCTGCTCTACCAGATCGCCAAGATGGACGGGGCGATCGTGCTGAACGCGAACGCCACGCGGATCGCCATGGCGAACGTCCAGCTCATGCCGGATCCGACGATCCTCTCGCTCGAGACCGGCACGCGCCACCGCACGGCCGAGCGCGTCTCCAAGCAGACAGACGCCCTGGTCATCGCGATCTCGCAGCGTCGCGAGGTCGTCTCGCTCTACGTCGACGGCGGCAAGTACATCCTCGAGGAGATCCCCGTCGTGCTCGCCAAGGCCAACCAGGCGCTGGCGACGCTCGACAAGTACCGCACCCGCCTCGATCAGGTTTCCACGCGCCTGACCGCGCTCGAGTTCGAGGGCGGCGCGACGCTGCACGACGTCCTGACCGTGCTGCAGCGCTCGGAGCTCGTCACGCGCATGGCCGTCGAGATCGAGCGCTACATCGTCGAGCTCGGCACGGAAGGCCGGCTCATCGAGATGCAGCTCGAGGAGACGATGGTCGGCACCGCCGCCGACAAGGCCGCGCTCGTGCACGACTACCTCGCCGAGAACACCGACGAGGCGTTCGCGGGCGCGCTCGACCAGATCGGCCGCCTGCCACACCACGATCTCCTGGACTTCGGCCGCCTGGCCGAGCTGCTCGGCTACGACCGCAAGCTCAACACGCTCGACTACCCCGTGTCCCCGCGCGGGTTTCGCATTCTCGGGCGCATCCCGCGGCTGCCGAAGCTCGTGGTGGCACAGATCGTCAACGACTTCGGCGGGCTCGACGAGATGCTCGCCGCGACCGACGCCGAGCTCGAGACCGTCGACGGCGTGGGGGAGATCCGGGCGAAGGACATCCGCGAGGGCCTTCGCCGGTTGCAGGAGATCAACCTCGTGGACCGCTACCTGCAGACCTGATGTTCAGAGACCGTCAGTCGTCATAGCCGGCCAGTGCCGGCACCAACCAAGGAGGACACCATTCCCGAAGCCATCGAAGAGCAGCTGCTGGAAGACCTCGAGACCCGCACGATCGAGAACATCGAGTTCGAGCTGGGCGACAACGTCGTCTACCCGCATCACGGTGCAGGTCAGGTCCTCAAGAAGGAACGGCGCAAGATGTTCGGCGAGGAGCGGGAGTACCTCACGATCAAGATCCTGCACAACGACATGACGGTGATGGTCCCGTGCGAGAACGCAGGCGTCGCAGGTCTACGCCGCGTGATCGACGAGGAGACGGTCCAGAAGGTTCTTGCGGTCCTCGCCGACGAGGTCTCGGAGATGCCCAAGAACTGGAACCGCCGGTTCAAGCACAACCGCGACAAGATCAAGACGGGCGACATCTACGAGCTCGCCGAGGTCGTGCGCAACCTCGCGATCCGCGAGCACGAGAAGGGCCTGTCGACCGGCGAGAAGCAGATGTTCACGCGGGCGAAGAAGATCCTCGCGTCCGAGCTGATGTATGCGCTCGACAAGGACGAGGACGAGGCCGAGCAGCACCTCGACGACCTGCTCGCCGAGAGCGCCGGCGTGGTGGCCAAGTAGCACTCGCGCTCGTCTTAGCCGCGGGGAAGGGCGAACGCCTTGGGACGGAGGGGCCCAAGGCGTTTGTCGTTGTGGCCGGGCGCCCGATGCTCGAGTGGAGCATCGACGCGCTGCGCGCGGTCGCGGGGGTCGAGCAGATCGTGGTCGCGCTGCCGGCGGGCGCTTCGGCGCCGCCCGGCACGATCGGGGTCGTCGGCGGTGTCCAGAGGTCGCACTCCGTGCTCAACGCGCTGCGCGCGGGGGAGGGCGACCCGGTGATCGTCCACGACGCCGCGCGCGCGCTCGTGACGCCCGCGATCTTCGCGTCGGCGCTCGACGCGCTCGTCGAGTTCGGCTGCGATGCCGTGATCGCGGCGGCGCCCGTGACGGACACGATCAAGGAAGCGGCGGGCGGCGAGGTCGTGCGCACGCTCGACCGCTCGGTGCTGTGGGCGGTGCAGACGCCGCAGGTCTTTCGCCGCGCCGCGCTGGAGCGTGCGCTCGCGGTGTCCGACGACGTGCTCGCCGCCGCGACCGACGACGCGTCGCTCGTCGAGCGCATGGGGGGCGTCGTGCGCGTCGTGGCCGCGCCGCGCGAGAACATGAAGATCACGACGCCGGGGGATCTGCGCGTGGCGGAGCTCGCGCTGCTCGAGCGGGCGCGTCGCTGATGCTCACCGACTATCACCTGCACCTGCGACCCGACGACCCCGGCAGCGATGCCGAGACCTACTTCACCCCGGGCAACGTCGAGCGCTACCGCGCGGTGGCGGAGGAGCGCGGCATCGTCGAACTCGGGTGCGCGGAGCACGTCTACCGCTTCGCGCAGGCGCTCAAGGTCTGGCGGCACCCGCTCTGGCGCGAGAGCGCGGTCGACGACATCGACACGTACGCGGGCTTCGTGCGCGAGCAGACCGACCTCAAGCTCGGCATCGAGGCGGACTTCATCGTCGGGCGCGAGGACCACATGGCGACGCTGCTGCAGGCGCGCGACTGGGACTTCGTCGTCGGGTCGGTGCACTTCGTCGGCGAGCATGCCGTCGACCACGACGGCTACGAGGTCTACGACCATCGCTCGCGACGGCCCGACGCGCTCTGGCGCCGCTACTTCGAGACGCTCGGCGAGGCCGCGCGGTCGGGTCTCTTCGACATCCTCGCGCACCCGGATCTCGTGAAGCTGTGGGGTGGCCGCCGCCCCGTGCCCGAGGGCGACCTCCGTCGCTTCTACGATCTGGCGATGGACGGCATCGCCGAGTCGCAGATCGCCGTCGAGGTGTCGACCGCCGGGCTGCGCAAGCCGGTCGGCGAGCTGTACCCCGCCCCCGCGTTCCTCGAGATGTGCCTGGACGCCGGCTGTCCCGTCGCGTTGTCGAGCGACGCGCACGTCCCGGGCGACGTCGGGCGCGATTACGAGGCGGCCTTGGAGATGCTCGAGCGCCTCGGCGTCGGCGAGCTCGCGGTGTTCGAGCGGCGCGAGCGCCGGCTGGAGGCGATCGGGTGAGCTCGGCTTCCGGGGTGCGGACCGGCCTGGGCTGGGACTCGCACCGCTTCAAGGCAGGGCGGCCGCTGATCCTCGGCGGCGTCGAGTTCGAAGGCGCGGAGCTCGGCCTCGACGGGCACTCGGACGCGGACGTGCTGACTCATGCCGTCATCGACGCGCTGCTCGGCGCGGCTGGCCTCGACGACATCGGCACGCATTTCCCGGACAACGACGCCGCGTACAAGGACGCGGACTCGATCGCGCTCCTGCACGACGTGCTCCTCACGCTGGCGTCCGAAGGACTTCACCCGGTCCACGTCGACACGACGATCCTCATGGAGCGTCCGAAGATCGGCCCCTACCGGGTCGCAATCCGCGAGCGCCTGGCGCAGGCGCTCGGGCTCGAGGTCGCGTCGGTCAACGTGAAGGCGTCCACGGGCGAGGGCATGGGCTTCGTCGGGCGGCTCGAAGGCGTCGCCGCGCTGGCCGTGGCGACCGTGGCGCACGACTGACGGCCGGCTACGTCTGCGTCTCACCGCCGCGTAGCGCCAGCGGGGCGTCGACGCTCGCGAAGTGGCGGCGCACGATCTCGCCGACGCGCTCGGGCCGCTCGACCTGGGGGATGTGGCCAGCGTCCTCGAGCAGCACCTGCTCGGCGCTCGGCAGCCACTGCTCCACGTGGTGGCGCATCGACGGGCGGATGACCTCGTCGTGCGTGCCCCAGACGAACAGGCTCGGCGCGGCCAGACCGACAAGGCGCGTGTAGAAGCCGTCGGGCCCGAACGGCGCGTCGAGGTAGAGCTGGCGCAGCGCCGCGAGGAAGGCGACGCGGGCACCGGGGCTTGCGTACGTGCGCCGGAACTCGTCGACGACCATGGCGGCGAGGCTCGGGTTCACGGTCTCGGGGTCGGCGAAGAGCTCGTGGAAGCGCCGTTCGATCATGCCGCGCGTGAACTGGTGGGGCAGCAGAGCGACCTCTGGTCGCACGAGGCGTACGAGTGCCGGATACGAGCGACCGACGAACGCGACGGCCGGGCTGAGCAGCGCGAGGCCGCCGACGCGTTCTGGATGGCGCAGCCCGAGCTCGATCGCGACGCGGCCGCCGAGCGAGTTGCCGGCGACGTGCGCGCGCTCGATGCCGAGCGCGTCGAGCGTCTCGCGGACCGCCTCGGCGAGCCACGCGGGGCTGTACGGAGCGGTCGTGGGCTTCGAGGATTGGCCGAAGCCGGGCATGTCGATCGCGTGTACGCGGTAGTCGTGCGACAGGATCGCGGCGGTGTCGACGAACGAGCTCTTCGTGCTGCCCAGGCCGTGGATCAGCACGACATCGGGCCCGTGCCCGGTCGTCAGCGTCGAGACGCGGTGGCCTTGCGCCAGCTCGACGTCGTGGACGCGCAGCAGCGGCGGGCTGCCGTCCTCGAGCGAGAAGAGCCCTTCGAACGCGATCGCCAGGTCGAGCCGGCCGCTGACGCTCAGCCGTTGCTTGCGGAACGCCTCGCTGCCGGCGATCTCGCCGCGGCGCAGCGCGATCCAGGTCTCAGCGTCGGTGGTGAACACGACGTCGGCGGCGCGCTTCGTAGCGCCGCTGTGCACGACCGCCTCGTGCTCGGTGCAGCGCACCTCCCTGGCGCGCGCATCGCCGATCAGGATCCGATATGTCGCGTCGAAGCCAGGCGCCGCGCCGCGGTAGCGCTCGGGGATCGACGCGAAGCCCGCCTCGACCAGATCCTCGAGGGCGGCGTCTGACGCGCTCATCGTGCGCGTCACGGTACGACACGGGGGCGCTGCCGACACACCGTAGGTCGCGGCGTATGTGGAGAGCGGTGTGCCGCCGTACACGCAACTTCGATGCGTGCGTGTCGTTGCTATTTCCGTGAGCCGCAGTCGCCGCAGCGCCCACGCCGCGCCGCGCGCCACGCTCGCGGCAGGCGGTGCGGTCGCGCTGCTGCTCGTCGCCGGCGCGTTCGCGCACTCGTCCGCCGCGACAAGCACGCACGCGGACGCAGCCGACGCGGGCACGCGCCTGGACCTCGCCGGCGCGCGCTTCGAGCAGGTCGCGGACTCCGAGCTCGCGCTCGAGATCAGCACGCACGCCGCCTGGGATCCCGCCGACGGCAAGCCTGCGGCGACGCGCGGCCTGTGCGTCTGGCTGCGCAACGAGCTGTCGCGCACGCCGCAGGGTCGCCTGTGCGTCGTGCCCGATGCGCGCGCGGCGTCGCGGGTGCGCCTGCGCTTCACGACGCTTGACCACCGCGGCAGGCGAACCGGTCTGCGCGAGATCTCCGCCGCCGTGCGGCGCCCCGACCCCGTGACGATCAGCGCGCGGCTCTCGCCGGTGGCGCTCCGCATGGTCCCCGGCCGCTATCGCTGGCAGGTGCGAAGCCGCTCGCAGCACGTCGAGGATCGCCTGCCCGACGCGCGCGAGCTCGTGCTGCCGGTCGCGCTGTCGACGGCGCCCGCCGCGGGCGAGCGCTGTTTCGCGGCCGCCGCGCGCTCCCCGCGCCGGCGCTGCGAGAACCCGAAGCTGCGGCTCGCCGTCGTCCCGTCGCCCGAGGACGCCGTGCTGTCGACGAACTCACCATGCGTGCCGCGCCCCGCCGACGGCGAGATCGAGCCGTGCGAGTTCGGGGTGCCGGCCGTCGACGCCGGCGCGAGCGTCGCCCTCGTCGGCGACAGCCACGCCGCGCAGTGGCGTGGCGCGCTCGAGCACGTCGCCCAGCACAAGCGCTGGCACGGCGTGTCGATCACGCGCTCGGGCTGTCCCGTGTCGCGGGTCGTGCCCACGCTCGAGCCCGTGAGCCGCCGCCGGGCGTGTCTGCGCTGGAACGCGCAGCTGCCGCGCTGGTTCGCGCGCCACCCCCGGATCCACACGATCTTCGTGTCCCAGCACGCCACGGCGGACGTCGTCGCGCCGCCCGGAGCCGATCGGGTCCAGACGCGCGCCGCCGGGCATCGCGCCGCGTGGAAGGCGCTGCCGGCGTCCGTCCGGCGCATCGTCGTGCTGCGCGACACGCCGCTGCTGGGCTTCCGGAACCCCTGCGTGCGGGTCGCGCGGGCTCGCCGCCGCAACGCGGGCGACGCCTGCGCGGTGGCGCGCGGCACGGCGCTCAAGCGCGACGGCGCGGTCGTCGCGGCCGGGCGGCTGCGCTCGCGGCGGGTCCGCGTCATCGACATGACGCCGTTCTTCTGCAGCCGCCGGCGCTGCCTGCCGGTCGTGGGCGGCGCGCTCGTCTACAAGGACAGCGAGCACATGACCGACGTCTTCTCGACATCGCTCGGCCCTTACCTCATGCGCGCGTTCGACCGCCTCTGACCTGCTCACCCGGCCACCGCGGCGCAGATCGCTTGAACCCACGCGTCCGCCTCCTTGCGCCGGCCGACGAGCACGCCGAAGATGCGCTCGCCGTCCGCGTCGGCGAGCCTGACCTTCAGAACGCGCAAGCCGGTCCACTTGCCGTTGTGGCTTCGCCCGAGCTCGACGCCGATCACGGACGCGAGTGGGATCACCCATGCCTTCTCGGGCACCCAGCGCGCGAAGCGCAGCTCGGTCGGCGTGAGCGTGAGCGTGCCGTTGCCGCGCACAGCCTTTTAGTCGCGGCGCCTGCCGCCGCCGGGCTCGATGAACTCGAAGCCCTGGTAGTTCGCGCCCCGCAGTTCCCGGATCACCTCGGACACGCGGGGAGCGTAACCCGAGCCGGCGGGTAGCACGCCTGGATGACGACCATCGGGCCGCCCGCCCGCTACGAGCCGACCAACGGCGCCGTCGACGAGGCGTTCGGCGCCGGCGGCGCAGTGCGCCCGGCGTACGCGGGCGTGCTCGCCGCGCTGGATGCGGCCTCGCCGTCGGCGGTCGCCGCGTCGATCGCCGCCGGAGTGCAGCGCGACGGGATCGTCCATGGCGCCGGCGACGGCGCGCATCCGATGCTCATCGACGCCGTCCCGCGCGTGTTCGCCGCCGGCGAGTGGGCGCGCCTCGAGGCCGGCTTGCTGCAGCGCGTCCGGGCGCTCGAGGCGTTCGTGGCGGACGCGTTCGGTGCGCGCGAGGCGTTCGAAGCGGGCATCGTGCCCGGCGACCTGCTCGACCGCTGCCCGTGGTTCGAACACGAGATCGCCGGGCTGGCGCAGCACGGGCCGCGGATCGCCGTCGCCGGCCCGGACATCGTCCGTGACGCGGGCGGCGAGCTCGTCGTGCTCGAGGACAACGTGCGCACGCCGACGCTCATGGCGTTCGCGCTCGCGGCGCGCCGGCTGGTCGAGCCCGAGCTGCCGGGTGCGCCGCGGCCGCGGCCGGTAGAGGGCGCGCTGCGCACGGCGCTGCTCGAGCTTGCCGGCGACGGCGCGGCGGTGATCCTCGGCCGCGAGCCCGACAACATCGTCTGGTGGGAGCTCGCTGCGCTCTCGCGGCTGACCGACTGGCCGCTGGTCGGCATCGACGATCTCGCGGACCGCGACGGCCGGGTCGTGCTGCGCGCCGGCGGCTCGCGCGTGGACGTCGTGTGGCGGCGGACCAACGAGGATCGCCTCCGCGACGACGATGGCTGGCCGACTGCGCTTGGGTCGGTCTTGATCGAGCCGTTGCGCCGCGGCGCCGTGCGGGTGCTCAACGCGTTCGGGACCGGCGTCGCGGATGACAAGCGCACGTACGCCTACGTCGAGCGGCTCGTGCACTTCTACTGCGGCGAGGCGCCGCTGCTGCGCTCCGTGCCGACGCTCGATCTCGCCGATGACGAGCAGCGCGGCGAGGCCCTGGATCGGCTCGACGAGCTCGTCTTCAAACCGCGCGACGGCGCCGGCGGCGATGGCGTCGTGCTCGGCGCGCGCGCCTCGCAGGAAGAGCTGACGGAGCTTCGCGCCGCGATCGAGGCGGACCCCGGCGCGTGGATCGTCCAGGAGCCGGTCGCGCTGTCGACGCACCCGACGGTCATCGACGGCCGCTTGGAGCCGCGCCACGTCGACCTGCGGCCGTTCGTGGTCGGCGGGCAGGTGCTGCCGGGCGGCCTGAGCCGGTTCGCCCAAGGGGCGGGCGAGCTTGTCGTCAACTGCGCCCAAGGCGGCGGCGGCAAGGACGTGTGGGTGCTGCCGGACTGACGGCGGGCCTCGATAGGGTCACGCGGTGGCTCCGATCCGCCTGCACGACACCCGCTCGGGTGAGCTGCGCGAGCTCGTGCCCGGCCCCGGTGGCCGGGTCGGCATCTACGCGTGCGGCCCTACCGTCTACGGGCGCGTGCATGTCGGCAACGCCCGGCCGTTCGTCGTGTTCTCGCTGCTCAAGCGCTTCCTCGAGCACGAAGGCCTCCTCGCCACGCTCGTCGTGAACATCACCGACGTCAACGACAAGATCTACGACGCCGCGCGGCCGCTGGGCGTGTCGAGCGCGCAGCTCGCGAGCGAGATGACCGCGCACTACCTCGCGGATACGGACGCGCTGGAGCTCGGCCGCCCGGACGCCGAGCCGCTCGCATCCGAGTCGATCGACGGCATCGTGGACCTCATCGCGGCGCTCATCGAGCGCGACAACGCCTACGCGGTCGGCGGCGACGTCTACTTCCGCGTGCGATCGGACGCCGAGTACGGCTCGCTGAGCCATCGCGCGATCGACGAGATGAGCCAGGGCGAGGGCGTCGAGGGCTCCGACCGCAAGGAGGACCCGCTCGACTTCGCGCTCTGGAAGGCGCAGAAGGAAGGCGAGGACACCGCGTGGGACGCCCCGTGGGGGCGCGGCCGGCCCGGCTGGCACATCGAGTGCTCCGCGATGGCCGAGCAGCTGCTCGGCGTCGGCTTCGAGATCCACGGTGGCGGCAACGACCTCGCCTTCCCGCACCACGAGAACGAGGCCGCGCAGACGCGGATGGGCCGCGGCGCCGAGCTCGCGCAGATCTGGATGCACAACGGGATGCTGCAGCTGCAGGGCGGGACCATGGGCAAGAGCCTCGGCAACGCGATCCGCCTGCACGAGGTGATCGACCAGGTCGGCCGCGACGCGCTCGTCATGCTCTTCGCGAGCGCCCACTACCGCGGGCCGATGGACTTCGACGACGAGCGCCTGGGAGAGGCCGCTGCGCGTGTGGCGCGGATCCGTGATGCGGCGCGGATGCTCGAGGATGGCCCGTCGCCTGACGACATGCGCATGCATCGCGACGCCTTCTTCGCGGCGCTCTGCGACGACTTCAACACCGCTCGCGCGCTCGACCCGCTGTTTCGCTGGGTACGAGAGGCCAATCGCCGCAGCGAGATGCTCCTCGTGACCGGGGACGACTACTCCCGCTGTGACCCTGCCGGCAACCATGACCTCATCGAGATGCTCCAGGTGCTCGGGCTTGAGAACCTCGCCGCAGCCCGGGACGAGGCGGGCTCCGACGAGCTCGAGCTGCTCGAGCGGCGCCAGGCGGCGCGTGCGGCGAAGGACTGGGCGCAGGCCGATCTGCTCCGTGACGAGCTGGCCGAACGGGGCTGGACCGTCCGCGACGGACCTGACGGCGCAGAGCTCGTGCGCCGCGCGCCGTGAGCCGCGGACCCCGTGGCCCGGCGCAGGGCGGGCCGAGCACGATCCTCTACGGCCGCAACCCCGTGCACGAGGCGCTGCGCGCCGGTCGGCGCCGAATCGAGACCGTGTGGGCGACCGAGCGTGCCGCCCGCGAGCCGTGGCTGCGCGAGGTCCCCGCGGTGCAGGTCGTCGCGGCCGACGAGCTCACGCGGCGCTGCGGCTCGCCCGACCACCAGGGCGTGTGCGCCGAGGCCGGCGGCTATCCCTACGTCTCGGCGCAGGAGCTGCTGCAGACGCAAGACCCCTTCATCGTCGCGCTCGACGAGCTGCAGGACCCCCAGAACCTAGGCGCCATCTGCCGGACGGCGGAGTGCGCGGGGGCCACGGGCGTCGTGCTCTGCGAGCGCCGCGCCGCAGCCGTCACGCCCGCCGCCGCGAAGGCCTCGGCCGGCGCCGTCGAGCATCTGCGGATCGCCCGCGTGCGCAACATGGCCGACTTCCTCGCCGACGCGAAGGCCGCCGCCTGCTGGTGCTACGGCGCCGACGGCGCGAGCCCCACCGCCTACGACGAGCCCGACTACCGCGGAGGCGTCGTGCTCGTGCTCGGCGGCGAGGGCAGCGGACTGCGGCCACGCGTCGCGCAGGGCTGCGACGCCCTGATCTCGTTGCCCCAGCGCGGCCGCGTGCAATCGCTGAACGCGAGCGCCGCGGCTGCCGTGCTCATGTACGGAATCGTGCAGCGCCGGCCGATTGCTTGACAGGGCTCCATAACAGCGGATACGGTGCCCGCGTGCGTCAGGGTAAACCTGAGGTACAGCATCGGACATCGACGTATCGCAGCTGGCGCCCTGGGAGGGGTCCGCCACTGAGCAAACATCCGGCCGCTAGCCGCGGACCGGGAAAGGACTGCTCGTGGCCCGACTCTCCCAGAAGTCTCACTCTCAGGTTCATGTCGATGATTACTTCCTCATCGCGCTGGCCAAGCAGGGTGACCGCACCGCCTACGACCGGATCGTGCGCCGGTACTACGGCTTCGTCCGCCTGAAGGCGTCGTCGTACTTCCTCGCCGGCGGTGACTCCGACGACCTCGTGCAGGAGGGCCTCGTCGGGCTGTACAAGGCCGTGCGGGACTACCGCTCCGACCGCGAGTCGTCGTTTCGGAACTTCGCGGAGCTCTGCATCACGCGCCAGATCATCACCGCGGTCAAGACCGCGACGCGCAACAAGCACACGCCGCTGAACCAGTACGTCTCGTTCTCGGCGACCCCCGCGGGCGCCAGCAGCGACGGCGAGCCGACGCTCGAGGACGTCATCCCGGGCTCGACCGTCCACGACCCGGTCAACCAGGTCATCTCGACCGAGGAGCTGCACTCGCTCGTCGGCTGCCTGTCGACGGCGCTGTCGGAGCTCGAGTCGCGCGTGCTCGCGCTGTACCTCGACGGCCGGCCCTACGAGGAGGTCGCGAACCGGCTGGGCTGCGACGCCAAGACCGTCGACAACGCGCTGCAGCGCGTCAAGCGCAAAGTCGGGACGCATCTCACCGCGCGCGCCGTGCTGAACTGACGCCCGGCGAGATAGAGTCGCTGCGCGTGTCCGTCTTCGAGATCGTCCTCATCGTGTTCGCCCTGCTCGTGCTCGCAACGGGCATCGGCGGCTACATCGCCATGTCGCGGCGCACAAGCTCGCGCGAGGGAGAACTGCTCAAGCAACTCAAGCGCGCCGAGCGCGAGCTCGCCAAGGCGCACGCCGCCGACAAGGGCTGGGACCCGGCGACGCTGCACGCAGCGGCTCGCGCGGCGGCCGACGAGCGCCACGGCGCGGCGGGCGTCAGCGACGTGCAGCTCGTCCAGGTCGTCGACAACCCCGGCACCGACGCCGACCAGGCCATCTTCCGCGTGCTGACCGGCGACGGCGAGCACTCGCTGACGCTCGGCCGCACCGGCGGGGTCTGGGGCCCCGCCGCGTAAAGTGCGCGTCAGCCGATCTTCTTGAGGTCGATGACGAAGATCAGCGTCTCGTTCGGCCCGATCGGGCCCTGGCCGCTCGGGCCGTAGGCGAGATCCGGGGGGATGACGAGCATCCGCCGGCCGCCCTCGCGCATGCCCGCGACGCCCTGGTCCCAGCCGGCGATGACCATCTGGGCGCCGAGCTGGAACTGAAACGGCTGGCCCGAGTCCCACGATGCGTCGAACTGCTCGCCGTTTGAGAACGACACGCCGACGTACTGGACCGTCACGCCATCGCCGCTCGCGGCCTTCTCGCCCTTGCCCGTGACGATGTCGCGGCTGTAGAGCTTCGCCGGCGGGTCGCCGGAGGGCTTGGAGATCGCAGGCTTCTTGGTGAGGTCCTTGGAGATGCCCATCTTCTCGACCGTGTCGCCGCTGGCGGCGGTCGTCGTCTCCTCCGGCGTGGTGGCCGGCGCGGACGCGGCCGGGGGGGTCACGCTGTTGTCGACCCCGCCGTCGTCGTCGTCGCCGCAGCCGCCGACGCCAAGGGCCGCGACGGCCAGCAGCGCCGCGCTCGCGGTGCGCGCGCGCACGCTCAACCCACCTTCACGAGGTCGACGACGAAGACGAGGGTCTCGTTCGGCGCGATCGGCCCCATCCCGCGCTCGCCGTAGCCCAGCGACGGCGGGATGACGAGCGTGCGCCGCCCGCCCTCGCGCATCCCGGTGACGCCGAAGTCCCAGCCTTGGATGACGCGCTTCGCGCCAAGCGGGAAGTCAAACGGCTGGCCGCGATCCCAGGAGGCGTCGAACTGCTTGCCGTTTGAGTAGGAGACGCCGACGTACTGGACGGCGACGTGGTCGCCAGGGCCGGCAGCGCGGCCGTCGCCGACCACGACGTCCTCGGTGATGAGCTCGGTGGGCGGCGTGCCGGTCGGCTTGGGGACCTCGGGCTTGGTGGCGAGGTCCGTCGAGATCTCGAGCGTCTGATAACCGTCGGTCATGCAGCGTTCGAAGGCGTTGTGGCAGATGTCATGCCCTACAGCCTATGGACTGCCGGGCCGGGCGTGCGCACGCCGGCCCAGCGGGCGCACCGGCGCAAGCGGCGATCCGGCGTACAGGAAGCCCCCGTCGTAGTCACCCGCGCGCACGACGCTCGCGCCCGCGAACATGCAGTTGGGGCCGACGGACGCGCCGCGCAGGACCAGCGAGTTGGCGCCGATGAACGTGTTCGCACCGATCTCGATCGGCGTGACGGCGACCGGCTGGTCGACGACCGGCGCGTCGCTGCCGTCGTGGCGGTGGTCGGAGTCGAACATGCTCGTGCGCTCGCCGACGGTGACGTGATCGCCGAGCGCGATCCGCTCGGTCGCGTGCAGGCACACCTGCGCGCCGAACTGGACGGAGTCGCCCAGCACGATCTCACCGCCGCTGCACTCGAGCAGGCTGTAGTCGCGGATGCGGGCGTCGTCGCCGAGGCGCACCGCGCCGCCGCGCATCTGGACGCGCACCCCGGCGCGGAACGTCGCGCGGTCGCCGAGCACGACGGTGTTCTCGGCCTGCGCCCAGACCTCGAGGATCAGGCCACGCCCGAGCATCGCGTGCTCGCCGACGCGCAGCATCAGCGTGCCCGCGCCGGCCTTGCCGTACGGGTGGATCTCGATGCTCGGCAGCTCGTAGAAGTGCGCGCCGTACGGCGCATCGAGGACGAGGCGCCCGCCGGCGCGGCGCAGCGCCGCGTCCAGGCGGCGCGCCCACAGCGCGAAGCGCGCGCGCTCGGCGCCCAGGCGCGCGGCGCGCGCGGCCGATCGGACGCCGCTCACGCCGGAGCCTTCTCGGGCTTGGGCTCGCCCTCGGTCTTCGGGTCGCGCACCTCGTGGGCCTTGCCGTGCTCGGGCTTGAGGCCCGGCGCCCACGGCAGGCGCCGCTCGAGGCACGGGCGCTCGATGTACCGCCACGACAGGCCCGCGAGGCCGACCGAGATCGGGAACCCGACGAGGAACAGGATCGCGCCGAGCAGGACCGGCTCGGTCTCGTAGCCGACGACGTGGATGATCTCGAAGAAGACCCAGACGTGGAGGAGATAGAAGGCGTACGAGCGCTCGCCGAGCCAGTTCGTCGCGCGGTTGTTCAGCCAGCGCGGCGCGCGGTCCGTGCCGAGCTGCAGCGCGATCATCGCGCCGATGAGCGCCATGCCGAAGATCGCGATGAGCAGCGAGCGGCGCCCGAGGGCATGGTGGATCTGGGTCGTGCCGACCTCGTAGTCCCATTGCATGTAGAGCAGGCACGCGAGCGCGGCAACACCCACGCAGCCCCAGGCGAACAGGCGCGCGCGCTTGGCGTGGCCGCGAAACCACGGGACGGCGAACGGCTCGATGACCGCGAGCGCTACGCCCGGCAAGAAGACGTAGACGATCAGCGGCGGGCTCGTGAGTGCGGAGAAGCGGTTGCTGGCGTACTGGCGCAGGGCGATGCTGAACAGCGCGAGGAAGCCGATGAACGCGAGCGCCGCGATCCCGCGCGCCTTCGGCGTCTTGAGGGGCTTGCCGAGCCTGTAGGCGATGACGGCCGCGATCGGGATCGCGAGGTAGAACGCCGCTTCGACGTCGAGCGACCACGCCTGCCCGATCGGCAGCGTCGCCGAGCCGCCGGTGTAGCTCTGCGTGAACGTGAAGACCGAGAGGATCTGCCACCACGCCGAGGCGGGGGCCTCACCGGACGGGTTGTCGGGTGTCGGGCCGATCGAGCCGTCCAGGCCGAATCTGAGCAGCACCAGCGCGGCGATGACGTAGAAGATCGGCACGATCCGCAGGACGCGGTTGCGGGCGAAGCGCTTGATCGAGGGACGTCTCGTGCCAAGCACGAACGAGCGCATGAAGGGCCGCGCGATGAGATAGCCGGACAGCACGAAGAACGTCGCCAGCGCGAGGTCTATGCGCGCGATCGGCTGCTTGGCCCAGCCGTAGCTCTCGAGCGTGGGGGCGGGATCGGCGTTGGCGAAGACGTGCGCGACGAACACGAGCGACATCCCGATGCCGCGAAATCCGTCGCCTCCGAGCAGGTTCCCGACGCCGGCTTCGCTGGCCTTGGGGTCCTCCGTGTGGCCCGCCACCGTGCAGTCCTTTGGTCGTGTACCCGCGAAAGGGTGCCAGACGGGCCGGGCGCGGCGGCCGGACGGTCGTCCGTCGCAAGCCCGAGCGCGGCGCTAGCCTGCGCAGCGGTACCCGCGTCGCTCGCGCCGCCGTTGCGCCGCGGCCCCTTGCCCGCCTAGCTCAATTGGCAGAGCACTTCACTTGTAATGAAGAGGTTTTCGGTTCGAGTCCGAAGGCGGGCTCTCGCGGAGGAGCTGCGGCGCCGTCTAAGCCGGAGCAAACGCACACAGCGGCCATTCGCAGCTGGTTACGGTGGCGCTACACAATCCGGTCGATCAGGGGCCTCAGCACTCCCCCCATGGCCGGTTATTTCCAAGCGTCAGTTGCCAGGAGGGCCAGAAATGAAGAAGCTTGGCGGCGCGGTCATCACTGTCACCGCACTACTTGCGTTTCCCGCAATTGCATCCGCGGAGTACTACATGTCCAAGGGTGCGGCGCAGCGCTCGACCAAGGACGCGGTCTCCAAGTACTACGAGGACACGGCGTACAACGACGTCATCGCCTCATGCCGTCCGCAGGGCCGGGCCAAGGCGGACTCACGGTACATCTATCACCGCTGGGCGTGCGCGTTTGCCATCAGGGGCGACGAGTACGAGTATTGCAACAACCCCGATGACGAGGTCTACGGCGGGCGCTTTCTCATCGTTGGGGTGTCAGGCGCAGGGCGCTACAGCTACAAGGTACTGAACGGGCTTCACTGCTTCTGAGGCCGGCGATCAGCGACGCGATCTGCACCGAGACGAGCGGTGCGACCGCGTCGCCGATCTGGTTGTAGCGCGCCGAGAGCGGCCCGGTGAAGACGTAGTCCGGCGGAAAGCCCTGCAGCAGCGCCATCTCGCGGACCGAGAGCATGCGGTCCTGCTCGGGGTGCAGGTAGCGCCCGTTGCCGGGGTGGCCGCACTCGCGCGTGATCGTGATCGCCGGCCGGTCCCACCACAGGCGGCCGTAGATGTCCGGAAACGAGCCGGGGCGCTTGCCGATCATCGAGCGGATGAGCAGCTGGGGATGGGCGGCGGCGATGTCCGCCCACGAGCCGCCGTCCCGGGGGATCGCGCGGATGCGGCGCAGCGAGTGCGCGTTGCACGCCGGCGCGCGGTGGTCGGGGTCGTCGGCGTGCGTCTCGCCGGCCTCGATCGGGGGGAGGTGGCCGATCGCGCCGCGCACGGTGACCGGGCTGGCTGCGGTGGCCGGAAGCGGCGGCACGGCGCCACCGTCGCGCCGCGCGACGACCAGCGCGCGCAGGCGGCGCTGGGGGAGGCCGAACGCGGCGAGGTCGCGGACGTCCGCCGACACGCTGTAGCCCTCGCCCGCGAGCGCGCGCGTGAGTGCTTCGAAGTGGTGGCGGTGGCGGCCGCGCAAGAGCTCCTTGACGTTCTCCATCACGAAGATCTCGGGCCGCAGCTCGGCGACCCACTGGCCGGCGCGCTGGACGAGGCTGTTGCGGGCGTCGTCGCTCGCGTGGTTACGCGCGTTCTTCTGCGAGAACCCGGTGCACGGCGCGCACGCGATGAGCACCGTGAGCTCGCCCCGCGCGAGGCCCAGCGAGTGCCGGTAGCCGCGCGGGTCGAGCGTGTGCAGGTCGGCCTCCAGCGGCTCGACGCCGATGTTCGCCGCGTAGGTCGCGTTGCAGTGGACGTTCGTGCCGGCGCTCGCGCCCCGGCCCGGCTTGCCCTGCTGCTTGTCGACGGCGCCGACGATCTCGAATCCGGGCTGGGAGGCGAAGCCGTAGCTCATGCCGCCGGCGCCGCTGAAGAGATCGACCACGGTCCACGGCATCGCCGAGCAGCCTACGGTCAGCGGCCGACGCTCCGGCGCTGCGCGAGTGCCGCGGCCACGCGCGCGACGCAGCTCGCGACGTCCTGCTCGAGCTCGAAGTCCCACAGCCGCACGACCTCCCAGCCGAGCTCGGCGAGCTGCGCGTTCACGCGCGCGTCGCGCTCGCGGTTGGCGGCGATCTTCGCGTCCCAGAACGGCCCGGACTGCCCGTGGTAGTAGTCGGGATGCCCGTGCCAGAACGCGCCGTCCACGAAGACCGCGAGCCGGGGACCGACGAACGCGAGGTCGGGCTTGCCGGGCAGCCGCTTGAGATGCAGCCGCCAGCCGCGAACGCCCGCCTTCCACAGCCCCTGGCGCAGCAGCAGCTCGGGGGCGGTGTCTCGCACACGCACCCGGCTCATCAGCCGGCTGCGAGCCGCCGGATCCAGGGAATCGGCCACGAACGGGCCACGATAGTGCCGCGCTGCCGACCGCCTTCCTGGATCCCCTTGTGCGTCGATGCTCCGCATGCCTGTCGAGAAGCGTCACAAACGGTCGCGTTCGCTTGGTACGCTCCCCCGCGTTCGAGGGGACGTGAGCCACCGGTTTGGGGGATTTGATGCGCAAGGATGTCGTCAACCTGTCCATGGCTGCGGTGGGGACCGCACGCCTGCGAGATCGCGTCGAGCGCGGTCCGAGCGCCCGCCGGCTTGCGCTGCTGGGAGCCGCCGTGTGCGCGGTCGCGGCGGTTCCGGCCACCGCCTCCGCGGACACCGCCTCGCTGCTGCAGTCGGGAGAGTCCAGCAATGCGTTCTACTGCTCGCTGCACAAGAGCGCGAGGGCCGCGAGCGCGCGCTCGGCGTCGACCGGAGCGCTCGCGCAGGCGGCGTTCGCCCGCCCACCGCAGCCGAACTGGATCACCGGCCAGGAGTTCAAGAACCCGCCTGAGTTGCGCAGCTCAAACGGCGTCCTGAACGTGACGCTCAACGTCCAGCGCAACAAGGTGCGGCTGGGCGGGCAGACCGTGACGGCCACCACGTACAACGGCAACTACGCCGGCCCGACGATGCGCGTCAAGCTCGGCGACACGATCAACGTCACGCTCGTCAACCCCGCCGGCATCCCCGACGACCAGCCGACCAACCTGCACTTCCACGGGTTGCACGTGTCACCGAACGTGCCCCACGACAACATCTTCGTGCACGTCCAGCCCGGCCACAGCCGCAAGTACACCGTGACGCTGGGTGAGGGCAACTTCCCCGGCACGTACTGGTACCACAGCCACCAGCACAGCTACTCCGAGGCGCAGCTCGTCAACGGGATGTCCGGCGTGATCATCGTCGAGGGGCAGCGCGAGGCCCTGCCGAAGGCGTTTAGGAACATCAAGGAGCGCGTGCTCTCGCTGAAGAGCGCGCAGGTCCAGGACGACGCGATCACGGAGGACCACCTCGGCGTGTGGGACGTGGCGGACAGCCCGCCGCTCAAGGACCAGCCGAAGGTCCCGCCGAACGTGCGCACCATCGGCGATCAGCTGCAGCCGAAGATCAGGATCCGCCCGGGCGAGGTCCAGCTGTGGCACATCGCGAACACCGGCGCGAACGTCCTCTACAAGGTCGAGCTCGAGAAGTCGAGCTTCACCGTCATCGCCCAGGACGCGAACGCGTTCGACAAGCCGCAGAAGATGAAGCAGCTGTTCATGGGCGGCGGCCAGCGCTTCGACGTCCTCGTGACCGGGCCGCCGAGCGGCGTGATCAAGCTGCGGACGGTCGGCTTCACGCCCGACAACGGCATCATCGCTCCGACGCGCGTGCTGGCAACCGTCGTCAGCTCGGGCAAGCGGATGAAGACCCCGCCGATGCCATCCAAGGGCATCGGGAAGTTCATCCCGCTCGACGACGCGCCGATCGCCGCCCGCCGGACCTTCACGTTCGGGCGCAACGGCATCCACGCCGACACCGGCTTCCCGAAGTTCACGATCGACGGCCAGATCTACGAGGAGGACCGCATCGACGTGCGCGCGAAGCTCGGCACCGTCGAGGAGTGGACGCTCATCAACGAGACGGGCGTGCATCCGTTCCACATGCACCAGAACGCCTACCAGGTGATGAGCGTCAACGGCAAGCCCTACACGGCGCACAGCCGGGTGGACACATTCGTGATCCCGCGGCGCCCGAACGGCGCCCCGCCGACGTCGATGGTCGTGCGCGTCCCGTTCGAGAAGTTCACCGGGAAGTTCGTCTTCCATTGCCACATCCTCGGCCACGAGGACCTGGGGATGATGAAGACGATCGTGGTCGACCGCTAGGGCCGGGCCAGGACTGCTACGCGATGGATCCGCGCCTCGGCCGGGGCGCGGATCCGCTGCGGCGCGGCGCTCTCGCGCGGGGGTTGCGCCAAAGTCTTTCCGCGGAGAAGGCCAATGTGCCAGCTTCGCGTGTCATCATTCCCTCAGGGGACACGCCCGACGAGTCCGGCTGTCTATCGCAGAGCCGCGAGCTGCGTGCTCTGAACACGCACATGCATATGCGCACGCTGCTCATCGATAACTACGACTCGTTCACTTACAACCTCTTTCAGCTGATCGGGGAGGTCGACGGCTGCGCACCCGTCGTGGTGGCCAACGACGTCAGCTGGTCGGAGATCGACATCGAGAGCTTCGACGCGATCGTGATCTCACCCGGGCCGGGCAGGCCGGACCGCCCGCTGGACTTCGGGATCGGCACGCGTGCGGTTCGCGCGAACCTGGCGGTCCTCGGCGTGTGCCTCGGACATCAGGGCATCTGCCACGAGTTCGGCGGGCTAGTCGACCACGCGCCCGAGCCGGTGCACGGGCGCGTCTTCCCGGTCGAGCACACCGGCGTTGACATCTTCGCGGGACTCCCGTCGCCGTTTGCGGCCGTCCGCTATCACTCGCTCGCCGTGACGGATGTGCCCGACGCGCTCGAGGCCATCGCATGGACGCCCGAAGGGGTGGTCATGGGCGTGCGCCATCGCACCGCGCCGATCTGGGGCGTGCAGTTTCACCCGGAGTCGATCAGCACCGATCACGGGCGCGATCTGCTCGCCAACTTCCGCGATCTCGCGCTCGCCCACCGGCGCGCGAGCGGGTACGGCCACCGGCCGTCGTCCGGCGACGCGCGCTACGAGGTGCACGTCCGCAAGCTGCCCGTCATGCCGGACGCGGAGACTGCGCATCGCGAGCTGTTCAGCGACGAGGATCACCGCTTCTGGCTGGACCCGAGCTCGGTGATCGACGGCCTGTCGCACTTCTCGTTCATGGGCGACGGATCCGGGCCGCTCGCGGAGTACCTGACCTACGACCTCGCCGAGGGCGTCGTGACGATCGACGGCCCCGACGGCCGCGAGCTCGTTCGCCAGCCGTTCTTCGAGTACCTCGACGAGCAACTGCGCCGCCGCGCGACCGCGCGCCCCGACGGGCTGCCGTTCGACTTCAACCTCGGCTACGTCGGCTGCTTGGGGTACGAGCTGAAGGCCGAGACCGGCGGTCAGGCGGCACACGCCAGCGAGACCCCGGAGGCGGCGCTCGTGTTCGTCGATCGTGCGCTCGCGCTGGATCATCGCGAAGGGGCCTGCTACGTCATGGCGCTCAGCGCCGACGGCGACGACGCCGACGCCCTCGCGTGGATCGAGGAGACCAGCCGGCGGGTGCTCGATCTGCCCGCCCCCGAGCCGGCCGAGCCCCGGGTCGCCGCCGACCGGCGGCTGCGCGGGATGACGGACGGCCAGGCGGAGCAGCTGCTCGCGCCGCGCCACGACAAGGCCGCGTACATCGACCGCATCGAGTCCTGCCTGCACGAGATCCACGAAGGCGAGACGTACGAGGTCTGCCTGACCAACACCATCACGTCGCGCGCGCCGCTGGACGCGCTCAGCACGTACCTCGAGCTGCGCCGGATCAGCCCGGTGCCCTACGGCGCGCTGCTCGAGTTCCCGGATCTGGCGGTGCTGAGCGCCTCCCCCGAGCGCTTCCTGACTGTCGGCTGCGACGGCATCGTGGAGTCCAAGCCGATCAAGGGCACGCGCCCTCGTGGCGCGACCGCGGTGGAGGACGAGGCGCTGCGCAGCGACCTCGGCTCGCACCCGAAGGATCGCGCGGAGAACCTCATGATCGTCGACCTCGTTCGCAACGACCTCAACCGGGTGTGCGTGCTCGGGTCCGTGCACGTGCCCCAGATCTTCGCCGTCGAGACGTACGCGCCGGTGCACCAGCTCGTCTCGACGATTCGCGGGAAGCTGCGCGACGACGTCTCGGCGGTCGGCTGCGTGCGTGCGACGTTCCCCGGCGGGTCGATGACCGGGGCGCCGAAGATCCGCACGATGCAGATCATCGATCGGCTCGAGGCGGGGCCGCGCGGGATGTACTCGGGGGCGCTCGGGTGGTTCGCGCTCAGCGGCGCGGCCGACCTGAGCATCGTCATCCGCACGCTGACCGCGACCGCCGACGGGGTGACGTTCGGCGTCGGCGGCGCGATCGTCGCCATGTCCGACGCCGAGGAGGAGTACGAGGAGACCGTCGTCAAGTCGCGCGCGATGGTCACCGCGATGCTCGCCGCTCCCGACCCGGCCGCGCTGGCCCGGGTCGGGGAGTCGTCCTAGCGCCCGCGCTCAGGCGTCCTTCGAGAGGAACGCGTTGATGCGCGAGACGTAGTCCGTGTCCGCCTGGAACAGGAAGGCGTGGCCGGCGTCGTCGTAGAGCTGGCGCTCGGCGTTGGGGTAGAGCTTCGCCAGCAGATCGGTGTTGGAGGCGGGGATGAAGATGTCGTCCCTGCCGTGCGCCGCGAGCACGGGGAGCGTCGCAGCAGACGCCTTGTCACCGTCCGGCTCGTCCCCGGCGATCCACCCGTTGATCGCCGCTCGCTGAGGACCGTAGACGCCGTCGGGCACCGTCGAGCGATCCGTGTACTTGTCCAGGCCGTCGGCGTAGGCCTTCAGCGCGGCCTTCTGGTCATCCGGGAACAGCGCGGCGAGGAAGTCCTCGGCGCTTGACTCGGCGACGGCCTTGGCCGCCTTCTTGGAGATCACCTTCGCCGTGCCGTTGCCGGGTTGCGTCGCCGACAGCACCAGGTGACTCACCTGGTCGGGATGGCGCAGCGCCAGCGACTGGGCGACCATCCCACCCATCGACCAGCCAAGGACGTCCGGCTTGTCGAGGCCCAGCTCGTCGATGAGCGCGCTCGCCTGGTCGGCCATCCCGGCCATCTTGACCGTGGACTTCAGCGGATCGGACTTGCCGATTCCGGCGTTGTCGAAGATGACGACGCGGTGCGTCTTCGCGAGGTCGTCGACGAACGACGGCTGCCAGTCCTCCATGCTCGACCCGAAGCCCATGATCATCACGAGCGCCGGCCCGCTGCCGACAGAGCGGTAGCCGACGGCGCCGCGCTCGGTCTGGGCGACCTTCACCGGAGTCTTCGCAACGGAGACAGCCGGCGGCGCGGCGGTCGTCGTCGAGGCGGCCTTGTCGTCTGAGTCCGAACCGCACGCGGCGACGCCGAACGCACCCGACACGAGCAGCGCGACGGCGATCGAGGCTCGCCGTCGACGGCGGCCCGGGTGCTCGTGTCGCCTTTCGGGACGGGGCGTTGACGGTCGATCGACTGCCGGCAGGCATGCGGGTTGCATATGGCGCTCCGAGCGGACGGGCGGTGAGAGGGACAGTGACGAAACCCGGCTTCGCCGCGGCCAACCTATCGAGGCGCAAGGACGCCGCGCAAGCTGCGCGATACGTCTTTCGGACCCTCCCGGGCGGACGACCGGCGCGCTGGTCAGCCGCTCGTCGTCATGTGCTCGAGCTTGCCGTGCCCGTTGCTCGACACGACGTGCTCGTAGGACGGCAGCTCGGGGTCCTGCGGCGGGTTCAGGCGGCGCTCGAGCTCGCCCATCACGACGCCGAACAGCGCATGGCGCCACGTCGCCTGTGCGAACGCGCGCCAGCTGCCCGCGAGCCGCGGCATGTCGTCGCGCGCGGGATGCAGGCGGTCGACGACGACCGTGAGCGGCCAGGTCGCGAGGTGCTCCGCCATCCCGACGAGCGGGCCGCGCGCCCACGACGGCACCGGCATCCGTGGTGCGAGTGCCGCATAGGCCGCCCCGAGCATCGCGCCATTTCCGAGGTGCAGCGCCAGCCCGACGACCGGCCACGCGCTGGATCGCGTGATCGCCTTGCCGAGCAGCTCGGTGTCGTCGTAGTCGACGCCGAACACGAGCTTGTCAGCCGGCTGCTGCGCTGCCCACACCCCGGCGGCGAACGCGCCGGCGACGGCTCCGCGGACGGTCTTGTCGCGATCGATGACCATGGCCTGCAAAAGACTGTAACGGTCGTCACCAGCGCGGGTATCGGTGGGCAATGGATCGCAAACGCTTCCTGGAGCGCGCCCGTGGGCGCGGCGTCAACCCCGTCGTCTACTGGATCTCCCGCGCGTTCGTGGAGCCCTTCTGCCTTGTGTACTTCCGCATGAGCCGGGTCGGCCGCGAGCACATCCCGCGCGAGGGCGGGGTCATCCTCGCCGCCAACCACCGCTCGTTCCTGGACCCGTTCGTCATCGGCACGCTCGTCCGCCGGCCGATTTACTACGTCGCCAAGACCGAGCTGTTCTCGCACCGCCTCTCCGCCTGGTTTCTCAGCTCGCTCGGCGCGTTCCCGATCGACCGCGGCCGCAACGACGGCGACGCCATGGACACCGCCCGGCGGATCATCGAGCGCGGCGACGTCGTCCTGATCTTCCCCGAGGGCACCCGCACGCGCCCCGGCGGCCTCGGTCAGCCCAAGCGCGGCGTCGGCCGGCTCGCGCTCGAGACCGGCGCCCCGGTCGTGCCCGTCGCCGTCATCGGCACCGAGGCCGTGCGCAACCGCTGGCGCATCCGCCCGCACAAGATCAAGCTGCGCTGCGGCCGCCCGCTGCAGTTCCCGCGCGTCGAGGACCCGTCCCCGCAGCTCGCCCGCGGCGTCATGGAGCGGCTGTGGGCCTGCGTCGAGCTGCAGTGGGAGTGGCTCGGCGGCACCGCGCCGCTGCGGCGCGCCGCGATCGTCGGCGCCGGCGCCTGGGGCACCGGGCTCGCGGTCGCGCTTGCCCGCGCGGGCGTGCACGTCGAGCTCGGCTGCCGCACCTCCGAGCAGGCGCGGCGGCTGTCGCGGTCGCGCGTCAACGACCGCTACCTGCCCCGGGTCGCGCTGCCCAAGGCCGTGCACGTCACGACCGCCGACCGCCTCGCGCTCGACCGCGCCGACGTGGTCTGCTTCGCCGTGCCCGCCATGGCGCTGCCGGACGCCGTCGACGCCCACGCGGCCGCGATCCCCGAGCGCGCGGCCGTGCTCGTGCTGTCCAAGGGCCTCGTCGCGCCGCTCGGCACGCTGCCGAGCGCGTACGTCGCCGAGCGCGTGCCGGCCCGCTCCGTCGGGTGCATCGGCGGCCCCGGCCATGCCGCGGACGCGCTGGACCACGGCGCGGCGCTCGTCGTCGGCTCGGTCGACGGGATCTTCGCAACGCAGCTCGAGCGCGTGCTGCGCAAGGCCGGCTTCGACACGTCGACCACGAGCGACGTCGCGGGCGTCGAGCTCGCGGGCACCGCGAAGAACGCCGCCGCGCTGGCCGCCGCCGTCGCCGGTGTCAACGGGCCGAATGCCGCGGGCGCCGCCGCGGGCAAGGTGTTCGCGGAGGTCGACGCGTTCGCGCGCACGCGCGGGGCAAGCCCCCAGACGTTCGCCGGCCTGGCCGGAGCCGGGGACCTCGTCGCGACCGTCGTCGCCGAGGGCAGCCGCAACCGCCGCGCCGGCGAGCTGCTCGGGCAGGGCATGCCGGCGGAGAACGTCGGCGACGCGCTCGGCCAGTCCAGCGAGGCGCTCGAAGGCGTCGCGCTGCTCGCGCGGACGCTGCGCCGCGAGGGGGTGCCCTCCCCGACGCTCGACCGCCTCGTCGCGCTCGTCGACGGGCGCATCGATCCCGAGGCCTTCACCAGCCACGTGACGGCGCCGCCCGGCACCCGCGACGACCGCCCGCAATCGTCCACGAGGCCCACCGGCAACGGCACGAACGGCGAGCATCGCAACGGGTCGTCCAACGGCGCGCTTGCCGCCGTCGCGGGCGAGCACGACCAGGCCGAGCGCGCCGCACGGCGCGGATAGGCTGCGATGCGTGGACCCACAGCACAAGGCGAGGCTCGACGCGGACTTCTCGGACCTCTACCGGGTGCACCTGCGCGACGTCTACTCCTACGCCTACTACCGGGTCGGCAACCACCACGACGCCGAGGACCTCACCGAGCAGACCTTCCTGCAGGCCTACCGCCATTTCGAGCGAGCGCAGGCCGAGTCCGACGGCCGGCCGCTGCGGCCGTGGCTCATCCGCATCGCCCACAACCTCGCCGCGAACCTCTACCGCGACCGCTCACGGCGGCCGCAGACGCCGATCGACGACACGACCGGCCTGCACACGATGCACACGACCGAGGACCTCGTCGAGGGCCGCGACGAGCTGGCGCGCATCATCGAGGCGATCAAGGAGCTTCCGGAGGAGCGGCGTGAGGCGCTCATCATGCGGTTCGCGCTCGGCATGGACAACCGCGAGATCGCTCGCGCCATGGGCAAGACCGACGGAGCCACGAAGGTGCTGCTGCACCGAGCCATCAAGCAGCTCGAGGGGTTGGTGACAGCAGCGTGAACCAGCCCGCACAGCCCGCGGACTTCGAGACGATGCTGCGCCTTGCGCTGCACCCCGTCGATCCGCCCGAGACGCTCAAGGCCCGCGTCGAGTCGACGCTGCAGGATCTCACCGACGCCGCCGTCGACGAGCTCGACGCATGGGAGATCGGCGCGATGCGCGATCCGCGCAACTGGGTGCGCCCGGTCGTCGCGAGCGCGGTGGGCGTCAGCGCGGGCACGGCGCTCGTCGTCCTGCGCGTGCGGGCCGAGCGCAAGAAGCGCGCCGCGGCCTCGAGCAACCCGCTGGATCTCCTTCGCCGGACGGTCAAGGCGGCCGCCGGCGAGGCGCGAAAGATCGCCCGGCGCGACTGACCGCGCCAAGCCCTGATCCGTTCGGATCGCGGCGGCGTAGATCGGATCACATGTCACTTCTGCGCAACCACGCCGGGCCCGGTCCTTCAGAGCTGCGCGACTTGGCCGATGAAGACCTCATGCAGCTCGTACGGCGCGGCGAGGCGTCGGCATTCGAGGTCGTCTACGAACGCCATTCGAGCGCCGCGTTCTCGCTGGCCTACCGGATGTGCGGCACGCGCTCGGCCGCCGAGGACGTCGTCCAGGAGGCGTTCCTCTCACTTTGGCGCAGCGGCGCTCGGTACGACCGCGCCCGCGGATCCGTTCGTACATGGGTGCTCGGAATCGTCCACAACCGCGCGATCGACTCCCTCCGGCGCTCCGTCGTCCACGACCGCCGGCGCGCGAGCGACGAGGGCATCGAGGAGCGCTTCGAGGCCCGCGACCGCACGGACGTCGAGGTCGCCCGCCTGGACGAGGCGCAGGAGATCCGCACCGCGCTGCAGACCCTGCCGGTCGAGCAGTGCCGAGTGATCGAGCTCGCGTACTTCGGCGGCTTCACACAGACGGAGATCGCTGCGATGCTCGAGACACCGATCGGGACGGTCAAAGGCCGCATGCGCCTCGGCCTCGAGAAGATGCGCGCACAGCTCGGCGGCCTGCGGGAGGTCATGCCGTGAACCTCTACGAGTGCCCCCGCATCGACGACGCCGCGGGCTATGTCCTGCGCGCGCTGCCGGATTCCGACGCGGAGTCCTACCGCCACCACGTCACGGAGTGCCAGGAGTGCGCGTCGAAGGTCGAGGAGCTCGGCTTCGTCTCGCATGCCCTGTACAGCGCGGCACCGCAGCTCAGCGCGCCGCCGGAGATCTTCGACCGCGTCATGGCCGTCGTGCGCGCGGAGTCCGAGCTCTTGCAGGCCGCCGGCGCCGGCGCCGATCGGCCCGCGCGCCAGCGGGAGCGTCGCGGCCGCATCGGCTTCGGCTTCGCCCGGCTGCGGCCGCTGACCGCCGGCGTGCTCGCCGCATCGCTGATCGCCCTCGGCCTCGGTGCGGGGACGATCTTGCGCGGCGGCGACTCGTCGTGCGCGGCGCGTGGCGTCACGACCGTCGAGCCGGGCGCCGGGGAGAACGCGAGCGCCGCGCTGAAGGTGTGCGACGGCGGCGCCGCCACGATGGCGCTCGTCGGCCTGCGGATGCCGGCCGTCGGCCAGACCTACCAGCTGTGGGTCGACCACGCGAGCGATCGCCTGGGGCCGCAGTCCGCCGGCGTGTTCGGGGTGGATGACGGGCGCGCCACGGTCAACGTGGCCGATCTGCGGCCCGGAGACAAGGTGCTCGTGACGCGGGAGCGTGGCCCGGGCGGCAGCCAGGTCCCGACGATGCAGCCGCTCGTCAAGGCCTCCACCTGAGCGCGTCGCGTGCGGTCGGCGAGCCGGGCCGCGGCGACTGCTAGCGTCAGCTCCGTGGCCCAGCAGGCGAGCGACACGACGACGAACACCTGCTACCGGCACTCCGATCGCGAGACCGGCGTCTCGTGCTCGAACTGCGGGCGGCCGATCTGCCCGGACTGCATGACCTCGACCTCGGTCGGCATGCGCTGCCCGGAGTGCTCGAAGCAGAAGACGAAGGTGCGCACGGTCGCGACGCTGACCGCCACGCCGCAGCTGACGTACGTGCTGATCGCGATCAACGTCGTCGTGTATCTGGCCGTGGCCGCGAGCGGGGGCCTCAGCAGGGCGTCGGGCAGCCTCTACGAGAAGGGCGCGCTGGCGGCGCCGTTCGTCGCCGACGGCGAGGTCTGGCGGATCGTGACCGCCGGCTTTTTGCACGCGACGATCCTGCACATCGCGTTCAACATGTACTTCCTGTACTTCCTCGGCACGCTGCTCGAGCCGGCGATCGGCAAGCTGCGCTTCGGGCTCATCTACTTCGTCTCGCTCATCGGCGGCTCGTTCGGCGCGCTGCTGCTCGACCCCAACAAGTACACCGTCGGGGCGTCCGGCGCGGTCTTCGGGCTCATGGGGGCGGCGATCCTCGCGATGCGCGCCCGCGGCATCGACCCGATGCAGTCCGGCCTCGGCATCACGCTGCTGCTGAACCTCGCGATCACGTTCCTGCTGCCGGGGATCTCGGTCGGCGGCCACCTCGGCGGCCTCGCCGCGGGGTTCGTCGTCGGGTACTTCATGTTCGAGGTCGCCGAGCGGCGGCGTCTGTCGCCAAAGCTCGTCTACGGCGTGTCGGCCGTGCTCGGGGTGGCGCTCTTCGTCGGTGCGGTGCTGGTCGCCCAGTCGGCGGCGCCGCCGAGCTTCTAAGCGCTCTGGACAGTCGAGCGCCGCTGCTCGGCGAACAGGCGCGTCGCGAAGCGGCCGGCGGGGTGCTCGCGCCAGCCGCGGATCCGGGCAGCCATCTCGTCCGGCATGACCTCCGGTGGCGGCAGCGGCGTGCCGTACTGCGCGGGTGCGACGAGCGGCGCGCACAGGGCGGCGAACGCGAGGTCGGCGGCGCTGAAGCGCTCGCCGACGAGGTAGCGCCGGCCGTCGGACAACATCTCGCCGACCGCGTCGAGCTCGGCGTCGACGCGTTCGAGCGCGCTGGTCGCCGTAG
Source organism: uncultured Actinomycetes bacterium (assembly GCA_963839905.1). Taxonomy (GTDB): domain Bacteria; phylum Actinomycetota; class Thermoleophilia; order Solirubrobacterales; family Solirubrobacteraceae; genus CADCVQ01. The sequence continues at coordinate 60,827 of CAWIXC010000023.1, read as the reverse complement.
CGTCGTCGATGTCGAGGTAGCGGTTGATGTAGATCTTCGCGGGCGCGAGGACGAGCGGGAACACGCGCCGCTCCCAGTCGGGCACGCCGGTGAGGTTGTACGGGGTGAAGGGCTTCGTGTCCTTGAAGACCTCGTGGTAGAGCCAGCGCCGGCCCTCGACGCCGATGCCGGTGTCGAAGCGATCCTCGAGCGCGACGACCTCCTTGTGCTCGTGCTCGTCCGCCGGGTACAGGCGCGCGGTCGCGGGCAGCTGCTCGTCTGCGTAACGCAGGATCTCCCGGGACTCGGCGTAGACGCCGTCGGGCGTGGCGAGCACGGGCACCGTCTTACCGCCGCCGTGCCGGCGCGCCGCGAGCTGATGGACGATCTGGATGTGGCGGCGCTCCTCGTACTCGAGGCCCGCCCGCTCGAGGCCCCAGCGCGCCTTCTCGCAGAAGTGGCTGATCGGGATCGTCACGAGGACGCGGTGGTCGGGGCGGGCCATGGCTATCTCCGGTTTAGAAACGTCGTGCCGGCAATGGTAGGCTCGCCACGCGTCCGCGGAAGGGCTCAAGTTGACGACGTTCGTTCCTGGCATCGATGCACCACCGTCGAGGCGTGCGACGGAAACCACGCCGGCCCTTCCGACAGGGCAGAGACCGACGTTCGCCGCGCCCGGGGGTGCACATCCTGCGGTGCCGGCCATCGCGACGCTGCTCGGACTGCAACGATCGATCGGCAACCGTGCCACGGCGACGCTGATCGGCAGCCTGCGGCGGGTTCCGGAGCGCCACGCGGCCGCGGGCCGCAAGCGCGCGCTCCTGCAGCGCGCCGGCGGCAAGACCCTGAACGAGCAGATCGTCACGAGCCGCTCGGCCGGGATCATCGGCTGGGCGGAGGCCCTCGAGACATCCGACGCGACCTTCAAGGCCATCATGGAGGCGATCCGGGCCTACGACGCGCTGGCGGACGGGCGTCCCGCGGCTCGGCTCGCGAACATCGACGCCGTCTGGAAGCTCGTCGTCGGCTATCGCTCGTCCATGGACGCCTGGTCAGAGGACGAGGTCCAGAACTTCGTGGCGATCAAGCACGCGGTCCTCGAGGAGCGGCTCCTCATGGAGAGGGAGCATGCCCGGCTCGTGAGGTTCACGCGCGGCCCAGACGCTCCGTACGAGATGATGACCTCGGAAGGCGCGCTCTGGACCGATCCGGATTGGGAGCTGAGCTCGAAGAACGTCGGGTTCTCGGGTCGTCCCTACTTCAACTTCATGTCGACCATGAACCGCATGGGCCTCCAGGAGGAGATCGGCGGGCGTCCCGAGGGCTGGGTCGAGCCCATGCTGGCACGGGTCCGCGCCGCGCTCGAGTCCGCGGTCCTCAACCACTACACGACCGCCACCCGGGCGGCGCAGATGCTCGCCATGTCGAGCCTGAAGTCCAAGACGACCCTCGCCAAGGAGGTGGCCAGCTTCCGGCACAACACCTCGGCCTACGACGACTACGGCCTGGCCAACGCCGGCTTCGTGTTCTTCTTCATCGAGCCAAAGGGGGAGCCGCTGCGCGCGACCCGCTTCGCGAAGGGCGAGCAGGACGAGGCGCCATCCGACCCAGCGCGCATATCGATCCCGATCGGGGAATCCGGGTTGCTGACGCATGGCTGGGTGATGCTCAGCGACTTCGCGCAGCGCGAGTTCCCCACGATCACCGCGAAAGCCGATGCGCCAAGCGAGCACACCTCGTTCTTGCCGACGCGAGATCCGACGTCCACGGAGAAGGGCGACAAGCCCGCGGAGACGGAGAAGGAGCCCGCGAGGCGGAAGGACATGCCGGTCCGGCACTTCGAGCAGGGGGTCAAGCCGCTCGAAGTCGAGGAGATGATCGCCATGCACGGCAACGTCCCCGACCGGGAGCGCCGTCAGGCGCTGACCACCGTCAAGGGGCAGGTGAAGGGTGACGACGAGAGCGCCATGACGTACGGCTCCGGGGGCGTCGAACGCCGCTACTCCGAACGGCTTGCGCAGAACATCCTCGTCGGCGCGGACATCATTCCGGGGCTCGCCGAGCGCACGGTCGTCGAGACGAGCCGCATCTCGAAGGCCAACCCCGCGCTCGGCGAGAAGATCAAGTCGGTGGACGGCACCGCGCTCATCAAGTTCCTGCTGAAGGATCTGCTCAGGCCGCAGGCGATGGTTCCGAACTCCGTCGTGATCGAGAGACGCTACATCGAGCCTCCGCCGAAGCCGCCGGCATCGGATTCCGGCAAGGGGGTTGACACTGAGGGGGGCGCATACGAGGAGAAGGGCGCGCACGGGACGCACGACTCGGCGCCGTCGGGCAGAGCGGCCCTGGTCGACCGAGGGCTGGCTGAGCTGAACGAGCTCGCCGAAGCATGGCGTCGGCGCGGGAATGTCGGGAACCCTCCGCACTACCTCGACTGGGTCGTCAACATCCGGTCGGTCGTCGACGCGCCCGAGCACCTCGGGATCGAGCAGCTGCGAGCGCAGGTGGACGGATGGCTTCACGACCTGCGGGGCCGCTGGGTCTGACCGGCCTGGTCAGCGCGGCGCTGATCTGCGCCTGACCATGACGTCGTCGTAGAGCGCCTGGGCGCGCTCGAGCAGCAGCGCCGGAGCGAAGCGCTCGCGGACGTCCGCGGCCGCCGCGGCACCGAGCTGCTCGCGCCTGGCCGGGTCGTCGTGCAGCGCCGCGAGCGCCGCGGCGAGGGCGGCGGGATCGCCGGGGGTGACGAGCATCCCCGTCGCGGCGTCGCGCAGGATCTCCGGCAGGCCGCCGTGATTCGCGGCGACGACGCAGCAGCCCGCGGCCGCGGCCTCGAGCGCCGCGTTGGGCAGCGGGTCGGGCTGGATCGAGGGCACGCAGACCACGTCGGCCGCACCGTAGACGTTCTCGACATCGGAGCGAAATCCGCTGAAGCGCACCCGGTCGGCGACGCCGAGGGTGGCCGCGAGCGCGTGCAGCTCTTCGAGCCGGCGCTCCTCGCCCCGCCATGGGTCGCCGGCGACCAGCGCGATGGCCCCGGTCGCTGCCAGCGCGGGGTCGGCGAGCGCGCGGATAAGCACGTCCTGGCCCTTCCACGTCGAGATCCGGCCGAGGATCGCGCAGACGAAGGCGTCAGCGGGGAGGCCCAGCGCGGCGCGCGCCTCGTCGCGCGGCGCGCGCCGTGGAGCGATCGGCAGGCCGTCGTGCAGCACGCTCGCACGCGGGTCGCCGCCGAGCTGCGCCGCCGTGGCGTGCGAGACGCACGGCAGGGCGTCGGCGGTCAGCAGCATGCGCTCATAGATCGGCCACCAGCGCTCAAAGCCCGTGTAGATCTCGCGCAGGTGCCAGACGTGCGGGATGCCTGCGACGCGCGCCGCGGCCGCGCCGCCAAGCGTGACGGAGGTGTTCGTGTGGACGAGCGCGACGTCGCGACGGCGCGCGAGGCGGGCGAGCCCGCCGGCGTCGCGCGCGAGCGCCGCGCCGATGCCGGCCAGCCCGGCGGGCGACAGCGCCGCGCGCCGCAGGACCGCGAGCGGCCGTACGAGGACCTCGACGCCGGCCGCCTGCAGGTCCTCGCGCAGCTCGCCGTCCATCGCCAGCACGACGAGCGGGCGCCAGCGCGCCGGGTCGAGGCCGGTGGCGAGCAGCGCGAGCTGGCGGTCGGCGCCGTAGCGCCCCGCCGAGGAGTGCAGGTAGAGGACCGTGCGGGGTGGGCTCGAAATCAGAGCTCCACCGCCAGCGCCTCGGCCGGCGCGCTCGGCACGCGGTCGGGGTGCAGGATGTGCGCGAGCAGCTCGAGGCCGTCGATCAGGCGCGGCCCCGGCCGCGAGAAGTACGACGACGCGTCCACGGCGACCACGCGCTGCGCGCCGAGCGAGCGCAGCTGCGCCGCGTGCTCCTCGGCCTCGACGAGCGCGCGCGCCGCGTCGTAGCCGCACGGCATGACGACGACGACGTCGGGCTGCGTCGCCGCCACCAGCTCCCACGTCGACTGCTGCGACGGCTCGCCAGGCAGTCCGGCGACATCCTCGCCGCCGGCCATCTCGACGAGCTGCGGCGTCCAGTGCCCCGCGACGAACACCGGGTCCAGCCACTCGATCGCGGCGACGCGCGGGCGCTCGGCCTCGCGGACCGCCAACCGGATGATGTCCGCGCGCCGCGCGGTGCGGGCGATGAGGTCCAGCGCGGCGTCCTTGGTGCCCGTCGCCTGCGCGAGCGTGCGCACGTCGCCGAGCGTCTCGCCGTAGGTCTTCGGGTCCAGCGAGATCACGCGCGGCGGCTCGTCCAGCGTGACAGCCAGCGCCTGCACCTCGTCGTGCGACACCGCGCAGACGCTGCACAGCGCCTGCGTGACGATGAGGTCGGGCTCGAGCTCGCGCATGAGCTCCTCGTCGAGCTCGTAGATCGACTCGCCGCCCTCCGTGCGCTCGCGCACCGCGGCGTCGATCTCGCCCGCCGACAGGCCAGCGGGCAGGACGTCGCGCGTGACCGGCAGGATGTCGCGCGCCGCCTCCGGGTAGTCGCACTCGTGCGTCACACCGACGACGTCGTCGCCCAGCCCAAGCGCGAACAGCAGCTCGGTAGCGTGTGGGACGAGGGAGACGATCCGCACGATCGAGAGGGTATGGCACGAACCCATGGCACCACTGAACGACGACGACGTCGATGCGCGCCTCGCATCCAGCGACTGGCGCCGCGAGGACAACGCGATCGTCCGCGACGTCGAGCTCGGCGGCTTCAAGGAGGCGATGGCGCTCGCCAACGACGTCGCCGGCGCGGCCAACGCGGCCAACCACCATCCGGACATCTTCGTCCACGACTACAAGCACGTCCGGCTGACGCTGTCGACGCACTCCGAGGGCGGCATCACCGACAACGACCTCGAGCTCGCGCAGACGATCGACGGCTTCATCGCGCCTGAGTGAGCGGGTGGGACCTGACGGTGCTGCTACGGTTCGCGAGCAGCGTCAATGAACGACGATCCTCCTCGAAGTCGCGGCCGACACCCTAGGCCCGGCCACACCCGGTCCAGTTGACCGCGCTACTGCTCAGCGCGGTCGTCGTGCTGATCTTCGTCAACGGCTTCTTCGTCGCCGCGGAGTTCGCGCTCGTGCGCGCCCGCCACGCCAAGTTCGAAGAGCTGGCGGAGGGCGGCGACCGGCGCGCCAAGCGCGTGCTGCACATGCTCGACAACCTCAGCGAGTACCTGTCCGCATGCCAGTTCGGCATCACGCTCGCGTCGCTTGGCATCGGCTTTCTCGGCGAGCCCGCGATCGCCGAGCTCGTCGAGCCGGCGCTCGGCGGGCTCTCGCACGCGGTCGCGGCGCCGATCGCGATCGCCTTCGCCTACATCTGCGTCACCGCGGGACACATCACGGTCGGCGAGCAGGTTCCGAAGATCTACGCGATCGTCAACGCCGAGCGCGTCGCGAAGGCCGTCGCGCGCCCGCTGGACGTCTTCAACTCGGTCATGCGGCCGTTCATCCACCTGCTCGAGATGGCGTCCAACGCGCTCCTGCGACCGCTCGGGATCAAGGCCGAAGCCGGCTTCGAGGAGGGCTCCTCGCCCGAGGAGGTTCGCGCGATCATCGCCCAGGCGCATGCCGGCGGCCATCTCGACCCGGGCGAGGCGGGCATGCTCACCGGGGTCTTTCACCTGCACGAGCAGCAGGCGCGGCAGGTCATGACGCCGATCCCGGCGGTCGTCACGGTCGACAACTCCGAGGACGTGGGCACCGCCCTGCGCCGTGCGATCTCGACCGGCCACACGCGGCTCGTCGTGACCGAGGACCACAACGCCGACCGCGTCAAGGGCGTCGTGCACTCGAACTCGCTCGCGCGGATCCTCATGGCCGACGGCCCGGAGGCATCGATCGAGGCCGCGGTGCGCCCGGTCCCGATCGTGCCCGAGACCAAGCCGCTCGACGACCTGCTCGCCGACCTGCAGCGCAACCGCTCGACGATGGCCGTCGTCGTGGACGAGTACGGCCGCGTCGCGGGGATCGTGACCGTCGAGGACATCGTCGAGGAGGTCGTCGGCGAGATCGACGACGAGACCGACCCCGCGGGCGGCGAGGTGCGCCGCCTGGCCAACGGCGACTGGTTCGTCCGCGGCCACGTCGCGATCACCGACCTCGCGGACTACGGCCTCGACCTGCCGGTCGACACCGACGCGTACAACTCGATCGGCGGCTACGTCTTCGCGGAGCTCGGGCGGCTGCCAAAGCGCGGCGACACGGTCCAGTCAAACGGCTACCAGATTCGCGTCGAGTCGGTCCGGGAGAACCGGATCGAGGCGGTCCGCATCCGCGAGAAGCGCGCGGAGCCGGCGAAGGAGACCGCGACCGCGTAGCGACTTCGTACGACTTGACGCAAGTTCTGCGTCGCGTGTGCGTTCACGCTTGTACCCCGCCCGTGGGACGGCGGAGGCAGGCACGGTGGACTGGGGTGGTTCCGCCGCAGCCAGAAACATGACGGGCCCGCAGATCTCGCGGGCCCGTCATGTGCTTCTGGGAGGAGGTGCGAGGTATGTCGCACGAGGATGGTGCAGCGGGCGCCTGAATCCTTCCTAAACGGCGGCGAAGAGTCCTCCGGTGAGCGCTCAGCCGGAGCGCACCGGCTTGCCCCTCGGCTTCGAGTAGGTCTCCTCCGGATACAGGCCGCGGCCGGCCTTGCGCCCGAGGGCGCCCTCGGCGCACAGATCGCGCAGGCGCTGGGGCACGTCGGCCTCGATCGCGTCGCCGATCGCGACGGAGACGTCCAGGCCGATGTAGTCCAGCAGCGCGATCGGGCCCATCGGGTGCGCGGCGCCGAGCTGCATGCAGGTGTCGATCGCCTGCGGCTTGAGGCCCGTGCGCTCCATGAAGTCGACGGCGCTGAAGAGATAGGGGAACAGCAGCCGGTTGACGACGAAGCCCGCGAGGTCGGGGACCTCGACGGCCTCCTTGTCGAGCGCGGCGCACAGCGCGGCCGCGCGCTCGCGGGTCGTGTCGGAAGCCTCCTGCGGATAGGCGAGCTCGACGAGGCGCATCTTCGCCACGGGGTTGAAGACATGCAGCCCGACGAAGAGCTCGGGCCGGCCGGAGGCGGCCGCGAGCTCGGAGACCGACAGCGACGAGGTCGTCGTGGCGATGATCGCGTGCTGGCCGGCGAGGCCATCCAGGCGCGCGAGCAGTGGGCTCTTCAGCGCCGTGTCCTCGCTGATCGCCTCGACGAGGAAGGTCGCCGCCGAGAGCTCGTCGAGCTCGGTGACGATCTGCACCTTGCCCGCGTCGTACTCCTCGCCCAAGCGCTCGCAGGACTTGGCGATCTGCTTGCGCGCGCGCTCGGCGGACTCGTCCGAGCGCGCCCACAGGATCGGCTCGCCGACCCGTGTCGCGCAGACGGCCAGTCCCGTCGCGATGGCCCCGCTTCCCGCGATCCCCAGCTGCTCGTCCACGCCTGCTCCTCGCCTTGATTGACTGGTCGGTCGGTACCTTATTGGCGACCCGAGCGCAACGTACGCCAATCAGGAGGTCGAAGCGAGCATGAGTGGACAGCAGGGGCGTGAGGTCGTGATCGTCGAAGCGGTGCGCACACCGATCGGACGCGGCCATCCCGAGAAGGGCTGGTACAAGGACACGCACCCCAACGACCTGCTCGGCGCGTGCTTCGCCGAGCTCATCGCGCGCGCCGGAATCGACGCCGCCGAGGTCGAGGACGTCATCGCGGGCTGCGTGCAGCAGATCGGCGAGCAGAGCTGGAACGTCGCGCGCAACGCATGGCTGCAGGCCGGCCTGCCGATCGAGACCGCGGCGACGACGGTCGACCGCCAGTGCGGCTCCGCCCAGCAGGCCGTGAACTTCGGCGCGGCGCTCATCGCGGCCGGGATCCATGACGTCGTCATCGGCTCGGGCGTCGAGCACCTGGGCCGCATCCCGATGGGCGTTGGCTTCCAATGGGCTGACACCGTCGGCACGCCCTGGCCGCCCGCGCTGATGGAGAAGCACGCGCTCGTGCCGCAGGGGCTCAGCGCGGAGCTCATCGCCGAGCAGTGGGAGATCCCGCGCGCGGAGCTCGACGAGCTCGCGGTGCGCTCGCACCGGCTGGCGCACGCGGCCACCGAGGAGGGCCGCTTCGAGCGCGAGATCGTCCCGTTTCAGACCAACGGGGCGACCCGCCTGACCGACCAGGGCATCCGGCCGGACACGAGCATCGAGAAGCTCGCCGCTTTGAAGCCGGCGTTCAAGCCCGACGGACGGATCACGGCGGGCAACTCGTCGCAGATCTCCGACGGCGCGGCGGCCGTGCTGCTCATGTCCCGTGCGAAGGCGGAGCAGCTGGGCTGCGCGCCGCGCGCGCGGGTCGTCGACCAGACGACCGTCGGCGTCGACCCGGTGACGATGCTCACCGGGCCGATCCCGGCGACGCGCAAGCTGCTCGAGCGCAACGGCATGACGATGGGCGACATCGACCTCGTCGAGATCAACGAGGCGTTCGCGCCCGTGGTCGCCGCCTGGCAGCGCGAGCTCGATCCCGACATGGACCGCGTGAACGTCAACGGCGGCGCGATGGCCCTCGGGCACCCGCTCGGCTCGACCGGCGCGCGGCTGCTGACGACTCTGCTGCACGAGCTCGAGCGCTCCGGCGGCGAGATCGGCCTCGTGACGATGTGCTGTGGCGGCGGCCTCGGGACCGGGACGCTCATCCAGCGTCTATGAGAGAACCATGAGGACGGAAGCTTCTGGCATGTCGGCGCTGAGCGCCGGGTATCCCCGAGAGCACTGAACCTGACCACCGTTGCTCATGGAGGAGTCCGTCACATGATTGGAATTCTGATCGCAGTTCTGCTCGCCGCGCTCGTGTACTGGGTCTGCCTTGTGCTCGGCCTCCCCGCCATCGTCGCCATCATCGCCGCGGTCCTCGTGCTCCTCAGCGGCGTCGGAACCGGCGGTTACGGCTACGGGCGCCGCGGCCTGTAGCCACCCTCCCGCGGGACGCGATTGCGGCGCTCCCGCAACGAGCTCACGAAGCCCGGCCCTCGCGCCGGGCTTCGTGCGTTTCAGGACACGGCTTGGGCTCAGCCCCAGCGAAAGCCCGTGGCCGAGGGCGCCGGGGGCAGCGGGCTCGCCGGCAGGCCGGCCGGCGGGTCGGCGACGTGAAAGCCCGTCGGCGACGTGTCGTTCGGCGTGTCGGGGTGAAAGATCGACGCGAGGTACTGGATCTGCCCGCGGCCGACGCCGAGCTCGAACTGGCCGCCGCCGTAGGCGCCGATCCCGCGCTGCGCCGTGTAGTCGTAGGCGTCGAACAGCGGCTTGATGCCGCCCAGCCGCGAGGGCTTGAGGTTCACCATCCGCGGGGCAAACGGCAGCGCCTCGATGTCGGCGATCGAGTGGATGTTGGCGTCCCACGTGATGCGGTCGCGCAGCGGCTCGAGCACCGCGTCGATCTCCGGGGTGAGCTTAGGATCCTCGATCCAGGCGGCCGGGAACGCGTCGATGACGCGCATGTAGAACTCGGGGTCGGCCGGGTTGTCGACGACTGTGCCCTCGTAGAGGCCCTTGAAGTCCAGCGAGTCGACCGAGCCCGTCGCGACGAGCTCGGCGATGACCGCGGCGTCCCATGACGGCGTCGGGTCGAGCTTGAAGCGCAGCGACGGGTAGTGCTCGAGCCGCGACGTGATCGGCGCGAGCGTCGGCGGCTCGCCGAGCCGCAGCGAGACGACGAACGTCAGCGGGCGCGGCTCGCGGCCGAGCACGGCGTGCAGCGGCTGACCGGCCTGGCGCAGCGCGAGGTCGAGCGCCGCCGACTCGTAGGCCCAGATGCGGTACAGCTGCGACACGTCGCGCTGGGGCGTCTCGGGGAAGAGGTCGAGCCCCGCCAGGTGCTCGGAGAACGAGCGCAGGGTCCAGTCGCCTGCGAGGGCGAGCGTCGGGCCGGCGTTCTGGGCGATCTCGTGGTCGACCGCGTCGTAGACGACGTCCTCGCCGACGCCCTCCTCGCCGCCTCCGTGCAGGTGGATGATCGTCGACTTGCGCTCGAAGTCGCTGGAGACGTTCTGGACCAGGCCCTCGAGGTCGTAGGACTCGATCGTCAGCGGCAGGTCGGCGACCAGCTCATAGGTGCTCATGGATTCGAGAGTATCTACGCGGGTGTCCGCCGCGAGTAAACGCATCGTCTTGGGCTGCATCGCGGCCCTCGCGGTCGCTGCGGCGGGGGTTGCGCTGGGCTTCTGGGGCGGGTCGTCCGGCGACCGGCCCGCGGCAACCGCGACGACGGCGGCGCCGCCCGCCACGGCGCCGGCAGGCGTTGCGACCACGCCCGGCCGCCCGCCGCTGGTCGTCGGGATCGGCGAACAGCGCGCCGTGATGTTCTCCGACTCGCGATTTCATGACCTGGGCATCGACAAGGCCCGCATCGTCGTCGCCTACGACGCGACGCGCGTGAAGTTCGAGCGCGAGCTGATGGACCTGTGGCTCGCCGAGGCGCGGCGCGCGGGCGTCGAGCCGTTCGTGACGTTCGGCCACTCGCGGGTGCATCCGGACAAGCTGCCGTCGGTCGCCGAGTTCCGCGCGACGTTCCGGGCGTTCCGGGCGCGCTACCCCGACGTGCGCGTGTACGCCGCGTGGAACGAGATCAACCACGACGGCCAGCCGACGCACGATCACCCGGAGCGAGCGGCTGAGTACTACAACGTCGTCAAGGCCGAGTGCCGCGGCTGCCTCGTCGTCGCCGGCGACGTGCTCGACCAGCCCGGCATGGCGCGCTACCTGCGCCGCTACCGCAGCCACGTCGACGGCCAGCCGCAGGCGTGGGGCCTGCACAACTACACCGACTCCAATCGCTTCCGCTCGAGCGGCCTGCGCGCGATGCTCGGCGCGGTGCGGGGCGAGATCTGGCTGACCGAGACCGGCGGCCTCGTCCAGCTCGCCGAGCGATTGCCGCGCGACGAGCAGCGAGCCGCGCGCGCGGTCGCGTACACCTTCCGGCTCGCGCGCAAGCACCCGCGCGTCACGCGGCTGTACCTCTACAACTGGACGGGCGGGGACGCGAAGGCGCGCTTCGACTCGGGCCTCATCGCCCCGGACGGCACGGCGCGGCCCTCCTACGACGCGCTGAAGGAGGCGCTCGCGGGCGGCTGAGGCGCGCGCATGCCGCCGCGCCGCGCTCGCGCGCAGGCCGGCCCGGCGACGAAGCTCACGCCGCGGCGCCGCGCGAGCTTCGCGCGACGGCCCGCCGGCCTCACCCTCCGGGCTGGCCGGCCCCGGCCTCGAGGCGCGCGACGAGGTCGTCGAGGCGCAGCTCCTCGAGGCCCTGGCCGACGGCTTCGAGCTCGGCCGCGCACAGCTCGACCAGCGTGCGGCCCTCGCGGCAGAGGTCGAGCGTCTCGCGCAGGCCGGCCTCGCCGGAGTCCAGGCGCTTGATGATGGCCTCGAGCCGCGCGGTCGCGGCCTCGTAGGTGACGGGCTGCTCGCTCATGGCTTGATCGTCGCATCAACGGCGCCGTCGGCGAAGCGCACGGACACGTCGCCGGCGGCGCGGGCCGCGGTCGTCCTCGTCACGGGCTCGCCGGTGGCCGGATCGACGACCAGCGTGTAGCCGCGCTCGAGCGTGCGGGCCGGGTCGTGCGCGGCGAGCGCCAGGGCGAGGGCGTGCAGCTCGGATCCGCGCCGCGCGTCGAGCGCCGCCGCGTGCGCCTTGCGCTCGAGCACGAGCGCGCGGCGGGCGGTGCGCGCGCGCTCGCCCTCGAGCCTGCGCCGGCCCGAGGCGCGGACCTCGCGGACGCTCTGGTGCAGCCGCGCCCGCTCGCGCGCGACGTGCTCGCCGGGTGCGCGCGATAGTCGTGCGAGCGCCTGCGCGCGCTGCAGCAGCGCGCGCCGGCCGTGGACGCCGAGCCGCTGCGCGGCCGCGACGATGGCTGGCCGCGCGAGCCGCGCACGCCGCCCGTGGACGCTCAGCCGCTGCGCCGCCACCACCAGGCCGGGCCGGGCGGCCGTGGCCCGCCGGCTGTGGACGGCGAGCCTGCGCGCGACCCGCGTGAATCCCGCTCGGGCGTGGGTGCAGTGCACGGGCACGGCGGACTCGGCCGCGTGCGTCGGGGTCGAACAGCTCAGGGCGGCGACGTCGTCGATGAGCGTGCGATCGGTGTGGTGGCCGACCGAGGCGATGACCGGCACGCCGAGCAGCGCGACCGTGCGGCACAGCGTCTCGTCGCAGAAGCAGAAGAGGTCGGCGAGCGAGCCGCCGCCGCGCGCGACGACGATGACGTCGACCTCGCCGGTCGCGGCGAGGTCCTGGACGGCGCGGGTGATCCGCGGCGCCGCGTGGCGGTCCTGGACGGGGGCGAACGCCCACACGATCCGCCCGGCCCAGCCGCGCCGGCCGAGGCCGGCGAGCACGTCGTCGCGCGCCTTGCCGCCCTCGCCGGTGACGACGCCGATCGTCCGCGGCAGCGCGGGCCGCACGAGCAGCTTCTGGGGCTCGAACAGGCCCTCGGCGTCGAGCGCCTTGCGCAGGCGGTCGAGCTGGGCGAGCAGGTCGCCCTCGCCGGCGACGCGCAGGCGGTTCACGGCGAACGAGAACGCGGGCGAGGCGTTGCGGCTGCCGACGTAGTAGTCAAGCCCGCCGCCGACGACGACCTGCGAGCCGTCCGACAGCGCGCCCTCGCGGAGCCGCAGCAGGTCGAAGTCCGTGCGCCACATCGAGCAGGGCAGCGCGCCGTCGACGTCGCGCAGCTCGAAGTAGACCCTCGCGCGGCTGACGCGCAGGTTCCAGACCTCCCCGAACAGCTGCACGCGCGAGCGCTGGCGCAGGTAGTCGCGCAGCTTGGCCGCGTAGTGCCCGACAGCGTATGGACCCGGCAGCGCGCTGCCATGGATGCCGGCGGGTAGGGATGCGGGCTCAGCCACGCGAAGAAGTCTCGCGCATCGCCCGGAGGACCCCGCCGGGCGGCGCCCGGATCGCCGTCGGTGCGTCGGCGGGGCGGCGCCCGGCTCGAATCAGTGCGCCGGCGGGCGGCCGCCGGCGTCCCCGCCGGTGACCGACGCGAGCGTCGCCATGCCCGGCTCGGCCGCGTAGCCGCGGACCTCGCCGTCGAGGCCAAGCGCGGTCAGCCGGGCGACCTCGCGCTCCCCCTCGATGCGGGCGGGGTGCTCGGCGGGCAGCCCGCGGATGAGCTTGGCGATGCGGTTTCGCAGCTGCAGCGCGAAGTGCGGGGTCGACGCGCCCATGAGCTGGCGGACGTCGTCGAGCGTGACCTGGTGGTCGGCGCTCAGGCGATCGGGGTGCTCGGCTTGGCTCACGGGTTGGTGGGCGGGGCGTCGGGGGTGCGGACCGGGACGATCTCGAGCAGGGCATCGATGCGAGCCTGCTCGGCGACCGAGATCGCAGCGGTGTTCCCGACGATCCAGCCGTGATTGTAGACCCCGGTCACGGGGTCGGTGGTGTAGCCGGGCTGGATGTCGAGCAGGTACTGCTGCACCGATTGCGGCAGCGAGGCCGGGTCGTCGAGCAGCACGAGGGGCCCGAACTGGCCCGAGGCCGACAGCGGTGAGGAGGCGACGGCGTCGAGCGGGCGCCCGGCGCGGGCGAACACAAGGCCGTGGCCGGGATCGACGATGCCCCATCCGAACGCGCCGTCGCGGTAGCGCGCCGCCGCCAGCGCGTTTGCGATCGGGTCGGCGCCGCCGTAGCGCTTCACGCGCCCGAGGCGGGAGAGCTGCTTGCGGACCGCCGGCGAGATGACGCTCGACGGGCCCAGGATGTAGATCCGGGCGCGCGACAGCCCGCCGAGGGCCGCGAGCGCGGCGCGCGTCTCGGGCGGCACCGTGTCCTTCGTGACGAACAGGACCGGGTCGCCGGACTTCGCGGCGTAGTTCGCCGCCGGCGCGGCGAACGACGAGTCCTCGGCGCTGGCGATCAGGACGCGTGCGGTCTTGCCGGGCTTGGCGGACCGGATGAGCGAGGCGATCCCGCGCGTGAGGCCGAACGCGTTGTCGCCGGCGACGTCGCTCGTCGTGTAGCCGGCGGGCTTGGCGACGTTGCCAATGCGGATGAGCTGCGCCTTGCCGGCGGCCTCGGCGCCCTTCGGCCCCAGGGACTTGAGCGCGCTGGTCGAGGGGCCGGGGAGGTCGGTGCCGTCGGTGAACAGCACCGGCGCGTTGAACGGCGACGCCGTGAGCGCCGCGGCCGCGACGGCCACGCGCCAGTCGCTCGTGTCGACGAGCGTGACCGCGTCCGGGCGCCGCGTCGGGTCGGGGAAGACCGCGCGGGTGACGGCCGCCGCGAGGGCGGTCGGGTTCGCGGCGGGGATGCGCGTCGTGTTCTTCGTCGCGCGCTCCGGGAAGCCGAGGTTCTCCGGCTCGGCGCGCTGTGGCGCCACGAGCGCCGGCTGCTCCGGGTCGGTCGCGGGGGTCTCGCGACCGCAGCCGGCGACAGCGACGGCGGTGGCCAGCAGCACTGCGAGAAGCCTCGGGCTCGGCATCGCGCGGCACATTAGCCTGTCTTCCGGAAGGCACACGCCGTCGCCGACCCCGCCGACCGCGATCCCTCGCGTGCTAGAAATGACGCGGACCCAATCTTTCGAGGAGGCGCTATGGCCGGTCTGGCCGGGCGGATGTCGACCGTTATCAAAGCGAAGGTGTCGAAACTGCTCGACCGGGCCGAGGACCCCGGCGAGACGCTGGACTACAGCTACCAGAAGCAGCTCGAGTCCCTGCAGAACGTCAAGAAGGGGATCGCGGACGTCGTCACGGCCAAGAAGCGGCTCGGGATGCAGGCCTCCAAGCTCGAGCAGTCGGTCGTCAAGCTCGACACGCAGGCCCGCCAGGCGCTCGCGGCCGGCAACGAGGAGCTCGCGCGCACCGCGCTCGAGCGCAAGCAGTTCGCGCAGACCGAGCTGCAGAGCCTCGACCAGCAGGTCGCCGAGCTGCAGTCCCAGCAGGACAAGCTCATCGAGTCCGAGAAGCGGCTGCGCACGAAGATCGAGGCCTTCCGGACGAAGAAGGAGGTCATCAAGGCGCAGTACTCCGCCGCCGAGGCGCAGGTGCGCATCTCGGAGGCCGCCACGGGCGTCGGCGAGGAGATGGCCGACGTCGGCCTGGCGATGCAGCGCGCGGTCGACAAGACCGAGAACATGAAGGCGCGCGCGTCGGCCGTCGAGGAGCTCGAGGCCGCCGGCACGTTCGAGGACCTCACGCAGCTCGGCGAGGGCCAGGACGACATCGACCGCCAGCTCGCGCAGCTCGGGGCCGGCAGCATGGTCGACGACGATCTGGCGAAGATGAAGGCCGAGCTCGGGATGGGCGACCCGGCGCCCGCACCGGCGGAGCTCGAGGCCGGGGCCGGCGAGCCCGGCGAGGGCAAGGCATGATCGTCCGGATCATGGGGGAGGGGCAGTACCGGCTGTCGGAGGACGCGGTGGCGCACGTGAACGAGCTCGACAACGCCGCGGTCGCGGCCGTCGAGGCCGACGACGAGGACGCCTTTCACACGGCCTTCGAGGAGCTGCTCGAGGCGATCCGCACGGGCGGCGAGCATCTCGGCGACGAGGAGCTCGAGGGCTCGGACGTCATCGTGCCGCCGGCGGACACGTCGTTCGCCGAGGCCGCGGCGGAGTTCAGCGGCGAGGGCCTGATTCCGGACTGAGAAGAACGCCGGGGGCGCGGCGCCCCCGCCACGGCGCGCCGCCGCGCCGCCGGACCACGGCGACGCCGATCAGACCTCGCCGCGACCGCGGGCCAGCTGGCGCTGCTCCCACTCTGACGGGGTGAACGCCTGCCCGACCACCGCGCCGATGGCGAGCACGGCCGTGTCCGGCTCGGTGGCGAATGCCTCGCGCATCGTGTGCGGTGCGACGAGCACGAGGCTGCCGGCGGGTGCGACGTGCTCGTCGCCGTCGATGACGAAGCGCGCCGCGCCGCGGAGGACGACGTAGAGCTCCTCGGGGCCGGGGTCGCCGGCCTCGTCGTGCAGCTCGACGACACGGTCGCCCGGCTGCGCGCCGAGGAACGCGTTGACGCCGAAGGCGCGGATGCCGAGGTGGGTGCGGACGGGCCGCCAGTCCAGGGACGGGTCGCAGGGATCCGCTGCGCGCGGGATCTCGTCGAGCGCGACGATCATCGGCGCACCTGCGCGGCGCGCAGCCCGAGCAGCTCGATGACGCCCTCGGTCGGGACGAACGGATCGGCGATCGCCGTGCCGCTGTCGACCTCGAGCGCGGCGACCACGCGGCCCTCGAGCACCCCGACAAGGCGCTCCCCGAGCGGCAGCGAGCGCTCGTCGAGCTCGGCGAGGCGGGCGAGCTCGCGCGCATCGGTCGGCGCGGCGTGGCGGATGAGCACGGGCGCCTCGTCGGCGGCGCGGAACGACGGCTGCCGGCGCATGCGCCGGCCCAGGCGGATCGGGCGGGTGTGGCTGTGGTACATGACGCCTCCTTGACGGGGTTGCGTAACTGGTTACAGAGTATCACCGGTTAGCTAACCATTCAACCCTCTATGCTGGTGTCATGTCCAATCCGGCCCCCGGCGCGCTCGAGACGGTCCGCTCGTTCGTCAACACGCTCGACGTCGAGGACGGCAGCGACGCGCTGTCGGATCCGGGCGGGGTGTCGGCGTGGTTCGCCGCGCAGGGGCTCCTCGGTGACACCAAGGCCGACGTGCGAGCGAGCGCCGCCGACGTGCGCCGCGCGGCTGAGCTGCGCGCGGCGCTGCGCGCGCACCTCGACGCGCACCACGGCGAGCCGCTTGCGCCCGGAGCGTCCGCCGTCCTCGACGCCGCCGCTCGCCGCGCCCGCCTCACGGTCCGCTTCACCGCCCTGGACGAGACCGCGCTCGAGCCGCAGGCGACGGGCGTCGACGGCGCGCTCGGCCGCCTGCTCGCCATCGTCGCGGCGGCGATCGCCGACGACACCTGGCGCCGGCTGAAGATCTGCCCGGCCGACGACTGCCGGTGGGCGTTCTACGACGAGTCGCGCAACCGCTCGGCGACGTGGTGCGACATGAAGGTCTGCGGCAACCGCGCGAAGGTCCGCGGCTTTCGCGAGCGGACCCGATCAGGCGCGGACGAGAACTAGATCGGGATGCCCCAGAGCGGAAACCAGCGCTCGAGCTCGGGCTCGATCTTCAGCTCGCCGTCGATGATCGCGCGGACCTGCAGCTCGCGCTCGCCGTCGCGCTGGTTCGAGCCGGCCGGCACGAACGGATACCAGTAGCCGCGCTTGTAGTTGTAGATGAAGTAGACGGCCCGGCCCTTGGAGTCCTTGAACGCGAACACCGCGGCCAGGACGCGGTCGCCGTAGCCGTTGATGTCCAGCGCGTCCTTGACGGCGTTGACCCCGACGACGAGGTCGTCGACGTCGTCGTCGTGCAGGATCATCCAGACGTAGCCATGCTCGTCGGTGCTCGTCGTGATCGTCGTGCCGGTGTCCGCGCCGGTGCTCGCGAGCAGCTCCTGCATCTCGGCGGTCGTGGCTTCGAAGTCGGCCGTCGCCAGCGGCTGGAAGACGATCGCCGCGGCGCCCTTGGTCGTGATCTGATGGCCGGTGTCGAGCGTGACGTACGCCGTCGACATGGCGAACAGCCGGTCGGTCGCAGGGGCCTTGAGCTTCTTCTTGCCGCCCATGATCGCGTCGAGGAATCCCACGACGCGGAGACTACGCCGCTGCGAGCGTGCCGGTCTGCAGCTGGCGCTCGTACTCCATGAGCCGCTCGATGCGCTGCTCCATCGGTGGGTGCGTCGCGAACAGGCCCATGACCGCCTTCTTCGACGGCGGCGAGATGAAGAATGCGCTCAGCTCGTTGGCGACGCGCAGGTCCTGCTGCGGGAGGCGATCCATGCCGGAGGAGATCTTGCGCAGCGCGGACGCGAGCGCGCTGGGGCGACCAGTGACGAGCGCGGCGCCGCGGTCGGCGACGAACTCGCGGTAGCGCGACAGGGCCATCATCAAGAAGAACGAGACGACGTAGACGATCAACGAGATGATGATCACGAAGAAGATCCCGGGGCTGTCGTCGTCGTCGGAGTGCCCGCCGCCGCCGAACAGGAAGCCGAACTGCAGGATCATCGCGGCCACCGAGGCGAAGAACGACGCGATCGTCATGATCATCACGTCGCGGTTCTTGACGTGCGCGAGCTCGTGCGCCATGACGCCCTCGAGCTCGGCGGGCGAGAGCAGGTCCATGATCCCGGTCGTCGCGCAGACCGTCGCGGACTTCTGCGAGCGCCCCAGGGCAAAGGCGTTTGGCATGTTCGTCTGCGCGACGGCGACCTTCGGCTTGGGCAGGTCGGCCTGGATGCACAGCCGCTCGATCATCGCGTGCAGCTCGGGCGCCTCCTGCGGCGAGACCTCCCGCGCGCCCATCGCGTGGAGCGCGAGCTTGTCGGAGGTAAACAGCTGAAAGAGCGCCAGGCCGCCGCAGATCAGCAGGACCATCGGGCCGCTCGCGCCGGTGCCGGCGATCAGCGCGACGGCGAAGAAGACGTACAGCGCGCCGAGGAGAAACAGCGTGAGCAGCATGCGGGCCTGAAGGCCCGGATCGGACTTGAACTCGGTCTTGGTGGCGGCCATGCGTTCATTCTGGCAAACCACCCGCTCCGGCCCGCCGGGTCCTCCCGTCCCGGGCCGCACCGCAAGGGCACTCGCAAGGCTCCATAACCCACCGCTGGCGTTTGGGGTCGGCCGCACCGCGACCCTAGACTGAAGGCTCGCATGCGCGTCCGCGTCCTTCTCGCTGCCGTGGCGCTGCCGCTCGCCCTCTGGGCGATCCTGCCGCTCGCCTCGTCCGGCCAGTCCTCCAAGCAGCAAGAGCTCTCCGACCTGCAGTCGAAGATCGCGAAGGCGCGGGCCAAGATCGGCCACAAGAAAGGCGCCGAGCGGACGCTGAAGACGCAGATCGCGGGCTACCAGCGGCGCATCGACAGCCTGCAGGGGAAGATCACGACGCTCGCAGACCGCCAAGACATCATCGAGATCGACCTGAACGCCAAGCGCAGCGAGCTCGAGCGCCTGCAGGACGACCTCCGCGCCGAGCGCGCACGGCTCGTGCGCCTGCGCAAGCGCTTCGTCGAGTCGCGGGGCATGCTGCGCACGCGCCTCGTCGAGATCTACAAGGCCGGCAAGCCCGACCTCGTCACCGTGATCCTGAACTCCGACGGCTTCGCGGACCTGCTCGAGCGCAGCGAGTTCATCGCGCGGATCTCCAAGCAGGACCGCAAGATCGTCACGCTTGTCACGGCCGCCAAGCACGACTCCGTCCGCAGCGAGAAGCGCCTGAGCACGCTCGAGGACCGCCAGCAGAAGGTGACTGAGATCGTCCAGAAGCGTCGCGACGAGGTCGCCGACATCAAGATGGAGCTCATCGGCACGCGCGTCGGCGCGGCGCGCACGAAGGCCGACAGGGCGCGCGCGCTGACGAAGGTCCGCGCGGACCGGTCGGATCTCGAGGACCATGTCGATGGCCTCGAGAAGGCGTCCAACCGGATCGCCCGCCAGCTGAACATCGCCCAGCCGGGCAACGCCGGCGACCTGCCGATCCACCAGGGCTCGGGCAGCATGATCTGGCCGGTCCCCCCGCCGATCTCCTCGCCGTTCGGCTTTCGCTGGGGACGCCTGCACGCGGGGATCGACATCCCGGCCAGCGAAGGCACGCCGATCCACGCCGCGGAGAACGGCAAGGTCGTGCTGATGCAGGGCGTCGGCTCGTCGGGCGGCTACGGCAACTACACCTGCATCCAGCACACGGCGTCGCTGTCGACGTGCTACGCGCACCAGGTTCGCTTCGGGACGAGCATGGGCGCCCGCGTGACGAAGGGCCAGGTCATGGGCTACGTCGGCAACACCGGCCACTCCTTCGGCGCGCACCTGCACTTCGAGACGCGCGTGAACGGCACGCCCGTCAACCCGATGAACTACCTGTAGCTAACGGCGCGACCGGCGGTGGGCCGCTAGCGTTCGCGCTCGTGAAGCCCGAGATCGTCGTCTTTGGCCTGTCCGTGAAGACGTTCGGCCTGTGTTTCGGCCTGGCGTTCGTCGTCGCGGGGGCGATGACCTCGCGCCGCCTGAAGGAGCTCGGCCACCCGGTCGACTGGGCCTACGAGATGGTCTTCGCGGCGCTCATCGGCGGGCTCGTCGGCGCGCGCGGCTACTGGCTCGTGACGCACCCCAGCGAGGTGTCGGGAGACGTCCTGGGCAGCGTCTTCGGCGGATCGGGGCTCGTCTGGTACGGCGGGCTCGCGGGCGGTGCGGCCGGCGTGCTGCTGTGGGCCTGGCGCAAGGGGATGCTCAACTCGCAGCTCTTCGACATGAACGCGGCATCGCTCGCAATGGCCTACGCGGTCGGCCGCATCGGCTGCCAGGTCTCGGGCGACGGCGACTACGGCAAGGCGACCGACCTGCCGTGGGGCATGGCATATCCGGACGGCGTCGTGCCGACGACCGAGGTCGTCCACCCGACGCCCGTCTACGAGACGCTGACGATGGGCCTCGGCGCGTGGGCGCTCTGGCGCCTGCGTGACGCCTTGGCGCCGGGCGTGCCGTTCGCGCTCTACCTCGCGCTCGTCGGCGCCGAGCGCTTCCTCGTCGAGTTCCTGCGGCGCAACGACGCGGTGCTGGCCGGGCTCACCGAGGCGCAGCTCACGAGCCTTGTCATCCTGATCTTGGCGGGCGCGTGGCTCGCTCGGACGGCGCGCTCGAGTGGCCTGCGGGCGGTTCCAGCGACGCGGGCGCAGACGGCGACGACGTAGCGGCGGCGCTCGCCAGGAGCGCGTCGCGCAGCGGGGTCCGCGAGAAGCGGCCGCGCTTGACATCGAGGTCGCAGTCCGGGCACGCCGGGCTCGCGTCGTGGACGACCGCGGCGTAGAACCGCAGCTCGCAGCCGGCGCACCTCACGAGCGCGCCGGCTCCAAGCCTCGCCGGCGTGGCTGCCCGGCCTTCTCCCTGCCCATCGATGAGCTCATGCAGGTAAGTGCCACGAGGCGAGATTTCTGTGACTGGCGTGTCGCGCCGCCTACGGCCGGGCAGCGCCGAGCGCGTCGACGGGCGAGCGGCGCAGCCGCCCGGAGCCCCTGCCTTGCGGGCGCGCGAGCGCCGCGACGGCGTAGAGCACGACCGCCGCGAGCGCGACCGAGCCGCCTGCCGCCACGTCGAGCTCCGCGCTCGCGAGCAGCCCGATCACACCGGCGGCCGAGCCGAGGCCAGCGGCGAGCCACACCTGGGCGCGCACGCTGCGCCCGAGCCGCATCGCGCCCGCCGCGGGTGCGACGAGCAGCGCGAACACGAGCAGGTTGCCGAGGCTCAGCACGGCGGCGACCACGGCGATCGCGAGCAGGGCGAGCAGCGCGAGCTCGACGCGCGCGGGCGCGACGCCGAGCGATGGCGCCGAGACGGGGTCGAACACCGCGACGGTGAGCCGGCGGTGGCCCGCGGCGAGCGCGAGGCCGACGAGCGCCGCGAGCGCGCCGGCGGCGACGAGGTCGCTCGTGCCGGCGCCGAGCAGGTCGCCGAACAGGAGCTTGTCGAGGCCGACCGGGACGTCGGGTGAGAGCGCGAGCACCGCGCCGAGCCCGAACGCCGTCGTGACGATGACGCCGACCGCGATCTCCGAGCCGAGGCGCGTGTCGCGGCTTGCGAGCGCGATCAGGGCCGCGGTCACGAGCACGCCCGCGCCCGCGCCGAGCAGCAGCGGCAGCCCGGCCAGCGAAGCGAGCACGAGGCCGGGCAGCATCGCGTGCGCGAGCGACTCGGCGGCGTACGCCTGGCGCAGGTGCAGCAGCCAGACGCCGAGCGCGCCGCACGCGGCCCCGAGCACGACGATCTCGACGAGCGCGCGCTGCAGCAGGCCGGAGTGGAGGATCTCGGTCACCGCGCGGCCCCTGCAGGCGGCGCGGCGCGCGCCAGGGGCCTTCGTCTGGCGGGCGCCGGGGGCCTTCGTCTGGCGGGCGCCGGGGGCCTTCGTCTGGCGGGCGCCGGGGGTTTTCGTCCGGCGGGCGCCGGGGCCCTTCGTCCGGCCGGTGCGGTGGCCGGCGCCGCCATCAGTGCGCGTGGTGCTGCACGGCGACCGCGCGGTGGCCGCAGTCCAGCAGCACGATCTCCTCGCCGTAGGTCGCGTCCAGCACCGCGTTGGTAAGCGTGTCGGCCGGCGCGCCGTAGGCGATCTGCTCGCCGCGCAGGCACAGGACGCGATCCCAGCAGCGCGCCTGCTCGACGTCGTGCGTCGCGATGAGCAGCACGCGCCCCTCCGCGCGCAGGTCGTCGAGGATGCCCATGATCGCGTCCTCGCTCGTCTGGTCGACGCCGGCGAACGGCTCGTCGAGCAGAAGCACGCCGGCGTCCTGGACGAGCGCGCGCGCGATCAGCACGCGCTGGCGCTGGCCGCCGGACATCGCGCCGAACGGCTTGCGGGCGTGCTCGCCGAGGCCGACGCGATCGAGCGCCTCGCGGGCGAGCGCGCGATCGGCGGCGGGGATGCGCCGGTACCACGCGGTGCGGGCGTACGCGCCCATGAGCGCGACGTCGAGCGCGTTGACGGGGAAGTCCAGGCGCGAGCGCTCGGTCTGCGGGACGTAGGCGATCGCCGCGCCGATCGCCGCCGTGCCGGAGACGGTGGGGAGCTCGCCGAGCAGGGCGCGGAAGAGCGTCGTCTTGCCGCCGCCGTTGGGCCCGAGCACCGCGACGGCCTGGCCGGCTTCGGCGGTGAAGGTCACGTCGCGCAGGGCCGGCGGGCCGCCGTTGTAGGACGCGGCGAGGCCGGCGACCTCAAGCCGCGCGGTCGCGTGGCCGGCCGCGGCGGGCGGCGCGTCCGCGGCTCGCGCGGCCGCGCGACCTGACGCCGGGCGGCCCCGCCTGGACGCCGGGCCGCCCCGCCCGGACACCGGGGCATCCGGACCGGACGGCCGGGCGCCCCGACCGGACGCCGGGCCGCCGTCTCGCGCCGGCCCGCTCATGCGACCGCTCCCGCGCGCCGCCGCCACGGCGCGGCCGACGTGACCGCCACAAGCGCGAAGATCCCGCCGCCCACGATCGCGATCGCGGGGCCGGGGGGCAGGTCGAGGTGGTAGGCGAGCAGCAGCCCGGCGACCCCCTCCGCGGCCGCGAGCGCGACGCCCGTCGCCAGCAGGGCGCCGAGCGAGCCGGTCAGCAGGCGAGCCGTCGCGGCTGGCACGACGAGCAGCGTGCTGACGAGCAGCGCCCCCACGGCCGGCAGGACCGCCACGACGCAGGCGGCGAGCAGCGCGAGCAGCAGCCAGTCCCCACGCGCCGCCGGCACCCCGAGGGCGCGCGCGCCGCCCGGGTCAAAGCCCGTGGCAAGCCAGGTGCGCGCGAGCGCGGCGGTCGCGGCGAGCGCGGCCACCGCGGCGGCCGCGGCGAGCCACAGGTCGCCGTCGCTCAAGCCGAGCAGCGTGCCGAACAGCAGCCGGTCGACGCCGACGCCGGAGCGGTAGACGTCGCTCGCCAGGACGCTGCCCAGTGCGAGCGCGCCCGCGAGCAGCAGGCCGGTCGCGGTGTCGGAGCTCGTGGCGGCGCCGCGCGTCAGGCGTGACAGGAGACCCGCGAACCCGAGCCCGGCGGCGAGGGCCGCGAGCGGCGGGGCGATGCCCCACGGCCCGGCGACGACGAGGCCGGGGAACGTCGCGCTCCCCACGGCGTGCGCGAAGAAGGCCAGGCGCCGCAGGACGATCCACGCGCCGAGCAGCCCACCGGCGACCGATAGCAGCAGCACCGCGACGAGCGCCCGTTGCATGAACGGAGCCGAGAGCGGATCGGTGAGCCAGCGCACGCCGGGGAGGTTATCGAAAACCGTTCTCACTTAGGAGAGAGCGCCAACGCGCCAACCTGGGGTCCCCGGGCTCAAGCTCGCCGGTCCCCGGGCCGATGCGAGAGAACGGGCCCCGGCGCTCGTGTTCAAGCCATGTCCAGTCGCCCCTCGCGCACTCTCCTCCCGGGCATCGGCGTAGCGAGCGCCGTGCTTGCCGGCGTGCTCGTGGCGTTCACGATCGCGGCCGGGCTCATCGGCGCCGGCTTCGTCGGTGGCGGCGACAACGCGCGCCGGCCCTCGGCGGCTGTCGTCATCGCAGATCGCGATGCGCCTGCACCGCGCGCACGGCCGCGACCCGCCCGGCGCGCGAGCGCCGCGCCCGCGCGGGTCGTGCGACGCCCCGCGCGTGCGAAGAAGCCCGCGGCCGCTGCGCCGGCGCTTGCCGACGATTCGGCGCCGGCGTCGGCAACACCCGCGCCTCCGCCTCCGCCTCCGCCCCCTCCGCCTCCACCGCCCCCGCCGCCCGCGCCGCCGCCGGCACAGGCACCCGCCGCGCCGCCGCCACCCGCACCACTCGAGCCGCTGGGGGAGGGCGTCAACAAGGCGACCGACGGCTTGGCCGGCGGCGTGCGCAGCCTGACCGAGGACCTCGGCGAGGGCGTAGGCGCCATCAGCCCGGAGCTCGGCGGCGTGCTGGCCAAGGCCGGCGACGTGCTCGCCGCGATCGTCGAAGGCGCCGGCAACGTGCTCGGCCGCGCCCTCGGCCATCGCCGCTGATCGCGGCGCGCCTACTCCGCGCGGGCCGCTCGGGCGAGCACCCCTAAAGGCCCTGGCCCGGTCGGTCTTGTCGAGTTTCCCGCTGTATTAGCGGACTGTTCGACAAGACCGCCGCGGTGGCATCCGACCGCATACTCTCCGATCCGCACATGCTGCCGACGCGCACCCAGCTCTCGCAGGCCTATCCGATCGCGAGCCGCATCGACGAGGACGGCCGCCTGCAGCTCGGCGGCTGCGACGCGGTCGAGCTCGCACGCGAGTTCGGCACACCGGCGTACATCGTCGTCGAGGACGACCTGCGCGCCCGCGCGCAGATGTTCGTCGAGGCCTTCCGCTCGCGGACGGCGAACTTCGACGTGCTGTTCGCGTCCAAGGCGTTTCCGTGCACAGCGGTCTACCGCGTCCTGGCCGAGGAGGGCATCGCGTGCGACGTCGCGTCAGGGGGCGAGCTCGCCCTCGCGCTGCGCGGCGGCTTCGACCCGGCTCGGATCTACATGCACGGCAACGCGAAGTCCGTCGACGAGCTGCGCCAGGCGCGCGCCGCCGGCGTCGGGCACATCGTCATCGACAACGCCGACGAGATCGAGCGGCTCGAGGCCGTCGTCGGCGACGGCTCGCCGCAGCCGGTGCTGCTGCGCGTCGCGCCCGATGTGCGCGGCGAGACCCACGACAAGATCTCCACGGGGCAGGCCGACACGAAGTTCGGCTTCTCGATGGCCGACGCGCCGGCGGCGATCGCCCGCGCCTCGTCGTCGGCGGCACTCGACCTCGTCGGCCTGCACATCCACATCGGCTCGCAGATCCTCGAGCTCGACCCTTTTCGCCGCGCGATCGAGGCGATCGCCCGGCTTGGCGACTTCGCCACCTACAACCTCGGCGGCGGCCTCGGCGTCGCCTACACGTCCGAGCAGGAGCCGCCGCGGATCAACGACTACGTTGCGGCGAAGGTCGACGCTGCGGAGCGCGCGTTCGGCCCCGGCAAGCGGCTGCTCGAGGAGCCCGGCCGCGCGCTCGTCGCGAACTCGACGGTGACGCTCTACACCGTGCAGAGCGTCAAGCGCAACGTGTCGACGTGGGTCGCGGTCGACGGTGGCATGTCCGACAACCTGCGCCCGATGCTCTACGGCGCCACCTACGAGGCGCAGATCGCCGACCGCTTCGGCGGCGGCACGCTGTCGCGGCTGACCGGCAAGCACTGCGAGTCCGGCGACATCATCGTGCGCGACGTCGAGCTGGCCGACCCGCGCGTCGGCGACGTCATCGTGACGCCGGCGACCGGGGCATACGGGCACGCGATGGCCAACAACTACAACGGCGTGCCGCGCCCGCCGGTCGTGTTCGTCTCGAACGGCGACGCGCGGCTCGTCGTGCGGCGCGAGACGTACGACGACCTCGCCGCGCGCGATGTCTGAGCCGTTCCGGATCGGCCTGCTCGGCCACGGGACGGTAGGCGGCGCGTTCGACACGCTCCTGGCCGATCGTGCCGCCAACGTCGCGGCGATCACCGGCCTGCGCCCGCAGATCTCAGGCGTCCTGACGCGCTCGCGCGGCGACTTCGAGGACATCCTCGCCGGCTGCGACCTCGTCGTCGAGCTCATCGGCGGGCTCGAGCCGGCGCGCGACTACGTGCTGCGGGCGATGCGCGCCGGCAAGCACGTCGTGACGGCGAACAAGCAGCTGCTGTCGCATCATGGCGAGGAGCTGTGGGGCGTCGCGCGCGAGCACCGCGTCCAGCTGCGCTTCGAGGCCGCGGTCGCGGGCGTGGTGCCGGTCATCCGGGTGTTGCAGGAGTCGCTGGCGGGCGCGCACGTCGATCGGATCCACGGGATCGTCAACGGGACGACGAACTACATCCTGTCGGAGATGGCGAGCACCCGCTGCTCGTACGCGGACGCGCTGGCCGGGGCGCAGCGCCTCGGCTACGCGGAGGCCGACCCTTCCGACGACGTCAACGGCAAGGACGCAGCGGCGAAGATGGCGATCCTCGCGCGCCTGGCGTTCGACACGCCGGTGCACATCGACCAGGTCACGTTCGAGGGGATCGAGCTGATCACGTCGGAGGACATGGAGTACGCCGAGGAGTTCGGCCTCGGGCTGAAGCTCATCGGCACGGCGGAGCGCATCGACGGCAAGCTCGCGGTGCGCGTGCACCCGGCCTTTCTCTACGAGGGGCATCCGCTCGCGAGCGTGCACGGCCCGTTCAACGCGATCACGGTCGAGTCGGAGGCGATCACCGAGATCACGATGTCGGGGCCGGGCGCCGGCGGCCCGCAAACCGCGAGCGCCGTGCTCGGCGACGTCATCAGCGCGATGATCCCGCCGGCCTCGACGCCCGAGACGACGCAGGCGCTCGAGATCGTCGACGACGTCGAGTCGGCGTTCTACCTGCACATGGAGGTCGAGGACCAGCCGGGGGTGCTCGCGTCGGTCGCGACGATCCTGGGCCGTCACGGCGCCTCGATCAAATCGGTCGTGCAGAAGGGCCTGGGCGAGCGCGCGCGCCTGGTCATGGTCGTGCACCCGCTGCTCGAGTCGAACTTCTACGCCGCGGTCGCGGAGATCGCCGAGCTGCCGTTCCTGCGCGCCCCACCGCGCGCGATCCGTGTGATCGACGAGCAGTTCGTCTAGTCAAGGCTGCCAGCGTGCGCCGCCCGCGACCAGCGCGGGGACCTGCACGCGCGGGTGTCGGCTGGCCACGCGAGCGAGTGTGCCCGCCAGCGGACCCACCCCCCGAGCGTGTGGAAACCGCCGACGGCGGAGCCATCGAGATGCCGCCGGAGCTGACGATAAGTTCGTTCCGGCGCCGAATTCCGCGCAGGCGGCCATCTTTATGGCCATGGGCGGATACCGGCGCGGGCGGGCGTCACCAGAGCATCCCGACGGCCTCGTCGCCGTCGCGCGTACGATCACGGTCAGCGCGATTATTGCTCTCGTAGCGTGGCGGCTCGGCGGCCGCGAGATCTACGAGCACGCGCAAGCGGGAACCGCGCTTACCAGGGACGAGGCTCACACGTTCCGGTTCGCCGTCGCGCTGCTTCTTCTTCCGGGTATCGTCGGATTCCTGCTCGGTGAGCTTGCTGATTGGTCCGCACAACGCGTCGCTCATGCGCGAGATCGCCTGTCCACACCCGGTGAAGATGATCGCGATCTCTGGCTCCGCATCAAACGCAAGCTGCTCGATGTCATGGCGTTGCGCCTGCTGCAAGACGGGCCGTCTACCTGGGATCGGACCTGGAAGCACCTACGTCGCAGCGAGCCGTTCGTCTACATACGTGTCCAAACAAAGAGCGGCGCGGAGATCGTCGGTACGGTCGCCGACCAGTCACGAATAGCTGTATCGCCGCAACCACGTGACCTTTATGTCGAAGAGGTGCTGCGGCTCGCGGACGACGGCCATTACTACCCCACGGCTTTCGGTCTCGGTGCGTTTGTGATGGGCAGCGAGATCGAGTCCGTAGAATGGGTTTCGCATAAGGGCCTCTACCGACCCGGAGATCACGATGGCTGAGACCGAGAACAATCCGATTACTGGCCGAGAGCTTCGTGAAGCCGAGCTTCAGATGACGGGACGGCCTGCCGGGGCGACGGGCTTCATCGGTTTCGTCCCCGCGGTGCCGGCCGGCCACGGTTTGGGTAAGAACGCCGCGCCAAAGGGCCCGGGGGAAGCACCCAAGCAGTAGGACGAATCGCTGCGTGCGTGCGGGAAGTCGCGAACGCAGCGACCGGACAAGTCTCGTCTCGCAGCGACACCAGCTCTAGGCGGTATGGACGCTGCCGCCGAACGATGGGCGCCCGCGAGTAGGGTGCTCGTCGTGCAAGGCCTGATCGAGCGCTACCGCGAGCGCCTGCCGTTCGCCGCCGACGATCCCGTCGTCTCGCTCGGCGAGGGCGCGACGCCGCTCGTCCACGCGCCCCACATCTCCGAGCTCGTCGGCGCCGAGGTCTGGCTGAAGCTCGAGGGCCTCAACCCGACAGGCTCGTTCAAGGATCGCGGCATGACGTGCGCCGTGAGCGCCGCGGTACGTGAAGGAGCGAAGGCGGTCATCTGCGCGTCGACCGGCAACACAGCCGCGAGCGCGGCGGCCTACGCCGCGCGGGCCGGACTGACGTGCGCGGTCATCGTCCCGGAAGGCAAGATCGCCCAGGGCAAGCTCGCCCAGGCGCTCATGCACGGCGCGCGCGTCATCGCCCTGCGCGGGAACTTCGACCAGGCGCTCACGCTCGTGCGCGCGCTGGCCGACGACCATCCGATCGCGCTCGTCAACTCCGTCAACCAGTTTCGCCTCGAAGGTCAGAAGACGGGGGCGTTCGAGATCATGGAGACGCTCGACGAGCTCGACGCGCTCAGCGTCCCCGTCGGCAACGCCGGCAACATCACCGCGTGGTGGAAGGGCTTCGGCGAGCTCGGGATCAAGCCGCGCCTGTTCGGCTTTCAGGCCGAGGGGGCCGCGCCGCTCGTGCTCGGCAAGCGAGTCGACCAGCCCGAGACGATCGCCAGCGCGATCCGGATCGGCAACCCGGCGCGCTGGGAGGAGGCGATGGAGGCGATGACCGCCTCGCGCGGGAAGATCCGCGCCGTCTCCGACACCGAGATCCTCGGCGCCTACAACATCCTCGCCAAGCGCGAGGGCGTCTTCTGCGAGCCGGCGAGCGCCGCGTCCGTGGCCGGCCTGCTGCGCTATGGCGCCGACGGCGCCCGCCGCGTCGCCTGCGTGCTCACCGGCCACGGCCTCAAGGACCCCGGCACCGCGCTCGACCAGGCCGGTGGCGTCATCCCCTGCGAGCCGCACCTGGCGGCGGTCGAGGAGGCCGTGCTGGGCGGCTCGGAGTGATGCGCCGGCGCTGCCTCGTGCGGGTGCCGGCGTCGTCGGCCAACCTCGGCCCGGGCTTCGACACGTTCTGCGCGGCGCTCGGGCTGCACGTCGAGCTCGAGGTGCTCGAGAGCGGGCGCTTCGTGGTCGAGACGAACCTCGATATCGCGCGCGACCGGCGCAACCTCTGCGTCCGCGGCTTCGCGAGACTGCTGGCACCCGACCGCTTCACGTTTCGGATCCGCTCGACGATCCCGCTGTCGGGCGGCCTGGGATCGAGTGCTGCCGCGTACGTCGCGGGCCTGTGCGCCGCCGCGCACCTCGCCGACGACGAGCGCGACCTGCTCGCCGACGCGACCGAGCTCGAAGGCCATCCCGACAACGCCGCGGCCGCGCTGCGCGGCGGCTTCGTCATCGTCGCGGGCGGCGAGGCCACGCGCTTCGATCCGCCCGCGGGCCTCGAGGCCGTGCTCGTGGTCCCGCACAACCCGGTGCGCACCTCGGTCGCGCGCCGCGCGCTGCCGGCGACCGTCCCGCTCGCCGACGCGGTCGCGAACGTCGCGCACGGCGCGCTGCTGACGCTCGGCCTGGCCCGCGGCGACCTCGGCCTGGTCGCGCGCGGGCTCGAGGACCGCCTGCATCAGCCCTACCGCGCGCATCTCTTTCCCAAGTCGATGGCGCTGCTCGAGCGCGCGTCCGAGCTCGGCGCGATCGGGGCGACGGTCTCCGGCGCGGGGCCGACGGTGCTGTTCTGGACGCAGCACGACACGACCGGCGCGGTGGCGAGCGCGCTGCAGGCCGGGTCGACCGGCTGGGCCGACGTCATCCGCGCGCCGTTCGAGACGCGGGGCGCAGAGGTCCGCGACCGCTGACCCGGGCGCTACGCCCGCACGCGCACCTGAGCGCCGAGCGTGACCTTGCGCAGCAGCCAGCGCATGTCGGCCTCACGGGCGTGCAGGCAGCCGTTTGAGATCGCGTCGCCGACCGCGCCTTCGTTCGGCGTGCCGTGGATCGCGAGCCGGTCGCTGGTCGTCCAGCCCTGCGGGAGGTGGGCCTGGCGACCGGTGAGCGCCACGGCGCAGCAGCCGTACTCGGGGCTGGCCTTGCCGATGCGCAGCGTGTCGGTGACCGCGTAGCGGCCGATCGGCGTCGCAGTCGAGGGCTTGCCGATCGCGACGCCGATGCGCCGCACGACGCGTCCCTCGCGGCGCACGACGATCCGCCGCGCCGAGAGGTCGACGTCGAGGCGGTAGGGCTCGTGGAGGAGCTCGGCGCTGTCGGCCGGGATCCAACCCGCGCGCGAGTTGGGCATGTGGTCGCTGAGCACGCCGAGCCAGCGCCCGCGCCGCGCGACGACGGCGAGCACGCGCTCGGAGCCGTAGCCGGTGGTCGTCCCGACGGCCCGCACGATCGGGCCGCCGGGGCTGCGGCGCAGCTGCGTGCGGCGGACGATGCGCGCGCCGAGCGGGCCGCGCGGCGCAGCGGCTCGCGGCGTGGGCGCCGCCGGCGGGACCTCGGGCACGCGCGGGGACTCCGGAGCGGGCGCGAGGCGGGGCGGCGGGCGGTCGTCGTCGCTTCCCGCGAGCAGCACGACGGCGCACGCGGCCGCGAGGACGCCGACGATCGCGAGTCCGCGCAGGCGGCGCGTCAAGGCTTCGCTCCGGCGGTCGCGGCGCCGTCACGCCCGGCGGCGGACGGGCGGAGCGTCGTCTGGTGCCGCGGCGGCACGGCGCTACTTGGAGGCGGGCTTCGCCTCGGCCAGCGCCTTGAGGCGCTTGCGCGGCTCGGACAGCTTCAGCCGCGCGAGGACCTCGTCGGCGAGCGCCACGTAGTCCGCGCCGAGGTCCGGACGGTGGTCGAGGATCGAGATCGCGAGCTCGGAGGACTCGGCGTAGGCGATCGACTGGCGGACCGTCGTCTGAAAGAGCTTCTCCCCGATGTGCTCGCGCAGCGTTGCGAACGCCTCCTTGCTGTGGCGCGTGCGCATGTCGGCGATGTTGAAGACGACGCCGAGCCAGCCGAGCTCGGGGTTCAACCCGTCGCGCGCGAGCTCGATGACCTCGAGCGCCTGCTCGACGCCCTGCATCGCGAAGTACTGCGCCTCGGTCGTCAGCAGCGCCCAGTCGGCCGCGACGAGCGCGTTGACCGTCAGTAGGCCGAGCGACGGCGGGCAGTCCAGCAGGACGAGGTCGTACTCCTTGCGCAGCGGCTTGAGCGCGCGCTTGAGCGTCAGCTCACGGCCCATCTTGCCGGCGAGCATGAGCTCGGCCTCGGCAAGCGAGAGGTTGGCCGGCAGCACGCCGTCGTGAACTGCGTCGGCCGCCTTCGCGCGTCCCGCGAGGACGTCGCCGATCGTGGGCGAGACCTCGGGATCGACGTCGAAGTAGTCCGAGAGGTTGCCCTGCGGGTCGAGGTCGACGGCCAGCACCGAGAGCCCGGCGCGCCGGAAGATGTCGGTCAGCGTCCGGACCGTGGTCGTCTTGCCGGTGCCGCCCTTCTGCGAGAGGACTGCGATCGTGGCGCCCAAGGGCGCTGATGCTACTCGCCGGGGATGGCGCCGGCCGCGGGGGCCGCCGCGACCGCCGAGCGATCGGCGTAGGTCAGCCGGTAGCGGCCGATGACGACCTCGTCGCCGTCGGCGAGCATCTGCGACACGATCCGCTCGCCGTTGACGAAGACGCCGTTGAGGCTGCGGTCGTCGAGCACGCGCACGCCGTCGTCCTCGACGAGCAGCACGGCGTGGCGGCGCGAGACGGTCGGATCCTCGAAGCGCAGCTCCGCCGACAGGCTGCGCCCGATGCGCATCGAGTTGCCCGGCACCGCGACCGTGCGCACGCAGCCGGCGTCGTGGAAGACGAGGTAGCGGCCCGGCTCGTCGAGCGCGTCGCGAGCGGCGTCGATCTCGGCGTCGCTGCCGGCGGTGCGGGCGGTCGGCTCGACGCGCTTGAAGCGGCCGGTCGAGCTGAAGAGCGAGGCGCGCGTGAAGCTCGCGCCCTCGCAGCCCGGGCACTCGGGCAGGACGTCTGCGGACGACATCGTGATGACATGACCACAGATCTCACAGCGGAACGACCCGGTTCCGGCGAGCGTGCCCGACGTCAGCGATTCCATCCCGACTCCCTTCACCAGCGTTACAGGGGTCCGCCGGCCTCTCTCGGCTTGTGCGGAATGTACCAAGTGCGTCAATGAGCCCCGTGGGTTGGCACGCCGGGGCTCGGATCGGCGTCTACCCATGGTGCGCCGTCAGATAAACGGGCGCTTAACGGCCTCTAAGGAACCGCGACAAGTCAAGCAGGAATGTTGTAAGGGCGCGGCGAAACACGCGCCATGCCCCGTACGGCCACGACGATCGACGAGCGCGACCTCGAGCGCGCGCTGCTGCGAAAGAGCGTCGACGCGCTCGCGACGGATGCCGACCGCTGCACGGATTGCGGACGCGCGCCGCTGATCGGCGAGACCCTGTATCGCTTCGCGGCCGCCGCGACGGTCTGCGAGCTGTGCCGGCCGCTGCGGCGCGAGGCGCCGGAGAGCCGCGAGCGGGTGCGCAACTCAGAGCTCGGCCACGCGGTCCGCATCCACCGCCTGCAGCCCGCGCCCGGGTAACTCGCGCCCGGCCCGCCGCCGCGCAGGCGTTGCTCCGGGTAGATTGCCGGGGCGCATGGAACCGGTGACGCTGAGCACGACGATCGCCCGCCCCCGCGAGGAGGTCTTCGAGTACCTCGCCGACGTCGCGAACCACGCGGAGTTCACCGATCACTGCCTCGTCGACTGGCATCTGACCCGCGAGGACTCCTACGGCCGCGGGGCCGGTGGGCGCTTTCGCACGAAGTCGCGCTTCGACCGCTTCTCCTACGGCGACCTGACGCTCGCCGAGCTCACGCCGCCGCAGCACATCGTGGGGACCGGGGCCGCGGGGCGCTTCAACCGCGTCAAGACGCGCTCGGAGTGGACGCTCGAGGACGACGGGCAGGGCGGCACGCGGGTGCAGTTCACGACGCAGTCGACCCCCGCCACGTTCGCCGATCGCAAGCTCGAGAAGCTGCTCGGCGTGCGCCGCTCGACGGCGCGCTGTCACCGCAAGGCCCTCGCTCGCCTGCGCTCGATCCTCGAGGCCGGCGAGCAGCGTGGCGCCCGCACATCGGTGTCGGGCGGGGCGCGCAAGCCCGCCAGCGGCTTCAGGCTGTAGATTTCGCGCCGCCTGTGACCCGCCCGCGCCGCCTCGCCACCTTGCTCGCCGCCCTGCTCGTCTCAGGCGGCCTGAGCGCGTGCGGCAAGCACGTCGCCGAGGACGCCCGGGTCAAGACGGCCGAGACCGAGGGCATCTACCTCGACGTCTCGGACCTCAAGTACCAGGTCCAGGTCTCGCGCCAGCTCAACCCCGACGACGTGCAGGACAAGCCCTACCTCGCCGGCATCCCCGCCGAGGAGCAGGAGCTGAAGCCCGACGAGGTCTGGTTCGGCGTCTTCCTGCGCGTCCAGAACGAGCAGGGCGAGCCGCTGCAGCCGTCGGCGGACATTGAGATCGAGGACACCGTGGACGAGGTCTTCGAGCCGCTCTCACTCGACGAGACGAACTTCTACGCCTACCGCTCCGAGGAGGCGATCCCCGCGCGGGAGACGTATCCGGGGCTCGACTCGCCGGGCTTCGACACGCCGTCGCAAGGTTCGCTGCTGCTCTTCAAGCTCACGCTGACGGCGCTCAACAACCGCCCGCTCGAGCTGAAGATCGAAGGTCGCAAGGCGCCGCAGCAGACGGGCATCGTCGACCTCGACGTGTAGGCCGGTGCTGCCCGCCGCGCGAGCGCTCGGGTGCTGCGCCGCACTGCTCGTCATGCTCGCCGTCGCCGTGCCGGCGGCGACCGCTCGCCCGTCCACGCCGGCCGCGCGCCTCGCGGCGGCCAACGCGTTCGCACAGCGCACGCTGAGCTTCGATCGCCAGCAGACCGAGGCCGCGGACGACGCGCTGCGCGTGCTCGCGGATCGCCGCCGGGCCGCGCAGGCCTGCCTGGGCGTCTGGCAGGCGGCCCCGCTCGCGCGCCGCGGCGACCTGGGGCTCGTCTACTTCGAGTACCTCAGTGGCGCGCTGTGGAGCGTCGACGCGCCGATCTTCCGCCACTGGATCACCGACCTGCGGCGCTCGGCGCGCATCGACCGCTCGCCGGTGCTCGCGCGCGCGGCCGAGGCGCTGCGCCGCGACTACGTCATCGCCAACGGCGTCTACACCGCGGTGCCCGACGCGTGCGCGGCGGTGACGACGTGGCGCGACGCGGGCTGGGGCGAGGCCGGCAAGCCGGCCGTGCTGCGCCTGCTCGATCAGGTCGTGGCCCGCTCGACCCCGCTGAACGCCACGGAGATCGCCAAGGGCGCGCGCCAGCTCGTGCGCTACGCGCGCCGCGGCGGCAAGGACGCGGCCGAGGTGCTGAAGGTGGGCGTCGACGAGCCCGACGCGCGCGTGCACAGCCACACGGGCTGCGATCGGGTCGGGGCGCTCGTGCTGCCCGACGAGTACGACTGCCCGGCCGGGTCCTAGCCGCCGCGCTGCAGCCCCGCGGCGAGGACTTGGCGGGCGACCGGTGCCGCCGTGTCGCCGCCCGCGCCGTTCTGGATCAGCAGGACGCCGACCGCGATCCGCGGGTCCTGCGCGGGCGCGAACGCCGCGAACCAGGCGTCGGTGTCCGTCGGGTCGTTCGGCTCGGCCGGCGGGCACGGCGCCTCGGGCGTCGGGTTGCAGTCGGGCTTGGAGGTGTCCTTGAGCTCCGCGGTGCCGGTCTTGCCGGCGACGCGCACGCCGGAGATCGCGGCGGCGGCGCCCGTGCCGACGTTGACGACTGCCTCCATGTACTCGCGGACGATCCGCGCGGTGCCGGGCCGCAGGACGCGCGTGCGCTTCGGCGCGGGCTGCTCGGCGCGCAGCGTGAGGCGCGTGCGCAGGCCGTCCTCGCCGATCGTCGCGGCGACCCACGCCATCTGCAGCGCCGACGCCTGCACGCGGCCCTGGCCGATCGCCGACGAGCCGACCGCCAGCGCGTCGCCGATCTCGCCCGCCACGGGGATCGTGCTCGTCGCGGCGCCGGGGATGCCGACGTCCTTGTTGAAGCCGAACTTCTCCGCGGCCGCGACGAGGCGCTCGGGGCCAAGGCGCGCGCCGAGCGGCGCGAAGACCGAGTTGCACGAGTGCGCGAACGACAGGCGCAGCGTCCCGCCGCAGGACTCGCCGTTGGCGTTCTCGATCTCGACACCCTCGATCGTCGCGCCGGTCTGCACCGGGTAGCTTGAGTTCGGGCCGGCGATCCGCGCCTCGAGCGCGCCCGCGAGCGTGATCATCTTGAAGGTCGACCCCGGCGGCTGGAGGCCGGAGAACGCAACCCCCGCGAGGCCGAGGATCTCGCCGGTCTTGGGACGCAGCACGGCGACGCCGCCGAACTGCCCGCCGAGCGCCTCGACGGCCGCACGCTGGATCTGCGGGTCGATCGACGTCCGCACGGCCTTGCCGGCGCGCGGGGTGCTCGTGGCGACCACGCGCGAGCCGGCTCGCAGCACCCCGCCGGGACGGCCGCGCAGGTCGTCGTCGAAGACGCGCTCGAGGCCCGTCGTGCCGACGGTCGCGTCGCTCGGGACGCCGCGCGCGCGCAGCTCGTCGACGCGGGCCGCCGGCGCCTCCGCGAGCTGGCCGGCGATCGCCGACGCGACGGGGCCCGCGGGCGACGTGCGCTGCTCCCCCGCGGCGAGCGGGGTGCGGTCGCGGAAGAGGATGTCGGCGCGGGGCGGCAGCTGCGTCGAGCGCTCCAGGCGCTGGCCGCGCTCGACGCCGGGGAACGTGAGGTTCTGCGCCCATGCGACGTGCGCGTCGTCGTCCTCGCCCGCGAAGGGGAGGCGCAGCGCCGCGCGGATCGGGCCGAACACGCGCGTCGACACGGTCATCGGGACGCTCACGGCGCCGTCTTCGAGCTCGCCGACCTTGCCGGGCACGAACGCCGTCGCGGTGGCCGTGGCAGCGGCGCGGCGGTAGTCGTCGATGAACGCCTGCAGCGATCGGGTCTTGTCCGCGTCCTCGCCCAGCTCGGCGTGCATCGCGGCGTAGTCGCCGCGCTGCCAGGCGGCCACGAAGCGCTCGGCGCTCGCCACCGCGGCGGGCCGGCCGCCGGTGACGACGATCGCCACGACGACGAGCCCGATGATCGCCGCGACGGCGCCGAGAAAGATCAGCCGCCGGCGCGCAAGGGACCGGCGCCGTTGTGACGAAGCGACAACCATGTCCGAGAACTATGGCTACCCGTCGGACGCAACCGGTGCATCATCTCCGCGATGACGGCCGTCGACTACGTCATCATCGGGTTCGCGGTCGTCTTCGGGCTCGTCGGCTTCGCTCGCGGCTTCCTCGTCGGCGTGCTGTCGCTGGCTGGTTTCGTCGCGGGCGCGTACATCGGTACACGCTTCGGCCCGCAGCTGCTCTCGGACGGCAACGAGTCCCCGTACGCGCCGCTCTTCGGCCTGCTGGGCGCGGTCATCGCGGGGACGATCATCTCGGCCGGCGCCGAGAGCATGGCCGGGTCGCTGCGGGCGAGCATGCGATCCTCGGCGTTCGGCGCGATCGACGGGCTGCTGGGCGCGGGGCTTGCGGTCGCGCTCGCGCTCGGGTTCGCCTGGGTCATCGGCGTGATCGTGCTGCAGACGCCGGGCGTCAGCGACGTCCGGCGCACCGTCCAGCGGTCGGCGATCCTCGACAAGCTCAACGACGTCCTGCCGTCGGACACGCTGCTCAAGGCGCTCGCGCGCTTTGACCCGTTCCCGCGGGTCGACGGGCCGGAGGTCGACGTCGGGCCACCGAGCAGGGGGGTGCCGGCCGACCCCGACGTGCGGCGCGCCGGCGACTCGGTCGTCCAGGTGCTAGGCAGCGCGTGCGGCCTGCGGGTCTCGGGCTCGGGCTGGGCCGCGGGCAACGAGACCGTCGTGACGAACGCGCACGTCGTCGCCGGCCAGGAGGACACGGTCGTCGAGATTCGCGGCCGCGGCCAGCTCGAGGCGACCGCCGTCGCGTTCGACTCGAAGAACGACATCGCGGTGCTGCGCGTGCGCGGCCTGCGCCTGACGCCGCTCGCCTTCTCCCGCGAGGTCAAGGTCTCCGAGGCGGGCGCGATCGAGGGCTATCCACTCGCCGGGCCGTTTCAGATCCGCCCGGCGCGGATCGGCCAGACGCGCGTCGTGCTCTCGCAGGACGCCTATGGCCGCGGGCCGGTGCGGCGCCGGATCACGGCCTTCAGAGGAAAGGTCCAGCCGGGCAACTCGGGCGGGCCGATCGTCGACGCGGCCGGACGCGTGTCGGCGACGGTCTTCGCGGAGTCGGTCGGGGGCGGGCCGCAGGGCGGCTACGCGGTCCCCAACGACACCGTCCGCCGCGTGCTGGCGAGCGCCGGCGGCCCGGTCGGCACCGGGCCCTGCGCGCGCTGACCGGCGGGCCGCCGGCGGCGGCCTTCGTGGCGGGGTCGTCCGGGTCGCGACCCGGGAGGGCGCTACCCTGCCGTGCCCGATGCCCAAGACACTCGTCATCGCCGAGAAGCCGTCCGTCGGGCGCGACCTCGCTCGCGTCCTGCCCGGCCCGTTCGCCAAGCATGAGGGCTACCTCGAGGGTCCCGACCACGTCCTGACCTGGGCCGTCGGGCATCTCGTCCAGCTTGCCGAGCCCGACGAGTACGACGTGAAGTTCAAGAAGTGGCGGATGGCCGACCTGCCGATCGTCCCGGCGAAGTTCAAGCTCGTCGTGCGCGACGAGCGCTCCAAGAAGCAGATGTCGGTCGTGACCCAGCAGCTCGGCCGCGACGACGTCGCCGACGTCGTCAACGCGTGCGACGCCGGGCGCGAGGGCGAGCTGATCTTCGCCTACCTCTTCGAGAAGGCGAGGTCCAAGAAGCCCGTCCAGCGGCTGTGGCTGTCGTCGATGACGAAGGCCGCGATGAAGCGCGCGTTCAAGGAGCTGCGCCCGGCGTCGGAGTTCGCGTCGCTCGAAGCCGCCGCCCGCTCGCGCTCGGAGTCCGACTGGATCGTCGGCATGAACGCCACCCGCGCCGCGACGATCCGCCTGCGCTCGTCGTTCGACGGCGCCGTCTCGCTCGGCCGCGTCCAGACACCGACGCTCGCGATCCTCACCCGCCGCGAGGAGGAGATCCGCGCGTTCGTGCCTGAGCCGTACTGGCTCGTCGACGCGGTCTTCGGCGCACCCGGCGACCGCGTCTACGAGGGCCGCTACCACGACGGCGCGAAGCCGCGCATGGCCACGGCGGCCGCCGCGGACGCGATCGTGGACGCCGTCCGCGGTCAGGTCGGCGAGATCACCCAGCTCGAGACCAAGGAGCGCAGGGAGCGCGCGCCGCTGCTGTACGACCTCACGTCGCTGCAGCGCGAGGCCAACAGCCGCTACGGCTTCACCGCCCGCCGCACGCTCGCCGCCGCGCAGCGCTGCTACGAGGAGCACAAGGTCCTCACGTATCCGCGGACGAGCTCGCGCTACCTGACCAGCGACATGATCGCCGAGCTCAAGCCGATCGCGGGCCACGTCGGCGTCGCGGGGCGCGAGTACCAGGCCGCCGCCGCGTACGTCCAGGGCCTGGACATGCTGCCGCTGGCGCGGGTCGTCGCGGACGACAAGGTCGGCGACCACCACGCGATCATCCCCACGAACTCGACGCACGTCCTCGACAAGCTCTCCGACGACGACCGGCGCATCTACGACATGGTCGCCCGGCGCTTCCTCGCTGCCTTCCATCCAGAGGCCGTGTTCGAGAACACGAAGGTCGAGACGACGGTCGCGGGCCACATCTTCCGGACGCGCGGCAAGGTCCTGCTGGTTCCCGGCTGGCGCGGGGTCTACGGGGAGCTCGCAGAGGGCGACGGCGCCGATGACGACGAGGGTCGCGAGCAGCAGCTGCCCAAGCTCGCGCTCGCCGAGCAGGTCGACACGCTCGACGTCAGCGCCGAGGAGAAGGAGACCAAGCCGCCGCGGCGCTACTCCGATGCCTCGCTGCTCGGCGCGATGGAGACCGCCGGCAAGCTCGTCGACGACGACGAGATGCGCGAGGCGATGAAGGAGTCGGGCATCGGCACGCCGGCCACGCGCGCGTCGATCATCGAGCGGCTGATCGACGTCGGCTACGTGGAGCGCGACGCCCGCTCGCTCGTCGCGACCGAGAAGGGCCTGAACGTCATCCGCCTGCTGGGCGACCATCCGCTGACGTCGCCCTCGCTCACGGGCGACTGGGAGCAGCGCCTCGCGAAGATCGAGCGCGGCGAGGAGCCGCGGTCGCGCTTCATGTCCGACATCAAGGGCTTCGCCGAGTCGACGGTCGCCGATCTGGACGCCAAGCTCAAGGACGTCCGCATCCCGCGCGCGAACCTCGGCCCGTGCCCCGTCTGCGGCCACGACATCGTCGAGAACCGCAAGGGGTTCTCGTGCTGGGGGCGCGAGGATCCGGGCTGCGGGTTCGTCATCTGGAAGTCCAAGGCGGGCAAGACGCTGCCGATGGCGGTGGCCAAGGAGCTCATCGCGACCGGTCGTACCGCTAAACCTGTCACCGGCTTCAAAGGTCGCAGCGGGCGCTCGTTCCGGGCTAGGCTCGCGCTTGAGCAGAGCGAGGAGGGCAAGTGGCGGGTCGAGTTCGATGAGCCGTGGGCAAAGGAAGGCGCAAAGGTCGATCCCGCTGCCGCCGAGGCGGGCGACTCCGGCGAGCCCGTGCCCGCTGGCAGGTCGGCAGCCGAAGCCGCCGCGTAGGAGCACGCGGCGCGGCGGGGTGCCGTGCTGACCCGCGCTTCGCGGCGGCGCGCGCGCGGGCGCCGGGCCGCACGTGGGCAGGGGCCGATGCTGACCGCGGGGCGGCGGCGTCGCCGCGGCAGCGGCGCCGTTCCGATCGTGCTCGTGCTCGCGATCACCGCTGCCGGCGTGTTCGCGGCCTTGACGCTGCGCGACAGCGAAGACGCGCCTGCGCGCGGCGTCGCGCGGGCGGGCGTCGAGCGCCTCACGACGCCCGTCGTCGAGCGCCCGCCGGCCCAGGAGGTCGTCGGGCCGCTGCCCGACCCGCCGGGCGCGGCGCGCGTCGACCTCGTGCGCGATGCGCTCCTGCCCGACCTCTACCTCACCCCGGCACCCGCCGCCGGCCTCGCCTGGGACATGGCCGACGGGCGCGTCCTGTGGCGCTCCGGCGCGACGCGCGTGCGGCCGATCGCGAGCCTGACGAAGCTCATGACCGGCCTGCTGGCCGTCGAGCGCTTCGGCCCGCGTAACCGCGTGCGCATCCCGAAGGCGGCCGAGCAGGTCTCCGTGACGCACATGGGCGGCCTCAAGGCGGGGGTCCGGGTTCGCGCCGAGGTGCTGCTGAAGGGCCTGATGATCTCGTCGGGCAACGACGCGGCGGTGGCGCTGGCCGTCGGCGGCGCCGGCTCGGAGCGCGCGTGGGTGCAGCGCATGAACCGCCGCGCGAAGCTGCTCGGCCTGAAGTGCACGCACTACGCCGACGCGAGCGGGCTGGATCCGCGCAACCGCTCGTGCCCGGCGGACCTCGCCGCGCTCGCGGCGCGCGCGATGGCCGAGCCGCGCCTGCGGAAGATCGCGCGCAAGCGCTGGGCACGCGTGTGGCCCGGCAGGGGCGACAAGGTCACGCTGCGCACGACGAACCACCTGCTGCGCGAGCACTACCCCGGCGCTGTCGGCCTGAAGACCGGCTACACGCTCGCTGCCGGCCATTGCCTGGTCGCGGTCGTCCAGCGCGGCTCGCGGCGGATCGGGTTCGTGGTGCTCGGCGCCCAGGTCGACGCGTTCAAGGTCGTGCGCCGGGTCGCCCGCGAGATCGCCCGCGCCGGGGCGATCCCGCCGGCGACGTGAGCCGCGCCGCCTCGGTCTCGCCGGCGGTCGACTGACCGCGCCGGTCGCCCCTTCGGCCCGGGCGCGTTCGTGCGCGATGTCCGGCGGCCCGGCTACGACATGGCGACATGCTGCGCGAGGTCAAGAACGGCGCGCTCGTCCGTCAGCGGCTGACGCCGCTCGGGTGGCGCTGGTGCTTCGTGCGCGGCGAGACCATCGCCGGGCCGCCCTGGTCGACGCGCCGCGTGCGCGCGATCGAGGCGGCGCAGCGCGCGCGGCCCGTCGCGCTCGTCCGCGACGGCTCGGGCTGCGTGTGGGCGTTCGAGGATTGCTTCTACTGCGAGGACGAGGGCCTTGAGGCGCGCGACGTGCTGGCGCTCGTCCGCGAGCGCGAGCGGCGGGCGCGGCGCCGGCTCGAGCGCGCGCACGCCACGCTCGCGCGCGACGGGGGCGGCGTCGGGGTCGCGGCGGCGCAGCAGCCGCGCCGCGAGCGGATCCCCGCCGATGTGCGCCGCGCGGTCTTCGAGCGCGACGGCGGGCGCTGCGTGGAGTGCGGCTCGGGCTTTGACCTGCAGTACGACCACGTCATCCCGCACAGCCTCGGCGGCGCGAGCACGGCCGCGAACCTGCAGATCCTGTGCGCCGGCTGCAACCAGCGCAAGGGGGCGTCGCACCGTTAAGGCGTGACGAACCGGCGCGTGCGCCGTAGTGTCCGCATGTAAGTCTCGACACGGAAGGCACGATGACCGCCACGCTGCGCAGGACCGACGTCACCTCCAAAGCCGGAGCACGGCTGTGCGCGGCGATCCTCGCGACGTGCCTTGCCGGTGTGCTCGCCACCCCACCCGCGGCGCCCGCCGCCGCGAAGCGGTCCGCCAAGCTCGCGGCGTTTTCGTCGTGCGCGTCGCTCGTGAGCTACGCGCACCGCAACGCGCGGCGCACCGGCGGCGGCACGGGCGTGCCGACGCGCGCCGGCGGCATCGTCCCGCAGGTGCTCGCGTCGCCGGGGCCCGTCGCGACCGACCAGGCCGGCACCGGCGGCCCGCCGCCGCCGGCAGCGGCGATGAGCCCGACCGCGACCGCGGACGCCAAGGAGGCCGCGCCGTCGTTCTCCTCGACGAACGTGCAGGAGGCCGGCATCGACGAGCCGGACGTCGTCAAGACCGACGGCAAGCGCGTGTTCGCGATCGCCAACGGCACGCTCTACGCGCTGCTGGCGCAGGACGGCGCGCCGAAGATCGCCGGCTCGCTCGCGCTCACCGGCTCGGGCTCACACCAGATCCTCATCCGCGGCGACCGCGTGCTCGTCATGACGACGTCCTTCGGCGGCGCGGGCGTCGCGGTCGACACCGCGAAGCTCGCCGGCTACACCAACACGACGGCGCTGCTCAGCGAGATCGACGTGAGCAACCCCGCCGCGATGGCCGTGCGCCGCACGATGCAGCTCGACGGCCAGTTCGTCGACGCCCGCCTGCACGGGGGCACGGCGCGCGTCGTGGTCGTGTCGTCGCCGCAGGCCGTGGCGCCCGCGGCGATCGCGAGCACCGGCTTGCGGCGCTATGTTCCGCGCACGATCCTGCGCAGCCGGATCTCGGGCCGCACGTTCCGGCGCTCGGTCGTCGGCTGCGCCGACGTGCGCCACCCGCGCGCGTTCTCCGGCCTCGACCTTCTGACCGTGCTCACGATCGACCTCGACAAGGGCCTGTTCAACGTCGACCGCGACGCGATCATGGCCGGCGCGCAGACCGTCTACGGCTCGGCGACCGGCCTCTACGTCGCCTCGCAGCGCTACGTCGCCGCGGCCGAGGCCGGGCGCGCGCTGCCCGAGTCGATGCGCACGCAGATCCACCGCTTCGACGTCTCGAAGGAAAACGAGACGACGTACGCCGGCTCCGGGGAGGTGACGGGCTTCGTCCTCAACCAGTACTCGCTGTCCGAGCACGAGGGCGCGCTGCGCGTGGCGTCCACCGACGAGCCGCAGTGGTTCGAGGGCACGCTCGCCCGCGACAGCGAGAGCTTCGTGACGGTGCTCGACACGAGCGGTGGCACGCTCTCGCCGCTCGGGCGCGTCGGCGGCCTGGGGAAGGGCGAGCGCATCTACGCCGTGCGCTTCGTCGGCGACAAGGGCTACGTCGTGACCTTCCGCCAGGTCGACCCGCTGTACACGCTCGACCTGTCCGACAAGCGCGCTCCGAAGGTGCTCGGCGAGCTGAAGATCCTCGGCTACTCGGCGTACCTGCATCCGGTCTCCGACGACCTGCTGCTCGGCGTGGGCCAGGACGCCTCCGAGCAGGGTCGCCGCCTGGGCACGCAGCTGTCGCTGTTCGACGTCTCGAACCTGCGCAGTCCCAAGCGCCTCGCGCAGGCGTCGCTCGGCGCGAGCTCGTCGACGACCGCGGAGTTCGACCCGCATGCCTTCCTGTACTGGAAGCCGGCGAGCCTCGCGGTGATCCCGCTGCAGGTCTACTCGTCGGTCGAGGGCGGGGCGTCGTTCGACGGCGCTGTCGGCTTCAAGGTCGAGGCGGCGAGCCTCGCGCCGGCCGGCCGCGTCGCGCATCCTCCGACTGCGGGCTCGGGGGCCGACACACCATCGATCGCACGCTCGCTCGTCATCGGCGACAAGCTCTACACGCTGTCTTACGCGGGGCTGCAGGCCAACCGCCTGGACACGCTGGCGCCCCTTGCATTCGCCGCGTTCCCACAGCCGCCGCAGGTGCCGCCACAGCCGGTGCCCGACGCGCCCGCGGTACCCACTCCAAACCGCTGAAAAAAGGTGTAAGACGGCGCTGAACCGTATTCGAACTTTCTCGTCACAAAAACGCGGGCGGGCGCTCCTAGCCCGCGATGACACAGAAGCGCCGACTGACGCCATCCCTGCTGTTGATGACACTGCTGTGTGCGTTCAGCTTCGGCGCGATCGTGCGCCTCGCGTTCGCCGACGACTATCACGTCACGTGCGTCGGCCACGGGTTCGTGCACGGCTCAAGCCAGACGGACGGCTCGTTCTTCGGACGCATCGAGAACGGCTGCGGCTCGGGCACGCGCACCTGTAATTTGTACGTCTCCGGAGGCTTCATCGGAGGCCTGTCGACCGGTGGCTACTGCAGTGCCTGGTCGCGCGACTACGGCGACTACACCGAATGCCACGCGACGACCCACACGACGTTCCCCGGCCAGTTCAACGAGCACGTCCACAAAGCATCGAATTGGTGTGGGTGACATGAGGCGCCGCCTGGCGATCGCACTGGCGATGCTGCTGGCCGTCATAGCCGGGATTGCAAGCGCGAGCCTCGTGGCCCCGGGAACGGCCGCTGAGCAGCCGGTTAGCGGGCGCGACGAGCTGCCTTCAGGC
This sequence comes from uncultured Actinomycetes bacterium, assembly GCA_963839905.1. Lineage (GTDB taxonomy): Bacteria > Actinomycetota > Thermoleophilia > Solirubrobacterales > Solirubrobacteraceae > CADCVQ01. Next base: position 16,331 of record CAWIXC010000023.1, on the reverse strand, counting down.
GACGTGCAGACGGGCGATACGGTGCCCGACCCGCAGGCCGGCCCGCCGTGGGCGGTGCGCATCTTCGACGGTGACACGTCCGAGCGGTGCATCGTGGCCGGGCGCACGGACGGCACCGCGTTCGGGCCCGTCGACGCGGCCGGCGAGATTCATGACAGGGGAGCTGTCGCGTCCGGAAGCTGCGGCGACCCCGAGGACGAGCCGGCGCAGGTCGCGGTCATGAGATTTGCGGATACCGGCGGTACGGGACCGCGCTCGGTGCTCTTCGGCGTCGCCGCCCCGAACGTCACACGCGTCGAGGTGGTCGCGCCCGGCGTCTCAGGCCCGGTTACCTTGGACTCCCGGCGGACGTTTCTCGTGGTGAGTGACGGGCTGACGGCCAACGATGCCAGCAGCGTCGAAGTCGTCCTGAGCGACGGAACCACGCGCTCGTATCAGTTCTAAGCGACGACGCCACCGGAACTGCTGTCAAATGTCTGCGTTCCGTCTGGCATGCTGCGCTTCGTGTCATTCAGACCAAGAAGGCGCTCGAGCGACGAGCCTCTTCTGCGTCGCAGTGTCGAGGATGCGGCCGCCTTCGGAGAGTTCTATCGCGCCTATGCCGATCGGGTGGTCGTGTACTTCGCCCGCCGCACCCTCGATCCCGAGCTCGCGCTCGATCTCACGGGCGAGACGTTCGCGATCGCGCTCGAGCATCGCGCCCAGTTTCGAGGGAGCACGCCCGAAGAGGAGCAGGGCTGGCTGTTCGCGATCGCTCACTCGGAGCTCGTGTCGTTCTGGAAGAGCGGGCGGGTCGAGCGGGCGGCGCTGCTGCGACTGGGATGTGAGCCTCCCGAGGGCACCACCGAGGACATCGACTGGGTCGAGCGCATGGCCGATCTTCCGTCGCTGCGAGCAACGGTTCGGACGGCGCTGGGCGGCCTGCCGTCCGACCAGGCGTACGCGGTCACCGCCCGGGTTGTGCACGAGCGCCCGTATGCCGATCTTGCGGGAGAGCTCAACGTGAGTGAGCAGGTGGTCCGCGCGCGCGTGTCGCGCGGGCTCAGGGCAATGGCCGAGAGGCTGGGCGACCCTCCAATCAAGGATGTGACATGAGCGACTTGCCCCCCGGGCTAAAGGACTTCGGTGAGCGCCTCGAGCGGGCGGCGCGGCGCGATATCGCGGAGCGCGCGGAGCCGATGGCGCGCCGCGAGCGGCGCGGCCGCCGCGTGCTGCGCAACGTCGGCCTGCCGGTCGTGGCCGCGGTGATCGCGGCCGCGGCCTCCGCCGGCGCGGTGCGCCTCGTCGACCGCGAGGCCGACCCGATCCAGCCGGAGCCCGGTGCCGGCACCACCTACCGGGCCCCCACGGATCCGTCGGTCGTCGAGGCGTCGGCCGTTGCGGACCCGGCGGGCGGCCCGCCGTGGGTCGTGCGGGCCTACAGCACGAAGGAGGGCGGCGCTTGCGCGCAGGTCGGGCGGCTCCGCGACGGCGTCTTCGGGCAGGTGCAGGGCGGCCGCTTCCGCGCGCTGCCCGTGACCCCGCAAGGGTCGTGCGCCGGGGGGACCGACAGCGGGCCGCTGCTGGCCGTAGACCGGCGCGCCGGGGTGGACCTGACGTTCGTGTTCGGCCTCGCGCCGGGCGGAGGGGCGGTGGCCATCACATACGGCAAGCTGCGCCGCAGCGTTGAGCCCGTCGGCGTCGTCGGCGCGTTCCTCGCGATCTTCGAAGGCTCGGACCCCGACCAGGAGATCGTTGCCGGCGTGAGGGTCGGCGGCGTGCTGCACGAGCGCGAGTTCCCGATGGCGGAATGAGCGCCGACGCGCCAACTTGACGGCCGCTGGTCACGCGAGGGCCGTTTCGCCCTCTTAGGTATCGACGACCGCGTCATAGAAGGCGGCCGCGCCAGCGACCCGACATTCGTGAAGTCCTGCCGCTGGATGCGGAGGACACCCTTGAGATGCCGCCGGGCTCGCCCAGCAGAGCGGTCGACGACCCGCGATGCTGTCGCGTGATCGCCTTTCCCTGAGCCGGCTCAGCGGTGGGGTTTCTTCCCCGTTACCCCGCCGCCGAGACGGCCCAGGGCGGGTCGTCGTGTCGTCTTGTCGTCGGGTGCAGGCGCCACCATGTGCTGCGTGCCCCTCAAGCTCGTCACCGGTCCCGCCAACGCCGAGAAGGCTCGCGTCGTGCTCGACGGCTACCGCGCGGCGCTGCGCCGCGACGAGGCGCCGATCCTCGTCGTGCCGACGTTCGCCGACGTCGAGCGCTACCGGGCGGAGCTCGCCGCGGGCGGGGTCGTGTTCGGCGCGCAGATCGTGCGCTTCGGCTGGCTGCTGGACGAGATCGCGCGGCGCGGCGGGGTGCGAGGGCGGCCGCTGCGGCCGCTCGCCCGCGAGCGCGTGGCAGCTGCCGCCGTCGCGTCGACGCCGCTGAGCGCGCTCGCCGGCTCCGCGCGGACGGGCGGCTTCGCACGCGCCCTGCTGCGGCTCGTCGACGAGCTCGAGGAGCAGCGCGTTACGCCGCAGCGCTTCACGCAGGCCCTGCGCGCTTGGGCCGCCGGCGACGAGGGGCGGCGCGCCTACGCCGACGAGGTCGCCGGCCTGTACGCCGCCTACCGGCGCAAGCTCGAGCGCCTCGGGCGCCGCGACGAGCCGCTGCACGCGGCCGCGGCGCTCGACGCGGTGCGCGAGAACCCCGCGGCATGGGGCGCCACGCCCGTCTACGTCTACGGCTTTGACGATCTCACCACCCTGCAGCGCGACGCCGTCGAGACGCTCGCCGCGACCGGCGCGCAGGTCACGCTCTCGCTGTCCTACGAGCCGGGGCGCATGGCGTTCAGCGGCCGCGCCACGACGTTTCAGGAGCTGCGGCCCGACGAGCACGTCGCGCTGCGGCCACGCGCCGAGCACTACGCCCCCGCTTCGCGGGCGGCGCTGCACCACCTCGAGCGCGAGCTCTTCGAGCTGCCAGCGGACGGGCGTCTGTTCGAGCCCGACCCGATCGACGCCGGAGATGCGATCGCGCTGCTGCAGGGGGGCGGCGAGCGCGCGGAGCTCGAGCTCGTCGCGACGGAGATCGCCCGCTTGATCGGCGACGAGGGCTACGCCGCGCAGGAGATCGCCGTCGTGCTGCGCGACCCCGCGCCGGTCGCCGCCCTCGTCATCGAGGTCTTCGGCGCGCTCGGCGTGCCGGTCGCGATCGACCGCGGGATCGCATTCGGCCACACGGCGCTTGGGCGCGGGCTCGTCGGGCTGCTGCGCAGCGCGCTGCTCGAGGGCAGCGCCGAGGACCTGCTCGCGTGGCTGCGCACGCCTGGCCTGCTGCGCCGGCCGGAGCTCGCGGATGCGCTCGAGGTCGCCGCGCGCCAGGCGGGCGCGCGCACCGCGGAGGCGGCACGCGCGCTGTGGGAGGCCGAGCACTGGACGCTCGGCGCGATCGACCGCGTTCGCGCCGCCTCGCGGCGCGGCGCGACGGAGTTGCTCGACTGCTGCGGCGAGGAGCTCGCGACGCTGTTCGCGGCACCGCGGCGGCGGGCCGCCGAGGTGCTCACAGGGTCCGCGGCGCAGGATGCCGACGTGCTCGTTGCCGGCCGGCGCGCGCTCGACGAGCTGCGGGCGCTCGCGCGCGACGACCGGTCGCTGGCTCCCGCGCCGGCGCAGCTCGTCGCGCTGCTCGAGGAGCTTTCGGTCCGTGGCGGCACAGGCGACGTCGCCGGCTGCGTGACCGTGACCCAGCCGCTGGCGCTCCGTGCGCGGCGGGTGCGCGCGCTGTTCGCATGCCGGCTGCAAGAGGGCGTGTTCCCGGCGATCCCCGGCGCCGAGCCGTTCTTCGGCGACGCCGAGCGCGACCGGATCGCGGCGGCGTCCGGCCTGCACCTGCGCCGCCGCGACGACCTCGGCGCCGAGCGCTACCTCTTCTACGCGACGGTCTCGCGGCCCGAGGAGCGCCTGTACCTGTCGTGGCATGAGGCATCGGACGACGGCGACCAGGCCGTGCCGTCGTTCTTTCTCTCCGACGTCTGCGACCTGTTCGCGCCGTCGCTGTTCGAGCAGCGCCGGATGCGCACCCTCGGCGAGGTCGGCTGGGGTGCGGTGCCGGCGCCGGCCGAGCGCGAGCGCCTGCGCGTCGCTGCCGCCGCCGGGCCGCGCCACCGCGAGGCGCCGATCACGCCGCTGTTCGATGCCGAGCTCGTCGGGGAGCTGCGCGACCGTTCGACCTGGTCTGCGTCGGGCGTCGAGGTGTGGGCGGGCTGCCCGGTGAAGTGGTTCGTCGAGCGCCGCCTGACCCCGGAGGGCCTGACGCCCGACCCGGAGCTCATGCTGCGCGGCCAGCTCGCGCACCTCGTGCTCGAGGCGACGCTCGTCGGGCTGCGGGACGAGACGGGCAGCGCTCGGCTGGAGGCTGCGACGCTGCCGCTCGCTTGCTCGTTGGCGACCACCGCGCTCGAGCGCCTCGAGCGCGCGCCGCGCCTCGAGATGTCGCGCGACCCGAGCCGCCAGCGCGCGCTCGCGCGGCGGCTGCGCGCCGATCTCGAGCGCTACCTCGAGCACGCGGCGCACGACGGATCGGAGCTTGAGCCCGACGCGCTCGAGGTCGTCTTCGGCGCGGGCGGCGACGGGCCGCCGGCGCTCGAGCTCGCCGGCGGGGTGCGGATCGGCGGGCGCATCGACCGCATCGATCGCGGGCCCGGAGGCGAGGCGATCGTCTACGACTACAAGGGCCGCAACGCGCCCGACGCGGCGAGCTGGCGGCGCGAGCGCAAGTACCAGGTCGCGATGTACATCCTCGCCGCGCGCGATGTGCTCGGCCTCGACCCGGTCGGCGGCCTCTACCAGCCGCTCGGCGCGCGCGACCAGCGCCCCCGCGGGCTCGTGCTCGCCGGCGCGGATCCCGGTCTGGACACCGTCGCGACCGACCGTCGGCCGCCGGAGGACTTCGCCGCGGTCGTCGACGGCGTGCTCGAGGACGTGCTCTGCGCCGTGGGTGAGCTGCGCGCCGGGGCGCTCGAGCCGCGTCCGCAGACGTGCGGCTGGAACGGGACGGGCTGCATGTATCCGACGATCTGCCGGTGCGCGGCGGCATGAGCGTGTTGATCGGCCCGGGCGGTCGGGCGTTCACCGCCGAGCAGTCCGACGCGATTCGCGCGCGATCGGGATCGCTCCTGCTCGAGGCGAACGCGGGCAGCGGCAAGACGTCGGTGCTCGTCGAGCGCTTCGTACGCTCGGTCATCGAGGATGGCGTGCGGCCGCCGCGGATCCTCGCGATCACGTTCACCGATCGCGCGGCGGGCGAGCTGCGGGCGCGGGTGCGCGAGCGCTTCGTCGAGCTCGGCCGCCGCGACGAGGCGCGCGAGACCGAGACCGCGTGGGTGTCGACGATTCACGGCTTCTGCGCGCGCGTGCTGCGTGCTCATGCGATCGCGGCCGGGCTGGATCCGGCGTTCTCGGTGCTCGACGAGGCCGCGGCGCGCACGCTGCGCGACCTGGCCTGGGACCGCGCGCTCGCGGACTGGCTGGACGGCGAGCACGGGGAGGCGGCGCTTGACATCGTCGCCGCGTACGACACCGATCGCCTGCGGAAGATGATCGCGACCGTCCACGACGCGCTGCGCTCGGACGGCCAGACGCATCCGGTCTTGCCGCGCGCGCCGGGGGCCGCGGAACCGGGCGCGCTGCGCGAGGCGCTCGCGTCGGCCGCGTCGGTTGCGGCGCGCGAGCTCGCGCTCGCCGGTGCCGGCAAGCGCGTGGGGGAGGCGCGGGCGAAGGTCGCGCGGTGCGTCGAGCTGCTCGCGTTGGCGCCCGCGGGCCCCTCGGCCCCTCCGCACGAAACCTCCGCCGCCGCCCGCGGGGCCTCCGCGGGCGCCCCCTCAGCGGCGGTTCTCGCCGAGCTGCGCTTCGGCGCGGCCGCGAACGCGCTGAGGACCGAGGCCTGCACGCGCTACCTTGCTGCGCTCGCTGCCTACGCCGGCGCCTGCCGCGACCGCGCCGCCGGCGCCGCCGTCGCGCGTCTCGACGCGCTGCTGCGCGGCTACGCCGCTGCCTACGCGGAGGCCAAGCGCGAGCGCGCGGCGCTGGACTTCGACGACCTCGAGCTGTTCACCCGCGACCTCCTGCACGCCGAGCCGGCGCTGCGCCGCTCCTATGCCGAGCGCTTCGATCGCGTAATGGTCGACGAGTTTCAGGACTCAAACGGCCGCCAGATCGCGCTGTTCGAAGCGCTCGACCGCGACGACCTCTTCGTCGTCGGCGACGAGCAACAGTCGATCTACGGCTTTCGCAACGCCGACGTCGAGGTGTTCCGCGCGCGCCGCGCCGCGCTCGCCGCCACGGGCCGGGTCGCGACGCTCGCGACGAACTTCCGCAGCCGGGGCACGATCCTCGAGACGATCAACGCGGCGTTCGGGCCGCGCCTCGGGCCGGACTTCGTCGCGCTGCGCGAAGGTCGCGAGTGGTCGCACGACGGCGCGGCGGCGCAGCCGCTGGTCGAGCTCCTGCTCACCGATCAGGCCGGCTGGGACGCGGACGACGCCCCCGACCTCGGCGAGCTGCCGCGCTCGCAGCCGTGGCGCCACGCCGAGGCGCGGCTGCTGGCGCAGCGCATCCGCGACCTCGTCGACGCCGGCGACGCGCGGCCCGAGGAGATCGTCGTGCTGCTGCGAGGCCTCGGCGACCTGCCGGTCTACGAGCGCGCGCTGGAGGACCAGGACCTGCTGACGCTGTCCGTCGGCGGGCGCGGCTACTGGGGCCGCCAGGTCGTCCGCGACCTCTGCGCATGGCTCGCCGCGCTCGCCAACCCGCGCGACGAGACCGCGCTGTACGGGGTGCTCGCGTCGCCGCTCGTCGGCCTCTCGTCCGACGCGCTCGCGCACATCGCGCGCGCCGGCCGCGGCAACGCCTGGCGCGCGATCGCGGATGCCTGCGAGGGGGCCGCGGCGGAGGGCTGTGGTTCGAAACGGCCATCAGGCGGCCGTTTTGAACCAGACGCCCTCAGCGACGGCGACGCCCTCCTGGCCCGGATGCGCGCCGGCGGCGACGATGGCCTCCTCGCCCGCCTGCGCGGCGGCGACCGCGAGCGGCTCGCGGTCTTCGCCGAGCGCTTCGCGGCCGAGCGCGCGCTGGCGCCGCGGCTCGGCCTCGACGAGCTGTTGCGGCGCGTCGTGGATGCGACGGGCTACGACCTGCACGTGCTGTCGCTCTCGGGCGGCGCCCGCCGGCTCGCGAACGTCCACAAGCTCCTGCGCCTCGCCGCCGCGTTCGAACGCGAATCGGGCCGCGACGTCCGCGGGCTCGCCGATCTCGCCACCGCCGAGCTCGAAGCCGAGGCGCGCGAGACCGACGCGCCCGTCGAGCTCGGCGACGTCAAGGCGGTGCGGCTGATGTCGATCCACGCGGCCAAGGGCCTCGAGTTCCCGACGGTCGTCGTCGCCGACCTCGGCCGTCGCCGTCCCGGCGACGAGGACGACCTGCTCGTCGACGGCGACGAGATCGGCCTGCGGCTCGTCGGCCTCGATGGATCGAGCGAGCGGGCGCTGCACTACGAGCGCCTGCGCGACCGTGTCCGCGAGCGGTCGGCGGCCGAGGAGGACCGGGTGCTCTATGTCGCGGTGACCCGAGCGTGCGAGCGGCTCATCCTGTGCGGCGGCGTCGCGGTCGACGCGTGGCCGAAGGACAGCCCGGGCGCCTCGCCGCTGTCGTGGCTTGGACCCGCGCTGCTCGGCGGGGACCTCGGGCGCCTGCCGACCGCCGCCGAGCCCGTCAAGGACGTCCGGTGGAGCGACGGCGCGAACACCGCTGTCGTGCACTGCGAGCTCAACGCACCCGGCACGGTCGGGGTCGTCCTGCGCGCAGGCTCGCTCGCGCCCGCCGGAGCGAGCCTGCCGCTCGCGCCAGCCCAACCACCGCGACCGGCACAGCCGCCCCCGCCAGCGCTGCCGCCACGAGTGCGCACGCTCTCCTACTCGCGGCTTGCCGCCTGGAACGCGTGCGGCTACCGCTACTACCTGCAGCGGGTGCTGAGGTTGCCCGAGGAGCCGGTCATCCGCGTGGCGGCGGCAGCCGGCGCGGACGGCGCCCAGCCCACGCTCGATCCGCGCGTGCGCGGCACCCTCGTGCACGCCGTGCTCGAACGAGCCGGCGGAACGCCGTCCGGCCGAGCGGCGGCTCGGGCCGGGCGCGCGGCTCCGGCCGGAGATGGCGTCGCGCCGGGAGGGGCCGTGCCGGCCGGAGGGGAGGCCGCAACCTCCGGCGCGGCTTCGGCCGGAGATGGCGTCGCGCCGGGAGGGGCCGTGCCGGCCGGAGGGGAGGCCGCAACCTCCGGCGCGGCTTCGGCCCGAGATGCCGTCGCGGGCGGAGGGGCGTCGGCCGAAGGGGGTGCCGCTCCCGCGGAGCGCCTCCTGGTGGTCGCGGACGTCGCCGCGGAGCACGGCATCGCGCTGACCGAGGCCGAGACCGCGGACGTCGCGCGCCTCGCCGACGCCTTCGCGCAGTCGCCCCTCGCCGCGCGGCTCGCCAAGGCGCGCAGCGTCCAGCGCGAGCACGCCTTCGCCGTCCCGCTCGGCGACACGCTGCTGACAGGGGTGGTCGACGTCCTCGCCCGCGAGCGCGGTTCGGCGCAGCTCGTCGTCGACTACAAGTCCGACGCGCTCAAGCCCGATGCCGACCTCGTCGCCTACGCCGACGAGCGCTACGGCGTGCAGCGCCGCGTCTACGCGCTGGCCGCGCTGCGCGGCGGCGCCGCCCGCGTCGAGGTCGCCTACGCGTTCCTCGAGCGCCCCGCCGAGCTCGTCATCACGCGCTACGCCGCCTCCGACGCCGACCTCCTCGAGCGGGAGCTGCTCGAGCTCGCCGCCGGCATGCTCGCGGGCGAGTACCCGGTGACGGCGAACCCGCACCGCGAGCTGTGCGAGACCTGCCCCGGGCGTCGCGCGCTGTGCTCGTACCTCGAGGAGATCACCCTTGCGGAGCAGCCGCGCCCGGCAGCGAAGGTCGGCGGGTGAGGCTCCGCGCGCGTCCGGCGGCGGAGGTGGGCGGGTGATGCCTCGCCGGGCGGGCCGTGCGGGGCCGAAGGGCGTCCTGACGCGCTCGAATCTGTACCCGGCCGCCGGTAGGGTGCACGCGATGAACCGCGTGGCGATCCCGCTCATTCCCTCGATCGGCCTGAGCGCGGCCACGACCGGGACCGCCGCACTCGGCGCGGCCGGTGTGCTCGGTGCATCGGTAGCCGGCCCCGTGACGTGCGTGTTCGCCGCCGCGACCGGCGTGCCGTGCCCGTTCTGCGGGCTCACGCACGGCGTCGCCGAGCTGGGCGCTGGCAACGTGGAGGCGGCCGTCGCGTTGCATCCGCTCGCGCCGCTCGCCGCGCTGCTCGCCCTGGCCGTCCCGGTCGCGCTGCTGCGCCGGCGCACGCCGGAGGTGCCGCGCCGGCGCGCGCCGGAGGTTCGGCCCGCTCTGCTGCGGCGGCGCGCGCTGGAGGTTCCGCCCGCGCTGCTGCGCCGGCCCGCGCTGGAGGTTCCGCCCGCACTGCCGCGCCGGCGCGCGCTGGAGGTTCCGCCCATCGCGCTCGCCGCGATCGCGGCGCTCGTGCTGCTGACCTGGATCGGAAGGATCGCGATATGAGCAAGGACGACAACCCCTTCGGCTCCGAGCCGTCGGGCACCGATCCGTTCGGTCGCCCGACCTCGAGCAGCGGCGACGCCTGGAGCGCACCGGCAGACCCCTCCACGCCGCCGCCAGAGGCGGGCGACGCGTGGCGCAGCGGGCCCGCGCCCCCGCCCAGCGGCCAGTACCCGGCGCCCGCGCCCGGCCGCAAGGCCGAGGGTGCGATCGCGGCGCTCGTGCTGGGCATCATCGGCATCATCTTCTGCCCACTTTGCGCCCCGGTCGCATGGGGCCTGGGACGCAAGGCCGAGCGCCTGGTCGACGCGTCCGGCCGCACGCTGGGCGGCCGCGGCGAGGCCACCGCCGGCAAGGTTCTCGGGATCATCGGGACGTGCCTGATGGTCATCGGCATCATCCTGATCATCGTGCTGATCGCGGTGGGTGCCTCGTCGATCGAGAGCGACGGCGGCACGACCACGACGTTCGAGTTCTAGCCCGCAGGCCGCGGGCCGAACGGCGCGAGCCCGCCGGCGCGCCGCTCAGGGCGTGAGGCCGTAAGCCGCGAGCCGTCGCGCCGCCGTCAGCGCGGGAGGCCGCGAGCCACGGGCCGCACCGGCGCCCCCGTCAGCGCGCGAGGCCGCAACCGCGCGCCCGCCGGCAGCGCCGCGCTCAGCGCGCGAGCGCGTCGCGCCCGTACTTCTCGTCGACGTAGCTGCCGTTCGACCCGCCACCCGGCGTCGCCGAGCCACCGGGCGTCGCCGGCCAGTCGGGCGGCGGCTGCGGCGTCGGCGGCGGCGGAGCGCCCGACCGCGGCCGGCGCTCGCGCTCGAGCTCGGCGTTGAGCTCGGCGCCGAACAGAAACGCGATGCTCGAGAGGTACAGCCACAGCAGCAGGATCACCGCACCCGCGAACGCGCCGTACGTCGCGCCGTACTTGCCGAAGTTCGAGACGTAGAAGAAGAAGCCCGCCGACGCGACCATCCAGATCAGGACCCCCGCGGTCGCGCCCGGCGTGATCCAGCGCAGCCGCCGCGGCTCGATGTCGGGCGCGAACGAGTACGTGATCGCGTACATCAGCAGCACCGCACCGAGCGCGACCAGCCAGCGGGCGAAGCCCCAGATGCTCGCGGCGGTGTCGCCGAGGCCGATCGTCCCGAAGAGGTCGTTCGCGAGCCCCTCGCCGAGGAACACCGAGAACAGCGCGACGATGGCGAGCGCCACGGCCGCGAGCGTCCACGCGATGTCAAAGAGCTTGTGCTTGACGAAGCCGCGCGACTCGCGCACGCCGTAGACCGTGTTGAGCGCGCGCCCCGCGCCGCCGAACGCGCCCGACGCGCCGTAGAGCGCGACGAGCACCCCGACCACGAGCGTCACGCTCACCGCGCCGCCGGCCTTCTCGATCGTCGAGGACAGCCCTTTGCGCAGAGCGTCGGTGACCTCAGCCGGGGCGCCGTGGTCGCGCGCGTAGCGGACCGCATCGGTGACGAGCGACTGGTCGCCGAGCAGCCCCAGCAGCGAGATGCACACGAGCAGCCCCGGAAACAGCGACATCATCACGAAGTACGTCATCGACGCCGCGCTGTCTGTCATCTCGTCCGCCTGGAACTTCTGGAAGGCGCGCTTGAGCGTGTCGAGCATGGACGGAAGGTTCCCGCGCGCGGCGGCTTCGTAACGGCTACGAGCGGTCGTCGGGCCCGGGGAGCAGCGCGTGGCCGTCGGCGACGGCGTGCGCGAGGTCGATCACGCGCCGGTTGGACTTGCGCGACTGGTCGCGCAGCAGGTCGAACGCCTTGCGCTCGTCGACGTGGTGGCGCTCCATGAGGATCCCCTTGGCCCGCTCGATCGTCCCGCGCCGCTCGAGCGCGCTCTCGAGCTGCGACACCTGCTCGGTCAGGCGCGCGGTCTCGCCGTGGCGCTGCATCGCGAGCTCGATCGCGCCCTCGACCTCGTCGAGGAAGCTCAGGCGTGCGAACGCGTAGATCCCGCGCTCGGCGGCGCTCGACACGAAGCCCGGCTCGTGCCCGCCGACGAGCGCGATGATCGGGCCGCGGGCATAGGAGCCCATCTCCTCGATGAGGTCGAGCGCGTGATCGTCGTCGGAGTCGACGACGACGATGGACAGGTCGGGGTCCTCGCGCACGATGAGGTCGCCGACCCGCGCGGCGGTCGTGGCGTGGCCCGTCACGGTGTGGCCCAACTCTTCGAGGACCTTGTCGGTCGCCTGCAGCGTCGACTCGTCCTCGTCGGCCGTGAGGATGCGTAGGCCCTTGGCTTCTTGCGCCATCCCGTCGCGCCATCCTTCCGGTTGGGCGGTTTTGAGCTTGGGTATCATGCCCTAAGCGCGGCCCAGGACCCCGCCGCACACCGTTGGCGCCCCAGACCTCCGGCGCTCCATGTTGGTAGCCGGAGGTATGTCGTGGACGCTTACCGCAACTCGCTTCAGCTCGTCAGCCGTACTCCGGGGAGGCTGGCGGGCATGTCGTGCACATGACGCTGCCGACCCGTGATGAGCCCGGCAGCGGCGCCGAGCGCTCGCGCGAGGATCGCGAGCTGTTCGCCCGCTACCACGGCGAGGGCGACGCGCTCGCGCGCGAGCAGCTCGTCGAGCGCTTCCTGCCGCTCGCACGCCAGCTCGCCCGCCGCTACCAGCGCGCCGGCGAGCCGCTCGACGACCTCATGCAGGTCGCGTCGATGGGGCTCATCAAGGCCATCGACCGCTTCGACCCCGAGCGCGAGATCGCGTTCTCCTCCTACGCGGTGCCGACGATCCTTGGCGAGATCAAGCGCCACTTCCGCGATCGCACGTGGGCGGTGCGAGTGCCGCGCGACCTGCAGGAGCTCACCCTGCGCGTCGACAAGGCCGTCGGCGAGCTGTCGGAGGAACTGCGCCGCCAGCCGTCGGTGGCCGAGATCGCCGCCGGCGTCGGGGCCGACGAGGAGCAGGTGCTCGAGGCGCTGCAGGCCGGCGGCGCGTACCGCGCCATGTCCTTCGACGCGCCACGCGGCGCCGGCGCCGACGACGAGGTGGCGACACTCGCCGACTCCGTGGGCATCGACGAGCACGGCTTCGATCGCGCGGAGGAGCGGGCAACGCTCGAGAACCTCCTGACGAGCGTGACGCCGCGCGAGCGCGACGTGCTGCGGATGCGCTTCGAGGAGGACATGACGCAGGCCGAGATCGGCGCGGTCATCGGCGTCAGCCAGATGCAGGTCTCGCGCGTCATCCGCCAAGCCCTCTCGCGCCTGCGCGCCGCCGCAGGCGCGGACGTCACGGACTGAGCGACGTTCGCAAACTGGCCGACCGGGGCATCCCCGTGACGCGATGGGGGCCAAGCACAAACGAACCGACGAGACCGAGGACGAGCGCCTCGACCGCGAGCTCGACCAGCTCCTGCAGGAGCTGCGCGTCGCGATGCCCGGCGTACAGGTGCTGTTCGCGTTCCTGCTGGCCGTCCCGTTTCAGCAGCGCTTCGCGCAGGTGACCGAGTTTCAGAAGGACGTGTACTTCGGCACGCTGCTGGCGTCCGCCGTCGCGTCGGCGCTGTTGATCGCGCCGACCGCCTACCACCGCATGATGTTCCGCGGCCGTGACAAGCCGCGGCTCGTGAAGATGTCCAGCCGCTTCGCCCTCGCCGGCCTCGCCGCCCTCGCGGTCGCCATGAGCGGCGCGATCCTGCTCGTCACTGACTTCCTCTTCGAGGGCTCGATCGTCCCGGTCACGATCGTGCTGACCAGCGCGATGTTCGTCGGGCTGTGGTTCGTGCTCGGGCTCGTTCGGCGCATGTCAAACGAACGCAGCCGCGACCCATGACGCCCCCGGTCGCGCTGCTCGACATCGACGGCACCCTGGTCGACTCCAACTATCAGCACGCGCTCGCTTGGTACCGCGCGTTTCGCCTGCACGGGCTCACGATCCCGGTGTGGCGCTGTCACCGCGCGATCGGCATGGGCGGCGATCAGCTCGTGCGCTACCTCGCCGGCGACGGCTTCGAGGCCGAGCAGGGCGAGGCCGTGCGCATCGAGGAGAAGGCCCTGTTCGCGCAGATGGTCGACGAGGTGCAGCCCTTCGACGATGCCCGCGGCCTTATCGAGGACCTCAAGAGCCGTGGCTGCAAGGTCGTCATGGCCTCGTCCGCCCAGCCGAAGGACACCCAGCACTTCCTCGACCTTCTCGACGCCCGCGCGCTCGTCGACGGCTGGACGGACTCCGGTGACGTCGAGGCGACCAAGCCCGCGCCCGACCTCATCCAGGCGGCGCTCGAGAAGGCGGGCGGCGGCAAGGCCGTGCTCGTCGGCGACTCGACGTGGGACTGCGAGTCCGCGAAGGCCGCGAAGGTCAAGACGATCGCCGTGCGAACCGGCGGCTTCGGCGTCGACGAGCTGCGCGACGCGGGCGCGATCGCCGTCTACGAGTCGCTCGCCGACCTGCGCGAGCACCTCGACGAGACGCCGTTCGCCGCGTAGTGGCTGCGGGTAGCCGGAAGGCATCCCGACGAAGGAGACCTATGGCCGTCCTGTGCCTCTCGCAGCAGCAGGTCCCCGTGGCGCTCTCGCCACAGCTGAAGGTGCCGAACCCCGGCGAGCCGATCGGGCCGATCGTCCCCGACGCGCCGACCGTCCCCTCCGACCCTGTGCCGTCGCCCGACCCGACGCCGCCAGGCGACCCGATGCCGCCGAGCGTGCCCGAGCCGGATCCCGATCGCGACGTGCCGATCGATCCGCCCGGCGCCCCGCAGACGGTTTAGGAACTCGCGTGCAACCCGCCGTGCGCTGGCAGGGAACCGCCGTGTCGCGGGCTAACCTGTAGCCATGCCAAGGTCGATCTGGACAGGTGCCATCTCCTTTGGGCTGGTGACCGTCCCCGTCAAGCTCTACTCCGCCGTGTCGCGCAAGACCGTGCGCTTTCACCAGCTCAACGGCAAGACCGGCGTGCGCATCCAGCAGAAGCGCGTCGATCCGACGACGGGCGACGAGGTGCCCTACGAGGACATCGTCAAGGGCTACGAGCTCACGCCCGATCGCTATGTGCTGATCGAGCCGGGCGAGCTTGAGGCGCTCGATCCCAAGAAGACGAAGTCGATCGAGATCGAGGACTTCGTCGCGCTCGACGACATCGACCCGATCTACTACGACCACCCGTACTACCTCGCGCCCGGGCCGGGCGGCGCCAAGCCCTACCGGCTGCTGCTCGAGGCCATGCGCGACACGGGGCGCGTCGCCATCGCGACCGTCGTCATCCGCTCCAAGCAGCAGCTCGTCGCGGTGCGCCCGATCGGCGACCACGCGCTCGGGATGGCGACGATGGTCTTTCCCGACGAGGTCATCGACGCCGACACGATCGACGAGATCACGGCCGTCGAGGACATCGAGATCAACGACCGCGAGCTCGCGATCGCCGGCCAGCTCGTCGAGTCGCTGGCCGCGGACTTCGATCCCGAGAAGTACCACGACACCTATCGCGAGGATGTGCTCGCGCTCGTCGAGCGCAAGGCCGCGGGCGAGCACATCGCCGTGCAGCCGGACGCCGAGGAGGAGGAGGCCGAGGTGCCCGACCTCATGTCGGCGCTCAAGGCGAGCCTGGATGCCGTCAAGGCGCGCGACGGCAACGGCGGCTCGAAGGACTCGTCGTCGAAGAAGAAGGACGGCGCCGCGCCCAAGCGCAAGGCGCCCGCCAAGAAGAAGGAGACGGCGAAGGGCTAGGGCTCGCCGGGGGCGGGTACAGATGGTCACCGTTCGATGGCCGTCGCCGAGCTCACCCCACCCGCAGGCCAGCAGCGCCAGCGCCTGCGCCGCTCGGACCCGAGCACGGCGGGCTACAGCCGGCGGCGCTGCGGCAAGGGCTTCATGTACCTCGACGAGGACGGCGGCCGGATCACCGACGCCGAGATCGTCGCGCGGATCACGGCGCTCGTCATCCCGCCCGCGTGGCGCGACGTCTGGATCTCGCCGGATCCGTTCGGCCACATCCAGGCGACCGGCTTCGACGAGGCCCGGCGCAAGCAGTACCTCTACCACCCGCGCTGGCGCGAGCGCCGCGACCAGGAGAAGTTCGACGACATGGTCCGCTTCGCGCGTGCGCTGCCTGCCCTGCGCGCGGTCGTCGCGCACGACCTCGCGCTGAACGACCTCTCGCGCGAGCAGGTGCTGGCGTGCGCCGCGCGGCTGCTCGACCGCGGCTTCTTTCGGATCGGCTCGGAGGTCTACGCGGTGACGAACGAGACCTACGGCCTGGCGACGATGCTCAAGGAGCACGCGACCGTCGACGGCGACACGATCCGCTTCGACTACGTCGCGAAGGAGTCCAAGCGCCGGGTGCAGGCCGTGATCGATCCGCAGGTCGCGGAGCTCGTGGGGACGATGAAGCGCCGCCGGGGAGGCGGGCCCGAGCTCCTGGCCTACAAGCGCTCCGGGCGCTGGTGCGACGTCCGCTCGCCGGACATCAACGCGTACCTGAAGGCCGCGACCGGCCTGGACGTCTCCGCGAAGGACTTCCGCACGTGGGGCGCGACGGTGCTCGCCGAGGTCGGCTTGGCGGTGACCGAGCCCGCGCACCTCGGCAAGACCGCGCGCAAGCGGGCGATCGTGCGCGCGGTCAAGGAGGTCGCGTTCTACCTGGGCAACACTCCGACCGTCGCGCGCAACTCCTACATCGACCCGCGCGTCTTCGACCGCTACCGCGACGGCGTGACGATCAACGGCAAGCTCAGCCTGGTCGGCGACGAGCCCGGTGCCACCGCGATCCAGGGCCCGATCGAG
>CAWIXC010000022.1:0-28229 GCA_963839905.1 uncultured Actinomycetes bacterium | reverse complement strand
CCGCCGGAGATCGTGCTCGTCGTCGCCCAGTAGCAGCGCCGACAGGAGCGACGGCCCCGAGCCGTTGGCGGTGAAGGCCGGGTCGTAGCTTGCGATCGGGACGAGCGCGCGATCGGGGTAGACGGCCTCGAGGCGCTTGACCAGGTCGGCCAGCGGGCCGCCGTGGCGGTAGGTCTGCCAGCGCCCACGGCCCTCCCACGAAGGACCCCGGCTGGCCGCGATCGCATTGAGGACCAGCAGCGGCGGGGTGCTGGCGTTGATCCGGAAGTTGAGGTCGAACACGCGCAGCTCGCCGGAGGACGTCAGCCCGGTGTCGATGCCGCAGTAGCCGATGAATCCCAGCTCGCGCGCACGCTCGGCGACGGACTGGCAAAGCTCGGCGGCGGCCGGTGGCAGGACGGTGCCGCCCACCCGGCTGCCGCCGTAGGCGCCGGTCGCGGAGATGATCTGCTCCGTCGCCCCGATGAGCCGCGGCGCGCCGATCGCCTCGACGCAGAAGTGCACGCACCAGTTCTCGACGAGGTCGAGGTACTCCTCGACGATCAGCTCGGCGCCCGGCTGGACGAAGGCCGGCCGCGCTATCGCGGTTCCCGCTCGGTGGACGTACACCCCGAATCCGCCGCCAGAGGACTCGTCGGAGCAGACCTTCAGCACCCATGACTCGTCGACGCCGAGCGTCGCGACGTCCGCGGGGTCGATCGGCGTGCGGCGCGGCGCGCCCTTAACACCCACGATCGCCGGGAGATTGGCCTTGTTGTTGAGGTAGCGCAGCAGGCTCGGCTCCACCAGGCAGGCCTCGGCCGGAACCTCGTCCTCGCCGTGGACGTGCTGGCACAGCAGGCGCTCGCCGTTGTCGAGCACGTCGCCGACGAGGCGGCGGAAGTCCTCCGCCGTGCGGTAGGTGCGGATCTCGCGGCTCACGGGAACCCCGGCGGCCGCGAGCAGGTCCAGCCCGCAGGGGCTCGCCACGCCCGCGCTGCAGATGGCCGGCGTCTGATCGGCGATCGCCATGATCGGGCCCGTGTAGGCGTCGCAGAGGTGCGGGTCGGCCGTGTTCGCTCCGGCCTCCGAGCGCGGCAGCCTCGCGGTGAGGACGGCGCCGGGCCCGAACACGGATGGCGCTCCCCATGCCGCGGGGGCCGCACGCGTCGTGATCACGGCGGTGTCGAGATTCTCGACCCGGCCGGTGGGGTGAACGGCCATGTGGATGCCTCCTTGCGGCGTCGGCGACGAGCCAGCGCACCTCGAAGATGCTCGTGTCAGCGTCGCGGTCCGAAGCTTCACCGACCAGGGACCGGCAGGCGAAAAGTCGCCAGCGAATTTGGCCTGCCTGGCGGTGTGAGCGCCCGGCAGGGTCGGCTACTCGCCGTCGATCACGGCCCCGTCCCGCGCGATCGCGTGCGGCATCGCCGACGCCGACCTCGCGATGCCGACGTCACCGTCGCTGCCGAGCAGGATCAGGCCGCCGTAGCCGCCGTAGCGCTTCAGGACGCGCGCCACGGACCGCTCGGCCGCGACCTGGGCGCCCTCGGCGACGCGGTCGACCGTCCAGAACGCCGCGCACGCGCGCGCGAACGCCTCGCCATCGCCCGTGCACGAGCAGGCGGCATGCTCGTCGGCGTAGGTCCCGCCGCCGACGATCGGCACGTCGCCGACGCGGCCCGGGATGGTCCCGGTCATCCCGCCGGTGCTGGTCGCCGCCGCCAGGTAGCCGTTGGCGTCCCGCGCGACCGCGCCGACGGTGTTGCCGCGCTCGAAGCGCTCGCGACCCTCGAACTCGGCGCGCCGGTCCGGGGTGATCATGGCCTCCGGGTCGCATGGCTCGAAGCCACGCGCTCGTGCGAACGCCGCTGCTCCGTCTCCCGCGAGCAGGTGATAGCGGCCGTCCTCGAGGACGGCGCGGGCGATGTCGATCGGATGGCGAAAGGGCGGCAGCACCGCCACGGCACCGGACCTGAGCGAGACGCCGTCCATGACGCAGGCGTCGAGCTCCAGGGTGCCGCGGCTCGTGAGCACGGCACCGGTGCCCGCGTTGCACACCGGATCGTCCTCGACGACCCGCACCGCGACGATGACCGCGTCCAGCGCGCCACCCCCGGCCG
Organism: uncultured Actinomycetes bacterium; assembly: GCA_963839905.1. Lineage (GTDB taxonomy): Bacteria > Actinomycetota > Thermoleophilia > Solirubrobacterales > Solirubrobacteraceae > CADCVQ01. Next base: position 26,127 of record CAWIXC010000022.1, on the reverse strand, counting down.
CGAGCGCGTCCCAGCCGGCCGCGGCAGCTCGCCGGCAGGCGGCGCGGCCCACGCTGGTTCCCGCGTACCACTCCGAGGCGCCGCCATGCACGACGACGATGGGCTCCACGGGCACCGCCGGGATGCTATCCGCCCGCCGGGCGATCACCGGTGTCGCAACGCAGGTCCTCGAGCAACCCATCGAGCACCAGCTCCTCCGGCACCAGGCAGCCGCTACGGGCCAGCGCGTTCGCTAGGGCGCCCGTAACCACGCGGCGGCGGAGCGTCAGCGGACGTAGGCGCGCGTTCCTATCGAGCACCGCGCGCTCATAGGTTGCGGCGTCGTAGCGCCACGGCACCACGCTCGCGTCGCGGACGAGCGCCTGGTGGATCGCCAGCCCGTCCCAGTCGAAATCGCCATGGTGACGGAGCGTCGCCCCGGCATCGCGAAGCTGGTGGAGCAGCGCGGATGCAGCGGCACTCGGCCACCCCCCGGTGCAGACCAGCGGGCGGCACGCCGTCCCCAGCGCACGCTGTGCAGCGCGCACGACCGTCGGGTTCTCGCACACGAACACGTCTTCGGCGTGCCAGGCGACCGCGTGCTCCTCGAGCTGCGCAAGCGTGAGCACCAGATGACTGCCATGCAGTGTTTCGAGCGCCGCGCCGATCGGCGTGTCCGGCACGGCGCCGAGGTTCATCGTGAGCACCGTCGATGACAGCGGGTCGGTCTCCACGCCCCACTCGAGCCAGAGCTCGCGCACCGAACACTCCGCCGGCGTGCCGCCGAGCCGCACGAGCAGGCCGCGCGCGAAGCGCTCGACCTTGGTGTCGGGGTCGAGCCTGTGCGCGTCGCCGGCGAAGAGCCGGGCCGAGAGCACGGCGCGCTCGACGATTGGCTCGGCGGGAAGCATGCGGATGAGGTCCAGTGCCTGCAGCCACGCTGGGACGTCGCCGAGTCGGATGGTGCTGGCGTCCAGCGCCTCGGCAAGCGCCGGGCGCGCCGCGACCGCGGGGTGCTCCCACAACAACGCACGCTGGGCAGCACGGTGGTCGCGCTTGCGTGCGCGTGCGGCCGGTAGATCGCGTGGCGTGCGCCCGGCGTAGCGCACATAGCCCTCGAGCGGGTCGATGCCCGAGTCGGAAACCGCCGCTTCGAAGCGCGAGAGCCCTTCCTTGAGGTCTTGCCCGGAGATGAACCGCCGCCGCCGCTCGCGCCACGGCAGCGCGTCAAGCGCGTCGGCCTCCGCCACGGTGATCTCGGACACGACAAAGGTGCCGTCACGGAAATAGCCCACCCGCTCGCGGGCGGCGAGCGCGGCCGACCAGACGCGCGCGAGCGCGGGATCGGCAGCAGCGGGACCGCTCACCCGACGAGCAGCTCGGCCTGCTCGAGCTCGCGCAGAACGTCGCCGTTCCAGCGGAAGGCGACCGTATGCACGCCGGGCTCGTCGTTGTCTCGGTGCAACTGGTAGATGGCGAGCGCGGGGACGGTGACGTACGTGCCCCACAGCTCGTGGGACGTCATGACGAGGTCGAGGCCGAAGTCGACCGTGGCGCCGAGCACGCGCCCGCGTGTGTCTTCGTCGATGCCGGACAGCGCTTCGTCGAGGTAGATCATCCGCGGCGCCGGCGTGTCGTCATAGAGCGCGGCCGCTGCCGCGAACAGCGGCAGGTGGATGAGGACCGCCTGCTCGCCACCCGACCCGACGGCATGGCGCTTGCGCGTGAGGCGCTCACGTGTCCCGCCCTGCTCCTGCACAAGCTCGAAGACGTGCCACGCGCGGTAGTCGAACGCTGTCGAGAGCGTGTCCACCATCGCCTCGGCGCCCGCGCCAGCGCCACCCGGCGCGGCGCCGCGCGCGGCTTCGATCCGTGCGCGGAAGAACTCCACCAGCCGATCGCGCTCGGCGAGCCCAGCACCGGCGATCGACCGGCGCAACAGGTCGACCGTCGGGCGCAGGCCCTCGTCGTCGTGGACGCGCCAGGCGAGCTGGATGACCTTGCCGCTGGCGGTCGGGCAGCGACGCAGGATGGCGTTCATTCGCGCAACACGGTCGTGGACGCCACGGATCCGCACCCGCAGGTGATCGGCGAGCTCCTCCACGAGCGTCGCCCCAAAGACCCGCCGCTCCTCGGCAGTCAGCAGCCGCTCGCGCTCGGCGAGGTCGAGCTCGAGGCCCCGAAGCACCTCGTCGAGCGTGCGGTCGGCCGGTCCCTCCGTGACGCGGACCACGAGCGCGCCGTCGTGCACCTCGGTATAGACGCCGAGGTCTGCCTCGACGAGCTCCTGGCCGAGGTCCATGACGGCGCGCGACACGCGCTGTGCCAACTCGCCGGACGGCGTGCGGACCCGCGTGACTTGGTCGGGCAGCCCGCGGGCGACCTCGAGCGCACGCGTCAGCGGCCAGGTGCCCGCGTCCTCCGCATCCGCGGGCGCACCGGTGCCCAGCGCCGCAACGACGAGCCCGCCGCGTGCCAACCCGCGCACCGCTGTAAGCGCAACCTCGCGCGTCGCACGCGTCGCCTCGCGCGTGAACTCCGCGTCACGCGCGTCGCGAGCGGCGTCGCGCGCAGCGTCGTGGAGGCTGGCGAGCGCGGCGGCGCCAGCGCGCTGCGCGCGACGAAGGACGGTGAGCGCGTTCGTCACCTCCTCGTGCCGCGCGCGAAGCGCCGCTCCCTCCTCGCCGAGCGCCGCCTCGCGCGCGGCGTGCTCGGCGCCCAGCCGCGCCGCCTGCTCCTCGGCGGCCAGCGCGTCACGCTCGCGAACGCCCGCCCGGGTGACGAGCGCGGCCTGGTGCTCGCGCTGGCCGGTCAGTGCTTCTCGGGCGAGCTCGAGTGCGTCGAGCTCGCGGGCCACGCCGGGGACAACGCCGGCGAGCTCCGAGCACGCCTCCCGCCGGGCGACCAGCGCGTCGTCGTCCAGCTCGGGCAGGAGCCCGTGCGCGACCGCGTGCTCGCGCTGCTCGGCTTCTGCGGCGAGCAGCACACCGGCGTGCCGCGTGGCCTCCGCTTCGGCCTGCTCGTGTTCTGTGTTGGCCCGCCCCTCGACGGCAACGGCAACCCCCAGGCTGCGCAGCGCGGAGTCGAGCGCCGCAGCCGATGGGAACGCCGCGAGCTCGCCGTCGAGTACCGCGGCCCGCGCGGTCAAGCTCGCAAGCGATGCATCGATCTCGGATTGCGTCGCTGCGAGCGCGTCGATAGCAGCGCGGACCTCGGCCAGCCTGCGGGCGCGACGGGCGGCGCGGGCGGCGGCGCCGAGATGCTCGGCCTGCTCCTTCGCGGCGCGGCCGTGCAGCGGGCCGAGGACGAACGACCCGTCTGCGCCGATCGCCGCCGGGGCAGCCGTGCCGACCGCCGTCGGCCCGTAGGCCACGGTTGCGAGCACACGGTCGATCAGCGTGGCGTCGAGCGCGGCGGCAGGATCGGCGGACAACACTGCGCGAAGCGTCGTGCCCTGCGCGACGGGCGCGGCGGGGCGCAGAAGCGTGTCGAGCGTGTCAGGATCGAGCAGCACGCCCTCGGGCGTGAGCCAGGCATCGAGCAGCCCCGCCGCATGCAGCGCTGCCTCGATGCTTGCCCGCTCGCTCTTGCCCACCTCCGGGCGCAGGTCCACGGCCTGCCACAGCGGCGCGCCGGGCCTGCCCTCGCGCTGGCTTCGCGCCCATGGCGGCGTCCCGGGCGGCTCGTCGTGATCGCCCTCAAGTCGCCGTGCCTCGTCCTCGAGCACGACGCGTTCGCCCTCGAGCGTGGCGAGCGACCCCTCCAGGGCCGCCCGCTCGCCGGCGATCCGGGCCCGCACGAGTCCGACCGCGGGCGCGAGCAGCGGCTGGACGTCCCCGGCGGCCGCCGCAGCGACCTGGACCGCGGCCATCTGCTCGGGGTCGAGCACGAGCTCGCGCAGCGCGCCGGCCCAGTCCGTGACCGCGACGGCGCGCTGCGACCCCGCGTGCTGCACCTGTGCCTCGGACTCCTGGCGCGTCTGTCGGGCCGCCGCGAAGCGCTCGGAGGCGGTGTCCAGCGCCGCGCGCGCCCGCGCCGCCGCAGCGGCGGCGATCCGCACCGCGCGACGCAGCTCGCCCTGGCGCACGAGCACCGCGCGCGTGCCGTGCGCGAGATCGCGCAAGGCGTCACGCCACGCAACCGGCGCAAAGCCGGATCCCAGCTGGTCGCGCAGAGCCGTGGCGCGCTCCGCGAGGCCGGCGGCCCGGGCGATGGCGTCGATGTCGTCGAGTCGCTCGCCGGCTCCCGCCGCGGCAGCGTCGACGGCGGCCGTCGCGGTGACGAGCTGCGCCTCGCCCCCGACGAGCTCCGCGGCAGCTTCGGTGGCAGCATCGCGACGAGCGGCCGCGGTCGCGAGCTCGGCCTGAACGGACCGCCCGAGCTGGGCGACCTCGGCGACCGATGCCCACGCGGCCGACGTCACGAGCGCGCGCTCCTCGCCCTCGTGCGTCGTCAGCTGTGCTTGGCGCGCTGCCTGCTCCTCTGCCAGCCGCGCTTCGTCGTCGCGCAGGCCCTCGGCCCGTGCGGTGGCGTCCCGCAAGGCCTCGGCTGCGCCCCGGGCCGCGGTGTCCGCCGAACGCAGCGCCTGTCCGCGCTCGCGCACGAGCGCCTGTGCGTACGCGCGGTAGGTCCGGTCGTGGAAGGAGCGCAACCGTGTGCGGTTCGCCCGGATGCGCGCGAGCCCGAGCTCGAGCGCTTCGAGCTGCTCGAGGCCTGAAGCCAGGCGGCGCAGCAGCCCGTCGTCGACCGCGGGCAGGCCAGACGCGAGCATCGCCGCCACGCCCGCCGGATCCAGGCTCTTGGAGAGGTGTGGCCGGCGTAGCTGGCGCATGAGCTCGAGCATCACGCGGTACTCCTCAGCCGTCGCAAAGCCGAAGATCCGCTGGCGCAAGCGATCGCGGTACTCCGAGGCCGTCCCGAGCAACTCGCCATCGTCGCCCAGCACCGCGACGAGATCGGCGCGCGAGAGCGGCTCGCGGTCCTCGCGGACGAGCCGGATGTCCTCGCCGACGCGTTGGTCGCTCAGGATCCAGTACCAGCGCGTCACCCCCGGCCGATCGCGCCAGGCCTTCATCCCGATGCCCGCCGTGATGCGCTCGACCCCGCCGCGCCCGTCGGCTCGCTCGAACTCGATCCAGACATAGCCGACGCGCGTGTCCTGCTCGACGCAGCCGACAAGGTTCCACTTCATCTCCTTGGCCGTGCCGGCGAAGGGGTCCAGCCGCGTAGGCGAGATGTCGCCGTCAAGGCAGAACGGGAACAGGAGCTCGAGGACCTTTGTCTTCCCAGAGGTGTTGTGACCGCGCAGCAGCAGCCGCCCGTCGGCGAACTCGAAGGTCTGATCGGCGTACTCGTAGAGGTTGATGATCCCGGCGCGCGCCGGGACGAAGCGCGCCACGCTCACGACGTCGCCTCCGACGCCCGGCGCAGCTCGGGATCGCGAAAGCGGTGGGCGAGTGGCCGCAGGCGGAGCGCACCCGACGGATCGGCGTTGACGAGGTCAAGGGCGACGAGCGTCGCCACGGCATCGGCGGCCAGCGCGGCCACCACGGCCGGGTCCTGCGGATCGCGTTGCCAGTGCGCGCGGTGCTCGTCCACGAGGCCACGCACGAGCGCGACGACCCGCTCGTGCGCGACCACGCCCTGCGCCCCCGGAGCGGCGCGGGCCTCCCCGACCAACGCGTCGCACAGCAGCAGCGCAGCCTGCTTGGCCGTCGCGCGCGTCGGGAATGGCAGGTCCGTCAGGGCGCGATCGTCGGTCACGAGGGCGGTGCCCTCGGCGCGGCGCTCGACGTCCAAGCCGGTGGCACGCGCGACCGCGTCCTCGATCCGCGCGCGCTGGCCGAGGAAGTACGTGCGGCTCCCCTCGTCGAGCTCGTCGAGCAGGAGCACGGGATCCTCGACGAGGCGCCGTGCCAACTCGTGCGCGACGGCCCGCCGCGCGCCCTCGACGGTCGGAGCGTAGCCCTCGCTGAGCGTGTCGATCGCCTGCGCGGTGTCGGCCTCGAGTGCCCGCGAGGGGTCACGGAGCAGGGCGGCGAGTCGCCGTCGATCGACAGTCAGTAGCGCTTCGTCCTCGCCTGCGTCGAGGCTGCGATAGCTCGCCTTCGAGCCGGCCGTATGATCGAGGACGCCCCACGAGACGAGCAGCTCGAGCGCGTCGGCGAACGCGAGTCGCTCGGCGCGCGCCTCGAAGTCGATGCGGATCGCCGGATCGCAGTCGGCCGCCGACGCCGCCGTGTCGCGCGCGAGCTCGGCGAGCGCCGTCTGCGCCCCACCGCGTTCGAGTGCCGCAAGGATGCAGAGGAGCAGCACCGCGCCGCGGTCTGAGAGGCACGGCCATTCGTCGCGCGGGCGCTTGCGCCCGGACTCGCTCGTCGGTGGGACACGCAGCGGCCGCGCGGCCGAGCGCTCGGTTGGAACGCCGACCAAGCGCGCCGCGCTGGGGCCGACGTACAGCCGGTAGCCGAAGACGTCGGTCGCCATCCGCGTCAGCTCGGGCTCGTGCCGGCGCACAAGCGCGAACTCCTCGTCGCCCGCCCCGACGAACGGCGCGGCGAGCAGCGCCCGGAACGCGGTCTGGCGCTGTTGCTCGGCGTCGAGCTCGCGGACGTTCATCGCAGTCTCACCTCGAGCCGGTAATCGGGCGTGTCGAGCCGGCCGTCCGGGACTCTGAGCACGGTTCGCGCCCCGTCCGGCGGCGCGACGAGCACGATCTCGGCTCGACCATCGCTGGAGCTCGCCCGCCGCCGCCCACCGACCGCCGGCGTCTCGTACGCGCGCGAGAGCCAGCCGAGCAGGTACGTGAAGCCGCGCGGGTCGAGCTCGTCAAGCGCCGAGAGCGTGAGCGGGCTGCGCGCGGCGAAGCGCCGCAGGACGGCCTCCAGCTCGGTTCGCTCCGCGCGGCGCCGCTGCATCATGCGAGCGTGTCCCCCCGTCAGGTCGAGAAGGCGTGCCGAACGGCCGCGGCCGGGCATCGGGACGCCGGGGCGGCGCAGGTGAGCGACGACCGGCGCCGCCGGGGCCGCGGCCCACGGCGTCCGGCCGGGGGACGCGACGTCCCCCGGATCGCGTTCCGGGACCCCGACGTGGCGCGGCTGCAGGAGCCCGAATGCGCGGCGCACGACCTCCACGGCTGTCCCCGCCGGGGCCTGCTGCGCGAGTCCGGCGAGGTGCCGGAAGACGGTCGCGCGGTCGACGCGGTCGGTGCGGCGGGCGATGAGCCGCTCCGCGATGTCGAGCAGCGCGCGGATTGCCTCCACGACGTTCTCGTCGAGCGTTCGCCAGGGAGAGCCAGCGGCGCGGTCGTCGCCGACGAACCACGTCCGCAGGCCGGCCCACTGGCCCGCGAGCTCCTCGCTGCGACGCGCTCGCTGCGCGGATGCCGGCGCGCCGCCCGGCAGCTCGACGAATTCCTCGGCGGCGACGATGAGCTCGACGAGGCGCCCCGCGGATGAGGCCCGCTCGATGCGCTCGATCGCGGCGAGCACGTCGCGCGTCCAGCGCCGGCGGTCTCGCCGAAAGACCTCGAGATGTTCGACGATCGAGCCCTTGGAGCGCTCGAAGGACTCCTCGTCGACGCGTTCGGAGCGCCGGATCAGCGCGCTGAGCGAGGACATGAACGTCAGCGCGCCCGCGTGCAACGCCTCGAGCTCGGCGAGCGCCCGCTCCAGGTTGCCGCGCAACCGCAACCCGTCCGGCGCCGCATCCTCGAGCTCCGTCGCGAGGCGGTCCAGGGCCGCGCGGATCGCAGGGATTCGCTGGCCGTCGAGCACGGCGTGCTCGCGACCCAGCCCGTCGAGCCGCGCGAGCAACTCCTCGGTGAGGCGGCCGGCGGGCGTGACGTCGAACGTGAAGCGGTTGCGACGCCACTCCTGCGCCGAAGCCGCGAGGCTCGCGTCGTGCTCCTGCTCGATCGCGCCCCAACTGACAAGCTGTGCGAGGCGGTCCTCAAGCAGCGCGGGATCCATCCGTCTGCCGTACCGCGTCGCGAGTCGCTCGGCGACCTGCGTCGGTCGCAGGCGCAGCCCGAAGGCCTGGTGCTCGAGGAACAGCACGCGCATGATCCGCCGGTAGGACTCCGCCTCCTCGGCGCTCGCGTAGCGCAGCACGGAGTGACGGCGCAGCGGCTCGTCGCTGGTCCGGACGGGCGGCGCCGCCGGCGGAGGCGCGACGCGCAGCGCAGCGCTCAAGGTGGGCGAAAGCTCAATCGCCATGGCGCTCGGCGACCTCGGTCGGGAGGGCTACGACGAGCCCGGACGATGCGATCGAGCCGAGCGTCTGGATCGTCGGGGCCTCGCGCTCGAGTTGCGCGACGATACGCATGACGTCGTCGGCGAGCGCGAAAGGCTCTGCGCCGCGGGCCAGCCTGCAGGATCCGAGCGCGTGCAGCTCCGCGCGCAGGGCGGGACCCACCTGCACGAGCTCGAGCCTGGTTCTATGGCGACGGCGCTCGATCGACGGGACTCGACCGTCACGCCGGGCCGCCTCGACGACCCTGCCGAGACACTCGAGCGCGGCCAAGTGGTCCGCTCCGGACTGTTGGGCGGCGAGTGCCTCGTTTGTCGCGTCGAGGGCAAGCACGGGGTCTCGTAGCACGCGCAGGGCAACCACGAGCACCAGCGTCCGCCGTTCGTCGGAGGAGTCGAGCACGTGCTCAGACATCTCGAAATCGTCCGCCTTGGATCGGACGTAACCAGTGGTGATGCAGAAAGCGCTGCAAACGGCAATGAGCGTGGCTCGTCGACGTCAATGGCCCGATCGACCGCCCAGGCGGCACGGCGAGGTTGCGGGCGATTACCTTCCCGCAACACGACGCCGATCGGAGGGTTGAATCTCCGTGCGACGCGGGCTACGGTCGGGTCATGCTGGACGCCGCCGTCTCGGGACGAGCCGCATGGTGAGCGCGACCGCGATACGCCGCGATCGGCGCGCGATGCCCGCGCCGCCGCTGCCGGCCCCGCGCCCGGCTCGGCACGGCGAGCTCCTGCAACGATCGCCCGGGGTGACGCCGCCCGCGGGGCGCAAGGGCGAGGCGCCGCACGACCATCTCGGCGACCTGCTGCTGCGCTGTCGCGAGGCGCGCACCGCGGCCCCCGCCGCGCCGCGCCAGCCCGTGCTGCAGCGCGTCCACGTGGGTGCAGCGAAGGCGCCGGCGGCCGTCTGCAAGGGCTTCGCCGCGGTCGCCAAGCTCGCGGCGAACCCGTACCCGACCACGCTGCTCAACTTGTTCGGCTTTGGCGATTCGCCACCCGTGCAGTCCAACCGCCTGTCGCATATGTGCAGCGCGTGGCTGTCGCAGTTCGACAACACCCCGGTCGACCACACGAGGTTCGCGAAGCTCGACTTCCTGACACACGACGTGCCCTGGCCGCGGCCGACGAACATGGACACGTGGGCGCAGCTGCGCCAGCAGGTCGTCGAGTGGCGCACCTCCGCCGAGGAGCGCTACGTCCTGGACTCCGAGGTCAGCGAGAAGGAGAGGCCGGATCCCGAGGAGTACGAGGAGCAGCTGAAGCTCGCATGGAGCGGCGCCTCGGGCGCGTTCGGCTGACGCGGCGGCAGGCTTGCCGTCTGCCCCGGCGGTTCGAGCGTCAGGGCCGCGTGCGCATCCGAGCCGCCCAACGACTCATAGGCCGAGCCGGCGGCCAATCGGGCGAAATCGTCTCCATGTCGGCCATGACTTCTCGCGATGCTGCGATGTCGCGCTCGTCGCTCGCAGCCAGCTGCGCTTCTCGGCGCAAGGCCGACCGACGCCGCCGCCTCGCGGCGGACTCGCGCAAGGCCAGACGAACTGCCGAGGAATCCGAGCCAGCCTCGCCGCGCAGCAGCGCGAGGTCGCCTTCGGCAGATCACAGCTGGTCCTCGCGATCGGCATCGAGCAGTTCCTGATGGCTCGGCTCGCCCGCGGCGATCGGGACAGGGCCGCGTGTCCACAGCGTCGGTGCAGCACGCACCGCGCGTGCCACGTCGCGCGCCTCGTCGTCGGTGAGCGTGCGTGGGTCGAGCAGCAGCCGGCCGTCGTGGATACGACCCACGACCGCCGGATCGCCTGTTCGGAGGTCCGCCGCTAGGGCCGTCGCACCGGCCGGGCCGGGGTCGATCGCGACGGCCGGGCCCGGCAGCTCGAGCAGCGGCAGCGCACCGCCGCCGACACGCGCCGTCGATGCGACGACCGTTCCGCCGGTGGCTTGCGCGAGCTCGTTCGCGCGCCGCGTCAGCGTTTCCTCGTCGACGTCGAGCATGGCAAGCACCGGCAGCGCACGGCGTGCGGCCGCGGGGTCGCGGTGGAGCTGGAGCGTCGCCTCAAGCGCGGCGAGCGACAGCTTGTCGATGCGTACCGCGCGGGCGAGCGGATGGCGGCGGCATTTGTCGACCGCCTGGCGCGTCCCGACCAGCAGCCCCGCCTGCGGGCCGCCGAGCAGCTTGTCGCCCGAGAAGGTCGTGAGGGCGGCGCCGGCGCGCACCGACCGTCGCACGGGTGGCTCGCCCGCAAGCAGCTCGAAGTCGTCGCCGATTACACCCGAGCCGACGTCGTCGATCACCGGCGCGCCCAGGTCGCACAGCGCCTCGATCTCCACCTCTTCGACGAACCCAACCGTGCGGAAGTTCGAGGGATGCGCGCGCAGGATCGCCCCGACGTGCTCGCCCCCGGCGGCCAGCGCGCGTTCGTAGTCCGCGCGGCGGGTGCGGTTCGTCGTCCCCACCTCGACGAGCCGCGTGCCCGCGGCCTCGAGGACCTCGGGGATCCGGAAGCCGCCACCGATCTCGATCAGCTGCCCCCGCGAGACGATCGTGTCGCGCCCGCCCGCGAGCGCGGCGCAAGCGAGCAGCACCGCCGCCGCGCAGTTGTTGACAGCGATGGCGGCCTCCGCGCCGGTCAGCTCGCACAGCAGCTCCTCGACATGGTCGTGGCGCGAGCCGCGCTCGCCGCTGCCCAGGTCGAGCTCAAGATTGCTGTAGCCGCTGGCGGCCGCGGCGACCGCGGCCTGCGCCTCGACGGCGAGCGGCGCACGCCCGAGGTTCGTGTGCACGACGACGCCGGTCGCGTTGAGCACGCGCCGCAGCCGCGGCCGCAGGCGCGCGCGCGCCCGCGCGACGAGGTCGACGGTCGCGTCGTCGCCTTCGCCGCCACCGTTGAGCAGCTCCTCGCGCCGCGCCTGCAGCTCGGCGCGCGCGACCGCGGTCGCCAGCCGGTCGACGGACGGCAGGTCGCGCAAGCGGTCGCGGTCGCTCATGCCGCCGGGGCAGGTATCGGTGGGACCTCGGAGCACACGGTCTGCGGTCGCACGTTACCGCGGCGAACCGGGAGCGACCCACGCGCACCAGATCCGCCGTGACGGCAGATCAGAGGTTGCGGTAGACGTGCCTGCGATGGGCGACACGCAGCGCGAGCATGACCAGCTCGGCGTCCTTGATCGCGTACACCACGCGGTAGCCGCCGATCCGGAGGCGCCATAGGCCCGGGTAGCCGACCAGCGATCGGGCGCTCGGAGGCCGCGGCTGCGCACCAAGGCCATCGATGGCCCGGCAATCCGCCGCGCGACCGGCTTGTCGAGCTTCGTCAGCTCCTTCATCGCCCCTCGGGTCGTACTGAACGACGTACGGCCCGAGATCGCTCACTGCTCGAGCGCCCGGGTCACCTCGTCAGCCGGCACCGGCGCGACCCGGCCCGCATCGAGGTCGGCCAGTCGCTCCGACGCGATACGCCCGTCCTCGCGGTCGACGAGCTCCTCGTAGCGCTCGACGAGGTCGGCTGGCACGATCGCGGCAGCACGCTGCTGCCCGCGGCCTCGAGTGACATACGTGATCTCGCCGCCAAAGGCCGCACGATTGACTGCGTCCGAGAAATGATTGCGTGCTTCGCTCACCGACAATTCCGTTGGATCTGCGCTCATAGCGCCAAGATAGCCAACCACGCCAGCCTGGCGCTCCCCGCGCAAGGTGTCGAGCGTACCCTTGCGAGGAAGGCGCGATGAGTACCGACTCGTGCATGGCCGACACCCCTCATCCTCGACAGCGTCGAGGGCGAGGACACGCCGCCTGACGATCCAGCCCGACGAATACCGTTTCGGGCGTGCCATTCCTCGGGCTCGTCTTCAATCTGGAAGCAATCCGCAAGCTCGCCGCACGCGGGCTGTCCCCGAGGAGGTCGCCGATGTGTTCCGCGCCGAGCCCGTGGTGACGGTCGGCAATCCCAATCCCCGCGCCGAGGGCAGCCTGTGGGCGATCGGACCGACGCGCGACGGCCGGTTCGTCACGGCGGTCGTGGAGCAAGATCACGGCGACCACGGGCGCTGGCACGTGCGCACAGCATGGGACTCGACGCCGGCGCAGATCGCCATCTACCGCAGGGCCCGCTGACTCGTCATCATGAACGCGATGCCTGACGCGCACGACCATCCCCCCGGAGCCTTCGACCACCTCCTGGACAGCACGCAGGCGATACGGCATACGGCCAACCCGGACATCGCCGTGACCGTTTCGGTGCCCGTTTCCGCCGCGACGCTCACGAGCCTCACCGAACGTGCTGCACGCGAAGGACGCGATGTCGCAGACATCGTCGCCGAAGCCTTGCGCGCGGCTGCGGCGTAGCGTAGCCGTCGGCGGTCGCTCAGACGGAACGGCGAAGGAGTCGAACCTTCCAGCGCGATGTGTCGCGCCCCGCCGGTTTTGAAGACCGGATGGGCCACCGGGCCCGGGCCGCTCCAGGCTGTTGTCGCCCGTGCGGGGCGATCATCGCACCGCGATGGCGCCGGGCTCGCCGTCGACGATCTCGCCGACGATCGGGCCGGGCAGCGACGCCGCAGCCTCGGGCGCGACCGCGACGAGCAGCCCGCCCGACGTCGTCGCATCGCACACCAGGCGCCGCCGGGCCTCCCCCACGCCGCCGGCAAACGTCGTGAACGTCTCGGCGTACTCGCGATTGCGACGGCTGCCACCCGAGACGGCGTCCTCGCCGTCGAGCAGGTCCAGCACGCCGTCGATCGCCGGGACGGCCGCCGCGTCGATCACCGCGGCGACACCGCTCGCGCGCCCCAGCGAGTGCAGATGGCCGAGCAGCCCGAAGCCCGTGACATCGGTCATCGCGTGCGCACCCGCTCCCCGCGCCGCCGCCGACGCGACGTCGTTCAGCGCGGTCATCGTCGCAACCGCGCGCGCCAGCAGGTCGTCGTCGCGCAGCCCACGCTTGCGCGCGGTCGTGATCGCGCCCACCCCAAGCGGCTTCGTCAGCACGAGCACGTCACCCGCGCGCGCGCCCGCATTGGAGATCAGCTCGTCGGGATGCACCGTGCCCGTGACCGACATCCCGTACTTCGGCTCGGGATCGTCGATCGAGTGCCCGCCGACGACCGCGATCCCCGCCGCCGCCGCGACGTCGGCACCACCCCGCAGGATCTCGCGCAGCACCTCACCGCCGAGCTGCTCGAGCGGAAACGCCACGACGTTCATCGCCGCTAGCGGCACGCCACCCATCGCGTAGACGTCCGACAGCGCGTTCGCCGCCGCAATCCGCCCGAAGTCGTATGGGTCGTCGACGATCGGGGTGAAGAAGTCGATCGTCATGACGAGCGCGATCTCGTCGGTCAGCTTGAAGACCGCCGCATCGTCGGCCGTGTTCGAGCCGACCAGCAGCCGCGGCTCGTCCACGGCAGGTAGCCCCCGGACGATCGGCAGCAGCGCCGCCGCGGGCAGCTTGCAGCCGCACCCCGCGCCATGCGAGAGCGACGTCAGCGCGACCAGCGAGTCGTCTACGGCCATGCGGTCGGGCCGGGCATCGGATGGGCGTCGGAGCACATGGTTTGCGGGTCGTCGTCGCGCGCGGGCGAACGGGCGACAACCCTAGCGCCCCAAGACCTCCGGCCGATCGCAATCCCCCGCGGGGGTTCGCTCGTAGTACCTGTGACCGCATCGTTAGAGAGCTCGAGGGGGAGTACCGATGAAGATCCGCGTCGCTGCAAGTACGTGCATCGCGCTCGCCATGCTGGCCGGTGCAGCTCCGGCTGTCTCGGCGAAGCCACCGAAGCCGGACACGACGGCGCCCACCGTGCCGACGAACGTGCGGATCACCGCGGCGACCGAGGACACGGTCAGCGTCGCGTGGAATGCCTCGACGGACAACTCGGGCAGCATCCATCACTACGTCACGTGTTACTCGGGCTTCACGATCCCCGCCCCCGGCTACTGCATCTGGGGCTCGCCCGTCCCGCCGGCGAAGACGGTCACCGGCCTGGTGCCGGGCAAGGAGTGGACCTTCCGCATCAAGGCCGCCGACGCGGCCGGCAACGAGTCCGCGCTGAGCAGCCCGGTGACCGGGTCCACCGCTCCGGACGTGACGGCGCCGACGACGCCAGGCAACTTCCGCGTCACCGCGACGACGCCGTCGAGCGTGTCCATGACGTGGGATCGCTCCACGGACAACTGGGGGTTCATGTACCAGGTGCTCATGGACGGCGCGGTGGTCGGGACCACGAGCGAGCGGACGTTCCGTGTGCGCCACCTGACGCCCGGCACCACGCACTCCTTCGCGGTCCGGGCGCGCGACACGTCGGGCAACCTGTCCGCCGCGAGCAACGCCGTCACCGTCGCGCTCGACCCGAGCAGCGATACCACGCCGCCCACCACGCCGACGAATCTGACCGCCATGCAGCCGGCCGACGACTTCTGCGGCAGCAACGTGCTGGCGTGGGGCGCATCGACCGACAACGCCGATCCACAGTCGGCGATCGAGTACGAGGTCTACCTCAACGGGGTCCTGCGCCACGTGACCGCGCCGGGGCTGGCATCGGCCTGGCTCTACACGTTCGAAGGGACGAACACATGGACCGTCGTCGCGGTCGATCGTGCCGGCAACAGCTCCGGCATGAGCAACCCCGCCACGCTGACCGTCCGGCTGGACCAGTCGCTGTGCTGAGCACGGGGTCGTAGGCACACGGGCCGGGCAATCCGTCGGCCGGTCCGCTACGTATCACGAGATGTGGGGCGTGTCCGATGAGGCGTTGCTCGCCGGCATGGCGTCGCGTGACCCCGACGCGGCCGCGGCGTTCGTGCGGCGCTTTCAGAGCCGGGTGTACGGGCTCGCACTGACGATCCTCGGCGATCCCCACGAAGCCGAGGAGGCCGCGCAGGAGGTGTTCGTCCGGGCATGGCGGCACGCCGAGGTGTACGAGCCGGCCCGAGGCCGTGTGGCGCCATGGCTGCTGACGATCGCGCGAAACGTGGCGATCGACGCGCGACGCATGCGGCGTACGGTCCCTGTCGACCCGTCGGCGCGGCTGTTCCTCGAGCGGCCCGCCGACGAGGCCGGGCCGGACGAGCCGCGCCTCGGCGACGACGAAGCCCGCCGGGTGCGCGCGGCGATCGCGGGGCTGCCGGCCGAGCAGCGCCGCGCGCTCGTCCTCGCCGCGGTCTGCGCACGCACGGCGCGCGAGATCAGCGAGATCGAGCAGGCACCGCTCGGGACGATCAAGACGAGGATCCGCACCGCGATGCTGAAGCTGCGCTCCCAGCTGGAGGTGAGCGACCGGTGAGCGGCGCGGGGTGCGACGAGATCCGTGCGGCGGCCACCGAGCTCGCGCTCGGCGTGCTCGACGGCGAGGAGCGTGCACGCGTGCTCGAGCACACGCGCGGCTGCCCGGCCTGTCGCGCGCATCTCGACGAGCTTGCCGTGGTCGCGCAGGAGATCCTGACCGCGGCGCCCGCCCGGGAGCCGCCGCCAGGCTTCGAGAGCCGGGTGCTCGACGCGCTGCTGCCGGCCCCCCCGCCGGCCCGCCGCTGGCGGCGGCTCGTGCCCGCGGTCGCCGTCACCGCGCTGCTCGCAGCGTGCGGCGCGACATGGGTCACGCTGTCGGCGACGCGCGAGGAGCGCGAGCTCGGCGCGCACTACCGCGCCGTGCTGGCGACCGCGGGTGGCAAGTACCTCGCGGCCAGGGAGCTGCGCGACGCGGCGGGCGCCAAGCGCGGGGTCGTGTTCGCCTACCAAGGCGACCAGCCGTGGCTGACGGTCGTGCTCGACGACGACGCCGCCTCGTCCGGCGGGCCGTGGCGGGTCGGGATCTCGCTGCGCGGCGGCGCCGCACGCGAACTGGGTGGATTTCACCCCGCGACGGCCGGCCCGGTCTGGGGTCACGCGCTGCCGGTCGCGGTGCGCGAGGTCGCCGCCGTGCGGCTGACCGGCACGGACGGCCGCGAGCTGCGCGCGCAGCTTCGCTGACCAGCAGCGCGACAGCGTCCGCGCACCACGCGGGCGCGCCGGCCGCGCCTACGCCGCGCCGGCCGCGCCTACGCCGCGCCGGCCGCGCCTACGCCGCGCTGGCCGCCCCGTCGGGCTGGGCCGCGAGATCCTTGTTCCCCGGCACGTACTGGCTTGCGATGAACGTCGCGCCCGCGGGGTCCGCGAGGATGGTCAGCCTGACCCACGGGGCGTCGAACGGCGCGACGACCACCCTGCCGCCGAGCTCGGTGGCCTTCGCGGCGATGGCGTCGGCGTCATCGACGCCGAAGGTCACATCCCAGTGCGGCGGGGCGTCCGGCCGGTCGTCGTCGAGGAGGTTGATGCTCGCCACGACGTCCTCGAAACCCGCCGGCCCGCCGGACTCGGCCAGCTGCTCGCGCAGGCCGGGACTGCTCTCCTCGAGGTGGTCGCCATAACCGGGCAACGTCCACATCACGGCGCCACCCAGATCCAGGGTGGTCCAGCCGAACACCGATCCGTAGAAGGACTTCGCGCCAGCCACGTCGCGGGTGTGCAGGCCGTTGAAGTTCAAGGCACCGGCCTCGTTGACGACCTGCGCGCCCTGGTGCACGTTCGCCTCCCAGACGCAGAACACCGCGCCCTCGGGATCGGCGAACACCGCCATCCGCCCTGCGTCCTCGACGTCGAACGGACCCATCAGCGTCCTGCCGCCCGCGTCGTCCACCTTGGCGACGCTCTCGTCGGCGCTCTCGACCCAGATGTAGGTGTTCCACATCGCCATGGGCGGCGCACCCTCGGGAATCGACGAGACCGCAGCAACGCTGCCGCCGCGAATCTGCCCGACGAGGTACGTGCCCTCGGACTCCGGCGCCATCACATCCTTGACCTCCCAGCCGAAGAGACCGCTGTAGAAGGCGGCCGCCGCCTCGGGATCGGGCTGGCTGGTGTCGACCCAGCATGGGACGCCGGGGATGTATCCGTGTCGCTCGGGCATTGCAAGCTCCTCTGTTCGGTGGTCGCTCGACACACCGTACGCGGGGCTTAGGTCATGTTCCGGCCGCAACTTCGGAGGTCGGAAAGCCCCTCGCACTCAGCCCGAGCGATCGAACTCGCCGAACGCCATGAAGCGGTTCTTGACCGAGGACGAGAACTTGGCCTTGATGGTGGTGGCTCCGCCGTGCTTGACGTTGTCCTCGAAGAACAGCTGCGCGCTGCTGTTGGTCTTCGAGAAGCGCATGGGCTGGCCGAGCGACGAGTACTTGTTGCCGAGTCCGTCGCTGACCGTCGCGGTCCCGTTCTGGCTGCCCCAGCCGACCAGGACGACCACGACGTTGCCGCGCGTCAGCGAGATCACGGTCGTCACCGTGGCGGAGGTCGCCGTGGCCGACGCGAACGACTCGCGGTGCTGGACGAGGGTGTAGCGCCCCCCGGACGGCGGGGCTACCCCGACCATCAACGTCATCGTCGCGATGTCGGTGGCGCCGTCGTCGTCGGTCACGCGCAAGCGCACGGTGAACGATCCGGCGTTCGCGAACGTCGTCGTCGCGGTCTTGGCGGTCCCGTCGTCGAACTGGCCGTCGTTGTCGAGGTCCCACGCGCGGGCGGCGATCGTGCCGTCGGCGTCGGTCGACGTGTCGGTGAACGTGAGCGATCTGCCCGCCTGCGGCTCGTCCACGCTGCGCGTCATGCTCGCGACCGGCGGGAGGTTGGCCGGGGCGGGCTGGAGGTTGAGCACGTTGCGTGTCAGGGCCTGGACGCGGGCGTCGACACCGTGGCCTACCGGGTCGTAGCCCGCCTGGACGAAGTTGTCGAGCTTCCAGCTCCAGTTCATCGTGCCGGCCGCGAAGACCCTCGCGCCGGACGGGGCCGTGTAGCGCGTCGCGCCGGCAGACGGCTCGGCGACACCGCCGTCGTAGCGCATCAGCACCGTCAGCGGGCCGGGCACGGCGCAGCCGGGCACGATGTCATCCCACTCGTAGCCGATCACGAGCGGGATCGTCGCTCCGGGGAGAAACCCGGTGCCGGAGAACCAGGAATCGCCGAGCGACGCGGCCTCGACGCCGTAGTCGCGGTAGAGGTTGGTGGAGATCGAACCCCCGAACTGCACGCCGATGAGCTCGCACTCCGGCCGCGCCGGGATGAGGACGCGAAACTGGATCGTCTTCAGCGTCTGGTCCGGTTCGGGATCGGCCGAGCGGTCCTTGTAGACCACCATCGTGCGGCCGCCGTCCTCGTAGCGCATCTGCCAGTAGCCGATGTTGGCACCGAAGAACGCGAGGTGCACGCCCGCGTCACGCGCGCCCTCGAAGGCGTCGCGCATGTTCTTCGACCAGTACTCGTCGTGGCCGGCGCTGATGACCATCCGGAAGCTCCGCAGGTTCAGCGGGTCGGCGTCGGTGTCCGTGCCGGACTGATACTGGACGTCGTAGCCCTCGCGCTCGAGGAAGCGCACGAGCTGCAGGTCATAGTCGTACAGCCGCTGGCTGTCGCGGTGAAACGGCCGGTCGAACGAGATCTTGAACGCGCGAGCTTGGTCCGTGCTGTTGGAGTCGTAGACGCTCTTGCCGCCCCACTTGTTGTACGCCTGCCACGTGTTCGACGACGCCTGCACGAGCATCGTCTTCGTGCGCGTCGCGGGGGCGCGGACGATCAGCGGAATGGTGAAGGCGTGTCCCACCTGCTCGCCGCTCGTGAGCTTGACCTGCGCGACGTAGTAGCCGCTCACCCACGTGCTTGCGACCGTGAACGAGTCCGTCGTGGTCCAGCCGGCGGCGCCGAGCCCCGTCGCGGGGTCAAGCGTGGGATAGGGTTGGCGGATCGCCGCCTTGGAGCCGGTGCAACTCGGCAGGCAGGTCATGAGGCGCCCGCCGGCGCCGCCGTACCAACCGAGGCGGTACACCTCGACGCGATAGGTCGCCGCCGAGTTGGTGCTGACCTTCAGGTCGACGCTGTCGCCGGGCAGTGCGGAGATGCGACTCGCGTAGCCCTCGAGCATGCCCGGCTCGATGTCGAGCACGTTCCACCCGGGATCGCCGGCCCTGGCGTTCTCCTCCACGACGGGATTCGCGGCCCGGGCGATCGGTGGGAGCGCGAGCAGCATCAGCGAGGCCACGGCGAGACGCAGCGCCCAGCGCAGCGTTCGGGTACGCGGTCGTGCAGGTTGCTCGACGAGCGTTCGAGAAGCTCGAACGCGGATCGGGCTGATCCCTATCGTCCCCATCGGGAGCCGCCCTTCTAGATGCCTGTCGGTGTGCCGCTGTGAAGCCGATCCTGCCTGTAGAAAGCTGCTCGGCGCATCCCTCGCAGTCACGATTCGGCGGGTGAAAGTCCACGGTGCGGGGGTGAGATAGCTACCCGCGGGCGTCCCGTGGCGCGGCTGCATGCACCTCGCCAGCGCCGGCGACATCTGGAAGGATGCGGAGGATGAACGCGGAGGCCG
The DNA here is from genome assembly GCA_963839905.1 of uncultured Actinomycetes bacterium. Classification (GTDB taxonomy): domain Bacteria; phylum Actinomycetota; class Thermoleophilia; order Solirubrobacterales; family Solirubrobacteraceae; genus CADCVQ01. The sequence continues at coordinate 6,514 of CAWIXC010000022.1, read as the reverse complement.
GGCTGACGCGGGTGGTGCACGAGGTGCGCGAGCTCGAGCTGGGTGAGCGCACGAGCTACTCCGAAGGGCGCCTGACCGCCGGTGAGGAGAGCGTGCTCGACCTGCTTCGCGACCCGGCGTTCGCCGAGGTCCAGCTGGGCGTCGCCTCGCCCGGCGACTCCGTGCGGATCGTCGGTGTGCTGGACGCCATTCAGCCTTGCTCGAAGGGACCCGGTGGGGGTGGCGTGTTCCCCGGGCTGCTCGGTCCCGCGATGCCCGCGGGGCGCGGGACCACCCACGTGCTGCGCGGCGCCGCCGTGCTGGCCGCGGGCTTTCTACCACGCGCGCAGGAGGCGGTCATCGACATGTCAGGGCCGGCGGCGCCGCTCTCGCCGCTCGCCGCGACGCACAACCTCGTGGTCGAGTGGACGCCCGCGGAGGATGCGGACTGGGGGGACGTCGAGGTGGCGCTGCGGCGCGGGCTCGTCAAGGTCGCCGCCCACCTTGCGGAGGCGGCGCTGGAGGCCGAGCCCGACGCCGTGGAGGAGGTGGCGGAAGCGGGATCATCCGAGAACGGCAAGCCGCGGGTCGGCGTCATCCTCAACCTCCAGACTCAGGGCAAGTTCAAGGACGTCTTCGTCTACGGGCGCAGCATGTCCGGCGGGCTGGCGACCGTCATCTCACCCGGCGAGCTCGACGACGGGGCGGTGGTCAGCGGGCAGTACGGGCACCCCGCTCTGAAGAACCCGACGATCCTGCACCAGACGCACCCCGTGGTCGCTGCCCTGCGCTCCAACGACGACCTTGAGCTCGCCGCGCTCATCCTGTGCCCGGAGCCCGTCGACCAGGCCAACAAGGAGCTCGTCTCCGCGCACGCCGCGCGCCTGTGCAAGTCGCTGAACCTCGACGCGGTGATCGCCACCAAGGAGGGCGGCGGCAACGCCGACGCCGACGTCTCGCTCAAGATGGATCGTCTCGAGGAGGAGGGGATCGCCGCGGTGGGGATCCTCGCCGAGATGGCCGGGCGCGACGGGACCGGGCCGCCGCTCGTGGTCCCCCCCACCAAGGCCACCGCGCTCGTCAGCACCGGAAACTACGATGAGCGGATGACGCTTCCCGCCGTCGAGCGCGCTCTAGGTCGCACGAAGATCGCGCTGCTCGACCAGGACTCCACCGACGAGGTCGAGCTGCCCGTCGCCGCCATCTACTGTGCCCAGAGCACGCTCGGCTGGGGCAAGCTCACCTGCGCGGAGCCCGCCTAGATGAAGATCGTTCACTACGTCAACCAGTTCTTCGCCGGCATGGGCGGCGAGGACTCCGCGGGCACCGGGCCGGAGCTGCGCGACGGGGCCGTCGGGCCGGGGCGCAAGCTGGCCAACCTGCTTGGCGACGAGCACGAGATCATCGCCACCGCCCTGTGTGGCGACGACTACGCGGCCTCGCACCCCGAGTTCGCCGCCGACCTCGTCAAGCAGGCCCAAGAGCGCGGCGCCGAGATGATCGTCGCGGGGCCCGCCTTCACGAGCGGGCGCTACGGCATGGCGTGCGCGCGCATCGCGGCGGCGGCCAGCGAGGCGGGGCTGCCCGCGCTCGCCTCCATGCATCCAGAGAACCCCGGCTTGGGCGAGGCCGCCGGCACGGCCGTCGTCGAAAGCGGCGAGACAGCGCGCAAGATGAAGGACTCGCTCGAACGCTTCGCCGCCGCCGCGCTCATCGTCGCATCCGGCGAGCAGCTCACCGCGAAGGACGGGCGCATCGGCCCGGTCGCCCGCATCAATCGCATGGCGGACACGAGCGCCGCCGAGCGAGCGGTCGCCCTCGTGCTCACGCGCCTGAGCGGCGACAGGGACGCCACCGAGATCCCCCTCCCCGACTTCGACAGCGTCACCCCCGCCGCACCGATCGAGGATGCCACGACGGCGCTGTTCGCACTGGTGACCGAAGGCGGCTTCGTGCCCGTCGGAAACCCCGACCGGCTCGAATCCGCGCGCGCGTCGAAGTGGGTGCGCTACTCGCTCGACGGCCTCGACTCGGCGAACGAGGGCGAGTTTGAGTCGGTGCACGGCGGGTTCTCGACCCAGTGGGCCAACGCCGATCCCAACCGCATCCTCCCGCTCGACATCGCTCGCAAGATGGAGAACGAGGGCGCGATCGGGCGTCTGCACGGCGAGGTCCTCGCGACGACCGGCAACGGCACCACGGTCTCCGACGCGCGCCGCTTCGGGATGGAGTGGGCCGCCGACCTGCGCCAGCAGAACATCCAGGCAGTGATCCTCACCGCCACCTGAGGAACCGGCACGCGTTGCGGGTCAACGCTCACGAAGGAGCTAGAGCGCGCAGGGATCCCCACGGCACTGCTGTGCAACCTCGTCTCGATCGCCAAGCGTGTCGGGGCGCCGCGCATCGTCCCCACGCGCGGGATCCCGTTCCCGGCGGGCGACCCCGAGCTCGGCCCCGAGCAGGAGCGCGCGTGGCGCCGCACCCTGCTCGAGCGGGCGCTGCACGCCGTCGCGACGCCGGTCACCGAGCCGACGATCTTCGACGGCGAGCCGGTTTCCTAAGAGCGGCGAGCCGAGGCGTTGCCCCTAGCGCATCCTTCGCGCTGAGGCGATCAGGCCTGCGCCGGCCACACCTGAGCGGCCGGCGACGGAGAGCTTGCGCCGAACCCCGGCGTTCAGGTTCAGCGGGCCTCGCCGGTTCCAGCGCGAGCGCCGGATCGAGAGGGCATCGCTCAGACTCTCGCCTGGACACCTGCGCTTCGACCGACGGCGCCGACAACCGTGGAGCTCGACGACGATCTCCTGACCGAGGCCCAGCGCCTCACCGGCGTGAATGACCCGCCAACGCTCGTGCGTGCGTGCGGGGCTCACCGCGCTGATCGAGCGCGAGGTCGCGCGGCGTCTCGCGCGCCTGGGCGGGGAGCCAGCCGCACCTCCGCGCACCGCGCCGGCGCTCCGCCGAGCGGTGATCGCGTCGACAGCAGACTCGGAATCCATAGGAAGTCGACATATCTTGTCGGTGAATTGATAGAGTAGGCGCCACATGCCCGACCCAGTGATCTCAGCCGCGAGCGCGGCCCTCGCCCATGTGCCCGGCCTCTGCCGGCACGGCTCCAAGCCGGCTCGCGAGCTGCCCAAGAATCCGGAGGTCGAGGCGCAGTTCCTCGCGTCCCTGCGCACCTTCGAGCAGGCGGTCGCGTACGGGCCGCACCAGGCCTACCTCGGCGCAATCCACCCGCGCGACCTGCCCGAGCGACCGTGGGTCGGTGCCGCCGCCAACGGCGAGGGGCGCTTCGCGGGCGTCGGCGAGCTCATGCCCGAAGACGAGTTCCTCGGGCTGCTCGCCGCGGTCGACGACTTCGGCCTCGTCAGGCTCGGCGCACAGGAAGCCGGAGCGATCGCCGAGAAGCTCGCGTGCCACCCGCTCAAGCAGCACTTCGACCTCGAGAAGGTGGCCGCCGCGGCCGGCGACGTGGAAGCGGTCGCGGCCGAGCCCGGTGCGCTCAAGCTGCACATCGGCGCCGATCACCTCGCGGCAGCCGTGAGGCGCGCCCACGAGAGCGACGCCGCCCTCACCGCGGATGTGTTCCTCGAGAACCTCGCGGGCAAGGCGACCGCCACGCTGGCGCTGCTGCGGGTCCTCCACGACAACGGCATCGACCCCGGCTCGATCGACTACGTCATCGGCTCCGGCGAGGAGGCGATCGGCGACCGCTACCAGCGCGGCGGGGGCAACCTCGGCAAGTCGGTGGCGGCGGCGGCGGGCTGCGTCAACGCCTCGGGCTGCGACGTCAAGAACTTCTGCGCCGCCCCGATCCCGGCCCTGGTCATCGCGAGCAGCCTCGTCGCCGCCGGCGTGTTCCAGCGGGTCGCGGTCGTCGCGGGCGGCTCGCTCCCGAAGGTCGGGATGAAGTTCCAAGGTCACCTCAAGCACGACCTGCCGGTGCTCGAGGACGTCCTGGGCGCATCAGCGCTGATCGTCGAGGCCGACGACGGCCGCTCCCCGCGCGTGCGCTTGGACTCCGTGGGCAAGCATCCCGTGGCCGCCGGCTCGTCGAACCCGAGGATCATCGAAGCGCTCGTGTTCGCGCCGCTTGACCGCCTGAAGATGGCGTCGACCGACGTCGACGACTACGCGACCGAGCTGCACAACCCCGAGATCACCGAGCCCCAGGGTTCGGGCAACGTCCCCGAGCGCAACTACAAGACGATCGCCGCCCTGGCCCTGCGCCGCGGCGACATCGGCCGCGAGGAGATGGGCGATTTCGTCGCGAACCGGGGCATGCCCGGCTTCGCTCCGACACAAGGCCATATCGCCTCGGCGCTCTGCTACGTTCCGCACGCGCGCGCCCGGCTGCTCGATGGGAGCGCTCAGCGGGTACAGCTGATCGCAAAGGGCAGCCTGTTCTTGGGACGGATGTCCGAGCAGTCCGACGGCATGAGCGTGCTGCTCGAATCCAACGACGACGCAGGAGGATGAGCGGATGGCAGCGGTAAGCGAGGCGACACGCGAGAACTTCGATGAGCTCGTCGCGAGCGGCATCACGCTCGTCGACGTATGGGGCCCGGACTGCAAGCCGTGCCTGGCGCTCAAGCCCCACGTCGAGAAGCTGGCCGCCAAGCGCGACGACATCAACGTCGTCATGCTCGAGGCGCCGAAGGCCCGCCGGGTGTGCATCCGCCTGAAGGTCCACGGGCTGCCGACGTTCCTGCTCATGCAGGACGGGGAGGAGGTCGCGCGCTTGTCCGCGTCGACGATCAGTCCGCCCGAGCTGAAAACCTGGCTTGACAAGAGCCTCGCCGAAATGACAGAGGAGGTGAGTTAGCACCCCATGTTCGAGAGCAAGCAGGTCATCGTGCTCGGAGAGCGCGACGGCGTCGCCGGTCCGGCGATCGCCGCGTGCGTCGTGAGCGCCGGCGGCAAAGTCGCCTACACGTCGACGGAGTGCTTCGTCTGAACTGCCTCGGGGGCCATGGACCTGAATAGCCAGGAAGTGATCAAGCGCCTAGCCGACGAGCACGGGGCCGACAACCTCGTTGTCATCCTCGGCGCTCCGGACGACGAAAGCGCGGAGATCGCCGCCGAGACCGTAGTGCTCGGCGATCCGACCTATGCAGGAGCATTGGCCGAGGCCCAGTTGGGTCTCTCCGTGTATCACGTGCTCGAAGAGGAGTTCAGAAGCCAGGTCGACGACGACACCTGGGAAGAGCAGATCGGCGTCATGGCCGACGTGCTCGACGCCGAGGGGATCTCCACGGCGGTCAAGGGCATGCGCGATCAGAAGCCGTAACCTCCGGGCGATGCCCCGGATTCTGGCCGCCCTTGCGCTGCTCGCTCCGGTGCTCGCAGTGTCGCCGGCTGCGAGCACCGCGGCGACAGGTGGAGTGATCTATGGCGTGTGCGGCCCCTCGCTCTGCACGGTCGACGCCGCCAGCGGCAAGAAGCGCACGCTGCTGAAGGGCACGCCGGCGAAGCCGTACACGTCGGTGAGCGCGTCGCGCTCGGGGGCGAAGCTCGCGTTCATCCGCGCCGAAGAGGTGTTCCGGGCGAAGCGACGCGGCACGAACGCCGAGCGGATCGGCACCGCGCTGCGCCAAGCCGCGTCCGAGGTGAACATGCGATCCGACGGTGGCGCCGTCGCGTGGATCGACATCCTCCAGCGCCCGGAGGTCGTGTGCCCGTTTCCGCCCTGCGGCACGGCGCTCGAGCGCAACCTCATCGCGCTCGACGCCGGCAAGCCTGCCGCGCAAAGCGTCATCGTCGCGGTGGACATGATGTCCGCCGGCTGGCTCGGGCGCAGCCTGGTTCGCCAGGCCTTCGGCGACGGCGGCAAGCCGTGGTTCATCTGCACGGTCACCGCCTCCGCGGGCTGCGTTCGCAGCGCCGCGGTCGATGGCGCGCGCTGGCTCGACGATCCCGCGGGCTCCACCGACGGCAGGCGGGTGGCCGCCGTCGCGCGGCCGGGCAGCGGCGATGGGCCCGGCCCCGTGACCGGGCCGATCGTGCTCTTCGACGCGGCCACCGGCAAGCGGCTGCGCGACCTCACGAGCGGGCCCGACCTCGATCCGGCATTCAGCCCCGACGCCCAGCGCGTCGCCTTCGTGCGCGGGCGCGACCTCTACGTCGTGTCGACCGCCAGCGGAAGCGCGCGGCGGCTGACCAAGAACGTGTCGAGCCCGGCCTGGGCGCTGCGCTGACTCGCACACGGTCCTTAACGTCCTGAGCCCGCCGGGAGGGGCGGGATTCTCAGGGCCTGGCTGGGAGGGGTGAGGCGGCGACGCCGCGCGAGCGATTCGCTGCAGCCTTGCGGCTGCGGGGTTGAATCACCCGGGGGGCTTCATCGTCGCGGACGGGGGGATGTCCACACGAGCGTCGCGTTGTTCAGGTCATGGTGCGTAGCCTGCCAGCGGCCCGACCTCGCAACGATGCGGCTGGCAGGCGTCTCGTGGTGCGGTTTACCCCACCCCCGCGGTGAGACGACGAGCCTGTCGATCCGCGGCGCACGCATCGTGCACGTCGCCTTCGCCTACACGAG
>CAWIXC010000021.1:0-458827 GCA_963839905.1 uncultured Actinomycetes bacterium | reverse complement strand
CTGGTGTTCGCCGGGGCGCTGGCGGTGATCGCGACCGAGCGGGTGGACCGCACGAAGGTCGCGCTCGTCGGCGCGCTGCTCGTCGTGCTGTCGCAGACGATCGACCAGGAGCACGCGATCGAGGCCGTCGATTGGGAGACGATCGGGTTGCTGGCGGGGATGATGCTGATCGTCCGGGTGACCGAGCCGACGGGCGTCTTCACGTTCCTGGCGATCCGCGCGGGGCAGTTCGCGCGGGCCGGCCGCTGGCAGTCGTGGTATCGCTGGCGTTGTCGACGGCGGTGCTGTCGGCGTTCTTGGACAACCTCACGACGGTGCTGTTGATGGTGCCGATCACGTTTCTGCTCGCCGACGCGCTGGACATCGACCCGATCCCGCTGATTTTGATCGAGATCATCGCGTCGAACATCGGCGGCACCGCGACGCTGATCGGCGACCCGCCGAACATCCTCATCGCCGGCGCGACCGGCCTGACCTTCACGGACTTTCTCGTGAACCTCGCGCCGATCGCCGCGCTCGCATTCGTCGTCGTGACGGGGATGCTGTATCTCGTGTTCCGCAAGCGGCTTCAGATCGCCCCCGAGGCGCACGAACGCGTCATGCAGCTCGACGCGCGACGCTCGATCGAGGATTTGCCCGAGCTGCGACGCACCCTGCCCGTCTCGTGATCACGATCCTCGCGTTCTTCGTGCATGGCGCGATCGGCCTCGAGCCCGCGACCGTCGCACTGGCCGGCGCCACGGTCATGCTGCTGGTCACCCGACAGAGCGTGGAGAACGCGCTGCGCGGGATCGAATGGCCGACGCTGTTCTTCTTCGTCGGATTGTTCGTGATGGTCGGCGCGCTGGAGGAGACCGGCGCGATCAGCAGGTCGCCGACGCCATCGCCGATGTCACCGACGGCGATCGCAGCGCCGAACTGCTCGGCATCACGTGGGTCTCGGCGATCGGCTCCGCGGTCGTCGACAACATCCCGTTCACCGCGGCGATGATCCCCGTCGTCGAGCAGCTGCAGGGTGGCGAGACGGGCGATGACGCGTACTGGTGGGCGCTGTCGCTCGGCGCGTGCTTCGGCGGCAACCTGACGCTGATCGCGGCCGCGGCGAACGTCGCCGCCGCCGGTATGGCCGAGCGTGCCGGACGCCCGATCGGCTTCATGACGTTCCTGAAGGTCGGGGTGCCGGCGACGCTCGTGTCGATGCTGCTGGCGACCGGCTATATCGCAGTGCGCTACCTGTAGCGAGGAGGAGACCGATGAGCCCGCAGAGGATTGCCAGCACCGTCCGCCGCGAAGTACCGCTGCTTGCCCGGGAGATGCCGCTGCGCGAGGCGGTCGCGGCGATCATCGACGCCGACGCGCCCGCGCTGCCGGTCGTCGATGGCGACGGCACGCTGATCGGGATCTTCGGTGAGCGCGAGTTCATCGCCGCGTTCTTTCCCGGCTATCTCACGACGCTGGGTTACGCGGGCTTCGTCCCGCGCTCACTCGACGAGGCGCTCCAGAAGCGTGCGGCATGCGCCGATGAGCCGGTCGCCAAGCACGCCAACACCGACCACATCGACGTCGGCGAGGACTTCTCCGACACCCAGCTCGGGGAGATCTTCCTGCATCACCGCGTGCTGATCGTGCCGATCGTCGACGCCGGCCGGGTGACGGGGGTCGTCACGCGCGAAGATTTCTTCAGGGCGCTGGCAGGGCGCTTCCTCGACCTGCCGTGACGTCGCGCTGGATCACGCTGCTGCTGACGACGCGGCTGCTCGCGGCGGCCGTCGCGGTGCTCCTGCTCGTCGTCCATCGGGTGACCGCGCACGACGGCGAGCTGATGCTCGCGGTCGTCGTCTACGCCGCCGTGTCGCTTGGCGTGGTGTCCGCCGTTCCGCGGCTCGCGCTCGCGCCTGCGGCCTGGCTGCTGGACAGCGCGGCCGTGCTCGCCCTGGTCGCGGCGTCGGAGGACTGGCGCAGCCCGTTCTACGTGCTCATGCTGACGGCGCTGATCCTTCCGTCGACAGGACTGTCGTTCCGGCGCGCACTGGCGTGGGGCGCCGGCTTCACGATCGCGTACTTCGGCGTCGCCGTGTACACGGAGCTTGATGCCAACACGCTGGGGAGCACGATCCGCCTGGAGACGATCGCCACGCACCTGATGGTCCCCGTCGTCGTCGTGCTCGCGCTCGCGTACGCGACAGAGATCCTCGAACGCCTGCGCGGCGAACGACTGCGCTCCGAGCGCCTCGCGGTCGAAAGCGAGCGCCAGCGGATCGCCTGGGAGCTGCACGACTCCGCCAAGCAGCGCGTGCACGCGGCGCATCTCGTCCTGAGCGCGCTCACCGGCCAGCTCAGCGGCCCGCAGGCCGAGCTCGCCGGCCATGCCCTCCGCGAGCTGCGCGCGGCGGGCGGCGACATGGACACCAGCGTCGCCGAGCTGCGCACGCCGCTCGAGGGGCGCCCGGTCGAACGCATGCTCCGTGAGCGCGCGACCGAGCTCGCCCCCGCAAGCGACGCCGAGATCGCGGTGCGCGGCACGATCGGGGAACTGCCGGCGCACATCGCGGCGCACGCCTACCGGATCGGCGCTGAAGCCCTGACGAACGCGGTCCGCCACGGCGCCGCCCGGCGCATCGACGTGGTGTTGTCGCGCAACGGGACGACCGCGACGATCGATGTCACAGACGACGGGCGCGGGATCCCCGTCATCCGCCGCCCCGGCTCGAACGGGCTGCGCTCGATGCGCGCCCGCGCCGAAACGATCGGTGCCACGCTGACCATCGGCCCCGGCGTTGACGGCAATGGCACGCAGGTGAAGCTCACGGTCCCCACACAGTCCGACGAATGGAGCCACACGCCATGATCACCATCCTCGTCGTCGACGATCACCCCGCCATGCGCGCGGGACTCGTAGCAGTGCTGCAGACAGAGCACGACCTCGTCCCGCTCGACTCGGCTTCGTCGGTGAAGGACCTATGGCCCGCCCTGCACAGCACAAGGCCCGACGTCGTCGTGCTCGACTACCACATGCCCGGCGATGACGGTCTCGTCGTCTGCCGGCGCATCAAGCGCGAGCCGCCCGCGCCCGCGGTGCTGTTGTACTCGGCGTACGCCGACGCCACGCTGACGATCCCCGCGCGGCTGGCTGGCGTCGACGCTCTCGTCAACAAGTCGGTGCCCGCGAGCGAGCTCTACGACGCGATCCGACGCGTCGCGCGTGGCGAACGCGTCCTCCCGCCGATATCGCGCGAACTGCTGGACGCGGCCGCGCGCACGCTGGATCCAGACGATCTTCCGATCCTCGGCATGAGCCTCGACGACACCTCGATCGGCGAGATGGCCTCTGCGCTCGGGACGGAACCGGCCGACGTCTCGCGGCGGCTGGATCGGATGATCACCCGGCTGAAGGTAGCTGTCCCGGCTCCGCGCGCCGCCGGCGTCTAAAGCTCGCGCTCGTCGCGCGCTCGTCAACATGGGGCCGGCGTCACGGGGCGGTCACGGTGGCATCGGACCGCACGCCGCCGAAGCGCACGCCCCAGTCGATAACCGGAACGTACGCGTCGAGCGCGCCGTGGTGAAACGGGCATACCGACAGCGACACCGTCCCGGCCGAGAGCGTCCGTTGCGCAGAGAATGACCAGACGGCGATGAGGCCGCCGAGCACCGACGCGAACACGACCGCCAGCACCGTCAGCGCGACGCGCACCTGACCGCGAGGGCGCCCACTGCCGCCGCTCACGTTGGGGTGCCGTTAAGGAACGTGGCACCAGGTGACAAGTAGCCGGATCGGACGCGCTGTGCGTGGAGCGCGGTTCAGACCGTCTCGTCGTCGCTCTCCGTCGGCGGGGTCTGGCTGAGGGCGAGGCGCTTGGTCATGTTCAGCGTGATCTCGCCGTAGGGTCGGACGTGCGCCCAGAACAGCGCGGTGAGGCCGCGTTGGTCTTCGGCGGTGAGCACGCCCTGCCATTCGGGTTCGGCGAGGATGTCCTGGATCATCAGCGTGTTGACGTAGACGAGCGCGGCTTGGAGGATGTGCAGGGCGAGCATCCCGAGTTGCTGCTGGTCGCGGCGGTTGGTCGCGAACTCGCCGCTCTTGCCGAAGAAGATGACGCCGTTGACGCGGTTCCACGACTCGATCAGGTTCAGGCCCTCCTTGATCTCGCGTTGCAGGTCGCGGTCGCGGAGGTAGCGCGCGATGAAGATCGTCTTCTGCGCGCGGCCGAGCTCGAGCATCGCTTGGTAGACGGGGTGTGAGGCGTTGCGGGTGAAGCGCCGCAGGATCGCTTCGGTCGACGCGGTCCCGACGCGGATCGCGGTCGCGTACTTGACGAGCTGGTCGTAGTTCTGCTCGATGAGCTCCCAGCGGATCGGGCGCGTCATCGCCGCCTTCAGGCCCGGGTAGGCGTCGGGTTCGCCGCGGTCGGGCCCGTAGAGCTTGGCCTTGTTGATCTGCTTGATCCGCGGGAGCAGGTCGAAGTCCAGCAGCCGCGTGATCGCGAACCCGATCTCCGATTGGCCGTGCGAGTCGACGTAGTTGCCTTCCAGCGCCATCGAGGTGCCGTGGCGGATGGCGCCCTCGACCATCGCGGCGACCTCGGTGGCGGCGCAGCTGATCAGCTGGGAGTGCACGACCATCGATTTCTTCTCGACGTGCCAGTAGATCAGCACGCCGCGGCCGCCGTAGCGCGAGTGCCATTCGGTGAACAGGTTCTGGTCGTAGGCGCGAAAGTGCGTGGAGTCCGACGCGACGGTCGTCGTGCTCTGCCCCCAGATCGCGGGGTCGCGGGCCGCGAACGTCGCGTCGGCGAGCTGGATCGGCGGCGCAGGCGGGCGCCGTCGATCGTGAAGTAGCGGCGGGCGATGTAGCGCAGGTCGGCTTCGCTGTGGCCGTGGTCGCCGGCGGCGACGGCGCTGATGCCGGTGTTCGTGCCGTAGGCGTAGGCGACGAGCAGCAGGCGCTCCCACAGCACCGAGCGTTGCAGCGCTTCGCGGGTGCCGACGGCGGTCAGCTCGCCGAGCATCCCGGTCCGCAGTGCGGCTTCGGTGACCATGTCGATCAACGGGACCTGGCCCCAGCGATCGCGGACAGCGTTCTTCAGGCGCCGCAGGTTGCGCGGCTCGGGCTGGGCTTCCAGCGCGGTCAGCTGGATCGCGCCGCTCTTGCGGTCGGTGATCCGCAGCCAGTCCAGGCCGGGCAGCGCGTCGTTGAGCGCGGCGAGCTCGGTGCGCATCTCCTCGCGCAGCCCGGCGGTGAACGCGGTCGGGTCCAGGGGCTTGCGCAGCTTGTCGTAGTGCTCGGCGCGGTGGACCTCGAAGTCGGCTGGGAGGTCCTCGTCGGGGTTTCGCCATTCGTGCGCGCCGACGACCCAGATCTCCTTGCAGCGCAGCCGCTCGCGCAGCGCCTGAAAGACGCACGCCTCGTAGACGCCGCGCACGACCCGGGTGCGGCCTCGCGCGTCGGTCTTGGTCAGCAGCTCGGTCCAGTCGGCGTTGACGGCGCCGTCGAGGACGACGTGCTCGCCGAGCGGGTAGTAGGTGCCGCCGTGGTGGGCGTAGCGGACGATCAGGCCGAGGGCGTCGATGACGGGCTGATGGGCGGTGTTGTTGGAGCGGAACTCGAGCACGCCGAGCAGGCGGATCAGGCCGCGGCGGTAGTGATTGGTGTAGGACGCCTTGAAGACCTTGCGCTTCTGACGCTGGTACTCCGTGCCGGTCGCGCGGTACTCGTTGACCAGGTCGGTCAGCGTCGCTTCGCCGCCGACGACGGGGTAGATCACCTCACGCACCGCTGTCGTCCGGGGTCTTGAGGGACGCTTCGGCGATCTTGCGGAGCATCGTGTCCTTGCCGCGGACGCGGCGGAAGTCCTTGACGAACTCCTCGACGACCTTCTTCTCGGCGTGCGCGTTGATCCGGTGGATCGTCGAGATCAGCAGCTGCGCGAGCGTGTCGGTGACCTCCCGCTCACGCAGGACGAGCAGCGCGCACAGCAGCGCGAGCTTCGTCGCTTGGGGATGCTCGCGCAGATGGCTGGGCGACTCGACCATCGCTCGGGCGCGCCAGCCGGCGACGATCTTCGGCGCGACGCCGGCGAACAGGTCGGCGGGGAGCCCGATCGCGCGGATCGCCTCGAGCTTTGAGATCTCGGTGAGCATCGTGTCCAGACTCACGTTGCCCGGCGCCGCCTTGATCAGGGCCAGCACGTCCTCACCGTCGTCGTGCTCGTCATCGCTGACGGCGATCAGCGCCTGCAGGCGCGTGACCGCAGCGACGGTCGACGCGGTCGGCGACAAGCGCGAGCAGCGCCTGCTCGGCCTGGTGCAGCGCCGACCGGACGATCTCGGTGACCCTGTCGGGCGTCGGCGGCTCGATCAGCTGCGCGCGACAGCGCGCGAGCAGCTCCTCGCGAACGCGGTCCTCGCGGCGCTCGACGCCGGCGACGTGCTCGGCCAGCCAGGCCGTCAACGTCGTCGGCGTCGGTGACGCTGCATTCCCTGAAGCCCGTGTAGGCGCGGATCTCCGTGCGGTGGCGCTTGGCGGTGCGGCTTGCGAGGTCAAACGACCGCGAGCTCGCCGGCCGGGACGCGGACCTGGCGGGCGAGATGCGCGACGGCGTCGTCGGGCAGCTCGCGCAGCGCCCGTGGGAAGCGTCCGCGCCACAGCACGAACTTCAGCAGGACGGCGAAGCCCAGCCGCGTCGCGCCGGACTTGTTGCGCAGCAGGTCCAGCTCGTCGCCGACCAGCGTGAAGTGATCGACCACGTCATCCAGCCCGAGGTTGCGCGCCATGTCAGCGCTCGTCCGGATCGATCGCGTTGAGCGCGCGGTCGGTGGTTGCGAGGACCCTGTCGGTCATCGTGAGCGCGCGGGCGCAGAGGCTGTCGAGCATCGCGCGGTCGTAACTGACGACGACGATCGCCGTGCCTGCCCGCGCGGCTGCAGCGAGAAGGTGCAGCACGCCTGCGGATACGGATGCTTCGAGCGCGAAGGTGCGTTCGTCACCGAGCACCAGCCGTCGGTCTGCAGTGAGCGCGCGGAGGATCGACACGCGCGTGGGCATTGACCGCCGGACAGCTGCGCGGCCCGTGCGTGCTCGCCGACCGTGGCGAGCCCGAGCTCGTCGGCAACGACTGGGGTCCATACAGCGTCCGTGCGGAAAACCGCGGCATGCCGCGCTGACGGGTGTGGAACAGACTGCCGATCAGACGCTCTCAGCGTCTTGAAGCGCTGCGGCCTGTCGGTGGCGGCGTGTCGCTTCGATGGCGTCGAGGCTGCTCATGCGACGAGATGGGTGGTCAGCTCGATCGGGTTGCGCAGGCAGTACACGCCTGGGCAGTGCTCGTCGGCGATGCGCTTGATTTCCTCGAGGGTCTCGCGCGGGGCGTCGGCGTCGACTTCGAGGTGCCAGTCGATGCGTTGGACGGGAGGGTTGTCGGTCACGCCGAGCGCGCGGGTCATGTCGACGTCGGCTTCGGTGCGGGCCCTGAGGGCGCGGAGCTGTATGCCTTGGCGGGCGGCTTCTTGGGCGTAGGTCATGGCGTAGCAGGCCAGGCCGCCCCAGAAGCAGTAGGCGAGCGGGTTGGGGGCCAATCCGGTGTCGCATCGGGGGTGGGAAGTCGGCTTCGAACACGAACGGTTCGCCGTTGGGGACGGGGATGGTCGCGCGAAACTGCGGCTGGCCCTGCTGTGTTTGCCATTCGCCGTCGAAGCTGACGTGCTGTTTGAGCGCGTCTGGGTCCTGCTGCGCCTTGGCGATCGTCTTGTTGAGCGCGTCGGTGTTGACGTTGTGCATGTGTCGTCCTTTCGGGAGCTTGGTTCAGGCGGTCGGTGGGCCGCCGAGGAAGGCGGCGGAGACGAGGAGGTAGGCGGCGACGCCGCAGACCAGCACGGCGAAGGCGCGTCCGAGGGTGCGTTGGGGCACCCGGGTCGCAAAGACCGTGCCGGCGAGCGCGCCGACGACGCATGCTGCGGTCATCGTCGTGGTGATCTCGAGGTCGAGGCTGCGTCCGGCGAGCAGGTGCACAGCGAGTCCGATCAGCGACGTCGCGGTGATGATCGCCAGTGAGGTGCCAACGGCGGTGCGCATCGTGAAGGCCAGCGCGATCGCGAGGGTCGGCACGATCAGAAACCCTCCGCCGACGCCGAAGAAGCCGGTGAGAAAGCCGACGAGAACGCCGGCGAGGAGGTCGCGCGGCAGTCGTAGCGGCGGGCAGCTGCCGCCGCTCTCCCAGGTGCCGTCGGCGGGCTCGTCGTTGTCGGCCTTGCGCCAGGTCGCGGCGGCGGCGGCGAGCATGACCAGTGCGAACGCACCGAGCAGCGCGGTACCGCTGACGGCCTCGCCCGCGAGAGTGCCGGCGACGAGGCCGGGCACGGCCGCGAGCGTGAAGGAGCCGGCGTGGCGCCAGCACACCCTGCCCGCTCGCGCGTGTCCGAGGCCGCCGGCGACGGCGCCTGCGGTGACGACGACCAGCGACGCCGTCGTGGCTTCGGACACGCTCTGGCCCAGCACGTAGACGAGGACCGGGACGGCGAGCACGGAGCCGCCGCCGCCGAGCATGCCGACCGCGACGCCGATGGCGAGCCCGAACGCGATCGCGAGCAGCACCCGGCGGTCAGGCCTTCTGCCTGGCGGGTGTGTCGATCGGCCAGCCGCGGCGTTGCCAGAGGGGCACGCCGCCCTCGACGACGTGGATGACGTCACGGGCGCCGTAGCGCTGTAGCAGGCTGGCGCCGACGGCCGCGCGCTGACCGGAGCCGCAGATCACGGCGACGGGCCGGTCGGGGTCGATGCCCTCGGGCACCTCGCTGATGTCGTGGTATGGCTCGTGGGTCGAGCCGGGGATGTGTCCGGCGTCCCACTCGGCCTGCTCGCGCACATCGAGGATCTGCACGTCGCGCTGGTCGGCCTCCGAGCGGTCGTGCAGCTCGTCGACGGTCAGCCGGGTCAGGCGTCCGACGGGGCGCTTCTCCTCACGCCAGGACGTCATGCCACCGGCGAGGTATCCGGCGATCTGCGTGATGCCGACGGCGGCGGCGAGCATCACGGCCTGGCGGGCGTCGTCGTCGTCGCGTCCCACGATCACGACCGGTTGCTGCGGGTCGACGAGCCACGCGAGCTTGGAGCCAAAACCCGCCCTGAGCGACGTGATGCAGACGGCGCCGGGGATGTGCGCCTCGTCGAACTGCAGCTCGGTACGCACGTCGATCACCAGCGCGCCGTCGCGCTGGTGGGAGCCGACCTGGCGGGGGGCCAGCGGATGCGCTTCGATGCTCTCGCGCAGCAGCGGTCCGCGGTTGAGCGCGACGATGTTCTCGAAGTTCGGTGGCTGCGGCCCAAGCGAGGCCGTCGTCTGCGCGACGAACTGCTGCTCGTCGGTGATCGCGAGCAGCTTCTGGTGAGCGCGCTCGTAGCCGATCGTCGAGGAGACCTTCATGTCCATCCCCGGGCCGCCGCACAGCGACCCCCCGAGATGCCCGGGCCACACCTCACAGGAGTCCGGCAGCGCAAGAACCTTCTCCTGCAGCGAGCGAAAGATGCCCTGCGCGCCCTCCTGCTTGTCGACCGCGAGGTCGGGGCGCGCGATGTCCCCGACGAACAGCGTGTCGCCGCTCAGCACGGCCCACGGCTCCGGGCCACGCGCCGCGTCGATCAGCGTGGAGGCCGTGTGCTCGGGGCGGTGTCCGGGGGTGTGCACGGCGCGCACGCGGATCGCGCCGAGCTCGAGCTCCCACCCATCGGCGAACGGCTCGTGCTCGTAGCCGGGGTCCGCGGCTTCGTGGATATGGATCGTGGCGCCCGTCGCGGCGGCGAGGCGGCCGTGCCCGGAGACGTGGTCGGCGTGGTTGTGGGTCTCCAGGATGTGCTCGATGCTCACCGCGAAGTAGCGCGCGAGGCGCAGGTACTCGTCGATGTCGAGCTTCGGGTCGACGACGGCGGCGACGCCGGCGTCCTCGTCGCCGATCAGGTAGCTGGCGCACCCCAGGTCGTCATGGGTGATCTGGCGAAAGATCATACGGTCCTCCGATCGGAATGGGGCGGGGTGCAACGCGCGGTCGGCAGGTCGGCCGCGATCCAGGCGCTCATGCCGCCGTCGATGCTCGCGACATCTCGGCGGTGCTTGGCCGCGCGACGAGCGGCGAGGGCGCTGCGATGACCCGAGCGACACAGCAGCGCGATCGGCCGGTCGCTGCGCACCTCCTGCAGGCGCCGGCGCAGCTGCTCGAGTGGGATGTGCGTTGCGCCCGGAACGCGAGCCTGCGCAAACTCCCGGTGGCTGCGGACATCGACGATCGTCAGAAGGCCGGTGAAGAATCGATCCGAGGCGGTCCTCACGCTCACGGTCTCGACGCGATGGCGCAGACCCATCAGGCGTGCCCGAAACGGACGTCAGGCAGGATCCGGTCCAGCGGCTTGGGCAGCCACCATGCCCACCTGCCCATCAGGCGCAGCAGCACCGGCACGAGCAGCAGACGGACCAGGGCAGCGTCGAGCAGGACGGCGATGCCGAGGATGACACCCATCTCCTTGGGCGGCAGCGGCCCGCTCAAAGCGAACGTGAAGAACACCGCGACCATGACGGCGGCGGCGGCGAAGACGACGCGGCCGGAGTGCGCGACAGCGCCGATCATCGCGTCCTTGGGATCGTGGGTGCGGTCCCAGTGCTCCTTGGCGCTGGACAGCAAAAAGACCGTGTAGTCCATCGAGATCGCGAACACCATCGCGAAGAAGAACACCGGCGCCCACGCGTCGAGGAAGCCTTGGGGCTCAAAGCCCAGCAGGCCCGACAAATGACCCTGCTGGAAGATGAGCTGCGCGACCCCGAACGCGGCACCGGTCGCCAATAGATTGGTCAGCACGGCCGCCGCGGGCCCAATCGCACACGCTGCCGGCAGCGTGACCGCTACCAAGCAGGACGAGTTCTGCACCCGCGACGTGTGCGAACTCGGTGTTCAGCCACGTCGAAGCGGCGTTGGTGATGTCATCGACGGGTGGGAGCGCGAGGCTCTCGCCGTAGATGATCGGTGAGGGCTTGACGCGGACGATCGTCAGGCGATCCCGACCAAAGGCCCCGAGTCGCCGGGCCTTCCTCGAGGGCACGGCGCGAGCCCGGCGAATCCTCCACGCAGCATGCGATGTGCGCGTAGGGCTGCGAGTCCTCCGACGACAGCAGCAGCGCATCGCTGACGCGTCGCTCGGTCGCGTCCGCCGGTCGATCGCCCGACGGTACCGCGGCCACGAGGAGACTCCAGAGGGGCTACGTGGCGAGTCTCGACGAGCCCCGCGCGTATCCAGTTGACTGGCCTCGGGATACCCGAGGCCGCCGAATTCACACGCGGCGACCCGCGTGACGTCGCCTGGAGTGCGGCACGACGAGCGACGTAGTCGTCGCCTGACCGGCACGCCTGGGCTGGGTCGAGAAGTGGCAGGCTTCGAGGCGGCGGCGGACCGGGTGCTCGTTCGCCTGGCGCCATCGCGTCACCGCAGGCGCGAGCTTCAGGCCTCATGTAGGGGACTCGGCGCGTTCATCGATGGTGGGGCGTCGCCGTAGCAGCAGGATCGCGAGGACCGACGCGAGGGCTGACCCGATGAGCACCGCGGCACCGGCTGTTTCGGCGAGCGCTGCCTGGTCAAAGGCGAGGCCGGCGATCAGCAGGCTGACGGTGTAGCCGATCCCGCCCAAGACGGCGACGGGGACGACGTCCGCCCATCGCACCGTGTCGGGCAGCACGCCGAGGCCCGTATGCTCGGCCACCCAAGCGCCGGCGAGGATCCCGACGGGCTTGCCGATCAGCAGGCCGGCGACGATGCCGATCGCGACGGGCTCGGAGATCGCGTCGGCGGCGGCGGCGAGCGGGATGCCGGCGGCAGCCAGCGCGAAGACGGGGACGACGAACCCGGCCGAGAGCGGATGCAGTCGGTGCTCGAAGCGCTCAGAGAACGAGCTGCTCGCGCCGGATCGCCGCGTGACCGGAATGAGCAGACCCAGCGCGATGCCGGCCACCGTGGCGTGGACGCCGCTGGCGTGCACACAGACCCACGCGGCGATCGCCAGACCCCACAGCAGCGCGACCGGGGCGTGGCCGCGGCGAAGCAGCACGGCGAAGGCGGTAAACGGCACGAGCGACGCGGCCACCCAGGCGACCTGCAAGCCGCTGGTGAACAGCACGGCGATCAGGATGATCGCCAACAGGTCGTCGATGACCGCCATCGACAACAGCAGCACCCGCACGCCCGTAGGCAGGTTCGAGCCGACGAGCGCGAGCACGCCGAGCGCAAACGCGATGTCCGTCGCAACGGGGATCGCCCATGCGCCGTCACTGCCAGCAGCACCACCGGAGACAGCGATCGCCACCAGCGCCGGCACCAGCATTCCGCCGACGGCCGCGAACACCGGCAGCGCAGCCGCCCGGCGCCCAGCGAGCTCGCCGACCGTCAGCTCACGCTTGACCTCCATCCCTGCGACGAAGAAGAAGATCGCCAGCAGACCGTCGGCCGCCCAGTCGGCGAGCTCGAGGTCGAGGTGCAGCCACTCGGGGCCGACCGCCAGCTCGGTGGACCACACGGCGACATAGGACGACTCGGCGACATTGGCCCACAGCAACGCGATCGCGGTCGCGAGCAACAGCAGCTTGCCGCCGGTCGTTTCCTGGCGCAGGAAGTCCGCGACAGGGGTGGGCATCAGGGCGATCCTCGATTACAGGCAGGGGTCGGAATGTCGCCGACCAGTCTTCCCGGCAGATCACCGCCACCGTAGCGGGCATCGCGTGGCAGCACGGACGGCGACAATCGCGGCCTGCTCAACGCAAACGAACCACCGATGGTCACCGGGTCGCGGCGGCGGCGGGCTGCGTCGGCTCCCCGGTGCTGTCGTCGATGCTGATCACGGCGTGCCTTGGGCCGTCGTCATCCGATGGCGGCGCCGAGGATGCCGAGCAGGCTGCTGCCGCCGAGGAGGGCGTCGAGTCCGCGTTTGCCGCCGCGGGCGATGCTGATCAGCGTCTCGAGCGGTAGCGCGTCGGCGACGCCGCGGGCGATGGATACCTGGGTTTCGGTCAGCGCGCCGGCGCGTCCGGCGTCGGCGATGGCGCGCCGCAGCCCGTCGCGCAGGGCCGCGCCGAGCTGGGTGTCGTTGATGTGGTGCTCGCGCAGGAACGTGACGCGCCGATCGGTGCTGGCGAGCGCGAGCGCGAGCTCCTCGCGCGTGACGCGGAGGTTGCAGGCGGCGCCGTCGAGCGCCGACAGACCGAGCTGCTCGGCGACCTGGCTGAGGTCCTTGGTGTCAGGCCAGACCCGCTCCTTGCATGGATCGCGCGCTGACAGCGGCTTGTAGCTGCCGCCGCCGAGCGAGACGTAGGCGCCGGCCAGCGCGGCGCTCAGCATGATGGCCGCCAGGACACTGCCGGCGGAGGACGCGCCGCGGGTCAGAGCGATCGGGAGCAGCGCGAGCAGCGCGAGCGCCGCGGCGACCAGGAAGGACGTGCTGAAGGCGTGTGTCGCGGCGCGCCGGACCTCGTCGGTGAGATCGGCCTGAAGCCGTGCGTAGGCGCTGCGGTCCGCGGGTGGTGGCTGCTGCGCTGCGAATGCCGGGCGCAGGTCTGGCAGTTGGCCGCCGGCGCGCTCGATGCGCGTGGCGATCGCGTCGGCAAGGTCGATCTTCAGCCCGGGCGAGAGGCGGGCGTCGAGCAGCTTGGCGGTGCCGGCCTGCTCCGCGGCGCGCTGCTCGTCTTGCAGCGCGGACGCGAAGACGGGTGTCAGCACGAGCAGCCCGATCACGACGCCCGCGTGTCGTGCGGTGATCGTCCACGCGCCACGTCGCGCGAGCCGGGCTGGGTCGACATCCGCTGCTCCCGCCGCGGTCTCGCCGAGTGCGCGTAGCGTCAGGCTCGACAGCGTCAGCCCCAGTCCGATGCCGATCAGGATCTGCGGTGCGATCGTCCAGGCGGCCTGCGCGCCGGGCAGCAGTCCGAGTGCCGCCAGTCCGCCGGCCAGACACACCGCACCGGCTCCGGCCAGCCGTCGGCCCGCGCCGAATCGGGCGGCGAGCATGGCGGTCGCGAGCGCGGCGAGTGGCATCACCGAGACGATCGCGGCGGCCTGCAGCGGCGCGTGGCGCAGCCCCTCCGTCAGCAGGATCACGAGCAGAAACAGCGCTGCGGTGAGGGCGGCCGAGACCAGTGCGAGCGCGGCGGTCGGCGCCGCGGTTGCCGGGCCATGGGGTGTCGCGGGCTGCGGCGCGGGCACACTCGCCGGCGCCGGCACGTCGCGCGATAGCGGTCGCAGCACCACGACGAGCGCGAGCGGCACCTGCGCGGCGAAGATCGCCTGCCAGGAGATCAGCTCCGTCAGCGCGCCGCCGAGCGCCGGTCCGATCGCGGCTCCCGCGATCCCCGCGGCGACCCATATGCGCGAGCCTGCCCGGTGGCCACGCTGGGTGACGAGCAGATCCAGCGCCGCCGCGATCACCGCGGCGCCGCCGACCGCCTGTGCGCAGCGCGCGGCGACGAGGATGCCGAGGCTCGGCGCCAGCGCGCAGGCCAGCGAGGCGGCTGCGAAGGCGAGTATCCCGAGCCGCCAAGCGGTGACCGCGCCGCTGCGGCGGACGATCGCCGCGGCCGGCAGCGCGACGAGCGCGAGCACGAGATTGAACGACGTCAGCACCCACGCGACGTCGGTGACATCCGCACGAAACTCGCGCAGGACGCCGGGCAGGCCGAGCGTCACGATCGACGAGTCGGTCAGGACGATCGCGACCGCCAGCGCGACAAGCGCGGTTCGCGTGCGGCCATGCGCGTCGTGCGCACGGCCTGGCGGTGACCCGCTCACTGCCTGGATCGTTTCACGCATCGGTGCGCCCCGCCCGTCACGACGCGGTGGGGATTCGCACGCGGTTGGCGGTCAGGGGTCGCAGTCGCTTGCCGGGCCAGCCGCTGCGGTAGCCGACGAGCGCGATCATCGCCGGGACGAGCACGGTGCGGACGAGGAAGGCGTCGATCAGCAGGCCGGCGGCCATGACGAACGCCAGCTCGCGAAACGCGGCGATCGGGACGAGCGCCATCGCCCCGAAGGACAGCGCGAGTACGATGCCGGCGGCTGAGATCGCGCGTGCGGCGCCCGCGCCGGCGGCGATGATCGCCTGATCGAGCGGCTGGCGCCGTGCCTCGTCCCAGACACGGCCGACGAGGAAGATGTTGTAGTCCGAGCCCAGCGCGACCAGCAGGACGCCGGCCGCGACGGGCACGTAATACGTCAGCTCGTCCTGGCCGAGGATGCCGTGGAAGAACGTGACGGTGAGCCCGAGCGCCGCGAGCGGGCCGAGCGTCGCTACGGCGACGAGATAGAGCGGCGCGACGAGCCCGCGCAGGAAGATGACGAGCACGAGCAGCACCGCCAGCAGCACCGCGGGGATCACGCGCAGCAGGTCGTCGGTGGTGCCGTCGATCGTCTCCTGGGAGAGCGCGCTGTCGCCGGCGAAGCTCGCCTGGGCCTGTGGCAGGCCAGCGCGCGCGAGCAGCCCATCGGTCGCGTCTTGCAGGCGCCGGATGCGCTCCACCGCGCCGGCGCCGAGCGGATCGGCCTTCAGCACGAGCACGTAGCGCGCCGCGTTCCCGTTGCTCGCGAGCACGGTCCCGAGCTCCAGGCGCGTCGGGTTGGATGCCGGACCGACGACCTGAGCGATGCCGGGCTGGGCTCCGAGCAGACGTTGCAGCCGCGCGAGCTCCGTGCGGCGCGAGGCGATCGCGGGCTGCTCGACGATCAGCACCGTGGGCGACAGGATGCCGGGTACGAACCCGCGGCTGGCCTGGGTGTAGGCGACCCGTGCGTCGCTGTCTTCCGGCAGCCCCCGGATCAGCGGGTTGCCGAGATCAAGCCAGGCCAGGCCCGAGCACATCGTCGCCAGCACGATCGCGCATCCGGCGATCGTGCGCCGCGGCGCACGAACCGCGGTTTCCACGACGCGATGCGTGATCGGGCGTCGCGGTCGAGTTCCCGCCGCGCGGCCGGCCGGGGCGGGGACGTGCGGCCAGAACAAGCGCTCGCCCAGCAACGCGAGCGTCGCCGGGATGAACGTCATCGAGACCGCGAGCGCGACGAGGATCGCCATCGCCATGCCGGGCCCGAACGCCTGGAGGAAGCCGAGATCGGCAACGACCAGCGCCGCACAGGCGGCGGCGACCGCCAGCCCGCACGTCAGGATGATCGGCGTCAGCTCGGCGGTCGTGCGGTGTGCTGCAGCAGTGGGCGTGTCACCCGCCTCCAGCCGGCGACGGAAGCGCGACAGGAAGAACAGCGAGTAGTCGGTGACGACGCCGAACAGCAGCGCGACGACGATCGGCTGCACCTCGCTGGGAACCGAGACGCCGACGAGCTTGCCGAGCGTGGCGACGAGCCTGATCGAGATGAGATACGCCAGCGCGACCGTCGCGAGGTTGATCAGCGGAGCCAGCAGCGCGCGGAAGTACAGGCCGACGGCGCCCAGCACCAGCAGCAGCGTCGCGAGCTCCACGAGCGGCAGGTGCTCCTCGATCACGTCGGCCTGCTGCGCGCGTGCGGCGATCGCGCCGGTGACGCCGACGAACGCGCCGGGCACGCCCGGCGCGACGTGCTTCTCCGCGAGCCGGCGGGCGGCGCCGATCCTCCCGTTCTGCCCGACGCTCGTCGGGAACAGCAGCGGGATCACGATCGTCGTCGAACGCTCGCGCACGAACGGCGTCACGCCGATCGCGTTGGAGACCGCGTACCCGCGCGTCTCGCGCAGCAACGGCAGCTCGCCGCGATCGAGCCGCACGACGCTGCGCCCGACCTTGCCCTGCTGCAGCACGGACAGGCCGCCGGCGTCGCGGACGACGACGACCGTGCGGCTCAGCAGCGGGAAGCGAAACAGCTGCGCGGAGCGCTCCTCGGTCGTGATCGCCTGCGCGCCGGCCGGGACGAGATCGCCGAGCGCGCCGACCTGCGCCTCACGGATCGACGGCAACCCCAACGTGACCACGACCGCGACGGCGATCCACGCGACGACGATCGCCCACCGCCCCCGAACGACCGCCCCCGCGAAACGATCCGCGGCCCCACGACGAGGGACGGCGGCGCCCGACGGCGATCGACCGTCGCGCTCGGCGGCCGGCGCGGATGCCTCCTCGGCGACCCGCACGAGCAGCGCGGCGAGGAGGTCGTCGCGTGACCCGGCGTCGACGCCGATCTCGTCGGCCAGCCTCGCGAGCAGTGCCCGTCGACGACGCCGGACACGCCGGACCGGCATGCCCGCAGCCTTCGCGATCGCCTCGTCGTCGAGGCCGTGACGAAGGGCCAGCTCGAGCAGCGCGCGATCGGCCGGGTCCAAGCGCCGAAACACCGCGTCCAGCGCGGGGACATCGACCATCACGTGGACACTACGGTCTCTGCCCTGGGGCAGCGAGCGTCAGCGAGCCTTGCGCAGCGTCAGCGCACAGCAGGCTGAATGAGCGGCGCCCGCAGCGCCGCGACCCCGCGCGCGACCTGTCATTGAGCGGTCCAGAAGCGAACGCACGACGATCCGCCACAATCCCTACGCGGCGATCGGTGGCAGGTCAGCTACCGACGACGACGCCGGTCGCGCAACGGGTGCGCCGCGCGATGATGAGCTTGTCGATGAACACCGCCGAGTCGTAGATGCGGTCGCCCTGATCGAAGATCGACAGATACAGATCACGGTTACCTCGCCGATCGGTCATGGGGTCTCCCTTTCGCTTCGTGGATGTTCAGGTACCGGTTGGCGGCAACCGGCGGGATGTCCTGGCACTGATATCCAGCGAGCGAATGCCCCGGGGGCGGACCGAGCTGCTCACCACCCCCCATCGAGTCGATCAACCGAAGGTTCCCGAGAGGTCCAGGATGATCCATTGCACATCTTGGGTTAGGTCAGATGTGCGGCAGCAGCCGCATCTGCCCGCGGTCAGGCGTTGGCGGTTCGGCTAAACATGCTCCCCCTGTCGCTTCTCGTGTTGGTTCTGTCCGGCGGTCGATCTAGCTTAGGTCGTGTCGCTGGTCGATCCCGAGCAGTGCCGATGAGGTCCGGGGCTCGTCCGGTGTGCGAGCGTCATCGGGCTCGCGGGTGCAGTTGTTCGGGCGCTACGGCGCGCCGGGCCGCGAACTCAGCGGTTTCGCTGCTTCCCGCGCGACGGTGCGGCCCACACGTTCACCGAGCCGTTGCCGCGGCTGGTCGCCGGACATGGCGATTGCGTGGAGTGCGAGCGCTCGATCGACGTACACCAGGGTCCGCAGGCGCCGCGGTGCTATCGCTTTCCCTGCCCGCGAGATCGCGCGGACGCTCGTCGGCCTTGGCCAGGGCCAGACCTACCGCCAGGCGGCTGAGCGCGCGCGAGGCCGGCTCGCGGGTGGTGGCGAGTCACGCCACGGCCAACTCGCTGCGGACTGGGTCGAGGTGTTCGCACCCGTCGTGTTCGCGCCGCGCGCACCGACGTCCTGGCCGCAGGACGGGACGCTGGTGCTCGACCATTCTACTTGCGGCTGCGCCGCAGCGACACGCCGGCGCGCAGCTACTTCGCGTGGCATGTGCTGTGCGCGCTCGCCTACGTCAACGGGCAGCGTGAGCTGTGGCGGCTGCAGGCGTTCACCAAGCCACGCCGGCGTCCTGGCGAGAGTTCTTCTCCGGATTGCCCGGTGCGCCTGGACGGATCGTGTGCGACGCGCACTCCGGGATGATCAAGGTCATCGAGGAGCGCTGGCCGCAGACCGAGGTCTACCTGTGCGAGTGGCACCTGCGCCACGCGCTTGAGCGGCTGCTGGGCAAGATCGGCGGCGCCACCGCCGAGCAGCTGCTGCCGCGGACCGAGGCGGCGTTCGCCGGCCGGCACTTCTGGGCGCGCTTTGACGTCGAAGCACGCCAGCTCGACGACGATCGCATGAACGCCTGGCTTGATCGCTGGTCGCCGATCATCGCCTCGCAGCTCGCGCGTCGTCCACGCGAAGCGACCGACCAGCCGAGATCCACCGGCGGGCTTGAGACGTTCATCAAGCCAATCGAGGCCGCGCTGTACCGCCGCCGCTACGGCATGAAGAACCGCGAGCGCCTCAACCGACTGCTACTGCTGCTGCAACTCGAGGCCAACGGCCACGCCGACGAGCGTGGTTACGCGAAGGACATCCGCGACTGGCTTGAGCTCACGGGCGGTCGGCCGGGCACAGCGCGGCGCGTGATCGCCGACCCGAGCGGTCGCCCGTCGCTACGCGATCCCGGCGCCCGCCAGTCCCCGGCCCGTACGCGACGCGCGACCCGTGCCAGCGACGACGTCACTCCCGCGACGTGGGACGATCTCGCGCAATAGGCGCTCGAAAAGCCAACACGAGAAGCGACGGGGGGACCCGCGTTAGCGGACGCATTGTTGGCCGTTTTGCCGCGTTTACTCATACGACCCCGACGACGCGGGCGCTGTCATCGCCGTCCACGGTGATGCGGATCAGGTAGTCCCAGCCGCGGCCCCACCCCGGCGATGCGTCGCTCAGCGCTGTGATCTGGATCTGCGTGATCGCATCGTCGGCGAGCAGCTTGACGAGCTCGTCGCGCAGCCAGTCGTCGGCCTCGCTCGCACCGAGACGCAGCGGACGGCAGCACACGACCAGCACGTCGGTCATGGTCGAGCCTCGTAGTGGCCGCGCGATCGCGCCGCCCGGTTGTTCGATGTCGCGGAGGTCACGATGCTTAGGCGTCGATGAGTCCGCGTCGGATGGCGTAGCGGGCGAGATCCAATCGGTCTTTGAGATGCAGCTTCTCCAGGATGTTGGAGCGGTGGCGATCGACGGTCTTCTCGCTGATGACCAGCCGCTCCGCGATCTCCCTGGCCGTGTTGCCTTACGCGATGAGCTGCACGATCTCAAGCTCTCGCACCGATAGCTCGCCTTGGCGTGCACGGTCGGCGGGCGCGAGGTTGAGGTAGTCGCTGATCAGTGCCCGGCTCGCGGCCGGGTACATGTACGTCTCGCCGTGCACAGCTGCGCGGCACGCCGCGACGAGATCCTGGTCGGCGGCGGACTTCAGGACGTATCCGTGCGCGCCGGCCTTGATGGCTTCGAAGAAGAACTGCTCGTCGTCGTGCATCGACAGCATCACGACCGCCGGCGGATGCGCGCGACGCGCGAGCTCCCGTGCGGCCTGCAAGCCGCCGAGGCGCGGCATCGTCACGTCGAGCACGGCGACATCGGGCCGGTGCCTGTCGGTTTGCTCGAGCGCTTGCATGCCATCGGATGCTTCGGCGACAACGCGCAGGTCGGGCTCGCGCTCGAGCACGAGCCGGATGCCCTGGCGCACGAGCTGGTGGTCATCGGCCAGCAGGACCGAGACCACGCCGGCACCCCGCTACTGGCGTTCAGCGGCACGGTCAGCGTGACCGTGGTGCCCCGGGCCGGGCTGGACGTGATGTCGAGTCTCGCGGCGACGATCAGCGCGCGTTCGCGCATGAACCGGATCCCCGCCCCGTCGGTCGTCCGGGTCACGTCGAGGCCGGGCCCGTCGTCGCTGACGCGCAGCTCAAGCCGATCGGTTGCCGCGCACAGGGCAAGTTCGACGCGGGCACCAGGGCATGGCGGTCGGCGTTGGTCAGGCATTCCTGCGCGACGCGGTAGACGACCAGCGCCGCGGCGGGGTCGACATCGTCGGGGACGGGATCCAGGTGGCGGGTAACGGTCAGGCCGGCGCGCTCGCCGACCTGGCGCGACAGTGCCGTAAGCGCGGCGGTCAGGCCGAGCTCATCCAGACCGGGGGGGCGCAGTCCGCGGACGAGTGCTCTGAGCTGGTCGAGGCTGCCGCGCACGATCTCGCGGGCGGCCCGAGCTTGCTCACCGACGTCGGGGTCTGTGTGATCGGCGAGGCGGTCGAGCGTCAGCAGCAGAGCGGTGAGCTGCTGTCCAACCTCGTCATGCAGTTCGGCGGCGATCCGGCGGCGGTCGTCCTCTTGGGCTATCAGCAGCCTCGCGCTGCTGGCACGCCGCTCACCCTCCAAGCGGTCGGCCATCGCGTTGAAGCTCACGGCGAGCGCACCGAGCTCCTGGTCATTGTGGACGTCCAGCCGTAGGCCGGGCTTGAGGGGGTCGACGTTTGCCATCCCCGAGGGGTTCTGTCCGATGAAGTGTGTGTGGTCCGGGTGACCGATTCGGCCGTTGTGGCCGGGAAGGACATCCATGACCATCACTGCAAGTGCCCCGTACAAGGATCAGTGCGTGAGCCAGAAGAGCTCGCGCAAGCGCAAGGTGCCCGACGCGCCGCCGGGCGTCGTTGAGCGCCTTGAGGAGTTGCTGCCGGCCGACGTGCTCGACGACGTTCTCGCGGGCCTGGCGCCGGAAGAGATCATCGGGTCGGGCGGGTTGTTGACGCAGCTGGCGGGCCGCGTTGTCGAGGCCGCCCTGCAGGCCGAGCTGACCGGCCATCTGGGCTTCGAGGCCGGCCAGGCCCCGCCGGGCGGGGCCGAAAACAGCCGCAACGGGTCGACGCCAAAGACGCTGGCGACCGAGCTCGGCGAGGTCCGCATCCGAACCCCGAGAGACCGCGACGCCTCGTTTGAGCCGCAGCTGGTCCGCAAGCGCCAAACGCGCCTGGCGGGCCTCGACGAACGAGTTCTGGATCTCTACGCCGGCGGAATGAGCACGCGCGACATCGCCGGCCATCTGACCGAGCTGTACGGCACCCCGGTCGGCCGCGACACGATCAGCCGCGTCACCAACGCCGTCTTGGAGGACGTCGCGGCGTGGCGCTCACGACCGCTGGAAGCGGTCTACCCGGTCGTGTACTTCGACGCGATGCGCGTCAAGGTCCGCGAGGACCGCGCCGTCCAGAACCGCGCGTGCTACCTGGCGTTGGCGATCACGCTGGAGGGCAAGCGCGAGCCGCTGGGGATCTGGTGGCAAGACCACGAGGGCGCGAAGTTCTGGATGGGCGTCCTCAACGACCTACATCAGCGCGGCGTCCACGACATCCTGATCGCCTGCGTCGACGGCCTCACCGGGTTTCCCGAAGCGATCGAAGCGGTCTTCCCCGACACGATGGTTCAGACGTGCATCGTCCACGAGATCCGCTCATCGACGCGGTATGTCTCCTACAAGGACCTGCGGCAGGTCACCAAGGACCTGCGCCCGATCTACACCGCCGTCAACGCCGACCAGGCCCTCGTCGAGCTCGAGCGCTTCGACGCGCGGTGGGGGCCGCAGTACCCGATGATCGCCAAGAAGTGGCGCACCGACTGGGAGCACATCATCCCGTTCCTCGCGCTCCCACAGACCCTCAGGCACGTCGTCTACACCACCAACACGATCGAGGCGATGCACCGTCAGGTCCGCAAAGCGATCAAGACGCGCGGCAGCTTCCCCGACGAGCAGTCGGCCACCAAGCTGATCTACCTCGCGATCACCAGGGCCCAGACGAAATGGCGAGCCGTGCGCAACTGGACCCAAGCGCTCGCCGCGTTCAAGATCTACTTCGACGATCGCATCCCCGACTGACATCACCCCATGTCACCCCGGGTCCACACACAGTTCGTCGGACACCCTCCCCCGAGGTGAGGCGGCTCAATGGCGCGAACGCTCTGCGCATCAACGCGAGGTTCACGATCATCAGCGCGCAGACCCCCGCGACCAGCGTGGCGGCTTCGCGCAGCGTAATGGGGCTGCTGACCGTCGCCGGCGTCAGCGCCAACGTGACACCGGCCGTGATCAGCACGATCGCGTTGACCGCGAACACCTTCCAAAACAGCGACAACTTGGGCCATGCGCGCACCCGCCCATCATCACGGCCGCGCCGCGCCGGGCGCGCGCTTGGTCTGCACGTTGGGGGCTGACACCCATTGCCCGAGGCGCCCGAGCAGGGCACGATAGTTGCGTGCATGGACCGCACTTGTATGGGCATTGAACATCACGCCATGGCTGACCGGACACAAGCCACCAATACCTCGGAAGTCGCGTCGCGCCACGAGCCGGCTCGACACGCCGCGCGCAGCGCCGCTGTCAGCGGCCGCCATGGCCTCACGCTCGTTGTCGTGCTCCTCGCCTGCCTGCTGTCCGTGCTCACCCCGACGGCCGCGCAGGCGTCATCCACGATCGCGATCGCATCGGTTCTCCCGTCGCCTGTTGCTGTCGGCAGCACCGGCTTGGCAGGCGAGGTCGTCGTCACCAACCGGAACAGCTCGCCCGACGGGTCGACGACGATCTGCAACGTGGCCACCGCCGGCTGCGCTGGCTTCGGCGGCGTCACGCTCATCCCGTCGTGCAGCATGCCCGACGGGACAGGCTGCGCAGCCGCCGGCGCCGATCCGAACGTCTTTGGCGTCAGCTCGACTGCTACCGGGTCGGGCACGGGCTGCCCTGGCAGAGCGTTCGCGGCCACGGTCATCGACGCCACGTTCGGCACGATCCGCTTCACGCCGGCCACAGGCAGCCTGACGATCCCGTTCGGCGCGTCATGTCACATCAACTTCACGCTGTCGGTCCTCAAGCTCCCGGCCGACGCGCAGCCCGCGGCCGGCCTGCAAACACGCCAGCGCGTCGTGGCAGGCGCGATCTCCGACCAGGACGAGTTCGCCTCGGCTGTGGGCTCGGGTTCGGTGACCGTGAAACTGCCAGCACCGTCGCTGACCGGCACCGACCCCGCGTCTCCGGCCAACAACGACACGCCCAAGATCAAGGGATCGGCCCCCGCAGGCACGAGCCTCGTGACGTTGTACGACCAGCCCGGCTGCGCCGGGTCAACGGTGACGGGGGCCGCCGCCCTGTTGAACTCGACGGGCATCAGCTTCGCGGTCGCGGATGACTCCAGCACGACGTTCTCGGCGACGGTGACCGACAGCGCCGGCGGCGTCTCCGCATGCTCGGCGAGCACGATCACCTACGTCGAGGACTCCACGCCGCCGGCCACGCCGGCGGCGACCGCGACCGATCCGGCTTCGCCATCGAACGTCAACACGCCGCGGATCATCGGCAGCGCAGACGCGGGAACCACGGTGGCCATCTACACGACCGCGAACTGCAGCGGGTCGCCAGCCGGCACCGGCAGCGCCGCGACGTTCGCGTCGCCGGGCATCCAAGTAACGGTGCCCAGCGACAGCATGACGACGTTGTACGCGGTCGCGATCGACCAGGCCGCCAACCGCTCGGCCTGCTCGGGCGGCGTGTCCTACGTCGAGGACTCGACGCCGCCCCCGCCCCCGATCCTGCTTGGCAGCACGCCCGCGTCGCCCGCCAACAACAACGCGCCACGCGTCAGCGGCTTGGCGCCCGACTCGATCACCGTGACGCTCCACACCAACCCGGCGTGCACAAGCGCCGTCCAGGCGCAAGGGTCGGCGGCGACGTTCGCATCCCCGGGCTTCACCGTCGTTCTCGCCAACAACTCGACGACGACGTTCTACGCTCGCGCGACCGACGCGGCGGGCAACGTCTCGGACTGCTCGTCGAGCTCGGTGACCTACGTCGAGGACTCCGTCGCGCCGCAGACCTTCATCGACAGCGGCCCGACCGGCAGTGACGCGACGCCGACGTTCACGTTCTCCTCCTCGGAAGCCGACGCGACGTTCGACTGCCGCATCGACAACGCCGAGTTCGCTTCATGCACGTCGCCGTTCACAACGGGCACGGTGGCGGCCGGCGCACACACGTTCGAAGTGCGCTCGCGCGATCGCGCCGGCAACCAGGGCGCGAGCACGAGCCGGCAGTTCACCGTCAGCGCGACAATCGCGCCGCCCCCGCCGGGCCCTCCGCCGCCACCTCCGGGCCCGCCCCCACCGGGTCCGCCACCCCCGCCGCCGCCTGCCGCTCCAGTCGTACCGGCACGCACGGGCTGCACCGGCGTCGTGGGTGCGTTGTACGTCGGGACGAACGGCCCGAACGTCCGCACCGGCTCCGCGAAGACCGACATCATGTTCGGCCTCGGCGCCAACGACAGCTTGCGCGGCGCGGGCGGCCTTGACTGCCTGTACGGCGGCGCGGGCAACGATGCCCTGCGCGGCGGCAGCGGCGCGGACCGCCTCTTCGGCGGCACCGGCAACGATCGCCTCGACGGCGGCGCGGGCAACGACCGCCTCAGCGGCCAAAGCGGGCACGACCGCCTCAACGGCGGCTCCGGCAACGACCGGGTGTCCGGCGGCGCCGGCAACGACCGCATCGTCGACCGCCGCGGCAACGACCGCCTGTCCGGTGGCTCGGGCAACGACCGGATCGACGCCCGTGACAGCACCCTCACCGGACGCCGCGGCATCGACCGGATCCTGTGCGGCGCCGGCATCGACACGGTCCTCGCCGACCCGGCCGACCATGTCGCGCGCGACTGCGAACGCAGCCGCGTTACCCGACGATCACTGAAGACGATCGCCGCGCGCTGATGCGCCGCTGCGTCTGAGCCGCGACCCGCGCGCCGAATCCGGACGCGGTGTGCAAACGCTTCAGATAGCGCTCCTCGGCGGCCACGCGCACGCGATCATTGCGAGGCTCAGTGCGACGCCCGGCAAGGCCATGTCCCGCGACGTGACCCGGCGACCGGTCCGAACCAAGCGACCCGCGCCATAGCTCCTAGATCCAGCCGTGCTTGGTTGCGAGCAGTACCGCTTGAGCGCGGTCGGCAGCCCCGAGCTTGTGGTAGATGCGGCGCAGGTGGCTGCGTACGGTGTCGGGTCGAACGGCCAACTCGAGAGCGACCTCCTCATCAGCCATGCCCCGTGCCAGGCAGGCGATGACTTCGGCCTCGCGCGGACTCGGGCGCGGACTGGCCGGTCGCCACGTCTGACGGGCGCCGACGTCCTCGCGCAGATCCGCGGTGGCAGTTCGCAGCTCGATCGCGATCAGCGCATCGACCGTACGATCGACACGCCCCAGCAACGTGCGCAACACGGCGCCATCGTCAAGCAGCACCGCCTGACAGCTCTCAAGGGCCACCACACGCTCCTTCAGCACATCACACGGGCACGGCGCGCCGGAGCCGATCCCGTCCGGTTCCTCAACGAGCTGCCGGCGTAGACACCGCGGGGCGCACGGCTGGCTATCCGTCCTGCTGGCGGTGGCGTTACCGCACGGAGTGGATGGTGGTGGGCCGTCGGCGGATGGCAAAAGCGTCATCGCCATCCGCCCTTGCGACTTGGGTGAGGGCGGTCGCCTCGCGGGAGTTCGGGGACGATCACAGCCGGTAGTCGCGTTGACGCAGACCGTGGACGACGCACGCGATCACACCGACGGTTTCACGCCGTCCGCCGTCAGCGTCGCGTGGTTGCAGGATGGCGCGGGGTCCTGCTGCCGCACGTATCACGGCGACCCTCCACCGCAGGCACATCATCGGCCACAAACGCACCCGCTCATCATCGCCGCAACGCCGCGCCGGGCGCCCGTTTGCGATGCACGATGCGGGCTGACACCCATTGCCCGAAACGGCCGCCGCCCGCACGATGAGCGTGTGCATCGGACCGCTCTTGTATGGAATTAACGGTCGCGTTGTGGCTCACCAGCGGAACGGCGCTGGTCGTCATCGCCTGGCTGGCAGCCCCCCTGTCGTTTCCTGCCGGGGAAGCCTCCTGCATCATCGCGGGGGTTGGCGGCGCATTCGTCGGCGGCGAGCTGTTCGTCGTGCTCGGCGGCCCGGTGCACACCCACCCCGACGTCCTGACGATGCTCGGCTCGATCGCCGGCGGACTGCTGTGCCTGGACCTCGTCATGCAGGCCGCCGCCGCACGGGCACCGATCGCGGAGAACCGCCTGTCGGCGACATGGCTGGCACTGGTGCTGTGGTCGCCGATCATCTTCGCGGTCGCGATCGGTACCGCGCTTGCGCGCGCCAACGACTCGCCGCTGCTCGGCGTGGCCGCGACGGCCGCCGTCGTCGGGTTCGTCGTGTGCTGGCATCAGTACTTGCGGCCGCACATCCGAGACCGATGAGCTCGCGTCCCCGTCCCGCCGGCGCACCCCCCTGCGTCGGCGGGATGCCCGCCCTCGACACCCCGCCCGACGTCGCGCTGACGCTCCCGGCCGACCGGCGCGCGGCGTTCCGCGCGCGCGGGGAGATCCACCGTCTGCTGCGCGACGTGCATCCGCAGCGCCGCGCGGTCGCCGCCCGGCTGGTCGGCGCGCTGCTTGACAGCGCTACCGCCGCCGGAACGCGGGAGGCCATCGAGCTGCGACTGTGGCGATCCCCCGCGCTGCTGCGGGTGCAGTTGCGCAGCGCGGCCCGGCTGCGCGTCGCCGACGAGTCGCGGCTGGTCCTCGAGCGTCTCGCCGACCGCTGGGAGCTTGACCGCACCGGCCGGACGGTGAGCTTCGACGTTCGCACCGACCTGCCCAGACCCGCCGCCACCTGAGCCGGGGCAAGCGTCGTGCCGATCTTCTTGGACCCGGTGGCACGCCGGCGTGCCGAACGCGACCGGCGCATACGCCGCCGCCGGCGGGTCGCGCTGCTCGCCTTGATCGTCGTGGTCGTGCTGGTCGCTGCGGCGATCGGGCGAGCCAACCGCCCTCCCCAACGCCAACGGCCCTACGAAGTCCCGGCTGCAGCCGCGGCGCGCACAGCTGCAGTGGCGGTCTCGCCACGACACGTCGCGGGCGAGTGCCGCGGCGATGGCGGGGAGGGCCGCTTCCTCGTCGGCGCGGCCGTCGAGCCGGACGGGCTCCCGGCGAGGAGGGCCGGCGCGAGCGCACCGTCGACGGCGCCGGCCAGGACGGTCATCACGAGCTTGCTCAGCACGACGGCGTGCGCCAGCTCGCGGTTGCATTCCGTCGAGGCGACAGAGGCCGGCGTGACGACAAAGACGAACGCGTTGCAGGACTCGATCGCGGCGTCGATGCGCGCTCGCCAGGGCTCGCCCGCGACAATCTCGCCGACGTCGCGCCAGGCGTCGACGTCGCGCTCGCGCAGGCGCTCCTGCAGCCGCTCGGCGATCGCGCGGTCGGCGCGCGCGTAGCAGATGAAGGCGTCGTGGTGGCGGCGGCGCGCGGCCACCCCCCGACCCTCGGCGCCCGCCTGATCGGCCTGGCTGTCGTCCGCGGCGACGGCCACCACCGGCCTCAGCCCGGCATGCCCAGGCTGATTGTCGTGGCCCCCATCGCGGGCGATGCTTCCAGCCGTCTCGGTGAGGTTGTGTGACGTCGGTCACAGGTCCGCACGCGTGCTCGGACCGGACGCACCGCGCGGTGCGTTCAACCAAACCGGACCCAGCGGGCTCGCAGGGCGCGGCCGGACCGATTGGCCAACTATCCCGGGTTTGGCCATCCATTGGCCAACTACAGTCAACTTTGGCCATCTTCAACCGCCCCCTACAGAGTAGCGGTCCGGCGAGGTGTAGTTCAGGAACTTCGGGTACTCCTTGGCGAACGTCAGCTCGACGTCGCCGATCGCCCCGTTGCGGTGCTTGGCGATGATGATGTCCGCGATCCCGGCGCGCTCGGTCTCCTTGTCGTAGTACTCCTCGCGGAAGATGAACGCGACGAGGTCTGCATCCTGTTCGATGCTGCCCGATTCCCTGAGATCCGACAGCAGCGGGCGCTTGCTGTCGATCGACTGGCCGCGCGTCTCGACGGCGCGTGAGAGCTGCGACAAGGCGATGACCGGGACGTTGAGCTCGCGGGCGAGGATCTTCAGCCCGCGGCTCATCTCGCCGACCTGCTGGACGCGCGACTCGACGCGGCCGTCGGGTCGCATGAGCTGCAGGTAGTCGATGATGATCAGGCCGAGCGGCTGCTGCTGGTGCAGCCGCCGCGCCTTCGCCCTGATCTCGATGATGCCGACGTCGGAGGAGTCGTCGACGAAGAGCGGCGCGGCGGCGAGCTTCGCCGAGGCTTGGAGGATCTTCGGCCACTTGCCGTCCGGGACGCGCCCCTTGCGCAGCTCGTCGCCCTTGATCCGTCCCTGGGACGCGACGAAGCGCTGCGCGAGCTCCGTCTCGGACATCTCGAGCGAGAACAGCGCGACCGGCATCCCGTGGTCGATGGCCGCGTTCTCGGCGATGTTCGTCACAAGCGCGCTGTTGTGCACGATGAGGTCGTCGGCCACGAAGTTGTGGTGGACCGGCACCGTGAGGTCGTAGGTCTCCTCCTCACCCGCCGGCTCGATCGAGACGATCTCGTCCCACCACACGTCCGATGTCGCGAGCTGATGAAGCTCCTCGTCGGCGCTCCAGTCCGCGATCTTCTGCAGCTGCGGCCGCGACAGGCCACGTGCGCGCACGTGCCAGTTGTGATTGGGCGGATGCCCCGAGGCGTGGCTGACCTCGCTCCACGGCCGGTCGCCCTTGACCGCGAGCACGCGGTCCCAGATCGCCACGGGCAGCGTGTCCACGTTCGTGCTCCCGGCCTTGGAGGCCCTCACGCCCGAGATCGCGCGCGCGGCCTGCGGTGCCTTACCACAGACGTCGACGAGGTTGCAGAAGCGCTCGATGCCTTCCTGCCCCGTTATGCGGACCTCACGAGCCACCTTCTCGGTTCCTTCGTAGACCGTCCGCTTCAGGGTGCGAATGCAAGAGACGATGCCGAGCCGGAGCAGAAGATGCTGGACATCGCGCGCGAGTCGCTCGCTGATCGTCGAGTAGCCGACCTGCCGTAGCCGGTCGGTGGCGTAGACATGACCGTCGCAAGCAAAGAGGATGCCCAGGAACCGGGCGATGTCGCGGTCGCCGAGACCGAAGATCGCCTCGGGAACGAACTTGTCGTCCGAACGCTTGCCCCAGACGCCGTGCCGACGGCAGAGCTCCGTCACGAGATTGCCTCCCGAGCCGACGCCGCTGATGTAGGCGCTCAGGTTTGGATTGGTGGACGACTTCGGCGCGGCGTGCCACCTCGCGCCGATCGCCTCGCTCGCGACCTGCATCTCATGGCCGACGGCGGAGCCGGGAGCATGAGCAAACGAGGGTGTTCCGGCGATGATGCAACCATCGGCGATGAGCCCCGCCAATAGCACGATCTCGTGGTCGGGCATGACCTGCTGCTGATACTGCCGGGGCAAGCGACGTGGCACGCCGATTCGCGCGCCGACGCCGAGCTCGTCGACACGCTTCCAGCCGTCGAGTGTCAGCAACGGATGATTGGCCGTGAGCTCCGTGCGCCGCCCGAGGCGTGTCGTGACGCGAAACAAGGGCCGTACGCCGTTGCGGAAGGTCGCCGAGACGCGCGCTGGGCGCAGGCGGAGGTCCGGACCAAGCGCCGCGACCCAGACTTCCTCTCCGGATTCGTGCAGCTTGACTACGTCGTCCAATCGCTTCCGAGCGCCCGTCGCCCAGTCATAGACGAGGGTCGAACCCCCCTGACATTTTCCCATGGATGGCCTCGCGGCGATGACGATGAGGTTGCCGGGCTGAAAGCCGCCCGTGATCTCGTCGAGGTCGCGGAAGCCGGACGGGGTGCCTGTCAGCGAGGTGCCCTCGCGCGAGAGCTTTTCCATCTTCTTCAGCTCGTCGTCGAGGATCTCGTCGATCGAGCGGAAGTCCTTCTGGCGGTCGTCGTGTGCGACCTCGAGCATCGCGCGCTCGGCGAACTCGACGAGGTCGCGCGGCGCAGCGGCGTGGTTGAGCACCGAGGCCTGGATCTCGTAGGTCGTGCTGAGCAGCCGGCGCATGAGCGCGTGCTCGCGCACGATCTGCGCGTAGCGGCGGATGCCGCCGAGGCCCGGCACCCCGCCGGTCAGCTCGTCGATCGCGGCCTTGCCGCCGGCCTCCTCGAGCTTGCCCATCGTCCGCAGGTGCTCGGAGACCGTCAGGACGTCGATCGGCTCGCTCTCGCGGTAGAGCGCGAGCATCGCTTCGTAGATCGCGCGGTGGCGGTCGCGGTAGAAGTCCTCGGGCTTCAGCCCCTCCTCGATGACGAGGCCGTACATCGCGCGATCCGACAGCAGGATGCCGCCGAGCACAGACTGCTCGGCCTCGAGCGAGTGCGGCGGCGCGACGCCGGTGGCGATCTGCGCCGTCGGGCGCGGAGGGGAGTCGGGGTACGTGCTCACGGCGTCAGCAGCCTAGGCCGCGGAGGCCTCGCGCCGGGCCAGCGGAGGGGGCACGCCAAGGTCGGTCCCCGCTCGTTGGGGAGGATTTCTTTGCACGAACACATGTTCGCACAGCGGGTGGATGGTGCGTGCAGCGACCCCGCCGCCCCGCGCTAGCGGGTACCCGGCAGGGGGCGAGGCGGCGGGCGCCCGAACCGCCTTCGGTGGCAGCGCCTGTTCCGGTGCGCTGCCTCCTCACGGCGGGCGAGTTCAGCTCCGGCACGATGCCGCGAAACCGGAAGCGACGACCCGCCCCCGAGCGCCAACGTGCCAACGGGCGCGAGCTTAGCCGATGCCGGCCGCCACCGGGAAAGGATTGCCTGCCCGCCGTAACGTCCGCGCGGTCAGCTCTCGTCGGGCCAGCGGCCGTGGGCGTCGTAGAAGTCGCGGGCGGCGTCCTCGGCGTCGCGGTCGTGGTGACCGCGACCCGCGAACCAGGCGAGCAGCGCGATCGAGCCGATGCCGCCGACGACGCCGACGACCCCCCAGATCGTGTCGGCGAGCGCGGCGAGCGGCAGCGGGATGCTCGTTACTTGCGCTCGACGACCATCGTCTTCACCGAGGCGGTCACGCCCTCGGCGACCTCCACGACGACGACGTAGGTGCCGACGTTCTTGATCGGCTCGTCGAGGTGGATCTTGCGGCGGTCGACCTTCACGCCGCGGGCCTCTTCGATCGCGTCGGCGATGTCCTGGTTGGTCACCGAGCCGAAGAGGCGGCCGTCGTCGCCGGCCTGCTGGCTGATCGTCAGCACCGTGCGGTTGAGCACGTCGGCGTCCTCGGTGGCCTTCGCCACGAGCACCTGCGCGGCGCGCTGAGCGACCTGACCCTGGCGCTGAGCCTCGGCAAGCGCGCCCTTCGTCGCCGGCTGGGCCAGCTTGCGCGGGATGAGGTAGTTGCGCAGGTAGCCCTTGGAGACGTCGACGACGGCCCCACGATCGCCGAGGTGCTCGACGTCCTGCAAGAGGATGGCGGAGGGCATGCGACCTACCGGTCGTCGCGACCGCGGCGACCGCGACCGCCTTCGCGCTCGGCGTCGTCGCGTCCGCCCTCGTTGACGTACGGCAGCAGCGCCAGCTCACGGGCGCGCTTGACCGCACGAGCGATCTGGCTCTGATGACGCCGGCAGGCGCCAGTGATCCGCCGGGAGCGGATCTTGCCCTTCTCGGAGATGAACTTGCGCAGCGTGGCCGTGTCCTTGTAGTCGGCCTGCTCGATCTTCTCCTTGCAATACGGGCACGGCTTGCGCCGGCCGCTGCCGGGCCCGCCCTTCTTGTCACGTCGGCGCGTGGGCTTGCCACGGTTACGCTGCTTAGCCACTACGGAGAGTCCTTCGTTTCGATGCCAGGGGCGCACGCGATGGCGCGCGCGGCCCAACATTGTGACAGGGTCGCGCCGCGACCGCCCCGAGCGCGCGCCGCGGGCTCCCGTGAGCGGCGCTTGCGAGCCCTTCCGTCAGCGCCAGCGCTCGAGCAGCTGGTCGTCGCCAACGGCGCCCGTCACGCGCGCGGGCACGCCCATGACGATTGCCCGCGCGGGCACGTCGCGTGCGACCACGGCACCCGCCGCGACGAACGCCTCCGAGCCGACCTCGACGCCAGGCGCGAGCAGCACCCCGCCGCCGACGCGGCAGGCACGCCGCAGGATCGGGCCGCGCAGCCGCTCGCCCGCGGGCAGCC
This sequence comes from uncultured Actinomycetes bacterium, assembly GCA_963839905.1. GTDB lineage: Bacteria > Actinomycetota > Thermoleophilia > Solirubrobacterales > Solirubrobacteraceae > CADCVQ01. The sequence goes on along the minus strand of CAWIXC010000021.1, from coordinate 426,186 downwards.
GCGCCATCGTGTCGTCGTTCATCGTCGTCACGCCGGGCCCGACGAAGACGTCGTCCTCCACGATCGTCCAGGCCGTGAGCCAGACGTTCGTCTGGACGCGCACGCGCGCGCCGATCACGGCGTCGGGACCGATCGCGCTGCCGCGCCCGACGACCGTCCCCTCGCCGATCCGCGCGCCCTCGCGAACGTGGGCCTGGTCTCCGATGATCGCGCCGGCTGCGATCGTGACGCCCGCGAAGAGGACCGCGCCGGTGCAGATCGTCGCGCCCTTGCCGACGACGAGCGCCGGCCGGGCGCCGGCCGGGGCGGCGGAGTGCGCGGCCAGGACGGCCGCTTTGCCGAGCACGGCCGCGTCCTGCACGACGACCCCCTGCTCGAGGACGACCCCCGCATGGATGACGACGTTCACGCCGAGCGTCACGCCGTCGCCGAGCTGCACGTCCTCGCCGATCCAGAGGTTGGGAGCGAGATCGGAGGAGACGAGCGGCACGGACCTACACGGCCGGTCGCGCGGTCAGGGCTTCGGCCGGCTCGTAGCCCAGCTCGGCGAGCAGCTCGCCGGCGATGAGCTCAAAGCGCGCGGCCTCGTCGGCGGTCAGCGCTTCGCGCCAGCGCCCCGCGCGGGCGGGGTCGGGCGGGTGACGCAGGTGCGCGTGGCGAGCGCTGCGCTCGGCGCGCGTCGCAACGGTCGCGCCGTCGGGCCGGCGCTCGGGCAGCCGCGCGAGCATGTCCGCAGCGCGGTCGTGTGCGCGCAGCATCGCTTGGTCGAACCCGAGCTCGAGGAAGTCACACAGCTCGCGCAGCACGACCTCGGGCTCCGTGACGAGGCGCTCGAAGCGAACCTCGCGGTAGTGCGCGAGGCCGGCTGCGTCCGCGCGTGCCGCGACGATCCGGTCGCGCCAGTCTTGCGCGATCGCCTCGATTGAGCCGTCGCCGGGCACGAACGGCATGTCGCGGACCGAGGCGGCGGCATCGCGGCCGTCGCGGATGACGTGGATGAAGCGCGCTTCGGGGAGGGCGGCCGCGAGGGCCGGCATGAAGGCCGAGTGGACCGGTGTCTTGTCGCCCCAGCGCGGCTTGCCGTCGCGTGCCGCGAGCGTCGCGTAGAGCGCGCGCAGGCCGTTGCCGAGCGACCACGGCTGTGCCTGTACGAGCGCGCGCCGGGCGTCCGCGGGGTCGAGGCCGAGGTCGGGCCACGTGTCCAGCGCGACCAGCGCGGCGAGCAGGTCCGGGGGCGCGGCGTCGGCGAGCCCGGGTTGGCTTGCGACGATGCCCCAGCCCGTTTCCGGGCCGATCGCGAGCGCGGGATGCGAGTCCAGCTGCAGGCGCAGCAGGGTCGTGCCCGACCGGGGGACGCCGACGACGAACGGCGCGGGGGGCAGCGGCGCTACGCGTTCTTGCGGCGCGGGGGGCAGCGGCGCCGACCGTGCTTGCGATTGGCCGGCCTTCGGACCGCGTGCCGCCGCGCGGCGCAGCCGGTCGGCGGGGGCGAGCAGGGTCTGCAGAGTGCGCCAGCGGCGGGTCCCGGTCACCTCCCCGAGGAGCCGCGCCACTTCGGCCGCCCGGGCGCTCGCCGCCGACTCGGCCTCGGTCGCCGCAGCCGCTTGAGCCGCGGCGGCCGCCCGCGCCTCCGCGAGCTCGGCCTGGAGCTCCACCACTTGCGCGGCGCGTGCATCGGCCTGCGCGTGCGCTTCGAGCCTGGCGGCGTTGAGCTCCTGCGCGTGTCGCTCGAGCTCCTGGGCACGCCGCTCCCAGATCCGCGCGCGCTCGGCGAATCTCTCGGTCTCGGCGCGCGCGGCGAACGCCTGCACGTCGGCACGGTGGTAGAGGCGCAGCAGCCGGCCGATCTCGCGAAGCGGGGCGTCGCCGGCGGCCGGCTGCGGGTGCGCGGCGACTCGTGCGAGAACCTCGGCGAGCGCCGCCGCGTGACTGGTCGCCGCATGATGCGCCACGACGAGGTCCCGGTTGACGATCCCCATCCCCGGGTCGTACGCGGCGAGGTCGGCGACGATCCGGCCCTCGTCGAGCGCCTCGGGCAGGCTCTGGCCGCCGAAGTTGTCGGCGCCGAGCTGCGCGAAGTTCGCGCCGGTGACCCAGCCGTCGCCGCCGTTGTGGTCGAACACGTATGCCGCGCGCCCGCAGGCCATCGCCTCCAGGATCACGCGCGCCTTGCCGAACACGACATCGGCATCGCTGAGCACGAGGCTAGCCGGCCGCTGCCCGTCACCATGCGCGCCGACGTGGCGCAGCTCGACCCCCGCGCGGTCGCACGCGCGCTGCAGCAGCGCCAGCCGCTGACCGTGCACGTAGTTGCCGAGCGTCATCGCGACGAGCGGCCGCGAGTGCAGCGGCTGTGCCGGCTTGAACCGCTCGACGTCGATCGGCTGGGTGAGGCGCACGATCTCGGAGACGGGCTCGGCGAGCGCGCGGATCCGCCGCTGCACCCGGTCGTACAGGACGACGACCGCGGCGACGAGCCCGGGCAGCTGCGGCGGCAGCTGGAAGTCGAAGATGTCGCTGTGCGCCACGAACACCTGCGGTGTCTCGGGGTAGCCGGCCGCCAGCTCGCAGGCCATCGCGCCGTCCTGGACGAGCAGCACGTCAGGCGCCGGCGGCAGCTCGCGCTGCGCCGCGACGACCCGCAGCCCGAGTGCCTCCGCGGCGTCCGCGGACGGCCCGAGCTCGTGGCTGTGCAGCCACACGTCGTGTCCGAGACGCTGGAGATGGTCGGCGACGGTGAGGAGGTACGTCTCGCTGCCGCCGGTGCTCGCGAGCGAGTGTGCGGCCGCGACGATCTGCATCAGCGCGCGGGAACGGCCGCGCCCGCGTCCGCGAGGACGTGGTCGTCGGATGACAGGCCGAGGATCGCTCGCGTCTGAGCGGCTGTAGCGAGCGGCCGGCCGACGGCTGCCGCCATCGCTGTCGCGCGCTCGACGAGCTGCACGTTCGTCGCCGGCTCGCGGCCGGGGGCGTCGAGCCACGGGTTGTCCTCGAGGCCCACGCGGACGTGTCCGCCCATCGCGACCGCCAGCGCATTCGCGGGGGCCTGGAACGCGCCAAGGCCGGCGGCGGCCCACGTCGTGCCGGCGGGCAGCGCGTCGACCAGCGCGACGAGCGAGCGAGCGTCGGCCGGCGCGGAGTTCGGGAAGCCGAGCATGAGGTTCGCGTACAACGGCGGCACGAGGAGCTCCCGTGCGACCAGCCGATGGGCGAGGTGCGCCATGCCGAGGTCGAATACCTCGAGCTCGGGCTGGATACCTCGCTCGGCCATTCGCGCCGCCAGCGTCTCTACGGTCTCGATCGCGTTGACGCTCGGCCCGCTGCCGAAGTTCAGCGACCCGAGCGTGAGGCTGGCCATGTCGGGTCGCGCGTCGCCGTCGAGGAGCAGGACGTCGCCGCGGCGGTCGACGTCGGTGACCGCGCGGCCACTCGTCGTCGCGCAGACGACGATCTGAGGGCAGCGGCGGCGGATCTCCGGGATGAGCTGCGCGTAGGCCTCGCGCCGCCAGTCCGGCCGGGCCTCGTCGTCGCGCGCGTGAAGGTGCACGATCGTCGCGCCCGCAGCGAAGCAGCGCTCGGCGTCGTCGGCGATCTCGCCGGCCGTGAGCGGGACGTGCGGCACGCGCTCGCGCTGCGCGACCATCCCCGTCAGCGCCGCGTTGACGATCAGCGGCGCATACGGGGTGCGCGGATGTGCCGGGTACGGAAAGGCGCTGCTCACCGGCCCCATCTTGATCGATGCAGCCCGGCGCCGCGCGCCAAGCCCGAGAGCGTCAGGACTCGGGCCGGCTCCGTGGCGGCCCGAGCCGCCCGATCTCAGAACGGGATGTCGTCGTCCGACGGGCGGCTGCTGCCGCCGCCGACCGCGGCCGGCTGGGGCTGCTGGAAGTCGCTCATGTCCGCCGGGACGTCCGAGCGCGCGGCGTAGCCATTGGACTGGCCGCCGCCGCGGCTGTCGCCGTCGCGAACGACCGGGACCACGCTGTCGGCCGTGATGTCGACCGCCTGGCGCTTCTCGTTGTTCTGGCCCTCCCACTCGCGCCAGCGCAGGCGCCCGGAGACGACGACCTTCTGGCCCTTGTGCAGGTTGCGCCCCATCCACTCGCCGAGACCACTCCAGATCGTCACGTCGAAGTACGCGGCGCGATCGGCCCACTCGCCGGACGCGTCCTTGTAGCGCTCGTTGTGCGCGATGCGCAGGGAGCAGACGGCCTGGCCGCTCGGAAGGTTGCGCACCTCGGGCTCCCGGGTCAGGTTGCCCGAGACGGTCACCGTGTTGATGTCGAATCCGCTCATGTGAAGTACCTCATCCGCGCGCACGACCGCAGCGGGCACGCTCTCGTGGTGATCTCGTGAGGGCCGCCGGGCCGGCGGCCGCTCGATGAATCGAGTCTAGAGGCGCGATCGGTCGGTCACGAACGATCACGCCGCACCTTGCGCGCTTAAGTTGCAGAGTTGTAACGAAGCGCGACGGTCGCGCGCGGAAGCGCGCGGGCGCTAGACGTCGGCGGGCGCTGCGGCGACCGGCACGGGCTCGGCGGCGACGGCCTCGCCGATGCCCGTGGGGCGCGGCTCGGGGCGGGTCGACGGCGGCGCGGGCGTGCCCGGCTTGAGCTTGATGATGCGAAAGCGGATGACGCCGTCGGCGATGCGCAGCATCCGCTGCAGCGACTCGAGCGTCTCGCGGACGCCGTGGAACTGCAGCAGGTGGTACTCGGCGTCGGTCTTGTGCCGGATCTCGTACGCCGTCTGGCGAACGCCCCAGTCCTGCGTGTTGACGATCCCGACGGGACCGATGATCTGCTCGACATTCGTGACGATCTTCTGACGCTGCTCGTCGGGAGCGGCGCTGTCGAGCATCAGGATGAGGTCGTAAAGGGGGTCGGCTGCAGGCATGCGGCGGCGCATGATAGCGACCGGGGGGCGAAAACCACCGGGCCGACGCCTATAGGAGGTATGGAGCCCAACCACCAGCTGCCCCTCCGCGCTCGCATCCGCTGGGGCAACGTCGGCCGCGCGGGCGCGCTCGTGCTGCTCGCCGCGGTCGTCGTCGCGTGGCCTCGGCTGAGCCCGCGCGAACCGGCGCTGCCGCCGTCGCGCCCCGTCCCGATCGTCCCGATTGCACCGGCATCGCCCGGCTCCGGCGGCTCGGGCGTCACCGCGAAAGGCTGGGCCACCGCCGACGGGCGCTCGGGCGAGATCGAGATCCACGCTCGCGGCTCGGTGACGACACCCGCCGGCCCGTCGACTCCGAAGGGGGGCCAGGCGCGAGAAGGGGACGACGCGTCGGGGGCGCCGGGTGAGCGCACCACGGCGCGAGAGCGCGCAGCGGCGGCGCGGAAGCGTGCAGCGGCACGACAGCGCCCGGCAGGACGAAAGCGCGGAGCGGGGGGAAAGCGCGCGGCAAGGCAAGAGCGCGAAGCGGATCGAAAGCGCGAGGCGAAACGAAAGCGCGAAGCGGAACGCAAGCGCGCGGCGAAGCGGAAGCGCGCGGGCGCGCAGGGCGGAGGCGGGGGCTCCGGCCGGCCGCGCCCCACCGGCCCGCCTGCGCAGCCGCGCCCGCCGGCGCCGCCACCGCCCACCCCTCGCCCGCCGGCCCCGCGCCCCGCAACCCCGGGCGCGGCGCCCGAGTTCGGTCCTGCGGGCTCGGGCGAGGGCGCAAGGGCGCCGGAGTTCGGGCGCTGAGACCCAGGCGCACGCTAACGCCGCATGGCGAGCCCAGCCCGAGCATCACTCCCGCGGACCGGGCCAAGGTCGGAGCCAGGCCGCCGCGCCATGAAAAGGTCCGCGCGGCGGGCTGACGGGTACGACTCCTTCGACGCGGCGGTTCGCCCGCGAGCCAGCCAAAGGAAGAGGATTTGCATGTCCGTCACGGCGCAGCAGCTTCAGACTTGGATCGGGGCCGAGGTGCTCGATCGCTCGGCCGAGAAGCTCGGCAAGGTCGAGGACGTCTACTTCTTCGGCGACGAGCCGCTCGCGGTCACGATCCGCAGCGGCCTCGCCGGGCGCAAGCATCACGCCGCGACGCTGCGCGGGGCCACGGTCAGCCGCGACCACCTGCATCTCGACGTCACAGCCGCCGAGCTCGTCGGCACGAGCTCGGATGGGCTCGGCGCCGCCGGATGGACCGAGCTCGCCGCCCAGGACGAGCGGCTGCGCGACGTCGCGCCGGACGCCGTGGAGAGCTGGAAGGCGCGTGAGGTACGGCTGGAGGAACTGGCCAAGGCGGACGCGGCTGCCGCCAAGCTCGACGAGGAGGCGCAGCACCGCGCCGCGGACGAGGATGCCGCCGCCGTGCGCGCCGACGAGGCCGCGCGCGAGGCGCACGACGCCCGGCAGGCCCGCGAGGCGGCCGAGGCACGCGCCGAGCAGGTGCGCACGGAGGCCGGGCTCCCAAAATAACGGGACCTAGCGGCGCGGCGAAGGTTGCGCGGGGGCCCAGGCTCGCGGCGCGCGGAAGGTTGCGCGGGCCCCAGGCTCGCGGCGCGCCGAAGGCTGCCGCGCGTGGCGCGGCGCGGCGCGGCGCGGCGAAGGCCGGCGGCCCTACCGGGCCGCTGTCGCGCCGGAGCGCTTTGAGCGGATGTCCTCGAGCTGCTCGTCGATCCAGTCGCCCGGATCGCGCGCGGTGACCACGTCCTTCAGCCCGCGGGCACGCCGCGCGCGCTCCTCCGCGCTCATCGTCAGCGCCTCATAGATCGAGTCGGCCGTCGCCTTGATGTCGAACGGGTTCACGCTCAGCGCGAACTCGCCGAGCTCCTCGTGCGCGCCCGTGTTCTCCGACAGGATCGAGACGCCGTCGCGCTCGTTCACCAGCGGCCCCTCCTTCGCCACGAGGTTCATCCCGTCGAACATCGCGTTGACGATCATGACGTCGTAGTTCTTGTACGCCGCAACGGCCTCCTCGAGGTCGTCGCGCAGCTTGAGCTGGATCGGCATCCAGTCGGGCGTGCCGTGACGATGGTTGATGACCGCCACCAGCGCCTCGATGCGCTGCAGGTACTCGGCGTACTCGGCGACGTCCATCCGCGACGGCATGAGCTGCGCGATGAACGTCACGCGCTCGAGGAACTCCGGGTGCTCGTCGAGGAACTGGTCGAACGCCGTGAAGCCGCGCAGGACGTTCTTCGACAGGTCCGCGCGGTCGACGCGCAGGATCACGTGGTCGCGCCGGCGGCGCTTGAGCTCCTCCTCGAACGACCCCGTGCGGTCCAAAGCGGCGACCCGGCGCGTCGCCTCCGCGTCGATCGGCAGCGGGTACGAACGCACCCACACCTCGCGGCCGTCCGCGCAGCACACCACGCCCCGCTCGAAGTCGACGTCCAACCCCATGAGGTCGCGGCAGCAGTGCAGGAAGTTCCAGCGGTACGAGCGCGTGTGGAAGCCCACGATGTCGTTGGCCAGCACGCCCTCGTAGATCTCGTTGCGGATCGCCGTCGGCAGCACCCGCCAGGCGTCGGGCTGCGTCCACGGGATGTGGATGAAGTGGTGCAGGAAGACGTCGGGCCGCGCCGCCCGCACGACCGCCGGCAGCGTGTAGAGGTGGTAGTCGTGGACCATGACGACCGGCTCGTCGAGGTCCGCGATCTGCTCGATGACCGCCTCCGCCAGGTCCTCGTTGACGACCTTGTAGCCGAGCTCGAACGCGTCGACCTCGTGTGCACGAATGTCCGGCGCGTTGGACAGGTCCCACAGGTAGTGCTGTATGAACCACAGCATCGGGTTGGCGACGACGTTGTAGAAGCGGTCGTACGCCTCGGGATCGGACGTCACGAGGCGCACGAGGTACTCCCCACCGCCGGACTGCACCTCGAACGGCTCACCCTCGTGCTCCTGGGCCTTCGCGGTGTCGCCCTCGGTCATCGCCGACGCGATCCACACCGCATGGCGGTGCGACGCCAGGCCCGTCAGCGCGGTCACGAGCCCGCCGCCGCCGCGGGTGAACGAGCCGTCGGTGTCGAAGGTCACCGGGCCGCGGTTGGAGACGAGGACGAGGGGGGCTGCGTCCGGCACGGCCGGAGCGTACCCGGGACGCGAGCTACGGCAACACCGCGCTGTTGGCCTGCTCCGGGCGCGACCCGAGCGCGAGCGTCACGTCGCGCGGCTTGCCGTCGCGGTAGACCTTGAGCACGACCCGATCGCCCGGCTTGTGGCGCAGCAGCGCGACCCCGAGCGCGGCCTCGTCGTCCAGCGGCCGGCCGTTGACAGCAGTGATGATGTCTCCGCCCTCGGTCACCGATCGCGCCTGGAAGCGCACGGTCTTCGACCCGGCCCGCAGCCCGGCCTTGTCCGCCGGCCCGTCCGCGACGACCTCCTGCACCCACGCGCCCCGCTGCACCGGCAGGTCGAAGCGCCGCGCGAGCTGCGGGTAGATCCGCGCCGTCGCGACGCCGAGGTACGCATAGTCGACCGACCCGTCCGCGCGCAGCCCGGCGAGCGTGCGGCGCACCGTGTCGACCGGGATCGCGTACCCGACGCCCTCGCCGCCGCCGCTCGTGGTCTGGATCTGCGAGTTGATCCCCAGCACCTCTCCGCGCCCGTTGACGAGCGGCCCGCCGGAGTTGCCGCGGTTGATCGCCGCGTCGGTCTGGATCGCGCCCGCGATCTCGAAGCCCGTCAGCGACTTGATCGAGCGTTCGATCGCCGACACGACCCCCACCGAGAGCGACTGCGGCTCCCCGAACGGCGACCCGATCGCGGCCACCGGCGAGCCGACGCGCAGATCCTGCGCCGTGCCGAGGCGAAGCGGGCGCAGGCGCAGCCCCGACGGGTCGATCCGCAGCAATGCGACGTCGGCGTTCGCGTCGAAGCCGACGATCCGCGCCGACACCTCGTTGCCGTCGGCGAACGCGACGTAGACCTCCTCGGCCTGCTTGATCGAGCTGCCGGTGCCATCCGTCACCACGTGCGCGTTCGTGGCGACCTCGCCCGCCGCGTTGAGCACGAAGCCCGATCCGATGCCCTCCCCGCCCTCACCGCCGAGCGCGTCGGATCCGCCGAGCACGCTGAAGACCGTCACGACCCCCGGCGAGTCGCGTGCGTAGACCGCCGCTGGATCGAAGCCGCGCGCGGCTGCCGCGGCGCCGGCGCTGCGCACGACCTCGACGGTCGTCACGCGCTCGACGGTCCGCGCGACCGCGTCCGCGTTGCCCGACCGATCCGGGGAGTCCTTGCCGCCACAGCCCGCGAGCGCCAGCGCGAGCACGCCGGCCAGCACCGCGAGCGCGCGTGTCACGCCGGCAGCTCCAGCGAGAACGTCGTGCGCCCCGGCGCCGTGTCGACATCCAGCGAGCCGCTCATCCGCTCGGCGAGCTCGCGTGCGATCGCGAGGCCGAGCCCGGATCCCTGGGCGTCGTCGGAGGTGAAGAACGGCTCGAAGACGCGCGGCGCGGCGGCTGGGGCGATCCCCGGCCCGTCGTCGCAGACGCCCAGGCGCACCGTCCCGTTGTCGCGCGCCGCGCTCACGACGACGCCGGTGCCCTCGGGTGTGTGGGTCAGCGCGTTGTCGATGAGGATCCGCAGGATCTGGGCCACGCGCTCAGGATCGCAGACGGCCTCGATCGGCTCCGAGCCCACGCGCAGCTCGAGGTCCGAGCCGTGCTTGTCGAGCGCCGGGCCGAACTCGGACGTCACGCTGCCCGCGAGATCGCCGAGATCCGTCGGCTCCGGGCGCAGCTCGAGCGAGCCCGCCTCGAGCTTCGAGAGGTCGAGCAGGTCGGTCGCGAGCTTGCCAAGCCGCGCGACCTGCTCGCGCACGACGCCGACGAACTCCCGCCGCGTCTCGTCGTCGAGGTCCTCGTCTTCGAGCAGCTCGAGGAAGCCGCCGAGCGAGAAGATCGGCGTGCGCAGCTCGTGCGAGGCGGTCGCGATGAAGCGCCGCCGCGCGGTCTCGACCTCGGCGAGCTGGCGCTGCATGTCGTCAAGCGCACGGGCGAGCTGGCCGAGCTCGTCGTCGCGGTCGGCGGGGAAGACCGCCGTGAAGTCGCCCGCCGCGACGCGCTCGGCGCCCTGCTCGAGGACCTTCACCCGCCGCGCGATCGCGCGCGAGACGAGAAAGCCCCCGGCGAGCGCGAGCAGCAGGCCAAGCGCGCCGGCGACGAGGATCTGGCGGCGGATGAGGGCGACGTTCTCCTGCACGTCCGTGAGCGGCGACGAGAAGATCACGACGTGGCTGACCGCCCGCCCGGAGCGGATCGGCTCGGCGACCTGGCCGAGCAGCACGTCGCCGCGGTACTGCGACCCGCGCGCCTCGTGGCGGCTGCGCGCGGCGACGTCGGCGATCGCGACGGGGAAGTCGTCGAACTGCACCTCGGTCGTGGAGTCCGTGAAGATCGAGGTCTGCATGCCGAGCGTCCCGTTGCCGACGGTCATGAGCGTCACGCGCGTGCTCGTCTTGTCGCCGGTCGTCGCCACCATCTGGCCCACCTCGCGCGACGTGGCGGAGGACAGCACGAGCTTGCGGATCTTCGGCGTGTGCGCGCGCGCCGTCCGGGCGAGCGAGCGCAGCTTCTGGTCGCGCAAGGAGGCCTCGAGCTGCGGCGCGACGTAGAAGAACACGACCCCGACCGCGACGAACGTCACCGCGAAGAACAGCACCGTGAGGCGTGTTCGCAGCGAGCGAAGCCGCATCACGGCTCGTCGTCGCGGAAGCGGTAGCCGACGCCGCGCACGGTGAACAGGAACTCCGGCTGCTTGGCGTCGAGCTCGAGCTTCTCGCGCAGGTGGCGGATGTGGACGTCGATCGTCCGCGGGTCGCGGTAGGCGGAGTCGCCCCAGATGCGCGTCAGCAGGTTCTCGCGCGTGAACACGCGGCCGGGATGGGTGGCCAGCGCGCCGAGGATCTCGAACTCGACGTACGTCGTCTGGACGGGCTCCCCGCGCACCTGCACCGTGCGCTTGGCGAAGTCGATCGTTAAGCCGTCGAGCTCGAGCGGCCCGTCGGTCGGCGCGAGGCCGTCGTCGGGGCGCATCTCGGCGCGCCGCAGCGCGGCCTTCACCCGGCTGCGGAACTCGCGCATCGAGAACGGCTTGGTGATGTAGTCGTCGGCGCCGATCTCGAGGCCGACGACCTTGTCGATCTCCTCCGCGCGGGCGGTCAGCATAATGATCGGCACGGTGCTGCGCGCGCGGATGCGCCGGCAGACCTCGAGGCCGTCGAGCTTGGGCATCATGAGGTCGAGCACGACGAGGTCGTAGCTGCCCTCCGCGAAGCGGTCGAGCGCGGCCCGCCCGTCGGTCGCCTGCACCACCTCGTAGCCGTCCTTGCGCAGCGGATATGAGAGCAGCGTCTGGATGGCGTGCTCGTCGTCGACGAGGAGGATGCGGGGGGCGCGATCCACCATCACCAATAGTGTGACAACGAAGATGGCCGGCACACCCGATACCTCGCGTCGATGACCGACCCGCGCCTGTACCGGGCGGCGCTCGTCCCGATCTTCTTCGCGCTCGTGCTGCTCGCGTTCTCGCTCGAGAACCGGCCGCGCCCGCTGACGACGTCGCTCGCCCCGGACGCGTTCGCCGACCGCGCGTTCGACCGCGCGTACGCAAGCGGCGGGCTCGCCGACCGCTTCCCCGATCGCCGCCCCGGCTCGCTCGGCGACGAGCGGCTCGCCGACGTCGTCGTCTCGCAGATGCGCGATGCCGGCTTTCGCGTGCGCACCTTCGTCCACGAGGGCGAGACGATCGACGGCGAGCGGTCGCTGCGAACGGTCATCGCCGAGCGGCCGGGGACCGTCGACGAGCGCGTCGTCGTCGTCGCGCACCGCGACGCGGCCGGCCGCCGCGCCGAGGCCGAGCTGTCGGCGACCGCCGCCCTGCTCGAGCTCGGGCGCGTCTTCGGCGCGCCGCTGCAGACCCAGCGCACGCTGACGCTCGTCTCGACGAGCGGCGGCAGCGGCGGCGGCGCGGGAGCGGCGGCGCTCGCGGGCGACGTCCGCGGCCCGATCGCGGGCGTGCTCGTGCTCGGGGACCTCGCGTCGCGCAACCTGCGCGTGCCGCTGCTCGCCCCGTGGTCAAACGGCGTCGGCGTCTCGCCGATGCGCCTGAGCAGCACGCTGCAGGACGCGCTGCGCCTCGAGACCGGCGGCGCCGCCAAGCAGCCTCGCGCGCTGACCCAGTTCGCGCGCTTCGCGATGCCCGCGACCTACGGCGAGCAGGGCGTGCTGCTCGCGCGCGGGATGCCCGCGATCGCGCTGTCGATCGGCGGCGACCACCCGCCGGACGCGGGCGCCCCGATCTCGCAGGAGCGCATGACCCAACTCGGCCGCGCCGCACTGCGCACGGTGACGGCGCTTGACTCCGCGCCGCGCGGGCGGCCGGTCAACCCGCAGGCCACGAGCGGCGACCTGCTGACCAGCCGCAAGGTGCTGCCCGGCTGGGCCGTGCGGCTGTTCGTCGGCGCGCTGCTGCTCGCCCCGCTCGTCGTCGCGGTCGACGCGCTGGCGGCGGTGCGCCGCGCGCGCGAGCCGATCCTGATCTGGCTGCGCTGGACGCTCGCGTGCGCGCTGCCGCTCGTGGTGACGGCGCTGTTCGCGATCGGGCTCGGCGCCGTCGGGCTCATCACCGCGACGCCTGACGCGCCCGTGCCGCCCGCCGCGCTGCCCGCGCAGGCGCCCGCGCTGCTGGCCGTCGCGCTCGTGCTCGTGCTCGGCTGGCTGTGGCTGCGCCCGCTCGTGCTGCGCCTGACCCGCACCCCGGGTGCTCAAGACCCCGCCGCGCCGGCGGCGGGCGTCGTCGTGATGCTCGTCGCGATCGCGGGCGCGATCGCCGTGTGGATCGGCAACCCGTATGCCGCGGCGATGCTCGTGCCCGCGATGCACGTCTGGCTGTTCGCGCTGTCCTCCGAGCTCGAGATGCGCCGAGCCGCGCGGGTGGCGCTCGTCGCCGTCGGGATCCTGCCGGTCGCGCTCGTCGCGCTCGTCGTCGCTCGCGCGCTCGGGCTCGGCGGCCTCGACGCCGGCTGGGAGCTCTTGCTACTCGTGGCCGGCGGCCACGTCTCGGTTGCCGGCGTGCTGCTGTGGAGCCTGCTGGCCGGCTGCGCGGCCGCCGCGGTGATGATCGCGCTGCGCGGCCGCGTCCACGAAGACGCCGACAGCGTGCCGATCACCGTGCGCGGGCCGCGCTCCTACGCCGGGCCCGGCTCGCTCGGCGGCACCGAGTCGGCTTTGCGAAAGTAGGCGCCGTGCTGCGGGCGCTCTCGACGGTGCTGATCATCTCCGGCGTGCTCATGCTGAGCGACGCGGCGCTGACGGTCGCGTGGCAGGAGCCGGTCTCGGCGGTCTACGCGCGGATCGTGCAGGGCCGGCTCGGCGACGACCTGCGCAAGCTCGAGCTCGCCAAGCCGAGCGCGCGCGACCTCGCCGCGCTGCGCTCGCTCGAGAACGCGCGCACGCGGATGGCCTTCCTCGCCCGCTCGCTGCGACGCACCGCGGATCGCGGCGAGGCCGTCGGGCGCATCCGGATCCCGCGCATCGGGGCCAGCTTCGTCGTCGTCAAGGGCACCGACGCCGCGTCGCTGCGCAAGGGGCCGGGGATCTACGACGAAGCCCCGTTTCCGGGAGCGCCCGGCACGGTCGCGATCGCCGGGCATCGCACGACGTACCTCGCGCCGTTCCGGCGGATCGACAAACTGCAGCCCGGCGACGAGATCTCGGTCGAGATGCCCTACGGGCGCTTCACCTACCGCGTCCAGCAGCGCAAGATCGTCGCGCCGACGACGGTCTCGGTCGTCAAGCGCGTGGGCTACGACCGGCTCGTGCTGTCGGCCTGCCACCCGCTCTACAGCGCGGACAAGCGGATCGTGGTGCTCGCCAGGTTCGTCCGCGCGCAGGCGCGCGGAGCGGCGCTGGCCGGATGACGGGCCGCACGACACCTGCGGACGGCACGGGTGCACCGCTCAAGCGCGGCCCCGCTGCGCTCGATAGCTGCTCTGCGATGCGAACCCATGAGCTGAAGCTGCGCATCCAGCGCGCTGACTACGTCGTCGACCCCGTTGCCGTTGCGGGCGCGATGCTGCGCCACGCCCTCAGTCACAGGCGATGGTGGAACCCGATCGCCTTGCGCTCGGTTCCTCCGGCCGACAGCACGACCTCCGGTGCCCCGGCGACGACCGAGCCGATCCACGACAGCGCCACGGCGTCCGCGGCGGCCGCGCGGTCCTCGGGGGCCACGCAGACGCAGAGCTCGTAGTCCTCGCCCGCGGCGACGGCGAGCTCCCACGCGGGCACGCCGATCGCGCGAGCGACATCCGCCACGCCCGGCGCGAGCGGCAGGGCATCGAGGTCGATCTCGATCCGGACGCCGCCGGCGCGCGCGACGTGCCCGGCGTCCGAGGCGAGGCCGTCGGAGAGGTCGATCATGGCGTGCGCGCCCGCGCGCGCGAGCGCACGGCCCTCGTCCAGGCGGGGCTCCGGGCGCAGGTGGCGGCGCACGAGCTCGTCGGGCCCCTGGGCCCGGCCGTCGAGGATCGCGAGGCCCGCGCCCGAGGCGCCGAGCGTCCCCGTGACACCGACGAGGTCGCCCGGCCGGGCGCCGGCGCGGCGCACGAGCCGCGCCTCGTCGTCGGCCCAGCCGACGACCGTGACGGCGAGCGTGAGCACCGGCGCCGACGTCACGTCGCCGCCGACGAGCGCGACGCCGCAGCGCTCGGCGAGGGTGGCCATCGCGTCGGCGAGCGCGAGCGCGTCGGCCTCGGCGAAGCCCGCCGGCAGGCCGAGCACGACGTAGGCCTCGCCCGGGTCGGCGCCCATCGCCGCGAGGTCCGACAGGGCGCCCGCGAGCGCGCGATGCCCGGCATCCGCGGCGCTCGCGGTCTCGCCAAGGCGGAAGTGCACGCCGTCGACCATCGCGTCGGTCGAGGTGACGCTGAGCGCTCGCGCACGGACGACCGCGGCGTCGTCGCCGCTGCCGACGATCACGCGCTCGGGCGGCGGGCCGAAACGCTCGCGGAACGCGGCTATGAGGTCGAACTCGTCCACGCGACCCGCGGACAGAGGGGCTACCTGTGGCGGTAGACGATTCTCGCGCGGTCGAGGTCGTACGGCGACAGCTCGCAGCGCACGCGATCGCCGGGGAGGATGCGGATGCGGAAGCGGCGCATCTTGCCCGCGACGTGACCGAGCACCACGTGCTCGTTATCGAGCTTCACGCGGAACATCGCGTTGGGGAGGGCCTCGATGACCTCGCCCTCGAATTCGACTTTCTCTTCTTTGGCCATTGGGCTGCACGGTAGCAGCGTGGCGCGCCGCGACAGGCGGCGATGCCCGCCAAACGGGCGGTCACGGCGGGCTGTTGTCCTCGGCCGGGCCGAGCGGCTCCGGCGCCGGGTCGACGGCGCCGGGGTCGTACTGGTCGGGATCGAAGCCCCCACCGCCCGTCGCGGGCGGTGGCGGCGGCGGTCGCGCCGGCGGCCGAGGCGTGACGGCCTGGCCGCCGGGCGTGGCTCCGCCGGTCCCCCCGTTGCCGCTGGTCGTCCCGTTGCCCTGCCTGGCCTTGCCCGTGGCGGGCTCGTTGTTGTTGGACTGGACGGGCACCGCGTCGCTGGAGCGGCCGCTCGAGTGCTTGCCGCTAAACGACTTGCTCTTGAACCCGTGGCCGGGCTTTGAGAACTCGCCGCAGAAGCTGCGCTTGGCCGCCTTCATGTAGATGCCCCAGATCTCCGCCGGGAAGGTGCCGCCGTCCACGGGACCGCCGTGGTAGAGGTTGCCCATCGGGATGTTGGCCTTCGGGAAGCCCACCCACACCGCGGTCGCGAGCTTCGGCGTGTAGCCGACGAACCAGGCGTTCTTGTTGTCCTCCGTCGTGCCGGTCTTGCCGCCGGCCGGGCAGCCGATGTTCGCCTTGGTTCCCGTGCCGCCCTTGATGTTCGCCTGCAGGATCTTCGTGACCTCGTACATCGGCGCCGAGTCGAAGGCCTTCACGCGCTGCGGCTTGCCGACGTTCTCGACCTTGCGGTCCGGGAAGATGACCTCGGTCACGGCCTTGGGCTTGTTGCGGAAGCCGCCGCTGGCGATCGTCGCGTAGGCGTTGGCCATCTCGAGCGGCGAGCAGCATTCCTTCAGGCCGCCGAGGGTCTCGGACGGATAGCCCTGCAGCTCGGACGTGATCCCGAGCTTGCGCGCGGTCGCCGCGACGTACTTCGGGCCGAGGTCGAGCGCGAGGCGGATGTAGACGGTGTTGTCCGACGACGTCGTGGCCGCGACGAGGGTCTTGGAGCCGCCGCCGGAGCACTTGCCGCCGTAGCAGTTGATCGTCACGTTGCCGTATTGCGGGCCGAGCTGCACGGCGCCCGATGCGTAGGTCGTCGACGGGCTGATGCCCTTCGCGAGCGCCGCGACGAGCGCGATGACCTTGAACGTCGAGCCCGGCTGGCGCTTGGCATCCGCGGCGATGTTGAACTTCGAGTCCTGGTACTTCGCCGACGACGCCATCGTGAGGATGTGGCCGTTGGCCGGGTCGATCGTCACGATCGCCGACGACGGCGCACCCGGGAAGTTCAGCTGCTTGGCGATCGCCGCGCGCGCCTTGCGCTGCAGGTCGAGGTCGATCGTCGTCTTGATCGTCAGGCCGCCGCCGCGCACGGTCTTCACGCCGTAGCGCTTGATGAGCTCGTCGGAGACGTAGTCGAAGAAGTAGCTCTCCTTCTTCTCCCGGAAGTACGTGTTGGGGTGCAGCACGAGGTCCTCGCGCATCGCGGCGCGGGCCGCCGAGTCGGTGATGAAGCCGACGTCGGCCATCTTGCGCAGCACGGAGTTGCGGCGAGCGAGCGCCGGACCGCGCTGGCGGAATGGGTTGTACTGGCTGGGCGCCTGCGGCAGGCCGGCGAGCAGCGCGGACTCCGCGAGCGTGAGCTGCGACGCGGGCTTGTTGAAGTACGCGCGCGCCGCCGCCTGGACGCCGACCGCGGTCTGCCCGCCGTTGGTCCCGTACGGCACGGAGTTGAGGTACTTCGCGAGGATCCACGCCTTGCCGACGCGCCCCGAGTGGACGTTCTCGAGCTCCTCGGCGAGCTTCGCCTCGCGCACCTTGCGCTTGAAGGTCTTCTCGTTGCTGCCCGTGTAGAGGGTGCGGATGAGCTGCATCGTCAGCGTCGAGCCGCCCTGCAGCGTCTTGCCGGAGCTCGCGTTCTTCAGCGCGGCGCGCACGACGCCCTCGAAGTCGACGCCCTTGTGCTGGTAGAAGCGCTCGTCCTCGATCGCGACCGTCGCGTCCTTCATCGACTGCGGGATCTGCGACGACTTGACGGTCTCGCGCAGGATGTCGTTCTGGATGAAGCCGAGGCGCGAGCCGTCGGCGGCGAGGACGGTCGAGATCCGGCCGGGGTCCTGGACCTTGAGCGTGCTGAGGTCGGGCGCCGAGTTCGCGATACCGACGACGTAGCCGACCGCGCTCAGGACGCCGATCACCGCACACGAGATGAGGACCGCGAGGGTGAGGATGATGACGCGGGCGGCACCGCCTCTGCGGTGCCGTCGACGCTGGCGTTCTAGGCGAGCGGACATCGTGTGGGCTTGCGACTCGGGACAGGCCGGAGGGGGATTCTAGAGACTGGCCGCATTCCGCCACCCGGTACACGCGATCCTGCAGCGCGCCGGTTGCGAAGATGGGTCCGTGCAGTCGCGCGTGCCCCCCGCTGGCGCCGGATTCGCCCGCGGCGTCGCCGGCGGCGTGGCGCGCGGCTTTGCGCGCGATGCAGCGCTCGCAGACGCGTGGCGGGCGCTGTGGATCTCACGCCTGCTGGTATGGGCGGCGGGCGTCGTGGCGGTGCTCGCCTTCGGCCTCTCCGAGCGCGCCAGCGACTTCGACCCGGCGGGGGTCACGTCGCCGTTCGGCGCGGCGGGCGACGTGCTCGTCGGGCCGTTCGCGCGCTGGGACTCCGTCTGGTACCTCGCGATCGCCGGGAGTGGCTATGGCGACGGCGCGCGCGAGGCGTTCTTCCCGCTGTATCCGGTGGTCGCCCGGGTCGTGGGCCTGCCGTTCGGCTCGGCGCTCGTCGGCGGCGTGCTGGCGTCGACCGCGTTGCTCGGCGTCGCGCTCGTGCTGCTGCACCGGCTCGTCGCGCTCGACCACTCGCGCGAGGTCGCGCGCAACGCGGTGCTCGTCACGGCGCTGTTGCCGATGTCGTTCTTCTTCTCGGCGGTCTACAGCGAGTCGCTGTTCCTCGCGCTGTCGGTGGGCGCGATCTACGCGGCGCGGCGCGATCGCTGGGCGCTCGCCGGGGCACTCGGCGGGCTCGGGGCGATGACGCGCAGCGCGGGCGTGGTGCTGCTCGTGCCGCTGCTGATCCTCTACCTGTGGGATACCGGCTCCTTGCGGAAGCGGCCCACGCGCGTGCTTCGCTCGGACGTTCTGTGGCTCGCGCTCGTGCCCGCGGGGCTCGTCGCCTACTGCGCGTACCTCGGCCTCGCGGGCTACGACGCGCTCGCGCCGTTTCACGCCCAGGAGGTCTGGTTTCGGTCGTTCGCGGGGCCGTTCGTGGGAGCGTGGGACGGCGCCGTCGCCGCGTGGCAGGGCGCGCGGCAGCTGCTCTCGGGCGCGCGCGCGCCGGTGTTCTTCACCGAGTCCGGCGACGACCCGTTCGTCGCGGCGCGCCACAACATCGAGCTGTTCGTATGGCTCGCGCTCGCGGTTGTCGCGACGATCGGCGCGCTGCGGCGGCTGCCCGCCGCGTACGTGGCCTACCTCGTCGCGGCGCTGGCGCTGCCGCTCTCCTACCCCGTCGCGCCGCAGCCGCTGATGTCGCTGCCGCGCTTCGTGGCCGTGCTGTTTCCGCTGGCGATCTGCCTCGCGCTGTGGATGACGGGCCGGGCCTGGCGCGAGCGGCTCGTCCTCGGCGCGTTCGCCTGCGGGCTCGCCGTCTACACGGGGATCTTCGCGACGTGGCACTGGGTCGCATGACGCTGATCACGCTCGACGCGCTCGGGACGATCCTCGAGCTCGAGCCGCCGGCGCCGCTGCTGGTGGCGGGGCTGGCCGCGCGCGGCGCGGAGGTCTCCGAGGAGGCCGCCGCGGCCGCGCTCGCCGAGGAGATCGCGTTCTACCGCGCGCACCTGGGCGAGGCCGGTGACTCGGGCTCGCTCGCTCGGCTGCGGACGCGCTGCACCGAGGTGCTGCGCGGCGGTCTCGTGCGCGCGGGGGCGGCGGTCGCCCTGGGTCCCGAGCCGCTGCGCGACGCGCTGCTCGGGGCGCTGCGCTTTCGCGCGTATCCCGATGTGCACGCCGCGCTGCGCGAGCTGCGCGCCGCCGGCCACCGCATCGTCGTGGTCTCCAACTGGGACGTCTCCCTGCACGACGCCCTGCGCTCGGCGGGCCTCTCCGAGCTCGTCGACGGAGCGGTCGCGTCGGCAGAGGTGGGCGCGGAGAAGCCCGACCCGCGCATCTTCGCCGCAGCCGCCGCGCTCGCCGGCGTGAGCACGGAGGGCGCGTTGCACGCCGGCGACACGCTCGAGTACGACGTCGCGGGGGCGCAGGCCGCGGGCTGGCGGGCGGTGCTCGTCGCGCGCGGCGGGCCGCCGCGGCGGGTGCCTGACGGGGTGCCAGTGATCGCGTCACTGGCGGAGCTGCCGGCGCTCGCGGCGTAGTCTGGCGGCCGTGACGACGATCCCGCCCACCGGGGACGCCCCCGGCCCGGAGCAGCCGGGCCTCCCGCCCACCGGCGACGCGCCCGAGCCTGCGCGGGCCGAGGCCGCGCCCCCGGGCGCCGAGACCGACCCGCCCGGCGCCGAGGCCGCGCCACCACCGCCGGAAGGCAACGCGCTCTGGAAGGCGTGGACCGCGCCGCTCGCGCTGATCGCCTGGCTCTTCATCACGATCGTGCTGTCGCTCGTGGTCGCCATCGCCACCGCCGCGATGGGCTACAAGATCGACGACTCCCCGCCGGGCGCGACCATCGCCGAGGTGTTCGCACAGGACTTCGCGATGATCGCCGCCGCCGTGCTCCTCGCCAGCCTGGCGGGACGCGTCCGCGGGTCGCACTTCGGCCTCGTGCGCGTCCCGGTCGGCAAGGCGATCGGCGCGATGATCGCCGTCTGGCTCGGCTTTCTCGGCTTCAGCTTGATCTGGAAGGTCGCAATCGGGCTCGACGACCCGCAGACGCTGCCCGACAGGCTCGGCATCGGCGGCTCGGACGTGCGGCTCGTCCTCGTCGTGCTGGTGATCACCGTCCTCGCGCCGCTCGGCGAGGAGCTGCTGTTCCGCGGCTACGTCTTCGGCGCGCTGCGCAACTGGCGCGGGTTCTGGCCGGCGGCGATCGTCACGGGCCTCGTCTTCGGCGCCGTCCACATCGGCTCGTCGCCGATCGGCTACACGCTGCCGCTCGCGGTCTTCGGCTTCGGCCTCTGCCTCCTGTATCACTGGACCGGCTCGCTGTATCCGTGCATCGCGCTGCACGCGTGCAACAACGCGATCGCGCTCGGCGGCGACCAGGGCTGGGGATGGGAGATCCCGGGCGTGATGGTCGCGGCGGTGGTCCTGTCGCTGACGTTCGCGTGGCTGCTGCGGCGCGCCCTCGACCGCCGCGCGGACCGGCCCGCGGGCCCGCTCTCGCGCGTGCGGATCGACGCGGGCGCGCCCTCCGGGTGAGCGCCACGGCGCCCGGCCTGTGACGAAACTCACCCCGCCGGTCCACGCTCATGACATAGTGCGGCCGATGCGCCAGCTCATCGTGCTCTTCACCATCGGCGGGTTGGCGTTGGCCCCCTCCGCAGCGGTCGCCCAGCAGCCGGTCGTGACCCCCCCGGCCGCGCCGGTCCAGACGCCGTTCAAGCTCGCCATCGAGCGCGTCGGCGGCAAGCTCGCGACCGTGCTCGTCGGCGATCGGGTCCGTATCCGCGGGACGGTCGGGACCTTCGTCCCGGGCCAGAAGGTCACCGTGCGCTTCTACAGCTCCGACAAGAAGATGGGCGCCAAGAGCAAGGCGATCCAGCCCGGCCGCGACGGCAAGGGCACCTTCGAGCTGTCCTACCGGCCGGAGCGCTCGGGGCAGCTCGTCGTGCGCGCCGTGCACGAGGCGACCCCCGAGCTCGCGAAGCTCAGGGTCAAGAGCCGCAGGATCGACGTCATCCCGCGCAGCGTCGGCCGCGAGGCGCGGCCGCGGGCGATCGCGGCTCTGCAGCGCCGGCTCGCCCGATACGGCTACGTCGTCGGCTCGCAGGGGCGCTTCGACGGGCGCACCGCGCGCGCCGTGCTCGCGTTTCGCAAGATGACCGGGATGTCGCGCACGTCGGAGGCGTCGAAGGGCGTCATGCGCCGGATCGCCCAGGGCAAGGGCGCGTTCAAGATCCGCCGTCGCGACCACGGTCGCCACGCCGAGGCCGACCTCACGCGCCAGGTGCTCGCGCTCATCGAGGGCGGCAAGGTCCGCCGGATCTACCCGATCTCGTCGGGCAAGCCGAGCACCCCGACCGTGCTCGGCTCGTTCCGCGTCTACTCCAAGACGCCCGGCACGAACGGCAAGGGCATGGTCGACTCCGCGTACTTCATCCGCGGCTACGCGACGCACGGCTACCCCTCGGTGCCGATCTACCCCGCAAGCCACGGCTGCCTGCGGCTGCCCATCCCCGACGCGCGCACGGTGTTCAACTGGATGCGCATCGGCACGCCGGTCGACGTGTACTACGGGGCGCGGCCGAAGTAGGTCAGGCCCGGATCGGCCTGCCGCTGCGCAGCCCGCTGCCGCGGCCGTGCATGAACCGCCCGAGGTAGGCGAGCAGGAAGCCGTAGACGAGCAGGCCGAGCAGGGCCGGCACGGCGCGCTGCGTCCAGCGGCTGCCCGAGTCGACGAGACCCGCGAACGGCTTGAGCAGGACGTCGTTGGCGTCGTCGATGTACTCGCGCGCCGTGCTGTGACGCCGCTCGCGCTGGCGCTCGCCGGCCGGCGACGGGTCCGCCAGCTCGTAGCCCTTGAGCTGGCGTGTCTGCTCGGTCGACGCGCGGTTGAACTCGTCGACGGCGAACAGGAGGAAGCCTGCCGCGATGATCACGCTGAGAACGATGGCGAGGATGCGTAGTGGGCGTTCGAGCACCCATCTAAGGTACGCCCCCGATGAACGCGCGTGGACGACTGGCCGAGGAGCTGCGAGCGCATGCGCTGATCCTCGGCGAGGTGACGCTGACGAGCGGGGCGAAGGCCTCGTACTACGTGGACGCCAAACGGGCGATCCTGCGGCCCGCGGGCTTCGCGGCGCTCGGCGAGCTCGTCGCTGAGCAGGCGCTCGCCCGCGACGCCACGGCCGTCGGCGGCATGACGATGGGCGCCGACCCGGTCGCCTGCGCGGCGCTCGCCGGCGGCGCGGACGTCAAGGTCTTCTTCGTGCGCAAGGAGGTCAAGGCGCACGGGCTGTCGCGGCGCATCGAGGGGCCGCTGCTGAGCGCGGAGGATCGCTGCCTCGTCGTCGAGGACGTCGTCAGCACGGGCGGCTCGACGATCAAGGCGATCGAGGCGCTGCAGGAGGAGGGCCTGCGGATCTGCGGCGTCGTGAGCGTGCTCGACCGCCTGATGGGCGGCGGCGAGCGCATCGAGGCGGCGGCGGGCGCGCCGTACGCGGCGCTCGTCACGATCGACGACGTGTACCCGGACCGCCCGGAGCGCTGAGCGAGCGCTCTGTCGAGCAGTGGGCGGATCGCGCCCGGAACTCGACAGAGCCGCTGTTCAGGGGTCGAGGTCGACCCGGATCGTCAGGAGGTCCGTGCCCATCGCACGGACCGCGGCGGCGTTGAGCTTCGCCAGGTGGTGCAGGTGCGCCTGCGGGTCCTCGTCCTCGAGGATCGCGGCGACGCCCGTGCGCCAGCGGCGCCCGATCCGCAGGCGTACCCGCGGATCGGCCTCCATGTTGCGCACGTAGGCGGCCTTGCGGCCGTGTTCGCTGACGATCCAGAACGTGTTCGTCGCGCGATCGAGGCCCTTGCTGACCGGCGTGCGCCGTGGCTGGCCGCTCTTGCGCCCGGTCGTCTCGAGCACTGCGACCGTCGGCACCAGCCCGTGCAGGGCGAGCGCCTTGATCGGCGGGTTGAGGACGCGGACCTGGATCTTCGTGATCAGCCGCCGCTTGCGGTCGGACGACGGCATCGAGTTTGCGAAGTGTAGGGCCGGAGCCTGCGCTCCGGCCCTGACAACCTCAGGCCGGCTTCGTGTACCCGCCGGTGTAAGCGCCGCTGCCGCTGTAGGAGTAGACCCGCCAGCGGTACGTGCCCGCGGCGCCGGTGTAGGCGATGTCCTCGGTCGAGGTCGCGCTGATCGACTGCGCGACGTTCGACCAGGTCCCGATCGCCGAGCGCTTCTGCAGGTAGAGGTCGAAGTCGACGCCCGACGGCCCGCGCAGGCACCCGCGATGCGTGCCCGTGGTCGTCGTCGCGTACGAGCCGGCGGCCGGCTGGTACTGGTTGGCGCCCGTGCCGCTCAGCGAGCCGCTGTATGCCACCGCGAGGCCGCAGCCCGGAGGCGGCGGTGGTGGCGGCGGCGGAGGCGGAGGCGGCGTCGCTCCGAACAGCGAGTACAGCAGCCGGTTCGGCGAGCCCGTGCCGGCACCGGTCACCTTGCCGGTCGTCGCGCTCGTGATGATCGCGCTGCCGACGGTCGCCGGAGCGGCGGTCGGGCTGCCCTGCAGGTAGAGCGCCGCGACGCCGGCGACGTGCGGCGTCGCCATCGACGTGCCGCTGATCGTGTTCGTCGCGGTGTTCGACGTGTACCACGACGACGTGATGTTCGAGCCCGGCGCGAAGAGGTCGAGGCACGAGCCGTAGTTCGAGAACGACGAGCGTGCGTCGGTGGTGGTCGTCGAGCCGACCGTCAGGGCGGTCGCCACGCGCGACGGGGAGCCGCTGCACGCGTTGGCGTTGTCGTTGCCGGCCGCCACGGCGTACGTCACGCCGTCGGCGATCGAGTTCTGCACAGCGGTGTCGAGCGAGCTCGACGCGCCGCCGCCGAGGCTCATGTTCGCGACCGCCGGCTGGCCGGCGGCGTGGTTGGTCGTGACCCAGTTGATGCCGGAGATCACGCCGGACGTCGCGCCGCTGCCCGAGCAGTCGAGCACGCGCACGCCGATCAGGGACACCTGCTTGGCGACGCCGTAGGTCGAGCCGCCGACCGTTCCGGAGACGTGCGTGCCATGGCCGTTGCAGTCGTCGGCCGAGCCGCCGTCGACGGCGTCGAAGCCGGAGGTCGCGCGTCCGCCGAACTCCGTGTGGCTGAAGCGGATGCCGGTGTCGATGATGTACGCCTTGACGCCCAGGCCAGTCGGCGTGTAGGTGTAGGTCGTGTTGAGCGGCAGGTCGCGCTGGTCGATGCGATCGAGGCCCCACGTGGCGCCTGTCTGGGTGGTCGATGCGGTGACGACCGCGTCGGCCTCGACGTAGGCGACATCGGGATCGCTGCGGACCGCCTCGAGCGCCGCGGGCGGCAGCGCGGCGGCGTAGCCCTTCAGCACGCGGGTGTACTCGCGGTTCACGCGCGCGCCGCGCGCACGCGCCCGGCTCTTCGTGCGCTCCTTCGAGGCCTCGGTCGCCGCGGCCTTCATGACGACGATGTACTGGCCCGGGATGACCGCCGGCTGGTTGGTGCCGGTCAGCGGGGCGGGGGTCTGCGCGAGAGCGGCGGGAGCCAGCGCGAGCGCGGCGGCGGCGAGCCCGAAGGCGATCGCCGATGCTGGTGTGGCAAGTCTTCCTTGACGGCTCATGGCGCCAAACCCTAGCCCGCCGCGGGCGATACTTCCAGTGCGCTACACGACGCGTACGGCGACCCCTGCGGCGCCGGCCGCCCGTGCGAGTCGCTTGTCGGACGTGAGCAACGGCCGATCGGCGCGCAACGCAAGCGCGGTGTAGAGCGCGTCGGCGGCCGAGAAATTGTCGCGCAAAGCCCAAGCGTCGGCAAGCAATGGCCACGTCGGCATCAGCTCGATCGGCAGACGCTCCAGTCGTTCGAGACTCAGCCACGCGGCGGCCGGGCTAAGCACTCCGCGCAGGACATGCCGTCGCATGACCGCGAAGACCTCGAACGTCAGGATGTCAGGCGCAAACCAGGGGTCGGACGCCTCGGGCAGCTCGGCGATGAGGCGGTCACGCCGCTCGATGTCGGGCGGCGCGAGGAGGTCGACAATCGCGCTCGCGTCGACGACCGTCACGCCACATCGTCGCGAATCCGAGCGAGCGCCACGGCTGCGGACTCGCCGGTGTCGACCGGCTCGATCCTCGACAGCTCCGCGACGAGCTCTGCCCGCGACGGCTGGCGAGCGGCGTGCGTCAGCGTCTGACGCGCATACTCGGTCAAGGTCACCCCTTCGAGGGCGGCCCGAGCCTTGAGCGCCCGGTGAACGTCCTCCGGCACGTCCTTGATCTGGAGCATCCGTCCCATGCCAGCAAGCATATTCACATGCTCGATGGCATACAATCCTGGGGACACGCTCGGCCGTTGGACTCGCCCAGCCCCAACGACGCCGTCGGGCGAGGCATGGGCGGTCATTGCTCAGCTTGAGCCGGCGACTCATCAGCGAACGCACTCGCTTGGCCCTCGCTGAGCGGCGCGAGCCGCCGTCATCTTTGTGCGACCTCGCAGCCTTCCACGGAGGTTTGCAGATCGCATCCTCAGGGAGCGCGCCGCCGGGACATCATTGGCAGCCATCGCGCGAAAGCTAGATGCCGACGGCGAACCCGCCATGCAGGGCGGCGTGACCGCAAGCATCGATCGTCCGTAGCTGCGTGGCCCGTACGTAACCAATGACGTCGCGCGCGCCCAACGCTTGCCCTTACTGTGTCGGGCCGGGCGGGGTCCCCGGACCGGTTCGGCGCCGTGCCGCCGCAAGTGGGATGGCAGTCACGAGTCGTGCCGCTCGTTGAGCTTGACCGCGCGGATGGCGGGGCTCATGCTCTTGCGGACGGATCGCGAGCGAACCGAAAGGGAAAGCATGTGCTGTCTGTCGCTGCCGGTGCCGTTTGTGGCGGTGCGCGACTTGCGTCGCCGCATTCCATCCCCGCGGCGACCTTCTCGCTGAACGAGGCGTAACCGTGCTGTTCAGCAACGAGTACGACATCGCTCCGCACCCTGAGGACGACTGGTTCGACGTTATCCTCGACTCGGATACCGAGGTCTTCGTCGACCCCTTTTTGATCTTCAAGGAGGGTCGGGCCGACCCCAAGGGCCAGTGGGGAGGCGCCTACGGTGAGCTCACCGGGCATTTCGACGCGATGTTCGAGCTGCTGGCAAGAGGCGGGTTGAACGAGGCGAGCCCCTACTACATCAAGGCAGCATCGTTGCTGCGGTTCCCTGAGCCGCGCGAGTTCTGTCTCGGCTACACCGCGCGGGGCACGCGGGGATCGGGCGGTGGCGACGATCTCGCCTTGCAGATTGCTCGCGCGATGGTCGCCGCGATCAACCGCGGCATCACGCATCTCGACCATTTCGAGGCGTTGGGCATCTTCAACAAGGGCATCGGGCCGGATCGGATCGGCGATCGTACCTGCACGCTCCTCAAGGAGTACTTCATCGACTACACGATGGAGGTTGTCGAGCGCCACGACCTGCCGACCGAGGCGCATATCGTGAAGTACGCTGGCGTGGATGGGCAACAGTGGTCGGAGTTCAGGGCTGACCTGCCGACAAACCCGTTCACGGGGGGACCCGTGTTGCTCGTACCGTCACGGTTCTTGCGCCGCCTGCCGACGCTCAACGCTGACGACTGGTGGCAGTTTCACGGTGCCCGTGCCGACCTGAACATCAAGATCCTCGAGGCCGCGGACAAGGCTGAGATCGTTCGGCAGGCTTGGATGAACCGAAAATCGGTCGATGAGTTCATCGTCCAACGCGAAAAGAGTGCGGCGGACCCCTACAACCTGGAAAAGGATCGCGATACGGTCTGGCGGTGGGAGCCGATCACCTACAACTTTTCCCTCGCGAATCCGCTCGATCTCCTCCCTCTCAAGCGCGCAGAGAAGTTCGACGAGATCATCGAGGCGGTCGTCCAGCAGTACAGGCAGTTCATCGAGAATGAGGCAGGTTGGGAGCATCTGTGGAACGACGACGGCACGGAGAAGAACGAGCGCGCCTCGCAGAACCTGTTCCGCGGCATAGCCAAGCACTACTGCAACGCCAACGACATCGCGATCGACCGCGAAGTCGACCTTGGCCGCGGTCCTGTCGATTTCAAGTTCTCCAAGGGCGCATCGAAGAAGGTGTTGCTTGAAGTCAAGCTTCTCCACAACGGTAGGTTCTGGCACGGGCTCGACACGCAGCTGCCGATCTACGCGGCCAGCGACGAGGCGGACGATGGTTGGCTGCTCGCGGTGCAGCTTCGGACTGGCGGTGTTTCGAAATCCCGTGCTGTGAAATTGCCCACGCGGGTCTCCAAGGCTGCGATCGACACCGGGCTGAACCTGCGCTACGGCCTGGTCGACGGCCGGCGGAAACTCTCAGCATCGAAGGCGAAGACTGCTCCACCGAAGAAGGCGAAGAAGAAGTAGCCACCTGCACTGAGTCGCCCGCGCCCGGCGCGGCTCGCAGTGCCCGCCTTAACCGGCCTGCACGGCACCGCGATCAGCGTTGCTGCCAGCGACCGGGCGGCGCTCTGCTGTCCGTGCGCCGGGCTGCTGCCGGTGACGTCGGCAGGAGGGGCTAGGACTTCCTGCACCTGACATGCCCATCCAGCCCGTGCGGACAGGCAGCCCGCCGTCGTTGCCTGCGTGTCGCTGCGCCTCGCCTAGGACGATAAGCCCCTGCCTGCCCTTGGCTGCGCTTCGACGAGTCAAATGCCCCGAGCTGGATTCGAACCAGCGGCCTTCCCCTTAGGAGGGGGACGCTCTGTCCAGCTGAGCTATCGGGGCGGGTTGCGGCGCGCGCATCAGGATACGTCTGCCAGCGGGAAGTGGCACGCGGCGAGACCGCCGCCGGGCTTGGGCTCGAGCTGCGGCTCGCGCACGTCGCACTCGCCCGCGACGAACTGGGGGCAGCGCGTGTGGAAGCGGCAGGCCACGGGCGGGCTCGTCGCCGACGGCGGGTCGCCCCGCAGGATCGTCCGGCGGCGCGCCTTGGCGAGCTGCGGGTCGGCCACCGGGACCGCCGACAGCAGCGCCCGCGTGTAGGGATGGCGGGGGTGCTCGTAGAGCTCGTCGGCCGATGCGAGCTCGACGATCTTGCCGAGGTACATGACCGCGATCCGGTCGCACATATAGCGCACCACGGACAGGTCGTGGGCGATGAAAACCATCGTCAGGCCGAGGTCGCGCTGCAACCCGCGCAGGAGGTTGAGGATCTGCGCCTGGATCGACACGTCGAGCGCGGACACCGGCTCGTCGGCGATGACGATCTTCGGGCCGAGCGCGAGCGCGCGCGCGACGCCGATGCGCTGGCGCTGGCCACCGGAGAACTCGTGCGGGTAGCGGTTGTAGTGCTCGGGGTTCAGCCCCACGCTCTCCATCAGCTCCTGCACGCGGCGCTTGCGCTCGCCGCGGTCCTTCGCGATGCCGTGAATCGCGAACGGCTCGCCGACGATCGCGCCGATCGTGCGCCGCGGGTTCAGCGACGAGTACGGGTCCTGGAAGATCATCTGCATCTCGCGCCGCAGCGGCCGCAGCTCGGCGCCCGACAGCGTCGAGATCTCGCGGCCGTCGAGCGCGATCGAGCCCGACGTCGGGTCCAGCAGCCGCAGCAGCAGGCGCGCTGTCGTCGACTTGCCGCAGCCCGACTCGCCGACGACCCCGAGCGTCTCCCCCTCCCGCACGTCGAACGACACCCCGTCCACCGCGTGTACGGCGCCCGCCTGCCTGCGCGCGAAGCTCGCGCCGAGCGGGAAGTGCTTGACGAGGTCGCGCACCTCGATCAGCGCATGGCTCACGACCCGCGCTCCTGCAACGCGGCGCGCCGCAGCGATCGCCGCGTGGCGCTGTCGAGCAAGCACGCCGCGAGGTGGCGCGCGTCGCCGGAGACGGGCTCGAGCACCGGCTCGACGACGCGGTGCGCGTCGCGCACGTACGGGCAGCGCGGATGAAAGCGACAGCCGCCGGGCGGGTTGATGAGGCTCGGCGGCCGCCCCGAGATCGCGACGAGCTCCTCGCCGCGCGGGCGCTCGAGCCGCGGGATCGAGCCCAGCAGGCCCCACGTGTAGGGGTGCTCGGGCGCGGCGAAGATCGCCGCCGTCGGCGCCTGCTCGACGATCTGCCCGGCATACATGACCGCGACGTCGTCGGCGAGCTCGGCGACGATGCCGAGGTCGTGCGTGATGATCACGATCGCCATCCCGCGTTCGGCCTGCAGGCGCGCGAGCAGCTCGAGGATCTGCGCCTGGACCGTGACGTCGAGCGCCGTCGTCGGCTCGTCGGCGATCAGCAGCTTGGGGTCGTTGACGAGCGCCATCGCGATCATCACGCGCTGGCGCATGCCGCCGGACAGCTCGTGCGGATAGCCGCTCGCGCGCCGGCGCGCGTCCGGGATCCCGACGAGGTCGAGCAGCTCGAGCGCCCGGTCCAGCGCCTCGCCCTTCGGCACGTCGCGATGCGCCCGCACGGCCTCGACGAGCTGGTCGCCGACCTGGAAGAACGGGTGCAGCGACGACAGCGGGTCCTGGAAGATCATCGCCACGTCGTTGCCGCGGATGCGGCGCAGCTCGTCGTCCGAAGCCGTCACGAGCTCACGCCCTTCGAAGCGGATCGAGCCCGAGATGCGCGTATTGCGCCCGCGCGTCAGGCCCATCACGGACAGGCTCGAGACGGTCTTGCCCGAGCCCGACTCGCCGACGATCCCCAGCGTGCGCCCCGCCGCGACCGCGTAGCTCACGCCATCGACCGCGCGCACGACGCCGTCGTCGGTCGCGAACGACACGCGCAGGTCCGAGACCTCGAGCAGCGCCGCCATCAGTAACGCACCCGCGGGTCGAGGTACGCGTAGAGGATGTCGACGACGAGGTTGGCCAGCACGACGAAGATCGCGCCGAAGAGCACGGTGCCCTGGATCACCGGCAGGTCGGCCTGGATGATCGCGTCGAACGCCTGGCGGCCGATGCCGGGGATGTTGAACACGCTCTCGGTGAGGATCGCCCCGCCCAGCACGACGCCGAGGTCAAGCCCCGCGGCGGTCACGACCGGCGCGATCGCGCCGCGCAGCCCATGGCGCATGACGACGCGGCGCTCGCGCAGGCCCTTCGCGCGCGCCGTGCGGATGTAGTCCTGCGACAGCGTGTCGATCATCGTCGAGCGCAGCAGCCGCGCGTAGATCGCCGCGTACGTCGCCGCGAGCACGCACCACGGCAGCAGCAGCGACTGAAACCAGGCCACGGGGTCGTCCGTGAGCGGGACGTAGCTGCCCTGCCCGGGGAAGACCTTGAACACCCCGATGTCGTTGGCGAAGAGGTACAGCGACACGAGCCCAAGCCAGTACACCGGCGCCGAGATCGCCACGAGCGCGCCGCCCATCGCGACGCGATCCAGCAGGCTGCCGGGCCGCGTCGCGGAGATGATGCCCACGCCGATCCCGACCGTCAGCCACACGACGAGCGCCCCGAGCGCGAGCGAGATCGTCGCCGGCAGCCGCTCGAAGATCGCGTCCTTGACTGGGACGTCGTTGTGGAAGCTGTAGCCGAGGTCGAAGTGCAGGACGAGGTTCTTGAAGTACTCGGCGAACTGCGCGGTCCACGGGCGGTCGAGGCCGAGTTGCTCGCGGATCGCCTCGATGCGCTCGGGGGTCGGGCTGCGCCCGGCGCGCAGGACCGCCGGGTCCGCCGACGGGAACAGGTAGAACACGACGAACGTCAGCAGGCTGACGACGAACAGCAGCACGCCGACCCACAGCACGCGCCGCGCGATGTAGCGGGTCATCGGGCCATGCGGCTCACTTCAGCGACATGTACGCGATGTCCCAGGCCGAGTTGAACTTGTTAACCGGGCCCTTGACGTTCGCGGAGGCGAGGCTGATCTGGTTGTCCCACAGCCACGGGACCACGTAGGCGGCGCCCGTGACCGTGCGGTCGATCTCGCCGTAGAGCTTGGCCCGCTCCTCGGGATCGGTCTCGGTGGTCGCGATGTCGAGCGCGGCGTTGAGCTCGGGATCGTCGATGTTCGACCAGTTGGGGGTCGCGACCGGGACGATGTTCTTGCCGTTGAACACCGGGTCCAGCAGCGACTGGGCGTCGTAGAAGTCCTTGCCCCAGGCGCCGTTCGGGCAGACGGCGACCTTCGCCTTGGGCGCGCCGCAGAACTTCGCAAACGTCGTCGGCCGCGAGACCTGGCGGTAGTTGAACTTGAAGCCGAGCTTCGCGAGCTGGCTCTGGACGGCCTCGCCGGTCTTCGACGCGGGCACCTGGTTGTCGCCGGCCATCAGCAGCTCCGGCCCCGAGTACTTTCCGCTCGCATAACCGGCCTTTCGCATGTACTGCTGCGCGAGCTTCAGGTCGCCGGAGGGCTTCGTCATAAAGGGGAACGTGCCCTTGTCACCGCCTCCCTCCGCGAAGCCGGGCATGCCCGGCGGCAGGTAGTGCGTCGCGATCGGGCCGAGCGTCGGGCCGCCGCGCGTCAGCCGCAACGCGTTGCGATCGATCACCGCCGCGACCGCCCGGCGCACGTTGACGTTGTCAAACGGCTTGACCGTCGTGTTCAGCGCGACGTAGCGCATGCCCTGACTGCGGACGATCGCGACCTGGTTGCGGCGGGTCGCGAGCGCGGAGCGCAGGACGTTCACCGGCGGCGCCGCGTAGTCGCCGCTGATGAGGCTCTTGCCGCTGAGGACACGGCGGCTCGCGACGTCGATGTCGTTGCCGCCGAGGAACGAGATCGTGTCCAGGTAGGCGGGGCGGTAGTCGGTCTTCGCGTCCCAGCTCGGGTTGCGCACGAGGTCGAGCCTGCGACCCGCCTTGTAGCCGGTGACGTTCCCCTTGCCATCGTTGCGGATCATGTACGGCCCGGTGAAGACCTGGTGCTTGCCGTACGTCGAGACGTCGCCCTTGTCGTACTTCTCCGCGTAGTCCTTCGGCACGGGGACCGTGGCCGGCAGCGACAGCGCCTGGCCGTTTGAGATCACGCCGACCGGTTGCTTGAGCTTGAAGACGAGCGTCGTGTCGTCGGGCGTCTCGATGCCCGTGACCTCCGTCGCCTTGCCGGACTTGTAGGAGCTCGCGCCGACGATCTGGTTGTAGTAGACGGCCGAGTACTGGTTCTGGACGGCTGCGAGGAACGAGCGCTCGATCGCGTACTTGATGTCCTCGCTCTTGACGGTGCGATCCTGCAGCGGCGCGCTGTACTTGATGTTCGGCTTGATCTTGATCGTCACGGTCTTGCCGCCCGCGGTGGTCTGCGGCAGCGCCGTGGCGAGGTCGGGCTGCGGCTCGGTCTCGTTTGGCGGCCAGCCGTAGAGCGTGCGCTGGGTCGGATGCTGGATCGCCTGGTAGTCGTAGGCGTAGTACCAGTAGCCCGGATCGAGGCTCGTGACATCGTCGATCGACAGGACGTCGAGGTGGCCGCCGCGCTTGCCGGTCGTGTCCGTGACGTCCGGGGCATCCCCACCCGAGCCCTTGTTGCCGTCGCCGCCGCAGCCCGTCGCGACGAGCGCCGCGCAGAGCATGAGCGCCAAGGCGCCGCTGAACCTGTACATGCCGATCCTTTCCATCCGAAGCGATCGCGCTTGGCGTCCCCTGCGTACCAGGCGATCTGAGCTCTCTGAGTTCATCTGTTCGCCCTCGGGTCGAGCGCGTCCTGCAATCCGTCGCCGAGCAGGTTGAAGGCCAGGACCGTCAACAGTAGGGCCATGCCCGGAAACGCCATGTACCACCAGGCCGAGTCGAAGGTCGCGATGGCATCCGCGATCATCGCGCCCCAGGTCGCGTCGGGCGGCTGCACCCCCACCCCGAGAAACGACAGCGCCGCCTCGAGCAGGATGTTCTGGGGGATCAGCAGCGTGCTGTAGACGATGATCGGGGCGACGAGGTTGGGCAGCACGTCGCGCACGATGATGCGCCGGTTCGAGGCGCCGAGCGAGCGGGCGGCCTCGACGAACTCCTTCTCGCGCAGCGACAGCACCTGCCCGCGGATGATCCGCGCGATGTACGTCCAGTTGACGACGACGATCACGAGGATCACGACGCCCAGGCCGGGCTTGATCGTGCCACCGAGGCAGCCGTTGCCAAGCGAGCAGGCCGAGGCGATGCCGACCGCCAGCAGGAGGATCGGAAACGCGAGCACGACATCGATCAGGCGCGACAGGAGGCCGTCGACCCAGCCGCGGTAGTAGCCGGCGATCATGCCGACGGTGACGCCGATCAGCATCGAGAGCAGCGTCGCGAGCAGCGCGACCTCGAGCGACACGCGCGCGCCGTAGAGCACGCGCCCGAAGACGTCGCGCCCGAGGCCGTCGACGCCGAGCGGATGCTCGGTGCTCGGCCCGGTCGCGGTGCCGAACGCGGGATCCAGGGCGCCGGAGTTCTGCACGTTTGGCCCCGCGGTGCCGGCGGCCTTGATGATGAGCGGCGCTGCGATCGCGGCGACGACGAGCAACGCGATGAAGGCGAGCGCCCCGACAGCGACGCGGTCGCGGCGAAAGCGCGCCCAGAAGAGCTCCAGCGGCGAACGCGCCGCGATCTCGCTGTCGGCTGCGCCGGGGGGAAGGGCGACGCCGAGCGGGTCGCCGGGCCCCTGCGCCATCGGGACCGCTGTGCTCACGTCGTGGACCTTACGCGGCGCCGGGGGCGGGCGCGGCGGTGCGCGGGTGCGTCAGTCGAGGTAGTCGACGATGTCCTGCACCGGCGCGCGCTCGGGCGTGCGCGGCTCCTGGCGGGGATGGCCGAGGTGCAGCAGGCCGAGCACGCGCTCGCCCTCGGCCACGCCGGCGGCCGCGCGGCCCTCGGCCGTGGTGAGGATCGCCGGGGTGCGCCAGTAGCCGGCGAGGCCGCGGCCGTGCGCGGCCAGCAGCACGGCGTAGACGGCGGCGGCGGTCGCGCAGATGTCCTCGTCATCGAGAGAAGGGTCGTCGTTGTCCTGGGTGGCGGAGACGGCGACGAGCGTCGGCGCGCGGTCGAGCTTGGCGGCGGCGACCGGGTCGCCGGTCGCGGCCTTCAGGCGCTCGAGCGCGTTCGGGCCGAGGACGCGAAAGCGCCACGGGTTCGTGAGCTTGTGGTTGGGCGCCCAGCGCGCGAGCTCGAAGAGCTCGTCGAGCGTCGCGCGGTCGACGGGCTCGGGGGCGTAGGCCTTGTGCGTGCGCCGCGTGCGGATGGCGTCCTCGAGCTCCACTACTCGTCCTCGTCCTCCTCGTCGTCTTCGTAGAGCGACTCTTGCGCGAGCTCGGTGCCGTCGGCGTCGTAGAGCTTCGCGGTCAGCGTGTCGCCGCGGTAGCCGTCGGGGGCAAGCAGCGTGAAGCGCTCCTTGACGAGCGCGCACTGGTCGACGGTGAGCTCGCCGAGGTCGGCGGTCACGACGTCGCCACCTTCGACCAGCGGGCGGCCCCAGACGAGGGTCATCTCGGCGCTCTCGCCGTCGTCGCCGCGCCAGACGCCGACGACCTCCTCGCAGAGGTCGAGCTCCCAGTCGGGGTTCTCGGCGGCGGTCTCGGATGTGAAGTCCGCGACGGCCGAGAACTCGCCGGGCTCGCGCTCCTCCCCGCCGGGCCGAAACGAGACGTAGCCGAAGAGCTCGTAGCCGGTCGAGGTGTGGGTCGTGGCGGGGACGTAGGTGCGCCCGTGCCACGTCCGGTCGGGATGAAAGACGACGTCGCCGGGCTCGCCGAGGTCGTCCTCCTCCTCGTCGAGCGCGTCGCAGGCGCCGAGGAAGTGGCGGGTGAGCGTCGCGGCCCAGCGGCCGTCGGGCAGGGCGTCCTGCGGGGGCTCGGCGACGAAGCGGCAGACGGGATGCGGTTCGGGCGGCATGCGGCAGGAGTCTAGGAGTCTCGGTGGGTTACACCTCGAGCAGCAGGGTGACCGGGCCGTCGTTGACGAGCTCGACGGCCATGTCGGCACCGAAGACGCCGCCCTGCGCTTGCAGCCGCGCGCGGAAGCGCTCGTACAGCGGCTCGGCGACCTCGCCCGGCGCGGCCGCGACATAGGACGGGCGGTTGCCCTTGCGGGTGTCGCCGTAGAGCGTGAACTGGCTGACGACGAGCACCTCGCGATCGCCGAGCGGCTCGTTCATGCGGCCCTCGGCGTCGGGGAAGATCCTCAGCGCCCGGACCTTGTCGGCGAGGCGATCCGCCTGCGCCTCGCCGTCGTCGTGCGTGACGCCCAGCAGGACGAGCAGCCCCGGGCCGATCCGCGCGACGAGCTCGCCGTCGGCGCGCACCGCGGCGCTCGTCACGCGCTGGACGAGCGCGCGCACTTATCCGAAGAAGACCTCGGCTGTGGCGAACAGGTCGGGGTCGAGCAGCTTGGGCTCCTTGAGCGCGTCCTCCAGCGGGACCATCTCGATCGACGTCCCGCGCAGCGCGGTCATCATCCCAAACTCGCCGTTTGAGGCCGCGTCGATCGCGGCGACGCCGAACCGCGAGCCCAGCACGCGGTCGAAGGCGACGGGCGACCCGCCGCGCTGGATGTGGCCGAGGACCGTCGCGCGGCTCTCAAAGCCCGTGCGCTCCTCGATCTCCTTCTCGAGCTCGAAGGCGATGCCGCCGAGGCGCGCGTGTCCGAACGAGTCGACGGTGTCGGCTGCCGTCGCCGCGGCGCCGCCGTCGGCGCGCGTCGCGCCCTCGGAGACGACGACGATCGAGAAGTTCTTGCCGGTCGTCTCGTGGCGGTGCGTGAGGTGGTTGCAGACGTCCTCGATGTCAAACGGCCGCTCGGGTACGAGGATGACGTCGGCGCCGCCGGCCAGCCCGGCCCACGTCGCGATCCAGCCCGCGTCGCGGCCCATGACCTCGCAGACGATGACGCGATCGTGCGACTCGGCCGTCGAGTGCAGGCGGTCGATTGCCTCGGTCGCGATCTGCACGGCGGTCTGAAAGCCGAACGTGAAGTCCGTCGCGTTGAGGTCGTTGTCGATCGTCTTCGGCACCCCGACCGTCGGGAAGCCCGCGGCATAGAGCTTGCGCGCGACGCCGAGCGTGTCGTCGCCGCCGATCGGGATGAGCACGTCGATCTCGCGCTCGCGCAGCGACGCCAGCACCCGCTCCTCGCCGTTCTCGGTCTTGTAGACGTTCGTGCGCGAGGTGCCGAGGATCGTCCCGCCGCGATGCAGGATGCCGCTCGTGTTCTCGCGCGTCAGCTGGATCGCGTCGTTGTCGAGCACGCCCTTCCAGCCGCGCCTGAAGCCGTACAGCTCGTGGCCGTAGGTGTCGATCCCCTTGCGAACGATTCCGCGGATGACGGGGTTGAGTCCGGGGCAGTCTCCGCCGCCCGTGAGAAGTCCGATGCGTGCCATGGCGCCATCGTATGTCGCAAGGTCGCGGACCGGCTGCCCGCCGTCGCGAGAGCTCTCACAAACGCGCGCACCGGCATGGCATCATCGCTCCCGTGCTCGGGGTGAAGATCCTGTGAACGGCTTCTATGGGTAGCGCGAGCCGGTTGCGTCGCGAGGCCGCCGCGAAGCGCGCCGCGTCGTCGCCCGCGCGGACGGCGACCCGCGGACCGTCGGCGAGCGCCGAGCCGGGGCGGCGCGCCCGCCTGCGCTACGCGTTTGACTCTTCGATGGCGCGCGGCCCGAACGCGCTGATCTGGTACCTCGGCGCCGCGGTGGTGCTCGTCATCCTGACGTTCGCGCTGCTCCTGCTCGTCGTCGGCGCGGGCCCGACGAGCAACCCGATCACGGCGATCTACAACGTCGCCCTGCACACGATCGACGCCGGTACCCAGGGCAACGACACCGGCACGACGAACATCGTGCTCAACCTCTTCGTCACGTTCGCCGGGATCTTCATCTTCAGCGCGTTCATCGGCATCCTGGCGAACAGCATCGACATCCGGCTGCAGGAGCTCCGCAAGGGGCGCTCGCGCGTGCTCGAGCGCGACCACACGCTGATCCTCGGCTGGTCGGAGGGCATCTTCAAGGTCATCAGCGAGCTGGCGATCGCGAACGAGAGCCGATCCAAGCCGCGGATCGTCGTGCTCGCCGAGCGCGACAAGGTCGAGATGGAGGACGCGCTGCGCGAGCGGGTGCCGGATCTGCGCGGGACCAAGGTCGTGTGCCGCACGGGGTCGCCGATCTCGATGCCCGATCTCGACCTCGTCAACCAGCGCGAGGCGCGCTCGGTGATCGTCCTCGCCCCGGACCACGCCGATCCCGATCCCGCCGTGATCAAGACGATCCTCGCGCTCACACGCGGGGCGGGCCGGAGCGCGGTGCCCTACCACATCGTCGCGGAGATCCAGGAGCCGCGAAACGTCGAGGTCGCGCGGCTGGCCGGCGGCGGCGAGGCCATCGTCCTCGACAAGGGCCTCAGCGTCAGCCGGCTCATCGTGCAGACGTCGCGCCAGTCGGGGGCCGCGTTCGTCTACCAGGATCTGCTCGACTTCGCCGGCGACGAGATCTACTTACGCCTGGACACGTCGCTCGAGGGCCGCACGTACGGTGAGGCCCTCCTCGCCTACGAGAACTGCTCGGTCATCGGCATCTGCGACAAGGCCGGCGCCGTCAAGCTCAACCCCGCGATGAGCAGGGCGATCGAAGCCGGCGACCAGATCATCGCGATCGCCGAGGACGACACCGTGCTCGCGGCTCCCGTGGCCTTTCGCGGCGAGCCCGACGCGTCGCTGGTCGCCGAGGGCCCGCGCCGGCCCGAGGAGGCCGAGGCGACGCTCGTGCTCGGCTACAACCGGCGCACGCCGGCGGTCCTCGCCGAGCTCGACGCCTACGCCCGGCCCGGAGCCGTCGTCGAGCTCATGGCCTCGTATCCGCTGTCCCGGGAGGTGCTCGACGACGCGGTCGGCGAGCTGAGCGAGCTCGCGCTGACGACCCGCGTCGGCGACCCCACCGATCGCCGCCAGCTCGACGCGCTGGACGTGGCGCGCTTTGATCGCGTGATCGTCATGAGCGATGCGAGCGCTCCGGATCGCGCCCGGGCGGATGCCCGCGTGCTCGTGATCCTCCTGCACCTGCGCGACATCGCCGAGCGCACCGGCGCGCAGTTCACGATCGTCTCGGAGATCCTCGACGAGGCCGATCGGGCCCTGGCGAGCGTCGCCGAGGTCGACGACATCGTCGTCTCCGAGCAGGTGATGAGTTACCTGCTGGCGCAGATCTCCGAGAACCCCGACCTCGCGAAGGTGTTCGCCGAGCTGCTGGGAGCCAAGGGCTCGGAGGTGTACATGCGACCGGTCGAGCACTATGTCGTACCGGGCGATCAGGTGTCCTACGCGACGCTCGTCCACGCCGCGCGCGAGCGCGAGGAGACGGCGATCGGCTATCGCGTCGCCGCGCTGGCGTCGAAGGCGGATGCCGACTTCGGCGTCGTGCTGAACCCTTTCAAGACGCGGCTGTTCACGCCCGCCGAGAGTGATCGCCTGATCGTGCTCGCCGAAGACTAAAGGCCGCGCAGCTCGGCGGCGGCCTGCTCGGGTTTGACCGGGTTGCGCGCGAGGCCGGCCCCGAGCTCGAGGGCGTCGTGGCGTGCCGGGCGCGGCGCGATGTCGATCCGCCAGCAGAAGCGCTCGGCGCCGCGCGGGGCGGTGCGGATCCAGAGGCTCAGCGACGGGCTCGCGCCGAAGCGGTCGCGCAGGAGCTGCAGTCCTTGGTGCATGAGCGCGGCGCCGGTCGCGCCGTCGTCCTCGAAGCGCTCGCGACGCCGGCGCGGCGCGAGCATGAGCTGGTAGGGATGCGACGAGGCGAAGGGGCACATGAGCACGGCCTCGTCGTCGATCGCGACGATCCGCTCGCGGTTGCGTACCTCGCTCGCGACGAGGTCCTCGAGCAGGTTTCCGCCCATCGTGCGCACCGCGTACGCGCCGAAGCGCTCGCGCTCGCGGGCCACGGTGGCGGGCACGAACTCGAGGGCGTCGAGCGTCGCGCAGTGTGGCGCGGCGCCATCGTCGGGCTCCTCGTCAACCCCGAGGTGGACGTACGCGGCGTCGCGGTGCGCGCGCATCCGCTCCCGCCAGACGTCGACCGCCGTCTTGACCTGGTCGACGGGCATGTCCGCGAGCGAGCGCACCGGCCGGGGCTCGGTGACGATGACCTCGTGGTGTCCGCGCGCCGCGAGCGCGGCCCGGAGCTCGGGCTCGTCAGGCGGTGGTGGGTCCGGGCTGGCCGGATCGAGCGCGTCGCCCGCGATGACGCGCAGGCCGGAGAGGGAGTCGATGCGGATCTCGGCCATCGCGGCGTACGCCTTACCGGGGCGCCGCGTAGCGCTCGATCGCGTCGGCGAGCTTCGCCTCGCTGGGGAACTCGCCCTGGTGCAGCGTGAGCCGGCCGCTCGCGTCGTAGAACGCGGTCGTGGGAAAGACCCGCGCTTTGAAGCGGCCGGTCGCGATGTTCGAGCGCGGATCCTCGAAGGAGGGGTAGGGCATCGGCACGCTGCGCAGCAGCTTGACGGCGCCGTCGCGATCATCGGCCACGTTCACGCCCAGGAACGCGACCCGCGACCCGCGCTTGAGGGCCTGGCGCTGAAAGAGCGGCAGCTCGCGGCGGCAGGGGTCGCACCACGAGCCCCAAAGGTTCACGACGACCGGGTGACCGCGCAGCGCTCGCAGCCGCGCCTCGAACGCCTTCTCGCCGCCGGGCAAGAGAACGCTCACCTGGCGGTGCAGCGCGACCAGCTCGGGCGGGGATCCGGCGATCGGCTTGGAGACCTCGGCGCGCGACAGCGGAGCGGCCGGGCGTGCGTCCGCATGGTCGCGCGCCTGGCGCACGCCCACTACGACGGCGACCGCCAGGGCGAGCGAGCAGAGCGCGATGAGAAGCCGGCGCATCGCGACAGCGTGCCAGACGCTCGTGTTTTTCAGGCTAGACGCCGAGCTGTTCGCTATGCTCCACGGCACGCGGCTAAGGACCCGTCTCTGCTGAGACGCCTCGCCGCATCGACCGGGACAGTCCCGGCGTCCCCGGATCGCGACGGTCTTTGTGCGCGGTCCGCTTCACGTTCGAGCAGGAAGCCGATCTTGGCTGATCCCACGCCAGTGGCCTCGGTGGCCACGTCCGTTCCCACTCCCGCTGATATCGCGCGGGCCGAGAAGTTCACCCGCGAAGCATTCGTGCACACGGGTGAGACGACCGAGGACGCGCTCGGTCGCGGGACCGCGCGCCGTCGCGCCCTCGATGCCGCCTTGCTCGAGATCGACGCGGGCGCGAAGGTCCCTTCACCGGAGTGGCGCCGGCGCTACTCGCTCATGCTCGGCCTCGAGCGCGTGCTGTCCGACGACGAGCCCAAGCTCGCCGACGGCACGTCGCTGAACCCGCATCAGGTCGACGCGCTGTCGGGCACGCTGACCGCGCTGCTCGCCGAGGCGCAGCGCAACGGCGGCACGCCGTTGGTGGCGTCCGCGGCGCCGGTGCTCGCGCTCGACGACGAGCCTGAGGAGTACGCCGACGAGCCGGAGGCCGTCGTCGAGGACGACGACGAGCTCAACGGCGACGAGGACGACGATGACGACGACGAGCCCGAGGACCTGTCCCCGCTCGACATCGAGATCGACATCGGCGACGACGATGAAGACGAAGACGAGGAGGAGCCGGACGAGGACGCGCCGGAGGGCCCGCTCGACGAGGACCAGCTCGAGGAGGCCCCCGACGACCCCAACGCGCACAAGCGCTTCTGGTTCGAGCACGCGACCGGCGCCGGCAAGACCGTCGCGGCGATGGGCTTCGTCGACGCGTCGCGCACGGGCGGCGTGCTGATCCTCACGCACCGCCGCAACCTCGTCGACCAGTTTCACGGCGAGCTGAAGGACCGCGGCTACGCCAAGCGCATCACGCCCGCGCTGCTGCAGGGCCAGGACAACGCCAACGGCCCGGTCACGGTCGAGACCTACCAGTGGTTCGTGCGCAATGCCGGCAAGATCTCCGAGGCGTACTCGATCGTCATCTGCGACGAGGCGCACACGGCGCTGGGCGAGAAGACGAGCGCCTCGATCCGCAAGTGGACCGGCCCGATCTTCATCGGCATGACCGCGACGGGCGCGTTGATCGCGCGCCACGTCACCGACCTCTTCCCCACGCAGACCTCGCGCTTCGACCTCGCGCAGGCCGCGCGCCGCGGTGTCATCTCGCCGCTGCGCTGCGTGCGGATCCCGCCGGGCCCCGGGGTCCGCACGATCGCCAAGGTGCCATTGCGACGCGGCGAGGTGGACGTCGAGTTCGACCAGGAGATGCTCGCCGAGCTGCTCGACCAAGCGCCGTTCAACTTCGCCGCCGCCGACCTCTACAAGACGCGCTTCAACGGCGTGCCGGGGGTCGTGTACGCGGCGGGCGTCAAGCACGCCTACAACCTCGCCGCCGCGTTCCGCGAGCAGGGCATGAAGGCGATGGCCGTGTCGGGCGAGACGCGCAAGCGCGAGCTCGCGGAGATCCTCGCCAACTACGAGCGTGGCGAGATCGACGTGCTGATCAACGCGCAGCTGCTCGCCGAGGGCTGGAACTCGCCGCGGGCGACGGTCTGCATGCACCTCGCGCCGACGGCTTCCAAGCGCATCTACCAGCAGCGCGTGGGCCGCGTGACGCGCCGCAACCCCGGCAAGGAAGCGGGGATCGTCGTCGACTTCGTCGCGCCGGACACGAAGAACGACGACGCGGTCGTGACGCTGCACTCGCTGCTCGATCGCGATGTCTACCGCGGCGGCGCGATCGTCGTCGGGCCGGTGCGCCGCGGGCGCGGGCGGCGGCTGCGCGTCGAGCGGCGCGTGCTGCCGGTGACGAGCGACGAGGACCGGCGGATCGAGGTCTTCGAGCGCGAGCTGTGGCGGATCGCGGTCGAGCACCTACCGTATGGCGAGCAGATCCAGTGGGCCGCGCTGGCGGGTGCGCGCGTCGCTCCGTCGGGGTGGCGCCGGGCGCGGGCGATGCTGCACTTCGACCGCGAGGGCGCGATCAAGCGGGCGTTCCTGCTGACGGCCGTGCAGCGCAACAAGAACCCGCAGCTGCGCGTGCGCGCGCTGCAGGAGATCGCGTCGTCGCGCGACGGCGAGGCGTTCGACTCCGCGATCGACGAGATCGGTGGCTGGACGCGCGAGGAGCGTCGCGAGGGCACGAAGGTCATGCTGCTCGCGCTGGCGGAGAAGCGGATCGGGCGTCGCGACCAGGCGAACGCGTGGATCTGGCGGCTGGCGTCGTACACGCGCGAGGTGCACGAGGAGTACGCCGTGCAGCGCTGGCCGGAGACCAAGCGGCTCCTGGGTCTGTTGGTGAACTCGTCGGGCGCGGCGCATGCGCGCAACGCCCGGCGGCTCGTGCACGCGGCGCGCAAGCAGGACCGGCGGCTTTCGGCAGCGTTGCTCGCCGCGGCGATCGCGCACACGCCGGAGGGCGAGGAGATCCTGCGGGGCGCTCGCACCCGGCTGGCCCGCAAGCCGAGCGCGCTGTCGCGCGAGCTGCTGCGCAACTTCCCGAAGTCTCGTGGGCGGCGGGGGTCGCGCCGGCGGCGCAAGAAGGGTGGCGCCGAGGACGGCCAGGTCGTCGCGCAGATCTCCGGCGAGGCTTCGACGTTCGAAGGCACGATCGACTCGGACCGCGATGCCGCGCCGCCCACCCGGTCGAGCTCGCGGCGGTCGCGGTCGCGCAATGGGCGCGCGGCGCGAGCTGCGGCGGCGGCTGCCGAGGGCGGCGGCCAGTCCGGGGATCGGTCGTCGGGCGGCGGCCAGTCCGGGGAGCGGTCGCCGGGCAGCGGCCAGTCCGGGGAGCGGTCGCCGGGCTCCCGCCGGTCGCGAGCGCGCAACGGTCGCGCTGCAGGGGATGCGGGCGCGCCGAACGTGACGCCCGAGGTTGCTGCCGCTGCCGCCGCCGAGCCGACGCCTTCCACGAGCGCCGAGGACGAAGCGCGCGCGGTCGAGGCCATCGCGGGCGCGGCGGCGGCGCTGGCTGCGGTACACGGGCCGAAGGCGCCCGGCGACGAGGAGACCGACACGCGGTCGCGGTCACGCGCGCGGCGCAGGAAGGCCGCGCCGCCGGTCCCGCCCGAGGCGAAGGTCGCTCCCGAGGCAGCCGACGCCGGCGAGGTTGGTGATCCGAAGCCCCGCGCACGTCGCGCCGCGGCGAAGCCCGTCGCCGGGCAGGACACCGCGGGCGTCGCCGCGCCGACGGAGGCCGCCGACGCCGCCAAGCCGAAGCCCCGCGCACGACGGAGCACTGCGAAGCCTGCGGTCGCTGAGGATCCTGCGGCCGCCGCGTCGCCCGCAGAGGCCGCCGACGCAGCCCCGTCGAAGTCTCGGGCCCGCCGCGCGACCGCGAAACCCGCAGCCGCGGAGGACTCCGCTCGCGCCGCTTCGCCCGCCGACAGCGGCGCGGAACCCACGCCCAAGCCGCGCGCGCGACGGAGCACTGCGAAGCCCGCCGCCGCTGACGATCCTGCAGGCGCCGCTTCGCCCGCCGAGCCCGGCGCTGAAGCCAAGCCGAAGCCCCGCGCCCGGCGCTCCACGGGGAAGCCTGCGGCCGCGGACGACTCCGCGCGCGCCGCTTCGCCCGCCGGCGGCGGCGAGGGACCCACGCCCAAACCGCGTGCCCGTCGAAGCGCGGCGAAGCCCGTCGCCGCGGAGGATCCTGTGGGCGCCGCGTCGGCCGCCGAATCCGGCGAGGTGGCGAAGCCGAAGCCCCGGGCACGCCGCGCCACGGCCAAGTCCGTCGAAGGCGGCGCGAATGCAGTCGTCGCCGAGGACAGCTCCGGCACCGCAGCGCCGGCCAACGCCCGAACGACAGCGAAGCCGCAGCCCCACGCACGCCGCGCCACCGCGAAGCCCGCCGCCGCGGAGGACCCGACGGGCGCCGGTTCGCCCGACGGTCCCGGCGAGGGACCGAAGCGGCAGCCCCGCGCACGCCGCGCCGCCGCGAAGCCCGCGGCCGCCGATGCGAAGGCCGCCTCCGTGCCGGCCGAGGGAGGCGACGCGCCAAAGCCCAAGCCAAGAGCACGCCACTCGGTCGCCAAGGCCGCGGCCTCCGAGGACGGCACCGCCGCCGCGACCGCCGCTGGCGAGGACACGCCGAAGCCGAAGCCCCGCGCCCGCCGTACCCCGGCGAAGCCCGCCGCCTGACGCACCCGCGGGGGCCCGGCGGACGACGGCCGCGCGTGACGCGCAGCCAGCGCCTGCCGCAAACCTCGGCGCGCCAAGCCTGCCGTCTCACCCAGCGCGGCTTAGCGACGTAGCAGGCGCGCCAGGCCGGTCGTCAGCGCAAGGCCGAGGACCGCGATCCCGATGCCGGCGAGTACCGCAACCGGGTGCTCCATGATGTCGGCCGTCGTGTCCGGCGCCCGGAGCGCCAGCGCCAGGACCGCCACCACGCCGCACGCTCCGGCCAGCAGGGCGAGCGCCGGCGCCGACAGGACCGCCGGTGGCCGCGCCACGCGTG
Organism: uncultured Actinomycetes bacterium; assembly: GCA_963839905.1. Classification (GTDB taxonomy): domain Bacteria; phylum Actinomycetota; class Thermoleophilia; order Solirubrobacterales; family Solirubrobacteraceae; genus CADCVQ01. Next base: position 381,822 of record CAWIXC010000021.1, on the reverse strand, counting down.
CGGCGGCCGCAGCCGGCCAGCGCGCCTCGGCGGTCGCGAGCGCCGCCGCGCCGAGCAACGTGAACGTGGCCGCGACGAGGTAGCCGCCCAGCACGTCGCTGGGCAGGTGAAAGCCGAGCACGACGAGCGAGTAGCCGACAGCGATCGCGTAGCCCGCTCCAACAAAGGCCGCGAGCGACCGCAGGCGCGGGCCCACGACGAGCACGAGGCACAGCGCCAGCGACATCGCCGCCGTCGAGTGCCCGCTCGGCCAGGAGGCCGGGTACGTGGCCACGACCCCCCGCACGTCGACCACCCGCAGGTCGGCCAGCCCCGGCTTGAGCAGTTGCGTCACGAGGTTCGCCGACAGCAGGATCACCGGGACGACGGCGGCCATGAGCCAGCGGCGGCGCAGCAGCGCGGTCGCGACGAGCGCCGTCGCCACGAACGCGAACGGCCACGGATCGGCGAGCGCCGCGAGGCCGATGATCCGAGGTGTCAGCGGCGGCCGAGCGACACCGGTGAACGCCTCGAGCGCGGCACCGTCAAGGCCCCTGCCGCCCGACACGTGAAACGCCGCGAGCCACACGACGAGCGCGCCGAAGGCGCTCGCGAAGGCGAGGACGAGCAGCGACAGCGGGCGGCGGGTCATCGTCCGAGACTAGCCGCCGCGGGTGAAGATTCCGTGCAGGCTCGGGCGGGGTGTCTCGTTCTGCACCCCATTTCCGGGGGGTAGAACGAGACACCCCCGGGGTCAGCCCGCGAGGTGGACCTCGCCGGCGTCGAGCGCGACGCGACCACCGCCGCCGCCGGCAAGATCGACGAGCAGGCGCCCCGCGCCGTCCACGCCCGCGGCGACGCCACGCCCGTGCGCCCACGCCACCGACCGCCCGAGCAGCGCGTCACGCGCGCGAAACGCGTCGACCGTCACCGCGGGATCCTCCGGCAGGCGCCGCGCGAGCGCGGCAAGCAGCGCCGCGAGCAGCGGCTCGACGTCCACCGGCTCAAGGCCAAGCCCCGCGGCGCGGTCCGCCAGCTCGTCCGGCAGGTCCTTCGCTCGCACCGCGACGTTGATCCCGATCCCGAGCACCGCCCAACCCTCCTGCGGGCGGCCCTCCGCGAGGATCCCGGCGACCTTGCGCCCGTCGACCAGCACGTCGTTGGGCCACTTGATCGCGCAGCCGCCCCCCACAACGTCGGCGACGGCCACCGCGCTCGAGAGCGCCAGCAGCGCCGGCACGTCGCGCAGCACGAGCGACATGAGCAGCGCCCGGCCGGCGGGCGCGGTCCACGTCCGGCCCTGGCGCCCGCGCCCCGCGCGCTGCTCGCCCGCGGTGACGAGCGTGCCGTGCGGGGCGCCCGCCCCAGCCAGCGCCCGCGCGCGATCGCTTGTCGAATCCGTGACGCGCAGGTGCAGGCGGGGCACGCCGAGCGTCACGCGTCACGCGCGATCTCGACCAAATCGTCGATCTCGAGGCCAAGCTCGGCCATCGCCGAGCCACGGTTGACGGCCAGCGACGGCACGTCGTAGCTGTCGAGGTAGACCACCAAACCTCCCGGCAAGGCGTCGGCGAACGTCGCCCCGAACGTCGCCCGCAGTCCGTTGACGACCACGCCGTCGCCGCGGCGCAGGCCGATCGCCTCGAGATCCACGCGCTCGGCCCCGAGTTGCACGTTGCCGAACCCGTCCGCCGCCAGCACGTGCGCGACAAGGCCGCCGCCGCGCACCTCGGCCCGCGGCAAGTCGAGGACGACAAGGCCGGCCGGGTCCAGCGGCGAGCCGCTTCGAGCGAGCGGCGCGCCCAGCGCGAGGCGCGCCGCCACCGGCGCGAAGACGTCGCGACCGTGGAAGGTCGCCGAGCCGGGCTGCAGCGCGAACGGCGAGGCGCCGATGTCGACCGCCTCGGCCACGCCGCCGAAGCGCTCGGCGGCGAGCGTCAGCAGGCCGTTGTCGGGGCCGACGAGGAAGCGCTCCTCACCGGCGCAACGCAGCGCGACCGCCCGCCGCGACGAGCCGACCCCCGGGTCGACCACCGCGAGGTGCACGCCCGCCGGCATGAACGGCAGCGCCCGCCGCAGCACGAGCGCGCCCGAGCGCACGTCGTGCCGCGCGATGCCGTGCGTCACGTCGATGACGCGCGCCGCGGGCGCGATCCGCGCGATCACCCCGTGACAGACGCCCACGAAGTCATCCGCGAGCCCGTAGTCGGAGAGAAACGTCACCAGGGCCATCCGGCGGCCGAGTCTAGATGCGCCGCCCCCGCGAGCTCAGGGAGTAGCCTCGCCCATCATCTCCGCGCCGACCACGAGCACCCGCCGGCCGTGTCGCGTCGTCGCAGCCTGCGTCGCGGCGCTGCTCGCCTGCGTGCTCACGCCCGCTGCGGCCTCCGCCGAAGAGCACACGTTCACGCTGCGCTACGGCCCGGTCTCCCTCGGCGGATACGAGACGCGCTATCCCGAGCCGCAGATCGAGACACCGAAGCGAGCCGGCTACGTCGTGCGCATGAGCGCCCGCATCGTCGATCGCAAGGGCAAGCGGATGCGGCTCGGCCACGTGATGCTGCACCACGTCGTGTTCATCAACGACGGCACCCCCGGCGGGCCGCGGAAGGAGAGCTCCTGCCCGGGCCGCAGCGGCGAGCCGTTCTACGGCACCGGCGAGGAGCGCCAGCGGATGCTGCTTCCGCCCGGCTACGGCTATCGCGTCGAGGCCGGCGACCGCTGGCGGATGATCACGATGCTCATGAGCCACCGCCTCGAGCCGACGCGGGTCTGGCTCGAGTACCGCGTGACGATGGAGACCTCCAAGGCGCTGACACCGGTGCGGCCGCTGTGGCTGCGCGCGAGCGGCTGCGACCCGCGCTCGAGCTACACCGTCGAGGGCGGCGGCGCGCCCGGCTCGACCGACGAGCGCTCGGCCGACTGGCCGATGCCGATCAGCGGGCGGATCGTGGCCGCCGGCGCGCACCAGCACGGCAGCGCGAAGAGCCTGACCGTGAGCCAGCCGCGCTGCGGCGATCGCACGCTCATCGACCATCGCCCGCGCTACGGCGCGCCCGACGATCCCGTCTACCGCGTTAGGCCGCGCCTGCACGAGCCGGGACCGATCGCGACCGGCTACTTCCTCTCCTCGCGCGGGATCCCCGTGACCCGAGGTGAGCCGCTGAGGGTCACCGGCCGCTACGACGCGCAGATCGCGCACCCCGCCGTCATGGCGATCACGCACATCTACGTCGCGCCGGACGAGAGCGTGCCCGCCGGCTGCGAGCCGCTCCCGGCGGACGGGCAGATCCACTGGTCGCGCCGGCTGGGGCGCACCTGGGTGGCGCCGGCGCAGATCCCGCTGACCGGGCTCGACGAGCGCGGGCACCCGAAGGCCATCGCGCGCGCCGCCGGCCCGAGCACCGTCGCGCAGGACGCCGCCACCGTCGACCTCACGCGGTCGCTGTTCGGCCCGCCGAACCTGTCGATCGCGCTGGGCGGCACCGTCACCTGGCGCGCGCTCGACACGCAGCGCCACGTCGTGTTCCTCGCCAACGGCCCGCGCGCGGTCGACGGGCCGCTCATGCGCCAGGGCGCGGTCTACGCGCAGCGCTTCGACGTGCCGGGCACCTACAACCTCTTCTGCTACCTGCACCCGGTGACGATGCACCAGACGCTCACGGTGCGCCCGGCGGGCTAAGGGCGCGCGGCGGCGGCGGCGAGCAGCGCCGCGACGAGCCCGTCCGGCGTGTGCTCGGCCGCCTCGACGGCGGGCTCGATGCCGTGCTCGCGCAGCGCGTCGCTCGTGATCGGGCCGATCGAGACGACCCGCGAGGGCTCCGGCCGGCCCGCCGCTTCGATGAAGAAGCGCACCGAGGAAGCGGAGGTGAACGTCACGTAGTCGGCGCCGAGCGCGGCCGCGCGAGCCGCGTCATCCAGCGACTCGGCGACGGTGCGATACAGCGCGAGGATCTCGACCTCCGCGCCGCGCTCGCGCAGCGCCTCGGGGAGGACCTCGCGTGCCTGCTCGGCGCGGGCGATGAGCGCGCGCCGCACCGGCCGGCCTTCGAGCGCCTCCACGAGCGACTCGGCCACGGCGCGCGGCGGCACGACGTCCGCCTCGATCCCGCCAGCGCGCAGCGCGTCGGCGGTGCCGGGGCCGATCGCCGCGATCACGGGGCCGCGCAGATCGCGCGCGTCGCGGCAGAGCTCGAGCAGGCGGCGGGCGCCGTTGGGGCTCGTCACGCACAGCAGATCGAAGCCGCTCAGGTCGGGCAGCGTCGCGTCGAGCGGCTCGATGCGGATCGCCGGCGCCTCGACGACGGTCGCTCCGAGCGCGCGCAGCCGTGCCGCGAGCGGGCTCGCCTGCGCGCGCGCCCGGGTCACCGCGACGCTAAGGCCTGTCAACGGTCCGGCCCCGAACCATGCGATCTCGTCGCGCAGCGCGGCGACGTCGCCGACGACCGTGATCGCGGGCGCCTGCACGCCGGCGTCGGCCGCGAGCTCGGCGATGTCGGCGAGCGTGCCGCTGACCGTGCGCTGATCGGCGAATGTCCCGCGCTGGATCACGGCCACGCGCTGCGACGCGGGGCGCCCGCTCGCGACGAGCTCGGATGCGATCCGCCCGAGGCTGCGCACGCCCATGTAGAAGACGAGCGTGCCGGGGAACGCGGCCAGCGCGGGCCAGTCGATGAGCGCGTCGGGCTTGGCGGGATCCTCGTGCCCGGTGACGAACGCGACCGCCGCCGACACGCCGCGCTGGGTCACCGGGATGCCCGCGTAGGCCGGCGCCGCGACGCCCGCCGTCACGCCTGGCACGACCTCGAAGTCCAGGCCGGCCGCACGCAGCAGCTGCGCCTCCTCGCCGCCGCGGCCGAACACGAACGGGTCGCCGCCCTTCAGCCGCACGACCTCGTGGCCCGCGCGGGCGTAGCGCAGCAGCAGCTCGTTCGTCTTGCGCTGCGGAACCTGCTTGGCCCCGCCGACCTTGCCGACGTTGACGAGCTCGGCGTCGGGGCGGGCGCCGTCGAGCGCCCCGTCGGGGATGAGGTTGTCGTAGAGGATGAGGTCGGCACGCGCGATGAGCTCGAGCGAGCGAGCGGTCATAAGGCCCTTGTCGCCCGGCCCGGCGCCCACGAGGTACGCGGTCATGTGGCCGGCTCCCGCGGCGCCGTGGAGATGGCGGCGATCGCGCGGCGTGGAGATCGCGCGGCGGCGGCGGGCACGGAGGCGGGCGGCGAGCGCCGACCGACGCACGCGGTCATCGGGCCGCGAGCTCCTCGGCCTGGCGCAGCAGGTCGGCGGCGCCCGCGCTCAGCAGCCGCGCCGCCGCGAGCTCGCCCGCCTCGCGCGGGCTCGCCGCCGGAGGGGTCTCGTCGCGCAGCCAGGCCGAGCCGTCGGGCAGGCCGACGAAGGTGCGCAGCACGACGCCGGCGGCGGCGATCGTGGCGTGCGCGCCCAGCGGCGTGTTGCAGCTGGCGTCCAGGCCGGCGACGAGCGTGCGCTCCGCGCACAGCGCGTCCCACGTCGCAGGGTCGGTGATCGAGCGCGCGGCGGCCAGCGCCCGCTCGTCCCCCGCGCGCCCCTCGAGCGCGAGCGTGCCCTGGCCGGCGCACGGGACGAGCTCGCTCAGCACGCAGCCGATCTCCGACCCGCGCCCGAGCCGGTGCAGGCCGGCCGCGGCGAGCACGAGCGCGTCGACCTCCCCGGCCGCGAGCTTGCGCAGGCGCGTGTCGACGTTGCCGCGCAGCACCACGACCTCGAGGTCCTCGCGCAGCGCGCGCAGCTGGGCGGCCCGGCGAGCGCTGGCGGTGCCGACCCGCGCGCCCAAGCGCAGCGCGTCGAGCGAGGCCGCGCCGACCAACGCATCGAACGGATCGCCCCGCGGCGGCGCGCCGACGAGCTCCAACCCGTCGGGCAACTCACTCGGGACGTCCTTCGCGCTGTGCACGGCGAGGTCGATGTCGCCGGAGAGCAGCGCCTGCTCGAGCTCCTTGACCCAGCGCTCCTTGTCGCTCAGGCCGGGCGCACCGGGAGCGGAGGTTCCGGAGGAGGAGGCTCCGGGCGCGGAGGTTCCGGAGGGGGAGGCTCCGGGCGCGGAGGTTCCGGAGGGGGAGGCTCCGGGCGCGGAGGCACCCGAGGCCGAGGCCGACGCCCTGTCGCCCGACGTCGTGATCGGGACCAGCGTCGCGCCTTCGAACAGGTCGGCGACCGTCTGCGACTGCGCCAACGCGAGCGGGCTCGCGCGGGTGCCGATCCTCACTGCGCGGCGCGGCGCGGCAGCGGGCGCACGTTGCCGCGATCGGCGGCCGGCACGTCCGCGGTGGCCGGCGAGTCCGGCGCGCCCTCGAGCCCGAACAGCTCGCGCATGATCTGCAGGCGCCCATGGCTGCGGCCCTCGCCGAGCGTGCGCATGTGCAGCGTCGGCTCGTGCAGCAGCCGGTTCATCACCGAGCGCGCGACGGCCTCGACGCGCGCGAGGTCGCGCTCGGACACGCTCTCCCAGCGGCCGGCGTTCTCGTCGAGCACCTGCGCGACGATCGCGTCGCCGTAGTCGCGCAGCGCGCGGATCGTCGGCTGCACCGCGAGCGACCCGAGCCACTCGGCGAAGCGCCCGATCTCGTCCTCGACGATCGCGTCGGCGCGCAGCGCCTCGGCTTCGCGCGTCGAGATCGTGTGCGCGACGCGGGCCTGCAGATCGTCCATGTCGTAGAGCGTGACGCCGGCCAGGTCGCCACAGGCGGCGTCGATGTCGCGCGGGACCGCGATGTCGACGAGCAGCAGCGGCCGCCCGCCGCGCGCGCGCATGACGAGCTCGAGCTCCTCCTCGCCGAGGATCGGATGCGGAGATGCGGTCGAAGCGACGACGACATCCGCGCGCTCGAGCTGCGCGGGCAGCTCGTCGAGCGCGACGACGCCGCCGTTGAAGCGCTCGGCGAGCGAGCGAGCGCGGTCCGCGTGGCGGTTGGCGACGAAGATCGTGCGCACGCCGCGCGCGGCCAAGGCACGCGCCGTCAGCTCGCTCGTCTGCCCGGCGCCGATGATCACGACGTGCGGGTCGGGCTTGTCGCCGAGCACGTCCATCGCGAGCTCGACCGCGACCGACGAGATCGACGCGCGGCCGATCCCGATCGCCGTCTCCGAGCGCACGCGCTTGCCGGTCTGCAGCGCCGCGGTGAACAGGCGGTTGGTGAGCGGCCCGGTCGTGCCGGCGGCGAGCGCTTCCTCGTAGGAGCGCTTGACCTGGCCCTGGATCTCGGCCTCGCCGACGATCATCGACTCGAGGCCCGAGCAGACCCGGAACAGCTGGCGCGCGGCGTCGCAGTTGCGCGGCGAGTAGATCTTCTCGGCGAGCTGGGTCGGGCGGACGTGCGCGCGCTTGGCGAGGATCGCGAGCGCACCGCTCTCGGCGAGCACCGGGTCGCCGACGACGAGCGTCAGCTCGGTGCGGTTGCACGTGGAGATGACGACGGCCTCGTGGACCTCCGGCACCTCGGAGATGTCCTGCAGGAAGCCGCGCATCGCGGGCTGGGTCAGCGCGAGGCGCTCGCGCAGCTGCACCGGCGCGGTCTTGTGTGAGATGCCAAGCGTGATGAGCTCGCTCATGCGACCGGCTCCTTCGGGCGCTCGGCGGCGGCGCGTTCGCGGGATTCCACGAGCTCTGCGATCTCCACGACCTCACGCTCGATGCGGCTGAGCTTGACGGCCATGATCGCGAGGTACGAGAGCACGAGGAACAGGAAGACGAGATAGGCGGCGACGACGTAGTCGTTCCCGCTGGCGGCGATCGGGGCCATCAGAGCTGAGGCGCCGCGCTGCGGCTGCCGGCCGGCGCGAAGTCGTCGTCGCCGGCGAGGCGGCGGCGCAGCGAGCGCAGCTTGGAGGTCGCGTTCTTGGAGGCCATCTCGTAGCGGCAGAGCGTGACGAACAGCAAAGAAATACCAATCAGCGAGATGAGGAAGGTCAGCGTCACGCTGCCGGGGCCGCTCGTGGTCATCGTGCCGGACTGCGGGTGCGTGAGGTTCTCGGCCATCCGCACGGCGCCGAAGCACAGCGGGACGAACGCGCCGGCCGTGATCGCGAAGACCGAGGCGTAGCGCGCCTGCTTCTCGGGGTCCTCGATCGAGAAGCGCAGCGGCTGGTAGGTCGCGTAGAGCAGGAAGACGATGAGGAAGACGACGAGCATCGGCTCGTCCCAGACGAACCAGTGCCCCCACGAGGCGCGCGCCCAGATCGAGCCCGTCAGCAGGACGCCGACCGCGAGCACGATCGAGAGGTGGATCGTCACGTACGAGCGCATGTCCCAGCGGCGGTCGCGGGTGCGCAGGTGCATGAGCCCGAAGATCCCGCCGGCGATGAAGCCGCACAGCGCGACGATCGCCATCGGCACGTGCACGTAGAAGATCTTCTGGATGATCCCCTGGTCTGCGTCGGTCGGCGCGTAGAACGCCACGAGCGCGAACGCGGTCGTGAGCACGGCGACGGTGGCGATGGACAGGCCCTTGAGGCCCTTGCCGTAGACGATTGGTCAGTCCTCCAGCAGGAAGTCGAAGACCGCGTACGCGATCAGCGCGAAGAGCAGATCATAGAGCGCGAGCATTGCCATCCAGTTACCTGGAAGCGCGCCCGCGCCACCCGTGGCGAAGAGTGGCGCCGCGGCGCGCGACGCGCCGAGCACGACGGGCACGAGCAGCGGCAGCGCGAGCAGCGGGACCATGAGATCGCGCGCGCGAGTCTGGATCGCGAGCGCGGCGACGAGCGTGCCGACCACCGCGATGCCGACGTTCGCCGCGAGCAGGACGGCTATGAGCGCCGGCAGCGCCTGGGTCAGGGACGGGCCGAGCAGCAGGATCGCGAACGCCGGCACGGCGACGAGCTCGACGACGCACAAAAACGCGAGCAGCGCGATCGCCTTCGCGACGAACAGCGCCGTGCGGTCGACGGGCGCGAGCAGGAAGCCGTCGAAGCCGCCCTGCTCGTGCTCGGCGACGAACAGCCGGTTGATGCCGAGGATCGCGGCGAACAGGAGCGTCACGCAGAGCACGCCGGCGGCGAGGTCGCCGTCGACCGTGTTGCGATCCAGGCCGAAGTGGAAGATGACGTACGTCGTGACGGTGAACAGCACCATCGCCGGCACCGACTCGCGGGTGCGCAGCTCGAGGGCGAGGTCCTTGCTCAGCAGCGCCGCGACGGTGCGTCTCATGCGTACAGCGCTGCGATCTGGGCGGGGGTGACGTCGGCGGCCGGGGCGAGCCACTGCACGCGCGCGGCCTTCAGGCCGAGTGCGACGTCCGCGCCGACGAGTCCGCCGATCGGATCGTGGCTCGTGAGCACGCGCGTACGCCCGCTCGCCGCGCCGATCAGCGGCTGCACCTGGGCGACGGCGGCGGGGTCGAGGTTCGCGAGGGGCTCGTCGAGCAGCAGCAGCTCGGGCTCGTGCAGGACCGCGCGCGCGACGGCGACGCGCTGCACCATCCCGCGCGAGAGCTCGGCGACCGGGTCCTCGGCGCGGCCCTGCATGCCGACGGCTTCGAGCACGACTTGGACCCGGTCGGCCGCGACGCCATGCAGCCTTGCGTGGAAGCGCAGGTTCTCGCGCCCGCTCAGCTCGCGGTAGAGCAGGGGCTCGTGGCCGAGGAAGCCGATGCGACCGCGGACCGCGTAGCCGTCGTCGGGCAGCGCGCAGCCGAGCACGCGCACCTCGCCGGTGTGGGGGCGCAGGAGCGTCGCGAGCATCCGCAGCAGCGTCGTCTTGCCGGCGCCGTTGGGCCCGAAGACGACGAGCGTCTGCCCGGTCGCGAGGTCCAGCGTGACGTCGCGCAGCGCGGCACGCTCGCCGTAGCGGCGGCCGGCACCGCGCAAGCTGACGGCTGGGGTGGGGTCCGGCACGCGCTGGAAGCTAGCGCGGTGGGGGTCAGCGGCGGTTGATCCGCTCGCAGCCGTTGACGCGGTCGCGCCGGTCGGTGTTGACGCGATCGCGGCCGGCGCCGCATGTCACGCTGTCGCGTGCGTCGTCGCGGACCTTGACGAAGTCGCTGCCGGCGCCGGCGGAGATGCGATCGGCGCCCGCGCCACCCGTGATGTTGTCCGCGCCCGCGCCGCCGAGGATCCGGTCGCGCCCGCCGTCGCCGCGCAGCACGTCGTTGAACCGCGAGCCGGTGATGACGTCGTTGCCCGCCCCGCCGTAGAAGATCGCGCCGACCATTCCGCGGGGTGCGGTCAGCACGTCGTCGCCGGCGCCGCCGTTCGCGTAGACGTAGTCGTCGAAGGCGAGCGCCTCACCCGTGATCGTGTCGTCTCCGCCCTCGCCGGAGGCGTACAGCAGCGGCGCGGACGAGCCTGCGGCGACGGTGACATCGGCGTCGGTGTCGGCCGCCTCGAGCGGGTTGACGTTGAGCGCCGGGGCTGTCGCGCCAGGCACCCAGCGGAAGGTGTCGTCACGCGGGGTGCCGACGACGTCGAACCCGCCGCCCGACCCGCTGACTCGGATCTCGATCTCCGAGGCGCCCTCGGTCTCGGCGGTGGCGCCCGGCGCGAGCGGCCCGTTGGCGAGCTGCACCTCGGCGAACCCTGTCGATCCCGAGTACCGCACGTCGATCGTGTCGGTGTTCGTCACCGTCGGCGTCCCGCCGCTGCACGGCTTCGGCGGCCGCTCGTACTCGCCGGCGACGATCTCCGTCCCGCGTCGCGTGATCACCGCTTCGGCGTCGCCGCTGACAGCGACCGTCAGCAGGTTGGCCGGCGGCCCGGCATACGAGCAGGTCGTCGCGGCCTGCGCGCCGGCCGGGACGGCGAGCGCCAGCGCGGCGGCGGCGAGCGGCAGAAGGGCGTTGATTGGCTGCGATCGTCCCATGTCCCGCGCGCACGATCTCGCACGCGCCGGCGCGGGTCAACCCCGGCCGCTTGGACCGGAATCCGCCGAGGATCGTGGAGGAACCCTGCTCGCGGTGCGGCGAGGATTCGCCGCGAAGATCGGTGCACCTAGCCGCAGTCGCTGCCGTCCGGACAGGCCGGGTCGCCGGCGGACGAGCTGCCGCGCAGCGCGGAGAGGTACGCGACGAGGTCGTCCAGGCGCTCGCGACCAAGCTTGCGGTAGGACGGCATCGGGTTGGGCGCGTCGACGATCGACCGGCGGATCTCGGCGGGCGACCTCCGCCCGCCGATGCCCGTCAGGTTGTTGCCGGGCTCGCTGTTGCCCTCAGAGCCGAGCTGGTGGCAGGCGAGGCAGCCGCTGCGCTCGAAGACCCGCCGCCCGTCGGCCACCGGGGCCTCGCGGACCAGCGGGACCGGCGCCACGGCCGTCGCGGTGGATGTTCGCGCCGTCGTCTTCGCAACGGCGCCCTCCTCGTCATCGCCGCCGCAGCCCGCGACGAGCACGGCCAGCGCACAGCCGAGCGCCACGCCGCGCCGCACGTCGATCGGGCGCGGCCTTCGTGCGATCCCCGGCCGAGGTCGTAGCGGGACCCGAAGCACGCCGCGCAATGTACCGACGAAGGTCGGCGAGCTGTCAAATCCGCCGCGGCGCTGGTGTGCGACATCGGCTTCGGAGCACGACGAGCGCGGCGGGGACCATCGCCCCGCCGCGCCCACCGCTCAGCGCGCGATGGCGTACCTCGCCACGCGCTTGCCGGCCGACGTCGTCGTCGTCACCTGCAGCCGCAGGCTCTCGCGCGCGAGCTTGATCTGCGTGTTGCGCAGCGTCAGCTTCGCCGTCTTGCCCGCGGCCACCGTGACCCGGCGCGAGACGATCGTCACGGCCCGCGCCTTCCCGCGCTTCGCCGGGCGCGTGAGCGCGACGCCCACCTTGCACGCCGAGCTCGCGCGCTTGGGGCACGTGAGTCGCACCGCGATCGACGCGCCGCGCCGGCTGATGCGCACCCCGGCGGCGACGGCCCTCGGGCGTGGGGGCGCGACCGTCCCCTTCGGCGGGATGCCCGTCCCCGGCTGCGGCGAGCCCCCGCCCGGCCCCGCCGGCTTCGGGCAGCTCAACCGCAGGTCGAGGTCCGTGACCGGCGGGGGGATCTCCATGATCCGGGACTCGACGGCCTCCGCGCCGTCCGGAGCCGTGCAGCCCGCCTTGGAGGCACGGACCTGGTAGAAGCCCGGGATCACGTCCCAGCCGAAGTGCCCGGCGGCGTCGGTCAGATCCGAGTTCTTGCGATTCGCGGGCGACATGATCGCGTCGCCGTCGGGAACCTTCGTGAACGGGCCGGTCCTGGCATCCGAGCGCAGCAGCGTCACCGTCGCGCCCTGGATCGCCTCACCGTCGGTCGTGCGCACCTCCCCGCTGGGATCGATGTAGATGGCGTTGAACGATGTCGTGATCGTGTCGGCACCGCCCGGGCACGCGATGACCGTCTCCATCGTCACGATGCCCGAAAACGGCCCGAACGGCGCCGACGCGTAGGTGCCGGCGGGGCCTTCGGTCATCGGGCCCGACGCGAGCACCGTCGAGCCGCGCTTGACGGTGAACGTCGCACTGGCGCCCGCGCAGCCCTGAGTGGTGACCGTCGCGGGGACGCTTCGGGGCAGGGTCGGCACCCCGTCCGGGTTCGTGCCGTTCGTGGGCGTCACCCCGGTCCCGGGCGGCGGGCCGTGGAGATCCGAGAGCTGGAAGTTCTCGGTGTACGCGCCCGCCGCGAGCGTGAGCTGACGCGACTGGGCGTCATAGGCGCCCGGGCCGGTGACCATGATCGTGTACGTCCCCGCGGGCAGGCCTCCGATCGCGTAGCCACCCAGTGCGTTGGTCATCGCCGGGCTTGGACATGCCTGCGGGCAGGAGGTGAAGTACACGTACGCCGTCGCGATCGCCATGCCGGTGTTGCGGTCGGTGACGCGTCCCGCGAGCTGCGCGCAGGTGCCGCGCACGAGCAGGTCGCGATCGCTCGAGCGCGTGAACGACGTGGTGCCGCTCGCGTTCTTGAACGCCGCGTCGAGCGTGATCGTGTAGGTCACGTCGTCGCACGCGGCCGGGGCGCTCACCCGCCACGTGTGGTCGACCTCCTGGCCCGGGAGGACGCTCGAGCCGAACGCGTGGTGCGTGGACCCCGAGACGAGCGACAGCCCGCTCGGCAGGTCGATGTCGAGCTCGACGTCCGTCGCGTCCTCCGTCCCGATGTTCGTCAGCTCGCCGCGCACGTCCAGCTCGTCGGGTCCTTGCACCGACGCCGGGGTGACCTGGCGCAGGCGCATGTCGTTGGCGACGGGAGGTGGCGTGGCCGTGGAGAACGCGAAGATGAACGTGTTCGGCGTCCCGAGCGTCGCGCCGTCCGGCGTGTTCGGCTGGCCGAAGGACCACGTCTTCGCGTTGACGTCGTCGACTGCCTGAACGGCGGCCTGCTCGTCGGCGGCGGCGCCGTAGTAGATGAGGAACGTGACCTCCTCGCCGGGAGCGAGCGCGTCGAAGCCGAAGTCGAACATCGCGCCCAGGGAGGACGGGCCCGAGTCCTCGAAAAAGCCCGTCGCAAACGGGATGTTGCCGCACTGCGTGACCGGCTGCAGCGGATCGGGCACCGCGGCGAGGCAGTTGTTCGTCGCAAGCAACTCGGGGAAGGGCGATCCGCCGATCGTCGAGTACGCGTCGAACGTGGTCGGCTCGGGGTTCCAGAGCATCGCCCGGCGGTAGCGCGGCTCGACCGCCTGGTTCGACACGTTCTCGATCGTCACGGTCGCCTCGTAGAGGTTCGGCGTGGCAGGCGACGGATGAAAGTCGTGCGTGACGCGCAGCACCGGCGGCGCGCCCGCCGGCTGGTACGCGCCGGTGACATCCACGACCGATTCCGCGCCGGTCGCGGTGTGCGTGAACGAGACGAGCTGCACACCCTTCGTGTAACCGGGGTGCATCGGGCTCGTGTAGCCGGTCAGGCCCGACGTCGCGTCGGCGGCGCCCCAGCCCTCGTAGTTGTTGATCGGGTCGCCGTCGCTCGTGGAGAAGGCGATGCCTTCCGCGTTCCCGGGCATGTAGCGCAGGCCGAGCCACCTGCGGCCTGTCGACGACGGCGGGGCGCCACCGTCGCCGAGATGCCCGCGGTCGCCCACGCCAAGCTGAATGGTCCCGTTGTCGATGAACGCCCCGGCGGCGTCGGCGCGCGCGGACAGCGCTGCCGAGAGCAGCAGCGCTAAAGCCATCGCACCCAGCGATGCCAGGAAGCGACGGTGTGACATCCATGTCCGCGCCGCGCGCGGGCAGTGCTGAGCGTGACTCATCGCCTTGCCTTCCTTGAACGTGACGGGTATCCGTGAACGACGGGGCCGATCAGCGGTGCGGAAATACCTGCGTGACCAGTGTCACACCGGCGCGCCCCGCGCGGTGAGAAATATGCGCTACGCCGCGACGGCGCGCAGCCGCGCGTCGCGGGCCAGCCGCGCGAGCGCCCGCGTGCGGCTCGGGCCGATGCTCCCTACCGGCATCGACAGCCGCTCACCGACCTGCCGGTAGTCGAGCTCGGGCTCGGTCAGCAGCACGGTGACGAGCAGCCGCGGGCGCTCGGGCAGCGCTGCGATCGCCCCGGCGAGGATCGCCTCGCGCTCGGCGGCGAGGGCGCGCTCCTCAGGTCCGTGGCCGTCGTCGCGATCGCCGAGCTCGGGGTCGTCGGTGAGCAGCTCGCGCGCCGGCCGGCGGCGGCTGCGCAGCGCGTTGCGGCGCGTCACCGTGGCCAGCCAGCCGCCAATCGCGGCCGGCTCGCGGATCTGCCCGATCGCGGTGAGCAACTCGAGCCACGCACACTGGACGACGTCGTCGACGTCGGCCGGGGCAAGCCGGTAGGAGCGAGCGATGCGGCGCAGGGTACCGTCGAAGCGCTCGACCAGGCGCGTCCAGGCGTCGGCGTCCCCCGCGCCGGCGGCCCGCACGACCGCGATGAGCTCCTGCTCGCCCGGCCGGGGCGACGGCCCGGATCCAGTTGTCCGGATCGGGGGCCGGGCCTCCCTTGGGAGTAAGCACGGTGTGAGATACGGCGTGACATGTGGACCGGACAAGGGGTGCTCCTCCTCGACGTTTCGAGGAGCGTGAGCAGCCGTGGCAACACACCGCTTGCAGCGGGTTGCAGTACGGCAGCAGTGGTGTCAGCCCGGCCGGTGGGAGTAGCGTGCGCAGCGTGGAGTACCGAATACTCGGGCCGCTTGAAGTTCGCAACGAGGCGGGCGCGGTGGCGCTGGGAGGGGTCAAGGCCCGGGCGGTGCTGGCCATGTTGCTGCTGCATCCCAACGAGCCTGTGCACGCGGAGCGGCTGACGCTCGCGCTGTGGGGCGACGACGTCCCTGCGAGCGCGGTCAAGACCGTCCAGGTCTACGTGTCGCGGCTGCGCAAAGCGCTCGGCGACGCCGACGTGCTCGCCACGACGTCCGCCGGCTACCGCCTGAGCGTGGGCCCGGACGAGCTCGACGCGGACCGCTTCTCGCGCCTTGTGCAGGAGGGGCGTCGCGCGCTGGCCGGCGGGCGGGCCGAGGACGCGTCGTCGGTTCTGCGCGAGGCGCTCGCGCTCTGGCGCGGCCCGGCGCTCGCCGATCTCGCGTTCGAGCCGTTCGCGCAGGCGCAGATCGCACGCCTCGAGGAGCAGCGGCTCGCCGCCCTCGAGGACCGCATCGAGGCCGACCTGGCCGCGGGCCGGCACGTCGGGCTCGCCAGCGAGCTGCGACAGCTCGTGCGCGAGGCTCCGGCCCGCGAGCGGCTGGCCGGGCAGCTCATGCTCGCGCTGTATCGCTGCGGGCAGCAGACCGGTGCGCTGGCGGCCTTTCACACGACGCGCACCGCGCTGCTTGCCGAGATCGGCGTCGAGCCCGGGCCGGAGCTGCGACGCCTCGAGGGCGCGATCTTGCGCCACGACGCCTCGCTCGAGCTGGGCGATACGGCTGCCGCGCTGCTGCCGCCGCAGCTCGATGCCGCGAGCGCGCCGCCCCTCGCTGGGCGCGACACCGAGCTCGCCTGGCTGCGCGAGCGCTGGGAGCGGGCGCGGGCCGGCCGCGGCGTGCTGCTGACCATCGCCGGCCCGGGCGGGATCGGCAAGACGAGGATGGTCGCCGAGCTCGCCGCCGAGGCGCACCGTCGCGGTGCCAGGGTGCTCTACGCCGGCGGTGCCGATGCCGCCGACGCCACCCTGCGCGCGCTCGCCCGCGCACGCGGCGCAGAGCAGCCGACGCTGCTCGTCGTCGACGACGCCGATCGCGCTCCCGCGCCCGTCATCGACGACCTGGCCACGCTGACGGGCGCCCTCGCCGGCGTCCCGGCGCTCGTGCTCGCGACGGGGGTCGACGGCGAGCGGCTCGCCCGGCTCGGCGCCGCCGGCGCACTCGAGCTCGAAGCGCTCGACGCGGAGGCGGTGCGCGCGCTCAGCGCGCGCTACGCCCCCGGCCGGCCCGCCGCGGAGGTGCCCGCGGAGCTGCTGCTGCAGGTCAGCGCCGGCGTCCCGCGCCGGATCCACGAGGTCGCCGCGCAGTGGGCGCGCCGCGAGGCGGGGCGCAGGGTCGAGGCGGTCGCGGGGAGAGCCGCGGCGGGCCGCACGCAGCTGCGCTCGATGGAGCTCGAGCTGGCCAGCGACGTGATCGACCTGCAGGCCGCACGCGAGCGCGCGACGCCGGGTGATGCGCGCGTCGCGGTGACGTGCCCGTTCAAGGGCCTCGCGACGTTCGAGGTCGCCGACGCGGCGTACTTCTTCGGCCGCGAGCGGCTCGTCGCGGAGCTCGTCGCACGGCTCGTCGGCGCGCCGCTGCTCGCGATCGTGGGGCCGTCGGGCAGCGGCAAGTCCTCCGTGCTGCGGGCCGGCCTGCTGCCCGCGCTCGCAAGCGGCGTGCTGCCCGGCAGCGACGGCTGGACGCAGGTCGTCATCCGGCCGGGCGGGCACCCGCTGGACGAGCTGCGCGCCGCATCGGCCAGATTCGGCGACGAGGGCCGCTTCGTGCTCGCGGTCGACCAGTTCGAGGAGACGTTCACGGCGTGCTTAGACGAGCGGTCGCGCGCGGCGTTCATCGCCGAGCTCGCGCGCATCGCCCAGCGCGGCGACGGCCGGGGGGTCGTCGTGCTCGCGGTCCGCGCCGACCACTACGGACGCTGCGCCTCCTATCCCGAGCTGTCGAGCCTACTCGCGGCCAACCACGTGCTCGTCGGGCCGATGCGCCACGACGAGTTGCGGCGAGCGATCGAGTGCCCGGCACAGCGCGCCGGCCTGCACGTCGACCCGGAGCTCACCGACGCGCTCGTGGCGGACGTCGAAGACGAGCCGGGGGCGCTGCCGCTGCTGTCGACTGCGCTGCTCGAGCTCTGGCAGCAGCGCGACGGGCGGCGCCTGCGGCTCGCCGCCTACGAGCGCACCGGGGGGGTGCGGGGGGCCGTCGCGCGGCTCGCCGAGGAGGCCTTCACCCAGCTCGACCCCGATCGCCAAGCGGTCGCGCGCAGCGTCGTCATGCGGCTCGTCGGGCTCGGAGGGCAGGGCGAGGTCGAGCGCCGGCGGGTGCCGGTGACCGAGTTCGTCAGCGACGAGAGCCAGGACGTCGCACAGGTCCTCGCGCTGTTCACCGACCGGCGCCTGCTCACCGTCAGCACCGGGACGGTCGAGGTCGCCCACGAGGCGCTGCTGCGCGAGTGGCCGCGCCTCGCCGGCTGGATCGAGGAGAGCCGCGACGGCTTGCGCATCCACAGCGCCCTGAGCGACGCCGCGCAGGAATGGCTGCGGCTCGAGCGCGACGACGGCGCGCTGTATCGCGGCTCGCGGCTCGAGGAGACGCTCGGATGGCGTGCCGCGCGCACGCCACCGCTGAACGACCTCGAACGCGACTTCCTCGCGGCGAGCGAGGCGAGCGTCGCGCGGGCGCACACGACGCGCCGGCGGCGCATCCGGCTCATCGGCGGCGCGGTCGCAGCGGTCGCGGCCGCCGCCGTCGCGATCGTCGTGACGATCGTCTTCACCGACCGCGAACGCGACATGACCGCCTCCCGCGATCTCGCGACACGCTCCGCAACCGTCCTCGCCACGGACCCGGGGCTGGCGCTCGCCATCGCGCTCGAGGCGC
The DNA here is from genome assembly GCA_963839905.1 of uncultured Actinomycetes bacterium. Classification (GTDB taxonomy): domain Bacteria; phylum Actinomycetota; class Thermoleophilia; order Solirubrobacterales; family Solirubrobacteraceae; genus CADCVQ01. The sequence continues at coordinate 363,858 of CAWIXC010000021.1, read as the reverse complement.
TGCGCCGCAGCGACACCCGCCAGGCGCAAAGCGCGCTGCGCCAGGCGACGCTCGAGCACCGCGCGACGCGTGTCATCGAGGCACACGACGGGCTCGTGTTCGGGGTCGCGCCCAGCCCGGACGGCCGCCTCGCCGCGACCGCGGGCGGAGACCGCACGGTGCGCGTGTGGAACCTCGCCACGGGCCGCCGCGTGGCGGAGATCCGCGGCTATCGCCAAGAGGTCCGGGCGGTGAGCTTCAGCGCCGACGGCACTCAGATCGCGAGCGCCGCGCGCGACGGCGAGATCGCCGTGGCCGCGGCCACGGGCGGGGCGCGGCGCGTCGTCGCGCGCCTGAAGGGCGACTTCGCGTCGAGCATCGACATCGGCGCAGACGACTCGCTCGTCGTCGGCACGGACGTCGGGCGCGTCGCGACCGTGCGCACCGACGGCAAGCTGCACGACCTCCCGTCGGGACACGCGGGCCCCGTCTTCTCCGTGCGCATGGACGCTGAACGGCGGCGCATCGTCAGCGCGGGCGGCGACGGCTTCGCGCGGATCTGGCAGCTCGCGGGCGGCGCCCCGCTCGAGCTTCCACACGGCAAGGACCAGCTCGTGCTCACGGCCGCCTTCAGCCCGGACGGCACGCGCGTGGCGACCGGCGACCTCGCGGGCGTCCTGCGATTGTGGGACGCGAGCAGCGGCCGCCTGACGATGCGGGTAAGCCTCGGCAGCAGTCCGCTGGCGTCTGTGGCCTTCAGCGCTGACGGGCGTCGCGTCGTGATCGGCGGCGCGGACGGCGTGATCCACGTCGTCGCGGCCCGCGGAGGCGCCGTGCTCGCGGAGCTGCGCGGCCATCGGGGCCCGGTGCGGGCGGAGTACGCCCCGGGTGGCGAGACGATCGTCAGCGCCGGGGAGGAGGACGGGACGCTTCGCGCCTGGCGTGCGCCCGCTGCGAAGGTCTCACCCCGGCCGGGCAGGTACCCGGTCTTCAGCACGGACGGGCGGCTCGTCGTCAGCGGCGACGAGGGCGGCACCGTGCACCTCTGGACCCCGGCGACCGGCGAGGAACGCGAGCTCACGGGTCAAGGCGCCTCGAGCTCGCCGCAGTTCTCGCGCACGGGCAGCCAGATCGTGAGCGCCTCGGACGACGACACCGTCCGCCTGTGGGACGTCAAGACCAGGCGCGGGCGCCTCGTGCCCACCCTCGGCGGACGGAAGCTCGCCGCCGCGATCGATCCTGGCGGGACCCGGATCGCGATCGGTGGCGCGACACCGCTCGTCATCCAGCGGCCCGACGGCGGCGGGCGCATCCGGCTGCGCGCCCCTGCCGCGTTCGTCAACGTGATCGCGTTCAGCCCGGACGGTGCACACGTCCTCACCGGCGGCGACGACGGAGCTCCGCGCATCTGGGACGCGCGCAGCGGGACCCCGGAGCGGATCCTGCGCGGGCACGAGGGGGTTATTCGCGACGTCGCCTACAGCGACGACGGGCGCTCGATCGCGACCGCCGGCAGCGACGGGACGGTGCGCATCTGGCCCGCGGAGGGCGGCGATCCGGTCATCCTCGTCGGACACGAAGGCGCCGTGAACACGGCCCGCTTCGATGACAGCGGCGATCGCGTCGTGAGTGCGGGGGTCGACGGCACGGTCCGCGTCTGGGACGCGGCGGGCGGCGAGGCCCTGGTCGTGCTGGTGCGCTACGAAGGCGACGCGACCGGCGCGGACTTCGGCGCGGCGCGCGCGGTGGTCAGCGCCGGGGAAGGCGCCGTCCGGGTCACGCCCTGCGAGGTCTGTGGAAGCCTCGATGGCGTGCTGCGCCTCGCCAAGACGCGGGCGCAGCACGATCTCACTCCTGCCGAACGTCGCCGGCTCATACCCTCCGGCTGACGGAGGTCAACGGCGCGGCCAACCCGGGCGGCCGAGCAACTGCGGCTCCCCGGGGCCGAACGTCACCGTGAAGTGGGCGTCGGCGCGGATCCACAGCACGACCTCGCCGGGTGCGAGCTCGACCTCTCCGACGGGGAGATCCACGATGTCGGTCAGCTTGATGTCGACATGGGTCCCGGACGTCGGGCTTCTGTACAGCCTGCGGACGCCCATGGACGGCCTGCGGACGCCTGTGGGGTGCGGCCAGCGGATGAACCCGCCGATCTGCACCACATCAGGCTGGTCGACATGCTGGTCCTCTGCGTCTCTGACGATCGTCTGCTGTGAGTGGTTCATGGTGCCCCTCTTCGAATTAGTGTGAACAGCGCCACTGTGTGGCCCTGCTGCTGTCAACCTCCCTGGGGCATGAAAGGTCGTGCTCGATACGCGTGTGTGTCGCGTCGCACAGTGAAGCGGGGAGCGTCCCGCTCTCAGGCTGAGGCGTGGGTGCGCTGCGCCGCGGCGACGAGGTCGAGCACGGCGCGCTCGTCGCCGGCGCGCAGCAGCTCGATCGGGTCGGGCGCGCCGTTGACGATCGACTCGAAGAAGACCTTGCGGTCCTGGTAGGTGGGCAGCGTGCCCTTGGCCCAGCCGCGCGCGTCGTTGAGCATGATCGCCAAGCGCGCGTACTCCTCGCCGAAGAGCTCTGAGATCTCGCGCTTCATCCGCTTGGCGAGGGCGGGCGACGCGCCGGCCGTCGAGATCGCGATCGCGAGCGGGCCGGTGCGCACGATCGCCGGCAGGATGAAGTTGCACAGCGGCGGGACGTCGACGATGTTGACGAGCATCGCGCGGTGCTCGGCGTCCTCGTAGACGCGGATGTTGATCTCGGTGTCGTCGGTGCAGGCGATCGCCATGAACGTGGCTTGCAGGTCGGCCGGGCCGGCGTACTCGCGCCGATCCCACGTGATCGAGCCTTCGCGCGCCAACATCTGCAGCTCGTCGATTGCCTCCGGCGCGACGAGGTGCACGGTCGCATCGCAGGCCAGCAGGCCCTCGACCTTCTCGAGGCCGATCTCGCCGCCGCCCACGACGAGGCAGCGCCTGCCGGACAGCTTCAGGCACGCGATGTAGAACGGCGTGTCGAGCATGCCCTGCACGCAGGACTGGTCGCAGATCCCCTTGCGGAGCTGGCAGACGCAGTCTTTTCCGGCGTAGGCCTGAGCGGGCATTGAACTGACAAGGGTAGTGCTCGCGTACTGCAAGCAGGAACCCCGCCGATGGACTCCTACTTCACCGACTCCTCGATGATCCGGCGCGTGCAGCGCGAGATGGTCATCGCGTTCTGCGGGCCGCGCGCGCTGCTGATGCAGGCGACCCATCCGGTCGCGTTCGAGGGGTTCTTCGCGCACACCGGCGCGATGGACGAGCCCTACGAGCGCCTGCAGCGCACGGCGCAGGTCCTGAACACGATCATCTTCGGATCGCGCGAGGACGCCGATCGCGCGTCGCGACGGGTGCGCGCGATGCACAAGAAGGTGCGCGGCGAGCTCGACAAGCCCGCGGGGCGCTTCCCCGCCGGCACGCCGTTTGCGGCCGACGACCCCGAGCTGCTGCTGTGGGTGCTTGCGACACTCGTCGACTCCGCGCTCGTCGTCTACGACCGCTACGTCGCGACGATGTCGCGCGCCGAGCGCGATGCCTACTGGCAGGACTTTCGCGTCGTCGGGCGGCTGTTCGGCCTTGCCGACGGCGAGATGCCCGTCGACATCGACGCGTTCGACGCGTACATGTCGCGGATGCTCAACGGCGACGACCTGTTCGTGACGTCCGCCGCGCGCGAGCTCGCGATCGACATCGTCATGCGCCCGCCCGTGCCGCTCGCGCGCCGGCCGGTGCTCGAGCTCGTGAACTTCATCACCGTCGGGCTGCTGCCGTCGAAGCTGCGCAAGCAGTTCGGGCTGTCCTGGGACCCGCTGCGCGAGCTCGCGCTGCGCGGCGGCGCCGAGTACGCCAAGCGCGTGCTGGTCCCGCTGGCGCCGGAGCGGCTGCGGATCGTCTCAAGCGCGCGCGCGGCGTAGGCGCCGGCGCCACCCTGCGAGCAGCCCGGCCGCGGCGACGACCGCGCCGCCGCCGGCGAGCGCGTCCTCACGCCAGTCGCACTCGCCGAGCTCGTCGCAGTCCGCGCGGCAGCTGCGTGCCGCGTCCGCCCAGGCGTCGGGATCCTGCCAGCGTCCCTGCTCCTGAAACGCGGGACCGACCGGGGAGTCCTGCTCGGCGGGGTTCCACCAACTCGCCCTGGCGCCGCCCCAGCGGCCCGGCCAGCGCATCCAGCGCGGCTCGGCCGCCGTGATGCGCACGAGCCGCGGGCGCGCCACGATGCCGTCGCCGCGCGCCTCGTCGTTGGGGTCCGGGAACGTGCGGTCGCGGACGCCGGGCCGCAGGTAGGACGCGTGTGAGCCGTGCGCGGCGTAGACGACCGGCCGGCCGTCGCGCTGCTCGACGGTCGCCCACGAGCAGCGCTCGGCGCCCGAGTGCTGCGCGTAGACGGCCTGCAGCGGGCGGGCGCGGTCGTCGATTCGCAGTTGCACCATTTCCCAGTCGCCCGCGTGGCGGCCGGTGCGCACGATGCCGCGGTCCTGGTCCTGGCCGCGGTAGAAGAGCCAGTACTGCAGCCACGCGCCGCCGCCGCCGCGTCGCGCTCGCGCGATGCGGCCGTAGACCGCCGGCCGGCGGTCGCGATCGAGCCCCGGCACCGCCGCGGGGGCGGACGCCACGGCGGCCAGCGGGAAGCGCTCGCGCGCGTCGTGGACGACGACCGGGGTGTGCGTCGCGAGGGCGGCGGCGAGAGCGGCGGCGGTCAGCATCCGCCGCCATGATCGCGCTTACACCTGCGCCTGGTAAGCCCGGAACGCGCGCGTCGCGAGCAGCAGGCACGCCACGGCGAAGCCCGCGAGCAGGCCGCAGTGGCCCGCGACCGACGCCCAATCCGTGTTCGCGGCGACCGCCTCGCGGCCCGCGCGGATCGCCCAGTCGACCGGGTTGTACGTCGCGACGGTCCCGATCCAGTCGGGCATGAGCGCCGGCTGCATGAACGCGGTCGAGAGGAAGGTCGGCGGCAGGTGCAGGAACGTCACGGCGCCGATGAGGCTCTCCTCCTGGCGCGTGACGAGCGCCAGCGCGTTCGACAGCGCGGCGAACCCCGTGCCGAGCAGGCCGGCAGCGAGCACGAGCACCGCCAAGCCGGCCACGCCACCGTCGAACGACACCCCGATCGCGAGCGCCAGGACGATGATCACCAGCGACTGAATGACGAGCTGCACGAGGTTCTGAAGCACGCGGCCGCCGATCAGCGGCAGGCGCTTGACGGGTGTCACGAGCGGCCGGTCGACGACCCCGCGGTTGAGGTCGTCGATCGTCGGCATCCCGTTCCAGCCGCTCGAGAAGAACGCGGTCATCACCAGCACGCCGGGCACGAGGTACTGCCTGTAGTCGCCGCCCTCGAAGCCGGGGATCTGCGTGACGCTTTCGAACAGCGCGCCGAACAGCAGCAGCCAGATGACCGGCTGCACGAGCACGACCGCGATGAACCACGGCTGGCGCAGGAGGCGCAGGAGGTCGCGGATGGCCAGGGCGAACGTGTCGGACACGGCGGTCATCGGACTGGCTCCTGCTGCTTCGTGTCCGCTTCGGCGGCCGCGAACGAGCGGCCGGCGAAGCGCAGGTAGACGTCGTCGAGCGACGGGGCGCGCGACGGTGACGGACGCCACCGCGATCGCGTGCGAGTCCAGCGCGGCGAGGACGGCGGGCACGGCGCGGGCGCCGTCGTCGGCGCGCGCGTGCAGGCTGCGGCCGTCGACCTGCACCTCGCGCAGGCCCGCGACGGTCGCGAGCGCGGTGCCGACCTTGCCGTTGACGGACACGTCGCCGAGCTCGACGTGCAGCGCGTCGCCCTCGAGCGCCGCCTTGAGCTCGCCGGGCGCGCCCTGCGCGACGACCCGCCCGCGGTCGACGATCGCCAGCGCGGACGCGAGCTGATCGGCTTCCTCGAGGTAGTGCGTCGTGAGCAGGATCGTCAGCCCTCGTCGGCGCACAGGCGCGCGATCTCCGTCCACATCGCGGCGCGGACCTCGGGGTCGAGGCCCGTCGTCGGCTCGTCGAGGAACAGCACCTTGGGGCGGTGGACGAGGCCCATCGCGATGTCGAGGCGGCGCTGCATGCCGCCCGAGTAGCCCTTCGCGATGCGGCGTGCCGCGTCGCCGAGGCCGAACTGCGCGAGCAGCGCGTCGGCCCGCTCGGCGAGCCCGCGGCCGCGCAGGCCCTGCAGGCGGCCCTGGAGGATGACGTTCTCGCGCCCCGTCAGCTCGACATCGACGCCCGACTTCTGCGCGACGACGCCGATGCAGCGGCGCATCTTCGCGGCGTCGTGCGTGACGTCGAAGCCCGCGACGCGCGCCTCGCCGCCGTCCGCGCGGGCGAGCGTCGTGAGCACCTTGACGGCCGTCGACTTGCCAGCCCCGTTCGGGCCGAGCAGGCCGAAGATCGTGCCCCGCCGCACGCCGAACGTCAGCCCGTCGAGGGCCTGGACGTCGCCGTATCGCTTGGTGAGGCCCGTCGCCTCGATCATCGCTGTATCTCCGGTATAAGATGTCTCGAACTTCTAGATACCGGGCCCGGTCGCGGCGGGCCGGCTCGCCGAGGCCAGCGGCCTGACGACCGCGGCCGTGACCGCGGTCATCGACCGGCTCGCGAAGGCGGGCTACGCGCGCCGCCTCGGCGACCCAAACGACCGCCGGCGCGTGCTCGTCGAGCTGACGCCGCTCGCCCGCGAGCGCGCCGGCGTCATCTGGGGACCGCTGGCCGAGCTGCACCAAGCGCTCTCGAGGTACACCGTCGAGGAGCTGACGCTGCTGCGCGACTTCGCCCGCATGGGCCGCCAGTACAACGAGCGGCGCGCCGCCGAGGTGCGCGAGCTGCGCTTCGACTGAACGCCGTGCCTCCAGTCTCCTCAGCGTCGCCGCAGCGCGCGCAGCGTCCGCGCCGCGACGCGCGCCAGCGGCACGGCGCCGTCGCGCCAGCCGCGCTCGCGATCGGCGTCGCGGACCGAGCGCAGCCGGGCGAGCGCGCGCCAGGCCGCAACGAGCGACGCGTCGTAGGGGTGCCACCACGCCATCCGCCCGGCGGCGGGATCGACCGTGACGAGCTTCGGCTCGACCGAGGCGCGCAGCGCCAGCGCGCCGCGGGCGCGGCCGATCCCCGCGCCGTGTACCGCGCCCCACGGCAGCTGCGGCTCGGCGCGCGAGACGAGGTGGTCGTTCATCCACACCATCCCCGCGCGGATCTCGCGCGCGACGCGCGCGCCCTTGTGCTGGTCGCCCGTCCAGACCGAGGCGCCGAGGCCGCCGACGCCGGCGTTGCAGCGCTCGATCCCCTCGCGCTCGGAGTCGACCTCCTCGATCGCGAGCCAGGGCCCGGGCGCGTCCTCGCGCAGCAGGCGCGCGTCGGCGGGCACGCCGGTGAGCACCGCCGGCGCGAAGAACGCGCCGCTCAGCGCGCCGACGCTGACGGGGCCGCCACAGTGCAGCGTCGCGCCGCCCGCGACCGCCTCGGCGATGAGCTCCGCGAGCCGCGCGGTGCGGTCGGCGGCGAGCAGTGGGCCGATCTCCGTGTGCGGATCGCGCGGGTGGCCGACGCGCAGCGCCCTCGCCCCGCTCACGACCCCCGCCGTGAAGCGCTCGGCGCGCTCGTGCATGACGTAGGCGCGGGCCAGCGACCCGCCCGACTGCCCGGCGTTTGCGAAGGCGCCCCACAGCGCCCCGGCGACCGCTCGCGGGATGTTCGCGTCGGCGAGCACCAGCATCGGGTCCTTGCCGCCGACCTCGATCGTCGCGCGCTTGAGCTCGCGCGCGCACGCCTCGCCGACGTCGCGGCCGGCCTGCGAGGAGCCGGTGAAGCGCACGTGCGCGATCTCAGGGGCCGCGACGAGCGCGCGCGCGGCCTCCGCTTCGCCGTGCACGATCTGCAGCAGGCCCTCGGGCAGCCCGGCGCGGACGAAGACTCGCGCGATCCGCTCCGCCGCGAGCGCCGCCAGCGGCGACGGGTGCAGCACGACCCCGTTTCCGCCCATCAACGCGACCGCGACGTCGCCCAGCGGGGTCGCGAAGGGCTCGGCGCCGGGGGTGAGGACGGCGACTACGCCGAGCGGCTCGAACGTCAGCCGGGCTCGCTTCGCGGGCTGCAGCGAGCGCGACAGGCCAACGCGCTCGGGAGCGAGGACGCGCGGCCCCGCCTCGGCGAGCCACTGCAGCGTCTCGACGGCGGGCAGGAGCTCCATCGTCTGCGCCTCGGCGATCGGCCGGCCCTGCTCGGCGACGATCACGCCGGCGAGCTCGTCCCACTCGTCGATGACCGCCTGCGAGGCTCGCGTGAGGTAGCGGGCGCGATCGCTCAACCGCAGCTCAGCCCACAGGCGCTGGACCTCCGCGGCCTCGGTGACGGCCGCGGGGACATCGGCCGGCTCGGTCGCCGTCACGCTCCCGAGGTGCGAGCCGTCGATCGGACTGACGGCCTCGATCCGCATGCCATGAGCTTATGCGGTGGACGATGGCGCGTTGACCCCGGATATCGGGGTCAAAGTGCCACAGAGCTAGCGGTCGAGGCCGCGTTTGGCGCGGATCTCTTCGTGGCGCGCGCGCAGCGCCGCCTCCTGCTCGTCGGGCTGCCAGAAGCGCGTGCCCGCGACCTCCTCGGGCATGACGGCCTGGCTGGACAGGTGGCCGGGGTGGCTGTGCGGGTCGTCGTAGCCCAGGCCGCGGCCGAGCTTCGCCGCGCCCGGATAGCCGCTTGAGCGCAGCGCCGCCGGCGGCGTGGCGGCGCCGTGATCGCGCACGTGGTTGCGCGCGCGGCCGATCGCCTTGCACGCCTCCTTGGACTTCGGCGCGAGCGCCAGGTAGATCGTGGCTTGGGACAGCGCGAACTGGCCCTCGGGCATGCCGACGTGGTCGACCGCGGCCGCGGCGGCCGTCGCCACCACCAGCGCCCGGGGGTCGGCGTTGCCGATGTCCTCGGAGGCGAAGATGATCGCGCGCCTCGCCATGAACCGCGGGTCCTCACCGGCTTCGATCATGACCGCGAGGTAGTACAGCGCCGCGTCGGGGTCCGAGGCACGGCACGCCTTGATCCACGCCGAGATCGTGTCGTAGTGCTGGTCGCCGTCCTTGTCGTAGCGCACCGCGTGGCGCTGCAGCGCGTCCTCGGCGGCCGCGAGCGTCACCGCGCCATCGCTCACCGTCGCGGCCGCGAGCTCGAGCGCGGCAAGCGCCGTGCGCGCATCGCCGCCCGCACGGTCTGCGAGAAACGCCAAGGCCTCCTCGTCGGCGCGCGCGCCGTGCAGCTCGTCGCGATCCAGCGCGCGGCGCAGCAGCAGCTCGACGTCGGCGGCGGTCAAGGCCTTCAGCTCGTAGACCTGCGAGCGCGACAGCAAGGCGCCGTTGACCTCGAAGTACGGGTTCTCGGTCGTCGCGCCGATCAGCGTCACGAGGCCCTCCTCGACGGCCGGCAGCAGCGTGTCCTGCTGCGCCTTGTTGAAGCGGTGGATCTCGTCGAGGAAGAAGATCGTCGGCTCGCCCGTGGACGCGCGCCGGTGCGCCGCGCGCTCGAGCACCTTGCGCACCTCCGGACGCCCGGCCTCGACCGCCGACAGCTCCTCGAACGCCGCGCGCGCGGTCGCGGCGACCAGGCGCGCGAGCGTCGTCTTGCCGGTGCCCGGCGGCCCGTACAGGATCATCGAGTGCGGCCGGCCCTCGGTCAGCGCGCGGCGCAGCGCCGTCCCCTTGCCGAGCAGGTGCTGCTGGCCGACGACCTCGTCGATGCTCGCCGGCCGCAGCCGGACGGCGAGCGGCGCCTCCCGCGCCGGGACCCCGGTGCGCGTGCGCGGCGGGCCCTCGTCGGGGGCGAAGAGCTGGCCTTCCATGCGACCAGTATCGCCCCCGCCACTCCTCATCGCTGAGACACGGCGGTCGGGCGACGAGCGCCCGACCCCGTGCACCACGACTGGCTACACGCCGAACATCTTCGTATGGGCGTCAGACAGCGCCTGCGCCGTCTGCTGCAGATCGCTTGCGGCGATCTGCGTCCGGAGCTCCGACTTGACGGCGACGAGATCCTCAACGAACGATCGGGCGTCGACCTCGTCGGGGGCGTCCAAGATCGCCCAGACGACGCCATCGGTTGTCAGCCAAAGCTGCTTGAGCTTGGCCTCGGGGTGGCGCTTGACGAGCTTGTCGGCGTGCTTCGTGAAGCCCGCCGCTCCCACCGCGATCATCTCGGCGACGGCGTCGTCGCGCGGCGTGCACTCAATGATGAACGTGTCCACGAGTTCTCTCCAATCGTGTAATGGTGTCCCCTGCCAACACAAGAGGATGGAGGCGCCGCCTCGGATACAAAGCTAATCCGCGAGCGCGTGCGCGTCGAGCAGGCCGAGCCGTCGCGCGACCGCAGCGGCCCGCACCCGGTTCTCCGCATCGAGCTTGGAGAGGATGTGCGAGACGTGGATGCTGGCGGTCTTCTCACTGATGAACAGCTTCTGCGCGATCTCGCGATTGGTGCAGCCCTCGGCGATCAGCGGCAGGACATCCATCTCGCGCGCGGTGAGCCCGTGCTCCGCCGCCGGCGCCCCCACCTTCTGAGCAGGCGCGCCGGGCGACCCGTCCGCCGTCGTCGACACGTCGATTCGCGCCGAGCGGGCGAGCGCGTCGATCTCGCCCAGCAGCGGCACGGCCCCGAGCTGCGCCGTCGCCTCGCGCGTCGCGCGCAATCGGCCCGCGGCCTCGCCTCGGGGATGGCCACCCATGAGCACGGCCTCCACCGCGCGCCAGCCGGCGTACGCCTCCATCCACGGATGACTCGCCCGGCGCCAGGCGTCCGCGGCGTCCGCCCAGGTCGTCGGCGACTGGCGCGTCAGGCGCGTGATCTCGGCGCGACACAGCCCGAGGTAGGCCACCGCATCCGCCGGAGCGTCGGTCGACGAGTACCGGTCGACAAGCGTCGCGAGGGCCTCGCACGACCGCTGCGCGGCGCCCACACACGCCGCGAGCGTCCGCTCGCGCTCGCGCGGCCCGCAGGACAGCGCCACCTCGACCTCCGCCCTGACCGCGAGCCAGAACAGCGCCGGGGTATACAGCGGCTCCTCGCGCCCGTCGATGAGCGCGAACGCGGCGGCGACCGCCTGCCGAGCGTCGTCGGGATGCTGCTCCCACAGCGCGAGCTCCGCCAGCCCGGCGTACGGCCCCACCACATACCCGACCGGCGTCTGCTCGTCGCAGCGCTCGCGCGCCTCGAGCAACCGGGTCCGCGCGTCGGCGAAGTCGCCGCGTCCGACGGCGAGCCGGCCCTCGACCGAGCTTTGGAGCAGCTCCGCCAGCGCCGACAGCTCGAGCCGGCTCGTGAAGCGCAAGCGGTCCGCCGCCTCATCCCAGCGCCCGAGGCGCAGCAGGTCCTCCGCGGCGCTCACGCTCATCGCGCTCCCGAACCAGTTCGCCATGCCCATCCTCGCCGCGACGTCCCGGCCTTCGACCATCACGTCCAGTGCGCCCGCGACGTCGCCGCGAATGCGCAGGACCTCCGCGAGGTGCGCGTACGCGCGACCCACCTCCTCGGCAGTGCCGCCGTCCTCCGCGATCCGCTTGGCGTCGCGGACGTGCCGCTCGCCCTCGTCGTGCTCGCCGAGGAACGCGAGCGCGATGCCGAGCACGTTCGCGGCGTAACCCTCCTCCGTTCGCGCGCCGGCCCGCTGCGCCTCAGCGAGCGCCGCGCGCCCGCAGTCGCGCGCCGCGTCCCACCGCTGCAAGAAATGCAGCGCGAGCGCCTTCGCGCCGAGGATCCGCGCGCGCTCGCGCACGCACTCCTCGGGCAGCAGCCGCTGCGCCGTGGAGTAGCAGGCGAGAGCGGCCTCGTCGTCCCACAGGAGGTACTCGCCTACGCGCTCGTGCAGCAGCGCCGCGCGCAGCGGCTCGGCCTCGGGATCTACGAGCGCGACGGCCTCGCGGCTGCGCTCGACGGCGGAGTCCCAGTCCCCCGTCAGCCGAGCGGCTTCCGCGGCGTGACGCAGCAGCTCGACGCGGTCCAGCGGCATGGCGTCCGGCGGCGGGTCGCACGCGCTCCACAAGCGCACGGCGCGCTCGAAGTGCTGGCGAGCCTCCGCGGATGCGTATACCTCCTCGGCCTGCAGGCCGGCGTGGATCGACGCCTGTAGTGCGGGCGCGGGCTCGCCGGCGAGATCCCAGTGAAACGCGAGCTCCGCCGGCGCCCCGGAGCCGGCGGCGGCCAGCGACTCCGCGATCGATCGGTGCATCGACGCACGCTCGCCTGGCAGCAGATCGGCGCACACCGCCTCGCGCACGAGCGCGTGCCGGAACTCGAAGCGGTCGTCCTTGCGCTGCGCGATGACGTGCGCCGACAGCGACGACCGCAAAGCCGCCGACAGCCGCGGCTCGTCGATCCCCCCGAGCTCGCCAAGCTGCTCATGGCGCGCGGGCCGGCCGAGCACCGCCAGCGTCCGCAGCAGGCTCAGCGCGTCGCCGGGCAGGCTTCGCACCCGCGCGAGCAGCGCATCGGTCAGGCTCGTCGGGAGCCGGCTGCCGTCGCCGGCGGCGTGCGTGGCGAGCAGCTCCTCTGCGAAGAACGGGTTGCCTTCGGAGCGGGCGAAGATCTCGTCGATCAGCTCGGCGGGTGCCTGCGACCCGGCGATGTGCTCGACGATCCGCCGGATCTCCGGCGCGGTGAGGGGCTCGAGCGCGAGCGACATCACGTTCTCGCGACGACAGAGCTCGCTGAGCAGCTCGCGCAGCGGGTGGTCCGGCGTCAGCTCGTCGGGCCGGTAGGTCACCAGGGTCATCACGCGCTCGGCGGCGAGGTTGCCCGCGAGGAAGTGCAGGAAGTCACGCGTGGACGCGTCAGCCCAGTGCGCGTCCTCGATGACGAACAGCACGGGCGCCTCCTCGCCGAGCTGGCGCAGCAGCGAGAGCAGGAGCTCGAAGAGCCGGCCCTGGTTGAGCTTGCTTGTCGAGCGGTCGAGCTCGGCGGTGATCTCGGGCACGAGCCGCCCGATCCCGTCGCGACTCTCGGGGGGCAGCCGCTCGAGCGCCGCGCCGACCGCGCCGTGGCCGGCATCCCGCAGCGCGGCGACGATCGGCGCATAGGGGAACTCGCCGCTCAACGCAAGGCACTCTCCGCCCAGCACGAGGCCGCCCTGCGCGCGGACGTGCTGCGCGAGGTCGCGCGCCAAGCGGGTCTTGCCGACCCCCGCCTCCCCGGCCACGAACGCCAGCGACGGCTGCCCCTCGACAGCGGCTCGCGCGGCGTCCCGCAACACGTCTGATTCGGCACTGCGCCCGACGAACACCGGGCTGCTGATCCGACGCCTCATGGGGTCAGTATCGCGCCGTCAGTCGTCACCGGCAGGAACATTTGACCCACCGGCGCGGCTGTGGGAGGGTCGGATGGCGCACCGGCGCAGCGAGCCGGCCGCGCCTTTCATGACACCCGCCCCGCCCGCTACCCGCCAGCCGGACGAGTCTCCGGAGCACGCACTTCTCGTGAAGGAGGTGTCGGAGCGCATCGAGGTGCTCGGGTTCGGCACCGTGAAGCGGCTCAGCGAGATGACGGACCTGGACGATCCCCGGCCCTCGTTCAGCACGCTGGACATGCGTACCGCGATCAGGCAGGCGGAGCTGCTGCTCTCGCGCTTCTACGTCCACCTTGCCGGGAAGCGCACGCTGTACTCGTCCGATCCGCTGATGGCGCTGAGGATCCTCGACAACGAGGTCACCGACGGCTCGTTGAACGACGACCGCGAGTTTCACGACCGCATGTCGGCGATCTTCGCCAACCTCCACGACCGCCACACGTTCTACCACCTGCCGCGACCGTATCGCAGCACGATCGCCTTCTTGCCGTTTCTCGTGGAGGCGGTCCGCGGTGGGCGGGAATATGTGGTGACGAAGATCGCGGGCACGGCGTTCGAGGGCACCGAGTTCCGCGCGTCGCTCGAGCATCCCGTGGTGGTGACTCACTGGAATGGCGTGCCGATGGCGACCGCTGTCGCGCGCAGCGGCGAGCGCAGCTCCGGCGCGAACCGAGCGGCACGGATGGCGCGCGGGCTGGATCGCCTGACGCAGGCATGGCTTGGCGCGACGACGGGCCCCGACGAGAACTCCGTCTCGGTGACATATACCGTCGGTGAGCAGGTGTTCACCCGGCGCTTTGACTGGCTCGCCGTGCGCCAGCCGCAGGAGGAGCGGGCCGTCTACGCCTGTGAGTCGACGAACTCGATGGCCTTCGCCGGCGATCCCGAGGGCGAGTGGCTGCGCGATGTCAAGGAGAAGCTGTTCCACGACCCCGCGCCGGACCCCGCCGTCGAGTGCCTCGAGGACGGGATCGCCCTCTACCGGCGGTACTCGAGCAAGGCCGGCAAGGAGTACGGGTACCTGCGGATCTACACGTTCGTCGTCGACCCCGAGCGCAGGGAGCCGTTTCTGTCGAGGATCCGGGCGATCCTGCGCAACGCTCCGCCCACCGGGCTCATCATCGACATCCGCGGCAACCCGGGCGGAGATGCGATCGTCGCCGAGGACTTCCTCGAGCTGTTCTCCTTGCGACGCGTCGCGCGTGAAGGGCTGCAGTTCGCGAACACGACCGAGGCGCTCAAGCTTGCGGCGCTGCACTACAAGAGGCAGGGCGGGACCGGCTCCCGCGACATGAACGACTTCCAGGCCCAGGCGCGTGCGACCGGCGCCCCGTTCGCGTCAAGCCCGGCATTCGCGCCGGCGCGCGCGGCGTGGGCGCCGACGGCGGCGGACGTGTATCACGGGCCTGTCGTGGTCATCATCGACGCCAACTGCTTCAGCTCGAGCGAGCTCTTCGCGGCCGGCATGCAGGATCACGACCTCGCGGACATCATCGGCACCGACCGTCAGACCGGTGGCGGGGGCGGCAACGTCTGGGCGCACGAGGATCTCTGCGAGCTGTGGCGCGACGACCCTGAGTCCCCGCTGGAGGCGCTCGCCGAGGGCGCCTCGTTCGCCATCGCCATCCGCCGGACGACGCGCGTCGGCACGCGGGCCGGCCTCGCGCTCGAGGACATGGGGGTCCTCGCGAAGAAGACCGTCGAGCTCACGCGGACGGACGTGCTCGGGCACAACGAGGATCTCCTCGAGGCGGCCGCCGCCCGCGTCGACGAACGCGCGAGGATGGCGCCACCGACGGCTGTCGGCGCGACCTACGACGACGACGGGGGTGTCTTCACGCTGTCCTCTTCGGGCATCGACCGCATCGACGTCTACATCAACGGCGAAGCCCTCGTGAGCGTGGCCGAGCCCAACGGCAAGAAGGTCCGGCTGCACGCGCCGCTCGTGCCGCCCAAGACGGCGCGGTTCCTCGGATATCGGGCCGGCCACGTCGAGTCCGTCGAGCCGTTCGAGTGGCCGAGCGAGGCCCCCGACCCGGGGGCACCCGAGCAAGATAGGTAGGTCCGCAAGGCGAAGATAGGGCGTGCTCCCGATGGCAGCGCGACCGTCCCTGCATAGCGTCACCGACACGATGAAGTCCACCGATCGGAGTGACGTGATGAGCCATCGAAGCCACCCCGCCAAGGGGCATGAGCGGGTGCGCATCCTGCGCCCGACGCGACGCGCCAGCGCCGGTCTCACGGACGTGGGAGCGCGGTCATGATCGCCGCCGAGGAGCTTGCGAAGCTCGTGCGGGCGGCGAGCAGCGACGACCAGTGCGCGTGGGGCCGCCTCGTCGGGGAGTACACGCCGCTGCTCAAGGGTGTGGCGCGCCGCCATCGGCTCGGCCCCTTCGACCAGGACGAAGTCGTGCAGCGGACCTGGGTCGCGCTCGTGCGCCACATCGGGCGCATCCGCGATCCGGCGAGCCTGCCCTTCTGGCTGTCGACGACCGCTCGCCGCGAGTCCCTGCACATCCTGCAGGAGACCGCCCGCGAGGTTCCCGATCAGGAGCTCGTGGATCGCCGGCTGCCGGTCGGCCATGACGGCGGCTCGACACCCGTGGTCGACGCCGAGCGCCGCGACGTCGCCCGCAAGGCGGTCGCCGGCCTGCCGGCCCGCCACCGCGCCCTGCTGTCCGCGCTCGCGGTGGAGCCGGCGCTGAGCTACAAGCAGGTCAGCGAGCGCGTCGGCATCCCGGTCGGCAGCGTGGGCCCGACCCGCCAGCGCTGCATCGAGCGGATGCGTCAGGACCCCCGGATCTGCGCGCTGCTCGACGAGCACGCCGCCCCGGGCCGTCCGACGCGCCCGCCGCGGCCCGCCGTCGAGCTCGTCTGATCCCGTGAGCGCGATGACACCCCGCAACGACGCACCGAAGTCCGGCACACGGCGGCGGCGGGCCGGCTACACGCTGCCCGTCGTCGCCGAGCTTCCGCGGTGGCGCATCAAGGAGGATCGCACCTGGTGACCGCCGCAACGCGCGAACGGCGCCGCTATCTTCGGTCGCATGAAGCGCCGACGCCTGCCGATTACCGGCGCCGCCATCCTGCTCGCGGCCCTGCTGCTGACGTCCTGCTCCGGCGACCAGGGGGCCTCGAAGGGCGACCCGGTCGCGGGCAAGAAGCTGTTCGCCGCCAACGGCTGCAGCGGCTGTCACACGTTCAAGGCCGCCGGCTCGTCCGGCACGACGGGCCCCGACCTCGACGCGGCGAGCCCTAGCACGGCGAAGGTCATGCACCAGCTCACGAACGCCGGCGGCCTCATGCCGAGCTTCGCCGACAAGCTGTCCGAGAGCGAGAAGCGCAACCTGGCCGCGTTCGTCGGCGCCGGCAACAGCTCGGGCAAGGCGGTCGCGGCGCCGTTCAGGCCGGACTCCAAGCGCCTGTCGGACTGCCGCGACGGCAACTTCGAGTGCCTCGAGCAGGCGTTCGGCAACCTGACCTTCAACGAGGGCCCGAAGCCCGCGCTGGCGAAGCTGCAGACGATGTCGACGACGAACACCGCCGTCGCCGGGGACTGCCACCGCATCGCGCACCGGATGGGCTCCGCCGCGCTGTCGCGCTTCAAGGACAAGGTCGCCCCCGCGTTCATCGAGGGCACGCCGGTCTGCGCGTCGGGCTACTACCACGGGATCGTCGAGCGGGCGTTCCTCGGCCAGCCGACGAGCAAGCTCGGCGTCGTCTCGCGCCAGATGTGCACCGACTCGCGGATCACCAAGCAGACGTTCCTGCTCTACCAGTGCATCCACGGCCTCGGGCACGGCTTGATGATCTACACGGGCTACGACCTGCCGCTCTCGCTGACGACGTGCAAGAGCTTGGGCCAGGAGTTCGACAAGATCTCCTGCAGCGGCGGGGTCTTCATGGAGAACTTCAGCTCGTCGTACGGCGTAACGTCGAAGTACCTGCGCAAGAGCGACCCGATCTACCCGTGCAACAACAAGATCTCCAACCCGTACAAGGTGCAGTGCTACGGGCTTGTCACGGCGAACCTCCTGAGAACAACGGGCTACGACCAGAAGAAGACGGCCGCCGGCTGCAAGCGCTCCGAGCCCGAGTGGGTCGCCACGTGCTTTGAGTCCTTCGGGCGCGACGTCTCCTGGATCGCGGGACGCAGCGCCGCCAAGGCGCGCACGAGCTGCAGCTACGCCGGCTCGGGCGAAGGCGACTGCCTCTACGGCGTGGTGCGCGAGATCGTCAACTCCGACGCGGCACCCGAGCGCGGCGGGCGCTTCTGCGAGCAGGTGCAGTCGAAGTTCCGCGCGCGCTGCTACTCGGGCGTGGGCTCCGTGATGTCGGCGATCGAGAGCGGCGACAAGCTGCGCGCGACGTGCCGCAAGGTCGCGGGACGCCATGCGCGCTCGTGCCTCGAGGGCGCCGGCCTCGAAGCTCCGAAGGCGTGAGCGGCGCGCCGGGCCGCCCGGCAGCGACCACTAGCATCCCTGCAGTGGCGAACCTGGAGCAGGAGACGACCGAGCTCCTCCAGCGGCTGATCCGCTTCGACACCGTCAACCCGCCAGGCAACGAGCGCGCGGCGCAGGAGATGCTCGCCGCCGATCTGCGCGAAGCTGGCTTCGAGGTCGAGTTGCTGGGCGCCAAGCCCGAGCGCCCGAACCTCGTGGGGCGCCTGCGCGGCACGGGCGACGGGCCGACGCTGTGCCTGCTCTCGCACGTCGACACGGTCCTCGCGACCGCGGCCGACTGGTCGCACGACCCGTGGTCCGGCGACCTCGACGACGGCTTCGTGTGGGGCCGCGGCGCGCTGGACATGAAGTCGCAGACCGCGGCCGAGGTCACCGCGGCGCTGTCGCTCGCCCGCGAGGGCTGGCGTCCCGCGCGGGGCGACCTGCTCGTCGTGGTCGTGGTCGACGAGGAGGTCGGCGGCGAGCTCGGCGCGATGTGGATCTGCGATCGGCACCCCGAGAAGGTGCGCTGCGACTACCTGCTCAACGAGGGCGCCGGCGCGGTCATCCCGTATGACGGCGCGCGCTACTACGGCGTGTGCGTCGCGGAGAAGGGCGTCTTCAGGTTCCGGCTGACGACCGAGGGCACGGCGGGCCACGCCTCGATGCCGCAGATCGGCGACAACGCGCTGCTGAAGATGGCGCCGCTGCTCGCCGCGATGGACGCATCGCAGCCCGGCTACGACCTGACCGACGGCCCGCGCGCCCTGCTCGAAGGCCTCGGCCTCGAGCCCAACGGCGATCCGGGGGCGGCGCTCGAGCGCCTGCGCACCCGCGACCCGGTGCTCGCGCTGCTAGTCGAGCCGCTGCTCGGCGTGACGCTCGCGCCGACGATCATCTCCGCCTCGCCGAAGATCAACGTCATCCCCGCGAGCGCGGTGCTGAGCGTCGACTGCCGCATCCCGCCGGGCCTGGGCGAGGAGGAGGCGCTCGCCCGCATCCGCGAGGTGCTCGGCTCGGAGGGCTACCGGCTCGAGTTCACCGAGTGCGTCGTCGGCAACCAGTCGCCGGTCTCGTCGCCGCTCATGGACGCGATCACGGCGTGGATCGGCGAGCACGACCCCGACGCGCACGTGGTGCCAACGGTCCTGCCGGGCTTCACCGACTCGCGCACGTTCCGCGACGCGTTCCCCGACTGCATCGCGTACGGCTTCTTCCCGCAGCGCCACATGACGCTGTACGAGACGTCGCCGCTCATCCACTCCGCCGACGAGCGCATCGACGTCCGCGACCTCGGCTTCGCGACGACGTTCTTCCGCGACATCTGCAAGGAGATGCTCGATGGCTGACAAGCTCCGGCTCGGCGGCATGGCGCTTCGCAACGGCCTGCTCGTCCACGGGCCGACGCACTGGGCCGCGGCGGTGCGCCGGCGCGACGGGACGATCGAGGCGGCATCCGGCCACAAGCCGCGCCTGAAGGGCGTCGACAAGGTCGCCGGCGTGCGCGGGGTCGTCCGGCTCGGGGAGGCGATGCTCGTCATCCCGCTCGTCAAGCGCGCGCTGCCCGAGGCGAAGCTGCCGTTCCAGGACGTCAAGGTCCTCGGCTCGATGGCGGCCGCGGCGGCCGGCGGGCGGGTCCTGCGCTCGACGATGAAGGCCGGCCTCGGCAGCGAGACCGTCATCGCCGCGGTGTCGCTGCTGCCGAGCCTCGTGGCCCTGCGCGGCGGCGAGCTCGCGGAGTACCACGGCGTCGAGCACAAGGCGATCGCCGCGTACGAGACCGACAAGGCCGACGCCGCGGACGCCGCCAAGGAGCATGACCGCTGCGGCTCGCACCTCATGGCGCCGCTGCTGGCGTCGAACCTCGCGGGCGCCGCGCTGCTGCGACACACGTTGCGAAAGCCCGGCCCGGCGGCCCAGATGGCGGTCGGGGTCGCGTCGCTCGGGATCGCCGTCGAGGTGTTCGTGTGGAGCGAGAAGCACCACGACAGCACGGCCGCGCGCATCCTGCGCAAGCCCGGCCACGAGCTTCAGCGGCTGCTCGGCACGCGCGAGCCGTCAGAGGCGCAGCTCGAGGTCGGGCGCGCCGCGCTCGCCGAGATCCTGCGCGTCGAAGCGCCGCCGGCCTGACGGCGTGGCGGCGGGCGCGTACCCGTCGCGCCCACCGTCCGTGACTCAGCCGTCGCGCCTGTCCCTCCACCATCTCGCCACCATCGCCGCGGCGATCCTGCGGACGAAGCCGGCGGCGCGGCGCGGCGCGCACACCTCCGTATCGAGCACGCCATTCGCGTCGCCGAGCTTTCGACGCGAGCGTGCGAACGCTGGCAACGGAAGCCACGCCGCGACCCTCTCCGCCACCGGCGACCGCCACGAGCCGAGGGCGACACCGGCCCGTCCCGCGTAGCGCCGGCACGGCTGACAGTGAGAGAGATGACGCGCCATCCGATGCTTGTCGCGCTTGCCGGTGGAGAGACCATCGGGCGCGTCGATAATCTCGCGAACGCGCGCGCAGCGCTCGCCGCTTGTGACGAGATCAAATTCCTCGCTAAGCCGGCGGCGTGCACGAAACAGCGAACTCTCGACCGCAGCCTGGCTAAGCCCCAGCCGCTCACCGATCTCGCGGTAGCTCAAATCCTCGAATTCGCGCATAACGAGGATGCCGTGATGCCTCGGGGATAGCCCGCCGAGAGCTGCCACGAGTTCGACGATCGCGAGCTTCGTCTCGACGGCCTTGTCTGCAGCGGGCGCGGCGAGGCGATCGTCCTCGGTTGGCTTGAGCCGCTGCGAGGCGTGGAGAATCTCGGGCCTTACGCGCGCACGCCTGAAGGCATCGATGCACGCGTTCTTGGCGATCTCGTAGATCCACGGTTTGAAGGCGATCTCGCTATCGGTCCGGCGCAAGCCACGAAGCGCCGCGATGAAAACGTCCTGCGTTATGTCCTCGGCGCGGCCGTGGTCACCGACCATTCCGCGTACATAAGCCCCGATTCGGTCTCGGTAGCGCACGAACAGCAGCTCGAACGCCCGATCGTCCCCTGCCCGTACGGCCGCTACGAGGTCCCGATCAGCGATGTCCAGCGTCTTGGGCAGGGTCATCGCCCGGACCGCAGGTGCCGTAAGTCGCGCATCACCATGAGCCATTTCTGAATCCAATCGGGCAGCTTCCATAGTGCCAGCAGGAGAGCCGCGGCCGGGCAGGCTTGAAGGACCGTCTCAACCACGTGACCTCCCCGCTCCGTGTCGCTTGCTCTGTACGACCTGGAACGTGCGACGACGACAGACCTTGCGTCGTCGCCCTGATTTCGCCGCGTGTGTCCAGCTCGACTGAAGACTTCCGCGTCCACTGCCGATGGGGACCTGATGGCCACCGTCACGATCCCGACGACCACGACATCGGCTGTGCAGGAGACGTTCACCGCGGACCACCAGAGCTTCTTCGAGGCGGTCAAGGAGTTCGCGACGGAGTGGGCGCCCGCGTTCACGCTCGTCTTCATGTTCCTCATCTGCTTCTTCTTGTGGCGGACGCTGAAGCTCATGCCGAGGACGAAGCCGGTGCAGATCAAGCCGGACGAGAAGTCGTCGATCGGCTGGGACGAGATCGCCGGCGTCGACGAGGCCAAGGACGAGCTGCGCGAGGTCGTCGACTTCCTGCGCGACCCCGAGCACTTCGCCAAGCTCGGCGCGCGCGTGCCCAAGGGCGTGCTGCTGCACGGCCCGCCCGGCACCGGCAAGACGCTGCTGGCCAAGGCCGTCGCGCACGAGTCCGGCGCGCAGTTCTTCTCGCAGTCGGCAGCGTCGTTCGTCGAGATGTTCGCGGGCCTCGGCGCGGCGCGCATCCGGCGGCTGTTTCGCGAGGCGCGCAAGCACGCGCCGGCGATCATCTTCATCGACGAGCTCGACGCCGTCGGCGCGCATCGCGGCTCGGACCACAACGGCGAGCGCGAGCAGACGCTCAACCAGCTGCTCGTCGAGATGGACGGCTTCAACACGAGCGGTGACCTCGTCGTGATGGCCGCCTCGAACCTGCTCGAGAAGCTCGACACCGCGCTGCTGCGGCCGGGCCGCTTCGACCGCCAGGTGTTCGTCTCGCCGCCGGACATCACGGGTCGCGAGCGGATCCTCGAGGTCCACACGCGCGACAAGCCGGTCGTCGACGTCGACCTTGGGAAGGTCGCCGCGCAGACGAGCGGCTTGACCGGCGCCGATCTCGCGAACCTCGCCAACGAGGCCGCGATCCGCTGCGCGCGCCGGCGCGCGGACGCGCTGACCCAGGACGACTTCGATCAGGCGCTCGAGCGCGTGATCGCCGGCGTGGAGTCGCGGCGGGTGCTCAACGCGCACGAGAAGGAGGTCGTCGCCTATCACGAGGCCGGCCACGCGCTGTGCGCGGAGCTGTTGCCGGGCGTCGACCGCGTGCACAAGATCTCGATCGTCCCGCGCGGCAAGGCGCTGGGCTTCACGCTCAACCTCCCCGACGAGGATCGGTATCTGAAGACGCGCGAGGAGCTGCTCGACCACATGACCGTGCTGCTCGGCGGCCGGATCGCCGAGCACCTCGTCTTCGGGGAGGTCACGACCGGTGCGTCGGACGATCTCAAGCGCGTCGCGCAGGTCGCACACGCGATGGTCTTCGAGTACGCGATGGGGACCCCCGGCACGGCGCAGCGAGCGGTGCCGATGGATGTCGAGCACTCCGAGCAGTTTCGCCGGGTGCGCGACGAGGAGCAGCAGGAGCTCGCCTTCGAGGCGCAGCGCGCCGCGACCGAGCTGATCTCGAGCCGGCGCGACAAGCTCGAGGAGATCGCCGAGGCGCTGCTCGAGCGCGAGATCCTCGAGCGCGAGGACATCGACCGGATGATGGAGGGCGTGCCGCGGATGGAGCGCCGCCCCGGGATGGCCGGCCTGCGGGTCGTGGCGTCGCAGGGCCACGACGACGCGGCGGGCGACGCGGACGGCAGGCGCGCGCGCGGTGGGCGGCGCACCTCCAAGCCGCCGCCCGTGCCCGGCGTTTGACGGCCCCGGCTCCGCGCCACGAGCTGCTGGGGCTCGCGTGCCGGGCCAGCGACCGGGTATTAGCCTCTCGTGTCCATGCTGCACTCCATGCCGCCCCTGCCCGTTTCGAGCTCGCGCCCGCCCGTCGACGGGGTGCTGGGCGCGATCGGCGACACGCCGCTCGTCGCGATGTCGCGCTACCTCGGGGAGCTGCCGGTGCAGGTCTGGGCGAAGCTCGAGGCCGCCAACCCCGGCGGCAGCGCGAAGGACCGGCCCGCCGCGCGGATGCTCGGTGACGCGCTCGAGCGGGGGCTGATCGGGCCGGGCACGACCGTCATCGAATCGACATCAGGCAACATGGGCGTCGGGCTCGCGCAGGTCTGCCGGCATCACGGCATGCAGCTGATCTGCGTGGTCGACTCTCGTGCGCACGACACCAACGTCCGCACGATGCGGGCGTTTGGGGCCGACGTGCGCGTGGTCTCGCGCCCGGACCCGGCGACCGGCGACCTGCTCGCGGCGCGGCTCGCGCTCGTCCAGCATCTGCTGGCGGTGACGCCCGACGCGTGGTGGCCGAACCAGTACGCCAACCGGTCCAACCCGGCCGCGCACGCCGACGGCACGATGCGCGAGATCGACGAGGCGCTCGGAGGCGACCTCGATTACCTCTTCGTCGCGACGAGCACGACCGGGACGCTGCGCGGGTGCTGCGACTACCTGCGCGATCGCGAGCGCACGACGACGGTCGTGGCGGTCGACGCCGTCGGCAGCGCGCTGTTCGGCGGGACGCGCGCGGCGCGCGAGCTGCCGGGCTTCGGCGCGGGTGTCGAGACGGAGCTGTCGCGCTCGTCGCACTACGACGTGCTCGTGCGCGTGTCGGACCTCCACTGCGTCACGGGGTGCAGGCGGCTGGTCGCGCGCGAGGCGATCTTCGCGGGCGGGTCCTCCGGCGGGGTCGCGGTCGCCCTCGAGTCGCTCGCGTCGCGGATGCTGCCGGGGAGCCGATGCGCGCTGATCCTGCCCGATGGCGGTGCCGGCTACCTGCGGACGGTCTACGACGACGAGTGGGTGGCGGGCACGCTCGGCTGCTCGCCCGTTTCGCTCGCGGCGCTGGTCGAGCCGACCCCGCCGCAGCCGATGCCGGCGGCGGTCTAATGAGTGGCGACATCGGGGGCGGGTCGCCGCGGTTGCGCGTGGCGATCGTCGGCCTCGGCCCCAAGGGGCTCTTTGCGCTCGAGCGGCTCCTGCACTACGCGCACGGCCCGCGTGCGGCTTTGGAGGTCGACGTGTTCGAGCCGGCCGCGTGCCCCGGGGCGGGGCCGGTCTACGACCCTGGGCAGCCGGCGTACCTGCGCATGAACCTCGCATCGGATCGGCTGAGCATGTGGCCTGCGGGGAGCCGTGCGGTCCCGGCTGCGGAGCGGCTGTCGTTCGTGGACTGGCGCGCCTGCGACGACGCGGGCTCCGGCAGCGGGCGCTTCCCGCCCCGGGCGCAGGTCGGCCGCTATCTCGCTTGGGGGCTGGCGGCGATGCTGCGCGCCGCACCGCCTTGGGTGCGCGTCGAGCTGCACTCGTCGGAGATCCTCGCTGCGTGCCCGGAAGGATCGGGTTGGGGCTTGTTCGCGGAGGGAGACCCCGCGGGGCGTCGCTACGACGAGGTCCTCCTGGCGACCGGTCACCGCCTCGCGCCCGGGCCGTCTCTCAGCGGCACAGGGGCGCGGGCGACGGCGGAGCTCGGCGACGCGACGCGGATCCCGGCGGTGTTCCCGGTGACCCGCTGGTTGTCGCGCGACCGCGTGCCAGCGGGCACGACCGTCGCCGTTCGAGGCTTCGCGCTGACGTTCATCGACGCGGCGCTCGCGCTGACGGAGGGGCGCGGCGGAAGGTTCGCGGCCGACGGCGGTCACCCGTACCGGCTGCGCTACGAGCCCACTGCCGAGGACGCCGCGCTCATCCTGCCGTTCTCGCGCTCGGGGCGGCCGATGCTCGCCAAGCCCGAGCCAGGTTTGCTCGCCGCTGTGCCCGCCGTGGAGGCGATCACACAGGCCGGCCGCGACGAGATCCTCGGCCTGGCCCCTGGCATCGCCGTGCGCGAGGAGCTGATCGCGATCCTCGCCTCGACGGCGGCCGCGAGCCTGCAGGCGGCGCGCTCGGGCGAGGAGCCACTCTCGGCGGCCCCTTCGCGCTCGCGCGAGGAGCCGCGCTCGGCACCCCCTTCGCGCTCGGGCGAGGAGCCGCGCTTGGCGCCCGCTCCGCGCTCGGGCGAGCAGCCTCCCGACCCGGTGCACGCCGCCCGCCGCTGGCTCGCGGCCGCCTGCGACGGCCGTGCCCTGCCCGCGGGCCTCACGCCCGCCGCCGAGCTCGAGCGCTCGTTGGCGATCGGCGCCGGGCTGCACCCGCCCGACCTGCAGTGCGCGCTCGGTCACGCGTGGCGCAGCCTGTACCCGGCGCTCGTCGCGCGACTCGGCGGCCCGGCGATGGCCCCCAGCGAATGGGTGCCGTTCCGGCGGCTCGCCGCGCAGATGGAACGGCTGGCGTTCGGGCCGCCGGCGATCAACGCCGCGAAGCTGCTCGCGCTGATCGATGCGGGCCGCGTCGATCTGTCCCACGTCGCCGGCGCGCGAATGACGACGACGGCGGGCCGCACGTCGATCTGCGGCGATGATGGCGGGCATGAGGTCGATGTCGTCATCGATGCGGTCCTGCCGGGGCCCGGCGTCGGCACCCCGCTCCTCGAACGGCTCGTTGCCGACGGCTACGCGCGCATCGCCGCCGGTCAGCGCGGGCTCGAGGTCACGGCGGACGCGGCCTGCGTCGCGCGCGACGGCGCGGCGTCGCTGGGCCTGTCGGCCATCGGCCGACCGACGGAGGACTCGGTAATCGGCAACGACACGCTCGACCGCACGCTGCACCCGCACGCCGACCGCTGGGCGCGGCGCGTGTCCGAGCGAGCGTCGTCACGTGCCACCGCCGCGCCGCGAGCCGCGGCGTGATGCCGACCGCAGATCCGCGCGCGGCCGCGTGAGCACGCGTGTGCAGGGCTCCGGCGTCCGCGCCAGCTGCGAGGGCGTCGTTGCGCTGGACGGCCGCCTCGAACCGTGGCAGCAGCGGCTGTGCCGCCGGCCAGAGCTCCTGCGCGCGTGGCTGGACGAGCACGGCTCACCGATTAACGTCCTCGATCCCGCGCCGCTGGCGCGCAACGCGGCGGCGCTCGCCGATGCGGCAACTGCGGCGGGCCTCGACCTCGGGATCTACTTCGCACGCAAGGCCAACAAGGCGCTGGCGTTCGTCGACGCCGCGCACGCGCTCGGCCTCGGCGTCGACCTCGCGAGCGAACGCGAGCTCGTGCAGGCTCTCGACCGCGGCGTCCCAGGCAGTACGCTCGTGATGACGGCAGCCGTCAAGCCCGCCGCGCTGCTCGCCCGCTGCGTCGCCTCCGGCACAACCGTCGTGGTCGATAACGCCGACGAGCTGTGCGCGCTCGCGCTCGCGCTCGCGGTCACGGCAGCGCGCGGGGCCGAGGTCTCCGCAGCCAGGGTCGCTCTGCGCCTCGCGCCAGACCTCGGCGGCGACCGCCCCCAAACCCGCTTCGGCTTTGAGCTCGACGAGGCGATCGCGATCGCCGGCGACTGCTGGCCGCCGCAAGTGACGATCGACGGCGTTCACTTCCACCTCGACGGCTACGACCCCGCCGAGCGCGTCATCGCGCTCGGCCAGGCGCTGCGCCTCGTCCACGCGCTGCGCGATCAGGGCCACGAGCCGTCGTTCGTCGACATCGGCGGCGGGATCCCGATGAGCTACCTCGAGTCGGCGGCGCAGTGGGAGCACTTCTGGGCCGAGCACCGTAAGTCACTGCTCGGCGCACGGGCGCCGCTCACCTTCGACGGCCACGGCCTAGGGCTGCTCGCCCACGACGGTGAGATCCTCGGCAGGCCCGCCGTCTATCCGTTCCATCAACGCCTGACAGGCGGCGCATGGCTCACCGAGTTGCTGTCCGGGGAGGTCGAGCCCGGGCGCTCGGCCGCCGCGGCCCTGCGCGAGCGCGGCGTGCAGCTGCGCTGTGAGCCCGGCCGGGCCCTGCTCGACGGCTGCGGCATGACGGTCGCGCGCGTCGCCTACCGCAAGCAGCGCCGCGACGGCACCTGGCTAATCGGCGTCGAGATGAACCGCACGCAATGCCGCTCGACATCGGAGGACTTCCTCGTCGATCCGCTGCTCATCCAAGCGGACGCCAACCGTGAGCCGGCCGGCGAGATCGAGGGCTTCCTCGTCGGGGCGTACTGCATCGAGCGCGAGCTGTTGACGTGGCGGCGCCTGCGCTTCCCGCGCGGCGTGCAGGTCGGCGACCTCGTGGTCTTCCCGAATACCGCGGGCTACCTCATGCACATCCTTGAGTCAAGCTCGCACCAGATCCCGCTGGCGCGCAACCTGGTGGTCGGGCCGGATCTCGAGGCGAGCCTGGACCCGATCGACGCCGGCCCGTCAGATGAGGGAGGCGTCGCCGCCCTGGGCGGCGACGCCTCCCTCATCTGACGGCTGCGTCGCCGGCCACGGCACGCGCGTGCCCGGCGACCTCGGCCTCGCCGTCGAGCTTGCCGCGGATGTCGGCCAGCGCCTGGGGCTCCTCGTTGCTCGGGTTGCCGACGGCCTCGGGAAAGCGTCGAGGTTGGAGCGAGCGGACTTCAAGGCGCCCAGAGCAGGACGAAGAAGCTTCCGGTCGAGCCGGATCGGAGCATCCCAGACAAGCCGGGGCGAGCGACGTTGCTGACGCATGCGATGACCCGAGACATCCGCGTCCACCGCGCCTCTTAGCCCCCGAGCCGTCTGTCACTGGCTCGTCACCACCGTGGGACTCCGTGGACTCGGCGACCCTCTAGGCTTGCAAGCCCAGTACCCGGTGGGATTGCCGGGAGGGTCGTACATGCTTGGCGTCCGTGGCACGCGAGGCCTCACCGCCCTGCCCGCGCTGGCGTTGCTGTTGTGCGCGACCCCGACGCGCGCCGCGGTTTCGTTCACCGCCTCGGTCTCGCCCTCAGCGATTCGATCTCCAGCGAAGCTGGAACACCGGCTCAAGATGGTGAACCACACCGACACCGAACAGCGGTTCTCGGTGACGATCAGCCAGCCGACCTACGGGCCATCGCGCCCGGGATACGGCCACGCCGAGATGGCATCGGTGACCGAGCGCGGCACCCCGACGATCGACCCGCCCGCCACGTCCGCAACCCATCTGGTCAGAACCTTCATCGCTGACACGGCCAGTTGCTCGAGCACCGGCGTCGGCGACCACGGCTATCAGATGACGTCCTACCAGCTCGGCGTCGCACTACCGCCGCGAACGACATCGCGCGTCCGTGCGCGGTACATGACCTCGAGGCCGCTATGGCAGGACCTTGACCTTCGGCTGCGCTTTGAGATCGGACCGAAATTGGCCAGCGGCGCTCCGGGCACCCCGAAGCGCTCGCGGATCGTCCGCTCGCCGTCGCCGAGGGTCACGGGCAGGCGCGCCGCGCACATCATGTTCCGCACCATGCCGTCCGGCACGGTCGTCATCCGACCGGGGACACGAGTGGGCATCAACGGCCTCATGGTGCCCGCAATCGCTGGCCAGCGCATCGACTTTCGGTACGCCCGCATCAGCGCCAGCGGACGCGTCTCGAAGACGGCGCCGGCGGCGGTCGCGTACGTTCGCGCGTTCGGCGCCTTCAGGACGACTGGCAACCCCCCAAACCCGGCAACTACGAGCTGTGGGCGCGATACACCCACGACAGCCCCGGCCTGCTCTCCGACAACACGTGTCCGTCGGTGTTCAGGGTCGCCCCTGGCTAGGCCATAGCGTGAGGGTCTCACGGGCGACGGAGCCGGACCTGACGGCGTTTCGATGAATTGAGGCAGCGACTCCGCGTGTCTCGGTTCGTTGGACGTGGGACGGGGCGAGGCGCCGGTGCCGCGGATCTCGACATCGGGCGCGACGGCCGTCCCAGAGGTTGTGGTCTCATCGGCGTCCCAGATGCTGCGTACAGTCACGATCAGCGGGACGGTGGCGCGCAGGTCGGCGTAAATCGGAAGCGGGCGTCGGTCATCAAATAGGTGCGGCCCTTGCCACCCGGGGGCGGTTGTCTACCGCGCGGGAAGCGTGTTGACTGCGCGTGTGACCAAGCACATCGGGAGGCGCAGTAACAGCACATTCGCCGCGACATGCGTCGCGCTGATGATCCTCACCGCCGCTTCGCTCGGCACTCGGTCCGCCGAGGCGAGCGCGGCTCGGGCGACCACGGTCACGCTCGTGCGCGTCGGTGCGGTCCCGGTCGCGGGCTCGCCCGCCCGCCTGCGGGTGAAGACCAAACTGCGACCCGGCCGGCTCATCACCCGCCACACCGTCAGTTACGGCGACGGCACAAGGCTGCGCCGTGCGCAGCGCCGCCCGCGCGAGCTGCGCCACACCTACGCGCGGGCCGGCCGCTACCGCGTCACGCTGACGCTGATCGACAACCATCGCCGGCGCGCGGTCGGCCGGCTGTGGCTGACGGTACGCGCGGCACCGCTCCCTCCGCCCCCGCTTCCGCCGCCCCCGCTTCCGCCGCCTCCACCTCCGCTTCCGCCGCCGCCACCGTCACCGCCGCTTCCGCCGCCGCCACCGCCACCGGTCGGTAGGATCGCTGCGGGCTACGCGCATGCCTGTGTCGTCACCCCGACACGCACCGTCAACTGCTGGGGCTCCGGCAGCCACGGACAGCTCGGCAACGGGACCGCGGACTATCGCGTGGACCCGACGCCGGTGAGCGGGATCACCGATGCCACCGCGATCGCGGCCGGCGCGCAGCACTCGTGCGTGCTGCACGCCGGCGGAAACGTCTCATGCTGGGGTGCCGGCGCGCGCGGGCAGCTTGGCAACGGCGGGTTCGGCGTGAGCTTGGCGCCCACGCCCGTGACCGGCCTCCTGGGCGTGAGCGCGATCGCGGCCGGCGGCGACCACGCATGCGCGCTGGCCGGCGGTGCCGTCTATTGCTGGGGCGCGAACAGCTACGGCCAGCTTGGCAACGGCGGCTACGGCTTCACGCTCGTGCCGACGCAGGTCGCCGGGATCACGAACGCGATCGCGATCGCCGCGGGCGGGATCAGCGAGGGCGTCGGGCACTCGTGCGCCGTGCTCGCGACCGGCCAGGTCAGCTGTTGGGGGTCCGGGGTTCGCGGCGAGCTCGGAAACGGCGGCAGCGCCCTCAGCGCGACACCGGTCGGGGTGGCCGGCCTCGCGGACGCAACGCTCGTCGCAGCGGGCGCCGCGCACTCGTGCGCCGGGCTCGCCGATCGAACCGTGAGCTGCTGGGGCTCGAACGTGGACGGTCAGCTTGGCACGGGCGGAGCCCCGCTCTACGCTCTTACGCCCGCGGCCGTCGGCTCTCTCGGCGACGTCGTGGCACTCGCTGCGGGAGGCGCAAGCGAGGCGTCGGGACACACCTGCGCGCTGCTGGGCAGCGGCCGGGTCGCGTGCTGGGGCCGCGGCGGCGGCAACGGCGTGGGAACCGCCACCGCGTCGCCGAGTCTCGTCGCGGGGGTGGCCAATGCGGCAGCGATCGGCGCGGGCGGCAATCAATCATGCGTCGTGTTCGCGCCGTTCGCGCATGCCTGCTGGGGTTCTCCCGTGTCGTAGATCGGGAGGCTCGCACGCGTCGCTACCTACTGCCGGAGGCGCAGCTCGGCCCAAGCGCCACCGCCATCGAGAAGAACGCGAGGACCCTGGCGACTTGGCGACCTCCGACGTGACGAAGGTGCAGCTGGTCGAAGGTGCGCAGCGACAGCGGCGACGGGATCAGCGGGACGAGCAGCACGTCGATGGCTCCAAAGACGCTCTCCGGGGCGAGCGAGATCGCCAGCGGGCACTCGAGGAAGATGAAACATGTAGTCAGCGGCGAGCGGCGCAAGCAGGCCCAGTGCTCGGATCCATGCCACCAGCCGCAAGGTAGTCCCGCGGCACAGGTTGTCGAGCGCGGCGTCGCTTGCGGGGCGAGGGCTGGCGAGCCCCCATCAAGCGGCGAAGTTCGAGAGGGCCTCGTCGGGGCCGTCGCGGCCCGACCAGAAGTAGATGGTGCCGGGCTCGTGCCAGCGCTCGCGGCGCCAGCGGCGGGGATCGTATGGGGGCGGTGGCTCATTCATGCGGCCTGGACGATTGTGCGTGCGGGGCGCGGACCCGCGGGGTCGCGTCACCCGCTACGGCGATCGCGTCGGAGCTCGTCCTCGTGGGCTCCTCCGTGGCTGAACCGGGGAAGCGGGCGTCAGCGGATCGCGGTTGTGTCGGAGCTGCTCACCGGCGAGCGGGTGGTCGGGTGGCCGCGGCGCACCGACTCCGCAAGGACACGTCGCGGCGAGCCGATCAGCGCGACGATCAGTGCTGCGACGCTTGAGACGAGCGTGAGATGGCAGCCGAACCACGTGCTCACCTGGTGGGCGTACTGCGCGTCGTTCTGCGCAACGGCGACGATCACAAGCAGGCAGTCGAGCATCGCGACGATCGCGAGGACCATCGCGACACGGCGTACCAGATCTGGGACCTCACCGGCGCCAGGCACCCCTTCTGCGCGTGACGCGCTGCGCATCCGTCCGACCTGCGTGAGAGCGTGCTGACGCGTCGATCACTCGATGGCTTGCGCCGATGCTGGCCGTAGCGATGCTCGCAGTGGTCGCTGGGCCGGCTCAGGAGGTTGTCCCGTAGCTCGTAGAACTTGAGGTGGCGGTCCGATCGCCTCGTCCGCTGCTGCTGGCAGCGTGGCGAGTTGCGAGACAAGTCCATCGAGACGAAGGGACCGCCATGAGGACCGTAGAGCACGATGCCGACGAGATCGGCGAGAGGACGTTCGACGCGCTGCCTGAGCGCGTGCGGGAGGCGCTGGGCGAGCTGGCCGGCGCGGCGAAGGAGGGGCTGCTGGCGTTGAGCGTGGGCGTCGGGCTGGGCGTGTTGAACGAGTTGATGGCCGAGGAGGTTGATGAGGTTGTCGGGCCGAAGGGCCGCCACGACCCGGAGCGTGTCGCGGTGCGTCACGGCCATGAGGACGGCAGCGTGACGCTCGGCGGTCGCCGGGTACCGGTCAAGCGTCCGCGTGTGCGCGCGACCGACGGCGGCGGTGAGGTCGCGATGAGCACCTACGCGCACTTCGCCGACCGCGATCCGCTGACCAGGGTCGTGCTCGAGCAGATGCTCGCCGGCGTCTCCACGCGCCGCTTCGCCAGGACGCGTGAGCCGGTCGGACAGGACGTCGTCGATGCCGAGCGCTCGGCGAGCAAGAGCGCGGTCAGCCGCGAGTTCATCGGGCGCACCGGCGAGCATCTGCGCGCGCTGATGGCCCGCTCGCTCGCCGATGTCCGCCTCGGGGCGTTGATGCTCGACGGCCTCGAGCTGAAGGGCCGTTGCTGCATCGTCGCCTTGGGCGTCACGACCGACGGCGTCAAGGTTCCGCTGGGGTTGTGGGATGGCTCGACGGAGAACAAGCGCGTCTGCGTCGAGTTGCTCGCCGATCTCGTCGAGCGTGGCTTGGACTGCGATCAGGGCGTCCTCGTCGTGCTCGACGGCGGCAAAGCGTTGCGGGCCGCGGTCGATGCCGTCTTCGGCCGCGTGCCTGTCCAGCGCTGCATCCGTCACAAAGAACGCAACGTCCTCGATCACCTCCCCGAGCGCGACCGGCCGACGGTCAAGCGCAAGTTGCGTGCGGCCTGGAAGCTCGCCGACCACAACGCCGCGATCGGTCGCCTGCAGGCGCTCGCGGGCGAGCTTGAGCACTCACACCCCGGCGCGGCCGCGTCGCTGCGTGAAGGCCTCGCCGAGACGGTCACGTTGCAGCGCCTCGGCGTTGACCCGCAGCTGTGGAAGACGCGGTCCTCGACGAACCCAATCGAGTCGATGATCGGCATCTGCCGCGCCACGTCCAGAAACGTCAAGCGCTGGCAAAACGGCGACATGTGCCTGCGCTGGACGGCCGCCGGGATGCTCGAAGCCGAGCGCCAGTTCCGCAAGATCATCGGCTACAAGCACCTCGCCGCGCTCGCCCTCGCCGTCGAAGCGGACGTCGTCGCCGGCCGGGCCGCCACGACCCCAGCGAGCACGCCACCCGACCATCCACCGACCACGACCGAGCCGGCAGCTAGGCTCGCAGCCGCTCACTGATCACCGGATCGCCACCGCGAAGTTCCACGGCGAACGGGACAACCTCCGGCTCAGGTTCACGCTGCCGCTCCGATGGTGCTGTTGCTGCATGGAGGTGGCTGGCAGAGCGGCGACCCGACATCGATGTACCCGCACCGCGATGACTTCGAAGCGCACGGCTATCGGACGCGGGTTGTCGCCTACCCGCTCGGCAACGTCACGAACTCCATCGACTACGTCGACGCGATCGCCCAGCAGGAGCGTGTGGGCGGAGACCCGGTCATCGCGTACGGCATCAGCGCGGGCGGAACGATCGCGTCCGCGCTGGCAGCGGCGGGCCGCGTCGCGGGTGGTGTCAACGTGATCGGTCCTACGGACTTCACGACCTGGTCTCCCCGGTGGGCCTGGTCATCATGCAGCTCGCGAATATGAGCGAGGCCGAGAAGCAGTCTGCGTCGCCGTACTGGCGACTGCTCGGCCAGCAGACGCCGCAACTGCTGCAGTGCGGCCTCGTGGACCCGATCACGACCTACGACCAGTGCACGCGTTACACCACCCTCGCCCAGCAAGGCAATCCCGACACGACGCTCCAGGCGATGCTCAACGCTCATGCTCAATGGCCGGCCGATCGCGACCGACCCCGCGCCTGGGTGCAAGCCCGCTGGCCCAGCAGCTAGCAGCCGGGCACCGCGGACTCAGAGTCAACTTCGTCATGCTGTCTCACACGAGCATCGCTGTCGTCTGGGGCTGGTACGGCGTCGGCGGTGCGGTAGCGATGCTCGCGCTCGGCCTGGTCGCGCTCTTCGCGGTGTTCACGAACTTGAACGACGCGTCCGCGGGACAGCCCGTTCTGACTCGGCTGATGGGAAGCTGGCGCGCCGCGCTCGCGCTGGTGTCTGCCGTGGTGCTGTTCGGGGCCACCCTCTCTGCCAAGCTCGTGTGAGACGGTCTGCAGGACGTTTCTACTGTGTTTGAGGGCGAGAACTGGAGTCTGGTCGGATGCCGGAGAACACGCAGGATGGGACCGAGATCGGTTCCCTGGAGCGAGCCGTAGGCGAGCGGAAGGGAATCGATCTCGCGCACGATGTCGAGGCGCCCCCGCCGGATCCCGAGCTCGTCGAGCGGGCGCGTCGACGCCGCTTCACGGCGCAGTACAAGCTGCGGGTCCTGCGCGAGGCCGACGCGTGCAGCAAGCCGGGTGAGATCGGTGCGCTGCTGCGCCGCGAGGGGCTGTACTCGTCGCTGCTGACGGAGTGGCGTCGCCAGCGCGAGCGCGGGTCGCTCGCCGCGCTCGATCGTCCCCGAGGGCGTCCGAAGAGCGATCCGCGCGAGGCGCAGATCGCCGCGCTGCAACGCCGGTTGGAGCGTGCCGAGCGTGAGCTTGAGAAGGCCCGCAGGGTGATCGAGGTGCAGGGAAACGTCTCGGCGCTGCTGGGCGACTTGCTCGAGCCCAGGGGCGCGCAGGGGAGCACCGAGCGATGATCGAGCAGACCGTCGAAGACCTCACCACGATCATCGGAACCCGGCCGGCATGTCGCGCGCTCGGCGCGGCGCCGGCGACGATCTACCGCCGCCGGCGGCCACCCGCGCCGCGGCCCACGCGGCCCAGGGCGCCGTCGCCGCGGGCCCTGTCTGAGCCCGAGCGTGACGCCGTCCTCGCCGAACTGCACTCCGAGCGCTTCGTCGACAGCGCGCCCGCGCAGGTCTGGGCGACGCTGCTTGACGAGGGCCGCTACCTGGCGTCTGAGCGCACGATGTACCGGCTGCTTGAGGCCGAGCACGGACCGGCGCGCGAGCGCCGCGACCAGCTGCGCCACCCGTCCTACGCGGCACCCGAGCTACTCGCCGAGCGTCCCAACGAGGTGTACTCGTGGGACATCACCAAGCTCAAGGGCCCGGCGACCTGGACGTACTTCTACCTCTACGTGATTCTCGATGTCTTCAGCCGCTACGCCGTCGGCTGGACCGTTCAGCACCGCGAGAACGCGCTCGTCGCCAAGGACCTCCTCGCGCAGGTCTGCGAGCAGCAGCACATCACGCCGGGCCGGCTGACGGTGCACGCCGACCGCGGCAGCTCGATGACCAGCAAGCCCGTCGCGTTCTTGCTCGCAGACCTCGGCGTGCTCAAGACGCACAACCGGCCCTACACCTCGACCGACAACCCCTACAGCGAAGCGCACTTCAAGACGCTGAAGTACCGCCCCGGCTTCCCCGCCCGCTTCGACTCCATCGAGCACGCCCGCGGCTTCTGCCGGCAGTTCTTCGCGTGGTACAACCACGAGCACCGCCACTCCGCGATCGGCCTCATGACGCCCGACGCCGTCCACCACGGCCGCGCCCAGGCGATCCACGCCGACCGCGCCCGCGTCCTTCAGGCCGCCTACGCCGCGACCCCTGAGCGCTTCGTCCGACGACCACCGCGGCCGCCCGCGCTGCCGACCGCGGCCTGGATCAACAAGCCCGACGACGAACGGACTGCTGCTCAGTAACTTCTCGACGACACCGTCTCATCCGGCTTGACAGGCTCCGCCAGCGCGGTCAGCTTCGCAGGCGCGTTGACGAGCAGCGCATCCAGCTCACCGTCAAGACGCTGCGCGAGGAGGACGGCGACAGCGACACATCTTACGAAGTCGAGGACACGGACGGCCTTGCTGCGCGTAGTCCATACCGCCGTGAGGGCTTGCGAGCCCGCGGCTACGGATCGACGGGGTAGTACGACTTGAGGTTGCCGGAGCCGAGCTGCTGCAGCTGGATGACGGTGTTGCGCGTGATGTAGCGCTTCGTCGCGTCGGAGTGCAGCGCGGTGTTGATCGCGGCCTGCGATGCGTTCGCGGGGAGTCCGGCCAGCGTCGCGAGCGGCGTGTTGCACGAGCCGGGATACGTCAGCTGGATCAGCGTGCGGACGTGGTCGGGCGGCATCCAGCAGGGGAACATCGTGCTCGGCTTCGCCGTCGCCGCGGCCTGGCCGTTCCAGTGCCAGTCGATCTGGTGGACCTTGCCCTTCGCCCCGCGCCGGTCGACCTGCCGAACGCCGGCGGGCAGCGCCCCGGTCGTGTAGGCGTGGACCCCGACGGGATCGGCCGGGACGATCGGCCCGACCGGGTCCAGCGGGACCCCCAGGAAGAGGTGGTCGTCGCAAGCCCTCTTGAGGTTGTTGCGCAGCAACGCGATCGTTCGCGTCGCGTGCGCCTTGTCGCTCTGCGCGCGGCCACGCTCGGCCTCGGTCCTGCGGTGCAGCACGCTGCGCGCAAGCAGCGCGCCGAGTGCGTCGTCGCGGCGCTCCGGCGGGGTGATCGCACGCGCTGCGACGGGCTTCGCAGCCTCCGCCGCGGGCCGGAACGGCAGGCCAGCACGCGCCTTGTGACGCAGCAGGGCCGGAACCGACAACGCGAGCTCAGGCATGCTCGGACGCTAGCGCGATCATCGGCACTGGACAACCGGCAACGAGGCGTGGCGTCGCGGCCCCTGGCCGCGACGCCGACCTCATGCCAGTGCTACCAGACGACGTAGCCGTCGCCCGCCACCGCGGCGCGCGCGTGGCCGGCGACCTCGTCGGTGCCGTCGAGCTTGCCCTTGATGGCGATCAGCGAGTCGACCTCCGCGTCGCTGAGGACGTCGAGGGCGTCAGCCTGGCCCTCGGGAACCCCGACACCGGCATCGCGCAGCTTGTCCGCGTTGGACATGACTACCTCCTTGTTCGATTGCGACCGGACGATCGTCGCCCGGCCATTGCCCTTCGTTGCACCGACCGGGACGGCTGGTGCGGCAGCGAACTGCTCGCTGTCTGACGAAGCTGGTTGCAGCGGTGCGGCCGCGTCGGCGACCTCGGCGGCGGCCTCGAGCTCGACGCCCACCCCCACGGGCACCCGCGCCGCGAGCAGGCCGGCGCCGAGCGCGACGAGCGCCGCACCGGCGATGGTGAACACGAACCCGACGCTCTGCCACTCCGCGAGCGCGGCGCCCACGATCGGCGCGAGCATCTGCAGGCCCGTGGGGATCGAGGTCGCGGACGTGCTGACGCGGCCCATGAGCTCGGGCGGCGTCTCCTTCTGGATGATCGTCGGCGACGCGACGAGGATGCCGGCAGACGCGACCCCGACGACCACGAGGACCGGCGTCCAGAACCACGGCGGCAGGCCGAGCTCCGAGACGAGCGCGAGCCCCATGAGCGCCACGCAGCCGCCGACGATCGCCGTGCCGCCGCCGAGCAGCACGAACGGGTTGACGGCGCCGCCGTAGCGCCCGACGGCGATCGTCCCCAGCACGCCGCCCGCCCCGATCCCGGCGATCGCGATGCCGAACAGCGCCTTGCTGACGCCGAGCTCCTGGAACGCGAGCGGGGAGAGCGTGTCGAAGCAGAACAGCAAGAAGAGCGTCGCGCCGAAGCCTGCGATGCACAGGATGAGCGCGCGCCGGGCCACGATGTACGCGAGCCCCTCGCGCAGCTCCGCCCAGTACCCGCCCTCCTCCTCCTCGTCCTCGTCCTCGCCCTTCGCGCGATGCAGCGGGTCGTCGATCGGCTTCATCCGCGCGAGGATCGCCGCCGACACGAGGAACGTCGCGGCGTCGACGCCGAACGCGACGCGCGGGCTCGTCACCGCGACGAGCAGGCCGCCGAGTGCGGGGCCGATGATCTTCGTGGACTGCTGCACGAGCTGTGACAGGGCGTTCGCCTGGTGCAGCTGGGACTCCGGGACGAGGATCCGGATCGTCGCCTGGTCCGCGGGCCCGAAGAACGTCGCGACCGTCGTCTTGAGAAAGACGAGGATCAGCAGCACCGGCAGGTTCGGCGCGACGATGAGGCAGGCGACGATCGCGGCGCGCAGCAGGTCCGAGCCGATGAGCACGCGCTTCTTCGGCCAGCGGTCGACGAGCACCCCGGACAGCGGCGCGACGAAGACCCACGGGATCGCGATCGCGATCGACAGCGCCGCAAGCGCCGACGGCCCCATCTCCCAGACGTAGGCGATGAGGACCGCGAGCGCGATGAAGTCCAGCCAGTCTCCGAGGTTCGAGACGCACTGCCCGGAGAACAGCAGCCGGTACTCGCGCAGCTTCAGCGGAGCCGACATGCCCTGCCCTGCTTTCACGGCGCGCTCAGGGCCTCGCGGGCGGGAAGCGACGCGGCGATCTCCTCGGCGACGTCGATCGCGGCCTCGATCGTGTGCAGCCCGGCCATGCCCATGAGCCGCTCGTGCTCGGGCGTCAGGGGCAGCCGGTCGATGAGCTCGTAGAGCTCGCGCTTGTGTTTGACGTCCAGGCGCTCGTGGCGGCGGATCGCGCGGAACGCATCGTGCGGGTAGTCGGTGAGCTCCTGCAGGCGGTCGGCCTGGCCCGGCGGCGGCGAATAGCCCTCGACCACGCCCATGTGCCCGAGCAGCGACACCGGATGGGCGTGGCGCAGCCAGTAGTACTGGGCGCCGACGAGCGTCGCGACGCGCGGCGAGGGCATGCGGTTCAGCGCCGCCGAGCGATCGCCGCCAAGCGCCTCGAGATCCTCGAGCAGCCAGACGTCGTGCCCGGCCTCCTCGGGGCCGTGATGCTCGAAGTACGGCACGAGCATCGCGGCGACCTCGTCGTCGGGTGCGAGCACCCGGGCGCGGTCGCAAGCGGCCCCGATGAGCGGCACCGCTGAGCGAACGACGCCGTGCCAGATCTCGAGGTACACCGGATAGAGCTCGCGCAGGCGCTCGCCGCCCCACAGGCGCGCCGCGGTGGTGGCGAGCGCCGGGTACGCCACGTCGAGCTTCAGCCGCAGACGCTGCGAGGCGGTCATGACGACGCCGCCGAGGGCACCAGCACCGTGGAGATGGCCTCGATCAGCGGGTCCGGCTCGATGTCGGCCGCCGTGCGATCGAGCAACTTCCAGCAAACGCCGCAGATGTCCGAGAACTGCGCGTCGGCGAGGTCGGCGAAGCGTGGGTGCGCGGTCAGCGCGCCCGGCCCGACGGATCCGATCGCGCGCAGGAGCGGGTCGGCTTGGAGCGCATCCATCGCGGCCCCCATCGACTCGCGATCGGTCCCCCGGCGGCGCAGCGCCTTCGGCCCCCAGCCCATGATCGCCCGCTCGTTGCAGCACGCCGCGATGACGCCGTCGTAGCGGATCGTCGGCGACGCCAGCGAGCCGCACGGCGCGAACGCGCTGCCCGGATGATGCTTCGTGCGCATGAAGACGTCGGCGCCGCGGCCGGCTGTGAGCGGCGTCAGCGGGTGCAGCTCGGCCCAGTCCTCCCAGCGCGGCCCGAACGCTTCGCACAGCAGGTCCGCCGCCCGCTGCACCATGTCATCGACATCGAGGACCTGCACGACGATCCACGCACCCGACCGCTGGATCGCCCGCGCCGCGTTGACGTAGTGGCCGTCGCCGACCCCCGCCTGGTGGAAGGCGTCGGTGCTGAGGAACACGGTCGTGCAACGGTCGAGCACCTCGGCGATCCAGGCGGGCGGTTCGGGCCGCTTTGCCCAGACGCCGCTCGTGTAGGTGACGAGCCGCTTGCCCTCCTCGGTGATCCGGCGGGCGGCGAGCGCCAGGCCGCGGCGCTCGACGAACGGCTCGCCGCCGGAGATGCCGATGACGTCGTAGTCCTGCGCGACGAGCCACTCGACGATCTCGCCGAACAGCTCGAAGTCGGTGATCTTCGGGCTGTCGACGCGCGAGTCGACCGAGCAGTGCGCGCAGCCGACGGGGCAGCGGTCGGTGATGAAGAGCAGCGTCGAGCGGCCGCGCTCGTTGCGGATGTCGTCGATCGCCTGCCAGGTCAAGCGATCGTCGGGCGGTGCGAGCGTCACGACGCCACCGCGGCCGGCGCCGGCACACCGAGCGTCACGAGGTCGGCGTAGCGGCGCATCCCGAAGCGGCGGATGAAGCCGGTGGGGCCGGCGTGGCGCGCCATGGCGAAGACCTGCTCCTCGATGAGGGCGGCCGACGGCGTGTCCATGTAGGCCTCGACCCGCTCGACAAACC
This sequence comes from uncultured Actinomycetes bacterium, assembly GCA_963839905.1. Taxonomy (GTDB): domain Bacteria; phylum Actinomycetota; class Thermoleophilia; order Solirubrobacterales; family Solirubrobacteraceae; genus CADCVQ01. The sequence continues at coordinate 324,014 of CAWIXC010000021.1, read as the reverse complement.
CCGGATCGTCGGAGAACTGACGGCACGTGGAGCAGTAGCCGTTGCACGTGATCTTGGCGCTGCCATGGCGGGCGACGAGATACTCGGGCCCGAACGTCCTGATGGCGCGAAGCGTGCCCGAGCCGAGCGCGCGTTCGCGGATCTCAGGCCATCCGTCCGTGCTCGCGTGGCCGAGGCGCAGGTGCGCGGGCGCCGGGCCGTCGACGACGTCGTCGTTGCCGCACGCCACGACCGTCCCGTCGAAGGCGACGATCGGCCACGCGGCGAGCGTGCACGGGTTCGGCTCCTCGGTCGGGACGTGGGCGTCGTCCTCGAGCCACTCGGCCGCGCGGCCGTAGGCGTTGACGGCGTTCACGAGCATCGGGACGCGATCCTCGAAGCGCTCGCGGATCTCCTCGGTGCGCTCGACGAGGTACGGGTCGTCGGCGTTCAGGCCGACGAGGTGCATGCTGACGTCCTTGCCCTCGGACAGCAGCGTGTCGAGCGCGCGGTAGACGTCGTGGCGATCGACCTCGCGCTCGTGGAAGACGTCGAGGCTGCAGGAGAAGTGGTCCAGCGCGTCGATCGCGCGCTTGATCGGCGGCGGGATGCGCCGTGACTTCGCCCAGAACATGCCCGACAGCGCGCCGGTCCGGACGCCGACGAGCGCGGCGCGCTCGGCGAGCTGCTGCACGAGGGCGGGCCTCAGGAAGGCTTCGCCGCCGGAGATCGCCAGCGCCTGCGGATGATCCTCGGCGGTGAAGGTGTCGACGAAGCGCACGAACATGTCGGCGGGCGCTTCCTCGCTCGAGAACGTCGAGTTCGTCGCGCAGTGCGCGCAGCTCAGCGGGCAGCGGCGCGTGAGCGCCAGTGAGATCCCCGACGCGGGATGGTCCCGCAGAGCGAGGTAGTCGACGAGATGCAGGGTGGGCCTCCTGTGCGGCGCGTTCCGATAAGGGTCAGCGGTGCTCGCACCGGCCGGATGCTCGTTGTGGGGGACAGCTCACGGCCGGTCCGTGCGAGTGTTTCACCGCCCCGCCCGGGGAACTACTGGACGTTTGGCCAGTCAGCCAGCAATCAGCGCGTCCAGCGCCTCGAGCAGCTGCGTCGCCGCCGCGCGCCGCGGCCCCTCGAGGCCGTCGAGCCGCGCGGCCAGGCGGGCCACGACGGCGCCGTCGCCGTCGCCTTCCTCGAGCATCCGCTTGGCGCGGCGGCCGGCGCGCACGACCGACATCGCGATCGACGCCTGGCTCGCGAAGCTGCCGAGCAGGTCCATCTCCTCGACTCCCGAGAACGAGCGCTCGCGCCGGTCGAGCACGTTGAGGACGCCGAGCGCCTCCTCGTCGTGCAGGAGCGGCACGGACATCATGTGCTTCGGGACATAGCCGAGGCGCTCGGCGGCCTGGCGGTCGAAGCGCGGGTCGCGCGAGACGTCGTCGATGATCATCGGCTCCTGCGAGGAGAGCACCCAGCCCATGATCCCGCTGCCGGCGGGCAGGCGGCGCCCGACGAGCGCCTGCTGGTCCTGCCCCGCGGCCGCTTCGAAGACGAGCTCGTGCGCATCCACGTCGTAGATCAGGATCGACGCGGCGCGTGCGGCGAAGATCCGGACGGCGACCTCGACGATCGACTGCGCCAGCGCGCGGTACGCCGCGTCGGATCCGATGATCCCCGCCGCGACGGTCGTGCCGAAGCCTTGAGGTGGTGTGCTCACGGGCTGCTCCTGACGTTGCCGGCGGTCGCGCGCAGGAGGCTCTTGACCTCGAACGGCGTCAGGCCGGGGTGCTTGGACAGAATGAGGGCGGCGATCCCGGCGATGTGCGGGGTCGCGAAGCTGTTGCCGGTGGCGCGGATCGTCGCATGCTCGAGCCACGCCAGCTCGACCTCGACGCCGCACGCGAGGAACTCGACCGGCGGCGTCGGGTTCGCGTAGAACTCGAGCGGGTCCGAGCCCTGGTGGCTGCCGACCGAGACGACGGCCGGGAAGCGCCACGGGTAGCTGACGACCGGCATGTTGTGCGCGGCCGCGACGAGCAGCGTGTTCTTGAAGTACGCCGCGTCGGCGAGCTCGCGCAGCTGCTCGACGAAGCTCGCCTTGGACATCGAGAGGCTGAGGTTGATGACGTCGTAGCCCTGCTCGATGGCCCATTTCAGGCCGGCGAGCAGGACGACGCCGCGGCCCGTGAGCCTGCGGCCGAGCGTGCGGACGCTGTGGATCTCGCAGCCGGGCGCGAGCGATCGGATGATGCCCGCGCACGCGGTGCCGTGGCCGAAGAGGTCACCTTCGCCGTCGTCGTGGACGCTGGTGGTCTCGCCGTCCTCGCCGAGCTCGACGTAGACGGCGCGGTTCACGCCGCCGACGGCCGGATGCGTGCCGTCGATGCCGCTGTCGATGACGCACACGCGCACCCCCCCGCCGGTCGCGCCGCCCCACGCCCAGTCGCGCGCGTCGGTCAGCGGGAACGGCGAGCGGTGCGTGGCGGCGAGCGCGGACTCGCGGTCAAGGCTCCACGCGGGGAGGTCGAGGTCGGGGCCATCGTGTCCCGGCTCGGACGCCATAGGCTGCAGCCTAGTCGCGAGCCGTGGCGGCGGCGCGTGGTGGCGGGCAGCGACTTTGGTAGGGGGTGCGGGCCGGCGCGCTGGCCTAGCCTCTTGATCGATGGCGCCCGCGGCGACCGCCCGCCCCAACCCGGAGCTGCCTCGCTGGATGCGCTCGTCATTGCCCGGCGTGTTGATCGACGGCCGCGACGAGGACCGCCGCCGCCTCCGGATCGCCCTGCTCGTGCAGAGCGCGCAGGAGCGCTACGCGGGCTGAGTCGGCGAGGTCACCGGCCCGGGCACGCGACGATCGTGGTCGTGTTCGGCGTGACGCAGCGGTCTGTGCGCAGCGGGCGGCGGTTGGATCGGATCCGCAGGCGGCGCACGATCCCGACGGTGGAGTGCTTGGTGAGCCGGATCTCGAGCTGCGCTCCGGGACGCAGCCTGCGGTGCTTGAGCAACGGCAGGAGGTCGCGCGAGCGCGCGTCCCTGGCGATTGTGAGCGTCTTGGACTGCAGCGGACAGCCTCGCCCGGTGCAGCGGACGCGGATTGTCGTGCCGGCGGGCACCGGTTTGACGGCGAGCTTGGTGAACGTCGTGCCGAGCCGTGAGAACCTGACGTCGTAGGTGATCGCGGAGCGCAGGAGCGGGTAGCTGGTCGCGCGCCCGGCGCAATCGGAGCATGGTGCGCCGCTCGGCTGCGGGCTCGCGGGCTGCGGCTGCGGCTGCGCGGGCGGTGGCGGTGGCGGCTCCGCCAGCGGTGAGTCGTCGTAGACGGTCAGCTGCACGCCGCCGCTCGTCTGCCAGGCGGCGATCGCATCGCCCTCAGCGTCGACCGCCGTGCTCGCGCTGAAAGCCGTGACTCCCGCCGGGGACACCGTGGTCGGTGCCGTGAAGGCCCCGCCGGGCGCGCGCACCGACGCTCGCGCCTCGTAGCGCCCGCCCACATACGCATCCCAGGCGAGCGAAGCGGCGCCGGCAGGGCTCACCGCGAGCCTCAGGCCGTCGCGAGCGAGACCCAGCGACGACGGGGACGAGAACGCTGCCCCGAGTGGCCGGGTCGCGGTCCGCAATCCGAACTGGTCCAGCCACGCCGCGGTCGCGGTGCCGGCCGCGTCGATCCGCACCGCCTGGAAGAACCCGCCGGTGGAGCCCGGCAAGTCGACCGGCGCCGAGAACGAGCCGCCCGCGGACCTCGTGGCAGTCTGCACGCCGTAGTTTCCGCCGGAGTAGGCGCGCCATATGGCCACTGCGTTGCCGATGGGATCGACGGCGACGTCCGGGAGGTAGACCGGGCCGGAAGGCGACAGGTCGACCGGAGTCGAGAAGGAGCCCCCGGCGGGCCGGACCGACGCGTGGATGGCGTTGCTCGTCTGCCAGACGACGGTCGCGTTGCCGGCCGCGTCGATGCCCGGGCGCGGGTTGAACCCGGGGCCCACGGGGTCGACCGACACCGAGCCGTCTGCCGCGAGCACCGCCGCCTGAACGATGTCGTCGCCCGACCATGTGACGACAGCGTCGCCGGCCTGGTTGATCGCCAGCTCCGCGCCCGATGCCCACTCGGCGCTGCTCGATAGCGTGAATGTCTGCGAGAAGTCCCCGTCCGAGGACCCCACGACGCCTTGCACGACCGGCTTGCTGTTGCCAGGGTCGATGTGCGTCCATATGACGACGGCGTCCCCCGCCTGATTCATCACGACGCGGGGGGCGTAGTTGCGACCAGGGTCCGACAGCTCGCCCGGATCGAGGAGCGCGCCGGTGCTGGTACGCACGAGACTCTCGACCGTCGAGTTGCCGCCCGACTGGATCGACGAGATCCACACGAGAAGCGCGTTGCCGGGGCCATCCATCGCGACATGTGGATCGCCGCCAGGCGCCGCGAGATCCAGTGCGGGATGCCACTCCCGCGCCGCGGCCGCGGGTGTCAGCACGGCCAGCGCGACAGCGAGCAGCGCGAAGATCGAAGCGAGGTTGCGGGACCGGTGCGTGCTCGACATGCCGAAACCTCCATCATCGCTTTGCGGCCCCGCAGCCGGATGCCTTGCTGGCGTGTCGCCAGCGACCGGGAGGATGCGCCTGAGGGCAGATACTCGAGCAGGCGCATCGCGCCTACCAGGCATCCCTGGTGTTGCGGCTCACACCTTGCGTGCGGGCGTCAGCCGAGGCCGAGCAGCTTGTCCGGCGTGATCGGCAGGTCGCGCACGCGCAGCCCCGTCGCGTGGAACACGGCGTTCGCGATCGCCGCCGCCGAGCCGACGATGCCGATCTCGCCGATCCCCTTCGTGCCCATCGGGTTGACGTGCGGGTCGGCCTCGTCGACCCAGTGCGCGTCGAGGTCTTGGACGTCGGCGCACGCGGCGACGTGGTAGTCGGCGAGGTCGTGCGTGACGATCGCGCCGAGCCGCGCGTCGAACACGCCGAGCTCGTGCAGCGCCATCGACAGGCCGAACGTCATGCCGCCGATGAGCTGCGAGCGGGCGGTGCGCGGGTTGACGACCCGGCCCACGGCGAACGTCCCGAGCATGCGCGGCACGCGCACCTCGCCCGTGTCGGCGTCGACGCGGACCTCGGCGAAGTGCGCGCCGAACGCATGCATCGAGTACTCGTCTTCGGCCGGGTTCTCCGGCGCGCCAGCGGTGATCGCGTCGCCGGGCGAGGGGTCGTCGCCGTGGGCGGCGCGGAACGCCGCAGCCGCGCCGTAGAGCGTCGAGCCCCAGGACGTGATGCCCGCCGACCCGCCGGGCACGTTCGAGAACGGTAGCTCCGTGTCCCCTATTTGCAGGGAGACCTGGTCAGGCTCGACGCCAAGCGCCTCGGCGGCGAGCTGCGTCAGCGTGGTCCAGGTGCCGGTGCCGACGTCGATCGCCCCGATCCGCACCGCGTAACGCCCGTCGGGCAGGACCTCGATCTGCGCCTCGGAGCCCGGCATCTCGAAGCGCGGATACGTCGAGCCGGCGACGCCCGTGCCGACGAGCCAGCGGCCGTCGCGCGTGCTGCGCGGCTCCGGGTCGCGCTCGGCCCAGCCGAAGCGCTCGGCGCCCTCGCGCAGGCAGGCGACGAGGTTGCGGCTCGACCACGGCTTGCCGTCGGCTGGGTCCCGCGGCGGGTCGTTGCGGATGCGCAGCTCGATCGGGTCGATGCCGGTCGCGATAGCGAGCTCGTCCATCGCGCACTCGAGCGCGAACATCCCCGGCGCCTCGCCCGGCGCGCGCATCCACGACGGCACCGGCACGTCGAGTGGCGCGAGGCGATGCGTCGTCGCGATGTTCGGCGCCGCGTACATCATGCGCGCCGCGGTGGCGGTCTGCTCGGCGTACTCCTTGACGCGTGACGTGTGCTCCCAGACGTCCTGCGAGACCGCGGTCAGCTTGCCGTCCTTATCGGCGCCGAGGCGCAGGCGCTGGATCGTCGGCGTGCGATGGCCGGCGAGCGTGAACATCTGCGAGCGCTCGAGCGCGAGCTTGACCGGGCGGCCCGGCACCGCCTGCGCGGCCATGACGGCGAGCACGGCGGGCGCGTGGATCATGCCCTTGGAGCCGAAGCCGCCGCCGACGAACGGGGCCGTCACGTGGACGTTCTCGGGCTGCAGGCCGAACAGCCCGCTGATCGACTCGCGCACGGCATGGACGCTCTGCGTGGACTCGTAGAGCTTGAGCGCGCCGTCGCGCCATTCGGCGACCGTGGTGTGCGGCTCCAGCGGGTTGACGTGCTGCATCGCGGTCGCGTAGGTCGCCTCGATCGCGGTCGCGGCGTCGCGCAGCCCCGCCTCGACGTCGCCCTGCGCCGTGTCGGTCTCATAGCCGCCGTTCACCTGCTCGGGCTTGTAGAGCGCGGGGTCGTCGGCGCCGAGGACGACATGGTGCTCGCTCGCCTGCTCCTCGATGGTGATGAGCTGCGCCGCATGGCGGGCGATCTCGAGGCTCTCCGCGACGACCGCGCCGACGACCTGCCCGCGGAAGTGCACCTCCGGCGACTGCAGGATCGCGAGCTCGCCGTCGCTCGTGTCGGCGAGCCTGGGCGCGTTGTCGTGGGTGAGGACGGCGAGCACGCCAGCGAGCTGTTTCGCATCGGTGCTGTCGATCCGCGTGACCAGGCCGCGCGCGACGGTCGAGAGCAAGGCGAAGGCGTACGCGGGATCGGTGAGCGGGTGCTCCGCCGCGTAGGTGGCCGTGCCGGTGACCTTCTGGGGGCCGTCGATGCGCGCGATGTCCGCGCCGAGGGGAGTTGTGGTGGCGATGCTCATCGCCGGGCCTCCGGCGCCGGGTCGCGCGGCGCGGCGTCGCGGGCGCGAATGCGCATCGCCGCGGCTTCCGCTGACGGGTCGCGCCGCGCGGCGTCGCGGGCGCTCATCGTCGAGCCTCCGCGCCGGTCAGGTCGCGCAGCGTCGCGACGAGCGCGCCCGTCGCCATCGCGATCTTGAACCCGTTGTCGCGCAGCGGCTCCGCGCCGGCGAGCTCCGCGTGCGCGGCGGCGAGGAAGGACGCCTCGGTGGCGGGCTGTCCGCGCAGCGCGTCCTCGGCGCGGGTCGCGCGCCACGGCTTGTGGGCGAGGCCGCCGAACGCGATGCGCACGTCGCCGACGGCACCCTCGTCGTCGAGCTCGACCGCTGTCGCGACCGAGACGAGCGCGAACGCGTACGACGCGCGGTCGCGCACCTTGCGATACGCCGAGCGCGCGGCGATCGGCGGCGCCGGCAGGTCGACGTGGGTGATGATCTCGGCGTGCGCGAGCGTCGTGTCACGCTCGGGGGTGTCGCCGGGCAGGCGGTGCAGGTCTTCGAGGGCGACCTCGCGCGGCCCCCGCGGCCCGACGACCCGCACGACGGCGTCGAACGCGAGCATCGCGACGGCCATGTCGGAGGGGTGCGTGGCGACGCAGCGCTCGGACGCGCCGAGGATCGCGTGGTAGCGCGTGTAGCCCTCGAGCGCCGAGCAGCCCGAGCCCGGCTCGCGCTTGTTGCACGGTAGCGACGGGTCCTGGAAGTACGAGCAGCGCGTGCGCTGCAGGAGGTTGCCGCCGGTCGTGGCGAGGTTTCGCAGCTGGCCCGACGCGCCGGACAGCAGCGCCTGCGCGAGCGCCGGGTAGCGCTCGCGGACGCGCATGTCGGCGGCGACGTCGGCGTTGCGCACGCCGGCGCCGATGCGCAGGCCGCCGTTGTCGAGGTCGTCGATCGTGGCCGGCAGGGAGCGCGAGACGTCGACGAGCAGGTCGGGGCTCTCGATGCCGGCCTTCATGTAGTCGACGAGGTTCGTCCCGCCGGCGAGGTAGGCGCCGTGCGGGCGGTCGGCGAGCGTCGCGACGGCGCCGTCGAGGTCGGCGGCGCGCTCGTATTCGAAGGGCCTCACGAGGCGACCGCGCGGATCGCCGCGACGATGTTCACGTACGCCCCGCAGCGGCAGAGGTTGCCGCTCATCCGCTCGCGGATCTCGTCGTCGCCGAGGACGACCGGGCCGGTGAGGTCGAGCGTCGCGTGGCTCGGGAAGCCGCTGCGCGCCTCGTCGAGCATGCCGACCGCCGAGCAGATCTGGCCGGGGGTGCAGTAGCCGCACTGAACGCCGTCGTGGTCGATGAACGCCTGCTGGATCAGGTGCAGGTCGCCGTCGCGGGCGAGCCCGTCGGCGGTCGTGATCTCGGCGCCGTCGTGCGCGACGGCGAGGCTCAGGCAGGTCGTGACGCGGCGGCCGTCGAGGAGGACCGTGCAGGCGCCGCACTGGCCGCGGTCGCAGCCCTTCTTCGGGGAGGTGACGCCGAGGTGCTCGCGCAGCGCGTCGAGCACCGTCGTGCGCGGGTCGACGGACAGCGCGCGCGCCTCGCCGTCGACGTGCAGTGTGATGTCCATGGCTTGCCAGGTTGCCCGGCTTGGCTTGGAGCCGAACCCCCGGCGCCGCGCCGGGGCGTGTGGCCACTACGATGCGCAGCGTGTTCACCCGCGTCGACCACATCGGCGTCGCCGTCGAGGACATCGACGCGGCGCTGGCCCTGTACGAGCGCGATTACGAGATGACGCTCGTGCACCGCGAGGTCGTCTCGGCGCAGGGCGTCGAGGCCGTGCTGCTCGACGTCGGCGAGAACCACGTCGAGCTGCTGGCTCCGCTCGGGCCGGACACGCCCGTCGGCAAGTTCCTTGCCAAGCGCGGCCCCGGGATGCACCACGTCGCCTACCAGGTGACCGACATCGAGACTGCCCTGGCGTCGCTGCGCGAGTCGGGCATCCGGCTCATCGACGAGACGCCGCGCGCCGGGATCCGCGGCTCGCTCGTCGCCTTCCTGCACCCCAAGTCGTCGGGCGGGGTACTGACCGAGATCGTCCAACCTGCGAAGGGACACTGACACCCACATGGCTCTCCAGCGCGTCACGATCGGCTTCACCGGCACCCAGGTCCTCGGGGTTCGGCTCGAGGAGTCCGACCTCAACGACCTCTTGAAGGCGCTGGCCTCCGGCGACTGGCACGACCTCACCGTCGACGATGGGACGATCCGGCTGAACCTCAGCCAGGTCGTCTACGTACGCACGAACCTCGACGAGCACAAGGTCGGCTTCGGGGTCGCGGGCTGAGGGTCACGCCGCCGCGGCGTGGATCGCGCGGCTGAGCTCGGCGATCGTCCGGCCGCCGCGCTCGACGACGTCACCCCGCGTGAACGCGAGGTGGTTCGAGCGCCGCCGCCGAGCCACGTCGGCTTCGAACGCTTTGCGCGAGGCGTGGAAGCGGTAGCTCAGCAGCTCGACCGTGAGCCCGAGCTGCGGCCAGTGGCAGTCGACCTTGTCGCCGCGGTGGTCGACGTTCGTTCTCGGCTGCGGCATGCCGTGCTCGCGCAGCAGCGCGAGGAACGCGTCCTCGAGCTTGCTGAGCGTGACGTCGGAGCCCAGGGCGGCGCGGAGCTTTGCCGCGCCGGGCTTGCGCGGGTTGCGAGCGATGCGCCGCCTGCCGGCGATCCGGGCGACGATGTCGAATATTCCACGCATACCGTGTAATAGGCGACAAGCACCGAAGTTCGCCCCCTTGTCAGCCGCAGATGCGCCGGGCGAGGGCGACCAGGGTGCTCGCCACGGCCTCGGTCGCGGAGAGGCTGACCCACTCGACGTCCGCGTGGGCGCCTTCGCCGCTCGGGCCGAGCAGGACCGTCGGTATCCCGGAGGCGGCGATGAACGCCGCGTCGGCCCAGTAGCTGACGCCGCCGATCTGCGGCTCGGCTCCTCCGGCTTCGACCGCGGCGGCTCGCACCTGGCCGACGAGCTCGTGCGAGGGGTCGATCTCGAAGGGCTCGCGGACGAGCAGGGTGCTGGAGGTCGCGCGGAGGTCCGGGTCGTTCGCGCGGCAGCGATCGAGGAGCGCGGCGAGCTCGGCCTCGACGTCGGCCGCGCGCTCGCCGGGCAGCGTGCGCCGCTCGAGCTCGACGACGCAGCGCGCCGGGTAGCTCGACAGCTCGCCGCCGCCCTCGATCCGCGAGGCATGCACGGAGCCGCGCCCGAGCAGCGGGTGCGTGCGCGCGGCGAGTGCCGCGTCGAGCTCGCCGATCGCGCTCAGCACCGCGCCGGCCTTGACGATCGCGTCGACGCCGAGGTGCGGGCGCGACCCGTGCGCCGCGCGCCCCTCGACCTCGATCCGCGACCAGACGAAGCCCTTGTGTGCGACGGCGACCGCGAGCTCGGTCGGCTCGGTGACGACGGCCGTGTCGGCGTCCATGACACGCAGCACCTCCTGCACGCCGAGGCTCGCGTGCTCCTCGTCGGCGACCGCCGCGACGACGACGTCGCCGCGCAGGCCCAGCGCGGTGGCCTCGCGGCAGGCGACGAGCGCCGCGGCGACGCCCGCCTTCATGTCGTAGGCGCCGCGGCCGTAGAGCCGGTCGCCCGCGATGCGCGGGTCGTGCGGCGCGGCCATCCCCTCGACGCCGACCGTGTCGACGTGCCCGCACAGCAGCAGCGTGCGCCCGCCGCCCGAGCCGGGTGCGCGGACGACGACGCTCGGCCGCCCCGGCGTGCCTTCGAGCACGTCCGCCTCCAGGCCCGCGGCGAGCGCCCAGCCGGCGATGAACGCCGCGATCTCGCGCTCGCCCGCGCCGCCCGGCACGAGCGACGGGTTTACCGAGTCGATCGCCACGAGCTCGCGCAGCAGCTCGCGCACGGTCACGGGCCCGGCGCCGGCCCTCGCACCCTCATCGCTCCAGCGCGCGCAGGATGAACGGCCCGAGCGTCGCCGAGAACGCGGGCGTGACGTGCGTCGCGTCACGATGCACGAGCGCCCCTCCGACGACCGGGAAGCAGCGCCGCGCGTTGCAGACCAACGACGTCAGGTCGATGAGCCGCACGCGCCCGGAGCGCATGTCGCCGGCGGCGGCCGCGAGTGGGTCGGGCCGTACCGCGAGCCGCCGCGAGCGCGCGCACGCGGCACCCGGCGTGCGGCCCGCGGCGACCGCGCGCTGGATGCACTGCAGGTGGCCCGGCGGCTCGACCGGCGTGTCGCGGATGACGACGACCCGCTCGACGACGCGCAGCAGCGCCGTGATCTCGGCGCGGTAGCCCGCGCGGGCCGTCTCCTCCATCGTCATGCCGTCGGCGGGCTTGACCTCCGACGTCGTGTGCGTCGAGAGGAACACCGTCTGCACGGCCGGCTGCCTGGCGAGCCACGTGAGCACGTTGCGATTGAACCGCGCGCAGGCCTCCGAGCGCGCAGGGGTCGGGAGGATCGGCGTGGCCTGCGTCGCCGGGCAGGCCGGCACCACCATCGACAGGCCGCGCCAGCGCTTGGCGAGCGTCAGCACCTCGAGCGCGGTCTTCATCGCCGCGACGTGGCTGTCGCCGATGAGGGCGAACGTCGCCGTCGCGACGTCCGGCGAGGCGCCGAACGCGCAGACGGAGACCGGCACCCTCACACGCGTGTCGCAGTAGGGATCGAGCGTCGCCGCGGCGCGTTCCGGCGGCGGCTCGACAGCGAGGCGCAGATCGGGGTTGCGACACGGCTGCGCGCGGTCGCGGGCCGCGGCGCCGAAGCACGGCACGACGCCGAGCAGCGCGAGCGTCGCCGGCACGGCGCCCGTGTCCGGCAGGCGATCGGCGCAGGTGCGCGCGCAGGCCGCCGTATCGGTCCAGTCCGTCTGAAGCCACCACGAGTACGCCCCGACCGACAGGCCGGCGGCGGCCGGCAGGAACGTCGCCTCGAGCACGCTCGATCGGGGCCGCTGGACCGTGGCGCCGACCTTGCGCGTCGTCCCGGCGGTGCCGTCGGGCCTCAGCGGGGTGTAGGTCAGCAGCGCATGCCCCTCCTTGGACGTCATGCAGATGCGCCCCTGCGCGGTCGCCGCGGCGCCGCGGGCGAGCACGAGGCACACCGCGCGGCCCGGCTGCGCGGCGAGATCCGCCGCCTTCCAGCTCCCCGAGCCGAAGCTCACCTTCAGCACCATGCGCACGTCGCGCTGGACGAGCGTCGCGTCGAGCATGTCCAGCGGGCTCGAGCCCGCGTCGCGCCGATCGGATCGCACGTCGGCCGCGACCGTCACCCCGGCGGGGCGCAGCCCGGCGTCCGAGGCGGAGCCGCCACCGAGCGTGAGCGCGATCGCGCTCCCCAGGGTCGCGAAGAAGAGAAGGCCGGCCCACCGGACGAGGCGCCAGCCGTGCGGTCCGGTTGCCATCGCCAGTGGATTCATAGAAGCCGCGCCGGACGGTAGCGGGGGTGTGGCGGTTCTACCCCTTGGTGACCTCGAAGATCGCCCGCCCTGCCCCACGATGCCTAGCAGAGCAAACGTCCAAAAGGAGCTTCAAGAATGCTCACGCCCCGCAAGACCATCGCAGCAGTCGTCGCCGTCGCCGCGCTCGCGGCCGGCGGCGTGTCGATCGCCGCCGATACGGCGACCCAGATCGCCGTCGAGCCCGTCGCGGCGCTGAAGGCCGGCGACATCTCGCCGTTCGACGCCGCCGGCGTCAAGGCCATCCGGCGCGGCAAGGCGATCCCGTCCGGCTACGTGCTCGTCGGCCAGAAGGTCACGAACACGCGTGGCCAGACCAGCACGGGCGCGGCGCTGTACTTCCGCTGCCCCGACAACAAGCGCCTGAAGACGTTCGGCACGACCGGCGACCGCGCGCTCGCCGCCGCCGACCGCCCGTACGTCGACCACAAGTCGACCTACGTCCGATCGGCCCCCGGCGTCAAGGGCCAGACGGTCACCGGCATCGCCTACGCGGTCTGCCGCTGACCTAGCCGCTCGCACGCGGCGGGAGCGCTACAGCTCCCGCCGCACGAGCGTCAGCAGGCGCTCGTTGGCCTTCGCGCGCAGCGTGCGCTCGCGCCAGCGGTCGAGGTCGATCTCCTCGGAGCGGGCGATATCGCGCTCGAACTGGTCGTCGAGCGCCTTCGTGAACGACGGCGACGAGACGCAGAGCGTCGCCTCGTCCTGCAGCTGAAACGAGCGGTTGTCGAAGTTCACCGAGCCGATCGACGACCAGCCGCCGTCGATCGTCAGCGCCTTCGCGTGCAGCATCGTCGGGCAGAACTCCCAGACGCGCACGCCACAGCGCAGCAGCTCCTCGTAGGTGCCGCGACCGGCCTTTCGCACGAAGCCCTTGTCGATGTGCTCGCCGGGCACGAGCAGGCGGACGGCCACGCCGCGCCCGGCCGCGTCGCACAGCGCCTCGATGAACGCCGGGCGCGGCGCGAAGTAGGCGGCGGTGAGGTTGAGGTTCTCGCGCGCGCAGGCGATCGCGAGGAAGTACAGCGCCTCGATGTTCGTGTCGCCGACCCCCGCCGACGAGCGTACGAGCTGCATCGCGCAGCCGTCTTCGATCGGATCGAGCTCGGGCAGATACTGCGGCCCGACGAGGACGTCGCCGGTCGCCTCGAGCCAGTTCTCGGCGAACGCGCCCTGCAGGCCGCGGACGACCGGCCCGCGGACGCGCACGTGCGTGTCGCGCCAGTGGTCGGGGTCCTGCGCGTTGCCGCTCCACTCGTCGGCGATCCCGACACCGCCGATCAGCCCGACCCGGCCGTCGACGATGCACAGCTTGCGGTGCGTGCGGTTGTTCAGGCGCCGGATCGCGTAGGGCTTCGGCGGCCGGAAGACCGCGAGGTTCGCACCGGCGTCGCGCATCTGCCCGGTGAGCTCGCGGCCCATCTTCGCGCTGCCGACGGCGTCGAGCAGGACGTTGACCTCGATGCCCGCTTGCGCGCGCTCGCACACCGCGTCGGCCACTTGGCGCGCGACCTCGCCGTGCCAGTAGATGTACGTCAGGAGGTTGACGGTCTCCTTCGCCGAGGCGATCGTCTCGACGAAGGCGGGGAAGATCTGGTCGCCGTTGATGAGGATCTCGGCGCGGTTGCCGGGCGCGATCGGCGAGCTCGTGATCGCCTCCGCAGCGCGCTGAAACGCGGCTGACCCGACCTCGAGGTCCTCGCCGTGCAGCTCGTAGCCGTCGCCCTGCTCGCGGCGGTGGCGCAGCGACTCGCTCGCGTACCACGTCACGGCCAGCGCGGCGATCGCGGCCGGCCAGGCCTTGCTGACGCTCACCTGGCGACGATCTGAAAGCCGCCGTCGCGCAGCGTGAAGTGCGCTGGCTCGCATGGGCAGACCTCGCCATCGACGTTGAACGTCTTGCCGGATTCGGTGTCGACCTCGATCGTGGCGCCGCGGTGGTGCGCGACGTCGGATTGCTCGGTCAGGCTGCCGCAGCGCATGCCGGCGGCGCGTCGAGCGAGCCCGGCGCGCGATCCGGCGGGCACGATCGCGACGTCGAGCAGCCCGTCGTCGGGGCGCGTGCCGCCCATCTCGCTGCCGCCGCCGAACGCGCCCGTCGCGCCGACGACGACCTGCCAAGCCCGGCCGTGGAAGCGCATGTCGCCGTCGCAGCGGACCTCGCAGCGCAGCGGCTCGGCGGTCGCCGCGGCCTTGACGGCCCCGACGGCGTAGGCCAGCGGGCCGAGGCGCGACTTGTGCGGCCTCGCCTCCTTCGCCGCTCGGACGGACAGGCCGGTCGCTGCGGCGTTGACGAACGGCCTGCTGCCGACGAGTGCGAGCTCTGCGTTGCGGATCGTCGCGTTCGGGTCGCTCGCCAGTGCGCAGGCCTCCTCGATGTCGAGCGGCAGGCCCTGCGAGCGCGCGAAGTCGTTCGCCGTGCCGGCGGCGACGACCGCCAGCGGAACGCCCAGCGCGGCGGCGATGAGCGCCGTGAGGCCGATCGAGCCGTCGCCACCCGCGACGACGATGCGGTCCGGCGGGCCGTTCTTGCAGAGGTGCGCTTGCGCCTTGGCGAGCCGGTCGCCCGCGAGGCCGCCGTTCTCGGAGGCGAGGTCCTGGATCGCGGTGATCCCGACGCTCGCCCCGCCGGCGCCGAGCAGCGCGGCGAGGCGCTGCGGCTCGGGCGCCGTGCCCGACTTCGGATTTGCGACGAGGGCGAGGCGCATCAGCGCATCCTCCCTCATCGGGGTGGGCGTGAAACTCGAGGTGGACGAAGGGTGTGTCGATCTACTCGGCCCTGGACCGAGTAGATCGACACTCACCGCGCGGGCGGAGGGGCCGGAGGGGCGGAGGCCGCCGGCGTGCGGGGGCCGCCGGCGCGCGCGCTCTATCGTGGGCGCGCGTGACCGCCGCCCCCTCGCCCCCGTTCGCCGCCGACCCCGGCGCGGACCGCTCCCTGCGCGCCCGCCTGCGCGGCGGGCCGATCGCCCGCGCCATCGCGCGCGTCGACGTTCGCCTGTACCGCCTGCTGCGCGAGGACGCGCAGAGCGCGCGCTTCGAGACGCCGATCCGCCGCTTCTCCCGCCTCGGCGAGCACGCCGGGCTGTGGCTCGCGCTCGGCGCGACCGGCGCCGCGGTCGACGGTGCGCGCCGTCCTCACTGGTTACGAGCCGCGGGAGCCGTGCTGGTCGCCTACCTCCTGAACACCGCGCTGAAGCTCGTCGTCCGGCGCAGGCGCCCGCACCTCGAGAAGCTGCCCGCGCTAATCGCCACGCCGACCTCGCTGAGCTTTCCGAGCGCCCACGCCTCCTCCTCGTTCGCCGCGGCGCGCGCGTACTCGGCGCTCGTACCGGGCGCGCCGCTGTACGCCGTCGCGACCGCGATGGCGCTGTCGCGGGTGTATCTCGGCGTGCACTACCCGTCGGACATCGCCGCGGGCGCCCTGCTCGGCGCCGCCGTCGGTGCGGCGGGCCGACGATGAAGGTCGGCATCGTCGGCATGCCCAACGCGGGCAAGTCGTCGCTCTTCAACGCGCTGACGAAGGCGGGCGTCGAGGCCGCGAACTACCCGTTCACGACGATCGAGCCGAACGTCGCGGTCGTCGCCGTGGAGGACGAGCGGCTGGATCGCGTCGCCGCGCTGCTCGGCGCGTCGAACATCGTGCCGGACACGATCGACTTCCACGACATCGCGGGCCTCGTCGCGGGGGCGCACACCGGCGAGGGCCTAGGCAACCGCTTCCTCGCGAACATCCGCGAGACCGACGCGCTCGTGCACGTCGTGCGCGCGCACACCGATCCGAACGTCATCCACCCCGACGGGCGCGTCGACCCGATGGCGGACATCGAGACGATCGAGACCGAGCTAATCTTCGCCGACCTCGAGCAGGCCGAGCGCCGACATGCGCGCGTCGTGCGCGACGCGCGTGGGGGCGAGCGCGCCGCCGTCGCGGAGGAGGCGTGGCTGCGCGCGCTCATCGAGGCCTTGCACGCGGGCAAGCCCGCCAAGACCGTGCCCGCCCCGAAGGACGCGCCGCACGCCCTGCGCGACCTGGGGCCTTTAACGGCGAAGCCGGTGCTGTTCGTGGCGAACGTCAACGAGGGCGACGACGAGGTGCCCGAGGCGGTCGCGGCGCACGCGGCGGCGATCGGCGCCGTCGCCGTCCCGATCTCGAGCCGGATCGAAGCGGAGCTCGCCGAGCTCGAGGACGAGGACGCCGCGGAGATGCGCGCTGATCTCGGCGTGTCCGAGTCGGGCCTGCAGCGCGTCGTGGGCGGCGCGTTCTCACTGCTCGAGCTCATCGCGTTCTTCACCGCGGGCGAGGACAAGCCGGCGCAGTCCTGGCACCTGAGGCGCGGCCTCACCGCCTGGCACGCCGCGGGCCAGATTCACTCCGACATCCAGAGGGGCTTCGTCCGCGCCGAGGTCGTCGGCTGGGACGAGCTCATCGACGCGGGCGGCTATTCCGGCGCGCGCGACCGCGGGACGCTGCGTCTCGAAGGCCGCGACTACGCGATGCGCGACGGCGACGTCATCACGGTGAAGTTCACGCCGTAGGGGCCGGCTGGCGCAGATAGAGCTCGAGGACGGCGGCGAGGGCGAGGGTGCGATCGAGCCCATCGCCGAGGGCGCCCGGGTCGGCCCGTTCGGCGGGATCACGCTCGTGATCGTCGGATAGGTCAGCGCTTGCGCTTGATCGTGAGCTGCACGGTGCGCCTCGCCTGCGCCGCGCCGTGGAGGGCCACGAGCACGGCGCTTGCCTTGAGCTGGCCGAGTCGCCTGAGCCTCGCGCGGGCCGACGCGTTGAGCTTGAAGCTCATCGTCGCGGACTTGCCGGCGGCGATCGTGCGCTTCGCCGAGGCGATCTGCGGCTTGCGGCCAGTGACGAGCTTCGCGGTCAGTGAGACGCTGCAGCTCGGCGGCAGGCTCGGACACGTGATGCGCGGTCGGGGCAGCGTCACCGCACCGTTGCCCGTGGCGCTGACCGTGATCCGAGCGCCCGCGGCGAACGTCGGCGGTGCCGGCGGTGCAGCCGGCGGCGGAGGGGCCGCAGGCGGAGCGACGACCGGAGGCGGCGGCAGCAGGGCGCTGACCTGCGGCGGGACCGCCACGGTGAACGCGCGTGACGCCGCGGCGCCGGCGTTGCCGGCGGCATCGGTCGCCTGAACCTCGAACAGACTCGCCCCATCGGCGAGCGCGCCCGTCGTGTGCGGCGAGGCGCACGCGACGAACCCGCCCGGCGCCAGCGGCGTGCCGGCCCGGCAGGCGAACGTCACTCCCGCCTCGCTGGCCGCGAACGTGAAGGTCGGCGTGGCCGTCGTTGAGGTGTCCGATGGGCCGTCGCTGATCGACACCCCGGGCGCGACCGTGTCGACGGTGAAGCCGCGCGTCGTCGCCGCGCCGGGGTTCAGCGCGGCGTCGGTCGCTCGCACTTCGAACGTCCGGGCCCCGTCCGGGAGCGGCGGCACCGTAAACGGGGAGGTGCAAGTGGCGAACGCGGCGGCCCCGATCCGGCACTCGAACGTGGAGCCCGCCTCGGATGCCGAGAAGGTGAACGTCGGCGTCGCGTCGTTCGTGGGGCCGCTGGGGCCGGCCGAGAACGACACCGTCGGCGGCGTGAAGTCGAAGCCGGTGGCGGCCGCGGCAGCGTCGGGGAGCGGACCGATGTGGGTCGTGTCGCCGGCAGCCTGCGGGCTGCCGGTCTCGATCAGGCGCTGGCGCACGGCGAGCGGGTTCGGCGCGCGACCGCCCGTGACCGCCTGGAAGATGCTCGAGTAGAGGGCGGCCGCCGACGCGACGATCGGCGCCGAGCTCGACGTACCGCTGAACGTCGAGGTGTAGTGCGCATTCAAGCCGTCCGCGCCGTAGAGGTTGCCGTAGCCGGTCGTGGTGACGCACTGGCCCCAGCCCTGGAGGTCCACGCGGTCGCCGTAGGCCGAGAAGTTCAGCCGCGAGCGCGGCGTGGCCGTGCAGGCGCCGCTCCCGCTGCCCGCGCCGACGATGATCGCGCCCGAGTCGGCTCTGCCTTGGGGGAACGGCGTGACGTAGTCCGGGCCGTCGAGGTCCACGCCGCCGTTGCCGGCGGTCTCGACGACGATGATCCCGGCCTGGGTCGCCAGCTTGATGGCGTCGTACTCCGGCGCGTCGTACTCGGGCGCCACGTAGGAGGGCGCGTCGATCCCGGAGTTCGGAACGCCGGGCGTTTGCTGCTCGATCAGCATCACGTCGCCCGGGGTGAGGTTCTGGCGGGCCACGTTGATGGCGTTCGCCACGGAGAAGCCGCCGGTGCCGGCCGAGGCGTTCGAGTTGACCATGCCGATGTCCGCGCCGGCGGCGAGCCCCGTCACGCCGAACGCGTTCGCCGTCGCGATCATCTCGCCAAGGACGGCCGTTCCGTGCCTCGCCTGCTCGCCGGGGAACGGATCGACGGGCGTCCCGTAGGGGATGAGGCCGCCCACGGACTTGGCGAGATCCTCGTGCGCGGTGTTCCACGCGTACTCGATGTCGACGAGCTTCACGTTCTGTCCCGTCCCGCCGGCGAGCGCCGCGATGGGAGCCACGGCGATGCCGCCCGGCGCCGCGAAGCCGTAGCCCTGCAACGCCGTGTAGTTGCCCCCGACGGGCGGCGGTGGCGGCGTCGGCTCGGCGATCGCGTCGTCGACGCCGGGGAGCGCGTCGAGCGCTGCCAGCAGGCGATCACGCTCGTGCTCGTCGGCCGTCACGATGCGGTAGTGGCGGTTGAGATCGGGCACGTCGCGCCGGCCGTCGGCGATCAGCCGCCGGCGGGTCGCGTCGAGGCTTGCCTTGGATTCGCGGAGGAGGCGCTCGATGCGCACGACGTCGTAGCGCCCGACCACCGCGTTGACGTCGGATGCGGCGGCCGCTCTTGTCGACGCGACGAAGCGCTGATCGCGCAGGCGCACGGTGTCGCCGGGATGAAAGCTCACCCTGAGCGCGACGTCGGACAGCGGGGCGGCCGCTGTAGCGCCGGCCGTCGGCGCGCCGAGCGCGAGCCAACACAGCGCTGCTCCGGCAACCGCGGCTGCACGGCCCCTTGCCGCCCGGGACGACGAGACACGGCGATCCTTCACCACGCGATCCACCGTACCTCGCCCCGCCGGGGCGCGTGGCGAAACCTCAACGTTCGTCGAGTTCCGCCACCCGTCAGCTCTGCGTGAACGGCAGCGACACGTGAAACGTCGTGCGACCCGGCTCGGAGTCGACGGTCAGCGACCCGTCGTGGCGGTCGACGACGATCCGCCGCGCGACCTCGAGGCCCATCCCGGTGCCCTTGCCGACCGCCTTCGTCGTGTAGAACGACTCGAAGATGTGCGCCGCGCAGTCCGGCGCGATGCCCGGCCCGTCATCGGAGATGTCGATGAGCGCGCACTGCCCGTCGCGGCGCGTCGCGATCGTGATCGTGCCCGTCTCGCCGAGCGCGTCGATGGCGTTGTCGATGAGGTTCGTCCAGACCTGGTTGAGCTCCGAGCCGCGGATCGTGAGCTTCGGCAGGCTGCGGTCGTAGTCGCGCGCGACCCGGATGTGCGTGTGCTTGAGCTTGTGGCCCATGATCACGAGCGTGCTTTCGAGGCCCTCGTGCAGGTCGACCTCGACGAGGCCGCCGCGGTCCATGTAGGCGTAGGTCTTCACGGCGCCGACGAGGTCGGACATGCGCTGGGTTGAGTCCTTGAGGTCGGCGACGAGGTCCTCGGCGCTGAGCGTCGCCGCGACCCACTTCAGCGCCTTCGGGGTCGCTGGCCCCGCGAGCGCCGCGACCTGCGCCAGCCACGCCTCGTCAACGCCCGCTCCGGCGAGCGTCCCGGCGATCTCCCACGGCTCGGGCACGCAGAGGTCCTCGAGTGCGTCCTGCAACGCGTCCTCGGCATCGGCGGCGTCCAGCGCGCCGAGCGCCGTGTGCCCGGCGGCGCCCTCCATCGCCTGCTGGTGCAGCGCCAGCAGCTGCTGGGCTTCGACGCGCTCGACCCCGGCTTCGACGAACGCGCGCAGCGCGTAGTTGATGACGCGCAGCGCCAGCCCGAGCTGGTCGGCGGCGCGCTGGGCGGCCGCGGCCGGGTTGTTGAGCTCGTGCGCGAGGCCCGCCGCCATCGTCCCGAGCGAGGCGAGCCGCTCGCGGTTCTGCTCGATGTCGTTCAGGCGCCGCACAACGGGCGCGATCTTCTTCATCACGCGCCCGTGCACGGACGGCTGCGACAGCGCGAGGCGCTTGAAGTCCTCGGGCTGGATCGTCGCCATGCGGCAGTCGGTCTCGGCGCGCATCCGCACGCCCATCGGCGAGTCGGTCAGCACGGCGATCGCGCCCATCCACGTCGGCGCGACCTGCCGGCCGACCGGCTCGGTCTGCTCGCCCTCGACGAGGAACGAGCGCGCGGCGCCGGTGAGCAGGAGCTGCAGGCCCACCGGCGGGTCGCCCTGCTCCTCGATCAGCTCGCCCGCCGGGACCTTGCGGCAGGTGATGACGTCGAGCCAGAGGTTCAGCTCGGCGTCGGTGAGGTCGTCGAACAGGTCGACTGCTCGCAGGTCCTCGAGCGTGACGCCGTGCGAGCTCATGCTTCGAGCAGGTACTGGTGGATGAGCGAGACGGCCATCGACCCCTCGCCGACCGCGCTCGCGACGCGCTTGATCGAGCGGGCGCGGACGTCGCCGGCGACGAACACGCCGGGCACGCTCGTCTCGAGCAGGTACGGGTCGCGCGGCAGCGGCCAGCCGTCGCCCTGGACGTCGGCGCCCGCCAGGATGAAGCCGCGCTCGTCGCGCTTGACGACGCCCGCGAGCCAGTCCGTGCGCGGCGACGCGCCGATGAAGACGAAGCACGCGTCGACCTCGAGCGTCGACTCGGTGCCGTCCCCGTCGCGGATGGTGAGGGTGCGCAGCCGGTCGCCCTCGCCGTCGGCTCGCGTCGCGGAGGTGCGCGTGCGGACGTCGACGTTCGGCAGCGCCGCGAGCTGCTCGATCAGGTAGTGCGACATCGACTTCTCGAGCGACGGGCCGCGCACGAGCATCGTCACCCGGGATGCGTAGCTCGCGAAGTGCACCGCGGCCTGGCCCGCGGAGTTCGCCGCGCCGATGATCACGACGTGCTGGTCGCCGCACGAGCGCGCCTCGGTCATGGCGGCGCCGTAGTAGACGCCTGAGCCGGTGCGCTCGGCGAAGCCCGGCGCGTCGTACTGGCGGTAGGCGACGCCCGAGGCGATGATCACGCAGTTGGCGCTCAGCTCGCCCCCTCCGTGCAGTTCGACGATTCGGCCGGAGCCCTCCACGCGCAGCCCCTTGGCGTCCTTCACCGTGAGGAGCTCGGCGCCGAGGCGGCGTGCCTGGTCGGTCGCGCGGCGGGCGAGGTCCGAGCCCGAGAGGCCCATCGGAAAGCCGAGGTAGTTCTCGATCCTGCTCGACTGCCCGGCCTGTCCGCCGGGCGCCTCGCTCTCGATCATGACCGTCTTGAGGCCTTCGGAGGCGCCGTAGACGGCGGCGGCGAGACCGGCCGGCCCGCCGCCGACGATCACGAGGTCGTAGTGGTCCTGGGAGGGCGCGGCGCTGACGCCGAGGCGCTCGGCGAGCTCGAGGACGGTGGGGCGCTCGAGCACGCCGCCGTCTTCGAGCAGGACGACGGGCAGGCGGTCGTCGTTCACGTCGGCGACGCGCAGCAGCTCGCGCGCCTCGCCCTCGCGCTCGATGTCCAGCCAGCGCGCGGGGACGCGGTTGCGAGCGAGGAAGTCGCGCAGGTCGTGGGAGTCCTTGGAGAAGCGGTGCCCGATGACGCGCAAGCCGCCGGCTTCGAGCGCGGCGCCCGATTCCCAGGTGGTCAGCAGGTCCTCGACGACGGGGTAGAGCTGCTCCTCGGGCGGGTCCCATGGCTTGAGCAGGTAGTAGTCCAGGGCGACCTCGTTGATGGCGCTGATCGCGGCCTCGGTGTCGGCGTAGGCGGTAAGCAGGACGCGCTTGGCGTCGGGCACGAGCTTGCGCGCCTCGACGAGGTACTCGGTGCCCGACATGCCTGGCATGCGCTGGTCGGCGATGAGCAGCGCGACCTGGTCGCCGCGCGTGCGCAGCTGCTTGAGGATCTCGAGCGCCTCGGCGCCGGAGGGCGCGCGCAGGATGCGGTAGCGCTCGGCGAACGCGCGCCGCAGGTCGCGCGCGACGGCGGCCAGCACGGCCGGCTCGTCGTCGACGGCGACGATCGCGGGTCGCCGCTCACGCTCTTCTCCGGTAGATGGCGTCACGGCCCGACATCCTTCCATTTGGGTAGGTCGGGCTCTCGGGCAGGCGGTGCTGCGTGGGCTGGACGACGCGGTGCTTGGGATGCCACACTCCGTCGGCGCCGACCTCCCGCCCTCGACACACGATCACCGAGACGCCCGCACTGGCCGCGGCGCTCGAACCGCTTCGCGCGCACCTGGGTGCGGACGCACCGACACTTGCGGAGCTCGTCATGCGAGGCGCGCAGGCGAAGCTGCGCGAGCTCGAAGCGCAGGATCGAGCTCGGGGCCAGGCACTCGAGACGTTCGTGGATCGGCTCTGCGACGGACCAGTCCCCGCCCTCGACGAGATCCGCAGCATCCGCGACGCCAGCCGGCAGCCGTGAGCCGATCCCGGTGCTGCTCGACGCCAGCGCGTTCTGGCCACTGAGCAGCCCGCAGCTTGATCCGAGCCGCCGGCGGTCGCGACCTCTCCCGCGGTCGATCCGCCCGCCCCTGCCGCTGCTCTGGATCACCTCGCGCCCCGAGCGCCGCGCCACGAAGCTGCAGCACCAGCCGCGACGCAGCAGCACCTCGGTGTGCGGTCGCTCGCCTAACTCATCGCCGTGGAGGCCGTGGACCACGGAGCATCGGCCCGCATTACGACGCCGACTTCGAGACCCTCGCCGCGCAACGATCTCGCCGTCGGCCGAAGCGCTCGCGCCCGTGGGCTCACTGCCCTGAGGCTTGTCGCTCGCGTCTCGCGGCGGGCCCGGGCCCTGCCGCACATGCAGGGTGTCAACATGCACGTCCTATGCGGTCGCCCGACCGGGAGCGCGCCCCGTCCGTCCGGGAGCGCGCCCCTTCCGTCCGCACGGATGAGAGTAGGAGGCGCGACTTCCGGACGTTGGTCCACGTCCAACATTGGATCGGCTCACGCCGGAGCGGGTGAGCTGGCCGCGTGGGGTCTCGAAATCACGACGGGCGGCATCCCGCCTCTACGCAACGGATGCAAGTAGCTCCGGTCCCGCCGGTTGCAGCACGTCATCGTCGGAAGTGGGGCTTCGGCGTCCTTGAGCATCCGGACCGGCAGCCTGTCACCTCGATCGCTGCCCGGTTGAGAGACATGCGATGGACGCGGCGCGTCAACTAATTCGGTACGGCATTCCGGGTGCCGTTCTGCTGATGACGCTCGCGATGACGTATGTCCTGCTTCGCTTGAGCCTTAACCTCCCTCCGACGTCCAAGGACGTTCCGCTGCGAGAGGCAATCGGGCCAATCGGCAACAACGTGAGCCCGGCAGCAGGCATCGCCCTCGCAATCCCCGTTGGGTTCCTGTGCTATCAGCTATACCACTGGACGTATCGCGCGCTCCGCCCCTTCGGCTTTGTATCGGCCAACAGAGGCGGCGAGATTCTCGCGAGACTTACCGAGCGCCAGCGCACGCAGCTCGCGGCGTCGTTGCCCACCGAGCTCGCGCTCCCGCCTGAGCTCCTCGCGCGCTTGAGGCAGGTCGCCGAGCTGGATGCCGTTGTCAAAGACCCATTCGCGTGGCCGCGCGTCCACCGCAACAATCGCAACCGCCTTCTCCGAAGAACCGGATGGTTAGAGCTCGCCCCGCCGGACGATGCCGCCAAACGAGAGACGCGAAGGATCGTCTCAGAACTGTATGAGGAACGTTGGAATCGCCATCACGCCGTATCCGCAGTGCTGCTGGACACGACCGCGCTCGCGGAGCGCACCACTGAATTGAAGCGCCAATGGACAAGCCTGTCGGACACCTACCACGCACTAGGAGTTACGCGGACGGCCTTGGCTTTTGGGGTTGCCATAGGTGGTCTGTCTAACCTACTTCAAGCGTTGCTTGGTCGAACTGGCTTGGGGTGGACAGATTTTATGGATAGTACACTCGCGGCGGGTGTGGTGATTCTGGCAACTATTTGGTTCATAGGGGTTATCAACCATGCTCGCTTCCGCGCTTACCATGGATCAACAACTCGTCTTGGGCACGGCCTCCGCGCCGCACTCAACGCCCATCCAGAACTCCTCGACCACCTAGCGATCGAGCGCACGGCGGCCGCGACCACGGCTAGCGACCCAGGGGTCGCGCCGCTCTCGTATCCATGACGTCTGCGTTCGTGTCAGGCTGCTCATGCACTTCACGCCCGAGTGCCGAACGCGGCGTGCCCGACCGGACGCGGAGGAAGCGTCGCCTCGCCTGTGGCAGACCCAACCGAATGGCGCGCGATCGTCGGGCTCGCTTACCACGCGGGACCGGCCCGGTCTAGGAGCCCTCAGCGGTCGATAGGTTACCCCGAGGCCAACGTCCGCCGCAGCAGCGATGGGGCTAGCTGACGTGCCCGGGGACGTTCCGAACGGCGTGAAGTAGTAGGTCCGGACCTGCCGAGAAGGTGTGGGTGTCGAAGCTCACTCCTTCAAGGAGGCCCGGAGTGCCGCACCATGGAGCCCGTCACACACCGCTTGGACGGTGGATCGTCGTTCATCGTGTCGTTGAGGAAGGCGAGACGTTCGCGCAGGCCGCGGCCTGGGCGAACCTCTCGAAGTCGACCGTCTGGGAGTGGGTGCGGCGCTGGCACGAAGCGACCCTGGCCGAGCAGCAGTCGCTGGCGTGCCTGGCTGAGCGCTCCAGTCGGCCGCGCCGCTCGCCGGCGCAGGTGCCCGCCGACGAGGCCGCGCGGATCTGCGAGCTGCGCGAGCGGACCGGGTGGAGTCCGCGGCGGATCGCCGACGAGCCCGCGATCGCGCGGGCGCACTCGACCGTCCATCAGGTTCTACGGCGCGGCGGCTGTTCGCGCCGCCCGCTACCCGAGCCTCCCGCGGTCGTGCGCTACGAGTGGCCATGTCCTGGCAACCTGCTGCACATGGACGTCAAGAAGTTCGCGAAGTTCACCCAACCCCGGCCATGCCGTCACGGGCGATCGCACGCGGCGCTCCCGTCGCGTCGGCTGGGAGTACTGCCACTCGGTCGTCGACGACTGCTGCAGGTTGGCCTACCGCGAGCTGCACGACGACGAGAAGGCCGTGACCGTCACCGCGTTCACCGAGCGCGCCCTGGACTTCTTCCTCGAGCACGGCGTCGTCGCCGAGCGCTTGATGACCGACAACGCGTTCGCCTACGTCAACAGCCGTTCGCTACGCGAACTGCTCGCGCATCGCGCGATTCGCTCACATCCGCACCAGGCCCTACACGCCGCGCACCAACGGCAAGGTCGAGCGCTACCAGCAGACACTGCAACGCGAGTGGGCCTACGCGCTGGAGTACGCCTCGAGCGACTGCCGTCGTCGGTCGCTGCCACACTGGGTCGACCACTACAACGAGCGGCGTACCCACAGCGCCCTCGGCAACCGCACCCCCCTCACTCGCGTTCGGGAGGTCACCGAGCTCAACAGCTAGCACGCTGCTCGAGTGGGCTACGGGCGCCGCGATCGACGATCGCATCAAACGCGACCTGGTAGTGGTCCGCGTGAGCTCGACGTGCTACTCCTACTGGACGGTCGCCTGGTAATCCGAGAACAGACCAGTACGGCGGTACGGAGCCATCGTGGAGTCGAAATCGCAAAGGTACCCCTGGACTTCGATCTCGCAGACGGATGACCGCTCGATATGCCGCTCCGTGGGCGCGGAGCGGTGGCGCTGGTTGTCGGCACCGAGCGCTCGATCGGCGGCGCGGCAGGAAGCCCGATCTTCTCCCGGACACCCTCGTGCCATCTCCACGATGAGCGCGGCGCCTCGATCGACGGACGGACGCGCAAATGCCTTCCTCGATCCCGGGCTCTGCCTCGCCCAGAAGGCCGAACCCGTCCGGTACTTCAGCCACCGCCAAGGCTGGACGACGAATACATGTCGTGGCGCGATCGGCCCGTACTCCGATCGAGGCCGCCGTCACGCAGCCGACCGGCGGCGCAGCTCGACGACCTCCGCATCGCGCGGGCGGTTGCGCCAGATGTCGCGCAGGCACAGCGCGTCCAAGGCGAGCAGCGCCGCGATGCCGCCCAGCACCACGATCACGAGCAGCGAGCGCGTGATGATCGAGGTCCCCTCCGACAGCTCGGCGCGCGCGACCGCGGCCGGGTCGTCGCGGTACAGCGGCGTGGACTTGAACGCGTCGCGGGCCACGTCGAAGGCGGGCTTGGGCTTGCCGTCGTAGGCGATCAGCGCCTTGTTGTGGATCGAGTCGCGCACGAGCGGGTGCGCGCCGCCGTCCCACTTCGGCTTGACAGCGAACTCGCGCGACGTCCAGTAGATCGCGCCGCCCATAAAGCCAAGGCGGTCGATGATGTCGAGGTTGCGCTCGAGGTACTTCGTCTGGAAGGCGTAGGTCTGCTTGATGTCGCCGGGCCCCGGCTCGGTCGCCTCGGCGCCGAACTCCGTCATGACGAGGGCCTTGCTCGGGTACTTCGCGTGCATCGCGCGCAGGTACGGCTCGAGGTCCGCGAGGTTCGCCGTCGAGCGCTCGGGCTTGCCCTCATACCAGCCGTAGTACGAGTTGATGCCGAGCGCGTCGAACGCGTCGTAGGTCTTCTGGCGCGCGATGTTCGGATACGACAGAACGTCGATCGAGACCGGCAGCGTCGGATCGAGGTCACGCGCGAGCTCGGCGGCGTTGAGCATCCAGACGCGCGTTGTCTTGACCTCGTCTGGCTGCGGCGTGAGCTCGTTGGCGACCGAGTGCGTGATGACCGACGGGTGGTTGCGCGCCGACAGGATCGTGTTGCGCAGGACGTCGAGCTCGTAGGAGCGCTCGCCCGGCGTCTTGAGCCGCGCATCGCGGTGGTAGACCGGGGCCTGACTCCAGACGAGGATGCCCTCCTCGTCGAAGCGGCGCAGCATCCGCTCGTCGAGCAGGTAGTGCGCGCGCGTGACGTTCGCCCCAAGCTCCTTGAGCTCATCGATCGTCGTCTCGATGTCCGCGTCGGTAAGTGCGGGGCCACGGCCGGGCGTGTCCTCCTGGATCGACGCACCGCGAAGATCGAGGACGCGGTCGTTGAGCCGCAGCGCCCCGTTGACGACCTTGACGGTGCGCAGGCCCACACGGCGGCGGTCGGACTGGATGACGCGGCCGCCGACGAGGGTGCGGACGGTCGCGTCGTAGAGGTTCGGGTGGTCGGGCTCCCAGAGCTTCGGATCGCCCTGGATCGGGACGGTGTAGCGGACCCGGACCCGCTCGCCGGGCCGCAGCGTGCGCGGCCGGCCGCTGCCCTCCGACGTCGCCCCGTCCGGTGAGCGCAGCGACAGGCGCACCGTCGGGCTCTGCGAGCGGGCGCTGCGGTTCTCGAGCCAGCCATCGACGATCGCGTCCCAGCGACAACTCGTGCCGTCCTCCTGGCAGGTGCGCTGCGGCAGCACGCCGGCGTCGTGCAGGACGACGGGGCCGCGCGAGACGAGCGACACCGGCCGCGTGATCCCGCCCCAGTTCCACCAGCCCTCGCGCGTGCCGGGCGTGCGACGGTTGTCCGCGCGCACGACGAGGAGGTTCGGCTGGCCGGCCTTCAGGCCCTTCGCCGGGATCTCGAACGGCGTGTACGGATCGACGTGCGCGCCGATCTCGACGCCGTTGAGCCACACGCGCGCCTTGCGGCGCACCTGCTCGAAGCGCAGCCACCAGCCGGTGCCGTCCTTCGTCGCCGGGCCGGTGAAGCCCACGCGATACCAGCCCACCGTGCCATCGAAGAGCTGCGCCAGCGGGCGGGCGTCGAAGACGTGCGGGACGGTCGTCGGCTCCCACGTCGCGCCCATCCGCCCGCTCTGCCAGTTCGCGACGACCCCCCGGTCGGTGGGGTCGGGCGAGTACTGCCAGCCCTGTGCCAGCGACACGGGAGCAGGGGGATCAGCGGCGCTCGCGCCTGCCGGGCACGCGACGAGAACGACGACGACCGCGAGCACGGAGAGCAGAACGCGCGACAACGTGGCGCACATGATGTCGTAAAGGTCGGCAGGAGTGGCTGGTTGCTTTACGCCAGCTTCTCGAGCCGCTCGGCGAGGCGGTTCATTCCGCGGTCCCGCGCGGCTTGCGCGGCGGCGGTGCCGTCGGTGGGTGCGTCGGGGGGTCGGGGGATGTCGATCTGGCGCAATGTGGCGATGTCCTTGAAGGCGTACAGCGCGTCCGGATCGTCGGTGAGGGCGCCCGCCTGGCGCGGCGTCATCACGCCCGGCTTGCCGGCCGCAGCGATCACGCCGTCGAGCGTGGCGTGCTTGCGCAGCAGGTCGCGCGCGCCCTTCGCGCCGATGCCCTTGGCGCCCGGCAGGCCGTCCGACGGGTCACCGCGCAGCGCGATGAAGTCGGGCACCTGCTCGGGCTCGATCCCGTAGCGCTCGCGCACCTCGTCGGGGCCGATGACCTCCGGGCCGTCCTTGCCGCCGCGCGGAAACAGGACGGTCACGTGCTCGCCGACGCACTGGAACATGTCGCGGTCGCCGGTGAACAGGAGCGCGTCGCCGCCGGCCTCGGCCTCGATCTTCGCGAGCGAGCCGAGCAGGTCGTCGGCCTCGAGCTCGGGCGTGTGCAGCGTGGTCCAGCCGAACGCGCCGAAGAAGCCGGGCGCGTCGGCCCACTGGCGCTCGAGCTCGTCGGGCATCGGCGGGCGGTCGGCGTGGTAGGCCTCGAACGCGTCGGTGCGGTAGTCGGCGGCCTCGGCGCCGAAGCACAGCACGACCGCGCGCGGGGCGTGGCGCTCGACTTCGAACAGGACGAGGTTCGCCATGCCGAGCAGCGCGTTGACGGGGTGGCCGTCGTCATCGGTGATGGTCTTCGGCAGCGCGAAGAACGCGCGATACAGCAGCGACGGGGCGTCGACGGCGAGCAGCGGGCCAGGCACCCGCCCAGCCTAAGGGGTGCCCGCCGGCGACCGCCCGAATCGCAGGTAGTGTTGACGCGCTACCCACGATCGGAGCCCGGCTGATGCCGGCGCATGAGGAACCCCAGCCGGCCGGTCGCGATACCGAGCCGCCACGCGCGGCGGCCACCTCGAAGCACGCGGCCGCGGCCTTGGGCGCCGCCTCCGAACCGCGCCGGCGCGTCGACCCCGCACGCAACCTGGACGCGCTCGGCCGCCGGCTCGCCGACGCCGTCTCCAGCCGCAACGGCGCTCGCGACGGCCTGACCTTCCCGCGCCTGCAGCGCATGCCGGTCGTGTCCGACCACCACGCGAGAGACGAGGTGCGAGCGGAGCTCATCCGCCGTGGGTACCAAACCGAGTGGCGCGCCCTGATCGCGGGGATCGGATCGCGCACGATCCTCGACATCGGCGTCGACCGCGTCGTGCGCTTTCTCGTCCAGCAGAGCAACAACGTCGCCCTCGTCGTCCGCGTGATCAACAACACGGGGCCGGGAGACCTCCAGACGCTGGGCGAGCACATGGACGGTGCGCTGTTCCGGGAGGTCGGCGCTCTCGTGGCACCTGACGAGCTGCAAGTGGGTCGCGCCTACGCGACGTTCCTGGAGGCCGGCCGCGACGCCCGGCACCTTGCCGACGGCGCGTTTGCCGCCGGCGGGCCTCGCTACGTGCCGGGCATGTACGGCCGCTTCCGGGCGAGGATGCTCGCTGACGGAGGGCAGTACTGGGACGACGCCGCGCAGCGTTTCCGGCCGCTGTCTCAAGCGTTCCTCGCCCATCGCGCCGTGGCGGCAACCGGTGCTGCCGCTTTCAGCGGCCAGATCTACGGCGGCCAGCAAGTCGACCTGCTCACCGGCGCGCTCGCCCCGACGCCCGGCTGGCAAGTCAACCGCGACACAGCGGTGGGCCGCGAGCTGAGCCTCTTCCTCAACCCCGTCCCGCTGCCGCTCACGCGGACCTTCAACCCCGCGACGCTCGCCGCGGTCGCCAGGCTTCACGCCCGCCCGGCAGCCCCCCAGGCGATCATCGCCGGTGGTGCGAATGTCGGTCCCACGCTCAGCGCGCTCGTCACCGAGCTCGCGTCTACGGCGAATCCGGAAGAGCTGCTCACCGTGCTCGACCACGCGATCGGTACTCCCGGCGGGCTCGTGCAGGCCGTGCGCAACCTACCCATCCTTGGGCGTGCGGCGCCGCAGATCCTGGCCCTGCGAGCGCACACGCTCGTCAACCTGCCGTTCACTCGCGTCCGCGCGGGCGGGCTGCGGGGGCACTTCCTCAAGCACGTCCTCGGCGGCCAAACCGGTCTGTATGCCGCCAACGGGCTATGGGAGTCCGCGCTGTGGATGACGCGGCTCAACCTCGCTCCGAACGGGGCCATCACGAAGGCGAACCTGCCCAACCTCGTCGCCGCCTCCCATACTGGATGGCAGATCTTCGGCCAGCACGACCGCTGGTTCGCCTCCTACGCCGCGCTCTTCTACCGGTGGGTCGTGCCAGCCAGCAGGCCGACCAATGCGGCCGAGACGACAGCGCTGATCGCCTACCTCGCCAGCGACGCTGCGGCGACGCTCACCGCGACAACGGCAGCGGCGGCAGCGGCAACAGCCGGCAATGCGGCCACGGCCGCAGCGCAGGCGGCGGCCGCAGCGGGTAGCGACGCGACGGCAGTAGCGGCTGCGCACGAGCACCTCTACGAGCAGAACGTGAGCACGGCGTTCGACGCCGCTCCGCATCGCTATCTCTACGTCGAAGGCAACGCGCTCAAGGTCAACGCCCACGACGGGACGCTCTTCATGGTCGCGGCGTGGAACGCGCCGCCGCCGCCCGCGGTACAACCGCCCACCGCGAACTTCGACCTGTCCACCGGCTTCATCATCAACCCGAGTCCGCTCATTCAGTACGGCGCCGCGAATGCGCTGCGGATCATGGATCTGTGAATCATGGCGACGCTCGGCGCGCTGCGCGCAACGCTCTACCGGGTTGACCCGGCGGCGCCCCCCTTCACGACGGTGGCCGCCGTCGACGGCCCACACGACATCGACCGCTTCCTCGAGGACCTCGCGGCCGATGCGGCACGGTCGCAGCCCGAGGCAATCCTGCTCGAGCAGGGCCCCGAGCTCGACCCCGAGCCGAGCTGCACGCGCGAGGACCTGCTCGCGTTTCGCTTCGGATCGAACGCCGGCGTGGCGCTCGACGCGTTGCGTGCGGCGTGGCTGCGCTGGTACCTGCGGGCGCTGCACTCGCGGCTCGACGAGCGACCGATGGGCGAGCTCACGCTCTTCACGGGCAGCGTCCTCGCGGGGTTGGCGCGGCCGGGCGGGCCGGCATGGGACGATCCGCTGGCCGGCGACGTCCAGGTGCTCTGGCTGCCCGGCTACGACGACGAGGCCGAGCGGCGCTGGGTCGCAGCCGCGCCGCGGTCGCCGACGCGCTCGGCAGCGCACGTGGGGGGAGCCGATGAAGCGACGATGCTCGCGGCACTGCGCCGGGAGCTCGGCGCGCTCGGCCTGCATCCCGTGCCGCTGCCGGTCCCGGCCCCGCTGTACGTCCTCCCGCTTCTCGCGCACCCGATCCAGGCCGCGCGCGAGCGCGGCCGCTTCGAGGAGGCCGTCTCACTCGCACGACGCTTCACAGCGCACAACCCCGACGACCTCGATCCCGCGGCGTTGCAGGAGCTCGACGTCCTGTGGCTGCGATGCGCGGCCTTCGCGGACAGCGCCGCGCTGCGCCGCGTGCTGGTGCGGCTCGTGCCACCGGATCTCGCCGTGCTGGCCAGCGACGGCGCGCTCGCCGCCGCCGTCGCCCGGGCCTTCGACGCCGGGTGAACGGTGGCCCGCGGAGTGGCCGGGCTCCTCAGCCGGTCCGGCAGGCCCGGCGACAGGGCCGGTCGCGGACGCCGCCCGTGGAGAAGGCGAACGTCGTGGCCGCCTTGCGGGCGAGCTCGCGATCGGCGTCGCTCGCGGCCGGGCCGCTGACGACCCACAGCGAGAAGCGGTTTCCGTTCGCGTGCACGCCGGCGCGCTCCCAGCGCAGGCCGGGTCCGCGATCGACGACCCGGAAGTTCTGGCGCAGCGTCGGGTAAGCGGGCGAGGCGGGGCCTTTGCGCTCCTCGCGCACCCAGAGCAGGACGCCGTCGGCTGCGAGCTCGCCCGCGGGGATGTCGGTTGGGAGCCGGCGCGGCGTGCGCTTGGCCGACCGCGGCAGGCTCGCGAGCGGACGGCTGCTCGCGAAGAGCAGCGAGCGCGGGCGGGCGTAGCGGCGCGGCGAGGTCGTCGTGCCGGCGTTCCACCCCGGCGGGACGCGCATGCTGTCGCCGAGCTCCTCGTTTAGCAAGCCCCAGCCGGCGAACGGGTCGGGCGGCGGCGCGGGGAGCGGCTCGAAGCGCAGGCTGTCGAGGACGCGCAGCACCTGCGCCTTGCGCGCCGGCGTCGCCCGCGGGCCGAGCGCGACATGCAGCTGAAACGGCCGGTGGGCGTCGCGGAAGCGGATGAGGTAGCTCGGCACGCGCCAGCACTCGTAGGTGGCTCGCGCGCGGCGAAGCAGTGCGAAGTGCTCCGGGCGCGGTGGGAAATCGCGGCGACGCAGGCCGGGCCAGGCATCGCCGACGCGCGGCCGGTACTCCATGAGGTAGACGAGTGCGCCGCCGGGGGGCAGGGCGCGCGCGGCGCGATCGGGGCCGCAGCTGCCCCCGCCGGCCGCCGGATAGCTCGTCAGGAGCAGGCGATCGACGGGGAACGTCACGCTGGTGAGCGGCGGCGCGATCCGGTGCCAGCCCGCGGGTTGGCTCACGCTGATCCCGGCCGGCTCTGGCTCGTCCGCTGCTCGACTGCCGGTCGCGGCGCCGGCGACGAGGCTCGCCAGGCCAGCGACGAGCATGCCCGCGACAAGGCGGCGATCCATCAGCCCCACCCCGTCGGCAGCGGGCAGGCGCGAACGCCGAACGGCAGGCGCAACCGGACGGGCCGGCGGCCTGTGGCCGAGACGACGAGCCGCACGCAGCGCGCGCCGGCGACGACGTACCCACCATGAAACTCCGTCGCGCGCGACCGGCACGCGCGGAAGGTGACGGCCGCGTCGCCGTCGACCACGCGGAGGGCACCGGCGACGCCCGGGTGCTCGCGGTCGCGGGCGCGGCGACTGAAGGCGAGGCTCACGCTCGTGCGCTGCTCGGGTGCGACCGCCAGCGTAACCGTGCGGCCAGCCGCCACGCGCACGATGCCCTCGGCGACCGCGTGGCTGTCGGGGTGGGCGCGTGCGAGGGTCCTGCGCGCGAGCCGGCGCTCGCGCGCCGTGGATCGCGGGTTGGCGGCGATCGCGCGCAGCCACTTGCGCGTCGGGGCGAAGGCGCGGGCCGGCTGGCGGGCGTTGTCCGCGACACGCGCGAGCGCCAGCGGGCCGCTGACGACGCTGCCGGGCGGCAGCGGGCGTGCAGAGGTCCCGCCGGCCGCACAACCGAGCACCGCGGTTGCCGGTGCCGATGCCGGGCGGGCCTCGGCGCCGCACGCGACGAGGACGGCGCCGAGGAGCAGGAGGGTCCATCGCATTGCAGGGCATACGCGCCGGCTGGCGTCAGAGGTCCCGCCGGTGGTCAGCGACCGCGCCCCACGGCGGGGCCGGGGTACGACGATCCGCGTCTCTCGCCTCCTCTCGGGCGCCGTCCCGAGGAGCGCTCAGCAGCACCACTGCGCGGCGTGCGGGAACGCGGGGCGCTGCCGGCCGGGGCCGAACTGCCCCGCGATGTTCGCCACCGCCGTCAGCCGAGCGCCGCCGTGCGGGCGCAGGAACAGCCACTGGTCGGCGTCGGGCCACGGCAGCAGCAGCCGGCCCGCCCCCGGCGACCACGCCGGCGCACCGAATCGCCCCGGCCCGGTGAAGACCATGCGCTCGGACAGGCCCCGCGCCGCGTCGGCGAGCACGAGCTCGCCGCGATCCGCGGGCGCCGAGTAGCGGACGATCGCGATCTCGCCCCCGCGCGGCGACCACTCCGCGGCCGTGACGACGAACTTCGACGGGATCGCGCGCGACACGAGCAGCCTGCCGCCGCGATCGAACACCGCCAGGCGCCGCCCGGTCACGACGAGCAACCGCCGACCGCCGGGCGACCAGGCGAGCGCTCGCACACCCGGAAACTGCCCGCTGCGCCACAGCGGCGCGCGCGAGTCGACCGCGACGACGCTCACGCGACCGCTGCCGTCGACGTACGCCAGGACGTGCCGGTCGTCCGGCCGCCACGCGGGCGCCACCGCTGGCCGCGCCGCGCCGTAGCGGTGGTCGTTGCTGCCGTCGCCGTAGACGATGCGCAGCTCGCGGCCCGCGACGTAGGCGATCCGATAGCCGTCGACCGGCCCCCATCGCGCCGACGCGACACGCCGGCGCGCAAGCGACCAGCGGACGTTGCCGCCGGGGTCGAGCGCGGTCAGCTCGCTGCCGCGCCAGCCGACGACGAACAGCCCGTGCGGCGACCACGAGGTCCCGCTGTACGCGCCGAGCCGGCGCTTGGACCCGTCGCTCGACACGACCCACGCGCTGCCGCCGGCCTGCACGAGCAGCCTGCCGCCGCCGGGCACGCTGCCGAGCACCGGCCGGGCATCGCGCTCGCCGACGCCGAGCACGCCGCGCACCCAGCGCCCTACATCGCTGTGCGGCGCGCTCGCGGCGGCCACGCCCGCGGCCGCCACGGGCGTAAGCGCGGCGACCACGGCAAGCCACGCCCAGCGCCGGCGCCGCGGCGGCGGGGTGTAGCCGGCGTACGAGGCGCGGACCACCCGCCACGACCGCTCGCGGGCGCCGTCGTCGTCGGGCACGGCGCGCCGGAGGGAGTCGCGAAGATCCCGGTCGCGAGCACCGCGCGCCCCGCGACGCCCGGTGCCGGGC
Organism: uncultured Actinomycetes bacterium; assembly: GCA_963839905.1. GTDB lineage: Bacteria > Actinomycetota > Thermoleophilia > Solirubrobacterales > Solirubrobacteraceae > CADCVQ01. The sequence continues at coordinate 288,909 of CAWIXC010000021.1, read as the reverse complement.
GGCTTCTCGCGACCGCCGCGCTCGCTTGCCTGGCGAGGCCCGCCCGGCCCGCGCGAACCCTCGCCGCTCGGCGCGCCGCTCCGGAGCGTCTCCCGCAGCCTCCTCATCGCTCGATGACCCCTTCGAGCGCGTCCAGCCCGCGACGCAGCCGCGAGTTGACCGTCCCGCGCGGGAGGCCGAGCAGCCTGCCGATCTCGCCGGGCGTGAACTCGAGGACGTAGCGCAGCACGACGACCGCCCGCTGCTCGGGCGCCAAGCCCATGAGCGCGGCCGTCACGTCATCGCCGAAGCCTCGGGGCGACGCCTCCCCGGAGGACGCCATCTCCGCGACGACCTCCGAGCCGACCTCTGCACGCAGCGTCCGCGAGCGCGACCAGTCGATCGCCCGGTTGACGACGATCCGGTGAAGCCACGGGCGCAGCGGGCGGCGCAGGTCGAAGCTCGGCAGCGCGCGCAGCGCGGCGAGGAAGGCCTCCTGCGCGATGTCCTCCGCCGCGGCGCGGTCGCCGGTCACGAGCGCCGCCGCGCGGTATACCGCGTCCCAATGGCGTTCGAAGAGCTCGGCGACCGCGTCCTCGGAGCCGCGCCGGGCGGCGCGCACGAGCGCGGCCTCGCTGACGCGCCCGCGGGGCGTCACGGCGCGCCGGTACCCCTCGAGCGCATCTGCCGCCGTGCTTGCCACCTCGACCCGGCTCCCCTCTCGAAGATCGCTGGACGCTCGCAGCCCGCAAGCGGGCACGCAAGCGATGCGCTGCGCGCTCGCCACACGTAGACATACGGCCCGCACGACCCGAGAGGTCCCGCGGGGAAGCCATCGCCGCCTACACTGCGCCCGTGCTCACGATCTCAAGCCTCGAGGAGGCGCGCGCCAAGGCCGGCGAGGAGCTGGGCGTCAGCGACTGGCACGACGTCACGCAGGATGCGATCGACGCGTTCGCCGCGGTCACCGGCGACGACCAGTGGATCCACGTCGATCCGCAGCGCGCGACGCAGACGCCGTTCGGCGGGACGATCGCCCACGGCTACTACACGCTCTCGCTGCACCCGGTCCTCGCCAAGCAGGTCTTCGAGTTCGAGGGCTTCTCGTTCGCGGTGAACTACGGCCTGAACCGGGTCCGCTTCCCGGCGCCGCTGCCGGTCGGCAACCGCGTCCGCATGCGCGTGACGCTCGTCGACGTCGAGGACGTCCTCGGCGGCGCCCAGATCACGATGAAGCTCACGTTCGAAGGCGAGGGCGCGCTGAAGCCCGTCTGCGTCGCCGAGTCGCTCACCCGCGTCTACGAGTGACCCGCACCCCCGGCCCGGCCTCGCCGCCAAGCGGCCCCTCGCGCGCGGCGGCGATCGGCAAGGCGGCGCGCGGCTCCGCGCCGCCACTTCCCGGCCCCGTCTCACCGGCCCCGCCGCCCGACGGCGCGGGCGTGTTGCCGTCGCCCCGCGACACGTTCGCCGTGATGACCGTGAAGCGCGCCCACGTGTCGTACAGGCCGAGCCTCGCTCGCAGCTGCGGGCCGGTCACGCTCGTGCGCCCGCGCGTGCCGACGACCTGCGCGCGCACCACCCGAGGCGACGCCCCCCGCCGCAGCACCCGGATCTGGCGCAGCGACCCCTTGACGAGCCCGCCGAGCCGGGCCGAGGCCTGACCGAGCGTCATCCGCACCGTCCAGCGATGGCGCGGCGACCCCGAGTCATACGGATCGGCGACCGACTTCAGGTACGGCACCGGCTCCGCGCCCAAGAACGAGTTCTCGACGTTCTCCGTGCGCCCGCCCGACGTCGAGAAGTAGTACGTCACGATCGGCTTGCCGCCGTAGACGACGACCTCGCCGACCGTCGCGGCCACCGCCGCGTTCGTGCTCGCACGCTCGCCCGAGATCCCCACGTACATCTGCGAGCGCGTGTCGGCGTACTGATCGAAGCCGTCGCCGTTCTTGCTCGTCGCGATCGCGTACGTGCGAGCGGCCACGGCCTGCGCGCGCAGCGCCTCGGCCGGCCAGCTCGTCGGCATCTCGCCGGGAACGACGCCCCTGAGGTACTGCTCGAGGCTCACGGCGTTGATCGCCGACACGCCGAGCCCAGCCGGCCGCAGCTCGAGGTCCCCGCGGTAGCGCCCGTCGGTCACGCCGTTGGCGGCTGCGCCGCGCAGCAGCACGCCGGACGCCGCGCCGACGACCCGCAACGGCGCCGCATACCTGCCCAGGTCGCGCCCGCCCGACGAGCGCAGCACGACCCCGCCGCCGAGCGCCCGCGCTGCGACATACGTCTGCGCGGGATCCAGGCGCCGCCCGCCCGCCACGCCGGTCACGCCGCTGAACGTCATCCGCGCCGCGTTGCGCAGCAGCACCCGCGTCTGCGCCGGCCCGGTGAGCTTGCCGACCTGCGTGCCCGAGTAGTAGTGGCGCAGGATGAACCCGTGGTCGCGCCCGCGCTGGGCGAAGCCGTAGGCGCCGTACTGGCTCATCCCTACGCCGTGGCCGAAGCCCGCCCCGCGGATGATCACCCGCGACGCACCAAGCGCGGGGCTCGCGGCCGAAAACGCGGCCATCAAGACCGCGGCCGATGCAACCAGGCACGTCCGCATCCTCCACCCCGGACACGTCGCCAAGGCCGGAGTTGCGCCGTCGGCGCTGACGGGTAGCTCGCTCACGTGCCTTCGCAGACTACGGCCCGACCGGCCACCGGATGACCGCGCGCCGCGCCGCCGACGTCTTCGTCGAGTGCCTCGAGGCCGAAGGCGTGCGGTACGTCTTCGGCATTCCCGGCGAGGAGACGCTCGACCTCAACCAGGCGCTGGAGCATTCGTCGATCACGTTCGTCCCCGTTCGCCAGGAGCAGGGCGGCGCCTACATGGCGGACATGGTCGGCCGCTTGACCGGGCGCGCGGGCGTCTGCCTCGGCACGCTCGGTCCGGGAGCGCTGAACCTCGTCACGGCGGTCGCGGACGCCAACCTCGACCACGCGCCGCTTGTCGCCCTCACGGGCCAGCGCGCGGTGGAGTGGATGCACAAGGAGTCCCATCAGGTCGTCGACGTCGTCGAGGTCATGCGGCCGATCACGAAGTGGAACGCGCGGGTGGCCGATCCCGACAGCATTCCCGAGGTCGTGCGAAAGGCCTTCAACGTCGCCGAGGCCGAGAAGCCCGGCGCGACGCACCTCGAGCTGCCCGAGGACGTCATGGCCGCGCCGCTGGACGCCACCCCGCTCGCACACCGGGCTCCCGTACAGCCCGAGCCGGCGGCCCGCGAGCTCATGCGCGCGGTCGAGCTCGTCTGCGCCGCGGCCAAGCCCGTCGTGCTGGCGGGCAACGGGGTCCTGCGAGCCGGCGCCGCGCCCGCGCTGCGCGAGTTCGCCCGCGCGACGGGGATCGGCGTCGCCGAGACGTTCATGGGCAAGGGCGCGATCGACTACGAGGACCCGCACGCGCTCGGCACCGTCGGCGTGCACGACCGCGACTACGAGCTGGCCGGCTTCGCCGACGCGGACGTCGTGATCGCGGTCGGATACGACCTCGTCGAGCAGGCGCCCGAGCACTGGAACCCGGCGCGCGACAAGACGATCGTCGTCATCGACAGCCTCCCCGCCGAGATCGACGCGTACTTCACGCCCGCCGTCGAGCTCGTCGGCAACGTCTACCACGTGCTCACGCGCCTGGCCGAGGAGTGCCGCGGCGCGACCGCCGCGCGAAAGCCCCGGGCGTCTCGACTGCGCTACGTCGTCCTCGGCCGCCTCGACGCCGCCCGCGACGACGACCACTTCCCGATGCAGCCCCCGCGCGCGCTCTGGGAGCTGCGCCGCGCGCTGGGCCGCGACGACATCCTCGTCTCCGACGTCGGGCTGCACAAGCTGTGGATCGGCCGGATGTTCCCCGCGCACGAGCCGAACACCGTGCTCATCGCCAACGGCCTCGCCGGGATGGGCTTCGCGCTGCCGTGCGCGATCGCGGCGAAGCTCGTGCGACCCGAGCGCAATGTCGTCGCGGTCTGCGGCGACGGCGGCTTTCTCATGAACGTGCAGGAGCTCGAGACCGCGGTGCGGCTGCGCACGCCGGTCGTCTGCGTCGTGTGGGAGGACGGCCGCTTCGGCGTGATCGCGCGCAACCAGCGCCAGCTCTTCGGCGAGACCGCCGGTGTGGACTTCGGCAACCCGGACTTCGTCGCACTGGCGAAGGCGTTCGGGATGCCGGCCTGGCGCTGCGAGGCGCCGGGCGATCTCGGGCGCCATCTGCGGCACGCGCTGTCGCTCGACGTACCCTCGTTGGTGGTGCTGCCGATCGACTACTCGATCGACGTCGCGATCTCGGATGAGCTTGGAGAGGAGACGGTGATGCGCACATGACCACGACCCTTGCCACGGACGAGCAGAGGGTGCTTGACGCCGTGCCAAAGCAGCTCTACATCGGCGGCGCGTGGCGCGACGGCGCGGAGGGCGAGACGGTGGCAGTCGAGGACCCGGCCACGGGCGAGACGATCGCGTCCGTCGCCGACGGCACGGTCGACGACGCGCTCGAAGCCCTCGGCGCGGCCGACGGCGCCTTCCCCGAGTGGCGCGAGACCCCGCCGCGCGAGCGCGGGGAGGTTCTGCGCCGGGCGTTCGAGCTCGTCACGGAGCGCGCCGACGACCTCGCGCTGCTCATGACGCTCGAGATGGGCAAGCCCGTCGCCGAGTCGCGCCAGGAGATCGTCTACGCCGCGGAGTTCCTGCGCTGGTACGCCGAGGAGGCCGTGCGCATCGACGGCCGCTACACGACCCACATGGCCGGCAAGGGGCGCCTGCTGACGATGAAGCAGCCCGTCGGCCCGTGCGTCTTCATCACGCCGTGGAACTTCCCGCTGGCGATGGGCACGCGCAAGGTCGGCCCGGCGATCGCCGCCGGCTGCACGATGGTCGTCAAGCCGGCGAAGCTCACGCCGCTGTCGATGCTCGCGCTGGCGCAGATCCTCGAAGAGGCAGGGCTGCCCGCGGGGGTGCTGAACGTCATCACGTCGTCGTCGTCGGGGCGGGTCATGGAGCCGCTGATCCGCGACCCGCGCACGCGCAAGCTCTCCTTCACCGGCTCGACCGAGGTCGGGCGCAAGCTCATGGAGCAGTCGTCCGACCAGCTGTTGCGGCTGTCGATGGAGCTCGGCGGCAACGCGCCGTTCGTCGTCTTCGAGGACGCCGACGTCGACGACGCGCTCGAAGGCGCGATGATCGCCAAGATGCGCAACATGGGCGAGGCGTGCACGGCCGCCAACCGCTTCCACGTCCACGAGTCGATCGCGGGCGAGTTCGCGAGCGGGCTCGCGCGGCTCATGGGCGCGCTGAAGGTCGGCCGCGGGACGGAGGACGGCGTCGAGGTCGGGCCGCTCATCGACGCAGGCCAGCTCGCGAAGGTGCAGGAGCTCGTCGACGACGCGGTGGATCGCGGCGCGCGGGTGCTGTGCGGCGGGTCGCGGGTCGAGGGCCCCGGCCACTTCTACGAGCCGACGGTGCTCGCCGACGTGCCAGACGACGCGCGCCTGCTACGCGAGGAGATCTTCGGCCCGGTCGCGCCGGTGCGGGCGTTCTCCTCCGAGGAGCAGGCGCTGGCGGAGGCCAACGACACCGAGTTCGGGCTCGTCGCGTACCTCTACACGGCCGACCTCGCACGCGCCATGCGCGTGAGCGAGCGCCTCGAGACCGGGATGGTCGGCCTGAATCAGGGCCTCGTCTCCAACGCGGGCGCGCCCTTTGGCGGCATCAAGCACTCGGGCTTCGGCCGCGAGGGCGGGCCGGAGGGCATCGAGGAGTACCTCGAGGTCAAGTACGTCGCGATGGCGTCGCCGTGAGGGCCGCCGGCGTGGCGGAGTGGGAGGTCGTCGGGGAGCGCTGCGCCGATGCGATCGTCGCGCTGCTGCGCATCCGCGCGGTGTTCGAGAGCGGGCAGATGGTCTTCGACCACACGCGCCGCGCGGCGCAGGTCCGCTCGGCGGACGCGGGCGCGCGCCCGCAGTTCGCCCTCCCGGACCTCGACGAGCATCGCGACCGTCTTGCGCGGGCGCTGTGGGGCTGCGGCCATGTGTGGCGCCGTGCGTCGCGCGCGGCGGCGGGCGTGGCGGCGCCGGAGATCAGCCCGGCGCTGGCGGCGGGCTACGACGAGCACATCGCGGGCGCCGGCGCGCTCGTGTCGGTCGACCCGGCGGCGGGCGGCAACCTCCTCATCCAGCGCGTCGGCGACGTCATGCGCGACGCGATGCCGGTGATCCGCGCGGCGATCCAGGTCCTGCGGCCGGTCGGCGAGCCCGACCTCGTGATCGTCGCCGACGACCTCACCGCCGTCATCCACAACCTCGCGGGCTCGGAGTGAGACGCCTCAGCCGCCGGCGAGCACGATGTCGTAACCCTCGCCGCGCAGGAGCTCCACGACGGCGTCGCGGTGATCGCCCTGAAGCTCGATGACGCCACCCTTCGCCGACCCGCCGACGCCGCAGCGCTTCTTCAGGCGTCCCGCGAGCTCGCGCAGCCCGGCGTCGTCGAGCGGCACGCCGGACACGGTCGTGACCGCCTTACCGCGCCGGCCCGCGGTCTCGCGGCGCACCTTCACGCGCCCGCCCGGCGCCATCCGCTCGACGAGCGCGGGATCGCGCGCCTTGCGCATGTCCCCGTCGTCGCTCGACCACACGACCTTCGCGTTGCGCACAATCAGTCGCTCGGTGCCCAAAATGGGCGTGTCGGCAGCGTGTGCATCGACCCGGAACGCTACATTCCCCGGGCCGTCGTGTTCACGCGGCGATCAGACTTCCGCGCCCGGCACTCCTTTGCGCCGAGCGTGCCCGCGGCGCTGGAAACGTGAGATGACACAGAACAGGGACGAGTGAGCAGGCAGCTGATCGCGGGGATCGCCGGCGTCCTTTGCACGACCGTGCTCGCGGTCGTGGCCTGGTTCGTCGCGGTGTCGTCCGCCTCGCCCGATCCCGCTCCCAACTCGGTCGTGCTTGCACCGCACGGCGGCGCCCCGACGATCTACGCCGGCCCGGGCGACCGCGAGCAGATCAGCGCGCTCTGGCGCTTCAAGAAGGACCCCGAGAACCTCGGCTTCGACAAGGGCTACCAGGCGGGGCAGTACGGCGGCGGCGAGCTCGTCAGGACGCCGTACGTGCCCGACGCCACGAAGATCAACGGCGAGAAGGGCCAGCGGGCGTTCCGCGGCAGCATCGGCTGGTATCGCACGAACATCGACGTCCCGGTCGACGGCACCTACGCCATCCGCTTCGAGTCGGTCAACCACCGCGCGCGCGTCTACGTCGACGGCAAGCTCGAAGGCGATCACAAGGGCGAGTACCTGCCGTTCGAGGTGCGCGTCCCGCTGAAGACCGGCATGCGTCACAAGCTCGTCGTGCGCGCCGACTGGCGCGGGCCGGCTGCCATGAAGGCCGACGGCTGGCACCGGCTGTGGTTCAACTTCGGCGGCATCAACCGCGGGGTCAGCATCCGCCGGATCGGCGCGAGCGAGATCAGCTACCCCGAGATGAACACGAAGCTCGTCGACGGCGCCGCGGTGATCGACTTCAAGGTCCACCTGCGCAACAACCTCGAGCCGCGCGCGGTCGGCGTCAAGGGCACGCTGTCGCGCGGCGACCGCAAGATCCCGATCGAGTTCCCCGCCGAGCCTTTGGCGAAGTTCGGCACGGAGGTGCTCGCGGCGCAGGTGCGCGTCGAGGACCCGGAGCTCTGGTCGCCGTCGTCGCCGAAGCTGTGGGAGCTCGACCTCGAGGTGCCCGGCGAGTCGACCTACCGCGCCCGAGTCGGCATGCGCGAGGTGCGCGCCGATGGCGCGAACCTGCTGCTCAACGGCAAGTCGATCCGCCTGCGCGGCGCGTCGATCCACGAGGACGTCTTCGGGCGCGGCGACGGCCTGCGCCCGATCGACCAGGACCGGATGATCAACCACCTCAAGGCGATCGACGCCAACGCGACCCGCTCCCAGCACCCGCTCGACCCGGGCCTCGTCGAACGCCTCGACGCCGCCGGGATCATGGTCTGGCAGGGCGTCGGGCCGACCGATGCGCCCGGCAACTTCACCTCGCGCGGCGAGACGCTCGTGCGCGCCGCGAAGGCCCGCGTGCGGACGAGCGTCCGCCAGGCGCAGGCCAACCCGTCGATCATCACGTGGAACCTCGCCAACGAGGTCGCCGGCAAGGGCCACGACGAGGACCAGATCGGCTACATCGACAGCATGGCCTCCGAGCTCAAGCGGACCGATCCGAGCCGCCCGATCGCGCTGGACATCTGGGGCGCGCACCCGCCCAGGGAGCCGTCGCGGATCTACCGGCACATCGACATGATCGGGTGGACGAACTACATCGGCTGGTATGAGTCCACGAACGCGCCCGCCGACACGCTGCGCGGGGAGATCAGGTCGCGCCTCGCGCAGATCCGCCGCGTGTTCCCCAAGAAGGTCATCGCGGTGACGGAGTTCGGCGCCGAGGCCAACAGCCGCAACGCGACGACCGCGCCGGGCGGCTACGCCTTCCAGGCGCACCTGCTCGACCTGCACCTGCAGACGTACGCGAGCATCCCGAACCTCGCCGGCGCGCTGATCTGGAACCTGCGCGACTTCGCCGTCGCGCCGTCGTTCTTCGGCGGCTCGATCAAGCGCCAGGTGCCGGGCATCATCCTCGTGCGGGGCCTGAACCAGAAGGGCCTGTTCGACGTGCGCTACAAGGCCAAGCCGTCGGTCGAGGTCGTCAACGGCCGCTTCGCCGCCCAAGCCGCCGCCGAGAAGCCCTGAGCGCGCCGGACCAGGCGAGCCAGCGCCCACGACGCTATGAGCCACGGCGCGCCCCCATGCCGCTGCGCGGTCAGGGTTCGCTCGAAGCACGAGTCACTCGGCCCCGGTGAGAAGACTCCGATAGAGCCGCGCGCAAAAGCGCTCGCGTCGCATGAGAGAAGCGGACTACGCGTTATCGCTCTCGCAGGGCACGCGGCCCGCCCGTTCGCATCCGAAACCGCAGCACGAATGATCTGAGTTGTTCGCGTGCCTCTGTCGCCCTCGGTTCGCCTTCGATCAATCGCGTCTGGAGCGATTGGAGTGAACTCGCGATATCGCGCCGGACCGCGGCAGGAAATTCGACGGTACGGTTCTGATATGCCGAAAAGGCCTCATCGAGCAGTTCTCCATCGTTGAGGTGCATTACGTCGATCCGAACGTCGCGCCGCGAGCGATTTTCCGCGGTATCAGATCGGGCGCTTGTGGCGCCGGCGGAGTGCTCCGTAAGGAGCCGGTCCCACAGCGCCCAGTTCATCATCTCGTCAAACGGAGGCTCGTCTGCTGAGGCCTCGGGCGGTCGCGCCTCGCCAGGAGTACGTGGCATGGCTCCACGTAGTCGTCCGGCAAGAAGCGGATTGGTGATTTCCCAGATGCGCGGTCGTGGCTGCGTTATGAGGCCCGACACGTGCAGGCGTCGGACCGCCCGCTGACGTTCCATCTGGCCGGACTTCGTTGTCGCGCCCTCATACGGTCCGATCCCGCCAGCGACCGCGCTCAGAATATCCGCGCCCAGCCTGTGCAGCGTTCGCGCATGCTGCATGGCTCGGGCGATGTGGCCCGCGTCGAGCGAGAGCATCGCTTGCCAGAGCTCAAGGGGCGTACGGGCCCAAGCGGGGACTTCCACGCTGAGCGCCAAGGCCAGCAGCATCGATTGCGGATGCCCAGCCGTGATATCCACCATCTGAGCGACCCACGCGGGCGGCGGCGCGCTGTCCCCTAGCGACCCGGCCGTGCGTTGCCATACGCCCAGGTCGGGGCGGGTCAGTGATACCCATGTCCCATCACCGTGGAAGGCCGCCTTCTCACCATGCGCAACGGACGAAGATGCACGGGATCCAGACACTATGATCGGCAGCTCGAGTGCCTGGTGAGCATCGCGGACGTTCCAAAGCAGATCGTTGACATCGACCTGGTGGCGAGCACCCACCAGCGGCGCCTGAAGATGATCGATCCATAGGACAGGCGGATCGACCCGCTGCTCTGTGACCGTGGCGATTGCACGGAGTACCTCAGCGACGTCCACGACCGGGGATCGGCCTTCATCGAGGACAAACGCGGCAATACGCGGCCCAACCGTTTTGGCGAAATCGACGTAGGCGTGGCGTGCCCATGTCGGAGCGATATCGCGGGCGATCATTTGTCCGAGGGCCGACCTCCCCATCACAGCTCGCGCTAGGCCATAGGCCATACTCCAGGCGACCGAGCGCTGGTCTGTCGCCGCTTCCAGGTCGACACGGATACTGTCGTAGCCTCCGAATCGGATCGCATCAGCGATGACCGTCGTGACACCTACCTCCGGCTCCCCATGAACGCCCGTCATGCCGAATCGCCCCAGGGCGTCATCGATCGTCGCGTGCTCTTGGCGGCGGGCCGCCGTCAGGGCTTCATGCAAAGGCGGAATTGAGGTTGTCAGTCCGACCACGAAGGATGCTTCCTCGCTGCCTCTATCGACTGATCGACGAGGACATCGCTAATCTCATACCGACCGGCCTCTGCGAGTTGTCGAACTTGCGCACACACTCGCATCGTCCGCTGGGGATGTCCGTTGCTTGCCTTGAGGATCTGCGTGACGCGATCGCGCTCGATCGTTAGGCCGAGTTCCACAAAGCGCAGCGGAAGGTGGTGATGCCAATCGTCGTCTTCGATCGCGCGGACCTCGAAGAACATGCCATCCTGATGCATCGGCTGACCCTCAGCCATCAATTGCTCGAATCCGGATTGATCGCTGCCAGCCATCAGGAGCACGACGCCGCCGAGATCGTCCTCCATAACCTCGGCTAGTGCCTCCTGCGTCCGCAGACTGTCCTCATCGTCCGACCAGTCGGTTACGAGGCGCTGCGCCTCGTCGATGAACACGACTACATAGCTGTCTGCGGCCAACGCCGCAGCTTGGATCGCGCGTAAGACGGATCGCAGGTCCGTCTTGCTCTCCTCGTCGGCCGACAGCGCTTGGTCCATCGCGTCAGCGGTCGTGGCAACGTCGGTGATTCCCGCACCAAGTCCGAGACGTTCCGCTAGCTTGCCGAACGCCGCCGTGTACCTTATGGCCGCCTCTGCTCCGTCGTGTGCACGAGCAGCGCCGGAGTCGATGCGTACCTGAGCCGTGCGCGCCTGCTCGGCCAAGTGCGCGGCCAGACGGTCGGACGAGAGAATTGGTCCACGGGATAGGTTGGCCTCAATTGCCCAGCCGTCGTTTGCAGCGCGGACGCGATCGAGCACAGCCCACGCCATGCTCGTCTTCCCCACTCGCCTCTGGGCGAACAAGAGTGTGTGCTGGCGAATGTCGACCACTTGTTTCGTCAGCGCGTCGATAGCCGGTCCGCGCCCGATCTGGCGTGATTCGGGGCGAATCGGCTTACCGACTGGAAAGGGATCGACGGGCCTCACGTCAGATGTCAGCTGTCAGCATACTACGGAGAAACGCGTATAGTGCTACGCGACGATCGCCTTTAGATGGCTGCACGAGTCTACGACGCGCCCGCCCTATCGTTGCGCGGCGACACCAGGTCGCGCCTCGCGCAGATCCGCCGCGTCTTCCAAGAAGGTCGTCGCGGTGACGGAGTTCGGCGCCAATGGCCGCAACGCGATGACCTCGCCCGGCGGCTACGCCGACCTCGTCCTCGACGCACTCAATGGCACTCGCGCCACGATCCGTCGGTGCCGACGTCCAGCTCCGCACCATCCGATGCTGGCTCGCAGGATGCCAACTACGCCTTCGTCCAGGTTCGTCTCGATGACCACGACATGCTCGCACCATCGGGACCGTCGGCGGCGCCCACGGCAACGCGATGGCACGAGAGCCTTCTCGACAGCTTCAAGACCGAGCAGATTGTCTGCCCGCCCGCTCACAGCCGGAGCCGACGATCGTCGGGTGCGTCAGCTGGTTCGACACCGTCCCGACCGGCTCACGTGACGCACTTGCAAATTTGAAGACGGCCACCGGGTCCGCTCGTAGCCGGTAGGCAGGGTCGACCGCCGCCACGATGGCGAGCTGCGTCGTTCCGCGTAGCCAAGCGCCGCGCCCCTCGTGGATGTGGTCGTATACAGCAGAGCGCGGCGTCATCCGATCCAGAAGCTCTAGTGCCGCTGTCGAGCCGACGCTCCGACCCGGTGACACGACATCGCCGTATCCCGCGGGAGGCCCGTGCAGAAGAAAGCACATCGACATCCAGCGGGGCCGTTGCGTAGCGCTCCCGAAGGAACGCCTCACCGTCGTCGCGCGGCGCGTTGAACGCCCAGTCATGAAACCACGGCGTCCAGGGCGAGCCCCACAGCATGAGGTCGGCGACGCGGGACGCACCTGTCCTCCGGGTAGGTCCACGGCAGGTCGGGGACGAAGCACGGCGCGTGTTCGAAGACAAATCATGATTGCCGGCGATTGCTACGACCGCACCGGCCGGGACTGCCTCAAGCCAAGCGCGAAACGGGCCGTCCAGCCAGTCCGCCTGAAGCGCCGGAGCGTGGGCACGGAGCGGACACAGGTCGCCGGCGAGCAGCAGCAAGTCGCAAAGAAGGCACGTCAGGGAAATGGCCATGCAGATCGGCGACGGCTGCCACGCGCACGGCGTGAACCTACAACGGGTCCGGGCCTCCGAGGTGGCTCAACCTCCGCCTCCCGGCTCAACTACGGTTGGGGCTGTGGCGCGCATCAGATCAGTAGGCGGCATCGCGACGATCCAGGGTGGGTTTCCCGAGCGGCTCGACCCCGATGCCGGCGACCTCGAGTTCGTCGGGATCTATGTGCGGTTGTTCGCGAAGACCGGCAGCGGGCAGCTTGCGATCGACCCGCAGCCGCAGACGTACCTCTCCGCGATCTCGCACGTGGCGCTGCGAAGCGCGAAGGCGCACGCGTTCGCCGACCTCGTGCGCGTGCCGGAGTTCCTGCATCCCGAGATCGAGGGCCGCACGCAGGCCCCGTGGAGTGGCGTCATCGAGGATCTGCGGCGCACCTTCGGCATCGAGACCGACGCCGAGACGCTTCAGTCGCTCGAGTTCGAGCTGCTGATGGATGCCGAGCTTCGGCGGGCGCTGGCGCTGCTGGGCGAGTAGCGGACCCGCCCCCTCGGGGTTGCAGCCCGGCCCCGGACGGGAACCCCCTGGTCAAGACAACGACTGAGGAGGCATCGTGGCGACGGCGACTGACATCGGTAGCGCAGGACTGCAGGGCTGGCGACAGAAGGTCGGGGACGTGGTGGCAGAGCCGGTCGCGCAGCGCACCCCGCTGAGCAGCGATCAGGTCCGCGCGGCGGTCGGCGCGCTGTTCTTCGCGCTGTCGGTGATGTACGTCGTCAAGACCGTGAGCGTCGCGGCGCGTGAGCTGAGATGAGCGACCCCTCCTCCGACGCGCCGCCGCCGAACCCGATCCAAGCCCCGCCGAAGCTGCCCGAGGTCGACAGCCCGCCACCCGAGGAGGTGCTCGGCGACGTCCCTTCGACCGACGACGTCGTGCAGGACGCCGAGACCGCGGGCGACATCGTCGATCAGCAGCCGACGGTCGACGAGATCCTCGGCCGCTAGCGCGGCTTACCTGTTCGCGCCGGACTCGCTGACCCGCTCCCGCGGCGGGCCGCCGTGCCAGTCGACGCACATCGCGGTCGCGTCGTCCTTGAGCTTTCCATGCGCCGCCTTCAGCAGCGCGAGCACGACGTACTGCGCGGCCTCGCGCGGGTGCAGCCGCGCCGCCCTCGAGCATCAGCGTCCGGATGTCGACGTTCGCGGCGTCGCGCTCGACCATGCCGTCCGTGAGGAACATGATCCGGTCGCCCGGTCGCAGCGCCAGCTCACGAAGTCGCTCCAGCGCACGAAGTCGCCGAGCCCGTCGTTGGCGAGCCGCGCGTGCTGCGCCAGGTCCACGCCGGCCCGCCGGGCGTTGCGCAGCGCGCCGACGAGCAGCGTCGCCAGCACCGACGCGCCCACCGCATGCCCGCGGGCATCGGACATCGAAAGATGCAGCGTGTCGCGCTCGATCGAGAAGTCGAAGCTATCGCCCGCGATCTCGCCGGCGGGCTCGAGCACACCGATCGCCTCGCCGCGGCGGGCTGCCGGCGAGCGGCACGCGCTCGGCCGTCTCGCGGACCTGCGTGCGCGTCGCGCCGGCCGCGCCTGCATGGCCGAGCCGGACGAGCGCGCGGCCGCTGAGGTCCACGACGAGAAACGACAGCCTCCGACGCGCCGAGCGCGGCTGCCAGCCACGCGCCGAGCACGTCGGCGGCCGCCACGGGCGGGGCGTTCTCGACCGCCGCGAGCAGTTGCGCGAGGTCCAGCCGCCCCGCTGCGCGATCCGCCGCCGCCTCCACCCTACGACGGCCGTCCATCGCCGGCCCGCCGCGACGGGCCACCCACGGGTTACGCGAAGCGCTTCAGGCCGGCGCGCGCGGCGAACCCGAACACGACGATCAGCGCCACCAGGTGGGCCAGCGACTGGCCGATCGCCGGGTCCGAGCCGTTGATCGCGTTGTCGATCGCCTGCAGCGACGGCTTGAACGGGAAGATCGCGGAGATCACCTGGATGATGTCGTAGAGCAGCGGCGACACCCCGCCCGACGGCACCAACGCAAGGAACGCCAGCGGCAGCGACAGCAGGAACGCCAGCAGCGACGCCGCGCGCACCTCCCGCGCCAGGCAGCCGATCGCCACGCCCATCGCCGCAAACGCGGTCGCGCCGCCGCCGAGCGCGAGCACCCACAGGCCGAATCTCCCCCAGTCCAGCGGGACGAAGATGCTCACCCCTATCAGCATCACGAGCGTGACCGCGAAGGAGCACGCGGCCGCCAGCAAGATCTTCCCCACCAGCAGCTGCCCGCCCGGCACGAGCCCGCGCGCCAGCCGCGAGAACGTGTTCTCCTCGCGTTCCAGCGCCAGCAGCCCCGACGCCAGGAGCACGCAGACGAACATCAGCGAGACCGTCACCGCGACAGCCACCGCGAACGCGTCCAGCGGCGTTCGCCGCCCGCTGAGCACCGTCGTCTTGACCTCGACGGGGTTCTCCACCGTGTTCAGCACGTCCTTCACGCGGTTGGCGTTCGCCACCCCGATCTCGGCGAAGTTCTGCACCGGCAGCAGCAGGCGCTTCATCGCCGGCGACAGCGTCGAGGACTTGCCGACCCTGTTGAGCCGCTGCTCCGCCTTCTTGAGCCCGAGCAGGTTGAACTTCGCGCCGAGGACGTCGATGTCGCCGCCGTTCATGATGATGTCGACGTAGGTCCCCGCGAGGTCGTTGACTTTCTTCGCCAGCGCGGCGTCGGCCAAGGCGAGCTTCGAGTCGATCGTCGAGCGCACGAAGGACTGCTTCAGCGCGTCGCCGTTGTAGATCACCTCGACCTCCGCGGACGAGAAGCCGCCGGTCGAGAGCTTCGTCGTGAAGTCCGGCGGGATGACCAGCGCGGCAAGCGCCTCACCCGAGCGGACCTTCTCGAGCGCCTGTCTGCGGCCCGGCACGTCGATCTTCTCGATCGCTGTGAAGAGCTCGTCGGTGTAGGTCTCGACGTCGATCTTCTCGCCGCCGATGCGGATCGTGCTGCGGTTCTCGGGAACCTCGTTGAGAAACGCGACGCGCGGCTTGTCCGGGCCGCTTGACAGCGCGAAGCCCATGAGCGTCGCGATCGCGATCGGATAGACGATCAGCAGGCCGACGAGCAGCTTCGAGCGCCGCAGGATCTGCAGATCCTTCAAGAGCATCCAGCGCATTGCGGTCCTCAGTGCCCCTTCGCCCGCAGGAAGCCGACGAACGCCTGCTCGAGATCCTGACCCTCGGTGGCCTGTGCCTCGCGCTTGAGCTCCTGCGGGGTGCCGTTGAACAGCAGGTCGCCGTCGGCGAGGACGAGCACGCGGTCGCCGTGGCGCTCGGCCTCGGAGATGTCGTGCGTGGCGAAGAGGACGCTCGTCCCGCGCTCGGTGAGCGCGTTGATGAAGCCCCACAGGCGCTGGCGCTGGCGCGGATCGAGCGCGCCGGACGGCTCGTCGAGCAGCAGCACGGGCGGATCGGCAAGCAGGCCAACGGCGATGTTCACGCGCTGGCGGTTGCCACCCGACAGCGAGCCGAGCTCGTCGTCGGCGCGCTCCTCGAGGCCCGTCTGCTCGAGCATCCGCTGCACGACGGCGTCGGGATCCTCGACCTTCTCGAGGCGCGCGAACAGGCGCAGGTTCTGCGCGACGGTGAGCTTCATGTAGATCGCCGCCTGCTGGGGCACCCAGCCGATCCGCTTGTCGGAGTTCGGCCCGTGCTGGGTCACCGTGCCCGTGTCGGGCACGCGGATGCCCCCGAGCATCGTCAGCAGCGTCGTCTTGCCGGCGCCGTTGGGCCCGATGATCGCGACCAGCTCGCCGCGCGCGACCTCGAAGCTCACGTCGCGCACCGCGCGACGCTCGCCAAAGCTCTTGGAAACGCCCTCGACGACGAGCGACGGCGCCTCCTGCGCCGCGGGGGCCGCCGGCGTCACTCTGTCCCGCGTGCCCTGTCGATCGACTCCTCGAGGGCGTCGAGCGTGAGCTGCAGATCGCGGTCGGAGCCGAGGTCCGACGGGACCTTGATGTCCTCGGTCTGCGACTCGCCGACCTCGGAGAGGTTGAAGTCCGCGACCGCCTTGGCGGTCCGCATCCCGCCGAGGAGCTTGCGGTCCTTCTTGGAGACGACGATGTTCCCGACGAGGCGCGCCTTGCGCAGGACGTGGTCGCTCTTGCCGAAGTAGACGTCGCCCTTCGCGCTCTTGACCGAGCGCACGAGCGCGGCCTGCTGCTTGGGCGTGATGACGGTCGGCAGGCCCGAGATCTCCGTGATGCGCAGCGACGTCAGCAGATCGACGAGCTTGCTCATGTCGCGGAAGAAGCGGTCCGGGCGGATGTCGGCGGTCACATGCGTCGTCGGCTCGCCCGCGACGTCGGTGTCACCCACGATCTTCGTGTTCTTGCGCCACGAGTTCGGGTTGATGAAGAACATCCCGGCGGTCTTCGTCATGCCGTTGTCGTACTTCGGCGCCGGCGCCGCGAGGTTCGTCGCGATCTGGTCGGACTGCAGGTAGCCGGTGGTGCCGACCTGCAGGTACGCCTTGCGGTCGTTGAGCAGGATCGCGCCGCCGTAGGCCTGGTCGCGCAGCAGCAGCCCCGCCTCGAGCTTGAAGTCCGGCACGTCCGCGCCGCTCGCGAGCTGGTAGGCGCCGTCGAGCGTGATCTCGATCGGGTCCTTCCAGCGCTTGACGCCCGTCACGTCGATGTCGATCGTCGCGTTGACCTCGGCGGAGCGGGCCTTCGGGTTCGGGCCGAACGCCTGCTTGACGAGCTTGCTGACGGCCTTCGAGTTCGCGGCCTTGTCGGCGGACGACTCGCCCGCCTTCTCACCCGAGGACGAGGACGAGTCGCCCCCGCCGCATGCGGCCAGGGCGAGGGCGGCGACGAGCGCCGCGACGGTGACACAGGCCTTCGAGCGAGCGGATGCGGTCATGTGGGCGCTCACTGTGACGAACCGCGCGCCATCTTGCGTAGATCCATGGCCGTGTCGTAGGTCTCCTCGTCGACGCCGTGCTCGAGCGCGACCTCGCGGAGCATCCGCCCGGAGGCCGCCGCCTCCTTGACGATCGCCGCGCCCTTGTCGTAGCCGATGAACGGGTTGAGCGCCGTCGCGGCGGCGAGCGTCGACTGCGAAGAGCGCTCGCAGCCGGCCAGGTTGGCCTCGATCCCCTCGACGCAGCGCGAGGCGAACAGCTCGCTCGCGGTCGTCAGCAGGTGGATCGACTGCAAGAGGTTGCGCGCGATCAGCGGGATGCGCACGTTGAGCTCGAAGTTGCCCTGCAGGCCTCCGACCGTGATCGCGGTGTCGTTGCCGATGACCTGCGCGCCGACCTGCATGACGACCTCGGGCAGGACCGGATTGACCTTCCCCGGCATGATCGAGGAGCCCTTCTGCAGCTCGGGCAGGAAGATCTCGCCGATCCCCGCGCGCGGCCCGGAGCCCATCAACGCGAGGTCCATCGCGATCTTCGTCAGCGAGACCGCGACGACCTTCAGCGCGCCTGACAGCTCGACGAGCGCGTCGCGGTTGGCCTGCGCCTCGAACGGATCCTCGGGCGGTGAGATCTCAAGTCCGGAGGCCTCGCTCAGCCGCGCGCGGATCTGCGCGGCGAAGTCCGGGTGGGTGTTGAGGCCGTTGCCGACGGCGGTGCCGCCGAGCGGGATCTGCGCGACCTGCGGCAGCGCGTTGCGCACCCGGCGCCCGCCGAGGCGGATCTGCGCGGCGTAGCCGGCGAACTCCTGGCCGAGCGTCACCGGGACCGCGTCCATCAGGTGCGTCCGGCCGGACTTCACGATGTCCTCGAACTCGGCGGCCTTCGCGGCGAACGCGTCCTCGAGCCGTTGCAGGGCGGGCAGCAGCCGGTTGGTCGCCTCGTCGAGCGCGGCGAGGTGCACGGCGCTCGGGAACACGTCGTTGGAGGACTGGCCCATGTTCACGTGGTCGTTGGGATGCGCGCCCTCGCCGGCGAGGCTCGCGATGACCTCGTTGGCGTTCATGTTCGTCGACGTCCCCGAGCCGGTCTGGAAGACGTCGATCGGGAACTGGTCGTCGTGCTTGCCCGCGGCGATGTCGTCGGCCGCTTGGCCGATCCGCTCGGCTAGCTCGGGATCGAGCTTGCCGAGGTCGGCGTTCACGCGCGCCGCCGCGCCCTTGATCGCCGCCAGCCAGCGCACGACGCCAACCGGTACGCGCTCGCCGGAGACCGGGAAGTTCGCAACAGCCTTGGTCGTCTCCGGACCCCAGAGCTGCTGCTCGGCCACGCTCATCGTCCCACGCCCTTCGATTCGTCGATCACGGTGTCGTAAAGGTAACCGTCCGGCGAGGTGGCGAGCCGGCTCGCGCCTCTCGGTACTCTCGTCCGCGTGCCCCGATCGCGGCGCTTCGCCATCGCACGGGGCCGGCCGGGCTCCAAGCTCGAGCTGCTGCTGCTCGTCGCGGCGGCGCTGTTCTTCGCGCTGGCGATCCAGGCGTACGCCGTCAAGCCGTACGTCATCCCGTCGGAGTCGATGCTGCCGACGCTCAAGCCCGGCCAGCGCGTGCTCGTCAACCGCCTCTCGCACACGATCGGCGGCGATCCCAAGCTCGGCGACATCACGGTCTTCCGCCCGCCGAGCGGCGCCGAGTCCGACGATGGCGGCGGCCAGTGCGGGACGGCGGGCGAGGGCCCGTCCTACGACTACGGCCCCATGAGCACGCGGTCGTGCTCGCATCCGACCTCCAAGCGCGCGGAGCAGACCTACATCAAGCGCCTCGTCGGCATGCCGGGCGACCGCATCGAGATCCGCGAGGGCCACGTCATCCGCAACGGGCGGCGGGCGGCCGAGCCGTTCGCCAGCGCATGCGCGGACCCGGCGTGCGACCTCGCACCGATCCGCATCGCGGCCGGCGAGTACTTCCTCATGGGCGACAACCGCGCGAACTCCAACGACAGCCGCTTCTGGGGCCCGGTCCCGCGCGCATGGATCATCGGCAAGGCCGTCGCGACGTACTGGCCGCCGAAGAGCATCGGCGTCCCGTAGCCCCGCCTACAAGCAGAACGCCGCCAGCTCGCGCGCGACGCCGACCGGGTCGTCGTAGGCGATGAGAAAGCCGGTGCCCGGCAGCACCCGCAGCAGGGCGTCGGGCAACAGATCGCGCGCCTCCTCGGCGCCGGCGAGCGGGTGGTAGCGGTCGCGGTCGGCCCACAGCAGCAGGACGGGGGCGTGCAGGCGCGGGTAGGCCTCGAGCAGGTCGGTCTGCGCGCCCGCCGGCCAGCGCCGCACCCAGCGCGACCACGAGCGCGCGAGGTTCGCGTTGCCGGCGACGTCGGCGGTCGCGTGGCGGACGAGGTCGCGCGCCGCGGGGTTGCCGCGCGCGGTGAGCTTCATCCCGTGCTCGGGCCGATAGGCGAGGCGCACCGCCCGCGCGGCCGCGCGGTCCAGGCCCGGCAGCGACGCGGCCGGCGCGAGCACGCGCACGGGAACCGGCACGCGCGATCGCTTGGGCGGGCGGTGCAGGCGGTTTGGCATGAGCACGAGCCGCGACGGCGCGAGCTGGCCGGTGACGACCGCACGCAGCAGGATCTCCGCGCCCGCCCCGTGGCCGCCGACGACGGGGTGCCGGCCGCAGGTCTCGCGGCAGAAGTCCGCCATGACCTCCGCGAGCCAGTCGACCGTGTAGGGGTGGCGCGGGCGGTCCTCGGAGTCGCCGTGCAGGGGCAGGTCGGGCAGGACGAGCCGGAAGCGGTCGGTGAGGTGCTCGACGAGCGGGACGAACTCGCGATGCGACAGCGCGGCGCTGTGCAGCAGGCACAGGCTCGGGCCGACGCCCGCCTCGCGGTAGGCGATGCGCGCGCCGTCGCGATGGTGGTAGAGGCGCAGCTTCATCGGCGCGGCGTCACCCGCCGTCCTCCCCGGCCATCACGCCGCGCAGCAGGATCCCGCGCGCGGTCGCATCGTCGAGTGCCGCGGTCTGCTCGATGCGGCGCGCGAGCTGGGCCGCGACGCCCGGCGTCTTCGCCGCGCCGCGGCGCACGGCGCCGATGAGGTAGCCGAGGGGCAGCGCCGCTTGCGGGTTCGCTCTCGCCTGGAAGTGGAGGTCGTCGGCCACGCCCATGAGCGTGGAGCCGAGCGTCTGCAGGTCGCCGTCGCGCGCGGCGGCGAGGTGCACGCAGCGCGACAGCGGGGTGCCGTCCTCGAGCCGCACGGCCCCCGGCGCCCGTTCGAGCGCCCGCGCGATCGATGCCCGGTCACCGAGGCAGGCGACCGGCACGTCGTCGGGCTCAGACGAGCCGCAGCCGGCGAGCAGCAGCGCCCCGATCGCCGCCACGTGAGCTCTCCGACCGGCCATGACCGCCATCGTAGGCTCTGCGAGGTGCTGCGATCCCCTCACGATCGCGAGATCCTGCGGCTCGCGGTGCCCGCGCTCGGCGCACTCGCGGCGGAGCCGCTGTACCTGCTCGTCGACACCGCGATCGTCGGGCACCTCGGCACCCCGCAGCTCGCGGCCCTCGCGATCGCGGCGACGATCCTCACGACGCTCGTCTCGCTGTGCATCTTCCTGACCTACGGGACGACCGCGCGGGTCGCGCGGCTGTCGGGCGCCGGCGACGACGCGCGCGCCGGCCAGCTCGCCGCCCAGTCGCTGTGGCTCGCCTGCGCCCTCGGCCTGGTTCTCGCGGTCGTCTGCGTCGCGCTCGCCGACCCGCTCGTCGCGCTGCTCGGGGGCCGCGGCGAGACGGCCGCGATGGCAGCACGCTACCTGCGCATCAGCGCGATCGGCCTGCTGCCGGCGCTCGTCGCGCTCGCCGGGCAGGGCTACCTGCGAGGGGTCTCCGACCTGCGCACCCCGCTCGTCATCGTCGTCGCGGCGCAGCTCGCGAACGTCGTGCTCGAGCTGTGGTTCGTCTACGGCCTCGACTGGGGCCTCGACGGCTCGGCCGCCGGGACCGTGCTCGCCCAGGCCGGGATGGGCGCCGCATTCGCGGTGGTCCTGCTGCGCCGCCCGGCGCTCAGCCGCGCGCCCCGCCTGCACCTGCTCGCCCCCCTCGTACGGATCTCGGGCGAGCTGTTCGTACGCTCGGCGGCGCTGCTCGTCGCGTTCGCGACGGCGAGCGCGGTGCTCGCGCGCGTCGGCGAGCCCTCGCTGGCCGCGCACCAGATCGCGTTCGGCCTGTTCACGCTCGGCGCGCTCGTGCTCGACGCGATCGCGATCGCCGCGCAGGTGCTCGTCGGCCGAGCGCTCGGCGCGGCCGACGCGCCCGGCGCCACCGCCGCGGCGTGGCGCACGATCGGCTGGTCGCTGGTCGCCGGCTGCGCGCTCGGCGGCCTGCTGCTCGCGCTGAGCGGGACGCTGCCGCGCGCCTTCACCTCCGACCCGGCGGTCATCGACCGCGCCGCGGCGATCTGGCCGATGCTCGCCGTCATGCAGCCCGCGGCAGCGGTCGTCTTCGCGCTGGACGGCGTGCTCATCGGCGCGGGCGACACGCGCTGGCTCGCGGGCTCGATGCTGCTTGCCGGGATCGGCGTCTACGTCCCGATCACGCTGCTCGCGCTGCAGCTCGACTGGGGGATCACGGGCGTCTGGGCCGGGCTGCTCGCGTTCGTCTTCGCCCGCCTGGCGACGATCGGCGCCCGCTTTCTCGGCGGGCGCTGGGCGGTCACCGGGGCGGCCGTCGCTCGCCTCTAGCTCGCGCCCGGGCCAGGGCTCACGGGTCGGGTGGATCGACCGGCTCGGCCCTGGCCGCCAGCGCGCCGAAGCCCGACCCGGCCACGGAGTCCGTCGAGACGGAGTCGGCGATCCGTCCCTGCATCGCGAGTTCCGTGTCGAAGTCGGCGGTGTCGGCGTGGCGGTAGTCCAGGCCGCGGCCGGTCAGCAGCGTCGCCAACGCCTCGACGTAGCGCTCGTCGAGCTGGCGCCCGGCGACCCGGCGCAGCTCTGTGATCGCCTGAAACGACGTCATCCGGTCGCGGTAGGTGTCCTCGGCGGTCAGCGTGTCGTAGACCTCCGCGACCGCCACGATCCGCGCGATCTCCGGGATCCCGTCGCCCTTGAGGCGGTCGGGATAGCCGCGCCCGTCGATGCGCTCGTGGTGCGCGCGGACCATCTGGGCGACCGGGCCGTAGACGCCGAGGTCCTTGAGCATGTCGGCACCGAGCTCGGGGTGCTGGTGGATCGCCTCCCAGTCGTCCTCGGTCAGCGTGCCCTGGCGCTCCATGACGCGATCGGGCAGCGCGAAACGCCCGATGTCGTGCAGGAGGCCGGCGGTGTGCGCGAGCTCGGCCTCGCGCTTGCTCATCCCGCACTCGAGCGCGATGTCGCGCGCGAACGCCGCGACCGCGGCGCTATGGCGCGCCGTGCGGCTGTCGCGGCGATCCAGCGAGCGCACGAGCGCCGACAGCACCCCCCACGACAGCGCCGCGTACTGGCCCGCCCGCTGGCGCGCGATGACCACGAGCCGCGACATGTAGTTGAACGCGACGATGATGAGCACGACCAAGAGGCTCGCCGCCAGGTCGAAGCGCGCGGCCACGCCGGCGATCGCGAGCGTCAGCGCGAGCGTGAGCGCCAGCGACGGCAGCAGCTCGCGCGGATGGCGCAGCGCCTCGCGCAGCCGCCCGCCGTCCACGAGGACCGCGAGCGAGCTCAACATCGCGAAGTTCAGCGCGAGGAAGCCGATGCCGACGACGGCAAGCGCCGCGAGGTCGCCGAGGCTGCCGTCCAAGCGCCCACCGGCAAGGGCGTGGAACGCGACCCCGGCGAGCAGGCTCGGCACCGCCGCCGCCGCGAGGTTGACGGGCAGCGCGACGAGCCGGAAGCGCTGGATCGCCCAGCTTCCGAGCTCGGCCGTCACGACGACGGCGAACGCCCCCACCGGCCCGACGAATGCGACCGCGAGCATGTAGCAGACGAACGCCGCCGAGATCTGCAGCGTTCCCTCCCAGTCCGAGGCGCCGAGCACGCTCGCGACCGCACAGGCCGCGAGCACGGCGGTGAGGGGGGAGTCGAAGTCCTCGTGCGGCGCGAGTGCCAGGACCGGCAGCGCTGCGAGGAGCAACCCCAAGGCGACCACGACACCCGCTCGGCGGTGCTGTGGGATGGGAGCGACCGTCACGGGAGAACCATATGGCCTCCACGCAACGGTCGTCTCAGGATCGGACGATCAATGGATGCGCCACGCGCCTCCGGTCGCGGCGATCACGCCGATCGCGGTAATCAGAAACGGATACGTGCGGGCTTTGAGGCTGGACATCTGGACCTCCGGGGGGTGGTGAACGGGGCAGCCAACGTAGCCCCGTTTGTCCAGATGCGACAGTAAGACGGACGGACATTCGTTTGATCGCAGCCGCAGCAGCCCGATCTGCCCGAGTTTGCGGCTCTGAAGCTGAACATTCGTCCAGTTGGCCCCCCAGCCATTGACTGAGAGACCGGTATCTGCATTGGTGTGAAAGGTCCGTTTCACCACAATTCTTGCCTACGCGGCATTCCCCGGGCGCCGCGACTGGACGCTCGTCGGCTTGACGCCGTTGCGTCCACCCGTCTTCCCGCTGCAGGGGCACAAGGTCACGGCAGCGACGCGTTTGTCCAGCTTTGGCGCCCGAAGGTGTGCAGTTTCCCCGGATTCGATTTGCAACTGGCCCGTCTAGCACCGATCATGTCCCCCAGATGCGCACCCTGAAGACGAGCGAAGCAGCGACGCTGCTCAACGTGAGCCCCAACACGCTGCGCGCATGGGAGCGCCGCTTTGGCTATCCGAAGCCGCAGCGCTCCGCCGGCCGGCACCGGCTCTACACCCACGGCGAGGTCGCCGCGCTGCGCGACGCGCTGCAGCAGGGCCTGTCGATCTCCTCCGCCGTGAGCCGCGCCCGCGAGGCGCTCAGCACCGACACGCACACGCTTGTCGGGGCGCTCGTCGGCTTCGAGCTCGACCGCGCCGACAGCGCCATGGAGTGCGCGCTCGCGCTGCGCTCCGTCGAGCGCTCCGTCGAGGAGGTCCTGCTGCCGTCGCTCGACGAGCTCGGCGACCGCTTCGGCACCGACTCCGCGCCGTGGGCCTTCGCCGCGCGCTGGGCCGACGGCTGGCTGCGCCGCGCGCAGCGCCTCGCGCCACCGCCCTCGCGCCCGCTCGCGATCCTCGTCGGCGATGCCACGCGTAGCGAGCTCGATCCCGACGCGCTCGCCATGCGCGCCTTCGAGCTCTTCTGCGGCCGCGCCGGGGCGCGCGTCATGGCCCTTCCGATCTCGAGCGTCTCCGGCCTTGGCGACGTCGTGACGTCGCTGTCGCCCGACGCCGTCGTGATCGCCGGCCGCCACGAGTCCGACGACGACGTCGCCCGCTGGGCATACCGCGTGCGCGCGGCCTCCGGCCAGCTGCCGACCGCGCTCTTCCGCCGCACCCACCAGGCCGCGAAGGTCCGCAGCGCCGCCGGCGCGCGCGTGCTGCCCGACACCCCGTTCGGCGCCCAGCGCCAGCTGCTCGCGCTCGTCGACGACCGCGCCAGCCAGGATCACTTCGAGGATGCCCCGGCACTGCCGCTGCGCGCGGCCTCCGCGCTCACGCGTCGCGAGGCGCAGGCATGAGAAAGCTCCATGCCGTTCGCCCGGTCGAGCACGACGAGCGCGGCCTGCGGCTGGTGTCCTTCTGCGGGCACTGCGGGGCGCCGCCCGCTCCCGGCGTCGAGGCCTCGGGCTCACGCGTGTGCGGCCACTGCGGGCTCGGCCTCGTCCTGCAGGCGCCAGCCGACGTGGCGCCGCGCGGCGACGAGCCGTTTCTCGTGATCGACTCGACCCTCTCGGTGTGCGCGGTGTCCGCACGTGCCGAGAACCTGCTCGGGACCGACGAGACGCTCGCGGTCAACCAGCATGTCGCGGACTTCCTCGTCCCGGCGGACGCGAACGCCCCGAGCGCCGAGAACCTGCTGGTGCTGCTGGTCGACGCGGCCTCCGGGTCCGGCGAGCCGCGGACCGCGGTCGTACGGCCCCGTAGTGAGTACGGGGTCCGGTTCCGTGCGCGAATCGGCCCGTGCGGACCCCCGCACGCCGCCTTGCTTGTCCTCACCGACTAAAAGTCCGTAACCTTCGGGCCGCGCTGCTCGTACGGTGTGAATCCCTCTCGCTGAATGGCGAGCGCACGACAGGCGGGCCGCGCTACACCCCACGATGAGCGTCCTCCGAACCCATGCCGCCGCGGCAATGTTGGGCGTCAGCCCCAATACGTTGCGGTCGTGGGAGCGCAGATTCGGATACCCGACGCCGCGCCGGACCGCCGGCGGCCACCGCCAGTTCGACCTCACCGAGATCGAGGCGCTGCGCCAGGCCTTCGAGGAGACGCACAACGTCTCGTCCGCGATCTCGATCGCGCGCGAGCGCGGCAGCGGCCCGTCCTCGCCGGTGCGCCTGCGCTCGGCGCTGCGCCGTTTCGAGGAGCTCGAGGCCGACCGGATCCTCGAGGAGAGCCTTGCGGTGCGCTCGGTCGAGCGGACCGTCGAGGAGGTGCTGCTGCCCGCGGTGGACGGGCTGTGCGCCCGCGAGGGCGAGTCGCGCTCCGCGGAGCTCGGCTTCGCCTTGCGCTGGGCGACCGGCTGGCTCGCCGCCGCCAAGCGGGTGGCGCCGGCGCCGATGCGGCCCGAGGCCGTCCTGATCTTCGATGCGAGCTGGGCCTGCGACATCGACTCGCTGCACGCGCAGGCGCTCGAGCTGTGCCTGCGCCGCGCGGGCGTGCGGACGCTCATGCTGACCGCTGAGCTCGACGCCGCGCGGCTCGCGCACGTCCTGCGCGTGCTCAGCCCGCGGGTCGTCGTCCTCACGGGCCGCCGCACGGCCTGGCTGGCGGCGCTGTCGCGCATCGCCTACCAGTCGCGCCACAGCACCGAGCTCGTCGACGTGCTCGAGTTCCGCGGCGCGCTGAGCGACTGCGACGTCGCCGCCGTGCCCCGGCTGGGGACGAGCGCGATCGGCGCGCGCGACGTCCTGCTCGCCCGCCTGAACGCGGCCGAGACCGTCGTTCGCGGCCAGCGCGCGCTCGTGCAGATCTCGTAGCGGCCCGCCGGCTTCGACCCGTCCGGGCCGCCCACTAGGTTTCGGGTCGAGATGACGCTCGTTCCGGGGGATCCGCTCGCACACCGCGCCCTCGATTCCCTGCTGCGAGCCGAAGCGTCCGTCCGGCGCCGGCTGAGCGCCGACCTCGAGCGCGAAGGCCTGTCGGCCACGGGATTCTCGACGCTCGTGATCCTCACGACGGCCGGCGGCGAGCTCGAGCTGCGCGTGCTGCGAGCACGCCTTCGGACGTCGAAGGCGAACGCCACCGAGGTCGTCACGACGCTCGAGCATCGCGGGCTCGTCGACCGCACCCGGCTCGTGTCCGACCGGCGGGCGGCGTCGGTCGCGATCACGCCGGAGGGCAGCGAGATCGTCGACCGGCTGTTCCCCGAGCACTCGGTGCGCGTCGCCGAGGCGTTCGCGGTGCTCGACGAGGCAGAGAAGCGCTCGCTGGCGCAGATCTGCCGCAAGCTCGCCGCCTGACGAGCCCTCCACGCGCCCGACGCCTGGCTCCGTCAGGTGCCTTCATAGACTTGGCGGGCCCATGAAGGCCTCCGCCGACCCCCGATCGCATGTCGACCTCGAGCTGGACGTGCTCGCACGCTGGCGCGAGCTGGACATCGCCGGCGAGACACGTCGCCGCCGCACGGGCGCGCCGATCCGCGTCATCTGGGAGCCGGCGGGCGCGGCGGGGCCGGCCGACCCCGACATCCTGCCGGCGCGCGTGCTCGCCGACGCCTTCGCGCGCTACGCGACGATGCGCGGCTGGGACGTCGAAAGGCGCAACGCCCGCGACTGCCACGCGCCCGGGATCGAGCTCGCCGTGGCCCGCGAGCTCGGCCTGGACTCCAAGGCGCACGTCGAGTGTCACGGCATCGGCGACCTCAACGCCCGCTGCCGCGCGTCCGCCCTCGCTCGGGCCGCGCAGCGTGACGCGCTGGCTGAGCGCGTCGCCGTGCAGGCGTCGCCCGGTTCGCTGACGCTCGACCGGCGCTACGTCGAGTCGGTCTGGTGGGCGGTCAAGGAGGTCGCCGACGCGGGCCTGCTCTACGAAGGCGTGAAGGTCGTGGCGCACTGCCCGCGCTGCGACACCGCGCTGGGCGACGACGAGATCGCGCAGCTGGCCGTCGTGGATCCCGCCGCCTGCGTCCGCATCACGGTCGCCCGCGACGGCGGGCCCCTGCAGTCCGGCGACGAGCTGCTGGTCTGGTCGCCCGCCGCATGGACGCTCGCCGCCAACGCCGCGGTGGCCGTCGATCCCGAGCTGACGTACGTGCGCGCGAAGACCGGCGCGCTGGACGCGCCGGTGGTTGTCGCGGAGGCGCTCGCCGAGCGTGTCCTCGGCGACCTCGCGGGCGTGCGCATCCTCGAGCGCTTCCGCGGCGCCGCGATCGACGGGGTGCGCTACGAGCCGCCGTTTCGCTATCTCCCGGCGGCCGCATTCGGTGAGCGCGGCCACACGATCCTGCTGGCCGGCTTCGTCACGGCGAGCGAAGGCACGGGCCTGCTGAGCACGACGACCGCGTTCGACGAAGACGACCGCGCCCTCGGCGCGCGCTTCGGCCTCGGCGTCGTCAACCCGGTCGCTGCCGACGGCACGTTCGACGAGCGCATGGGCCGCTACGCGGGGCGCGACGTCCGCGCGGCCGAGGCCGGGCTCGTCGCGGACCTGCGCACGCGCGGGCGGCTGCTGAGCGCCGAGCCGCGCGAGCACGACGCGCCGCATTGCGGGCACTGCGCCACCCGCCTGCTCGACCACGCGAAGGCATCGTGGTACGTGGCAACCGCGCAGCTGCGCGACGAGCTGCGCAGCGCCGGCGCCAACATCACCTGGCGCCGGCCGCAGTCGGCGGACCGCCTGCTGTCGCGGGAGCGCTATTGGGGCGTCCCGCTGCCGGTCTGGCGATGCGCGCGCGGCCACGTGACGGTCGTCGGCTCACTCGACGAGCTCGGGCAGCGCTCCGGCACGCGGGTCGAGGACCCGCACCGACCGTACGTCGACGACATCGAGCTGCGCTGCGAGTGCGGCGAGCCCGCGACGCGCGTGGCCGACCTCGTGCACCCGTGGTTCGAAGCGGGGGCCATGCCGTTCGCGCGGCGCCATGAGCCGTTCGCCGGCGAGCTGACCCTCGACGAGCTGTACCCGGCCGACCTCGCATGCGACGGCCGCCCGCACGACTGGCTCGCCTCGCTGCTGACGGTCTCGGCGCTGCTGCGCGGCGGCGAGCCGGTCGTCGAGCGCGTCGTTCGCGCCGGCCCATGCGAGGCGCCTGGCGACATCGTCGAGCGCCTCGGCGCCGACGCGCTGCGCTGGCACGTCCTCGCGGGCGAGCCCGCGACGATCTTCGAGGCGCTGTGCGACGCGTACGCGCTCGCGGCCGAGCACCCGCCCGGCGGGCCGGGCGCCGCCCCCGCGCACCCGCGCGGGGCGCCGGGCGCGACCGCCGAGCACGCGCGCGGCGCGCCGGCCGCCATCCCCGCTGACGCGCCGCTCGCCGAGCTCGACCGCTGGATCGCCTCACGGCTGAGCGCCACGATCGAGGCTGCCGGCGCGCGCCTGGACGCCTACGACGCGCCCGGCGCCGCGCGCGCGATCGTCGCCTTCGCGCAGGAGCTGTGCGAGTCCTGGGTCCCGTCCTGCGACGCCCGCCTGCGAGCCGGCGACCACGGCGCGCGGCGCACCCTGCACCGCTGCCTCGTGACGCTCGCGCAGCTGCTCGCCCCGCTGACCCCGCTGCTCGCCGACGAGATCTACACGGGACTCGACGGCTCGGAGCCCAGCGTCCACCTCACCGACTGGCCCGCCGTCCAGCCGCGCGACCTCGAGCTCGAAGCCGCGATCGGGCTCGCGCGCGGGGCCTGACGGCGACCGCGCCGCCGGCTACGCGCCTCGCGTCGTACCGGTCAACACATCCGGGTACTTCAGGTGACAAAGCCGACATCACGCCGGGCGCATGCGCCGCGTGCCAGGCCACCCGATCAACCGGAGGAGATTGCATGAGCGAGCACACGCCGCCGCCGACCACGACCGACGCGGGCATCGGAGCCCCCAGCGACTCGCATTCGCTGACGATCGGATCCGACGGCCCGATCCTGCTGCAGGACCACTACCTCATCCAGAAGATGGCCCAGTTCAATCGCGAGCGCGTCCCGGAGCGGGTCGTGCACGCCAAGGGCTCGGGCGCGTTCGGCTTCTTCGAGGTCACCGAGGACGTGTCGCAGTTCACGAAGGCCGACATCTTCAACGGCGTCGGCAAGAGGACGCCGATGCTGGCGCGCTTCTCGACGGTCGCCGGCGAGCTCGGCTCGCCCGACACCATGCGCGACCCGCGCGGCTTCGCGCTGAAGTTCTACACGCAGGAGGGCAACTACGACCTCGTCGGCAACAACACGCCGGTGTTCTTCGTTCGAGACCCCTCGAACTTCCAGGACTTCATCCACTCCCAAAAGCGCCGCGCCGACACCGATCGCCGCGACAACAACATGCAGTGGGACTTCTGGACGCTGAAGCCCGAGTCCGCCCACCAGGTCACGATCCTCATGAGCGACCGCGGGACCCCCAAGACCTATCGCAACATGGACGGCTTCGGCAGCCACACGTTCATGTGGGTCAACGCGGGCGGCGAGCGCTTCTGGATCAAGTACCGCTTCAAGACCGACCAGGGCGTCGAGAACTTCACCGACGCCGAGGCCGCCGACATGGCCGGGGAGGACCGCGACTACCACCGCGCGGACCTGTGGGACGCGATCGAGGCGGGCGACGCCCCGTCGTGGACCCTGAAGGTCCAGATCATGCCGTTCGACGACGCGCCGGGCTATCGCTTCAACCCGTTCGACCTCACGAAGGTCTGGCCGCACGGCGACTACCCGGAGATCGACGTCGGCCGCATGGTGCTCGACCGCAACCCGTCCAACTACTTCGCCGAGATCGAGCAGGCGGCGTTCGAGCCGGCGAACATGGTGCCCGGCATCGGCCCGTCCCCGGACAAGATGTTGCTCGGGCGGCTGTTCAGCTACCCCGACACGCACCGCTACCGGATCGGCCCGAACTACTTGCAGCTACCGGTCAACCGCCCGCAGTGCCCCGTCCACAGCTACAACAAGGACGGCGCGATGCGCTTCGAGAACCCCGGCGACCCGGCCTACGCGCCGAACACGGCGGGCGGGCCGGCCGCCGACGAGGCGCGCTACGGCGACGACGCGACCTGGCACGCCGACGGCGAGATGGTGCGCACCGCGTACGCGCTGCGCGCCGACGACGACGACTTCGGCCAGCCGGGCACGCTTGTGCGCGAGGTCATGTCGCAGACGGACCGCGACCACCTCGCGGAGAACATCCTCGGCCACGCCGGCGACCCGGACGTCACCGCGGAGATGAAGCCGCGGATCGCCGAGTACTGGACGAACGTGGATCCGGACGTCGGCGCCGCGGTCGCGCAGGGACTCGGCCTGCCGGTCCCCGCGCCCGCGGGCTAAGCCCTGTTTCGAAGAGGCCGGGCCGGTCGCGTCAGGCGGCCGGCTCGGCCGGCTCGAGCTCGAGCTGCTTGAGGATCGCCTTCTTCGGATAGGCGCCGGTGATCTTCTGAGCGGCGTGGCCGTTCTTGAAGAGGATCATCGTCGGGATCGACAGGACCTCGTACTGCGCCGCAGTCTGCTGGTTGTCGTCGACGTTGAGCTTGACGACCTTCAGGTCGTCGCGCTCGGCGGCGATCTCCTCGAGCACGGGCCCGACCACGCGGCACGGGCCGCACCAGGGCGCCCAGAAGTCGACGAGGGTCGCGACCTCGGACTCGATGACCTCCGCCTGGAAGTTGCTGTCGGTGACCTCTGCCAGATTCGCCATGTGTCGACTCCTTCGAAAGTGGGACGACCCACTATACAAAGTGAAGCGAGGCTTACCCGCCCCAGAGCCACAGCAGCAGGCGCGGCGTCACGTAGACCTCGACGAACGCCGCTGCCACGAGGACGGGCACGGCCAGCACGACGGTCACGAACGTCGCGGCGAGCAGCTCGTGCCACTGGCCGCGGCGGCTGGCGAGGATCCACGCCGCGAGCGGGAGGAACAGCGCGACGAGCTCCGGCAGCGCGTGCGGCAGCAGCGCCAGAAGGAGCAGGCCCGGGGAGAGGCCGGCCTGGTAGGCGAGCGAGCTCGTCGCCTGGCCCAGCACGTAGGCCTGCGTCAGCAGTGAGAACGCGGTCGCGCAGCTGACGAACGTGATCGCGAGCGGACCCGCCTTGTCGTGGATCCAGCGCCACACGCCGCTGTAGCGCTCGGCCTCGAGCGGCAGCGAGCAGCCTGCGATGAAGCCCGCGACGCACGCCATCCCGTGCAGCGCGAGCACGAGCCCGTTGCGATACAGGACGAACTGCACCTCGCGGAAGCTCGGCTCGGTGTGCAGGCCGGGCAGCGTGAACGGCGTCGGATCGGGCACCGAGACGACCGCGATGACCCACACCGCGGCGAGTAGGAGCGCGGCGATCGCGAGCGAGCCGGCGTACCAGCGTCCCAGCACCGGCCACGGCCGCTCGTTCCAGGCGGCGAGCGTCGTGCGCGTGTGCGCGATGCCCCTGACAAGCACGAGATCCGAGGCGCGCACTCACCGTGCATCGGCGCGCCGCCCGGCGGCGACGGGTCAGCGCGGCTTGCGCTGGCCGGATGTGCGACGGCGCCCGAAGCGCAGCTGCGGCACGAGCAGCGCGGCTTCGACGGCGATCCGCGGGGTCATCTTCGACGTGCCGAGCTGGCGGTCGCGGAAGACGATCGGCAGCTCCACGACGCGGAACCCTGCGTGCACCGCGCGGTTGGTCAGCTCGACCTGAAAGGCGTAGCCGCGCGCGCGGATCGTCGGCAGGTCGATCGCCTCGAGCACCTCGCGGCGAAAGCACTTGAAGCCGCCGGTGAGGTCGCGGACGCGCAGGCCGAGCACGATCCGCGAGTACCACGAGCCGCCGCGGCTGACGAAGCGCCGGATGAGCCCCCAGTCGGTGACCCCGCCGCCCGCGACGTAGCGCGAGCCGAGAACGAGGTCGGCGTCCTGCGCGGCGGCGAGCAGGCGCGCGAGGTCGTTGGGGTCGTGCGAGAAGTCCGCGTCCATCTCGAGGACGAACGCGGCGCCGCCCTCGAGTGCGCGGGCGAAGCCGGCGAGGTAGGCCGGGCCGAGGCCGGTGCGCTCCGTGCGGTGCAGGACCTCGACGGCGTCGTGCTCGGCGGCCAGGCGGTCGGCGATCGCGCCGGTCCCGTCCGGCGAGTCGTCGTCGACGACGAGGATCCGGTGCTCGGCGGGCGCCGCACGCTCGAGCACGCCCAGCGCGGCGCGCACGACCGGCTCGATGTTCTCGGCCTCGTCGAACGTGGGAAGGATGAGCCAGGCGTGTCCGGACATCGGCCGCGCGTACCCTACGGGCACGGTGGCCTCCGACCCTTCGAACCTCGAGATCGCAGCGGCCTTCGACGAGCTGGCCGACCTCTACGAGCTCGACGGCGCGATCGTGCATCGCGTGCTCGCCTACCGCTCCGCGGCGAAGGCCGCGCGCGACGCGACGGTGTCGGTGTCGGGGCTCACGCGCGCGGGGACGGTGACCTCGCTGCCGGGCATCGGCAAGACGCTCGAGGAGAAGCTCGTCGCGCTGCTCGACACCGGCACGATCCCCGCCGCGGAGAAGCTGCGCGCGAAGTATCCCCCGGGGCTGCTCGAGATGACGCGCCTGCCGGGCCTCGGGCCCAAGCGCGCGCGCAAGCTGTTCACCGAGCTGGGGATCGACTCCCTCGCGATGCTGCGCGCCGCCGCGGAGGGCCACAAGCTGCGCGACGTCAAGGGCTTCGGGCCGAAGTTCGAGGCCTCGGTGCTGTCGTCGATCGACGCCGGGATCGGCGAGCGGCCGCCGCAGCGGGTGCTGCTTCACCGCGCGCTGAACATCGGGGACGCGATCGTCGACGCGCTGCGCAGGCACCCGGCATCCGAGCGCGTCGAGCTCGCGGGGTCGGCGCGCAGGCAGGCCGACTCCGTGAAGGACCTCGACATCATCGCGACGGCATCCGATCCGGGCGCGCTCGTCCGGGCGCTCGGGGAGCTCGACCTCATCGAGTCCGCGTCGGCGCCGAACCAGAACGCCGCGCGCGGGCGCACGCACACCGGCCTGCCGGTCGACCTGCGGGTCGTCGAGCCCGACAACTTCGGCAACCTCCTGCAGCACTTCACCGGCTCGGCGGCGCACAACGTCGCGCTGCGCGAGGCGGCGGTGCGGCGCGGGCTGCACGTCAGCGAGTACGGGATCCTCGACGACGAGACGGGCGAGACGCTGCGCTGCGCCACGGAGGAGGAGGTCTACTCGCGCCTGGGGCTGACGTTCCCTGAGCCCGAGCTGCGCGAGGACCGCGGCGAGCTGGCGCCGGGCTTCGAGGCCCCGCGACTGATCGGGGTGGACGACCTGCGCGGAGACCTGCACATGCACACGGTCGCCTCGGATGGGCGCAACACGATCGAGGAGATGGCACGCGCCGGGCTCGAGCGGGGCTATGAGTACATCGCGATCACCGACCACTCGGCGACGCACGGCTTCGGCGACCACGTCACGCCCGACGAGCTCGAGCGCCAGATCGAGCGGGTGGCGGCGGTGAACGAGCGCGTCGACGGCATCCGGGTGCTGGTGGGGACCGAGACGAACATCCTGCCCGACGGCTCGCCGGACTACGACGACGATCTGCTCGCGCGGCTGGACTGGGTCGTGGGTTCGGTCCACACGTCGTTCGGGATGCCGGGGGCGGAGATGACCAAGCGGATGGTCACGGCGATCGAGCATCCGTGGATCGACGCGATCGGCCATCCGACCGGGCGCAAGATCACGTCGCGCCAGCCCTACGCGCTGGACATCGACGCGGTCATCGAGGCGGCGGCGCGGACGGGGACGATGCTCGAGATCAACTCGGCGCCCGACCGCCGCGACCTCAACGACGTCCACGCCCGCGCGGCGATGCAGGCGGGCGTGCTGATCCTCATCGACTCCGACGCCCACGGCGCGGAGCGCCTGGAGCACGTGCGCTGGGGCGTCGCGACGGCGCGGCGCGCGTGGCTCGAGCCCGAGCACGTCGCGAACACGCGCCCGTGGCCGGAGTTCGCGGCGCTGCGCAAGCGCGCCCGCTTGGGTTGACCGGGCGCTGAGGACCGGGGGCGGGACCAGCTTGCACTGGACTGCACCATGGAAGAGGATGGGCCGTGGCCAAGCCGTCGGCGAAGGACATCTGGCTCGGCCTTGCCTTCGCGGGCCTCGTCGCCTGCGTCGTCGCTGCCGAGCGCTTCGCCGCCGCCAATGCCGCCTCGATTACATTCGAGGTCGCCGGCGCGGTCAATGACGCGGTCAATGACGATGCCCGTGGGGTGACCCCGAGCCTCACACTGTTGTGGACGGTCACCATGGGCCTCGGCGCGCTATTCGGGCTCGCCTCGACCTTGAGCTTGGTCGGACTGGCCCGCCACGCCCTGGACGCGCACAGGGTGCAGCGCGATGCCCAAGCCGCGCGCGTAGTGCAAGCGATGAGCGTCGCGTACCCAGCGCTCGCCGTGCAGGCCGAGGACGATGCGGGGTCCGTGCGCGTCGCGGAAGAGCAGCGCGACCGTCGTACACTGGCGCGGCTGCGAGTCTTCTGCGTCCTGGCCATCGTCGTCTGGCTGGGCTGGCAGGTCTGCGCCATGCAGACCGACACCGGCAGCCCATGGCCCGGGGGCTTGCACATCGCGGCGATCGTCATCGCCGTCGCCGCACTCGCATCGGCGAGCAGCACGCTCGGCGACCCGCGAGTCGGCTGGCGGCACGCAGCGGTGATCCGCATCCAGCTCCTCGTGCTCCTCGCCCTCTTCGCGGTCGTCTTCCTCGTCCCGCTCACGGCCGGCCAGGTGACCGACGTCCTGCGAGCGTGGGGAGACGGGCCCTTCAGCCGCGCGGCGGCGGGCATCGCCGCCGCGCTGCTGCTCGGCGCGGTCGTCCGCGCCAGCGCGACGCGCATCCTGCTGCTCTCCGGAGACTCGGGCTTCTGGCCGCCCCCCAGCGAGGGCGCCCGCGCGCCATGGGAGGTCGGAATCTTTTGTGTCGCACTGATTGTGGGTGCCGTAGCATGCGCGCTCGACCTCGAGCTCGGTGGCGGCGTGCTCATCCTGTTCGCTTTCATCGGTGCCGCCACGCGATGGGCCACGCCGGCGCATGACGACCTCCTCTCTCACGGCTCGCGCCTGACCCGTCTGCCGGACTCGCTGGGGGTCGTGCCGCTCACGATCGTCTTCGCGGGTCTCGTGGCCGCGTCCGTCGACTCCATCGTGCTGCCGGCGAAGTTGTCGGTCAACGACCAGAACTTGCTGGCGATCACCGCCGCTGTGGGCGTCCTGCTCGCCATCCTCGCCGGACTGTCGCGACGGCAAGCCTCCGCGCCGCAGCCGGCGCCTGCCGCCTCGCTGTGGAAGCGCGCGCTCGCCCCGACGATTGGCCTCGTGGGCCTCGCCGCGGCGCTGGTCCTCGGCGCGGTCCAGGACGTCACCGTTCCCGATGTCGCGGCCATCGTCGCGCTCCTCGCCGGCGCGTGCGCGCTCGCGTACCCGGGCATCGATGTGCACATCCCCGGGGCTCCGCAGTTCTGGGGAGCGGGCGGCGTCGCGCTCGGGATCGCCGTCGCCGTGTATCTCGAGCCGCTTGCCGCACCTCGAGCGTTCGGCACGCTCGCCGTCGTGTTCGCCGGTGCGACGGCGGCGCTGCTCGCGCTGCACCTCGCGGGCAGCGTCGGCGACCGGCGTGCGCTGCTAGCGCCGCCGCAAGCTCGCGGACGGGTTCGCGCGATCGCGCGGTGGGCGCACAGGCTGCTGCCCGACCGAGTCCCGCTGCTGACGATAGTGGTCGCCTGGATCTTCGCGGGGGCGTTCTTCGCAGACGACAACGTGCACCAGGCCCGCACCATCACGGCCGCGAAGGATGCCGCGCCGCAGCCGTTGCAGGACGAGGTGAACGCCTGGCTTGAGGACGCGTGGACGCCGGCGTACACGTCCAACCCGGACGCCCCTTACATGCCGATGCTGCTCGTGGCCGCGAGCGGCGGGGGTTCGAAGGCCGCGTACTGGACGGATCTCGTGCTGGACTGCCTGTTCGGAAAAGGGATGCCGCTCGGCGAGACCGGCGCGAGGCCGGTCGACGTATCCAAGCGAGCGTCGTCCCGCACGAAGCCGAGCCAAGCCGCCGGACGAGAGTGCAAACCCGCCCGCACAGGCCCGCAGCGCTATGGCAAGCTGTTTCTCACGAGCTCCGTGAGTGGCGGATCCGTGGGCATCCACCACTTCGTCCGCAACGGCATCCCCATCACGGGGAAGGAGCGTCCGTGGGTCGACGCGACCACCGGCCCAGAAGTCCTGTCGCCGATCGCCGCATGGGGCCTCTTTCACGACCTCCCCGTCTCGATGCTCGGCGCCAACACCGATCCCCGCAAGTGCCGGAGCGATTGGAGCTGCCGCGTGAACGCCGACCGGGCACTGATCCAGGAGGCCGCCGTCGCGCGCTTCCCGGACGGCATCGTCCCTCCGCCCGGTGGGGGCCTCCTTGAGCCGGGATCAAATGCCAGCGAGGTCCGCAAGCCGCTCATGATCTTCAACGGCGCGATGGATGGCGCCGATGGTCGGGTCCTCCTCTCTCGCGCGCAGCTCGCGCCGCCGCGCCTTTCCGATCCGGGATGCCGCACGCCGCCGACGGGCGAGCCGGCCGCCGGCTCGATCGACGCCCACGACCTACTCAATCCCCAGAAGCTGCGGGAGCACAGCGTTGCGGGCCGGCGGGTCTACGCGCCTGCCCGCCCGCCGATCAGCGACGTGCCGCTCATCACCGCGGCGCTGCTGAGCGCGCGGTTTCCGTTCGTCGAGCCTCCCGGCCGGCTCGGAGAACGCGAGCAGCCCAAGCCCGGCAAGCCGTCCCCGTGCCCGCACAGCGAGGGGACCCTGCCCGCGCAATGGATACGCGACGGCGGCTACGTCGAGAACTCCGGTGTCCTCACGATCGTCGACCTGCTGCCGAAGCTGACGCAGATCGTCGATGCATGGAAAACCAAGCATCGCGCCGCCCACGTCCAATTCATCGTCGTCTCGATCGACGACGACCCGGAGGTGAGCGACAGCGATGTCGCGCGGCTGGAGGATCGCAACACAGCGCTCGGGATCGGCAAGCAGGTCGGCAAGGGCTACCTCACACGCCTGGCGCGCGACCGGCTCGAATCCTGCCAGTACCGCGACGTCACGTATCGACGGCTCAGTCCCAACCCGCACGCCGGCGCGACGGCCGCGACAGGCTGGGAGATCTCCGAGACCGCCCGCACGCAGGATCTCGGCCAAGCCATCCGCGATCGGAAGCCGATGCTCAAGGAGCTGCGGCGCATCCTCAAGGGCAAGGCGGAGTCGCGCACGTGCGCCGATCCGCCCGAGCCCGAGCCGAAGTCCAAGGCGCCGTAGCCCGGGGAACCCCGGACAGCTCTGCGGTGTACTCGTCACTGTGACCGTCCGGACATGCGTCTCGCTCGCAACCGCCGCGGCCGTTGCCGCGCTCGCCGTGATGTTGCTAGCCACCTGCGGCCCAGAGGGCTCGCGCGCGCAGGCGGCGCCGGGCGGCGGCGTGCATACCGGCTGCGCCCAGCAGTCCTCGGCTGCGTTTCCCGGCGCGTACCGCGACCGGCGCAACCGCGTCGTCGGGCCGCTGGCGCTCGTCGGCGGCGCGACGTTCACGGATGCCGCCACCGCGCGCCGCTTCGGCGGGAACAAGTTCCCGCTGCTCGTCCGGGCCGGGCACACGGTGACGGTGTCGGTCGTGCCGAGTGCGCGGCGGACCGCGTCGCTGGGGTACGGGCGCCTTGCGCAGGGCGATGTCGACGGGCATCACACGGTGACGTTCGTCGCGTGCTCGGCCGGCGAGTCGCGGAGCACCGCCGGTGGGCCCGTGACGTTCTGGTCGGGCTTCGTCATGGTGAGCGAGCCGGCCTGCGTGCCGCTCGACGTGTACGTCGACGACCAGCAACGGCCGCGCCGGGTCAAGGTCGAGCTGGGTCGCCGCTGCGCGAAGCCGCCGCCGCCGCTGCGCGGCTGCGCCGAGCACGTCGAGGGCGGCGAGCCGTCAACTCTGGCGCCGTTTCCCGGGCAGGTCGCCATCGGGCCGCTGCGATTCGCCGGCCTTGCGCGCGTGGCCAGCCCACGGGCGTTTGCGATCAATCGAACGGGACGGCTGTACGGCGTCAAGTCCGGGGTTGGCGTGCCCGCTGGGGTCCGCGCCACGCTCTCGATCGCGCGCAGCGCCCGGAGCTGGGCCGCGCTGGACTACGCGCCGAGCGAGCCCGGCAAGCCTCGTCGAGAGCCGGGGGCGGCCGTTCGCTTCGAGGCCTGCGCGGCCGACCAACCCGCGTTCAGCTACGACGAACCCGTCGGCCCGATCACGGGCTTCTCGGGCGGCTTCGTGTTGAAGCGCCGCGGCTGCGTGCCGCTTGAGGTTCGCGTCGCCGGACAGCCGACCGTTCGCGCCCGCGTGCCGTTCGGCGTCGGCCGCTGCCCGTCGTAGCGCTCGCTTATATAAGTGCTGCCTGATACGGGCCGGCGTGCATGCGTTCAACGTGCTCGGCGACCCCGTCCGCCGCAGAATCCTCGAGCTGCTCGCCGACGGCGAGCAGACCTCGGGCGCGGTCTGCACGGTCATCCAGGAGGAGTTCGGGATCACCCAGCCCGCCGTGTCGCAGCAGCTGAAGGTGCTGCGCGACAACGGCTTCGCGACGGTGCGGCCGGAGGGGACGCGGCGCCTGTACGCCGTCGAGCATGACCCGCTGCACGACGTCGACGCGTGGCTGGACCGCTTTCGCCGCGCGTGGACGGGACCGCTCGACGCGCTGGCGACCGAGGTCGCCCGCGGCAAGCGCCAGCGACGGCAGCAGACATCCGACGAAGGGACCGCCTCATGATCGACGTCGACCACCAGATCAGCGCCGTCCGGCGAGCCGTCGGCTCGCGCGTGCTCGAAGCCGGGGAGGCCCGGACGGTCACGATCAGCCAGGTCTACGACACGACGATCGACGACCTCTGGGACACGTGCACGAACCCCGAGCGCATCCCGCGCTGGTTCCTGCCGGTCACGGGCGACCTGCGCCCCGGCGGGTCCTACCAACTCGAAGGCAACGCGAGCGGGACCATCGAGCGCTGCGCCCCGCCGTCGAGCTTCTTCGCGACGTGGGAGTACGGCGGCGAGGTCAGCTGGATCGAGGTCCGGCTGTCGGCCGAAGCGGACGGGACGCGCTTTGAGATCGAGCACATCGCACACGTCGACGACACCCGCTGGTCGGAGTTCGGGCCCGGCGCGGTCGGCGTCGGCTGGGACCTGGCCGTCATGGCACTCGCGCTGCACGTGTCCTCCGGCGCAGCCGTGGATCCGGCACAGGCCGCCGCGTGGCTGGCAACGGACGAGGGTCGCGAGCTCATGACGCGCAGCAGCGAGTGCTGGCGTGACGCGAGCATCGCGGCGGGCGCCGACGAGGCCGAGGCGACGGCCGCGGGCGACCGCACCACCGCCGCGTACGCCGGGGAGCCCGAGGAGCAGAGCGCGGGCTGATCCGCCGCGCGGCGAGCGACGACGAGCCGCTCAGGGAAGCAGCCGCGGCAGCAGCTCGTCGCGGACGACGGCGTCGACCGCCGCGCGGCGAAACGGCGCGAGCGCCCTAGCGGCGCGCTCCTGATAGCCCGGCGGCGGCGCGTCGAGCGCCAGGCGCAGCGCGATGTTCAGCGCGGCCGGGTTCTCCACGACGAGCGGGGGGCTCAGCGCGCGAGCGAGCGGGAGCGCCGCGTACGGGCCCGGCGCCGCGCTCGTCACGAGCACGCAGCCGTCCGCGAGCGCCTCGAGCTGGGCGATCCCGTAGTCCTCGCGCCGCGGGGCGCAGACGAAGACGCGCGCCCGGCGCATGAGCGCGCGGTACTCGTCGTGCGGCAAGCGGCCGACGACGCGCACGCCCGCGGCGTCGATCCGAACGTCGGCGCCCGCGACGACGAGCTCCTCCCCCTCACGGTGCGCGCGCGCCCACGCCGCGAGCACGATGTCGAGGCCCTTCTTGCTGGGGTTGGCCGCGTACGTGATCGCGGCGATGTCGCGCGCGGCCGCCCCCGCGACAGACCCCGAAGGCTCGACCGGGATCGCCACGACGAGCGCGGGCGCGTGCGGCTGCGGCGTCTCGGCGAGCGTGCCCGGGTCGACCGGGACGAGGAGGGGCGCGGCAGCGAGCCGGCGCCGCTCGACCGGGCGCTGCCAGAGGCCGTGACGACCGGGGCGGTTGGCGGCCGCGGGCGCGTCGAAGCGGATCGCGCCCGGCCGCGGCCACAGCAGCGCGGACGTGACCGTGTGGTAAAGCAGCGCTCGCGGCGCGTGCTTCGCGATGCCTTCCACAGCGGCAGCCCGTGCCGCACGCGCCCACAGAAGATCGGTCAGCGCAAACGTCCGCACCGAACGCGGCGCCCGCGCCGCCGCGACCTCGACGACCGCGCCCGCGCGCTGCATCGCGCCGCGCAGCTCCTCGACGTCCGCACGCAGCCCCGGCGTCGAGCCGAGCGAGAC
Organism: uncultured Actinomycetes bacterium; assembly: GCA_963839905.1. Taxonomy (GTDB): domain Bacteria; phylum Actinomycetota; class Thermoleophilia; order Solirubrobacterales; family Solirubrobacteraceae; genus CADCVQ01. Next base: position 247,789 of record CAWIXC010000021.1, on the reverse strand, counting down.
GATGAGGACGTCGGCCGAAGGCATGCGGCCTGCCATCCTCCCGCATCGCATGACGGGCACGGCAACGCACACCGCGGCGGTCCTTCAGTCCGTGCCGATCAGCGGCACGCTGATCAACGTCGCCGCGGTGCTGGTTGGCACGGCGATCGGGGTCGCGGTCGGCGGGCGCCTGCCGGCCGGGCTTCAGCAGCGCGTGCTCGCCGGCCTCGGCCTCGTCACGGGCGTCATCGGCATCGACCTGGCGCTCGCATGGCGCGACACGAGCGCGCTCTACGTGCTCGGCGCCGTCCTGCTCGGCGGCCTCGCCGGGGAGGCGCTCGACATCGAAGGCCGGCTGAGCCGGCTCGGCGACCGGCTGCAGGCGCGCGCGCAGCGCGGCAACGCCCACTCGACCGTCAGCGAGGCGTTCTTCACCGCGAGCCTGCTGTTCTGCGTCGGCCCGCTGACGGTCATCGGCTCGTTCGAGGACGGGCTGAACGGCAACCTCGAGCCGCTCGCGACGAAGTCGATGCTCGACGGCTTCGCCTCGATCGCGCTCGCATCGACGCTCGGCGTCGGCGTCGCGTTCGCCGCGATCACGGTGCTGCTCGTGCAGGGCGCGCTGACGCTGGGCGCGGGCCTCTTCGACGACCTGCTCAAGGGCGAGGCGCTCGCCGCGATGACGTCCACCGGCGGCGTGCTGATCATGGGCATCTCGCTGAAGCTGCTCGACCTCAAGGACGTGAAGGTCGGCAACTTCCTGCCGGCGCTCGCGCTCGCGCCGCTGCTCGTCGGGCTCGTCAGCCTCGTCAGCTGACCTGGCGCTCGTCGCCACGCCGACGGACGAGCGCTCCATCGCCCCGCGCGACCGCGGCGAGATTCATCAATTATTGAGTTTCTCTTGACGCGACGCCCGCTGGCACCTAGGATCCAACAAGTCCTCAGGTGTTGAATTACGTCGGACTGAAAGGAGACCACATGTCCAGATCGTCATCACGAGGCGCTGTGGTGGTGTCTGGCGCTTCAACCGGGATCGGCCGCGCCTGCGCGCTGCGGCTCGCCTCCCATGGCTACCAGGTGTTCGCGGGCGTCCGCAAGGAGGCCGACGCGCAATCCCTGCGGCAGGCTGCGCGAGGGGCGCTGACCCCGATCTTCCTCGACGTCTGCGACGAAGACCAGATCGCCGCAGCGGCGCGCACCGTGGCCGAAGCCACGGGCGGGCGCGGGCTCGCCGGCCTGATCAACAACGCCGGCGTCGGCTACCTCGCCCCGTCCGAGGTGCTGCCGCTGGAGCTCATCCGCCGCCAGTTCGAGATCAACGTGTTCGGCCAGATCGCCGTCGCCCAGGCCTTCCTTCCCCAGCTGCGCACGGCGGCCGGACGGCTGATCAACATGGGCTCGATCGGCGACAGGGTCGTGCTGCCGTTCGGCGGCCCCCTCAACGGGTCCAAGTGGGCGTTCGCCGCGTTCAACGACGCGCTGCGGCTCGAGCTGCGGCCGTGGGGCATCCACGTCGTGCTGATCGAGCCCGCCGCCATCAGGTCAGACGCCGCCGACAAGCTGTGCGCCGAGGCCGACGCCACGATCGCCGCCCTCAGCGACGAGGCCAGGGGGCTGTATGCCGACACATATCGCGGGACGGTCAAGACCTTCACGGGGCACTCGACCAAGTTCGGATCCTCCCCCGACGTGGTCGCGCGCAAGGTCCTGCGAGCCATGACCGCCGAGCGGCCGAAGACGCGCTACCTGGTCGGCAGGTCGGGGCGCCCGCTGGCGGCGATCGCGCGCTTCGTGCCCGATCGCGGGTTCGACCAGATCCGCATGCGCGTCTTCAAGTTCCCCGACAAGCGCTTCGGCAGCCGCCGGCACGAGACGCCGCCCAACGTCGTCGGGCTGCACGAGCCCGCGCCCGAGCCGCCTGCCTACGCATCCGCACTCGAAGACACGGCGGCCACACGGTGAGACGGGCCTGAGCCCGTCCGAGCACACCATCCCAAGGAGAAGACCGATGACCTACAGCACCTCGTCGACGCCCACCGCAGTCGAGACGACCGCCCTGCGCATCGCCCACGCACGGGCCGTCGAGACCGACCGGCCCGACTCGCTCTTCGACGATCCATACGCGGCGCGCTTCGTGGACGCCGCAGGGGTCGGAGACGACTTCTACGACACGATCGACCGCTTCCAGGCCACGCTGGGCGCGCAGGTGGCGATCCGCACCCGCTATCTCGACGACCAGCTGATCGAGGCCGTGGCGGCAGGCTGCCGGCAGGTCGTGCTGCTGGGTGCAGGGATGGACGCCCGGGCGTTCCGGCTGCGCTGGCCCGAAGGCACGCGCATCTTCGAGATCGACCTCCCCGACCTGCTGCGGTTCAAGGAATCCGTGCTGATCGACGCCGACGCGCAGCCCGAGTGCCGCCGCATCACGATCGGGACCGATCTGGCCGGCAGCTGGTCCTCCGGGTTGACCATGGCCGGGTTCGATCCCGCGCAGCCGACCGCCTGGCTCGTCGAGGGGCTGATCTACGCCCTCACGTCCGACGAGGTCGAGGCGCTGCTCAAGCGGATCGCCACGCTCTCGGCCGCGGGCAGCCGGCTCGCGATCGAGCACCGCGAGGACTCCGAGGCGCAGCGCGCCGCCAGGGCCGCCGTCGACCCGGAGCTCGCGGGCGTCTGGAAGGGCGGCCCGCGCGAGCCGCTGGACGAACTGCTCGAGCGACATGGCTGGCGAGCGGAGGTCTTGGACCTCGCGACCGTCGGCCGCACCTACGACCGGCCCGTGCCGCCCGCCTTCGATCCCGCCAAGCCCGATGCGGGACGCTCCTGGCTGGCCAGCGCGCAGCGCCACTGAGGTTCGTCATGCATAGCCCAGAGCAACGCCTTGTCGCCATCTGCGTCGGCGCGCTCGTGTTCGGAGCGTGCTTCGCCGGGTCCTTCATCGCCGCGTTCCACACGCCAAAGCCACACGACGTGCGGGTCGGCTTGGTTGCCCCGGCGTCGGTGGCCCAGCAAGTCGAAGCCAACCTCGAGCAGCGCATGCCCGGCGCGTTTGAATTCGAGCGCTTGTCGAGCCCGGCCGCCGCACGCCGGGCGGTCGATGAGCGCGACGTCAGCGGCGCGCTCGTCGCCGGGCCATCAGGGGCCGACGTGCTCATCGCCGAGGGCGGCGGCAAGGCCACGGCCGACGCTGTCACGCAGGCATTCAGCGCCGTGGCAGAAGGCATCGGACAGAAGCCGCGCGTGTCCGATCTCGCGCCCCTGCCGGAGCACGACAGCCAGGGCTTGGCCGGCTTCTTCCTGGCCACCAGCATCCTGCTTCCGAGCTTGCTGCTGGGTGCGATGTCGTCGCTCGTCTCGCGGGGCCTGCGGGCGCCCGTCCAAGCGGCAGCGCTCGTGGCGTTCGCGATCGTGCTCGCCGCGGTCAACGTCGGCCTTGCCGACTGGGTGATCGGAGCGCTCTCCGGCAGCTACCTCGCGCTGACCGGGATCGCGACGCTGTTCTCGCTCGCCGTGTCCGCGCCGACCGCCGCGCTCGCCCGGATGGCGCCGCCAGGGGCTGCGCTCGCCGTGCTCACGTTCGTGATCATCGGCTTCCCCGCCAGCGGCGGGCCGGGCGGCCTCACGCACTTCGTGCCTGCCGCATATCGCTGGATCGAGCCCGGCCTGCCGTTGAGCGCGGCTGTCCAATCGCTGCGCAGCACGCTGTACTTCGACGCCAACGCCGTCGCGGGCGAGCTCGCGGTGCTGGGGGCGTGGGCGCTCGGCGGGCTGCTCGTGATGCTCGGAGCGCACGGGGCGCAGACCCTGCTGCGACGCCTCGACCTGTGGCCCACCCGCGCCGAGACCGGCGGGGCGCCGGCCGGCGCGCGCTGAGAAACCGACAACAGATCGGAGACACGTCATGCCCACGAAGAACTCCGCTGCCCGGCCCGACACGGATGTCGCCATCCTCGGCTCAGGCCTTGCCGGCTCGGCACTCGCCGCGGTGCTGGCCCGAGGCGGGGCGCGAGTGATGCTCATCGACGCCGGCAGCCATCCGCGCTTCGCCGTCGGCGAATCGACGATCCCCTACACGTCGATGCTCATGCGCCTCATCTCGGAGCGCTACGACGTCCCGGAGATCAAGCAGCTGACGACGTTCGAGAACGTCCAAGCGAACATCTCGCCGTCGAGCGGCATCAAGCGCAACTTCGGCTTCCTCTACCACCGCGAGGGCCAGCGTCAGCGCTACGACGAGGCGCACCAGTTCCCCATCCCGCGCATCACCCACATCGAGAACCACTTCTTCCGCCAGGACGTCGATGCCTGGATGATGCACGTGGCCGTCGGTTACGGCGTCGAGCTCAAGCCCCGCACGAAGATCGCGGACGTCGACTTCGACGGCGACGGCGCGACGCTCACCGACGAGCGCGGGTCGACCTATCGCGCCCGCTACGTCGTTGACGCCAGCGGCTTTCGCTCGCCGCTTGCCACGAAGCTCGGGCTGCGCGACGAGCCGACCCGGCTGCGCCACCACTCGCGCTCGCTGTTCACGCACATGGTCGACGTCACCCCGTACGAGCAGACGGTGCCGCGCGTCTCGCACGGCGCCCCGACGAAGTGGAGCCAGGGCACGCTGCACCACCTGTTCGAGGGCGGCTGGATCTGGGTCATCCCGTTCAACAACCACGCCCGCGCCACCAACCCGCTGGTCAGCGTCGGCCTGTCGGTCGATCCCCGCGTCCACCCGTCGTTCGACGGCACGCCGGAGGAGGAGTTCCGCGCCTTCATCGACCGCTTCCCGGACATCAGGCGCCAGTTCGCTTCTTCCCGGGCCGTCCGTCCGTGGGTGTCGACACCGCGGCTGCAGTACTCCTCGCACACGACGGTGGGCGAGCGCTGGTGCCTGACCTCGCACGCCGCCGGCTTCGTCGACGCGCTGTTCTCGCGCGGGCTGTCGAACTCGTTCGAGGTGATCAACGCGCTGGGCTGGCGGATCCTGGACGCGTTGAGCGAGGACGACTTCTCCGTCGAGCGCTTCCAGCCGGTCCAGGAGCTCGAGCAGGGCCTGCTGGACTTCAACGACAACCTCGTCGCCAACGCGTTCACGTCGTTCTCGCACTACGAGCTGTGGGACGGCTGGTTTCGTGTGTGGTCGCTGGGACAGATCCTCGCGACGTTCGAGATCAACCGCGCGTACGCGCGCTACCTCGACTCGCATGACGTGGCGGACTTGGCGCGCCTCGAGCGGCTGGCGCCGCAGGGATCGCTGCCCGACTACGAGCCGCTGACGCGCATGTACGCGGCCGTCAGCGAGGACGTCCAGGCCGTGGCCGAGGGGCGCTCGGACGCCGCCTATGCCACGCGCGCGGTCATGGACCGGCTGCTGCAAGCCGACTTCTCGCCGCCCGCGTTCGGGCTCACCGACCCGTCGAACCGCTGGTTCGACGCGAGCCCGCCGAAGGTCGTGCAGACGCTGCGCTGGGCGCGCAACGGCGCGCCGCCGGAGATCGGCAAGCTCGTCGACGAGGGTCTGACGCTGTTCATCCGCAAGCGCCTCTCGCGCGACGAGTTCGACCTCGCCGAGGAGCTCAAGCACGTGGTCGCCCAGTGGCCGATCGTGGGCCGGCGCTTCCGCACGCCGCTGGCCGCCTAGCCCACCCCTTCACGAGGAGACGAACACGATGAGCACCCACACCAACGGCACGGCACCATCGACGAACAAGGTCTACGACGTCGCCATCATCGGGTCGGGCATGGGCGGATCCATGCTCGGCGCCGCGCTCGCGCGCAACGACGTCGACGTCCTGCTGCTCGACGGCACGACCCACCCGCGCTTCGCCGTCGGCGAGGCGACCATCCCCTACACGAACGTGACGCAGCGGATCATCGCGGCCCGTTACAACGTGCCCGAGCTGACGACGCTGTGCACGCTGGCCGACTGCGCCAAGGTGATCGGCCCGTCGTTCGGCACGAAGACGCACTTCGGCTTCCTGCGCCACGATCCGGGGCAGCTCCAAGACCCGCAGGAGGTCAATCAGTTCCACACCCCGGGCTTGCTGCACGAGGCCCACCACCTCTTCCGCCAGGACTCCGACGCGTTCGTCTTCCACCTGGCGGTGAAGTGCGGGTGCACGCCGCGGCAGGACTTCCGCGTCGCCGACGTCGACATCGACGATGCGGGCGTGACCCTGTACGGCACCGACGGCGACGCGTACCACGCGCGCTATGTCGTCGATGCTTCCGGGTTCCGCTCGCCGCTCGCCGACAAGTTCAACCTGCGCGAGGATCCGCCGCGCTTCAAGCACCACTCGCGCTCGCTGTGGACGCACATGCTGGGCGTCACGCACACGGATGACCTGTGGCCTGACCGCCGGCCCGAGGACAAGCCGCCCGTGCCGTGGTACGAGGGCACCGTCCACCACATGTTCGAGCGCGGCTGGTTCTGGGTCATCGGCTTCGACAACAGCCCGCTGTCGCGAAACCCGCTGTGCTCGGTCGGGCTGACACTCGATCCGCGGCTGTACCCGAAGGATCCGGCCAAGTCGCCGGCGGACGACTTCATGGAGCACGCGTCGCGCTACCCGGACATCGAGCGTCAGTTCGCCGGTGGCGTGCCGGTGCGCGAGTGGATCTCGACGGAGCGCCTGCAGTACGGCTCCAAGCAGACGGTCGGCGACCGCTGGTGCCTGCTGTCGCACGCCGGGGCGTTCATCGACCCGCTGTTCTCCTACGGCCTCGCCAACACCGGGGACGCGGTCAACGCGCTGGCGTGGCGGCTGATCCGCGCGACCAAGGACGACGACTTCTCGGCCGAGCGCTTCGAGTACATCGAGCGCCTGCAGCAGGGCTTGTTCGACTACAACGACGAGATCGTCAACGCCGGCTTCACGGGCTTCTCGCACTTCGGCCTGTGGAAGGCCATCTTCCGGATCTGGGTCTGGGGCAACAACGCGGGCACGTTCCGCCTGCGCGAGGGTCTGACCAAGTTCGAGAAGGACGCCGACGACCGCCACTTCACGGACCTCGAGGAGGTGCCCTACCTCGGCTTCGACTGGCCCGAGCACGAGGGCTACAAGCATCTCTTCGACGAGATGGTGCGCCGCTGCGATGCCTGTCAGGCGGGCGAGGCAACCCCCCAAGAGACCTCCGACGCGCTGTGGGACGAGCTGCGGGCGTGCGACTTCATGCCCCACCCCTTCGGCTTCAACGACCCGAACGTGCGCTTCATGAGCCCCAAGCCGCCGATCATCGCCAAGACGGCGCTGTGGGCGATGCGCCGGGGCGACCCCGAGACGCGGCGGCTGCTGCTGAGCAACGGGCGCGAGGCGATCAAGCATCGCCTGCGCGGCGAGCGGATCTTCTGACGCCGCGTCCGACGACGGTGCCGCGTCAGCGCGCGGCACCGCCGTTGACCGAGACCAGGTCGCGCCGGAAGCCCGGCGCGCGGATGAGCTTGATCGGCTTCAGCGGCGACGTCGGCTCGACGTAGAACGCGACGCCGTCGCGCTCCTCGATCGCCGAGACCGCTGCCTCCTGGCGGCGCCACGCGAGCGCCGCGATGATCGCGAAGCCGGTCGCGATGCCGGGGATCTGCGGCGCGACGAGGCCGAGGCCCAGCGCGAGGATCGTGGACACAAGCAGCGGCCACATGCGGTTGAGCAGCAGCGCGCCGGGGCGCTGCTCGGGCAGTGAGGACGTCGACTTCGCGCTTGCGAGCAGCCGCGCGATCGGGGAGTTCGTCTGCGTCTGGCGGCCCATCCACGCGCCGATCAGCGCGGCGACCAGCCACCAGCCGGCGATGACGAGCACGAGCACGTCGCCGCTCGGGTCGCGGCCCGAGGCCAGCACGGTCACCGCGGCGAGCGCCGTCGCCGCGCCCGCACACAGCAGGACCGCGGAGCGAAGGAAGTCGACGAACCGCACGCTAGGGCAGCAGGGCGGTCAGCAGCTCGCGGACGCCGACCGGCCCCTCGACGAGCACGTCCGCGGCCTCCTCGAGCTCCGGCGGCGTCTCGTCCGAGCGCACGCCGACGCACACGGCCGCGCCGAGCTCGCCTTCCGCGACGAGCGCGTGCAGGCCGTCGAACGCGTCGATGTCGGTCTTGTCGTCGCCGACGTACATGCCCGCCGCCAGCCCGCGGCCGCCGAGCAGGCGCCGCACGCCGCGCCCCTTGTCGATCTGGACCGGCGGCCGCACCTCGAGGACCTTGCGCCCCCAGTGGATGAACAGGCCCTCGGCCTCCGCCGCGTCGGCGATTCCGCGCACCGCCTCCTCGGCGGCGGCCTCGTCGGGCGCGCCGCGCCAGTGAAAGGCGGCGATCGCCTGCTTGTCCTCGGCGCGCACGCGCAGGCGCTGCATCGCGGGCGTGTACGCGTCGCGCGCGAAGCGCCGCACGGCCGGCTCGTGCTCGGCGATCTCCGGATCGATCTCGACCGCCCCGCCGCCGGGGGCCAGCAGCTCGGAGCCGTGGTTGCCGACGTAGGCGATCGTGCCGAGCGCGACGATCCGGCGCGCGACCTGCGCCTGGCGGCCGCTGATGCAGCCGACGACCGCGTAGCGCTTCGCGACCGCGATGAGCTGCGCGCGGGTGGGCTCCGGGACGTGCGCGTCGTCCGCGTGGCGGACGATCGGAGCGAGCGTGCCGTCGATGTCGAGCAGGATGCCGGCGCGGGCCGGATCGGCGCGCAGCGGGGCAAGCGCCTCGGCGAGCGTGGCGGCGGCGGACATGACTTCTAGTATGCCGCGCATGGCCTCGCGCCGAACCATCGCGCTCGCCGCGATCGGCACGCTGGCGGGCCTGTTCAGCGGGCTCTTCGGCGTCGGCGGCGGCGTCGTGATCGTGCCGCTGCTCGTCCTGTGGCTCGGCTTCGGCGAGCGCGAGGCGACCGGCACGTCGCTCGCGGCGATCGTGATCATCGCGGGCGTCGCGACCGCCGTGCACGGCGCCTACGGCAACCTGCACCTGCGCGAGGGGCTGCTCGTCGGCCTGCCGGCGGTCGCGGGCGTCATCGCCGGCACCGAGCTGCAGCGCCGCATCTCGACGCGCGCGATCTCGCTGTTCTTCGCGGCCATGCTCGTCGCGACCGCCGTCGACCTCCTGCTGCGGTGATCGAGGCGATGCTCATCGGGCTGGCGGCCGGGGTCGTCGCCGGCCTGCTCGGCGTCGGCGGCGGCGCGCTGTTCGTGCCAGCGCTGACGCTCGGCCTCGGCCTGAGCCAGATCGACGCCGAGGCGACGTCGCTGCTGGCGATCATCCCGGTAGCGCTCGTCGGCGCATGGCGCCAGCGCGCGCATGGCAACGTCGACCTGCGCACGGGCGTGACGCTCGGCCTGCTGGCTCTCGCGGGCGCGGCCGGCGGCGTCGCGATCGCCAACGCCGTGCCGCAGCGCGCGCTCGAGGTCGGCTTCGCGCTGCTGATCCTGTTCGTCGCGGCGCAGCTCGTGCGCCGGGCGCTCGTCAGCGACGCACGCTGATCTGCGTCGCCCGCGGCGGACCATGCTCGACCGACAGCTCAGCCTGGACGATCGCCCGGCGCCGCTTGCCGAGCGTGAACGGCAGCCGCAGCGTCCGCGTCCCGGCTTCGAACGCGAAGCGCCGCGTGGCACCGCGCCGGAGGTACAGCAACCCCTCGCAGCCGGTGGGGCAGCGCAGCCGCACGCCGATGGAGCCACGTCGGACGCGCGCGCGGCGCGTGAGGATCTCGGCGCGACACGCGGCCAGCTTGGCGCTCGGCTCCGGTGCCGACTGGACGACGATCTCCCGGCCACCCGCGCAGCGCGGCTGCCACCACGCGACCTGCCCGCCTGCCGCCGCGACGCCCTCCGGCGCGCGATACGCGCCCTTGACGAGCACGCGCCGGTCGCCGCCGTCGCCGCGTAGGCTGACGATCGAGCTCGACTCGCTGGGCGAGCGCTCGCTCGCCGACGGGGCCTTGAGGAAGCCCACGATCCGATCGCCTGCCGCCACGGGGCCGGTGGCGTCGCGCGGGCCGAGGGTCGACGCCGTGAGGAGGCAGCCGCCAAGCGCGACCGGGCGGCGGGCGGTCGTCGCGGGCGCGATCGTGAAGAGCTGATCGGAGCGGCAGTCGTCGTCACCGTCCTCCTCGAGGCCCGCCTGCAGGAAGACGCGCGTGCCGTCGTCAAGCACACCAACCGGCGACACGAGCGCACCCCGGCTCGCGGTGACGGCCTCCCCGAGCCCCGCGGGCGAGAACGCACGGACCTCGGTGTCGAAGCCGAAGAACGACGGCGCCACGGTCCCGAGCAGGCCCACGTCCCCGGCTCCCAGGACGAGCCCGACGAGCAGCCGCTCGCCCGGGACGGCGGTGCGGCGCACGGCAGCGCCGGCATCGGCGTCACCCACCGCGATCACGCCGGGGGTCACGACGTTGGGCTCCTCCGCGGGCTCGCCGCAGTTGCCCTCGCGCCACGCGACGCGCGACCCGGCGACCGCGACGGGCGAGACGATGAGCCCGGCGGGACAGGCCGCGACTTCGCGCAGCGGCCCGCGAGCGGGGCCGATCATCACGCGGCTCGGGGCGAGCTTGTCGTCCGAGTCGGAGTTCAGGCCGAACGCGAGCGCGTCGGCCGACGCCGCGAGCGAGATCTCGTCGTCGTCGTCCTCGGATGTCGTCCGCAGGATCGTCTGCGCGGGCGAGCCGGCGGCGAGGCGCTCGAGCACTAGTCCGCCGCGCGCCGGTTGGCGCGCGACGACGAGCGCGTCGCCGCTGAACGCCATCGCCCGGATCTCGCCGGACACCCGCGTCACGGTCGACGCGACGGACGCCTGGGTGCCGAGGCTGGCGAGCAGCGCGACCGACAGCGGCAGTGCGACGCGCAGCATGTGCGAAGCACCCTACGCCGCTCGCGGCGGGCGCAGCGAACTATCGAGGCCCGAGCCCGTGCTCGAGCGCGTCCTTGACGGACGCGTCCAGCGCGTTGAGGCGATGCAGCGCGAGCGCCTCGGGCGAGCCGAAGCGGCGACCCGGCGCGCTGTCGGGGCCGTGGTGCGTGAGGACGCAGTGCGCGAGGGCGATGAAGCGGCCGTTGTCGAGGGTGCCGATGCCCGCCGCGCGGTCGCGCAGGAGGGCGAGCCCGAGCTCGACGTGGCCGAGCAGGCGCCCCGCGTCGGTGACGCCGATCTCCGCGCCGTACGTGAACTCGCGCGTCTTGCCGAGGTCGTGGACGAGCGCCGCCGCGATCAGCAGGTCGGAGTCAAGCCGCGGGTGCAGCTGGCAGGCGTCGAGGGCGAGCGTGGCGACCGCGACGGTGTGCTCGAGCAGGCCGCCGAGGTAGGCGTGATGGCCGTTGCGCGTGCACGGCGCGCGGCGCCACTGCTCGCGCAGCCCCGCGTCGCCGAGCAGCGCATCCAGCAGCGCCTTCAGGCCGGGGTCGTGGACCTCGCGGGCGAGGTGCTCGAGGAAGCCGTCGAGCTCGTCGAGGTCGCGATAGGCGACGGGCAGGAAGGCCGCCGGGTCGACGTCGCCGGCGGGCGCGCGGCCGATCGTGCGCAGCTCGACCTGCAGCTCGTCGCGGAAGCGCTCGACGCGGCCGGCGACGTGGACGATGTCGCCGCGGTCGAAGCGCCCGGCGAGCACGTCGGCGTCGCGGAACGCGCGACCCTGGACCGCGCCGGTGCGATCGCGCAGCTCGACCGCGAGGTACGGCGTGCCCCCGCGCGACATGAGGCGGTCCTTGCGCGTGCACGCGAAGACGCCGTCGACCTCCTGCCCGGCGCGCAGCGTCGCGACGGTCATCGGGGAAAGCTGGCCAGCCGCATCGACCCATGATGTACCTTGAATCGGATGCAGCCCTTGATCTGGGAGAGCCGCCCGGACGGTCTTCGAGCCCCAGCGATCATCTGCGCCTTCAGTGGCTGGAACGATGCCGGCGACGCCGCGTCGGCCGCGCTGACCTTCATCGGCGAGTCGCTGAAGGCCGAGCGCTTCGCCCGGATCGACCCCGAGGACTTCTACGACTTCCAGTCGACGCGGCCGCAGATCAGCTTCGACGATCAGGGCAAGCGCGAGATCACGTGGCCGGGCATCGAGATCTTCGCCGCGCGCGTGCCGCGGGCGCCGCGCGACCTCATCCTCGTCCAGGGTCCCGAGCCCTCGATGCGCTGGCGCTCGTTCTGCCAGCACATCATCGATCTCGCCGAGGCGCTGGGCACGCAGCTCGTCGTGACGATGGGCGCGCTGCTCGCCGATGTCCCGCACTCGCACCCGGTGTCGATCACCGGCCTCGCGTCCGACGGGACCCTCGTCGAGAAGCTCAGCGTCCCCGAGACGACGTACGAAGGCCCGACGGGCATCGTCGGCGTCCTGCACACGGCGTGCAGCGACGCGGGGCTGCCGTCGGCGTCGCTGTGGGCGAGCGTCCCGCACTACGTCGCGGCGGCGCCGAACCCGAAGGCCGCGCTCGCGCTGGTGCGAAAGATCGAGAGCCTTGTCGCCGTGTCGGTCGACGCGACGGATCTCGAGAACGCGACCGGCGACTACGAGCGCCAGGTCTCGCGCGCGGTGCAGTCCGATCCCGAGGTGCAGGCGTTCGTCGAGCGCCTCGAGGAGGCCGCCGGCACGGACACGACGTCGCTCGGCCCCGGCGACCTGCCGTCCGGCGACACGATCGCGTCAGAGTTCCAGCGCTTCCTGCGCCAGCAGGGCCCCGAGCGCTGAAGCCGGCCCGCGGCAAATAATCCAGACTGCGCGCCGCCGTGGCGCGCTGCTGGCATCCTCGGCGGATGGTCGTGGATTGTGCGCAACCCGACGAAGATCCCCACCGGGAGTTCTTTCGGATGTATGCGCCAACGAGCGTGTCGGCTCGCGCCCCACCCGGCGCCACATGGCCACGATCGGCAAGGCACTGCGCGAGGCCGCCGGCGAGCCGAACCTGCAGGAGCTCTCGACGGTAGCCGGCTGCGAGTGCTCGCACCATCTCGGCGCGAAGGCCAGCTGGACACGGCCCGCGAGCCCGTGACGCTCGTCGAAGCTCAACGGCTGTTCGTCCCGCAGGTCCACCCGCTGCGCACTCCGCCGGGGATGCGCGTGCAGCGCGAGTACGCGCTGCGCGTCGAGCGCCACGACCGATCGCCACGTCCGCGCAGCAATCTTCTGTCGGCGCATCCGAGCGCCCGGCGACCGGGGTTGAGCCAGACCGTGGCACGGACGCTCGCCGAGAGCCGCCAGTCCACGGTCATCACCTACGACCCGGAGCTGCCGTACCACAGCGAGGTCCTCACCACCGTCAGCGGCAGCTCCATCGTCCTGACCCGCCCGATGCCCGACCACGAGCTCAGCAACGCCGAGCGACTCGCTCGCGCTCACCAGCTCGCCAGCCAGGCCGCCGCGCTCGCGCGCGGCAAGTACCAAGGGAGAACCAAGACGCACAGCATCCTGAGGAGTCGCGAAGCACCGCTTCCGTTGGAGAACGCGATTCTGCTGCTGTCCGCACTCGACGCGGCCGGCGCCGGAGGTCCACCGTTGTTCAACAAGCCCGATCGGAGCACATCGACATGAACGAGGCGCACAACAACCCTGACGCCGACGACGTCAACGACACCCCGCGGTTCTCCGAGATCGCTCTAGTGTAAGCGGAGATCGCGGTGGCAGATGGCAACGTCCCACTCGCTCGAGAGCACCTTGCGAAGGCGATCCAGTTGGGATCCGCGCTCGACTCGGCTCGGGCTCGTGTCGAGCTGGCGCGCCTCGAGACGAACGTCGGCGAGTACGACGAAGCCGCCGGCCTGCTCTTGGAAGCCGAGCAGTTCGGCATGACGACGCTCGCACACTAGTTCCTGCTCGACCTCGCGGCGGCATGGCGGCTCGTCGGCCGGTCCGCGCGCGCCGTGCGGATGTACCGGCGCGTCCTCGACGGCATCGGCCTGTCGTCGCGCGATGAGCTGTCTGCAATCCCGACCGCGACGCGCACAACGCCCAAGCTGTCGGCGCACGATCGCTTCGTCGCGGCATTCGCCTACTTTCAGCTCGCGACGCTCGCCGGTGACGAGGAGCTCGGCCTCGACGGGCCCCGCCTCTATGAATCGGCGCTCGCGCAGGCCGATCCCAACGTATCGCCGTTCGCCGCGCTCGCCCTCGCGTCGATGGAGGCCAGGGAGCGCCCGGCTCGCCAGGAGTGGCTCCTGCGCGACGCGATCGAGTACGAGCACCCCGAGGCATCGCCGCACGCCGCGTTCGAGCTCGCGCGGATGCTCGCCCGCCGGGAGCGTTACGACGAGTCGGCGCATCACCTCGAAGCCATCCGCTCGACCAGCGGGCACGCGCAGTGGTCGCACGACGCCGATCTGGTCCTGAGCCGCGGCGTGGAGAACTCCGATTGGGCCTGGGCCGGGGTGTCCGAGCGCGACCGCACCCGATCGGTCAGCCTGCCGCCGCAGGAGGAGCATGCCCACAAGGTGCTCATCGTCGGCGCGGGCACCGGGGGCCAGCACCTCTTCGAGAGCCTGCAGCTCGACGGGAGCCAGCGACGCCGCTACGACGCCGTCGGGTTCATCGACGATCACCCCTACCCCGGCGGCGTGCCCAACGCTCCGAACCGCCCCGTTCTCGGCACGATCGCAACACTCCGCGACGTGCTCGGCGATCCCGCCACCCGACCCGATCGAGTGTGGCTCGCGATGCCGACCGTCGTACCCGCGGTCAAGCGCAAGGTAGTTCTGGCGTGCACCGACCAGTGCGTCCCGATCCAGACACTGCCGACGATGCACGAGCTGATCCCGGAGAACCGGCTGGTCGCCCAGCTGCGCGATCCTCGCGTCGAGGATCTCGTCGGCGAGCGGTGGAACCCGGGAGACGACGCGCGCGGCGAGCGCGCGATCACGGCTGCGCGCGCGGCTTTGAGTCGATCTACACCCACCACGCGATGAGCACCGACGGCGAACGGCTGCTCGGATATGCCGGCGACCATCAGTGCGACACGATCTTCTACACCGCCCGAGGCTGGCCGGACGCCCACAGCGATCCGACCCGGCGCCGTCAGGTCATCGACGGGATCATGGCCTGCCCAACGCCGATTCCGATCGCGAGCTGCTCACCGCTCAGGTCGAGGCCTTTCGCGACAACGTCGAGAGGATCCTGTCCGCGCTGCCCGAGGTCGAGGACGACCTCGCCGACGACCACTATCCGTCGGTCGCGAAGCTGTTCGAGGAGATCAAGGTCATGTTCGACGACCTCCCCTCGCGCCTGCCGGGCCGCGACGGCGGCGCGCGGCACCGGCCACGACGGCCGCAGATCGCGCTGGCCGAGCTCGAGGACATGCTGCGGGTCATCGCCGGGCCCGATCGCGGCGGCCGCGGGACGGCAGCGCTCGTCTGCGCATCGCTGATCCGCGACGAGACGCCCTGGCTCTACGAGATGGGCTGCGAGCTCTACCGCGCGTCCTTGCGAGGGCAGCCAGCGGTGGAGCGCCGCGCCTACCGGCGATTCATGGTCGCCGCGGAGTTCGCCGCGATGGCGCCGCCCGGGGTCCCGATCAGCCGGGATGCGCAAACGCTGCTGCGCGAGCTGCCGCTGCTGCTGCACCGCCTCGAGCCGATCGACGGCCAGGACGCCGCGGCATGACCGGGCGCAAGGGCAAAGCGGGCGAGCGCGACCTTTCCGTCCTGCTCACGTCGCTTGACCCCGAGCTTCACCCGGGCCATTACGTCTTCGCGTTGTCGCCCAACGGCGAGGTCCCGCGGGACGTCGAGCTCATCGCGTGGGTCCGCGAGGACGAGGGCCTGACGCTCGTCCTGAGCCAGGAGGACGCCCACCGCGCGGGGCTCCGGTACGAGAGCGCGATGCAGTGGATCACGCTGCGGGTGCACTCCTCGCTCGACGCGGTCGGCATGACCGCCGCGTTCAGCACGGCGCTGGCCGTTGCGGGGCTCAGCGCGAACGTGATCGCCGGCCTGCACCACGACCACATCTTCGTGGGCGCCGGCGACGGCGAGCGGGCGGTCGAGGTGCTGCGCGCGCTGTCAGCCGCTACGGCGGGTCGTTGATGTAGCCGCTGACCTCGCGGGACCCGGGCATTGCGGCTGAGGTGCACTCGAGACCGCTCCTTCCACGCGCGAAAGCAGTGCTCTCATGGGGACCGCACTCGCGCCGCAGTCTTGCCGACACAATGCTGCCCATCGGCCTCAGCGGCCGATCATCCAGTCGCCGAAGTCCAAGACGACATCCGGTCCGATCAGCACGGCGACAGAACAAACGCGAAGCTGGTCCTGTCGCTGAGGCGGACTGCGCCGTCGACGACTGTCATACGCGTTAATCCGATCGTGACGTTGGCGTCGGAAAGCATGTCGGTCCCCGGCGGCTCGTCGCTGTGTGCGTGGGTACAGCGGTGCACGACGTACACGAGATCGGCGAAGTCGACTCTTCCAACGCTTGCGGTCGCTCGGCGCGAGAGAAGCACGCTCGTGCGAAGCCGCATTACGGCCTGGCTCGCCGCAAACCGTGTCGAGTAATGGGCGGATAGCGCCCATTACTCGACATAAAGCCGCCCCGGCAGAGGGTGCCGCTCCTCGACGAAGGGAGCGCTCTGAATCTGCTGGCGGATTCGGCTCGCGACACGTGCGCGGCGGGCGCCGCGGGTTTGGTGCGCGCGATTCGCCGCTACGACGCCCCTGGCAGCTCGCTGATGTGGCTTGCGACGTTGACGACCGTCCCGCTCGGCTCGCGGACGAAGAACCGGCGGATGCCCCACGGCTCGTCGGTGAGCGGGTAGACGATGTCGAGGCCGCGCGCGACCGCGTCGGCATGCGCCGCGTCGACGTCATGCACCTCGACCGAGATGTCGATGCGGTGCACCTGCGGGTCCATGACGGACGGGTGGTCCCACGCGACGATGACCTGCGTCGTCGGCTCGCTCGGCGAGACGAGGATGAGAAAGCCGTCCTCCTCCATGCTCACGCGGAAGCCGAGGAAGTCCTCGTAGAACGCGCGGGTCCCCGCCGGGTCGGTCGTGAAGACGACCGGGATCGCGCGTCTGATGCTCATCGCTCCGATGCCGGGCACGCTATCCGGAAGTCGCACATCGAGCACGCCGTGTGCGACGGCGTCGGCTCGAAGTCCTGCGCGAGGATGCCGGCGCCGACCTCGTCGACCGTGTCGGCGATCCAGGCGGCGTCGATCTCGTCGCTCGGGACGCGCACCTTCTCGTCGTCGAGCACGTAGAGGTAGGACTGCTCGCTCGCCTCGAGCTGCCACGCCTCGCGCGCGCCGACCGCGTACAGCGACAGCTGCACGTCCTCCTTCAGCGCGGCCAAAGAGCGCGGGCGGCCGGTCTTGTAGTCGATGAGCTCGTAGCCGCCGTCCGCGAGCCGGTCGACGCGATCGACGCGGCCGCGCAGCGTGTGCGCGCCCATCCGAAACGAGAACGCGCGCTCGAACGAGACCGGGTGCACCGGCTCCTCGGCGAGGCGCTGCTCGTAGCGATGCAGCGCCGCCGTGGCCTTCGTGCGCAGCTGGCGCTCCTCGTCGGAGTCGCCGAAGCCGTGCTTCGGCCAGGCCGCGTCAAGCAGGCCGAGCATGTCCGCGGGGCCACGGTGGTAGCGCTCGAGCACCTGGTGGACGAGGATCCCGAAGCGCTGGTTGATCGTCGGCTCCTGGGGGACCCGGAGCACGCGCGCGAACTTGTAGCGCAGCGGGCACGCGCGGTAGGTCTCGATGTCCGACGCCGACAGCATGAGGCCCGCGCCGCGGCGCGGCAAGAACGCGATCAGCGACGGCTCGCTGCGAGCGGCCCGCGCCGCCGCCCGCGCGCGGTCGTCGCGCTCGGCGTCGAGCAGCAGCTCGTCGAGCGTCGAGGTCTGCAGCACCTCGCGCTGCAGCGGCGACACCGATGCGGCCAGGCGCTCGTTGACCGGCGCCAGCGCCTCGGCGACCGACTGCCCGGCGGGCCGCTCGAGCAGCGCCGCCAGCTTGATGAGCTCGAGGTAGCGCACGACGGCGTGCGTGACGTCGAGGTCGGTGTCCAGGCGCAGCTCACCGAGGCCCTTGGCGACCTTCGGCAGCCCCGCGAGCAGCTCGTCGCGCAGCGCCTGGAACGTCGCGTGCAGCGCCTCCGCCGGCCCGAACAACTCCTCCTCGAGCTCCGCCCACTCGCCGCCGACCGCCGCGCGCGCCTCCTCCGCGAACGGCGACGGCGGCTGCAGCGCGCCGCTCGCCGAGCGCGCCGGATAGGCGAGCACGAGCCCATGCCGCGACCGCGTCATCGCGGTGTGCAGCAGCCGTCGCATCGCCGCGACGTGCGCCGCGTGGTCGTCG
Organism: uncultured Actinomycetes bacterium; assembly: GCA_963839905.1. Classification (GTDB taxonomy): domain Bacteria; phylum Actinomycetota; class Thermoleophilia; order Solirubrobacterales; family Solirubrobacteraceae; genus CADCVQ01. The sequence goes on along the minus strand of CAWIXC010000021.1, from coordinate 229,561 downwards.
GGGCCGAGCTCCTCGCGCAGCAGCGCGTCGGGGATCGGCTCGGCGGCGCGCAGGCGCGCGCCCGGCATCCGCGCCGACGCGAGGCCGAGCACGAAGACGTGGTCGAGCTCGCGCCCGGCGGCGGCGTCGAGCGCCATGACCTGCACCGCGCCCTCGCGCGGCGGGGCTCCATCCTCGTCGCGCAGGTCGGTCTCGGCGACCGCGGCGACGTAGCGCGCGAAGTCGCGCGGGGTCGCGTACGGCGCGCGGCGGGCGTAGGAGCTCGCGAGCTCGCCCAGGCGCGCGAGATGCACCAGGCGCTCGACGACGTCGGCCTGCGCGCTGAAGACCTGCTGGCGGCGCAGCGCGAGGCGCTCGATCAGGCGATGCAGGTAGAGGTCCGGCCGGTCTGAGTCAAGCGTCGCCGACGACTCGCGGTAGAGCTTGAGAAACGCGTGGATGCGCTCGCGCGCCTCGTACTCGAGCTGCGGCGACTCGGTGGCGGCCTTGAGCGCGGAGACCATGTCGAGCTTGCGCCGGCGCGCGATCTGCACGCAGCGCGCGAGGTCGACCGACTTGAGCGAGACCGGCGGCCGCGAGAGCGCGCGCACGACTGCGCCGGCGTCGTTGGGGTCGGCCAGGAGGCGCAGCCAGGCGAGCACGTCGCGGACCTCGGCGCGCGCGAAGAAGTCGGCCTCGCCCACCGTGCGAAAGCCGATCGCCCGCTCCTCGAACGCGACGGCGACGTCGCGCCCCTCGTCGCGCAGCGAGCGCACGAGCACGCCGATGCGCTCGGGCTCACAGCCGCCGCGCACGAGGCGCTCGACCTCGGCGGCCACGGCCTGGGCCTGCGCACGGTCGTCGGCCGCGCGCCAGAAGCGCACTGAGCCGCCCGGCTCGCCGTCAAGCGGCGTGCCGAGCCGGCCTGCGATCGGCTCGACAACGGCGCGTGCGGCGTCGAGCACGGCCCGCGGGCAGCGCAGCGAGCGCTCGAGCCGCACGACCTCGGCGTCCGGGTGCGCGCGCTCGAAGTCGCGGATGTTCTTGGCCGCCGCGCCGCGCAGCCGCCGCGCAGCTTGGTCGTCGTCGGCGGCCGCGGTGAGGCTCGAGTGCTCGGCGACGAGCAGCTCGACGAGCAGCGCCGGCGCGAAGCCGAGGTCGGCAAGCTCGTCGACGAGCACGTGGCGGTAGCGCTCGGCGACGCGCCTGCGCACGTGCGGGTGCTCGCGCAGCAGCGCGATCGATCGCAGCACGAGCTCGCCGGCGTCCAGCGCGCCCTCCTGCGCGAGCAGCCGGTCGTGGTCGAGGTAGAGCTGGGAGAACTCGACCTCGCGGGCTCGTCGGGCGCGGTCGGCGTCGTCTTCGGAGGGCAGCGCCTGCGCCCACGCCGCGTAGTCGGCGGCGCTGACGAGCTCGTCCTTGAGGCGGTCGATGCGGTCGATCACGCCCGCGAGCAGCACCGCGGGCCGCCCGCCGATGTCGTGCCGGCGCAGGTGCAGGTCGTCCATCCGGTCGAGCAGCATGGCGAGCCGGTCGGCGCGGGTGACGGGCGCGAAGAACGGGTCGACGCCGGCCTCGGCCGTCTCCGCGCGCAGCAGGCGCGCGCAGAACTCGCGCACGCTGTGCACGGCGAGCTCCTCGTACGGGCGATCGAGCGCGTCCTCGACCTGGCGGCGCATCGAGGCGGCCGCGGCGCTCGAGGGGCTCAGCGCGAGGATCGACTCCGGCGCGCTGCCCTGCGCGACCAGCCACTGAAAGCGCGCGACGAGCACGGTGGTCTTGCCGGTGCCCGCGCCGCCGAGCACGAGGACGGGTCCGGCGGGGTGTGCGACCGCGCGCGCTTGGGCATCGGTGAGCGTGGACACCACGCCTAGTATGCCCTCGCATGTCGCCCTCCCCCAACGCGCTCGAGGCCGACTGGCTCACGGCCTGCCGCACGGCTGCGCAGGGGCTGCGCGAGGTCCTCATCGAGCACCCGACGAGCCGTGAGCGGGTCATCGAGACTGGCGATCGCGGCGAGGGCGGGGACCGCACCCTCGTCATCGACCAGCAGGCCGAGGATTCCGTCTTCGCGCAGCTCGACGCGATCCACGCGGCCGGCGCGCGCTTCGTCGCGATCAGCGAGGAGCGGGGGATCGTCGACTACGGCGGCGGGGACGTGCGCGTCGTCATCGACCCGCTCGACGGCTCGCTGAACGCCAAGCGCGGGATGCGCAGCTACGCGCTGTCGATCGCCGTCGCCGACGGCCCGACGATGGCCGACGTGGTCTTCGGCTTCGTGTACGACTTCGGCTACGGCGAGGAGTGGACCGCGCGCCGCGGGGAGGGCGCGTACCTCAACGGCAAGCGCATCGCCGACCCTCCACCGGAGCGCCGCACGAGCGACGGGCGCCTCGAGCTCATCACGATCGAGTCCTCCGATCCGCAGTACATGGCGCCCGCGATGGACGGGCTCGTCGAGCACGTGCACCGTGTGCGGGCGATCGGCTCGATCGCGATCTCCTGCTGCCAGGTCGCCGCGGGCCGCGCCGAGGGGATGCTGACGCTCTGGCGCACGCGGGCGGTCGACGTCGCGGCCGCGCAGCTCATCGTGCGCGAGGCCGGCGGCCTCGTGGCGTTCCCGGCCTTCGACGCGCCGCTCGGCGCGCCGCTGGACCTCGCGCCGCACTCCGCCGTCGTCGCCGCGCGGTCGGCCGACGGGCTCGCGCGGCTGCGCTCGATCGTGGCCTGAGGGGGGCGCCGTGGTCGCGGCGCCGAGGCCCTTCGCGCTTGGCCCGGCGGGCCGGACCGGCGGGTTCGCCATGATGGACGGTGTGCTCGATCGTGTGCTCGCCCAGCGCATCGCCAACGCCGTCTCGCGCGGGACGGGGTCCAAGGCTGCTGACCTCACCGGCCCGCCCGGCGATCTCGTCGCGATCTGCACGGACGCGCAGCTGCGCGTCGTGACCTACACGGGCCTGCGCCCGACGACCGCGCTGCCAGTGCCCGAGGCCGTGCAGCGCCCGGCCTGGATCGCGGCGAACGTCGCCTCGATGGGCTCGCTGCTCGACCCGATCGGCGATCGGCTCGACGCCGCGGCGGGCGGCGGCGGCGGGATCGCAGCGTTCTTGCGCGGCGGCGCGCGCACCGCGACGGGCGCCCTGCTGTCGGCCGAGGCGGGCGCGCTCACCGGCTACCTCTCCCAGCGCGTGCTCGGCCAGTTCGAGTTCCTCATCACCGATCCCCTCGCACCCGCGCGGCTGCTGTTCGTCGCGCCGAACATCGCCTCGGCGGCGGTGCGCCTCGACGCCGATGCCGAGGAGCTTTTGACCTGGATCGCGTTTCACGAGGTCACGCACGCGGTGCAGTTCACCGCCGTGCCGTGGCTGCGCCCGCACCTCGCGGGCCTCGTCGAGGAGCTCCTGGCGACGCTCGAGCTCAAGGTCGATCCGGGCGCGCTGATGCGCCTGCCCGGTGCCGACGACGTCCGCGCGACCGTCTCGGCGCTGCGCGAGGGCGGCCTGGTCGCGGCGATCGGCGGCCCGCGGCGGCGCGAGCTGCTCGAGCGCATCCAGAGCGTGATGGGCGTCGTCGAGGGCCATGCCGAGCATGTGATGGACGTCGTCGGAGCGGAGGCGCTGCCGTCGCTCGCCGCCATGCGCGCGGCCCTGGATCGCCGCCGCCACGAGCGCCCGCCGCTGCTCGCCCTGCTCGAGAAGCTCATCGGCCTCGACGCGAAGCTGCGCCAGTACGAGGACGGCAAGCGCTTCTGCGACGCCGTCGCGTCCGCGGCCGGGCCGGCGGCGCTGCACAGCGTCTTCGACGGGCCCGCGCAGCTCCCGACGGTCAACGAGCTGCACGACCCGGACGCGTGGATGCGCCGGACCGGCATCCTCGCGGCGGCGTAAGCGCCGCTCGGCCGACAGCTCGCGCCGCCGCCTCGCACCTCCGCGCCACCCGCCTCCGCGGCGCCTTGCGGGCCACCACGCCACCAGCATCCGAACGATTGTTCGCCGCCGAACCCGCGGGCTTTACAAACACGTGTTCGAGTAGTATGGTCGACACCATCGCTTAGAAGTAATATCCTTAGTCCTCGACACAGGAGGCATCGCCACCATGGCTGAGACCGCCGATCCCACCGTTGCTGCGAAGAAGGCAGCCGCGACCCGCAAGACGAACGCCGTCAAGCGCTCGACCGCCGCGAAGAAGGCCGCGCAGACCCGCGCCGCCAAGGCGGGCACCTCCGCGCGCAAGTCGACGGCCGCCAGCGCCAGCGCGCGCACCCGCACCACCGCGGCGAAGGAGACCGCCGAGGCCAAGAGCGCCGTCAAGACGCGCATCGGCAAGGCCGCGGACGTCGTCGAGACGACGGTCCTCGTCCCCGTCGGCGCCGCGCTCGTCACGCGCGACCGCGTGATGGAGACGATCGACGAGCTGCGCTCGACGTACTCCACGCGCAAGAAGACCGAGGCCACGCTCAAGCGCTTCGAGCGCCGCGGCTCGAACGCGATCAAGCCGATCGTCCGCGACGCGAAGAAGACCCGCGAGCGCATCGAGAAGGAGCTACGCTACGGCCGTTCGCGCGTCGAGAAGGACGTGCGGGTCGTCGCCAAGGACTTCGAGCCGGTCGCCAAGAACGTCGAGCTGGTCAGCGCGCGCGTCGAGAACGCCGTCCAGGGCGGCAGGACCGCCGTGACCAAGACCGCGACCAGCGTGCAGGAGCGCCTCGCCGCGCTGGCCTGATCTTCCCCCACAGACGACGTACCGGGCTGCTGCACCGCCCAACCGATGCCGCGCCTTCCTTCCGGGCGCGGCATCGGCGTTCTCACACGAGGCCGGCGAGCTCGCGTTCGAAGTCCTCGATGCCGGCAGCGGGCGTGACGCGGGCGGCGTCGAGCACGCGAACCGGCAGCCCCGCGCCCGCGGCCGCGGCGAGCAGCTCGTCGAGCCCGGCCGCGTCGTCGAAGACGACGAGCGCGTCGATGCAGCCGAGCAGCTCGGGGCGCTCGAGGGCGGGGTCGGGCGCCAGCATCACCGCCATCCCGCCGGCCCGCTGGACGGCGTGGCCGAGCGCCGCCGGGGCCACCGCGGATGGCCGGTCGCGCCACGGCCCCCAGCTCACAGGCTCGATGTGCGCGTAGATGCCGACGACTGGCCTGGCCATGGCCCGATGCTAGCCGCGCGCCCTCGAAGCCGGGCAATGGTGCCTTCTACACTTCGATGTATGCCGACAAACGCCGAGATCCTCAAGGCGCTCGAGCGGGTGATCGACCCCGAGCTGCGCAAGTCGATCGTCGAGCTCGGGATGGTGCGCTCGATTGAGATCGCCGACTCCGGGGCCGTCGACGTCATGGTCTCGCTGACGACAGCGGGCTGCCCGATCCGCAACCACTTCGTCGAGGCCGTGACCCGCGAGGCCGGCGCGGTCGCGGGCGTCACGAAGGTCAGCGTCGCGTTCGACGTGCTGTCGGACACCGAGAAGGGCAAGCTGCAGAAGACGCTCGGCCGGGGCTCGCTGCCCGCGGGCGCGCTCGCGCAGGTCGCGAACGTCCTGTGCATCGGCTCGGGCAAGGGCGGCGTCGGCAAGTCCACGCTGACGTCGAACCTCGCGGCCGCGCTGACGCTTGAGGGCAAGCGCGTCGGGATCCTCGACGCGGACGTCTGGGGCTACTCGATCCCGCGCATGTTCGGGCTCGGCGGCGAGCGCCCGCCGGTCTCCCCCGAGCGCAAGATCATCCCGATGGAGGCCCACGGCGTGAAGGTCATGTCGATCGGCTTCTTCGTCGAGGAGGACAGCGCCGTCGTCTGGCGCGGGCCGATGCTCCACAAGGCGCTCACGCAGTTCCTCGAGGACGTCGCGTGGGGCGAGCTGGACTACCTGCTCGTCGACCTGCCGCCCGGCACCGGCGACGTCTCGATGACGCTCGCACAGCTCCTGCCGCAGGCCAAGTTCGTCATCGTCACGACGCCGCAGCCGACCGCGCAGAAGGTCGCGCGACGAGCCGCTCAGATGGCGGGCAAGGTCAGCCTGGAGATCGCGGGCATCGTCGAGAACATGGCCGGCTTCACCACGCCGTCGGGCGAGCGCTATGCGATCTTCGGCGAGGGCGGTGGCCAGGCGCTCGCCGACGAGATCGACGTGCCGCTGCTCGGCAAGGTCCCGCTGACGATGCCGCTGCGCGAGCAGGCCGACGAGGGCACGCCGCTGGTCTTCACCGAGCCCGACGACCCGGCCGCGCAGGCGATCACGCAGACCGCGCGCGGGATCATCGCCATGTCGCCGATCGAGCTGCCGGTCCTGCAGGCCGCTGAGCCGCCGCCACCGACGGGCTTCAGCCTGCCGATGGTCGGCTGACGCGCAGGCCCCGGGCACAGCCGCAGCGCGCGGGCGCGCCGCGCGACCCGCTGAACTCGCGAGCGCCTCGCGACGATCTCGTTGGCCCCGGCGCGAATCTATGTATTATCGATCGACATTCGCCCTGTTCGGGTAGGCAGCAGGGGTCAATCCCGAAAGATCGGAGACACACACGTGTCCGTCCTAGATGAAGTGCTCAGCGCCAACGACGCGTACGCATCGGATTTCGGCTCCAAGGGGGAGCTCGCCCTCCCGCCGGCACGCGGCTTCGCGATCCTCACCTGCATGGATGCCCGCCTGGACCCCGCGAAGTACGCGGGCCTCAGCGAGGGTGACGCCCACGTCATCCGCAACGCGGGCGGTCGTGCGAGCGACGACGCGATCCGCTCGCTCGTCATCTCCCACAAGCTGCTCGGCACGGCCGAGTGGTTCGTCATCCACCACACGAACTGCGGCATGGAGTTCTTCACGAACGAGGTCATGGGCGACCTGCTGGCCTCGAGCCTCGAGACCGCCGCGCTGGGCGACGAGGGCTTCTACGACGTCGGCAAGGGACCCGGCTCGGAAGAGGGCAAGAACATCGACTGGCTGACGATCGCCGATCAGCAGCAGGCCGTCGTCGACGACGTCGAGCGGATCCGCAACCACCCGCTCGTCGAGCCGACCATCCCCGTCTACGGCTACGTCTACCACGTCGAGACCGGCCGGCTCGTCGAGGTTCCCGCCGCGACCGAGGCAGGCCGCGCCACCTCGGCGGCCAGCGCCGGCTAGAACGCGATCTCGCGGGGCCGGGGCGCTACGACGCTCCGGCCCGGCCGTCGCTCACCCGGGGGCCGATCGGGTCAGGTGCCCTGGGAGAAGTACTCCGCGTTGATCGCGGTGAACTTCGTCCACTCGTCGGGGAGCTGGTCCTCGGCGAAGCAGGCATCGACCGGGCAGGCCTCCACGCAGGCATCGCAGTCGATGCACTCCTCCGGATCGATGTAGAGCATCTCGACCTTGTCGTAGTCGGGTTCGTCGGGGGTCGGGTGGATGCAGTCGACGGGGCACACCTCGACACACGAGTTGTCCTTCGTGCCGATGCAGGGCTCCGCGATGACGTAGGCCATGAAGAGTCGTTCCTTCGCTTGTTGGCGGGATTTCGGGCGGCCGGACATAGTATCCAGGCGTGCTCCTGCTGACTGGCGCGACGGGTCTGATCGGCAGCGCGCTCTTGCGTCGCCTGACCACCTCGGGCCTACCCGTTCGCTGCCTCGTACGCGACCCGCGGCGGCTTGGATCGGACAGGGTGCGCGTGCAGATCGCGCTTGGCGACCTGGCGGACCCGCCGTCGTTTCGCAACGCCATGCGCGGGGTGAAGACGGTGGTGCACCTGGCGGCCGCGATTCGCGACCAGCGCGCGGGCTCGATCGAGGAGCTCAACGGGATCGCGACCTGGCGCATGGTGCAGGCGGCCGAGCGCGCGGGCGTGGAGCACTTCGTGTTCTTCAGCGCGCTCGGCGCGACGAGCCACGACCGGACGCGCGTGCTGCGCTCCAAGGCGCTTGCCGAGCGGGCCGTGCTCGCGTCCGACGTGCGCCACACGGTGTTCGCGCCGTCGCTCGTCTACGCCCCCGGCGACCGCCTGCTGACGTTCCTCGATCGCCTCGCGATGCTGTCGCCCGTGATGCCGATGAGCGGGCGAGGCGAGGCGCGCTACCAGCCGATCTGGGCCGAGGACGTCGCGGACTGCGTCATGCGCCAGCTCGCCCAGCCGGCGGGCGCCACCGGCTCGGGGCCGGGCGGCCACGAGCGCTTCGAGCTCGCCGGGCCGCAGACGCTGTCGCATCGCGAGATCGTCGAGCTCGTGCTGCACGCCGCGGGCCGTGAGCGGCGCGTGCTGCGGGTGCCCGCGCCGCTCGTGTGCCGGGTCCTGCGGGCCGGCGAGACGCTGCTGAAGTCGCGCGCGCCCGCGACGTGGGACGAGGCCGAGCTGCTCGAGGTCTCGCTGACGAGCGCGGGCGGCACGCGCGACGCCAACGGCCTCGGCGTCACACCGCGCTCGATGGCCGCGGTGCTGGGCGCTTAGCTTGGGAGCGCGGGCCGGCGCGCCGACCACGGCAGCGCCGCCTCGAGCTGCGCGGCGAGCGCCAGCAGCGGGCCCTCCGCGGCCGGGCGCCCGATGAGCTGGACGGCGAGCGGCAGCCCGTCGTCGCGGGCGTAGAGCGGCAGCGAGATCGCGGGCTGGCCGGTGACGTTGCAGATCGCCGTGAACGGGGTGAAGCGCCCCGAGCGTGCGAACGTCGCCGCGGGGTCCGGCCCGGCGGTGTCCAGCTCGCCGTGGCGCAGCGGGGCCCGCGCCAGCGCCGGGGTGAGGGTCGCGTCGTACGGCGCCGCCGCGGTCACGATCTCCCGCGCGAAGGCCTGCAGCTCGGCAGCGGCGACGCCGGCCTGCACCGCGTCGATCCCGCGGCACGTCTGCCACAGCCACCAGCTCAGCCCCTCCATGTCCTCCTCGCGCGGCTCGCGCCCGGCCAGCCGCGCGGCAGCAGCGATCTGCACGCAGACGGCAGGCCCGAACAGCGCCGTGAAGCGGGTGAGCATCTCCGGCCGGCGCCACGGCAGCCGCACCTCCTCGACCTCGTGGCCGAGCGACGCCAGCAGCGAGGCCGCGTCGCGAGCGGCGCCCTCGCAGACGGGGTCGAGCTCGGCGTCCAGCGGCGAGAGCGTCGTCAGGCCGATTCGCAGGCGCCCGGGCTCGCGCTCCGCCGTGACCGCGAACGGCTCCGGCGGCGGGGGTGCCCACGACGCGTCGCCGGGCTCGGGGCCGGCGAGGACGTCGAGCAGCAGCGCGGTCTCACGCACCGTGCGCGTCAGGACGCCGTCCTGCAGCAGGAAGCTCTCGCCGGCCTCGGGAGCCAGCGACACGCGCCCGCGGGACGGCTTCAGGCCGACGAGGCCGCAGCACGCCGCCGGGATGCGCAGCGACCCGCCGCCGTCGTTGCCGTGCGCGATCGGGACCATGCCCGCGGCGACTGCGGCCGCCGAGCCGCCCGACGACCCGCCGGGCGTGCGCGTGAGGTCCCACGGGTTGCGCGCCGGCCCGCCGCGGCGCGGCTCGGTGACCGGCAGGATGCCCCACTCCGGCAGCGCCGTCGTCCCGACCACGACGAAGCCCGCGGCGCGCAGGCGGCGCACGACGCTGTGGTCGTGCTGCGCGACGAACTCGCCCATGAGGTCGGCGCAGCGGGTGAGGCGCAGGCCCCGCACGGCGCGGGTGTTCTTGATCGCGATCGGCACGCCGGCGAAGGGGCGCTCGTCGCCGGGCTCGATCGCGGCGGCCGCTTCGAGAGCGCCCTCGCGGTCGACGTCGACGAACGCGTTGACGGCCGGGTCGAGCGCGTTGATCCGCGCCAGCGAGGCCTCGACAAGGGCGAGCGCCGACAGCTCGCCGCGCCGCACGAGCGCCGCGAGCTCGGTGACCGGCCGCTGCATCAGGTCGGCGTCACCGGCCACGCGTGGACCCTATCGGCGGCGGACCGGCGCGCGGGCTTACGGCACGGCGCGCGGCGAGATCGCCGACCCGACGGCCAGCGTGCGACCGACGACGTAGGGGATCGCGACGACGACCTGCCCCGTCAGCGGGTGAAACGCCACGCGGCTGCCGCGGGCCACGATCGCGGCCGCCGGGGACAGCCGGTCGACGGAGAAGGTGGCGCCTTCCCGTCGCACGCCCGCGTACGTCGCGGTCAGCAGCGGGTTCTCCGACGACAGCACGGCCGCCCATGTCACGGCGATGGCGCCGCCGGGCCCGGCCGCCACGTCGTCGAGCATCGAGCCGCGCTGGCGCGAGACGACGCTGCGAGTCGCGGGGCCCGTCCGCGCGACCCGCGCGATCGTCACCGAGTTCGCCTGCCGCGTCGCGTGCGTCCAGGCGACGTACGTCGCGCCGCTCGAGTCCGTGAACGGCAGGACGGGCGCCTCGCGCTTGCCGACCGACGCCGGCCCGCAGCGCCGCTCGAGACGCCGCACGCGCCATGCCCCGCGAACATCTCCCACGGCCACCCCGCAGTCGCCGCGGTCGCGCCCCCAGGTGATGAGCATCCGGCCGCCGGGGGCGATCAGCGCCGACAGGCGGCGGCTGCGATCGAGCGGCAGCCGGCCGATGCGCCTTGTCGCGCCCCACTTGCCGCCCGCGCGCCGCACGCGCACGCCGATGCGCCGCGCCTCGGGCCAGGCGAGCAGGCGGTCGCCGCGAGCGTTGATGGCGACCGTCGCCGAGCGCGCGATCGCCAGGTCGCGCGGTGGCCCGAAGCCGTGACCGTCGAGGCGCTCGCTGACCGCCACGAACGGCGAGCGCTCGCGCGTCCACGCGACGATCGCGTCGCCGGAGGCGTTCGAGGCCGACCATGAGGCGGCGGTGAACTGCGCGAGCGTGCGCAGCGCCCCGAAGCCGCCGTCGGTCCGCCCGTCGGCCACGACGAGGCGGCGGCGGCCGGGGCCGGCCGCACCGCCCTCGCGCCCGACGAGCAGCGCGCGCTCCTGCGACCACAGGTGCACCTGGGCGGTCACCGGATCGACGCCTGCGAGATCGGGCGGGCGCAGCCAGCCGCCGGCGGGGTCGCGTGCCGCCAGACCGCCGAAGATCCGCGGCACGTGGCCGTCGAGCGCCGCGTCCCAGCTCAGCAGCCCGCGCCCTTGCGTGTCGAAGCCGAGGTCGTGCAGCTGGCGCACGCCCTCGGAGGCGCCGATTGGCTCAAGGGCCCACTGCGCGTGCGCGGCCGGCGCGAGGACGCCCAGCGCGAGCACGGCCCACAGAGGGACCTGCCTGAACCCGGGTCGGCGGAAGGTGAAAGACATGGGATTGATCGGCGCTGCGACGTGCCCGGTGGCGGACACCGTACCGGGCACCGGCCCCGCACAGCCCCATGAACGGCGTGGAGAACGAACGAAGGGCCCGGCGCGGATGCCGGGCCCTTCGCTTTGCAACAACAACCTGCGGAGGCGGGCGCCTCCTACATCATGCCGCCCATGCCGCCCATGCCGCCGTCGCCGCCGCCCATGCCGCCGAGGGAGAGCTCCTTGCCCTCGATCTCGCAGACGATGGCCTCGGTGGTGAGGATGTTCTTGGCGATCGAGGCCGCGTTCTGCAGCGCCGAGCGCGTGACCATGGCCGGGTCGATGACCCCCGCGGCGACGAGATCCTCGATCTCGTTCGTCGCGGCGTTCAGGCCGTGGCCCTTCTTCGCCTTGCGGACGTCGTTGATGACGACCGAGCCCTCGAGGCCGGCGTTGTGCGCGATCTGGCGCAGCGGCTCCTCGAGCGCACGCAGGACGATCTTCGCCCCGGTCTTCTCGTCGTCCTCGTAGGTGTCGAGGTCGATGGCACCCTCGGCCTGCAGCAGCGCGACGCCACCGCCGGGGACGATGCCCTCCTCGAGCGCGGCGCGCGTGGCCTGCAGCGCGTCCTCGACGCGGTGCTTCTTCTCGCGCATCTCGGTCTCGGTGGCCGCGCCGACCTTGACGACCGCGACGCCGCCGGACAGCTTGGCGAGGCGCTCCTGGAGCTTCTCGCGGTCGAAGTCCGAGTCCGTGGTCTCGATCTCGGCCTTGATCTGGTTGATGCGGCCCTTGATGGCGGCCGGATCCCCGTCACCGTCGACGATCGTCGTGTTGTCCTTCGCGACGACGACGCGGCGGGCGGTGCCGAGCTGCGAGATCGTGGTGTTCTCGAGCTTGAGGCCCATGTCCTCGGTGATGACCTCGGCGTTCGTGAGGATCGCGATGTCCTCGAGCATCCGCTTGCGGCGGTCGCCGAACCCGGGGGCCTTGACGGCGACGCCCGTGAACGTTCCGCGCAGCTTGTTCACGACGAGCGTCGCGAGGGACTCGCCCTCGACGTCCTCGGCGATGATCAGCAGCGGCTTGCCCGACTGGATGACGGCCTCGAGGACCGGCAGCACGTCGCGCACCGAGGTGATCTTCGAGTTCGCGATCAGGATGTAGGGGTTCTCGAGAACCGCCTCCATGCGCTCCTGGTCGGTCACCATGTACGGCGAGATGTAGCCCTTGTCGAAGAGCATGCCCTCGGTGAACTCGAGGTCCATGCCGAACGTCTGGCCCTCCTCGACGTTCACGACGCCGTCCTTGCCGACCTTCTCGATGGCGTCGGCGATGACGTCGCCGATCTCCTCGTCGCCGGCCGAGATCGTCGCGACGCGAGCGATCTGGTCCTTGCCCGCGACGTCCTTGGACTGCTTGGCGATGTTGTTGACGACCTCGTCGACAGCACGCTCGATGCCGCGCTTGAGCGCGAGCGGGTTGGCGCCGGCCGTGACGTTCTTCAGGCCGCTGCGGACGATCGACTGGGCGAGCACGGTCGCGGTCGTCGTGCCGTCGCCGGCGACGTCGTTGGTCGCCGTGGCGACCTCGCGGACGAGCTGCGCGCCCTGGTTCTGGAAGACGTCCTCGACCTCGATCTCGCGGGCGATGGTGACGCCGTCGTTCGTGATCGTGGGAGCGCCGAACTTCTTGTCGAGGACGACGTAGCGGCCCTTGGGACCGAGCGTGACCTTGACGGCGTTTGCTACTGCGTCGACGCCGGCCTGCAACGCGTTGCGGGCCTCGACGTCATACATGATCTCCTTGTGCATGAAAGCTCCTGTTCCTAGACGATCTTGGCGAGAACGTCGGACTCGCGGAGCACGAGCAGCTCCTCGCCGTCGACCTTGATTTCGGTGCCGCCGTACTTCGAGTAGAGGACCTCGTCGCCCTCGGCCACGTCGAGCGGGATGCGCTTGTCGCCGTCCTCGTCGAACTTGCCGTCGCCGACGGCGATGACCAGGCCCTTCTGCGGCTTCTCCTTCGCGGTGTCGGGCAGGACGAGGCCACTAGCGGTGGTCTCCTCCTCCTCGATCGCCCGCACGATGAGACGGTCGCCCAGGGGCTTGAGCTTCATGTTGTGCTGACCTCCAGAGTTGGGAATCGAGTCCGTTGGCACTCTCATGGGGAGAGTGCCAAGTTGCCTTGCGCACTGTAGCGCACTTGGCACTCTTGGCAAGGGAGTGCCAACGCATCATCCGTCCAGCCCGGGCGGCGCGGGTTGCAGGCTCGTGAACGGCCGCCGACAACACTCCGGTGAGCGAATCCCGGACGTCCGCCATCGCCGCCGCCGCCGCGGTCCTCGTCGGATCCCTGTGGGCGCCGTGGTATGCGATCGACTTCTCGCCCGCCGCGCGCGAGGCCGTGGGCGCGCAGGCCGGGCAGCTGCCCGGCGTGCTCGGCGACTTCGCCCGCCAGGTCGTGACGATGCTCCCGACGCACATCGAGGCGACGGCGTGGGAGGTCTTCGAGAAGGCCGACGTCATCCTCTTCGCGTGCGCGATCGTCGCGGTCATGGCCGCCCTCATCGACCGCATGGACGTCGCCGGGCTCGCCGGCCTCGTCGCAGCTGGCGCGGTCGTGGTGCAGATGGTCGACCGGCCCGGCCCGAGCGAGGTCGTGTCGCTGAAGTGGGGCGCGTGGCTGGCGCTGGCCGGTGCGCTGGCGATCGTCGCGGCGTCGCGGATGAGATCGAAACAGCCCGCTGTCGCGCCTACCCCGGCACCGGACTGGACGCGACCGTCCGTGCCACCGCCGCCCGGCGCCGACCCGGCGGAGAACTTCGCGCCGTTCTGATCGCCGGGCCCGCGTCCGCTACGTGTCCGCGGGCGCAGGGTGTGGACGCTTGCACCGGGGGTGGGTAGCCGCCGGCGGGGTGGCGTTCGCCGCCACGACCGCCATCGGCGGCGTGAGCATCGTCCTGTCGGCCGACCGCAAGCGGATTCGCACGGCGCTGTTCGCCTACGAGCAGACCTGCACCGACGGCGACACGTACTTCGACTACGACCGCCTTGCCGCGATCCCGATCGCGGCGAACCGCACGTTCAGCTACCGCTGGTCGACCCCGCCGCGGGCGGACCCGGAGACGCCCGGCGCGACGTACAGCTACGCGGGCACGCTGAGCGGCGTCGTCAACAAGGCCGGCACGAAGATCGTCGGCAGCGCGCGGTCGACGCACGCGTCCACGAACCCGGCGGGCGGGTCGTACACGTGCGACACGGGCGCGATCAAGTTCATAGCCCGGGACTGAGGCGGGCGCGGCGCCCCGCGGGGGCTAGTTCTGAGCGCCGCCGATGCCGTGCAGGCGCTCGGTCATCGTCGGCGGGTTCTCGACGATCTGCGAGAAGCGCACGACCGTGACCGTGTCCTCGAGCGTGACGTCGCGGCCGTAGATCTGCTCGAGGAAGTGGATCATCTCGTCGGTCCGGCGGAACTCGGGGTTGTCGTGCTCGATGTCGCGCGGCGAGAGCTCCTTGACGCGCTTGACCTCGACGGAGTCGATGACCGCGAGGAAGACCTTCTCGCGCGGTGAGTGCTGGTAGCCGATCGTGACGAGGATCGCCTGGTTCTTCTGATACTTGTGCGACTTGTCACCAAGACGGATCGTCGCCGTCTTGCGCCCCCGCTTGAGCTGGTCGGCGAAGATCGTCGAGTAGAAGTTGAGTACGCGCACGACCCGCAGACTACTTGGCGCGCTGCACCTGTGAAAGCGCGCGGCGGACCATGTCGCGCTCGCCCGGATAGGTGAGCGTCTCGACGGCCTCCTGCGCGGGCACCCAGCGGGCGTGCTCGACCTCGTGGTCGTGGTCGCCGACGTCGCCGGAGACGTAGCGCAGCAAGAAGAACTCGACGACCTTCGCGATCCGGCGGCCGCCGCGCTGATACCAGTACCGGACCTCGCCGAGCGAGTCGACGACCTCCGCGTCCACGCCTGCCTCCTCGCGAACCTCGCGCAGCGCCGCCTGCAGCGGAGACTCCTCGCCGTCGGGGTGCCCCTTGGGCAGCGCGAGGACCTTCGACCCGTCCGCGGCCCGGCGCGTCGGCACGATCACGACGATCTCGCCCGAGTCGTTCATCACGACCCCGCCGGCCGAGAACTCCGAGGCCATCAGTAGACGTAGCGCTGCAGCGCGGCGGGGTCGTGGACCGTCACGCGGCCACGACCCTGCGTCACGACGCCCGCGCGCTCGAGCACGGCCAGAAAGCGGCTGGCCGACTCGCGCGAGGAGCCCGCGAGCTGCGCGACGTCGGCTTGCGTGACCGTCACGAGCACGTCCGTCGCGCCCGCGCCCTCGTTCTGCGCTTGGATGACGAGCTGCCCGAGCACGCCCGCCACCCGGCTCTGCACGGTCTGAAAGGACTGGCGCGAGATGCGCTCGTTCGCCTCGCGCAGCCGGCGCCCAAGCGAGATGACGAGCTTGACCGCGATGTCGGAGTGCTCGCGCAGCAGGCGGCGCATGTCGGGGCCGAGGACGGCGACGCACTCGACCGGGTCGAGCGTCTCGACCGTCGCGGAGCGGCGCTCGTCGTCGAACATCGCGAGCTCGCCGAAGATGTCGCCGGGCCCGAAGTGCGCGAGCGTCAGCGTGCGGCCGTCGCCGTGCTCGCGAACGGCCCGCGCGTGACCCGTCCGGACGACGTAGCAGGTGTCCGAGGAGTCGCCCTCCCGGAAGATCACATGGCCCGCGTCGAAGGTCCTGGGGACCGTCACCGCCGCTACTTGTGCGAGCTCGCGCGGCCCCAGTGTCTCGAACACCGGGACGTGCGCGAGCAACTCGATCGCCGGCTGCTCCCGTGTGTCCATGCGTGAGCAATAGCACACAGCGCACCCGGACCCGGCGCACACCGGGTCCGGAACGGTCTTTTTCGCTACGCGGGGTCGAGCGCGCTCTCGCGCCGGCGGCGGCGACCCGCGCGGACTCCGAGCCCGGCGAGGAGCGCGAGGACGGCCAGCGGCCCGGCGATCGCGAGCGCGATCAGCAGGACCCCGGCGATGACCTCAAGCACCCGAACGGCGTCGCGTGCCGCATCGCCCGGCGACCACGTGTCGCCCGAGTTCGACCCGCCCTCAGCGGCGGCGGCGCTCCCGCGCACGGTGACGCTCACCGTGGACAGGTCGGCGCGACGGCGCAGCGCGGCGAGGTCGCCGTTGAGGCGCGCGATCTGGCTGCGCACGTCGCGCAGGCGTGCCCGTAGGCTGTCGATCTGCTGCTTCGTGCTCGCTCGCCCCAGCGCCTTGAGCAGGCCGCGACGCTCGGCGCGGGCATCCGACAGCCGGTCCTGGACGGACGTGAACGAGCTCGTGATGTCGGTCAGGTTCTGGCTGCGCTGCGCGACGTGGCCGAGCTTGGACAGCGCCGCCAGCGCGTCGTCGAGGCGCTCGGTCGGGATCCGCAGGTCGAAGCTCGCCTCCCCGTGGCGGCCCTCGCTGGCGATCTGCGACGAGGCGACGATGCCCCCGAAGCGGTCGACGGTGCGAATGACGCCGTCGGCGGTCGACTCGACCTTGCCGTTCGGGACGCGCAGGACGAGGTCGGCGCTGCGCTGCACCTTGCGCGCGCCGCTGGACGGCGCGACCGCAGCACGGTCGCGGCTGACCCGGGGAGGCGCGAGGGCGGTGCTCGAGCCGCCGCCGGGGGCGCTCTTCGCGGCCGCGCTCGAGTCGGCGGGCGCCGACGCGCGGGGTGCCGGCGGAGGTGCCGGCGCGGACTCGAAGGCGGAGTCGCCGGAGGCCGCGCCGCCCGACTGCGCGGCAGGCGCGTCGCGATCGAGCGCGATCGAATCGCCGGCGTCGTCGGTGCCCCGGGTCGAGCCGAGCACCACGACGAGCGCCACGAGCGCGGCACACACCGCGCCCGCGGCCGGGAACAAGATCCAGCGCCGCGGGCTGCGCGGCGCTGGGTGCTCGTCGGTCGCGGGAAAGCCCTCGGCGACCCGGTCTTCGAGGCTCGCCGCGAAGCCGGGGCTCATCTGCGGCGCGGTCGCACGGATGTCGTTGACGAGGTCTTCGAGCTCGCGCAGGTCGGCGTCGACCGGGTCGCCGGCGAGCGCACGCTCGATCGCGTCGAACTCGCGAGCCTCCTCGGGGCTCAGGGGATCACGCTGGCGCATGGCAGGCCTTTCTCAGCTTGGTGACGGCCCGATGGACTCGGGTCGAGGCGTTTGACTCGCTCGTGCCGAGCACGGCGGCGAGCTCGGCGTTCGACAGCCCGCCGTGGAACTTCAGGGCGACGAGCTCGCGGTCGCGGGCGTCGAGCGTGGCGAGCGCGACGCGGACGGTCGTGCGGCGGACGGCGAGGTCCGCCTCCTCCTCGGGGGCGGGAGCCAGCTCGTCGGGCAGCTCGCCGATGAGCGGCGCGGAGCGCCGGCGGCGGCGCAGCTCGTCGAGCGCCGCATTGCGCGCGATGCCGAACAGCCAGCCGCGCCGGCTGCCGCGCTTGTCGTCGAAGCTCGAGCGCCGCCGGTACGCGCGCTCGAAGGCCAGCGCCGTGACGTCCTCGGCGCTCGCGTCGTCGCCCAGCAAGGTCCGTACGTACGCGTACAGATCGCGAGCGCAGTCGCGATAGAGCGCATCGAAGCTCGTGGTCGCCGTGTTCAGGGGTTCGTCCATGGTCAGAACGCCGTTCATGCTCGTACTACGCCGGTGCCGCCAGATCATCACGCGAAGTCGTGATGGCGGCTCGCGCCTGGCGGCTCGGCGGGCCGGGGATCGGCGGTACGCTGGCCTCATGTCGTCGCGTACGGGGATCGTCGTGGTGTTGCTTGGCGCCCTTGCGCTGCCATTCGGCACGGCAGCGGCGCAGAAGAAGAAGGTCGTCACGGTCGAGGCGTCGCGGCATCTGTGGGCGACGATCAACGTCTGCGACCCGGCCGACCCGCCGGAGGGCATCGGGCCGAACACGATCGGCGTCCGCGCGTCGATGCCGGGGTCGGCGGACGGCCGCGAGGTCATGTACATGCGCTTCCGCGTGCAGTACTTCAAGGACGCCGACCAGAAGTGGCACAACGTCGTCAAGGGCGGCGACTCGGGCTGGCAGCGCGCCGGGCTCGCCCGCTACAAGGCTCGCCAGTCGGGGCGCTACTTCCGCTTCACGCCGACAGCGGGGCCAACCGTGCTGCTGCGGGCGAAGGTGAACTTCGAGTGGCGGCTGAAGGGCGAGGTCACGCGCAGCGCGGCGAAGCTCACGACGAAGGGCCACAAGTCCAGCGCCGGCTCGGTCCCCGACGGCTACTCCGAGGCGACCTGCACGATCACGGCGTAGCGGGTGTCGCGAACAGGCGCGGGTCGTTGGAGATCACGCCGTTGACGCCCATGCGCTCGAACCGCGCGATCCGCTCGGCGTCGTCGACGGTCCAGACGTAGAGCTCGCCGCCGGCGTTTTGGATCGCGCGCGCCAGGCGCGGGGTCGCGAGGCGCCAGTGCGCCATGAGCGCGTCGATCTCGCCGCGGCGCATGCGGTTGGATGCGACGGACGGCAGGGCTTGGCGCATGTAGTGCATCAGCACGACGGCCGGGGCCGCGACGAGCGGGTTGCGCAGCGGGTCCCGCCGCAGCCGGGGGACCGACCAGCCGAGCCGGATCTGCGGATGGCGCGCGCGCAGGAGCTTTAGCGATGGCTCTTCCATCGTCGAGACGATGCTGCGCTGCTGGAGGCCGTGGTTTTCGATGGCCCCCGCGACGCGGCTCTCGTAGCCCTGAGCCTTGACGTCGACGATGAGGTGGACCCCTTCGTATGCCACGTCCGCGAAGTGCGCGAGGCCCTCGTCGAGGGTGTGCGGTGCGCGCCCGCGCGCGTCCTCGGGGTCGTGGGCGAGCAGGAGCTCGCCGCTGCCGTCGGGGTGCTCGGCGAGGACGTCGAACTCGATCGTGTCGACGCCGGCGTCGAGCGCGGCCTGAAACGAGGCGAACGTGTTGCCGGGCGCGATGTGGTCGGCGCCCTTGTGGCCGACGCGCCTCATGCCTGGCATCCCGCGCACCAGTAGGTGATCCGGTTGTCGTCGCCCTGGCCGCGGCTTCGGATCGGCTCGCCGCAGCGCGGGCAGGGCTGGCCGCCCTTCGCGTAGATGACGCGGTGTGCGTCCTGCATGCCGTCGAGCGCGGACTGCTGCATCTTCGGGCGGGTCCTGCGCACGATCTGCAGGACCTCGTCGTCGGTGACCTCGCCGGCCGGGCGCCAGGGGTCGATGCTCGCGGCGAAGCAGCCCTCGCACTTCCACAGGTTGCCGATGCCGGCGATCGTGCGCTGGTCGAGCAGAGCTTCGCCGATGGGTCGGGTGGGGTCGTCCTCGCGCAGCTTGCGAAGGATGCGCTGCTCGTCGAGCTCGGGCGCGAGGATGTCGGGGCCGAGCTGGGCGAGCTGGCGGTCAAAGCGCGTTCGCGCTTCGGTGAGGAGCTCGAGCACCGGGCCGTCGAACTGCACGACCTCGCCGCGCTCGGTCTCGAGGACCAGCCATGCGCGGCGGGCGGCGCGGCGCCAGCGCTGGCCGTCCTTGTAGGTGCCCCACGAGCCGGACATCCGCAGGTGCGAGTGGATCGTGAGGTCGCCTTCGAAGCGCAGGAAGAGGTGCTTGCCGTGGGCGTCAACCTGCTTGACGCTGCGCGCCGCGAGCTTCTCCGGCCAGCGCTCGCCGCGCAGGCGCGGCGCGGGGTGCCTGATCTCGGGGACGAGGCCCTCGACCAGCGGGCGGATGCGGCGCGCGGCGTAGTGGATCGTGTCGCCCTCGGGCATGGGTTCAGCGTAGGGCTCCCGCGCGGCCCGGTGCGAGTGCCACCCCGAGGTCGTGGCGCCTCTCCGCACTACCGTGCCGGACGTGGATGGCCTGGAGCGGATCGTCGGGAGCGAGTACGTCTCGGACGGGGTCGTCGTCGGCGACGCGGCGGTCGCCGGGACCGCCGCGCGGGCGCTGGTCCGACCGGGGAGTCCCGCGGAGGTCGCGGAGGTCGTCGCGTGGTGCTACGCGCACGACGTCGCGATGGTCGCGGTCGGCGGGCGCAGCGGCCTGGCGGGTGGCGCGGCAGTGGTGGACGCGGATGCGATTGCCATCGCGCTGGATCGCGTGCGCGCGGTGCGCAGCTTCGATCCGGCCCTGTGGCGTCTGGAGGCGGAGGCCGGCGTCACGACGCATCACGTCGCGCGGCTCGCGCGCGAGAACGGCCTCTTCTTCCCGCCCGACCCTGGCGCGCCCGAGCAGTCGCAGCTCGGCGGCATGATCGCCACGAACGCCGGTGGCCCGCACTCGCTCAAGTACGGCGTGACCGGCGACTGGGTGACGGGCATCGAAGCTGTGATCGCGCCCGGCGAGCTCGTGCGCTTCGGTGGATCGGTGCGCAAGGACGTCGCCGGCTATGACCTGCGCGGCCTCATGTGCGGCTCGGAAGGGACGCTGGGGATCGTCACCGCGGCGTGGCTGCGCCTGGTCCCCGCGCCTGAGGCGCAGCTTCCGGTGCTGGCGTCGTATCCCGGCACCACGGCGGGGTGCGCCGCGATCGAGCGGGTGCTCGCGAGCGGGATCGAGGCCGCAGTGCTCGAGTATGCCGACGATGGCGCGGTCCGGCTCGCCCCGTTCGCCGCCGAGGCGGGGCAGCCTTCGGGCTTCGCCGTCCTCGCGGAGGCCGACGGCTCGGCCGCGGAGGCGCTGCGCGTGCGGGGCGAGCTCGTCGAGGCGCTGTCGGAGGGCGCGCTCGCGCTCTACGCGCCACGGGACGCCGCGGCGGGGCGCGCCGTATGGCGCTGGCGCGCTGGGATGTCGCACGCCGTCGCCGCCGCGCGCGGAGCCAAGTTCTCCGAGGACATCGCCGTGCCCGTCGATCGGCTCGCGGAGGCGATCGACGAGGTCGTCGCGATTGGCGCGCGCCACGAGCTCGAGGCGTGCTCGTGGGGCCACGCGGGGGACGGCAACCTCCACGCGTCGTTCCTGCTCGAGCCCGGCCACGGCGCCGCCCGCGCACGGGCCGCAGCGGCGGCGGACGAGCTCTTCGATCTCGCGTTGCGACTCGGCGGGACGGTCAGCGGCGAGCACGGCATCGGTGTGCTCAAGCGCGGTCAGCTCTCGCGTCGGTGGTCCCCCGCCGCCGTCGCGGCGCATCGCGCGATCAAGGTCGCACTCGATCCGAAGGGCCTGTTCAACCCCGGCAAGAAGGAGCCGTAACCACGGTCAGCCGGTGGCTGGCTCCGGACCGCCTTTGCCGTCCAGCTTGTCGAGCATCCGCCACAGAGCTTCGCGCTGCGCTCGCTGCTCGGCGACGACGACATCCGTGTGGCGCTTGAGCTCATCGGTGTGCCAGGCCAGCGCCTGCGAGAGCTCGCCCAGGATGCGCTCGTTGCGCAGGCTGTCCTGGCGCATCGAGAAGCGCCAGCCGTCGTACGCCCTGCTCTGCGCGGCGATGACCTCCTCGCAGCGCGCCATGTGCGCCTCCAAGCGCGCCTCGAACTCCGCGCCGCGGGCGAGATGCTCAGGCGACGTGTCGGTGATGCCGCGCTCGAGGTGCTCGTCGATGCGGGCGAGCAGCGCGTTGCCGCGCTCGACGTGCGCCTCGATCCGCGCGAGCGTGTCGTCGGCCATGGCCTCGATTGTCGCAGGCGAAATGTGACGGGTGCAACGCGCTTCGTGACGATTCTGCGCAGGGGCCCTACGCGCTCAGCGTGAGCTTGCTCGGGCCCGCGCGGAAGCCGAGCTCGATCAGCATCGGCTCGAGCGCCGAGCCGACGACCGGCTCGCCGTCGATGCGCTCGAGCGAGAGCTTGCGGCCGCGACCCCCGATGACGAACGTCGCGAGCGCTTCGAAGGCCGGGTACAGGCGGGCGTCGCCGGCCTCGACAAGCGTGGCGATGCCGCGGCCGCCCTTCTCCACGTAAAGCACCGGCTCGGCACCGGCGAGCACGACGTACGCGCCGCGCACGCGGGCGGCGCGGCGCCCGCTGCCCGCCGCGGAGGCTCGCGACTCGGGCGGCGTCGCGGCCGCGGAGGGCTCCGCCTTCGCGTCGCGGGCCGCCCGCCCGGCGGGAGCCTCGCCGCGCCGCGGCCACGGTAGCGCCGCGCCGTAGGCCTGCGCGGGGTCGGTCGCCGCGAGCACGAGCGGCGCCGCCTCCTCGACGTCGCGCTGCGCGCGCAGCCGCTCGACCGCGCCGGGCAGCGCGAACTGCGCTCCGCCGAGCCCCTCGACGAAGTAGCCGCGCCGGCAGACGCCTAGCGTCTCGAGCTGCGATAGCGCGTCGTAGAGGATCGAGAACCCGCCGGCGATGCCCTCCGCGAGCACCTGCTCGCGCGTGACGATGCCGTAGCGCTCGAGCAGCAGCTCAGCCTGCGTGCGGCGCCGCTGCCCGACCTCCGGCTCGCGGCGGAAGATCGTGTCGGTCAGCGCCCAGCGACCCTGCACGGTCGCCTGCCCGCCCCCGCGGCGGGCTCCGAAGCGGCGCGTCGTCCCGTGGCGCGGCGCCTTCTGCGCGCGGGCGAGGGTCAGGCGCGGCGAGCGCAGCGGCGCGTACGCGTCGTTGGTCACCTCGCCCGCCCAGACGAGGTCCCACAGCGCCTCCTGGATCTGCTCCGGCGACAGCGCGACCTCGGCGAGCAGGTCCGTGAAGAAGCACGGCGAGGCGGCGAGGCGCTCGCGCAGAAGGTCGTGCTCGGGCTCGCTCGGCGCGCCGGGACCGGCGCCGCGTGGCATCGGCGGGCGGCCGATCGCCTCGGCGTCCTCGCGGAAGTACAGCGCGACCCGGCCGGTCGAGCGCCCGAGCGACCCGGCGCCGACCCACACGACCTCGCCCGACGCGCACAGCTGATCCAGCCACGTGGTCGAGTACGCGCCGGTGCGGCGCGGCAGCACGTCGCGCTCCCACACCTCGGCGGGCAGCGCCAGCCCCTGCAGCGGCACGAGCACCTCGCGCAGGCGGTCGATCCCGGCGCCCGCCGCCGGATGACGATCGACGCCCTGCCACGAAGGAAGGAACGCCGCGAGCGCGCGCTGGTCGGCCGGCTCGATCTCCTTGCGCAGCGCCGCGAGCGACGCGCGGCGCAGCCGGCGCAGCACCTCGACATCGCACCACTCCGGCTCTCCCGGCCGCCCGCCCGGGCGGAGCTCGCCGCGCACGACCTCGCCGTCGCGTTCCAGCGCCTGCAGGACCGCCGTCGGATCCACGCCGTAGCGCGCGCGCAGCTCTCCTGTCGTAAACGGACCGTGCGTGCGGGCGTAGCGGGCGACGAGCTTCGAGAGCGCGTCCGCGACATCCGCGGTGAACGCGTCGGGCAGGCCGCCGGGCGGCGCGGTGCCGAGCGCGTCGCGGTACAGGCCGGCGTCGTCGGCGGCCACCCAGCGCGGCTCTCCACCGATCCGCAACCGCACCGCGCGGCGCTCCGCGGCGAGCGCGTCGAGCATCGCGTCCGCCTCGGCCGGCGCGATGACCCGCGAGCGCACCTCGTCGGCAGTGAGGTCGCCGAGGCGGCGCAGGACGTCGGCGAGCGCGTCGCGCGTCTCGGCGCGCGTGCGATCGGAGCGGTGCTGCAGGTCCGCCTCGACCTGGTCGAGCGCCCCCGGGTCGATGAGCTCGCGCAGCTCCTCCTGGCCGAGCAGCTCGCGCAGGAGGTCGCGGTCGAGCGACAGCGCGGCGGCACGCCGCTCGGCGTTCGGCGCGTCGCCCTCGTACATGTACGTCGCGACGTAGTCGAACAGCAGCGACGAGGCGAACGGCGACGCGGTCGGCGTCTCGACCTCGACGAGCGACAGCTCGCGCGCGTGCAGGCCGCGCACGATCTCGATCAGGCCGGGCACGTCGAGGACGTCGCGCAGGCACTCGCGGTAGGTCTCGAGGATGATCGGGAAGTCGGGGTAGCGCTTGGCGACCTCGAGCAGCGATTGCGATTTCAGGCGCTGCTGCCACAGCGGCGTGCGCTTGCCGGGGTAGGCGCGCGGGATGAGCAGCGCCCGGCCCGCGTTCTCGCGAAAGCGCGCGCCGAACAGCGCGCTCGACGCGAGCTCCTGCACGACCGCGTCCTCGATCTCGTCGGGGTCGAGCATGACGAGCTCCGCGCCGGGCGGCTCGTCGGCATCGGGCAGGTGGACGATGATCCCGTCGTCGGACCAGATCGCGTCCGACTCGAGGCCGTACTGCTCGCGGATCCTTCTCGACAGCGCGAGACCCCACGCGGCATGGACGCGCCCGCCGTACGGCGACAGCACGCACAGCCGCCAGTCGCCGATCTCGTCGCGGAAGCGCTCGACCACGATCGTGCGGTCGGACGGGACGACGCGCGTCGCGTCCTCCTGCTCGCGCAGGAACGCCAGCAGGTTCGAAGCGGCGAACGGATCGAGGTCGTAGTCGGCTTCGAGCGTCTCGGCGTCCTGGCCGACGGCCCAGCGGCTGAACGCGCCGATCGCCTTGCCGAGCTCCTTCGGCCTGCCGACGCCGTCGCCGCGCCAGAACGGCACCGCGCCCGGCGCGCCCGGCGCGGGCGTGACGATCACGCGGTCGCGGCCGATCTCCTCGATCCGCCACGTCGACGCGCCGAGCAGGAACGTCTGGCCGGCGCGCGCCTCGTAGACCATCTCCTCGTCGAGCTCGCCGACGCGGCGGCCGTCCGGCAGGACGACGCTGAACAGGCCCCGGTCGGGGATCGTGCCCGCGTTCGTGACGACAAGCTGGCGCGAGCCCTTGCGGGCCCGGATTGTGCCGGCGACGCGGTCCCAGACGATGCGCGCGCGCAGCTCGCCGAACTCGGCGGACGGGTAGCGGCCGTCGAGCATGTCGAGGACGTTCTCGAGCAGCGCCCGGCTGAGCTCGGCATACGAGTGGGTGCGCGTGACGAGCGCGTAGAGGTCGTCGACGGCCACAGGCTCTTCCTCGGGGGCCGAGGCCACGATCGAGACGATCTGCTGGGCGAGCACGTCGAGCGCGTTGCGCGGCACGACCGTCGGCTCGATCTCGCCGCAGCGCATGAGCTTGCAGACGACCGCGCACTCCAGCAGGTCCGCGCGGAACTTCGGGAAGATGCGACCCTTCGACGTGTCGCCGACGTTGTGGCCGGCGCGGCCGATGCGCTGCAGCCCGCGCGCGACGGACTTCGGCGACTCGACCTGCAGGACGAGGTCGACGGCGCCCATGTCGATGCCGAGCTCGAGCGATGATGTCGCGACGAGGCACGGCAGCTCGCCGGCCTTCAGCAGCTCCTCGATGACGAGGCGCTCCTCGTGGGCGAGCGAGCCGTGGTGGGCGCGGGCGATGTCGCGCGGCGCCTCGCCTTCGGGCAGGTCCTTGTTCGCGAGCTCGTTGAGCCGGATCGCGAGGCGCTCGGCGCCGCGGCGCGCGTTGACGAAGACGATCGTCGAGCGGTGCTCCTGGACGAGGCGAAGGATCTCGGGATAGATCGCGGGCCAGATCGACTGGCGCGTGGCCTCGCCGGAGACCAGCGGCTCGAGCGGATCGGTGGTGGCGCTCGAGAGCCCCTGCTCGGGCTCCTTCATCGACTCGACCGGGACGTGGATCTGCAGGTCCAGCGGCTTGCGAACGCCGGCGTCCACGATGGTGCATGAGCGGCGCGGCCCGACCATGAAGCGGCCGACCTCCTCGAGCGGGTTCTGGGTCGCGGAGAGCCCGATGCGCTGCGGCTCTCGCCCGTCGCGATGCAGTGCGGCGAGGCGCTCGAGGGTCAGCGCGAGGTGCGAGCCGCGCTTGGTCGCCGCGACCGCGTGGATCTCGTCGACGATGACCGCCTCGACGTTCGTGAGGATCTCCCGCGCGGCGCTCGAGAGGATGAGGTACAGCGACTCGGGCGTGGTGATGAGGATGTCGGGCGGGTTGCGGCGCATCGCGGCGCGGTCCTTCTGGGGGGTGTCGCCGGTTCTGACGCCGACGGTGAGGTCGGCGCCGATGCCGCGCAGCGGGGCGCGGAGGTTGCGGTCGATGTCGTAGGCGAGCGCCTTGAGCGGCGAGACGTACACGAGGCGGGTGTGATCGGCCGGCTCACGCGAGAGCTGGTCGAGGCCCCAGAGGAAGGCGGCGAGCGTCTTGCCCGAGCCGGTCGGCGCCGAGATAAGCACGTGCTCACCCGTCGCGATGGCGGGCCAGGCCTGCGCCTGGACCTCGGTCGGGCCTTCGAAGGCGGATGCGAACCAGTCGCGGACGGTGGGGGTGAACTGCGAGAGCGCCACGAGCGCCCAGGCTAGCCGCGATCTAGGCCAAGATGCGACCGCAACCTAGGCGAACGGAGGCGACGATCGCTGCGGCTCACACGCGCCGAGCCTGACCGTCCGGACGCCTCGCGGTGACGAGGTAGCGCTCGCAGTAGTCGGCGAAGGTGCTCGATTCGGCGACGAGCCCGGCGGCGCGGAGCTCGTCATCGAGCTCCTCGTGTGTGAACGGCGCGAAGCGCATCCGCTCGCGGTGGGTCGTCACGATGTCGTCGTCGTCGAGCAGGGCGACGGCGACATCGAGGACATGTGGGTCGTCGGGCGCGTCCGGGATGTCCCACGCGTAGATCACGAGCCCGCGCCGGCCGTCGCGCTCGACGAGCCGGTCCGCGATGCGCAGCCCGGATCCCTCGCGGCGCACGCGCTCCCAGTTGCGCGAGGTGACGACGAGCACGCCGCCGGGCGCGGGCAGCGCCGACATCGCCGCGAGCGCCGCGCGCCTGGCGCCCGCGCCCGCCGCGTGCACGAGCGAGTTGCCGACGCATAACACCGCCTCGAAGCTGCCGCCGAGGTCCTGGCCCGCAAGCTCCTCCCACGCGCAGATCTCCGCGCGCAGCGTTGCACCGCGGTCGGCTGCGAGCCTGCGTGTTCGCTCGATCATCGCGCCGCTCGCGTCGGTCGCGACGACGTCGAAGCCGCGCAACGCCAAGCCGACAGCGAGCTGGCCCGTGCCGGCGGCGCAGTCGAGCACGCGCGCGCCGGGCCGCAAGCCCTCGACGACGCTGCCCGCGAACGCCGCGACGCCGCCCTCGGGCGTCAGCAGCTGATCGGGCACGAGCCAGTCGTAGACACCCGCCAGCGTGTCGTACTCGACATCGGACATGGCGGCCCAAGTCTTCCAGCCGGCGCCGAATGTGGGGGGAAGATTGAGGGCGGGCGAGCCGTGGTGTTAGGCGTGCCCAAAGCCGTGGCCGGGGGGCGCGCGCGGCGCTAGCTTCGCGCCGTGCGATGGC
Source organism: uncultured Actinomycetes bacterium (assembly GCA_963839905.1). Classification (GTDB taxonomy): domain Bacteria; phylum Actinomycetota; class Thermoleophilia; order Solirubrobacterales; family Solirubrobacteraceae; genus CADCVQ01. The sequence goes on along the minus strand of CAWIXC010000021.1, from coordinate 202,254 downwards.
GCCGGTGGTTGGTGGTCGCAGGGCTCCTGGCGCCGCTCGCGGTCGCGAGTGCCATCGCGGCGCGGTCCCCGGACGGCGGCGAGCCGCTCCCCGCCGCGCGCCACGTGCTCGTCGTGGCCGCGCCCCGGCTTGCGCTGCGCGAGCTGCGCGAGGGGCCGTTGCGTCGGGTGGGCGAGACGAGCGCCATCGGCGCGATGAGCGCACGCGCCCGGCACGTGCGCCCGGATCCGGCCGAGGGCTACGTCGCGCTCGGAAGCGGCGCCCGGACGCGGTCCGTGCCAGCGGCCGACCGCGGCGAGGTCGTGCGCGGCCGGGTGCTCGCGATCGAGGCGCTGCGCGCGGCGAACAGCGGCGCGCGACTGAGCAGCGGGCCGGGCGCCCTCGGCTCGGCGCTGGCCGCCGCCGGGCGTGACATCGTCGTGACCGGCGACGGGCCCGTGGCCCTCGCCGCGATGGACCGCACCGGCGCCGTGACCGTCGCACGCGGCTCGCCGCTTGCGCTCATACGCGAGCACGATGTCGTCATCGCCGCCGCGTCCGATGCCGCGGCCGCGGCCCGGCTGCTCGCGCGGGTGCCGCCGAAAGGCACGCTCGTCATGCTCGTGTCGGTCTCGCCTGCTCCCGACGGCCACCTCACGCCGGCGCTGATCCGCGGCGCGGGGGTGCCGGCCGGCCGCCTCGTATCCGACTCGACGCGGCGCGCCGGGATCGTCACGCTCGGCGACGTCGCCCCGACGATCCTCGCGGCTCTCGGCGTGCCGCGCCCCGCGGGGATGCACGGCCGGGCGCTGCGCACGCGGGCCGGCCCGGCGCGGCTCGACGCGCTGCTGGACCTCGAGGAGCGCAGCGCACGGCAGGCCACCTCCTACCGCGCGATCATCTACATGGCCGTCGCGGCGCTGCTCGCGCTCGTCGCCCTCGCCCGCGTGCGTAGCGTGCGCGTCGCGACGACCGCGGCCCTCGTCGTCGCCGCGCTGCCGCTGGCGAGCTACCTCGTGCGCGTGCTCCCGAACCCCGGCTCGGACGCCGCAGCAGCCGGGCTCGTGGCGCTGACGGCGGTCGCCGTGGGGGTGGCGTCCGGCGTCGTCACGCGCGCGCCACGCGGGGCGCTGACCCTCGTGCTCCTGCTGACGGCAGCGATCCTCGCGATCGACGGCGCCACGGGCGGCTGGCTGCACACGACCACGATGCTCGGCTACTCGCTCCCGGGCGGCGGGCGCTTCTACGGCATGCCCAACACGACGTTCTCGCTGCTGGCCGCGGCCACGGTGCTTGCCGCCGGCCTGCATGTCGAGCGCCACGGCCGCGACGCGCTGCCGCTCGTCGCGATCGGGTTCGCCGTCGTCGCGGTGCTGAACTGCGTCCCGGCCTTCGGCAGCGATGTCGGCGGCCTGCTGGCGCTCACGCCGGTCTTCGGCATCACGTGGCTCGGGCTGTCAGGGCGGCGCGTGCGCGCGCGGCACGTCGCGGCGCTCGCCGCCGCAGCGCTGGTGCTGCTGCTCGCGCTGACGGCTGCCGACCTCCTGCGCCCCGATGCGCAGCGCACGCACCTGGGGCGCCTGGCCGCCGAGGTGCTCAGCGACGGGCCCGGCCCGCTCTGGGACACGATCGTGCGCAAGGAGTCGGCGAACCTCAAGCTGCTCGCGAACTCGCCGTGGTCGATCGCGCTCGTCGTGGTGCTGGTCGTGCCGCTGCTCCTCCGCACCCGGCTCAGCCCGCCGCTGAGCGCGGCCGTCGCCGGGAACCTCCTGCTCGCCGCGCTCGGCTTCGCGACCAACGACTCGGGGCCCGTCGTCGTCGCGCTCGCGCTGTTCTACCTCGGGCCGCTGCTCGTCATCTACCGCCGGACCGAGCGACCGCCCGCGCTCACAGTCCGGCGAGCGCCCGCGCGCGCAGCATCGCCTCGTCGAGCATCGCCGGTGTCAGGCGGCCCGTGAACGTGTTCTGCTGGCTGGGGTGAAAGCAGCCGAGCAGCGCCGGGGCTTCGAGCAGCGCGACCTCCGCGAGATGGCCGAAGCGCGGCCGCGGGCGCGGCGCCGCGACGCCCCGCAGCGCGAGCAGGCGCAGCGCGGCGTCCCAGGCGAACGCGCCGAGGCAGAGGATGACCCGCACCCGCATCAGCTCCGCGAGCTCGCGCGCGGCGAACGGCAGGCAGGTGTCGCGCTCGACCGGCGTCGGCTTGTTGGCGGGCGGCGCGCAGCGCACGGCTGCGGTGATCCACGCGTCGCGCAGCGCCAACCCGTCGCCCGCGTGGACCGACGTCGGCTGGTTCGCGAAACCCGCGCGATGCATGGAGGCGAACAGGAAGTCGCCCGAGCGGTCGCCGGTGAACACGCGACCGGTGCGGTTGGCGCCATGCGCCGCGGGCGCGAGCCCGAGGATCAGGACCCGAGCCTGCGGATCGCCGAAGCCGGGGATCGGCCGGCCCCAGTAGGTCTCGCCGGCGAACGACGCGCGCTTCTCGCGGGCGACCTGCTCGCGCCAGGCGACGAGGCGCGGGCAGCGCCGGCAGGCGACGATCTCGCGTTCGATCGCGGCGAGCGGGTCCTCCGGGCTCACTCCGACGGCGGCTGCGACAGCAGGCCGAGGATGAGGCGCTCGACGAGCGGCTGCAGGTCGGTCACGCGCGCGGGATGGCCCGTGCGCAGCTGGCGCGATATGAGCTCGAACGTCGCGCCGACGATCGCGAACGCGTCGTCGGGCGACGCGTATGCCGGCCCGCCGCCGCGCTCGGCCGCGCGCACGGTCTGCTCGTACATCACCTGCGCGATCGCGCTCAGCGCGTTGTCGCGCAGCTCGGCGATGCGCGGCCCGGCGCCGACCGTCTCGACGAGCATCGCCTGCGCCATCGTCGGGTTCGCGTCGATCCCCTGGAGGATCGCGCGCAGCCCCGCGCGGTGGCGCGACTCGAAGTCCAGCCCGCTGCCGCTCGACGCCTCGACGAGCGACTTCGCGAACGACACCGACGCGTACTCGAACAGCGCGACGAGGCACTCCTCCTTGTTGGCGAAGTGCTCGTAGAACGTCGCCTTGGACATCCCCGCCTCGCGGCTGATCGCCTCAGCGCTCGCCTCCGCATAGCCCACGCGCGTGAACACCGTGGCGGCCGCCTCGAAGAGGCGCTGCTTCTGCACCTCGAGGCGAACCTCGAGCGGCGGGGCGTGGCGACCTCGGGGAATCGGAGACTGAGCGGGCTCGGCGGTCACCGCGTCAGTCTAGATAGGCTCCCGGCCGATGAGAACAGCCGCCCTCCTCTGTCTGCTGGCCCTCGTCGTCGCGGGCTGCGGCGGCGCGGCGCGCGACTCGGCGAAGGAGTTCAAGGGCGAGGAGCAGAAGGTCGCCGCGGTCGTCGAGGCGCTGGAGGACGCGGCGCGCAAGGACGATCCCGACACGGTCTGCGCGAAGCTCTTCACCGACAGCCGGCTCGCCGTGCTCAAGGAGCAGGGAACGAACTGCAAGACCGGCGTCAAGGACTCCTTCGAGGACGCGGACTCCTTCGACATCACCGTCGACGACGTCACGATCAGCGGCACCGCGGCCACCGCCAAGGTCACGGCCGGAACCGGGTCGAAGAAGAAGACCGAGACGCTCGAGCTCAAGCGCGACGGCGCCGTCTGGAAGATCGACTCGCTGAAGAGCTGACGCGCAGGACCGGCGGCGGCGGGCGTCAGTCCCTGATCTGCGAGCCGTACTGGCGCTCGTAGTACTCGCGGTAGTCGCCCGAGCGGATCGGCTCCCACCACGACGGGTTGTCGCGGTACCAGTCGACGGTCTGCTCGAGGCCCTCGGCGAAGTGCGTGCGCGCCTCCCAGCCCAGCGCGCGGACCTTCTCGGAGCCCAGCGAGTAGCGGCGGTCGTGGCCGGGGCGATCGGTGACGTACTCCAGCAGGTCCTCAGAGGCACCCGTCAGCGAGATGATCCGCTTGACGACCTCGATGTTCGGGCACTCGTCGGGCCCGCCGACGTTGTAGGCCTCGCCCGGCGTCCCGTGCTCGAGGACGTGCCCGATCCCGCGGCCGAAGTCCTCGACGTAGAGCCAGTTGCGCACCTGCATGCCGTCGCCGTAGACCGGCAGCCGGTCGCCGTGCAGCGCGTTGAGCACCATCAGCGGGATGAGCTTCTCGGGGTACTGGTAGGGCCCGTAGTTGTTCGACCCGCGGCAGATCAGCGTCTCGAGGCCGAACGTGTGGAAGTAGCTGGATACGAGCAGGTCGGCGCCGGCCTTCGTCGCGCTGTAGGGCGAGGACGGAGCGAGCGGCGACTGCTCGGTGAACGAGCCGCTCTCGATCGAGCCGTAGACCTCGTCGGTCGACACCTGCAGGTAGCGCACGCCCGCCGCCCGCGCTGCCTCGAGCAACACCCACGTGCCGACCGCGTGCGTCTGCACGAACGCGTCGGGCTCGGCGATCGACCGGTCGACGTGCGTCTCGGCCGCGAAGTTCACCACAGCCTCGACGCCGTCCAGCGCCTCGGCCACCGCGTCGGCGTCCTCGATCCCGGCGTGGACGAACTCGATGTCGAGCCCCTCGAGGTTCTCGCGGCGCCCGGCGTAGGTGAGCTTGTCGAGCACGACGACCTCGTCGCCGTGGTCGCGCAGGCGCAGGCGCACGAAGTTCGACCCGATGAACCCGGCGCCGCCGCACACGAGCAGCCTCATGCTGTCACCTGCGTGGCGAGGTAGTCGGCGACGCCCTGCTGCCACGACGGCAGCCGCAGCGGCTGCGCGCGCTCCGTGCCGAGCACGCTGTAGGCCGGGCGCTGCGCCGGGCGCGGGAATTGCGCGGACGTCGCCGGCCGCACGCGGCACTCGATCCGCGCGCGCTCGAACAGCTCGAGCGTCAGCTCGTTCCACGAGCACGACCCGGCGCTCGCGATGTGGTGGATCCCCGTGTCGTCGGGGCGCTCGGCGAGCTCGACGAGCGCGCCAGCGAGGTGGCCGGTCCACGTCGGGCAGCCCACCTGGTCGGTCACGACCGCCACCTCGTCGCGCTGGGCGCCGAGGCCGAGCATCGTGTCGACGAAGTTCTTGCCGCCCGCGCCATACAGCCACGCCGTGCGCACGATCGCGTGCCGCGCGTTGGCCTCGGCGACGGCATGCTCGCCGCCGAGCTTCGTCTCGCCGTAGACGCCGAGCGGGCCCGTCGGGTCGGACTCGAGCCACGGCTCGCGCTTGGAGCCGTCGAAGACGTAGTCGGTCGAGACGTGGACGACCGACGCACCCGCCCTCGCGGCCGCGGCCGCGACGTTCCCGGCGCCGGTGCAGTTGACGGCCTCGGCGCGCGCCCAGTCGGACTCGGCGCCGTCGACATCGGTGTAAGCCGCGCAGTTGATGACCGCCTGGGCGCGCGCGTCGGCCACGACATCGCGCGCCGCCGCCGCGTCGGTGATGTCGAGCTCGGCGCGCGACGCTGCGCGCACGTCATGGCCGAGCCGCGTCGCGGCCTCGACGACCGCGCGCCCGAGCATCCCGCCGGCTCCCGTCACGAGCAGCCTCATCTAAAGAATCCCGATCTCCGAGTTGTCGCCGACCATGAAGCGGTAGGCCTTGGGCTGGCGCACGCCGCGCGAGATCGTGACGTTGCGCCCCAGCAGCGAGGACTCCATCCGGCCCTCGAGGTGCGAGACCGTGCAGCCGGACAGCAGGATCGAGTGCTCGACCTCCGCCTCGCAGATCACGCACTCCTCGCCGATCGCCGTGTACGGGCCGACGTAGCAGTCGGTGAGCTTCGTCCCGGCGCCGATGATCGCCGGCCCGCGGACCGTCGTGCGCTCGAGGCGCGCCCCGGCCTCGATGACGACCCGCCCCTCGCACTGCGAGTCGACGAGCTCGCCCTCGATCCGGCGCTCGGTGCGGTCGAGCACGAGCCGGTTGGCTTCGAGCATGTCGTCCAGCCGACCCGTGTCCTTCCACCAGCCGCGCACGATGTGCGGCTCGACGCGCTTGCCGCCGTCGACGAGGTACTGGATCGCGTCCGTGATCTCGAGCTCGCCGCGCGCGCTCGGCTTGATCGCGCGCGACGCGTCGTGGATGCCGGCGGTGAACATGTAGACGCCGACGAGCGCGAGGTCCGTCGCCGGCTCGGCGGGCTTCTCGACGAGCCGCACGACGCGGTCACCGTCGAGCTCCGCGACCCCGTAGTTCTGCGGGTCGGGCACGGGCGTGAGCAGGATGAGCGCGTCCGGAGCGCTCGCGACGAACGCCGCGACGAGCTCGCGGATGCCGCCCTGCAAGAGGTTGTCGCCGAGGTACATGACGAACGGGTCGCCGTCGAGAAACGGCTCGGCGGTGAGCGCGGCGTGCGCGAGCCCCGACGGCGCGTCCTGCTCGACGTAGGTGATCCGGACGCCGAACTGCGACCCGTCGCCCGCGGCCTGGCGGATCTCGCCGCCGGTCTCGGGCGCGATGATGATCCCGATCTCCTCGATCCCCGCCTCGGCCATCGCCTCGATGCCGTAGAAGAGCACGGGCTTGTTCGCGACGGGCACGAGCTGCTTGGCGCTCGTGTGAGTGATCGGGCGCAGGCGCGTGCCCTTGCCCCCAGAGAGGATGAGGCCCTTCATCAGTAGGTCGCGGAGCCGAGCTTGCGGTGATCCCACGTCGCTCGGGAGCGCTCGCTGAACTGCAGCAGGACGCGCTTGGGCGCCTGCGCGCGCACCATCGCGCGGATCTCGTCGGTGAGCTCGCCGGCGTAGCGGCCGAAGAGCTCGAGACCGAACGTCGCCACTTGTTCCGGGTCTCGGTGGATCGTCACGTCGGTCTTCAGCATGACACCGCGCAGCTGGTCGTACTCGCTGCCGGCCTCGACCTGCAGCGTCGCCCGCGGGTCGCGCTCGAGGTTTCGCACCTTCTGGGACTTCGCGTATGTCCACGCCCACAGCTCATCGTCACGTACGACGAACCAGAGCGGCATGAGATGCGCAAACCCGTCCTTGCCGTTTGTCGCGCAGATGACCGTGCGCTCCTCGGCGAGGAACGCAGCGGCCTCTTCCTGCGTCATCCGGATCTGGTCGCGGCGGCTCACGGGCGGGACTGTAGCCAGCCCCGCCCGCGCCTTGCCTGTGGTCGACTACCGCTCCCCGCCGGTGAAGACAGCGACGCGCTCGCAGCCCTTCACGCGCTTGCGCTCGTTGCCGTTGATGCGGGCGACGTCACCCTTGCCGCCGCCGCAGTCGACCGATGCGGCCGGACCGGCGGTGGCGACGTTGATGAAGTCGCGGCCGGCCCCACCGAGGGCGCGATCGCGACCGAACGCCGCGTTGATCGTGTCGTTGCCGTTGCCCGCCGACATGTAGTCGGTGCCCGGACCGCCGTTGAGGTGGTCGTTGCCCGTGCTGCCGTAGAGCTTGTCGTTGCCCAGCGCGCCGGACATGTTGTCGCCACCGGCGCGACCCTCGATGCAGTCGTTGCCACGACCACCGTCGAGCTTGTCGTTGCCGCCGAGGCCGATGATCCGGTCGGCGATGTTCGTGCCGGTGATGCGGTCGGCCTTGTTCGTACCGACGATCGCGAACTTCGGCGCACCGTTCCCGCTCAGACAGGGGGTCCGGCCGTACTTCTTGCGCGCGATGTCGAGCGGCACGACGGTGCCGCCGCTCGGACCCGAGAACGGCGGGCCGACGATGATGTCACCGAGGCTCGAGCCGGAGGTCGAGCCCTTGATGATGCAGACGTTCGCGGCCGGGTCGTAGACCGAGCCGGCCGGGCACGGGCTCTTCGGGTTGCCGCCGCCGTCCTGGGCGTCGGGATCGCAAACCGCGCCGTTGAAGGCGACCTTGCTCTGGGCGGCGACGACGTCGATTAGCGGCGTGCCGGCGTTGCCCTTGATGACCTTGATGTGCAAGCCGTTGACGGTCAGCCCGTCGGCGGTCGGGATCTTCTCGTTGATCTTGATGTCGACGAGCGCGTTGAGCGGCTGCAGCGCGTTCGTCAGCGCGCCGACGAGCCCGTCGAGGGCGACCGGGGCACCGAGCACCGAGAGGTCGGCGACCTGGCTCGTCCCGTCGAGCTTCGGCGTCTTCGAGCCCGAGACGCACGTGCCCGTGGCGCTCGACGTCACGGCCTTCACGCCGAGCAGCGAGGCCGCGCCGCTCGCGGGTGTCGCGATCTGGAGGTTCTCGACCTTCGCCGTCGAGGTGACCTTCTGATCGATGGCCCTGCCGATCTCGGGAGCGATCTCGGTCTTCGCCTGGGTCGTGCTCGCGCCGATCGTGTTCTGCGGGATCGCGAGCTGCGTCGCGGTGTTGCCAGCGCCCGTCTCGGCGTTGGCGCACTGCGCGTGATCGGGGTTACCGCCGTTGGCGGTGTTGATGTTGCCGTTGGCGACTACCGGCTCGACCCGGTTCTGGCCGTTGACCGATGCGTATAGCGGGCTCGCGCGGCATTTCCAGACGGGCTCTTTCGTGAGCGCACTTGCGCTTGGAACGAGAGTGAGCACTCCGGCCACGGCCGCGATGGCCACGAGAAGTCTGCGGGTCATACTGGTTCTCCCTGCTGTAGTGGACGCCAGCAGCCCGGCGCCGCCCTCTTGAAGGCGTTTGATTCGCCCCTCCACCGAGGATCCGGTCCTCGGTGCGCCAACGCACGCCCGTTGAATGTACCCCGAATCGCCATCTTGGCGCAAAAGACTGTGATTAGGTTTCGTACTTATTCGACACTTCCCTGCGCCTCGGCTAAGACTCCTGCCCATCCGCGACCGACCTCAATCCGGTCAGATGGACAGAGCAGGACCTTCGTCAGCGGATAGCGGGTGCCCGCAGCTTGCCGACGGCGGCGAGCACCGCGTCGCGCGCGTCGCGCGGGTCGAGCACCGCCGCGTCGCCCGCTTCCTCGAGCATGTCGCGCACGAGGAAGTCGACGCCCTTGTACGCCAGCTCGACGATGACCGACCCGTCGGCGAGCTCCTGGTGCACGCGGCGCTCCTCGCGTGCCCAGCGGGCCCGCTCGGGCGAGACCCAGACGTGCGCGACGCGCGACGCCTCGACCTCGCCGGTGCGCAGCCAGCCGTCGACCTCGCCGGCCGGGTCGACCTCGGGGCGCGGCTCGAAGGACGTGTCCGTGACCTCCGCGTGGCGGATGCGGTCCAGCCGGAAGTGGCGCACGTCGCCACGAGCGGGGTCATAGCAGGCGACGTACCAGCCCTCGCGGCCGTTGACGAGCGCGTATGGCTCCACGACCCGCGCTGAGAACTCGTCCTCGTTGGGCTTGTAGTAGTCCAGCCGCAGCAGGCGGTGCTCGACGATCGCCGTCGACGCGAGCCGCGCGACGCCGGAGTCGTCGCCGCCGGCATTCGCGACGTGCAGCCCCTGATCCATCGGATCCGCGCCGAGCGCGTCGACGATCTTCTTGCGCGACGACGCCAGCGAGCCCTCCGGCAGGTGCTCGCCGATGAGGTCGATCGCCGCGACCAGCGCCTTCGCCTCGACGGGCAGCAGGCGCGCCGGGCGCGCGAAGTTATCGGAATAGGGCTCCGGGTCGACCTCGATCTCGCCGCTGTCGGAGATCTCGGCGTACAGCACGTACGAGCCGCCGCCGAAGTTCACGACGTTGAGCACGTTGACGTCCTCGCGCAGCTCGGCATCGGAGATCTGCATCTGCTCGCAGACGTCTGCGGCGCGCAGGCGCAGGTCCGCGCGGCCGGCCTGAATGAGGATCGACGCGAGCGTCACGAGGCGCGCGATGCGCTCCGGGCGGATCGCGGCATCCGTGCGACGCGTGCTGCCGTTGGATGCGGCCGGCGGCGGCTCGTGTCGCGACGGCGCGACCGGCGGCGCCAGGTCGAACGCCGTGCGGGCGCCTTCGCTGCCCTCGCGGTGGCGCTCGTAGAGCAGCTCGACGCGGTCGGCGACCTCCCGCTCGAGCTCGGCGGGCGCGAGCACGCGCGCGTGCTCGCCGAGGCGCAGCACCCACGCCGCGAGCTGGCGGCGGTCGGCGTACTTGGTCTGGAAGACGATGTCGCCGGGGTGCTCGGGCCCGGCCGGGCGGACCTCGCCGAAGCGGCCGAAGTGGCGCTCGATCTGCCACGCGATGCGCTCGGAGACGCGGATCTCCGCGGTCTCGTCGGCGTCGCCGAACTGCCAGACGGCGCGGTTGGCGTACGCGCGCGGGTCGAAACCCTCGGGCCGCCCCTTGAAGTCGTGCTCGGACTTCGTCGCGTACGCGACCTTGCCCTGGATGCGCGACAGCCGGAACACCCGCAGGGCGCCGCGCTCGTGCGCGTGGCCGAGGAGGTAGAACTGCCCGCCCTGAAAGAGCAGGTGGTAGGGGTCGACCTTGCGCGTGCCGGTCGCGTCGCGCGCCATCGTGTAGTAGTCGAACGTGATGGTCTTGTTGCGGAAGATCGCGGTCTCGATCTTCGCGAGGCGCTGCGAGAGGTCGTGGCCGCCGGCCGACGCTGTGATGCCGAGCCCGACCCCGCGCTGCTCGGGCGCGCGCAGCGGGTTCTGGCGACCCCACGAGATCTGCTGCAGCGCGAGGCGCAGCGGCTCGGCGTAGGCGAACTCGCCATCGAGCAGCGACAGCGCCGTCTGCAGCGCCGCGAGCTCCGCGTCGGTGAACGCGATCGCCGGGAGGTGGAAGTTCTCCGGGCGCAGCGAGTAGTTCTCCTGCTCGGCGACCCCGTCGACGGGACGCTCGACGGTCAGCACGATGCCCAGCGAGTCGAGCTCGGAGCGATCCGCGTAGAAACGCCGCGCGAACGCGTCCTCGTTCATCGTGCTGTATCCCTCGACGTCGCGCCTGATCTCGAGCGCGGTCACCGGGCGCCGCTCCGCCATCAGGTAGGAGATCAGGGAGAGCTGACGGATGAGCTTCTCCGTGTCCTTGGCCATGGGCGGACACGATACGGCCCGTCACCGCACGGACCCTCCCGTTGGCGCTAAGTCGGCCCGCTCTTTCCGCACTTTTCGCGCAGCCCGTGCGACAGGCTCCGAACCTTTCCGCCACCGGGCGTCCTGAGTCACGCCGCCTTGCGCGCCGGCTCCTGCGTCTGCGGCGCGGTCGCCGCGAAGTACGCCCCCGAACCGATCGCGCGGTCAAAGCGCGACCAGCGCTCGCCCGACGGCAGCTCGTTCTCGAGGCGATCGAAGGACCCCAGCCGGCCACCGAGGTTGTCGCAGAAGTGCACGAGCGTCGCCTCGCGCGTGCACGGCACGACCGGGCTGCCGTGCTCGAGGCAGCCGTGGTGGCTGAGGATGATGTGCAGCACCGCCTCCGCCGTCCGCGGGTCGAAGCCCTCGATGTCGTCGATGAGGCGGCGCACGCGGTAGTAGCCGAGCGGGATCTCGCCCTGCAGCTTGCCCGCGTCGGTCATCTCGATCGCGGTCCCCGCGAACGCGTACGCGTCGAGCTTGCCGATGTCGTGCAGCAGTGCGCCAGCGATCGCGACGTCGCGATCGATCCCGCCGAACGTCGCGCTGATCGCGCTGACGGCCTGCGCCACCGAGAGCGAGTGCTCGAGCAGCCCGTGGCGGTAGGCCTGATGGAAGCGCTTGGCCGCCGGCGCGACGCGGTAGCTCGCCCAGGTCGGCGCGCCGGGCCCGAAGACGGCATCGAGCAGGCGGCGCAGGTCCGGGTGCTGCACGGTGGCGGCGAGCTCGCGCAGGTCGGCCTCCATGAGCGCAGCCGAGCGCGGCGGGCCGTCCTGCAGCGCCTCGAGGTCGAAGGTCCCGGGGATCGCCGCGCTCAGGCGCTGCAGCGCGAGCTCGGCACCGTGGCCGTTGACCGCCTGCAAGCGGCCGCTGACATGCACGGGCGCGCCGACCGTCGCGATCGTGCTCGCCGCCTCGACGTCGTCGAACACGCTCGAGGGCAGCGCCCCGGTGCGGTCGCCGAGCAGCAGGCGCAGGTACTCACCGCCGTCTCGCAGCGCGCGCAGCTCCGCCTCGCGGACCACCAGCACCCCGTCGACGACGGCGCCCTCTTGCAGGTCTTTTACGAACATGGACGACACGGTGGCAAGTGCCGCGGACGGACCGCTGTAGGTTGTCGTCGATGGCACGCAGCGCGCTCATCACCGGCGGCACCGGCGGGCTTGGCGCCGCGGTCACGCAGGCCTTCCTCGACGGCGGCTGGCGCGTCGTCGTACCGCTGTACGACGACGCCGAGCGCGAGCGCGTCCCGGCGCACGAGCGCCTCGTGCTCGAGCAGGCCGACCTGTTCGATCCCGCGTCGGCCGCCGGGGTCGCGACGCTCGCGGCGGGCGACGCCGAGGCGCCGCTCGGCGCGGTCGTGAACCTCGTCGGCGGCTTCGCCACCGGCGGGCGGGTGCACGAGATGCCGGTGCAGGACTTCGACGCCCAGCTGCGCCTGAACCTGCGGCCGACGTACCTCGTCTGCCAGGCGGCGCTGCCGGCGCTGATCGCGGCAGGCGGCGGCGCGATCGTCTGCGTCTCCTCGCGCGCCGCGCTCAAGCCGTTCGCCGGCGCCGCCGGCTACGTCGTCGCCAAGGCGGCGATCCTGTCGTTCGTCGACGTCCTCGCGACGGAGTACCGCGACGACGGCGTCCGCGCGAACGCGATCCTCCCGAGCGTCATCGACACGCCCGCCAACCGGCGCTCGAACCCGGACGCGGACTTCGAGCGCTGGGTGAAGCCCGCGGAGATCGCGGCGGTCATCTGCGCCCTGTGCGGCGATCGCTCGACGGTGGTCAGCGGCGCGCACATCCCGGCCTACGGCCGCGCCTGAGCTGCTCGCGCGGTGGCGGTCGCGGCAGGCGCGTACGCGCCGGGCGGCGTAACCCCGCCGCCTGCGCGGGTAAAGTCAGGGCAGTGCACCTCTCACGTCGCATCCTGCTGACCGGCTGCGCCGGCGCGGTCATCGTGGCCGCCACGCCCGCGAGCGCGTCCCCGCCGCTGCCGACCGAGCCGATCGCCAAGGGCGTCACGGCGGCCGGCGTCGACCTCTCGGGGCTCACCGTGGACCAGGCCGCACAGCGCCTCGAGGATCTCAGCGACCGGCTCGAGCGCGGCAGCGTCCTCGTCGAGGTCGCCGATCAGCAGTTCAAGCTCAAGTCCACGACCGCCGGCGTCATCTTCGACACGCAGACGACCGCCAAGCGCGCGATCTACGCCGGCCGTGCCGCGCAGGGCGCGCCCGTCGAGGTGCCGCTCGCCGTCACGTACAAGCAGAGCGCGGTCGAGGCGTTCGCCAACCGCGTCGACAAGCGCATCGCCCGCGCGCCGCGCGACTCGAAGGCGATCATCACCCTGCGGCGGGTCCGGATCACCCATTCGAAGACCGGCCGCGACATCAACGCGACGGCGCTCGCCAAGCGGATCGGCAAGGCGCTCGACGACCCGCGCATCGAGCGCGTCTTCAAGCTCAAGGTGCGCAAGGTCAAGCCGAAGATCAACGCGGCCGCGGCGCGTAAGACGGTCTCGACCGTCATCACGATCAAGCAGTCCACGTTCACCCTGCGCCTCTTCAAGCACCAGAAGGTCGTGCGGACCTACAAGGTCGCCGTCGGCCAGTCGGGCTACCCGACGCCCAACGGCCGCTTCGCGATCCAGAGCAAGCAGATCAACCCCGTTTGGTCGGTGCCGAACAGTCCCTGGGCCGGCGAGCTCGCGGGCTCGACGGTCGGCGGCGGCAGCGCCGCCAACCCGCTGAAGGCGCGCTGGATGGGCGTCTCGGGCAGCGTCGGCATCCACGGTACGGGCCAGGACTACTCGATCGGCACGCGCGCATCGCATGGCTGCATTCGCATGCACGTCTCCGACGTGAAGCTGCTCTACCGGCGCGTCTCGATCGGCACGCCGGTCCTCATCGGCCGCTGACGGGCCCCGCGACTGGCCTGCGTGCGGTGCTCGCCCCCGCTCTCTCCACCGTCTCGCTGTGGTCCGGCGACACGCTGCAGCCGATCGACGAGGCCCCGTCCGGTGCGCTGCTCGCGGCGGACTCGTGGCTCGTCGACGAGGGGCGGGTGCGAGGCTACGACGCGCACTGGGCGCGCTTTGGCGGCTGTTGTCAGGCCCTTCGGATCGCGCCCGCGGAGCTGTCCGCGTTCCGCGCCGCGGTGACCGCGGCGCTGCCGCGAGCGGGCCGCTGGTTTCCGCGCGTGGATCTCGTCGGCAGCGTGCCCGGGCGGGCCGGCGCGGTGCAGCTGCTGCTGCGCGTGCGCCCGGCGCAGCCGCTCATGCGCGAGGCGCGCGTGCTCGTCGCCGAGCCCGGCGACCTGCGCCGTCATCCGCGGATCAAGGGTCCCGACCTGCCGCTGCTGTTCGGGTTGCGCGCGCAGGCGGTCGCGGCCGGCGCAGGCGAGCTCATCCTGCGCGACGCGCACGGGCGGCTGCTCGAAGGCGCGCTCAACAGCCTGCTGTGGTGGGAGGACGATGCGCTCTGCGCGACACCCGACGAGCGCACGCTGCCAAGCATCACGCGGGCGCTGCTGCTGGCGATCGCGCGCGAGCGGGGCGTCCCGGTGCGCCGGCGCCTGCCGTTGCCCGCGGAGCTCGCCGGCTGCGAGGCGTGGCTGGCCAACGCGGCGGATGGCATCTGCGTCGTGACGGCGTGGGATCCGGACGGGCCGGCCGCGGGCCCCGCGGCGCGCGCGCCGGACTGGCGTGCGGCGCTCGACGCGACGGCTCGCCACCTCGACTAGGGCTGGCTGCCTCAGCCGCCGCCCTGCTTGCGCACGGCGTCGCGCAAGCGCTCGAGCTCCCTCACGAGCTCCTCCTGGCGCTTGAGGATGTCGTCGATCTGGCGCTCGACCGGTGCCGTGCTCGTGCCGGGCGTGGTCGTCGTGCCCGGCGTCGGCGTCGCGCCGGGGGTCGTCGTGGTCCCGGGGGTCGTCGTCGTGCCGGGCGTCGATGTCGTGGAGCCGGGCGCGGCCGCCTCGTCGGGCACCTCGCCGGTCTCGATGTAACGCAGCGTCTTCTCCTCCGCCTGCGGGTCGCGGTCGTTGTCGAAGATCGCGACGAGCTTGTTCGTCTCGGCGTTGACGATGACCGTCTTCGAGACAGCGTTCGCGGTGTTGGGGATGATCGACGTGAGGTAGACGAGCCGGTTGTTGACGAAGACCGGCCGCGGCTCGACGACACGGAAGTTGCCCGAGCCGGGCGTCGCGGCGTCGCCGAAGTCGATGCCGGGGATCGAGACCGCCTTGACGGCCTGGATCGCGCGCCGGTTGCCGCTGAGCGACGTGCGCTCGGGGACGCGCCAGATGCGCGTGCGCCCCGTCGTCGCGTCCGTCAGGAAGATCGCGCTTGCCGCGAAGGCGCGGCCGTAGGGCTCCGCGACGCTGACCCACTGCATGCCGAAGCCGTCCTCGCCGAAGTCGACGAGGTAGGGCTGGCGATTGACCTCCGTGTCGCTGATCCGCGTCTGGTCCTCGTGGACGAACCACGCGTTCCAGAGCCCGCCCTTGTACTGGTAGGCCTCCTGGATGCGGCGCGCCTGCGTGTCGGAGAAGATCCGCCCGGTGATGGCGAGCTCCGGGCGCTTGGCGGCCTCCTCGGGCTCGAGATCCTCGATCTTGCCGTCGGGTGCGACGACGAACACCCCGCCGAGGACCGGCCGCCGGATGAGGAAGCCCTTGTACTCGAGGTAGGGCACGAGGACCCGCGGGCCGTCGGGCGTCTCGATCCCGACCGGCTCCTCGAGCGAGACGAGGAAGCGGCGCTTGAGCAGCTGCCAGCGCAGGTTGTCGGTGATCTGCAGGCCGGGCGCGTACTTGAGCTCGCCGTCGATGAACTGCAGCGTGCGCGCGGTCTGCTCGGCGTCGAGCTCGACGATGCCCTGGCTCTTCTTGTTGAAGACCCGGAAGACGCCCTGCGGCGTGCGCAGCGCCGTCCACGCGAGCCCGTCCTTCGTGTTGACGATGCGGAAGTTCGTCAGCGTCTCGGTCGGCGAGTTGAACGCGCTCGAGGCGTTCTGCTCGGCGACCTCGCGCGGCACGAGGCGGACCTTGCCGCCGGCCGGCAGCCCGGGGATCGACTCGTAGGTCGTGTGCTTGACGATGGCGCGCTGGATGAGCGGGCCGCTGAGCGATGCGCCGAAGATGAAGACGACGAACGCGGCGACCGGGAACGCGACGAGCCAGCGCGGCGGGCGGACGCCGCTGCGCAGATCCTCGAGCGTCGCCCAGCTGCGCTGCGAGCGCTTGAGCAGGATCGCCCCGACGCCGAGCAGCGCGAGCGGGACGAGCCAGACGAACGGCGCTGTCCAGAAGAACAGCGCGAACCCGTGCCAGAGCGGGCGGCTGAGCCACAGCACCGCGAGGGCGACGACGGCGATGGCGACCCACGCCGGGTTGATTCGCTTCAGGTGGCGCATCCGCGCCGACTCTACGTCGTCGCGGTGTGCCGCGGGTCACCGGCTCGGTTGCGGTCGCTTCGCTTTGCGCTTGCGAGACGACAATCGCTCGGGTAGCGTTCTGTGCGACGCCTCTGTTGCTTCTCGCTCACAGCTCTCTGTCCGCCGCCGCCGGCTAGGTCCGCCCCGCGCATTTTGGCGCGGCGACCCACCGCTGGCATTGGCGCGCCTCTTTTTTGCGCGCGCATTCTCGTTGCTGTGATCTTGGAGGCTTACGTTGCTGGTTTCAGACAACGGCACCCCTGCGCGGGTGTCAGATGATTGGTACGTCGGGTTTCACCGTGGCTTGGCGGCTCGCTTCTGGCGGGCGGCTGGTGCCGCGATGGTCGAGAAGGACTGGCAGCTCGTGCGCGAGCTCGTCGGGTTGGCGCAGGGGGCGACCGTCCTGGACGCGCCCTGCGGAAACGGGCGGCTGACGCTCCGGCTCGCGGCGTGCGGCTACGCGGCGATCGGCGTCGACATCGCCGCCGAGGAGGTCGGGGTCGCGCGGCGGGCCGCCGCTGATGCGGGGGTGGACGCGCGCTTCGTCGTCGGTGACCTGCGGGCGCTGCCCGATGTCGGGCCCGTCGATGCGCTCGTGAGCTGGGGCAACAGCTTCGGCTACCTGCTCCCCGCGGACACGGCTCGCTCGCTGGCTGGCATGCATCGGACGCTGCGGCCGGGAGGCAGGCTGATCCTCGAGTCGCTGACGGTCGCGGAGTCGTTCCTGACGACAGGCTTCACCGCGCGCGCGGAGTATGAGTTCGGCGGGATTCGGATGGAGACGGAGAACCGCTACAACGCCACCGAGAGCCGGCTCGAGACGGACTTCGTCTTCACGGACGAGGACGGCCTCGTCGAGCACGCGCGTGCGGCGCATCACGTGCACACGAGCGGTGAGGTCGTGCGGTTGCTGCGCGGTGCCGGCTTCGCCGAGGTCTCGCTGCTCGGCGGCGATGGGACGAGCTATGAGCTTGGCTCGTCACGGCTGATCGCGGTCGCCACGGCCTGATCGCGGGCTGCCGGCCCCGGGCGGGGGGAAGGTCCTCCGCCCGGGCAGCCGGGCGCTCCGGCCGGGAGACCCCCGGGTCGCGCGGCCGAGCGACCCGGCCCGCGCGACCCCCCTCCCCCGCCCGGGCAGCCGGGCGAACGTCCCGGCCCGCCGGGCCCCTCCGCGGCGTCCTGGCCGGCATGTTCTCCTTCTCCTTCTCAGCCCGTCACGTCGCCGTCATGGCGGCCATCACCATCACCGGCGCCATCGCCGCTCCACCGGCCTCCGCCGACATCGCCTACGACGAGATGCGCGCCTGCGCCGAGCTCGGGCCCAAGCCGCCCGGGAGCGCCGCCGGGCGGACGCAGGCTCGTCGCATCGCCGCCGCGTTTCGCTCCGCGGGGCTCAACACATCGCTCGAGGACTTCCACGTCCCGCTGTACGTCGTCGACCGCGTGCGACTCGCCGTGACCGGTCGCGACGCCCACGAGGTGCCCGGCGAGACCTTCGCCTACGCCGGGACGGGCCGCGTGCGGGCCGAGGTCGTCGACGTCGGCGTCGGCCGCCCGGCCGACTACGCGGGCCGCGACGTGCGCGGCAAGATCGTGATGGTCACGCGCGACGAGGCCTTCCATCGCTTCTCCCAGTTCAACGAGATCGTCGCGCATGGTGGCGCGGCCATGCTGTACGTCTCCGGCTCACCGGACAACCTCGTCCAGACGGGCTCCACGCGCCCCGCGCAGGCGGTGCCCGCGCCCATCCCCGCCGTCACCGTGGGCGCCGCTGACGGCGCCAGGCTGCGCGAGCAGGTCGCCGGCGGCCTGTCGATGTCGATCGAGGTCGACGCCAGCCGCCGCGACGCGACCGCCCGCAACGTCATCGGCGTCAAGCGCGGCACGAGTCATCCGGACAAGGTGATGGTCGTCGGCGGCCACTACGACAACTGGCATCACGGGGCGATCGACAACTGCACCGGGCTCGGCTCGCTCATGTCGATGGTCGATGCCGTGAAGGACGCCTCGCTGCCGTACACCGTCGTCTTCGCGGGCTGGGACGCCGAGGAGGTCGGGCTCACCGGGTCGTACGAGTGGGTCATGCGCCATCCCGACCTCGTGGATGACGTCGGCGTCAACATGAACCTCGAGATGACCGCCGCCGAGGCCGGTGCCGCGGCGATCCGCTTCGGAACAACCTCGCCGGTCATGAACGCGCTCGTCAGGCAGGCCGCCGAAGCGAACGGCTACGTGGCCACCGAGCTGCCGGCCACGGTGGTCCGCCAGATCAGCGGCGGCATCCTGCCGACCGACATCCAGCCGTTCTACAGCGCGGGGGTCCAGGGGTTCTCGACGTTCACCTCCACGCCGTTCTACCACACGCCGCAGGACGTCTTCGAGCGCGTCGATGCGCCGTCGCTGACCCGGGTGAGCGCGTATCTGCGCGACGCGCTGCTGAAGCTCCAGACCGCGGCGCCTGCCGGCCTGCAGCAGCGTGAGGTGCCGTCCGTCGAGGTGCGGGCTCCCGCCGCGGCCGCGGCCGGCGCGGCCGTCCCCGTCGAGATCCGGGTCAACGATCCCGCCGGACAGCCCATCTCCGGCGCACCGGTCCACGTTCGCGTCAACCAGAACGACCACTGGGCGCTCGGCGAGTTCTCCGCCACGGACCTCGGCGATGGCCGCTACCGGTACACGATCCCGGCGGGGCTCACGGATGCCGACCGCACGCGCATCACCGCTACGGTCGACGTGCCGGCCTACATCGCCGAGGGCTACGCCACGGTCGACCAGACCCGCGGCGGCCTGCTCGCCACGCGGCCGGAGCCGTGCACGTCCCAGCGCGTGTTCCAGGTCCCGGTCCGCAGCGGCCTCAGCCGTCTCACCGCCACGATCACGGCGGGCGAGGTGACCGTCGAGGGCGACCGCGTCGTCATCGATCTGCGCCACGCCGAGCAGCTGCCAGCCACGCTGCGGCTGTCAGCCCGGACGAGCACCGGCCAGGCGCTCCGCCAGAGCCGCCAATTCCGCGCTTGCGCGAGCGAGAGCGCCATCGCCCGCGCGGAGGGCGGGATGTGAGCTAGTACACCCGTCCGCGAGTTCTGAGCGGCCGGATGTCCAGCGAGACGATCTCCGGAGCACACCGGCGCGGCGGCCCCCCGCTGCGCCGGCCGACGCTACGACCCGCTTCGCAGGCGGGGCGCGGTGCTCTCGCTGTGGTCATCGCCGCGCAGGCTCACGAGCCGCGGATTCTCACAATGCGCGCGGCCGACGGGACGCCGGTGCGGCTGAGGCGCCGCACGGACGCGTAGCGGGGTCGCGTCCGCGGTGGGGGGTAGCGCGCGGCGCGGCGTGACGCCCCTGAGACGGTGAACGTCGTCACGCGCCTCCCGCTGCGGGAGGCGAGCAGATCGATGACCACCCGGCCGGTCACCCGCGGAAAGCGGACGATGACGCGGCCCGCGCGCCGTATAGCGACGGCGCGCGCGATCCGAGGTGGCCGCCGCAGATCAGTGCGACGCCGTGCACTCGGACGCAGGATGCGACCCTGTGGCGTTCGCGCTCGGATCGCTCCGGCGCGCGTGACGGAGATCACGAGCGGCCTGTTCGGAGCCAGCGCGACATCATCGAACCGCGCGTCGATGCTTCGGTGATTAACGGCGATCCGGGCGCGCACCTCGGCCGGCTCGCCACTCCCGAACACGCTCAGAGTCCGCTGTGCCGTGACGGGATCTCCAGCGATCTGCGAGATACCGGGTGCGACATCGGACGGGCCCGCCGGTCCCGTCGACCGCAGCGTCCCCTCCTGGCCCAGTGTCCCTTGCGCCAGCGCGACACGCAGAGCCTTCGGCTGGCACACGGACACGCTCACCGTCGGGCCGAACCACGCCTCGCACGGATCAACCGATCCTCGCGCCTGGGCGGCGAGCGCCGCGAGACGGCCTGGAGGCGGTTGCTCGAACTCCGGCCCGCAGGTCGTCGCACCGCTGTCGCCCTCCCAGCGCCGCGTGCATTCGCGATCGCCGTCGAGCGGGTCGCGGAAGCGATCTTGATACATCGGCGACTCGATGGGCCCCGCGCCCGCGGCCCACGAGCCGGCGTACCCCGGCCAGTCAGCCGGCGCAAGCCGGGCCAGCGTCACGAGGTTTGTCGTCGGCATCAGGCTCGGGCCATCATCGTTGCCGTTGAACCGGCCTTCCGGCAGAGGGACACCCGTTTGCTCGCAGATGCCGGGTCCAGGCGGGGTGATCTGCGAGAGGCTCTTTCCGCAGCGTCGTGGATAGTTCGCATGGGTGCCGTCCGCCGCGTAGGTGTTGACCCTCTTGCGACCGATGCACGACGTCACGTGTCGTGCGTCGTCGATGAGGCCTTCGCCGCAGCGCAACACACCGGGCAGGTAGTTCCACGAGGCCTCGTGAGCCGACATGGCGACAAAGTCGAAGCGATCCTGCCTGCCCGGAAGGCTGGCCACGGTAATGCCCTCCCAGTCGGAGAGGTGATCGAAGAAGTCCAACCCGAGCCGTTGCGTCACCTCCCAGTACGGGCTACGGTTGAAGCTGTAGTACCACCAATAGTCGAAGAAGCGATACATCGAGGCGACGGGTTCCGCGTCAGGGGCCGGCCGCTGCATGGGCTCGGTCTGGTTGACGAACATGACCGGGGGGACGCCCGTGCGGTACGCCTCCGGGTCGAACTGCAGGAAGTCCAGTGACGGATCCGCCATCGTCGCCGGGCTGACTGGACGGCATCCGGTAAAACTGTCCGCCGTGGGGCACTGGCGCACGTCGGCCGTATGGAGGAACCAGTCGGGGTTGGATAGCGGCCAGTGCTCGTCGTCGTCGAGGAACAACAGCGGCATATATCCCTGAGCCTCCACCGAGGCGGTTCGTCGCGGCAGTGGGTACGGCCAGTCATGAGGAGGCGCGATCGAGAACAGGAAGGGTCGGCCTTCCACGCGTCGCGCTCGGCCGCGGCCCGCTCGGATTGGCCCGCTCTCACACGAGGGGCCTATGCGTCCGCCGCGCTGGCCCTCGGCATATCGATACCCCCAGCCGCACGTCCACCCGGACGGCGCACGTCCCGGGGAGCCCATCGCGCCTGATCCGTGCGTCAAGACGTAGCTGATGACGTACAGCGCCTCCGGGCAGCCAACCGATCCCTGCACTGCGACGACCCCGTACCGCGCAGGTGAGAACCTGAGCTCGCCACATGTCCGCTCAGCCTGTGCGGTCGATGGCGCGAAGCCCCCGACCAATACCGCGACCACCGTCAGCGTCATGGCCCGACCCGCGCGTCGGCGGTGTGCGCGGGACTCGTTCGGTGGGCCGTGCCAAGCCACCGCTTCCTACCTCCTCTAACCGGGCGAGCTACTCAGGACGGCGGCGCGCTCTAAGAGTCCGCAGTGGGCGATCCAGGACTCGAACCTGGGACCTCTTCCTTATCAGAGAAGCGCTCTAACCGACTGAGCTAATCGCCCGTGCGCGCTCTCGCGCGGCTCGCCAGTCTAGCCGGGTCTGCCGATGCTCGTGGCGACTCGCCGGTGAGAGCCTTCGCCAGCCCCGCCGCGCGGCGGCTGCGACCGGGCTACGCGACGGCGCGTGGGCGGCGCAGGCGGCGGGCGAGCGCGAGCGCCTCGGACGGGTCGTCGAACGCGAGCTCGGCGCGGTAGCCGGTCGCGGTCGGCTTGACCGTGACCTCGACGCCCAGCGCGCCGGCGAGGGCGTCGGCGATCTCGGTCGCGGCCGCCTCCTGGTCGGGATGCAGCTGCGCGCGCTTCGAGGCCTTGTGCTCGGCCGGCGCGGCGTCGAGCTCGTTTGCCTCGCGCGCCTTCGCCTCGAGCACGCGGACCGACCAGCCATCGGCCACCGCCGAGCGGGCCAGGCGGCGGCGATCGGCGTGGTCGGTCGCGAGCAGCAGCGCGCGGCCATGACCCTCGGACAGCTCACCGCGCTCGAGCAGCACGAGCGTCTCGTCGGGCAGGTCGAGCAGGCGCAGCAGATTCGACACCGCGACACGGCTGCGCCCGACCCGCAGCCCGACCGTCTCGCGCGTGAGCCCCAGCTCCTCGACGAGCGCGGCGCAGGCGCGCGCCTCCTCGACCGGGTTGAGGTCTTCGCGCGCCATGTTCTCGATGAGCGCTGCCTCGAGCGCCTCGGCGTCGTCGCGCTGGCGCACGAGCGCCGGGATCGTCTCGAGGCCCGCGATCTGCGCCGCGCGCCAGCGCCGCTCGCCCGCGACGAGCTCGTACGTCCCGCCCGGCACCGGCCGCACGAGCACCGGCTGCAGCACCCCGCGCTCGCGCAGCGAGCCCGCCAGCGCCTCGAGCGCGGCGTCGTCGAACGCCCTGCGCGGCTGCTTGGGATTCGGCGCGATGAGCTCGACGGGAACCATCCGCAGGTCCTCGAGCTCAGGGCCGCGCCCGCCGGAGACCGCGAGGATCGCGGCGAGGCCGCGGCCCATCCCGCGCTGCGGCGGGCTCACGAGCCGGCTCCCGCCCGCACGACTTCCTTCGCGAGCTCGAAGTACGCGTCGGACCCGGCGCAGTGCGGATCGTGATGCGTCACTGGCCGCCCGTAGGACGGCGCCTCGCCGACGCGCACGTTGCGCGGGATCACGGTCGCGAAGACCAGCGACGGGAAGTGCTCGCGCACCTCGCGCTCGACATCGCGCGCGAGGCGGGTGCGCCCGTCGTGCATCGTCAGCAGCATGCCCGCGATCGTCAGCCGCGGGTTGAGCTCGCGCTGGATCAGGGCCAGGGTGTCGAGCAGGCCCGCGAGGCCCTCGAGGGCGAAGTACTCGGTCTGCACCGGCACGATCACGCGGTCGGCCGCGACGAGGGCGTTGACCGTCAGCGGGCCGAGCGACGGCGGGCAGTCCAGCAGCACGTAGTCGTAGCGCTCGCGCACGCCCGCCAGCGCGTCGCGCAAGCGCGTCTCGGAGCCCGCCTCGCGCGGCAGCTCGACGTTCGCGCCCGCGAGGTCCGGGTGCGCCGGCACGATCTTCAGCCGCTCGATGGCCGTGTCGCACTCCGCGGCGGCGATCGGGACCCGCCCGGCCAGCACGTCGTAGACGTTCGGCTCGGAGTCCTTCGGCAGGCCCAGCCCCAGCGTGGCGTTCGCCTGCGGATCGATATCGATCAGCAGCGTCGCGAAGCCGGCCTCCGCGATGCACGCAGCGACGTTCACAGCGGTCGTGGTCTTGCCGACCCCGCCCTTTTGATTCGCGATCGCGTATACGTTGCCCATCGGGATGACAACGGTACCGGGGCCGACGGTCGCTGTTCGAGATCCATTCGCCGCCGAACGCAAGACTCCTGCTCAGGTCGAGGCGCGAAGTGGCCGTTTGCTGGCCATTCCCGGGCGGCGAGGGTAGCGCTTCGGTGTTGAACCAACCTTCAGGTAGAGGTGGAGGTGCAGATGTTCGGCCCCGTCCCATGGGTGCACCCGCCGGACGACAGCCGGGCTCAGGCCGGTCGCCTCTGCGGCTGCGTCGCCGTCGGCCTCCTCGCTTGCGTCGCGGCGGCCCTTCCACGCCACGAGCGCGCCGCCGCCGGACAGCAGCGGCGCCGCATACTCCGCGAGGACGTTGAGCGGCGCGACCGCCCTAGCGGTCACGAGGTCGCAGTTGCCCACCCCGGCGCTCCACTCCTCTGCACGCGCTGGCACGACCTCGACGTTGCCCTGTCCCATCTCCTGCACCGCACGCGAGAGGAACGCGCACTTCCTCGAGCTGCTCTCGACGAGCGACACCCGCGCGTCCGGCAGCGCCGCCGCCAGCACGAGGCCGGGGAACCCGGCCCCCGATCCGATGTCCGCGACCCGCCGCGCCGCCCGCACCTCGTCGAGGTCGAGCGCGACCAGCGCGTCGGCGACGTGCGAGTCCACAGCGGTCGCGGGGTCGATGATCGTCGTCGGAGCAGCGGCATCGGAGGCGACGAGCTCGAGCAGCGCCTCGAGTGCGGACACGGCCGCGGCGGGCAACTCGAAGCGAGTGGCCAGCGCCGCGAGCCGGCGACTCGAGCGGGCGCTCATTCGGCCGCCCGAGCCCGGACGCGTGCGATGTACGGCGCGTAGCGCTCGCGCATCTCGCCAAGGCGAGCGGCGGCATGCGCGTCTAGGTCGGGCACGACGAGCTCCTCGAGGACCGGCAGCAGGTCCTCGACCAGCGCCGGGCCGCGCGCCACCCACTGGAAGTACGAGCGATTGCCATGGTGGTAGGGCCCGTACAGCCGCGAGCGCGGGAAGCGGGCCACCAGCCAGTGCATGAGCGTCTCGTGGCGCACGTGCTTGCGCAGGATGACGTGAGGCTGCTTGCCGTCGCCGCCGAAGGACCCCTCGCTCATGAGGACGCCCGCGACGAGGCCACGCTCGGTGTCGGTCAACATGCGTCCGATTGTTACACCGGGGAGAAAAACGTGAAACGCCGCGCCCACCCGAGGGCGCGCGCGACGACCCGCTACGACCCGGCGGGCGCGACCACGAGGCGGCGGTCGGGCTCGTCGCCCTCGGAGTACGTCTGCACCTCGCCGTGATCGCGCAGGTACTCGTGCACGAGCCGCCGCTCGCTCGCCGTCATCGCGTCCATCGACACCGGCCGGCCATAGCGCAGCGCGTCCGCCGCCGCGGCGGCGGCCTGGCGCTGCAGCATCGCCTCGCGCCGCTCGCGGTAGCCCTCGGCGTCGATGACGATCCGGCGGCCGTCGGTCGCGCGGGCGCCAGACATCCGCTGCGCGAGGTGCTGCACCGCGTCGATCGTCTGGCCGTGGCGGCCGATGAACAGCCCGAGGTCCTCGCCATGCACCGTGCCGGTGACGGTCTCGTCGTCCTCGACCACCTCGATCGTCGCGTCGAGGCCCAGCGCCCGCACGACCTCCTCGAGCAGCTCCTCGACGGCGCCGGCCGGATCGTCGTCGTCCTCGGCCATCAGCGGCGCCTCCCGGAGCGCTTCTTCTTCTTACGGGGCGGCGGCGGCGGCGGACCGCTGCGAGCGGGCTTCGCGGCAGGCTCGGCTGGCGCGGCCGACTTCGACGAGCGCGACGCACGGCCACCGCCACCGGACTTCGCAGCGCCCGATTTGGCGGCCGTCTTCGCACCGCCCGACTTGGCAGCGGTCTTCGCAGTGCCCGCCTTAGCGGACGAGGACTTCGCGCCCGCGGCAGCCGGCGTCCGATCCTTCGCCTTCCCGGCGCCGGACGCCTTCGAAGAAGCCGCCGATCCCCCACCGCGGCCGTTCTTCGTCGCCGGCTCCGCCTCGTTGTCCTTACCGGCCGCGCTGGTCATCGCGGCCATCCGTGCCATGAACCCGCCGCCGCGAGCGTCGGAACTCGGCCCGGGGATGCCTTTGATGACGTTGCCGTCCGCGTCCTTCGGCGGGCTGATCGGTCCCATCCGCTTACGCAGGATGTAGCCCTGGCCCACGGTCCACAGGTTCGTCGTGATCCAGTAGACGATGAGGCCCGCCGGGAAGTTGATGACGAAGAAGACGAAGACGAACGGCAGGCCGTACATGATCATCTTCTGATTGCGGTCGGCCGTCGACGGCGTGAGGATGCTCGACAGCAGCTGCGAGCAGATGTACAGCACGATCAGCACCGCGAGCACCCAGCCGGTCGCCTTGTCCGTCAGGTCCGGCACGAACAGGAACTTCTCCGCCCCGCTCTGCGTGCCCACGACCTCCCCGCAGGCCTTCGCGGCCTGGCCGCAGATGTCGCGCCGGAGGTCGGTCTGCAGGAGGTAGAACAACCCGATGAAGAACGGCATCTGCGCCACGAGCGGCAGGCACGAGGCGAACGGGTTGATCTTGTTCTCCGCGTAGAACTTCATGACCTCCTGCTGCTGGCGCTGCTTGTCGCCCTTGTGCTTGTTCTGCAGCGCCTTGAGCTCCGGCGCGACGCGCACCATCGACTGCATCGACTTGAACTGCTTGATCGTCAGCGGAGCGAGCAGGGCGCGCACGACGACGGTCAGGAGCACGATCGACGTCCCCCAGCCGACGCCGATCGAGTCGTGGAAGAACAGCAGCACCGGGTGCAGCAGGTCGACGATCCACTGGACCGGCGCGATCAGCGCGAGGACGAATGCGGTGGGAGCGGAGGAGATCATGAGGGTGAGCCGGGCGACCGCCGGGGGCTGAAAACACGCTGCGCTTCGACGGGGTCATAGCCCCCGGGGTGAAACGGGTTGCAGCGCAGAACGCGCCACGTCGCCAGAACCAGCCCGCGAAGTATGCCGAACTGCTGCAGCGCCTGGACCGCATACGCCGAGCACGTCGGCTCGAAGCGGCACCGGCGCGGCAACGCGGGCGAGATCACGCGCTGGTACACGACGATCGGTGCCTGCACGACCCGGACGGCCGTTTTCACGTGCGCCCCGCCTTCTCGAGCAGCTCTCGCAGGGCGCAGCGCACCCCGTCCAGGCCCTCGCGCTCGGCGAGGTCGTGCGCCCCGGGGCGCGCCACCACGACGACGTCGTGCCCGGCCGGCACCGACGCGACCTCCGCGTCGTACGCCTCGCGAAGCAGCCGCTTCACCCGGTTGCGCTGCACGGCACCACCGACCTTGCGCGACACGGACACGCCCAGCCGCGCGTCCTCGCCGGCGGCGCGGGGGAACGCGTAGACCACGAGGTGGCGGTTCGAATGCGACCGGCCCTGGCGGTACGCGCGCTCGAACTCGGCGCTGCGCGACAGGCGACCGCGCTTCGGGCGGCGGGCGGCCGTGGGCACTCGGAGAAGCGGCTCGTCCACGCGACGGAGCCTAGAGGTTGCTTGGTCCGGCCCCGTCAGACGGTAAGGCGCTTGCGGCCCTTGGCCCGGCGGCGCTTGAGCGTCGAGCGGCCGGCCTTCGTCTGCATACGCTTGCGAAACCCGTGGCAACGGGCGCGCTTGCGCTTCTTGGGCTGGTAGGTACGTTTCATGGCGAGAAGGTGCGTCGGTGACGCGGCGGCGCATCCTAGCGCAACCGGTCCGACAAACACGGGCGGCGGACTGCTGCCCGGTGCCCGGAGACGTTTTTCTCGCGACATGCGGGGTGGGCGCGAGGTGCTCACCCGAAGCTCCGGGCTCGGCTCCCGGGCGCTGGTATATTCGCCGCCGCCCGGGCCCTTTCGCGGGTCCTCCGCAGTCCCTGATCGAGAGCCCACTCCGAAGGAGTCGATGACGCCTGGCCTGACCCCGCAGCTCGCCCGCGACTGGGCGTCGATCCGTGCCGAGCTGCGCAGCGCGGTGCCGGATTCGACCTTCGAGATCTGGCTCGCGCCGCTCACCGCACGCGCACTCGTCGACGGCACGCTGATCGTCGGCGCGCCCGACGAGATCCGCAGCTGGGTCGGCGACCGCTTCGCCCCGATCCTCAAGAGCTGTGCGGCCAGCGTCCTCGGGCCGGCGACCAGCGTCGACCTCGTCGCACCCGACGCGCCGCTGCAAGCGACCACCTCGCAACCCGCGCCCGGCGGCACTCCCTGCGCCGAGCCCGAGTTTCACCCCAAGCTCACCTTCGACCAGTTCGTCATCGGCGACTCCAACCGCTTCGCGCACGCCGCCGCGCTCGCGGTCGCCGAGCTCCCCGGCCAGGCGTACAACCCGCTCTTCCTCTACGGCCCGCCCGGCCTCGGCAAGACGCACCTCCTGCACGCGATCGGCAACTACATCCAGGCGCACGGCGGCGGACTGCGTGTGCGATCCACGACCGCCGAGCGCTTCACGAACGAGTTCGTCGCCGCCCTGCAGACGCGCGACACCGAGGGCTTCAAGGCCCGCTTCCGCGACACGGACGTCCTGCTCATCGACGACGTCCAGTTCCTGCAGCGCAAGGCTAAGACCGAGGAGGAGTTCTTCCACACGTTCAACGCGCTGCATGAGACCGGCAGCCAGCTCGTGCTCACCTGCGATCGCCTCCCGGCCGACATGGCCGCGCTCGAAGCGCGCCTGCTCGAGCGCTTCCAGGCCGGCCTGGTCGCCGAGCTCAAAGCCCCGGACCTCGTCACCCGCCTCACGATCCTGCGAAAGCGCGTCCAGCACGACGGGCTCGAGCTCGCCGACGAAGGCGCCCTGCACGCGATCGCGCACCGCATCACCTCCAACGCCCGCGCGCTCGAGGGCGCCCTCATCCGCGTCGTCGCCTACCACTCCCTCACCCGCCGGCCGATCGACGCCGACCTCGCCGAGGAGGTCCTCGCCGGCCTCTATCCCGGCGCGGCCGCACCCAGCCGCCCACCGACGATCGACCGCGTCCAGGAGCTCACCTGCGAGGCCTTCGCGCTCTCCCGCGAGGAGCTGCTCTCGAGCGGGCGCAGCGGACGCGTCGCGTGGCCCCGCCAGGTCGCCATGTACCTCGCCCGCGAGCACACCGGCGCCACCCTGCCCGCCATCGGGCGCGAGTTCGGCGGGCGCAACCACACGACCGTCATGTACGCCTGCCGCCGCGCCGGGGAGCGCATCGCCACCGACCCCGCCGCTCGCGCCGCCGTCAAGGCGCTCGAACGCCGCCTCGCGGACGCGGGCTGACCGACGGACTTGACACACTCTCCCCACTCGTTCGCGCGCGCCCGCCGTCCATGCGGCCCGCATCCTCCGCGCTACGGCGCCCTTCTGCACACACTGCACACGCCCTATGACCTCTAACAACTATCCGAGGTGCTCATCGTGAAGTTCGCGACGTCCTCTGCGGACCTGCTCGCGCAGCTCAGCGTGGTCTCCCGCGTGGCCTCGACCCGCAGCGCCGTCCAGGCCCTCTCCGGCGTCCAAGTCATCGCCGGCACGGACGGTGCGGAGCTTCGCGCCACCGACATGGACGTCGGACTCCGCGTTCCGCTCACCGCGACCGTCGAGCGCGAGGGCACGGTCGTCCTGCCTGCTCGCCTGCTGCTCGACGTCGCTCGCTCGCTGCCTGGCAGCGACGCCTCGCTCGAGCTGCGCCCCGCCGAGCAGGACGTCGAGATCCTGTCGGGCTCGGCGACGTTCCACATCCGCACGCTGCGCGCCGAGGACTTCCCGCCGCTGCCGGAGCCCGGTGGGGACACGATCGTCAAGGTGCCGGCCGCCGCGTTCGTCGAGACGATCAACCGCGTCGCGCGCTCGGCGTCGCGCGACGAGACCCGGCCGATCCTCACGGGCATCCTCGTGTCCGCCTCGGGCTCGGAGCTGCGGATGGTCGCGACCGACTCCTACCGGCTGAGCGTCAAGGAGACGGGCCTCGAGCAGCCGCTCGACGGCGACTTCGAGGCGACCGTGCCGGCGCGCGCGCTCCAGGAGCTTGCCCGGATCGCGCAGGGCTCCGACCAGGAGAAGGTCAAGGAGCTCAGCGTGTCGGTGCGCCAGAACCAGATCATCTTCGAGATCGGTGGCGACGTCCTTTCCTCCCGCCTCATCGATGGTCAGTTCCCGAACTACAGCCAGCTCTTGCCCGACGCCTTTGAACACGAGTTGACATTGGCTTCAGGCGAGTTGACAGAGGTCGTTCGCCGGATCAGCCTGATGGCCCAGAAGAACGCGCCACTGCGCCTGCGCTTCAGCGAGGGCGAGCTGACGATCTCCGCGCAGACGCCCGATGTCGGCGAGGCGAGCCAGTCGCTGCCGGTGCCGTTCGCGGGCGAACCATTCGAGATCGGCTTCAACCCGGAGTTCCTGCGCGACGGCCTTGAGAGCTCGGAGGGCGGCGACCTCGTGCTGAAGCTCATCAGCCCGTTGCGTCCCGGCCTCATCGAGTCGGCGGACGGCAGCGGCTTTCTCTACCTCATCATGCCGATCCGCCTCAACGTCTAGGCGGGCGCGGCGGCGAGGCACGTGATCGCCATCCGCCTGAGGCTGCGCGACTTCCGCAGCTACGCGAGCGCGGACGTCGCGCTGGGTGCCGGGCTGACCGTCGTGCACGGGCACAACGGCGCCGGCAAGACGAACCTGCTCGAGGCGCTGTACTTCGGCTGCACCGGCCGCTCGTGCCGGACCTCCAACGAGCGCGAGGTCATCCGCTTCGACGCCGGCGTGACGCGCGTCGAGGTCGACCTGCGCGACGACGAGGGCGCCGAGCACGCGCTGACGGTCGGCTTCACGCCGGGCGAGGCCAAGCGCCTGCAGGCCGACGGCGTCAGCGTCGAGCGCATCGACGTGCAGTCGCGGCCGCTCATCTGCGTCTTCTTGCCCGACCGCCTCGACCTCGTCAAGGGGCCGCCGGCGCTGCGCCGCTCGCACGTCGACCAGGTCGTGGCGGCGATGTGGCCGGGGCGCTCGTCCACGCGCCGCGCGTACAGCCAGGCGCTCGCGCAGCGCAACGCGCTGCTGGCCCGCGTGCGCAGCGGTCGCGCGTCGCCGAGCTCGCTGCCGGCCTGGGACGCGGAGCTCGCGCGCCACGGGATCGCGCTGCGCGACGACCGCGCAGCCGCGATCGACGTGCTCTCTGCGCGCTTCGCCGCGATCGCCGCCGCGCTCGGGCTGGGCGAGAGGGCCGAGCTGCGCTACAAGCCGCGCTCGCGGGCCGCCGACGCCGCGGGCCTCGCCGCCGAGCTCGCCGAGCACACGGCGTCGGACCTCGACCGCGGCTTCACCGGGCACGGGCCGCACCGCGACGACCTGGGCCTTCTGCGCGCCGGCCGCGAGCTGCGCGCCTACGGCTCGCAGGGGGAGCAGCGCCTCGCCCTGCTGGCGCTCCTGCTCGCCGAGCGCGAGGCGCTCGCCGCCACGCGCCGCGCGGTCCCGCTGATGCTGCTCGACGACGTCATGAGCGAGCTCGACCCCGACCGCCGCGCGCTGCTCGCGCAGATGCTGGGTGGCGAGGGCCAGAGCATCATCACGACGACCGACCTCGCGCACGTGCCGGGCGCGGACGCCCCCGGCGTCGTGCGGCTGGCGGTGGCCGACGGCGCCGTGCTGCAGGACGCGGTGGCGGCGTGACGCGGCGATGAGCCGGCGCGCGCCCCGCCCGCTCGCCTTCGCGCTCGAGGCGCTCACCGGCCGCCTCGCGCCGGCCACCCTGCTCGGCGACGTGCAGCGCGTCTGGCAGCAGGCGGCGGGGCCGGCGATCGCGCGTGAGGCGGCCCCGGTTTCCGAGCGGGCGGGCACCGTCACGCTCGCGTGCTCGTCGGCCGTCTGGATGCAGGAGATCGACCTGATGGGGCCGGGGCTCGTCGAGCAGCTCAACGCGCAGCTCGGCGGCGGAGAGCGCGTCAAGGGGGTGCGCTGCATCGCGACGACGGGCCGCCGCGGGCCGCCCGCGGGGCGTGGCTGAGCCTCGATCCAGCGACCGTTACGACGCCCTGCGGAGGACCGTCGCGGCAGGGGCGCTCGCTCGCGCCCGACCGCGGCTCGTTTTCCGCCATTTTGCAGGAGTTTTGTAACACTTGCCGAGCGCTGTTATGTAACCGCTTGTGCTATCCTTGTGCGCTCACGAAGGACCCGGCCCCGGCCCGTCTGAAGGTGACGCGGACCCGGGGCTTCTTCACGTTCGGAGGATCAGTGGCGAAGGACGACGGCAAGTTCGACGGGCGCACCGGCGAGGGCAGCTACGACGCACAGGACATCACCGTTCTCGAGGGTCTCGAGGCGGTACGCAAGCGACCCGGCATGTACATCGGGTCCACCGGCGTGCGCGGGCTGCACCACCTCGTCTACGAGATCGTCGACAACGCCGTCGACGAGGCGCTCGCGGGCCACTGCACGCGCGTCGATGTCACGATTCACCCCGACAACTCGGTGACCGTGATTGACGACGGCCGCGGGATCCCCGTCGGGATCATGGCCAAGGAGCAGCTGCCGGCCGTCCAGGTCGTGCTCACCGTGCTGCACGCCGGCGGCAAGTTCGGCGACGGCGGCGGCTACAAGGTCTCAGGCGGCCTGCACGGCGTCGGGTTGTCGGTCGTCAACGCGCTGTCGGAGCTGCTCGAGATCGAGATCCGCCGCGACGACCACGTCTGGCGCCAGACCTACATGCGCGGCAAGCCGCAGAACCAGCTTCAGCAGGGCGAGGTGTCGCGCGATACCGGGACGGCGATCACGTTCCGTCCCGACGCCGAGATCTTCGAGATGACCGACCTCGACTTCTCCGTGCTTGAGCAGCGCCTGCGCGAGACCGCGTTCCTCACCCGCGGCCTGAAGATCTCGATCACCGACGAGCGCGGCGAGGGCGCCAAGGCCGAGTTTCAGTACGAAGGCGGCATCGAGGACTTCGTCCGCTACCTCAACGCCAACAAGGAGTCGATCGGCCGCAAGGTCGTCTACTTCGAGGGCGAGAGCGCCGAGGGCGCCGTCGAGATCGCGATGCAGTGGAACACGACGTACCAGGAGTCCGTGTTCTCCTTCGCCAACAACATCAACACGCACGAGGGCGGCTCGCACATGTCGGGCTTCCGCGCGGCGCTGACGCGCACGCTGAACCGCTTCGCGCGCGAGAAAGGCCACCTCAAGGAGAAGGACGAGAACCTCACCGGCGAGGACGTCCGCGAGGGGCTCACCGCGATCATCTCGGTGAAGCTGTCGGACCCGCAGTTCGAAGGCCAGACGAAAACGAAGCTCGGCAACCCCGGGATGGAGGGCTTCGTCGCGTCGGTCGTCAACGCGAGCCTCGCCGAGTTCCTCGAGGAGAACCCGCAGGAGGGGAACGCGATCATCCGCAAGGCGGTGTCCGCGGCGCAGGCGCGCGCGGCCGCTCGCAAGGCGCGCGACCTCACGCGGCGCAAGTCCGCGCTCGAGAACTCGACGCTGCCGGGCAAGCTCGCCGACTGCTCGGTCAAGGACCCGTCGCTCGCCGAGATCTTCATCGTCGAGGGCGACTCCGCCGGCGGCTCCGCGAAGCAGGGGCGCGACCGCAACACGCAGGCGGTCCTGCCGCTGCGCGGCAAGATCCTCAACGTCGAGAAGAGCCGCATCGACAAGGTCCTCAAGAACCTCGAGATCCAGGCGCTGATCACGGCGATCGGGACGGGCGTGCGCGACGAGTTCGACCTCACGAAGGCGCGTTACCACAAGATCATCCTCATGAGCGTCGACGGCGACGAGCACGTGCTCGTCCGCGACCGCGACGGTCGCACGAGGCTTACCCGGGTCGCCGAGTACATCGACCCGTGGCTGCAGCACGCTCCGGTCAGCGGGCCGCAGAACTACAAGAAGGTGCTCGCGGGCCAACCGGGGGAGCTCGGTGAGGTGCTGTGCGTCGGCAAGGACGACCACGAGGTGCGCTTTCGATCGATCAAGGCCGTGATCGGGCACGAGACGGACGAGGAGCTCTTCGAGGTCACGACGCAGTACGGGCGGTCGACCCGCGTCACGGGCAACCACTCGCTGTACGTGCTCGAGGACGGCGAGCTGCGCAAGAAACGGGGCGACGAGCTCGTCGTCGGCGACCGGATCGCGGCACCGCGGACGGTTCGCCTGCCGGAGACGGCTCCGGAGCGGATCGACCTCATGCGCGAGCTCTGGCGGGTTCCCGAGGCGGCTTCGCAGGTCTGGGCGCGGGGCCCGGGGGTCGAGGCTTGGGGCCGCTGGAAGGTGCGCTCGGAGTACGCGGACAACAGCGAGATGACCGCGCCGCGCGTGGACATCCCTGCAGCGGTTCGCCAGGAGCTGGCCGCGATGCGGCGTTCGAGCGGAGTGTCGAACGTCGCGCTATGCGAGGCCGTAGGGATCAAGCAGCCCGTGACGTTCTATGAGTGGGAGAAGGGCAAGTACCGCCCGACGCTGCCGAACTTCACCGCGTACGTCGAGGCCGTCGGCGCCGATGTCGGCACGATCCTCGGGCGGGTGAACGTCGTCGAGAGCCGGCTGGACCGGACCTGGTCGACGCAGTACCGCGCGGCGCCGCGCAACCGTGTACGTCCCTACGTCCGTCTCGCGGATCTCAGCGCCGATGACATCGAGTTCTTCGAGGATCGCGAGGACGTCGAGCTCACGCCGGAGCACTACGCGAGCGATCCGGTGAACCGCTACATCGCTGTCAACGACGCGCTCATGACGCTGCTCGGCTTCTACTTGGCCGAAGGCTCCGGCAACCCGCGCGCCGGGATCCGGTTCGCAATCGGCAGCGGCAACGCGCACTTCGTGCCTGAGATCCGGCGCGCGTCGCTCCGGGTCTTCGGGCGGATCGCGAGCCAGTACCACTCGGACACGCGCATCGACGAGCTGCGCATCAACAACCGCGTCGCGGCGCTGGCGTGGTGCCACCTGTTCGGGTTCGACGGCGTCACAGCCGTCACGAAGCGGATCCCTGGCCTGGTGTTCGAGGTCGACGAGGATCTGCGGTCGGCGTTCCTGCGCGGGTACCTGGCCGGCGATGGCTGCTGCAGCGCGGCGGGCACGGTTTTGTGGGGCACGTCGTCGCGAGACATCGCGTCCGGCCTGAGCCTGCTGCTCGCCACCTACGGCGTGGTTGCCACGACCTCGACGAGTCCCGCCCGAGGTCAAAGCAACGCTCTCGCCAACGGGCACGTCGTCACGAAGCGCCATACGAGCTACTGCGTGAGCGTTGCCCACAAGGAAGCCATCGCGCGCATCGAGGCGGTCTGGGCCGATCACAAGGGCTCTATGGCCGTGCGCGCGCGATTGGCCAAGCCGCGCGGCAAGCGACCGGGGTGGGCGTCCACCGCGTCGGGCGACCTCGTCGCGCTCCCAGTTCGATCCGTCAAGCGCGTCGCAGCAACGGGAGGGCGGGTCTACGACTTCTCCGTCAGCGGCGACGAGAACTTCATCTGTGGGCTCGGTGGACTCGGTCACCTTAATACGGATGCTGACGTCGACGGGGCGCATATCCGTACACTTGCGTTAACTCTCCTTTACCGTGAAATGCCTGAGCTCATCGAGGCGGGCTATATCTACATCGCCAAGCCGCCGCTGTACAAGCTCAAGCAGGGCTCGAGCGAGCGCTACATCGAGAAGGACTCAGAGCTCGAGGAGATCCTGCTGTCGGACAAGCTCGAGAAGATCGTCTGCTTCGACCGGCACGGCACGCAGTTCAGGCTTACCGAGGCGCGCTGGCAGCGCTTCTCGCGGCTGCTCAAGCAATATCAGGGCTGGTCGTCGACGCTGCGCGCCGAGTACGGGCACGACACCGTCGGCTTCCTCGAGGAGTCGGGCATCCTCGACGAGCGCGTCGACACGATCGACTCGGCGATCGAGCTCATCGAGCGCGACGGGATCGAGGACGCCCCGTACGAGACCACGCTGCAAAGCCAGGACGAGGAGGCGCTCGTCGTGCGGGCGGTCGAGACGAAGTCGGGCTTGGCGCGCGCGCTGCGGATCCCGCTGCGCCTGTTCGGCGCCCAGGACTACCGCAACTTCACCCGTGTGCACGGCCAGCTCATCGAGCTCGCCGGCCGCGCGCCGTTCACCGTGAAGCTCGGTGACGCGACGACCGACGCCGCGTCCTTCGAGGCGCTGCGCGACGCGGTCATGACCGTGGCGCAGAAGGGGATCACGCTGCAGCGCTTCAAGGGTCTCGGCGAGATGAACGCCGAGCAGCTGCGCGACACGACGATGGATCCCGCGACGCGGACGCTCGCACAGGTCTCGATCGAGGACGCCGCGCAGGCCGACCTCATCTTCTCGACGCTCATGGGCGACATGGTCGAGCCGCGCCGCCAGTTCATCGAGGACAACGCTCGTCTAGTCGCCAACTTGGACGTATAAGCCATGGCTTCGATCGACACGCTCTCCGGAGGCAACATCGAGCCGCGCGCGCTCGAAGACGAGATGCGCTCGGCGTACCTCGACTACGCGATGTCCGTCATCGTCGGGCGCGCGCTACCCGACGTGCGTGATGGCCTGAAGCCTGTCCACCGCCGCGTCCTGTTCTCGATGTCGGAGAACGGCCTGAGCCCGACGCGGCCGTATCGCAAGTGCGCCTCGATCGTCGGCGACGTCATGGGCAACTACCACCCCCACGGCGACAGCGCGATCTACGACGCCCTCGCGCGCCTGGCGCAGGAGTTCTCGATGCGCTACGAGCTCGTCGACGGCCAGGGGAACTTCGGCTCGATCGACGACGATCCGCCAGCGGCGATGAGATATACCGAAGCGCGGCTCGAGCGCGTCGCGATGGAGATGCTTCGCGACCTCGACGCGGACACCGTCGACTTCGTCCCGAACTACGACGGGCGCAAGCAGGAGCCGACGGTGCTGCCGGCGCGCTTTCCGAACCTGCTTGTCAACGGCTCGTCGGGGATCGCCGTCGGCATGGCGACGAACATCCCGCCGCACAACCTCTCGGAGGTCATCGAGGCCGTCATCGCCTACATCGAGGACCCGTCGCTCGCACGCGCCGAGCCGGAGGTCGCGGCAGCTGCGCTCATGAAGCACATGCCGGGCCCGGACTTCCCGACCGGCGGGATCATCCTCGGGCGCCAGGGCATCCTCGACGCCTACTCGACGGGCCGCGGGCGCGTCCGCGTCCGCGGCAAGGCCCACACCGAGGAGCTCGCCCGCGGACGCGAGGCGATCATCGTCACCGAGCTGCCGTACGCGGTGAAGAAGGGCGGCGACGGCGGCCTCATCAAGAAGATCGCCGAGCTCGTCCACGAGAAGAAGATCAGCGGGATCGCCGACCTCGAGGACCACTCCTCGGCGCGCGGCGGCATGCGCATTGTGATCACGCTCAAGCGCGACGAGATCCCCGAGGTCGTCCTCAACCAGCTCTACAAGCACACCCCGCTGCAGACGACCTTCGGCGTGAACATGGTCGCGCTCGTCGAGAACGTCCCGCGCACGCTGAACCTGCGCGACGTCATCCGCCACTACGTCCAGCACCAGCGCGAGGTCATCGTCCGCCGCACGCAGCACGAGCTACGCCAGCTCGAGCGCCGCGTCCACGTGCTGGAAGGCCTGCTGATCGCGCTCGACAACCTCGACGCGATCATCGCGCTCATCCGCGCGTCGCGCGATCGCGAGAACGCCCGCGGCGAGCTTGTCGCCGGCTTCGGGCTCACCGAGATCCAGGCGTCCGCGATCCTCGACCTGCGCCTGTCGCAGCTCACCGCGCTCGAGGCTGACTCCATCAAGACCGAGCACGCCGACAAGGTCGAGCGCATCGGTGAGCTGCGCGCGATCCTCGGCGACGAGTCGCGCGTGTTCGCGATCATCATCGAGGAGCTGCGGGAGATCGCCGATCGCTTCGGCGACGAGCGCCGGACCGTGATCGCCGACTCCGAGGACGAGATCGGCATCGAGGACCTCATCCCCGAGCAGCAGATGGTCATCACGATCACGAAGTCCGGCTACATCAAGTCGCTGCCGCTGACGACCTACCGCGCGCAGCAGCGCGGCGGCCGCGGCGTGACCGGGATGGACATGAAGGACGGCGACTACATCGAGCACCTCTTCGTGTGCTCGTCGCACGACTACCTGCTGTTCTTCTCCAACCGAGGCAAGGTCTACCGCTCGAAGGTCTACGAGCTGCCGGAGGCGTCTCGCACCGCGAAGGGCCGGGCGCTCGTCAACGTATTGCCGCTGCGCGACGGCGAGCGTGTCCAGTCGGTGCTCTCGACGCGCGACTTCAGGGAAGGCGGCTACGTCATCTTCGCCACCAAGCGCGGCGTTGTGAAGAAGACCGAGCTCCTGGCCTACAACACGCCGATCAAGGCCGACGGCATCATCGCGATCCTCGTCCGCGACGACGACGAGCTCGTCAGCGTGCGCCGCACGAGTATCGGCGACGACATCCTCATCGTGTCCCGCAAGGGGAAGGCCGTCCGCTTCAACGAGTCCGACGTGCGGTCGATGGGCCGCGTGGCATCCGGCGTACGCGGGATGAACGTCGACCAGCCCGACAACGAGGTCCTCGTCATGGACGTCGCGCGCGACGACCAGGAGCTGCTCGTCGTCACCGAGAACGGCTTCGGCAAGCGCACGTCGATCGCGGAGTACCGCAAGACCAAGCGCGGCACGATGGGCGTCGGGACGATCAAGCTCACCGACGCGAAGGGCGCGCTTGCGGGCGCGCTCGTCGTGCGCGAGCACGAGGAGCTCGTGTTCATCTCGACGAGCGGCATGGTCCAGCGGACGGCCGTGCGCGGGATCAGCCGCTACGGGCGTCTGGCCCAGGGCGTCAGGGTCATGAACATGAAGGAGGACGACCGGGTCTCGGCGGTCGCGCTCGTGGTCGAATCGGCGCCCGACAACGGTGCCGCGGTCGATGGCGCGCCGCCCGACATCGCTGCGCCGGCCGACGGCGCGGCGCCGGATGACGAGGTCGGCGGCGCCAGCTGAGCAGGGAGGCGAACGGACGTCATCTGCGTTCGCTACATTGCACGGACCAGAGAAAGGAGGTGGTCCGTATCAGCGACAGTTCTTGCGGGACCCTGGAGGTGCTCGGCCGCTAGGTCGGGAAGGCTGGCTTCGACCAGCGAATCCACACCGGGCCACCCCCGAGCCGGATGCCGGACTGGTCCCACCGGCAGGTAGTAGTCGATCCAGCTCGGGCTTACAGTCCAGTCAGATTCAGCGAGAGGCGTCCTTCGGGGCGCCTCTCGTCGTGTGTAGGACGCCAGCGGAGGCTCCTCGTCGCGGGCCGCGATCCTCAGCGGCGGGTCTCGTCGTCGCGGGCCCGCGCGCCTCAGGGTCGGCCGGCGACGAGCGCGCACTCGCGACCCTCGCTCGCCGCTGCCCAGTCCTCCCGGATCGCCTTCGCCGGAGACCGGCTCTCGAGCCGCAACCGAGTTCTCGCCACGATCCCTCCCGCAAGCGCGCAGCGGCGCACCTCAGGTCCGCCGCCGCGGGCGCCGAAGACCGCCGCCTGCAGCTCGAGCACCCCGAGGTCGCCTGAGGTGAGTGGCGCCTGCACCCAGTAGCCGGCGACGAGCCGCCACTGCGGGGTGGTCACGACGAAGTCCTGCACGCGCCGCCCGCGCAGCGGCGGCGCTCCACGGCGATCGGCGATCGAGATCGGCAGCTCGTACACCCGGCGGTACTGGCGCGTCGGGATGCGGAACTTGCGCTCGAGGTCAAGCCGCGTGAGCCTCGGCTTGCCGAGCGCGAGCGGGGTCAGCTCGTAGCGGTCGTCGTCATCGAAGTCGAGCGCGAACGGGATGAGCGCGGCGCGCGCGTCGGGTCGGGAGTAGCCGCCCACGACCTCGACCGCCCCGTCGAAGTCGATGTCGGCGGCCGCCCGGAACTGAAAGCGAGCGCCCGCGTCGCGCGGTTCGAACCGCAGCCGCCGGACGAGCCGCCCGCCCCGGTCGTCGTACACGCGCAGCTCATCGGCGCGCGCGTTGAGGCCGCTGCCCGGCCGGTCCTCGACGAGCAGGAAGTAGGACCCCGAGCCGGTCCCGTGGAGGTCCAGCGCGGCGGCGCCGGCGGGCGTCCGCACGCGCCTGCCCTCGCGGGCGGCGTTGCGCTTGACCGACGAGAGCTGGTCGGCGATCAACGGGATCGGCGGGGTGGAGAACCCGGCGATGACCCAGATCAGCGCCGCGACTGTTACGGCGGCGACCGTCAACCCGGCCGGGATCGCGAGCTGCGCGTCGCGCAGCGGATGCGGGCGCGGCATGTCTCGGACCGGCGACGCGATCGGCGAAGGCGCCGTCGCGTCCCTGCCCGTGCTCGCGAGCGCTGGGCCGATCCCCTCCACGAGCTCCTCGTCGGGGTACACCCGGCGGGCCGCCGCGAGCTCGGCCGCCGTGAGACGGGACGGCAGCTCGAACGCGCGCGCCACGGCGGCGACGGCACGCGCGCCTCGTCCTTCGGGCCCGCTCGCAGCTCGCAGGTCGTCCCAGTCGTCGCTTCGCAGCGTCGCGATAACGACGGCCGGCGGGGTCGGCGCGGCGGTACGGCCGGTCGGCGCCGGCGCGCCGAGCGCGCGGATCTCGTCGAGCGTCGCGGGATCGATCATCGCCGCGTAGCGGGCAAGGTCGTCGAGCCACACCACGCGCAGCGGGCCGCTGACGTCGAGCGGGGGATGCAGCTCGAGCAGCTCGCCGAGCGCCTCGGGGCTGCGCGGGACGATCACCGGCGCGTCGCGCAGCGCCGTGCCCGCGACCTCGCACGCCGTGCGCGTCTTGCCCGCCAGGCGCGGCCCGTGCAGCAGCACGAAGCTGCCGGGCTCAAGGGCGCCGCGCAGCTCGCCATCCAGATGGCGCGGCAGATAGGGGAGCTCCGTGCCGAGCTCGCGCCGCGGCGGGAACGCGCCGAGGTGCACGGGATCGACGTCGCTCAGCGGGCGCGGCGGCCAGACGACGAGCAGGCGGCGCAGCGCCGCCGCCTCGCGGTCCTCGCGGCGGCGGGCGCCGAGGCGCTTGGTGACGAAGCTCGCGAAGGCGACCGCGACGACGATCGTCGCCGACATCGACGGGCGCGGGTTGAACACGCCGATCGCCTGCTGCAGCACGCCCAGGACGGCGACCGCGGCGGTGCCGACGGCGAAGCCCTGCGCGCCCGTCCGTACGACCCCGCGACCCGTGGTACCGGCCATCAGGGCCACAACCTATCCGCGGCCCGCATCGCCGTGCGAGCGTCGCGCGCGTTCAGGCGGCTTCAGGCAGCCACTGCCGCCAGGCCGTCGGGATCGTCGGGCTGGCGACATGGATGAAGACCTGCGGATGGGGCACACGCGGCGCCTGCTTCGGATGCATCCCGACCTTGTGCGGCAGGTGGTCGCCCTTGCGCCGGTTGCACGGCGCGCACGACGCGACGATGTTCTCCCACGTCGACGGGCCGCCCTTCGAGCGCGGGATCACGTGGTCGACCGTGAGGTTCGCGCGGGCGCCGCAGTACTGGCACGTCCAGCCGTCGCGGGCGAAGACCGCGCGGCGGGTGATCTTGCGCCGGTGTGTGTCACGCGGGACCCGGACGAACGTCACCAGCCGGATGACGACCGGCCGCGGGAGCGTCGCGGTCTCCGATCGCAGCTCGAAGAGGGAGTGCTCGATGATCTCCGCCTTCTCCTTGAGCAGCAGCACGGCGGCACGCCGAACCGTGCAGACGTTGATCGGCTCATACGTGGCGTTCAGGACGAGCACACGGCCACAGTCACGTCCGCGCCGCCCGTGCTCCGGAAGCGGCGCGAACCCTGGTGGGCCTGGTGGCGTCGACTGGGTCGCCATGACGTGGCCGGGAGTGTAATGGGCGGGCCGACAACCATCGACCCACTGCTACGAGAACGTCGCTATTGCGCGGCCGGGTACGAACCGAGGACGCGCACGCTCTCGCAGTGCGCGTGCAGGCCGGCGACCGCGCCGGCCACCGCGCCGTCGCGGGCATCGCCCTCGCAGTCGACGAAGAAGCGGTAGTGGCCGAGCTGCGCGCGCCGCGGGCGCGATTCGATCTTCGTGAGGTTCACGCCGCGAAACGCGAACTCCGACAGGCAGCGCACGAGCCACCCGGGGCTGTCGTCGTCCGATCCCCAGAACGCCAGCGAGGTCTTGGCGGGGCGCGACGGATCGGGCGCGACGGGCCCGCGCGCGAGCCACACGAAGCGCGTCGCGTTGCCCGGCTCGTCCTCGACGGCGGAGACGAGCACGGTCGCGCCATAGAGCGCGGCAGCCCGCGGCGTGCCGAGCGCCGCCCACGGCGCCCGCTCGGCGACGACGATCCGCACCGCCTCAGCGGTCGATGCGGCCGACATGACCTCCGCCGCCGGCAGGCTGTCGCGCAGAAAGCGCGCGCACTGCGCAAGCGGCTGGGGGTGCGAGACGACGCGCTCGATCGCGCCCAGCTCGACCGGCTCGCGCGCGATCAGGCATGGCGACACCGCGAGCACGAGCTCGCCGACGATCGTCACGTCGTGCTCCTCGGCGAGCGTGTCGAGCGTGACGCCGATCGGGCCTTCGAGGGAGTTCTCGATTGGCACGACCGCCCGGTCCACGAGGCCGTCGTGGACCGCCAGGACGGTCTCGCGCACGGTGCGCAGCGCGACGAGCTCCGCGCCGTCGGCGTCGGGTGCCGAGCGGACGGCGTCCTCGGAGAACGTGCCGGCGGGCCCGAGGTAGGCGAGCCGCGCGGGCGGCGAGTCCTGCGTCGCGAGCGACGTCACGTGCGGCGAGAGGTCAGCCATCGACTACGGCAGCGCGAGGCGGAGCGCTTCCTCCTCCTCGGGGGACAGGCGCAGCTCGGCGTCGCCTTCGGAGATCTGCTTGGCGTACAGCCGAGCCTGGTCGCGGTGGTGGATCGAGGACAGCACGACACCCGAGCGCTGGCTGTCAAGCAGGGCGATCGACGTCGACTGGCGCCCGGACATCTCGTTGTAGGCGTCGTAGCGGATCAGCCCGCAATGCGCGATCGCGCCGTCCAGGCGCCCCTCGGCGACCGTCAGCCGGCCGTCGAGCTTCTCGGCCACGCCGCTGACGTAGTCGTGCAGCGCGCGAAACGACGCGTCGAGCGCGGCGGCGTGCGCGACGAGGTCCTGCTCCTCCTGCTCGCCGAGCACGGCGCGCTGGTCGGCGCGCAGGCGGCGAAGCTGGCGAAACAGCGCGACGCACAGGCAGAGGGAGACGAGCGCGAGGGCGGACGCCGCCAGCGCGACGACCCCGACCGTGGAGCTGAGCTCGGCATCCATCGCCGCAAAGGGTAGGCGTGATCAGCTTCGCGTGAAGATCGCGGGGTACTCGGCCTTGTTGTTGGAGACGTTCTCCTCGCCGTTGACCTTGCGCACCTCGACGGTGATCTTCACGCTGACGCCGGGCGGCGGGGCCTGGTCGAGCGGGACCGCGACCTCGACCTTGCTGCCCGCCGTAGTCTGGTCGACGGTCTTCTGGTCGGTGATCGTCTTGCCGCCGCCGCGGACCGTCACCTTCACCGACACGTCCTGCTCGGGGTTCTCGCCCTGGTTGGCGATCTTCACGGTGAACGTCACGTTGGCGCCGCCCGGGATGCGGTTGACGGCATTGGTCCCGGCGTCGAGCGCGGTGTCGCCGACGCTCACGCCGAGCAGCCCGTGCCCGTGCAGGCCCGGTGCCGGCGGCTGCGTCGAGGTCGTCGCGCCGGCCCCGCGCCCGGCGTCGGCGTGGACCCGGCGCGCGACGGTCGCCGCGTCGAGCCAGCCGAGGTTCGGGATGAAGCTCGAGTCCTGGATCGTCTGGCCACCGATCTCGTGGTCGTCGAGCGCCTGCTTGATGAGCGCCGCCACCCGCCGCTTGTAGACGATGTTCGCGGACACGAAGGACTGCATCTCGGCGGTGATCGCCACCACCGCCGGCTCGGCGGTCGCGGCGTCAGTGGACAGCGCCGGCAGCATCTTCTCGGCGACCTTGCCCATCGACTCCTCGATCAGGCCCAGGGTGAGCAGGAGGTTGCGCTGCGGCGGCTTCATGTCGCCGGGCACGCTGAAGCCCTGCGCCTGGCTCGTCTGCGCCTTCGCGCGCAGGCGCAGCTGGTTGATCTGCGCCTGGACGTCGGTCGGCGACGTGCCGCCGGTCGTCAGCGCCGTGAAGAACTCGTCGGTGTTCGCGTCCGCCTCCTGGACGACGCTCGCGACATCGCGGTTGTAGTCCTTCAGCGCCTGCTCCTGGCGGCTGTTCAGGCACCCCTTGACGCCGAGCACCAGGATGATGATCACGACCAAGCCGACGCCCACCGCGACGAGGCGGCGCACCATGAGCTGCTGTTGGTCGGAGCCCGGCCCTAGAGGCGCGGTCACGGGTTTGCGTGGTCGCGCGCGGGTCGTGCGGGGCTCGTCATCGTCGAAGAAGGACAGGAGTCCGCTCCTTGGCGAGTCGAAGATGGCTCAGTATGACCGTGCATGCCCTACGAAGGACTCAGTGCAACTTTCCTGCCAGGGGCCGGTTTCCTGCCTCTGCGAGCAAGGAGCCGTCGTTGAGCACGCCGAATGCCGAGTCGGTGTCGCACGCCCACACGTCCGCACATGCCGCACACGCGGGCGAGATCGTCCTTGGCCGCTATCACCTCG
Source organism: uncultured Actinomycetes bacterium (assembly GCA_963839905.1). Taxonomy (GTDB): domain Bacteria; phylum Actinomycetota; class Thermoleophilia; order Solirubrobacterales; family Solirubrobacteraceae; genus CADCVQ01. The sequence goes on along the minus strand of CAWIXC010000021.1, from coordinate 158,173 downwards.
TGCGGCGGATCGGCGCCGGGGGGATGGGCGTCGTGTACCTCGCGCGCGACGAGCACCTCGAGCGCGACGTCGCCGTGAAGCGGATCGCGATCGAGCTCGATCGCGAGGCGCGCGGGGAGCGCGAGGCGCTCGCGGCGGCCCGGCTGTCGCACCCGGGGATCGTCGCGCTGTACGAGTCGGGCCGCGACGAGGACGCGGTCTACCTCGTGTCCGAGCTCGTCCGCGGGCGCACGCTCGCCGAGTTGTTCGCGGACGGCGACCTCTCCGACCGCGACGTCGTCCTGATCGGGATGACGCTCTGCGACGCGCTCGAGCACGCGCATGCGCGGGGCGTCGTGCACCGTGACGTCAAGCCATCGAACGTCATCTGCCCCGACAGCCACGACCACGGCGCGGGCGTCGCGAAGCTCACCGACTTCGGCATCGCGCTGATGGCGGGCGGCGACGTCCTCACGCAGACCGGCGACATCATGGGGACGCTCGCTTACATGGCGCCCGAGCAGGCCGCGGGCCGGGGGGCGACCGGCGTGTCGGACGTCTACGCGCTCGGAGTCGTCCTCTATGAGGGCTTCGCGGGGGTCAACCCGATCCGCGCCGACAACCCTGCGGCGACCGCGCGCCGGGTCGGCACGCGGCTGCCGCCTCTGCAGCGCGTCCGGCGCGACCTGCCCGCCGCGCTGTGCCGGGCGATCGACGCGGCGGTGCTGCCGGAGCCCGAGCTGCGCGCGCAGATCGGCGCGCTGCGAGCCGGCCTCGCGCAGGCCCTCGACGCGGTCGCCGACGACGCCGGGCCGATCGGCACGCAGGAGGGCCTTGCGAAGACCGCGCGGATGCGTCCGGGGCGCGCGCGTCGCGGGGCCGTGCCTGAGGGCGATCCCGCCGACCCGCCGCTCGAGCGCACCTTGCGCCGTGGCGAGCGCTCCTTCGCGGACGACACCCCGCGAGCTCGCCGGCACGCCCTCGAAGCCCCGGAGTTCGACGACCAGGCGGGCATCCGGGCTCGGCGCTTGCGCCGCCGGCCGGCCGCGGGCGCCACGCCGCCCGACGTGCGTGCGAGCCAGTGGCGCGCGGGGGATGCGCGCTCGCTGCGCGGTCGCGACGACGCGCGCGACCGCGAGCTTGAACCCGCGCCCCGCCGGCGGCCGCCGCGCTGGCCCGCGCGCGCCGCCGCGGCGGGTGCGGCCGCGGCGCTGACGGCCGCCGCGCTCGCGTGGATGGGGCCGCAGCCGCCGGTGAGCGCGGCCGCGGGGTCGCTGGCCGCCGGCGCGGTCGTGCTGCTGCTCCCGCGCCTCGGCTGGCTCGCGATGGTCGTGACGCTGCTCGCGTGGTTGACCGTGACAGCGCCGGGGATCGCGCTACTCGTCGCGATCGCCGCCGCGCCCGTGCCGTTTCTCATGCCGCGCCGCGGTGACGCCTGGTCGCTGCCGGCGCTTGCGCCCGCCCTCGGCGTGATCGGCCTCGCCGGCGCCTGGCCGGCGCTCGCCGGCCAGGCCCGCAGCTGGCCTGCACGCGCGGCGCTCGGAGCGCTCGGGGGGCTGTGGCTCGTGCTCGCGGAGGCGCTGACGTCCGACCGCCTGCTGTTCGGCCAGCCGCGCGACGTCCTCGCGCTCCCGGCCTGGGACGGCTCGGGGATCGACGCCGCACGCGACTCGCTCGTGCCGATCTGGTCGGGCGGGACCCTCGCGATCGCCGTGCTGTGGGCGCTCGCCGCGGCGCTGCTGCCCGTGCTCGTGCGCGGGCGCTCGGCGGCGCTCGACCTCGTCGCCGCCGCTGGCTGGGCCGCCGCCCTGGCCGCCGCGACGCGCGCGCTGAGCGAAGCCCTCATGCTCGATCCGCCGCGCGGCGTCGTGCTCGGCGCGATCGCGGGCGGGGCGTTCGCGATCGGGGCGCGGGCGGCGCGCGGCAGGGCATGAGCGCCGCGGCGCCGTCGCACGGGTGCCCGGGCGCCTGCGCGCACGCGCGATTGCCGCCGTTGCCGCGGGCCGCTTGTCCGTAGCATGAGCGGCATCGATGAGCGTGCTGCGCAACTTGGAGACGAAGCTTGCCGATCTCGTCGAGGGCACGTTCGGACGCGTCTTTCGCTCCGAGGTTCGCCCGGTCGAGCTCGCGCGCAAGCTTGCCCGCGAGATGGACGAGCACAAGACGGTGTCGGTCTCGCGGACCTACGTCCCCAACGAGTACCTCGTATGGCTCTCGCCGGAGGATCGCGAGCGCTTCGAGGAGGTCGAGGGCTCGCTCATCGAGGAGCTGAGCGGGTACCTGCTCGAGCATGCCCGCCGCGAGCGGCTTGCCCTGCTGTCGCGCCCGCAGATCGAGTTTCGGACCGACGAGCGCCTGGCGCTCGGGGAGTTCGGGATCCAGACGCGCGTCGTGCGCCCGGCGGACGAGGGCGTCGCGGAGGAGGGCGCGCACGCGGTGCAGGCCGACCACGGCAACACGATGATCTACTCGACCGCGGGCCGGATCCGCGGCGAGGTCGAGGAGGTCCAGGGCACGCGCCCGACCCGCGCGCTGCTGATCGCGGAGGGCCGGCGCCATGTCGTCCCGCCGGGCGGCGCCACGATCGGGCGCAGCCGCGACTGCGACGTCGTCCTGTCGGATGCGAACGTCTCGCGCCGCCACGCCGAGGTGCTGCCGGGCGCGGCCGGCACGTGGACGATCGCGGACCTGGGCTCGACCAACGGCGTCTTGATCAACGGGCGCCGGATCGCCGGCGCCGAGCTCTTGACCGCGGGCGATCGCATCGCGCTTGGCACGGCCGACATCGCCTTCGAGCTCGAATGACCGCAGCCACCCCTCGCCGACCTCGCCGAGTGAGCGGGTCCGCCCCGCGCCGCGGCTGACACGCGATGCTCGAACCGGTCTCCGTCGGGTTGAAGTTCGCCTTCCTGGCGATCCTCTACCTCTTCTTGCTGTGGGTCTCGCGCAGCGCGCTGAAGGACCTGCGCCGCGGCGCGTTCGGCGGCGGCCCGCGGCTGCACGAGCCGCCGGCGTCCGATGCCACGGGCATGCACGAGGCGGCGAGCCTCAGCGTCATGCCGGGCGATGCCGACGTCGCGCCGCGCCTGGTGGTCGAGTCGGTGCCGGGCCTCGCCCGCGGGATGTCCTACGACGTCGCCGGCGGCGCGACGCTCGGCCGCGGCGACGTCGAGATCCAGCTCGAGGACCCGTTCGCGTCGTCGCGTCACGCGCACCTCATCCGCCAGGGCGCGATCCTCGTGATCGAGGATCTCGGCTCGACGAACGGCACCTACCTCAACGACGAGCTGCTGCGCGGCCCGCGGCCGCTGCACCCGGGCGACCGCGTCCGCATCGGCGACAGCACGTTCACCTACGACGATCGATGAATGGCTGCGCCTGATGCTCCGTCCCGCCCCCGGCCACTTCGCCCACTCCGACACCGGCCGCGCCCGCCGCGCGAACGAGGACGCCTACTTCGCGCGCTCGCCGGTGTTCGTGGTCGCCGACGGGATGGGCGGCGCGCAGGCCGGCGAGGTCGCCTCGCAACTCGCCGTCGAGGCCTTCGAGCCGGGGCTCGGCGACCCCGGGACGTCGAGCGCCGAGCAGCTGCTGGCCGAGCGGGTGCTCGAGGCCAACGCGCGCATCCACGAGATGTCGCAGGCAAACCAGGACCGCGCCGGGATGGGCACGACGATCACCGCCGCGCACGTCGGCGACTACGACGTCGCGGTCGCGCACGTCGGCGACTCGCGCGCCTACCGCCTGCGCGGCGGCGACTTCGAGCGGCTGACCGAGGACCACTCGCTCGTCGAGGAGATGCGTCGCCGCGGGCAGCTCACCGCGCAGGAGGCCGACGAGCACCCGCAGCGCTCGATCATCACGCGGGCGCTTGGCCCCGAGCCCGACGTGCTCGTCGACACGTACTCGTGGCGCGGCGAGGCGGGCGATGTGTACCTGCTGTGCAGCGACGGGCTGACGTCGATGGTCCCCGAGGCGCGGATCGCGGACGTCGTGCGCGCTGCGAGCAGCCTGCGCGACGCCGGCCGCCGGCTCATCGCGGCCGCTAACGACGCCGGCGGGCGCGACAACATCACGGTCGTCCTGTTCGAGCTCGAGGAGATCGACGCGCCCGATCCCGCGCGCGAGCAGCCGACGCAGGTGGGCATGGCGGCCGTCCCCGCGGCCGCGACCGGCGCCGCGGCGACGGCCCGCGGCCCACAGGCCTACGAGCCGCAGCCGTCGCAGGCCGGGTCGCTGCTTGAGCAGGCCCCGCCGGCGCAGGACGCGCCAAGCCGGAGGCTGCGCCCAAGCCCGCCCGCGCAGCCGCAGGACGGCGGCCACCGACGCGGCCGGCGCTTCGGGGCGCTGTTCGCGGTCCTCGCCCTCGTCGTCGTCCCGCTCGGGCTCGGCGCGTACATCGCAAACCAAGCCGTCTACTTCGTCGGCACCGACGACGACGGCTTCGTGACGATGTACCGCGGCCTGCCGTACTCGCTGCCCGCCGGAATCGACCTCTACAGCCCGACCTACACCTCGGGCGTGCCGCTGGATTCGCTGCCCTCGTCGCGCCGCAAGCGCCTGATCGACCACACGCTGCGCTCGCACGACGACGCGGCGGACCTCATGCGCGAGCTCGAGCGCGGGCGGGTCGCATCGTGAATGAGCGAAACCGCGAGCTCTTCGCGCTGATCCCCGCGTCGCTGCTCGTGACGGCGGGCTTCACGGCCGTCTTCATCCAGCGCGACGACCTCCTGTCGAACCTGTCGCTGACCTACGGGCTGATCTTCCTCGGGCTGTGCCTCGCCGCGCACGTCGTGCTGCGGATGACGCTGCCGCACGCCGACCCGTACCTATTCCCGCTCGTCGCGGTGCTCGCGTGCTTCGGCCTCGTGATGCTCTACCGCCTCGACGAGGACCTCGCTCGCGAGCAGGCGCAGTGGTTCGTCGTCGGGCTGATCTTCTTCACCGCGACGATCGTCGCGCTGCGCAAGGACCACCGGGTGCTCGAGCGGTACCGCTACAGCATCGCCCTGGCGGGGATCGTGCTGCTTCTGCTGCCGCGCCTGGGCAACCCCGTCAACGGCGCCTACCTGTCGTTCGACATGGGCCCGGTCGCCTTCCAGCCGGCCGAGCTCGCGAAGATCGCGATCGTCATCTTCCTCGCGTCCTACCTGCGCGACACGCGCCAGGTGCTCGTCGTCGGCGCGCGGCGCTTCGCGGGCATCACGTTCCCGCCGCTGAAGCACCTGGGCCCGCTGCTCGCGGTCTGGGGCACCGCGATGCTGCTCCTGTTCGTCATCCAGGATCTCGGCTCGTCGGTCATGTTCTTCGGCGCGTTCCTCGCGCTCGTCTACGTCGCGACGAACCGGGTCGGGTTCGTCGTCATCGGCCTCGGGCTGTTCGCGCTCGGCGCCCGCGTCCTGTACGCGATCCGGCCGACGATCGAGAACCGCGTCGAGGCGTGGCTCAACCCGTTCGGGCCGCTGTATGACCAGACGGGGGGCAGCTACCAGATCGCGCAGTCGATCTTCTCGCAGGCCGACGGCGGGCTGTTCGGGCAGGGCTTCGGTCAGGCGATCATCCAGCTCGGCGACGCGCCCCCGATCCTGCCGGCGGCGCATACGGACTTCATCTACTCGGTGATCGTCAACGAGCTTGGCCTGCTCGGCGGCGTCGCCGTGCTGCTGGTCTACCTGCTGATCGTCGAGCGCGGCTTCAAGACGGCGATGATCGCGACCGACTCGTTCTCCAAGCTGCTCGCGACGGGGCTGACCGCCGTGCTCGCGCTGCAGGTCTTCGTGATCGTCGGCGGCGTGACGAAGCTCATCCCGCTGACCGGCGTCACGCTGCCGTTCGTCTCCTACGGGGGCTCGTCGATCGTCGCGAACTTCATCCTGCTGGCGCTGCTGCTGCTCGTCTCCGACCGCGCCCGGCGCGAGGCCCAGGCGCCGTGAACGCCCCGATCCTCAAGCTCTTCGGGTTGTTCTTGCTCCTGTTCGCGGCGCTGGCGGGCATGACGAGCTACAACAGCGTCATCAACGCGGATGCCTACCGCGACAACGCGAAGAACTCGCGCCCGCAGATCGAGGAGCGCCGCATCCACCGGGGCGTGATCCGCGCGCGGGACGGCGGCGTGCTCGCCCGCTCGACCCCCGACTCTTCCGGCCTCTACGCGCGGCGCTACAGCGAGGAGGGGCGCCTGTTCACGCACGCGATCGGCTACGACTTCCTGCGCATCGACCGCGTCGGCCTCGAGCGCGAGCGCAACGACGCGCTGATCGGCAAGCGCAGCGAGCTGACGTCGATCGTCGACCAGCTGCGAGGCCGCGAGCGCGTGGGCGACAGCGTGGTGACGAACCTCGACCCGCAGGCGCAGCGTGTGGCGATCGCCGCGCTGAACGGCCGCAAGGGCTCGGTCGTCGCGATCGAGCCGGCCACGGGGAAGGTCCGGGTGATGGTCTCCACGCCCGGCTATGACCCGAACTCGCTCGAGAAGCCGGGCGTCTACACGAAGCTCGCGACCGACAACGCGAACTCGCCGCTGCTCAACCGCGCGACGCAGGGCGGGTATCCGCCGGGCTCGACGATGAAGGTCGTCACCGCCGCGGCGGCGCTCGACAGCGGGAAGTTCACCCCCGAATCGACGGTCAACGGCAAGTCGCCCGTGACGATCTCCGGCACGCCGCTGTCGAACTTCTCCGACTCGCAGTTCGGCGATATCACGCTGACGACCGCGCTGACGAACTCCGTCAACACCGTCTGGGCGCAGGTCGCCGAGCAGCTCGGCCGCGGCACGATGGCCAACTACATGGAGCGCTTCGGCTTCGGCACGGATCCGCCGCTGGACTACCCGGACGACCAGATGCGCCCGAGCGGGGTCTTCGACGCCAAGCGCAACAGGGTCATCTCGGCGGACTCCGGCAGCGTCGACATCGGGCGCGTGGGCATCGGGCAGGAGCGCCTGCTGGTGACGCCGATGCAGATGGCGACGGTCGCGGCGACGGTCGCCAACGGAGGCGTGCGGATGGAGCCGCATCTGACCAACCGGATCGTCGACGAGGATGGTCGCACCGTGGAGCGGATCGCACCGAAGCAGGCCGAGCGCGTGATGGATGCGGACAGCGCCCGTGAGCTGACGACGATGATGAGCAACGTCGTGCGCGAGGGCACCGGCGTCGGCGCTGCGCTCGAGGGGATCGAGGTCGCGGGCAAGACCGGCACCGCCGAGCTCAACATCGAGCAGCGCATCAACCAGCCGTGGTTCATCGGCTTCGCGCCGCTCGACAGCCCGAAGGTCGCCGTCGCCGTGACGGTCGAGCGCGTCCAGGGCGAGCAGAGCCAGGGCGGCGCGGTCGCCGCGCCGATCGCGAAGGTCGTCATGCAGGAACTGCTCAAGTGACCCGCCTCACCGCCGACACCGTGCTAGACGGCCGCTACCAGGTGCTTGCGCACCTCGGCACCGGCGGCATGGCCGAGGTCTACGTGGCGCACGACCTGCAGCTCGAGCGCAAGGTCGCGCTGAAGCTCCTGCACGAGCGCTTCGCCCGCGACGAGGAGTTCGTCGAGCGCTTCCGCCGCGAGGCGTCGTCGGCCGCCGGGCTGCAGCACCAGCACGTCGTGTCGGTGTACGACCGCGGCGAGTCCGACGGCACGCCGTACATCGCGATGGAGTACGTCCCGGGGCGCACGCTCAAGCAGCTCGTGCGCGACAGCGGCCCGCTGGATCCCGCGCAGGCGATCGACCTCACGACCCAGATCCTGCGCGCCGCGCGCTTCGCACACCGCCGCGGCGTCATCCACCGCGACTTCAAGCCGCAGAACGTCATCGTCGACGACGAGGGCCGCGCGAAGGTCACGGACTTCGGCATCGCCCGCGCCGGCGCGTCGGACATGACGCAGACCGGCTCGATCATGGGCACCGCGCAGTACCTCTCGCCCGAGCAGGCGCAGGGCCACGCCGTCAACGCCCGCTCGGACCTCTACTCGATCGGCGTCATCCTCTACGAGCTGCTGACCGGGAGCGTGCCGTTCGATGCGGAGTCGCCCGTGACGGTCGCGCTCAAGCAGGTCTCCGAGGCGCCGATGGCGCCCCGCCGGCGCAACGCGAAGGTGCCGCCCGAGCTCGAGTCGATCGTCCTGCGCGCCCTCGAGAAGGACCCCGCCGACCGCTTCGCCGACGCCGACGAGTTCATCGCCGCGCTGCAGGCCGCGTCGTCGCGGATTCCCTCGGATGCGGCGATCGCCGCCGCGGAGGCGGCTGCGGCGTCGCTGCCGCCGGTCGTCATGCGGCCGATCCCGCCGCCGAGCTCGACCGACACCGGCGTGCTGCTGCCCGTCGAGCCGCACCAGCAGGCGTCGGTGACGGTCGCCCCGCTGCCGGTGGCGGCGCGGCGGCGCTCGAAGCGCTGGCCCTGGCTGGTGCTCGCGGCGATCGTGGGCATCGCGCTGATCATCGCCATCGTGATGATCGCGGTCCCGAGCCGCGCGAACGTGCCGAGCGTCGTCGGCAGCTCGATCTCGGTCGCGACGCAGCGCCTGCGCAGCGAGGGCTTCGAGGTGAGCTATGTTCGCGACAACTCCGACAAGCCGCGCAACACCGTCGTCGGGCAGTCGCCGGCAGGCGGCTCGTCGGTCGACGAGGGCTCGACCGTGACGCTCAACATCTCCGACGGGCCGCGGATCCAGGAGGTCCCGAACGTCGTCGGGCTCGGCCGGCGCGCGGCGCGCAGGACGCTGACCGACGCGGGCTTCGAGGTCGAGGAGCGCCGCGCCGCGGATTCGACCGTGAAGCTCGACCGCGTCATCCGCCAGTCGCCGTCGGGCAACTCGCAGGCCGCGCGCGGCCAGGTCGTGACGCTCGACGTCTCGAGCGGGCCGGCGCAGGGCGTCGTGCCCGACGTCGTCGGCAAGACCGAGGACGAGGCGCGCTCGACGCTCGAGGGGGTGGGCTTCCGCGTAGGGGTGGAGCCGAAGGAGGACCCCGGCGCCAAGCCGGGCACGGTGCTCGCGCAGAACCCCGCGAAGGGCGCGAGCGTCGTGCGCGGGTCGGCGGTGACGATCACGGTCGCGGCGGAGCCGAGCGACGTCGAGGTGCCGAACGTCGTCGGCGCGACGCAGAACAAGGCCACCGAGACGCTCTCGGGCGCGGGGCTGAAGGTCGTCGTCGAGGAGGCGCCGGCCGACTCGCCGGACGCCGACGGCGTCGTGCAGTCGCAGTCGCCCGACGCCGACGCGAAGGTCGACCGCGGCTCGACGGTGACGATCACGGTCGGCGTCTTCGATCCCGATCTGAACCCCGACCCGTCGACGACCACGACCCAGCCTTCGACCACGACGACGGTGCCGCGATGAGGATCGCGGTGCTGGCAGGCGGGCGTTCGTCGGAGCACGAGATCTCCCTGGCGGGTGGTCGCGCGGTTGCCGCGGGGCTCGACGCGGTGGGCCACGACGTCGTCGAGGTGACGCTGACGCGCGATGGCATGTGGACCTGCGACGGCGCCGAGCTCGACCTGCGCGCGGGACGCGGCCTGCTCGACGCCGAGGTCGTCTTTCCCGTGCTGCACGGGCCGTTCGGCGAGGACGGCACGGTGCAGGGGCTGCTCGAGCTGCTCGACGTGCCGTACGTCGGGTCGGGCGTGCTGGCGTCGGCGGTGTGCCTGGACAAGGTCGTCGCGAAGGACCTGCTCGCGCGCGCCGGGGTCGCGCAGGTCGGCTACCGGGGCGTCGGCGCGGCGCGCTGGGCGTCGGCGCGCGACGCGGTGCTCGCCGAGCTCGCGGCGCTTGGGCTGCCGGTGTTCGTCAAGCCGGCGCGGCTGGGGTCGTCGGTCGGGATCGCGAAGGTCGTCACGGCGGAGGGGCTGGGCGCCGCGCTCGACGCCGCGTTCGTGCACGACCCGAACGTGATCGTCGAGGCGATGGCCCGCGGGATCGAGGTCGAGTGCTCGGTGCTGGGCGCGACGGGCGCCGCCCGCGCGTCGGAGCCGGGGGAGATCGTGCTGCAGTCCGAGTGGTACGACTTCGCCGCGAAGTACGAGCCCAACGGGATGCAGCTGCAGGTGCCGGCCGGGATCTCCGAGACCGCTCGCGAGCGGCTGCGCGCGATGGCGCTGGCGGCGTTCGACCGCTTCGGCTGCTCGGGCCTCGCGCGAGCGGACTTCTTCGTCGACGGCGAGGTCGTCCTGCTCAACGAGCTCAACACGATGCCGGGCTTCACGACGACAAGCGTCTACGCGAAGCTGTGGGAGGCCAGTGGCGTCCCGTACGACGAGCTCGTCACCCGCCTGTGCGAGCTCGCGATCGAGCGCCACGAGGACGAGCGCACCTACCGCTTCTAGTCGTAGGCCTCGACGTTCGCAGCCGGCTCCGGCGGATACATGAGAAAGCCGATTCCGAGCAGGGTGAGCGACGACCAGACGATCGCGCCGCCCCAGACCTCCGGCGGCCAGCCGACCGCTCCGTCGGCGAGCTGGGCGAGGCCGAGGTAGACCGCCCAGAACACGGCGGGGGCGAGCGCGCAGAACGCGCGCAGCCGGGGGAGCCGAGCGGGCGATGGGCGCAGGACGCGAGCGAGCACCTCGACGGCGAGCCCCGCGATGAGGCCGAGCACGATGATCCCCGCGTCCATGAAGCCCGACAGGGCGACCATCCCGGTGCACTGCACGCCGACCACCGACAGGATCGCGCCGCGCGGCAGGTCCCAGCGCCGCAGCGCGAGCAGCAGGGGACAGAAGAGAAAGACCGTCGTCACGACGAAGCTCGCGACGCCGGCGGTCACGTTGAGGTCCGAGGCAAGCCCGTCGCCCATGACGTGGTGCTGCCAGCCGACGCTGAAGTAGCTCTCGTTGAAGACGTTGAGGTACATGAGCATGAACGCGCACAGCGCGCCTACGATGGCCAGCGACAGGACGGCGGGCAGCAGGCGCCCGAGCGATGCGGTGCGCCCGAGCGATGCGTCCGCCCACAGCGAGCGCAGAGGTGCGGTCACGATGAGCAAGGCGCCGGCGAAGAGGCCGAGGTGCGACGGGCTCAGCAGCGCCGACACACCCTCTTCGATCCCGAAGGTCTGGTGCCACGCGAGGTCGCCGAGGCCCGAGATCGAGAACAGGAGGATCCCGGCCGCGGCCGGCGCGTACCCGGCCGGCAAGGAGCGCTCGGCAGGCCTGCCGGGCGCGCGGCGCGACCATGCCAGCCAGCCGATCCAGGTCGTCATCGCCGTGAAGCCGCTGTAGAAGACCGCGTGCCACGGCGTGAAGAACGACTCGAGCTCGGGGTGGGCGCCGTGCGCCCAGCCGTCGAGGAACAGGCCGGCGATGAGCCAGGTCGCGAGCGCGATCGTGACGAGATCGCCGCGTCGCGTCATCGGGACGACGGGAGCAGCAGGGGCGCGCACGGCGGCGACGCGTTCAGCGAGCGCGTACATGGACGTCTCCCGACATCGTCGTGGCGTCGATCGACCGGGTCGCGCGATCGTCGTGCACCAGCCCGGAGACGCTGACGTCGCCGGACATCGTGCTCGCGTCCACGGCGTAGGCGCCGTTCGGCACCGACACCTCGACGTTGCCCGAGAAGGTGTGCGCCGAGAGCACGCGCGGGCGGCGCTTGAGCGCGGCGCTCACATCGCCCGAACGGGTCTCGAGCTGCGCGCTCGGCGCGTCGATCCCGCGAGCCTCGACGTTCCCCGAGTACGTCTCGGCCGTCACGGAGGTCCCGGCTGCAACGGCCACCCGCACGTCGAAGGCGCAGTCGTCGCACTCGCTGGACAGCGTCAGCACGCCGTCGCGGATGTTTCGCCGAAGCCGGGGCTCGCGGGCGGCGTAGTGGCGCGTCTCGCGGACCGCGACCCTCGCGCTACCGGGGACGAGGTCGATGTCGCCGCTGACGTTCTTCACGACGATCGCGTGGATCGGCGTAGCGATCGAGTACGACGCGACGCTCGTGTGCTTCATCGGGGCGCCCGTCGTCTCCGTCACCTCGATGCTGCATCCGCTGGCCACGAGGGCCGACAGCAGCACCGCTGGCCCAAGCAGGAGCGGCGTTTTCAGGGCTCTGCGTCGTGTCGTCATCGCGATCCTCGGGTCGGGGGGAAACCGGCTGCGTCCAGTCTCCGGCCGCGGCCCGCACCCGTCGTCGCCCGCCCGACCCCCGGGGCATCCCCCCAACCGCCGGTCTTCGGCGGCGCGGCCTCCGTCGAAGGGCAGAGGCGGCGACTACGCGCCCGGCGTCACCAGGCCGCTCTCGTACGCCAGCACCACCGCTTGCACGCGATCGCGCAGGCCGAGCTTGGCCAGCAGGCTCGACACGTGCGTCTTGATCGTCCCTTCGCTGACGAAGAGCTCCGCCGCGAGCTCGGCGTTGCTCTTGCCGCGCGCCAGCGCGACGAGCACCTCCCGCTCGCGCTGCGTCAGCGCGTCGAGCTGCTCGCCCAGCTCGGGCCGGATCGGCTCGCGCGCGAACTGCTCGACGATGCGGCGCGTGACCGACGGTGCGAGCAGCGCGTCGCCCGCGGCGACGACCCGCACGGCGTGGACGAGCTCCTCCGGTGCCGCGTTCTTCAGCAGGAAGCCGCTCGCTCCCGAGCGCAGCGCTTCGAAGACGTAGTCGTCGCGCTCGAACGTCGTGAGGATGACGACCCGGCCGGGCAGCTCGCCGGTGATCCGGCGCGTCGCTTCGAGGCCGTCGCCGTCCGGCATCTGGATGTCCATGAGCACGACATCGGGCGCCAGCCGCCGCGCCGACGCCAACGCCTGCTCGCCGTTGGCCGCCTCGCCCACGACCTCGATGTCGGGCTCGGATTCGAGGATCATGCGAAACCCGCCGCGCACCATCGCCTGGTCGTCGGCGAGCAGGACCCGGATGCTCACAGCGCTGCGGCCCGCGTCGGCAGCGTCGCGCGCACCGCGAAGCCGCCACCGGCCACGGGACCCGCGCTGAGCTGCCCGCCGTGCAGCCCCGCCCGCTCGCGCATGCCGATCAGGCCGAGTCCTCCGCCGTTGCGCGATGGCGCGGTGTCGCCGTTGCCGCGCCCGTCGTCGGTGATCTCGAGCTCGAGCTCACCGCGCCGGTAGGTCAGATGGACGTCGGCACGCGAGGCGCCCGCATGCTTGATCGTGTTCGTGAGCGCCTCCTGCACGATCCGGTAGGCCGACACGTCGACGGTCGGCGTGACCGGGCGCCGCTCCCCGTCGACGCTGATCACGACCGTGAGCTTCGCGTCGCTCATGCTCTGCGCGAGGGCGTCGAGCTGGCCGAGGCCTGGCTGCGGCGCGAGCTCGTCGGCGTCCCCGTCCTGGCGCAGGAAGCCGAGCAGGCGGTGCAGCTCGAGCACGGCTTGGCGGCTGGATCGCTCGATCGAGTGCAGCGCCTCCTTGGCCTTGGCGGGGTCGCGCTCGATGACGACGCGCGCGGCGCCCGCCTGGACGCCCATGACGCTCACGTGGTGCGCCACCACGTCATGCAGCTCCCGCGCGATGCGAACGCGCTCGTCGAAGACGGCCCGGCGCGCGTTCTCCTCCTGCGAGCGCTCCAGCTCGACCGTCTGCTCGAGCAGCTCTTGCGCCCGGCGGCGGCCGGCGCCGAGCGCGCTGCCGAGCGCCCACATCGCGCAGAACAGCGCGACCTCGATCAGCACGTCGAAGAACTGCAGCAGCGCGCCGGGCGCGTCGGCGACGTTCTCCTCGTACACGAGAAACGCGGTGATCGCGACGAGGCTCAGCGCGCACGCGCGGTTGCGCCGGCGCTCGCCGCCGTACATGGCCGCGCTGTACACCGCGAGCGACAGCACGATCAGCGTGACGGCCTGCTCGACCGGGTCGAACAGCAGCCGCGAGAGCAGCAGCCCCGCGGTGCAGCCGAGCAGCGCGGCGACGGGCGCGCGCCGCCGCAGCGCGAGCGGCGCGATCATGACCGCCAGGCTGGCTGCCGCTCCGGCGCCGTCGGGCGACTCGAATCCGTCGTGCGCCGAGTGGAAGTCGACGACCGACCTCGACGACAGCACGGCCGCGCCGAGGAGCACTGCGGCCAGCGCGGCGTCGGCCGCGCGGGGATGGGCCTGCAGCCGCGCCCACCCCTGGCTGATCGCGCTACGCACGCCGATGACGCTAACGGCCCGCGCAACACCGCACATCGGTCTTGCGAGGGAGAGTCGAGCGGCCGCGGCCGCCCGGCTTGAGGTAATACGGACCGGTATTACCGCTGGTAGGCTTTCCGGGACGATGCGGGTGACGAGCAAAGGCCAGGTGACGATCCCGCAAGCGGTTCGCGAGCAGCTGGGCATCACGCCTGGCAGCGAGGTCGAATTCCACGTCGACGAGCGTGGCGCGCGACTCGTGCGCGTCAGCCCCGGCGATGGTGCGGCGCTCGCAGCGACGATGCGCGGTCGTGCGACCGTGTCGATGAGCACCGAGGAGATCATGGCGCTCACCCGTGGAGACGACTGACCGCGGTGGCCGGGGTCCTCGTCGACTCGAACGTCCTGCTCGATCTCTTCACGGACGACCCGGTCTGGGCGCCGTGGTCGGAGGCTCGGCTGACGGACGCGTTCGATGCCGGCCAAGTCGTGATCAACCCGATCGTCTACGCAGAGATCTCCGTGGCCTTCGAGCGAATCGAGACGCTCGACAGCGCGTTGCCCGCTCAACTCGAGCGCGAGCCGCTCCCGTGTGAAGCCGCGTTCCTCGCCGGCAAGTGCTTCGTCGAGTATCGCCGCCGGGGCGGCGCGAGGCGATCGCCGATGCCGGACTTCTACATCGGGGCGCACGCGGCGATCACGGGCCGCGCCCTGCTTACCCGTGACGCCGGCCGTTACCGCACGCTGCTCCCCGGCCTCGCGCTGATCGCCCCCTGAGCTCGGGCCCTTGCCGCCCCGTTTCCCGGAGGCGGCGCGGGGTATCCGGGCGCCATGCCTTCGGACACCGTTGCCGTCCTCGGAGCCGGCGGCACCATGGGACTGCCGATGGCCCGCAACATCGCGCGTGCCGGCATCGAGGTGCGGGCCTGGAACCGCACGCGCGACAAGGCGCGGGCGCTCGAGGGCGATGGGGTCGTGCTGTGCGACACGCCCGCGGAGGCGGCGCGCGGGGCGACCGTCATCCTCACGATGCTCAGCGACGCAGAAGCGGTGCTCGACGTCATGCAGGGGCCTGACGGCGCGCTCGCCGGCGACCCTGGCAGCGGCACCGTCTGGCTGCAGATGAGCACGATCGGCATCGAGGGCACGCGGCGCTGCGCGGGGCTTGCCGAACGGGACGGGCTCCGCCTCGTCGACGCGCCCGTCCTCGGCACGAAGCAGCCCGCCGAGCAGGGCGCGCTCGTCGTGCTCGCGTCGGGTCCCGAGGACCTGGCGGCGCGCCTCGCGCCGATCCTCGATGCCGTCGGCAAGCGCACGATGTGGATCGGCGAGGCGGGCATGGGCACCCGCCTGAAGATCGCCGTCAACACCTGGATCCTGTCGGTGCTCGAAGGTGCGGCGGAGACGCTTGCCCTCGCCGAGGGCCTCGGCCTGGATCCGTCGCTGGTCCTCCGGGCCGTCGAGGGCGGGCCGCTCGACCTGCCCTACCTGCAGATGAAGGGCCGCGCGATGATCGAGCGCAGCTTCGAGCCGGCCTTCCGCCTGGCGCTCGCCGCCAAGGACGCCGCCCTCGTCGAGGACGCCGCCGCCGAGCACGGCCTCGACCTCCCGCTCGTCGCGGCGATCCGCCAGCGGCTGGACGCCGCGGTGCCCGAGCACGGCGACAAGGACATGGCGGCGACGTTCCTGACGTCGTCGCCCACTCAGCGGTAGAGCAGGACCTCGGAGATCTCCGCGCGCGTCGCGTCCGGCGGGAGCTTCGTGATCCAGATGAGGTAGCGGTCGAAGCTGTGGCCCGCCGTGTCGAGGTCGAACTTCTCGCGCGAGGCGACCTTGCGCGTCGCGCTCACCGCGGTCCAGCCGTTGGGCGGCGCCGACTCCGGCGTCGTGCCCTCGGCGACATAGACCGTCGCTTCGAAGCCCGCCGTCGGCGTGCGCAGCTCGAGCTGGCGCGCCACCACCCCCGGCGACGCGTCGATCACGATCCCGACGCCGTCCTTCTGCAAGTCCTTGCTCGAGTAGCCCTCGGTCGACCACGTCGAAGCCGGGTCGCCGTCGACGACGGCGCTGGTCTCGCCGCTGTGCTCGGCCTTGTCGTCGCTGAGCGGGTCGAAGTCGTCCGCGGCGCGCTGGCCCAGCGCGATCTCCCGCAGGCCCGCTGGCGGCGTGACGGTGCCACCGCGCTTGCCGGTCCCGCGCTCGGTCTGGTTCAGGCCGAGCAGCACGGTCACGCCGACGGCGATCGCGGCGATCACCACGACGAGCGCCACGATCGCCTTCGTCGAGCGCCGTGTGCGCAGCGGCAGCCGGCGGCGCGTGTTCTCGGGCAGGCTGCGCAGCACGGCCGTCGCCTCGCCCGTGACCTGGCCGCTGCGGGAGGTCTCGATCGCGAGCACATCCTCGAGGTCGGCGATCAGCGCCGCGGCATCGGGATAGCGGCGGTCGAGGTCCTTTGCGGTGGCACGGTCGAGGACCGCGGCGAGCGCGGCGGACACCTCCGGGCGGCGCACCTGCACGTCGGGCGGCTCCTCGCGGACGTGCTTCATCGCCACCGCGACCTGGTTGTCGCCCTTGAACGGCACGTCGCCGGTGAGCATCTCGAACACGACGATGCCCAGCGAGTAGAGGTCGGACTGGCCCGAGACGACATGGCCGAGCGCCTGCTCGGGCGAGACGTAGTCGGTCGTCCCGAGCACGCGCCCGTCGGCGGTCAGCCCCTCCTGCGCGAGCGAGCGCGCGATCCCGAAGTCCGTGACCTTCGCCGCGCCCTCCTCGTCGACGAGCACGTTCTGCGGCTTGACGTCGCGGTGCACGATCTGGCTGTCGTGCGCGCAACCGAGCGCCCGCGCGATCTCGATCGCATACGCCACCGACTCGGACACCGGCAGCCGGCCGTTGCGCCGGATGCGGTCCTTGAGCGTCTCGCCCTCGACGTACTCGAAGACGATGTACGGGGTCGAGAAGCCCTCGTCGTCGCTCTCCTCCTCGCCCGCGTCGATGACGCCGACCACATGCGGGTGGTTGAGCTTAGCGACCGCCCGCGCCTCGCGGCGAAAGCGCTCGAGCTGGTCGGAGTCGCCGGCGATCTCGCGGTGCATGAGCTTGATCGCGACTTGGCGCTCGAGCACGGTGTCAAACGCCCGGTACACGGTCGACATCCCGCCGGTGCCCACTTTGGCGTCGAGGCGGTAGCGCTGGGAGAGCAGGGTGCCGACCGGCGAAGCCATCGTCCTATTGTGATGCTGTCCGCGGTGGTGAAACGTGGGATGCAGGAGGGATTTCGGGCGAACTACCCACTCGGCCGCTCCGCGTAGCTCGCAGCCGGTAATGCACGAGTGCGGCGAGCACGATCCGGTAGGCCGCGTAGGGCAGCAGCGAGCGGGCGCGGTCGAGCCGTCCGACGAGCCTGACCGAGGCAAGCGTGGTCACGAACGACGCCGTGATTCCCGCCGCGAAGCCGCGCGCGGCGCCAGGCGGCAGGCCGCTTCGCACGAGCCGCGCGGCCTTCAGAAGCGACCCCCCCGCGATCACCGGCAGCGCAGCGTGGCGCGCCAGCACGCTCGCGTCGCGGCGCGCGAAGCCGCGCGCCCGCGCGACCGTCAGCGTGGCACCGGTGCGCGAGACGCCCGGCCACAGCGCGCACGCCTGCGCGATGCCGAGCGCCAGGGCATCGGCGTCGGTCGCGTCCTCGAGCCGTCGCGTTCGCCGGCCGGCGACATCCGCGGCCGCCATCGCCACGGCACCGGCGGCGAGGCCGGCCGCGGTGCTGCGTGGCCCGCCCAGCCGCTGCTCGATCGGCCGTTCGAACGCGAGGCCCGCGAGCCCGGGCACGACGGTGCTGATGGCAAGCCGGCGCACGCCGCCGCGATCGAGTGAGCGCAGCTCGGCCGCCACCTCGGCGCGCAACCCGAGCAGCAGCGCGGCGACCGTCCCCGCATGCAGCGCGACCTCGAAGGCCTTGCGCTGCTCGGCTGCGAGCTCGTCGTACGGCCAGCCAAACAGCCACGGCACGAGCGCGACGTGCGCGGACGACGAGATCGGCAGCAGCTCCGCCGGACCGTGCAGCAACCCGAGCGCGACCGCGTCGCGTGTGCGCAGGCGAGCCTCAGCGCGCGGCGGCATCGGCGGCCGGCTCGCCGGATCCGACCGTCGCGGCGTCGTCGCCGCCGCCGCTGCGGCGGTGGCGCACGACGAGGTACACGACGCCCACGATGATCATCGCGGCGACCGCATAGTCGACGTAGTGCAGCGAGTCCTTCCAGTCCTCCCAGCGCTCGCCGACCTGCTGGCCGATGAACACGAGCATGAAGACCCACGGCACGCAGCCGAGGAACGTCAGCACGCTGAAGCGGACGATCGGCATCCGCGCGACGCCGGCCGGCAGCGAGATGAACGTGCGGATGATCGGCAGCATGCGCGTGAAGAAGACCGTCGCGTCGCCGTGCTTCTCGAAGTAGCGGTCGGCGGCCTGCAGGTGCTTGGGCTTGATGTGCAGCTTCTTGCCGTGCTTCTCGAGGATGTCGACGCGGCCGTAGTAGCCGACGGCGTAGGCGATCCACGAGCCGACGAGGTTCGCGAACGAGCCGACGAGCGTCGCGGCGATCAGCGAGTACTCCCCCTCGTGCACGTTGAAGCCGGCGAACAGCATCGTCGCCTCGCTCGGGATCGGGATGCACGCGCTCTCGAAGACCATGAGCACGAAGACGCCGAGCAGCCCCAGATCGCCGACGACGTTCACCGCGAAGTCGACGATCGGGTCCGTGATGGAGGCGATGAGGAGGGCGGACACGGGCCGCAGGCTATCGATGGCCGCCGTGGCGGACGCCGCCGCCCCGGTGTGGCAGGCCGTAGCCTGCGCCGTCGATGCGCATCTGGGTCGACCTCACGAACAGCCCGCACGTGCTCGTGCTGCGCCCGATCGTCGAGGTCCTGCGAGCGCGGGGGCACGAGGTGCAGATCACCGCGCGCGACTTCGCCCAGACCCTCGGCCTGCTCGCGCGCTTCGGCATCGACCACACGGTCGTCGGGCGCCACCGCGGTGGGCGCCTCGCGGCGAAGGGGGTCGGCCTGCTCTCGCGCTCGACGGCGCTCGCACGCTGGGCGCGCGGGCGGCGCTTCGATCTCGCGTTCGGCCACGGCTCCAACGACGTGACGGTCGCCGCGCGCCTGCTCGGGGTCCCGTGCTCGACGATGTTCGACTACGAGTGGGCGACGGTGCAGCACACCGTCAACTGCCGGCTGGCTCGGACGGTCGTCGTGCCGGCCGCGATCCCGCCCGAGCGGTTGGCGCGCTACGGCGCAAGGGGCAAGATCGCCGCGTACGAGGGCCTCAAGGAGGAGTACTACCTCGCCGACTTCGAGCCCGACCCCGCGGTGCTCGGCGAGCTCGGCCTCGACCCCGCGAAGCCGATCGCGGTCGTACGCACGCCGCCCGCGGTCTCGCTGTATCACCGCTTCGAGAACGACGTGCTCGGCGGCGTGCTCGAGCGCCTCGAGGGCGAGCAGACGGTCGTCCTGCCGCGCACCCCGCAGCAGCGCGCCGAGCTCGGTGGGCGGGCGTTCGTCGTCCCCGAGCACGCGATCGACGCGCAGTCGCTGATCGCATACGCCGACCTCGTCGTCTCGGCGGGCGGCACGATGAACCGCGAGGCCGTCGCGCTCGGCACGCCCGTCTGGACGACGTTTCAGGGCAAGCTCGGCGCGGTCGACGAGCAGCTCATCGCCGATGGGCGGCTGCGGGTGCTCGTGCGGGCCGAAGACGTGGTCCTCGCGAAGCGCGCGGAGGCGGAGCACGCCGCCGCCCGCATCCGCCGGGACCCGGCCCTGCTCGCGGGTCTCCTCGCGCGCCCGATCGCAAGTTAGGCTCGCGATCGTGCCGACCGCCTGGCCGCTCGACGAGCTCACCGACGACGACCAGGCGATGCTGGCGGGCGTCGCGGAGACCGTGGAGGTCGCGGCCGGGGCGGCGATCGTGACGGTGGGTGAGCGCCCCGGCGCGCTCTTTCTCGTCGAGGCGGGGGACACGCGCGTCGAGGTGCGCGGGCGGGAGATCGCGCGGCTCGGGCCCGGCAGCCTCGTGGGCGAGATGTCGTTCGCCGGCGGCGACGCCGCGTCGGCGACCGTCTCCGCGATCGGTGCGGTGCGCATGTTGCGCGTGTCGTCCGCCGACGTCGCCGGCTGCGCCGCCCGCGACCCGGGGTTCCCGGCGCGCCTGTATCGCGGCATCGCGCGCGTCATCGGCGAGCGGCTGCGCCGCCACAACGAGGCATGGTTCGAGACCGATGCCGCCTTCGGCGAGCTGCCCGTGTTCGTCGACGGGTTCGAGGCGATGCGCGCCGCGACGCTGCCGCCGATCGTCGTCGACGCGATCGAGCGCTACCAGCGTGTCGGCGACCCCAACCGCGCCTTCATCTACCGCTGGGCATGGCACGGCCTCGGCGAGACGCACCTCAGCGTCGTCCCCGAGCGCTGGCGCGAGCACGTGCAGACGACGAAGCTGCTGATGGTCATCGTCAACGTCCTCTTCGACGACCTCGCCGACGTGCCGGGCAACGAGCTTGAGTTCCAGGCCTCGATCGACCGGCTGATGGACGTCGAGGCGCCGTCGCGCAGTGGCGACATCGACGGCCCGTACTTCGAGCTGCTGTTTGAGCTGTGGCGGGAGATCGAGGAGCGCGCCCGCGACCTGCCCGGCTGGGAGCGCTACCGGCTGCTATGGCGCTTCGATTACGAGCAGGTCTTCGCGGCGATGCGCTACGTCGTCCTCACGCGCACCTATCCGGGCCTCGACAACCTCACCGAGCACCGCGCGTTCATGCCGCACTCGAAGAACATCATGGTGTTCGCGACGCTCGATCTCATGACCGAGCCGGGCGCGGGAGAGCGCAGCGCGCGTGAGATCGGGCTGGTGCGCGAGGCGGCGTGGCACGCGCAGGCGCTGACGCAGATCGCCAACATGGTCGTCACATGGCGGCGCGAGGTGCCGGCCCGCGACTTCTCCAGCAGGATCTTCCCGCTCGCGGTGGACCACGGGGCGCTGACGCGGGCGGACCTCGACGCCCTGGCGCCCGAGGAGATCCTCGCGCGGATCGAGGCGTCGGGTGTCGAGGAGCGCCTGCTCGAGGAGCTGCGCGCGCACCGCGCTCGCGTCGCGGAGGTCGCCGCCCGTGCGGTTGACGTCGACCTGCTGCACTACGAGCGCGCGATGGAGCACGTGCTCGCGATGGAGCTGGCCGCGCGCGGGCTGCTGTAGCGATCAGCGCCGCCACTGCCCCGAGAGGATCTCTACGCTTGGCGCCATGTCGGGTGCCCGCAGAATGCGCCGCGACTCCCACCCGCTGACACACTATCCGTGAGGTGGGTGAAGACGCGGCCAATGGTGAGGAGTCGACCAACCGCTTCGAAGTGGCTGTCGAGAAGGGGTCCCAGCTCCTCGGGGCATTGACGGGCGGGGCGGTGAGCTTGGTCGGCGGTCCCGAAGGCGCCTTGGGAGGCGCCGCCGCCGGGTGGGCGGCTGGCGAGGCCGTCCGATCTGTCGGACTGCGGGTCCTGGCGCGGATGACCTCACGTGAGGAGGCTCGTGTCGGTGCGGTCGCGCGCTGATGGTGGAACGCGACGCGCAGGGGCGTAGTCGAAGCGGCGACGAGGCCCGCCGGGACGGCTTCTTTGAAGCGCACGGCGACCGTCGGCCGGACGCAGAGGAGCTCCTCGAAGGGCTCCTGCGGTATGCGGCTGAGACCTACGAGGAACGCAAGCTTCCGTACATGGCGCACCTCTACGACGCTGTCGTCCACGACGCCTCGATCAGTCCCTCCATGGCGATCTATCTACTCAAGCTCGCACATGATCTGACCTACCGACAGTTGATCGCGCTCGCAGCCTATGCCGATCGAGACCGTGAGGACGCGCTATACGTCGGGCTGCTGGCGGGAGGCGCGCTCGAACTACCGCGCGAACCCGATCCGAGCGTCACAGGTGAAATGACCCTTCTCCAAGGGCGCGGGTTGATCGCTGATCGCAGAGATGAGGCGGAGATCGAGGCGCGTATGTCCGGTCGCGAGGACTCGAGGCGCTACCACGCCACCGAGATCGGCACGAGGCTTGCTGGCGCGCTACGGCTGAGCCTGATCGCGGACGACGACATTCGTTCGTGGTTACTCGCAACCATGGGTCGGCGGCCGTCCGGCTGAGGACGTGCCGAGCCGGACGGCGCATCCCAAAGTGGTACCGTCACGCCATGAGCAAGCAGATCGCGGTGCGGCTGCCCGATGAGCTCGTGGACTTCGTCGACGAGCAAGTTGGTGAGGGCAAGGCGAGGAGTCGCGCTGCGGTCGTGACGCGCGCGCTGGAGCGCGAGCGACGCAGAGCAGTCGCGGAGCGCGACGCCGTCATCCTGGCGCAGACAGGCGACGACCCTGACATGGAAAGCCTCGCCAAGTACGCGGTCCGCCTGCCGCGCGACGATCTCGAGTAGTGCGACCAATCCACGTCGCGCTGATGGACAAGCCCCGGCCCGTGCTCGTGCTGACGCGAGAGCTGGTGCGTCCGCACCTCGCCTACGTGACGGTCGCGCCGATCACAACGAACGCTCGAGGTCTGTCGACAGAGGTCGAGGTCGGCGCTGCAAACGGATTGGATGGTCCGAGTGTCGTGAGCTGCGACGGCATCGTGACGATGCCCATCAGCGAGCTCGGACGTGAGATCGGAGCCCTGATGACCGCGCAGGAGGCAGCGCTCACCTCCGCGATCCGCGCGGCGTTCGACCTCGTCTGAAGGTCAGGCGCCCGGCCAGCCGACGTTGCCCCCGGGCAGGATGCCGGCCGGCGTCGCGTGCCGGGCCTCAGCACCCGACGGCCTCGATCTCAGCGATTCGCCACCGGCCCTCGGCCCTGCCGAGCCGGAACACGACGTTTGAGGCGGCCCCGTCAATCAGCTGGCGCACGACAACGCGCAGGCGATCGGTCGGCGCCAGCCTCCTTACAGCGGGTGCTGCGAGGCCCACGTACTTGACCTCGGTGAGCGGCTCCAACGCCGTCCGTCGGTAGTAGGCCATCACGTTGGAACGACCCGCGGCACACGTCAGGCCAGGGCCCGACGTGCGACGCACTCCGGGGGCGAGCGTCGCGGCAAGAGCGGACCCGTTTTGAGTCGACAGGCTGGCCGCAAACTCGGAGAGGACTTGCGGATGCTTTGGACGCCGGTGGAAGCCCCCGGCGGCGGGTTCGTTCCCGGACCCACCGGTGTCCACAGCAACACGGCGGCCGCCATGGCGACAACCAGCGGCAGAAGCGCCGCTCGCACCGGCATGGGAAGGGCGGCGTTCCACGCGATGGGCAGCGCGGATCTGGCGAGCGATCGAAGCTCGCGTCGCGGATCGCGACCGTCTTCGCGCGTGCGCATGAGATGGTCTCTCCATTCGCGAACTTGGCGTTGCCTCGCAGTTCGCGGCAGAACGACCGCGAGGATCCTGAGAACACGTAGCTCAGACCGCCCGGAGGGGTCCGTGGGGGTGCTACCTGAGGAACGAGGACCCATACAGCTCGAACGCGCGGACAGCCACCGCGGCGGAGAATGCCAGCCAGAAGATGTAGTACGCGACCTCGGCCCACTCCATGAGGCGCCGCGCGCGCGGGTCCGTCGGCTGGGGTCTGAGCGGGATGCGCAGGCTCACGAGTGGCCCACGCGACGCGTGAGCGCGCGGGTCCACATCATGGGACCTGGGAGCTTCGTCGCTCATGCGCGCCATCCGGGGCTCAGGCCGCGAAGCGCGGAGGATCTGTCGCGGGTGGCGGTGCGGGCCTCGCGGCGTCCTTCAGCATTCAGCCGGTAGAAGATGCGGTAGCGAGGCCGCTTGGCGGTCGGGTCGATCGGCTCCTCGCGGGCGACGAGAAGGCCTTCTTCCTCGAGTCTCCGCAATATCGGGTAGACGCTGCCGCTTGGGAGGCCCGTCATTTTCACGAGACCGAACCCATAGGTCTCACCGGCAGGGGCGTCGAGCAGTGCTTGGAGCACCTGGCTGGTCTGGATGGAGCGCTTCCGCATGGCTCAAAGTCTACACACTTGATATCTATCGTGTAGCGAGGTCGGTCGGTGATGCAGCAAGACCCGCTGTGAGCGCACGAGGCGGGCGCCGCGGGCCGCGCACTCGCTGACGAGCAGCAGTGCGTCGCCGGACAGAGTGGCCGACACGAGTGGCGTGCCGGCGACATGCGCAAACCGTGCCACCGCGCCGCCACGTCGCGCCCGCGACGCCGCGGACCGTCGCGACGCCCACCCGATGACTGCGAGGCCCGAGCAGGTCAAGGACAGACGACCCGGCAGGCGCCGATGCAGATCGCGCCCGTCTGTCCGGCGATGCCAATCGTGACGCCAACGCAGACGGCCAGGGCGGCGGCTCGCAGGAACGAGGTCGTCGTCGGGTGGTGACAGCCCGTACGCGGGGGCTCACACGTACAATCGGCGGCGATGCGCCGACGGATCCGCTCCGCGGCCTTTCCCCTGCACCGCCATTCGCTACCCCAGATCGCGGTTGACGGGGCGTTGGTCGCGCTCGCGTACTGGCTCGCCTACCGGCTGCGCTTCGACGGCCCCTCCGCCGTGCCGTCGCGCTTCCAGGACCTATTCGCCGCCACCCTGCCGGCGATCGTCGTCGGATCGATGGTCGTCTTCGCGGCGCTCGGCCTGTACGCGAAGTGGTGGCGCTACGTCACCCAGCGCGATTACGTCCGGATCCTGCAGGCCGTCGTCATCGCGACCCTCCTGCTGCCGGCCTACATCGCGCTCGCCAAGCCCGTCACGACGACGTCCGGCGCCGCGGGCGTCACCACGGTCACCGCCCCCGCCGGCGTGCTGGCCCTGTTCTTTCTGCTCACGCTCGCGTTCGTCGGCGGCACGCGCTTCGTCGCCCGCTCGGTCTACGAGCGCCCGCTGCGCGGCTTTCGCGCCCGGGGAGACGCGCGCGGGATCCTGATCGTCGGCGCCGGCGACGGCGGCCGGCTCGTCCTGCGCGAGATCCTGCGCAACCCCGAGCTCGGCCTGAAGCCGGTCGGCTTCGTCGACGACGACCCGCTGAAGAAGCGCCTGCGCATCGACGGCGTCAAGGTGCTCGGCACCACGAGCGAGCTCAGCCGCATCCTCGAGGAGGTCGAGCCGGACGAGGTGACGATCGCGATCCCGTCGGCGCCGGGCATCGTGCGGGCGAACGTCGTGCGCGCGTGCCGCGAGCGCGGCATCCCGGTGCGCACCCTGCCAACGGTCTTCGAGCTGCTGCAGACCGGCGCGAACGCCGTGCGCCAGGTCCGCGACGTGCAGGTCGAGGACATACTCGGGCGCGAGCCCGTGCGCATGGAGCTCGACCGCGTCGGCGCGTATCTCAACGGCGAGGTCGTGCTCGTCACCGGCGCCGGCGGCTCGATCGGCAAGGAGCTGTCGCGCCAGATCGCGCGCGTCGCGCCGCGCCGGCTCGTCCTGCTCGACCACGCCGAGGACAACCTCTTCACGATCCAGCGCGAGCTCGAGCACGACCGCCACGTGCACCACTCCACGCTCGACGTGGTCCTCGCGGACTGCAAGGAGGAGGAGCGCATGCGGGAGGTCTACGAGGCCTATCGCCCGACGGTCGTCTTCCACGCCGCGGCCTACAAGCACGTCGGCCTGATGGAGCAGAACCCGGTCGAGGCGGTGCGCAACAACGCGATCGCGACGCGACTCATGGCGCGCATCTCCGGACAGGCGCGGGTCAAGGCGTTCGTGCTTGTCTCGACGGACAAGGCCGTCGCGCCGTCCTCGGTCATGGGCGCGTCGAAGGCGCTCGCGGAGTTCGCGCTCGACGCCGAGCAGGCGCGCTTCCCGGCGACGCGCTACTGCTCCGTGCGCTTCGGCAACGTCCTCGGCTCGTCAGGCTCGGTCGTCCCGATCTTCCGCCGCCAGATCGCGCTCGGCGGGCCGGTCACCGTCACCGACGAGCGCATGACGCGCTACTTCATGACGATCCCCGAGGCCGTGCAGCTCATCATCCGCGCGGGCGGCCTGTCGAAGGCGCAGGGCCCCGCGGTCGAGGGGTCCACGGGCAGCGAGGTCTACGTGCTCGAGATGGGCGACCCGGTCCGGATCATCGACCTTGCCCGCACGATGATCGAGCTGTCGGGCCTGGATCCCGAGCGCGACATCGCGATCGAGGTCGTCGGCCGCCGCCCCGGCGAGAAGCTCCACGAGGAGCTCTTCAACACCTATGAGCGGCCGCAGCCGACGCCCGCCGACAAGATCCTGCGCGCCGAGCGCGATCAGCGCGTCCCGGAGGCCGTGGACCGCATGTTCGACCAGATCGGACTGCTCGTGCTCGAGGGCGACGCGGCCGGGCTGGCGGCCAAGGTCTCGGAACTCTCCGCCGTTCCGGACGGGTGGCCGTCGAGCAGTGTCACTAGGATCGTGCGGTCGTGAACGCGCCAACCCTCGCAGACTTCGTCCTTGGCGACATGATCGAGACCCTCGGCTCGTACCTGGGCATCGCCGCCATGCTCGGCCTCGGCGTGCTGTCGATGCTGTACTTCGCGCAAGCGCGCGAGGTCAAGCGCCTGCGCGAGTGGGCCGGCCGCTCACCCGAGCGCGACGCCGAGCTTGCCCAGCGCGTGCAGTCCGATGCGCAGCGCCGCGTCGTCGCGCAGCCCGTCCAGGTCCCGCGCCCGGTCAACCAGCCCGCGAGCCCGCAGACCGCCGCCGCCCAGTCGGCCGACGCCGCGCGCAAGGCCGCGGCCGCCGCGGTCATGGAGAAGTTCCAGCAGCCGGGGACCGGCGCCGGCTCGCCGGTCGTCGGGCCACCGGGCCAGCTCGACCGGCCGGCCACCGCTACGAGCGGGCCCGCGGCGAGCGGGGCCGGCACGGCGACCCCGCCGGCGCCGGGAGCACCCGGTGGCGCCCCGGCCACGCCCGGTGCGCCGAGCACTTCGGGAGGCCCGGCCACGCCCGGCGCACCGGCCACCGCGACACCCGGGCCCGTCCCCGGCGTCCCGGCACCGACCGCCACCGCGGCCGGCGCGGCAGCGGCCGCCGCGCGCCAAGCCGGCCCCCCGGCTCGCACGGCGCCCTTCGCCAACGGCGCCGGCGGCCAGGACACGCACGAGTCCGACGCCGCGCGACCCGCGCCGCTGCCCGACCTGCCGATCCGTCCGCGCCCCGCACCCGCGCCTGCGTCACGCCGCGACGAGGGCCGCGACTCAGGCCGCGGGCCGCGCATCGGGATCATCGCCGGGGGCGTCCTCGGCGTGATCGCCATCGGCGTCGTGCTGATGCTCCTGCTGACCGGCGGGGGCGACCCGCCGCCGGTCGACAACGAGATCGGCAGCTCGCCGCCGCCGGCAGCGTCCAAGCCGCAGACCGCGTCCGCGACGAAGGTCGATCGCAAGGCGACCCGCATCGCGGTGCTCAACGGGACGACGCAGACGGGCCTAGCGCGCAACGTCGGCAACAAGCTCGAGAGCAGCGGCTTCACGATCCTGACCGTCGGCGACAACGCCGATCAGACGATCACCAAGACGACGATCTCCTACGCCGACGGCAACGAGAAGGCGGCGCAGGTCGTGGCGCAGATCATGGACCTGCCGCGCAGCGGCGTGAAGCCGATCGACCTCAACACGGCGACGGCCGTACAGCCCGACGCGAAGGTCGTCGTCGTCGTCGGCAGCGACCGCAGCAGCACCGGTTAGCGACCGACTGGCAGGGCTCGCCTTGGCCTCCTCGAAAGAGGTTCTGCACGTGCGACCCGGGGAGAACGACGACATCGCCGCCGACCGTGATCGGGGCCATAGCTCGCTGACCGCGAGCCGCCCGTGAGCGGCCTCGCACGGGCGGCGTTCGCGCTGCTCGTGTGCGCGACATTCGCGGCGTTCTTCGCTGCGCAGGAGCTCAAGAGCACCCCGCCGCGCGTGCAGGAGCTCAAGACGACGCCGTTCTTCTCGCCCAACCGCGACGGCCGCTTCGACCGCGCCCGCGCGTCGTTCGTCCTCAAGCGCACCGACCAGGTGAGCGCGACGATCATCGACCGCGCGGGCGACGACGTGCGCGTGCTCGAGCCGGGCGCGACGCTCGCCGCCGGGGCCACGATGCGCCTCGTCTGGGACGGCCGCCTCGCCAACCGGCGGATGGCGCCCGACGGCACGTACCGCATCCGGCTGAACCTGCGCCGCCAGGGTCGCGCGGTCGTGCTGCCGCGCAACATCGTCAAGGACACCCGGCCGCCGGACGTGCGCGTCACGTCGATCGGCCCGCAGAAGGACACCGTGCCGCGCCCGGAGCTCCTGCCGCGCGCCGACGGCGACCCCGCGCGCGTGTCGTTCAAGGCGCCCGAGGGGCTCGGCTCGCACAAGGAGGTCCTCGTCTACCGCACCGACGTCAGCCCGGCGCGCCCCGTCTTCGACAAGCCCGTGAAGCTCGCCGACGACGCCCGGCGCTGGGAGTGGAACGGGACCGCCGAGGGCGGGCGGCGCGTCGCCGCGGGGACGTACGTCGTCGTCGTCCGTGCGCGCGACCAGGCGGGCAACATCGGGACGTCGGTGGCGCTGCCGCCGCGCCCGGCATACGCCCGGCCATTTCAGGGTCGCGGCGGCATCACCGTGCGCTACCTCAGCGCGCAGTCGGACTCCGAGCCCGTCAACAGCGGCGACCGCGCGGCGGTCGCCGTCACGTCGACCAAGCGCTTTCGCTGGACGCTGCGCCGGGTCGCCGAGCGCCGGATCCGCAAGCGCGGCAGCGGCACCCGCTCGCGGGTGGTGCACTTCGACGCGCCGCGCGGCAAGTCGGGCCTGTACCTCTTCGAGGTGCGCATCCGCGGGCGCAAGGTCGCCGCGCCGGTCGCGGTGCAGTCGGCGGACAACCGCGACGTGCTCGTCGTGCTGCCCGTCACGACGTGGCAGGGCTCGAACCCCGTCGACGACGACGGCGACGGGCGCCCCGACACGCTCACCGCCGGGCTGCCGGTGCGGATCGGGCGCCCGTTCGTCAAGACCGGGCTGCCGGCCCAGCTGCCCACGCAGGAGGCGCTCCTGCTGGCCCAGCTCGACCGCGAGGGCCACCGCTACGACCTCACGACCGATGTCGCGCTCGCGCGCAAGGAGGGTCCGACGCTCGCGGGCCACCGCGGCGTGATCCTCGCCGGCGACACCCGCTGGCTGGACCCCCGCGTCGCGCGCTCGCTGCGCGGCTTCGTGCGCGACGGCGGGACGCTGCTGTCGGCCGGCACGCAGTCGCTGCGGCGCACCGCCGAGCTCACGCTGCGCGGGCGGGCGATCAAGCCGACGCTGCCCACGGCGCGCGACCTCTTCGGCGCGCGCCTGCGGCCGATCCAGCGCGTGAAGACCCCGGAGACGCTGACGAACGTCGTCGACGACATCCAGCTGTTCTCGGGCACGGAGGGCCAGTTCTCGGGCATCCGGGCCTTCGAGCAGACGCTCGACGTGCGCGGCGGGTCGCAGGCGATCGCCGCGGCGGCGGCGACGCAGGACGGCAAGCGCCAGGTGATCGTCGCGTCGCGGCTGGGGAAGGGCATCGTCATCCGGCCCGGCCTACCGGACTTCTCCGCGAGCCTGGGCGCCAACAGCGAGCTCGCCGACTTCCTCGAACGCGCTTGGACGCTGCTGGTGAGCCCGTGATCGCCGCCGTCTCGACGCTTGGCGACTTCGCCCAGACCTCCGGCGTCGTCGTCGCGGCGCTGCTCGGCGCGGCGGCGCTGCTCGCGCGCTCGGATCGCGCGCGCTCGGCCGCGATGCTCTGCGCGCTCGTGCTGACGCCGGTGCTGCTGGTCGCGAGCATCTGGTCGACGCCGCAGATCGAGCCGCTGCGCGACCGCCCGCTGCTGGCGCTTGGCGCCGCGTGCGCCGGCCTGGTGCTGCTCGCGCTGGGCGCGGTCGCGATCCACCGCAAGCCCGAGCTCGTCGCGCTCGCCGCCGCGGCCGCGCTGCCGTTCCGCGTGCCGATCGAGTCGGGCGGCGACACGGCGAACCTGCTCGTGCCGCTGTATCTCGTGATCGCGGCGGGAGTGCTGGCGTACGCGGTGCCGCGGCTGCGCGCGACGCCGGGCCTCGACGACGACGAGGCGTCATATCGTCCGGGCCTGCTGGAGTGGCTGCTCGCCGCGGCCGTCGTGCTGTACGCCGCGCAGGCCGCGTACTCGTCGGACTTCGACCGCGCGCTGTCGCAGGTCATCTTCTTCTACGTCCCGTTCGCGCTGCTGTTCGCGCTGCTCGTGCGGATCGACTGGACGCCGGGCCTCGCCGGCCGCTGCCTTGTCGTGCTGCTGGTGCTTGCGGTCGCGTTCGTGGCGATCGGGTTCGTCGAGTACGCGCGGCGCGAGCTGCTGCTGAACCCAAAGGTCATCAGCTCCAACCAGTTCGAGTCCTACTTCCGCGTGAACTCGCTGTTCTTCGATCCGAACATCTACGGGCGCTTCCTCGTGACGGTCATGCTCGGGCTCACCGCGGTGCTGCTGTGGGTGCGCCGCACGGCGCTCGTCGCCGGCTGCGCGTGCGCGCTCGTGCTCCTGTGGGCCGGGCTCGTGCTGACGCTGTCACAGTCGTCGTTCACGGCGCTGCTCGCGGGGCTGACCGTGCTCGGCGCCCTGCGCTGGGGGGTGCGCCGCGCCGCGCTCGTCGTCACGGCGTTCGTCGTGGCCGGCGCGGTCGTCGTGCTCGCGGCGCCCGGGGCCGTGGGGGTCGACCAGTCGACGGACGCCGTGACGAGCGGGCGCTCGACGCTCGTCTCCGGCGGGCTCGATCTTGCTCGCGACCGGCCCGTGGCGGGCTGGGGGGCGGGGTCTTTCCGGCGCGAGTACCGCCGCCAGGAGAAGACGTCGAGCGCGCGGGCGTCGGCGGCGTCGCACACGATCCCGATCACGGTGGCGGCGGAGCAGGGGCTGGGCGGGCTCGCGCTGTACCTGGCGCTGCTCGCCGTCGCGATCGTCGGGTTGTTGCGCGGCGCGCGGGAGTCGATCGCGCGCGCGGCGATCGCAGCGGCGTTCGTCGCGCTCGTCGTGCACACGCTGCTCTACGCGGCGTTCCTCGAGGACCCGCTGGCGTGGGCCTTGCTGGCGGTCGGCGCCGCGCTCGCCCGCGGCGCGGCGGCGGCTGCGGGCGAGCCTCGGCGCCCCCGCGGCGGAGCGCGGGCCGAGGGTGACCCTGCCCTCGCGCGGAGCGAGCCACCGCCCGAGGAGGATCCCTTCCTCCCGCGTGGAGCGCAGCCTCAGGCGGATGCCTTCCTGCCGCGTGGAGCGCAGCCTCAGGCGGATGCCTTCCTGCCGCGTGGAGCGCAGCCTCAGGCGGATGCCTTCGTGCCGCGTGGAGCGCAGCCCGAGGAGGATCCTTTCCTCCCGCGCGGCCGGGCCGCCGACGCCGGACCGGCGCCCGCCGGCCCGTGACCTCCGCCCGCGAGCGCGTCGCGCTCGCCGCGATGCTGCTCGCGGCGGTCGTGGCGTGGGCGCTCGTGCCGACGTACCCCGACTACGACGCCTACCACCACCTGATCTGGGGGCGCGACCTGTTGCACGGCGTTGCGCCCGGCTTCGAGACGTACGCGGCACCGACCGAGCACCCGCTCTACCTCGCGCTCGCCGCGCTGCTGTCGCTCGCGGGGCAGGACGCCGACCGCCTGCTCGTGCTCGTCACGATGCTGAGCCTCGTCGCGCTCGTCGCCGGCTCGTTCGCGCTCGGGCGCACGCTGTTCGGCACGTGGCCGGCGCTGCTCGGGGCGCTGTTCGTCGGGTCGAGCTTCGCGTTCCTCCTGTATGCCGTGCGGGCGTTCGTCGATGTCCCGTTCCTGGCGCTGGTCGTATGGGCCGCGGCGCTCGAGGCCGCGCGCCCGCGGCGTGGGCTCGCGCCGATGGCGCTGCTCGCCGCGGCGGGGCTGCTGCGCCCCGAGGCATGGGTGCTGGCGGGCGTGTACTGGCTGTGGTGCCTGGCCGGGCGCGGGACGCTCGAGCGCGCCGGGCTGCTCGCGCTGGTCGTCGCGGCGCCGCTGTGCTGGGCGCTCGTCGACCTCGCCGTCACGGGCGACCCGCTCTACAGCCTGCATGCGACGAGCAAGCTCGCCGAGGAGCTCGGGCGCGTGCGCGGGATCGGCAACGTCCCGCGCGCGTTCGTGACGTTCCTCGCCGACGTCGCGCGGCCGCCGGTCGCGCTCGCGGGTGTGGTCGGGCTCGTGCTCGCCGTGCGCCGCTTCGGCATCGCGCGGATGGCGGTGCCGATCGCGCTGCTCGGCGCGGGCGCGCTGACGTTCGTCGCGACGGGCATCGCCGGGCTGGCGATCATCCAGCGCTACCTCACGGTGCCGGCGGTGGCGCTGTGCGTGCTCGCCGGCTACGCGGTGCTCGGCTTCACGACGCTCGAGCCGGGGGTGTGGCGCACGCGCTGGCGGGCGGCGGCGGGCGGTGCGCTCGTGCTGGGCGCGGTCTTCCTCGTCGTCAAGGCGTCGAGCTTCGCCGGGCTGCGCGGCGAGCTGCGATTCATCGGCGCGACGCATGACGAGCTGAGCGCGCTGCTCGCGCAGCCGAGGGTGCGCGACGCCATGCGCTGCGGCCCGCTGACGTTCCCCACCTACCGCCTTGTGCCAGACGCGCGCTGGATGCTCGACGTCCCCGAGGGCCGCGTGCGCTCGCGCGCCGAGGACCCGCGCCCCGGCGGCGCGGACGTCTACATCGGCGACACCTTCACCGCCGGCGCCGCGAAGTTCGAGCGCCGCTTCGGCCGCGCCGACGGCGTGAGCCGTGACACGAACGCCGCCCCTGTCGGCACGCCCACGGCGCGAACTGGCCCTTTTACGGTCTACGTCAGGCGCCGCTGCCCGCGTCGCTAGGCGATACTGCGCGCATGCCAGAACGCAACGTCCTTGGCGGCGAGCTCGAGTCCTGCGGGACCGACCCGATCACGGGCTTCTACCGCGACGGCTGCTGCAGCACCGGGCCCGAGGATCTCGGCAGCCACACGATCTGCGCGGTCGTGACCGCCGAGTTCCTCGAGCACCAGCGCTCCATCGGCAACGACCTCTCGACGCCGATGCCGCTCTACGGCTTCCCCGGCCTCGTACCCGGCGACCGCTGGTGCGTGACGGCGGTCAACTGGCTGCGGGCGCACCGCGACGGCGCGGCCGCGTACGTCGTGCTCGCGTCGACGCACGAGCGGGCGCTGGACATCGTCCCGCTGGACGCGCTACGCGAGCACGCGGTCGACGTCCCGAGTGACCTCGGCTCGCTCGACGCCTGACGGTCAGAGCGACCCACGAGGCGCGAGCCAGACGCTCAACCGCGTGTCCAGCCGGTGGCGCGAACCTCGTTCGCGGCGTCCAGGTCGACGAGGACGTCGCCCGAGCGGATCCGATCGGCCAGGCTGCGAAGCCGCGCGTCGACGCGATCGCTGCCGAGCTTGCGGCGCGGCTCGTCGAGCGCGCCCTGTAAGAGTGGCGTCTCGGTGACGGCGTCTGGCTTGCGGCTCGTCGGCATCCGACCGAGAGTAATGCCCGTCGTAGCGAAGCTGCACGCGACGCGTCGTTCGTGGCAGCCGGGCACACGCGCACCCTAGGCTTTCCGGATGGAGCGCAAGTGGTGGACCCTGCTGGCCGTCTGCGCGGCGACGTTCATGTTGCTGCTCGACATCACGATCGTGAACGTCGCGCTGCCGGACATCGCCGACGAGCTCGGGGCGAGCTTCAGCGAGGTGCAGTGGGTCATCGACGCGTATGCGCTGACGCTCGCCGCGCTGCTGCTCACCGCGGGCTCGCTCGCGGACCTGCTCGGGCGCCGGATGGTCTTCGCCATCGGCCTCGTGTGCTTCACGGCCGCGTCCGTGCTGTGCGCGATCGCCCCGAGCGGCACCCTCTTGATCGTCGCCCGCGGCGCGCAGGGGATCGGCGGCGCGGCGATGTTCGCGACCTCCCTCGCCCTGCTCGCGCAGGAGTTCCACGGCCGCGAGCGCGGCACCGCGTTCGGCCTGTGGGGCGCGACGACGGGCGCTGCGGTGGCGGTCGGCCCGCTCGTCGGCGGCGCGCTGACCGAGGCACTCGGCTGGCCGTCGATCTTCTACCTCAACGTCCCGATCGGGATCGCGACGCTCGCGATCACGCTGCGCAAGCTCCCCGAGTCGCGCGACGAGGACGCCGGCGGGATCGACTGGCTTGGCCTGACGACGTTCAGCGCGGCGCTGTTCCTGCTCGTCTTCGGGCTCATCGAGAGCAACGACCAGGGCTGGGGCAGCGCGCTGATCGTCGGCACGCTGTCCGCGTCCGCGCTCCTGCTCGTCGCGTTCGTGCTCGTCGAGCGAAGCCAGCCGCACCCGATGTTCGAGCTCTCGCTGTTTCGCAAGCCGACGTTCGCCGGCGCGTCGATCGCGGCGTTCGCGCTGTCGGCGTCGGCGTTCGCGATGTTCCTCTACTTCACGCTGTACCTGCAGACGATCCTCGGCTACAGCCCGCTCGAGACCGGCCTGCGCCTGCTGCCGGTGTCGCTGCTGTCGTTCGTCGCCGCGGCGGTGTCGGGCAGGCTCACCGCGCGGCTGCCGGCGCGCGGGCTGCTCGGCGGGGGCCTGCTGGTCGTCGGCGCGGGGCTGCTGCTCATGCGAGGCGTCGACGCCCAGTCCGACTGGACGGCGCTCTTGCCGGGCTTCGTCGTCGTGGGCTTCGGAATCGGGACGATCAACCCCTCGATTGCCAACGCGGCGATCGGCGTCGTCGCGCCGGCGCGGGCGGGCATGGCGTCGGGCATCAGCTCGACGTTTCGCCAGGTCGGGATCGCGACAGGCATCGCGGGGCTTGGCGCGGTCTTCCAGAGCCAGGTCACGAGCCGCCTCGTCAGCGCGCTGGCCGGCACGCCGGGTGCGGCGCAGGCCAACGAGATCGGCCGGGCGGTCACGTCGGGCGGTGCGCCCAAGGTGATCGCCGCGTCGCCGCCGGGCGCGCGACCGCGCCTCGAGGCGACAATCCACGCCGCCTTCACCGCCGCGCTCAACGACCTCCTGCTCATCGCCGGGGTCGTCGCGATCGTCGGCGGCCTGCTCGCGCTCGCGCTCGTGCGCGGCGGCGACTTCGTCGTGCACG
Source organism: uncultured Actinomycetes bacterium (assembly GCA_963839905.1). Classification (GTDB taxonomy): domain Bacteria; phylum Actinomycetota; class Thermoleophilia; order Solirubrobacterales; family Solirubrobacteraceae; genus CADCVQ01. The sequence continues at coordinate 123,081 of CAWIXC010000021.1, read as the reverse complement.
GCGGCCCGCCGCCGGCAACTGGCTGACGCCGGCCGTCCAGGACGAGGGTGGTTTCAGCACCGGCCCGCGCTCCCGCAGGTGGGCCCTTCTAGGCGACGCCGAGCTCGCGCAGGCGCTCCCACAGCGGCGCGTTCACGCGCTCCGCGGTTTGCGCCAGCGCCCACGCGCGCAGCTCCATGTCGGGCCTGATGCGCGCGCCCGTTTGCGCTCGCAGCGCGGCGACGAACTCGTCGGCGTCGGCCGCCGTCGTCACCGCGCGGTCCCACGTGTGCACGCCCGCGAGCTCCGGGGAGATCGTGCGTCGGCCAAGCCGGGCGTACTTCAGGATCCGGTAGGGCAGCGCCGCGTCGTTGAACGGCTCGACGCGAAACGGCAGGATCCCGACGTCGGCGCAGAGGATGAGCCGCGCCGCCGCGTCGTCGGATTGCCGGCCGAGCCAGACGAACCCGGGCGCCGATCGGCACCACGCGAAGTCCGCGTCCGTCGCGCACTCGTCCTCGTGCCACTCGCCGACGAGCAGCAGCACGAGCTCGGGCATCCGCTCGGCGACCGCCCGCAGCAGCCCCCAATCCGTGCGCCAGCCGAGGTGTCCGAGCGACACGGCGACGACCGCCGACCCCGGCTCGGGCGCCGGGAACGAGTCCGCCGCGAGGCCGACGAGCTGCGGCTCGGGGCGACCAGCCTCGCGCTCGATCTCGGCGAGCTTGCCCGACACGACGAACGTCAGCGCGGAGCGCGACGCGGCCGCCTCGTGCAGTGCGCTCAGCCGCGCGCGCATCCTCGGCGCGGCGTCGTAGGCGACCTCGTAGCGATCCCAGCGCCCGTACCAGAGCTCGGCTTCGGGCTGAAGCGCAAGCAGCGCCCGGGCGAGCGGCCACTGCACCGGGTGGAAGATCACGACCGCCCGCAGCTCGCCGCCCAGCGCGCGCAGCAGTCGCCGCGCCGTCCCGCGGGCGAGCGTGTCGCGCAGCGCGACGGGCAATCGGGCGATCGCGCCGTAGCGCACGCGCGGCGGGTCGGCCGCGACGACGCCCGGCGCGCGCAGCAGGTCGCGCGCCTGGTCTTCGAGGATGAAGCCCTCGAGCGGCCGGGGAAGCAGCAGCAGGGCGCAAGGCTGGGGCTCCGGCACGCCCGGACAGTAGCGTGGCGCCTCATGCGCAGCCTCTTCACGCGCCTGCTCACCGGTGGCGCGGCGTACCAGGCGTCGAGCGTCGCGTCGGCTGTGCTCGCGCTCGTGACGCTGCCGCTCTACACGCGGGCGCTGTCGAAGGCGGACTTCGGGATCGCCGAGACGCTGCTGACGTTCATCATCCTCGTGTCGATCCTGCTGCGCTTCGGCCTCGGCGAGGCGTTCGTGCGCTACTACCACGTGACCGCGGAGGGCAGCGAGCGCGACCGCCTGTCGGCCACGACGGTGGCGACGGTGCTCGCGATCACGACGGTCGCCGGCCTGATCGCGGTCGTCGCGGCGGGGCCCCTGAGCCGGCTGCTCTTCGGCTTCGAGGACGCGGGGATCATGCGCCTCGGCGTCCTCGGGCTGTGGGCGTTCACGAACCTCGAGATCGCGTACGCGCTGCTGCGCGTCGACGAGCGCCGGCGCGCGTACCTGGTGGCGTCGCTCGCGAACGTCGTGCTGACGGTCGCGCTCACGGTCGTTCTCGTCGTGGTCCTCGACCAGGGCGCGCGCGGGTATGTCGCGGGCAACTACGTCGGCTCGACGATCGTGCTGCTCGGGCTGTGGTGGAGCCTGCACGAACGTCTCGGCGGCAATGTCCAAGGCCCCCGCGTGCCGCTCGGCCCGCTGCTGCGCTTCGGCGTCCCGACCGTGCCGGCCGACGCGACGGTGTTCGCGCTGAACGTCGTCGACCGGGCGTACATCCTGCGCACGCAGGGCGCCGCGGCGGCGGGGCTGTTTGCCCTGTCGGTGAAGCTCGCGACGGCGGTGATCCTCGCCGTGCGCGGCTTTCAGCTCGCGTGGCCGCCGCTCGCCTACTCGATCGCCGACGACGCGCGCGCGCGCAGGTTCTACGCCGCCGTGACGACGTGGTACGTCGTCGTCACCGGCCTCGTCGTCGCGGGCCTCACGCTGCTGGGCCGGTGGGTCGTGCGGCTGCTCGCCGCACCGTCCTACTTCGAGGCGCACGAGGCGCTGCCGTGGGTTGCGCTCGGGTGGGCGATGTACGGCCTGTATCTCGTGTTCGTCACGATCGGCGGCCGCGCCGGGGTGACGTCGCGCAACTTCCCGGCGGCGCTGGCCGGGGTCGTCGTCAACGTCGTCGTGCTCGTCGCGCTCGTCGACCCGCTCGGCATCGCGGGCGCCGGCATCGCGCTGTGCGCGGCCTACCTCGTGATGCTCGCCGTCCTGCACCTGCTCACGCGCAAGCTGTTCACCGTGCCGTTCGAATGGGGCCGCCTGGCGCACGCCGTCGCGCTGCTCGCAGGATTCGCGGTGGCGGGTGAGCTGCTGCTGCCCACGGACGGTGTCGACGGGTTCGTCGCGCGCGCGCTCGCGCTCGCCGCGATTCCGCTCGCCTTCCTCGCCACAGGCTTCATGCGCGCCGACGAGCGCGCGGGGCTCCGCGGCCTTGCCGGGCGAGCACGAACCGCGCGGAGCGCACGCCGCGCCGGCTGATCGCCGCCCGGCCTACCCGCCGGGCGCGCCGACGTCCTGCACCGCGGAGATCGCTGCCACCACGGTGTAGTAGTCCTCCGCCGCGCCACGGCAGAACGCCTCGGGGATCGAACTGCCGAAGCCGGTGTTCTGCTCGTCGCATTGCTGGCGCATGTTGTTCAAGAAGATCTGGTTGCACGAGCTCTCGGTCTGCGAGCGCCCGTTGTAGGAGTTGTTCTGCCAGCAGAGGTCGTGGCCGTAGCAGGACACCGAGAAGTCGACGATGCCCACGATCGTGTCAGGCGAATAGGAGCACTGGTCGCCGCCGGGCGGGTACGGGGTGGTGGTGTTGGCTCGCTCCGCCCAGGTCCCCGGCACCGATAGGGCCTCAGCCACGGACGCGGACAGCGCGAGGACGGCGATGGCCAGCAACGCGATCAGGCCGGCCCTTCCATGGGCTCCGGTACGAGTTGGCATAGGGCGCCACCTCCTGCGATAGACGGTTCGGTCTCGTGTGAGAGGGCTGCCCGGACCGCCGGCGTGCAAACAAGCGGGCTACAAGCGCCGGCCGCGGTTGTGCTCGCTCGCCGCCTCGCGCAGTCCCTCGCCGCGCGCCGGACGCAGCGTCGCGGTGACGTGGCGCCAGTAGCGGCGCGCGTCGTGGCGAGGCAGCACGAGGGCGGCCGTCGCGCGCAGCCCGTATGTGAACGCCGTCAGCAGCCGCACGACCCACGCCGCCGCGCGAGAGTGGTGCTTGCGCATGTAGAGGTCGCGGTTGCGCGAGAGCTCGACGATCCGCCGCTCGGGGACCGCCGCCGTCGACAGCTGCTCGTGGTGGATCGCGGTCGCGCCGGGCACGTACAGGGTGCGCCAGCCCGCGTCGCGCAGGCGCTTGCAGAAGTCGACCTCGTCGGAGTAGACGAAGAACGCCGGATCGAACCACCCGATCTGCTCGGCCGCCTCGCGGCGTACGAGCAGCGCCGCGGACTGCGCCCAGTCGACGTCGCGGATCGCCTCGCCCTCGCTTTGCACCGTGTAGCGGCGGTGCAGGAAGAGCGCGCCCACGAGCGCCGTGACCGGCGTCGGGAATCGCCACGCCGACGGCTGGCGCCGGCCGTCGGGGCGCAGGAGCCGCGCGCCCGCGGCCGCGGCTTTCGCCCGCTCCGAGAGCGCGGCGTGCAGCGCGGCCGTCGCGCCCGGCGTGAGCTCGGAGTCCTCGTTGAGCAGCAGGCAGTAGCGTCCCCGCGCACGCTGCAGCAGCTCGGAGTCGTTCTCGCCCTTGCCGCGCCGGCGCGTCAGCGCGACGAGCTCCGTCGTCGCCGGGTGGCGCCGCGCCGCCCCCGCCGACCCGTCGCCCGACGCGTTGTCGAGCACGAGCACCTCGGTCGCGAAGGGCAGCGTCCGCTGCTCGGCGGCGATCGCGTCCAGGCAGCGCAGGAGCAGCTCGCGCTGCTCGGTGTTCACGACGCAGTAGGAGACCTCGACGGCGGCTGCCATGACGGCGGCCGACGATACTTCTCGGGCGCTTAGGCGGCGGTGTCGATCGTCGCGACCGCGTAGACCGGCGCGGTCGCCGGGATCGCGAGCTTGACCTGGCGGGCGTCGAAGCCCGCCGCGCCGATCAGCCGCGCGAGGTGGGCGGCCGAGCGCTGGTTGACGGCCGGCCAGCGCAGGACGTGATCGAAGAGCGTCTGCTGCGGCCGGCGGTCGAGCATGCTCGCGGCGACGACGACGCCACCGGGCCGCAGGGCCCGCCGCGCGCCGCGCAGCAGCTCGACGACGGCGCCGTCGGGCAGGGTGTCGATCGCGCCGCAGACGTCGACGACGTCGAGCGAGCCGGCGGCGGCGAGCTCGGCGACCGCGCCACGGCGCGCCAGCCGCGCGTCGACAGCGGCGCCAGGCACCCGCGACCGCGTCACGACCGACGCGGCGGCAAGCGCCATCGGATCGCGATCGATGAGCCGCACCGACTCGGCGCCGAGCGCGGTCGCAAGCTGCGCGACGGCGTCGCCCGTGCCACCGCCGACCGCGGCGATCCGCGCGCTGGCACCCCAGCGTGAGCGCAGCCCGGCGACCGTGTGCGCGGCGATCAGCGCGCGCTGGCGGATCCCGCGCGCGTCGACGGCCCCGGCCATCAGCACGCGCGCCTCGTCTGTCATCGGCGCCTCGCAGAAGGCGCGATGGCGCTCGATCACAAGCGCGGCGCGCTCCGGGCCGAGCAGCGCGCGCAGCACCTCGACGGCCGACTCGCCGTCGAACAGCGGCGCCAGGAAGTCCTCGAAGTCGAAGCCGTGCGCGAGCCGCTGCGCCTGCGACGGGCGGTGCAGGGAGTGCAGCGGCAGCGCCGAGCCGCGCAGGGCGAGCCACTGCGGCAGCGACGGGTAGCGCTCGGCGTGGTCAAGCCCGCAGCAGCCGTCGTAGCCGCTTCGCTGCGCGCGGCGCACCTGCGCCTCGAGCTCGGCCACGAGGCCGTCGGCGACGAGCTGCTCGTGCATCGGCAACGCCTCGGGATCCGCGATCGTGACCATGTCGATCGGCGGGCCTGCGACGTGCAGCGGCCGGGCCGTCGCGGCGCCCGTGACGGGGTCGGCCGGGCGGGTGAACCGGCGGGCCGGACGGCGCGAAGCCAAGCGCGTGTCGCGCGACCCGAGCGTGACGCCGGCGAAGCGGCGCGGAGCCAATGCCCGGCGGGCTGCTGATTCGGCGGGCGGCGTTTCGATCGCGGCGGGCATCCGTGGCTCCTGAACGGTGATGACGTGGCGCAGCATCGCCGTTGAGCCGCGCCGGGGCCAGGGTGCTGCCCCGTGTCCGAGGGTGCGGCTAACCGCACCCCCCACGGCCCGGGACGTAGTCTGCGCGTGCCCCCGCGCCGGTCGGCGCCGCCCTCGCGCCATGCCCCCGAGCTCTCCACCCGCATCGTCGCCACGCATCGACGTCGTCGACGCCTCGGCCTTCACCCCGCCCTACGACCACGCGCTGTGCGCCGCGCTCGCGCGCGCCGGGGCGCGGGTTCGCCTGCAGACGAGCCGCTTCGCGTACGGCGCGGTGCCCGCCGCCGACGGCTACGAACGCGTCGAGCGCTTCTACCGCCGCGGTGGCGGTGCCGCGGGGTCGCGCCGGCGCTTCGCCGCGAAGATGGCGCTGCACGTGCCGGACATGCTCGCCTACCGTCGCGCGTCCACGGCGGCGGACGTCGTGCACTTCCAGTGGCTCACGGTCCAGCCGCTGGACGTGCACCTGCTGCCGCGCTCACGGCCCGTCGTCCTCACCGCGCACGACGTCCTGCCCCGCGAGCCGCGTCCCGGCCAGCTCTCGGCGCAGCGCCGGCTCTACGAGCGCGTCGACGCCGTCGTCGTGCACTCCGACCACGGCCGCGAGCGCCTCGTCGGCGCGCTGGAGATCGATCCCGCGAAGGTCCATGCGATCGAGCACGGCGCGTTCGAGCACCTCACGCGGGTGCCGGACGCACGCCCACTGCCCGGCGAGCTCGCGGCGGTCGACAAGCCCGTCGTCTTGTTCTTCGGGCTCATGCGCCCGTACAAGGGCATCGACGTCCTGCTCGACGCCTGGCGTGCCCTGCGACCCGACGCCGAGCTGTGGATCGTAGGCATGCCGCGCATGGACATCTCCGCGCTGCGGGCCGCGGCGCCGCCCGGCGTGCGCTGGGTCCCGCGCTTCGTCGCCGACGCCGAGCTCGGCGCGTACTTCGAGCGCGCGGACCTCGTCGTGCTGCCCTACCGCGAGATCGACCAGTCCGGCGTGCTGTTCACCGCGCTCGCGTTCGGGTCGCCGCTCGTGCTGAGCGACGTCGGCGGCTTCGGCGAGATCGCGGCGCAGGGCGCCGCGGCGCTGGTCGCGCCCGGCAACCCGGCCGCGCTCGCGGCGGAGCTCGGCCGCCTGCTGGCCGAGCCGGCGGAGCGCGCCGCGCTGGGCGAGGGCGCGCGCCGCGCGGCGGATGGGCGCTACTCGTGGGACGCGATCGCGCGCCGACATCTCGACCTCTACGCGGCGCTCGCAGCACAATGGGCGCCGTGACCACCGTCCTCGAGCTCGTCTTCTGGTCGTGCGTGGTCCTCCTCGCCTACACACAGGTCGGCTATCCGCTGCTGCTCGTGGCGCTCGCGCGCGTCAAGCGCCCGCGCGCGTCGATCACGCCCGCCGGCGCCGACCTGCCAAGCGTGAGCCTCATCGTCGCGGCCTACGACGAGGGCGCCGTGATCGGGGCGAAGGTCGTAAACGCGCTCGAGCTCGACTATCCGCGCGAGCTCCTCGAGGTCATCGTCGCCAGCGACGGCTCCGCCGACGGCACGGTGTCCGAGGCGCGCCGCTGCGGCGCCGACCTCGTGCTCGACCTCCCGCGCGGCGGCAAGATCCGCGCGCAGGACTCGGCGGTCGCGCAGGCGCGCGGCGAGCTGCTCGCCTTCAGCGACGCGAACTCGACATGGGAGGCCGGCGCGCTGCGCACGCTCGTGGCCGCGTTCGCCGACGAGAGCGTCGGCTACGCCTGCGGGCAGGTGCAGTTCGTTACCGATCCCGCCCGCCCCGGCACGAACCAGGAGGGCCTGTACTGGCGCTACGAGATGGCGCTGCGGTCGCTCGAGTCGCGGCTCGGCTCGATCACCGCCGGCAACGGCGCGATCTACGCCACCCGGCGCGCCTCGTACATCAACGTCGACCCCGTCATGGGCCACGACCTCTCGTTCCCGTTCAACATGGTCAAGCGGGGGTGGCGGGCGGTGTACGTGCCGGCGGCGCGCGCGACCGAGAAGATGGTGCCGTCGATCGAGGGCGAGTTCGCCCGCAAGCGGCGGATGATGAGCCACGCCTGGCCGATCGTCCTGCGTGGCGGGCTGCTCTCGCCGCGCGGCTACCCGCCGCTGTACGCGCTGATGATCGTCTCGCATCGCGTCCTGCGCTATGCGGCGCCGTTCCTGCACGTCGTCGCGTTTGTCGCCAGCGGGGCGCTGCTCGGCTCGGGCGCGGTCTACGTGGTCGCGTTCGCGCTGCAGGTCGCGCTGCTGTTCGCCGCGCAGCTCGCGGGCGTGGTGCGCTTCAGGCCGCTGCTCGTGGCGCGCTACTACGTCCTCGCGACCGCGTCGGTGGCTGCCGGCTTGTGGGACCACCTGCGCCACGGCACGCCCGCCGGCTGGGAGCCGGCGGACGGCACGCGCTGATGCCGCGCCGCTTGTTCGACATCGCGGTCGCCGCGACGGGCCTGCTCGTCGCGTCGCCGGTGATCGCGCTCGCGCTGATCACCATCCGCCTCGAGTCGCGGGGCAAGGCGATCTACCGCCAGCGCCGGGTCGGCCTCGACGGGCGCGAGTTCGACGTGCTGAAGCTGCGCACGATGGTCGACGGCGCCGAGAAGCTCGGTGCCGGCCTGGCGGTCGACGCCGGCGACGCGCGCATCACCCGCGTCGGGGCGCTGCTGCGGCGCACGTCGATCGACGAGCTGCCGAACCTCGTCAACGTCCTGCGCGGGGAGATGGCGATCGTCGGCCCGCGCCCGACGGTCCCGGCGCAGGTCGCCCAGTACACCGACCGCGAGCGCGGCCGCCTCGCGGTCCGCCCCGGCATCACGGGCTGGGCGCAGGTCAACGGCCGCGCGTCGCTGCCGTGGGCGCAGCGCATCGAGCTCGACCTCTGGTACATCGAGCACCGCTCCTGGCGCCTTGACCTCACGATCCTCTGGCGCAGCGCGCTGATGGTCGTAGGCGGCGACGGCCTCTACAAGGGCGAGACCGGCGGCTGGGAGCAGCGCTAGCGCGCGCGTTTGAGGTCGGCTTCGAGCGCGTCGAGCGCTTGGCGCATCTCGGCGATGCGCTCCTCGAGCACCGGCTCGGCGGGGTCTCCGTGCTCGATGCGGTCGGCGCGCTCGCGCGCATGTTCGATCGCACGCGCCTCCTCGAGCGAGTTGATCACGACCCCGATGAGGATGTTGAAGATCAGAAACGCGGCGATGAGCGCGTAGCTGATGAAGTAGATGAGCGTCCAGTCCGACAGGCCGCGGCCGAGCTCGATCTGCTCGGGCAGGTTCTCGAGCGTCAGCGTCACGAACAGCGTCAGCATCGACTCGGTGATCGTCCCGTACTGCCGCGGCGCGTAGTCGTCGAAGATCGTCCAGCCGATCATCCCGTAGATGAACAGGACAAGCACCGCGAGCACGGCGAGGCTCGCGACGCCGGGGATGCTGCGCCCGATCGCGATCGTCAGCACGCGCAGGTCGGGCAGCAGGCGCACGATCCGCAGCACGCGCGCGAGCCGCGCGATCCGCAGCAGCATCGCGTTCTCGCGCAAACCGGGCGCGAACGACGCGATGACCACGAGCAGGTCGAAGACGTTCCACCCGCTGCGAAAGAACCCTCGCGGCTTGGAGCCGAACGCCGTCAGGCGGATGACGAGCTCGACGACGAACACCCCCAGGAAGACGTCGTTGAGCGTGGCCAGCACGTGGCCGAAGTCGCGCACGATGCCCTCGTAGGTCTCCAACCCGAGCACCGCCGCGTTCGCGAGGATGACGGCGAAGATCGACAGGTTGAACGGCGTCGAGTCCGCGAGCGTCGCGCAGAAGCGCACGAGCGGCGAGCGGCTGTCGTGCGCCTCGCGGTCGTCGGTGGAGGGCAGGTGGCGCGGCATCGGCGGCGCTAGCCTAACCGCGCACGCTGCGGCCTCCGCGCGCAGGCCGCCCCAAGGCGATCAGGAGCCGGCCCAGCGCCCGACTGCGGTACTGGCGGCGTACGCGAGGCCCGAGCGCTCGAAGGCGCGAGTCTGCACGACCACGACGACCGCGCGGCCCCGACCGGGTCGCGGAGCGAGGATCGTCTGCCGCGCGGCGAGCCGCCCGATCGCGGACACGACCTTGCGGCCCTTCTGGCGGTCGCGGCACTTGCCGCCCGCGCAGCTGCGCGCGACGCGGTAGATCGTCACCCGCGCGCGCTCTCCGACGAGCGATGCACCGGCCGCAAGCGTGAACCGCACCGAGCGCCCGACCCGCCGGGCCTGCCCGATCCGCAGCGTCGTCGGGTACGACGCGCCGGAGGCCGCGGACGACGCCGCCACGGGCGTCACGGGCGCGGCGGTGGTGAAGCTCCACACGCGCGCCAGCGGCAGGCGCGCGCCGGCGGGCATGAACGTCGCCGTCGCCGTGTACGTCGTCGCCGGGGCCAGCGGCTGCGCCGGGATGATCATCCCGCCCGGCGGCATGTAGCCCGCGAGGCCGGGAGTCAGGTTGTCGACGGTGCGGATGTCTACGAGCCCGCCCGGCCCGGTCAGCGTCGCGGCCATGATCCGGCCGGGCTCGGTCCCGAGCGTCATGACGAGCAGGTGCGGCCCCGTCGTCGTGCCCTGCGCCAAGCCGACGAACGAGCCGGGCGTCGCGGGCAGCTCCGACGCTTGCTCGGCGGCGTAGAAGCCGCGGGCCTTGTCGCCAGGGTACGTGTAGATCCTCGCCGTCGACGCCCGCCGGTCATAGCCGAGGTTCGTCGTCGCGCAGCCGCCCCAGATGCCCATGCGCGACAGCGCGGGCGCCAGCGTCTGCATGAGGTGCAGCGGCGCGGACTCAAAGGCGTTGGCGCTCGCGGTGAACGCGTCCGCGAGGGGCGTGATGACCGCGCGCCGCCCCACCTCCGCGCCATCCGCGCTGTAGCCGGGGCTGGCCGGGCTCTCCTCGTGCGTCAGCCGCCCGCCGTTGGCGGCGATGTAGCTCATGTGCTTGCGACAGCCCTCCGACCACGCCGGCACCTCCACGATGCCGGCCGGGATCCCGTGGGCCGCGCGCTGCGCGTTGAGCGCCGCGATCTGGGTCGCCGCCGGGGTCGCCGCGCCCGCGGTCGCGGGCACAGCCAGCACGAGCGCGCACGCGAGCACGCGCAACCCCACTGCTCGACCTCCGGTCGATGGCCCCTGTCCTCGCATCCCGCTGGACGCAAGTATGAAGCGTCGCGCCCCGATCCCGGACGAATGTTCGACCGGGCCCGCCGCACGCGCGCGCAACGCACGCGACGGCCCGGCCCGGCGACGACGTCAGATGGTCGCCCGCGCGAGGCTCGGGACCCGATCGGTCGCGAAGCTCGTGCGCAGGTAGAAGAACCACGTGACCCCGGCGAACACGACGTAGGCGCCCAAGAACACCCACAGCGCCGAGACCGACCAGTCGGCGTGCGCCGCGGCCACCGACACCTTCTCGGCGGGTGACTCGGCCGCCTTCACGAGCGCCGACACGCCGAGGCTCGCCTGGCGCAGCACGACCTGGATGAGAAAGCCGCCGAACGCGCCGATCGCGCCGGCGATGCCGATGACAGCCGCCGCCCGGCGCTTCCACTCGACCGCCGCGGCTTTGGGCTCGAGGCCCTTCTCCTCGGCGTCCTTGCGGCCGTAGACGGCGAAGATCGACGGGATCATCTTGTAGGTCGACCCGTTGCCGATGCCGGCCAGCAGGAAGATCACCATGAACGACGCGAAGAACACCGTGAAGCTGCGCTGCTGCACGCCCTGGATCGCGACCGCGGTGAACACGCCCATCCCGATGAACACGGCCAGGGTGACGCGCGCGCCGCCGAGCCGGTCGGACATCCAGCCGCCAAGCGGCCGCGCGATCGACCCGATGAGCGCGCCGACGAAGCCGAGGCCGGCGAGGTACGTCGCGATGAACGTGTGCTGCCCGAGGAACTCCGGGAACGTGTTCTTGATGACGAGCGGCAGCGCGAACGAGTACCCGATGAAGGACCCGAACGTCCCGATGTACAGGAACGACATGATCCACGTCTGCGGGTGCTTGAGCGCCTCGATGTAGGAGGTCTTGTCGGCCTTCGCCTCGCGCAGGCTGTCCATGTACCAGTACGCGCAGAGCGCGGCGATGACGATGAACGGCATCCACACGAGGCCCGCGTAGGCCATGTTGATGTCGTGGATGGGATTCGTCACGGTCGCCGCCGGGATCCCGACGATGATCACGAGCGGCACCATGAGCTGCGCGACAGCGACGCCGAGGTTGCCGCCCGCAGCGTTGAGCCCGAGCGCGAAGCCCTTGTGCTTCTCCGGATAGAAGAACGAGATGTTCGCCATCGACGAGGAGAAGTTGCCGCCGCCGAAGCCGGCCAGCGCCGCGCACCCGATCAGGACCCACAGCTGCGTGTCATGCGTCTGCGAAGCCAGCCAGCCGCTTGGCACGAGGAACGCGAGCAGGGCGGTCGGGATCAGCAGCAGCGTCGCGCTGAACGTCGTCCACGCGCGCCCGCCGTACTTCGGCACCGCGAACGTGTACGGGATGCGCAGGAACGACCCGACGAGGTTCGGCACCGCCGTCAGCAGGAACAGCTCGCCGATCGACATGACGATGCCGATGTTCGCGAGGTTGATCACCACGATCGTCCACAGCACCCACACGCTGAAGCCGAGGTTCTCCGCGAAGATCGAGAAGATGAGGTTCTTGCGGGCGATCTTCTTGGCGCCGGACTCCCAGACCGCGTCGTCGTCGGGGTCCCACTTCTCGATCCACCGGCCTCGCGTCAGCAGCCGCGTCGGCGTTTCCGGCGGCGCCCCGACCGCGCCGGCCGGGTCGGTGGTCGTGCTCATCTGTCCTCCAAGGCTTTGCTCATCACGCCAACCTGCACGAACGGGATTTCGGTCCCGTGAGCGTCAGATGTCCGCTCGGTGAACCATATGTTGCCGTTACGTGTTCTGAGTGAAACGTTAGCGTTCAGCGGCGCGGACGTACAGCGCGAAGGATGACGTCGCGCGAGCGGCCCGCGCGGTTGCGGGAGTCCGAGCGCGACTCGATCCGCAGGCGGTGAATCGCGGGACGCCGCAGACGGACTTTGGCACGAAACGCGCCCGCGGACGCGCGGATGGGGGCGCGCGCGACCGTGTGGAACTCGCGGTCGCGGCCTTGGCGCGCGATGACGAGCGTCACGCCGGCGCGCAGCGGCCGGATCGAGCCGCGGACCGTGAACGTGCGGGTGGCCACGACGCGCTTGGGCGCGACGATCCCGATGCGCGGCGCGACCGCGATGCCGACGGAGCGCGACGTCGCGAGCCCGCCGTCGGGCAGCCGCACCGCCGCGCGCAGCGTGCGCGTGTACTGCGTCGGAAGCTCGGCCGACCAGGTGCCGTCCTCGCGCGTCAGCACGCGGCTGAGCGTGACGAAGCGCCCGCCCGACGCGATCTGGATCGCCACCGTCGCACCCGGCAGCGGCGCCCCCGCCGGGCTTGCGACCCGTCCGGCGAGCTGGGCCGGCTGCGGGTAGTCGAGCGTCGCGTCCGGCGTCGTGAGCGTGACGCCGACCCCCGGCGGCACGGCCGCGGGGTTCGGCAGGTCCGGCGCGATGGCGGCGGCGAGCCCGCGCAGCTCGGGCAGCTGCGCGTAGAGGGCGTTGCCCGGGCACGTCGTCGCGTCGGCGTCGCGGTGGCCGGAGATCCGCTCGAACGTCACCGGCGTGCCCGCGGGATAGCGGTTGCTCTCTCCGCCGCGCGAGAGCACCGTCACCTGGCCCTCGACGGGTGTGCCGTGCAGCGTGAGCTTCCACGCCAAGAGCTCGGCCATCGCGCGGACGGCGGCCGGCGTCTGCGCGTCGCCGGTGAACGTCCCGACGTTCGCCACGCCGGTCGAGACGCTGTTGTAGCCCTGCGCCTGCGCGCCGATCACGGCCTGGTCGATCCCGCCCTCGCGGCCTTCGAAGATCTGGCCGTAGCGATCGACGAGGAAGTTGTAGCCGACGTCCCGCCAGCCCTTCGTGTTGCGGTGATAGCGGCAGATCGCGCGGACGATGGCGGCGGAGTCCTGCGGCGCGTAGTCGTTGGCGTTGACGGTGTGGTGCACGAACGCGGCCTGCACGGTGCCGTACGTCGCGCCGAAGCGCGGCGCCCCGCAGGCCGCGGCGCCCCACTCGGCGCGGCTGATGATCCGCGGTGCGCCGTCCCCCGCGTCCTGCGCGCGCGCGGGCGCCCCCGCGAGCGCGACGTACGCGTCGTGCGCGCCGCCGCGCAGCGCGGTCAGCGCGCGCTGGGCGAGCGTCGCGCTGCCGGTCGTGTTGACGAACTCCGCGCGCAGGCCGCGCGGGACCCGGGCGAGGCGCAGCTGGAAGGCGTCCGCGCCCCCGGCCCACACCGGCTCGGCGCCCGCGCCCCCCGCGTGGTCGCCGGCCATCGCGGTCCACGGGCTCCACGTCCCGTCCGCCGCGTCGCGCACGCGGATCCGCGCGCCGACATCGTGCCGCGTCCGCCGCCAGCTCAAGCCGACGAGGTCGAAGCGCTTGTCCGTGCGCAGGACCGGGCTGCGCCAGCCGCTCGCGCCGGCGTCCGCGGCGATCCGCTGGCCGAAGTCGACCGGGGGCGGGACGTACGGGCGATCGGACAGCGCGGGGCTCACGAGCCAGGCGCCGAGGCCTGCGACGACGAGCAGAGACAGCAGACGGCGCATTGACTCTCGAACACCGTGCCACACCGGCCGGTGCGGTCCTGCACGACCGCTTGCGCTCGGTCAGCGCGCTACGGGACCTGCTCGGGCCCTTGGTCGACGTAGACCTCGCGGAAGGCGCGCATCGCCTCGATCGACTGGTCGCTGAACTTCGGGCAGCCGACGTAGTGGCGCCACGCGACGGCCGCGAGCTCGAAGGGCATCTTCGTGTTGTTCTGCATCAGCACCGAGTGGTAGCCGTTGCCGCTCTCGAGCACCGGCTCGTTGAAGAGCGTCTGAAGCTGGCCGATGCGAGCGGTCGGCGTGCCGGGCTTGTACTGAAAGAGGATGCGCCCGTGCTCGAGCGTGTGGACCCAGTTCTGCAGCTCGGGCTCGTTGCCAGGGGCGTAGACGCCGTCCGGAGCGGGGGTGACGTTGTGGTCGCCGGACGTCGGCGGGTTCGTCTTGTAGTCCTTGATCGTGAGCGTCCGCGTGACATGCGCCGCGCCCTCGTCGGGGAAGGACCGCACGACGCAGCCGGCGGCCTTGGCCGCCGCGGTGAGGTTGCCCTCGTCGCGGCCCTTGTCGTTGCCGCCGCCGGCGATCACCAGCACGACGCCGACGATCACGACCGCGCCGACCACGACGCCGCCGGCGATCTGCGCCAGGCGCTTGCGCTTGGCGGCCTTCTGCTCGGCCGCCTCGCGCTCGAGGCGCTCGCGCTTGGCCTGCTCCTTCTGCTCTTGACGGCTCGACACGGCGGCAAGCCTAGCTACTTGGCGCGCACGCTCGCGTCAGGTGCGAAGTGCGCTGCGCGCGCCGCCGACCGACTAGCCTCGCTACGACATGGCACGCACTCCCCGAGAGCTCGAAGGACGCGTCGTCGCGATCACCGGCGGCGCCCGCGGCATCGGCCGCGCGACGGCGTCCGCCTGCGTTCGCGCCGGCATGAAGGTCGCGATCGGCGACGTCGACCTCGCCGCCGCTCAGCGCACGGCGGACGAGCTCGCGCACGGCACGATCGCCGTCCAGCTCGACGTCGCCAACCGCGCGTCGGTGCGCAACTTCCTCGACGTCGTCGAGGAGCGCCTCGGCTCGCTCGACGTGCTCGTCAACAACGCGGGCATCATGCACCTCGGCTCGCTCGCCGACGAGGACGACGACTCGGCTCGCCGGCAGGTCGACATCAACGTCCACGGGGTCCTGCACGGCATCAAGGAGGCGCTCCCGCGGATGGCCGCGCGCGGCAGCGGCCACATCGTGAACATGGCGTCGACGGCGGGCCGCGGCGGCTTCGCGGGCGCCGCGACGTACTCCGGCACGAAGCACTTCGTCGTCGGCGCGAGCGAGGCCGTGCGCTTCGAGCTGCGCGGCAGCCCCGTCGAGATCTCCTGCATCATGCCGGTGGTCGTCAACACGGAGCTCGCGGCCGGTGCGTCCGACGCGCGCTTTGTCGCCAAGCTCGAGCCCGAGGACGTCGCCGCGGCGGTCGTCAAGACCCTGCGCTTCCCGCGCTTCGAGGTCTTCGTGCCGCGCTACATGAACGCGATGATGACGTTCGCCGCGATCCTGCCGCGGGTCGCCCGCGAGGGCATGGCCCGTGCGCTGAAGGCCGACCAGGTCTTCATGACGCGCGACGACGCGGCACGGCGCGAGTACGAGCTGCGTGCCGCGCGCTCGGAGCCCGTGCTGCGCGAGGTCCCTCGCGGGCACGAGCCCGACGCGTGACGCGCGCTTAGTTGCGGGCGGTGAAGCTCAGGACGCCGGTATCGCAGGTGTCGTAGACCTTCGTGGTGGTCGGATCGGCAGGGTCGTAGATCACGATCTTGCGCTGCCACGTGCCCTTGATCTGGGTGCGTGCCTTGTTGACCCGGCCGGTGAGCTTCGCCGAGACGTCGATCGCCGGGACGCCGGCGGCCAGGTCGGCGGGGACGCGGGTCACCGTCTGGCCGGCCGTGAACTTGCCCGCGGCGCTGACCGGGATGTTCTTGACCCCGTCGGGGATCTGGATGTCCGGCGGCATGGCGCACTTGATGTCCAGGCCGATGTCGGCGCGCACGACCTTGCGCCCGGTCTTCGAGAGCTGGAACACGACCGGGTAGTCCTGCGCGGTCACGCCACCGAACACGGTGCCGATGGTGGCCCCGCTGGCGAGCGCTACGGGTCCTGCGATTCCGAGTGATGCCAAGGCGACGACGGCGAGCATCCTGCGCTTCATGGTGTGGCTCCTTTGACGGTTTCCCCGAACGATCGACCGCCATGACTTCGCGCCCGAGCGGCATATGAGACACATATGCCGGCACGAGGTCAAACCCGGGAGCGGGCGCAGGAGAGCGCCGGCCTCGGGCCGCAACCACCTGAGAACGCGCGCGAGGACCCTCGTCGCGATACTACGCGGCCATGACCTCCGAGACAGACCAGCTCTGCGTCGACACGATTCGTACGTTGTCCATGGACGCGATCCAGAAGGCCAACTCCGGGCATCCCGGTTTGCCGATGGCCATGGCGCCCGCGGCCTACGTCCTGTTCCGCCGCATCATGAACCACGATCCGGCGGAGCCGCAATGGCCCGACCGCGACCGCTTCATCCTCAGCGCGGGCCACGGGTCGATGCTGCTGTACTCGGTGCTGCACCTCACGGGCTACGACCTCCCGATGGATCAGCTCAAGCAGTTTCGCCAGTGGGGCTCGATCACGCCGGGGCACCCCGAGCGCGACCGCGAGGTCGTCACGCCGGGCGTCGAGGTCACGACGGGCCCGCTCGGCCAGGGCTTCGCCAACGGCGTCGGCATGGCGATGGCCGAGCAGTACCTGCGCGAGCACTTCGGCTCGGAGGTCATGGACCACTACACGTACGCGATCGTCTCCGATGGCGACCTCATGGAGGGCATCGCCTCGGAGGCGGCATCGCTCGCCGGCCAGGTCGGGCTCGGGCGCCTCGTCTACATCTACGACGACAACGACATCTCGCTCGACGGCCCCACGTCGCTGAGCTTCGATCGCGAGAACGTCAGCCGGCGCTTCGAGGCCTACGGCTGGCAGGTCGTGGAGCTGTCGGACGCCAACGACCTCGACGCGATCGAGGGCGCCATCCGCGAGGGCATGGCGAACGAGTCGCAGCCGACCCTCATCCGCCTGAAGTCGGTCATCGGGTACCCGTCGCCCAACAAGCAGGGAAAGAGCGCGGCCCACGGTGCGGCGCTCGGCGATGACGAGGTCGCGGCGACGAAGGAAGTGCTGGGCTGGGATCCCGAGCAGACCTTCCACGTGCCCGACGGCGTGTACGAGGCGTTCAGCATGAAGGAGGACGGTGGCAAGGCGCACGCGGCCTGGCACGAGAGCTTCCAGGCCTGGCGCGAAGAGGACGCCGACCGCGCCGCCGAGTGGGACCTCGCCTGGGGCGACCCCGGCCGCCCGCTGCCAGGGATGGCCGACGCGCTGCCGGCGAGCTTCGACAAGCCGAAGATCGCGACGCGCGGCGTCGGCGGCAAGGCGATGGCGGCCTTCGAGCCGTTCACGCCGACGATGCTTGGCGGCGCGGCCGACCTCACCGAGTCGACGAAGACGCTCTTCCCGGACTCCGACCGCTTCACGACGGAGAAGGCGGGGCGCAACATCTTCTTCGGCGTGCGCGAGCACGCGATGGGCGCGGCGGTCAACGGGATGGCCGGGCACGGCGGCATCGTCTGCCCGTACGGCTCGACGTTCCTGCAGTTCGCCGACTACATGCGCGGCTCGATCCGCCTGTCGGCGCTCATGGGGCTGCACGTCGCGTGGGTCTTCACGCACGACTCGGTCGCGCTCGGCGAGGATGGCCCGACCCACCAGCCGGTCGAGCACTTCGCCGCGCTGCGCGCGATCCCCGGCCTGGTCGTGCTGCGGCCGTGCGACGCGCACGAGACCGTGGAGGCGTGGCGCGTGATCCTCGAGGACCTCGAGGGCCCCGCCGCGCTGATCCTCTCGCGCCAGGACCTGCCGGTGCTCGACCGCGAGAGCGGGGAGTTCGCGCCGCGCTCGGGCGTCGCGAAGGGCGCCTACGTGCTGTCGGATGCCGACGACGCGCAGGCGGTCATCATCGCGACGGGCAGCGAGGTCGCGGTGGCGCTGGCCGCGCGCGACGAGCTGGACGTGCCGGTGCGGATCGTCTCGATGCCCTCGTGGGAGCTCTTCGAGCAGCAGGACGACGACTACCAGGACTCGGTGCTGCCCGACCTGCCGACGGTCTCCGTCGAGGCGGGCGTTCGCCAGGGCTGGGAGCGCTACGCGGACGCGATCGTCTCGATCGACCGCTTCGGCGCGTCGGCGCCGGGCGGCACGGTGCTCGCGGAGCTCGGCATCACGCCCGAGAACGTGGCCGCGGAGGTCCGCGAGCTGCTGGACGACGAGTGACCCGGGCCGAGCCGGGTCAGTACGCAGTCCAGGCCGCGAGCAGGCTCTCGCTGGATCCGAAGTAGTCGAGGTAGTTGGCGGCGCCGCCGGCCTCGATCCCGTCCTCGAAACCGAGGAGCTGGTAGTGGCTCGGGTCCGTGTCCCAGTAGGACGCGGTCTGGCAGTTGGCGGGCATGGCGTTGATGACGTTCAAGAGGTTCTGCTTGGTGATCGTCCCTTCGAAGGTCCACTGGCCGGTGGCGCCGTTGGTGATGGTGCCGCTCTGACCGCTGCCCGTGATCGTTGTGAGGAACCCACCTGACGGGTTGGCGGGGTTCATCGGCGCGATGGCCTCCGCCCGGTCGGGCTGCGCGCAGTCGACGTGATTGCCAAGCGGCGCGGATCCACTGGGCGTGACGAACGGCGGCCAGCTGATCGCGCTGCTCGAGCGCCACTCCATCGCGCACAGCTCGAGCACGGACTGATGCCCGTTGCAAGTGAGGCCGAGCACCGGGCACAGGTGATGCCACGCGAAGAACGGTTGGCTGCCACTGGTCCAGTGGTCGCTGTAGGCGCCGACCTTCATGGTGCTCACGAACGTCAGCTCGGGGTTGCCGAACACGTTGGCCCACGGGTAGTCGCTCGTGCCCGCGAGGGAGAGGTAGTGATGGATGCCGCACGAGGAGAACCCCACGCCGTCAGCGGGCCCTCCGCACGTCCCGGGGTCGGCTGGCTGGATCCACTGGCCCCACCCCCACTTGCTGGCGTCGCCTTACGAAGGCGCGGGCCCACGCCGCGAGAGCGCTCGCCGGCACCCCGTCCAGGGCCTTCGCGCGCTGGAGCATCGCCGCAGGCGCGTTCGCGTGCATCGCGTCGCGCGCCATTGCGGTGCGAGCGGTTTGACATAAAGCACTCCCCCGGGGACGATTTCGGGCCGGCGACCTCACCGGCACCACCCGGCGCCTCACACCTTGACACGCTCCCGGAAGTCGATCCGTTGCGGTGAAAAGAGGTTAATTGAAATCGGTGAGACGCGCTTCCCTCGACCATCGCGGTGAGGCTCCGCTCGGATCAGGGGGTCCGCACGGTGGTCCACTCGCCCGTCGTGAGGCGCAGGTCGGCCCAGCGCAGGATCTCCGTGCCGGCGCCCGTGACCCGCACCCCGACGAGCGCCTGCGCGGCGCTCGCGGGCCGCAGCCACCCGGCGCCGTCCCAGATCTCGAGGCGTCCGTCGAGCTCGCGGCCGATCGCCTCGCGGTAGGCGAGGCGGCCGCCCCCGGAGCGCTCGACGAGCTGGACCGCGCCGATGCCGTCGCAGCGCAGCCGCCAGAGCTCGCGCCCGAGGGCGGCGAGCGCGGCGGCGTCCAGCGCGCCGGCCTGCGGGATGTCACACCAGTGCAGCACCCCGCGCGGCGCGCCGGCTCCGAAGCGCTGACCGATCCAGGCCGGTGGGGCGGTGCGCGCGCGGCCACGGTGAAACGTCGCGTCGAGGCCCTCGAGCCACGTGCGGGCGAGCACGCAGCAGCGGGCGCCGTGGTCGGCGATCTCAAAGGGCTCGCGGCCGTCCGCCACGGCCGCGAGCTTGAACACGGGCTCAGCCACGGCCGAAGCTGTAGGCCATGCTGCGGTCGTACGCACCGGCGTCGGCGATGAACACGCGCGACCCGGCGCGGACGTCGTCGGGGACCGCGATGCCTGTGCGCAGGACGTCGTCCTCCATGCACAGGCGCCCGACGATGCGGTCCGGGCCGCGCCCCCAGTGCCGCCAGCCGTCCGCGCCGCGGCTGAGCAGCCGGTGCGGATACCAGACGCAGCGCGGGACCTCTGCGAGCGACGCGTCGACGACGATCTCGCGGACGCCGGCGCGCTCGCGCAGCTCGAGCACCGTCGTCTCGACGACGGCAAGTGGCTGCAGGAGCGCCCTGCCCGGCTCGAGCACGATGACCTCCAGCGCGTCGAGCTCGGCATGGCAGCGGGCGACGAGCTCGCCAAGCCGCGGCAGGAAGACGGCGTCGAAGTCATCGGGTTGCCAGCCTCCGCCGAGGTCGAAGCAGCCGATCGGCCGGCCGCTCAGCTCCTGTAGGCGCCGGCCCCATTCGAGCGTCGCCTCGACGGTCTGAAACCACGTCTCGTGGCCGGCCTCGCTGCTCGCCCAGTGAACGTGCAGCCCGACCCGCTGCTCGGGCGGCAGGTCGCTCAGCGTGCTCACGATCTCGCCGAACGTCGCGAAGTCGTCCAGCGCCACGCCGAAGCGCGACGCGATCGACGGCGGCCGCAGCCGCGGCCCGAAGTAGTGCGCCACGAGATCACCAGACCGCACCCGTCGCGCCAACGCGGCCAGCTCCTCGCGGCTGTCGGCATACGCCGCGAAGGCCCGCGACGGCGCTTGCGGCCAGCTCTTCGCGGGCCCGTTGAGCACGATCTCGCCGTCGGCGAACCCCGCGTCCCGCGCGCGCTCCTGCTCGGCCTCGGTGATCGCCTCCGCGAGGAACCCCGCCGCGCGCGCGGCGCGCAGCAACTCGAGGTCGGGGTCGGTCTTGATGCTGTAGGCGATCTCGACGCGCGCGCCCGCCGCCGCGTCGCGGACGGCCGAGACAAGGCGCTCCCAGGGCGGCGCCGGATCGATGGCGTGGGCATGCGGCGTGCGCTCGGCGGCGCGCAGGTCGGCGACGATCGCGCGCAGCGGCTCGTCGGGCGGTGCCGGCGCCTCGCGCGGGTGCGGTCGCACCGCGGCGCCCCGGGCGGTGTCCGGCATGCCCGAGAGGTAGTTGCCGGCGCGCACGACGCCGCTCGCCGCCGTGACGGGCTCGGCGAGCGCGTGGCCGTCTCGCAGCGGGAGCTCGACGAGAACCGAGACGAACCCCGATCCCCGTCGCGCGGCGGGCGCGGGCCGCAGCCCGGTGGCCGCGCCGATCAGCGCGGCCGGCAGGTTGATGCCCGCGAGCGTCGCTCCGTGCACGCGAGAAGCGAAATGCGGGCGGGTCGCGATCAGCCAGTGCGCGCCGTCGCTGGACTGCACGAGCTCGAGCTCGCCGCCCCCCGTCCACGCGCAGGCCGAGAGCTCCGCCTCGAGCGCCCGGGCGAGCGCCGGCTGCGCGCCGGCGAGGTCGGCGACATGCCCGCCCTGCGCGGTCGCGCGCACGTGCGCGGCGCCGAGCATGGCGCCGACGCCGGCCGCGAACAGGATCGACTCCGGCGCGCCGTCGACGTCGGCCTGCAGGCGCATGTCCGACGTCGCCCAGCGTTCGCCCAGAAACACCCGCAGGCGCTCGACGGCGCGCCACCCGCCGACCGGCGCCGGCGCCTGGCTGGGCCCGCGCAGCGACACGCGCCAGCCGTGCTCACGGCCGAACGCGGCGAGCCGCCAGTCCTCCTCCTGTGCCGAGATCGCCGGCGGGCACAGCACGCCGAGCCGCCGCGCGAGCTCGTCGCACGGCGCGTCGAAGTGCTCGATCGCGTCCGCCGCAGGGCTCAGCAGGCGGTCGTGGCGGCCGAAGACGTCCGCCAGCGAGCGGGCCTCGGGCTCCGACCCGGGGATCCACCAGCCGCCCGCGTCGAGACGCCGGAGGATCTCGGCGGGGTCCCCCGACGCGCCGATCAACACCTCGTGGAACGCGGGGTGGTGCAGGCCGGCCGCATCGACCACCCCCACGAGGTGCACGTCCGCGAACGCCTCGCGCAGCGAGCGCGCCACGCCGAGCCCGGACGGGCCGCTGCAGAAGACCGTCGTCACAGGTCCGTGCGGATGCCCGAGACGGTCACGACGCCGGCGTAGCCGGTGACGTCCGCGGCTTGGCGGCCGGCGGCCGTCCGGATTGCGGCGTCGCGCAGCGTCAGGCCGGCGCGCGCGAGGAACGCCTCGAGCATGCCCTCGTGCACCTGTAGCGACGGCACCGGGAAGCCGTCGCAGTCCCACGAGTCGGCGTGCTGGAGGAAGGAGAGCAGCACGAGCGCGTCGGGTCGCCCGACCGACGCGTAGTTGCTCGCAAACCGCAGCGCCGTCCGCTCGTCCGGCGTCGCGGACTCGACGAAGAAGTGCGACGACACGGCGTCGAACGCGCCGATCCACGCGGCGCGCGGCGGCTCGCCCCAGTCCTGCTGGACGAGCTCCCACTCCGCCGCCCGCAGCGCCGCCACGGCGCGCTCGGGGTCGGCCTGCGCCTCGCCGTCGAGCCACGCGTAGAGATGGGAGTAGTCGAAGGCGTCGGGACGGTCGTGCAGCCAGTCGTCGACCTCTTTGAGGTTCGTCTCGGCGATGTCCGTGAAGACGATCCGCTGCGGTGCCGTCTCGAGCGCGGCGGTCAGCGCGAGCAGCGAGAACACTGTCGGCCCGCCCGCGACCTCGATCAGGCGAGGCGGCCGCCGCACCTCGGAGGAGGCGCGGACGTAGTCGATGATCGAGGCCATCATCGTCGCGGTCTCCGAGCTCATGTGGCCGTAGTGCTGATCGAGGTAGGCGCGAGCGGGGAACAGCGACCAGTCGTCCAACGGAAGGCCTTTCGGGTGACGAGGAACGGCGAAACGCGAGAATATGCCAGCGTGGCCCCTTCGCCAGTGCTCGACATCACCTTGTTCACCGATCCCGCCTGCCCGTTCGCCTTCTCGGCGGAGCCCACCCGCATGCTGCTGCGCTGGCACTACGGCGACCAGCTGCGCTGGGGGCTGCGGATGATCGTCCTGACGCAGGAGCCCGGCGAGGCGGAGAAGCTCTCCCGCGGCGCGCCGTCGCTGCAGCGCCGCTACGGGATGCCGATCGATCCGGAGCCGCGCGAGCGCCCGGCGTCATCGGAGCCCGCCTGCCACGCTGTCGTCGCCGCGCGGCTGCACGCGCCCGAGGCCGAGGAGCCGCTCCTGCGCAGGCTGCGCATCCGGACGATGGCCGGCGGCCTGCTCGACGACCCGCAGCTCATCGACGGCGCGGCGCGCGACGCCCGCCTCGACCCGGACCGGCTGCGCGAGTGGTGCCAGACGGCGGAGGTGCAGGACGCGCTCGCGGCCGACGCGGCGGCCGCTCGCGAGCCGTCCGCCGCCGCCCGCGCGCTCGACGACCGCCTCGGCGGGCCCCGCGAGCAGCGCCGCTACACTGCGCCCAGCTACGAGTTCAGCCGCCCCGACAGCGGCGCGACGTTCGCGCTGCCGGGCTTCAACCCGATCGAGGCGTACGATGCCGCGATCGCCAACCTCGCGCCCGAGCTCGAACGCCGCCCGCGGCCGGACGGCGTCGACGACGTCCTCGCCTGGGCCGGCGAGCCGCTCGCCACGGCGGAGATCGCCGCGCTGACGCGGCTAGACATGACCGACGCCCGCGCCGCGCTGACCCGCGCCGAGGCGCAGGCGACGCCCGTCGGAGCGGATACCTACTGGAACCCGAAGGAGAGCTCGTGACACAGCAGGAGAAGGCCGCGGCGCTGCTGGCGCTGCACGAAGATCCCGAGCTGCTCGTCCTCGTCAACGCCTGGGACGTCGCCAGCGCGAAGAAGGTCGCCGGCAAGCCCGGCTGCAAGGCGATCGCGACCGCGAGCGCGGCGATCTCCGCGATGTACGGCTATCCGGACGGCGAGGAGATCCCGCTCGACCTCGTGCTCGACATGACGACGCGGATCGCCGGGGCCGTCGAGCTGCCGGTCACCGCCGACCTCGAGGCCGGCTACGGAGACGTCGGCGAGACGGTGCGGCGCGCGATCGCCGCGGGCGCAGTGGGCGGCAACCTGGAGGACGAGATGCGCCCGCTCGACGAGGCCGTCTCGAACGTGCGCAGCGCGATCGAGGCGGCCGAGGCCGAGGGCGTCGCCTTCGTGCTCAACGCTCGCACCGACGCGTTCCTGTTCGCCGAGGACGGCGACGACCCCGAGCAGGTCCTGGCCGGCGCGATCGAGCGCGGCAAGGCGTTCCTCGAGGCGGGCGCTCACTGCGTCTTCACGCCCGGCTGGCAGGACGCGGACACGATCGCAAAGCTCGTCGAAGCCCTGGGGCAGCGCAAGCTCAGCCTGCTCGGCTTCCCGGGCACGCCGGCGCCGGCCGAGCTCGCAGCGCTGGGGGTTGCCCGCCTCTCCTACGGGCCGTTCCCCCAGCTCGCGGCGCTCGACAGCCTCGGCGAGCTGTCCACCAGCCTGCTGGCGGGCGGGACGCTACCCGCGCCCGGGAGCTAGGGCCAGCGCCCGGTCCGCGCCGGGGGCGACGTAGCTCTCGAGGTCGCAGAAGCGGTCGCGCAGCACGCGCTTGAGCACCTTGCCCGTGACGCCCACCGGGTACTCCGCGTCGGTTCGCGCGACCTCGATCAGCGCGACCTCCGGGTGGCCCGCTTCGCGCAACGCTTCGTTGGCCGCCTGCAGCACGCGTTCGACGTCGTCGCATCCGGGCGTCGTGCGCACGAGCGCGACGGCGACGGTCTCCTCGCCCCAGCGGCCGCCGACGACGCCGCAGTCGCAGATCTCGGGGACGCTGCCGAGCAGCACCTCCTCCATGAAGACGGAGTAGCCGGGCCCCGACTCGGTCTCGATCACATCGACGGCCCGGTCGACCTGGTAGAAGACGCCGTCCTCGTCGTAGCGGGCCACGTCGCCCGACAGCCAGTATCCCGCCAGCCTGCTGCGGTAGTTCGTGTCGCAGTCGTTCCAGTAGCCGGGGGTGATCGTCGGGCCCTTGGCGGCGAGCAGCCCGAACTCGTCGGCCGCGGCCTTCGTCCCGTCCTTGCGCAGCACGACGACGTCGCCCGCGCCGGTCGGCGTGCCGATGCAGCGTCCCTTCGGGCCCGAGTCGATCGTGGTCGTGTGCAGCAGCAGCGCCCAGCCGAGCTCGGTCGAGCCCAGGCGGTCGAGGAACGCCGACGGCCCGAGCTCCGGGCTGCGGTGCTCGAGCAGCGTGCGGATGTGCGGCTCGTGGACCGCATCCCCGACGGAGATCCAGCGCTCGACCGAGTCCAGGTCGCCGGGGGCGATGTCGCACGCGGCGAGCTCGGTATGGATGTGCGAGAAGCCCATGACCGCGGTCGGGCGGTACTCGCGGATGGCGTCCAGCAGCTCGGGGGACGTCGGGTCGTGGAACGCGACCACCGGCGTGCCGCAGAGCATCGCGTACGAGGCGAAGGAGATCGCGCCGATGTGCGACTGGGGCAGCGCGGTCAGGACCCGCTCGCCGGGGGCGACGACGTCGGCGGCCATCCGGAAGCGCGGCCCAGCGATGCTCGAGGCGTGCGACTGGATGACGGGCTTGGGGCGACCCGTCGTGCCGGAGGAGTGCAGGATCGACACGGGGTCCTCGTCGGCATGGTGAAAGCGCTTGTCGTCGGGCAGCACCGCGGCCGGCGGCGCCGCGAGGTCGTCGGCGGACTGCGTCCAGCGCATGGCGCTCAGCACGCCGGGGTCCTCGGCGTCCAGGCGCGCGAGGCGCGCGTCGTCGCTGTAGATCGCGACGGGCTGCGTCTGCCGGCAGAGCGACTGCGCGGAGGCGGTCGGAGACCAGCTGTTGATCATCACGCCGATCGCGCCGATGCGCGACAGCGCGTAGTAGTGCACCGAGTACGCGAACGAGTCCTCGATCCAGATCGCGACGCGGTCGCGCGGCTCGACCCCGCGCTCGCTGTACCACGCCGCCCAGCTCTCGGCCAGCTGGTCGAGGTCGATCAAGCTCAGCGTGTCAAGCGGCTCGCCATCGGTGCCCGTGAGCGGGCGTGCCAGGTGGATCAGCGGGTGATCGGGGTTCGGGTTGGAGGCGATGGCGGCTTGCAGCATGTTGCCACCGCCCCAGCTCGGATCGGCTGCGACGGCCGCACGCTGCTCGACCGAAAGCGCCGTGGGGGCAAGGGAGGTGGTCATGCGGTGCTGCCTTTCTGTTGGTGATCCGCGGACAGGGCGAGTGGCGTGTCAGGCGGGGACGCGACCGGCGGCCGTGCCGTCGCGAAGAGGTCTGCGCAGAGCTCGCGGTAGTGGGCGGCGTCGTCGCCGAGCAGGGCGCCGAGCTGCGCCTGCAGCGCGCCGAAGTCGGCTTCGTCGCCGCTCTCGATGATGTCCGCCAGGCGGCGCACGCCGCCGGCAAGCGCGGCCCGCGCGCGCGGCGCGTAGGGGTTCGCGGCCTGCACGTCGTGATAGGTGGCGGGCTCACCGGCCGCGATCCGCGCGAGCATCGCAAGCAGCGTGAGATGCGGCGGCGGCGCCAGCTCGCCGAGCGCGCGCACGTCGACGTCGAGCTCGTCGAGCGCCAGGCCGAACGCGAGCACCGCGGCGTGCGTCAGTGCCTGGCTGGCGGCGGTCAGCTCGTCGTGCTCGCGCGCGCTGACCTCGACGACGCGCCCGCCGCGGGAGCGCAGCAGCCCGAGCAGCTGCTCCGTGCGCGGCCCGTCGTGGACGACCACGGCCGCCACGGCGCGACCGTCGATCCCGAGCGACGGCGCGAACATCGGGTTCAGGCTCAGCGCCTCGAGGTCCCCGGCCTCGTCCTGCAGCGCCCCCACGACGGCGCTCTTGACCGACAGCGTGTCCGCGAGCAGCGCGCCCGGCTCGAGCGCGCGCGCCACGGGGCCGACCGCCGCGATCGCGACGTCCTCGGGCACGGCGAGCAGCACGAGATCGGCGCGGCGCAGCTGCGCCTGCAGGCGCGGCCCGATGGCGGTGATGTCGCCGCGCTCGAAGGTGCAGCGCTCCTGCTGCGGCGGGGACCCGTCGACGACGCAGACGTCCGCGCCGGCGCCGAGCAGCAGGCCGACGAACATGCCGCCGACCGCGCCCGCGCCGCCGACCACGACGCAGTGCCGGCCCGCCAGCTCGTCGCCTGCCGTCACGTGCGGGCCCCGGCGGGTTGGCGCCTGGTCGAGTCCTGCTGCGCGGCCAGGGTCGCCGTGACCATCGCACGCGACTTGACGACCGTCTCCTCGTACTCCTCCTCGGCGTCGGAGAGCGCCACGATCGCGCCGCCGACGCCGAAGCTCACCTGGCCGTCCGCGGCGGTGAGGGTGCGGATGACGATGTTCAGGTCGGCGGCACCGCTGAGCCCGAACCAGCCGAGCGCGCCGGAGTAGAACCCGCGCGGGCCGGCCTCGAGCCGGTCGATGATCTGCATCGTGCGGATTTTCGGGGCGCCGGTCATCGACCCGCCGGGGAACGTCGCACGCACGCAGCCGACCGCTGACACCTCGGGGCGCAGCGTGCCGCGCACGGTCGACACGAGCTGGTGCACCGGCGCGTAGGTCTCGACGTCGAACAGCTTGGGCACGTGGACCGAGCCGATCTCGCAGACGGTGTTGAGGTCGTTGCGGATGAGGTCGACGATCATGAGGTTCTCGGCGCGGTCCTTCTCGTGGCCGGCGAGGTCGCGGCGCAGGGCCTCGTCCTCGGCCGGGTCGGCGCCGCGGGGCCGGGTCCCCTTGATCGGCTTGGACTCGACGACGCCGTCGCGGCCGACCGACAAGAAGCGCTCCGGCGAGACGCTGAGGATCGAGACGTCGTCTGCGAACTCGAGCAGCGCGCCGTAGGGCACCGGGCTGATCCTGCGCAGCCACGAGTAGGTCTCGCGCGGGTCGATGTCGGCGCGCGCCGTGATCGTGTTCGTCAGGCAGATCTCATAGGACTCGCCCTCGTAGATCTGCTCGATGCACGCGGCGATGCGAGCGAGGTACGCGGCCTTGTCGTGGCGCGGGCGCATGACGCGCCGGGCGCGCGCGTCGGTCATCCCGACGAGCGACGGCGTGTCGCCGGGAGCCCGCTGCTGGGCCGCCGGCTGGCCCGGCAGCTCGCGTAGCGTCCGGCTCGCGTCGTCGAGCCAGGCGAGCGCGTCCGCATCGTCGCCGTCGCAGCTCAGGGCGAGCAGGTAGCAGCAGCCCTCGCGGTGGTCGATGGCCAGCATGCGGTCGGCGAACAGGAGCGCCGCATCGGGGGTCGGCGCGCGATGTGCGGCCTGGCCGCAGGTCTGCGCCTTGAGCTCGTAGCTCAGGCAGCCGACGTAGCCGAGATTGAAGTGAAACGGCAGCCCCGGTGGCGTGGGCGTGGCGCGAGCGCGCAGCTGCTCGTCGAGGTAGTCGAAGAACGGCCGCTCGAACTGCTCGTGCTCGCCCGCGGATTGCACGCTCACGACACCGGCAGCGACGTCGTAGGTCACGTACTCCGCGAGCGGCCCCGCGCCGTCGCCCATGAACGAGAACCGCGACAGCCCGTCGATGACCGCGCTCGAGTCCAGCCAGAAGCGGTGCTCGTGCGCCGCGAACAGCTCGCGGTGCGCTGTCTCGGCATCGGGTTGTGCGGCCAGCGCGCGGACGTGCACCTTGTAGCCGCGGCCGGGCGTGCTCGCGCCGTGCGGCGGCCTGCCGTCGCGGTGGGCGAGCGCGAGGTCGCGGAAGTTCGCGAGCAGCTCGCGCCCGTGCTGCGTGCAGATCGACTCGGGGTGAAACTGCACGCCCCACAGCGGCTTCGTGCGGTGGCGCACGCCCATGACGACGTCGTCCTCCGACCACGCGACGATCTCGAGCTCGCTCGGGACGTCCGCGACGGCGAGCGAGTGGTAGCGGACCGCTGAGAAGGGCGAGGGCAGACCTTCGAACAGGCCGATGCCGGTGTGTGACACGGCGGACACGCGACCGTGCATCGGTCGCGGCGCGTGCTCGACCACGCCGCCGAACGCGTGGCAGATCCCCTGATGGCCGAGGCAGACGCCGAGCAGCGGCAGCCCGCTCTCGCGGATCGCTCGTGCGCTGTGGCCGAAGTCCAGCGGCCGCTCGGGCCGCCCCGGCCCCGGCGAGACGACGATCGCGTCGAAGCGCTCGATGGCGATCTCGGCCCAGTCGGCGTCGTTGCGGACCACCACGGGGGCCTGTCCGTTGACCTCGCCGAGCAGCTGATACAGGTTGTAGGTGAACGAGTCGTAGTTGTCGACGAGGAGCGTTCGCATCGCGCGCGCCCGCCGGGCTACCGCGTCCGCACAAGCGGTATCGGCGTCATGACGGCCGCCCCGGATCGGCCATCGCGAGGTCTTCGACGCGGCAGGTCTCGGCGATGATGAGGTCGTAGAGGTTGCGCAGAAAATCGCCGTCGATCCCGTGCTCGGCGCCGTACTTCGCCGCGCGCTCCTGCACGAACGCGATGCGCTGGGGCTGCATCATCGCCACGCCGTGCACCCGCTTGTAGTCCGCGATCTCAAGACAGCAGTTGATGCGATCGCGCAGGTGCTCGAGCAGCTGCGTGTCGATGCCGTCGAGCTTCGCTCGCAGCTCTTCGAGGCCCTGGCCGCTTGTGGTCAGATCGTCGCGAGACGTATCGGTTGAGAGCATGTGCCCCTCCACGATGGGGTGGTGACTGGGCGAGGAAAACACCGGACCGCTACGCGCCCGACTGGGTCGTTTTTCCAGTATCCGGTCAGGTCGAGATCGCCCCTACGGCGACGCATTCAACACCCCCTGGGCCGATCCTGCAACCGATTTGCGGAACCACACGGCCTGATCGGCTGGCGCGCAGACAGTCTCACCGCGCCCCGCCGGGCGCCGGTGCCTGCTCGTGTGCGGGCCTACCCGAGCAGCCCGGTCAGCCGCCGCGCGTCCCGGGATACCGTGACGTGGATCGCGCCCGGCTCGCGCACCCACGCGATGAGGTTCAGCGACTGCAGGCGCTCGAGCATGAAGTCGAATGCGAGCGCCTGGGCGCGCGTGCTGTAGCTGCGCAGGATGTCGAACGCCCACCCGGTCGTGTGCAGCGAGTAGTTCGCGGTCGCCTCGCGGTTGCGCGCCAGCAGCACGCGCTGGTAGCGCTCGTCGCGCACGCTGCTGGTGACGACGAGCGGCTGCTGGCCGGAGATCTGCTCGACGCCCATCCCGAGGTAGACGAGCAGCGCGAGCGCCGGCTTGCGCAGGCCGCGGTACAGGCTCGCCTTGCGGCCGAGGCGCGGCGCGAGCTCGCCCATCCCGCGATCGACCTGCAGGCCGGCCTCGGTCAGCTTCGCTTGCGGCAGCCCCACGATCCGCCCCGCGTCGCGCGCATCCCGCAGCTGCTGCGGGGTCTCGAAGTGCTCGGTCTCGTCCGACGGGTGCAGTACCTCCTCGGCGGAGTTCTTGGCGTTCTGCAGCGCCGAGGCGCGATCGAGCTGCGCGGGATCCGAGCGGTACAAGCGCATGATCTCGCGGGCCGCCGCGACCCGCCAGAGGTACGTCGACGAGTCGTCGCCCAGCGCGGCGAGGCGGCGGTAGGCGGGCGCGTGGCGCAGCGGCGTCGAGTCGAAGTACAGCCGCGCGTAGGTGACGTCGTCGTCGCCGTAGGCGCGCAGCGCGTTCTGCAGGTTGCCGATGCCCATGTGGTAGCTCACGACGGCGAGGTCGTCGCGGTCGCCGAGCTCGCGCTTGGCGATCAGCAGGTAGCGAGCGGTCGCCGCGAGCGCCTTGGCCGGGTCGAAGCGCTCGTCGACGCGCATGCGCCGCGCGCGCAGCCGCGCGATCAGCGCCGCGTCGCCGCGGGCCGCGGCGCGGCGCAGTGAGCGGCTGACCCGCCGGGCCGCCGCCGGGTCAACCTGCATCTGCAGGAGGTTCCTGCCGGTCTCGGCGAGGATCTGGGTCAGGCCGACGGCGCCTTCGAGCCGGGCATCGGCGATGGCGTCGTCGCGCCCGGCGCTCTCGAGCAGGACCAGGCCTTCGAGCTCGTCGGCGTCGATCCCGGCGGTCGCGGCGGCCTCCTCGACCTGCGGGCGCCAGCGCGCCGTGCGCTCGGCGCTCTCGCGCGCGCCGCCGGGCAGCTTCGCGTAGAGGACGTGGGCGTTGCCGCGGGCCGCCGCGTCGGCGAGCTCGCGCTCGCGGGCGGCCGTGAAGCCGAGCGGGTCGCTGCCGGCGCCTCCGGAATCGGCACCGTCGTCGCCACCACCGGCGAGCAGCACGACGGCCAGGACGATCGCGAGTCCCGCGACGGCAGCGAGCGCGAGCCCGCGGATGGCGAGGGACGGCATCCACTCGGAGCCTTTCAAAATCCGAGGGCGGACCGCGGCACCGTCGGGGTAGCCTCCGTCCTGCGGTAGGGGAAGCCGGGCACAGCCGACCGGACCCCGGCCGCAGCTTCGGGCCATATGCGCATTCACGACCTCCAGTCGCCGCCGGTGCTCGACGACGACCTCCTGATCGAAGGCGACAACCTCGCCGCGATGGCGGCGCTTCCGGAGGCGACGTTCGACATGGCCTACCTCGACCCGCCGTTCAACACGGGCGTCGACCGGCGTCGTGGCGCCCTCGGATACGCCGACGACTACACCGACTACGCCGCGTTCCTGACGCCGCGCCTGCGTCGCACGCGCGAGCTGCTGGCGCCGCACGGCACGCTGTACCTGCACCTCGACTACCGCGAGGCGCACCGCGCGAAGCTCGTGCTCGACGAGCTGTTCGGCCCGGAGTGCTTCCTCAACGAGCTCATCTGGATCTACGACTACGGCGGCCGGCCCAAGCGCCGCTGGCCTGCCAAGCACGACACGATCCTCGTCTACGTCCGCGATCGCGCCCGGTATCACTTCGACGACGACGAGGTCGACCGCGAGCCGTACATGGCGCCGGGCCTCGTCGGGCCCGAGAAGACCGCGCGCGGCAAGCGCCCGAGCGACTGCTGGTGGCACACGATCGTCCCGACGAACTCGCGCGAGAAGACCGGCTACCCGACGCAGAAGCCCGAGGGCATCGTGCGCAGGATGGTGGCGGCCTCGTCGCGGCAGGGCGGCTGGTGCCTGGACCCGTTCGCCGGGTCGGGCACGCTCGGTGCGGTCTGCCGGGACCTCGACCGGCGCTTCGTCCTCATCGAGCAAAACCCCGAGGCGATCGCCGTCAGCCGCGCGCGGCTGGATGGCGCCGCGGCCCGTGCGTGAAGCTTGAGATCGTCACGCTCGCCGAGCGCCCCGACCTCGTCGAGGCGATGTGGTCGATGCACAACTCGTGGCCTGAGTTCATGCGCCACGACCCGGTCTCAAGCTCGCTCTTCGGGGCCTTGCCGGACGCGTTCGCCGAGTACCAGCTGGTCGCGCTGGACGAGCGGGGCGAGATCGTGGGCAAGCTGCACAGCGCGCCGTTTGCATGGGCGGGCAGCGACGACGACCTGCCGGCGGGCGGGCTCGACGCGATCATGCAGCGAGCGTTCGACGGGCTCGCGCGCGGTGCGACGGCGACCGCGGTCTCGCTGCTCGAAGCGCGGGTCGTCGCCGCCCATCGTGGGGCGGGGCTGAGCTACCGGCTGCTCGAGGCTGGGCGTGCGAACGTCTCGCGACACGGGATCTCCGACCTCTTCGCGCCGGTCCGCCCGACGGGCAAGTCCGCCGAGCCGCGCACGCCGATGCCCGAGTACGCGGCGCGCGTGCGCGAGGACGGGCTGCCCGCCGACCCGTGGCTGCGCGTCCACGTCCGCCTCGGCGCGCGGATCGTCAAGGTGTGCCCGCTGTCGATGGTCATCCCGGGGACGCTCGCGCAGTGGCGGTCGTGGACGGGCCTTGACCTTTCGACGTCCGGGCTGCACGAGGTCCCCGGCGCGCTGACGCCGGTCCACGTCTCGGTCGAGCACGACCACGCGCTCTACGCCGAGCCGAACGTGTGGATGCATCACGCGTTGAGTGCCGACGCGCCAGCTTGAGCCACGTCCGTTGGTTGGCGGGCGTTCGTCCGTGGTGGTGCAGGAACCCCACCACACCTCGCAGGAGAACGACTGACATGAGCATCACCCACAAGATCACCGCCGCGACCGCGACCGCGGCCCTCGCGCTCGCCGGGTCCGGCGCCGCGACGGCGGCCGACGCGCCGGTCGTCGGGGCGCAGAAGACCTCGTCCGCTCGGACCGCGCCGCTGACGATCCCCGGCACCGGCGTCAAGAAGGGCGAGCGGCTGCCGAGCGGCGCCCGGCTCGTCTACCGCGACGTCACGCTCGAGGGCAAGCAGACCGTGTCGCGGGTCGTGATCCGCGCGCCGAAGGGCAAGACGATCCGCGGCCTCGCGGTCCGCGGCGCCGACCAGGTCGGCTTCGCCGTCACCGACAGGGGCAACTACGTCGGGCGCAAGCAGGTCGCGTCGCGCGCCTATCTCAACGGCCGCGCTCCCGCCGGCGAGCACACGGGCCGCCTCTACGGGCTCGTTCGGTAAGAGCGAAGGCGCCCGCCGACCGCCGCGCCGGCAGCCCTACCGGCACGACGCGACCTGCCCGGCTCGCTCCTACCGGCGCGGCGCGGCGTTTTCGGCCCGGCTCGCCTTGCCCCGGCGGGCCGGGCCGGCGACCGCGCCGCCCGACCCACCGGCGCGGCGCGCCCGGCCCGGTCGCGTCCTCCGGCGAGCCGGGCCGCCGCAGCTAGCGTCGATCCCGCATGGTCTCCGTCCTTCACCGATCCCATGATGCCGACCTCGCCCGTCGCGTCGCCGCCGGCGACAGCGAAGCCTTCGCGATCCTCGACGCGCGTCATCGCAAGCCCCTCACTCGCTATGCCCGCACTCTCCTTCGCCGCTCCGAGCACGACGCCGAGGACGTCGTCCAGGACGTCCTCATCCGCGCGCACGACGCGCTGCGCGCCGGCAATCCGCCCGACGA
Source organism: uncultured Actinomycetes bacterium (assembly GCA_963839905.1). Taxonomy (GTDB): domain Bacteria; phylum Actinomycetota; class Thermoleophilia; order Solirubrobacterales; family Solirubrobacteraceae; genus CADCVQ01. The sequence continues at coordinate 89,204 of CAWIXC010000021.1, read as the reverse complement.
CCTGCGCTCGTGGCTGTACCGCCTCACGCGCAACCGCGCGATCGACGAGGTGCGCCGCGCGCGCTGGGGGGACGAGGCGCTGGCGGCCAGCGCGATCGTGGCCGCCGACGACCGCGACGAGCCGGACGCCGTGCTGAGGCGCAAGGAGAGCGTTCGCCGGCTGGTCGACGACCTGGCCGACCTGCCGGTCCGCCAGCGCACCGCGCTGCTGGCGCGCGAGCTCGACGACCAGTCCGCCGAGCAGGTCGCCGCGCAGCTCGGCGTGAGCGTGCCCGCCGCGCAGATGCTCGCGACGCGTGCCCGCGAGAACCTCGTCAAGGCGCGCGACGCCCGCGACGCCGACTGCGACGGCGTGCGCGCCGCGCTGCTCGACGCGCGCGAGCGCCGCGTGCGCCCGAGCGAGCACGCGCTGCGCCATGTCAAGGGCTGCGACGCCTGCCGCGCCTACCAGCGCGACATCCGCCGCCTGTCCACGCACCTGCGGGCGTTGAACCCCGTGTTGGGGCTGCCGATCGTGGCGGGCCTGGCGAAGGTGCTTGGCGGGGGCGGCGGCGGCAAGGCTGCGGCGGCCGCGGGCGTGGCGGCGGTCGTCATCGCGGCGACCGGCGGCGTGGTCGTGCTGTCCAGCGACACCGCGCGGACGGGGGACCCGGCGCCGTTTCGGATCAAGGGCTTCGTCCCGCTCACCGGCAAGCCCATCACGACGGCCGACCCGATCCCCTCGAACACCGCGGTCGTGACCGCGCGCGTGCGCCTGCCCGCCGGCGCGCCGAAGCCCGGCGAGCGGCGCAGCGTGACGCTCTCGTGCCCGCCGGGCATGAAGGTCGCCGGCTTTCAGAACCCCGAGCAGCGCTTCCCGCTGAGCTACGGCCTGACGAAGGACACGATCTTCGGCTACTCGACGCGCGGCCGGATCAGCTTCGGCCGGGCGGTCCTGCCGCGCGCGTACGAAGCCACGGTCGGCCTGCTCTGCCGCCGGCCGGACGCCAACGGGTCGATCGTCGACAACCCGCGCGTGCCGCGGCGCGGCGAGCAGCCGGGCCGCCTGTGTGCGACGCGCGAGCACCTCTACCACTCGCCAGGAAAGGTCTTCGTCGGGACGGTGGACAAGGGCCAGCCGCTGTCGATCCAGCGCCGCAGCGCGTCGGGCAGGTGGGTTCGCGTCGTGACGGACGCGCGCAGCGCGGGCTGGGTGCGGGCGAGCGCGCTCTGCCGTTGAGGCCGTGCGAGACTCGACAGCTTGACCCCGACGCCGCGCCCCGAGCCGGGCAACCCGCTGCCGATCGCCACCCGCACGATGTGGTGGGGCGAGGGCGCGGCGACCGCGGTCGTCCCGGTGGCCGTCGTGCTCGTGGTCGCCGCGAACGCCGACTGGCTGGCGATGTGGGTGGCGGTGCTCGTCGCGGCGGCCGCGGTTGCGTGGGCGGCAATCGTCCCGGTCGTCGCCTACCGGCGCTGGCGCTGGGAGCTGCACGAGGAGGAGCTCGACCTCGTGCGCGGCATATGGACCGTCGTGCGGACGATCGTCCCGATCACGCGGATCCAGCACGTGTCGGTCGAGCGCACGGCCTGGACCGACGTGTTCGGGCTCGTTCGGCTGCACGTCCACACGGCGGCGGGCAAGACGACGATCCCGGGCCTTGAGCGCCTGCGGGCCGACGAGCTGCGAGACCGCATCCTGGCGAGGCTCCGCACGCCGGATGACCTCTGACCCCCAGCCGCGCGGCGACCCCGAAGGGCCGGCGGCCGAGCCGGGTGGCCCCGGACCTCCGCGCCCGCCCGCCCCTCCGCTGCCCGGCGACCCCGACGCAGCCGCGCCCGGCGGCCCCGAGCCTCCGCGCCCGCCCGCCGCCGATCCTTCGCGCCCGCCCGCCGCTTCGCCACCGCCGGCCGCGACCGCGCCAGAACCTCCGCGCCACCTGCACCGCGCGGCGATCGTCGTCGAGGCCGCTCGCAACGCGCTGCGGCTCGTCGCGGGCCTCGTCCTCGTGGCGATCTTCCGCGGCGGCACGCCCGGCATCGCCGCTGCGATGGCGCTGGGCGGGCTCGCCCTCAGCGTCGTCATCGGCCACACCCAGTGGCGCTCGACCACCTACTGGCTCGACGATGTCGCATTGCACTACCGCTCCGGCGTCTTCACGCCCGACGAGCGCGTCGTGCCGCGCGCGCGGGTGCAGGCGGTCGACACCGCAACCGGCCCGCTGCAGCGCATGTTCGGCGTCCTCGAGCTGCGGGTGCAGGTCCCCGGTGCCTCCGACAAGGACGAGGTCGTGCTGTCGGCGGTCACGCCCGCGGAGGCCGCCCGCCTGCGCGTCGAGCTCGGCCAGCCGGCGCCCGCGGCGCCCGACGACCGCGTCGTGCTCGGCTTGCGAGGGCTGCTGCTCGCAGCGCTCACCGGCCCGCAGATCAGCGCCGCCGTGTCGGCTGTGGCGGGCGTCTTCGCGCTCGCCGACAACGTCATCGACGTGCAGGACGGCGAGGGCGTGCTCGAGCGCCTGGACTCGCCGCGCACGATCGCAATCGCCGTGTCCGTCGTCCTCGTCGCGGGCTACGTGCTGTCGTTCCTCGCGGCCATCGTCGCGTTCGCGGGCTTCGAAGTCGAGCGCGACAAACGGGTGCTGCGCATCCGCCGCGGCATGTTCGCCCGGCGCGCGCTGAGCATCCCATTGCAGCGCGTCGACGGCGTCGTGATCGTCGAGGGCCTGCTGCGCTCGCCCTTGGGTCTCGCGGCGCTGCGGCTCGAGACCGTGACGCACGGCACCGAGCAGGCCGCGGGCAAGACGCTCATGCCGCTCGTGCGCCGCGCCGAGGCCGAGCAGGTGATCGCACGGCTCATCCCGGAGCTCGCGATCGAACCCGGTGCGCTGCAGCGGCCACCGCGACGAGCGTTGCGGCGCTTCGTGGTGCTGCCCGCGGTCACCGGCGCGGCGGTGGGCGTCGCGGCCGCGCTCGTCCTCGCGCCGGCCGCGTGGCCCGCCGCGATCGCACTCGCCGCGCTCGGCGCGCTCGTCGGCCTGCGCGCCTACCGCGCGGCGGCGATCCGCATCGATGGCGACGTCGTCGTCGTGCGCGAGGCCCGGCTCGCGCGGCGCACGCTGCTCGCGCGCCGCCACCGCCTGCAGGAGCACGCGGTCGCGCGGACGCCGCTGCAGGCACGCGCCGCGCTCGCGGACCTGCGCGTGACCGTCGGCTCCGGCGGCGGCGGCCGCGCGAGGCACCTGGAGGTGGCGGTCGCCGAGGCGGCGTTCGTCGCACTGCGCCGCTGACATCCGGGTTAGCTGTAAGGCCCAGGGATATCCCGGCTTCGAGCCCGACGGAGGTGCGATTTCGTGTCAGTCAAGGTGCAACTGGAAGTCGAGCTCCCGCGTGCGAAGGCCGCGTCGAAGGTGGCGCGAAGCGTGCTGCGAGACCTCTGCGCCGAACGCGTGGACGACGACCTGCTGCTCGACGCCGAGTTGCTCATCTCAGAGCTCGCGACGAACGCGCTCGTCCACGGCGAGGGCGACATCCTGCTGCGCGCGGGCCTCGACGAGGACCGCGTCTGGGCCGAGGTCGTCGACCAGGGCGCTGGCTTTCAGCACGTGTAGCGCGAGTACGAGCGGATCGGCGGCTGGGGCCTCGGCCTCGTCGACGGCCTCGCGAGCCGGTGGGGCGTCGAGGACGACGCACGCGTCTGGTTCGAACTCGCGCGCGTCGACCGCGTCGCTGAGCGCCGCTGGGCCCTGTAACGTTGGCACTCGATCGTCACACTTCCCATCAGGGCTCGCAGACGACGTACACGTCGCCGATGCTGTCCGCGGTCACCTGCCACATGACGCCCTGAAGGCCGGTCTTCGTGAGGTCGACCTCGAACAGGGTGTGGCTGTAGTGCTGACGATAGATCGGATATCCGAGATGCTCGGGACCTTCCGCGTAGCTGTGTGTGACCTCCCCTCGGGCGTGCGACACGATGCTGACCTGCTGGCCGGCCGGGCACGCGAGCGTTCCCGTTCGGATGTCGGCCGCCGAGGCGCTGGCAGCGAGCACGCCGCCTATGGAGACTGCGCAGAGAGCTGCGACGCACAGGCGCCGGGGTGAGAGCTTTAGCTGCTTGATCATTGCTCGTTCCTTTCACTAACGAGGAGACAAGGGCGGCCGCGTCATCGCCGAATAGACGTTGGGAGTCACTGTGTGTCGTCTGCCCGTGGCGACATCACAGATAACGCGTGTGTGTCGACTGTCACTCGGCGTGGGTGTCGCTCCCGGCCGGGCATCGCTGGACGTGGAGATCTGAGGTGGCGCGGCCGTACGAACACGCCGTCGGGTCGCAGCGGCTGGCCGGCCGGGGCGCGAGCACTAGGGTCGTGGCCAAGAGCTTGGGGGTGCGCCGACCGTGCAGCCCGAGGGATGGATCGTGGCCGGCAGCCGTTGACGGTTGCGGATAAGGACGCCGATACCGATCCTGCGGGAGCGCTCTCGCCGCGTCGGCCAAGCGACGGTATCGGGGCACCTGCGATAGGACGCTCTGGTGCGCCTCGAGACCGGAGGACTCTGGCTGGCTGAGGCGCCCGGCGGGCCTGCCGAGCGCGCGAAGGCTTGTGTGAACGAGCTCGCGCGCCGCGCATTGCGCTGGTTTGACACTCCACATGCGCTGCAGTGGGAGCGCGCACCTGCACCTCGACAGTAGCTGCTCGCTGCGCCCGTCTCGCGTCGCGCCGCCCTCGATGCCCGCGGACCTCGTCCGGCGGTGCGCGACCCCGAGAGCAGTCGCGGGCTACGTGACCTCACCGCTTCAGACCGATCGGCGCACCCTGGGCGCTCGCACGAGGATCGCCTGCCGAACTTCCTCATAGATTGGAAGCGCGAGCGCCGCCGGGGTGTCGATGGTCGCGAACAACGCGTACGGGATCTCGTCGTCCAGCTGGCCCGTGGTCGCGCGGCAGGCGACCTCCAGCGTTGTGACCTCATTGAACCCGAACGGAACGGCTCGCCTACTCATGAGAGCTTCGTGCTGCAGCGTGCCGCGGCCAGCTGCGTTGTTGTCGACCTCCTGCCGCGTCCCGAACGCCGCGTCCTTGCCAGCGGTGTAGGTGAGGTCCAGCGCGGCGGCGCGATACGCGCGATGCCGCGGCCTGACGGGAGTCAGCCAAGCCAGCGTCAGCGTCAGCCGACGTTCGATCGTCACGCCAGCGAGACTCCGGGGCAGGGGAACGTCATACGTGTGTGTGTCGTCCAGCGCGATCCGGCCAGCCTGCATGAGGATCGCCCGGTGGTCGTCGGCGACGAGTGCGAGCCCGGGGTGGGCCCGTCCGTGGCCGAGAAATCGTGCGATGGCGGCGCGTGAACCAGGCTCACCGGCGTCCTTGAAGAGCTTCTCGATGGTCGCGGCGGCAGAGCCCCAGCGGGTGGTATGGGCGAGGGCGGCCTTCAGAAGGACGGCATCGAGATCGGCGTGGGGGAAGTCGGCGCCGTAAGCCACGCGCAACGCGTCCAGTCGCTGGAGCAGCCTGCCCGCCGCGTGGCCGGCGAGCGCAGCGGAGCCGCTGGTACCGGTCGTGTGCGCGTACCGGTCCAGCTCACCATCGAGTCCTGGCGCCGCGACGTTCAGGCCGGGTGCTCGCCGCGACGGAGCGATCGACACGACGCGGCCCGCACCCGCAATCGCTGGCTGCGCTCGAACGAGCTGGCGGCCGCCGGGGAGAAGCATGTCGGGCTTGATCGCACGATTGATGCCGCTGGCAATCGGGCTGACCACGCTCGGGAGGTCGCTGTCGCCAAGGGGGTCCAATACGCCCACGGGTGGCGTGGCACCGGAGCCGTCCTCATGTGCCGCGCCGATCGTAAGCGCATTCGTCGCCTCTCCCGGTGCGAGAAGCCTTCGCGAGAGCGCCTCTCGGCGAATCAGGTCCAAGATCTCGTGCTCAAGTTCTGCGCTGTCGGTCACATCGATATCGGGCGGAAGCACAAGGTCGCCGACATGGTTGCCGGCACTGATGACGAACAAGACATCGTGTTGCCATGAGAGCCAGTCGACGAGCCGTGCGAGCGGGCTGATGAAGCGGTCGAACTGCTGCGAGCGGTCAGCGACCGCGAGGACGATGACGCGCGTGTGCGGGGCGGCCGGCTCAGGTCCCTCGAAGAGGCGTACGACAGCGCGATGAACGAGGTCCACCGGCAGGCGATCGGCTGGCAGCATCTCAGGTGGATTGTTGATCCATGCGGCTGGATCCGGACGAAGAATCGGTCGCACGTAGATCGGCTCGGACAGGGCGTTGCTGCCTCCGCTGAGATCGCCGTGGATGACGAGCGACGCCATTAGCGTGCCGTGCTGACGCTGGCCGACGGGGATCGTTGCTGCCCAGCCGTCCGGGTCGTCGATGCGTATGCGACCGTCCAGCGCTTCGTGGCGCGCGACCGGCATGCCATCAAGCAGCGCGATGCGTGACTGGCCCGAAGGTGTTCCGCCGAGGCGTTGCGGTGGGTCCGCGCGCTCTCCGTCATCGGTCACGGGAGCGAGCATCTGGCCGCTGGCATGGAAGAGCCGCACACCTTCTGTGGTGAGCCAACTCACGTCGTTCTGCAAGGCCGCTTCCACGAGTCGAGCGGCGGGCGCGCGGCCGAGCACCCCGTGGTAATCGATGTCTTCGAGAACGAACTGGCCGGCAATGTCACCGCCGATCGCACGAAGCTCTCGGGTCAGCACATCGACAACGGCAGCGCGACGCTGGCTGTCGCGCCGCAGCCACAGCTCGGCCTCGAAGGACACGAGTTCGTCACCCAGGTCGGCGAGGTCGCGGCGCCAGGCATCCGCCGCGCCCGCCTGCTCGAGGCGATCACGGTCGCTCCATTCGCGGATCTCGAGCAGCTGCGCGAAAAGGTCACGAAACGGCGTCAACCCGCGCGGCAGACTCAGCCCCTGCTTGAATCGCTGCCAGAGGCTGAGGAGCTCGCGCCAAGCCTGCGCGTCTGTGGCGATCAGGAAGAGCTGACGGGCGTAGCGCTTGGCCTGACCACGTTGGTTGACCATCCGGAAATCGTCGTCGGGATCGAGTTGCTCCAGCGCCTGCTCACCCAGGAACTCGAGACCTGGCACCTTGAGCATCGCCTGAGCGAAGGTGGCGACCTCACCGGCGATCTCGAGGACCAGGATGGTCTGCGGCTCTAGCGCATCGGGCGTCGTGCGGAGGCGAAGCTGCTGCGCGTCGAGGGCCGCCGTGATCCGCTGGAGTCGAGGCTCGATCCGCTGTGCCTGGCGCCCAGTGTTCGGGCCTTGGAGCTTATCGCGGCCACGCTGGCCTGGCTTGATCCGCTTGCCCTCGATCCGAGGCGGGAAGAGCAGCGGGTCTCGATCGGGCATGTCAGGAGATGTCTTGCATGAGACGTCGCACGCGCTGCTCGATCAGATGCCGCAGATCCTGTTCAGGGTGCAGGATCTGGCGGCGGCGGATATCGAGCGTCAGGTCGTGCAGCTGCGAGAAGCTCGCCATTTCGGTGGCGTCAGCGAGCCGGCTGGGCGTGAAACCGGTCTTCATGGCGAGCGTCGCGAGGAACGATTCGAAGTACGCGGCTCGCTCGGCCTGGCTGGGCATCGGGAGGTTGAGATGGAGCTCGAAGCGGCGATGTACGGCGCGATCCAGTAGCTCGGGGTGATTCGAGGCTGCTATCAGAATCACGTGGCTCGGCGCGTCGTCTACGAAGAGCAGGAGCGAGCTGACCACACGCTTGATCTCGCCTGTCTCATGCTCGTCACCTCGCTCCTTCGCGATCGCGTCGAACTCATCGAGGAACAGGACGCAGCGTCGGGTGCGCGCAAACTCGAAGACCTTGGCGAGACGTGCCCCGGTTTCGCCAAGGAAGCTCCCGATGACCGCTTCGTAGCGGATGCGGACCAGCGGGAGGTATAGCGCTTCGGCGACGGCCTCGGCGAGGCTTGTCTTCCCATTTCCGGGAGGGCCTGTGAGCAGGATGCGATGCCGCGGCTCGAGGCCATGCGCACGTAGCACGTCCACGCGTTCTTGCTCCTCGACGAGTTCGTCGCACGCGACGCGTGTGGGGTTGGGCAAGACGAGGCTTGACAGCGTGCGGCGCGGCGTCACTACCTCGACGCCGGGCCCTGGTTCGAGGTCTGCGAGCTGCGCGAACCCATTGCGCTTGCCGTTGCCGCCTCGGCGCAGTGCATCCTCGAGGCGGTCAGCGAGGATGTGGTGCTGCTTCTCGCGCTCCTCGGCGATCAGCGCTTCGACGGTGCGCTTGAGCGCGGCATCGTCGTGCTGGCCGGCAGCGCGAACCAGGCCGAGTATGAGATCAGCGCGTGCCACACGCAGAGGATGACGGTACCGGCGGCGCGATGCACGAAGACCACGGCGGACGTAGCGATCCTCGCGACTCGGCGGCGCGTGAGCCGTCCGCTGGCACGGGACAGGACCCTGGATCGCCCGACTTCGGGACTCGATTCAAGAACGGCCGACGAACGATGGAGCTAGGGGGACTCGAACCCCCGACCTCCTGGGTGCGATCCAGGCGCTCTCCCAACTGAGCTATAGCCCCGAGGACGGCACAGCATAGCCGCGTCCTCGCCGCCGGAGGGCTATCGGCGGCACCCGACCGCGCCGATACGCTCAGCACACGTGAGCTTTCGCAACCGGCTTGGGCTGTTCTTCGTCCTCATCGTGATCATGCCGATGGTGGCGGTCGCGGTCTTGCTGTTCGGCTTGCTGGGCCAGAGCGAGCAGTCGATGCGCGAGGCTGACGTCGGCGCCCGCTACCGCGTCGCCGAGCGGCTCTTCACCGAGCATCGCGACCGCGCGGAGCGGGTCGTCAAGGACGTCGCGACCAACGACACCGAGCTGCGCGCCGCGCTGCTCGCCGGCGACACCGCACGAGCGCTGCGACGAGCCAACCAGATCCTCGCGGCGCGCGAGATCGCGCGGATCGTCTTCGTGCGCGACCGCGAGATCGTGCTCAAGGCGGGCGACAAGACGGCCATCGGGCCGGCATCGATCGTCGTCAGGTCGGAGACGTCGCGGCTCGGCGTCCTGCACCTCTCGACGGTGGACGCCGGCTCCTTCGCGCGCGAGGTGAAACGGCTGACCACGCTCGACGTCGTCATCCGAAACGGCGGCCGCGAGCTGGCCTCCACCCTGCCCGCGGCCGACGACGTCGAGCCCCCCGACGAGAACGGCAACACCACCGAGATCGGCGGCAAGGAGTACGGCCTCAACGCGTTCAAGGCGATCGGCTACCCGGGCCAGGACGTCCGCGTGCTCACCCTCGGTCTGCCGGAGGCCCCGAACGACACCGGCGGCCGCTGGATGATCGCCGGAATCCTCATCGGCTTCCTGCTGCTTGCCCTCGCGTGCGCGGTGCTCGTGTCGCGCTCGCTGCAACAGCAGCTCGCGGGCTTCCTCGACGCCGCCCGCAGGCTCGCCGGCGGCGACTTCTCCGCGCAGGTCACGACCGTCGGCAAGGACGAGTTCGCGGGCCTCGGCGAGGAGTTCAACAAGATGTCGCGCGAGCTCAAGCGCCGCATCGAGGAGCTGCGCGCCGCGGTGCACGAGTCGCTGACCGACGACCTCACCGGCCTCCCCAACCGGCGCGCGTTCGACGTGCGCTTCGGCAATCGCGTCCGCGACCTGCAGCGCCTGGGCGGCACCCTCGGCCTCGTCCTGCTCGACCTCGACAACTTCAAGGCGATCAACGACACCTACGGCCACCCGCAAGGCGACGTCGTCCTCCGCGAAGCCGCCCGCGTGCTGCGCGAGACCTCCCGCGAGATCGACCACACCGCACGCTACGGCGGCGAGGAGTTCGCGCTGCTGCTTCCCGGGACGAATCTCGAGGGTGCGTTCGAGCTCGCCGAACGCGTGCGACGGGGGATCGAGGCGCTGCACATCCCGCTGCTCGACGGCTCCGGCACGCTGCGCATCACGGCCAGCTGCGGGGTCGGTTCGATGCCCGAGACGCGCGCGGACCCGCAGCCGCTCGTAGCGGCTGTCGACGCCGCCTTGTACAACGCGAAGCGCAGCGGCAAGAACAAGTCGCTGCGTGCGGGGTGAACAACTCGCCGCAGCGAGGTAGGCTGTCGCAGGATGGGACTGCTCGACGAAGCAATCCGCGAGCATCTTGAGCTCAAACGGCGTCGCGGTGCCGACGCCGGTGAGGTCTCCCGTGAGGAGAGCGAGGCCTTGGGCCCCGTCCGGCGCTCGCCGGACGGCACACCCGACCTCTCTTCGATCCCCGCGCCGCCGGCACCCGCGACCCCCGCCCCGCCGCCCGTCGCTCAGCCCTCCGCGGCCGCCGAGCCCGACTACGACGACGAGCCCGACTGGGGCGACGAGACGGTCGCCCACTCGCCCCCGCCGATCCCCGCGCAGCCGCAGCCCCAGCAGCCGCCCGCCTACGAGCCCCCGCCGTCGGGCTATGTCATGCCGCCCCCGCCACCCCCGGTCGACGAGGCATTCGACGACGACGTGCCGCTGCCGCCGCTCGAGGACGAGCCGCTACCCGAGGCGCCCCGCGAGAAGCGCCGGCTGCCCGGCGCCGGGCGCTTGCGCCTGCGCCGCGGTCGCAACGCGGACCCCGAGCCCGAGCCGGCCGCCGACGACAGCGACCCGCCGACCACCGCATTCGACGGCCCGTTCGAGCCGCCGCCCGCTGCGTTCACCCCGCCGCCGCCGGCACCCGCCTATCAGCCTCCGGCCCCGCCACCGCCCGGCCCCGCGCCCGGCGACGACGAGCCCGAAGGCGAGGACCTGCTCGAGGAGACCCCTGAGTTCCTCGAGGAGACACCGGACCACGACCGCCTCTGGTTCGAGCAGCGCCCGCCGCGCGACTTCGACTTCGACAAGTAGTGCGCCACCCGATCACGTGGCTCGACGTCTTCACGTCGGTCCCCCTGACGGGTAACCAGCTGGCCGTCGTCCACGACGCCGACACCATCGATGACGCGACGATGCTCGCCTTCGCGCGCGAGACGCGCCTGTCGGAGACGACGTTCGTGCAGACGGCCACCGAGCCCGGCGCCGACTACCGCAACCGCATCTTCACGATGCCCAGTGAGATCGCGTTCGCCGGCCACCCGTCACTGGGCACGGCGGTCGCGGTCGCGCGGGCGCGCGGCGATCAGCACGCAACCTACGTGCAGCAGACGCGCGCCGGCCTGCAGCCGGTCGAGGTGCAACTCGACGGCGACGTCGCACGCGCGTCGATGCTGCAGGAGCCGCCGGTCTTCGGCGTCGAGCCTCCGTCCGAAGACGTGATGGCGGTCGCCGGGCTCCGCGCGGCCGACGCACACCCCGACCTGCCGGCGCAGGTCGTGTCGACCGGCGAGACCCAGCTCATGGCGCCGGTGCGCGATCGCGCGGTGCTCGAACGTCTGGTCCGCCCGGAGCTCGCCGCCCTACGAGCCCTGCTCGAGCCGCTCGGCGCGCTCGTGCTCTACCTCGCCGCCGTCGATCCGGACAGCGGGACGGCGCACGCGCGCAGCTTCTTCGCAGGCGTCGACGGCGTGATCGAGGACCCCGGCACGGGCGCCGCGGCCGGACCGCTGCTCGCCTACCTGCACGACCGCGCCGGCACGACCCGGCTCACGATCAGCCAGGGCGTGGAGATCGGCCGGCCCAGCCGGCTTGACTGCGAATGGGCCGAGGATCGCCCGCGGGTCGCCGGCGATGTCGTCGTCATCGGCGACGGCCACCTCTCGCTCTCGCGAGCCTAACCGGCGGAAACCGCGGGCTCGCCTTCGCCGCGAGCCAGCACCTCGACCGGCCCCTCGATCCACACCTGCACGCGATCGCCCGGATGCCACGCCGGGAACCCGAGTCGCCGCGAGCGCACCACGCGGCCGGACTCGAGGCGCAGCCCGAGCAGCTGGTCATGGCCGAAGAAGCGCCGCGACACGACCTCCGCGTGCGCGCCGCCAGCGGGGCCGCTCACCCCGACCGCGATCCCCTCGGGGCGCACGAGCACGTCGACCTCGCCGTCGAGGTGCAGCTCGATCGGCAGGCTGCCGAGCTCGCAGCGCGCCCGCCCGTCGCGCGCCTCGCCCGGAAGGACCTCGATGTCGCCGAGGAACGTCGCCATCCAGCGCGACGCCGGGCGCAGGTAGACCTCCTCCGGCGTCCCGCACTGCTCAACGCGCCCGTCGCGCATGACCGCGACGTGCTCGGCGATGCTCATCGCCTCCTCCTGGTCGTGCGTGACGAAGACCGCGGTCACGCCGGCCGTGCGCAGGATGGCGGAGACCTCTTGGCGCAGGCGGTCGCGCAGGCTGGCGTCGAGGTTCGAGAACGGCTCGTCCAGGAGCACGAGCGACGGCGTCGGCGCCAAGGCTCGCGCCAATGCGACCCGCTGCTGCTGGCCGCCCGACAGCTCGTGCACGAGCCGCTTGCCGGCATCGGCGAGCCCGACGAGCTGCAACGCCTCGCGCACCCGGCCCGGATCGGGCTTGCGGCCCAGCCCGTAGCCCACGTTCGCGGCGACGTCCATGTGCGGAAACAGCGCGTAGTCCTGAAAGACCATCCCGATCCGCCGCTGCTCGGCCGGCACGTAGCGCCCCGGACCCGACACGACGCGCCCGCTCACGACGATCTCTCCGGCGTCCGGCCGTTCGAGTCCCGCGATCATCCGCAGCGTCGTCGTCTTGCCGCACCCCGACGGCCCGAGCAGCGCGCACGTGCCGCCGGCTTGCACGTCGAGGTCGGCGCCGTCGACCGCGCGCACCGTCCCGAAGCGCTTCTCGAGACCGCGCACGCGCAGGCCGGATGCGTCGCCGTTGTCGCTCAAGACGAGGTCACGCTCTTCTCGTTGAGAAGGTACAAGGGCGGCGCGGCGATCAGCAGCAGGATCAGCGCCGGGATCGCGCCGGCTTCGTAGAACCCGGTCGTCGTCTGGCGGAAGATGTCCGTGGCGAGCGTGTCGAAGCCGATCGGCGCGAGCAGCAGCGTCGCGGGCAGCTCCTTCAACGCGTGCAGGAAGACGAGCGCTGCACCGGCCAGGACGCCGCTGGTCACGAGCGGTCGCGTGATCGTGCGAAAGACCTGCAGCGGCGTGCGCCCGAGCCCGCGCGCGGCCTCCTCCAACCGCGGCGGGACCTGCAGCAGCGCCCCGCTGATCGGCCCGACGGCGAGCGGCAGGTAGTGGATCGACAGCGCGAAGACGAGCATCGCGAGCGTCTGGTACAGCGGCAGCGCGACGCGCGTGCCGAAGAACACGAGCGCGAGCGCGACGACGATCCCCGGCAGCGCGTAGCCCGCGTAGCCGAAGCGCTCGATGGCACGGGTCGCGTAGCCCGGGAAGCGCACGGACAGCACCGCGACGACGATCGCCGCGGCTCCCGCGGCGAGCGCCGCACACGCCGCCGCGAGGAGCGAGTTCGCGGCGTTCGCGGCGACGGCGCCCGCGTCGAAGCCGGTCGAGAGATCCTGCGTCGCCCAGTAGATCAGCACCCCGACCGGCAGCACGAGCGTGAGCGCGACGACGCCCGTGCAGAACGCGAGCGCCGGCCAGCGCCAGCGCCCGAGGCGCACCGGCGCGGGCGGGCGTTGTGTGCCGGGGCTCGTGCGATGCAGGGCGCGCGCCCCGCGCACGCGCGCGTACAACGCGAACAGCGCGAGCATGACCACGACGAGGACCATGCCGAGCGCCGCCGCCTCCGTCCGCTGCGCCGCCTGAAACGCGATGTAGATCTCGCGCGTGAACGAGTCGAAGCGCAGGATCGCGACGGCGCCGAAGTCGCTCAGGACGTAAAGCGCGACGAGCACCCCGCCCGCCCCGATCGCCGGCGCGAGCTGCGGCAGGACGACCGTGCGGAAGACCTCGAGCGGCGAGCGGCCCATGACGCGCGCGGCCTCCTCGAGCGCCGGGTCGAGGCGGCGCAGGGCGGCGCGCAGCGGGATCAGCACGAGCGGGTACGTGCACAGCGTGAGCACGAGCCACGCCCCGGCGAAGCCGTAGATCGGCGGCAGCTCGCTGACGCCAAGCGGCGCGAGCAGCTCCTGCAGCAGGCCCTTCGGGCGCAGCACCGCGACGAACACATAGGCCGCGATGTAGCTCGGCATGACGAGCGGCAGCGTCGCGAGCGTCGCCCAGCCGCGGCGGCCGGGCAGGTCCGACCGGACGGTCAGCCAGGCGAGCGGGACGGCGATCGCGATTGCGCCCGCGGTGACGGCCGCCGCCAGGCCGGCGCTGCGTATGACGAGGCCGAGCGCGCGGCTCGTGAGCACCGCGTCGGCGGCGATCGCGCTGTCGCCCGCGACGACGACGACGAGGTACAGCGCCGGCAGCGCCGCCGCCACCGCGATGGCGAGCCCGAGCGCGAACAGCAGTGGCGGCGGGCGGCGGGCGCCGAGCAGCCGCGCCGCCCGCCTCGCGGGCCCGGGCGCGGCCGGCGGGTGCGGCACCGGCGCGATCGCGCCCGGTCCCGAGCGAGCGCCGGTGTCGGCGCCGGTGGCCATCCGCGCGGGCGCGCCGCTACAGCGCGCCGGTGTCCCTCATGAGGTCGAGCGTGCCCTTGAGGTCGCCGAGGTTCGCGAGGTCGATGTCCGGCGACGGGATCTTGTCGAGCGGCGTGAGCTCCTTCGCGGGCTTGACGCCCGCGGCCAGCGGATACTCCTTCGAGGAGTCCGCGAAGTACTCCTGCGACGGCTTCTTGAGCATCGAGCGCACGAACGCGATCGCCTCGTCCTTGCGCTTGCTCGACGCCAGCACGCCGACGCCCGCGACGTTGACGAGCGACCCCAGGTCCTTCGTGGGGAAGTGGATCTTGACCGGGTAGTTCGGGTCCTCCGCCTGCGCCTCGGCGACGTAGTAGTGGTTGATGAGCCCGAGATCGATCTCGCCCTTGGCGATCGCGTCGCGGACCGGCACGTTGGAGTCGAACACCTGCACGTCGTTGTCGACCATCCCCTTGAGCCACTTGCGCGCGACGTCCTCGCCCTCGACGAGCCGCAGCGCCGTGATGTAGCCCTGCAGGGAGGCGTTCGTCGGCGCCCAGCCGACGCGCCCCTTCCACTTCGGTTGGGTGAGCTCGAGCGGCGAGTCGGGCAGCTCGGAGGTCTTGACCTTCTCGCCGTAGGCGATGATCCGCGAGCGGGCGGTCACGCCGACCCAGCGGCCGGTGCGCGAGCGAAATTGAGCGGGCACCTCCTTGAGCAGGTCCGCGGGCAGCGGCTCGAGGTTCCCGGCCTTCTCGATCGCGTCGAGCGAGCCGGCGTCCTGGGCGAAGAAGAGGTCCGCGCGCGAGTTCTTGCCCTCTTCGACGAGCGTCGCCGCGAGGCTCGGGCTGTCGCCGTAGCGGACGTCGACGTCGCCGCCGGCTTCCCCCTCGTAGATGTCGATCGCGGGCCCGATCAGCGCCTGGATGCGGCCCGAGTAGATCGTCAGCTTGCCGTTGTCGCCGCTGCTGCCGCAGGCCGCGAGCCCGACGGCGATCACGGCGAGGATCGCGAATGCGGTGGCGCGGAGGGCTGGTCTGGCTGTCATGCGCTGTTCGGCTCCCTGGTCGCGACGTGCGAAGCTGCTGCCGCGCCGCAGCTTAGGCCAGCCTAAACCAAGATGCGATGACCGCACGCCTCTTCGCAATCGCCGTCGTGGCCTGCCTGGCGCTCGCCGCCGGGTCGCTCGCATTCGCGCACGAGCCGGCCTACGACGCGTGGGCGTGGCTCGTCTGGGGTCGCGAGCTGGCAAGGCTGCAGCTCGACACGTCGAGCGGCCCGTCGTGGAAGCCGCTGCCGGTGGCGATCGCCGCGCTGCTGTCGGTGGCGGGGGATGCGGCGCCCGCGCTGTGGCTCGTGATCGTGCGCGGGGCGTGGCTGCTCTCGCTGGTGCTCGCGGGCGCGCTCGCGTACCGGCTTACGCACGGGCTCGGCCGGCCGCTGCGCGTCGCGGCGGGCGCCTTCGCCGCGGTGACGCTGCTGCTGCTCTTCGACGAGGTGACAGCATGGACGCGCCAGGCAGCGGTCGGGATGTCCGAGCCGCTGCTCGTCGCGCTGGTCCTGGGTGCGGTCGCCGCGGGTCTCGACGGGCGCTCGCGGCTCGCGCTCGGGCTGGGTGGGCTCGCCGCGCTCGTGCGCCCGGAGGCGTGGCCGCTGCTTGCCGCCTACGGGCTGTGGCGCTGGCGCGCCGAGCCGGGACTGCGCCCATGGATCGCGGGAGTCGCGCTGGCCGTCGCCGCGTCGTGGGTCGTGCCGGAGCTGCTGGCCGGCGGCGGCGCGTCGAGCGCGGGCGAGCGGGCGCTGCGTGGGGACGAGTCCGCGGTGGAAGCCGTGTGGGAGGTGCTCGGGCGAGCGGTCACGATGCCGCTCGCGGTCGCCTGGCCGCTCGCGGCGCTCGCCGTCGCCGTGGCCCGCTGGCCCGCCGCGGCCTCGTTCGCCGCCGCGCGCGCGCCCTTCGCCCCCCGAGCGGCAGGCCCGGCCGCCGCCGCGGCGGACCCGTCCGCCGCCGTCGGCGCACGCGCCTCCTCCGCACCTCGGGCGGCAGGCTCGGCCGCCACCGCAGCGGGCCCGTCCGCCGCCGTCGCCGCACGCGGCCCCTGCGCGCCCCGGGCGGCAGGCTCGGCCACCGTCGCGCTCCTCTCCTCCGCCCCGGCCATCCTTGCGCTTGGCGCCCTCGCCTGGATCGCGACCGTTGCCGCGATGGCCGCCGCCGGCTTTCCCGGGCTGCCGCGCTTCATGGCGTCCGCGCTCGCCGTCGTCGCGGTGCTCGCCGGCACCGGCCTCGCGCGACTGCTCGCGCTCGGACGCGCGCCGATCGCCACCGCGGCGCTCGCGCTCGCCGTCCTCGCCGCAACCCTGCCGCAGCTGCCCGCGCGCGTCGCCGACCTGCACGACGCGGCCGCCGCCAGCGAGCGCGTCGCGCAGCGCGGCGAGCGGCTGCGCGAGCTCACCGACGAGATCGGGCGCGACCCGCTGCTGCGCTGCGGCCGGCTCGCGACGAGCTACGTGCTCGTCCGCACGGCGCTCGCATGGCAGCTCGACGTGCCGCTCACCGAGGTCGTGAGCTTCGGCCTGCCATCGGCCAGCTCGGGCGCCTTCGTCGTCGGCCCCGGCGCGCCGCGCCCCGTGCGCGAGTACCTGCGCACGCACGCCGACCTGCTCGGCCGCCGCCGCGAGTGGCGCATCTACTCGCTTGACTGCTCGCCGACCGCCGCCGCGAGCTCCTCGCGCAGCGCGGGCGTCTCGGGCGCGCGGCGGTAGGGCTGCTCGGCCGGGCCGCGCTCCTCGTGGTACTCGCCGTCGGAGTTGACGGTCCACAGGTCGTGCTCCTCGCCGAAGCACGCGTTCTCGACCGCCCGCAGCGCCGTGAGCATCGAGTGGTCGGAGTTGTTGTAGCGATGCAGGCCGTTGCGGCCGATCTGCTGCAGGTTCGCGATGCCCGACAGCCAGTCGCGCACCGTCTGCACGCGCGCCGCGTAGTGGTCGTCGTAGATCGGATAGGCCTTCGGCACACGCACGACGTAGCCCGCCTCGACGCGCCCCGCGTCCGCGAGCCCGATCTGCTTGAGCTCGCGCGTCGCGCGGGCGACGAGCTCCGCATCCGACGCGGCCCACAGGTCGTCGCCCTCGAAGCAGAAGTACTCAAGCCCGACGCACGTGCACGCGTCGTCGGGCACCATCGCCTCGCTCCACGCGCGGAAGTTCTGGATCCGCCCGACGCGCACGTCCGGGTCGTGGATGTAGATCCAGTTGTCGGGGAACAGGTCGTCGCCGCGGACGACGAGCGCGACCGTGAGGAAGTCGCGGTAGCGCAGCCCCCGCGCGGCCTCCAGCACCGCGCGCGGCGGCGGCGGGTGGGCGATCGTGACGACGTCGCGCAGCGGCAGCGAGGAGATCACATGGTCGACTTCGAGGCGCTCGCCGCCCGCGTGCACCGAGCGCACACGGCAGTCGCCGAGCTCGATCCGAGTGACCCGCGCGTTCAGCCGCAGCTCGCCGCCGGCTCCGACGATCTCGGCCGCCATCGCCTCCCACATCTGCCCGGGACCCAGTCGCGGGTAGTGAAACTCGTCGATGAGGCTGTGCACGGCGGCGCCGTCGTTGAGCACCGCCGCCCGCACGACGCGCCAGAACGACAGCGTGCGGATCCGCTGCGCCGCCCATTCGGCGCGGATCTCCGAGCCCGGCACGCCCCACACCTTGGCCGTATACGCCGCGAAGAACAGCTCGTACAGGCGGCGCCCGAAGCGGTCGCAGACCCACTGCTCGAGCGTCACGGCGGGGCGCCGGCGCGGCCGCACGACCGCCGCGAGGTACGAGGCCGAGCAGCGAGCGAGCTCGACCGGGCCGACCTTGCGCACGACGTCGGCGATCCGCAGTGGGTAGTCGATGAAGCGCCCGCGCCAGAAGATGCGCGAGAGGCGCGAGCGCAGCAGCAGCTCGTCGCCGAGCACCTCGTCCCACAGCCGTTGCACCTCGTCGGACTTCGTGAAGAAGCGATGCCCGCCGAGGTCGAAGCGGTAGCCGTCGCGCTCGACGGTGCGCGCGAGGCCACCGACCTGCGCGCCGGCCTCGAAGACGATCACCGGCTCCGCGTCGCGGGCGAGGACGTAGCCGGCTGTGAGCCCGGCCGGCCCCGCGCCGAGGACGGCGATCGCAAGAGGCTCCCCCGCGGCTCGCATCGAGGGTCACCCTAACTTAGGCTCCCCTACACGTGCTGACGGTCGTCGTCCCAGCCACCGACGCTCCCGCGACGCTCCCGCGCTGCCTCGCCGCGCTGGCCCGCTCCGAGGAGCCGCATGCCGTCGAGGTCGTGCATGCGCCGCCGGGGAGCGGGCCGGCGGCGGCGCGCAACGCGGGCGTCGCGCGCGGGGGCGGCGAGATCGTCGTGTTCGTGGACGCGGACGTCGAGGTGCATCCCGACGCGCTGCGGCGCCTGCGCGAGCGCCTCGACGCCGACCCCGACCTCGCCGCGGTGTTCGGCTCCTACGACGCGTCCCCCGCCGCCCGGCAAGCCGTCTCGCGCTTTCGCAACCTCCTGCACCATCACGTCCACACGAGCTCGCCGGGCGCCGCATCGACGTTCTGGGCCGGGCTCGGGGCGATCCGCCGCGACGCGTTCGATGCCGTGGGCGGCTTCGACGAGCGGCGCTTCCCGCGGCCGTCGATCGAGGACGTCGAGCTCGGCATGCGCCTGTGCGCGGCGGGCGCGCGCATCGCGCTGGACCCGGCGGTACGCGGCACGCACCTCAAGCGCTGGACGCTGCGCTCGATGCTCCGCACGGACTTCGCCGCGCGCGGCGTGCCGTGGGTCGCGCTCGCGCTCGAGCGCCGCGGCGCCGGCACGGCGCTGAACCTGTCCTGGCGCCACCGCAGCGCGACCGCGGCCGCGCTGCTGACGGCTGGCGCGCTCGCCCTGCGCCGCCCGCGGGTCGCTGCCGCCGGTCTAAGCGCCATGATTGCCGCGAACATGAGCTTCTACCTCCTGCTCGGCCGTCGCGGGGGTCCGCGGCTCGCGCTCGCCGGCGTGCCACTGCATCTCCTGCACTACCTCACCGCGGCACTGTCGGTCCCGGCGGGCGTCGTCCTGTGGGCGCGAGAGGGCCGGCCGTGACCGCGCTGCGCATCGGCCTCGTGGGCTGCGGGCGGCTCGCCGAGCGCGGCTATGCGCCCGCGGTCGCGCGCACAGATGGGATGGAGATCGTGGCCGTGGCGGACCTGAGCCGCTCGCGGCGGTCGCTGCTGGCGGGCAAGCTCGGGGCGTCGGGGCACCCGCGCACGAGCGAGCTGCTCGCGTCGGGCCCGCTTGACGGGCTGATCGTCTGCTCGACGCCGGAGCACCACGAGGAGGCCGTGACGCAGGCGGCCGCCGCCGGGATCACGGCCCTCGTCGAGAAGCCTCCGGCCTCGGACGCGGCCGGCGCCCTGCGCCTCGCGCGCCTGGACCCGGCGCCGTACTGCGGCTTCAACCGCCGCTTCGACCAGGGGGCCCAGCTTGCCCGGCGCGTTCCGCCCGAGGGCGACCTCGAACTGCATCTCGTGCTGCACTACCGGCGCGCGTCGTGGCGCCCGCTGCAGCGCGGCGAGGACGCGCTGCTCGACCTCGGGCCGCACCTCATCGATCTCGCACTGATGCTGACGGGCGCGCTGCCGCTCGCGGTGCGCGCGCATGCCACCCGCGAGCGCGCCGGCATCGCGCTTGCGACCTCGCGCGGGGGCGTGCGGATCGAGTGCGCGACGAACCTGCCCTACCGCGAGCTCGTGGAGATCCGCGACGGCCGCGGCCGGCGCGTGGCGCGGGCCAGCCGTGGTGGGCGCGTGCGCGGGGTCGCGGGTCGCGTCGCGCCGGGGGTGCACCCGCTGGTCGGCTCGCTGACGTCGCAGCTTCAGGCCTACGGCGCCGCGCTGCGCGGCGAGGACCCGGGACTGCTCGCGACCGCCGTCGAGGGCGCCGCCGTGATGTGCGTGCTCGACGCCGCCCGGCGCTCGGACGCGGTCGGCGGCGACCCGACGCCCGTCGAGGGTGATCGCCGCCGGGTCGCCAGCAGTTGATCTGCGTCTTGCAGTTCGATGCGGCGAGCGCCGCGGTCGTCGATCGCATGCTCGGCGAGGGGCGGCTGCCGGTGCTCGCGGGGCTCATTGCGCGCGGGCGGCGGATCGAGCTCGAGACGCCCGCGACGCACTTCGCGGCCGGCGCGTTTCACACGCTCTACAGCGGCGTCGAGCTCGGCGACCACGGGCTCTTCTATCCGTTTCAGTGGGATGCTCGCGCGCAGCGTGCGCGGTACATGACCGCGTTCCCGGCGCCGCCGGCGATCTGGGAGCGGCTCGCGCGCGCCGGGCTGCGGACGCTCGCGATCGACCCCTACGAGAGCCGCCCGCCGCGCGACTGGCGGGGCACGTACGTCTGCGGCTGGCAGTTCGCGGATCGCGTGGTGCTGCCGCGCTGGTCGCTGCCGCGCGCGACGGCGGGCTCGCTTGGCAAGCGTCATGGCCGCGGGCCGCATGCCACGGAGATCTTCGGCCGACCGACGGTTCGCGAACTGCTCGCGCTGCGCTCGAAGCTCGTGGCCGCGCCGGCGCGGGTCGCTTCCGCAGCAGTCGACCTGCTTGGCCGCGAGACCTACGACCTCGTCTGGCTGACGTTCAGCGCCGCGCACCTGGCGGGCCACCAGTTCTGGGATCTCTCGCAGCTTGCGGCCGAGCCGTCGGGCCGCGAGCGTTCGCTGCTCGAGGGGGCTTTGGGTGCGGTCTACGAGGCGGTGGATGCGGCGTTTGGTCGTGCGCTGGCCGCGTTGCCCGGCGGCTTCGACGTGATCGTGACGTCGGCGGTCGGCATGGACGTCAACACCTCTCGTGCCGACCTGTTGCCCGGCATGCTGGCGGCGGTGCTGAACGGCGGGCCGCTTTCGGCGGGCGATCGTGCGGCGGGCGCGATCTGGCGGCTGCGCGCCGCGGTGCCGCCGCGGGCGCGGGGCGCGCTGGCGCGCGCGCTGCCGGACCGGGCGGCGCTCGAGCTGACGGCCCGCCTCGAGCTGCGGGGCGTGGACTGGGCTGCGACGCGGGCCTTCGCGCACCCTGCCGACAACCAGGGCTATGTGCGCCTGAACCTCCGCGGCCGCGAGCGCGACGGGATCGTCGATCCGGCCGCGAGTGGCGAGCTGCTCGATCGCATCGCCGCGGGGCTGCGGACGTTCCACGATCCCGACGGCTCGGTCGCGGTCGCGGCGGTGGATCGTGTCGCCGGCTCGTACCCCGGTGAGCGTGCGAGCCAGCTCCCCGACCTCGTGGTGAGCTGGAGCGATCGCCCGGCAACGAGGCTCGCGGGCGTGTCGTCGCCGGCATTCGGCGAGGTGATGCGAAGCGGCGCGGGCAGCGGCCGCTCGGGCAACCACACGCCCGGCGACGCATGGGCGGTCGTCGCGCCGGGCGGCTCGGAGCCGCGCGCGGGCTCGGCCCCGCCGCGCCTGGCCGACGTCGCGAGCACGATCGCGGCGGTCTGCGGGGTCGACGGTGAAGGTCTCGCGGGCAAGCCGCTGCTCGAGCCGGCCCACGCCTAGCCTCCCCTACCTCCTCGATTCGGCCGCCTCGCGCACCGCGCCCGCCACCACCGCGATCTGCGCGATCGCCACGAGTGCCGCAATCGCCGGCCCGGCGTGCGCCGCCTCGCGCGCGAGGCTCGCGTAGAACCGCCGTCCCGACAGCGTGCGCCCCTCGCCCGCACCGCGATACCGCACGGCGCCCCGCCCGTACCGTGCCTGCTGGCGCAGCAGCCCGCCGAGCCCCAGCTCAGGCCGGTGCTCGACCACGGCCTCCGGCACGAAGCGCAGCGCGATGCCGGCGCCCGCGAGCCTGCTGCACCAGTCGCGATCCTCGCCCGCGGCGAACGGGAAGGACTCGTCGAACGGCAGCTCGCGGATGACGCCCGCCGTGCAGGCGAGGTTGCATGTCGGCGCGAACCCGACCCCGCCCTGCGGGTCGAGCGAGACGAGCTGCAGCGTCCGCGTGACGAGCTGCGACGCGGCGGCCGCGCGGCCAGCCGCCGGGTCAGCAACGGTGATCCCTGCCGCGGCGTCACCGTTTGCGCACGCGGCGGCCAGCCGCTCGGCCCAGCGCGGTCCGGGCACGCAGTCGTCGTCGGTGAAGCCGACGATCGCCCCGCGCGCCGCGCGCGCTCCCATATTCCGCGCCCCCGCCGGCCCCCGCCCGTCGCCGCGCAGGACCCGCATCACCGGCGCGTCGCGATCGCCCGCATCGAAGCCGTCCAGCGTGCGAGCGACGATCCGCCCGACGGCATCCGCGTCCGCTGAGGCATCGTCCACGACGACGATCTCGAGCGGTCGCGCGGTCTGCCAGACGAGCGCCGTCAGGCAGCGCTCGAGCGCTCCCGGCCGGTCGCGCGTCGCGACGACGACCGACATCGCGGGCCCCGTCACGGCCCCACGGCGCGAACGCGCGCTCCGGCCGTCACGCGGCGCACTGCATGTCGCGCGACCGCCGGGCCCGGCGGCACGGGCTCAGCGCTCGTCATCCGGTCCTTCCTCGGGACGGGCTTCTCCGCGCCCGGGTCCGGCGCCCCGTTCGAGGCGCGCCACCGCGCCGCGCCGTCCGGCCCGCAGCGCGGCGAGGGTGCCGGCGGTCATCGCTGCGACGCCCGCGAACATGGCCGCGCAAGCCGCGCTCGCGCCACCCTCCGGCAGCGCGATCGCAGCGACCACCACGAACGTCGCCGCTCCGCCCGCCGCACCCGCGAGCACCGCCTCGGGGCGCGCGCGCAGCGCGGCGAGCTGCGTCGACAGCGCCCATAGTGGCGCCAGCGCGGCAGCGGCCAACGCGATTCGCAGGGCGGGCGCCGCATCGCGGAACTCCTCGCCGAGCCCGGCGGCGAGCAGCGGCTCGGCGGCGAGCGCGAGCGCCCCACAGCAGGGCACGGCGACGAGCGCCGCCAGCGCGGCGACCCGCCGCAGCGATGCCTCCGCGCCAGCCGCGTCGCCCGCAAACGCGCGGGCCGCACCCGGCAGCGCCACGAGCGTCGTCTGCGTCACCGCATACGTGATTGCGAGCGCCGCGCCCGCAGCGATCGCGGCGTGCCCGGTCGCAGCTGCCTCGACGCCGAGCAGGGCGCACGCCGGCGCCGCGCCGCGATGCACAGCCTGCGTCAGCGCTCCGCCGAGCGCCTGCAGCCGAGCGAACCGCAGCACGCCGGCCGGCAACCTCCGGGTTGTGGCTCCATCGACAGCCTCACCGCTCGTCCCCGCGCCGGCCGACCCGCGGACATCCCCTCCCACTGTCAGAACGCCGAGCGCCAGCGCCGCCGCGGCACCGAGCGCGATTGCGGCGATCGCGCCGCCGAGTCCCGCGACGGGGTAGAGCACGACCGCGCCGGCGACGATCACGCCGTTCTCGAGCGGATAGCGCAGGCTCCACACCCCGGTGCGCTCAAGGCCGAGCGCAAGCTGCGACAGCAGCGTCGCTGCCGTGCCGAGCACGGCCGCCACGAGCACGAGCGCGACGTGCCCCGCGCTCACACGACCCGGCGCGGCGACGACGCCGGCGGCGGCCGCGACGGCCAGCGCGACGAGCAGCGCTCCCCGAACCGCGCCCAGCCGAAACGCGAGCGCTCGCGCGACCTCACGCCGCTGCGCGCCCTCCAGCGGGCCGAGCACGCGCGCGAAAAGCGCGGGCCCGCCGAGGCCGGTCGCGGTCGAGATGCCGGTCGCCACGGCCAGCGCGACCGCGAAGCCGCCGTAGTCGGCGGCCCCGAGCGTACGCGGCACGAGCAGGACGAGTCCCGCCAGCGTCAGGGCTTCGAGCGCCTTGGCGCCCGCGCTGCCGGCCAGCGCGCGGCGCGGGAGCGCGACCCGCGCGCCGAGCGCGTTCTCCCCGGCCTGCGAGCGCATGGGCGCGAGCATACGCCCACCCCACCGATGAGTTGCGGGGGCCTCGCGGGTCTTCAGTACCAACAGCACCGGCAACGCCCAGGAGGGCACGCGTCCATGAACGAGTCTCCGACAGCAGCCGCGTTTCGCGCGACCATCGAGCTTGGCGGCAAGCCCGCGACCACGACCCGCGTCGTCGAGGTCCCGCCCGACCTCGCGGGACGCCGCATCGCCAACGCCGTCGAGCTGCCCCGGGCGGGGCGCACCTGATCGAACCATCGGAGGCTTCGCCGGGGTCATCGACATGAGAGCTCGCACCCCGCACCGCCTCGCTCCGCGCGTGTCCCATCCAACGCAACCAGAGCCGAGCACGGGCATCCTCGTCATCGACGGCCCGATCGCCGCCGCGGACGTCCCGCGCCTCTGCGACCGCCTGCGTGCCGTGCTGGCCGCCAGCGACGCCGCAGTCGTCGTCTGCGACGTCGGCACCCTCGCCGCCGACGCCACGACGATCGAGGCGCTGGCGCGGCTGCAGCTCACAGCCCGCCGGCTCGGGCGCCGTATCAAGCTGCAGCGAACGTCCGGCGACCTCGACCGGCTGCTCGAGTTCGCCGGCCTCGACGAGATCCTCGCTTCCGCGCGACGACCGCTGCTTCCCTGACATTAATTGGGTCGATTTGGACCCTGCTAGCCTCGCCGGAGTCGTAGTCGGACGTTGCTGTCACACAAACACAGAGGTCGGCGCTCATGGCGGAGTCGCTGGACGTAAGCACGCTGCAGCCGGAAGGCCCGGTGCCGTTCGACTTCGACGCGGCGAGGGATCTCGCGTCGAAGCTCAGGGCGAGCGCCACGCTCGTGACGACGCAGCAGCTTCCGCGGCGGCGCGAGCTGGCAAGCACGGCGCGCAGGGACTGGCGGGGCAACTACGCCGAGCTCTTCGACACTCGGACGACGCAGTGCAGAAACGACGCCGAGCGGTTGGCCACGGCCTTGCGCGACGCCGCGACGAAGGTCGACCAGCTCGTCGAAGAGGCCGAGCAGGAGCAACGGCGCCGCGACCGCGCGAACGAGTATCTCGTCGAGCACGCCGCGTGGCGCGAGCGCGAGCGTGAGCGAAACGACAGCATCGTGACGAATGTCCTCTCGCTTGGTGGCGCATTCGACGACGAGCCGGAGATGCCGGACATGACGGGGGAGCCGTCGACGCTCCCGGTCATGGATCCGAGCATCGGCCCGCGAGCCGAGGCGTAGGGATGGGCACGTCCGCAGCGCGTCCCGACGATCTCGACAGCTTCGCGGGCGGCAGCCGCGAGCTCGACAGCGAGCTCGTGGGCGACGCCGCGAGCCTGCGAGGCGCGTACGACCGCTTCGAGAGCACGTTTCATTGGGGCGAGCTCGATGCGACGTCGCTGGTGGACGGATACAAGCGCTACCCGGAGCTCAACGAGACGGATGCGGCGTGGGTCGCGAACATCGCCGCGTCGTTTCGGCGCGCGGGCGGCAGCGGCGACGTCGTGTCGTTGCCGGATGCTGCGATCGCCGCGAGCCTGCGGCAAGCCGGGCTGAGCGATACGCGGGCGGCGCTGACGTTCGACAGCGCGACGGCGTACGGGTTTCCCCCGACGACGGGTTTCACGAATGATCCGGTCAACACGGCGTCGGGGAACTTCGTCGAGCGCGAGGACGATCTCGTCTTCGGCGGTTTGCTTGAGCGTCTCCTGCTCGCCCGGACGTACAACAGCCGCTCGGCGCACGTCGGCGCGTTTGGTCACGGCTGGTCGTCGTGGGCCGACGCTCGCCTGATCGCGCGCCCGGATGGCGCGGAGTATGCGGGCCCCGACGGCCAGCGCGCGCTGTTCGGGCGCCGCGGCGCCAGCTATGACCGGGTGGTCGGCGTGAACGCGCTCGTCGAGCCGCTGGACTCCGGGCTGGCGCTGGCATGGTTCGGCGGCGATCGCTGGCACTTCGACGATGGCGGGCGGCCTGTGCTGATCGACGCGGGGCCCGGTCGTGGCGTGCGGCTGACGTACGACGGCGAGGGCCGCCTCGCGGAGTTGGCGCACGCCGCGGGCCGGCGTGTCGCGCTGGAGTGGGACGGCGAGCGGATCGTCGCGGCGGCGGCGTCGGACGGGCGCCGGGTGACCTATGGCTATGACGACGGGGGCGATCTCGTCGCGGTCGAGCATGCCGGCGCGGTCCGCCGCTACGCGATTGGTAACGACGGCCTGATCGCGTCGGTCACGGACGCCGACGGCGTGCTCGAGGCCGCCAACGTCTATGACGAGGAGGGCCGCGTCGTCGAGCAGCTCTCGCCGTTCGGGCGCCGCACGCGGCTTGCCTATCTGCCGGGCCGGGTCACCGTCACGAGCGACGATCAGGGCGGGCCGGCGAACACCTTCGTCCACGACGACCAGGGCCGGCTGCTGGCGATCATCGACGGCGACGACCAGCGCCTGTCGTGCAACTACGACCAGTGGGGCAACCCCGTCGTGATCACCCAGCGCGGCGGCGGCGTGACGATCCAGCAATGGGACGAGCGCTCGCGCCTGGTGCGCCGGATCCTGCCCGCGGGCGCGACCCTGACATACGCCTACGATGACGCCGGTCGCATGATCGAGAGCGCCACGTCGACGGGTGCGGTGACGCGGATGCGCTACGCGGGCGCGGAGCGAATCCCCGCGGAGGTCGTCGATCCCGAGGGCGGCGTGACCGCGTTCACCGTCTCAAACGGCCTCGTGACGGAGATCGTCGATCCCGACGGCGTGCGGGTGCGCTTTGAGCACGACCGCGACGGCGCGGCGGTCGCGGCGATCGACGGCGACGGCAACGCGACGCGCGTGCAGCGCGACGCGCAGGGGCGCGTCATCGCGACGATCAGCCCGCTCGGGCGCCGGACCGAGCTTGAACACGACGAGCACGGCCGGATCGTCGCGCGCCGCGATCCGTCCGGCGGCGTGTGGCGCTATGAGCACACGAGCGGGGGGCGCCTGAGCGCCGTCATCGATCCCGACGGCGCGCGCGAGGAGATTCGCTACGGCGAGCACGGGAAGCCCGTCGAGACGATCGATGCGCTCGGACACGCGACCACTGAGCGCCACGACATCTTCGGCAACGTCGTCGAGGCGACCGACCGCGCCGGCGCGACGACGCGCTACGAGTACGACGCGCTGATGCGCCTGACGACGATCGTCGACGCGCTCGGCGGCAACTGGGACCGCGAGCACGACGCCGATGGCAACCTCGTCGCGACGGTCGACCCCGCCGGCACGCGCCGCGCCAGGACCTTCGATCCCGCCGGCCGGATCACCGCCGTGCACGACGGGCTCGCGCAGACGGCCTACGCGTTCGACGAGCTCGGCCGCGCCATCGAGCAGCGCCGGCCCGACGGGGCGATCGTGCGCTGTGAGTACGACCATCGCGGCCTGCGGACGCTGGTCGAGGACGCACTCGGCGGACGCTGGCGCTCGCAGTACAGCCCCGGCGGCCGGCTGCTGCGAACGGTCGCGCCGAGCGGCCGCGACGAGCGCTACGAGTACGACCGCTGCGGCCGGCCGTCAGCGTTCACCGACGGCGCCGGGCGCCGCTGGCGCCTGCGCTACGACGCCGACGGCGCGCTCGTCGCACGCGTCGCACCCAACGGCGAGACGACGCGTCTGGTCTATGACCCGGGCGGCCGGCTGGTCGAGCTGTCCGTCCCGGGCGAGGGCACCAGGCGCTACGGCTACGACGCGGTCGGACGCACGACGGTGATCGAGGACCGCGACGGCGGCGCACGGCGCTTCCACTACGACGCCGCCGGGCGGCTCGTGACAGCCGTCGACGCCAACGGCGCGACGACGAGCTACGCCCACGACGGCGCCGGGCGTCTGCTTGAGGTCACCGATCCGCTCGGCGCGGTGACGCGCCGCGAGTACGACGCGGCGGGCCGGGTGACTCGGATCGTCGACCCTCTCGGCCGTGCGACGACCTTCGAGTACGACGCGGCGGGGCGGCTCGTCGAGAATCACGATGGCTCGGGCCGGCGCGTTCGACGGACCTACGACGCAGCCGGGCGAACGAGCTCGTTCGCCGCCGCTGGACGTGACCCGGTCGAGATCGAGCGCGACGTGCTCGGGCGTGCGGTCGCGATCGACGAGCCGGGCCTGCCTGAGATCGCGCTGCGATGGGATCGCACGGGGCGGCTCGTCGAACGCCGCCGCGGCGATGTCGCGATGCGCTGGAGCTACGACAGCGACGGGCAACGCACAGGGCTGGGCTTTCCCGACGGCGCCTCGCTGAGCTACGACTACGACGCCGGCGGCGTCCTCACCGGGCTGCGGCACCTGGCGCTTGGCGCGGTCGAGCTCGAGCGCGATCGCGCCGGGCGGCTCGTCGCCGCGCGCGCGGACGGCATGCGGGCGAGCTGGCGCTTCGACGACGGAGACCTCGCTGAGTATGCCTTCGACGCCGGCGGCGCACGTCGCTCCGCGCTGCTCGAGCGCGACGCGGTCGGCCGCGTCGTCGCGGCAACGGTCGACGGCGATCGTCACAGCTACGCCTACGGCCCCGCGAGCCAGCTGGTGGCGGCGGACTCACCGGCCGGCGCGTTCTCGTTTGACTACGACGCCTGCGGGCGACTCGAACGCGAGACCTCGCCCGCGGGGACGATCTCCCACGAGCACGACGCCGCCGCGCAGCTCATCCGGCGCCGCGACGCGGACGGAAGCTCGACCGAATACGCCTACGACGAGGCCGGTCGCCGCATCCGCGAGGACGCCTCCGGTCTCAGTCGCTGCTGGGAGTGGGACGAGCAGGGGCGCCTGCGCGCCATCCGCTCCGAGCCGGCGGGTGGCGGCGAGCAGACGACCAGCGTCGTCGTCGACGCGCTCGGCGAGCTCGCCGAGGTCGACGGCTCACCGCTGCTGTGGGACAGCGCCGACCCGCTGGCACCGCTGGCCTGGCTCGACGAGCAGGCCGTCGTCGGGGCCGGCGCGCCATGGGCGCTGGCCGGCGGCGACGGCGCGACGTGGTTGGCACCCGACTGGCAGGGCACGGTCGGAGACCCCCGCGATCCGTGGGGAGCGCCTGTCGCCGCGCAAGCCGCCGCCACGCGTGGCCCGCACCTCGGCTACCGCGGCGAGCTCGAGCTCGCCGGCGACGTCTGGCTGCGCGCCCGCGTCTACGAGCCCGCAAGCCGCTCCTTCCTCTCGCCCGACCCGCTGCCCGCCATCGCCGGGACGCCGTGGGCCGCCAACCCCTACAGCTACGCCGCCGACAACCCGATCGGCCTGTCGGACCCGCTCGGCCTGCGTCCGATCACCGACGCCGAGATCGACGCGATCCGCGAGCGCCAGATCGCCTCCAACGCCAACCGGTTCGGCGTCATGGACCTCGTCCACGGCGCGCTCGACCTCGCCGGGTTCATCCCGGTGCTCGGCACCGCCGCCGACGTGCTCAACGCCGGCGTCTACGCGCTCGAAGGCGACTACGCCAACGCAGCGTTGTCGCTCGTCGCGTCGGTCCCGGGCATCGGGGACGCCGCCGCCCTCGGCAAGATGGCCATGGCTGCTGCCGGCCCGCTCGCCATGGTCACCAAGCAGGCCGTTCGGCATGGCGACGAGGCCGTCGATGCCGCGAGGCACGCACCGACGGACCTGCACGCCTTCGGCAACCGCGCTGGACCTCGTCCCCCGCGGCTCGACGACGACTACGTCCTCGACGACGCGGGCCGGGTCATTCCACAGGGCGCAGAGCCTTGGCCCCGCGGAGCGTCGACGTTCGGTGACCCGCATCAGGCACCGCTGACCGGCCAGTACCACCGGATTCCGGAAGGGACCGAGATGCCGCCGGGGCTCGCTGTGAAGGCTGACGGCAGCGATGTCGGTGGGCCCAATCCCCCGACGCACCACTCGATCTATCCGACCGAGCCGATGAGCCCCCAGGAGTTCGCGGACAAGTTCCAGGGCTTGCCGTGGGAGCACGCGGGCAAGATCAAATGAGCGGCTCGCGAGATCCGGAGCTTGCTTGGCGGCGATTCACCGAGGCCGAACGCGAGATGGTCGTGGCGCGAATGGAGCTGATCGCCACCGATTGGGAGCCCGTCGTCCGCCATGCCCTGTCGACGTCGGATAAGGAAGCGGCGCTACGGCTGCTGCAGCTTCTCCCGGACGAGCGCACCGTGCCATTTGCCGACGATCTGCTGCCGCTGGCGCTTCGCAGCAAGCCGTACGTCGCGATCGTGCGCGAGCTGCTCGCGTCGCTCGGCCACGGCTGGATGTCGGCGAACGCCCGCGACTTCGTCGAGCAGACGATCTCCGCGCCGGACGCGACGTATGAGGAGTTTCGCCGGCTCGCCGAGCTGCTGAAGGCGCTGAACGAGCCCGAGCTGCTCACGCTGGTCGTCGACGCCGCCCGCACATCGGACGATCCGGACATCCTCGAGGTCGCCGAGGACTTCGGCTGACCGCCGGCCCCGGCCGGCGCGCCGTGGCAGCGATTCCACGATCCGTGCTGCGGCGATGGAGCCAGCCGGGATCGAACCGGCGACCTCCTGCTTGCAAATCGCGCCCGGGGGGCGCTCGTCGTGCGCCGTTGCGGCTCAGAGCCCGCGAGTTCCGGGCTTTGTGCGCCGCCTCGGTTCCGTCGCACGCGGCCAGATTCCGTGGTTGCTTGACCTCTGCTTGACCTCTGGCGGCCATCCGTCGGCCGGTCGGCTTCCGTCGACTCTTGGACTGCATCCGAAGTCCGGCATCTCCTGTCACCGAGATTCGGGAGGTCGAATCATGAGCACATACAAGCGCGTCCGCGTCGAGCGCGGGCTGTACCGCGCGGGGGCAACCTACTACGCCTGTGCCACGCGCCCTGGGGCGCGATCGGCGAGCTGGCGCAGTCTGGGCACGGTCGGCCTCATGGAGGCCCGCCGGCTGCGCGACCGCTTCGCCGCGGAGATACAGGCGACGCCGACGACGGTGACGAACCTCCGGATGACGTGGTTCGCCGAGCAAGAGACGCGCGTGCAGGTAGGAGAGCTGTCGCCACGAACACTCGAGATCTACGAGGTCGGCCTGCGTCGCCATGTCCTGCCCGTGTTCGGCGCGTTGCAGCTACGCGCGGTCACGCCGCACCAGCTCGTCGCGTGGATTCGTAGCCTGCGCGCCGCCGGCTACGCGCCCGACAGCGTCGTGGGCTTCTGGCGCCCACTGCATCTTATCCTCGGCCATGCGGTTCGCCACGGCGTGATCGCTGGCAACCCCGCGGATCGGCTGACCGCCTCGGAGCGTCCGAGCCCCGGCCGAGCCGCAAGCGCTTTCTGACACGCGGTGAGATGCGCCGCCTGCTTGAAGTCGCGCCGGCCGGCTATCGCACGGCGATCGCGTCCGGATTGTTCTCTGGCCTGCGGCTCTCCGAGCTGCTCGGGCTGACCTGGCGCGATGTCGATCTCGACGAGCGCGTGCTCAGGGTGCATCGTCAGCTCAACCGTCAGGGCGAGCACGCGCCGCCCAAGACCCCCGCGGCGCACCGCGACGTGATCCTGATGTCCCAGCTCGCGCACGAGCTCGCCTCCCTGCGAGCGACGGCGCGCTTCGGCGCCGACAGCGACCTAGTCTTCTGCGCTGCCTCCGGTCACACGAGCGGTCATCGCAACATCACCGGCCGCGGCCTTGCCAAGGCAGCGCAGCGCGCTGCACTCGAGGGCATCACGTTCCACGCACTGCGTCACACGTTCGCGAGCATCCTCATCGCCCAGGGCCGCGATCCGGTGTTCGTGTCCCGGCAGCTGGGCCACGCGAACGCCGCGATCACATTGCGCGTCTACGCCCATCTGTTCGACTCAGAGCGCCACGCACGCGAGGCCCGTGAAGACCTCGACGCCGACTACGGCGAGCTCGTATCTGCAGCATTGGCGTCGAGAACCGAGTGGTCCCCGGCGTCGGCGACTCGCCTCTTCCGGGACTTGGTGCTCGCTCCCGCCGCCGGTCGCGCCTGCTCCGCTGGGCCCGCCGATCTCCGGGGATCAGGTCACCAGCATCGCGTGGAGGTCGCGCACCGAGGTCGCCTACTCCTCGGCTGTGGGCAGCTCACCTTGGGGGCTCGGCCGCCCGGTCAGAACGATGCATCATCCGGGCTGCAGAGTGCCCTTGACAAAGCCGGTGTCCTGGACCTTGTCGATCGTGGCCTTGAAGCCGTTGGGTCGCCGGAAACGCAAACGGGCGGGATCGGCGTCGGGCAGGATGCCCTTCAGCTTGCCCAGCGTCGACGCGAACGCCGCGCGGTTGGCCTCCACGGGCAAGATCGACAGCGCGGCGCGCACGATCGCGGGCGAGAAGATGTACGGGCCGGCGCCTTGGGTAGGCGGCGGTCCCGACGGGCTCCAAGGCGTTGGCGGTCTTCATGAACACGTTCTGATCGGTGACCGCGTTGCCGAAGTCGACCTTCGGCGCCTTGACTGCCTTGGAGCCAAGGATGCCCTTCAGCGCCTTGACATGCGCGGCCTCGTGCTCGGCGAGCTTGCGCGCGAATCCGGAGATGTCGGGGTCAGTTTGTAGAACTCCGCCTCGAGATATTCGAGCGTCAACGCGAAGTTGCCGATACGCAGATCGTTGGCCTGGGACTTTCGCGTCGCGTAGGCGCCCTTCGCGCCGCCGGCGGCCGCGAATGCCTCCAAGGGAGAGAGGATGCCCATCAGCATCGAGCCGCCCGCAACCGTTACTCCCGGCATCCCTGAGCAGCTTACGGCGGGTGCCGCCCTCATCCATCAGGCCGGCGTCGTCGGCGACCTGGCGGATATCACCGGACGCATCGAACTGCGCGAGATCAAACGGGGCCACGGCGGGTCCTTCGCATTGCCATCAAGGGGTGGCGCCCTGCTTATCCGGGCGCGCGAAGCGACAAACAGCACCTGGCGTCCCGCCACTCAAAGCGCGGCCCGGCCGACAGCGATCGGTCACTGCGCGTGGCTGCCGGCGTGCAGCCCGAGGGTGTCGCCGATCCCTGGACCACGATCACGATCAGTACTCCTGCGACAGGGGCCGCTCCGGACGGCCGCGATCGGGCATGGCGTGATCCATGGGCACCGATCAGCAGAAGACGGGCCGCGTGGCGGTCATCACTGGCGCCTCCACCACGAGCCACGGGCGGACGCGCAGCCATCTGCACACCATGCTGCGCGCGAGCGGCGCGTGCAAGGCGCGCTGCGCCGAATCGTCATCTCGCTCCCCCGATGACCCCTTCGCCACCAAATTGGTCGGAGCACCGCCTCAAGGCACGTCTGGAACGAGCCGATATATCTGACACCCGCCGTCAGACCCTGTGGAGGTTCCAGTGCGACGGTCGTACCCAGGTCCGCAGCTCCTCAGATTGCAACGACGCTCATTGCGGGCGGCTGTCGTCGCGATGGCCCTCTGGGTGGCTGTAGCGTTCGGCGGCGCCGCGCCCACACAAGCCACGGCAACTCCTGCGGCCGCCGGCGCGCAGGCGAATACGCACGAAGTCAAGACACCTCCTACGTCCTGCTCGGAAAATCCGGAGATCTCGGCGCCGAGGCCCGCGTGCCCTGGCCCGCCCGAGATCGAGCCGCGCGCGCAAGACGCAGATGAGCGGGCGCTACGGCTGCGCTGCATGATCCACGAGTGTCGTCGTGATGACGCCCGCTGCATCGCTGAGCTCGTCACGAAGGTTGCCTACCCCATTGCTCTTATCGTGGCCAGCGCGACAGGAGTGCCGCACGAGGTCCTGGAGGCGCTGAGAACGATCGCGTCGAGGTAGCCGCCGTGTGGCTTGCCCTCGGCGATGTTCGTCGCCGCGGCCAGTCATTCGAAGCCACCGAACTACAGGGTGACATAGTGTTATGGCGCGTTCACGAAGAACCGCGAAGTCGCAGCGAGACGGCACAAGTCGCCGCTTGCTATCTCTGACGTGTGCGAAATGGCGCTCGCTGGACCACCCTGATCGGCTCTGGCAACGTGTGCGTCACCTCGGTCCCTCGGCCATCCAGCGCGAAGCAGCCGACGATCTCCTCCCTCCCTTCGAGGAACGCTTTGCCCAGCTCGTCTCGGGTCCAAGTCATAACGACCGTCGCGCCGTCCTGTAGGACTGCTCTCAGCGAGGGCCGGGCATTGCCGTCCTCAACGCGCCAGCTACGCTTCAAAAACCCGTTTCGCACCTCTCTGAAGTCGAGACCCATGGTCAGCACGGTTAGCGGTCGACCTGAGGTATTCGAAGCAACAACGTCGATGTGTTGGGCGTCGCGGTCACGCCACGGTCGCACAAAGACCGAGAGCGCTGCATCGTTAGCTGGCCCGCCGAGGCTGCTCTGGGCGACCGGAGCGGCGCAGACGCGGCGCTCCAGCGCGTCGAGCGCTGCGAACGATGCCGTGTCCAGCCAGTCGCTGCCGTGACGGGCGACCGGACAACCGGCAGTCTCGAGGCGGTTGGCCAGCGCGTTTACTCCAGCGGTCTTGCCGTTGAGACGAATGAGGTTGCGGCCGTGGAGGTTCGACGGGAGCTTGACCTCGCCGATGACGACGAGCAGGGTGCGATCGGGTTGCGTAGCGAGCGCCATGCCCGCCTCCAGCAGCACATTGGGCCGGGCTTGCAGCACCGGCGCCGCCTCGGCCAGGTTGGGGTGCAGCTGAACCACGTCGTCTGGTGTGAACAGAACGATCACCGCCTGCGCGGCAGCGAAGCCACGTTCGACCGCGTCGCCGCTGTATGGCGCGGCGCTGTTGGTCCTCGAGACGAGCGTTTCCCACTCGAGGGGTTCTAAACCAACAGCGCGGAGGAGATGGAACACAGCCTGCCGCGCCGCGCCGTCACGGCCGTGGGCGACGGCCACCAGCCTTGGGTTTCGCTCGATGCGCGCAGCGTTGACGTCGGTCATCGGCACAGTGCTGATCGTACGGTTCCGCTGGCTTGTGGTGGGCGGCGACCGCTTCTGCTCGCGCGCCACCGTCGCCTTCCGCGGCGCACACTACGCGGCGGGCTGACCAGTCGCGGGCGCCGCCACGAACGCCGCGCCCCCGCTAGCTGCGCCGACCTAACGGAATGCTGTGGGCAAGCACATCTTGATCTCGCCGCGCACGAGCGGACGCAGACACGTGTAGACCCGCCGCCCGCCAAGCAGCCGCACGTCCGACAGCCTCACGCTGACCGCACCGGCGCAACCACCTGCGCGCGCCGAGCATTGGCGCCCCTTCGCAAGCGCCGTAGCGCCACCCCAGCTGCGCCAATGCAGTCCGGCGTAGGAGATTCCGCCGCTTCCCTGCACACGAATCGTGCTCGGTCGCACGCGCAACGGACTCGCGGGCTCGTTGATGAAGCTGTGCACGTACGTTCTCGTCGCGGCCGCAGCCGGCTGTAGACCGACGCGCAACGCCAACCCCGCAAGCGCCGCAGCGAACGCCAGCCAAACAAGCAGCGCAAAAATCGGCGTCCGCGTCATCGCTCTGATCGTACCCGGCGATCGCCTCCGCGGGACCGGCCCGACGCAACGCCGCGCCGCCGGCGGCGCGACAAGCGCGAGCGCACCTCCGGCGCCGTCCACGCAGCCCTCCGGCGCACGCGGGACCCCACGGCGGACCAGAGGGACGAACGCGCTGGCTTCGCGCGTTGCCGGCGCGCGCTGGCTTCCCCCTCCGCGTCGCCCGGCGCCAGCCGGCGTCCCTGCCTCGCCGCGACTGCTGACCCTGCCGCCGCGCGGCCGCACTCAACGCGCCGATTCCCTCGCCGATCGCGAGCGCCGCGACTTCGTGTCGGTCCCGTACAAGAGCACCGTGACGCTCGCGACGTCACCACTGGGAAGACCCTTCGAAACGTGGTACCTCCTTCACCGGCCAGTTCGATGTCGGCCACGAGCCTCAGCGAACGCGAGGCGAATCACGCTGTGCGAGTTTCCGGACTGCCCCCGCCGCGCTCGTCCGACTCTCGAACTGACGCCGAACGGTCACATGGGCCGATCCCAGAAGCGCAGCTCGCGACACTGCGTCAGGAACGGTTCGATAGCCGCAGCGTCGGCGATCTCGACGATCCCCGCGTCCGCGCCAGCGTCGAGGCCGGTGGCCTCGAAGAGGCCGGTGGCGTCGACGCCGTAGCCGATGAACTTGGCGTGCGCGTACGCGTCGGTCACGAAGTCTCGGGCGGCCGGCATGCCGGCCAGCGCGGACGCGCCGTCGCCGGAGGGCAGAAGCAGCACCACGTCGTAGAGGACCGAGGGGCCGCCGTCGACCTGCTCGTCCGCCGGGCGCCGCGATCCGTCGCTCGTCTCGAAGCCGCCGATTTTCGGGGCGACGAACTCTACGACGACGCCCTCCTCCTTCGCCGCGGTCTCGAGTGCGGCGAGGATGTCGGCGTCCGCGCCGTCGGAGACGAGCACGCCGATCTTCCGGCCGGCCAGGCTGTCGGGACCGTTCTTGAGGATGCTGAGCGCGTCTGACAGCGCCAGATCTTCGATCGGCGGCCGAGCGGGCTCGCTGGCGTCGGGCAGCTCTTGGAGCCCGAGACCATCGGCGACGTGCTGGGCGAGGTCGGCGTGGACGTTGCGCAGCCCGGCCACCATGCGGGTCCGGATGTCCTCGCGCTCGACCTTGCTGAGCTCGAAGACGAACGCGTCGCCGATGTGGCGCTGCTCGACTTCGGTCTGGCTGATGTAGAACTGGCGGGCCTGGCTGAAATGGTCGGCGAACAGCTCGGCGCGCAGTCGCCGCTTGGGGCCTCGCTCCTCGGCGGGGAAGGAGTGAAAGCCGTGCGCGGGGTCCTCGCGCGGGCCACCCTCCTCGCCGTCCCATGAGTTGGGCTCGTAGTTCGCCCGCGTGGTCGGGTTGTGCGTGGCCATGTGGCCGTCCTGCTGGAAGGTCGCGAACGGGCACTTCGGCGCGTTGATCGGCAAATAGGTGAAGTTCGGGCCGCCGAGACGCTTCAGTTGGGTGTCCAGGTAGGAGAAGTTGCGCCCCTGCAGCAGCGGATCGTTGGTGAAGTCGATGCCGGGCACGATGTTCTGCGTGCAGAACGCGACCTGCTCGGTCTCGGCGAAGAAGTTGTCGACGACGCGGTCGAGCACGAGGCGCCCAACGAGCCGGACCGGCACGTCCTCCTCCGGGATGATCTTCGTGGCGTCGAGGACGTCGAAGGGAAACTGGTCGGCGAAGTCGTCGTCGAACAGCTGCAGTCCGAGTTCCCACTCCGGGAAGTCGCCCTGGCCAATCGCGTCCCACAGGTCTCGCCTGTGGAAGTCAGGATCGGCCCCGTTTATCTTCAGCGCCTCGTTCCAGACCACCGACTGCAGGCCCTGCTTGGGCTTCCAGTGAAACTTGACAAACGTCGACTTCCCGTCAGCGTTCACGAGCCGAAACGTGTGGACCCCGAAGCCCTCCATGAACCGAAACGACCGCGGGATCGCCCGATCTGACATCGCCCACATCAGCATGTGCGTCGACTCCGGCATCAGCGACGCGAAGTCCCAGAAGTTGTCGTGGGCGGTCTGAGCCTGCGGGAACCCGCGGTCGGGCTCCTGCTTGGCCGCGTGGATCAGGTCCGGGAACTTGATCGGGTCCTGGATGAAGAAGACCGGGATGTTGTTGCCGACGAGGTCCCAGTTGCCAGCCTTCGTGTACAGCTTGACCGCGAACCCGCGGACGTCGCGTGCGAGATCGCCCGAGCCCTTGTTGCCCGCGACCGTCGAGAACCGCACGAACGCCGGCGTGCGCTCGCCGGCGCGCTGAAACAGATCGGCGGCGGTGAGTTCCGCGAGCGGCTCGTAGTTCTCGAAGAAGCCGTGCGCGCCGTAGCCGCGAGCATGCACGACGCGCTCGGGGATGCGCTCGTGATCGAAGTGGAAGATCTTCTCGCGGAAATGGAAGTCCTCCAGCGCGGTCGGGCCGCGCTCGCCGATCCGCAGGGTGTTCTGGTCGTCGCCGACGACCACGCCCTGCTGCGTGGTCAGGCTCGGCCGCCCGTCACCGGCGACCTGATGGGTCTCCCCGCCGTGGCCGCGCTGCACGCGCTGATCGCCAAGTTCGACCTCGTTCTTGCTCGCGTCGTCAGCCGCCATCGTTGCTCCCTTCCGCGTCCACACCCGGATCCGGGATCGGCGCTTACCCGGTGCTAGCGCGCGCCGAACCTTCGATCAAGAGCCCGGGCCGGCTCAGGTGAAACGGGGCAGGACCTCGCGCGCGTAGAAGTCGACAAAGCCGTCGTGACCAGGGCCGATCTGGCCGACGTAGATCTCGTCGAAGCCGGCATCGACGTAGGCCTGGATCGCCGCGACGTGCTCCTCGGGGTCGGGTCCACAAGGCAGCGCGTCGGAGATGCGATCCTCGGTGACGAGCTCGGTCGCCTGCTCGAAGTGGCGCGGCGAAGGCAGGACCTGCGCGAGCTCGCCCGACAGCACCTCGTTGGGCCACAGCCGATGCACGGTTCGCATGCACTCCTCGCGATCGGGTCCCCAGCAGACCTTCAGGCCGCCGGTGACCGGCCCGCGGCCGCCGTGCTCGAGGTAGGCCTTGACGGCGTCGGCGTCGGGACCGACGGTGACGTAACCGTCGGCGATGCGGCCGGCGAGCGCGATCGCCTTCGGCCCGAAGCCCGAGACGAGGATCGCCGGCGGCTCGTCGGGCAGCGAGTACAGCCGCGCGGACTCGAGCGTGTAGTGACGGCCGTGATGGCTCTGAACGCCGCCCTGCCACATGAGCCGGATGACCTCGACGGCCTCTTCGAGCATCTCCCGGCGCACGTCGGCGTGCGGCCAGCGCGCGCCGAAGACGTGCTCGTTGAGCGCCTCGCCGCTGCCGACCCCGAGGCGGAAGCGGCCCGGCATGAGCGTCGCGGTCGTGGCCGCCGCGTGGGCAACGATCCCCGGGTGGGTGCGCACCGTCGGGCATGTCACGGCAGTCATCCAACGCATCGATCGCGTCGCCTCGGCGACCGCGCCGAGGACCGACCACACGAACGGGCTCTCGCCCTGCGCATCGGTCCACGGGTGGAAGTGATCGGAGATCCACGCCGATCGAAAGCCGGCCTCCTCCGAGTGACGAGCCGCGCGCACAATCTCCAGCGCGGAACGCTCCTCGCAGGAGAAGAAGACGCCCAGCTCAGGCATCAGAAACCGCTCTCGTTGTAGCTGAGCGTTCGCATCGTGGGCCCGAGTACCCTCGCTCGCTGCGGCGCGAAACCGCGCCCGAGGCATGCGCCGTGCGCTCGCTGGGAAAGCAGATCGCCATGACGACCACATCCACACGCGACCTCGCAGTCGTCACCGGCGCCTCCAGCGGCATCGGCTTCGAGCTCGCCAAGCAGTTCGCCGACCATGACTTCGACCTCATCGTCGCCGCCGAGGACGGCGCGATCCATGCCGCCGCGCGCCAGCTCGAGCGGCTTGGCGTGAGCGTCGAGCCCGTGGAGGTCGACCTTGCCACGGACGACGGAGTGGAGGAGCTCTACACCCGCATCGCTGCGGCGGGGCGTCCGGTCGAGGCCCTCGCGCTCAACGCGGGCATCGGGGCCGGCGGCGCCTTCGCGACCGACACCACGCTCGAGGATGAGCTGCGGCTCATCGATCTCAACGTTCGCTCCACCGTCCACCTCGCCAAGCACGTCGTCCGCGACATGGTGGACCGCGACCGCGGCCGGATCCTGTTCACGTCGTCGATCGCATCGACGATGCCGGGCGCGTACCAAGCCGTCTACAACGCGTCGAAGTCCTTTGTGCAGTCGTTCGCGCTCGCGTTGCGCAACGAGCTGAAGGACACGGAAGTGACGGTCACGTCGCTTATGCCCGGCCCGACGGACACCGAGTTCTTCGAGCGCGCCGACATGCTCGACACGAAGGTCGGTTCCAACGACAAGGACGATCCCGCCGATGTCGCGCGCGACGGCTTCGAGGCGCTCATGGCCGGCGACGAGCGGGTCGTCTCGGCGTCGCTGAAGACGAAGCTCCAAGGCCGCGGCAGCCGCCTGCTCCCCGATAGCGCGAAAGCCGCCAAGCACCGCAAGCTGGCCGAGCCGGGCTCAGGCGACGGCTGACCGAAGAGCGTTCGACCGTCGGTCATAGCTGCTGGCATACGCCGGCCGCGTGCTCGACGGAGGCGACCTGCTCGCTGAGTTCAGCACTGGGCGTGGCGTCACGAGGGCGTCGGCATGCGAGACGAGCATGTCCGGTTGCGCAGCCGGCGATCCTCGTGACAGTGGTTGCGTCGATCGCGCACCGTGAAGACCAGCGGGACACCAGTGCGCCGCGGTGCGTCGACGACGTCGAGGAGCTGCATCGGCATCTTGGTGTCGAAGCCGAAATGGACGTGCAAGACGTCGAACGCGTCGTGGTGCCGCGACGGCCGGTCGGCGTGGAGCATCACCGGCGGCCACCAGCCGCCGAGGACCTTGGCACTGCCCGCCGGCGGGACGTCGGGTAGGCCCGTCACCTCGTCGCCGCCGTCGCGCTCCGCGAGATAGCGGACATACGCCGTGGCCGCAGGGCACCGAGGCCATGGAGGTCGTCCGCGCGGCGGTTGCGCGTCGTCACGACGCGCTGGCGCCCGTCGCGACTACGCTCCCGCGGTCGCACTCGGCGATCGCGCGCAACCGGTCGAGCGCCTGGCGCAGGATGCGCGAGATCTGCATCTGGCTGACGCCCAGCAGCGCGCCGATCTCCGCTTGCGTCAGGTGCTTTTCGAACCGCAGCCGCAAGACCATCTGCTCCCGCGGCGAGATGCCGCGCATGAGCCGATCGATCACCGCTCGCGACTCAGCGTCGTCGAAGCCGTCGTCCAGTGCGCCGAGCTCATCCTGCAGCACGGCGCCGTCCCCTGGATCGCCGCGCGACGCGTGCAGTGACATCGCGCTGTAGGCGCCGCGCGCCTGTATGGCTTCCAACACGAGTTCGTCGCGTTCGCCGACGGCCTCGGCGAGCTCGCCGACCGTCGGCGCGCGGTTGAGCACCGTCCCGAGACGCTCGGCGGCGCGGTCGACCCGCAGCACGAGCTCCTGGACGTCGCGCGGCGGGCGGATCGCCCAACCGCGGTCCCGGAAGTAGCGTTTGATCTCACCGGCGATCGTCGGGACCGCGTAGCTCGAGAACGCCGTGCCGCGCGCCGGATCGAAGCGGTCGACGGCTTTGATGAGTGCCATCGACGCGACCTGGATGAGGTCTTCCGTCTGCTCGCCCTTCTTCTCGTAGCGCAACGCGATCGAGTGTGCGAGCGGCATGAAGCGCTTGACCAGCTCGTCGCTGGCACGCGGATCACCGCGATCTCGCCGGTCGAACAGCTGGCGGTCACGACGGGTGCGCTGCGCGACGTCAGTACAGCGCGTACCGGCGCGCTCAGACAGATCCGGCATCGGACGAACGTCCTCACCGTGAGCGTTGCGACGCTTCATGCGAGGGCCGCGTGCCGCCTTGATTCGCCCAGCAGCGCGCGCTCCGTCGGTCCACCAGATCCTTCCGCGGGTGAGATCCGCCTCCGGCTGCCGAGAACCCTACCGGTCAAGCGTTGGCGTCAACCCGAAGGTTCGGTCAGCCGTCCGCCGGACTCACGGCGGGGGGCGTCGGCGGATGGCGCCATGATGAACGTCTCGACGGCAACGTCCGGCTCGACGCTGTTGGCGCTCAGGAACGCGATCACTTCGCGTTGCGTGATCTCCTCGACGCCGGCGATGAACTCCTCGGACATGAGCTCCTGAAATGCCTTGCGGGTGCCCAGCACGAGGTCCCGCTTGCCGCTGTCGAGCAGGTTTGCCTCCGGTTTGGTGAGGATGTCCCGCATGACGATCGTGATCATGTCGTCGTTGAAGTACGTGCGCGTCTTCTTGGGCCCGCGCCCCGCGTGGTGACTCAGCAGTCGGATCGCGAGATTGGAGATCGCAGACGATCTCGTGGCGCTGAGCGACCCGTCGGTGACCGTCATGTGGACTCTCGTTCCTGCCCCCTGAAGACGGGCGGCATGCCTGGCACAAGGGGACGATGCGCCGGTCGCGCGCGTGCGCCCCTCGCATTCGTCCAACCAGAGTGCGGGTCGTCCGAGCGAAGCTCGCGGGTTTTCAGCGTAGCGCGGTCTCTGGGACGGCGACCGCGGACGATCAACGATCTCCTCCTCGACGCTGCCGGGCGCGAGGCGGCCATCGGCCCAAAGGCTGCGGGCGCGCTCGCGCATGATCGGCCCGAGCGCGCCGCGGTGTCGGATGCGGCACTTGTGGCGCAGGGTCCGGCGAGCGAGTCGTCTTCGGCCTGACACCACACGAAGCGAGGCATCGCGGCTCGGCGCTTCGGGCGCATGAACCCGCAGTCAGCCGGGAAAGCTCGTGCCAGCGACTGCCGTATGAGTGAGCGGACGTCGTGAAGGCTGGTTCCTGTCAAGCGGAGAGCGTCGCGAATCGACGCGGCCGACAGCAGGTCGGAACTCGACTTGACCGGAGCCTGCGTGAATTACCTATCGCCCCGCATCCGAAGCGTCAGCCCGCGTCGACGCACCTGTGTGCTGTGCGGGCGCCTGATCCTCGGCGGCCAGCGGATCACGCACATCAACGGGAGCGCCGTGCACGTCGCCTGCAGGGGGACGAGCTGATGCTGTATCAGCATTGTCCCCGCTGCCGGCTGGCGATCCGCTGCAGGGCCAGCTATCTCGCGCTCGAGCACTGCCCGCGATGCCTTGGTCGCGCGGGCATCCTTACCGCGATGTTCACGTCACCGCTGAATGCGCGGGAGCTGCGCGACGCCGCGACAGACGGTGACCCCGCGATCGCCGCGCACGCGGCGCGCGAGACCCCTCTGCCGCGGCCGGTGCGAAAGGCGCCGCGGTCCGTCCGACAACCCCGTCCTCGGCCGCTGAATGCTCTGGCATCGAGCGACGACGACGTGACCGATCTCGGAGTCTGAATACGCCCTCGAACGGGCCGGCCCGCCGGCTGGCGAACCCGCCCGCCGTCCCGTCCGGGCGCTAGACCATGCCGACGGCGTCGTCGCCCTCGGTCGTTCCTGCCGACGGTCCGGCCGCGCCCTCGCGTTCGGATTCGGCAAAAGTGTCACCCCGTCCCGCTCTTGATGTCAGCGTCCTTGAGCGCGCCGGGCCGCGGGTTGTCCTGCGGCGCCGCATCGGGTGCCGGGCTGCGATGGTCGTCGAGTGCTTCGTCGAACATGAGGCGCTCCTTCGTCGGATGCGCCGCCCGATTACGCCCGTTCGCGCGACGCTCGACGTCGAGATTTTTCACCCGTGACTTGAGATACGCGCGTCGCATGAATATCGCCGTCACGCGAAGGCTAATTCCGGCGCCGCAAACCACACGAGGAGGCCTCATGCCCGATCAAGAAGGCAAGACGAAGGGTCCGGGGACCAAGACGCCCGACCAGGCCTACAAGGAGGGTCGCTCCGAGGACGTTCAGGAGGGCTCGCTCGGGGCGGACACCGGAGGCGCCGGTGTGCAGAAGTCCCGACTGCCCGAGGGTGCGCACGAGAAGGGCACCGCGCAATCGGGCGGCTTTGCGGGACAACAAGCCGACGACTCGCCCGATGCCGGCACCGTCGGAACGATCGCCGATCGCGGCGACGCTTCGCCGCACGAGGGGCACGCCGGCAACGCCACGCCCGGCGCGAGCGCCGACGAGGTGTCGCGCATGGACGACGCGCCGGATCAGCAGAACGCCGCGCCCGGCGCGGCCGTCGACTCGCAGGGCTACGGCCAGCACGGCGACCAGGACGTCACGGACGTCGGCAGCAAGCAGCAGCATCCGAGGACGCCGTCCGACATGGGCAGCCGCTAGCCGGCGCTGCGGCGTCCGTACGCGCGGCGGTCGACTTGGCCGCCGCGCGCAGGCGCCCTGATCTACCGGACCCCTCCGCCCGGGAGGGGATCGCGGCGCGGAGCCAACTATTCCCACGCTGCGCACGCCGGCGCTAGGATCTTCGTGCCGACACGCACGTCCAGGCGCGTTGGTGTTCGAGGACCCACGGGGACGTTCGTCGGCTCGCGCAGCGGCCGGGGCCGCCCCGCGGAACCCGCGGAGGTGGCGCGGATGACAGAAGCGCCTGAATGCCCCGACCGCGACCTCCGGGTCGCCGAGCACATCCGAGCCGGTCAGCTGACAGTGCATTCGGCACGCGACGGAGCGCTGCACACGATCCGCCTCGAGGGCGAGATGGACATCGCCAACGCCGGCGACGTCGAGCGCGAGCTGCTGCATGTCGAGGCGACCGATGCGCTGTCGATCGTGCTCGACCTCTCGACCCTGCGCTTCATCGACTCGACCGGGGTCCGGATGTTGCTATGCGCATATGACCGCTCGCGCGCCGACTCCAACCGGCTCGCGCTGCTCCGTGGCGCCCCGGCCGTCCAGCGCGTCCTCGAGCTGACCGGCGTCGTCGACCGCCTGCCGTTCGCCGACTGAGCGCACGAGTGGAGATTGCCGCACGCAACCCGCCGGGTATGCCGCGCGCAGCACTGCGACGACCGGAGGACACACGATGGCCAAGGACCATGGTTCGAGCGTCAAAGACGACAAGCAGTACGAGGGCCTGCGCAAGCAGGGCATGAGCAAGTCCCGCGCGGCGGCGAT
Source organism: uncultured Actinomycetes bacterium (assembly GCA_963839905.1). Lineage (GTDB taxonomy): Bacteria > Actinomycetota > Thermoleophilia > Solirubrobacterales > Solirubrobacteraceae > CADCVQ01. The sequence continues at coordinate 44,403 of CAWIXC010000021.1, read as the reverse complement.
CGCGAACGACCCGAACTCCTCGAGCAAGGGCGGCAAGGCGTCGGGCGGCGGCAAGAAGCGCGATACCAAGAAGCAAGGCGGGACCAAAGCCCAGAAAGCGGCCGCCGGACGCAAGGGCGGCACGAAAAGCGGCTGAGAGGAATCCTCATGGCAGAGCCAGTCCCGGCCGGAAGCGACGTCAGCGCCGGCAGCTACGACTGCACGAACTGTGGCTACCGCCTCGACGTGCAGTCCACCCGGCACCTCCCTCCCTGCCCCGCGTGCGGCAACGGCGAGTGGAGCACCGCGAGCGGCGGCGACTCCGTGCACGACCCGTACCCGGATCGGTCGGTCGGCGGTTAGCGCGACGGCGTGGGAGCCTATGTCGCGAGGAAGCTCGCGACCTCGTGCAAGTCGCCCGCGAGCGTCGCGCGCATCGTCTCGCGGACGTCACGATCACGCGCACGGAGGATCGCCGACGGGTGTGCCGTCGCGGTGACGTGCTCGGCGAGATCGCAGTCGAGTTGGTGCCCTTGCGCCTCGCCGAGCTTGAACGAAGGGCCTAGCAGGGCCTGACCGGCGGTCGCGCCGAGCAGGACCACCGCGCGCGGGCGCACCGCGTCGAGCTCGGCACGAAGCCACGGGTTGCACGCGCGGACCTCCCAGCGCCCGGGCTTGCTGTGGATGCGCCGCTTGCCGCGCTCCTCGAACTTGAAGTGCTTGACCGCGTTCGTGATGTAGATGTCGCCGCGGGCTATGCCGGCCGCGGCGAGCGCACGGTCGAGCTCACGGCCCGCGGGACCGACGAAGACGTGGCCGGCGCGGTCCTCTTGGTCGCCGGGCATCTCGCCGACGAGCATCAGCTGCGCCGTGCGAGGACCCTCGCCGAAAACGGCTTGGGTCGCTGGCGCATGCAGCGGGCAGCCGCGGCAGCTGGCCGCGGCGGATCGCAGGGTCCGCAGCGAGCGGCTCGCCGGGACGTAGGAGGACGCGTCGGGCTTCGGCTCAGCCATGCCCGGGCCGGTACCCGATTTTACTCCCGCGGGCACGGGTACGCGTGCGCCCGGGATCGACACCAGATGAGGAGCGAACGATGGCGACCGAGAAGCAGCGCGCAGCGGCCAAGCGCAACGTGCGCAAGGCGCAGGCCGGCGCGAAGAAGCAGCAGACGCTGAAGAACCTGCCGTCGCGGACGCGCACGGCGCTCGGCAAGGAGGCGGCCGCCGTCCGGCGCGGCGACGCCCCCACACGCAAGGAGCTCGAGGCGCAGGCGCGCGAGCTCGAGATCAAGGGACGCTCGAAGATGGGCAAGGCCGAGCTGAAGCGCGCGGTCGCCAGGGCGAAGGGCTGATGGGCGGGCCGACCGTCGCCGACGCGCGGCTCGCGCGCCTGCGCGAATGGGGCGTGCAACGTGTGTACGGCTAGCCCGGCGAAGGCTCCAACGGGCTGAACCCTCGCCTTCCACGCCGACGACGCGCCCGACTTCATCCAGACACGGCATGAGGAGCTCGCGGCGTTGCCGCCTGCGCGCACGCGAAGCTCACCGGCGAGGTCGGCGTGTACGCGGCGACGTCGGGGCCCGGCGAATCCACCCTGCTCAACGGCCTCTACGACGCCAAGCTCGACCACGCGCCCGTGGTCGCGATCGTCGGCCAGCAGCAGCGGATGCGCTCGGCGGCAGCTACCAGCAGGAGGCCGACCTCGCGGCGCTGTTCAAGGACGTAGCCGCGGAGTTCGTGCAGGTCTGCATGACGCCCGAGCAGATGCCGCACCTCATCGACCGCGCACTGCGCATCGCATTGGCCGAGCGGACGGTGACGTGCATCATCGTGCCCGCCGACGTCCAGGAGCTCGAAGCCTCCGAGCCGCCGCGGGCACGTGGCGCGGTTCAAACGAGCCTCGGCTACCGTCCGCCCGTCGTCGTGCCACCCGACGACGAGCTGCGCCGCGCCGCCGCGATCCTCGACGCGGGCGAGAAGGTCGCGATCCTCGTCGGGCAAGGCGCGCGCGACGCCGCCGCCGAGGTACGGGCGGTCGCCGAGATGCTCGGCGCGGGCGTCGTGTAAGGCGCTCAACGCGCGCGCGGTGATCTCCGACGAGCTGCCGTACGTCACGGGCTCGATCGGCCTGCTCGGGACCAAGCCATCGGCCGACATGATGGACGGCTGCGACACGCTGCTGATGGTCGGCACGAGCTTTCCTACTCCGAGTGGCTGCCCGAGCCGGGCCAGGCGCGCGGCGTGCAGATCGACATCGACCCGCGCATGCTCGGCATTCGCCACGCCAACGAGTGCAACCTCGTCGGCGACGCACGCGAGACGCTGCGCCGGCTCGTGGGACTGCTCGAACGCAAGCAGGATCGCTCGTGGCAAGCGGAGATCGAGGACGGCGTCGCGCGCTGGTGGGGGATCCTCGACGAGCGCGCGCACCTGCCGGCCGATCCGCTGGATCCGCAGCTGTTGTTCAGCCAGCTCTCGGCGCGGCACGCTGGCGACGGTGTGCCCGGCGGTGCCGTACGCGCTCGGCTCGAAGCTCGCCTTCCCGGAGCGCCCCGTGATCGCGTGCATCGGCGACGGGGCGATGCAGATGCTCGGTCTCAACGGCCTGATCGACCTCATGGCTTACGCCGATCGCTGGAGCACGCACGACCCGCGGCTCGTCGTGCTCGTCCTCAACAACCGCGACCTCAACCAAGTCACGTGGGAGCAGCGCGTCCTCGCGGGCGACGCAAAGCTCGAAGCCAGCCAGGTGCTGCCGCCTTTCGATTACGCCGCGTTCGCCGCGCAGTCGGGAGCGGCCGGCTCATCCCGTCAGTCGATCAAGGCAAGCTCGCGGAGGTGCTCGCCCGCTGACGCGTCGTTGCGGCCCGCGCCCGCCGGCGACGGGAGGGTTTGATCGCCGGCGGGCTTTGGGGTCGCGTGGCTGCGCTGGATTTCCCACGTTCGCGCGAATCGAATCTCTTGTTCGTGTGCGCCGGTTCGGATTTGTGGGTAATCGCGGCACGCAACCGACACGCACGGAGGTGCCCATGAGCACGCAGACCGAGACCGGCGACATCACTGGGACGAAGGACAAGACCTACAACATCATCTGGTTCACCGAGAAGTGCCTCGACAACGTGCTGCGGCTCGAGACCCACATCGAGGACGCCAAGCGCGACGGCGACGACGAGCTCGCGACGTTCTCCAGCAAGGCGCAGTCGGAGAGCCGCAAGGGCGCCGAAGAGGGCAAGGCGCTGCTGCGCGCGCGGCTCGGCTGAGGCACACGTCGCTTGTGGCGCGCGGGCGGTCCGCTTCCTTGAGACGCGCCACCACGGCGTTCAGACCCCCGACCGCCCGGCCGATCCCGGAAAACAGCAAGCCGGCGAGCGGCGCGCGTTCACCGGCGCGGTCGCGCAGCGCGTACTGGCGCGCTGCATAGGCTCAATGGAGCGATTGCGCATGGCCTCCCCCTCGCCGGTGCGACACGGCGGAGCGAGAGCGACGCAGGTCCAGGCTGCTCGGAGCGATGTCCCGCAGCTTCTGGTCTGCGTCTGAAGCTGCGTCACCGTCGCGATGTCCAGCTCGCCGACCCCGACGACACGCACGATGTCGCGCTCGGGATGGATATGGACGCGAAACGGCGCGAGATCCGCGTGCTGAGCTCGCGGGCTGCGCGTGTTGCGATGGCCGAGCGAAGCGCGCACGCAAGGTCGCTTGGCTGTGGGCACGCGAGTCTCGCTTTGCCCGGTACAGCCGCGGGACGAGAGGCAGGCGCGGGCTGCGCGGGCGGATTCTTCTCGTTTTCCTCCTACCTTTCGTGCATGCCCGTTCCAGGAGGGGGGCGAGATCGGAGGCTGGCATGGCCAGCAACAGACCAACGAGCCTATCGTCAGCGTCGCTCGACACGCTGCGATCTCAACATGGTCGTCAAGACGCTCAGCGACTACACCGGTCGAGGGCCGACCAGAGCGCGAACCTACATCTGCTGATCTCGTCAGTGTCGTGCTGCACGACTCCCTGACCAAGGGGCGGAGCGCAGCCTCACAGAGGACGGCCTTCAGGAGCTCGTCTTCGCGACGCGCAAGGCCTATCAGGGCACGATGCGACACGCACTGATCGGCGGCGCCGAGGAGATCCTCGGGCGCAAGGTCATCGCGTTCTTCGGCGACAACACCATCGAACCCGACGTCGCCCCGGAGGCTTTCCTGCTGGCACCCGATCACCCTGCGCACACGCCGACGGCGCAGCGGCCGAAGCAACGACGCCCGGCAAAGCGATCGAGAGCGCCTGAGGGGGCGTTGCGTGCAATAAGCAGCCTCACAACCACCGCCGCCGGCGCGCTCGGGACGCGATTGCCGGGGCGGGGGGGCGGGGTATGAGGCGTCCCTGTCTGCACGTCCACCCATACGTTGAGGAGCGTTCATGATCGGCTTTATCGTCGCGGGACTCATCATCGGCCTGCTGGCGCGGCTGATCCTGCCGGGCAAGCAGCACATCGGCTTAATGTGGACTGTTGTCTTGGGCGTGGTCGGCTCGGTCATCGGCGGCAGCATCGCGAACCTGCTTGGCACCGGTGATGTCTTGGAGCTCAACGTGATCGGCTTCATCGCCGCGGTCATCGCCGCCGTCGTACTGCTGGCCGTAGCCGATCGCGTGGCCGTGGGCGCGGGGTCCGAGCGCGGGCGCCTACAGCATCGCTGACGGCGAGGCTGAAAGCGTGAAGCTCATCACGCTGATCTACGCCTGTGTGATCGTGGCCGGGCTGTCGCTCTACATCATCATCGGCTTGACGCACGGGTGAGCATGCGTCGCTTGTGGCGCGAGAACAGCCTGGCGATCGTCTTTCTCGCGCTGTTCGTGGCCGCCCTCGCCGGCCAAGCCTGGGCGGGCTGGCACGACTTCAACGACGAGGCGGCAAGCCATCACGAGCATGCGATCTCGTTCGGACGCTACCTCGCGTCCTCGAGCTTCGGTAACGCCGTGATGGAGAACTGGCAGTCGGAGTACCTGCAGTTCACGCTGTACATCCTGCTCACCGTCTGGTTTGTGCAGAAGGGCTCTCCGGAGTCCAAGGAACTCGGCAAGAAGGGCCGCGAGAGCGCCCGTGACCAGCTCATCGGCGAGTACGCGACCGACGACTCGCCGAGGTGCGCACGCGCGCGCGGCGCGCGGCTGTGGATCTACTCCAACTCGCTGGTGCTCGTCATGGCCACGATCTGGCTCGGGTCATGGTTCGCGCAGTCGGTCACCGGCCGCAGCGACTACAACGCCGACCAGCTTGTGCACGGCGAGGACGCGCTCGGATACTGGCAGTTCCTGGGCACCGCGCACTTCTGGGAGGCCACGTTGCAGAACTGGCAGTCCGAGTTTCTCGCTGTCGGCTCGATGGCCGTCCTGGCGATATACCTGCGCCAGCGCGGCTCGCCGGAATCCAAGCCGGTCGGATCGCCGCACGACGCCACCGGGACCGAAGGCTGACCGCCTCGCGCTCGGAGTAGCGGTCCGTGGACTCCGCACCGAACGTGACATCAGTCAGGAGGCGCCGGCGGATGCTGCGCGCATCCACGTGATGTATCTGCGCGCCATGAAGCGCCGCCTCCGAACCCCCCGAGACCGTCGCTGACTCCGGACCTCTCCCCCGTCCTTCGGATGGGGGCGCAAGACGGGTGGCGGCTGCCGTGCCCGCGCGCTTGAGGGCGGGACACCGCGTCTTTGCTGGGGTTTCGGCGATGGAGCCAGCCGGGATCGAACCGGCGACCTCCTGCTTGCAAAGCAGGCGCTCTCCCATCTGAGCTATGGCCCCTCGACCGCGCAGTGTAGAACGCGCGACGTCAGCCGCTACACGGCCGCGAGCAGCTCGCCGGCGACGCGGTCGGTCGCGTCGCCCACCCCGCCGAGCAGGCGCCGCGAGAGCTGCGCGCGGCGGAAGAACAGCGGCGCGTCGTGCTCCCAGGTCGCGCCCGTCCCGCCGTGGACGGAGATCATCGTGCGGCTCGCGACGTCCAGCGCGTGGCCTGCGGCCGACCGCGCGGCGCTCGCTGCCAGCGGGAACTCGTCGCGGCTGTCCTCGTACGCCCAGCCCGCGTACACGAGCAGCGAGTACGCGTTCTCGCGCAGGCGCAGCACCTCGACGAGCGAGTGCTTGATCGCCTGGTAGGAGCCGATCGCCCGGCCGAACGTGAAGCGCTCCTTCGCGTATGTGACGCTCGTCGCCAGCGCCGTCTCGACGCTCCCCAACGACTCCGCCGCGAGCAGCGCCTGCGCGAGATACCACGCGCCCGCGAGCTCGGACGCGCCGACACCCGAAAGCACTGCACCGCCGCCCACCGCATCGAACACGACGTGCCCCAAAGACCGCGTCGCGTCGTAGCGCGTGACCGCCTCCACCGAGACCCCGTCCGACGACGCGTCCACGACGACCGCCACCGGCGCGCCATCCTCCTCGCGCACCGCCGCGACGACGAGCACGTCCGCGCCCGGCGCATCGACCACCCACGACGCGACCCCGCGCAGCAGCCCATCCGACCCGACCACGGGCGCCGCCGCGCGGACGCACCCCGACCGCGCCTCGACCGTCCAGCTGCCCGCGACGTCGCCCGGCGGCCGCGCGCCCACGAAGCACGCCCGCAAACTGCCCTCCGCGACGTCCCCGACGCGCTCGAACAAGCCAACATCGAGCAGCTCCGACGCCGGCAGGTGGCCGATGAGCTGCACGCCCGCGAGCACGCGGCCGGCCTCCTGCATGACGAGCATCGCGTCGAACGCGGCGAGCCCCGCACCACCGTGCTCCTCGCTCACGAGCAGCCCCGCCCAGCCGGCCTCGCAGCACGTCGGCCACAGGTCCGGCAGCGACGACGGGTCCTCCAGCGCGGACCGCGCGGCGGCCACCGTCTCGACACGCGACAGCGCATCGCGCGCGGCATCGCGCAGGAATGTCTGCTCGTCGGTCAGCTCGAGGTTCACGTCGTCACCGCCGCGCGCTCCTTCGCGCGCAGCTCGGAGAACGGGATCCCCTTGTCCAGGCGCGGCTCCGGCGGGAGGCCCAGCACCCGCTCGCCAACCATGTTGCGCAGGATCTCCTCCGTCCCGCCCGCGGACTTCAGCCCCGGCAGGTACGACGTCATCAGCGCCCACTCGCTGCCATCCGCCAGCGCGTCGGGGCCGAGCACGTCGGCGATCAGATCGCCCGCCTCGATCGCCGCGCGCACGGTGGTGATCTTCGCGAGGCCGGACTCCGGCCCCGGGATCTGGCCCTGCTGCAGCGCGCTCAGCGTCCGGTAGCCGGTGAACTTCACCGCGAGCAGCTCGACGGCCAGCTCGCCCAGCCGGCGGCGCACCTCGGGCTCGCGGCACGCGTCGGGCTCGCTCGCGATCGCCTGCGCGAAGCGGTCGGCGCGAAAGCCCATAGCCTCGGACCCGAGCCCGATCGTCACGCGCTCGAACATCAGCGTCGTCAGCGCCGTGCCCCAGCCGCCGCCGACCGGCCCGATCGCCGCGTCGGCATCCAGCGCGACGTCGTCGAAGAAGACCTCGTTGAACTCCGGATCGCCGGAGATCTGGCGCAGCGGCCGGATCGTCACACCGGGCGCATCCATCGGGACGAGGAACATCGTCAGGCCCTTGTGCTTGGGCACGTCAGGGTCGGTGCGCGCGAGCAGCATCCCGAACGCCGCGAAGTGCGCGGCGGTCGTCCAGACCTTCTGCCCGGACAGCCGCCAGCTCCCGTCTTCGAGCCGCGTTGCACGCGCTTGGATCGCCGCGAGATCCGAGCCGGCGGCGGGCTCGGAGAACAGCTGGCACCAGATCTCGTCGCCGTGCAGCATCGGGCCGAGGTAGCGCTGCTTCTGCTCGTCGGTCCCGTGGGCGATGATCGTCGGGCCGAGCATGCCGACGCCGATCGCGTCGAGGATCCCCGGCAGGCCCGAGCGTGCGATCTCCTGGTTGACGATCACGAGCTCGACCGGCCCGAGCCCCTGCCCGCCGGTCTCGACCGGCCACGTCACGCCGGCGAGCCCGGCTTTCGCCAGCCGCCCCTGCCACGCGCTCAGCGCTGCGATCGAGGCCTCGTCGTCCTTGCTCGTCACGGCGGGCGCTTCGGACGCATGCTCTTCGAGCCACCCTCGGACCTTCTCGCGGTAGCGAGCCTGCTCGGGAGTGTCGTTCAAATCCACCGTCGCGCTCCTTTGGCTGACTGGCCAGTCGGGATCGTGGACGATACAGGCGTGCGCCCCTCCCCGTTCGCTTTCGCACAGGGCGCCGCGACCGCTGTCGTGCTCGCCCGCCTGGCGCGCGGGCGCTCTCGCCGCGAGCCCCTGCGAGCGGGCGGATCCCCGCAGCCGCACGCCAAGGTCAGCGTCGTCATCCCCGCGCGCGACGAGGCGCAGCGCCTCGGCCCGTGCCTCGACGGCCTGCGCGCCGACCCCGACCTCGGCGAGCTGCTCGTCGTCGACGACCGCTCGTCGGACGCCACGGCGGACGTCGCTCGCGCTGGCGGCGCGCGCGTTATCTCAGGCGAGGAGCTGCCCGCCGGCTGGACCGGCAAGGTGTGGGCGCTCGCGCAGGGCCTGCGGGCCGCGACGGGCGACGTCGTCGTCTTCCTCGACGCCGACACCCGGCCCGCGCCGGGGCTGCTGCGCGAGCTGGTCGCGCGCCTGGATGACGTCGACCTCGTCACCGCCGCGCCCCGCTTCGAATGCGCCAGCGCCGGCGAGCGGATGCTGCACCCCTCGATGGCCGCGACGATCCCCTACCGCACCGGCCCCGGCGACGCGCTCTGCTGGCAGCCCAGGCCCGGCCGCGCGATGGCCAACGGCCAGTGCATCGCGATGCGCCGGGAGACGCTGCTCGCCGCCGGCGGTTGGGCGCGCGTCAGCGGGCACATCACCGAGGACGTCGCGCTCGCGCGGGCGCTGCGCGGCGACGGCCTGACGATCGCCTTCGTCGACGCGACCGACCTGCTCGAGGTCCGCATGTACGAGTCGGCGCGCGAGACATGGGTCGGCTGGAGCCGCTCGCTCATGGGGGCCGACGTCAACTCGCCGGCGCGCCGTGCCGAGGATCTCGCGGTCCTGTGGCTGACGATGGCGCTCCCGCTGCCGCGACTGCTCGCGCGCCGCGCCACGCCGCTCGACGCGCTGCTGCTCGCGGTCCGGCTCGCGATGCACGGCGCGCTCGCGCGCTCCTACCGGCCGCGCGGTGCGGCGTTCTGGCTCGCCCCGGTCGCCGACGCGCCGGTGCTGGCCCGCCTCACGTGGTCGGCGATCCGCCCGGATCGGTCGTGGCGCGGCCGGACCTACCCGCGACCAGGAAGCGCGCCCCGATCAGGCACATGAGCCCGCCGGTCGCCGCGACGTGCGCGACCGGCGACGTAGCGAGCTGCAGCAGCGGAAACGCGAAGACGCCGACCCGCGCGCCGAGCGCGAACCCGCCGCGGGTGAACGACAGCGCGGCGAGCAGCGCCAGCGCGATCGCGCCCGCGAGCGGGGCCAGCGCGATCGCGCCGCCGACGAACGTCATCACGGACTTGCCGCCACGCAGACGGGCAAAGGCCGGGAAGGCATGGCCGAGCATCGCGGCGGCGACCGCGGCGTACCCGACCCACAGCCCTCCGAGCGCGAGCCCCGCAAGCGCCGCGAGCGAGCCCTTGAGCGCGTCCCCGATGAACGCCGGCCACGCGCGCCGGGGGCCGAGCTGCTCGAGCGCGTTCCACGCGCCGGGGTTGCCGTCGCCCGTGCGATAGAGGTCGACACCATGGCGGCGCGCGACGAGCAACGAGACCGGAACCGAGCCCAGCACGTAGCCCACAATGCAGGCCACCGCGTACTCCATGCCCCCGCTCGCCTCCTTTCATCTCATCCGCTATTCGCGCTCGACCGCGCCGGAGGGATTGTCGCGGATGGGCCTCGACCGCCCGCTGCTGCGCCGCACGCCGGGCCTGCGCTTCTGGCGCCTGCTTGGCACGGGCCGCGGCGCGACGATGACGGTCGGCGCCGACCTGCGCCGCTGGGCGCTGTTCGCGGTCTGGGAGGAGGAGTCGGCGCTCGACGCGTTCCTGGCGACGAGCCCGGTTGCCGCGCGCTGGGACGACCTCGCGCGCGAGGCCTGGCACGTGCGCCTCGAGTGCCTGCGCTCGCACGGAGCCTGGGGCGGCAGCGACCCATTGGCGGCCGCGCGCCGGCCCGAGCCGGAGGGGCCCGTCGCGATCCTCACCCGCGCCGCGATCCGGCCCGCGCGCCTCGTGCGCTTCTACCGGGCGATCGAGCCGCCCGCGGCGCGGCTCGGCGAGAGCCCCGGCCTGCTCGCCTCGCTCGGCATCGGCGAATGGCCGCTCGCGCGCCAGGCCACGTTCTCGCTGTGGCGCTCGCTCGCCGACGCGCGCGCGTACGCCTACGCGAGTACGGAGCACATGGAGGTCGTGCGGCGCACCCGCGCCGAGGGCTGGTACTCCGAGGAGCTCTTCGCCCGCTTCCGGCCCTACGGATCGACCGGGACCTGGAACGGCAGCGACCCGCTTGGCGAGTTGACCCCGGATATGGGGGTCAACGCGCCAGACGGCTGAACCCCCGAGCCGCTCAGCGCGTCGCCGCGACAAGCCGATCGAGCGGCGCCCAGAACGTCCGCCGCGCGGCGGCGCTCGAGCGTCGCGGCGCGCCGTGGTCGTCGACGCGCGGGTCGCGCACGATCCGCAGCGTCGCCCGCGCCCGCGCAGCCGTCCGCACGATCTGGCGCGCGACCCGCGACCCGACCACCCGGTCGTCGGCCCCCGCGAGCGCCAGCACGCGCGTCCCAGGCGCGATGTTGCGCGCGCTCACCGCCGGGATGCGCAGCGGGATCCCGCGCAGCGAGCGCCCCGGGTACACGCTGAGCACCGCGGCCGGCACGGGCAGCCCCGCCGCTCGCGCCGACGCGGCGTAGTCCGCCGCCAGCGCGCCGCCCGCCGAGTGCCCCGCGACCACCAGCCGCCCCGCAGCGACCGGGACCTCCTCGAGCGCGAGCCGCATCGCCACGAGCGTGTTTGGCAGCGGCGAGACCGTGTCGGCGAACGGCGCCTCCTGATAGGTCGGGTAGATCACCGTGACCCCGCGGCGCGCGAGGTGCGCGATCCACGCGCCGTAGGTCGCCGGGTCCGTCGCGAACCAGCCGTGCAGGAAGACGACGACCGGCGCACCGTCGGCCGCGTCGCGGGGGCGGAAGATCGCCGCACCGCGCGGCCCGCTGCCCACGTCGATCCGCTCGGCGCCCGCGACCAGCGCGGAGCCCGCGACGCGGACCGCCCCGGTCGCCGAACCGCGTGCGCCGCTGGCGCCGCTGGCACCCCCCGCCGCCGGGGCACGCGGCGCAGGCGGCGCCTCATCCTCACCCCCGAGCGACGCCGACACAAGCACCCCAAGCACGATGAGCAGCGGCACGGCCGTCACCAGCAGCAGCGCCCGCGTGCGATTCACGCCGGCCCGATCTCCCGCGCGACGATCGCGCCTCCGAGCGCGACGATCGGCAGCCCGCCCCCCGGATGCGCCGTCCCGCCGCAGCGATAGAGCCCCGCGACCCCGCGCACGACGGGTCCCGGCCGCCGCAGCGTCCCCATCCGGCCGTGCGGAGCGCCGCCGTAGATCGCGCCCCCGACCGCCCCGGTCTCGCGATCGAGATCCGCCGGTGTGCGCCGCGCCGACGTCACGATCCGCGACCGCACCCCGAGCCGGTCGATCAGCTCCTGCTCGTAGGCGTCCGCCAACGACTCCGCCGCTCCCGCCGGGGCGTTCACGAGCACGAACCAGTTCTCCGCGCCCACCGGCGCAGCCGACGCGTCGGTCGCGCACGACGCGCTCACGTACAGCGTCGGATCGCGCACGAGCCGGCGCGCGACGAACACGTCGTCGAACTCCGCGTCGTAGTCGGCGCAGAACGAGATCGTGTGGTGCGCGAGATCGGCGGTGGCTCCGCGCAGGCCGAGCATCAACGCGAACCCTGACAGCGAGCGCTCGGGCGCGGGCTGCGACGGGCGCCCGAGCAGCCGGTCGAGCACGAGCGCGTCGGCGCCCCACACCACGGCATCCGCGGCGACGTGCCCGTCGGGGGTGCTGACACCCGCGACGCGCCGCCCGTCCAGCAGCAGGGCGTCGACACGCGTGCCGAACCGCAGCGACCCGCCGAGCGACAGCAGTCGCAGCTCCAGCGCCTCGACGAGCCGGTACAGGCCACCGCGCACATGCCACGCGCCGAACGCGTGCTCGACCCACCCGGCCACCGCCAGCGCGGCGGGCGCGCGCCGCGGGTCGGCGCCCGCGTACGTCGCGAAGCGCTCGATGACCATCCGCAGCCGCGGGTCGCGTGCGTGCGCGCGGGCGAGCGTGCGCAGCGTGTGCCACGGGCGCACGCGCAGGAAGTCGCGCGGGTCGGGTGGCGCCTCCCCGGCGGCCGGCCGGCGCGGCGGCCACGGCGGCGGACCGGACAGGTACGGCAGCGAGGCACGCCACATCGCGGCGCACGTCCCGAGAAACCGCGTCCAGTCGGCTCCGGCCCCCGGCGACCACGCCTCCAACGCGTCGACCGACGCCGGCAGGTCGGCGCTCAGCGACACCGAACTGCCGTCCGCGAAGCGATAGCGGGTCACCGGCTCGACGGGCATGAGCTCGACCTCGAGCGGATCGCCGGTGTCCGCGAACAGCGCCTCGAACACGTGCGGCATCGTCAGCAGCGACGGCCCGGTGTCGAACGCGAACCCCTCCGACTGCCAGCGGCCCGCCTTGCCGCCCGCGCTCGCGCCCTGCTCGAGCACGGTGACGTCATGCCCGGCGAACGCCAGCCGGATCGCCGCCGCCAGGCCACCCACCCCCGCCCCGACGACGACGACCCTCACGGCGAGCGGCGCAGGCGCAGGCGCGCGAGCAGCGCCGGGAAGGCGAAGGCGCCCATCGCGACGCCGCCCGCGGCCGCGACCCGCGGCCGCTTCCAGATGAAGGCGTTCGCGACGAGCGACCCGACCCACGTCCACGTGTACAAGGCAAGCGCGCCGTCGCCGTCGTACCGCGGGTCGTCGTCGCCGTCGATGAGCGCCCACACGCCGAACACGGCCGCGCCCGTCACGAGCCAGCCGGCGAAGTTCGATGCCGGGATGCCCTCGTAGCGACCGCCGCCCGGCCACGACCAGTACCCGTCGCGCTCCATCTGCGGGTCGAGGAAGACGTCCCAGGCCGTCAGCGCGCCCGCGGCGGCCAGCACGCGCGCCATGCGCCGCCGGGTGAGCAGCCCCGCGACGACCCATGCCGGCCGCGCCATCATCGCCCACGCCCCCGCGGCCGCGACTGGCACGCCCCCGACCTTGCGACCCAGCATCGAGGAGTAGGTGTAGTGCCCGAACGGCTTGCCGGTCGCGACGCCGGCGAGCTCGGTCGCGAAGCCGAGCGCCGCCGCGCTGCCGACCAGCGCTCCACCCCGCGCCGCCCCGCGCGCCGCGCACGCATCGGCCGCCGACGCGCCGAGCAGCAGCCCCACGATCGCCTTCGTCCCCGCCGGCGTGCGCAGGCGCTCCACCTTGCCGTACGCCACCTGGGTCACGACGAGCGATCCGAACAGCACGCGGAACAGCCGCCTCATGAAGAGCGTCCGGGAATCGGCGTGCGAACCGCGACGAGCAGCTTGCGCCGCCGCGACACCATCGCCCGCCCGGCCTGCGCGTGGTAGCCGTCGCGCTCGATCTGGCGCAGGATCTCGCGGTACATCCCGCCCGCGGCGGCGATCGCGCGGCGGCCGCACGGCAGCAGCGACACGCCCGCCATCCCGACGTCGTAGAGCGCGTCGGCGCGCGCGATCTGGTCGCGCAGCAGCGCCTCGCGCCGTGCGGGCGGCGGGAGCGCGCCGCCGCACAGCCGGTCGAGCGTCTCGCGCGCGAGGTACACGCGCCCGTTGGCGAGGTCCTCGTCGATGTCGCGCAGGATGTTCGTACGCTGCATCGCCCGCCCGAGCGCCGACGCGTGTCGGTACGCCACGGGATCCGTCGTGCCGAGGACGGCGGACATCACCACGCCGACCGTCCCGGCCACGCGATGGCAGTAGACGTCGAGGTCGACCTCCGTCGCGATCGCGATCGGCGTCAGGTCGTCGCGCATGCCCTGGCAGAACTCGGCGATCGTGGCCCGCGGCAGCGGATGGCGGCGCGCGAGCGCTTCGAGCGAGTGCGACTCGGGCGACGAAGCGGACCCGCCGGCGCACCACGCCTCGACCGCCGCGATCCGCGACAGCGCGGCCGGGTCCCCGTCGTCGACGAGGTCGTCGAGCGTGCGGAACACGAGGTACAGGAAGTAGACGTCGTCGCGCACCTCGCGCGGCAGCAGCCGGCAGGCGAGCGCGAACGTCCGCGCGACGCGCCTGGTCGTCGCGCGTGCCTGCGTGAGGCCGGGATCCTCAGACCGGTGCAGCAGCACGCGGGCGCCTTCCCCTCGCCGGATGATCGCGGGCGACGAGCCCCGCCGTGACCTCGGCCCCGAGCAGCACGCCGGGGATGCCGGCGCCCGGATGGGTGCCGCCGCCGACGAGGTACATCCCGCGCAGCCGGCGGTGGCGGTTGTGCGGGCGCAGCCATGCGGACTGCTGCAGCGTCGGCTCGACGGCGAACGCGTTGCCCCACGCCGCGCCGAGGTCGCGCTCGAAGTCGTCAGGCGTCATCCGGTGCTCGACGACCGTCGCGCTGTCCAGGCCGTCGAGGCCGAACGTCCGCTCGAGGTCCTCGACGAGCGCGTCGCGCAGGCGGTCGGCCTCGCGCGACCAGTCGATCCGGACGTGGCGCTGATTGGGCACCGGAAGCAGCACGCACAGCGAGTCGCCGCCCGCGGGCGCCATGCCGGGCTCCGAGCGCACGGGCGCGTGCACGTAGGTCGAGAAGGTCGGCGCGATCCGGCCGCGGCGGGTGACGTCGCCGATGAAGCGCCGGTAGCCGCGGCCGACGAGCAGCGTGTGATGCAGCAGCGAGTCGAAGCGCTTGTCGGTCCCCAGGTACATCAGGAAGCACGACATCGTCGGGGTCAGGCGGCGCAGCGGGGCACGACGGCCGAGCAGCTCATGTGTGCGCAGCACGTCGGCGTTTGAGATCACGACGTCCGCGGCGATGCGCTCGCCGCCCTCGGTCAGCACGCCGGCGACCCGGCCGTCGCGCTGCTCGATGCGCTCGACGCGCTCCGAGCAGCGCACATCGAGGCCGCGCGCCATCGCCTCGACGATCGCGTAGACGCCCCCGCGGGCGTACCAGACCTCGTCGAGGAACTGCAGGTAGACGAGCGCGCCATAGATAGCAGGTACGCGAAACGGGTCTCCGCCGATGAACAGCGAGTGAAACGAGAACGCCTCGCGCACGCGCGGGTGCTCGAAGTGCCTGCAGACCGCGTGCCACAACGGCAGCGCCGCCCCGAGTCGCAGCATCGACGGCGTGAAGCGCACGAGATCGCTCGCGTGCTCGAAGGAACGGCGCCCCGCGCCGAGAATCCCCTGCTCGTAGATCGGCTTCATCGCGGACATGAAGCCGTCGAACGCGGCCGCGTCGCGCGTGGAGAACTTCGCGAGCTCCGCGCGCATCCGATCGCGGTCCGAGACGAAGTCCAGATGCTCCTCGCAGCCCGCCCAGCGGATCCGGTAGAACGGGTCCAGCCGCTCGAGCTGCACCTGATCTTGCAAATTGAGGCCGGCGGCCGCGAACGTCTCCTCGAGCACCCACGGCATCGTCACGAGCGACGGCCCCGTGTCCCACGTGTAGCCCGCGTCGCGCAGCTGGTAGGCGCGCCCGCCCGGCCGCTCGCGCGCCTCGAGCACGGTCACGTCGTGCCCCGTCCCCTGCAGGCGCATCGCGACGCCCAGCCCTCCGAGCCCGGCGCCGACGACGACGACCTTCATCGAAGCTCGCCCCCCGCTGCGGCGGCTCGCGGCGTCAGCCGGGCCCGTAGGCGGTGCGGTGCGGGCCGTCGGGCGCCCCGGTGTCCACGCAGCGCAGCAGGAACCTGTCGAGCACGGCGTGCATCGCCTGCAGCTCGGCGACGGCCTCGAGCAGGCGCTCCTCGCCCGCGCGCGTGAGCTCGTAGGTGCGGCGGTCCGGGCCGCCGGCCGAGGAGTGCCACGCCGAGCGCACGAGCTCGGCTTCCTCGAGCGCGCGCAGCGCGCGGTACAGCCGGCCGGGGTCGTCGCGGTTGAAGCCGAGCGGCCGCAGTCGCTCGCGCAGCTCGTAGCCGTGGGCGGGGCTCTCGTGGAGCAGCAGCAGCAGACACGGGCGCAAGAAGTTCTTCGGGAGGACGACTCGGGCCAGATCAGTGTCGATGACCATCACGCCCTCACGGTACTCCAGCGGCAGCGCCGCTGCCATCGCGACATGTGCCCGGATGCGGGGCAATTGGGCCCCTCCCGCTCGCTCCGGCGCGCCAGCCGGCCGCAGGGAGCATGCATTCCTCGCGCGAGAGCGGTATAAATGGCGCCTAAAGGACGGCTCTGCCACCGCGCTGAGAACACGGCCCCGGGCAACTGCAATCGACCGCTGGACATTCCGGGGCGCGGTGTACTAGTGTCGGGCCGCAGATCGGCCGGGTCGGGGCAGAGGGAGCCGTATCAGGGACCCGTCCGGGGATTTTTGGACTTATTTAGGGAGCGAGCAACCGATCGTGCGGGGCGCGCAACGTCGTGGGCGGTTGGGAGCGAAACAGAGGGGAGCCACAGTGCTTAGATGGCCCGGCGCATCGGCGCCATATCGGCGGAGCGTCACGTGCCGACGCTAACCCGAAAAGGAAAGTCGAAGTCACCGCAGTCCCAGCGCCCAACGGCGACCTCGGGGCCGACGACCACCGCAGGTCGTCCCAGCGGAGGCAGGGGCGGCGTCCAAGGCGTCAACCTCATCATCCTGGTCCTCGTTGCGGCCTCGGTCACGATCGCGGCGGGTCTTCTCGCCAAGACGGTCAACACCGCGCGCAGCATCGACGGCAAGGCCAAGAGCATCAGCTCGAGCGGCGGGACGATCAACGAGTCGACCGACGCGATCGCACAGCTCGTCCAGACGAACAAGATCGCCCGCTCGATCCTGAAGACGGCCACTCCGCTCGACGGGGTCCTGACGAAGATCGTCAACACCGCGGCCTCGATCAACCGGGACGCGACCTCGATCGACGGCCTCGCCAGCTCGATCACCTCGACGGCCGGCACGATCAACACGACCGCCTCGTCCATTGGCGGCTCCGCGACCTCGATTCAGAGCGTCGCCGGTGAGATCAACGACACCGCCGGTCAGATCGACGACGTCGCCGGTCGCATCAACCGCACCGCCGGTCAGATCAACTCGACGGCGAAGACGATCAACGGGACGGTCGGCACCGGCTCCGGCATCCTCGGCATCGCGCGGGTCATCGACAACGACGCCAACGTCATCGTCGGCGGTCTGAACACGACCCTCGGCATCGCGCAGTCGATCAAGGTGGACTCGGGGAACATCCTCGTCGTCTCCGACCGGATCCTCGACACCGCGGGCTGCATCGACCGCAAGCTGCCCGGCCCGAACAAGCCGGCCGACTCGTGCGCAGGTAAGCCATGAGCCACTTCGACGCGACGATGAACGACGAATCATTCCGGAGGTCCCTATGCCCCGCCTAGCATCCGATACCAGGTGGACATGGATCTTCGCCACGATCCTCATCCTGGTCGTAGTCGTGGTCATCGGGTTCCTTTCCGGGATCACGAGCGCCCTGAGCTCGATCGACAACGCTCTGGGCGACACTGACGAGACGCTGGTCGACGTCAACAAGGACGCCGACCCGCTGCCCGACTACGTCAAGACGATCAACGGGAACCTCACGGCGATCGACAAGGCGCTCAAGGACATCCCGGGCCAGGGCGTTGCCATTCTCGGCTCCCTGACCTCCATCAAGGGGTCGACCGGCCGCGTCAACCAGAACCTGAAGACCGTCGACAGCTCGCTGACCGACACGTCCTCGATGCTGGTGACCGTCGGTGGTCAGCTGGGCACGATCACGAGCTCGCTCGTGGACACGTCTGACTCGTTGAAGGGCACGACCACCGTGCTCAACACGATCAGCCGCAGCCTCATCAGCACGGAAGGTGTGCTTGTCAACGTCTCCACACGAGGCAAGCAGATCAACACCGAGCTGCGGGCGACCCAGTCGGCGTCCAGCAACGGCACCGGTGCCGTCCCGCCGCTCGTGACGAACATCAACGCCACGCTGAAGGCCGTCAACGACGACACGACCCCGATCAACGTGGGCCTGAACCACACCCACGATCACCTCACGAGCATCTGCAAGTCCACGCTCCTCAACCCGCTTGGGCCGCGATGCTAGGAGCTCGCACTACAAGCAGAGGGGAGCGCAGCCATGCGTAACATCCTCAGCGGAGCTCGAGGGATGTCTCCGGTGGTGCTCGTGATCCTGATCGCCTGGGCGCTGCTCTCGGTGATCTTCCTGACGGGAACCCTGCTTGCCGCCCGGTCGATCGACCGGTCGGTGAGCGGCGTGACCAACAGGGTGGATGACAACGGCAAGCCGGAGAAGAACATCTACGACACGGTTCAGGAGATCGGCAAGGAGGGCAAGTTCATCGACGAGGCGCGGAAGACCGTCGCCATCTCGACCGCCATCCGCAAGGCGGCAGACCCCCTCTCAGGCCACCTGGCCCGCACGCTCACGATCGCTGACAAGGGCATCGACCCGAAGCTCAAGTCGATCAACGGCAAGGTGCTCGACATCATCGACATCGCTGGCAAGATCAACACGAACGTCGTCGGGATCTCCGGCAGCGTCGGGTCGATCCACAGCGACGTGCTTGAGATCAACGACAAGGTCCGGCATATCGGCAGTCTCGGTATCACGATCCGCAGGTCGGCCAGCGAGATCAACGGAAGCGCTCGTTCGATCCTCGGCAGCCTGTCGTCGATCCTCTCGCGGGTTCAGCACATCGATGGCCAGGTCAACACCGTCATCGGACAGGCCACGTCGATTCTCAACGTGGCGAAACCGATCCTGACGGACTTCGAGGGCATCCTCGCGAACGTCAGCGGCGAGCCGGCGAGCTCGCACGGCAACACCGTTGTCGGCCATGCCAACGGGATCGACTGCAGCACGTTGCTGCTCGGATCCCAGAGCTGTCAGAAGTGATCATGGAAATCGGAGCTACATACACAGATTGGTACATCGGCTTCTCGCTGGCGTTCATCGTCATCGTGGTGGTGGTCATCATCGTTTCGATCATCCTCACGCTGGCGGCACGCATCGCGGACCAAGCGAGAGGAGCGGCTGCTGGCGTGGACACGGTTCGCGCTCAGATCACCAGCCTCGACAGGGGCGTTGAGCTCGTCAACGACTGCGCGGTCCGGATCCTGCACATGGCCCGGTCCCTCAGGAAGGTCGCGGTGGGCAAATGACCACCATCTCCGCGTTTGACACGCATGCGCTCTGGCAGATCGCCGTCGGCATGGGTGCCGTCGTCCTGATCGTCGTGGTCATCCTCCTGATGCTCCTGTTGAGCTTCGTGAAGGACATCCAGACGAGCGTCGAGATCCTGCTCGAGACGGCCCCGGTGGTCGCAGCATCGACGTCGAAGATCCCGCTGCTGGCGCTGACGCCGGCGGTGCTGAACCTCGTCATCGAAGAGGCGATCATCCAGGACGGCTACATGAACGCCCTCACGGACGGTTACACGGGAGCAGGTGAGTCGCTATGAGCAGGGATCTCCTGATCCTGACCAGCTACGTCGAGGCAGCGCTGCTCGTCGTCATCCTGGCGATCGGGCTGAACCAGGTGCGCAAGCGCCTGATCATCATCTCGAACGGCTTGGGTGACCTCGGCGGGATGCTCGCGACGGTGGAGTCGCAGCACCTCCGCGGCCTCTTCAAGTGGGTTCACGACATCAACGGCCCGCTGCAGGTGATCGCCGGCGTGCTGCCGGGGATCGCCGCGAAGGCCGCGCTCGTCGTCCGCAAGGCGACGGGGGGCTGACCATGGTGACTGCAGCTGTTTCTGGATCCCTGGCCCTGCTGGTCATGGACGTCATCCTGGTCGCCGCCCTGTTTCTCCTGGGGGGCCTGCTCAAGGGCATCCTTGGCGCGGCGAAGAGCATTGTGCCGCGGATCGACGCGATCGACGGTGTGGCGAAGGCGGGGTCGAAGGACCTCGACGCGGTCGTGGTCCTGCTGACGACGCAGAACTACATCAGCCAGATCGTCGGATCCGTCGCCAACTACGGGGGCTCCCTGGACGTGGCCCTCCCGGACAAGGCGGACTGACATGTCACTTCCACTGGCAATCATGATCCTGCTGATCGCGCTGATCATCGCGGCCTTGGCGATCTACCTGATCGCGACGATCGCCGAGCTCATCAAGATCAACAAGGGCCTCTCGAGCGTCATCAACTCGGTCGGCGAGATCGTGCAGAAGACGGCGCCGGTCAACGGCGTGGTCGACGCGATCAACGGGAACCTCGTGGCGGGCCGCAACCTGCTCGAGAACCTGTTTATCAAGAAGGCCGGCTCCGACACCGCGGGGCTCGTCGAGTCGCTCTTCCCGGGCGAGGGCGCGAAGTTCAACCAGCGCGTCGGGAAGAACTACCCGGTCGTCAACACGGGCATCGTGTACACGCGCGGCACGCAGATCCTGGCGTCGCTCGGTCGCGGCGCCCCGATCGGCGCGGCGCACGCTCGCGGCCCGGCAGTCCGCGACCCGAAGTACGCCACCACCGCGGCAGCCATGCTGTACCCGCGGCCCGGTGGCGACCCTCGGGCACGGCCGAAGTCCCCGGTCGTGGGCAAGGACTCGCCGCGCCAGTACGAGGCCGCCGGCACGCCTGGCGTGCGGCCGCGTAACCGCGACGGCTCCGAGGCACCGGCCGCGCCGGAGATGCCGACCGGAACGCAGGAGGCATACTCGCCGCCGCCGCTGTTCCAGTCGTCGGCGCCGCCGCCCGCGGCTGCGCCCGAGCCCCCGGCAGAGGGCGGAGGGGGCGACCCCGGCCGCCTGAACGTCAAGGGCTTGCGGCCCTGGGAACGCTGAACGTCGAACTGAGAGCCCGGCTTCGGCCGGGCTCTCTCTTCTTCGACGGTGGACGGTGATGTCGTGAATCGCAAGCTGCTGGCGGTCATCGCCGTTGTTGCGGCAGCGCTGGTACTGCTCCTCAGCATCTTGGTGCTCCTCGGCATCTGGGCGGGGCGCAATCTGCTGTCGTCGTCATCGGCCACCCCGTCGGCTCGCGCCGACGTGGTCCAGTTCAGGGACGAGGTCGCGAAGGTCACGATCGACTACCCCGCGACCTGGACGCGCCTGCCGCAGCCGGAGAACGACCCGGAGGTCGCGCTGCTCGTGTCCGACGGCGACACGTCCGTGTCGCTGCTCGTGCGCGTCAGCGCGGTCGGCCTCGCGCCGGTCACGCGCAAGAACCTGTCGGTCGTGCGCAAGCTCACCGACGACCTCATCTCCGCCGATCCCCGCGCCAAGCAGCTCGTCGACCCCGTCCCGCTCACACTTGGCGGCTTGCCGGGGTGGCGCTACCGGTATACCTACGCCTCGGATGCGACCGACGGCGCGCACGACCACTACTTCCTCTTCAAGGGCGGGCGGATGATCCAGCTGGTCTTCCAGGCCCAGCCGGCCGCGCGGCTGCCCGCCGTCGCGGGGACGTTCGACCGCATCGCGGCGACGTTCAAGGGTCGCGTGTCGTGATCGGCGCGAAGGCCCAGGCCGAACTCGGCGGTCCGGGGGACGGCAAGCGCGCCCGGGCCGCGGTTCGCGGCGCCGTCGCGGCCCCAGCGGCACGCCCGGCGGCGGTGCGCGACGCCGTGAAGATCGTGGGCTGGCTGTCGATCGCCGCCGGCGCGATCCACGGGATCGCGATGATCGACCACTTCACGCACTGGTGGCTGTACGGCGCGTTCTTTCTCGCGCTGACCTACGGCCAGGTGCTCTGGGGCGTCGCGGTGCTGCGCAAGCCGCCGAGCGATCGCAGCCTCGTCATCGCGGCCGGCGCCAACCTCGCGATCGTGGCGGTGTGGCTGTTCTCGCGGACGATCGGGATCCCCGTCGGCCCGTACGCGGGACAGCCGGAGCGGGTCGGCGTCATGGACGTCGCGGCGACCGTCGACCAGCTCGTGCTCGCGGCCTACGTCGCGATCGTCGTGCGGCCGGACCTGCGAGCGCTCCGTGGCATCAAGGCCTTGATCGGCCGCCATCGCGTCCGCATCGGGATGATGCTCTGCTCAGCGAGCTTCTTCGCTGGCATGCTCGGCGCGGGCAGCCACGGCCACTGACGACGCCGGCCCGAGCCCCGGGGGCTCGGCGAGCGCGAGGTTCGTCAGCCGCCGATCTGCGACATCGTGCGCTCGGGCTGGCGGAAGCCGGGCTCGTTGACCCCGTGCTTGAGCTCCTTGCGCCAGACGGCGTTGCGCACGATCTCGCGCAGGTCGTCGTCTGAGATGCCCTCGCGCATCGGAGTGCGCAGATCCGTCTCGTGCAAGCTGAACAGGCAGGTGCGCAGCTTGCCCTCCGCGGTCACGCGGATCCGGTCGCAGTCGCCGCAGAACGGCTCGGACAGAGGGTTGATGAAGCCGATCTTGCCCTGGCCGTCGGCGAACCGGTAGACGCGTGCGGTAGCGCTTGGCTCGCGGGGCTCGGCCTCGAGCGGATAGACCGCGTGGATGGCGGCGCGGATCTCGTCACCGGTGAGCACGAGGCTCGGGTCCCACTGATGGTCGGCGTCCAGCGGCATGAACTCGATGAACCGCACCTCGTAGGGGTGCGTCCGGGCGAACTCCGCCATCGGCAGGATCTCGGTCTCGGTGAAGTCGCGCATGCCGACGGCGTTGATCTTGATCGGGTGCGCGTCGGGGAACTGCGCGAGCACCTCGAGGCCGCGCAGGACGCGGGGCAGCGCGTCGCGCCGCGTCATCTCGAAGAAGCGATCGCGCTGCAGCGAGTCGACGGAGACGTTGAAGCGGTTGATGCCGGCCTTCACGAGCGCCTCGGCGTCGCGCTCGAGCAAAAAGCCGTTGGTCGTCACGCTGAGATCTGCGACGCCGGGGACGGAGGCGAGCATGCCGGCCAGGCGGGGGAAGTCGCGCCGCACGAGCGGCTCGCCGCCGGTCAGGCGGATGTCGCAGACGCCCATCGAGGCGAGAACGCGCACGAGGCGCTCGATCTCCTCGAAGCTCAGAACCTGGTCGCGCTCGAGCCACGGCAGGCCCTCGGCGGGCATGCAGTACTGGCAGCGGAAGTTGCAGCGGTCCGTCACCGACACCCGCACGTCGCGGATGAAACGGCCGTGGCCGTCTTGCAGTGGCTCAATCTTGTTCATAACGCCTCCAGGTCCCCGTTCGTCCGCCCTGCTTCTCAAGGAGCTCGACGCGCTCGAGCACGACGCCCCGCTCCATCCCCTTGACCATGTCATACACGCAAAGCGCTCCGGCGGCGCATCCGACCATCGCCTCCATCTCCACGCCCGTACGAGCGTATACGCGGGCGGTCGTCGTAACGCTCACTATTCCTTGGTCGGCGTCGATGTCGATGTCGACGTCGACCGAGCTCAGCGACAGGCTGTGCGCGAGCGGGATCCACTCGTCGGTGCGCTTGGCGGCCTGGATGGCCGCGAGGCGTGCCGTCCCGACGACGTCGCCCTTGGGCGCGTCGCCGGCGAGCACCGCCGCAGCGGTCTCCGGAGCCATGCGCACGATGGCACGGGCGACGGCCACGCGGTGAGACTCCGGCTTCTCGCCGATGTCCACCATGTGCGCGCGACCTTGGGCGTCGAGATGCGTCAGCTGCGTGCTGGCCATGCCCTGAGTATGCCCAAACGGTTTCGCGGCACACCTTCGAAGCCCGCCGCGGCGTCCGGATCGCCCGTCGCGGGTCTCCCGCGGCGAACGCCGGCGCGCCAGGCTATGGGCCGCAATGGACGTTGCTACGTTACGAGTTCGGGTCGGCGCGCCGCCGACGTTCGAACGCGAGGAGATCGACATGGAATCCGACGTCAGGGCCGAGCCCATGGTTTGCTTGTATCCCGGCTGCGAGGAGCCGGCCGTGCCGCAGCACAAGCACGGTGGCCCGCCACCGCGCTACTGCGCGAACGACGATCACAACGCCGGCAGCGCGTTCCAGGCGCTCAAGGAGCAGGGCAAGGCGCCCGTCGAGACGTCGCCCGTCGACCCGACGTAGGCCGCGCCGGGGTCCCCAAGGCCCCGGCGCTCACCGCTCCCGGCGTGTGTGGATCGCCGGCCGGGAGCGCTCGTCCGGCACGCCGCCGGCGCGCGAGAGCATCGCCCGCGTCGCCTCTGGCAGCGTGACGAACCTGCGCAGCGCATCCGCCGGGCCGGTCCGGCGCTCGGGGCCGAGCACGCTCACGTGCCACAGGCCGGCGATCGGCGTGCCGCGCACGTCGAGCACCACGAGCGCGCCGCGCTCGAGCTCGTCGCGGACGGTGTGCGCGACGGCGAGCGTCACGCCCCGGCCCGCGGCGACCTGCGCGATCGCGGCGGCGATGTTCGGAAACGTCCGCGAGCGCTGCGGGGCGATCGCTTGGCGCGCGAGGAACGCGCCCGACTCGGTCGACGGATCGCTGCCGGCCGGGCCCAGCAGCCACGGCGTTCCGACGAGCGCCGCCGGCGACACACCCGTCGAGCCCGCGAGCGCGTGCCGCGGCGGCGCCACGACGACGAGCGAATAGCGCAGGAACGCCTCTGAGTCGATCGCCGGCGCCTCGTCGCGATGCGTCCGCGGCCCGAGCGTCACGTCGACGTGGCCATCGGCGAGCAGCTCGGCGAACTCGCTGCCGCGGGCGACCTGCAGCGCGACCGCGACCCCGGGATGCCGGCGCATGAACGCGTCGAGCAGCGGCTCGGCCGCGAGCTCCGCGACGCTCTGGGTCGCCGCGACGCGCAGCGTCGTCTGCACGCCGCCGGACTCGCGGACCGCTCGCCGCGTGTCGTCGGCGAGCGCGAGGATCTCGCCGGCGGCACTGGCGAGCCGCCGTCCCCCCGGCGTGAGGACGAGCGCGCCGCCGCTGCGGAAGTACAGGTCGTCGTCGAGCTCGCGCCGCAATGCTCCGACTGCGCCAGATACGGCGGGCTCGGAGACGGCGAGCGCCCGTGCTGCGGCCTTGACGGAGCCTAGCCGCGCGACCGTCAGGAAGGATCTGAGCTGCGATAGGGTCAATTAAGCAAATGCTTCATGCGGTTGACCGTGCGATCGTAGCGTGCATAGGATCGTCCGTCGGTCCACTCTCGGAAGGAGCGTCCCACCTTGGCAATGCAGACCCCTGCACCGGTTGAGTATTCGCGCGCAACCAGCATGGATGACGCCATCGCACAGATGTCGCAGCTTGGCGGCAACGCCCGGTTCCTCGCTGGCGGCCACAGCCTCATCCCCATGATGAAGCTGCGGCTGGCCGATCCTGGTCACCTCATCGACCTGAACCCGATCGAGCCCGAGCTCAACTACATCCGCGAGGAAGGCGACGAGATCGTGATCGGCTCGATGACGCGTCATCGCGACATGCTCGAGAGCGCTCTGCTCCAGAAGCACTTCCCGATCTTCTTCGAGGCCGAGCACGTTCTGGCGGACCCGGTCGTGCGCAACCGCGGCACGATGGGCGGCTCGATGTGCCAGGCCGACCCGGCCGAGGACCTCTCCGGCGTGGTCACGGCGCTCAAGGGCGTCGCGGTTCTCCGCGGGCCCGGTGGCGCCGAGCGCACCGTGGACATGCACGAGTTCCACATCGGCCCGTACATGACCGCCGTGCAGCCGACGGAGCTTCTCAAGGAGGTCCGCTTCAAGCTGAAGCCGGGCGGCGGCAGCGCGCACGAGAAGGTCGAGCGGCGTGCCGGCGACTTCGCGATCGTCGCGGCCTCGGCAGCGCTATGGGTCCAGGGCGGCAAGATCACCGATGCGGGCCTCGCCTGCAGCGCGGTCGGCCCGACGACGATGCAGATCACCCGTGCAGAGGAGATGATGGTCGGCCAGGCGCCGTCCGAGCAGCTCTTCGCGCAGGCCGGCGCCATCGCCTCGCAGGACGTCTCGCCGAGCGCCGACGGCCGCGGGCCGGTCGACTACAAGCGCCACGTCGCTGGCGTTCTGAGCAAGCGCGCACTGGTCAAGGCCGCCGAGCGCGCGGGACGATAGGAGAGCCTGGATATGCAAGTTTCGATGTCGATCAACGGCCAGACGCACTCGCACGATGTGGAGCCGCGTCTGTTGCTCGTGCACTACATCCGCGAGTACGCGGAGCTTCACGGGACCCACTGGGGTTGCGACACGTCCAACTGCGGCATCTGCGTGGTGCTCATGGACGATGAGCCGATCAAGTCCTGCACGACGCTCGCCGCCATGGCCGACGGCCATGAGATCACGACGGTCGAGGGCCTCGAGAAGAACGGCGTCCTCGACCCGATTCAGCAGGGCTTCCACGAGATGCATGCCCTGCAATGTGGCTTCTGCACCCCGGGGATGATGGTGACCGGTCGGGCTCTCATCGACAAACACCCGAACCCCACTCAGATGACCGATTACGAGATTCGCGAAGCGATCTCGGGAGGCCTGTGTCGCTGCACCGGCTATGTGAACATCGTGAAGGCCATCAGGTGGGCAGCCGCCTACGAGGCCGCCGCGGCAACCGGAGGTAACTGATCTATGGCTACTGAGACAGCACCAGGCAAGATGGCAACATGGCTGGAGGACGCGACCGGCGGAGTAACGGACGCGCCCATCGGCTTCGGACGCATGAAGCGCAAGGAAGACGCGCGCTTCATCCGCGGCAAGGGCAACTACACCGATGACGTGCGCCTTCCCGGCATGGTCCACGGTGCGCTCCTGCGCAGCCCGTACGCCCACGCTCGCATCATCTCGATCGACACGTCGAAGGCGCTGGCCCACCCGAAGGTCGCGGCGGTCGTCATCGCCAAGGACCTCGAGACCCTGGGCCTCGCCTGGATGCCGACCATCTCCTACGACACGCAGGCCGTGCTCGCGGGCGACAAGGTCCGCTTCCACCTGCAGGAGGTCGCGTTCGTCGTCGCCCTCGATGCGTACTCGGCGCAGGACGCGCTCGCGCTCATCGACGTCGAGTACGAGGTGCTGCCGGCGATCGTCAACGCTCGCAAGGCGCTGGATCCCGACGCTCCGCTGATCCGCGACGACAAGGTCGGTCAGACGGACAACCTCGCCAGCCCGCTGTGGGAGGCCGGCGACAAGGCCGCCACCGACCGCGTGTTCGCCGAGGCCGACACGATCGTCACGCGCGACATCATCGACACTCGTTCGCATCCGTGTCCGATGGAGACGTGCGGCATGGTCGCCGACTTCAACCCGGCGAGTGGTCAGCTGAACATCTACAACGCCAACCAGGCCCCGCACGCGCACCGCACGGTGTACGCGCAGGTCGCAGGCCTGCCGGAGCACCGGATTCGCATCCTGTGCAACGACATCGGCGGCGGCTTCGGCAACAAGGTGCCGGTCTACCCCGGGTACGTCTGCACGATCGCCGCGTCGATCGTCGCCGGTGCCCCGGTGAAGTGGATGGAGGATCGCTCCGAGAACCTGGCGACCACGGGCTTCGCTCGCGACTACATCATGCACTCGCAGATGTGCTCGAAGGGCGGCAAGATCACGGGCCTGCGCGTCGACGTGATCGCCGACCACGGCGCGTTTGACTCGACCGCGCAGGCGACCAAGTTCCCGGCAGGGTTCTTCCACATCGTGACGGGGTCCTACGACCTCGACGCGGCGCACTGCCAGGTCAAGGCCGTGTACACGAACAAGGCACCGGGCGGCGTCGCCTACCGCTGCTCCTTCCGCATCACCGAGGCCGTCTACCTCGTCGAGCGGATGGTCGAGGCACTCGCCTGGGAGATGAACGTCGATCCGATCGAGTTGCGCATGCGCAGCTTCATCCGGCCCGAGCAGTTCCCGTACGAGTCGGCCACCGGCTGGACGTATGACTCCGGCGACTACCACAAGACCATGAAGGTCGCGATGGAGATCGCGGGCTACGACCAGCTTCGCCAGGAGCAGGCCGAGAAGGCCTCTCGCGGCGAGATCATGGGCATCGGCATCTCGTTCTTCACCGAGGGCGTCGGCGCCGGTCCGCGTAAGCACATGGACATCCTCGGCCTCGCCATGAACGACGGTGCGGACCTTCGCGTCCACCCGTCCGGCAAGGCTGTCGTGTCGATCTCCGCCCAGACGCAGGGGCAGGGTCACGAGACGACGTTCGCGCAGATCGTCGCCGAGGAGCTCGGCATCTCGCCGAACGACATCACGGTGCGCCACGGCGATACGGACAAGACCCCGTACGGCCTCGGCACGTACGGCTCGCGCTCCACGCCGGTCTCCGGCGGCGCCGTCGCCGTCGTGTCGCGCAAGGTGCGCGACAAGGCTCGCCTGATCGCCGCGCGGATGCTCGAGACGCGTCCCGAGGACCTCGCGTGGGAGAAGGGCCGCTGGTATGTCCGAGGCGACGTGTCCAAGGGCGCGGCGATCGAGGACATCGCGCAGTACGCGTACAGCGGATCGCCGATGCCGGAGGGCCTCGAGGGAGGCCTCGACGCGCAGGCCGTGTACGACCCGCCCAACCTGACGTACCCCTACGGCGCGTACATCGCCGTGGTGGACATCGATCCGGGTACGGGCCACGTGCACTGCCGCCGCTTCATCGCGGTGGACGACTGCGGCGTGCGGATCAACCCGCTCGTCGTCGACGGCCAGATCCACGGTGGCCTCGCCGAGGGCATCGGGCAGGCGCTGATGGAGATGATCTCGTTCGACGAGGCAGGGTAACTGCATGAACGCGTCGTTCATGGACTACCTCCTCCCGACGGCGCTCGAGTGCCCGGAGTGGGAGCTCGGCGAGACGGTCACGCCGTGCCCGCACCACCCGATCGGTGCCAAGGGCGTCGGCGAGTCCCCCTGCGTCGGGTCCCCGCCGTGCCTCGCGAACGCCGTCATCGACGGCCTCCGCGTGCACACCAACGGTCGCGTCCGGCACGGGGACATCCCGTTCAACCCGGCGCGCACGTGGGCCGCGATGCAGGGCAACGCGCAGCCGCCGCAGTGAGAAATGCCGCTCTGGCGCGGCGAGCTGAAGAGCTCGCCGCGCAGGGCGCGGCCTACGTCACCGCCACCGTCGTCCGTGCAGGACGGCCGACGAGTGCGCGGGCAGGCGATGTCGCGCTCGTCACCAGTGATGGGAAGATCCAGGGGTTCGTCGGCGGCATCTGCGCCGAGCACAGCGTGCGGCTCTTCGCCTGGTCGGCGATGGAGTCCGGCGAGCCGATCCTGCTGCGCATCCTTCCGGCGCCCGTCGACGAGGACGGCAAGCCGAAGAAGGAGGACGGCGCGGTGACCGTGCTCAACACGTGCCTCTCGGGCGGCGCGATCGAGGTCTTCCTCGAGCCGACGCTCCCGACCCCGCGCGTCAACGTCGTCGGCTCCAAGCCGATCGCGAAGGAGCTCGTTCGCCTCGGGCCGGAGTTCGATCTCGACATCGTCGCCCTGGGCGACGAGCCCGCCGATGTGCGGGAGGGCGACCTGGCGATGGTCGTCGCGGCGCACGGCAAGGGCGAGCTCGAGGCGCTGCGCGCCGGGCTGGAAGCCGACCTGCCGTACGTCGGCCTGCTGTCGAGCCCCAAGCGCGGCCGCGCGCTCATC
This sequence comes from uncultured Actinomycetes bacterium, assembly GCA_963839905.1. Lineage (GTDB taxonomy): Bacteria > Actinomycetota > Thermoleophilia > Solirubrobacterales > Solirubrobacteraceae > CADCVQ01. Next base: position 14,789 of record CAWIXC010000021.1, on the reverse strand, counting down.
GAGGAGCTGCGCGAGGCCGGCGTGTCCGAGGAGCGGCTCGCACGGATGGACAACCCCGCGGGCCTCGACATCGGGGCCCGGACGCCACCCGAGGTGGCGCTCTCGATCTTCGCAGCGATCATCCAGGCGCGGTACGGCGGCGACTACAAGCCGACCTTGCGCGCGCCAGCCGACGAGGCGGCGCCCGAGTTCGCGGTCGACCCGATCTGCGGCATGACGGTCACCGTGGAGCCTTCGGCGCTGCAGGTCGAGCACGACGGCGAGACCGTCTACTTCTGCGCCGCGGCCTGCAAGCGGGAGTACGAGGCGGAGCACATGGGCTCCGGCGCCAGCGCCGCATCGTCGGGCGCATCCGGGGGTAAGGCCTCGAAAGCGCCCGAGACCGCGGTCGACCCGATCTGCGGCATGACAGTCCTCGCGGCGCCCGACACCCCGCACGTCGAGCACGACGGAGAGACCGTGTACTTCTGCTGTGATGGTTGCAAGGCCAAGTTCGAGGAGCAGCATGCCGTCGCCGCGACGTGACGGCTTCGTGACAGGACTCGTGTTCGGTGCAGGAGGCTCGCGGAGGCTGGGACGGCCCAAGCAGCTGCTGCCCTACGGCGACAAGACCCTGCTGGGCCATGTCCTGGACACCGCGCGCGCTTGCCCCTTCGACCAGCTGATCGTGGCGCTGGGCGGCGCCGCCGACGGCGTGCGCGAGCAGGTCGACCTGAGCGGCGCCGACGTCGTCGTCAACGAGGCGTTCGGCAGCGGCTGCTCGTCGTCGATCGCCGCAGCGCTGGGCGCCATCGACGAGCGCGCCGACTGGCTCGTCCTCATGCTCGGCGACATGCCGGGCGTGACCGTCCACACCGTCGAGGCGCTGCTGGACGCCCGCGGCGACGCGCCACTTGCCGTCTGCCGCTATGAAGACCAGCGCGGGCATCCGTTTGCGTTTCACCGTCGTATGTTCGAAGAGCTGGGCAATCTCCACGGCGACAAGGGCGTCTGGCGCCTGCTGGATCAGCGCGCTGACGATGTCGTGGAGCTCTCGGTCGCAGGACCCGTCCCGCTCGACGTGGACACCCCCGAAGACTACGAGGCAGTCCTGGCCGCGGCCGGGTTTGTGGAGGCACGTGCATGAGTCGACTGACACGCAGCGATGAGCTCGAAGAGGAGATGCGCCGGCTGGTGCCGAGCGTCGAGAAGCTCGGCCAGATGCTGGCCGAGGTCGACTACCTCGCGGAGGAAGGGCTCGCGACGTCGACGTTCCTCGCGCTGCGCCTGCCGCAGCCGCTGCTGCTCGAAGGCGAGGCCGGCGTCGGCAAGACCGAGCTCGCCAAGGCGCTCGCCGCGGTGCTCGACACGCCGCTCATCCGGCTGCAGTGCTACGAGGGCATCGACGCCGCCGAGGCGCTGTACGAGTGGAACTATCCCAAGCAGCTGCTGAGCATCCGCGTCGCGGACTCGAAGGGCACGGACCTCGGTGAGGAGGAGCTCTTCGGCCCCGACTACCTCATCCGCCGCCCGCTGCTGCGCGCGCTCGAGCACCCCGGCCCCCGGCCGTGCGTGCTGCTCATCGACGAGCTCGACCGCGCCGACGACGACTTCGAGGCCTTCCTGCTCGAGCTGCTCGCCGAGGCCACGGTCACGATCCCCGAGATCGGGACGGTCACGGCGACGCACCCGCCGATCGTCATCCTGACCTCCAACCGCACGCGCGACCTGCACGACGCCGTCAAGCGCCGCTGCCTGTATCAGTGGATCGACTACCCGGGCCCCAAGCGCGAGGTCGAGATCGTTCGCCGCCGCGTCAAGACGGCCTCGCAGGTGCTCACCGTCCAGGTCGCCAACGCGGTCTCGCGGATGCGCAAGTCCGACGTCCAGAAGCCGCCCGGCATCGCCGAGGCGATCGACTGGGTGTCCGCGCTGGACCTGCTAGGCGTCGAGACCCTCACGGCCGAGACCGCCGACCAGACGCTCGGCTCGGTCCTGAAGTACTCCGAGGATCAGGAGGTCATTCGCGCGCAAGGGCTCGAAGGTCTGATCGAGCTCGAGGAGACGCTCGGTTGACCGACAACGGCAGCTCGGTTGCGGAAGACGACGGCGTCTTCGCGGTCGAGGATCTCCACCTCGACCTGCCCGCGGTGGTGGGGGCTTTCAGCCAGCGCCTCCACGACGCCGGGATGCCCGTCACGCCGAGCCAGACGCAGCAGTACGCGCGCTCGCTCGTGCTGACGAAGCCGGTCTCGCGGCGCCGTCTGTACTGGACGACGCGCGCGGTCTTCGTCACGGGCTTCATCCAGCTGCCGACGTTCGAACGCGTCTTTCGCGAGGTCTTCGGGACCTCCGCGAAGGAGGACTCCGAGAGCGACGAGGAGGTCGAGCTCGAGCCCGCCCCGCCGAAGGAGGAGAGCGACAACGAGGAAGACCAGCTGGACGAGGAGGATCTCCCCGACTCCGGTCAGGGCGGCACGGAGCTCAACAACGCGAGCGGCGACGGCGACGACGACGAGGAAGACGCCGACGAGCAGGAGATCCCGATCCTCTCGGCGAGCGAGGAGGAGGAGCTGTCGGAGAAGCACTTCTCGGCGCTTGCCTCGCACGAGCTCGCCGCGCTGTACCGGCTCATGGTCCGGCTTGATCTCGCGACGCCGGTGCGCCGCACGCGCCGCCGCAAGCGCGGCCGTCACGGCGAGCACATGGACATGCGCCGCACGCTGCGCAACAGCCTAAAGACGGGCGGCGACCCGATCAAGCTCGCCCGCCGGCGCCGCCGCGTGCAGAAGCGCCGGCTCGTCCTGCTGTGCGACATCTCGGGCTCGATGGAGCCTTACGCGCGCGCGTACCTCCAGTTCCTGCATTGCGCGCGGGCGAGCGGGCCCGACCACGAGGCGTTCGTCTTCGCGACGCGCCTCACGCGCCTGACCAAGCAGCTCGCCGGCCGCAACCCCAATCGCGCGATCAGGCGTGCCACGGAGTCCGTCGAGGACTGGTCGAGCGGCACGCGGATCGGCGACGCGCTCAAGGCCTTCAACGACCGCTACGGCCGCCGTGGCATGGCCCGAGGCTCGGTCATCGTGATCCTCTCGGACGGATGGGAGCGTGGCGACCCCGACATGGTGGCGCGGGAGATGGAGCGCCTGGCGCGCCTCGCCTACCGCATCGTGTGGGTCAACCCGCGCGTCAGCGCCCCGGGCTTCCAGCCGAAGGCCGGCGGGCTCGTCGCGGCGCTGCCGTTCTGCAACGCGCTCGTGAGCGGCCACAACCTCAACGCGCTCGACCAGGTGGCCGAGGCGATCGCCGCCGACTACGACGACGACGCGCTGGACAAGACCTGGAAGCCCCCGTCGCTCGACGGTGAGCCCGAGGAGCAGAGCTGGGGCGTCGCGGGCTCCGGCTCGGTGGGCATCGCGATGCCCAGCAACATGATCGGCATCGTCCCGAAGAAGGGCAAGACCGCGCCGGGCCGAAGCTGGTCCGACGTCGACGACGAGGGTTACGCGACCGACCGATGACGCCCGTCGCTCACATCGCCGGGATCCCGCTGGAAGAGACGCTCGCGATGGCCGCGCCGGTATTCGGCGCCACCTGCGCCGCGCTCATGGCGACGATTCGCAGCCGTGGTCGCCGGCCGTGGCGACGCAGTCCCAAGTCTTAAGATCGTCTGCCGCCGACGAGCGCCGACCCCGATGAGGTCGCGTCGCCGACGGCGATGATCGTCTGAAGCCCTCCCCTACAACGACGTCAATCGCGGTACGCCGTCTGTGCGTCGAGCGAGCCTTCCATACCGGGCGGCAGCTCGATGGCTCCCGCGTGTGCGTACAGCGCGATCTCCTCGATCCGCTTGCCTTGCGACGGATCGCGGCCGGGGTACCAAGCGCCGTTGCCCCACGTGAGCTGCTGCGGCGACGTGCCGAGCATCCCGCCTGCCAGCAGCTGCGCCTTGTCGCGGATCTTGCGACAGACGGACGTCACGGCGTTCGCCGTTCCGGCGCTTCCGTCCGTGAGGAACCCGTGCCCGTCACCGAAGCGGTCGTAGTCCGTCTGCACGACCTCGGTGTCGTCCAGCGGGATGCCGAGCTCGTTCGTCACGATCTGCGCGAGCTGGCGCTGGTCTCCTGTTCCCGACAGGCTGAGCACGGCCTTGCCCGTCGGGTGCACACGCAGGAAAACGGCCCTATAGGCGCTCATGAAGCTCTCCCCTCAATGCCAACCGAGCGGCGCCGGTTCGCGGCGCCCGGAGAGCAGTACTCGAATGGTGCCGATACCTGCACAATCACGCTCCTTCCCAGGGTCTAGCGCGGCCTACGAAACGACCGCTTGACAGCGCGGGGAGTATGACAGTTCCCGCGCCGTCACGCCCGTCAGATGGCGCGCGCGACGCCTGCCGCCACCGGCTCGCCGCATCTCGGTGCGACCGGCAAATCCAGTGCCTACGAGAGGCGCGACCAGCCGTCGCCCTCGGCGACGATCCGCGACGACCGGAACGCGATCGGCGTGCGCTTGAGGACGTCCTTGTCGATCGTCTTTCGCATGTCGCGTTCGATGCCCAGCCACTGCGGGCCGATCACGGCGATGAGCGCATCGCACTTGCCGACCGCCTCTACGCGGGATCGGGCAGCGTGCCCTCGACCTCGACCTCGACCTCGTCGTTGACGATGAGCGAGCCGAACAGGGCGGCGTACGGCTCGATGCCCCACTCGCTCTGCGTGATGGTCGTGCTGGCGCCGAGCGCCCCCTTCTTCTCCTCCAGCACGAACGTCACGGGGTTGCTCGTGTCGCCGATCGTCAGGTCGCCGCTGACCGACAGCCCGTCGCCGGATGCCTCGATCGCGGTCGACTTGAACTCGATCGTCTGCTTCTTGAGGATCTCGTTGTCGATCGTCAGGCGGATGTCGGCCTTGTCCTCGTCGCCGAGCTTCTTCATGCCGCCCTTGCCCTTCACGACGTGCAGCGACGACCCGTCGGCGGTCAGCGCGAGGCTGCTCGACGCGGGGTCCTCGTCCACCGTCAGCGTGGCCTCCCACGATCGAACCTCGATGGCGAGGTTGTGGCCCATCTTGGCCGCCCTACCGTGGCGGCCTGTCTTCACTCGAAGAGTGGCGGTGTCCGGTCCCAGCGTGTAGTTGCCTGTCTGAATTGCCATGGCGCGATTCTATGCACGACTTCCCGGTGCCGGCTTGCTCGCCGCCCAAGCCGCGCCGGGCACGTTCGCGGCCACGCTGTTCACGCGCGCGCGGGCGACCCATCGAGCGCAATGCACGTGTCAGCTTCGAACGAATGGGGAAACACTCTCGGTCAGAGCGGCGTAGCCGGGGGGTCGCATGGACGGCCGACCTGGCATACTGCACGCGCTGCACGGCGGCTCGCACCCTGCGAGCCCGTGCGCAGCACCTTGGCCGCGCTCGACAGACGTGGCCGGCGGACACTGCCGCCACGTTTGCACCGGACACAAGGAGACAGCAACACATGCCCACGCTCAACGAGTCGTTCACCGTGCCCAACGCCCAGCAGAGCTGGGCCGTGATCACGGACCTCAACAAGCTCATCCCGTGCGTTCCCGGCGCCAAGGTCCTCAGCGGGGACGCGAACAAGGCCCAGGCCGAGATTACCGTCAAGATGGGCTCGATGGGCATGGTCTTCACCGGCCCCGTCGAGATCAAGTCCGTCAGCGGCCAGACCGCGCAGATCTCCGCGAACACGCGCGAGAAGGGCGGCCAGAGCAACGCCGCCGGCGACGTCACGATCTCGATGTCGGGCAGCACGGTCAACATCAGCGCGAACGCCAACGTGTCCGGCAAGGCCGCGTCGATGGGCGAGGGCACGACGGTCGCGGTCCTCACGCAGCTCGTGAAGTCCTTCGCGGACAACCTCGCCAAGGCGTAGTCCGCTGCCCGGCCGGCGCGCCTTGAGGCGCGCCGTGCCAGGCTGCTTCGGCCAGGATCCACACCGCCCGCGCGCCAGCTTCCTGATCCGCGCACGGGAGCCGGGCAGTACCCCCGGGTAAGGTGCTTTGCAGGGGCCGCTCGGACACACGTTGTCGCCAGAGCGCCCGGGTCAGTCTTTCCTGGAAGGAGCAACGCGATGAAGGACGTAATCGACGACGTCGACCGCTGGATCGAGCGAGGCGACAAGGTCGCGCTCGCCACCGTGGTCGGCATCCGGCGCTCGGCGCCCCGCCCGCCCGGCTCGAAGATGGCGATCAACGACAAGGGCGAGATCTCCGGGATGGTCTCCGGCGGCTGCGTCGAGGGCGCCGTCATCGAGATCGCCGACGGCGTCATCGCCGGCGACGACCCGCAGCTCCTGACCTTCGGCATCACCGACGACATGGCGTTCGACGTCGGCCTGCCGTGCGGCGGCGAGATCGACGTCTGGGTCGAGCGGTACGAGCCATGAGCGTGCAAGCATCGTTCGCGCAGATCGCCCGTGAGGGCGGCCGCGCGGCGCTCGTGACGGCGCTCAAGGGCCCGCACGCGGGAGAGCGCCTGCTGGTCCACACCGACGGCCGGACGGACGGCACGCTCGGCGACCCCGAGCTCGACGCCGAGGGCGTCGCCGGTGCCGAGGAGCTCATGTGGTCGGACAAGTCCGAGCACCGCGGCGATCTCTTCATCGACATCACCGCGCCCCAGCCCCGCCTCGTCATCTTCGGCGCGGTCGAGTTCGCGACGCACCTCTCGGCGTTCGCGAAGGTCGCCGACTGGCGCGCGTACGTCGTCGACCCGCGCGCGCGCTTCGCGACGCGCGACCGCTTCCCCGACGCGGTCGACGTCGTCGCCGGCTGGCCGGACGACGCGTTCGAGAAGCTCGGCGCGATCGACCCCGCCACCTACATCGCGGTCCTGACGCACGACCCCAAGCTCGACGACGCGGTCCTGCTCATGGCGCTGCGCTCGGACGCGAAGTACATCGGGGCCATGGGCTCCAAGCGGGCCCAGAAAGAGCGCCGCGAGCGGCTCATGGAGCACGGCGTCACCGACGACGAGCTCGCGCGCATCAGCGCGCCGGTGGGCCTCGACCTCGGCGCGACCGGGGCGCGCGAGACGGCGCTGTCGATCATGGCCGAGTGCGTCGCGGTCCGCTACGGGCGCGACGGCGGCCGGCTGTGCCAGAAGGGCTCAGACCGCAAGCGCATCCACGCGGAGGCCGCGAGCTAGGAGCCGGTGGGCGGCGACGCGGACGGCGCGGCGGCGCGGGCGGCGCGGCGGCGCGGGCGGCGCGGCGGCGCGGGCGGCGCGGCGCGCCGGGCGATCCCCGGCTCGCGCTACTCGTCGGCCAAGCCGCGCAGGCTCGCCCAGCGGCTGAGCTCGTGGCGCGTCGAGAGCTGCAGCTTGCGCAGCACCGAGCTGACGTGCGTCTCGACGGTTCGCGGGCTGATGCCCAGCCGGCTCGCGATGCGCTTGTAGGGGTAGCCGCGGGCGAGGTGATGCAGGACGTCGCGCTCGCGCGGCGTGAGCTGATCGAGCTCGGCGTCCGCCGCGGGCTCCGGCGCGCTGAAGGCCTGCAGCACGAACGCGGCCAGGCGTGGGCTGAAGTATGCGTCGCCCTGATGCACGCGCTCGATCGCATCGACGAGGGCCGCGGTGGCGATCGTCTTCGTGACGTAGCCGCGAGCGCCGGCGCGCACCACCGGCACGACGTCTTCGGCCGCGTCGGAGACCGACAGCGCGAGGAACGCGGGAACGCCGCGCCCCGCTGCGCCGGGCGGGCGGTCCGGGTCGCCGAACGCCTCGAGCACCGCCAGGCCGCCACCGTCGGGCAGATGGACGTCCAGCAGCACGACATCCGGCGCGCACTCCTCGATCAGCGCGATGGCCTCCGCGACGGTTCCCGCCTCGCCCACCACGGTAACTCGCGCCCGGGCCCCGGCGAGCTCCGCGCGCACCCCCGCGCGAAACAGGTGGTGGTCGTCGACGAGGACGAGGCGAACCGTCATCGGGCCGATCCGCCGCGCGCAGCGGGCAGGCGCAGCGTGACCTCCGTACCCTCGCGGGCGACGCTCTCGACGGTCGCCTGCCCGCCGATCGCAGCCATCCGGCCGACGATCGCGTCGCGCACGCCGCGCCGCTCGGGCGGCACTTCGGCGAGGTCGAAGCCCGGTCCCTCGTCACGGATGTAGACGGCGGCTTGCGCGCCGTCGATCTCGGCGAACATCACGATCGGCGCTCCGGCGGCGTGGCGCGCCGCGTTGCGCAGGGCCTCGCGCGCGGCCGCGACGAGCTCGTCGCTTACGGCGTCGAGCTCGCGGTCGCCGTTGAGCGTGACCCCGACCTCGACCCGCTCCTCGGCCTCGACCTGCTCGGCGGCGGCCTCGAGCGCGCCCGCCAGCGTGTCGAGCCCCGGCTCCGCGCGCCCCGCCATCCACGCCCGCAGCGCGCGCTCCTGGCGGTGTGCGAGGTGCGCGACCGCGACAGGGTCGTGCGCTTGGCGGCGCACGAGCGAGAGCGTCTGCAGCACGGAGTCGTGCAGGTGCGCGGCCACGCGCCGGCGCTCCTCCTCGCGGGCGCGCGCGAGGCGCGCGCGATCCGCGCTCGCGGCGACGCTCACGAGCACCGGCAGGCCGATGACCGCGAGGGCACCGAGCAAGACAACGACGACGAGCACGACCAGCAGCGCGCCGCCGTCCGCGACCGTCGGCCCGACGACGACCAGCGCGAGCACCGCCGACCAGCCCACCAGCAGCGCGCCGACGACGACGCGCCAGGGCAATCCGCGGACGCGTTCGCGGGCGGTCATCTGCTGCCACGGCGTGCGGGTCGCGGCGCGGCCCTCACGGCGCGTGCGTCCGCGCAGGTCGTCGCCGATCAGCGCCAGGCCACACACGGCCGACGTGAGCGCGATCGCGACCGGCATCAGGCCGTTGAGGAGCGCGAGCGCGCATAGCGGGACCCCGACCAGGGCCGCCGCGGCCAGCAGCGAGCGCCCGTCCGCGCCGCGCAGCGCCCGCACCGCACCGGGCGCCAGCAGCGCGACGGCGATGGGCGGTATGCCGGCGGCAAGCGCGACGGCGGCAAGTCGCGCATCGCGCCCCGAGGCCGCGGTCGCCAGCGCGAGCGCCGCGATGAGGACGAGCCCCGCCAGCGCCGTGGCGCGCCACGCCGGATCGGCGCGGCGCGACCGTCCGGGCGCGGCGATCGAGCTCACCGCGCGGCCTCGCTCGGCGCGCACGCTCCGGCCTGCAGCCGCCGCTTGTTCGCGTCGAAGCGCGCGACCTGCTTCTCCCAGCGCTGCCAGCGACGCTTCACGGAGCGGCTGGACGTCCGGTCGCGCCAGGCCCGCCGCCGGTCGGCGGGCGACGCGGGGCGGCCGATGTTCCGCGGCCACCAGGGCTCGTAGAGCGGGCCCGTCTCGAGCGGGTAGTCGCGGATCGTGAGCGTCCCGACGACGGCCGTGTAGTCGATCGCCAGCGTCGGCGCGCCCGGGTCGCTGCTCCTGCGCCGCCAGTGCCCGTTGACGGGATAGCTCTCGCCATAGAACGTCGCGGCACGCTTCGGGACGCGACGCGACAGCCGGTGCGTGACGGCCCACGCCTCGCTCGTGCGATAGCGGACATCGAGGTGAAAGCAGCGGTTGCGCGGCAGCGCGACGACCGTCACGCCCGTGCCGCTCTCGATGCGCACCGGCACGACACTGCCGCGGGGCGCCTCCAAGTGGCGCAGGTCGACGAGCAGGTCGCCGAGGCCGGCCCGGTAGCCGGCCCGCGGGATGTCCGCGACCGTGCTCGGCGCGGCGGTCTCGAGCCCGCTCTGCGGCGCGATGCGCACGCCGCTCGCCGCCACGGCGACCGCCGGCACGAGCGCCGCCGTAAGCGCTGCGAGCGCCCACGCCGGCCGCACCACCGGCCACGCGACGAGCGCGGCGACGAGGAACACGGCGGCCGCCACGACGACCGCCCAGCCGAAGCCGAACAACGTCGTCGCGGCAGCCGCCGCACCGATCGTCGCCAGCCCCGCGCCGGCGGCGGCCAAGAGCGCGAGGGATGCCAGCCCGCGCACGAGCGACGGGCTGTCGGCGTCGTCGGCGTCGAGCGGCAGCACGAGCCAGCACGCGACGTACGCGAGCACGCCGATTCCACCAAGCGCCGACGCGAGGACGAACAGCGCGCGCACCTGGACGACGTTGAGGTCCCAGCGGCTGGCGAGGCCGCGGCAGACGCCAGCGAGCCAGCGACCGTCGCGGACCCGGCGCAGCGGTGGGGTCGGGGGAGCCGGTGTGGCGGAGTCGAGGACCACGCCGGCCATTGTGGTCGCGCCCCGGGGCCGCCACAAGACGAGATGACCCGCAGGTGCGTACGGGATGTCCCGCAGGGCCTGGTCCCGGTGCCAACGGGCCTGCTCCGGGAATCCGGAGCAGGCGGTCCTTCAGGTCTTGCTACTTGAAGACCTTGTCCAGGACGCCGGTGCTCTCGAGCACGGCCTGGCCCTGGGATAGCAGCGCCTGAGCCTGCTCGAGCATCGCCTCGCGCTCTTCGGGTTCGGCCGTCGCGTAGCGGAAGGCCGCTGCGCCGATGGCGAGCGGTGCAACCCGCCAGAGGATGTTGCGTCGCGACCCGACGAGGCCGAGCAGCTGCTGGTTCGTGGCAGCCAGCGACATCATCGCCGGCGCCAGCTGCGCATTGAGCTTCCTGTTCCGCATGTGCCTGCCTTTCAACGCTGGTGTGCGAGGTCCGCCGCCGAGCACCCGCAGGGGTACGCTCAGCGCCGCACCTAGACCGCCGCCGGCGACGAAGCCCGCCGCCACTGCGGCGCGATTTCGTCCGGCTTCCCGCGCGGAGACCATACTGCGGCTCTCCGGCGCTCGTTGCAGATCCTGCGCCGGTCCGTCGGCTGTCTCATCCTTCGCGATTGCGTTCATGCGTACACGCTCACGCGCGCGCGGGTAACGAGCGCTCGTGATCTGTCCGCCTCAGCGAACAATCCACCTCACCACCCGGGCGCCCACGAATCCGGCGACGAGCATCAAGGGAACCTTCAGAGAAGCGTCGAGTTCATCGAACCTCTCCTTTGCCTCACCAATCATCTCACCGACGTCGATCTGCTTGGGGTCGATGGAGCCAAGCTGCTCCATGATCTCGAGCGGGTCCAACGCGCCGATCTGGCCGACAAGGCCACCGACACGCTCCCCGATCTCGTTCACGGGCACTCCATACGACCCGAGCTTCTCGAGCGCCTGCTCGATGGGGTCCTGCGTCACCGATCGGCCTGAAGACACGCGGGCTCCACCCTTCTCTTTCCGGTCTGGACACAGCAGCTAATCCGACGTGCTCGTTGGTACCACGGCGGCGAGCGCGGGCACAAGGTGATATGCGCACCTAGCCCGACTGCAAGGGGAACTGGGACCGCGTTGGTCGGGATTGCCCGCAAGGTGATCCGCACATCTAGTGCCGGGAGTGCACGAGTGGTACGACTCCCCCTGTCGCATTGCCCGTGCTGTCCCGACGTACCTACAACGGGGGCTTGAAGACGCAAATGTGCCTGGCGATTCCCGGTCAGATTCTTGAAGTAGTCGACGAGACCAACCGTCTCGCAAAGGTCGACGTAGCTGGCGTTCAACGCAACGTCAACATTGGCCTGCTCGACGAGGACGGCGAGGGCGTCGGCCCCGGCGACTGGGTTCTCATCCACGTCGGCTTCGCCATGTCGAAGATCGACGAGGGCGAGGCACGCGAGACACGCCGCATGCTCGAGAGCATGGGCGAGGACTACGAGCAGGAGCTCGAGGATCTGAAGGCGAGCATCATCGAATGACGCGCCTGATCGCCAACGCGGCGGCTGCGTTTGCGCCAACCGCACCGGCATGCGATCACACGACCGGCTGTATTACCTGCGGCGATGTCGCGCTTCCCCTGACCGTCATGCGCCTCGACGAGGAACGGGGTCTCGCGCTCTGCGCGGACGACGACGGGAATTCCGAAACCGTCGAAATCGATTTAGTCGCCCCGGTGGCGCCGGGGGACACGCTCCTGGTCCACGCCGGCACCGCTATCGCCCGGCTTACCGAGGAGGGCCCCGCATGAAGCACGTAGACGAGTTCCGCGACCCGGCACTGGGCCAGGCGCTGGCCGGCGAGATCCTTGGTCTCGTCGAGCCCGGCCGCCACTACAAGTTCATGGAGGTCTGCGGCGGGCACACGCACTCGATCTACAAGTTCGGGATCGACGACCTGCTCCCCTCGAACGTCGAGCTCGTCCACGGGCCCGGCTGCCCGGTGTGCGTCATCCCGATGGGCCGCGTCGACGACGCGATCGCCCTCGCGCACGAGGACAATGTCATCTTCACGTGCTTCGGGGACATGCTGCGCGTCCCTGGCTCCGACGGCTCGCTGCTCGATGCCAAGGCCGAGGGCGCCGACATCCGGATGGTCTACTCGCCGCTGGACGCGCTGCGGATCGCCAAGGCCAACCCCGAGCGCGACGTCATCTTCATGGCGATCGGCTTCGAGACGACCGCGCCGTCGACGGCGCTGACGCTCAAGCGCGCCAAGGCGGAGGGCGTCCCGAACTTCTTCTGCATGTGCAACCACGTGACGATCGTGCCGCCGCTGCGCGCGCTGCTCGACTCGCCCGACCTGCGCCTCGACGGCTTCATCGGGCCGGGCCACGTGTCGACCGTCGTCGGCGTCCGCCCGTTCGAGTTCATCCCGGCCGAGTACGGCAAGCCGATCTCGGTCGCCGGCTTCGAGCCGCTCGACGTGCTGCACGCGATCCACATGCTGCTGACCCAGCTGAAGGAGGGTCGCTGCGAGGTCGAGAACCAGTACGCCCGCGTCGTCCCGTGGGAGGGCAACTTGCGCGCGCTGCAGGTCATGGGCGAGGTCTTCGAGCTGCGCCCGCACTTCGAGTGGCGCGGCATGGGCTTCATCTCGCAGAGCGGCCTGAAGCTCTCCAAGGCATACGCCGACCTCGACGCCGAGATCCGCTACTCGGTTCCCGGCGTGCGCGTGGCCGACCCGAAGGCCTGCCAGTGCGGCGAGGTCCTCAAGGGCGTCATCAAGCCGTGGGAGTGCAAGGTCTTCGGATCCGGCTGCACGCCGGAGCGACCGATCGGCACCTGCATGGTGTCCAGCGAGGGCGCCTGTGCCGCGTACTACAACTACGGGCGCTTTGCGCGCGAGCGGGAAGTCGTATGACACTCGTCGACCGAAGGTCCGAACTTGAGAGGACCGTAGGGCGAAATGCCGTCTGAAGTCTCAGAGCGTGAGCAGAAGGTGCTCAACATCATCGAGACCGCGCGCGCGAAGAAGCAGAAGTTCCGCGACACCCAGATCACGATGGCGCACGGCGCCGGCGGCAAGGCGACGCAGGGCCTGATCGAGGGCCTGCTCGTACCGGCCTTCGCCAACGAGACGCTCGAGGCGATGGCCGACGCCGGCACGGTCGACGTGCTGGGCGGGCAGATCGCGATGACGACCGACAGCTTCGTCGTCAGCCCGATCGTCTTCCCCGGCGGCACGATCGGCGACCTCGCCGTCAACGGCACGGTTAACGACCTCGCGATGGCCGGTGCTCGCCCGCTTGCCCTGACGCTGTCGCTGATCCTCGAGGAGGGCCTGCCGGCCGACGAGCTCAAGCACCAGGTCGCCGCGATCGCCGTCGCCGCGCGCGACGCCGGCGTGAACATCGTGGCCGGCGACACCAAGGTCGTCCCGCGCGGCATGTGCGACAAGATGTACATCTGCACGACGGGGATCGGCCTGCTCGACGACCGCGCGGACATGTCGCCGTCGGCGCTGCGCCCCGGCGACAAGATCCTCGTGTCCGGCCGGATCGGCGATCACGGCACCGCGATCATGCTCGCGCGCGGCGAGTTCGAGCTCGACGCGGACATCACGTCGGACACACAATGCCTTTGGCCGATGGTCGACACGCTGCTGGACGAAGCAGGTCCGTCGCTGCGCTGCTTGCGCGACGCGACCCGCGGCGGCGTCGCATCGGTCCTCAACGAGCTCGCAAGAGCATCGCGCGTGGCGATGGTCATCAACGAGGCCGCGGTGCCCGTGCACCCGGCCGTGGCAGGGGCTTCGGAGATCCTCGGGCTTGACCCGATGCACGTAGCCAACGAAGGAAAGCTCGTCGCGATCGTTGCCCCCGAGGCGGCGGACGTGGCGCTGGCCGCATTGCGGTCTATGCCGGGCGGCGAAGAGGCCGCGGAAATCGGCGAATGCAAGACCGAACCCGAAGGAATGGTCCTGATGGCGACCGCCTTCGGTGGTAAGCGGGTGATGGATCAGCTCGTGGGCGATCCACTGCCCCGCATCTGTTAGTCGAACAGGGAGGAGCTCACATGGCATCAATCGAGTTCGCACCAAGGCAGCACGAGACGGAGAACATCACTGCTCACGTCATCTGGATGACGTCGGGGCTCAGCTGCGATGGTGACTCGGTTGCCATGACGTCGGCGGTCAACCCGAGCCTCGAGGACATCATCACGGGCGCGATCCCGGGTATGCCGAAGGTGGTCGCGCATACGCCCGTGCTCGCGTATGAGAACGGCGCGGAGTTCATGCAGGCCTGGTATGACGCGGAGGCGGGCAAGCTTGATCCGTTCGTCCTCATCGTCGAGGGCTCGCTGCCGAACGAGAAGATCAATGGCGAGGGTCACTTCGCAGGTATGGGCGTGAACCCCTCGAACGGGCAGCCGATCACCACGAACGAGTGGGTTGACCGGTTGGCACCCAAGGCAGCAGCGGTCGTCGCGCTGGGAACGTGCGCCACGTATGGCGGCATCCCGGCGATGAAGAACAACCCGACCGGTGCGATGGGCGTGTGCGACTACCTGGGCTGGGGTTGGACCTCGGCTGCG
>CAWIXC010000020.1:0-635837 GCA_963839905.1 uncultured Actinomycetes bacterium | reverse complement strand
CGGGCGCTGGCCTGCGGGTCCAGGCGGGTCATCGAGACGCTCGCTTCGAGCCGTGACGTGGCGCCGCCCTGGTAGACGCCGCGCACCGGCGGCACGTCGCCGTAGCTGCGCCCGTGGCCGATCTTCACGTGGCGCTCGCCGGCCAGGCGGCGGTTGGTCGGGTCGGCGCCGACCCAGACCGGCTCGCCGCGGCCGTTCTCGCCCGGCAGGAGCGCCTCGAGCCACGCGTGCGTCTCGACCTCGACGGAGTCGTCGCCCTCGTCAGCCGGCGCGGCCCACAGGTAGCCGCTGACATAGCGCGCCGCGATCCCGTTGCGGCGCAGGAGGATGAGCCCGAGGTGGACGTAGTCCTGGCAGACCCCGGCCCCCGCCTGCAGGAACTCCTCGACCGTCGAGCCGACGTACGTCGCGCCCTTGCGGTACTCGTAGCGATCGGGGATCAGGTCGCACAGGCCCTCCAGCGTCGCCAGCGGCGTGTCCGCGCGAGCGTCGGCGCAGAGCTCATCGAGCAGCTCCGGCGGCGGCTCGTCGAGCGCCGGCAGCAGGTACTCGCCCGCGGCCTCGGCGTAGGCGTCGGTGTCGAGCGCCGGCCACGAGACGTCCGGCGGCTGCGGCGGCTCGGCCGTGACGACCCGCGCGCGGACGTCGATCGTCAGGCGCTTGTGCGGGCGCACGATGCCGAACTCGAGCACCTCCGTGCCGAAGTAGTCCGAGTGGCGCCCGACGCGCGCCTCGGGATCGATGCGCACGGTGAACTCGTCGCAGCGCTGGGTCGAGGTCGTCGCGGGCCGCACGCGCAGCGCGTTGAGGTTGTCCGACACGGGCGCGTCGTAGACGTACTCCGTGCGAAAGCGGATGGCGAAGTGCATGCGGGGTCTCTTATGCGGCTGCGGCTCGTGCGCCGCCAAAGTACCGCTGCGCGATGTCGGCGTCGACGAGCCCGAGCTCGCGCTGGACCTCCTGGCAGGTGATCCGCAGGTCGGCGTCGGACTCCGCGCTGCGGCGGAACTCGAGGTCGGCTGACAGGCGGCTGAGCCGCAGGATCGGCTCGGAGCTGCGCGGATGGGCGTCGGCGGTGCGCAGCGAGGCGTTGACCGCGTCGACCGCCGCGACGACCGAGTCGGGGTAGTTGCGCTCGAACAGCAGAAAGCGCGCCACGGGCTTGGCGTGCGCGGGCGCCGGCACCGCGCGGCGGTAGGCCTGAAAGCCGCCGACGGCCTGCAGCAGCGCGATCGCCTGGCCGTCGGCCTCGTTGCCCTCCGGCACCACCGGCAGCGCGACGCGCAGCATCCGCAGGACCATGTCGCCGGCCTCGATCCGCCCGCCCGCGATGAGAAACGCGCTCGCCTCGTCGCGCAGCATCGTGCGCGCGGTCAGGCCCCAGAACAGCGCCGAGCGCTCCTTGACGTGCTGGTAGATGCCGTACGGCCCCGACGGCGAGCGGGTCGCGAAGTCGCCGTCGCGCAGGCGCAGGTGCGTCGTGTTGATCGCCTCCCACATCTCGGCGGAGATGACGTCGCGCACGGCCGACGCGCCCTCGCGCGCCCGCGCCACGCAGGCGACGACCGAGGCCGGGTTCTCGGCGTCGCGGGTCAGCGCGTCGAGCACGGCGTCGCGGTCGTCGGCGACCTCGCGGTCGCGCCGGCCGCCCATGATGTGCATGAGCGACTCCCACGACAGCGTCGTCGACGAGGCCATGCCCTCCGGGCGCCCCTGCAGGTCGGCCTGAAAGACGCCGTCCAGCAGCCGCGACGTGTGCTCGGCGCGCGCGAGGTTGCGCCCGAGCCAGAAGAGCTCCTGCGCTATCCGGGCGAGCACTGCTGCTGTTGCTGCTGGACCTGGCCGGTCCAGGCGCCGTAGCGCAGGTCGGGGAGCGCCGGAGGCAGGCTCTCGGGGTGCTGCGGGGCGGCGAGGTCCGTGTGGTCGTCGCCGCTCTCGAGCACCCACGTGTCCTTCGAGCCGCCCCCACGCGAGGAGTTGACGATCATCGAACCCTCGGTCAGCGCGACGCGGCTCAAGCCCCCGGGCACGATCGAGATCGTCTCGCCGAAGACCGCGAACGGGCGCAGGTCGACGTGGCGCGGCGCGAGCACGCCGTCGTCGCCAGCGGTCGGGACCGTCGACAGGTGCACGACCTCCTGCGCGATCCACTTGTCCGGCGAGCGGCGGATGACGTCGGCGAGGCCGGCGAGCTCGTCGGCCGGGGTCGACGGGCCGATGAACACGCCCTTGCCGCCGGAGCCGTCGGTCGGCTTGAAGACGAGCTCGTCCATGCGGGCGAGCGACGCCTCGAGGTGGTCCGGGTCGCTCAGGAGGTACGTCGGGACGTTGCGCAGCAGCGGCTCCTCGTTGAGGTAGAAGCGGATCATCTCCGGGACGTAGTGGTAGATCGCCTTGTCGTCCGCCACGCCGGTGCCGACCGCGTTGGCGAGCGCGACCGTGCCCGCGCGGTAGGCGCGCATGAGCCCCGGCACGCCGAGCACGGAGTCCGGGCGGAACTCGAGCGGGTCGATGAAGTCGTCGTCGAGGCGGCGGTAGACGGCGTGCACGCGTTGCAGGCCGTCGGTCGTGCGCATGTAGACGACGTCGTCTCTCACGACGAGATCGGAGGCCTCGACGAGCTCGACGCCCATCTGGCGGGCGAGGAAGGCGTGCTCGAAGTAGGCCGAGTTCAGCGGGCCGGGGGTCCAGACGACCACCGTCGCCTCGCCCTCGGCGGCGGGAGCCACGGCCCGCAGCGCGGCGAGGAGCAGCTGCGGGTAGTGATCGACCGGCCGCACCCGGTACTCGTTGAAGAGGCCGGGCAGCAGGCGCGTCATCGCGACGCGGTTCTCGAGGACGTAGGAGATCCCCGACGGTGTGCGGACGTTGTCCTCGAGCACCTTCCACGAGCCGTCGGCGTCGCGGACGAGGTCGCAGCCGGCGACGTGGCAGTAGACGCCGCCGGGCGGGCGGATGCCGTGCGCGGCGCGGGCGAAGTGGCTTCTCGACACGACCAGCCGCCAGGGCACGATCCCCGCGCGGACGATCTCGCGCGCGTGGTAGACGTCGTCGACGAAGCGGTTCAGCGCGCGGATGCGCTGGGCGAGCCCGCGCTTGATGTGCGTCCACTCGGAGGCCGGCAGGATCCGCGGCACGAGGTCCAGCGGGAAGGGCCGCTCGAGCGTCGGGCCGTCCTCGCCGGTCGTGTCGAACGTGATGCCCTGCTGCAGGAAGATCGTGTCGCGCCGGCGGCCGGCGGCGACGAGCTGGTCCGCGCCCAGGGCGTCGAGCGCCTCGGCCAGGGCCAGGCAGTGCGGATGGGGTGTCCCGTCCGCGCCGAAGAGCTCGTCGAAGAAGCCGGCGGCCGGGTTGTAGTCCGACAGCGGGCGCGCGGTGTCCACCTCGCTCATGCTCGCATTCTCGGCGCTCGTGCGTGCCGCGACCATTGGCCGCGAGTCCAGGACTCTGCGCGGGCGGTTCGCCCCGGGGGCCATTGCGGCGAGCGGCAGCGCGTCACGTTCGCATCCGGTCGCGCGGCCACCGCGAAGGACGAGCATGCTCACCCTCATCAAGGGCTTCGCCGGCAAGCCCTCCCACGCTCCGCTCACCGACGTCAGCATCGGCGCTTACACCGTCGGCGTGCTCATGCTCATCGCCGGCTTCTGCGGCCTCGAGGAGGAGGCGATGGCGAAGGGCTCGCTGCTCGCGATCTCCGGCGGCCTGCTCGTAGCCGTCCCCACCACGCTCACGGGCCTGCTGGACTGGGCCGACCTGAGCAAGGGCTCGCGGGCCCGCACGCTCGCCAACTACCACCTGATCGTCATGGTGCTCGCGACGGCGACCTTCGCGGCGACCTGGGTCCTGCAGCGTCCCGGCTACCTCGACAGCGAGGTCACGACCTCGGGCCTGATCGCCGGCTGCGCGGCACTCGGGCTGCTCACGCTCGGCGGAACGCTCGGCGGCGCGCTCGCCTATGTCTACGGCATCCGTGTCGTCAAGCGCGACGTCCCGCTGGCCGACGCGCTCATCCCGGGCCGGCTCGAGGAGTCCAGCGGTTCACGGACGGACTTCAGCAGCGCTCCGACCTCGAAGCCCGCCAAGAAGGCCAAGAAGGCCAAGTCGCCCGCCGCGCCTGCGCCTGTCGTGGCTGCCGCCGCGCCGGCTGCCCCCGCCGCCACCAACGGCGGCTCCGCAGAGAGCATGGCCGAGTACGAGCGGCGCATCCTGGCGGATCGCAGCGGGACGTAGCGCACCGGCTCCCGCGGCAAGGTGTATCAGCGCGCGCGCGGCGCGCTCCATCCAGTGTGGGCACCGACGAGCCAAAGGAGCACGACATGCCGGCGCTGCTGCCGCGACTAACGATGGCCGGACCCCTGCTGCGAGGACGCGGCGAGCTGCACATCATCGGACGCCGCGACGTCGTGACGCTGCACGACCCCGACGGCGCCGTGCACCGCCTGCTGGTCCTTGCCGACGGCACCCGCACGCGACCCGAGATCTTCGAGACGATGGCGGGCGACTTCCCGCGGATCGGCCAGCTCGACGTCGACGAGGCCGTCGACGAGCTCGAGGCGATGGGCCTGCTGCAGGACGCGGCGCCGCGGGGGCGGATCCTCGGCAGCCGCGCCCGGATGGGCTTCGCCGCGTCGGCGAGCGAGCCGAGCGCCGACAGGCCGCGGGCCGCGGTCCCGGCTTGAGGCGCCTTTCCGAGGCGGTCACACGGGGACGGCCTCGGCGGAGCGCTCGGTCAGCTCCTCCTCGCGGTCGCGCTCGCGGGCGGGCGTGATCGCCTCCTTGAACTCGCGCAGGCCGCGGCCGAGGCTGCGCCCCGCGTCGGGCAGGCGCTTGGGGCCCAGCACGAGCAGGGCGATGACGAGCACGATGACGAGCTCCATGGGTCCGATGCTTGGCATGGTCGTTTCTCCTTAGCCGAGGGTCTTGCGCGGGACCGTCACGGTCCGCGCGATCGTCTTCTTCAGGCCGGCGGCGTCCGTGTAGACGACCGTCAGCCGTGCCTTCCCGCCGGGGGTGCGCAGCGGGACTCGCAGGTCCATCGCGCGGGTGCCCGTCGCGAGGTCGCTGGCGGTCTTGCGCACGAGCGTCGTGCCGGAGCGCGACAGCCGGGCGCTGACGTCGGCCGACTCGGTCAGCCTGCTCGTCACGCGCAAGATGCGCCGGCCGGTCTTCGTACGGCGAAAGCGCGTCGAGGCGACGGCGGCGCCGACGCTGTTGCTTGCGCCAGAGGCCGTGCCCGTGCCCGCCCCCGTGCCGGCGGAGCTCGGCAGGCCCGACAGGCCGACGACGAACGTCCCGGCATAGCCGCCGTTGCCGTCCGGCGTGAGCGCGACGACGAGCTTCGAGCCGTCGCTGCCGTAAATGCCGTCCGACGTGTTGGCGGTCGTCGCCTGCCCGCGCGACGCGTAGACGCCGGTCTCGTAGACGGCGCTCGCGGTCGACGGGTCGAAGAACAGCTGCGACGTGAACTCGAACGTCTGGTTCGACCCGATGAAGACGCGGACCTTGAAGTGGATGTGGACGGCGCGGCCCTGATACCAGCCGGGGAAGATCGTCGTGAACTTCGCCTGGCCGTTGGCATCGGACGCCTGCAAGCCGCGCAGGTACTTCTTGCCGGACGTGCCCTCGCTCGAGATGTCGGAGTACTTGCCGGCGGCGTTGGCGTGCCAGATGTCGACGATCGCGCCGGAGACCGGGGCGCAGCTGCCGTCGGCGCGCACGACGACCATCGTCAGGCTCACCGGGGTGCCGGGCTGGACGCTGCCGTCCGACGGATCGGTGCGGATGTCCGAGCGGTTGAGCTTCTCGTCGACGAAGTACGGGCCCTCGGTCTTGTTTGGCGTCAGGACGCAGGACGTTGGCGCGGCCTGCGCGACGTCGGACATGCCGAGCGACTCGAGCAAGCGCTCCGGGTGGGTGGGGACCGATTGGCTCAGCAGCAGCGCCGCGCCGGCCGCGCCGGCCATCCCGACGGCCTGGCGGCGCGTGACGGGGCTCGTGGTTTCGTGGCTCATCGGTCTGGGCTCCTTGTGGCTTGATGATCGCGCCTGGCGCGCTTGATGAGAGCAGCGTCGGCGCGGCGTATGGGAGCCTGCGCAGAGCACCCCGGGAGGTTCCCGGGAACGACGACGGCCGCCCCGGAGGGCGGCCGCTGTGTGGGAGAGCCGTGTGGCGGGCGCGCTCAGGGGCCGCCAGGGGGCGGTCCGGGACGGCCGGGGCCGTGCCCGCGACCGGGCCCGTGCTTGGGCCTGAAGCTCGCGTCGCCGGCATGCACGAACGTGCGGTCGGAGGACTGCGAGACACCGATGCGGTCGCCGGCCTTGAGGTCGCCGACGGCGGCGGTCTTGCCGTTGCGCTCGATCTTCGCGTCGGCGGGCAGGGTGATCGTGACGTTCTTGTAGGTCACGCTGCCGATCGCCTCGGTGATCGTGACCTCGCGCCCCGAGACCGACTTGACCTTGCCGTTGTCGCGCGTCTCGGTGATGAACGCCGTGCCGGCCTTGTTGAGCACGACCTCCTCGGAGTGCACGGCGCGGCCCCCGTGACCGCCGCGGTGCGGGCGTCCCGCCGGGCCGTTGGACGGATAGGTCCCGGGCGCCGACGAGCTCTTGGACTTGGTCTTGCTCGGTGCGGCAGCAGAGCCAGCGATGCCGCCGGCCGCGCCGATCGCGGCGCACGCGACGAGCGCGATGCCCGCGCGCATGCGGGTGGAGAGCTTCATCTTGATGGACTCCTCCTCATTGGGGCCTCACAGCGTCCCCGACGAGCCCGGGTTTTCGCTGAGAGTTGCGCGAAGTCGCACGGGGGTGTCGAATCCGGGCAATCACGTTCGTCGTCGTTTCATGGGGCCGGAATCCACCGGCTCCCCGGACCCCCCACGAGGTGCCTCATGCCGCAGTACATGCTGTTGATCTACTCGCCCACCGACGTCGAGCGCGCGCCCGAGGAGCTCGAGGCCGAGATGCCGCGGTGGTTCGCCTACACGAACGAGCTGCAGGAGGCCGGTGCGCTGGTCTCCGGCGACGCCCTGCAGCCCGTCGACGCGGCGACGACCGTGCGTGTGCGCGACGGCGAGACCGTCATCTCCGACGGCCCGTTCGCGGAGACCAAGGAGGCGCTCGGCGGCTACTACATCCTCGACGTGCCCGACCTCGACGCCGCACTGGCCTGGGCCGCGAAGATCCCGAACGTCGGCTACGGCTCGGTTGAGGTCCGTCCCGTCGTCGTGTTCGATCAAGCGCCCGCGTGACGCTTCCGAGCACCGCGGCCGCCGAGGCGGCCTTCCGCGACGAGCGGGCCGCGGTGCTCGCAACGCTCATCCGCCAGGTCGGCGACTTCCAGCTCGCCGAGGACGCGGTGCAGGACGCGTTCGCCGCTGCGATCGTCGCGTGGGAGCGCGACGGGGTGCCGCAGCGGCCGGGCGCGTGGATCACGACCACGGCGCGGCGCAAGGCGATCGACCGCCTGCGCCGCGATCGCGTGCTCGCCGACCGCGTCGAGCGCCTGGGGACGCTCGCCGAGCTCGAGACAGCGGGGGTGGACGACGAGGACGAGCCCGCGTCGACGATCGGCGACGACCGCCTGCGCCTGATCTTCACCTGCTGCCACCCGGCGCTCGCGATGCCCGCGCGGGTCGCGCTGACGCTGCGCTCGCTCGGCGGGCTGACGACGGGCGAGATCGCGCGGGCGTTCCTCGTGGAGGAGACCGCGATGGCCCAGCGCATCGTCCGCGCGAAGCGCAAGATCGCGACCGCCCGCATCCCGTACCGCATCCCGCCCGACGAGGAGCTGCCGGGTCGCCTCGCGGGCGTGCTGGCCGTCGTCTACCTCGTCTTCAACGAAGGCTGGAGCGCATCCGCGGGCGACCGGCTCGTTCGCGGCGAGCTGTGCGCGGAGGCGATCCGGCTCGGCCGCCTGCTCGCGCGCCTCATGCCAGACGACCCCGAGGTCGCCGGGTTGCTCGCGCTCATGCTCCTGCACGACTCGCGTCGCGATGCGCGCGTAGACGACCATGGCGACCTTGTCGCGCTCGACGAGCAGGACCGGGAGCGCTGGGACCGCGGGCGCATCCGCGAGGGCACGGTGCTGCTCGACGGCGCGCTGCGCCGCCGCCGGCCGGGCCCCTACCAGCTGCAGGCGGCGATCGCGTCGCTGCACGCCAACTCGCCCTCGCCCGAGCGGACCGACCACGCCCAGATCGCGGCGCTGTATGGCGAGCTCGCGCGGCGCACGCCGTCCCCGGTGATCGACGTCAACCGCGCCGCCGCGCTCGGTCGCGCGGGTCGGGCGGCGGAGGGCCTCGCGGTGCTCGCTCCGCTGCTCGCAGATGACGCGCTGGCGCGCTACGCGCCGCTGCACGCCGCGCACGCCGACCTCCTCGACCGCTGCGGCGACGCCCCGGGCGCGTCGCGCGCCTACGAGCAGGCCGCCGCCTGCGCGGACAACGACGTCGCCAGGGCGGAGCTGCTCCGGCGCGCGCGAAGGCTGGCCGCCGCAAGCTGACCGCCGCGCGCGAAGGCCGGCCGTCCTGCCCGCCGCTCGCGGAGGCCGGCGGCCGCGGGCTGACCGCGGCGCGCCGTGTAGCGTGCAGCGCCATGGCCGGCCCCCTCTTTCGCCTCGTCTGCGCGCCCGGCATCCTCGACGGCGCTCCCGAGGGCTGGGTGAGCTCGATGCTCGAGGAGGGGGAGCTCGCGCTGCTGGTCGACGACGGCGGCCTCGACGCGATCTCCGAGGTCGCGCACCGGCTGGACCTCGTGACCGTGCCGCTGCTGCGCACGGAGGACTCCGCCGAGCAGCAGGAGCGCACGGTCATGAGCTACGCGGGCTCGATGGCGCTCGTCTGGGTGGCGCCGGCGTTCGGCGACGCGGCCACGACATGGGCGCACGACCGCGGCCCGATGACACTGCTCGTCGAGACCGGCGAGCCGCTGACCGACGACGAGCGCAAGCGCGTCGAGCGCTTCGTCGTGATCCTCGGCCGCCAGGCCGAGTAGTCAGGCCGCCCGCACGTCGAAGGTCATGACGCCGAGCCATCCGTCGTCGTCGGCCTTCGTCGTCATGACGAGCGAGTCGTCGAAGATGCCGTCGCTCGCGTTGAGCTGCTCTGGCTGCCCGCGGCCGGCGTACGCGCCGCTCGCGTAGACCTTCGCGTTGAGGTCGTCCTCGAAGAACAGCTGCGTCGTGAGCACGGTCGCGTTGTCGATGTGGACCTTCGCGTGGATGTGCGTGGTGCGGCCCTGATACCAGCCGGGGTAGATCGTCGTGAACTCGGCGACGCCGTCCTTGTTCGTGACCTGGGCGCCGCGCAGGTAGCGCGTCGCGGTGGTCGCGCCGCCCCCGCCATCCGGCCCGCCGCCCGCTCCGCCGCCGCCGTCGAATCCCGAGTACGCGCCGCCGGCGTCGGCGTGCCAGATGTCGACGACCGCATCCGGGATCGCCTTGCAGGTCGCGGCGTCGCGCACGCGCAGCGCGAGACGCAGGCGCGTGCCCTTGCGATCCTCGCGGATGTCGCTGCGGACCTTGTCGGCGTCGAAGTAGTACGGCCCCTCGGTCTCCTCGACCGTCAGCGCGCAGCTCGCGGCATCGTCGAACAGCGCCGCCGTGGCGTCGCTCGCCGTCGTCTTGGGCTCGACGGTCGCGGTCTCGCCCGCCGTCGTCGCGACGGACGCCGTGCCGCCATCCGAGGCGTCCTTGCCGCCGCACGCGGCCAGCAGGCCGCCGAGGCTGATGGTCCCCAAGGCGCCCAGCGCCTGGCGGCGGTCGATGCGCGTGCTCACGATGCTCCCTTCGATCCGGTCGGCTGCATGCGTTGCAGCATCATCACGCGACCCGGGAGGTTCCCGGGAGGACGCCGAGCGAACCCGCAGCGGTGCCCGTCGGCCATCGTGCCGATCCTCCTACAGGTTGCGCAGCGCGGCGAAGAAGTTCGGCGTCGAGACGATCAGCAGCAGGTCGTCGTCCGTGCCGGGCGGGCGCAGCGCGACGTCGACCCGCGAGCCGACGACATAGCCGTAGTGGCGGTGCCCGCTGGCCTCCTGGCGGCGGGTCATCGCGCTCGCCGACAGCCACAGCTGGGCGGCGGCGAGCCGCAGCCCCGTCATGCCGGGGCGAAGGCGGTGCGACGGGCCAGGATCCTCATGCCCGCGGATTCTGCCAGCGCCCGGCTACCCGCGCGCCTGGATCTCCTGCACCGCCCAGCGGTTGCCGTCGGGGTCGGCGAAGAAGACGAAGCGGCCCCACGCGAAGTCCTGCACCTCCGAGACCTCGACGCCCTGCTCGGCGAGGTGGGCGTGCGCGGCCTCGATGTCGGAGACGACGAGCTGCATGCCCTGGACGGAGCCGGGCTCGGCCTCGGTGATGCCCTTGCCGAGCGCGATCGAGCAGCCCGAGCCGGGCGGCGTGAGCTGCACGAAGCGCATCTCGTCGGAGACGACGTGGTCGTGGTCGGCGGCAAAGCCGACCTGGTCGACGTAGAAGGCCTTGGCGCGGTCGACGTCGGTGACCGGGATCGCCACGAGCTCGAGCTTCCAATCCATGTCGGGCCGTCCTCTCGTTGGTGGGTTGCGGGAACGAAGCTATCTCGCATCGAGGTCAGTTTCGGTCCGCGACCAAGGCTCGCGATTCGGGGTCGTTAGCCTCATGGCAGCGATGGCCACGCAAGCCCCCGGCAGCCTCGATCCGCTCGACCTCCTCGAGAACCCGCCGGAGGAGCCCTTCGCGCTGCTCGAGCTGCGCGTCGACTGGCGCTACGACCTCGAGATCCACCCGCAGAAGATGCAGATGTGGCTGCGCTTCTTCGCCATGACCGACGACCCGCTGACGTGGATCGCCAACCGCGGCGAGGCGTGGGCCGCCACGAACGTCGACGACGAGCACGAGGTGCTCGAGCTCGACATCTACGTCCTGCGGTCGGCGCTGCTGCGCGAGCTCGCGGCGCGCGACGGCGACCTCGGTGCCGCCGTCGGTCACTGGGCGGCGCCCGCGATGCTCGCCGGGCTGAAGTACGAGCTCATCCTGGCGAGCGGCGAGTACTTCGACCGCACCATCGCCGGGGCGCTGCCGCGGCTGCTCGACGACGTCGGCGGCGAGCGCGGGGAGTTCGGCTCGCCGACGATCCAGGTCAGCCAGCCGTGGGGCCCGTTCGGGCTGGGCGCGCTGCAGGACCTCGTCCAGGAGGCCTTCGGCACGGTCACGCTCGATCGCAGCAAGGTCGCGCTCGACCCCGTCGAGCCGCCCTACGACGACTGCGAGGCATGCAAGGGCACGAGCTTCAGCTTCCCCTCGGGCCTCGAGGACGCCAGCGCGGACTTCTGCGGCGCGCACAAGGCGGCCGCGAAGGCGGTCCACACCGAGCGCCTCGCGCAGGCGCGGGCGTCCAACCCGGCCGGGTGGCGCGCGATCGACAAGGCCGCGATGCGCATCAACAAGCTTCGCGAGCCGTCGTTCGCGCCGCAGCCGCCGCGGGTCGTCGGCAACGCGCCGGCGCGCAACGACCCCTGCCCCTGCGGCAGCGGTAAGAAGTACAAGCGCTGCCACGGGGCATAGCGGCTGGCCCGGCCGGCTTGGCGCTCGGCCCGGCGCGGCACGGCCCCCTGCCCCCGCCGGTGGAGCCGGGCGGCTCCGCCGCTCGAATGAGTACTCGCACGATCGCGATCCGTGAGAGGCTGGCGCGCATGCGCTCTCTCACCATGCTCCCGCACGCGGGGCTCATCTCGCTGGTCGCGCTCGTCCTCGCCTCGTGCGGCGGCGAAGCCACGAAGGACCTCGAAACGCTCAAGGGCGACGGCTTCACCGTCAGCATGCCCGGAGAGCCCAAGCGCTCCGAGCAGTCGGTGCCGACGGCGAAGGGGACCGTCAAGGCGGTGTCCTACACGAGCGACAGCGAGGAGAAGGCGTTCTCGATCGGCTACACGACGCTGCCGGCGGGCGTCACGGGCGATCTGCGCGGCGCGATCGCGGGCGGCGCGGCGAACGTCCGCGGCACCGTCAAGGACGAGAAGGCCACGACGTACCAGGGCTTCAAGGCGCGCGACGCGCGCATCACGAACGCGGCCAACAACAAGGGCACGCTGTTCGTGCGAGCCATCCTCGCGAAGGGCCGGCTCTACGTGCTGCAGTTCATCGGCGAGGGCAAGAACCTCACGAAGGCGCCCGCCGCCTACACCGAGATCATCAACTCGCTGAAGATCGGCTGACGGTGGCGGGCGGCTCGCGCGGTGCTGCCGCGTGAGCCGCCCGGCCGTCGACTGCTACTTGGTCCAGCGGATGGAGCTGACCTTGCCCTTGCGCAGGGAGGCCTTGACCTTCGCCTTGCCCTTGGCGCCGGGGCCGCTGAGCGAGCTCTGGAGCGGAGCGATGAGGCCCGACAGGGAGCTGCCAAGGCCGTCCGCGGGCTTCGTGGCCGGCCCGGAGTTCGGGGCCTGCTGGCCGAGCGGGCTGCCGAGGGTGTTGCCCAAGCCCGAGAGGATGTCCTGCACGAGCCGAACGATCTGCTGGATGAGGTCCGGGCTCGCGCGCAGCTGCAGCTGCGCCTGCGCGGCCGGAGCCATCGCCATCGGCGCCATGAGCGACAGGCCGGCGACTACGCCGAGTGCCCGCCGGACGCGTGGGCGCGAGAGCCCTGTGGTCGAAGTGCTGTCGTGCATGTGTGACTCCCCTGTTCGTTGCCCGCGCGCTCCCCGCAGCAGCGGCTATGTGCCGAGAATACCCGGCGATCCGCATCATAGGCGTAGATCGTGTACGAACACCGTTCCACGGCGATGAACAACTACGGCGCGCGGCGCTGCGAGATCACGCCCTCGAGGACGGTGAGCATCGTGCCGACGACGGTGGCGCGCTCGACCTCCGGATGCTCCAGCCACCACAGCCCGAGCCCGGCGAGCGCGCTGCGCACGACCGCGGCGAGCGGCGCGATCTCCGCCTCGCTTGAGTGCGGGAGGTTCTCGCGCAGGATCGCGGCGTCGGCCGCGCGCTGGCGTTCGTGCAGGTCGCGATAGAGCTCGCGCGTCTGCTCGTCGTTGGGCTCGCGCAGCAGCAGCCGGCACGCGTCGGGATGGCGCTCGACGTAGGCAAACCACGCGTCGAGCATCGCGGGCAGGCGATCAGAGAGGGTGCCGTCGGCGAGGTACGGATCGAGGGCGTCGGCGGCGAGCGCGTCGCGGTGATGCTCGAGCACGCTGCGATGCAGCGCCTGCTTGGAGTCGAAGTGGCGGTAGAGCACCGGCTTCGTGACGCCGGCGGCCGCCGCGACGTCCTCGAGCCGCGTGCCGGCGTAGCCGCGCTCGGCGAAGAGCCGCTCGGCGGCGCGCTCGATCGTCGTGCGGCGTTCCGCTGCCGGCAGCCGGCGCTTGACGGCGGTCATGGTTACCGAAGAGTAGCTTTCTGCTACGTTACCGGCGAGTAGCTTATGATCGCGTCGATCCACATCGCGGACATCGGAAGCGCGGCCGCCGCGCGTGCGCTGCGCCGCACGCCGGCCCCCGGGTCGACGCCGGGGCTCGCCTACGCGGACGTCCTGCTCGCTGCGCGGCTCGGCGGGGGCGTCATGCCACGCCCGCAGCCCGGCCGGGTCGCGCTGTTCGCCGTCTGGAACGACGACGCCGCGCTCGATCGCTTCCTCGCCGAAGATGCGCTCGCGGCCCTGTTCGCCGCGGGGCGCTCGCTGCGCCTGTCGCCGCTGCGGGCGAGCGGCTCGTGGAGCGGGCTGCCCGAGCTCGTCGCCGGCGAGCGCGCGGTCGACGACGACGAGCCCGTGGCCGTGCTCACGTACGGCCGGCTCAAGCTGCATCGCGCGCCGGCGTTCCTGCGCACGAGCGCGCGCGCCGAAGCCGCCGCGGTGGCCGATCCCGCGCTCGTGTTCGGCACCGGGCTCGCCCGCCTTCCGCGGCTCGTCAGCACGTTCTCGCTGTGGCGCAGCGCGGGGGCGATGCGCGACTTCGCCTATCGCGGCGCGGGGCACACAGGTGCGCTGCACGCCGTCGCACAGCGCGACTTCCACAAGGAGTCGACCTTCCTGCGCTTCCGACCGTACGGCGCCACAGGCGCGTGGGACGGCCTGCCGGCCGCCATGCACGAGCCGGCGCCCGCAGCGGTGCTTGCGGCGCGCGCGACGGGCTGAGCGGCACCGCCCGCGCTCCATCCGCGCGGCGAGCTACCTTTTCGTTCCCGGGCAGCGAACGCCGCCGCGGACCCGGGGTCTTCCGCGCGCGGGACGGGAGGGAGTGAAGCGGCCGGCGCACCGGAGGCGTCGATGAAGCACATCCAGCTCCCCCTTCTCGCGGTCCTGCCGGGCGGCTGCGGCCCGCCGGACTTCCAGGCCAGCCGCGACGCGGCGATGCGCGAGATCGCCGCCGCCTACGAGCGCGCGCTCACGTTGCTCGATCCCCGCGACCTCGACGAGCAGGCGTGGTACCACGAGCGCCTTCGGGACGCTCGGTGCGCTGCAGGGCTCGATCCCCGAGCGCCTCTGCCTCGCGCTCGCGAGTAACCGCGCGGCCCTCGCGCCGCGCGACGGCGATCGGGTACTCGTAGAACGTGCCGGGCTCGACGCCGAGCGTGCGCGCGAGGCTCTCGAGCGTGGATGCATCGGGGACGCGGCCGGCCTTCGTCTCGAGCGCCTCGATCGTCGACTCCGAGACGCCGAGGTCGCCTACGGCGACGGTCTGCCGTGAGAGCTGCGACCGGCTGAGCTGCCGCTGCTCGCGCAACTCCCGTAGCGCCTCCCTGATGAGCTTGGGCACCGGCGGCATACAACTCGTCGGACACCCCCTTGACAACGCATTGGGCATCAGCATACGCTTGATAGGCAGATCGAGCGTGTGGGAGAACAGGCCGTCGCCGTAACGGGGAATCACGCGGCGACGGCCTTCTCCCGCGCCCGATCGGCCCCGCCTAGTCCCCTACTCCGGCGGGGTCCGCACGCTGACCGGATGACCGCGCGCTTCATCCCCTGCGCGGTCGGTCGGCGTGCGGACGACCTTTGCGGCGCGCCACGCCGCGCCCCCTGCACGCGGGCGGCCGCAAACGCCTCGGGCACGGCCGCCCGTAGAGTCCTTGCGATGGCGCTCGCGCAGCAGATCGACGACTCGATCCTCGACGCGGTCGGGCGCACGCCGCTCGTGCGTCTGTCACGGCTGGCCGCGGGGCTGACCGCGCAGGTCGTCGCGAAGGTCGAGTACCTCAACCCCGGCGGCTCGATCAAGGACCGCGTCGCCGTCGCGATGATCGCGGCCGCCGAGCGCGACGGCCTGCTGCGACCCGGCGGGACGATCGTCGAGCCGACGTCCGGCAACACCGGCACGGGCCTGGCGATCGCCGCGCGCCTGAAGGGCTACCGGGTCATCGCGGTCATGCCCGACAAGCAGTCCAAGGAGAAGATGGACCTGCTGCGCGCGTACGGTGCCGAGGTCGTCGTGACGCCATCCGACGTCGCGCCCGAGTCGCCGGAGTCCTACTACAAGGTCGCCGAGCGGCTGGCCGCCGAGACCCCCGGCGGCTTTCAGCCCAACCAGTACGCGAACGCCGCGAACCCGGCGGCGCATTACGCGACGACCGGCCCCGAGCTCTGGGAGCAGACCGGCGGCGCGCTGACGCACGTCGTCGTCGGCGTCGGAACCGGCGGGACGATCACCGGGGTCGGGCGCTACCTCAAGGAGCGCAACCCCGCGATCCAGGTCATCGGCGCCGATCCCGCGGGGTCGATCTACACCGCCGGCGACGAGGGTCCCAAGCAGTACCTGCTCGAGGGCGTCGGCGAGGACTTCTGGCCCGAGACCTTCGACCCGTCGATCGTCGACCGCTACGTCAAGGTGTCCGACCGCGACGCGTTCCTCATGACCCGGCGGCTCGCGCAGAAGGAGGGCCTGCTCACGGGCGGCTCCTGCGGGATGGCGTGCGTCGCGGCGCTCGAGGTCGCGCGCGGGCTCGACGACCCGGCGGCGATGGTCGTCGTCATCCTGCCCGACGGCGGCCGCTCGTACCTGTCGAAGATCTACAACGACGCGTGGATGACCCAGTACGGCTTCATCGAGCGCACCGAGAACGTGACGATCGCGGACGTGCTCGCGCGCAAGCAGGCGGCGAGCGACATCCCCCACCTCGTGACGGTCGGCGCGCACGACGAGGTGCGCGAGGCCGTGGCGCTGCTCAACGAGCACCGGGTGTCGCAGCTGCCGGTGGTGTCCGCGCACGACTCCTCCGCGGTCGTCGGCTCGATCTCCGAGCGCGGCCTGCTGCGCCACGTCATCGACGACCCCGCGCTGCTCTCCGCCAAAGTCGTCGACATGATGAGCGCCCCGTTTCCGGCCGTGGCCGCGTCGGACCTCATCGAGGAGGCTGTCGGGCTGCTCGCGGGCAGCCGCGAGGCGTTGATGGTCACGGTCGACGGCCGCCCGGCGGGGATCCTCACGCGCGCCGATCTCCTGGAGGCACTCGCACGATGAGCAACGTCCCCGACGACGCCGCGTTCGCCACGCGCGCGGTCCATGCCGGCCTCGAGCCTGACCCGCACTACGGCTCGGTCATCCCGGCGATCCACCAGACCTCGACGTACGCCCAGAGCACGCCGGGCGCGTTCGTCGAGGAGTACGACTACGCGCGGTCGGCGAACCCGACGCGCGCAGCGCTCGAGCTCGCGCTGGGTGCGCTGGAGGGCGGCCTCGGGAGCGCGTTCTCGAGCGGCATGGCCGCGACGCACGCGCTGATCACGGTCGTCGCCGAGGCGGGCGGGCACATCGTCATCCCGGCCGACCTCTACGGCGGGACCTACCGGCTCGTCGACAAGGTGCTGACGCGCTGGGGCCTTGAGTACACGATGGTCGACCAGACCGATCTCGACGCGGTGGGCGCCGCGGTGCGCGACGACACGTGCCTGATCTGGGTCGAGACGCCGACCAACCCGCTGCTGAACGTCGTCGACATCGCGGGGGTGGTGGCATTGAAGCGGGCCGGGCTCGTCGCGGTCGACAACACGTTCGCGACGCCGTACAACCAGCTGCCGCTGGACCTCGGCGCCGACGCGGTCGTGCACTCGACGACGAAGTACCTCGGCGGGCACTCGGACACGGTCGGCGGCGCGGTCGTCGTGCGCTCGCCGGAGCTGCACGAGCGCGTGCGCTTCGTCCAGAACGCGATCGGCGCCGTGCCCGGGCCGCTGGACTGCTTCCTCGTGCACCGCGGCCTGCGCACGCTGCACCTGCGGATGCGCGCCCACGCCGAGAACGCCGCGGCCGTGAGCGAGTTCCTGCGCGGCGCTGACGGGGTGTCCGACGTGCGCTGGCCCGGCTTCGGCGGGATGGTCTCCTTCCGCCATCCCGACGCGGTGCGGATCGCGAGCTCGACGCAGATCTTCACGCTCGCCGAGTCGCTCGGCGGCGTCGAGTCGTTGATCGAGGTCCCACAGGCGATGACACACCAGTCCGTCGAGGGCTCCGACGCGGCGGTGCCGGCCGACCTCGTTCGGCTGTCGTGCGGCATCGAGGCCGCCGAGGACCTCGTCGCCGACCTGCGCCGCGCGCTCGGCTGACGGCGGGCGCCCGCTCGCCGAGGTGGCGCCGCGCCGCTCGCACCGGTTTCAAGTCCGGCGGCCGAGCTGTCGATGCCTTCGGCGTGCTCGCTTCCCTGGCCGCACCGACACTCGTGCTCGATGAGCGCGGCCGTGTCGTCGATGCCAACGACCTCGCCCTCGAGCTCCTGCGGCGCACCCGGGACGAGCTGACGGGGTCGACGGTCGCGGAGGTCGTCGAGGGCTTCGCGGCCGACGGCACGCCCGTCCGGCTGAAGACGCTGCGTTCGCGGCAGATCGACGGCACGACGCTCTGCCTGCTGCGCGTCGTGCAGGGCGACGAGCTCGTCGACGACCTCGCCGAGTACTTCGACGCGGCCTTCGACCACGCGCCGATCGGCATGGCGATTCTCGGCGCCGACGGCCGCTACGTGCGCGTCAACCACGCGCTGTGCGGCATGCTCGGTCGCCGCCGCGAGGAGCTCGTCGGCGCGCGCGCAACGAGATCACCCATCCCGACGACCGCCAGCGCGAGCGCGGCGCACCGCGGAGGCCGAGCTGCGTCGCGAGCGCGACCTGTCCTCGGCGATGCTGAGCGCGATGCACGAAGGCTTCTGCCTCATCGGCGAGGCCGGCGCGGTCCTGCAAGCCAACGACGCCATGTGCGAGCTCGTGGGCTGGGCGCGCGAGGAGGTCATCGGCCAGCGCTGGCCGTTCGCCTGGGTGCCGGACGATCAGGCCGAGGCCCACGAGGCGCTCGGCGCGCGCTGACGCGAGGCCGGGGGCGGGGAATCCGACGACGTCGTCCTGCAGCGCCGCGACGGGACGCGCTTCGACGCATCCGTGACGCTCGCACTCGCGTCCGGCCCCGGCGAGGAGCCGCTCGGCTCCGTCCTGACCGTCCGCGACATCTCCGACCGCAAGCGCCACGAGGCGGATCTCGCACGCCTGGCGACGCACGACACGCTCACCGGGCTCGTCAACCATCGCGGCTTTCACGAGCGCCTGCGCGAGGAGATCGCGCGCAGCCGCCGGCACGGCACCCGCCTGAGCCTCGCGATCCTCGACCTCGACCAGTTCAAGCACGTCAACGACACCTACGGCCATCCGGCTGGCGACCGCGTCCTCGCCGAGATCGGGCGCCGGCTGCGCTCGCTCACCCGGCTGGGCGAGCACATCGCGCGCGTCGGCGGCGAGGAGTTCGCCTGGATCCTCCCGGGCACGGACGGCGCGGGCGCCCAGGCTGCGGGCGAGCGTGCGCGCCGCGCCGTCGCGCGCGAGCCGTTCGCGGGACATCGGCCATCTCACGGTCAGCGTCGGGGTCTGCGAGCTCGGCGACAGCGCGGACGCCGACGAGCTGCACCGGCTGGCCGACGTCGCGCTGTACTGGGCCAAGGACCAGGGCCGCAACATCGTCGTCTGGCACACCCTGCAGGGCGACGGGCACCGCGACCTGCTCGCCGACCCGGCCGTCGCGGCGAGCGACCGGGGCATGCGCCTGCGCGCCGTGCAGACGATCGCGCGGATCGTCGAGCAGGGGCATCCGAGCTCCGACGGACACGCCGAGCGCGTCGCGGATCTCGCCTCGTCGCTCGCGCAGCGGTCGGGCTGGGCGCCGGCGCAGGCCCGCGCGCTGCGCGAGGCGTCGCTGCTGCACGACGTGGGCAAGATCGTCTTGGCGCGCTCGGTCCTGCTCAAGCCGACGGCCTTCGACGACGCCGAGTGGGAGCAGATGCGCCGCCACCCGGTCGTCGGCTCGGACATGCTCGAAGGCCTGCTGTCGGTCGTGCAGCGGGCCTGGGTGCGCGGCCACCACGAGCGCTGGGACGGCGGCGGCTACCCCGACGGCCTCGCCGGCGAGGCGATCCCGGAGGGCGCGCGGATCCTCGCGGTCGCAGGCACGGCGGCGCCCGCGTGAACACCCCGGGCCCACGCCTACTCGCGCGCCGGGCCGGGCCCGTCGACCACCGCCCGCGACCACCCGAACCCGCGGGCGCGCGGTCTACGCGTGCCGGGGCCCGGCCGCGCGCCACCAGGCGTCGTCGCCCGCGACGACCTCGTCGTCGAGCACGAGGAAGTCGAGCCCGAGGCGCCGGAAGCACGCGATCGCCTCGGTCCGGCTCGAGACGATCGGCTCGCCGGGCCCGTTGAACGACGTGTTGATGAGCGCACCGCCCGCGCGCTCGCCCCATTCGGCGAGCAGGGCGGCGAGGACGTCGCCGGAGGACGGGTCGACCTCCTGCGGGCGCGTCGTGCCGTCGACGTGGATGGCCGAGGGGAGCTGCTCGCGCCCCGCGTCGGACACCGGCGTGCCGGCGAGCATGTAGTCCGACAGGCGCGGGCGCGGGTCCCACAGCGCGCCGGCCCGCGGGGCGAGCGCGGCCGCGCCGAACGGGCGCCATGGCTCGCGGCCCTTCAGGTCGTTCAGGCGCCGGTGCATCGCGGAGTCGCTCGGGTCCGCGACGATCGAGCGGTGCCCGAGCGCGCGCGGCCCGATCTCCCCCGGGCCCTGCACGATCGCTCCGCAGCAGCCGGCCTGCAGGGCCGCGCAGACGCGTTCGAGCGACAGCGCCTCGCGGTGCAGGCCGTCCAGCTCGCCGTTGCCGGCGGCGGTGCCGGGCGACGGGCCGAGGAATGCGGAGATCCGGGTCGCGCCGCCCGGGGTCGCGCCCGCGCGGGGCGCGCCGACCGGGGTCGCGCCCGCCCGCGTCGCGCCGGTCAGGGTCGAGCCGGCGCGCGCCGCGCCGACCGCGCGCCCGGGCGGCGCGACGTGCCAGGCGGCGCCGAGCGCGGTCCCGGCGTCGTGCGGCGCAGGTGGCGCGAAGACCGGGCCGCTCAGCAGCCCGTTCGCCTTGCAGTTCAGCGCCACGCCCCCGGCGAGGCAGAGGTTCTCGCTGCCCGCCAGCTCGCGCGCGAGCGCGGCGAGGCGCATGACCGTGCGCTCGACGGCCTCCTGCGCGCTGACGGCGGCCTGCACCGCGAGCTCGTCGAGGTGCAGCTCGCGCCGCCCCCTCGCGGGCCGCCGGCCGCCGGCGAGCCGGTCGAGCTCGGCACCCCACGCGTGGATGAACTTGTTGAAGCCGTCGCCCTCGTCGACCGCGCGGGGGGCGCGCGGCTCGGCGCCGGGCAGCAGGTCCCACGGCTCGGCGCCGCTCGCGCGGCCGTAGGCCGACAGCCCCATGAGCTTGCCGGCCTCGAGCGGGCCGAAGCCGGCGAAGCGGCAGGCCGCGTCGTACATGTAGCCAAGCGAGTGCGAGCGTGGCCAGACGCGCAGGCGCACGAGCCCGCGCTCACGATCGGCGCGGTAGATCGAGATGCTCTCGTCGTCGCCGTTGCCGTCGACGACGAGCACCGCCGCGCGGTCGAAGTCCGAGGCCTCGAAGGCGAGCGTCGCGTGCGCGAGGTGGTGTCCGACGAAGCGCACCTCGGGCATGTCCTGCGCCGAGCACGGCCACCCGAGCTGCTCGTCCAGCCAGGCGGGGGTGCCGTCGAGCGTCCACTCGTGGCCGTGCAGGCGCGCCGCCTGCGGCATCTCCCAGCCGGTCACGACGAGGTCGACGTCGCCGAGCTGCGCACCGGCCTGCTCGAGGCAGTAGCGGACCGCCAGCCGCGGCCCGCTGCGCTCCGCGTGCTTGGCGCGGCTGAGCCGCTCCTCCTCGCAGAAGGCGAGCAGCGTCCCGTCGTGCTCGACGAGGCACGCGGCCGCGTCGTGCCAGCCGGTGGGTGGAGCGTTGACGCCGAGGATCATCGCCGCACGCAACGTACCCGCTTGCGGGGTTTCAGGACTCGATGGTCGCGGCGGGCCGCTCGAGCGACCGATACAGCGCGAGCAGCGCGCCGGCGCCCGCGACGAGGCCGGCGAGGTAGGCCCACTTGAGCGCGCGATCGTCGAGGAACGTGTCCCACTCGCGAATCGCGCCGGCGAGCAGCAGCGCCACGGCGATGACGAACGTCTGCACGAGGATCCGCCAACTGCTCCACCGCGGGTCGAACGACAGCAGCAGAAAGCCCGTGCCGACCTGCGCCGTGAAGCAGCCCAGCACGCGCGCGGTGAGGTCGGTGAGCCCCCAGCCCCAGTGCTCGACCACGGTGCTCGGCGAGATCAGCATGAACGCGGCGCCGGCGAGCGCCCCGACCGCGATGACCCGCGCGACGAGGCGGACGCTCGCCCCGACGAGCGGCTCGCCGTCCTCGGGCGCGCGCGGGTCGAGCTGGTGGTTGCGCCACCACAGCCAGCCGACCACGAACGGCGACAGGATGTAGACGATCGTCCAGCCGTAGTAGGCGGTCGTCGCGAGCACGGGCGGATCCGGCAGGCCGTCGTGCGCCTTGCCCTGGTTGAACTTGTCGAAGTGGACGATCGTCGTCGCGAGCATGAGCAGCGCGAACACCGCCGCCGACAGGACGCCGACCGAGACCTCGTGCCAGCGACTCGTGCGGTAGACGCGCAGGAAGAAGTACGCGCCGGCGCCGTAGCCGGCGCCCATGAAGATCGGCGTCAGGGGCGCGGCGATCGTCCAGGCCCAGAGGTCGTCGGTGCGGGTGGGCAGGCCCCACAGGATGATGAGCGCCGGCACGAGGACGGCCACGACGACGACCGCCGCGACGCGCATCGCCGGCTCGACGTGGTCGTCGCGCTCGCGTGACGCCTCCATCGCGCGATTCTCTGCCTCTGCGCGGGCCGTGTCCACCGCGCGGCGGCGGAGATTCGGATGACGACCCCGGGACCGGCCGGTTCAGGTGATGCGGATGTCGACGCCGATCAGGATCAGCGGCCACAGCAGGATGGCGATGACGGCCGAGGCAATCCGCTCGATCGAGCCCAGGTGGTCGTAGTAGTTGTTCGCGGCAGCGACGAACGCGCCGATGACGACGTACGCGATCGTAAGCAGCCCCCCGCCTTCCACGCTCGACACGCTACCCGCAAACGGGTTGATGCGGCAGACTGCCCCGATGTCCGGCATCGACCCCGACGACCTCGAGGTCTGCCTGCGCGTCCTGCGAGCGGCCGAGGGCCTGCCCCCCGAGCATCCCGACGCCGTCGCCGTGCGCCGCGCCACCGCGGGCATCTTCAAGTCCGTCAAGGAGGGCCGGCGCGCCGAGCGGCGGGCGGCCGTCCTCGCCGCCGATGCCGCGGCGACCGCGGCGACGGCGACGGGCGCCCCGGGTCGGATCGACGACGAGACCGCTGGCCTGCCGCTGCGCCCGGCCGGGGGCAACGGGGCAGGCCCCGGGACGCTCGTGCAGGCGCGCGCGTGCTACGTCTGCAAGCAGCGCTACGTCGAGCTCGACGCGTTCTACCACCAGCTCTGTCCGCCCTGCGCGGCGCGCAACCATGCCCGGCGCGACGCGCGGGCCGACCTGCGCGGGCGCCGTGCGCTGCTCACCGGCGGGCGGGCGAAGATCGGCATGTACATCGCGCTGCGCCTCCTGCGCGACGGCGCGCACACGACGATCACGACGCGCTTTCCGCGCGACGCGGCGCGCCGCTTCGCGGCGATGGCCGACAGCGAGGACTGGCTGCACCGCCTGAAGATCGTCGGGATCGACCTGCGCGACCCCGGCCGCGTAGCCGCGCTCGCCGACGAGGTCGCCGCGGAGGGGCCGCTCGACATCCTCGTCAACAACGCCTGCCAGACCGTGCGCCGCTCCGCCGCGGGCTACGCGCTGCTCGCGCTGGCCGAGGCCGCACCGCTGCCGCCCGGGCCGCTGCCGCCGATCCGCGTCTTCGGCCCGGAGGCCCCCGGATCGCTCGCGCTCGACGGCCCGGCGAGCGCAGGCTCGGGCGACCTCGCTGCGCGGAGCGCCGAGGCGCGCCTGCCGCACTGGTCGCCGACGCCGGCCGCGCTCACCGCGCTGGCGCTCAGCGCCGGCTCGGCCTCACCGGAGCGCATCGCGGCCGAGCGCGCGATCGACGCCGGCGGCCTGGTCCCCGACCTCGACGCGGTCAACAGCTGGAGCCGGGTCGTCGGCGAGGTCGACCCTGTCGAGCTGCTCGAGGTCCAGCTCTGCAACCAGACCGCGCCGTTCATCCTCGTCGGCCGCCTGCGCCCCGCGCTCGCCGCGTCGAGCGCGCGCCGCACGTACATCGTCAACGTCTCGGCGATCGAGGGGCAGTTCAACCGCGGCTTCAAGGGGCCGGGCCACCCGCACACGAACATGTCCAAGGCCGCGCTGAACATGCTCACGCGCACGAGCGCCCACGAGCTGCTGCAGCGCGACGGGATCCTCATGACGAGCGTCGACACCGGCTGGATCACCGACGAGCGCCCGCACCCGACGAAGATGCGCCTCGCGCAGGAGGGCTTCCACGCGCCGCTCGATCTCGTCGACGGCGCCGCTCGCGTCTACGACCCGATCGTCCGCGGCGAGGCCGGCGAGGATCTCCACGGCTGCTTTCTCAAGGACTACGAGCCGGCGCCGTGGTGAGCGGCCGCGCCGATCAGTGATAGGCGCCGGCGCGCATCGCTTCGGCCTCTTCGACGCTCACGATCTCCGCGCCGAACGGCAGCAGCGAGACCGGGACGAGCTTGAAGCATGCGAGGCCCAGCGGGATGCCGATGATCGTGATGCACAGCGCGATGCCCGACACGATGTGCGCGAGCGCCAGCCACCAGCCGCAGAGCAGCACCCACAGGACGTTGCCGATGACCGACGCCGCGCCGGCGCCAGGGTCGCGCACGACGGTCGAGCCGAACGGCCACAGGGTGTGCGCCGCGATCCGCAGCGCCGCGATCCCGAACGGGATCGTGATGATGAAGATAAAGCAGACGATCGCCGCGAGCACGTAGCCGATCGCAAGCCACAGCCCGGC
This sequence comes from uncultured Actinomycetes bacterium, assembly GCA_963839905.1. Taxonomy (GTDB): domain Bacteria; phylum Actinomycetota; class Thermoleophilia; order Solirubrobacterales; family Solirubrobacteraceae; genus CADCVQ01. The sequence goes on along the minus strand of CAWIXC010000020.1, from coordinate 611,526 downwards.
GAGCAGCAGCCAGATGATGTTGAGGACGAGGCGCACGAGACGAGCATCCCGGGCCGGGGCTCATCAGGCCACCCGGTCGGATGAGCTCGCGCCCGCGATCACCCTCCGCCCCCGTCGGCGCGGGAACCTCGCACGGCGTAGCGCTCGTGCGTCAGGCGGCCTCGCGCTGGCGCTCGATCGCGCGGGCGACCTCCACGCGCGACGACACGCCGAGCTTCACGAAGATGTTGCGCAGGTGCGACTCGATCGTCTTGTCGCTGAGATACAGCTCGCCGGCGATCTCGCGGTTGGTCTTGCGATCGGTGACGAGCTCGGCGATCTCGAGCTCGCGCTTGGTCAGCGACGGGACGCCCGACTCGCCGGCCGCCGCGGGTCCGCGCTTCTCCGCGCGCGCCCCGAGCTTGCGCAGCTCGCGGCGCATCTCGTCGCGCACGCGCACCGAGCCGCAGGCGTCGAGCTCCGACTCGGCGGTCCGCAGCACGGCGATCGCGGCGGCGCGCTCTCCGCCCGCCACGAGCGCGCGTCCGGCGAGGGCGCGCGCAAACGCCGCCACGAGCCGCGCCCCGACCGCCTCGGCGCGCACCGCGGCCTGCTCGGCCACGCGCGCGGCCTCGAGTGGCTCGCCGGTGGCGAGCAGCATCGCCGCGCGCCCGCGCAGGGCGAGGGCCGTCGGTAGCTGCAGCCCGCCGAGCTCCGCGGCCAGCGCCTCGCAGCGGCGCAGGTAGCCCTCGGCCGCCTCGACGTTCCCGAGCGCGAGCTCGACGAGCGCCAGGATCTCCCAGTCGATGCAGCGCTCGGCGCGGATCTTGTGCTCGAGCTCGTCGCTGCCGAGCGAGCGCATGATCTCGCGGGCGCGCTGCACCTCGCCGTTCTCGAAGCGCGCGCACGCGATCTGCCAGCCCGGCCCGCCGCCGGACGCCGGCATCGTGCCGCCCGCGAGCCGCCCGCCGACGCGCGCGCTCTCCTCCCCCGCCGTGATCGCGGCTTCGAGGTTGCCGGCGTGGTAGTGCGCCCAGCCGAGCTCGTGCAGCGACCAGAAGAGGTAGTGGTCGTTGCCCGACAGCCGTGACGCCTCGACGGCCGCCTCGCTGACCTCGAGCGCCTCCTTCAGGCGCCCGCCGAACTCGAACGGATAGCCCTTGATGAGCATCATCGGCACGAGCAGCCGGCCTTCGCCGGTCGCGCGCGCGATCGCGATGCCGCGGTCGACGTGGGCGATCGCGTCGTCCCAGTGCTCGAGGTAGTTCTCCGCCCAGCCCACGTAGAAGAGCGCCTCGAGGCGCGGCGCAAGCTCGCCATCCGCGAGCCGGTCGATCTCCGCCAGGGCCTGCGCGCGGTGCTCGCGCGCCTCCTCGATCCGGCCGGCGGCGGCCTCGGCGAGGCACAGCGCCGACGCCGCGGCCGCGATGAGCGCCCGATCGCCGACGTCGACCGCGACCCCGAGCGCGCCGCGGCCCATGCCGACCGCCTGCTCGAAGTCCAGGACGTAGAGCCCGTCGACCGCGAGCTCGATCTGCAGGGCGGCCGCGGCCGCGGTGCCGCGGTCGGGCAGCTCCTCCCACGCGCGCAGGAGGCGGCGGTGCGCGTCGTCGTGGCGCCCGAGCCAGTGCTCGACGGCGGCGCACAGCGCGGTGAGCTCGACGCGCCGGACGGCCGCGGCGGGGAGCAGCTCCATCGCCTCGAGCAGCGTCGCGTGGCAGCTTTCGAGCTCGAGCGAGCGCTGCGCCGACGCCAGCGAGACGCGCAGCTCGACGTGCCGCTCGACATCGGCCGCGGGCAGCAGGCGCAGCGCGGCTTCGAACCAGCGCGCCGCGGCGGCGGGCGCGCGCGGCGCCGTCGCGGCGCCGGCCGCACTCAGCAGCGCGATCGCCTGCTCGTCGCCCTGGCCGGCGGAGCGCTCGACGTGGTGGGCGAGCTCGGTCGGCGCGGCGCCGCGGTCGCCCAGCGCGCGGGCCGCGCGCGCGTGCGCGGCGAGCCGCCACCCGCCACGCGTCGCGTCGTAGACCGCGCGCCGCACGAGCGGGTGGCGGAAGCGAAAGCGCCGCGGCACGGTCGTCGGGCGCAGCAGGTCGCGCGCGAGCAGGGCGTCGAGCGCGTCAAGGCCGGCATCGAGCGACAGCTCGCCGATCGCCGCGGCGAGGTCGGGCTCGAACGGCTCGCCCGCGACCGCGGCGCCTTCGAGCAGGGCGCGCTCGCCGGCGGCAAGCGACGCGAGCTCCTCGGCGAGCGAGGCCGCGACCGCGGCGGGGATCGCCCCGTCGCCGTCGCCCGCGGCGACGTCGCCCGGCGCGACGCGGGCGAGCTGCTCGAGGTAGAACGGGTTGCCGCCGGCGCGCTCGTAGATCGCGCTCGCGGCGGAGCCGGACCCGGCGTCGCCGAGCAGCTGCGCGGCGTCGCGCTCGGACAGCGGCGCGAGCGCGATCCGCTGCACGGCCGGCGAAGCGAGCGCCGCGACGAGCGGCTGCGGCGCCTGCCCGGGCCGGAACGCCAGCACGAGCAGCACCGCCGCCTCCGAGCGACGGCGCAGGAGCGCGGCGACGAGGTCGATCGAGGCCGGGTCGCTCCAGTGCAGGTCGTCGAGCGCGAGCACGACCGCGCGATCGCCCGCGAGCAGGTCGAGCAGGTCGCGCATCGCGCGGTGCGCGCGGTAGCGGTCGTCGGCGAGCACGCTGCGGGTGGCGTCCGCCCGGCGCATGGACGGCAGGATCTCGGCGAGGTCGTCGGCGGCGGGCAGGTCGAGCTGCTGCGCGGCGACGTATGCGTCCAGCGCGTCGGCCCACACGCTGAACGGCTCGCTGCGCTCGAACTCCGCGGCCGAGCCCGCGAGCACGAGGTGGCCGCGAGCCTCCCCGCGATCGCGCAGCTCGCGCAGCAGGCGCGTCTTGCCGATGCCCGGCTCGCCCTCGACCGCGATCGCGCCGGGCGCGCCGGCGTCCAGCGCGTCGAGCGCGGCGTCGAGCTGCTCGAGCTCGGCCTCGCGCCCCACGATCGGACTCGATTGTCTAGCCATCTGAAGGCGCGAGCCTAGAGGAACCAGGGTCTCGGTTCAGGGTCCGCCCCCGATGTTCGCGGGTCGCCGGCAAAAGAGGCTGCCGGACATGCCGCGCACACCAACCCAAGGGACCCACATGCATCCGTCACGCAACCTCGCAGCCCGCGCTGGACGCTGGAGCGCCCAGCACCGCAAGACCGCCCTCCTCGGCTGGATCGCCTTCGTGATCCTCGCGTTCGTCGTCGGCGGCAAGGTCGGCACGAACACCCTGACGAGCGTCGACTCCGGCGTCGGCGAGTCCGGCCAGGCCGACCGGATCGTGGCCGACGCCTATCCCAAGCGCGTCGACGAGGTCGTCCTCGTCCAGAGCTCCAATCACAAGGCCGGCGACCCGGCGTTCCGCGCGGCCGTCGCGGACGTCACACGGCGGCTGCGCAAGGTCGACGGCGTCACGAAGATCTCAAGCCCCTACGGCAAGCGCGACGGAGACGGCGCCGTCTCGCCGAAGCGCGACGCGGTTCTCGTGAGCTTTCAGATCCCCGGCGACGCCGCGAAGAGCGACGCGGTCACCGCGTCGATCGACGCGAGCGTCGCAGCCGTCGACGCGGCCGCGAAGGCGCATCCGGGCCTGCGTATCGAGCAGTCGGGCAGCGGCAGCAGCGAGAACGAGTTCCAGGAGGTCTTCTCGGCCGATCTCAAGAAGGCCGGCACGACCTCGCTGCCGATCACGCTCATCATCCTGCTGATCGCGTTCGGCGCGCTCGTGGCCGCGGGGATCCCGCTGCTCTTGGCGATCACCGGCGTCGTCGCGACGCTCGGGCTCGTCGGGCCGCTCAGCCAGCTCGCGCCGGTCGACGAGGCGATCAACGAGGTCATCCTCCTGATCGGCCTGGCCGTGGGCGTGGACTACGCGCTGTTCTACCTGCGGCGGGTGCGCGAGGAGCGCGCCGCCGGCCGCAGCAACGAGGCGGCGATCGAAGCGGCCGCCGCGACCTCCGGGCGTGCCGTGCTCATCTCGGGTGTCACGGTCATGATCGCGATGGCCGGCATGTACTTCGGCGGCGCGGCGACGTTCACGTCGTTCGCGACCGGCACGATCACGGTCGTCGCCGTCGCGATGCTCGGGTCGCTCACCGTGCTCCCCGCGCTGCTGTCGCTGTGCGGCGACAAGGTCGACAAGGGCCGCATCCCGGGCCTCGAGCGCCTGAAGGCGCGCATGGCCGCGTTGGGCCTGTGGTCGCGCGTCGTGGACGGCGTCATGCGCCGCCCGCTGCTGTGGGCCGGCGTGTCGGTTGCGCTGCTGCTCGCGCTCGCCGCTCCGGCGCTGCACATCAACACCGGCACACCGGGCGTCGACACGCTGCCGCAGGACCTCGCGGTGGTGCAGAAGTTCGAGCACCTCAAGGCCGCGTTCCCGAGCGAGACGTCGTCGCTCAGTGTCGTCGTCAAGGCCGACGACGTGACCGCGTCCGCCGTGACGCGCGGCATCGAGCAACTCGAGCGGGCCACGCAGAACAACCCGAAGCTGTTCCCGGGCGACGGGCCGTTCGAGCGGGACGTCAGCCCCGACAAGACGGTGATCATCCTCTCGATGGAGGTCGCCGGCGACGGCACCGACGCCGAGTCCGGCCGGGCGCTGGACGCGCTGCGCGACGACCTCGTGCCGGCGACGCTCGGCCAGGTCGGCGGGGTCGAGGCGTACTCCACCGGCGGCACGGCGATCGACCGCGACTTCAACGAGTCGATGATCTCCCACCTGCCGATCGTGTTCGCGTTCGTGCTCGTCGCGGCGTTCCTGCTGCTGCTGGTGACGTTCCGGTCGATCGTCGTGCCGATCAAGGCGATCGTCCTGAACCTGCTGTCGGTGGGCGCGGCGTACGGCGCGCTCGTGCTCGTCTTCCAGCACGGCTGGCTCAACAGCCTGCTCGGCGTCGGCGCGACCGGCCCGATCGTCTCGTGGCTCCCGCTGTTCATGTTCGTGATCCTGTTCGGCCTGTCGATGGACTACCACGTGTTCGTCCTGACGCGGGTCCGCGAGCTGTATGACCGCGGCATGAGCACCGAGGACGCCGTCTCGACGGCGATCAAGAGCACCGCTGGCGTCGTGACGAGCGCCGCCGTCGTCATGGTCTGCGTGTTCGCAGTCTTCGGGACGCTCTCGTGGATGATGTTCAAGCAGATGGGCGTTGGCCTGGCCTTCGGGATCCTGCTCGACGCGACGCTCATCCGCGGCGTGCTGCTGCCGGCCACGATGAAGCTCCTCGGCGACCGCAACTGGTGGCTTCCGAGCGCGCTGGACTTCCTTCCGGAGGTCCGCCACGAGGGCGATGCGCTGCCCGCTCGCGCGTAGCAGTCACTAAAACGGCCTGACCCCGGCGCCCGCCGAGTATTCGGCGGGCGCCCGGTCGCTGGAGGTTGCAGATACCGTGAAGGTGTGTGATCCTCGCGGCGGTGAAGCGGCTCGGGGGTCTTACAGTGCTGGCGGCGCTCGCGGTCGGCTTGGCCAGCGCGCCGGGCGCCAGCGCGGCGTCGTCCTGCATCGCGTCGGCGGTGCGCGTGGATCTGCTCGGCGCGCGCTTCGAGCCGTTCGTGGCCAACCCCGGGTCGACGCCGTGCATCGAGACGAGCGTGGGAGCGACGGGCACGACGCTCGCCGTGCCCATCCCGGTCAGCGGGCCCGTCGCGTCGACATATCCCGCAACCAGCTTCAACGGTCAACCGGGCGCCCGCGCGTACGCCGGGGTCGGCAACGCCCGCATCCCCATCCTGCCCCCTGGCATGACCGTCTCCGGCCTCGAGTCCAGTGCCGTCGCGACGTGCCGCGCCGGCGTGCCGTCCTTCGGCAGCACGTCGAACACAAGCCGTGTCCACAGCGATGCCGAGCGCCCGATCGAGCTGCCCGACGAGGGCGTGCCGAAGACGATCCCGCTGGCGACGGGTGGGACGCTCGTCATCAACGAGAAGATCCAGACGGCGACACGGATCACGCGCCGCGCGCTGCGCCTGGACACGCCGTTTCTCGACATCGTGTTCGCCGAGTCGAGCGCCGGCATCGACAGCTGCCCGCCGGCCCGTCCGAGCGCCCGCAAGCTGCGGCGCGTCTCGCGGATGCGCTAGAGCGGCGTCGGTTCAGGGACCGTCCCTGATGATCTGAGGGGTCGCGTGCGGCAGCCTGTCCGCATGCCCGTCTTCCTCCTCCATCACCAGCACGACGCCGCCGAGTGCGACGCGGCGTTCGCGGCGTGGACCGGCTACGACAGCCCGCTGCGCCACCGTCCCGTCGCCTCGACCTGCCTCGCCGGCGGCCACGCGCTGTGGTGGCGCGTCGAGGCCCCGAGCTGCGACGCGGCGCTCGCGTTGCTGCCGCGCTACGTGCGCCGTCGCACGAGCGTGACCGGCGTGCGCGACGTCGAGATCCCCTGAGACTGTTCTAAGGAACCCCGTGAACCTCAAGCTCCCAACGCTGCTCGGCGTCCTCGCCGCGCTCGCCGCCGCCGCGCCCGCGGGCGCGGTCGTCAACGGCACCAAGGTCGACTACGCCTCCGTGCCGTGGTACACGTCGGTCGGAAGCTGCGGGGCGACGCTCGTCGCGCCCACGCGGATCCTGACGGCGGCGCATTGCGTCGACGGGACGACGCCGGCCCAGCTCGCGGGCGTCACGATCGGCGGCGCCGTTCACAAGACCACGCGGATCGCGCTGCATCCCGGCTGGCGCCATCCCAACGGCACGTCGAACTACCTCGACGACGTCGCGATCGTCGAGCTCGACTCGCCGGTGACCGGTGTGCCATTCGTGAAGCTCGGCGGCGACGACGTCGCCGACGCGCTGATCCTCGGCCAGGGCCGAGCGTTCGCGCCCGGCACGGGCCACAGCGAGGCCGAGATGCTCGACAGCTCGCTGCGAAGCGCGTCGCTGAAGACGCTTAGCGACGCCGACTGCTCGCGCGCGTTCAAGGGCTACAAGGGGTCGACGCGCGAGCGCTTCTATCCCCGCATGCGCTGCTCGATCGATGCCGACGGCCGCGAGCCGCTGTACTCCGGCTGCTTCGGCGACAGCGGCGGGCCGCTGTGGACCGGGCCCTCCGCGGCGCCCGTGCAGCTCGGCGTCGTGAGCTGGGGCGGCGACCGCTGCGGCGCCGACCACCTGCCGTCGGTGTTCGCCGACATCGCGCTGTATCGCGCGTTCATCCTCGATCCCTCCCCCGTCTGGGCTCCGTCGAAGACCGGCGGCCGCGTCGCCATCAGCGGGACGTCGCGCGCCGGCCGCACGCTGAGGTGCACGATCCGCGGCTATCGGCCGGAGGCCGGCGCGAAGGTCGGCTACACGTGGAAGGTCCTCGGCAAGGGCCGCGGCGGCTTCGCCGCGCCGAAGCCTGCGGGTGTCGGCCGGACCTACAAGGTCGCTCGTCGCGATCGCGGCTACCGCCTCGGGTGCTTCGTCGAGGCGAGCAACGACGGCGGCTTCGTGCTGGTGGGCGCCGCCAACAGGCTGATCGCGCGGTAGACACTCACAAAGCGCACGCCCCGTACGTTTCAAGGGGCATGAGCACAACCAACCACTGGACGATCTACGACAGCCCGATCGGGCGGCTCACCCTCGTCGGCGGCCCGGCCGGGCTGTCCGCGCTGCGCTTCCCCGAGGACGGCGGCGCGCCGCTGCACGACGACGACCACGACCCGGTGCTGTTCACCGTCGCCGTGCGCCAGCTCGACGAGTACTTCGCCGGGCGCCGGGAGGGGTTCGGACTGCGGCTCGATCTCCGCGGGACGCCGTTTCAGCGGGCGGTCTGGGACGAGTTGCAGCGCACCCCGTGCGGGTCGACGACGACGTACGCCGCGCTCGCTCGGGCCGTCGGCCGCCCGGGCGCCGTGCGAGCGGTGGGCGCGGCGGTCGGGCGGACCCCCGTGCCGATCGTCGTGCCCTGCCATCGCGCGATCGGCAGCGACGGCTCGCTCACCGGCTACCGCGGCGGCTTGCCGCGCAAGCGGGCGCTGCTCGACCTCGAGCGCCGCGCGGCGGGCGAGCTGCCGGCCTCCGGCAGCGCGACCGCGGCGGGCGAGGCGCCGACCTCCGGCAGCGCGACCGCGGCGGGCGAGCCGCCGGCCTCCGGCAGCGCGACCGCGGCGGGCGAGCCGCCGGCCTCCGGCAGCGCGACCGCGGCGGCTCCCTTCTCCCTGCCGCAGCTCGCGCTCCTGTGACCTGGGCGCTCGTCGGCGCGGACGGCTGCCCGTACGCGAGTGCCCGGCCGGGCACGCTCGGCGGCCATCGCCGCGGGCGCGTCTACGGCCGGCTGGATTGCCCGTCCGCCCTGCGCGCGATCGCTCGCGGCGGCTACGTCGGCGAGCGCGTGTTCTTCGCCGACGAGACCGCCGCCGTCGCGGCCGGCTACCGGCCGTGCGGCACGTGCATGCCCGACGCGTATGCGCGCTGGCGCGCCGATCCGGGTTCCGGGGTATCGCGCCGCGACCGCGCGCGTTAGCATCGCGACGGTGAGGGGGCGCAGCGTTCTCGCGGCAGCCATGGCTGCCGCGCTCGGTCTCGTCGTCGGACCCGTCGCGGCCGACGCCGGCTCGCCCGCGGCCAAGCGCTGCCACAGCGTCAAGGGCAAGCGGGTCTGCACGCGCGCCGCCGCGACGACGGCCAAGCCCAAATGGCGCAAGATCACCCGCGTCGGCACCCGCAACCTGCCGATCGACTACACGGCGAACGCGGGGCTCTCGCAGCCGACGTTCACGCAGGTCGAGCGCACGACGCACGAGCTGCTCGTCGGCGACAACACGCGGCTGCACCTCGAGATCGTCAAGCCGAAGGGCGCGAAGGACCTCGGCGTGATCCTCGAGGCCAGCCCCTACCACGGCACGCTGTATGACCGCACCGGCGCGCGGATGATCCCGCTGCCCGGCGCGGACGGCCAGCCAACCGGGCTGTCGGGCTACTTCCCGCAGCGCGGCTACGCGGTCGTGTTCATGGACCTGCGCGGCACCGGACTCTCGTCGGGCTGCCTGAACACCCTCGGGCGCAACGACCAGTCCGACATGCGCGACGTCATCGAGTGGGCGGCGACGCAGCCGTGGTCCAACGGGCGCGTCGGCATGATCGGCCACTCCTACGTCGGCTCGACGCCGATCATCGCGACGCTCGCCAACCCGAAGGGCCTCGTCACGATCGTGCCGAGCGCGGGGCTGCCCGCGATCTACGACCACCAGTGGCAGCTCGGCGTGCCATACAACGCCCAGTATCTCGGGCCGATCGAGGCCTACCAGCAGCTCGCGCTGCAGCGCGAGCTGCCGCTCAAGATCGACCTGCCAAACGGCCTGGGCAAGACCGGCGAGCACTTCGGCAAGGACCTGCCCGGCATCGCCTGCGGCCTGCTGGACACGTCGCTGTCCAGCGGCGAGCAGCTCGCGGGCGTCAACACGCCGTGGCATCGGCTGCGCGACGCGAGCAAGGCGGTCTCCGCCTGGGACGGCAGCGCGTTCGTCATCCACGGCGAGAACGACCAGGCGGCGCGGATCGCCAATCTGCACTGGCTCTACGACCGCGGGCGCAAGGCGCAGGACAAGGTCTGGGTCGGCCAGTGGGACCACGGCATCGGCTGCTGCCCGAACCGCCGCGGCGCGCAGTGGGTGGGCGCGATCCACGCCTGGTTCGACAAGCAGCTGCTGCAGCGCAAGGTCGCGACAGGCCCGCCGGTCGAGGTCTTCATGAACGACGAGCCGACGGTCGAGGCCGCGATCCCGGCACGCGACGAGATCTACACGGCGCCGTCCTGGCCTCCCGCCGCCGGCCGCACGCTCACGCTCAACGCGTCAGCCGACGGGACGCTCGGCGAGGCACCGGGCGTGACCGGCGCGCCGTCCTTCGCGGGCGATCCCGGCGGCTTTCTCCTCAACACGACCGGCAACCTGACGTTCACGACGGCGCCCTTCAAGGAGGACACGATCGTGCTCGGGCTGCCGAAGCTCACGCTCGCGAGCTCGGTGACGCTGCAGCCGCTGCACCTCATCGCGACGTTGTACTCCGCCCACGCGTTCGACCTGCGGCGCATCTCGCAATGCGCGATGAACCCGCAGCTGCGAAACGGCGCCGAGCGCATCGCGCTGGTCATCCCGGGCGCGCGGATGCAGCTCGAGCCGCCGTGCTTCACCGTCTCCCAGCACGTGCGCGCCGGCGATCGGCTGATCCTCAAGATCACGACGTCGGACGTCGACAAGCTGCCGCTCTTCGCGCTCGACCCGCACGTCACGGTGTTCACGGGCGGGGCGGAGGGCACGAAGCTCGAGCTCCCGGTCGCGACCGGGCGCACCTACCCCGACATCGCACCCGTCGCGGACAGCGCGATCGCCCCCTGACCGGACTCCTGGCGTATCGCGGGACGCCAGGGGTGTAGCGTCGCCTGGATGCTCGCCCGCCCGCGCCGCCGTCACGGGGCTTCGCGCCTTGCGGCGGTCGCGTTCGTCGTGGCCGCTTTCGGCCTGATCGCCGCGTCTCCGGCCGTCGCCGCCGGCCCGCTGTACTGCGACGGCGGCCTGGCCGGCGCCGTGACCGGGGCCGAGCACTCGGTTCGCGTCGGCGATCCGCCACTGCCGGCGGGGGTGTCCGAGCGCCGCCTCGCCGTCGACGGCATCTCGACGCGGCTGATCGAGGCCGGGCCGAGCGCGGCGGACGAGGCCGTCGTGTTCGTGCACGGCAATCCCGGGTCGGCGCGCGACTTCGACGGGCTCGTGGCGCGCACCGGGCGGTTCGCGCGGGCGATCGCGTTCGACGTGCCGGGGCTCGGCCACGCCGACGACCGCCGCGGGCTTGACTACTCGACGGACGGCGCGGCGCGCTACGTCGGGCGCGTCATCGAGGAGCTCGGCGTGCGGCGGGTGCATCTCGTGCTGCACGACCTCGGCGGGATCTGGGGCCTGCAGTGGGCGGTCGGGTCGCTCGACGCGGTGCGCAGCGTGTCGCTCATCGACACCGGGGTGCTGGTCGGCTACTTCGGCCATCCGCTGGGGCTGTCGTGGACGGTGCCGGTGCTCGGCGAGGCGGAGATGGCCGCGATCACGCGCGACCAGTTCAAGGGTGCGATCAGCGTGCAGGACCCGCTGCCCGCGACGTTCCTCGACCGGATGTACGACGACTTCGACCGCGCGACGCGCTGCGCGACGCTCGACTACTACCGCTCGATCGGCGTGCCGGACGAGCTGGGCCGCCGCCAGGCCGCGGTGCTGCGGCGCGCCGACCTGCCGGCGCTCGTCGTGTGGGGCGCGCGCGACAACTTCGTGCCCGTGAGCGTCGCGCGGACCCAGACGCAGGCGTTCCCGAGCGCGCGGATCGAGGTGCTCGCGGGCGCGGGCCACTGGCCGCAGCTGGACTCCCCGGCGGCGGTCGAGTCGCTCGTCGCCGGGTTCCTCGAGGGTCGGGTGCGATCGCCGCGCCTCGTGCTCGCGCCGCTGCGCGCTCGCGCGGGCCGTCGCGCGGTGTCGGCACGGGTGAGCGTCGATGGTGCCGCCGTGGCGCCCGGCGTGCGCGTGAGCTTGCTGCGCGGTGGCCGCGTCGTGAGCGGCCCCGGGCGCGCACGCACGCTGGACCGGGTCGCGCGGCGCGTCACGCTGCGGGTGCGCCAGCCGCTGCGCCGCGGCGCGCGCTACACGCTGCGCGCGGAGTCGGCGGAGCTCGGTAAGGTGACGCGCGCCATCCGCGTCGCTCGCTGAGACGCTGGTGCGGTCAGCCGTCGGCGCGTGAGTCCTCCGCGCCCGCGGCCTTCGGGTTGCCGGTCGCCTGCCCCGGATCGCCGTCCTCGCCGTCGGTCTGGTCGTGGCCCGCGGGAACCTCGTTCTCCGCGTGCTCGTCGGGGTCCATGCCCGTGCCCGGCTGGCCGTCCTCGGGATAGCCCGCGCCGACATCAGTCGGCGGCTGCTCGCGTTCGCTCATGGACGACCTGTACCCGCCTCCCAGCGAGACATCCCCGTTGGTTGCGGGTCAGGCCAGCGGGTGGTTGGCGTGCACAGGTCCGTGCGGGTCGACACGCTCGCGGACGGCACGCAGCCCGCGCGAAGGTGTCGGCATCGTAGGCGGTACGCGTGTCGGTCGAGCGCGTGGAGGTAGCTACTCTCCGTCCGGGTGGCATCCAGCGCGGCCTGCCTGAGCGCGCTCCGTCGGCCATTCGAGCCGGTGGGGTGCGCGCGGAACGCGCCGACTTATGCGGCCGCTCACGTCGAGGAAGACGTATTCGACCCACGTGTCATCGACCACTAGGCGGGGAAGTCTGCGGGCGCGCCCAAGCGCGCAAGTGACGGCTGCGCCGTGGGTCGGTCCAATGGCGATTACTTCGCGCAGGCGGAGCGGCGCGCCGGTACGACGACTTTCGTCTCCGGAGGCCGTCCCGGCGGTGTACGGTCCGGTGATGGCGGAGTCAGGCAGCTCGAACACTCAGGACCAAGGCCGGATCGGCGCGGACTGGGAGCGCCTCGAGACCTTGATCCGAAGAGCGTTCTTGTTGGCAAAGGATTCGGGGAAGGAAGATTGGCACCACATGTATGCAGGGGTGCTGAAGAACCGACTGCTGACGCTCACGGACGGGCACTTCGATGAGCGGGATTGGGGAGCGGCCACCTTCACGTCGCTGATTGAGTCCCTCACGCAGCTGTTGAGGGTTGACCGTGGCGTCCGCCCTCCAATGGTGGAACTGGTTGAGCCGGACGAGCTGGAAGCAGCGCCCACCGAAGTCCTCCCGAGCATTCCGACGCGATCCCCTGAGGAACCAGCGACAGCAGCAGGCCACAGCTCAGACTCGCGCCGCTGGAGGATCCGAAAGGATCTCTGGGACGCCGTGCTGGGGGTCCGAGATCCCAGCGCATTCGTGTGGGACGGCCGAGTGGTCACGCGGGTTCCCCAGGAACAGGCTCATGACGAGGGTTGCCGGCTCCCGACTCTAACCGGGCCCGACCTCGACGCCTGGCAGAGCGACTTTGCACAGGAGCAGGCGCCCGACCCCGCGTACGCCAGCGTTCTCGACAGCTGGGCGCGGGGTGCGACTCCGACTGCGAAACTGCCCAGACATCTGCAGCACCTCTGGTATGCGCGGCTCAAGACGCTGGTCCGAAGCCGGCTCGAGACCTGGTTCGCCGAGCACGACATCATGCCACCGGCGGACATGATCGAGATGCCGTCGAGTCATCGCGCACGCCCTGGCGACACCGCATCTGAGTTGCGCGAACTCGTCGTTGCGTGCGTTCAGGTCATGACTGAAGCGGAGTTGCGCGGCATGTGCCTCCCCTCCGAAGCCGTTCTCAGATCGCGACGCTGAGTGCCAAGTACACGAGGGCTCGTGCTGATTCGCCCAGGTCGAGAATCAGCGGAGATCAAGGCTCTCGCAGCCACAGCGCGTCGGGAGGCACAGCGAGCTGAGATCCCCTTGCTGAAGACGTTTCGATCTCGGCGGGGGACAGTTGCCGGCGAATGGTTCCAAGGTCCCATCGAGTTCCTGGAGCCTCAAGACGCATACGATCTGTACCAGCGGACCCATCGTTGGCGCGTGCTCGTCGTGAGCTTCACCCGCGTGTATGTGCGACGAGATCCAAGTCGCGATCCTGTAGTACGGCGCGCGGCTCTAGAACTCGGCTCGTTCGTAGAGCACAAGGCTGTGAACAGCCTGGCGCGGAGCGAGGCTGGATTGATCGAGACTCTCCAGCGCTTCATGGCTCCTACCGCCCCGACGTGTGCGGGCGAGGACGATCCGAGGTGTTTGCCGCTGCACGTGTTTGCGGTTGACCGCGTCTGGTCTGCGCTCAGCGAGCAGGGCGGCCGTGACGTATTCAGCAAGCTTCACGGAGGTCCACGGTCACGCGTGGACTCCGAGAGCAAGCGCTGGGCTCGGGCAACCCGCGCGGCCTATCATGGAACCGAACGTCTCACGATCGCAGGCCACGATTTGGCGCCGGGCATGCATTGGGACGTCACGAGCGAACGGCGACCAGCGAGGCTGACGACCTCAAAGGAGGTCTGGGAGGTGCCGTCAGCGTCGCACGGGCACATCAACGTTTATCCGGACGCCTATGTGCGCCCAGGCTCGGGCGCGAGGCTCCTTTGGCCGAAGAGGCAGCGACCCAAGCCGAGCTGAAATGCAAATACCCCGCAAGAGCGGGGCATTTGGAAGCTTCTGGGCCGCTGTTCGCATGACGCGGATAGACACGGCGGGTCGGCGGTCCGCTGACCGAAAGCTCACAGAGCTATCGGGGGCCCTTACAATGCGCCGCCTCGTCGCCGTTATTCCTTTCGTATGCCGGAACGGAGCTACCGATCCTCCGGGGGCCGCTTTGACCCGCGGTCGGCTCAGTGTAGCTCGACTGAGCAGCAAGAGTCCAGCAGGCTGCGCGTCGTCCGCTCGCGGCCAGCTCGGGCGACTGATCGACGCACGGTTGCGCTGCGTCCGGCTTGACAAGCCAGATAGCCACCAACCGTTCCAGAATCCCAACGCCATCGAACGCGGGTAGGCCACGGTTCCCACCGAACTGCGGGGACGTCCATTTGGACGAGCCCGCGTCGTCGGTTGCGCTCGTTCGTTAGGCGACACCGACGCGGCTCGCCGCCGTCAACCGGCCGGACTGCGGTGGAATGGCACTTTGGAGGGTATTTGTTAGGGTGCCCTTATACGAGGGCGCGCGTGCTTGCGCGGTCATCACGCGTCAGCGAAGGAGACCCGATGTCCAATCGTTCGTCGCACACGAGCCGCAGGTCGATGCCGTTCGGACGGAGAATCGCACCGCTCGCGTGCGTAGCCCTTCTGATCGCAGTGACGGGCCTGCTCGCCGCCTGCGGGGACGACTCAGACGACGACAGCGCGGCCGCGACGACAGCCGTCTCCGCCGCGCCGCGCACGATCGTCCACAAGCTCGGCACCGTGAAGCTCGAGGGGACGCCGAAGCGCGTCGTGACGCTCGGGCTCGGCGACAACGACGTCGCCCTCGCGGTCGGCGTCACCCCGGTCGGCATGGTCAAGGGCTCCTCCGGCGGCAACGGCCTGCTGCCGTGGGTCAACACCGCGCTGGACGGGAAGAAGACAACGGTGCTCAACCTCGACACCGGCACGCCGTACGAGAAGATCGCCGCGCTGACGCCGGACCTCATCCTCGCGATGGGCGAGTTCTCGATCGACAAGGACTACGCGAAGCTGTCGAAGATCGCGCCGACGATCGCCTACGTGAAGGGCAACTTCAAGGACACCTACCAGGAGCAGACGAAGGTCATCGCGAAGGCGCTCGGCCGCGACGCCGAGGGCGCGCGCGTGCTCGCCGACGTCGAGGCGAAGGTCGCGGCGGTCAAGAAGGACCATCCCGAGTTCGCCGGCAAGACCGCGACGCTCGCCTTCATGTCCGACGCGAACACGATCAACGTCGTCTCCGCGCCCGACGACCCCGCGATCCTGCTGCTCGGCCAGGTCGGGGTCGGGCTGTCGAAGTCCGCGCAGACGCTGCCGAAGAACGGTCAGGGCGGCATCCAGGGCGCGCTCAGCCTCGAGCAGGTCGGCCGGCTGGAGGCCGACGCGCTGATCATCACCTACGCCTCGAAGGCCCTGCAGCGTCAGCTCGAGGCCAACGCGGCGTTCAAGAAGCTCGACGTCGTCAAGCGCGGCGGCTACTCGGAGATCGACCTCGACACGGTGACCGGGCTGCGGACGCCGACCGTTCTGGCGGTTCCATACGGGCTCGACAAGCTGACCGCGGCGCTGGAGAAAGCGACCTCCTGACGGCGGCGACGTCACCGAGCACCGAGGCGGCGCTGTTCGCGGAGCAGGCGCTCGACGACGACCGGGTGCGGGCGCTGCGCGAGGCGCGGCTGTCGCGCACGTCGGTCCGCGTCGCGGGGTTGCTCTTCGCGGCGGGCGTGCTGGCGGTCGTCTGCGTGGCGAGCCTCGTGCTCGGGTCCAAGTCGATCCCGGTCGGCGAGGTGTTCGGGGCGCTGCTGCACGGCGACGACAGCGCGAACGCCTCGATCGTGACCGGGCTGCGCGTGCCGCGGACGCTCGTCGGCCTCGAGGTCGGGGCCGCGCTCGGCCTCGCGGGCGCGCTCATGCAGGGGCTGACGCGCAACCCGCTCGCCGATCCCGGCATCCTCGGGATCAACGCCGGCGCCGCGCTGGCGATGGTCGTCGCGATCGCGATCGGCAACTTCACGAGCCTCAGCGCGTACATCTGGTTCTCGTTCGTGGGGGCGGCGCTCGCGGGCCTCGTCGTCTATGGGCTCGGCACGATCGGCCGCGAGGGCGCGACGCCGGCGCGGATCGCGCTCGCGGGGGCGGCCGTCAGCGCGATGCTCATCTCGCTCACCACGACGGTGCTCGTCCTCGATCAGCAGACGTTCGACCAGTACCGCTACTGGGCCGTTGGCTCGCTCGCGGGGCGTCCTGGTGAGGTCGCCGCGCAGGCCGCGCCGTTCATCGTCGTCGGCGCGCTGCTCGGGCTCGCGTCGGCACGCGCGCTCGACGCGCTCGGCCTCGGCGACGAGGTCGCGCGCGGGCTCGGGGTCGACGTCGTGCGCGGGCGGATCCTCGTGATGTCGTCGATCGTCCTGCTGAGCGGCGCCGCGACCGCCGCGGCGGGGCCGATCGCCTTCGTCGGGCTGGCGATCCCGCACGTCGTGCGTGCGCTGACCGGGCCCGATCACCGCTGGCTGCTGCCGTACTGCCTCGTCTTGGGGCCGATCTTCCTGCTCGGCGCCGACGTCGTCGGGCGCCTCGTCCTGTCGCCCTCCGAGCTGCAGGTCGGCATCGTGACGGCGCTCGTCGGCGGGCCGGTCTTCGTCGCGATCGTGCGGCGCCGCAGGATCGTGGCGCTGTGAGTCGGGCGACGCTGCCTCCGTCGCCGGCCGCCGCGCCCTTCGCGCTGCGCGGTGCGGTCGTGCGGGTGCGGACCGCCTCGGTGCGCACCGATCCGCGCGCGATCGTCGCTTGCGGTGTCCTGACCGTCGTCTGCGCGCTGTTGCTGCTGCTGTCCGTGAGCTTCGGCGAGGTCACGATCGGGCTGCCGGACGCGTTCGCGGCGATCGTCGGCAACGGCAGCTCGGCGAACGAGTTCTTCGTCAACACGCTGCGCCTGCCGCGCGCGCTGTCGGGGCTCCTGGCCGGGGCGGCGTTCGGGCTCTCCGGCGCGATCTTCCAGACGATCGCCCGCAACCCGCTCGCGAGCCCGGACATCATCGGCATCACCGCCGGTGCGTCGGCGGCGGCGGTCGCGGTGATCGTGTGGGTCGGCACCGGCGCCGGCGCCGTCACGCTGGGAGCGCTCGCCGGCGGGCTTCTGACCGCGCTCGTGATGTACGTGCTCGCGCTGCGGGGCGGCGTCGACGGCTACCGGCTCGTGCTCGTCGGCATCGGGCTGGGCGCGATGCTGAGCGCGATCACGGCATACCTGCTGACGCGGATCTCGATCATCGAGGCGCAGTACGCGTTCATCTGGCTGATCGGCAGCCTCAACGGCCAGTCGTGGGGGCAGGTCCGGCTGCTCGCCGTGTGCCTCGCGGTGCTGGTGCCGCTCGTGCTGATGCTCGGGCGCTACGTGCGGCTGCTCGAGCACGGCGACGACGTCCCGGCGCTGCTCGGGGTGCCGGTGGCGCGCACCCGCCTCACGGTGCTGCTGCTCGGGGTCGCGCTCGCCGCGGTCGCGACCGCCGTCGCGGGACCGATCGGTTTTGTCGCCTTGGCCGCGCCGCAGATCGCGCGCCGGATGGTCCGCTCGCCGCACGTCACGCTCGTGGCGTCCGCGCTCGTCGGTGCGGTGATGGTGTCCGCAGCCGATCTCGTCGGCCGCGTGCTGCCGTCCGTCGAGGTGCCGGTCGGCGTCGTGACGGGCATCGTCGGCGCTCCCTATCTACTCTGGTTGCTGGTGCGCGGACATCGCCACGGGGAGCTCGGATGATGCGCCTCGACGCGACCGGGCTGCGGCTGGCCTACGGCGATCGCATCGTCGTCGACGGGCTGACGCTGTCGGTGCCCCCGGAGCGGATCACGGCGATCGTCGGCGCGAACGCCTGCGGCAAGTCGACGCTGCTGCGCGGCCTCGCGCGCCTGCTCGCGCCCGCGACGGGGTCGGTGACGATCGACGGTGCCGACATCCAGAGCCTGCCGGGTCGCGAGGTCGCGAAGCGGCTCGGGATGCTGCCGCAGTCGCCGGCCGCGCCCGAGGGCCTGACGGTCGGCGATCTCGTGGCCCGCGGCCGACACCCGCACCAGCGCTGGTTTCGCCAGTGGAGCCCCGACGACGAGCGGGCCGTCGTCGCCGCGCTGCGGGCGACCGACACGCTCGACCTCGCGCAGCGCGCGCTGGACGAGCTGTCCGGCGGCCAGCGCCAGCGCGCGTGGATCGCGATGGCGCTCGCGCAGGAGACCGAGGTGCTGCTGCTCGACGAGCCCACGACGTTCCTCGACCTCGCCCATCAGCACGAGGTGCTCGAGCTGCTGTGGGATCTGAACGAGACGCGCGGGCGCACGCTGGTGCTCGTCCTGCACGACCTCAACCAGGCCTGCCGCTACGCGCACCACCTCGTGGCGATGCGCGACGGCGCGATCGTCGCCGAGGGCGAGCCCGCGAGCGTCATCACGGCCGAGATCGTGCGGGAGGTCTTCGGGCTCGACGTGCAGATCCTGAGCGACCCGCAGACGGGCACCCCGCTCGTCGTGCCGGTGGGGCGGGTGCGGGCGCCAGCGCGCCCGGCGCCCGAGCCGGCGCGCGCGGCCCGCGACTGACGCGGCAGGGCCCGCGGCGGGACCGAGGGGCCGCGGCGCGGCCGGCGCCGCACCGGTGCCGAGGGCCGCGGGGCCGCAGCCGGGCGGGCGGACGCCCGAGGGCTTCAGCGGCCGCCGGACGCGGCGGGGCTCGCTGCGGGAGTCAGCGGCGCGGGATCCGGGGGCTCCGGGCCGTCGCGCAGCTGGGCGGCGAGGCCGGCGACGGTCGGGTGCTGGAAGAGCGTCGCGATGCGCACGTCGTGGCCGGTCGCGTCGGCGATCCGCGAGCGCAGCCGGACGAGCAGCAGCGAGTGGCCGCCGAGCTCGAAGAAGTCGTCGTCGATGCCGCTTCGCTCGGCGAGCCCGAGCGTCTCGGCGAGCACGTCGCAGAGCGCGGTCTCGAGCTCGTCGCGGGGCGGCCGGCCCGCCACCTGCGCCGGCCACGCGTCGTCACCGGGGACCGGCAGCGCGCGGCGGTCGAGCTTGCCGTGGACCGTCATCGGCAGCACGTCGAGCGTCACGAAGGCCGCGGGCACCATGTAGTCCGGCAGCTGCTCGCCGACCCGCGCGCGCAGCTGCGCGACGTCGAGCTCGCGGTCCTCCGCGGCGACGACGTACGCGACGATCCGGCGATCGCCGGGAGCGCGCTCGTGCACGTCGACCGCGGCCTGCCCGACGGCCTCGTGACGCGCGAGCACGGCCGTGATCTCACCGAGCTCGATCCTGAAGCCGCGGATCTTGACCTGGTCGTCGGCGCGCCCCGCGAAGTCGAGGCGGCCGTCGCGCGTCCAGCGGACGAGGTCGCCCGTGCGGTACATCCGCGCACCGGGGGCGCCGTAGGGGTCGGCGACGAAGCGCTCGCTCGTCGTGGCGGCCCGGCCGAGGTAGCCGCGGGCGAGCACGTCGCCGCCGACGTAGAGCTCGCCGACGACGTGCGGCGCGACGGGTCGCATGCCGCCATCCAGGACGTAGGCGCGAGCGTTCGAGGTCGGACGGCCGATGAGCGGACGCTCGCTGTCAGCCATGCGCGCGGCGAGCGCGTCGACGGTGCACTCCGTCGGGCCGTAGAGGTTGTAGCCCTCGGTCGCGGGCAGCGCGCGAATCTCGCTCCACAGCGACGCGGGGACGGCCTCGCCGCCGACGCCGAGCGCCAGCAGGCCGCAGTCGCCGTCAGCGAACAGGCCGCTCGCCGCAAGCGCGACAGCGTGTGACGGCGTGACCTCGACGAAGTCGATGCGCTCGTCGCGCAGCAGGGCGACGAGCAGCACCGGGTCGCGCAACTGCTCCTCGGAGACGATGCGCAGCGCGTGGCCGTCGAGCAGCCACAGCTGCGGCTGCCACGACGCGTCGAACGCGAACGACCAGCCGTGCGCGACGCGCAGCGCGCGCCCGCCGGCGGCGGCGACCGTCGGGCGGTAGAGGGTCTCGCGGTGGCTGTGGAAGAGGTTGACGATGCTCGCGTGCGACACGACGACGCCCTTCGGCTCGCCGGTCGAGCCCGACGTGTAGATGACGTAGGCCGGGTTCTCGGGCCGCGCGGCGGCACGCGGAGCGGCGGCCGCAGGCAGGGCGGTCCAGTCGAAGCGATCGAGGACGAGCGTCGCCGGAGCGCCGGCACCGAGCAGCGGGGCTAGCGCGTCCGTGGTGATCGCGAGCGCGGGGCGCGCGTCGGCCAGCGTGCGGGCGATGCGCTCCGGCGGGTAGCCGGGATCCAACGGCAGGTACGCGCCGCCTGCCTTCATGACCGCCAGCAGGCAGACGACGAAGTCGACGCCGCGCGGCAGCAGCAGCGCGACGATCCGCTCGGGCCCGACGCCGCGCGCGCCAAGCTGCGCGGCCAGCGCGCCAGCCCGCGCGTCGACCTGCGCGAAGCTCAGCTCGACGTCGCCGCAGACGAGCGCCGTGGCGTCCGGCGTGCGCGCCACCTGAGCCTCGAACAGCGAGAGGATCGTGCCCGCCGGCGCCTCCAATGGCGCGCTGCCCCAGTCCCGGACGACCCGCTCATGCTCGCCGGGCGCGAGCAGATCGAGCCGTCCGATCGGGACGTCCGGGGCGGCGCAGGCGGCTGCCAGCAGGCGCTCGAAGCGCTCGCCGAGGTCGCGCGCGGTCGCCTCGTCGAAGAGGTCGGTGCTGTACTCGACGAGGACGCGGAGGCCGTCGACGCCGTGCTGCTCGAGCACGTCGAAGGCGAGGTCGAACTTCGCGGCGCCGGCGTCGACGCGCTCCGGCCGGCCGTCGAGGCCGTCGAGGTCGAAGCTCAGCGCCGGCGTCTGCTGGAACGCGAGCATGACTTGAAACAGCGGATGGCGAGCGAGCGAGCGCGTCGGGTTCAGGATCTCGACGAGCCGCTCGAACGGCACGTCCTGGTGGTCGTAGGCGGACAGGTCGAAGTCGCGCACGCGAGCCACGAGCGCGCGGAACGTCGGGTCGCCCGAGGTGTCCGTGCGCAGCACGAGCGTGTTGACGAAGAAGCCGACGAGATCGTCGACCGCGTCGTCGGTGCGACCCGCGATCGGACTGCCGATCGGCACGTCCGTGCCGGCGCCCACGCGCGTCAGCAGCGCGGCGAGAGCGGACTGCAGGACCATGAACAGGCTCGCGTCGCAGCCGCGTGCGAGCGCTCGCAGCGAATGATGCAGCTCGGCGGGGAGCGTCAGCTCGACGGCACCTCCGACGCGGCTCGAGACCGCCGGCCGCGGACGATCGGTCGGCAGCGCGAGCTCCTCCGGCACGTCGGCGAGCGCATCGGCCCAGTACGCGGCGTCGCGGCTGATGAGGCTGAGCGGGTCGTCGTCGCGGCCCATGAGCTCGCGCTGCCAGAGCGCGAAGTCCGCGTACTGCACTCCGAGCTTCGGCCACGACGGCTTCGCACGCGCGCGCCGGGCGGCGTACGCCGCCCGCAGGTCGCGCAGCAGCGGAAGGACGGACCAGCCGTCGCCGGCGATGTGGTGCATGGCGAGCGCGAGGACGTGCTCGTCGGGGCCGAGCTCGAAGAGCCGTGCGTGCAGCGGCGGCTCGGCGTCGAGCTCGAACGGGTGGCGGACCGCCGCGCGCAGCAGGCCCGGGAGGCCCGCCTCGTCGGTGTGCACGACATCCGGATGCAGCGCCGCGCCGCGCCGCGCGGCCTCCCCGGGCGCGAGGATCTCCTGGCGCGGCGTGCCGTCGCGGTCGGGGAAGATCGTGCGCAGCGTCTCGTGGCGGGCGACGAGGTCGGCGACCGCGCCTTGCAGTGCCTCGACATCGAGCGCGCCGCGCAGGCGCAGCGCGAGCGGGATGTTGTACGTCGCGGTCGCGCCGTCGAGGCGGTACAGGAACCACAGCCGCTGCTGGGCGAAGGACAGCGCGAGGGTCTCGGGTCGCTTCACGGCGCGCAGCGGGGCGCGGCCGGCGCGGTCGTCGAGCCGGCCGGCGAGCCGGGCGACGGTGGGGGCGTCGAACACCGCCCGCAGCGTCAGCTCGGCCCCGAGCGCCGAGCGGATCCTGCTGACGAGCCGCGTGACGAGCAGCGAATGGCCGCCGAGCTCGAAGAAGTCGTCGTCGATCCCGACCGCGGGCACGCCGAGGACCTCGGCATACAGCTCGCAGAGGGTCTCCTCGCGCGGGCTGCGCGGACGCCGGCCGCCAGAGGCGGTGGCGAGGTCGGCGTCGTCGAGCGGCAGCGTCGCGAGCGCGCGGCGGTCGAGCTTGCCGCCGGGCAGCGCGGGCAGGCGCTCGCGCACGACGTACGCCGCCGGGACCATGTGCGCGGGGAGCAGCTGCGCGAGGTGGCGTCGCAGGTCTTGAGGATCGGGTCGCCCCCCCGGCGCCGCGACGAAGGCGACGAGCTGATCGGGCGCGCCGCCGTCCGGGTCGCCGTCGAGGCGACGAGCGACGACAGCCGCATCGGCGACGTCCGGGTGCGACGCGAGCGCCGCCACGATCTCGCCCGGCTCGATCCGAAAGCCGCGCAGCTGCAGCTGGTCGTCGGCGCGGCCGAGGAAGTGCAGCTGCCCGCCGGCGTCCCAGCGCGCGCGGTCGCCGGTGCGGTACATGCGCGCGCCCGGCGGACCCTGCGGGTCGGCGACGAAGCGCTCGCAGCTCAGGTCGGGCCGGCGCAGGTATCCGCGCGCGAGGCCGACCCCGCCGAGGTACAGCTCGCCCGCGACGCCGATCGGCGCGGGCAGCAGGCCGTCGTCGAGCACGTACGCGCGCACGCCCGGGTCCGGACGCCCGATCGGGACCGCGCCGTCGCGGCGATCGGGCTCGCAGAGACCGATCGTCGACTGGACGGTCGCCTCGGTCGGCCCGTAGCAGTTGAGCATCATGCGGCCCGCGGCGAAGCGCTCGACGAGCGCGGCGCCGACGGCCTCGCCACCGACGATCAGCGTGAGCGGCTTCGGCAGGTCGAGCTCGGGCGGGAAGTCCGCCAGCAGGGACGGCGGCAGCGCTGCGACGGTGATCCGGTGCGCGTGCAGGTACTCCGTGAGGGCGGCGCCGGGGACGCGGCGCTCGGACGGCACGACGACGAGCGTGCCGCCGGACAGCATCGCGTGACACAGCTCCCAGAAGGCGAGGTCGAAGCTCACCGAGGCGAAGTGCGAGGCGCGGCTGTCGGGGGTGACCGCGGCGCGGTCGACCTGCGTCGCGAGGAGCTTGCTGACGCCCTCGTGAGTGACCACGACGCCCTTCGGCCGGCCGGTCGAGCCCGACGTGTAGAGGACGTAGGCGGCGTTGTGGGTGCGTAGCGGGGCGGCGCGCTCGGTGTCGGCGACGGGCGTCGGGTCGTGGCCGGCGAGCGCGTCGACGACGGCCGGGTCGTCGAGCGCGACGCATGGGCTCGGGTGCAATGGGGTGAGGCGGGTCTCGAGCTCGCGCGTCGTCAGGACGCACACGGGGCGCGCGTCGTCGAGCGTGTAGGCGAGCCGGTCGTCGGGGTGATCGGGCTCGAGCGGCAGGTAGGCGCCGCCGGCGCGCATGACCGCCAGCAGCGCGACGACGAGGTCGACCGAGCGCGGAAGGGCGACGCCGACGGTCTGCTCGGGACCGACGCCGCGCGCCATGAGCAGCCGCGCGAGGCGGCTCGTGCGCGCGTCGAGCTGCGCCCAGGTCAGTGTTTCGTCCTCGCACACGAGGGCTTCGGCATCGGGCCGGCGGCGCATGACCTCGTCGAGCAGGGCCGGCAGCGTGTCGCCGCGGTGTGCGAGCTCGCCGGCGGCGCCCGCGTCGTTGAAGCGCTCGAGCAGTTCTTGGCGCTCGTCGACGCCGAGGATGTTCAGCCGGCCGAGCGGCTGGTCGGGGTCGTCGCAGATCGCCTCGAACAGCCTCACGAGCCGCGCGCCGATGCGCTGCACCTCGGCGCGCTCGAAGCAGTCGGGCCGGTGGTTGAGGTGCAGCTCGATCTCGTCTCCGGGGAAGACGGTCAGGCCGAGCGGGTAGTGCGTCGCGTCGTGGCCCTCGACGGCGGTGAGTCGCAGCCCGGGCGCAGGCTCCTCGACGCCGCCGGGATCGAACGGGTAGCTCTCGAAGACCGCCAGCGTGTCGAACAGCTCGCCGCCGCCGGCGAGGGCCTGGACCTCGCCGAGGCCGAGGTGCTGGTGGGCCAGCAGCGCGGCCTGCTCGTCCTGCAGGCGCGCGAGCGCGGCGGCGACCGGCTCGGCGGGCGGCAGGCGGACGCGCACCGCGACGGTGTTGATGAACAGGCCGATCATCGACTCGATGCCGGGCAGCTCGGCGGGACGGCCGGAGACCATCGTGCCGAAGACGACGTCGTCGCGGCCCAGCAGCCGGCCGAGGAGAACCCCCCAGGCGCCCTGCACGATCGTGTTCAGCGTCAGGCCGCGGCTGCGCGCGAGCTCGGTCAGGCGCGCGGTTGTGTCCGCCGGCAGACGGAGGTCGACGCGTTCGGGGACCAGCGGGGCGCGCGGGCCATCCGCCGGCGCGAGGCGGGTCGGCTCGCCGGACCCGGCGAGGGCCGCCGCCCACGCGTTGCGCGCGGCCTCGGTGTCGCGGGCCTGCAGCCACGCGAGGTAGTCGCGGTACGGGGTGACCGGCGGGAGCACCGTCGCGTCGCCCCCGGCCGCGTAGAGCGCGAACAGCTCGCGGCCGAGCAGCGGCATCGACCAGCCATCCAGCAGGACGTGGTGGTGGGTCAGGACGAGGATGTGGCGATCCGGGCCGAGGCGGACGAGCACGAAGCGCAGCAGCGGCGGGCGCGCGACGTCGAAGCGCCGCGCGCGCTCCGCTGTGCAGAGCTCGTCGAGTAGGCCCCGGCGCTCGGCGTCGTCGTGGTCGGAGAGGTCGACCTCCTCCCACGCCAGCGCGACCTCGCGCGCGACGATCGCGACCGTCTCGCCGTTGCGGCGCCTGCGAAAGCCGGCGCGGAGGTTCGCGTGGCGTCGCAGCAGCGCCGCGGCGGCGGCGCGCATGCCGGCGGCGACGAAGGGGCCCTCGAGCGACAGCGCGAGCTGGACGGTGTAGACGTCGGGGCCGTCCGCGTCGAGCGCACTCTGAAACAGCAGCCCCTCCTGCAGCGGCGTCAGCGGCAGGATGTCCTCGATCGCGGAGCGAGCGCTCACGCGTCCCACCCGAGCTCGATCTCGTCGATCTCGTCCTGGCTCAGCGAGACGAGCTCAAGATCCGACGGCGTGTGGCCACCGGCCTCGGGGCGCTCGACGAGCGCAGCGAGATACGCGAGCCAGGCGTCGGCGAGCGGGCGCACGTCCTGCTCGCCGAGCAGCTCGCCGGGCCACGTCCAGGTGGCGGTCAGCCGCGGTCCTTGAGGACCGTCCTCGGTGAACGCGTCGATCGCGATGACGTGCGCGACCGGCATCTGCGGGTCGACGCCAGCGGAAATCGCGTCGCTCTCCGCGGCGATCGTCCAGTCGGCCGCCATCCCATCGTCGCCGTCGCCCGCGACCGCCATCCGGCCGAGGTAGTTGAAGGCCAGCTGGGGCGCCGCGAGCTCGGTCGTCCGGCCGGGGTCGGCCACGATCCCGGCCTCCGGGTCCGCCTCGGACTGCCGCAGCCGGAGGTACCCGCCGCGGTCGACCGGGAGGTCGCGCAACTGCTGCTTGACGCGCTTCAGCGCCTGCCCGATCGCCGGCCCGCCCGCGCGGGCGTCGGTCAGGTCGATCGCGCCCGGATCAAGCAGCGCCGGGAATACGCTCGTGAACCAGCCGACCGTCCGCGAGACGTCGACGCCGGCGGCGATCGGGTCGCGGCCGTGGCCTTCGAGCTCGACGAGGACGGGGCCGGGCTCGGGGCGCCGCTCGCCGACCGCGAGGGCGAGCGCCGTCAGCAGCACGTCCTCGATGCCGGCGTGGAACGCCGCCGGCACGCGCGTCAGCAGGGGCGCGGTCGTCGTGGCCGGCAGGGTCGTCGTGAGCCGGCGCCGGGTGTGCGCGCGGTCGCGAGCCGGGTCGAGCGGGCGAGCCGCGAGCGGCGGCTCGGCCGACCCGGCGATCGCGCGCCAGCGCGGGGCGTCGGCGAGCAGGGCGGGATCGTCCGCGCGCTCAGCCGTGCGCGTGGCCCAGCCGCGCATGGAGGTGCCGATCGGGGCAAGTTGCGGCGGGCGCCCGGTCGTCGTGTAGCGCATCGCCTCGGCGAGGTCGGCGAGCAGGATCCGCCACGAGACGCCGTCGACCGCGAGATGGTGGACGACGAGCAGCAGCCGGCCCGCGCGACCCGCACCGGCGTCGAACTGCACGGCCTGCAGCATGACCCCGTCGCGCGGTCGCAGCCGTCCCTGCGCGGCGTTCGCCTCGCGAGCGACGGCGGCGCGCAGCTCCCCGTGCGCCGCGACGACGCGCAGCAGCGTGCCGGCGGCGACAGCGCCCGGGGCGGGCACGTCGAGCTCCCACGTGTCGCTGGCCGTCGTCACGAGCCGCGCGCGCACCGCGTCGTGGTGATCGAGCAGCCGCTGCAGCGCGGCCTCGAGGCGGTCGTCCTGCATCCCGGCCGGGGTGCGCACGAGCAGTGCCTGGCTGAAGCGGTCGATCGACGCGCCCTGCGCGCGTTCGCGCAGCCAGCTCATGACCGGTGTCTCGGGCACGGTGCCGATGCCGACGTCGGGCGGCCCGGCCGCGACCGGCGCCTCGACGGTGCGCGCGACCGCGGCGAGCGCCGCCGGGGTCTGATGGCGGAAGACCTCGCGGGCCGTTAGCACGATCCCCTCGGCGCGGGCGCGGCTGACGAGCTGGATCGACACGATGCTGTCGCCGCCGCGCGCGAAGAAGCCGTCGTCGGGGCCGGCGCGGTCGAGCCCGAGCAGCTGCGCGAACAGGTCGCAGAGCCGCCGCTCGGTCGGATTGGCCGGGTCGCGGCCGCCGGTCGCCGTCGCGCCGTTGCCGGCCGCGCCGCTGTCCGCCGCGCCGTTGCCGGCGGCGCCGCTGCCCGCCGCGGCGTGCGGTCCGGCGGGGGCCGGCAGCGCCTTGCGGTCGAGCTTGCCGCTCGGCGTCAGCGGGAGCGCGTCGAGTGCGACCACCGTCGCCGGCACCATCGCCTCGGGCAGACTGCGAGCGGCGTGCTCGCGCAGCGGCTCGGTCGCCGGCGCCGGTGCGCCAGCGTGTCCGCAGACGTAGGCGACGAGCTGCGGGACGCCGGGGCGATCCTCGCGCACGAGCACGGCGACCGCGCCGACGGCATCGTGCTCGGCGAGCACGGCCTCGATCTCGCCAAGCTCGATGCGCACGCCGCGCAGCTTGACCTGGTCGTCGTCGCGACCGAGGAACTCGAGCACGCCGTCATCGGTCCAGCGCGCGCGGTCGCCGGTGCGGTACATGCGCGTGCCGGGCGCCCCGTGCGGGTCGGCGACGAAGCGCTCCGCGGTCAGCCCCGGCCGGCCGAGGTAGCAGCGCGCGAGCTGCACGCCGGCGATGTGCAGCGCGCCCGCGACGCCCGGCGCGACGGGCTGCAGGCGCTCGTCGAGCACGGTCATCGCCGTGTTCCAGACCGGCCGGCCGATCGGCACGCTCGTGCGCCGCAGGTCCGCGGTCGAGCACGGCCAGGCCGTGACGTCGACCGAGGCCTCGGTCGGGCCGTAGAGGTTGTGCAGCTCGACTGACGGCAGCGCTCGCTGGAAGCGGCCGACGAGCTGCGCGGGCAGCGCCTCGCCGCTGCAGATGACGCGCCGCAGGACCCCGCAGCGGGTCGCGTCGTCGAACTCGAGGAACGCGCGCAGCATCGACGGCACGAAATGGACGGTCGTGATGCGCTGCTCCTGCACGACGTCGGCGAGGTAGACCGGGTCGCGGTGGCCGTCGGGCCGCGCGACGACGAGCGTTGCGCCGGTGATGGTCGCCCAGAAGAACTCCCAGACCGAGACATCGAAGCTCGACGGCGTCTTCTGCAGCACGCGGTCGTCGCCGGTCAGCCCGTACTCCGCCTGCATCCACGCGAGGCGGTTGACGATCCCGGCATGCGGGACGACGACGCCCTTCGGCCGGCCGGTCGAGCCGGAGGTGTAGATGACGTACGCCGGATGCTGCGAGCGCGGCGCTGTCAGCGGCGCCTCGGCGAAGGCGGCGATCGTCATCTCGGTCGCGGGGTCGTCGAGGACGAGCATCGGCAGGCTCGCGTCGACCGGCAGCGAGCCCGCGATCTCGGTCACCGTCAGCAGCGCCGCGGGCTTGGCGTCGTCGAGCATGAACGCGGTCCGGTCGGCGGGGTAGTCGGGGTCCAGCGGCAGATACGCGCCGCCCGCCTTGAGGACGGCCCAGATCGCGACGACGAGCTCCAGCGAGCGTGGCAGCGCGAGCGCGACGGTCGTCTCGGGCGCGACGCCGCGGCCGGCGAGCCAGCGTGCGAGCCGGCTCGCCCGCGCATCCAGCTCGGCGAACGTCAGCTCCTCGCCCTCGAAGACGACCGCGGTCGCGTCCGGCGTGCGCAGGACCTGCGCTGCGAAGAGCTCGGCCAGGGTGGCGTCCCCCACCTCGGCGGCCGTGGCGTTGTAGCCGCGCAGCACGGCCTCGCGCTCGTCGTCGCCGAGCACGTCGAGCGCCCCGATCGCGCGGTCGGGATCGGCGGCGGCGCCGCGCAGCAGGCGCACGAGCCGCTCGCCAAGCGCCGCGATCGTCGGCGCGTCGAAGAGCTCGGTCGCGTACTCGAGGTAGCCCTCGAGGCCGCCGTCCTCGGTGTCCTCGACCAGCGTGACGGTGAGGTCCAGCGGCGACGTCTCGGTCTGCAGCAGCTCGCGCCGCACCCGCACCCCGGCGACGTCGAGCTCGATCGCGGCCGCGTTCTGGTAGGCGAGCATGACCTGGCACAGCGGGTGGCGGGCCGGGTGACGCGGCGGGTTGAGGATCTCGGCGAGCGCCTCGAACGGCAGGTCCTGGTGGTCGTAGGCGGCAAGGTCGACCTCGCGCACCCGCGCCAGCAGCTCGCGGAAGCTCGGATCCCCGGAGGTGTCCGTGCGCAGGACGAGCGTGTTGACGAAGCACCCGACGAGGTCGTCGAGCGCGTCGTCGAGGCGGCCCGCGACGGGCGTGCCGAGCGGCACGTCCGTGCCCGCGCCCAGTCGTGTCAGCAGCGCGGCGAGCGCGGCGTGGAAGACCATGAACGGGCTCACGGCGCAGGAGCGCGCGAGTGCCCGCAGGTCGGCGTTCAGCTGCGGCTCGATCTCGAAGTGCAGCGTCTTGCCGCGATGGCTCGGCTCGGTCGGGCGGCGGCGATCGGCGGGCAGCGCGAGCTCGTCCGGCAGGCCCTCGAGGGCGGTCACCCAGTAGGCGGCCTGGCGGGTCAGCGTGCTGTCGGGGTCGCTGCGCTCGCCGAGCAGCGCGCGCTGCCAGAGCGCGTAGTCGGGCACCTGCACCGCCGGCGGCCGGCGGGTCGCGGTGGTGCCCTCCCGGCGCGCGGCGTAGGCCTCGCCGATGTCGCGGGCGAGCACGCTCAGCGACCAGCCGTCCGTGACGATGTGGTGTGCGACGACGAGCAGCGCGTGCTCCTGCTCGCTCGTGCGAAACAGCGTCGTGCGCACGGGTGGCGCGCTGTGCAGATCGAACGGCATGCGCGCGCTCGCCGCGAGGTCGTCCTCGAGCGACGCGGCGCCGACGTCGACGACGTCGAAGTGCGGCGTCGCGTCGCTCGGTGCGAGCACGATCTGCTCGCCGGAGCCGTCCTCGCCGGTCGCGAACACCGTGCGCAGCGACTCGTGGCGCGCGACGACGTCGCCGAGCGCGACCTGCAGCGCGGACACATCGAGGGGGCCGGAGAGCCGCAGCGCGAGCGCGATGTTGTACGTCGGGTCGGGGCCTTCGAGCTCGTGCAGGAACCACAGCCGCCGCTGGGCGAACGAGAGCGGGAGGCGCTGCGGCCGGGCGCCGGCGCGCAGCGGGTCGCGCGTCCGCGCCTGCGAGAACCTCGCGGCGAGCGTGCGGACCGTCGGGGCCTCGAACAGCGTTCGGATCGCGAGCTCGGCGCCGAGCGCGGTGCGCACCCTGCTGACGAGCCGCGTCGCGAGCAGCGAGTGGCCGCCGAGCTCGAAGAAGTCGTCGTCGAGGCCGACCTCGCCGACCCCGAGGACCTCGGCGAACAGGCCGCGCAGGATCTCCTCGCGCGGGGCGTCGCCGTCGCGAGCGGCTCGCGCGGCCGCGCCGTCGCCGGGGGCGGGCGGGGCCGGCAGCGCGCGCCGGTCGAGCTTGCCGTTCGGCGTCAGCGGCAGCGCGTCGAGCGCGACGATCGCGCTCGGGACCATCGCGGCGGGCAGCCGGTCGCGCAGGCGCTCGCGCAGCGCCTCGCCGTCGAGCTCGCCGGGATCCGACGCGACGACGTAGGCCACGAGCCGTGCGGGCGCCGGCGGCTGCTCGATCGCGAGCACCGCGGCCCGCTCGACCCCCGGCTCGCTCGCGAGCACCGTCTCGACCTCGCCGAGCTCGACGCGGACGCCGCGGATCTTGACCTGGTGGTCGACGCGCCCGAGAAACTCGAGCTCGCCGCCGGCCGCGCGGCGAACGAGATCGCCGGTGCGATACATCCGCGTGCCCGCCGGCCCGTACGGGTCGGCCACGAAGCGCTCGGCGGTGAGGTCGGGGCGGCCGACATAGCCGCGCGCGAGGCCGGCGCCTGCGATATAGAGCTCGCCGGGGACGCCGTCGGCCACGGGGCGCAGCCAGGCGTCGAGCACGTGCGCGGCGAGGTTGGGGAGCGCCCGGCCGATCGGCGCGCGCGCGGGCCAGGTCTCGACGGCCGGATCGACGCGCTGGAACGTCGCGATGACGCAGGCCTCGGTCGGGCCGTAGTGGTTGTGCAGTCGCCGTTCCGGGAGGCTGCGCTGCAGCTCCCGCATGTGCTCGCCGAGCACGAGCGCCTCACCAGCCTGCACGACGTCGGTCAGCGTCGCGAGCTGCAGGCCCTGCTCGGCGGCTGCCTGGGCGACCGCGTCGATGACGAGCGACGGCGCGTACAGCTCGTCGATGGCGTGCGTGTCGAGCCAGCGCGCGAACGCCCCGGGGTCGCGGCGCACGTCCTCGGTCGGGATCACGAGGCACTTGCCGAGCGTCAGGGTCGAGAGGACCTCCTGGACGCAGACGTCGAACCCGATCGCCGTGAACTGCGCGACGCGGCGCTGGCGCTCGCGGTCGGCGGGCACCTCGGCTGCGTGCCAGGCGAGCAGGTTGACGACGGCGCCCGCCGGCACGGCGACGCCCTTCGGACGGCCGGTCGAGCCGGACGTGTAGATGACGTAGGCGGGGTGCTCGGGGCGCAGCGGGCCGAGGCGATCGGCGTCGTCGAGCGGGCCGTCGCCGGCGGCGTCCATGAGGGCGCCGGTCGCCGGGTCGTCGAGCACGAGCCGCGGAGCATCGGCCGGCAGCGTCGTCGCCCGCTCGCGGGTCGTCATGACGAGCGCCGGGACGGCGTCATCGAGCATGAACGCGATCCGCTCGGGTGGCTGCTCGCCGTCGAGCGGCAGGTAGGCGGCGCCGGTCTTCAGGACCGCGAGCAGCGCGACGATGAGCCGCGGCGAGCGCGGAAGGGCGAGCGCGACGATTCGCTCGGGGCCCGCGCCGTGCTCGACGAGCACGCGCGCGAGGCGGTTCGAGCGCTCGTCGAGCTGCGCGTACGTCAGGGCGACGGCGCCGTCGGCGCCGGCGATCGCGGGCGCGTCCGGCGTGGCGGTCGCGGCGGCGGCGAAGAGGTCGGGCAGGCTCGCGGCCCCGGCGCCGGGGGCGGCGACGGCCCCCGAGGCGGCCTCGGCCCCTGCCGCGGGCGCGGGCGCGGCGGCGACCCTCGCGGCTCCGAGCACGTCGATGCGCTGCAACTGCGTCTCGGGCTCGGACGCGAACGTCTCGAGCAGGGCAGTCAGACGGTCCACGACGCGCTGCGCCGCGGCGCCGTCGATTGTCGTGCCGCGGTGGGCGAGGTGCACGAGCAGGCGCTCCCCCGGCACGACGATGAGCGACAGGGGGTAGTGGGTCGTGTCGCGGCCGTAGGTGGAGACCCGCAGCTCCGGCACGACGGCGGCGAGCGCGCCCGCGTCGTCGGGGAAGCTCTCGAAGACGACGAGGCTGTCGAACAGCTCGCCCATGCCGGCCAGCCGCTGGACGTCGGCGAGCGCGACATGCTGATGGGCGATGAGCCGCGCCTGCTCGTCTTGCAGCCGGGCGAGGAACGCGACGAGCGGCTCGTCCGGGCGCAGGCGGACCCGCACGGGCAGCGTGTTGATGAACAGGCCGACCATCCGCTCGACGCCGGGGAGATCCGCGGGCCGCCCGGCGACGGTCGTGCCGAACACGACATCCATCCGGCCGGTCAGCCCGGACAAGAGCAGCGCCCAGGCGCCGCGTACGATCGTGCTGAGCGTCAGCCCGCGGCCGCGCGCGAGCTCGCCCAGCCGCGCCGTCAGCTCGGCAGGCAGCTGCGCCTCGACGCTCCCGGCGGGCGCGCTCGATCCGGTCTCGTCGCCCGGCGCGAGCAGGGTCGGCTGCTCGAGGTCGGCGAGCGCGTCGCTCCAGGCGGCGGCGGCCGCGTCGCCGTCCTGGACCGCGCGCCAGGCGAGATAGTCACGGTAGCGCGGGGCCGGCGCGGGCTCCGCGGCCCCGTCGCGGCCCGTGCGGTGGGCGTAGAGCGCGAGCAGCTCGCGCACGAGCAGCGGCGTCGACCAGCCGTCGAGCAGCGCGTGGTGGTTGGTCAGCAGCAGCCGGTGGCGCTCGTCGCCCAGCGCGAGCAGGGTGAAGCGCAGCAGCGGCGGGTCCGTCGCGTCGAAGCGCGTCGCGCGATCTTGCGCAGCCTCGCGCGCGGCGGCGACCTCACGCTCGCCGTCGGGCAGCCGCGTGAGATCGAGCTCGCGCCACGGTGCGGCGACGGCGCTCGGCACGACCGCGACCGTCTCGCCGCGGCCGCGCCAAACGGCGATCCGCAGGTTCGGGTGGCGCGCGAGCAGCGCGTCGGCGGCGGCGTGCAGCGCCTGCGGTCGCAGCGGTCCTTCGAGGTCGATCGCGAGCTGGACGGCGTAGACGTCGTCGCCCGCGTCGCCGTCGAGCTGGCCGTGGTACAGCAGCCCCTCCTGCAGCGGGGCGAGCGGGAGGACGTCCTGGACGTCGGGGTGGTCGCGGACGAGGGCGTCGAGGTCGTCGTCGTCCAGGCCGGCCAGCGGCACGTCGGAGGCGACGAGCGCGCGCGCGATCCCCGCACCCGGGCCGCCGGCGCACGCCGTCAGCGCGGCGAGGGCCTCGCACCATGCGTCGGCGAGCGCCTGCACGGCATCCTGCTCGAGCAGCTCGCGCGGCCACGACCAGCGCGCCTCAAGGCGCGGGCCGCCGGGCCCGTCGTGGACGTGCGCGTCGATCTCGAGCGCGTGCGCGGCGGGCAGGCGCGGGTCGGCGGCGGCGCGCAGCGCGCCGGGCGCGTCGACGACCTGCCAGTCGCCCGCTTCGGGCGTGCCGAAGCGCCCGAGGTAGTTGAACTGGACCTGCGGGGCGAGCACCTCGCCGAGCGCGCCGGTGAGGTGGCGCAGCCGGCCGAAGCCGCCGCCGCTCGGGCCGCCGCGCAGCGAGCGCTTGACGCGCCGCAGCGCGGTCGCGGTGGCAGGCCCGCCCGTGATCGCTTGCGCGACGTCGAGCGCGCCGAGGTCGAGCCGGGCCGGGTAGAGGCTCGTCAGCCAGCCGACGGTCCGCGACAGGTCCAGGTCGCGATCCTCGTCGCGACCGTGGGTCTCCAGGTCGACGGTCAGCGCGGCCTCGCCGCCCGCGCGACGGCGCACGGCGAGGGCGAGGGCCGTCAG
Source organism: uncultured Actinomycetes bacterium (assembly GCA_963839905.1). Lineage (GTDB taxonomy): Bacteria > Actinomycetota > Thermoleophilia > Solirubrobacterales > Solirubrobacteraceae > CADCVQ01. The sequence goes on along the minus strand of CAWIXC010000020.1, from coordinate 577,631 downwards.
CAGCAGCTCGTCGACGCCGGCGTGCAGCACGGCGGGCACCTCGCGCAGCAGCGCCTGCGTTTGCGCGACGTCAAGCCGCACGCGCAGCTCGGTCGTCTCGGCAACGACGTCGCGCGCGGGATCCAGCGGGCGGACGAGCCCGAGGCCCGGGCCGGCGCCGTCGCGCAGCGTGTCGTTCCACGCCGCGAGCTCCTCCGGCGGCGCGGCGGCGGCCAGCTCCTGCTGGGCGAGCGCCCAGCGGCGCAGCGAGGTCGGCGCGAGGGCCACCGCGGGCTCGCCGCCGGCCGCGACGGCCGTCCACGACGCCGCGAGGTCGGCGAGCAGGATGTGCCAGGAGACGGCGTCGACGACGAGGTGATGCGCGAGCGCCAGCAGCCGGCCGCGCGCGCCCGGACCGGCGTCGAGCCACGTGAACGCGAGCATGCGCCCGCCGTCGGGATCGAGGCGCGTCCCGGCGCGGGCGGCCGCGTCCTCGAGCGCGGCGTCGAGCCCGTCGTCGTCGAGGCCCGCGACGTCCACGCGCTCGATCAGTCCGGCGGCTTCGAGCGTCCCGGCGGGCGGGATCTCGAGTGACCAGCCCGCGTCGTCCCCACCGAGCTCCGCGCCCTGGCCGTTCGCCCGGCCCTCCCCGGGCCGGGACTCGGCAGCTTCGTCGCGCACGAGCCCGGCGCGCAGCGCGTCGTGACCATCGACGAGCGCCTGTAGCGCGGCCGCGAGCCGGGGCAGCGTGGCGTCCGCCGGGGTCGCGACGACGAGCCCCTGCGCGAAGCCGTCGATCGGCCCGCCGAGCGAGCGCAGCCACGCGGCCATCGGCGTCTGCGGCACGCGGCCGACCGGGTCATCGCCAGCGTCGGATCCCGGGTCGGCCGGTGCGGCGGGTGCGGCCGAGGCGGCGTCCTCGGCGCCGATGACCCGCGCCAGCGCTGCCGGCGTCGGGTGGTCGAAGACGTGACGCGGAACGAGCCGCAGACCCGCCGCGCGTGCACGCCCGACGAGCTGGATCGAGAGGATGCTGTCGCCGCCGAGCGCGAAGAAGCTGTCGTCGGGGCCCGCTTTCTCGAGGCCGAGGATCTCCGCGAACAGCGCGCACAGCTGCTCCTCGACCGGTCCCTCGGGGGCACGGTCGCTCGCCGACGCTCGCAGGGCCGGGACGGGCAGCGCCGCGCGATCGAGCTTGCCGATCGGCGTCAGCGGCAGCTCGTCGAGGACGACGATCGCGGACGGCACCATGTGCGCCGGCAGGCGGTCGCGCAGCCCGCCGCGCAGCGCCTCGGGGTCCAAGCGGGGCCGCTCTCGCGCCGGCTCGGCAGCGGGCGCGTCGTGGCCGCACGCGCCGACGACGTAGGCGACGAGCCGGCGCTCGCCCGGCCGGTCCTCGCGCATGACGACGGCACAGGCGCCGACATCCTCGTGACGCTCCACGGCCGCGCGCACCTCGCCGAGCTCGATGCGGTAGCCGCGCAGCTTGACCTGGTCGTCGCCGCGCCCGACGAACTCGAGCTCGCCGCCGGCGTCGCGCCGGACGAGGTCGCCGGTCCGGTACAGGCGCGCGCCGGCGGGGCCGAACGGGTCGGCGACGAAGCGCTCGGCGGTCAGGTCGGGGCGGTCGAGGTACCCGCGCGCCAAGCCGGGACCGCCGAGGTAGAGCTCCGCGACCACGCCGGCCGGCACCGGCTGCAGGCGGGCGTCCAGCGCGTAGGCGCGGACGTGCGCGAGCGGCCGGCCGATCCGCGGCGGGCCGTCGCCGTCGATCGGCGCGAGCAGGGCGTCAACGGTGCACTCGGTCGGGCCGTACACGTTCGCGCCGAGCGAGGGCGCCGCCGCGAGGCGCTGCCAGAGCGCGTCGGAGATCGCCTCGCCACCGACGACGAGCAGCGCCGGGGCGTGCTGGCCCTCGTCGAGAAGCCCGCGCGCTACGAGCTGCTCGAGATGCAGCGGCGTCAGGTCGAGGTAGTCGATCCGCTGCTCGCGCACCACCGCGACGAGCGCGTCCGCGTCCCGGAAGCAGTGCTCCTCGACGACGTGCAGCTCGTGGCCGGCGAGCATCCACAGCAGCGGGTCCCAGGCGGCGTCGAAGACGAACGTCGCGGAGTGCGCGACGCGCAGCCGCCGTTCGCCGATCGCGGTCGCTGCGGTCGCGAAGAGCCCGGCGCTGTGGCCCTCGTAGAGGCTCGCGAGCGCGCCGTGCGAGATGACCACGCCCTTCGGCCGGCCCGTCGACCCCGACGTGTAGAGAACGTAGGCGGCCTGCTCGGGGTGCAGCACCGCTCCGCGCTCGGCGTCGCCGACCGGGCCGTCCGGGAGCGCGGCGATGGTCGCGACGGTGCTGTCCTCGTCGAGGACGATCCGGTCGCAGCCGTCCGCGGGCAGCCGGTCGGCCAGCGCCCGCGTCGTCAGGACGCACGTCGCACGCGCGTCGTCGAGCAGGAACGCGAGCCGCTTGGCGGGCTGGTCGGGGTCGAGCGTCAGCGCCGTGGCGCCCGCTTCGAGCACGGCCAGCAGGCCACCGACCATCCGCTCGCGCGGCAGCGCAAGGGCGACGACGCGCTCGGCACCGGCGCCGCGGGCGAGCAGCAGGCGCGTCAGCCGGCAGACGTCCGCGTGCAGCTGCGCGAACGTCGCCGAGCCGGCGGCGGTCACGAGCGCGAGCTCGCCGGGCGCGCGGCGCGCCTGCTCAGCCAGCAGTGTCGGCAGCAGCTCCGGCGGGGCGGGATCGCGGCGAACGTCGCCCCCGCCGAGCACCTCCGCCTGCTCGTCGGCGGTCAGCAGCACCACGCTTGCAAGCGGCGCATCGAGGTCCGCCAGGACCCGTTCGAACAGCAGCTCGAGGTGCGCCAGCAGCCGCTCGATCGTGGCACCGTCGAAGCGATCGGTGCGGTACGTCGCGAAGAACGTCAGGCCGGCGGCGTCGCCGACGGCGTCCAGCGAGAGATCGAACTGCGCCGTCTCGTTGAAGACCGGCCGCTCGCGGGCGGCGATCCCGGGGAGCTGCAGCGCGGTGGCGATCTCGCCGCGCTGGGCGAACATGACGTCGAAGAAGGGGGAACGGCCATGCTCGCGCGTGGGCAGCAGGTCGCTGACGATGCGATCGAACGGCAGCTCGCGATTGGCGAACGCATCGCCGCAGACATCGCGCACGCGCCCAAGCAGCTCGCGGAACGACGGCTCGCCGCCGACATCGGTGCGCAGGACGAGGGTGTTCGTGAAGTTGCCGAGGATCGACTCGAGCTCGGGGCGCTCGCGCGTCACGGCTGGCGCGCCGATCGCGATGTCATCGCAGCCGCTGTAGCGGTGAAGCAGCGCGACGACGCCGGCCAGCAGCAGCATGAACGGCGTGACGCCCTCGCCACGGGCGGTCTCGCGCAGCGCTCTGGCGAGCCGCGGCGCGAACGTCCGCGCGCACTGCGCGCCGGCCTCGGAGGGCGTCCCGGTCCGCGACCGCGCGGCGGGCAGCGCGAGCGGCGGGGGCTCGGGCTCGAGGCGCCCGCGCCAGTGCTCGAGCTGCGCGTCCAGCCGCGTGAGGGTGTCGTCGGAGCGCTCCCAGCGTGCGTAGTCGGCGTACTGCAGCGCGGGCCGCGCGGTCGCGAGGCTCCGGCCGACGCCGTCGCCCTCACCCTCATCCTCGCCGGCGCCCGCGCCCCTGCCTTCGCCGGTCAAACGCCGATACGCGAGCGCGGTCTCGCCGAGCAGGATCTCCCAGCTCGCGTCGTCCCACGCGATGTGGTGGGCGACCAGCAGGAGCACATGGTCGTCCGCCGCCCGGCGCAGCAGCTCGAGCCGCAGCGGGGCGTCGGACGCGAGGTCGAACGGCCGTGCGCCGACCTCGCGGGCGAGCTCGTCGATCGCGGCCTCGACCTCTGCCCGGTCCACGCTGGAGAGGTCGGTCAGCGGTACGCCGACCGCGAGATCGGGGGCGAGCTCCTGCAGCGGAGCGCCGTCGTCGCCGGCGCGGTAGACCGTGCGCAGCAGGTCGTGGCGCGCGGCGATGTCGCGCAGCGCCGCGCGCAGGGCGCCGGCGTCGAGCGGTCCCCGCAGCTCGATCGCCGCGCAGATGTTGTTCGCCGCGCTCGCAGGCGCGAGCTGCTGCATGAACCACATGCGCCGCTGCGCAGAGGACAGCGCCTCGGGTCCGCCGCCGGCGCGGGGCACGATCGCGTGCTCGTCCGGCCCGCCCGCGACGAGCCCGCGCGCCGCAAGCAGCTTGCGGCGCAGCTCGCGCCGGCGCTCCCGGGATTCCTCGATCGCTGCGGCGGTGTCGGTCATGGGCGGGTGCTCCCGTCGATATGGGGTGTCAGCCGGGCGACGACGTCGCGCACGACGTCGGCCTCCTGGTCGAGCAGATAGAAGTGGCCGCCCGGGAAGCGGACGACGTCGAAGTCGCCGCGCGTCGCCGCCCCCCAGCCGAGCACGTCGTCGGGGAGCAGGCTCGGGTCGTGCTCGCTGACGAACGCCGAGATCGGCGCCCGCAACGGCGGCTCGAGCCGCGGCCGGTACTGCCCGATGAGCTCGAAGTCGCTACGGGCGATCGGCAGCATGAGCGCCCGCATCTCGGGGTCGTCGAGGATCTCGTCGGCGGTGCCGCCGAGCTCGCGCAACTCGGCGACGAGCCCGTCGTCGTCGAGCAGGTGCGACCGCGACGGGCAGGCGAGCTGCAGCGCCGGGCCCGGCCGGCACGAGACGACGAGCCGCACGAGCAGCCCGCGGCAGGCGGGCTCGAGGCGGCGCGCGACCTCGAACGCGACCGAGGCGCCCATGCTGTGGCCGAACAGCAGGCAGGGCCGGTCGATCGCGGGTGCGAGTGCGCCGGCGGCCGCGTCGGCCAGCTCGGCCATGTCCTCGATCGAGGGCTCGGCGAAGCGGGTCTCGCGCCCCGGGTACGTCATCGCCCACAGCTCGACGTCGTCCGGCAGCCGGGCGGGCCAGCCGCGGTACATGCTCGCCGTGCCACCCGCGGGCGGGAAGCAGACGATCCGCGACGCGGCGTCGGGGCGCGGGCGGTAGCGACGCACCCAGCGCGGGTCGGGCTCGCCGGCGCCGCGCCGCGCCGCGGTGGTCGTGCCCGTGGTCGCCGTCATCGAGCCGCCACGTCGTCGACGGCGTCCTGCAGCCGCGCCGCGACCTCGTCGTCGGCCATCGCCTCGATCTCGACGTAGACCGCTGCGATCTGCTCGAGCTGCTGCGCGTCGCCCGCAGCGGCGATCCGCTGCGCCATGGCCTCGACCGTCAGCGACGAGAAGACGTCGCGAACCGAGATCGCGTCGGTCTCCAGCGCATCGCGAAGCCGTGCCGCGATCCCGGTCGCCAGCACGGAGTCTCCGCCGAGCGCGAAGAAGTCGTCGCCGATCCCGACCCGTCCTGAGCCGAGCACCGCGCCCCAGACGAGCGCGACCGCCTCCTCGAGCGCGCTGCGCGGCGCCTGCGGCGCGGCCGGCGCGAGCTCGTCGGACACCCGCGCGGCGACCGCGCGGCGATCGACCTTGCCGTTCGCGGTCAGCGGCACGGCATCGAGCACGACGATCCGCTCGGGGACCATGTGCGCGGGCAGCAGCTCGCGCGTCGCGTCGCGCAGCGCGTCGACGCTCGCCTCACCCGACAGCACGACGCCCGCGGCCAGCCGCGGCGCCCCGTCGCGCAGCACGACGGCCACCGCGCGCTCGACGCCGGGATGCGCCTGCAAAGCCGCCTCGACCTCGCCGAGCTCGATCCGCAGGCCGCGGATCTTGACCTGGTCGTCGCGCCGACCGAGGAACTCGACCGTTCCGTCGGGCCAGTAGCGCGCCATGTCGCCGGTGCGATACCAGCGCAGGCCGTCGTGCTCGACGAAGCGGTCGGCCGTCCGCTCGGGGTCGCCGCGATAGCCGAGCGCGACCCCGGCCCCGCCCATCCACAGCTCGCCCGCGACCCAATCCGGGCAGTCGCGGCCCTTGACGTCGACAACGCGGCAGCGCACGTTGCGAAGCGGCGTGCCGTACGGGACGTTGAGCCAGCCCTCCGGGACGTCGCCGACCTCGCAGACCGTCGAGTGGATCGCGGTCTCCGTCGTGCCGCCGAGCCCGACGAAGCGACAGCCGGGCACGGCCGCTGCGAGCCGCGCGCGCAGCTCCGTCGCGACCCAGTCGCCGCCGAGCAGCACGACGCGCAGGCCGTCGCCGAGCTCGTCGTCACCCGCGGCGGCGAGCAGCATGTCCAGCAGCGCGGGCACGCAGTTCAGGACGGTCACGTCGTGCTCGCGCACGATTCGCGCCCAGGCGCGGGCGTCGCGGCGCTCGGCTTCGTCGACGCAGACGACGGCGCCGCCGGCCGACAGCAGCCCGAAGATGTCGTACACCGAGAGGTCGAACTCGAGCGCCGAGATCGCGAGGCAGCGGTCGCCGGGCCCGACGCCGAAGCGCTCGTTGAGGTCGTCGATCGTGTTGACGGCCGCAGCGTGCGGCAGCTCGACGCCCTTGGGCTCGCCCGTCGAGCCGGACGTGAAGAGCACGTACGCGGGGGCGGACGGGTCGATCTGCGCGGGCAGCCCGCGCGGGCGCTCGAACGCGGCCGCGTCGGACAGCGCGAGCGTCGCCTGCCTCGAGGCGCTCCTCTCGGGCGCGGCGCCCTCGCCGCGCTCCGCGACGAGCGTGACGCGCACGCCGGCGATGCGCTCGATGCGCTCGCGGCGGGCGGGCGGCTGGTCGATGCCGATCGGCACGTACACGCCGCCGGCGGCCAGCACGCCGAGCACCGCGACGACCTGCTCGGGCCCCTTCGGCAGGCGCACGCCGACGGGGTCGCCCGCCTCGACGCCACGCTCGCCAAGCGCCGCGGCGACGCGCAGGGCGCGGTCCGCGAGCTCGCCGTAGGACAGCTCGCCACCGTCCCACACGAGGGCTGCCAGCTGAGGTTCGCGATCGGCGCGCTCGAAGAAGACGTCGTGCAGCGCGCGCGCCGGGGCAGGGCCGTCGGTCGCGTTGGCGTGCGCCCGAACCTCGAGCTGCGAATCCGGCAGCACGGCGCCAACCGGCTCGCGCCAACCCTCGTCCGAGGCGCCAAGGCGCTCGAGCAGGTCGCAGAACGCTGCGAACATCGCGTCGACGACGCCGTCGCAGAACGCGTCGCGGCGCACGTCCCAGTTGACGAGCAGGCCGCCGTGCAGCTCGGTGACCTGCGCGTCGAGCAGCACCTGCGGGCCCTGCGACACGATCCACCCGGGGCGGCCGAAGCAGCGCTCGACCGTCGCGTCGAAGAGCTCACCGAGGTTCAGGGCGCTCGTGAAGACGACGGGCGCGAGCACCTGCTCGCCCCGGGCGCGCGACAGGTCGCGCAGGACCTCGACACCCGAGTACGCGGCATGTGCCGCATCGGCGTGCATGCGCGCCTGCAGGCGCCGGGCGCGCTCGCCGAACGCCAGTGGCTGCGCCAGGTCGACCTCGACGAGCACGGAGCTCGTGAAGTCGCCGACGAGCCGGGCGACGTCCTCGTGCAGCGGCTCGCGATCGAAGAGCGGCACGTTGAGCAAGAAGCGCGGCTGCGCGCTCCACGCGCCGAGCGTCTCGGCGAACACGGTCGCGAGCGCCATCGCCGGCGTCACGCCGTGCTCGTTGGCGCGCGCCGACCAGCGCTGGCGCTGCTCGGGCGACAGCCAGTGGTGGCGGCGCACGACGGCCCGCGGGTCGGCGCGCTCGCCTTCTGCGACGAGCGGCAGCTGGGGCGCGCCCGGCAGCTGCGCCAGCCGCTCGCGCCACCAAGCGCCGGCGCGCTGGTGAGCCGCGCCGGCGCGTGCGCCCTCGCGCGCGGCGAGGTAGGCGCGGAAGCTCGTGCCGATCGGCTCGAGCGGCGCGTCGGGCTGCTCGTAGCAGCGCGCGAGGTCGGCCATCAGGATGCGGTAGCTCAGCGCGTCGGCGGCGAGCATGTCGACGTCGACGTGCAGGCGCGTGCGCCCGCCCGGCAGCAGCGTCAGCCGCACATCGAGCACCTCGCCGCGCGCGACGTCGAGGAGCTGGTGCGACAGCTCGTCGCGCAGCGCCTCGGTGCGCTCGCGGACCTCGGCCTCGCTCGCCTCGCGCAGGTCGAGCAGCGCCATCCCTCGCCGCGGCCCGACCGCACCGATCTGCTGCGTGCCGTCGTCGAGAAAGCGCGCGCGCAGCATCTCGTGGCGGGCGACGACGAGCGCCACCGCGCGGTCGAGGCGCGCCGGGTCCACGCCCGCGCCGTCGAACTCCGTGTACAGATGGGCGGCGACCGCGCCGAGCTGCTGGCCGTCGCTGCGGCCGACCCAGTAGGCGTGCTGCATGAGCGCGAGGGCGAACGGCTCCCGCGGCTCGAAAGCGGGGTCCGCCGTGGGGGCGGTCGCGGCCGGCCCGGGGGTCGCGGTGGCCGCTGCCTGCTCGCTGCGCTCGGCCAGCAGGCGGCTCCAGTCGCCGAGCGTCGGGCGCTCGGCGAGCTCGGCGAAGCTGGCCTCGATTCCGGCTTTGCGCCACTGTCCCGCGAGCCGCATGAGGCGGATCGAGTCCAGGCCGCGCTCGATCAGGTTCTGGTCGTTGTCGATACTCTCGGGTGATTCGTGCAGCGCAAGCGCCACGGCGGCACGCACGTCATCGGCCGTCAACTGCTCGTCTGACACCCTGCCTCCGGTCATCGTCTTCATCGTCCAGTCCCGTTAGGGTGCCCTAAGTAAGGGGAACCTAACATGCCAGGCGTGGTGTACCTGCACCGCGCCGCACGATCGAAGGGGACGCCGTGTCGCAGCCACAGCCCGCACCAGCCACGCCATCGGGGCTCACGCCCTGGCCGGACGATCTCGCCGCGGCCTACCGCGCCGCGGGTCACTGGCGTGGTGAGACGCTGGGGGCGCTGCTGCGGACCCGGGCGCAGCGCGAGCCGGGCCGCCCCGCGATCGTCGCCGCCGGCGACCGGATGACGTACGGCGAGCTCGACGAGCGCGCCGATCGCCAGGCCGCCGGCCTCGCCGACCTCGGCATCGCGGCCGGCGACCGCGTCGTCGTCCAGCTGCCGAACGTCCCCGAGTTCGTCGTGCTGCTGTTCGCCCTCTGCCGTGTCGGGGCAATTCCGGTCCTGACGCTGCCGGCCCACCGCGAGACCGAGATCGCGCACCTCGCAGCACTGTCGGAGGCCGTCGCCTACGTCATCGCCGACCGCAGCGGCGGCTTTGACCACCGCGAGCTCGCCGCCGCGGTCTGCCTGCGCACGCCGTCGCTGCGCCACGTGCTCGTCGCCGGCGACCCCGGCCCGTTTGAGGACCTCGCCGCGGTCGACGCCGAGCCGCGCCCGCTGCCCGACCCCGACCCCTCCGATATCGCCGTGCTGCTCGTCTCGGGCGGCACGACCGGCACGCCGAAGCTCATCCCGCGCACGCACGACGACTACGCCTATAACGCCCGCGAGAGCGCCGCGGTCTGCGGCCTCGACGAGGACAGCGTGTACCTCGTTGCGCTGCCGATCGCCCACAACTTCCCGCTCGCCTGCCCGGGCGTGCTCGGCACGCTGGGCGCCGGCGGCACCGTCGTGCTCGCGAGCACGCCGAGCCCGGACGAGGCGTTCGCGCTGATCGAGCGCGAGCGCGTGACGATCACCGCGCTCGTGCCGGCCCTGGCGCAGCTGTGGATGGAGGCCGTGGAGTGGGGCCTCGGCGACGTGTCCAGCTTGCGCCTGCTGCAGGTCGGCGGCGCGAAGCTCGCGCCCGAGCACGCGCGCCGGGTGCGGCCGGCGCTCGGCTGCGAGTGCCAGCAGGTCTTCGGCATGGCGGAGGGCCTGCTCAACTACACGCGCGCAGAGGACGACGACGAGCTCGTCGCGACGACCCAGGGCCGGCCGCTGTCGCCCGACGACGAGATCCGGGTCGTGGACGAGAACGGCGCCCCGGTGAAGCGCGGCGAGGTCGGCGAGCTGCTGACGCGCGGCCCGTACACGCTGCGCGGCTACTACCGCGCCCCCGAGCACAACGCGGCGACGTTCACCGCCGACGGCTTCTACTGCAGCGGCGACCTCGTGTGCGAGCTCGAGTCCGGGCACCTCATCGTCGCCGGGCGCGTCAAGGACACGATCAACCGCGGCGGGGAAAGCATCTCCGCGGAGGAGATCGAGGGCCACGTCGCCGCGCATCCCGGCGTCCGCGGCGCCGCCGTCATCGGCCTCCCCGACGACGACCTCGGCGAGCGCATCTGCGCGGTCGTCGTCGCGGACGGCGAGCCGCCGACGCTCGCCGAGCTCAAGGGCTTTCTGAGCGAGCGCGGCATAGCCGCGTTCAAGCTGCCCGACCAGGTCGAGACGATCGGCACGCTGCCGCTGACCGGCGTCGGCAAGGTCTCCAAGCGCGACCTCGTCGAGCTGCTCGCCGGAGCACCGCGATGATCGCCGCGAGCTACCACGAGCGCAGCGTCGCGATCAACGGCGACGCGCTGCTGGTCGCCGGCGAGCTGGCCCGCGACAGCGCCGGCCCGCACGTCCTCTACGAGCGCGGCCGCGAGTGGTGCTTCGCCGAGGGCGCGGCCGTCGAGCTGGTCGTCGGCCTGCACGAGATCCGGCTGCTGCGCAGCGACGCGGACGAGCGCGCCGTCCCGACCCGCGGCGCCCCCCTCACCCGTCTCGCCGAGCTGCTCGCCGAGCTGCGGATCGCCGGCTGGCGCGCGTACGGCTGGGCCGGCTTCGAGCTCAGCTACGTTATGCACGGGCTGCGCGGCGAGCCCGGCGGCCCGCCGCTGCTGCACCTGTTCGTGCCGCAGCGGGAGGTCCGCATCCAGGGGCCGATGGCACGCCTGCGGGCGCTCGATCCCGACGATCTCGACGCGCTCGAGACCGCGGTCACGGCGGCGCCCGCCGAGCCCGAGCACGAGCCGCATCCGCTCGATGTGTCCGATCACGGCGCCGAGGAGTACAAGCGCAACGTCGCGGTCGCCGTCGCCGACATCAAAGCGCGCCGCCTGCAGAAGGTCATCCTGTCGCGCGTCGTCCCGGTGCGGGAGGAGATCGACGTCGTCGCGACGTACATCGTCGGGCGCCGCGGCAACAGCCCTGCGCGCTCGTTCGTGCTCGACCTGGGCGGCCTGCAGGCCGCGGGCTTCAGCCCCGAGACCGTCGTCGTCGTCGCGCCCGACGGCGCCGTCACGACTCAGCCGCTGGCCGGGACCCGAGCGCTGCTCGGGGATCCGAGCGGCGACGCCGCGCGGCGCGGCGACCTGCTCGTCGACCCCAAGGAGATCTTCGAGCACGCGATCTCCGTGAAGGTCGCCTGCGAGGAGCTCGAGCCGGTGTGCGTGCGCGACAGCGTGCGGGTCGACGACTACATGACGGTCAAGGAGCGCGGCAGCGTCCAGCATCTCGGCTCGCAGGTCTCGGGCAGCCTGCTGCCGCGCCACTCGCTGTGGATCGCGCTCGGCGCGCTGTTTCCCGCCGTCACCGTGTCCGGGGTCCCGAAGCTCGCGGCGTGCGCGTTCATCCGCGATCACGAGTCCGAGCCGCGCGGCCTGTACAGCGGCGCGGTGCTGACCGTCGATGCCGACGGCTCGCTCGACGCGGCGGTCGTCCTGCGGACGGTCTTCCAGCGCGACGGCCGCGCCTGGCTGCGCGCGGGGGCGGGCATCGTCGGGCAGTCGGTGCCGGAGCGCGAGCTCGAGGAGACCTGCGAGAAACTGCGCAGCGTGAGCCGCTTCCTCGTCCCCGCCCGCACGCCCGCCGCGGTCGGCGCCGTGGGTCTCGGCGAGGCGTGAGTCGAGCGAAGCGAGGACCTCTTCGCGCGGCGATCTCGAGCCAGCGGCGCCGCGTCGTCGCGGGCTCGCTGCTGCTCGTCGTCCATCAGGCCGGGGAGGCGATGGTGCCGGTCGTCGTCGGCGCGACGGTCGACCGGGCGATCGTGCCGGGCGACGAGGGCGCGCTCGGCCTGTGGCTCGGGGTGCTCGTGGCGACGTTCCTGATCCTGTCGTTCTCCTACCGCTTCGGCGATAGGACGCTCGAGCGCGCGTCCGAGCTCGCGGCGCACGACGTGCGATTGGCGCTGACGCGCCGGATCCTCGACCCGCGCGGAGGCGCCGGCGACGGCCGCCAGTCGGGCGGGATGCTCAGCATCGCGACCTCCGACGCGGCGCATGTGGGCGAGATCAACCTCGGCATCGGGGTCGCGTCGGCGGCCATCGCCGGCGTCGCGGTCGCCGCCGCCGCGCTGCTTCAGATCTCCCTGCTGCTCGGCGCGCTCGTGCTCGTCGGGCTGCCGCCGGTGCTGCTCGCGATCTCGCTGCTGGGCCGCCCGCTCGTGCGCCGCGCCGGGTCCGAGCAGGCCGAGGCGGCCGCTGCGACGGGCGTCGCGACGGACGTCGTCGCCGGGCTGCGCGTGCTGAAGGGCATCGGCGCCGAGGTGACGGCGATCGAGCGCTATCGCGTGTCGAGCCGCCGATCGCTCGCGGCGACGCTGCGCGCGGCCCGCGCGGAGGCCGCGCTCGTCGGCATGGGCACGCTGATGACCGGCGGCTTTCTCGCGGTCGTGGCGCTCGTCGGCGGGAACCTCGTCGCGGACGGCAAGATCGACCTCGGCGACTTCATCGCCGCCGTCGGCCTGACCGGCTATCTCGCGGGCCCCCTCGCCGTCAGCTCCTTCGTCGTCGCGGGGGTCGCGCGCTCGCGGGCGTCCGCCTCCCGGGTCGCCGCGCTGCTCGACACGCCGGTGGCGGTCGCGGGGGGAACGCGCGGGCCCGCGCAGCCGGCGGCTGGAAGCCTCGTGCTCGAAGGCGTGGCGCACGAGAGCCTCGACGAGCTCAGCCTGCGCGTCGGCGCGGGCGAGCACCTGGGGATCGTCTGCGCGGACGGCTCGGATGGCGCGGCGCTCGTCGAGCTGCTCGTGCGCGCGGCCGATCCTCGCGCGGGCTCGATCGCGCTCGACGCCGTCGCCTACGTCGAGCTCGATCCCGAGCTCCTGCGCCGCGTCGTCCGAGTCTCCGCGCACGACGCGCAGCTCTTCGACGGAAGCCTCGCGGACAACGTGCGCGCGCAGGCCGCGCCGGCTCGCGGGGCCGTCGAGGCCGCCCCCACCGCGCCCGACGGGACGGTCCAGGCCGCGCTCGCGGCTGCCGACGTGGCGGACGTCGCGGCTGCCCTTCCCGGCGGCCTGGACGGGGTGCTCGGCGAGCGCGGGCGGGCGCTGTCGGGCGGCCAGCGCCAGCGCGTGGCGCTGGCGCGCGCGCTCGCCTCCGACGCGCCGGTGCTCGTGCTGCACGACCCCACGACGGCCGTCGATGCGGTCACCGAGGCGCGGATCGCGTCCCGTCTCGCGGCGCTGCGCGCCGGGCGCACGACGGTCGTCGTCACGAGCAGCCCCGCGCTGCTGGCGGCGGCCGATCGCGTCGTGCTCATCGTCGGAGGGAGCGCCGTCGCGAGCGGCTCGCACGCGCAGCTGCTGCGCGGCGACGAGCGCTACCGGGCCGCGGTGCTCGCGTGACCGGGCAGGCGCCGGGCGCGCGGCGACGAGCGCTCACCGCGGTTGCTCGCATGACCGGGCAAGCACCAGAGCCTCTCCCCCGACGGTGCTTGAGGCAACCGGAGGATGACCTGTGAGCACCGCGTACGAGCCGCTGCCGATCGCCACGACCGCGCGCACCCGCGAGGCGGCGCTCGCGCTCGCCCGGCCGCGCCGGCTCGCGCTCGCCGCCGGCTCGACGCTCGTCCTCGCGACAGCCGCCGGCCTCGCGGTGCCGGCGATCCTCGGGCACATGATCGACATCGTCGGCGACGACCGCGGGTCCGCGGCGCTCACGATCCCGGCGATCCTGCTGCTTGCCGCCGCCGTCGTGCAGGGCACGCTGACCGCCGTCGGCCAGGCGCTCGTCGCGCGGCTCGGCGAGGGTGCGCTGGCGGACCTGCGCGAGCGCGTGGTCGCGCGCGTGCTCGGCCTCGAGCTCGAGCGCATCGAGCGCGCGGGGAGCGGCGACCTCGTCTCGCGCGTCAGCGACGATGTCGCGCAGATCGCCGAGGCCGTCCGCCAGGCGCTGCCGCGGATGGCGAGCGCGGCCCTGATCGTCGGACTGACGCTCGTCGGGCTCGCCGCGCTCGACTGGCGGCTCGCGCTCGCGGCGCTGGTCGCCGTCCCGATCCAGGCGCACACGCTGCGCTGGTACCTCGGCCGCTCGGGCTCGGTGTACGCCGCCGAGCGGCGAGCCGCGGCGGCCCGCGCGCAGCAACTGCTGGACTCCGTGTCGGGTGTCGGGACCGTGCGGGCGTTCGGGCTGGGGGCCGACCACGAGGCGAGGGTCCGGGCCCGCTCCAGCGATGCGCTCGAGCTGCGCCTGCAGGCCGTCAACCTCATGACCCGCTTCTTCGCGCGGCTGAACCTCGCCGAGCTCGCCGGCCTGACAGCGATTCTCGCGACGGGCTTCGCGCTGGTGCACGCCGGCGAGATCAGCGTCGGGCAGGCGACCGCTGCCGCGCTGTACTTCATCCGCCTGTTCGATCCGATCAACGTCCTGCTCGTGCTCGTCGACGACGCGCAGCGCGCCGGGGCGAGCCTCAGCCGGCTCGTCGGGATCGCCGACATGGATGTAGCGGAGGCGCCGCCCGCGGTGCCGCCGACGGCCGACGCCTCCGTGGTGCTCGAGGGCGTCCGGCACGCGTACGTACCGGGACGCAACGTGCTCGACGGCGTCGACCTGCGGCTCGCGCCGGGCGAGCGGGTCGCGCTGATCGGCGCGAGCGGTGCCGGCAAGACGACGCTCGCGCGGGTCGTCGCGGGCATCCAGCGGCCGAACGGCGGGCGCGTGCTGCTCGGCGGCGTTCCGATCGACGCGCTCGGCCGCGCAGGCGTCGCGCGACTCGTCGGGCTCGTGAGCCAGGAGGTGCACGTCTTCGCCGGCCCGCTCGCCGACGACCTGCGCCTGGCCTGCCCGGGCGCGACGGACGGCGAGCTGGTCGCGGCGCTTCAGCGCGTCGGCGCCGGCGACTGGGCGCGCGCGCTGCCGGACGGCCTCGAGACGCTGGTCGGCGACGGCGGCCTCGCGCTGACGGCCGAGCAGGCCCAGCAGGTCGCGCTCGCGCGGATCGTGCTGTCGGAGCATCCGATCGTCATCCTCGACGAGGCGACCGCGGAGTCCGGCAGCGCGGGCGCGCGCCTGCTCGAGGCGGCCGCCGAGGCGGCGCTCGCCGGGCGGACCGCGCTCGTCGTCGCCCATCGTCTGACGCAGGCCGCGGCCGCCGACCGGGTCGTGGTGCTCGACGCCGGCCGGATCGTCGAGCAGGGCACGCACGACGAGCTCGTACGCCGGGAGGGCCGATACGCGGCGCTCTGGCTCGCGTGGTCGGCCGGCGGGCGCCGGCCGTGAACCCCGGACGCCACATCGCGTTAGCTTGCCTGACTAACTCAGGAGCGAGGCATGGCCGTCAGCGAGTTTCGATCGTTTGATAGGAACGCCGTGCCAAGAGGGCAGCTCGCCTGTCCTCGGGTCACGGCTCGATCTCGTCGATCTTGGTCGTAGCGACGTACTCAACGAGCGGGCCGCGTTTGGGGCCGTCTGGGTCGATCGTGATGTATCCGCGCTTGCGCAAGCGGGTCAGCCGGTTGCGCGCGGTCGCGACGTCGCACTCGAGGTAGTTGCGGACGTCCTCGTTGGCGATCCGCCTGTGCCGTTTCAGGTGGCGGAGCAGCTTGGCGTCGTCGATGTCGATGGTGCCGGTGCGGTATTTGAGCGCTGGCCGGAGCGCGGCCGCGGTCTTGGCGCTGAGGCGGTACGAGGAGCGTCTTCGTCCGGCAGTCGACCGTGTCGGCTCGATCAAGCCTGCGGTGTGCATTCGTCGCAGCACTTCATTGGAGAAGTTGGGGTCTCGTTGAATCTCGGGAGCCACCGTCGCCGCCGTTACCGAGGGGCGGGTTCGAAGAATCGACAGTGTCAATAGAACGTCGAGGTCGCCGGCCAATCGGGGCTCTGGGAATTCGTCGCTTCGAAGAAACCGAGCGAACGCTCGATCGCCCTGACCGCCGGGTACCACGACGGTGAACCGCGGACCAACCTCGATGCGTGGCGGCTCTTTGCCGGCTGCGGCGAGCGAGCGGTAGACCCGATCGAATCCCATTCCCGCGCCCTCCGCTATCCGCAACCTCGTGACCTCGCGCGACAGGACGCGGTTGCGTTGCGCACTCTCGCGCAGCAGCCGATCCGGATGGAGCGTCGGGAGTAGGTCGCCTGGACTGGCGACGACAAGACCATCCGGGGAATGGGCGATGTCGATCATTCCTGGTTGTTCCCAGTCGCGATGTGCGAAGGCGTTCGCGACAAGCTCGCGAATCACATCCGGCTCGAAGTCGATGAGCCTCACTTCTGCAGCACCGACTCGAAAGGCGTCGGTCTGGGTTACCCCTGCGAGCCGAGCGAGGACATCCTCGATGAGCAGCACCAAAGGACGTCGCCGCGCGTCCTCTCTCCGCAGCAAAACGGTGCCTTCGCTGCCGGCGCTCGGTGCCGTCGCAACGATTGCGCCCCAGTCGGCGACCAACGACGCGAGCGCGCTGTCACCGCCGTAGAGAAGGACCGCTGCTCGACGGACGCGTCCGCGCTCCAAGAGCTCGCACGAGCGAAGGAACTGCTCGCGGTCTTCGTCTGCTTGACGTGCGAGCTCGTCCTGGCCAGTGTCTCGCAGCCGATCAGCAGCGGCAGCCAGTGCCGCCGTGGACAGCGCTTCCGGGCCGGAGTCTGATAGCTCTCCGCTCCAGTCGTATGTGCCACGAGCTGCCGAGATCGCGCGCATCGTGTCGGGTCCGATGGGCTCGCAGCGATCCTCGACTCGCCACTTGTAAGCACCGCTCGTCGTAGCATGGACCACTGCCCCGATCGGAACATCGATAAGCAGTAGCCGATGCCCGTCGACCGTGCGCTCGTGTACCGCAGCTGTGAGGGCAGGCGAAGTCCCGCTGTAGACCGCAAGCCGCACACCTTCCGGCGAATACACCGACGGGACACCCTGGATCGCGTCCGCTCGCGTCGGAGCTGCGTCACGAACGCCAAGCACGATGACGCCACCCTGGGCGTTCGCCAGGCACGCCGCGTTCTCGGCGACGAGCGTGAGGAACTCCTTGCGCGCCTTTCCTAGGTTCCGCCTCGCCCGCACTTCGGGCGGAATAGCCGTATCCGGGGTCTCCTTGAAGTCGAGCCATTGGAGCTCACTTCGGGAGGCCGCCCAATTCTCGCCGATACTCTCGATGACGCGATCCGCGAGCGCCAGCGAATCGCCGTACAAATGATCCAGGAATGATAACGGTGCTCGCGTCACGCGTATCATACTAGCGATCATTCTTTACCTTCGCTCGGCCAGCTCGGAGACACGGGCGGATGGCGCGGCGAGTGCCCTCGGAGACGGTGATGTGCGCCTTGGCGGCACAGAGCACGGGGACGGGCTTGAGTCCGGGGCCCAGGCGTGGGTGGGGTCTTCGGCGATCTCGAAGCCGCCCTGAAATCAAGAAGGCCCGCAACGACGGGCCTCGGCCGAGAGCCCTCTTCCGGACTCGAACCGGAGACCCCTTCCTTACCATGGAAGTGCTCTACCAACTGAGCTAAGAGGGCGGGATCCGAAGCGTAGCCTTTCGGCGGCCGCGCTACCGTCACGAGGCTCATGACGAGCCTCAATCCGGCGCTCGACGAAGCCCGCTTCTGCCCGCGCTGCGGCGGCGACGCGGACGTCGTCTTCCCGCGCTCGCTGACGTGCGACGCCTGCGGCTACCAGGCGCTGTGGTCGCCCGAGCCCGTCGCGGGCGCCATCCCGCGCGACGCCGACGGCAGGATCTGGCTCCTCCGGCGCGCGCACCACGAGGGCGCCGGATGCTGGACGTTTCCGGGTGGCTACGTCGAGCTCGGCGAGTCGGTCGAGGACGCCGCGCGGCGCGAGACGCGTGAGGAGATGGTGATCGACATCGAGCTCGGGCGCCTGGTCGGCGTCTACTCGAGCGGCGAGGATCGGGTCGTCCTCGTCGTCTACGCCGCGCGGGCGCTGGGCGTGCCGCGCGAGACAGACGAGGCCACGGAGGTGCGCGCGTTCGCTCCCGCCGACATCCCCTGGAACGAGCTCGCGTTCTGGTCGACGACCCGCGCGCTGCGAGACTACCTCGCGCCCGGCTGAGGCGTCGTTACGCCGCGCCCTCCTCGTCCTTCGCCGGGCGCTTCGGGATCGGCTTGTCCGTGCCCTGTGCCGTCACGGTCGTGACCGGCAGCCCGAGCCCCTTGAGCTTGCTCGGCAGGTCGCTGCGCAGCCAGCGCGAGACGCGGACCGGCAGCGTCGAGATGATGATCTCGTCGAAGCCCCGCATGTTGACGGCGTCCGCCACGGCGTCGAAGGGATTGTGATCGCCGATGATGCCCTCGATGTGCGAGCCCGAGGCCTCCTCGAGCAGCGGCAGCGCCAGCTCGAGTATCGCGCCGGCCTCGGCGCGGTCGGTGTCCTCCGGGTCGACGACGCGATGCAGCCCGTGCGGCACGATCGGGACGAGCAACGTGAAGACCGCGGCCCCTGCGCTGGCGCGCTCCCGCACGGCTTGCTGCAGCGCGGGCGTTGCGGCGGTGCGATGCGCGACGATCAGGACACGGGCGGGCGCGGAGGACTCCACGGGCATGACTCCTTCGGCTCGGGACAGGGTCACGCATGATGCCGGGTCGGCCCCCCAACCGCTATCCACATCGACGCCGGGGCGCCATCCGTCGAGGCCGCCAACGCTTGCCGGGCGAGCGCGCGGCCCTCGATGGCGGGGGCAGGATTCGAACCTGCGAAGGCGTAGCCGGCAGATTTACAGTCTGCTCCCTTTGACCGCTCGGGAACCCCGCCACGGGGCGCGAAAGTGTAGCGATCAGACGTCACGCATCCCGTCGATGGGGCGGCCTCGATCGATCTCGTAGCGAGCGTACTTGGGTCCGCCGACGACGATCCCCGCGCCGCCTTCAACCGCACGGGCAGGAATCAACCATTGCCGTCCGTCCGCGACGAGCACGAAGAGATGGTCGCAACGCTCCGCACTGAAACGCTTGACCAGCCCATTCCAGCTCTGGTTGCCGCCTCGCGTCGCCAGCGTTACCGCGTACCGGCCATTCTTGAGGACCACGGTCGAGGTCTTGACCTGGACGCGGCAGAGGCGACCGTCCACGTCCGCCACGAGATCGGCATCCGGGCTATGGCCGAAAGGCACGAAGACGCGCGCCCCGGGCTGGCTCAGAAACCAGACGATCGCGGCGCGCTCGCCGATGTCTCCCTGCTCGCGAGTTGACAGTCGTACAGACATGGACAGAACATACGTTCCCGTCCGGACGTACTCAGAGAAGCTTGCTCAGCGCTTTCGCGAGCTCCGGAGCTTCGGGCTCCGTGCCCGCGCCGTAGCGCGCGACGACCGCGCCTTCGCGGTCCAGCAGGTACTTGTTGAAGTTCCACTCGGGCTCGCCGGCGGCCGCGTTGAGCGTCCGGAAGAGCGCGTTTGCTCCGTCGCCGACGACGTGCGATTTCGCGAACATCGGGAAGCTCACGCCGTAGTTTGCCTTGCAGAACGTCGCGATCTCCTTGTCCGAGCGCGGCTCCTGGCCCGCGAAGTCGTTCGCGGGGAACCCGAGCACGACGAAGCCATCCGCGCGGCGCGCGCGGTACAGCGCTTCGAGCCCCTCGAACTGCGGCGTGTAGCCGCACTCGGTCGCGGTGTTCACCACGAGCACGACGCGACCGCGGTAGCGGGCAAGGTCCTCGGGCTCGCCGTTCAGGCGCTTGAACGTGCCGCGCAGCACGCCGCTGTCAGCCGGACTCGGCGCGGAGGGCTCGCCGTCGCGGGCGGCGGAGGATCGGGCGCCGCCGGCGGAGGACCGCGCGGCGGAGGATCGGGTGCCGCCGGTAGTGGACCGCGCGGCGGAGGATCGGGCGCCGCCGGCAGAGGACCGCGCGGCGGATGACTGCGCGCGGCCGACGGAGGATCGCGGCTCCGCCGCCGGCTGCACCGTCGTGTCCGTCGCCGCCGCGGGCAGCGCGTCGTCGTCCGCGTCACCGCACCCGGCGACCATCACGGCGCAGACGAAGACAAGCGCGACACATCGCATGCCCTTCCGTACGCGCGCAGCCCGCCCGCGGCTCAGCCCGGCCCCCCGGACTCAGGACGCGTCGCGCAGCTTCTGCGCCTCGGGCAGCGACTCGAGCTTCTTCAGCGTGTGGTTCTCGATCTGGCGGATCCGCTCGCGCGTCACGTTGAACGCCCGCCCGACCTCCTCCAGGGTACGCGGCCGGCCACCCGTCAGCCCGAAGCGCATCTCGATGACCTCGCGCTCGCGCTGCGGCAACGCAGCCAACGCACGCCGAACGTTCTCGCGCCGCAGGTTCTCCGCCGCAAGCTCGAACGGCGAGATCGCGTTCTCGTCCTCGACGAAGTCGCCAAGCTCGGACTCGTCCTCCTCGCCGACCGGGCGCTCCAGCGAGATCGGCTGCTGGGACATCCGCAGGATGTCGCGCACCTCGCGCGGCGTGCAGTCCAAATTCGAGGCGATCTCCTCGGGCGTCGGCTCGCGCCCCAGCGACTGCACGAGCTGGCGCTCCACCTGCACGACCTTGTTGAGCTTCTCGACCATGTGCACCGGAATGCGGATCGTCCGCCCCTTGTCGGCGATCGCGCGGGTCACCGCCTGGCGGATCCACCACGTCGCATACGTCGAGAACTTGTAGCCGCGCCGGTGGTCGAACTTCTCGACCGCGCGAATCAAGCCCAGCGAGCCCTCCTGGATCAAATCGAGGAACGTCAGCCCGCGACCGAGGTAGCCCTTGGCGATCGACACGACCAGCCGCAGGTTCGCCTCGACCATGTGCTGCTTGGCGTCCATGTCGCCGCGCTCGATGCGCTTCGCCAGCGCGATCTCGAGCTCGGCCGTCAGCAGCGGCACGCGCCCGATCGAGCGCAGGTACAGCCGCAGCGAGTCCAGCGACGGCTCGACCGTGAGGTCGAGCTCGGGCTTCTTGGGCACCTCGGGCGCACCCGAGACCGTCGCCTTGCGCGCCGCCGCGGCAGCCTCGACCTTCGCGGCCTCCGAGTGGGCGTTGCGCCCGTCGGACCCCACGACGTCGATGCCCTGCTCCGACAGATATGCGTGCAGCTCGCGCAGCTGCTCCTTCGTGACGTCGACTTCCTCCAATGCCGTGGAGATGTCGTCAAACGTCAGGAACCCGCGCTCCTGGCCTTCCGTGATCAGCGTACGAAGCTCGTCCAGCTCGTAGATCGGTGCTTCGTCCGCCAGCAGCACTTGATTCTCGATCGTTCGGCCCCCCTCGGTGCCACAAGTCCGTGGCCTGCAGGACAGTCGCTCGAGCGTCCCCGGCGCCAAAGTCGACTTCGTGAGTGATAGCACAAGAAAGCGGTGCCGTCAGCCATGGTTTGGAGGACCGATCGGTACCCTCCAGCTATGTCGCCGGGCGTCAGCGTGCCACTCACCGACGTCCAGGCTCAGCCACCCGCTCTCCGCGTCAGCCTCTCGCGCGTAGGCGTGACCGAGGTCGAGAAGATCGTCCGCGTCAAGCAGGGTGGCAACGAGCAGCTGTTCTCGGCGCGCCTGCAGTGCTTCGTCGACCTCGGAAGCGACCAGAAGGGCGCGCACATGTCGCGCTTCGAGGAGGTCGTCAACGAGGTCATCGGCGAGGTCGTCCTCGGCGAGACGACGTTCAAGGCGGAGGCGCTCGCTCAGCGGATCGCCGAGCTCGTGCGCGAGCGCCAAGGCGCCGAGCGCGCCGAGGTGACAGTCGCCGCGCGCTACCCCGAGCACAAGGCCGCCCCGGCCTCGGGGATCCTCACGCAGGAGATCTACACGCTCTTCGGCTCGGCGGTCGCGTCGCGCAACTGCACCCGCCGCCTCGTCGGGGTCGCGGCCCAGGGCATGACCGCGTGCCCGTGCGCGCAGCAGCTCGTCATGGGCTCGTCGCGCGAGCGCCTGCTGAGCGATGGCTTCTCCGACGACGAGATCGCGCGGATCTTCGACCACGTCCCGGTCGCGACGCACAACCAGCGCGGCCTGGGCACGCTGCACATCGGCGTCCCGGAGGGCATGGACACCGAGATCGAGGCACGCACGCTGCTCGACATCGTCGAGGGCTCGATGTCATCGGAGATCTACGAGCTCATGAAGCGCTCGGACGAGGCGGTCGTCGTCGAGAAGGCCCATCGCCGGCCGCGGTTCGTCGAGGACTGCGTGCGCGAGATGATCGGCGGCGTCGTCGCCGAGCTCGGCGGCCTCTCCGGCGAGCACTTCGTCAGCGCGCGCCAGGAGAACCTCGAGACGATCCATCAGCACAACGTCGTCTGCGAGCGCTACGGCATGCTCGGCGAGCTGCGCAACGAGCTGCTGACCGGCGAGCACGCTGGCCACCAGACGACGATGCGCGAGTGGCTGGACGCCGCCGCGCGCTGACGGTCACACCCCTGCCAGCGCGAGCGCGAACACCGTCCACACGAGCGTGGCGGCCCCGCCGAGCAGCCACATGCGCCGCCGCGTCAGCTCTCGGGGAGGCCGCGTCTGCGGCGGATCGGCCGCGGTGTCGCCTCGCCGGGCAGCGGCCGTCCCGTGACGCGGCCGAAGGGGTCCGTGGGGTTGATCATCCGAAGATGACTTGGCACCTGGCCGGCCGGCGCCAGCCCGGGACGCGCCACTCGGCGCGTGTTCGACCCTGCGCCGCCGCTCAGGGCTGCTGCGGGGAGCGCAGCGGCTGCGCCGCCGCCTTACGCTCCTCGGCCTCGCGCAGCACCCGGCGCAGGCCGAAGAAGTAGTCGATCCCGCTGACGATCGTGATCACGACCGCGCCGTAGACGAGCCCGTCGACCCACGCCGGCGTCGGGTGGCCGAACGCGATGACGCAGAAGATCGCGACGACCTGCACGATCGTCTTCGCCTTGCCCCACGAGTTCGCGGCGATGACGACACCCTGCTGGGTCGCCTGCATGCGCGTGATCGTGACCGTCAGCTCGCGCGCGATGATGACCATCGCGACCCACGCCGCGAGGCGGTCCTGGGACACGAGCGCGACGAGCGCCGCGATGATCAGCAGCTTGTCGGCGATCGGGTCCATGAGCTTGCCGAACGTCGTGATCGCGTTGCGCGTCCGCGCGAGGTAGCCGTCCATCGCGTCGGTCGCCGATGCGAGCCCGAAGACGATCGCCGCCAGCAGGTCCCCGTTGGACGTCCCGTCGAGCAGCGCGACGACGAGCACCGGCACGAGCAGGATCCGCAGCAGCGTGAGGACGTTCGGCAGGTTGAGCTCGAACACGAGGAGCAGCCTATTCGGACCGCCCGCTCCGGGCTACCGGATGTTCGGCGGCAGCGAGATTCCAAGCTGCTTGCAGATGGCCGGCACGACGGCGGGTCCAATCTCCCGATGCCGTGGCACGGGCGCCGTCAGCTCGGCGGCGCGGTCCTCCCAGATCGTGTGCCTCGAGCGCTGCCCCAGCACGCGACAGTCATGGGCGCGTAGATGGCGCTCCTGATCCCGGCGCTTCACGCAAGGACAAGCTCAAGCGCTTCGATGTCGGCGCCGTCGGCGATCGGTGCCGGCCGGTCGCGCTGCAGGTTCGCCAGGATCGACTCGCGCAGCGCGTCCCGCACCATCAAGCGCGCCTCATCGCGATCACGGCCCTGGCTGAAGACCCCCGGGAACTCGGGGATGCTCGCCATAATCCATCCGTCGCCGCCATCCTCGAAGAGGATCGTCAGCCGTATCGTCTCACTCACGTTCTCAACCGTAGCGCTTCCGACAGCCAGGAACGCATCACCGACGGCAGACGCGTCACCATGCGCTCGCGTCCGCCGCCGCGCCCATCGGCCATCGCTGTCGGTCGGCGCGTCCCGGCGTCGGCGCGCGTCGTGTAGCTCCGAGGTGCCCGGCGGCGTAGAGCCTTCCGTCGCGGGTTGCCCAGCCCGGGGCGGGCGGATGGGATCACGGACCGCAAACGGCGGGACCGGCCGAGACGACCGCGATCGCTATGCAGCGCGCTCGAGCTCGGCGGACCGAGCACGGCCCGAGCCTGGTCACGAGCATGTCATCATGGCGCACGGTCCGCGAGACATCGTGGCTCAGCACCCGCGTCGCAGGTCCAGCGGACAGCTCGTCGAACTCGATCCAGCGCCCGGCCGGACGCTCGCGACGCAGAACACCCCGAACCGTGCCGACGCGACGCGAACGCCTACGCCCTGACCGCGCCGGCCCGTCGAGCGCGAGCACGAGCAGCAGCGGCCAGTCGCTCGCGACTCGCGATCCCATGCCGAGCACGAGGTCGGCCCAGAGCCCGTCGGGCGCACGGTCGGCGTCGTCGACGACGACCCGCATGACCTCCGCCGCGGGCGGCCCGTCCTCGCCCCATCCCACGAACCGTCCGTCGCGAAAGCCTTCGGCCAGGACCGTCGCAGGCGGATTGGCGCGCCGCGCCGCGGCGACGGCGAGCATCCGCAGCAGCTCCGTGCGGCCGCTGCCGGCGTCGCCGGAAACTAACACCGTGCGCCCGTCGCCCGATCAGGCCTTCAGGCGCTTTCCCGACCGGAACATCGCAGCGCTCCACGCGGCGACCCCCGCCGCGAGCGCGGCGGTCACGGCCAGCGCGATCCCGACCGGCACGTCGCTCGAGCCCAGGAAGCCGTAGCGCACGGCGTTGATCAGAAAGAAGATCGGGTTGAGGTGCGAGACCTCGTGCCACGGCGAGGGCAGCAGGTCGACGGAGTAGAAGACCCCGCCGAGGAAGCTCAGCGGCAGGATCACGATGTTGTTGACGAAGCCGGCCTGATCCCACGTCTCGGCGTACACGCCGACGAGCACGCCCAGCGACGAGAACAGCACGAGCACGAGCGCCAGCGCGACGATCAGGACGAGCGGGTGGCGCACCGGCACGCCGGTCACGGGCGCGGCGATCGCCAGCAGCGCGGCGCCGATCGCGACCGCGCGCACGACCCCGCCGAACGACAGCCCGACGTTGACCTCCCACGCGCGCATGGGCGCCGACAGGACGTCGTGCAGGTAGCGGTCGGTCCGCGCCTGGAACACCGACGAGGAGTTGTTCGAGTACGCGGCCTGCGCCATCGCCATCGTGATGAGCCCCGGCACGATGAAGACCTCGTAGTCCACCCCGCCGATCTCCTTGATGCGCCCACCGAGCGACAGCCCGAAGACGAGGATGAAGAGCATCGACGACAGCACCGGCGCGGCGATCGTCTGCGTCCACAGCTTCAGCACGCGCGCGCTCTCGCGCCCCGACAGGGCGATGAGGCCGCGATGGCGTTCGAGGAGCGCGCTCACCCGTTCGAGGGTAGCTCCGGCTCCGACGCGTCAGGCCTTCGGGGCGCGCCGCGGCTCGACGAGCCGCACGGTGGCCAGCATCTGCTGGACCTGCGCGAGCGTCTTGCCCGACGGGCGCGCGGGGGTGATGAGCGCGACGACGTACGTCCGCCACGCCGAGCTCCCCGCGACCACGAGCGCGCGCACGCGCCGCTCGCCATCCTTGCCCTCGAGCTCGAAGCTCGTCGCCTTGCGCGCGCCGAGCTTCGCCGGCCCCTCGTGCACGACCTTCGCGGGCGCGTAGCGCTGGCGCAGCGCGTCCTTCGTCGCGGCCTTGACCTGGTCGGTGCGGCGACCCTCGACCGGCGAGGAGAACGTCAGCGCCGCGGCCCCGCGCGGCGCCTGCAGCCGGATGACGCGCCCGGAGACCGATCGCGACCACGTCGCCGGGTAGGCGAACGTGAGCCCGAGCTGCGGAATCGAGACGATGCGCGCCGGCAGGACGCCGCCCTCGCGCGCGCCGCCGCCGCCCTTGTCGTCGCTGGGCCACAGCACGATCCCGGCGACGATCAGGCCCGCGAGCACGAACAGGGCGCCGCCGAGGCGGCGCCCTGTCAGCGCGTCGAGGAGTGCGTCAGACATGCCCTACAGGGCCGGGTACGTGTCCTCCCGGCGGCGTAGGAGCAGGCCGCCGGCGAGCATCAGCAGGCCCGCCAGGGCGATCCCGACGACGTCGGTGCCGGTGAACGGGAGCGTGTCGTCGTTCGTGGACTGGCCACCCGTCGGGGCACCGCTGCCGTCGCCGCCGCCTCCGCCGCCTCCGCCGCCGCCGGCCTCGCTGTCATCGGTCGGGTCGTAGGAGTCGGGGTTGTTCGGGTTGCCGTCGGTGTGGCAGCCGCCGTCCTTGGAGTCGATGAGGCCGTCGCCGTCGTTGTCGCGCTTGTCGGCGCACTGGGTGCCGGTCTCGTTGCCCGAGCCCCCGGTGGTGTCCTT
Source organism: uncultured Actinomycetes bacterium (assembly GCA_963839905.1). GTDB lineage: Bacteria > Actinomycetota > Thermoleophilia > Solirubrobacterales > Solirubrobacteraceae > CADCVQ01. Next base: position 551,417 of record CAWIXC010000020.1, on the reverse strand, counting down.
CTTGTCGGTCTCGTCGTTGTCGTTCGGGTTGTAGCTGTTGGCGTTGGTCGCGTCGTTGTCGGAGTGGCAGCCCGGGTCCTTGGCATCGATGACGCCGTCGCCGTCGTTGTCGATCGTGTCCGAGCACTGCGGGCCGCCCGCCTCACGCGCGGCCGGGGCGACGCTGATCGCCTCGGAGGACGCGGTCGTCGCCTTCGTCAGCGAGGTGGAGCCGACCTGCAGCACGAAGACGTCGAGCGCCTCGCGCACGGCGGCTGCGCCCGCGATGTCCTCGGCGTTGCAGATGATCGGCAGCACCGCCGGGATGCCGGAGACCGTGTCGGGCGTGCCGTCGGCACAGCCCGCGGCAGGCAGCGGCACCTGCACGCCGCCGAGCCCGATCACGTGCGAGACGTTCGTGACCTTGGGCGCCTGGCCGGTGCAGGACTCCGAGGTCGTGGTCGCGTCCGAGACGCCCGCGACGGCACCGCCGCCGGGCGCGGTGACGTTCGCGACGCGAGACGCGCCGACCGACGTCTGGCACGTTGCGGTCTCGCTGATCGTCCCGTGGCTCTCGGCTGCGCCGACGCCAAGGCCGAGCACCGAAGCGCGGGCGACCGCGAAGTCGTTGTCCGAGCCGGTGGCGGTCGTCGTCGAGTCCGCCGTCAGGACGCTGAGGCAGACCTGCTGGCCCGAGTTCGCGCACAACGGATCGAGGATGCCGGCCTGGATCGGCTGCAGCGGGCCGTTCTTCGTCTCGCCCGGGGCCGAGTCGACGCCGGCGAGCTCCTGGCCGAGCAGCGTGAGGATCGTGATGTGCCCGTGGTAGGCGCCGCCGACCTTCTCGCCGCGGGCGCGGCCGACGATGGCGTCCTCACCCGCGTCGGTGCCGTCCGGCTTGGAGCCGAGCGGCCGCTCGTTGGAGGGATTGAGGTCGACGACCGCGACGCCACCCTGGGCGTGCGGATCGGAGCCGTGCAGCGGCGGCTGGCGGGCCGGATCGGTCGCGGTCGCCCGCTTGTCCGCCTTGTCCGCCGTCTTGTCGAGCGCCGCGGCGGTCTTGTCGCGGGTCTTGCGAAGTGCTTCGTCGGTCTTCGTCAGCGTCTTGTCGACGGCGTTGCCCACGCCCTGGGTGACCTGCTTGAGCGCCTGCCCGGCTTTGCCGAGATCGACCTCCTTGCCGACGGATGCCGTCGGTATGGCCCAGATCACGGAGCCGGCGGTCAATACCGCGAGTAGCCCAAGTCTCTTCGAGGTCATGCTGGTCCTCCCCTGTCGTCGTCGGCGCACCCCTCACTTCCCCCTGAACCGGCGCACCCTGCGTGGCGTCCCTACCCAGTTTGGCGCGTTTCAACAATTTTGGTCAACTGCTGCAACGCGACCCATCGCCTTGACGTAGACGTCGGCGAGCGAATTCGCATCGTACGCCTGGCGCAATCCATCCGCGGAGTCGCGCGCGATGACCCGCCCGCCGCGGATCAGCGCGATCTCCTCGCAGAGCTCGTCGGCCTCCTCGAGGTAGTGCGTCGTGAGCAGCACCGTCGTGCCGTGCTCGTGCAGGCGGCGGATGTAGGCCCACAGCTCGATGCGCAGCTCGAAGTCCACGCCGGCGGTCGGCTCGTCGAGGATCACGAGCCGCGGCTCGTGCATCAGCGCGCGCGCCAGCAGCAGGCGGCGGCGCATGCCGCCCGACAGCTTCGGCGCGCGGACCCCGGCCTTCGCCCGCAGGTCGAAGACGTCCATCATCTCTCGCGCGCGCGTGCGCGCCAGCTTGCGGCTCATCCCGAAGTAGCCGCCGTGGTAGAGCAGGGTCTCCTCGACGTCGAGGAAGCGGTCGAGGTTGACGTCCTGCTCGGCGAGCCCGACCATCCGGCGCGCCGCGAGCGTGCTGTGCGGCTCGCCGAAGACCGCGATCTCCCCGGCGGTCACGCGGATGATGTTGCAGACGGCGCTGATGAGCGTCGTCTTGCCGGCGCCGTTGGGGCCGAGCAGCCCGAAGAAGCGCCCCTCGGGAACCTCGAGGTCGAAGTCCTCGAGCGCGAGGAAGCCATCGTCGTAGCGCTTGGTGAGACCGGTGACCAGCAGCGCGGGAGGCACCCCGTCCAGGCTACTCGGGGCCCGGGTGGGCGATCTGGAAGGATGCGGGCATGCCCCTTGTCCCCACAGTCGTCCAGCGCACCGGGCGCGGCGAGCGCGAGTACGACATCTACTCGCGCCTGCTCAACGAGCGCATCATCTTCCTCGGCACCGCGGTCGACGACCAGATCGCGAACCTCATCGTGGCGCAGATGCTGCACCTCGAGTCCCAGGATCCCGACAAGGACATCTCGCTGTACATCAACTCGCCGGGCGGGTCGATCACCGCCGGCCTCGCGATCTACGACACGATGAACTTCATCAAGCCCGACGTCTCGACGATGTGCATGGGCATCGCGATGTCGATGGGCTCGCTGCTGCTGATGGCCGGCGTCAAGGGCAAGCGCTTCTCGCTGCCCAACAGCCGGATCCTCATCCACCAGCCCTCGGCCGGCTTCGAAGGCCAGTCGACGGACATCGAGATCCAGGCGCGCGAGATCCTCAAGACGCGCAAGCGCATGGACGAGATCTACGCCAAGCACACCGGGCGCAGCGAGGAGGAAGTGCATCGCGACATGGAGCGCGACCGCTTCTTCAAGCCCGAGGAGGCCGTCGAGTACGGCCTCATCGACCGCGTTCTCGACACGCACTAGGCCTAAGCACAGGCCGAAGGCCCCGCCGCCGCCTCGTCGCAAGGACCGGGCCGCGATGGCCGGTCGCCCGACCCCCGCCGCGGCGAGGATCGGGCTCCGGTGGTTCCCCCGCTAGGTGGGGGTGGGCGGCTGGACGACGACCGTGCACGGGCCCGCCGTGTCGGCCGGGTATCCCGGCGCTCCGGCGTAGCTCGACGAGATCTGCCAGTTGCCGATGTCGTTGAAGTTCGTCGTGGACTTCGACGCGGTCCATGCGCCGCCGGGGCCGGTCGTGACGACCTTCGTCTCGGGCGCCGACGGCACGTTCGTGATCGGGTTGACGACGGGCGGCGGCGTGAACGTGACGCTCACCTGCGAGCCGACCGGCGCGTTGGCCAGCGTGCCCGACACCGTGACGTTCCACCCGTTGCCGCCGTACGGCACGGCCGCCGGACACGACTGCGTGAGCTCGGTCGGCGGCGGGGGCGGCGGCGGCGGGGGCGGCGGAGGCGGCGGGGCCGTCCCGCCGGACACCGGGATCCTCACCGGCTTGGCGCCCTCGGCGTCGATCGCGACCTCGAGCTCGCCGGGCTTCGGCGCGCCGTCGTTGAACGTCGCCGCGACGTTCACCGAGCCGTCGCCGGCGATCGCCTTGCCGATGACCTGGCCGTTTCGCAGCAGGCTGACCGGCTGACCGGTGAGCGCCGGGTTAGACGGGAACGTCAGCTCGACGAGGAACGGCGGCGGGTCGCCCGGCCGCGGGATCGGGAACTCCTTGTAGACCGCCTTGAAGATGGCCGGGTTGAACACGATCGGCGGCGAGCCGCCCCCGAACATCTGCATCGTCGGATCTCCGAACCAGTGCCACAGGTACAGCTCGTTGCGGGTGTTGCCGTCGCCGCCGGCGATGCCGGGGCCCGACGGCGGCGCGAGCCCGGCGAGCCGCAGCTTGCCGTGCACGAGCGCGTCGCCGACGCGCTGCTTGGATGACGGGCCCTCGCCGGAGAGCACGCTCGGCAGCATCGCGTCGATGAAGCCGAGTGCGATCTGCGAGTTGTGCCACGACGGCGAGTTGCGGGTGTCGCCGAACGCGCCGACGGCACCGCCGGTCGGCTTGACGAGCGCGTTCTGGACGAACGACGTCTCGTCCGTGTCGTACTGGGCGCTCGCGCAGTTGATGCTCAGCACGACCGGCAGGTTGTCGTTGTTGTTCGTCAGGGCGTCGACCTCGGTCGTCGTGAAGAACGGGTCGCCCCATCCGTCCGACCAGCCGTGGTCGCGGTGCACGACCATGAAGCGGCCGTTGTTCCACGCCGCGCTGACGTCCGCGCCGTCACCATCCCATGGGAACGTCGGCTTCTTCAGCGCGTTCGGCAGGTTCGTGCCGTCGTTGAACCTCAGGGGGGTCGTCGTCGGGTTGTCCTCGTAGATCCGGTCGACGGCGACGCCGCGCGCGGCAAGGCCGTTGCGCGCGGTCTCGGCGAACTGGATGAACGTCCGGTCCTCCTGGCTGTCGTTGACCTCGCCGACGTCGTCGGTGTCCTGGAACTGCGCCGCCATGATCGCCTTGTTGAGCATCGGCCCGGTCGGCGGGGCCGTCTCGTAGTGGATGATCTTCGCCAGCAGCGCGTCGATCTGCGCGGGCGTGTTGCCGAGCATGCGGCCGACGGCGACGTCGGGCAGCTCGTCGGTGTCGTTCTTCGTCGAGTACGGGTTGTCGGACGGGATCCCGCCTGGCCCGGTCGTGAACGTCGGCACGAGCTCGTCGTCGCCCATGATCGTCACGTAGCTCGGGCGGATGCAGAGCGGGTGGTTGACCTGCCCGCGGATGTACGTCTGGATCTGCGTGGCGGTCGTCCCGATCTGGCCCGACAGCGGCCCGGTCTGCGCGACGCGCGTGAGGAAGCCCGCGGCGCGGCGCGCCGTCGCGTACGTGTTCGCCTGCGCGAGGGTCGACGGGTTCGTGATGACGAGCAGCTCCTCGCCGCAGGGCTGGAAGATGATCGGCGGGTCGAACTGGCGAACGATGTTCGCGTTGAGGAGGCCGTTCGCGAGCCGCAGCTGCGCGGTCTCCCACGGCGAGCCGACGGCGTTGGACACGGTCTTCGGGCCACCCGCGAACGTCACCTGGACGTCGACGTGCGTGAGCACCTTGAGCGTGTCGGTCTTCGGGTTGTACTGCGCGGCCGGGAAGTGCAGGCCGGCGATGTTCAGGTCGCGGGACTGGCCGAGCGCCTTGCCGAACGCCGGGGCCGCGGGGAAGAGCGCGTCCGTCCCATAGGCCTTGCCGTCGAGCTTGAATGGCTGGTCGGAGAACGGGCCGGCGCCGAAGTTCGGCTTCGGCGTCAGCGGGCTCGAGGGCGACTGGTCGACGGGCTCGGGCTGGGTCGGGAAGACCTCGACGTTGCCGAGCGAGTAGGACTCCGTCGAGGTCGCCTTGACCTCGAGCTTGGCGCCGTCGGGGACCGCGATGATGCTCGAGGACACGGGGATGCCGGGCGTGCCGGGCGCGCCCGACGAGCCGGTGTTCGGCAGCACGAGCTGCGTCCAGGACTTGCCGCCCTCGGTCTTCTCGACGAACTGCAGGGCCGGGAGGTCGACGCCGATCTTCATGCCGCTTACGTCGCTGGACTGGACCGACGTCTTCACGGTCTTCGAGGTCGGGGTGACGACGCCGCCGCCACAGCCTCTCGTGCGCCTGTCGGACAGCAACTTGCGGCTGGCCTTCGACGATGCCGGGCCGAGCGCCGCGAGGCGCTTGGCGAGCCGGTTGCGCGCGGCCTTGCCCTTGACGGCGCTGTTGATCTTCGTCGCGCGCAGCGTCTTGCGGTAGGCCGATAGGTCCTTCACCGCCGTGCACGGCGACTTCGAGGCGACGGAGCGCGCATGGCGCGCGCGGCTGACGAGCTTGGCCTTCGCCGCCTTCGACGCGGCCCGCTTCGGCAGGTTTCTCGTCTGCTTGACGAGCGAGCTGAGCGTCGCGCTCGCGTTGGCCTTCTTCGTCGACTTCTTCGCCTGCGCCTGACCGCCGAGGGCGAGCAGGATCAGCAGGCTCACACCCCCCGCGATGGCTAGCGCCCTGAGAGCGGCTCTCGGCATTTCATGTCCCCTTTGTGTCGTGAAGGTGCGATCAGCAGCTGGTCGCTGCCGGGAGCGAGTTGTTGGTCTCGTTTGACTCGGCCACGACCTGGCCCGAGTCAGCCGTCGCGAGGATGACGCTGGTCAAGCCGAAGCCGCAGCTCATCGACGTCTTGGTCTCGCTTGCGCCGGGCGCAAGCGCCCCGATCTGGAATGAGACCGTCTGCTCCTGGGGGTCGACGATCTGCACCGTGGACGCGCCCGCCGGGCCGGCGCCGATGTTGGTCACCGTGACGGTCCCGGGGAACGAGCCGGTCAGCGCGGAGACGACGAGGTCGGGCAGCGGCGGCGGGGGCGGAGGTGGCGGCGGAGGTGGCGGAGGCGGCGGGGGCAGGGGCGGAACGCCCGCGACCGGCACCTTCACCGGCTGGAAGCCGTCGCCCTCGATCGCGACCTCGAGCTCGCCCGGCTTCACCGAGCCGTCGCCGAAGGCCGCCGGGATCGATGCCGCGTTGACCGCGATGATCGCCTTGCCGATGACCTGCCCGTTGCGCAGGAGGCTGGCCGGCTGGCCGTTCAGCCCGGCCGGCAGCGTGACCTCGACGAGGTACGGCGGCGGGTCGGGGATGCTGATCGGCCCCGGCTTGTACGTCGCCTTGATGTCGACCGGGTTGATGACGATCGGCGCGTTGCCGCCGCCCCACATCTGCATCGACGGGTCGCCGTAGTAGTGCCAGAGGTAGAACTCGCTGCGCGTCGTGCCGTTCGGCAGCGGCGAGATGCCGTTGAGGCGCAGCTTGCCCCAGTTCAGCGCGTTGCCCGTGCGCTGCTTGGTCGCCGGCCCCTCGGTCGGCAGCACGGACGGCAGCAGCGCGTCGACGAAGCCGAGCGACATCTGCGTGTTCGCGGTCGACGGCGAGTCGCGGGTGTCGCCGAACACGCCGACCGCGCCGCCGCCCGACTTCACGAGCGCCTCGCTCGCGAACGACGTCTCGTCGTAGTCGTAGGCGCCGCTCGAGCAGTTGATGCTCAGCACGACCGGCAGCCGGTTGGCGTTGGTCAGGGCTTGCACGTCGGCCGTGCCGTAGCCCGGCGTGCCCCAGCCGTCCGACCAGCCGTGGTCGCGATGGACGACCATGAAGCGGCCCTCGTTCCAGCCGGCGGAGACCTGCGCGCCGGTGCCGTTCCAGCCGAAGCCGTTTGACTTCAGCAGGGCCGCCGGCAGCGGGCTGCCGTCCTGGAAGCGCTGCGGGTTGTTGCCCGGATGCTCGCCGTAGATCCGATCGACCGCGACGCCGCGCGCGACGAGCCCGTTGCGGACCGTCTCGGCCATCGTGATGAACGTCCGGTTCTCCTGGCCGTCGTTGTCGTCGTCCTGGAACTGCGCCGCGATCAGCGCCTTGTTGAGCATGCCGTTGCCGGTCGGCGCGATCGTCTCGTAGGTGATGATCTTCGACACCGCGACGGTGATGGCGGCCTGGTCGTTGCCGAGGATGCGGCCGATCGCGAGGTCCGGCAGCTCGTCGGCGTCGGTCTTGAGCGAGTACTTCAGGTCGGACGGGATCCCGCTCGGGCCGTCGGTGAACGTCGGCACGAGGTCGTCGTCGCCCATGATCGTGACGTAGCTCGGGTGGATGCACAGCGGCGCCGTGAGCCGGCCGCGGATGAATGTCTGGATCTGCGCGGGCGTCGTGCCGATCTGGCCCGCGCCGGCACCTGTCTGGAAGACGTTCGTGCGCCAGCCCTGGGCGCGCTTGGCGGCCGCGAAGATGTCGGCGACCCCCTGCGTCGCCGGGTTCGTGATGACGAGCATCTCCTCGCCGCAGCGGCGGATGACGAACGGCGCCCTCGACAGGATCGCCGAGCTGTTGAGCAGGCTCGCGACGAGCGACTGCTGCGGGCGCTCCCACGGCGAGTTGAGCTCGGGCGTGAACGTCTTCGCGCCGCCCTCGAACGTCGCGCGGACCTCGACGGTGTTGAGCACCTTGAGCTTGCGGTCGGCGGCGTCGTACTGCGCCGCCGGGATCGTGAGCCCGCCGATCGTGACGTCGCGCGCCTGGCCGAGGATCTGGCCGGACGCGGGCGCCGCCGGGACGTAGGAGTCGCTCTTGTACGCGCTCGAGTCCACCTTGAAGCCGGGCTGCGCGAACTGGCCCTTGAGGAAGTCGGGCTTGGGCGGGTTGTTCGGATCGCCCTTGGGCGGGCCGGGGATGGGGTTGTCGTCCAGCGGCTCGGGCTGCGACGGGAACACGTCAACGCCCTCGATCGTGAACGACTCGGTGCTGCCCGGGACGACCGTGAGCTTCGCGCCGTCCGGCACGCCGAAGCTGCGGCTGATGACCGGGATGCCGGGCTTGCCCTCGGCCGTCGGGGTGTCGGACTTCGGCAGCACGAGCTGCGTCCAGTTCTTGCCGCCGCCGGTCTGCGGGGCGAACTTCAGCTCGGGCATCTCCATGCGCAGCGTCATGCCGTTCGCGTCGCTCGAGAGGATCGTCGACTTGGCCATCGGCAGGGTCGACGGGATGACGCCGCCGCCGCAGCTCTTCGCGCGCTTGTCGGAGAGCAGCTTCTTGGAGGCCTTGAGCGCCGCCGGGCCGAGGGCCGCGAGGCGGGCGCGCAGCTTGGCGCGGTTCTTCGTGCCCTTCGCGCTCGAGCGGATCTTCGTCGCGCGCAACGTCTTGCGATAGGCGGAGAGGTGCGTCAGCGCGGTGCACGGACGGCTGCGCACGCTCTTGGCCTTGCGCGCGGCCTTGAGCAGCTTCGCCTTGGCGTTCTTCGACGCGGCGTCCTTCGGGAGGTTCTTCGTCTGGTTGACGAGCGAGGTCAGCGTCGTCGTGGCGTTGACGGTCTTCGTCGCCTTCTTGGCGACCGCCTGACCGCCGAGCGCTGTCAGGAGCAGCAGGGTTGCGCCCGCTGCAAGAGCTAGCGCCCTGAGAACGGCATTCGGCATCTTTGTTCCCTTGTCCGTGGTACCGCGCCGATCTCGCTTCTCCCGCGAGCTCGCGCATGCTTGACCCGAATTACGCGTGGCCCCGAATTCGTGCCGTCGCCCGATATCGACCGAGCATACGGCGCTAAACGGAGCCCAAGGAACGAAATTCGGCCAGTTTGGAGGGTGTTCTCGCGCACATCCGGCCGTGCGTAGGGCCCTCGCTGGCCGGGCATAATGACCGCTGCGCGTGCCCGGCCCGCTCCCTACCGACGCTCGTCCTCCGGTGCTCGTCGCCCTCTGGGATCGCGACTGCGGGTTCTGCGCGTGGACGCTCGCCCTGCTGTTGCGCGCCGACCGCCAAGGGCTGCTGCGAACCGCCCCGATCCAGGGCGCGCTGGGCGATCGACACCTCGCGCACATGTCATCCGAGCAGCGCCTCGCGAGCTGGCACCTCGTCGACGAGCAGGGCAACGTGCACTCCGGAGGTGCCGCGCTCACCGAGGTGCTGCGGCGGCTGCCCGCCGGGCGATGGGTGGCTGCGCTCACGGCCCGCGCGCCGGGCGTGACGCAGCGCGCCTATGACTGGATCGCGCGGCATCGCAGCATGCTGAGCCGGCCGATCCCCGCCGCCGCGAAGGCGCGCGCGCGGACGCGGGTCGCAGCGCGCGCGGCTGTGGACGACTAACGCTTAAGCGCAGACGGCGGCGGCACCCGGCCGTCGCGTCCGGTGCGCCGAGACGAGTTAACTAGAGAATCGTGGCGCTGGTCGTCGCGGCTGTCACAGCCGCCGTGCTGTCCTGCGCATCCTTGTCCTTCTCGTCCTCGGTGCGCGGGTCGGGCTGCGGAGCTTCCTTCTTGCTGCCTGAGAACAGATCTTTGAGTCCCATGCGGCGGGTGTGCCCGGCCGCAACGATTCTCATGCGCCGGGTCGCAGCTTCTTCAGGGCGAGGGTCGGCTGGCGCGTCTCGCGGAGGTACCGGGCCTCGTACTCGCCGGGGTGCTCGACGAGGAACTCGTCGACCGCCAGCGTCTCTCCCGGAAACTCATCCCACCCGTATTCGTCTAAGACGAACAGCCCCCCGACGCTTAGGCGCTCGTGCACATTGGTGAGAATCTCCGCGGTGGGCTTGTACAGGTCGACGTCGCAATACACGAACGAGAACCTGAGAGCGGGGTTCTCGGCGAGCATCCGAGGCAGGGTCTGCGCGACGTCACCCTCGCAGATCACGATCTCCTGCTGCATCTCGAAGAGCTCGATGACCTCCTCGAGATGCGCTCGCGAGCCCTGGTAGGCCGAGGAGAACCGCTTCGCGTCTCCGTCCGCCGGAGTAAACGTGTCAAGCCCCTTGAAGCTCTCGAAGCAGTAGGTCCGCTTCGGCGCGTGCGGAGAGTAGATCCGTAGGAGCTTTGCCATGTAGAGCAGGTTCGCGCCCTGCCACGATCCGAACTCCGCGACGTTCCCGGGAACGTCCAGCGTGCTGCGCAGCAGATCCGCGATCTCGATGCAGCGAGCGAGCGCGTATTCCTCGGCGTAGAGCGGAAACTGCCAGACCACGGACCACAGCTCGCGGTCGCCCATGTCCCGGGAGAAGCCCAGCATGCGCGTGGCGTAATCCTCGCGAAGATCGTGGAATCTCGTGGGCATATGCAGGCCTTTTCTCGGTCGTGCTGCGATGGCTCGCGCCTCGAACAACGTGCCTTTCGCCCGGACGCGTGGACTCGGAATGCCCGCTGCGGGCTATTCGAACCAGCATCCGGATCGGGGCGCGATTGCGCGCTTGCCGGCCCGGACGGGCGGGTACTTGGCGGCCATGGATCCCGTTATCTGGGCAATTGTCATCGCCGCCGTAGTCGCCGGAGTGGGCTACAGCATTTCACAGCAGCGCAAGCGCTAACTGCGCTCGCCGGCTGCTCACTCGCCGTTTCAGCCCGGTAGGCTGCGGAGCTGGACGGCCAACACGTAACGACAAGCTGGCAGCGGTGAATCATCGTTGCCAGCTGTCGTTTCCTCTTAATCATCCAGAACGGCAAACGCCCCCGCCGGGCGAACCCGAGCAGGGGCGATCACAGTGAGTCCGCGGGTGCGGATCTGTCAGTCGACGACCTCGCCGTAGACCGCGCCGGCTGCGGCGCCTGCCGCCACGGCGGCGACCGCCGGCGTGCACAGCACTGGGTTGGTGGTGTCGGACAGGAACATCCTGACGTCCTGGTCGGCGAGCGACACGTGATCGAGGCGCCGGTCGGCGTTGACGAACTGGCTGATCATGGTGTGAGACACGGGTGACTGCACTCCGTTCGTGTAGGGGGTGGAGGTCTGCGGACCGGGACTAGTTGTCCGCGGCCTCTTCTGCGGCCAGCCCGAGGGCGGCGGCACCGACCACCAGGCCGGGAGTGCAGAGCACCGGGATAAGATCCAGCGGCTTGAGAACCGTGACGCCACGGTCGTCGATGGTCACTTCGGCGAGCCGCTCGTCGCGGTTGATGCGGTCGCTGATGTTCGGAATCGGCATGTCACTCCCGCCGTTCGAGGCGCCCCCGGGACGGTCCCGTGAGCTCGTTGATGGACCCCTATTCCCGAAATCGGGGCAATTCGTGCGCGTACGCCGGAAGTTCACTCAGACGGGTGAGGTCGAGCGAGCGCCGCGCGCCCGGGCGGCTCGCGGGCGCCGCGCCGGGTTAGCGCAACGCAGGCGCGGGGAACGGTCACCGCATGCTTGCCCGACGCCGCCCGCGCTCGCGAACCTCGCGGCCGGGGCCGAGGTCGCTTCGTCTGAGCATCGCGCGCCTGACCGAGGCCGTGGCCAACGCCCCGACGATCGACCGGCGGCGGGCCCTGGCGCGGACCGAGCGCATGGACGCGATGACGATGATCGTCTCGAGCGCCGAGCACCTCGCCCGACCCGGGGAGCGGCGCCGCGGTGGGTTCAACGACTGGACGATCGCGGGTCGCAACCTCCATCGCACCGCACCCCGTCTCGCGAGGATCGTCGACGTGATCGCACCGCCCAAGATCACCGCGGCGCTGCACGCCGCGCGGGTGGTGGCGGGTCTCGCGCTGCTCGCGCCGACGAGCCCGCGCACGCGCACCATGGCCGATGCGACGATCCTCGGCAGCACCGTCCTGCTGCACCCCCGCTCGCTCTACGGGACCGACGGCACGGATCAAGTGGCGTTCCTGGTCACAGCCAACACGACGCTGGCGCGCCTGGGCCGCCACCCCGCCCTCGTCGACACGGCGCTCTGGGCGATCGCCCTGCAAGCGACGATCTCCTACGCCGCGTCGGGCTGGGTCAAGGTCACGAGCGAGACATGGCGCTCGGGCCGCGCGCTCACCGGCGTCGCGCGCACCCAGACCTACGGCGATGCGGCGGCGTTCAAGGTGTTGTCCTACTCGCCGCGGGCCACGCAGGTCGTCGCCGTCGGCGTGCTGGCGATGGAGTGCCTGTTCCCGCTGATCTACCTGCGCGGCGGCCGCTGGGCGCACCCGTGGCTCAGCGCGACGCTCGTCTTCCACCTTGCCAACGCCCGCATCATGGGCCTCGGCCGCTTCGTGTGGGCGTTCGGCTCGATGCACCCGGCGGTGCTGTACACCGCCGACCGGCGCAACCGCCACGTCCGCGACGACACGCTGCCCAAGCTCACCGCGGCGATGGGCGCCGCCGCGCTGGTCGCCGGCGCCGCCGGGCAAGCGCGACGCCGCAAGCGGGTGACGACCACCCTCCCCGGCGAGCAGCGGCTGCGCACGCGGCTGGGCAACGAGCTGGTCTACAGCGTCAGGGGCCACGACGACGGGGAAGGTCCGATCGTCGTCCTCGAGGCGGGGCTGCTCGCCAGCCCGCGGCTCTGGGCGGCCACGGCTGTGCCGGTGGCGCGCCGCTACCCGGTGGTCTCCTATGCGCGGGCGGGCTACGGCGCGAGCGTCCATAGGGCCACGACCGACTTCACACTCGATCAGTCCGCCGACGACCTGGTCGATCTCGTCGAGGCGATCTCCGACGGCGGCACGCGCCCCGTCGTGCTGGCCGGCCATTCGCTTGGCGGCTGGATCGCCGTCAAGGCGGCGGCGCGTGCCCCGCACCTCGTCGGTGCGCTGGGCCTCGTCGACTCGAGCCACCCCGCCGAGCTGCAGCGCTCCTCGCGCCAGGCCGCGGGCGAGAAGTCGGTGACGCTCGGCTTGCAGATGGTGCATCCGTCGCTGGCCGCCGGCCTTGGCTGGCTGCTCGTGCCGCTCGAGTACCGGCTGCCGGACGGCGAGCACGAGCGCTACGACGACGAGTACCGCGACCCCGGCTTGTGGCGCGCGGGCCTGCGCGAATGGCGCAGCGTCCAGAAGGAGTTCTGGACGTTCGACGGGCAGCTGCCCGCGCTGCGCTGCCCGGTGCTCGTGCTCACCGCCGAGCAGACGCACAAGCTCGACCCCACCCAGGTCGAGCTCCACGAGGAGCTCGCCGAGCTGGGCACCGAGGCCGAGCAGGACACGGTGCCCGGCGTCGACCACATGGGCATCGTGACCAACCCAGCGGCAGCCGCAAAGGTCGCCGAGCACCTCGTCGCCATGGCCGATCGGCTGGCCGGCCGCGCGGCCGCGGTCCGGCACAAGGAGGCCGAGCATGCCGGCTGACGCGCCGGCTTCGGTCCGCGCGGCGACGCTCTGCGTCTCGGCCGGGCTGGGCACCTGGCTGCTCGCGACCGCGGCCAGCCAGCACCCGCACAGGCTCTTCGACGGCCTGCGCCGCAACGACTTCACCGGCATGATGGTTCCCAACTGGAGGTTCTTCGCGCCGGAGCCCGCCATTCACGACTTCCATCTCCTGCACCGCGTGCTGCACGCCGACGGCACGAAGACGCCGTGGGAGGAGACCGCGCCGATCATCCCGCGCTCGTGGTCGCAGGTGGCGTTCTTCGCCCGCCGCCGCCAGGAGAAGGGCATGTTCGACGTCGGCACGGAGCTCGCGGTCGCGATGACCAGGCCCGACCTGGACGTCACGACGACGCCCGCGTACGAGATCCTGCGCAACCGCATCGAGATCAAGGTGCTCGAGGACCACGCCGCCGGTCCGCGGCCGAAGGGCTTTCAGTTCCTCGTGGCGCGGGGCACCGGCCACGACGAGCAGGACGAGCCCGACTACCTGCTCTCCTCGCCGTTCATCGCGCTGCGCCCGGCGTGAGCCGCGGTCCCCGGGCGACGTTCGGCCAGCGCTCGTTAGCCCGCCTTTCGGGCCGGGTAGCCGCCACCACCATGCATACGACACAGCTAGGTCGCCAGAAGCGCGACAGGGTCTGAGCGGGGCGGTCGGTTGTCCGCCCCGGGAGCAGCGACAGTTCGCGTCACCGACCTGGCCAAGCATTACGGCTCCGTCAAAGCGCTCGACGGCATCTCCTTCGAAGCGCAAGCCGGTGAGGTCTTCGGCCTGCTCGGTCACAACGGCGCCGGCAAGTCGACGACGCTGCGCATCCTCACCGGCCGCGCGCGCCCGACCTCCGGCCAGGCGGAGGTGCTGGGATACGACCTCCCGGGCGAGCTCGAACGCGTTCGCGCCAAGATCAACCTGGTCGCCGAGGACCCCACGCTGTACCAGCGCCTCTCGGCGATGGAGAACCTCGAGCTGTTCTGCAAGCTCTACGGCCTGCCGCGCTCGCGCGCCAAGGAGGTCCTCGAGCGCGTCCGCCTGACAAACACGCAGAGCCGCCGGGCCAAGACGTTCTCCACCGGCATGCGCCAGCGGCTGCTGCTCGCGCGGGCGCTGCTCAACGACCCTCAGGTGCTCTTCCTCGACGAGCCGACGCGCGGACTGGATCCAAGCTCCGCGCGCGACCTGCACGGGATCGTCACCGACCTGGCGCAGGGCGGCGCCACGATCGTCCTCACCACGCACGACATGCAGGAGGCCGACGAGCTGTGCGATTGCATCGCGTTTCTCGTCGAGGGCAAGATCGTCGCGCTGGACACGCCCGACCGGCTGAAGGCCGAGGGCAGCTCGAACGGCACCGGCGCGGCGCCCGAGATCGATATCGCGCTGACCGACGGCAGCCGCGAACGGCTCGCGCTGGCGGACTACGAGGGCTCGGCACGCCTCATGGAGCTCACCTCCGCGAAGCAGATCACCACGATCCACTCGCGCGACACGACGCTGGCGGACGTCTTCATCGCCATCGCGGGCGAGCCACCGGACAACCTCGACGACCGGGATGACGAATGAGCCTTCGCCGCATCCTGACGATCATGGCCAAGGACATGCGCGATGCCGTCCGCGACGGGCGCATCCTCGTCCTGCTCGTCCTCCCGATCGGGATGGCGATCTTCTACAACCAGACGATCGACAACGACGACAAGCTGCCGACCGCCACCGTCGCCGTCGCCGGCCCGTCCGCCGAGAGGCTCGGCACCGAGCTCAAGCGCGCCGCGGGGAAGGCCGTCGACATGGAGATCGAGCAGGCCGGCGACGAGCAGGCGGCGCGCAGGTTGGTCGCGAGCGAGGACGCCGACCTCGCCGTCGTCGTGGGCGGCGAGAGCACCCGGGCGCGCGTCCTGCTCCCCGAGGACGCGACGCCCGAGGCGCAAGGCCTCGCCGCCGTGGTTCCCGAGGCGGTCACCCGTGCGTCGGGACAGCGCCCCGCGGCATCGGTGACCACCGCGTCGGTCCAGCTGACCGACCAGAAGCCCGGCGACATCATCGACCGGCGCCAGTTCATCGTGCTCATCTCGATCCTGCTGCTGGTCTGCTTCGTGGCGATGCTCGTCGTGCCGATGCAGATGGCCGAGGAGCTCGAGACCGGCACGTTCGGCGCCCTGCGGCTCGCCGCGACGGGTCGCGAGGTGCTGGCGGCCAAGGCGCTCGCGGGCTTCGTCTACGGCGCGGGAGGCGTCGCGATCACCGTGATCATCACCGGGCTGGCGATCAACGACCCGTTGATGTTCTTCGCGGCCACGGTCGGCCTGGTGGCGAGCCTCGTCGGCTTCGGCCTGCTCTTCGGGCTGCTGGTCGGCAACGCCAACGTGATCAACACCTACGGCGCCTTCCTGCTGCTGCCGCTGCTGGGTCTCGGCGTGGCGGTGTTCTTCGTGGACAGCGGCTGGTTCAGCACCGTGCTGGACATCCTGCCGTTCAGCCAGGCCAGCCGCCTGCTCGGCAGCGGGATGTCCGACCTCAAGCCGTTTGGCAGCGTGGGCATCACGCCCTGGGTCGTGATCGGCGTGTGGGCGGTGACCGGCTGGGCGCTGCTGTCCCGGATCGCGACGCGCCGGGAGCTGTGAAGAAGGGCGGCTCTCGCGCGGTCGTCACGTTCAGCGACTCGTTCGTCATCCGCGCCGGCCTGGCCGCCCTCGGCGGTTGGCCACCGCTGGAGTGGCGTGCGGAGGTCGACACGGCCAGCGCGCTGGAGGAGGCCGTTTGCAGGGAGGGCGCCGGCCTCGTGCTTGCCGCGCCGGGCCCGGCCGTCGCCGAGGAGGCCTTTGCAGTGCTGGGCGCGCTGCGCGAGCGCTGCCGGGTGCTGGTGCTGCTGCCCAACTACGCGAGCTATCAGATCCTCGCTCGGATCCTGCACCGCCATCACGGCCTGATCTCCCTGCCGCTGGAGGCGACGCGCGAGCAGCTGCGCAGCACGCTCGAGTTCCTGCTCGCGGCCTCGGCCGGCAGGCGCATCGGGCAGAACCCGGCCATGCCCGACGCCGAGCGCGTGCTCACGCCGCGCGAGGCGCAGGTGCTGCGCGAGCTGGCCACCGGCAGCAGCAACCAGGTGATCGCCGAGCGGCTCGTGCTGTCCAACGACACGGTCAAGACCCACCTGCGCCACGTCTACCGCAAGCTCGGCGTGACCAGCCGCGGCGAGGCGATCGCCGTCTACATGGGCGGCTACTAGCCGTCCGCGTCGCGGTTCTGCACGTCGGCGAACCGGCGGTAGAGCTCGTCACGTTCCAGCAGCTCCTCGTGTCGCCCCATGTCGCGCAGGCGGGCGTCCTCGATGACGAGGATCCGGTCGGCCTTGCGCACCGTCGACAGGCGGTGGGCCGAGACGATGACCGTGGTGTGCTTGGCGACCTCGAGCACCGCATCGCGCAGCGCCGACTCGTTGGAGGCGTCGAGCTGCGAGGTGACCTCGTCGAGCAGCAAGAGCTGCGGCCGGCGCAGCAGCGCGCGCGCCACGGCGACGCGCTGGCGCTCACCGCCGGAGATCGAGCCGCCGTGATTGGTGAGCGGCGAGTCGAGGTCGCCGCCGAGGCGCTCGAGCATCTGCTCCAGGCGGCAGGTGCGCAGCGCCTCGGCGATCTCCTGGTCGGTCGCGTCCGGCGCCGCGTAGGTGAGGTTCTCCCGCAGCGAGCCCGCCAGCACCGGCGTGTCCTGCTGGACGTAGGCGATCGCCGCGCGAAGGTCGGCCAGCGCCCACGAGGTCAGGTCCTCGCCGGCCAGCAGCACCCGACCCGACTGCGGCAGGTAGAAGCGCTCGAGCAGCGAGAAGATCGTCGACTTGCCCGCGCCCGAGGGGCCGACGAGCGCGGTCAGGCCGCCGGCGGGGATCTCGAGATCGAGATCCTCGACCGCGGGCGAGCTCTTGCCCGGATAGGTGAAGTGCACGTGATCGAAGCGGACCGACGCGGGCTCCTGCCAGGCGTGCGGGTCCGGCGCGACGTCCTCCTCGACCTCCTCCTCGATCGGCAGCTCCTCCACCGCGGCGATGCGCCCGAGCGCGGCCCGCCCGGACTGAAACGCGGTGCTGGCGTTGATGAGCTGCAGCGTGGGGGCCGTGAGGTAGAACACGTAGAGCAGGAAGGCGACCAGATCGGTGGGCGTCAGCTCGCCGCTCTGCACCCTGGTGCCTCCCACCGCGAGGACGACGAGGAACGCGACGTTCGTCGAGACGCCGCTGCCCGAGGCGGCCAGCGCGGTCCAGCGCGCGAGGCGCGTACCCGCGTCGCGCGCGGCTTCGGTGGCGCTGTCGACGCGCGCGAACTCGGCCTGCTCGCTGCCCGACGCCTTGACGAGGACGAAGCCGTCCAGCGCGCGCTCGAGCTCTGACCCCAGCTCGCCCACGTGCTTCTGGCTCTCCGACGCGGCCGCCTTGACCCTCGGCATGACGTAGCTCATCGTCGCGGCGAGCGTCACCACGACAGCCACGACGACCCCGAGCAGGAACAGGTCGACCGTGGCCATCGCGATCAGCGCGCCGACGAGCGTCACCGAGCCGATGACGGCCTGCGTCACGGACGCGATCGCGATCGACCGCAGCATGCTCGTGTCCGAGGTCACGCGCGCCATGAGGTCGCCCGGCGCTTGGCGGCGCACGGACGCCATCGTGAGCATGATGATCCGCTCCGACAGCCGCTTGCGGCCCGTGGCAATGATCGTCTCAGCGCTGCGCAGCATCAGGTACGAGCCGAAGCCGAGTGAGAGCGCCGCGACGATCACCAGCGCGACCAGGCCGATGATCGAGTACGTCAGGCTGTCGCCGTGGGAGAGGCGGTTGAGGATGAAGCGCGCGGCCATCGGCTGCAGGAGGCCGACGAGCGCCGCGATCACGAGCAGCGTCACCCCGGTTGCGACCATCCAGCCGTTGGGCCCCAGGTAGGTCCGCAGCCGCCGGAAGGTCTCGCGCAGGTCGAGCTCGACCTCCGTGACCGCCTCCGGGTTCTTCTCCTGCTCGGCCTCGAGGAGGTGCTCGACGGCGGGTCGCCCGGCATCCGAGGTGCTGGCGCGCACGGGAACGGCGACCTCGGCGTCGCCCGCGCCGGCCCGGTACGCGCGGACGTCGAAGCGGTCGTCCGCGCCGGTCGGCAGCGGAGGCGGTTGGTGAGACGGCGCCTCCCAGAGCGGGGCGAGCGCGTCGCGCAGGTCGCTGGCCCACGCCAGGGCGGCCTCGTCGCGCGCGAGCAGCAGCCACGTGCCTGCCGCCTGGCCGGCGGACTGGCGCCGCAGCAGGAAATCGCCGATCGCGGCGCGATCGCCCTCCGAAGGCCGCTTGGCGCCTGCCGGCCCGAGCTCGACCAGGGCCTCGCGCGCGCGTTGCAGGACGCGCTCGGGGGGCTCACCCAGCGCCCAGCCCAGATCCTTCAGCGTGGCGCCGCGGTTGAGCGCCGCCAGAAGGGACTGCGTCGCCTCGTCGAGGTCGGTGATAGACGCGGGCGCGGGGGCGCTCACTGCAGGTCCCTCCGAGCGAGGTTGAACGCGCCTGCGACCGCGAAGGCGATGGCCCAGGCCCCGAGCACGACCGCGCCCAACCCGAACGCCAGGGTGGAGCCGGCCTGCTCGCGGGTGAGGCTGGCGACGCCCCCTCCGGGCAGGAGGCGATCCACGTCGCCCAGCGCACCCGAGAGCTGGAGGGCCACGAAGATCGCGACGACGACGAGCGCGATGCTTCCGCGGGCGCCGGTCAGCTCGGCCAAGCCGACGCCGGCGGCGGCGAGGAGGCCGCATGCCAACACCGACCCTAGAGCGATGGTCCGCGGCAGCTCGTCGAACAAGCCGAAGCCGGTGCCGCGAATGCCGAGCACGAGCTCGGCGGTGGCGTAGGTGGTCGCGACGGCCACGAGCCCCACACCGAGGCCGAGCAGCGCGTGCGCGATGGCCTTGGCCACCACGGCGGGCCAGCGCTTGGGCGCGACGAGCGCGTCGGCGCTTGCGGCATCGCGCTGGTGGGCGCCGATGACGCTGCCGGCGCCCAGGGCCAGCGCGAACAGCCCCCCGACGCGCCCGGCCACCGACAGGATCTCGCGCAGCTGCACGCGGTGATCCAGGCTCTCGGCGTCATGGACCAGCCCGAGGATCACCGTGACGAGCACGAGCGCCAGGGCCATGGCCGCCAGGACACCGAGCGCCGTGCGCGACGTGCGGGCGCGCAGCAGCTCGGCGCGGGCGAGACGGCCGATCATGCGAGCGCGTCTGCGACCACGACGGCGATGCGGTCCAGAGCGATGCGGGTGGTGCGGGCCAGGCGGCCACGGTCCAGTTCGCCCTCGGCCAGCATCCGCTGCAGCTCGGGGTCGGCGGGCAGGACGCCGTGGCGCCCGCCGGGCGGGCGGCTCGCATAGACCCGGCCGGGCTCCCAGTCGACCTGGTTGAGGACGAGGATCGCGGGTCCCGGCGCCTCGCGCTCGATGGTCGCGAGGACCTCGCGGTCACCGACCTCCTCGACCTCGTCGGACGTGTCGATCAGCATCACGTCGTCGCAGGCGCGCAGCGCGGCCGCGAGCGCAAGCGCCGGCGCGTCGCCCACGTCGACGACGACGACGTCGTAGAAGCGCTGGGCGAACTCGATCGCGTCCTGCACCTGGCGGGGGCCGAGCTCGTTCGCGGCGTCCGAGGCCGACCAGCCCGCGAGCGCGTGCGCACCCTCGGACACGCGTGACACGTAGGGGTCGATCTGCGCGCGGTCGTCGAACTCCGGGAGGTCGTCGAGCAGGTCCCCGAGACGCAGCGGCGAGCGCTGCTCGTCGTCGGCGAGGCCGCGCAGCATCTCGTCGTCGGACGAGAGCCCGAGCACGAGCGCCGAGCACCCCGTCCTGTCGGCCAGGACGTCGGCGAGGAGCAGGCTCACCGTCGTGCTCCCGCGGCCCGGCCCCGCTTGAGCGACCGTCAGCACGCGGCCTGGCCCGAGCTTGCGCTCGCGCAGCTCGGCGGCGACCGAGGACTCGAGCGCCTGCAGCTCGTCGTCGTCGTCTTCCTCGGGCGCGGGCTCGGCGTCCACGTCGGCGTGATGGCGGGGTTGATGTCCGTCGGCCGGCGTGCCGCGGTCCAGGACGAGCATCCCGCCGGCGCGATCGATGAGGCGCGCTCGCGCGCCGTAGGTGCACAGCACGGTGCAGCCGTCGCCTGCCAGCCCGTCGAGCACCGCGCCGAGCCAGTCCGTCGCGCCGCGGTCGAGGTCCTGGTCGGGCTCGTCGAGCACCAGCACATCGGGCCGGGGCAGCAGCGCCAGCGCGAGGCGCAGCCGCTGGCGGGTACCGGGGCTCAGCCTCCCGGCCGGGACGTCCGCGCAGTCCTTGAGGCCGGCGAGCTCGAGGGCATCGGCGACGTGGCGGGGGGACAGCCCGGCCGCCGTTGCGCCGATTCGCAGGTGGTCGCGCGGTCCCCGGCGGGGGTGCAAGCCGTTTCCGATCAGGACGCCGACGCGCTTTGCGGGATCGGCCAGCTCGGTGTACGGGCGGTCCATCACGAGCGCGCGGCCCGCGCTCGGTGCGACGAGGCCGAGGACCATCCGCAGCGTCGTGGTGCGGCCCGCCCCGCCACTGCCGACGATGCAGAAGATCTCGCCCGGATCGACCCGAAACGAGACGTCGGCGACGGCGGTGGTGTCCCCGAAGCGCTTGGTGAGATCCTCGGCCAGGATCACCCGCGCCTCAGCTGCTCCGTCTCGCCCGGGCGTAGACCTCGTCGAGGATGGGCTGCGGATCCTGGACGCCGTGCTCGTCGCGGAGGGTCCGCTCGGTGTCGTCGCGCGACGTGCCGGTGAGCGCCAGGTTCAGCGCGACAAGGCGCGCGCGTTCGTCGCCGCTGCCGCGGCCGTCGGCCTCGGCGGCTTCGCGGGTCTCGCCAGCCGGGGCAGGCTCCGGGACGTCCGCGCGAGCTTCGGGGCTCGGCTCGTCCCCGGCCTCCGGGCCGGGCTCCCCGACGTCAGTCTCGCCTTCGACCTGCCCGGGCTGCAGGCCGCTGCCCATGAGCTCGAGCTCGGCACCGAGCGACTCGGCACGCTCGCGCAGCGTGGTGACCATCGCTGCGCCGCTGCGCTCGAGCTCCTGCGCCATCGCTTTGGCCGCGGCGTCCAGCGCCTCGCGTGCCTGCTCGGCGCCGAGGTTCAGCGCCTCGATTCGCTCGAGGAGGCCCTTGGATGCGGTGCGGGCGGCATCGAGCTGCCCGCTCGCCGAGGCGATGATCGCGGCGGCCTCCTCGCGCGCGTCGGCGACGATCCGGCCCGCCTCGTTCTCAGCGTTACTACGCAGCGCGGCGGCGCTCTCCATCGCGCCTTCGAGGATCTTGCCGAGCTCCTCGTCGGCCCGCTCCCCCACGTTCGGGCGGTCGCTCTGCTGATGTTCACTGGGCATGGAGGGCTCCGGGTTAAGGTGAGTAGGCGCGGCCGGCGAGGGTCGGGGTCATGAGAACGGCCCGGTGGGGCGCGGGCGTGCGGTGCGAGGGGCTGTGTACCCGGGGGCGCGCGCGATGACGCGTAGTGCGCCGGGTCGCATGCCGCGTGTCCGGCGGGGCTACCCACACCCGGCGTTCGCGGACGACCGGGATCGCACACGAAGGCCGATGACCCGTCGCGTGAACCCGCCTGAGCCCGAGCCCGCCACCGCCGCCGTCGATCGGTGGACGTCGGAGCAGTTCCTGCGCGCGCGCAGGCGGCGCCGCCGGTGGCCAGCCGCAGCCTGCGCTTCGTCGGCGCGGCGAGGATCGCGATGCGCGTGACCCCGCGCACCCCGCGCAACGGCCACGCACTGCGCTTCAACGGCACGGTCCGCGGCGCGCCCGCCGGCGGACGCGTGACGATCCAGGTGCCCACCGGGCGCTTCTGGCGCACGTTCCTCACCCCTACTCCGCCGGGTTCACGAAGCCGGTCTGCCGCCGCGTCCGCCGCTAGCCGGGCCTGACCAGGGCACGGCACGCGAGGCTTGTCGCGGCAGGCGCGCGGGTACCGGGCCACCATGCCGGAGATCGACGAGCGCGGACGGGCACGGCAGGCGAGCAACGGTCGTGCGGAGCTTCCCGCCTATTCGGCCTCCGACGGCCGGTCGGCGCGCTCGTCGGCATCGGCCAACGACTTCGCGCCGGACGCGATGCTCCGACCGAGCGCCGAGCCGCCGCAGTCCGGCTGGCGCCGGCTGCTCTACACGCTGACCGGCGGCGCCGTGAACCCCGGGATCAGCCCGCGCGAGCTGCGCGAGCGCGAGCTCGTCGCGGCCGTCCGCGCGCCGGTCACCGGCTGCCGGCGGATAGCGATCGTCTCGCGCAAGGGCGGCGTCGGCAAGACCACCACGACCCTGTTTCTCGGCCACACGTTCGCCGAGTACCGCGGCGATCGCGTCATCGCGCTGGACGGCAACCCCGACGCCGGCTCGCTCGGCTACCGCGTGCACCGCGAGACGAGCAAGACGATCACCCACCTGCTCGTCGCCCGCGAGGAGGTCTCGCGCTACGCCGACATCCGCGCGTTCACGTCGCAGGCGCCGACACGCCTCGAGGTCATCGCCGCCGACGACGACCCGCGCATCACCGACTCGCTGCGCGAGGACGACTACAAGCGCGCGGTCGACCTGCTCGAGGTCCACTACAACCTCATCTGCATGGACACCGGCACCGGCGTGCTCGAGTCCGCGTCCAAGGGCATCTTGCAGCTCGCCGACCAGCTCGTGCTCGTGACCTCGCCGAGCCTCGACAGCGGCCGCGCCGCGAGCGCGACGCTCGACTGGCTCGAGCAGAACGGCCACGAGCACCTCGTGGCCGGCTCGGTCGCCGTCATCAACGGCACCCGGCCGAAGGGCATGGTCGACCTCGACAAGGTCGAGCGCCACTTCCAGGCGCGCTGCCGGTCGGTCGTGCGCATCCCGTGGGACGAGGTGCTCCAGGCCGGCGCCGAGGCGGCGCCGCCGGACCTGCGGCCCGCGACGCGCGCAGCCTACCTCGAGCTCGCGGCGAAGGTCGCGAAGGGCTTCGCGGAGCCCGCCCGCCGCGTCTAACCAGGCAGGTCGTAGAGCGCGCGGTACTTCGTGCTCAGGTGCTCGAGCATCGGCGCGGGGTCCAGCGGGCCGCCGACCGCCTGCTCGATGAGCTCGGCAGGCGTCAGGCGGCGGCCGTGGCGATGGATCTTGTCGACGAGCCAGGCGCGCAGCGGCGCGTAGTCGCCCGCGCGCAGGGCGTCGTCGAGGCCCGGCAGGTCGCCGCGCGCGGCGCGCCACAGCTGCGCGGCGAGGACGTTGCCGATCGCGTACGTGGGGAAGTAGCCGATGATCCCCTCCGACCAGTGGATGTCCTGCAGTACGCCGCGCAGGTCGTCGGGGACCTCGATGCCGAGCATCTCGCCCATCTTCATCGCCCACGCGCGCGGCAGGTCGGCGGGGTCGAGTGTCCCCTCGATCAGCGCGAGCTCGAGCTCGAAGCGCAGGATGACGTGCAGGGCGTAGGTAAGCTCGTCGGCCTCGACGCGGATGAGGGTCGGCTTGACCACGTTGACCGCGCGCAGGAAGTCGGGCAGCGCGACGCCGCTCAGCGTGTTTGGCATCGCCTCGGCCAAGCGCGGGAGCCAGTGGCTCCAGAACGCCGCGCTGCGCCCGACGAGGTTCTCCCACAGCCGGCTCTGGGACTCGTGGACGCCGAGCGAGACGCCGGTGTCGAGCGTCGTGCGCGCGAGCGCGGGGTCGATGCCGTGCTCGTAGAGGCCGTGACCGACCTCGTGCATGAGCGCGAACAGGCCGGTGAGGTTGTCGTCTGCGAAGCGCGCCGTGACGCGGACGTCGCGGCTCGAAGGCGACGCGGCGAACGGGTGCACGGCGTCATCGAGGCGCCAGGCGCTGTCGTCGAAGCCCATCGCACGAACGATCTCGAGGCCGACCTCGCGCTGGGCCGCCACGGGGAAGCCGCCGTCGAGCGGCGGCGGCGCGGGCTGCGCCGCGATCTCCGCGAGCAGCGGCACGAGCCCGTCGCGAAGCTTGGCGAACAGCGTGCGGACCTCCGCGGTCGTCGTGCCGGGCTCGAAGCGGTCCAGCAGCGGGTCGTACGGGTGCGCGGCCTCGGGGAAGCACGCCGCGTAGCGGCGCGCGAGCTCGATGTTGCGCCGCAGCGCCGGCTCGAAGATCGCGTAGTCGTTGGCCTCGCGCGCCTTCAGCCAGACCTCGAAGCCCTGCGAGCCGGTACGGGCCATCTCCGCGGCGAGCTCGCCGGGCACGCGGCGGGCGACCTCGTGGTCGCGGCGCACGGCGCGCACGAGCTGCGGGTCGTCGCCGTTCTCGGCATCGAGCAGCGCGCCGAGCTCGGGGGCGATCAGGCGCTCGTGCGAGAGGCTCTGCAGCGCGCCGAGGGCCTGGCCGCGGGCGGCCCCGCCGGCGGGCGGCATCATCACCTGCTGATCCCACGCGAGGACGTGGCCCGCGTGGCGCAGGTCCGACAGCTCGCCGAGGCGCTCGAGCAATTCAGGCGATGGCATGCTCGATCGCTCCGAGCGACTCGATCTCGATCCGCACGACGTCGCCCGACTTGAGGAACTGCCGCGGGTCCATCGACATGCCCACGCCGCTCGGCGTGCCGGTGAGGATGATGTCCCCCGGCTCGAGCGTGCAGGTCTGCGAGATGAAGTCGACGAGCTCCTGCGGGCCGAAGATGAGGTCGGCGGTCGAGGAGTCCTGGCGCAGCTCGCCGTTGACGTGGGTCGTGATCTTGAGGTTCCTCGGATCGGGGACCTTGTCGGCGGTCGTGATCCACGGGCCCCATGGGCAGAAGCCGTCGGCGCCCTTGGCGCGCGTCCACTGCGGCTCGCGGCGCTGCAGGTCGCGCGCCGACACGTCGTTTGCGACCGCGTAGCCGGCGATCTGCGAGTCCGCGCCCATGACGACGACGAGCTCGCCCTCGTAGTCCAGGCGCTTGACGACCTCGGGGCAGGTGACGTCGCCGTGGGGCGGCGCGCTCGAGCTCGGAAGCTTCATGAAGACGATCGGGAACCCGGGCGGGTCCTTGCCTTGCTCGGCGGCGTGCGCGGCGTAGTTCAGGCCGATGCCGAAGATCGCCCGCGGCCGCGGAACGGGCGCGAGCAGCGTGACGTCGGCGAGCTTGAAGGGATCGCCGATCGCCGGGTCGTAGTCGGCGGTGCGCAGGCGCTCGAGCACGGTCTCGCGCTTGACGACGAACGAGATCACCTCGTCGTCGTGAACCTCACCCGCGCGCGGGGTGCTCTGGCCGGGCGGGAGGAACGTGGCGAGGCGCATGCCGGGCAGGCTACGCGGTCAGGGTTCGAGGAGCGTCTTGCCGATCGTCTCGCGCGCCTCGATCGCCGCGTGCGCCGCGGCCGCGTTGTCCAGCGCGAACCACTGCCCGACGACGGGCTTGAGGTGCCCGGCCGCGGCGGCGTGCAGCGCGCGTTCGCTCAAGGCCCGCAGCTGCTGCGGGGCGAGGCCGTTGCCGCGCACGAGCGTGACGCCGGAGTCGGCGGCGAGGTCTTGCGAGATGCCGGCGAACGTCCCGCTCGCCATGCCGAAGCTCGAGGAGCGCCCGCCGGCGCGGACAAGCCCGAAGGCCTGGCGCGCGATCGCGCCGCCGACGCCGTCGAACACGACGTCGACCGGACCCGCGTTCTGCGCCCAGCCGGGCCGTGAGTAGTCGATGGCGTGGTCGGCGCCGAGGTCGCGCGCGAGCTCGACCTTGCGCTCGCCTCCGGCCGCAGCCACGACGCGCGCGCCCGCGCCCGCCGCGAGCTGCACGAGCAGGCTGCCGACGCCGCCGGCCGCGGCCTCGACGAGCACGGTCTCGCCCGGCTCGACGTGCGCGGCCTCGAAGAGCATGAGCGCGGTGCGGCCGTCGGCGAGCAGCGCGACCGCGTCCGCCAGCTCGAGGCCGTCCGGGACCTCGATGAGCAGGTCCTCGTCGGCGACCGCGCGCTGCGCGTAGCCGCCGCGCCCGCCGGTGGTCGTGACGACCCGCCGGCCTCTGAGGGTCGCGTGGACGCCGTCGCCGACCGCGCTGACGACGCCGCCGACGCCGTTGCCGAGCACGACCGGCAGCTCGGGCGCCATCGCCGGGTGCGGCGGGTGGCCGGCTCGCAGCTGCGTCTCGACGAACGTCACGCTGGCGAGCTCGACGTCGATGACGACCTGGCCTTCGGCCGGCCGTGGATCCGGCCGATCCTCGGGTCGCAGGTTCTCCGGCGGGCCGAACGTGTGGAGGACCGCGGCCCTCACGGCAGGATGAGGTGGACGTCGCCGAACTCGTGCCAGCGGTAGCCGGCATCCAGGGCCGCGGCGTACGAGCGCTCGATCGTGTCGCGTCCCGCGATCGCCTCGAGCATGAGCAGGTGCGAGGCGTCGGGGTCGTGCCAGCCGGTCAGCAGGCCGTCGACGACGCGCACCCCGGTGTGCGGCGTGACGACGTGGCGCGTCCAGCCTTCGTCGGCCTCGACGTGGCCGAAGGGCAGCGCGACGGTCTCGAGGGCGCGGACGACGGTCGTGCCGACGGCGATGACGCGGCTGCCGTTCGCGCGCGCGGCGTTGACGAGGCGCGCGGTGGTCGGGGGCACGCTGAAGCGCTCGGGGTAGGGCAGCTCGCCGGCCTCGAGCGACGACACTCCGGCGTGCAGCGTGAGCGGTGCGACGACGATGCCGCGCGCGACGAGCGCCGTGACGAGCTCGGGCGTGAACGGGCGGGCGGCGCTCGGCATCTCGGCGCTGCCGGGTGCAGGGCGAAGATCGTCTGGTAGTCGCGCAGCGGGTGCTCGCCGCGGGTGTGGGCGTAGCGGATCGGGGCGCCGTGGAGGGTCAGGTAGTCGAGTAGCGGCGTGGCGCCGGTGTCGATCGTTGCGAGCCACAGGCGGGTGGGCGCCGCCGCCGAGCCGCGCCAGGCCGCAGCGAGGTCGCGCGATGCCGCGCCGCGGGCGTCGCGCCTCGCGGCTTGCGGCGCGCGCGCGAGGTACGGCGCGAGGAGCGTCGCCTTCGCGCACGCGGGCAGCTCGAGCGCCTCGCCGGCGCGGGCATCCGCGAAGCGCTCGCCGCCGCGGCGCAGCTCGACGACCCAGCGATCGCTCCGTGCGCCGGCCGCGGGCGTCGAGAGGTGCAGGCGCAGCGCCGTGCCGTCGGCGCGGCGGGCCGGCAGCGCCGCGGGCAGGGTCTTCGAGGTGTTGACGACGAGGACGTCGCCCGCGCACAGGTGGTCGGGGAGGTCGCGGGCGCGCGCGTGCGTGAACCTCGCCGCACCCGGAGCGACGAGCATCCGCACCTCGTCGCGGCGCAGCCCGCGCGCCTCGGGCGGCTCGTGCGCCTCGCGCCGCTCGCGGGCGACCCGGGCGAGGACATCACCCGCCGCGACGGCTTCGCGCTCGGCCGTCGCGGCCCTCATGCCCGCACCTGCGCGAGCTCTGCCGCGCGGTAGCGCCCGCTCGGCAGGTCGCCCTCGACGAGCGCGAGCAGACCCGGGATCCGATCGCCCGGCGGTGGGCGGTCGGAGATGTCCTCGCCGGGATAGGCGTCCTGGTGCATGCGGGTGTTCATGTCTCCCGGGTCGACGGCGTAGACGCGCAGGTCGGGCCGCTCGGCCGCGAGCACGCCCGAGAGCTGCTCGAGCGCGGCTTTCGAGGCGCCGTAGCCGCCCCAGCCCTCGTAGGCCTCGACCGCGGCGTCCGACGTGACGTTGACGATCCGCCCGCCTTCGGGCAGCTGCGCGACGGCGAGCTGGATCAGCGCCAGCGGCGCGATCGCGTTGACGGCGAAGACGCGCTCAAGCGTCACCAGCGGGTAGTCGGCGAGTGCCGGCAGCGGGGAGGCGCCGAGCGTGCTCGCGTTGTTGACGAGCAGCTCGAGCCCGCCGCCCGCGACGTCGACCAGCCGGGCGCGGTGTTGCGCATCCGCGACGTCGCCGGCGATCGCCACGACGTTCGTGATGGCGGCCAGCTCCGCGCGGGCCGCTTCGAGCTCGGGCGCGTGGCGGGCATCGACGACCAGCCGCCAGCCACGCTCGGCGAGCGCCCTGGCGAGCTCGAGCCCGAGACCCTGCGAGGCGCCGGTGATGATGGCTGTCTTGTGCATGGCGGCCACGCTACCTCCGGCCCCGCCCGGGGCGCCATCGGCAATTGGTCCTAGGACCCGCGGCGCCTGAAGGACGTTGCGGACCGAAGCTGGCCTAGACCCTGCCTACGCTGCGGTAGGTCAATCGAAGGAGGCAGACATGCTGCTCGAACGCCACGCCTACCCGCCCGGCGTCCCGTGCTGGATCGACACGGACCAGCCCGATCCCGCGGCCGCGGCGCAGTTCTACGGCGACCTGTTCGGCTGGGAGCTCACCGACCGGATGCCCGCCGGCGCCCCCGGTCACTACTTCATGGCGACGCTGGACGGCATCGAGGTGGCCGGCATCGGGTCCCTCAACGAAGGCACCGCGGCATGGAACACGTACGTCGCGGTGAGCAGCGCCGACGAGGCCGTGGCCAAGGCCCGGCACGCGGGGGCCACGGTGCTGCTCGAGCCGTCCGACGTCCTCGACGCCGGCCGCACGGCGATCCTCCGCGACCCCTCGGGCGCCGATCTCTGCGTCTGGGAGCCGCGCCGGCACCAGGGCGCCGGCCGCGTCAACGAGCCGTCGACATGGAACTGGAGCAACCTCGAAACGCCCGACATCGAGACCGCGAAGGCGTTCTACGGCGACGTCTTCGGCTGGGAGTTCGACGACGTGCGATTCGGCGACGGCGACTCGGTCATGGTGCGCCGGCCCGGATACGCCGAGATCCTCGCCGAGCACGATCCGGAGATCCGCCGTCGCCACGCGGAGGCCGGCACGCCGAGCGGCTTCTCCGACGCGGTCGGGTGGATGATGCCCGGCGACTCACCGCCGCGGTGGAGCGTGACCTTCGCGGTCGCCGACACCGACGCGATCGCCGCGCGTGCAGCGCAGCTCGGCGGCGAGGTCGTCGCCGAGCCCGTCGACGTCGGGCCGGTCCGGCTGGCGATCCTGCGCGATCCTCAGGGCGCCAAGTTCACGATCAGCCACTACGACCCGCGGTAGGCGCTGGACTGCCTTGCGCCTCGCTGTCACAGTGGGCCTGCCCACCGAGGGGAGCCACCGTGATCGCCCAGCACCGAGCGCCACGCGCGCACCAGATCGCCAAGCCGGTGCCGCGTGGTGGCCGCGTCCTCGCACCGGTCCGCGCTCCGGCGCGGACCCCGGCGCCCGCCGGTTCCGCAACGTCGAGCGCGACCCCGATCGCCGTGCCGGCGCCGGCCGATCCGCTCGCGGGGATCCTCGCGCGGGCCGTGGCGAGCCGCGCCGCAGCCGTTCCCGTCCCGGCCCGGCGCACGCTCGCCCGCGCGACGTTCAAGCCCGGCGACTTCAAGCGGCCGGGGTTCTCGACGGACACCTACCGAATGGCGGTCGACGCCCACAACCTGTTTCGCGGCGCGGACATCGACCGCTACGACGCCGGGCTTCAGAGCCGCAACATGGCCGTGCCGCACCGCTTCTCGTGGAAGAGCATCCGCGACAACACGCTGCTGTTCCTCAATCGCGAGGAGGACGAGGACGACTTCGAGCGCTGGACGGACCGCATGCTCGACGACGGCTACTACGACAAGCGCGCGCAGGTGAGCTCCCTGCTCCGGCGGTCCAGGCGCAAGCACGCCAAGATCAAGAAGGAGGACGAGTGGGACGACCGCCTCGACGCACTCGACGACAAGATCGCCGTCTGCAACGGGATCCTCCTGCACATGGCCGGCTCGCGAAGCGACTGCAGGCACGCGCGCAGCTCGCTCGTCAAGAAGGTCAACAAGTACTGGAAGGCGGTCGACGACGACGAGGACCCGTCGCGCGCGGGCGTGAGGTCGGCGGCGACCGAGTTCTTCAAGCTCCTGAACAACTTCTTCCCGAACGTCCCGGACCTCGGGCCGCACCGCGGCACGAACATCCAGGTCCGCGAGCGCATGCACGTCAACGTCGACGAGAGCGGCAACATGTCGCCGTTCAGCTCGCGGATGGTCGAGATGTCGCCGCACCGCTCGGACGGCGTCGC
Organism: uncultured Actinomycetes bacterium; assembly: GCA_963839905.1. Classification (GTDB taxonomy): domain Bacteria; phylum Actinomycetota; class Thermoleophilia; order Solirubrobacterales; family Solirubrobacteraceae; genus CADCVQ01. The sequence continues at coordinate 521,039 of CAWIXC010000020.1, read as the reverse complement.
GGTGGACGACGAGGAGCGGATCGTCGGGACGTTCGGCACGCTCGTCAAGCAGAAGCGCCTCGACAAACCGGTACGCCGCCGCATCCGCGCGCACGGCACCCACACGGTCAACTACCGCCGCGAGAAGTTCAACTGGAAGCGCTGACCGCCCGTCAGCTCCCGCCGAGACCCTCGCGCACGGCGTAGAGCGCGGCCTGCGTGCGGTCCGACAGGCCCAGCTTGCCGAGGATGTTGCCGACGTGCGTCTTGACGGTCTTCTCGGCGACGCCGAGGTCGAACGCGATCGCCTTGTTCGCGCGGCCTCGTGCGATGAGCGCGAGCACCTCGAGCTCGCGCGCGGTCAGCAGCTCGTGGCGCTCGGCGCGGGCTGTGTCCCCCGCCAGCTCCCGCAGGACCCGTGCCGCGACGGCGGGGTGCAGCAGCGCCTCGCCGCGGTCGGCCATGCGGATCGCGCGGACGAGCTCGGCGGGCGAGACGTCCTTGAGCAGGTAGCCGGCGGCGCCCGCCCTGACGGCCGGCAGGACCTTGTCCTCGTCGAGGAAGCTCGTCAGGACGATCACGCGTGTGGCGGGCGCGAGGTCGCGCAGCCGTTCGATCGCGCCGATCCCGCCGAGGCCGGGCATGACGAGGTCCATGAGGACGATGTCGGGCGTCAGGTCGGCGACCGCGGCGAGCGCCTCGTCGCCATCGGCGGCCTCGCCGACGACCTCGATGTCGTCCTGCAGCTCGAGGAACGTCTTGAGACCCTGGCGCACGACCGCGTGGTCGTCGACGACGAGGACGCTGATCACGGGCGCCCCACGCGCGTCGCGGGCGCGCCCGGCCGAGGCGCGCAGCGCCGAGCCTCTTCCGCGGTCACGGGCGCACCACCAGGCGCACCGTCGTCCCGGCGCCCGGCGACGAGTCGACCTCCAGCGTGCCGCCGATCGCCCGCGCGCGCTCGTGCATCGTCGTCACGCCGAGGCTGCGCGAGCGGACCTCGGAGGTGTCGAAACCGGCGCCGTCGTCGGCGACCGTCAACTCGAGCCGGTCGTCAGCGCACTTGAGGCGCACCTCGATGTGCTCGGCGCCGGCGTGGCGCAGCGCGTTGTGCAGCGCCTCCTGCGCGATCCGGAAGACGTCGGTCTCGATCCGCGGCGGGCAGTCGCCGGTGACGTCGAGGTCGATCGCGCGGCGGTGCGCGCGGCGCAGAACGTCGACGTGCTTGGCGAGCGCGACCGCCAGCCCCTCCGCTTCGAGCGCCGGCGGGCGCAGGTGGACGATGACCGAGCGCAGCTCCTCCATCGCCTCGCCGGCGAGCTCACCCGCGAGCCGCAGTTGCGCCCCGGCGGCGCTGACGTCGCGGTCGAGCAGCGCGCTGCCCGACTCGGCCGCGAGCACGACCCCGAACAGCTTCTGCGTGACGGCGTCGTGCAACTCGCGCGCGAGCCGGTTTCGCTCCTCGACGATGCTCAGCTCGCGGCTGCGCTCGTGCAGGCGGGCGTTCTCGATCGCGAGTGCGGCGTGCGCGGCGAAGGTCTCGATGAGCGCTTGGTCGTCGTCGGAGAAGCCGCCGTCCTTGTCGGTGAGGTAGAAAGCGCCGGCGACGTGGCCGCGCGCGACGATCGGCACGCCGAGAAACGAGCTCATCGACGGGTGCGCGTCGGGCCACCAGCCTCTGAAGCGCGGGTCCTGACGGATGTCGGTCGTGCGCTGCGGCGCGGCGTCGGGCTCGAGCATCGCCCCGAGCAGGCCGTGCGTGCGCGGCAGCGGCCCGAGCGACGCGATCAGCTCGTCGCTCATCCCAGAGGTGATGAACCGCGAGAAGCCGCCGTCGCCGTCGGGCACCCCGATCGCGGCGTAGCGCGCGCCAGCGAGCTCGCGCGCGGCGTTGACGAGCTTCTGCAGGACGGGCTCGACGGCATGCTCCGCGGCGATCGCGAGGACCGCGTCGCTGAGCGCCTCGGCGGAGTCCATCTCCGCGATGGTAGGCGTCACGCCGCTAGCGTGGAGACCTCGAACGAACGATGATGGCTCCGTGGAAAAGGAGATCGCCGGGGAGCCCGCCGCGAAAGCCGGAGGGCCACAGAACGCGCCCGAGCATCAGGTTGTGGCCGAGGCGGCCAAGCTAGCGCTGAACCTCGTACACAAGCTTGGCCGCCTGACACTCACCAACGTCACGACGGTCTTCGCGCTTGGGGTGCTCGTCCTGTACCTCATTGGCGTCGTTCGGCGCATCGCGCAGCTTCACGACGTAGGCGTGTCGACGAGTCGCGGCGTTCCCCTCGCGCCGTTGCAGGACTACCTCGTCAGTGGGCTCGGGGTCATCGTCAACCCGGCGACGCTAGGGCTGCTCTTCATCGTGGTGTTCGTCACCGTCGTGATCCTGGCGGCACCGAAGGCGGCGGAAATGTTTCGGGAGGCGGTTGAAAGGGTTCTCGCCTCCTACGGGACCGGGGACGAGCCGCCGGACGACGGCCGCGCGGACGAGCCTGACGAGCCCAACCCCGGCAAAGGGTCCCGGCTGAGTCCGCGGGCCTCCCGCATCCTGCGGGCGGTCGCCTCAGTTGGCGGCGGCGTTGCCGTATGGGGGTCGATCGTCGCCTGCGTGCTGGTCGTCCCGTGGCGGTACTGGGTCGCGTTCGCCGCTGTCGCTGCGATCGCAGCCGTCCTACTGGCGCTCAATCGCCGATACGCAGTCGTACCGGTTAGCAAGCCCACCAGCTGGGAAAGGCACCACGCTCGTGTCATGGCGTCCACGTTCCTCGGGTTGACACTGATATTCGGCCTGCTCGTCGCCGTCATGATGCCGCGGCCGCTGGATCGGGTTGTCGTCCGGCCGTTGAAGGGGAAGACGATCACGGGCCCGTTGCTTGCCCAGGCCAACGGCGCCATCTATGTGGCTGACGCTCGCCGGGACTCCCGCACGCAAGCGAGCGTCACGGCGATCCCGCTAGGCCGCATCCAGTCGTTCCATGTCGAGGACGGGCCCCTGCCCCACTACAAGACGCTCCCCGAGATGGTTGGCGTGCGGTTCTGGCGGGTGAACGAGGACGGCGACCTCGTGCGCAGCACCCGCCCGAACCGCCCGCTGTGGGAACAGATACTGGATGGCCGCTGAGTCGAGCGGGCCGAGTTGCAGGGCTTCTTCGAGCTCGTCGAACGCGATGCGGTCGGGATCTGGTGGTACAACCGCGTGCGCCGCCCGGCGTTCGATCTCGGCAGCCTCGCGGACCCCTACGTCGCCGAGCTCATGGACTTCTACGCGCGCTGCGGTCGCGAGGTGTGGGCGCTCGACGTCACGAACGACCTCGGGATCCCGTCGTTCGTCGTCGGCAGCCGCCAGCTCGGCCACCGCACGCAGGACATCGTCCTCGGCTTTGGCGCGCACCTCGACGCGGGCACCGCCGTCATGCGCGCGCTGACGGAGATGAACCAGTTCATGCCGGCGGTGCTGCGCCGCAACGCCGACGGCAGCACCGCGTACGCGTTCGGAAGATCCCGAGACGCTGCGCTGGTGGCAGACGGCGACGCTCGAGAACCAGCCCTACCTCGTCCCGCTGCCCGGCCCGCCGCGCCGCCTGCAGGACTACCCGCGCCTGAGCTCCGGCGACGCCGGCCGCGACGTCATGACCTGCGTCCAGATCGCGGCCGCGCTCGGGCACGAGACGTTCGCGCTCAACCAGACGCGGCCGGACATCGGGCTGCCGGTCGTGAAGATCATCGTGCCGGGGCTGCGCCACTTCTGGGCGCGCCTGGGACCCGGCCGGCTGTACGACGTGCCCGTCCGGCTCGGCTGGCTGCAAGCGCCCCTGGCCGAGGCGCAGCTCAACCCGATCCCGATGTTCATCTGAAGCGCGATGTCGGCGCTCGACGAAGCGGCCGCGACGGATGGGCTGCCCCGCGAGCACGTCCGCGACGGCGACGGCTCGCCGCTCGCGACGCTCGAAGCCCTCGTGGCGGGCTACCGCCCCGGCCCGGCAGCGCCGCAGCCGTCGACGGTCCTCGTCCTGTCGCGCTTCGCGATGCTGCGCCGGCGGCCGAAGCTCGTCGTGGAGTCGCCGCTGGCGCACGCGAGGGTCGTGCTGCACGCGCCCGCCGCCGCGCGGCTCGTCGCGAGCATCGACGGCGACGTCGCGCTCGACGAGCTCGCGCGCGACGCCGGCCTCGCCGTGACGCCGGCCGTCGCGATCGCCGGGCTGCTCGTGCGTGCCGGCATGGCGGGCGAGCCCGGCACCCTCGCCGAGGACGGCGACCCGGCGCTGCGCCAGTGGGACTTCCACGACCTGCTGTTTCACTCCCGCAGCCGCGCCGGGCGCCACGACGAGCCCGTCGGCGGGAACTTCCGCTTCCTCGGCCAGATCGCGCCGCAGCCAGCCGTCAAGCGCGCGCCGTGGCCGCTGACGATCCCGCTCCCGCGCCCGGACCTCGGCGCCGTCGCGCTGCGCGACCCGCCCCTGACCCCCGCGATCGAGGTGCGCCGGTCGATCCGCATGCAGCACGCGCACCCGATCGGCCTCGCGCGGCTCGGCGAGTTCCTGTTCCGCGTCGCCCGGGTGCGGTCGCGCTTCGATGGCGGCGACAAGGGCGAGTTCACCTCGCGCCCGTACCCGAGCGGCGGCGGCTCGTACGAGCTCGAGTGCTACGCGGTGGTGGGCGATCAAGCGGGTTTCGCCCCCGGCATGTACTGGTACGACCCCGCCGGGCACGGCCTCTGCCTCGTCCGCGAGCCCGACGCCGACACGCAGGCGCTGCTCGACGGCGCGTGGATGTCGACCGGCGGCAACGGGCGCCCGCAGGTGCTGTTCGTCCTGGCCGCCCGCTTCGCGCGCGTGTCGTGGAAGTACGACGCGATCGCGTACGCCACGATCCTCAAGAACACGGGCGTCGTGTACGCGACGATGTACCTCGTCGCGACGGCGATGGGGCTCGCGCCGTGCGCGGTCGGGCTCGGCGACGCCGACCTGTTCGCGCGCGCCGCCGGGACGAGCTGGACCGAGGAGAGCTCCGTCGGCGAGTTCATGCTGTGCGGCGCCGCGACGCCGCCGTGACCGCCGCGACGCTGCACCTGCACCGCCCGCAGCTGCTCGCCGACGTCCGGGGCTTGCCGAGCGGGATGGGCCGCGAGGGCAAGATCGCGCTCGTCGGCCAGGCGATCGCGCTGCTCGAGGACTTCTACGCGCACCTGCCGCTGAAGCGGGCGAGCCTTGCGATCGACCCCGTGCAGGCGGCGCGCCTCCTGCTCGACGACGTCGACGCGCTGCCCGACGGAGACTTCGTCGCCGCGCTCATCGACATCTTCCAGCGCGTCGGCGACCTGCACACGATCGTCACGCTGCCCGCGCCGTGGAGCACGCTGCAGGCGTTCTTGCCGTACCTCATCCAGGAGTACGCCGACGAGCGCGGCGCGGCGCGCCACCTCGTGACGAACGTCTCGCCGCTGCTCGACCTCGGGCCGGACTTCGTGCCGGGCGTCGAGGTCACGCACTGGAACGGGGTCCCGATGGCGCGGATGATCGCCGGCCTCGCACGCCAGACGTCGGGCGCCAACCCGGCCGCGCGGCGCCGCGCAGCGAACCAGATGCTGACGACGCGCAGCCTCGGCTTTCAGCTCGCGCCCGCCGAGGACTGGGTGACGCTGTCGTATGTCAGCGCGCGCGGGCCGCGGCGGCTGACCGTGCCGTGGCAGGTGATGCAGCGCAGCGCGCCGCCGCCCGACGCCGATGCCGCGGCGGCGGGCGCGGGCGCGGGCGCGGCTCGCGGCCAGCTGCTCGGCGTCGACTCGCGGGGCTTCGACGTGCAGCGCATCCGCAAGCAGCTGTTCGCGCCGGATCGCTTCGCGCACGAGCTCGAGGTCGCGGCGGCGGTCGCCGCCGGGCCGCCCGGCGATCCGCTCGCCGCTGACGACTCGATCGCGACGAGCCATCCGAAGGTGCTGTCGTGTCGCACGATCGAGGGTCGCGGCGGCCCGCTCGGCTACCTGCGCATCTGGAACTTCGACGTCTACGACCCGGTGGCGTTCGTCGAGGAGGTCGCACGGCTTGTGCGGCTCCTGCCGGCGCGCGGGCTCGTCGTCGACGTGCGCGGCAACCCGGGCGGCTGGATCCCGGCCGCCGAGGGGCTGCTGCAGCTCTTCACCGACCGCCACATCACGCCCGAGCCGGTGCAGTTTCGCAACACCCCGCTGATCCGCGCGACGGCGACGCTCTCGCCGGAGTTCGCCGCGTGGCGGCCGTCGCTTGACCTCGCGAACCTCACCGGCGAGCTGTTCTCCCAGGGCATCGCGCTCACCGACGAGGGCTTCGCGAACGGGTTCGGCCGCGCGTACTCCGGCCCTGTCGCGGTGCTCGCCGACGCCCTCTGCTACAGCGCGTGCGACTTCGCCGGCGGCGCGAACGTCTGGCAGCACGCCTACCTGCGCGACGTCTGGCGCGCACGCCCCGACTCGCCGTTCGTCGACCTGCCGCCGGGCGCTGGCCTACGCCTGGCGATCCGGCGCTCGCTGCGCGTGGGCGCGCGCGCCGGGATCCCGGTCGAGGACCTCGGCGTACGCGCCGATCACGTGCGCCCGCTGACGCGGCGCGACCTGCTCGATGCCAACGCGGACCACCTGGCGTTCACGGAGTCGCTGCTGACGGGGCCTTAAGAATCGTTTGAGCGACTGCTGTCCGCGTTCGCCGGCGGCGCGAGCCCGCGTGCTCGGGACCCGCGATGAGGGCGTATGCCTCTGCGATCCAGTCTCGCTCAGAGACCGCTCGCAGCGTCGATTAGCGGCACTCCGGCGTCAGGACCCGAACGGTCGTGGAAGCGGCACCCCCGGCGCCACCCGGGCGCCACATCGAGGGTGTTGTCCGAACGTCGTTGTCCCGCCGGCCGTCAAGCTCCGGCCTCGTGCTCCGGACATGACAAGGTTCGCGCATGTCCGGGGTGTCTGCGAACATACGTTCGCCTATGACTTCAGTTGAAGCCCCTGCGGGTCGTATCGTCCTCATGGTCGGGGCATATGCTGTTTCTCGTCGCGGGCCTACGGGGATGGCCGCATCCCGCTGCGCTGGCTGCATGCGCCGTCGCCCTCGTTGGGCTTCTCGCTTGGGCACTGGTCGTGCGGAAGTTGTGGACAGCGCAGCCGCGGACTGTGGAGGTTGAAGATTCGTCCGCTATCGATGGCGAGGTGACTGCGTCCATCGTTTCCCTGCTGCTGCCAGCCGTAGCCGCCAGTACGCCCTCGGGTCGCGATTGGGCCGCGTACGCGGTATGTGCATGCCTGATTCTGGTCGTGGCGTGGGGAGCCCGCCTCTGGTCCGTCAACCCCATCGTCTACCTTCTGGGCCTCCGCGTGATCCGCATCCAGGTCAACAGTGAAACTCTAGTAGCGCTCGCCCGCGCTGTCCCCGCGGCGGGCGACACGGTTGTCGCTACGCGCTCGGTCGGCGTAGTGCTCGTCCGAGCCGCCGCGGAAGCTGAGGGATGATGGCGCCTGACCTAAGGGTCATGCTTGCGCGCCGACCGGGTGCCCCTGGGGCGGCAGCGGTCGGTCATGTCGACGTTTCAGCTGCCGGACGCAGCGAACTCGACGCAATGCTCGTAGAGATCATGAGGCGGTGCGTCGCCCGACAGAGGTGCCTTATCACCCGGATGATGAGGCGGACGACGGAGAAGTGCTGGTTGCGCCGCTCTCAGGTTTCGATCAGCATTTCCAACCGAACGCAGCGTGGAGTCTTGAGCGATCGGTTAAGGAGATCCGGGCCGCCCAGCTCCCCAGCACACTGGGCGCCACCGAGATTCGTGAGGGAGCGTGGACCTTCCATGCGATCCGCACCGCCGCTGGCGGCCACGATGTCGTCGCCGTGCGAGCGATCAGCCCGATGCGTGGGCTTAATTCCACGACGAAGAATCGTCACGGCTTTCACTGGGAACGAACTTAAGCCATTCAAGGAGCCGCTGCTGGCGTTTGATGAGCGCGCCGATGACTTGGTGGTCAACGACAAAGTTTACGTCAACTCGCCTCGGAGCGTTGAAAACCTTTTGATCGATGCGGCTGCCGTGAAGGCGCGTGCGCCCCAGACGACCAGTGCCTTCGTCGGCAAGCTGTCGGCGCGCCTCTCAGGTACTACGATCGACGCGATCGAACGTGTGTGCTCAAACAATGCGGTGATCGCACGAAGGGTCGAGCGTTTGACCAGGGATGGCACCTTGAGCAACGTGACACTCGCGAAAATACGACAGGCGTTGCCGAGCGCGGCGCTCGCAGCGACAGACTTCGGCTCCGGTAAGGAGATCGAGGCACCCACAGACAATCGTGCCAAGGTCCTCATCGACATCGCGGCCGATTTGTACTACCAGCCGCTCTTCGACAACCGACCTCGGCGGGTGGCGTCCTACCGGCGGCTCCAGTAACGGCTACTCCCGTCGCCCGTAGGCGTCGCGAACTCGACGCGAGTGATCGCGAGACCGCTCCTGCTCGCGCAATCCGACACCGAGCGTCAGGACACCTGGCTATGCGATCGAGCGCTCCGCATCTCGAAGCAACCCGGAGACGACATCGGCGGTTGTCTGTCCCCGTGCCTCCGCGATGCGCTGCAGCCGCTTCGCGTCCTCGCCCTCGACTCCGACGAGAACGATGACCCTTGCGTCGCGATCGCCATCGCGATGTTCGAGGTATCGCGGATCCAGCTTGGCCAGTTCGGGGTCGAAATCGCCGGGCTGCGGATCTGGGTCTGTCCACGGGCTTGAGGTCATGACCGTTCAAGCAGGTTACGCTCGGCAGCGGTCGAGTTCCAACCGGTCACGACCAGCCAGGTCGTCGGATCGACGGTCCGCTCGATCACGATCGTCAGCGCGCGACCCCCGTCGGTGAGACCGAGCAAGAGACGACGTGCATCAGACCCACCGTGGCCCGGGTTGCGCACAACGAGGTGATCGTCGCCGACGAGCTGCTGCACCTCGCTCGCCGAGATCGCGCGTGCCCCGAGCTTGTCCAGCGCGACATCGGTTGCCAACAGTTGCGAGATCGTGATCCGGACCACCCGCACGGTCTACCGGGATTGCCCGACGCACGCACCCTCGCGTCGTTAAAGAGCGCCGCTATTCGGGCAAGGGGTGTGCTTGGCGCTGCAGAGGGGTTGAGCGGGGGCGCAGTCGACAAGGAAGCAGTTGCGCTCAGTCGAGCGTGTCCGGAAGCGTCTGGAGTCCTTCCGCGCGCGCGGCCGCGTGCAGGCGGTGGTCCCACGCGGCGAACACCAGGTCCTGCTCAGGTAGTACGAGCGCTGCCGCCAGGTGGAGCGCGTGGAGGCTTCGCAGTCCACGCTCGAGAGCGAGGGCGGCGGCGGTGCTCGACGAGCGCCTGGTCGACTTCGACGATCCCGAACGCGCCCACTCGTCCGCGATCGCCTTGGTGGCACCCCGACCGGCGACGAGGCCGACAGCCTGAACCGCTTCGACGAAGCCCACTCGGCACATGAGCCAGCCATCGGCTTGCTGCATGGCGGCGACGAGGACGTCGCTGCCCTCCTCCGCGACGTAGCGCTTGACCCAGCGCGCTCGCGTCGAGGTAGAGGTTCAGTGCTCCGTGTCGCTCGGAGAGCACCATTGCGGACGCGCTGGCACGAGCCATCGCTGGCTTGGGCGCCCGCGCCGGACGCCCTCGCGACGGCGGCACGACCCGCCCCGCCGCGACGAGCTCACGCAGCCGATCGTCGCCCGCCGCAGCGCCGGCGGGGACGATGTCCGCCACGGGGCGCCCGCGGAGGGTGACGCGCACCTGCCGCCGCCGGATCAGGGCGCGCGGTAGATGCGCTGCTCGTACTCCGCGACCATCCGCGTCGCCGAGAACGCGGGGATCAGCGTGCGCATCGAGCGCTTCACTCGCGCGATCCAGGCCGCCGGAAGGCCGGCCGAGTCGCGCTCGTAGAACTCCGGCACGATCTCCTCCTCGAGCAGCCGGTAGAGCTCGTTGGCGTGCAGGGCGTCCTGGGCGCCGTGGTCGTCGTCGATCGAGCCGTCGATCGCCCAGCCGTTGGAGCCGTCGTAGCCCTCCGACCACCAGCCGTCGAGCACGCTCAGCTGCAAGCCGCCGTTGACGGCGACCTTCATGCCGCTCGTGCCGCTGGCCTCAAGCGGCGGGCGCGGGACGTTGATCCACAGGTCGCAGCCGCGCACCAGCCGCGCCGCCACGCCGAGGTTGTAGTCCTCGAGGAACACCACCCGCTCGAACGCCCGCTGCTGCGAGCGCACCGCGAACAGCTGCTGCACGAGCCGCTTGCCACCGTCGTCGCGCGGATGCGCCTTGCCCGCCACCAGCAGCTGGACCGGCCGCTCTCCGCCGAGCAGCGCGAGGCTGCGCTGCACATCGTGCATCAGGACGTCCAGGCGCTTGTACGTCGCCATCCGCCGCGCGAAGCCGACCGTCAGCACCCCGGGATCGAACGCCTTCGCCGCCGCCTCGACGTACTCGCGCGACTCACCGCGCGCGATCCGGTACAGCTGGCTGCGATCGCGCACGTACTCGACGAGCAGGCGCCGCTGCTCGCCGCGCACCGCCCACAGCTCGGCGGCAGGCACGGCGTCGATCGCGTCGAACGTCGCCGGGTCACCGGCGCGCAGCGGCCAGCCCTCGCCGAGGTGCCGGTCGAGCAGAAGGCGCATCGGCGCGCCAACCCACGACGGCACGTGCACCCCGTTGGTCACATGGCCGATCGGCACGTCATCGATCTCGCGACCGGGCCAGAGCGAGCGCCACATCTCCCGCGAGACCCCGCCGTGGCGCAGGCTCACGCCGTTGGCCCCGCGCGACGCGCGCAGCGCGAACTGCGTCACGCCGAAGGGCTCCCCCTCGTCGTCGGGCCGCGTGCGGCCACGCCGGATGATCTCGTCCGCGTCGATCCCCAGCGACGCGGCGAGCGGCTCCAACGTGCGGCGCACCTGCTCGGCCGGGTACGTGTCGTTGCCCGCCGGCACGGGCGTGTGCGTCGTGAAGACCGTGCGCCGGCGCACCTCCTCGAAGGCCGCCGCGAAGTCCTTGCCTGCCTCGACCTCCGAGCGGGTCATCTCGAGTGCCGCGAACGCGGCGTGCCCCTCGTTCATGTGCACGACGCCCGGCTCGATCCCGATCGCCCGCAGCACCGCGGCGCCACCGACACCCAGCAGCACGTACTGCGCCAGCCGCGTCTCGGTGTCGCTGTCATACAGGCGCGCCGTGATCCAGCGAGCGACCCGCGTGTTCTCCGGAAGATCCGTGTCGAGTAGGTACATGGGCACGCGCCCGACGTCCACCCGCCAGACCTGCGCCGTGACGACATCGGAGCCGATCGGCACCGTCACGCGCAGCGGGGCGCGATCGTCGCCGACCGTCACGAGCACCGCGGGCGAGCGCTCCGGATCCGTCGCGACCCAGGTCTCCTGCTGCCAGCCCGTGTGGTCGACGCGCTGGCGGAAGTAGCCGAAGCGGTACATCAAGCCGATCGCGACGAACGGCAGCGCGCGATCGGAGACCTCCTTGAGGATGTCCCCGGCGAGCGCGCCGAGCCCGCCCGCGTAGATCGGCAGCGAGACGTGGACCCCATGCTCGGCGCAGAAGAACGCGACCGGCCGCTCCTCGGCGACCACGTCCGTCGTGGCAGGGCGAGCGAGGTCCGCGAGCATCGCGCGCTCGAGCTCCTCGGCGCGGCCGACGAGCGCGTCGTCCGCGGCCGCCCGCAGCAGCGCCTCCGCGGAGGTCTCCTGGAGCAGCCGGACGGGGTTGCGGCCGCACGCGCGCCAGCGGTCCGGATCGACGGCGCGAAACACGTCGGGGCCGTCGGGCAGCCACATCCAGCGGTAGTTGTAGGCCAGCCGGGCGAGCACGCCCAGGGGCCAAGGCAGCCGCGAGGTGAGCGCGCTCGCGGCCCTGACGATGTCCTCGGAACCAGCGGTCATCGCGCGGCATGCTGCCACGCATGCGCCTGCGGGGGATCGTACGTCTGCGCAGCCGCCACGCTCGGCTCGCCTAGTGTGAGGTCGTGACGCTCGCGAGATCACGCCTGACCGCGGCGTTCATCGCGGCCGCGATCGCCGTGCTCGGCGGCGCGGCGCAGCCCGCGGCGGGCCGGGATCTCGCCCGCACCGGGCCGCTCGAGTTCGTCGTCGAGCCGATCGGGTTCGATGGCGCCGACGTCGTCGCGGTCCAGCACAAGCAGGTGCTGGCGTTCGGCGCCGGCGGTCGACGGGTTCTCGACGATCGCGACTGGGGGATCGGCGCGGTCGCGGGCGGCGGGCTGCTCGCGTTCGTCCGCGGGCGCCTCGACGGCCCCGATCAGCTGCTCTTCGGTCCGACCGCCGGGCCGCGGCGCAGCGTGCTCGCCTGCGACAAGCCGCGGACCATCGCGCCGGCGCTGGCCGGCGCGCGGGTCGTCTGGCCGGCGTGCGACGGCCGCTCGCTCGTCATCGCCGGCGCGGCCGAGCAGGTCTCGGAGCAGCGCGCCGGGGGCGAGGTCCGCGCGCTCGCGGCGGACGGCGACCGCGTCGCTTGGCTGTCCGCCGACGAAGCGGAGTCGGCGAACATCACGGTGCACACGCTCGACCTCGCGACCGGGGCAGCCCGGGTCGCCGGCAAGCTCGGCACGGCGACCGGCGGCGGCGCCGAGACGATCCACGTGGCGGTCGCCCGGGACGGGCGGCTGCGCGCGACCCTCGAGGATCTCGGCAGCGACACCGTCACCTGCACGACGCTCGACGAGCGCCGGACGACACCCGGCCCCGCGCGGCGCGGGCGCTGCCCGTGGCAGATCGTCTTCACCGAAGACGGAAGCGTGCAGTCCGAGCCGCTCGCCGGCGGCGGCGGGTCGGGGGCGATCGTGCACCGCGCGCGATCGGGGGCCGCCATCGCAACGCTCGCCAGATACGCCGGCCGGGTCCCGCGGCCCTTCGCCACCGACGGCGAGCGCGTCGCGATCAGCCTGCTCACGTGCCGGGGCGCGAGGCTCGTCGCCGGGGACCTTCGGACCGCGCGCTTCGCCAAGCCGGGCTGTCCGGTCCGGCCGCTGCGCCGCAGCGTGACGGCGACGCGCTCGGGCGTCGTCCGGATCGGCGTGCGCTGCCCACACGGCTGCTACACGCTGTTCGACGCGATCGAGCTGCGGCTGGGCTCGCTCGGAACCGTGCCGAGCCCCGACCAGCGGCTGGACCTCCAGCCGGGCGGTGCAGCCAGCCTGGCGTTCAGGCTCGGCGGAGCCAAACGGCGAGGGCTCGCCCGGCGCGGGCACGTCACCGCGCGCGTGGAGGTGCAAGGCCAGACCGGCGCCGTGCGCTTCACCGTGCGCGTCCGCGCCGCTGCGTGAGCCGGCGCGGCCCCGCGGCAGGTCAGGCGCGGGGCGACGCCAGGCGGGCCAACCGCTCCAGCACCCTCCGCAGCCGCTCCGGCGCCCGGCCGCCCGTGCTGACCGTCACCCGGTAGCCGGCGTAGCGGACCGTCTGCGAGATGCCATCCGCGACCGGGACCTCGCTGTCATACAGCGAGCGCAGCTTCGAGAAGCGCGCGTCGCGCAGGTCGCGCTTGAGGCCACGCAGCTCGGCGGCCGTGAGCTTGAAGCGCTTGATCCCCGACGTCCGGCTCGACGTCACCCGCGCGCTGCCGCCCATCGACACCGACAGCGACGTCTGGATCCCGGCGATCCCGCCCGACCGCTCGTAGCTCACGAGCGTCTTCGGCCCGGCGCCGACCGGGCTCGCGAGCGCGAGGCCCGCGAGCAGCAGCCCGGCGAAGACGACGAGCGCGCGCGTCATCGCCGCGCGCACGGCGTCGTGAGGTCGCGAACGCGATCCGTGCCGGCGACGCGCACGGTCACGCGCGCGGCCCAGGTCCCCGCGCACGTCCGCGGGTTGCGGATCAGGTCATGGCGGACCGTGCGCTTGACCTTGCGCCGCACGGTCACGCGCTTGCCGTTGCGCCGCACCCGCACGCGCTTGGTCACGGTCGTCCTGACGTTGCGGCTGACGCCGAGGTCGAGCGTCATGCCCCGCAGCTCGACCGCGAGCCCGGGCAGCGAGGGGATCGCCGCGGCGAACCCGTCAGCGCTCAGCTCGTAGCCGTACCGCCCGCTCGGCAGCGCGCGCAGCCGCGCCTGAACGCTGCGCGACTGGTTGGCGACGTTCACCCGCAGGACCACGCTGGCCAGGTCGCCGGCCTGCACGGCGTCCGCGAGGAAGATGTCGATCGTCGCCTGGACGTCCGCGCTGATCAGCCCGCTCGTGTGCGCCAGGGCCGCGCCGCGGCCGACGCGGCTCGCCTCCGGGCAGTCGCCGGCTGGCGCGTGCAGGGCGTCGCAGCGCGTCACGATCGTGGCGAGGTCGAGCTTGAAGCCGCGCTGCAGGTGCAGCGTGACCGCCTCCGGCAGCGCGCCGCCGAGCTCGGCCGCCGCGCCGCCGATCGCGACGTGCAGCTTCGATCCCACCCCCGGCGCGTTCGGGTTGAGCGTCGCGGTGATCGCCGTGTCCTGCGCCGAGGCCGAGCCGGCGAGCCCGAGCACGAGCGCCGCGGTGATGAAGAACGTCCTGCGCATTCGATTCCCCCCAAGCTGGTCGTCGAGCAGCCGAGCTGCCCAGGCAAGTATTCTCCCCGCGCATGGGATCCGCGCCGCTCATCGCCCTCAGCCAGGGCTGGACCGACAGCATCGGCCTGCTCTTCACGTTCGCCGTCCTCATGCCCGCCATCGCGACGGTCTGCATCGTCGTCGCGATCGTCTCGGGCCGCGGCGAGAAGAACGCCGACGGCAAGCTGTCGGGACGCTGGGGGCGCAAGCCGCCGTCGTCCTCCGAGTAGCCCCGGCCTCAGGCCGGGCGCAGCGTCGCTCGCGCGACCGCAGCACCCGCGCCACCGGCGAGCTCCGCGTAGACGAGCGCGGTCTGGCGCGCGACATCGTTCCAGTCGAAGCGCAGCACGTGCACGCTCGCCTCGGCCACGAGCCGCTCGCGCAGCGCCGGGTCGTCGAGCACGCGCTGCATCATCGCCGCGAGCGCGCGCGGGTTGCGCGACGTGAAGCGCAGGCCGACGTCCGCGTTGGGCACGACCTCGCGCAAGCCCCCGGTGTTCGCGACGATGCACGGGCAGCCGCTCGCCATCGCTTCGAGCGCGACCAGGCCGAACGGCTCGTAGATGCTCGGCACCACGCAGAGGTCGGCGATCCGGTAGAGCGAGTGCAGCATGTCGTCGCCGATCCAGCCCATGAACGTGCCGTGCTTGTCGAGCCCGAGGCGGCGCGCCTGCTTGCGCAGCTCGGCCTCGTGCGTGCCCGACCCCGCGACGAGAAACCGCACCCGGCCGGACCGCCGGATGACCTGCGGCATCGCGTCCAGCGCGAGCTGAAAGCCCTTCTCGTAGACGAGCCGCCCCACGAGCAGCACGAGCCGCTCTCCCGGCTCGGCGAAGCGCAGGCGCAGCGCATCGAGGTCGGCGACGGGGTGCAGGTCGGCGCGGTCGATGCCGTTGGGGATGACGGTGATGCGCTCCTCGGAAATGGCGAACACGTCCGCGACGTGCCCGCGCATGTAGTGCGAGCACGTGATCACGCGATCGGCGCGACCCGCCATCCACGTCTCCATGCCGTGGATGTAGGACTGCGGGTGCTTGTCGACCCAGCCCTGGTGGCGGCCGTACTCCGTCGCGTGGATCGTCGTAAGGTAGGGACAGCGCAGCCGCGTCGCGAGCGCCGCCGCCGCACCGGCGACCAGCCAGTCGTGCCCATGAACCAGCTCGAATTGCAGGTGTTTTCCGAGCTGGCGCCCGGCCGCGTGCATGTGCGAGTTCATGCCCTCGACCCACGCGACGAACGCGTCGAGGTCGCGGGGCATCGGGTCCTCGGGGACGCGGTGCACGACGACACCCGCGCAGCACTCCGAGGACGGCCCGCCGCCCGCGCCGTCGCGCCCGCCGCGGGTCAGGACGTGGACCTCGACACCGGCGCGGACGAGCGCCTCGGACAGCTTGCAGACGTGCCGCGCGAGCCCTCCCGCGACGATCGGCGGGTACTCCCACGACAAGATCAGGACACGCGAGCTCAGGGCTGCGCGATCCTACCGCCGCGCGACTTTGCGGCGGGCGCGTACGTTGTGCGATCTGGCTGACCCCGGCAGCCGCGACCTTCATGTCACGACTGCTCACCATCTCCCTCGCTTGCGTCGTCCTGATCGGCTGCGCCGTCGGGCTGTTTCTCGTCCTCGGCCAGGGCGACGAGGACACGCCCGGCCCGAAGCAGAGCGCCGCGACCCGGGCCCTGCTCGAGCGCGCCGGCGGGCCCGACGGCAGCGCCGCCGTCGCTCTGACGCGCTGGCGCTACCGCGCCGACCCGCGCAACATCGGCGTCGACCGCGGCTGGAAGGACGGCGACTGGCGCGGGCGCGACGTCACGGTCCCGCACTCGCCGAACGCCAAGGCGCACAGCGGCGCGGCCGGGCGCCGCGCCTACGCCGGCAGCGTCGGCTGGTACGCGCGCGAGATCCAGGCGCCGGTCGACGGCCATTACGCGCTGCACTTCGAATCCGCGCACTACCGCGCGCGGGTGTACGTCGACGGCGACCTGCTGCGCGAGCACACCGGCGCGTACGAGCCCTTCTCCGCCCGGCCGCTGCTGCGCGCCGGGCGCCACACGGTCGCCGTGCGCGTCGACTGGCGCGACCCGCAGCGCCAAGCCGACGAGGACTGGCAGCGCGCGTGGTTCAACTACGGCGGCCTGCACCGGCCGGTCACGCTCACCCGCCTCGGACCGAGCCAGCTCGGCGCGCTGCACGTGCGCACGCGCCTGCGCGACGGCGGCGCCGCGCGGGTGGACGTCACCGTCCGCGTCCGCAACCGGAGCCGCACGCCGCGGCGGCTGGCACTGACCGGCGCGCTGACTCGCGACGGCGAGTCGCACTCGCTGCGCTTTCGCGCCGCGACCGTGGACGAAGGGCGCTCGCGAGCGCTGCGCGCGGCGGTCGTCATCGACGATCCCGACCTGTGGTCGCCCGCCAGCCCGGACCGCTATGACCTGCGCGTGGCCGTGCCCGGCGAGGCGGCGATCGAGCAGCGCGTCGGCCTGCGCGAGATCACCTGGGATGGCAACGGCCTGTACGTCAACGGCGGCCCGCTGCGCTTGCGCGGCGCCGCGCTGCCCGCCGACGCCCGCGGCCACGGCGACGCGCTGACCGGCGACGACGAGGACGAGCTCGTCGAGGGGCTGCGCGAGATCGGTGCCAACGCGACGCGCTCCCAGCTGCCGCTCTCGCAGAGCATGCTCGAGCGCCTCGACGCGGCGGGGATCTTCGTCTGGCAGGAGATCGGCCCGTGGGAGCCGGCGGGCAAGTGGCGCGCGACGACCGAGCCGCGGATCGCCGAGGCGCGCGACCGCGCCCTGCGCGCCGCCGAGGAGGCGCAGACGCACGCGTCGATCCTCGCGTGGACGCTCACGAACGAGGCGCCGGGCCAGGGCCACCCGGGCCAGCAGGAGTACGTCGCGCGCACGGCGCGGCGCCTGCACGACGCCGACCCGGGCCGGCCGGTGGCGGCCGACGTCTGGGGCTCGCAGCTGCCGCGCGCAAACGGGCGCCTGTACGAGGAGCTCGACGCGATCGGCGTCACGGACTACATCGGCTGGTACGAGGGGCCGGACTCGGCGGCCGGCCAGGCCGCGCTCGCGTCGGAGCGGATCGCGAAGCTGCGCGCGCTGTTTGCAGAAAAGCCGCTCGTCGTGACCGAGCTCGGCGCGGTCGGCAGCCCGCGCATGCCGGCCACGGCGTTCGGCGGCCTGCGGTTTCAGGCGCGCCTGCTCGCGCGCCGCATCCGCCAGCTCGATCGGGAGACCGGCCTCAGCGGCACGCTCGTCTGGTCGCTGCGCGACTACGCGCTGCGCCCGGACTTCGTCGGCGGCTCGATCGCCGAGCGCCGCCCCGAGCTGCGGCTGTCGCCCGGCATCAACGAGAAGGGCCTGTACGACTTCGCGGGCAAGCCCAAGCCCGCGCTCGAAGCCGTGCGCGAGGCGTTCGACGCGGGCTGACGCGAAGCCGCCTGCGGCGATCATATGCTTTCGCGAGGGACCGTCGTCGTGAAAGGGGAGATGGGATGATCGTTGCGCTGACGATCGCGGGGCTCGTCGTCGCGGTCGGGCTGGGGGTGTTGCTGAAGTACGTCGCGTCCGCCCGGCATCCCGACAAGCAGACCGAGGGCGCCGACGTCCTGAAGATCCTGGGCTCGACGTCGCTCATCGCCGGCCTGCTCGTCGGCTTCGTCCTGTCGGGCTCGAGCTCCTCGTACACGTCGGCGCGCAACGCCGCCAAGGCGGAGGCGGACAGCGTCGACACGCTGTACGAGGCCGCGGAGTACGTCAAGCCGCCGTTTCGCCGCCGCCTGCAGGGCGCGGCGGTCTGTTACGCACGCGCCGTCGCCGGGCCGGGATTCGACGCGATGGCCCACGGCAAGGAGTCGTCGGTGCCGACCAACTGGACCGGCACGCAGCCCGGCGGGATCCGCCGCGTCCTGATCACGATGACGCCCGAGGCCACGGGCTTCGGCGAGATCCGCAGCACCGACGTGACCCGCAGCAGCCTGCGCAGCGAGCGGCTCGCGCAAGCGCAGTCGACGGTTCCCGACGCGCTCTACGTGCTCATGGTCGTGCTGCTCGCGGTGGCGCTCGGATCGATCGCCTACTCGATCCCACGGCGCGAGAACGGCGCGGAGCTCATAGCGCTCGGCCTCGTGACGGCGATCTTCGCGGTCGTCCTGCTGCTCATCGCGAACTTCGACCGGCCGTTCAGCGGCATCCTCAAGCTCAAGCCGGCGGCGATGACCCGGACCGCGATCGACATCGCCGGCGACTACCGCGAGGCGTACGGCGCCAACCCGCCGTGCGACGCCGACGGCAACCCGGCGAAGTGGCTGCTCGCGCTCCGCAAGGACGCCTGACCCGGTGGCACTGCCCGCATTTGCTCCGGACGACGGAGGCGCCCGCGCCCGCGCGCTCATCGCAGGACCGCTGACGGACGCCTACGCAGGCGATCGGCCGCTCGACGAGCTGCGCGAGCGGTTCCTCGAGGAGGGCTACGTCAAGCTGCCGGCGCTGCTGCGCGACGAGCCGCTCGACATCCTGCGCCGCGAGGTCGCCGCGCTCGAGCCGCAGGCCCGTTCTCGTGACTTCGTCATGTCGGGGCCGCGGACGCCGCGGGTCATGAGCGTGCTCAGCGCGACGCAGCTGCTCGCGGGCGCGTCCGCGCCCGCGCTCTTGTACGTGCACTTCGAGGTCGTGCACCTGATCGCACGGCTGGCGGGCGAGCCCGTCTACCCGTGCAACCATCCGGAGGAGCTCATCGTCTGCAACTTCCTGCTCGCGCAGGGGTCGACGCATGGCTGGCACGTCGACGATCCGCCGTACGCGCTCATCCTCGTCCTCGAGGCGCCGGCGCCCGGCGCGGGCGGCGAGCTCGAGCTCATCCCCGACTGGGCGGAGCTGCACGCCGAGCTCGGGCTCGACCCGGACGGTCCCGCTGACGCGGGCGTTGCGGCAGCGCAAGCCGGGGGGCTGATCCGCAGCGTCGACCATCGCTCCGGGGACGCCTACCTGCTGCGCGCCGATCGCTGCGCGCACCGCGTCGCGCCGCTGCGCGCGTCCAACACGCGCCGCGTCGCGCTGAACTTCGCCTACGAGGCACGCGCAGGAGCGAGCTACGGCGAGTCGGCGACCGTCCTCTACGGGCCCGACGACGGCTGATCGTCGCGCGCTGCTCCGCGGCGGCGGTCAGCTCGCGCGCGCGTCGATCCGCTCGTCCTGGTTGGGGTCGAGCGCCAGGCCACCGTTCTGCGGCGAGAAGATCGTCGTGACGCCCTCGTCCCAGAGGATCTCGTAGCGGGGGTTGGGCTCGCCGCGCAGCACCTGCTTGACGATGCCGTGGCGCGGCGGGCGCATGGGAGCGCGCGCGGTGCGCTTGCGCCGGCCCGACTTCTCAGCGATGACGCGCTGTCCGACTTCGAATGCCATAAGGCGTTCCTCCGCAAGGTCCGTGGTCGTCCAAGACGTGCCTCGCGCGGGCAGACCGACCTTCGCGCGAGGGGGCGCGCTGATGGTAGTCGCCGCGGGCAAGCCCTGCCACCTGCAGGGCCCGCCCGCGCGCGACGCGGCATCGCTTCAGGTCGGCGGCGGCGCGTCAAGCCGCGCCGCCGCACGGGTCACGGCGCCGTCTTTGCCGCGAGCCGCTTCTCGACGCACTCCGCGCAGCAGCCGCAGTCCTCCACCGGCGCCGCCTCCGCCTTGCTCGCGCAGATGACGCTCTCGAGCATGGCCTGGAAGCCGCCGCCGAGCGTGTCTTTGTACGTGTACGCCTGCCCGCCCGTCTCGCCCGCGACGCGGGCGAACTCGGCCGTGTTCTGCGCCTCGAACTTCGCGTCGCCCTTGGCGTAGTACGTGTGCACCTTCGTGTCGCCGCCGTTGGCCACCGCGATCGCCGTGTTCGCCGCGTCGATGTCCGCGGACTCGAACGGGTCGCCGCCGTCGAACGCCTCGTCGCCGAGCAGGAAGATCGACTGGTTCGCGCCCGCCCGCCAGTCGTTGTGGGTCACGACGTCCTCGATCGCGCGCCCGCAGTCCTCCTGCGCGCCGCCGGACGCGACCGTGCCGCGCTTGCGCCCGCGCATGTCGCCCTCCTTGACTCCGAGCTTCGTGAGGTGCTCGCGGATCGTCGTGCGAAACAGCGAGTCGGAGAACTTGCCCTCGATCCCGAGGTAGGTGACCTTGAGGTCAGACGGGCACTTCGTCTTCGCCGCCTCGATCGCCGCGGTGATCGAGTTCGAGAGGCTCGTCGCGTCGGGCTTCATCGACGTGCTCGAGTCGATGACGACGACGAGGTCGACGAGGGGGACCGCCGCCTCGACCTCCTCGCCGGGGACGCCCGGCACGCACAGTTCGGGGAAGTGCAGCGTGCGATCCTCGTCGTGCTCGACGTCGTCGGCGCGATGCGTCGACACCGGGCCGGGCTTCTTCAGCGTGGCGACGCCTGCCGTGATGCCCGTCTCCTGGCCGGGCAGCGTGTAGGCGTTGATCGTGAAGCGCGACGGCTCGTCGTCGGAGGCGCCGCGCTTGAAGTTCATCCCCATGAGCTGGGCGAGCCCGATCGTGCCGATGAGCGGGTCGGTGTACCAGAACTCCGTGAGCTTCGGGCCGCCGCCCAGACCGCCGATGATGTGCGCGATGTCGACGGGCTTCTCGTTGCCCTTGTACGTGAAGCAGCCCGAGCCGAATACCGATCCGTCCGGGTTGTAGGTGTGGAAGATGTACGTCTGGATCGGCTTGACGATGAGCTGGAGCTTGGCGACGATGTCGGCGCTGTTGGAGCCGTTCTCCTCGCTGACGAAGCGCGTGACGATCTGCCCGCCCTGCTTGAAGCCCGCGATGACGAGCGCGTACTCCTCGCCGTCGAGCTCGACGGTCTCCGGCGACTGCAGCGTCGGCAGGTCGACGAGATCCTGCGGGTAGGCGCCGACGTTCGGCGTCTCGTTGTGGTGGAAGCGGAAGCTGAAGTCCCGCAGGAGCGCGCCGTTGTTGAACGCGACGTGGACGCGCAGGTCGACGTCGAACTGGTTGGGCTGAAAGCCGTAGACCGGGAAGTTGTCGTGCGTGAACGTCCCGAGCACGAACTCGGTGCCGTCGGTCAGGACCTCCACCGTCGCGCCGGTGAAGCGGTAGCCGCTCTGGCCGCCGCCGGCCGGCACCCCCCACTTGACGTTCGACGTGCCGAGGCCGTTGAGCCCCGGCAGCGAAGCGTTGATGCTCGGCCAGACGCCTGACGTAGTTGCGGTTGCCATCGTTACCTCCAGTGGAATCTGCGATTAGGTGGCGCCGCGCGTGGTTCCGGACCGGCGCGCCGCGCTCGAGATCTCTGTCGCGCGGCCGTGGCCGCGCCGGGTCGACTACGGCGCTCAGGCCTTCTTCGAAGCCACGAGCGCGCCGGTCGGGTCTTTCAGGTAGGCGGTGTCGCCCTTGTCGTTCCAGACGCTTGACGTCTTCCACGCGAGCTCACCCGGACCGGGGCTCTTCGCACCCGGGCCCGACCGCACCCGCACCGAGCCGCCCGCCGCGACGACCGTCCCCTTCGGGAACACGTAGCCCTTGGTCGAGCCCTCGTCGTGCAGCGTCCAGCCGCTGAGGTCGAGCGGCGCGCCCCCGGCGTTGGAGATCTCGACGATCTCGCCCTTCAAGTCGAGCGCGCTCACGACAGCGATCGCCTCGGCAGGGCCGGGGTCGGGCTCGGCCGGCGCCTCGGGCTCGGCCGCAGCCGGCGCCGGCGCGGGCGCCGCCCCGGCCGGCGCGACGAGCACCGTGTAGCCGAAGTCCGTTGGCCCGCGCCCGGGGCGCCCACCGGGCTGATAGCCCTCGCCCTCGCGATCGCGCACGGTCCCGTACAGCGGCGAGCCATCGGCAAGCTCTCCGCAAGCCACGCCCCCGGCTCCTGCGAAGTCGAGGTAGCTGTCGTCCTCGGTCTCGGTGTACTCGACCTGGCGCCATTCGCCGGCGTCGAGCAGCACCTCGTACTCGTCGACCTCCGTCTGCGCCCATGGCGTCCCCACGACCGCTCGGCCCCCGCGCGCGACGTAGCCGAGCTGCACGGACCCATCGGGAAGCTTCGCGCGGATCAGCCAAACCGCCTCGCCCTCCTGGCCGTCCTCGGTGTCGCGCCATTGCGAGCCGTGGCCCTCGCCGACGGCGCCCGCGGGGATCTCGCCGCCCGAGGCGGCAGCCCAACGATAGCCCGTGGCGTCCTGCGGCTCGGCGGGCGCCGCCGCCGGCGCCGCGGCCCCGGCGCCGGCCGGGGCCATCAGAACCGGGCGCGAGTGGAGCTTGGCTTGGGTCTCCAGCGGGGCCTGCGCCCCCTCGCCCCAGGGATCGCCCAGGAGGAAGTACAGCGGCGTCCCGTCGGCGAGGCTGCCGCAGGCCTGCGCGCCGGAGGCACCGAGATCGTCGGCTTCGGGCGTCGCCCACGTGCCTTCGTCGAGCAGCACCTCGTACTCGTCGACGTTCTCGCCCTGCTCGTCCTCGGACTCGCCGACGAAGGCGCCGCCGCTGCCACCCAGATGCCCCAGTCGCACGCTGCCGTCCGAGCCCGGCAGCGAGCGCACGGCCCACAGCGGGTATCGCTGCTCGTCCTCGGGGACGCGGTAGTACCCGTGCCCCTTCTCGGGCGCGCCCTCGGGCACTGCCCCTCCCGATGCCCTTTCCCACCGATACTCCGTCACGGGATCCCCCTTCTCGCGATGACTCAAGATTCACGCAGGGCGCATCGCGCGCTTCGCGGTTCCCCGAGGTGGCGGAGTTGGACGACTCCGCGAGCATGACGCGCTTCCCCTGCGCGCCGCCGATCGTACGCCGCGTCGCCCGAGAGTCAATGCGGATTGCTCTCATCGCTCCGATCTTTAGACGCACCTTATTGAATTGGCGCGTTGTCGCTCCCGGCGTCGTGAAGCGTGTGTTTCCGCGATGTGCAGAGGCGGAGAACGTCTCGTTTCCTGCTTCGAGCGGCGGGTAATCTCGCCATTCGATCCGGCCAACGAACCTCGCTCGGGAGGGACCCCCTGCCTGCCGTCGTCATCGAGAAGGACGCGCAGTACGTTCTCAACCACTGCACGCGCTACCTCGCTCGCGACGGCGACGAGGCGCGCCACGACTTCGGCCAGTACGAGCCGGGCGACCCGCGCGCGAAGATCGCCGACGCCTGGCGCTACCCGATCATCGACTCCTACTACGACGGCGCGTCGATGGACGCGTCCTACGGCTTCAACTGCGTCACGTTCGTCTACGACGGCCGGGTGACGCCGGCGAGCGAGGTCGCGGTCACCGGCTCGTTCACCGAGCTCTACGACCCGGTCGCGCTCGCGCCCGTGCGGTTCCTCGGCGAGCCGAGCGGGCTCTGGTCGCTGAGCCTGCGCGTGCCCAAGGGCCAGATTCACACCTACAAGCTGCGCGTCGACGGCGCCTGGAAGGTCGACCCGATCAACCCGCAGGTCGTGACGCTCGACAACGGCAAGCAGTGGTCGCGCTTCTTCACCGAGGGCTGCCAGATCCCGCTCACCCTGGGCCGCCGCGAGCGCGAGCTGCTCGGCCGGATCGTCGCGCACCTGCTGCCCTTCAGAAGCGGCGAGAACTCGAAGTTCATCCGCGGGCTGTACGAGTCGCTGGACCGCGGCGAGCGCGAGCGCCAGTTCCCGCTCGCCTACCGCCTCGACGAGGAGGTCGGCGTCGTGAACTACATCGACAAGGTCATCGCGCGCGCCGAGCGCCACAACGCCGACGACTACAAGGACTGCCTGAGCATCATCGAAGGCGTCCTGCGCTCGCGCTACCCCGGCCGCGACCCGGTGACGCTGCCGTCCGACGCCTACGCAGACCTGTATGGCGAGATGGCCAACGACGACGTGGCCGGCTGGGACAAGGCGCGATACGGCTCGCCCCGCTACTTCCTGCTGCTGCTGCGCCGCCACGCGATGACCGGCGCGTTCGTGCACCCGCGCCACGGCGGCAACTCGGGCACCGCCGGCTGGGCGTACCTCGAGACCCGCTTCCGCGACGCCGACGGCAACTCGCTGTTCGACTGGCGCCAGGCGATGGAGGCCCCGCTCGGCCGAAACGAGGACTACCGTGGCTGAGGAAGAGGTCGAGGTCCTCGTCATCGGCAGCGGCGCCGGCGGCTCGCCGCTCGCGAATACGCTCGTGAAGGCGGGCCATCAGGTGCTCATGCTCGAGAAGGGGCCGCTGCTGCGCACCCAGCAACAGGCGCCCGACGGCCTGTCGGACTTCAAGCGCGACGAATTGTTCGCGACCGGCGCCGAGAAGCGGCTGACGGTGCCGGGGATGGCGAACATCGGCGCGTCGTTTTACTCGAGCCACGTCGAGCCGGACCTCAACGACGAGCCGCACGTCTACCGCAACTCCGACGGCAAGGACTACGCGACGATCGAGGGCTACACGGCCCAGGTCGTCGGCGGCGGCACGCAGCTGTACGGCGGCGTCTCGCTGCGGTTCACGCCCGACGACCTGCGCTTGCGGTCCTTCAACGCCGGCCGGACCGACCTGCGCGCCGACCCGAACGGGGAGGTCGAGCGCGAGGCGCGCGACTGGCCGGTCTCCTACGACGAGCTCGAGCCGTTCTACAGCGAGGCCGAGCGGGTCGTCGGGCTGTGCGGGACGCGCGAGAACCAGGAGAAGCCCGCGTCGGTCGACCACTACCAGCCGCCGCTCGAGCCCAACCCGGTCAGCCGCTTCATCGCCGCCGGGATGGACGCGCTCGGGATGAAGCGCTATCGCACGCCGCTCGCGGTCATCACGCGCGACCACGAGCCGAGCGGGCGGACGGTCCCGGCCGACCACGAGACGATCAAGACCGCGTTCGTCAACCGCTACGGCGACCCGCTCGGCCTGAAGTCGAACACGTGGGTCACGCTGCTCGCCCCGATCCTCGACCGGCCGAACTTCGAGCTGCGCGCCAACTGCGTCGTGACGCACCTCGAGGCCGAGGGCAACCGCGTCACGACGGGCGCACTACCGCGACCCCGCCGGCAGCAAGCGCACGGTGCGCGCGAAGACCGTGATCGTCGCATGCAGCGCGATCGAGAGCGTGCGGCTGCTGCAGCTCTCCGGGCAGATCGACGCCGAGTTCGACCGGCGCATCCAGGCCAGCGGGATGCTCGGCGGCTACTTCATCACGCACTGCTTCGGCGGCGCGTCCGCGGTGCTGCCCGAGCGCGCCGACAAGTCCAAGACCCTGGACTCCGACTGGGCGACCGACCACTGCGCGACGCCCGACTTCATCCGCGCCAACGGCCTCTGGGCGGGCGGCGCGATCTACAACAACACCTCCGACGCGGCGCTGCCGATCTCGCTCGCGCGGACCTGGCAGGCCCAGGACATGGACAACATCTGGAAGGGCTACCTCGGCGAGACCGGCATGGTCGGCGACGGATTCGAGGACTACCTCGACAACAACTTCGGCCGGCGCGTGTCGGTGAGCTTCATGGCCAACCAGGTCGCCCAGCGCGACAACCGCATCGAGCTGCACCCGACCGTCCGCGACAAGTGGGGCCGCGCCGTCGCGTACATCATCAAGGACTGGCACTCCCACGACCAGGAGCTCATGAACACGCTCGCGCACCAGTGCGGCGAGATCCTGCGCAACGCGGGCGAAGGGGTCCGCTTCGACGGCGAGGGCTCGGTCGGAGGGCAGGTCTCGCGGATCGCCAACCACGTCCTCGGCGGCGCGCGCTTCGGCACCGACCCGAACGACAGCGTGCTCGACCCCGACAACCGCGCCTGGGAGTTCGAGAACCTCTACGTCACCGACGGCGCCTTCATGCCCACCTCCGGCGGCGCGAACCCGACTTTGACCATCCAGGCCAACTCGCTGCGCGTCGGTGAGGTCCTGAAAGGAAGGTTGTAAATGGACGTCCGTTTCGACGAGCTCTTCGAGCAGCCGGAGAACGAGGTCTTCCGGATCGTCTTCTTCCCGGATCGCATCTACCACGCGCGCTACCTGTCGGCGACGCGCTCGTCGCGCTACCGCTACGCGGTCAGCGAGGTGCGCTCCGGCGCGGTGCTGACCGCGATGAAGGGCCAGGTCTTCTTCGGCGGCGAGCCGCTGTGCAACATGCTGCGCCTCGAGTACTCCGCGCAGCGGCTGCTCGAGGTCGCCCGCGAGCGCGGCCGCACCCTCGGGCCTCAGCTTCGCGCGTGGTGCAAGCTCTGGACCTTCGAGGGCGCGGGCGCCGTCGAGTCGAACATCGTCCTGCACTTCGATGCGATCGCCGGCGCGTACTGCGTCGAGCTGTGGGAGACGCTCGAGCCGCCCGCCTCGGGCGCGCACGACTACCGCGTGCTGCCTTTGATGGGGCGCGACGCGCCGATCACCCGCGTGCCCGCGCTGATCCCGCAGCTGACCGACATCAAGGCGCTGCGCGGGATCGAGTTCGCCGTGCGCGAGGACGACACGCAGTACCCGACTCGCAGGCCGACGACCGACCCGCAATGGGACAACAACTTCGCTCGGACGATCCAGGTGCCGAACACGCCGCAGCCAAGCTCCTCGCAGAACACCGTCGACGTCAAGAACTACCTGCTCGACTTCCAGCGCGGCTTCTTCCACGAGGACGCGCACGCGATCGACCCCGTGCGCTACCGCAACGCGATGCTCAACGACGGCGACCCCGACCGCTCGGAGGACAACGTCATCGAGATGCGCTGGGTGCGCCAGCGCGAGTTCGGCTCGGACGTCGTGTTCTTCCACGAGGTCACGATCCCGCCGCACACGATCGAGGGCACGCACCGCCACATCGGCTCGGAGGAGCTGTACTACATCGTCGAGGGCGAGGGGATCGCGTACATGGCCGACGGCGACGACCCGGCCAACGACCAGTACCCGCTCGTCACGCGGCCGCTGTACGGCCTGGATCCGACCCCGTGCCGCGAGCTGCCGATCAAGGGCGGCAGCGTGATCTACACGAAGAGCGGCGGCGTCCACGGCATCCGCAATCCGAACGACAAGCCGCTGCGGTTCGTCGCGTTCCTCTACCAGGGGGCCTAGCCCGATGCCCGAGCTCGTCCACGGCGATGCCGTCTTCCGCGTCGACCCGAACACCCCGCGCGACTACGACAAGGACAACGCGCTCCTCACGCTGCTGGCGGTCGTGGAGAAGGTCCGCCTCGCCGCCGAGCGCGAGTGCTACGACCCGGCCTCGCTGCAGCACCTGCTCCCCCACACCTTCCTCGAGCTGTGGGGGCCGTCACCGCCGGACACCGACAACCTCGACCCCAAGACACAGGACAACAAGACCGACTTCCACAAGCAGAACGTGCGCCGCTTCACGCTGGCCGACACGCAGGCCGCGCGCGGCTGGGCGGCCGCCGGCGACTGGCGCGGCCCGTTCCTCTCGCTGACCTACCGCGGCGGCCCGGACTCGGCGCTTTCGGAGGCCGCGGGCGGCACGCTGGGCGACGCGATCGGCTGCGTCGTGTCGATCGCGGGCCGGCCGCAGGCGACGCTGCGCGCCCCCTACGACGCCGAGACCGACCGCTACGTCGTCGAGATCTGGGGCCGCGACCAGGGTGGGCTGCGCGAGCTGCTGGGCGCGCGCGGCCAGGCGGCGGTCGACCTCGGCTCGCTCGTCGGGCGCCCGGACCTCGTCTCCGGCTCGGCGGCGGAGTTCGAGCGCATGGCCGTCGACGGCAAGGACATGCGCGGCGTCTCGACGCAGCACACGATGCACCCGATCCTGCCGCTGTACCTCGACGTGACGTGGACCGCCTCGGCGGACGGCGGCGGCGCGACGGACGGGCCGCACCGCCTCGGCTTCGAGATGCTCATCCGCGGCTGGGACAACTACCTGTCGGTCGGCTTCAGCGGCAACCCGCATGGCGGCGTCGGCACCCTCGAGTACCGCACGCTGCTGTCGAACTACGGCGCCTATCAGGGATCCGGGGAGCTGTCGCGCGAGCTCGAGCCGTGGAACTTCGACGCGCACGGCAACAAGGGCCATCAGTCCGGCGACCGCGAGGCGTTCATGACCGTCGACTACATGGACCTGCATGTGCTCGAGCCGGCGTGCGGCATCGGCCTGCACCGCCATCGCGACAACCAGGAGATCTTCTTCATGCTCCAGGGCGAGGGGATCATGGTCATCGGCGACTGGGCGGACTCCGGGCGCCGCACGCGGTCCTTCGAGGTGCGCCGGCTGGCGCCGGGGCATTTCGCGATGCTCAAGGGTGGCAACCTGCACGGCCTGATGAACCCCGCCGACGTCCCCAACTCGCTGTTCATGTTCGGCGGCTACGACTGAGCATGGCTGACCCGGCGACCCGTGCGGGCTCGGGCCGCGTGCTCGGCGCGCACTACGACGGCCAGGGGACGAACTTCGCGGTCTTCTCGACCGCGGGCGCGTATGGCGGAGCGGTCGAGCTGTGCTTGGTCGACGCGGGTGGCGGCTCTGAGGAGCGGGTCGCGCTGGCCGACGACCAGGACATCTGGCACGTCTACCTGCCGGGCGTCGAGCCGGGGCAGCGCTACGGCTACCGCGCTCGGGGACCCTTCGCGCCCGAGCGGGGCCTGCGCTTCGACTCCTCGCGCCTGCTCACCGACCCGTACGCGCTGGCGCTCGAGCCCGTCGACGGCGGCCACCCGCGCGAGCAGCACTCGCTCGTCGTCGACGAGGCCTACGACTGGGGCGACGACACGCCGCCTTCGATCCCGTGGGCGAAGACCGTGCTCTACGAGACGCACGTGCAGGGGATCAGCGCGACGCATCCCGACGTCCCCGTCGGCCTGCGCGGGACCTATGCGGGGATGGGCAGCGTGCCGGTCGTCGAGCATCTCGTCGATCTCGGGGTGACCGCGGTCGAGCTCTTGCCGGTGCACGCGTTCGTCTCCGAGCAGCGGCTGCTCGACATGGGCCTCGTCAACTACTGGGGCTACACGACGCTCGGCTTCCTCGCCCCGCACGCGCCGTACCGCTCGTCGATCCAGCCCGGCAGCCAGGTCGCCGAGTTCAAGACGCTGGTCAAGACGCTGCACGCGGCGGGCATCGAGGTGATCCTCGACGTCGTCTACAACCACACCTGCGAGGGCGGCACCGGCGGGCCGGCGCTCTGCTTCCGCGGGCTGGCGAACGAGGTCTACTACCGGCTCGTGCCGGGCGACCCATCGCGCTACGTCGACACGACCGGCACGTCGAACACGCTGAACGTCGACCGGCCCGAGGTGCTGCGGCTGATCATGGACTCGCTGCGCTACTGGGTGACCGAGATGCACGTCGACGGCTTTCGCTTCGACCTCGCAGCGACGCTGGCGCGCGACCACGGGTCGTTCGACCGCCTGGCGGCGTTCTTCGACCTCGTCTACCAGGACCCGGTCGTGGGCGCCGTCAAGCTCATCGCCGAGCCGTGGGACATCGGCGACTACCAGGTCGGCCGGTTCCCGCGCGGCTGGGCGGAGTGGAACGACCGCTACCGCGACGACGTGCGCGACTTCTGGCGCCGGCGCTCGGGGCCGCGCGCGATGGGCTATCGCCTGACCGGCTCGAGCGACCTCTACGACGCCGACCGCCGCGGGCCCGACGCGTCGGTGAACTTCGTGACCGCGCACGACGGCAAGACCCTGCGCGATCTCGTGACGTACGAGCGCAAGCACAACGAGGCGAACGGGGAGTCCAACCGCGACGGCACCGGCGACGACCGCGCGCAGAACTTCGGCGTCGAGGGCTCGACGGACGACCCTGGTGTGGTCGCCGCACGCGCCCGCCAGCAGCGCAACTTCATCGCGACGCTCATGCTCTCGCAGGGCGTTCCCATGCTGCTCGGCGGCGACGAGCGGGGGCGCACGCAGCGCGGCAACAACAACGCGTACTGCCAGGCGAACGAGATCTCGTGGTACGACTGGTCGGAGGATCCTGCGGCTCTTGCGCTGACGACGTTCACCGCACATGTGGTGGGGCTCACGCGGGCGCACGCGACGCTGCGGCGCACGTCGTTCTTCGACGGCGGCGGCGACCCCCCGGACATCGCGTGGTTCGACGAGCGCGGCCAGCCGATGGCCGAGGCCGCGTGGAGCGACCCGAGCAACCACTTCATCGCGTACCTGCTGGCCGGCGATCAGGCCGACGAGCCCGACGACGACGTGCTGATCGTCGTGAACGCGGCGCTGTCGGGCGCGTCGTTCACGGCGCCGGGCCTCGACGGCCAGCAGTTCACGCTCCTGCTCGACACAGGCGTCGAGGACGGCCGGCCGGCGTTGGGCACGACGTTCGAAGCGGGCTCGGTGATCGAGGTCGAGCCGCAAACGGTGCTCGTCGCCGCCGCGCCACGGCCGTGAGCGAGCGCGCGATCGAGATCGACCGCTACGGCGGGCCGGAGGAGCTCGTGTGGCGCGAGGTCTCACGGCCGGCGCCCGGTCCCGGCGAGGTCCGCATCCGCACGGCCTTCGCCGCGGTGAACCGCGCCGACGTCGAGATCCGCCGCGGCGAGTGGCCGGTGATGCAGGACGAGCCGTTTCCGTACACGCCCGGGCTGGAGGTCGTCGGCGAGGTCGAGTCCGTCGGCGCGGGGGTCTCGCGCGTCGCGGTCGGCGAGCAGGTCATCACGATGATGCAGCACCTCGGCGGCATCTGGGGCGAGCGTCCCGGCGGCTACGGCGAGTTCGTCGTCGCCGCCGAGGACACGCTCGCGACCATCCCGCCGGACGTCGACCTCGAGCAGATCGCGGCGCTCGGGCTCGTCGCGGTCACCGCGTCCGCGGGCCTGCAACGCCTGTCCTTGGAGTCGGGCACGCGCGTCGTGGTGCACGGCGCGAGCGGCGGCGTCGGCTCGGCGGCGGTCACGATCGCGGCTGCCGCGGGCGCCGAGGTCGTTGCGGTGCTCCCGCGCGCGGGCAAGGACGACTACGTCCGCTCGCTCGGCGCGGCCGAGGTCGTGCGCCTCGACGGGCACAGCCTGCTCGACGCGCTCGGCGCGCGCAGCGTGGACGCCGTCCTCGAGACGACCGGCGAGCGCACGTTCGCCGACAGCGTCGCGATCCTGCGCCGCGGTGGCCGCCTGTGCCTCGTCGGGGCGCTGACCGGCGCGGACCTGACCCTCTCCGCCTGGGACCTCCTCCAGGACCTGAAGCTCACCGGCTGGAGCTCGGAGAACCTCGACGGCGACGCCCTGCGCACCGCGGTCGCGCAGATCGTCGAGCACGTCCGCAACGGCCGCCTGCGCGCACCCGCGATCGAGCGTTTCGCGATCGCCGACGCGGCCGCCGCGCACCGCGCGATGGAGCGCGGCGACCTCCGCGGCCGCGCCCTGCTCGTGCCGTGAGCGGGTGAAGTGTTCTGGGTTCGCATAGCGACACCAGACGACTCCACCCCTGCGCCGGGTGTCGCGGCGCGGGGGCGCACGGCGGCCCGCGGGCCGCGGCGCGAGGGGCGCACGGCGACGCGAGGGCGCTCAGGTGGCCGCTGGGCCGCGCACCGCGAAACCGCGGGGCCGCCGCGGCGACTCAGCCGAACGCGCGCTTTGCCACGGCCGAGCCGGCCTGCGCGCGCGGCCAGTAGCCGTAGGTCCCCTCCTCGCGCAGCTCGCGCGCAGCCTCGACGACCGCGCCCAACGCCGCCATCGCGAACGCGCCGCCCGTCGAGATGCGAGCCACGCCCGCCGCTGCCAGCTCGGCGACCGACGCCGTTCCCGGCAGCGCCAGCACGTTCACCGGGCGCGACACCGCCGACACCACCGCGCGGACGTCCTCGGCCGAGCGCACGCCCGGCGCGTAGAGCACATCGGCGCCGGCCTCCTCGTAGGCCCGCAGCCGCGCGATCGTGTCGGCGAGATCGTCCACCCCGCGGATGTGGTTCTCGGCGCGCGCGGTCAGCACGAGCCCGACCGGCCCGGCATGCGCGACCGCCGCCGCCTCCGCGACGCGTGACGCGGCGACCTCGATGTCGAGGAGATCCCCCTCGTCCCAGTCCTCGATCGAGCAGCCCGCGAGCCCGGCGTCGAGCGCAAGCCGCAGCGTCATCGCGACCCCGCCGGGCTCCGACGCAAAGCAGCTCTCGAGGTCCGCCGACACCGGCAGGTCGCTCGCCGCGACGATCGTCGCCGCGTGCCCCAATGCCTCCTCGCGGGTGACCCCACCGTCGAGCCGGCCGAGCGTTGCCGCGAAGCCGCTGCTCGTCGTCGCGAGCGCTTCGAACCCCAGCGACGCGAGCAGCCGCGCTGAGCCGGCGTCCCATGGGTTGGGCATGAGCAGCGGCGCGCCCGGCACGTGCAGCGAAGCGAACCGCCGCGCCAGAGCAGCCTGCGAAGCCATCAGGCCGGCGCCGCCCAGCCGCGGATCGCCGTGGCGCTCATCAGGCCGCCGCCGCCCGGGCGCGAGCCACCGGGGCCGCTCATCAGCTCCACGCGTCCCACGCGTGCAGCTCGGGCGCGGGGTCGATCGGCACGCCCCGCCTGCGGATCTCGAAGTGCAGGTGGCAGCCGATCGTCCGCGCGTTGCCGGTCGCGCCGACGCGCCCGATGCGCTCACCGGTGCGGACTTGGTCGCCAGGGCCGACCGGCGACGCGCGCTGCAGGTGCGCGTACCAATAGTCGCGCTGCGTGTGGTCGCCGCGGATGATCACGATGTTGCCGTAGAGCACCGGGTCGTAGTCCGATCGGATGACCCTGCCGCCGCGCGCGGCGCGCAGCGGCCTCCCGCACGCCGCGTTGACGTCGTAGCCCTGATGCGTGCGCCCGCCGTTGCGCGCGACGCCGAACGCCCCCACCGGCCCGCGGTCGGCGTGCGGCCCGACGATCGGATAGATGTGGCTGTGCAGCACGAATGGCCCGACGTTGCGCGCCGAGCCGTCGGGGGCGGTGAGGCGCAGGCGATACGCCCCGTTCGGCGCGCCCTCGCCACCACCCGTGACGCCGTCCCACTGCAAGTTCTGCAACACGCGCGACCCCACCGGACCCGGCAGCGCGAGCCGGCGCACCGGCTTGCGCGTCTTCACGCGCACGATGGCGGCCTGCAGCACAAGCGGCGCCGCCGCCTCGATCGCGAAGCCGAGCTTCACCGGAGGGCCGGCGACGTAGATCGATGCGGGGCCGATGCGCGTCTCGACGACGCTGAACGTCGGCGCCTCGGCGCGCGCCGCCGGAGCGAGCGCGACGACGAGCACCGCGACAACCCCGAGCATGCACCGCGATCTCACGCGCCGCAGTATGACCGCGCGCGAATCCGGGAAGATCCGCCGCATGAGCACGATCGAGCACCTGCGCGGGATCGCCGCGCTCGCCCCGCTGCGCGGCCATCACCCCGCCGTCGTCGTCTGCCTCGACGACCCCGCCGAGTTCGAAGCGCGCCGCGACGAGCTCGCCGCGCTCGACGCCAAGCTCGTCGTCGAGCACGAGCCCGGCCCGCTGTCGGCACGGCTGGGGCGCCCGTCGGTGACCGTCGCCGACCGCTGGCTCGAGGTCGAGCTGCACGCCCCCCACATCCCGCCCGACGAGGTCGTCACGACCGTCCGCTGGCTCGAGATGCGCTGCGAGGAGTGCCCGCAGGCCCGCGTGGACATGGGCTACGCGGACTGGTGCGCCATTACCTGAAAGACAGTCGGGTTTCAGGGGTTGTAGCCTGTCGCCCCATGACCTACGTCATCGTCGGAAGCTGCATCAAGGACGACTCGTGCATCGAGGTGTGTCCGGTCGACTGCATCCACCCCAAGCCCGGCGCGCCGGATTTCGAGACGGCGGAGCAGCTCTACATCGACCCGGCGGTCTGCATCGACTGCGACGCCTGCGTCGAGGCCTGCCCGGTCGACGCGATCTACGCCGAGGCCGAGATCCCCGAGAAGTACGACTACGCGCTCGGCCTCAACGGCCTGTTCTTCGGCGAGCTCAGCACCGCCGAGCGGACCGCCTGATGGCCGCCGTGCGCCACCGGGTCGCGGTCGTCGGAGCGGGCCCCGCCGGGGCGTTCGCGGCCGCCTGCCTGCTGCGCGCCCGCGGCGACGTCGAGGTCGACCTGCTCGAGCGGCTGCCCACGCCGTGGGGCCTGCTGCGCGGCGGCGTCGCGCCGGACCACCAGGAGATCAAGCGCCTGCAGGACACCTTCCACCGCCAGACGCTCGGGCGCGGCTGCCGGCTGTACGGCAACGTCGAGGTCGGCACCGACGTCTCGCACGCCGAGCTGCTCGAGCACTACACGGCGGTCATCTACGCGACCGGCGCGCAAACCGACAAGTCGCTCGGGATCCCCGGCGAGGACCTGCGCGGCAGCCGGGCGGCCACCGAGTTCGTCGCCTGGTACAACGGCCACCCCGACTACCGCGACCTCGAGTTCGACCTGTCGGCGCGCCGGGCTGTCGTGATCGGCAACGGCAACGTCGCGGCGGACGTCGTGCGCATCCTCACGCGCAGCCCCGCGGAGCTCGAGCGCACGGACATCGCCGACCACGCCTTGGAAGCGCTCCGCGCGAGCGCCATCGAGGAGGTCGTCGTGCTCGGCCGCCGCGGCCCCGCCCAGGCGGCGTTCACGAGCGCCGAGCTGCGCGAGCTCGGCCACCTCGACGGCGTCGACCTGCTCGTCGACGACTTCGAGCTCGACCCGGTCTCGCAGGAGTGGCTGGCCGCCGAGGGCACGTTCACGGCGCGCACGAACGTCGCGCTGCTGCGCGAGTTCGCGGCGCGACCCGCCGCCGGCGCCGGCCGGCGCATCGCGCTGCGGTTCCTCGTCTCCCCGGTCGCGATCCAGGGCGACGCCGACGGCGCGGTCGCGGCGATCGACGTGCGCGGCAACGAGATCGTCCGCGGCGACGACGGCGCGCTGCGCGCCCGCGCGCTGGACGAGGCCGTCGAGACGATCGAGTGCGGGCTGGTCCTGCGCTCGGTGGGCTACCGCGCGGTGCCGCTGCCCGACGTCCCGTTCGACGACCGCAGCTTCGTGCTGCCCAACGAGCGCGGGCGGGTCCTGACACCCGAGGGGGAGTCGCTGCCCGGCGTCTACGCCGTGGGCTGGATCAAGCGCGGCCCGACCGGCATCCTAGGCACGAACAAGCGCGACGCCGAGGAGACCGTGACCTGCCTTGCCGAGGACCTCGCCGCGCTGCCGGCCCCGCCCAAGCCCGATCGCGACCAGATCGACGCGCTGCTGGCCGAGCGCAAGCCGAGCCTCGTCACCGCCGAGGCCTGGCGCGCGATCGATCGCCACGAGCTGCAGCGCGGGCGCAGCGAGCGCCGCCCCCGCGTGAAGCTCGCGTCGCACGACGAGCTGCTCGACGTCGCGGCGGGCGCCGCCGCCGCTCGCTGAGCGTCACGACAGCAGCGTGTAGAGCGTGACGCCCGACGGCCCGCCGGCGGTCAGCAGCCGGCGCTCGCCGTCCTGCTCGGGACCAAGCGAGAGCGCGACCGCGCGCGGGATCGAGACGAACTCGGCCAAGCAGTCCCCGGTGGAAAGGTCCCACACGCGCAGGGCCTCGTCCTCGCCGGCGCTCACGGCGTGCAGCCGGTCGTCGTGAATCGCGACCGCGGAGACGGCGTCGCTGTGACCCTCGACGATCCTGAGCTGCCCGCCGCTGTCGAGATCCCAGACGATGAGCATGCCCGCTGCACAGCCGCTTACCGCATGGCGACCGTCGGCGTGGACCGCCGCGGCCTTGATCTCGCCCTCATGTCCGCGCAGGTAGTGCAGGATCTCGCCGGTGTCCAGGCGCCAGTGATAGACGACGCGGTCCACGGCGCCGCTGACCGCCCGCTGACCGTCGGGGCTGATCGCGACGGCGGTGACCCACTCGAGATGCTCGTCGAGATCTCGGACAAGCTCGCCCGTCTCGAGATCCCAAACGCGCAGTGTCATGTCGCGGCTTGCGCTCACGCCGCGGGTGCCGTCGTCGCTGATCGCGACGTCCGTGACGCCGAACAGGTGCTTGGGCAGCAGCTTGCCCTCCCCGGATTCGAGCTCCCACACCCACAGGTCGCCGGCGTCGTTGGCGCTGATCGCCCGGCTGGCGTCGGCGTTCATCGCGATCGCCGTGACGCTGCCCTCGTGTCCCTCGAGCAGCGTCTTGGTCGTCCCGTCCTCGACGTCGATCAGCCG
Source organism: uncultured Actinomycetes bacterium (assembly GCA_963839905.1). Lineage (GTDB taxonomy): Bacteria > Actinomycetota > Thermoleophilia > Solirubrobacterales > Solirubrobacteraceae > CADCVQ01. The sequence continues at coordinate 484,487 of CAWIXC010000020.1, read as the reverse complement.
CGGGCGCCCGGCGGTCCCGCCGCTGACGGCGAGCGCGGCGTCTGCGCACATCGCGACCCCGGTGGCGCCTTGAGCTTCGGTCGTCGCGCTCTGCGGGTCGCTGGCACGCTCCAGGTCCCAGAGCTTCAGCGCGCCGTACTCTCCGCCGCTGACGGCGATCGTGGCCTCCGCGTCGATCCCGACGGATGCCTTGCCGCCCTGGTGCCCGCGTAGCACGGCCGTCGGGCGGCCGGTGCGCAGGTCCCAGATCTGCAGCCAGCCGCCATAGCTGGCGCTGACCGCCGTGCGCGCTTCGAAGTCCATCGCGAGGTCGGTCACAGTACCGATCACGCCGCGCAGCGGGCGCAGCGTCTCGCCGCTCTCCGGATCCCAGATGCGCGTCTCACCGTCACGACTGGTGCTGATCACGCGACTGCCGACGCGGTTGATCGCCAGCGTCAGCAACTGGGCATGACCTTCGACGCGCTGCAACGGCTCTCCGGTGTCGAGGTCCCAGACGACATGGCTGCGGTCGTCGCAGATGCTGACCGCGCGCCGGCCATCCGCGCTCATCGCGATCGCGTTGACCCACTCGGCGTGAGGCAGCCGATGCATCAGGGTGCCGCTCGCGAGGTCCCAGACCAGCGCGCTGCGGTCCCAGCCGCCGCTCACCGCACGCGTCCCGTCGCCGTTGACGCCAACCACCACGTGACCGCTGTGCCCCGTGAACCGCTCCTCGGGATGCTCGTCCTCGGGCCACCAGACCGACAGCTCGCCATGCGGGCCGCCGCTCACCACGCAGCTGCCGTCCGCGCTGATCGCGACCGACACCGGGTCGTAATCGCGCGGCTGCTCGCCGAGCATCTCGCCGCTCAGCGGATCCCACAGGCGCATCATCCGATCGGTCCCGACGGTCACGGCTCGATGCCCGTCTCCGCCCATCGCCACCGCTGTCACGGGCCCGTCGTGAGCACGCGTCAACCGGGTCAGCGCGGCAGGATCGCGGTTGCTCGTCCAGCGCGGGACGAGCTGCGGTCGCGGCAGCGTGCGCAGATAGGCCTGCGTGCGCTTCACGATATCGGCGGCATCGCTCTGAATCGCCTGCAAGCACAGCTGGCGCGTCACGTAGCCGGGGGCTGCGATGCGGTCTGGGCTGCGCAAGTTGTGGCTCTCGCGCCGCACGACGCGGCTGAGCCGCGCGACGAACGGGCCGGCCTTGGTACCCGCCGCTCGCAGATCGCGCTCCACCTGCGCCACCCCGATCGCCTGCACCGCGCTCTCGACGTAGGACAGGTCGCCGTAGAGCTGCTCCAAGCGCTCCGGCGCCTTCGCGAGCACAAGCGCGGGATACGCGTCAAAGAGAAACCGCGGCGTGGACGCCGCCGACCAACCCCGCTCGGCGTGCGTCGTCGCCCAGTCGTGCAGCCAGTCGCGATAGTCGCGCAACTCGCTGGCGCCGAGCTGCTCCTCGACCTTCTCGCTCAGCGACGGGTGCGCCAGCGCGTAGCGCTTGGGCTGTGAGCGATCGGGCTTGGTGACGCCGCTGATCCGGCGGACGCTCTCCATGATCCGCGGCCGCCGCACCGCAGGATCGGCGAGCTTGACGAGCTCGGTCAGGTCGTCGACGCTCAGCGGGCCTCCCGCCGCGCCGAGCAGCGCGAGCAGTGCCTGCGATGGGATGTCGGCACCGGCGACGAGCCCCTCGAGCTCCTGACCCAGTCGCAGTGCGGCCTGCTCCGCGTTGCGACTGCGCGTGAGCTCCACAGGCGCCACGGACCGCAGCGGATGGTCGAACGACACGTCCTGCGGGAGCTCGTCGAAGCGGCTGCTCACAAGCACGTGGACGTGCCCTCGCGCGCGGCGCGGCAGCAACGAGGCGACGCTCGGAAGCCCCTGCATGTCGCTGCGATCCTCATTCAGCCCGTCGACGACCAGCAGCAGGTGGCGCTTCTCGTGCTGCGCGCGCGCCGCGGCCTGCGCCCACAGGTCGGTGAAGCGGTGCGCGGGATCCGTCGGCCACTCCTTCAGATCCTCCCCGAGCAGATACGACAACTGCTCGTTGATCCGCAGCAGGAAGCGACCCGAGTCGGCGTCGTTGACCGGACCCCGCAGGAAGTACGCCACGACGTCCACGTTGGCCGGGCACGCGCGGACGAACCGCGCAAGCAGCGCGGTCTTCCCCCAGCACGACTCACCGATGACCCAGCGGTAGCTCTCCTCACCCGTCGCGAACGCCGCGAGCTCCACCAGCTCCCGCTCGCGATCGACCAGCAGCTCGGGCGCAAGCTCCTCGACCGTCGCGATGTACGGCTGTCGCGCCCGCAGACGGCTGACCTGCTCGGGCAGCTGCACGAGCCGGCGCCGCTCGCGCCCCACCCGCGACCAGAACTCCGCGACGTCCGCGCGATCGTCCAGCGCCGTCACGGGGAACACCGTCAGCGCGTCCGCGCCCTCGGCTCGGCGGTGCTCGCCGACCACGCCGACGATCACGTCGTCGCCCGCGACGACCACGGCCCCGGACATCGCGCTCCACTCCGAGCCCTCGGCCCGCTCGCGCGGACTGCTGTGCAGGCGCAGCGTCAACAGCTGTGTCCCGGCGTTCTCCATCGTCGGGATCTCGCCACCGACTTGCGCCGACAGCACGCTGCCCGCCCCGCCTTGCGCACGCCCCTTGAATGCCGGGAAGCCCACGGCCCAGCATCCGCGCACCCAACCCGTCCAGCGGCGATCGACCTTTCCGTACCGCCACCGGGGATCGGGCGAGCTTCCCTCGAACTCGATCAGCGCGAGATCCGACGTGACCGGATCACCGGCGACGGCAACGCTGGCGGCGCGCTCCTCGCCGCCCACGAAGCGCACCAGCAGCCGGCCGGCGCCGACGCAGTGCGCCGCCGTGAGCACGAGCCCGTGGCCGACGACCAAGCCCGAGCCGCGCGACCACTCCTTACCGTCGAAGTGCAGGACTTGGACTGCGAGGTCCTCCATCGCGGCGCCGGAGGGCATCGTGCGCTCAGGGCTTCTCAGTGGAGCGTGCTGTCACCTTGAATGGTGTGCCGGCGTCGTCGCGCGGCGCACCGAGGTTGACCGTGACGGTGTGCACGGACTGGTGGCGGTCGCGCTGCTCGTAGCCGAGCTCGAGGATCCAGAACTTCAGCTTGCCGCCGGGTGCGCTCTCCCGTGTCACTCCAACCTGAAACGTGAGCTCGACGCCCTCCAACGGAAACTGGAGCGGGCGCTGCGCGCCGGCCAGCACCGCCTGGACGAGCTCCTCCCGCACGGCCTCGATCGCTTCTACCAACCCGATCTCCTCCATGACCACCCCCTCCTCGGCCGCCGCGCCGCGGCTCGGTTGCCCAATGCCGAGCAGGCAGCCTAACGGGGTGGCAGGCTGGGGGGCGGGAATCGCGCCGGGTTACGGTGGACCGACAGCATCCGGATGAGACGCTCCTCCTCCTCGCGCGCTCGCAGCGGATCCATCCAGCGTGCCACGCCGTGGCGGAACAACTCGATGACCTCGTTGTCGGTGCGCGGGCTCATGGCATCCGGCTCGGGCTGGTCGAACCACAGCGACCGCCGGTCGATCGTGCTGACCAGCAGCACGACGACCCCCTCGAACTCGTCGCAGGGCATGCCGAGCCCATGGGCTTCCCGGGCCGCGGCGCCGATGCAGGTATCGAAATGCCGCATGAGATCTCGGAGGTCCGCTCGCAGCAGCCGCTGGTCGAGGATGCGCGTGGTGCTGTTGAGCGTCTGCCGGAAGACCTTCAGCCGCTCGTCGACGAAGCGCTGGTCGTACGGAAGCTGGGGGTGCGCCTGCTGGATCGCCTCGAGGACCACGGTGACGAGCGGCATGACACGCGCGCGGAGCTTGTTGAAAACGTCGTCGTTCAGCGTGAGCGGCACATCGTCCTCGTTGTACTTCGTGATGAGCGCCATGAAGAGGTGCATGCCGTTGACGCCCCACTGCCTGCGCTTGCGGTAACCGGCAAGCAGGTGCGCGTCGCCCACGATCCGCACGATCAGCGAGCGGTCGAGCCGGCCGATCACCTCGCTTGCACCCGGCTCGGGGTGATAGATGACCCATTCGGCAGTCGGGTGCGCGACGACGCGCCGGCTTCCGTCCGCACGCGCTGCCGGGCTGTTCCAGTTCACGATGCGGTCGACGACGCTCGCGCAGTAGTGAATGTGAGGGAAGTCGTCCAAGACCCTCGCGTACATCGCGGCGGGCTCGTTCTCGCAGGCGAGCACGATCGTCTCGGCTTCCGTCGGCCGCCGCTCGAGCAGTTCGCGCAGGAAGTCCTCGCGCGCCGGTGCCTCGTAGGCCATCGAGCCCGTGATGAGCACCGGCTCGCTCTCGCCGAGCCGGCGGACGACCTCCGGATCGAGCTCGTCGACGTGCAAGGGGTTGGCGACCCACCGCACCGCGCGGTCGAACGAGAGGTCACCCCGGGCGACGTACTCGACCTCGTGCGTCTTGACGTTGGGTGGGTTGCGGCCAGCCGCGCCCACGACGCAGATCTCGAATTGGAGATGCAGCAGCGTGTCGATCACGAGCCCCAGGCCAAGCCGCCCGGGTCCGAGATGCACGCAGAGCATCCGACCTTCTTACAGCACCACCGGATACCGGTGATTGGCGGTCAGGCCGGCGAGCGCCACGGGCTGGAGAGGTCCAGCTCGCGGACGACGGCTTCGCAGCGAGGGCACTCGTTCACGTGCTCTTGCATTCGCCGGCTGACGTTCGTCCCGAGCTCGCGCTCGCGGACCGCCGGTTTCGCGAGCAGCCACTTCAGCCGCCGGGGATGCAGATGCGAGGTGATCTGCATGCGTGGCGCCGTGAGCTCCATGACGCGCTCGGCGCGTTGCTGCCCGGCGCCGCCGTCGAGCGCCACCGTCGCCTGCAGCCATCCCTTGGCCACCTCACCGAGCCTCAAGAGCTCGTTTGCCGACAGGCCCTCGCGGCCGGGTGCATCACACGCGTCGATGCAGCGCTCCACCCGATCGTGCTTCGAGCCGCCCGCCGCGTTGCACAGCTCGTAGGCACCGTGGAGGATGTCGTGCCGGTCGACGGACCGATCGACGAGGTAGCAGAGGTCCCGGACCCACGTCAGGTACGCGACGCTGTGGTTGCGCAGGCGTTCGGTGTCCGTGCTGGGGGGCAGCGGGAGCGCCGCGTCGCAACCGAGGTGCTTGAGCAGCCCGAGCTCATCCCAGCCGGTCAGCGCGCGCAGCTCGCCCACCAGCATGTAGATCCGGTTGGCGGTCTTGTCCAGGTCCGCGATGAGCTGGGGGTCCGACAACGGCTGGCCATCCTGCGACGAGCCGTCGGTGATCATCCGCTCACGCCGCCGATCGCGCGGGCTGAGAGATCCCTGGTACGGAACGACCGCCGGCAGTCCGCTCGATTCGGATCATCAAGACACCTAGCGGCAGACTGGCTGCGCCGGATGACATCAGCCGGCGCCAAGTCGACACATGGTCGCGCGATCCCCGCGCGCAAGCGCGATCAGATCCGCGGGCAGGCGTTGCATCCGCATGGCTCTCTCCCCGAGTGATCCGGCCCCCATAGCCGGCTCCCAGGGCGCAATACACGCAGTTCCTGGCGTCGCAGTCAACCCTCGGCGCATATTTTTTCTCGGCGAGAGCGTTTTCGGGGCCGGCCATGTTCCCTCAACGTTCGAGAGCGCGAGATGTTCCGGCGATCCTATTGATGACCTTCGCAGTATCCGCGCCATCCCTCGATGGTCCGGCGCTTGGGGCGGCGCGTGTGAGACCTTGGTCACAGCAGCACCTCGGCGCGCTTTCAGAAGAGCAGCGGGATCACGGAGACGCTGTCCGAGAAGAAGCTCGTCACGTAGAGCGCCCTGCCGTTCGGGCTGACCGCCACGCCTCGCGGACCGTCAGGCACCGGGATCGACGCGATCAGCTCGCTGGTGCCGACGTCGATCACCGAGACCGTGTCGAACGGGAAGTGCGCGACGAACAGGCGGCCGTCGTTCGGGCTGAGCGCGAGGCCGTAGGGTCCGCGGTCGACGGGGATCGTCGCGATCAGCGCGTCGAGCGGAGCCTGCTGCGCTGTGTGCAAGCGGCTTGCGTCGAGCACGGAGATCGAGCTCGCGAAGTAGTTGCTGGCGTAGATCAGCGAGCCGTCGCCGCTGCACACCACGCCGACGGGGAAGTCGACGTTCGAGATCCTGCCGAGCGGCTTGGTGAGGGGGTCGGTGACGAGGATCGCGTCGTTCATCGCGCTCGCGACGTAGACGCGCTTACCGTCGGGGCTGCAGGTGAGGCCGTACGGCCGCTCCGCCAGGACCGTGTCGATGGTCACCTCGAACGGCGCGCGCTCGATGCGCAGCAGCGCGGAGCTGTGCGTGTCGGCGACGTACAGGTGCGCGCCGTCCGGGTCGACGGCCACGCCGTACAGGCTCTTGCCGACCGGCACGTGGGCGATCTTGAGCTCGCGCTCGGGGTCGATCACCGACACGGTGCCGGCGTGGAAGTTCGTCACGTACAGGCGATCCCCGTTCGGGGTCACGGCGACGCTGTGCGGGCCGTCGCCGACGGTGATCGTGGACCTTGCGGACAACCCCGTTGTTGCGGACATCGTGCTCCCTCGCTTCAGATCGGCCGAGCGTGATTGCTTCGTGTCGCCGAGCCTGCCGGCGGCGGGGCCGCACGCCCACCCCACAGCGGGGGGAGCGCGCTCACCCCGGGCCGGGTCGCCGCTGTCACGACCGCGCTGCTCGCGCGCGAGCTTGGCGGCTCGCGGCGCGCGCCGGCCGTCATGGCGACGGCAACCGTCCATCAACGGCTGCAGAGCACAGCCGTGCAGGAGCGCGGGGCGGCGTGGCGAAGCGTCAGACGTCGCAGCCGTCGATCGCGGCGACGACGGCGCTCAGCACAGCGCCTGCGATCGGGATGCCGGCGAGGGTGCGGTGAAGCTCTCCCAGGGCGCCGTCTGCGCCCAGCCCGGAGCTGGTGCCGAAGAATCCCTCGTTCAACTGGTCGATGCCGTCGAGGACCGCGCACACGCCGGTGCTTTGCGCCGAAGCGGGCGTTGCGACCGCAAGCAGGGCCGCCACGACGAGCGCGGCGACGATGGGTCCGAAGAGCGGTCGCCGCGACCTGCGGCGCTGCGTGGTCGATGCGGCGTCTCTGGTCATGTGGTCCTCCTTCGAATCGGTCGACATCGCACATCATGACTCGCGCCTCGGGGTGTCGTCGCAGATCGTCGCCCGGTCGCGAGCGGCGAGGGCGTTGAAGCCGAACGGCTACACGCACGCCTCGAGGGGTGCCGGGCGCCGTGATTCCTTACGCAGAGCCACCGCGAGGCGGGCGCGATCGACCGCTACCGCGCGGTCCTCGGCCTGCCGCCCGCGTTCAGCGGCCACAACGCCTATGGCAACGCGGGCCCGCCGCGTGACGGCAGCGCACCCGTGGTCGTGGTCGGCGCGCGACCGGACGTCATCGCGGAGCACCTGCGCGGCTGCCGCATCGCGTCGCGGATCGCCAACCGCGACGACGTCGACATCGAGGAGCGCGGCGAGCCGTGACGGTGTGCGACGGGCCGCGGCGAGCGTGGTCGCAGGAGTGGGCGTCGCTGCGTCACCTCAGGTGAGCGCGCCACCGAATGACGTCCTTCCACTGTCACATTTGATCCTCCACGCTCGGCGTAGACTCGCGGCGGGATGGGCGGCCGTAACCAACCGGGCCAGCGGAGCGTCGGGCGCTACCGGCTCGACGGCGAACTCGGCCGCGGAGGCATGGGCGTCGTCTACGCCGCCTACGACGTGCAGCAGGGCCGGCCCGTCGCGCTGAAGGTGATCACTCCCGAGATCGGCCGCGACGTGGGTTTCGCCGCCCGCTTCCGGCGCGAGGCGCGAATCGCCGTCTCCTTCGAGCACCCGCACGTCGTGCCGGTCTACGAAACGGGGCAGGAAGGCGACACCCTGTTCATCGCGATGCGGCGCATCGACGGCGAGGACCTCGGCGAGGTCGTCCGCAACGAGGGCCCGCTCGAGATCGCACGCGTCGTGCGGCTCGCGCGGCAGATCGCGATGGCGCTCGACGCGGCGCATGCACGGGGCATCGTCCACCGCGACGTCAAGCCCGCGAACGTCCTGCTTGCCGAGATGGGCGACGAGGAGCATGCGTACCTGACGGACTTCGGCCTGGCCCGCGAGGCTGCCTCGGAAACGGGGCTGACGAACACCGGCCAGTGGATGGGCACGGCCGACTACGTCGCGCCGGAGCAGATCGAGGGCGGCACGGTCAGCGCGCGGACTGACGTCTATTCACTGGGTTGCGTGCTGTTCGAACTGCTGACCGGCGACGTCCCGTTCGAGGGGATCCTCATCCGCAAACTTCTCGCACACTCGCGCGACGCGCTGCCGTCAATGGGCACTGTGGCGGGGCCGCACGGCGCACGCCTCGACGCGGTGCTCGCGCGCGCCACGCAGAAAGACCCCGACCGCCGCTTCCCGTCGGCGGGCGACCTCAGCCGCGCGCTCACGGCCGCCGCCGCGGGCGCACCTGCGCCGGCGAGCGAGCAGTCCGTCGCGACCGGGGCGGCGCTGAGCGGCCTGCGAACCGACAGCGCGCGCTCGGGACGCGAGCGGCGACGGGTCGCGAGCGTGGCCGGCGTGAGCACGCACCCCATCCCTGCCGACAGCGCGGTGGTCGATGACGAGATCGTCGTATCGCTGCGGGCCAAGCCGGACGACGAGCGCACGGCGCCGCCCGGGCCAACCCGTGCACAGAGCATCCCTGCCGAGCCGCCGCCGACGCAGGGTCGTCGGCCGCAGGTGCACGTCATGCTCATCGCGATGGTCGTGACTCTGTCCGCCGCTGCGGTGGGGTTCGTCGTGACGCAGAACCTTCCCGGCGAGCGCGGGAACGTCGCCTCTTCCGGATTGACGGACCCGTCAAGCACCGATGGACCGGATGCGGCCGCGCTGATCCGTGAGGGTCGCAAGGCCGCCGCTCGCCGCGCCGCTGCTGACCGGGCCGCCGACCGGCGGGCCGCGCGCCGGCGCGCGCGAGCGACGGGATCGACTTCGGCGAGGAGCGGGAAACCTACTCCGGGGACCGCAGCGGGCGCCGCGCCCGCCGCCTCTCCGCCGCCAGCGGCCGCGCCCGCCGTGCAGACACCCCGAGCTGCTCCACAAGAGTCGTCGCGCGGGTGGGGGGAAGAAGCCGGTTTCACGACGGTCCTCGCATCGGTGCATTCGCGAGCCCAGGCGCGGCGGATCCAGTCCGCCGCGAGCACTCGCGGCCTCGGCGCCGGTGTGCTCTTCAGCAGCGATTATCGCGGGCTGCGGCCCAGCTACTGGGTGGTCTTCTCCGGTAAGACCGCGAGCAAGTCGCAGGCCGACGGGCGCACCGCTCGAGCACGGAGGCTCGGCTATGCCACCGCGTACACACGGTGCGTGTCACAAGGGTCCGGCTGCACCGACTAACCCGCCGGGCGCCGGTCACACGCGCTCGTACAAGCTGAAGCCCTGCGGCTGCGCCAGCGATGCCGCGGGGGTTGGGCCGGCGAGGTTCAGCTCTTCGTCCGTGAGCACGTTGCGGTAGCGGCCCTGCGGCACGTCGACGACGGCGCCGAGCTCGGGCTCGCGCAGCGCGACGACGACGAGCACCTCGCCCTCCTCGCCGCGGGTGAACGCGCACACGTCGGGGCCGGCGTCCAGCGGCGTGTACGACGCGCCCGAGAACGGCTCCGGCCGCCGCGCGCGCAGCTCCAACGCCCGCGCGATCACGTGGAGCTTCATCGTCTCACGCGTCGGCTCCTCCCCCCGACGAAGGGCCGCCAACGCCGAGCGGCGGGCCTCCCAGTCGACCGGGCGGCGGTTGTCGGGGTCCACGAGCGAGAGGTCGATGAGCTCGTCGCCGTTGTAGACGTCGGGCACGCCGGGGACCGTAAGCTTGAGCAGCAGTTGGCCCAGCGCTGAGCGCTCGCCCGCGACCGCGACCTCCTCCACGAACGGCTCGAAGTCCGAGAGGAACGGCTCATACGTCAACAGCGCCACGGCGAACGCCTGCACGCGCGACTCCCACGACTGGTTCTGGTCGACCCAGTTCGTGTTGCGCTTGGCCTCGCGCAGCGCCTTCTCGATGTAGCCCTCGAGGCGCTCCTGCGTGATCGGCCACATCGCGACGAGCGTCTGGAACACGAGATAGCGCTCGTGCATGTCGGGCGCCCCATCGGAGACGAGCTCCTCCGTCACCGAGTACCACTGCCGCACATGCGTCTCCCACGCGGCAGACATCGCGCTCAGCGCGCCCACCCGGGCGCGGGCATCCCCGGAGCGCTTCGTGTCGTGCGTCTGCGTGATCAGCAGGTTGCGCGGAAAGCGCCGCGCGCGCGAGAGATTCGCCGCATGGAAGTCCTCGACAGACACGCACCACCGCCCCGGGTCGCCACCGACGTCGTTCAACGCCAGCAGCCGCAGGTAGCGATAGAAGCCCGTGTCCTCGATGCCCTTCGCCGTCACCGGCGGCGACGTCTGCTGAAAACGCGAGACGAACTCCTCCGAGGCGCCGTCGAACAGCGAGGGGCGGCCCGCCGCCGCCAAGGCAGCACGGTCGTCGGGGTGAAACTCGCCGTCGCGCACGTAGGTCCGGTAGACCGGCAGTCGCGCCAAAGCCTCCTCCAACGACCCCGGATCGTGCAGCCGGCGCAGCCGCTCGACCTCGCGCGAGAACGTCCCGCGCGCCTGCTCGAGCTGCGCCTCCAGCGCGATCTCGCTGAACGTCCGCGTGTCGCCGACCAGCGACGAGTACAGCGCCGTGAGCGGCGCCTCGCCAGCCGGATCGATGAACAGCCCCTGGACGTCGTTGAGGAACTCATACCCGACCGTCCCCTCGACCGGCCAGTCGCGCAGCTCTTCGCCCGGATGCAGGATCTTCTCGATCCACACGCGCGAGGCGCCGGCGTCATGCAAACGCTGCAGATACCCAGCGGGGTCGGCCAGCCCATCGGGATGATCGATGCGCAGGCCGTCGATCACGCCGTCCGCGACCAGCGAGAGGACCTTGTCGTGCGTCAGCGAGAACACCGCGGGGTCCTCGACGCGCACGCCCGCCAGGTCGTCGATGTCGAAGAAGCGGCGATAGTGGCCGGTCTCCGGGTCGACGTCGAAGACCCGCACGCGCTCCTCGGGGTCCGACCACCAGCGGTTCTCGTCGCCCGTGCCCATGTGGTTGGGCACGATGTCCAGGATGATCCCGAGCCCCGCCTCGGCAAGCGAGCGCAGCGCGGACTCGCCACCCAACGACGCCGACACCGTCGTCGGGTCGACCACGTCATAGCCGTGCATCGAGCCCGACCGCGCCGTCAGCGACGGCGACAGGTACACGTGCGACACCCCGAGGTCGCGCAGATACGGGACCAACGCGCGGACGTCGTCGAAGCGCATCCCCGGCCCGAGCTGCAAGCGGTACGTGGCGCGCAGCGCGCTCACTTCGAAGGCGTCACGCGCTTGAGGATCGTCACCGACCGCGCAACCGTCTCGATCCGCGATCGCGCGTCGTAGGTGCCCGAGCCCGCCTCGGCGCGCGCGTCGGCCGTGCTGAGCTCGAGCGCCCACACCTGGCCCCAGCGCTTCGCCGGCAGCGTGAACGTCACGTCCTCGTGGTGCGCGTTGATGAGCAGCAGGAACGAGTCGTCGATGATCCGCTGGCCGCGGCGGCCGCGATAGGGGAACTCGTGCCCGTTGAGAAACAGGCCGAGCACGTTGCGGTCGGTGCGCTCCCAGTCGCGCTGGGTCATCTTGCGCCCGTCGATCCGAAACCACCACGCGTCCGGCAGCGAGCCGTTGCCCGTCGCCTCGCCGCTGAGGAAGTGGCGGCGGCGGAACACCGGGTGCTTCTGGCGCAGCGCGATGACACGCTTGGTGAAGTCGAGCATCTCGAGCTGTGAGTCGTCGCGCTCCCACGAGTACCACGAGATCTCGTTGTCCTGGCACCACGCGTTGTTGCTGCCGCCCTGGCTGCGCGAGAACTCGTCGCCGCCGAGCAGCATCGGCACGCCCTGGGACAGCAGCAGCGTCACGAGCATGTTGCGCTGCTGGCGCGCGCGCAGCGCGAGGATCGCAGGGTCGTCGGTCGGGCCCTCGACGCCGCAGTTCCACGAGCGGTTGTCGTCGGTGCCGTCCTGGTTGTCCTCGAGGTTGTCCTCGTTGTGCTTCTCGTTGTAGGAGACGAGGTCGGCCAGCGTGAAGCCGTCGTGCGCCGTGACGAAGTTGATCGACGCGGCCGGCTGGCGGCCGTCGTGCGAGTACAGGTCCGACGAGCCCGTGAGCCGCCGCGCGAAGTCCCCGACGCTCGCGTTGCCGCGCCAGAAGTCGCGCATCGCGTCGCGGTAGATGCCGTTCCACTCGGTCCACAGGACCGGGAAGTTGCCGACCTGATAGCCGCCGGGCCCGACATCCCACGGCTCGGCGATGAGCTTGACCTGCGACAGCACCGGGTCCTGGTGGATCGTGTCGAAGAACGCGCTGAGCCGGTCGACGTCGTAGAGCTCGCGAGCGAGCGCCGACGCGAGATCGAAGCGAAAGCCGTCGACGTGGCAGTCGATGACCCAGTAGCGCAGCGAGTCCATGATCAGCCGCAGCACGCTCGGGTGGACGGGGTTCAGCGAGTTGCCGGTGCCCGTGAAGTCCATGTAGAAGCGCGGGTCGTCGGGCATGAGCCGGTAGTACGTCGCGTTGTCGATGCCCTTGAAGGCGAGCATCGGGCCGAGGTGGTTGCCCTCCGCGGTGTGGTTGTAGACGACGTCGAGGATCACCTCGATGCCGGCCTTGTGCAGCGCCTTCACCATCCCCTTGAACTCGCGCACCTGCTCGCCGGTCGAGCCGGTCGCCGCGTAGTCGGAGTGCGGCGAGAGGTAGCCGATCGAGCTGTAGCCCCAGTAGTTCGACAGGCCCTTGTCGGTGAGGAAGTGCTCGTCGGCGATGTGGTGCACGGGCAAGAGCTCGACCGCCGTGACACCGAGGTCCTTGAGGTACTTAAGCGCGGGCGGCGAGGCCAGGCCGCCGTAGGTGCCCTGCAGATCCTCGCGCACATCCGGATGCAGCTTCGTGAAGCCTTTGACGTGCGTCTCGTAGATCACCGTCTGGTTCCAGGGTGTGCGCGGCATCTCGTCGCCCTCCCAGTCGAACCAGGGGTCGATGACGAGGCACTTGGGCATCGCGTCGGCGTCGTCCTCGTCGTCGGGCTCGAGATCGGCGGTCTCCGAGTCGTCGGGGATGTACGGCAGCGTGCTGGCGAGCTCCCAGCGCACCTCGCCGTCGATCGCCTTCGCGTACGGGTCGATGAGCAGCTTGTGCGCGTTGAAGCGGTGCCCGCACTCGGGGTCGTACGGCCCGTGGACGCGATAGCCGTAGCGCTGGCCGGGGCCGACGCCCGGCACGTAGCAGTGCCAGTTGAACGCGGTGCGCTCGACGACCTCGATGCACTCCTCCTCGTCGTCGCCGTTGAAGAGGCAGAGGTCGACGCGCTCGGCGTTCTCGGAGAAGAGGCTGAAGTTCGTGCCCTTGCCGTCCCATGTCGGTCCGAGGGGAAACGGGCTTCCTGGCCAGACCTCGCGGTCGCTCATCGCAGCAGTGCTCCTGTCATGGGTGCGAGCAGCACGTGTCCCCGGGCCAGTTCGGCACCGTCGGACATCGTCGCGATGACGATCTCCGCGTGGCCGTCCAGTGGGACCTCGCGCGACTCATCGGCGAAGTTCGCGCACAACCGGTACGGACCCCGGTCGACGGCCAGCCAGCGCGCGTCTTCGTCGTGCTGTGTCTCGACCTCCGTCCGTGGCATGTCGGCTCGTGCGCGCAGCAGGGAAGCGTAGAGGTCGGCGATGGCGGGGTCGCGTTCGCGCGTGAGCTTGGAGCGCTCGAACGTCGCGCGGTCCTGCGGATCGGGGACCTCCTCGCCCGAGAACTGGGCGAAGGATGCGAACTCGCGGCGCCGGCCGTCGCGCGTCGCGGTGGCGATCTCCTCGTCGATGTGATCGGAGAAGAACTGAAACGGCGCGGGCTCGCCGTACTCCTCGCCCATGAAGAGCATCGGCACGAACGGCGACAGCAAGGTGCAGAACGCGGCGAGCGCGCGCTGCTCGCCGGGCATGCGGTCGCCGAGCGCGCGGTTGCCAACCTGGTCGTGGTTCTGGTCGAAGACGACGAACTGCTCGACGGGCCGGTCGTCTACGGGCGCGCCGAAGCGCTTCTTGCGAAACGACGAGTACTGGCCGTCATGCACAAAAGGGCGCTTGAACGCCTTTGCCAGGTCGGCGACGGAGCCGAACTCCGCGTACCAGCCGTCGTTGTCGCCGGTCACGAGCACCCGCACGGCGTGGTGGAAGTCGTCGGCCCACTGCGCGTCGTGGCCGAAGCCGCCCTGCTCGCGCGGGCGGATGACCTTCGGGTCGTTGAGCCCCGACTCGGCGATGACGAGCGACCCCGGCCGGGTGGCATGCACGCGGTCGGCGAGCTCCGCCAGCAGCGGGTTGGCGCTCGAGTCGTAGATCGCGTGGATCGCGTCGAGGCGCAGGCCGTCGACGTGGAAGTCACGCAGCCAGCCCTCGGCGGACTGCAGGGCCCACTCGCGCACCGGGTCGCAGTACGCGTCGTCGTAGTTGATCGCCGAGCCCCAGAACGTCGAGTACTTCTCCGTGAAATACGGCCCGAACGCGGCGAGCGCCGTATTGCCCGACGCGCCGACGTGGTTGTAGACGACGTCGAGGATCACGCCGAGGCCGTTGCGGTGCGCGGCGTCGACGAGGCGCTGAAAGCCGTCGGGCCCGCCGTAGGTCGACTGCGCGGCGCTCAGGTAGACGCCGTCGTAGCCCCAGCCGTGGTCGCCTGGGAACTCCGCGACCGGCATGACCTCGATCGACGTGATCCCAAGGCGCGCGAGCTCGGGCAGGTGCTCGATCGCGGCATCGAACGTGCCGGCCGGCGTGAACGTCCCGATGTGCAGCTCGTAGATGACCTGGTCGTGCAGCGGCCGCGGCTCGAAATCGTGGTCGGCCCAGGCGAACGCGCGGGCATCGACGACGCGTGACGGGCCTCGCAAGCCTTCGGGCTGGTGGCGCGAGCACGGGTCGGGGAGCTCGTCGTCGCCCAGGACGTAGACATAGTCGTCGCCTGCTTGCGCGGGGATGCGCGCCTCGAAGACGTCGCCGCCGGCGTCGGTCAGGGCGTGCTCTTGGTCGCCGACGCGCACCCAGACGTCGTCGGCGTTCGGCGCCCAGACGCGGAACTCCACGAGCCCGTCATCGATCGGCGTGGCACCGAGCGGTCGCTCCCAGGGCAGAGGCTCGGTGGTATCGTGCACCGCTCCAAGGTACCCACCGCCCTGTCGATCATGCGCGTCGGGCGACTTCGGGCGCCCTACCCCGAGCGGTCACCTCGGCGACATGACCGCGTCCATCTCCTTCATGACCGACGACGCGGCCTTCTCGGCGTCGACCCCGTGCAGCGGGTCGGCGTGCAGCCGCGCGTAGAACACGTCGGGGTGCGTCACCGCGAGCTTCTTCAGCCGCGCGGCCTCCTTCGCGCCCAGGCTGGTGAACGCCGCCGAGACCGGCACGGCGCTCGCGACCGAGACCAGCCCGGTCCTCGTGAGCCGGGCGAGCTTCTGCTCGAGCGTCGTGTTGCCCCAGTCGGGGGCGGCGAGCATGTCGGTCAGCTCCTTGGCCATCGCGTAGCCGAGCGCGGCCTTCGGCGGCGGGCCGTTGAGCATGATCTTCTTGAGGTTCTCGCGGAAGCGCTTGGCGGTCGGCGTGAAGACCGTCGGCGACGTGAGGATCCTGTCGCTGAGCCCCTTCAGGCCCGCCACCGCGAGCGCGTGCGCGGCGCGGGCCAGCAGCTCGCCCTCGGTCGGCAGGCCCTTGCCCTCGACGAGGTTCTGGGTCGCCTTCTCGAAGAGCTTCGAGCCCGACGTCTTCATGTAGTCCTGGGCGAACTTCGCCTGCGCCTCCGTCATGCCATCGGCGCCGAAGATGCGGCCCTTCGCGGCGCCCTTCGGCACGACCTCCTTGATCACCGCCTCGATCTGCAGCTCGTCGAAGCCGAACGTCGCGACCTCGGCGACGAGCGTCGAGAGGTTCTCCTTGCTCACGAGCTGGTACTCGACGCCGAGCAGGCCCTCGCGCAGGAGCATCCCCGCGGTGTACGCGCCGAGCGCGGCCACGAGCGCCGGCAGCCCGGCCGGGCCGAGCAGCGAGACGAGCAGCGACCGGCCGGCGAAGTCGACGATCATCCCGACGCCCTCGGAGACGCTCGACTTGACCGCCCGGACCTCGTCGAGGCGCTCCGCGAAGCGCTCGAAGCCGAGCTGCGCGAGCGCGGTGACCTCCGTCACGCCCTCGGCGTCCATGATCGCCTTGAGCTCGGCCGGGTCGGCGCCGGCGCGGCGCACCCACTGGCGCAGCCGCGACAGCGCGTCGTCCGCGACCTCCTGCGTGTCCTCCGCGCTGACGACGTCGTAGATCGTCACGAGCCCGGTCGACGCGACGTCGAGGACGCCGGTGTGGGTCGCACGGTCGCGGCGCTCGGCGAGCTTGAGCGCATCGCCGAGGCCGGAGCCCGGGACGAGCAGATGCAGGAGGTCGATCATCGTCGGCGACTGCTCGAAGCCCGTGGCGCGGGTCTGCAGCGCGACGCAGAAGCGCACGATCGGGTCGGCTTGGCGCTCGCCCTCCTCGACGACAGTGCCCTTGCCCTTGGCCGCGCCGCGGTCGTCGAGGTAGCGCGCGACGTAGGCCTCGATGACCCGCGTGCGCACCGCCTGCTTCTTGATCGCCTTGAGGAAGCGGTAGGCGTTCTCGAGGTCGCCGGCCCTCGTCGTGCCCGTGCTGTTGAGCGCGAATTGCAGCCGGACGGCGCCGCGCTCGGCGTGCGTCAGCTGCGGGTTGGTGAGCGCGTCGTAGGCGGGCGTGTGCTCGTCGTCGTTGAACAGCGTGGCGCGCTCGGCGTTCGAGAACGCGGGCCGCGGATCGCCGGCCGGCGGGTTTCGCAGCTCGCGCTCGAGCTCGCCCTCCGCGCCGGCCTGCCAGGCGTCGGTCGCCGCGTCGACGACCTTGCCGTACTGCCCGCGCTTGGACGCAAGCCAGACCCTGTCGGCGAACGTCGGATCGCGCCGCAGCTGGATGCGCGCCTCGACCTCATCCTCGCCGCGCAGCCCCCAGCTGTCGCGAAAGCGCTTGTCGAGCGCGTCGCGCTGCGCCTTCCACGCCGCGGCGTCGCGCGGGTCGCGCTTGATGCGCTGCTCCCAGGCCTTGCGCAGGTGGCCGGCGGCGGACACCACGAGGCTGCCTTGGGACGTGAAGACCCCGGACGACAGCGCGATCTCGATCGTCTGCGCCTCGGCGCGCGTCGCGGCCCGCTCGGCCGTGCCCTCGTGCCCCTCCATCGACGCGTACGCGTGCAACCCCAGCTGGGCGCGCATCTTGTGGTACTCGACGAACAGCGCCCGCGCCGCGTCGAGGTGGACGCCGCCGAGCTCGGACTCCATCGCCTGCTCCAGCGACAGGCGCGTGAAGCCGGGGCCGCGGACGAAGCGCTGCCAGTCGTCGTGGAGCGCGTCGAAGCCGCCGACGCCCTCATGCCAGGTGCGACGCAGGATGTCGAGCGCCGTCTCGTCGTGCGCGCCGTTGATCGCGATGGTGACGAACGCGAGGTGATCGGCGGCGGTCAGCTCGTGGTCGACGAGCGCGAGCGCCTTGTGGCGGGTGAAGCCGCTCGTGTCGCTGACGATGTGCTCCTCGAGCGTGTCGTGCGCCGTCTTGCCGATGCCCGCGAACGCCTTGTCGTAGTGCGCCTTGAGCGTTCGCCGCTGCGGGCGCCTGCGCTCCTCGAGCAGGCGGATGAGGTCCGAGTCGCGCGTGCCGAGCGGGATGAGCGCGAGGCCCATCTGCGCCCACGGCTCGTACTCCGCGTCGGCGCCGCCGTGCAGCACGGCCAGCGCGCGGACGAGGTCCTTGTCGCGATGCTCGCCCTTGGCGTTGGCCGCGAGCAGCGCCTCGCGCAGGCCGGTGCCCTTGCGCTCGCGATAGCGCGCGAGGATCTGGCTCAGGCGATCGGCTTCGAGCTTCAGCCGGATGTGGACGGCGGCGTTCTGGCCCGACCAGACCGAGACCGCGAGCTCGTCGACGAGGGCGTCGAGGCCCGTCGCGTCGTGCGCGCGGTCGGCGACGGCGCGGGCAAGGCTGCGCGCGAGCGGGTCTGCGGCGCGCCGCCGTGCGCGGGCGGGCGCAGCGCCCGCGGGCATGCCGGCGCCCGCGGCGGCGGCTGCGGGCAGGCCGGCGCCGACGGCGGCGGCCGCGACGGTGGGCGCGCCGACGCCGGCGACCTCGCGGGCGACCGTGGGCGCGACCTGCGGGGCCGCCTGCGTTGGTGATTCGCGTGCAACGAGCATGAGCGGCGGGGCTACGGCCGCGCACGATACGACCCACCACCGCCCCCGACCGCCCGTTGAGCCGCCACTTCCTACCTATTTACGCCCGTCAGGTGCGTTGGCCGCCGGCCGCGTCAGCCCGCGACCATCGCGGCCATCCGGCCGGCGAGCAGCTCGACGATGCGATCGCCGGCCTCCGGGTCCGTGCGCAGCTGCGTCCGGAACGCCTCACGGTCGAGCACCATCAAGTCAAGCTCCGTTCGCGCCACGACGTCGGCCGTGCGCGGGCACGCTGTGAGCAGCGCCAGCTCCCCGAAGAGCTCGCCGGGGCCGAGCTCGCCAAGCAGGTCGCCGCCGCGCCCGAGCACGGAGACGGTGCCGTCGATGATCACGTACGCGGCATCGCCGGCCTCGCCCCGGCGCAGGACATGCTCCCCCGGGGCGTGGAACTGGCGCTCCGACGACCGCAGCCAGTGATCGATCTGCTGGCGGCGCAGGAAGGCAAGGGCACGATCCTCCAGTTCGTCGAGGGCGAGGATCATCGGGAGCGTGGGCAGCGCCTTGTGCTCGTCGAGGAACTCGTCGGCCACGACCCGGTAGCCGGTGCGCAGCAACGCCGCCCTGCGCTCGGGATTCGCGGGCGCGATGATGTGCGTCGCGCCACGCCCGATCGCCCAGTAGTAGCCCATGCCGAGCATGGCGAAGACCAGGCGCGGCGTGCTGCGATGGGCCCGCTCGAGCACGAGCATTCCACCCGCTACGTCGCGCGCGCCCGGGGGCAGGAAGGGACGGAAGTCGAAGAAGTCGTCGGCCGAGGTGCCGGCCGGCGTGCGCTCGACGAGGCGGACGGCGCCCACCACGCGGTTGCCCACGAGCGCGATCACGTTCGCTGTCGTCGGGTACGCGTCGAAGCGGTCGGCGAGGCGGCTGTCGGGCTGCGCCGGGAGGTAGCCCTCCTCGTCCACCAGCACCCGGTGGCGCAGCGCGAACACCTGGTCGAGCTCGTCGGTCGTCCGTGCGAGCCGGATGCGCACGGTCATGCCGGGGGCCTCCCGGCGCTGAGGACCCACGGTGCGGGGAGTCGCAGCGAGCGTTCGGGGGAGCCGTCGACGCGCGCGATCCGAAAGAGCAGCGCCGCGGTGCCACGCGAGCGATCGAAGATCCGATACAGGCGCTGCTCGAGCGACCGCAGCGTCGCGACCTCGGCGGCGGTGTACGCGGGCGACGAGACGTGATCGAGCATCTCGAGCTGGTAGAGCAGCACCGTCGTCGGGTGAAAGGCCAGTCCGCGAGCCGTCGCCGCCAGCCACGCGCGCTGCATCGCACGCCCACCCGCAAGCCATGCCTGCGCCGTCGCGCCCGGAAGCGTCAGCAGGCCCGCCGCGGACGCCCCCGCAAACGACGCGCGCGCGTCGTCCTCGAGCCGGCTGCCGGCGCCGATCTCGCGCAGGAACGCCGCCACGTCGGGGCGCATCAGGAGACCCACCGCGGCCTGCGCGCTCGACGACGGGGCCACGCTTGACACCGTGATGCCGTCGCGGGTCCGCGCTGCGTGCTCGGGGGTCCGGCGCAGCTCGCCGGCGACCTCGGCGTTCGTCTCGGCGCACAGCACCCGGATCCGGTCGGACGCGCCGACCAGGCGGCCGATCTCCGCCAGCGCCGCAGCCTCCGTGGTCAGCTGGACGTCCGCGCCGTGCTCCCGCGCCGCCGCCGCGATCGCGGCCAGGTCGGCCGAGGCGACGACCCGGCGTGGTCCCGGACGGCGGTCCGTCACCCGCTCCCGGACGAGGGGAGCAAGCGCCGCGAGCGCTTCGAGCCCGGCACCCTCGGGCGGCCCGAGGCGGATTGCGGCGACCACGTCGCTCGCTTCCCCGCGCGGAAACGGCTCGACCGTCGCGGCGCGACCGTCGGCGGCGGCAGCGATCACCGCGTTCTCGACCGCCGCGCCAAGCGCGAGCAGCGCTCCGTTGCCGCGGCCGTCGAGCACGCTGCGCGCACGCACGGCGTCGCGCGACGCCCAGAGCCGCTTGCCGTCCCAGTGAAAGTGCCACGGCTGGACGTTTCCGCCCGACGGAGCGAGCACCGCGTGCTCGACGATTCGCACGATCTCGGCGGGCATGTCATCGACGCGATCCGGGTGCGCCTGGCCCAGCTCGGGATGCGCGGCCGGCTCGTTCACAGCCGTCGCAGCGTCTTCGACCGCCGTCACCGCTTCGTGCAGGTCGACGAAGCGACGCCCGGAGGCCAGTGGCTGCCCGAGCACGAGCGTCCGGATGGCGACCGTCGCACTCGCGCCGCCGAGGACGACGTCGCTGGCAAGCTGCGGCCACGACGACAGCGTCGTGCGCATCTCGATCATGCTCGCGGCCATCCGCGTCGACAGCAGGCCGGCGTCGACGAGCTTCAACACGATCTCCGTGCCGTACTCGGCCGCGACGTCCGGCGGCCCCGCCAACCGGGCGGCCACGTCGTCCGACGTCAGCCCGTCCATGCGCCCATGCAGCAGCGGGCGGTTCGGCTCGAGGTCGAAGCGCTCGACGTCGAGCACGCCGCGGTCGCTCGTCTCCATCACCACGGGCACGCGCAGCTCGCGCGCGCGCTCACGCAGGAGGACCTTCGCCGCGACGCTGTCGCATTCGTCGACCACGACGTCGACCGCGGGCCCCAGCTCGTCGTCACCCAGCAGAAAGCGCTCCACGTTCTCGGGCGTCACGCCGTCCGTCAGGATGGAGATCCGGAGATAGGGGTCGATCTCCGCGATCTGACGTGCGGCGAGCACAACCTTCGGGACCCCGATCTCGTGGACGCCGGCGCGGATCCGGTTCATGTTGGACAGCTCGAGACGATCGAAGTCCGCCAAGCGCAGATGGCCGCCGACGCCCTCGAGCGCAAGCGTGAGCGCGATCGCATTACCGACCGACAGCCCGACGATGCCGACCGTCGCGGTACCCAGGCGCGCCTGCTCGGCGGCCGTGATCTTGTGGCGGTTGCGGTCCAGGCGCAGCTCGCGGAACTCGGCCGGTCCGAGGATGTGGACCAGCCGGCGCGACCACGGGTAGTACACCCACCGCCCGCAGTCGTCGGCGGGGCGCCCGTCGAGCAGCGTTGCGACCTCCGCGTCCAGGGCGTCGCTCGACAGCCTGACGCGCGGCGATCTGGTGGCGACCAGGTCGCGCAGCTGATCGCCGATCGTGTCGTGCACGAACGCCGCCGCTTGGCGCAGCTCCTCGAGCTGCGCCGGATGGCGCCTCGCGTCGAGGACGGTCGGGCGCCACGCCTCGCTCAGCGCAACCGTCATGAGCGCGGGCGATGCCTCGGCGGGGGCCTGGTCGCGATGTCCATCTCGTGGGACGGCATCGCCGTCGCACCTCTCTGCTTGTCCGTCCTGGCCCCGTGGAGTCAGCGTCTCCGATCGGTCTCGCCGCGTCAAGGTCCCGGCGCGGGCGCTGTGACGCTTCGCACTGAAAGTGCCAGGGGCCGAGCACGTCTGGTGTGTGACTGCGCGAACTCCACGCAGCAACCCCGACTCAGGAGATGTCCTCGATGCATCGCACCCGCCGCAGGCCAGCCGTCATCGCCGCCGCCACGATCGCCGTGATCGGCGCCTTCGCCGCGACCGCCGTCGCATTCGTGACGTCGTCGACGGGCAAGGCCCAGGTCAGCATGAGCAACGTCACCGAGAACGCGCCGATCAGCACGTCGTCGACGGCATGGGTCGACCTCAACTCGACGATCCCGCTGAGCGCCCCCTCCGACGGGCTGCTCGTCAACGCGCGCTTCACCGCCGAGTCGCTCTGCACGCAGAAGGCCGGCATCTGCCGGGTGCGGATCGTCGCCGACGACGGCAACACGCTGACCGAGCTCGAGCCCGTGAGCGGCCTGGACTTCGCGTTCGACACGAGCACCGGCAACGCCTCGATCGACGACCTCGCCGAAGGCCACGCGATGGAGCGCTCGCGCCGCCTGCCCAAGGGCGACTACCGCATCCGCGTCCAGTACTCGGTCTCGTCCGGCAGCACGAAGTTCACGCTCGACGACTGGCATTTCGCCATCGAGGCCAGCGAGTAGCTCGCAGCCCCGACGCGGGTGCGGGAGTGACGCTTGTCACTGAATCAGGGGCCACGCGGCGCGGCTCATCCCTGGTAACTGCGCCGGCGTGCGGCGCAGCAATCCAAGAACGAGGAGCCCGCCGTGTCCCGCACCCGCACCCGCCGCCGCCGACCAGCCGTCATCGCCGCCGCCACGCTCGCGGTGGTCGGGATCTTCGCCGCCAGCGCGATCGCATTCGGAACGTCGTCCGGCAAGGCGCAGGTGAGCATGAGCAACGCCACCGACATCACACCGGTCAGCACGATGTCGACCGCGTGGGTCAACCTCGACCCGCCGATCAAGCTGACGCTTCGGTCCGCGCAGCTCGTCAACGCCCGCTTCACCGCCGAGTCGGCCTGCACACAGAAGGCCGCCATCTGCCGCGTGCGGATCATCGCCGAGGCGCCCGGGGGCAACATCGAGCTCGACCCGGCAGACGGCCCGGGGTTCGCGTTCGACGAGAGCACCGGCAGCGGATCCAGCGACGACCGCGCCGAAGGGCACGCCATGGAGCGCTCGCGCCGGCTGCCCGCGGGCCAGTACCGCCTCCGCGTCCAGTACTCCGTCTCCGTCGGCAGCACGAAGTTCACGCTCGACGACTGGCACTTCGCCGTCGAGGTCAGCGAGTAGGGCAAGATCGGTCGCGGGTTGGCGTCAGGGCGGTCTCGCCGCTCACGAGGCCCGCCCAGTCGACGCGGCTGCCGCGGCCGGCGCGGCGACGAGCGCGACCACCACGAGCAGCGCGATGGCCGGGTGCGCGCGCCACCACGGCGGGCGGGGACGGCGGCGCAGCGCGGCGACGATGCGCAGCTCGATCGCCGCGCGGTGCTCGGCGGGCAGCACGCGCAGCTGCTCGGCGATGAGGGCGCGCATCGTCGCGACGCCGGCGAGCTCCTCGATCCGCACGAGGCTCTCGTCGTCGCGCATCGAGGCGAGCGAGTAGCTCGAGTAGCGAGCGGCGCCTCCGTCGCCCGGCCACGCAGTGCTTCGCGTTGCTAGGTGCTCGCCTCGATCTTGGCGACCTTCGACGCGATCTCGTCGACCGCCGCGGCCTTATCCGGCACGAGCCAGACGACGCCCAGAGGCGGCAGCGTGACCTCCGCCGAGCACGGCTGGCCGTGCCAGCCCAGCGGCTCGGCCTTCACGCCGCCGAGGTTGCCGGTGTCCGTCCCGCCGTAGTACGACGAGTCGGAGTTGAAGCGCTCGACCCAGCGGCCACCGGACGGCAGGCCCACGCGGTACGCCGGCCGCGGCACCGGGGACAGGTTGCAGACGCAGACGAGCACGTCCGCCGCTGGGTCCTCGCCGACGCGCGCGAACGCGAGCACGTTGGCGTCCGCGTCGTTGGGCTCGATCCAGTAGAAGCCGCGGCCGTCGAAGTCGACCTCCCACAGCGCCGGCGTGTCCTTGTAGACGCCGTTGATGTCGCGCACCAGCGACTGCATCCCGGCATGCTCGCCATGCTCGAGCAGGTGCCAGTCCAGCGAGCGCTCGGCGCTCCACTCCGCGTTCTGGGCGAACTCCTGGCCCATGAACAGGAGCTTCTTGCCGGGGTGCGCCCACATGTACGCATACAGCGACCGCAGGTTCGCCATCTTCTGCCAGCGATCGCCAGCCATCTTGTCGATCAGCGAGCCCTTGCCGTGCACGACCTCGTCGTGTGACAGCGGCAGGATGAAGTTCTCCGTAAACGCGTACACCAGCGAGAACGTCAGCTCGTGGTGGTGATAGCGGCGGTGGATCGGGTCCTCCTCGAAGTACCCGAGCGTGTCGTGCATCCAGCCCATGTTCCACTTGAAGCCGAAGCCCAGCCCGCCGAGGTACGTCGGCCGCGAGACTCCCGGCCACGCCGTCGACTCCTCGGCCGCGGAGATGACGCCCGGCTCGTCGCGGTGCAGCACCTCGTTAAGCTCCTTCAAGAAGGCCACGGCCTCGAGGTCCTCGCGCCCGCCGAACTGGTTCGGGCGTCCACTCGCCGTGCTTGCGCGAGTAGTCGAGGTAGAGCATCGAGGCAACCGCGTCGACGCGGATGCCGTCGGCATGAAACTCGCGCGCCCAGTACATCGCGTTGGCGACGAGGAAGTTGCGCACCTCGTTGCGCCCGTAGTTGAAGATCAGCGTCCCCCACTCGGGGTGCGATCCGCGCTGCGGGTCGTCGTGCTCGTAGAGCGCGGTGCCGTCGAAGCGCGCCAAGGCCCAGTCGTCGCGCGGGAAATGCGCGGGCACCCAGTCGAGGATCACGCCGATGCCGTGCTCGTGCATCCGGTCGACGAACTCGCGGAACTCGTCGGGCGAGCCGTAGCGCGGCGTCGGCGCGTAGTACGAGGTCACCTGATAGCCCCAGGACCCGCTGAACGGGTGGCCCATCACCGGCAAGAGCTCGACGTGCGTGAAGCCGAGGTCCGACACGTACGCCGCGAGCTCGTCGGCAAGCTCGGCGTAGGTCAGCGAGCGGTCGTCCTCGAGCGGGTTCAGCCGCCACGACCCGAGGTGGACCTCGTAGATCGACATCGGCCGCCCCAGCGGTGGCCCGTGCTTGCGCGCCGCCATGTACTCGCCGTCGGTCCACTCGTACGTCGAGCGGGTCACGATCGAGGCCGTCTGCGGCGGGATCTCGGTCTCGAAGGCGAACGGGTCGGCCTTCTGCCGCAGCTCGCCGTTCTGCTGGCGGATCTCGAATTTGTAGTGCGCGCCGTCCACCACGCCGGGGATGAAGATCTCCCAGATCCCCGAGTCGCCGAGCGCGCGCATCGGGTGCAGCAGGCCCTCCCAGTAGTTGAAGTCGCCGACGACGGCGACCGAGCGCGCGGCCGGCGCCCAGACGGCGAACGACGTCCCGACGACACCCTCGAGCTCGCGCACGTGCGCGCCCATCTTCGTCCACAGCTGCTCGTGGCGGCCCTCGCGGAAGAGGTGCTCGTCGAGGTCGGTCAGCGTCGGCGCGAAGCGGTATGGATCCTCCACGGTGAACGTGCCGCCACCCGGATACGCGACCTCGAACTCGTAGTCCAGCGGCAGCGTGACGTTCTCGATCACGCCCTCGAAGAGCCCGGACGGATGCACCATCGTGAGCTCGATGCCGGCCGGCTGGACGACGACCGACTCCGCCATCGGGCGCAGCGTCCGCACGACCACGCCGCCGTCGGCCGACGGGTGCGCGCCGAGCAGCGAGTGCGGGTCGTGGTGCTCCCGGCCGACGAGCCGGTCGATGTCGGTCGCGACACTCATGAGATGACCTCGCTCTGCAGCAGCCGGGCGATGCCGGCTACGGGGATCGGTACCCAGTCGGGGCGGTTGTTGAGCTCGTAGCGCAGCTCGTAGACCGCCTTCTCGAGCTCGAAGATCTGCAGCAGCTTCTCGGTCGCCGGGCGGCCCGCGGGCAGCAGCGACTGGTCGACGGCGTCGAGGTAGGCCTCGAGGAACGCGTCGCGCGCCTGCTCCTCCCAGCCCTCCGGCGCGGGCACCCCGCGCAGCAGCTTCGAAGCCGACGCGGCGTAGGCGAACGAGCGCAGCATGCCGGCGACGTCGCGCAGCGGGGAGCGCTTGCGGCGGCGCTCGAGCAGCGAGCGGGCGGGCTCGCCCTCGAAGTCCAGGATGATCCAGCGATCGTCGGACAGCAGGGTCTGGCCGAGATGGTAGTCGCCGTGATGGCGGATGAGCTTGCCGCCCACCCCGACGTGCGACATGAGCTGCAGGCGCTCGCGCACCTCCTCGGCGCGGCCGGCGATCGGGGCGAGCGCCGGGTCGTCGTCGGGCAGGTCGAGGAAGACGCGGTCGATCTGCTCGTCGATCGTCGCGGTCAGCAGCGACAGCGCCTCGCTGCTTGGCTCCTCGGGCGCGAACGCCGAGTCCTCGTCGTCGGACGCGAGCACGCTGTGCATCTCGCCCGTGGCGGTGCCGAGCTCGCCGATGCGGGTGAGCAGGCCCTCGGGGTCGTCCATCGCGAGCTCCCAGCCGTCGCGCGCCTCGCCGACGAACTCCTGCAGGATGCCGAGCGTCGCGTGCATGAGCTCGCCGGAGTACTCGTACCAGCCGGCGAGCGCCGCGATGTTCGGAAACTCGCGCGCCGAGAGGAAGCGCAGCATCTCGAGCTCGGGGTTGACGCCCGGCTCGAGGCGGCGGAAGACCTTCAGGACGAGCTCGTCGCCGAAGACGACCGAGGAGTTCGACTGCTCGGCGCCCATCGGGCGCATGTGGCCCGTCGGCGTGACCCCGCCGTGAAACGACACGCCGTCGATCGCGACCTCGCCGCCCATGAGCTTGCCGAGCACCTCGACGGCGCCCGGCTGGCCGGGGAGCAGCTGGTAGAGCTCGTGCGTGCCGGCCTGAAAGCGCGCCTCGATGAGCTCGAGCGCGAGCGCCGGGCACGTCCGACAGCTCGATGCGCTCGAGGACGTTGAGGCCCGCGATCTCGCGTGCCTTGGATGCGAACCAGCGCTGCTGGACGATCCACTCCTCAAGGGGCGGGGTGACGGAATCCGGAAGGCTCATCTACGAGTCGTCCTCCTCGAGCAGGAACCAGAAGAACCCGCGCGGGGCGAGCGTCAGCAGATAGGGCAGCTCGCCGATCTTCGGAAAGCGCGAGCGGCCGAACATCTCGACCGGGCGGCGGCCGTTGTACCAGGACAGGTCGAGCTCGACGGCCTGCGCCGAGCGCGCGAGGTTGTGCACGCAGAGCACGACGTCGTCCTCGTAGGTCCGGATGCAGGCGAAGATCCGCGAGTTGCCGGGCGTGAGCGCCTCGAACGTCCCGAGGCCGAAGACCGGGTGCTCCTTGCGCAGCGCGATGAAGCGCCGCATCCAGCGCAGCAGCGAGGACGGGGCGCGCAGCTGCGCCTCGACGTTGACCGCCTGAAAGCCGTAGACCGGGTCCATGAGCGGCGGCGCGTAGAGCTGCGCGAAGTCCGCCCGCGAGAAGCCGCCGTTGCGGTCGCCGGTCCACTGCATCGGGGTGCGCACGCCGTCCCGATCGCCGAGGTAGACGTTGTCGCCCATCGCGATCTCGTCGCCGTAGTACAGGACCGGCGAGCCCGGCAGGCTGAAGAGCATCGCGTGCAAGAGCTCGATCTCGTCGCGACCGCCGTCCATGAGCGGCGCGAGCCGCCGGCGGATGCCGACGTTGAGCTTCATCCGCGGGTCCTTCGCGTACTCGGAGTACATGTAGTCGCGCTCTTCGTCGGTGACCATCTCGAGCGTCAGCTCGTCGTGGTTGCGCAGGAACAGGCCCCACTGGCAGTTCGCCGGGATGTGCGGCGTCTGCGCGAGGATCTCGAGGATCGGCGCGGCCTCCTCGCGGCGCAGCCCCATGAACATCCGCGGCATGACCGGGAAGTGGAACGCCATGTGGCACTCGTCGCCGTCGCCGAAGTAGTCGACGACGTCGGCCGGCCACTGGTTGGCCTCGGCGAGCAGCACCTTGTCGGGGTACTCGTCGTCGACGACCCTGCGCACCTCTCTGAGGAACGCGTGCGTCTCCTCGAGGTTCTCGCAGTTCGTGCCCTCGCGCTCGTAGAGGTAGGGCACCGCGTCGAGGCGAAACCCGTCGAGGCCGAGGTCGAGCCAGAAGCGCAGGACGTCGAGCATCGCCTCGCGCACCTCGGCGTTGTCGTAGTTGAGGTCGGGCTGGTGATGAAAGAAGCGATGCCAGTAGTAGGCGCCCGCCTTCTCGTCCCACGTCCAGTTCGACGTCTCGGTGTCGACGAAGATGATCCGCGCCTCGTCGTAGAGCGTCGGGTCGTCCGACCACACGTACCACTCGCGCTTCGGCGAGTCCGGGCTCGAGCGCGCCTCCTGAAACCACTCGCAGTCCGACGAGGTGTGGTTCATCACGAGGTCGGCGATCACGCGGATGCCGCGCTCGTGCGCCGCGTCGATGAACGCCTTGACGTCCTCGATCGTGCCGTAGTCGGAGTGCACCTTGTAGAAGTCGGCGATGTCGTAGCCGCCGTCGCGGCCAGGCGACTCGTACATCGGCAGCAGCCAGATGCACGTCACGCCGAGCCACTGCAGGTAGTCGAGCTTCTCGGTCAGCCCGCGGAAGTCGCCGTGGCCGTCGCCCGTGCCGTCGAAGAACCCGCGAAGGTGGATCTCGTAGAAGATCGCCGTCTTGAACCACGTCGGGTTGGCCTCGAACCAGTGTCCGGCCGTGTCGGGGGCGGTACTCAAAGGGGTGCTCACGTGACCCGCAGCAGGTGGGCGACGCGGTACGGGTCCAGGCGCACGAAGTTGCGGCCCATGCGCCAGTCGAAGCTCTCCTGCGACAGCAGGTCGGTGACGGTGAAGACCGGCGGCAGGCCGAGGCCGTACGGCACGACGACGACGCCCTCCTGCGCGTTGACCGGGTCGAGCGTGACGACCGAGATGATCGTGTTGTCGTCCGTGCGCTTGGCGTAGGCGATGAGCGCGTCGTTCTCGGTCGCGAGGAACTGGATGTTGTCGAGGCGCTGCAGCGCGGGGTTCTCGCGGCGGATGACGTTCAGGCGCGAGATGAGCGTCAGCAGCGGGCCGTCGAGCTTGCGCGCCTTGATCTCGTACTTCTCGGAGCGGTCGTACTCCTCGCTGCCGAGCTTGACCGGGGTCCGCTCGAAGCTCTCGAAGCCCGAGTAGACGCCGTAGGTCGGGCTCAGCGTGGCGGCGAGCACGAGCCGGCTGGCGAACTTCGGCGGGCCGCCGACCTGCAGCTCCTCGGTGAGGATGTCCGGCGTGTTGACGAAGAAGTTCGGCCGGTAGTACTCCTGCATGCCGCTCGAGGCGAGCTCGGTGACGTAGTCGGTGAGCTCCCACTTGGAGCTCTTCCACGTGAAGTACGTGTAGGACTGGTTGAAGCCGACCTTCGCGAGCATCTTCATCACCGCGGCGCGCGTGAACGCCTCGGCCAGGAATACGACGTCGGGATGCTCGGCGCGGATCTCCGCGATCAGCCACTCCCAGAACGCGAACGGCTTCGTGTGCGGGTTGTCGACGCGGAAGACCTTGACGCCGTGATCGGCCCAGTAGGCGACGACGTCGCGCAGCGCTTCCCACAGCCCGCGCCAGTCCTCGCAGTCGAAGTTGACGTTGTAGATGTCCTGGTACTTCTTGGGCGGGTTCTCGGCGTACTTCAGCGTGCCGTCGGGGCGGCGGTTGAACCACTCGGGGTGCTCGGTGAGCCACGGGTGGTCGGCCGAGCACTGGATCGCGAAGTCCAGCGCGACGTCGATGTTGTGCTCCTGCGCGGTCGCGATCAGCGCGTCGAAGTCGGCCATCGTGCCGAGGTCGGGATGCAGCGCGGTGTGCCCGCCGGCTTCGCTGTCGCCGATCGCCCACGGCGAGCCAGGGTCGCCGGCCTTCGCGACGAGCGTGTTGTTCGGGCCCTTGCGGTTCGTCAGCCCGATCGGGTGGATCGGCGGCAGGTAGAGCACGTCGAAGCCGAGCTCGGCGAGCTCGGGGATGCGCTTGGCGACTCCGGGCAGGCCGCCCCACGAGCGCGGGAAGAGCTCATACCAGGCGCCGAAGCGCGCGCGCTCGCGATCGACGTCGACGTGCAGCTCGCGCTCCATGGTCGTCGCGCGGCTGCGGTCGGGGTGGCGCAGGACGGCCTCGAGCAGATCCGGGTCGAGCGCCGCCTCGTGGGCCTCGTCGGCGGTGCCGGAGGTCAAGGTCTCGCGGGCCGTGGCGATGAGCGTCGCGTCGTCGCCCTTCGCGCGCTGGGCCGCCGCGTCGAGCAGGATGATGCCCTCGGAGAGCTCGCCGGCGAGGTCGGCCTGGCCGGCCTCGAGCTTGCGCCGCAGCTCGTCGCGCCAGCCTGCAAACGCGTCGATCCAGGCTTCGACGGTCCACGCGTAAGGTCCCAGGTGCGTGACCTCGAACTCCCCTGCCCAGCGATCGCCGGCGATGTGGGCGTCGACGCGCCGCATGGGGCGCTCCTGCCAGCTCTTCGAGCCGGGCCCGCGAAACCGGACGACCGCGCGCAGCACGTCGTGGCCGTCGGCGAAGATGTCGGCGCTGACCTGCACGCTCTCGCCGAGGGTGCGCTTCGCCGCGAAGCGCCCGCACTCGATCATCGGCTCGGGAGCCACGATCTGGATCCGCGGCGGCGCGGACTTCGGGGTGATCCGAGACTGCGGTTTCGGGGTCTTGGGCGCGGGCATCCCCACTCACTCTCTCCGTTCAAGGCGCTTCGTAACGTGAACCTTCTTCAAACCCGAACATCGGGCGTGCAGCTGCATCCGACGTCGCTCGCGTCCGGAACGCTTGGCGATGACGCCTTCCGCTTCGTCGACTGGCTCGAGCGTGCCGGCCAGTCGTGGTGGCAGATGCTGCCGCTCGGGCCGCCGGATCGCGCACGGTCCCCGTACAAGTCCTCGTCGGCGTTCGCCGCCTGGCGTGGCTTGCTCGCGGAGCCCGCGGCGAAGGTTACCGACGACGAGATCGCGGACTTTCGCGAGCGCGAGGCGTTCTGGATCGGCGACTGGGAGCGGTTCGCCGGTGGCCGGCGGGCGGTGGCCGATCAGGTGCGCTTCGCGCGCGAGTGGGGTGCGCTGCGGACGTACGCCAACGAGCGCGGGATCGGGCTCATCGGCGACGTGCCGATCTACGTCGCGCCCGACGGGGCCGACCATCGCGCGTGGCCGGCGCTGTTTCGCTCCGGGGAGGTCGCCGGCGTGCCGCCGGACGCGTTCACGGACCTCGGGCAGCTGTGGGGCAACCCCTTGTACGACTGGCCGGCGCTGCAGCGCACGGGCTATCGCTGGTGGACGGAGCGCTTACGGCGGACGTTCGCGCTGTTCGACGTCACGCGGATCGACCACTTCCGCGGGTTCGTCGCGTACTGGGCGGTGCCTTCTTCGGCCAAGGACGCGCGCGGTGGGCGCTGGGTGCGCGGGCCGGGTCGCGCGGTGTTCGACGCCGCGGCGCGCGAGCTTGGTGCGTTGCCGGTGATCGCCGAGGACCTCGGCGTCATCACCGAGCCGGTCACGCGCCTACGCCAGTCGCTCGGCTTCCCGGGCATGGTGATCATCCAGTTCGGCTTCGATCCCGAGGACCCGGACGGCCCGCACCGCCTCGAGCATCACGAAGCCGACAGCGTCGTCTACACGGGCACGCACGACCACGACACGCTGCGTGGCTGGTTTCAGACGCTGCCTTCGGTGGTTCGCGATGTGGCTCGCGCGCAGATCGGCGCGGCGGGCTTCGCCGACGACGACCCGTGGTGGGCGCTGATCCGCCTGACGTTCTCCTCACCGGCGCGGCTCGCGATGCTGCAGGCGCAGGACGTCCTCGGCCTCGGCAGCGAGGCGCGGATGAACATCCCCGGTCGCGCGACGGGCTCGTGGCGGTGGCGGATGGCGCCGGGCGCGCTGACGTCCGAGCACGCTCGGCGTCTGCGCGCGGCGACGGAGGAGGCCGGCCGGCTGCGTTAGGCGCCGCCCGGGCCTCTTGTGCGCAGGGCGACGTCCTCAGTCTCGACGAGCTCGACACACCGGACGTGGTCGGGGTCGGATCGGTCCAGCGCCAAGAGCAGCGGTCCCGTGTCGAGGACCAGTGCCATCTGTCAGGACCGCGGCGGGAGCGCTACCGGCTTGGAGGCGACCTCGGCTGCGGAGCGGCCGTCCGTCGAGGCGCCCACGCCCAGCCGCGGACGCCGCGCCGACCGCAGCGCCGACGCCTTCTCGCTGGCGCCCTCGTCGGCGAGCACGCCAGGAGCGTAGGCTCGCGCCACATGCGACCGCTGCGCAACCTGGCCCGCCGCACCGTGCTGCTCGTGCTCTGCGTTCTGTGCGCGACCTGCGCGAGCGCCCGCGCCGACGCGCCGCGCACCGCCCGCATCGTCGAGGGGCGCAGCATGGCCGGGGTGCCGCTGGCGTTGTACGTGCCACGCACCGCCGCCAACGATGCCGTCGTGAGCGGCCCGCTGACCGCGTGGGGGCAGATGCAGGGCTTCTGCTTCGAGGGCACGAACTGCCTGTGGAACGTCTCCGGAGGCGGGACCACGCAGGTCATCCTTGACGCTCGCAACGGCCGAATCTCCCGGATGGTCACCAACGCGAAGCGCTGGCGCACCGCCGCCGGCGTCGGTCGCGGATCGACGACGGGTGCGCTGCGGCGGGCCTATGGGCGCCGGATCGTCCGGCGCGCGACCTGCGGCCTCAACGGGTTCGGCGGCGACAACATCGGCTACGTGCTGCCGGGTCGACGCAACGGCGAGCGGCGCTTCACGTTCTTCGAGGTCGCCAAGCAGCGCGTGACCCGCGTCTGGGTAGGGCGGGGGAGCGCCGGCTCCGGCACCGGCTGCTGAGCTGCGCGCAGCGCGACGAGCGATCAGATGTGGCGCAGCGGGCTGATCCCCTGCTCTGCGAGGCGGCGCAGCTCCTTAAACTGCACCGCGGTCAGCGGCGCGCTGCGACGGAGCGCGCGCTGCTCTGCGCGCGTCAGCCGGGCCGTGGCCGGCTCCCGTGGTTGGTTGGTCGATACGACGTCGGCGCGTGTCCGTCGGTCCATAGCCACGATGGCTCCCCTCTGGTCAGGAGTTCGTCCACGAGTCGGCGAAAGCGTTCTCTCCAATGCGCACCCGCTCC
The DNA here is from genome assembly GCA_963839905.1 of uncultured Actinomycetes bacterium. GTDB lineage: Bacteria > Actinomycetota > Thermoleophilia > Solirubrobacterales > Solirubrobacteraceae > CADCVQ01. Next base: position 451,470 of record CAWIXC010000020.1, on the reverse strand, counting down.
CCTCCCGGACGCCCCGTCGCTACCCCAACTTCCGGTGCGTGAAACGCTCGCGAATATGAGCCCGTGCATAGACTCAGGGCAATGGCCGCACCTGCCAGCGCCGAGGCGATCCGCGATGTCAACACGCGCTATCACGACGCCGCCGCCGAGCACTACGACACGAAGTGGGGCGTCGACTACGGCGACGTCGGCCGCACGCAGGTCCGCGGCAAGCTCCACAAGCTCCTCGGCAAGCCGCTGCCGACGTTCGAGCGCTCGCTCGAGATCGGTGCCGGCACCGGCTACTTCACGCTGAACATGCTGCAGGACGGCACCGTCCGCGACGCGACCGCGACCGACATCTCGCCCGGCATGCTCGATGCGCTGCAAGCCAATGCGGCCCGCATCGGGGTGAGCGTCCGGACCGTCGCCTGCGACGCCGAGCGGCTGCCGTTCGAAGACGCGTCGTTTGACCTCGTCCTCGGGCATGCGGTCCTGCACCACCTCCCACACCTCGACCAGGCGTTCGCCGAGTTCATTCGCGTCTTGAGGCCCGGTGGGCGCTTCCTCTTCGCGGGTGAGCCGTCGCGCACCGGCGATCGCATCGCCGCCTATCCGAAGGGCGCGGGACTGAAGCTCGCGCCCGTGTGGCGCACGGTCGTCGGCGCACGGCCGGCGGAGGGCTACGACGACCACGACAGCCACGGCGACTGGCCCGCCGCGCCGGGCGACCTCGACGGCGAGTCGCTCGAGCCGTTCGTCGACGTCCACGCCTTCACGCCCGACGAGCTCGGGGCGTGGGCGCGTGGCGCGGGCTTCGACGACGTCGAGGTCCGCGGCGAGGAGCTGCTCGCCAACTGGTTCGGCTGGATGAACCGCACGCTCGAGGCCACTGCGCGACCCGACGACATCCCATGGCTGTGGCGCCAGTACGCCTTTCGCGGCTACCTGCTCCTGCAGCGCCTCGACGTCGCGCTGCTCGAGGGACGGCTGCCACCCGCTGTCTTCTACAACCTCATGATCGCGGGCCGCAAGCGGGGCTGACGGCGGTGAGCTCCGCTCATGCGCGGGGGCGCGCCACCTCGGCTTCGCGCCCCCGGCTGGGACTCGTCGCGCTGGGCGACAGCATCACGTACGGCGAGGGCTCGATGGCGCTCGGCGTGACGCCGCTGTCGTGGGCGCAGTGGCTCGCCCGCGCGCTCGACCTGCCGTACACGTGCTACGCCTTCAACGGCGCGACGACGGCGGACGTCCTGCGTGAGCAGCTTCCGCGCGTGCGCGCGGAGTACGACGTCGCGGCGCTCTACGCGGGCGTCAACGACGTCCGCGACTCGGGCTTCGACCTCGCCGCCTACGAGCGCGGCCTCGATCTCGTCGCGGCCGGCCTGGCTGAGCGCGCCTCGCGGCTGCTCATGCTGACGCTGCCCCACGACCTCGGCCGGCCGACATCCGCGCCCAAGCCTGAGCAGGCCAACGCGGCGGTGCGGCGGGTCGCCGCCCGCCACGGGGCGAAGATCGCTGGCCTGTCGGACTTCGGGGGCTGGACGCTGGTGCTCCCCGACGTCGTCCATCCGACGGCGGTCGGCCAGCTCGAGATCGCCGACCGCGCGGCCCGCGCGCTGGACGCGCCCGTGCTGCCGTCGTCGCTCGCGGGCGAGCGAAGCGGGTCGGACGCGCGCTACGCGCCGGCGCATGCGCGTGCCCTCGCGCGCGACCTCGCCCGGCGCGCACGCGAACGCGTCAACCGCCCCGGCTGAGGCCGGCGCGCAGGGCGCGGCCGGAGCACCCGACCTGGCCCGGGCGCCGGGCCTGCCACGTCTCGCCGTACGATCGTGCGAATGCGCCTCCTCGCAGCCTTCACCCGGCGCGGCGCGCCGGCTGGCGTGCAGCGCGGCGAAGGCGTGCGCCTCGCGCGCGGCGTGAGGCTGCAGCCCGCGGCGGGTGCGGAGATCGTGCTCGGCGACGGGTGCCTGCTCGGGGAAGCCACGCGGATCGTCGCGGCGCCGGGCTGCCGCGTCGAGATCGGCGCAAGCGCCGTGCTCGGCGAGCGCTGCACGATCGTCGCGCACAGCGGCGTCACGATCGGTGCCGGCGCGCAGCTCGGCCACGGCGCGGTCGTCGTCGACTTCGACCACGTCTTCGACGACGTCGAGCGGCCTATCCGCGAGCAGCCGCTGCAGTCGACGCCGGTGACCATCGGCGAGGGCGCCGCGATCGGGCTCGGAGCGAGCATCCTGCGCGGCGTCAGCGTCGGGGCGCGCGCCGTCGTCGAGCCGCGCGCGGTCGTCACGCGCGACGTGCCCGCGGGCGGACGGGTCGGCGGCGTCCCGGCGAAGCCGATCTCAGCAGCCCCCGCGTCGCCGCGCGGCGACGCCTCGCGACCGCGGACCGGCCCGCAGCCAACGGACGCGCAGGTGTGAGGCTCGCCACCCAGGTCCCCTTTCCGCGACGCCCACCCGGGCCTACGTTTACGGGCATGGATACCGAGCTGCAGATGGCTGACGCACGGGAGTACATCCTGCGCCTGCGCGGTGACCTGCCGCCACTGCCCGAGCCGCCGCCACCCGAGCCTCCTGCGCCTCCCGCACCAGCGCCGATCGAGGACACGGCCGACCTCGAGGCCGGTCAGCTCCTGACGCTCGCACCGGACGACGACGGGCTCGCGCTGCGATCCGCGACCGGCACCGTCTACGGCCGGCTCATCCACGAACGCGCCGGCGACCGCTGGGCGCACACCGCGGACGGGCGCTGCCTGCTCGCACTCGAACAGGGGCACAGGCGCTGGACGATCGTCGCGCGATCGGCGGACGACGATGCGCCGATCGCCGCCTTTCACCGCGGCTGGCGGCCCGGTGGCGACGTGTGGGTCGCGCCCGACGACTGGAGCACCCTGCGCTGGTCGCGCGGGCGCGAGGCATCGTGGCGCCTTGAGTCAGAGAACGAAGAGATCCTGCGGGTGCGCCCGATCGCCGCCGACCGCATGGAGATCGCCCTGCATGCCGCGCCGGCGCGTCTCGGGCTGCTGATCCTGCTCGTCTGCCAGGTCGCCTTCACCGACACGCTGCCGCTCGACGCACAGGTCGGCAGCGACGGGGCCGACATCGGCTGGGCGCTCGATACGTTCTTCGGCTGAGCGACGCGCCAAGCGGGTTGAGCTCACCGCGTCAGTACGACGCGCCGGCGGGCACGGGTATGCCGAGCAGCTTGCAGATCCACGCGAGCTGCGACGCGGGGCCCGCGGAGATCGCCGGTCGCGCCCCCGGCACCGCATTCGAGCCGTAGGCCGACGACTGGACCGAGATCCCACCCTGCCGTCCGGCCGACGCGCTGCGCTGCGCTGCGGTGGGCGCCTTCACCACCTCGACCGGGGCCATCATCCCGCGGTCCTCGTGGTTGGTGACATGACAGTGGATGACGAACTTGCCAGTGAAGTCCTTCGGGCGCATCCTGATCACGATCCGCGAGTTCGGGGGCATCTCGACGTTGTCCTTGTACTCGATGCCGCGCACGCGGCGGCCGTCGATGCTGATCACCTGGAACGGATTGACGTGGATGTGGAACGTGTGCCACTCGGTGTTGGAGTTGATCAGCGTCCACTCCTCGACCGAGTTGAGCTTCATCGAGATGTCGACCCTGTTCTCGTCGAAGACGTGGCCGTTGATCTTGAAGGCCGTGACCGGGCCGAACACGTCGTCGGGGATGCTCTTGCATGGCGTGACCGAGTCCGTCGGGCTCGCGACCGCCGGGTTCGCCTCGGCGAAGCAGATCGTGCGCTTGCGGTCGACATGCTTGCCCCGCAGGTCCTCCGGGTTGCCGAGCCGCTGGCGCGGGAAGCGATCGTGCTTCGGCGCGCCCGAGGACACGACGGTCAGCACCGTCTGGTTGGGCGTCGGCCCGCCGCCCTTGGACGTCGGGTCGATGCGGCCGCCGGTCGGGAACTGCGCGAACGGCAGCGCCGTCATCCGGTAGCTGTCGGGGGGGCCGCCGCGCACGAGCACCTCGCGCCGCGAACCGGGGCCGATCCTCAGGATCTGCGTCGCCTGCATCGAGCGCTGCGGGTTCCCGTCCCTGGCGAGCACCTGCAGCGGCTGCCCCTCCAGGCTCAGCACGACGATGCGGTTGTTGTTGGCGTTGAAGATCCGCCAGCGCTGGATCTCGCCCGGCCGGATCTTCACCGTCGGGTTGATCGTGCCGTTGATGAAGAGCGGCGTGTAGCGCTCGTTGGTCAGGCTGTTCAGGATGACCTCACCGGGGACGTCGCACGGCTCGCTGCCGCTGTTCTCGGGATCCGACGCGGACATGGCGGTCAGCGCGAAGGGGACCGAGTGCCCGGCCGTGCCGGGCGGGTCGCCGGGACCCGGCCCCGGGTCGCAGAGCTCGGTGCTCTGGATCATCATCGTGCGCTGCGGCACGTCGGCGAGCGTGTCATCCAGGCCGCCCTGCACGATGAGCGCGCCCGACAGCCCCGCGAAGATCTGCGGCGCGACGTGCTCATGCAGGTGCGGGTGGTACCAGAACGAGCCAGGGTCGTGGTCGAGCGGCAGCTTGTAGTTGTAGGTCTGCGAGCCGCCCGGCGGGATGTGCAGGAAGATGTTGTCGTGGTCGTCTGTAGGCGAGACGTGCACGCCGTGGACGTGGAGGTTCGTCGGCTCGGGCAGGTCGTTTCGGAGATCCACCCTGACGTCGTCGCCGGCGCACATGACAAGCGTCGGGCCGGGATACGTGCCCTCGTACGTCTGCGCCGCGCCGTACGTGCGCCCGTTGATCGTGGCCGAGCCCTTCTTCATGTGCAGCCGGGTGTTGAGCTTGCCGTCTTTGCTGAAGCGCATCGGCGGCTCCGGGAAGCCGTCCTGGATCACCGGTGGGAAGCGCTTCGCGCAGTGTGAGCGTGCCGCGGCTGTTGCTGTCACCGCCGTCACCAAGCATGCGCCCAACACGGACACCGCGGCGGTCAGCGCGGCGGCTGCCCGGCGATGTCCGGTGGCTGTCATGGTCGCTCACACACGGGGCGCGACCGACCCTACGCCTGTCCGCGGCGCGATAGCAAGGAACATTTCCGGTGAGCCATGCCGGCTCGTACTTGCGCATCGAGCGACGGCGCCCCGATCGCGTCTGCGACCCTGCGGCGATGGACGCGGGGACGGCGGCGCTGCTGGCCGCGGCGGGGTTCGGGGCCGGTGCCGTCAACGCGGTGGGCGGCGGCGGGTCGCTGATCTCCTTCCCTGCCTTGCTCGCCGCCGGCTACCCGAGCATCGCCGCGAACGTGACGAACTCGATCGCGCTGCTGCCGGGCTATCTCGGCGGCTCGCTTGCCTACCGGCGCGAGCTCGCGGTCCAGCGCGAGCGCATCCGCGCCCTCGCGCTCACGAGCGCGCTGGGCGCCGCGGCGGGCGCGGCGCTGCTGCTCGTCAGCCCCGCGGCGCTGTTCGAGGCGATCGTGCCGTGGCTCATCCTCGCCGCGTGCCTGCTGCTCGCGCTGCAGCCGCGCGCCGCCGCGTTCGTCGCGCGGCGGGTGGGCGCGGGCGAAGCCGGCTCGGGCGTCGCGCTGCACGCGGGGCTGTTCGCCGCGACGCTCTACGGCGGCTACTTCGGGGCGGGCCTCGGGATCGTGCTGCTCGCGCTCCTCGGCGTGCTCGTGCCCGACGAGCTGCAGCGCTTGAACGCGCTCAAGGGCATGCTGTCGCTGCTCGTCGCGGTCGTGAGCGCCGTGAGCTTCGCGCTCTTCGGCCCGATTGCGTGGGACGCGGCGCTCGTCGTCGGCGTCGCGGCCCTCGGCGGCGGTGTGGCCGGGGTGCACGTCGCGCGGCGGCTGCCGGCGGCCGTGCTGCGCGGGACCGTCATCGCGTTCGGCGTCGGGGTCGCGATCGCACTGCTGCTCCAGTAGTCGCGATCGGATAGAAAGCGCAGATGCAATCGCTGCGCGGCAAGCTCCTGATCGCGGGCGCCACGCTGCCTGACCCGAACTTCGCGCGCACGGTCGTGCTCGTCTGCGAGCACAGCGAGGAGGGCGCGCTGGGGCTCGTGCTCAACCGCGCCGGCGAGCTGCTCGTCGCCGACTCGGCGCCCGAGCTCTCGGAGCTCATCGGCGACGACGGCGTCATCGACGAGGGCGGCCCCGTGCAGCCCGACGCGCTGCTCGTGCTGGCGGAGTTCGACGACGTCACGCAGGCCGCGATCCCGGTGCTTGACAGCGTCGGGCTGATGGGTGACGGCAGCGAGATCGACGACATCGCCGCGGTCACGCGGCGCGCGCGGGTGTTCGCGGGCTACGCCGGCTGGGGTCCCGGCCAGCTCGACGCCGAGCTCGCCCGCGACGACTGGTTCGTGGCGCCCGCGGGCGTCGACGACATCTTCGACACCGATGCCGAGGAGCTGTGGAAGCGCGTGCTGAGCCGCAAGGGCGGCCACTACGCGGTCGTCGCGCGGATGCCGATCGACCCGTCGGTCAACTGAACGCAAGCGACCAGCTAGGGTCGGCGCCATGGCCGAGACGACGAAGTTCCTCCTCTCCGAGGACGCGATCCCGACCCACTGGGTGAACCTCCTCCCCGACCTCCCCGGCGAGCCGCTGCCGCCGCTGAACCCGCGGACGTTCGACCCCGCCGGGCCGACCGACCTCACGCCGATCTTCCCGGTCGAGCTCATCATGCAGGAGGTCTCGGGCGAGCCGGAGATCGAGATCCCGGAGGCCGTGCGCGACGTCTACAAGCTCTGGCGCCCGTCGCCGCTGTTCCGCGCGCGACGGCTCGAGCAGGCGCTCGGCACGCCCGCGCACATCTACTACAAGTACGAGGGCGTCTCGCCGGCCGGCTCGCACAAGCCGAACACCGCGGTGCCGCAGGCGTACGCGAACGCGCAGGCGGGCGTGAAGCGGCTCACGACCGAGACGGGCGCCGGGCAGTGGGGCTCGTCGCTGGCGTTCGCGTGCTCGCTGTTCGGACTCGAGTGCGAGGTCTTCATGGTCGGCTCGTCGTATGACCAGAAGCCCTACCGCCGCTCGATGATGCAGACCTGGGGCGCGACCGTGCACCGCTCGCCGTCGGAGCGCACGGAGTCCGGCCGGGCGAACGCGTCGCACCCGACGGGCTCGCTGGGGATCGCGATCTCCGAGGCCGTCGAGGTCGCTGCGCAGGACCCAGACGCGAACTACGCGCTCGGCTCGGTCCTCAATCACGTCCTGCTGCACCAGACCGTGATCGGCCAGGAGACGATCGCCCAGATGGAGATGGCGGGCGAGGAGCCCGACGTCATCATCGGCTGCGTCGGCGGCGGCTCGAACTTCGGCGGGCTGACGTTCCCGTGGATCCGGCGCAAGCTGCGGGCCGGCGAGAGCGGGCCGCGCCTCCTCGCGGTCGAGCCCGCGGCGTGCCCGACGCTCACCAAGGGCGTCTACGCCTACGACTTCGGCGACACCGTCGGCCTCACGCCGCTCATGCCGATGTACACCCTTGGCCACGACTTCGTGCCGCCGCCCGTGCACGCCGGCGGCCTGCGCTACCACGGCGACGCGCCGATGGTCTGCGCGCTGCTCAAGGCCGGCATGCTCGAGGCGACGGCCTACCGCCAGAACGAGACGTTCGCTGCAGCGCTGCAGTTCGCGCGCCACGAGGGGATCATCCCGGCGCCCGAGCCCGCGCACGCGATCCGCGCGGCCATCGACGAGGCCTTGGAGGCGAAGGAGGCGGGCGAGGAGCGGGTCATCCTGTTCGGCCTCTGCGGCCACGGGCACTTTGACCTCGCCGCCTACGACGCCTACCTCGCCGGCACGCTCGAGGACCCGGAGTTCTCACAGGACGACATGGACGCCGCGGTCGCGGCGCTGCCGCAGGGCGCGCCGAGCGTGGCGTAGCGGTGCGCTAGCGACGAGCGCCCGTCGCAGCCGCTGACGAACGGCCGTCCTGAATCGTCACGATGACTACGCGATCCTCCGGCTCGATGTAGACGTAGACCAATAGCAACCAGCGCCAGGGTCCGAGCACGAACCGAAAGCCCGACCAGCGAAGGCTGAGCTCGGGGCCCATGAGCGGAAAGCTCTCGAGCCCGCGCAGGGATCGAGCCACGCGCGGCCAAGTGTCCGCGGGCAGGCTCTGTGCGGCGATGAGCGCGTCGAGATCCTCAACCGCCGTGGCGGCGAGATCGACCGACGCCACCCGCTACACCTCGTCGAGCGAGACCGTCTGGCCGGCGTGCGCCTGGCGCAGGCCGAGCTGCGCGCGCTCGTACGCACCGTCGATCCCGTCCAGCAGCTCGACGACATTGCGCGGATCAGGGTCGGCCTCGTCAAGCGCGTGGGCGAGGAGCGAGCGCGCGACCGTCCCGGGCTGCACGTGCAAGCGCTCCGCAAGCCGCGATAGCTTCGCGGCGCGCTCGTCGTCCAGCGTGATGTTCAGTCGCTCCATGTCCTACGAGGGTACACGGATCTACACGGCGTGTGCACCCGCCTCGCGACGCGAGGTCGCTTGCCGTCACGGCGGGGATCCGGTGCTGGAATCGCGCGTGTGTGAGCGCGCGATTTGGTGGCGCGACCATTGTGTGCTACCGACGTGGCAGCATGGTCGCGAAAGGGCGCAAGGTTCATCGGACCGGTGTACCGGCGGCCACCGCCGGTCACGGCAAGCACGCGCTCGTCATCGGTGCGAGCGTTGCCGGGCTGCTTGCCGCGCGCGTCCTGTCGGAGTTCTACGACCGCGTGACGGTCATCGAGCGCGACGCCCTGCCCACGGGGATTTCCGAGACCCGCCGGGCCGTGCCGCAGGATCGCCAGATCCACGGCATGCAGCCGGCCGGCCAGCTCGCGCTGGAGCAGCTGTTCGAAGGCTTCTGCGCCGAGGCGCGGGCCGCGGGCGCGCCGCCGCTCGCGTTCGGCCTCGAGATGCGCTTTCGCGTCAGCGGCCATCTCTTGGCGCGCGTGGACCTCCCGGGCGAGTACTGCCTGACCAGCCGCGCGCTGCTCGAGGGCGTCTTGCGACGCCGCGTGCGCGCGCTGCCCAACGTGACGCTGCGCGAGCGCTGCGACGTGCTCGGGCTCGTCGGCGACGGCCCGCGCGTCGCCGGCGTGCGGGTACAGGACCGCGCCGGCGGCGCGCACGAACAGACGCTGCGCGCCGACCTCGTCGTCGCGGCGTCCGGGCGCGGCGGCAAGGTGCCCGCCTGGCTCGAGGCGCTCGGCTACCCGCGGCCCGCCGAGGAGCGCGTGGAGGTCGACGTGCTGTACGCGAGCCGCTACCTGCGGCTGCCCGCGGGCGTCCTGGGTGGCGACCGCGTCGTCCTCGACGATGCGTATCCGGGACGCCCGCGCGGCCTCTCGGCCCAGACGGTCGACGGCGATCGCTGGATCGTGACGCTCTCGGGCTACGGGCCCGAGCACCACCCGCCCGCCGATCCGGCCGGCTGGACCGCCTTCCTCGCGACCGTATCCGACCCCGAGGTGTTCGCCGCGTTCGAACAGGCGCAGCCGCTCGGCGACATCCACACGCACGCCTTCCCGGCCGCCGTGCGCCGCCGCTACGACCGCGTTCCGCGCGCTCCGCGGGGCCTGCTCGTCATCGGCGACGCGATGTGCAACCTCAATCCGATCTACGGCCAGGGGATGTCCGTCGCCGCGCTCGAAGCCCTCGCGCTCCAGCGCGTGCTGCGCGCCGGCGACGACCGGCTCGCCGAGCGCTACGTCAAGGCCGCGCAAGCACCCGTCGAGGATGCGTGGAAGCTCGCGACCGACGCGGACAGATCGCTGCCCGAGCTGGGCTTGCACACGTCGCGCATCGACCGCGCTCTGAACCGCTACGTGGGCCGGCTGATCGCCGCAGCCGAGCACGACCAGGCGCTCGCGCACATCTTCTACGACGTGACGGGCATGCTCGCGCCGCCATCACGCCTGCTCGCCCCGCGCACGATCCCGCGGGTCCTGCGCGGGCGTCGCCGCAGGGGCTCGTCGCCACAATTCTCACACGCCGGCGACAGCAGGAGTTAGCTGTTACGTGAGCGTCATCCATTAACAACGGGCATCCCAGCTCGGGACGATGCCCGGCACGATCGGGGTGCTCGCGTTTCTGTCGGACCGCGCGACCCCGGAGGCGATCGCCTCGCAGCTCGACGCGGCGGGCATCCAGGCGCGCGCCGGGCATCACTGCGCCCAGCCGACGCTGCGCCACTTCGGCGTCGAGAGCGCCGCGCGCCCATCGCTGTCGCTCTACAACACGCACGAGGAGGTCGACACGCTCGTCTCGGCCCTGTCGGCGTATCTCGAGCAGTCCGAGCCGAGCGTCCCGGGGGTTCTGGTTGGTGGGTGAGCCCGGGGCCGGCAGGGCGGCAGCGCGCGTCACGGGCTGGTCCACGGCCGCCGGCGCGGCCACCAAGCCGGCACGGCGCGCCGGTAGGAGTCGTAGTTCTTGCCGTAGCGGTCGGTCAGCGTGGGCTGCTCGTAGGTGTTGACGAACACGGCAACCGCGGTAGCGAACAGCGCGGCGTATGCGAGCAGGACGAGCCGCCCGAGGATGAGGGCTTGGCCGATGATCGTCGCACCGACCGCGAGGTACATCGGATTGCGCACGTAGCGATAGAGCCCGCCGATCACCAGGTGCTCCGTCGGCGCGACCGGTGCCGGCGTCCCAAGGCCCTCGACGGCGAAGCGGGCGAACGCGGCAAGCAGGACGATCGTTCCGCCGACGAGCAGCGTAAGTCCTGCGATCTGCTGCGGCCATGGCGAACGCCCCTGCCACGCGGTGAGCAGCCACGGCAACACGCCGGCCACCATCCCGGGCGCCAGCACGAGGAACACGAGACTGCCGAACGCGGCGCGTAGCCGGCGAGTCACCGTAGGGGCGGTCATGGTTCACCTGTCTCAAGCGGTAGTTGATGGGACGCTTTCCATACAGTACTGTATGGAAGATGGCGACGCGATCCGGCAAGACGCTTTTGACCCGGGAGGACTGGATTCGCGTGGCCCTCGAGGCGATCGCAAGCGGCGGCGTGTCGGATGTCGCGGTCGATCGCATAGCCAAAGTTCTTGGCGCGACGCGCGGCAGCTTCTACTGGCACTTCAGCGACCGCCGTGACCTCGTCGCCGCCGCTCTCACACAGTGGGAACGTGAGCGCACGGTTGATCGCCTCGCGCTCCTTGAGACCGTGACCGACCCCGTAGCGCGCCTGCGCGTCCTCTTTCGTGAGGTCTACGAAAAACCGGTCGATGCGATCGAGGTCGCGCTTGCCTCCGCCGGCGAGGACCCGCTCGTCGGGCCGGTGCTGGCCCGCGTCATCCGCCGGCGTCTCGATGCGCTGCACCGAATCTTCACCGAGCTCGGATGCGACGCGACCGAAGCCGAGCAGCGCGCCTGGCTCGCCTACGGCTTCTACATCGGCCACCACCAGCTGAGCCGCAACAGTCAGACCCGGACCGATCGGCCGGAGGACCTGCGCCGCATCGTGGACCTGCTGAGCGCCACATCGCTATCCGCCGGGACGAAGGCCAAGGAGGACGCATGACGGATTCCAACCTCGCGGGCGCCCGCCGGATGTACAACGCCCTTCAGACACACGACGGGCCGGCGTTGATGGCGGCATTGACCCCGGATTTTCGCGGCGTGGTGTGCGCGGGCATGCCACAACGTCTGGGCGGCACGTACGACGGGCGCGATTGGATGTTGGCCGGATGCTGGGCGAAGGTATTTGCCGCGGTGGACGTCCGTCCCATCCCCGACGAATACCTCCCCGCGGGGAGCGATCGCATGGTCGTCGTCGGCCGGTACGTGGGCACGACGCGCGATAGCGCCCGGGTGCTCGGTGCCGCGTTCGCCCACATCCTGCGCTTCGACGGCGGGCGCGTCTCCGAGCTCGTCCAGATCACCGATACAGCGGCCTGGCACGAGGCGCTTCGCCCCTGACATCGCCGCGGTGAGAGGCTCGTCCCTCTACCGCCCTAAGCGATGGCGCTCTGGATCATGAGCGCGACCTGTACGCGGTTGTCGACCTCGAGCTTGATCAGCAGCCGTGAGACGTATGCCTTGACGGTTGCCACGCTCAGATGCAGGTCGTGAGCGATCCGGGCGTTGGCGTGGCCGCGGCTGACGGCCAGCGCGACCTCGTACTCTCGCGCGCTGAGGCCTGCGATGCGCTCGCGGGCCAGCTGTGCGCGCCGTGCCGTTTCGGCGTCGCCCGCGATCAACGAGATCAGTCGGCGCGTGACCGTGGGAGAGAGCATCGACTCGCCCGCGTGCACCACCTCGATCGCCCGGACGATCTCGACCGGCGGTGTGTCCTTGAGCAAGAAGCCCGCGGCGCCGGCCTGCAGCGCGCGGACCACGAGCTCGTCGGCGTCAAAGGTCGTGAGCACGAGCACGGCGGGCGGAGAGGGCTGGGCGCACACCAAGCGCGTCGCGGCGACACCGTCCAGTTCGGGCATGCGCAGGTCCATCAGCACCACATCAGGGCGATGCGCGTCGACGGCGCCGAGCACGGCGTGGCCGTCGTCAGCCTCGCCGACGACGGTGATCGCGTTCGCACCGTCGAGCATCATGCGCAGGCCGCCGCGCACGAGCGCGTCGTCATCGACGAGCAAGACGCGGATCGCGGAGCTCACACGCGCCATGGCAGCGTTGCCTGCAGAACAAAGTTGCCGTTGGCGTCGCTTCCATGCGTAAGCACGCCGCCTGCCAGCGTCACGCGCTCGCGCAGCCCGACAAGCCCGATGCCCCACCCGGGTGCCGCTGGCTGCGCTGCCACGAGCGTCGGGCAACTGATCACCCGAGCGGCCAGCGCACCGCCCGGCCGTCCTCTCACGTCGATCTGGACCGCAGACCCCGGCGCATGCTTGCGCGCGTTGGTCAGGCCTTCTTGCACGAGCCGGTAGACGGTGCGACCCAACGCGGGCGGCAGCTCCCGATCGTCCGGTACATCGATCGAGCAGCTGATCTGCGCTCCGGCGGCGAGGGACTCCGCCACCAGCGCGGGAACGTGCGCGAGCGTCGGCTGCGGCGCGACGAGACCGGCGCTGTCGGCGTCGGAGCGCAGCACGCCGATCACCTCGCGCAGGTCTTGCAGGATCCCGTGAGCGCTGTCGCGGATGACGCCCGCGGCCGCGGCGATCTCGTGCGCGGGCGCGTCGGGGCGAAACTCGAGCGCCCCGGCATGGACGCTCAGCAGCGACACGCGGTGAGCAAGCACATCGTGCATCTCACCGGCAATCCGGCGCCGCTCGCCGTCACGGGCTTGAGCAACGTTCAGCCGCTGTTCGCGCTCCAACCGGTCGGCGCGCTCGCGGAGTGATCGCACCAGCTGACCGCGTGCGCGAACGAACAGACCCCAGCCAAGCACCACGGCGGTCACCAACTCCCCCACCGCAGCATCCGCGAGGTAGCCGTGCGAGGACGAGTAGATGGCCGGGAACGCGGCAGCCGACAGCGCGGACGCTGCGGCGACAACCACCACGCCGCGCCGCGGGGCCCGCACAGTCGCGCAGAACGCGGCAACGATCGCCGGCCCGACGGCTGCCGCCGACACGCTCGCAGCGAGCATCGCGAACACCGCGACCGCAGTCGGATGCCACCTCCAGGCGCACAGCGCCAGCCATGCCGCGATGCCGAGCGCGATATCGACCAGCCCCTCACGGGAGTGCAACGGCGAGAACTCCAACAACATCAACGCTCCGATGGCAGCCCCGACGAGCGCTAGCACCACGTCGATCGCCCGATCGGATCCAGCGCCTGAGCGCGTGCGCGCGCGGAACACATCGCCGGACAGCCACGCGCGCCGCCAGCGCCGGCCACTCCTCGGAGATTGCACTGTGGTGAGCATCACTTCGGTATTCAGCAGCCTACGCCACTGGTAATGGTGGCGACCCCTACCAAAGTCGACCTGTACGTAGACAGAAGACCAGTGAACGGTCAACCATCGGCCGTAGTGGCGCGAATGGCGACACGCCATCCTCCGCACCATGATCAAAGCCACGAACCAACGTCCACTCGATCGGAGTCACGTGCCTACCAACGCTCACACCAACCGGTTTGACCGCACCACGGAGGAGGCGTTCACGCATCGCGTCGTTGCCGCCGCCGTTACGACCCGCGACCGGCCGACATCCCGCGCGCTCGCCATGACGCTCGTGAGCGCCGTCTGCGTGATCTCGGGCGTTCTGGCAGCCGCGTCTGCCGATGCGCTCGCGCTCGCCGACGTGATCTGGTTGTAACCGCACGCATGCATCCCCGCGGGCGCGACCAGTGAGACATCTACCACCCCGGATAACGAAGGAGAAGCGAATGATGCGAACGCTTGGACCGCTCGCCTTGCGGACGAGACGACGCTCGCGTCGGATCGCGAGCATCCTGGGCGCCGGCATCGTCACGGCGGCCGGGGCACTGGTCCTGGCCGCGCCCAGCGAGGCCGTCACCGCCAACTGCACCACAGGCAAGATCCAAGAGATCGGATGGGCGAACTGCACCGGCTCGGGCGGTTACTTCCGTGTGCACCTCGACTGCCCCTGGTCTCTGGACTTCTACGGCGGCTGGGCGCGTCTCCAGTCGACAACCACCTACGCACAGGGCACATGCGAGCCCTGGACCGTGCGCACCGTCTACGTCGAGACGAAGCCCGGATAGCGATCACGTCCCGCGCCGCCTCACGTCTGGGACTGCCCGCGCACGAGCGGGCAGTAGAGAGCGTTCGAGAACGAGGCCGGAGGCGGGACGAACCGGCGCCCGGCCAAGATGCGGCTGCGGCGGTTCAGCTCTGCCCGATACACAGGATCGCGCCATTGCGCTTGGGAGAAGCGCGTCGCGCGCAGCTCCGAGCACCGGCCGAACGTGATCAGCTGGTCGGCGATCTCGCTGAGTTGCAGGCCGGGGTACGGCGCGGCCGGCCGCTTGGCGCCCCGCTTGGGCGGCGGCAGGATGTCGGGCAGGATGCGGTCGGCGGGCTCGGCGCCCAGCGCGCCGGTAAGCGGCTGAAGCACGGTCTGCGCGACCGCCGGGAGGTGACGGCGCTCGAACTCGTCCTGGCCCCGCGCACCGATGCCGGCATACGGCACGACGACCCACACTCGGTGCGGTCGCCCGCGCTCGAGGATGCGCATGGCGTTCGGGCCGAACGGCCTGAGCGGCAGGCGCACGAAGTGCATGTAGCCCGACAGCAGGAGCACGTGGCGGCCGCCTCGCGCCTCACGCTCGGCGGCAGCCGCGAAGACCTGATCGCGGCGTGCGCCCGCGCGGAAGACATCGCGCTGGTGTCGGAGGGTGCGGAAGTCAAACGCCGGATCGCCAAGCGCGACCCTGATGCGGTCACCGGGCGCGAGCGTCCGGTTGAGCTGGCGCACCGCGGCGAAGAACTTGGCCGGCGACTCGTCGACCACCCCGTCGGGCGCCGAGCCGATCGCGTCGCGCCAGATCTGGCGCAGCGCGCGCAGCGGGACGTAACCGCCCGCGACGTAGCGATCGGCGCGCTTCTGAAAGCGCGCGTTGCCGAACTCCACGACGATGCTGTCCACCGATGCCGCGAACCGCGGGTGGCGCAGGAGGTCGACGATGAAGTCGTCCTGTTGGCGAAGCTCGTGCGCCTGGCCGAGCGCCACGATGGGGTGGTCTTCGAATGCTGCCAGCAGCGCGGACTGGGCGGCCACGGCGTCCGGCGTCGGGCGCGCGCCGGCCGCGGTGCAGGCCGACGTCAGGCTCACCGCAATCGCGACCGTGAGTGCCGAGACGAGCCGCGTGCGCCTCACCCCGCCCTGATGGCGTCGGGGCGGCGCGAGGTCGAGCTTGTGCGAAGACAGTGAAGTGCTCATGACTTCCTGTCGCACGCGATCGACCGACCGGTTCACGCCTCGGCCTTGACCGTGACCTGCCTCACACTTGTATCTGCTGACCGGCTGCGCGCCCTATGCGGTGGACGGCTTCAACAACCTCCACACAGAAGGGACGCGTCCGATGCGCATTCCACGTACGTCATTTACGAGAGCCGCGCTTAGATCGCGGAGCACCGCCCGCGCGGCGATGACGCTGGCCGCCGTCGCGGCGGCGCTGTCCATCGCGGCGACGCCTGCCTCGGCGAGGCCGCGGGACAGCGTGTGGCTCTCGGCAACGCCGACAAGCCTGCACCCGGACGGGATCGCGACGATCACGGCCGCGACCAACATCTCGCCCAACCTCAACAGGTTCATCTACATCTACGAGGTCGGTGGCGGGAACTCCAAGATCTGCCAGGCGGCCACGACCTGCACGATGTTCGAGCAGCAGACTGCCGTCGGCGTCCATACCTACGTCTCCGAGGTCAGGGAGTTCGTCGGCGACGGATACGACCCCTATGCGCAGGTGGTGTACCACCCCTGGGGCGAGATGACGATCGCGACGTCGAACCGGGTGACGATCACATGGTCCTGACACGCCCCCCGTACCGGCGCAGCCTTCTCATTCTGACCATCGCTGTCGTCGCGCTGCCGGCGGCGTTCGCGACCTCGCCGGCCACAGCCCAGCTCCCGTTTTATCCCGACTGCGTCATGGAGGACGGCACCGAGGCCGGCGAGGGCTCGACCACTCAGACCACAACACCCAGTGGAACCGTGATCGAACTCACGTGCCGGCGAGGCCGGTGGGTGCACCCCTGAGGGTACGAGCTGCGGACCTACCTCTACCTACGAGACGGGCACTCGTCCGGGCTCCCGACGTCGTTGTCCAGGACCCCGTAGACAGCCGCGCCGACGATCGCGCTGAGGACCCCGCTCACGACCCCGTTGCCGCCCCCGCTGACGACCACGCCATCGAGGCCGTCGAAGATCCCGTCGACGGCCGGGGCGGCGGCCCCGTCGACGACCCCACCCATGAAGCCGTCGACCGCGGGGTCGACGACGCCGTCATCCACCTGGCCGACGACCCCGCCGACGGCAGCGTCGGTGTCCCGCACGAGCGCCTGACATCCAAGGGGGAACTGCGCCGGTGCGGATGCCGGCGCCGCGAGCGCTACGAGCAGCGCGATCGCGATCGCAAAGACGGTGGTCAGGTGCGTCGTCGTCGGACGACGGTCTGTCGGCACGGTCATGCGTAACCCCCCGGTTTGTCTGCCTCACATCCCCCACGATGCGCACGGCCGATCCTACATCCGGGCACGAGCGCCCCGCAAGGTTCCCGCGACGCGGCCGCGAGGCGACCGGACCCTCTGCAGCCGGCTTGAGTTCCGACCAAGATAGGTGTATATACACGCTATGTGGAACTCAAGAGGCGAACGACCGTTGCTCTGGCTTGGCGCCCCGGTGCTGGGCGCGATCGCGATCGCGATCGCGGCCTGCGGTGGCGCATCCGAATCCGGCGGCGCGCCGCGCGACAGCACCGCGACGTCGCAGCAAGCCGATGCGCTCGTCGAGCGAGCCGCCGGCCGCAACCCCGCCGCCCGGTCGGGTCGCATCGACGCCGAGATCGAGTACACGCTCAAGGGCGCTCGCGGGTTCGCCGAGCCGTTCTCGACCTCGATCAGCGGCGCGTTCCGCGTGCGCAAGGGCAGCGCGCTGCCCGAGTACGAGATCGACATGGGTGTAGGCGACAACGGCGTCGAGCTCTCGTCGCTGGCCGGCCGGTCGTACGTGAGCCTCGGCTCGACCGGCTACGAGCTCCCTGCGCGGGTGCGAAGCCGGCTCGTGCGGTCGTCGGCGCGCGGGGCCAACGGGCTGACGCGAACCCTCGAGCAGTTCGGGATCGCGCCGGCGCGCTGGGAGACCGATCGGCGGGTCGCCGGCACCGAGGTCATCGATGGCGTCGAGGTCGTGCACATCACGACGGGCTTCACCGCCGGCCGGATCCTCAAGGATGCGAACACGCTGCTCGGGCTCATGACATCGCTGGGCATAGCGCGCGCCACGGGTCTGCCCACCTCCATCACGCCTCGCGCCCGCAGGGTCATCGTCCGCGGCGTGCGGATCAAGCGGGGCGAGTCCTGGATCGGCGAACGAGACAAGGTGCTGCACAAGGCAGGCTTCACGATGACGTTCGAGATCCCGAAGGCCGACCGGGCGAAGGTCGGCGGCATCTCCTCCGGCAAGATCGTCGCCGAGCTTAGCGTGTCCGAGGTCGGCAAGCCACAGCGCATCCGCGCGCCCGAGACACTGCGGCCGTACTCGGAGTTCGAGCTCGCGATCGACGCCCTCGGCGACGCGCGGTGACGGTTCACCTTTATCTGCCGCCGTGCCCCGCGGGCAGGGTGGACGGAGGTGTCAGCGGCTAGACCCTGGGTGCCTATCGCAGGTGGTGAGGCTCCGCGAGGATCCGTGATGTCAAGGATCGACACTCGTCACGGCACTCTCACCCAAGCCAAGGAGCCACACCATGAACCGCAAGATCCTTACCGCCGCCGTCGTGACGGCGTGTGCGATCGCAGGACCGGTCGCTGCCGCCCAGGGCAGCACCGTCACCAAGGCCGTCGTGTACGGAGGCGTCACCGGTGCTGTCGCCGGCGACCTGCAGGGCTATCCGGTCGTCTTCGAGCTCAACAAGGCCGGCACGAAGATCCTCAAGGCCGACATCGTCGTGGACCTCGCCTGTGGGCTGCCGGACGACTTCACCACCCTCGGCGACAGCTACAAGAACCTCCCGATCAAGCGCGGCGGGTTCAAGTCGACGTTCATGACGCGGGTTCCTGCCGACCCCGCGGCAGGCAGGGGCGCGGGCGAGGTCTCGGGCTCGTTGTCCGGCCGCGTCAACCAGGCGCGGACGAAGATCACCGGAACGTGGTCGCTGAAGATCGTCGTCCACGATCCCGCCGATCCGACGGGCGCCGCGGTGCTGGGCACCTGCGACTCCGGCAACGTGAAGTACACGGCCAAGAACTAGCTGATCGACCCACGATCCGGCCGTGTGTTTCGAGGGCAGCGGGATCGATGTCGGCGGTGCGCGAAGGCGCACCGCCGGCCCGGGGGCTTCCAGTGCGAGCTAGGCCGCGCGCTCGATGGCGGCGCGGCCGACCGCCCAGCGCGGCGACGGCTCCTTGCCCCAGCGCGCGTCGCGGGCGTAGCGCATCAACGCCGGGAAGTAGTCCTCGATCGACGGCGGGGTCGCGCCGAGCATCCGTCGCGCCCGCAGCGCGTCGAACACGCAGCGGACCTTGAAGTACGACATGAACACGCCCGCGCGGCCCTCGGCGGACGGGTCCACGCCGGGGCCGACGAACTTCGGCGGCGCCGTGTCGAAGAACTCCGCGGCCATCGTCGCGAGGCGGTCGTTCGTGACGGCCTCGTCGCTCGCGACCACGTGAAACGGGCCGCAGCGCACGGGGCCGCACACGAGGTCGAGCAGCGCGTTCGCGACGATGTCGACCGGCACGATGTCGATTGGCGCTTCCGGGTCGCCGGGGATCGGGTCGAACAGCCCGCGCGAGAACGCCTGCAGCGGCCAGTAGATGACGTTGAAGCACGGCGTCCAGCCGGTCACGCTGTCGCCGACGATGACGCTTGGCCGCACGATCGCCGCGGGCAGCCCGCTGTCGTGCACGACCTGCTCGGCCTCGAGCTTCGTGCGCTCGTAGGTGTTGCGGAAGTCCTGGCCGACGTCGCCCTGGCGCTCGCGCGCCCGGCCGCCGCGCTCGCCGGCGACGTACGCCGTCGAGACGTGCACGACACGATCGAGCACGCCGTAGTCCTGCGCCTCCTTCGCCAGCTGCATGATCTCGCGCGTCCCCTCGACGTTGATGCGCCGCGCGTCCTCGAGCTCGAGCGTGAAGCTCACCGAGGCGGCGCAGTGCACGACGGCGCCGATGCTCGCGGTCAGCCGGTCGCGTGTCGCCTCGCTGCACCCCAGCCCCGGCGACTCGAGATCCGCGGCCACGGCGTGCACGCGACGGCGCGCGGCCCCGCGCCGCTCGGGCGGGAGGATCAGCGTCAGCAGCGTGTCGATCCGCGCCGCGGCCGCCGCGTCGTCGGACGCGCGGACGAGCGCGACGACGTCGCGATCGGTCTGCTCGATGATGCGCACGAGCAGCTCCATGCCGACGAATCCCGTGGCCCCGGTCAGCAGGATCGGTCCTTCGTCGTGCTTTCGGCGCGTCATGGTGATCGTCATGGCTGGATGTTCTTTGCCGGCGGTGGGTTCAAGCACACCTTCACCGTCGCGGTTTCATCGACTGCACACAAACGGTTCCCCCCAACCGGGGGGGTCGACCCTATGGCCAACGAGACAGGACGCTCAGGCTAGGCCAGCAGGCCGAGGCGCTGCGCGCGCTGCACGGCCTCCGCGCGGTTGCGCACGCCGAGCTTGCGATACAGCGCGCTCGTGTGCTCCTTGACCGTGTGCGGGGACAGGTGCAGCTCCGCGGCGATCTCGCGGTTCGTCGCACCGCCCGCGACGTGCGCGAGCACCTCTTGCTCGCGGCCCGTGAGCTTCACGGGCGCGTCGCCCGGCACGTCATCGTCGAACAGCGGGATGCCGAGCGCGACCATCCGCACGGCGCGCGCGACGTCTGCGGCCGGCCAGTCCTTCGGGATGAAGCCGCTCGCGCCGCAGGCGGCGGCCGTCGCCGCGGAGATCCGCCCGGCGCCGGAGATGAGCAGGACCCGCAGCTCGGGGCGCGCGGTGAGCAGCCGCTCGCAGACGTCGGGGCCCGACTCGCCGCCGAGGAAGAGGTCGACGAGCGCGACGTCGGGGGCGTGGCGGCGCGTGAGGTCGAGCGCCTCGTCGCCGGTGCGCGCCGACAGGCAGCGCTCGACCCACTCGAGCTCGCCGAGCATCAGCCGAAAGCCCCATTGCACGACGTCGTGGTCGTCGACGACGAGCACGCGCAGGCGCTCCGCGAGCGCGCCTGCGGGTTCGGAGGGCGCCCTCGCGTCGTCCGCGGTGGCGGGATCGGGGCGCGCGCTCACGGCGTCGCGCGCGGCGGGGTCGGGAGCCTGCTCACGCCGAGTCACGGCCCGGGATCGGGACCACGAGGCGCACCTGCCACGTGCCGGGCTGGCGCTCGCCGAACTCGACGAGCCCGCCGGCCTGCAGCGCCTCGAGCGCCGCCAGGCGCAGGCCCACGCCGGTGCTCGCGGCCCGCAGCGCCGGCACGCCGTCGTTCTCGATCTCGAGCACGAACGTGCCGTCGTCGCAGTGCGTGCGGACGAGCAGGCGCTGGGCATCGGAGTGCTTGCGCGCGTTGCGGACCGCCTCGGTGAGGACCGACTGCGCGAGCGGCTCGAGGCCGGCCGGGACGCCGGAGACCGCGCCCTCGATCGCGAGGCCGAGGTCGGGGTGCTCGGCGCTGAGGCGGTCGAGCTCGCCGGCGAGCGTCGTGCCGGTCGGCGGCGACGAGCGCCCGAGCGGGCGCTGCAGCGCCGAGCGCAGCTCACCGAGCGCGGCGCGCACCTCGGCCGCGCAGCGCGCGCGAGCCTCCGCCGTCAGCGGCTGCTCGCTCGACAGCGCGAGCGACACGCCGAACAGCCGCTGGACGACGCCGTCGTGGATGTCGCGCGCGAAGTCGATGCGCTCCTCGAGCTCGCGCGCGCGCTCGGTCTCGTACGTGGCGATCCGCGACGAGGACGCGAGGGCGATCGTCTTGCCGAGCATCCACAGCAGGTCGCGCTTGGGCTCGTCGATCGGCGAGGTGCCGGGCACGGGCTCCGCGAGGATGACGCCGATCCAGCGGCCGGCGGCGACGATCGGGACGTACACGAGCGCGTGGTCGCCGACGAGCTCGGCGAAGTCCTCGGAGATGTCGTGGCCGTCGTCCGGCAGGACCTCGATGACGCGATCCTCGGTGAGCGCCTGCCGCGCGACCGGCGCCGACTCGACGGTGACGTGGCCGTCGGTGAAATCTTCGAGCGCGACGCCGAACGCCCCCGCCGCATGGACCCGCCGGCGCGCGTCGTCGTAGCTGAAGATCACGGCGCGGTCCATCTGGGCCAGGCGGCACACGGCTTCGGCGAGCCGCGAGAAGAACTGGTCGGAGCCGGGCTCCTCGTCGACGCCCGAGAGCACGTCGCTCAGCAGCTCGAGCGCCGCGATCGAGTGTGGGCCGACTGCGTCTGCGTTGGCGGTCACACGTCCATCGTGACGCACGAATGCGACCGTGGCGTTATCGGCTGGCATCCGGCGGGGTGAGCCGCGAGGGGCTCAGGCGGGGATCGCGCGCGTTCCGGCGAGGTACGGCTCGGGGTTGCGCGCGGTCCCGTTGACGCGGGTCTCGAAATGCAGGTGCGGGCCTGAGGTGCGGCCGGTCATGCCGACGCGCCCGATGACCTGCCCCTGCGCGATGATCGCGCCCTTCGCGCGAGCGATCGAGGAGAGGTGGGCGTAGCACGTGACGAACGTCGTGCTGTGGCGGACGCAGACGATCCTGCCGTAGCCGCTCTGGGTGCCCGCGGACTCGACGACGCCGCACGCGACCGCGCGGACCGGGGTGCCGATGGGCGCCGTGAGGTCGATCCCCTCGTGGTTGCGCCCGTCGCCGAACCCGCTGCTCTTCGTGACGGCGCCGCGCAGCGGGGCGGCGAGGGCGGTCGCGCAGCTGCCTGGCACGGGCGCGGTGGTCCCCGGCGGCATGGCGGGATCGCCGAAGCCGGGGTCCTCCGGGTCCTCGGGCGCGGAGCCGCCGGAGTCGTCGGGGTCTTTGCCGGTGCCCGCGGACCCGACCGGAGAGCGAAACAGCGCGCGCCACGTGCTGCGGTCGACGCGGCCGCTGCGGTGCAGGTTCGCTCGCGCCTGGAAGGCGTCGACCGCGCGCGCCGTGGCCATCCCGTAGACCCCGTCGGCCGTGATCCCGAGCGCGCGCTGGACCTTGCGGACCGTCCCGCCGGTGTCGCCGCGCTTGACGATCGCGCCGTCGGCGTAACGGGCGCGCGGCACGGAGGACTGCGCCGCATTGACCGCGGAGGCGCACAGCAGCAGCGAGAAGAGCACCGCGGCGGTCATGGCGGCGGCGGGGGCGATGTACGACTCGAACAACACGCGGCGGTCCTCCCGGTCGGCGTCTCTTTGTGTCGCCTACGGGGTTAGCTGCCGGGCTCGCGCGCAAAGACCGCGCTATGCCGCATGACGCGGCAATTCGCCCCCGTGATCTGCGTCGATCACCGTGGGTCCCCCGCTCCGGCGCCGCATGGCGCCGCCGGACTCGGCTTAGGGTTATGAAAACACAAGCGCCAGACAAGTTGCGGTGCGGCTCGCCAGAGCGAGTGGTTCAAAACGCAAGCCTGACTTGCGTTTCGAACCACGCGCGCGGCGCCAGGAGGCCGGCCGGCGCTCAGGATGCGCCGGCGCGGCCGGCAAGGAGGCCGGCGGGCGCTCAGGAGGCGCCGGCGCGGCCGGCAAGGCGCCGGCGCAGCGACGCGCGGCGCGGCTGCGCGCCGGCCGCCGCGGTGCGCAGCTGCCTCACGCGCAGCGCGAGCAGGCCGGCGGCGGCCGCGCTCGGCTTGAACGGATCGGCGATGACGCGGTCGTCGTCGAGGCCACGGGCGGCCCAGATCACGCCGTCGACGATCGCGAGCAGCGCGGGGCCGTGCAACGGCGCGGCCGAGTCGAGCTCGGCGAGGTCGTGCAGCAGCGGCAGGTCGGCGTCGCGCGCCGGGCGGATCACGACGGCGGGGGCCGCGCCCGCCGGCGGCGAGGTCATGCGCGCGACGTCCCGTTGCGCAAACCGATCGATCAGTCTTTCGAGTGTGTACGACATACGGACCCCCTTTGACGAACGTGTACGACGACTGTACGATCCCACACCACGATGTCAATGTCACACACTTTGGGCGTGTTGGACCTCAAGCGCGACGGCGAGACCTCGATGACGCAGCAGCTCGTCGAGCACATCTCAAAGCTCGTAGACGACGGCGCCCTCGAGCCGGGGGCCAAGCTCCCGGCGACGCGCGCCCTCGCCGCGGATGCCGGCATCAACCACCTCACGGCCGTGCGCGTCTACCGGCGCCTCGCGGAGCTCGGCTACGTCACGGCCGCCGTCGGGCGCGGCACGTTCGTGCGGCGCAACGTCCCGGCGGCCGCCCCGGGCACGGGACCCATCGACCACGACTGGCAGCTCGGGATGCTCGCGCCGCGCACGCTGTCCTACGCCGACGAGATGCTGCGCGACTCGCTGCACGCGCCGCACGCGAAGGACACGATCGCGCTGGGCTCCGGGTTCCCCGATCCCGAGCTGTGCCCGTCGCAGGACCTCGCGGAGATCGCCGCCGAGATCGCCCGCGACACGCCGCGCGCCGTCACCGACTACCTGCAGGTCGAGGGCCTGCCAGAGCTGCGCGAGCGCCTCGCCGAGCTCGGCGTCGATGCCGGCTACGCGCGCAGCGCCGACGAGATCCTCGTGACGTCGGGCGCGCGCCAGGCGATCGACCTCGTCGCCCGCGCGACGCTCGGCCCCGGCGACGTCGCGGTCATCGAGTCGCCGACGTTCGCGGGCAGCCTCGCGTCGCTCAAGGCGACGGGGGCGCGCGTCCTGCCGCTGCCCGTCGACGCCGAGGGGCCCGACATCGACGTGCTCGAGCGCATCCTCGCGCGCCACGAGATCAAGCTCGTCGTGCTGCAGTCCTCGTGCGCGAACCCGACCGGCGCCGACCTCTCGCCGCAGCGCCGCGACAAGCTCGTCGAGCTCGCGCGCACGCGCGGGTTCTTCGTCCTCGACGACGGCGTCTACGCGACGATCCGCTACGAAGGCGCCCCGCTGCGGCGGCTGCGCGAGCGGGCGCCGTCGCACGTCATCTACGTCGACTCGCTGTCGAAGACGATCGGCGGCGGGCTGCGCGTCGGCTGGATCGCGGCGAGCGGGCCCGTCTTCGGGCGGCTCGTGCAGCTCAAGCTCGACTCCGACATCCACACGGCCGCGCTGCCGCAGCATCTCGGCGCGCGCTACCTGCGCGGCGATCGCCACGAGCGGCTGCTCGCGGAGGCGATCCCGGTCTACCGCGACCGCCGCGACGCGCTGCTGCGCGCCCTCGAGCGCCACCTCGGCCACGACGCGACGTGGACGGTGCCGGCCGGCGGCCACAACACGTGGGTCACGCTGCACGACCCGGTCGACGAGCGCGCGCTCTACGTCGAGGCGCTGCGCGAAGGCGTCTCGTTTTTGCCCGGCGGCGCGATCGAGGCGGAGAAGTCGTCGCGCACGAGCATGCGCCTGTCGTTCGGGCTCGTCGAGCCGGCGCTGCACGACGAGGCGGTGCGGCGCCTGGCGGTCGCGCTGCGGGCCGTGCGCCGCGACCGGCGCACGAGCGCAACGGGGGCACTGTCGTAGCAGGAGTGCCGAGCGGGCATAGTGCGCCCGTGCGCCGACCCGACCTTCGCGAGTTCGGGAAGCGCACCGTCGACACGACCAGGCGCGCGACCCTCGAGTTCGTCGAGGACCGCGGCCACCGCTCGGCCGCCCAGATCAGCTTCTTCGCGATCCTGTCCTTCATCCCGCTCGTGCTGCTGCTCGCGGCCGCCTTCGGGCTCGCCTTCGAGGACGCCGAGATCCGCGAGCGGATCATCCAGACGGTCTTCGACAACGTCCCGCTCGCGTCCAGCGGCGACCGGCCGAAGCTCGAGCGCTCCGTCGGCGACGCCCTCGAGCAGGCCGGCAGCCTCGGGATCTTCACGACGATCCTGTTGCTCGTCGCCGCCAGCGGGATCATGGGCGCGCTGCGCCACTCGATCAACGAGGCGTGGGACATCCACGAGCGCCCGCCGCTGCTCAAGCGCAAGGCGCTGGACTTCGCGCTGATCCTCGGCGGCACGTCGATCCTCGGGCTGAGCGTGTCGCTGACCGCGACCCACCGGCTCGCCGGCGTCCTCGACGACGAGGACAACGGCGGCTGGCTGCTCGCAATCCTCATCGAGCTCGCCGGCGACGTCCTGCCGTTCGCGTTCGTCGCGCTCGGGCTGCTGTTCCTCTACCGCGTCCTGCCGATGCACCAAGAGCCGCTGCGCGACATCTGGCCCGGCGCGATCGTCGGGGCGATCGGCCTGACGATCGTGAAGTTCGGCCTCGAGCTGTACTTCGAGCAGCTTGCGGACTTCGGCGCGATCTACGGCTCGCTCGGCGCCGCGATGGCGCTGCTGATCTTCGTCTACGCGGCGGCGAACGTCGTCGTGTTCGGGGCCGAGTTCGCGTCGGAGTGGGCGCGCCACCCCGACACTCGGGCCAGCCCGCCGGCCTGATCGTTGTACAGCCGGGCCAGCGGCCCGACCGGATCTTTGTCCATCGGGACAACGACCCGTCAGCCACATCCGGCGAGCCTCCTGCGAGCTAGCCATCGAGGGGGATTCGAAGACGCCATGAAGCTCGTGATCGGGATCGTCCGGCCGGACAAGGTCAACGACGTGCTCGAGGCGCTGTACCGCGCCGAGGTGCGCGGGATCTCGCTCAGCCGCGTGCAGGGCCACGGCGGCGAGCTCGATCGCGTGGAGAACTACCGCGGCACGCGCGTGCAGATGGGCCTGTCGGAGAAGGTGCGCTTCGAGATCGCCGTGTCGGACGAGTTCGTGGATCCGACGCTCGACGCCATCTGCGAGGGCGGCCGGACCGGCGAGCTCGGCGACGGCAAGGTGTTCGTCGTGCCGCTCGAGCGGGTCGTGCGCATCCGCACCGGCGACACGGACGTCGCGGCCGTCACCCCGAGCACATGACCTCGATCCTCGGAGCAGCAAGCACCGTCGACACGGGCGACACGGCGTGGATGCTCGTCGCGACCGCGCTCGTGCTGATGATGACGCCGGCGCTCGGCATGTTCTACGCGGGCCTCGTGCGCTCGAAGAACACGCTCAACACCTTCATGATGTGCGTCGCGGCGATCGCCGTCGCGGTCGTCACGTGGGCGCTCATCGGCTACTCGGTCGCGTTCGACGGGACCGCGAAGATCATCGGCGGCCTCGACCACGCGCTGCTCAACGGCGTCGGCTTCGAGCCGAGCGAGCGGGCGCCGACGATCCCGCACCTCGTCTTCTTCGCCTTTCAGGCGACGTTCTGCATCATCACGACGGCGCTCGTCTCCGGCGCGGTCGTCGAGCGGATGCGCTTCGGGCCGTTCCTCGTCTTCGCGGCGCTGTGGTCGGTCCTCGTCTACGCGGTGCTGGCGCACTGGGCGTTCGGCGGCGGCTGGCTGGCCCAGCAGGGCACGCTCGACTTCGCGGGCGGCGTGCCCGTCGAGATGGGCTCGGGCTTCTCGGCGCTCGCCGCGGCGCTCGTCGTCGGCGCGCGCAAGGACTACGGGCGCCAGGCGCTCTTGCCGCACAACGGGATGTACGTGCTGCTCGGCTCCGGGCTGCTGTGGTTCGGCTGGTTCGGCTTCAACGGCGGCAGCGGGTTCTCGACCGGCAACGCGGGCGTGCTCGCCTTCACGAACACGCTGCTGACGCCCGCGTGCACCGTCGCCGTGTGGGCCATCCTCGACGCTATCCGCGGGCGCACCGTGACGGCCGTCGGTGCGGCGACGGCGATCATCGTCGGCTGCGTCGCGATCACGCCGGCGGGCGGCTTCGTCAGCCCGGCGTGGGCGATGGTGCTCGGCGCGATCGCCGCGGTGCCGAGCTACTTCGTGCTCGTCTGGCGGACGCGGACCCGCGTCGACGAGACGCTCGACGTCCTCGCCGCGCACGGCATCGCGGGCTTCACCGGGATCGTCTTCATCGGGTTCTTCGCGCAGATCGAGTGGAACGGCGTGGCCGACGGGCTGTTCTTCGGCGACGCCGGCCAGCTGGGGTCGCAGCTCGTCGCGGCCGTCGCCGCGCCGATCTACGCGTTCGTCGCGACGTACGCGCTGCTGCGGGTCATCGGCGCGGTCATGCCGCTGCGCGGCTCCGACGAGGAGGAGGCCATCGGGATGGACATCGTGCACCACGGCGAGGAGGCCTACGCGACCGGCGAGGGCGCGCTGCTCATCCGTGCCGACATGACCGAGGACGACAAGGTTCCCGTCCGCGATCCCGGCTGACAGCGAAGTTCGCTCACGGGCAGGGCGGGTCGGATACGGTGCGCGCACCCATACCGCCACCGTCCTTGACCCGAGGTGAACCACGATGAAGATGGTGATCGCGTACATCCGCCACGAGGCCTTCGAGCCGATCCGGGCCGAGCTGCTCGTCCTCGGGTTTCCCTCGCTGTCGGTCAGCGAGGTCAAGGGCTCGGGTCGCCAGCGGGGCATCACGGAGCGCTACCGCGGCGCCGAGCTGACGAACTACCTGCGGCCGAAGGTCAAGGTCGAGTGCGTCGTCTCCGCGGGCGACGTCCGCACGGTCGTCGACACGATCCTCAAGCACGCGCGCACCGGCGGCGTCGGCGACGGCAAGGTGTTCGTCCTGCCCGTCGAGGAGGCCTACCGCGTGCGGACCGGCGAGTCCGGCGAGGAGATCCTGCAGCTGCACCCGGAGGCCGCGAGAGAGGTCTGATCCGCGCCCGGCTCGCGGGGGTCGAGCGCGATCGAAACGTAGACTCGCCGCACCCGCCCTCGACGAGCGTAGGAGGAAGCGCATATGGAAGTCACCTGGCTCGGTCACGCCACGTTCCTGCTGCAGGACGGCGACACGAAGCTGCTCATCGACCCCTTTCTCAGCGGCAGCCCGACGGCCTCGTGCGGTCCCGACGAGGTGGAGTGCGACGTCATCCTCCAGACGCACGGCCATGTCGACCACTACCTCGACATGGTCGACATCGCGAAGCGCTGCGGCGCGACGGTCGTGGCGATCGTCGAGCTGGCCGGCGAGATCTCCGAGAAGGGCGTCGAGGATGTGCGCGACCCGAACCTCGGCGGCACCGTCACGTTCGACTGGGGCTGGGTCAAGCTCATGCCCGCGTGGCACACCGGCACGACGCCCGACGGCACGGTCCACACGCCGGCCGGGCTCTTGATCTCCTTCGGCGGCAAGCTCGTCTACGTCCTCGGGGACACGGCGCTCTTCGGGGACCTTGCGCTCGCCAAGCGCGCCGGCAAGATCGACCTTGCGATCGTGCCGATCGGCGGCCACTACACGATGGATCGCCATGACGCGGTCGCGGCCGTCGACCTCGTCGACCCGTATCAGGTCATCCCGAGCCACTACGACACCTTCCCGCCGATCGAGACCGACGCCGCGGCGTTTCAGGCCGACGTCGAGGCGCAGACGAACGCGCGCTGCATCGTGCTCGATCCGGGCGGGTCGCACGTCGTGTAGCGCGTCCGGCTCTCTCAGCAACTTCCCGGGGTTCGTGACGACAATGTCGGCATGAGCGCCACCGCGACAGCCGAGCAGCACCGCGTCCTCGTCGTCGACGACGAGCCGAACATCGTCGACGTCGTCTCGATGGCGCTGCGCTTCCAGGGCTTCTCCGTCGAGTCCGCCGGCAACGGTCGCGATGCGCTCGCCGCCGTGCGCGCGTTCGACCCGCATCTCATGGTGCTCGACATCATGCTCCCCGACATGGAGGGCTTCGAGGTCGCCGAGCGGCTCGGCGCGCAGCGCGCGACCCTGCCGATCATCTTCCTCACCGCCCGCGATGCGACGCAGGACAAGATCCGCGGCCTCACGAGCGGCGGCGACGACTACGTCACCAAGCCGTTCAGCCTCGAGGAGCTCGTCGCGCGCATCCGCGTGATCCTGCGCCGCACCGGCGCGGCGTCGCCGTCCTCGTCGCGGCTGACGTTCGAGGACCTCCAGCTCGACGAGGACACGCGCGAGGTCACCCGCGCCGGCCAGCCAATCGAGCTGACGGCGACCGAGTACCGCCTGCTGCGCTACCTGCTGCTCAACCCGCGCCGCGTCCTCACGCGCGCGCAGCTGCTCGACCACGTCTGGGAGTACGACTTCGACGGCGACTCGCGCATCCTCGAGACCTACGTGAGCTACCTGCGCAAGAAGCTCGACCCGCACGGCCCGTCGCTCATCCAGACGGTGCGCGGGGTCGGCTACGCGCTGCGCCTGCCAAGGGGGTGAACGCCGCGATGTCGCTGCGGGCACGGCTTGTCATCGGGCTCGTGACGCTGGCGGCCGTCGGTCTGCTCGTGCTCGGGGCCGTGACCTACGGCGCGCTCAGCCGCTTCGAGGTCGGCCGCATCGACGATCGCGCGGCGGCCGCGGTCAACCCGGCTGTGCGGGTGCTCGTGCAGAAGGGCGTCATCACCGGCGCCGACGCGGAGGCCGTCCGCCAGCTGCCCGGCGATCGGCCCGGCGGCCGCAACGGCCCGATCATCCCCGCGGGCGAGGGTCGCGGGCCGCGAGGCCCGGGCGGCCGCGGGCCCGCTCCGGGCGCCGAGCGTGGCCCCGAGCCGCCGCCGGCGGGCTCGTATGCCGAGCAGCGAGCCGCCGACGGAACGGTGACCGGCAGCGAGTTTCTCAGCGTGACGCCGGGTGCGGTGCAGTCGACCCCACCGAGCCTGCCGAAAGACATCGCCCGCGGCGAGTACCGCACGGTGAGCGCCGACGGCACGCGCTATCGCGTGTACGCGGCGGGAACGCCGAACCTGCCCGGCCAGACGACGCTCGTCGCGGTCCCGTTCGCGCAGGTCGAGGAGACGCTCGACGAGCTGCTGCTCATCGAGGCCCTCGTCATCGCGGCCGTGCTGGCCGCGATCGGGCTCGCCGCCTGGTTCACGGTGCGCATCGGGCTGCGCCCGCTGGATCGCATCGGCGAGACCGCCGGCGCGATCGCCGCGGGCGACCTGGCCCGCCGCGTCGAGCCCGCCGAGCCGCGCACCGAGGTTGGGCGGCTGGGCCTCGCCTTGAACGCGATGCTTGCCCGGCTCGAGGAAGCGTTCGCCGAGCGCCGCGCGAGCGAGGAGCGGCTGCGGCGCTTTCTCGCGGACGCCTCGCACGAGCTGCGCACGCCGCTGGCGTCGATCCGGGGCTACGCCGAGCTGTTTCGGATCGGCGCCGCGCGCGAGGGCCCGGACGTCGAGAAGGCGATGACGCGGATCGAGGACGAGTCGGCGCGGATGGGCGTGCTCGTCGAGGACCTGCTCGCGCTCGCGCGCCTGGACGAGGTGCGCGACGTGCATCGCGAGCCGGTTGACATGGCGCAGCTCGCGGGCGATGCGGTCGACGACGCGCGCGCGGTCGCGCCCGGGCGCGAGATCGCGCTGCGGTGCAGCGGCAACGGCGACGTCGTGCTCGACGGCGACCCCGGCCAGCTGCGCCAGGTGCTGGCGAACCTCATGCGCAACGCGCTCACGCACACGCCCGCGGGGACGCCGATCGAGGTGTCCGTCGCCGGCGAGGACGGCTCCGCGCGGCTCGAGGTCCGCGATCACGGGCCAGGCCTGCCGACCGGCGATCCCGCGGAGCTCTTCGAGCGCTTCTGGCGCGCGGACCCCGGCCGTGGCCGCGGGCGCGCGGGCGCCGGCCTCGGGCTATCGATCGTCGCCGCGATCGTGGCCGCGCACGGCGGGCGCGCCGAGGCGGCCGATGCCCCCGGCGGCGGCGCGCGCTTCACGGTGACGCTGCCGCTGCGCGCGCCGGCCGATCGGCGCGCCTAGCGCGATCCTTCCGGCCGGAGCCGCATCGGCGTAGGTTCCCTTCGTGCTCGCGCTCATGCGAACGCCCGGGCCGGTGCGCCGGTTCCTGCTCGCGTCCCTGCAGTCCTCGGTCGGCAACGCGGTCGGGTACGTCGCGCTGCTGCTGCTCGCCTACGACAAGTTCCGCTCGCCGTGGGCGGTCAGCCTCGTGCTGCTCGCCGACTTCGTGCCGTCGATCGTCCTGGCCCCGGTCTTCGGCGCGCTCGCCGACCGCTCGTCGCGCCGCGTGCTCGTCGTCGGTGGCGAGGTCGTGTGCGGCGCCGCGTTCGTCGGCCTCGCGTTCGCGGATTCGTTCGCGGTCGTGCTCACGCTGGCGCTCGCCGCCGGCCTGGGGACGGCTCTGTACCACCCCGCGGCGAAGGCGTCGCTGGCCGGTCTCGCGGGCGAGCGCGCCGAGGCCGCGATGGGCGCGCTCGTCACGACATGGTCGGCGGCGAGCGTCGCCGGCCCCGCCACTGGCGCCGCGCTCCTGCTCGCGGTGTCGCCCTCGGTCCTGCTGCTGCTCGACGCGGCGACGTTCGCCGTCTCGGCGCTCGTCATGAGCCGGCTGGCGCTCGACGGCGACGAGCCGGCGGGCGACGCCGTCGCCGCGAGCGACAACGTGAACCTCGCGATCGCGGCCGGCGAGCTCGTCACGGCGCATGACGCCGACGCGGCGGTCGGCCACGGCGTCCGCGCCGGGCTGCGGGCCGCGCGCGGGGTGGCCGGGCTCGGCGCGGTCGTCGGCGCGGGCGCCGCGGCGACGCTCGCCTTCTCGCTCATGAACGTCGCCGAGCCGCTGCTGGCGACCGACGAGCTCGACGCAGGCGGCGCCGGCTTCGCGCTGCTCGTCTGCGCGTACGGGATCGGGGCGACGATCGGGTCGCTGCGCGGGCGCGCCGACGCGCAGTTTCTCGTCGGGAGCCTCGCCGCCGGCGGGCTGGCGCTGTGCGCGTCGGCGATCGCGGCGACGCTGCCGGTCGCGACCGTCACGTTCGTCGCGACCGGCCTGTTCGCGGGCGCCGTGATGTCGAGCGACCATCAGCTCGTCACGCGGATGGCGCCCGCGGCGATCCGCGGCCGCATCTTCGGGCTGAAGGACTCGCTGGACTCGCTCGCGTTCTGCACGGCGTTCGTCGGCGGCGGCGTCATCGCGTCGCTCGGTGGGTCGCGAGCGGTGTTCGCGGTCTCGGGCGCGGGCGCGCTGGTCGTCGCGGTGCTGGCGGCGATCGTCCTGCGCGGAGCGCGCGTGCAGCCGGCGACCTGAGCGGAGCCGTCAGCGGGCGACGCCCGCCAGCGCCTCGACCGCCAGCTCGAGGTGGCGCGGCTCGAGGCGGATGTGGCTCTGCTGGCTCATCGAGCGCGGCGCGACGCCGATCGCCTCTACTGGCGGGGCGTTCGACAGCAGCGGCACGACGACCAGGAGCTCGACCGGGACCGACCACGGCCAGCGGCGCGGGTCGGCCGGGCTCGGCACGTCCGTGCTCGGGTCGTCGAGCACCTCGGCGACGCCGAACACGCAGCGCCAGACGGAGGCGTAGAGGACGAGCCGGTCGCCGGCGGCCATCCGCGGCCGGCGCGGGAAGGCGGTGCGGCCGGGGTCGACGAGCGAGCTGCCGGCCTGCAGCCAGCGGTCGGGCAGTGGCGAGGTGCCGGTCCCGTGACCCTTGAGGAAGATGGCGCCGGGCATCGGCGAGGCAGTGTCCACGACGCCGCGCCGTGGCGCAAAGCCCGTGTCGCCGCGGCGTGCGCGCGGCAGGGGCGGGTAGGGTCGAGCCATGCGGAGGCGGAGCCTGGGCGTGGACGCGCCGCCCGGGCCTTGGGCCGAGATCGCCGCCCTCGTCGCGGTCGGCGCCGCCGTCTACGGCCGCCACGTCCTGCATGGCGGCTTCGCCTGGGACGACTGGGAGAACGCGGCGACGACGCAGCTTGGCTACCAGTCCGGCTTTCTCGGCCCGTTCGATCTGCGCGCGATCGCCTACGAGCCGGGGCTCGGCATCCTGCTGCCGCTGCCCCATCTCCTCTTCGGCGCGCGGCCCGCCTGGCACCTCGCGCTCGCGGTCGTTCTCGCCGTGGCGTTCTCCGTCCTCGTCGCGCGCTGCCTGCGCGAGCTCGGGCTGTCGCGCGGTGCCGCGCTCGGCGTGGCGGCCCTCACGCTCGTCTTCCCGTGGTCGGGCTCGCTGCGGCTATGGGCGACGGCCGGGCTGAACTACGTCGCGGGCGGACTCTACGTGCTTGGCCTCACGGCCGGGTTGCGCGAGCTGCGCCAGCCTGGCTGGCCACGCCGGTCGACGGTGCTCCACGCCGCGAGCATCCTCACCTATCCGGCGGCGGTGCTGCTCGTCCTCGCCGCGCCGCTGATCTACCGCTGCGCCGCGAACTGGCGCCAAGCCTGGATCCGCGGTCGCGTGGACGTGCTCGCAGCCGTCGTGCTCGGGCTCTACGGCGCGATCGCCACGACGAAGCCGGGGCAGGCGCCGGCGCAGACCATCGCCCACGCCTGGCAGATCGCGCGCGAGCTGGTCGAGCTGCTCGGGCGGGCGATCGTGCCCGTGCCCGGGCTGTCGCCGTGGATCGCGGTCGTAGTGGTGGTCGTCGTGGTGCTAGCCGCGTCGGCACGCGCCGCTTGGCGGACCTGGCAGCGCCGCTTCGCGGCCGCCGCGCTGTTCGCGCTCGTCGCCTACCTCACGTTCAGCCCCGGCGAGAACAAGTACAGCCCGCTCTCCGCGGGGATCTACGACCGCGTCGGCCTGCTCGCGGCCCCCGCGATCGCACTCGCGGTCGTGAGCTTCTGGATGCTCGCCGGTCAGATGGCGCACAGCCTGCTGCGCGATCGCCGCGTCGTCGCCGGACTGCCGGTCGTCGCGCTCCTGGTGGTGAGCGCGATGTGGATCCGCGCGGTGCGCGACGACGCGGCCGCGTGGGAGTCCGCGGCGACGAGCAGCCGCTCGGTGCTGGCGCGCCTGGACGCGCAGCTGCCCGCGCGGCTCGGGCGGACGACCGTGTTCGCGACAGGCTTTCCGCGCTACCAGCAGCCCGGCGTGCCGATCTTCTCCGCGCGATTCGATCTCGACGCCGCGTTCAAGCTGAGGCGCGACAGCCGCGACGTGACGACCTATCCGCTGTCGCGCCGGCTGATCTGCGGCGAGGTCAGCGCGGCCCCCGCGAGCCCCAAGCTGGCCCGGCTGCAGACCACGCGCTACGGGGCGATGCACGTCATCGACCTCGACTCCGGGTACGTCCGACGCATCGACGACCGGGCGGCGTGCGAGCGCGCCGCGCCGCGCATGCCGGTCCCGGCGCTTGGCCGTGCGCCCCTGCCGACGGAGCCGGTCGAGCGAGACGGCGGCTGAGCGCGGCACGTGGTCGCTCCCGATTGCGACCGGGTAACCGGCGGCGCTCGGAACCCCGGGAGAGGAGCGATCACGATGATCCTTCGCGTAGACCGACTCGGCACGGAGATGCCACCGCCGTCAGATCCCGATCCGGCCGGTGCCGCCAAGGTCCAGGAGCTGATGGGCGGGCGCTTCGGCGAGATGTCGACGTTCATGAACTACACGTTTCAGTGCGCTGTGCCAGGACTCGCGCGGCAACCCGTGGACGGGCGACAACGTCTTCTCCTCGGGCGACCTCATCGAGGACCTGACACACAACTTCTTCCTCGAGACCGGCGCGCGCAACAACAAGCTCAAGGTCTACGAGATGTGCGACCACCCGGCGGCGACAAGGGCCTGCACCTCAAGCTCTACCGCTTCTCGCCGCAGGACTACAAGGAGATCGTCGCGGTCTTCAAGGGGCCGCACCCGGGCAAGCAGGCCGGACTGCCCGACGAGCCGCTTGGCGAGGTCGCGAACCCGGGCAACGGGTCGGGCTCCATCAAGAAGGGGGCGAAGAAGGCGAAGTCGAAGGCTTGAGCCGCAGCGAGCGCAAGCGGACGGTGGCGCGCGACAGGCGCGCTACCGCCGGCTCGTCGCGCCGGCCCGCCTCGATCGACTGCGCGAGCAGCTGCATCGGGTGCAGCAGCGGCAGCGGCTGGCCCTTGCGCTGCAGGTGCGCGGCGATCTGCAGCGTGCAGCCGGGGTTGGCGGCGGCGATCGCGTCGGCCCCGGTCGCGAGCAGGTTGTCGGCCTTGCGCGCGCCGAGCTCGGCGGCGGCCTCCGGGCGGGTGAGGTTGTAGATCCCCGCCGAGCCGCAGCACAGCTCCCACTCCTTGGGCTCGACGAGCTCGATGCCCGGGATCGTGCGCAGGAGCTGGCGCGGCTGCGAGCGCACGCCCTGGGCATGAGCGAGATGGCAGGCGTCGTGGTAGGCGACCTTCAGCGCGACCTCGCCACGGCGCGCGCGCGGCGCCACGCTCGCGAGCAGCTCGTGGACGTCGCGCGCGCGGGAGGAGAGCACCTGCGCCCGCTCGCTCCATTCGGGGTCGTCGCGCAGCAGATGGCCGTAGTCCTTGATCGCCGAGCCGCAGCCCGCGGCGTTGACGACGACGTGGTCGAACTGCTCGAAGGCCTCGATCGTCGCCTTGGCGAGCGGCAGCGAGTCCTCCTCCTGGCCGGCGTGCAGGCCGAGCGCGCCGCAGCAGCGCGGCGAGCGCGGGCTGTGCACCTCGAAGCCCTCCGCCGCGAGCACCCGCACCGTCGCCGCGTTGACGTCGCCGAAGTACGCGCGCTGGACGCAGCCCTGCAGGAAGCCGACGGTGCCGCGCTTCTCGCCGACCGCGCGGGTGCGCGCGGGCAGGCGCTTGACGGTGTCGCGCAGCGTCACGGGCGGCGCGAGCTCCGACAGCGACTTCAGCGCTGCGAAGCGGTCGAGCAGGCGCGAGCGCTGCGCGGCGCGCGTCAGGCCGAGGCGGTTCGCGGCGACGATCAGCGGGACCGTCGCGCGCAGCCGGCCGGGATGCGGGAAGGTCGCGAACAGCGCCCTGCGCAGGAGCTTCTCGCGGCGCGTGCGCTCGTGGCG
Source organism: uncultured Actinomycetes bacterium (assembly GCA_963839905.1). GTDB lineage: Bacteria > Actinomycetota > Thermoleophilia > Solirubrobacterales > Solirubrobacteraceae > CADCVQ01. The sequence continues at coordinate 415,157 of CAWIXC010000020.1, read as the reverse complement.
GCGCTCGACCTGCTGGCGCGTGTCCTCGATCAGCAGGTCGTAGCGCACGCCCGACGGGCAGGCCGTGACGCACGCCATGCAGCCGAGGCAGTTGTCGAAGTGCCCGACCATCGCGTCGGAGAGCTCCGAGCCCTCCTCGAGGCCCTTGCCCATGAGCACGATCCGCCCGCGCGGGGAGTCCATCTCCTCGTTCCACAGGACGTAGGTCGGGCACGTCGGCAGGCAGAAGCCGCAGTGCACGCAGTCCTCGACGAGCTCCTGCTGCGGCGGCTTGTGGTCGTCGAAGGCGCGGGAATCGGTCCTCGCCCGCCCAGCGCCGTTGACGGAGGCGTCGACGATGTCCTCGCCCGCGGTGTCGATCGGCATCGGCTAGATCTCTCCGACGAAGATCGCGGGGTTGCAGGTCGCGGTCGGGTCGAAACGCGCCTTGACGCGGCGCATGAGCACGAGCGCCGCGTCGTCGGTGTGGTCCCACGGATCCAGGTGCGAGCGTACGTAGGCTGGCGCGTCGAGCACGACGCAGGGCGACGGCGCGAGGACCTTGCGCACGCGCGCGATCGCGGTGACGAGCTCGCCCGGCGCGGCCGGCGGTAGCGCGATCCACGACACCCCGAGCGCGGCGCGGCCGACGAGCGTCGCGCCGGCGATCTGCGCGGCGACGCACGCGTCGGCGAGCTGCGACGCTCGCCCCGAGACGCGGATCACGGCACCGCCCTCGGCGCAGCGCTGCGCCGCGCGCTGCGCGGCCCACAGCGGCTCGTCGTCCTCGACGACGCTGGCTTCGATGCCCGCCGCATCGAGCAGCTTGCGCGCCGACTCGGCCTGCTGCGCGGCGGCAACCCCCCCGAACCGAGCGAGCACGGTGCCGCACAGGTCATCCCAGCAGACGTCGAGCGACTGCAGCTCGAGCGTCGAGTGCGCGAGCGCGGACGCGGCGCTTGCGAGCTGCTCGGGGTCGTCGGTCGTCCCGGTCGCGGTCGCCTGCGTGCGCGGGCGCGGGTGCAGCCGCACGGCAACCTCGCAGATGACGCCGAGTGTGCCGAACGAGCCGCTGAACAGCTTCGCGAGGTCATAGCCGGCGACGTTCTTGATGACCTTGCCACCCGCGCGCGCGACCGTGCCGTCGCTCAGCGCGACCGTCACACCGAGCACGAGGTCGCGCGGCGCGCCGTAGCGATGGCGCAGCGGCCCGGAGTCCGCGGCGGCGATCGCGCCGCCGACAGTGGCGGCGTCCCCGGCGCCCAGTGGCGGGTCGAGCGCGAGCATCTGCCCGGCGGCGGCGAGCGACGCGCCGAGCTCGCGCAGCGTCACCCCGGGCTGCAGGATCGCGGTGAGGTCGCCCTCGTTGTGCTCGACGATCGCGTCGAGGGCGCCGGTGCCGAGCCGCAGCCCGCAGTCGGCACCGGGATGGCCCCACGGCTTCGTCCCGGCGCCCGCGATCCGCACGGCGGTGCCGTCCTGCGCGCAGGCGTGCAGCAGCTCGGCGGCGTCGACGGCCGTCTGCGGCGCCTCGCTGCGGATCGTCTGCGCGCGCGTGCTCATGCTCGCCCCGTCCCCGCGACGCGCGGCATCTAAAAGCGCTCCGCGACGCCGTCGCGCTCGAGCGGATGGCGGCGGTAGGGGCCGGGCACCTCGCCGCACAGGCGCGGCGTCGGCATGACCTTGCCGGGGTTCGCCAGGCCGCGCGGGTCGAAGGCGCAGCGCAGCATCTGAAACGCGGCGAGGTCGGGCTCGTCGAACATCTTCGGCATGTAGCGCTTCTTGTCGACGCCGACGCCGTGCTCGCCGGTGATCGAGCCACCCGCGTCGACGCACGCCTCGACGATCCGCCCTGCGAGCTCCTCGGCGCCTTCGGCCTCGGCCTCCCCGTCGTAGAGGACGAGCGGGTGCAGGTTGCCGTCGCCGGCGTGAAAGACGTTCGCGACGCGCAGGCCGTGCTCGTCGGCGAGCTCGGCGATGCGCGTCAGGACCTCGGGCAGCTTCGTGCGCGGGATGACGCCGTCCTGGACGTAGTAGTTCGGCGACAGGCGGCCCATCGCGGCGAACGCGGCCTTGCGGGTGCGCCAGATCGCCGCGCGGTCGATGTCGTCTTGCGCGATCCGAATGCTCAGCGAGCCGTTGCGCTCGCAGATCGCGACGACGTCGTCGAAGCACGCCTCGCACTCCGCGGCCGACCCGTCGAGCTCGACGATGAGCGCCGCGCCGACGTCCGTCGGAAAGCCCGCGCCGACGGCCTTCTCGGCGGCCTGGATCGTCAGGTTGTCCATCATCTCGATTGCGCCCGGGATGACGCCGCCCGAGACGATCTCCGAGACCGCCTCGCCGGCCTGCGACGTCGTGTCGAAGAACGCGACCATCGTCTTGATCGCCTCGGGGACGGGGATCACGCGGAGGGTCACCGCGGTGCAGATGCCGAGCGTCCCCTCCGAGCCGACGAAGACGCCGAGCAGGTCGTAGCCGGGATGGTCGAGCTCCTTGCCGCCGAGGTGGACGATCTCGCCGTCGGCGAGCACGATCTCGAGGCCCGTGACGTAGTTCGTCGTGAAGCCGTACTTGAAGCAGTGCGCGCCGCCGGAGTTCTCGGCGACGTTGCCGCCGATCGAGCAGACGATCTGCGACGAGGGGTCGGGCGGGTAGAAGTGCGTCGGCCCGACGGCGAGCGAGACCTCGGTGTTCGTCACGCCCGGCTGGACGACGATCCGCTGGTTGGGCAGGTCGACGTCGAGGACCTTCGTCATGCGCGTGAGCGCGATCAGCACGCCGTCGACGACCGGCAGCGCGCCGCCCGACAGGCCCGAGCCCGCGCCGCGCGCGACCCACGGCACCTGCGCGTCCGAGCAGGCCTTGACGACGTCGCGGACCTCGGCGGTCGTCGCGGGCAGCACCACGACGCCCGGCGTCGCGCGGTACTGCAGCAACCCGTCGGACTCGTAGGTGCGCAGCTGGTCGGCGTCGGTGTAGACGTGATCGCGCCCGCAGGCCTTGCGCAGGCGCTCGAGCAGCGCGGGGGTGATCGGCGCGTGGCCCGGCAGCGCGGCGCTGGTGGTGGCTTGCGGCGGGTTCATGACGACTGCCGGCGCTGTCGCGGCGACGACGATGCGATCGCCGGACGCGGGCCGAAGGAGGGTAGTGCCCGAAGGTCGCTCGTGTCTAAAGACCAATCCTGCGGGACGCGTGGCGGCGCGCCAGGAGCCTCGGCGCTCAGCCCGCGCCCCGGGGCGCCCGCCGGCGCGTGACGCGCTCGCAGTCGCGCGCGACCCTGTCGGCCGCGTCGGCAAGCACGGTGTCGCGGCCGCTGCCGCAGGTGATCGTGTCGGGGACGCGGCGGTCGCGCGCGGAGGCGTCGCGGGCGTCGATGCGGTCGTCGCCGGCGCCGCCCGCGAGGGTGGCGCCGCCGCGGCGATCGCGGAGGCGGTCGCGACCGGGGCCGCCGTCGAGGCGGTCGCCGCCATGGCCCTCGCGGGCGTCGGCGCCGTCGAGGTTGTCGACGCCGTCCTCGCCGTCGAGCGCGTCGGCGCCGCTGCCGCCGAAGAGCCGGTCCGCGCCACGCCCGCCGTACAGGCGGTCGTCGCCGTCACCGCCGTAGAGGCAGTCGCGACCGTCGCGGCCGCGCAGGCGGTCGTCGCCGGCGAGGCCGAAGAGGATGTCGATCGAGAGCGCGCGCCCCGCGAGCGTGTCATCGCGTGCGGTGCCGGCGAGCTGCGTGCCGCGCAGCGGGCAGCCGGGCTGGGCCCGCGGCGCCGGGGCGCTCGGTGGAGGGGGCGACAGGGGCGACGGTGGGTTCGCCGGCGGCGGCGAGCCCGGCGGCACGACGGGCGGCGGCGGCGGCGGTGGGGGCGGCGGCGGGAACGGCTCGCGATCGAAGACCGAGACGGCGTTGGCGAACTGCGAGACGACGTAGGCGCTCGTCCCCCCGGGGCTCACCGCAACGCCGAACGCCCCGTCGAGCCCGGCCCCGTCGGCGCACGTGCCATTGGTCCCGTCGTTGGACACGCAGCCCGCGGGCGCGACGTGCTGCGTGAGCCCGCCGTCCGCCGCGCGATCGAGCACGGTGACGGCATCCGCGTCGTCGGACGCGACGTAGGCGCTGAGCCCGTCCGGGCTGAGCGCGACGTTGCGCGCGCCGTCGAGCGCGTCCCCGTCGGCGCACGCGCCCGCGCTCCCGTCATTCGAGACGCAGCCTGCCGTCAACGGCTTCTGGGTCAGCGCGCCGTCGGCGGCACGATCGAACACCGTCACCGCGTCGCTGAACTGCGAGGCCGCGTAGACGTTGAAGCCGTCGGGGCTGACGGTCACCCCGAAGGCCCCGTCGAGTCCAGTGACATCGGCGCAGGGCGCGTCGCCTCCGTCGTCGAGACAGCCCGTGGCACCGGGCTTCTGCGTCAGCGTCCCGTCGATCGCGCGATCGAAGACCGTCAGCGTGTCGCTCACGCCCGACGCCACATAGACGCTCTTGCCGTCCCGGCTCACCGCGATCCCACGCGGCTCGTCGAGCCCGGCTCCCGTCGCGCACGGCGCCTGCGCGACCAGCGTGATGCAGCCCGCCGCGCCCGCCTTCTGGGTGAGCGCGCCGTCGCTCGCGCGGTCGAACGCGACGACCGCGTCGTTGTCCTGCGCCGCGATGTACACGCTCGTGCCATCCGGGCTGATCGCGACCGCCGCCGCGCCGTTCAGCGCGGTGCCATCGACGCACGCGCCGGTCCCGTTGTCGGAGATGCAGCCCGCCGTGCCGGCCTTCTGGGTCAGCGCGCCGTTCGCGTCACGGTCGAGGATGGCGATCGCGTCGGTGACGTACGCCGCGCCGTAGACGCTCGTACCGTCAGGGCTCACGGCCAGGCCGCGGACGCCCGACAGCCCGGCACCGTCGAAGCACGCGCCGCCCGTCCCGTTGTTGGAGATGCAGCCCGCCGTGCCGGGCTTCTGGACGATGCTTCCGTCAGGCAAGCGATCGAGGACGTCAATCGCTCCGCTGTTGATGGCCGCGACGTAGACGCTGACGCCGTCGGGGCTGACCGTGACCGCCCGCGGGGTGTTGAGCGCCGTCCCGTCCGCGCAAACCCCCGCGATGCCGGTGTCGGCAAGGCATCCCGGCGTGCCGGGCTTCTGCGTCAGATCTCCCGGCGCAGCCGCCGCCTGCGAGCCGCCGGCAGCGGCCGCGAGCACCCACGCAAGCACCGTCGCGCGGACCAACCTCGACATCCGTGTCCCTTTCCCCGACGTAGCGACCGGCCCGGCGGCCGGCGGCGAACCTATCGGACCGCATGCGTGTTCGGCGTCGGTAACGTGCGGCACCCGGGGGTGTACGCCACCTATTCCGTCGGGCGGACCACGTAGCGTCGTGCTTTGCCCATATTCGAGAGGAGCGAGATGGCGCAGCAGGAGTACGTGTTGGACGCCGAGCTTGTGGGATTCGACGATGTGCACCGCGTCATCGCGGTGCGCGGCGACCTGACGCTCGTCGACCTGCACTACGCCATTCAGTCGGCATTCGGCTGGGATGACGACCACCTCTACGCGTTCTGGGTGGGCGGCCAGTTCTGGACCAACGCCGTCGAGCACTTCAAGCACCCGTGCGCCGGGGACGATCCCGCCGAGAGCAGCGCTGCCGTCACGCTCGACAGCCTGGGTCTCGCCGAGAGCCGCAGCCTCGCGTACGTGTTCGACTTCGAGGATGAATGGCGCGTGCGGTTGAACGTGCAGGCGGTCGTCACGGACGAGGGCAGCCCGTCGCCGCGGCTCGTGCGGGCCATCGGCAGGGCGCCGTTGCAGTACGCCCACAGCGCGGCCTGAGCCGCGACGGTCTCGGGCGATGCGAGCGCTCGCGCCCGGGGTCCAGCAGCTGGGCGGCTTCCCGCCGAACACGATCAACGCCTACCTCGTCGGCGACGTCCTCGTCGACGCGGGCACGCCGGCCGCGCGCCGGCGGATCCTGCGCGAGCTGCAGGGAGCGAGCGTCGCGACGCACCTCGTCACGCACGCCCATCCCGACCACTTCGGCTCGAGCCACGCGGTCTGCGAGGCACTCGGCGTGCCGCTGTGGGCGAGCGAGGTGGACGCCGAGGCGATCGAGACTGCGACCCCCGTGCCGTCGGACACGAAGGTCGGGCGGTTTCTCGCGAAGGGCAAGATGCCGCCCGCGCATCCGGTCGCGCGACGGCTGCGCGAGGGCGACGACGTCGCCGGCTTCACCGTGCTCGACGTGCCCGGCCACTCCCCCGGGCACATCGCGCTGTGGCGCGAGGAGGACCGCACGCTGATCGCTGGCGACGTGTTCTTCAACCTCCCGCGGCTCGGGTCGCCGCCGGACTTCCTGACGGTCGACCCGGAGCGAAACCGCGTGTCGATGCGCCGGCTCGCCGAGCTGCGCCCGGCGCTCGCGCTGTTCGGCCACGGCCCGCCGCTGCGCGACCCGGAGCGATTGGCACGAGTGGCCGCGCGCCAGTAGGGGGTCAAGTATCCGGCCAGGATGCCGAATACGAGACAGATGATGGATTCGCACAGCGAGGAGCTGCTCGGGCTGCCCGACCGGCGCCTGATGCGCCACGCGATCGACCGCGCGCGCGAGCAGCTGCGCGACGGCGGCCTGCCGTCCGCGGTGCTGCTCGTCGACGTCGCGGGCCTCGATGCCGCCGGCGAGGCCCGGGCGGCCGCGCTAGCCGCGGGGCTCGCATCGAAGCTGCACGACGACGATCTCGTCGGGCGCTTCGGCGGCGATGTGCTCGTCGTGGTCGCCCGCGGCGTCAAGGACGACGGGGCCGCACACGACTTGGCGGCGCGGCTCGTCGCGGGGATCGCGCCGTCGCTCGGCGGCGACGGCGGAGGCGCGGCGGCGGCACGGGCGACGGCCGGCGTGACGCTCGTCTCCGACGCCGACACGACCGTCGCGACCGTCGTCACCCGCGCGGACGCCGCGCTGTACGCGGCGAAGAACAAGGCCAGCCGCGATGCCCGCGAGGACGGCGCGCCGCGGGCGCACAGTCGCGAAGGGCTCGTCGAGGGCGCGTTCGACCGCTCGACGGTCGAGGACTTCGACGTCTACTACCAGCCGATCGTCGACCTCGGCGATGGCTCGATCGCCGCGGTCGAGGCGATCTTGCGCTGGGAGCACCCCGAGCTTGGGACGATCGCGCCGAGTGAGTTCCTGGCGTCCGCCGAGCGGCGCGGGCAGGTCGTGACGCTCGGGCGCTGGACGATCGGCAAGGCGTGCGCCCAGACCGTGCGCTGGGGTGCCACCCGCAACGGCGCGCCGATGCGCACGTGCGTCAACCTCGCGCCGGCGCAGATCGCCGACCCCGCGTTCGTCGAGGATCTCCGGTCGGCGCTTGCCCGCCATGGGGCGACGGCGCACCAGATCGCCTTCGAGGTCACCGAGGAGGCGCTGGCGGCCGCGCCGCCCGAGCTTCGGGCGTCGCTCGTGGGCGCGCGGCTCGCGCTCATCCTCGACCATGCCGGGACGCACGCGCCGTCGCCGGAGACGCTCGAGCAGCTGCCGATCACGATGATCAAGTTCGACCGCTCGTTCGTCACCGAGGACCACGCGGACGACCCGTCGTCGATCCTGCGATCGGCGGCGCAGCTCGCGCGGAGCCTGAGCCTGCCGTGCGTGGCGAAGGGCGTGGAGACGCGCGAGCAGCTGGAGGCCGTGCGGGCTTGCGGCGTGCCGTTCGCGCAGGGCTACCTGTTCTCGCGCCCGCAGAGCGCTGCGGCGATCGAGCAGCTCGTGCGGCGCGAGCGCCCCTTCGCGTCGCTGCTGGCGCCTCCGCCGATGCTGCTCGGCGCGTTCGAGCTGGACGACGAGCCGGCGATCGAGCTCGGCGCCCCCGCCGTTCCGCTGAGTTAGCTACCCGGCGTCTGTTGTGGGCGCGAGCGCCTCGGGCGGCAGCACGTAGTACTGCGCGCCGCCACCGCCGGGCGGGGTCTTGCCACCGTGCACGACGATCAGCGGCTCCTCTTCGATGCGCCCCCCGTGGGCGTCGACCCACGAGTCGACCATCTCGCGATAGGGCTCGGGAACGTCCTGGCGGCGGATGGCGACCATGCCCTCAGGGCGGTTGGTCATGTTCGACAGCGGCATGTCGAGCAGGCACTCGCGGATGAGATCAGTCATGAGCCGGTGCCAGGGTAGCGAATGCCTAGTCGAAATCGGCCCGCGTCACCGGGCGCTCTCGCACGAGAACCTCGGCGGCGGGCGTCGGTGCGTCCTCCGCGGGGGGCAAGGCATCGACCTGCCGCAGCCACTGGCTCATCGTGGGCCGGCCGGCGATAACCCGCAGCTCGTCGAGGAGGTAGTCCGACAGCGTCCGCCCCTCCTGCGCCGCCCGCACCTCCAGCTGCCGGCGCAGTGCCTCCGGGACGTTGTGGATCTGGATCGTCGACATGCAATTCAGGCTACGTGCACGCAAGTCGCATGTCGATAACCTGGGGCGACGTGACATCGGCGCTGTTCAAGTCCGGTGTCGCCATAGCCGATGAGGAAGGGAGCAAGCGTGTCGTGACAGTCCTGGGATGCCCTCGAGCCGACGCGCACCGACGGAGGTCTACGCGATGTTGCGAGAAGTGAAGAACGCGAGCTTCGTGCGCGAGGGATGGGTCTACAAGCGCTACCGCTTCGTCCACGGTCAGGCGAGTCGGGTTCTGTCGGTGCCTGAATACGGCGCCCTCGAGGCCGCTCAGGCGAACCAGGCTGCCCCGCTCATGGTCCACGCACATCGCCGGTACTGGTGGTGCCTCGGGAGCTTCTACTGGGAGGACGACGGGTTGTGTGCTTCCGATGTGCTCGCCCTCGTGCATGACCGCCGGATGCGCGCTCAGCGCAAGCTCGGCCGCGCCCACGCCTCGATGAGCGCCGGGCAGTTGGACGCCAAGCCTCGTCGCAATGGGATCCCTCGCGAAGTCAGGCTCGCTGTCTTCGAGCGCGATGGCGGCCGGTGCGTTGAGTGCGGCTCGAACTTCGACATCCAGTACGACCACCTGATCCCCCACTCCTTGGGCGGCGCCGACAGCGTTCAGAACCTTCAGATCCTCTGCGCGCCGTGCAACCAGAGCAAGGGCGCCTCGCTGGGCTAAGCCGCGACGGGTTGAGCGCCACCGGTCTGCCGCCATCTCTGTAGAGCCGACGCGCGGACTCGAACCGCGGACCCCTTCATTACGAGTGAAGTGCTCTACCAGCTGAGCTACGTCGGCAACGCTCCGGCATGCTAGCGCCGTCCGCGTGGAGCCCGCGGGCGAGGAGCCTCGGGGCGCCGAGCAGAACGCCCCGGCGCGGCGACGCCGGGTCAGATCGCGCGTGACGCGGCGGCGCCGAGCGTTCGGGCGGCCGATTCGATCTCCTCGAGCGTCGTCGCGATCGATACGCCGGCGAGACCGGCGCGCAGAGCCTTGTCCTGCGAGAGCTTGCTCGTGCCGACGACCGCGTGGATCGGCACGCCCGCCGCCCGCGCCCGGCGGGCGAGCTCGCCGACGATCTTGCCGCGCAGGCTCTGCTCGTCGAGGCAGCCCTCGCCCGCGACGACTAGCTGCGCCGCGCGCATCCGCTCGTCGACGCGCAGCGCGTCGAGTACCGCCGCCGCCCCGGGGCGAAGCTCGGCGTCGAACGCCGCCCACAGGCCGCCCGACAACCCGCCCGCGGCGCCCGTTCCTGGCACGCCGCGCGGGTCACGCGGCAGCTCGGTGGCGAGCGCCGCCAGGCGTGCCTCGAGGCGCACGACCATCTCGCCATCCGCGCCCTTCTGCGGGCCAAACACGCGTGCGGCGTCCTCGAAGGCGGTCTCGACGTCGCACAGCACTGCGATTCGCGCACCGCGCAGCCCGCCGCCCGCCCGGATCGCCTCTATCGCGCCCCGGCCGCCGTCCGTGGTCGCGCTGCCGCCGACCGCCACGAGGATCTCGCGCGCGCCCGCGTCCACCGCCGCGCACACGAGCTCACCGGTGCCGCGCGTCGACGCGGCCCACGCGTCGCGCTCGTGCTCTGCCACGAGCGCCAGACCAGACGCCTGCGCCATCTCGACGATCGCGGTCTCCCGGGGGCCGCGCTCCTCGACGACCCCGACGCGCCGAGCGCCGCAGATCGCGAAGCTCGCGCGCACCGGGCGCCCGAGCGGGTCGCCGACCGTGGCCTGCTCCACGCGCGCGCCGAGCGCCGGCGCGAGCAGCGCCATCGTGCCCTCGCCGCCGTCGGCGACCGGGCAGCGGTCGGCCTCCCAGCCCGCGGCTTCGAAGCCGCGAGCCAGCGCGACCGCGACGGCCGGCGCGTCGAACGTGCCCTTGAAGGAGTCGGGAGCGAGGAGGACCCGCACGCCCGCTCACGCTATCCCTCAGGTCTCGACGACGCGCGCCTCGATCACGCGGTCGCCGCGGAAGATCACGAGCAACTGCGAGGAGTCCAGGTCCGCCGGGCCGCGCTGCCCGAGCTCGTAGAGCCATTCGTCGCGAAGGCCGCCCGGCGACGGTGCGCCGAGCAGCCGCCGCACTCGGCACGCCGCTTGCCGCCAAGCACGCCACAGCGCACCATCGCGTCGGCCAGCGCGATCCGAGGCGAGCTCGGCCCGCCCGGCTCGGTGGCGCGGAAGCGCTCGAAGTCGATGCCGTCGCAGCGCGCGCCGGCGCCGCCACTGAGCGCCACCACGCCGCCCGCCGCGGCCACGACAGCGAGCAGGCATCCGAGCGCCACAACCCGGCGGCGTGATCGAGACCGCGGCATCCAGGCTTGCCCTACCCCGACCGTGAGCGCAGCGACGCGCCCGTTCGGACAAGCTCTGCGCCGTGGACGCGCCCACCTTCGACCTGCAGTCGCACTCGACGTGCTCCGACGGAGCGCTCGAGCCGGCCGAAGTCGTCGCGGCCGCGGTCGCCGCCGGAGTAACGCTGCTCGCGCTCACCGACCACGACACGATCGACGGCATCGACGAGGCGCTCGCGGCCGCGAGCCAGCACGGGATCGGCCTCGTGCCCGCGGTCGAGCTGTCGACCGTCGACGAGCTGGGCGAGGACTTCCACGTCCTCGGCTACGGCATCGACCATCACGACGAAGCCCTCGCGGAGTGCCTGAAGAGCTGGCGCGCCGACCGCGCCGCGCGGATCGAGCGCATGGCCGCCATGCTCTGCGACCTCGGCTTCGAACCCGACCGCGGGGAGCTCGACGCGCGCCTCGCCGCGGGCCGGCCACTCGGCCGCCCACACCTCGCCGCCGCCGCCGTCGCCGCGCACCGCGAGCGCCTCGAGCCCGCCGGGCTCGCCGAGCCGTCCGCGTTCCTCGAGGCCTACCTCGTCCCTGGCTGCCCCGCCTACTGCCGCCGCGCGACGCCGACCGTGCCCGAGGCGATCGACGCGATCCACGCCGCGGGCGGCATCGCGGTGTGGGCGCACCCGTTCTTCGACCTCTGGCAGCCGAGCGAGGTCGGCGCCGCGCTCGCGCGCTTCAAGGACGCAGGCCTGGACGGTGTCGAGGCGTTCTACGCGACGCACGACCAAGAGCAGACGCGGCTGCTCTCGAACCTCGCCGGCGAGCTCGACCTGCTCACCACCGGCTCCGCGGACTTCCACAGCCCCACGCACCGCCACTTCAGCCGCTTTCGCGCCTTCGACCTTTACGGCCTCGAGCCCAACCTCGGCCCGATCGCGCCGTAAGCGAGCCGCTGTTGGCGACTTGACCCCTATATCGGGGTCAACGCGCCAAGAGCGTCCGCGCCAGGCGCGACCCGAGCGCGTCCAGCGCGAGCTCCTCGTTGGGGTTGAGCTCGAACGCCGCGCGCGTGTCCTCGACGATGTCCTGGCCAGCGCGCAGCGCGTCGGACGAGACGCCGCGCGCCGTGTCCTCGCGCAGCTCGGCAACGCGGTCGGAGTGGTGCACGAGCTCGGGCGCCCCATCGACGACGCACGCGACGTCGCGCAGCCACAGCCCCACCAGCGCGAGCCCGTGATGCAGCGCGGCCGTCTGCGCACGCCGCGCCGCCCGCTTCGCGCGCTCGCCCGCCTCGCGCCGCATCCGGCCGTGGTCCTTGCGGATCGCGTACTCGAGCTCTGACTCGAGCGCCTCCTCGACCGACGCGCCCGCGCTCGCCCCCGCCGCCCGCGCCCGTTCGAACAACGCCATCCACGGCCGCGCCGCGGTCTCGCCACGCAGCGCGCCGCGCGCGACCGCCTCGGCGCCGGCACGCAGCGCCGGCCCGTCACCGAGCGCGAGCGCCAAAGCACGCGACGCGTCGCCGAGGCCAAGCCGCGCGCAGGCGTCCGCCTGGGACGAAGCCACACCCCGCGCCGCCAGGCGAGCAGCGATCTCGTCCACCGAGGGCGCGTCGAAGCGCACCTCCTGGCAGCGCGACGCGATCGTCGGCAGCACCTCCCCCGGCCGGCTCGTCAGCAGGATCAGGTGCGCGAACGACGGCGGCTCCTCAAGCGTCTTGAGCATCCGGTTGGCGGCCTGGTCGTTGAGCTCGTCGGCGTCCTCGATGACGAACACCCTGCGCGGCGCCTCGAACGGGGTGCGCGCGGCGCCCGCGACGACGGCCTCGTCGACGTCGCCGACGAGGATCCCTGCCGCGCTGCCGGGCGCCACCCACGTGAAGTCCGGGTGCACGCCGTGCTCCACGCGCGCCGCGGCGCCGACGACGTCGGGCACGCCGTCGGTCAAGAGCGCCGCGGCGAACGCGCGCGCCACCGCCGCCTTGCCGCTGCCCGCCGGGCCGCTGAAGAGGTAGGCGTGGTTCGGCGAGCCGGAGGGCGGCAGCGCCGCCGTCAGCACGGCGCGGGCATGCGGGTGTCGCTCGGTCCCCGGCAGCATCGCCCGCGAACGGTACCGTCGCGGGAATGCGCGGCCGGCTCATCACGATCGAGGGCCTCGACGGGGCCGGCAAGTCGACGCTGGCCGCGGCGCTGCAGGCCGAGCTCGCCGCGACGCGGCCCGTCACCGTGCTGCGCGACCCCGGCGGCGTCGCGCTGTCCGAGCGCGTTCGCGCGATCGTGAAGGACCCCGAGCTGCGCTGTGGCGCGCGTGCCGAGGCGCTCTTGTACGCGGCTGCGCGCGCGCAGCTCGTCGAGGAGCAGCTCGAGCCGATGCTCGCGGCGGGGACATGGGTCCTGCTCGACCGCTTCGTCGACTCGTCGCTGGCCTACCAGGGCGCCGGCCGCGGGCTGGGCGTCGAGGAGGTCGCGACCCTGAACGCGTTCGCGACCGCGGGCGTAGTACCCGACCGCACCCTGCTGCTGCGCGTCGCGCCTGCCACCGCCCGCAAGCGGCTGCACGGCCGCGACGACGCGCCCGACCGCTTGGAGCTCGAGGCGCCGGTGTTCTTCGAGCGGATCGCGGCCGCCTACGACGCGCTGGCGGCGGCCGATCCGCGGCGCATCCGCGTGCTCGACGGCGATCGCGACCAGAACCTGGTCGTCTCGGCAGCCCTCGATGCGCTGGCCGACCTAGACTCCCGGGCGTCGTGAGCGCCCCACCCGAATTCGAGGTCGAGCGCTTCGAGCGCGTCGTCGCCGGCTCCGGCACCGTTCTGCTGCGCATCTCGGGGCGCTGGCGGGCCGAAAGCCGCGAGCGGCTCGCGCCGCCGATGCTGCTGCTCGACGACGGCCGGCGCACGCGCCGCCTTCCCGCGCTGCCCGGTCCCGACGACTCGGCGCCGCTCGCCGGACCCGACCCGCCGTCGTGGCGCGCGGCGTTCACCGTGCCCGCCTCGCAGCTCGAGGACCGTCGCCTCGCGTTCGCGCTCGAGACGAGCCGCGGCATCATCGACCTGCCACGCCCGCAGGAAGCGGCGGCGCGCACCCCGAAGGCGCCGCCGGCGCCGGATCGCCCGGTCGATGCCGGCGCGCTGCGCGAGGAGCGCCGCCGGCGCGAGACCGCCGAGCGCGCCGCCGAGGAGCGCCGCCAGGCGATGAAGGCGCTCGAGGGGCGCCTCGAGACCGAGCGCACCGCGCGCGGCGCCGCCGAGACCGCCGCCCGCGAGGCCCGCGACGAGCTCGCGCGGCTGCGCGTCCACACCGACGCGTCGGTGCGCGGCGGCGAGCGCGAGACCCGCGAGCTGGCCGACCGCGTCACGTTCCTCGAGCAGGCCCGCGCCGCGGCCGAGGAGACCGCGCGCCTCGCGCGCGCGGAGATCGCCGCCGCACGCGAGCGCCTCGACGAGCGCATCACGGCCGAGCGCTCCGCGCGCCAGCAGCTCGACGCCGCCGTCACCGGTCGTGACCGCGAGGTCGCCGCGCTGCGCGCCGAGGCCGAGCGCGCGACCCGAGCGGCGGCGCTCGAGATCGAGCAGGCGCGGGCGGAGGCGCGCGCGACCGCCGAGGCCGCCGAGGCCGAGGCGAAGGCCGCTCGCGCGGAAGCCGAGAAGGCCGAGGTCCGCGCCCAAGCGGCAAGCCAGGCCGCGACCCGGGACACGAAGGTCGCGGCACGTCGGGCGGAGGCCGCGGTCCAGGCCGCGCGCGAGGAGGCGCGCAAGCTGCTTGAGCGCGAGCAGGCCGCGGCGCGCGAGCAGATCGAGCGTGACCGCGAGGAGGCCGCCGCCGAGCGCGAGCGCGCGGCCGCCGCGGCGCGGGCCGCAGGCGAGCGCGAGGCCGCGGCCGCGCGCGCCAGGGCCGAGCGCGCCGCTGCCGCCGCCGAGGGCGCGCTGACCGAGCTCGACGCGCTCCGCGCGCAGGCCGACGCCGACGCGGCCGCCCTGCAGATCGCGCAGGCCGAGTCGGCGGAGGTGGCCGCCGAGCTCGAGCGCTCGCGCGCGCAGGCGAAGGCGCTCGAGGACGCGCGCGCCTCCGCCGAGGCGCTCGCGGCGCAACGCAGCGAGGAGCTCGCCTCCGCGCAGGCCCGCGCGGAGGAGGCGGAGGCCGCCCATTCGGACGCGAGCGCGGCCGCCGCCGAGGCGGCGCGCGACCTGCAGGCCTCGCGACGCATCCAGCGCGAGCGCGACGACGCCGTCGTCGCGGGCCGCGAGGCCGCCGACCGCGCCGACCGCGCGCTCGAGCGCGTGCGCAACCTCGAGCGCGAGCTCAAGCTCACCCGCGATCAGGCTTCCGAGAGCGCCGATCAGCAGGTTCGCGGCCTGACTGCGCGGATCGCCGATGTCGAGCGCGAGCGCGACGAGGTGGCGGCCCGGTTGCCGCAGCTCGAGCGGGCCCTGGCCGCCGCGCGCGACAAGCACCAGACGGCCGAGGGGCGCGCCGAGCAGACCGCCGCCGAGCTCGACGAGCTGCGCGCCGCGCACGAGCGCGCGCGGGCGCAGGCCGCCGCGCTCGACGAGGCGCGCTCGGACGCGGAGCGCCTTGTCGCCCGCGTGACCGAGCTCGAGGCGGCCGCTCAAGCGCGCGAGCGCGCGGCGACGGATGCCGCCGCGGCGCACGATCGTGCGCTGCGCGACGAGCGTGCGAAGGCCGAGAAAGCGCTCGCGGCGGCGACGGCGCATCTGCGTGCGGAGGCGCAGCGGGCGTCCGCGCTCGAGGCCGGCGCCAAGCGCTCGTCCGAGGAGCATGCCGAGCGCGAGCGCGCGCTCGAAGCGCGTGCCGAGGAGCTGCGCGCCGCGGTGCAGGAGCGTGCTGCGAGCGAGCGCGAGGTCGCGGCCGGCGCAGAGGAGCTGCGCGCGTCCCTGCAGGAGCTCGGCGAGCGCGAGCGCCAGCTCGAAGCGCGCGCCGAGGAGCTGCAGGCCGAGGTCCGGCGGCGCGCCGAGCGCGAGCGCGAAGCCGGCGCCGGGGCCGACGAGCTGCGCGCCGCCGTGCAAACACACGCCGAGCGCGAGCGCGAGCTCGAGGCCCGCGCGGCGCAGGCCGAGCAGCAGCTCGCCGAGCTCGAAGCCCAAGAGGCGCGGGCGCGGGAGCGCCGCGCCGTCGAGACCCGCGAGCGTGCCGCGCTCATGCAGGAGGCCACGGCGCGCGTCGCGGCGCTCGAGGCCGAGGTGCAGCGGCTGTCCAGCGAGTATGGCGCCGTCAGCGCGCAGGCCACGCGCGCTGCCGAGCAGCTCGCGACCGCGCGCGCGGAGCTGCGCGACGCCGAGACGCTCTACGAGGAGGAGGCTGCGGCGCGCGAGGAGGCCGACCGCCGCGCGGCGGCCGCCGAGGAACAGCGCGAGCTGGAGCTCGCCGCGCGCGAGGAGGCCGCCGCCGCACGCGCGGAGGCCGAGGTCGAGCGCGAGCAGGCGCTGACCGCGCGCGAGCAAGCCGCAGCCGCGCGCGCGGAGGCCGAGCAGCGCGCCGCCGCGGCGGAGGCAGAGCGCGAGCAGTCCGCGGCACAACGCGACGAGGCGCAGCAGCGCGCGGCCGCCGGCGAGGCGCAGCGCGAGGCGCTCGCTGCAGCACGCGCCGAGGCCGAGCAGCGCGTGGCAGCGAGCGAGGCACAGCGCGAGGAGCTCGCCGCAGCACGCACCGAGGCCGAGCAGCGCGCCGCCGCGGCCGAGGCCCAGCGCGAGGAGGCGGCCGCCGCGCACGCGGAGGCCGAGCAGCGCGCGGCCACCGCCGAGGCGCAGCGCGACGAGGCCGCCGCAGCACACGCGGACGCCGAGCAGCGCGCGGCCGCCGCCGAGGCCGAGCGCGAGCAGGCGGCCGCGGCACGCGACGCGGCCGAGCGGCGTGCCGCTACCGCCGCCGAGGAGCGCGAGCAGGCCGCGGCACTGGGCGACGAGGTCTCGGCCAAGGCCCTCGACGCCGAAGCGCAGGCCAGCGAGCTGCGCGAGGCGCTCGCCACCGCGCAAGAGGCTGCCGCGGCCGAGCGCGAGCAGCGCGAAGCGGCGCTCGCATCCGCCGCCCAGGCCGGCGAGCTGCGCGCCCGGCTCGAGCGGCGCCTCGCGGAGCTCGAGCCGCTCGAGGGCAGCCTCGCCCAGCTGCAGCAGCGCCTCGACGCGACGCTCGACGACGCGGCGCGCATCCCGGCGCTCGAGGCCGAGCTCGAGGCGCTGCGCGGCAGCGAGCTCGAGCTGCGCGAGACGAGCGAAGCCCGCGCCGCCGCGATCGAGCGCGAGCTCGAGACCCTGCGCGCGCAGGCGGCCCGCGCGACCAAGCTCGAGGTCGAGCTGCACACGGCCCGCGAGCAGGGGCGGCGCGCCGCCGAGCTCGACGCGAAGGTCGCCGAGCTGAGCGCACGCGCCGCGACCGTCGACGAGCTCGAGGCGCGGCTCGAGGCCGTCGCGTTCAAGGCGGCGGGGCGCAACAAGGCCCTGGAGGCGGCGCGCGAGGAAGCCGCGGCGCTCGCCGCCGAGGCCGAGACCGCCCGCGAGCGCGCCGCGGCCGTGGAGGCCGAGCTCGATGCTGCGATGCGCCAGTCCGCCGGCCGCGAGGCCGAGCTCGAAGCGGCGCGCGAGCAGGCGGCGACGCGCGACGCCGAGCTGCGGTCCGCGCGCGAGCGGGCCGCGGCCCGCGAGGCCGAGCTCGAGCGCTCCGCAGCCACGCGCGAGGAGCAGCTCACGCAGGCCGCGCAGGCGCGCGAGGCGGAGCTGCACGAGGCCGCCGCGGCGATCGAGGAGCAGCTCACGCGGGCGGCCGCCGCGCGCGAGGCAGAGCTCGTCGAGGCCGCCCGGGCCCGCGAGGCGGAGTTCACCGAGGCCGCCGCCGCGCGCGAAGCGGAGCTGCGCGCCGACGCCGAGGCGCGCGAGACGCGGCTCGTCGCCGCCGCGCGCGAGCAGGAGGAGGCGCTCGTCGCGCAGCTCGACGCCGCCCGCGCGGAGGCCAGCGGCAAGGCCGGCGACCGCGATGCCGCGCTGGCGCGTGCGACCGAGCGCGCGAGCGAGCTCGAAGCCGCGCGCGAGCGCGCCGAGGCGGAGCTCGAGCAGCTGCGCGCCGAGGCGGGGACCCGGCTCGAGGCGGTCCGCTCGAGCACCAAGGCCGAGCTCGACGCGCTGCACGCGAGCGCCGCGGCGGAGCTCGAGAACGCCCGGTCGGCCGCGACCGCACAGCTCGAAGCGCTGCAGACGACCTCCGCCGATCAGATCGAGACGGCGCAGGCAATCGCGCTCGACCTGCAGGCCGGCAAGACACGCGCGGAGCGCGAGCTCGAAGCGGCCCGCCGCGAGACCGGCGAGCACGCCGAGCAGCTGCGCCTCGCGCGGGCCGACCTCGTCGAGCGCGAGGCCGAGCTCGAGCGCGCCCGCGGCCAGGCGGACAAGAGCACGAGCGAGGGCGAGTCCGCGCGCGCGGCCGTCGCCGCGGCGGCGACGGCGCTGCTGGCTCTGCGCACCGAGCGCGGCGAGCTCGCCGCGCAGCTCGAGACGCTCACGAGCGAGCACGCCGACGTCGAGGGCCGCCTGCAGGTCTCCGAGGCGCGCGCCGCCGAGCTCGCGAGCGAGCTTGCGCGCAGCGAGCGCGACGCTGGCGTCCTGCACAACGAGCTCGACGAGGTGCGCGCCGTCGCGCGCGGCGAGCAGCAGGCGGTGGCGGCCCTCGAGCAGCAGCTGCAGACGACGAACGCGCAGCTCACGGCCGGCAAGCAGCAGCTCGCCGCGGCGGTCGCGAGCCGCCAGGCGATCGAGCAGCGCCTCGCGGACGTCGGCGGCGACGCTGCCGCGCGGGCGTCCGCACTCGAGCGCCAGCAGGCCGAGACCGCGGCGGTCGCCGCGCAGCTCGCGGCAGCGCGCAGCGAGATCTTCGAGCTCAAGACGCACCTGACGAGCGAGACCGCGCAGGCGGCGGACGTCGCGCTGGCGCTCGAGCGCGCGCGCGAGCACGCGCAAACGCGGGCGGTCGAGCTGCAGGAGGCCCAGGAGCGCGAGCGCCGCACAGCATCGGAGCTCGGCGCGGCGATCGCCGAGCGCGCGACGGTCGAGGCGTCGCTGCAGGAGGCGATCGAGGAAGCGCAGCGCAGCGAGCAGGAGCGCCACGCGGCGGCCCGGCACACGGCGGAGCTCAGCGCGGAGCTGCGCCTGGCGCGCGACGAGCTCGAGCGCGCGGAGGCGCGCGCGGCGGAGATGAGCGCCGAGGTCGAGGGCGCCGAGCTGCGCGAGCAGGCGCTGAGCGCCGAGCTGCGCGATGCCCGCGCGCGCGGTGAGCAGACCACGACGGAGCTCGCGCAGCTGCGCGAGATGGGCGGCGAGACCGCGGAGGCCCTTGAGGCGGTGCAGGCCGAGAGCGCCGCTGCGCTGCGAGCGGCGCGAGACGAGGGCACCGCCGCGCTGCAGGCCGCCGAGGCCGAGGCCGCCGCGAGGCTCGAGGCGCTGCGGGCGGAGTCTGCAGCGGCGGTGCAGGCCGTCGAGGCCGAGCTCGAAGAGGTGCGGGCCGAGCGCGCCTCGGCGCTGCAGGCCGCGGAGGCGCAGAGCGCCGCGAAGCTCGAAGCGATGGCGGCCGAGGGCGCCGCCACGCTGCAGGCCGCCGAGGCCCGACGCGCCGACGAGCTGGAAGACCTCCGGTCCGAGAGCACCGCCGCGCTGGAGGCCGCCGAGGCCCGACGCGCCGACGAGCTCGAGGCCCTGCGGTCGGAGAGCGCCGCCGCGCTGGAGGAGGCCGTGGCCGCGGGTACCCGCGAGCTCGAAGCCCTGCGCGCGGAGAGCGCCGCGGCGCTGCAGGCCGCTGAGGCCGAGGTCGACGCCGCGCTGGAGGCGACCGACGCCGACCGCGCCGCGCAGGTCGCCGCCATTCGCACGCAGAG
This sequence comes from uncultured Actinomycetes bacterium, assembly GCA_963839905.1. Classification (GTDB taxonomy): domain Bacteria; phylum Actinomycetota; class Thermoleophilia; order Solirubrobacterales; family Solirubrobacteraceae; genus CADCVQ01. The sequence continues at coordinate 395,602 of CAWIXC010000020.1, read as the reverse complement.
CGCGGCCGCGCTGCAGGCCGCCGAGGCGGCGAACGCCACCGCACTCGAGGACGCGCGCGCCGAGCACGAAGCGGCGCTACAAGCCGCCGAGGCCGAGCACGCGGCCGCGCTCGAGGACCTGCGATCCGAGAGCGCCGCCGCGCTGCAAGCCGCCGAGGCCGAGCACGCGGCCGCGCTTGAGGACCTGCGCTCCGACAGCGCTGCCGCGCTGCAGGCGGCCGAGGACCGGCACGCGGCCCGGCTAGAAACGATGCGCGCCGAAAGCGCCGCCGCGATCGAGGCGCTCGAGGACGACCTCGAGGCCGTGCGATCCGAGAGTGCCGCCGCGCTTCGCACCGCCGAGGCCGCGGGCGCCGCGGAGCTCGACGCCGTCCGCGCCGAGCTTCAAGACGCCGAGGCCGAGCTCGGCGAGGTCCGATCCGAGAGCGCCGCCGCGGTGCAGGCCGTGCAGGCCGAGTCCGCCGCCGCACGCGAGCTCGCGGCCACGCTGCGCGCCGAGGTCGCGTCGGCCGCCGAGGAGATCGACGCGCTGAGCACCGAGCTCGCCGCGGCCCGCGAGGACGCGAGCTCGTCCAGCGCCGCGCTCGCGGCCATGACCGCCGAGCGCGACGGCGCGCAGCAGGAGATCGACGCCCTCACCGAGCGCCACGAGCGCGCGGTCACCGAGATCCAGGCCCTCACCACCGACGCGCAGTCGGCCGCGACCAAGCTCGCCGACCTCGAGGCCGCACGCGACGCCGCCACGGCGCAGATCGAGCAGCTCACCGCCGAGGGCGGCGACATCGAGGCGCGCGTCCAGGCGCTGTCGGGTCAGCTCGATGGCGCGCGCGACCGGATCGCCGCAGCCGAGCAGGAGCGCGACGACGCGCGAACGCAGATCGCGGAGCTCGAGCAGCAGCGTGAAGCGGCACGGGTGCAGATCGCGGAGGTCGAGCAGCGCCGCGACGCCGCGCTCGCGCGGGTCGACGAGCTCGGCGCGGAGAACGAGCTCGTCCGCGGCCAGATCGAGACGCTGACCGAGGAGCGCGACAGCGCCCTGAGCCGGATCGATCTGCTCGACGCGCAGCGCCTGAGCGCCGAGGACGACGTCGACGCGCTCGCGACGGAGCGCGACGCCGCCCAGGAGCAGATCGCCCAGCTGTCATCGACGCTGGACGACCTGCGCCGCGAGCGCAAGGCGCTGTTCGCCGAGCGCGACGAGGCGTTCGCCGAGATCGAGCGGGTCGCCGACGAGCTCGGCGCGACTCGGGCCGAGGCGGCGCAGCGCAGCGACGAGGACGCCGAGGTCCAGCGCGAGCTCGAGAACGCGCTCGCCAAGGTGGTTGCCGAGGTCGACCGGCTGGCGGCGCTCGAGGGCGCGCTGAGCGGCGACCTCGAGGACGCGCTCGAGGACGTCAGCCGCGCGAACGAGCGCGTCGCCGAGGACGAGCGCGAGCGCTCCGAGCTGCAGCGCCGGCTTGAGAGCGCGATCGCGGCGGCCACGCGCGCCGAGGAGCAGGCACGTGCCGAGGAGGCCGCGCGCGCGGCGCTCGAGGCGCGCATCGACGAGCTCTCGGCGACGAGCGACGAGGCGGCGCAGCAGGCGCAGGAGGCGCGCGAGGCGGCGCTGGCCGCGGCCGCCGAGGCCGCCGCCGAGGCGCAGCAGCGCGCCAAGGAGGAGGCCGACGAGCGCGCCGCGCAGCGCGCCGCGGAGGATCAGGAGCGCGCCGCGGCCCGCGAGCGCGAGGCGCGCGAGGCGCAGGACCGCGTCGCGCGGCGCCGCGCGGAGGAGGAGCAGCGCCGTGCCGCCGCCGAGGCGGAGCGCCGCGAAGAGGAGGCCGCGATGCGCGCGGCCACCGAGGCGCGCCGCCAGGAGCGCGAGGCCCGGCGCGAGAAGGAGAAGCGCCTCGCGGCGCTCGAGCGCTCCGCCGCGGCGGAGCGCAGCCCGGAGGCGGAGCGGCGCCGCTCCACGGCGCCACCGCAGCGCAGGCGCGAGCCGGTCGGCGAAGCACGGCGGGCGCCGGCGCGCCCCGCGTCGACGCGCGTCGCGACGCTGCCGCGCGAGCGCCCGGTGCGCATGCGCGCGCGCTCACGCTGGCTGCCGTCCGAGTTCGTCGTCGGCATCCTGCTCGTGCTCGTCGCCGGCACAGCCGCGGCGCTGCTCGTGCTCGGCGTCCTGCGCGTCGCGGTCACCTAGCGACCGCGCCGCCGCCCGGCGCCCGCGCCATGGCGACCGCGCGGCACCGGAGCCTTCGCGCCGCCCGACGCCCGCGCCATGGCGACCGCGCGGCTCCGGAGCCTCCGCGCCGCGCGCCGGCGTTCTCAGTCCTGCGTCGGACCCTTCTCGTTCGCCGCCGGCGGCGGCGGAGGAGGCGGCGGCACGACGCCGGTCCCCGCACCCGGCGTGCTCCCCGCCCCCGGCGCGGCCGTCTGCGGGATGCCCGCCGCCGGCCCTCCGGGCTGCGCCTGCGGCGTCGGCGTCGCCGTCGGCGGAGCCGCCGAGTAGGCGGGGCTCAGCGGCGTGCCGGTCGCGGTCGCAGATCCGTTCGCCGGCACGCTGAACAGCACGAGCCGTCCGACCAGCGCGAGCGTCCCCGCCCCGATCGGGTCGAGCTCGAGCAGGCGCTCCGCAGCCGCCTTCGCACCGCGCCGGTCCGCCGTGTCGAGCGCGAGCGCGAGCAGCCGCCGCCACGCGGTGACGTTGTACGGCTGGCGATCGACGGCCTGCAGCAGGTAGCGGCGCGCGTCGACCAGGCGCCCACGGTTCTGCGCGAGATTCGCCGCGGCGAGCAGCGAGGCCACCGCCGTCGGGTCCAAGCGCGCGCCGGCCTCCGCCGTCGCGGCCGCGTCCTGCAGCTCGGCCTCGTCGGCCTGCGTCGTGACCGCGAGCGCCGAGGTCGCCTTGGAGTCCGCCAGCCCCGGCAGCAGCGACGACACGATCACGAGCCCGAGGGCGATGCACACGACGACGAGCGCCGCCACGCGCGGTGCCACCGACCCGCCATCCGGAGCCACGGCCGGCAGCGCCGGCAGCGGCGAGCGATCCTCGCGGCGCGCGGGCACCGCGACGAGCACGCCCATGAACACGAGCGCGGGGATCGTCACGCCCGGGATGTCCCAATCGAAGTCCACGACCCCGTGCATGACGTACGCGACGGCGCCGGCGAAGAGCGCCACCGCCAAATCGCGCTCGCGGCCAGCGCGCATCCGCCGCACCCGCGCCAGCGCGGCGAACAGCAAGAAGCCCAGCGCGCCCATCCCGAGCGCCGCCCCGATGATCCCCGTCTCGGCGAGGAACTGCAGCGGCACGTTGTGCGGTTGCAGCACGTCCAGAGGCACCTGGCGGTACATGAGGTGCGTGACCGGGAACGAGCCCGCCCCCCAGCCGCCGATCGGCTTGTCGTTCCACGCCCCCGCCGCCTCCTTCCACCACACCCAGCGGTTGCCGGAGTTCGACGAGATGATCCGCGTCGGGTCGGAGTCCTTGTCCTGGCTCGTCTTCGTGAACTCGTGCCAGGCATCGTCGAAGAACTGCCCCGGCCCGCCCTTGGACGTCGCGATCCCCAAGACGACGATCAACGCGAACACGGCCACGATCGCCCCCAGGCCCCGCCAGACGAGCTGCGTGCTCTGCTCGCTCCATTGGGCGCGCTCCTCGAGGCGCAGCATCCCCCACGCCGCGATCAGCAGCCCGATCAGGCTGCCGGCCATGACGAGGCACAGGATGATCCCGTCCGGCGTGCGCTGGTCGAGCGGGATGTTGATCCCCTTCAGCGCGGGCCGGCTGAACGCGAGCGCGAGCACCGGGATCAGCGCGACGATCGTCGCCCCGAGCACCGCCAGGCCACGCAGCCGCTGGCCACCGAGAAGCGTCATCACGAACACCGCGGTCATCAACGCGACCAGGCCGCCGCGCGAGTACGTCATCCCGAGGCACGTCAGCAGCACGAACAGCGCGCTGATCCCCGCGCACCGCACCACGGGCTTGCGCGCGACGTCGGTCGCCATCCGCAGCGCGATCGGCACGGCGAGCACGCACACGAGGCCGAGCGCGTTCCAGTACTGCAGCGGCTCGCGCAGGCGCGACGCGAACCTCGTGTGGTCGAAGCTCAGGCCGAGCACGTCCACGCCGGGGATCAGCTTGCCGCCGAGCGCGTACAGCGCGCAGACCACGGCGACGACCAGCCAGCCGGTCGCGACGCGCTCGATCGCCCGCGGCGCGCTCGACCCGACCGCGATCGCGAGCACGGCGACGAGCGTGTAGGCGACGCCGCGGTTCGCCTGCGCCCACGTGCTGTCCGGCGCGACCGACCACAGCAGCGTGACGCCGCACCACACCGCGAATGCGAACAGCAGGCCGACGCCGATCCACGCCTCTGTCGCGGCGCGCAGCGACAGGCTTCGCGAGAACAGCCAGCCGATCGCCGCCCCGATCGACACGAGCGCGATCCCGATCTCGAGGCGAGGCTCCTCGGGCAGCCCGACTCCCCCGTGCGCGAAGACGGCGTACGTGCAAGCGGCCACCAGGGCGACGAGGAGCGCGGTGCCCGGTTTCGGTCTGCGGCTGCGGGCTCGCACGCCCACGTGCGCGGCGACCCGTGCGCTGACGGGGGTCGTTACGGCCATGGGTAAGCGCCGTCGATGCTAGCGTGAGGACCCGTGACGCGCCGCACTCTGCCGATCCTGCTCGCCCTCGGCCTCTGCCTCGCAGCGGCCACGCCTGCGCAGGCCCGTGAGCTCAACGTCTACGAGAAGATGGTCGTCGAGCTCGTCGAGACCCAGCGCCTCGACGCCTGCCACTACACGACCGAGCAGCTCAAGAAGGCGAAGGCCTACGTCCCGGTCGACGCGCAGCAGTACAACGCCGCGCTGATCGCCGCCTTCGACGACGCGATCGCCGCCCGCGCGCAGGGGCAGTGCAACAAGAAGAACCAGGGCACCGCGCCGGCCACCGGCACGCAGGTCCCGCCGGCCGCGACCGGCACGACCCCGCCACCGCCCGCCGGACAGGCCGCGAACCCGCAGGCACAGGCCCAAGCGCAGGCGCAGGTCGGCCAGCCGCAGCAGGCACAGGCACCGCCGACCCCCAAGAGCGAGCCGACCCCGGCCCCGCTGATCGTCGCCGGCGACCAGATCGCGCTGGCCTCGCAGGCGACCGACATCGTGCCCGAGACGCCGTTTCCGATGCTCGCGCTCGCGATCCTGCTCGGCGTGCTCGCGCTCTGCACGCTCGCGTTCGGCGTCGTGCGCTTCTTCGCCTGGGAGCCCGCGTGGGCAGCCCGCTTCCGCCACGCTGCGGGCGAGGCCGGCTGGCGCGCATCCTCGACGTGGTCGGACTTCGCCGACTACGTCCGTATGGGACGCTAACCCCTTGCCCCTCCTCGACGGCCGCCGCCTGTTGATAACGGGAGTCCTCACCGAGGGCTCGATCGCCTACGCCGTCGCCAAGCGCGCGCAGGAGGAAGGCGCGCAGATCGTGCTGACGGGCTTCGGGCGCGGGATGCGGATCACCACCCGGATCGCCAAGCGCCTGCCCGATCCGCCCGACGTGCTCGAGCTCGACGTCAACGACCCCGACCACATCGCCGCGGTCGTCAAGGACATCGAGGAGCGCTGGGGCGCGCTGGACGGGATCCTCCACGCGATCGCCTTCGCCCCGACCGACGCGCTCGGCGGCGCGTTTCTCGACACGCCCGCCGAGAGCGCGCAGACCGCGTTCCTCACGAGCGCGTACAGCCTGAAAGGCCTCGCCGCGCCGTTCGTCGACCTGCTGAAAGCCGGCGAGCACGGCTCGATCGTCGGCCTGGACTTCGATGCGACCGTCGCCTGGCCCTCCTACGACTGGATGGGCGTCGCGAAGGCGGCGCTCGAGTCCGTCAACCGCTACCTCGCGCGCGACCTCGGCGCCCACGGCCTGCGCTCGAACCTCGTCTCCGCCGGCCCGATCAAGACGATCGCATCGGGGTCGATCCCCGGCTTCGAGCTGCTCGCCCGCGCATGGGACGTGCAGGCGCCGCTCGCCTGGGACCCGAAGGACGCAAGCCCCGTCGCCGACGCCTGCCTGTTTCTGCTCTCAGGCCTCGCGCGCGGCGTGACCGGCGAGATCGTCCACGTCGACGGGGGCTATCACGCCTTGGGGGCGCCGTTGGCCCCACCCGCCGACGCGACGGACGACGAGCCCGACCCGAGCGAGTAGACCGCCCGCCACCACAGCTCCGCGAGCACGCGGATCGCCTCGTTGATGTCGCGCCCGCCGCGCAGCACCTCGACGGTGAGGTGGCGCTCGACCATCGCGCACAGCGCCTGCGCGGCGATCCGCGCGGAGATGTCGTCGGGCGCGATGCCGCGCTCCTGGTCGCGCTTGATGCGCGCCTCCGCGCCCGCGACGAAGCGCGAGACGTAGGGCTCCCACTCGGCCGGCAGATGCTCGTGCTCGCCGTGCAGCGATGCCGCGAGCATGAGGATCCGGCCGTTGCGGTTGACGACCGCGACGAAGCGCTGGATCGCCAGGCGCAGCTCGAGCCGCGGCTCGCCGGCGCCCTCGAAGTACACGGCACCCGCCGTGTACATGTCGGTGAACGCCTGCTGGATGAGGCGGTCCATGACCGCCCGCTTGTTGGCGAAGTAGAAGTAGACCGTCGTGCGGCTGACGAACGCGCGCCGCGCGATGCGATCGATCGTCACCTGCTCGTGGGAGCCCTCGCCGAGCAACTCGCGCGCCGCCGCAAGGATCGCGTCCTCGGTGGCGTTGCGCGGTGCGAGCTGGATCTCGGCGGGGGGCGGTGTCATCTGTGGGCTCCGAAATGCGCGGCGATGCGCTCGCGCGTCTGGGTGGGTTCGACGATCTCGTCGACGAAACCTGCCGCGGCGGCGACACCGACCGGCAGGTGCTCGGCCTCGTAGGCCGCGGCCAGCGCGGCGGGGTCTCCGCCGGCCGCGAGCTCACGACGTGCGGTGATCTCGATCGCCTGCGTCGCGCCCATGACCCCGATCCTGGCGCTGGGCCAGGCGAAGGTGAGGTCGTGTCCGAGGTCGCGGCAGTTCATGACGATGTGCGCACCACCATACGCCTGCCTCAGGGTAACGGTCACGCGCGGGACATGGGAGACCGCGAACGCGCGTAGCAAGTTGGCCCCACGTCGCAGCACGGCCACGCGCTCCTGCTTGACGCCCGGCCGGAACCCGGGCGTGTCGGCGAGCACGACGAGCGGCAGCCCGAACTTGTTCGCGAAGTCGACGAACCACGAGCCCTTGTCGGCGGCGTCCGCATCCAGCGTGCCGCCGAGGTGCCTGGGCTGGTTGGCGATGACGCCGATCGGCCGGCCGTCGATGCGCGCGAGCCCTACGACCATGTTGCGCGCCCAGCGCGGGGCGAGCTCGAGCAGGAAGCCGCCGTCGACGAGGTGGCGGATGACGTCGCGCACGTCGTAGACCTTGCGCTGGTTGGCCGGCACGTGGCGCGACGGGTCGCCCGCCGGCGGCTCGCGCGGGGGCGCGAGCGGCAGCGCCCCGCCGGCCTTGCCGGGCAGGTGCGCGAGGACGTTGCGCACGAGGTCGCCCGCGGCGACATCGTCGACGGCGTCGAGGTGCGAGACCCCGGTCTTCGCGTGGACCTTCGGCCCGCCGAGCTCGACGGCCGTGACGATCTCGCGCGTGACGCGCTCGATGATCTTCGGCCCGGTGAGGAACATGCGCGAGTCGGCCCCGGCCATCATCACGAGGTCGCCGAGCGCCGGCGAGTACGCGCCGCCGCCGGCGCACGCCCCGCCGATGACCGAGATCTGCAGCGCGCTCGAGCGTGCCTGCGCGCGGAAGATCGAGGCGTATGCGGCGAGCGCCGCGACGCCCTCCTGCAGGCGCGCGCCGCCGGAGTGCGGGAAGCCGACGACCGGCGCCCACGCGCGCTCGGCCATCTCGATCGTGCGGACGATCGTCTCGCCGCCCTTCGCGCCGAGCGAGCCGCCCTTGAACGCGACGTCCTGCGCCCAGATGTAGACGGCCCTGCCGCCGACCTTGCCCGAGCCCGCGATGACGCCGTCGCCGACGGCCGTACGATGGGGATGAAACGTGCCCGGGTCGCACAACAGCTCCGCGCGTGCCCGCGCGAGCTTGACCGGCTCGGCGATGACCGCCGCGTGCGTCGGCGGCGGCTGCGACGCGCGGCGCGAGACGGGCGCCGCCGGGGCCGGCGGCGCGGAGCCGCCTTCGGCCACGGGCACCGCGACGGGCTCGGCCGTCTGGCCGGCCACAGCGACCGCTTTTCCGGCGCCGTTGGACTTCACGTCAGCGGGCTGTGGCATGTCAGATCACGCCTTCCTGATGGCGAGGCACGCGTTCTGGCCGCCGAAGCCGAACGAGTTGCTCAGCGCCAGCTCGATGCCCGGCGCCTCACGCGGGCCGTCGGGGATGTAGTCCAGGTCGCACTCGGGGTCGGGCTCCTCGAAGTTCAAGGTCGGCGGCAGGATCCCTCGGTCCAGCGCGCACAGCACCGCGACGGCCTCGACCGCCCCGGCGGCGCCAAGCAGGTGCCCGATCGCCGACTTCGTGCTCGAGACCGGCGGCGACCCGCCGTTGAAGACGTTGTGGATCGCCTTCGTCTCGATCTTGTCGTTGAACGGCGTCGACGTCCCGTGGGCGTTGATGTAGCCGACCTCGGACGGCTCCACGCCGGCGTCCGCGAGCGCCATGCGCATCGCCTTCGTCGCGCCCATCCCGGTCTGGTCGGGCTGGGTCATGTGGTAGGCGTCGTTGGACGCGCCGTAGCCGGCGACGTAGCCGTAGATCTTCACGCCACGCGCACGCGCGAGATCGCCGCGCTCGAGCACGAGACAGCCCGCGCCCTCGCCCATGACAAAGCCGTCGCGCTGCTTGTCGAACGGGCGCGAGATGCCGTGGCGCGAGAGCGCGCCCATGCGCTCGAAGGCGGCCATGCACAGCGGCGTCATCCCCGCCTCGGTGCCGCCGGCGACGACGATGTCCGCCTCGCCGCGCGCGATCATCCGCTTCGCCTCGCCGATCGCGTGGCTGCCGGTCGCGCACGCCGAGGAGACGCTGAAGCCGGGGCCATGCGCGCCAAGCGCGATGGCGATCATGCCCGCGGCGGCGTTCGGCATCATCATCGGCACGAACAGCGGCGACACCGCCCGCACGCTGCGCCCGGCCTCGTGGAACTTGACGCACTCGGTCTCGAGCGTCAGCAGGCCGCCGACGCCGGTACCCATCAGGACCGCCACGCGCTCCGGGTCGACGTCGCCGGGCAGGCCGGCTTCCGCGGTGGCCTGCGCGGCGGCGACGACCGCCAGCTGCGTGTAGCGGTCCGACCGCCGCGCATCCTTCGGCGTCATCGCGACCGTCGGATCGAAGTCCGAGCACGGGGCGCCTGCCAGGTCGGAGCAGTCGAGATCCTCGACGATGCCCGACCGGCGATCGAGCAGCGCGTCGAAGAACGCGTCCGCGCCCTCGGCGATCGAGGAGACGACACCGCGACCGACGATGGCGATGTCGATGTTCTCGCCGGGATGTGTGGACGCGCGCGGCGTCACGCCGGAGCCTCCTCCTTCTCGGTCAGCAGGCGCATCGTCAGGCCGATCGCCGCGCCGACCGAGTCGATCGGCTTGAGGTCGTCGTCGGTGATGTCGATCTCGAAGCGGTCCTCGAGCGCCTTGACGAGCTCGACGAGGTCGAGCGAGTCGACGTCGAGGTCCGCCCACGTGTCTTCGGGCTTGGCGTCCTTCGCGTCTGGCACCTTGATCGCATCGAGCTGCTCGCGGATCTCTTCGAGGACTTCGGTCTCTGTTGCAGCCATAGGGCTCTCCTTTTTCATGCAGCCATCGCGCCGTCTACGGCGAGCGTGGCCCCGTTTACGTATGCCGCACCTTCAGAACACAGGAAGGACACAGCGTGGGCGACCTCTTCGGGCTGCCCGACGCGGCCGGCGGGAACGCCGGCCACAAGCTTGTCGACGACGTCCGTCGTCATGTCGGTCTCGATGACGCCCGGCGTCACCGCGTTGCAGGTGATGCCCTTGCGGGCCATCTCGCGGGCGACCGTGCGGGTCAGCGAGAGCATCCCGGCCTTGGCCGCGCCGTAGTTGCTCTGCCCCGGGTTCGCGTGCAGCGCGACCACCGAGGAGACGTTGACGATCCGGCCCCAGCGCGCCTTGAGCATGTCGTCGAGCGCGCGGCGGGTGCAGTGAAAAGCGCCGTTGAGGTTCGTGTTGACGACGGCCTCCCAGTCCTCGGCGCTCATGCGGATCGTCAGGCCGTCGCGGCGCTCGCCGGCGTTGTTGACGAGCACGCAGATCGGGCCGTGCTCTTGGCGGACCTTGTCGAAGGCCTTCTGGACGGAGTCGGCGTCGCCGATGTCGGCCTGGACGTCGCCGCTCGTGCGGCCGAGCGTGACGACCGTGTAGCCGTCCTCCTCGAGGCGGGTGGCGATCGCGGCGCCGATGCCGCGCGAGCCGCCGGTGACGAGGGCGACGGCGTTCTCAGGCGGGGGCATGGACACGCTCCTTCCACGTCATGACGCCGGCGCCCCAGGCGAAGCCGGCGCCGAACGTCGCCATCGCGACGATGTCGCCGGGCTTGAGCTTGCCTTCCTGCTCGGCCTGGCAGAGCGCGATCGGGATCGACGCGCTCGACGTGTTGGCGACGAGGTCGACGTTCATGATGACCTTCTCCTCCGGCACGCCGAGCCGGTGCGCGGCCGCCTCGATGATGCGGGCGTTCGCCTGGTGGGCGACGAAGACGTCGACGTCGTCGATGCCGATGCCGGCCCTGGCGAGCGCGGCGTGGGTCGCCTCGACCATGCGCGCGACGGCGTGGCGGTAGACCTCGCGGCCCTCCATCCGCAGCATCCGCTCGTCCATGTCGACGTACAGCAGGTCGGAGTGGCGGCCGTCGGAGCGCAGCTCGAACGTCGACAGGCCGTGCTCGATCTCGCACGGGGCCACGATGGCCGCGCCGGCGCCGTCGGCGAAGAGGATCGCTGTGCCACGGTCGGCGTGGTCGGTGATCCGGCTCAGCGCTTCGGCGCCGCAGACGACGACGAGGTTCGCGCGGCCGGACTCGACGAGCGCGGCGGCCTGGTCGAGCGCGTAGAGGAAGCCCGCGCAGGCCGCGTTGAGGTCGACGGCGCCGGCGAGATCGCAGCCGATCTCCTGCGCGACCGCAGGCGCGAGGCCCGGCATCATGCGGTCGGGCGTGAGGCTGCAGACCATGACGCGGTCGACCTCGGCGGCGTTGCGGCCGGCGTCCTCGAGGGCCATCGTGCAGGCCTCGGCGCCGAGGTTGGCGAGCGTGCGCGAGCCGTTGAGCAGGCGGCGCTCGCGGATGCCGGTGCGGCGCACGATCCACTCGTCGGTCGTGTCGAGGTTCTTCATGAGATCGGCGTTCGTGACGATCTCCTCGGGCAGCGCGGCACCGATGCCGACGATGCCGGCCTTCACGCGGCCGCCCGCAACGTGCGCTTGACGAGGCCGGTGAGGACGGTGCCAGGGCCGCACTCGACGAAGTCCGTGGCGCCCATCCCGTGCAGGACGAGCAGGGTCTCGCGCCAGCGAACGGGCTTGAGGAGGTTCTCGGCGAGCTCTCGCTTGATGTCCGCGAACGGCTGCGTGCTGCCGTTGGACAGCACGGGGAAGGCGGTCTCGTGGATCGTCGTCGCATCGAGGGCTTGCTTGAGGGAGTCCGCGGCCGGCGCCATGAGCGGTGAGTGGAAGGCGCCGCCGACGTCGAGCTTGCGGCCGCGGCAGCCGATGCCGTCGGCGCGCTGCACCGCTTCGTCGACCTGCTCCATCGCACCGGAGAGGACGATCTGGCCGGGGGCGTTGTCGTTGGCGAGCGACAGGCCGAGCTCGGCGGCGAGCTCGTAGACGTCCTCGCGCTCGCCCTTGAGCATCGCGACCATGCCGCCCTGCTGGCGCTCGGCGGCGTCGGACATGGCTTCCGCGCGTGCCTTGACGAGGAGGACGGCGTCGTCGAAGTCGATCGCGCCCGCGGCCGTCAGGGCGGCGTACTCGCCGAGCGAATGGCCGGCGGCGGCGATCGGCGTCGCGTGATCGCCGGAGGCCCACTGGCACATCGAACAGAGAAAGAGCGCGGGCTGGTGCGAACGGGTGCCGTCGGCGAGGCGCTCGAACGGGTCGAAGCCCAGCAGCTCGATCCCGCGCGCGAGGAGGGGGTTGTCGCGGTGGGGCTCTTCCATGCCCACGGCGTGGCTTCCCTGACCCGGAAAGAGCAGGGCAGTGGTGGCGTCAGGCGAGGTCATTCCCCCTACTGCTACTGGATCGCGTCCGCCGCGTTACCGATCTGCGGGGATCTTCGACGGACCGGACGATTGTGTCGAAATGCAACGAGCTCCTTCGATGGGTCGCTCGAAGTGCTACGCGACCCCTCTCAGCGTCGGTCGTACGGGGCCTCCCCGAGTAGAATCTCCGGAAGGAATCTCCGCAGTTTCGGCATCCGATCGTGGCCCGGGCACTTTGCCGTCCACCCCGCTCGATAGCTTCATCCGTCCCGCTCGCAAGCCGAGTAAAAGTGCCGCAAACAGCGGGAATCCAGCGGTGACCAGGAGAGGAGCAGGTCGATGGAAGGCAGCTCGCAGACCCCTTTTTTCAATGACGTGACGGTCGGCGAGGCCCTTTCCGTCAAGCGGTTCTTCACGTCCCCCGGCCAGCACGCGTTCGACACCGTGCAGTGGGAGCGGCGCGACGCGCGCATCGCGCACGGCGACCGCGTCGCCTTCGAGCAGCGCGACGTCGAGTTCCCGGCCACGTGGTCGCAGAACGCGACCAACATCGTCGCCCAGAAGTACTTCCGCGGCCAGCTCGGCTCGGCCACGCGCGAGAGCTCCGTCAAGCAGATGATCGGCCGGGTCGCGGGCACGATCGCCGACTGGGGCCGCTCGCGCGGGTACTTCGCGTCGGTCGAGGACGGCGACAGCTTCGAGACCGAGCTCGCGTACATCCTCGTCCACCAGATGGCGGCGTTCAACTCGCCCGTCTGGTTCAACGTCGGCTTCGAGGAAAGCCCTCAGTGCAGCGCTTGTATGCCGTATGGCGCGCTGATCTCGACGCCCGACGGCATGGTCCAGATCGGGGAGCTCGTCAACGGCGACCAGGTCGGCCGCGAGGTCTACGACGCGCACGGCGTAACGCGGATCGTCGCGACGAGGGCCAACGGCATCAAGCCCGTCTACCGCGTCCGTCTGCGCAACGGCAGCTTCGTCGATGCGACCGCCGACCACGTCGTCAAGGCGGTCCGCGAGCGGCGCACCGAGCCGCAGTGGCTGCGCGTCGACGAGCTCGAGGTCGGCATGCGGATGCACCTGCACCCGCACCGCGCGAAGGTCGCCTCCGGCGCGCTCGTCCCTGCAGGCGCCGGCTCGTCGTTCGGCGAGGTCCCGGAGGTCGCCGACGAGCTCAAGGTCTCCGAGGCCGCTTTGGCCGGCTGGCTGCAGGCCGATGGCTTCGTCGGCCAGTACGACCACGGCACGAACCAGTCGCTGACGATCGAGTTCCAGGTCGCGGGCGACGAGGAGCGCGCCTGGCTCGAGCAGCACCTCGACGTCGTCTTCCCGGATGTCCACCGCAAGGTCCGCGATGCCGACACGCTCGAGGTCCCCGTGCAGCGCATCCGCCTGTACGGCGAGGTGCTCGGAGACTTCGTCGAGCGCTGGAACCTCTCCGTGCGCGGGACGAAGATGACGGTCCCCTACCAGCTCTGGACTGCGTCACACGAGGAGATCGCCGCGTACCTGCGCAGCGTCTTCCAGGCCGATGGGTGGGTCAGCGTGCGCCGCGAGAACGGCTGCGAGAGCGCGCGGGTCGGCTTCGCGGTCATCGGCGAGCAGTGGACCGAGGACATCCAGATCCTGCTCGGCACGCTCGGCATCTACTCGCGACGCACGCACAAGCTGGAGCGGCGCCCCGACCGTCACGACATGCACGAGGTCGCGATCTCGATCGGCTCCGAGCGCGCGCGCTTCGCCGAGCTCGTCGGCTTCGTCGACGCGCGCAAGCAGGGCAAGCTGCTGGCCTCGCTGGACCTGCGCAACCCCAAGTCCTGCCCCGATCTGCGCGAGGAGCAGATCGTCGCGATCGAGCCGCTTGGCAAGTTCGACGTGTACGACATCCAGACGGAGTCGGGCGAGTACCTGTGCAACAACGTCGCGGTCCACAACTGCTTCATCCTGTCGGTCGAGGACACGATGGACTCGATCCTCGACTGGAACACGAAGGAAGGCAAGATCTTCCTCGGCGGCTCGGGCTCGGGGATCAACCTCTCGAACATCCGCGGCTCGATGGAGCACCTGTCCAAGGGCGGGACCGCTTCAGGCCCGGTCTCGTTCATGCGCGGCGCGGACTCATGGGCGGGCACGATCAAGTCCGGCGGCAAGACGCGCCGCGCGGCGAAGATGGTCGTGCTCGACATCGACCACCCGGACATCCGCGAGTTCATCTGGTGCAAGGCCGACGAGGAGAAGAAGGCCAACGCCCTGCGCGACGCTGGTTTCGACATGTCGATCGACGGCGAGGGCTTCAAGTCGATCCAGTACCAGAACGCCAACAACTCCGTGCGCCTGACCGACGACTTCATGCGCGCGGTCGAGCGCGGCGACGACTGGCACCTCATCGCGCGCGCGACCGGTCAGCCGGTGGGCGACCCGATCCCCGCGCGCGAGCTCATGCGCGAGATCGCCGAGGCCGCATGGCAGTGCGCCGATCCGGGCGTGCAGTACGACACGACGATCAACCAGTGGCACACGTGCCCGGTGTCAGGACGTATCAACGCATCTAACCCCTGTTCGGAATATATGCATGTGGACGACTCCGCGTGCAACCTCGCGTCGCTGAACCTCATGAAGTTCCGCCGCGACGACGGCTCGTTCGACGTGCCGTCCTTCGAGCACGCGGTCGACATCATGCTGCTCGCGCAGGAGATCCTCGTCGGGCCGTCGAGCTACCCGACCGAGCAGATCGCCGTCAACGCTCGGGCGTTCCGCCAGCTCGGCCTCGGCTACGCGAACCTCGGCGCCTACCTCATGTCAAACGGCATGGCGTACGACTCCGACCCGGGTCGTGGCACGGCGGCGGCGATCACGTCTTTGATGACAGGGCGGGCGTACCTCGAGTCGGCGCGCGTCGCCGCGGCGATCGGGCCGTACGAGCGCTACGAGGAGAACCGCGACGCGCACAACGCCGTCATGCGGATGCACCGCGACGCGTCGGGCTCGATCCCGGACGCGGCCTGCTCCGACAAACCCCTTCTCACGGCCGCCCGCGACGTGTGGGTGAAAGCGGTCGAAGCGGGTGAGCTTCACGGTTACAGAAACGCACAGTCAAGTGTGTTGGCTCCGACTGGCACAATATCTTTTTTGATGGATTGTGACACCACAGGAGTCGAGCCAGACTTCTCACTTGTCAAGTTCAAGGAGCTCGTCGGCGGCGGGCAGATGACGATCGTCAACCAGACGATCCCGATGGCGCTGCGCACGCTGGGCTACTCCGAGCCGCAGATCGAGCAGATCGAGGCGCACATCGACGAGCACGCGACGATCGTGGGCGCGCCCGGCCTGGCCGGCGAGCACCTGTCGGTCTTCGACGTGGCGGTCGGCGAGCGCGCGATCTCGCACATGGGCCACATCAAGATGATGGGCGCGGTGCAGCCGTTCATCAGCGGCGCAATCTCGAAGACTGTGAACCTGCCGTACGAGGCGACGGTCGAGGACATCGCCGATGCGTACGTGCAGGCGTGGCATTGCGGCGTGAAGGCGCTCGCGATCTACCGCGACGGCTCGAAGACGGCGCAGGCGCTGCGAACCGACGCCCACCAGGGCAAGGATGTCGACGCGGACGTCGTGGTCGTGGAGGGGTTCTCGCAGGAGCAGGTCGACGAGCTCGTGGCCGAGGCGGTGGAGGGCGCGCGGACGCAGGCGCTCGCCGAGATCGGCCCGAAGCGCAACCGCATGCCGCGCGAGCGCCAGTCGATCACGCACAAGTTCTCGATCGCCGGCCACGAGGGCTACATCACGGCGGGCATGTACGAGGACGGCACGCTCGGCGAGATCTTCCTCACCGACATCGGCAAGGAGGGCTCGACGCTGCGCGGGCTGCTGAACTCGTTCGCGACGTCGATCTCGATCGCGCTGCAGTACGGCGTGCCGCTCGAGAAGCTCGTCGAGAAGTTCTCCTACATGCGCTTCGAGCCGGAGGGGATCACGCAGAACCCCGAGATCCCGTTCGCCAAGTCGATGCCCGACTACATCATGCGCTGGCTGGCGTCTCGCTTCCTGGACACCGACATCCAGGAGGAGCTCGGGATCATGACCCCCGAGGTCCGCGCGCGGAAGATGGCCGAGGAGTCGGGCACGTCGCGCTCGTCCGACACGTCAGGCCCCACGAACGGCGCGGGCAACGGCGGGTCGGGCAAGGGCGGCAACGGCCCGGCGCACCGCCGCACGGCGAACCCGCAGGGGGGCGTCGCCGGCACCCACCCCGCGACGACGCGCGCGGCCGCCGAGGCGATGACCGACTCCCCGCCGGTCGTCCCGGTCCGCATGCGCGGCCTGGACCTGGGCCCGGCATGCAGCCAGTGCGGCGGCATGATGCAGCGCACGGGCTCCTGTTACACGTGCTCGAGCTGCGGCAACAACACCGGCTGCGGCTGAGTGTGCAGTGACGCGCGTTGCGGCTCTGGGCGCACTGTTCGTTGACTACGGCAACACGGAGGCATAAGTATCGCCCTGCCTGAGTGGCCGGGCCGTCTCGGGTCTACCGCCCGAGACGTTGTCGGCTCCCTACGGCTCGTTGAGCGCTCCGCCGGTGGCGGCGTACCCACACTTGTGGCAGCGCTCCGCCTGCGGTTGGCCTCCGGCGCCCTCGCTCTCGTGCCCTGGACACGTAGCCGAGCCAGTGGGTCGACTTGGGTCGACGGTGAGAACGCTCACCTGAAACCGCCACGTGACCGCACTTGACGCCGGGGCTCTTCATGTGCACGCTGACGTCATGCGGTCATGCGGTCATCGGAGCGTCGCTGACCTGGATTGTCCGCAAAGGCCATGACCGCCCGATCGACGCATGGGCCGACGCAACATCGGGCTCATGTGCGGCGGCGGGTCGTGGCGATCACTGCACTGGCCGCGGTCGCGGTCGCGGTCGCGGTCGCGGCGCTGAGTTTCGGGTCGGAGGATTCGACCACCATGGCGCCGGAGACCCCCCTGCTATCGGCCGACACTGACACGGCGGCCATCGAGAGGGCAGTCGCTGAACAGCCAGCGCCCGCGGAGCCTCCGGCGCCTCAGGCGCCTCCAGCGCCCCAGGCGCCCCAGACAGCCCAGGCACCTCCGAAGATCCTGACGATCGGCTGGGTCGGCGACGTGACCCCAGGCTCGCAATACGGCCTGCCCGCGGGCAACGGCCGCGCGCTGTTCGCCTCCCTGCTCGAGCCACTGCGCGCACCGGATCTCATGATCGCGAACCTCGAGGGCACCTTCTCGGTCGGGGGCTCGTCGAAGTGCGGCGCCGGCTCGTCGAACTGCTACGCATTCCAGGCACCGCCCCGCAACGCGGGTGCGCTGCGTCACGCGGGCATCGATCTCGTCAACCTCGCAAACAACCACAGCTACGACTTCGGTGCCGGCGGCGCGCGTCAGACCACGGCCGCTCTGCGCAAGGCCAAGGTCGGGCACACGGGCCTCCACGACCAGGTCACCGTCGTCTCGCCGCAGGGGGTCCGCGTCGCCGTAGTCGGGTTTGCGACCTACAACTGGGCGCCGTCGCTGAACGATCCCGCCGTCGTCGACACGCTCGTGGGGCGTGCGAAGAAGGCGGCGCCGATCGTCGTCGTCCTCTTTCACGGCGGCGCCGAGGGGTCTGACCGCACCCATGTCCCAACCGGCCCGGAGTTCGCCTTCGGCGAGAACCGCGGCGACCTGCGCAGGTTCGCCCGCGCCGCGATCGACGCGGGCGCCGACGTCGTGCTCGGCTCCGGCCCGCATGTCATCCGCGGCATGGAGATCTACCGCAAGCGCCTGATCGCGTACTCCCTCGGCAACTTCGCCGGCGTCGGCAACTTCGCGACCGGCGGGACCCTGTCGCTCTCGGCACTGTTGACGATGCGACTCGAGCCCGACGGCCGTCTGCGCGACGGGGGCTGGCGCTCCCTGACACTGGGCAGCTCAGGCATCCCGCGTCCGGATCCGACCCGAGCGTCGCGCGCGCTCGCGCGCCAGCTGTCGATCGCGGACTTCGGCACGCGCGCCGCGCGGATCTCACCCAGCGGGCGTGTCGTGCCGCCGTGACAAACGGCGCGCCGCACACCGGCCTCGAGCAGTCGTATGGATGGCGTGTTGACCCCTATATCCGGGGGTCAACGCGCCACCCGCGCGGAGATCAGCCCCCTTGCGTCGTACCGCTGCGGCGAGCGCGGCGCGTGCGCGCGGCGTGCGCGGCGGGGACACCGACCAGGCCGATGGCCCCGAGCAGCAGCAGGACCGTGGTGCCGGCGCCGTCCAGGGCGCCGTCGGTGAGGACGGCGTGGCCGATCCCCAGCGCGATCACGACCACGGCGAGGTAGGCGTGCAGCACGCGCCAGGTGCCGGCGCTCACCGGCAGCCGCGTACGCAGCGCGCCGAGCGCCACCACGCCGATCAGCGCGAGCGTGGCGATCAGCGCCATGCGGGCGCGCGTCGGGCCGTCCGGCGACAGCGCGAACCACGCGTCCTCCGACGACTCGACGAACAGCGCGCCGACGTGCACGAGCACCAGCGACAGCACGACGGCCCCGAGGATCTGATGGCGCGCGATCCGCCGCCCGCGTGCGAGCAGCGGCTGCACGGCCAACGCGGCGACGGCGAGCGAGCCCGCGACCGTCGAGACGACGAGCGCCGCCGAGGCGCCCGCCAGGTGGCGGTCGGTCAGCGCCAGCGTCACCGGCACCGCGGCTACCGCGAGGGCAGCGGCGCCCAAGGCGAGCGTCCGGCGCTGGGCGACCGCGGCCGCCCAGCGGTCGCGCCGGCGCTCGGCCACAGCGGCCGTCCAGCGGTCGCTCCGGCCCTCAGCCACCGCGGGCGAGCGTCAGGTTGACGACGGCGCGCTCGTCGTCGAGATTGACGACGCGCCGGATGAAGACCTCGCCATACTCGTCGTCGTCGTAGCCCACGTGGATGTTGGGCTCGCCGAACTGCGGCACGGTGGGCGCCGTCTCGATCCGGTAGCGCCCGTCCGAGCCGGTGCGCACGCTCGCCCGGTTGTCCTGCTCGCCGCCGGTCTCGGTCGCAAGCCAGACCTGGATGCGGACGTTCTCGAGCGGCCGGCAGCCATCGGCGGCGCGCACGCGGCCGGTGATCACGAAGCCGCTGCCGAGCGAGTCGAGCGCGGGAGCGTCGGGGATGTAGTTGTTCGTGCCGCCGGGGTTGCTCTGCGTCGCCTTGCAGCGGCGCTCGGCGCGCTCGCGCGCCGTCGGCTGCGGCTCGTCGCGAGCGATCGGCTCGGGGCCGGACTCGCCCACGTTCTCGGCGCCCGTTCCCGAGGGCTCGCTGGCCAGAAGCGCCGCTGCGATCCCGACGGTCACGAGCGCCAGAACGAGGCCGAGCAGCCACGGTCTCCGCATGCCGCCGACGATAGGCAACCGCCGCGCGGCGCGCGGAGGTTGCGCGGACGCCGCCGCGCCGCGGGCGGAGGCTGCGGGGGGGCCGCCGCGCGGCGCGCGGAGGTTGCGCGGCGCCGCCGATCAGCCGGTCACGCCGCCAGGGGCCGGTAGTTCATGTAGACGACGCCGTTCTCGTAGGCGTCGCTTCCCGCGAGCGACAGCTTGCTCGGCGCGGCGCCCTCGGGGAACAGGCGCGGGCCCTCCCCGAGCGTGAGCGGATACACGAACAGGTGCAGCTCGTCGATCAGGCCGTCGGCGAGCATCGCCCGGACCAGCGTGATGCTGCCGCTGACGTAGAGATCGCCCTCGACCTCGTCCTTCAGGCTGCGAATCCGCTCGGGGTCATACGGCCCGATGACCTCCGAGTTGCGCCACGTCGGATCGGTCAGCGTGCCGGAGACGACGTACTTCGTGGTGTCGTTGAAGAACGGGGCACCCGGGTCGTCCTTCGCGGTCCGGTTCGACCACGCCGGCTCGAATGCCTCATAGGTCTCGCGCCCCAGCAGGATGCCGGTGCAACCGCCGCACACGGCGCCGAGCACCTCGCCCATCTTGGGGTCGAAGCCGTATTCGAACGTCCACGCCGGCGCGTCGACCACGCCGTCGAGGGTCATGAACTCGTGTACGTGGATAGCTCCCATTGCTGAAACCTCCGAGTCGATGTTTGCCGTGTAGACCCGGCCCTCTCGGGGAACTCATCGGTCCTGGTTGCACACGCACCGACGAACGTACGTGAGGTCTACATGGGATTCGATCAGTACCACGAGCCACCCGGCGAGCTGCCGGCCGAGACGCGAACGTTCGCGCGCCTATGCACCTCGCTCACCGAGGAGGCCGAGGCGATCGGCTGGTACGAGCAGCGCATCGCCGTCGAGTCCGACCGCGAGGCGCTCGCGATCATGAGCAACGCGCAGGGCGAGGAGTTCAAGCACTTCTGCATGGATCTCGAGTTCCTGCTGCGGCGAACACCCCTCTGGCGCGAGATCGCCGAGGGCATCCTGTTTCAAGAAGGCGACATCGTCGAGCACGGCGAGGAAGCCGAGGAAGAGGCATTCGAGGGGCCCGAGGCCGTCGCCGCCAGCCTCTCGCTTGGTATCGGCGGCCTGAGAGGAGCAGCGTCATGAGCCATCTGCTGCGCGAGTTCGCGCCCATCACCGAGGCAAGCTGGACCCTCATCGACGACGAGGCCCGCGAGCGGCTGACCCCCGCGCTCGCCGCCCGCAAGCTCATCGACTTCGCCGGGCCGCACGGCTGGGAGTACTCGGCCACGAACCTCGGCCGCACCACCGCGCTCCCCGCCGCGCCGGCCGGCGCCCTCGACGCCGCGCTGCGCCGCGTGCTGGCGGTCGTCGAGCTGCGTGCGCCGTTCTCCATCGCCCGCAGCGAGCTGCGCGACGCCGACCGCGGCGCGGACGACGTCGACTTGGACACGCTCGACGACGCCGCCCAGCGCATCGCGACGGCCGAGAACCGCGCGGTGTTCCACGGCTGGGCAGCGGCCGGCATCACGGGCATCGCCGAGGCCTCGTCGCACGCCTCGATCGCGCTCGGCGACGACTGCGAGCAGTACCCGGGCCACGTGGCGAAGGCGGTCGAGGCGCTGCTGCACGCCGGCGTCGACGGCCCCTACGGCCTCGCGCTGGGACGCGAGGCCTACACCCGCGTGCTCGAGACCACCGAGCACGGCGGCTACCCCCTCCTCAACCACCTGCGTCAGATCATCGGCGGCCCGCTCGTGTGGGCGCCGGGAGTGGACGGCGCGGTCGTCGTGAGCCAGCGCGGCGGCGACTTCCTCTTCGATGCCGGCGAGGATCTCGCGGTCGGCTACGACAGCCACGACGCCGACGCCGTCAACCTGTACATCGTGGAGAGCTTCACGTTCCGCGTCGCGACGCCGGAAGCGGCGGTCGCGCTCACGCCCTGAGAAGATCAGCCGGCCAGCGCCGCCTGCTCGGCCGCGCGCACGGGATGGGAGGTGAGGTAGCCGCCCATCTGCTCGAACCACTCGCCGGCGGCGAGCTCGCGGTCGTCGTCGGTGCGCACGCGCTCGAGCACGAGGCCGTGGTTGACCCCGCGCCGCGGCTCGGGACCGCACACGATGATCACGCCATCGCCCTCGCGCTGGAAGATGCGCCCGGCGGTGCCGCCGCAGCGCTGGCGCGACACCCGCGCGGACAGCACGCGCAAGCGCTCGCCACCGGCGTAGGCGAACGCGTTGGGGTACGGCCCGGCCTGCGCGCGCACGAGGTTGACGAGATCCTGCGCGGGCCACGACCAGTCGATGCGGCTGTCCTCCATCGCGCGCTTGTGGAAGAAGGACGCCTTGGCAAGATCCTGTGCGATGCGCTCGCCGGTGCCGTGCTCCATGTGGTCCAGGCTCTCGAGCGTCGTCGGCCCGAACAGCGGCATGGTCCTCTCGATCAGGTCGACCACGGTGTCGCGCGGGCCGACCGTCACGCGCGGCTGCAGGATGATCTCACCGCGATCGAGCTCGGCGTTCATGACGTGCGCGGTGATGCCAACCTCCGGCTCGCCGTTGATGAGCGCCCAGTTCAGCGGGGCGAACCCCGCGTAGGCGGGCAGCAGCGAGTCGTGCACGTTCAGCGTGCCGAGGCGTGGCGCTTCGAAGATCTCGGGCGGGATCCAGGTCCGCCAGTTGCAGGCGACCATCACGTCGGCCTGCGCAGCGCGCACGCGCTCGGTCAGCTCCGCGTCGGGCCGGTTCTTGAGGATCACCGGGATCCCATGCGCGCCGGTGAGCTCCTCGACGGAGTCCATCCAGATCGACTCGTAGGCGTCGTCGCCCTGCGGGTGCGTGGCGACGAGGACGACCTCGTGGCGGGAGTCAAGCAGCGCTCGCAGCAACGTGTGACCCCACGTCTGGTACGCGAACAGGATGACCTTCATGGATGTCCCTCCTCCCGGGATCGGCCGGCGATGACCGCCGTCGCGCCCGGCAGCTGGCTCGCGTGTTGGTCTTGGTGGCTCACGGGAAGGTGTCCGGGCACGGAGTAACGCTCGGGCTAGGCAGTTTCACAACGTATCTTAGGCAGCCCTGGTCGCACTTGTTAGGGTCGCCTGATCTCGGGGAGAACCCTAGCGGTGTCCGCTTCAGCCAGCGTCCTGCCGCCCGACCCGCTCGTCGCCCGGCCAGGCCCTTCGCCGCCCGGCCGAGGTGCTGCGCGCGCCGACGGCGGCGCAGCTCGCGCTCAGCGCAACGACGGCGGAGGTGCCGGATGCGACGTGAGCAGCACCGGCCACTCGGTGAGCAGCGCGACGGCCGCGGCGTAGCCGTGCCCGGCGTCGATGTCGGCCATCCATGCGTGCCCGTCGGCCTCGCCGGGCCACGCCTCGACCCGCGGGGGCTGCCGCGGCGCGCTGACCTGCAGCTCGGCCATCGGCGTGAGCAGGCCCGTCCCCAGCGCCTTGAGCACCGCCTCCTTGCGCGTCCAGTACGCGAAGAAGGCGCCGGCGCGCAGGTCGGCGGGCATGGCGCCGAGCACGTCGCGCTCGGCCCGCGTGAGCACACCGGCCTGCTCGCCGGCGAGGTCGCCCGTCTCGGCCACCCGCTCGACGTCGATGCCGACGGCCGCCCCGCGGGCCACCGCGACGACGACCCTGTCGCCGGCATGCGCGATCGAGAAGTCCAGGTCGGCGGGCGCCCCGGGCAGCGAGGGCTTGCCGTGCGGGCCGCCGCAGGTCGGGCAGCGGGCGTGCAGCCGGACGGCCTCGGGATCGAGGCCGAGCTCCGCTGCGAGCGCGTGGCGAGCGAGTGCCCGGCCGGTCGCGAAGCGGGCCCGGTCGGCGTCGCGGCGCAGCCTGTCGTGGCGTGCTCGCTCGGCGGGGGTGAGCGCGTTCGCGAAGCGGCTCGAGGGCCGCGCCTGCCAGACGTCGCAGCGCGTCGCGCGCGGGTCTCGCCCGAGCGCAGAACCATCGTGCAGCACGTTGTCACGTTAACCTGTCGACCCGTCTTAGGCTACCCTAACGCCGGGTAGTCCGGATTGAGCGATGTCGGCCGAATCAACCCAGGAGCGAGCATGACCAATCCGTTCGAGGACCCCGACGGCACCTATCTCGTGCTCGTCAACGACGAGGGCCAGCACTCCCTCTGGCCGTCGTTCATCGCCGTTCCCGACGGCTGGCGCAGCGTCCACGGCGAGAGCTCCCGCGAGGGCTGCCTGCGCTATGTGGAGGAGCACTGGACCGACATGCGGCCGCTGAGCCTTGTCGCCGCGATGGAGCGGGACCGACCCTCATGAGCGAGGACGCGCCTCGCCCGCGCCGCGTGTACGACGTGATCGGCGTCGGCTTCGGGCCGTCCAACCTCGCGCTCGCGCTCGCGATCGACGAGCACAACCGCGAGGCAAGCGCGAACGACGTGGTCGACGCCGCCTTCTTCGAGCGCCAGAAGGCGTTCGGCTGGCACCGCGGGATGCTGCTCGAGGACGCGACGATGCAGGTCTCGTTTCTCAAGGACCTCGTGACGCCGCGCGACCCCACGAGCGACTGCAGCTTCGTCTGCTACCTGCACGAGCAGGGACGGCTGACGGACTTCATGAACCACAAGACCCTCTTCCCGCTGCGGGTGGAGTTTCATGACTACCTGGAGTGGGCGGCCGCGCGGATGTCCGGGTGCGTCTCCTACGCCAGCGAGGTCGTCGACGTAACGGCGGTGCAGGACGACGGCGAGGTCTGCTTCCTCGACGTCTCCGTCGCCCGGGCGGGCAGCGTGACCACGCACCGCACCCGCAATCTCGTCGTCGCCGTGGGCCTCGAGCCCTGCCTGCCCGAGGGCATCGATCCCTCCGCGCGCGTCTGGCACAACGCGGACTTCCTGGCGCGCCTGCGAACGCTGCCAACCGAGCCGCCACCGCAGCGCTTCCTCGTCGTCGGGGCCGGCCAGAGCGCCGCGGAGGTCACCGAGTACCTGCATCGCTGCCATCCGCGGGCCGAAGTGTGCGCGGTATTCACGCGCTACGGCTACACGCCCGCCGACGACAGCCCGTTCGCCAACCGCATCTTCGACCCCGCTGCCGTCGACGACTACTTCGGCTCCCCCGACGACGTCAAGCAGATGCTCGTCGACTACCACCGCAACACGAACTACTCGGTCGTCGATGCCGACCTGATCGAGGAGCTCTACCGCCGCGCCTACCAGGAGAAGGTCCTGGGCAGCGAGCGGCTGCGGATCCTCAACGCGTCGCGCATCATCGACGTCGTCCCGGGTGCCGCCGGCGTGCACGCCACGCTCGAGTCGATGACGACCGGCGAGCGCAGCGATCTGGACGCCGACGCGATCGTCTATGCCACCGGCTACCGCTCGACCGACACGATCGGCCTGCTCGGCGAAGCCGGCTCGCTCTGTCTGACCGCAGCCGACGGCCGCGTGCGCGTCGGGCGCGACTACCGCGTCGAGACGACCGAGGCCACGCGAGCGGGCATCTACCTGCAGGGCGCGACCGAGCACACCCACGGGCTCGGCTCGACGCTGCTCTCAAACGTCGCCGTGCGCGCCGGGGAGATCCTCGCGTCCGTGCTGGCGGGCAGCCCGACCGAGCGCGACTGGACGCATCGCCTGCTCGCCACCGCCGACCGCGCATAACGCAAGCCAGCCGGGGAACCTGCCCCGGAACGCCAGCCGGCCCCGACCCCGTCGGTCGGCGGCCGTACACTCGCCGACGATGGCGCGGCTGATCTTGTTGGTGCTGGCAGTGGCGATCGGCGCCGCCGTGTTCGTGCTGATCCGCGAGGAGACGGAGCGGCCCGACGTCCCGCAGCTCGTCGAACTCGTGCGCGGCGGGATCCGCGACGACGCGCGCGCGGCGACGGCACGCACGATCGACGGCCTCAAGTTCCCGGACTGGCGCAAGTACGGGTGGAACGCCCGTGGTGGCCGGCTCGATCAGCTCGAAGACGACCGCGAGGCCGCGACGGTGTTCTATGCCCGCGGCGCGGAGTCGATCTCCTACGCGATCGTCAGCGGCACGGGCAACGTCGACGACGAGACCAGCACGGTGAGCCGGCAGCTCGAGGTGCCCGGCGGCAAGGTGGAGATCGCGCTGGCGCAGACGGGCGACTACGCGACGCTCAAGCGCAAGCGCACGGGCCGCACGATCCTCATGACCGGCGCGAGCCCCAACGGCCAGCTCCTGCGCGCGATGCGCCGGCTCGCCGTTCGCGGCGTGTCACGCCAGCCCAGCTGACCGCCCGGCGTTGTCTGCGATCCTGGCCCGCTTGCGCTGGACCACCGCGACCCCGCTGCTCGCGGTGCTCCTGCTCGTCGCGAGCTGGGGCAGCGAGCCGGGGCCGGTCGTGCTCGTGGTCATCGGCGCGTTCCTCGCGGGGTCCGTGCTCGCGGCGGTGCATCACGCCGAGGTCGTGGCCCACCGCGTCGGCGAGCCGTTCGGATCGCTCGTCCTGGCGGTCGCCGTCACGGTCATCGAGGTCGCGCTGATCGTGACGCTCATGCTGTCGGGCGGGCCGGATACCGCCACGCTCGCGCGCGACACGGTCTTCGCGGCGGTGATGATCACCTGCAACGGCATCGTCGGCCTGTCGGTGCTCGTCGGCGCGCTGAACCGGCGCGTGGCGACGTTCAACGCCGAGGGCACGGCCACGGCGCTCGCGACAGTGCTGACGCTCGCCACGCTCTGCCTCGTCCTGCCGGCGTTCACGACGAGCAAGACCGGGCCCGAATTCTCGTCGCCGCAGCTCGCGTTCGCCGCGGTGGCGTCGCTGGCGCTGTACGGGCTGTTCGTGCTCGTGCAGACGGTCCGCCATCGCGACTTCTTCGTGCAGGACGAGGACGAGGACGAGGGCGAAGGCGGCGCGGACGCGGCGCAGCCCGCCGAGGACAACGACGGCGCGGGCGCGGCGCAGCCCGCCGAGCACGCCGCGGCGACCGAGGCGAGCTCCGGCCGCGGCGTCCTCGCGAGCCTCGGGCTGCTGGTCGTCGCGCTGGCCGCGGTCGTCGGCCTGGCCAAGATCGAGTCACCCGCGATCGAGGACGGCGTCGCCGCGATCGGCGCGCCGCACTCGGCGGTCGGCGTCGTGATCGCGCTGCTCGTGATCGCGCCCGAGACGCTCGCCGCGGTCCGCAACGCGCGCCGCGGCCGGGTGCAGACGAGCTTCAACCTCGCCTACGGCTCGGCGATGGCGAGCATCGGCCTGACGATCCCGGCGATCGCGGTCGCCTCGATCTGGCTCGACGGGCCGCTTGAGCTCGGCCTGGGCTCGACGCAGATCGTCCTGCTGGCGATCACCGCCGTCGTCGGGGCGCTCACGGTGCTTCCCGGGCGCGCCACGATCCAGGAGGGCGGCGTGCACCTCGTGCTGCTGGCCGCGTTCCTGTTTCTCGCCGTCAACCCGTGAGCTCGCGGGCCGCGGCGAGAGCCCGGTCGACGCTGCCGGTCGGGCCGTCGCCGCCAAGCTCCTCCAGCCGCAGCTCGCGCAACTCGGGCATCGCGTCGGGCTCGGCCGCTCGAAGCCGGAGGAGCGTGACCGTCGCCGCGCCGCCGGCGAGCGCCGCGAAGTCGATGCCCTCCGCGCGCTCGTAGTCCAGCTCACCGGCGATGACCCCGCGCTGCGCCTCGCCGGCCGCTGCCGGGAGGAGCTCGAGGCTGCCCCGGTAGATGCGGTGACCAAGGGCGCAGGCCTCGACGCGCGCCGCGACCGCATGCGGATGGTTGACGTTGAGCAGCGTGCCGGCCGGCAGCGGGGTTCGGCGCACGCGCTCGACCAGGGCGACGGCAAGCCGCGCGGCGCCGGCGAACTCCGCTTCGGACCACTCGCGCGCGGAGTTGAAGTCCAGCTCGCGCCAACGCGACTGCTGCGACACGGCGATCGCCGGAAGGCCGTGGATCGCGGCCTCCCACGCCGCCGCCACGGTGCCGGAGTACCCGATGTCGTCACCGAGGTTGACGCCGTGGTTGATGCCCGAGATCACGAGGTCCGGGCGCGGGCCCAGCGCTCCGAGCACGCCGAGCCGCACGCAATCCACCGGCGTGCCGTCGGTGACCAGGCACCCGTCGACGGATTCCAGCTCGCGACGCTCGAGCGTCAACGGGCGTCCGGCGGCGAAGCTCCGCGCTGCCGCGGTGCGGTCGCGGTCGGGCGCCACGACATCGACCGCGATGTCATCGAGGTCGATCAGCGCCGCGCACAGTGCGCGCAGTCCGAGAGCATCGATACCATCATCGTTTGTGACTAAGATGCGCATAGTGTCAGTACATGCTAGGCGGTTACTGCGATGACCGGCGTCGCGATCGCCCACGGCGACTCGACGGGCGCCGACCGCTCCGAAGCGGTGGCGTCCGCGATGGGAGATCCCGGCTTCTACGACCCCCCACCCTCGACCGTCGAGCGCTGCGAGAGCCACATCTCGCGCGTGTTCATCGCCGGCGAGCGGGTCTTCAAGACCAAGAAGGCCGTGGTCTTCCCGTTTCTCGACTACGGGACGCCGCGGCGCCGGCGCGAGATGTGTCACGCCGAGGTCGCGCTCAACCGCCGCCTCGCCGGCGACGTGTACGTGGGCGTGCGGGCGATCGTCGAGCGCGACGGCACCCTCTCGCTCGGCGCCGACGACGACCCTTGCGCCGTCGAATGGGCGGTGGAGATGCGCCGGCTGCCGCTGGAGCAAGCGCTCGATCGCCGCCTCGCCGAGGGCCGCCTGCCGGCCGGGGCGATGCGCGCCGTCGCCGCCAGGCTCGTCGCGTTCCACGACGCCGTCGATCGCGCGCCCGCCGAGGCCGGACGCATCAGCACGCTGAGACGGCGGATCTACCGCGATCTCGAGGGCCTCGCCGACGGCATCGAGCACGGCGTGGATCCGGCGGCGCTTAGGACCGCCGAGCGGTTCATTGGCGCGTTTGTGCACGCGCGCCGCGACCAGCTCCTGCGACGCGCCACGGCCGGCCTCGTGCGCGACGGACACGGCGACCTTCGTCTCGAGCACGTGCTCGTCCGAGACGACCAAGGCGACGGCGACGGCGACCCCGACGGCGTGCAGATCGTCGACTGCGTCGAGTTCGATCCCTTCCTGCGCCAGACCGACGTCAGCGAGGATCTGGCCTATCTCGTCATGGAGCTCGTCGACGCGGGCGCCGGCGAATCCGCTCGCGAGCTCGTCGACGCGTACCGCGCGGCGGGCGGCGACCCGGGCGACGATGCGCTCGTGGCGTTCTTCGCCTCCTACCGGGCGCTCGTCCGGGCCAAGCTCGCCTACCTCGAGGTCGCCGACACGGGCGACCCCGACGCGAGCGCGGCCGCACGCGGCGCCGGGCTGCTCCGTACCGCCGCGCGCCTGCGCTGGAGGGCCCGCCTCCCGCTGGTCGTGGTCGTCTGCGGCGCGACGGGCGCCGGCAAGTCGACGCTCGCCGCCGCGCTGAGCGCGGCCTCCGGGCTTCCCCGGGCGTCGACCGACGCGACGCGCAAGGCGCTGGCGGGCCTCGCACCCGACGAGCGGGCCCCGGCAGCGTGCTACGAGGAGTCCTTCTCGGTGCGCACCTACGGCGAGCTCGGGCGCAGAGCTGCCGCTGCCGTGACCGAGCACGGCGGCGTGATCGCCGACGGGACGTTCCGGCGCCGTGACGACCGCGACGCCTTCCGCGCCGAGCTCGAGGCAGCGCACGACGTCGAGACGGTGTTCGTCGAGTGCGTCGCGCCGCGCGAGGTGCTCGAGTGCCGCGTCGCGCGGCGCGGCGCCGCGGCGCGAGACGCCTCGGACGCCCGCGAGGCGCTCGTTGCCGACCAGCAGGCGCGGTTCGCCGCGCTGGACGAGGTCGCCGCGCGCGATCACATGACCCTTCGGTCCGACCGGCCGGCTGCGTCGGCGGCTGACGCCGTGGAGGCGTGGTTGGACTGGCGCACGGGCGGGGAACAACCCACCTGATGGGCATCGACGCGATCGGCTTCGACGGCGACGACACGCTGTGGCACACCGAGAGCATCTACGCGATGACCGAGGAGCGCTTCCAGCAGATCCTCGCGCCGTACCTGGACGCCGAAAGCCTGCGCGAGCGGCTGTTCGCCACGGAGATGCGCAACCTCGCGATCTTCGGCTACGGGGTCAAAGGGTTCATCCTCTCGATGATCGAGACGGCGCTCGACGTCAGCGCTGGCCGCATCGGAGCCGACCAGATCCAGCTGATCCTCGATGCGGGGCGAGCGATGCTCGAGCATCCGGTTGAGGCGCTCGCCGGCGCGGCGGACGCGCTGGAGAAGCTCAGCGGAGAGCGCCGGCTGCTGCTGATCACCAAGGGCGACCTGTTCGACCAGGAGCACAAGCTCGCCCGGTCCGGCCTGGGCGACCACTTCGACGCGATCGCGATCGTCTCCGAGAAGGACCCGGCGACGTACCGGCGCGTTCTCGCCCAGCACGACGTCGCGCCCGAGCGCTTCGTCATGGTCGGCAACTCGGTGAAGTCCGACGTCGCGCCCGTGCTCGAGCTCGGCGCGCGCGCCGTCCACGTGCCCTACCACGTGACCTGGGCGCACGAGCAGCACGAGACCGGGGGTCTCGCGGAGGACCGCCTGCGGACGATCGAGAGCCTCGCCGCGCTTCCCGCCGCGCTGGCCTCGCTCGACCAACCGGCGGCCGGCGAGACCGGACGGCCCCGGGGTCAGCTCGCGGGGCGCAGCATGAACCAGCAGCGCACCCCGAGCACGGCGTCTTCGGCCACGACGTCGAATCCGAAGCGCTCGTAGAGCCCGACGTTGTCGGGATCGTCGACCTCGAGATAGCCCGCGACGCCGGCGCCGTCCAGGCCCCGGCAGTACTGGGCCAGCACCCCGCTCCCAAGCCCCCGGCCGCGATGGTCCTCCGCCACGGCGAATGGCCCGAGATGCCAGTGGTCGCGCTGCGGATGGTGCACGGACCAGGCCCTGCGCCACCGCTGCCACCGCCCGACCGCGCCGGAGTCCACCGCCGCGACTCGCTCGGCGAGCGAGGCCGAGCTCGCACGGCTCGGCCGGCAGGAGCCGCCCGTGGCGACGCCGGCGACGCCGACCAGCTCGCCGTCGAGGACGGCGCACAGCGCCGTGCGGCCCTCGCGCTCGAGGCCCGCCGCGAAGGTCAGGCGCAGCGCGCGGTCACGCGTCGCGGGGTCCGGCCAGACGGCGACGTGGATCGGGTTGTCGCACATCCCCGCGCTGATCGTCTCGGCGCCGGCGGCGACCTCCAGGGGCTGCAGCTCGCGCACCTCGGCGCCGGCCGGCAGACCATCGGTCAGGGGCGCGAGGTCAAGGATCGTGTGTGCCATCATGCCAGTAACCTATCAAGACACTATGGACGCACTTTCGACAAGTTACGCTGCCACCGACGCACTGAGCCCCCTCGACGGCCGCTATCGCTCGGTCGTGGACGAGCTGGCCGGCACCTTCTCCGAGGCGGCGCTCATCCGGACTCGCGTGCTCGTGGAACTCGAATGGGTCGCGGAGCAGTGCGGGCGCGCCGAGCTCGACCACGCTCCCGCGCTCGACGCGCGGGGCCTCGCCGGGCTGCGCGGCCTCGGCACGATGGACGCGCGCGACGTCGCGCGCGTCAAGGAGATCGAGCGCACCACCCGGCACGACGTCAAGGCCGTCGAGTACTGGCTGGCCGAGCGCTTCCGGTCCGCGGGGCTCACGGAGCTCGTGCCCCTCATCCACTTCGGCTGCACATCCGAGGACATCAACAACCTCGCGTACGCGCTCATGCTGCGCCGCGGCCTGCGCGAGATCTGGCAGCCCGCGGCCGGCACGCTGGTCGCGGCGGTCGCAGAGCTCGCCAGGGCCACGCGGTCGGTCGCGCTGCTCGCGCGAACGCACGGCCAGCCCGCCACGCCGACGACCGTGGGCAAGGAGCTCGCGGTCTTCGCCCACCGCTGGCGCCACCAGCTCGACGCGGTCGCCGCCTGCCCTCTGCGCGGCAAGTTCAACGGCGCGGTCGGGACCTTCAGCGCGCATGTCGTCGCGTTCCCCGACGCGCCATGGCCGGACATCTCGCGCGCGTTCGTGGAGCGCCTCGGCCTGGCGTGGAGCCCGCTGACCACGCAGGTCGAGCCCCACGACTTCATCGCCGAAGCCCTCCATGCCGTCGCGCGCTTCAACACCGTGCTGGCCGACTTCGCGGCGGACATCTCGGCCTACGTCTCCGCGGGCGTCCTGCGCAAGCGCCCGGGCGACGGCGAGGTCGGGTCCTCGACGATGCCGCACAAGGTCAACCCGATCCGCTTCGAGAACGCCGAGGCCAACGTCGCCATCAGCACGGCACTGCTGCTGCACCTCGCCACGAAGCTCCCGGTGTCGCGCCTGCAGCGCGACCTCGGCGACTCCTCGGCGCTGCGCAACGTCGGCGTCGCGCTCGGCCACTCGCTCGTGGCGATTCGCTCGGCCGAGCAGGGTCTCGACCAGCTCGAGGTCGACGAGCGGGCGGCGCGCGCCGAGCTCGACGCGCGCTGGGAGGTCGTGACCGAGGCGGTCCAGACCGTCATGCGCAAGCACGGCGACGCGGATGCCTACGCACGCGTCGCGGTGCTCGCCGCGAGCGGCGCCCACCCCGGCGATCTGCATGCCTTCGTCGAGACCCTCGACATCCCCGCCGAGGACCGCCGGCGCCTGCTGGACCTCGAGCCCGCCGGCTACACCGGCCTCGCGACTGCGCTGGTCGAGCGCTACCTGACCGCCTGAGCGGCGACCGCACGCGTCGGCGGCTTCGGCTCGAGCAGCGAGTCCGGCGTCGGCGCGAACGCGAGCGGGTCCCCGACGGCAAGGCGCAGGTCGGTCGCAGTCAACCGCTCCCCGGCTCGGACGACGACGTTGAGGTGGTTCGGCGCGTGGCAGCCGTCGAAGCCGAGCAGCACGCCGACGCGACGACCCGCGACCACGAGCTCGTCGCCGGCGTCGAGCACGCCGGCGACGGTGATCTCGACGAAGCCGAGAAAGCCCACGCGGTCGACGACGTCCCCCGGGCCGGGATCGGCGTCGGTGACGACCAGCTCGTGCAGCTCCCCGCGCCGCACGCAGCGGCTGCGCTCGGGCATGAGCGCCATCCCGCGATCGGCGCGGCGGTGGCGCAGCAGCTTGACGAGCACTCCCTCCACCGCGCGCTTGTCGGCGAGCTCCGGCTCCGCCGTCACGCGACCCCTCGCGGCAGTCCCGGCCTCGCGAGTGCGTGCGTAGGCGTCGCCGACCAGCCGCACGAGACGTGGCCCGCGCCCGCCCTCGTGGTCCTCGCCCCGCACGGCGCCCGCGAAGTCCCGCAGGATCTCGTCGTACTCGTGCACGAGCGACGACTTGAACTCGGTGTAGCCCTCGAGCATGTCCGCCGCGGCGTGCATCCCGTCCCCCAGGCTGACGGACGCGTCCTTGACCTCGCCGTCGAAGGCCCAGTCCAGCTCGATCTCGGCCCGCGCGCCGGATTCGGCGCGCAGCACGACGTCGGCGCGCACGTCGACCCCGGCTCGACGCCACACCCGGCTCTCGATCACCTCGCACGGGCCGAGCAGCAGCTCGGCGACATCGAAGGCGTTGGGCCCGTTGTCGGCGATGCAGCCCCCACCCGCGGCTCGCGGGTCGAGATACCACCGGTCCTCGCCGCAGTGCTCCTCGATGCGCTCGAGGTAGCGCACGCGGCAGGCCGCGACGCCGCCGTGCAGCGGCGCCTGGCCGGCTGTCCACGCGGCCAGCCGGCGCACGTGGCGGTTGTAGCGCCGGTGTAGGGCGCAGAAGAGCACGCGCCCTGCCCGCTCGGCGAGCAGCTGCAGCGCCTGCGCCTCGCCGGCGCCGAGGACGAGCGGCTTCTCGCAGCAGACGTGCCGGCCGGCGTCGAGCGCGCGCCTGCAGACCTCGCCGTGCAGGTGGTTGGGCACGTTGACGACCACGGCGTCGAGATCGCGCCCCGCGACGGCCTCCGCGTAGCTGCGGGTGGTTCGCACGCCGGCGCGCTCGAACGCGCGGAGCTTGGCCGGATCGCAGTCGCACGCCACAGCCAGCTCGACCCCGGGCGCGCGCTCGATCGCGTCGAGGTAGTACTTCGCGATGACCCCGAGTCCGATGACACCGACACGTAGCATGTAGGCGCACACTAGCAGGCATCATTTGTCTACAGTGTCAACATGCATACGAACAGCACGCTGACCGCGGCACCGGACGCCAGCGGATTCGACACGGGTGGCTGGGGCGTGCGCGTGACCGCCGCCAGCCGGCTGAGCTTCACGCTGATCGACCTCAACGGCGAGGGCGGGCGGCGCAACGGCATGGCGTCGATGGCGCTGCGCTCGCCGAGCTTCGAGGCCGTCGTCCGCCTCGCCGACCGCATCGCCGTCGCCGAGGACGACGGCCGCGCCCGCCACGTCGACGACATCGTCGCGTGCCTGAGCCGGCTGCAGGACAGCTGGGGCACGCCGCCCGCCGAGGTCGTGGTTCAGCGCGCGCTGCCCGCCCACACGGGCTTCGGCTCCAAGACGACGACGCTGCTGGCGCTCGGCAAGGCGTACGCACGGCTGTGCGGCGTGCGCTGCGAGACGGAGGAGCTGGCGCGGGTCGCGCGGCGCGCGGGGACCTCGGGGGCGAGCGTCAACCTCATCGACCGCGGCGGCTTCCTCGTCGACGGCGGCCACGCGAACCCCGCGGACTTCGCCGAGGACCCGCAGCGCTACCTCGTGCCGAGCCGCTTCGCGGGAGCCGCTCGCAAGCCACCGGTGCTCGTCAGCCTGCCGTTTCCCGAGTGGCCGATCCTGTTGCTGCTAGGCGAGGGCACCGAGCTCAGCGGCCAGCCCGAGCTCGACTGGTTTCGCGAGACGCTGCCGATCCCAGCGCGCGAGGCGCAGCGCACCGCCCACCACGTGCTGCTGCACCTGGCGCCGGCCGTCGCCGAGGCCGACTACGCGGCGTTCTGTCGCGCGCTGAACGTGCTCACGTTCGAGCACCACTACAAGCGCGAGCAGATCGCGGTGCAGTCCGAGCAGATCCAGGAGCTGTTCGAGCGCGGCCGGCGCGCCGGCGAGATCGACGCGCTCGGCATCAGCGTGACGGGGCCGATGTGCTTCTGCTTCGCGCGCGAGCCCGTCGCCGCGGAGCGTTGGGCGCGGCAGATGGCGGAGCGCGGCCTGATCCGCGACTTCTGGTGGACGTCCGCGCAGAACCACCCGCTCACGCTCGACGGCGTGCCGGCGCGGTCGGCGCGCTGGGAGCGACGCGAGCCGTGACCGAGCGCCGGGCGGTCCTCGCCACCTCCGACAAGACCGGTGTCGCCGAGCTGGGCCGGGCCCTGCACGAGCTCGGCTGGTCGATCTTCGCGACCGCCGGCACCGTCGCGCACCTCGACGACGCCGGCGTGCCCGCGCTCGAGACACGGGCCCTGACCGGTATCTCCGAGCTGCTCGGCGGCCGGATCAAGACGCTGCATCCGGGCATCTTCGGCGGGCTGCTGTACCGCCGCGGGGTGCGCAGCGACGAGGCGGACATGCGGCGCGGCGGCCTGCGCTCGATCGATCTCGTGGCCTGCACCTACTACCCCGTCGAGGCGGCGCTGGCCGGCGGACTGGACATCGACGACGCGCTGGAGCGGATCGACGTCGGCGGCCCGGCGATGGTGCGAGCCGCGGCGAAGAACCATCACGACGTGCTGGCGCTCGTCGATCCCCGCGACTATCCCGGCGTGATCGCCCGGCTGACCGCCGGCGGGGGCTCGCCCGCGGCGGTCGCGCCGGACGAACGCCGCCGGCTGGCCTCGAAGGCGTTCGAGCGAACGGCGGCCTACGACCTGACGATCTCCCGCGCGCTGGCGGCGCCCGCCTGACGCGCGCGAACGGGACTGTCCAGGACGATCGTCCGGTCGCGATGGCGGCCGAAGCTGACCGCGGCCAGGCGCACGCCGAGCCCGTCGGCGAGGTACTCGGCGAAGCGCCGCGCGTTCGGCGGCAGCGCCTCGTAGCCGGCGTCCGCCGAGCGCTCCCAGTCGGCGTCTGGCCAGCCGGCGAACGTCTCGAGCACGGGCTCGACGCGCGCCGCCTTGGCGAGCGACGGCGGATACAGCTCGCAGCGCTCGCCGTCGACGCGGTAGTGGGTCGCGACCTTGACCTCGGGCAGGCCCGCGAGCACGTCGAGGTTCGTCAGGCACAGGTGCGACACACCGTCGATCGCGACCGTCTTGCGCGCGAACGCCATGTCGAACCAGCCGACCCTGCGGCGCCGGCCGGTGACCGTCCCGACCTCGCGGCCGCGGTCGACCAGGTAGTCGGCGACCGCGCCGCCGAGCTCGGTGGGAAGCGGCCCGCCTCCGACCTGCGCCATGTACGCCTTGGCGACCCCGGCCACGGTGAACGGCGTGCCGGGCGGAGATCCCGTGCCGACGGTCACCCCGCCCGCGCCGCTGAAGCCGCTGGAGCAGTAGGGGTAGGTCCCGTGCTCGACGTCGAGCGCCAGGCTCTGAGCGCCTTCGTAGACGATCAGCCCGGCGTCGCGGCGAGCGGCGCGCAACGCCGCCGCCGCGTCGCCAAGCCACGGAGCCAGGCGCCGGCCGAGGCCGTGGTAGCGGTCGGTGAGCGCGTCGACCCCGGCGAGCGCGTGCTCGCGCGGCGACATCCCGAACACGCGCTCGAGCAGCGCGACCTTGAGCGGGACGAGCAGCTGCAGCCGTGCGCGCAGCACGTCGCGGTCGAGCAGATCCACGAGCCGCAGCCCGATGCGCGCGATCTTGTCCTCGCGACACGGCCCGACGCCGCGCTTGGTCGACCCGAGCTGCCCCTCGCCGACGGCCATGCCGCTGCCCTGCCCGGTCGCGACGTCACCGCCGCGCCAGCGCTCGAGCGCGGCATCCTGCAGCGGGTGCCACGGCATGACGACATGGGCCACCTCGCTGATCAGCAGCTCGTCGTGGCCCGGGGCGAGCCCGAGGTCCTCGAGCTCCTCGAGCAGCGCGGCGGGCTCGACCACGCAGCCGTTGCCGAGGATCGCGCGCGCCCCGCGCTGCATGCCGGCCGGCAGCTGGACGAACCTGTACTCGCGGCCGTCGGCGACGACCGTGTGACCGGTGTGCGGGCCGCCCTGCCAGCGGGCGACGACGTCCGCTCCGTCGCTGAAGATGTCGGTGAACTTCCCCTTGCCCTCGTCGCCGGACTGGCAGCCGACGACGACGACCTCGTCGGCTACCACCGGACGGCCGCCGAATCGAGCAGCTCGACCGTCTCCATGACGTCCTCCAGCGGCGGCACGCCCCAGATCGACTCGCCGGTCCAGCGCTCTGCCAGCGCGCGGTACATCGTCGACAGCGGCTCGACGAAGCCGGGCGGAAGCGGCTCCGGCGCCGGCCAGGTCGAGCGCGGCCGTCCCTCCGCTGCCCACTCCTGCACCCGGCGCTCAAGCCCGGTCGCCAGGTGGTGGTCGCGCATCACCTGCTTGCCGACGTGCCGGCCGTCGAGCAAGAAGCGGTTCTCGTCGGGCGTGCCGGCGTTGTCGACGAGCACGAGCTCGCCCGGCGCGAGCATCCCGAGCTCGATCTTGCCGTCGGCGTGCTCGAGGCCGACCGACTCGGCGTGGGCCGTGATGACCTCGTCGACGGCCTCGACGAGCTCGACGACCCGCTGCTCGTCGGCCTCGGTGAGGCCTGCCAGCCGGCACCCCTCGGCGCGGCCGACGAAGCGGTCGATCTCCTCGCGCTTGGTCGTGAACTCGACGAGCGGCCGCCGCAGGAGCTCCCGCGGGCCGGGCAGCTCGCGCAGGCCGAGATCCTCGAGCGTCACCGTGCCCGCATCCAACCGCCGCGCGACGGACGATCCCTCGGGCAACGCGTTGCGGTAGACGACCTGCAGCGGGACCATGTACCAGCCGTCGTCGGGGCCGACCGGATCGACCGCGGGGTCCGGCGCGCGCAGGAGGTCGAACTCGATCCGGTCGGGCTCGAGGAAGCCGCGGAAGTGCGACGGGATCCCGGCCCGCTCGAACAGGCCGAAGTTGAACGCCGCCATCCGGGCGATCGCCTCGCCCTTGAACGGGATCTGCTCGGCCATCTTCCCGTAGTGAAAGACGGAGTAGTCGTCGGTGAACTCGAAGATCCCGACGCCGGCCCGCGTCGACGTGGGCGGCTCGACGATCTCGAGGTTCTTGGTGGAGAACT
The DNA here is from genome assembly GCA_963839905.1 of uncultured Actinomycetes bacterium. Taxonomy (GTDB): domain Bacteria; phylum Actinomycetota; class Thermoleophilia; order Solirubrobacterales; family Solirubrobacteraceae; genus CADCVQ01. The sequence continues at coordinate 357,880 of CAWIXC010000020.1, read as the reverse complement.
TCTTGGGCATGCGGCCTCCAAATATGTGTGCGTGCGTGCCACACATTAGCGCTCAGATGCCATCATGGACACACTGTTGTTCGAAGTCTTGCTAACTTAGCTGGCGGATGGCACACATGCGGCCCATCGCGAGTTCCGCTACCCGCCGGCGCGGCCGGTGCTGAACACGATCCTCATCGGGTTCGGCCATGCGGCGCGCGACCTGCACCTGCCGGCCTTGCGCAGGCTGAGCGCCGGCGGCACGGGGCCGATCGGCGCCGTCGAGCCGGTCGCGCCCGAGCCCGACGGCTCCGCCCCCGACGTGGCCGGAGTGCTGCTGCGCGCGGACATCGGGGAGCTCGTCTCGCAGCTCGCGCCCGCGGACACCGTGGTCCACGTCTGCACGCCGCCAGCCCAGCACCTGCCGGCCCTCGCGCGCTGCGCCGAGTACGGCTACCGGCGCTTCGTCGTCGAAAAGCCGATGGTGACGACGCACGACGACATCGAGGCGCTGCTGGCGCTCGTCGAGGACCGCGACCTCGACGTGCTGGTCGTCGCCAACTGGCTGTTCAGCTCGCTGACCGACCTGATCGCCGGGCAGATCGCCGCGCGCCGGGACGTCCCGCTCACGGGGCTGGATCTATGCAGCCGCAAGCCGCGCATCGGACGCTCGCTGGCAAGCGCCGCGCATACGAGCGCCTTCGAGGTCGAGATGCCCCACCTCGTGGCGCTCGCCATGCGGCTGCTCGGCGACGTCGAGCTGCTGCACGCCCGCGCCGACGACCTCGTGCTCGACGAGCGGCGCATCGCGATGATGGGCGGCGCAGAGGTGTGGCTGAGCTCGCCTCATGGATGCCACGTGCGGTTGCGGACAGACTTGTGCGCGCCGGTGCGCGAGCGCTCGGTCACCGCGACATGGGCCGGCGGCGCCCGCGTCGCCGGCCACTACCCGTGCGACAGCACCGACCTCTTCTCGCACGTGCTCCTCGACGGCGGCCGCGGGGCGCCGAGCCATCGCGTCCTGCACGACGACACGGTGCACGCCTTCTTCGAGCACGCCTACCGCTGGTTCGACGGTCGCGGCCCGCGACCGCGCAGCGACGTCGCGCTTCACGCGCGCATCACGCGGCTGCTGATCGCCGCCCGCGAGCGCTGCGCGGCGGCGCCCCCGGCACCCGCAACCGACCTGACGGAGATCCCCGGATGAGCCCTACGCACACCGTCCCCTTCTTCGATCAGCGCCCGACGTTCGAGCGCGACTGGCGCGACGTCGTCGAGCGCGTCGAGGAGGTGTTCGCCGCCGGCAAGTACTCCCACGGGCTGCAGGTCGACCGCTTGGAGCGGGCGATCGCCGACTACGTCGAGGCGCCGCACGCCGTCGGCGTCAACAGCGGCACCGACGCCTTGGCGCTGCTGCTGCGCGCAGCGGGCGTCGGGGCCGGCGACGAGGTCGTCCTGCCCTGCTTCACGTGGATCTCGCCGGCATCGATGATCGCGCGGCTCGGCGCTACGCCGGTGTTCGTGGACGTCGAGCCCGGCAGCTACGCGCTAGACCCGGCCGCGGTCGAGGCCGCGCTCACCCCGCGTACGCGGGCGATCCTCCCGGTCCACCTGTTCAACCAGATGGCCGACATGACGGCGATCACCGCGATCGCCCGCCACCACGACGTCCGGGTCGTCGAGGACAGCGCCGAGGCGATCGGCATGTGGCAGGACGGCGTGCACGCCGGGCTGCACGGCAGCGGTGGGGTCCTGTCGTTCTTCCCCACCAAGACGCTCGGCACGCTGGGCGACGCCGGGATGATCATCACGGGCGATGCGCTGATCGCCGACCGCTGCCGGATCCTGCGCCACCACGGTCGCGCCGGCGCGACCGTCGGTCGCATCACCGCGATCTCCAACGCCGCGGCCCGCCCCGGCACGAACAGCAAGATGGACGAGATCCTGGCCGCGGTGCTGCTGAGCCGGCTGCGCCACCTGCCGGGCGACGTCGCCCGCCGCGCGGCGCTCGCCGATCGCTACGACCGGGCGCTCGCGCCACTGGCCCGCGCGGGGCTCGTCGCCCGGCCGCGCCTGCTCGCGCGGCCCGCTTCGAGCACCCCCGTGTGGTACGTCTACGTCGTCGAGGCGGAGGATCGCGACGCGCTCGCGACCCACCTCGCCGCCGCCGGCATCGGCACCGAGCAGTACTACCCGCGGCCGCTGCACCTGCAGCCGTGCTTCGCCCACCTGGGCGGGCGCGAAGGCCAGCATCCCGTCGCGGAGGCCGCGTGCCGGCGCACGCTGGCACTGCCGCTGTACCCCGACATGACCCCGGCCCGCCAGGACGCGGTCGTGTCCGAGATCGAGAGGTTCTATCGCGCATGAGCAGCCTCGACCTTCCGTTCTTCCCGGCCGACCCGTTCGCCGAGGACCGCAGCACGATCCTCGAGCTGCTGCGCGAGGTCGCGACCGACCCGGCGCAGACGTTCATCCTGGGCGCCAGAGCGCGCCGGCTCGAAGAGCGAGTCGCCGCCGCGACCGGCGCGGCGCACGTCATCGCATGCTCCAGCGGCACCGGAGCCCTGGCGCTCTGCGTCGACGCGCTCGAGCTCGGCCCCGGCGACGAGGTGATCGTCCCCGCCTACTGCTGCCAGCCGGTGGCCAGCACCGTCGTCGACGCCGGCGCCCGGCCGGTGTTCGTGGACATCGATCCGCGAACGCTCGTGCTGGACCCCGTCGAGGTCGAGGCCGCCGTCACGCCGGCGACGCGGGCGATCATGCCCGCGCACGTCTTCTCGATCATGGCCGACATGCCCGAGATCCGGGGGATCGCCGATCGCCACGGCGTGCCCGTGATCGAGGACGCGGCGGTGGCCCAGGGGGCCGTGCTCGACGGCCGGCCGTCCGGGACATGGGGCGACCTCGGGGTGTTCTCGTTCTTCCAGGCCAAGGCGCTCGGCGCGATCGGCGAGGGCGGCGTCGTGCTGACCGACGACGACCGGCTCGCCGAACGCTGCCGCATGCTGCGCAACCACGGCCAGGACGGCCGGACGAAGGGCGTCCATCACCTGATCGGGCACAACAACCGGATGGACGAGCTGCTCGCGGCGTTCCTGCTGCACCGCTACGACCGCCTGGACGAGCGCCTGGACCGGCGCGCCGCGATCGCCGCGTACTACACCGAGCGCTTCGAGTCGCTGCGAGCTTGCGGCCTGACCCCGCCGCCGCCCGGGCGCAACGGCCGCTGCTACTACGTCTACAGCGTCCTGAGCGACGACCGCGATCGGCTGCGCGCACAGCTTGCGTCCGAGGGCATCGGAACGCACGTCTACTACCCGCTGCCGCTGCCCGCGCAGCCCGCGTTCAGCGCCTTCGCCGGCGATCGGGGCTATCCGCGATCGCAGGCCGCGGGGCGGCGCAATCTCGCGCTGCCGATCTACCCGGAGCTGCGCGACGCGGACGTCGAGCGCATCGCCGACGCCGTCTGCGCCGCGGTCGTGCGACAGCAAAGCCGCGCGGCATGAGCGGCGGATCGCTGTGGCTCTGCGGGGTCGGCGACGAGGCCGGCAGCACGCTCGAGCAGCAGATCGACGCCCAGCGCGCGCTTGGCTGGGGACGGCTGGAGCTGCGCACCGTCGAAGGCGTCCTCGTGCAGGACCTGGGCGAGCAGGAGCTCGAGCGCCTCGCGCACGCGCTGCGCGACGCCTCGCTGGCCGTGCCGGTCATCTGCTCGAGCGTCGGCAACCAGGCAAACCCGATCGGCGGCCCGGTCGAGCGCGACCTGCGCCAGCTCGACGGGGCGCTGCGCGCGGCCCGCATCCTCGGCGCGCGGCTGATCCGCGTGATGTCGTTTCCCGGCGAAGGCCTGCCCGCCGCCACATGGCGAGCGGCCGTGCTCGAGCGCATGGCGATGCTCGCGGCGCGCGCACAGGACGCCGGCGTGACGCTCGCCGTGGAGAACTGCGCGGGCTGGGCCGCCGCCGATCCCGAGCGCGCCGCCGAGCTCGTCGCCGTGGCACCCGGCGCGCTGGGGATCCTGTTCGACTGCGGCAATCCCGTCGCGTATGGCTATGACGGCCCCGGCTACCTGCGCGCGGTGCTCCCGGCGGTCGTCCACGTCCACGTCAAGGACGCGCGCGCCGCCGCCGGCGAGGCGGCGACGGAGTACGTCCACGCGGGTGCCGGCGACGCGCGACTGGCGGAGATCCTCCGGCTGCTCGCGGAGGCCGGGTACGGCGGCGGGCTGAGCATCGAGCCCGAGGTGCGGCGCGTCTTCCACCGCGCCATCAGCGCTCCCGACGGCGTCCTGCGCAGCTCGTACGTCGCGTACGCACGGAGCTTCGAGCGCATGCTCGCGCGAGCATTGCCCGGCGCCCGCGTCCGTCACGGCTCGGTGCGGCTCCCGGAGGTCGTGGCATGACGGGGTGGACCGCAAGCGACGACGGCGCGCTGCTCGAGCTGCTGGCGATCGACACGGCGACGCCGATGGAGACGGGGCGCCCGTCCGCGTTGCGCGACGCACAGGAGGCCTTCGCCCGGCACGCGGCCGGCGCGGGCATGAGCGTCGTCCATCATGAGCCGCCGCCGCGCAGCGCCGTCGAGCGGCCGGACGTGCCGCGCCCGGTGCGCGAGCGCGCCGCGCAGATGGGCGAGGCGTTTTTCGAAAGCCAGCCCAACCTCGTCCTGCGGCTCGGCCCCGCGCGCCCGCCGCAGCGCACCCTCGTGCTCAACGCGCACCTCGACACGGTGTCCGGGGAGGTGCCGGTCGGGCTGCGCGACGGCCGCTTCAGCGGTCGCGGCGCCGCCGACGCGAAGGGACCGGCGGTCGCGGCGCTCGCGGGCATCCGAGCCGCGACGGCCACCCGCCCGGACATCGGCGACGTCGTCAGCGTGGTGGTCCAGGCGGTCGGCGGCGAGGAGGGCGGGGCGATGGGCGTCTACGGCACCCGCGAGCTGACCGAGCGCGGCCACCACGGGCGGCTCAACCTCGTCTGCGAGCCGAGCCGGCTCGGCCTGCTGGACCACGGCACGACCTCCATGACCGCGCGGATCACCGTCCGCGGGTCGTCCTCGACGGACGACGAGCCCGGCCGGGGCGACAACGCCACGCTGATCCTCGGCCATGTCGCGGCCCAGCTCGCCCTGGAGGCCGGCCCGCGGCTCGACGCCATCGGCGTGAAGTTCTGCGTCGCGGGCCTGAGCACCGGGGAGACCCACAACCGCGTGTCCGGCAGCGGCACGCTGCTGCTCAACCTCGCCTACCGCTCCATAGCCGCGGGCGAGCATGCCGAGCAGATCGTCGAGTCCTGCTTCGACGCGGCCCGCGCCGGGTTCGCACGGCGCTTCGCCGGCCTGCCGATCGCCGAGCGGTCCGCCCGCCGCGTCGGCGAGACGTGCCGGCTGCAGTGGCTCAAGCGCGGGCTGCCGGTGCTCGCGAACCGCGACGCGAGGATGGAGGCGGTCCTCCGCGGCGCAGGCGTCGAGCGCCACGACCCCGACGCCGGGGAGCCGGCGCCGTTCACGTGCGACGCGATGTGGCTGCGCCAGCCCGGCGCGTACACCGCCGTCTTCGGCCCGGGCGACCTGGGCCGCAACGGCGCCCACACGCCGCACGAGTGGATGGACCGCGCCGACCTCGCGACCTACGCCATGAAGCTGCGCGACGTCATCTGCGCGTTCGCCCGGGAGCACGGCCGATGAGCGCCCCCACCGAGGTCAGCGTGCCCGTCGAGGAGCTCGAGCGCTTCTACGGCGAGACGTTCCGCGCGCTCGGCGTGCCTGCCGAGCAGGCCGGCATCGCGGCACGCGGGCTCGCGTTCGCCGACGCGCGCGGCATCGACAGCCACGGCGCGGCCAACCTCGCGCGCATCTACGTCGCCCGCCTGCGCGACGGGCGCATCGACGCTTCCGCGGAGCCGCGGGTCGTCGCCGGCCGCGGCGCGACGGCGCTGATCGACGGCCGGCGGGCGCTCGGCTTCGTGAGCGCGCAGCGGGCGATGGCCGAGGCGATCGAGCGTGCGCGAGAGCACGGGGCGGGGGTCGTGACGGTGCGCGACAGCACCCACTGCGGCTCGCTCGCGTACTACACGCATCAGGCGCTCGAGCAGGGCATGGCGGCGATCGCGATGACGAACCTCGGCCGCCAGGGCGTGCTGCGACCGCCGGGCGGCTCGGTCCCGCTCGTCGGCACGAACGTCATCGCGGCGGCCGCGCCGGCGGCGCGGCAGCCGCACTTCAGCCTCGACATGAGCACCGCGGTCGCCTCGACCGGGCGAGTGCGCAGCGCGCTGCGCAACGGTGAGCGGCTGCCGCCCGGTTGGCTCGTTGACGACCACGGCGGCGTCGTCGAGGATCCGGCGGCGTACTTCGACGGCAGCGCTCACCTGCAGTTCGTGGGCGGCGGCGTCGCCACGGGCGGCTACAAGGGCTACGGCTTGGCGCTGCTGGCCGACGTGCTCTGCGGCGTCTTGAGCGGCGGCGACGTCGGCCCGCACGCGGAGGCGGTCGGCCGCGGCGGGGTCGGCGAGGACGACGGCGTCGGCCACTTCATGCTCGCCCTCGACGTCGGCGCGTTCCGCGACCGCGACGGCTTCACCCACGACCTCGACGACATGCTCGCAGCGCTGACCGGTTGCCCACCGGACACGGCCGGGCACGAGGTGATGTACCCGGGCCTCAAGGAGGCCAGGGCGCTCGGCACCAGCGTCCGGCTCGATGGCGCGCTCGCGTCCTCGCTGCGCGACCTGGCCGCGGAGCTGTCGATTCGACCCCCGTTCCCGTCCCGACGATCAGTGGAGATCCAGCGATGAGCACGAGCACACAAGCCCGCACGCGCCGCGGCCTCGACCACCCGCGCGTGTCCTGCGCGTTCTTCTGCCACGACGGCAACGGGCGCTTCGTGCTGCACCGGCGCGGACCCGGCTGCCGCGACGAGCAGGGGGTCTGGGACAGCGGCGCCGGCGCGCTCGAGCACGGCGAGAGCTTCGAGGAGGCCGTGGCGCGCGAGGTCCGCGAGGAGTACTGCGCCACCGCCAGGGACATCGAGCTCGTCGGCGTGCGCAACATCGTGCGTACCGACCTCGACGCGCCGACGCACTGGGTGGCGCTGATCTTCACGGTTCGGGTCGACCCCGACGAGGTGCGCATCGGCGAGCCGCACAAGATGAGCGACCTGGGCTGGTTCACCGAGGATGACCTTCCCGAACCGCTGCATCCCGCCCTCGCGCCGCAGCTCGCGATGTATCGCGCGAAGGGCACGCTTTGAGCTCGCCGGCGACGATCCTGCGCCAGGCGCCGTTCGAGGAGCGGCTCGCCGCGCGCGAGCTGCGGGTCGGCATCGTCGGCCTCGGCTACGCCGGGCTTCCGCTCGCGCTCGCGTTCGCCGAGGCGGGCTTCGCCGTCGTGGGCATCGACCGCGACGGCGAGCGGGTGAACGCCGTCAACCAGCGCCGGCCGTACCTCGTCGACGTGCCGGCCGAGCGCTACGAGGGCCTTCGCGGCGAGCTGACCGCGACGAGCGACTACGACGCCGTCCGCGAGCTGGACGCGTTGACGATCTGCGTGCCGACGCCGCTGACGAAGACGCAGGCGCCCGACCTGTCGGCGCTGGTGGCGTCTGCGCAGGCGATTGGCCAGCGGCTGCAGCCCGACCAGCTCGTCGTCCTGCAGTCCACGACCTATCCCGGCACCACCACCGAGCTGCTGCAGCCGGCGCTCGAGCGCGACGAGCGACGGGTCGGCCGCGACTTCTACCTCGGGTACGCGCCCGAGCGCGTGGACCCGGGCAACCCCGTCTACGGCGTGCGAAACACGCCCAAGCTCACCGCCGGAGCGACCCCGGAGTGTCAGCGGCGCGTGGCGGCGCTGTACGCGACGATCGTCGACGACGTCGTCAGCGTGCGGTCGCCGATCGTGGCCGAGCTCGCGAAGCTGCACGAGAACACGTTCCGCGCCGTGAACATCGCCCTCGCCAACGAGCTGGCGCTCATGTGCGAGCACCTCTCGGTCTCGCCGTGGGAGGTCATCGACGCCGCCGCGACGAAGCCGTTCGCGTTCATGGCGCACTACCCGGGGCCGGGGCTGGGCGGCGACTGCATCCCGGTCGTCCCGCACTTCCTCTCCTGGCGGCTGCGGGCGCACGGCTACCGCGCGCGGCTCATCGACGCCGCACACGACATCAACTCCTTCATGCCCGGCCACGTCGTGCGGAAGGTGGCCGACGAGCTCAACGAGCGCGGCCGCGCCATCCACGGCTCGCGCATCTTGGTGCTGGGCGCCGCGTACAAGCCCGACGTGCAGGACACGCGCGAGTCCCCCGCGCGGCGCGTCATCGAGACTCTGCGCGCGCGCGGGGGCGACGTTGGCTTCTGCGATCCGCTGGTCGGCGAGCTCGATCTCGACGGCGGCGACCGGCTGCAGCGCGTGCCGTGGACGGCCGCCGCGATGGAGCAGGCCGACTGCGTCGTACTGATCACGGCCCACACAGCCTTCCTCGAGCGCCCTCACTGGCAGTCCGCCACGCTCATCGTCGACACACGCAACGTCGTGCCGGATGCGGAGAATGTACGCCGGCTCTGACACACTTTTTTCTTGCGTTCGATCCGATGTTTGGGTTGCTCAGCCTGTGGAACCACGTTGGTGCGGGGAGCCAACCAGGACACTTGCGCGAGGCGCGCTAGCGGAAGGCGGTCACCGAGACATGGACTACTTGGACACCGATCCGGAGATCGGGCTCAAGCTGACGAAGGCGGGGTTCGAGCTGCTCGCGGAATGCCTGCACGACGGGCCCGACTTGGACCTCGTGCCCCCGGCGCCCCCGCACGCCGCCGCGGACGCGGAGCCGACGTCCCCCGACGCGCGCCCGGCTCCCCCGCCCGCGTGAGCGCCGGCGGGCGAACCGCGGCCGGGCCCGGCCGCTCAGCCGACGTCCTGCCGGACGGGCCGGTAGGCGTTGATCCCCGCTGGCGACAGGTCGCGCTCGACCCGGCTCGCCGCGAGCAGGGCGCGCACGGTGTTGTGCACGACCGGCTTGCTGATGCCCGTGGCATCGGAGATCTCGCTCACCGTGACGCCCGGCCGGTCGGCGATCAGCTCGAGCACGCGCTTGAGGTTCTCGCCACGCGCCGCGCGGCGAGAGGACACCCGCGGATCGTCGCCGGAGAACGGCGGGCCGGCGAGCGTCCGGACCAGCGCGGCACGCTCTTCGATGAGACGCTCGTATCCGTTGAGTGCCTCATCGATCTCAACGATGCGCGCCTCGAGCTCCCTACGGACCCGTTCAAGTGATTCAAACACAGGGACACAAGAGATTAACACCTGGCACGGGATCGCCGGTCCCCGGCCTCTGGCGCTTGCTCGTCGCCAGGCATGCCCACGCGACGAGCGGCCCCGGTCACAGGGTCGCTGCGACGGACCCGCTCACCGCGACCGGCCGCCGCCAGGCCGGCGAGCTCGCCGACCACGTGGGCACCCTCGACGCGACGCCGGACGTCGTCGTCTGCAGCACGGCTGTTCGCGCGCGCGAGACCGCGGAGGTCTGCGGCGCGCGGCTCGGCATCCCGCTGCGCACCGACGATCGCCTGTGCGACCGCGCCGGTCGCGACGGGCGCCCGCTGCCCTACACGCTCGCCGAGCAGTCCTCGCTGCGGCCGCTCGACGATGTCTGGGAGGCGGCCGACACGACGTGGGATGGCGAGACCCTCGGCCAGTTCTGGAGCCGCGTCCGCGCAGCCGCCGACGACCTTGCCACCGCTGCCTCGGCGCCCTTGGTCGTCTGTCACCTGGGCACGGTCACGGCGCTCGTGCGCTGGGCGCTCGATCTGCCTGAGACCCTGCCCGACCGGTTCGCGCTGCCGGTCGGCAACGCCAGCCTCACCGAGCTTCGCTTCCGGACCGACCGCGCCGGACGCCGCCGTGTCGCGCTCGTCGCCGTGGGCGAAGCGGGCTTTCTCCGCGAGCCGACGCCCGGCTGACCGCGAACTTCGTCGCATCGAACGAGAGGAGACCATCATGACCCGCATGACCTCGGCGAACGCAGGCGAGGCGCCGGCCGCCAACCGGGAGTACCTCATCCGCCCCGCCGTCGAGGGGGATGCCGAGCGCATCGCGAGCGCCATCGCGCAGCTCGTGGCCGAGTTGCGCGGCGAGGACGAGGCGAGCCTGCCCGACGGCTCGCGCGATGTTCTGCGGCGCCTGGTCGGCGACCCCGGCGCGGGCCGCGGGCTGGTGGCCGAGCGCGAGGGGGCGGAGCCCGACGCGCCGCTGGCCGCCGTCGTCGTCGGGGCCTACATGCCGAGCGTCCGCCTGGGCGGCACGTACTTTTTCATCCAGGACTTCTGGGTGGCGCGCGAGGCCCGCTCGGCGGGCGTCGGCGTCCAGCTGCTCAGGACGCTCATGTCCGATCTCGCCGCCGACGGCATCCACCGAGCCGAGGGCGTCTTCCCGCGCGACTCGTTCAGCGGGCAGAGCCGCACGCGGCGTTTCTACCAGCTGATGGGCGTACAGGAGATCGGCATCTACGGTCGCCTCGAGACCGAGCCCGCCGCCGGCGGCTGAGCGTCGACCCCGGGGGCATGATGCCGCGCTCAGACGAGGGCGCCGGCGTCCAGTGTCACGACGCGCACGCCACGGGAGGTCGCGAGCTTGACCATGTCGCGGGTGCCGCCGGGGCCGTCGCCGCCGGCGCCGTCCCACAGCACGATCAGCGTGATGTCGATGTCCGAGCGCGACAGCGCCGTGTGCAGGATCCAGCGGTTGTTGCGCTCCCAGATCGTGTAGCCGTCGCGCGCGGCGAGCCATGCCGGAAGCGCCTCGCTGTCGGCGAGCACCTTGATCTCCTGGCGCTTGCACAGCGTGTGAAAGCGCTCCATCCAGTCCGGCCCGGCTTCCAGGACCGACGCCGCCGCGAAGCGCTCCGTCGGCAGCGCGAGCATGAGCCGCGTCGGGATCGCGTGCTCGGCGCAGAGCTCGTGAAAGAGGATGTCGCCGCCGCTCGCCGCCCCCGCGATGCCCTCGAGCTGCTGCGGGCCGGCGAGCTGCTTCTCCTCGGCGATCGCATCGCGGATCATCTGCGCCGCCGCATCCTCGCTCGCCGGCGGAAAGCGCGGCCGCGCGCGGTCCGGCGCGTCGATGCGGTGCCCGGCGAAGACGATCACGCGCGGTCGCGGTGGCGGCTCCGGCGGATCGACCGCCGCGCCAAGCGCCGCGAGCGCCGCGTGCGCGCAGTCGGCGAACAGCCCGAGCTCGAGGTACAGCCGCAGCTGGCGCGCCGCCGACTCGGTCGGAAACGTCGCGCCCGACGCGTCCATGCCGGCCTTGGCGCGCGCTCGCTCGTAGCCCGCCGCGACGAAGCCCGGCTTGTCGGAGGTCAGCAGGCGCAGGTCCGCGAGGCTCAGGTCCGTCCACACGCCCGGCGCCTGGTCGCGGCTGTCGCGCATGGCGGCCCCGCGCAGCGAGCGGCGCACCGCCGCCTCGAGCTCGCGCGCCGCCCGCTTGAGCTTGTCGAGCTCGCGCTGCGCCTCGTCCTCCTCCTCGAAGCGCTCGGCCCACACGTCCGGCAGCTGCTCGGCCAGGCGCAGCGCGACGACGGTCATCGCCAGCGCGTTGATGCCGGGGTACACGCTGTTCTGGTCGATCGCGTAGCCCTCGTCGTAGGCCGCGCGCGCCGCCTCGAGAAACGGCGAGCGCAGCGCGCCCGCCGCCGTGTCGGCCCGCGACCGCCAGTCCTCGATCCAGCGGTCCTTGGCGTTGCGGCCCAGCAGCGCCTTGGCCTCCGCGAGCGACTCCTCGTCGAGGTGCTCGGCGCGACCCAAGACGCGATCGATCGATGCCGTGGAGGCGGCCGGGTCGCCGAGGCGCTGGTAGATCGTGCCGAGCATGAGGTTGGCCTCGCGGTCGTCGTCGTCGTCGCGCGCATCGCGGACCATCTCCCACGTCGCGCGAGCGTCCGCCAGCGCGTTGAGCCGGTACTGCGCGCGCCCGACGAGCTTGAGCCCGGCCTGCCCCCAGTCGAAGCCCTGCGCCTCCTCGCCGAGCACCGCGAGCATCGGCAGGTCCTGCTGGCCGGCGGCGTCGCGCACCGCCTCGCCGAAGGCCTCGGGCACCGGGCGGAAGGTGTCCGGATCGATCGCCTTGAGCGCCGGCAGCAGGCGAAAGACCGGGCTGTCGGCCTCGCCGGAGACCTTCGACTGCGTCACGGCGGCGGTGAGGGCCTCGCGTGACGCGTCGAGGTTTGCCAGGTCGTACGCGAGATAGCGATCCGTGCTGAGGTCGAACGGCACCTCGTGCGCGTCCGAGCGGATGAGGATCGTGGTGCGCGGGCGCAGCGCGTGCCGGATGCCGATCTCGTAGTAGACGTTGGCGTTGTGGATCGAGATGTCGGCGATCACGATGTCCGCGAGCAGCAGGCGCTCGAACATGTCCGTGCGGATGTTCCCCGCACGGAAGATGTCCGCCGTCGTGCGCCCCTCGAGGCCGAGCGCGTCGAGCACGGGGTCGATCAGCTCGCGCTCGACGCGGTCGAAGTCGATGCCCTCCTTCGTGCCGAACGGGCGGACGATGAAGGCAGGCGGCATGTCGCCCGATCATCGGTGCCGGGCGCCGCCGGGTCAAGCCGTGATGTCGCGGCGGGCGAACACGAGCCCGGCCGCGATCACCGCCGCGGCCACGTAGAGGCCGACGAGCACGAGGGCCCGGGTCGTTGACACCTCGTCCGTCCCGCCCGCGGCGAGCGACTCGAGCAGGAGCCCGGGGAACCACTGGCTGGAGGTCGTCCACGCGTCCTCGAGCAAATGCTCGAACGGGCCCGACCAGAAGATCCCGATCCCCAGCGCGACCGGGATCGAGCGCACGAAGATCGCGAGCGCCATCCCGAGGCAGGCCCACGCCGACACCCCCGCCAGCGCGGTCGCGTAGTCGCCCACGGCCTCGCCGAGGCCGTCGAGGCTGAGCCATGCCGAGGTCGAGACGTCCTGCGACGGCGCGATCACGGCGGACGCGATCACCGTCAGGATCTCGGCGGCGAGCAGCACGCCCGCGGCGAACACGAGCAGCGCGGCCACCTTCCCGGCGAGCAGGGCGATCCGGCGTGGCTGGCGCATGAGCAGGGTGCGGAAGGTCCCCTGGGAGAACTCGCCCGCGATGTTCGCGATGAACAGGACCAGCACCAGGATCCCGGCGAACGACGCGCCGATTGCGAAGGCTTGCGTCGCGCCGCCCGCTTGTGAGAGCTCCTGGACGGTCGCGCCACGTTGCCCGGCACCAGGATCGCCGGCGTCGGTTGCCGACAGGAACACGGCGGCGGCGGCGGCCGCGGCGAACGCGATCGTGGTCAGGGCGACGGCCACCGCGACGCGGCGGCGGCGCAGCTTGAGCAGCTCTGCTTTGAACATGCCAATCATCGGTCTCCTCCTTGCACCATCGTGAGGTAGCGGTCTTCGAGGCTCGTGCGGGTGATGCGCAGCTCGGCGAGGACGATGCCCTCGGCGGCCGCGGCGCGGTTGATCGCGGCGGCGAGCGCGCGGTGGTCGGCGCCGTCGGCTGCGATGAGCAGGTGGTCGTAGGGCGTGGCCGTGGCGCCCGCGGCGGAGGCGGTGCCCGCGGCGGCGGTGGTGCCCCCGGCGGCGGCGCGCGCGGCGTGGTGGCCCGCTGCGGCGAGGACGCCGCGCAGGCGCTCGGCGTCCGCGGCGTGCTCGGGCGCGACGACGAGCATTGCCCCCGTGCGGTCGAGCAGCTCCTCGGCCGGGCCTTGGAAGACGAGCCTGCCGCCGTCGATGACGATGAGCCAGTCGCAGACCTGCTCGAGCTCGGCCAGCACGTGCGAGGAGACGAGCACGGTTCGCTCGCCGCTTGCCAGCCGGCCGATGAGGCCGCGCATCTCGTGCACGCCCGCCGGATCGAGGCCGTTGATCGGCTCGTCGAGGATGAGCAGGTCCGGGTCGCCGAGCAGCGCGGAGGCGATCCCGAGCCGCTGCTTCATCCCGAAGGAGTAGCGGCGCACGGCGTCGTCGGCGCGCGCGCTCAGCCCGACGAGCTCGAGCAGGCCGGGGATCTGCGCCGGATCGTGGCCGGCGGCCGTCGCCAGGACGGCGAGGTTGCGCGCGCCGCTGAGCGCCGGGTAGAACGCCGGCCCCTCGATGAGCGCCCCGACGCGCCCGAGGTAGGAGCCGGGCTCCGCGAGCGGCTCCCCGAGCACGGTGCCGTCGCCCTCGGTGGGCGCGACGAGGCCGAGCAGCATCGCCATCGTCGTCGTCTTGCCGGCGCCGTTGGGGCCGACGAAGCCGGCCACGACGCCGGCCGGCACGTCGATCGTGAGGTCGTCCACGGCCGTCCTCTCGCCGTAGCGCTTCGTCAGGCCGCGCAGGCTCATCGCCGGCGGGCGGGCTGGGGCCGGCGGGGCGGTGACGCGGTCACCTCCTGCGATCGTCGCTGTGCTCATGAGTGGGATCTCCTTCTGGTCGAAACGGTCGTCTGCGCCGAGGTTCGATCAGCGCACCGAGACCTTCGCCGCCGCCGGACCGGGCGTCGTCCGCCGGCCGGGCGGTTGCGCGTGGCCTTGCGGACGATTTCTCCGGGCACGGCGTCGTCCGGAGGGATGACGCGGCGCGTCCATGCGGACGGCGGCGCGCGCGGCCTCCTCCGCGCAGACGGCGGCGCGCGCGGCCTCCTCCGCGCGGACGACGCATGTCCTCCTCCCGGACGACGCCGCGCGCGCTCGCGGGCGCTACGGTCGATCGCGATGCACCGCCTGCGCGATCCCCGCCTCCTCGACGCGCTCATCGCGATCGCCCTCGCGATCGTGCTGCAGCTGCAGCTCGCGCTTGGCGACCACGACGGCAACGCCGTGCTGAACGTCGTGGGCGGACTGCTGCTCACGCTGCCGCTCGCGCTTCGGCGCAGCAAGCCGCTCGAGGTGGCGGGCGTGTTCACGGCCACCGCCGCGCTGTCGTCGCTCATCGGCGCCGGCCTGTTCACGGGCGAGCCGCCGCCCTTCGCGTGCCTCGTCGCCGGCGCCGTGACGTTCTACTCGCTCGGCGCGCACGCCCAGGATCGCGCCTCGCAGGTGGGCGCCGCGCTCGGCGTCGCCGGCCTGTGGATCTCGGTCGTCGGCAGCGATCACTCCGACGTGCAGAGCTTCCTGTTCTCCGGCGGACTCATCGTCGCGACGCCGTGGCTCGTCGGCCGCAGCACCCGGTCGCGGGCGCAGCGCATGGCGCTGCTCGAGCAGGAGGCCGCGCAGCGCGAGCGCGCGGCGGTCGGGGAGGAGCGGGCGCGGATCGCGCGCGAGCTGCACGACGTCGTCGCGCACAGCGTCGGCGGGATGGTCGCGCAGGCGCAGGGCGCGCGGGCGATGCTCGACCGCGACCCGGAGCGCGCACGGGAGGCGTTGGAGGCGATCGAGCGCACCGGGCGCCACGCGCTCGACGAGATGCGCCGCTCGCTCGGCGTCCTGCGCCGGTCGGACGCCGACGCGCCCCTATCGCCGCAGCCGGGGCTGCGCGACGTGCGCAACCTCGTGGAGGAGGCGCGCGCGAGCGGCCTTCGCGTCGATCTGCGAATGGAGGGCGAGCCGGTGGCGCTGCCGGCCGGCGTCGACCTGTCGGCGTATCGCATCGTCCAGGAGGCGCTGACGAACGCGCGCAAGCACGCCGGCCCGGTGCGAGCCCGTGTCGCCGTGCGCTACAGCGAGGCCGCCATCGAGCTCGAGATCGCCGACGAGGGATCCCCAGACCGTGCCCCGAACGACAGCTCCACGAACGGCGGGCAGGGCCTGCTCGGGATGCGCGAGCGCGTCGCGCTCTACGGCGGCGAGCTGCATGCGGGCCCGCGGCCGGAGGGCGGCTTCGTCGTGAAGGCGTCGCTGCCGATCGAGCCGTGAGCGGCGGCGTCCGCATCGCGCGCGGCGAAGGGCTCGAGCCGTGAGCATCGGCGTCCTCATCGCCGACGACCAAGCGCTTGTGCGCGCGGGCTTTCGGATGGTGCTCGAGGCCGAGGACGACATCGCGGTCGTCGGCGAGGCTTCGAACGGCGAGCAGGCGGTCCACGGCGCGCAGCGGCTGCGGCCGGATGTCGTGCTCATGGACATCCGCATGCCCGAGCTCGACGGGATCGCGGCGACGCGGCAGATCGTGCGGGCCGATCCCGCGCCAAGGCCGGCCGCGCGCGTCCTCATCCTCACGACGTTCGACCTCGACGAGTACGTCTACGACGCGCTCGGCGCGGGCGCGAGCGGCTTCCTGCTCAAGGACAGCCCGCCGGAGCAGCTCGTCACGGCGATCCGCGTCGTCGCCGGCGGCGAGTCGCTGCTCGCACCCTCGGTCACGAGCCGCCTCATCGAGCAGTTCGCGCGCTCCCGACCGGGCAACCACACCCCGCCGCCAGGCCTCGACGAGCTCACCGCGCGCGAGCTCGAGGTGTTCAAGCTGCTCGCGCGCGGGCTGTCGAACGCCGAGATCGCGGCGCAGCTCGTCGTGGGCGACACGACCGTCAAGACGCACGTCGCCCGCCTGCTCGCAAAGCTCGGCCTGCGCGACCGCGTGCAGGCCGTCGTGCTCGCCTACGAGTCCGGCCTCGTCAGCCCGGGCGGAGGCTAGGGCCAGTCGAGCCGCTCGGCGAGGTCCGCGGGGCCGAGGTCGATCAACCCGCTTCGCTGCACGGCCGCGTACTCGCCGTCGCGCAGCGCGAGCCACTCCACCGTCTGCTCGGCAGGGTCGACGAGCAGCACCTCGTCGACATGGTGCGTGGCGTAGAACGGGAGCTTCTGCCTGCTTTGATCGTCGCGGGAGAGCACCTCGATGACCATCGCCGCGGTGGACTGCCACACGCCGGCGGCTCCGGGCCGGACCAGGCCCCCGTCGGGCACGCGGTAGTCACGTTCGGACTCACCCACGGTGAACCTCATCACGGGGATCAGCCCCGCAGCCCTGGCAAACGGCCCGAACAGCACGGCAACCTGCGTCATGGCGAAGGCATGCTCGACGCTCGGCCCCGGAACCAGGTGCCGCACACCTTCCCAGACCTCGTCGAGGCGATCCACGCCCGCTTGGCGACGGCGTTCGAACAGCGTCCGAAGCTCCGGGGGAGGCGGGCCGAGCACGAGCGTCGACATGCCGAAAGCCTAGCCCACTGGGGCGCTCACGCTACCGGGTGGCAGCAGGCGTAGCTGAGCTGCTCGTCGAAGTCCGGGCGACCCTCGGGCGTGAAGTCGAAGAGGTTCCACATCGTCTCGAGCGTGCCTACCGCGCGCGGGTCCTGGCCCGGCTCCGGCGGCGCGTAGCCGAGCTCCGAGCCCCAGAAGTGGCGGATCTCGTCGCCGTCGCGGTGAAACACGTTGAGGATCGGCAGCGACGCGCCGTCCTCGGACTGTCCGTAGTAGTCGCGGGTGTACGTGTTGCCGGCCGCCGAGAGCAGGCGCAGCCGCTTCCACCCCCGCTCGCGTCCGAAGGTCTCAAGCCGCGAGAACGGCGCACGCGCGACGATCGCGAGGTTGACGTGCTGCTCGACGTGCTCGGCCGCGCCCTCGAGCTGGTCGATCAGCGCGGTGCACGACGGGCACGGGCCGTCCTCGAGCGCCAGCCGCGCGGACTCGCCGCCGGCAGGCCCGGGACGGTCGTCGGCCGGGTGGCGGGGGAACATGTAGCTGTAGAGCACGAGCGAGTCCTTGCCTGGCGCGAAGAGCTCGGACAGGCGCACGTCGGTCGCGCTGCCATCCGCGCCCGCGCCGACGAAGACGTAGTCCTCCGGCACGACGCCACCCATCGGCAGCGCGCGCCGCGCGACGGCCACGTCCTCCATCGCCCGCCGCAGCTCGATCTCGCGTTCGAGCAGCGCCGCGCGCGCCGCCCTGTACTCCGCCGTCTCCCCGGGGAAGGTGATCTGCATGGGTCAAGCTCCTCTTGTTCGCGGGTTCAAGGGTTGTGACCGCGCGCGGCGCCGCGACTCATCGGTCCGGGCGGTCGCCGACCCAAAAGCGCGGCCCCGGCCCGAGCCGCGCCGCGCGGTCGCCGGGGTTCGACAGCCGGCAGCGCTCGAGCGACAGGCAGCCGCACCCGATGCACTCCGTCAACCCGACGCGCAGCCGCTGCAGCTCCGCGATGCGCTCGTCGATGCGCGCGGTCCACCCGCTCGACAGCCGCGACCAGTCGCGCTTGGTCGGCGCGCGGTCGGGCGGCAGCTTGGCGAGCTCCGCGCCGATCTCCTCGAGCGTCAGCCCGACGCGCTGCGCGAACACGACGAACGCGACCCGCCGCAGCACCGAGCGCGGGTAGCGGCGGTGCCCGGAGCCCGCGCGCACCGACGAGATCAGCCCGCGCTCCTCGTAGAAGCGAAGCGCCGACGAGGCCACCCCGCTGCGCCGCGCCACCTCCCCGATCGTCATGAGCTCGCTCACGCCCGGACACGACAGCACACCAAGCCCTTGACTTCAAGCTCACTTGAACTTCTATGGTGCGCGAAGCACACCACGGAGGAGCCACGACATGCCCCAGACCCAGACACAGACCGCAAGCGAGCAGATCACCGAGGAAGTCACGAGCTGGCCCGGCGTCACGGCCGGCTACGGCAGCCGCAGCGAGTTCGCCTTCACGCTCGGGCGGCGCGAGATCGGCCACCTGCACGGCGACCGCGTCATGCACTGCGGCTTTCCCAAGGCCGTCTGGCACGAGCTCTACGACGCGGGCCGGATCGACTACCACCCCGTCTTCCCCGGCAAGCCCGGCTACGCGTCCCGGCAGATCCAGACACAGGACGACGTCCGCGACGTCATCGCCCTGCTGCGACTGAACTACGACCGCGCGATCGCGAACCACGGCCTCCCCGAGTCGGGATAAGGAACTAGATTCGAACAAAATCCGCCCGAATACGCAAGGAGTTTTACCAAGCTCTTGACAAAACATTGCCCGGTTCGGCACAGTTGCGCCCGTGCAACCGGCCGGCTCGGGCTCATTGGAATCGCTGCGCGAGCGCAACCGCCGCCAGCTGGTCGACACCCTGCGCCGGCGTGGCAGCGCGAGCCGGGCCGAGCTCGCCCGCCTCACCGGGCTGTCGCGCTCGACCGTCTCGACGCTCGTCGCCGACCTGCAGAGCGGCGGGCTCGTCGTCGAGCACGCGGATGCTCGCGCCCCGGGCCAGAGCAACCGCACCGGCACGCCGCAGCAGGGTCGCCCGCCGACCCTGCTGACCCTCGACCGCTCCGCCGGGCTCGTGCTCGGCATCAACTTCGAGCACGAGCACGTCCACGTCGCGATCGCCGACCTCTCGCGCACGATCCTCGCCGAGCGCGTGCGCGCGCTCGACGTCGACCGCTCCGCAGCCACCGCGCTCGACGCGGCCGTCGAGCTCGCGGACGAGGTCGTCGCGACCGCCGACGTCGACGGCGATCGCATCCTCGGCGCCGGCGTCGCGCTGTCGGGCCCGATCGACGTCGAGCACGGCACGGTGCACGCCGGCAAGATCCTCCCGAGCTGGGCGCACGTCAAGCCCGTCGACGAGCTCGCCGCGCGCCTCGGCCTGCGCGTGCACCTCGACAACGACGCGAACCTCGGCGCGCTCGCGGAGGTCACGCTCGGCGCCGGCATCGGCGCGCGCGACGCGATCTACCTCATGGTCTCCGGCGGCGTCGGCGCCGGCCTGATCATGGGCGGCGAGCTGTTTCGCGGCAGCGGCGGCACCGCCGGTGAGCTCGGCCACGTGCTCGTCGACGAGTCCGGCCCGATCTGCCGCTGCGGCAACCGCGGCTGCCTCGAGATGATGGCCGGCGGCAACGCGATCATCGGGCTGCTGAAGCCCAGCCACGGCGACGCCCTCACGCTCGACGAGGTCATGGCGCTCGTCGCCGACGGCGACTCCGGCGCGCGCCGCGCGATCGCCGACGCCGGCCGCGTCCTCGGCCGCTCGGTCGCCGCAATCGTCAACGCCTTCAACCCCGAGCTCGTGATCGTCGGCGGCAGGGTCAGCGCCGCCGGCGACGTCCTGCTCGACCCGATGCGCGAGGCCGTCGACCGCTACGCCATTCCGTCGGCGGCCGAAGACGTTCGCATCACACGCGGCGTGCTGGGCGACCGGGCCGAGGTGCTCGGCGCGCTCGAGCTCGCGGCGCGCCAGTCCGACGTCGCCGTCCCGGCGGCGTCCGCACGGTTTCAGACCACGACAGAGGAGAGGCAGACGACATGAGGGTCACGGGAGGATCGCGCCGGCGGGGCATGCCGCTCGCGCTCACGGCAGGGGTCGCGGCACTGGCGCTCGTCGCGGCGGGCTGCGGGGACGACAACGACTCCGGCTCGGGCGACAGCGGGTCGGGCGACGCGAAGGCCGGCAAGGTGGCGGTGCTGCTGCCCGACTCGAAGTCCTCGGTGCGCTGGGAGACGCTCGACCGCCCGCTGCTGAAGGCGGCATTCGACAAGGCGGGCGTGGAGTCGGAGATCCAGAACGCCGAGGGCGACAAGTCCGCCCAGCAGCAGCAGGCAGAGCAGGCGATCACGAACGGCGCGAAGGTGCTGCTGCTCGTCAACCTCGACTCGGGCAGCGGCGCGGCGATCGCGGCGAACGCCAAGTCCCAGGGCGTCAAGGTCATCGACTACGACCGCCTCACGCTCAAGGGCGACTCGGACTACTACGTGTCCTTCGACAACGAGCAGGTCGGCAAGCTGCAGGGCGAGGGCATCGTCGGCTGCCTCGGCAACGCGTCCAAGCCCGCGGTCGCCGTGCTCAACGGCTCGCCGACGGACAACAACGCGACGCTCTTCAAGAAGGGCTACGACTCGGTCATCAACCCGAAGTTCAAGTCCGGCGAGTGGACCGAGGTCGCCGATCAGTCCGTGCCCGACTGGGACAACCAGAAGGGGCTGCAGATCTTCGAGCAGATGCTCGCGAAGGCCGACAACAAGGTCGACGGCGTCGTCGCGGCCAACGACGGGCTCGGCAATGCCGCGATCTCGGCGCTGAAGGCCCGCAAGCTCAAGCAGATCCCGGTCACCGGCCAGGACGCGACGCTGCAGGGCATCCAGAACATCGTCAACGGCGACCAGTGCATGACGGTCTACAAGGCGATCAAGAAGGAAGCCGACGCCGCCGCCGCGCTGGCGGTCGCGCTCGCCAAGGGCGACACGCCGAGCAACGCCACGGCCAAGGTCAACAACGAGAAGGCCGACGTCCCGTCGATCCTGCTCGACCCGGTCGCCGTGACAAAGGACAACATCAAGCAGTACCTCGGCGCGCCGGACTTCCCGAAGCTGGCGGAGATCTGCGCGGGCAAGCTCGCGAGCAAGTGCAAGGCGGCCGGGTTGTCATGACCGCGACCACCGATGCCGGGGGCCCGCTCGAGCGGGCCCCCGGCGCGGGGCCGATCCTCGAGCTCCGCGGGGTGTCCAAGCGCTTCGGCGCCGTGCAAGCGCTGCACGAGGTCGACTTCGACCTGCGCGAGGGCGAGGTGACCGCGCTCGTCGGAGACAACGGCGCCGGCAAGTCCGTGACGATCAAGTGCATCGCCGGGATCTATCCGATCGACGAGGGCGAGATCCTGTGGGAGGGCAAGCCCGTCTCGATCGGCGGCCCGAAGGACGCGGCGGCGCTCGGGATCGAGGTCGTCTACCAGGACCTCGCGCTCGCCGACAACCTCGACGTCGTGCAGAACATGTACCTCGGCCGCGAGGAGGTCACGCCGCTGCACGCGCTCGACGAGACGCGGATGGAGCGGCGCTGCTCGGAGACGCTGAGCTCGCTGTCCGTGACGACGATCCGCTCGGTGCGCCAGACGGTGGCCGGGCTGTCGGGCGGCCAGCGCCAGTCCATCGCAGTCGCCAAGGCCGTGATGTGGAACTCGCGCGTCGTGATCCTCGACGAGCCGACCGCGGCGTTGGGCGTCGCCCAGACGCGCCAGGTGCTCGACCTCGTCCGGCGGCTCGCCGACACGGGCCTCGCCGTGATGCTCGTCTCGCACAACCTGCACGACATCTTCGAGGTCGCCGACCGCATCACGGTCCTGCGCCTCGGCCAGGACGTCGCGCGCTTCAAGACGTCCGACACGACCCAGCGCGAGGTCGTCGAGGCGATCACCGCGGGCAAGCTCTCGGTCGTCCCGGGCCAGGAGGAGGTGCCGGCATGAGTGCCATCACCCCGCCCCTGCCGACCCCGGCCGCCGCGCCGACAGCCACGATCGGCGCCTACGCCAAGCGCTGGGCCGGCAACGTCCGCGGCGGCGAGCTCGGCAGCCTGCCGATCATCCTCGGCCTGCTCATCATCGCGGTCGTCTTCCAGGTCCAGAACGACCGCTTCCTGACGGCCGGCAACTTCGTCAACCTGATGGTCCAGGGCGCCGCGTTCGCGCTCGTCGCGATGGGCATCGTGTTCGTCCTGCTGCTCGGCGAGATCGACCTGTCGGTCGGCTACGTCTCGGGCGTCGCGGGCGTCCTGACGGCGCTGCTGCTGCTGCCCGACGGCTCGACCGTCCCGACGGCCGTCGCGATCGCCGCGGCCCTTGGCTCGGGCGTGCTCATCGGGACCCTGCACGGCGTGATCATCACGAAGATCGGGATCCCGTCGTTCGTCGTGACGCTCGCCGGCCTGCTGGCCTGGAACGGCGTCGTGCTGCTGCTCATCGGCTCGCGCGGGACGGTCGTGCTGCAGGACGACTTCGTCATCGGCTTCGCCAACGACTTCGTCGCGGAGGGCACCGCGTGGGTGCTCATGCTGGTGGCGGTCGGCGCCTACGCCGGGGTGCAGATCTGGGGCCTGCGCAAGCGCGCCGCGGCCGGGCTGTCGAACGACCCGCTGCTGATCGTCGCGCTGCGGATCGGCGGGCTGTTCCTCGCGCTGTCGGCGGTCGTCTACGTCGTCAACGAGGACCGCGGCCTGCCGTACGTGGCGGTGCTCGTCGGCGTGCTGCTCGTCTTCTGGACCTACGTGCTGCGCCGCACGCGCTTCGGCCGCCACGTCTACGCCGTCGGCGGCAACGCCGAGGCCGCGCGGCGCGCCGGCATCAACGTCGACCGGATCCGCATCATGTGCTTCGCCATCTGCTCGCTGATGGCGGCGGTCGGCGGCATCGTCCTCGCCTCGCGGCTGCGTTCGGTGGACACGAACGCGGGCGGCGGCGAGATCCTGCTCTACTCGATCGCCGCGGCGGTGATCGGCGGCACCTCGCTGTTCGGCGGGCGCGGGCACATCAAGTCCGCGCTGCTCGGCGCGCTCGTGATCGCCGGCATCGCCAACGGCCTGGGCCTGCTGGGCCTCAGCTCGGGCACGAAGTTCGTCGTCACCGGCTGCGTCCTGCTGCTCGCCGTCGCGGTCGACTCGATCTCCCGGCGCGGCCGGGAGCAGAGCGGAAGAGCGTGACCACGGCCAGGGACGGCCTCGACGACAGGGTCGCGATCGTCACCGGCGCGAGCCGCGGCATCGGTGCCGCGGTTGCGCGCCGGCTGGCGAATGCCGGCGTGCGCCTCGGGCTCGGCTCGCGCAGCGGCGACGACCTTGGCATCCCGGACGCGGTGGCGATGCCCACCGATGTCCGCGACCCGGGCGCGGTGCAAACGCTCGTCGACGCGACGGTCAAGCGCCATGGACGGCTGGACATCGTCGTCGCGAATGCGGGCGTCGGCGCGTACGGGCCGTTCCTCGAGCTCGATCCCGAGCAGCTCGAGCTCATGATCGACGTCAACCTCAAGGGCGTCCTGTACACGGCGCGCGCGGCGCTGCCGCACCTGATCGCGGGCGGCGGGGGCGACTTCGTGTCGCTCGCGTCGGTCGCGGGGGTCAACGCGTTCCCGGGCGAGGCGGTCTACAACGCGTCGAAGTTCGGTCAGGTGGGCTTCGTGCGGTCGCTGGACATCGAGCTGCGTTCGGCCGGCGTGCGCTGCTCGAACATCTGCCCGGGCGGCGTCGCGACGGACTTCGCGATCGGGACGGGACGCTCGGAAGGGATGCCGGAGCTCGACGGGATGATGAGCGCCGACGACGTCGCCGAGGTCGTGGAGTTCGCGTTGACGCGGCCGCGCTCGATGCGGCTCATGACGACGACCTTTCGGCCGATGAGCGAGGGCTCGTGGGGGTAGCGCCCGTCCGCTGGGGCGTGCTGTCGACGGCACGCATCGGCGCCGCGGTGATCGAGGGCGCGCGCTCGTCGGATACCGCGGAGATCGTCGCGGTCGCGAGTCGCAGCGAGGAGTCGGCTTCGGCGTTTGCGGACGCGCACGGGATCCCGCGCGCGCATGGCTCGTATGAGGCGCTGCTCGCCGACCCGTCAGTTGACGCGGTCTACGTCCCGCTGCCCAACGGCTTGCACGTCGACTGGGCCGTGCGCGCGTTGCAGGCCGGCAAGCACGTGCTCTGCGAGAAGCCGCTCGACCGGCGCGCAGCGCGTGTGGAGCACGCCTTCGACGTCGCCGCGCGCGAGGGCCTCGTGCTCAGCGAGGCGTTCATGTGGCGCCACAGCCCGCAGACGTCGCGCCTGCGATCGCTGCTCGACGAGGGCGCGATCGGTGACGTGCGGCTCGTGCGCGCGAGCTTCTCGTTCCCGCTGGCCGGCGACGCCGACGTGCGGCTTGACGCGGCCTTGGACGGCGGGGCGCTCATGGACGTCGGCTGCTACTGCGTCAGCGGGGCGCGCCTGGTTGCCGGCGAGCCGCTCTCGGTCTCGGCGGTCGCCGTGACGGGGCCCAGCGGCGTGGACCTGCGGCAGACCGGATTGCTGCGCTTCGATGGCGACGTGCTCGCGACGATCGACTGCGGCCTGGACGTCGCGGGGCGCCACGAGCTCGAGGTGTCGGGCACCGGGGGCCGGCTCGTGCTGGCCGACCCGTGGCACTGCCGCGAGCCGCGGATCGTGGTCGAGCGCGGCAGCGAGCGCGAGATCGTCGAGGTGCCGTCGGCCAACAGCTACCGCCTCGAGCTCGAGGACGTCAGCGCCGCGATCGCGGAGGGTCGCGCGCCGCTGCTCGGCCGCGCCGACGCGGTCGGGCAGGCGCGGACGATCGAGGCGCTCTACCGCTCCGCCGCGGAGGGCCGTGCGGTGGCGATCGGATGAGCGCGCCGTCACCGCTGATGTCGAATAGTGGGCGAATAGCGCCCACTATTCGACACGACTCGCCGGGAGCGCCGCCCGCGGCGCGGCAAGGGTCGGCCGGCGCGCGGCGGGGCGCGGCGCGATGAGCCGTCCCCTTCGCGTCGCTATCGCGGGCTACGGCCTTGCCGGCGAGGTCTTCCATGCGCCGCTCGTGGCGGCGACGGACGGCCTCGAGCTCGTCGCGGTCACGACCTCCGACGCCGCGCGCGCCGAGCGAGCGCGTGCCGCGTACCCCGGCGTGCATGTCGCCGCCGACGCGGATGCGCTGCTGCGCGACGTGCCAGACCTCGACCTACTCGTCGTGGCGACGCCGAACCGCGCGCACGTCGCGGTCGCGCGTGCGGCGCTGCAGGAGCACGTCGCGGTCGTCATGGACAAGCCGATCGCCCCCGACGCGCAGGCGGCGGCCGCGCTCGTCGACGACTTCGCGGCGGCGGGCGTCGACTTCACGGTCTTTCAGAACCGCCGCTGGGACGGGGATTTCCTGACCGTGCGGCGGCTCGTGGCAGCCGAGGAGCTCGGCACGATCACCCGCTTCGAGTCGCGCTTCGAGCGCTTTCGCCCGCAGGTCAGCGGCGAGCGCTGGCGCGAGTCGGGCGATCCCGGCGAGGGCGGCGGGCTGCTGCTCGACCTCGGCGCGCACCTCGTCGACCAAGCGCTCGTGCTGTTCGGCTTCCCGCTGCGGGTGTACGCGGAGGTCGACGTCCGGCGCGAGGGCGCCCGGGTCGACGACGACGTCTTCGTCGCGCTCGAGCACGACGGCGGGGTGCGCTCGCACCTGTGGATGAGCTCGATCGCCCCGCTCGGGGAACGCTCGATGACCGTGAGCGGCACGCGCGCCGGCGTCCACACGCCGGGCCTCGATCCGCAGGAGGATCAGCTCGCCGCGGGGCTGCGGCCGGGGGATCGGGGCTGGGGCGAGGGTGAGGACGCGCTGGTCGCCGGCGCCGACGACGAGCGAGAGATCGCGCTCGAGCCCGGCGCCTACGAAGCGTTCTACGCGGGCGTGCGCGACGCGCTGCTCGGCGAGGCGGGCATGCCCATCGATCCGCGCGACAGCGTCGCCGCGCTGCGCGTCATCGACGCGGCGCGGCGCAGCGCGCGCGCAGCGCGGGTCATCGACACGACGGAGGAGGAGGGGTCATGAAGACGAGCCTGGGCATCTGGGCGATGGGTCCGATGGTCACGCGCTTCAACCCGGGCGGCTACAAGCCCGAGCTTGCGGCGCGCAGCACGGCCGACCACGTACGCGTGGCGGTGTCGGGCCTCGAAGGCCTCATCGACGACTACGAGTTCCACTTCCCGCAAGAGCTGTCGGACGCAAACCTCGACGACGTTCGCGACGCGCTCGGTGGCCACGGCATCTACGCGATCGCATCGGGGCTGCACCTCGACAACCGCTTCGCGCGCGGCGGGCTCTCCTCGCCCGACAACGCGATCCGCGACGAGGCGATCAAGGTCACGCTCGACTGCGCGGACTTCGCGGGGTCACTCGGCGCGCGGATGATCGTCTGGCCGGGGATCGAGGGCTACAACTACCCCTTCCAGACGCCGTACGCGGAGAGCTGGGCGCGGCTCATCGACGGCATCGGCCAGGCTGCCGCGCGGCTCGCCGAGCATGGCCAGGTCCTGTTCCTCGAGCACAAGAACTCCGAGCCGGCGATGAAGATCCACATGGGCAACATCGGCATGACGCTGCACGTCATCCACACGCTGCGCGCGCGCGGGATCGACAACGTGCAGGTCAACATGGACTGGCAGCACCTGATCATGAACGGGGAGAACCTCGCCGAGTACGCGGCGCTGCTGCACGCGGAGGGCCTGCTCGGCCACCAGCACGCGAACTCCGGCTGGGGCACGTTCGACGACGACAACATGGTCGGCGCGACGGCGTTCATGGAGACGCTCGAGCTGGCCGTCGAGCTGCGCCGCGCGGGGTACGGGTCGCGCGGGGAGCGGCTCGGCTTCGACCTGTATCCGTACACGGAGGACGCGGTCGACGTCGTCAAGCGCAGCGTGCTGCAGTGGCGGTTCATCGATGGCGCGGCCGGGCGCATCGACGACGCCGCGCTGCGCGAGGCCCAGCAGTACAAGGACGCGATCCGCGCGTACGAGCTCGTGTACGCCGCGTTGGGCGCGCCGGCGTAGGCGATGGCGCTGCTCGCCGGCCTCGACGTCGGCACGTCGGCGGTCAAGGGGCTGCTGATCGCCGAGGACGGCAGCGTCGTCGCGCGCGCGGAGGCGGCGCATCCGCTGTCGACGCCGCGGCCGGGCTGGGCCGAGCAGGATCCCGAGGACTGGTGGGCGGGCGCGCAGGCGGTGCTCGGCGAGCTGGTGCGAGCGGGGCCGATCGCGGGGATCGGGCTCACGGGCCAGATGCACGGGCTCGTGGCGCTCGACGCGGGCGGGCGCGTGCTGCGTCCCGCGATCCTCTGGAACGACGGGCGCACCGGCGCGCAGTGCGCGGAGATCGAGCGGCGCATCGGCCTGGATGCGCTGATCGCGCAGACGGGCAACCGGGCGCTGCCGGGGTTCACGGCGCCGAAGCTCCTGTGGCTCGCCGAGCACGAGCCCGAGGTCTATGCGCGCATCGCGCATGTGCTCCTGCCGAAGGACTACGTCCGGCTGCGGCTGTGCGGCGAGTACGCGACCGACGTGGCGGACGCGTCGGGGACGCTGCTGTTCGATGTCGCGCGGCGGCGGTGGAGCGACTCGGTGATGGCGGCGCTCGACATCGACCCGTCCTGGGTGCCGCGAGCGCTCGAGTCGCCGGAGGTCAGCGGCGAAACCGGCGGAGGCGGCGCGGCCGGCAGAGGCGCCGCGGGCGGAAGCGGGGTGTGGCGCGGCGTGCCGGTCGCGGCAGGCGCGGGCGACCAAGCCGCGGGGGCGCTTGGCGTCGGCGTCGACCGGCCCGGGCCGGCTTCGGTCGTGCTCGGGACCTCGGGGGTCGTGTTCGCCGCATCCGACACGTTCGCCCCCGATCCGGCGGCACGCGTGCACGCGTTCTGCCACGCGGTCCCCGGCGCCTGGCACGGCATGGGCGTCATGCTCTCGGCGGCCGGCTCACTGCGCTGGCTGCGCGACGTGGCCGCGCCGGGCGAGAGCTTCGCAGCGCTCGTCGCCGAGGCGCAACCGTGGGACCCCGGCGCCGAGGGCCTCACCTTCCTGCCCTACCTCGCGGGCGAGCGCACGCCACACGCCAACCCCGAGGCGCGCGGGGCCTTCGCCGGCCTGTCGCTGCGCCACGATCGCGGCGCGCTCGTGCGAGCCGTGCTCGAGGGCGTCGCGTTCGGCCTGCGCGACGGGCTGGACCTCGTCGCCGAGACCTCCTCGCCCCCGCCCGCGCTCGGGCGCGTCTCCGGCGGCGGCGCGCGCAGCGAGCTGTGGCTGAGGATCCTCGCGTCCGTGCTGGAGCTGCCGCTGCAGCGGGTCGCCGTCGACGAGGGCGCGCCGTTCGGTGCGGCGCTGCTCGGCGGCGTCGCGGCGGGCGTGTTCGCCGACGTGCACGAGGCGGTCGCCGCGTGCGTGCGACCCGGCGAGATCATCGAGCCCGTCACCGAGT
This sequence comes from uncultured Actinomycetes bacterium, assembly GCA_963839905.1. GTDB lineage: Bacteria > Actinomycetota > Thermoleophilia > Solirubrobacterales > Solirubrobacteraceae > CADCVQ01. The sequence continues at coordinate 329,306 of CAWIXC010000020.1, read as the reverse complement.
GGGTGGAGCCCTACCGGGCGGCGCGCGAGCGGTTCGTCGCGCTGTACCCGGCCCTGCACCCGCCGCCGCGCGGCGGGTGAGCGCTCCTCAGGAGTTCGCGGCGGCCTTCGCCGCGCGCCGCTCGGCGGCCTCGCGCTTGAGGTCGATCTGCGTCTCGATGACGACGTTCTTCTGGCGTGCGCGCCGCTCGTCGGCGGTCTCCTTGTGACCAGGCTGCTGGCTGCGCGCGGTGTGCGGCTTCGGCCGCGCCGAAGCGGCGGGCTTTGAGACGGGGGTATCGGCCATGACTCTCCGTGGCTGCGACAAACGTCGCGTCGGGAGCTACTGACCGTAACAGGCAGGCCCCGATCCGCCGAATCCCGGCGGGGCCCGAAACCGTCACGACGTGCAAAACACGCCAACGTGGGGTAGCTTTGGGCCGGCGAAACGCGATCGTTCGTGCGACCAGAGGGAGCCTCAGGATGAGGAAGCTACGTAGTGCGCTCGTCGTCTGTGCCTTGGCAGCCGGAGGCGCTGGGCTCTCCGCGTGCGGCTCGGATGACAAGTCCGGCGACGACGGCCCCGCCAAGACCGGCGGCGAGGCCAAGATCGGCAGCGTGCTGCCGGACAACTACGACCCGGTGATGTTCCAGACGGTGCAGGCCAACCAGCCGCTGCAGCTCGTCTACACGGGGCTCGTCACCTACAAGCACGCCCAGGGCACGGCCGGCACCGAGGTCATCCCCGGCCTCGCCGAGGCGATGCCCACGGTCTCCGCCGACAAGAAGACCTACACCTTCAAGCTGCGCTCCGGCCTGAAGTACTCCGATGGCTCGGCCGTCAAGGCGTCGGACTTCGAGAACACGATCAAGCGCCTGAACTACCTCGGCGGCCCGTTCTCGTCCTTCACCTCGACGATCGCGGGCGTCCCCGAGTACCTCAAGTCCAAGAAGAAGGCCGACGGGGACATCTCCGGCATCACCGCCGACGACGCGACCGGCGAGATCGTCGTCAAGCTCTCCGAGCCCGACGGCAAGTTCCTCTACGCGATCGCGCTCGCGAACGCCGCGCCGACGCCAGCCGCGAAGTCGCCGTTCAAGCAGGACCCGAACATCCCGGGCATCGGGGCGTACACGATCGACGTGCAGAACCCGACGCGCCAGTACACGCTCACGAAGACGCCCGGCTTCAACATCCCCGGCATCGCCAAGGGCAACATCGACAAGTTCACCGTCGTCAAGTCGACGGTGCCGAAGATGACCCAGGACGTCATCGACAACAAGGTCGACTTCATGACCGAGGACCCGACCGGCGACCTCCTGCCGCAGGTCAAGGCGAAGTACTCCGACCGCTTCCGGCTGGATCCCAACCCGCCGAACACGTACTGGTTCTTCCTCAACGAGTCCGTCAAGCCGTTTGACTCGCTCGAGGCGCGCCAGGCCGTGAACTACGCGATCGACAGCCGCGCGCTGCAGCGCATCTTCGGCGGCCGCCTCGAGCCGACCTGCAACTTCCTGCCGCCGGCCTACGCGTCGACGGGCTACAAGAAGATCGACCCGTGCCCGTACGGCGACCCGGCCGGGCCGCCGGACATCGCGAAGGCCAAGCAGCTCGTCCAGAAGTCGGGCACCGCGGGCCAGACCGTAACCGTGTGGGGCAACAACAAGGACCCACGGCCGGCGATCACCGAGTACCTGCGCGACGTCATGACGCAGATCGGCTACAAGGCGAAGACGAAGATCCTCGACCAGCAGGTCTACTTCGCGACCGTCGGCGACAAGAAGACCAAGGCCCAGGCGGGATTCACCGACTGGTACCAGGACTTCCCGCACCCGGCGGACTTCTTCGAGCCGAACCTCTCGAAGAAGGCCCTGCAGGGCAGCCCGACGTTCAACTTCCAGTTCAAGAGCAGCAAGGAAGTCGACGACGGGCTCGCGGAGCTGAACCCGGAGGCGGACCCGTCGACGGTGGCCGACGGCTGGGCGGCGATCGACAAGTCCGTGATTGACAACGCGAACGGGGCGATCTACGGCAACGAGCTGTCGAGCTCGTTCTACTCGGAGCGCATGGACGTCGAGAAGTGCCACGGCGTGCACCCCGTCTACAAGAACGACTGGTCGTTGTTCTGCCTGAAGTAATCGAGCCCGCGGCTTCGCTGGAGGGCGCACTCGCGCCCTCCAGCGCTGCCCGCCGGGGGGCTTGAGCATGGCGATCGAGCCCGTCACGGAGGTCGGCGTCGGCGATGTCGGCGAGCTCGTCGCGCAGGAGCGCAAGGAGGGCGGCGGGCCAGTCTCGGGCGTGGCGCCGTGGAAGCTCGCGCTACGGCGGCTGCGGCGCAACAAGGTGGCCCTCGTGTTCGGCGCGCTGTTCATCGTCATCGTGGCGATGACGCTCGCGGCGCCGCTGTACGCCGATCACGTCGCGGGGACCGACGCCTACAAGAACCACCTCACCGAGCAGGTCCAGATCGGCGGCAAGACGACCGACGTCGTGTCGCCCGACGGCGTGCCGATCGGCCCCACCTGGGGCAGCAAGTTCTTCCTCGGCGCCGACGAGAGCGGCCGCGACGTCGCGGTCCGCCTGCTCTACGGCGGGCGCAACTCGCTGCTGATCGGCTCCGGTGCCGCGCTGCTGACGATCTTCCTGTCGATCATGGCGGGCACGCTTGCCGGCTACCTCGGCGGCTGGGTCGACACGCTCATCTCGCGCTCGCTTGACATCGTCTGGTCGTTTCCCGTGCTGCTGCTCGGCGTCGCGCTCGGCACCGCGTTCGCGCTCGGCGGGTTCAAGGCCGGGCCGATCGTCATCGGCGGCGACTCGCTGCTCATCCCGCTCATGATCATCGGCTGCGTCTATGTGCCGTACATGGCGCGACCGCTGCGTGGGCAGGTGCTCGCGCTGCGCGAGAAGGAGTTCATCGAGGCCGCGCGCGCCCAGGGTCTTGGCCCTGTGCGGATCATGTTCTCCGAGATCCTGCCGAACCTCTCGTCCACGATCATCGTCTTCTTCCCGCTGATGTTCGCCAACGCGATCCTGCTCGAGGCGGCGCTGTCGTTCCTCGGCGCCGGGGTCCGACCGCCGACGCCGTCGTGGGGGACGATGATCGGCGCCGGCGTCGAGCGGATCATCTCGGGGCCCCACCAGGCGATCGTGCCGGGCGCGATGCTCGTCGCGACGGTGCTCGCGCTGAACGTCTTCGGCGACGGGGTGCGCGACGCGTTCGACCCGCGCGCCAAGGTCCGGGTGGAGCGCTAAGTGGTCGGTCGGGAGGCGGGCCACTAATGGCACGGTTCGTCGCCAGGCGGGTCATCGCCATGATCGCCGTGCTGTTCGCGATCTCGGTGATCACGTTCCTGATCTTCAACGTGATCCCCAACGGCGACCCGGCCGTCCGGCTCGCGGGCAAGTCGCCGACCGAGGAGACGCTCGCCGCCATCCGCCGGACGTGGGGCTTCGACAAGCCGCTGCCGGTCCAGTACGTCAAGACGATGGAGCAGGTCTTCACCGGCGAGCTCGTCTCCTACACGAACAACGTCAAGGTCGTCGACGAGATCGTCCAGGGCTTTCCCCGCACGCTGTCGCTCGCGGTCGGGGCCGGGCTCATGTGGATGTTCTTCGCGGTCGTGCTCGGCCTCTACACGGCCGTGAAGGCGGGGCGTTTCGCCGACCGCTTCCTCACCGTGATCGCGCTGATCGGGATATCCATGCCCGTGTTCTGGGTCGGGGCGCTGATGTCCTACTACCTCGGCTTCAAGTGGGGGCTGTTCCCGAACGGGGGCTACGTCGAGCTCACGGAGAGCCCGATCCAATGGGCCTACCACCTGCTCATGCCGTGGACGGCGCTGTCGATCCTGTTCATCGGCGTCTACTCGCGGGTGCTGCGCTCGAACCTGCTCGACACGATGAGCGAGGACTACGTGCGCACCGCCCGCGCGAAGGGCATCAGCGAACGTCAGATCCTCCTGCGCCACGTCCTGCGCAACTCGATGATCCCGATCGTCACGCTCTGGGGGCTGGACTTCGGCGCGGTGATCGGCGGCGGCGCGATCCTCACCGAGAAGGTCTTCGACCTGCAGGGCGTCGGCCAGTACGCGGCCGACTCGATCGGCATGCTCGACGTCCCGCCGGTGCTCGCGATCACGATGTTCGGGGCGTTCTTCATCGTGCTGCTGAACACGATCGTCGACGTCGTCTACGCCGCGCTGGACCCGCGGATCAGGTTGTCGTGACGCCCGCGCCCCGGACACCCAAGGCAGGCGAGGCGATCCTCTCCGTCCGCGACCTCGCGGTGTCCTTCGCGACCGACGAGGGCGTCGTGCAGGCCGTCGACGGCGTGTCGTTCGACCTGCGACCCGGCGAGATCCTCGCGGTCGTAGGCGAATCGGGCTGCGGCAAGTCGGTGACAGCGATGACGCTGCTCGGCCTGACGCGCTCGCCCAACGCGCGCTTCGACGGGACGGCGACGTACAAGGGGACCGAGCTCGTCGCGGCCTTCGACGCCGAGCTGCAGAAGATCCGCGGCGCGGAGATCGCGATGATCTTCCAGGATCCGATGGCGTCGCTGAACCCGGTGCTGCGGATCGGCGATCAGATCGTCGAGCAGATCCTGGCGCACGACAAGGTGCCCGCCGAGCAGGCCCGCGAGCGCGCGGTCGAGCTGCTCGAGCGCGTCGGGATCCCGCGTGCGGCCGAGCGCGTCGAGTCCTATCCGCACGAGTTCTCCGGCGGCATGCGCCAGCGCGTGATGATCGCCCTCGCGCTGTCGTGCGACCCGAGCGTGCTGATCGCCGACGAGCCGACGACCGCGCTGGACGTCACGGTGCAGGCGCAGATCCTGCAGCGCTTCCGCGAGCTGCGCGACGAGACGAACGCCGGGTTGATCCTCGTGACGCACGACCTCGGCGTGGTCGCGGACGTGGCCGACAGCGTCGCCGTGATGTACGCAGGGCGAATCGTCGAGCAAGGCTCGCTCGACGACATCTTCTACGACCCCCAACATCCCTACACGTGGGGCCTGCTCGGGGCGATCACGCGCATCGACCGGCCGCGCCGGGCGCGTTTGCCGACGATCCCCGGCCTGCCGCCGTCGCTCGCCAACCGGCCCGAGGGCTGCCACCTGCGCCCGCGCTGCCCGCACGAGTTCGGCGAGTGCGTGAAGGTGCCGCCGCTGGCCGCGCGGCTCGGCGCGTCGGCGCCCGAGCACAAGGACCGCTGCTGGCTGCCGGTCGACGGCAAGGCCCGGCTGCGCGAGATCGCGCCGGGTGAGATCGGGCTCGCGCCAAAGGCGGGGGCGCCGTCGCCGCCGAAGCCGAAGCCGGACCGGGATGCAGCGTGAGCGGCCCCTCGAACGGCGGCTCGAACGGCGCCGCCCCCGCCGGCGGCGCCGCCTCCGCCGCCAAGGGCGCCGCCCCGCTGCTGCAGGTCGAGCACGTCAAGCTGCATTTCCCGATCAAGCAGGGGATCCTCATCGACCGCGTCGTGGGCGCCGTGCACGCGGTCGACGACATCTCGTTCACGCTCGAGGAGGGCGAGACGCTCGGCCTCGTCGGCGAGTCGGGCTGCGGCAAGACGACGCTGTCGCGCACGGTCATGCGCCTGCTCGAGCCGACGGGCGGCTCGGTGCACTTCCGCGGCACGGACGTGACGCACTCCTCGCGCAAGCAGCTCATGCCGATGCGCCACGAGATGCAGATGGTCTTCCAGGATCCCTACGCGTCCTTGAACCCGCGCAAGCGCATCGGCCAGATCGTGGGGATGGCGCTCGAGCGCGCCGGCCACAAGGAGTCGCATGTCGAGCGGCGCGCACAGGAGCTGCTCGAACGCGTGGGGCTAGCCCCCGAGCACGTCAACCGCTTCCCGCACGAGTTCTCCGGCGGCCAGCGCCAGCGGATCGGCGTCGCGCGGGCCCTGGCCGTCGAGCCGCGGCTGATCGTGCTCGACGAGCCCGTCTCCGCGCTGGACGTCTCGATCCAGGCGCAGATCATCAACCTGCTCGAGGACCTGCAGGACGAGCTCGGGCTGACCTACCTCTTCGTCGCCCACGACCTGTCGGTCGTGCGCCACGTGAGCGACCGGATCGCCGTGATGTACCTCGGCAAGCTCATGGAGGTCTCGCCCTCCGAGGAGCTCTACTCCAAGCCGATCCATCCCTACACGGCGGCGCTGCTCGAGGCGATCCCGATCCCCGATCCGCGCGAGAACCGCAAGCGGCGGCGCAGCGTCGTCAGCGGCGAGCCGCCGAACCCGATCAACCCGCCGTCGGGCTGCGTCTTTCACCCGCGCTGCCCGCGCGCGACCGATGTCTGCAAGACCGTCGAGCCGCCGGTGATGGCGTACGCGGGCGGGCATCTCGCGGCGTGCCATCACCCGCTGAGCGTGTCGGCGGCCGAGGTCGCGGCCGCGACGGTGTCGGCGGCGAGCCCGCTCAGCGCGGGCGACGCCACGCCGCAGGCCGCCTGAGCGCGGCGGCGCCGACTAGCGGCCTACGGGACGACCGCGTCGGCCGGGTAGGGAACGCTGTCGAAGGCGTCGTCGATCTGCGCCGGGTCGCGGGCGAGCCAGGTGTCGCCGAGCTCGGCGACCCGTGCCGAGGGCAGCCCCGGGTTGGCCTGCTCCCCCTGCACGGGCTGCGCCTCGGACTGGATCGCCCACCCGAGACCGAGGTAGCGATCGATGTCCGTCCAGCGGTCGGCGTCGATGCCGAGCTCGATCTGCGCGCGGATGATCGCGTGCCAGCGGTGATAGCCGACGGCGGGGTTCGTCGGCCCCGACGCGTCCATCATGTGAATCCGCGTGCCGGGGTCGCGGCGATCGTCGAAGTGCAGGCCCTGGCCGAAGTCCTCGAACGCGCGTCGCAGCGTGGCGGGGTCGGCGCCGAGATGGCGGTCGAAGACCTTCAGCTGCTCGCGCGAGAGCAGCTCGAGCGCATCGCGCATCGGTTCGACGTCATCCTTGAATCCCTCCGGATAGGTGCCGTTGTCGCGGTGCTCGACACGCAGGTTGGTGATGCCGTCGGGCATCTGGATCGTCCCGTACGCGTCGAGGATCTCCGGGTGTGAGTCCACGTTGAACAGGAAGTGATCGTCGAGCTCGAACCAGAATTCGACAACGGGGTCATCGGTCATCGCTGCACCTCAGAGTTGTGGGAGTGTCGAGATCGTCAACGGCGTCTGGGCGAACGGGAAGTTCGGCGGCAGGTCTGCTCGCAGCGCCTGCGTCTCGGCCTCGGTCTCGGCGAGCAGCCGGCCGAGGATGCGCTTGCTCGTCTCAAGCCCGGTGCCGAGGTTGTAGCCGACGCTGAGCGGGTCGAAGGGGGTGCCCCAGCCGAGCGTCGCGAGATGCCGGCCGAGGCTCAGCAGCGGCCCCGTCATGTGGTTCTTGGCGAGCGCCATCGCGCGCGCCGAGCCGTGGCGGTAGCCGAGGTCGAGGAGCAGCAGCGTGATCCAGTAGTGCAGGTCGCTGAGCCACGCGATCGCCGCGGCCTTCTCGTCGGTGATCGTGTTGGGCAGGTCGATGAACGGCGTCGGGTTGACCTGGAGGTCGAGCGCCGGGTAGGCGGGATCGTCCGGCGGCAGGGTCCAGACGTTCGCGACCCCGTCGAAGCCGGGATGCGTGCCGAGAAACAGCGCCTTGAAGAAGGCGAAGTGGGCGACCTCCCCCTCGCCCTTGATGAACTGAAGGCGCTGCGGCCACGGCCGCAGGTCGACGCCCGCGAACGGCGGATCGGCGATGAGCTGCTCGGTCAGCTCGATGATCGTCGCGTAGAGGCTGCCGAGATGGTTGGGCCGCAGGTCCCCGAGCACGGGCTTGAGCTGCTCCAGGAACGGGTCTGCAGACGGCGCCTCGGTCCACACGTACTTCGCGAGGCTCTTCTGGGACATCGGCTCGAGGTCGAACGCGAACGGGTAGATCGCCGGCTCGTACGGGAAGTCCTGGCGGATGAGGTTCGGCGACGCGCCGAGCGCGACGAGCATCTGGTTGACGTCGTCGAGGTGCTGCATCTCCTGAACGGCGACGCCGATGAGGTTGCTCGCCGACGGCGGGAAGCCCGACCCGACGATGCGCCGGTACTGCGGCTTCACCGAGAACCCCGCGTACAGGTATTGCACGAGCAGGGCGTGCTCGACCTCGGTCGCCTCGCGCAGGAGCCGCACGAGCTCGAGCAGCGGGTCCTTGAACTCGTATACGAGCTGCCCGCGCTCACCGGGTGCCCGTGCGTCCTGCCGGAGTCGCAGCATCGCCCACCTTCACTCGCCTGGCCGTTGGTGAGTCTCTATCACCCCCGGGCGCCCGCGTGCTGGTTTTTTTGCGTCAGTGGTGGTGCGTGCCAGCCCGCGCCGCGTGCAACGTGAGAAACCTTGTGGGCTCGGAGCCTGCGGTCGACAGGCTGTGCGCGACGCCGGCCGGGATCTGCGCCCAGGTGCCCCTCGGCGCCTGCAGCCCGGTCTCGCCGATGGCGATCGCCAGCTCGCCGCCGAGCACGTAGAACCACGTCGTCCGGCCGGGGGTGTGCGGTGGCGGCGAGGCCCGGGGCTCGAGCTCGACCCTCGCGACCGTGATCTCCTCGACGTCCGCGAGCAGCACGGCGCGCATGCCCGGCTCGTCGGCCTCGGGGCCGTCGCCGGCGAAGACGGCGTCGGCTGGTGCGCGTCCGCCGTCCGGCGGCGGCGTGTGCTGGTCGTACGCGCCTGTGCGGCCGTCGCGCAGGGCGCGCATGTAGTCCGCGAACCCGCGGCCGGGCGCGTGCAGGTTGAGGTAGCGCACGTCGGCAGCGCTCGCGTTGCGAAAGCCGTGCACCACGAGCGGCGGGATGCGCGCGAGCGTCCCCACGGGCACCGCGACGGCTTCGCCCTGTGGCCCCAGCCGGATGGTGAGCTCGCCTTCGAGGACGTAGAAGAGGTCCGTGTGGCGGCGGTGGACGTGCAGGTCGGCGCCGTCGCGGCCCGCCGCGAAGCGCGACCACGTCGCGTGCAGCGCGTCGTCGTCGCAGAGGATGTCGACGCGGCGGTCGGGCGCGTCGCCGACGATCTCGCCTTCGCCGGGCCCGACGACGACCGGCTTTGCGGCGGCGCTCATGGTCAGCTTCGGTGGCTGCGGACGTAGATCACGCGGTCGCCCGGCTCCAGCGTCGCGGCGCGCGGGTCGTTGAAGCGGACGAGCTTCTTGCCGCGGATGATGCCGACGACCGGGCCGGGCAGGGCGAGCGTCTCGAGCGGGCCGCACTCGTCGTCGCCGACGGCGCGCTCGGCGATGTCCAGGCCCTCGCCGACCGAGATGAGATCCTCGAGGACCTCGGCCACGACCGGCTTCTCGACGGCGAAGCCGAGCAGCCGCCCCGCGGCCTCCGAGGACGTGATGACCGACGTCGCGCCGCTCTGGCGCAGCAGGTGGACGTTCTCCTCCTCGCGCACCGCGCCGACGATCGTCGCGGTCGGGTTCAGCTCGCGGGCGGTGAGCGTCGCGAGCACGGCGGTGTCGTCGCGGTTGACGGCGATGACGATCGAGCGCGCGTCGCGCACGCCGGCCTCGACGAGCGCCTCGGTCGAGGCGGCATTGCCGGCGATGGCCGTCAGCCCCTGCGCGGTGGCGCGTGCGCGCGAGTCGGGATCGGACTCGATGACCACGATCTCGCTCGGCTTCACGCCGTGGGCGCGCAGGGTCTTGACCGCGCTGCGCCCCTTGACGCCGTAGCCGCAGATGATGATGTGGTCGTTCAAGGTGCGCTTCCAGCGCGCGCGGCGGTAAGCGTCGCGACTGCGCTGCGCAAGGATCTCAACTGTCGTCCCCACGAGGAGGATCAGGAACAGGATCCTCGCAGGCGTGACGAGCAGCGTCGTGAGCAGGCGCGCCTCGTCGGATACCGGCCGCACGTCGCCGTAGCCAGTCGTCGTGATGGTCACCGTCGAGTAGTAGAAGGCGTCCAGCAGGCCGACCGAGTCGTCCTCGGGATCGGTGTAGCCGTTGCGCCCGAGGTACGTCAGCAGCGCGACGAACACGACGAGGCCGAGCGCCAGCGCGATGCGCTCGCCGATGTGGCGCAGCGGCCCGCGGTCGCCGCCAGGGAACTCGACGGAGAGCGCGCTGCCGGTCACTTCGAGGCGTCGAGGTATGCCTTGACGAGCCGCTTCGGCGCGCGGCACAGCCAGGCTTCGACGATGAGCTCCTCGAGCTCGTCGAGCGCGATCTCGTCGAGGAGCACGAGGATCGCCGGGTAGCCGTCGAAATGCGGCGTCGTGAAGAAGACGGCCGGGTCGTCGGCGAGCAGCGCCTCCTTGGCGCCGAGGTGCTCGACGCGCACGCCGAGGATCGGGCCGGTGGGGGCGGCGTCGCCGAGGGCCCTGAGGTCGGAGCCGCGCAGGGGGCGCTCCCAGACGAACATCTTGTCCTTGACGCGCCAGGACGCGGTGGCGCCGTGCGAGGGCTTCTCGCTTGTCTCCGGCAGCGCGAGCGCGATCCGGCGCACGTCGTCCCAGCTGGCCACGGCGATGACCCTAGCTCGCCCCGCGGAGAAGTTTCTTGCCGGCGCCGTAAGTCGGCGCCGTGCAGGCGGTTGGAGGAGCACATGGCGCCCCGCCGGAGCGCCGGGAAATCGACAAGGAGCACTCAGATGTCAGTCATCCGCACCGCCCGCACCATCGCCACCGCCGCCGCTGTCACTGCCGCGCTCGGCCTTGCCGCCGCGCCTGCCTCGGCGACGCCGCGCTCTCCTACCGACTCGCTCTCGGCGACGCCCTGCAAGGTCGACACCTCGCCGCAGTTCCCGTCGTGCGGCACCACGCCGTCCGTCGCGGCCCTCGTGCACGGGACGTCGTTCACCGCGACCCCCTGCAAGCTCGACACCTCCCCGAACTACCCGTCCTGCGGCTCGGGGCCGCGTTGATGGGTCCCGGCCCGGGACCGGCCGTCGCCACGATCGCACCCGTCGCGCGCCGCCTTGCGGTGCGCGCGGGGGCGTCGCGGCGGCGCGCGCGTGACGGATCACACACCGCTTGGGGATCTTCCGGGCGTACGGTCGTTGGCATGGCTGGAATGGGACTCGCGTCGACTGCGGATGGCGAGCTCGCCGCGGCCGCAATCGCCGGCGACGGCACCGCGTTCGCCACGCTCTACGACCGCCACGAGCGGCGCGCGTTCAACCTCGCCTACCGCATCACCGGCTCGCGCGACGACGCGGCCGACGCCACGCAGGAGGCGTTTCTCAAGATGCTTGCCCGGCTGCCGCGCCTCGGCGGTCGCGAGCTGGACTTCGGCTCATACCTGCTGACGGCCGTGCGCCACGCGAGCTACGACGTCATGGCGCGCGGCGGCCGCGCCGCTCCTACGGGCGAGCTGCCCGAGTCCGCGCGCCCCGTGGGCGCTGCCGCGACGCCGCCGCCGGAGGAGGAGCCCGACCGCAACGTGCTGCTGGCCGCGTCGCAGGAGGAGATCCGCGCGGCCAACGCGGAGCTCGCGCCACGCCAGCGCGAGGCGCTCGCGCTGCGCGAGCTCGAGGGGCTCTCCTACGACGAGATCGCGGTGCTCATGGGGATGAACCGCAACTCGGTGGCGCAGCTCATCTCGCGCGCGCGGATCGCGCTGCGCGACGCACTGCGCCACACCGCGCTGCGCACGATCCCGCCGGCTTCGAAGGCGTGCGAGAAGGCGCTGCCGCTGATCGCGATGCGCGCGGACGGCCAGCTCAAGCGCACCGACGACGCCGGCTGGCTCGACGCGCACCTCGCGACCTGCAAGCGCTGCGAGCTCGGTCGCGAGGCCATGGCCGAAGCGGGCGCCTCGTACCGCATCTGGGCGCCGGTCGCGGCGTTCGAGGCGCTGCGCCGCGAGACGATCGCCGAGGCGGGCACGCGACTCGGCCACGACTGGAGCGAGGTCGCGGCCAGGCCGCGCACGCCGGACCCGAGTTCGCCCATCGAGCCACCGCGACGGCCCGAAGGCGGTACAGATGCAATGAGCCATGAGGCTCGGCGCGCGCTCGGCCGCCTGCGCCGCGGCCACTCGATCGGCGCCGCGGGCGCGGCCGGCGCGGCCGCGACCTCGCGCACGCGGGCGCGCCGCGACGGCCTCGTGGCACTGGCGCTCGCCGCGTTCATCCTGCTCGCCGTCCTCGCCGTTCGCACCGCCGACGGCGAGCGCTCGCTGCCCGCCGTGGATGACCCGCCCCTCGCGGAGGCGGCCGCCGCCACACCGGTGCGAGCCGCCGCGCCGTCCAAGGCGGCCGCTCCCCGCAAGCGCGCCGCGAAGCCGCGCGGCGGGCGCGCGGTAACGCGGAACGCGAGCACCCGCAGCGCCGCGGCGAGCACACGGCCGATCGCCACCACGCCCCGCTCGACGCGCGCACCGAGCCGCCGCCGCGGGCCCACCGCCACGAACCGCTCGTCGCGCGGTCGGACGTCGGTCCCGCCGCCGCCACCACCGCGCAAGCCGTCGGGGGACACCGGCACGTCCGTGTCCCCACCGCCTCCGCCACCGCCACCTCCCCCGCCGCCACCTCCTCCGCCGGGCGGCGTCGTCACCGACCCGCCGCCACCACCACCGCCCCCGCCACCACCGCCCGGCCCCTACACCGGAGGCAACGGCTCCTTCGTCGCGCCGCCGCCGCCACCCCCACCACCGCGCCCGCCGCGCTTCCGGCGACCGGGAGGCGCGGGCGGCTCGGGCGTCCCCGTGCCTTAGCCGGCGCGAGCCGCGCCGCGGGCTCAGCCGCCCTCGACGCGCGCCTTGAGCTCGTCCGGCCGGGCGTCGACCAGCGACGCGCGCAGCTTCTCCTTGCGCTCGGCGTTCAGCAGGAAGCCGATGACGCTGCCGGGATCGACGTCGAGCTCGTAGGTCGCGCGGGTGCGGCCCTCGCCGAGGTCGTCGAGCTGCCACGTGCCCTCGAGCGCGCTGAGGTCGCCCTTAGTGCGGGTGAAGGTCATACGCGACGTCGGCGCGTAGGCGCACTCGAGCGTCATCGAGATCTGGGTGATCTTCGCGTCGATCTTGGCCTTGCACTCCGACGCGCGGCCCTCGCCGTCTTGATCGGTCACGGTCACCTCGCCGAGCGTGCCCTGCCACTCGGCCCAGTGCTCGACGTCTTCGACGACCGCCCACACCGCGTCCAGCGGCGCGTCGATCTCGGTGCTCGCAGTTCCTGAGATGTTCGCCATCGCCGGACCTTACCCCGGCAGAAGGCCCTCGGCTGTGAACGTCTTGCCCCCCGCAATCGCGGGGGTGGAGTGCCCTGGTGTCGCCTGACGACACAAGACGACTCCACCCCCGGTCGATCAGTGCGTGAACAAGGTGCTCACGATCGTCGCATCGAGGCTGCTCGTGCCGCCGAGGCCGCAGCCTAGGCCATGTGGCACGAAGATCGGCACCGGCGTGGCCCTGTCACCTACCATCCGCCCCGCCGACACAACGATGTTGATGGCGAGCCCGCTCAACGGGTTGGTGCTCAACGCGACCGAGAGGGTGCTTGTGCTCGCGTCGTTCCAAGTAAGCGTCCCGGTGCCATTGATGCTGAACACCGGGAAGCATCCATTTGCCGACAGCGCCGGCGCGTTGATCGTGGCCGACGTCACCGGCTGGCTCCCGTTGGGAGACGAGCAGCCGGAGAGCTGCCCGTTGGTCACCGACGCGTTCGTCGGACTCCCGTTCAGCTTGGGCGAGAACACGATGCGCGCGGAGCCCGAGCAGGTGAGGTCGACGGTCAGGGCGCTTGCCGTGGCGCCTGTCGTCACCAGCCCGGTAACGCAGCAAGCGGCAAGCATCGCTGAGATCCGCCGTCCACGGCGAGTCCAGCACGTACGCGTAGCAGTCATCACGATCCCCCGGCTCGTAGTGGTCCCGGAGCGCTGGAAGCGCGATTTCGCTCCAAACGGTTAATCGCGCCCGCTTTCCGGGTCGAGCAGTGACCATAACGCGGGGCCGGAGCCCGGGTCAACCGTGGTGAAATGGTTCACATGATGGAAACCCGGACGGTGGGGCCGTGCCGCCAGCTCCGATCGAGCGCGCAGGGTGCCCGCGCGCAAATGCGAGGATGCGCGGGTGGCCGTGCTCGCGATCTCGCTGTCCGTCATCTATGCCGTCGCGCTGTTCGCCGCCGGCGAGCGCGCGCTGCGCCGGCGCTCGGGCGCGGGCGGCTGGGCGCGCGCCGCGAGCTCGACGGAGCGCGGCGCGAACCTGCTCATCTTCGCGGCGTGGCTGCTGAGCCTCGCCGGCCCGGCGCTGGCGCTCGCCGACACGCTCAAGCCGTTCGGCCCACTCGACGGCGTGGTCGGCCACGTGTTCGGAGTGCTCACGTGCTGCTGGAGCATCGCGTTCGCGGTTGCCGCCCGGCGGACGATGGGTGAGGCGTGGCGCACCGGGATCGATCCCGGCCGCCCCTCGGAGCTCGTCGAGACCGGCGTCTACCTCGTCGTCCGCAACCCCGTCTACACGACGATGGTCGCGCTGTCGCTCGGGATCCTGCTGCTCGTCCCGACGCCCGCGACGGCGCTCGGCCTCGTGCTGTGCGTGGCCGGGGTGCAGATCCAGACGCGCCAAGTCGAGGAGCCTCATCTGCTGGCATTGCACGGCGAGCGCTACGAGGACTACGCGGGGCGCGTCGGGCGCTTCCTGCCCGAGATCGGCCTGCTGAGCGCAGACGAGAAGCGGTAGACCGCGAGATCAGATGCGCTGCAGCGAGCGCGCGATCTCGATCATCTGGCGATTGGTGAGCTTCAGCGACAGCGTGTTGGACACCCAGTACACGGCCTTCGGCGTCTCCCACGCCATCAGCCGGATCTTCTTACCGGTGAAGTAGCGCCGGAACCGCCGGCCGCCGATGATCCGCTCGTCGCCCGGGTTGTCGAGGATCGGCGCGTCCTTCCACGTCGTGCCCTGGACGCCGTAGTACTGGCCGAGCTCGCCCGCGTACAGCACGAGCCGGTAGGCGCGATGGCGCTTCTTGTCGCGGTCGAAGATCTCGTACGAGCGCGGCGTGCCGCTCGACGCGTAGCCGGCCCCGCTGCCGGAGACGACGATCGCCTTCGGGTAGTACACCGGCAGGCCGAGCGGCTCGAGGCGAACCGACATCCCGAGCACGTGGTTCTCGCCCGCCTCCTGCGCGTAGCCGAGGCCGGGCGCGAGCTGCGTCGAGCGGCGCAGGCGCTTGGGCTCCTTGCGCTTCGCCGGGTCGTCGTTCGGGTCCCCGCGGACGTCGATGAAGCGCACGATGGTGTCCGTGAGCTCCTGGTCGGAGATCTCCACGCACGTGCGGCCCTTGCAGTCTCTGGCGGGGAACTCGATCTCGGTGACGGGCGACTTCGAGGACGCGTACGCGAGCTTGATCAGCCCGAGGATCTCCGCCGTGTTGTCGTTCGCGATGTCCGTCTCGGTGTAGCGCCCGAAGATCCGCAGGAGCTCCTTGCGGTCCTTGAACAGCTTGCCGAGGCCGATCTGCTCCTTGGCCTGGCCGAGGAACGACTGCTGGCGCGCCGCCCGCACGAAGTCCGAGTCCTCGTGGCGGAAGCGGACGAAGTCGAGCGCCTTCGCGCCGCACAGCTTCTGGTAGCCGGGCTTGAGGTCGATCGTCGCGTAGTTCGGGCCGGGGCCGGTGTTGTCGTTGAAGTAGCGCCGGTCGACATCGATGTAGACGCACTTGAGGCGGTCGATCGCGCGCCGGAAGCCACCGAAGTTCACGTTGATGACGTGGTTGATGTCGATGTTCAGCAGCTCGCGGACGGTCTGGATCGTGAGCTTGGCGCCGCCGAGGTGGTACGCCTCGTTGATCTTGCGCATGCCGTGACCGGGGACGTGGACCTGAAGGTCGCGCGGCAGCGACATGATCGCCATGGCGTTCTCGTCGGCGTCGAGGCGGACGACGATGATCGTGTCCGAGCGCGCCCGGACCTTGCCGATGTCGGCGAACCGGCGATCGGAGCCGAGCAGCAGGATCGTCTGCGGGTCGCCGGCGGGGACGTCCTCGAGCAGATCCTCGACGCCCGGCTGCAGCGGCTTGGACGGCTCCTTGAACGCCTTGAGGTCGTCGTCGACCTCGAGCAGGATGCCCGTCGCCACCGCCGTCGCCGAGAAGAGGACGATCAGGATCGCTCCGAGCGCGAACTTCTTGACCATGCCGAGGTCGAACCGCGAGCTGTCCACCCGCGCAGCGTACGACCGTCGGCCGTGGCGCGGCGTCAGCTCAGGGCGGGCAGCCATGCCGCGCGCGGGGGTGCGCGGGTCGCCGGCGATTTTCGCGACTCTCGCGGGCGTCCCTCGTCCTAACAGGCATGGGTCGACACCCGCGAGCCGCAGCGCGCCGATCGCATTCGAGGCCGATCCTGTGCGCGACCGCAGCGGCCGCGCTCGCAGCGGCTGTCGCACCGCCGGCCGCCGCCGAGACGACGCTCGCCCAGCTCAAGCGCCCCACGCCCGTCAGCGCCTACGGCGGGCGCGTCGTGTGGAGCGCCTTCGACTTCAAGATCGGCCGCTACCGGCTCATGACGACCACGAACGCCGGAGGCGCGCCGGCGCAGGTGCCGGTCGCGCCGCGCTCAGCGCCCTTCGACGCCGACCTCGGCCCCGATGCCCGCGGACGCCCGACCGCCGTCTACTCGCGCTGTCGCACCGAGCCGCGCGGGGGCTGGCATGACGCCGGGCTGGAGTGGGCGACCAGCCGGGGCTGCGACCTGTTTCGCTTCGACTTCGCGGCGGGCCGCGAGCGGCGCATCGCCGGGGCCAGCCGCGGCGACGCGTCCGAGTTCCTGCCGAGCATCTGGCGCGGCCGGCTCGCATTCACGCGCATCGACGAACGACCCGGCGCCGCGCGCCGCGCCCGCATCTACGCGCGCACGCGCTCAACCGAGACCGTCGTCCCCGGCGGGTCGCCGACGGGTGACCCGAACGTCATGGCGAGGCCCGCCGGCCTGGATCTCGGCGGCCGCTACGTCGCATACGTCTGGCGCTTCACAAGCGCGCCGCAGCTCGAGAACGGCCCATCCACGGAGGTGCGCGTCGCGACCCCCGGAGCGGCCCGAAGCACGCTGCTCAGCAGCCGCGGCAACGCCGACAGCATCGTCGAAAGGGTGCTGTCCACTCCCTCGCTGGTCGGCTCGAGCGCCTTCTACGCGCTCATGACCACGGGCGACTCCAACGGCAGTCGCTTTCATCGCACCGAGCTGCTAGGCGGACGGCGCTTCCACGGGCCGCGCGACCGGGTGATCGTCGCAGCGGCCGTCGACACGACCGCGACGTATGTCGTCAGCACGGTCCGCGTCTGCAACGGCTCCGAGGTCGACTGCGGCGAGCCGTTCGAGGACATCCAGGAGCGCTGGCGGGTCATCCGCCTCGACCCGATCGAGTTCCGGCTCGGGTTCGCGTCCGGCCCGTGAGGCCGGTCGCAAGGCGCAGCTAGCCTCAAAGCGGTGAGCCTTCCCATCTCAGTCCTCGATCTCGCCCCGATCGCGGCGGGCCAGTCGGCCGCCGACGCGCTCGCCGGCACCACCGCCGTCGCCCGCCGCGCGGACGAGCTCGGCTACAAGCGCTTCTGGGTCGCCGAGCACCACAACATCCCCTCCGTCGCGTCGACCGCGCCCGAGACGCTCATCGCGCACCTCGCCGCGAGCACCGACCGCATCCGCGTCGGGTCCGGCGGCGTGATGCTGCCCAACCACTCGCCGCTCGCGGTCGCCGAGCGCTTCGGGATGCTCGAGGCGCTGCACCCCGATCGCATCGACCTCGGCCTCGGGCGCGCGCCCGGCACCGACCAGCGCACGGCGATGGTCCTGCGCAGCGGCAACCCGAACGAGTTCGGAGAGCAGTTCGCGCAGCTGCGCGGCTTCCTCGGCAACGGCTACGGCGGCATCCGCGCGGTGACCGGCGAGCACACGGTCCCCGAGCTGTGGATGCTCGGCTCGACCGACGGCGGCGCGCGGATCGCCGGCCCGCTCGGCATCCCGTTCGTCTTCGCGCATCACTTCCATCCGCACTTCACGGAGCCCGCCCTCGAGCTCTACCGCGAGCTGTTCCAGCCGTCTGACCTCGCCGACGTCCCGCGGACGATCGTCGCCGCCGGGATCGTCGTCGGCGAGGACGACGAGGACGCGGCCCGCCTCGCGCTCCCCGGCGGCGTGTCGATGCTGTGGCTGCGCCAAGGCCGCCCCGCGCCGCTGCCGACCGTCGAATCCGCCGAGGCCATCGTCGCCGAGCTCAGCGGCTCCGAGCGGGCGGTCGTCGACGAGGCGATCGCCCGCGCGATCGTCGGCGGCCCCGCGACGGTGTACTCACAGCTGCTCGACCTCGCCGAGCGGACGCACACCGACGAGCTCATGATCACGTCGCACGTCGCCGATCCGGCCGCGCGCGCCCGCGGCCTCGAGCACGTCGCCCGCGCGTTCGAGCTGCAGGCGCAACCCGTCGGCTGACGCTCATAACTCCGTTTTCCGGGGTGAAAGCTCCTGAAAGTCGGAGAAACGGATGAACTGCGGCCCGCGGCCGGCGCGATGGTGAGAGGCTGCGCGCGATGCAGGGAGCAGGGGCCAGGGCCAGGAGGGCAAACCGGGCGCGAAGGAACGCAGCCGGTGCGGTCGCCGTGTTCGCGGCCGGCGGGCTGCTGGCGCTCGCGCCGAGCGCGTTCGCGGCGCAGCGCGTGGCACCCGCGCGCTACGCCCCGGGACCCGCGGCGCCCTCGCTGAGCGGGCTCGTCGGCGCGATGGGCGCGAGCGCTTCGGATGCGGCCGACCGGCGCTTCGCGTATCTGCGCAAGCTCGACAGCCACCTGCAGAATCTCGAAGCGGCTCGCCTGACCGACGCCGACCTCGCGGCCACCGCCCGGCGCGAGGCGCTGACGCTCGCAGGCGCCAACCGCCGCGTGCTCGTCGACGTCTACGTGACCGGCGACATGGACGCCGCGCGCGACGCACTGCGCGCGCAGGGCATGGAGGTCCTCGCCGTCTCCGACCGTCTGCCGCAGCGGATGGTCGAAGGCACGCTGCCGGTGAGCGCGCTGACCGACGTCGCCGGCCTGGCGAGCACCCGGGCCGTGCTCGCGGTGCAGGGCGTCAAGGCGAACGCGGGCACGATCCTCTCCCAGAGCGACGCGGCGCATCGCGGCCCCCAGGCCCGCGCCCTCGGGCCGACCGGCAGCGGCGTCTCCGTCGGCATCATCTCCAACTCGATCAACCGCGCCGGGGGCGGCCTGGCGAGCTCGCAGGCGACCGGCGACCTGCCCGGCCCCGCCAGCTCGCCCCCCGGCCAGGTGCAGGTCCTCGCCGACGGCGCCCCGGGCAGCGACGACGAGGGCCGCGCGATGGCCGAGCTCGTCTACGACACGGCGCCCGGCGTGCGCAACATGCTGTTCAGCACCGGATTCGGCGGCGCCGCGGCACGGGCGGCCAGCATCGACAACCTCGTGGCCAACGGTGCGCAGATCATCGCCGACGACCTCACGCAGATCACCGAGCCGTTCTTCCAGGACGGCATCGTCGCGCAGGCCGTCGACCGCGCGAAGGCGGCTGGCAGGACCTACCTCGTGTCGGCGGGCGATAACGGGCGCCAGAGCTGGGAGGGCACGTACGCGGCGATGCCCGATCCCCGCGGGGTCTCGCCGAGCACGAACGACTTCGACACGGGCGCGCCCGTCGATGCCGTCCAGACGATCGGGACGTTCACGGATCGCAACATGTTCGTCTCGCTGCAGTGGGACGAGGCGTTCGGCCAGGCCAGCACGGACCTCGCCATCGATGTCTACGGCGGCGGCAACTACGTGTTCACGGCCGACACGGACAACCTCGCCACGGGGATCCCGGCCGAGTTCGCGCAGATCGGCGTCACGGGAACCGTCACGATCGGGATCGCGATCCGCCGCAAGGCGGGCGGCCGCAACCCGTTCATCAAGTACATCGCCGGAAACGCCGGGCTCTTCACGATCGCCGAGCACAACACGAGCTCGTCCGCGATCAACCCCGACGCCTCGTCGGCGCGCGGCGCGCTGACCGTCGCCGCTTCGAATCACGCGACGCCCGCGACGCCGGAGGGCTCCAGCTCGCGCGGGCCCGCGTTCAAGCTCTTCGACGTCTTCGGAAACCGGCTCGCGGCGCGCGAGGAGCGGTTCAAGCCGGACGTGGCGGCCGCCGACCGCGTCGCGACCTCCGTGGCCGGCTTCAACCCCTTCGTCGGCACGAGCGCCGCGGCGGCGAGCGCCGCCGCCGTCGCCGCACTCGTGCTGAGCGCCAAGCCGACGCTCACCCCCGACGAGATCGCCGCGATCCTCAAGGACCCGCGCCGCTCGATCGACTGCACCGCGACGATCGGCCTGCCCGACACCGACTGCGGCTTCGGGTTCCTGCTCGCCGACGGCGCCGTGCAGACCGCGCAGGATCCCTCGCCACCGGCCGTGTTCGCGACGCTTGCCCCCGCTGCGCCGAACGGCGCGAACGGCTGGTACACGGGCCCCTCGGTGAGCGTCGACTGGACGGTCACCGACAACGACTCGCCGATCATGTCGCGCAGCGGCTGCGACGCGACGGCCGTCACCGCGGACACGACGGCCACGCCGGCGTGCACCGCGACGAGCATTGGCGGCACGACCTCGCAGCCCGTGACGATCAAGCACGACAGCTCGTCCCCGTCGGCACCGGCGATCACTCAGGTGACGGCGCGCAGCTACACGCCCGCGCAGCTTGCGGCCGCGGGCGCGGTCGGCTGCATGTCGAGCGACCTGACGTCCGGCGTCACGAGCTGCGCGGTCAACGGCTTCAGCACCGCGCTCGGCGCGCACACGCTGACAGCGACGGCGACCAACGGCGCCGGGCTGACCTCGACGGCGAGCCTCGCCTACACGGTCGTGCCCGCGCCGGTCACCGGCGCGTCGTCGGTCGTGGCGGCCGCGATCTCCGCGCTCTCGGCCGCGAAGGGGCGCCTCAGGGCCGCGAACGTCGCGGGCGGCGGCCTGAAGGCGACCCTCGCCGCGGCGTCGGCGAACACGAAGCTCAGGGTGACCGTCGCCTTGCGCGGGCGCAGCATCGCAGCGCTGTCGCGGACCGTGCGGAAGGGGACCGCACGCCTGACGATCCGCCTGACGCCGCGCGGCCGCACGCTCCTGCGCGCCAGGCCCGGCCAGCTCACGATCAAGGTCACCGGCAGCGCCGCGGGCTTCCGCACGACGACGCTGAGCGCGCGCGTCTACACCAGGCGCTGACGGGCGCTTACGCGGGGTCGCGCTGCCAGCGACCGTCGCGCGCCGCCGCGGCCTCCGCGGCGCCCGGCCAGTCGATCGTGATCCGGTCCGGGCGCTTGGGGTCGATCGCGACCGGCAGCCGCGCGCCGGTGACCGCGAGCGACGCGGCGTACTGCGGGACGAGCTCGCGGGCGAGCACGACCGTCCGGGGCGAGACGGGGTCCCGGAGCAGGAGCTGCAGCCGCCGGTTCTGCGTCGGCATCCCGAGGATCACCACGGGGTCGCTCGCGACGACGTCAGCCGTGACCCGGCGGCCCGTGGCAAGGCGCTTGCGATCGATGCGGTCGTCGTCGATGCCCGGCTCGAGCGTCGTCGCCAGCGTCTTGCCGGCGAGCAGGCCGGTCGGGGGATCCACTCCTGCCTCGGTCAGCGTCGCCGGCCAGTCGATCGCGACGCGCCCGTCGAGGTGGCGGGCGAGCACGCGCGCGCCAAGCGGCGCCCGCCATGCGTCGGGTACGAGCTGCTGGCGCACCGACGCGCGCAGCGGACCGGCGCTCGTGACCAGCTCGAGGCCGTAGGTCCAGTCGTCGGCCGACTCGGCCTGGCTGACGACGCGGATCGCGTAGATCGTCGCCGGCACGATCTCGCCGTGCTGCGCGAGACGCTCAAGCCCTCTGTCGCGCCGCCCTCCGACGAACAGCGAGCCGAGGATGTCGTCCAGGATGCCCATTGCCGCGCAAGGCTACGGGCAGACGGCCTACTTCCCGTTGCCCGGCTCGCCCCCCAGCACGACGGTCGCGCGAGCCATCGTCAGGTGATAGAGGATCAGCAGCTGGACGAGGGCGAGCGACTCGGAGCGATGCGTGTCGTTGCCGACCGTGAACTCGCCGAGCGTGTCCGAGCGCAGGTGGCTGGCGAAGTGCATGCGATCCCAGATCGCCTCCTCGATCTCCTCGGCGCGCTCGCGCTCGAGGTCGCCGGGGATGTTCAGGGTGCGGTCGCCGTTCGCGCCCTCGGTCATCGTGAAGGCGCCCCCGTTGCCGTCGACGAAGGGCGCGAGATCGGGGTGCGGCAGCGAGCCGCGCAGGGTGAGGATCGCATCGAGGACGAACGGGTCCTCGGCGTTCGGCGTCCTGCAGACGACGATGTCCGCGTGCACGCGCTGCGGGCGGATGTACGCCGCCGAGTCGGGCTCGCGGCGGTCGAGGTCGTCGAGCACCTGGTCGGTCGTGTAGCCGCGCTTGGCGCAGTCGCGGTCGACCTTCCACTTGCGCCGCAGCGACTCCGGCGGATCGAGGTAGACGCGCACGTCGTAGGCCTCGCGCATCTCCTCGGTGTAGTAGCCGAGCAGGCCCTCGACGACCGCGAACGGGTCGGGCTCGACGTAGACGAGCGGCCCGAACGTCCCGTCGTGATGCTGGTAGACCGGCTTGAGGATCGGCGCGCCCTCGTGCAGGTCCTTCAGGTGCGCGGCCATGATGTCGAGGTAGTTGCAGTCCGGGTTCAGCGGCGTGATGCCGCGCTCGGCCCGCTGCTTGCGGTCGTACTTGTGGTAGTCGTCGGTGCAGATGTGCGTCACGACGTCGTCGCCGAGCAGGCGCACGAGGCCCTTGCTCAGGGTCGTCTTCCCCGAAGCAGAGTCGCCAACGATGCCAAGGATGATCGGCCGCGCCACGGCCGGGAGAGTAGTACCGCGAGCCGTTTTTCGCACTGCCGATTGCGCATGGCGCCGCCGAGCGGCGAGCTTTGGCCCCGACTCCACTCCGGGCGATCGGCGATCAGCGCGGCTTGGCGAGCTTCAGGGTCGTCGTGGCGGCTTTGCCCGACGGCGTCGTCGGGCGGACATACAGCGCCAGGCGGCGCGTCGTCGCTTGGCGCACGCGACGGCGCAACGCCTTCGAGACGCGGACGCGCAGCGTGACGGTGCGGTGCGTCGAGCTCGTGCGGTAGGACCGCGTCGCGACGCTCTTGACGAGCGTCGTGCTGCGCGACGTGCCCTTCGTGCGCAGCTTCACGCCGACCCGGCCGGCGCAGCGCCCGCCGCTCGTCAGGCAGCGCGCGCGGACGAGCAGGTGCGCCGGCTGTGCCTTCGACCAGGTGGCGGTCCACTTCAGCGTGCTGCTCGCCGAGGCCGGCGCGGTGGCGGACGTGGCGGGTTGCCCGGCGATGCCGCGCAGCATCGCCGCGTAGCTCGGCCGCAGGCTCGAGTCGGGCCGCACGAGCCCGGCGTCGAAGCGGCTCGCCGGGCCCGACTGCCAGTGGTAGACGTACATCCGCGTGATCCGCGGGCGGGTTTGTAGGAGCGCGAACGCGCGGTCGATGCTCGCGGCGGCGCGCGCCTCGTCGAAGCTCAGCGTGATACGCCCCGCGGAGTTGCGCAGCACGACGATGCCGCCGGTCTCCTCGATCCACAGCTGGCCCTCGACGGTGCGCAGGACCGCGTCGGTGCCCTCGGTGGTCGCGTAGGTGACGTCGCCGTAGTTGTGCAGGCCCCAGAGCTGCGGGTCCGAGTCGGTCGCCTGCTGAAAGCGGCGCAGCCAGCTGATGTAGCCGCCCGAGTCGAGGACGTCGCCGGCGACGACCGTGCACGCCGCGCACGCGGCCTTGAGCTCCTCGTAGTAGCCGGCGACGGTCTCCGGGCGGTTCCACACGGGCTGGCTCTCGTGGTTGGCCTCGTTCCAGGTCGTGTAGACGCGCACCTGCGGGAAGCGCGCGATGAACGACTTGACGGCCGCGGCGTACTGCGCGCGGCTGGGCACGACGCACGGCGATCCGGGGCAGGCGTTGGCCCGCAGGTGCTCGAAGGCGACGTGCGGCTGCATCCCCGCCGCTCCGATCGCGGCAAGCCATCCGGCGACCTGCTGCGGCTGGGAGGTCGCGGCGTCGTAGGGCACGACGAGCCGCGCGACGGGGAGCTTGAGCGCGCGCAGCCGGGCGTCGGCGTAGGCGGTGGCGTTCTGGTCGGCGAGGCCGATGACGGCGCCGCGCGCGGCGCTCGCCGGCGCGAGCGCGAGGGCGCCGATGGCGAGGGCGAGCAGGCGGCTACGCCGCATCGGCCGCTCCCGTGGTCGTTGGACCGATCGACTCCTGCTCGGAGGTGCCGCGCGCCCCCCCGCTGCGGCGCGCGGAGGATGGCTCGGCTTGCGATCCGTGCGAGGCCGCGCCATTGCCGGCCTGCCCGCCGTCGCCCGCAGGCCGCCGCGCCCCGGCGGCCGAGGCCAAACCGGGGCTTGCGGCCCCGGCGGCCGAGGCCAAGCCGGGTCGCGCGGTGCCGGAGGCCGAGGCCGAGCCGGGTCGCGCGGCGCCGGAGGTCGAGCTGTCGCCAGTCGCGGGCCGGCGCGCGCGCGAGGCTGCGCCCCACAGTGAGGGGTCGTCACCGGAGGTGGGCCGCCGATCGACTGCGCCATCCTCCTTCGTCCGCGGGCCGGCAGCGGCGTCACCCGTTCCCCGTTGCGCGGTCGAGGTGTCCCCCGTCGCGCCGTGCAGCGACGCCGAGCTGTCGCGGCCCGCGGACGTCTCGTTGGCGGCGCCGCGCCGCGTCGCGTCGCCGCCGGTCGAGGTGTCGCTCGCCGACGCGCGTTGCGTGGTCGCCGCGGCCGAGCGCGCCGACGCGAGGCTCGCCGCGGCGGCCGCGGGGCGCGCGGACGCGAGGCTCGCCGCGGCAGCCGCGCGGCTCGCCGTCGCCGCGCCGACGGCCCGCCGCGCGGCCTGCGCCGTCGCCACTGCGGGCTTGGTATCGGCGCTCGCGCTCGCCTTCGGCGCGGGCTTGGCGGTGTGCTCCACCTGCTCGACGACCGGGGCCGCGCCCGCCGCGATCACGGCCAGCGACGCGGCGATCTTCGCGTTCGTAGCCAGGCTGCCCGTCACCCCGGCGGCGACGGTCGAGCCGCCACCGAACAGGCCCGCGAGCCAACCCCCGGTCGAGCCCACGGCGGATGCCGCCGGCAGGAGCGCGGCGAGGTGGTGGCGGCGCTGGCGCTGCGCGCTCTCCCACTCACAGCAGGCGTCGCAGGACTGCAGATGGCTGCGCACGACGCGCGCGCGGCGCCGGCGCCCGTCGCCCTCCGACAGCGACTGGCGGATGACCGAGCAGGCCTCGTCGCGGCCGGCGCGGTCGGCGCTCAGCGCCGTGCGCGCGTCGAAGACGGCCTTGCGCGCCGCGGCGGGCGTGCCGCCGACGACGTCCGCGACCTGGCCGTAGCTCAGGCCCGCGAGCTCGCGCAGCAGGAGCGGGTGCTGCAGGTGGCCGGGGAGCGCGCGGACACCCTCGAGCGTGGCGCGCAGCTCCTCGCGCAGCAGCAGGTCGCCGGCCGGGCCGAGGCGGTCGTCGTGCAGGACGTCGACGAGCTCGGTCGTCGGGCGCCGGCGGCGCAGCAGCGAGATCGCCTCGTTGTGGGCGATCCGAAACAGCCAGCCCTGGACGTTCGCAGGGTGGTCGCGGCGCAGCGCGACGAGCGCCTTCGTCATCGCGCTCTGGACGGCGTCGCGGGCGTCCTCGTCGTGGCGGACGATCGAGCGGCAGTAGGCCTCGAGGCGAGGCTGGTAGCGCACGTAGAGCTTCTCGAAGGCGTCGTCGTCGCCGGCCGACGCGCGGCGCGCGAGGTGGGCGTCGGTGGCGGTGGGGCGGCAGGTCGTGAGCAGGCGGGTGCGCATGGTCGGGTCCGTCCGAGTGGCGTTGGTCGTTGCGTCTGCGACTGGCATGCGGCGAGCATCGGCGCCGCGCGTAGGAGGCGCGTGAGCGCCTCCCGGGATTTCCCTGAGCGCCCGGGGCCGCGGTCGTCGCCCGTCACGACGACCGCGGCTTGAGCGAGCGCAGGCTGGACTACGAGTTGGCGGCGGCGCGGGCGCGAGCGCGTGCCCGGGCGCGGGCGCGGCGGGCCGCACGGGCCGAGCTCGCCGTGGTGGCGCTCGACGTCGTGGCTGCGGAGCCGGTGCCGGTGGTGCTGGTGTCGCTCGGGTAGCTGCCCGAGCCGCCCGGGTACGTGCCGGGGCCGCCGTTGCCGTCGCAGGCGTAGGCGGCGCCCGCGCCGGACAGCGCGAGGGCGGACGTGACCGCGACCGTGACGAGCTTGCGCGATGCGTGCTTCATGGGGTCCTCCTTGGGGATGTGGGCTCTAAAGGAGGGCGTCGCGCCCTCGCTCACATCCCCACGACGCACGCCGCGGGCGGATGTTCGAAGTCAGTTCACGAACCTGCCGGCGCGGCGCCAGCGGCGCGTGGACGGCGCCGCCATCTGCGTCGCGCCGATGCGCCAGTCGCGCTCGCTGCGCGGCTCGCGCGCGCCGATGTCCTCGCCTGCGCGGGTGCGCGGCTCGCGGTCGGCGGTGTGGTGCGGCTTCGTGTCGCGGGAACTGGGCTTCATGCGTGGTGCTCCTGAAAGTTGGCTGATGCTCGAGGCAGCGCGATCGCGCGCCAAGCCCCTGGTACGGCGGGCGGATTGCGTCGTCATCTCCGTTCGGGAGCTGACCGACACCTTCCTCACAACACGCCATCGACGGCACGGTTGCGGGCATGCCGCCCTCGAAGAGGACGGGATGCGGCTCGGGTCACCCTATCGGACGGCCGTTTCGCCGTCCGGTGCGGCGGGGTACGCGCAGAGCATGCACCTACTCGTCTTGGCACCCGATCCGATCGACGCCGGCACCCTGCGCAAGGCCGTCGACGGCGACATCGATGACGCCCAAGTGCTCGTCGTCTCGCCCGCGCTCAACGAGTCCTCGGTCGCGTTCTGGATGTCGGACTCCGACGAGGCCATCGAGGATGCGCGCGACGCGGGCGCGGAGACCGTGTCGGATCTCTGGGACGACGGCGTCGAGGCGCAAGGCACGATCGGCGAGAGCGAGCCGCTGCTCGCGCTGCAGGACGCGCTCGCGACGTTCCCCGCTGACCGGATCGTGATCTTCGTCCGCGACGACGAGGACGACCAGCGCTACCGCGAGGAGGACCTCTGCGGCGAGGCCCGCCGGCGCTTCGACGTGCCGGTCACGCTCGCCAGGCTCTGACGGATTCCGGCGCCCGAGGCGCGCGATAAGGTCGGCCGCCGTGCAGTTCGACAACTCGTTCTCCGTGCAGGCGCCGGTCGACACCGTCTACGAGACGGTCGCCGACATCGAGCGCGTCGTGCCGTGCGTGCCGGGCGCGACCGTGCTCGAGCGCTGTGGCGACGACAGCTACGAGGTCGCCCTGAAGGCGCAGCTCGGGCCGCTGTGGCGCAAGTTCATCGGCCGCATCACGATCGTCGAGCGCGACGACGCCGCGCACCGCGTCGTGCTGACCAACCGCGGGCGCGACGCGCGGGGCCGGCACGTCGGCGACGCGCGCATCGAGATCGGGCTGGCGGAGCTCGGCGCGCACACGAACGTCTCGATCTACTCGCGCGTCACGATCGTCGACGGGATGTTCGCCGAGAAGGCGATCAGCCAGGCGTCCGCGAAGCAGATGCGGGAGTTCAGCGCGAACCTGCGCGCGATCGTGACGCCCTGAGAGGCGGGGCGAACGCAGCGCGTCACCCTCCGATGACGCGCTGCGTGTGAGCCTCCGCGGAAGGCAGGGGTGCCCTACCGCTTGAGCGTTCGCACCGCCCGCCACTTGCCGACGTTGCCGGCGCGGTCGATCGCTCGCGCGAAGCGAGCGGTCGCCTTGTAGCGGACACTGAGCTTCGACCGGTACGCGTACGAGCGCACGCGCTTGGCCGACTTCGACGAGGCGAGCTGCACGCGGGCGACGCCCGAGACCGTGTCGCTCGCGCTGAGCTTCAGGACGTACGGCGACTTGGCGTTGGCGAGCGTCGCCGACTTCATGAGCGGCGCGGCCGAGTCGAGGACGATGTCGTCGCTGAACGTCTTGTCAGCGTCGATCCCCGGCCCGGTGAAGCGGACGTAGACGGTCTTCGACGACCTGCCGGCCGGCGTCGTCGTGAGCGTCCAGCTGTAGCTGTCGCCGCACGCGATTGCGGACGTCGTCGGTGACGCGAAGCCGCCGTCGTTTGAGATCACCACGCCGGTCGCGCCGGCGGGCTCGTGGATCGTGAGGATCACGCCCGGCGAGGTCGTGAACGTCGCGCCGTTGTCGATCGACACGCCGGTCGTCCCGCCGGTGCAGCCGGGGTTCGAGACAGTCACCGGGTCGGACACGGCGGTCGTGGCGCCCGCCGAGTTGGACGCGGTCACCGAGCACGTCAGGACCTGGCCCGCGTCGGCCGGCTGGACGGTGTACGAGCTCGCCGAGCCGACGCTGGTGCTGGCGTTGCGCGTCCACGCGTAGCTGTAGCCGGTGGGGCTGTTCGTCCATGTGCCCTGCGAGCAGGTCAGGACGTTGCCGACGGCCGGGGTCCCGCTGATCTGCGGCCGCGTCTGGTTGACGGGCGCCTGGACGCTCGCCACCGGGACGACCGCCGCGGAGCTCGCCTGGCCCGAGCCGGCGGCGTTGGACGCGGTCACGACGCATGTGAGGTTCTGGCCGACGTCGGCGGCCTGGATCGTGTAGCTCGAAGCCGTCGCGCCGGCGATCGGCGAGCCGTTGCGCTGCCAGACATAGCTGTAGCCGGTCGGGCTGTTGGTCCAGGTGCCCTGGGTGCAGGTCACGGTCTGGCCTTGGGTCGGGGTGCCCTGGATCTGCGGCGCGACCGTGTTGACCGGCGGCTGGCCGATCGGGCCGCCGGTCGAGTCATCGGCGGGGGCGGTCCAGAACGTGAAGCCGCCGGAGCTCCAGCGCTGGATGCGGTTGTTGCCGTAGTCGGCGATGAAGATGTTGCCCGCGAGGTCGGAGAACTGCTCGAAGACGTCGAACGCGGTCGGGTTGTTGAGGTCGCCGGCGTTCGAGCCGGGCCGGCCGAGCGTGCGGAACTCGTTGCCGTCCGAGCCGTAGAGGTGCAGGACGTAGTTGATGATGTCGGAGGTGAACAGGACGCCGAACGCGTCGACGAAGACGTCGGACGGGCCGGGGGTGCTCTTCGTGCCGAGCTGCGAGAAGTACTGCGGCTGCAGGATCGAGACCTGGTTGAGCGACGGCTGCGCGGCGTACAGCGCGACGGTGTTCGGAGGCGCGGTGCCGTAGAGCTGCGCCGAGACGCCCTTGACGGCCGTCGGCGAGGCGGTGGCTTGGATCTGCAGGTCGCTTGCGCGCAGGCGCAGCAGCGAGTTGTCGCACGGATGCGCGACGTAGACCGAGTCGTTGGAGACGTCGAGACCGCCGCGCTGCAGCGGGTTGGGCGTGATCGATCCGCTGCACGTGCCGAGCTGGATGCCGCGAACGTACTGGCCGGCGCGCGTGAACTCCTGCACGCGGCGGTTCGTGTCGAGGATCCAGACGTTGCCGGAGCTGCCGGGTGCGACGTCGATCGCGATCACGCCACCGAGCTGCCCCGGCGCGCTGCCCGGGGTGCCCCACGGGGCGAGCGGCGAGCCGTCGCTGCCGGCGTAGCGCTTGATCATGCCGCCGTTCGCAAAGCCCACGTAGACGACGCCGGCGCTGTCGACGCCGATCGCGGTCGGCCCTGCGGCGAGCGCGGGAGGCGCCCCGAGACAGCAAACGAGCACCCCGACGAGCAGGACGAACCGACGCATGTGCAAAACCCCCAAGGAGACGACGACGAACCGGCTAGGCCGATCTACCCGAATCCGGGGCGTCAGTCCAAGAACTTGGCGCGGCTCCAACCACCCATCCGGGCCATCTTGCTTGGGTCCGTCCCTACGCGCCCGCAGGCACGCGGGCCACGCGTGGCTCGGGGCTCGCTGCGAGCAGCCGCTCGGCCACCGCCCCGAAGCCGAGGCCGATCGCCGCCCAGATCGTCGCGCTGATCGCCAGCGAGGCGAGGCGAAACTCCCACATGACGTCCGACGGGAAGCCCGCGGGCGTCTCGTTGACCGCGGGCAGCACGAGCTGCGCGACGACGATCAGCGCGACGAAGCCGGTTGCGGCGGCGATCGCGGCGTTCCAGGGGCCGAGGCGCGGCTCGAGCTCGCGGCGGATCCGGCTCGCGGCGACGACCGCGACGATCGAGATCGAGATCATCGCGACGAACAGCGCGGTGCGGCTGCCGATCGTCTCGGGCGCGCCGGTCGCCGGCGGGGTGGCCGGGTACTTCGTGAACGGGACGACGATGATCGTGAGGTACGCGCCGAGCGCGAGGACGGCGGCCGTGAGGCGGGCGCCGTAGGGGCCGATGCGGCCGTACGCCCATGCGAAGACCAGCGCGAACAGGCCGCCGAGCGCGACGCCCATGACGGCGAGCCCGGTCAGCAGGCCGATCGTGCGCTGGGTGCCGCGGCTGACCTCCTCGGGCTCGGGGGGACCGGCTTGCGGCGCGGCGTGCGCCTCTTCGAAGTCGATGGCAGCCTGGACGGGCGGCTCGCCGAGCGCGTAGGCGACGGGGAACGCGAGCAGGCCGGCGCAGAGGCCGACGAGCATGCCCCTGATCAGCAGGGAGCGGATCATCTTGGCTGGCTGCCTGTGGTTAGTGGCAGGGGAAGCCGAGGAGGTGGCGCCCGTCGTGCACGAACTCGTGGATGCTCGTGCCGGATACGAGCGAGGCGACGCCCTCTTCGGCGCCGACGAAGTACATCAGGACGAAGAGCACGAAGCCCGCGAAGACGGCGTAGGGCAGAAGCTCGCCGGGTGAGGCGATCGGAGCGGGTGCGGTTGTGATTCCCCGCTCGGCGACTGCGTCGGACATCTTGCTTCTCCTCCTCGGGATCACGCGTCCCGCTAACTGGGGTCAGAGCGCGTGACGGCTCGGTGTCTGGCTTACGGGCCCTCCCGTTCACAGTGGCGCGACCGCGCCGGTCTCTCACCGGCTTCCCGCACCGTCACACGAGGTGCGGACCTTATCCGCGCAAGCGCCGGGCTGCAATGCCGGGTTCGCGGTGCGGCGCTGGGGGGAGGCTCGGGCGCGTCCGGCGGAAAGAGCGCGCGCGGCGGGAGGACCGCGCCGGGCGCCGCGAGGAGCGCGGGCGCGCCGGGTGGGCGGCGCGGCGCGCCGGTATGCTCCGCGCGTCAGCGCGATGGTGCCGAGGAACCCGGTGAGAAGCCGGGACGGTCGCGCCACTGTGACCGGGTCGACGTACGGCCCGGAAGTCAGGAACTCGAGCCATCGCGAACGCCGCTTATGGGAACGCGCTCTTCCCACGGAGGTCGCCCCGATGGACTCATGCCGTGCTCCCGTCCTCGATCGGGCGGATCGCTGCCCGGGCGTGGTGCGGCTGCACGAGGCGGCCGACGGGTGGCTCGCGCGCGTGCGGCTGCCGGGCGGGCGGATCTCGTGGTCCGGGCTGCTGGCGGTCGCCGATGTCGCGGCGCTCGGGAACGGCCTCGTCGAGCTGACGTCGCGGGCGAGCCTGCAGGTCCGCGGGCTGCCGGCCGGCGGCGGCGCGCGAGCGGCGGAGCTCCTCGGCGACCTCTTCCCCTCGGTGGCCCACGACCGGGTGCGCAATGTCCTCGCGTCGCCGGTGGCGGGGCGCCATCCGGCGTCGCTGTGCGCGGTCGACGAGGTCGTGGCGGCGCTCGATCGCGGGCTCTGCGCCGACCTGCGGCTGGCGTCGCTGCCCGGCAGGTTCCTGTTCGCCGTCGATGACGGGAGCGGGATGGCCGGCGCGCGACTCGCGGACGTCGCGCTGGTGGCGGAGGTGCTGCCGCGCGGCGCGACCGCGCCCGCAGGGCCCGAGGCGCGAGCGCGCGGCGCGGCCTCGCCCGCAGCGCCCGACCTGCTGGGCCGCAGCTCGGCCTCGCCCGCGGCGCCGGAGGCCCAGGCCAGGTCCGGCTTTGCGGGCGGGAGCCCGTCGGTGTCCTTTCGGCTCTGGCTCGGCGGCGTGCCCACGACCCTCACCACCGACCGCACCGAAGCGCCCCCGCTCGGGCTCGGGGCCGCCCGCGCGTTCCTCGACCTCTGTGCCGAGCAGGAGATCAGGCCGTGGCGGCTCGCGCAGATCGCGGACGGCTCGGCACGGCTGGCCCGGCGGTTCGGCGGCGGGCTCGTCCCCTGCCCGGATGACGGACCTTCGCCCGCGCTAGCCATCGGCGCGCTCGCGCAGCCCGACGGGAGCGTCGCGATCACCGTGCTGCCGCCGCTCGGTCGCGCCCACCGCGACACCGTGCGCGAGCTCGCCGCGCTCGCCGGCGAGGTCCGGCTCTCGACCGCGCGGACGCTCACGATCGTCGACGTCGCGCGCGACGACGTGGACCGGCTCACGGGCGAGCTGGCCGCGCTCGGCCTCGTCACCTCCGCCAACTCGGGCTGGGAGGGCCTGTCGGCGTGCGCGGGGCTCGGCGCGTGTGCGCGGGCCCGCGTGGACGTCCGCGCCGCCGCGGCGCGGCGCGCGGAGGTCCGCGGCCCGGGTGCGCCGGCCGAGCACTGGTCAGCCTGCGAGCGCGGCTGCGGACGCCCCGCGGGCGTGCCGCTCGCCGTGGTCGCGGGTGCCGGAGGCCTCGACATCGAGACCGCGGGCGCGGCTGCCGAGGATCTCGAGGTCGAGACCGCGGGTGCGGCGCAACGGGCGCACGACGTGGAGCACGCGCTCGCCCTGCTCGGCGGGTCGCCCGCGGACGCCGCCGGACGGCTCGGAGCCGCCCCGTGACCACCTACATCCGCGACGGCGCGGAGATCTATCGCCAGTCGTTCGCGACGATCCGCGCCGAGGCGTCGCTCGACGGGCTCGAGCCGGTGCTCGAGCGGGTCGTCGTGCGGATGATCCACGCGAGCGGGATGGTCGACCTCGCGGGCGACGTCGCCGCGTCGCCGGGTTTCGGGCCGGCCGCCGCCGCCGCGCTGCGAGCCGGGGCGCCGATCCTCTGCGACACGTCGATGGTCGCGGCCGGCCTCACCAGGGCGCGCCTTCCCGCCGCCAACGAGGTCGTCTGCACGCTGTCGGATCCGCGCGTCGCGGCGCTCGCCGCCGAGCTTGGCACGACCCGCACGGCCGCCGCGATCGAGCTGTGGCGCGACCGGCTCGCGGGCTCGCTCGTCGTCGTCGGCAACGCGCCGACCGCGCTCTTCCGGCTGCTCGAGGTGCTCGAGGAGGACGGCGTCGATGGGCCGGCCGCGGTGGTCGGCGTGCCGGTCGGGTTCATCGGGGCTGCGGAGTCGAAGGCCGCGCTTGCCGCGCACCCGGCGGTCGCGGAGTTCGTCGTCGTCCACGGCCGGCGCGGGGGAAGCGCCATCGCCGCAGCCGCCGTCAACGCGCTCGCGAGCGAAGCCGAATGAGCGGGCGCCCCGCCTCGGAGCCCGGCGCCCCGGGCCGCGGCTCGCCCGCACCCGACGAAACCTCCGGGCCCGGCGGCCCGGAACGCGGCGCGCCCGCGCCCGCCGAAACCCCCGGGCGCGGCGCCGCGGAACGCGGCTCGCCCGCGCCCGATGGAGCCTCCGGCCCGCGCGCGACAGCGGGCCGGCTTTACGGCGTCGGCGTCGGGCCGGGCGACCCCGAGCTGCTGACGATCAAGGCGCGGCGCGTCATCCAGGCGGCGGACGTCATCGCCTACCCGAACGCCCGCCACGGCCGCAGCGTCGCGCGGCGGATCGCGGCGCCGTACCTGCGCCCCGGGGTGCTCGAGGTCGCGCTGACCTACCCCGTCACGACCGAGGTCTCCGATCACCCCGGCGGCTACGAGGCGGCGCTCGTCGAGTTCTACGACGCGGCCGCCGCGCAGCTCACCGAGCACCTCGACGCCGGGCGCGATGTCGCCGTGCTGTGCGAGGGCGACCCGTTCTTCTACGGCTCGTACATGTACCTTCACGAGCGCCTCGCCCCGCGCTACGAGACCGAGGTGATCCCGGGCGTCACGTCGTTCAGCGCCGCCGCGGCCGCCGCCGGCACCCCGCTCGCCAAGCGCGACGACGTCCTCACCGTCCTCCCCGGCACGCTCTCCCCCGATGCCATCGCCGCGCGCCTGCGCACGACGGACGCGGCCGTCGTCATCAAGCTCGGCCGCACGTTCGAGCGTATGCGCCGCGCCGCGGAGCAGGCGGGCGTGGCGGAGCGCACGGTGTACGTCGAGCGCGCGAGCTCCACCGAGGAGCGCATCGCGGCGCTGCGCGATGTCGATGGGAAGGTCCCGTACATGTCACTCCTACTGGTGCCAGCCGCCGCGCGTGTGGAGCGTTCGAATGGCGTGATCGGCAGCGTCGCGGTCGTCGGGCTCGGGCCAGCCGGTGCGAAGTGGCTGACGCCCGAGGCGCAGGCGGAGCTCGCCGCCGCCGACGACCTCGTCGGCTACGAGACCTACCTCGCTCGCGTGCCGGTGCGCCGCGGCCAGCGACGGCACGCGAGCGACAACCGCGTCGAGGCGCAGCGCGCGCGCCATGCCTTGCAGCTGGCGGCCGACGGCGCGCGCGTGGCGGTCGTGTCGTCCGGCGACCCGGGCATCTTCGCGATGGCCTCCGCGGTCTACGAGGAGGTCGAGCGCAACGGGCTGCCCGACGTCGAGGTGCGCGTCGTGCCGGGGCTGTCGGCGATGCAGGCCGCGGCGGCGCGCGTCGGAGCACCGCTGGGCCACGACTTCTGCGTCATCTCGCTGTCGGACCAGCTCAAGCCCCGCGAGGTCATCGAGCGCCGGCTCGACGCGGCCGGCGCCGCCGACCTCGTGCTCGCGCTCTACAACCCGGCCTCGAAGACCCGCCGCGAGCTGCTCGATCGCGCCTTTGAGATCCTGCGATCGCATCGCGACGGCGCGACGCCGGTCGTCGTCGCGCGCGCGGTCGGATCGCGTGACGAGCAGGTCGGCGTCACGACGCTTGCCGGCGTCGACCTCGGCGCGGTCGATATGCGCACCCTGCTGATCGTCGGCTCGTCGACGACGCGGGTGACGGCAGGCGGCGCCGTCTACACCCCGCGGCGGTATCCGGGGTGAGGCACGTCTCGGTCGTCGGGATCGGGGCGGGCGACCCCGACGACATCACGGTCTCGGCCGTCAAGGCGTTGAACGCCTGCGACGTGTTCTTCGTCATCGAGAAGCCGGGCGCGCGGGAGGAGCTTTCGCTTGCGCGGCGCGAGATCGTCGCGCGCCATGTCACCGGGCGCGAGCGGCGCATCGTCGTGGTCGAGGACCCCGAGCGCGACCGCACCGCCGACGCGTACGCCGAGGCCGTCGAGGACTGGCGGCGCCGGCGCGCCGACATCTGGGAACGCGTCCTGCGCGACGAGCTGGCCGAGGGGGAGCGCGGGGCGTTTCTCGTCTGGGGGGACCCGGCGCTCTACGACAGCACAATCGCCGTGCTCGACGAGGTCGCCGCGCGCGGGAGGGTCGCGTTCGAGCTGGACGTCGTGCCCGGCATCAGCGCCGTCGCGGCGCTCACGGCCCGCCACCGGATCGCGCTGAACCGGGTGGGGCGGCCGGTGCAGATCACGACCGGGCGGCGGCTGGCGCAGGGCTTCCCCGGCGAGGCCGACGACGTCGTCGTGATGCTCGACGCGGGGTGCGCTTTTACGGCGATCGACGATGAGGGCGTCGACATCTACTGGGGCGCGTACATCGGCACGGAGGACGAGATCCTCGTGTCGGGCCCGCTCGCCGAGGTGGGCGAGAAGATCGTGCGCGTGCGCGCCGAGGCCCGTGAGCGCAAGGGCTGGATCATGGACACGTACCTGCTGCGAGCGCCCACTCGAGAGCCTCCGCCGCTGTCGTGACCGTGGGGACGTCGAGCCGCGGCGGGCGCCGCACGACGATCACCTGTAGGTCTCGCTCGCGTGCCGCGTCGAGCTTGGCGACGGTGTGCGGGCCCCCGCTGTCCTTCGTGACGACGAGGTCGATCGCGTGGGCGTCGATGAGCGCGAGCTCGCCTTCGAGCGTGTAGGGCCCGCGGTCGAGCAGCAGCTCGTGGTGAGGCGGCAGCGGCGGGTCGGGTGGGTCGACGCAGCGGACGAGAAACCACGCGCCGGCCGTGGTGGCGAAGGCGGCGAGGCCCTGGCGCCCGGTCGTGAGCAGGACTCGGAGCCGGCCGCGCGCCGGCGCCGGCGAGGCGGCACCGGCGGCCGAGGTCGGCGCAGCCGGCGAGGCGGCGCCGGCGGCCAAGGTCGGCGGATGGTCGCGAACGGCTGCGGCCGCCTCGTCGAGGTCGTCGACCCACTGCCAGCGATCGCCGAGCCGCTCGCTCCACCCCGGCCGCTCGAGGCGCAGCAGCGGCACGCCGGCCTGCGTGCATGCCTGCGCGGCGGAGGCCGAGATCCGCTGCGCGAAGGGGTGCGTCGCGTCGACGACCGCGCGCACGCCGTGCTCGCCGATCCAGCGCGCGAGCGCCTCGGGCCCGCCGAAGCCTCCGATCCGCGTCTCCCCCACCGGCAGCCGCGGCCTGCTCACCCGGCCGGCCAGCGACGAGGTCACGGGCACGCCAGCGGCGTGCAGCGCGCCCGCGAGCTCGCGAGCCTCCGCCGTGCCGCCAAGAACCAGGATCATCGCGTGCGGGTCTTGTCGAATTGACCGCTATATCAGCGGTCTTCTCGGCATGACCTCAGTACGGCGCAGCATCAGCGCAGAAGCAGCACGAGGAGGAGCACGACGACGATCGCCATCAGGAGGCCGGCTCCGATCGTGTACCTCCGCGTCTGCGCGCGCCAGAACGCGGCCCGCTCGGGGTCGCTCTTGTGATGGCCCTCCGGGGGAGTGCCGACCCAGTCGTCGTCATCCATGCGAGGACTCATACCTCAATCGGCTGGCGCGCGGGCTGTGGGATCACGCGGTGCGGACGAGGCGCAGGGCGACTCAGTCGGTCCACCAGCCCTGCTGCATGTCCCCGTCGCCCTCCGCGTGGTGACCGAACGCCAGCAGCTCGAGGCCGTCGTCGCCGGCCTCCCATTCGCGCATGACCGACGGCGGGCAGTAGACGACGTCCCTGACCGCGATGTCGATGATCTCGTCGTCGAGCTTGAACCGACCCGAGCCGGCGATCACGACGTACATCTCCTCGCAGGAGGAGTGGCTGTGGCCGAAGCCGACGCGCTGGCCGGGGTTCATCTTGTAGTCGGCGAGGCCGATGCCCTCCGCGCCCAAGCCCTTGCGCAAAAAGCGCGCCTGGCCCATGTCGCCCATGCCGTACTTCGGAGCCATGTCCTCGGCGTCGTCGATGTTGAGCGTCTTGTGCTGAGTGGTAGTCATGCACCCGACGCTACCCGCCCGACGACCCCGAGTCTTGGAGAAATGCGACAGCCGGCAGAAGACACCCGCGGCATCCTGCGCCCCGAGGCGGTCGATCGCGTCTTCTCGTTCGAGCGCCGGCCGCCGCCGCCGGACCTCGCGCCGTTCGTCGACTCGCACTGGATCGTCGAATGGGACCTGCGCGGCCGCGAGCCCTACCGCTCGCAGGTCATGACCCACCCCGCGGTGCACCTCGTCTTCGAGCCGGCCAAGGCCGCCGTCTACGGCGTGCACCGCCGCCGCTACGACCGCGTGCTCGAAGACCAAGGCTGGGCGGTCGGGACGAAGTTCCTGCCCGGCGGCTTCGCGAGCTTCACCGACAAGCCATTGCACGCGCTGACCGACCGCGTCAAGGCGCTCGACGAGCTGTTCGGGGCGGACGGCGCGCGACTGCAAGCCGCGGCGATCCAAGCGCGCGACACCGACGCGACGCTCGCGCTCCTCCACGCGTTTCTCCGCGAACGGCTGCCGGCCGAGCCCGACCCGCAGGCGACGCTCGTCAACGCGGTCGTCGCCGAGATGCGCAGCGCGCAGCCCGGTGCGAGCGTCGCCGAGATCGCGCGCCGCCACCACCTCTCCACCCGCACGCTGCAGCGCCTCTTCCGGCGCTACGTCGGCGTCGGCCCGAAATGGGTGCTGCAGCGCTACCGCCTGCACGACGCGATCGAGCAGCTCGCGGGCCGCAAGGACACCGACTGGACGCGCTTCGCCCTGGACCTCGGCTACTTCGACCACGCGCATTTCATCGCGGACTTCCGCGCGGTCGTTGGCCTGAATCCGGCGCAGTACGAGGCCCGGACCGGCGCCTGACGCGCGCGCCGCCGCGGGAGTGTGCGCGCGCCCACAGTCACCGCGCCCATCCTCTGCTTAGGTGTTTGACACCGCAGCCCGCCGTCCCCCCGGACCGTCCAACATCGCCGGGGACTCACGGAGTGCGGCCGCGGCGAAGGCAACAGACCCGCAAACGCGGAGGAAGGGGCAACAGGCTCAATGGAGACCGTGCTCGTGCAGGTCCCCGCACCGGACGGCGGCCCGCCGTCGCAGGTGGTGCACGTCCAGCCGGGCGAGACCCTGCGCTTCGGGCGCGGCGCCGAGGGCTGCGAGGTCGACATCCCGCTCGACCACGACGGGGTGTCGCGCTTGGCCGGCGAGATCAGCGCCGTCGAGGACTACTGGCTTATCACGAACCTCAGCCACGACAAGACGTACGTCGTCGACAATCCCGAGGGCGGCGGCGAGTACCTCACCGTGGCGCCGCGGCGGGTCGCCGCGCCGGTCCCGTTCGAGTTCGCGCGCGTGTCGCTGCCGATGACCGAGGGCCCCGTCGAGTTCCTCGTGTTCGCGCCGCAGCATGAGTTCGCGGATGCGCAGGACGCCGAGGCGCAGCGCGGCGAGCGGACCGCCGCCGCCTTCCCCCTGGACGAGACCGCGAAGTACTTCCTGATCCTTGTCGCGCTCTGCGAGGAACGGCTGCTCGACAGCACGTCGGTCGCGCTGCCGACCGCTGGTGAGATCGTCGAGCGCCTGCGCGCGGACGAGCGCTTCGCCGACCTGACCCGCGCCGCGGTGAACCACCACATCGACTACCTCTCGATCGAGAAGCTGCGCGTCAAGGAGCCGCGACCGGGCGCCGACGAGCGCCTCGAGACCAAGCGCGAGGCGCTCGCGTCGATCGCGCTGCGCTACGGGCTCGTGCGCGACGAGCACCGGCGGCTGCTGCCGCCGCGGACCTGACCTCCATGCTGGTGGAGGTCCCACTCGGCTACCACGCGGGTGGCTGGAAGGTCTTCGAGCGCATCGCGTCGGGGTCGTGGGCGAGCGTCTACGCGGCGCGGCGCGTGCAGCGGGCGCGCTCGCCGCAGGACCCCCCGCGCGACACGGTCGCGGCGCTGAAGGTCCTGCCCGGCGGGACGCTGTCGCCGCCGCAGTTCGCCGATCTGCAGGGCGCGATCGCCGAGGAGGTGCGCTTCAGCAAGCGGGCCGATCACCCGCGGCTGATCAGGACGTTCGAGACGTTCGTCGTCGACGACCCGGGCGATCCTGCGCTGCACGGCGCGGTCGTCTTGGCGATGGAGCGGGCCGAGCGCAGCGTGCAGCGAGTGCTCGGGACGCTCAAGAGCGGCGACGCCGAGCGGATCGCCCGCGAGATCTGCGAGGGGCTCGTCCACATGCACGCGGCCGGCTGGGTCCACGGCGACCTCAAGCCGAGCAACGTCCTGCTGATGGCCGACGGCTCCGTGCGCCTCGCCGACTTCGGCCTCGCGCGCGAGCTCGACGGCACGCACGCCTACGCGCCGCGGCTGGGCTCGTCGGACTACCTGCCGCCGGAGTGGTGGAGCGAGCGCGTGTCCGCGCAGGGCGTCGCGATCCGGCCCACGGCCGACGTCTGGGCGTTCGGCGTCACGATCCACCAGCTGCTGACGGGCGGCCTGCTCCCGTTCGCGGGCGCGACCGCGCGGGGACGCGGCGCGGCGGCACAGGCGTACGCGGGTGGGCACGCGGAGCTGCGCCTGGCCGACGAGCTGCCGGCGCGGTGGCACCCGATCGTGGCCGATTGCCTCGCGCCGGACCACGCGTCGCGGATCGCGCACACCGCCGCGTCGCTGCTGGCGAGGGTCGAGGAGGTGCCGAGCGAAGGCGCGCGCGGGGTGGCGCGAGGCGCGCGCGGCCGAGGCGCGGCGGGCGAAGGCGCGACGCGAGGCGCGCGCGGCGCAGGCGCGGCGCAGGGCGCGCGCGGCCGAGGCGCTGGAGGCGAACGCTCGTCGAGGCTTTCCGCAGCCGGGTCTCGGACGTTGCGGGCGCTGCTGCGCAGCCGGCCCGCGCGGGTCGGCGCCGCGCTGGTCGCCCTGGCGGCTGCCAGCGGCGGGGCAGTCGTGGCCGCGAACGGCGACGACCCGGCGCCACGCGGCGCGATGCTGAAGGTGTACAACGCCGAGGCCGCGTGCCGGCACTCGCTGCGCGCGGACTGCCGGCTCGGGCTCGCGGGCGACCCGCACGAGAAGTACGCGCCGGCCAACATCGTCGGCCACGCGCGCCACGGCGACCGGCTCACCACCGAGTGCTGGATCGCGAACGGCGTGCCGGTCATGGCGGAGGATCGCCGCATGAGCACGCGCTGGTATCGCGTACGCACGGCATCGGACACCGCGTGGCTGCCCGCGGTGCGCGCGTGGCCGGGCGTCACGCCGGCCGTCGGGCGCTGCGAGAGCTGACAACCACGCGTGGCCCCGGCACGCATGCCGGGGCCACGGGGCGAGTGCTGGGAAGCGGTCAGCCGCTGACCCACAGCTCGTAGTCGTCGAACGGGCTGCCCGAGCCGTTCACGCACTCCCAGTAGGTCCAGCTGCCGCTGCGGATGCCGTTGGAGCCGGTGGCCTGGCAGTCCGACAGCCAGAAGTAGTGGTCGATGTAGCGCAGCGCGGCGGCGTCGGCCGAAGCCGCTGCCGTCACCCGCGTGCCGCTGCTCGCGGAGTCGG
Source organism: uncultured Actinomycetes bacterium (assembly GCA_963839905.1). Classification (GTDB taxonomy): domain Bacteria; phylum Actinomycetota; class Thermoleophilia; order Solirubrobacterales; family Solirubrobacteraceae; genus CADCVQ01. The sequence goes on along the minus strand of CAWIXC010000020.1, from coordinate 288,596 downwards.
TGGCCGCGGTCGCGGTCGTCGCGGTCGCACCCCCGCCGAGCAGCGCCGCGCTCAGCGCGACGGCGCCGGCACGCCGCTTCCAGTTGCGGGGCCGCTTCGCTTCGGTGGTCTCCGGATCAGCGTTCCTGAGTCGCACGAGATCTCTCCTCTGCGTCGTGTCAAGCACCTCTGCGGTGCTCCGTGCCAAGCAGTCTGCGAGAGCACGCCGCACCTGTGAACCGGAGAGCTCTCAGGGTTTGAGAGCCGGCTGTGAGCGTCCTGCGAGCGCGCTGCGAGCGCCCGCGCGCAAGCTGGCGGCCATGATCTCGACCAAGAACCTGGATACCGAATACGCGATCGAAGCCAGCGGGCTGCGCAAGCGCTTCGGCACGACGCAAGCCCTGGATGGCGTCGACCTGCACGCCCGCCGCGGCTCGGTCCTCGGCGTCCTCGGGCCCAACGGCGCCGGCAAGACGACCGCGGTGCGCGTGCTCGCGACGCTCGTCGCTCCCGACGCCGGCAGCGCCCGGGTCGACGGCTACGACGTCCAGCGCGAGCCGGGGCGCGTGCGCGAGCGGATCGGCCTCACGGGCCAGTTCGCCTCCGTCGACGAGACGCTGACCGGCACCCAGAACCTCGTCATGATCGGGCGGCTGCTCGACATGCGCCCGCGCGACGCGAAGGCCCGCGCCCGCGAGCTGCTCGCGTGGTTCGACCTCGCCGACGCCGCCGACCGCACCGCCAAGACCTACTCCGGCGGCATGCGCCGGCGCCTGGACCTCGCGGCATCGCTCGTCGGGCGCCCCGCGGTGATCTTCCTCGACGAGCCGACGACCGGCCTGGATCCGAGCAAGCGCGAGGACATGTGGGGCGTCATCCGCCGGCTCGTCGGCGAGGGATCGACGGTCCTGCTGACGACCCAGTACCTCGAGGAGGCCGACGCGCTCGCCGACGAGATCACGGTCTTCGACCAGGGCCGGGTCATCGCGCGCGACACGCCCGACGGCCTGAAGCGGATCGTCGGCGGCCAGACGCTCGCCGTCCGGCCCGCCGAGCCCGCGCACCTGCCCGAGGTGAGCCTGCTGCTCGCGGAGATCGCGGGCACGCGCCCCGAGCCGCCCGTGCAGGGCGCCGTGAGCGCGCCCGTGCGCGACGACGCCGCGCTGACCCAGCTCGTCGCCCGGCTCGCCGAGCGGGGCATCGCGGTGACCGAGCTGTCGCTGAAGCTCCCGAGCCTCGACGAGGTGTTCTTCACGCTGACCGGCCACGGCGCGCAGCCGGCCGGCCAACCCGAGACCGAGCTGGAGGTGGCGGCATGAGCACGACGACGACCTCGCCCGGCGCGGCGGCCGCAGCGGTCACGCACAGCGGCGCGGCCACGCACGGCGCCCTCGCGGCGCACGACGCCGTGGCCGGCGCCCCGGCGGCGGTGCGCCCGCCGCGCTGGCGCCTCGTCCGCCACAGCCTCGTGCTGGCCAAGCGCAGCCTCATCAACACGCTGAAGACGCCGGAGGCGCTGATCGACGTGACGATCCAGCCGGCGATCTTCCTGCTGCTCTTCACGTACGTGTTCGGCGGCGCGATCTCCGGCGGCTCGCAGCACGACTACCTGCAGTTCCTGCTGCCGGGCATCCTCGGGCAGACGATCGCGATGGCGGGCGTGGCGATCGGCGTGAACCTCAACAACGACGTCACGAAGGGCATCTTCGACCGCTTCCGCAGCCTGCCGATCTCGCGTGCGGCGCCGCTCGTCGGCACCGTCCTCGCGGACGTCGTGCGCTACGTGATCCTGTTCGTCATCACGATCGCCTTCGGCTACCTCATCGGCTTCCGCGCCCAGACGGGCGTGCTGTCGGTCACCGCCGCGGGCCTGCTGTCGATCGGCTTCGCGCTGTGCATGTGCTGGGCGTCGGTCTGGGTCGGCATGCTGGCCCGCTCGCCCGGCGCGGTCCAGGGGATCCTCGTGCTCGTGATCCTGCCGCTGAGCTTCGGCTCGAACGCGTTCGTCCCGGCCGACACGATGCCCGGCTGGCTGCAGGCGTTCGTCGACGTCAACCCTTTGACCCACCTCATCGGGGCGGTCCGCGGGCTGCTCGTCGGCGGCCCGGTGGCGACGCACCTGCTGTGGACCTTCGTGTGGATGGCGATCCTGCTGGTGGTCTTCGTGCCGCTCGCGCTCCGCGCGTACCGGCGGCGGCTGACCTAGGAGGCCTCGACGTCGGGCGCGAGGCGGCCGATCGCCGCCTCGCGCTCGAGCGCGTGGCCGCGCTCCCACGCGGTGTCGTAGCCCGCATCGCCGAGCTTGGCGCGCAACGCGGCGGTGAGGCTCGCGATGTGCGGGTCCGTCTCGTCCTTGGCGCCGCGTAGGGACGCCGCTGCGGCCAGCATCTCGGTGGCGTCGGAGGGCCGCCCGGCCGCGGCGGTTGCCTCCGCGACGGCCACGCCGGCCATCGCGATGATCGGCAGGTCCTTGGTCGCGACGGCGTCCTCGTAGGCGGCGCGCAGCAGGGCGTGCGCGCGACCGGCGTCGCCGTAGGCGCGCTCGATGGCCGCGCCGGTCGCGCCGAGCATCGCGCGCGCGTGGCGGCGATCCGGGCGGCGGTCGCTGGGATCGCCGAGCACCTCGAGCGAGCGAGCGGCGAGCGCGACCGCCTCCTCGCCCTCGCCGGCGAGGTACGCGACCCGCGCATGCGCGCTGTACGCGAGCGCGGCGCGCTCGTCGGTGCCGTCGCTGTCGTCGAGCAGCGCGTCCGCGTGCGCGCGCGCAGCCGCGAGATCGCCCTGGCGGATGCGGACGTCGACCAGCCGCAGGTTCATGTTCGCCCCGTCGCCGAGGGCGCCGAGCTCGTCGAGCAGGCGCTGCGCCTCGAGCAGCGCGCCGGCCGCGCCGTCGAGGTCGGCGTCGAAGATCCGCAGCAGGCCGAGCGAGGACAGCACGATCGCGAGCGCCCAGCGGTCGCCGACCTCGTGATACGCGGCGTCCGCCTCGGCGAGGTGGACGCGCATGTCGTCGACTTGGCCCTCGTTCTGCGCGACCTCGGCGAGGATCAGCGGCACGCTCGCGCGGACCCACGGATCGGAGTGGCGGCGGGCGTCATCGAGCAGCGCCTCGGCACGCTCGGATTCGAAGAACAGCGCGACGATCGGCATGACGGTGCCAAGCAGCGGCCGCGACGAGAGGTCCATCTGCTCCAGCTCGTCGAGCGCCGCGATGAGGCCCCAGCGGTCGGTGTCGTACACGCCCTCCTGCTCGTCCGGGGCGGCGGGCTCGGTCATGAGGTCGGCCACGTGGACGATCCGCTCGGCGATCAGCCGGTCGAGCTCGTTGCCCTCGCCGGGCACAGCGAGCGCGAGGCGCAGCGTCCCGATGGCGTCCGTCGAGCCGCCGGACAGCATCCAGAACCAGCCGAGCGAGACGGCGAGCCGCAGCGCGCGCGGCGCGTCTCCGTCGTCGCAGAGCCAGCGCAGCGCTGCGAGCACGTTGTCGCGCTCGGCGCTGACGCGGCGAAACCACGGGATCTGGTCGGGTCCGCGCAGGTGCGCGTCGGCGTCGTCGGCGAGCTTGGCGAAGTAGTGCGCGTGGGCGGTGCGCAGGCGGGCGAGATCGCCTTCGTGGCCGAGCTTCTCGATGCCGTACTCGCGCAGCGTCTCGAGCATCCGGTAGCGCGGCAGCGCAGTCGGGTCGGCGAGCACGAGCAACGAGCGGTCGACGAGCGCGCCGAGCAGGTCGAGCACGTCGTCCTCGGGCACGCCGTCGCCGGAGCACACCGCGGCGGCGGTCTCCGGGGTGATGCCCGCGGGGAACACCGCGACGCGCTGCGCGAGCAGCCGCTCGGGCTCGGTCAGTAGGTCCCAGCTCCAGTCGACGACCGCGCGCAGCGTGCGCTGGCGCTCGAGCGCGGTGCGGCTGCCGCCGGTCAGCAGCCGGAAGCGATCGTCCAGCCTCGCGGCGACCTGCTGCACGGGCAGCGAGCGCAGGCGCCGCGGCGAGCTCGATCGCGAGCGGCAGGCCGTCCAGGCGGCGGCAGATCTCGATGACGGCCTCGACGGTGTCGTCGTCGACCTCGAAGCCCGCCGACGCCGCCGCGGCGCGGTCGGCGAAGAGCTGCACCGACGGGTGCTCTCGCGCCGCCGCGGGGTCCTGGCCGGCGTCGGGCAAGCCGAGCGGCGGCACGATCGCGAGGTGCTCGCCGTCGATGCCGAGCGGCTCGCGGCTCGTCGCGACGACGCGCAGGCGCGGGCAGTGCGCGAGCAGGCGATCGACGAGCGCGGCCGCGTCCGCCACGAGGTGCTCGCAGTTGTCCATGACGAGCAGGGTGTCGCGGGGCTCGAGCGCGTCGACGAGCCGCTCGAAGCCGTCACGTGCCCCGCCCGGCGGGGCGGGCTCGAGCAGCAGGTTCGCCTCGCGCGAGCCGAGGACGGCGAGCAGGGTCGGGACGAGGTTGTCTCCGTCGGACAGCGGCGCGAGCTCGGCGAGCCAGACGCCGCCGGGGGTCGTCGCGACGAGCTCGGACGCGAGCTCGCACGCCAGGCGCGTCTTGCCGGCTCCGCCGGGGCCGACGAGCGTCACCAGGCGGTGGCGCGCGAGCAGCGCGCCGATCCGCTCGCGCTCCTCGTCACGGCCGACGAAGCTCGTCAGCGTGGCGCGCAGGTTGCTGCGCCTGGGCCGCGCCGCGGTGGCGGGGGGCGCTGGCCCGTTGCCGCTGACGACGGCCAGGTGCGCGTCGCGCAGGTAGTGCGAGGGGGTGACGCCGAGCTCGTCGTCAAGGCGCGCGCGGACGCGCTCGTAGGCGGCGAGCGCGTCGGACTGCCGGCCGGCGGCGTAGAGCGCGGCGACGTGCTGCGCGGCGAGGCGCTCGTGCAGGGGATGGCGCGCGACGAGCGCTTCGAGCTCGGCGACAAGGCTCGGCGCCGCCCCGAGCGCGAGGTCGGCGTCGATCCTGTCGGCGATCGCGGTCAGCCGCAGGTCCTCGAGGCGCGCGGCGGCCGTCGCGGCGAAGCGCCGCTCCTCGGCGATCCCGGCGAGCGCCGGGCCGCGCCAGAGCCTCAGCGCGTCGCGCACGATCGCGCCGGCACGCTCGTGCTCGCCCGCCTGCAGCGCGGCAGAGCCCTGCGCGGCGAGGCGCTCGAAGCGCAGCGCGTCGACGGCGTCGGGCTCGATCGCCAGGCGGTAGCCGCCGGCGCCCTGCTCGACGAGCGCGCCGTCGCCGAGGCTGCGCCGCAGCCGCGAGACGAGCGACTGCAGGGCGTGCAGCTCGTCGGCGGGCTGCTCGTCGTCCCAGACCGCGTCGGCGAGCGCGGACGCCGACACGACGCGGCCCGCGTCGAGCGCCAGCCGCGCGAGCAGCGCGAGCAGGCGGCCGCCGCCGACCTCGCCGGCGTCGGTCTCGAGCGGCCCAAGGATCGCGACGCGCACGCGACTTACTGTGCCACGCCGCGATCGTGTACAACGCCTCGCACGACTTTCGGCAGGAGGTGAGCACCATGCATTGGGCAGCGGGCAGGACGAGCGTCGACACGATCAAGCGCTACGGGGAGCTCGCCGATCGCGGCGCGGACCCGGAGGACGCGGCGAACGCGTGGACCGCCGCCGCGTTCGACGACGAGGAGACCGCCCGCTGGCTCGACGCGCGCTGCTTCGATCCCGAGTCGGCCCGCGAGCTGGCCGATCTCGGCGTGACGCCGGGGCAGGCGTCCAAGCGGACGCGCGACGGTGCGGGCGACAGCTACATCGACACGATCGCCTACAAGGTGTCGATGGGGCACCTCTCCGCACGCCAGGGCGCGGCGCGGGCGGCGTCGAGCCGATGACCGAGGGCGAGATCGGCCGCCCGCACCCGAACACGCTGCCGTGCTCGGACTGCGGGCACGTGTGGTTCGAGGGCGAGCGGCGCCACGACTACGTGGACGCGACGGGCACCGTCACGATCGAGGACGGCGCCGACGCGGTCTGCACGCTGTGCCGCCAGAAGCGCGCTCGCGGCCGGACCTCCGAGGACGACGAGGGCGGGTACTTCACGCACTGGTAGGTCGCTCGCGTTCGCGTTCGCGCTCGCGCTCGCGCGAGTAGAGGTGGCTTTCGCGCGCGTCGTGGGGGGCGAGCGCGGGGCCGACGAGGATCGTCGCGGTGCGCGTGATGGCGGCCTCGCGGACCCGGCCGGCGATCGTCGCGAGCGTGCCGGCGAGGACGACCTCGTCGGGCCAGCTCGCGCGCGCGACGACCGCGGCCGGGCAGTCGGCGCCGTAGTGCGGCGTGAGCGTGGCGACGATCTCCTCGATCGCCTGCGTGCCGAGGTGGATGACGAGCGTCGTTCCGTGCTCGGCGAGGCCGGCGAGGTTCTCCCCCTCGGGCATCTTCGACGCGCGGCGGCCGTAGCGCGTGAGGATCACCGTCTGCGCGACGCCGGGGATCGTGAGCTCGCGCTTGAGCGCAGCCGCCGCGGCCGCGAAGGCGGGCACGCCGGGGGTGACGTCCCAGGGGATGTGCAGCTCGTCGAGGCGGCGCATCTGCTCGGCGGCGGCGCTGAAGATCGAGAGGTCGCCGGAGTGCAGGCGGGCGACGTCGTGTCCTTCGTCGTGCGCTTGTTTGAGCTCGGCGATGATCTCGTCGAGCGTGAGTCGCTGCGTGTCCGTGACGCGCGCGCCGGGCGGCGCGTGGGCGAGGATCTCCGGCGGCACGAGCGCGCCGGCGTAGAGGCAGACCGGCGCGCTTGCGATGAGGCGCTGGGCGCGCAGCGTGAGCAGGTCGGGGGCGCCGGGCCCGGCGCCGATGAAGTGCACCGTCACTTGACGACCGTCCACTGGACGACGGGCAGCTGCTGGCGCCAGGTCGTGAACGAGCCGAGCGCCTCGGCCTGCGCGATCTCGATGCGGGCGAGCTCGCCGCCGTGGTGGGCGCGCGCGGCCGTGAGGACCTGCTCGCCTTCGAGCGTCACGGCGTTTGCGACGAGCCGGCCGCCCGGGTTGAGCGCGCGGTGGCAGGCGTCGAGCAGGCCGGGTGTCGTGAGGCCCCCGCCGATGAAGACCGCGTCGGGCGCGGGCAGGTCGTCGAGCGCGCGGGGCGCTTCGCCGATGCGCACGTCGAGCTCCGGGACGCCGAGGCGCAGCGCGTTGGCGACCGCCTGGCGCGCGCGGTCGGCACGGGCCTCGATCGCGATCGCTCTTGCCGAGGGCTCCGCGCGCAGCCATTCGATCCCGATCGAGCCGCTGGCGGCGCCGATGTCCCAGAGCAGCTGGCCGGGGGTCGGCTGCAGGGCGGCGAGCGTGATTGCGCGGACGTGGCGCTTGGTGAGCTGGCCGTCGCCGCCGTAGGCGTCGTCGGGGAGGCCGGGCGTGCGCGGCAGCAGCGGCGTGCCTTTGACGGTTCGGCAGTCGATGGCGATCGCGTGCAGGGGGTCGGCCCAGCGGGCGCGCCATGCGGCGGCGGTGGCGTCGACGAGCTTCTCCTTCGGGCCGCCGAGCTGCTCGAGCACGACGAAACGGCTCGGGCCGTAGCCGCGGTCGCGCAGGACTTTGGCGATCGCGGGCGGGCCGTCCTCGCCGGTCGCGTAGACGACGAGGCGGCGGCCGGGAGCGAGCACGCGGGCGATGGTCTCGACGGGTCGTGCGACGGTGCTCACGAGCTCGACGTCCGCGGCCGGCCAGCCGAGTCTCGCGCAGGCGAGGGCGAAGGCCGAGGGGTGGGGGTGGACGTCGAGGCGGGCTTCGCCGAGGCGCGTTGCGAGAGTGGCGCCGATGCCGTGGAGCATGGGGTCGCCGCTGGCGAGCACGCAGGTGGGGTGGCTGGTGCGGGTCGCGAGCTCGTCGATCAGGGCGTCCATCGGCTTCGGCCAGGGGGTGCGGGTGGCGGTGACCTCGGGGGGCAGCAGGTCGAGCTGGCGCTGCGAGCCGACGACCTCGCCGGCTTCGCGGATCGCGGCGCGGGCACGCTCGGCGAGGCCCTCCCAGCCGTCGGCGCCGATCCCGACGACGGCGATCCTCGGCACGGTCACGCCGCCATCCTGACGCGCTTGGGCGCCGCGCGCCATGATCGGCTCGGCGAGGGACGCGTCCGTCACGCGCGGCGAGCCACGACCGGGTTCTCGATCGCTGCCTCGATCGCCTCGACGAGGACCGCGTTCTCCCCGGGCGTGCGCGCAGTGAGCCGGATGTGCTGCGGGCCGAGGCCGGGGAACGAGGCGGCGGGACGCACCGCGATGCGCTGTGCGCGGAGCGCGGCGACGAGGGCCGGGCCGTCGGCGACCTCGACGAGGCAGAAGTTCGCCGCGCTCGGCCAGGTGCGTAGGCCCGGGATGGTTGCGAGGCGGCCGGCGAGGTCGTCGCGTTCGCGCGTCGTGCGCTCGGCGATGGCCGCGAGCGCGCCGGGCCTGCGTGCGGTCGCGGCAAGCGCGGCGAGCGCGAGGGCGTTCGCCGACCAGGGGGGCTTGACGGCGCGCAGCCGCGCGGCGAGCGGTGCGGCGGCGACCGCGTACCCCGCGCGCAGGCCGGGGATCGCGAGGGCCTTCGTGAGGCTGCGGACGACGATGACGTCTGGCAAGCGCTCGCGCACGAGCGAGCCGGGCTCGCCGGGGACGAGGTCCATGAACGCCTCGTCGACCACGACGACGCGGCCGGGACGGCGCAGCGCTCGGACCGCGTGCGCCGGGTCGAGCGTGCCGCTCGGGGAGGCTGGGTTGCCGAGGACGACGAGGTCGGCCTCTTCGGGGACGCCGGCGGGGTCGAGCGCGAAGCCCTGCTCGGGGTCGCGCAGGACGCGGACGACCGGCACACCGTGCGCGCGCAGGGCGGCCTCGGCCTCGGTGAAGGTGGGGTGCACGCAGGCCGCGAGGCGCGGTCGCAGCGCGGCGGGCAGCAGCCAGAGCGCCTCGGCGGCGCCGTTCGTGGCGACGATCTCCTCCTCGTCGCGGCCGTGCAGCGCGGCGAGGGCGCTCGTGGCGCCGCGGTCGTCGGGATAGCGCTGGGCGTCGTCGTCGAGCGCGGCCTGCAGCGCCGCGCGCAGCCACGCCGGCGGCCCGCCCGCGACGACGTTGACGGCATGGTCGGCGTCGCCGGGCCGCACGTCGCGGTCGCCGTGGTGGCGGAGCGAGGCCGCGTCGGCGACGCCGCCGGCCGCGCCGCCGAGGACGCCTCCGGCCTCGCCGCCCGCGATCGTCAGGGCGCGACCGGCTACGACGAGGTCGACCCGCGCCGCCATTGCCGCGAACCGCTGGGTCGCGTCGCCGAGGAGGTCGAGCCACGCGCGCGACGCGGCGTCCGCCGGCAGCAGGCCCTCCCCCGCCTGCTCGGCGACGACGATCGCCAAGCCAGCCCGCGGCGCCACAACCTCCACGGCCCGATCGACCTCGCGCAACACGTCCGCGCTCACCCCCGCGAGCACCTCGTCGCACGGCGCTTCGAAGAAACCCGCGCGGTGCAGCGCGGTCGCGATCCACGGGCCGAGGCCGTCGAGCAAGACGCAGTCGCCTGCGCTCGCGCTCAGCGCGTCGGCGAGCGAGGTGCCGGCCTCCACGGTCGTCCAGTCGCCCGGCCGGCGGGCGGCGTGCGCGGCGATCCTCGCCGCCATCGCGGGGTCGCCGGCGTCGGCGGTCGCGACGTAGCGCACCGGCAGCCCGCTCGCCAGCGCGAGCCGCTCGGCATGCGCGCTCTTGCCCGAGCGCGTGCCGCCGATGACGACCGTCAGCACCGCGGTCGCATCCTTTGTCGCCTACTACACGGATAGCGTGTATTTGGCGACAAACAGCTCATGCCGTGACCGGCCGAGCGGCCTTCGCGAACCGCAGCGCGAGCCCGGGATGTGCGGCCCAGTGCACGTGGAGATAGCTCGCCTGCAGCCCGCCGCACGCGAATCCCACCGCCCGCGATGCCCCGCGCGCCGACAGCTCCCACGCCGGCTGCCACGCCGCAGGCGCGCCCTCCTCGACCCGCGAGTAGTGAAACTCGTGGCCGCGAACCCGCTCCCCCGCCTCGATCCATGGTGTCGGCGTGACCGCCACCGCCTCGCGGTAGCCGAGCGTCAGGCGGCCGGACATGCTCGCGGTCGCCGGGATCGCGCCACACATGGCGTGGCCGTCGAGGTCGCGGCAGAGGTACAGCAGCCCGCCGCATTCGGCGAGCACCGGCTTGCCCGCGGCCACGAACGCCGCGACCTCCGCGCGCAGCGCAGCATTCGCCGACAGCTGCTCGCCGAACACCTCCGGGAACCCGCCCGCCAGGATCAGCGCGCCGCAGTCCTCGGGCAGCGCTTCGTCGCTCAGGGGGTCGAACGCGGCGAGCTCGGCCCCGGCAGCCGCGAGCAGCTCGAGGTTCTCCTCGTAATGAAAGGCGAACGCCGGCCCGCGCGCGATCGCGATCCGCGCCCCGGAGCAGGGCTCGGCCGCAGGGTCCGGGCTCCACGGCGAGCCGGGCATGGCGGGCGCGGCGCGGGCGAGCGCCTCCACGCCGGCGACGTCGACGTAGCGCTCGACGGCGGTCGCGAGCGTGCGAAGCGCCGCCACCGCGCGCGGCTCGCGCTCGCCGGCGGGCACGAGCCCGAGGTGGCGCTCGGGCGCGACGACCGCGTCGTCGCGGCGCAGGGCGCCGAGCACGGGCACGCCGAGGGGCGCCACCGCGTCGCGCAGGAGCTGCTCGTGGTGCTCGGAGCCGACGCGGTTGAAGACGACGCCGGCGATGTCGAGCTGCGGGTCGAATGTCGCAAAGCCGTGGACGATCGCGGCGGCCGAGCGGGCCATCGCCGACCCGTCGACGACGAGCAACACCGGCGCTTGCAGCAGCTTCGCCACGTGCGCGGTCGACGCCAGCTCGCCACGGCCCGAGGCACCGTCGAACAGGCCCATGACCCCCTCGACGACGGCGACGTCCGCGCCCGCGGAGCCGTGCCGGAACAGCGGCGCGACGAGCTCCGGCCCGCTGAGGAACGCGTCGAGGTTGCGGCCGGGGCGGCCGGAGGCCAGCGCGTGGTAGCTCGGGTCGATGTAGTCCGGCCCGACCTTGAAGCCCTGAACGCGCAAGCCGCGCGCGCGCAGGGCGCCGATGAGCCCGCACGCCACGGTCGTCTTGCCCGCGCCCGAGCTCGTCCCGGCGACGACGATCCGCGGGATCACGCGGCGGCTCCGGCGGCCGTCGCGCCTGGCCGCCCGGCCGGTGGCGCGAGCACGCGCCCGGCGAGGTCTGCCTCCGGCAGGTCCGCGACGGCGCGCTCGGTGAGCCGCCGCCGCGAGGGCTGCGCGAAGACGCGCTCGAGCTCGCGGCGAAGCGACGCGTCCACCGGCGACCACGCGACGCACGGGACCGCGGCCGCGTCGTGCTCGCCGGTCGCGGGGTCGCAGCCGTGGTCCGGACAGACGGTGAGCGTGCCGCCGGCGCGGCGCACGGCCGTCGCGAGCGGGCCGATCAGGTCGCGATCGGCCCGCTCGATCGCCGCCACCTTGGCGGCGCGATCGCGCGCGTGCGCCGCCTCGTCGGGTCCACCGACGTGCACGACGACGCGCGCGGCGCCCGCGCCGATGGCGCCGATCGCGGCCTGCGCCTTCGCGGCGAGGTCGCTGCGCGGCAGCCCGGTCGCCCCGGCCGGGACGATGGTCGCGGCGCCCATGAGCCGCGCGGCCCCGACAGCAGCGCCGCGGGCGCCGACGAGCACCGTGTCGGGGCCGAGGATGGCGGGAGGGACAACCCCCTCGGGCCAGACGCGCAGCGCCGGCCCGCGCGCGGCGGCGGGCAGCGGCGACGGCCCGACGAGCAGGAGCCGGTGGCCGCGCAAGATGTACACGGTGTGGCCTGGCGCGCCTGCGCGCAGGACAGCAGCGAGCCCCTCCGCCGCGAGCTCGGAGCAGCGCGCGCCCGGCGCCTCGCCGCCCCTCGCGCGGCCCGGGAGCACGTCGATCCTCCACACGCGCTCGCCTTCGGCCACCTCGATCCCGTACGCCGCGGCCTCGAGCGCCCCGCGGTCCACGCGCGCCGGCGGCATCCAGCCCAGCAGCGCGGGGATCGCGGCCTCCGAGCCGGGCGGCACACCGGGCGCGATCGTCCGCAGCCGCGTCAGGTCGCCCTCGCGCGCGAGCCGGTCGAGCGCCGGCGTGCTGGCGAGCTCGAGGCTCGTCGGCGCGCGATCGCGCCACGGCTCGCTCGCGCCGTCCAGGATGACGAGTACGTCTACCACTCGATCCCCTGCTGGGCGCGGATGCCCTCGTCCATCGGGTGCTTGACCTTCACGACCTCCGAGACGAGGTCGGCGAGCTCGAGCAGCTCCGGCGCGGCGTCGCGACCCGTGATGACGACGTGCTGAAAGCCCGGCCGGTCGCGCAAGGTCTGCACGACGTCGTCGACCTCGATCCAGCCCCACTTGATCGGGTATGTGATCTCGTCGAGCAGCAGGAACTCGTAGCGCTCGGCCGCGATCGCGCGCTTGACCTCCGTCCAGCCCTCGCGGGCGAGGTCGGCCGACTCGGCGAGGTCCTTCGACAGCCACGACCAGCCGTCGCCCATCTTCTCCCAGTCGATCCCCCCGAGCGCGGCGGCGGCCTTCGCCTCGCCGACCTTCCACTTGCCGGACTTCACGAACTGGAACACACCGCAGCGGTAACCGCGCGCCCACGAGCGCAGCAGCATCCCGAACGCCGACGTGCTCTTGCCCTTGCCGTGACCGGTGATGACGACGACGAGCGGGCGGTCGCGCGGCTTGCGGCGCTTCGGCTCGGCGCTGCCTTTGTCGCCGGGGCGGTGCGGGACGTCGACGTCGGCCGCGCCGTGGCGGGCGAGGGGCGTGTCGGGAGGGGTCATGCGGCTCTCCGGTTCTGTGCGAGGTGGTGGACGTGCCCGCCGGCCGCGCTGGCCAGCGCCGACGCGAGCCCGAGCCGGACCGGGCCCTCCTCGGTGTCGACGACGTGGACCGCCGCGGCCGCGCGGCCGAGCCGTGCGGCCGCGAGCGGGATCGCGCGCTCCGGGTCGGGGACGCGCCCGTCCGTCAGCACGACGGCGATCGCCCGCCGCGCGGGGTCGCGCAGCGCCTCGCGGCGGATGAGGCGCTCGGCGGCGTCGAGCCCTGCGGCCAGCGGCGTGCGCCCGCCGGCGGCGAGCTCACGCAGCGCGGCGGCCGCGACCTCGAGCGGCGCGCCGGGCGCGACGAGCACGCGCGCGGCGCTGTCGCGAAACGCTACGACGGCGACGCGGTCGCGGCGCGCGTAGGCGTCGCGCAGCAGCGCGATGAGCGCCCCCTTTACGCGCGCGAGCCGGCGGCGCGCGCCCATCGAGCCGCTCGCGTCGACGACGAGGCAGACGAACGTCGCCTCGCGCCCGGCGCGAACGTGCTCGCGGAGGTCGGCGCCAGCGATCGCGGCGTGGGCGAACGGTTCGCCGCTCTCGAGCGTCGTGGCGCCGGCGCGTAGCCCGCCGGGCGGCGCGGCGCGGGCGAAGGGTTCGCCGCTCTCGAGCGTCTCGGCGCCGGCGCGCGGCCCGCCGGGCGGCCCGGCCGCGGCAGTCCGGAACTCCGCGGGCGACGACTCGCGCGCGCCGGCCGCGAGCAGCCCTGCGCGCAGGCTCGCGACGAGTGCGACGTCGCCCGAGCCCGGTCGCGCCGGGCGGCTGTCGATCGCTCCGGACTCGGGACCGCGCGTGCGAGCGCGGCGCCCGGCGGGGCCTTCGCCGGTGCCGAGCAGCGTGAGCGCGTCGAGCGGCAGGTTGGCCGGCGCGGGGGCGTCGCGGCGCTCGGGTGCGGCCAGGCGCGGGTTGGACGGATCGTCGCTCGCGCACGGCGACCGGCTGCGCGCCCTCGCACCCCGACCCGCCGCGTCCGAGTCGGCCTGCGCGGCGCCTTCCGCGCCGGGGTCGTCAGCAGACGCGGCGCCCTTCGCGCAGGAGGAGGCGCGCTCGGAGGCCGCTGTCGGCGCCGGCCGCGAGCCCTCCGCCGCCGACCCCCCGTTCGCGCCTGGCGCGCCGCTCGATCCGTTGGGCCCACCGCCGCCGCCCGAAGGCGGGTCGTCGTCGGGCGGCTCGCCCGCCTCGTCGAGCGCCCGCTCTAGCTCGCCGGGCTCCGGCATGCGGCCGTCGAGCGGGTCGCGTCGCCGGCGGTGCGCGAGCGCCAGCGCCGCCGCCCGGCGGACGTGATCCTCGCCGACCTCCGGGGCCCCATCCAGCGCCGCGAGCGCGCGCGCCGCCTGCGCCGTGACGATGTCGCCGCGCACGCCGTCGATCGCGAGCGCGGCGCACGCACCGGTGATCCGCAGCAGCTCGCGCTCGGGCAGGCGCACCATGTCAACGCGCGCCCGCGCCGCGGCGATCCGTTCCGCGAGCGCCGTCTCCGCGTCGTTCCAGGCAGCGGCGAACGCCACGGGGTCGCGATCGAAGGCGAGCCGGCGGCGCACGATCTCCGCTCGCTGCACCGGATCGCGCTGCGCGCGCACCTCCACGCCGAGCCCGAAGCGATCGAGCAGCTGTGGGCGCAGCTCGCCCTCCTCGGCGTTCATCGTCCCGACGAGCAGGAAGCGCGCGTCGTGGACCGCGGACACGGCCTCGCGCTCAACCCGCGCCACACCGGTCGCGGCGGCGTCGAGCAGGGCGTCGACGAGGTGGTCGGGCAGCAGGTTGACCTCGTCGACGTAGAGGATCCCGCGGTGGGCGCGAGCCAGCAGCCCCGCTTCGAAGGCCTGCTCGCCGGCGAGCGCGCGGCCGAGGTCGAGCGACCCGACGAGCCGGTCGAGTGTCGTGCCGAGCGGCAGCTCGACGAGCGGCGCGGGGCGTGGCGCGGTCGGCGCGCCCGCCGGGACCTTGCCGCCGGGCGCGAGTTCGGCGGGGCCGAAGGCGAAGGGCTCGTCGACCGCCGCGTACACGGGCGGCAGCAGCGGAGCGAGCGCGCGGACCGCCGTCGACTTCGCGGTCCCGCGCTCGCCGCGCACGAGGACCCCACCCACCGAAGGCGCGACGGCGTTGACGAGCAGCGCCTCGACGAGCGCCTCCTGCCCGACGATCGCGCTGAGGGGGTAGGCGATCATGAGCGCACCGTCGCCTCCACGCGCGCGGGACGAAGGATCGCCGGCGTAGCGCCGTGCGGGGCGCGAAGGATGGCGAGCGCAGCGCCGCGCGCGGGGCGAAGGGTCGCCAGCACGGCGGCGTGCGAGGCGGGGCGGGGCGGCGTCATGCCTGCGCCTCCTCGAGCTCGCCTTCCAGCTCGAGGTAGCGCTCGCGGATGCCCGCGAGCGTGTCCTCGGACGGCTGCGCCCACATCCCGCGCTCGGCCGCCTCGAGCAGCCGCTCCGCGATCGCGCGCGCCGCCCATGGGTTGGACTGCGCCATGAACGCCGCGACGTCCTCGTCGAGCAGGTACTTCGCCGCGACCTGCTCGTACATCCAGTCCTCCGCGACGCCCGCCGTCGCGTCGTAGCCGAAGAGGTAGTCGACGGTGGCCGACAGCTCCGCCGCGCCCTTGTACCCATGGCGGATCATCGACGCGATCCAGCGCGGGTTTGCGACACGCGCGCGGAAGACCCGCCGCGTCTCCTCGCCGAGCGTGCGCGCGACGACCCGCGAGGGATCGCTGCTATCGCCGAGGTAGGCCGCGGGATCGCGGCCCGTCAACGCCCGGACCGTCGCGATCATGCCGCCGTGGTACTGGTAGTAGTCGTCGGAGTCCAGGATGTCGTGCTCGCGCGAGTCGACGTTCTTCACCGCCACCTCGATCCGCGCGTAGCAGTCGCGCATCGGCTCGGCCGCCGCCGCGCCGTCCAGGCCGCGACCGTACGCGTAGCCGCCCCACGCCTCGTAGACGGCGGCGAGGTCGGCGTCGTCGCGCCAGTCGCGGGCGTCGAGCAGCTGCAACAGCCCCGCGCCGTAGGTCCCCGGCTTCGACCCGAAGATGCGCGTCGTCGCGCGGCGCCACGCCGCCCCCGCGCCGACCGACGCCGCCAGCCGCTCGGCGTCGGCACGCGCGTGCGCGGCGACGAAGTTCAGGTCGTCGGGCTCGTCGAGCGCGGCCACCCGCGCGACCGCGTCGTCGAGCAGGGCGACGAGGTGCGGGAACGCGTCGCGAAAGAAGCCCGAGATGCGGACGGTCACGTCGATCCGCGGCCGGCCGAGCTCCTCGAGCGAGATGACCTCGAAGCCCGTGACGCGGCGCGACTCGGGATGCCACGTCGGCCGGACGCCGAGCAGCGCGAGGATCTCCGCGACGTCGTCGCCCTGGGTGCGCATCGCGGCCGTGCCCCACGCGACGAGCCCGACCATCTTCGGCAGCTCGCCGGTGTCCTCGACATGGCGGGCGAGCAGTGCGTCGGCGAGCTTGCAGCCGACCTCGAACGACAGCTCCGAGGGCAGCGCGCGCGGATCGACGGAGTAGAAGTTGCGGCCCGTCGGCAGGACGTCGAGGCGCCCGCGGGTCGGCGCGCCCGACGGCCCGGCCGGCACGTGGCGGCCGTTCAAAGCGTCCACGATGTGCGCCAGCTCGTCAGGCGTGCGGCGGATCCGCGGGACAACCTCGGTGGCGGCGAAGCGCAGCACCCGCTCGACCCCCGAATCGCCCCGACCCAAGACCTCTTCGCAGACGGAAGACACCGCCGCGGGGTCCCAGCCGCGCGCGGCGAGCGCGTCCAGCAGCGCCATCTGCGCAGCTTCGAGCCGGTCCACGAGATCGCCGGCGGACGCGGCCGGCCCGCGGAACCGCTCGAGGAGCGCGGCCACGCCGTCGGCTGGTTCAAAACGGCCGCTGAATGGCCGTTTCGAACCAGACGCCTCCGGGGCAGGGGCAGGCGCGCCAGGGGCGGCCACCAAGGCCTCCTCGTCAAGGCCGAACGCCGCCCCGACCGCGCGCCGCAGGCCCGGCACGTCGCCCGACCCCAAGCGCAGCAGCGCCGCCGTCAGCCCGCGCAGCTGATCGCCCGACGGCGCCACGCCGAGCACGTGCAGGCCATCCTTGATCTGGATGTCCTTGACCTCGCAGAGGTAGCCGTCGATGTGCTCGACAAGCGCGCCGAGGTCGTCCGGGCGCTCCGAGACACCCAGGTCGGACTGCAGGTTCGCCTTCTCGATTCCCGCCCAGATCCGCGCGGCCAGCGCGGGCAGCTTTGGCGGATCGAGGACCTCGAGGCGCGCGTACTCGTCGAGCATCGCCTCGAGCTCGGCGATCTCGTCGTAGGTGTCCGCGCGCATCATCGGCGGCACGAGGTGGTCGACGATCACGGCGTGCGCGCGGCGCTTGGCCTGCACGCCCTCACCGGGGTCGTTGACGACGAACGGGTAGACGAGCGGCATGTCGCCCAGAGCGGCATCGGGTGCGCACTCCGCTGACAGCGCGAGCATCTTCCCCGGCAGCCACTCGAGCGTCCCATGCTTGCCGAGGTGGACGACCGCGTCCGCGCCCCACACGGCGTCGATCCAGCGGTAGCACGCGAGGTAGTGGTGGGTCGGCGGCAGCTCGGGGTCGTGGTAGATGCCGACCGGATCCTCCCCGTAGCCGCGCGGCGGCTGGATCGCGACGAGCACGTTGCCGAGCGACAGCCCTGCGATCACGAAATCCCAGCTCCCACGGTCGCTCTTCGTTACATAGCGGTCGCCGGGCGCCTCGCCCCAGCGCTCCTCGATCGACTCGCGCATCGAGGCCGGCAGCGTCGCGTACCACTCGAGATAGTTCGCCACCGGCAGCCGCAGATCCGAAGCGGAGAGCTGGTCGTCGGTGAGGAACTCGGGGTCGTGGCCGCCGGCGGCGATCAGCCCGTGCATGAGCTCGTCGCCGTGCTCGAACGGCCGCTCGACGAACATGCCGTCGTCGTGCAGCGCGTCGAGGAGGCGCAGCGCGCTCGCGGGCGTGTCGAGCCCGACCGCCATGCCGACCTTCGCGTGCTTCGTCGGGAAGCTCGTCAGCAGGACCGCGACCCGGCGCTGCGCCGCCGGCAGGTGGCGCAGCCGCGCGCTGCGGACCGCGAGCCGCGCGACCCGCGCGCAGCGCTCGTGGTCGGGCTCGTAGCGCGCGACCGGGAAAGCGCCCGCGTCGTCGCGCTCCTTGAACGAGATCACGCCCGCGAGGATGCGACCGTCGAACTCCGGGATCGCGACCTGCGTGGCCGCGTCCAGGGGCTTCAGGCCGGCGTCCGATTCGAGCCAGGCAGCGCGCGAGCCGGTCGCGCAGACGGCCTGGAACACGGGCACATCCAGGGCGGCCAGCGCGCGCGCGTCCCACTCCTGCCACTGCTCGCCGACGCCCTCGCCGTCGCTCGCGGCTCCATCCGCGGCACCGCTGCCGCCGGTCGCGAGCATCGTCGTGATCAGCGCGTCGACGACCCCGTCGAGGAGCTGCAGGGCGGGCACGCGGCCGTCGGCGTCGCGGCGCAGCGTGTAGCTCCAGACGGCGAGCGCGTTGGCGCCCGCGTCGTTCAACGCGGCGCACAGCGCGTCGACGAACGCCGTGTTGCCGGTAAGCTTGTGCGAGCGGTAGAAGCAGATCCCGACGGTGGGCCTCGTCGGGTCGAAGCGCTCGATCGCCCGCTCCAGCGCGACGTCGCCGTGGCCTGGCACGTAGACGCCGAGGTCGGCGACCTCGCGCGGCGCCTCGAAGCCGAACCCCTCGAGCAGGAACGTGTCGGCGAGGAAGCGCAGCAGCTGCTCGACGTTCGCGACGTCCCCGTGGCGCAGGTACTCGCCGGCCTGCGCGACGGCGCCCGCCGGCGCCAGCGAGAGGCCGGTCATCTCCGCGTCGGGCGCGGCCTCCCCGCCGAGCGCGAGCAGCGCGACGCCCTGCGCGCGGCAGCGCTCGCGGAGCACGTCGAAGCCCGGCCAGCCGCGGCGCCCGCCGAGGATCCGGCAGAGCACGACCCGCGCGCCGCCGCCGAGGATCTCGTCGACGAACGCGGCATCGTCGGCCGACAGGCCGGGGTTCGCACAGCGCACCTCCGGGAAGTCGTCGGGCAGCTCGGCGACCGCCGCGGCCGTCGCGAGGATCTCGGTGTCGGCGGTCGTCACGAAGCGCAGCACGGGCGCACCTCCGTCCGGATGGTGGGCAGGCCGGCGGGGACGCCGCCCTCGATCAGATCTGTGAGGCGCTCGGTGTCGAGGTGGTCGGCGACGAGGTCGCCGAGGACGTCCAGGCGCTGGGCGCGCGCGGCTGCGAATGAGCCGGTGCCGGGCTCGAAGCGCCGGCCGCGCGCGGTCGCGACCCGCCGCAGCAGCGCTCGGCGGAATGCGTCGTGCTCGAGCGCCCCGTGCCACGAGGTGCCGAGGACGTTGCCGGCCCGGCAGCCGTCGGGCTCGCCGTCGTCGGCCGTGAGGATCGGGTCGCCGCCGTGCCGTGCGACGCGACCATGGCGGATCTCGTAGCCGCTCGCCGCGGTGCCGAGCCAGGCGCAGGATCCGCTCCGCCGGCGCAGGATCTTCGAAGGCTCGAACGTCGTCGTGACCGGCAGCACGCCGAGCCCCGCGACCTCCCCCTGCCCCGATTCGACGTCGTCGGCTATCCGCTCGCCGAGCAGCTGGTATCCGCCGCAGATGCCGAGGATCGGGGCGCCGGCCGCCGCACGCTTGGCGATCGCGCGGTCCAAGCCGGCGGCGCGCAGCCTTGCGAGATCCTCCACGGTCGCCTTCGTGCCTGGCACGACGAGCAGATCCGCGCGCTCGACGTCGGCGACGGAGCGCGTGAAGCGCACGCGCACACCGGGCTCGGCGGCGAGCGCGTCGAGGTCGGTGAAGTTGCTCATCCAGCGCAGCCTGAGCACGACCACGTCGAGCGTGTCTGCGCCGGCCGCTTCGGCTTCGGGCCGGGGGGCCTCGAGCGCGAGCGAGTCCTCGACGTCCATCCACAGGTCCTCGACGTGCGGCAGCACCCCGAGCACCGGGCGCCCGGTGAGGCCTTCGATCTGCGTGAGGCCCGGCGCGAGGATCGCGGCGTCGCCACGGAACTTGTTGATGACGAAGGCGGCGACGTGCGCCTGATCCTCTCCGGACAGCAGCGCGAGTGTGCCGAAAAGCGAGGCGAAGACGCCGCCGCGGTCGATGTCGCCGACGACGAGCACGGGCAGCCCGGCCTCGCGGGCGAGGCCGAGGTTCGTGAGGTCGGCGTGGCGCAGGTTGATCTCGGCGGGGCTGCCGGCACCCTCGCAGACGACGACGTCGAAGCGCCTGCGCAGGCTGTGCAGCGCCTCGGCCACGACGGAGCGCAGCTCGTGCTTGAGCGCCTGGTAAGAGCTCGCGCTCACGTCCGCGTAGGGCTTGCCCATGACGATGACCTGGCTGTGGCGCTCGCCCGATGGCTTGATGAGGATCGGGTTCATCGCGGCCTCGGGCTCGATGCCGGCGGCCGCCGCCTGCACGGCCTGCGCGCGCCCGATCTCGCTGCCGTCGCGGGCCACGACGGAGTTCAGCGCCATGTTCTGCGCCTTGAACGGCGCGACGCTCACGCCTTGGCGGTGCAGCCAGCGGCAGATGCCGGCGGTGACGACCGACTTGCCCGCGTCCGAGTGGGTGCCGCAGACGAGGATCGCGCCTTTCATCGCGCAGCCCTCCGCCGGGCGGGCGCCAGGAGCGCGCCAAGGCCCGCCGGGGCACTCCACCGCGCGCCGTGCGCCGTCGCGCGAAGGCCCTCCGGGCCGCCCCGCCGGGCGCCGCGCGCCGCCGCGCGAAGGCCCGCCGGGCCGCTCCGCTGGGCGCCGCGCGCCGCCGCGCCTAGGCCCGCCGGGCCGCTCCGCCGGGCGCCGCGCGCCGCCGCGCCTAGGCCCGCCGGGTCGCTCGGCCGGGCGCCGCGCGCCGCCGCGCCAAGGCCCGCCGGGCCGCTCCGCCAGCCGCCGCGCGCAACCGGGCCGACTCCCGCGCGCGGAGCCTTCGTCGCCGCCCATCGCGTCAGCGCGACCCGCGAGGCGGCGCACACGCACGCCGCGGCCACCCCGACCGCTCGCGAAAGCCGGGCCGCCCGGCGGATGTCCTCGGTGCCCGGCGCACGCCCGTTGCCGAGCGCCGGCCGCAGCTCCGCGACGCCGCCGTACGTGAGCGGCCCGCCGAGCCGCACTCCGAGCGCGCCCGCGAATGCCGCTTCGGCGCGGCCGGCGTTCGGGCTCGGGTGCGCGGCGCCGTCGGCGCGCACCGTGCGCCACGTCGCGCGCGCCGAGCCTCCGACGACCGGCGCGCACAGCGCGGTGAGCGCCGCCGTCGCCCGCGCGGCGGGCCAGCTCAGCGCGTCGTCGAGGCTGGCGGCCGCCCAGCCGTAGGACTCGTACCGCTCGCTGCGATGCCCCACCATCGCGTCGAGCGTGTTCGCGGCGCGGTACGCGGCGACCCCGGCGGGCCCGGCCATCGCGCCCCACACGAGCGCGCCCACGACGGCGTCGCTCGTGTTCTCGGCGACCGACTCGACGGCGGCGCGGCAGAGCTGTGCCGCATCGAGGCCGGCCGGGTCGCGCCCGCAGAGCGACGGGAGCGCCGCGCGCGCGCCCTCGAGGTCGTCGCGCTCGACGCAGCCGGCGAGCCGCAGCGCCTCGCCGGCGAGCGAGCGCCCGCCGAGCGCGGCCCAGGTGATGGCGGCAAGGGCAACGCCGCGCCCCGCTTCACCGCGCGCACGAAGCTCGCAGCGGCCGCCGCCGGCCATCGCGCGCAGCTTCGCGCGACCGCCCCCCGCCATCGCGCGCGGCGCGCCGCGCCTCCCGCCAGCGCGACCCGCGGCGCGCGCGAGCAGCTCCCCCGCCGCCGCCGCCGCTAACACGAGGCCGGCCGCGTGCAGCGTCCCGCGCAGCCGGGTCGGCTTGTACGACGCCCGCTCGACCGCGAGCGCGACGTTCCCGAAGCCCGCGACCGGATGCCAGCGACGCGGGTCGCCGAACAGCACGTCCGCCGCATAGCCGCCGACGAGCGCGGTCACGATCGCCCCTCGCGCCCGACCGCCGCTCGCCCAGAGCGGTCTTGGCGAATTGTGCCCGTATAGCGGGTCTTATTCGCCAAGACCGTCGGCGCGACGTCGTTCAGGCGCGTCAGCGTCCAGCGACCGTCGTGCGCGTGCAGCTCGGTGATCGACAGCGGCGCGCAGTCGATGCGCCAGAACGCGTCCAGCGGCGCGCCGAGCGCCCGCACGCCCGCGGCCTTCACGACGCCCCCGTGGGTGATCGCCACGGCAGCGCCGTCCAGGCGCGCTTGCTCGTCGAGCCAGCAGGCGACCCGCGTCGCGAACGCCTCGAGCGACTCCCCGCCGTGCGGGCACGCGGCGGGATCGGACATCCAGGCGCCCGCGGCCTCCGGATCGGACGCGTGCACCTCGGCCAGCGATCGCCCCGCCCACGCGCCGAAGTCGCACTCCGCGAGGGAGGGCTCGAGCCGCGGCTCGACCAACCCGGCCGCGGCCGCCGTCTGCACGCAGCGCAGCGCGGGGCTGCACCACGGCTCGAAATGAGCAGGCAGGCGCGCGGCCAGCCCCGCCGCCTCGGCCCGGGCGCGCGCGTCGACCGGCTCGTCGAGCGGAAACGCCGCGCCGCGCGTGGCGCTCGTCGCCGCGTGCCGGATGAGGAGCAGGCGCCTCACGGGGACGTGCGATCCCACCCGGGGATCCAACCTGCTCCGACTCCCGCCACCATCTCGATACCTCCACGGGATCTTGCGTCCCGGACTGGAAGGGCTCGCGGCGGACGAGTTCCTGGCTTTCCGGAAGGCGAGCCTCCCGGTCACAGTGGCGCGACCGTCCCGGACTCTCACCGGGTTCCTCGCACCGCCACGCTTGACGGCCGTGATGCTACCGCTCGGGGCTAGGCTTCCGCCGGTGCCCGCGCCGGATCACCCCGTGACGCCGCCGACCCCGCAGACCTCGACATGACCGCAACGGCCACCCGCCGCGCGCTCGGCGGCGCCGCGCACGCTGTCTGCTTCCTCACGGTCCTCCCGATACGACCGCGCGGCGACGACCCCGGCCTGCGCGCCGCCGCCGCCTGGTTTCCCGTCGCCGGCGCGCTCGTCGGCGCCCTCGCCGGCGCGACCCGCTACGCCGCTGAGCCGCTCTTCGGGCCGACTGTCGCGTCGGTCCTCGCGCTCGCGGTCCTCGTCGCGGTCACCGGCGCGCTGCATCAGGACGGCCTCGCCGACTGCGCCGACGGCCTCGGCGTGCGCGGCGACCGCGAGCGCCGGCTGGCCGTCATGCGCGACCCGGCCACCGGCGTCTTCGGGGCGCTCGCCCTGCTGATCTGGGGCCTGCTGCTGACTGCCGCGATGACAAGCCTCGGCAACGAGGACGCCCTGCGCGCGCTCGTCGTCGCGGCGGCCATCGCTCGCACCGCCGCGCTCGTGCACGCCGCCGCCGCGCCGCCCGCGCGCACCGAAGGCCTCGGCGCCGGGTTCACGCCGGGCACCCGGGCGATCGCGGTCGCCGCCGTCGCGACGATCGCGGCGGCGATCCTCGTCGCCGGCCCGGCCAAAGGGCTCATCGCGCTCGCCGCCGGAGCCCTCGTCGCGCTTGCCACCACCGCATGGGCGCGCGCCTCCCTCGGCGGGCGCACCGGCGACACGCTCGGCGCGACGATCGCGCTCGCCGAGGTCGCGGTCTGCCTGGCGCTGCTCGCCACGACCGACGTCGGCTGAATACCCGCCAAACGGACGTTGACGGGACCCACGGGACCCTCGTAGAGTCGCGCTGAACGGCACTGTTCAGCGGCCAGGAAGGCGGGGGCGAGATGCAACGGGACGCACGGGACGGGCGGCGGCTGCTCACGGGTGCACTGCTGACGGTGCTGCTCATGACGCCGGGCACGGCCCTCGCCGCGCAGGCGCAGCCGCAGGGCAAGCCGGAGCTCGACGTCCGCACGCAGGACGTCGCGAAGGTCCCGCAGCGCACGCGAGACGCCCGCGACGCATTCGACAAGCGCGCCGGCGGCGCGGCCGTCGACGTCGACCGCGCCGACGGCTCCATCCGCTCGCTCGGCCGCAGAGACGCGCTGCTGAGCGCTCCCGCGAGCGGCGACGCCGCGAGCATCGCGCTCGCGTACGTCCGCGATCGCACCGAGCTCTTCGGCATCGACGGCGCCGACCTCGCCTCGCTGCGGCTGGCCGCGCGCTACACCTCGCCCAACGGCGTCACCCACCTCACCTGGCAGCAGACCAGCCGCGGCCTGGACTCCTACGACAGCCTGCTCACGGTCAACGTCGCAAAGGACGGGCGGATCGTCAACGTCACCGGCTCGCTCGTGCACGACCTCGACGTCGCGACCACGACCCCTGCCCTCACGGCCAAGGAAGCGCTCGCCACCGCTCAGCGCGACGTCGGCGCGGCGGCGTCCGCTCCCGCCGCCGTGAGCAGCAGCGCAACCCGCACCGACCGCGCGACGAAGTTCGCAAACGGCGACACCGCGCGCCTCGTCGCGTTCGCCGACAAGGACGGCGACCGCCTCGCCTGGCGCCTGACCGTCGCCGGGGACGACCCGTACGTCTACGACGAGGTCGTCGACGCCGCCACCGGCAGGGTCCTCGCGCGCCATTCGCTGACCAACTTCGTCAGCAACGCGAGCGTCTACGACTACCACCCGGGCGCGACCGGGCCGAGCGGCGTCCCGCACACCGTCGACCTTGCCGCCGACCCGCAGTGGATGAACCGCTCCACGCTGACCTCGCCGAACAAGCTCGACGGCCGCAACGCCCACGCGTACGCGGACGTCGGCGCGCCGAACGGCTTCAACGCGGGCGAGGACATCGCGCCGAGCGCCGGCACGGACTGGGTCTACCCGCAGTCAAGCGTCGCGTGCGCCGGCCCCGGCGTGGCCTCGATCTTCACGTCGATCTGCACGTGGAGCGGCACCGTCGCGACCCGAGCGGGCGAGCCGGTCAACCGCGCGCAGACCACGACGCAGCTCTTCTACTTCGTCAACACCTTCCACGACTGGCTCGCCGCGGCGCCGATCGGCTTCACGGACGCGTCGCACAACTTCGAGATCGGCGGCGTAGGCGGCAACGATCAGGTCAACGCCGAGGCCGACGACATGGGTGCCTTCGACAACGCGAACATGGCGACGCCTGCCGACGGCAGCAGCCCACGCATGCAGATGTACCTCTTCACCGACCCGATCGTGAACTCGGGCGACGACGCGGCGGTCGTCTACCACGAGTACACCCACGGCCTGTCCAACCGGCTCGTCAACAACGGCCTCGGCGGTGGGCTGAGCGATCGCCAGTCGCGCGGGATGGGCGAGGGCTGGAGCGACTTCTACGCGATGGACTACCTCGTCGCCCAGGGCTACCTCGCCGACACCGCGGCCGACGGAGAGATCGCCGCCGGCGAGTACTCGACGAACAACATCAACACGGGCATTCGCCGCAACGCCATCGACTGCTCCGTCGGCTCCGCGAACGCGACGAAGTGCCCGGGCAAGCCCACGGTCCCGACCGTCGGCGCCGGCGGCTGGGACTTCGGCGACATGGGCGCCATCGGCGACTACGGCACCGTCGGGGCGGATCGCTTCTCGCGCTTCGAGGTCCACGACGAGGGCGAGCTCTGGGCGGAGACGCTGTGGGACCTGCGCAAGGCGCTCGGCGCCACCGTCACGCGCGGCCTCGTCACCGAGGCGATGCGCCTCTCGCCGGCGAACCCGTCGTTCCTGGACGAGCGCGACGCGATCCTCCTGGCCGACCAGGTCGCCGGCGGCACGCGCAACGCCCTGATCTGGGCGGTGTTCGCGACGCGCGGCATGGGCTACAGCGCGCAGGTCTCGAGCGCCGAGTCCACCCGCGGCAAGGCCGCGTTCGACCTGCCGCCGGCCTCGATCGCGACCGCCGGTGCGCCGACCGTGACCGACCCGGCCCCGCTCGGCGACGGCGACTCGATCGCCGAGAGCGGGGAGACCGCCCTGCTGCGCATCGCCGTACGCAACACGACGGCGACGCCGCTGACGAACGTCACCGCGACGCTGACCTCGCCGACGCCCGGCGTCACAGTCGGGCAGCCGACCGTCGCGTACCCGACCCTCGCCGTCAAGGCGGTCGACACCGGCGACATCCCGTTCGCGATCACGCTGCCGACGTCGCTGCCGTGCGCCACGATCGTCGGGCTGGTCCTCGCCGTCCACGCCGACCAGGGCGACGCCGTGCTCCCGCTGACGCTGGATCTCGGAGCGCGCACCGGCACGAGCTACGCCGCGACCGGCCTGCCGCTTCCGATCCCCGACTTCTCGATTCCCGGCACGACGGCGACCGTGACCGTGCCCGACCCCGGGACGGTCGACCGCCTGCGGGTCACCGTCTCGCTCGCGCACACCATCCTCGGCGAGCTCGCGGCGCGCCTCACGGCGCCGGATGGAACCTCGATCGAGCTGTTCGAGCGCCCCGGCCGTGGCAACATCGGGTCTGCCAACGCCGGGCTGAACGCCGTCGTCTTCGATGACGCCGCGCCGGCGGGGATCCAGGATCTGCCTGCCCCAACCGTGTTCCTGCCGGCGCTCAGCGGCAGCTTCAGGCCCAACGAGCCGCTCGCGAAGTTCACCGGGCACTCGCAGACCGGCGCCTGGAAGCTGCGCGTCTACGATGCCGCCGCCGGGGACGTCGGCACGCTGACGGCGGTCAGCATCCAGAGCCTGCTCGGAGCGCCGGCGTGCGCGACGACCGCCCCGGCACCGGCCGAGCTCACGACCGCGCCCGCGACGGCGCTGACGACCTCGTCGGCGACGCTCAACGGCACGGTCGATCCGACGACCGCGAACACGGACTTCGAGTTTCAGTGGGGGACGACGGCGGCGTACGGCCTCATCGCCGGCAGTGGCAGCGCGACGGCCGGCAGCGGCGCGGCTGGGCACAGCGCCGACCTCGGCGGGCTCGCCGCGGGCACCACTTACCACTACCGGCTCGTCGCGCGGCGGGCGGGCACCGTCGTCGCGCTGACGCCCGACGCGACGTTCGCCACCACCTCGCCCCCGGTCGAGCCGCCCCCGCCGCCCCCGCCCCCGCCGCCACCGCCGCCCCCACTACCACCGCCGCCGCCGCCCGCGACGAAGTACACCGTGAGCGGACTGCCCAAGCAGGTGCGGATCACCTCCAAGGGCCGGCTGACGCTCTCGTTCCGGGTCAGCCCGAAGTCCGGCTCGGGGAAGGTCTCGCTCGCGAGCGTCGTGAAGAAGAAGGGCAAGTTCATCACGCTCGGGACGAAGAGCTTCAAGGTGGGGTCGAGCGGCAAGGTGACGCTCGTCTTCAAGCCATTGAAGAAGTCGCTGAGCGCGGTGCGCAAGCTCAAGACCCTCAAGGTCAAGGCGAAGATCACCATCGGCGGCCAGACGTTCTCGCCGACGTTCACGGTGAAGCCTCCGAAGAAGCGCTAGGCGACGTCAGAAGACGAAGAAGGCCTTCAGGATCATCACGAGCAGCGAGATGAAGGCCAGGGCGGCGACCGACCCGAGGATCCGGACCGCCCACAGGTCATAGCGCGTGACGACGTGCTCGCGCTCGCGCTGGGAGCGGTGCAGGCTCGCTGCGACGGTCCGCGCCCGCGGGATCTTGCGCACGCCCAGCGGCTGCTCCCCGAGAAACTCCTCCTCCGGCGGCGCGGACGAAGGCGGCGCGGGCGAAGGCGGCGCAGGCGAAGGCGGCGCGACCGCGAGCGGCTTCGTGCGCTCCGCCTCGCCCCACTCGGCATGCAGCTGCGCCTGCAGCGCCTGATGGGCGAGCAGCAGCTCGTCGCGCTGCTCGCGGATCGTGTCGCGCTCGGCGAGCCCCTCGTCGCGGCGGGCCTCGGCGTCCGCGCACCGAGCGAGCGCCGCGTCGCACTGGTGCTCCATCCGCGCGCGCGCCCGGACCGCGGCCTCGCGATCCTTGACCGCCTCGGCATGCTGCGCCATCGCGCGATCGCGGTCGAGGACCGCCATCGCATGGGCACGGACGAGCTCGTCGTCGGCGTCCCTGGCGTCGTGCGCCGCTCGCCGCTCCCGGGCCACGGACTGCTCGAGCTCGCGGCAGCGCGCCTCGTGCTGGGCGGCCGCGGCGCGCGCGTCGCGCAGCTCGGCGTGCATCGAGTCGAGCTGGCCTTCGACGCCCGCGAGCTCGTCGCGCAGCGTCACGTCCTGCACGACGGTGTCCGCAGCGGCGGGCAAGGTGGCGGCGACGGGCGAGAACGACCGACCCTCGGCGGGAGGATCGGCGGGGATCGTGGTGGTGTCGCGATCGAGCGGCACCTCGACGCTCGGCGCCACGACGAGCGTCACGCCCTCCACGTCGAGCCCGCGCTTCCACGGGAAGGCAGCGGTCCAGCCACCGTCGGCAGCGACGGCCCACGGCTTGTGCTCGAGCGTCGCGAGCACCCGGCGCCCGTCGAAGACAAGGCCGGGCCGCACGAAGCGCACGCCGCGCAGGCCCGTCCACCAGCCGCGAACGATCAGTCGTCCCTCGTCGAGCTCGAGCCGATCGAGCTCGAAGCTCGCCCCCGCCCGAGCGACTCCGGGATGCGGAGCAACGCCCATTGCGGCGGCACCTACCCGGGCCGGGCGCTCCCCACACGGCGCCGCTACCCTCGATCGCAGCGATGACCGTCACCACGACTCCCATGAGCACGGTGGCGGCCGAGGCCGCGCGCCGCCGGACGTTCGCGATCATCTCGCATCCGGACGCCGGCAAGACGACGCTCACCGAGAAGCTCCTGCTGTACTCCGAGGCGATCGAGGTCGCGGGCGCCGTGCAGGGCCGCCGCAGCCGCCGCTCCACGACCTCGGACTGGATGGACATCGAGCGCCGCCGCGGGATCTCGGTGACGAGCACGGTGCTGCGCTTCGAGCACGCCGCGACCGTCTTCAACCTCCTCGACACCCCCGGCCACAAGGACTTCTCCGAGGACACGCTGCGCGTGCTCGCGGCCGCGGACTGCGCGGTGATGCTGCTCGACGCGGCCAAGGGCGTCGAGCCCCAGACGCTGCGCCTGTTCGAGGTCGCGCAGGCGCGCAACATCCCGCTGATCACGTTCGTCAACAAGTACGACCGTCCCGGCCTCGACCCGCTCGAGATGATCGACCACATCGAGTCGGTGCTCGGGCTGACCCCGGTCGCGGCGACGTGGCCGGTCGGGATCCCCGGCGACTTCCGCGGCGTCGTCGATCGGAATACCGGCACCTTCCACCGCTTCACCCGCACGGCCGGCGGCGCCAAGCGCGCGCCCGAGGAGCTCATGACCGCCGCGCAGGCCGCTGCCCGCGAGGGCGACGCCTGGACGACAGCGGCCGACGAGCTCGAGCTGCTCGCCGGCGCCGGCGGCACCCTCGACCCGGACGAGTTCGCAAACGGCAAGGCGACGCCCGTCTTCTTCGGCTCGGCCGTCTCGAACTTCGGCGTCGGCCTGCTGCTCGACGCGCTGCAGACGCTCGCCCCCTCCCCGCGGGCGCGCGACGACCTCGAGGGCGCGCCGCGGTCCATCGACGCGCCGTTCGCAGGGCTCGTCTTCAAGGTCCAGGCGAACATGGACCCGCGCCACCGCGATCGCGTCGCGTTCCTGCGCGTGGCGTCCGGGCGCTTCGAGCGCGGGATGAAGGTGACAAACGCCCGCACCGGCAAGCCGTTCACGCTCGCCCACGCCCACGAGGTCTTCGGCGACGACCGCGTCGTGCTCGACGAGGCCTTCCCCGGCGACGTCGTCGGCGTCATCAACGCCGCCGACCTACGCGTCGGCGACACGCTGTACCTCGACGAGCCCGTCGAGTTCCCGCCGATCCCGACGCTCGCGCCCGAGCACTTCGTGACGGTCAGAAACCGCGACGCGACCCGCCACAAGCAGTTTCACCGCGGCCTCGAGCAGCTCGCCGAGGAGGGTGTCGTGCACTTGCTGCGCAGAGACCCGGGCGCCGATCCCGCGCCCGTGCTCGCCGCCGTCGGCCCGCTGCAGTTCGAAGTCGCGACGGCGCGCCTGCAGCACGAGTTCGGCGTCGAGGTCGGCTTGGATCCGACGAACTGGACGCTCGCGCGGCGCACCGACAAGGCGGGCGCCGACGTGCTGCGCCACAGCCGCCACGCCGACGTCCTCTATCGCTCAGACGGCACGTTCATGGCGCTCTTCACGAGCGACTTCATGCTCAACCGCTTCGAGGGCCTGCACCCCGACGTGCTGCTCGAGCGGATGCTGACGCGCTGACAGCGCGCGTCGTGGGCCGGGCGCGCGAGGTCGCGCCCGGCCCGGCGACGTCCTACGCGAGCACCTTCGCGAACCTCAGCAGGTCGCCGATCGACACGATCGGGTCGCCGTCGGGGAGCTTGACGCCGTCGTGCGGCGTCCAGCCACCCACCGCGTTGAGGTAGGAGTCCGGGTCGATGCGGATCTGCCCGATGATCGTCTCGCAGACGATCCGGCTGCCCAGCTCGCCGAGCGAGTTGCCGTTGGCGCGGACCTCGGCCTCCTTGAGGACGTAGTACCAGAGCGGCGTGTTCTCGAGGAACCCACCCTGCGCCAGCGCGTCGTTGATCCCGGCGCTGTTGCCCTGCTGCAGCTCGGCCGCGGTCAGCGGCGCGATGTTGAGCTTCTCGGCGATCTTCTGGCCGGTCGGGATGCCGAGCAGGTAGCCGCGCAGCAGGTTGCGAACGGCGAGCCGCTTCTGGATCTGCTGCACGATCGGCGTGGCGCCGACCCCCTCGTTGTTGAGGTCGCGCAGCGCCGGCGCGAGGCGCGTGTCGATCTTGCGCGCGAAGTGATCGGCGACGGGCGACCCCTTGTCGACGAAGTTGTCCCACTCGATCACCCAGTTGAACGGCAGGGTGTGCGTCTGGCCGAGGAACGGCGGCGACGCCTTGCCGGTGAAGCGAAACAGCTGCGAGAACGACGCGTTCGGAAGGACCTTGCCGGGCCGCCCGAAGTTGCGGTTGTAGTCGTATGCGCCGCGCACCATGCTGTGACCGAAGCGGTAGGCCGCGACGGAGTACTCGAGCGGCATGTAGACGTCGTCGCAGTCCGGGTCGAACAGGTGCTCGTCGCTGTAGAGGACCTGGTCGGCGACGCCGGTGGCGGTGATCGTGGCCAGGAAGTCGTTGATGACGAGCCACTGGTAGTGGTACTGCACGAGCTGACGAGCGCGCGCGAAGATCGCCGCGTCGCCGGCGTACTCGGGCTCGTTGGCCTTCACCCAGTCGACGACGTTGTTGTGAAAGCGCAGGAACGCCGTGTGGAACTGCGCGATGATGAGGTTCTCGTCGTTGCGCCCGTCGGCGATCCGCGCCACGCCGATCTTCTCCGGGTCGTCGGGGCCCGCCGCCGGGATGTCGTCGCGCGGGAGGTCGTGCTCGAGGTCGCCGGGCGGGGCGACTTGGTCGCCGGGGATCGGCCTCGTCGGATCGTCCGTGCGCGTCAGGGAGATCGGGCCCACGTGGAACTTGATGCCGTTGTACTGGCGGGCCGAGGTGGTCGGCGCTGCCGGGTCGAGTGTCGGCCCATCGCCGTACAGCGAGTCGAGGTTCAGCGCGGGGTGGCGGAGGTTGCCGAGGTGCGCGCGGACGAAGTCCGGATCGCGCGGGACGAACGGCGTCGCGTTGATGTCGCTGATGTCCGTGGTCTCGCGGTCGGTGTTCGCCGTCATGTCGTGGTCGATGAACTGGCCCCAGTAGGTGTAGACCGGGGGGATGATCGAGTTCTCCGGCTGCGTGAGCGGATCGGCGGGAAGCTGGTCCTCGACCATCGCCGAGCCCAGCGCCTTGAGTGCCGCGACGGTCGCCGCCGGGTCGTCGTTGGATAGATGCGCGGCCGGCCAGATCTCCGCCAGGCCGTCGAAGAGGTAGTCGAACGGCGTGGTGTGCTCGGTCGCCTCGACGAGACCGGCCGCCGCGGCGGTCGTGATCCCGGTGTTCTGTGCGACGAGGCTCTCCGGCGCGGCGGCCGTGGCGGCCGGATCGAGCACGTGACCTCCGTGGGCGATGTTCCCGAGTACTCGTCCCTGCGCCGGGTGCCGAGCCCCGGCGTAGTCGGGCTGCTGATGAACGGCCATTTGCGATGGTCCCCTCTGCGTTGGGCATGGCCGCGGGTTGCGGCCCTTTGTCCATGGAGGCCGCTCGACGTCCGCGAAATACACCCAATTGGATTGGGCCGTCTCACACGGTCGCGACGCCGCGTGACTGTGGTCACACAAGAGCGATAGCGGTATCGGTGCAGGTGGGTGAGCCCTCCTTCCCTGAACACGCTGGCCGCACGCCAGCGTCGGCCATGCCCCCAAGCGCCTAGGAATCCCCATGCTCCGGCCCCAGACGACTCCATCAGTGAACACCGGCGAGCACTTCGTGCAGCTGCGCCTCGTCGCGCACAGCGATGCTGCACTCGATCACCGCACCCGTGCCGCGCCCGCCGCGCGGATCCGGTCGGCGGCGCAGCAGCTCGACGTCGCCGCGCACCGCTGGCTCGTGGCGCACAGCATCGCGCTGCTGCGGCTGAGCCTCGGCTTCGTGTTCCTCGCGTTCGGGGCGCTGAAGCTGTTTCCCGGCGTCAGCCCCGCCGAGAGCCTCGTCAGGGCGACGACGGATGCCCTCACGTTCGGGCTCGTCCCCGGCGCGCTGGCGATCGCGATCGTCGGCGTGCTCGAGTGCGTGGTCGGCGTGTGGCTGATCGCCGGCCGCGCGATGCGCGGCGTGATCTACCTGCTCGGGTCCCTGCTCGTCGGGATCATGTCGCCGCTCGTCGTGCTCGCCCCGCGGCTGTTCGACGGCCCGCACCACGCGCCGACGCTCGAGGGCCAGTACGTCATCAAGGACGTCATCCTCGTCGCCGCCACGCTCGTGCTCGCTGCGACGCTGCGCGGCGGGCGCCTCGCAAGCGGCGACGACGACGGCGCGTCGTAACCGGCTTGATCAGCCCGACAACCGGGCGCCGAGCTCGCCGCGCAGGACGGCGATCTCGGTCACGGCCGCGCCGACATAAGCGTCGCGGCAGCCGTTGATCTCTCGTTCGAGGTCGTCCATGTAGCGGCGGTTGGACGTCAGGCCCTCGCGCTCGGCCACGGCCCGCTCGGCGTAGAGCAGCCGCAGCCGCTCGGCGATCTCGGGGGCGTAGGTGGTGGACGGGCTCATGCAGAGCACTGTGAACCACCCGCCGCCGCCCGGGTGTGATTCGCCGCACAAGTCTCAGCAGCCGCCCGGGGTCCGCCCGGGCTCGTGATCGATGGTGCTCTCACCGGCGGGCACGTGGCCCGTCAAGACCTCGAAGGAGTCCCATGTCCCGCGTTCAGAAGATCACCGCTACCGTCTCCGCCGTCGCCCTGCTCGGTGCTGGCGGGTTCAGCGCCGCCCAGGCCGCGACCGGCTCGTCGGCCGCGAAGAGCTCGTCCTCGGCTCGTCCGGGCGGCAAGCATCGGGGCGGCCCGATGGCCACCGCCCAGCTCGCCGCGATCGCCAAGACGCTCGGCGTGACGAGCGCGCAGCTGAAGGCCGCGATGGACGCCTCGCGGCCCGCGAAGCCGACCGGCTCGAAGCCCAGGGGCGACGGGATGGCGACCGCGCTTGCGACAGCCCTGGGCGTCGACGTAGCGAAGGTCACGGCGATCCTCGACGCAAACCGCCCGGCCAAGCCGGCCGCCGGCACGCGGCCCGCGAGGGGCACGAAGCCCGCCAAGCCCGATCACGCGAAGCTCGTCGCGGCGCTCGCGACCGGCCTCGGGATCGACGAGGCGACCGTCAAGGCCGCCTTCGACAAGATCGACGCCGCGCACAAGACCGACCACGCGGCGCGCGAGACGGCGATGTACGCCGCGATCGCCAAGGAGCTCGGCCTCAGCGCCGACGCCGTGAAGGCCGCCTTCGACGCCAACCGCCCCGCGAAGCCCGCGAAGTAACCCCTGAGCGGCCGGCCCTTCCCGGGCCGGCCGTTTCAGTCGGAGAAGAGGTCGTCGAGCGCGAGCTCGAAGCCCGGCAGCAGCGGTGAGGTCAACATCTGTCCGCGCTCTACCTCGAGCGCGATGTCGAAGGCGGCTAGCTGCGGGCTTGAGCGCCGAAAGATGCGGACCTCCTGCGATGCGGTGTCGACCAGCCATAGCTCTGGCAGCCCGGACTGCTCGTACACCGGCTTCTTGATCGTCACGTCGCGCCGCCACGTCGATGGCGAGCGCACCTCGACGGCGATGTCCGGGATCGGCGACGGTCGCCCGCCATCACGGCGAGGCGCGCGTCCTTCGGCGTACCACAGGAGGTCCGGCCCATAGACGTTCTGATCGTCCATGCGGACATCCAGTGGAAGCATCACCTCGCCGCGTCCGGGCTGCTCGCCGGTCCAGGCGTCTAGCGCGACCAGCAAGTCTCGCTTCACGAACTGATGACGCGGCAAAGGCTCGTTCATCACGACCTCACCGTTGATCAGCTGCGAGGTCCTCCCAGAGGGATCCTCGTCCTGCAGCAAGAACTCGTCTGCGGTCATCCTCTGTGCAACGGACATCGGGCTCATCGTACACCGGCCCTCCTCCTCGATCGATCGGCCTTCTCACAAGGACAGAGGCGCCGGAGCGCTCGTTTTCGCCCCCCTGCACCCCTCCGCAACCTCCCTGCAACGACCGTGCGCTAGCGTCATGCGCCGTGGACGAGCAGCCCCTGTCGTACGACGCCTTCGATCCCTCCGCCGAGGGGTTGCGCGAGGCGCTGACCTCGACCGGCAACGGCTACTTCTGCACCCGCGGCGCCGCCGAGTGGGAGGACGCCGACGACGTCCACTACCCCGGCACGTACGCGCACGGCCTCTACAACCGCGAGACGACGATCATGGGCGGGCGGCCGGTCCTCAACGAGGACCTCGTCAACCTCCCGAACTGGCTCGTCCTGAAGCTCAAGATCGCGGACGAGGACGCGATCAGGATCGGCAACGTCGAGCTGCTCGACTACCGCCACTCCTACGACATCGGGACGGCGATGGTCATCCGGGAGCTGCGCTTCCGCGACCGCTCCGGCCGCGAGACGCACCTCAAGAGCCGGCGCTTCGCGAGCATGGCCCACTCCCACCAGGCCGCGATCGAGTGGACGCTCACCCCGCTGAACTGGTCGGGCTCCGTCGAGATCGTCTCCGCGCTCGACGGGCGCGTCACGAACGGCAACGTCGCGCGCTACCGCCAGCTCGAGGGACGCCACCTCGACCCCGTCTCGCCGCGCACGTTCGGCCCCGAGATCATCGCCCTGCACGTGGAGACGCGCCAGTCGAACATCTACGTCGCCGAGGCTGCCCGCACGCGAGTGTTCGCGGCCGACGGCGCGCTGCGCCAAGACGTCGCGCGCGCGCTCTACCAGATGGAGGACTACATCCAGCAGGTCGTCGGCTTCGACGTCCGGCAGGGCGAGCCCGTGCGCGTCGAGAAGGTCGTGTCGTTCTACACCTCACGCGACCGCGCGATCAACGAGCCGCTCACGAACGCCGGCAAGTCGTGCGCGCGCTACCCGGACTTCGACGAGGCGCTGCAGCGCCACACCCGCGCCTGGGACGAGCTGTGGCGCTCGAGCGACGTCTACCTGCCCGGCAACCCGCACGTGCAGCAGCTCCTGCGGCTGCACATCTCGCACATCCTGCAGGTCTGCTCGACGCACACGACCAACCACGACGCGGGGGTCCCCGCGCGCGGCCTGAACGGCGAGGCCTACCGCGGCCACGTCTTCTGGGACGAGCTCTACGTCTTCCGCTACCTCACCTCGCGCCTGCCCGACATCACGCGCGAGCTGCTCATGTACCGCTACCGGCGCCTCGGCGAGGCGCGCTCGGCTGCGCGCGAGGCCGGCTACAGGGGCGCGATGTTCCCGTGGCAGAGCGGCTCCGACGGCAAGGAGGAGACGCAGATCGTCCACCTCAACCCGCTGTCGGGCCAGTGGGATCCCGACCTCAGCCACCGCCAGCGTCACGTCAACGCGGCGATCTTCTACAACGTCTGGCACTACCACCAGGCGACCGACGACCTCGACTTCCTGCGCGACTACGGCGCCGAGATGATGCTCGAGATCGCGCGCTTCTGGGCTTCGATCGCGCACTTGGACCCCGAGCGCGGGCGCTACGAGATCCACGGTGTGATGGGCCCCGACGAGTTTCACGAGAAGTACCCGGGCGCCGCGGAGAGCGGGCTGCGCAACAACGCGTACACGAACGTCATGGTCGCGTGGATCTGTGAGCAGGCGCAGGTCGCGCTCGGCCTGCTGACCGAGCGCCGCCGCGACACGCTGCGCGCCAAGATCGGCCTGACCGACGACGAGATTCAGAAGTGGCAGGAGATGAGCGAGAAGATGTACGTGCCGTTTCACGGCGACGGCATCATCAGCCAGTTCGAAGGCTACGACGAGCTCGAGGAGCTCGACTGGGAGGACTACCGCCGGACGCACGGCAACATCCAGCGCCTCGACCGGATCCTGCGCGCGGAGGGCGACGACCCCGATCGCTACAAGCTCGCCAAGCAGGCCGACACGGTGCTGCTGTTCTTCCTCTTCTCGCCTGGCGAGATCGGCCGGCTGTTCGAGCGCCTCGGCTACGACTGGGATCGCGATCTGATCGACCGCAACATCGACTACTACGACAAGCGCACGTCGCAC
This sequence comes from uncultured Actinomycetes bacterium, assembly GCA_963839905.1. Classification (GTDB taxonomy): domain Bacteria; phylum Actinomycetota; class Thermoleophilia; order Solirubrobacterales; family Solirubrobacteraceae; genus CADCVQ01. The sequence continues at coordinate 252,209 of CAWIXC010000020.1, read as the reverse complement.
GGCTCGACGCTGAGCTTCGTGGCGCACGCGGGGGTGCTCGCGCCGATCGACGCCGAGCACTCGTGGGAGCGCTTCCTCGTCGCGCTCGAGTCCGACGTCGGCGACGTCCAGGGCGGCACGACGAAGGAGGGCATCCACCTGGGCGTCATGGCCGGCACGCTCGATCTCGTCCAGCGCTTCTACGCGGGCGCCGAGATCCGCGATGGGGTGCTGACGTTCGCCCCGACGCTCACCGAGCAGCTCGACGGCCTCTCGTTCCCGATGCAGGTGCGCGGGACGCCGATCCGCGTGACCGTTCGCAAGGACGAGCTCACGGTCGTCATCACGGGCGGCTTCAGCCGCGCGATCAAGGTCGGGATCGGCGACGACGTGCGCGAGGTCGGCGCCGGCGAGCGCTGCACGTTCAAGCTCGCCGAGCGCGAGACCATCGGGCAGGGGAGCGAATAAGTGGGATTTGCAGGCGGGATCTTCGATGTCGACGGCGTACTGGTCGACTCGCCGCACGAGGCTGCTTGGCGCGACACGTTCAACGAGCTCATGCAGAACGAGTGGGCCGACATCCGCGACCAGACGACGTGGACGCCCGACGCGTTCGACGCGCGCGTCTACCAGCAGGTGCTGTCGGGCAAGCCGCGGATGGAGGGCGCGCGGGCCGCGCTGGAGCACTTCGGCGTGCCCGATCCCGATGGCGCCCGCGTGCGCGCCTACGCCGACCTCAAGCAGGAGATGGTCGTCGAGCTCATCGAGGCCGGCAAGTTCTCCGCGTATCCGGACGCGCTGCGCTTCCTGCTCGCGGTCAAGGACTCGGGGGTGAAGGTCGCGGCGGCGTCGTCGTCGAAGAACGCGGGCCTGTTCCTGCGCCAGATCCGGTTGGACGAGTTCGCTCGTGCGGAGGGCTTGGACTACGACTGGATCGAGGACGGCCTGACGCTGCTGGCCGCGTTCGACGTCGACATCTCCGGGCGCCACTTCGAGCAGGGCAAGCCGCACCCGGCGATCTTCCTGACGGCCGCGCAGGAGCTCGGCGTGGACCCGCACGAGGCGTTCGTCGTCGAGGATGCGGTCTCGGGGATCCAGGCGGCGAAGGCGGGCGAGTTCGCGGCGTTGGGCGTCGCGCGCGCCGACGACGAGGACGCGCTGGCCGCCCAGGACGCCGACATCGTCGTCACGACGCTCGACGACGTCGACCTCGGCGTGCTCACCGAGGGAACGCTGGCGCGCCGGCTGGACTGAACGAGAGTACCCGGGTGTCCGGCGTCTTCATCAGCTATCGCAGGGACGATTGCCCGGGACACGCGGGGAGGCTGTACGACCGGCTTGCCGCCCAGCTCGGCCGCGACAGGGTCTTCATCGATGTCGACTCGATCGAACCCGGCGTCGACTTCGGCGATCGCCTGGCCGAGGCCGTCGGCGCGTGCGGCATGTTGATCGCGCTCATCGGCACCGGCTGGGTCAACGCGACGGACCGCGACGGGCGACGGCGGCTGGACGATCCTGCGGACTTCGTGCGCCTCGAGATCGTCTCCGGGCTCGCGCGCAGCGGACTGCGGGTCATCCCGGTGCGGGTGGAGGGGGCCCAGATGCCGCGCGCCGAAGAATTGCCGCCCGACCTCAAGCCACTCGCCCGGCGCAACGCGCTCGAGCTGAGCCATTCGCGCTGGGATTACGACGTGAGCCGCCTGATCGAGATCGCGGACCGCGTCGCCGGGCCGGCCAGTCCGCAACCGAGCAGCCCTCGCTCCGAATCCACGACTCAAGGGCGCCGCTTATCGGGTGCGCTGCGCCGACCGTCGCCGCCGCTACTAGGGATGGGCGCCGCGATCGCGCTGGCTGCAGTCGTGGCGGTCGCGCTGGCGCTGCTAGTCGGAGAACCCGGTGAAGGTGATCGCCCCGCGGTCGTCACAAAGGCCATTGGGAAGTCGCCGGGGCGCCTGACAGTCGCCGGAGGCTTCGTCTGGGTACCGCTTGGAGGCGAGTCTGCCATCGCTCGGGTCGATCCCGTCACGCTCGACGTCAAGCGCATCGGCGGCTTCGCGGAGTTTCCGGCATCGGTGAGCGCGGACCCCGACGGCGACGTGGCCGGCATCTGGGTTGCCGATTCCGGCGCGAACGCGGTGGTGCGGGTCGATCCCGACAGCGGCAAGCTTGGCAAGCCGATCGGCGTCGGGGTCGAGCCGAACGACATCGCCGTCGGCGAGGGATTCGTCTGGACCGCGGATTGCGATTGCGAAGCCCCAGACGATGGTCCATTCTTCGTCTCGCGCATCGACCCCGAGACCGGCACCGTGCGCAGGATCGACGTGGCGGGCAGGCCGCTGGGGGTCGGCACGGGCAACAGCTTTGCTTGGGTAGCGAGTGCGGTGGAGGGGACCGTGCAGATGATCGAGCCGCGCTCGGGTGAGGTCGTCGGCCATCCGATCCGCGTGGGCGACACGCCTTCGGACATCGTCGTCGACTCAAGCGGCGTCTGGGTCGCGCTGAACGGAGACGGCGAGGTCGCTCGCATCGATCCCATCACGCGGAAGGTGGACGCGCGGCTCCGCGCAGGTCCGGAGCCCTACACGCTCGCGGCCGGCGGTGGCTTCTTGTGGGTCATCGACGAACGCGACGGCCTGCTGCGCCGCATCAGCCTGCGCACCGCGAAGCTGGTAGGCGTTCCGCTTAAGGTCGGGCGACTGGGCAAAGGCGTCGCGTTCGGGGAGGGGCGCGCGTGGGCGACGGCCGTGCCCGGCAAGGACTCCGATGCAATGGGGACCTTGAGGGGTCTCGCCGCCCCCTGATGCTGCCGGCGGCTCGTGCCGCTTGAGCGGCGCGCTGTCGTCGCAGTGCCGGCCGCGCCGGGGGAGCGCTTCCCGGACCTGGGTCGAGCTGCGGGTTCCTCGGCTTCACGACACTCTTCGAGCACCGACCTCGGCGAGGTCATCCCCGTCAAGGCGTCCGCGCGCAGCCTGTCAATGCTCGAGCACGTCGCCGGTGTCGCCTACATCGCGATCGTCGTCTCACGCCTCATCGGCCTGCTCGTCACGCGACCCGACGAACAGGCCAGCCCCGGGAGCAGGCCGAGGCTCGCCAGACGGGCCCGGCGCGCCATCGGCGCAGCGCGGTCGTGTACGGCATGGCGTTGGCATACCGTTCGTCCTGACGCCGCCGGATGACGCCGCCGCTGAACGGACTCGCTAGCCGACGGCCGCCTCGCATGCCGCACGAGTTAGCGGACGCTTGCTCTCCGCGCCGCGGCACGGCTAGTGTCGGGCGATGGTGAGCGGCGACGACCCGCGCGATCCCCCTGCACCGCCGAACGGTTCCGGTCACGGCACGCTCAGACAAGAAGCGGCTGCGGAGGAGATCTTTCGCTACGTCCTCAATCGCTCTGACGTGATCCGCCAGCGCGCTCAGTACGCGGCGACCGTCGCGGGCGTCGCGGCGGTTGCGATCCTCACCTCGACGCTGTCGAACCCCGGCAGCTTCGATAACCGAGTAACCGCCCTGCTGGTTGCCGGAGCGATTACCTGGGCCATCAGCCTGGCCTTTTGGGTCTGGGCCATCGGCGGGCAGCTCACGGCAATCGAGCCGCATCTGTCCGCCGAGGATCCTGCCGGGGCTCTGGACAAGGCGATCAAGCAGGCATGCAAGAACGCAGGCCAAGCAAGAGGCCGGATCCGGACGGCGATGGGGACGACCATTCTTGCCGTCATCTTGACGGCCTTGGGACTCGGGTTCGCCGGGTGGAACGCCGAACAACGGGACAACCGTGTCGCTGCCGAGCTGTGGCTCACGCCGAAGGGGGCGCAGACCGTGCGGCGGCTCTGTCACACAGAGCATGCCTACCGGCTGGTCCGCGGCGAGGCACGCATCGACGTCACGATGCCGTCCGTGTCCTTTCACATCGGAGAGCGCGCGATGACGCTCCGCGCGGAGGACGTGCTGGGCATCCGTAAGCTTGAGATCGCGCGCAACCGGCGCCCGACTTGCCACCTCAAGCGGGCTGATCGCTAGCTGTAAGACCGGAACAAATTCAGCGTGCCGGCGATGGTCGCCGACGCAGGCAGCTAGCGACGCCGCTGGACGCCGACACGCGCCTGCGCGCGTGGCCCGCGGCGACCGGTTGCCGAGACGCCGCGCACGCTGACCGATGCGCGCACGCGCGACGAGACGTCCTGGACGGTGAGGGTTCGCGTCGTCCGCTTGGGCAGGAACAGCAGGCGACGCCCGTCCGACAGCACGACGCGCACCTCGTAGGAGGCCGCGCCCGTGGCCCGTCCCCAGCGCACGATCAGCACGCCGCCACGTCGCGTGATCCGTAGGGAGCCGGGACGCTGCGGTCGGCGCGGCGGCGGTGCCGTGTAGCGCGCGACCACGCCGGCGGTCTGCGTCAACCCGTCCTGGCGGACGATGGCGACGATCTCGCGGCGTCCCCTCCGACCATCCGGCACGGCGAACGCGACGCGGCCTTGACGGCGTGTCGTCGCCGTCAGACGCCGGCGAGTGTCGCGGCCCTGCTCGTAGAACACGACCGAGCGCCCGCGCACGGCGGTGAAGGTCCAGCGCAGCGCCCGGCGACGACCGCGCCCGTCGACCCGTGCCCGGACCCGCGGCGCGGCCAGCGACTGCGCCGAGCGAAAGACGCTCGCCGGGGCGGAGCCCGCCCTCAGCGACATGCGATACAGCCCGCCCGCCGGGTCCTTGACCGCGATGTAGGTCGTCCGGTCTTCGAGGTTCTGAAACAGGAGTACCCTGCCGTCGTCGATGCCGCCGAATGGATCGTCCGGCGTCGTGGCGACCGTCGCGCCGTCCGGGCCGGTCAGGATCGCCCGCGGCGGCGCCAGCGTGCCCACGACGCTGAAGACCGCCACCGGCTGTCCGCCCGCGATCGCGAAGCTGCCGAACGTCGGCGGCCCGGCTTGGCGGGTCGAGTTGCCGACCACCCAGTCGCCGACGTTGCACGAGCTCGCGAAGATGTGCGGCAAGCCCGAATCCCAGCCGTAGCCGAAGCCGACGTCCGGGCCGAAGCCGTGACGGCACGCGGCGGCCCCCGACGACGAGACCACCGCGTCGCCGCCGTTGCGGAACCTCCCGACCTTGACCGCGCCGTTGCCCTGGAAGTTGAACGCGTTCCCACCGTCGACCCAGCCCTGCAGGGACCCCTCGAATCCGACGCCGAACTTCTGAAACGATCCCTGCGCGCTCATGTCAAAGCGCCCGTCGGTCTGATAGGAGACCGAGCCGGACGCCAGCTGGATGTCGACGATGCGCGCGCTGCCGGTGATCGCGTAGCGGTCCGGATTGCTGTTCTCATACGTGAAGTCCCCGTCGACCGAGACGGCCTCGGTCCCGAACAGCTGCGGCCCGGCGCTGACGCCGATGCCGCCGCTCAGCCTGACCGGGTTGATCGTGATGTCGAAGCGGATGCGCTGCAAGAACACGCCATAGGCCAGCGGGCGCCTGATGTTGGCGACATCGCCGCCGGCGTGAAAGTACCCGTCGCCCACACCGAAGCCAAAGCGCGCGGTCACGGTCGGAGACAACGGCGACGGCAGCACGAGCGTGCCCTGCCCCTCGAAGTGCGGGACGCCCGCGGCGTTGGAGTACGCCAGCGCGAGGTCGCGCACCTCGAAGCGTCCGAGACGCGCCGACCCGGCGGTGACGTTGATGTCGTCGACCGCGACGCCGTCGCCGGAAGCGCGGACCACCGTCGCGCCGCTGACGCCGCCGAGCACGCTGGGCAGCTGCAGGTTGAGGCCGACGAGCACCGAGCGGCTGCGCGCATCGGCGTCGAACGTCGCGCTGCCGGTGATCGGCAGGCCGCGCAGCTTCAGACCGCGCTCGACCGAGAACGCGAACTGCCGCCCCACGTGCCAGTCGATCGCCCGGCGATAGAGCACGAGAGTGCCGACGGAGACCTGCGTCTGCCCCGTCGTGCTGATCTCGAGGGCGGCCGGCTCGATCCGCACCTCGGCGCCGGCGCCGGTCGTCCGCACGACGACCCCCGCCACCCGCACCTGACCGCTGGCGACGTAGGCCTTGCCGTCGCGGCGAAAGCACGCCGTCGCTGTCAGCGGCCCGACGCGGACCGCCTGTTGCGTGCAACCGGCGCGCGGCGGCGGCGGTGGTGGTGGCGGTGGCGGTGGTGTGGTGATGGCCGGGCCGCCGCCGGGCGGCGGCGGGGTCCCGGCCGGCGGCGTGGTGGGGTTCGCCGGGGGCGGCACCCCGCAGCGCGGCGAGCCGCTGAGAAAGCCGTCGGTGTAGGTCTTGATGAACTGGTCGGGCACGAAGTAGCCGCCGACCTTGTCCCAGATCCGCGAGCCGTAGGCGAGCTCGCCCATGACCTGGCATTGGATCGTCACCCACTGGCCTTTCTTCAGCCAGTCGATCTTCGCGCGTGGCTCGCTCTGGGGTCGCGTGCGCCCGTCGACGTCGGCCTCGACGAGGTACTCGTTACCGGCCGCCCACGGCTTCTTGCTGGTCACGTGCGCGGCCTGTGCGAGCGACGGGACGCTCAGCAGCAGCGTCATCGCCGCGAGCGCGGGAATGGCGATGCGGACGCTGGGCACGTGCGCAAGCTACCCGACCCGTCGAGGGAGGAGTTCCGTCGCGGTGCTCGGCTAGCCTTTGAGGTCATGGCGCAGACCTCATCCGGCACTCCTCCTGATCCGCTTGAGGTGCTCGATCGGCTCGCGCGCGATGGCGTCGTGCAGCCACCCACGCGCCTCTTTGAGGACTTCCTGGCGATTAGAGGGCCGCAGGCCGGACCCGTGAGCGACGCGGGCACGCGCGCCGTGCAGCAGCAGCGCGGCGAGCGTGTCTGAAGGCGCTCGCGGCGTCGCCTACGTCGATACGTCCGCACTCGTCAAGCTCGTCGTCTACGAGGCCGAGTCCGACGCGCTCGAGCATGCGCTATCGACGTGGCGTGGCCTCGCGACAAGCACGATCACGACGATCGAGCTACCTCGCGCTGCGCGCCGTGCACGTGCCGATGGTCGCGAGGGTGTCGCCGGCGATGAAACGATCGATGTCCTGCTGGCGGCCCTCGCACTAATCCCGATCAGCGCCCGTGTTCGACGGACCGCCGCAGGGCTCAACCCGGTCGAACTGCGCACCCTTGACGCGATTCATCTGGCATCGGCGGTGACACTCGGCAACGATCTCGCGGCATTGGTCACCTACGACCAGCGCATGACGGCAGCAGGGGCTGCGCTCGGACTACAGGTCGCCGCTCCAACCTGAGTCCAAGAGTCGCAGTCGACGCGACGTAGACCGGCTACGGCCGTGCGGACGCCGGTGGAGCCGCCTGCGGCACCAGCTCGCGGTCCATAGGTCGTGTGCTCCGCCTCGCCACAGAACGGCCATTCGTAGACGCCGCGCAACGACATGCGGCCTACGCCGGGCTACCTGCCGGCGCGGTGCCGACCGCGCCGGGGGCTAGCTTCCCGGCGTGGCTTCCCTCGCTCGTCGCGAGCCCTCGGCGCTGCTGCTTGCCGCGCAGCTGCTGGGCGTGCTCCTCTACCCATTCATGGAGACGAGCGACGTCGGGCGCGCGCTGTTCAGCGTCTTCGGCATCGCGATCCTCGGGCTCGTCGTGCTCGCGGTGCGTAGCACGCCCGGACTCACCTGGGTCGTCGTCCTGCTCGGGATTCCCGCCACGATCCTGCTGCTGATCCAGGCCGTTACCGGCGACGACCACCTGCTGCCGTACTCGTCGGCGCTCGAGGCGCTGCTGTACTTCTACGCCGCCGGCGCGCTCATCGCCTACATGCTCGCCGACCACGTCATCACGCGCGACGAGCTCTTCGCCGTCGGCGCGACGTTCACGCTCGTCGCCTGGGCGTTCGCCTACGCCTACACCGTCTGCCAGGTGATCGAGCCGCAGAGCTTCACCGCGGCCAACAACCCGGACGCCACCCGCACCTGGGTCGAGCTGCTCTTCCTGAGCTTCACGACGCTGTCGAGCACCGGCCTGAGCGACGTCATCCCGGTCAAGGCGTCCGCCCGCAGCCTGTCGATGCTCGAGCAGATCGCCGGGGTGGCCTACATCGCGATGGTCGTCTCCAGGCTGATCGGGCTGCTCGTCATGCGGCCCGAGGCGCAGGGCACGCCGGAGGAGAAAAGGCGAGAGTCCCAGCGCACCGGTCACTTCCACAGTTAGGCTCGCGGCACCGACCAGGAGGGTTCGATGGCTCAGTACGTCCGGCGCCGCGCGGCGAGCATTCAACTCGGCTTTGCCGCGGGCGCGCTCGGCCTGCTCGCCGGCATCGGATTGGGCCGCGGCACCGAGCCGCCGCCGACGGTCGACGCCGAGCCCGCCGCAAAGAAGACGATCACGATCACGGGCTCGAACATCGTCAACGGCTCGGTCAAGTACCAGGACCTCAACAAGGCGAGCATCCAGAAGGGCATCTACCTCAAGGCGCAGACCGACCGCCTGTTCCTCAAGCTCACCGACGCCGACGCCCGCTTCCACAAGCTCATCACGAACGCCCTCGGCGGCTACATCAAGCTCGGCGACGCCGACACCCGCTACCTCAAGCTCGAGGCGCTCAACGGCTACCTCAAGCTCACCGACGCCGACGCGCGCTTTCTCAAGCTCGACGCCTTGAACGACTACCTCAAGCTCGACACCGCCGACGGCCGCTTCCTCAAGCTCGACGCGCTCAACGGCTACCTCAAGCTCACCGACGCCGACGCGCGCTTCCTCAAGCTCGACACCGCCGACGCGCGCTATCTCAAGCTCGGCGCCCTCGACGGCTACATCAAGCTCGACGCCCTGAACGGCTACCTGAAGCTCGACCAGGCCGACGAGCGATTCCTCAAGCTCGACGCCGCCGACGCCGTGATCGAGAAGCACCTCACCGACTACATCAAGAGCAGCGCCGCCTCCGCCGCGTTCGTCGAGGGCGACGGGAGCGTGCTGACCGCCACGCAGCTCGCCGGTCCCGAGGCGAAGCAGCTCATGAGCGTGGGCAAGACGATGGCGTTCGACGACTGGCACGAGGCCAACAAGCGGACCCTGAACGTCAAGATCCGCAACCTCTCGAAGGGCACGCTCGACTACGCCCTCGCCGCCCCCGACGAGCAGGGCGCGCCGCAGCACGGCACGATCAACCCCGGCGAGTCGTCGCAGGCGATCCTCATCGGCCTGCTGCTGCCGGCCGTGATCCAGGTCATCGACAACGGCGACGGCTCGGTGCACACGGTGACGATCACCCCGTTCGAGAAGGCTGACGGAGGGGTGCAGGTCAGCGCACAGGCCCTGTCGGGCGCCCCGCCGGCTGCGACCGGCTGAGTCGCGCGCGGTGCGGCGCGTCGTGCTGCGCGTCCGCGAGGACGCGGTCGAGGACGTGCTCGACGCGCTGCTCCCGCGCCTTGCCGATGGCGTGCACAGCCGAGCCGCGCCCGGAGGCGTCGCCGAGCTCGTCGCGCACGCGCTGACCGGCCCGCTGCCCCCGCGCGAGGAGCTCGTCGAGCTGGCGGGCGGCGCGCTGATCTCACTCGACGAGCGCGACGTGCCGGAGGACTGGCGCGAGCGCCGGCGCCTGGACGCCGACGGCGGCGTCGCGATCGGCGGGCGCGTCTGGCTGCGCTCGCCGCTTGACCCGCCGCCCGCGCCCGGGCTGCTCGACGTCGTGATCGACCGCAGCGTCGCGTTCGGGACGGGCGCGCACCCGACGACGCGGATGTGCCTGGCACTGCTCGTCGACCTCGAGCCGCGCGGTGGCTTCGCCGACCTCGGCTGTGGCGCGGGTGCCCTGGCGATCGCGGCGGGGATCCTCGGCTTCGAGCCCGTGGACGCCGTCGACCGCGACGAGCCGAGCGTCGCGGCGGCTGCGGAGAATGCGCGGCGCAACGGGGTGGTCGTGCGGACGAGCGTGCTCGACCTGCTGGCTGACCCGGCTCCGGCTGCGCGGGTCGTCGCCGCGAACGTGCCGGCCGCCGTCCACGCGGGCGTCGCCGCGCGGCTGCCGGGCGCGGTCGAGGAGCTCATCGCCTCCGGGATCCGCCCGGACACGCGCGACGAGGTGCGAGCGCTCTACGGCGATCGAGGCTTCGCGTTGTGCGAGGAGCGCGAGGAGGGCGGCTGGCTCGCGCTCTCGCTCGCGCGCGAACGGGCCGAGCCGCTCTCGCCGGCGGGGCGCGAAGGGACCGAGTCCGGCGATGCCTGACCTCCCCGGCCAGCTCGCCTCGGACTTGCCCGGCGGCGGCATCGCGCTGTCGTGCTCGAAGCCGATCGAGGAGGGCGCGCGAGCGGCGCTGCTCTACGCGCCCGGCCTGTTTCGGCTCGACATCACCCCGCGCGAGGACACGCTCAAGATCCAGGTGCGCAACCTCTCGGCCGGCCCGTGCGAGTGGGCCGACGGCGGCCAGCCGCTCGTCCTGCTCGCCTTCGACGGGCCCGCGATCAGCGCCCACACGCTGCGCATCGACGTCGACGGCCGCACGGCGAACGTCCTCGTCTCAGCGACCCGCGACACCGAGCGCGGGCTCATGCGATTCGTCGCACAGGGGTTGGTCTCACCGAAAACCGCGTAGCGTTCGTGTCGGCGCCCCCGGATGAGGCGTCGCGGAAAGGAATGCGCATGCGGATCGCACGATGTCGCTGGATGCCGAGCCTCGCGCTCGCGCTCGTCGGTGCGACCGCGCTCGCGACGCCCGCCGCCGCGGAGTTCCCCGCCGAGGATCGCGGCTATCACACGTACGCCGAGGTAACGAGCGAGACGCTTGCGATCACGCAGGCGTACCCGGCGATCGTGCGCCGGGTCACGCTCGGCAGGAGCTACGAAGGTCGTGACCTCTGGGCGCTCAAGGTCTCCGACAACGTCGGCGTGAACGAGGCCGAGCCCGAGGTCCTCATCGACGCAAACCAGCACGCGCGCGAGCACCTGACGGTCGAGCAGGCGATGTACCTGCTCAACGAGCTGACGAGCCAGTACGCCACCGACCAGCGCATCCGCGACATCGTCGACTCGCGCGAGATCTGGATCGTCCCGACGGTCAACCCCGACGGCGCGGAGTACGACGTCGCGACCGGCCGCTACGCGAGCTGGCGCAAGAACCGCCAGCCCAACCCGCCGTCGCTGAACCTCGGCACCGACCTCAATCGCAACTGGGGCTGGCAGTGGGGCTGCTGCGACGGCTCGAGCTCGAACCCCGCGAGCGAGGAGTTCCGCGGGGCGACGCCGTTCGGCGCGCCGGAGACCCGGGCGCTGCGCGACTTCGTGGTCTGGCGGCGCGTGGGCGGCGTGCAGCAGATCAAGGCCTCGATCGACTTCCACAGCTACGGGGAGCTCGTGATGTGGCCGTTCGCATACCTCTTCGCCGATACCGCGCCGGGCATGACGCAGGATCAGCGCGACGCGTTCGCCGCGCTCGGGACGTCGATGGCGCAGACCAACGCCTACAAGCCCCAGCAGGCGTCCGAGCTCTACATCTCCGACGGCAACCTGCGCGACTGGCTGTGGGGCAGCGAGTCGATCTTCGCCTACGGCTTCGAGATGTGGGGCGGCAGCTTCGGTTTCTATGCGCCCGACGAGAACATCCCGGCGCAGACCTCACGCAACCGCGAGGCGGTGCTGCGACTGCTCGAGATCGCCGATTGCCCTTACCGGTCGACCGGCACGGAGGAGCTGTACTGCGGTGCCGGTAGCAGCGCGGGCACCGTCACGCCCGGCGGGATCGAAACCGACCCGCCCGTTTCTCCGCCACCGCCGCCCCCACCGCCGCCGCCGGTCCCACCGCCCGTCTCACCGCCGCCGCCGGTTCCGCCGCCCGTCTCACCGCCCGTGCCGCCGCCGGTGTCGTCGCCACCACCGGGCGCGCCACCGCCGCCGCCGGGGATCACCCTCGAAAGCCCGGACGCCAGCGCCGGCGACAGCGTCGAGCACGCGACGGCCGTGATCGCGGTCACGCGGGCGAACCTCGACGCGAGCGGGCACGTCCGGCTGCGCGTGCGCTGCACGACGGTCATCGCACCGAGCTGCAGAGGCGTGCTGAAGCTCGCGGCGCGGCTGCCGGGCACGAGCAAGCCCGCGACGCTCGCGAAGACGAACTACGTCGTCGCGGCCGGGACGCGATCGGTGAAGCTGCGCCTGGGCCCGAAGTCCCGTCGCGCGCTGCGCCGCCGCACCGCGTTCACGGTCACCGCGACGATCACGTCACAGCAGGTAGCGACGGGCGCGATCACGACCGCATCCGCGCGGGTGAAGCTCGTGCGCCCGCGCCCATCGAAGTGAGCAGACGGATCGACGCGGCGGACGCCAGAACACTTTTCACTGGTCAACCGCGGGGGTCGGTGGTAAGCCTGTCGGGCATTTCGTACGCGCCCGACCGACAAACGCCCGCCGGATTCGCGATGCCTCGCCGCCGATCCGTGAGCGGCAGATCAAGCGCGGTCTGCACCGCAGCGGCGATCAGCACTGCGCGTGTTGACGTGTGAGCCCCGCGATTGGCCATCTCGACGGGCGCGATGCAGCGCTGGCCGAGAACGCGCTCCATCGGCATGGCGAGGCGGTGCCCCCGGCCCACCACGGCCGCCAGGCCCGCAGGTCCGAGGGTACGCCGAAGAGTGCGGCGGATAGCCGACGAGAAACGCAGTCACCGGCGCCGGTACGGCTCGGCGCCGTCCACTCGGGCGGTTGCCCGACGTCGCTGAGCGGGGCCGCGTCGATCGTCCGCAACCGCCGCCGCTCGCGACGCCCGCCGGCCCTCGGCTGCAGGTTGATGTTCGTCGATGACATCGTCCCGATGGTCTGACGCACGGCTCCCGGCCGCGTCGGACGTTGTAGATAACGTCGCTCATCAACCGGTCCGGGCAGCGCTCCGACCCAGCCTCTGCGATTGACGGCTACGACAACAGCGACAACAACAACGACATCTCAGACACATTCTTGGGTAGTGCCTGTTGCGATCACCGCGAGAACCCAAGGATCCTCGACCGGGACGGCGGCTGTGGGTGCGAGTGCGGGGGGCGGCCGGTGTGGGAGCGCCAAGCCTCTCTTCGCGCCACCGACTCCCCGCGGCTGATTGGATCGTTAGTTCCTCTCGGCGGTTGCCGGCTCCGGGCGGGTGAAAACGGGGATGATGTCGGCGTCGTCTGCGGACGCCGATCGACTATGGAGCTGCGAGCCCGTCGTTAGTTTGGCGTGGGGGTCTCTTCCGGAACTCCGGACTGTCGCTGCATGAGCACGATCCTCAGACTCGTTGGTCTCAAAGGCCCTCGCAAGCGGCGATCTTGTCCCTTGAGAGCGAGGAGGTCGCGATGGATGTCATCGTCGAGCGCCCGGCGGCGCTCGATGTCGACAAGGCGCAGGTCACCGCGTGCGTGCGAGTCCCCAACCAGGACGGCAGCGGGCGCGAGCCGCACCTGGCCAAGTTCTCAACGACCGTGCGCGGGCTGCTCGCGCTGCGTGACTGGCTGGCTGCGCACCGAGTGTCGCAGGTCGTGATGGAGGCCACCGGTGTTTATTGGAAGCCGGTCTGGCACATCCTCGAAGACGACTTCGAGCTGATGCTCGTCAACGCTCGCCATGTCAAGCAGGTCCCGGGCCGCAAGACCGACCTGTCCGATGCCGCGTGGCTGTGTCAGCTCGCCGAAGCCGGTCTGCTGAAGGCCAACTTCGTGCCGCCCAAGGCGATCCGCGATCTGCGGCAGCTCACGCGCTATCGCAAGACGCAGGTCGCCGAGCGCCAAAGGGAGGCCAACCGGCTGCACAAAGCGCTGGAGGAGACGAACATCAAGCTGGACTGCGTCGCGTCGGACATCGTCGGCGTATCCGGTCGCGCGATGCTCGACGCGCTCGTGTCGGGCACGACCGATCCAGAGATCCTCGCCGAGCTCGCCAAAGGCCGCCTGCGTCAGAAGCTGCCGCAGCTACGCGAAGCGCTCGAGGGCCGCTTCGACGAGCTGCACGCGCTGTTGATCGGCGCGATCCTCGCGCACCTGGACTTCCTCGATGAGCAGATCGACCGCCTTTCAGACGCGATCGAGGAACGCATCGCCCCTTTCGCGCCAGCCGCTGAGCTGCTCTGCACGATCCCCGGCATCCAGCGGCGCAGCGCCCAGACCATCCTCGCTGAGATCGGCCCCGACATGAGCGTCTTTCCGTCCTCGCGACACCTGGCGTCGTGGGCCCGGCAGTGCCCCGGCAACGACCGCTCCGCGGGCAAGCAGCGCTCCGGGCGCACGCGCAAGGGCTCGAAATGGCTGAACATCGCGCTCAACGATTGCGCGATGGCCGCGATCCGCACCAAGAACACCTACCTGCGTGCGCTCTACGAGCGCCAGCGCTCACGAATCGGACACGGCCGCGCTCTTGGCGCGGTCAAGCACTCGATCCTCAGCGCGATCTGGCACATCCTGACCAACGGCGAGCTATACCGCGAAGCCGGCGCCAACTACTTCGCCCAACGCGACCTCCAACGCGCGACCAAGCGCCTCGTCGCCCAGCTCGAGCGCCTCGGCCACACCGTCACGATCCAGCAGGTCGCCGCTGCTTGACACAAACGGGTTTTCCCCTCAGTCCAGCAGAACCTCACCGCCCACGCGACGGCCTCCACGCGCGAGGCTCGCGACTGGAACAGGATCTGCTCACACGGGTCCTGAGCGATCGTCCCCTCGTAGATGACGGTCGTGCTCTGTGGGACCGATCCGGAGTACATACTCGCCGTCCTCGTTGGCGAGTTGCGCACCACCGTCCCAGCGGGCATCGATGTCGACGCGATCGGCGACGCTGGCCCATGCGCGCACCTGGTCTGAGAACGATTCAAACCGCCGAGGACCATTCATTCGAGAAAGGCTAGTCGCCGGCGGAGCGGGGCGAGGACCGGATGCCGTCTAGACCGATCGATCTGGACAACTCCCGACGTCGGTAGTGGTCACGCTAGGAGTGAGGCCTGAGCTTCGGTCAGTTCGGGCGGGTCGAGATCGTCTAGTCGCGTGACGGCTGCGAACAGATGACCGAGCTCGGTAAGTCGCCATCGCGCCTTGGGCGTGCCCCAGATAGAGGCCGAGGAGTCAAACGTACCGCCGGCACGAACGACGCGCTCTGTCGAGTCGGTAACGCCGAGAAGTCCGAGTCGTCCAAGCTCGTCGACCTCCTCGGCGAGAGCCGGTGCGACAGGCGTGCTTCCCCGCTCATCCTGATCTACGTCGGACAGCACGAACGCATCAGCGGGCGGATTCACGAGGACGCCAAGGATCAGGAGCTGACGCCAGCTCAACCGGTCGGCCAGTCGCGTAAGGAGATGAGCGTCCGCAACCGAGATGTCCGAGCGCATCGCGACCGACGGGAGGATCGCAGCCAGATGACGCAGTTTGCGTTCCTCGTACGCATCAGCAGCATGAAGTAGCACGCCTTCGAGGACCTCATCGGCCCCCGAACGGCGGCTGCTCTTAGTGGCCTCGAAGAACCCGTCGGTTCTGATGCTCCCGCCCGCTTGCTGGGCGCGGATGGCCTCCTGTTCCGCTAACGCCAGAACAGCACCAACCCGCTGCTGCTGGCGGCGCACCAGCAGCCGGTCGTAAACCTCCATGCCGGCGCGTTCTAAGGTGTGTCCGATGGCACTGCCGACGACCGCGCCCGCGATCGCGCCAGGCGGCCCTCCCACCAATCCGATGGCACCGCCTGCGGCCGCTCCGATGTATTCGGCACCGTGCTCGATAACGCTCCGCCATCGTGACGCGTCCCCGGGACCAGCGTCGTCAGGCACCGCAGTAGGGCTGACCCCTTCAGCGGGGTCGATATCAGGAAGATCGTCAGCAGCGATATCCGCAACGTATATCGAACGCGGCGTCCCGCGTGAGGTCGGCCCGGAGATGGTGCTGAGGGTCACGCTGCCGCGAGCGATTAAGCCTCGTCGGCGCTTTGAGCTGATGCCCCACTTGTGCGCTGATCTACTCCATCAAGGCAATCGGCGACGGCGTATGGTGGCTCTGTGGATCAGCCGCCCGTGCGCGTGAACGCGCCCGATGTCGAGGAGGACGACAAGGGCGTTCTCGATCTCTGCGCGGCGGGCACGGACCTAGCCGCGGCGCTAGTCGGCGGCGCGGTCGGGCTGATCGGCGGCCCTCCGGGTGTGGTGGCCGGCGCAGCCGCGTCTGTCGGATTGACGCACGGAGCACGAGCGGTCGTTGATCGCTTTCGTGCCCGTCAGAAGGTTCGCGTGGGAGCAGCCCTTCTCGTCATTGCCAACGACGCAGATCAACGCGCGCGCGAGGGGCAGGCGCTCCGTGATGACGGGTTCTTCAACGGGCGCGATGGGCTGCGTTCGGACGGCGAGGACTTGCTGGAAGCCGTTCTCGCACAGGCGGCGAACGCCTACGACGAGCGGAAGGTCGCGCTCCTAGCGCGCTTCTACTCCGCGACCTCACATGATGCGACCGTGCCTGCTGAGACTGCGAAGTACCTCGTGCCTATGGCCGGAGAGTTGACGTACCGTCAGTACGTCGCGCTGGGCGTATTCAGCAACTATCGCACCCACGAGAGCGCTCTCGTTCGTGCTGAAGGCCACCAAGAAACTGGATCGATTGCGCCAGAGCCAGGTTTGCTCGCCGAGCTCGACGATCTTGGCGACCGACGCCTCCTCGGCGTCACGGTCAAAGGTCGAGTGCGCGTCATGAACGAAGTGATTGATAGCTCGACTGTGCTGCGGGCGACCAAATGGAGCACCATCCGCCCCACCGGCATGGGTGCGCTCCTGGCCCGACTGAGCGGTGCCGACCAGCTGCCGGTACACCAACGCGAAGAATGGATCGCGGCTCTCGATCGCAGCAAGCGGGCCCAATGATGTCCTCTTGGACATGGCATGCGGGGTCGGCGGGTTGACGTAAGCCGCGATATCGAGCAGGCGCCACGCACGGTCGGTCCGCCCTTAAGGCGATGATGTCAGTCTCATACGAGCGGTTCGTCGGGGCTGCGATCCCTTAGCAGAGCCGGCAAGCAGGGGTGACTCGAAAGCGCTCGCGGTGCGTTTCCAACTCGGCGCGATGCTGCACCGTCGGCCACAGGTCGTCGCGGCGAGCATTGCGCGCCTCAGTGATCTCGCGCACCTCGCCCCAGCCGCAGGCGTCGCGGTACAGCGCTGCGACAGCGTCGACGGCAGCCATCGCGCGCCTGTGCCCGGTCTCTGCCGGTTCGCGCGTGATGTTCGCCACTACCGAGCCCGAGGCGCCCAGCACGCACGTAAGCTCGACCATCTCCGCGCTCCCGTCGTCGTGCGGCGGATCGTTTCTCGAGCACCGACTCACCTTGGAGGGACCCCGTTCTTCGGTCCACTGACTGTGAGAGTCGCTTGGTTGTAGGCCCGAACGCTAGGAGGCTGGTCGGACGGAAGCTCGTCGCGAAGGCGAGCCCGAGGGCGAGCCGAGCGGCGTGCTTCCGTCCGCGCGCGGCGTGCTGAGGGGGTCATGTGTCGGCGGCGCGTAGGCGGCGGCGAACACGGCCGGGGCCTGCATTCCGAGCGCCGAGTGCGGCCGGCGCTGGTTGTAGGGCCATGAAGATGTCACTTGGGCTCGCCGTCCGGGTCCGGGCGTAGCGTCGCCGTTGGTCCCGGGCGGGGGCTCGTGTGAGAGCGCGTCTGGGCAGGCCTGGAGCTTCTATGGGCTGAGCGCCCGTGATTTGTAGTTGGCCGCCCCCGCGAGTGTCCGGGTGTGCTGAGAGCACGGATCCGTAGTTGTCGTTCTCGCCCGACGCCTCTCGTTTGGTCACCCGACGAGCTGGAGGGCTGGATGCGAAGTATCGGAATGGACGTGCATCGCGACTTCTGCGAGATCGCGATCGCCGAGAACGGCGCCGTGCGAGCGGCGGGCCGGATCGAGACCAGGCCGGCGGTGCTGGCGCTGTTCGCGCAGAGTCTCGTCGACACCGATGAGGTCGTGATCGAGGCGACTGCGAACGCGTTGGCGATCGCCCGGATCATCGAGCCGCACGTACATCGCGTGGTGTTGGCCAATCCCAAGACCGTGCGCGAGGTGTCGCGCAGAGCCAAGACCGACCGGATCGATGCCAAGGTCTTGGCGCAGCTGCTGGCCGTCGGCTTTCTGGATGAGGTCTGGACCCCCGACGAGAAGGCCCGCACGCGCCGGCGGCTGATCTCGCGGCGCTGTGCGTTGGTCCGCGCTCGCACCCGAGACAAGAACCAGGTCCATGCGGTGCTGCAGCGCAATCTCATCGAGCGGCCGCCGGTCAGCGACCTGTTCGGGGTTCGCGGCCGCCGGTGGCTCGCCGAACGCGTCCAGCAGCTTCCCGTCGACGAGCAGCTGACGGTGCAGGCCGGCCTGCGCCAGATCGACTTCACCAGCAGCGAACTCGAGCAACTCGACAAGATCCTCGGAGCCGACGCGATCAGCGATCCGGATGCGCTGAGGCTGATGACGCTACCCGGCGTCAGCCTGGTGACCGCGATCGCGTTGCTCGGCGCGATCGGCGACGTGCGTCGCTTCAAGACACCGCGCCAACTGGTCGCCTATCTCGGTCTTGATCCGCGCGTGCGCCAGTCGGGCAACGAGCCCGCCAAGCACGGCAAGATCAGCAAGCAGGGGCCCGGCGACGTCCGTGGCTTGCTCGTCGAAGCGGCCTGGCACGCCGCTCGCAGTGCCGGCCCGCTGCGCGCATTTCACCAGCGCATCGCTGCGCGACGGGGCGCGAACATCGCGACGGTCGCGACCGCCCGCAAGCTCGTGGTGATCGTCTGGCACCTGCTCAGCCGCGGACAGGACTACGCATTCGCCAGGCCAGCGCTCGTGCGCGAGAAGATCCGCCGGCTTGAGCTGATGCTCGGCGCGCCACGCCAGCAGGGCCGCTCGATCACCGGGCGCGCGCACCTGAAGACCCACCAGCGCCAAGCCGAACACGCGATCGTCGAACAGGCCGAGCAGGCATACCGACGGCTCGTCGCCGACTGGAAAGCCGCGGGACCACCAAAGGCGGGCGCGGGCGCGACACCGGGGCGCGCATCTCAAAGGCCCTCGAGGGGCAAAGCCGCGCGGCAGACTCCGTAAGCCCCAGCGGTCTGCGCTTCGCTACGTCAGTCACCCGCGCCCACGCCGAGTCTGCCACCAAGGAGGAACAGCGTCCAGACAACTTGACTTTCATCCGTACAACTTGACTTTCATCCGTAGTCCTCGCGCCAGTCGTCGACGAGCACCCGGGCTTCGGCGATGCACGCGAACTGCTCGCCGTTGAGCAACTCGTCTCTGACGCGGGCGTGGAAGGACTCCACGAACGGGTTCTGCCACGGGCAACCCGGCTCGATGAACACACTGCCGGCGGCGCTGAAGCGACACCAGTCACGCAGCGCGTGCGACGTCAGCTCTGGCCCGTTGTCCATCCGCACGAACCGTGGTGCGCGTCCGCGGCTGGCCACGAGCGCGTCGAGGCGGGCGACGAGCGCGTCGGCGTCGATCGACCGGGCGGCGTGCATGATGAGCGCCTCGCGGCTGTACTCATCGATGATGTTGACCAGCCGGATCGGCCGGCCGTCGCTGGTCTGATCGGCCTGGAAATCCAGCGCCCACACCTCGTCGGGCGCCATCGCGTTGATCTCGCGGCCGTCGGGGCCGTCGCCGACCGCTCGCTTGCGCCGCCGCGTCCGGGGCACCCGCAGCCCTTCCTCGCGCCAGACGCGCTGCACGCGCTTGCAGTTGACGTGCCAGCCCTCCTGCAGCAGGTGATGGTGCGCGCGGCGGTAGCCCCAGCGCGGCCGCTTGGCGGCGAATGAGCGCAACGCGACGCGCAGCGCCTGATCGTCGTCGGCGAGCACTGGCTCGCGGCGCTGCGTGGAGCGGTGCTGATCGACGTACCGGCACGCCCGGCGCTCGCTGACACCGAGGCGGTCGCGCAGCATCGCGACCGCCTGGCGCCGACGGGCCGGGCTCACCAGTTTCCCTTCGCGACCTCCTTCAGGGCGTCGATGTTCAGCGCCTGATCGGCCACGATCCGCTTCAACCGCTGGTTCTCACGCTCAAGCTCCTTCAAGCGCTTGACATCGTCGGCCTTCATCCCGCCGTACTGGTCGCGCCAGCGGTGATAGGTGTTCTCGCTGATCTCGAGGTGCCGCGCGACCTCAACGGCCGTCTTGCCCTCAGCCACCATGCGATCGGCCTCGCGCAGCTTGCGGATGACCTGCTCCGGCGCATGCCTGCGTCGCGTCATGCCCTTGCGTCCTCCTCGCCCACGATCGTAGGCGCATAGGACTCTCACAAGCACCGGACCGAACCACCGGGGTCACGCCAACCTCCCGAGGACGGTCCAGCGTGCCTTCAAGCGCACCTTGGTGGAGGTCTTTCGCAAGCAGGTCGATGATCGCGGCCGCTTCATGGGGCGGCTGGTCCATCCCTCTGGACGCGCACTCAGCGGCGAGTCGGTTGCGCAGCGCCGTCCTGGCGGCTGTCTCTCGGTCGAGCGCGTCGTGCCACTCATTCAGCGTCTCCATGAACTCAGGAAAATGGGCCGCGAAGCTCGCCGCAGCCTCCGGACTCTCGAACGCGACCGGTCCGTGTTGGAGTACCGTCTTGTAGATCGAGGCGGCACGTCTGCGAAGGAAATCGCGGTGAGCGTCGGGCACCATCGCGGGCTCGGACGCATCGCTGGATGAAGCTACGCCGACGTGGGCGTCCGACGACGTGATGCCGAAATCCTGAGCTTCACGCTGCGACGCTCGTCGCTCCGCCGTGTGGAGGACGAGGGCTACGAGCGCAGCAGTGACGGCCACCGCGGGACCCGCCACCTTCAGCCAACCAGGGCCGCCTGCAGCAACTCCTAATGCGAGGGACGCTGTGAAGGCGGCGAAGGTTGCCAGGGCGGCCGTTCGAAACCACGCAAGATCCTCGCGCTGCGCCGTCCGAGGTCCATCACGGGAGGCTATCCGCAGCGGGCAACGCCTGCCTCTGCCGCGTTCGCAGGATGCGCCGTGCCGCGCGACGAAGCAGACTGCACCCATGATCGATCCAGACGTTGCGGCTGCCGTTCGTCAGGCGCTCGACGGCGACCCCGAATGGCATCAGGTCAGCTCCACGCTTGCGCGGGTGGTACCCGAGGGCGATGAGGCACGCTTTCGATCGTTCGCCTTCGCCTTCGGCTACCGCCTGGTCCCGCAGACGCGCCGCGAAACGCAAGACCGCGCCAGCGGACCGTTCGCGCCGATGGCTTCAGATGGAGATTGGAGCTTCCCTCCCGCACTGCCGGACGTGGAGGACGGAGATGTGCACACCTGGAAGGAAGCGGTCGGTGAACTCCCAGGCCCGGTCGCGCTGGCACGACTGCACGATCTGCTCTGGGAACGAGGTGCACAGCCGCGACACGTCCACGGCCAAGCCGCAACCGAAGCGCTGTTAGAGCTCGTGGATCTCGACCACTGGCACATCATGGGGCGGACCGACTGCCTGTCGCGAGCGCTCGAGCTGGCGACCGCGCTCAACAACGCAGACCTACGGGCGCGTGCCGTAGCTCGCTCGCAGGCCTTCATCGAGGACGTCATCGCTCTTGAGGAGCGCGCTCCAGGAGCGGTCCTCATGATCCTGCGGGCGCTGATTGCTCTGCGTGACGAGCATCGGCCGACGGAGCTCGCCGCGCTCATGGAGTCGGCGAAGCAGCGCTATGGCGACGATCCGTACATCTTTGAGAGCTTGGGCGAGCTAAGAGCACGGCTGCTCAGTGGGGACGAGCAGATTGGGGTACGCCGTGCCCAGGTAGCGCGATGGCGCTTGGAGGCCACCAAGGGCGACACGATGATGCGCGTGATCCGCCTTGAGCAGGCCCTAGAGGTCGCCCGCACCTACGGCCTAACCTCCGAGGCGGACGAGATCCGCGTCGAGTTGCAGAACATCCGCCCAGCGGACGTCGACCTCAAGACGATCTCGGCGACGGTGGCACTTCCGACCGAGGAGATCGAGCAATGGATCGACTCGATCGTGAGTCCCGGCTGGCAAGAAGCACTGAGCAGCCTCGGACGCGACGGTCCGCCCGGCGGAACCAACGACGAGATCGACCAACAACTCGCCGAGGAGGGCGAAGACTTCGTGTTCTCGAAGCTCTTCACGCGACAGGTGATGGGCCACGAGACAGCAGCTACGCGATTTCGCGCCGCTGACGACGAAAGCCGAGAGAGCCTCGAACGGTCGGAACGCCGCGCGATGTACGCGCGAATGAGCAGCGCCTTCTACGCCCGCGCACTCCTAGCGATCGAAGAGCGCCACGAACGGCCGACCCACGACGACCTCGCCGACTTCTTCTCCCCAG
This sequence comes from uncultured Actinomycetes bacterium, assembly GCA_963839905.1. Classification (GTDB taxonomy): domain Bacteria; phylum Actinomycetota; class Thermoleophilia; order Solirubrobacterales; family Solirubrobacteraceae; genus CADCVQ01. Next base: position 229,983 of record CAWIXC010000020.1, on the reverse strand, counting down.
ACCTGATCGGACCTCAACGAGGCGAGCGGATCGCGCGAGCGCTAGAACTATTCTGGGACGGCCTGCCTGACGAGTCAGCGCACGTGCTCGTGCCACGCATCGAGTCAACGATTCGGGAGATGGCCCGTCGAGTAGGGCTGACCGTGATGCGCGAGCCGGTCGCTGGAAAGCCCGGCGGCGCGCGTACTCTCGGCATCCTCCTCCTGGAACTTCGTGAGCATTTCACGGATGACGATGGCTGGATCGACTACCTCTACAACGTTCTGGGAGATCAGTTCGGCCTCAACCTGCGCAACGACATCTCGCACGGCCTAATCGACTCGGTCGGAGTCGGTGACGCTGCGTTGCTGCTGCATGGCGCTCTGCACCTTCGCCTCCTCCAGCCGAGACAGAAAGCGACCGACGAACAGCACACGCCACACGACCGAGACGCACCGTAAACGCGCTCTAAGGTGGGCGGACTCCGGGATGTGCCCACGGGTGCGGCTCATCGGGTCTTCATCTTGCGGGCACGGTAGACGATGTCTGCGGGTATGCGGCCGCGGGTGAGGCGGCCGTGGTGAACGCGGTCGGTGTTGTAGTAGGTGAGGTACGTGTCGAGCTCGCGGCGTAGTCCGCTGAGGCGCGGGTAGATGTAGCGCGCGAAGGCGGGGCGCCAGCATTCGTCGAGGATCGTCTTGTGCAGCGCCTCGACGTCGCCGTTGGTCTGTGGGCGCCCGGCGTGGATGCGGCTGTGGCGGGCGTTGAGCTTGGTGAGGGTGCTCGTGAAGTCGCCCTTGAACTCGTTGCCGTTGTCCGAGAGCAGACGCTCGAGCGCCCAGCCGGCGGCCTTGAGCTCTGCGGCGACGGGCGGGCGAGGATGCTGGTCTGGCGCGCGGTCGGGTTGCCTTGCTTGCAGACGATCAGCTCAGCCCACGCGAACGATGATGCGATGTCGATCGCGGTCAGCTGCCAGATCGCGCCGTCGGTGCCCTTCAGCCGGCCGACGTAGAAGCAGTCGATCCCGACCAGCTCACCGGGCCGATCGACGTCAATGTGCTGCTCAGGCCCAGGATCACGTGGCGGTTCGTAGGGCGCGGCGTAGCCGACGATCAGTCCCAGGCGCTTTGCCCTCGTGTTCAGGCCATGACGGCAGAGCACCTTCCACACGCCGTTGGGCGAAACGATGATGCCACCTCACTTCTCCCGCGCGAGCTCGGACGCGACGCGCTTGGGCCCCAGGCCCGGGTGCGCGATCGAGAACGACACGATCCGCTCCTCGATCATCTTCGGCAGCGCGGTGGGCATCTGCGGGCGCCAGCGCTCGCGCGGGCGGAGCATCTCCAGGCCATGGCGGTCGACCTGGCGCTTACAGGCGTAGTACGTCGAGCGGTGCACTCCGAACGTGCGGCACGCCGCCGACACGTTCTTGGTTCGTGCGGCCTCGGCGAACAACTGCAGGCGATAGCCGAACAGCACGTCATCCTTGGTCATCAGCTCAGCTCCCTCACTTGGCGGTAAAGGAGGCACCCTGAGCCGAGGCACGGACGGTCCCGCCCATGGGCGGGACCGTCCGACCTCAAAGACCTATCGGGCTCCCAACTGTCGGGAGCACCCGGAGTCAGCCCACGCCTGAGGCGCCACCGACGGAGCTGATCTCGTCGTCGCGCGAGGTGTGGAATCCCAGTCTATTGACAGTGCGTTCCCGCCGCATTCCTATGGCGTCTAGCGAACGCCCGTCGCGTCGAGCTCGCCGCAGAGACGCCAGTGTCTACGGGTCTACGGCGTGTTCGCGAGTCGCTCAGCCACTGACATCGAGATGGGACTAAGCACTGACATCGCGTCGGATCCCACTGACAAACGAGTGGGAATCGAGAGAGGATGCCAGGGAGCGCTACCTCGTGTGAACGCCGCAGTTTTACATAAGGACTGCCATGTCTACTTGCGATCGGACCGGTGGGGTGTGCGCGCGTTGACGCTAGGCGCCGACCAGGCCGCGGGGGCGGGTTCTTCACCTATTTCCGGATGCGCGGGTGCCGAAGGGCCTGGCATCCTCCGCGAAATGCCGGGCGGCGGCGTCAGGATCGCGGGTTCACGATCGCGAGGAGCCTGGCGCGCCCGTTTCGCAGGCACCGTTTGTGAGCGTCCGGCAGAGCCATATCGTCCATCCTGGACTCAAATCCAAGGAGATGGCTCTTCGCCAGCGCGGTGACGGTGATGTCCTTGTGCTTCGTGCCGCCCTCGGACAAGACGAACGTCGCGCGCACGAGGGCGTCCGGATCGTGCCGGTAGGCGCGTTCGAGCGCGCGCAGCTGACGAGCGGCTACGCGCCGGTCCCGCTTGGCCCGGGGGCGGGGCAGCGAGGGGTCCGCGCACAGCCGACTGGCCAGTTGCGCCACGTGCGTCGGTAGCTGGCGCTGCAGGTTGGCCGATACGCGCGGCTTCGATTCCTCGCCGCAGCCGGGAAGCACCGCCGTCAGCACGCAGACCAGCAGTGCGAGCGGGCGCGCGGCCTTCGGCCCCACCGCGGCCTCAGCGCGCCGGGCACGGCCCGGGCGACGAGGTGTGCGTAAGCGTGAGCAGCGACACGTATCCGTCACTTCGGAGCCCGCGAAAGCGCCCGTTTCGTCCGGTGGAGCCCGGCAGGACGCGCCAATGCGGATACTGGCAGTGAGATCGCATCCTGCGCAGCAGCCACCGCTCGGAGGCCTCCCAGTCCTCGCCGGGCACATGGTCGCCGTCGACCCTCAGGTCCTCGTGTATCGCGCCGACAGCCCACTGATCCGGAGCACCGTGGCTTCTCGTATCGCGCGAGTGCTCGAGGTCATCCCAGACGCGGATGTGATGGCGCGATTCGCCGTCTTCATCGGCGCAGCTTGTCTCGCGACCGGGGCCCACATGTCGTTGGCACACGTCGGCCAGCGCCGCATGTTCATGGATGTGATCATCGACGCGGCTTAGCGATACGGGCCGCCACGGTAGAACAGCACGTTCACCGGGTCGCTCTTGCTGCTCCCGTCGTCCTGGCCTGCCGTGAAGCCCCGGAAGTACCACCGGCCCTGGCCGTCGCGCAGATGCGAACCCGCCGTCGACGCGAGTCCGAGCGAGACCGCGGCAACGATGGCGACCGTTACGCCGGCAGCGGTCCAGTAGCAGCGATTGCGCATCATCCCGCCACCAGCAGTGCGGCCAGTTGCGGCAGCCGCGCCGGCGTGACGTCGCCGGTGATCTCCATGGTCGTGTCGCCCACGGCAAGCAGCGACGACAGCTCGCCGTCCGCTCCGGGCACCACGAGTGCCGCGATCTTAGACCCGCCAAGCGGAAGGCCCAAGCCCAGCGGCTGACCGATCTCAGGCACTGCGATCTGCATGCGCTCGCCAGCTCGAGTGTAGGCGGCGCGGTAGGCACGACCCATCTCGCTGTCGCTGCGCATGCTACGCAGCGATAGCCGTACTGGTGTGTGGGCGTCGCCCAGCGTGCAGCGCCCACCCTGCGGCGCGCCGTAATCGACATCGACCCAGCTCAACGGACCGTAGGGGTCCGGAGCAAGCTCGGCGTCCAACGCGTCGAACCGGCTTGGGCTCGTTTGATCGTACGTCTGCACCGCCTGCGCTCCGAGAAAGCACATCGGCTGCGCGCCGAGCGCGAACCCGCGGCCGAGGGAGAGCGGTGCGTAGGCGCGGCCACTCGCGCGGTCTCGCTGCGCGCCCAGCGGCAGAGCCGTCAGCGACTGCGCGGACGTATCCGATGCCGTGTTTTCAGGGCGCGAGACGCTGAACCAGTCACCCGGAAGGTCGGAGGCGCTCAACGGGTGTGCCTCATAGGTCCAGAACGTCTCCGCTGGCCCGCCGCCCGGCTGCGTGCTGCTCGCGAAACGGAGCGGCAGCCCGCTGGCGCCGTCGACCCAGGTCTTCGTGGTCGCCCACTCCCCGCTGTCTGAGTCGGAGACCGTGGCCTCGATCAGCTGATAAGTCGTCCCGTGGCCGGGAGGCAGAACCTGCCACGCCTCAACGGCCTCGCCGATCGGGGCTAGCCTGGGACCCCGGCGACGCTACCGGCCCAGCCAGCGCGCGCTTGCGTGCGTAGCGCGGGTCGTCGACGACGAGCAGCACAAGCCCGAGCGCGTCCTCCAGAGCGACGTACTCGAGCTCAAGCGCCGCGGTCCATGCGACCGACGCGCGGCCGGTCATCGACGCGCGTTGAAAGCGCACCTAACGGCGATCCCTGCAACGTCACGACCAGATGTTCACACGCGTTCTGTGGATGGCGCCGGAGCCTTCCGAGTTTCACGGGGTCGGGCCAGCGCGGTAACCGCCCCCGTATATTTCCTGGCGTGGGGACCGAGACCAGGATTCACACACACGGATCGCAGCGCCGCGATCCTGCTGCCGTGTCGGGGATGCGCGCGTTCTGTTTCGCCGTTGCTGGCGCATGCATGCTCCTCGGCGCTTTGGGGCCGTGGCTGTGGGTTGAATGGTCCGGGGGCTATTACACGCACGTTATCTCGGCCGCCAGCTTCTCGTCCACCACCACGGGCCAATGGCATTCGTTCTTTGGCTCCTCGGCGTCGCTTGTCGCGGAGGTCGCGGGCGCAGTCGGCCTGATCGCGATTGTGTGTGGCGTCGGCATGCTTATGGCAGCCTTTCTCTGGGTCTTGGTCCCGGAGAGGTCCCACATCTGGGTGCGCCGTCTCGCGATGGGTCTGGCGATCGTCGCGATGCTCGACTGCCTTCTCGTGATCGCCGCCGTTGCGGTGAACGACTCGAAGAACGCCGACGGTGTGAGCACGTCGGTTGGCTGCTATCTCACGCTCGTCGCAAGCGTCGCAGCGCTGATCGTCGCGGTTCATCGGCGCGCCGCGACGTGACCTGGCGAAGTCGGAGCGCCGCCGCCACTGCGCCACCCGTTCGCCGGTGAGCAGTTCCGACACAACCGCGATCCGCTGACGCACCGCTTCCCCCGCTTCAGCACGGAAGGAGCCCTCGAGGACGAGCTCGCGACGCGATCGCCGTGGCGCTTCTGCGCGGCCCGCTTGAAGACGCGCCTGCGCGGGCCTTGCAAGGCAGTCGCCCGGCGAGCGGGTCGTGAGGCTCTGTCGTCGCGTGCCGCGTATCGATCAGAGCTTGCTGCCGTGCTCGGGCAGCCGCTCGAGGTTCATCACGCGGCGATGCTCGAGCGCTTGCGCGCGAACATCGCGAGGTCGGCGCGCTGCAGCGCCTTCGCAGCCGACGTCGACTCCTGCAGCGACGCGGAGCCCAGGCTCGCCCCGACCTGCGCCAACGCCGGCCAGCGCAGCTCGGCCATCGCCTCGCGCAAGCGCGCCATGAAGCTGTGCGCCGCACGCTCGTCGCAGCGGATGAGCAGCACGCCGAACTCGTCGCCGCCGATGCGCGCCAGGATGTCCGTCCCGCGTGCCGCCATGCGCAGCGCCCCCGCGAACTGGCGCAGCACAAGGTCGCCCGCCGCGTGGCCAAGGCTGTCGTTGAGGACCTTGAAGCGGTCGAGGTCGGCGACGACCACGAACGAGTCGATGCCGTCGCGCAGGGTCAGAGCCCACTCGCGCTCGAGGTGCAGGTCGAACGAGCGGCGGTTGCCCAGGCCCGTGAGCGAGTCGACGTAGGCGAGCTCCGCGAGCACCTCCTGGTGGGCGCGCAGGCGCACGACCTCCGCATGCAGCGACGCGGTCTCCTGCTGCAAGCGCGCGACGGCGCGCGCGCGCTCGGCGTCGCCGGCCAGCAGCGAGTAGCCCTCGCTCGGGATCACCGACGTGTGCTGCTCGCAGATGCGCTTGAAGTCCTCGGCGCTGTCCGGGTCGTCGAACGCGCGCATCGGGTAGGCGCACAGCAGCTCGAACGCGCGCTCTGAGGCAAGGTCGTTCCACAGGTCCTCGAGGGCGAGCGCCGACGCGACGTCGCCGTCGTCCCACAGCAGCGCGACCATCTCGCCGTAGACGCGCATCCGCCGCCCGCCGGCCGACGCACCGGCCATGACCGCGCTCACCGTCTCGCGGAAGCGCGCCGGGTCGGGTGCGCCGGCGACCATGAAGCGCGCCAGCACGTCACGCGCCTCGAGCGCCACGTAGCGCCCGTCGGCCAGCGCGGCCGCGACGTCGATCCCCGCGTCCTCGAGCGCGCGCTCGAACGCGTCACGATGCGCGGCGGTGGCGACGACGATCGCGCTGTCACCCTCGCTCAGGGCCGGGGCGAGGAAGCCGCAGACCGTGTCGACGAGGAACTCCTCGGTCTCGTAGAACTCGACGAGGTGGTCGTGCCCGCAAGCCGTGTGCGACGACGCCATGTGTTCAACCGCCATGGTCAAGCATCGGCATCGAGCGCCGGAGCTTGAATTCCGGCCTACCGGCGCACCGTTTCGCAGTCCTTCGAGACGACGTCGATCGCATCCGCGAACACGATGTCCGAGCCGGGGCCGCAGAGCACGACGTCGTGGCCGCCGTGCGCGACGTTGATGCGATCGTCGCCCGGGCCGCCGTCGATGCGGTCGGCGTCGAAGTTGCCGAAGATCGTGTCGTTGCCCGTGCCGCCGAAGATGCGATCCGAGCCGCGGTCGCCCGTGATGCGGTCGTTGCCGGCGTCGCCGTAGACGAGGTCCGCGCCCTTGCGCCCCGCCAGGACGTCGTCGCCGGGCCCGCCGTGCAGCTCGTCGCGGTCGTCCTCGCCGTCGACGTAGTCGTCGCCGGCGAAGCCGAACATCTTGTCGTTGCCGCGGCGGCCGAACATCGTGTCGTCGCCGGCGGTGCCGTTGAGGACGTCGTTGCGGGTCGTCCCGCGGATCTGCACCGGCGCGGGCTCGCCGGTGTCCGCCTCGACGGGCACGGGGATGACGTGCTCGCAGTCGATCAGGACGTCGCGCCCGGGCGCCGCGACGTCGACGTAGACCGTGTCCTCGTCGGGGCCGCAGTTCACCGTGTCGACGCTGTCGTCGGCGACGCGAATCGAGTCGATGCCGAAGCCGGCGTCGATGACGTCGGGGCCCGAGCCGCCGATCAGCTCGTCGTTACCGAGGCCGCCGTCGATCGTGTCCGCGCCGGCGCCGGAGTCGAGCTTGTCGTTGCCCTCGGCGCCGTAGAGGTGGTCGTTGCCGAGGCCGCCGAGGATCGTGTCCGCGCCGAGGTCGCCCTCGAGTCGGTCGCCAGCACGGCCGCCGTCGATGAAGTCGTCACCGTCGCCGCCCTGGATGCGCTCGGAGCCCGTCTCGCCGTAGAGCCGGTCGTTGCCCTCGTTGCCCTCGATCACCGCGTCGGAGCCGCGGCCGCCCTTGATGAGATCGTCGCCCGGCCCGCCCTGCATGAGCTTCTCGTTGCCGAAGCCCTTCTCGACGAGCGTGTCGTTGCCGTTGCCGCCGCTGATCGTGTCGTCGCCGTCGCCGCCGTCGAGCGTGTCGTTGCCGTCCTCGCCGGCGAGCTCGTCGTCGCCGGTGCCGCCGTCGAAGCCGTCGTCGCCGGGGCCGCCGAACAGCCGGTCGTTGCCGGTGATCCCCGCGAGGAAGTCGTTGCCGTCGCCGCCGGTGAGCTCGTCGGAGAGCGCTCCGCCCGACAGCCGGTCGTTGCCAGGGCCGCCGTCGATCGAGTCGCGATCGCGGCCGCCGCTGAGCACGTCGTCGCCGCCCAGGCCCTCGATCCGGTCGGCGCCGCGGGTGCCCGTGATCCTGTCGGGGCCCTCGGTCCCGAGCAGCGGGGCGAGGCCGGGCTGCACGACGAGGTCGCTCGGCGCGGCGCCCGGCAGGTCGACGCTGCCGACGCGCCCGCGCGTGAACGGGCTCACCAAAGAAAGGCTCGCGGCGCCCGTGTTGGCGATGTAGATCCGGCTCGCGTCGAGGTTCCACGCGGGCCAGCCAGGGCCCCGACCGGCGGGCACGCGCAGGACGCGCCCGCGCCGCAGCTCGACGATCGCGCCCGCGTCGCCGCCGGGGGCGGCGCCGACGACGACCTTCGACCGCCCCGCGGACAGCGCCATCCCGCCACCCGCTCCCGAGGGCAGCTTCAGGCCGCGCTTGCGCGCGCGGCGCTGCCCCGGGTTGATCGTCCGCAGGCGCCCGCGCGCCGTGACGAGTGTCCGCCGCGCGCCGTCGATCGCGACCCCAACGGCGCCCTTGACCTTGACGTGGCGCAGCAGCCGCTGGTCCGACAGCGACAGCATCGCGACGCGCCCGTTCGCCAGCACCACGGCGGCGAGCTGGCCGCCGCGGTCGATCGCGATCCGCGTGCCGTCGCCGTTGAGCGCGATCGCGTAGCGCGTGACGAGCGTCAGCGGGTCGAGCGCCAGGACCTGACGCCCGTGCACGACGTAGAGCGTCGTCCCGACCGGCGACAGCTCGATGTCGGTGATCTCGGGCAGGCCGAGCGGCACACGCGCGAGCTCGGTGCGCGCGTTGACGTCAACGGCCACGACATCCGAGCCCGCCGCGACGAAGCCACGCTCGCCGTCGCGCGAGATCGCGACCGCGCGGCTCGGCCCGGGCAGCGCCAGGCGCGCAGCGACATCGTTCGTGCGCACGTCGACGAACGCCAGCTCGGGCATCCCGGTCGCCACGAGCATCACCCGCGCCGAAGCGGCCTGCGCGCACCCGAGCGCCGCGAGCAGCACGACCGCGCACCCGGCGACGACCCGCCCGCGAAGCGTCACTTCGCGAGCGCGCTCCGGGAGGAGGGCCACGGGCGCCCGGCGCCCGCCTGCTCGTCGAGGAAGGCGCGCAGGTCGGCGTTGAAGCGGGCGGGGCGCTCGAGCATGACGAGGTGGCCGGTGTCCTCGTAGACGACCTTGCGCGCGCCCGGGATCAGCCATTCGAACTCGGCGGCGTCGCGCAGCGGCACGAGGCGGTCGAGCTCGCCCCAGACGACGAGCGCGGGGCAGGCGATCTCGCCGAGGCGGTCGCGGATCGGGTAGCCGGTCATCGCGTCGAGCGCGTCCGCGAAGCCGGGCTTGCCGGCCCCGCTGGCCTGCTCGGCGATCAGCGCGGCCGGCAGCCGCTCGGGGTAGGCGGCGAGCAGCAGCAGCAGCGCGCGCCGCAGCCTGGCGCGGCGCACGACACGGTCGGTCTTCGAGGCGGCCCAGTACGTCCCGAAGAACAGGTAGTTCTCGATGCGCGCCCGCAGGCCGCGGTTGCGCTCGTTACGCATGTGCTCCATCGAGAGCCCGGCGGGCGAGGTCAGACAGAGCCGCTGCACCTGCGCGCCGTAGCGGATCGCGAACTCCGCGGCGACGAAGCCCCCCATCGAGCTGCCGACGAGCGTCGCGGAGTCGATTCCGAGCGTCACGAACAGCTCGTCGAGCATCCGCGCATAGCCGGGCATCGAGATCGGCTCGGCCGGCATCGGCGAGGCGCCGAAGCCCGGCAGGTCAAGCGCGACGACGCGGTGATCGCGCGCGATCTCGGGGATGTTCTCAAGCCAGTTCTGCCAGCAGCCGGCCAGGCCGTGCAGGAAGACGACGACCGGGCCCGAGCCGATGTCGAGGACGTTGACCGGCGTCCCGTCGACGCGCACCCAGCGCAGGTACTCACTCCAGTCGACATCGGTCCACGCCGACCGGCCCTGCGGCCCATAGCCGTCGCGCGTCACGTCGCGAAGGTGCGTGCGCCCGATTCAGGCTGCTTCTCGCCGGGCTCCTCGCGCAGGAAGGCGAGAACGTCGTCGTTGAACCGCGCGGGGCGCTCGAGCATCGTGAGATGGCCCGTGTCCTTGTAGACGACCTTGCGCGAGTCGTCGATGAGCTCCTCGAACACCGAGGCGTCCTTGAGCGGGACGAGGCGATCCTTGTCGCCCCAGACGATGAACGTCGGGCACTCGATCTCAGGCAGGCGCTCGCGGATCGGGTAGTTGCACAGCGCCTCGAGCGCGTCGTTGAAGCCGTCCTTGCCCGAGCCCTTGACGAGCTCGAAGGTCAGCTCCGGCGGGAGCTTGGCCGGGTGGGCACTGACGAGCAGCAGGATCGCCTCGCGCAGGCGCCGGCGGCGGGTGATCGCCGGCGAGCGCGAGGCGAACCAGCCGATGTTGAAGAAGGCGATGTTCTCGGCGCGGTGGCGCAGGCCCTCCTGGCGCTGCGTGCGGATCGTCTCGACGCTGAGGCCCGCGGCGGCGACGAGCACGAGCCGCTCGAGCCGAGCCGGGTAGCGGATCGCGAGCTCCGCGCCGATGAAGCCGCCCATCGAGTTGCCGATCAGCTTGAGCGGCTGGTCGATCTCGAGCGCATCCAGCAGCGCGTCCACCGTGTCGGCGTAGCGGGAGATCGAGATCTGCTTGCCGGGCATCTCCGACTCGCCGAAGCCCGGCAGGTCGATCGCGATGACGCGGTGCTCGCGCGCGAAGAACGGGATGTTCTCGAGCCAGTTCTGCCAGCAGCCCGACAGGCCGTGGATCATGAGGACGACCGGGCCTTCGCCGATGTCGACGAGGTTCATCCAGCGATCCTCGACGCGAACCCAGCGCTGGTGCTTCTGCCAGTCGACGTCGAGCCACTCCGAGCGGCCGACCGGGCCGTAGGCGTCATGCGCGGACTGCTGCGAGGAGGGCGCCACGTCGTTGAGCTTACCCCCGGGTCGAATGCGCATGCGCCAGAAGCTCAAGTCGCGGCGAGCGCCGCGGTCAGCGCGTCGAGGTCGTGCTCCTCGGCGGCCTCGCGCAGCGCCGCGACGAACTCCTCCCCGCCACGCGTGGTGAGCCGGTCGCCGAAGGCGCCCATGTCCTTCTTGGGCAGCAGCGCCGCGAGGCGCGCGAGCTCGGGCTCGAGGCGCTCCTCCCAGACGGCATCGAGCAGCCCGTCGAGGATCTCGTCCTCGACGGCCGCGAGCAGCTTCGCGAGGTCGAGCTGCGTGCGGCGCTCGAGCTCCGTGGCGAACTGCAGCAGCGGGCCCCACAGCCCTTGGGCATGCGCTGCGCGGACGATCTGCTGGAGCACGTTGCGCCCGAAGCCGGTGCCGAGCGCGGCGACGCTGCGTCGCGCGCGCGCCGGCAGCAGCGGCAGGAGCTGCAGCAGCTCGGGCCACAGGCCGTGGCGCGACGCGGCGTCGACGATCGACGCGAGCACCGGCCGCGTCTGGATCGACTTCAGCGCCGCGAAGCGCGCGCGGCTCTCGGCGCTCATGGCGCGCGTGACCGGCAGCACGTCCTCCCACAGCAGCTCCTTCTGGGCGGTCTTGACCATCCCGTCGAGCACCTCGTCGTCCAGCGCGGCGGCGATGTCGCCGAGCTGGCCACGCTGGCGCTCGTCGACGTAGCGCAGGACGTCGAGCGCCTCGATCCACAGGCGCGCCTCGTTCGCGGTCGCGATGATCGACTCGAGGCGCTCGGTCTCGAGCGTCGCGACGAGCGCGCCGAGGCTGCCCTTGGACTCGACGACGTAGGCGGTCCGCAGCAGCGCCTCGTCGGAGACGACCGCGATCGCGGCGCGCAAGGCCGCTTCGGAGAGATGGCCGACGAAGCCGCCCATCGCGATGAACTCCTCGCGCTCGGCCAGCAGGCGCGTGATCTCGGCGATCTGCTTCGGCGGGATCTCGGCGATGACGCGGCTCGCGCGGCGCGGGTCGAGCGCGACGGCGAGGTCGGCGAGGAAGGGGGTCGGCAGCTTCGCGGCGACGTCGACTGCGCGCGAGGGCTCCAGCAGGCCGGTGAGGCGGGCGCACAGGAGCGGCCCGAACGCGCGCTCGCCGACGACCGCCGCGAGCTTGGATGGGATGAGCTTCGCCGCGCCGGCCACGCGCTGCAGCATCTGGCGGTCGGCGTCGAACATCACGACCGTCACCTGCTCGCGCAGGTCGCGGATCTCCTGCGGGTCGACGTGGGCGAGGTAGTCGAGGTCCGTGCGCTCGCAGCCCACGAGCCGGGCGAGCTTCAGGATCTCGACGTCGGTGTTGAGGGCGGTGCTCACCCGAAGAGGATCTTGCGGACCGAGCCGCGCACCATCCGCGGGACGATCTCGAGCGCCTCTTCGACGGCGGTTTCGAGCGCGCCCGACTGGCGGCGCTTGGCCTCGCGGAGCATGTCGGTGAACGCGCCGAGCTGGGCGTCGGTGAGCTTCTCGAGGCCGTCGGGCGGCTGGCCGCCGAGCTCGTCCTCGAGGGCACGGATGCCCTTCGCGCTCATCGGCGCCACCGCGCGGAGATGTGTCGGGTCGAGAGGGCCATCGCAGGCAGAGAGCGTATGCCGGGGTTCTTGCGCGCCGCGCCGTCTCGCGGATCACGGCGCGGCGCCGCTCGCCCGGCGGGCGGCGGCGAGGGGTGGTTCGCCCTGATCGGCGATAGACCGAGTAGGGCGAACCACCCACGCGTATGAACCGGCGTGCGCTGATCGTCGTAGACGACGACAGAGTGCCCTCGCCTCCCGCCGACACCGGCCCGGCCGCATGACCCCGACGCGCTTGTCGGCGCTCGACGCCGCATTTCTCGCGATCGAGTCCGACGATGCCCCGATGCACGTCGGCTGGGCCGCGATCTTCGCCCCGCCGCCCGGCCGCCCCGCGCCCTCTTTCGACGCCATCCTCGCGCACATCGAGGCGCGCCTGCATCGCGCGCCGCGCTACCGCCAGCGCCTCGCCGAGGTGCCGCTCGGCCTCGGCGATCCCGTGTGGGTCGACGACACGGCGTTCGACATCGCGCTGCACGTCCGCCTCGCGCCGCACGGCGACTTCGACCGGCTCGTCGACGACGTCATGTCGGCGTCGCTCGCGCACGACCGCCCGCTGTGGGAGCTGTGGGTCGCGACGCTCGACGACGGGCGGATCGCGGTCGTCGGCAAGGCGCACCACTGCCTCGTGGACGGCCTGGCCGCCGTCGAGCTCATGTCGCTGCTGCTCGACGCGACGCCGGAGCCCGCGCCCGCCGGCGACGACGGCGGCTGGCTGCCGCGGGCGGTGCCGAGCGCGGTGGCGATGATCGGCGACGCGGTGACCGATCGAGTCGGCAAGGCGCTGGCGCTCGCGCGCCTGCCCGCCGCCTGGCTGCGCGACCCGCGCACGCTCCCGCAGCAGGCGTGGCGCGTCGCGCAGGCGGTCGTCCACACGGCGGCGCCGCTGGCGCCGCCGAGCGCGCTGAACGGCGCGATGTCATCGATGCGCCATGTCGCCAGGGTGTCGCGCCCCTTCGAGGACCTGCGCGTCATCAAGCGCCGCTTCGGCACGACCGTCAACGACATCCTGCTGAGCGCGAGCGCCGGCGCCCTGCGCACCCTGCACGCCGAGCAGGCCCAGGCGCCGCACGACGTCAAGGCGATGGTGCCCGTGAGCGTGCAGGCGCCCGACGAGCAGTGGGGCAACCGCATCGCGTTTCTCTTCCTCGCGCTGCCCTGCGGCGAGGCGGACCCCGTCTGGCGCCTGCGCGAGATCCACGTCGCGATGCGCGAGCGCAAGCGCGAGGGCGAGCCCGAGGGCGCCGACGCGGTGCTGGGCGCGCTGGCCTACGCGCCGCGAGCGGTGCGGCGCCTGGCCTCGAGGGCGCTGGCGAGCCCGAGGCTGTCGAACCTCACGATCTCGAACATCCCGGGGCCGAACGTGCCGCTGTACCTCATGGGCTGCGAGGTTCAGCGCGCCTACCCGATCGTCCCGCTGACCGACGGCCACGGCATCTCGATCGGCATGACGACGATCCACGAGCGCGCGTGCTTCGGCATCTACGCGCAGTCAGAGCTGGCCGGCGACGCGGATCGCATCGCCCAAGGGATCGGCGAGGCGATCGACGAGCTGCTCGAGCTGGCGCAAGCGGCGGCATGAGCGCCGGCGACGCCATCCTGCTGACCGGCGCAACCGGCTTCGTCGGGATGGAGCTGCTTGCCCGCTACCTGCAGCTCACCGACCGCGACGTGGTCGTGCTCATCCGCGCGGCCGACGACGCGCAGGCGCGCGAGCGGCTCGAGCAGACGCTCATCTGCGCGTTCGGCACCGCGGAGGCCTACCTCGGCCGCGTCCGCGCGCTCGCGGCCGACATCACGCACCCGGCGCTGGGACTGCACCCCGATGTCGCGCTCGAGGTGGCCGCTGAGGTCTCGGAGATCGTCCACGGCGCGGCGTCCGTGTCGTTCTCGCTGGAGCTCGCCGCGTCGCGCAATGTCAACGTCGAGGGCACGCGCCGGATGCTCGCCTTCGCCGAGCTGTGCGCGCTCGAGGGGGGCGGGCTGCGGCGCTTCACCTACATCTCGACGGCCTACGTCGCCGGCCTGCATCGCGGCCGCTTCGCCGAGGACGACCTCGACGTCGGCCAGCGCTTTCGCAACCCCTACGAGCAGTCGAAGTTCGAGGCCGAGCTCGTCGTGCGGGAGGCCGCGCAGCGCCTGCCGATCACCGTCGTGCGCCCGAGCATCATCGTCGGCGACCGCCACAGCGGCTGGACGGCGTCGTTCAACGTTCTGTACTGGCCGCTGCGCGCGCTCGCGAAAGGCGCCTATCCGCTGCTGCCGGCTCGCGGGAGCGCGCCGGTCGACGTGGTGTCGGTGGACTACGTCGCCGACGCGATCGTCGCGCTCGCCGGCGCGCCCGACGCCGCCGGCGGGACGTTCCATCTCACCGCCTCGGCGAACGCGAGCAGCATCGACGAGCTGCTCTCGCTCGCCGTCGCGCGCCTGGGCTGCGAGCGCCCGCCGCTGATCTCCCCGCGCGTCTACCGCCACGTCCTGCACCCGCTGCTGTGCCGCGCGCTCCCGCGCCGCCGGCGCTTCCTGCGCGCGACCGAGGCCTACCTGCCGTACTTCGCGATCGGCGTCACGTACGACAACGCCGGGACGCGCGCCGCGCTCGCGCCCTCGATCGTCCCGGCTCCGCTCGCAGCGTACTTCGACGAGCTGGTGGCGTATGCGCTGCGAGCCCGCTGGGGCGCCCGCCCGCTCACCCGCGCGGCCGCGAACGGCACGCCGCGCGTGAGCGAGCGCCTCACGCCAGCCTGACCGTCGCTTTTCACGGAGGTGTATCTCCGCGGGCCCGAGGGCGCTCTTACCGGTCACCCATGGCACCTCTCACAAAAGATCGCCCGTCGCAGCGCCGCGCGAGGCAAGATGACGCGATGCGCGCCAGCGCAGTCAGTGGCCGCTACCGCGGCCGGCGAGCCGGTATGGAGGTCGAGCTGCGCGTCGACATCGGCGGCTCGCGCCCGATGAACGTCATCAGCGCGGACTACTCGGAGCTCGACGACCCGGGTGCGCAGTACCGGGAGTCGATGCAGCTCGTCGCGCCGACGGTCACGCACCGCGCGAAGCTCGTCACGATCGAGGGCCTCGCGCTGTTCTCCGCGGGAGCCCCGCGCCGCCGGATCGTCGTGTCGATCCCGGTGGACGCGTCCGGCCCGCAGGATGCCACGCTGCGCCACCTGACGACCGGCGGGCGGCTGGCCTTCGAGTGCGTCTGCACGTTCGAAGGCGAGCACTTCCGCTCCGTCGAGCTCGAGGAGGCCACAGAGCGCGGCGTCGATCGGCCGCAGCCCTACAACACGGCGTCGCGGCGCTCGCGTGCACGCGCACGCACGCTGTCGATGATCGCCGCGTTCGAGGAGGCGGGGATCGAGATGCGCACCGACGGCGACGCGAAGGTCATCGACCGGGCCGAGGCCGGCGTCGACGCCGCTTGGAGCGACGCTGAGCTGCACGCGGCCATGGAGCGGCACTTCACCAAGCTCGGGGACGGCCCGCGCTGGGCCGTGTGGCTCCTGCACGCCGTCACCCACGCCGACCCGCACCTCGCCGGGCTCATGTTCGACCGCCGCGGCCCGCAGCGCCAGGGCTGCGCGGTGTTCTACGGGCCCAAGCCGGCGACGACGGACGACCAGCGGCGCGACCGACTGTATGACTGCGTGCACGAGCTCGGGCACGCCTTCAACCTGCCGCACTGCTGGCACCGGACCCTCTACGCGCCACCGATCCCCGCGCGCCCGGACTCGCTGACGTGGATGAACTACCCGACCCGCAACCGCGAAGGGCCGCTGGGCTTCTTCCGCGACTTCCCGTTCGAGTTCGACGCCCCGGAGGTCATCCATCTCCGTCACGGCTTCCGCCAGAACGTGATCATGGGCGGCGCCGGGTTCGCGGATGGCTCGCCGACCGGCGGCGCGCACTCGCTTGCGCCCGATCGCATCGACCCCGCGCTGCGCCTGCGGCTCGCGGCCCCGGCCCGCTTTGCGCTGAACTTCCCGGTGACGGCCGTCGTCGAGCTGTCCACGACCGCGCCGGACGGCCGCACCGTGGCTGCGACGCTGGATCCGCGTTCAGGCAACGTCGACTACGAGATCCGCCGCCCGGACGGGACGACGACGCTCTTCGAGCCCCTGCTGCGCCACTGCCGCGGCGGCCTGACGGCGACGCTGCACCCCGGCAAGCCGATCGTCGACTACCCCTTCCTGCACTTCGGCCGGGAGGGCTTCGAGTTCCCCGAGCCCGGCAGGTACGAGCTGCGGGCGCGCTACACCGCCCCAGACGGGCGGATCGCCCTGTCGCGCGTCGTGCCGATCCGCATCGAGCCGCCGGCCGGGGCCGACGACCGGGCGGTCGACGCGCTGATCGGTGGCGACGAGGATGTCGGCAAGCTCCTGACGCTCATGGGGTCGCGGGCTCCTGCCTTGAAGGACGCGGACGACAAGCTCAATCGGATCATCCAAGAGCACCCCGGCCATCCGATGGCCACGGTCTCGCGGATCGTCCGGGCCACCGGCCTCGCGGCCGATTTCAAGACGATCGACGACGCCGGTGAGATCCAGGTCATGCCCGCCGATGTCAGGGAGGCGTTCGAGCTCATCAAGCCGGTCGTCGACCTGTCCGTGCCGATGGGTGCCGCGGCTCGAGTCCGCGGCGAGGAGGCGCAGCGTGCGGCGTTCTCGAAGGCGCTGCAGCGCGTGAACGCGACGGCGGGGATGTCGCCCATCAGCACCTTTCGCAGCAGCGCGAGCCCCGCGGTGGCCATCGTGCGCACGGGCCTCGCGAAGGGCCGTGTCGAGAGCATGCCGCCGCTGCCGCCGCGGCCCAAGCCCGCGCCGAAGGAGATCGTGATCGAACAGCCGCCCGACGACTATGTCGAGCAGCCGCCAAAGAAAACGTACGAAACCGGCGAGTAGCGCGCTCTGCCATATAGCCGAACACCAACCGGAGGGACATCAAATGATCACCAATGACATGACACCGCTGGCCGACCCCGCCAACGACGACGTGGCCGTCGCCGTGCAGAACGCCTTCCCGGGGGCGAACCCGACCGTCATCCGGTTCTCGGGCTACCTCGGCGACGGTCCGAGCATGAGCACCTCGCGCCTGTACACGCACCCGCACTTTCACACGTGGTACGAGATCAGCGACTCCGACATCGTCGCCCAGGCCAAGACCATGGACCAGAACGGCGGGAGCTACATCTGGGTGAAGCGCTACGCCAACATCGTCCGCTGTCAGGCCGCGCAGGCGGTCGATTTCGCGATGCGCGACGAGGACCAGGACGCGACCGAGTACCCCCGCCGGCCGTAGGTGCGGGCTCAACCACCACTCGCGAGCAACCGCTCCCGCTCGGCCTTGTCCAGGGCGGGAGCGGGCCGCGAGCGGGCGGAGCGCAGCGTGGCGTCAAACGGCCCGCACACCTCCGCGCAGCCGGTCACGCGCAGCAGCCGGTCACGCGCCCCCGAGCTGACCACGCGTTCGCCGTCGGGGCTGAACGCTGCACCGGGCGCGTCGCCACCGTAGGACTCGATCGTCACGAGGCTCACGCCGCCCGACGCGTTCCACAACCGCACCGTGCCGTCCTTGCCGGTGCTGACGAGGCGGCCGTCGTCGGTCGGATCGAACGCCACCGTGTTCACCGCGCCGGTGTGCCCGTACAACACGACGGGGTCGTCGCCGGCGGGCGACCAGACCCTCACGGTGCCGTCGGACACGGCAGCCGCGATGCGCTTGGCGTCCGGGCTGTAGGTCAGGTCGTAGACCGTCCCGCCGGCCTCGAACGCGCGCTCGCGCTTGCCGTCCGAGACGCGCCACGTGCGGATCGTGCCGTCGTCGCCGGAGCCGATCACGTGCCGGCCGTCGGGGCTGAACGCAAGCGCCAGCAGCGCATCGCTGTGACCTTTCAGGGTGACCTTCGGCCCACCGTCGAGTGGCTGGACCACGGCGTTGCCGTCGGCGGAGGCAAGCGCGATGCGCGCGCCCGTCGCATCGATGGCGACCGCGTACTTCTTCTTGCGGTCGGCCGCAACGGCGTGCCACCTGCGCCGCTCGACGTCCCACACGCGCACCTCGCCGGTCTTGTTGAGCGACGCGGCCGCGAGGTAGCGGCCGTCCGCCGAGTAGCGCACCTCGACTAGACTTCCGAACGGCCGCGGCAGGAGGGCGTCGGTCCTTGTCCGCGTATCCCAGATGTGCACCTCGCCGTTGCTATAGCCGCTCGCGACGTGGCGCTTGTCGGAGCTCGCGCTCGGCTGCTTGTAGGGCGTCGTGTCCTGCGCCAGCTGGGCGACCGCCGGCAGCGACCAGGTCCACAGCCGGCCCGCCTCGTTGCAGCTCACGACTCGGTTGGTGCCGGGCACGAACGCCGCGTCGGTACCGGGCCCGTCGCCCTTGAGCTGCGCCAGCGCCGGACCGCCGTCGACGGATGACACGCGCACGAATCCGTCCGCTGCCGCCGTGACGACCCGCTGCCCGTCGCCGTCGTAGCGGACGCTCCCGACGGGGCCTTTGCTGACGGCGATCGTTCGCACGAGGCGTCCGTCGGCGGCGTCGAAGATCCGTACGAACCCGTCGCGGGACGCCGTGGCCACCTGCCTGCCGTCGGGGCTGAATGCCGCCTGATAGACGTCATCCGGGTGCGGGAGCGTGATCTTCGGCCCGCCGGCCACGTCCCAGATCGTCGCCGAGGGCCCGTAGCTCGCGCTGACGATCTTCGTCGCGCCGGGGTTGAAGCTCACGGTGCCGCCCCCCTGACCCAGCACGCGCAGACGCGCGGGGCCGTCGCCGGCGCGAACGATGCCCACCGTGCTGTTCGACGTGGCGATGGCGATCAGGCGGCCATCCGCGCTGTACTCGAGGCTGCTGCCAGTGTCCTTGGCGCTGCCCCCATAGCCGGCGTCGTCGAGGTTCAAGACCACGTGGCGCTCGCGCTGGCCAAGCGGCGTGATCGCCAGCGTCCCGTCCTCGCCGACGCTCGCTATCCGCGTGCCGTCGCGGTTGAAGTCGGCATCGAGCACGTAGGTCCCGCTCCCGGCGATCGTCGTGTCCTTCCCCCTGGCCGCGACGCGGCGCACGCGTACGAGGCCGGCTGAGGTCGCCATCGCGACCCGCCGCCCGTCGCGGCTCGGCGCGATGCCGTAGGCGCGCTCCCCCTTCTTGCCGACCGGGTCGGTGCGCACCGTGCGGTCGGCGAGGGTGGCCTGGCGGACAGCGCTCTGCGCCTCCGGCGTGTCACGCCGATCGAACGCGGCGAGCGCGGTGGCGAGGCTCAGCCGCGGGTCGGACTCAAGCAGGCCCTGCGATCGCGCAGCGAGCTCGCGCGACGCGGCGGCGTCGCGCTGGCGCTCGGCCGCGCGCCCCTGCACCACCGCGACGACGGCGACGATCGCCACCGCGAGGAGCACGAACGCAAGCCCGCCGAATGCCGCTACAAGCCGGCGCCGGCGCGTCGTCCGCTCGCGCTCTCGCGCCGCCTCGCTGCCCTCGAGGAACCGACGCTCGACCTCGTTGAGAGCTTCAGGGTTGGCGGCCGCCCACTCGGACGCCTCCGTCAGGCGCGTGCCGCGATACAGCGCGCCCTCGTCGCGATCCAGCTCCTGCCACTCGCGCGCGGCGCTGCCGAGGCCGCGGTGGATCCGCAGGCCTTCGCGGTTCTCGGCGACCCAGTCGCGCAGCCGCGGCCACTCGCGCAGCAGCGCCTCGTGCGCGAGCTCGATCGAGCCGGCGCTCGCGGTCAGCAGGCGGCGGTCGGTGAGCAGCGCGACGGCGCGCGCGAGCTCCTCGCTCGAGTCGGTCTCGAGCTCGGCCAGCGGCACCCGCCGGCGCTCGACGCCGCCGCTCTCGCCTTCGCTCGCCAGGCGCATGAGCACGCCCCGCGCCAGCATCTGCTGGCGCTCGTCGAGCTGGCCGAAGGCGTCCTCGGCCAGCCGCGCGACAGCCCCGCGCACGCCGCCGGACGACTCGTACACGCTGTAGCGCATGCGTCGCCCGTCGCGGCGCTGCCAGAGCTCGAGCAGCGCGGTCTGAAGCAGCGGGAGCGCGCCGGGCTCGTCGCGGACGTCCGCGACCAGCGCGTCAGTGAGCTCGGGGTCCACGCGCAGGCCGACGCGCTCCGCGGGACGCTCGACCGCGCGCCGCAGCTCGTCGCGCTGCATCGACGGGACGAGGACGTGGTTGGAGGCCAGCGGCTTGGAGAGCCCCGTGTAGTCGGCGCAGCGCCCGTAGAAGTCCGCTCGCAGCGCCATGAGGACGACGTAGCGCCCGTCGCGATCGGTGATCGCCGACACGAGCTCGGCGATGAACGCCGCGCGCTCCTCCTCGTCCGTGCAGTTGGTGAACGTCTCCTCGAACTGGTCGACCGCGATGACGATGCGCTCGCGGCGCTCGACGGCGGCGAGCGCCTGCGCGAGCTCGCGCAGCGGGTGCTCGCCGGGGCGGATGAGCGCCTGCCCCCAGCGCTCGCTGCCCGGCAGCACGCCGCTCGCCAGCGCCGGCAGCAGGCCGGCGCGCAGCACCGAGGACTTGCCGCTGCCCGACGGGCCGACGACGCCGAGCAGCGTGGCCCCGACGAGGCGCGCGACGAGCTCGGCGACGAGGCGCTCGCGGCCGAAGAAGTAGCCGGCGTCCGCGACATCGAACGAGGCAAGGCCCTTGTACGGGCACACGATGCGCGCGTCGTCCT
Organism: uncultured Actinomycetes bacterium; assembly: GCA_963839905.1. Lineage (GTDB taxonomy): Bacteria > Actinomycetota > Thermoleophilia > Solirubrobacterales > Solirubrobacteraceae > CADCVQ01. Next base: position 209,200 of record CAWIXC010000020.1, on the reverse strand, counting down.
CGCCCGCGCGGGCGAGCCGCTCGTCGGCGGCCTGCAGCGCCTCGACGTCGCCGGTCAGCTCGTCCTGGATCGAGCGCAGCTGCTCGCGCCCGGCCTCGGCGCGATCGGCGACCGCGCCGACCCGGCGCGCGGCCTCGCGCCGCGCCCACTGGCTCGAGAGCTCGTGCGCGCGGCGCGGCACGCCGCCGCTCGCCTCCACGAGCCAGCCGACCGGCACGTCTTCGGCGCTGCGCGCCGGCGCGTAGCGCGCGGCGATCTCGCGGACCTCCTCGGGCTCGAGTGGGGCCAGTGCAAGAGTGGCCGCGACGGGCAGCCCGGCCAGCGCGAGCAGATCGCGCGCGCACGCGACGACGAGCACCGGCGAGCGCTTCAGCCGCGGCCCGAGCCGGGCGAGCTCGGTCTGCACGCCCGCGCCGGCGCGATCGACGTCGTCGACGACGAGCAGCGTCGGGCGCGTCGCGTCGCGCAGGCGCCGCAGCGCGAGCAGGGTCGTGTCCGCGGGCCCCTCGCCGGTGGCATGCAGGATGACGACCCCCGGCCGGCGGACCGACTGGGCGAGCTCCGCCACCAGGCGGCTCTTGCCGATCCCGCCGGGGCCCTCGAGCGCGACGAGCGCGCCGGCACCGTCGGCAGCGTCATCCCAGCGCGCCTGCAGCCAGGCCAGCTCCTCCGCCCGGCCGGCGAGCGGCTGCGCGTTGGTCGGGTCGAGCGCCGGCGGCAGCTCGGGCTCCGCGCGCTCGGCCTCGAGCGCGACGTCCTGGCGCAGGATCGCCTCCTGCATCTCGCGCAGCCGTGGGCCGGGCTCGATGCCGAGCTCGTCGACGAGCGTGGCGCGCGCCTCCGCGTACGCCTCGAGCGCCTCAGCCTGGCGTCCGCAGCGATAGAGCGCGAGCATGAGCTGCGCGGCGAGCTCCTCGCGGATCGGGTTCGCGACGACGAGCCGCTGCAGCTCGCCGACGACCTCCGCGTGGCGGCCGGCCCCGAGGTCGGCTTCGATGCGCAGCTCGAGCGCGGCGAGCCGCTGGGCCTCGAGGCGCGCGATCTCGGCGGCCGCGAACGGCTCCTGCGCGAGCTCGGCGAGCGCGGGGCCACGCCACACCGCGAGCGCGTCGCGCAGGAAGGTCGCCGCGTCCTCGGTCCTGCCGTCCGCCAGCGCCTGGCGGCCGTCCTCGACGAGCCCCTCGAAGCGGTCGACGTCGAGCTCGCCGGTGCGCACGCGGAGGGTGTAGCCGGCCGCCGACGTCGTCACGGCGTTGGGGTCGCCGAGCGCCTTGCGCAGGCGCGAGACGTGCACCTGGACGGTCTTGACCGCGCCGCCGGGAGCGTCCTCGCCCCACAGGGCGAGCGCAAGGCGCTCCGCGCTGACGGGCTCGTTGGGATGCAGCAGGAGGACGGCCAGCACCGCGCGCGGTTTGTTGCCCCCAAGGGCCACGGCACCCGTGGTGTCGTGAACCGCGATCGGTCCGAGTATCTGAAACTCCATCGTCCCTGCGCGACGCTACAGGGTTTGGGCGCACGGAAACAAGGTGTGTTGCCGCGCTGCAAGCGGCTTGCAAGCGCATGCGCAGATGGTCGTTCTCGAGAGCAACGCCGGGACGGCGTTCCGACACGAGAGAGGACCCCGATGACCACCCCGCCCAACCCAGCCGATACCGAGCTCGCGAACCTCGTCAGCGCCGCGCAGTCCGGCGACAGCATCGCCTGGTCGCGGCTGGTCGATCGCTTCGACCGGCGGCTGCGCTCCGTGGCGCGCTCCTTCCGCCTGGCCCCCCAGGACGTCGACGACGCGGTGCAGGAGACGTGGGTGAAGCTCTACGAGCACATCGACGGCATCCGCGACAGGGCCGCGATCGCCGGGTGGCTGACGACGACCGTGCGGCGCCAGTCGCTGCGCATGCTGCAGACGCACGTCCGCGAGCACCTCACCGACGACCCGGAGCTGCTCTGCGGGTCGCACGACGACGGCCCCGAGCCGCAGCTGCTCGAATCCGAGCGGCGGCTCGCGCTGACCCGCGCGGTCGCCTCGCTGCCGGAGCGCCAGCGGCGCCTGATGACGCTGCTCGCCTGCGACGACGGCGCCAACTACGAGCAGATCAGCGCGAAGCTCGACATGCCGGTCGGCAGCATCGGGCCGATCCGCGCCCGCAGCCTCGCCCGGCTCCAGCGCCACCCCGAGCTGACCGAGTTCGCTACGGCGGCCTGACCGGCGCTTGCGATCAAGCGGGCACGTCGAGCGGGCGGCCGAGAAACGCCTCGATCGCCAGCCAGGCGGCCTCGTGCGCGAGCGGCCCGAGGCGCAGCGTCGCGCCGTCCTCGGGCCCCGGCCGGACGGCCGCGGCCAGGCCGGCCTCGCCGAGGCGCACGAGCTGGCGCTCGGCGCGCTGCACCCCGGTCGCGCCGTGGTAGTGCGCGTCGATGCCGAAGCGCCCGCCCTCGACGGGCCACACCGAGAGCCGGTCCGGCGCGCGCGTCGGGCCGGTCTCGGCCGGCAGCGGGGTGAAGCGGACGAGGTCCTTGCCGGCGGCGTCGCGCGCGTGCATGTTCGTGCGCGCCGACCACGTCCGGTCGGCGACGGGCGGCTCGGGCTCGGGAGTGGGGTGCTTGCGGCGGCGCATCGACCCTCAGTGTGTCGGTCGCAGTTCTCGATGCCATAAGCGACCGCGGCCGATTCGCGCATTCTGGTGCGGGGACTCGGGGATCGCCGTCCAGGGTGCGATCGCGATCTTCGACCGCGACCCGGCCAGCGGGGAGCTGACGCAGAAGCCGGGCGTGCAGGGCTGCATGACCGACGACGGCGCGGCAGGCGCGTGCCTCGACGGCACGCACCTCGCCTACCCCGGCAGCGCGGCGATGAGCGCGGATGGCAAGAGCCTCTACGTGACAGCCGGCAGCTCGAACGACAGCGCGATCGTGATCCTTCACCGCGACCCGGCGACCGGCGAGCTGACGCAGGCTGCGGGCACCGCGGGGTGCATCTCGAGCGCCGGGTCCGGCGGGCTGTGCGCGACCGCCCGCTCGATCGCGCCCGTTGGCCGGGTCGCCGTCACCGCAGACGGCACGAGCGCGTACGTCACCTCGTTCGGTGTCACGAGCGGCTCCGTCGCGGTCTTCGATCGCGATCCGGCGGACGGGGCACTCACGCAGAAGGCGGGCACCGCGGGGTGTGTGTCGAACGACGGATCGGGCGGCGAGTGCGCAACCAGCCCCTCGATCACGGAGGCGATCTCGGTGGCGACGAGCCCGGACTCCAAGAGCGTGTACGTGGTCTCCTACTTCCACGGCGTGTCGATCTTCGACCGCGACCCGGCGACCGGGGTGCTGACGCAAAAGGCCGGGCAGGCCGGCTGCATCACCCACGACGGCTCGAGCCACAGCGGACCGGGGATGTGCGCCGTCGGCCGCCAGATGCTGCTCTCGCAGGCGATGACCGTGAGCCCCGACGGCACGAGCGCGTACGTCGCCGCGGGCGGCGCGCTTGTGATCCTCGACCGCGATCCGGCGACCGGCGCGCTCGCGCAGAAGGCGGGCACGGCGGGCTGCATGACCCGCGACGGCAGCGGCGGCGAATGCGCCGCGTGGCACGGCGTCGGCGGCGCGGTCCGCGCGATCGTCAGTCCCGACGGGGTCAACATCTACACCGCGGTCTTCGACGGCGCGGGCCTGAGCGCGGGGATCGGCGTGCTCGATCGCGACGCCGCGACCGGCGGGCTGACGCAGAAGGCGGGCAGCGCCGGCTGCATCACGAACGACGGCTCGGCCGGCGCATGCGACGAGGGGCTTGGCCTGACGGGCATGTTCGGCCTGGCGATCAGCCCGGACGGCCTCGATGTCTACGGCGCCGCCAACGCCCGGACGCAGGGCAACGACGGCTCGGTGACGACGTTCGACCGCTCGCTCGACGCGTCAGCGCCACCTCCGCCACCACCACCGCCTCCGCCCGGCCCACCACCGGGCCCGCCGCCACCGCCACCGCCCGCGAGTCCACCGCCCCCTCCGCCAGGCCCGCCGCCGCCGGCACCCGCCGCCGCCCCGCCGGCGCCGCCACCACCTCCCGCGCGACCGCAACCGCAGTGCGCCCTGCGCGGCAACGTCATCACTGGATCGCCCGGCGGCGAGTTTCGCAGAGGCACCTCCGGCACCGACATCGTCTTCGGCCTGGCCGGCGACGACTCGCTTCATGGCCTCGCCGGCCGCGACTGCTTCTACGGCGAGTCGGGGAACGACCGGCTGACGGGCGGCCCCGGCGACGACCGCCTCTTCGGCGGCGCCGGCCAGGACCGTCTCGAGGGCCGCGCGGGCGACGACGTGCTCTCCGGAGGCACCGACGGCGACAACCTCGTCGACGTGGCCGGCCTCGACGTCTTCTCCGGCGGGCGCGGCAACGATCGCGTCGACGCCCGCGACACGCGACCGGGCGAACGCCGCCGCTCCGACACCGTGCGCTGCGGGGCGGGCAGCGACGTCGCGCGCGTCGACCCGCGCGACCGCGTCGCGAGCGACTGCGAGCGCGTGGTGCGCCGCTCGCGGTAGGGGCACAATGGCTGCGTGCCCGTCGAGCTGACGACCCCCGGCCTGCGCCTCGTCGAGCACGAGTTCTCGATCCCGCTCGATCACTCGAAGCCCGGCGGCGAGCGGATCACGGTCTTCGCGCGGGAGGTCGCGGACCCCGACGGGCTCGACCGCCCGCTGCTCGTCTTCCTGCAGGGCGGCCCCGGCCACGAGGCCGCGCGCCCGACCCGCAACCCCTCGGCGCCCGCGTGGCTCGATCGCGCGCTGCGGGACTTCCGCGTGCTCCTGCTCGATCAGCGCGGCACGGGTCGCTCGACACCGGTCGGCGCGCTGCCCGGCCGCACGCCGCACGAGCAGGCGGACTACCTCGCGCACTTCCGCGCCGACGCGATCGTCCGCGACGCCGAGTGGATCCGCGGCGAGCTCGGCGTGGAGCAGTGGAGCGTGCTCGGCCAGAGCTTCGGCGGGTTCTGTGTGGTGTGCTACCTGTCGCTCGCGCCCGAGGGCCTGCGCGAGGCCTTCATCACCGGCGGCCTGCCGCCGCTGGGCAACCGCATCGACGACGTCTACCGCGCGACGTACGCCCGCGCGCTCGATGTAAGCAGGCGCTACTACGAGCGCTACCCGGGCGATCGCGCGCGCGTGCTCGCGCTGCAGGAGCGCGGAGACCTGCTGCTGGCGTCGGGCGACCGCCTGACGGCGCGCCGGCTGCGCCAGCTCGGCGGCCGGCTCGGCATGAGCGCGAGCTTCGAGAAGCTGCACTACCTGCTCGAGTTGCCCGCGGACTCGCCCGCGTTCGGCCACGACGTCGACGGCGAGCTCCCGTTCGCGCGCAACCCGCTGTACGCGGTGCTGCACGAGGCGAGCTGGGCCGACGGGGGCACGACCCGCTGGTCGGCGCAGCGGATGATGCCCGCCGACTACGAGACCGAGCCCGAGCTGTTCACCGCCGAGCACGTCTTTCGCTGGATGTTCGACGAGTACGCCGCGCTCGCGCCGCTGGCCGAGGCCGCCGACCTGCTCGCCGCGCGCGAGTGGCCACGCCTCTACGACGAGCAGCGGCTCGCGCACAACGAGGTGCCGGTCGCCGCGGCGATCTACGCCGACGACGTCTATGTCCCGCGCGCGTTCTCCGAGCAGACCGCCGCGCAGATCCGCGGCCTGCGCCCATGGCTCACGAACGAGCTGCACCACGACGGGCTGCGGATCGAAGGCGAGCGCGTGCTTGGCCGGCTTATCGACACGGCGCGCGGGCGGGTCTGAATGACGGCCGCGGGTCGGACATGCGTCCTCGCCGGCTCGCTGCTGCTGGCCGTCCTCGCGCTTGCGCCCGCTTCGGCTCGGCGGTGCGTCCTCGCGAGCTCGCTGCTGCTCGCCCTCCTCGCGCTCGCGCCCGCGCCCGCCGTCGCGGCCGCGGCACCATCCTCCGCGCAGCGCTCGGCGGCCGCCTGGCGCGACGTCGCAGGCAAGCCCGCACCCGCGCGCAGCGGCGGCAGGCCGCAGATCCGCCCGCGCCGTTTCCGCGCGCTCGCGCTCGATCGCGACGACCTCGCGGCGGCGCTGGCCGGCGCGCCGCGCGCGCGGACGCGAGCGGCACGCACCGACCCGCTGACGCTGTCGCTGCCCGCGCCCGGCGGCGGCTTCGAGCGCTTCGCCGTCGCGCAGTCCCCGGTCATGGAGCCCGGCCTCGCCGCCAAGCACCCGGAGATCGCGACGTACGCCGGCCGGGGCATCGACACACCCGGCGCGACCATCCGCCTCGACCTCACGCCGGCCGGATTCCACGCGTCGATCCGCGGCCCCGGCGGCGCGTGGTACGTCGATCCCTACTACCGCGCCGACCAGAGCACCTACGTGAGCTACCGCGGCGCGGACCTCGTCGAGGACCCGCACGGCGGGTTCGCCGAGCGCGACGTCCCGCGCCTTGCGGGGCGGCGCACCGCGCCGTTCGGATTCGCGCCGCGCATCGACGGGCCGCCGGTCACGCTGCGCACGTACCGCCTGGCGCTCGTCAGCGACCCCGCGTACGCGACCTACCACGGGGCGGCGAACGTCACGGCGCAGAAGGTCACGCTCGTCAACCGGGTCAACCAGATCTACGAGGACGACCACGCGATCCACCTCAGCCTCGTCGCCGGCAACGACCTCCTGAACCTCGACACGGCCGCGCAGATGACCGGCGCGAACGGGCCGTGCGGCGCGGCCGCGTGCTACACCGCCACCCAGGCGGCGGGGTGCGGCACGGCCACGCTCATCCGCACCCGGATCGTGATCGGGCAGCTGATCGGCGCGTCGAACTACGACATCGGGCACATCGGCCTGGGCCTCAACGGCGGCGGCGTCGCGTTCCTCGGCGTCGTCGGCGACGACTTCAAGGGCGGCGGCTGCACCGGTGTCACCAGGCCGGTCGGGGACCTCTTCGCGGTCGACTACGTCGCCCACGAGATGGGCCATCAGTTCGGCGCCGATCACACCTTCGAGGGAACCGCGGGGTCGTGCGCGGGCAACATCGGCAGCGCGACGTCCGTCGAGCCCGGCAGCGGCGTCACGGTCATGGCGTACGCCGGGATCTGCGCCAGCGACAACCTGCAGCCCCACAGCGACCCGTACTTCTCGCAGCGAAGCATCGACGAGATCACGGGCTATGTCGGCGCGTCGCTCGGATCCAGCAGCGAGGTGCAGACGGTCTCGCTGATCGGCTTCGCGGCGGGAGGGTCGTTCCGCCTGACCTACAACGGCCAGCAGTCGCCGCTCGTCTCACGCGGCGTGAACTACACCGCCGCCGCCATCAAGGCCGCGATCCAGGCGATCCCGGGCTTTAGCGGCACGGTGACCGTCCGCAGCTGGGACGGCTCCTCGACCGCGATCGACGACACCGGCTTCTCGGTGTCGTTCTCGGGCGCGCTCGCGAATGTCGACGTGCCGGCGCTCGGGCTGACCGGCGCGACCGGCTTCGTCGGCGAGACGACGCAGGGCGGCCCCGTGCGCAACGGCGGAACGGCGTCCGTGCCCGGCAACCGCGCGCCGGTCGTCGACACGCCCGCGGCGTTCACGATCCCGCGGCGCACGCCGTTCAGCCTGACCGGGTCCGCGACCGACGCCGACGGCGACACGCTCACCTACCTGTGGGAGCAGAACGACGCCGGCGCGGGCAAGAGCCTCGTCTCGAACACGAAGGCCGTCGGTCCGCTGTTTCGGGTCTTCGGCACCGCGGCCGCAGTGACCCCGGACGGCACCCTCCTCTCGCCCTCGCCCGGCGAGAACGCGGCCGGCACGAGCCCGACGCGCGACTTCCCCGACCTCACCCAGGTCGCCGCCGACAACACGAACGCCGCGAGCGGGTCGTGCCCGGTCCCCGGCCCGGATCCCGTGGCCGCGGCGATCGTCGACTGCTACTCGGAGTTCCTGCCGGCGGCCGCGTACGCCGGCGCGCTGCACTTCCGCCTCACCGCGCGCGACGGCCATCCGGACGCGGGCGGCGTCGCGCATGACGACACGACGCTCACGCTCACGCCCGCGGCGGGCCCCTTCCGCGTGACGTCGCAGGCGAGCGCGAGCACCGTCGACGCGGGCACGCCGCTCACCGTGACCTGGTCGGTCGCCGGCACGGCCGCCCCGCCGGTGAGCGCCGCGAACGTGCGCATCACGATGTCCACGGACGGCGGGCTGACGTTCGGAAAGCTCGTCACCCCGTCGACGCCGAACGACGGCTCGCAGGTCGTCTTCCTGCCCGACGCGAACAGCGCGCAGGCGCGGATCAGGATCTCGGGGGTCGGCAATGTCTTCTTCGACGTCAACCGCGCGAGCTTCACGGTGACGCCGGGCGCGCCGGTCGTGACGAACGACGCGCCGGGCGGTGGCGCGGTCGCGCAGCCGGGGCAGGCGCTGTCGGCCCCGGTCACGATCGCCGCCACCGACGAGGACACGCAAGGCTCGTCGCTGACCGCGACGGTGGCGGGCCTGCCGGCCGGGCTCACGCTCGACCCCGGCTCGGCGTCGCCGGGCTCGGCGACGCCGGGGACGCGGACGTGGACGATCGGCGGTCAGACGAGCGCCGTGCCGGGGACCTACCCGGTCGAAGTCACGGTCGCCGACGGCAGCGGCCGGGTCGGCCTGACGTTCTTCGACGTGATCATCCCAACGCCACCTCCGCCCCCGCCGCCTCCTCCTCCGCCGCCGCCACCGCCTCCTCCGCCACCGCCGGCGCCACTACCGGTGGCCCCAGCACCGCCTCCGCCGCCGCCCCCACCCCCGACGCCTTCGCCGGCCGCGGGGCTCGCGCCGAGTCTCATCCGCGTCGCGCCGCGGCTGCGCATGTCGGCGACCGGGCGGGTGAAGCTCGTGCTGCGCTGCCGCAAGGTCGGCACCGGCACCGCGGCGAGGCGATGCATCGGCAGCGTCAAGCTGACGGCGACGATCGGCGGCCGCAGACGGACGATCGGCAAGGCCAGGTTCGACTTCCCGCGCACCGCGAGAAAGACCCTGCTGCTCCGCCTCGACGCGACGGCCCGCCGCCTGATCAGGCGATCCACGCGCGCGACGCTCGCGATGACCGTGCCCAACGGCCGGCTCGCCGACCGCACGGCGACCAAGGTCGTGCGCATCCTGCCGCGCCGGCGCTGACAGGCCGAACCCCGCGCGCGGTGAGCTTCGCGCCTCGGGGTACGTTCATTACGACGTTCACTGCAATGGGGAAGGAAGTGACGGCGTGGCCAGCGAGCCAACGGGCCTTCGGCCCGCAGCGATCCGTGGATGCCGCACGGCTCTGCTCGCGCTCGCGCTCCTCGCCGCTTGCCCGCCGCTGGCCGGCGCGGCTGCTCGCGCGGACCGTTCGAAGGTGACTGTTATCCAGACCACCGCCGACCTGTCACAACGCCTGGAGCGCCTCCCCGACCTGTTCCTGCGCTCACGCGCGCCGCGAGCAGCCAGCGTGATCGCGGTCGACGATCGCCGGCGCTACCAGCGCGTCTCGGGGTTCGGCGCGGCGATGACGGATTCCGCGGCCTGGCTGCTGTACGCGAAGCTCCCGCCGGCGGCGCGCGCCGCGGCGATGGGGAGGCTGTTCGGCCCGAAAGGCATCCGCCTCGGCTTCGTGCGCGTGCCGATCGGCGCCTCCGACTTCACGCGCGACGGCACGCCCTACACCTACGCCGACGTCCCTCCGGGGCAGGCCGATCCCGCGCTGTCGACGTTCTCGGTGGCGCGCGACGACGCATACGTCGTTCCGGCCCTGCGCCTGATGCGCGCCATCAACCCGCGCGTGAAGATCCTCGCGAGCCCATGGAGCCCACCTGGATGGATGAAGAGCAACGGCTCGCTGGACAACCTTGGCAACGGCGCGGGGCTCCTGCGCAGCGCGTACCGGCCGTTCGCCGACTACTTCGTGAAGTTCCTGCGCGCGTACGCGCGCCGCGGCGTGCGCGTCGACGCGGTCACGCCGCAGAACGAGCCCGGACAGCAGACGGCGTACCCCGGGCTGAGCTGGCCCGAGCCCGACCAGGCGCGCTGGATCGTCTCCGACCTCGCTCCGGCGCTGCGCGCGGCCGGCCTGCGGACTCGCATCTACGGCCACGACGCGACGTGGTCCGGCCACGCGGACGCGCGCACCCTGACCTCCCGCCCGCGGGTCGCGCGTGCGATCTCGGGCGTCGCGTGGCACTGCTACGTCGGCAATCCGCTCTCGATGACGAGGCTTCACACGCGCGCCCCGCGCCTCGACCAGATCGTGACCGAGTGCTCGTCGGGAATCGCGCCGGGCCCCGCCGCGCAGCTGCTGATCGCATCGTTGCGCAACTGGTCGAGCGCGGTGCTGCTGTGGAACCTCGCCCTCGACCGCAACGGCGGTCCGGTCCAGGCGCCCAACAGCGGCTGCCGGAGGTGCACCGGCGTCGTCACCGTCGACGTCCCCGCCGGCAAGGTCAGCTACGGCCGCGACTACTACGAGCTCGGGCAGGCGAGCGCGTTCGTCGCCCGCGGCGCGCGCCGGATCGCCTCCAACACGTTCGCGACCTACAACTCCGCCGTCCACAACCATGGCCCGAGCTACGCGACCGCGACGGTCGACAACGTCGCGTTCGAGAACCCGGACGGCAGCAAGGTGCTGCTCGTGTTCAACAACGCGGCGCGGTCGCGGCGCTTCGCGGTGCGCTGGCGCGGCCGCTCGTTCGAGTACCGCCTGAAGCCGCAGGCGACCGCGACGTTCGTCTGGGACCGGCCGCGCCGCTCGCGCTGACCCCGGCGAGGCCCGCGACGCGCCATGGCGTCGCGGGCCTCGCGTCTAGCCGCGCGAGCGGCGGCCCTGGAACTGGTCGAACGCCACCGCGATCAGGATCAGGGCGCCGATGATGATCTGCAGGTAGAACGAGTTGATGTTCAGCAGGTTGCCCCCGTTGTTCAGCGTGCCGACGATCAGCGCGCCCGCGGCCGCCCCGTAGGCGCCGCCCTTCGCGCCGAACAGGCTGGCGCCGCCGATCACGCACGCCGCGATCGCGTTGAGCTCGTAGCCGGTACCGCCCGTCGGGATGCCCGCGTTCAGCCGCGACATGAACAGCACCCCGCCGACCGCCGCCAGCAGGCCGCCGATCGCGTACACCGCGACCAGGACCTTCGTCACCGGCACGCCGGCCAGCCGCGCGGACTCCGGGTTGGAGCCGACCGCGTAGATGTAGCGCCCGAACACCGTGCGCCGCAGCACGAACGACGTGACGACGACCACCAGCGCGAACATCCACAGGAGGTTCGGCAGGCCGAGGAAGTCGCCGTTGGCGATGTTGCCGAACGACTCCGGCAGCGGCTGGACCGTGCTCGCGTCCGTCAGCACGAGCACCGCCCCTCGCGCGATCCCGAGCATGCCGAGCGTCACGATGAACGGCGGCAGCTTGCCGTACGCGACGAGCACGCCGTTGAAGATGCCGATCACCACGCCCGCGGCAAGGCCACCGAGGATCGCGATCACGACGGGCGTCCCGTGGACGAGCAGCTCGGCGGTGATGCAGCCCGTCAAGCCCAGCACCGAGCCGACCGACAGGTCGATGCCCGCCGTCAGGATGATCAGCAGCTGGCCGACGGCGATGATCCCGAAGACCGCCACCTGGCGGGCGAGATTCGACATGTTGTTGGTGGTCAGGAACTCCGGCACGAAGACCGCGAGCCCGCCGAACAGGACCAGCAGCACGATCAGGCCCCCGGCATCGCGCCCGAAGACGTCGCTGAATGTCAGGACTCGTTCCTCCGGGACGACGGGCGCGCCGTCCCCGGCACCCGCCGCGGCGGGCTTCTTGATCTGCGGGCTCATGCTCCCGTCTCCTCTGGTGTGGTGGGTTTGAGCGTCTGCCTCTGGGCCGCCTCCGCGGCGGTCTCGTGCGAGGCCGCCGGCCCGCCGAGGCTCGCGAGCCGCAGCACGTCCTCCTCGGTCGCTCCCTCGGCGGACAGCTCGCCCGCGACGGAGCCTTCGCGCATGACCAGCACGCGGTCGGCCAGCCCGAGCACCTCGGGCAGATACGAGGACACGACGATCACGCCGAGCCCCTCGACGGCGAGGTCGCCGATCACCTTGTAGATCTCGGCCTTCGCCCCGACGTCGACGCCCTTCGTCGGCTCGTCGAACAGCAGCACCTTCGCCTTCGTCGCAAGCCAGCGGGCGAGCAGCACCTTCTGCTGGTTTCCGCCGCTCAAGGACGACACCGGCTGCTCCCACGACGCCGCGCGCAGCCGCAGGCCGCCGAGGTACTTGTCGACGATCCCGCGCTCCTGCTTGCGATCGACGAGCGTGAAGCTCGAGATCTCCTCGAGGTCGGCGATCGAGGCGTTCTCGCGGATCGTCAGCTCGAGCAGCAGGCCCAGGCGCTTGCGATCCTCGGTCAGCAGGCCGAGGCCCGCCTGCACTGCGCGCCGCGGGTCGCCGCATTTCAGCTCGCGACCGTCGACGTGGATCGTGCCGCCCTCGCAGCCGTCCGCGCCGAAGATCGCCCGCAGCAGCTCGCTGCGCCCCGAGCCCAGCAGGCCCGCGATCCCGAGGATCTCGCCGGAGCGCACCTCGAAGGAGATCGGCGTCTTCACGCCGGCCGGCCTGAGCCCCTCGACCTTCAGCCGGACCTCGTCGCCGATCGTGCGATCGATCGAGGGATACAGCGACTCGATCTTGCGCCCCACCATCGACCCGATGAGGCTGTCGTGGTCGAAGTCGGCCATCGGCGCGGTGGTCACGAGGCAGCCGTCGCGCAGGATCGTCACGCGGTCGCCGATCTCGAACATCTCCTCGAGGTGATGGCTGACGTACATGATCGCGTGACCCTCGTCGCGCAGGTCCTTGATGCGCTGCAGCAGCGCCTTGGTCTCGGCCTCCGACAGCGCCGTCGTCGGCTCGTCGAAGATCAGCACGCGCGGCCGCTCGCCGAGCACCTTCGCGATCTCGACGAGCTGCTGCTGGGCGAGCGGCAGCGTCTCGACGAGCGTGCCGGGGTCCAGCGCGTCGAGGTCCACGCGCTCGAGCATCGTCCGCGCCGCGGCGCGCAGCTCGCGCGGACGGGTGATCCCCCGCGCCGCCGGCAGCCGGCTCATCATGAGGTTCTCGGCGACGGAGAGGTCCGGCAGGAGGCTGAGCTCCTGGTAGACGACCCCGATGCCGGCCTCCCTGGCGTCCGTCGGGCTGGGCGAGCTTCCGAGATCCTTGCCCTCGACGGTGTAGTCGCCGCTGTCGCGGACGATCGCGCCCGTGAGGATCTTGATCAGCGTGCTCTTGCCGGCGCCGTTCTCCCCGGCGAGGCACATGACCTCGCCGGCGCGCAGCTCGAGATCGACGTCGGTCAGCGCCTTGTTGGGCCCGTAGGCCTTCGTGGCGCCCTTCAGCGCGACCACCACCGGCTTGTCCTGCGACGGCGGCGGCTGCGGGCGGTCCTTCGCGATCGTCGGCATCGTCGCTACGAGGCCTTCGCGACGGGCGGGTTGAGCAGCGGCTTGACCGTCGGATCCGTGGAGTTCTTCTTGGTGGCGACGACCGCGCCCGGGTCGAGCTTCGGCGGCGGCAGCGAGCCGACCGAGGCCATACCCGCCTCGATAACCCCCTGGTAGCCGAAGAAGTACGGGTTCTGGACGACGAGCGCGTCGATCGAGCCGTCGGCGAGCGCCGCGTTCTCCTGCGGGTCGGTGTCGAAGGCGACGACCGGGATCTTGTCGGCTGCGTTGTTGTCCTTGATCGCGCGGGCCGCCCCGACGCCGGAGGTGTTGTTGTCAGCGAACACGCCGACGATGCTCGAGTTGGCGGTCAGCACGTCGTTGACCTGGCTGGCCGCGCGGTTGAGGTCGTTGTCGTTGAAGCGCTGGGCGCCGACCTTGATGTCGGGGCAGGCCGCGGCGAGGCCGCGCTTGAAGCCCGTGTCGCGGTCCTTGATCGTCTGCACGCCGGCGACGGAGGACTCGATGAGGACCTGGCCCGAGCTCTTGCCCTGGTCCTTGACGAGCTGGCACATCGTCGCGCCGGCCTGCTCGCCAGCCTTGACGTTGTCGGTGCCGATGAAGCCGTCGGAGTCCGTCGTAACGGACGTGTCGACCGTGATGACCTTGATGTCGGCGTCGCGGGCGCGCTTGATCGCGCTGTTGAGCGCCTCGCTGGAGTTCGGCGCGAGGACGATCGCGTCCACGCCGCGCGAGATCGAGTTCTCGATGAGCTGGACCTGCTGGTTGACGTCGATCTCCGAGGTCGGCCCGAAGAGCCCGACCTTCACGCCGTAGTCCTTCGCGGCGCGCGCCGAGCCGGCGAGCATCGTCTGCCAGAACGACGAGTCCGACGCCTTGATGATGACGTCGACCTTCTTGCCCGCCGCGGCACCGCCGGCGCCTCCTCCTCCGCCGCCGCCGTCCGAGCCGCCGGATGCACGCCCGGCGACGACGCCGACGACGACCGCGATCAGCGCGATCACCGCCACCAGCGACAGCGAGAACTTGACTTGACCCTTGCTCATGTTGCGATCGACCTCCCGGACCCGTGGTTGCCCTCGCCGCAAGATCAGTCGCGTCGAGAAAACGTTTTCTTAGTGCTGTCGCGACCATACGACTCCCTCTGCAGAATGTCAAGAGAACGTTTTCTTGACATCGCCGCTAGGGTTGTCGAAGCCAGCAACCACGGGACTGTTCATGAACGAGCTCGACAACGAAACGATTTCTGCGCCGACTCAGCTCCGGCCGCGCGACGCGCGCCGGGCGACGATGAAACAGGTCGCCGCGCTCGCCGGCGTCTCGCTCAGCACCGTGTCGCGGGTCGTCAACGACGACCCGGCCGTGCGGGCCGACCTCGCCGTGCGCGTGCGCGACGCGGTCGAGGTGCTCGGCTACCGCCACAACGCGACGGCGAGCGCCTTGCGGCGCAACGACCGGCTGTCGGCGAGCATCGGCCTGATCGTCGAGGACGTCGGCAACCCGTTCTTCTCCTGCGTGCAGCGCGGGGTCGAGGAGGTCGCGCGCGAGCGCGGCGTGCTGACGTTCGCGGGCAGCTCCGACGAGATCCCCGAACGCGAGCGCGACCTCTGCGAGGCGTTCGGCGCGCGCGGCGTGGATGGCCTGATCATCGCGCCGGCCGGCAACGACCACAGCTATCTCCTGCGCGACCGCGAGGCCGGGATGCAGATCGTCTTCGTCGACCGGCCCGGGCGGTTCATCGATGCCGACGCCGTCCTCACCGACAACGCCCGCGGCGCCGCCGTCGCGGTCGACCACCTCGTCGCGGCGGGACACCGGCGCATCGGCTTCCTCGGCGACCGCCCCCAGCTCTACACCGCCGCGCAGCGCCTCGGCGGCTTCGAGGCGGCGCTCGCGGCGCACGGCATCGCCGTCGACCCGGCACACGTGCGCCACACGCTGACGCGCGCGGCCGACGCCTACGAGACGACGCGCGAGCTGCTGCTCGGAGCCGATCCGCCGACGGCGATCTTCACCAGTCAGAACCTCATCACGATCGACGCGGTGCGCGCGATCCACGACCTCGGGCTCGAGCGCTCGGTCGCCCTCGTCGGCTTCGACGACGTCGTCCTCGGCGATGTCGTGCAACCCGGCCTCACGGTGCTCGCGCAGGACCCGGTCGGGCTCGGCCGCCAGGCGGCGGAGCTCGTGTTCTCGCGCCTGGACGGCTTCGACGGCCCGACGCGGGAGATCGTGCTCGGGCCGGTGCTCATCGAGCGCGGGTCCGGCGAGCTGCGCCCGTCGGCGGAGGCAGCATGAGCTTCGTACCGGTTCTGCACCTGCCAGGCCGCCCGACGAGCGGCCCGCCGATCCTCGTCGGCGGCGAGGCGCTGTACGACCTCGTCGCCCACGCCGACGGCAGCGTCGACGGCCACCCCGGCGGCGGCCCGTTCAACACGGCGCGCACGATCGGGCGGCTGCGCCAGCCCGTCGCGTTCCTCGGGCGCCTGTCGACCGACCGCCTCGGCATGACGCACGAGCGCATGCTCGCCGAGGACGGCGTCGACCTCTCCTGCGTGCAGCGCACCGACGAGCCGTCGACGCTCGCCCTGGCAAGCCTCGACGAGACCGGCGCCGCGAGCTACAGCTTCTACGCGCCCGGCACGGCCGCTCCCGGCCTCACCCCCGCCGCCGCGCTGGCCGCCCTCCCGCTCGAGGTCGCGGCGCTGCACGTCGGGACGCTCGGGCTCGTGCTCGAGCCGCTCGCTGCGGCGCTCGAAGCGGTCGTGGCGCGGCTGGCGGGCCGCACGATGGTCGTGGTCGACCCGAACTGCCGGCCGTGGGTCATCGACGCCCCCGACGTCTTCCGCGCGCGCCTCGAGCGCATCCTGCAGATGGCCGACCTCGTGAAGGTCTCGGAGGAGGACCTGGACTGGCTCGACCCCGGCCAGCCCGCCCGCGACGCCGCCCGCGCGCTGCTGGCGTACGGGCCGAAGGTGATCCTCCTGACGCGCGGCCCGGCGGGGGCGACGCTCGTCAGCGCGAGCGGGAGCACCGACGTCCCCGCGGTGGCGGTCGATGTCGTCGACACGATCGGCGCCGGCGACGCGTTCAGCGGTGGCTTTCTGGCGTGGTGGAGCTCGCACGGCCTGGGCGCCGACGACCTCTCGCGGGACGGCCTCGTGGTCGAAGCCGCGCGCTTCGCGGCGGTCGTCGCGGCCCGCACGGTCGCCCGGGCCGGCGCGTCGCCCCCGGCGCTGCCGCCCGAGGCGCCGTCGCTGCTGGACGTGCGGAGTTTGTAGCGAGCGAACGCTCCGGGGCCGCGCGCGGCCCACCGCGCCCGAGCGCCGGGGACGCACGCGGCCCGCGTGCTGCTCAGCGCCGGCGGCCGAGGACGGCCATCGCCGCGTTGCGGCCGGGGATGCCACTGACGGCGCCGCCTCGCCGCGCGCCTGCGCCGCAGACGAGGATCGACGGGTCGTCGGTCTCCACGCCCCAGCGGCCGACGTCGTCGGGGTCCTCGGCGAACGGCCACGCGAGGTCGCCGTGGAAGATGTGGCCGCGGGGCATGCGCAGGTCGCGTTCGAGGTCCGCGGGCGTGATGACGTCCACGCACGGCTCGCCGTCGGGGCCGCGCATGATGCAGTCGGCGATCGGCTCGGCCAGGACATCGTCGAGTGATCGCATGGTGGCGTCCAGTGCCTCTTGGCGGGCAGCATCGGCGTCGCCGGCGAAGAGCCGCGCGGGCATGTGCAGGGCGAAGACGGTCATGGTGTGCGCCCCCGCGGCCGCCAGCTCGGCGCCGAGGATGCTCGGGTCGGCCAGCGTGTGGCAGTACGCCTCGCACGGCGCCGGCGAGGGGATCCGCCCGGGCGCGGCGTCGGCGTACGCGGCTTGCAGCTGCTCGGCGGTTTCGTTGACGTGGAAGGTCCCGGCGAAGGCGCGCTCCGCTGTGACGCGCTCGTCGCGCAGGCGCGGAAGGCGCGCGAGCAGGAGGTTGACCTTCAGCTGCGAGCCCTCCCCCGCGGCCGGGTCCTCCGCGCGCGTCCGCCCCCGCAGGCGGTCGAGCTCCGCGGGCGCGACGTTCGCGAGCGTCCACAGCGCCCCGATCGCCTCCTCGCCTCCCTGCGCCGTTTGCACGCGAACCTCGTCGTCGCCGACCGCCGTGACCTCGACCCCGGTGCGTACGTGCGCGCCGGCCGCGACCGCGGCGTCGCTCAGCGCGCCCGACAGCGCGCCGATCCCGCCGACCGGCACGTCCCAGTCGCCGGTGCCGCCGCCGATGACGTGGTAGAGGAAGCAGCGGTTCTGGCGCAGGGAGGGGTCGCCGGCGGCGGCGAACGTGCCGATCAGCGCGTCGGTGAGCACGACGCCGCGCACGAGGTCGTCGGTGAACGCCTCGCCCACGGCCGCAGCCAGCGGCGTCTCGACAAGCGCGTCCCAGGTGGCGTCGTCGCCGACGATCCGCCGCAGCTCCGCGCGCGAGCGCAGGGGCTCGAGCAGCGTCGGGAACAGGCGCTGCGCAACGACCCGCACGGTCGCGTAGAAGTCCTGCCAGGCGTCGAACTGCGCCGCCTCGCCAGTCACCCGCTCAAACGACGCACGCGTCGCGTCCGGGTCACTCGCATCGACCAGCAGTCCACGCGAGCCGCCCGTGCGCGGGTCCGGCGTGTACGAGGAGACCGCCCGGCGCACGAGGCGCAGCGCCAGCCCCAGCTCGTCGACGATGCGCCGCGGCAGCAGGCTGACGAGGTACGCGTAGCGCGAGACGCGCACGTCGAAACCTGGAAACACCCGCTCCGACACCGCTGCCCCACCCACGTTCGGCCGGCGCTCGAGCACGACGCACGACAGCCCCGCGCGCGCAAGGTAAGCGGCCGCGACGAGCCCGTTGTGCCCGCCGCCGACGATCACGGCGTCATACGTCGAGCGCGGGCGAGCCATCGTCGGCCGAGTCTCGCACGCCGGGTGTCGTCGCAGTAGCGTTTGCGGGGTTCGCCCGCTGATGTGCCGTCGGCCGGCGACTGCGCGGCGCGATCTCTCTGACGATGCGGTGGCCGCAGCCGTCTCGCGCTCGGTGGCGCCGTGGGGCCGGTCGCCGTCGGAGCCGAACGCGGTGGCGGGTGAGTGCTCGCCGTGCTCGCATTATCTCCGTCGTGCTCGCCTGCGACTTGCGACCCAGCCACGCTCCGCAGGCCGCACGCGAGGATCCGGAGGGGACGAGCCCGACGGTCCTCATCCTCGACGGTTTGCATGCCGGGCAGCGTCCGTCATCTTTGTGTTGCCGCAACACGGGTCTAAACCAAGTAGCGTAAATACCGAATTGAGGTATTATCACGCCACTACTTAGGAGCACCAATTTATGCGTGGCAGCAGGCAGTTAGCCAGGAATCATCGCTTGATGAGATCGAAATATGTCCGCCCAAATCGTGGTACGATAATTCCTCAGCATGGCAGCGCCCCGCTCAGCCGAAGCGGTACTGACGGCGATCAGCCGAGCGGCAGCCAGGGCTGGGCGCCCTTCGGTGGTCGTGCTGGCGGAGGATTTGCCTCCTGCGGTCCGGGTCGCGGGCTCTCGTGTCGGAGCCCACAAGCTCATACAGCAGCTTGAGGACGCGGGCCGCCTCCGAGCGGTGCGCAGGGGCGTCTATGTCATCGCGTCGGCGACCGGGGTGCTCGACGTCGACCTGCTCGCCCTTGTCGATGTCGTAACTCCCAGGCCCTACCTGGTGACGGCCGGGCGTGCGCTCGCCGTTCATGGCCTGAGCGACCAGCTGTTTCGCAGGACGGTGGTCCTCCACGAGCGAAAACTCGCAGACTGGACCTGGCGCGGCGAGCGCACCCACTACGCGCGCGTTCCATCCAGCCGCATCTGGGGCGGATCGGATGTGATGCTCGCCAATCGCGGTCGCGTGCGCATGGCGACACGCGAACGGGCCTTGCTCGACAGCTTGGCTCAGCCGTCATGGGGGGTGACCCTTTCGCAGGTCACCGAAGCGCTCGACCTCGCCCTCGGCGAGG
Organism: uncultured Actinomycetes bacterium; assembly: GCA_963839905.1. Classification (GTDB taxonomy): domain Bacteria; phylum Actinomycetota; class Thermoleophilia; order Solirubrobacterales; family Solirubrobacteraceae; genus CADCVQ01. Next base: position 189,778 of record CAWIXC010000020.1, on the reverse strand, counting down.
GCGGTGGGTTCGCCGCCGATCTCGCGAGACAAGCCGCGCGGTACGGCAATGCGTCGGTCTCGCGGCGCCTTGGGCTGCTCATCTCCCATCTGCGAGGCAGCGAGGCGGCCGTGCCGTTCCTCGCGCTGCGCGGGACGTCACGAGGCCCAGTCCTGCTCGCGCCGTCAGGCGGGAGCGACGGTCCGGTCGACAGGGAATGGGGCGTTCGCGTCAACGTCCAGCTCGAGCAGCTATCCGATCATCGCGATGGGGGCTGAGGTGACCCCTCGACTACGCGGCCCGCGAAGGAGGATCCACGACCAGTTCGACCTGCAGGATCTGGTCGATCAACTCGATCGGCCGGCCGAGCTGGTCGAGCGTGATTTCGCGCTGATCTCGATCGCCGCGCACACTCGTCCAGGACTACGGCGATCAGCTGTGCTTCAAGGGCGGCTTCGTGCTCCGTCACGTGTATCCGGGATCACTCGCTCGCGCCGGCGGCCACCGGACGGCGCCGGCGCTGGCCCACGACCCAATAGACGAGCGCCAGCGCGATCACGGCTGCGAACACCGCCAAGCCCACGCCGGCCCGCGCGGCGTACGCCCCGACGAGCGCGTACGCGACGGCCGGCGGGATCGACCCGATCGCGGCCGCCACCGCGAACGAGCGCAGCGGCATCGCGGTGGCGCCCGCGAGCAGCGTGGCGGTCTCGGCGACCACGGGCACCGGCCGCGTCACCACGATCGCGATCGCGCCGTGCTGCTGCACCAACCGCTCGACGCGCGCCCGACCCGCCGGTGAGCTGAAGCGCGCCAGCGCCGGGCCGCCGCGTCGCCCGATCGCATAGCCGAGCAGCGCCGCGGCCTCGCTACCGGCGAACGAGAGCAGTGCGCCGCCGACCGGCCCGAACAGGGAGCCGTCGAGGATCATGAGCGCGCTCGACGGCACGGGCAGGACGACGTCGCCGGCCAGCAGCGCGAAGCTGGCCGCGGCGGCGGCGATGCCGGGGTCGCCGAGGTCCGGTGAGCGGTCGCTCAAGACCGCCACCGCGAGCAGCTCCGCGACCCCGAAGAGCGCGAGCAGGAGCGCCGCGACCGCGACTGCGGCGATCGCGTACGTCCTCATGCGGGCAGGCCGCCGAGCGCGCTCACCCCGGCGTCATCCCGTAGAGGCGGCGCAGCAGCACAACCTGTCCCTTGACGATCTTCGCTTCGGCCGCCTCCACATCGAACCACGCGACGCGGTCGATCTCCGGGAACGACTGCGTGCGATCCGAGCGCGGCGGCCACTGCATCTCGAACGTGCCCGGAACGAGATCCGCGGGGTCGAAGTCGCCCCGCACAGCGAACGCGATCACGCGCTTGCCGGCCTTCTGGCGGATCTCGCCGAGCGAGAGGACGTCACCCTCCGGCGGCGGGTGGCCCAGCTCCTCGCCGAACTCGCGCCGGGCGCCCGCCAACGGATCCTCGCCTTCGAGCAGCTCGCCCTTGGGGATCGACCACGCGCCTTCGTCCTTGCGCGCCCAGAACGGCCCGCCCATGTGGCCGAGCAGCACCTCGAGCACGCCGTCGCGCTCGCGGTGCAGCAGCAGGCCCGCCGAGGTGACAGCCGTCAGTAGCCGCCGCGCCAGGTGCCCGTGCCGGCCTTCGGCGGCAGGACGTCCCAGCCGTCCGTCACGTGCACGATCCGGTCGTTCTCGGCGAACGCGGTCTGCGCCTTGCCGCTGAACACGAACGTGATCTCGGTCTGCCCGGCAGGCGTCTCGTTGACCCCGTACACATGGTCGACCTCGACCTCGCTCTCCTTGAGCATGCGGTGCGCGCGGTCCTTGTCGGATCCGGGCTCATAGCGGCCTGGGAGCTTGACAGGCATGCCGCCGCGACCATACCCCGGGCGCGCGCGAACGCAAACCGCCCTACGTCAGGTCGCGGCGCTGCAGCAGCAGCGACCCGGCGGCGAACAGCACCGTCACCCAGCCGAACATCACGAGCGCCGCGACGCCGGGATCGAGGAAGTCGTCGCCTTCGCTGTCGAAGCTCACGTCGATGATGCCGCTCGGCGCGCCGTTGATCGGCGAGTAGTTCGCGACCTCGCCTGCGAAGCTGAACAGCGGGATCTCGACCATGAACGGGAAGAGGATGCAGCCCGACGATCGCCGCCACCTGGTTGCGCACGATCGCACCGACCGCGACGCCGATCGCGCCGAAGTACGCCGCGCACGACGAGGTTGCGCCACATGATGTCGACGAGCGTCCCGACGTCGAGCGTCGGCTGGCCGCGGCTGGACAGGATGATCGTGCCGACGAGCATGAGGCTCGCCGTGACGACGAACGAAACGACGATGCCCGCGACCCCGTAGGAGATCGCCTTCGCCGCGATGAGCTTCATCCGGTCGGGCGCGGCGAGGACCGTGCTCGTGATCGTCTTGTGGCGCCACTCGCCCGCCATCCCCATCGCGCCCAGCAGCAGGATGAAGATGCCGGTGAAGTCCCCGGCGAACGCCGCGCGCACCTCTTCGTCGGTGAAGTCGCCGGCCAGCAGCGTGTTGAGCACGAGCAGCAGCAGCGAGATCGCAAGCCCCGACCCGATCAGCGCGAAGAACGTGCGTGTCGTGCGCAGCTTGAGCAGCTCGGCCTGCAGAAGCGCGCTCATGGCTTCTGGTCCGCGGTCAGGGCCATGAACGCCTGTTCGAGCGACCGCGCGCGCGGCGCGAGCCCGAGCACGGTGAGCTGCGCCTTGGCGGCGATCGGGCCGACCTGGGCGGGCGTCATCCCGAGGACGATCAGCTTGTCGCCGTCGCGCTCGACCTTCGCGCCGGCGGCGGCGAGCGCCTTGGCCATCGCGTCGGGATCCTCGGCGGTCAGCTCGGTGGCCGGCCCGTCGTCGCCGCCGAGCACGGCTTCGAGCGTGCCCTGCGCGCGCAGCTCGCCGTTGGCGATGACGATGACGTCGTCGACCGACTGGGCGACCTCGGCGAGCAGGTGGCTTGAGATCAGGACCGCCCGTCCGCGCTTGGCCTGCTCGCGGACCATGCCGCGCATCCAGGCGATGCCGGGCGGGTCGAGGCCGTTGGTCGGCTCGTCGAGCAGCAGGACCTCAGGGTCGCCGAGCAGCGCGGCGGCGATGCCCAGGCGCTGCTTCATGCCCATCGAGTAGCCCTTGACCCGGCGGTCGGCCGCCTCGGTCAGGCCGACGTCGTGCAGGACCTCTTCGACGCGTGCGTGCGGGTGCTGGCCGGTCGTGGCGAGCACGCGCAGGTGGTTGCGCGCGCTGCGGCCGGGATGAAACGACGCATCCTCGAGCACGGCGCCGACGCTCGCGCTCGGGTGCTCGAGCTCGTCGTAGCGCTTGCCGCCGAACATGGCGGTCCCGGCGGTCGGGTGGATGAGTCCGAGCAGCGCGCGCAGCGTCGTGCTCTTGCCGGCTCCGTTGGGGCCGAGGAAGCCGGTGACCCGACCCGCCTCGACATCGAAGCTCAGGTGCTTGACGGCCTGGACGCTGCCGAATCGTTTTGAGAGGTCGCGGACCTCGACGGTTGCCATGGCGGCGCATTGTGGCGCATCGCGCCGCCGGGTTGCCCTCAGTGTGCCCGGCTTCACACAACCACAAAGCGGTGCGACCGTCAGCGCGGCCCTAACCGCCCGCGGTCGCCAGCTCGCGCTCGAGCGGGGTGCGCATGCGGGGCGTCACGCGCACGTCGCCGATCCACGCGCGCACCCGCTGCGCCTCGGCGGCGATCGCGGCGGCGGCGTCGGCGCCGAGATCCTCGAGCAGCCCGAGCACGACCTCGCCGTCCTCCTTGCGCTGCGCCCAGCCGCCGACGATCCGCCCGTCCCACCAGACCGTCGGCCCGATGTTGCCGCTGCGATCGAACAGCCGCTCGCGATGCGCGCCCAGGTACCAGTCGCGCGCCTGCCAGCCCATCGGTGCCGGGTCGAGCGACGGCAGCAGCGCGGCGAAGGGCTCGGCGGGCGCGGCGACGGGCTCGTCGTCGCCTACCAGGACGAGCCCGGTCGCGCCGCCCTCCAGCGCGACGTCGACCGGGCCCACCCGGGCCAGCGCCGGCTTGAGCAGCCTCGCGGGCCAGCCCGTCCACCACTTCAGGTCGGCGTACGTGCCCGGCCCGAAGGCGTGCAGCCAGCGCTCGACGAGCCGCGCGGCGGCGTCCGCGGTGTCGAGTGCGTCCAGGCCGGCGGGCAACCACGTCGACATCGGCGCCCAGCGGTAGAGCGTGCTGGTCCACGAGCCGAGCGGGCGCCCGCGCACGATGTGGCCCTCGGCGGCCAGCAGGAAGAGCACCCGCGGCCCGACGGCCGGCGCCGCGGCATAGGCCCTGCCCTGCGCGAGCGCGAGCCTCGATCGCAGCGCCGGCACGTCCTGCGAGAGCTCGGCCGCCTTCGCCTCGCCGCGGTCGCGCAGCGCGCGCAGCGTGTCGTCCTGCGCCGCGCGCAGCCAGGCCTCGCCGTCGTCGGTGACGCCGGCCTCGTGCAGGTGCTTGAGCAGCAGCTTGCGCTGCACCGGGACGAGCGCCCGCGTGGACGACGCCTGCACGATCGACGCGAGCTCGACCGGCACGACGAACACCGTCCGGCGCATCCCGAGGATCCGCACGAGCGAGCGCTCGCCGTACAGCGCGTGCTCGATCGCCTCGACCGACGGATCGCGCAGCCTCGCCCGCGCGGCCAGGAACACGCTTGCCGGGTCGGTCGCGTGCAAGCCGCAGATCTCGCCGGCGACGGTCGCGACGTCGTCGCCGCGCGCCGCGGGTGCGAGCCGGTGGCGCAGCGCCAGGCGCGCGCGCCGCTCGCCGTCGGAGATCGCCCTCACGCCGCTGCGGGCGCGCCCGCGAACGGCTCGATGTGGCCGTCTGCGGTGACGAGGTAGACGGTCTTGTCGTGCAGGAACGCCTCGCGTGCCGGGGAGCCGAGCGCCATCGCGGCGATGAGCGTGCCGCCGATCCGGTAGACGTCGCGGACGACGCCGAGCTTCAGCAGCGCCCGCGTCTCGCTCATCATCTCGCCGCGCCCCGCACGCAGCAGCGTGCGCAGGTCCTCGCGGCAGCCGAGCGCCGCGACGACGATCGCGATGTTCTCGATCTCGTCGGAGGTCACGGCGGCGAGCGCCCGCGCGCGGCCCGTCGACACGCGCTTGAGCAGATGCACGCTCCCGCCGCGCCCGATGACGACCGGGATGCCGTACTCCTTCGCGCGGGCGACGTAGTCGGCATCGCGGTTGACCTCGATCGCGAGCACCGGCGTCCGCAGCTCGCGCAACAGCAGGCACAGGCGCAACCCGACCTGGCCAAGCCCGACGACGATCACGTGGTCGCGCCGCGGTGCGACGCGCCGGCCCGCGAGCCCGACGAGGCGGCGGTCGACGAGGCGGTTGACGATGCCGGCGGTGAACAGCGCGGTGAACGCCAGGCCGGCGACCATCATCGCCGCCGAGAAGACCTGAAACCACTCCGGGCCGTCGTCGACGTGCGGGTTCGGGCCGACGGTGACGATCGTCTTGGCCGCCGTGTAGATCGCGGCCGGGAGCGTCTCGTGCAGGAACGCCATCGTCATCAGGGCGTCGAGGACGAAGATCGCGCAGAAGCCCACGATGCCGGTGAGCAGGATCTTCGCGCTGAGCTCGAAGGGCAGCACGAGGGCACTCGCGAGCGCCCACAGGCGCGTGCCGGGCCCGCGCCGCGGCAGGTCCAGCGGCCCGATCTCCGGCCCCTCGGTGCCGCTGCGCACGGCCCGGAGCCCCGCCGGCGTGCGGTGCAGCGACAGCGGGCTGTGATCGAGGCACGCCGCCGCGATCGACGGCACGACGACGTCCGCCATCGAGATCACGCTGACGTTGCGCACGGAGCTCTCGAGGCGCGCCGCGACGTCACGATCGAAGACGGTGACGATGAGCGGCACGCCGGGACGCACCCCCTCGGCCACGAGCGCGGAGCGCAAGGAGACGTGGTCGTCCTTGGAGATCACGACGACGGTGTCGACGTCGTGGCGCAGCGCCGTGCGGATCGCCGGGTCGGTCGGGTCGCGGAGGTTCGTGACGGTCGCCCCCGCGTCGCGCAGCGCGCGCTGCGTGACGCCGGTCAGCTCGTCGCTGCCGATCAGGAGGATGTGCGGGGCTTTGGGTGAGGGTTCGTCGTTCACGCGGCTCGGAAGTATCCCGAGCCGCGCGTCACGACCGTCCGCGCATCGTGTGAACGCGCAGCTTCAGCCCCCGCTGTCAGCCGAAGTCGATGACGCTGCGGATGCCGTCCTGCGCGTGCATGAGGTCAAAGCCCTTGTTGACCTCGTCGAGCGTGATGCGGTGCGAGAGGAACGCGTCGACGTCGACGTCGCCGTCGAGGTAGCGCTGGACGAGCTGCGGCACCTGGTCGCGGCCCTTGACGCCGCCGAACGACGACCCGGCGACGCGGCGGCCGGTGATGAGGTAGCGCGGGATGACGTCGAGCGTCTCGCCCTTGCCCGCGACGCCGCACATCGTCGCGAGGCCCCAGCCCATCCGCGCGGACTCCACGGCCTGGCGCATGACGGCGACGAGGCCCGTCGCCTCGATCGTGTAGTCGGCGCCCATGCCGCCGGTCATCTCGAGGATCTGCTCGACGGCGTCCGGCCCGCCGACCAGCGTGTCGGTCGCGCCCTGGTGCGTGGCCATCGCGAGGCGCTCCTCGGAGAGGTCGACGCAGACGATCCGCTCGGCGCCCTGCAGCCGCGCGCCAGCCACGGCGCCGAGGCCGACCATCCCCGCGCCGAACACGACGCACATCGAGCCCGCCTCGACCTTCGCCGTGTACATCGCCGCGCCGAGGCCCGTCGACAGGCCGCACGCGAACAGGCACGCGCGATCAAGTGGCGCCTCGGGCGAGACCTTCGCCAGCGCGATCTTGGGCATGACCGTGTACTCGGCGAACGTCGAGGTGCCCATGAAGTGGCGGATCGGCTCGCCGTTCGGGCCCGGTCGCGACAGGCGCGCGGTGCCGTCGGGGAGATAGCCCTTGCCTTGCTGGTCGCGGATCGCGAGGCAGATGTTCGTCTTCGGGCTCAGGCAGTGCTCGCACTCGCGGCACTGCGGCGAGAACAGCGTGACGACGTGGTCGCCGACCTGCAGGTCCTTGACCCCCTCGCCGAGCGCCTCGACGACGCCCGCGCCCTCGTGGCCGAGCACCGTCGGCGCGTAGCCGGACGGGTCGACGCCCGAGGCCGTGTACATGTCCGTATGGCAGACGCCGCAGGCGACGAGGCGCACGAGCACCTCGCCCTTCCGCGGCTCCGCGAGCTCGAGCTCCTGCACCACGAGCGGTTGGCCGAACTCCTCCAGCACTGCTGCACGCATCCGCATGCGCGGCAACCTATCGCGGGGCGATCAGTCCTGCGCCTCCATCCGCGCGTCGCCGAAGAGGCCCTCGCCGGGCTGTGCCGGGCGCCGCTCGAGCGCCGCGCGCAGCCGGTCGCTCGCGCGCTCGTCCACGCGGACGACGTAAAGGCTTGCCGCCGGGTCGGTCGCGACGACCCCATACTCGGCGTCGACGTCGACGGGCTCGAGCGCGAACGCGGCCAGCACCCCGTCGAGCGACGGCGCGCCGCCCGGGTGGACGAACTGCAGCATGACGCGGGGGCGCGGCTCGTCGCACAGCTCGTCGCGCAGCCGGGCGCCGTCGACGACGCCGTAACCGTGCTGGTAGTCGTAGCCCGCGGACCCGAGGTCGCGGGCGGTCGAGGTCAGCAGGGCGCGGATCGCGGCGGGCGCCGTCGCCGGGTCGGCGGGATCGAACGCGCTCTTGGAGCGCACGGCGGCGAGCATGCCCGCGACGACCGGTGCCGCAGCGCTCGTGCCGCTGTCGGCCGGAAAGACGTCGGAGCCCTTGAAGTGCGTGTAGCCGCTGATGTCGGGCTTGCGGTCGGTCAGCCGGCCCGGCCCGATCGACGAGTAGCCGACGCGCTCGTTCGCGGTGTCGACGCCCGCGACGGTCAGCACCTGCGGGTGGCCGTTCGCGCCGTAGATCGAGTTCGACGAGACGCCCTGGCAGCGCTGGTCGGGGCACTGCGGGCCGCAGTTGCCGGCCGAGAAGACGATGTCGGCGCCCAGCGCCGCGAGCGCGCCGACCGAGCGGTTGAACGGGTGGTTCGGGTTGTCGGAGTAGTTGCCCGGATCGCCCGGCGGCTCGTCCCAGCTCGGGTGGAACATCCCCCAGCTGTTGCTCACGACGAGCGCGTTCGGCCGCGTGCGACCCGTCATCAGGCCCTGCAGGTGGCTGTAGGCCCTGACGGCATCCGAGAGCAGCGCGCCGAGCCCGGTGCGGATCGGGCTGAACGGCCGCAGGACCGCGATGTCGACGAGCGTGCACGCCGGGGCGGCGATGCACGCGTCGAACGCGCACATCGTGCCGTGGCCGACCGCGACCGAGCCCGGCTTGACGCCGATTGCGAAGCCCCACGACGCCTCGCGCGAGAACGGGGGGCGCTTGCCGTGCTCGGCGAGGTAGGCGACGTTGATCCCGCCGTCGACGATCGCGAGCATGACGCCCTCGCCGGTCATCGCGCAATCGCGCAGGTCGGCGGTTTGGAGCAGCTCCTCGACCTCGGCGTCGTCGCCGAGCGGCGGCGAGTCGATGCACGTGAGGCACGGCTCGATGACCGGGTCGCTGAAGACGCCGGCGACGGCGTCGTGCGCGCGCAGCGCCTCGATCTGCGCGTCGTCGAGCTCGGCGCGCAGGAGGTACGTCGCGCGCTCGGGGGCCAGGTCGACCTCCGGCGGCGGCAGCCTGACGGGCGCGAAGCCGGGGTCGAAGACGACGTCATCGCCGGGCCGCAGGTGCGCGAGCGCGTCCGCCTCGAGCGCCCTCAGCGACGACGTCGCCTGCCGCGCGAGCTCGGGGTCGGCGCGGTACTCGACGATGACGCGGCGCGCGGGCATGGACCTCAGGTACCCAGCGAGCCGACAGGCACGACGTGCGTGGCGTCCGCCATTTTCCCTACCAGCGCGCGCCCGCCAGGGCGTACCCTGGTCCATGTGCCGTTCGATGTCGATCGCACACCGCGACGCACCACCCCGAGACCTGCGAGAAGCCGCCGGCCCGCGACCCGCCCGGCACAGGTCCCGCCAGCGACGCGCGCGGCCGCGACACGCCCCGCCGGCGCCGCCCTGCCGCTCGACGCGCAGCTTGCGCGCTGTGTCGCCCGGCGCGCCACGCTCGCCCGCTATCACCACGTCAAGGCGCCCCCCGACCGCTGGCGCCAGTCCGACGACAACACGGTCGCCACGGTCGCCAAACATCCCAACCACCGGCTCTACGCGAAGCCCGGCAAGGCCGCTGAGGCGAACAAGGCGCTGAAGAAGCGCGGGTCGAAGATCGAGCTCGCCGAGACGACCACGACGCGCGACTTCTACACGGGCAAGGGCAAGCCCCGCGTCCGTCTCAATCAGATCGAGGCGATCAACACGGTCAACAACTCGCGGGGAGCGAGCATGAAGCTGTGGGCGGACTGCGGGCGCAGCGCCGCGGCCGTGGTCGGCTCCAGCAAGCGCCGCGCGATCTTCGAGCGCGACGGAGTCAAGCGGCACACGACGGTCAACGACCCGGTCAAGATGAAGATCATCATCATGAAGGGCTGGCTCTCGCGTGAGCTCAAGCGCCGGCGCACGCTCGACCCCATGGACCCCGAGCTCGTCAAGATCAAGCAGGCGCTCGACGCGGGGCGCAAGCTCGAGGCCCATGCGCGCACCCTGGCCGCCAAGATGGCCACGACCAAGTCGACCAAGGAGTACAAGAAGCTCGACGACGAGCGCGACGAGGCGATCGAGGATGCCGCCGAGGCGTACTTCGAGTACTACAACGCGCTCGGGGCCCCCGAGCGCGACGCGATCGACAAGTCGCTGAAGATCAACCGCTACGCCACCCCGGAGGTCGGCGAGGGCTGGACGATCTCCACGGGCGGAAACCCCATCGTCGGCCAGGAGAACAACACCTGGAACTTCCACTGGGCCGGGGTCGTCCTCGCCAGCGACGACGGCAAGGACAAGGTCGTCCTGGAGAACTACTCGGTCGGCAAGTGGAACAGGGAGAACGACCAGTGGACGTTTGAGATGTACGGCACCGAGAAGCCCTCGCAGAGCTTCCACGAGCGCCATTTCGACAGCGATCTGCACGGCGAGACGCCCACGACGATGACCATCAGAGGTCAGAAGTGACGGGGTCGGCGCCCGTCGTCAGGTCGCGGGCCGACGTGAAGGAGCACGCCCGCGGCGAGGTCGTCGTCGAGGGCGTCTACGAGCAGCGCGACGTGCGCCGCATGAAGGTCGACCCCGAGGAGCTGCTCGAGGGCCACGTGGTGCTCGTCCTGTCCGACGGCGCGCAGGTCTTCCTGTATGCGCCCGACGACGACGAGGCGCTGCGCAGCGCGGACGAGCGCGAGCGGCTCGAGCACCGCAACGTGCGCGCCGCCGGCCTGCTGCTGTCGCGCATCCCGGGCGCCGGCGCGGCGGTCCGGGCGCCGTGCCTGATCGACGTCACGTCGATCGAGCCGGTCGACGACGCCGGCTGATCGAACGGCCGGCTGGCGCTCAGCGGCGCATCACCACGAGACGCAGGCTCCGCGGCCGCGCGCGGTTGCCCGCGGCGTCGACCGCGTCGAGGCCGACGATCTGCACGTCGACGGACGGCGCGTGCGTGTCGGGCAGCGGGCCGTCGCGCAGGCCCGGGACGTCGAGCACGATCGCCTCGTCGTCGTCGGGCCGGCCCGCGTTGCGCCCCGCGCTGAACGGGAAGTTGTTGTCGTTGAGGACGAGCAGGCGGTCGTCGAGCGCTGTGAGATCGCCGATCGAGTCGGTCGCCGCACGCAGCTGCACGGTGCGCGTGGGGCTGACGAAGCGGCCCCGTTGCAGGTCGAGCGCGGGTCGGGGTCGGAGGTGAGCGCGCCCTCGAGGCTCACGAGCAGCTCGTCGCCGTCGTGTGTCAGCGCCATGCCCTCGATGCCCTTGCTCGAGCCGAGGTTCGGAGTCCCGCCCGCGGCCAGCGTCGGGTTGTCGGGCGACTTCACGCCGGGTACTGGGATCGGGGGCTCGAGCAGGCGGCCCGTAGCGCTCGTGTGCAGCAGGTACGGGCCGAACTCGTCGCCGAACCACAGGTCGCCATGGCGGTGACGGCGCGCGGACTCGATGTCGAAGTCGCCGCCGGTCGGCAGCCCCGCCCGGCAGGTCGCCGCGGACGATGTCGAACGGGATCTTGTTGTCGGGGTCGCGCAGCGAGATGTGCTCGCCGACCGCGATCGTGCCGCTGCCGCCGGACGCGGTCTCGAAGTCCGGCGTGATGCGGTACATGCGCAGCAGGAAGTCCGCGGAGTTCGCCTTCGCTCGACGAGAGCCAGCGCCAGCCTGGACATGCGAGGACCTCCGACGGGTCGGGAGTTATGCCGGCACCGTGGGGAGTGACAGCGCCGGCGGCGCGGAGGTTAGGTTCGCCCGGCGCGGCGCTCGTGAACGATCCGTGACCGGTCAGCCGATCGAGCCGCCGGGCGCGCGCTTGATCGCCACGTGGCGCTGGCCACCTGGCAGCGGGCGGCGCCACGGGCCGTCGCCGGGCAGATCCTCGCCGCGGTCGAGCAGCAGCGTCGCGAGGCAGCGCGCGTCGTCGAGCTTCTGCGGCGGCGAGCGGTAGTGGCGCGCGGGTCGCGTCGTGAGCGGACCGCTCACGCGGTCGTCGACCATCACGACGTACAGCGGGCCAAGGGTCAGCTCGAGCTGCTCGCCGCCAACGTCGTCGCGTTCGGGGCCGGCCATGCGCGCACGCTACAGCCAGCACCGTCTTTCACGCGATCTTCACCGCCGCCCTGCGACGCCGCGGCAGCGTGCGAGGTCATGCGCCTGCTCACGGTTCTCTCGATCACCGCCGGCCTCGCCGCCGCTGCCGGGTCGCCCTCGGACGCCGCCCCGCTCTCCGACCCGGTCGAGGCCGGGCGCTACACGTTCGATCGCAGCCTCGTGCTGCCGACGCCCACGCTGAGCGCGGCCAGCCCGATCGTCGCGGCGGGTGGCCTGCGCGAAGGCGGGCTGTCGTCGCTTACGGTCATCCCCGGCACCGGCAACCGGCGCTTTCTCTCGGTGTCCGACCGCGGTCCCAACGGCCAGCCGGCAGCGGCGAGCGGCGGCCGCACGTTCCCGTCGCCAGGCTTCGCGCCGACGATCTACGAGCTTCAGGCCGACGACGACGGACGGCTGTCCGTCATCTCGCGCACGCAGATCCGCGTGCCCGGGCCCGATCCGCTGCGCGTCGCACAGCCCGCGACGTTCCCCGGCGACAGCTCGGCGATCACCGGCTTTCGCAACCTCGCCGCGCTCGCCCTCGACGACAACATGTACCTGCAGACGGGCGACAGCACGATCGGCCCGGCGTTCCTGCCGACCGACCCGTACGGCCTCGACACCGAGGGCCTGCAGCGCGACCCGCGCGACGGCAGCTACTGGCTCAGCGACGAGTACCGCCCGTCGATCGTCCACCTCGACCGCCACGGCGTGATGCTGCAGCGCATCGTCCCGATCGGCAACGGTGCCCAGGACACCGACGCGACCGCCGCGACCACCCCGCTGCCGACTCGGCGATCCAGGGCCGCCAGCGGATCAGCGATCTCGCCTGGGTTGCGCCAGGCAAGCTGCTCGTCGACGAGCACGACGACGACGCGCTCGCGGTGACCGGGACGTCGACCGGGCGCAAGCTCTTCGAGATCGACCTCTCGGCGGCGACGAACATCGCGACCGACCCGGCGTACGACAGCTTCGCGGAGCGCGCGACGCGGGTCGCCGGCCTCGGCGGACACGCGGGAACGCAGCCGGTCGGCTGCTACCTCGACGGTGGCACGGCGGCGGAGCTCGCGGCGCTGCCGGCCCCGGTGACGCCCGTGTCGAAGACGACGTACCTCGACATCGGCACCGCGGGCGTCGCGTTCACGTTCAACAAGGTCGAGGGCGTGACGCTGCTCGACGGCATGGCGGGCGTCGCGCTCGTCAACGACAACGACTTCGGCTTCGCGCAGCCCGACGACCTGACAATCTCGCCCGCCGCCGATCCGACCGTGCAGCTGCGCTTCTACGCGGCGCGGCCGTCGGGCACGGCGCCGGCGCTGAGCGGTACGGCGCAGGCCGGTCGCACGCTGACGTGCTTGCCGGGGACGTATGGCGGGACGGGCACGCTGTCGGTCTCCTACGAGTGGCTGCGCGGCGCTACGCCGATCGCGGGCGCGGACTCAAGCCGGCTGACGCTCTCGGCGGAGGACGTCGGCGCGGCGATGAGCTGCCGCGTGAGCGCCACGCGCGTGGCCGGGCCGGTGCGCGCGCCGGCGGCGGCGCAGACGAGCGTCGCGACGGCGGCGGTCGCGGACTTCGAGACGGGCCCGGCGGGCCCGACCGGACCGGCTGGTCCGGTCGGCCCGGCTGGTCCGGGCGGCCCGGCTGGTCCGGGCGGCGCGCCGGGCCCGGCGGGTCCGATCGGACTCGCGGGCGCGGCCGGTCCGCGCGGCAAGTCTGCTCCGCTGCCAAGGGTGACCTGCACCCTGCGCAAGCGCGGCGGCCGCGTGACCGGCGTGCGGTGCACGGTGAAGGCGGGCACGACCACCCGCCGGGTCGTCGCGCGGGTGGCGGGGCGCACGGTGGCGTCGGCGGCGGTGCGCCGCGGCCGCGCGACGCTGAACCTGCGCGCTGCCTACCGACGCGTCACGATCCTGACGCTCGACCGGCGTGGCACGGTGCTCAGTCGGACGAGCGCCCGCGCGCGCTGAGGCGCGCGGGGGGGCCTGCTCAGGCTGCGGCGGGCGCGGGCTCGGGCGGCTTGGCGCCCACGAGCTTCGCGGCTTGGCGCTCCGGTGCGATCCGCACGACCGTGTGGATCAGGCCGACGCGCTCCATCGCCCAGATGACCATCGCGGAGATGTCGAGCTCCCAGCGCCCGAGGCCCTGACGAGCCGACCGCGGGAACGCGTGGTGGTTGTGGTGCCACGACTCGCCGAACGTCGGGATCGCGAGCCATGCGACGTTCGTGGACCTGTCCTCGACGTCGAAGCGCCGGCGGCCGAAGAAGTGGCAGACGGAGTTGATCGACCACGTGGCGTGGTGCAGGAAGAACATCCGCACGAAGCCGGCCCACAGCAGCGTCCACAAGGCGCCGCTGATCGAGAAGCCGTGCAAGACGAAGCCGAGCACGAACGGGATCAGCAGGCTGATCCCGACGAACGCGAGGAAGTTGCGGCTGATCCAGCGCATGCCCCTGTCCTCGCAGAGATCCGGCGCGTACTTGCGAAACTCGGCGGAGCCCTGGGTCTTCGTCAGCCAGCCGACGTGCGCGAACCACAGCCCCTTCAGGCCCGATCCCTGGCCGACGTGCGGACTGTGCGGATCGCCCTCCTCGTCGGTGTGGGCGTGATGCTTGCGGTGGTCGGCGACCCACGCGATGGCGGGTCCCTGAACGGCCATCGAGCCGAGGATCGCCCAGAAGTACTCGACGGGCTTGCTCGCCTGGAAGGCCTTGTGGGTCAGCATCCGGTGGTAGCCCACCGTGATCCCGAGGCCGGTGATGATGTACATGAAGGCCATAACGGACAGCTCGATGGCCCCGACAGCGCGGTTCCAGAGCAGCACGATGGCCAGCAGCAAGGCAAGGAACGGCACGACGACCGCTCCAAGATTGGCATAGCGCTGAATCGTTGACATGCGTTTGAGCCTATTGGCTGATGTCTGCCGGTTCTTGTCGGTTTCGGGTCGTGTTCTGCGCCTCAATCTGTAGGTTTGTTAGCAATGGAGGGCATAGCACCCGAAGTTGCGGGCATTCTGCGCCCCGTCCTGCCGGACCTCTCCGCCGAGATGATCCGCGAGATTGGCGCGCAAGTCCCCGACTACTCGCGCCCGCTCGAGGGCGAGTTCGGCGTGACCCTGCGCTACGGCGTCGAGCGTGCGCTGCGGCGCTTCGTCGACACGATCGAGCATCCCGGCGGCGTCAGCGCGCGCGACCGGCGCACGTACATCGAGCTCGGCCGCGGCGAGATGCGCCAGGGCCGCACGCTGAACGCGCTGCTCGCGGCCTACCGCGTGGGCGCGCAGGTGTCGTGGCGGCGGTTCGTCCAAGCGGGAGTGAAGGCGGACCTCGACCCGGCCGTGCTCTATCGCCTCGGCGAGGCGATCTTCGCCTACATCGACGAGATCTCCGGCGAGTCGATCGAGGGCTACGCCGCCGAGCAGTCGGCGCTCGCCGGCGAGGACCAGCAGCGCCGCGCGCAGCTCGTTCGCCTGCTCGCGCGCGACCCGCCCGCGGCGCCCGACGCGGTGCGCGCCGCCGCGGAGCGCGCCGGCTGGACGCCGCCCGCACGCGTGGCCGCGCTCATCCTCGAGGGCGTCGCGGCGGACAGGATCGCGAGCCGGCTGGGGCCGGGCGCGGTGGCCGCCGCGCTCGAGCCCGCCGAGGGCCCCGACGGAGCGGCACGCGCGCGGCAGGTCCTCGCGTTCATCTCCGACCCGGACGGGCCCGGCCGGCGGGCGCTGCTCGCCAAGGCGGTCGGGTCGCGCCGCGCGGCGCTTGGCCCGACGGTGGAGATCGCGGCCAGCGGGCGCAGCGCCGATCGCGCCCGGCGCGCGCTTGAGCTCGCAGACAGCGGGGCGATCGCGGGCGGCGGCCTGGTCGTCGCCGACGAGCAGGCCACGACGCTGCTGCTGCACGCCGACGCGCGGCTCGCGGCCGAGCTGGCCGCGGCGCGCCTGGCGCCGCTCGGCGAGCTGCGCCCCGCCGCGCGCGAGCGGCTCGTCGCGACGCTGCGCGAGTGGCTCGACCATCAGGGCCGCGTCGACGACACGGCGCGCGCGCTCGACGTCCACCCCCAGACCGTGCGCTACCGCCTGGCGCAGCTGCGCGAGACGTTCGGCGACGCGCTCGACGAGCCCGGCGCGCGCTTCGAGCTCGCGGTCGCGCTGCGGGTGCACGGCGGGGCGTGAGCCGACCGCCGGGCGCGGCCTCCGCGGCCCGGCGGGGGCTCAGACCGTCGCGGGCGCGAGCGGGAACGTCACGCCCGTGAGCTCCTCGGAGACCTCCCACAGGTGCTTCGCGGTCTCCGTGTCGGCCGCGGCCGGGGTGCGCCCCGCCGCCGCCGGGTAGCCGCGCATGCCCTGAAAGCCGCCGGGACCGGTGTAGCTCGCGCCAAGGACATCCTGCGTCGCCGCGTAGAGGATCGGCAGCGCGCCCATCGCGTCCGATTGGGCGATCACCCGGTTGCCGATGCCCATGACGACCCGGTCGACGAGGTGCTTCGTCTGGCCCTGAAGGTTCGTCGCGGCGTAGCCGGGGTGCGCGGCGTGGGCGCTCACGGCCGACCCGGCCGCCTCGAGGCGGCGCTGCAGCTCGAGCGTGAAGAGCAGGTTCGCGAGCTTGGACTGCCCGTAGGCGCTCCAGCGCCCGTAGCGGCGCTCGGCGTTGAGGTCGTCGAACTTGATCTTGCCGAAGCGGTGTGCGTCGGACGCGACGGTGATGACGCGGTCCGTGATATGCGGCAGCAGGAGGTTCGTGAGCGCGAACGGGCCGAGGTGGTTCGTGCCGAGCTGCATCTCGAAGCCGTCGGCGGTGCGCCGCTCGGGGATCGCCATGACGCCGGCGTTGTTGATGAGGATGTCGAGCGGGCCGTCCCAGCCGTCGGCGAACGCGCGGACCGAGGACAGGTCGGCGAGGTCGAGCGCGCGGACCTCGGTGTCGCCGGGCATCGTGGCCGCTGCGGCCTCGCCGCGCTTCGTATCGCGCACGGCGAGCACGATGCGAGCGCCCGCACGAGCGAGCTCGCGGGCGGCGATCGCGCCGAGGCCGCTGTTGGCGCCGGTCACCACGACGGTGCGGCCGGTCATGTCGGGGAGGTCTGCGGCGGTCCAGCGGGAGGAGGAGGTCATGCCGTGCAATGTAGTCGCTGACTACAATGCTGTCAACGTCTACTTCGTCGGGTATGGTCTTCGGGCGATGACGGCTCGCGCCTACCACCACGGCAACCTGCGCTCTGCCCTGCTCGAGCGCGCCGAGCGCACGGTGCGCGAGCGCGGCGTGCACGCGCTGTCGCTGCGCGAGCTCGCCCGCGACGTCGGCGTCAGCCACGGCGCGCCGCGGCGCCATTTCCCGGATCGCGAGGCGCTGCTGGATGCGGTCGCCGCGAGCGGCTTCG
This sequence comes from uncultured Actinomycetes bacterium, assembly GCA_963839905.1. GTDB lineage: Bacteria > Actinomycetota > Thermoleophilia > Solirubrobacterales > Solirubrobacteraceae > CADCVQ01. Next base: position 172,621 of record CAWIXC010000020.1, on the reverse strand, counting down.
AGCGCCTGGCGCGGGAGCTCGAGGCCGCGGTGGGCGCCGCCGGGCCGGGCGCCGAGGCGCGCCTGCAAGCGCTCGCGCACGCGTATGTGGGCTTCGCGACCGCCGACGCGGCCCTGCTTGAGCTCATGTTCGCGACGAAGCACCGCGACGGCGCGGAGCACGTCCGCGCGGAGGCCGACCGCTCGCTGGCGATCGCGCTCGCGGTGATCGCGAGCGCCCAGCTCGCCGGCGAGCTCGTCGCGGGCGACGCCGAGCAGATCACGCAGTTCGCGTTCGCCACGCTGCACGGCCTCGCGTCGATGGCCAACGGCGGGCTGCTCGGCGACGCCGACCTCGACGCCGTCGTCACGGACGCGATCGAGCGGATGCTGTCAGGCCTCGCGCCGCGCTGAGCGGACGCCAAGCCAGCTCGCCGTCGAAAGGCGGTTAGTTCTGGTAGCTCGCCGACTTGTTGCCGCGGTTGCAGCCGCCACCGCCGGCCCCGGAGGTGCAGCGCCAGCCCGGATAGCGCTTGAGCGTGACCCAGCCGGCGGCGCCGGTACCGCCGTTGTGCACGACCCGGCGGCTCTTCGGCCCGAGCCAGTACTCCTTCTGGATGCGCCGTGCTGTCGCGCACTTGATGTTCTTGGCGTAGACGTAGATCGTGTACCCCGCCTTGAACGTGCCGCACTTCTTCATGCCCGGCCAGTCGTAGTTCGGCGTGGCGGCGGCGGGTGCGGCGAACACCGCGAACGCGGCGACGGCGATCAACAGCGCGCGGAGGGTGGCGGTCATCGGCCCAGCGTACCGCCCCGGGAGGCGACTCAGCCGCGCTTGACGAGCCGGCCGACGGCGGCCATCAGCTCGTCCGTGCGGTCGGCTTGCAGCTGGCCGTCGGCGGGCAGCACGCACTCGCGCGCGTGGCCGTCGAGCAGGCCGAGCGCGACCTTCTCGAGCGCCGCCTGGGCGGCGGAGATCTGCGTGAGGACGTCGATGCAGTAGCGGTCGTCCTCGACCATCCGCTCGATGCCGCGGACCTGGCCCTCGATGCGCCGCAGACGCGCGAGCAGCTGCTCCTTGCTCGCGGAGTAGCCGCGGGTCGGCGATGGGATAGGCCGGGGGGAGGGCTTCGCCGGCGTAGGCTCGGTCGTGGCCATGCGGTGCATCGTACAGTACCCGGTGGGGGTATACTCGCCGACACCGACCGCATACCCCCCATCCGTATCGACAAGGAGCCCCATCAGATGTCAGACGACCGCACCTTCACCGTCACCGGCATGACCTGCGGACACTGCACGAAGGCCGTCACCACCGAGGTCCTGCAGGTCGAGGGCGTCCGCGCCGTGGACGTCGACCTCGACAGCGGCGTGCTCACCGTCCGCGGCGACGCCGCCGACGACGCGATCCGCAAGGCCGTCGACGAGGCGGGCTACGCCGTCGCATGACCGAGGCGTCGCGATGAACGCGGGCGTGCGCGTCGCGGCGTTCGTCGCGCTCCTCGTCGTCGTGTTCGCCGGCGCGGCGCTCGCGGGCGCCGCGATCGATCCCGAAGGTGGTGAGCGCGGCGTCGCGGCGCAGGAAGGGGCGCACGCGGACAGCCACTCCACCGCGACCGCCACTCGCGCGAGCGCCGGCGCGCCGGCCGGCGTCGCCTCTTCGCAGGGCGGCTACCGCCTGGTCGCCGACCGCACCCGCTTCGACGCCGATCGCCCGGCGACGCTGACCTTCCGCATCCTCGACGCGAACGGCCACACCGTCCGCGACTTCGAGACCGAGCAGGCGCGGCGGATGCACGTGATCGTCGCGCGGCGCGACCTGCGCCGCTACCAGCACCTGCACCCGACCCAAGGATCCGACGGCGCCTGGACGACGAGCCTCACCCTGCCCCGGGCCGGCGTCTACCGAGCGTTCGCGGACTTTAAGGTCAACACCAAGCAGCACACACTCGGCATCGACCTCTTCGTGCCCGGCGACTTCGCCCCGGAGGACCTCCCGCCGCCATCGACCACCGACGAGGTCGACGGCTACGAGGTCAAGCTCCACGAGCACCCCGGCGAGAGGGGCTTCTTCGTGCGCAAAGCCGGCAAGCTCGTCACCGACCTGCAGCCGTATCTCGGCGCGCGCGGGCACCTCGTCGCGCTGCGCGAGGGCGACCTCGCCTACCAGCACGTCCACCCCGAGGCGAAGCCCCCGCCCGAGATCGCCTTCCACACCGGCGCGAGCGAGCCCGGCTCCTACCGGCTGTTCCTGCAGTTCCGCCACGCGGGGCGCGTGCACACCGCAGCGTTCACGCGGGTCGTCGAACCATGACCACCGCCGCCGACACCCGCGAGCACCTCGACCTGCCGATCGTCGGCATGACGTGCGCGTCCTGCGCGATGCGGATCGAGAAGCGGCTGAACCGCCTGGACGGCGTCGAGGCGTCGGTCAACTACGCGACCGAGCAGGCGTCGGTCTTCTACGCGCCCGCGAAGCTCGGCCCGGCCGAGCTCGTCGCCGCGATCGAGCGCGCCGGCTACACCGCGCCGCTGCCCGCCCGCGAGCCGGGCGCGACCGGCGGCGGGCCGGCCCGGCGGCCCGGCACCCGGCTGCGCGTGCGGCTGATGTTCGCCGCGGCCGCCTCGCTGCCGCTGCTCTTGCTCGGCATGATCCCCGCGCTGCAGTTCGACAACTGGCAGTGGCTGTCGATGCAACTCGCGACGCCCGTGCTCGTGTGGGCGGGCTGGCCGTTTCACCGCGCGGCGTGGACCAACCTGCGCCATGGCACCGCGACGATGGACACGCTCATCTCGATCGGGACGATCGCGGCCTGGACATGGTCGGTCGTCTCGCTGTTCTTCCTCGGCGCGGGCGACCCGGACATGCGCCACACGCTGAGCTTCGTGCCCGAGCGCGGCGGGCCGGCGGGGGACATCTACTTCGAGGTCGTCGGCGTCGTCATCACGTTCATGCTCGCCGGACGGACGTTCGAGGCGCGCGCCAAGCGCCGCGCGAGCTCCGCGCTGCGCGCCCTCATCTCGCTGGGCGCCAAGGAGGCGTCGCTGCTCGACGCCGCGGGCTCCGAGCGCCGCGTGCCCGTCGAGCGGCTGCGCGCCGGCGACCGCTTCGTCGTGCGGCCGGGCGAGAAGATCGCCACGGACGGCGAGGTCATCGAGGGCTCGTCGGCGGTCGACGGCTCCCTGTTGACCGGCGAGAGCGTGCCGGTCGAGGTCTCACCTGGCGACGCCGTGACCGGCGCGACCGTCAACGTCGGCGGCAGGATCGTCGTGCGCGCGACCCGCGTCGGCGCCGACACCGCGCTCGCCCAGATCGGCCAGCTCGTCACGCGGGCGCAGTCGGGCAAGGCGCCCGTCCAGCGGCTCGCGGACCGCGTCGCCGCGGTGTTCGTGCCGGTCGTGATCGCGCTCGCGGTCGCGACGCTCGGCTTCTGGGTCGGGGCGGGCGAGACCGGCGTCGCGTTCGCGGCGGCGGTCGCCGTGCTGATCATCGCGTGCCCGTGCGCGCTCGGGCTCGCGACCCCGACCGCGCTGCTCGTCGGGACCGGGCGCGGCGCGCAGCTCGGCCTGCTGATCAAGGGGCCGGAGATCCTCGAGTCCACGCGCCTGGTCGACACGATCGTGCTCGACAAGACCGGCACGCTGACGAAGGGCCGGATGTCGCTGCGGCGGGTCGTGGTCGCCGGGGACGCCGACGAGGCGCGCGCGCTGGCGCTCGTGGGCGCACTCGAGCACGCCTCCGAGCACCCGATCGCGCGCGCGATCGCTGCGGCTGCCGAGGAGCGCGGCGGCGAGCTCGTCGGCGTGAGCGGCTTCGCGAGCGAGGGCGGCCTGGGCGTGAAGGGCGTCGTGGCGGGCCACGACGTCGTGGCCGGGCGCCCGGCGTTCGTCGCGGCGGCGCTCGCCGCGGAGCCCGCGCGGGCCGGCGCGCCCGACGCGCGCGGCGCGGCCGCCCAGCGGAAGCTCGCTGCCGCGGACGCGCCGCGGGAGCGCGACGGCGGGACGCCCCTTCCTCCCGAGCTCGAGGAGGCTCGCGCCGCGGCGGAGGCCGACGGGCTCACCGCGATCGTCGGCGGCTGGGACGGCGAGGCTCGCGCGCTGTTCGTCGTCGCCGACGAGGCGAAGCCGTGCGCGCCGGAGGCCGTGCGGCGGCTGCGCGAGCTCGGCCTGCGCCCGATCCTCGTGACCGGCGACAACGAGACGACGGCCCGCGCGGTGGCCGATCGGGTGGGGATCGAGGAGGTCGTCGCCGAGGTGCTTCCGGCCGAGAAGGCCGGCGTCGTGCGGCGGCTGCGCGCCGAGGGGCGGGTCGTCGCGATGGTCGGCGACGGTGTCAACGACGCGCCGGCGCTCGCCGAGGCCGACCTCGGCATGGCAATCGGCACGGGCGCGGACGTCGCGATCGAGGCGTCGGACCTCACGATCGTCTCGCCCGACCTGCGCGCCGCCGCCGACGCGCTGCGCCTGTCGCGGCGCACCCTGCGCACGATCAAGGGCAACCTCGCGTGGGCGTTCGGCTACAACGTCGCGGGCCTGCCGCTCGCGGCGGCGGGGCTGCTGAACCCGATGATCGCCGGCGGCGCGATGGCGCTGTCGAGCATCTTCGTCGTGTCGAACTCGTTGCGCTTGCGCGGCTTTCGGATCGAGCGCGACGACGACTGCTGAGCGCGGCGAGCCGGGGCCGCGGCTATACCGCCGGCTCGGGTCGCGCCGCGACCCGCGGTCGAGCTTCCCCCCGGGCCACGTAGTCCGTGCGGCCAGCGATGCGTGCATCTCGCGCGCCGCATCGGCATACTCCCCGGCGTGCGTCGAAGGATCGTCGTGTCGTCAGTGCTGGTCGTCGTGGTCGCGGTAGCGCTCGTGGCGCTCCTTGGCTCCTCCGGAGACTCCGGCGGAGCTCCGGCTGCGAACGCCAAGGCAGCCTCGAGCCCGCTGCCGCCGCGCGCGACCGACGTGCTGCCGACGCGCAACAGCCGCGCGAAGGTCGTCGCGCCCGTCGCGGGCGAGACCGCGGCGTCGGCCGCGCTGCCCGTCGCGGAGCCCTCCGACGGGACGCCGAAGCCGACGGCCGCCGCCTCGTCGACGTCGAGCGCGCGCCTGAAGCGCGACACCGGCCCGACGAGCGATGCCGCCGTCAGCCAGGCCGACGTCCTGAAGAACGGCATCGCGCTGCCGCCGATCGAGGCGCCGGAGCCGGTGCGCCAGATCATCGAGGCGGGCAACTCGATCGCCCGCACGCCCTACCTGTGGGGCGGCGGGCACGGCAAGTGGCAGGACACGGGCTACGACTGCTCCGGCTCGGTCTCGTACGCGCTGGCGTCGGCCGGGCTGCTCAACGCGCCCCTCGCATCCGGGCCGCTGATGAGCTGGGGCGCGCCGGGCAAGGGCAAGTGGGTGACGATCTACTCCAACCCCGGGCACGTCTACCTGGTGGTCGCGGGGGTGCGCTTCGACACGTCCGGCACGCGGGCGACCGGCTCGCGCTGGCAGAAGTCGATGCGGCCGGGCGGCGGCTTCGTCGCGCGTCATCCGCCGGGCCTCTAACGGCCTGGATAGCGGCGCGCGCCAGACCATTAGAATCGCGCCTCATGTCGATCCCCTCCTTCGACATCAGCGTGGACCGCAACGGCGCGTCGACACGCATCGCCCCGGCGGGTGAGCTCGACATCGCGACGACGCCGGCCCTCGAGCAGGCGATCACCGAGGCGACGAGCGAGCCTGGCACCCATCTCGTGCTCGACCTGCGCGAGCTGACGTTCATGGACTCCACCGGCCTGCGCACGCTCGCGCAGACCAGCGCACGGGCCGAGCAGGACGGCTTCACGCTCGCGATCTGGCGGGGATCGCGCCAGATCGAGCGCGTCTTGGAGATCTCCGGTCTCGGCGCGCTGCTGCCGCTCGAGGACGCGCCGGGCGACTGAGACTGAGGCGCCCGGCCGCCCGGCGGTCTTTGGCCCCGCTCAGCGCGAGAAGTTCGCCAGCTTCGTCTTGAAGACGTTGTAGACCGGGCGCGGCGTGCCGTCGGGGTCGACGAGGCCCGCGTCGAACAGGCAGGAGCTTCCGCAGCCGGTCCCGTTCTCGATGCCGAAGTAGTTGTAGGAGTACACGCGTTCGACGCCCGAGGCGCGGTAGCGCGTGGCGTACGTGAACATGTTGCGCATCCGCGACGCCTGGCGCGTCTCGTTGTACGGGAACGCGCTGCGGAAGCTCGCGAGCGCGCCGGTCTCCGTGAACCAGAACTTCGTCGCCCGGTTGTACTTGCGCGCGGTCCGGATGATCTTCGCGGTCCCGGTCGAGCGGTTGCGGTTGACGTCTGAGTAGTTGTGGATCCCGACGACCTTCAGCCGCTTGCGCCAGGTCGCGCTGAGGCGGTTGTAGAAGCTCGCCATGTACCGCTCGACCCCGACCTGGTCGAGCACGTCGAGGCCGACGATCCCGCACGTCGGGCAGCGGCCGTGGACCGTCGTCCACATGCTCTTGAAGTACGACACCGCGTTGCCGACGTGGTTCCACGTCTCCTGCGTCTTGTGGTTGACCTCGTTCCAAGCGCCGAAGTCGCGCACGCCGAGGAGGCGGAAGTAGGTGACGATCCTGCCGACGTTGCGCTTGTAGGTGACCGTGGACACGAGCGGGCCGCGCTTCTCGCGCAGGTCGGTCGTGGAGATGTGCAGCAGGACCGAGATGCCGGCGCTGCGCGCCGCGATGACGTACGCGCGCGCCTTCGCCCGCTCGACGGTGTCCTGCATGACGTCGGCCGGCACGAAGTAGCGCGTGCGCTTCGTGTTGAGCGCGCGGAAGGAGGGCTGGGCGAACATCGCCGCGCTCTGGTCGGCGACGCCGACGCGGATCGGGCTCTTCGCGGACGCCGTGAAGGGCGCCGTGAGCAGCGCGCCGACGACGAGGAGCGCGAGCAGGAGGATGCAGGTCTTGGGCGGAAGCGGGGTCACGCGATGTGGTCCTTTCGGGATCGTTCGCTCGGAGTGGAACCCGCCGCGCCCGGTGAAGATGCGCCTCCTCACGCGATTCTCATCCGGCGGGTGCGGCCGCTTCGTCGAGCCGGTGGCGCTGTGCCTGCGCCGCGCCGTTGCCCGGATCGATCTGCACGATGTCGGCAGCGAGCGGCTCGAAGCGCGGCGCCGTGCGGTAGATCAGGCGGGCGAGGCCGATGTCGCCGTCGCTCTCGGCGAGGTTGCCGGTGCCGCCCGCGCCGAGCGAGCCGGGGTTGAGCGTCGTCAGCGTGCCGGACTGCTCGAGCTCGGCCTTGTGCGTGTGGCCCCAGACGATGAGCAGCGGCTGCGTCGGGGGCTGTGCGCGCAGCGCGTCCACGGCGAGCTTCGCGAGCGCGGGCTCGTGGACCATGACGACGTCGGCCTTGCCGATCACCCCGTCGAGCCACGTGGCGAACGCCTGCTGCTGCTCGGTGGTGGGCGTGGCTCCGAGGTCTTCGTAGCCGTCGGCCGCGCGGCGTTTGAGCGGGTCGTCGTAGCCGGCGATCCGCAGGCCTTCGACGGTGCTGACGAGCGGGCCGCCGGGCGTGCCGTCGTGATTGAGGCGCCCGCTGCGGGTGAGGACGATCGCGCCGGCGCGGGCGAGCTGGCGCTCGAGGGCGTCGGAGTCGTGGTTGCCCGAGACGAACACGAGCTTCTCGCCGGCGTGCATGACGCGGCCGACGAGCGTGCGCTCGAGCGGCGACCCGCGGTCGGTCAGGTCGCCGGTGAACAGCAGCAGCCCGCCGCGCGCCGCGCGCTCGAGCGCGGGCAGCGCGATGACGTTGTTGTGGAGGTCCGACGCCACCGTCAGGCGCGGGAGCTTCGGCCCGAGCGGCCCGCGGTTGGCGGGCGCGTTGACGAGGCGGGCGATCCCGACGAGCTGCTCGTCGATCTCGTCGTCGAGCGTGCTCGCGGCCCCGCCGAGCGACTCGAGCGTGCGTAGCGCGGCCGGCACCTCGGGGCCGTTGGCGTAGTACTGCGGGCTGTCGACGTTCGACCGCGGCGGAAGCCAGACGACGAGCGCGGCGCCGATGGCGATTGCCGTGAGGGCCGCTGTCGCGAGCGTGTAGCGCAGCTTCGGGCCGTTGCCGCCGCGAGCCGCGAGCGCGACGAGCAGGCCGAGTGCGAGGCCTGCGACGACCGCGACGACGATGGCCTGGCGCAGGTAGGACGCGAGCGCGTCGGTCGCCTGCTCGCGGACGTTCGCGACGTCGAGCGTGCCGGCCTCGGCGAGCTTGACGACCTGGTCGCGGTCGATCGAGCGCACATCGATCGAGATGCGCGCGGGCAGCCGGACGACGGGGAAGCGCACGCCCCAGTCGACGAGCGGGACGTAGAGGTCGAGCGCGCCGCGGTGCAGCGGGTCGACGGACAGGCTGACGCTGCCGACGTCGAGGTCCTGCTCGCGGTGGTAGGTCGCCAGGGCCGCGCCGGCGCCCGCGAGCGTGGCGAGGATCACGAGGGCGACGACGAGCGCGCGGGTCATGGCGCCTCAGGCTAGAGGTGGCGGTTGGGCGCGCCGCGCGTCTGGCCGGTCACGAGCTCATCGCCCGGGCGAGCTCGGCGACGGTCCGCTCGCCGCGCTCGAAGACGTCGCCCCAGCTGAACGCCAGGTGGCTGGATCGCCGGCGGCGCGCGACGTCGGCCTCGAACGCGCGGCGCGATCCGTGGAAGCGGTAGCTGACGAGCTCGACCGTCAGGTCGAGCTGTGGCCAGTGGCAGTCGACCTTGTCGCCGTGGCGAACGACGTTCGTGCGCGGAGCGGGCAGGCCGTGCTCGCGCAAGAGGGCGAGGAACCCGTCTTCGAGCGCGCTCAACGTGGCGTCGGCGCCGAGCGCCGCCCGCAGCTTCGCGGCGCCCTTCTTGCCGGGGTTGCGCTCGATGCAGTCCTCGACGAGCCGCGGCGCCGTGCGGTGGTGGATCCACGCCTCGTGGCACGCGCGAGTGAGCTCTGCCAGGTCGAGCGCTGGCGCGAGGTCCAGCAAGGTCCGGGGCACCGTCGTCATCGGGATGCCGTGGACCACGCAGACGTCGCGGAGGTGCAGCGCCTTGACGCGGTGGACGACGATGCCCGGCCGGTTGCGCCCCGCAAGGGTCGGCACGGTGACCTCGGGGGGCGGCGGCTTGCCCGGCCGCAGGCGCGTGACGTGCGCCTGGGCGTGGTTGCTCAGCACCGCGCCGGTGCCGCATGCGAGCACCGCGGCCATGTAGTCGCCGAGCAGCGACGGCGCGTCGTGGCCGACCGCGTAGACGCCGCGGTGCACCGGTCGCAGGAGCCCGTTAGCGACCCAGCGCTGGATCTGCCTGCGGTCCACGCCCGCGGCGACGAGCTGCTGCCATGTGATCCGTCCGTGCTGCCGCGCCGCTATCCGGGCGGTCTTGTCGAATAAGGCCCTCATGGAGAGTCATAGGCGCCAAGACCCCGAAATTCGCCCCCCAATTTTCTTGCGCAGGTTGCGGGGAGGGCGCTTGCGCGCAAGCGGCGTTCCTTGTGACATCCGACGCATGGTCCATGATCGCCTCGTGCAGCCGCGGCAGATCTACGCGAGCACGCTCACCCGACGCGATCGCCGGTGGGCTCGTCGGCGCGTGCGGAGCCTGCTCGGCCTCGCGGTGGTCTCGGCCGCGACCCTGCTCGCCGCGCTGTCGGTGCTGGCGATCGTCGTGCCCGGCGTCGGCTGAGCGGACCCGGGCGGCGGGGCAAAGGGTCGCGCGCGGCGGCGGGCGCGTGGTGGCCGGGCGCGCGGCGGCGGGCGCGTTGGTGGCCGGGCGCGCGGCGCGGCGCGCGTCGGCGGGCGCGTGGCGGCCCCGCCTGTGGCGCCGGCTACCTCGCCGGTGCCGGCTCGCCGCTGCGCACGCCGCGCGGCGCCGGCTTGCCGACCGTCGCGACCGTCAGCAGGATCGTCACCCACGTCACGGCCGCGAGCACGACGTGCACCCAGACGATCTCCGCCGGCAGCTCGAGCTTGTACTGCAGCCCACCGACCACGCCCTGCGTCGCCATCAGCGCGCACAGCCACGTCAGGGGCCTGCGCTCCCGCGCGCCGACGCCGCGGCGCCGCGCGAGCACCCACAGCCCGACGGCCAGCAGGCCGAGCAGCGTCGCCAGGCGCGCGTGCTGCTCAACGACATAGCGCAGCGTGTCGGCACCCTTGAAGGTCAGCCGGTTGATGACGTCGCCCGTGCCCGCGCCGCCGGCATGCGGGCCCGCCGCGCTCGCGGCCGTCCCGGCGAAGATCGTGATCGCCCCGATCGGCACGAGCGACCACGTGCCGAGGGTGACGAGCCGGTCGCTGTCCGCCCGCGGCGCGCCCTCGTCACGGTGCGCGCGCCAGTCCAGCGCGACGGCCGCGACGATGATCAGCATCGACAGCAGGTAGTGGCTCATGACCAGGCCCGGCGCCAGGTCGTAGCGCACCGTGAAGCCGCCGAGCACGATCTGCGCGAGCACGCCGAGCGGCAGCAGCGCGCCGAGCCGGACGAGGTCGCGCCGGCGTGGGCGCAGCCGGAACGCCCCCACGAACGCGGCCAGGCACGCGAAGCCGACGACCGAGGTCAGCATGCGGTTGCCGAACTCGATGATGCCGTGGGTGTTGAGCTCGGTGTAGAGCGACTGGTCGGTGCACTTCGGCCACGTCGGGCAGCCGAGGCCCGAGCCCGTGACGCGCACCGCCGCGCCGGTCAGCACGATGAGCGTCAGCGTCCACAACGCGACCCGCGTGATCAGCGCGTAGCGCTCGGGGGTCAGGGTGAAGCGCTCGGCGGCCAGCTCGCTCATCGGGGGTGAAAGATTAGGCGCAGGCGGCGGCCGGAGGCTCGGCGGCGGGCCGGGGGCACCCGGCTCAGGCGGAGGCGGGGCGCGGCAGGCTCGGCCGCCGGGGCATCCCGGCTCAGGCGGAGGCGGGCGCGGTCGGCTCGGCCGCGGGCAGGTCCTTGCGGCGAGGGTTCTCGATCCCGGCGAACGCGAGGATCCCGCCGCCGATCATCAGCAGGCCGGAGACGATCATGCTGGCGCGAAACGCGTCCACCCCGGCCTCGCGAACGCCTGCCCGCACCCGCGCGTCGACGCGGCGCTCGGGCACGGTCAGCGGACGCGACCGCGCCTCCCGGACGTACGCGGCGGCCGACGGATCGAGGTCCGACTCGTGCACACGCTGGTCGAGCGCGGCCGAGAACGACGCCGACACGACCGCACCGACCGCCGCGATCGCCAGCAGCCCGGCGACGCGCGCGATCGCGTTGTTGACGCCGGACGCGATCCCGGCATGGCGGCGATCGGCGGCCTGCAGGACGGTCGCGGTCAGTGGCGCCACCGTGACCGCCAAGCCGAGCCCGAACAGCAGCGACGCCGGCAGCACGCCGGTGACGTAGTCCGCGCGCTCGTCCAGCCGCGCGAACGCGAACATGCCCACGCCACAGAGCACGGGCCCGATGGTCATCGGCAGCCGCGGCCCGACGCGCGCCGACAGCACGCCGAAGCGCCGCGCGAGCGTGACGAGCAGCAGCGTGATCGGCAGCAGCGCCATCCCGGCCTCGAACGCCGAGTAGCCGGCGACCTGCTGCAGGAACAGCGCGATGAAGAACGTCGCCGCGGTGAGGCCCGCGTAGACGACGAACGTCACCGCGTTGCCGATCGCGAAGTTCCGCGACCGGAACACGCCCAGCGGCAGCATCGGGTCCGGCGCGCGGCGCTCGTAGGCGATGAACGCGCCGCACGCGCCGAGGCCCGCCAGGAGCGGCGCCCACACCCCGGGATCCGACCAGCCGAGCTCGGGCTGCTGGATCAGCGCGTAGACGGGGCCGGCCAGGCCGAGCGCGCACAGCGTGGCGCCCGGCAAGTCGATGCGGTGCGAGCGGTCGCCGGGGCATTCCGGGACGAACCGCACGATCAGCCACAGGCACACGACGACGAGCGGCACGTTCATCGCGAAGATCACCCGCCACGAGAGCAGGTCGACGAGCAGCCCGCCGAGCGGTGGCCCGACGGCGATCGCGGCGCTCGTGCCGGCGGTCCACGAGCCGATCGCGGCCGCCCGCTCCTCGGGGCCGAAGACGGCCGTGATGATCGCCAGCGAGCTCGGCACGAGTAGCGCGCCCGCCGCGCCCTGCAGTGCCCGCGCGGCGATCAGCACCTCGACCGACGGCGCGATCGCGCACGCCAGGGACGCCACACCGAAGCCGGCGGTGCCGATCGCGAAGATCAGCCGGCGGCCGTAGAGGTCGCCGAGCGAGCCGCCGACGAGCATGAGCGAGGCCAGCAGCAGCAGGTAGGCCTCCACGACCCACTGCTGGCCGGCGAGCGAGGCGTCGAGGTCGTCGCGCAGCGCGGGCAGCGCGACGTTGACGACCGTCTGGTCGACGAAGACGATCGCCGATCCGAGGATGCACGCGATGAGGGTGAGCCGCTTCGTGCGGGCGTCGTCCATCGGCGCAGGCTAGATTGCGCGCGGCATGCGCCGCCTCGACACCCGCCTCGACGGCCTCGTCCTGCTCGAGCCAGACGTGCACGGCGACGCGCGCGGGTTCTTCCTCGAGAGCTATCGCACCAACGTGTGGGCCGAGCACGGCGTCGACGTCGGGTTCGTGCAGGACAACCACTCGCGCTCGGGCCGCGGCGTCCTGCGCGGGATGCACTTCTCGATCGGCGACGGCCAGGCGAAGCTCGTGCGCTGCGCGCGCGGCCGGATCCTCGACGTCGTCGTCGACCTGCGCCGCGCCTCGCCGACCTACGGCGAGTGGGAGTCCTTCGAGCTCGACGACGAAAACGCCCACCAGCTCTACATCCCGGTCGGCTTCGCGCACGGCTTCTGCGTGCTCTCCGAGCTGGCCGACGTCACCTACAAGTGCTCGACCTACTACCACCCCGACGTCGAGCGCGGCTTTCGCTACGACGACCCCGAGGTCGCGATCGACTGGCCGCAAGACATCGCGCTGCTCGTCTCCGAGCGCGACAAGGCCGCGCCGACGCTGCGCGAGATCGCGGACGAGCTGGCGTTCTAGCCGAGCTGGGCCGCGCGGGCGAGGATCTCCTCGCGCGGGCGCTCGCGGATCGCGCGCGCCGGCATGCCGACGTTGATGGTCCACGGCGCCAGGTCCGCGGTCACGACGGCGCCGGCACCGACAACGGCTCCCTCGCCGACCACCACATCGGGCAGTACCACCGCGTTCGCGCCGACGAACGAGTGCGGCCCGAGCGTCGTCCGTCCGCGGCGCACCGCGCGCAGGTGGGCGGGGACCGTCGAGTTGCACAACCCCGAGCCATCGGGGAGGTCCGTCCCGGTGAACACACGGGCTCCCGAGGACACGGTGCAGAAGTCGCCGAGCACCCCCTCCCCACCGCCGGTGATGCTGGCGAACGACGCGATGTGGACGTAGCTGCCGATGCGCAAGCCGCCGGCGCCCTGCAGGAAGACGAAGTCGTCGATCACGACATCGTGCCCGACCGAGACCTGCTCGGGCGACGTGATCCGCGTCATCTCGTAGATCCGCACCTTGGGGCCAACTGCAGCGAAGCCGAGCGAGTGCGGGTCGAGCAACACCATGGCGGGCGCGCTGCTAGGCAGCCGGGAGTCGCAGGACGAGGAAGTCGTTCGGCCCTCGGCCGGCCCGCGATTGGTGATCGACGAGCGCGAACACCGTTTCGGCGTTCGCCTGCACCGCTGCCGCCACAGGCGCGATCGAGGGCCACGAGATGTCGTCGAAGACGACGATCCCCCCCGGACGCATGAGCGGCAACCAGGCGGCGACGTCGGCCTCGACGGCCGCGCGGCTGTGGTCGCCATCGATGTGAAGCAGGTCGATCGTGCCAGGTTCGAAGCGGCTCGCTGCTTGTAGGGACGGCTCGCGCACCAGGGTGAAGCAGTCGGCGAGGCCCGCGCGACGCATGCGATCGAGCATGGCATCGCAGGCACCATCGAAGTCGAACGCCGCGAGCCAGTCGGCGATCGGCGCCGCATGGACCGGGTGGTCCTGCCCGGCGTCGGGGTACGCACCCAGTGCGTACGGGTCGATGCCCCATACCCGGGCCCCGTCGACGCGCCGTGCCGCTGTCGCGAGGGCCAGGGCACCGCGGCCGTGCAGGACGCCGATCTCGACGATGACCTGCGCCTGCTGCTCAACCAGGAGCGCACCGAGGACTGCTCCCTTGAAGGGCGTGCATCCGCCTCCGAAGTCCAACGGAGCCTCAGCGAGGACCTCCTCGATCTCGGCGTCGAGACCCAATGTGTCGGGCTCGGTCACGGGCGGACGGCCTCCTTCGAGCGCCCGCCGATGCCGGCGCACACCGCCGCGATCCGGCCGCGCTCAGCCGGGGTGAGATCGACGGCCATGGGCAGGCTCAGCAGGCTGCCGGCGAGGTCCTCGGTCGTCGCCAGCTCCGACGCGCGATCGCAGCCGGCGAATGCGGGCATGGCGTGCAGCGGCCGGTAGTAGCTGCGCAGTTCGACCCTTCCGCGGGCGGCGTCGAGGATCGCGTCGCGCGCGCCGCGGCCCGGAGTGCGCACAGGCACGAACTGCCACGTGCCGAGATCGCAGCCCGCCTGCGTGGACACCGCGTCTCCCAGGGCCGCGACGATTTGGGCCGCCGCCTCGCGACGCGCCGCTAGCGCCTCCGGCAGACGATCGAACGCGGCCAGCGCGGTGGCGGCGATTGGCTCGGACATCTTGGCGTTGAGGCCGCTCGCAGAGACGGCGTCCTTGTCCTCGTCGAAGTCGAAGTTGGTCAGCCGGCGGACCCGCCCGGCAAGCGTTGGTTCGCGGCAGAACACGGCACCGCCCTCCCCCGCTGCCATCGGCTTGGTGGCGTGGAATGACACGACCTCGGCGTCGCCCTGCGCGCCGATCGGGCAGCCGTCCTCGGCGACGGCTCCGAACCCCGCCGCCGAATCGACGAGCAGGGGGACGTCGTGGGCCGCGCACGCGGATTGCCAGGCCGCGCGCACAGCAGCGGGCGGCGGCGTCCCGAAGCTCGACAACGCGATGACGATGGCGACATTCCCCCGCCGCTGCTCGAGCGCGCGCTCAAGCTCGTCGGGGTCGAGGTGCCAGTGCTCGGAGTCGACGTCGACGAACACCGGCCGCAGGCCGTTCCAGGTCGCCGCCTGCGCACTCGCGGCGAACGCGAAGGACGGCATGAGCGCCTCGCCCGCCTCCCGAGGCCCCTGCCCACGCAGGGCGGCCACGGCCACCATGAGGCCGAGTGTCGCGTTCGCGACCGGCACGCAGTCGCGTCCGGCAGCGCCGGACAGGCGGTCGCACAAGAGCGCCCAGCACGGTCCTTCGTTCGAGAACCAGCGACGCGCCCGCGAGCGCGCCAGATATGCCTCGACCGCCGCGGCCGGGGGGTGCGTGGGGCGCTGAAACGAGACCGGGGCCGGGGCCACGGCCGTACCATACGTCAGGTCCGAGCCAGGCACCGCGCGGCGGCTTTCACTCCCGCACCGGGAATCCGACCGGGCCGGTCAACCGGACGTGCGCGGCGTCCATGACGCAGACGGGTAGTAGTCCGTGACGACGTCCTCGACCATGCCGAACCGGACCCCGCAGCGAAGCATTCGCTCGGTGACCGACCAGTCACCCGGCATCGAGAACAGCTCGTCGGCGAGTTCCATCTCGAAGAAGCTCAGGCGTGCGTGGTACAGCAGGACCTGCACGCCGATCTGACCTTGGGCGGGGGGGAACACGCCGAGCGTCTCGGTCGGGCGATCGTCTGCGAAATGCATCATGAACCGGCCGTACGTCGCCTCGCGACGCTCCCGCCGCGCCAGCTCGAGCAGTGCCTCGATGTGGTTGGGGCGAAAGGCGTCGTCGTCTCCGAGCGGCGCGATCCAGCGACCCCGGGACCGCCGCACGGCCTCGCTGAATGCGGGGATCCCCGCGACGAGCCAGCGCGAGTGCGCGTCGCTGGGATACGGGCCGCGCCGGTTGAGGTTGTAAAAACGCAGCCGGGCGTCACCGAAGGACGCGACCGTCTCGGCAGCCTGCTCCGGCGCCTGGTCGCCGACGACGACGACCTCGAAGTTCGGGTAGGTCTGCGCGAGAATCGAGGGCAGCGATCGCTCGCCGAGCAAGCGAAAGTTGTCGTAGGTCGGGATCACCACCGAGACGAGCGGCTCCGGGTCGCTGTATGCAAGCTCGTAGTCGGGGCTCGCGCGCTCGAGCCACAGCCGCTCACGCAGCACGCGCTCGTCGTTGAAGACCGCCCGCAGGATGCGCCGCGCGTGCTCGTCGCGGCCCGCCGACTCCGCGCCCTCGGCGCGCACCAACTGCTCAATCGCCTCCAGCCGCTCGGTCAGCCGCGTCACATCCGCGCGCGCGACGTCCGCGCGCCGCGCAACCGCCTTCTTCAGCTCCTCGCTCAGCCGCTCGACGTCCGCGCGGAGAGCGTCATGACTCGCCCTGAGGTTCTCCACGCCGTCGCGCGCCTGCCCGATCGCGGCGGCCATGCCGGCCAGTCGCGCCTGCAGCCTGCGCACGGGGTTGCGCGCGGTTCGCCGCGAGCTCACCGCTGTCCCGGGCGATCTCGGCTCACGCGGCCATCATGTCACCGGCGAGCCGGCACGGCGCGCGACGATCGTCATCATCGCCATCGGGTACGTGACGTCTTCGCTGACGTGCGCCTGGCCGTGCAAGCTCACCGACTCTGTCTCGAACCCGAGCACCTCGAGGAACTGAGTGAAGAGCTCGGGGCTGAAGCGCCACCACGTATCCCACTGGGGGTAGTCGGGCGTCGGAAAAGCCGCTGCACCGGACTGCCGGCGAGCTCCGGGACATGCATGTCGGTGATGACAACGTGATCGCAGCGACGCGCGCATTGCTCGACGATCGCGAGCAGGTCGCGAGTGTGCAGCAGAACGGCGGCCATGAGCCCGATGTCGAAGGAGCCGAGCTCGTCGGGCAGGTCGTACGCGCTGCCGTAGAGCACCTTGGCCGAGCTGCGCCGGCGCCGGTGCGCGAACCAGAAGCCGTTCTTCATCTGGCGCATCGCGGTGAGCCAGCTATCCGACGGGCCGTCCAGGCCGCAATGCGGACCAAGTCCCAGCGGCTGCCCTCGGGCAGGTCAACGGCAACGACGTCCGCTGCGCGGTCTCCCATGTGGAACGTCAAGAGAAGCCGCTCGCAGGACCGATCTCGAGCACTCGCCGGCCATCGAGCTCGACGCCGCCGAGGTACTCGTCCTCGTGGCCGCGTAGATCGAAGCCCCACCCACGAAGCCGTGGCCGGGGATCTCCATCGCGTGGTAGAAGAAGCAGTCCTCGATGGGCGGGTCCGGCGGCGCGACGGCGTACGGCTCGCCGGCGATCTGGTCGGGCTCCTCCACCGCGCGGACGCTACCACCCGTCGCCGCCCGGCTGGAGGCCGTAGGGATGGCGCGTGACGACGCGCCCGCGACCGGCCGTCGCACCCTGCCCGGGCGCTACGCTGACGGCTCCATGGAACGGATCGTCGTCGTAGGAAACTGCCAGGCGATCGCCCTGGAGCTGATGCTGAGCACCAACGTCGCCTTGAAGGAGCGCTTCGAGTTCGTGCGCTTCCCCGCCGCGCACGAGATCCCGGACGAGATGGTGCCCGAGGTGCACGAGGCCGTCGCCGGGGCGGCCGTCCTCGTCGCGCAGCGCATCGACGAGGGCTATCGCGACGGGATCGGCCTCGGCACGGAGACGCTGGCGAGCATCGCCGCGCACGCCACCGTCGTGCGCTGGCCGAGCGTCTACTGGCCCGGCTACGTGCCCGACCTCTTCTACCTGCGCGACGCCGCCGGCGGGCCCGTCGTCGACGGCCCGTTCGACTACCACGATCGCGTCGTCCTCGAGTCCTACGGGTCCGGCAACGACGTGGCCACCACGTGCCGGCTGCTGGAGGACCCCGGCCGCCCCTCCGACGCCCCCGCCCGAGCGGCCGCGGCGACCGCCGAGCTCGACCTGCGCGGCAAGGACTGCGACGTCCAGGTGACCTCGTTCATCGCCTCGAGGTTTCGCGAGGAGCTGCTGTTCTTCACGATGAACCACCCCTCCAACCGCACGATCGCCTACATCTCCGAGCAGATCACCCAGCTGCTCGGCATCCCCGGCGGCGTCGACGAGCGCCAGCTCCCAAGCGAGATGCTCGGCTCGACGGTGTATCCGCTGCACGCAAACCACGTCCGCGCGCTCGGCCTGCGCTTCGGCGCGAGCATGGCGGCGGGCCGGATCCCGTTCAAGGTCCGCGGGGTCGAGCACAGCGCCACGGAGGCCGTGCAGGCCTTCTTCACCTACTACGACGAGCACCCCGCGCTCGTCGAGCTGAACCTCGCACGGAGCGCCGCCTGACCTCCGCCATCTAACCTAGCCGGCATCGTGGCAGACGACAGATCAGTGCCGGCCATCGTCGTGGATGGGGTATCGAAGACCTTCCAGATCCCCCGCGAGCAGGTTCACACGCTCAAGGAGACGATGCTTCACCCCCTGCGCCGGGGCAAGAGCGACACGATGCGCGCGCTGCGCGACGTGTCGTTCGCGATCGAGCCCGGGGAGTTCTTCGGCGTCGTCGGTCGCAACGGGTCGGGCAAGTCGACGCTCTTGAAATGCCTGGCCGGGATCTACGGGGTCGACTCGGGCGCGATCTACGTCAACGGCCAGATGTCGACCTTCATCGAGCTCGGCGTCGGCTTCAACCCGGACCTCGCGGCGTACGACAACGTCATGCTCAACGCCACGATGCTCGGCCTCTCGCGTGGCGAGGCGCGGCGGCGCTTCGAGCGCATCATCGAGTTCGCCGAGCTGCAGGACTTCATCGAGCTGAAGATCAAGAACTACTCGTCGGGCATGCTCGTGCGGCTCGCGTTCTCGGTGATGATCCAGGTCGACGCGCGCATCCTGCTGATCGACGAGGTGCTCGCCGTCGGCGACGCGGCCTTCCAGCAGAAGTGCTTCGACGAGTTCGTGCGGATCCGCGAGAGCGGCGCGACGGTCGTCCTCGTCACGCACGACATGTCGGCCGTGCGGCGCTTCTGCGATCGCGCGCTGCTGCTCGAGAACGGCAACGTCATCGAGGTCGGCGAGCCGGAGGAGGTCGGCCAACGCTACCTCGAGCTGAACTTCTCCCCCGAGGCGCGCGCGGCCGCGAAGACGCCGGCGGAGGCCGGGGAGCTCGTGCCGATGATGGAGGCGACCCCCGACCCCGAGCCCGAGGAGGTCATCCGCCACGGCGACCAGGGCGCCCAGATCCTCGAGGGCTGGATCGAGGACGAGCACGGTCAGCGGACCAGCGCGATCGCCCTCGGTCGCCCGTGCGCGGTGTGCATGCAGATCGAGTTCGCCGGGGCCGTCGTCGATCCGCTGTTCGTGTTCCTGCTGATCGACGACCAGCAGCGCGTCTTCATGGACGGCGGCAACTTCCACCTGCAGGGCAGCGGCGCGTTCGAGGCCGGCGAGATCGCGGTTGCGCGGATGTCGTTCACCGCCGCGATGGCCCCCGGGCGCTACTACGTGACGATGGGCGTGACGCGTCCCGGCACGGGCCTCGACGCGATGGACCGCCGCGACCGCTTCATCGACTTCGTCGTCACGTCGACCGCGCAGACGATCGGCATGGTGGTGCTGCCCTTCGAGATCGACGTCCAGCGGTCGCGCGAGCGGGCGCTGCAGTGAGCGCCTCCCAGCTGACGAGCGGCGCGCTCGGGCGCCCGATCAAGGGACCGTCGGCGCTCGGCAACGACCGCCGCCGCTTCCTGCAGCTCACCTGGGCGCTCGCGGTCACCGACTTCAAGCTGCGCTTCTTCGGGTCGGTGATGGGCTACCTGTGGCAGCTCATGCGCCCGCTGATGCTGTTCAGCGTCCTGTACTTCGTCTTCACCGAGATCTTCGGCCTCGGCGACGACAAGTACTACGGGGTGTCGCTGCTGCTCGGGCTTGTCCTCTACGGCTTCTTCTCCGAGTCCACGACGGGCTCGGTGCGCTCGCTGATGGAGCGCGAGAACCTCGTGCGCAAGATCGCGTTCCCGCGGCTCGCGGTGCCGCTGGCGTGCGTGCTGACGGCGTTCTTCAACCTCTGCCTGAACCTCATCCCGGTGATCGTCTTCCTCACGGTCGCGGGCGGCAGCCCGCACTGGACCTGGCTGCAGATGCCGTTGCTGATCGTCGTGCTCGGCCTGTTCGCGATCGGCTTCGCGATGATCCTGTCGTCGCTGTTCGTGCGCTATCGCGACGTCGAGCCGATCTGGGACGTCTTCCTGCAGGTCATGTTCTACGCGTCGCCGATCATCTACACGGTTCAGATGGTCACCGACAAGGCCGGCCAGGGCGTGACGCAGGCGATGCTGCTGAACCCGTTCAGCACGATCATGCAGCAGGCGCGCCACGCCTTCGTGGACCCGAGCCAGGTCGGCGTGCGCGAGGCCGTCGCCAACGACGCGCTGCTGCTCGTGCCCGCGGGCATCATCCTCGGGCTCTTCGTGATCGGCTTCTGGGTTTTCAACCGCGAGGCGCCGCGCATCGCAGAGAATCTCTGACATGAAGGAGATGCGTCGGGCGGGCGCGCCGAAGTTGATCGAGTGGACCGGCGAGCGGATGGTGCCGTGGACGCGCAACGTCCAGGTCATCTACGAGCACCTGCATCGCTACTGGTTCGCCGCGAGCCTCGCCGCCGGCCGGCGCGCGCTGGACGTCGGCAGCGGCGAGGGCTACGGCACGGCGATCCTCGCCTCGGCCGCCGTCAGCGCCGTCGGGATCGAGCTCGACCATGCGACCGTGCGCCACAGCGCCGCCAACTACGAGGCGGAGAACCTCGAGTACCGCCGCGGCTCGGCGCTCGACCTGTCCGAGTTCTCAGACGGGGAGTTCGGGCTCGTCGTCTGCTTCGAGGTCATCGAGCACATCACCGAGCAGGAGCAGGTGCTCGACGAGATCAAGCGCGTCCTCGCGCCGGACGGGATCCTGCTGTGCTCGACGCCCGACCGCGTGGCGTACTCCGAGAAGACCGGGTTCGAGAATCCCTACCACCTGCGCGAGCTCGACCAGGACGAGTTCACCGCGCTGCTGAACGGCCGCTTCGAGCACCTGCGCCTGTGGGGCCAGATGACGACGACCGGCGGGACGATGTACCCGCTCGACGGCGCGGGCGGCGAGGGCGACACGATCTTCGTCGAGCGCGACGACATCGGCTGGATCCGCTCCGAGACCCCCGATCCGATGTACGTCGTGGCCGTCGCGTCGGCGCAGCCGCTGCCCCGGACGCCCGGCCACGTCTCGGTCGCCGACCCCGCGCTCGCGCTCGTCCGCGAGATGGAGGCGCGCGTCGGCGAGACGAGCTCGGAGCTCGGCGAGCTTCACCGCGCGGCGGGCGACCAGATCGCCGCGCTCGAGCGCGAGTCCGCCGCGCTGCGCCGCGAGGCCGAGGTGCACTCGGCCGAGAGCCGCGCGCTGCGCGACCTGATCGGCGACTTCGAGCGCAAGGTCGCCGACCTGCAGGGCCACATCCGCTACCTCTACGGCGAGGTCGCGATCCAGAACGACGAGCTCGCGCGCATGCGCCAGTCCGAGGCGTGGGCGCTGTTCGAGCAGGCGCGCGATCGCCTGCGCGGCCCCGACGGCGAGCGCAGGGCGCTGGGCCGAGCGATCTCGTTCGGCCTCATGCGGGTCAAGCCGCTGCTGCGCCGCGGCGAGCAGGGGCCGCCGCCGGACGACGGCGTCGCCGCCACGGTCGAGCTCATGCGCGTCCCGCCGCTGCGCTTCCCGGTCTTCGAGGAGCAGATCGCGGTGTCGATCGTCATCCCGGTCCACAACCAGCCTGAGGCGACGCTGGCCTGCCTGCACGCGCTGTGCATCAACAGCGACGGCGTGTCCTACGAGGTCATCGTCGTCGACGACGCGTCCGCGCCCGAGACGGTCGAGATGCTCGAGCGCGTCGAGCACGTGCGCGTCGTGCGCAACGACGTCAACCAGGGCTTCTTGCGCACGTCCAACCGCGGCGTCGCGGCCGCGCGCGGCGAGCACGTCCTGTTTCTCAACAACGACACCGAGGTGCAGCAGGGCTGGCTGCGCGCGCTCGTCGACGCGCTCGAGTCCGCCGACGACGTGGGCGCGGTCGGCGCGAAGCTCCTGCTGCCGGGCGGGCGCGTCCAGGAGGCCGGCGGGATCGTCTGGCGCGACGGGAGCGCCCGCCACGTCGGGCGCGACCAGCACCCCGACGAGGCCGCCCTGAACTACCTGCGCGAGGTCGACTACTGCTCGGGCGCGTGCCTGCTCGTGCGCGGCGACGTGCTGCGCGAGCTCGGCGGCTTCGACGAGCGCTTCGCGCCGGCGTACTACGAGGACGCCGACCTGTGCTTCGAGCTGCGCGCCCGCGGGCTGCGGGTGCTCTACCAACCGCGCGCGGTCGTCGTCCACCACGAGGGCACATCGCACGGCTTGGACGTGACGCAGGGCGTCAAGGCCCATCAGGTCACGAACGCGCGGCGGTTCGCCGAGAAGTGGCGCGCGACGCTCGATCGCGAGCAGTCCGACGAGGATCTCGACGCGCTGCACCGGCTGATGGACAGGGTGCGAGGGCCGCGCGTGCTGGTCGTCGACCACGGGGTGCCGCGGGTGCGCGAGGACGCCGGCTCGGTGCGCATGAAGGAGATGCTGCTGGCGCTCGTGCACCTCGGCTGCCGGGTGACGTTCATCCCCGACAACCGCGACCGCGCGGAGCCGCACACGACCGAGCTGCAGCAGGCCGGCATCGAGGTCCTCTACGGCCATTTCGACGAGGGCGCCTACTTCCGCGAGCTCGGCGACGAGCTCGACCTCGCGATCCTCAGCAGGCCGACGGTCGCGTGGCGCTACCTGCACCTGCTGCGTGAGTTCACCCCCTCGGCGCGCGTCGTCTACGACACGGTCGACCTGCACTACCTACGCAACCTGCGCCACGCCGAGACCGTGAACGACCCGCGCTTCGTGCGCGTCGGCGAGGGCTTCCGCGCGCTCGAGCTCGGCATCATCAGCTCGTGCGACGAGACGATCACGGTCTCGCAGGACGAGCGCGAGAAGATCGCCGAGGCCGTGCCCGGGGCGCTCACCTCCGTGATCCCGACGATCAACCGGATCCTCCCCGGCGTGCCGCCGGCGGTCGGGCGCGCGGGGCTGATGTTCCTCGGGGGGTTCGGGCACACGCCCAACGTCGACGCGGCGATCCACCTCGTCGAGGACCTGCTGCCGCTCATCCGCCAGCGCCTGGGCCCCGTCGGCCTGGCGATCGTCGGCAGCCGCCCGCCGGATTGCGTCAAGGCGCTCGCCGAGGTCGAGGGCGTCGAGGTGACGGGCTTCGTCGACGATCTCACGCCGTGGTTCGAGCGCTCGCGGCTGATGGTCGCGCCGCTGCGCTACGGCGCGGGCGTCAACGGCAAGCTCACGCACAGCATGGCGAGCGGGCTGCCGATCGTCACGACGCCGATCGGCGCCGAGGGCCTCGCGGCCACGGACGGCGCGGAGCTCTTGATCGCCGAGGACGACGACGCGTTCGTCGCGGCCGTCGCCCGGCTGTACGGCGACGACGAGCTGTGGACGCAGATGTCGTGGGCCGGCCTGCGGCTGGCGGCCGAGCGCTTCGGGCCACGGGTCGCGCGTGAGGCGCTGGCGGAGATCCTCGGGCGGGCGACCCGCGCCGAGGCCGGTGCGCAGGATCCCGTGACGTCGAGGATCTAGTGGCCTCCTAGATGGAAGCCGGAGGCATCGAGGACGCTCCCCCGCCGCCCCGTCGTCGCCTGCTCGCCGACGCGGCCTGCATGGCGGTCGTCCTCGGTGTCGCCGCGGCCTTGCTCGCCAGGGTGATCGGCCTGTTCCCGCAGGCCGAGTTCATCGACCAGCTCCAGTTCCCCGCGGGCGCCATCCTGCGCGACAGCGTCGAGGCGATGGTGACGTTCCGCGCCGATGCCTTCTCGCGGCACGTCCCGTTGATCTTCGTGAGCGCGACCGGACGGGTCTGCGACACGGACATCACGTGCATCAACACGCTCGCGTTCCTGCCGATCGCCGGCACCGCGGCCGGGCTCTACGTGCTGGGCCGCATGCTGCGCCTGCCGGCCGCCGGGGCGCTCGGCGTCGTGCTCGTGCTGCTCGTCAGCGAGCCGACCTTCAGCTTCCTCAGCTGGCAGGCCACGATCTTCGACCGGCTGGCGGCGCTGTTTACCGTCGGCGTGCTCGTCGCCGTGGTGGCGCTCGCGCGCCGCGGCGAGCTGCCCGGGCCGGTCGCCGTGGCGTGGAGCGTCGTGCTCACGGCGGTCTGCCTGGTGGGCGCCAACACGAAGGAGCCGGCGTGGGTGCTCATCCCGCTGCTGGTGCTCGCGCCGCTGCTCGTCGCGCGCGACCGCCCACACGCGGTGCGAACCGCAAAGGTGCTGGCCGCGCCGGTCCTCGTGCTGATCGTCAACGTCGCCACGACACTGCTTGCGATCAGCGACGACCCGGTGTTCAGCGCCCATGTCGGCAACGGCTCGGTCTCCGACAACCTGCCGCTGCTCACGCGCTACGCGGTCCCGGGCGGGCTTGCGGTCGTCGTCCCGGCGGCGGTCGTCGCGCTCGTCCTGATCGCCCTGGCCTGGCGCGGGCGTCGCGAGCATCCCGAGGCCGCGGAGCTCGCGCGCTACGCCGCGTGGATCGGCGTGAGCGCGGTGGTCAGCTGGATCATCCCGCTGCGCACGGAGTACCCGTCGCCGTTTTACATGTTCCTGCCGCTGGGTCTCCTGGCGTTGGCCGTCGCGCTCGCCTTGCGCTCCGGGCAGCGCCTGCTCGCAGACCGCTGGGGCGCGCGCACCGGATACGTCGCGGCGGGCGCCGCCGCGCTGCTCATGGCCTCGTGCCTGTTCGTCGCGGCGACCCAGCGCTACGACTGGTACGACGGCTTCTTCGAGGGCAACGGCAACTTCCGCGACAGCCTGGACGAGATCGCGGCGGTGCGTGCGGCCAGCCCCAAGGCGTACGTCGCGTTCAACACGGCGCCCGAGGCCTACCTCTCCTTTCACTTCGTCACCGCGAACCCGGCCGTGAACTTCTGGCGCTTCGCAGGCGAGCCGCAGCCGATCGACCGCACGTACGGCTCGGCGACGACGCCCACCGCGTGTGGCAGCGGCGGCACCGTCGTCATCGTGCTCGATGCCCGGATGCGCTTCGTCCGGGCTTGCCCTGCGCGGCCCGGCATCACGGCGCCGTAGCGCAGTCCCCCTTCACGCCGACCGCGATCGAGCGCACGAGGCCACCGGATCCGAGCCCACCGGCCCCCGGGATCACCGTGATCGCGACCGAGTGCGCGTCGCGGGGGGCGGTGCCGAAGATCCGCGTCGCCATGCCCGGCAGCGCTTGCCCAGTCTGCAACCCGAGCAGCGGATCGCTGCCGTCGAAGTCGATCGTGACCCGCGCGGGCGCTCCCTGTGGCGCGACGTCGGGACGCACCGAGATCGTCTGCCCACCGCAGACCGCCAGCGTGCGCGAGACGCCGGCGGGCGCCTCGGCGGCCGAGACGCCCGGCTCGCGGTCAAGCGTCGGTGGGCCCACCCAGCAGCCCGGCCGCCCGAGCAGCCGCGGGTCGCACGGCAGCGCGCGGCCGTAGCTCGGCGTGTCGACGAGGCGGTAGAGGCTCCAGCCGCGATCCGCGAAGACGATCTCGCCATGGCGGGCCACGACTGCCGCGAGGTAGTGGGTCTCGCTCTCGTCGCGCTCGCCCGCGAAGACGAGCGCCCAGCCGACGCCCTTGGAGCGCAACCGTCGCAACGCCTCGGTGGGACCGGCCGGCAGCGCGCCGTCGGCGAGGAGGCGAATTCGGATCTCCCAATTCGGCGACAGCCCGCGCCGGTCGACGAGCGTGCGCACCAGGCCGTTGCCGTTCACGACCGCCATGGAGCCGCGCGGCGCTGCTCGATCGTAGGCCTCCAGCGCGTCGATGACGGGCCACACGTGGCGCAGGTAGTCGCGGTCGTCCCAGCGCCCGAGCGCCGCGGAGAGCGGCAGCTTGCGCTGCGGGACGTTCCAGAACATCGCGATCGTCGTCGGCATGGAGACGGCGAGCAGGACGGCCGCGGCAGCGGACAGCGCCACGACCCCGCCGCGGCCGAGGCGCCGCGTGCCGACCTGCAGGAGCACGAGCGCGGTCGCGGCGAAGAACGTCGGCAGGAGGTAGCGCAGGTAGCGAAACTGCATCCACCAGAACGCCGTCGCGATCAGGATCGCAAGCCAGACGAGCGGCGCGGCGCGACTCGCCCCGCGCCGCCAGCCGATGACGAGCGCGACGAACAGCGCGCCGATCAGCAGGCCGAACGCGGCGGGCGGGGTCCCCTCGTTCATGACGAGCGGGTTCGTGACCGCTTCCCACATCCAGGTGAGCGCGCCGCGCAGGCCGGCATCGGGCCAAAACGGGAAGTTCAGCGGGTCGTTGACCGGCGGGAAGTACGGGCTGCGGAAGATGTTGTTGTAGGACGGGAAGACCGGGTTGCCGAGCTCGATCCAGCGCACGATCAGCGGCGGCGCGGCGACCAGGACGGCCCCGGTGCAGGCGCCGCGAAGGCGGCGCAGGAGGCTCGCGTCCGCGTGGCCGAGCAGGACCCATCCGCCGAGCAGCATGAACGCCAGCGGCGCCAGGTGGATCTTCAGCGAGAAGCACGCGCCGGCCATGAGCCCGAGCACGAACGCCGCCCGCGCCGGGCGCTCGCCGTCGGGCAGGTGCGCCGACTCGAGCACGGCGAGGACGAGCCCGAGCGCCGCCATGGCGAGGACGAGATCGTCGTAGGCGGTCGCCGACTGCCAGACGACATGCGGCGCGACGCCGATCGCGAGCGCGGCCAGCGGCCCGTACGGCCCCGTGCGCCGGCCCCACGCCCAGATCGCGATGACGGCCGCGAGCCACGCCAGCAGCTGCAGGTAGCGCCCGACGTCCGGCCCGCCGAGCGCGTGGCCGGGCACCGCGACGAGCTGCGCGAAGCCGACGACGTTCAGGACGGGGTGCTCGATCAGGGGCTCGATGCTGCCGCTCTGCGCCCAGATCTGGGGCAGCCACGCCTTGGCGTAGACGGCGTCGAACATGATCTCCGGGGCTCCGATCCAGATGGCGATCCATCCGAGCTGGATCGCCAGCAGCCCGGCGCACACGACCCCGAGGCGGCTCGCGGTGACCGCGTCGACGAGCGCCGCCCGCCGGGCTCCGATCGCGCGAGCCGCCCCGACCAGGCCCGCGGCGCCGATCGCCGCCGTCAGCAGCCCGATCGACCACCAGCGCAGCAGCCCGACCCGCCCGAGCAGCGTGACGAGCACCCCGAATGCGCCGATGCCGACGACGACGTCGACCAGCGCCATCTCCGCGAGCCGCGGGCTGCCGGCGGCCAGGACGATCCAGCGCCCGAGCTGCCACACGCAGGCCGCCGTCAGAACGGCGACGGACATGTCCCAGCCGTGCCCGCCGAGGATCGCGACCCCGCCGAGCAGCGCGGCGGCGAACCCCGCGCCGGGCAGCAGCGCCAGCCACGCCCAGCGCCGCGGCAGCGCGATCCCGAGCAGCAGCGTGAGCCCCGCCAGCACGGCGTTGAGGGCGACCGCACCGTCCGCGGCGCTGGCGTTGACGAAGAACGCCGGGTCCATGACGTCGGCGACGCTCACGGCCTGCATCGCGATCAGCAGGGCCGCGACGCCGGCGGCAAGGAGCGTCGCCACAACCGGTCGGGTGAACCGTCGGCGCGCTGGGGAGGCGGGCCTCACGCGCTCAGCCTACGGCGCCGTCGCGCACCCCGGGGTCCCCGGGGACGGGCTAGGCTTGCCAGGGCCGCCACCCCGGGCGGCCTGCCATGCCCAAGTGCCTCGCCATCATCCCCGCGTACAACGAGGAGGGCGCGATCGGGAGCACGATCGCGGACGTCCACGCCTGCGCGCCCGAGTTCGACGTGCTCGTCATCGACGACGGCTCGACCGACGCCACGCGCGAGTGCGCCCTCGCGGCCGGCGCGCGGGTGGTCCGGCTGCCGTTCAACCTGGGCATCGGCGGGGCGGTCCAGACCGGCTACAGGTGGGCGCTCGCGGGTGGCTACGAGATGGCGGTTCAGGTCGACGGCGACGGCCAGCACGACGCGCGCGACATCCCCCGCCTGCGCGACGCGCTGCTGGCCGACGACGAGCTGAACATGGTCACCGGCTCGCGCTTCCTCGCGTGCGAGGAGGGCGGCTACCGCTCCTCGATGACGCGGAGGATCGGCATCCGGATCTTCTGCACGATCATGTCGCGCATCACCGGGCGCCGCATCACGGACCCGACCTCCGGGTTTCGGATGTGCGACCGCAAGGGCATCGAGCTCTTCGCGCGCGACTACCCCCACGACTATCCCGAGGTCGAGGCGATCCTGATGATGCACGCCAACAGCCTGCGCGGCCATGAGGTCCCGGTCACGATGCGCGAGCGCGCGACCGGCCTGTCCTCGATCGGCCCGGGGACGTCGGCGTACTACATGATCAAGGTGCTGCTCGCGATCGCCGTCGGCCTGTTGCGCGTGCGTCCGGTCGTGCTTGCCAGCGACAAGGCCCCCGTCTCCGCGCAGCCACGGTTCTGACATGGGCCGGATCCAGATCTTCTGCATCGTCGCGACCGCGGGCCTGTTCGTGCTGATCTTCGAGCTCGTGCGCCGCCGCCACCTGATGGAGCGCTACGCGCTGCCGTGGCTGTTCACGGCCGTCCTGCTGCTCGGCCTCAGCATCTGGCGCAACGCGCTCGAGGAGCTCGCCGGCGCGCTGGGCATCTTCTATCCGCCGTCGGCGCTGTTTGCCGTCGCGTTCGCGATGGTCACCGTCGTGCTCCTGCACTTCGCGGTCGTCATCAGCCGCCTCGTCGACCAGTCCAAGGTGCTCGCGCAGTCGGTCGGAGAGCTGACCGCGCGGATCGACGAGCTCGAGGCGAGCGCGATCGTCGTCTCGCAGCGATCGCGCCGGCAGCTGCCCGAGACCGGCGACGTGCCGGGCCGTCGGCGCTGAGTCAGGCCCGCTCGGCGAGCACGACGATCGTGTCGCTCGCGCGGGGGGAGTTGAGCACCGGCGCCGCCAGCCAGAGCACGGCGAACGCCGCGACGCTCATCGGCCCTCGCCCGCCCGTCATGTGGACGCGCTGCCACAGCCCGTCGCGGGCGACGGACTTGACGGGCCTCACCGCGCGCACCGCAAAGCCGCAGTCGGTGACGAGCCGGACGATCGCGGCGCGCGGGAAGTAGTGGACGTGCGGGCAGGGAAGCCCGCGCTGCCAGAAGCGGTCGTGCGGGCCGCCGACGCCGACGCGGCGCAGCAGCCGCGTCAGCTTGTAGCCGAGCCCGTCGGAGGTCGGGATGTTCACGCTCAGCAGGCCGCCTTCGACCAGCAGCCCGTGCGACGCCTGCAGCGCGCCCCGCGCATCGGGGATGTGCTCGAGCACGTCGTTGAACGCGATCACGTCGAACTCGCCGGCGATCGCCTCCGGAAACAGGCCGGCGCGCACGTCGTGCCCGCTCGCGCGGGCGCGCTGCACGAGAGCCCGGTCGGGCTCGACGCCCGTCGCCCTGGCCCCGCGCTTGGCGGCCTCGTCCAGAAACCAGCCGTACGCGCAGCCGACGTCGAGCACGCGCGCGCCGTCGAGCGGCCGCAGCTCGGCGATCGCGTCCAGGACCGCCCGGAAGTTCTCGCGTCGCAGCGTCTCGAGGCCGGTGATGCGAGTCTCGGAGTCGATCTCGCTGCCGGCGGACTCGAGGTTCGAGGCCTCCGTTCCGCACGCCGGGCACTTCGCGAGCCACGACCCGGCAGGCCGCATCGGCGTCCCGCAGACGATGCACGCCCGTGCCAGGGCGATCAGCCGGCTTTGCGCAGCACCACGACGCCGTCGTAGATCTCGATCGAGGCGATCGCGAGCGGCGTGTCGACGGCGTCGGGCGTGTAGTGCGCGACGGTGCCGCGGGCGACGTGGTCGACGAGGCGCTTGACAAGGCCGACCATCCCGAGCTCGTGGCTTGGCATCGGGATCGCAGCGTCCTCGCCGGGGAGCATCGGCACCGGCGAGCTGTCGAGCAGCCCGCCGGCGACCGGCTCGGTGACGAGGCCGCCGTCGGGGAAGTCGGGCATGTAGCCGGTGCCCCAATCCTCGAGCACGTAGATGCCGCCCGGCTTGAGGTGGTCGGCGAAGAGGATCTGCAGCGAGCGCGCCGAGGTGATCCCGACGTGCGAGGCGTCGTCGATGATGAGGTCGAAGCCGTCGGGAGCGTGCTCGTCGCGGATCCGTCGCATGAGCTCGGCGTCGGTCTGATCGCCGCGGATGAGGTGCACGCGGTCGCCGAGCTCAAGCGGCAGCGGCTCGAGGTCGACGCCGACGATCGTCGCGCGCGGCAGGCCGTCGCGCCACATCTCAAGCGAGTCGCCGTGCCAGATGCCGAGCTCGAGGATCGCGCACTTGCGCAGGCGCAGGGGCGCGAGCAGGCGGGCGTAGATCGGCACGTATGACGGGGGCTTGACGCCGACGTCGTACTCGTCGCGCGGTGGCAGCCGCAGCCAGTCGCGACCACTTGCCAGACGAACCATGCGCTCTGCGCGACGGAGGTTGCCGTTCGCGGCGCGGCGAGCGGTGGTGAGCGATTTGAGAGCGGGCATGGGGCGCGGGAGGGCCACTACAGTACGCGCTCGACCCCAACGATGAACGTGACGCCCACCAACCAGAGCGAGCTCACCGAGCTGCAGGCCCTCCGCGATCGCGTCGCGCAGCTCGAATCGGAGCTTGCCGACCAGGCGGCTGCGGCCAACGCCCAGATCGCCGAGGCGCAGCGGCGGATGTACTGGCTCGACAAGCTCGAGGTCGACCTCAACGCGCTGCTGTCGCGACCCTGGCTCGCGTTCCTCGCGACGGTGCCGCTGAAGGCCTTCCGCCGCCTGCGCCGCGAGGGTCGCCAGGTGCTCGGCCGCCTCCGCGGATGAGCCGGCGCGTCAGCGCGATCATCCCCGTCAAGGACGGGCGGCGCTACCTGGGCGAGCTGCTCGACGCGCTGGCACGCGAGGGCGTCGACGAGGTCCTCGTGATCGACTCGGGCTCGCGCGACGGATCGCTTCAGATCGCGCGCGCCGCGGGCGCCGTCGTGCGCGAGATCGCGCCGCAGGACTTCGGCCACGGGCGCACGCGCAACGCCGCCGCGCAGCTCGCCAGCGGCGACGTGCTGGCGTTCCTGACGCAGGACGCGACCCCCGCGCCCGGCTGGCTCGCCGCCCATCTCGAGGCACTGGACCTCGATCCGCGCGTCGGCGCGTCGTTCGGGCCGCACCTGCCGCGGCCGGACTCGAGCCCGATGATCGCCCGCGAGCTCGTGGAGTTCTTCGCGTCGTTCTCGCCGGACGGCGGGCCGGCGCTGCAGCGCTTGGGCGACGAGCCGTTTCTCTCGAACGTCAACGCCGCGTACCGGCGGGCGTGCTGGAGCGAGCTGCGCTTCCGCGACATCGCATACGCCGAGGACCAGGCGTTCGGCCGCGACCTGCTCGACGCGGGCTGGCTGAAGGCCTATCACCCGCGGGCGGCCGTGCTGCACGCCCACGACTACTCCCCGACGGAGTTCATGCGCCGCTACTTCGACGAGTACCGCGGCCTGCGCGAGACGGCCGGGCACGTCGAGGCGTTCGACCTGCGAACCGCCGCGCGCGGCACCGCGCATGCCGTCAAGCGCGACGTCGCCTGGGCGCGCGACCAGGGCGCCGGCCGCGTCGCGGCCGCCACGCTCGCGCCGCGCTCGGCGGCGCACCACGGCGGGCGGCGGGTCTTCTCTGCGCTCGGCTCGCGGGCGGGCTCGCTGCCGCCCGCGGTGCGGCGGGCGCTGTCCTTAGAGGGCCGCGACGACGGCGCGGGCTCGGCGCCGGCGGTCCCCGTCGCGCCCGCGACGACGCGCGTGAAGCCCGGCACCGAGCGCCACCACCTGCAGAGCGTGCTGGAGGTCCGCCGCAGCGGGCCGGCGCCGCTGCTCGACGCCGTGCCGGGGATGTCCCAGCGCGACCGCCTGCGCGTCGCGGTCGTCATCCCGCCGTTCAACAAGGGCTCCGGCGGGCACCGGACGATCTGCACGCTCGTGCGCGAGCTCGAGCGCGCGGGGCACACCTGCTCGCTGTGGCTCGACGATCCGGCCGGCCAGCACGTCCGCCAGGGCGACGCGGTGCTGCGCCGCAACGTCGACGAGTGGTTCGGGCCGATCGCGGCCCCCGTGCATCGCGGCTTCGCCGCCTGGCGCGGGGCGGACGTCGTGGTCGCGACCGGCTGGCAGACCGTCGACCGGACGCTGCTGCTCGAAGGCGCGCGTGCCCGTGCCTACCTCGTGCAGGACCACGAGCCCGAGTTCTACGCGACCTCGGCCGAACGCGTGCTCGCGGAGCAGACCTACCGCCGGGGCTTGTACGTCGTGGCGGCGAGCTCGTGGCTCGCCGCGCTCGTGCACGAGCGCTACGGCGCGCATGCCGTGTCCTTCGAGCTCGGTGTGGACGGCGCGATCTACCACCCGGTGCCGGGTGTCGAGCGCCAGCTTGAGACCGTGCTGTTCTACGCGCGCCCGGCGACGCCACGGCGCGCGACCAGCCTCGGCTGGCTTGCGCTGTCGGAGCTTCACCGGCGCCGGCCGCGGCTGCGGGTTGTGGCGTTCGGCGACGGCAACGTCAGCCACGAGCCGCCGTTCGCCTACGACCACGCCGGGATCGTCGAGCCGGCGCAGCTCGCCGCGCTCTACAGCCAGGGCTCGGTTGGGCTCGTGCTGTCGATGACGAACTACTCGCTGATCCCGCAGGAGATGCTCGCCTGCGGGCTGCCGTGCGTCGACCTGCTCGGGGGCTGCAGCGAGGCGGTCTTCGGCGGCGACGGGCCGGTGGCGCTGGCGCCGCTCGATCCGGGCGGGATCGCGGACGTCATCGACCGGCTCCTCGGCGACGAGCAGGAGCGCGCACGCCGCGCGACCGCGGGCCTGCGCTGGACCCGGGACCGGACGTGGCAGGCCGCCGGCGAGGCGTTCGAGCGCGGCCTGCGCGAGGCGCTCGCCGAGCGCGAGCGCTGACCTAGCCGCGGACGGCCTCGACCCAGTCGACGGTCGTGCGGCAGACCTGGCGCCAGCGCGACGGCGCGACGTCGACGACCCGCGGATCGCCGACCGGCTGCAGCACGATGAGCTCGATCCGCGACGGGTTGCCGTTGCCGGGGCGCCACGACCCGCCGAGGCGCCGCACGGCGATGCGGCGCGGGCCCGGCTCGATCGTGACGCGGGCTGGCGTGGCGTAGTTGCCCTCCCCGCCGGACTGGTAGCTCACCGTGCCGAGCACCCGATCGTCGACGAGCGACTGCGTCGGACGGCTGAACGCCCCGCGCATCCAGAACTCGTACTGCCCGCCGCGCGCGAAGCGCACGGTCGTGTCCAGCCGGCCGGCGCCGGCCATGCTCACCCCGTCAGCGTACTTCGCGAACTTCGCCGACAGCGCCGCCTTGCGCGGGTCGATGACGACGGTCTCCGGTCGCACCACGTAGCGCAGCCGCCCTCCGGCCTCGCGCGCGTCGCGGGCCAGGCGCCGCACCGACGAGCAGCGGGGGCGCCCGGTCGTGCGCGACCTGCCGTTGACGCCGAGATGGGCGATCACCGCGCCGGCCGCGCTCGTGCGCCGCCAGACGTCGTAGTAGCGCCCCGCGAACGCCCGCTCGTAGCCGCTCGGCGGCTGGCTGCGCTCGGGCCCGCGGCGCACGAGCAGCAGCGGCCGCGCGCGGACGGCCTTGAGCGGCAGGTCGTCGAGGTCGTAGGAGTGCCCGTAGCCCGTCCCGCCACGATCGCGCGTCAGCCGCGCGAGGTCGGCGGGCTTGAAGGCGAAGCCCGCGGCCGAGATGTCAAGCCGGCGGCCCGAGTAGAGCAGGTACTCGTCGAAGTCCGTCGCGAGCGTCGGCCCCTGGCCCGCGAAGCGCTCGCCGATCGTCGCCAGCTCCTCGAAGCGATCGACCGGCGGCATGTTCGTCTCGTGGTACAGGACCGCGTCCGACCACGCGACGCCGACCGTCAGCGCCACCGCCAGCAGCACGCCCTCCGGCCGCCGGCCGGCCGCGATCAGCGCCTGCGCGCCCGCCAGCGCCAGCAGCAGCACGAACGGCGAGACGAGCACGACCAGCTTTGCGTCCGTCCAGACCGCGCCGCGCAGCGTCAGCACGAACCAGATCGCCGCCGTGCCCGCGACGAACGCCCCGAGCACCCACGCGCGCCGGCGCACGAGCAGCGCGACGCCGAGCATGATGCCGAGCAGCGCGACGCCGATGAACGCATAGGTCTCGGTGAAGAAGTCCACCGGATCGACGCGGTGCGTGCCGTTGATCCAGATCCCGACCGCCTGGACGGCGTGGATCGGCTGCAGGAGGTTGCCGGGGTCGGCGACGCGATCCTCGTTGCCCTGCGAGAGGCTGCCGGCGAGGTTCGCGGACGCGCCGAAGTCGACGATCGTGGGCAGCGTCAGCAGCGCGAACATCAACGCGACCGCGGCGACCCGCGCTGCCAGGCGACCCACCGGCAGGTCCCCGCGCCTGACCTGGCGGATGACGAGCAGCAGCCAGATCACCAGCGCGAGGCCGAGCCAGGCCCCGAACGCCAGGCCGATCGTGCCGATGCCCGCCGCCGCCACGACCATCACCGGCGCGTAGCCGCGAGCCGAGCCCGTCAGCCAGCCGCGATGCGCCACGAGCAGGGCGGCCAGGACGAGGACCAGCGGCAACAGCGCGATCTCCTTGATCGCGCCCATGTAGCCGTAGGAGTAGACGAGCGCCGGCACCGACGCGAGCACCGCGGCGAGCAGCGCCAGCCGGCGCGCCATGCCGACGTGGCGCGCGAGAAACCACAGCGAGGGCGCGCAGAGCGCCGCCATCGTCGCGTGAAACGGCGCATAGAGCCACAGCAGGTCGCCGCCGACGAGGCGCCCGACGCCGCCCAGCACGGTGTGCGAGCCCGACGGGTACTGGGCCCCGAAGTAGCTTGTGAGCTGCAGCCGGTAGCCCGACTCGGCGAGGCCCGTGAAGTCGAGGCCGTGCGAGAGGAGGTAGTCGGCGCCGGCGACCTGGATTGCCGCGGTGGTGTCGAGGAGGTAGGCGGCGAAGGTCGCGTGCCCCGACATGAGGACGGGCGCGCACGCGACCGCGTAGACGACGAGCCCGGCCACGAACGGCCACGGCTCGGCGCGCAGCACGCCGGGCGCGCGGCGCAGGCGCCGCCAGCCGAGCACGAGGCCCGCGACGGCGACGACCACGAGCGCGGCGGGCGTCAGCGGCGCGGTCGCCGACAGGCCGGTCGTCAGCTGCGAGATGACTACGAGGCCGGCGAACCCCACCGGTACGAGCAGGACGCCGGGGACGTGCCAGCTCGCGGCGCGGTCGAGCAGCAGGCCGACACCGAGCGAGAGCGCCACCAGCAGCGCCGGATAGACGACGGTTGCGACGAGAAACGTCACCTATTGGCGGCGGAGACCGAGGATGCTGAGCAGGAAGGAGCTGAAGAAGACCTGGATGCCGACGATGATGAGCGTCGCCGCGAGGATCGCGAGGCGCTCGTCGCTCAGGGCGCCGAAGCCGCGGTCGACCCAGACCCAGACGATGCTCGCCGCGACCGCGAAGCCGGCGAGCGCGATGACGCCGCCGACGAGCAGCCCGTGCTCGAGCCGGAAGCGCGCGCGCATGCGATCGAACCAGGGGTCGCGCTCGCCCATGAAGTACGTCCCGTAGGCGTGGGCGCACAGCCCCAGCGCGAGCACCTGCGTGCCGACGATCGTCAGCAGCGCGCCCGCGACCAGCGAGTGCAGGTCCCAGGTCCGGCCCAGGATGTTGAGCTGCAGCATGACCGTCAGCACGATCGCCGCCCCGAGGGCCGCCATCACCCCGCCCGGCACGATGAACAGGTGCGTCGGGCTGTGGACGAGCAGGAAGCGCAGGTGGCGCCAGCCGTCGCGAAAGCGCGACAGCTTCGACTCGCCGCCGCGCGGCGCGTAGGAGATCGGCACCTCGCGGATGTCGAGGTGCTCCTTGGACGCGCGGATGACCATCTCCGAGGCGAACTCCATCCCGGTCGTGCGCAGGCTGAGGGTCGGCAGGATGTCGCGCCGGAAGCCGCGCATGCCGCAGTGCGCGTCGCGGATGCCGGTCTTGAAGAAGAGGTTCAGCGTGCCGCTGAGCAGCGGATTGCCGATGTAGCGGTTGACCCAGTGCATTGCGCCCGGCTGGATGTTGTCCATCCGATCGCCCATCACGAGCTGTGCGCCGTCGCGCAGCTGCGCGACGAAGTGGGCGATCTCGTCGAACGGGTACGTGAGGTCGGCGTCGAACATCACGATGAAGTCCCCGCGGGCGGCGGCGAAGCCCGCGAGATACGCCGAGCCGTAGCCGCGCCGCGGCTCGTGCACGACGCGCGCGCCCGCGGCTGTCGCGAGCTCGGCGCTCCCGTCGTCGGACGCGTTGTCGGCGACGACCACCTCGCCCGCGATGCCCGCGTCCGCGAGCGCCTCGAGCGAGCGGCGCACGGTCTCCTCGATGTTCTCGGCCTCGTTGAGGCACGGGATGACGATCGACACCTCGACCGCGGCTGCGGAGGTGGCGGACTCTCCGAGCCCTGCGGTTGTGCTGTCGATCGAGGCCATGGCGTGTCCCGGCGAGCCTTCCGGTGAGGTCGCATGAGCACAAACGTGCGGGCGCGCGGGAGTTGCGCTCGCGGGCCGTAGGCTAGCTGACGGTGCGAATTTTGATCGTCTACGACTGCCTGTTCCCGCACACGATCGGGGGGGCGGAGCGCTGGTATCGCAACCTCGCCGAGCGTCTCGCGGAGGAGGGTCACGACGTCTCGTACCTCACGCTGCGCCAGTGGCCGCGAGGCGCGCGGCCTCGGGTCGCGGGGGTGCGGGTGCTGACGGCCGGGCCGCGGCTGGGGCTGTACGCCGAGGGCGGCCGGCGCAAGGTCGTGCCGCCGCTCGTCTTCGGCGCGGGCGTGCTGTGGCACCTGCTGCGCCACGGGCGCGGCTACGACGTCGTCCACACCGCCTCGTTTCCGTACTTCTCCCTGCTCGCGGCGGGCGTGTTGCGGCGTGCGTGCCGCTACCGCCTCGTCGTCGACTGGCACGAGCTGTGGTCGCGCGAGTACTGGCGCGAGTACCTCGGACCTGTTGGGGGGCGCGCCGGCTGGCTGATCCAGCTCGCGGGCGTGCGGTTGCGCCAGGCGCCGTTCTGCTTCGCGCAGGTCACCGCGCGGCGGCTGCGTGAGGCGGGCGTCCGCGGGCCGGTGACGGTGCTCGAGGGCGAGTACGTGGGCTCATTGGAGCCTCAGCCCGCCCGTCCCGCCGGGCCGGTCGTCGTGTTCGCGGGTCGCCACATCCCGGAGAAGCAGGTGCCGCTGCTCGTGCGCGCGTTCGCGGCGCTGCGCGAGCGCGCGCCGGAGCTGCGGCTGGCCGTCTACGGCGACGGGCCCGACCGCGGCGCCGTGCTGGCGCTGATCGACGAGCTCGGCTTGGGGGATGTCGCGAGCGCGCCGGGCTTCGTCGCGGCGGAGGTCGTCGAGGACGCGATCGCGAGCGCGCTGTGCATGGTGCTGCCGTCGCGGCGCGAGGGTTATGGGATGGTCGTCGTCGAGGCGTCCGCGCGCGGGGTGCCGAGCGTCGTCGTCGCGGCGCCCGACAACGCCGCGACCGAGCTCGTCTGCGAAGGCGAGAACGGGTTCGTCGCGGCATCGGCGAGCGCGGAGGACCTCGCCGCGGCGATCCTGCGCGTGCGCGCCGCGGGGCCGGCGCTGCGCGAGAGCACCGCCGCGTGGTTTGCGCGCAACGCCCGCAGGCTGTCGCTCGAGGACTCCCTGGATCGAGTGGCGGCGGCCTACGCGGACGCAAGCGCCGCGGAGTAGGCCGCCTGCACGCCGGCGCGCAGGCTTTGCGCGGTGAGCTCGGTCAGCACCCTGTGGCGAGCGGCCACGCCCAGGCGCTGCACCTGCGCGCGGTCGGCTGCCAGGCATGTGAGCGTGGCGGCGAGGCCCTCGATGTCGCCGACCGCGACGACGATCCCGGCGTCGCCCACCGCCTCGGGGTTGCCGGCGCCGTCGGAGACGACGAGCGCGAGACCGGCGCCCATCGCCTCGAGCACGGCGAACGACAGCCCTTCGCGCTCGGACGGCATGATGAGCGCGTCGGCGGCTGCGAGCAGCGCGGGCACGTCGTCGCGCCGGCCGAGCGCGCGCACGCCGTCGCCCGCGCGGGCGCGGATCTCCGCCGCCTGCGGGCCTTCGCCGGCGACGAGCAGGACGACCGCCGCGCCGCCGCGGCGCGCCCGCTGCACGGCCGCGACCGCGTCGAGCGGGCGCTTTCGCTGCTCGAGCTCGCCGAGAAACAGGACGGCCAGGTCACCCTCGTTCAAGCCGAGGCGCTCGCGCTGCGCCGCTCGCTCCGGCACCGACGCCACCGCGAGCGGCTCGATCCCGTTGCGCACGACCACGATCCGCTCCTCGATGGCCCCCGGCGCGGCATGCGGCGCCCACAGCGCCAGCAGCTCGTCGCGCTCGGCGTGCGACGTGCAGATCGTCCGCGCGGTCCCTGCGATCGCGCGCCGCAGCGCCCACCGCATCGCGGCCAGCGTCCGCCCGTCCGCACGGCGCACGAGGTGCAGGCCATGGGTCGTCCACACCGACGGTAGCCGCGAGAGCAGGGGCAGAGCGATCACGGCCGCCGCGTCGCCGTGGGCGTGAATGACGTCCGCTCGAAGGGCACGCGCGGCGACCAGCGGGTAGCGCGCGGCGATCGACGCCGCCCCCACGGCAGCCGAGCGGCCCGCCGACAGCGCGACGCGCTCGTGGCGCAAGCCTTCGATCCCCTCGAGCAGGTCGATGTAGGTCTCCGCGCCGCCGCCGCGATGCGGCAGCACGTGCAGGATCGTGCGGGTCACCGTCCGACCTCGGCGCTAGTCACGGCGCAGCACGAAGGCGAACTGGAGCGCGAACATGCGCGGCACGCGGCGCGAGAGCCACCAGCGCGCATGGCCGAGCGGGAAGCGCGGGGCCTCGGCGGTCCCCCCCAAGACGCGCCGCACGAGCCCCTCAAACGGCAGCGGCGCCGGCGTGAAGCGCTCGCACTCGATGCGAAACCCGGCGCCCACCGCCAGCGAGCGCGCGCCGTCGAGATCGAACCAGCGCAGGTGGGTGCGGTCGAACGTGCCCGAGTCCTCCTGCGGGAAGCGCCCCCGCGCAAGCTCCATACGCGCGCGCCAGTGCACGCCGTTGGGCACCGACACGAACGCGACCCCGCCGGGGCGCAGCAAACCGCGCGCGAACGCGAGCACCTCCCACGGGTCGCGCAGGTGCTCGAGCACGTCGCCGAGCAGCACGGCGTCGAGCGCACGCGGCAGGTCCGCGCGCCCCGCCGGGCGCTCGACGTCGACCTGGAACACACGCGCGCAATGCGAGCGCGCCTGCTCGGCGAGCACCGGGTCGGGCTCGATGCCGAACGTCGTGCAGCCGCGCTCGCGAAGTGCCGCGGCGAGATAGCCGCTCGCGCACCCGACGTCGAGCACGGTCGCGCCGTCGGGCACCGCCTCGAGCGCGAACCAGTGGCTCGCGGTGAGCCCGTGGCGGGCGATCAGGTCGCCGTAGGGCAGGCTCGTGCCGGGGGCGATCGCAGCCGCCCTACTTGGTGGCGATGACGAGGAACTGCTTGCCGAACACGCGCCACAGCGGCGGTGTCTTCAGGTACCGGTCGACGAGCGCCGGCGACGGCGGAAGGCGCTGGCGGAAGGAGAACGGGAGGTACTGCGGCACGATGCGCTGGGGCTCGAAGCCGGCCGCGTAGAGATGCTCGGCGATCGCGTTGTGGGTGAAGATCAGCGTGTGGTCGGCGAAGTCGAAGTACTCCTTCACCGTGTAGCGGAAGTTCGGGCCCATGATCGCGATGCGCCCGCCGTCGCGCATCGAGGCGTGCATCTTCTCCAGGAACGTCGCGACGGCCTCCTGCGTGAGCAGGTGCTCGAGCGTGTTCGACACCCAGACGCCGTCGAAGTGCGACGCGGGCAGGTCGGCCTCGAAGATGTCCGACACGACGAGCTTGACGGCGCTGTCGTAGGTGCCCTCCTCGTAGGCGACCTGGTCGACCGCCCAGCGCTCCTTCGCCGGCACCTGGTTGATGAACTCGCCGCGCCCGGCGGCCGGGTCGAGCACGCAGTCGGGCTTGCCCATGGCTTCGTGGACGTGCCCGGAGATGACCTTCCACACGTCGGTGCGCGCGTCCTGGGGGATGTCGCGAAAGCGGTACTCGTAGAGGCGCTGGTAGTTCACGGTCGCCAGCCTTGCACATGCGACGCGTCGCAGACGTCCGCTACGGTCCGCGCGGATGAGCACGGGCACGGACTCCCCCAAGTCGCGGCTGACCTCCGCGACGGCCCGCGGAGCGTTCGGCATCGTGGTCTCGATCGTCTCGCTGGGCGGGGTTGTGTGGTGGGCCTCGCACCAGTCGCGCCCGCAGCTTCCGTCCGGCGCGCGCGACCTCGCGCTCGTGTTCTGCGGGCTGTGCGTCTACGCGGGGGTGACGGCCGCGCGCGGCCTGCGCTGGAACGTCATCGTCCGCGGCGCGGGCATCGACAGCTCCTACTCGCAGTCGCTGCAGCTCGTGATCATCGGCTACATGGGCAACACCGTGCTGCCGCTGCGCGGTGGCGAGGTGCTGCGCGTGCTGCTGCTCACGCGCGAGACGAAGGCGGGCTACCCGCGTGTGATCGGCACGATCGTGCCCGAGCGCCTGCTCGATCTCGCGGCGCTGACGGTCATCTTCGTGCCGCTCACGGCGGTCGGCGTGGCGGGCTCGCCGGTGGGCGACGCGCCGGCGGTCGTCGGGGCGGTGCTCGTCGTGCTCGGCGCGCTCGGGCTGTTCGTCTACCTGCGCCTGCGCGTCGCCGGGTACCTGTCGAAGTTCGCCGACCGCGTGCGGCCGCTGACGACGGCGTCGCGGCTGCTGATGCGCCCGCGCGGCGCCGCGCTGTTCGCGCTGAGCGTTGGGATCTGGCTCGCGGAGGCGCTCGTGTTCTACTGCGTCGCGCACGCCCTTGAGCTCGGCATCGCGCCGCTGGACAGCCTCTACGTCGTGATCGCCGCGAGCTTCGTCTCGCTGATCCCCGCCGGCCCCGGGTTCGCCGGCACGTTCGACGGCGCCGTGCTGTTCGTGCTCAAGGCGCTGGGCGTCGCGGGAGGGGCCGCCGTGGGCTGCGTCGTGCTCTACCGGCTCGTGATCTTCGGCCCGATCACGGCCACCGGGCTGGTCCTGCTCGTCCGCAGCCACGGGGGGCTGCGGATGCTGCGCAGCGCGCCCGAGCCGGCGGCGTAAGCCCCTACCGGGCGAGCAGGCCGCAGACGCGCACCGAGGCCGGCCCGCCGATCGAGACCAGGATCGGCGTCGGGTCGCGATCGCGGCCGATCGCGTAGACACCCCAGACCTTGGTGTCCAGCCCTGGGGTGTCGAGGAACGTCGCGCCCCAGCGCCGCGCCCGCACGGCCGCGCGCCCCGGCCCCTCGGTGCGCATCGCGAGGCCGTTCGACGGCAGCTCGAAGACCGCCTCGCGCCCGCGCTGCACGAGCGTGCACGCGCCGCGCCGGGGAGCACCGCCGAGTGCAGGCGGGGGCGGCCACCCGCCGAGCCGCGGCCGAGCGGTCGGCACGACCGGGATCGCGAGCGCTCCGAAGAACGTCAGATCCGCGGACGGGAGGACGTTGCCGAACGACGTCGCGATCGTGCGCGCCGGGTCGGGCGTGGGGTCGCCGATGTCGTCGACCGCCTCGAAGTACGGGCCGGCGACGATGTCTGGCGCGCGCGACCCGTCGGGCCTGAAGCCGGGGTTGACGGTGCCGGCCTCGCGAGCGAGCGACAGGGCCGCGAGCTCGGCGCGGACAGGGCTCGTCTTGTCCGTGAACTCGGCGCGCGCGATGTCGCGCAGCGCGACGACGTGCGCCCACGTCGCGAACGCCACGAAGACGATCGCGAGCGGCGCCGCGCGCGACGGGAAGCGCATGCCGCGCAGCGCCTCGCACGCGACGAGCGCGACGAAGATCGCCCCCGGCAGCAGGTAGCGGCTAGTGGTCGGCTGCATGTCGCTCGCGCGGCCGATCCCGGTCAGCAGCCAGAACGCGATCGGCAGCGTCGCGGCGGTGACGATCCGCGGTGAGGCGGGCGCCGCGCGCAGCCAGCCCCACCCCACGAGCGCGAGGAACGCGAGCGCCGCCGGCGCGTAGTAGGCGGCCGGCAGGCCGACCAGCGCGCCGACCGCGCCGCCCGCGGCGTCGATCGCGTACTGCGGCGCGACGAGCAGGTTGTTGCTGTTGAAGTCCGTGGCGTTGTAGGCCGCGTACCAGAGCCCGTACAGCACGAACGGGACCGCGAGCAGGCGCAGGGCGCGGCGTGCGCGGTCGGGGTGCACGAGGATCTCGACGACCGCCGCGGCGAGCACCGCGACGCCGATGCTCGAGCTGGCCAGCGCAAGCGTGACGAAGGCGCTCGCGACCCACTCGGCTCGCGGCGTGGCGCGATCAAGGCACAGCAGCAGCCCGATCCCGCCGAGCACCGACAGGTTCAGCGCGATCTGAAACGGCCAGATGATGTCGTGGCCGCCCGCGCCGACGAGCACCGTCAACAGGCCCGGCACGAGCGCCGCCGGCTTGCCGATCCGCGGGATCGCGAAGCGGTAGACGAGCACCCCCAGCCCGACGACGAGCAGCGCGGCGAGCACGCGGTAGGGCCAGTACGGCGACGCGCCCACGGTCACGAAGAGCAGCTTGAAGACCGCGACCGGCGCCGCCACGAGGTGCTCGTTGTGCGGCTCGAGGAACGTGTCGAGGTCCCAGCCGCGCCGGTTGATGAAGACGTTCCACTCGTCGTAGAGAAACGTCGTCAGGTGGCGGCCGAGGTACAGGATGACGACGAACGCGACGAGCGCGCCGGCCGCCATGACGGCGTCGGGCCAGGACTGGCTCGCCCGCACGCGCTCGACGGCCGCGATCGCGGCGGCGCGGCGCGGCGACGTCGTCGCCACCGCCGCCGTCGCGGGCTGGCGCGGCGCCGCCGGGGCGCTCATGAAGTGAACCGCTCGGATTCCTCGTCGCGGCGCCACGGCTGCGGCCGCGCGCGGACGGGCTCGCCCGTGCGGTGGTAGTCGCCCCTGCTCAGGTGGTGCTCGAGGAAGACGTAGAGGATGATGAACAGGTAGCGGCTGCCCATCTCCTGGAGCTTGAGCTTGGACTCGCCCGAGCTGCGGTTGCTCCACGAGATCGGCACGACGGCGTAGGTGTGGCCGCGGACCATCGCCTTCAGCGGGATCTCGACCGTGAGGTTGAAGTGGTTTGACAAGAGCGGCTGGATGTTGTCGATGACCTCGCGGCGGTAGGCCTTGAAGGCGTTCGTCGTGTCGTTGTAGCCGTGGCGGAAGAGGATCCGGATCG
Source organism: uncultured Actinomycetes bacterium (assembly GCA_963839905.1). GTDB lineage: Bacteria > Actinomycetota > Thermoleophilia > Solirubrobacterales > Solirubrobacteraceae > CADCVQ01. Next base: position 129,248 of record CAWIXC010000020.1, on the reverse strand, counting down.
CGAGGTTGACGAGCCGGTTGATCAGCAGCTTGAAGCGCGGATAGCCCTCGGTCCGCCCGCCGGGCATGAAGCGCGAGCCGAACGCGCACTCGAAGCCCTGCTCGAGCAGCCGCCAGTACATGACGAGGTCGCGCGGCGAGTCCGAGAGGTCGGCCATCATGACGGCGACGGCGTCGCCGCGGTAGTGCTCGAGGCCACAGCGCACCGCGAAGCCGAAGCCGCCGCGCCCCTCGTTGCGCACGCAGCGCACCGACGGCCGGCGCTCGGCGATCTGCGCGACGAGCTCGCCCGTGCCGTCGCGCGAGTGGTCGTCGACGACGAGCACCTCGTGGTCGATGCCCTCGGCCTCGAGCGCGTCGACGAGCGTCTCCACGGTCGCCGCGATCGAGCCGATCTCGTTGTGCGCCGGGATGACGACCGACAGGATCACGCCGCCGCCTCCGCGGTCCATGCCTCGACGTTGACGTCGTAGATCTCCTGCAGCACCTCGTCGATGCCGTAGTCGAGCTCGAAGCCGGGGTAGTCGCGCTGAAACTCGCCGATGTCGGAGACCCACCAGCGGTGGTCGCCCATCCGCGCCTGGTCAGACAGCTCGTAGCGCAGGGCGCGGCCCGCGATGCGCTCGCACTTGGCGATCGCCTCGAGCATCGAGACGTTCGACGCGCGCCCGCCGCCGAGGTTGTAGACGGCGGCCGGCCGCGGATCGCGGTGATAGAGCCAGAAGGCCTTGAAGACGTCGGCCGAGTGGATGTTGTCGCGCACCTGCTTGCCGCCGTAGCCGAAGATCGTGTAGCCGCGGCCGGTCACCGTGCACTTCATGAGGTAGCTGAGGAAGCCGTGCAGCTGGGCGCCGGCGTGGCTGGGGCCCGTCAGGCAGCCGCCGCGAAAGGCGACGGTCGGCATGTCGAAGTAGCGGCCGTACTCCTGCACCATGACGTCGGCGGCGATCTTCGACGCCCCGAACAGCGAGTGCATGCAGCGGTCGATCGACATCGACGTCGGGATGCCCCCGTAGTACTCGTGGTCGGTGGGCAGCTCGAGGCGCGTCTCGCCCTCCTGCAGCGGCAGGAAGTTCGGCCGGTCGCCGTAGACCTTGTTCGTCGAGGTGAAGACGAACGTCGCCTCGGGCTTCTCGTGCCGGGCCGCTTCGAGCAGGTTCAGCGTGCCGTTGGCGTTCACCGTGAAGTCGGTGTGCGCGTCGCTCGCGGCCCAGTCGTGCGAGGGCTGGGCGGCGGTGTGGACGACGAGTTCGAGGTCGGCGGCGTGGTCGCGGAACACGCGCCGGACGGCGTCGGCGTCGCGGATGTCGATGTCCAGCGACGTGAAGCTGTCCAGGGTGGCCGAAAGGGTGCGCGTCGTCTGCGCCGTCGATGCCTCCGGCCCGAAGAACTGCGCCCGCATGTCGTTCTCGAGGCCGACGACGTCGAAGCCGCGCTCGACGAGATGCTTGACGGATTCCGAGCCGATGAGGCCGCCGGAACCGCTGACGATGGCAACGGGCATGGTGAGGTTCTCAGAGGGTGCTGCGGACGACCTGCTCGTTGGCGACGATCCAGTCGAAGGTGTCGGCGAGGACCTGGCGCGCGCTGCGGGCCGGGCGCCACGACGTCATGCCCTCCAGCCGCGAACAATCCGAAAGATAGACGGGAACGTCGCCCGGCCGCTCCTCGGCGGAGTGCTCGACCTCGATCTTGCGGCCCGAGATCTCAGCGCACAGCGCGGTGGTCTCGAGCAGCGACAGGCTCACCTCGCGCCCGCCGCCGACGTTGACCGTGCGGCCCGCCCAGTCCTCCGCGGCGCCGAGCTGCTCGTCGACGAGGTCCACGAGGTCGTCGACGTGCAGGAGGTCGCGGACCTGCTTGCCGCTGCCGCCGAAGCCGATGTAGCGCAGCGGCCGGTCCAGGACGTGGGCGAGCATCCAGTACGTGAAGACGCCCTGGTCGACCTTGCCCATCTGCCACGGTCCGGCGACGACGCCGCAGCGGTTGACGACCGCCCGCAGGCCGTAGGTCTCGGCGTACTCGCAGATCAGGTGCTCGGCCGCGAGCTTCGTCGTGCCGTAGAGCGTGCGGGCGCCCTCGAGCGGGAAGCCCTCGGCGATGCCCTTGGGCGAGACGCCCGGCAGCACCTGCTCGGCGGCGATCTCGAAGCGGGTGTCGGCCTCCTCGAGGGCGATCTGCAGCTGTGGCGCGACGGGGTAGACGCGGCTCGTCGAGAGGAAGACGAACTGCGCGCCGTGGCGGCGGGCGAGCTCGAGGCAGTGGTAGGCGCCGACGAGGTTCGTCTGGATGAGCACGCTCGGCGAGCCCCCGACGCCCGCCATGACGCTCGGCTCGGCCGAGCACTCGACGAGCGCGTCGATCTCGCCGACGGCGAGCAGGTCCTCGAGCTCGCGCACGTCGCCGTGGGCGAAGGTCACGCCCGCCTCGCGCAGCCGCGGGAGGTTCAGCTCGCTGCCGCGGCGGTAGAGGCTGTCGAGCGCGACGATCTCGTCCCGGGGGTGGCGGGTCGCCAGCGCGACGGCGAGGTTCGCGCCGATGAACCCGGCGCCGCCCGTGACGAGGATCCGGCGGCTCACGCGGTGCGGCGGAGGATCGCGATGAACTCGTGCTGGTTGGGTTGCAGCTCGGCGATCTCGAAGGGGAGCTTGAGCTCGTCGCGCGCGTGGTGCAGCAGCTCGGCGAACGCGTCGGGCGTCCAGACGTGGAAGTGGATCGAGTAGCCGTCGGCCATGAGCTTCGCCGCGTGGGCATCGACGTCGGCGGCCTTGTCGACGTGCTGCGCCCACTCGCGGAAGTGCTGCCCGCGCGACCACTCCGGGCCCTCTTGGAGGTCGCGAACGACGTGCTCGAGCGGCGTTGTGTCGCGGTCGATGTCGAACGTGTGGCGCTTGTCGGGGACCGCGAGGTAGAGCACGCCACCGGGTCGCAGCACGCGCAGGTGGCTGCGCAGCGTCGCGAGGGGGCTCTGCGTGTGCTCGATGAAGTGGTTGGCGATGACGAAGTCGACGCTTGCGTCGGCGAACGTGCCGAGCGCCTCGCCGTCGTCGACGACGTCGACCGCGACGAGCGGGAGGGCGGCGAGCTCGGGGTAATGGCGGCGCAGGCCGTCGACGTTCATGCGGTCGACGAAGCGCACACGCGCCGCCGGCGGGACGCGCAGCGGGCGGTGCAGCGCGCCGATCTCGATGCCGTCGCCGGCGAGGTGCTGGTGCGCCAGGCGCAGCCGGCAAGCGTTGAAGCGCCGGACATCGGGCGACAGCAGCGCGCCCGCCCGGCGGCGCAGATTCGCGACGACGCTCATGTGCGGCCGAGGCTAGAGCATCAGGTCACAACTGCTCTCATCTGCGCGGCGGTCGAACGGCTGCGCGAGATGGCGTGCCGCTGGCGCCAGAGGTCGTCATAGTTCGCATGGAACATCGCACGACACAATGGGCAACCCGAAGGCCGAGAACTGGTTGGATCCGGCTGGCCTCGACCCGGCGACCGGAGAGGATTGGCGGGTCTGCGACATGGTGGCTGCGCTCGAAGGCGCGCTCGGTAGGGCGCATAATCCACAGCGACGGGCAGCGTGGCTGGCTCTCTGGGAGCAACTGGATGAGACACAACACGGCCAGTACAGGCAGGCGAGAGGGAGGCGACCGCGCCGAAATGGTTGAGGCGACCGCACGGCTCGACTCCGACAAATCAGCAGATGCCGCCGAGGACATCCTTGGCCGGTATCTGAAGCCGGGAAGATGGGCGAGCACAGCGACGCGCTCCCGCTTCTTGCGCAGCGGTGAGCTCGAGCGCGTGCTCGCGCTGTACGAGGCCGCGATGGGCGAAGATCAGGGCGAGCCGGCGTATCCGTGGAATCTCGCAAGCGGCCTCGATCGGCTCGGACTGCATGACCTCGCCCTCGTCTATGTGCAACGAGCGCTTCGCGTCGCGACCGAGGTCGGCGATGACGAATGGTCGGACGCGCACGCCTATCTCGCCTGGGCCGACATCGCGCTCAACGCCTCCGAACCTGATGTGGCCATGCTCGCGATCGAACGCGCGCAGTCGCTCGACCCAAGCCTCTCGGTCGAGCGATACGTCCGCCGAGTCCGGCGGCTGGCAGCCCCGAGCGGTCCGCTCGAGCCCCGGGACAACCGCGACTCGGCGCGAACAGGCGCTGCGGTCGAGCACCTCGTCGCATCGAGTTGCATGATCGCCAGCGGATTCGAGCTCAACGTGTCGACGAGCCTCGTTGATGACGAGGGTGTCGACCTCGTGTTTCACCGCCGAGGCAGCCCCGTCATGCTCGCGACACAGGTCAAGAGTCGAAGCTGGAACAGCAGCGCGATGCTGAAACACTCGCGGTTCACCGCGCAGGTGCGTGATTCGACCTTCAGGTCGCGGCCCGATTTGTATCTGCTCTTTGTCGCTGTGGATAGCCATGCCGGCGACTACGGCCCCGTGTGGCTCGTGCCAAGCTCCGAGTTCGCGGACCGCGCAGAACCGAACGCACGGCACCTGCGCCGCTTCGTCGCCTCCGCGAGCGCGGCGTCGCGCGACCGCTGGAGCGAGTTTCGTCTCGAACGCTCCCAGCTGCCGGGTCGGATCCTTGGTGTCCTGACGGACCTGGAGATCGCAGCGAACAAGCACTGAGCCGGGGGGATCGCGCGGCGCGATACTCCGGCGATCGTGCCGCCGCCCGAGTCCGCCGCAGCCGTGCCGCGTGTCACCGTGCTGATCGGCTCCTATGACAACGCCGCGACGCTGCCGCGCGCGATCGAGTCGATCCTCGCGCAGACGCTCACCGAGCTTGAGCTCGTCGTCGTGGATGACGGCTCGACGGATGCGACGGCGGAGGTGGCCGCGGCGTACGCGGCCGAGGATCCGCGCGTGCGGCTGCTGTCGATGGGGTGCAACGTCGGCATCTCGTCGTCGCTGAACGCCGGGCTGCGAGCGGCGCGCGCGCCGATCGTCGCGATCAACGACGCCGACGACTTCTCGGCGCCGCGCCGGCTGGAGCGCCAGCTTGCCGTCCTCGATGCGCGGCCGGAGGTCGCGGTCGTCGGCTGCCGGATGCACGAGGTCGACGATGCGGGCCGGGAGCTGCGGCCACGAACCTCGTTTCGCGCCGGCGACGCGGGCCGCGTGCTCATGCGCTTCAACCCGATCCCGAACACGTCGGCCGCGCTGCGGCGCGACGCTGCGCTCGCCGCCGGCGGCTACGACCCCCGGCTGCGCTACGCGATGGAGTACGACCTGTGGCTGCGGCTCGCCGAGCGCTTCACCGTGTGGACGCTCGACGAGCCGCTCGCGACACGCGTCATGAGCGCGTCGAACGTCGCCTCGCGCGCCGAGCGCGCGCAGACCGCCGAGGCGATCGCGCTGCGCGTGCGAGCGATGCGGCGGCGCCGCTCGCTACGCGGGGCGCATGGCCTCGCGCCGTACGTGCTCAGCTGGCTGACGCCGATCGAGCTCAAGCGCGCGCTGCGCCGGCGGCTGGGGCAGGCGCCGTGAGCCGGCCGCGGCTGCTCGTCCTCTCGCAGGAGCCCGTCGGCGAGCGGATGGCGGGCGCGGCGATCCGCGCGGTCGAGCTCGCACGGACGGCCGCGGCGGTCGCCGACGTGACCGTGGCCGCGCCCGGCGGCGAGCTTCCGGACCTGCCGGTCGTCGCCTTTCATCCGCACGACGCACGCACGCTGCGCACGCCGCTCGCGACGGCGGACGTCGTGTACGGCGTGCCGCAATGGCCGCTGGTCATGCGTGCCCTGCGGGCGAGCGGGGCGCGGCTCGTCTTCGACCTCTACGTCCCCGAGTACTTCGAGACGCTCGAGGGCTTCGCCGACCGCGACTCGCGGCTGCGGCGGCTGATGAGCGCGCTCGCTCTGGACCGCATCGAGGACGCGCTGACCTCCGCGGACCTCCTGCTGTGCGCCTCCGAGCGCCAGCGCGACCTGCTCACCGGACTGCTCCTGGGCCTTCGCGCCCTGCCGCCGGACGCCTACGACGCCGACCGCGCGCTCGACGGGCGCCTCGCCGTCGTCCCGTTCGGCATCCCCGAGCGGCCGCCGGAGCGCAGCGGCGCGCCCGGCCCCAAGGCCCGCTTCGAAGCGCAAGAGCTCGTCCTCTGGAACGGTGGCATCTGGGGCTGGCTGGATCCGCAGACCGCGATCCGCGCCGTCGCGCAGCTCGACCGGCCCGGCCTGCGACTCGTGTTCATGGGTGCCGCGAGCAGCCCGCCTGCCCGCCGCGCGACCGCCGCAGCGCAAGCGCTCGCCGCGCAGCTCGCCGCGCCCGTGGACTTCAACGACGACTGGGTGCCCTACGCGCAGCGCGCGGACTGGCTGCTCGACGCCGACACCGTCGTCTCCTGCCATCACGACCAGCTCGAGACGCGCTACGCCTTTCGCACCCGCCTGCTGGACTGCTTCTGGGCCGGCGTGCCCGTCGTCTGCACGACCGGCGACGACCTCGCCGCCCGGGTCGAGCACGAGGACCTCGGGGCCGTCGCCGCGCCGGGCGACGTCGCCGCAGTTGCCGCAGGCCTCGCCCGCGTGCTCGACGGCGACCGCGCGGCGTACCGCGAGCGACTGGCGGCGGCGGCGCAGGAGCTGACGTGGGCGCGGACGGCTGCCCCCCTCCTGGCGTTCCTCAAGGCCTCGCTGGCGGCGGCTCCCGGAGCCCACCCGCGCGATCGGTCGAGCCACCCCGCCCGCGCCCTGCGCACCGCGGGCTACGCGACGCTGCGCCCGCTGCTCAACCGCGCCGGCCTGCGCGACTGGCCCAAGGCGTAGCGGCCGCGGCTCGCCCGAGGTGCGAGCGGGCTCCGCCGTCGTGCGCGACGGGCCGCGGGCATAGTCGCTCACGAACAGCTGCGGCGGTAGGGGATCCCGGCGACGTACTCCGCCCACTCCAGCCGGTCAACGCCGGTGAGCAGGACGTCGCAGACCGTCGTCTTCAGGCCGGCGACGTCGCGCCACAGCACGCCCCTCCACAGGCGCACGGTCTTGTCGTCGCCGGCGCTCGCGATCGTCGTGCCATCGGGGCTCACAGCCACCGCGTTCACCGCGCCGGCGTGGCCGGCGAGGCTGCCCAGCGGCGTGCGCGACGCCGGGTCCCACAGCCGCACCATCCCGTCGTCGCCCGCCGTGACGAGCGTCCTGGCGTCGGGGCTGAACGCGACGGCCTGCACGGGCGCGTCGCCGGTGAGACGGCCTGGCACCACCGGGCGCGCCGGCAGGGGCGCCAGCCTTCGCGTGGTCGCCCTCGACAGCAGCGTCATGCCGTCCTGCCCGGCGCTGGCGAGCGTCCTGCCACCGGGGCTGAACGCGATCGCGTAGATCGCGGCGTCGTGGCCGCCATACCCTTCGAGCTCCCGGCCCGTCGCAGCGTCCCACTGCGCCACCCCCTCGACGAAGCCCGCTGCGACGGCGATCGCCCGGCCATCAGGACTGAACGCGACCATGGAGACCGCATCGGAGAAATCGGTGATGGCGCGGCGCTGCTTGCGTGTCGCGAGGTCCCACACGCGCAGCACGCCGTCCGTGCCACCGGTGGCGAGCGTCTTGCCGTCGGGGCTGAACGCGACCGCCACGATGCCCGACGTCGGGCCGCTGAGGCGACCACGCTCCGTTCGCGTCGCCGGATCCCACAGGCGCACCGTGTCCCCCGAGGCCGTGACAAGCGTCTTGCTGTCAGGGCTGAACGCGATGGCCTCGACCCCGCCGGCGTTGCCACTTAGGCGGGCCCGCAGCTTCCCGGTCTTCGGGTCCCACAGGCGCGCCGTCGCGTCGTTCGGGCTGGAGGATGCGAGCGTCCTGCCGTCGGGACTGAACGCGACGGCACCGACCGTCGTGATGTGGCCGTCGAGGCGCAGGTGCGCGGGTGGCGTCGGGTCCCACAGGCGCACCTGGTCGGGGCTGGCGGTCGCAAGCGTCCTGCCGTCGCGGCTGAACGCGAGATCGGTGACGCCCTGGTCGTGGCCGACGAGCCGGTCCAGCAGCCCGCGTGTAGCGGGATCCCATAGTCGCGCCGTGCGGTCGAGGCTGGCGGTCGCGAGCGTCCCGCCGTCGGGGCTGAACGCGACCGCGCGGACCTCCCCCCGGTGGCCGGTGAGGCGGCCGAGCTGCTTGCGGGTGGACACCTCCCACAGGCGCGCCGTCCTGTCGGCACCCGCAGTGGCGAGCGTCTTGCTGTCCGGGCTGAAAGCGACCGCGCGCACCGCGCCGTTGTGGCCCGTCAGCAGGCCCACCTGCCTGCCTGTCGCCCGATCCCACAATCGGACCGTGCCGTCGCGGCCGGCGCTGGCCAGCGTCTCGCCGTCGCGGCTGAACGCGACGTCCGTGACCTTGCCGCTGTGGCCGGTCAAGCGACCGCGCAGCCTGCGCGTCGCGACGTCCCACAGCCGCACGCTCCCGTCGTCGCCGGCGGTGGCAAGCAGCCTGCTGTCGGGGCTGAACACGACCGCTTCGTAGGAGTAGGTGGGGCCCGCGGGCCGCTTGGCCGCGGCCGCCTCCGCTTCGGACTGCGAGCCGTACTCGAGACCTTTGTACGGGCGCTTGCCGTCGCGCAGCCGTCCCAGCGGCTTGAGGGTCCTCGCGTCCCACAAGCGCACCTCGTGCGCGCCGGCGGTCACGAGCGTGCTGCCGTCGCGGCTCGACGCGATCGCGATCAGGTAGTCGTGTCCGTGGCTCAGCTCGCCGCCGCGGAGGCCGCCGCCGGATCCTCCTGCCCCGTACCCATAGCCGCCGCTGAGCACGAGCAGCCGGTCGTCGCGGCCGAACGCGACGTCGTCTACGACGTTGGCCATGGGCAGGACGTCGCGCGTCCGCGACTTGCGGACGGCGGACAGCGCGCGGACGACGGCCGACCTCGCTTCCGCGCGAGGCGCGGTGCGGTACGCCTCGAACGCGAGGCCGAGCGAGATGTCCGGGCGGGTCGCCAGCGGCTCGGCCGCCGACACGGCGAGCGCGAGCGACGTCGCCTCGGCGGCCTCACGCTGCGCGCTGGCACGCTCCTCCCGGGCGTTGTCGCGCTGGGCGAGCGCGAGCACCGCGAGCGTCGCGACGATCGCGGCGACGGCTGCAAGCCCGGCGGCGAGCATCCGCAGCCGTCGCGTGCTGCGCTGCGCGGCGGCGTCGCTCGCGGCGAGGAAGTCGCGTTCGAGCGGGCCGAGCTCGCCGGCGTGGTCGGTCGCCCATTCGCGGGCCGAGGCGTGGCGCGCCCCGCGATACAACGCACCGGCGTCGCGGTGCAGCGCGTCCCACTGGCGGGCGGCGTCGCCGAGGCGGCGGTGGACGAGAAGGTCCGCGCGCTCGCTCTCGATCCAGCCGCGCAGCCGCGGCCAGTGGCGGATCAGCGCCTCGTGGGCGACCACCACCGTGCGCTCCTCGAGCGTCACCAGGCGCGCGTCGACGAGGATGCCGAGCACGCGGTCGACCGACGCCGCGCCCTGCGACGCCACCGCGAGGTCGGCGCGGGCGACGCGCCGCGGCCCCGGCTCGGCGCCCTCGGCGACATCCGTCAGGCTCAGGAAGATCGCGCGGGCGATCGGGCGGTCGGCTTCGGGCAGGCTCTGCAGGACGTCCTCGGCGGTCTTCGCGATCGCGCCGCGCACCCCGCCGGCCTCGCGATAGCCACCGACGGTGAGCATGAGCCGGCGGCGTCGCTTCCACGTCTCGAGCAAGGCGTGCGAGAGCAGCGGCAGCCCGCCGGGCTCGCCCGCGACGTCGTCGAGCAACGTCTCCACAAGGCCCGCCTGTAGCTGCAGGCCGGCGTGCGCCGCGGGCAGCTCGATGGCGCGCCCGAGGTCGTACGGGCACATCGGCCCGATCAGGGCCTGGTGTGCGACGACGGCCGCCGCCAGCTCCGGGTACGCCGCCAGGTGACCGTAGAAGTCCGCGCGTAGGGTGAGGATCACGCTGACGGAGCTCGTGGGGTCGCGCCATCCCGCCATCAGCGCGGCGACGAAGCCGCCGCGCTCGGCCTCGTCGCGGCACACCGTGAACAGCTCCTCGAGCTGGTCGACGACGATCACGAGCCCGCCGGCGGCGGCGCGGCGCAGGGCGGCCCCGAGGTCGTCGGGATCGGCGGGCAGGTCGACATCGGTCGCGGCGCCGGCCGCGGCTTTCAGCGCGTCGAGGGGATGCGTCCCGGGCGTCAGCACCGCGACGCCCGCGGGCGCGTCGCCGTTCGCCGCACCGATGCGCGCAAGCAGCCCCGCGCGCACGAACGAGGACTTCCCGCTGCCCGAGGCGCCGACGACCGCGACGAACCGCACCTCCGCCAGCCGGGCGGCGACCTGCTCGACCTGCGCCTCGCGACCGAAGAACAGCTCCGCGTCCTCGCGTTCGAACGCGCGCAGCCCCTTGTACGGGCAGGCCGCGTCGCCGAGGTGCTCGCCGGCGATGCCGTCGACCGGATGATCCAGCCGCTCGGCACGCGCGAGCGCGAGCTCCCGGACCAGGGTCCCGCGCGGCAGGCCGAAGTGCTCCTCGTACTGCTCGGCGACCTCGACTCGCGGCAGCCGGCGACCGCTCTCGAACTCGCTGATCGTGCTCGCCACGCGATACAGCGCTGCCGCCAGGTCGCGCTGCGACAGCCCGGCGCGCACCCGCAGGCGGCGCAACTCGGCTCCGAATCGCGCCTCCGGCGTGTCGTTCGCCGCGGCGTCGCCGTGTGAGTCGTCCATCGCCCGCACCCTCCCACACGGTGCTTTCACCGTGTTCGACATCTGTTCGACGTTCGTTCGACACAGCCGCGAGCACTCGTGCGCCGCCGCAGAGTCACGGTGAGCAGTTGCCTACTCCCGCAGCGTGAAAGGAACGGACATGTCAGTCACGTACTCAAGGCGTCGTCTTGTCAGGGCGGCTGCAAGCCCCGGGACGAGAGTGGTCATCGCGGCGCTGGCCGTACTGCTGCTGGTGGCCCCCGCGGTCACGCAGGCGGCGACGCTTGGTCGCGTCGCGAGCTCGAGCGTGATCGAGGGGCGCTACATCGTCGTGTTCAAGAGCGCAGTCAGCGACGCGCGGTCAGAGACCGATCGGCGCGAGCGCGCTCTCGGCTTCACGCCGAGCCACGTCTACGAGCGTGCCGTCGAAGGCTTCGCCGCGAAGCTGTCGGCGGGTCAGGTGGAGGCGCTGCGCCAGGACGACGACGTCCGCTTCGTCGCGCCCGACAGGCGCGTGACGGCGACCGCGAGCGTGCCCTACGCCCCGGGCGAGCCGCTCGCGCCGACCGGGGTGCGCCGCATCCTCAGCGCGACGAGCACGACGGTTCGCCAGGCGGCGGGCGTCAACGTCGCGGTGATCGACACCGGCATCGCACTCGGTCATCCGGATCTCAACGCCGCCGCCGGCACGAACTGCATCACGCCCGGCGCGTCGCCGGAGGACGACAACGGGCACGGCACACACGTGGCCGGCATCGTCGGAGCGCGCAACAACGGCGCCGGCGTCGTCGGTGTCGCGCCGGGAACGAAGACCTATGCGGTGAAGGTGCTCGACGCCGGGGGCTGGGGCTCGATCGCCAGCATCATCTGCGGCATCGACTGGGTGGGCGCCAACGCGGCCGCGCTGAACATCAAGGTCGCCAACATGAGCCTCATCGCCTCCGGCGGGCCGACCGAGCCTTGTGCGTCGACCACCGATCCGCTGCACGTCGCCGTCTGCAACGCCACCGCGGCGGGCGTGAGCATCGTCGTCGCGGCCGCCAACGAGAGCCAGGCCTTCGACGCCATCTTTTCCACATTGGTGCCCGCGGCGTATCCCCAGGTGCTGACCACGACCGCCATGGCCGACAGCGACGGTGCGCCGGGTGCGAACGGCGGGCCGGCGGCATGCGACCCGGGCCAGCAGGACGACGTGCGGGCGACGTTCTCGAACTACGCCTCCACGGCGGAGGGCCAGGCGCACACGATCGCGGCGCCGGGGTCCTGCATCAGGTCGACCTGGCTGGGCAACGGCTACGACACGATCTCTGGCACGAGCATGGCGTCGCCGCACATGGCCGCGGTGGTGGCGCTGTGCATGAAGGAGCTGAGCGTCGACGGGCCCTGCGCGGGCAAGACGCCCGCTCAGGTGATCGCGCACATGCGCGCCGACGCGCAGGACTACAACACGTCGCATCCCGCCTACGGCTTCGACGGCGACCCAATCCGACCGCTGGGTGGCGGGCAGTACTTCGGCTTCCTGACCCGGGTCCCGCCCGCGGCCGGCGCGGGCGTCGTGGACTTCGACGGCGACGGGCGCACCGACCGCGCGGTCTTCCGCCCGCTGGCCGGGGGCAGCCAGTGGTGGATCCTCAACAGCTCCGACGCCACCCACCGCGGGCTCGTCTACGGCGTGGCCGAGGACATCCCCGTTCCCGGCGACTACGAACGCGACGGCGTGGTCAACATCGCGGTCTGGCGGCCCTCCAACGGCGTCTGGTACATCCTGCGACCGGACTTGAGCACGCGCTCGGAGCAGGTCGGCCAGCAGGGCGACGTCCCGGTCCCCGGCGACTACGACGGCGACGCCGTGACCGACCTCGCGGTCTGGCGGCCATCCAACGGCACGTGGATCGTCCGGCGAAGCTCGGACGGGCAGACCGCGACGACGGCGTGGGGCTATGTCGGTGACAAGCCCGTTGCGGGCGACTACGACGGTGACCGCAAGAACGACCTCGCCGTCTGGCGCCCGTCCTCCGGCATGTGGCACCTGCTGCTCAGCGGGAGCGGCAACCAAGAGGACCACTACCACTTCGGCGCGGAGAGCGACACGCCCGCTCCGGCCGACTACGACGGCGACGGCCGCACGGATCGCGCCGTCTTCCGCCCGTCCACTGGCACGTGGCACGTCGTGCGCAGCTCCGACGGCGGCTTCACCCACCGCCTGTGGGGAACCGCCGGCGATCGGCCGGTCCCCGCGTACTACGACGGCGACCGCAAGGCCGACTTCGCGGTGTGGCGGCCGTCAACGGGCATGTGGCACGTCCTAAACAGCACGAACGACGGGCACGACCAGCAGCACTTCGGCGCACCCGACGACAAGCCGGTCTTCCTCAACGGCCTCCCGCCGCCGGGGGCGTGAGGCGCCGGCGTCCATCGCTCCGGGAGGCGCCGCGTCCGCGCGGCGCCCTCCCGGGCCGCTGGCCGCGGGCCTGACCCGTCAGGCCTTTCGCGCGACGAGCGCAAGGCACGGGCCGTGCGGGTGGTCGCGCTGCTCGAAGGCGATCTGCACCTCGCCCCAGCCGTAGTGCTCGAGGCACGCCATGAGATCGTCCCGCGACAGCCAGTTGGCGAATGGCTGCGTGCCGCCGGCGAAGCCTGCGAAGCGCAGCGACGTGCCGTAGCGATGCTCGTGAAGCTCGTGCGAGAAGCCGTCGTGCGTCGCCTGCCGGGATCCCTTCATGTGACGGCGCATCTGCGTGTTGATGCGGGCCACCTCGGGATCGAAGTAGTGCGTCCACATGATGAGCTTGTCGACGCGTGCCGAGATCGCCGCAATCAGGGCGACGGGATCGGCCATGTGGTAGAGGATGCCGCTGGCGAGGCACACGTCGAACGGCTCCTCCGTCGAGCCGAGGTACGCCGTCGCGTCGCCGAGCAGGAAGTGCGCGCGATCGAGGCCAAGCAGCTCCTTGACGACGACGCATTTCAGGTACGCCCGACCGTTGGACTCGACGGCCACCACCGACCGCGCGCCCGCCTGCTGGAGCATGAAGGTATGGCCGCCCTCGAGCGGCCCGAGCTCGAGCACGGACTCGTCCTCGACGCCGCCCAGCGCGCCGATCGCCCAGGCGATCCGGTCGTCCTCGAAAAGCGGGACGACGCCGGCCCCTACGCCGTCCATCGCCGCCGGTAGGCGCGATGCCCACTCCCCCGCGAACAGGTCGACGGTCGCCTGCGTCGACGGCACGCCGCAGTGGTAGCCGCCGAGCACGTTGCCGAAAATCGCGAGCTTGCGCGACCGGGCCCGCGTAGCAAGGTCCCGGACGGCGGCCGGTGCCTTCAGTTTCACCGTACCGACCCTACTCCGGAGCGGCCGCGCTTTCAGTGAATCGTCACCGCCGCATCCAGCTCGCGCCGGCCGACCCTCCGGCCGCGCTGGATCGCGCGGCGCTTGCGCAGGGTCGCGGGCAGCATCCGCAGCACCTGGCCCCACGCGGCGAGGTGGGCGCCGCCGAGGCCCTCGCGGACGCTGCCGCGCAGCCAGCCGAGGTTGTGCAGGACGATCTGCGGCAGGTGCAGCACGAGCGCCGACGCCGGGAACGTCTTGAGCGTCAGCAGCACCCCGTTGCGGCGCAGCAGCAGCGCGTGGCGGGCGCTCAGCTCGGGGCGGTCAGTCGTCGCCGAGCCCATGTGAAAGCAGCGCGCGGTCGGCACGTAGCGGCAGGTCCAGCCGCGCAGCTGCGCGCGCACGCCCCAGTCGACGTCCTCGAGGTAGGCGACGAAGTCCGCGTCGAACACCCCGACGTCTTCGATCGCGCGGCGCCGGTACATCGCCGCGCCGCCGCACGGCGAGATGACGGGCTCGGCGCGGTCGAACTGGCCGCGATCGCGCTCGCCGTGGCCGCGCCGCCAGCACGCGCCCGACCAGCGCATGATGTCTCCGGCGCCGTCGATGACGTCGCGCGCGGCGTAGTCGAGCATCTTCCCGCAGGCCGAGCCGGCGCCGGGATGGGTGTCGAGCGCCGTGGCCAGCGCCTCGAGGAAGCCCGCCTCGAGCTCGACGTCGTTGTTGAGCAGCGCGACGTACTCCCCGCGCGCCTCGTCAAGGCAGCAGTTCATCGCCGCGCTCACCCCCGCGTTGGGCTGCACGACGACCCGCACCTGCGGCCAGTGCTCGGCGAGATGCTCCGGCGTGCCGTCCGTCGAGCCGTCGTCGACGACGACGATCTCGAGCTCGCCCGCGACCTCCTGCGAGACGACCGACGGCAGCATGAGGTCCAGCAGGTCGCGCCCGTCGTAGGTCGGGATGGTCACGGAGATCCGGGGCACGGACTGATTACGCTAGTCGCCATGCGCGCTGCTCTGGGCCGCAACGTCGTGGCCAACATGATCAGCGCAGCCGCCGGCCTTGGCGCGTCGATCGTCGCCGTCCCGGTGATCCTCGACCACATCGGCACGGCCGGCTACGGCGTGTGGGTGCTCGGCCTGACGGTGATCGTCTACCTCTCGATCGCCGACGCCGGCTTCGGCCCGGCGATCCAGCGCTGGACCGCGATCGGCTACGGCACGGGGGAGCGCAGCGCCCCAACCCGCCTGCTGTGGACGTCGATCGCGATCTACATGGCGATCGCGATCCCCGCGGCGCTCGCGTTCGCGGCGCTCTCGCCGACGCTCGCAAAGCTCTTCGCGGACGAAGGCCCGCTGCGCGCCGACGCCGCCGACATGTTCCGGCTCGTCGCCGTCGCGCTCGTGCTCGTGCTGCTGAGCAACGCCGTCGGCAACATCCTGCAGGGGCTCGAGCGCTTCCAGGCGATCACCGTCTCGGCGATCCTCGGCGCGATCGTCCAGCTCGCCGGGATCCTCATCGTCCTCGCCGCCGGCCGCGGCCTGCCGGGCCTCGCCGAGGCGCTGATCGCGCAGCAGATCGTCGTCCTCGCCGCGCGCCTGGTCGCCCTGCGCGACGTCCTCGGCGCCCCGCGGATCCTGCCGCGCGCCGAGTTGCGCCGCGTCGTCTCGTTCGCCGGGCGCTTGCAGCTCAACGCGCTCGCCGGGCTGATCAACTCGCAGAGCGACAAGATCGTCGTCGCGTTCGTCGCGACCGCGACGATCGTCGGCGAGTTGGGGATCGCGTCGCAGCTCGTCGACGCCGGCCGCCTGCTCGTCATCGCCGCGCTGACGCCGATCGTCAGCGCGCTCGCCGTGACCGTCGGCACGGGCGATCCCGAGGCGCTGCGACGGCAGTTCGCCTGGATGCACCGCACCTGGCTGTACGTCATCGGCGGCGGCACGCTGATCGCGATGGGCGCGCTGCTGCCGACGATCGACGGCTGGATCGGCGGCCACCGCGAGGCGATCGTGCTCGGCCTCGTGCTGACGCTCGGCAACGGGATCTCGCTGTGCACGGGCACCGCGATCGCCTACCTGCGCGCGGTCGGCCGGCCGGGGCTCGAGGCGCGGCTCGGGCCCGTGATCGTCGGCCTCAACCTCCTGTTCACGATCCCGCTGGCGTTCGCGTTCGGCGCGCGCGGCGTGGTCTGCGGGACGCTCGCCGCGTACGTCCTCGGCACGGTGTGGTTCATGCGCCGCTTCCGCGCGCTGACCCCCGACCTCGACCACGTCGCGCCGCGCGAGCTCGTGCGCCCCGGGCTCATCGCCGCGCTCGCCGCCGCGGGCACGCTAGGAGTCGGGGTCGCGGCGACCGCCGTGTTCCCGACCGGCGTGGCGCTCGTGCCGGTCGGAATCGGGACCGCGGTCGCGTTCGCGCTCTACCTCGCCGCGGTCACGGGCCGCTCGCTGCGCCCCTCCGCGGTCAGGACGATGGTCTCCGAGATGCGGAGCACCCCGGCGTGATCGACGTCGTCATCGTCACCGCGGACACCCGCGACATGACGCTCGGCTGCGTCGCGAGCCTCGCGGACGAGCCGCTCGCCAGCCGCGTCATCGTCGTCGACAACGGGTCGAGCGACGGCACGGCCCAAGCGCTGGCCGGCGCCTACGCGGCGGTCGACGTGGTGGCGCTCGAGCAGGGCGTCGGCTTCGCTCGCGCCTGCAACCTCGGCGCCGCGCGCGGCAGCGCGGAGCTCGTGCTGTTTCTCAACTCCGACATCGTCGCCGTGCCCGGAGCGATCGCCGGCCTCGCCGAGGCCCTCGCGCAAGACCCGCGAGCGGTCCTCGCGGGCGGCCGGCTCGTCGACCCCGACACGCTGAAGACCCAGGACGCCTACCGCCCGCGCACCTTCCCCTCGGTCGCGACGCTCGCGACGCAGCTGCTCGGCATCGAGCAGCGCTGGAACCCGATCGCCCGCCGCCACCACGGCGCGCGGCTGGACGACACGACCACCGTCGCCGTCCAGCAGCCCGCCGCCGCCGCGATCCTCGTGCGACGCGCGGCCTTCGAGCGCATCGGCGGCTTCGACGAGCGCTTCTGGTTCTGGTTCGAGGACTCCGACCTGCTCGCCCGCCTTCACCGGATCGGCACGATCCTGTACGTGCCGAGCGCCGCGTTTCGCCATCTCGGCGGGGCGACGTTCCGGCGCTGGAGCAAGGTCGACTCGATCCGCTCGCTGCACCACGGGATGCTGCACTACGCCGACGCGCAGCTGCCGCGCGCGCAGCGGGCGCTCGTGGGCGCACTCACGGTGGCGGTCAGCGTCCCGCGCGTGGTGCTGTTCGCCCGCTCGCGACCGGAGGAGGCGCGCGCCTGGCGCGACGTGCTGCGCGCCGGCGGGGCGCTCGTCGCGGGGCGGCGCGTCCCGGCTCTGGCCGGAACGCACGGATAAGGTTGCGGCGCAAATGGCACGCTCCGCGCTCATCACCGGCATCACCGGCCAGGACGGCTCGTATCTCGCCGACCTCCTACTCGAGAAGGGCTACGAGGTGCACGGCATGGTCCGCCGCGCGTCGACCGAGAAGTTCGAGCGCATCGAGCACCTGCGCGACAGGATCACGCTGCATCAGGGCGACCTGCTCGACCAGCGCTCGCTCGTCGACACGCTGCGCGCGGCCAAGCCCGACGAGATCTACAACCTCGCCGCGATGAGCTTCGTCGCGGTGTCGTGGCTGCAGCCGACGCTCACCGCGGAGTTCACCGGCGTCGGGGTGACGCGCATGCTCGAGGCCGTGCGCGAGGCGGCGCCTGAGGCGCGCTTCTACCAGGCGTCGAGCTCTGAGATGTTCGGCAAGGTGCTCGAGGTCCCGCAGACCGAGACGACCCCGTTCTACCCGCGCTCGCCGTACGGCGTGGCGAAGGCCTACGGCCACTTCATCACGGTCAACTACCGCGAGTCCTACGACCTGTATGCCTGCTGCGGGATCCTCTTCAACCACGAGTCGCCGCGCCGCGGCCTCGAGTTCGTGACGCGCAAGATCACGTGGCACGCCGCCGCGATCAAGCACGGGCTGCGCGACGAGCTCGCGCTCGGCAACCTCGACGCCCAGCGCGACTGGGGCTACGCGAAGGACTACGTCGAGGCGATGTACCTCATGCTGCAGGAGGACGAGCCCGACGACTACGTGATCGCCTCGAACAAGACGAACACGGTGCGCGAGTGCGTGCAGATCGCCTTCGACGAGGCCGGCATCGACGACTGGGAGCCCTACGTCCGGCTGGATCCGGCGTTCCTGCGCCCGGCGGAGGTCGACCAGCTCATCGGCGATCCCTCGAAGGCCAAGCGCCAGCTCGGCTGGGAGCCGACCACCTCCTTCGAGGAGCTGATCCGGCTGATGACCCGCGCGGACCTCGGGCAGCTCTCGCGCTGACGTCGCGCCGGGCGGTGCGCGCGGCCTCGACGGGGAGGTCGTAGGCTGGACGACCACCGCACACGACCTTTCAACGGAGGTGCACCCGCCTTGCTGAGCCCGAGAACCGGACGCATCCTCAGTGCCGTAGGAGCCGCGCTGCTCGTCGTCGCGCTCTTCGTGACCTGGTACCACATCGACCGCACCGCGGCCCAAGGCGACCCGGAGACCACCGGCTGGCAGACGTTCGAGCGCCTGCGCATCCTGATCCTCGCCGGAGCCGTCTTCCTGGTCGCGACCGCGGTCGTCAAGCAGACCAGGCCGGCCCTGATCGCCCGGACCGTCGTCGGCCTCGTCCTCGCCGTGCTGATCGTCCGCCGGATCATCGACCCACCGGCGCTGGACTACGACGTCACGCCGGCGATCGGCGTCTACCTCGGCGCGCTCGGCGCGCTCGCGGCGGCGGCCGGCGGGCTCATCGACAGCGGTCGCGAGGCCGTCGAGCAGCGGCCCGACCTGGCCTTCTGGCGCGGCCCGGTGGCCGAGCTCCCCAGCGGCTCCGACGAGACGGGCAGCAGGGTCCGCGGCCCGCGCGGCGGCGCGCCGGCGGGCGACGTCGTCGACTCGACGGCCAAGGAGCTCTAGTGGTCCGTCTCGCAACCGCCCTGCTGTACCGCCGCTAGGCCCCAACGTGGCGGTCGCGCTGTTCGACACGAGCGCGCCGCTGCGCTCGCTGCGCCCGCAGATCGACGCGGCGATCGCGCGGGTCGTCGACTCCGGGCGCTTCATCCTCGGCCCCGAGGTCGCGGGCTTCGAAGCCGAACTCGCCGCGTACTGCGGCACGCGGCACGCGATCGGCGTGGCCAACGGCACCGAGGCGCTGACGATCGCGCTGCGGGCGATGGGCGTGGGGCCGGGCGACGACGTCGTCGTGCCGTCGTTCACGTTCTACGCGAGCGCCGAGGCGATCCCGCCGACCGGCGCGCGGCCGGTCTTCTGCGACGTCGACCCGGCCACGGGGTGCGCCACGCCCGAGACCGTGAAGGCCGCGCTGACGCCCGCGACGAAGGTCGTCGTCGCGGTGCACCTGTTCGGCAACGTCGCGCCGGTTGCCGCGATCGAAGCGCTGGGCGTGCCGGTGCTCGAGGACGCCGCGCAGGCCGCCGGCTCGCTCGGCCCCGACGGACGGCCGGGCGCGCTCGGCCGCGCCGCGACGTTCAGCTTCTTCCCCTCGAAGAACCTCGGAGCGTTCGGCGATGGCGGCGCGATCACGACCAGCGACGACGCCATCGCCGAGCGGGTGCGGACGCTGCGCTTCCACGGCTCGCCCGACCGCGTCACGTACGAGCTGGTGGGCTACAACTCGCGCCTGGATGAGCTGCAGGCGGCGATCCTGCGCGTGCTCCTGCCGCATGTCGACGGCTGGGCGGACGGCCGCCGGGCGGCGGCGGCGCACTACGAAGCCGCCGGCCTGGGCGAGCTCGTGACGCTGCCGGTCGCGACGCCCGGCGCCGCGCCGGCGTGGCACCTGTACGTCGTGCAGAGAGCGCGCGCGGACGAGCTTGCCGCGGGGCTCGCGACCGCCGGCGTCGAGGCGCGCGCCTACTACCGCACGCCGGTCCACCGCCAGCCGGCGATGGCGGCGTTCGCGGGCGGCGTCGACCTCCCCGCCACCGACGAGCTCGCACGCACCCACCTCGCGCTGCCGATGAGCCCGGTGCTGAGCGCCGAGCAGGCGGCCGAGGTCGTGGCGGCCGCACGCGCCGCGCTCGCCTGAACGGCGTCGACGGCCCACCGCGCTCGCCCCTCGCTCAGCCCTTGCCACCCACCGGCAGCACGACGCTGCCCTTGAGCTTGCCCTTGCGCGTCGCCGACACGGTGACTTCCTTGCGGGCCGTGACGACGAGCCGCAGCGTCACGCGCCCGCGCTTGTCGGTGACCGCGATCTTGCGCCCGCCGCGGAACCGGGCCCCGCGCACGCGCACGATCGCCCTGCGGACCGGCTTGCCGCCGGCCAGCACCGTCGCGCGAACGGCACGCCGTCCGCGCCGCACCGTGCGTGGCGTCGTGCGCACGAGCAGGCGCAGCTGCTGGCGCGCGAGCGAGGTCGCCGCCGCGGTCGCGGCCGCCTGCACCTGCGCGCTGGTCAGCTCGGGCACGATCGGCGGGTCCTGGCGCACGGGCAGCTCGAACGCCCCGATCACGCCGCCGGTGTACTTGATGACCCCCGGCGCCCAGTCGTTGTGACCCGTCAGCAGCGTCTTGACACCGTCGCCGAAGACCGACGGGAGCCCGGTCAGGTCGGCGCCGTAGCGCTTCTCGCGGGTCTTCCCATCGCAGTCGAAGTCGAGGTCGCTGCGCGTGCCGACGGTCTTGACCTGGCGGGGAGTTGCCGTCCCCGGGCAATACCAGGCGATCGGCGTCACGTACGTGTCGCGCTCGGCGATGCTGTTCTCGTCGAGGACGGTGCGGACGCTCGTGCTGTAGTCCGGCAGCGTTCCATCCTTGATGGCCTGCGTGGCGTAGCTGTAGTTCATGATCGAGTAGTAGTTCGGCTTGTTGTTCGTGTGGTCGGCTCCGCCGTGCAGCAGGCCGAGGTTGTGGCCGAGCTCGTGTACGAAGATCGCGGTGTCCCCGCGCCCGATCGCGAAATGGCAGTTCGCCATGAGGAGGTCCGAGTCGGGCGCTCCGCGTGACAGGCCGCCGTCGTACTCCGCGCCGCCGGAGACGTACTTGTCGGCGAACAGCACGTAGTGGAACGCGCGCCGGCGGTTCGACGCGACGAAGTGCTGGTCCTTGTAGGTGTCGAACGTGCGCCAGTCCGACATCGGCAGCACGGCCGTGGCCGGCACGGACCCCGCGCGACTTCGCGTGCCCCACGCGCTGCCGTCGGCGTTGATCGACCCCGGGCCCGAGTCGACGTGCAGGGCCACGCCGTGCGTCGCGAACAGCGCGATCGCCTTGCGCTCCCAGCCGGCGGGCGGCGCGCAGCCCTCCATCGAGTCGGCGTGGACGAAGATGTCCTTGCGGTTGGGGTCGGCGCCCAGCGGCGCGAGGTTCTCGTAGTCGAGCGCGGGACCCGCGCCGGTCTCCCAGGCGTCGGGAAGCGCGTCGCCGTCGGTGTCCGTCAGCGGCGCCGGCTGCGCGGACTCCGTGAACGACACGGACAGCGACCGGGTCTGCGCGGCGCCGGGCGCAAGCTGCAGGTCCCAGCTCAGCGCGACGCCGTTGTCGATGCTCTCCGCGCAGCGGCAGGTGTCGGGCAGCGGCTGCTGCGTGCCGATGTACGTCCAGATCTCGTCGTATCTGGCCTCCATGAAGCGGCTGCCCGCGGACTGCGGCGATAGCTGGATCGTGCGCGCGGCCGGGCTGTTGTCGGGGTTCTGCGAGCAGCCGACAGAGCGGACCTCCGAGCGCGTGAAGCCGTAGCCGATGTCGGAGCCCGACGCGTAGCAGTCTCCGGCCCAGAACAGCCGCGCCGAGCGCGCCTCGTCGCGCAGGTTTCGGACCGACAGGTCCACGCGAAACGCGGTCGAGCCGACGCGGTACGACACGGTCTTCGTGAGCTCGAGGCCTGCGCCGGGGAGGTTGACGACCGTGTTGACGACGAACGGCTCGGCGGCGCTGCCCGAGCCGAGGACGGCGCTCTGACTCACGGGGTCGAAGAACGTCCAGTCGCCGAGGCTGTCGGTGGCGCTGCGGCCGTGCCCCTCGAAGTCGGGTGCGTAGAGCTCGCCATCGGCTGCGATCAGCGCGCCGCAGTCGCCGGGCTGGGTGTCAGGTGGATAGAACTCGAACGACAGCGTGCCGTAGGACGCCTGGCAGCTCGCATCCGTGCCGACCGTGATCTCCTTGAGCGGGCCGAGCGTCGAGGTGATCGTGGCCGCCTGTGCCGCCGGCGCGAGGCCGAGCGCGACGAGGGCGACCAAGAACATCCGAAGTCCGCTCGCCATGAGCCGACCCTACGTGAACGCGAGCGGCGGTGCCAGGGTCTGTTTTCTCAGCGCTCGCGCCGGATGGTGAGCGACCGCGCGTCGCCGTCGGCGTCGATCGCCGCGAGCATCGTGGCCTCGTCGCCGGGCGCTTCGAACGTGACGCGATGATCGCCGGGGCGGGCGCGGCGCAGCTTGCGCGACGTGCCCAGCAGCCGCTCTAGGTCGGCCAGCGCCAAGCCGGG
Source organism: uncultured Actinomycetes bacterium (assembly GCA_963839905.1). Lineage (GTDB taxonomy): Bacteria > Actinomycetota > Thermoleophilia > Solirubrobacterales > Solirubrobacteraceae > CADCVQ01. The sequence continues at coordinate 106,708 of CAWIXC010000020.1, read as the reverse complement.
CGCGAGGCTGATCTCGGCGGCGTTCGGAAGCTCGCTCTCCCAGCGCCTGGTGACCGTGACCTGGTCGACGCCCGCCACGTCGGGGCGCGCCCGCACGCCCAGCGGCGCGCCGTCGTCCTCGATCTCCGCGGCACCGGTCGCCGCGGCCACGCTCGCGGCGGTCGCGTCGTCGCGCGCGATCGCCCGCTCGAGGGCGCGGGCGAGGGCGACGACCGCGCTCGCGTCGGGCGCCATCAGACGCCCGCCGGAGCGGGCACCGGCGAGCCACCACCGCCGGGGGGCGCGGGCGCTGCTGGCGGAGGCGGAGGTGGAGCTCCGCGCGTGACGGCCGCGCTCGCGAGCGGGCCGGTGGCCCACGCGTCGTGCTCCTCGGGCAGGTCGCGGTAGGCGTCGTAGGCCTTGTGCAGCCGCGCCGTCGCGCGGTCCAGCGCCGCCTGGTTCGCCGGCGTCGGGTGCTTCTTGAGCTCCTCGCGCGCGCGGTCGCGGGCGGGGAGCGCCGCCTCGATCTCCGTCAGCACCCGCTCGCGGTGGCCCCTGCCGGGCCCCGTGTCGCTGTCCCACCAGCCCTGCGCGATGAGCGCGAGCATGCTGCCCGCGACGAGCGGTGCCGCGACGCCCTTGTCCGCGATGTTCTTCGGCACCTCGACGTCCTTCGCCACCAGCTTGGCGAGCTTGTCGTCGTCGGGCACGCCCGGGCTCGTCCGCAGCTGCATCGCGCGCAGCTGGACCTCGCGGAACGTCTGCTCGGCGTGCCGCGCCTCGTGGTAGACGGTGCCGACGAGCTGCGTCGCCTCCTTGAGCGTGGGCTGGGCGACGGACAGGACCTTGCGGCCGAGCTCCATCGTCCACAGCGACCCGTCGAACTGGCCCGCCGCGATGCCGGTGTCGGTCACGAGCGGGACGACCGGCGGGACCCCCGCCGCGTCGAGGTGCACGTTCACGAGCTTGGCGAGCTCGATGCCGCGCTCGTCGGGTGTGAACTCGTGCCAGCGGTCGATGACGCCGGTCTGCGCCTCCCCGCCGAAGCCCATGGCGCCGGTGGCGACGTTGAGCCCGCTGCGAAACATCTGCGGCAGCGTGCGCGGCCCTGCCATGCCGTCGGGCTTGAGCAGCGGGTCCTTCGACCCGTTCGCCTCCTGCCAGCGCGCGACCGCCTGCGCCATCGGCTCGTCCGCGCGCCCCGTCTCCGGCACGCCTACGACGGCCTGGATCTGCCGGACGATCTCCGGCGTGTAGCGCTTGGGCTGGGCGACGTAGTAGTTGACGGCCTTCGCCGCGGCGCCAGGGCTCAGCAGCTTGACCTCGGCCGGCGCGCGCAGCAGAACGGCGCGGGCGAGCGTGGCCGCGAGCGGCAACTCGACGGCGTCGAGCGCGCGCGTGCCGGCGCCGAGCCCGGGCTTCGCGGCTTCGACCGGCGGCCGCGCCGAGCGCTGCGCGGCCCGCGCGGGAGCGGCCGACAGCTGGTCGCCGGCCGGTGGCTTGAGTTGCGCGCGCACGCCGGTCATCTTGGCGCCAAACGCCCGCCGAGGCGAGCCCCGGGCAGGCGGTTCGTCGCGGGTCCGCCCGAATTTAGCCCTGCGTTGAAACCAGCGGCCCGATCCACCATCATCGTCCAGCGATGCTCGCCGTCGCCGATCGCGGTAGCGCCGCGCCGCAGATCGCGCAGCGAGGCCGCGCGCGAAGCCTCGCCCGCTGCGGCTCACGCCCGTGCTCTTGCGGCCGCACGGACACGGCGACCAAGAAGCAGCCGCGACCGCCCGACGGGCTCGACGCCGCACTCAGCAAGGCTGTCGCCGCCCGAACGAGCGCGGGCCAAGCGGCCAGCGCGCGGCGGCCGGTGCTGCAGCGCCTGCAGGGGGACAGCACCCCCGTGCTCGACGGGCCACGCTGCCCGACGGGCCTGGTGCGCATGGGCTCGCGCGGCTCCGGCGTAAGCGAGGTCCAGGACCGCCTCAACCACGCGGGCGCCGATCCGCAGCTCGCCGTGGACGCGATCTTCGGACCGCTGACGAAACGCGCCGCAGTTGCATTCCAGGCCTCCTCCGGCCTCAGCGCCGACGGGATCGTCGGCCCGCTGACGTGCTCGAAGCTCGGGGCCGGTGGCCCTCCCCCTCCCGCCCCCAAACCGACGTGCGCCGACGGTCCCGTCAGCGAGATCATCGACCCGCTGCCCGCGGTGCCGCCGTTTGCCTTCTCGGTGATGTCACAGCCGCAGCTCATCAGCGAGCTCGACAAGCAACGACAAGCGCATCCGAAGACCCCGCTGGGGGCCTCGCAACCGAGCTTCGACCGCGCCCCCTTCAAGGGCCTTCCGGACGGAGGCTCGCCGGTGACCGTGAGCGCCTTACCGGCCGATGACGGCGACTGCGTCAAGTGCGTGGCCGATTGGCAGCTACCCGTCGCGTGGCAGACGCTCATCGCGTCCGGCGCGTTCGTGCTCGACGAGCCCAAGCGGTTCTTCGTGAGCCGCGCCGGCGACGTCAGCGGCTGCCCTCCGCGATCGCTCCCCCGCCTGCTCGAGGTGCGCGAGCTGATCACCCCCGAGGCGCTGCCCTTCATCATCGCGGGCGAGCGCGAGCACTACCTCGACTTCGTGCGCGCGTTTCAGATCGTCGGCGGGAGGTATCTCGCCAACGTCCGCCGCCTGACCGCGGACCGGACGCACCTGCGAGCGCGCGACGCGAGCGAGTGCGAGTCCAAAGTGCAGAGCTTCCTCGTCCGCGCGCGCGGCTCCGGGGAGCCAAGCGATCAACCCGCGGGCCCGACGACCGCCGGCCCCACGGCGCCGCCACCCGCGACGAACCCGGCGCCCAACGGACCGCTCCCCTCCGCGACGGCCCCCGCCGGAAGCGTCGTCGATCTCAACTTCCTGTCGCTCTACCACCAGTTCTTCGTCGACGACTTCCTCGCCCTCTTCCTGGCGCCGGACCGTGATCGCGTTGCGCACCAAGCGCGACCCCGACCGCCAACCGACCGTCCGCCGACGCTGCCGAACATCGACACCGACGTCAACCCCTTCGGATGCGACGCGTACGCGCGCAAGCTGACCGCGTCATCCTTCCCCGGGATCCCCGGAGCCTCGAGCGAGCAGCTCGTCACGGACCGCAACGTCCCCGCCAAGCGGGCGTGGCACGTGCTCTAACGACTCAGCGCAGCTCCTGGATGCGGATCAGGTTGCCTGCGGGATCGCGGATCGCGCAGTCGCGAACGCCGTACGGCTGCTCGATCGGCTCCTGGACGACGTCGGCGTCGCTGGCCTGCAAGCGCTCGAAGGTGTCGTCGAGGTCCTTGGTGGCGAGGTTGATGGCCGCGAAGGTGCCCTTGGCCATCATCTCGGCGATCGTGCGGCGCTCGTCGTCGGTGATGCCGGGGTCGGCGGCCGGCGGATGCAGCACGATCGAGGGGCCGCCGGCGGGGCCGACGGTGATCCAGCGCAGCCCGCGGTAGCCGACGTCATTGCGGACCTCGAAGCCGAGGGTGTCGCGATAGAACGCCAGGGCGGCGTCCGGGTCGTCCTGCGGGAGGTAGGCCGAGTGAATGGTGATGTCCATGACGGTCACGCTAGCCGCGGCTCGGGGCCGGCGCTTCTCGATTCCTGATCGGTCTCGTGACCTGCTTGGACACGCACGACGGCATCCCCGCCGTCGCGCTCGAGGCCTCGCGCCGGTAGACGCTGGGAGGGACGCCGACCAGCTCGGTGAAGCGGCTGCTGAACGTGCCCAGCGACGAGCAGCCGACCGCGAAGCAGACCTCGGTGACGCTGAGGTCGCCACGGCGCAGCAGCGCCATCGCGCGCTCGATGCGTCTGGTCATCAGGTAGCCGTACGGCGACTCGCCGTAGGCGCGGCGAAACTCGCGGCTGAAGTGCCCGGCCGACATATACGCGCCGCGGGCGAGCGCCTCGACGTCCAGCGGCTGCGCGTACTCCCGGTCCATCCGGTCGCGGACGCGGCGCAGGCGTGCGAGGTCGCTCAGGTGCTGGTCCGCGGCGGGTCCGCTGGTCATCCGCCGGATCGTGCCAGACCGACTACCCGACGTAGGCCGCCAGGTGCTCGCCGGTGACGGTGGAGCGCGCGGCGACGAGGTCCGCCGGCGTGCCCTCGAACACGATCCGGCCGCCGTCGTGCCCGGCGCCGGGGCCGAGGTCGATGATCCAGTCGGCGTGCGCCATGACCGCCTGGTGGTGCTCGATGACGATGACCGACATGCCCGAGTCGACGAGCCGGTCGAGCAGGCCGAGCAGCTGCTCGACGTCGGCGAGGTGCAGGCCGGAGGTCGGCTCGTCGAGCACGAGGACGCCGCCCTTCTCGGCCATCCGGGTGGCGAGCTTGAGCCGCTGGCGCTCGCCGCCGGACAGAGTCGTCAAAGGCTGGCCGAGGCTGATGTAGCCGAGCCCGACGTCCGCGAGCCGGTCGAGGATCTTGTGCGCGGCCGGCGTCTTGGCCTCGCCGGCGCCGAAGAACGCCTCGGCCTCGGCGACCGGCATCGCGAGCACCTCGCTGATGTCCTTGCCGCCGAACGTGTACTCGAGGACCTCGGCTTGGAAGCGCTTGCCCTCGCAGTCCTCGCAGGTGCTCGCGACACCGGCCATCATCGCGAGGTCGGTGTAGATGACGCCGGCGCCGTTGCACGTGGGGCACGCGCCCTCGGAGTTCGCGCTGAACAGCGCCGGCTTGACGCCGTTGGCCTTCGCGAACGCCTTGCGGATCGGGTCGAGCAGCCCTGTGTAGGTCGCCGGGTTGCTGCGCCGCGACCCCTTGATCGCCCCCTGGTCGACCGACACGACCCCCTCGCGACCGGAGACCGAGCCGTTGATCAGCGAGCTCTTGCCGGAGCCGGCGACGCCCGTGACGACGCAGAGCACCCCCAGCGGGATGTCGACGTCGACGTCTTGCAGGTTGTGAGTCTCGGCGCCGCGGATCTCAAGCGCGCCAGCCGGCGTCCGCGCCGTCTCCTTCAACGCGGCTCGGTCGTCGAGGTGGCGGCCCGTCAACGTCTCGCTGGCGCGCAGCCCCTCGATCGTGCCCTCGAAGACCACCTCGCCACCGGCGGTACCGGCGCCCGGCCCGAGGTCGACGACATGGTCGGCGATCGCGATCGCCTCCGGCTTGTGCTCCACCACGAGCACCGTGTTGCCCTTGTCGCGCAGCTGCAGCAGCAGCTCGTTCATCCGCTGGATGTCGTGGGGGTGCAGCCCGATCGTCGGCTCGTCGAAGACGTAGGTGGCATCGGTGAGCGCGGAGCCGAGGTGGCGGATCATCTTCGTGCGCTGCGCCTCGCCACCCGACAGCGTGCCCGACGGCCGGTCCAGCGAGAGGTAGCCCAGCCCGATCTCCACGAACGAGTCAAGCGACTCCCCCAGCGCCTCGAGCAGCGGCGCCACCGACGGCTCGTCCAGCCCGCCGACCCATTCGGCGAGGTCGGTGATCTGCATCGCGCACGCGTCGGCGATGTTGCGCCCCTCGATCTTCGACGACCGGGCATCCTCGCTCAGCCGGGTCCCGCCGCAGTCCGGGCAGGTGGTGAACGTGATCGCCCGCTCGACGAACGCCCGGATGTGCGGCTGCATCGCCTCCGGGTCCTTGGCGAGCATCGACTTCTGGATCTTCGGGATCACGCCCTCGTAGGTCAGGTTGATGCCCTCGACCTTGATCTTGGTCGGCTCGCCGTACAGCAGCTTGTGGCGTTCCTTCTTGTTGAACTTGGCGATCGGCTTGTCCATGTCGAAGCCGGCGCCGCTGAAGATGCGCCCGTACCAGCCGTCCATGCTGTAGCCGGGGATCGTGAGCGCGCCCGCGCTGAGCGACTTCGTCTCGTCGTAGAGCGCGGCCAGGTCGAAGTCGGTGACCGAGCCCCGCCCCTCACAGTTCGGACACATGCCGCCGAGGCGGTTGAACGTCGCCTTCTTGGTCACGGTCTTGCCACCTCGCTCGACCGTGATGCCGCCGCTCGCCCGGACCGAGGGGACGTTGAACGAGTACGCGTTGGGGGAGCCGATGTGCGGCTGCCCGAGCCGGCTGAAGAGGATGCGCAGCATGGCGTTTGCGTCCGTAACGGTGCCGACCGTGGAGCGCGGGTTGGCGCCGAGTCGCTCCTGGCCGACGATGATCGCGGTCGTCAGGCCGTCGAGCACGTCGACCTCGGGCCGCGCCAGCGTCGGCATGAAGCCCTGCACGAAGGCGCTGTAGGTCTCGTTGATCAGCCGCTGGGACTCCGCGGCGATCGTGTCGAACACCAGCGAGCTCTTGCCCGAGCCGGAGACGCCGGTGAACACCGTCAGCCGGCGCTTCGGAATCTCGATGCTGACGTCCTTGAGGTTGTTCACGCGCGCGCCGTGCACGCGGATCAGGTCGTGGCTGTCGGCTATATGCGACTGCGCGTCCGTCCTCGTGGCCATGCTCATCGTCTCCATGGCGGCCATGCTAGGCGCGCCTCGGGGCTTTCGCTTCTCAATTCCTGATCGTTCCTGGCACTGCAGGACCGGCGCCCAGCTCGGCCAGGTCGGCCCGCACCATCTCCTCGATCATCGCCTCGAAGCTCGTCTCGGGCTCCCAGCCCAGGCGCTCGCGCGCGAGCGTCGTATCGCCGACCGGCGGCGTGCGCTCGGGCCCGCGCTTGTGCTTGGCGCTGACGAGCACGTGCTCGGAGGGGTCCAGGTCGACGACCGCGAACGCCGCGTCGACGAGCTCGCGCACAGTGCGGCCGACACCGCCGGCGAGGATGTAGTCGCCCGGCTCGTCGTGCGCCAGCATCAGCCGGTAGCCGCGGACGACGTCGCGGGCGTGGCACCAGTCGCGCACCGCGTCGAGGTCGCCGAGCTCGAGCGTGTCCTGCAAGCCGAGCTTGATCGCGGCCGCGCCGCGCGCGACCTTGCGCGGCAGGAAGCGCTCCGGGCGCCGCGGCGACTCGTGGTTGTAGGCCAGCGCGCTCGAGGCGTGCAGGCCGTGCTTGTGGCGCATGACGTCGACGAGGCCGAACGCCGCGTGCTTCGCGACCCCGTAGGGCGAGCGCGGGCGCATCGCCGTCCGCTCGTTCTGCGGTGACTCCGACGCGGCGCCGAAGACCTCGCCGGAGCTCGCGACGAGCACCCGCACGTCGTTCGCGGCGTCGACGGCGGCCTTCAGCAGCGTGCCGGTCGCGCCCGCGACGAGCGCCATCGTCTCGGCCGGGTCCTTCCAGGAGGCCGGGACGAACGTCGGCGCGGCGAGATGGTAGAGCTCGTCGGGCGCCGTCTCGAGCACCGCCGCTCGCAGCGACGCGTGGTCGGCGAGATCGCCGTGCACGGTCTGGATGCCATCGATCCGCGCGCCCTCCGAACGGACCATGCCGACGACCTCGTACCCTCGCTGCAAGAGCTGCTCGGCGAGGTAGTAGCCGTCCTGGCCGGTGATGCCGGTGACAAGCGCGCGGGCGATGGCGCGAAGCGTACGGCAGCCATGCGGTGTTCAGGTGCCTTGCTTGCGGGGTAGCGCCTCCGTAACACCGAAGTTTGCAAGATCGCAACCTTTTGCCGATCCGCGCGTTCTCACCCGTAACTTCGCCAGTGTCGACAGCGTCGTACCCCTGCATGACCGTCTCCCGACCCCTTCCAACCGGGTTGCACCGGACCTCCCATCCGGCTCAACCGGCCCCCGTTGCCCCGTCGTCCATCGACGTGCTCGGCGTGCCGCTCTCGGTGACGGACTACGACGGGACGATGGACTGGATCGACGCGTCGATCGCGCACGGAGAGAAGGGCTATGTCTGCGTCGCCGCGACGCACACGATCATGGTCTGCAACGAGGATCCCACGCTGCGCGAGGCCGTCGTCGGCGCCTCGATGACGGTGCCCGACGGGCAGCCGCTCGTGTGGGCGATGAACGCCCTCGGCGGCGAGCTCGAGCAGCGCGTCTACGGCCCCGAGCTCATGGCCCGCTACTGCGACCGCGCCGCGCAGACGGGCACGCGGATGTACCTCTACGGCGGGCGCAACCAGGGCGCGCTCGTGCAGCTCGCGCTGAACCTGCGCCACCGCTTCCCGGGCGTGAAGATCGTCGGCGGCTACTCGCCGCCCTACCGCGATCTCTCCGAAGAGGAGGAGGACGCGATCGTCGCCGAGATGAACCACTCGAAGGCCGACGTCATCTGGGTCGGCGTCGGCGCGCCCAAGCAGGAGAAGTGGATGGCCGCGATGCGCCAGCGCCTCGACGCGCCGGTGCTCATCGGCGTCGGCGCCGCGTTTGACTTCCACGCCGGCCTCGTGCCGCAGGCACCGATGTGGATGCAGTCGGCGGGCCTCGAATGGAGCTTCCGCCTGGCGCACGAGCCGCGGCGGCTGTGGCGGCGCTACGCGCGGTACAACCCGCGCTTCGTGGCGGGTTTCACGCGGCAGTACGTGCGCCACCGGCTGGCATCGCCTTCCGAACGGTAGATTCCCCGTCTTCATGACCGCAGAGGTTGCCGTCATCGGGCTGGGCCGGATCGGTCTCCCGCTGGCCATTTCGTTCGCTGACCGCGGCCTCAAGGTTCTCGGCGTCGACATCGACGCACAGCGCCTGCAGGCGGTGCGCGACGCACGCATGCCGTTCGAGGAGCCCGAGGCGCAAGCGGCGCTTGAGCGCGTGCACGCCGCAGGCACGCTCGAGGTGACCGACCGCGTCGCCGACGCGGCGCTCGCCGACCACATCGTCATCACGCTCGGCACGCCCTCTCTGTCGCACGTCGAGATCGACATGTCCGACATCCGCTCGGCGCTCGACGACCTGCTCGGCCACCTGCGCCCCGGCCACACGATCACGCTGCGCTCGACGATCGCGCCCGGCACGACCGCCTTCGTCGCCGGCTACCTCGCCAAGCATCGTGGCCTTGTCAGCGGCGTGGACATCTTCGTCGCGCACGCACCCGAGCGGATCGCCGCCGGGCGCTTCTTCGAGGAGATCCAGACGCTGCCGTGCATCGTCGGCGGCGTCGGCGCGGAGTCCGGCCAGCGCGTCGGCGACCTGTTCGCCATCTTCGGCGCGCCGATCGTTCAGACGACGCCCGTGCAGGCCGAGCTCGCGAAGATCTGGACGAACATCCTGCGCTACGCGAACTTCGCGCTGCCGAACCTCCTGATGATGGACTGCGAGCAGCACGGCGCGAACGTCTTCGACGTCATCGGCCTGATCAACCGCGACTACCCGCGCGGCGGGATCGCGGCGCCCGGCTTCACCGCGGGCACGTGCCTGCGCAAGGACTTCGCCTTCAGCGAGGAGCGCTCGAACGCCCCCGGGATGCTGCTCGCGGTGTCGCGCGTGAACGAGTCCGTGCCGCTGTTTCTCGTCGAGGGCATGAAGCGGCGGCTGGGGTCGCTCAACGGGCGCAAGGTCGCGGTGCTTGGCCTGGCCTTCAAGGGCAACACCGACGACGACCGCGACTCGCTGGCCTACAAGCTCGTCCGGCTGCTCGAGCGGGAGCTGGCGGATGTGACCGTCCACGACCCGCGCGTGGCGACGCCCACGGCGCCGTTCGAGGAGGCCGTCACCGACGCCGACGCGATCGTGGTCGCCGCCAACCACGACGAGTTCCGCGGCCCGGAGCCGCTGCATGTCATCGCCGCGCTCGCGGGGCGCGACGCGCTCGTCGTCGACCCGTGGAACTGCTTCGGGGCGGCGGAGGTGTTCGCCTACGTGTCCGAGCTGAGCTGGCTGACCAACGGGCGGGTCGCGCTGCCGTGACGAAGCGGGTGCTCGTCACGGGCGGCGCCGGCACGATCGGCGCCGCTGTCGTCCGGCGCCTGCTGCGCGATCCGTCGTTCGAGGTGCGGGTGTCCGACCAGCGGCCGGCGCCGCAGTGGATGCGCGAGGGCTGCTCGGTCCACACCGGCGACCTGCGCGTGCACGAGCAGGCGCTCACCGCGACGCGCGGCTGCACGCACGTCATCCACCTCGCCGCGATCGTCGGCGGGATCGCGAACTTCCACAAGCTGCCGCACACGCTGACGGCGGTGAACTCCGCGCTGTACGACGCGGTGATCGCCGCCGCGCTCGCGTGCGACGTCGAGCGCTTCACGTACGTCTCGAGCTCGATGGTCTTCGAGCGCGCGACGCAGTACCCGACGACCGAGGAGCACGTCTGGGAGGTGCCGATGCCGCGCTCGGCGTACGGCTTCTCCAAGCTCGCCGGCGAGGTCTGGTGCCGGGCGGCGCACGCCGAGCACGGGCTGCCGTACACGATCTGCCGCCCGTTCAACGCCTACGGGCCCGGCGAGATGCCCGACGACGAGCCGGGCATCGCGCATGCCGTGCCCGACCTCATCCGCAAGGCGCTGTCCGGCCAGCACCCGCTGCAGATCTTCGGCGACGGGACGCAGACGCGCACGCTGACGCACGTCGACGACATCGCCGACGGCGTCGTGATCGCGACCGACTCGCCCGCGGGCCTGCACGAGGACTTCAACATCTCGGCGTCCGAGGAGCTGACGGTGGCTGAGATCGCCCGCGTGGTCTGGGAGGTCTGCGGGCGCGACCCCGACGCGTTCGAGCTCGAGCACCTGCCGACGTTCCCCGTCGACGTCGTGCGCCGCTGGCCGAGCGTCGAGAAGGCGAAGACCGTGCTGGGCTGGGAGTCGAAGATCGGCGTGCGCGAGGGCATCGCGCAGACCGCCGACTGGCTGCGCGGCGTGCTCGCTACTTCAGCGCCACCCCCTGGATGAGGGTGAAGGTCGCGAACGTCTTCGGGTTCTTCGTGTTGCGGCGCACCTTCGTCTGCGCGCGCAGGTAGACCTTGTCGCCCTGCAGCGCCGTGGGCAGCGCGATCGTCGCCGACCAGGTGCCGTTGGCCTTGACTCGCACCTTGCTCGCCACGACCACGCCGCGGAAGCTCTCGTCGCTCTGACAGCTCTGCGCGCCGCGCACGACGATCGACGCGCGCGGCAGGGCGAACGGCTTGGTCACCCGGCCGCCGATGTTCACGCGCGTCGCGGCGAGCCGGCTTGCGACCGTCTCCGTCATCCGGCGGGCGAACTTCATGCTGCGCGAGCGCTTCGCGCCGAGCCGCGCCTGAAAGCGCGCGGTGTTCGTGTCGCGGATGGCGCGCGGCGGCAGCGGCGCGGTCGTCGTGAACGACAGGTCGCGCTGGACCGTCGCCGTCGCGACCCGCTTGCCATTCCACAACGAATGGATCGCAACCACCTTGCCGACGCCGTCCGGGCCGGCGACTCCGCGCAGCAGCGTGCGCCCGTTGTGGCCGAAGACGTCGGTGAGCTGCAGCGCGCCGGCGGCGCACTGGGCGAGCGGCGTGGGGGTCACCCCGATGGGCGTGGCGGCCGGTGGTGGTGGCTGTGGCGGGGGCGGGGGCGGGGGCGGCACGACGGGAGCGGTGAACGTCACGTTCGCGTTGCCCGGCGCGCGCAGGCCGATGCGCGTGAAGCCCGCGCCGTTGACGGCGAAGCTGCCCGTGCCCGCAGCCGTGACGCCGAGCGTGACCGTGCACGACGTCTGCCCGATCGCAAGGCTCCCGCTCGCGGTGACCGCGCTGCCGCCGGCGGGGGCGTGGACCGTGGTCGACGGGCAGCTCGTCGCACGCGTCAAGCGCGGCAGCGCTTCGGTGCCGCCGGACACGACCTGCAGCCCGGACGGGATCTCGCCCGCGAACGACCAGCCCTGCTTGGAGGCGAGGTCGCTCGTGTTGGTGATCGTGAACGTCAGTGTCGCCGTGGATCCGGCCGGCACCGTGTCGCCGGTGACGTCGAGCACCGGCGTGGCGTCGGCGACGAGGAAGTTGTCGAGCGCGTGATAGCTGCCTATGCCCTCGTTGGCGTTCTGGATGTCGAGCGCCAAGTCGCTGAACGTGCTCAGCACCGATGCGTCCGAGTAGATCCTTCCGCCGTGCATGCCGTCGCCGACGTCGACGCTCTGCGCGCACGTGTCCTGCGGCTCGGGCGACAGCGGCACGTGGATCTGCCCGGGGTTCTCGGGATCCTGGTAGCTCATGAAGAACGAGAACAGCGGCGCCCCGACCGCGCAGTCGAACAGGGCGATGTCCGTGCCGCCGATGAGGAAGCGCCCCGGGGCGCCCGGGAGCGTCACGCCCTCGGCGATGCGCAGCTCGGACTCGTCCTCGTCGGCCCCGGGGTTGAAGGCGCGGTTCTCGACGACCGCGTGGTTGTCGTCGGGGGTCGGGTCGCCGCCGACGGTCCCGACCTTGCGTGCCACGGCCTTGACCCTCGTGTTGGCGGGCTCACCACACGACGTCCCGGCGCCGGCGAAGGAGACGACGAGCCCGTTGCAGAACTCGAACGCCGGGGCCCATGGCTCGTCCGTCTGGTAGGTCGGGTTGCTGCCCTCGACCTCGGCGCCGCTGTAGCTCGTCACCGAGATCACGGGCGCGCCCGTGCCGTTCTCGAAGTTCTCGACGAACAGCGGGGTGGGCGGATCCGGTACGCCGGGAGCGGCGAGCGCCGCTGGTGCGGTGCCGGCGGCGAGCAGCAGCCCACCGATCGCGGCCAGCGCAAAACGCGCGCGGCGCAGGGTTGGAAGACGTCCCGCTGATCTGCTCATGATCTCCCCGTTCGACGGTCTGGCGCGAGCCTAACGCGCGCCGCGGAACGCGTCGACAGGTGGGCTACATTCGTTTGCCCCCGGCATGGACGGGTAGCCGACAAGGTCATGTCTACAACAAGTTTGAGGAGCATCCCAATGAAGCTGCGCAGGCGTCAGAAGCGCAAGCCGGAGCAGGCGCTGGACGCCCTCGCCTCCGTGACCAAGATCTGGTCGGAATGGCAGCTCGGCAAGAAGGCGAGCAAGGGCGTCGCGAAGGCCAAGGGGCTGCGCCCGCCCGGCAAGGTCAAGCGGATCCTGAGCCTCAAATGGGTCAAGGTCGGTGCCGGCGTCGCCGTCGCCGGCGGGACCGCCGCCGCGGTCGGCAAGAAGCTCAAGGGCGACGACCCCGAGAGCTACAGCGGCCCGCCGCCGTCCGCCGCCGCGGACGCGGCCGTGCCGGCTCCCGACACGCCGGCGCCGCTGTCGGTCGCTCCCGATCCGGCGACGCAGGAGCGCAGCACCGAGGCCGTCGGGGGCGCGGCCACGCTGCGCGAGAACCGCCCGGCAGCGCCGGAGGAGACCGAGCCGGCCGCCGCCGCGACCGACACCTCGGCGGCGCTCGCCGAGGACACGACGCTCGACGAGCTTGCAGCCGAGCCGCCGGACTCAACCGGCGACGCGACATCGGACGACGCGGAGCCCGCGGCCGACGCCGAGGCGAAGTAGGAGCCGCCGCGCTCCGCAGGAGAAGTAGGAGCGGCTACCTCACGCGGAGGACCATCGACTGGTCCTTCGCGCCGTGGATGTCGCAGTAGATCTTGTAGGTGCCGCGGCGCGTCATCAGGCGGCTGTAGGTGCCCTCGGTCTGCACCTTGGACTTGAACTTGATCGGGCCCTTGGAGACCCGCACGTCGTGCGCGGACTCGCCGACCCAGCGCCAGGTCACGCGCGTGTTGCGGGTGACTGTGACCGTCGGGACGCCCTTCGAGCGCTCGAAGTAGTCGTCGCCGATCTTGATCGAGCGCGTCGTCGCCGACGACGCGCCGGCCGCGAGCGCCGCGGCCGCGCAGGCGGCGACCGAGAGCAGGGTGGCGGCGCGCCTCACGGGCGCACGTCGATGACCTGCGTCATCGTGATCGGGTGCAGGTAGCAGAACAGCTTGTACTCCCCCGGTTCGTAGAGCGTCTTCTCGAAGCGGCCGCCCTTCGTAAGCGTCGTGGACGCCACGTGGCGGGGCCCGCTGGCCAGCAGGATGTTATGCAGCGACGGGTCGAGGAAGCTCCAGACGATCTTCGTCCCGCGCGCCACCGAGAGGTTCGACGGCAGGAACTTCTCGCGACCGACCTTCACGAGCGTCGCGGGCGAGTTGACGACCTTCTCGGGCCCTGACGGGCGGTCGATCTCGACGACCTTGCCGTCCCTGAGGCCGTTGAGCGGCAGGTCGATGACGGGAGGGTTGAAGCGGCCGTCCTTGCGCGTCCAGAAGATGTGGGCGTCCTTGGGCAGCGGCTTGCACGCGCGCGGCGCGTCGCCATCGACCGCGATGTAGACGTGGGTGATCGCCATGACACGCGGGTGCGGCCGGTCGCCGGAGTAGAAGCCCGCCACCTTGAGCATCTCGCCCTTGCGCACCGGGATGCCGTCCTCCGACAGGAACATCCCGGTCGCGATCGGCCCCGGCTCGTGCAGCACCGGTTTCGCCCGGTAGACGATGTCGTCGGCGAAGCCGTAGCGCGGCCGCTGGTCGATCAGCAGGCGGTCCTTGCAGCGCGGCTGCGTGACCTTCAGCCCGAACGAGCTGCCGTGCAGGTGCCCGCTGGCCGCGACGATCCGGCCGCTGAGCGGCATCCGCCACAGCGACTGCTTCGTGTGGATCGATCCGGGTGGCTGGTCGCCCTCGATGTCGTAGCTCGGGTGCTTCGAGCAGCCGTTGGCCCGCAGCCACAGCGGCTTGACGCGCTTGAGCCGCGCGCCGACGATCATCCGCACCGTGTAGGCGACGCGCACCCTGTGGGCCTTGAGGCTGTGGCTCATGAGCATCGTCTGCATGCGCCAGGTGTCCTTCGCGGCGATCTTGTAGCCGTAGCCCTCCGGGAGCTTGAGCGGCTGGCGCTCCTCGCCGGTGCCCCAGAACGGCTCGCCGCCGCGGCCCGGGCACGAGCCGTTCTTCCTCGCGCCGCTCGTGATGAAGACGATGTGGTGCAGCATCACGTTGCGGATCGACACCCGCTTGCCGCGGTGGTCGACGAGGTGCGCGTCCATCCGCGTGATGTAGCCCGTGCGCTTCGGGGTCGGCACGACGACCTTTGGGAAGATCGTCTGAAAGCCCTGAAGCAGGAACGGCTTGGTCGTGAGCTTGAACGTCTCCACGCGCGCGCTCGCCGCGCTGGGCGCGATGACACTCATCGCGAACGCGGCCGCACAGAACCCAGCGAGTACCCCGAGTCGTCGCACTGGCGAGGCATCCTATGGGCAGCGTCGGATCGGTGCGCTGCTGCTTGGTTACGTTCCGCTTACGTCGTCGCGGCTTTGTAGACGGCGGCGAGCGAGCTTGCGACCGCGTGCGGAGCGGCGATGCTCAGCACCCTGCGGCGGCCGAGCTCGCCGGCTTTCGAGTCGCCATAGCGCGCACGCACGGCGAGCGCGAGTGCCGCCGCGTCGCCCGGTGCGACGAGCCCGTCGGGGCCGCAGAGCTCGGGCAGCGCGCCGATCGCGCTGCCGGCGACAGGCAGGCCGGCGGCCATAGATTCGGCGGCGGCGAGGCCGAAGGTCTCCGCCGAGCGGGAGGGCACCACGGCGAGTGCGGCGCCGGCGCGCAGGCGCGCGAGCTCGGCGTCGCCGACGTGCCCGGCGAACGTCGTCTGCGTCCCCTGCGCGTTTGCGCGCAGCGCCTCGAGCAGCGGCCCGTCGCCGGCGACCACGAGCGGGACACCGGCCGCCGCGCACGCGGCGATCGCCACGTCGACCCCCTTCTCCCTCGCCAGGCGCGACACGACGAGCGCGTGGGTGCCTTTGGCCGCGGTCGAGCGGTCGGCGACCTCGCGCACGACGTGGCCGATCACGTGCAGCTTCTGCGGGTCGAAGGGCGCGCCCAGGTCGCGCAGCCGGCGGGCCGCGAAGGCGCTCGGCACGACGACGACGTCCGCGTGCTCGAGCAGGCGCCGCTGCCAGAGCGCGAGGGATGCGGCGTAGACGGCCGCCTCGGCACCGGTGCCGCGGCAGTTCAGGCGCACGCCGGGCCGGGTGTCGCGGCCGTGGCAGCGCGTGCAGTCCGCGCCGCGGGTGAAGCACGTGCCGACGGCGCAGACGAGGCGGTAGTTGTGCAGGTGCAGAACGGTCCGGGCGCCGGCCTCTTGTGCGGCGGCCAGCGCGCGCCAGCCGAGCGAGGGGTTGAGGTTGTGCGCGTGGACGATCCTGGCATTCGTGCGCTTCACCGCTCGGGCCACCTCGTCGGGATCGAGGCCGCCTCGCAGCAGGCCGGTGGCGGCGCGGGCGCGGCCGATCCCGGCGCTGTCGCGCGCGAGCAGCTGAGCGTCCTCCTCGAGGTGCTCGCGGGCGAGCCACACGAGGTCGTCGACGACCCGCTCCTCGCCGCCGGTCGTGCGGTAGCGGTTGTGCAGGAAGAGGATCACGCGTCGAAGCGCTCCTCGCCGCCGGTGGCGCGGTGCCCGATGTGCAGGAAGAGGATCACAAGTTGGCTGCAAACCTAGACTCTTCGGCGGGATGGACCTGACGGCGAGCATCATCGTCCCCACCCGTGCACGGGCGGGGTATCTCGACGTGGCGCTCGCCTCGATCGCGCCGCAGGCCGCGGTCGCGGGCGCGGAGGTGCTCGTGGTCGACGACGGGCCTGCGTCCGCGACCGCGAAGGTCGCTGCACGCCATGGCGCGCGGTACGTGGCGCACGCGGCCTCGCGGGGGTTGAACGCGGCGCGCAACACGGGAATCGACGCGGCTGGCGGATCGCTGCTCGTGTTCGTCGACGACGACGTCGAGGTCCGGCCCGGCTGGCTTGCCGCGCTGCTCGCGGCGGACGCCTCAGCCGAGCCTTCTGTGGGCGTGCTGACCGGCCCGATCCACGCGCGCTTCGAGGACCACGCGTTTCGCTCGTGCGGGCGCGAGGGCTCGCCGATCACGACGCAGGACCTCGGCACCGCGGATCGCGACGTCCCGCACGCGTGGGGGGCGAACATGACCGTGCGGCGGCGGGGGCTCGAGCTGGCGGGTCGTTTCGACGAGTCGCGCGAGCTGTATGGCGACGAGCAGGAGTGGCAGCAGCGCCTGCTGGCCGCGGGCGGGCGGATCCGCTATATCGCCGCGGCGGGGCTCGACCACCGCCGGGCGGGCGACGACGCGCGGCTGCGCTCGCTTTGCGCGGCCGCTTACGGGCGCGGCCAGGCGAGCCGGCGCTTCGACATCTTCAAGGGCTGCGCGCCGTCCGCGGCGCGCGAGCTGCGAGTGCTCGCGGGCTGCGCGGTGCACCCGCTGCGCTACCGCTGCCTCAACGGGTTCGTGATGACGGCGCACTCGCTGGGAAGGCTGCGAGCGATGCTCGGCCGGGAAGGGCGCGCCGCCGCCACGGGCGAAGGGTCCACGGGCCGCGCGGCCACGGGCGGAGGCGCGGCCGCGGGGAGAGGCGCGGCCGCGGGCGGAGGGTGCGCGGGCGGCGCGGCCGCGGATGGCGGCGACCCCGACTTCCTTTCCGGCGAGAGCGGGACCGTCCGCGGTTTGCGGCGGATCTGGACGCGCGCGGCCGACGCGCTGCTCGACGCGGAGGCGGCCCCGCGCCTGCGGCGCCTGGACCGCGAGGCCCGCCGGACCCCGCCGCGCCGGCGCGTGCTCGTGCTCGGCATCGAACGGCCGGGACGGCTCATGCGCGCCGCGCGGATCGAGCTTCACCGCACCCGCCACGAGGTCGCGATGCGCACGATCGCCATGGGCGAGGCCGGGAAGTTCGACCACCTCAACGCGCTGCTCGCCGCCCATCCGGCGGACGGCTTCGACTGGCTGCTCGTCGTCGACGACGACGTCGTGCTGCCGCGCCGCTTCCTCGACCGCTTCCTGTACGGCGCGGAGCAAGCGGGCCTCGTGCTCGCGCAGCCCGCGCACCGGCGGCGCTCGCACGCCGCCTGGCGCGTGACCCGCCGCCGGCCCGGCGTCGCCGTCCGCGTGTCGCGCTTCGCCGAGATCGGGCCGGTGACCGGCTTCGCCGCGGTGAGCTTCGACGCGCTGCTGCCGTTCCCCGACCTGCGGATGGGCTGGGGCCTCGATGCGTACTGGGCCGCGCTGGCGCGGGAGCACGGCTGGCCGGTCGGCATCGTGGACGCGACGCCGATCCTGCACACGACCCCGGTCGGCGGCGGCTACGCCCGCGCGGAAGCGGTCGCGGAGGCCCGCGCCTTCCTCGCCGAGCGCCCGTACGTGACGCGCGAGGAAGCGCGATGGTCGCGGCGGGCGCTGTGAAGGTCGCGAGGCGGCGCGCGGACACGGGGCGGCGTTCGTGAAGGTCGCGATCGTCGCCGAGTTCTATCCGCGCGCCGCCGACCCGGTGCTCGGGGTCTGGGCGCACCGCCAGGCGATCGCCGCGCGCGACGCCGGCGCCGACGTCCGCGTGCTCGTGCTCTACCGCCCGCTGCCGCCGCTGTCCGCCGCCCGCGACAGCGCCCGCGCCGCCGCCCGCGCCGCCGCCACCGCCCTCAACCAGCCGCCGCGCGCGACCCTCGACGGCATCGAGATCGCCTACGTCCCGTTCCTCGCGCCGCCACGGCCGACCTCCTACGGCAGCTGGGGCCGCTGGGCGGCTCCGCCGCTGGCCATCGCCTTGCGCCTCCTGCGCCGCCGCTTCGCGTTCGACCTCGTGCACGCCCACAACGCCGTCCCCGCGGGCGAGGCCGTGCGCCGGGCCAACCCGGGCAAGCCGCTCGTCGTCTCGGTTCACGGTGGCGACGTCTTCCACACCGAGCCGGGGTCGCACAAGGGCGCCGAGGCTGTGCGCGCGGCCCTCGGCCGGTCGCGCCTCGTGCTCGCCAACAGCGCGGGGATCGAGCGGCGCTGCCGGATCCTCGGCGCCCCCGCGACCCGCGTCGTGCGGCTCGGCACCGACCTGCCGGCCCAGCGCGCGCGGCCCTACGAAAACCCGACGATCGTTACGACCGGGCACCTCATCGCGCGCAAGCGCCACGCGGATGTGTTCCAAGCGGTCGCGCTGCTCCGAGACCGCCACCCCAAGCTGCGCTACCTCGTCATCGGCGACGGGCCCGAGCGCCAAGCGCTGCACGAGCTCGCCGCCCAGCTCGGGATCGCCGACCGCGTCGAGCTCGCCGGCCAGCTCGTGCACGAAAACGCCGTCGCGCGCACCCGCCGAGCGAGCATCTTCGCGATGCCCTCGACCGACGAGGCGTTCGGCGTCGCCTACGTCGAGGCGATGGCCGGCTGGCTGCCCGCGATCGGCGCCGACGGCGAGCCCGGGCCGCAGGAGATCCGCTCGATGGGCGGCGGGATCACGCTCGTCGCGCCGGGCGACGCCGCCGCGCTCGCGGCCGAGATCGAGATCCTGCTCAACGACCCGCGAACGTTGCGGATGGCCGGCGACTGGGCCCGGGCGACCGTCGTGCGCGCGTTCTCGTGGGAGCGCTGCGGCGCCGCGACAGTGGCGGCGTACGAAGAGGCGCTCGCCGCCCCGCCGCAGCGCCACCGCGCGCACGAGGCGCCAACCGCGCCCCCGCCCCGCGCCGCGCCTGCGCCGCCGAGTGACGGCGCGCGATGAAGCCCGTCCTGTTCGTCACCAACCACGTCCCGCCCGAGCGCGCCGGCGCGTTCGCCGCGCTGCACCGCCGCCGGCCGATCGAGCTCGCGATCTTCGGCGGCCGCTCGACGCACGCCACGGCCGGCGTCGCCGACCCCGGCGTGCCGCACCGCTACGTGCGCCAGCGCGACGTCCACGCGCTCGCCGCGTCGAACAGCTACGCCGCCGTCGTCTGCGGCACCGCCGGTCGCACCGCGCTCCCCGCGGCTTGGACCGGCGCGCGCCGCGCCCGGATCCCCTTCGTCCTGTGGACGGCGCTGTGGGCGCATCCCCGCACCCCTGCGCACCTCCTCGGCGGTGCCCCGCTGCTCGCCGTGCTCTACCGCGACGCGGACGCGATCGTGGCCTACGGCCCGCACGTCGCGGCGTTCGTGCGAGCGCGCGGCGCGTGCAACGTCCACATCGCGCCGCAGGCGGTCGACAACGCGTGGTGGAGCGAACCTGTCGCGGTCGACCGGCACGCCGACTTCATTGCGGTGTTTCTAGGACGGCCAAGCCGGGGAAAAGGTGCCCAGGTGCTCCTCGATGCCTGGCGTTCGTCGGGCTTGGGAGCAACCGCCGCGCTCGTCCTCGTCGGCGCGGGATCCGGGCAGCCCCGGATCCCCGCCGACGGCGCGGTTACCTCCCTCGACGCGCAGCCTCCCGAGCAGGTTCGCAACTTCCTGGCGGCCGCCGACGTCTTGGTCGTACCGTCGCTCCGAACGCGCGACTTCCGCGAGCCCTGGGGGCTCGTGGCCAACGAGGCCATGAACCAGTCCACGCCCATCATCGCCAGCGACGAGGTCGGCGCCGTCGCCGGCGGGCTCGTTCGCCACGAGCGAAACGGCCTCGTCGTCGCCGCCGGCGACAGCACCGCGCTCGGCGGCGCGCTGCGCCGCCTGCACGACGACCCGAAGCTGCGCGCCCGCCTCGGCCGCAACGCCCGCCGCGACGTCTTCCCGTACACCTTCGACTCGTGGGCCGGCGGCTTCGACAGCGCGCTGCGCTCGCTACGGTGACTCCCCTATGCGCAACCACGCCATCGCTCTCGCAACGGTGCTCGCAGTGCTCGCTCCCGGCGCCTCCGCGCTCGCCTCGGGCCGCGACGTCATCAACGACTGCACCGACGACGAGATCCTGACGAAGACGTACACGCAGAAGGAGTACCGCGACGCGCTCGCGAAGCTCCCCGCCGACGCCGACCAGTACGGCAACTGCCGCGACATCATCGCCCGCGCGCAGGAGTCGGCTGCCACGAAGGGCGCCGCGAAGACGTCGAAGAAGGACTCGAGCACCGGCGCCGCCGCGCCCGGGGCGGGCGGCGGCACCACCGGCGGCGGCCAGGCGCCGGCCGCCCCGCCGCCGTCCTCCAAGCCCGCGGCCGAGCAGCTCGCGGCGGCGGCGCCCGCCGACCGCGCCGCGGCGCAAGCGGCGGCGAAGGACGCCACGACGCCGGAGATCGCCGCGAGCGACGTCGCCGCCGCACCGGGCGAGAGCTCGAGCGACCTGCCCGCGCCGATCCTCGTCCTGCTCGCCTTGCTGCTCGCCGGTGCGCTCGCGCTCGCGGCCGTCCGCGTCCGAAGCCTTGTCCACACCCGCCGCGCTTGAGCGACGCCCCAGCGCCGGGACGCTGAGCGTCCCGGGCCTGCAGGCCCAGCCGCTCCTGACGACCGGCCTCGCCGCGATCCTCTGCGCGGTCGCGTTCACGGCCGACGGCGGGCTGCAGGTCGGGCGCACCACGCCCGCCGAGATCGGGATGATTGCGGGCGGCGGGCTCGCCGTCGCGGGATCGCTGCTGCTGGCGCCGCGGCGCGAGCGGCTGTGGGGCGCCGGCCCGCTCGCGCTGATGCTCGCGCTCGCGGCGCTGACCGCGCTGTCGATCGCGTGGGCCGCGAACCCGTCGGACACGTGGCTCGAAGCCAACCGCACGTTCGCCTACCTCGCCGTGTTCGCCGCCGCGACGGCGCTCGCGCACGCGGTCCCGCACCGCTGGGCCGCCGTGGTCGGCGCCATCACGCTGTCGGCGGTGGTCATCAGCGCGTACGCCGTCCTGACGAAGATCCTGCCCGCCGCGCTGAACCCCGACGAGATCTACTCGCGGCTGTCGGAGCCCTTCGGCTACTGGAACAGCGTCGGCTTGATGGCGGCGCTCGGCGTGCCAGGCGTGCTGTGGCTCGGCACGCGGCGCACCGGCCACCAGACGCTCAACGCGCTCGCCTATCCGGCACTCGGCCTGCTGCTGCTGGTGATCCTGCTGTCCTACTCGCGCGGCGCGCTGCTCGCGGCGGTGGTCGGCGCCGGCTTCTGGGTCGCGACCGTCAGGCCGCGGCGCCTGCGGGCCGCGGCGCTGCTGCTCGTCGGAATCGCGGGAGCGGCCGCCGCCGCGACCTGGGTGTTCTCGCACACCGCGCTCGCCGACGACCGCGTCCCGCTCGACCTGCGCGAGCAGGCCGGCCTGCAGCTCGCGGTGCTCGTCCTCGCGCTGATCGCGATCCTGACGCTCGTCGGCCTCGCGGTCGGGTTCTACGCGGTCGCGCTGCAGCCCAGCCCGCGCGCCCGGCGGCGCATCGGGATCGCGCTCGTCATCGGCCTCGCGCTCGTGCCCGTTGGCCTGGCGATCGCCGGCCAGGGCGGCCAGCAGAACCTGACCGACTCGATCGCGAGCCGCTGGAAGTCGCTGACCGACCCGAACGCGGGCGCGCCGAGCAACCAGCCCGGCCGGATCACGGCGGCGGGCAGCGTGCGCGCGCGCTACTGGGACGAGGCGCTGCGGATCTTCGAGGACAACGCGTTGAACGGCGTGGGCGCGGGCGGCTACGCGACGGTGCGCAAGCGCTACCGCAAGGCCGACCCGGCGGTGCGAACCGCGCACGGCTACCTCGTGCAGACCGCGGCGGACCTCGGCCTCGCGGGCCTCGCGATCAGCCTCGCGCTGACGGCCGCGTGGCTCGCGAGCGCCGCGGCCGCGACCGGCCTGCGTCGCCGCCAGCGCGTGCGGTCCTACTCGCCGGAGCGGATCGGCCTGCTGACGCTCGCCGCCGTCGTGCTCGTCTTCGGGGTGCATTCGCTGATCGACTGGACGTGGTTCGTCCCCGCCAACGCGGCCGCCGCGCTGCTGGCGGCGGGCTGGGTCGCGGGCCGCGGGCCGCTGGGCGCCGCGGCCGCGCGCCGTGAGCACGGCCGCCTTGCCGAGCGGCTGCGCGCCGGGTTGCGTGAGCGCACCCGTGCCATCTCCGCGCTCGTCGTGGTGCTCGTGGCGCTCGTCGCCGCCTGGACGGCATGGCAGCCGCAGCGCTCCGACACGCTCGGTCAGGACGCGCTGAGCACGCTCGAAGCCGGCGACGTCGATGCCGCGCGCAAGCAGGCGGAGCAGGCGCGCGACGCCAATCCGCTGGCCGTGGAGCCGCTGTTCAAGCTCGCCCAGATCGAGGAGCAGGCGGGTAACCGCCAGATCCAGGCGCGGGCCGCGTTGCAGCAAGCTGTGCGCCTGCAGCCGGCCAACCCGGAGCCGTGGATCCAGCTCGCCAACTTCGAGCTTCGAAACGGCGATCCGAAGGCTGCTGAAGCGGCAAGTCGCCGAGCGGTCTATCTTGACCCCCGCTCCGCTCGGCCGCTCGGCGTGTTCCTTGACGCGCGCAGGCAGATCGCCGCGGCTGGCACCTCGACCAAGTGAAACGACTCCTCCCCCTCATCGCAGCCGCCCTCCTGCTGGCGGCACTGCCCTCTGCGGCCTGCGCCTCGGCGACCCAGGAGTCGATGTTCCAGGACGACCCGATGCTCGTCTACGCGCCGCAAGCGCAGATGGAGGACACGCTCGACCAGCTGCAGGCCTTCGGGGTCGACCGGATCCGCGTGTCGGTCTTCTGGAAGTTCCTCGCGCCGGCGAACGAGGCCAAGTCCAAGCCGAACTTCGACGCGACCGATCCGGTCGGCTACCAGCAGCCGGTGTGGGCGAAGTACGACAACCTCATCCGCGCCGCGCTGGCGCGCGGGATCCTCGTGAACTTGAACTTCACCTCGCCGATCCCGCGCTGGGCGGCCGGCGACCCGCCCGCCTCGCGCCAGGACCTGCAGGAGACGTGGGGCCCGAACCCCGAGGAGTTCGGGAAGTTCGTGCAGGCTGTCGGCAAGCGCTACAGCGGCACCTACCAGGGCCTGCCGCGAATCGACTACTGGTCGATCTGGAACGAGCCCAACCAGGCCGGCTGGCTCACGCCGCAGTGGGCGCCCGACCCGCGCAAGCCCAGCCGCCGCGTCGAGTCGGCGCCGTCGGTGTATCGCGCGCTGCTCGCCACGGCCTGGCAGGGCCTCGCCGCCACCGGCCACGGCACGGACACGATCCTCGTCGGCGAGACTGCGCCGCAGGGCCAGCAGAGCCGCAAGGGCGTGACGCAGTCGATCGACGCGCTGCGCTTCATCCGCCGCGTGTACTGCCTCGACGACAACCTGAACCTCCTGAAGGGCACCTCCGCGGAGATCCGCGGGTGCCCGGTCGCCAACCCGACGCAGTTCGTCGCGGCGAACCCCGGCCTCTTCCGCGCGACCGGGTGGGCGCATCACCCCTACGACATGCTGGCGCCGCCGGCGACCCGGCCCAAGCCCGCCGACTGGGTGACGATGGGCAACCTCGGCGACCTCAGCCGCGAGCTGCGGCGGATCTACGCGCGCTACGGGCAGAAGACGCAGTCGACGCGCGGGGTGCCGCTGTACCTCACCGAGTACGGCTTCCAGACGTCGCCGGACCCGATCCACATCTCGTTCAACCAGCAGGCCGCGTTCCTCAACGAGGCCGAGTACATCGCGGCGCGCAACCCCAACGTGCGCACGCTGAGCCAGTTCCTGCTCGTCGACGACGCGCCCGATCCCAAGTTCAACGTCAAGACGCAGTCGCGCCTGGCGTGGCGGACGTTCCAGACCGGCCTCACGCTGCAGACCGGCAAGCGCAAGCCCGCCTATCGCGCGTACACGACGCCGCTGCTCGTCAAGACCCCGCGGGTGCGGCGCGGGACGGGGGTGCAGGTCTTCGGCATGCTGCGCGCCGCCGCCCCGACCGCTCGACCGAGGGTGTCGCTGCAGTGGCGCTCGAAGGGCGGCAAGCGCTGGCGCACGCGCCGCACGCTCACCGTCGGCGGCCCGCGCCACTACTTCAACACGAAGATCAGCGTGCCGGGGTCGGGCTACGTCCGGCTGCGCTGGGTCAACGGCGGCAAGGCGCTCGCGAGCCGCGCGGCGGCCGTGACCGTCACCCGCCGCTGAGTTCTTACCGGGTGCCGGCGAGCGGCTGGGCGTCCGCGCCCGTGTCGACGAGCTCGACGGGCAGGCCGCCGGGGCCGCCCATCTCGCGCACGCTGACGAGCAGCTGCTCGTACTCGTCGGTCACCGCGTCCCACGAGTAGCGCTTCGCGCGCTCGCGAGCCCTGACGCGGTACTGCTCGACGAGCTCGGGCTCGTCGAAGAGGCGCTCGAGCTGTTTGGTGAGGGACGGCACGCCCTCCTTGCCGGAGAACGTCACGCCCGCGTCGCCGACCGTCTCGACGTTCGGCGCGTGGTCGTTGACGAGCACGCAGTTGCCGGCGGCGAGCGCCTCGAGGATGACCGGGTGCGTGCCGCCGACCTCGGTCGGCGCGCAGAACACGTAGGCGTGGTGCTGCAGCTCCCAGTAGCCGCGCCCGAAGATGTAGCCGGGGAAGACGACGCGCGGGTCGCCGGCGCGCTGGACCTGCTTGATGTAGTCGTGCGCGTACGGCGCGCCGCCGACGACGACGAGCTTCATGTCGTGCGCGCGCTCGCCGGAGATGCGGCTGAACGCCTCGACGAGCACGTGCGGGTTGTTCTCGGGCTCGAGGCGCCCGACGAACAGGACGTACTTGCGCGGCTCGAGGCCGAGGCGCTCGAGCGTCTCGGTGCCGGTGTGGCCGGGGTCGTCGACGCCGTAGGGCACGACGCCGATGCGCTGGCCGTAGCGCTGCTCGAAGATCTCCGCGACCGCGTGCGAGTCGGTGAGCGCCGTGTCCGACCAGCGCGGGGCGTTGCGCTCGGCGAAGCGCAGGTACGCCTTGGCGACCGCCGGCCACTTGCTGCGGTCGGAGTCCAGGCCGTCGACGTTGATAACCGTCGGGATGCCGGCGCCGCGCGTGATGAGGCACATCGGGCTGTTGCCGGCGATGAAGAACAGCGCGACGTCGGGGCGCACGCGGCGCGCGCAGTGCATCGCGCTGAGGAAGGTATGGCTGAAGGTGTCGAGGTACTTGTTGCGGATCGCCGGCAGGTGGACGAGCTTCGCGCCCTTGTGCTCGGTGAGGCGGCGGTCGACGACGTGCGGCCGGCAGTACACGATGACCTCGTGCCCGCGCTGGGTCAGGCGGCTGGCGAGCTGCTCGGCAGCCGTCTCGAAGCCGCTGTAGGACGCGGGGATGCCGCGCGTGCCGAGGATCGCAACCTTCATCAGGTCGGGTCGAGGGTATAGGCCGCGATGTGGTCGCGCGCCGAGGCGGCGTCGAGTCACGCTCGCGACCTGGCTATGGGGCCCGATACTGGATAGACGCGACTGGCACTCAGAGCTATCCTCGCCTGCGTGCGCAAGACCACGCTCACCATCGACGACGAGAAGATCGCGCAGGCTCGTGAGATCCTCGGAACGGCCGGCATCACCGACACGATCGACGCCGCTCTGCGCGAGACGATCCGCCGCGCGGCGGCCGAGCGGCTAATCGATCGCATGGCGACTATTCAGGGCCTGGATCTGGCCGATCCCGAGGTGATGGCTGACGCGTGGCGATAGTCGCGCGCTCCCTCCTCGACACCCCTGGACTCGCTGCTCCCAGCACCTGTTATGCGGCCAATAGCGATGGCACCGTTAGCCGCACCCGCACCCGTCGCTCTTCAACCTGTCGTCGGCCTGGCGGCCAAGCGGACGCGTAGCCCGCGGGGAGCCAGAGTCCCGCCCCGCGTCGCGCGATACCGGGCGCCCGTCACGGGCAGGATCCGCCATCGGTCGACGAGGATGGCCAAGAGCACCACCGCCTCGACGCGAGCGAAGCTCTCGCCGATGCACTTGCGCGTCCCGGCACCGAACGGAACGAATCCCCCTGTTGGTGTTCCAAGGGCGCTGATTTCACGTTCGGGGCGAAACGTTTCGGGATCCTCGAACAGGTCCGCGCGGCGATGGAGTAGATACGGGCTGATCACCACGACTGTGCCAGCCGGCATGGGATGCCCGCCCAGCTCGGTCTCGACAGTGACCCGTCGGGTGAGCAGCCATCCGGGCGGATAGAGCCGAAGGGTCTCGGTGAGCACATCATTCGCGTAGCGCAGTTCCACAAGTCGCTGGTATGAGAGTGGACCGGCCGACAGGACACGGCGCGCCTCCTCCGAGACACGATCCTGGATCTTCGGCTGGTGAGCCAACACGTGCAGCGCTGATGCCAGGACGTTGGCTGTGGTTTCCGCTCCTGCGCCGAAGAAGCTCGTCGCCTGATCGGTCAGCTCGATGTCCGAGAAACCGTCTCCAGCGTCCTCGGGGAGCAGCATCGACATCAGATCGCCGCGGTCGCCCACTTCCGCACGATACGCGGAGATGAGATCACCCAGGGACCCGCGCAGCCGAGCCCGAGCCCGCAAGAATCGACGGTTGCCGGGCAGAAGCCATTCCCACCCCGGCGGCGTCAGCATCCGAGGGAAGACGCTGGTGATGAGGGTCGTCACGTCGTGGGACATTTCATCCAGCATGCTCGGTGTAACACGCTCGCTGAACAGCGTCGCGACAGCGACCCGCGTCGTCATCCGCATCAACTCCTCGGACGCATCGATGACCTGTCCGTCATCCCAGGAGCCGATCATGGTGGTGAACTGCGCAACCATCATGTCGGTGTACCCCGGCATCCGGCCACTGCGAAACGCCGGCTGTGCCAGTCGGCGCTGGCGACGGTGCTCGGCGTGTGGGCATGTGATCAGACCGTTGCCGACCACCTCTCGAAGGCGATCGAAGATCGGTCCGCCTTTGTCGTAGGTGCGGTCGTCGAGCAACACCGCCCGAAAGAGCTTCGCGTCGCATACCACAACTGCGGACACCGTCCCCAGGCGCACTCTCACGAGGTCGCCGTGTTCAGGCAGTGACGACAAGAAGCCGAGCGGGTCATGGGCCAGCGCAGGGAGGTGCCCGACGATGGGGAAGCGATGGGGTGCGTGACCGCATACGACGGCGTCGCTCATCGCGGCTTCTTGCCGGCGTTGCTTGTCACGCCGTGCGCCGTTCTGTTGAGATCTGAAGCGGAGGCAGCCCTATGGCCGGCTGTGGGCAGCCCGTCGTCGCAAATCCGGACGCGGAAGAGATCCTCGACGGCATCAGCCGCGACGCCGCCGGGCAGTTGTTGGTAGCGGCTCGTATTCGCGTGCCAGTGGTTTGAGCCGGCGACGAAGTCGAGGACGCCTGCCCCGCAGCGGTACAGGTTCTGCCGGGCGGATTTGTCAAGCCCCGTGGCCCGCGCGAACTGTGGTAGGCGTCGCTCCGCCGCGACGAGACTGCTCACCCGTTCGTCGATCATTGCGTGCGTTGCGCTGAGCGCCTGCTGTCGGTCGAGTCCGCGTTGACGCTCCAGTACCAATACAACGTTGGTTACGATGCCGCAAGCGACCTCCTTGTCGAGCGAGTACAGGTCGTTGGTCCAGATGACGATGTCGGTTGCGGATACGAAAAGCTCTTGGTAGGGCGCTGAGAGATACACCTCGGGGGCAAGCTCGGCTTGCATGCAAACTTCGACGACGTCCAGACACGGAAAGACCGAACCCGCATCGCGACGTAGACCGACGAACTCCTCGAACCCCGGGGGGATCCCCCGATCGCGCAGCTCCATCTCACGAAACACGGCGTGCATCGTGTCCATGAAATGCGCGGTGAAGCGCTGCTTCCAGGCACTGGAAGCGAGCACGTCCAGTCGGCGTGAAAGGTCGGCCAGTGCGCGAATCAGGGGTGTATCAAGCAGCGGACCGATCGGGCCGCACTCCAGGGCCCCGCGGACGCCATGGGCGATGCCAGCCCACCCTTCGGGCGTCCCGTGGGCGCCCTCCTCATACTGATCGTCGGCCATGAACTGAAACGTGAACCATTCGGCGGCAAGCTCCGCTTCCAAGAGCGGTGCCGTGGGGTACGCGTATGCGGCGAACTCGCCGAAGCGGCTGGCGGCCAGCGCCTGTGCGGCGCGCTCGCTGCGGACCAGATCGAATCGCAGCGCCCAATCATGGCATTTCTCCTCGATTGCTTCGGCATCGGGATGCCGGCGCGCTGGGAAAGGCAGGCTGATCGGCGGGATCGTGGTCTGCTCCATGCATCTGCTCCTTGAAGTCGGCTTGGCTGCGCCTAGCGACTGCGTCGGGTGATCAGTTCAGAGAGGCCTATGAGCCGCGCTGCGGCAACCGGTTCGGGGTCAGCGGCCGCCAAGCACGACAGCGCGGCCCTCAGCTGCCGTTCAGCCTCCGCATGAGTCCAAGCACGAGCGCCGGCGCGGTCGATCAGGGCCGCGGCCCGTGCCAGCTCCGTGTCTTCAAGCGGGTCCGTTCGCAGGTAGAGCTCGGCGAGTTCGCGGCCGGCGACTGTGTCGGAGGTCAGCGCTGCGACGACCGGTAAGGACTTCTTTGCTGCCTGCAAATCCGAGCCGACCGGCTTTCCCATCTTCGCCGAATCACCCCAGATGCCGAGGGCATCGTCGATCAGTTGGAACGCGACGCCCAGGTGGTGGCCAAACCGGTTCAGCTGTACGACGCGAGACGCCTCGGCGCCTGCCAGCAGTGCTCCCAGCGCGCATGCGCAGCCGATCAGGCTCGCAGTCTTACCTGCGGCCATAGCGACGCACTCGTCGAGGCTAACGTCGCCGCGGTGTTCGAAGGCCATGTCCGCGCACTGGCCCGAGACGACCTGCGACAGCGCATCACACAGCAGGCGTACCGCCTCGTCGGCGCCGCGAGGGCTCGTCGCGACCGCTTGGACGGCGGCAACCAGCAGGGCGTCCCCCGCGACGATCGTAGTTGCCTCTCCAAACACCGTCCAGGCCGCTGGCCGATGACGGCGCGTGCGTCCGCGGTCCATGACATCGTCGTGCAGCAGGGTGAAGTTATGTGCGAGCTCTACGGCGAGAGCGCCTGGCATCGCGGCGTCCAGCGAGCCGCCGACCACCTCGGCGCACGCGAATGTCAGCGCGGGGCGGATCGCTTTGCCAACAGCGCGCGCCGCAGGTCGGCCCGCGTCGTCCCACCAACCGAGGTGATACCCGGCCACTGTCCGCACCGGCTCGCACAGCCGTTGAACGGACTCTCGCATGCCTGGCTCGAGGAGCCCGTGCACCCGCTGCAGCGCGTCCAGGGCGTGCTCCCGCGGAGTCGCCGCATCGGTCGTCGCTGTGAGGGTTCCGACGGATAGCAGGGATCTCGGTGGCACAGTTTACGTTCGCCCTCGAGCGCCCAGCGCCGCTGTGACCATCAGCGCGCCCGAGTGCAGCGCAACGGCGCCGCTGACACACGGACAGGCCACACCCGACAAGCACGTGGAGCCTTCACCACTCTGACCCTCACGAACGCGGCAGCCATCCGAGGGCGGCGGGAACGAGAGCGGCAATGCGGATTCTCCTGCGGGCGGCAGCACCCGCCGCGCGCCAGTCGCCAGCGGCGCAACAGTGCTATTTGGACCCGTCGGCATGGGCCGCGCGTCACCTTTGCCGTCCCGCCGAGCGGTTGTTTGCCGTCCCGCCGAGCGGTTGTCGTCGCGACCACGAAGTTGCAGCGCGCATGTGGACGCCGCTCGGCGTGGTACCCAGACCCAGGCATATCCGGTGCTCCCCCCAATTCCCGCATTGCCCCGCCGCACGACATCTCGTGCACCCCAGGCTCCACGCTGTTACGTGGCTGCGGCGCGCAGAGTAGTCACCTGGTCAACCCCGAGTCAAGCCGCGGACAGATTTGTACGAAAATCTCGTAGAACCTTGAACGGCGATGCTCCCGCCCTGCTCACTACAGTTGGAAGCGTTCGAGGTCCCCGGGGGGAAGGCCTGCGCTGGCGCCCGCCGGCGATCATCGTCTCCGAGCCGGTCTACCTCGACGACGACCCGGCCTGCTGCCCGAGCGGAGGCGCGCGCCGCGGGCGCTGGGGGTGGCGCGACGGGAGCCTGACGCTCGCCGACGTCAGCGGCGGGCAGAGCTGAGGGCGAGCTCGTACGCCATGAGGTGCGAGCGTGCCGACGCCTGCCAGCTGAACTGCGCGGCGCGCTTGAGCCCGCGGCGGGCGAGCTCGGCGCGCGCGGCGGGGTCGGTCGCGAGCTCAGCCAGCACGTCCGCGAGCGCGGCGGCGTCGTAGGGGTCGACGAAGCGTGCGGCGTCACCGCACGTCTCGACGAGGCCGGGCGACCGGGCGCCGAGGACGGGAACGCCCGCGAACATCGCTTCGAGCGGCGTGAGCCCGAAGCCCTCGTGCAGCGACGGGTGCACGAGCGCGGCGGTGCCGTTGAGCAGCTTCGCGAGCTGCGGCTCGGGCTCGCAGCGGACGCCATCCTGCTCGGTCGTGGCGCGGCCCGCGAGGACGAGCGGGAGGCCCTCGGCACCCGCGCCGCCCCGCGCGCCGCCTGCTCCCCGCGCGGCCGCGCTGCGCGAGCCCGTCGCGGCCGTCATGCGGCACGCCGCGCGGTAGCGGGCGTGCGCGTCGAGCAGGAGGGCGAGGTTCTTGCGCGGCTCGTCGTCGCCGACGTAGAGGAAATGCTCGGCGCGCACCGCGGCGACGAGCCGCGGCTCCTGGCCGGGGCCATGCAGGGCGACGACGATCTTCGCGTCATCGAGGCCCCAGCGCGCGCGGGCGTCGCGGCGCGTCGTCTCGGAGACCGCCACGACAGCGTCGGCGCCACGCGCGGCACGGCGGTGCGTCTGGGAGGCGTAGCGGCGGAAGGCGGGTGAGAACAGCGCGGGCAGGCGCTCGAAGGCGAGGTCGTGGATCGTCACGACCTGCGGGCAAGGCGCACGGACGGCCAGCGCCGGCAGGGGGTGGTGCAGGACGTCCGCGCGCGCGTCGCGAGCGCGGCGCGGGAGTTCGACCTGCGTCCAGCGCGCGTCGAGCGCGAGGTTGCGAACGCTCCCGAGGCCGCCGCCGGCGGGCGCGGGACGGCGCGCGTTGGCGGCCTCGATCACCTCGACGCCCTCCGCGCGCAAGGCGCCGGCAAGGCGATCGATGTACACGCCGGTCCCACTCGGACCGCGCCGCGCGTACGTCGTGTCGAGCAGGACGCGCATCAGCCGCGCACCGCCCGCGCGAGGATCGTGTCGCGGCGCACGCGCATCAGCCGCGCACCGCCCGCGCGAGGATCGTCGAGCGCACCAGCGGCAGGCCGCCGGCGACGCGCAGCTCCTCGACATCGAAGCCGAGGTCGTCGAGCAGCTCGCGCAGCGTATGCGGCGCGAAGTACTGCACGTGATCGGAGCGCGGCTCGAAGTGCTTCGCGAACCCGCGCCGGCTCAACGCGAGCCGCAGAAGCGTGCCGGGCCCGTGGTGCGGCGTCGTCAGCAGCAACATCCCGCGCGGGCGCAGGACGCGGCGCAGCTCCGACAGCCACGGCGCGACATCGGCTACGTGCTCGATCACCTCCCCCGCCCAGACGTAGTCGACGCTCGTGTCGTCGAGCGGCAGCGGCGCATCGGGCTCCCACAGCCGCGCATCGAGGCCGGGCAGTTGAGCCGCGGCGCGCCGCAGCGCCTCGCGCGCGACATCGACCGCGATCGGCCGCGCGCCCGCCTCGAGCAGCGCCGCGCTGAACTCACCCGCGCCGCAGCCGACGTCGAGCACGATCGCGCCGGGCGGCACATGCTCGAGCAGGAACGCGCGCCTCAGCGCGAAGTGCTCAGGCTGCGCGCCGGCGGGAACCTGATCCCAGACTGCGTCGTGCAAGTCGCTCGCGGGTCGCACCCGGCGTCACGCTACCGCGGACGAGCGGCTCACTCGCTTGCGTGACGAGGATCACGGATCTCGGGCGCGACCCGGGTAGCACTGTCCGAACACTCGTGCACGTCCTCTTCCGGTCAACCGAGGGTGACCGCGATCTCGCGGTCGACGCACGTCGCCCCGAGGCGACGCTCGACGACGTCCTGCGCACCGTGCTCGGCCCGCGCGCGCCCGAGCAGGTCGTGATCGGCGATCGCGTCGTGCCCGCATCGACGGCGCTCGCCGACGCCGGGCTGCACGAAGGCGCCGTCGTCTCGGCGTCGGGGCCGCCGCCGCCCGACCGCCGGCGCACGCCCTCGACCGGCATCGAGCTCGTGATCGTCGCCGGCGCCGGCTGCGGGACCGCGTTCGCGCTCCACCCCGGCGAGACCGCGATCGGGCGCGACCCCAACGCCGACGTCACGCTCGCCGACCCATCGGTCTCACATCGCCACTGCGTCGTCGAGCTCGGACCCGACGGCAGAACCACGGTCAGGGATCGCGGCTCGAAGAACGGGACCTCCGTGGACGGCACACCCGTCACCGGCGAACACGGCACCATCGCGAACCCCGGCAGCGTCATCGAGGTCGGCCCCTTCGCCCTGGCGATCCGCACCGTCAGCGACGCCGACCGCCCCCTCAGCCTCGACCTGCGCCGCCACGTCGGCCCCTCCGGCACCACCCCGTTCAACCGCCCTCCACGCCCGGCCCGGCCCGAAATGCCGAAGCCGATCGCCGCGCCCGGCGAGCCCACCAAGCCGCCCAAGCCGCACTTCAGCGTCGCCTCGACCTGCGGGCCGCTCGTCATGGCCATCGTCATGATCGCCGTCACCGGCAACCCGCAGTACGCGCTGTTCACCCTGCTCACGCCTCTGATCGCGATGGGCACCTACGCCGAGCAGCGCTGGCGCAGCGGCAAGACCGGCGCGCAGGCGCGCGGCGACTACGAGGCCGAGCTCGGCGCGTTCGAGCGTACGATCGCCGCGGCACGCGACGCCGAGCGCGCCCGCCTGCGCGACCTGTGCCCCGACCCCGCCGAGATCCTGCGCCGCGCGGGCCTGCCGAGCGTGCGCCTGTGGGAGCGCCGGCCGCACCACGACGACTTCCTGACGCTCTACGCGGGCGTCACCGACCTGCCCTGGGAGCCGCCCGTGAAGGACCCCGGCAAGCTCCCGACAGGGGCCAAGCTGGGCATGAGCGGCAAGCTCCGAGCCGTCCCGGCGCCTGTCGACCTCGCGCGCGGCGGCGTCGTCGGCATCGTGGGCGATCGCGAGGTCGCGCTGGCCACCGCCCGCAGCCTGCTCTGCCAGGCCGCGGTCACCCAAGGCCCGGCCGACGTCACGGTCGCCGTCTTCGTCGACCCCGGCCGCGCGCCCGACTGGGACTGGTGCAAGTGGCTGCCGCACACGCACGACAGCTCGGGCGGCGACCAGCGCTGGCTGTCGGACGCCCGCGAGCAAAGCGACGCGATGCTGCGCCGCCTCGCGAGCGGCGGCGCCGCCACCGGCACCGTGCTCGCCGTGCTGGACTCCGACGTCCTGACCGAGGGCGCGAACGCGCCCGCGCGCGACCTGCTGCTCGCCGGGGCCGAGCGCCGCCGGCAAGGCAGCCGGCCGCCCGCCGGCCGCCGCGACGACACGGTGCCCGTCGCGGGGATCGTCGTCGCGACGTCCGCCGATCGCCTGCCCTCCGCCTGCAACACGGTCATCCAGGTCGCCGCGGCGACCGGCGACGCCACGCTGCACCGGCCCGAGGAGGGCCGCGAGACGATCGACGTGCTGCTAGCCGGCATGACGACGGACACCGCCGCCGGCTGCGCGCGCGACCTCGCCCGCTTCCAGGACCCCGAGCTGCGCCAGGCGGACGCCGGCCTGCCCGCGAGCGTGGGCATGCTCGGGCTGCTCGAGCTCGAGCGCATCGACGGCGACGCGATCCGCCGCCGCTGGCGCCAGGCGGGCAAGGACCCCGGCGGGCTGGTGCCGCTCGGCGTCACCGAGAGCGGCGTCTTCACGCTCGACCTCGTCCGCGACGGGCCGCACGGCCTGATCGGCGGCACGACCGGCTCGGGCAAGAGCGAGCTGCTCAAGTGCCTCGTCGCCGGCCTCGCGGCGTACACCGACCCCGAGCACCTGACGTTCATCCTCATGGACTTCAAGGGCGGCGCGGCGTTCGACGAGTGCACCCGGCTGCCGCACACCGTCGGGATGGTCACCGATCTCGACGAGCAGCTCGGCGAGCGCGCCCTCGAGGCGCTCGAGGCCGAGATCCACTACCGCGAGCGCCAGCTGCGCAGCGCCGGGGCCGAGAACCTGCGCGAGTACCTGCGCGGCGATCCGGCCGAGCCGATGCCGCGCCTCGTCGTCGTCATCGACGAGTTCGCGACGATGGCCAAGGAGTTCCCGGACTTCCTCTCGGCGCTCGTCAGCGTCGCCCAGCGCGGGCGCACGCTCGGCGTGCACATGACTCGCCACGCAGCGTCCCTCGGGCGCGGTCAACGAGAACATCCGGACGAACACGAACCTGCGGATCGCGCTGCGCGTGCAGGACGCCAACGACTCGCTGGACGTCATCGGCCTGCGCGACGCGTCGGAGCTCAGCCGCCACCTGCCGGGGCGCGCGTACATCCGGCTCGGGCCGGGCGAGGTCGTGCCGATCCAGACGGCGTTCCTCGGCCACGCCGTCGCGGGCGCGTCGGAGCCGATGGTCGACATCGCGCCGTTCGCCTTCGGGCCGGCGCCGCCCGCCGAGCGCGAGGCGATGACGACGACCGGCCACGCCGCGGCGCCGCGCGAGTCCGAGCTCGAGCTGCTCGTCAACGCGATCGTCGAGGCCAACGAGGCCGCGCGCATCGCGCCGCCGCGGCGCCCGTGGCCCGAGCCGCTGCCCGAGCGCATCGACCTCGCCGAGCTGCTCGCCGCCGAGCAGACAGCGGGCACAGACACCGCGATCGTGGCGCTCGCCGACGACCCGCGCCGCCAGACGCAGTACCCGGTCGGCTGGGAGCTGCGCGAGGGGAACCTGCTGCTGCTCGGCATCCCCGGCAGCGGCACCACGACGACGCTCGCGAGCCTCGCGCTGAGCCTCGCAACGACGCACTCACCCGACGAGCTAGAGCTCTTCGCGCTGGACTACGGCACCGACCGCGAGCGCCAGACGCGCATGATCCGCCACCTCAGCGGCGAGCTCGAGCGCCGCCGCGAGGACCGCGCCACCCCACGGCGCACGATCGTCCTCATCGACAACCTCGCTGCGATGCGCGCGGAGTTCGACGACATCGCCGGCCTCGAGCTCATGGACGCCCTCGCCCGCGTCTACGCCGACGGGCGCGCGGTCGGGATCTGGTTCGCGGTGTCGGCGGATCGGATCAGCACCGCGCCCGGCGCGTGGGGCGCCGTGACACCCCAGAAGTGGCTCTTCCGGCTCGGCGACGCCTACGACTACGTCTCCGCGGGGCTCAAGCGCCGCGACGTCCCGGCGCCCGTGCGCGGCCGCGCGGTCAGCGCGCAGCACGGCCTGCAGATCCAGGTCGGCCGGCCCGAGCCCTCGCTCGGCGCCGCCGCGGCGGACGTCGCCGCGCGCTATCCGGGCGCGCCGCGGGTGGCTCCCACGATCGGCGTCCTGCCCGAGGAGGTCGAGCTCGCGTCGCTGCAGGCGCCGCCCGACCTCTCCGGCGAGCCGTGGCGGATCCCGATCGGCGTGCGCGAGTCGGACCTCGCCGCGGCCGAGCTCGTGCTCTACGAAGGCGAGCACGCGCTCGTAGCCGGGCCGGCGCGCAGCGGCAAGAGCCTCACGCTGTGGACGATCGCCGAGGCGCTGCGCCGCGCAGGCCCGAACGTCTTCCTCGCGGCCGTCGGCGGTCGCCGCTCACCGCTGCGCGACTGCCCGGCGATCGACCAGTTCGCGGACGCCGGGGGCGAGGCCACGGCGCTGTTCGCCGAAGCTCGGACGATCGCCGGCCCGGCCGTCGTCCTGATCGACGACGCCGAGGGCATCGACGACGCCGACGGCGCGATCGCCGGCCTCCTGTCGAGCGCCGGCCCGCAGCTGCACGTCATCGCCGCCGGCCGCTCGGACAGCCTGCGCTCGGCCTACGGCCACTGGACGAAGACCGTCGCCCGCTCGAAGACCGGCGTGCTGCTGCGCCCGAACATCGACCTCGACGGCGACCTGCTCGGCGCGAACCTCCCGCGCCGCGCGCCCGTGCGGATGGTCGCCGGGCGCGGCTACAGCGCTCACAACGGCGAGGTCGAGATCGTCCAGGTCGCGCTGCCGGCCGCGCCGTAACCCGCTTTCTACCGTGGGCCGGGCAGGTCCTCCGCCCGCGTGCTCAGCCGCAGCTGCCCGCTCGGCGTGTACCCTGCGACGACGGCGTCCACGACGCTCCCGACGGGCGGAAAGCCCTCGTCGTCCGCGCGCTCGTCGGCCCCGAGCAGCACGAGGTCCACGACCCCGACGACCTCCGGCCGCTCCACCGACTCGACCTCCAACCCGAACGGGTGGTGGCGACGGATCCTCCACCTCCCGACCTCGCCGGCCGGCAGCCGCGACGCGCTCACGGGTCGATCCTATGCCGCGATCGCGTCAGCTCGTTGAAGCGGTCGATCTTGTCGTGCGGGATCTCGTACTCGAACGTGTCGGGGGTCTTCACGCCTTCGTATCCGAAGTGGTAGTCCTTGAACTCCTCCTGGAACTCGGGCGCCATCCGGTACTCCGCGTAGTAGTCCTCGTAGGGTCCGCGACCGACGTACTTCTGGGTGACGGACTCGCTGCCGAGGTACGCGCTGCCCGGGCCGCCGGTCACGGAGTCGACCTCGTGGTTGGACGGCTTGAGCCCATGCTCGAGCTCGTAATCGCCGTCGCCACGGCGCGCGGTGCGGTAGATCGAGATCCCGTCGCCGCCGCCACCACCGCCGAGGTCGCCGCCCGGCGCGCGTGCCCTCGAGGGCGCGACGCCAAGCAGGTCGTAGCGCATGGCGGCGGGGCTGAACATGTTCTCGCCGTGCATCCCGCGGTCGGCCATCCCGCTCACGGCTTCCTCGACGCCGTTCTCGACGACGTTGCGCACCGCCGGGTTCGTGATCTTCGAGCCGACCGCCGTGGCCAGCCGCCCGCCGACGCCGCCGCTGGCGATGCCGATCACGCCGTTGACGGCGACGCTGCCCCAGTCGACCCCGCCGGTCGTGAACTTCTGGATGCCGGCGTCGACGCCCGCGCCAACGAGCGCCATGCCAAGCGGCCCGCCGACGCCCGTCACCATGAGCGCCGCCCCGCCGACGATGAGCGCGGCGGCCGCGATGTAGTCGACGTTCTCGACGACGAAGTCGCCGGCCGTCTCCCAGATGTTGCGGTCCATCTGGTCGCGGTAGGTGGAGAGGTCGGCGTCGCTGAGCGGGCTGAGGCCGAGCGGGTCCAGCAGCCCGATCGGGTTGTTGGCGGCGTAGTGGTACGGGTTCGCGGCGCAGGCCGTGCCCGCGACCGGGCGCAGCGGATCGGGCGACAGGAACGTCCGCGACCGCGGCTCGTCGACGCGGTGTCGCAGCCAGGTCTGGTTGTCGAACTCGAGCTCGCCGCGGTAGCCGAGGCCGGGCGCACCCGCGCCCGAGGGCGCGCCCAGCACCCCGCCCCATGGGTCGCGCGCGGCGTCGCCGACCGTGCCCTGCCAGTCCGGCGCAAGCCACTCCGCGGCTCCGTCGCCGGCCAGCGCCCACGGGGTTCCGTACCCGATGACGGCCCGCCCGTCGAGCCATGACAGCGGCGACAGCGGGCTCGCCGTGTCCCACATCATCGCGGTGTCGCCGACGCGCGCGAGCTCCCCGAGCGCGTCGACCGCGACGCTCGTCGTCCACTCGCCGTCGCGACCCGCCGAGCGCACCTCGGCGAGCCGGCCGAGCTCGTCCCAGCGCCACGTGCGGCTGAAGCTCTCCTCGGCCTCGCTGACCCGGCGGCCCGACCCGTCGTACTCAAAGCGCGCCACCGCCGCGCCGCCGTCACGCCGCAGCGCGAGCAGCTGCCCGGCGGCGTCGTGCTCGTAGTCGAGCGTCGCGACCGGCGTGCGCTCGCGCACGAGCCGGCCGCCGGCGTCGTAGGCGAAGTCGTGCGCGCCGTGCGGTGTGTCGGCGCCGGCGAGCTGGCCGGCGGCGTCGTAGGAGAAGCGCTGCGCGGCGCCGTCGACGATCGCCTCGACCACGCGCCCGACGCCGTCGCGGGTCAGCAGCGCGGTGCGGGTGCGGCCGGCGGCCTCGAAGCGGTACTCCGCGAGCTCGCCGCGCTCGTAGCGCCACGACGCGCGCATCCCGTCGCCAGTCGCGCCGACGAGCCGGACACCCGCGTCGCGCTCAAGCTCGATCGCGCCGAGGCCCGGGTGCGCCTTGCCGGCGAGCCGCCCGCTGGAGTCGTAGCGGTAGGTCGTCTGCGAGCCGTCGGGATGCTCGAGCGCGGCGCGCTCGCCGTCGGGCGTGTAGCGCCAGCGCATGGCGGCGTCGTCGCGGCGGCGCTCGACGAGCCGGCCGGCGCGATCCCAGCGCAGCTCGTTTGAGAACGATCCCGGCTCGGAGAGCGCGACCACGCGGCCGAGCTCGTCGCGCTCGACGACGATCGGGTCGGCACCCGCCGGGCCGAACGAGCTGACGCGGCCCGAGCTGTCGTAGGACCAGCGCGACGTGCGGCCCGAGCCGTCGGTGCGCTCGACGACGCGCCCACCCGCGTCGTAGGTCACGGTCGAGGTGCGCCCGAGCGGGTCGGTCTCGGCGACGAGCCTGCCGGCGGGGTCGTAGCGGCGGGTCGTCGTGGCGCCGAGCGGATCGACGATCTCGGTCAGCCGGCCGCGCTCGTCGTAGCCGTAGCGGGTGGTCGCGCCGTTGGCGTCCGTCGCGGCGACGAGCCGCCCCGCCGCGTCGTACTCGAAGCCGCGCCGCCCGGCGAAGCGGTCGGTGATCGCCGTCGGGCGGCCGGCGGCGTCGTACTCGTAGCGCCGGACCCCGCGCGCGGGCTGCGCCGTCTCGGCGAGCCTGCCGGCGTCGTCGTAGCGAAAGCGCGTCGTCTCCCCGTCGGGCTCCGTGCGCTCGACGAGCGCGCCGTCGGCGTCGTAGCCGTACTCCCAGCGGCGCCCCGCGCCGTCGACGCGCGCCACGGCGCGTCCGCAGCGGTCGTATTCGAGCGCGTCCACGCGGCCCGAGGGTGCGATCTCGCGCACCACCTTGCCGCCGGGGCTGTACTCGAAGCGCGTGGTGCCGCCGACGGGGTCTTCGACGGAGACTCGGCGTCCGCAGCGGTCGTACTCGCAGCGCGCCTCGGTCCCGTCGGGGCGCATGTGCGCGACGGCCCGGCCCAGCTCGTCGAACTCGAACGTGCTCGACGTGAGCCCGTCGTCGATGCCCGTCACGCGACCCGCCGGATCGACGGTGGCGCTGCGGTGAACCCCGGCCGGGTCGGTGCTGCCGACGAGGTTGCCGTTGCCGTCGAACTCGCGCCGCCAGGTCGCGCCGGTCGGGTCGTCGATCGTCGTGGGGCGCATGAGCGCGTCGTAGCCGTACGCCCACTCCGCGCCGTCGGGAGCGACGATCGCGCTGAGGTTGCCGAAGACGTCGTAGTCGCGCGCGGTGACGTAGCCCAGCGGATCGACGGTGGCCGTCGGGCGGCCGTGCTCGCCGTAGCGCGTCTCGCCGCGTGCGCCGGTGGGGTCGGTCACGCTCGCCAGGCGCCCGGCGGGGGTGTGCTCGAAGCGCCACACGCCGCCGCCGGGGTCGCGGCGCTCGGCCGGCAGGCCGCGATCGTCGTAGGCGAACGTCGTGCGCCGGCCCATGGGGGTCTCGGCGGCGACCACGCGGCCGGCGGCGTCGCGCTGGGTGCGGGCGACGTTGCCGTCGGCGTCGATCGTCGCGATGACGTTGCCGTCGGCGTCGAACTCGAAGCGCAGCTGCACGCCGTCGGGGTCGACGATCGCGCGTACGAGGCCGCCCTCGACGGTCAGCCGCGTGACGCCGCCCTCGGGGTCGACGATCTCCGACGGGCTGCGCTCGTCGCCTTCGTAGGACATCCGCGTCACCGCGCCGTCGGATGCCGCGACCTCGACGACCCGGTCGGCGTCGTCGTAGGCGTATGTCAGCTTTGCGCCTGTCGGCAGCACGCGGCGCACGAGCCGCGCGCGGTCGTCCCAGCGCTGGATCGTCGCGGCGCCGCTGCGCTCCGTGACGACGACCGGGTTGCCCCACTGGTCGTAGTTGAACGCCATCCGCTGCTCGTCGCCGTCGAGGATCTGCAGGACGCGGCCCGCGTCGTCGTGGACGTAGGTGTTCGGCGGGCCGTCGTTCTCGTCGCTTGTGACCGTGACGCGTCCGGGCAGGTACGTGAAGTGCGTCGTGCGCCCGAACGGCGAGCGCTGGCGCACGACGCGGCCCTCGTCGTCGTAGACGTTTGCGACCTCGACGACGCCGTCGGGATCGGTGACGGTGAGGATGCGGCCGTCGTCGTCGACCCCGTAGCGCCGGGCGGCGCCGGAGCGGTCGACCTCGACGAGATGGCCGGCTTCGTCGTAGCCGTAGGCCACGCGCCGGCCGTCGGAGCAGGTCGCCGCGACGATGCGGTTGTCGTCCCACTCGAGCTCGATGCGCTTGCCGCCGCGGTGGGTGAGCTCGACGAGGCGTCCGGCGTCGTGGCGCAGGCGCACCTCGGTCCCGGGGCCGTGCTCGGTCCGCGCGGGCAGGCCCGCGTCGTCGAACTCCCAGCTGCCGCCTCCGAACCACCTGAGCGCCAGGCCGCCACCGTCGAGCGGCTCGACGAGCGCGTTGACGCCGACGACGCGGCCGTAGCCCGCGCCCATTCGGGGAAACAGCGCCCGCTGGCCGTTGGGCCCCTCGTACTCGGCGCCCTCGGGGACCGCTCGCAGGCGCGCCGTCGCCCAGGACGACCAGCCCGCTCCGAACGGGCCGGGGCGGTCGGAGCGGCTGTTGTAGGTCCGCGCGAGGCGCAGCCCCTCGAGCAGCCCGGTGAACGCGAGGTCGAGCTCGAGCTCGACGAAGTTGCCGCTGGCGGTGTTGACCGGGTCGTCGGCGTAGCCGGAGGTCGGGGGGAAGCCGAACGCGACGGGGTCGTCGAAGGTCACGGACTGGCGGTCGATGTCGAGCCCGGCCTGCGCGAGGCTCGCGGCGATCGCGGCGTCCGACAGCGTCGAGATGTTGCCGCTGCCGCCGGCGGCCCGGAACAGGCCCGCGATGTGCGCGACCCACTTGGCGTCGAGCTCGTTCCAGCCGAGGTACTCGCCGAAGCCCTTGAGCATCGAGGTCGCGTCGAGGTGGCCCCACTTGCAGCCGTTGACGAAGTCCGTGTAGGCGCCCTGGATGCGCTTGTAGATGCCGTCCAGCGCGTCGTCGGCGGCCCGGCTGTCGGTCGCGAACTTGTCGAGGTCGTCCGGGCGGGCGGAGCTCGTGGGCATCGCTATTCGCGGCCCTGCGCGGGCGGCGCCTCGGACGTGTACTTCGTCTCGGACTTCGGCGGGTCGGGCGGAAGCGGCTCACCCGACTCGCCCCAGCCGATCTCCTCGGACACCCAGTCCGTCGCGACCGACCAGCCGTCGCGCTCGTCGCGCTCGCGCTGCCACGCGTCGTGGTCGCGCTTCCATTGCTTGGCGAGGTCGCGGCGGTGCTGCTCCTCGCGTGCGAGGCGGGCCAGCTCGTCGACCTGGTCGGCGGTGCTGTCGAGCGCTCGGGCGAAGCGGTCGGCATCGCCGGTGCAGATGTCCATCCGCCCGTCGAACTGCTCGGCGAACGCGCCCTTCCAGTCGGTCCTGGCGGTCGACGCGTAGCCCTTGCGGTTCGGGACCTGCTCGTCGAGCAGGTCGCTCAGGGACCGCAGGGCGGACGCGAGCCGGTCGGCCGCGTCCCATTCGAAGCCGACCGGCTCCTCGTATGGACCAAGATCTGGCATGTCAGTAACTCGTCGCGCTGTGCATCGGCCCGCTACAGGAGAACGGATGATTGTGGAGAGGTGCGTGACGTGGGTCACACGCAGCGCGAGCCGGGGCACGTACGGTTGGGCGCTCGGCATAAACACTGAAAGGAGCGCCGATGTCAGAGCGTGTGCTGTCGACCGAGCAGGCCAAGACGTCGATCCAGCAGGTGCAGGCGATCATCAACGGCGGGCTCTCCGAGCAGATCTCCCAGCTCGACACGCAGGGCAGGACGCTGTCGGATCCCAACGTCTGGGACGGCCCGCTGGCCGCGCAGTTCCGCGACCAGACCTGGCCGGAGACCAAGAGCGCGCTGGAAAAGGCCAAGACCGAGCTCGACGAGCTGCGCGACCAGCTGCAGCGGATCTCGGCGAACATCATGCAGGCCGGCGGCGGCCAGTGAGGCGTCGCGCCCTTGCCGATGTTTAGGAAGCGACTGTGCGGGTACCGTGCGCGCGCGTAAATAAGGTGAGGCGGTAAATGTCACTACCAGTCGAGCTTCACATCACCGGCATCAGCGATGCCACGCAAATCGGACAGGGCGGCTTTGGCGTCGTGTACCGCGCGCGCCAGGAGGCCGTCGGGCGGACTGTTGCGGTGAAGGTCCTGAGCGTCGTCGCGCAGAGTGACGACGACCGGCGCCGCTTCGAGCGCGAGTGCCAGGTCCTCGGCGCCCTGTCGGGCCATCCGAACATCGTCTCGCTGTTCGACTCGGGGACCTCAACCGAGCAGCGGCCGTTTCTGATCATGGACTACCTCCCCGGCGGCACGCTGACCGAGCGCCTGCGCCGCGATGGCCCATTGGCCGCCGAGGACGCGGCCGCGCTCGGCGTCAAGCTCGCGGGAGCGCTCGGCGCGGCGCACGCCGCGGGCGTCCTGCATCGCGACGTCAAGCCCGACAACGTGCTGATGTCCGCGTATGGCGAGCCGCAGCTCGCGGACTTCGGGATCGCCCGCCTTGTCGGCGCGAGCCACAGCCGCACGGGCGAGATCACGGCGACGCTCGCCCACGCGGCGCCCGAGGTGCTCGCGGGCCAGCCCGCCAGCCATGCGTCCGATGTCTACTCCTTGGCCTCGACGCTCTACGAGCTGCTCAGCGGGCGGGCACCGTTCGCGCGCGAGAGCGACGAGACGATCCACCCGCTGCTGCATCGCGCGCTGACGGAGGACCCGCCGGACCTGCGCGCCGAAGGCGTGCCCGCGCCGGTCTGGGACGCGCTGCGCGTGGCGCTGGCCAAGGATCCGACCGCGCGCCCCGCGAGCGCGCGCGCCTTCGCCGAGTCGCTGCAGGAGGCCGAGCGCGCGCTCGGCGTCGCCGTGACACCGCTCGTGCTGCCGGCGGAGGTTCCCGGGATCGCCGGCACCGGCGCCTCCGCCGCAGCCGGGACCGCCGCCCCGGACGGCACCTCCGCCGCAGCCGGCGCCTCGGCCGCGGAGGGCACCTCGGCCGCGGGCGGCACCATCGGCCGCGGCCGCACCGTCCTGCGCAACCGGCGTCGCTCGGAGCACGTCCCCGCCGCTGCCACCGCTCCGCCCGCCGGGCGCGCCCGGCTTCGGCTGCCGATCGCGGCCGCGATCGGCGCGGCGCTGCTCGTCGTCGTCGCCGTCGTGGCGCTGACCGCCGGCGGGGACGACCCGCCGCGCCGCACCGCCGCCGGCGCGGCGCCGTCGTCGACCACTCCGACCCGGACCGTGACCGCGCCCGGCGCTCAATCGGATGGCGGCGCCCCGGCGCAGCAGCGGCGAGGCTCCGCATCGAACGCGAAGCCGTCGCGCGGCACGGCGCCCGCCCCCGCCGCGCCTCCTGCGCGAGCGCCCGCCGCCGGCGCCCGCGGCTCGAGCGCAGGAGCGGCACCTCCGCCGCCGCCGTCCTCCGGGCGCTCCCGCCGCCAGCGCAAGTCGCACTCCGAGGCTTCGGCCAAGCCCCCACCCGCCGCAGCCAACCCGCCCGCCGGCGCCCCGGCGCAGCCGCCGGCGGCGCCGCCCCAAGCGCTACCGCCACCCCCACCCCCGCCTCCGCCGGTCGCACCTCCGCCTCCGCCGGGCACGAGCGACAGCGCGCCGTGCGAGGGGCCGATCTCGGTGAGCTGGACCTCGGAGCGCGTCCAGCGCTGCCCGCTCACCGCGGGGCTGCCGCCGAACGGCTGGGTGCCGGTGCACGGCAGGCCGGTCGCACGCGCGGCCGGCGCCGGCGCGCCATCGGCGGCCGGTTGGCTCAAGGGCACCGCGAACCAGCACTTCGTGTGCCAGCGTCAGTTCCCCGCGGCGACGTATGTCCATCCGAAGGGCTGGCGCAACACCTGGTGGGCGTACACGCTCTCCGACGACAACAAGTGGGGCTGGACCCCGGAGGCCTTCTTCACCGGCGGTGCCGACAACGAGCGCGACCGGGGCCTCGCCCTGTGCGGGAGCAACCACGGCTGACGGCCGACACACCAGCTTCCGGCACTCACCCCGCCGCGGTGGCCC
The DNA here is from genome assembly GCA_963839905.1 of uncultured Actinomycetes bacterium. Classification (GTDB taxonomy): domain Bacteria; phylum Actinomycetota; class Thermoleophilia; order Solirubrobacterales; family Solirubrobacteraceae; genus CADCVQ01. Next base: position 62,063 of record CAWIXC010000020.1, on the reverse strand, counting down.
GCGCCCTGCGACGATCCGTGTGTGCTTCGCATTCTCGCCGTATGTGCCGTCGCCCACCCCGGCGGGGCTGAGATCGGGCTGCTGCGCCTCGGGCGCAGGCTGCGGGCGCGCGGTCACGAGCTGACGCTCGCCACACCCGAGCCCGGGCCGCTCGACGACGCCGGGCTGCCGGTCGTGCGGATCGCGCTCGGAGGGCTCGAGCGCGGTGCCGGGCTGCGGGCCGTCGGGAGCTTTCCGGGCGTTCGCAGGCTCGCCCGCGACTACGACCTCGTGTACCTCAACGGCACGGTCAGCGGGCGCCTGCTCCCGGCGCTGGCCGGGCGGCGGACGGTCCTGCACGTCCATGACATCGTCGAGCGGGTGCCGCGCTTCTGGTCGCTCGCCAACGCGGTACTCGCCGACTCGGGCGCCGTCGCCGCGCGGCTTGCGCCCCGCCTCGACGCGCACGTCGTCTACTGCCCTGTCGAGCTCGACGTCCCCGACGTGCCGGCGCCGTTTGCGGCGCGCAACGGCGGCGGGCCGATCGTCGGCTTCGTCGGGCGCATCGAGCCGCGCAAGGGGCCGCTTGACCTCGTGCGGGCGGCGGCGGCGATCCACGCGGGCGCGCCCGGCTCGCGCGTGGTGCTCGTGGGCGACGACCCGTACGACTCGGCGCCCGAATACGCCGCCGAGGTGAACGCGTCGCAGGAGGTCGAGCACGTGCGGTGGGTCGCCGACGGGGCGGCGGTGATGCGCCACTTCGACGTGCTCGTCGCGCCGTCGCGACAGGAGCCGTTCGGAACGGTGCTCGCGGAGGCCATGGCGGCGGGGACCCCCGTCGTCGCCACGCGCGTGGGGGGCCTCGCGGAGGTCGTCGCCGACGGCGAGACGGGGCGGCTCGTCGAGCCCGGCCGCCCGGACGAGCTCGCCGCGGCGGTCCTCGAGGTGCTCAGCCGGCGCGCCGAGATGGGCGCGGCCGCGCGCGAGCGCGCGCAGCGCTTCGGCGCCGACGCGTACGCGGACCGCGTCGAGCAGATCCTGCTGAAGGCGGCGGGGCGATGAAGGTCGCCTTCGACAGCCGCTCCGCCCACGACCCGCGCGGCATCGGGCGCTACGTCAGCTGCCTGCTCCACGCGCTGCACGAGACCGCCGCGCCCGGCGACGAGATCGTCGAGACCCACAGGCCGCGGCGCGTCGACGTCTTCCACTCGCCCTGGATCGACGGCGCGCTGCTGCGCCCGCCGTGCCCGCAGGTCGTGACGCTGCACGACGTCGTCCCGCTCAAGCGCCGCAGCGAGTACCTGCGCACGGGCATCCGCTTTCGCATGCGCTACCTCGCGGTCGAGCGCTCGAAGTACGTCATCGTCCCGAGCGGGGTGGTGGCGGCAGAGGTCACCGAGCACCTCGGGATAACGGACGACCGGCTCGTCGTCGTGTCCGAGGCGCCAGCCCCGGCGCTGCACGAGCGCGGCCCGGAGGAGATCGCGGCGGTGCGCAAGCGCTACCGGCTGCCCGCGGACTACCTGCTGTGGGTCGGCGGGCTGCAGACGCCCGACCCGCGCAAGCGCATCGCCGCGCTCGTGAAGGCGCCGCGCGAGCTGCCGCTCGTGCTCGTCGGCGCGACGAAGCCGTGGGCGCACGAGCTGCCCGACGTGACCCTCACCGGTCACGTCTCGGACGACCACCTCGCCGCGATCTACTCCGGTGCGCGCGCGCTCGTGTTCCCGTCCGACGACGAGGGTTTTGGCCTGCCGACGGTCGAGGCGCTGGCGTGCGGCACGCCGGTCGTCGCGTCGGACCTACCGGTCCTGCGCGAGGTGCTCGGCGACCGGGCGACGTTCGTGGCGTCCGGCGACATCGAGGCGCTGCTCGCGGCGGGTGCCGCCGCGCGCCGGCCCGCGCCGAAGCCGCCCGCCTGGACGTGGCACGACGCGGCGCGCGCGACGTGGCAGGTGTACGAGGACGCGCTCGACTGATCGTGTCGGCCGGCGCCTTTACCCGCGCCGGCTGACGCGAATGCCGGCGCCGCGCTCGAACCACGCCGCCTGGACCGCGCCGCCGTTGCGCGGGGCGGCGACCGTGGGGACGGGGACCGGGAGGGTCGGGATCGTCGCGACGAGCTCGGGGGTCGTCTGGAAGGCGCCGTCCGGTGGGCGGGTCGCGGCGAAGATGCCCGTGGCCTGCTCTTCGGGGCCGGTGGTCTGGCCTGCCCACACGATCGTCGCGGTGCCGTCGGGCTGGACGGCCAGGCCGCCCACGGGGCCGTTGCCGCCCACCGGCAGGGGCGGCCCGAAGCGCCCGGCGTTGTCGGTTACCGAGGTCAGCACGGGCCTGATGGTCCCGACGCCCGAACCGCCGTCGCCGATGCCGGTGAACGCGAGCAGCCCGTGCTCGCCGTTCGTGCCGAGGCCCGGGCGCCCGCCGGGGCGAACGACGTCGCCGCCCCGGCCGCGGAAGAGCCGCGTGGCCGCCTCGAAGCTGTGTGGCCCGGCGGCCTTTGTCGCCGCCCAGAAGTTGAACGGATCGTTCGCCTCGATGCCGCCGTCCTGCGTGCCCCAGGCGACGTAGCCGCGCCCTGCGGGGGTGACGGCCGTGACGATGTCGGTGATGCCCTGGTGCGGGCCGAGGTCCCTGATCGCGCCGAACCCGTGGCCGGCGCGCCGGAAGCGCGCCTGCACGCGGCGCGGGCCCGTGCTGCCGGAGCTCGAGATCGACTGACTCTCGAACGCGACGAGCAGGTCGCCGCGGGCGCCGTACGCCACGCTGACGCCCGACAGCTTGTCGGCGCCGACGATGACCGACGGTGCGCCGAACCGCCCGCCGGCCGGGCGCAGCGAGACGTACAGCCGGTCCGGCTTGGCGCGTCGCCCGACGTAGCCCTTGTCCTCGGTCCAGGCGATCGCGGCCTGGCCCCTCGCGTTGGCCGCGAGGGCGACGTCCTGAAGCCTCACCGAGTCGTCGAGGATCCGGCGGGTGCCGATCGTGCCGGGGAGCGACGCGAAGCTGACGGCCAGGCGCGAGGTCGTGCAGTCGCGATCCAGCGTGCGCCGCTGGACGAGGATCGAGTGGATGTTCGCGTAGGCGACCGGCGGCGCGGCGAGGTCGTAGGGGCTGAGGCTGCGCGGGCTGCCGGGGGCGCCGTTGCCGACACCGGCGACCGATGCGATCTGCGTGCAGCCGCTGGCCGGCGGCACGGAGCTCGTGTAGCCGAGCGCGCCGCGGTTGCCGTTGCCGAGCGACATGGCGATCGTGAAGGGGTTGACGGTCTGGGTCCCGGGCACGGTGCCCGGCACCGACCACGGTGGGGCGGCGCTGGCGGCCGGCGCCGCGGCGGCGAAGGCTGATGCGAGAGCGAGAGTGGCGACGACAGTTCGGCGCATGCCCATTGAACGTGGTCGCGTCCCGGAAGTAGCGCGGCCGAGCCGGGAGGTCACCCGCCGCGACGGCGCGTCGCGCTCGTGCCCGGCGCCGGCATCGCCTGCCGGCGAGGCCGCGCTCGGGGCGCGGATTGGCGCCCGCAAGCGATCGCTCGCCGCCTGCGCGGGCGACGCGCAGGCGGCGCTCGCCTGCGCGGGCCACGCGCGATGCGATCTATGATCGAGCGCATGCCCGCGATGCCCGCGCATGCGCACGACGACGACGTCCGGGACGCGATCCGCGCCCCGTCGTCTGCGGAGGCGCGGGAGTCGCTCGCCTACTGGCGCGATCGCCTCGATGGCCTCCCGAGGCGGCGCCGTACGGCGCGCCGCGAGGCCCGCACGATGGTGCTCGCCTGGGAGGAGCGCGTGCGCGCGGCGGAGATCGAGCGCTGGGGCGGCGGCTTGCTTGGCCGTGCCGCCGGCGCCATCGCGGTGCTGCGGACGATGCGCCCGCGAGCGCTCGCCCGGCGCGCCGGACGGCTCGTTCCGCGCAAGCTCGTGGTCGGCGTGCTGACGCTCGTGCTCGGCACGACGCTGCTCGCGGGTGTCCTCATCGGCGCGATCCTCGCCGCGCTGCTCTGACCGCGATGTCGATCCTCGACCACATCGTCATCCGCGTCTCGGACCTCGCCGCGTCGAAGGCCTTCTACGAGCAGGCGCTCGCGCCGCTCGGCATCGCGACGATCATGGAGTTCCCCGGCGTCGCCGGCCTCGGCGTCGACGGAAAGCCCGAGCTCTGGCTGCGCGACGGCGGCGGCGAGGAGCAGGTGCACGTCGCGTTCAGCTCACCGGATCGCGCGACGGTCGACGCGTTCCACGACGCCGCGCTCGCCGCGGGCGCGACCGACAACGGCGGCCCCGGCGTGCGCGAGATCTACCACCCGCAGTACTACGGCGCGTTCGTCCTGGACCCTGACGGCCACAACATCGAGGCCGTCTGCCACGGCCCTGCCGCCTGACCGGGGCCTAGCGCTTGGGCAGCTCGCGCTCCCACTCAGAGCGCGCCCGGTCCAGCGCGTCGTCCTCGACCCGCTCCGGGCGCACCTCTTCGCGGGGCCCGGGGTCGGGCTCGGGCTCGTCCGGCGGGTCGCGACCGTCGTCGCCGCCGCCACCGCCCCGGCCGCGCATGCGCAGCCAGACCACGACCAGCCCGATGACCAGCAGGCCGATGCCCACCGGCCCGGCGCGCACCGCCAGCACGGCCAGGACGCACCCGATCGCGCACGCGATCGCCGCGCGGCGAATAGCCGGATCGACATGCTCGGTCTTCTTGACGACGAGCCAGGCGAGCAGACCCAGGAGGATCGCGAGGACGAGGACGAGCATGGCCTTGATGGTTGCACCAAACGGCGCCGGCGGCTACCGCTGATCTGAGAGAAGGGCGCGCGCGGCGTCGCCGCCGAGACGGACGGAGTAGTTCGTGCCGCGATCCTCGGGATAGATCTGGGTCGTGTTGGCGAGGATCAACCCCGGTACTCCCGTGGCGAAGGCGGGGATGCGCTTGTGGTAGCCGACCGTGACGATCGGCTGGGCGGCCGGCTCGCGGTGCAGCCAGCTCTTGACGATCCAGCCCGGGGAGAACTCGGGCTGCACGGCCTGCAGGCCGGGCAGGTAGGCGTCGAGCAGCTCGGCCTCCGTCAGCGCGAGCAGCGGGTCGCCGGGGGCGAGGTAGTTCGCGACGTAGAGGAAGCGGCGGCCCTGGTACCTGGCCGGGTCGATGAAGTTCGTGTGCTCGATGAGGCCGACGAACGGGATCGTCGTGTCGGCGATGTTCGTCCAGTAGAACGGCGAGAAGCGGCGGTCGAGCTCGAGCAGCAGGCAGAGCGCGGTGTGGTACTCGGTCGTGCGCAGGCGGTCGAGGTAGTCCGACCCGATCTCGGCGGCGAGGTCGTCGTCGAGCAGGCCGAGGAAGACGTCGTTAGGGACCGTCGCGACGACCGCGTCGTACGTCTCCTCCTCTCCCCTGAGGAAGGTCTGTGGGTCGTGCCCAAGCCGGAACGATCCGTTCGCGCCGCCAGCCACCACGAAGCCCGCACCTTCACGGCGCAGCCCCGCCGCCGGCCGGTCGATCAGCACCCGACCCCCACCCGCCTCGATCGCAGAACGCAGCGCGTCGAACAACAGCTCCCACGAGTGCTTCGGATAGCCAAGCTGCTCCTGGCGCGCCTCGTCCCCCTCGAGCTGGCGGCGCAGCGTGAGCTTGCTCCACAGCCACGCCATCGAGATGTCCTCCGCCCGCTCGCCGAACTTGCCGCGCAACAGCGGCCCCCAGATCTTGCGCCACGGCGCGCGACCCATCCGCGACTCGATCCACTCGTGGGCGGTGATCCCTTCGAACGGCCCCGCTTCGTGCGCGCGCTTCTGCAGCAGCAAGACCGCAAGCCCCATCCGGACCCGCGCCAGCAACGGCAGCGGCCGGAAGCGCAGCAGATCCAAAGCGCCGTTGAACGCCCACTGGCGCCCGTCGACGAAGAACGCCATCGAGGACTGGCGCCACTCGAGCTCGTCGCCCATCCCGAGCTCCTCGTACAACGACACGATGTGGCGATCGCTCGTGAACAGGTGGTGGTAGTAGCGCTCGAGCAGCTCGCCGCCGCCCACGTCGAGCGTCGCCGCCTGGCCGCCGAGCCCCGGCCAGCGCTCGTAGACCTCGCAGACGTGCCCCTCCTGCGTCAGCCGGTACGCGGCCACGAGCCCGGCCACACCCGCCCCCAGCACCGCGACCCTCACGACGCCCGCACCGCCGCGCGCATCCGCGCGATCCCCCCGAAGCGCCCGGCCAGGACCCCCAAGCCGATGAGCGTGATCGGGACCGCGATCACGAACCTCAAGAGCAGCAGAAACGACAGCGCGGACCCGCTGTGCCCCAGCGCGTGCAAGCCGAACACCAGCGCAGCGTCGAACGTGCCGACGTAGCCCGGCCCGCTTGGCACGAGCACGAAGATCGTCGCGAGGCCCATGAGATAGCCGACATCGAGCAGCCCGAGATCCAGGCCGGCGGCCTGCGCGGCCAGCCACCACGACGTCCACTCGAGCCCCCACACGAGCGCCGACCACGCCAGCAGCGCGACGCCGTGGCGTCCGCGCATCCGCATCGTCGCGGCGCCCATCGGCGCGAGGAAGGCCAGCACGCGGCGCAGGTGCCCGCGCCGGTGCAAGACGAACGCGGCGGCCGCCGCCAGCGCGAGCACCCCGGCCACGAGCAGCGCCGCGAAGACGAAGCGCCCCGCCGACGGCGCGTCGATGCCGCCGAGCACGCCGTAGGCGAGCACGACGAACAGCCCGACGAGCAGCACGACGTCCAGCACCCGCTCGGCGACGATCGTCCCGATGACCGTGCGCGCGTCCGACCGCGGGGCCAGGAAGTAGACGCGCAGCGCGTCGCCCGCTCGCGCCGGCAGGACGTTGTTGCCGAGGTAGCCGACGGCCACGAGCCCGTACGTGTCGGCGCGAGCTGGGCGCACACCGTTGTGCTCGAGCAGCTCCTGCCAGCGCTCGCCACGCGCCGCGCAGCCGGCGAGGTACGCGACGATCGCGCCCGCGAACGCCGCGAGCTGCGACGGTGAGTCGGGCAGCGTCGGCGGCTCCTGGTGTAACGCCCAGAAGACCACGCCGGCCAGGGCCGCGAGGGAGATCGTCGCGCCGAGCGCCGCGAGCGCCCGCTGCCGTCGCGCGGCGCTAGCTGGCGGGGGAGCGCTCGCGCTCATCCTCGGCGGCGCCGACGTTCGCCTTGTCGCGCACGATGTACAGCGGGCGCCGCTTGACCTCGTCGTAGATGCGGCCGACGTACTCCCCGATCAGCCCGATCGCGATGAGCTGAAAGCCGCCGAGCAGCAGCACGGCGACGACGGTCGTCGTGATGCCCGGCAAGAACTGCCCGAAGACCCGGAAGGCGATCGCGACCGGGACAGCGAGGAAGGCGATCGCGGCGAAGATGAAGCCGGCGATCGTCGCGAGCTGCAGCGGGACGTTCGAGAACGACGCGATCGCATCCAGCGCGAAGTGGATCATCTTGCGGATCGGGTACTTCGTCTCGCCGGCGTGGCGCGCCTCGCGCTCGTACGGCACGGCCGTCTGCGTGAAGCCGACATACGACGTCATGCCGCGCAGGTAGCGGTTGCGCTCGCGCATCTGCAGCAGCGCGTCGAGCGCGCGGCGGCTGAGCAGGCGAAAGTCGCCCGAGTTGGATGCCAGCGGCACGGACGAGACGCGGCCCATGATCCCGTAGAACCAGCGCGCGGTCGTGAGCTTGAAGCGCGACTCGCCGGCGCGGCTCGTGCGCATCGCGTAGACGACGTCCGAGCCGGCCCGCCAGTGCTCGAGCATCGTGGGGATGAGCTCGGGCGGGTCCTGCAGGTCGGCGTCGATCATGACGACGGCGTCGCCGCGCGCGTGGTCCAGGCCCGCCGTGATCGCCATCTGGTGGCCGAAGTTGCGCGACAGCGTGACGACCTTGATGCGCGGGTCGGCCGCGGCCGCGGCGGCGAGGATCGCCGGCGTCGCGTCGGTCGAGCCGTCGTCGACGATGACGAGCTCCCACGGCAGGCCCTCGCACGCGGCGCGCACGCGCTCGCAGAAGACGCTCGCCCCGCCCTCCTCGTTGAGCATCGGCGCGACGACGCTCACCAGGGACAGGTGCCGCTCGACCACACGCTGATCGTAGACGGCGCCTGCACAGGCCGCCGCCGGGTGCCGCCTCCGGGGCCTCCGCGCGGGTCGCGGAACGGGGGTGAGCGGGCGACCTGCCCCCCGTGCCGCGGGATCGGTGAGCGCGCTCCTGCCCGGGACCACCAGGCCGAGCCGGTGCCCGCGAATCCGTAGGCTGCGGCGGGTGACGCGCTGCAGCGCATGCGGGGCGACCGGGCTCGTGCCGCACCTCAAGGTGGCCGGCGACGCGGGGCCGGACGGCCTGATCCCCACGACCGACAAGTTCGGCACCGCGCTCTCGGACCTCGTGCGCTGCACGACGTGCGGGCACCGCCAGACCGACCCGATGCCCGCCGACGCGGTGCTCGAGAGCGCCTACACGGACGCCGCCTCCGACGACTACGTCGACGAGGAGGCCGGCCAGCGCGAGACCGCGCGCCGAGCGCTCGCTCGGATCGAGCGCCATCTCTTGCCGCGCGAGGGCAACGGCGCGCCGCGCAAGCGCCAACTGCTGGACCTTGGCTGCTGGGTGGGCTTCCTGCTGTCCGAGGCGCAGGAGCGCGGCTGGGAGGTCGTCGGCGTCGAGCCGTCGCAGTTCGCCTCGGCGTACGCGCGCGACGAGCTCGGCCTCGACGTGCGCACCGGCGAGCTCTTCACCGCGCCCCTGCCGCTTGGCTCCTACGACGCGATCGTCATGGGCGACGTCATCGAGCACCTGCCCCGGCCGGGAGAGGCGCTGGATCGCATGGCCGACCTGCTGGGCCCCGGCGGCGTCGCGTGGATGGCGCTGCCGGATGCCGGCAGCGTCGTCGCACGGCGGCTCGGCAAGCGCTGGTGGTCGGTGATCCCGACCCACGTGCAGTTCTTCACGCGCGACTCGATCCGCACGCTGCTCGAGGGTCGCGGCTGGGAGGTGCTCGAGATCGAGACGTCGCCGAAGGCCTTCAGCGTGCGTTACTACCTCGAGCGGGTCGGCGGCTACTCGCCGCCCGTCGCGCGGGCGCTCGTGCGCAGCGCGCGGGCGGTGCGGCTCGCCGATCGGATGTGGGCGCCGGACTTCCGCGACCGCATGGCCGTGATCGCGCGGGCGCCGGCCTGATGGACCTCGGGCTCGATGGCCGCGTCGCTTTGGTGACCGGCGCCTCCCGCGGGATCGGGCGGGCGATCGCCGAGGCGCTGGCGGCCGAGGGCGCTGCGGTGGCGGTCGCCGCCCGCTCGATGGCCGGCGTCGAGCAAGTGGCAGCCGCGCTCCGCGGGCGTGGCTACGCATTCGACAGCGACGACCTCGGCGCGGTCGATCCGCTCGTCGATGCCGTCGTGGCCGACCTCGGGCCGATCGACGTCTACGTCGTCAACACCGGCGGGCCGCCGCGCTTCGAGGACCCGCTCGCGCCGAGCGCCGAGGAGTGGGAGGCCGCGCACCGCGCGCTTGTCGTCTCGCCGATGCTCGTCATGAAGCGCCTCGTCCCCGAGATGCGCCGGCGCGGCTTCGGCCGAGTCGTCGCGGTCTCGTCGTGCGGGGCGGTCGAGCCGAACGTGGGCTTGCAGCTGTCGAACGTCAACAGGCCGGGCCTGCTCGCCGGGATGAAGCTGCTGGCGCGCGAGTGCGCCGCCGACGGCGTGACGTTCAACGCGGTGCTGCCGGGGCGGATCGCGACGGACCGGATGGTGACGGGCCATGGCAGCATGCAGGCGGCGGAGGCCGCCGCCGCCGAGCAGGTGCCGGCGGGTCGACTCGGCACGCCCGCCGAGGTCGCCGCAGCGGCGGCGTTTCTGTGCTCGACGCAGGCGAGCTACGTCACGGGCCAGTCGCTGCTCGTCGACGGCGGGCTCACGCACGCCTGGTAGACGGCGCTAGCCCGGTCTGCGCTCGGGGTGCCGCGGCAGGCCGTCGTCGGGGATCGGCTCCCACGACGCGGCGTACGCGACGAACGCTCTGAAGCTCGGCCGTATGCCCGGATCGCTGTCGAAGGCCGACATCCGGACGTTGAGCTGCGCGTGGTCGTCGGGGTTGCGGCTGAAGAGGTGACCGCCGCAGAGGGCGCAGAACCCCTTCTCGAAGCCGCCGTCCGGATGGCGCCACCACGTCACGTCGCCTTGCAGGAGCTCGCAGGCGTCGCCGTCGACCCCGGCCGACGGCGAGGACGCGGTGCCGGTGCGCCGCTGGCAGCGCGTGCAATGGCAGTAGCCGGCGACCTTCGGCGGCGCGCTCAGCTCGAAGCGCACGGCGCCGCACAGGCATCCTCCTGTCAGCGAGTCGGACATCGAGGACAGTGTTGCGCACGACGCGGGAGGAGCGCGCCGGGCATCCTTGGCGCGATGCCGATCCGTCCCAGTGCCGCGCCGTCGCCCTCGGGGGCCATCGAGATCCGCGGCGCGGCCACCGGGCTGCTCGACGAGCCGTTCGAGCTGCGCGTCCGCGGCGCGGGTCCCGGGGCTGAGCTGACCTGGCGCGCGCGCTACCGCGACGACGACGACCGGATCTGGCGCGCCACCGCCGCGCGGGCGCAGGAGCTCGCGACGCGCTGGATGCCCGCGAAGGAGAGCACCGGCCAGCTTGCGGCGCTGCGCTCGCTGAGGCCGCTGAGCATCGAGGTGCGCGTCGAGACGGCGGACGGCCGTGCGGCGGCGCGCGCGCTCACCCGCCAGCTCGTCGCCGACGGCGTCCGGGTGCGCCGCTGGCGCGACGGGCTCGCCGCGACGCTGCACGTGCCCGCGCGGCCGCAGCCCTGCGCGACCGTCATCGTCGACGCGACGGGCGGCCCGGTGCAGGCCGATGTCGCCGCGCTCGCTGCCCCGCTGCTCGCGTCGCGCGGCGCGCTCGTGCTCGTCGTCGTGCCGTCGCGCGGCATCGCCGACCCGCTCGAGCTCGCCCGCGAGCGCCTGGCGGCCGTCCCGGCGGCGAGCGAGCCGATCCTGCTGCTGCCGGTGCTCGACCCGTTCGGCACTGAGCCCGGCGAGGTTGTCGCCGCCCGGCGCGTGGACGGCGACGCGTGGCAGCGGGGCGGGGGCGTCGTCTTGCCGCCCGGCGTCGGCGCGCGCGATGGCGGCCCGCACGTCGCGGCCGCTCGCGCCGCGGAGTGGGACGCGCTGCTGGCCCGCCTTGGCGCCATGCCGCGCGCGATCTCGCCGCTGCCATGATGCGTCGCGTGCCCGACCAAGCGATCCGTTCGCGGTGGGTGGGCCGCCGCGCAGCCGCCGCGCTCGCGTCGGTCGCGGTGCTCGCGGGCTGCGGCGGAGGGTCCGGCGACGCGAACACCACGGCGATGCCCACCACCGCCACCACCGCGCCCACCGCGTCCGAGCCCGCGAAGCCTGCGCCCGCGAACGCCGAGCCTGCGAAGCCCGCGACCGCGACCGCGCCCGCGCCTGCGACGCCCGCGCCCACGACCGCGAGCCCCGCGACCGCAGCCGCGAAGCCTGCGCCCGCCACCCTGCCCGGCCCCGCCGCCCAGGCCGCCGCCGTCAAGCGCCTCGCCCGCATCGGCAAGCCGATCCGCTGCGGCGCCGGCAAGCTGCGCCTCGTCGCGCTGACCTTCGACGACGGCCCCGGCCGCTACACCCCGATCGTGCTGCGCCAGCTCCGCGAGGCAGGCGCCCGCGCGACGTTCTTCCTCGTCGGCAAGAGCATCGACCGCTATCCGGACATCGCGCGCACCGAGCGCCCGCTCGCCGCGATCGGCGAGCACTCGATGACGCACGCGAACCTGCCGACGCTCTCGCGCGACGCCGCGCGCGCCGAGATCGCCGGCGGCAAGGCGAAGGCCCTCAAAGCCGCGGGCGACCCGGTCGACCTCTTCCGCCCGCCGTACGGCAATCGCACGAAGCAGCTGGATCGCGAGATCCGCCGCCAGAAGATGGCGCAGATCCTGTGGGACGTCGACTCGACCGACTCGCGCATCACCCCGCCCGCGAACTTCCACGAGATCTCCGCGCGCGTGCGCAAGCACGCGCGCCCCGGCTCGATCGTCCTCATGCACGAGAACCGCGGCCAGACGATCCGCGCGATGCGCTCGATCCTCCCGGCACTCGCAAAGCGCCACCTCAAGCTCGTCACCGTGCCCGAGCTGCTCGCCGCCGACCCGCCCTCCCGGGCCCTGCTCGACAAGGGCGTCAACGGCTGCAAGGCCGGCCCCGCCGCCCGCCGGCGCTAACACACGCGAAGGAACCCTGCCCGGTGACCGTCTACGTCGACCCCGCGATCTGGGAGCGCCACGACCGCCTCTGGTGTCACCTGCTCGCCGACGACGAGGACGAGCTGCACGCCTTCGCCATCGCCATCGGCTGCAAGCGCGAGCGCTTCCAGTCGCGGCCGCGCCGGCCGTGGATCAACCACTACGACATCGACGAGGAGCGCCGCGCGAAGGCCGTGCGGGCCGCAGCGATCGAGCTCACGCGGCGGGAGGTCTGCGAGCTCATCGCCCGCAAGCGGGCGGCGGCGCTCGCCGAACAGCCGCACCCCGATGATCAGCTCGCCGCGGCCTGGACCTCGACGGCGTCGCCGACCGCCACGCGCCCGTCCTCGAGCACCTCGCCGTAGACCCCGAACGGCAACGGCTCGGTCGTGTCGAGCCCGCTGCGGTAGCCGCGCAGGAGGTCGAGCACCGGCAGGTCGGCGGCCCCGTTCTCGGGATGGCGCGTCGTGATCGAGCAGCGCCCGACGTGCCCGCGGACGCGCACGAGCGCCCCCCCGATCCGCACGCTCGCGCCGACCCAGCCGTCCTCGGCGTGCTCGTCGACGCCGTCGATCTCGACGAGCATGCGAAAGCGGCGCGCGTCGACGCTCTGCTCGCCCGCCACGCGCGCCAGGCCGTCGAGCGACGCGCGCGAGATGATGCTCACGACGCCCTTGCCGCGGTCCACGCCGGAGCAATCGACGCCCTCGACGACGCGCAGCGTGCGCCCGAACCACTCCGACAGGGCGTCCGACCACGGTCCGAGCACCGGTCGCGCCTGCTGCTCGCGGGTCAGCAAGCGGGTGTGAAACGGCTCGCCGTGCGCGACCGTCCCGGTCACGGCGGCGCCGTCCGGGAAGGTGAGGGTCAGGGCGCGTTCGCCGTGGTCGTAGGCCGCCACGACCGTCCCGAGCTCGCCGATGTGCTTGGCGTTGACGAGCCGGCCGCGCTCGTCGACGAGGTAGAAGCGCCGGTCGTCGGGCGCGCCCGCCGCGGTGAGCGTGAGCGCGTCCCGCGCGACGACGCGCAGCCCCTTGACGGGCGCCGTCGCCAGCGCGGTGACGACGGCAGGGCTCAGGGCTCCGCCGGCCCCTCGAGCTCCAGCACGTCGAACGACCAGATCTCCGACCCTGTGCCGACCGGCCCGCCGGTGCGGTGCTGCGCGTGGCCGGCCGCGAAGTCCGGCCCCGAGACCCACGCCTTGAAGTCCTCCTCCGAGCGCCAGCGCGTGAGCACGAGGCAGACCTCGCGCTCGTCGTTGGGGCGCAGCAGCTCGAACGCCTCGAAGCCCTCGGCGCTCGACACCTTGCCCGCGCGCGAAGCGAACCGCCGCTCGAACTCCTCGAAGCGGTCCCGCGGGACCGTGATGGCGTTGATCTTCACGATGCTCATGCGGGCAATCCTACGGTCGTGCTCAGCAGCCGTCGGGGCCGCAGGTCGCGCCGTCGGCGACGACCTCGATCGCGGGCTCATCCGGCCAGGCCTGCCGCAACAGGTCCAGCAGCACGGGCGCGGGCTGCGCGCCCGACGCCCCGACCTTGCGATCGACGACGAAGAACGGCACCGCGTGGATGCCCAAACCGGCGGCGGTGCGCTCGTCGGCGCGGACCTCGTCGGCGAACCGGTCGCTCGCGAGCACATCGGTCACCTCGGACGCGTCCAGGCCGACCTCGGCCGCCAGGCGCGCGAGCACCTCGCCGGACGAGATCAGCTCGCCCTGCTCGAGGTAGGCGCTCATGATGCGCTCCTTCATCGCGTCCTGCAGGCCGTGCTCGGCCGCGAGGTGCAGCACGCGGTGTGCGTCGAACGTGTTGCCGCCGCGCGAGATGTCGAAGCGGAAGGCGAGCCCCTCGCCGGCGGCGACGTCGGTCAGGCGCTGCTGCGCGGCGAGCGCCTCGTCGCGGCTCATGCCGTACTTGTCGGCCAGATGGGTCGTGCTGTCGCCGCCACGCTCGGCCGGCGCGGACGGGTCGAGCTCGAAGGAGCGCCACGTGACCTGGACCTCGTCGCGGTGCTCGAAGCCCGCGAGGGCCGCCTCGAAGCGGCGCTTGCCGACGTAGCACCAGGGACAGGCGATGTCCGACCAGATCTCGACGTGCACGGCTCCGCGTCCTTTCGTTGTGCGAGCAACTACTCGGCCGAGCATAGCGCTGCCGGCAGCGTGCGCCTCAGCCGTCCAGCAGGCTGCGCCAGCGAAGCCCCGGATAGCGCCCGAACCCACGATCGAACGTGACGAGCTCCGCGCGCTGCTCCAGCGCGAGCGCCGCCAGGTACGCGTCGGGCACGAGGTTGCCGCGCAGCTGCAGCTCGGCGCACAGTGCGGCGAACCGGGGCCAATGCCCCGGCCCGGCCAGCAGGACCTGCGCCGGCGGCTCGCAGAGGACGTCGATGTACGCGAGCACGTCGGCCGCGCTGTCCGGCCGCGCGAAGACGCGGGGGTTCGTGGCGAGCTGGACGAGCGCCGCCAGCGCGACGTCGCTCAGGCCCACGGTCACGGTGCCGACTCGGGCTGCCTCGAGGAACGCTCGCGCCGGCTCGTGATGGACGTGATCGCCGCGAAAGCCCGCGAGCAGGACGTTGACGTCAGGGAGCAGCACCGTCGCCGTCCGCCGCGTCGAGCAGGGAGGCGTTGGACGCGGGATCGATCCATGGCTGCATGCCACCTTCGTTGCGCGACCGCGGCAGCGGGCGCAGCTGTGCCGCCGCCACGGACCTGCGCGCGAGGCGCAGCCGCAGCCCGTCGGCCAGCAGCGCGGTCAGCGTCGTGCCCTCGTCGGCTGCACGGCGGCGAGCGTCGTTGAGCAGCTCGTCGGGAAGGTCGACCGTCGTGCGCATGCAGCACAGCATACGCCCGTATGCAGCATGCTGCATACGCTGGCTATCCCTCGAAGCGATACCCGACGTTGCGCACGGTGCAGATCCGCGACCCGTGCTCCGGCCCGAGCTTCGCCCGCAGCCGCCCGACATGCCCGTCGACCGTGCGCGTGCTCGCCGCGTGGTCGTTGCCCCACATGCGGCTCAGCAGCCGCTCGCGCGAGTAGACGCGCTGCGGGTGGGTGGCGAGCAGCTCGAGCAGCCGGTACTCCATGTGCGTGAGCTCGAGCGGCTCGCCGTCGAGGCGCACCTCGTACGCGGCGAGGTCGATGTCGAGCGAGCCGAGCGTGATGAGGTCCTTCGTCACGATCCCGTGGTGGCTGCGCGCACGGGCGATCCGGACGCCGAGCTCCTCGATGCGCAGCGGGGCCATGATGATCTCGTCGGCGTCGAGCGCCGAGCACCACGCGCCCGCGCGAGCCGTGTCGACCGCGACGACGAGCGGCACGTCGCACAGGTCGACGTCGGCGCGCAGGCGGCGCAGCAGCACGTCGGGCGCCGGGCCGCCGCCGGGCGCGCCCACAAGCAGCAGCACGAGCGCGGGGAAGCAGGACGCCGAGCCGGCGGGCATCGGGCGCAGCGCGCCGGGGGTGATCCGCCGCGGGCCGAAGCCGAGCTCGGCGACAAGCCGCGCGACCTCCGGTGCCAGCGGTCCCTCGCCGTAGATCCATGCTTCCCGCATCCGGTGCCCAAGCGTAGGGACCCCTTACGGCCCCGTCATTGGCCGTTTGGTCCCAAGCCGTTCGCCCGGGTGTCGGAGTGGCGCGCATCCGTTCAGTCCAAATGAACACCGTTCGCTGCACCCTCACGCCAAGAAGTAGACGACAGGCTAGGGACAGCCACCCGGTCTAAGAGAGGGCGCCTCTTCCCCGTGGCGCCCTCTCTTTGTTTAACCGCTGAGGGTCATGCGGTGCCATCGCGGAGGGCCAAGCGGCGGCGGCGAGGACGCCCGACCGGCTACGCCGCAGCGGCGAACACGCCCACCGGCGAGCCGACGTTCTTGAAGCTCCGCGGGCCGCGGTCGGCGATCGTCATCGGCCCCGCCGACACGAGCTCCTCCCGCGTCTTGAGGCTGATGAGCACCTCGCCCGGGGCCGCCGCCTCCGCGAGCCTGGCCGCGACGTTGACCGTCGAGCCGTACCAGTCGCTGCCGCGCCGCACGGCCGTGCCGGAGTGCACGCCGACGCGCACGGCCGGGCCGCGCCCCTCGCCGGCGCGGCGCGCGATGCGCAGCGCGAGCGCGACGACCCGCGCGGCGTCGCTGCCGTGGATCATCACCGCGTCGCCGAGGCTCTTGACGACCTCGCAGCCGTAGTCGGAGGCCGCGCGCGTCGCGGCGGACTGAAAGGCCACGGCGACGTCGGCGGCAGCGTCGTCGCCGACGCGCTCGGTGAAGGCCGTGAAACCGACGAGATCGGCGAACAGGAAGGTGTGCTGCGCCGTGTCGTCCATGTACTGCAGGCGTGACGAACGGATGAACGCCGTACAGGTCGGATGATCACCGCCCGGTGTCGTCGACCGCCCAGCGCCGCGGACGCAGCGGATCGGGCTCATACGCGCAGAACGTGCCGGTGCGGATGGCGGTCTCGAGCTCGCGCCCGAGCCGCGCGTCGTAGCCGGCGATCCGCTTGAGCGTCGACCGGATCGCGCGCGTGACGTTGACCCGCGCGCGCTCCGCATGCGAGCCGGACTGCGGGCGGTCGCGCCCGCCCATCCCGACGGCGCTGCCGAGCTCGCGCCTGACGAACTCGAGCTCGGTGCGGACGCGGTCGGCGCGAGCCGCGTCCGTCAGCCGGTCCGCCTCGGCGAGCTCCGCCTCGAGCTTGGCGATCCGCGCGCGGTAGGCGGCCTTGGCCGTCGCGTCGAGGCGCGGCCCGGCGCCGCCCTGCACGCCGAAGCGGCCCGTCTCCTGCTCGTCGGACCGCGCCGGCCCGCCCGTCGGCAGCGTGCCGTCGACGATCGCGACGAGGTCGAGGCAGTGGATCTCGCGATTGGGGTGTGCGAGCAGGAGCGCGAGCAGCCGCACGCCGCGGCCGTCGTTGAGGTGCAGCCGGGTGCGGCCGTCGGCGATCGTCCAGACGTCGCCGATGCGCCGCAGCGTGGGGCCATGCTCCGGCGATGCGTCCTCACCGAGCGCGCCGGGGTCGGCAGGTCGCGCCGACCCAGCGGGTTCGGCGCGACCGCCGGGACCGCCAGGACCGCCGGGACCGGCGGGACCGCCGGGACCGCCGGGACCGCCGGGACCGGCACCACGGCCGCCGGGACCGGCACTACGGCCAGGCTCGCCGGAGCCGGCCGCCGCCGGGACGGAAGGGCCGGCTGCTTCGCCCCCACCGCCCGCCATGCGCTTGCGCAGCAGCCCGATCTGCAGGAGCACCGAGGTTCGGCCCATCTCGTCGCACTCGCCCGCGGCCCACGCGATGAGCTCGCGGGCACGGCCGAGCGCGTCCGCGCCACCGTGGTCGACGAGCGTCGCGGCCTCCTCGACGGCGATCCGCACGACGCTCATGCGGTCGCCGTTGCGCGCCGCCGCCGTCCGCGCCCGATCGAAGTGCTCGAGCGCCTGCTCCCCGTTGCCGCCCACGCGGGCGAGGATCCCGAGCCACATCTCGACCGGGCCGAGGAACGCCACGGTCGGCGTCACGACGTTGCGCCCGGCGAACGGCGCGAGCTGCGCGTACAGCGCGAGCGCGCGATCGCGCAAGCACAGCGCCGCGACGGTCTCGGCCAGCGCCGCCATCGCCCCGAACCACACGTTGTCGCGCGGCAGCGCCGCGAAGTCGTCGCGCGCGAGGCGGTCGAACTCGAGCTGCGCCTCGGCGTTGCGGCCCGCGTCGGCGAGCGCGGCAGCGAGCGCGGCGCGCCAGACGGGCATCGCAGGCACCCCGTCGGCGTAGCTGCGCACGTGGTCGCCGATCGCGCGCGGCCCACCCTGGATCCAGTTCAGCACGACAAGCTGCGAGTCGACCGACAGCGGGATCGTCGTGTCGGGCAGCTCGCCGCTGATCGCCGCGACGTCGGCGAGCTGGCGCCGCGCCTCCGCGAAGCGCCCCTCGATCGTGACCCGCCGCGCGCGCTGCAGCGGCACGAACGCCATCGCGCGGCGATCGCGCGCCGCCGACGCCAGCCGCTGCGCCGTCTCGATCGCCTTGTCCGCACCGGACAGGTCGTCGAGCTCGAGCAGCAAGTCGACGTGGCGGCTGCGCGCATCAAGCGTCAGCGTCGACTCGCCCGCACGCTCGGACAGCGCGAACAGCGTCTGCAGCCACTGCAGCCCCTGCACCGTGTTGTCCGGTCCGCAGGTCGCAAGCTGCGCCGACGACAGCGCGAACGCGAGCGTCACGTCGTCGCCCAGGCGCCCCGCCATCTCGAGCGCCTCGTGCGCGAGCTCGACGCGACGCGGCAGCGCATCAGACCAGTACAGCGCCGTCGCCAGCGAGCCCAGCAGCCGCACCCGCAACGGGTCATCGCCCAGCCCGACGCGCTCGAGCGCCTCGACGAGCAACGCGACATGAGCGTCGTCGACGAAGCCCGGCGTCAGCGCGAACGGGGCCGCACCGAGCGCCGCCCGGGCGAACGTGTCGTTCGCGCGAATCGCGCGCGCCGCCACGACCGCCTTCTCGAACGTCTCCCGCGCGGCCGCCCGGCCGGCGCGCGACTGCGCGGTCCCCAAGCCCAGCAGCAGCGCGGCACGCCGCGGGATGTCGGACTCGAGCAGGGTGAGCGCCTCGAGCGCGCGCGAGAACAGCTCGACGGCCTGCTCGTAGGCCAGGCTCTCAAGCGCCCGCTCGGCGGCACGCTGCGCGTAGTCGACGGCCTTCGACAGGTCCCCGCGCGGCGCCGCAGACAGGAAATGGTGCGCCAGCTCGGGCAGGTGCGCGTCGATCGCGCCTCGATAGACCTGCTCGAGCGCCTCGCCGGCCGCCGCATGCGCGGCCATCCGCTGGGCGCCGGTCATGCCGGCCAGCAGGGTGTCGCCGATCAGCCCGTGGCCGAAGCGGTACTGGCCGACCGTCGCCGGGATCTCCTGAACCAAGCCCAGCTCGGCGGCCCGGTCAAGCGCGGTCAGCACGCTGTCGCGATCCAAGCGCGACGCGTGCTCGAGCGAGGCCAGCCCGAACGTCCGTCCCAGGATCGCCGCGAGCTCGAGCGTCCGCACGGCCGGCTCGTCGAGCGGCTCGAGACGGCGGCGGATCGTCTCGCGCACCCCGTCGGGCAGCGGCAGGTCGTCGGGCGGATCCTCGAGGCGCCCCTCGGCGAGTAGCAGCGCGAGGATCTCGCGCGCGAAGAACGCGTTGCCCTCGGTGCGCGCGTGCACCGCGAGCGCGAGCGCCGGCGCGGGCGGGCGGCCGCTCGTCAGCTCGATGAGCTCGCCGACGTCGCGGCGCGAGAGGCCGCCGAGCACGAGCCGGCGCCCCGCGCGGACGATGTTCGACACCGCGGCCTGTGCGTCGGGGGAGCGGTCGGGGACGCGCTCGTGCATCGTGACGACGAGCAGGACGTTGACGTCGCGCAGCATCCGTGAGACGAAGTCCAGCGCGACGAGCGACCCCTCGTCGACCGCCTGCAGGTCGTCGATGAGCACGACCACCGGCCGCTCGACGCTGCGCGCACGCAGCAGCGAGACGAGCGCGTCAAACAGCGTAAACCGGGCGATCTCCGACGCCTCCTCGCCACCGGAGCGCACCGGCGACGACGCGACCGGCAGACGATCGGCGAGCTCCGGGGCCAGACGGACGAGCTCGTCGGCACTGGCACCCAGCTCGCGGCGCAGCGTCTCGCCGTCGACGTCGGCGCACAGCCCGCGCACGACCTCCACCCACGGCCAGTACGCGGGCGCCGCGCGACCCCAGCCCCGCGTCCACACGACCGTCGCGCCATCGGCCGCCGCGTGCTCGGCAAGCGCCGCCGCAAGCCGCGTCTTGCCGACACCCGGATCGCCCAGCACGAGATGCACCCCGCCACGCCCCGCGCGCGCATCGTCATACGCGGCGCACAGCTCACCAAGCTCTCGCACGCGTCCGACCAGCGGACCTTCGCCCGAGGATGCGGCGACTGCGGACAGCTTCACGTTCCGTGACACTCGACTCCCGCTGGACCCTAACCCTTAGGGTCGAACTCCTACAAGATTTGTCTTTTATGCCACCGGCCGCACCGGACGCGTCCTGCACACCACAGCGTCATACCCCCACCTCCCAATCTAGAGGGCTGTCGGGGTCGGGGTGATACACGCATGAGGTTCCTGTGCGGATCGTGCGCTGTAAGACATGGCCGAGCTCGGGCTCGTGGGCGGAGATCCGGCGCAGCGCCGCGCGCAGCGCGCGGGTCACGTTGACGCGCGCGCGCTCGGCCGGGACGGCGTCCGCCCGTCCTTGCACCTCGGCGGCGAGCGCTTCGAGCCGGGCGGCGGCGTGGGCCGCGCGCTCGGGGTCGTTGAACGCGCGGGCCTCGGCGATCTCCTCGCGCAGCTCGTCGGCGAGCGCGAGCTGGGCGGCGCGCTCGCCGGTCGTCTGCTCCGCCGGCGAGGTGAGCGCGACGGCCGCGATCGGCGTGCCGGGGCTGGCCAGCAGCGCGGCGAGCTGCTGCAGGCCCTTCGCGTCGCGCAGGTGGACGCTGCGCCCGTCGTAGTCGAGCTGCCAGACGTCGCTTGCGCGCGTCAGCCGCGCGACGCGCCGCTGCCCCTGCGCCGGCACCTCGCGCGCGGCGTCGGCCAGGCGCGTTCGCAGGCCGTCCACCCGCGCGACCGCGCCGTCCATCCCGATGCGCTCGGCATCGCCGGCGACGCTGTCGACGAGTGCCACTCCGCGCTCGGCGTCACCCGGCGAGCCGCGGCGGGCGAGCACCTCGGCGGCGTCGAGCGCGCACAGCACCGCCATCGGCACCGCGCCGGTTCGCTGCGTCGCCGAGCGCGCGGTCTCGAGGTGACCGAGGGCGCGCTCGTCCTCGCCGATCGTCATCGCCAGCAGGCCGAGGTAGCGCGCCACCGGGCCGACGTACGCCGCTCCGAGCGAGATGACGTTGCGACCCTCGAACGGCGCCATCAGGTCGTACAGCAGGCGGGCTCGCGGGCGGTCGTCGAGCAGCGTGCAGAGCTCCGCAAGCAGCGACATGGCGAACTGCCACGGAGCGTCGCGCGGGAAGTCGCGGAAGTCGTGCGCGGCGAGCTGGTCAAGCTCCCTGCGCGCCTCGTCGACGCGACCGCGCTCGGCGAGCAGCAGCGCGAGCATGCAGCGCCAGCGGCGCATGAGCGGCACGGTGTCGGCGTGCTGGCGCAGATACGCCTCGCCGTCGAGATGGCGTCCGCGGACGCGCTGCTGAAGGAAGCGCTGGCCATCGGCGATGAGCTGCGCCATCGAGCCGTGCAGCTCGTCGGCGCGCGCGATGGCCTCGGCCGTGAGTCGCTCGGCCGCGTCGAACTCGCCGCGCATGTTCGCCAGAAGCGCGCGATGCAACGGGTCGAAGACGAGCGTGCGCGGCTGGCCGAGCCGGCGCGCGGTCTCGCCGAACGCCGCGATCTCGGCCTCGGCGCGAGCCGGCTCGTCGAGCTCGAGCAGCAGGTTGATCCGCCACAGCCGAACCTGCATGGCGAGCTCGGAGTCGTGCGTGCGCTCGCACAGCTCGAGCGCCTCGGCGGAGATCGGCAGGCCACGCTCGGCGGTGTCCGGGCCCCAAACCGTCGGGAACCCCAGGGCGAGCACGAACGCGAGCGTGCGATCGGCGAGCATGCGCTGCGCCGACGAGCTGTGCGCGAGCTCCGAGGTGAAGATCCCGCGTGCGATCGCAAACGCCTCGTCGACGAGCTGCTCGCGGCGATCGATCTCCGGGGCCCAGAACAGCGCACTCGCGAGCTGCACGCGGCCGCGGCAGCGCAGGGCGTCGATGCTCACGCGATGGGCGGCGTCGCGGGCGTCGGCGGCGTCGAGGTGCTCGAGCGCCTCCTCGAGTCGGGCCGTGAGCTCGGAGTCGACGATGCCGCGGGAGTAGCCGGGCCCCACGCCGGCGAGCGCCGACTGGGCGAGGTGGCAGGGGTCCTCGAGCCGGCGGGCGTGCTCGGCCGCGGCGCGCAGCGCCGCGCGCGAGCCCTCGACGTCGCCGCGGCGGATGAGCGCCTCGCCGAGCCCGTGGTGCAGCGCCCACGACCGCTCGTCGTCGGCCTGCAGGCCCGCCGCGACGGCGATCGCGCGCTCGTAGAACGCCGCCGCCTCGTCGTAGGCGAACTGGCCGATGGCGCGCTCGGCGGCGCGCGCCGCGTACTGCACCGCGCGGCTCGCCCCGCCGCCGCTCGCGCCCTGCAGGAAGTGGTGGGCGATCTCCGCGAGGTGCGGGTCGACGTCGTCGCCGTAGTGCTGCTCGAGCGCCTCGGCGGTCAGCAGATGCAGGCGCGCGCGCTCGGTCGCGGCGATCTCGGCCGACAGCGTGTCGCGGACGATCGCGTGGACGAAGGCGTAGCGGCCCGAGTCGCCCGCCGCGGCGACGAGCCCCGCGCGCAGCGGCGCCTCCAGGCGCGCGAGGACATCGGCCGGGGTGCAGCCCATCACGCGCGCGAGCATCGCGAGGCGAAACTCGCCACCGACGACGGCGGCGGCGCGCAGCGCCTGGACCGAGCGCTCGTCGAGCGGCGCCAGCCGGCGGCGGATCGTGTCGCGCACGCCGGTCGGCAGCGGCAGCGGCTCGTCCGCGGAGCGATCGTCGTGGAGGCGCCCCTGCGAGGCGAGCAGCTGGACGAGCTCGTCGACGAAGAACGGGTTGCCGGCGCTCGCGTCGTGCACCGCCTGCACGAGCCGCGGCGGGATGCCCGACGCGCCGCCGTCCTCGAGGCCGCTTGCGCGCGCGGACGCCAGGCGGGCGACGTCGTCGCGGCCGAGGCCCTCGAGCGGCAGCCGCGTGGCCGCGCGGGCGAGGCCGCCGAGCGCCGTTGCCAGGTCGTCGCGGGCGTGCGCCTCCGTGTGGCGGTAGGCCGCGATCGCGAGGATCGAGAGATCGGGCAGCGTGCGCCCGAGGAACTCGAGCGCGAGCACCGACGAGACGTCGGCCCAGTGCAGGTCGTCGAGCACGACGACGAGCGGGCGGCGCTCGGCGACGGTGGCGAGCAGGCTGGCGATCGCGTCGAAGAGGCGAAAGCGCGCCTGGTCGGCGTTGAGGTCCGACGGCATCGCGGGCGGCCCGAGCGTGCCGGCGAGCTCGGGCAGCAGGCCGGCGATCCACGGGGCGCCGGCGCCGAGCCCGGCGCGCAGCCTGGCGGCGTCCTCGCGGCGCGCGAGCGTGCGGGCGATCTGCACCCACGGCCAGTACGCCGGCGCGCCGCCGCCATCCCAGCAGGTGCCCCACGCCCACGAGGCCCCGCGGTCGGCCGCGTGCTCGACGAAGGCCCGCGCCAGCGCCGTCTTCCCGATGCCCGGCTCGCCTGTCACGACGACGAGCCCGCCGCGCCGCGCGATGGCGTCGCTCAGCGCGCCGTCGAGCTGCTCGAGCTCGCGGACTCGCCCGACGAGCCCTCGCATGTCACGCGTTGCAGCCCCCATTCACCGTATGTTGGCGCAATTGCCCTTAACAGCCCCTTACCAGCCCGCCGACCCCGGCCCGCCCTTGAACGGCCCCTCGATCTCGGCGGTGATCCAACCGCCGTAGAAGTCGCCCTCCTGCGAGCTCACCTCCTCGTCGTCGAGCCAGCAGGCGTCCATCCTTCCGGGGTAGACGGCGATGTGGTCGCGCAGCGCGGCGTACGCGGGAGAGGGGTCGGGGTACGCCCACGCGGCCCGCGCCTCGCGCCGCTCGCCGGCGACGACGTCGAAGTACGTCGCGACGCCTTTGAACTCGCAGAACGAGCGCCCGCCGGCGGCCTGGAAGCACTCGGCGACGACATCCGCGGGCGGGATGTAGATCGTCGGCGGATGGCTTGTCTCGAGGAACCGCAGCGCCGAGCGCGAGTCGGCGACGACGCGGTCGCCGAGCTCGACGCGCACCCTGCGAACGCAGGGTTCGATCGCGGGCGGCCGGGGGTACTCCCAGACGGATTCTGGCATCGAAGGTGTGTTACGCCCGTCAGCCCCTACCTGATCAGTCATGTCCGTGATCTCGCGTTCAAGGCTGCGCGTCCGTGTCCCGGGCTTGGGATCGACGACTGAGCCGCTGCGCCGCGAGCTCGCGGCAGCCCTGCCTGAGCGGCCGTTCGAGCTGCGCTTCTGGGACGGCAGCGCCCTTGAGTCCACGAGCGGCGGCGGCCCGGTGTTCAGCGCGCACTCGCCGCGTGCGGTCGGCCACGCGCTCGCCGCGCCCGGCGAGCTCGGCCTGAGCCGGGCGTACGTGTCGGGCGAGCTCGAGGTCGACGACCTCGACGGCGTGCTCGAGCTGCTCGCGGGCTGGGACCCGCCGGCGATCGACGGCGCGACCCGCCTGCGGCTGCTCGCCGCCGCCGCCCGCGCCGCCGGCCTGCAGCGCCCGCCGCGCGCGCCGGCCGTCGAGCTGCGCCCGCGCGGGCGGCGCCACAGCCGCGCGCGCGACGCGCGCGCCGTGCGCCATCACTACGACGTCTCCAACGACTTCTTCGCGCTGTTTCTCGACGCGTCGCTGACATACAGCTGCGCGATCTTCGACGACTTCGACGAGCCGCTCGAGGTCGCGCAGGAGCGCAAGCTCGAGACGGTGTGCTCACAAGCTCGCGCTGCGCGAGGGCGAGCGGGTGCTCGACGTCGGCTGCGGCTGGGGCAGCTTCCCGATCCACGCCGCGCAACGCCATGGGGTGCACGCGGTCGGGATCACGCTGTCCGAGCCGCAGGCGCGCCTCGCGCGCGAGCGCGCCGCGCAGGCGGGCGTGGGCGATCGCGTCGAGATCCGCGTCATGGACTACCGCGAGCTGCGCGGCGAGCGCTTCGACGCGATCGCGTCGATCGGCATGGTCGAGCACGTCGGCAACGCGCGCATCGACCTCTACGCGCAGCAGCTCGCCGGCCTGCTCGACCGGGGTGGGCGGCTGCTGAACCACGGGATCGCGCGGCTGCGCTACGGCGAGGCCGAGGCCGGCGGGTTCTCCGAGCGCTACGTCTTCCCCGACGCCGCGCCGCTGCACCTCTCCCGCGTGCAGTCCGCGCTCGAGCGCGCGGGCTTCGAGACGCAGCACGTCGAGGGCTACCGCGAGCACTACGTGCGCACGCTGACGCACTGGATCGAGCGCCTCGACGAGCACGCCACGGAGGCCGAGCGGCTCGCCGGGATCGAGCGCCTGCGCGTCTGGCGGCTGTACCTGCGCGCCGCGCGCAGCGGCTTTCGGACCGGCTTCACGTCGATCTACCAGATCCGCTCCCAACGAACCTGACGCGCGCCGTATCCTCCACGGCTTGCCCGAGCCCACGAACAGCTTCGACGCGCGCAGCACGCTCACCGTCGGCGATCGCAGCGTCGAGATCTACCGGCTCGACGCGCTGCAGGCATCGTTCGACGTCGCGCGGCTGCCGTTCTCGCTGAAGGTCCTGCTCGAGAACCTCCTGCGCACCGAGGGCAACGGCTCCGTCGACGCGGCCGACATCGAGGCGCTGGCGACGTGGGACGCGGCCGCCGAGCCGTCGAAGGAGATCGCGTTCACGCCCGCGCGCGTGGTGATGCAGGACTTCACGGGCGTGCCCGCCGTCGTCGACCTCGCCGCGATGCGCGACGCGATGGCCGACATGGGCGGCGACCCGGCGAAGATCAACCCGCTCGTGCCGGCCGAGCTCGTCATCGACCACTCCGTCCAGGTCGACGCGTTCGGCACGCGCGACGCCTTCGCATCGAACGCCGAGCGCGAGTTCGAGCGCAACGAGGAGCGCTACGCGTTCCTGCGCTGGGGCCAGGACGCGTTTGACAACTTCGCGGTCGTGCCGCCGGACACGGGCATCGTCCACCAGGTCAACCTCGAGTTCCTCGCGCGCGTGGTGTTCGTCGACGACGCCGGCACCGCATACCCCGACACGCTCGTGGGGACCGACTCGCACACGACGATGATCAACGGCCTCGGCGTGCTGGGCTGGGGCGTTGGCGGGATCGAGGCGGAGGCGGCGATGCTCGGCCAGCCGATGCCGCTGCTCATCCCGCAGGTGCTCGGCTTCAAGCTGCGCGGTGAGCTGCCGGAGGGCGCCACCGCCACCGACCTCGTGCTGACCGTCACCGAGATGCTGCGCGAGCGCGGGGTCGTCGGCAAGTTCGTCGAGTTCTACGGGCAGGGCCTCGCGCACCTGCCGCTCGCCGACCGCGCGACGATCGGCAACATGAGCCCGGAGTTCGGCTCGACGTGCGCGATGTTCCCGATCGACGCCGAGACCCTGCGCTACCTCGAGTTCTCGGGCCGGCCGGCCGAGCTCGTCGCCCTGGTGGAGGCGTATGCGAAGACACAGGGCATGTGGCACGACGAGACGTCCGAGGAGCCCGTCTACAGCGACACGATCGAGCTCGACCTCGGGGAGGTCGTGCCGTCTCTGGCCGGCCCCAAGCGCCCGCAGGACCGCGTGGCGCTGAGCCACGCGCAGGCCGAGTTTCGGATCGCCGTGCTCGACTACCTGCCCAAGGACGAGGACGACGACCAGCAGCCGACCGTCGAGTTCGCGGCGCTGTCGTTCCCGGCGTCCGACCCGCCGGCATCGAACGAGCCCGCCCGCCGCCCGCCCGTGCACCACGACTCCGTGGAGCACGCGGCTGCGGTCGCGTCGCACGTCGAGACGCAGGTCGCCGTGCAGCTCGCCGACGGGATGATGACCGAGCTCGACCACGGGCACGTCGTGATCGCGGCGATCACGAGCTGCACGAACACGTCGAACCCGTCGGTCATGCTCGCCGCGGGGCTGCTGGCCCGCAACGCCGTCGCGCGCGGGCTGACGTCGAAGCCGTGGGTCAAGACGTCGCTCGCGCCGGGCTCGAAGGTCGTGACGGAGTACCTCGCCAAGGCGGGACTCACCGACGACCTCGAGGCGCTCGGCTTTCACCTCGTGGGCTACGGCTGCACGACGTGCATCGGCAACTCCGGGCCGCTGCCGCGCGAGATCTCCGCGGCGGTGCGCGCGCACGACCTCGCGGCCGTGTCCGTGCTGTCGGGCAACCGCAACTTCGAGGGCCGCATCAACCCCGACGTGAAGATGAACTACCTCGCGTCGCCGCCGTTGGTGGTCGCCTATGCGCTCGCCGGCTCGATGGACGCGGACATCGTCAACGACCCGCTCGGCCAGGACCCGGACGGCAACGACGTCTACCTGCGCGACCTGTGGCCGTCGACGCAGGAGGTCGGCGAGACGGTCGAGGCCGCGGTGCGCTCGTCGATGTTCCGCTCGTCGTACGCGGGCGTCTATGACGGCGACGAGCGCTGGAACTCGCTCGAGGTGCCCACGGGCAACCGTTTCGCCTGGTCGGACGAGTCGACCTACGTCCACCTGCCGCCGTACTTCGACGGCATGCCCGCCGAGCCGCCGGAGGTCGCGGACATCACGGGCGCGCGGGTGCTCGCGCTGCTCGGCGACTCGGTGACGACCGACCACATCTCGCCCGCCGGCTCGATCCAGCGCGACGGCCCCGCCGGCCTGTACCTGCAGTCCCACGGCGTCGCGCCGCGCGATTTCAACTCCTACGGCGCGCGGCGCGGCAACCACGAGGTGATGGTGCGCGGGACGTTCGCGAACATCCGCCTGCGCAACCAGCTCGCGCCGGGCTCGGAGGGCGGCGTGACGCGCAAGCTGCCCGGTGGCGAGCAGATGTCGATCTACGAGGCGTCGCTGCAGTACATCGAGGAGGGCACGCCCCTGGTGGTCCTCGCCGGCAAGGAGTACGGCTCGGGCTCCTCGCGCGACTGGGCGGCGAAGGGCACGCGCCTGCTCGGCGTGCGGGCGGTGCTCGCCGAGAGCTTCGAGCGCATCCACCGCTCGAACCTCATCGGGATGGGGGTGCTGCCGCTGCAGCTGCCGTCGAGCGCCGCTGACCTGGGGCTGACGGGCGAGGAGGTCTTCTCGATCGCCGGCCTCGCCGAGCCGCTGAACGCGGGCTCGCTGCCGACGGAGGTGCACGTCGTCGCGGACGCCATCGAGTTCGACGCGCGCGTGCGCATCGACACCCCCAAGGAGGCGGACTACTTCCGCCACGGCGGCATCCTGCAGTACGTGCTGCGCTCGCTGCGCGACGCCGCGTAGCTTCGTCCTCAGAGGAGCTTGAAGCGGAAGTTCCCCTGCGCGTCGGTCATCGTCGACTCGACGTCGCGCGTCAGCTTGCCGTCGCTCGCCTTGCACGGGAACTTCGCGCCGACCTTCGGGACGACGATCTCGGGGCAGGTCACCGTGACGGTCACCTTGGTCTGCTTCTTGATCTGCTCGGCGATCGATGCCTCGGCCTCACGCGTGTGCAGGAACGGGGCCGACGTCCGGACGTTGCCCTCGTCGTCGCGCTGAGTGACGACGGCCTCGCCCTTCGTGCCGTCCTTGCCGACGACCGTGCAGGTGAACGTCGCGCCCTTCTTCGCCTTTGGGTTCTCCGGGCACGACACCGACTTGACGCGCACGCCCGCCTGGTCGATGACGGTCCGGCCGATGGACTTCTCCACCTTGCCGGAGTCGATGACCGTCTCGCCACAGCCAACGGCGGCGAACGATGCGGCGGCGGCTGCAAGAGCTGCGAGCGAGCGTGTGCTGGGCATCGCGCGAGCGTATATGCGCGCCGCCGGCCGGGAACACGACCTTCGTGTAGGCCGTCGCGGTCAGCGGCAGTTGCGGCAGCGGCCGTGCACGATCGCCTCGATCCGGTCGGGCTGGAAGTCCCGGCGCCCGGCAGCGCGCTCCAGCGCGGCGGAGTCGAGCTCGGAGTCGAGGTCCTCGACCGTGCCGCAGCTCGAGCAGACGAGATGATGATGCGGCTCGACGCGCGGGTCGAACAGCGTCGTGCCGGCGCGCTGTAGGCGGCGGACCATCCCGAGCTCCTCGAGCAGGTCGAGCGTCGCGTAGATCGTCGGCAGGGACACGCTTGGCAGCCGCTCGGTCACGGCTTCGAGCAGCTCGTCGGCCGTGACGTGGCGATCGAGCTCGCCGAGCGCGCGGTGCACGACGATGCGCTGCGAGGTCACCCGCATGCCGCGCTCCCGGAGCGCAGTTGTTAAATCTTGGCTCACGAGCCCCATCTTAGGGCATCCTTATTGCAAGTCAAGTGTTATAATGAGCGACATCATGAACGCTCCTGCCACAGCCTTTCGCCTTCGCTGGCGCGCCGCAGACGAGCGCCAGCGACTGCTGCAGGTCGTCCAGCCGTCGCTCATCGGCCTCATCGACGGCACGATCTCGACGCTCGCCCCGATCTTCGCGGCGGCCTACATCGCCGGCTCGCGCGCCGCGCTGCTCGTCGGCCTCGCGTCGGCGCTGGGAGCGGCGATCAGCATGGGCATGTCCGAAGGGCTCTCCGACGACGGTGAGATCACCGGCCGCGGCGCGGCGCTCTCACGCGGGATGATCACCGGCGTCGCGACCTTCGTCGGCGGCACCGCGCACGCGCTGCCGTTTCTCATCAGCGACATCGGCACCGCGTTGACCGTCGCGTACGTCGTCGTGTCGATCGAGCTTGTCGTCATCGCGTGGGTGCGCAAGCGCTTTCTGAACGTCGCGCTGCGGACCTCGCTCATCCAGGTCACGCTCGGCGGCCTCATCGTGGCGACGGTGGGGATCCTCGTCGGTCACGCCTAGCAAGGGCGAGCACCACCGCCGTTCCCAGCACCCCGCTCGCCAGCGACCCGGCGAAGATCCCGATCTTGGCGAGGTCGACGGTCGGCCGGGTCGTCGAACGCGAGCTGCGCGATGAACAGCGACACCGTGAAGCCGATGCCGCCGACGGCCACGACGCCCCAAACCTGTTCGCGCCGGACGTCGGACGGCAGCGTGCCTACACCGAGTCGCAGGGCCGCGAACGTCGCGCCGCCGATGCCCAGCAGCTTGCCGACCACGAGCGCCACGGCGATCGCCCACGCCAGGCGGCTGTGCAGCGCGTCGGACAGCAGGCCGCCGCCGAGGCTCACGCCCGCGTTCGCCAACGCGAACAGCGGCACGATCGCGAACGCGCTCAGCGCGTGCAGCCGGTGCTCGAGGATCGCCATGACGTTGCGCCCGCCGACCTCGCCCGCCGGCGTCAGCAGCCCGAGCGCGACCCCGGCGATCGTCGCGTGCACGCCCGACTCGTGGACGGCGAGCCAGACCGCGACCCCGAGCAGCGCGTAGGGCGCGATCCGCGCGACACCGAGCCGGCGCAGGGCGACGACACCCGCCAGCCCGCACATCGCCGCCACCAGCCATGGCAGCGAGAGGTCGCTTGCGTAGAACACGGCGATGATGAGGATCGCCGCGATGTCGTCGACGATCGCGATCGTCAGCAGCAGGAGCTTCATGCCCGCGGACACCCGCGCCCGCAGGAGCGCGAGCACGCCGACGGCGAACGCGATGTCGGTCGCCGCGGGGATCGCCCAGCCGGAGGTGTATGGCGTCCCGGCCGTGAGCGCGAGGAAGATCAGCGCCGGGAGAACGACCCCGCCGAGCGCGGCGATCGCGGGGAGCGCCGCGGCGCGCCGATCCTGCAGCTCCCCGCACGCGAGCTCCCGCTTGACCTCGAGGCCGACGACGAAGAAGAAGATCGCCATCAGCGCGTCGTTGACCCAGTGGCGCAGGTCGAGCTCGAGCGCCCCGAGGTCGAGCGCCGACGACCACACCGAGGCATAGCTGTCGCCCGCGACGTTCGCCCACACGAGCGCGCGATGGTGGCGACGAGCAGCGCGACGCCACCGGCCGCCTCGTCGCGCAGGAAGCCAGCCAGTGCCCTACTCCCGGGCTTTCCTCGTGTACCTGAAGCTGCCGCGGGCGTTGGTCTGCGTCGCGGAGATCGTCTCGTTGATCTCCCCGAGGTTCGCCTGGCACTCGAACTTGCCGCCGGTCTTCATGGCGATGATGTCCGGGCAGACGACGGTCGCGCGCGGCGCGCGCTTGCGCAGGTCGGCTTGGAGGCTCTCCTCGGCTGAGCGTTTGGACAGAAACGACGCGGCGACCCTGATCGTCCCCTTGCCGTCGACCTGGGTGACGCTTGCGGTGCCGGTCGTGCCGTCCGCACCCGTGACGAGGCATGAGAAGACGGCCTTCGCCTCGACCTTGACCTCGTCGGGGCACTTGATCGCCCTGACATCCGCGCCGGTCTGCTGCTCGAGCGTGCCCTGGATGAGGCTCGCGGACTTCTTGACGTCGATGCGCTGCTCGCCGCAGCCGATCGCGGCGAAGCCGGCGACGGCGGCCGCGAGCGCGATGAGTCTCCCTGGCATCGGGCGGCACCCTAGCCAGTGCGGCGTCGCCTATGGGGAAAACCCCGCCGATCGTCCAATACCCTTGCGCCCGTGCCCCTTCCAGACGTCCTCGAGAAGCTCCTCACCTCCGCCGGCCCGTCGGGCTACGAGACGGCACCCGCCGCCGTCTTCACCGAGGCCGCGCGCGCCTTCACCGACGATGTCTCCGTCGATGTCATGGGCTCGGCGGTCGCCCGCGTCAAGGGCACGACGCCAGGCGCCCCGTTTCTCGCTGTCGTCGGGCACATCGACGAGATCGGCCTGATCGTCACGCACATCGACGACAACGGCTTCCTGCGCTTCATCGGCGTCGGCGGCTGGGATCCGCAGATCCTCGTCGGCCAGCGGGTCGAGCTCATCACTCAGAGCGGGCCGATCGGGGGCGTCGTCGGGCGCAAGGCCATCCACCTGCTGCGCGAGGAGGACCGCAAGAAGGTCGCCGAGCTGCGCGACCTGCACATCGACGTCGGCGCCAAGGACGGCGACGAGGCGCGCGAGCTCGTGCGGATCGGCGATGTGGCGGTCATCGCGGCGCGCCCGCAGGAGCTGCTCAACGAGCGCGTCATCTCGCGCTCCATGGACAACCGGCTCGGCGCGTTCATCGCGCTCGAGGCCGCGCGGATCGTAGCCGAGGCGGGCGGCGCGCCCGGCGACGTCGCCGCGTGCGGGGTCGTGCAGGAGGAGATCACGTTCGGCGGCGCGCGCACCTCCGCCTACAGCTTGGCGCCGGACGTCGCGATCGTCGTCGACGTCACGCACGAGACCGGCTCGCCGGGGGTCGACCTCAACGAGATCGGCAAGCACGAGTTCGGCAACGGCCCCGTCATCGAGCGCGGCTCGGTGCTCAACCCGGTCGTCTTCGAGCTGCTGCACGAGACCGCCAAGCGCGAGGAGATCCCGTTCACGATCTCCGCGTCGGCGCGCTCGACCGGCACCGACGCCGACGCGATCCACCTGTCGCGCGCGGGCGTGCCCACCGGCGGCGTCTCGATCGCGCTGCGCTACATGCACTCGTCGGTCGAGATGGTCCAGCTCGACGACATCGACGCGTGCGCGCGGCTCATCGCGGCGTTCGCGCAGTCGCTGAGCGCCGAGACGTCGTTCGCCCGCTCGTAAGCTCCGCGCGGGGGTGCTGCTCCTCTTCGACATCGACGGCACGCTCGTCGGCGGTGCCTCCGGCGCACACCGCGACGCGATCCTAGAGGCGCTGCGAGTCGTGCACGGCGTCGAGCCGCCCTACCGGCACGGCGGCGAGATCGCCGGGCGCACGGACGCGGACATCGCGCGCGGGCTGCTCGTCGCGGCGGGCGTGTCGGCGCGCCGGATCGACGAGCGCGCCGACGACGTGCGGATCGCCGCCTGCGAGGCGTACGCGCGGCTGCGCCCCGACGACCTGTCCGCGTGCGTGCTGCCCGGCGTCCGCGAGCTGCTCGAGCGGCTCGCCGCGCGACCCGGCACGCTGCTCAGCCTCGTCACCGGCAACTACGAGGCGATCGCCCACATGAAGCTCGGCGCGGCCGGCATCGGGGGCTTCTTCGCCAGCGGGCAGGGCGGCTTCGGCTCCGATCACGAGGCGCGGGACGAGCTGCCCGCCATCGCGCGACGGCGGGCGGGCGACGAGGAGCCGTGGCCGCGCGAGCGCACGCTCTTGATCGGCGACACGCCGCGCGACATCGCCTGCGCGCGCGCCGACGGCGTCCGCGTCGTGGCGATTGCCACGGGGCCGTACGACGCCGCCGCGCTGAGCGCCGCCGACGCGGTCGCGCAGGACGCGCACGAGCTTGGCGCGCTGCTGGACGGTCTGCTCCCTCGCGGAAGCTAGGCTTGACCGCGTGAGCCGCTCCGCGCGCATCGCTGCCCTCGTCGCGACGCTCGTCGTCCTCGTCGTGGCGTTCTTCGTCCTGCGCCCGAGCGACGAGGCCGACACGCCGACGACCACGCAGGCCGCGCCCGCGCCGCCGCCCGCGACGGGCACCGACACGACTACGGCGCCCGCCCCGCCGCCTCCGCCGCCCGCGCCGGAGTTCGCGAAGATCCGCGTGCGCGACGGCAAGCCCGTCGGCGGCGTCAAGAACATCGAGGTCACCAAGGGCGACCGCGCCCGCATCGAGGTCTCCTCGCCCGACACCTCCGACGAGATCCACCTCCACGGCTACGACATCTCGCGCGACCTCAAGGCCGGCGGGCGCGTGCGCTTCTCGTTCGAAGCCGACGCCGACGGGATCTACGAGATGGAGCTCGAGGGCGCGGGCGTGCAGATCGGCAAGCTCGTCGTCAACCCCGGATAGCCTCGCCGCCCGCCTGCGCCGCCGGATGATGCCTGCTGGTCTCGCCGCGTTCATCGCGGCCGCCGTCGCGACCGCGGCGCCCGCGCCCATGGCCGCGATCGAGCCGCCGCGCGGCTGGCCGTCGACCGTCCTCATGGGCGTGCGCGACCCCGAGCGCGGCGCCGCCGCACTGCGCCGCGAGACGCCGCTCGGGCTGCGCTACCACTACCTGTCCGGCGGCGCCAACACCGGCAAGGGCTGGCAGTCGTTCGCCGGCGGCAACGGGTCGTTCGTGCCCGAGTTCGTCGAGGAGTCGCGTGCGAATGGCTTCCTGACGGCGTTCTCGTACTACATGCTGCTGCAGTCCACGCCGGGCAGCGCCCAGCCGGACGAGCGCGTACGCACGACGGTCAACCTCGCGTCGCGGCCCACGATGGCCGCGTGGTTCGCCGACCTGCGGACGTTCTTCCAGCGCGCCGGGGCGACCGGCGTCGATCCGATCGTCCTGCACGTCGAGCCCGACGCGTGGGGCTACGCACAGCGCAGCGCCGAGGGCGACGATGCGCGAACGGTCCGTGCGGAGGTCGCGACGACCGGCCTATCCGAGCTCGCCGGCCTGCCGAACGACGTCAGCGGGGTCGCGCGCGCGATCGTGCGGCTACGCGACCGCTATGCCCGCAACGTCGAGCTCGCCTACCACGTGAGCGTGTGGGGCACCGGCGACGACATCTCGTTCAGCGACCCGCCCGACGGCCGCGTGGACGCGCTCGCGGCGCGCTCGGCGGCGTTCTACCGCTCGCTGGGGGCGAGCTTCGACCTGCTGTTCTTCGAGTTCGCCGATCGCGACGCGGGCTACCGCGAGCACGTCGACGGCGCGGGCCGCGCCGGCTGGTGGGACGCCGACGACTTTCATCGCAACCAGCGCTTCGTCGGGCGGGTGACCGCGGAGCTGCGCCGGCCCGGCGTGCTGTGGCAGATCCCGCTGGGCAACACGCGCATGCGCGCGATGAACAACACCCGCGGTCACTACCAGGACAATCGCGTGCAGACCCTGCTCGACCCGTCGCGCACGCAGCTGCGCCGCTACCGCGACGCGGGGATCGTCGCGCTGCTGTTCGGGCACGCGGTGCCGGGCGCCACCTGCGCTTGCGATGCGGCCGGCGACGGGGTCACGAACCCCGCGCCGATCACCGGCAACGCGGCGACGTCGCTGAGCGCCGACGACGACGGTGGGCTGTTCAAGGCGCTCGTACGCGGCTATGCGGCGGCCGGCGGGCTGCCTGCGACGAGCGCGCCGCCACGGCCGGCGTTCTCGCTGCGAACGAGCGCGCAGCCGCGACGCGTGCAGCGCGGCGGGCTCGTGCGCGCCCGCGGCGTCGTGACGAGCACGACCGCGCGCCGAGCCAACGTCGCGGTCGAGATCCGCGGGCCCGGAGCCGCCGGGGGCCTGCGAGCCCGGCGCGCGTTGACGGCGCGCAGCTTCCGCGCGGGGGCGCCGCGCACGTTCACGCTGGCCTGGCGCGTGCCGCGGACGGCGCGGCCGGGCGCCTACTCGGTCGTCGTGCGGGTGGCGGGCAAGCGCGCCACCGGGTCGTTCACCGTGCGACGCTGAGTCGCCCTTCAGCCCGCCACGACGATGCCCGACAGCCGGCAGAAGTTCTGCGCGGGATCCGGGTCGTTGACCTTCCAGCGCGACGCGAGCAGGATCCGCAGCGGCTTGCCGCTCGGCGTCGCCGCCTCGACGAGCCCGTTGTTCGGCAGCGCCACCACGAACGGGGCCTCGCCCGAGGTACGGGTGCTGCTGTCGGAGCCTTCGTAGGTCGTCACGGCCAGGCCCGCCAGCGCCGGATCCGGCTCGAGGACCAGCGTGCGCACGCCTTCGGGCCGCGCGTCGCAGCGCAGGCGCACCGTCCCGAGGCCCGGCACCGGCGTCGACAGCGTGGTGTCGGCCGGCACGCCCGACTCGCCGTTCCAGCCCAGCGCGAGCCCGCGCGCGACCGTCCCGCTGCTCCCGGGGCCCTGGCTCGTCAGCGTCGCGGTGACGCTGCAGCGCGCCCCCGCCGGATCCTCGAAGTCCCAGGTCCACGAGACGCGCAGCTCCGTCGGTGCCCGTCCCGCGCCGAACGTCCCGGCCGGCGGCAGGCCGTCGCCGACGACGCCCGTGAAGCTGCCGTGCGAGCGCTTCTCCGGCGGCGTGAACTTGTTCATGCCCTCGTTGAAGTCCGCGCCGGTGAACGCCGTCATCTGCGCCTCACGCAGCGCGACCTCGCTGCCGCCTCCCCAGTCGCGAGATGTCCAGAGCGTCATCGCCACGTCGCGCGAGCGCTGCGACGGGAACACCCGCACCCACTGCGTGTCGGGACGGCAGACGAGCTGCCCGTCCCCGATCCCGGGGACCGAGAAGCCCGCGGTATCCGCGCCCTGCCAGCTTCCGCCAGACCAGCTCACGGAGACCTGCGCTACCACCGCGCCGGCGTCGGATGGCGACACGGGGCCCGGCGTGTCAGCGGGCGCGTCACCCCGGGTTGGCCGCCGGGGGACGAGGTCGATCGCCTTGGCCACCGCGCCCCGGCCGCGCTCGCCGCGTACGGCGGCCGTGACGAGCACCCAGTAGCGCGCCGGGGCGAGCCGCTCGCGCGGCGCGAACTCGATTCGCTTCGTCGAGCCGAGCGGCGCGAGCCGCGTGTGCTCGTCGACCGTCTCGCCGCGCGCGTCGAGCACGCGCACGCGCACGCCGGAGACCGAGCGCGACCCGGTTGGCCGCAGCGTTACGGCATAGCGGCCGTCGCTGAGGTCCGTGTCCGCCGCGGCGACGGTCACGGGCAGGTCGCGCCGGTCGAGCGCGATCGTGCGGCGGGTCCGCAGCTTCGCCGAGCAGCCCGCGACGCGGCCGGTCATCACGAGGCTCGCGCGGCCGGGTCGCGCGTGGCGGTCGAAGCGCAGGCGCACCGCGGCGCTGCCGTTCAGGGCGGCCGCGCGCGAGCCTTGCGCGACCATCCGCCCGTCGCGCTTGAGCATCACGTGCAGGCCGCGCACGCGAGCGGTCGCGGTGGCGCGGACGACGCCGAGGCGCTCGAGCGCGGACGCGTTGAGCGTCGGCGCGCGGACGGACACGGGCAGGGCCCGCGTGCAGGCGCCGGCGATGGCAGCGTGCGCGGCGGCAGGCCACGCGCCGAGCGCGCAGGCAACGACCGCGAGCGCAATGGCGGCGCGAGCGCGCATCACTGAAACGACATCGTCGCCTGCGCGCGCTTGGGCCCGCACGAGGCCGGCTGGTCGGCGACAAGGCCTTCGACGACGACCGTGTAGCGGCCGGGCGTCAGCGGCCGCGCGAGGCGGTGGTCGAGCATCTGCTCGCCGAACAGCGCGAGCAGGCTCGGCGCACGCCCGAGCAGCGATCCGTCGAACCCGTAGACGGAGCTGCGCAGGTCGCGGATGACCTGGCCGTTGGCGCGAACGGGAAGCGACAGGAAGCCGCCGTAGTCGCCGGCGCGGCCACCGGGGAGCTTGGGGAACGTCACCGGCAGCCGCTGCCGGCAGGCCCGGAGCTTCAGGACGCGGATCGCCTGCTTCGGGCCGCAGGAGCGGCTGGCGTTCGGCTCGCCGGTGAGCACGAGCGTGTAGCCGCCGACCTGCAGCGGCCGGAAGATCCGCCCCAGCCGCAGCCGCAGCGTGGCGACGTAGCGGGTCGCCCGGCGCCGCGGGCTCATGCCCATGCGCTGGCCGCTGAACGTGTAGAGCTCGGCGCGCAGGTTGCGGATCCGCACCCCGCGCGGCCTGACGCGCACCCGCAGTCCGGTCGTGTACCCCACCGCGTACGGGCCGTCCGGCAGCGTGACCTGCGCCGGCAGCCGCGTGACGCAGCGCCCTTGCGCGGCCTGCGGCGCAAGGGCGAGCCCGGCGACGCCCGCCACGAGCACTGCCGCGCAGCGCAGCCCGACGCGCGGGCGCCGCGGCTGCGCGCCACTCCGCGTGCGGCGGCCGCGCAGCGGCCCCAAGCCGCTTCCTGGATGGTGCGGGCCGCGCGGCCTCGCAGAGGATGCTGCCGACCGCATCGCGGACTTCCGCTCTCAGCCCGCCGGTCGCAGCCGGATGCGCGGTCCGCGCCGGCGCAGCACCGAGGCCGGCTGCTCGACGGCCGGCTTGACGGCGCACTCGCCCGCGGCCGCCGCGGGCGCCGGCGCGACAGGCTCGAGCACGAGCTCGCGCTCGACGCGGGAAGCCCAGCGCAGCGCCTCGTCCGCGAGCTGGCGCTCGCGCTCAAGCTCGAGCTCGCGCTGGCTCAGCGTGTGCTCGCAGATGCCCAGACGCGTGCGCAGCTCGGCCTTCTCGGTCTTCGCCTGGTCGAGCTCGGCTCGCAAGCGCTCCTCATGCTCGGAGCGCTCGCGGCGCAGGTGCTCGAGCTCGGCCTCGAGCCGGCGCTCGCGCACCGACGGCGACTCGGGCGCGGCGGCCGCCTCCGCCAGGGCGCACGCTTCCCGCGCTTCGGCCGCGGCAAGCGCCTCGGCTTCCGCCACGCCTCGCGCGTCGGCCAGTGCCAGCGCGTCCGCCGCCTTCCGCGCCTCGGCCAGAGCACGCGCCTCCGCGGCGTCCTGCGCCTGCGCCTCAGCCAGAGCACGCGCCTCCGCGGCGTCCTGCGCCTGCGCATCGGCCAGCGCATGCGCCTCCGCCGCATCCCGGGCCTGCGTCTCGGCCACCGCGCGCGCCTGCGCGGCATCGCGCGCCTCGGCCAAAGCGCGCTCCTCTGCCGCGTCGCGCGCCTCGGCCAGCGCATGTGCCTGGGCGGCGAGCCGGGCCAGCTCCGCCTCCTGCGCCTCGCGCTGCCCGGCGGCCTCGCTCAGCATCGCGTGCGCCGCGCGCAGTGCCGTCGACGCCCGCTTCTCGGCGAGCTGGATCGCCGCGGCGGCCTGCGCGCGCGCCTCGCCCACGCGCTCTTGCGGGACGGCGGCATGCCGCCCGATCACGCTCGCGGCCTCCGCACGCGCCTCGCACAGGCGGTCGGCTTCGGCCACCCGCTCGGCCACCAGCCGCTGCCCGAGCAGCGCGACCCGCCGGCGCTCACTCGCGAGCTCGCCGGCGACCTGCTCATGGACCAAGCGCTGGTCCGACAGCCGTGCCATCACCTCGCCCGCCGCCTCCTCGATCGCCGACACCATCCGGCTCAAGCGCTCACAGTCCTTGCGCGCCATGCCCAGCTCCGCGCCGCGCCGCTCGCTCTCGTCGAGCGCCGCCCCGAGCTCGCCCGCGAGGAACTCGAGGTCGCGCTCTGCGGCGCGCGCCCGCGCCTCGGCGTCGGCGTCGGTCGACGCAGGGACCGCTTCGATCGCGGCCTCGGGCGGCCGGTGCGTGATCCGTCGCGGCGCGCGTACCGGCAGCGCGACGTCGCCCATGATGGGTCCTGGTGCACTCATGGTGACTCCTCCGTGGTGGCGGACACGCCGCTCGACGTGCCAGGGACGCGACCCGGGGTCGCGCTCGGCGTCGTGCGGGTCGGGTTCGCAGTCGACGACTGCGGTGTCGTCGTGGTGGTCGTGGTGGTCCGGCGAGGGGCAGGCGTCGTCCTGGTCGGCGCCGCCTGCTCGCCGGGCAGCGGCGCCTCGCGGGTGGTGATCGCCGTACCCGTGACGAAGCGGTACTGCGCGGCACGCAGGCGATCTGTGATCGGCACGAGTCGGCTGGTCGTGGCGAGCCGCTGCGCGTTGCTCAGCGCGTACGCGAGGAACGCGCGGACCTCGGCGCGCTGCAGGCCGCGCGTCGACGTGTAGAGCAGGATCCGCCGCGAGAGCGGGTACTCGCCGGTCGTGATCGTCAGCTGGGACGGGAATATGCAGTTGGGGATCCGGTTGCCGTCGGAGTCGGTCGACGGCAGGCGGTTCGGGGGCGTCAGGCCCGCCGCCCGCGCGCGCCGGTCGGCGGCGGCGAGCGCCGCGTCGCGCTCCGCGCCCGGGTCGAGCTCGAGCGGGCGCAGCTCGTCCTCGTAGGCCTCGTAGTAGCTGAAGCGCACGAAGCCGACGACGCCGTTGCGGCGCGCGCGCCCGAGCAGCTGCTGGGTGCGCTGCACCCGGAACGCGTCGAAGCGCCGGTCGAACTGCCGGCGGGCGCGATTGGCGGCTTCGCGCTTGGCCCGGTTGATGCGGCGCAGGTTGCGACGCTCGAGCGCGCCGGGGTCCTTGACCGCCTCCTTGCGCCGCGCGCGCCGGCGGTTCTCGTCGCGAATCTCGCGCAGCACGCGCTCGCGCACCTTGACGACGGCCGCGCCGACGAAGGTCCGGCGCCGATCGCGCAGCGTCCGGCGCTGGCGGCGCACGTCCTCCTCGACGAGGTCGGGCACCCGCCGTATCGTGCCCTCGCCGATGATGTCGCGGCGGATCGCGTCGTCGGAGGCGTGCGAGCGGTAGTCGCTGCGCAGGTCGTTCAGGGTCGCGCCGCTCGGTACGCCGAGCACCTGCGAGGCGAAGTTCGAGAACGCGTTGGCATCCTGGTCGGGGCCCGCGGCCCTGAGCGGGAGGTCGTCGAAGCCGAGCTGGTTCCAGTTGTCGATCTTCGACTCGCGCTCGTAGACGGACTCCACGTCGGCGACCGTCAGGCAGTCGCCACCGACATCGGACTCGTTGCGGGTCGCGAGCACGATCGCATCGGAGGCGATCTGGATCGGCGTGCGGATCTCGAGGCCGTTGGCGTTGCAGACGGCGAGCTCCGCGCGCGAGATCGTCCGCGCGGAGTCGACGACGTCGATCTCGCCGCGGCACAGGCGGGCGAAGCCGTCGGTCGCGCCGACGGCGCTGTAGCTCGCGCTCACCTCCTTCTGGTCGCGGCGGAAGGCATCGACCGCGTTGCTCGAGAGCGAGCCCTGCTGCTCCCCGGCGATCGCGAGCTCACCGGACTTGCGCTGCGGCAGGCTCGCCGCGCGGCGAGCCTTGGCGGCCTGCTCCATGCGCGCGCTCTCGGCCGACGCCTCCGAGCGCGAATCCGATCCGCCGTCGCCGAGCTCGACGCCGCAGCCGCTGCACAGGGCGCAGATCGCGATGGCCAGCGCGACGCGCCTCATCCCTGCACCGCCTCGGGCGTCGTCTCGAGCGGCGGGAAGCGCAGCAGCGTCCCCGACTGCACGACCTCGAGGTCCGTCAGGCGAATGCCCTGCAGCTCGTTGCCGAGCAGCAGCGTCCCGTAGTTCGTGCTGCGCCGCGCGTAGAGGGTCGGCGTGATCGAGCGGTCGACGACGATCGCCCCATACGTGCGCAGCGCCGTGATGATGGCCTCGGCGGAGCGGCGGTTCGCCCCGCCCGCGAGCTTGCCGAGCCTGTAGCTCGACTTCAGGCGCAGGCGCGCGCCCTCGGGCAGCGAGTCGATGGCGTTGATGCCGTTGGTCACCGACGCCGGCTGCACGAAGATCCGCTGCGCGGGCCCCGGCACGGAGATCGCAAGCGCGTGGTCGATGCGCCCGGCGCGCAGCTCGTTGGGCTGGATGACGCCCGCGAACAGCGGCAGGCCCGAGCCGCGCGCGCCGACCGCCGCGGAGGCGTCGCGGATCGCGGGCGCGCTGAAGCCGGGGCCGTTGAGCGGCCAGCGCTTGATGAACTGGTAGGAGATGACGTCGCCGACGCGGCGCGCGCGCCACATGTCGTAGCCGACGCCGGAGTCCTGGTCGATGACGCTGTACCAGCCGTCGAACTCCGGGAAGGGGTTGACGCCGGGCGTGACGCGCAGCGTCGTCAGCTGCTTGGCGACCGGCCCGCAGTTGCGCTGGCGGCAGACGACGCGCACGGTCTCGCCGCCCTCCTCGCTGACGATCGTCGGCGTCCACGCGCAGGTGTTGACGTACAGCCGCAGGTCGGGGGCGGTGCGCTCGGTCGTCGCGACGCTGCGCCGGTTCTCGGAGGTCACGACGGCGACGCGACGCGACGCACGCTCGATCCAGTCATCCGAGCGCGTGTCGGCGACGCGGGTGTCGACCGGTGTGTTCCATGGGCTCGTGCTGGAGAACGGCCGCGCGAGCACGACCTGATCGGAGGCGACGGCTTCCCCGTCGGTGTCGTCGGATGGGTCGGCCGGGGTGGTCGTCGCCGGTGTCGTCGTGGCCTCCGACGACGAGGACGGCGTCGTCGTCGCGGCGGCCGGCGTCGTCGTGGCCTCCGACGACGGCGTCGTCGTGGCATCCGCCGGCGTGGTCGTCGCGTCCGTCACGGCCGTCGTCGCGTCCAACGATGCGCCGCTGTCCTGCGCGGTGCGCTGACCGCTGGCGTTCGAGCATGCGACGTCCTGCGCGTTGACCGCGCGCGCCCCCACGCCGCCGACCCCGGGCGTCGTGGCCGTGCCCGCGGCGGCGGACCCCGCTGCAGCCTGCGACCCGGCGGCCGGCGTCGTCGTGGCGGCCGCGGTCGTGCTGGCCACGGTGCGCGTGGTGGTCGTGGCGGAGGCGTTGCGCGACGCCGGCTCGTCGTCGGCGCCGCACGCGGCAAGCGTGCCCGCCGCGAGCAGCGACAGCCCGAGTGCGATGACCTTCTCAGCCCTCATCGCCATGCTCCTCGGAGTCGTCGAGCGACGGGGCGTCCTCGGCCGGCGCCGGGCGCCGGCGGCCGCGGCTCGTGGCCCGCGCCAGGCGCTCTTCGAGGGTCGGCCCGGGGATGCCGTGCGCCCCGATCGGCTCCCC
Organism: uncultured Actinomycetes bacterium; assembly: GCA_963839905.1. GTDB lineage: Bacteria > Actinomycetota > Thermoleophilia > Solirubrobacterales > Solirubrobacteraceae > CADCVQ01. The sequence continues at coordinate 19,743 of CAWIXC010000020.1, read as the reverse complement.
GCTTGAGCCGCCGTCCTCGGAGGCGCCGCCGTCCGCGGGCGTCGCCGGGTCCGACGGGCGCGCAAGGCTCACGAGCTCGGGCAGATGCGGGCTGTCGCTGGCGGCCTCGCCGGCGATCCGCTCGGAGGCGGCGCCGAGCGCGGTGCGCAGCTCGTACAGCTGGCGAGCGAGCTCCTCGCTGCGCGTCAGCGGGTCGATCAGCGCCTCCGCGTGCGCGGCGAGCTTGTCGCCGATCTCCGCGATGCGGTTCATCCGCTCCCGCGCGAACTCGTCGACCAGGCGCCGCGACGCCGTCACGTACTGCTGGGTCGCGGTGCGCGTCTGCGCGACGAGCCGCTCGGCCTCGGCCTCGGCGGCCATCCGCACGGCATGCGCGCGCCGGGCGGCCGCCGTCTCGATCTGCGCCGCGCGGTCGCTCGCGGAGCGCTCGACCTCGGCCTGAAACTCGGCGGCCGCCTTGCGCGCAGCCGACATGATCCCCTCGACGTGCGAGCCCATCCGCGCCTCGATCGCGTCCGGGTCCACGTCGCGGCCGTCGAGGCCGTCTACGGCATCGGCGTTCATGGCGCCGGCGCCCCACCGGTCGAGGGCGTGCCGTCGGCGCCCTGCGCTTGGCCGCCGACCTGACCCCCACCGACAGCCGCTGCGCCGCCGCTCGACGACGTGGTCGTGCGCGGGCGCCGCGGGTCGCGGGTCGGGACCTCGAGCAGGAGGTAGCGCTCGGTCTCGGTCGCGACCGTGAACCCGGCCGCGACGCGCGCCGCCTGCGACGGGTAGCGGCGGCGGATGAGGTCACCGGAGACCTGCTTGGCCAGCAGCAGGTGCGTGACCTTCCCATGCGGGCGGTTGACCGCGTCGCGGAACGCCCCGTCGCCCTTGTCGACGCGATCGAAGAACGCCTCGGGCCGGCCGCTCAGCATGATCACGCCGAACGTCTGCGCGTTGTCGGCGAGGATCGCCGAGCGCCCGTCGACGTTCGCGTTGAGGTAGGCCGCCATCCGCGCCTCGGGCCGCGTGCCGACGCGGAAGCCGCCGATCGAGTTCGTCCCGTTCTGGTCCTTGCCCGTGGAGATCGCGCGTGTGAACGCCTGCTCCTGGCTCTGGTACGGGTACTCCTTCATCGCGATCCACGAGCCGATGCCGGTCACGACCAGCAGGCCGATGCCGCCCAGCCAGACGAGCGTGCGCATCGCGGGCAGGACGCGGTACAGCCACGCGAGCCCGGCCACGCAGACGACGAGCACCGGCAGCGCGTTGCGCAACGCGAACGCGTCGAGATCCTGCTCGAGCAGCGCGCCCGCGCCGATGACGATCACGCCGACGAGCGCGAGGATCGCAAGCCACCACGACATCTCGTCGCGCTTGGCGATCGCGGTCATGACCAGCGCCGGCACGACGACGATCCCCAGCGCGAAGACCCCGAGCGTCAGCTGCCCGCTGCGCAGGAGCACCTCGGAGATGCCGACGTCGCCGGTGCTGCCCGCCTGCGGCGCGTTGACGGCGAACGCGCCGGAGCCGCTCAGCCAGCGCAGCGGGTCGCCGACGATCAGCCAGTTGAAGAGGATCCAGACCCCGAGCGCGTAGACAAGCGGCGCGAGGAACGTGATCAGCGTGCCCTCGGTCTCGTCGCTGGCGGCGCCGCGGCGGCCGAGCCCGATGACGAGCAGCACGGCGATGACGAGCGCCCAGATCCCGAAGGAGTAGCGCAGCAGCACGAGCAGCGAGAACGCCATCGCCGCTGCCACGAGGTAGCGCGGCTGCGTCGTGAGGACCCAGGAGGCGAAGCAGTACAGCGAGAACGTCAGCAGCGCGAGATAGGCGAGCTCGCTCATGCCGTTGCCGGCGTAGAAGACGATGAGCGGGTTGACCGCGAACACGGCGATGAGCAGCCAGCGCTGCAGGCCGGGCATCGAGCAGCGCGCGAAGAGGCGGTTCATCGCGACGACCATCCAGCCGCCGAACAGCGCCGACGTCAGCGGCAGCGCGACGAGCGACGTCGCGATCGGCTTGACGATCGTGAACGGCAGGAAGACCATCGTCGTCAGCGGCGGGAAGACGAAGCCGATGGCGGCGAGCTTTGGCGGCTCGTTGTGCCACACCATGTACGCGCGCGTCAGCCGGTCGAGCGCGTCGAAGACGACGACGCCGTCCTCGACGACCGTCTGGTAGCCGATCCAGAAGTAGACGCCGGCCGCGATCGCAAACAGAGCGAGGGCCTCGACCCAGCGCGGCTGCGAGATCTCCTCGGCGACGTGCTCGGCGTGCGCGGGCACGCCGACCGCCTGCACCCTGTCCGGGGCATCGTCGATGGCCGGCCGCGCCGGCGGCCGTAGGACGGTCGTGGCCATCTCTTAGGCGGTTCCGTCGCGGTTGGCGGCTCCGACGAGCTCGCGGTCCGGCGCGGCCTCGCGCGGCGGGGCGCCGGACGGCGCCGGCCGCTGGGCCTGCCCGGCGGCCGCCGCCGGCGGGGCGGGCGCCGTCGCCGCGGCCGTGTGCAGGCCGTGCGTCGTCTTCTCCCAGTAGAACGGGTTCGTGATCAGCTGGAAGAAGCCCTTCCACGCGGCGACCGACATCAGGCCCCAGTACAGGGGCGTGAGCAGGGCGTACTTCGCCAGCCCGAACAGGCCGCGCTGGATCGAGCCCGCGACGTTCAGGTACAGGAAGACGAAGTTGCCGACGAACAGCATGAACGCCGCGAGGTAGAAGACGAACGTCGGAAACAGCGCCTGGATGAAGCCGGCCTGCGTGATGAAGAAGAGCGTCGTCAGCGCCCAGAAGATCGGGTTCAGGAGGAAGATGAACGTCCCGCCGACGAGCAGCTGGAAAGAGATGAAGCCCTTGAACCCCGACTGCTTGAGCAGCTTCGCGGGGTTGCGCATGTGCACGAGGTAGGTCTGGATGTAGCCCTTGATCCAGCGCGAGCGCTGGCGGATCCAGTTCTTGAGGTCGGAGTTGGCCTCCTCGAGCGTGGTCGAGTCGACCATCGCCGTGCGGAAGCCCGCCTTGTGCAGGCGGATGCCGAGGTCGGCGTCCTCGGTGACGTTGTAGGGATCCCACGCCCCGAGCTCGCGCAGGCGCTCGGTGATGAAGTGGTTCGACGTCCCGCCCAGCGGGATCGGCGCGCCGTCGGCATCCAGGCCCGGCAGCAGCAGCTCGAACCACATCGAGTACTCGGTGGTGAACCAGCGCGTCAGCAGGTTCTGGTCGGGGTTGTAGTAGTTGAGCTTGGCCTGCACGCAGGTCACGTTCGCGTCGGACTTCGAGAACGCGACGATGACCTTCTTGAGCTGGTCGGGATCCGGGCGGTCCTCGGCGTCGAAGATGACCGTCACCTCGCCGCGGGCGAGCATCAGCCCGTAGTTGCACGCCTTGGGCTTTGTCTTCGGCTGGGCGTCGGGGACGACGATGAGCCGGAAGTGCGGCGGCAGTTCCATCGCCTCGATCGCGAGGATCGACTCGTCGTCGTCCTCCTCGCAGAGCAGCAGGATGTCGAGCTGCGTGCGCGGATAGTCCAGGCCCTCGAGCGCCGCCACGAGCGCCGGCAGCACCGCGGACTCCTTGTAGAGCGGCACGAGGATCGAGTAGACCGGCAGCCGGCGCTCGTCGAGCGCCTCGACCTCGGCGGCCGACGTCTCGACCTCGTAGGGATGGCCGAGCGCCTTGTACGTCAGCCGGAACTTGTACGCCGAGGTCGCGAGGTAGAACAGGCTCGCGAGGCCGACGAGCGCGATCCCGGTCGCGCGCGGGGAGAGCACGAAGCCGATCGCGATCACGATCGCCACGACGATGAAGAACGCCTTCTGCGGGCCGGTCACGACCTGCGCCGCGCAGTTCTCGGGCAGCCGCTCGCGCAGGTCGTCGACCGCGAGATGCAGGTACTCGGCGCTGTAGGTCGCCTCGAGGATCTCGTCGACGAGGCTCGCCGGAGCGAGGAACGCGACGACCTCCTTGTCGGTGTAGCGCTCGAGGCGCTCCATCGCGTCGACGTCGAGCGCGTCGGCCGTCGCGATGTAGAGCGTCAGCTCGTCCTCGGCGACTGCGGCGACGCGCAGCTCGCGCGCCAGCGGCTCGGGGATCATCCGCACGACGTCCGCGTCGACGTGGCCCTCCTCGATGTCGAGGACGGGCATCTCGTACTGCTCGGCGAGCGCCGCGACGAGCTCGTCCTCGCGGATGATGCCGGCGTGCAGCAGCACCTCGCCGAGGCGCGAGCCGGTGCGATGCTGCTCGCGCATCGCCGCCTCGATCTGCTCGTTGGAGACGGCGCCGTTTGCGACGAGCAGGTCGCCCACGCGCGGCGTGTCGCTCGGGGCCGGGCCGAGGTCCTCGAAGTTCGGCGCGCGCAGCGGGCCGAAGATCCGCGTGATCGCGTCGTCGAGGTCGTCGGGCGACACGAGGACCGGCTGGACCGTCGATGCCGTCATCGCGGTGACGAGCTCGACCGCGAGCTTGTCGAAGGGATCGCACAGCGCGACGGCGACGACGCCGTCGCGGTAGGCGATCGGCAGCATGTGGAAGTGCCGGCAGAGCTCCTCGGTCAGCAGGCGCGACGCGAGCGGGTTGATCTCCGCGAAGTCGGGATCGCCGACGGCGTCCTCGGCCAGCACGACGAAGCGCAGGCCGGCATGGCGGGCGAGGCGGCTGTAGAACGCCGCGTCGTCGAGTGGCTCACCCCCTCCAATCATCAGAGCACCGTCCGCAGGACGTCGTGCAGCTCGTCGATGCGCTCGATCGGTGCGAGGACGAGCTCGACCTCGAGCGCCGGGAAGCGGCCCTGGACGAGCTCGAGGTCCGGGTCGGGATACGCGGTGGCCACCTGGAGCACCTCCTCCGTGACGGACAGGGGCAGGACCGTCTCGCGCTCGCAGATCTCGAGCGGGACGTACAGCAGCAGTCGTGGATCGAGCTCGATGTCGCGCAGGCCGCTGTAGCGCAGCCCGTGGCGCAGCGCGAGCTCGAGCGGGTGGCCCGTGGGCTCGCTCTCCGTCTCGATCTCGGGGTCGTGTGTCATGTCGTCGCGGCTCATGGCGTGGGTCCGGTCGAGGTGGGCGGGTCGGGTGTCGCCGTGGCGGTCCCTCGTGACGCCGGCTCGGCGCCTTCTGCGGCGGCCTCCTCGGCGGCGGCGGCTTCCACGGCGGCAGCAGCTTCGAGCGCGGCGGCGCGCTCGCGGTGCGACTCAACCGTCACGCGGGCGCGGCGCGGGGCCGGGGCTGCCGCCTCGGGCTCGGGCTCGTCGATCGGCTCCGCGCCCCACTGCTGGCGGGGCTCGGGCGCGGCGGCCGGCTCGTCGCCACCGGACTTCGAGGACTTCAGCGAGTAGGCGACGTAGAAGATCGTCAGCACCGCGAGCGGAGCGACGAGGAACGTCATGAAGAAGGCCGCGAACGCCAGCAGGACCAGCACCGCGACGGGGAAGACCTTCATGCGCCGTCTCTGACGATGTCCAGCTTCAGGTCGCTGTCGCCGGACGCGACGACGTTCAGCGTCTCCGCCGAGCGCGCCTGCAGCTCGACGATGAGCGGCGTGGCCGCGACGACGCTCAGCTCGAAGTGCGCGCGGTTGTGCTCGAACGTGCGGATGTACACGTCGGCGACGTTCGGCACCGCGCCGAGCACGTCCTCGAAGGCGCTGAGCTGCGCGACGTCGGCGAACGGTCCGGCCTCGACGACCACCGTGCCCTCGAACGAGCGCCGCGCCGCCTTGACGCTGCGCGAGCGGTTGCGCCGGCGGCCGGTGGCCGGCTGCGGCGCCGGGGCGGGCTCGGCCAGCGAGTGCTCGAGCAGGGCGCGCGTGCGCGCGCCGATCTCGGCGATGCGCTGGCGCGCGTCCTCGACAACGCGGCGTGCCTCGTCCTCGGCTTCGAGGATCGTGTGGCGGACGACGGCCTCGGGCGTGGCGGACCCGCCGGGGTCGGGAGGGTTGGTGAGGGCGCCGGAGGAGGCGGCGCGTGTAGCGGGCGTGGCGGTGCGCGCGGCGGGGGTTGCGGGCGTGGCGGTGCGCGCGGCGGGGGCTGCGGGCGCGGCGGCGGACGTCGTGCGGACGGTGGTGCGCACCGTACGGGCGGCGGGCGCGGCGCCGTCGAGCGCGGTGCGGGCGGCCGGTGCGGCGCCGTCCAGCGCGACGTCGGCGGCCGCTGCCGATGCCGCCTTGCGCCCGGCCGCCTGGACGCGGCGCGGCGGCCGGCGCGGGGTGGCGGCCGGCGCGGAGAGGTCGTCGAGCGCAGCTGGGGTGGCGCCCTGCGGCTCCGGCGGCTCCGCGGCGGGCGTCGCGGGGCGCGGCGGGCGGCGGCCGAGGATGTCGGCGGGCGTGATCGGGGCGGGCGCGGCGGGGGGCGCCACGGGCTCGGGCTCGCTTGCGGGCGCGCTCTCGATCGGCTCGGCTGGCAATCGGGCCGGTCGCCGGTGCTCGGCCGGACGCCGCGCGATCGGCAGCGCGACGGACTCGAGCTCCTGCTGCAGCAGCTGCAGCCGGGTGTCCATCTCGGCGAGCATCGTGGCCAGGTCGGCCTCGGGCTCGGGCTGGTCAGCGTCGCCGCGCATCTCGCATTTCCGGCAGCTGGAGGCCCGCGCAGCACGAGTGATGCGGACGCGGACAGCATCTGACCAGCGGCTCACGCCGCTCGCGCAGTTCGATCACGACTTTCTCCCCCTGACGCCCGCAGGCGCGCTAAAGCTTCATGACGACAGACTGGGACGCCGTCCTAGCGCTCCGGTTTCAAAACATAGACGCAATACACTTAAATGTGGAGTGTCGTGCGGATATTGGCGCGAGAGCACTCCCGAGCCCCGTTCTTGCTCTTCGCAGCGCGCTGGTCGGCGAGCCTCGACGACTCGCGACCTCAGCCCTGGCATGAGAACTTGGCCCAGGACTGTCGTTCGCAAGCAGGCTTCCCCTAGATGGGTGACCAGAGACCGTCGAAGCCAAGATGGCGCTCTCGCGCTACATGGCCGAGCTGCTCGCGCGCCTCGTCGTGCTCGATGTCGCAGACGACCGCGACCTCCCGCGTCGCGAGCGGCTCGCCCGCCCACTCGAGCAGCTCGAGCACGGTCCCCGGCGGCTCGCGCAGCTGTGCTGCGGGCGCGAGGTTCGCGAGCGCGACCTCGTAGGCGGCCCAGGGCTGAAAGCCCGGCACGTCGATCTGGGTTGCGTCCTCGAGGCGCACGATCTCGTAGGACGGGCAGGTGTAGCGGCGACCCTCGTCAGCGTCCGCCAGCCTGTCGTCCTGCGCGAGCGCCGCGGCGGTCGGGTTGCGCGCGGCGGCGCGGTCCTCGTCGAGCATCCGCTCGACGTCGTCGGATGCCATCCAGGTCTCGAGCGCGGCGGGGTCGAGGCCCACGTCGCGGGCTGCGCCGGCGCGCGTGGACTCGTCCTCGAGCGCCTCGCCGTCGAAGTTGCGCACGCGCAGGGCGCGTAGCAGCGCGGCCTCGGCCTCGGGCGCGTGCAGCCGCGCCGCGACCACCGCGCGGCAGGCGGGCGCGGTCGCCGACATGCGGTCGCGGACGGAGGTGTCCATCGGCATGCCGTGATCGCGCGAGATGGACGCGGCGCCCTTCGCGAGGATTTCCGGCGTGAGCCCCTTGGCCGCGTACTCATCGCCGTCGTCGGCGAGCACGACCATCCGCAGGCGCCACTCGATCGCGTCGCCGTAGCGCCACCGCAGCTTGCGCCGGAAGGGCTCCGCCGACCACGCGAACGGGCAGGCAGGGTCTGTGAACTCGGTGATGCGCACGGTCGCCATGGCCAGAGGTTCTACCGCATGCCCCATCCGGCCCTCGCGGCGCGGCGCCGACAGGGCCGAAAGGGCCGACCGGCTGACTATCATCGACCGATGACCCCGGAGGAGCAGCGCTTTCTGCGGGACTTCTTCCGGGCGCTCAGCGATCGGCCGCTGGATCCGGACGATCCGGCCTACGTCGGTCTGTACGAGGATCCGGCTCTCGACCTCGAGGATCCGGTCGATCTTCTGAGCCGCAGCATCGAATGGGCGCCGTCGAACACGAGCGCCCAGCTCCTGTCGGGCTTTCGCGGCGCCGGCAAGAGCACCGAGCTGCGCCGCCTGCGCCGCGACCTCACCGAGGCCGGCTACCTCGTCCTGCTATTCGACGTCGGCGACTACCTCAGCCCGTCGGCGCCAATCGACATCAGCGACTTCGTGATCGTCGTGGCGGGCGCGCTGAGCGACGAACTGGACGAGCTCGGGGTGCTCCCGCGCGACGCCAAGCACGAGGGGTATTGGACGCGCCTGCAGAACTTCATGGCGACGCGCGTCGAGTTCAAGGAGATGGTCGGCAAGGCCGGCCCCGTCAGCATCAAGGCCAACCTACGCACGGACCCGACATTCCGGCGCCGGCTGCAGGAGCACGCGGCCGGCCACCTCGCCGAGCTCGTGAGCGACATGCGCGAGTACGTGCAGGAGACGGTCAACTCGATCCCGCCGGACGCACTCGGCGAGGGCTTGGTCCTGATCGCCGACTCGATCGAGAACATCAGCGGCACGATCACGAACGCGGTCGACGTGCAGGAGTCGCTCGAGCGGCTCTTCACGAGCCAGGCGGCCAACCTGCACCTGCCGGGCGTCCACGTCGTATACACCGTGCCGCCGTGGCTCAAGATCCGCGCGCCGGGGATCGGCGCCCGATTCTCGGGCGGCATGCAAATGCTGCACCCGCTCACGATCCGCACGCCCGACGACGATCGCGCGCCGCAGCAGCCGTCGCTCGACGCGCTCTGCCGCGTAGTCAGCGCGCGCGGTCCTTGGGAGCAGCTGCTCGGCGAGCGCGACGTGCTCGACCGCCTCGCGCTCGAGTCCGGCGGCCACTTGCGCGATCTGCTTCGCGTGCTGAGCGAGATCGTGCGCCGCGCGAAGAGCCTTCCCGTGGACGCACTCACCGTCCAGCGCGCGCTCGCGCAGGTCAAGAGCGAGCTGCTGCCGATCGCGATCGCGGACGCGCGCTGGCTACAGCGGATCGCCGAGACGCACGACGCGTCGCTCGAGGACATCGACCGCCTGCAGCGGTTCGTGACATTCCTCGATTCGCTGCTCGTGCTCTGCTACCGCAGCGACGACAACGACTGGTACGACGTCCACCCGCTCGTTCGCGACGAGGTGCGCGCACTGGCCGCGACCCCGCTTGCACCGGCAGCCGTCGAAGAGGCATCGGAGGCGGCGCCGGCATGAGCAAGCCAACCCCCTCCGCCGCCGACATCGGCCTCGGCCCGGCCGGCGAGGAGCAGTGGGCGCGCCTGCGTCGCCAGCTCGAGCTGGCCGAGGGCTTCTGGCTGGGCTTCGTCTTCACGTCCTCGCCCGTGAGGCTGCGCGTGCTCATGGATCGCACGGAGCACGTCCTACGGGCGCGGGCGCGCGCGCAGGTGGCGCTGGCGCCGCCCACGCCCGACGAGCTCGTCAGCGAGGCGACGCGGATCGTCGAGCTGCAGGGCACGCCGATGCTCGGGTGCGTCTGGCTGGCGGGCATCGCGGTCGACGAGCCCGGGCGCGTCAACGGCCCCTGGGAGCAGGCGTGGGACCGCGCCTTGCTGACGCTCAACCAAGCCCGCCAGCCACTGCGCAAGCAGCTTGGGGCAGGCCTGATCGTGGCGGCCCCGCCGCGCGTGAAGCCGAGGATCCGCGAAGCCGCGCCGGACATCTGGTCGATCCGCTCGCTGGTCATCGATCTCGACGAGGTCGCAGACAACGGCTCCGTCGAAGCGGCGCACGACAGCGATGCCGCGCACGCGTCGCCGCAGCCCCCAGCCAACAGCCCGTCCCGCGCAGTTCCCGCCGCCGCTGCAGGCGACGAGACGGACGAAGCCCGTGAGCTTGTGCGACTCATACGCGCTGCGGAGCGCAGGCTGGCCGGGGGCGATGCGGCCGAAGCGGTCGAGCTGGCGGCGCAGGCGGTCGACCTCGCCGCACGGCTGGGTGATCTCCGGCTCGCCGCCCGGGCAACGACCCTGCTCGGCGAGGCAACGTGGGCGGACGGCGACATCGGCGCGGCGACGGACCACGCTGAGCAGGCCGTCGAGCGCTGGCGCGGTCTAGACGACGCGATGCTCGCTAGAGCCCTCGAGCGGGCTGGCGAGCTCGCTGGCGCGCGCGGAGACCTCGAGCGAGCGGCCAGCGCCTTCGACGAGCAACTCGCCGTACAGCGAGCGCTGCATGCCGGCGATGGGGATAGTCACGAAGCGCTCCGCCTCCTCTTCGTGAGCCTCAACTGGGTCGGCAACACGCGCCTGGAGATCGGTGATCTCGACGGCGCCGCCTCCGCGTACGACGAGCAACTCACGCTCGCGCGGAGGCTGCTCGACACCTACGGCGACAGCCCCCAAACCCCGCGCGACCTCAGCGTCAGCCTCGAAAAGGTCGGCAACGTGCACCGCGAACGCGGCGACCTCGACGCCGCCACAGCCGCCTACGACGAATCCCTCGCTATCTCCCGGCGCCTGCTCGACGCCTACGGCGACAGCCCACAAGCCCTCCGCGACCTCAGCGTCAGCGTCGAAAAGGTCGGCCGCACGCGGCACGAACGCGGCGACCTCGACGCCGCCACAGCCGCCTACGACGAATCCCTCACCCTCCGCCGACGCCTGCTCGACACCTACGGCGACAGCCCCCAAGCCCTCCGCGACCTCAGCGTCAGCCTCAACAACGTCGGCAAAGTGCACCGCGAACGCGGCGACCTCGACGCCGCCACAGCCGCCTACGACGAATCGCTCACCGTCCGCCGACGCCTGCTCGACACCTACGGCGACAGCCCCCAAGCCCTCCGCGACCTCAGCGTCAGCCTCGACAACGTCGGCAACGCGCGGCACGAACGCGGCGACCTCGACGCCGCCACAGCCGCCTACGACGAATCCCTCGCTATCTCCCGGCGCCTGCTCGACACCTACCGCGACAGCCCACAAGCCCTCCGCGACCTCAGCGTCAGCGTCGAAAAGGTCGGCCGCGCGCGGCACGAACGCGGCGACCTCGACGCCGCCACAGCCGCCTACGACGAATCCCTCACCCTCCGCCGGCGCCTGCTCGACACCTATGGCGACAGCCCCCAAGCCCTCCGCGACCTCAGCGTCAGCCTGAACAACGTCGGCAACGCGCGGCACGAACGCGGCGACCTCGACGCCGCCACAGCCGCCTACGACGAATCCCACGCTATCTCCCGGCGCTTGCTCAACACCTACGGCGACAGCCCACAAGCCCTCCGCGACCTCAGCGTCAGCCTCAACAAGGTCGGCAACGCGCAACGCGAACGCGGCGACCTCGACGCCGCCACAGCCGCCTACGACGAATCCCACGCTATCTCCCGGCGCTTGATCGACACCTACGGCGACAGCCCCCAAGCCCTCCGCGACCTCAGCGTCAGCCTCAACAAGGTCGGGGATGTGCAACGCGAACGCGGCGACCTCGACGCCGCCACAGCCGCCTACGACGAATCGCTCACCCGCCGCCGAGACCTGCTCGACACCTACGGCGACAGCCCCCAAGCCCTCCGCGACCTCAGCGTCAGCCTCAACAACGTAGCCGGGCTGCTCCGCGAGCGGGGAGATGTGGACGCCGCGGCGCTGCTCGACGCCGAGCGCGACGCGCTGGCCGACCGGGCCGAGGCCGCCCGTGGCCCTTGACCGCTCGCCGCGACGGCGGGGCAGCGCCCGGCCGAACCCTCAGGTCCGCGTGAGCTTCTTGTACGTGATGCGGTGCGGGCGGTCGGCTTCGTCGCCGAGCACCGCGCGGCGGTGCTCCTCGTAAGCCTCGAAGTTGCCCTCGAACCACGTCACGACGGAGTCGCCTTCGAACGCCAGCACGTGCGTCGCGACGCGATCGAGGAACCAGCGATCGTGGGAGATGACCACCGCGCAGCCGCCGAACGCCAGCAGTGCCTCTTCCAGCGCACGCAGCGTGTCGACGTCGAGGTCGTTGGTCGGCTCGTCGAGCAGCAGCACGTTGCCGCCGGAACGCAGGAGCTTCGCCAGATGCAGGCGGTTGCGCTCGCCGCCGGAGAGCTTGCCGACCTTCTTCTGCTGGTCTGAGCCCTTGAAGTTCCACGACGAGCAGTAGGCGCGCGAGTTCATCGTGCGGTCGCCGACCTTGATCGTGTCCATGCCGTCGGAGATCTCCTCCCAGACGTTCTTCTCGTCGTCCAGCGCGTCACGCGACTGGTCGACGTAGGCGAGCTCGACCGTGTCGCCGACCCGCAGGACCCCCGCGTCGGGCTCCTCCTGGCCGGTGATCATTCGAAACAGCGTCGTCTTGCCGGCACCGTTAGGCCCGATGACCCCGACGATCCCGCCGCGCGGCAGCTTGAAGTTCAGGTCCTCGATGAGCAGGCGGTCGCCAAAGCCCTTGCGCAGCCCCTCGGCCTCGACGACGACGTCGCCCAGGCGCGGGCCGGCGGGAATGTGGATCTGGATCTGGTCGAGCTTGACGTTGCGATCCTCGGCGAGCAGGGCCTCGTAGTTGTTCAGCCGCGCCTTGGCCTTCTTGCGCCGCCCCTTGGGGTTCTCGCGCACCCACTCGAGCTCGGCCTCGATCGTCTTCTGGCGCGCCTTGTCGGACTTCTCCTCCATCGACAGGCGCTTCTGCTTCTGCTCGAGCCACGACGAGTAGTTGCCCTCGTACGGAATGCCCCGAGAACGGTCGAGCTCGAGGATCCAGCCCGCGACGTTGTCGAGGAAGTAGCGATCGTGGGTGACCGCGACGATCGTGCCCTTGTACTCGGCGAGGTGGCGCTCGAGCCAGTCGACGGACTCAGCATCGAGGTGGTTCGTCGGCTCGTCGAGCAGCAGCAGGTCGGGCGCGGCGAGCAAGAGCCGGCACAGAGCGACCCGGCGGCGCTCGCCACCGGACAGCTTCGCGACGTCGGCGTCGGCGGGCGGCAGGCGCAGCGCGTCCATCGCGTACTCGAGCTGCGTGTCGAGGCTCCACGCGTCAGCGGCGTCGATCTGGTCCTGCAGGCGGGCGAACTCGTCGGCCGTCTCCTCGGTGTAGTTCGCGGCGAGCTCGTTGAAGCGGTTCAGCAGGGCCTTCGTCGCGGCGACGCCGTCCTCGACGTTGCCCTTGACGTCCTTGTCGGGGTCGAGCTGCGGCTCCTGGGCGAGCATCCCGACGGTCGCGTTGGGCGCGAGCATCGCGTCGCCGCGGAAGTCCGTCTCGATGCCGGCCATGATCCGCAGGACGGTCGACTTGCCGGCGCCGTTGTAGCCGAGCACCCCGATCTTCGCCCCCGGCAGGAACGCGAGCGTGAGGTCCTTGAGCACCGTCTTGTCGGGCGGATAGGCCTTCGACAGCTTGTGCATCGTGTAGACGTACTGGGCCGACATCGGCTGTCAGGGTAGCTGCCGGCGTTTATTGGAAGAAGTAGCGCGTGAGGTGAAAGAACACCGGCGCCGCGAAGGTCAGCGAGTCGATCCGGTCGAGCACCCCGCCGTGGCCGGGGATCAGCGCGCCGTAGTCCTTCACGCCGCGATCGCGCTTGATCGCCGCCATCACGAGCCCGCCGAGAAAGCCGACGAGCGCGATCGTCAGCGACATCGCGGCGGCCTCGAGCGGCTCGAACGGCGTGGCCCAGTACAGCGCCGTGCCGATCAGCGTCGCGCACAGCACACCGCCGAAGAAGCCCTCCCAGGTCTTGTTCGGGCTGACGCTCGGCGCGATCTTGTGGCGGCCGAAGAGCTTGCCGAACACGTACTGCAGGACGTCCGAGAGCTGCACGACGAGCACCAGGTAGAAGAGCAGCAGCGCCTCGCGGTTGTCGTAGCCGGGGATGTCGAGCAGCAGCAGCGCCGGCGCGTGGCTGATCGCGTAGACGCAGATCGTGAGGCCCCACTGGATCGTGGCCGTTCGCCGCAGGAAGTCGCGCGTGTCGCCGATGACGGCCAGCACGGCCGGGATTCCGAGGAACACGTAGACGGGGATGAAGATCGAGAAGAGCCCGTACCAGTTGAACCCGACGAGCACGTACTGCGCGGGCGTCGCGATGAAGAACGCGATCAGCAGCGCGCGGTGGTCGGCGCGCGAGGAGTCGATCAGCGTGACGAACTCGCGCAGCGCGAGAAACGACAGCAGCGAGAACAGGACGATCGAGCCGATCCCGCCCGTCACGACCGCGACCCCGAAGACCGCGCACATGACCCACCAGGCCATGATCCGCTGGTTGAGGTTCGCGACCGTGGCGCGCGCGGTCTCCGAGTGCGCGCGGCGAGCGAGCACCTGCCCGGCCACCGTCGCCAGCGCGAGCGCGCCGAAGACCCCGCCGAGCAGCTGCTGGATGACGGGGTCGCTCAGGTTCGCCATCGCGCCAACGCTCTCACACCGGGGGCGCGTCGAGGTCCAGGACGGCCTGCCTTGCGCGCGCCAGGAACTCCTCGCGCGGCTCCTCCGGTCCCAGCGCGAGCGGGACGCCGAACGTCAGCCGCGCGATGACCGGAACCGGGATCGACGCGCCCTTGGGCAACACGCGGTTGAGGTTCTGCAGGCGCACCGGCACGAGCTCGGCCTCGGGCGCCGAGACCGCGAGGTTGTAGAGGCCACTGCGAAACGGCGCGATCTCGAGGCCGTCGCCGCGCGTGCCCTCGGGGAAGATGATCAGCGAGTCGCCATCGCGCAGCGCCGCGGCCATGAGCTCGAGCGCCGCCTCGCGGCCGCCCTCGCGTTCGATGAGCACGGCGCGAAAGACCCGGGCGCCGACGTAGCGGCGCACGGCGCCGGCGCGCCAGTAGTCCGCCGCCGCCACCGGGCGCGTGCGCTCGCGCAGCGACGGCGCGAGCGCCGCCCAGATCGTGACGAAGTCCGCGTGGCTCGAGTGGTTGGCGAAGTACACGCGCTGGCGCTCGCTCAGCGGCTCGGCGAGCCACTGCGCGGTCGCTCCCGTCACCAGGCGCGCGAAGCCGGCGATCAGCGAGGCGACCATCAGCCGGGCAGCTTGGCCGCGATGGCGCGCAACCGCAGGACGAACGTCAGCGCCGACCCGAGCGCGATGATCGCCAGGCCGACGGTGAGCACGACGCCGTCGAGGTCGCCGGCCGCGACCTCGACGATCGAGGCCAGGCAGGCGAGCGTCAGCACGAACATCCGCTGCGGCTTGGACTGCGGGCCGGCGAAGGACTGCGCCTGGCCGAGCGAGCCGCCGAGCAGGCGAACGTAGGCCGTCAGCACGGCGAGCAGCGCCGCCGTCCAGCCGAGCTCGGGACCCCACGAGATCCACGTGATCGCGTAGCCCGCCGGCACGAGCACGAGGACGTCCGCGAGACGGTCGGGCACCTCGTTGAAGAGCGGCCCGGTGCGCGTCCCGCGCCCGCCTTCGATCGCCACGAGCCCGTCGAGCATGTTCGACGCCAGGCGCAGCTGGATGAGGATCGCGGCGCAGAGCAGCAGCACGGCCTGGCTTGCGGCCGATCCGGCATCCGAGACGAGCAACAGGCAGACGCCTGCCACGCCCGACAGCATCAGACCGGCGACCGAGATCGCGTTGGGCGTGGCGCCGCGCTCGGCGAGCCATGCCGCGACGCGGTGGGCGGCGGGCCGGCCGCGAGTCTGAAGTGGGCGGCGATCGTTGGGCATGCGTGGGTGATCGGGGCGTCGCGGTTCGTGACAGCCTTGCAGGGTGAGGTTCGTCGCGCGGCCGTCGCATGCCCTGTATGACCGCTGGACGCGCTTCGTCGAAAGTCGCGCCGCGCTGCCGGTCCTGTTCGCGTGGGCGGTGGCCGAGGCCACGATCTGGCCGATCCTGCCGGACTTCCTGCTGGCACCGATGATGCTCGTGGCACGGGCTCGCCGCCGCCTGCTCGTCGCGGCGTGCGTCGCCGGCATGGCCGTCGGCGGCCTCGTGACCGTGCTCGTCGCGCACTGGGCGCCGGGCTTCGCGCTTGACCTCCTGCGTGACCTCCCGCTCGTCACGACGGACCAGATCACGGGCGCCGCGCAAGGCCTCGACGACCACGGCGCCGCCGGCTTTCTGATCCAGCCCATCAGCGGGATCCCGTTCAAGGCCTGGGCGACGATGGCCGGCGTGAAGGGCATCGGGCCGGCGCTCGTCGTCCCGGCGTTCATCGTCGCGCGCGGACTCGCATGATCGCGACGGCGGTCATCGGCAGCGCGCTGGGGCACGTCCTGCGCCGCCGGCTGCGCGACTGGTTGGCCGTCGTGGCCGCGATCTACGTCACCGGCTTCGCGCTCGTGTTCGTGAGTCTCGTCCTGTAGGCCTTGAGTCTTGCGCGCCGCGACGGCGCCGTGGCATAATCGCTCGTTCGTCCGCTCGCACCAGCATGGGTCGCGCTCGCGGCATGGCATTCACCTCGCCTGCGCTGGCCGCGCCGAGCGCGACCGCCGCAAGGCCCGAACGCGCGCAAGCGGCTGCGCGGGCGGAGGTCGCCCCGCGCACCGGCCCAGCGACCACGCCCCGCGACCGTCAAGACCCACTCGCCACCGTGCTCGCGCGCTCGGTGAGCCAGCGCGGCCCGCTGCTTCAGCGCAGCTTCTTCGACGATCTCCTCGACGCCGTCTCCGGGTGGTCGAGGCCGCCCGCGCCGGGCCGGCCCTCCTGACCGTGCGGCTGTTCATCAAGGGCGGCAGCACCGACGAGAACTACCTCACGAACATCGCCTTCTGGTTCGTGCACCCGGAGATCCAGGGCACCAAGCTGCGCCCCAACGAGGTGCCCGAGCACAAGCCGCTCGTCGAGCAATGGCTGGCGATCCGCGACCAGCTCGTACGCCCGGAGCTTGCGAAGGCCAAGGCGGCGCATCCGCCGGCCGCGGAGCCGAGCCCGTCGGCGCCCGTGCCCGCCCCGGCGCCGCCGAGCCCCGCGCCCGCGCCCGCACCGGCCGGCAAGCTCGACAGCAAGCAGTTCCTCACCGACCACCGCGATCTGCTCGCCCAGCTCGGCGCCACCGACGCCGAGCTGCTCATGCTCCTCGACGACACCTTGAAGGAACGCTCGGCCGTGCGGCTGGAGTACACCTCCTACAGCAAGGCCAAGAAGCCGATCCCGCTCACGCAGAAGCTCTTCATGATGCGCAACCCGACCGTGGACGTCGTGGCGCTCGTCGGCGCGACCCCTTTGAAGGACTGGAAGAAGCAGGCGGACGAGGAGGGCGGCTGGGCCAAGCTCGGCGTCACCGAGGAGCAGTGGTCGGAGATCGCCGGCATCCGCGACAAGATCGTCTATCCGTTCCTGCGCATCGTCCTGCCGCGGATCGAGTCGGCCGGGACGCTCGGCCCCAACGCGACCAACGGCGAGAAGATCGCCCACCGCGCGCACGCCTACCTCGGCGTGCGCTACTCGATGGGTGGTCGCTACCAGGAGCAGCTCCCCAAGGGCCAGAAGCCGGACCCCGCAACAAGCGCGACCCGCTGCAGGCCGATCCGTCGAAGGAGACCGGAGCCAGCCTCGACTGCGCATCGCTCGTGCGGATCGTCCTCGCCGACCTCAAGCTCACCGTCAAGAACGGCGCGAGCACCGAGAACGGTGGCGCTGCCTCGCCGCTGCGCAACAGCCCCGACGTCGAGGAGGTCGCCGCCGGCTCGCTGCTGCCCGGCGACCTGCTGTTCCGTCCCCGCTACGAGAACGGCAAGCTGGCCGGTGAGCATGTCGGGATCCTCGTCGACTAAGGCTGGCTCATCGAAGCACCGCACACCGGTCGCGTCGTCAGCAAGACCCCGTTCCAGGCCGCCAAGTGGACCTGGTTTCGCCGGCGCAAGCCCAGTAGCGGCCCGCTGGTTCGAACCGCCGCCGATCGCGGCGGCGCGATGAGTTTCTAGGACACAAATGGTCCTAAGTGCATGACTAGCCTGTCTCGAATGCCCAACCTCGCAATACGGCTGCGCGCAGTGGTCAAGCACTACGGCGACATCGTCGCCGTCGACGGCCTCGACCTCGACGTGCCCGAGGGCACGTGCGTCGGCCTGCTCGGCCCGAACGGCGCCGGCAAGTCCACGACGATGAAGATGCTGACCGCGCAGGCGATCGCCGACTCGGGCGAGCTCGAGGTGCTCGGCTACACGCTGCCCGGCGACTCGAAGCAGTCGCGCGCCGAGATGGGCGTCACGCCGCAGCTCGACAACCTCGACACGACGCTGACCGTCGAGCAGAACCTGCTCGTCTTCACGTACCTCTACCGGCTGCCGCGCGGCGAGCGCAAGGCGGCGATCGAGCGCGCGCTCGAGATCGCCAACCTCAAGGACCGCCGCCACGCGAAGGTCGACGACCTCTCCGGCGGCATGCGCCGCCGCCTGCTGATCGCACGCGCGCTCGTGCACCGCCCGCGCCTGCTGCTGCTCGACGAGCCGACGGTCGGCCTTGATCCGCAGGTGCGCCAGGAGCTGTGGGCGCTGATCGACGCGCTGCGCAGCGAGGGCACGTCGATCCTCATGTCGACGCACTACATCGAGGAGGCCGAGCGCCTCGCCGACACCGTGACGATCATGTCGCACGGCAAGGCCGTCGCGAGCGGCCTGCCGCGCGAGCTCGTCGTCGAGCACGCCGGCCGCGAGGTGCTCGAGGTCTACGGGCCGCCGTCGCGGCTCGCCGAGGTCGAGGGCGTCGCGGCGTCCGAGGGGCTGCGCACGCGGCGCACGGGCACGAGCGTCGCGCTGCTCGGCGTCGAGCACCGCAACGGCGACCTGCCCGACGGCGAGCGCCGCGCCACCACGCTCGAAGACGTCTTCGTCCTGCTGACCGGAGAGGAAGTCCGATGACCGCGCTGAGTGGACGGACGATTCGCCGCCCGCGTGTCGGGCGCCTCGACTGGGCCGCGCTTCAGGGCGTGCTCGTCCGCGAGATGGTGAACTTCAGCTCGTACTGGCGCGGGACGACGTTCTCGTCGACGATGGAGCCGACGGTCTACCTGATCGCCTTCGGCTTCGGGTTCGGGTCGCTGGTCTCGCAGGTCGCCGGCTATGACTACGTCGACTTCGTCGGGACCGGGACGGTCGCGACGGCCGTGCTGTTCAGCTCGGCCTTCCCCGCGATGTTCGGGACGTTCGTGAAGGCGTCGTTTCAGCACACCTACGACGCGATCCTCGCCGCCCCCGTCGATACCGAGGAGCTCATCACCGCCGAGGCGCTGTGGATGGCCGCCCGCGCCGGAACCTATGGCTGCATCCCGCTGCTGGTCGCGATGTGCTTCGGGCTCGACCCGTCGTGGGGCATGCTCACCGTGCCGTTCATCGCGTTTCTCTCCGGCTTCGGCTGGGCCTGCTTCGGGATCATGATCTCGGGGCTCATGAAGAGCTTCGAGAACTTCAACTACGTCGTCAGCGGCGTGCTGACGCCGATGATGCTGACCGCCGGGACGTTCTTCCCGCTGAGCACGCTGCCGCAGTGGGCGCAGGTGCTCGGCAACTTCAACCCGCTGCATCACTGCGTCGAGCTCGTGCGCCACGCGGCGTTCGGCTGGGAGGGGATCGACGACGTCCTGCACCTCGGCGGGCTCGTGCTCTTCGGCTTCGTGACGTGGCGCATCGCCGCCTGGGCGATGCAGCGCAAGCTGGTGACCTAGCCGCCCTGCTCGGTGGGGCGGATCAGCACCTCGTTGATCGCGACGCGCCGCGGCGGTCACGACGTAGCGATCGCGTCGGCGATGTCGTTGGCCTGCAGCATCTCGATGTCCGCGAAGCGCTTCATCGCGACCTCGCGGATCGTCGCGGATGTGGTCGGCGAGTTCGGTTGCGACTGCCCCGGCTCGACGACGCAGACGCGGACGTGGCGCTCGGTGACCTGCTGGCGCAGCGACTCGCTGAAGGCGCCGACGCCC
>CAWIXC010000019.1:0-193232 GCA_963839905.1 uncultured Actinomycetes bacterium | reverse complement strand
AGGGTCGGGTCCGCCGGGTCGCTTGGCCCGACGATGACGCCGCCGGTGGGCGCACGGATGTACCGGCCGAGCGGCACCTCCACGACCTTCGTCAGGTCCGTGCACCGCCCGGCCGGCTCGATACACGCGCGGACGACTCCCGTGAAGCCTTGGACGTTGAACGGCCCGACGAGGATCGAGCCGGACGGTGCCGCACGGGTGGTCGCGGATTTGGTGGCGGCGCGCGGGTCGTTGCCGAGCACGGTCGCGCCGAGCACCACGAGGGCGAGCGCGCAGAGGGCCGCCCACCGCGCGGCCGGGTGGCTAGCGCTGCGCATCGACGCCGCGCTCGAGGATCCGCTGCGCGAGGAGGTGCGAGCGCTCGCGCGGGGAGTGCGTCGGCAGGGCGAGCTTGAGCGACAGGCTGTTGAGCCGGCGCTGCACCGTGCGCTCGGAAAGATGCACCGCCGCGGCGATGTCCGCGCGGCTCGCGGGCCGCGCGGCCAGCACGCCCGCCACGCGAAACGGCGCGACGAGCGCGGCGGCGACCTCGCGCTCCTGATCGCTCAGCGTGGTCGTGTCGGCTGCGGCGGGCTCGGTTCGCTCGACGCCGGCGACCGGCAGCAGCACGAGCTGCATCCGGGTCTGCCCGAGCTCGAGCGTGTCGCCGTGACGCAGCCGGGTCGGGCGGTCCAGCGGCCGGCCGTTGAGGATCGTCCCGTTGCGGGAGTCGAGGTCGGTTGCGACGACGGCGCCGCCGTGGCGCGCGAGCCGGAGATGGTCGCTTGACACCGTGGCGTCGTCGAGTTGGACGTCGCTCGCGGGTCCGCGGCCGACGATGAGCTGCTCGCCGTCGAGCACGACCTGCCCGCGCAGCTCGCCGCCGACGTGCAGCCAGAAGCGCGGTGGCTCCCGGGTGACCGGCGTCGAGGCGAGGTGCAGCGCCGGTCCCGGGTCCGGCTTGATCGTGGAGGTGAGCGGCTCGGTGTCGTCCATGGCGAGTCGATCACGGCTCGCTGGCGAGCGTAGTTCATCGTCACGAGGGTGTGGCGAAAAGTCGGATACATGGCATGTGACGAGCCACATCTGGCCCGTTGAGGCGGCCAGCGATCACACGCTTCACCTCCGGCGAGGACGGGTTAATGCGACGGCCTCCGCTAGTTGTGTGGTCCGGGTGCATGCGCGAGTGGTCCTGCCACCAGCGCTCGGCGGACGCCCTCGGCCGCGCCCTCCAATCCGTCGAGGATGCGCTCCTCGGACAGCAGCATCCGCATGATCTGCTCGCTGTAGCGCTCCATCGACTCCTTCGCGAATCCCACGAGCGGCCAGCCCCACACCGACGACAGGTACACGCCGTCCACGACGAAGTAGGGATCGTCGGGAGTCGTGCATTCGACGATCGGCTCGACGGCGCCGCGGTTGGATGCGCTGCCGCCGACGAGGTCGACGACGACCGTGCCGGGGCGGATGACCGAGCCGAGATCGTCGTTGGTGACGATGTAGGTCAGCGGGTCATCGCGCCCGTCGATCCCGTTGATGATGAGGTCGGAGGCCTCGAGGTGCGGGCGCAGCAGCGCGCGCTCGGTGGTCCGCTCGGTCCGGACGTGCGTCCGGGGAACGGCGCTTCGCACGCACTCGTCGAGCGCGCCGAAGGCGACGTTGCCGTAACCGAGCACCGTCACGCGAAGGTCGCTCGCGGCGTCGAGTCGCTCGCTGGTTCGCAGCGCGAGGTCGATCCCGAAGCGCGCGCCCGCGCGACCCGTCTCGTGCAGCGACTCGATCTTGCGGCGTGGCGGCAACCGCGCGAGCTCCGGCTCCACCTCTGCGGCGGGGATCCGCGCGGCGGCCGCGGCGAGCGCGTCGAGGTCGACGAGGAGCGCGCCGCGCTCGCCGCCCCCGTCGTCGCGGTTGCGAATGGGGCCGCGGTCGCCGCTCCCGTCGTCGCCGCCGCGACCCGGGCCCTGAGTGCCCTTCGCCGCCGCGTCGGGCGCGAGCATCGAGAGCGATCGCGGATGTGCGCGGGCCGCGTGCTGCAGCGCGCCGAACGCATCGGCGTCAAAGCCGGCGAACACGATGTGACGAGCGCCGGCGGGTCGGCCGTCGTCGGCGAGGATCCGCCGCATCGCGAGCCGGCTGCGGACGTGCGCCTCACCGGCGGGCGGGCGCTCGGTGACGAGCTCGAGCGCGAGCAGGTCGATGCCGCGCGCGTCGCAGATCGCCGCCCGCTCGGGGATCGACTTCACGTGCGCCATACAGATCAGTAGCGAGCCGGGATCCATGCTCGCGAGCTCGGCATGCGTCGGACCCTTGAGCTTGATCACGACGTCGCGGCCGCGGTAGAGCTCCTCGCGCGACACGACGGCGGCGCCGGCCGCGCGGTAGTCGTCGTCGGGGAATCCCATCCGCACGCCCGCACCGGACTCGACGGCCACGCCGCAGCCGTGAGCGGACAGCTGCCTGATCGCGGCCGGCGTAAGCGCGACCCGGACCTCCGACCCGGCCGGGTCCTCGGGCGACTCGTGCTCGGCAGCGAGCCCCACTCGCTTCATCGCAAGCATCCTCGGCAGGCTTCAGCCGGCGTGCGGCGTGTGGCGCTCGAGGATCGCGGCCGTGTCGACGCCGGCGGGCAGCGTCCCGTAGGCCAGCCCGCCGTCGCCCGCCAGGCGCGATGCGCAGAACGCGTCGGCCACCGCCGCCGGAGCGTGGCGGACGAGCAGCGAGCCCTGCAGCGCGAGCGCCATCTGCTCGACGACGCGCCGCGCGCGCGACTCGAGCTCCCGCCCGTCGGCGAGCTGCGCGCGCAGCCGCTCGCAGCACGCGTCGAGCCTCGCGTCGGCGCCGCGCGCAAGCGCCAGCTCGTCGAAGAACACGTCCAGCGCGGCCGACGAGCGGCTCAGCGCACGCAGCACGTCCAACGCCATGACGTTGCCCGACCCCTCCCAGATCGACGACAGCGGCATCTCGCGGTACAGCCGCGGCATGCCGGACTCCTCGACGTAGCCGTTGCCGCCGAGGCACTCGAGCGCCTCGAACGCGTGACCCGGGCCGCGCTTGCAGACGTGGTACTTCGCGATCGCCGTCGCGAGGCGCCGGAATCCCAAGGCGCGCTCGGAGCCCGCCCCCGCCTCGTCGTAGGCGCGCGCCAGGCGCATCGCCAGAGCGGTCGCCGCCTCGGACTCGATGCAGAGGTCCGCGAGCACGTTGCGCATCAACGGCTGCTCGGCGAGCACGCGCCCGAACGCCGACCGGTGCGCCGCGTGCCACGTCGCCTGAGCGACGCCCCAGCGCATCCCGGCGGCCGTCCCGATGACGCAGTCAAGGCGCGTGTGGCCGACCATCTCGATGATCGTCTGCACGCCGCGCCCCGGCTCGCCGACCATCTGCGCCCGCGCGCCATGCAGCTCGATCTCAGACGACGCGTTCGAGCGGTTGCCGAGCTTGTCCTTCAGGCGCTGCAGGTGCATCGCGTTGCGCTCACCGTCGGGCAGGATCCGCGGCAGCGCGAAGCACGAAAGGCCGCCGGGGGCCTGCGCGAGCACGAGGAACAGGTCGCACATCGGCGCCGAGCAGAACCACTTGTGGCCCGTCAGCTCGTACTCGGCGCCCGGCCCGCCGCCCGACCCGTCCGCCACCACCGCGGCCGTCGTGTTGGCGCGCACGTCCGAGCCGCCCTGCTTCTCGGTCATCGCCATCCCGCACAACGCGCTGCGCTTGCCGGGCGCGTCCAAGGCCGGCTCGTACGAAGCGGCGGTCAGCCGCGGCTCCCAGACGGCCGCGAGCTCCGGCTGCGCGCGCAGCGCCGGCACGGCCGCGAACGTCATCGTGATCGGGCAGGCGAAGCCGCCCTCGGGCTGCGCGGCCGTGAGGTACATCGCCGTCCGCGCCACGTGCGCGGGGCGGGCGGGATCGGCTCCCGACGTCCACGGCAGGCTGTGCAGCTCGTGTGAGACGGCGAGCCCGAGCAGGTCGTGCCACGCGCGATCGAACTCGACCTCGTCGATCCGATGGCCGTAGCGGTCGAACGTCCGCAGCCGCGGCGGGTGCTCGTTGGCCTCAAAGCCCCAGCGCACCGGCTCGCCGCCCCACGCCGCCCCGACCTCCCGGCAGCGCTCCGAAGCCCAGCCGCCGCCTTCGCGCGACAGCGCCTCCACCAACGGGAGGTTGTCCTCGAAGAGGTTGCGCCCCTCAAGCGGCGGAGGCTGATTTACGACGGGATCCGGCGAGGGCACGCCCTCAATGCTGACGCAGCCGCTCGCGCAGCTGCGCAACAACGCGGGGAGCGGGCTCCAAGCCCGCCCCCCGCAACGCTGCAGTGGTGTCCGCGAGGAGCGCGACGCGGTAAGCCGCATCGGCCTCGGCGAGCGACACGAGACGTTCGATCTCGCGCCGCGCCCGTGGCAGTTCCTGAGCCGCCCGCACCCACGCCCCCGGGGCGGGTGGCAACTCGGCCAGCAGCTCCGCGATGCGCTCCTCGTTCATCTCCCACCAGACGTGCTGGGGGCGGCCGATCTTCCCTCGACCTCGAATTTCTCTCGAAGCTTGCCCAGACAGCGTGAGATGCGGCTGGCGATCGTGCCCTGCGGAAGGTCGAGCGCGGCGCCGATCGTCGCGTAGCTCTCGTCGCGCGCGAAGAAGCGGTCGAGCACCTCCGAGCAGTGCTCGGGCAGCTCGGCGAGCGCCGCGCGCACGGCGATCGCCTGCTCGAGGCGGTCCAGCGCGTCCTCGGCGGCGAGGTCGATGCGATCGATCTCCGCCGCGTCAGCGGGACGCTCGCGGGCGGCGGCCCGCAGCGAGTCGATCGCGATGCGCCGCGTGAGCTGCGCGAGCCAGGGCCGGAACGCGGCGTCGTCGCGCAGGCGGTGAAGCTGCTCGTAGGCGCGCGCGAAGACCTCCTGGAAGGCGTCCTCAGCGGCGTGGCCCGGCAGCGTGAACCCGCGCGTGAGGATCGCGTGGACGTAGCGCGCGAAGCGCTCGACGAGCATCGCCCAGGCCTCGTCGTCGTCCGTGCGACAACGGGCGACGAGCTCGGCGTCGGTTGGCGCGATCGACATCCTCCGCAGACGATACGCGCCACCGCTTGACAGCGTGAGCACGCGCTGCGCAGACTCCTCGTCCTGATGGCGCCTGAGATACCCAACGGCGGGATCGAGGGTGGCGGCGCGCTGTCGGCGCAGACGCTCGCGCTGGCCGCCGGTCTCGTCGCCGACGCCGCGCGGCGCTGCGCGCCCGGCTGGGACGGCGCGGCGGGCGCATCCGCGCAGGGCAACGCGCTGGCGCGGCGCGCGACGGCGCTGGGCATCGCCAACGAGCAGACCTACCGCGGCGCGCGGGCGGCGCTCGCGGGCGACCTGCCGAGCGCCCCCGCCGAGACGCGCGACCACCTGCTCGGCGACATCCTCGAACGGGCCGCGCAGGCCCCGCTCGCGCTGGTCCGCGCGGCGGCCGACACGGCGACGCTCGCGGCGCACGTCGCCGCCCACGCCCCCGGCCCCGCCGCGGCGGACGCCGTCGCGGCCGCCGCGATCGCGACCGGGGTCGCGCGCGCCGCGACGCACCTCGTCGCGGTCAACCTCGCGACGCGTAGCGGCGACGCGCGGCTGACCGAGGCGCGGCGCGAGGTCCGGCGCGCCACGGCCGCGCTGCCCGACGGCGTATGACCGCGCCGCAAATCACCCCGGTGGGCACGTCACCCGCCGGTAGCATCGCCGGCTCCCGGCCGCAGCCCTGACACCCCCGAGAGGCACCCATGGCGCACGACGTGACCTTCATCCCCGGCGACGGCACCGGGCCTGAGCTGACCGAGGCCACCCGCCGCGTCCTCGAAGCCACCGGCGTCGACTTCAACTGGGATCGCCACGAGGCCGGCATCGACGAGTACCGCAAGCACGGCAACCCGTTCCCCGAAGCGACGCTCGAGTCGCTGAAGACGACGGGCGTCGGCATCAAGGGGCCCACGACGACGCCGGTCGGCTCGGGCTTTCGCTCGATCAACGTCCTGCTGCGCAAGGAGCTCGACCTCTACGCCTGCATCCGCCCGTGCAAAGCGCTCGAGGGCGTCCGCACCCGCTTCCCGGAGACCGACCTCGTGATCGTGCGCGAGAACACCGAGGACCTCTACGCGGGGATCGAGTTCGAGCGCGGCAGCGCGGAGAACGCGGCGCTGCGCGAGAAGCTCGCCGAGCTCGGCTCGATCGTCCGCGAGGACGCGGGGATCTCGATCAAGCCGATCAGCGTGTTCGGCTCCGAGCGCATCGTGCGCCACGCCTTCGACTACGCCGTCACCCACGGTTACAAGAAGGTCGTCGCCGCGCACAAGGCCAACATCATGAAGTTCAGCGACGGGCTGTTCCTCGAGGTCGCGCGCGAGGTCGCCGCCGACTACCCGGCGATCGACTTCGCGGACTGCATCATCGACAACCTCTGCAACCAGCTGATCACGTACCCCGAGGACTACGAGGTCATCGTGCTGCCGAACCTCTACGGGGACATCGTCTCGGACCTCTGCGCCGCGATGATCGGCGGCCTCGGCGTGGCGGGCGGCGCGAACATCGGCACGCAGGCCGCGGTCTTCGAGGCGACACATGGATCGTCGCCGACGTACGCTGGGAAGAACCGCATGAACCCGACGGCCATCATGCTGTCGGGGGTCTACATGCTCGACCACCTGAAGGAGGCCGCCGCGGCGCGCGCGATGGAGCGCGCGATCGCGAAGGTCATCCGCCAGGGCGAGAAGGTCACCTACGATCTGAAGCCAAGCCGCACAGACCCCACCGCCGTTGGCACGCGCGAGTTCGCCGACGCGGTGATCGAGGAGATGAATGCATGAGTGAAGGTTCCGCTGTGAAGGTCGCCGTCACCGGAGCAGCAGGTCAGATCGGGTACGCCCTGCTGTTCCGGATCGCATCCGGGCAGCTGCTCGGACCCGATACGAAGGTGGCGCTGAAGCTGCTCGAGATCCCCCAAGCCATCAAGGCGGCCGAGGGCACGACGCTCGAGCTGACCGACTGCGCGTTCCCGCAGCTTGCGTCGGTCGACATCTACGACGACCCCAAGCAGGCGTTCGACGGGGTGGACATCGCGCTGCTGGTTGGCGCGCGCCCGCGCACGAAGGGCATGGAGCGCGCCGACCTGCTGGAGGCCAACGGGCAGATCTTCAAGCCGCAGGGCGCAGCGCTCAACGAGGTCGCATCCGACGACGTGAAGGTGCTCGTCGTCGGCAACCCGGCGAACACGAACGCGCTGATCCTCGCGTCCAACGCGCCGGACATCCCCGCGACGCAGATCACCGCGATGACGCGCCTGGATCAGAACCGCGCGGTCGCGCTGCTCGCGCAGAAGCTCGGCATCGGCGTCGACGAGGTCAGCGATCTCGTCGTGTGGGGCAACCACTCGCCGTCGATGTTCCCCGACCTGTTCAACGCGACGGCCGCCGGCAAGCCCGCGATCGACCAAGTCGACATGGACTGGTATGAGAGCGAGTACATCCCGCGCGTCGGCAAGCGCGGCGCCGAGGTCATCGCCGCACGCGGAGCGTCGTCGGCGGCGTCGGCTGCGAACGCTGCGATCGATCACGTTCGCGACTGGGTGTCCGGCGCCGACGGGCTGCGCTCGATGGCGGTCGCCTCCGACGGCTCCTACGGCGTGACCGAGGGGATCGTGTCGAGCTTCCCGGTGCGCGTCACCGGGGGCGCATACGAGATCGAGCAAGGCCTCGAGGTCGGGGAGTTCGCGCAGGCAAAGCTCGACGCCACGGTGAAGGAGCTGACCGACGAGCGCGCTGCGGTGCAGCAGCTCGGCTTGGTGTAAGGGGGCGCGTTCGTACCGGGCGCGCGACCGGCGCGCTCGGCACGTCACTGCATGGCACGGGGGGTCAGGCTCAACGGGACCTGACCCCTGAACGTGCGTCCGTGCGTCAGGCAGCTTCCTTCGGATGCCAGCCGCGCCCGTCCTTTGTGACGAGCCCGTCTTCCGCCAGTCCCGGCAGGACCCGGTAGAGGTAGTTCTGCTTGATGCCCATCTTCTCGGCGAGCTCGGGGATCGTGATCCCGGGGCTCTCCTTGACGAGCGCGAGCGCCTCGGCGCCGCGGGTGCCGCTGCCCTTGGGACGGCCGCGACGGCCGCCTCCGCCGGAGGAGCGCCGCTTCGCGGCCGCTCGAGCCGGGCGCGCTGCGGCCGGTCCCTTGGTCGTCGGTACGCCGTCGAGGGCGGCTGCTGCCGCCTCGAGTCGCTGGTACTCCTCGACGAGCGGCTTGAGCTCCTTCAGCCGCGCGCCGATTTCGCTTCGCTTCTCATCCAGGAAATCTGCCATGAACGTCTCCCCGTTAGGCAATCGGTATTGCAGTTAACTAACAAGCGCTTGAACTGTAGCCAATCCATCGGCGGC
The DNA here is from genome assembly GCA_963839905.1 of uncultured Actinomycetes bacterium. Classification (GTDB taxonomy): domain Bacteria; phylum Actinomycetota; class Thermoleophilia; order Solirubrobacterales; family Solirubrobacteraceae; genus CADCVQ01. The sequence continues at coordinate 184,870 of CAWIXC010000019.1, read as the reverse complement.
CTGATGCACGGCGCCGTTCTGGAGCGCCCGCGGCGCTAACGCCGGGTTTCCAGAATCTGCTTGAGCTGCGCCAGCGACGCCCGCGCCTCCTTTTCTGGTATGCCGCCCACGATGACCTTCGAGGCCGCCGCCCCGAGCGGCCCGAACGGGGTGCGAAACTCGTTGCGGTAGTCAAAATGCGTAATACCATCGCGCGCGCTGAGCCGGTACTCCGTGACCGCTCGCGAGCGCGCGGGGCCGGTGCCCTCCCACCGCGCGTGGCGCGGGGCGGTGACAGTGTCGAGCGTCCAGTGCACCCGGAAGCGCACGCCGCGCAGGTGCAACGTCTGGTCCATGCGAAAGCCCGCGCGGCGCGGGCCGCGATCGACGTTCGAGACCGCGTCGACGATCGTCACCCAGTCGCAGTAGTGCGACGGATCCATAACGTAGTCCCACACGTCCTGCACCGGGGCAGCGATGTCTATGCGGGCGACGACCACGGACACGGCGCGCACCCTACTTGGCCGCCATCCACTCTTGATCGATCAGCGCGCGCCGAGCGGCTCGCGCTTCTCCCATTCGCGCAGCGCCGCCTCGACGGCGCGGTCGAAGCTGTGGCGCTTGACGCCGAGCAGCGCCGCGGCGCGGTCGTCGCGCGCGAGCAGGTCGCTCGACAGGCTCTCCATAAGCGGGCCGATGAAGGCCGGGTCCTCGCCGGCGATCCGGGCCGCGATCGGCGCGGCGATCGGCGTGGCATCGCGCCCGATGCGCAGCGCGGGCCTGCGCACGAGCATGAGGTCGGCGATCCGCCCGACGATCTCCTCGTAGGTCAGCGTCTGCGCGCCGGCGACGTCCAGGGAGATCCCGCCGCCGGCCAGCGGCGTGGTCGCCGCCGCGACGAGAAACGCGCGCACGTCGCGCACGTCGATCGGCTGGGTGCGGTGCACGCGCCACGCCGGCAGTGCGAGCACGCGCATGCGCTCGACGAGCCGCACGAGGAAGCGAAACGAGCGCGAGCTCGGCCCGATGACGATCGACGCACGCAGCGCGACGGCCTCCTCGAAGCCCGCGCAGAGGATCCGCTCGACCTCGAGGCGGCTTGCGAGGTGGCGCGACAGCGTCGCCTTCGCGGGGACGATGCCGCCGAGGTAGACGACCCGCCGCACCCCGGCGCGCTGCGCCGCCGCGACGAAGTTGAGCGCCGCGCAGCGCTCGCGCTGCTCGAAGCCCGGGCGGCCCTCCATCGAGTGGATGAGGAAGTAGGCGACGTCGATCCCCTCGAGCGCGGCGTCCAGGCCCGCGCCGGCGACGGCGTCGCCGCGCACGACGGGCAGCGCCGGTGCCGCGCCCGCCGGACCCGCCGCGCGCGCCGCGCCCGCCGGGCCCGCCGCGCCCGCCGCGTCACCCCTTGCCGCCGGCAGGAGCACGCCGACGCGCGCGGGGTCGCGCGCGAATCCGCGCAGCTCGTGACCCTCGCGCGCGAGCGCGGGCACGAGCGCCGCGCCGATCGAGCCGCTGACGCCGGTCACGAGGATGCGCATGGACCTACCATCGTGGCCGATGCAGCTGCTCGACGAACTCGAAGCGCGGGCGCGCGAGCTGCTTGTAGAGGCGCACTACGACTACTACGCCGGGGGAGCGGGCTCCGAGCAGACGATCGCCGAGAACCGTGCGGCCTGGCGCAAGGTGTGGCTGCGCCCGCGGGTGATGGTCGACGTCGCCGCGATCGACACGACCTGCACGCTGCTCGGCCGGCGCATGCGGTCCCCGGTGCTGCTCGCGCCCATGGCCGCGCAGCGGCTGCTGCATCCCGACGGCGAGCTTGCCGCCGCGCGCGCGGCCGGCGCGGCGCAGACCGTCTACTGCCTGTCGACGCGCGCAACCGCGGACCTCGCCGAGGTCGCCGCCGCCGCGACCGGGCCGCTGTGGTTTCAGCTCTACGTGCAGCGCGACCGCGAGCAGTCCGAGCGCGTGCTCGCACGCGCGGCCGAGCACGGCTTCGAAGCCGTCGTCCTCACCGCCGACCTGCCCGTTGCCGGGCGCCGCGAGCGCGAGCGCCGCCATGGGGACTTCCCGCTGCCCGAGGGCGTCGCGCTCGTCTCGCACCTCGGCGGCGAGCTCGGGCGTGTCCACACGGCCGTGGGCGGCTGGGAGGCGTCGCTGACGTGGGACGACGTGCAGTGGGTCCGCGACGCGAGCGGGCTGCCGGTGATCGTCAAGGGCATCCTGTGCGCCGAGGACGCCGGCGCGGCGATCGACGCCGGCGCCGACGCGATCGTGGTCTCCAACCACGGAGGGCGCCAGCTCGACGGCTGCGTGCCGACCGCGCTCGCGCTGGCGGACGTCGCCACGGCGGTGGGCGGCCGCGTCCCGGTGCTGGTCGACGGCGGGATCCGCGACGGCGCGGACGTCGTCCGCGCGCTCGCGCTCGGCGCCGACGCGGTCCTCGTCGGCCAGCCGTACGCGTGGGGCCTCGCGGCCGGCGGCGAGGCCGGCGTGCGCGCCGTGCTCGACGCCTTTCAGGAGGATCTCGTGCGCGCGCTTGCGCTCACAGGCTGCCCGACGCTCGCCGACGTCGACGCCAGCCGCGCCCGCATATCCGTCTGGTGAGCAACGATTCCGTCGCAAAATGCGGGATGGGCCGCGACGCGAGGGGGCGAGAATTGCATGCCCGCAACCTCTTCAGGGCACAGCCGCGGAAACGTTCGTCATTTGCGGCCTGCCGGATTCGAAAAACCGTCAAGGAGCGGAAAGTGGCCCGCGCGACCCCTTGAGCGCCGCATCGTCGCATGCTCTGATTGGCCCCGGTCAAGCACGACTCATCCGGGGGTTCTCAGCGCACATGGCGACGAGCAGGTCGACGAGGAAGGCAACATGCGAGGGCTGCTTCTTTCGCTGCAACATGCTGTGCGCGCTCGAGCTCGACGAGCCGTGCTCGACGTTTCGCCCGGACAGCCCCGAGGGCCTGCGCCCGCCCCAGCAGCTGCGCTTCGCCTTCCGCCAGGAGCGCCGCACGCAAGCCGCGTGGGCGTTTCCCACGGCGCAGGAGCAGGCAGCGCTGCACGCCGGCTGAGCCCCTGACCGGAGCGGCCTCACACAAGCCCGACCGCGCGCGCGCTTAAAGTCCGCTCGTGGAGATCACGGTGTTGGGCACGTCGCCCTCGTGGCAGGATGCCGGCGGGGCGTGTAGCGGCTACCTCGTCGAGGACGGGCAAACCTGCGTGCTCGTCGACTGCGGCAGCGGCGTCTTCGCGGAGCTGCGCCGCATCCGCGAGTACATCGGCGTCGACGCCATCGTCGTGTCGCACATGCACGCCGACCACTTCCTGGACCTAGTGCCGTTCGCGTGCGCGCTGTCCTACGCGCCGCGCCAGCTGCCGTTCCCCGTCGAGGGCTGGCCGGGGACCGACACGCCGGCGCGCCCGCAGCTCTGGCTGCCGCCGGGGGCCAGCGAGGTCGTGCGCGCTGTCGCGAGCGCGGGCAGCCAGCCGGGGCTCTTCGAGTCGGCCTTCGACATGCACGAGTACGACATCGATCAGACGCTCGAGCTCGGCAGCCTGCGCGCGCGCTTTCAGCCGGTGCCGCACTACGTGCCCTGCAACGCGATCGAGCTGCGGTCGACGACGGGCGGCGGGCGCTTCGTCTTCGGCGCCGACCACGGCCCGACCGACGCGCTGCGCGAGTTCGCCGCCGAGGCCGACCTGCTCATGCTCGAGGCGTCGCTGCCGTTCCCGATCCCCGACGACGACTCGCGCGGGCACCTCACGGCGCGCGAGGCCGGCGAGCACGCCGCCGCGTGCGAGGCGGTACGGCTCGTGCTGACGCACATCACCGACGAGCTCGACCACGACCGCGCGCTCGCGGACGCGGCGCGGTCCTACCACGGGCCGATCGAGATCGCGCGAGCGGGCGCGGTCTACACCGTCTGAGCCCGCGTCCGGGCGGACGCGAACGGGGTAGCCTGGCGCTCATGCCGAGAGAGCGCGATCTGTTCGCCAACTTCGAGCGCATGCGCCGGGAGATGGACGAGCTCTTCGGCGACGTGTTCGGCAACGTCGGCCTGACGTCGCGGCGCACCGGCTTCTCGCCCGCGGTCGACGTCTTCTACGCCGACGAGCCGCCGCGCGCGATCGTGCACGCCGAGCTCGCCGGCATCGACGCCGGCGACCTCGGGCTCGAGATTCAGGGCCGCGAGCTGACGCTCACGGGCAACCGCCGCGAGGCCGATGTCGAGGGTCGCGTCTACCAGCAGCTCGAGATCGAGCACGGGCCGTTTCGGCGCACGATCGCGCTCGGCGCCGACGTCATCGCCGAGCGCGCCCGCGCGACCTACCAGGACGGGATCCTGCGCGTCGAGCTGCCGCTCGCCGACGTCGAGGCGCGCTCGCGCAGCGTCCCGATCGAGCGCGGCGGCGCGAGCGCCCTACCGCGCGACATCCCCGAGCACGAGTCATGATCGACATCGTCAGCGACGGCGGCTCGGCGCAGGAGATCGAGGTCGGCGTCACGAGGGACCTGCCCACGGAGCTGCCGGTCCTGCCGCTGCGCGAGACCGTCCCGTTTCCCGACACGCTGACGCCGCTCGCGATCGGCCAGGACCGCTCGGTGCAGCTCGTCAACGACGTGCTCGCCGGCAACCGGATGCTCGTCATGGTCGCAAGCCGCAAGCCCGACCTCGAGGAGCCGGGGCCCGACGACCTCTACGAGGTCGGGGTCGTCGGCGTCGTCGCGCGGATGCTCAAGGTGCCCGATGGGACCTTGCGCCTGCTCGTCCAGGGCGCCCAGCGGGTGCGGATCGACTCGTGGACGAGCGAGACGCCGTACCTGACGGCCGAGATCTCCGAGCTGCCCGACGTCGTCGAGGAGTCGCTCGAGCTGACCGCGCTCATGCGCAGCGTGCAGCAGACCTTCTCGCAGATCGTCGAGGCCGTGCCGTACCTGCCCGAGGAGCTGCAGATCGCGGTGGCGAACGTCGAGGACGCAAGTGGGCTGAGCCACCTCATCTCCGGGTCGCTGCGCCTGCCGACCGAGGAGAAGCAGGCGCTGCTCGAGGAGTCGAACGTCGCATTGCGCCTGCGCCGGCTCACCGAGGTGCTCGCCCGGGAGCTCGAGGTCATCTCGATCGGCTCGGAGATCCAGAGCCAGGTGCAGTCGGAGATGGACCGCACGCAGCGCGAGTTCGTCCTGCGCCAGCAGCTCAAGGCGATCCAGGACGAGCTCGGGGAGTTCGACGAGTCCGCCGCCGAGGCCAACGAGCTGCGCGAGCAGCTCGCAGAGCTCGACCTGCCCGAGGACGTGCGCAAGCAGGTCGACCGCGAGCTCTCGCGCCTTGAGAACCTGCCGACCCAGGCCGCCGAGCACGGCGTCATCCGCGCCTACCTCGAGTGGATCGCGTCGCTGCCGTGGAACAAGAGCACCGAGGACAACCTCGATCTCGCCAACGCGCGCAAGGTCCTCGACGACGACCACTACGGCCTCGAGAAGGTCAAGGACCGCATCCTCGAGTTCCTCGCGGTGCGCAAGCTCAAGCCGGACGCGCGCGGCACGATCCTCTCGTTCGTCGGGCCGCCGGGCGTCGGCAAGACGTCGCTTGGCAGGTCGATCGCGCGCGCCCTCGGCCGCGAGTTCGAGCGCATCAGCGCTGGCGGCGTGCGCGACGAGTCGGAGATCCGCGGCCACCGCCGCACGTACATCGGCGCGATGCCCGGCACGATCATCCGCGCGCTGCGCGACGCCGGCTCGGACAACCCGCTGTTCATGATCGACGAGATCGACAAGATGGGCTCGGACTTCCGCGGCGATCCCGCGAGCGCGATGCTCGAGGTGCTCGACCCCGAGCAGAACCAGAACTTCCGCGACCACTACCTCGATCTGCCGTTCGACCTCTCGAAGGTCATGTTCATCACGACGGCGAACACGCTCGACACGATCCCCGGGCCGCTGCGCGACCGCATGGAGATGATCGACATCGCCGGCTACACCGCCGACGAGAAGCTGCAGATCGCCAAGCGCTACCTCGTGCCGCGCCAGGCCGACCGCAACGGCCTGCGCCGCTCGCAGCTGCGGATCACCGACGCGGCGTTGCGCGTCGTGATCTCCGACTACACGCGCGAGGCGGGCGTGCGCGAGCTCGAGCGCCAGATCGGCGCGATCGCGCGGAAGGTCGCGCGCGGGGTCGCCGAGGAGCAGCCGGCGAAGGGGTCGATCGGCGAGGCGAAGGCGCGCGAGCTGCTCGGCCGCCAGCGCTATCACTCCGAGGCCAAGCGCCGCACGCGGCTGCCGGGCGTCGCGACCGGCCTCGCGTGGACGCCGGTCGGCGGCGACGTGCTGTTCGTCGAGGCGACGGCGATGGACGGCGACGGGGAGCTGCTCATCACCGGCCAGCTCGGCGACGTCATGAAGGAGTCCGCGCAGGCGGCGATGTCCTATGTCCGCGGTCACCTGCACGGCGTCGCGCCCGACCTGCCGACGGACTGGTTCAAGCACCACGACGTCCACATCCACGTCCCGGCGGGGGCGATCCCGAAGGACGGGCCGTCGGCGGGGATCACGATGGCGACCGCGCTGGTGTCGCTGCTGAGTGGCCGCCAGGTGCGCGCCGACGTCGCGATGACCGGTGAGATGACGCTCACCGGGCAGGTGCTGCCGATCGGCGGGCTGAAGGACAAGGCGCTCGCCGCTCAGCGCAACGGGATCTCCTGCATCATCGCGCCGGAGCTCAACGAGCCCGACACCGACGAGATCCCCGAGCACCTGCGATCCAAGCTCAAGTTCGAGTTCGTCGGGCAGATCGACGACGTGCTGGAGGTGGCGCTCGAGCCGGTCGAGGACCCGTCGCCGCCGGCCCCGGGAGCCCGGAAACCGGCTGGGCGCAACGGTGACCGGGTATATGCTCGAAGCAAGCGTTCCGCAAGCGACCAGAGGTGACATTCGATGGCAGCGAAGGACAAGGCCGAGGCCGCCGCGTCGGCGGCCCGTAGCGCAGGCCACAACCCGTACGTGCAGCGCATCCTCCAAGACGAGGAGCTGCGCGACAACATGGTCGTCGCCGTCGAGGCGGCCCGCAACGCGTACGCGCGACTGAACAAGGGCAAGTCGCCGGCGAAGAACGTGCTCGACGACAAGAAGCTCCACCGCGAGCTCAAGCGCTCTTCGGAGGCCCTGCGCGACGCGACGACCGCGCTGCGCGCGGCGCCGAAGTCCGCGAAGCCCTCCAAGAAGCGCAAGGGCGGGATCGGGCGCCTGGTGCTCGTCGCGATCATCGGCGGGGCCGTCGCGCTGGCCGCCAGCGAGGGCCTGCGCAACAAGGTGCTCGACGCGCTGTTCGGCGCCGAGGAGGAGTTCGACTACAGCTCCAACACCTCGCCTGCCGCGCCGCCGGAGGCCGCGCCGGCCGGCTGAGCTCGCCGCCGCGTTTCGATGTAGACGAGGGCGCCCTGCGGGGCGCCTTCGTCGTTGTCGGACGGGATTTATACCCTGTACTGGCTGCGTGGCCAGTACCCTCTCGGACTGTGAAAGCCCTGTGAAAGCCGCACCCGACACCGCGCGCCAGCTGCCCGGCGACAAGGCCGGACGGATCGTCGACGCGATGCGCGCGTCGGTCGGCGAGCGCGGCACGGCGGGGTCGACGTTCGACCAGGTCGCGCGCGAGGCCGGCGTCTCGCGGGGGCTCTTGCACTACTACTTCGGCACGAAGGAGCAGCTGCTCGTCGAGGTGGTGCGGCGCGACTGCGACGTGCGCCTCGAGCAGCTCGACGACCAGCTCGCGGATGCGCGCACCGCCGACGACTTCGTCGCGGGGCTCGTCGCGTCGCTCAACGACCTCGATCGCACCAAGCCGGGGTTCGTCACGCTGCTCTTCGAGCTGTTCACCCTGTCGCGGCGCAACGAGGAGATCGCGGCGGAGTTCGCGGAGCTGCTGCGCAAGCAGCGCGAGCGGCTGGCGGAGCTGCTGCGCGCGAAGGAGTCCGAGGGCGTGCTTGCGCTGCGCGCGTCGCCCGAAGCGGTGGTGGAGGTCATCTTCTCGGTCGGCGACGGCATCGCGATGCGAATGCTCGCCGAGCCCGAGCGCGACTTCTCGGCGACGGTCCGCGCGGGCATCCTCTGCGTGCGCGCGCTGCTCGACGACCCGGCCTGATCTGGGCTGTCTCATTCACTGCCAGGTGAGAGCCGAGCTGATGACCAAGGCGCGTCGCCGGCGACCACATCCCCGCAGGCATCGCGGTCAACTCTCTGTCGAGTTTTGGGCGGTATCCGCCCATTACTCGACACTAAGCAGCGGTGCGAGCTCTCTCGCTGTCGCCGCGGCGCGCTCGAAGACATCGCCATACGTGAACGCGACGTGGTTCGATCGCCGCCTGCGTGCGACATCAGCCTCGAACGCGCGCCGCGAGCCGTGAAAGCGGTAGCTCAACAACTCGACAGTGAGCCCGATCGATGGCCAGTGGCAGTCGACCTTGTCACCTCCGCGGTCGATGTTCGTGCGGGGTAAGGGCAGGCCGTGCTCGCGAAGCAGCACCAAAAAGCCGTCCTCCAGGATGCTCAGCGTCACGTCGGACCCGAGCGCCAGCCGTAGGTGCCCGATGCCGTGCTTGCGCGGGTTGCGTTCGATGCAGGCCATCACGTGCGCCGGCGCCGTGCCCTGGTGAACCCATGCCTCGTGGCACGCGCGCGTGAGGTCGGCCAGCGACAACGAGGACGAGAGATCCAAGAGGGTGCGCGGCACCGAGGTGATCGGGATCCGGTCATACACAGCGGTGTCGAGCACGTGCAGGTCAGGCACTCGGTGGACGATGATGCCGGGCTGAGCACGCCCCGCTGTCGTCGGGACGGTGACCTCGGGCATCGCGCCGGTGCCTCGCAGGATCTTGGTCAGCTGGCCGTTCGCGTGGTGACTCAGCATCGCGCCGTTGCCACAGGCGAGCACCGCCCCCATATAGTCGCCGCGTACGGATCGCGTCGGCCGGCCGATCGAATAGACCCCGCGATGCACCCGATACAATCGCCCATCGCGTACCCAGCGCTTGATCCGGTCGTCATCGACGCCGGCGGCGTTCAGCTGTGCCCTGGTGATCCGAGCGTGCCGGGCGGCGGCTATCGCGCTGGCTCTGTCGAACAATGGGCGCATATAGCCCAGTAGTCGACAGAGCCGAAAGTTCGCCCCCCTCTACGCGAAGAGGCGCGGCAGCTTCAGGAGGATGCGCGGGTCGCCGCGCGGGCGCATGCGGCCGCGGGCGACCAGCGCGTACGGCTGCGCGCGGCGGGAGACCAGCTCGGCGAAGTCGTCGAAGCGCAGCCGCAGCCGCACGGTCGGCTTCGCGACGCGGCCCTGGATCGCGTGCTTGTCCACCCCGTCGAGCTGCAGGTACCACGGGTCGGCGTCGCGGAAGTCCCACTGGATCGTCGTGCCGCGCGGGACCTCCTCGCCGCGCGCGTTGCGCGCGAGCAGGTCGAAGAACACGCGCAGCGTCGCGGGGTCGCGCGGCGTGGGCCCGTTGCGCTCCCCGAGAAAGCCGCCGCGCAGCAGCGCGAGCGCCTGCTCACCGCGCTCGCGCGGCGGGATGCTCATCGGAAACGGGAAGTGCGCGATGTCGTCCAGCGGCAGGCCGATCGCGCGCAGCCGCGCCTCGTTGGAGCGCGCGCCCTCCTCGAAGAGATCCTCCATCGAGTAGCCGAAGCACTCCGTGTACGAGGTGTCCCAGCCGGGCGGGATCGGGACGCTCAGCGTCCACGGCAGCACCTCGCGGATGACGTCGACGATCGCGTCCTGCGTGCCGGTGGGATCGGCTTCGTAGAGGTCGGCGAGCAGGCGCACCCCGAACGCGATGTGGCGCTGCTCGTCGATCGCGACGTTGCGCATCCCCTCGCGGAAGCCGGGCATCAGGCCGAGGGTCTCCAACGACGTCTCGATGATGTGCTGGCCGGGCTGGGCGAGCGTCCCCTCGACGACCACGTGGTAGAGCGTCACGGCCTCCGCCAGCATCCGCGGCGAGTGGTCACCGCGCAGCCGGGCGGCGGTCTTGTCGAGGTGCCGGAAGAGCTTGCGATGGCCCCACGTGAGCTGCGGCAGCGTCGCGCGCAAGCCGCCCGAGAGGTCCCCGTTGCCGACGCCCGCGACCTCGTGCATGAAGCGATGAAAGAACACGGCATGGCGCGCCTCGTCGACCTGCTGCGTCGCGAGGAAGTACTTCTGCTCCTCGAGCGGCGCGGCGTCGATGTACGGCGACAGGTTGTCGGCGACCGAGTCCTCGCCGTGGAAGAACAGCGAGTACAGCCACAGCGCGGCGGTGCGCTGCTTCGGGGTGAACTCGTGCTCCCAGTGGTGGCGGTCCTCCGAGAAGTCGATCTCGGTCGCGCACCAGTTGCCGCGCTCCCAGCGCGCGTACAGGTCGGCGTAGTCGATCTGCTCGGTCGCAGCGGGGATCGTGACGGCCACGGGCCGGGACGCTAGCGCAGCGCGCTCAAGCGCCGGCCGGCACGACGAGCAGCAGCCCGACGACCCAGGCGATGAGCAGCAGCAGGATGAGGATCGGGATCTTCATGCCGTGAGCCTTGATCTACAAGCCATGCGTTGGCATCGGCCGTCCGGCCCACGAGCTTCATCTCGCCGGCCTAAGCTGGCGCGTAGGCGCTCGTCCGGAGCGCGCGGTCAGACCGGCGAGCCGAGCTTCGGCGACTGCCACGGCGCCGCCAGGCGCGCCGCGAGCAGGTCCGCGAGCTCGTCGATCGCGATGCGCTCCTGCGCCAGCGAGTCGCGATCGCGGACGGTGACGGTGCGGTCCTCGAGCGTCTGGTGGTCGACCGTGACGCAGTACGGCGTGCCGATCTCGTCCTGGCGGCGGTAGCGCTTGCCGATCGAGCCACCCTCGTCGTACTCGGTCTGCATCCGCCCGCGCAGCGTCGCGACGATCTCGCGCGCGACCTCGGGCTGGCCGTCCTTGCGGACGAGCGGCAGCACGGCGACCTTCACCGGCGCCAGCCGGGGGTGGAGCTTCAGCACGGTGCGCAGCTCGCCGCCGAGCTCGTCCTCGTCGTAGGCGTCGACGAGGAACGCGAGCGTCGCCCGGTCCGCGCCAGCCGCGGGCTCGATGACGTGCGGGACGTAGCGCTCCTTGGTCTGCGGGTCGAAGTACTCGAGCTTCTCCCCGGAGTACTCCGCGTGCTGCGTGAGGTCGAAGTTGCCGCGGTTGGCGATGCCCTCGAGCTCCGACCACCCGATCGGAAACAGGTACTCGACGTCGGCGGTGCCGGACGAGTAGTGCGACAGCTCGTCCGGGTCGTGCTCGCGCAGCTGCAGGTGGTCGGCGCGGATGCCGAGCGTCGTGTACCAATCGAAGCGCGCCTGCTTCCAGTGCGCGTACCAGTCGGCCGCCGTCTCCGGTGCGACGAAGAACTCCATCTCCATCTGCTCGAACTCGCGGGTGCGGAAGATGAAGTTGCCGGGCGTGATCTCGTTGCGAAACGACTTGCCGACCTGCGCGATGCCGAACGGCGGCTTCTTGCGCGAGAACTGCAGGACGTTCTTGAAGTTCACGAAGATGCCCTGCGCGGTCTCGGGGCGCAGGTAGGCGACCGACGCGCTCTCCTCGACCGGGCCGACGAACGTCTTGAACATGAGGTTGAAGTCGCGCGCCTCGGTGAGATCGTGGCGGCGGTCCTCGGACTTCGGCAGGTTCGCCTTCGCCGGGCACAGCTCGTCGCGATCGAGGTGGTCGGCGCGGAAGCGCTTCTTGCAGTTGCGGCAGTCGACCATCGGATCGGTGAAGCCGGCGAGGTGCCCGCTCGCCTCCCACGTCCTCGGGTGCTGCAGGATCGCGCTGTCGAGGGCGACGATGTCGTCGCGCTCTTGGAGCATCGCGCGCCACCACTCGTTCTTGACGTTGGTCTTCAGCAGGACGCCGTAGTGGCCGTAATCGTAGGTCGAGCCGAGCCCGCCGTAGATCTCCGAGGAGGCGAACACGAATCCGCGTCGTTTGCAGAGGGCGACGATCTTGTCCATCGTGGCGAGGTCGGGCATGCGGCCATGCTAGAGCCGGACCAAGGGATACCATGGCCCGCCCGTGCCCTTCTACGAGTACAGACGCCCCGACGGCACCGTCCTCGAGGTCATGCAGAAGATGACCGACCCGCCGCTCACCGAGGACCCCGAGACGGGCGTTCCGCTCGAGCGGATCTTTCACCCGATCGCGGTGCACTTCAAGGGCAAGGGCTTCTACAACACCGACTACGGGACCAAGAAGCGCGCGCGCGAGAAGGCCGAGACCGACACGGCTACCAAGAAGTCCGACGACGCCAAGAAGGCAGACGCGAAGTCCAGCGACTCGTCGTCGTCCTCCTCCTCGTCGGAGTCCGTCTCGAAGTCCGAGCCGGCGACGAAGTCGTCGACGTCGTCGGACAGCGGCTCGTCGTCGTCGAAGTCCTCCTCCTCGGACTAGCCGGCCAGAAAGCGCCGGACCCGCGCCCGCCGGACGCTGTCGGGCACCTGCCCGGAGACTGTGCCGAGAACCTCCGTCTTCGGGGAGCCGGAGAACGTCAGCGCGCCGAAGAGGCCGAGCAGCGTCGGCCCGCTCATGTCCGAGCGCAGCGACTTCGGCGCCGCCCACGCGATCAGCGGCAGGCGCACGAACGCGAACGGCGACAGCAGGCGGCGCTTCATCGCGCTGATGACCTTCTGCTGGCGGCGCGCCCGCGTGAGGTCGTCCTCCTTCTTGTTGCAGGCGTTCTTGCGGGTGCGAGCCAGCGCCAGCGCCTGCTTGCCGTCGATGTGCGACTTGCCGGCGGGCAGTCGGAGGGTGTAGCCGCCGTTGCGAAAGCCGCCGTTGATGAACGAGACGACGCAGCCGCCGCGGTAGGTGATGCCGCCCATCGCGTCGATGAGGTCGGGGAAGTCCGCGAAGCTGACGACGACGACGTGGTTGACGTCGACGCCCGTGTAGGCCTCGACGGTCTGGATCGCGAGCGCTGTGCCGCCGAAGGCGAACGCCCCGTTGATCTTTCCGCGGCCGTGGCCGGGGATGTCGACGATCGTGTCGCGCGCGATCGACAGCCGGCTGTTCGCGCCGCCGCCGACGCGCAGCAGCATGATCGAGTCCGACCGGCCGCTGGCGGTCTGCGCGCCGGGCTCGCCTGTGCCCTCCGGCCGCTGGTCGGAGCCGAGCACGAGGACGTTGTTGGGCGACCACAGCGGGTAGCCGGCGCCGCCCAGCAGCGCGTTGGCCTCGTCGCCGATCTTGCCCTGCTGGATCTGGGCGCTGAGCAGGAACACGACGACCGAGACCGCGATCCACGCGGCGACCGCGGCGAGGACCCAGCGCAAGACCCGCCCACCGGAGACGGGCTTGCGCGATCGCTTCGGCCCGCGCTCGCCGCGCAGCTTGGAGAGGTCGTCGCCGTCGCCGCCCTCGCGCCGGGGGAGGAGCGCCTTGCGCGAACGGTAGACGCGGTACTCCGGCGCGCCGTCTCGGTCCTCGGGTGGCGGCATGCAGCCCTGTATGGTGGCCGATCGTGTCGACCGGCTGCGTGATCGGGGTCGACCTCGGTGGCACGAAGCTCTTGGCCGGCGCGGTCGACCCGGCACTGAACGTCCATCATCGAGCGGCCCGCTCGTCGCGCGGGACCGATCAGGCCGGCGTGCTCGACACGGTCGTCGCGGCGGTCGGCGAGGTGCGCGACGCGATCGAGGGCGCGTCCGGCACCGTCGAGGCGGTGGGGATCGGGATCCCGTCGCTCATCGACGCCGAGCGCGGCATGGCGGTGACCTCGGTCAACCTGCCGCTGCTGGACCTGCCCTTTCGCGACCTCATGACCGAGCGGCTCGGGCTGCCGGTCTTCGTCGACAACGACGCCAACGCCGCGATGCTCGCCGAGTGGCGCTTCGGTGCCGCCGTCGGCGCGCGCGACGCCGCGCTGCTGACGCTCGGCACGGGCATCGGCGGCGGCCTTGTCGTGGGGAGCGCGCTGCAGCGCGGCAGCCAGGGCGCGGGCGCCGAGCTCGGCCACATGGTCGTGCAGGCCGACGGGCCGCGCTGTCAGGGCAACTGCCCCAACCGCGGCTGCCTCGAAGCCATGTGCTCGGGGACCGCGCTGGCTCGCGAGGCGACGCGGCTCGGTCGCGAGCGCCCTTCGTCGGCGCTCGGGCGAGCGCTGGCCGATGGTCGCGAGATCCTCGGGCCGCTCGTCACCGAGCTCGCCTACGACGGTGACGTCGCCGCGATCGACGCGCTCGCGCTGTGCGGGACGTGGCTCGGCGTGGGCATCGCGAACCTCGTCAACATGCTCAACCCCGACATCGTCGTGGTCGGCGGCGGGGTGATGGCGGCGGGCGAACTGCTGCTCGGCCCGGCGCGCTCGGAGGTCGCGGCGCGTGCGCTGTCGCCTTCGAAGGAGCATGTGCGGATCGTGCCGGCGCGCTTCGGAGCGGAGTCGGGGATGCTCGGCGCGGCCGCGCTGGCGCTCGACGGGATCGGGATGCCGGCATGAGCGGGCGGCTCGTCGTCTGCCCGACGCCGATCGGCAATCTCGAGGACGTCACGCTGCGCGTGCTGAGCGCCCTGCGCGACGCGACGGTGATCGCCTGCGAGGACACGCGCCGCACGCGCGTGCTGCTCGAGCGCTACGGGGTGTCGGCGAAGCTCGTCTCCTACCACGAGCACAACGAGCGCGCGCGGGCGGGGCAGCTCGTCGAGCGGATGCGCGCTGGCGACGTCGTCGCGCTGGTGTCGGACGCGGGGACGCCGCTGGTGAGCGATCCGGGGTTCGTGCTGGTGCGGGCGTGCGTGGCCGCGGGGCTGGCGGTCGAGGTCCTGCCGGGGCCGAGCGCGGCGATGAGCGCGCTGGTGGCGAGCGCGCTGCCGTCCGACACCTGGCGCTTCGTCGGGTATCTGCCGCGCAAGAAGGGCGAGTTCGCGGCGCTGTTCTCGGCTGCGGAGACGATCGTCGCGTTCGAGTCGCCCAACCGGGTGGCGGCGTCGCTGGCTGCTCTGAGCGCTGTTGATCCGGATCGCTCCGTTGTGGTGTGCCGGGAGCTGACGAAGCTGCACGAGGAGATCGTGCGCGGCGATGCGGCGTCGCTTGCCGAGCGCTACTCGTCGGAGGCGCCGCGCGGTGAGGTCGTGCTCGTGGTGGGTGGCGCGCCTGCGGTCGAGCCCGAGTTCGGGCCGGCGCTGGACGCGCTGCGGCGGCTTGTCGAGGCGGGGGCGAAGCCGCGGCCGGCGAGCGCAGTCGTGGCGTCCTTGACGGGCGTCAAGGCCAACGCGCTGTACCGCGCGCTGACGGCGCCCGACGATCCGGGCTCGCTACCGTCCGGGTCCTGATGATCCTCTACCGGGTGAACTTCTCCACGAACGTCGAGCGCGTCGCGCTGGCGCTCGCGTACAAGGGCATCGAGGCCGAGTCGCGCTACGTCCCCGACGACGATCGCAGCGACGTCGTCGAGGTGTCGGGCCAGCCGCTCGTCCCGGTCGTCGTCGATCGCCGGGAGCGGGTCGACAACATCGTCATGGACTCGATGGCGATCATCGCCTACGTCGAGAGCCATGTGCCGTCGCCGCCGCTGTATCCGACCGACGAGGCGCGCTACGCGGAGATGCTGATCTTCATCGACTGGTTCAACCGCGTGTGGAAGCTCCCGCCGAACCTCATCACCGCGCAGCTCGCAAGCGAGGAGCCCGATCACATGCTCATCACGAAGTACGCGCGCGAGATGGCGATGTACCTCGACGGGTTCGAGTCGCTGCTGTCGGGGCGCAAGTACCTCATGGGCTCGGAGCTCTCCGCCGCCGACCTGTGCGCGTTTCCATTCTTGAAGTACGCGCTCAAGCGCGAGCCGGCGGACAGCGAGCCGTTTCACCTCGTGCTCGACGACTACCAGCAGCTGACGGACGAGCACCACAGGCTGCGGTCGTGGATCAAGCGCATCGACGAGCTGCCGCGAGCGTAGGCTGCGTCGCATGGATGCTTATCTGGCAGTGGTGAGCAAGCGCGAGGTTCGCTCGTACGACGATCGCCCACTGGACGCCGACGCGACGCGGCGGATCCTCGAGGCGGGGCGGGTGGCGGGCTCGTCGAAGAACCGCCAGTCGCGGCGGTTCGTGGTGCTGCGCTCGTCGGATCTGATCGCGCGCGCGGCGGACTGCGTCTACGCGCCGGAGAACGTGACGGGCGCCGCGCTCGTTGTGGTGGTCGTGGTCGGCGGCAAGGGGCCGACCTCGTTTGACGCGGGCCGTGCCGCGCAGAACATGATGCTCGCGGCGTCGAGCGACGGGATCGGGTCGTGCCCGAACGGGATCGCCGATGCCGAGGCGCTGCGCGAGGTCGTCGGCCACGAGGAAGGCGAGTCGGTCGCGACGGTGCTGACGTTCGGCTACCCCGCGAAGCCGCGCTCGCCGGAGCGCCTGACGCCCGAGGAGTGGATCTCGCGGGCGGACCGCAAGCCGTACGACGAGGTCGTCGAAGAGCGCTGAGCGCGGCTCGGCCCCCGCGCGTCTTCGCTGAAGCGCTCGCGCGCTTCGTGCCAATTCACGCGCGGCTTTGCAACAAATCGCGCTCGCGCGGCCTGATCCGGCGAGCTCGGAGGTACCGTCGAGCACGTGCCACGTCTCGCGTTCCTGCTCGCCGTCCTCATGCTCGCCGTGCTCGCCTCGGGCACCGCGCACGCGGCCTCCTGGCAGCGCCCGGTCGACGGCGAGGTTCTGCGCGCGTTCGCGGTCGGACGGGATCCCTACCGCCCCGGCCAGCACCGCGGCGTGGACCTCGCCGCCGCTCGCGGTTCGCCGGTCCGCAGCACGTGCGCTGGACGGGTGAGCTTCGCCGGCAGGGTGCCGCGCGGCGGGCCGACGGTCAGCGTGCGCTGCGGCGCACTCGTCGCGACGTACCAGCAGCTCGGCTCGATCGCCGTTCGCGCACGCGACAGCGTGGGGAGGCGCACGCGGCTCGGAACGGTCGGCCGGTCCGCTGACCCGCGCGAGCCCCGCGCGCACGTGCACCTGGGCGCCCGCGTCGCCGCGACGGGCCGCTACCTCGACCCGCTGACGCTGTTCGGAACGCCGCACCCGGGGGTTCCGCTGCTGCCGCCGGTCCCGGGGCGAGCGCCACGCGCCGTCCCGCTCGGCCCGGCCCCCGGCCGCCCGGCTCCGGCGCGGCCGCTGCCGGCGGCGCCGCACGGCGGTCTTGCGCGGCCGCTGCCGACGGCGCCGCACGGCGGTCTCGCGCGGCCGGCGCCCGCGGCGCCGACGAGCGCTCCCGCTCGACCGGCTCCCGCGGCGCCACGCGGTGCTCCGGCGCGGCCGGTGCCCGCGGCTCCGGCCGGAGCCCGACCGGCCCTTCCGTGGTCGGTGTGGGCGGGCCTGGCCTGCTTCGGGTTCGGCCTTCCGCTCGGCGGCTTCGTCCGGCTGCGGCGGCGCCGTCGCACAGCGCATCGCGTCGCGCAAACGGCATGAGCGCGATCTCCACACGAGCACATGACGTCCCTATCATCGACCCCATGTCCGCTCCGCAGGTCGAGCTCCACGAGCTGTACCGGATGTCGCTCGACGACTATCACCGGCTCATCGACGCCGGCGCGTTCGAGGACTTCCCCAACTGCGAGCTCATCGACGGCGTTCTGGTGCGAAAAGACGTGAAGTCGCGCGAGCACGAGAACGCCATCGAGTGGCTGCTCCGCTGGCTCATGAACAACGTCGACCAGGAGTGCTTCTCGGTGCGAGTGGCAAGCTCGCTGACACTCGAAGGCTCCGAACCCGAACCGGATCTCTCGGTCATCCCGCGGACGGCGCCGCGTCCCTATCACCCCGCCACCGCAGCGCTCGCGATCGAGGTGTCGTGGTCATCGCTGCGGCGCGACCTCAATCGCAAGGCCGAGCTCTACGCGGAGGCCGGGGTCGACGAGTACTGGGTCTTCGACGTTCACGCTCGTCGGGTTGTCGTCCATCGCAAGCCCCGCGAGGGCAGCTACGGCGAGGTCCGCCAGCTGCGCTCGGGAGAGCGCATCGCCGGCACCCAAGCCGGCCTGCCGGAGCTCGAGGTCGACGACCTGCTCACGGCCGCCTACGCCTGACGGGCGGCGCGCCGGTTCGAGCCGGAGGCCTGAGGCCGCGCGCCCCTCACTACCCTGCTGCGTCGGATGAGCTTCTACGTCACGACGCCGATCTACTACGTCAACGCGGCGCCGCACCTCGGCCACGCGTACTCGACGATCGCCGCCGACGTGCTGGCACGCCACATGCGCCAGCGCGGCGAGGACGTGTTCTTCCTCACGGGCACCGACGAGCACGGCGAGCCGGTCGCGCTCGCCGCCGAGCGCGAGGGCCTCACGCCGCAGGAGCTCGTCGATCGCAACGCGCCGCGCTTCAAGGAGCTGGCGCCGAAGCTCAACGTCTCAAACGACTTCTTCATCCGCACCTCCGATCCCGAGCACAAGGCGAAGGTGCAGGAGGTCCTCACCAAGGTCCGCGACAACGGTCATGTCTACGAAGGCGTGTACGAGGGCTGGTACTGCCCCCGCTGCGCGGACTTCAAGACCGACGCCGAGGCCGGCGACGACAACCTCTGCCCGATTCACCGCACGCCGCTGATCCGCGAGAAAGAGGACAACTACTTCTTCCGCCTGTCCGCCTTCCAGGACGACCTGCTCAAGCTGCTCGACGAGCAGCCCGACTTCGTCATGCCCAAGCACCGCTATAACGAGGCGCGCGCGTTCATCGAGTCCGGCCTGCAGGACGTCTCGCTCAGCCGCTCGACGTTCACCTGGGGCGTGCCGGTGCCGTGGAACCCCGATCACGTCTTCTACGTGTGGTTCGACGCGCTGCTGAACTACTACACGGCGCTGTCCTACGCGAAGCCCGGCGAGGACGAGACCGACCGCTTCTGGCCGGCGCAGTTTCACATCATCGGCAAGGACATCCTGAAGTTCCACACGATCTTCTGGCCGGCGATGCTCATGGCCGCCGATCTCGCGCTGCCCAAGCACGTGTTCGTCCACGGCTTCCTGCTCATGGCCTCGCCGAAGGCCTCCGGCGAGGAAGCGGGCGAGCTCATGAAGATGAGCAAGTCGATGGGCAACGTCCTCGACCCCTTCCAGATCATCGACGAGTTCGGCGCGGACGCTTTGCGTTACTACTGCATGCGCGACGTGACCTTCGGCCAGGACGGCGAGGTCTCGACCGCACGCTTCGCCGTGCTCTACGCCTCCGAGCTCGCCAACGACTTCGGCAACCTCGCGAGCCGCACGATCGCGATGGTCCATCGCTACCGCGGCGGCACCGTGCCGGACGCCGAGCCGAGCCCCGAGCTCGCCGCGGAGATCGACGCGATCGCCGCCGAGATCTGCGCGCTGCTCGACCGCGCCGACCTCACCGGCGCGCTTGACGCGATCTGGCAGCGCGTGCGCCGCCTGAACCGCTACGTCGAGGAGCAGGCGCCGTGGGTCCTCGCGAAGGACGAGGCGCGCGCCGACGAGCTCGACCGCGTGCTCGTGTCGCTGACGGAGGGGCTGCGGGTCGTCGCCGTCGCGCTGCATCCATGGATCCCCGAGAGCGCGGAGAAGCTGCTCGCCGCGCTCGGCGCACCCGAGCTCGAGCTCGACGGCGCCCGGATGCAGGCCGGCCGCCTCGGCGCGATCGACACGCTCGAGCCGCTGTTTCCGAAGCCGAAGCTCGAGCCGGTCGCCGCAGCACCCGGATGATCGACAGCCACACGCACCTGCACGTCTGCAAGCCCGACGACGCCGACCTCGTCGCCGCCGCCGCGGAGGCGGGCGTGACGCGGATGCTCACCGTCGGCACGACGACCGCGACATGCCGCGAGGCGCTTGCCGCCGCCGAGCGCTTCCCGCAGGTGCTCGCCGCGATCGGCCGCCACCCCAACGATGCCACCGGCTTCGATGACGCCGACCTCGCCGACCTCCAAGCGCTCGCTCAGCATCCGCGCTGCGTGGCGATCGGCGAGACCGGCCTGGACTACTTCCGCGACTACGCGCCGCCCGAGGACCAGCTGCGCGCGTTCCTCGCGCAGATCGAGCTCGCGCGCTCGACCGCCAAGCCGCTCGTCATCCACACGCGGGCGGCGGAGGAGGACACGATCGCCACGCTGCTCGAGCACGCCGGCGGCGTCGAGGTGATCCTGCACTGCTTCACGATGGCCGCGCGCCTCGACGAGTGCGTCGAGCAGGGCTGGTGGATCTCGTTCGCGGGCAACGTGACGTACGGCTCCGCGCAGGATCTCGCCGAGGCCGCCGACGCGCGTGCCCGACGAGCGGCTGCTCGTCGAGACCGACGCGCCGTACCTCAGCCCGCAGCCCGTGCGCAAGGAGCGAAATCAGCCCGCGTTCGTCGCGCACACGGCGCGCTTCGTCGCCGAGCAGCGTGGGATCGAGTACGAGCAGCTCGAGGCGCTCGTCGAGCGCAACGCCGCCGCGCTGTTCGGATGGTGAGCGCGGATGCGGCGCCGCCGCCGAGCCAGCCCAGCCTGCGGCGCATGCGCGAGTTCGGCGTGCGCCCGAAGCGCGAGCTCGGCCAGAACTTCCTCATCGACTCGAACATCCTCGGGGTCATCGAGCGCGCCGCGGAGCTGCGGCCCGAGGATGTCGTGCTCGAGATCGGGGGCGGCCTCGGCGTGCTCTCCGAGCACCTCGCGCCGCTCGTCGCCCACGTCCACGTCGTCGAGCTCGACCGCGGCCTCGAGCCGGCGCTGCGCGACGCGATCGACCCGTTCGAGAACGTCACGCTGCACGTCGCCGACGCGATGCGCCTCGACCTGCGCGCCCTTGAGCCCGCCCCCACGAAGGTCGTCGCCAACCTGCCCTACGGCATCGCGGCGGGGGCGATCCTGCGCACGATCGAGGACCTCGATCACGTGGAGCGGTGGGTCGGCATGGTCCAGAAGGAGGTCGGCGAGCGGTTCGCCGCGCGGCCGGGCAGCAGCGCGTACGGCGTGCCGTCGGTGCTTGCGCAGCTCGCCTGTGACGTGCAGGTGCTGCGGGCCGTGTCGCGCAGCGTGTTCGCACCCGTGCCGAACGTCGACTCCGTGCTCGTCGGCCTGCGGCGTACGGGGCCCGCGGCCGAGCCCGCCCTGCGCGAGCTCGTCGGAGCGGCGTTCGCGCACCGGCGCAAGGCGCTCGCGGGCTCGCTCGCCCTCGCGGCGGGCGCCGATCGGGGCGTCCGCGACCGGGCTCGCGCGGCGCTCGGCGAGCTCGGGCACGCTGCGGACGTGCGCGCCGAGCGCTTGTCGCCGGAGGACTTCCGGGCCCTGCACGCGAAGCTGACCGCATGAACGTCGCGCCGTCCGCGATGCTGCTCGCGTGAGAACACTCGCCACCGAGGCGCGAGCGAAGATCAACCTCTGCCTGTTCGTCGGCCCGACGCGCCCCGACGGCCGCCACGAGGTCGTCACCCTCATGGACTCGCTCACGCTGTGCGACGACGTCCGGCTCGTCGTCGACGAGCCCGGCCTGGCTGCCGACGAGGTCGTCTGCCCCGGCGTCGAAGGTCCCAACCTCGCGGCGGCCGCGCTCGCCGCCTTCCGCGAGCAGACGAAGTGGGACGCCGCGCCCGTGCGCCTCGAGATCGACAAGCGCATCCCGATCGCGGGCGGCATGGCCGGCGGGTCCGCGGACGCGGCGGCGGCCCTGCGCCTCGCGGCCGAGGCCGCCGGGCTCGACGACCGCCGCTGGCTCGAGGACATCGCGGCGACGCTCGGCGCGGACGTGCCAAGCCAGGTCCGCGGCGGGCTCATCCTCGCGACCGGCATCGGCGCGCGGCTGCGCCCGCTTGCCGACGAGCTCGACTACTCGGTGATCGTCCTGCCGGTCGACGCGGAGCTGCGGGCCGGCGACGTCTACGCGGAGGCCGACCGGCTCGGCCTCGCCCGCGACGCGCTCGGGCTCGCGCGGTCGCTCACCCGCGTGCAGGCGGCGCTGTCGGCCGAGACCGTGCTCGATCGCGTGCAGAACGACCTGCAGGACGCGGCCCGCTCGCTGTGCCCGGCGATCGACGACGCGCTGGAGGCCGTCGCTGGCCGCCGGCGCGGACCATGCGCTCGTCTCCGGGTCGGGCCCGACGGTGCTGGCGTTCTTCATCGACGAAGGCCACCGCGCGCGCGCCGGTGCCGCGCTCACGGCGCTGACCGAGGCCGGTCGCATGCCGACGCCGATCCTCACGGGGCCCGGCGGCTCGATCCCATAGCCGTCGCGCTGTCGATCGTCCGCGATCTACGGCACAATCCACGTCGTGACGAGCACGCAGATCACCTATGTCGTGGCGTCGATCTGTGCCATCGGCGCGCTGTCGGCGTTCGTCGCGCTGATCGCGTTTCCGGCGTGGTCGGCGTACAGCAAGGGGTGGGAGCGGCTCGCGGCGAGCTTCCTGTCGCTCTTCGTCCTCGTGGCGCTCGTGCTGGTCGGCGCGGCCGGCGGAGCCGCGATCGCGTACTACTGGGACAGCATCGCCGCGTAGCCTATGACGATGGCCAGCCCCGCCGAACGGACCCTGGGGCTCGATTTCGCTGCGCTGGACGCCATCACGGAGGCGGTCGAATCGGGCGCCGGACTGCCGGATGTCGTCCGCGCCGCCGCGCGGGTGCTCGAGGCGAGCCTCGTGTTGCTCGATCGCACCGGGTCCGTGCTCGCGGTCGCCGCACGCTCGCCGGCCGACGAGCGCTCGCTGCTCGACGGGGCCGCGGGCGTCGATACGATCGAGCTGCGCGTCGCCGACGAGCCCGTCGGCCAGCTGCGGATGCGCGCCCGCGCGCAGCCCGGGCCGGCGCTGGTGCGGCTCGTCACGACGCTCGTCGCATCGGAGGTGGAGCGCGTCCGCGCGCCCGCTCGCGCCTCGCAGGAGGCGTCGAGTGCCTTCCTGCACGCGGTGCTGACGCGCCAGATCGCGAGCGCCGAGGACCTCGTGGCGCGCGCCGAGGAGCTTGGCGTGGACCTGCATGCGGGCGGCTGCATTCTCGTGGCCCGGGCACATGCGCACGTCCCGACCGAGGAGGGTTGGCGCGCCCGCGTGCTCGCGACCGCCGAGCGCGGCGCGCGCGCCGTCGTAGCGGGCTCGATCGCGGCACCGGCCGATCGCGACACGCCGGCCGCGGAGGTCGTCCTGCTCGTCCCCGGGGGGGACGACGCGGTGGCCAAGCGCGCGGCCGAGGGTGTCCTGCGCGAGCTGCAGGCGAGCCTGCCAGGTCATACGTTCGCGCTCGGGCGCAGCCGCGTGGCCGACGATCCCTTGGAGCTTCACCGCGCCGGCAACGAGGCGTTGCTGGCGGTCAACGTCGCCGAGGGAGACGAGGAGCACCCGCTGCTCGCGTTCGAGCAGACGGGGGCGTACCGCCTGCTGCTGTCGGCGATGAGCGAGGACCCGGCCGAGCTGCAGCGCTTCTACGCCGAGACGGTCGAGCCGCTCGTGGCCTACGACGACCAGTACGAGACCGACCTGGTGCGCACGGTCGAGGCGTTTCTCGACAACGACGGCAACGTCGCGGGGACGGCGCAGAAGCTCTTCACGCACCGGCACACGATCCGCTACCGGCTCGAGCGGGTGCGCGAGCTGTCGGGCCTGGACGTGGGGTCCACGGACGGGCGCGAGAAGCTGTCGCTCGGCCTGAAGGCGATGCGTGTCCTCGGCGTCACGGCGCCGAGCGGGCCGGCGACGGAGCCGGGCACCGGCGCGGGTCGCGTGCCGCGCCGCAGCTCCGGCGGGGCGTAGCGCGCTTCACCGCCGCCCCCGCGGCGCGCGGGCCCGGCCCTCCGCCGCCGGTCGCCTCCGCGGCGCGCGCCCGGCCCTCCGCCGCCGGTCGCCTCCGCTGTGCGCGGCCCGGCCCTCCGCCGCCCGCCGGCTCCGCTGCGCGCCGCGCGGCCCTCCGCCACCCGCCGCTGCTCGATCGCTGCGCGTAGCCTTCGGTGGGCCGAGCGGTCGCCGCCGACTGCTCTAGGATGCCGCCCGAATGCGGATCGGCATCCTCACCGGGTCGGGGACCTACGCGCTGCCCGGCATCGATGCCGACGGCGAGCCCGAGCTCGTCGAGACGCGCTTCGGCTCGGCGCCCGTCACGACCGGGCGCTTCGCCGGGGTCGACGTCCTGCACATCTCGCGCCACCGGCCGGGCCACGAGCTGCTCTCGAGCCAGGTGACGCATCAGGCGAACATCGCGGCGATGAAGGAGCTGGGCGCCGACGCGATCCTGTCCGTCACGGTCTGCGGCGCGCTTGACCAGGATCTCTCGCTCGGGAGCCTCGTGGTCTTCGACGACCTGCACTTCCTCTCAAACCGCCTGCCGGACGGCTCGATCTGCACGCTCTTCACCGAGCCGGGCGAGACGGGCCGAGGGCACTGGATCTACGAGCAGCCGTTCTCGCAGGTGCTCCGGCAGGCGCTGCTGGACGGAGCCGGCGAGGCCGGGCACCACGTGCGCGACGGCGGCTGCTACGGCCACGTCGACGGCCCGCGCTTCAACACGAAGACCGAGATCCGCATGCTGCGCAACGCCGGCGTGACGGTGGTCAGCCAGACCGCGGGTCCCGAGACCGTACTCGCCGGCGAGGCCGAGATCCCGTACGCCCTGCTCGGCTATGCGACGGACTACGCCAACGGCGTCAAGGCCGAGGCGACGCCGGTCGACGAGCTCATCCGCCTCATCGGCGCCAGCGGCGAGACCTTCGCCGCGACGCTCGCGGCCGCCGTCCCGAAGATCGACGCCGACGAGCTCGAGCCCGTCGGCACGTTCTTCCGCTTCGACTGACACGGGATCGGGCGGGCGCCTCGCCGGCACGAGCCGGCGCCGCGCCCGGTGGTTGTGCGGACCCGCGCGCAGCACCTATGGCATCGCGCCTACGGCGGCATCGCCCGGCCGCCCGCGTCCGCTGCGCCGTCACGCGCGGCTGCCGCCTCGCGCTCGTACTGGCGCACCCACTTGCGAATCGCGTTGTCGGAGACCCCGTACTTGCGCCCGACAGCGAGGTAGCTCGTGTCCGCGATCTCGCGCACCAGTTGCTCGTACGCGGACGCTCGACGCGCCGGAGATCGGGCTTCGCGACACCCCGGCTCGGTCGCGGAGAGCGCGTCCCACAGGCTCGGGAGCAGTAGCGCTGGCGGGCGGTCCTTGCCCGAAACCGCGCTCCGCAAAGCAGACAGGATCGCTCAAGTGGCTCAAGACGGTTCTTGCGGCCACAATGCGTCTCCAGTGTCGCGGCGCAGTTCGGGCACACAACGCGAAGGTTCTCGAGGCGGTTGTCATCACGGACACCGTTGACGTGGTCGAGGATCAAGCCCATGGGCTTGTCCCGCCACAGCTCTCCCTGCCCGCAGAGCTCGCAGATCGGCAGCTTGAGCCCCTCTGAGTACAGCCGGGCCTTCAGGTTGCTGCGGGCGTAGGACGAATGCTCGACGAGGATCTCCGCCAGCGGCCGAGCGGCACGGGCACCCTCGATACGCCCTGCGCGCATGTCGAAGTGGGAGGTGTCGATCCTCCAGCGCTCGAGCCACTTCTTCAGCAGTGAGGCGTTCCCGCCAGCCGGGCATAGGCCCAGGCGGCGCAGCGTGGCGGCATAGCTGAACGAGGCCGCGACGGCTTCTCGTGCTTCGGCTTCGCTGTACGCTGGCACGAACACATGTTCGCACTCACGACGGACGGAAAGGTAGCTGGGGAGGCTGGATTCGAACCAGCACCTCACGGCTCCAAAGGCCGGTGGGCTGCCATTACACCACTCCCCAGTAAATCGGCCGAACGGCCAGTACCAGAGTAGCCATAGGATCCGTGGATGCCAGATCTCACGGTCGTCATCCTCGCCGCCGGCCAGGGCACGCGCATGCGCTCCCGGCTTCCCAAGATGCTGCACCCGCTCTGCGGGCGGCCGCTCGTCGGCTGGCCGATCGCTGCCGCGCGCGAGGCCGGGGCACAGCGCATCGTCGTCGTCGTCTCGCCCGGCGGTGAGCTCGACGGCCACCTGCCCGATGACGTCGTGAGCGTTGTTCAGCCGAAGCCCAACGGCACGGGCGGCGCCGTTCTCGCAGCGCACGACGAGCTGCGCGACGGTCACACCGTCATCGTCCTGCCGGGCGACGCGCCGCTCATCACCGCAGACGCGATCACAGCGCTTGTCGATGCGCACATCAACAGCGACGCCAAGGCCACCATGGCCACCATGCACCTCGACGACCCCACCGGCTACGGGCGCGTCGTACGTGACGAACAAGGCCAAGTCGAGCGCGTCGTCGAGACGAAGTCCGAAGGCGACGCCACCCCCGACCAGCTCCACATACACGAGGTCAACAGCTCGATCTTCGCGTTCGACGCGCAAGCCCTCCAACAAGCGCTCCAAGCCCTCACCCCCGACAACGCACAGCAGGAGCTCTATCTCCCCGACGTCCTGCCTGCGCTCAGAAAAGCCGGCCACCACATCGCCGCGCACGACCTCCACGACCCCGACCTCGCCCGCGGCGTCAACGACCGCGTCCAGCTCGCACAGGTCCGAGCCATCGCCCAGCAGCGCATCCACGACGCCCACGGCCGCGCCGGCGTCACGATCGTCGACCCCGCCTCGACCCTCATCGACGTCACGGTCACCATCGGCCCGGACACCACGATCGAGCCAAGCTCCTACCTGCGCGGCGCGACGAGCATCGAGGAAGGCTGCACCGTCGGCCCCCTCACCACCCTCATCGACGCGACCCTGCACAACGGCGTCACGATCCCCCACTCCTACGTCCTCAACGCCGAGATCGACGACGACGCCACCGTCGGCCCGTTCGCCTACCTCAGGCCCGGCACACACCTGAGACAGGGCTCGAAGGCCGGCACCTTCGTCGAGATCAAGAACTCCGACGTCGGCCCCAACAGCAAGGTGCCGCACCTCTCCTACATCGGCGACGCCGACATCGGCGAGGACACGAACCTGGGCGCCGCCACGATCACCGCCAACTACGACGGCACGCACAAGCACCGCACGACGATCGGCAACCGAGTGCACACCGGCGTCGACACAACGCTCGTCGCGCCCGTCACGCTCGGCGACGACACGTGGACGGGTGCGAACTCGGCGATCACGAAGGACGTGCCGGCAAAGGCCCTCGCCATCGCACGAGAGCGCCAGACGAACTACGAGGGCTACGCGGACCGGAAGTCGCCGCCCGGCGGACTAGACTCTCGCCAGCGATGAGCGTGGTTGAGACGCAGCCGGCACCGGCGACACGCCTGAACCTCGGCTACGACAAGAACCTCATGTTGTTCGCCGGGCGCGCGAACCCGGAGCTCGCGGCGAGGATCGCGGGCAAGCTGGGAATCGACCCCGGCCCGGTCACGCTGAAGACGTTCACCAACGGCGAGGTCTACTGCAAATACGGTGAGTCGGTTCGCGGCGCGGACGTCTTCATCGTCCAGCCGACGTGCGCGAATCCCGTCACCGACCTGTCGCCCAACGACGCGCTCATGGAGCTCATGATCATGATCGACGCCGCCGTGGGCGCCAGCGCGCACCGCGTCATCGCTGTCATGCCGTGGTTCGGCTACTCCAGGCAGGACAAGAAGTCCGCGCCGCGCGAGCCGATCTCCGCCCGCCTGGTGGCGCGCATGCTCGAGCGCGCCGGCGCCGACCGCGTCCTCACGATGGACCTGCACGCGGGTCAGATCCAGGGCTTCTTCTCCAAGCCCGTCGACCACATGACCGCGCTGTTCATCCTCACCCAGCACTTCCGCGACCTCGGCCTCAAGGACCTAGTCGTCGTCGCGCCGGACGCCGGCCGCGTCAAGCTCAACAAGAAGTTCGCCTCCAAGCTCGGCGCCGACCTCGCGATCCTCGACAAGGAGCGCCCCGCGCAGCAGGTCGCCGAGATCGGTCACATCATCGGCGACGTCAAGGGCAAGACCGCGATCATCGTCGACGACATCATCGACACGGCGACGACGCTGCGGGTCGCCGGCCAGGCCGTCCTGGACGCGGGCGCGCGCACGGTCTACGCCGCCGCGACGCACCCCGTCATGAGCGGCCCGGCCTTCGAGAACCTCGCGGCGTCGCGCTTCGAGCAGATCGTCGTCACCGACACGATCCCGCTGCCGCCCGGCGCGCCGTCGAACATCACGCAGCTCTCGTGCGCCGACCTGCTCACCGACTCGATTCGCAGCATCTTCAGCGACCGGTCGGTGAGCGATGTCTTCGGTGGCGAGAACCAGCTCTTCTGAGTGGGTTGGTGTTGGGGCGTGTTGGTGGTCATGGTGGTGTTGTGGGGTCGGGCGGCCGGCGCCGCGATGGCGACGACCGGCTGGTCACTCTGAGATTCGCGGGGTAGAGTCCGCATCGTTGTGTCCCGTCGTGAGCTGCGTCGCGCTTGCCGAGCTGGGGGATAGGACACGCGCAAGCGGTTCGAGGGCGATTGCTAGGCCGTCCCCGAACATCGAACACTGTGGCGGACCTTCTCCGCAGCCACGCTCGCTCTAGCCCTCGATGTGTTCAAGCGCGGACAACGGCGCGTCCCGTGCGTCGCGGGCGTGCCGCCGATAGATTTCTGACGGTGTACTTCCTATACGTTGATGAGTCCGGTAACTCGGGACTGCACGACGCGGACCAGCCGTTCCACATCCTGGGCGGCCTCGCTGTCGAGGAGTCGCAATGGCGCGACATGGCGGCTGACCTCGACGCCAGGATCGAGGCGATCATGCCTTCGCCGCGACCGGACAAATGGGAGTTGCACATGGCGGAGATGTGGAGCGGGACCAAGCATTTCAAGGGTGTCCTGCCTGCGGTCCGGCTTGCGCTGCGCGACGCCGTGATGGAAGTCGTCGAGGAGCACGAGCCGACGCTGTTCTTCATGGTTGTGGACAAGCAGGCGCATCTTGACAAGTACGCATGGCCTGACCCGCCCGAGGAGATCACATATCGGTTCATGATCGAGCGCTTCCAGATGTTCCTCCAGGGCGTCGACTCGATCGGCGTTCTCGTAGCCGACGAGCAGAAAGGCAGCGAGGACGCCATCCGCAAGGCGCACTCGGGCTTTCAGAAGAGCGGTACGGGCTACGTCAAGACAGACCGGGTGATCGAGACTCCATTCTTCGTGCCGTCCCACTGGTCGCTCATGCTGCAGATCATCGACGTGCTCACCTGGCACATCGGACGTGGACTGAAGGCGGACTCGAAGAACGAGACACCGCCTCCGGAGGTGGCCAGCTACATCGAGCCGCTCCTCGACGGTGCCCCGAACTCCGTGGGCAAGGGCTACAAGATGTTCCCGTAGAAGGTAGGTGGCGGCCGATGGGGTCTCTCAACTGAGTGGCCCACGAACGGTCGCCATGAGCAAGGTTACAACTGCTTCGGACGGAACGCTTGGGGCCCCCGTTTGCCCCGTTTGCGTTCCGCTTGTACTCCGGGCGCCGCGCCGGAGTCGAAGCCGCGCACGGGCACCACGAGTCGCCGCCCGGTTGGGGTCGTCACACGAAAATCGCTCAACCACCGGACGCGGTACCGTCGATGCATATGCAGTCGCCCGCCGTCGATCTCATGCAGCGCCTGGGCCTGTCCGACGACGAGCTCTGCGAGATCCTCGCGGTCGACCCGATCGCGGTCATCACGGGCGAGCTCGATCACCGGCCCGAGCTGCGGATCCTGCTCGACCTCACCGCGGACGCGCTGGAGCAGGTAGGCGAGGCGACGCTAAGGCGCTGGGTGCGTCGCAAGGGACCGGCCGGCGTGCCGTTCGAGCAGCTCCTCGAGCGCGACTTCGCGGCGTTCGAGGACGCGCTGGACACGCTCGCCAAGCGCGGGTTCGTGCTCGGCGGCGGCTGACCCTCGTCCATTCGTCCAGGCGTTCCGGGCGGTGAGCGAAACTGGCGTATGGCCGTCGGCGCCCCGCGGTCAACGGCGTGGGGTGTCCGGCGGCCTCTCTATTTCGCCAGCTCCGGCGCGCCCAAGCGAGCCGCGCGCTATTCGAGCTCGGGCCGCTTCTCGCCCGGCCAGATGCCGGTCAGGTGCTGAAAGCCCTTGGCGCCGCTGCGGTTCACGGCCGCCTTCGTGACCGCGAACGTCGCGCCCTGGACGGCCGCCGCCCCGAGCACCCGGCCCCACGACGACTCGAGCGTCGTCGCCTTCGGGGGCTCGCGATCGTCGATCTGGCCCCACACTTGGTTGAACACCTGGCGCGCGAGAATTCCGGCCACGATGCCGATGATGATTCCGAAGGGTTTGTAAAGAAGCTTCATGTGTGGCGCAGGGTACCCCTCGTACGTCACAATCACGCAGAACGACTCGGGAGGCTGTGATGGACGAAGCCGACGATCTTCTCCAGCGTGCGCTGCTCGACGCTGAGGCGTGTGCGTCCGTCGCCCTCAAGGTCTCAGACCTTCCGCTCGCGGAGGCCCTGACCGTCATCTTCCACGGCCGCCGCGACCTCGGCACGCTGCAGACCTACGTCACGCACGGTGGCCGCGACGCCGGCTCCGCCGTCGGCGCGTCCGAGCTGCTGCGTGTCCCCTGCGACCTCGACCTCGGCGACGCCGCGACCCGCGACGAGGCGGAGGAGCTCTACGCCGAGCAGGCCCGCGCGCTGCGCGACGCGATCGTCGCCGCCGACACGGTCCTCGCCGTGTGGGCCGGCCCGCTCGCCGCCGCCACCGGCGGCGACATCGAGATCGAGCGCTCGATCGAGCTCGGCGTCCGGCTGCCCGCCCACCGCCTCACGCCGGTCGCCCTCACAGCACCCGAGCGCCGCCTGCTGGTGGCCGCGGTCTGCGGCGCCCGCACGCTGGCCGAGGGCCGCCCGCCGATGGGGATCGTCTGCGCCCAGCAAGACGTCGCTCGCGTCTACCAGCTCTCCGACGACCCCGAGAGCTGTCTCGAGGACTTCGAGCAGCACGCCTTCGACCACGCGCGGCGTACCGCCGCCCGGCTCAACCACCAGGAGGCCTCCGTCCAGCGCTTCCTCGAGCTCAACGGCGACGACTTCCACGCCACGTCGTAAAGATGGGGCGCGTGAAGCGCCCCCTCATCATCGCCGTCGCCGCAATCGCCGTGATCGCCATCAGCGCGGTCGTCGCGCGCTGGATCATCAACGACTCCGTCGAGCGCGACAAGGTCACCGATCTGCTGCGCGCCCAGGCCATGGGCGACGCGAGCAAGATGCGCAGCCTCGTCGACTGCCCCGACGACGCCTGCGAGGCGCTGCTCGAGAAGAACGCCCGCGCGCTGCGCGGCCGCGGCGACCTGAAGATCGCGCTATACCAGTCGCAGACCGCCCACGCGCTGCGCTCACGCACGAAGCCCACGCGCGTCGTGTGGTTCACCCCCGGCCGCCTGACGACCGTGCAGTGCGTGCTCGTGCGCCGTGGGGGCAACGTGCTAACCGGTGCCTCGATTACCCTCCTGCGCCTCAGCGCTCCGATCGACCGCGAGTCCAGCTGCCCTTAACCGGCCCGGCACAACAACTCTGTCGCGGCGGTGGTGTTGAGCCCGTCGACAGATGCTCCGCCACCCACCGCTCACATCCGCGTCCGCCCTGCTGCTCGGGCTCCTCCTGCTCGCAGCGACAACGACGACGACCGCGGCACCGGCGCAGGCCGCGGACGGCATCACGCGCGGGACCACCTACCGCGACGCACCCGACAGCCGCTACCTGCTCGGCGGCGACTGGCTCTTCCGGCTCGACGCGGCCGGCGTCGGCCTGAACCAGAAGTTCCAGCGCCAGACGACGACGGACGGCTGGGTGAAGACGGCCGTCCCGCGCGCCTGGAACGCCGGCGACAACTCCGTGACGTCGTTTCAGGGCACGGTCGGCTGGTATCGCAAGGACTTCAAGCTGCCCGACAAGCGCGCGCGCATGAACTGGCTCGTGCGCTTCGAGTCGGTCAACTACCGCACGCGGGTGTGGCTCAACGGCAAGCTCATCGGCCGCAACACGGGGGCCTACCTACCGTTCGAGATGCGGCTGCCGCGCAACGGCCTCAAGCGCACGGGCACGAACCGCCTCGTCGTGCGCGTCGACAACCGGCGCCTGCCGACCGACTTCCCGCCATCCGGCCTGACCGGCGCGGGCGACCCGGCCGGGGGCTGGTGGAACTACGGCGGGATCCTGCGCGAGGTCTACCTGCAGCGGATCGACCGCATCGACGTGACGAGCGTCGTCGTGCGCCCGGACCTGCCGTGCGCGACGTGCGCCGCGACCGTCGGCATGCGCGTCACCACCCGCAACTACGCCGACCGGCCCCTGCGCGTGAGCGTCTCCGGCACCTACGGCAACCGGCGCGTGCGGCTCGGGACCAAGAGCGTGCCCGCGCATGGCTTCGGGAGCTTCACGGGCCGGGTCCGCATCGCCAAGCCCAAGCTGTGGTCGCCGGCGACGCCGAGCCTCTACAAGGTGCGCTTCAGGGTCGCGACGGGCGGGCGCAAGCTCGTCGGCTACGGCGTCGACAGCGGGATCCGCTCGATCAAGGTCGCCGACGGGCGGGTGCTGCTCAACGGCAAGAAAGTGGCGCTGCGCGGCGTCGGGCTGCACGAGGACGACCCCGCGACGGGCTTCGCAGTCACTCCGGCGCGCCGCGCGCAGATCGTCGCCCAGGCCAAGGAGACGGGCGCGACGGTCATCCGCGCGCACTATCCGCTGCACCCCGACATCCAGGACCTCGCCGACCGCGAGGGCCTGCTGATCTGGTCGGAGATCCCCGTGTATGCCGTCAAGACGCAGTACCTCAAGCGCGAGGAGGTGCGCAAGCTCGCGGCCAAGGAGCTCGAGCAGAACATCATCGCCAACCAGAACCACCCGTCGATCATGCTGTGGTCGATCGGAAACGAGCTGTCGGCGCGGCCCGGCCCGGTGCAGGCGCTGTACATCGCGGCGGCAGTCCACGACGCCAAGGAGCTCGACCCCACGCGCCCGGTCGGCCTGGCGATCAACGGCTATCCCTCGGCGGGCTGCCGGCCGCAGTACGCCGGCCTGGACGTCATCGGCGTCAACGAGTACTTCGGCTGGTATCCGGGGCCCAACGGCCAGATCGCCGACCGCGACACGATGTCCGACTACCTGGACTCCGTGCGCGCCTGCTATCCGAAGAAGGCGATCTTCATCTCGGAGTTTGGCGCCGAGGCCAACCGCGACGGCCCGGTCGAGGAGAAGGGGACCTACGCCTACCAGCGCGACTTCGTGAACTACCACCTGGGGGTCTACGCGACCAAGCCGTGGCTCAGCGGGGCGATCTACTGGGCGCTGCAGGAGTTCCGCGTGCGACCCAACTGGGACGGCGGCAACCCGCATCCCGACTCGCCGATCCACGCGAAGGGGCTGCTGACGTTCGCCGGCGCGAAGAAGCCCGCATGGTTCGACGTGCAGCGGCAATACGCCGCGACCCCGCAGCTTGCCGCGCCGTAGCGCCAGCCGTTGCGCGCCCGGGGTCGCTACCCTTCGCCGTCGCCATGGCATCCCAGAGCACCAAGCTTTCGATCTCACCGCGCACGCCCGAGGGCTCGCGCTCCACTCGCCGTCTGCGTCGCAGCGGCCGCGTCCCCGGCGTCCTCTACGGCGGCGACGCCGAGCCGATCGCCTTCAGCGCCGACGCCCGCGAGCTGCGCAACGCGCTCGCGGCCCGTGGCGCCGTGCTCGAGGTCGTTGACGACGGCAACGCGACGCCGGCCGTCCTCAAGAGCGCCCAGTACCACCCGGTCCGCGGCGAGACGATGCACGTCGACCTGCTGCGCGTGAACCTCGACATCGCGATCCACGCGGTCGTGCCGCTCGAGCTGACCGGCGGCGACGAGTCCCCCGGCGTCAAGGACGGCGGCGTGCTCGAGCACATCACCCGCGAGCTCAACATCGAGGCGCTGCCGACCGAGATCCCCGAGTCGCTGACCTTCGACGCCTCGGCGATGCAGATCAACGACACGATCACGCTCGCCGACGTCCCGGTGCCCGCCAACATCACCCTGCTCGACGACCTCGATGAGACCGTCGTCGCCACGCTGTCGCCGCCGCGCGTCGACGCCGAAGAGGACGAGATCGAGTCCGAGACCGCGGTCGTCGGCGAGGACGCCGCCGCACCTTCCGGGGACGCCGCGGGCGACTCCGGCTCCGACTGAGGCGCGGCCACGCCATGCGGCTCCCCGGCCGCGGCATGACCGCGCCGGTCGACTGGCTCGTCGTCGGGCTCGGCAATCCCGGCAAGGCGTACGCGGGCACGCGCCACAACATCGGCTTCGAGGTCGCGAGCCTGCTCGCCGAGCGCTGGCAGCTGCCGCGCGCGAAGACGAAGTTCAACGGCCTGCTGACCGAGGGCCGCACCGGCCCCGGCGGTCCCCGCGTCGCGGTGCTGCTGCCGCAGACCTACATGAACGAGGCGGGGCGCTCCGCCGGCCCCGCGCGCGGCGCGTTCAAGGTCCCGCTTGACCGCGTGCTCGTCGTCCATGACGAGATCGACGTCCCGTTCGGCGAGGTGCGCACGCGCATCGGCGGCGGCCTCGCGGGCCACAACGGCCTGAAGTCGCTGAAGGCCGAGCTTGGCAGCGCGGACTTCGCCCGCGTGCGGATCGGCGTCGGACGGCCCGACTCGACGGATCCGGAGATCGTCTCGGCCCACGTGCTCGGCGCCTTCCGCGAGCCGAAGGCCGACGTCGCCGACCTGATCGACCGCGCGGCGAGCGCCGCCGAGGCGATCGTGCTTGGCGAGCGCGAGCCCTGAGGGCGGCGGCTCCGAGACCCGCGCGCGAATCGTCCGGCGTCGCGGCGTGTTTCGGTGGTCGTGCCAAGGATGGCGGCGTGCGCCGCAGCTGTAGCGATGCTCGCCCTCTGCGCGCCGGCAGGCGCCGGGGCCGCGTCCGTCAACTTCCCGTCCGCGTTCGGCGCCGGGGCGAGGGTCGATGTCAACGCGCCGGGCCAGGCGGTCGTCGCATGGGATGCCCCGACCGGCGTGCGCGCCGTCGTGGGCGATCGCGCCGATGGACTGCAGCCGGCGGCGCGGCTGTCGGCAGCGGCGGACACGTCCGGCTCGCCGCAGGTGGCGATCGACGATCGCGGCGATGCGATCGTCGTGTGGGAGACCTATCGCGCGACCGGTGGCGGCGGCTGCTCGACCTGCGGCGCGCATCTGGTGTCAAACGGCGTATGGGCGGCCGTGCGCCGCTCCGGCTCCGGGTTCGCCGCCCCCGTGGCCCTGGCCGGGCCGCAGCGCGACACCGGCGCCGACGTCCAGCTCGCCTACCCGCAACTGGCGATGAGCGCGACCGGGCACGCCGTCGTGGCGTGGTCGAGCCCCGCCGGCGCGATGGCGGCCTTCCGCTCGCCGGGCGAGGAGATCGGGGCCGCCCAGCGCGTGCTGCCTGCCGACTTCGGCGTTCGCGGCGCCGCGATCGCCGGGGACGGACAGACGTTGCTCGGCGACGGGACCGGCCGTGTCGCCATCCGGCCCGCCGGCGGGACGTTCGGGGCGCCGGCGCTGCTGCCCGGCAGCGCGATCCCGTACGGCCCGCCCGCGCTGCTTGCCGCAAACGCCTCGGGCGACGCGCTCGCCGCGTACCGCGGCGCGCGCGGCGCCGTGGTCAGCCGCCGGGTGGCCGGAGGGGGTTGGGGTGAGCCCGAGGCGCTCACCTCCGTCGGGGGCGCAAGCGCACGCGCCGTGGCGCTGTCGGACAGCGGCTCGGGCATGGTCACCTTCGCGCAGAGCACCGGCGATCCGCGGGCCGGGGGACGCACCAACCTGCTCGCGGCGACGATCGCACCCGGCAAGCCGCCGGCTGTGGAGCAGGTCGATACGGCCGGCTTGGACGCGGACATGAGCTTCGACTCCGCCGGCTTGGACATGGACGGCACGGGCGCGTCGGCGATCGCCTTCAACCGCGCCGACGGCCTGCTCGCCGCCGGCGTTGCCCGGCTCGCCTACCGACCGGCGTCCGGGCCGCTCGCCGCGGTCGGCACGCTGACGGCGCCCGATGCGAGCCGGCACGCCTACGGCGATGGCGTCGACGTCGCGTTCGCAGGCGGCGGCGACATGCTCGCCACGTGGGCCGACCACTACCCCGGCGAGGACCGGATCATGGCCCGCTGGATCGGGCCCGCCGGGCCGGGTCCCGCGCTGCTGCTCGACCGCGCGCCGGCGCGTGACCTCGTGCTGCCTTCGCCGACGGGGCACGCGGCGCAGCTCACGCGCCAGCCCCGGCGCAAGGCGGACAAGCTCGGTCGCATCACGATCGGCCTGCGCTGCCTGAGCTTCGACCGCAAGCCCTGCACGGGAAGGCTGAAGCTCACCGCGGGCCCGCGCAAGTGGTCGGCCGGGAGCAAGCGCTTCACGATCGCGCCGGGAGCGACCAAGCGCTACAAGGTCAGGCTCGGCACGCGCGCACGCCGCGTCCTGCGCAGCCGCCGGACGATCACGCTGACCGCGACCGCCGTCACGACCGCACCCGGCGGGACGTTCGGCGCGGCGAAGGCCCGCATCGTCGTCAGGCGCTGACACCGCGCCCGCGGAGACAGGGGGTCTGCGGCCGAGGTCGCGGACGAGCCGCCTCCGGCCGCGAGGCCTTCGTCGACGGGCTCCTAGACTGCGTGAGGTCCGGCCGCGCCCGCGCGCGGTCGCTTCGCCTGCACGATGCCCCTGCGCTCCCTCCTTCATCACTTCACCGACGACCCCGGTGCCGCGGCGCTCGCCTGCGACGGCGGCCGCGCGCTCGCGTCCGCGTCGCTGCGGCCGTACATCCTCGCGGCGCTCGCCGACGAGGACCCCGCGCGCGCGACCCTCGTCGTCGCCGGCGACGATCGCCAGGCGCGCGACCTCGCCGGCGACCTGCGCGCGTGGCTGCACCCGCGGCCGGTGCGCTTCTACCCGAGCCGTGGCGTCGCCTACGAGTCGCACCTCGCGCCGCCGCCGCATCTCGTCGGCCTGCGCGTCGCGGCGCTCGACGCGCTGCTGGCGGACTCGAGCGCCCCGAGCCGCGACGCCCCCGTCGTCGTCGTGTCGGCCGTCGCGCTCTCCGAGAAGGTGCCCGACCCGAGCCTGCGCCCGCACTCCTTCACGCTGCGCGTCGGTGACCTGCTCGACCTCGACGACTGCATGCACGACCTCGTCGCCGCAGGCTACGAGCGCGTCGACCAAGTCGAGGATCGCGGCCAGTTCGCCGCGCGCGGCGGGCTGCTCGACATCTACCCGGCGACCGAGGAGCGCGCCGTGCGCGTCGACCTCTTCGACATCGAGATCGAGTCGCTGCGCTGGTTCTCGACGTTCACCCAGCGCTCGCTCGGCGAGGCGACCGAGGTCGAGATCGCGCCGGCCGCCGAGCTGGCGATCGAGCATCGCGAGCTGGCCGAGATGGCGGCGATGGAGTTCCGGGAGGCGGGCTCCGCTTCGAATGGCGATGGGCCCGTGCTGCGCGATGTCGCAGAGCTGTTGCCCGTCGAGCGCTTCGGCGCCTTCCTCGACCTCGCGCCCGGTGCGGCCGTGCTGCTCGCCGCCGAGGAGGAGCTCGCACCCGCGCTCGCCGACCACTGGCAGGACGTCTGCGCCGCCTTCCATGCCGACGACGCCCACCAGCTCTACGTCTCGCCCGACGAGATCACCGCCGCGCTCGATGCCCGCGCGCGCGTGCGCCTCTCCTCGCACGACACCGACCAGCCGGTCGAGTTCCGCGCGCAGGCCCCCGACCTCGCGGCGCGCTCGCTGAAGGAGGCCGAACCCGAGCTCGAGAAGCTCGTGCGCTCGGGCTACCGGACGGTCGTCGCCTGGCCGCAGCGCTCCGAGGGCGAGCGCGCGGCGTACAACCTCGGCCGGCTGAAGGCGTCGTGGCTGGGGGAGGGCGATCCGGCGGGCAGCGAGAACCCGCTGCGGTTCGCCCACGTCAGGCTGCGTGACGGCTTCATCGCGGCCGGCCTGAAGCTCGCCGTCCTGCCCGAGCACCGCCTGTTCCGGCGGCGCCGCCAGGAGCGCACCGGCGGCCGCGACCACGCGGCGAGACGCCGCGGCGCGCTCAGATCCTTCGCCGACCTCAGAACCGGCGACATCGTCGTCCACGAGGACCACGGCATCGCGCGCTTCGCGGGCTTTGAGACGAAGACCGTCGCGGGCGTCACGCGCGACTACCTCTACCTCGAGTACCAGGGCGACGACCGCGTCTTCGTCCCGTCGGACCAGCTCGCGAAGATCAGCCGCTACGTCGGCGCGGGCGGCGCGCACCCGCCGCTCTCCAAGCTCGGCGGCAAGTCCTGGGAGACGATGAAGGCGCGCGCCCGCCGCGCCGCGCAGGAGCTCGCGGGCGAGCTGCTGAACCTCTACGCCGAGCGCCGCCGCCGCACCGGCCTCGCGTACCCCCCGGACTCCGACTGGCTGCGCGAGTTCGAAGGCGCTTTCCCGTATCAGGAGACCGCCGACCAGAAGGAAGCGATCGAGCTCGTCAAGGCCGACATGGAGGCCGAGCGCCCGATGGACCGCCTCATCTGCGGCGACGTCGGCTACGGCAAGACGGAGGTCGCGCTGCGCGCGGCGTTCAAGGCCGCCGACGCCGGTAAGCAGGTGCTCATGCTCGTCCCGACGACGATCCTCGCCCAGCAGCACTACGGGACGTTCTCCGAGCGCCTCAAGGACTACCCGTTCACGATCGAGCACGTCAGCCGCTTCCGCACGCCGGCTGCGCAGAAGGCCGCGATCGCGGGCTTTCAGTCGGGCGCCGTCGACATCCTGATCGGCACCCACCGGATCATGAGCCGCGACGTCCGCGCGAAGGACCTCGGCCTCATCATCGTCGACGAGGAGCAGCGCTTCGGCGTCAAGCAGAAGGAGCTGCTGCGCCAGCTCAAGCTGCGCGTCGACGTCATCTCGATGAGCGCGACGCCGATCCCGCGCACGCTGCAGATGTCGCTCGCCGGCCTGCGGGACATCTCCGTCATCGAGACGCCGCCCGAGGGCCGGCGGCCGGTCAAGACGTACGTGGGCGAGTACGACGAGGAGCTCGTCAAGCAGGCACTCGTGCGCGAGCACGCCCGCGGCGGGCAGGCGTTCTTCTTGCACAACCGCGTCGAGTCGATCGACGAGACGGCCGAGCGCCTGCGCGGCCTGTGTCCGGGGATGCGCTTCATCGTCGCCCACGGGCAGATGGAGGACAAGATCCTCGAGGAGCGGATGCTCGCCTTCCTGCGCGGCGAGGCGGACGTGCTCGTGTCGACGAGCATCATCGAGTCCGGGATCGACATCCCGCAGGCGAACACGCTCATCGTCGACCGCTCGGATGTCTTCGGCCTGTCGCAGCTCTACCAGATCCGCGGGCGCGTCGGCCGCAGCCGCGAGCGCGCGTACGCGTACCTGCTGTATCCGAGCGCGGCGGCGCTGACGCAGGAGGCCGCGCAGCGTTTGGCGGCGCTGTCGGACTACACCGAGCTCGGCGCCGGCTTCAAGATCGCGATGCGCGACCTCGAGCTGCGCGGCGCCGGCAACCTGCTCGGCGACGAGCAGTCCGGCCACGTCGCGGCGCTCGGCTTCGAGCTCTACATGCAGATGCTCGACGAGGCGGTCGCCGCGGCCGAGCAGGCTGCCGGTGAAGGCGCGGAGGAGATGGCCGAGCCGGTCCGGATGGACGTCAACGTCGACGCGTACGTGCCCGCCGACTACATCCCCTACGAGCAGGCGAAGATCGACGTGCACCGGCGGATCGCGGGGGCCGTCGACGTCGCCGACCTCGAGCTCCTGCGCGAGGAGCTCGACGACCGCTTCGGCGAGCTGCCCCAGCCTCTGAGCAACCTCATCGACCTGCAGCGCGCGCGGATCAAGCTCGGCCAGGCGGGCGCAACCGCCGTGAGCTTCCGCGGCGGGCGCCTCGCCGTTACGCCGATCGAGCTCGACTCCACGCGCGCGAAGAAGCTGCGCGCGCAGATCCCTGGCGCGCTGTACGAGTCGGGCAAGAGCCAGCTGTCGATGCGCGTGCCCGACGATCCCGTCAAGCGCTTCCCCGCCGTGGTGCGCGCCGCGGACATCCTGCTGGCCGTCACACGCGAAGCCGCATAGCGGTGAAATGAAGAATCTCCTATGAAGCCGGTGTTAGGAGCGATACATCAGCGCGGCGATCGGGGCGCCTTCGCTACGATCACCGCATCGTGAATCGATTCCTTCGCTTGCTCCCGGCGCTTGGCGCCTTTTTTGTGGCCGCGACCGCGCTCGCCGCGTGCGGTGACTCCGTTCCGGGCAACGCCGTCGCCCGCATCGACGACTCGTCGATCACCCGCACCGAGTTCGACCGCTGGTTCGGGGTCGCCGCTTCGAGCAACCCGGCGACCGCCGCGAACAAGTCGAGCTACGACCCGCCGAACTACGTGAAGTGCGTGGCGACCAAGCGCAAGACGGCGCCGAAGCCCGCCAAGGGCCAGCCGGCGACGACCGACGCGCAGTTCAAGACGCAGTGCAAGCAGGAGTACGAGGGGCTGCGCGATCAGGTGCTGCAGTTCTTGATCCTGCAGCGGTGGGTCACCGGCGAGGCCAAGGACCAGGGCGTCAAGGTCTCCACGAAGGAGAACACCGCCGCCTTCGCCAAGGCCAAGAAGGACACGTTCCCCAAGGAAGCCGATTTCCAGAAGTTTCTCAAGCAGTCCGGTATGACGGAGGCCGACGCGCGCTTCCAGGTCGCGTTCCAGACGATCTACGAGAAGCTGCGCACGGCCGCGATCAAGGACGCCGACAAGGTCGAGAACAAGGACATCTCGGCGTTCTACGCCAAGAACAAGAAGCGCTTCGCACAGCCCGAGACGCGTGACATCCGCGTCGTGCTGACGAAGACCAAGGCGAAGGCCGACGCGGCTCGCAAGTCGCTCGCCGGCGACGGCTCGTGGAGCGCGGTCGCCAAGAAGTACTCGATCGACCAGGCGTCCAAGGCCAACGGCGGGTCGCTCCTCGGCGTCGCCAAGGGCTCGCAGGAGAAGGATTTCGACACGGCGCTGTTCGCCGCGAAGAAGGGTGAGCTCTCGGGCCCGGTCAAGGTCCAGTTCGGCTACTACGTCTTCCAGGTCCAGAAGATCGTCCCGGCGAAGCAGCAGACGCTGAAGGAAGCCACGCCGGCGATCAAGCAGGAGCTGACGGCGGCCAACCAGAAGAAGGCCGACGACGCGTTCAACAAGGGCCTGCGCGACAAGTGGAAGGACAAGACGAACTGCCGCGACGGCTACGTCATGGACCAGTGCAAGAACGCGCCGAAGCCCAAGACGGCGACGACCGCGCCCGCCGGGCAGGTCCAGCAGGCCCCGCCGCAGCAGGCCCCGCCGCCGCAGCAGGCGCCGCCGGCTCCGTAGCCGCCCCGGCTGTCGTCAGCACCTCGCAGCGCTCGCGCCCCGTAACCGGCGCGCGGGCGCGCGGCGACTAGGCTTCGCGCCTCGCGATGACGACCTCCGCCGAGATCACCGACGCGCTCGGCCGCCTCGACGCGCTCACGCGCCGCCTGCGCGTCGAGTGCCCGTGGGACCGCGAGCAGGACGAGCGCTCGATCGTGCCGCACACCGTCGAGGAGGCCTACGAGCTCGCCGATGCGGCGAACGCGGGTGATGACGCAAAGCTCCTAGACGAGCTCGGCGACGTCCTGTTTCAGGTGCACTTCCTCTCGCTGCTGCTCGAGGAGCGCGGTGCGGGCGACCTCGGCGCCGTCGCCGAGCACTGCCGCCAGAAGCTCATCCGCCGCCACCCGCACGTGTTCGGCGACGTCGAGGTCGCGGGGGCAGCGGAGGTGCTGGCGAACTGGGATCAGATCAAGTCCGGCGAGGCGGGCCGCGAGCCGGGCATCTTCGGCGAGGTCCCCGAGAACCTGCCCGCGCTGCTCTACGCGCGCAAGGTCCAGCGCCGCGCTGCGTCGGCCGGCCTGCTCGAGCGGGCGCCGGCCGCGCCGCCGCCCACCGAGCGCGACGCGAACTTTCACGACGTCGGCGAGCGGCTCTTCGCCGCCGTCGACGAGGCGCGCCGCCTGCGCGTCGACCCCGAGCTTGCCCTGCGCGCGGCAGCCCAGCGCTTCCGCGACAGCTTCGACGACACCCCCCAAGGAGAACCATGAGCCAGATCGAACGCGTCCATGCTCGCCAGATCCTCGACAGCCGCGGCAACCCCACGGTCGAGGTCGAGCTGGGCCTGCGCTCCGGCGCCACGGGCCGCGCCGCGGTGCCGTCGGGCGCGTCGACCGGGGAGTTCGAGGCCACCGAGCTGCGCGACGGCGGCGCGCCGTGGGGCGGCAAGGGCGTGACGCAGGCGGTCGCGAACGTCAACGACGAGATCGCCGCCGCGATCGGCGGCCTGGACGTGCTCGACCAGGCCGCGCTCGACCAGGCGCTCATCGACCTCGACGGCACCCCGAACAAGTCACGCCTCGGCGCGAACGCGATCCTTGGCGTCTCGCTGGCCGCGGCCCACGCGGCGGCCGCGCACGTCGACGTGCCGCTGTGGCGCTACCTCGGCGGGGAGGAGGCCTCGATCCTGCCGGTGCCGATGATGAACGTGCTCAACGGCGGCGCGCACGCCGACAACAAGGTCGACTTCCAGGAGTTCATGGTCATGCCGGCGGGCGCGGTGTCGTTCGCGGAGTGCCTGCGGATGGGCGCCGAGGTCTTCCACGCGCTGAAGAAGACCCTGCACGACGCGGGCCTCGGGACGGCCGGCGGCGACGAGGGCGGCTTCGCGCCGGACCTCGGCTCCAACGAGGAGGCGCTGGAGATGCTCGTGAAGGGCATCTCGGCCGCGGGCTACACGCCGGGCGAGGACGTCTTCATCGCGCTCGACCCGGCGACGAGCGAGATCTTCGACGACACCGCGTACGTGCTCGAGCACGAGAATCGCTCGCTGTCGCCGGCCGACATGTCGGCGTACTGGGCGGATCTCTGCGCGCGCTACCCGATCGTCTCGATCGAAGACGGCATGGACGAGGAGGACTGGGACGGCTGGAAGGTCCTGACCGATGCCGTCGGCGATCGCGTGCAGCTCGTCGGCGACGACCTCTTCGTCACGAACACGCAACGCCTGAAGCGCGGCATCGAGCTCGGCGTCGCGAACTCGATCCTCGTCAAGGTCAACCAGATCGGCACGCTGACCGAGACGCTCGACGCGATCGCGACCGCGCGCGCCGCGGGCTACACCGCGGTCATGTCGCACCGCTCGGGCGAGACCGAGGACACGACGATCGCCGACCTCGCGGTCGCCACAGGCTGCGGGCAGATCAAGACCGGCGCGCCGTCGCGCTCGGACCGCGTCGCGAAGTACAACCAGCTGCTGCGCATCGAGGAGGCGCTGGGCGACAAGGCGCAGTTTCTCGGGCGCAAGGTGCTGCGCTCATAGGCATGGCGATCCTGGCGGGCTCGTGCACCGTCGCGCCGAGCCCGCGCCGGCGGCGGCTTCGAGCTCGCGCCGGATGATCGCCTGCACGGGGAGGAGCCCGCTGGCACGAGGCGAAGTTGGCCTGGATGGCCCGATCGGCTCCACGCGTGCGCTGGGACAGGCTTGGGCGGATGGCGCTGCTGTTCGTCGGCGTGCTGCTCGTGGGGCTGTACGTCAACCCGCTGCGCACGTACGTCGCGACGCGGCAGGAGGCGAGCACGAAGCGCGCCGAGGTCGCGAAGCTTCAGCGTGAGCACAAGGTGCTCGTCCGCCGCCAGGCGCAGCTGCGCCGGCCGGGCAGCATCGAGACCGAGGCGCGTCGCCTGGGCATGGTCCGCCCGACCGAGCGCGCCTACGCCGTCAAGGGCTTGCCGCAGGGGCATTAGCGGCGAGCGTGTACGCCGGCGCGGGCCGGGTACCCTGCCCAGCCGTGGCGACGAGCTTCGAGACAGCGCTGCTGCAGTGGCGCGAGGGGGAGAGGCGGATGGCGGGGCGCCGCTCGAGCAGCGCGCCGCGCTCGAGGCCGTCGTGGTCGCGATCGAAGCCGAGCTGCGCCGCCGGCTGGGTGGCACGTTTACGACCGACGAGCTCGCCGAGCTCTACGACCGCGGCACGGACTGGTGCACCGACCTCGCCGCGGACGTCGAGCCGGACGCGCCGTGGGCGTGGGACGCCCGCACCGTCGCCGACGCCGCGTTCCTGCGCTACCTGCGCGATGCCAGCGACTTCGCCGGCGGCCGGCGCACCACGCTGTAGCGGCGCGTCCGCGCGGCGTGCAACGCGGTCCGGAAGAGTCAGTCGTCGTCGGTGCCGGCGCGGCGGATCACGATCTGGTCCTCTTCGATCGTGACCTCGACGGGCCGGTGGCCCGCCCAGTGCTCCGCGTAGACGGCGTTGTCCGCGACGGCGGGATCGAGCCACAAGCCGTAGCCGTCCTCACCGTGGTCGAAGGTGCCTTCGAGCGTGGTGCTCGTGCGCGTGCCCGTGGTGCGTCCGCGCCCACCGCGGCGCCCGCGACGGCGAGGGGCCGGCTTCGGCGCGTCCTCGTCGTCGTCATCGGTCTCGCCGGCCTCGGCGCGGCGTGCGTCCTCCTCCGCCTTCAGCCGCTCCTCCTCGACCCTGCGCGCCTCGGCGGCTTCGAGCTCCGCGGCGACGAGCGCGTCGTCTTCCGCACGCAGGTCGATCTCCTCGTCGAAGTCGACCTTCGGCGCCTCGCCGTTGGTCGATTCCGCGGGGGCCAGGTCGTTGTCGCGCTTGAAGGTCTCGATCTGCTGGACGGTCGCCTCGAGCTGATGGGCGATCCAGGCGTCGGTGCGTCCTTGGCGGACCCAGCCGCGGATCTGATTGAGATGTGGGCGCAGAGAGCGTCGAGCCATGCGCGC
Organism: uncultured Actinomycetes bacterium; assembly: GCA_963839905.1. Taxonomy (GTDB): domain Bacteria; phylum Actinomycetota; class Thermoleophilia; order Solirubrobacterales; family Solirubrobacteraceae; genus CADCVQ01. The sequence continues at coordinate 140,243 of CAWIXC010000019.1, read as the reverse complement.
GAGACCTTACAAGAACCGGCTGCGCAACCACCTGGGCGTTGCGGCGCCGGCGCCCCTTTGGTTGCCTTCTAGCGGGGAACGTGATTGAGTGGCCCCGGCGACAAGGAAGGTGGCCGTACATGCTAGTCCTGACACGCAAGTCCAATCAAAGCATCATGATCGGCGACGAGATCGAGATCTCCGTCCTGTCGATCATGGGCGAGAAGGTCCGGATCGGGATCCAGGCACCGCGAGACATCCCTGTCTTCCGCAAAGAGGTCTATCTCGAGATCCAGGCTGAGCGCGGTCAGGTCACCGCCACGCCGCAGGTCGAAGCAGCCCTGCGCAAGCTCAGCACGTAGCGGGCGAGGTCGGCGCGCGGGGGCGCGCCGAGCAACGCCCGGGCCTTGGCTCAGCCCATGACGATGTAGAGCGTCTGGAACATCGCGACGGTCACGATGACCGCTGTCGCGATCAGCACGAGCACGAGGACGATGAAGCGCGCCGTCCCCCGCTTGTGCGTGTGCTCCAGCCTGCGCTGCTGCGCGCGCATGACCGCCTGGCGGCGCAGGGACTCCCGGCGGATCCGGTCGTCATGAGTCTCCTCGTGAAACGCGCGTTCGAACTCCGCGAGGGACTGTCGCATTCGGGTTGCCATGCGTTACGGAGCGTAGCCCACTTCGAGGACGATGTGGCGTTCGCCGGCAAACGCTCCGGCGGCGCTCACGAGCACGCTCCGAGCGACCAGAGCCCGCGCGACCCGGCACGAGCCTCGCTCGCCCGGCGGGCCAGCAAGGCCGCGTAGCGCACGTTCGGAGCGATCGCGAGCGTGCGCGCCCAGCCGCCCGCGACGAGCAGCTCGTTGACGAAGCGGCCGTCGGCGAGCCAGAGGTAGACGAGGGCGCGCCCGTAGCGATCGCGGGCCTCGACGCCGCCGCGCCAGCGCACGCGGCGGCCGGTCAGCAGGCGCCCGGCGTAGGCGGCAGCCTCGCGCCCCAAACACTCCGCCCGGCCGTGGATCTCGGGCGTGTCGATCCCGATGAGGCGGCTGCGGCCGATGCCCGACAGGACGACCGTGTCGCCGTCGACCACGCGCGCCACCGTCGCCGACCCGCGGGTCGCGCGGGCGCGCTCGCCCCGCTCGAGCACGCCGGTCGCGCCCGCCGCGGCGGCGAGGACGAGCAGCGCGATGACGAGCGTCCTGGCGATCTCGCGAACGCTACGGCGCGAAGCGACCGCGATCCCCGGATGGCGCGAAGAAGTCGCAAAGCTGCGCGTCTTGCGGCACGAAGCGCGCGCGTCGCTGCGCAGAGGGCGCGCCGGGCCGCGAAGCCCGCACCCGCAAGCCGCGCTGCCGCGGCGCGTCGCGGCGCCGCTACGCGATCGTGACGTCCTCGGACAGGTAGACGTCCTGGATCGCGTGCAGCAGCTCGATGCCGTCGGCCAGCGGGCGCTGGAACGCCTTGCGCCCCGAGATCAGCCCCAGGCCGCCCGCGCGCTTGTTGACGACCGCGGTCCGCACGACCTCGGCGAGGTCCCCATCCCCAGCGGACGCCCCGCCCGAGTTGATGAGCGGCGCGCGCCCGATGTAGCACCTGGCGAGGTGGACGGGGTTGGCGCGTAGCGCAAGCACGTCGGCAGCGCCAGACCCGGCTGGCCGGCCTGGACGACAAGATCCTCGGCCTGTACGCCGGCGGCATGACCGTCCGCGATATCTCCTCGCACCTGAGCGAGCTCTAACGGCACGGAGATCGGCCGCGACACCATCAGCCGCATCACCGACGCGGTGCCGAGGATGTCGCCGCGTGGCCTCGCGGCCACTGGAGCGCGTCTATCCGATCGTGTACTTCGACGCGATGTTCGTGAAAGTCCGCGAAGACCGTAGCGTTCGCAGCCGCGCGTGCTACCTTGCCTTGGGCGTCACCTGCGACGGCGACCGCGAGGTCCTCGGCCTGTGGTGGCAGGAAACCGCGGGCTCGAAGTTCTGGCTCGCCGTCCTCAACGACCTCAAGCGCCGCGGCGTCAACGACGTCCTGATCGCCTGCGTCGATGGCCTCAAGGGCTTCCCCGACGCGATCGAGGCGACGTTCCCGCAGACATGGGTGCAAACGTGCATCGTGCATCCCATCCGCCCGAGCCTGCGCTACGTCAACTACCGCGACCGCAAGAAGGTCGCCGTCAACTACCGCGACCGTCAGAAGGTCGCCGCGGCGCTGCGCCCGATCTACACGGCCGCCAACGCCGACCAGGCGCACGAAGAGCTTACGCGTTTCGACGCCGAGTGGGGCGGGGCCTATCCGCCGACCGTCGCCGCGTGGCGCGCATCCTGAGAGCACGTCACGCCGTTCCTCGCGCTGCCCGGCGATCTGCGCCGCGCGGTCTACACCACCAACACGATCGAAGGACTGCACCGCCAGATCCGCAAGGCCATCAAGACCCGCGGACACTTCCCCGACGAGCAGGCCGCGACCAAGCTCATCTACCTCGCGATCCTCAAGTCCGAAGGACGCTGGCAGGCGCAGCACTCAAGATCCACTTCGCAGACCGATTCCCCGGCTAACAACCATCAACCAGTCGCCTCGGCCTCACACGCAGTTCGTCGGACAGTCACCTCGCAGCCGCTCACTGATCACCCGATCGCCAACACGAGGCGCCGCGGCGAACGGGACAACCTCGACCGACACCAGCCACCACCCTCACAGGAGGTGTACTTGATGGATGGGTCCCATCACCCGGTCCAAACTGCCCAGCGCAAATAGGAACGTTCGAAAGCGAGCAAGCTCGTCTCCCATCAGACGGTAGTATCGCGACGGAGCCCGAGCCGAATGCGCGTCTTCGTCAGCAGTCCACTGCACGGCCTACGCGACGCGCGTGCGGCAACCGCGCGCGCGATCTCTGAGATGGCGTTCGAGGCATTCGATTTTGGGACTCACGGTGCCGAGGACGCTGTGCCCGTGGACAGGTGCCTGGCAGAGGTCCGTCAATGCGACGTCTTCGTCTCGCTACTGGGCGACACCTACGGCACGATCGCGCCTTCTGATCCGGCGGTTCCCTTCGCCGACGGGGAAACCTCGATTTCCGAGATCGAGTTGCGAAACGCCGAGCTATTGGGGCGACCAACATTGATCTATGTGAAAGCCGACATCGATCCCGAGCCCCGACAGGGTGAACTCATCGAATCTCTTGAGGGTCTCTACTCCAGAACCACGATGGGCAGAATTGAAACCCCGGACCAGCTCGCGTCGCAAGTCAAGGATGACCTCGCGAGGCTCATTACGCAGCTTGTTCGGAGAACCTACCGGCATCCCAAAGGCGCATCGCCAAAAGTACATGTTTTCCCGACAGCCACTCACGTGTTCGCCGCCGCGGCGGAGGAAATGTATTCGGTTCTCTCCCGCAAGGTCTGGCCCGTCATTACTCTCGGAGCTGGACGAACGACAGCGGGAGTGTACGAAGCGCTGGTTTCGCTTGCGGACGAGCGCGGCGACGCGCACATCTCCCGGGCGCGGTTTGTCGGGCAGACGGAATACCTCGGGTTCTTAGCAGAGCATCCGCACACCTGCGAGTCGCATCTCCGGGCGAGTCTGGTCGACAAGATTCGTAAGAACAACCCAGAGGCCACCGAGCGCGACATCTTCTTGCCGTCAGCGGTGCGCAGCGGGACCTTCGAGGGCGCATGCAACGATATCGATGCAAGGCTCGACCGAGAGGCGATCCATCTGTCAATTTTCGGCTTTTCGCCTACGGGCGAAGTGCTTTGCATCGATGCCGCCACCGCGCGCGGCGAGGACCCGTTGAATCTTGGCACGCGCATTGTCAGTCTCTCGGCTGAGTCTCGTCAGTATGTATCGCCACGACCACTACTGCCACATGTAGCGACTATCGGGTTCCGCAATGTACTGCGATCTGAGCGGTTGATCGCGGTACTCGTTGGGAACGCCAAGGCTGACATTCTTAGGCGGCTTGTCGACGGGCCCGTCGATCCCGAGTGCCCGGTGACTCTCCTGCGCAGTTCCGGACATCGCGAGTTGTATGTTTATGTGGATGAATTGGCAGCAAGACAGCTTTCAGCACGGGACCCAGGCATCATTCGACACGAATCGTGACGATGCGACGCGCCTGGCCCACAGCTTCGCCTATTCGCCGGCGTTCACCCGATGGCATGCGTAAGGCGTGATTGGAAGGAACGAGCGCAGGTGCGTCGAAGTCTGCGCGATGGTTTGCTCGCGAGTCCGCGGTCTGAAGGGTCGAGGTGTCAGCGTATTGATCCGCGCGCGCGCCGTATTGCATGCCCGCCGGCGTCACGCTGGGGCACCGGGCGAGCTGACGGATCGGTTGGATAGGGCCTGTCACGTATCCCGCGATACAGCGCCATCCTTGGGTTGATCTCCGCATGCTCGGCGACGGGGTGGTACCGCTTGTAATACGCGGCGAGACGCAGAGACGCCTGATAGCAGTAGCGCAGTCGCGGCTGCCAGAAAAGACGTTTGGCTACTTCATAGCTAACGCCGATGCACGTCACCCGGTAGACTTCATCCATTTTCAAGCCAACGTCCGCAACGAGCACGGATCAAGGGAAGCATTTCACCGCTACGGTCAGTATTTCGTGAAGTACGAGGATGCAGGATTTCTGGCCACGCCGGCTGAGTCTTGGCAGATCCAAAAACAGATCTGGTCGAGAGGGATGTTCGAGGTCGGAGTATTCCACACCCATCAGCGACACCCGGCTAACTTTTCTCGGATTGACTATGACCTTCATATGGATCGCTTCGAGGCGTTGTGGCACGTGGTCTTATCATTGCGTAATCCGCAGATCCCGCAGCTACGTGCGTTTGACGTTTCGGCGGCCGGGGTGGTCGAGATACAAGTTGTGAACGTGCCGTCGACTACGAGGCCGACGCGTCGCGCTGGGGCGTCGATAACGGCCGCTCGGGCTCTTCTCGAGCGAGATCCCGCCGGTCGGCCGGTGACCCGCGATGCCAGAGCCGTGTTGGCAGCAATTAAAGCTTTGGGCGACACCGGCGACTCCGAGTTCTTTACGGACGTTGTCACTTACGGGTTCCTAGATGGTAGCCGAGAGCGCTACGAGGAGTTCGTGCGCCCCGACCTCGTGGCGATATCCCCGACGGTGTTCGAAATGGGTACGCCGCAGAGGAGCCGGCGTCATTTCTGCGGAGAGGTGCCTCGACATACAGTGGCGCTGTCCAGTTATGCGTTGGGGCGGGTCCCAGTAACGAACCGGTTGTACGCCCTAATGCATCCGGGGCGAGAGGATGGGCGGGAGGGAGAGCCTGACGCCCCGGTTGTCAATGTATCCTGGTATGAGGCCACCCTGTTCGCCCTCTGGTTCGGCGCGCGGCTCCCGACTGAAGCGGAATGGGAATGGGCCTGCGGCGCTGGGTCCGACGAAGAATGGTGCTGTGCGGAGGAGGATCTCGTTCATGTCGCTGTGTACAGCGAGAGCTCTGGCTTGGGAACGCGCCGCGTGGGAGAGCGCGCACCGAACGCACTGGGCTTGCACGATATGCACGGCAACGTCTGGGAGTGGTGCGCGGATGATTACGATGGGTCCTTTTACGCGCGCTCCGCGGTTCGTGATCCGTGGTGTCGGATCGGTGCAACCGACGCAAACGCGCACAAGGTCAGCAGGGGCGGCAGCTATGACTCGCTTGGGGAGATGTGTCGCACGCGGTTTCGATGCCACGAGCCGGCATGGTTTTGGGCCGGAGACCTAGGGTTTCGCCTCGCGGGAAGAGCGGATGCCTAAGCTCACCGTGTCGGCGCCTCTGATGGCACTGCTCCCGATGGATCACCGCGGATCAGGCCGCCACCACAGATCGGTGGATGTTAGCGCGGCGTCGTGGCCGCAGCTGGCCACGGAGCTGCGTGCTCGGTTTCCAGCGCTTGCCGAACGCGTGCTCACAGCGTCGGACGAGTTGGCCAGTGGATTCGTCTTGGTCGTCAACGACGAGGTGCTAGCCAGTCGGGTCGCGACTGGCGTGTTTCGGGATGAGGACGAGGTCTGCTTCATCGCGGCGATAGCAGGCGGCTGAGCACGCCGACGGTCCCCTTACCTGGCGGATGCGGTGCTATCGCCGTCGTCGCGGCTGGCAATGCGGCTATGCGTCACCCAGCAAACGCGGCACCGTTTGGCGGGGCGCCGCTCGCCCAAGTGCAACCGGGGGCCCGTCTGCCTGGCGGGAGTCCGGGTACGCTCCCGCGCGATGCGCGAGAACTTCAGCGGGCCGGCATGCACGGTCGGCGTCGAGGAGGAGCTGATGATCGTCGACGCCTCGACCTACGGCCTGGTCAACGCGATCGAGTCGCTGCTCGAGGACGCCGCGTCCAACGCCGAAGGGCCAAACGGCGACATCAAGCCCGAGCTCATGGAGTCCGTGCTCGAGATCGCGACCAAGCCGTGCTCGACGACCGGCGAGGCCGGCGAGCAGCTGCGCCTGCTGCGCGGCCAGGTGCGCCAGACGGCCGCCCATCGCGGCCTGACGATCGGCTCGGCGGGCACGCATCCGTTCGCGATGTGGGAGGACCAGCGGATCGTCGCGCGCCCCCGCTACCGCGACCTGATCTCGGCGCTGCGCTTCGTCGCGCGCCAGGAGCTCATCTTCGGGATGCACGTCCACGTCGGGATGGACGACGCGGACAAGGCGATCCACGTCGCCAACGGCATGCGCGTCCACGTGCCCGTGCTGCTCGCCCTCAGCGCGAACTCGCCGTTCTGGCGCGGCGATCAGACCGGCCTGCAGTCGACGCGCACGCCGATCTTCCGGCAGTTTCCGCGCGTCGGCATGCCGCCGGCGTACAAGGACTGGGACGACTGGGAGCGCCAGGTCGAGTTCATGGTCCGAAGCGGCGTGATGGAGGACTACACGTACCTCTGGTACGACGTCCGCCCGCATCCGAACTTCGGCACCGTCGAGATTCGCTGCTGCGACTCGCAGACGCGCGTCGAGCACACGGTGGCGCTGACGGCGCTCATCCAGGCGATGGTCCGTGAGCTCGCCGTGCACTACGACGAGGGCAAGCCCCTGTCGGAGTACCCGTGGCAGATGCTCGACGAGAACAAGTGGCTGGCCGCCCGGCACGGACTCGCGGGCGAGGTCGTCGACCTGCCGTCCAACGAGAAGGTCGGGACGAAGGCGCTCACCCGCCGGCTGCTCGACCGCCTGACGCCGCACGCCCAGGACCTCGGCTCGGAGGACGCGCTCGACGGCATCCGCGACCTGCTCGAGCGCGGCAACGGCGCGTCGCGGCAGATCGTCGTCTACGAGGCAAACCACGACCTCAACGAGGTCATGGCCGAGATCATCGCCGCTACAGCCGCATAAACCGGGCCGGTTGGCCGGGGGCGGTCGGCGGCTCCGTAGAATCGAGCGCATGTCCCATCCCGACCTCTTCGTCGTCTGCAAGAACTGCCAGGCAGAGGTCAGCCCGTACGTCACGGAGTGCCCGTACTGCGGGACGCGCCTGCGCAAGCGCGCGCCGAAGATCGAGCGCCCCGACGCGCCGCCGTCCAAGACCCCGCGCCGCGCGCCTCGCCCGGGGTCCGGCGCCAAGGCGCGGCCGAAGGCCAGGACCAGGTCGAAGGCCAAAGCGGAGTCCCCGCGGCTCGGACGCCTGCGGACCGGCGAGATCCCTGGCATCCGCGGCGACGAGCACGGCAAGCCGTGGGCGACGATGGTCCTCGTGGCGCTGTCGTTCGGCGTCTGGTTCTTCGCGGTGTTCTACGCCGTCCCGGATCTCGCGCTGCGCGCGCTCGACGGCGACCCGTGGCGCTTCCTCACCGCCTCGCTGCTCAACGACGGCACGGCGGCCCAGTTCGCCGCCGTGGTCGGGCTCGGGCTCTACGGCTGGATGCTCGAACGCCGCCTCGGGCCGATCGCGGTCGTCCTGGTCTTCCTGCTGTGCGGCCCCGGCGCGCTGGCGATCGCGATGGCGATCGACCCCGGGGCGCTCGTCTTCGGCACCCACGGCGCCGCGCTCGGCATGCTCTGCGCGTGGGTCGTGCCGGTCCTGATCGCCCGCAGCCGCAGCGACGAGGACGACGACGCCGACCTGCTCGGGACCCTCGTCATCGCAGCCGTCCTGCTGCTCGTCCCGGCGCTCTCGCAGGGCAGCGCCATCGCCGGGCTCATCGGCGCGGGCCTCGGCGCCCTGGTGGGCCTCGCCTACGCCGGCGTGTCACCGGCGCGCCGATGACAGCCGACACGTACACCGCCGAGGAGGTCGACGAGGCCGTCGAAGCGCTGTCTGACCCCGACCGCTTCGGTCATGCCGAGGCGATCGTCACGCACGCCGCGCCCGGGCTGCAGCGGGTGCTGGGCGCCGCGCTCGAGGCGGGCGGCTGGTTCGACCAGGCGCACGAGGCGCAGCTCTCGCAGGTCTCGGGCACCGAGGACGCGACCGAGCGCGCCCGCGCAATCCACGCGCTTGTCGCCGAGGAGACGCGCGTGGCGATGCTCGTCGGCGTGTCGGTCGGCTTCGAGCTTGCCCGCGAGCTGGCCGCGCGGCGACATGACAACCACGAGGAGACCAAGCCATGACCCATGCGATCGTGCTCGTCGAAGCCGAACGCGACGTGATGTCCACCCTGGGAGGCGCGCTCGCCGAGGTCGAGGGCGTCCGCGAGGCCTACTCGGTCACCGGCGAGTGGGACTTCGTCTGCATCGTCGGCGTCTCGCGCCACGAGGACCTGGCGGGCGTCGTGACCGGCAACATCTCGACGATGCACGGCGTCGCGCGGACGCACACGATGGTCGCGTTCGAGACGTTCTCACGCCACGATCTCGAGGCGATGTTCTCGATCGGGGAGTAGCCTCGCGGCCGGAGCGCGGGGGCTCGCGGCGCGAGTCAGTCCTCAGCCTGCCAGCCGCGGCTGAACCAGACCGAGCGGTCCTTCCAGTCGTGGGCCATGAGCGCCACGCCGATGGCGCCGGCGGCGGTCAGTAGCGCGCCCGTCGCGCCGTGATGGCAGCGCTGGCCGAAGATCCACAGGCGACGGCGAACGCTGTCGTAATGAATCGGCTTGTGCAGGTGAGTATGAATCGTCGAGGCCATTTGATCATCACTGATTCCTAGATCGGAAAACGCGCGCAGAAATACAGAGTTGCGCCCGCAGACCGATCTTCCGTCCAGGACGGCGGCTGCTCGCCCCGCCGAGCCGGTCGTCACAATGCCGCGGGTGTCCGTCGTCAAGCCGCAGTACGGCCCTACGCTGCCGCAGCTCGTGCAGCGGCTCCCGCGCGCGGGCAGGGTGGCCGTCATCGCGCTCGTCGCGCTGCTGATCGTCGTCGCCATCGTGATCACGCTGCGCTCGCGCCCCGAGGAGACCCACGTCATCGTGCGCGGGACGACGACGTTCAACCTCGCATACGGGCCGCTGCTCGCGCGCGAGTCCAAGCCGGGGGCGCTGCTCGCGCTGCGCCGCCAGCGCGGCGACCTGTTCCTGGACTCCTACGTCGTGCGCCCGCTCACGCTGCCGCCCTACCGCGGCGCCGCGGGTGGGACGCTGCCGGTCTACGCCGTCGCGTACATGCAGCGGCTGCGCAAGCGCTACGGCGACGTCGACCTCGTGCTCGAAGGCCGCACCCGGATCAACAACGGCATCGGCTACCAGCTCGTCCTGCGCGGCAAGCTCGGGACCCGCACGCTGTACGTGCGCCACCTCCTGCTGGTCCCGGAGGCGCCCGAGGGCGCGCGCCGCGGCGTGATCCTCGAGCTCGAATCGACGCCCGCGGCGGGCACGCCCAACGCCGTCGGGATCGGCAACGCGGGGCCGCTCAAGCAGGCCATGCGATCGTTTCGGTTCGGCACGTCGCGCGAGGGCGGCACCGAGTGATCGAGTACGCCGACTTCGAGAAGGTCGACATGCGCGTCGGGCGGATCGTGGCGGTCGAGGACTTCCCCGAGGCCCGCCGGCCGGCGTGGAAGCTGCGGATCGACTTCGGGCCGCAGATCGGCGTGAAGCGCTCGTCGGCGCAGATCACGAGCTACGCGCGCGAGGAGCTCGAGGGCCGCCTCGTCGTCGCGGTCGTGAACTTCCCGCCGCGCCAGATCGGCCCGGTGCGCTCGGAGGTGCTCGTGCTCGGCGCGGTCGCCGACGACCACCCGGTGCTGCTGCTCGAGCCCGACGCGGGCTCGCAGCCCGGCGACCGGATCGCTTAGCGCCGCTGGGCGCCGGCGCGGGCCGGCGCGGGCGCGGGCGCTGCCAGCGCGCCTCGCTGTGCGCCGGAGCGCGCGGGCGCCGGCGCTGCCAGCGCGCCCTTCGCGCCGGCCGCGACGCGCTGCTGCACGACGTTCTTGACGGCGGAGGCGCGGGTCCGGTCGCGCTTGAGGCGCTTGCCGCCGGGACGCGAGATCTTGGCTGGCGCGCCGCCCGTGCCGGCCACGGTCTTCGAGGTGTCCGGCTCGGCGGGTGTCGCGGACTGGGCAGGTGCCGGCGCCGGCGCCGGCGTCGCCGGGGGCGGGACGACGGGGGTCGTCGCCGCGGGCGGCGTCGTGGCGGGCTCGGCCGGAGCCGCGACGCCGCCGGTCTGCGCGGGCGGGCCCGGCGCGCCGGTCATCGTCGTGCTGTCGCTCTCCTCCTGGACAGGAGCGAGCGGATCGGTCGCGGGCGGCTCGGTGGTGGTGGCGCCGGCGCCGGTGGTCGCCGGCGGCGCGGTGGTGGCCGGCGGCTCGGCCGCGGGCGCGGGCGCCGCGCTCGGCTCCGCGGGCTCGTCCGAAGCCGGGGTGCTCGGCTCGGGCTTGGTCGTCGTGGTCGCGGCGGCAGCGGGCGCGGGCGTCGCGGCCCTCGGCGCGTGGATCGGCTGCTGCGCGGACGCGACGACCTCCGGCTCGGACGCCGCAACCGGCGCGGCCGGGCGCGCGGTGGCGGCGGCGACGGCGCGGCTTGGCACCTTCGTCTGCACGTGCTTGACCTCGACCGCGCCCGCGGTGACGATCGCCGCGGCGGCCAGGCCGGCGGCGGTCTTCGTCGCGATCGTCGAGATGCCGGCGCTCATGACGCTCGTGCCACCGGTCGCGGCGACGCTCGCCGCCGCGGCACCGGCCGCGCTGCCCGCGCCGGCCGACGCGGTCATGCCGAACTGCGCCAGCAGGAACTTCTTGAAGAGCAGCAGCGGCGCGACCGGATAGACCGCGGCAAGCGCCTTGTTCGTGGTGCGCAGCTGCGCCTTGAAACCCTGGCAGCGCTCGCACGTGCGGATGTGGCGGCGCGCCGGGGCGGTCGAGCGGCGCAGGCCCTCGGCGACCTCGCCGAGCTCCTCGCGAACGTCCTCGCAGGTCAGCGTGCGCGCCTCCGCGGCCTCGGCGAGCGACACCCGCGCGCGAACGAGCAGCGACTTCACCGAGGGGATCGTCGTGTCCATGACCTCGGCGATCTGCTCGTAGGAGAGCGCGTCGATCTCGCGCAACAGCAGCGCGGTCTTCTGCGTCTCCGGCAGCTCCTGCACGTCGGCCACGAGCAGCCGGAACTCCTCGCGCTTGTGCACCTTGTCGGCGGTCGTCGCGCCGCCCTCGGAGAGGTGGACGTCCATCGAGTCGACGCCGATCGCCTGCACGCGGCGCAGGTGGTTCAGCGAGCGGTTGCGCGCGATCCGGTACAGCCACGGGCGCACGTTGATCGCGCGGTCGTCGGCGAGGATCGCGTTGAAGGACGCCGCGAAGACCTCCTGCAGGACGTCCTCGGCATCCTCGCGCGAGCCGAGCATGTGCCGGCAGAAGGCCAGCAGGCGCGACTGGTAGCGGCTGACGAGCGCCTCGAACGCGCTGTGGTTGCCGCGCCGGATGAGGACGATCAGCCGCTCGTCGGATTGCAGGCGAAGCAGCGGGGTCGGACCCCGCATGCCCATCGCTGCGGAATGCTTGAGAGCTGAGGCTTCCATGGTTGCCTGACGACGGTCGTGTCCTGCGATCGTTCAAACTCGCAAACGATCGCGAAGTTCCGAGGTTGCGCTGCGAACTTCGAGGCTAGCGAGTGCCGCCGAGCAGCAAAAGCCGATGCGCAGAACCCTCAGGATTGCCTCATGATCGAGCAATCGGCGTTGCATGCCCGGGGCGGGATTCGAACCCGCAAGCTCTTGCGAGCCAGCGACTTTTAAGGCCGCCTGCCTATGCCGTTGGGCCACCCGGGCGATGCTCGACGCGCGCATCCTAATGCGCGCGCCGAGCGATCTGTCAGCGCTTGAACGACCTGAGGTTCTTCACGAACACGTTGTACGCGGGACGCGTCACCCCGCTGATGTTCACGAGGCCGCCGTCGAACACGGACTCCTCGCAATCGGCGGACGGCGTCCAGTTGTACGTGTACAAGCGCTGGAAGTAGCGCGCGAAGCGCTTGGCCAGCGTGAACATGTACTGCGTGCGGTCGGCCGCGCGGGCGTCGTTGCACGGGAACGCGGTGCCCTGCTTGGTCAGGCCGCCGGTCTCCGTGTACCAGAACTTCGCCTTCTTGTTGACCTTCTGGACGGCGGCGATGATGCGCCGCGTGCCGGGGTAGTTGTTCGTGCCCTTCTTGAGCTTGCGGTTGACCTCGGAGTAGTTGTGCACGCCGACGACCCGCACACGCGCGGCGTTGGAGCCCGCGGCCTTGAAGAAGCGGGCGATGTAGCTCTCGACGCCGCGCTGGTCGAGCACGTCGAGGGCGACGATCGTGCAGCCCTTGCAGAGCCTGCGCATCTCGCCGAAGAACAGCGCGGCCGAGCGCGGGCTCTTGGACGTCGGCTGGGTGCTGTGGTTCGCCTCGTTCCAGGCGCCCCATTCCGAGACGCCGCGCGGCTTGTAGCGCTTGATCAGCGCGCCCACGTTCTTGCGGTACGCCGCGACGCTCGGCAGCTTCGGTGTGCCGGCCTTGATGTCGGCCGTCGAGATGTGCATCAGCACCTTCACGCCGCTCGCACGCGCGGCCGCGACGAACGCGTCAGCCTTCGCCAGCTCCGCGGAATCGGTGATCGCGTTCCACTCGACGAAGTAGCGCGTGAGCTTGAGCTTCAGCGCCTTGTAGTTGGGGTTCGCGAACATCGCGGGGCTCTGATCGCCGATCCCCACGCGAATGTTGACTGCGGACGCCGACGAGGGGACGGCGAGCAGTGCGAGGACGATCACGAGCGGGAACAGACGTCGAGACACGAGGGAGCTTCCTTTCGGCGGGGTCAGTCAGTCCGGGATGCATCGGCATCCCGGAGGGGAGACTGAAGCCTAGTGCGCCAGCGCGAACGTCAAGCCACTTGCGCGTCGCGCTCGGCGAGCGCGCCCACGCCGGCGAGCATTGCCGACGCGAGGCGCTTGTCGCCTTCGATCCGCAGGCTGCTGCGATCGGCGTCGGGGCCGAGCGCGTCGATCCAGTCCTCCTGCGAGCCGGAGACGCGCGCGTCGGCGCCCGCATCCTCGTGCTCGGCGATCGTGACGCTGCCGCGATGCGCCGTCAGCGCGTAGTGCTTGGTCGTCGTCGCGTCCACGTGCACGGCGAAGTTCGTGACGCCGCTCAACGAGGCCGGGGGATCGACGAGCCCGGGGGCGATGCGCAGGATCGCGCCGACATCGATCGCCTCGGACTCGCGCGGGGCCGTCCAGGCCCAGTCATAGCCCCAGCGCGCGAGCGCGCCCAGGACGGGCAGGAGCTCCTTGGAACGCGTGGTGAGCTCGTAGTCGACGCGTGGCGGCACCTCGCGGTAGCGCTGGCGGGTGAGCAGGCCGTCGGCGACCATGCGGTTCAGCCGCGAGCGCAGCTGCTCCGTCGAGATGCCGGGCAGGACGCGTTGCAGCTCCACGAACCGGCGCGGGCCGGAGGCGAGGTCGCGCACGATCAACAGCGTCCACTTGTCGCCCACAAGATCGAGCGCGCGCGCGTCGGGCGACCACTGGTGGTAGGGGTGTCGTTTCGGGGTGGGGGTGGGAGGCATGTGTTGGCTCCGATCGCCGGCGTTGGGGTACGCGGCTTCAGGGACAGGTTCCCGGTGCCTGCACCATAGGACAGGATCGTCGCGGACGCATCCTTCGATCCGGATGTTGGACCTTTATGGGTGTAAATCCGGTGCGAAGGTTCCCGCAAGTTTCCATCTCGGTGCGCGTTACGGCATGTCATGGAACCCGTCACGTCGCTCGACCAGTACCGGCGCAAGGCCGCTCGCCGGCGTCAGGTCGGCCGGCGGCCGGCCTTCTTCTTCGACCTCGCGTCGCCGCACACCTACCTCGCGGCCGAGCGGGCGGACCGGATGTTCGCGGGCCTCGAGTGGATCCCGGCGTCGGCGGACGCGCTGCAGTGCGACCGCTGGATCACCGACGACCAGCGCTTGGCGATCACCCGCCGTGCCGATGTGCTCGGCCTGCCGATCGTCTGGCCGATCGGCCCGGTGACGCCGGTCGTCGGGGCGATGCGCGTCGCGTCGCTCGCGGCCGAGCGCAACGTCGGCGCGGCGTTCGTACTCGCCGCGACGCGGCTCGTGTTCTGCGGCGGCTTCGATCTCGGCGACCCCGAGATCCTCGCGGAGGCGGCGGCCGCCGCCGGCGTCGACCTGGCCGAGATGCTGCGCGCCGCCGGTGACGCGAGTCGCGACGGGCCGATCGAGGATGCCGGACGCCGCCTGCTCGCCGCGGGGGCCGACCGGCTGCCGGCGCTGCGAGTCGGGCGGATGCTGTTCTGCGGTGAGGACCGCCTCTCGGAGGCGGTCGCCGCGCGCGCTTCGGCGTAAGTTGGCGTGTGCCCGGTGTGGCGGCGGGCTGGTGGGGTACGAGAACCCTCGTGTTAATGACAGCGCCCGGTAGGCTCGGCGTGAGATGCTGAGCGATGCCTCCGAGCACGCCGAGGCGTCCGTTCAGGCGTCCGCCGACGTCGTTGGCGGGCATCTCGTCGCACGTCGCCTGAAGGCGTATGGCGTCACGAAGCTGTTCACCCTCTCCGGCGGGCACCTCTTCTCGATCTACGACGGTTGCCGCGCCGAGGGCATCGACATCGTCGACGTGCGCCACGAGCAGTCGGCCGCGTTCGCGGCGGAGGGCTGGGCGAAGGTGACGCGCGAGCCGGGTGTGGTGGCCTTGACGGCGGGGCCGGGCGTCACGAACGGCATGAGTGCGATCGCCTCGGCGCAGCAGAATCATTCGCCGATGCTCGTGCTCGCCGGTCGCGCGCCCGCGATCCGCTGGGGCCAGGGCTCGCTGCAGGAGCTCGATCACGTGCCGTTCGTCGCGCCGCTGACGAAGTTCGCCGCCACGTCGGCGAGCACGGGGGAGATCCCGGCGCTCATCGACGAGGGGCTGCATGCGGCGGTCGCGCCGCATGGCGGCCCGGCGTTCCTGGACTTCCCCCTCGACCACGCCTTCGGCGAGGGTCCCGACGCGGCGCCCCCGCCAGCGCTGCCCGATCCCGCCTGCGGGCCGGCGGCCGACGGCGACGCGCTCGCGCGCGCCGCCGAGCTGCTGCGCGCCGCGCACAGGCCGGTGCTCATGGCGGGCACCGACCTCTATTGGGGACGCGCCGAGCAGGCGCTGCGCGAGCTCGCCGAGGAGCTGCGGATCCCGGTGTTCCTCAACGGCCTCGCGCGCGGGTGCCTGCCCGCCGACCACGAGCTCTTCTTCTCGCGCGCGCGGCGCGAGGGGCTGGGCGAGGCGGACGTCGCGCTCGTCGTGGGCGCGCCGATGGACTTCCGGCTGGGCTTCGGCGGTGTGTTCGGCGACGAGACGTCGGTCGTCGTGATCGATCGCGTGCAGCCGGCGCGTGCGCATCCGCGCTCGGTCAGCGCGGAGCTGTACGGGGCGATCGGCGGGACGCTGCGCGCGCTGGGCGCCGCGGGCGGCGGGCCGGATCGCTCCTCGTGGGTGGCGCGGCTGGGCGCCGTGGAGGCTGCCGCGCGCGAGGCCGAGGCGGCCGAGCGCGCGGACGACCGTGCCCCGCTGCATCCGATGCGTGTCTACGCCGGGCTCGGCGAGCTGCTCGATCGCGACGCGATCGTCATCGGCGACGGCGGCGACTTCGTCTCCTACGCGGGCCGTGTGATCGACTCGTTTCAGCCCGGCTGCTGGCTTGATCCGGGCCCGTTCGGCTGCCTGGGCTCGGGGCCGGGCTACGCGCTCGCGGCGAAGCTCGCCCATCCTTCGCGGCAGGTCGTGCTGCTGCTGGGCGACGGCGCGTTCGGCTTCAGCGGGATGGAGTTCGACACGCTGGCGCGCCACGGCGTGCAGGTCGTGGGGATCGTCGGCAACAACGGGATCTGGGGGCTTGAGAAGCACCCGATGGAGATGATCTACGGCTACTCGGTGGCGGCGGACCTGACGCCGGAGACGCGCTATGACGAGGTCGTCGAGGCGCTTGGCGGCCACGGCGAGCTCGTGCGCACGCCGGCGCAGCTGCGACCGGCGCTCGAGCGAGCGTTCTCGGCGGGTGTTCCGGCGCTTGTCAACGTGCTGACCGATCCGTCGGTGGCGTATCCGCGGCGCTCGAACCTCGCCTGAGCTTTGCGCGGGGCCCCTTCGCAGGCCGGGGTGGTTAAAGGCGGAAGCCGCCCCCAGGGGAAAGGGCGGCTTCCTGATGATGGCCCCGACAGGACGGGCAGGGGTACGTACTGCTGGGCCTTATGTGTGGCCCGAGCGGTGGGAGGCGCCGATCTAACGGCTTGCTCGGACCTATGTCCGGCAGTCGGTTCCCCTTGAAAGCTTTGGGTCCCCTTAGCCGGCACTCGATGTATCGGACGGCAGGGGTCGCAGCTTGAGTCAAACGTTCGTCCACGCTCGGGCTATGACGCTTCGGTCTGCTCGGTCTGCTCGCTCTGTTCGGGCTGCTCGGTCTGCGAGCCGGCGGCGAGCGCGAGGGCGGCCCCGCGCAGGAGGTCGTGCTCGGAGACCTCGACCTCGTCGAGCCCGAACGCGCGCATCACCTCGATAAGCATCGCGATGCCGGCGACGATCGTGGGCGCGCGGTCGGGGTGCAGGCCGACGACGTCCCTGCGCTCGTCGTCCGTCATCTGGGCGAGGCGGGCGAGCAGCATCTCGCAGGTGGCGAGGGCGAGGATGTGGCCGTGGACCCTGGCCGGGTCGTACGGATCGAGCTCGAGCTCGATCGCTGCGCACTGCGTGGCGGTGCCCGCGACGGCGATGCCGGTCTGCACGTGCTCGCGCACTTGGGCGGGCACCGCGCCCTCGACGATCGCGTGGACCTCGGCGGCGAGCGCCTGCAGCTGCTCGGGCTGCGGCGGGTCGTCGTGAAGGTGGCGCTCTGACTGGCGCACGACGCCGGCCTGCGTCGAGGTGTGGAAGGCGACCTCGCCGTCGCGCCCGACGACGAACTCCGTCGAGCCGCCGCCGATGTCGACGACGAGCGTGGGGGCGCCGTCGTGCGGGCGCTCGCTCGTGGCGCCCGCGAATGTCAGCTCGGCTTCCTCGTCGCCGCCGATCGTGCGGGCGTCGAGGTTGTAGCGGTCGCGCACGGTGGCGGTGAACTCGGCGCCGTTAGCGGCGTCGCGGACGGCGCTTGTGAGCACGGCGACGGTGCGCGTCGCTTGAAGGTCGTCGATCGCGGCGCGGTAGCGGCCGAGGACGTCGAAGACGCGCTGCATGGGCGCGTCGCCGAGGCGGTGGGCCGAGTCGACCCCCTCGCCGAGGCGCGTGACGATCGACTCGCGGTGAAGCGTGGTGATGGAGCGGTCGGGCGCGACCTCCGCGACGAGGAGCCGGGTGGAGTTCGTCCCGATGTCTACGACGGCGACGCGCATGGCCCGCGAGGGTAGATGGTCGGACCCCCGTTGACCGCCCCCGAGCGACGTTGCTAAGCTGTGACGTCCACGCCGCGGGGTGGAGCAGTCTGGTAGCTCGTCGGGCTCATAACCCGAAGGTCGCGGGTTCGAATCCCGCCCCCGCTATACGGAAACCCCCTCTCGCCAGGGGGTTTTCGTGCTTAATCGGCGAGGTTCCCTACCCGCGGCAGCATCACAGCCTGTGGCGACGCGTCGTGGGCGCCAGGGTCGTGCCGTTCGAGCAGCCAAGGACCGGCTCCGCCACGATGCCATCGACCGCAGCGGCCTCGCCGGCAACCACGGCCACGGCGGCGAGCGCCGCGTGAGTCTCGCGCGCTAAGGGCGCCGATGTCCCGTCGAGCAGCCTCGCCGCGCCCCGCAGGTGCTCGGCCCCGCGCCGTCGCCCTCCGGCGAGCGGGCGCCGAAGCCGGCCACAAGGGTGGATGCACGACGCGAGACCGGTCGGCGCTGCGGCGCTGCTAGCCATTCCGGCGGGCGACGTCGCGCGTTCGAACGGGCACGTTGACCGAGGTGGCGCACCCGGTGCGCCCAGTCGCCGGCGCAGCAGTCAGCTACCCGTCACCCATCGCACAACGCGGCCCCGAGAGCCGGTGCATCTGATGGCGCCGGCCTCGTAGCCCGTGTCGCGATAGCGGCAGTAGAGGCCGCGTACCCGGCCGTCGCCGCCGCGCCGCGCGGGCCCGGCAGCCCAGCTGCGCACGACGCGACGCGCCTCACGACATCCAACGATCCGCGTCTTGATGTTGAACGCCAGCACGCTGTCGACATCGCCGCATGAATCGGCGCGGGCCGGCGCCGGCGACATGCCGCCAAACGCCGTCAGCGTCACGCTGCACGCGACGAGCGACAGCCACGCCCGCAGAGGAAACCGTGTCCGCATCGTGCGATCGTACAGCGACGCGTAGCACGGGTTGCGGAAAGGCGTGGCGGATTAGCATGGACGTGTGAAGCACGCTGTGTCACTCGCCGCCGGTGTCGCGATCGCTGTCGCTGGGATGCCGGTGACCTCCGCCGCGGGTTCGCCGCCATGTAGCGGCCGTACCGCGGCGCAGCTGGAGAAGCGGCTCCCGGTGACGCCCTTCAATCTTGGCAGGCGTCTCGGGGAGACGCTGTGCTTCGACTTCACGGGCGACGGGCGCAAGGACATCGTCTTCACGGGATGGGTCGCGATGAACCATGGCGCGCACTACTGGGCCGCGTACCGCGCGACGCGCTCGCGGTGGGTGCGGGTGAAGTTCAAGGGAGGGTGCTGCCGAGCCGACCCGAGGACCAGCCCCGGCATCGTGATAGCTCGCTCGGACGACGACATCGTGGTGAGCCAAACGATCTATCGACCGGGCGAGCCGCTGTGCTGCCCGACTGGTGGTACGAGGATCGGGGTGTGGTCGTGGCAAGGCAAGAACCTCGCCCTCGTGGAAGTCACCATCGATCCCTAACGGCAGAAGGCGGCAGCGACGCGATCGGATCCGGTCGCCTCCGCGCGACTTACGTGCTGATCCGCGGCCAGACCTTGGCGGTGAGCATCGAATCGATCCCGGGGTGCATCGACGAGCGGGCCGCGTCGGGAGCGGACCTGCGCTGGATGCCGAATCGCGCCCACGTGGCCGGGGGCGCGCGCGGGACAACCGGCGTCCGCGAATGCGCCGCCCAGCGATCTGCGCCGCGGGGCCTTCGCCGCACGAATATTGGAAGCGGTCGCGGCGACCGGTCGCGGGCGTACCCTCTCGGAGTCGTGGAGGCTTCCCTGTTCAGGTCCGACACCCCCGAGCTGCGTAAGGCGCGCGGCGCGTTCTTTACGCCTCCGGCTATTGCTGACTACCTTGCGGAGTGGGCGGTCGAGGGCGACGCTGACTCGATCGTCCTCGATCCGACCTGCGGCGAATCGGTCTTCCTCGCCGCCGCGGCACGGCGCCTATCCGACCTCGGTGTGGAGCCTGAGCAGCTGCGGCGTCAGGTGCTGGGCGTTGACCTGCACGAGGCATCGGTTGACGAGAGCAGGCGCCTGCTGCGAGCGCAAGGTCTCGACGGCACGTTCTACACGGGAGACTTCTTCAGCGAGCTGACGACGGGGCAGATCGGGGCTCGACTGCCGCTCGTTGACGCAGTCATCGGCAATCCCCCGTTCGTCCGTTACCAGCAGCACATCGGTCTGGAGCGCAAACGTGCGCAGATCGCAGCGCTTGAGCAGGGCGTGCGCCTCTCCGGGCTCGCAAGCTCCTGGGCCGCCCTCGTGGTCCATGCGTGCGGCTTCCTTGGTCCGGAGGGCCGCTTGGCGATGGTTCTACCGACTGAGCTGCTCTCGACCGGCTACGCGGAGCCCGTGCGCGCGTGGCTACAGCGTCGGTTTCGATCGGTGCATCTCGTCCTGTTCGAGGAGCTGCAGTTCGAGGATGCGACCGAAAAGGTGGTGCTCGTTCTCGCTCGCGGCAGCGGCGGCTGCCGGGCGTTCTCGCTCGTCCCGGTGAACACGGCCGAGGATCTACGCACGATCCGCTTCGGCGGACCCAACCACCTCAACGTCGCGGCGCCGGAGACGGGAAAGTGGACCGATCTCTTACTTCCCGTACGACACCGCCAGGTCTTCGACCGCGTCGTCGCGCAGCACTTCACCCGGCTCGGTACCTATGGCGCTCCGCAGCTAGGCACTGTCACCGGCAACAACTCGTACTTCTGCATCAGCGACCAGACCAGGCGGGAGTACGACATCGATAACCGCCACCTCGTTCGCGTCTCGCCGCCGGGCACCAGGCACTTCAAGGGCCTCGGCTTCACACGCAAGGACTGGGAGGCGCTGCGCGATGCCGGCGAGCGTGTCTGGATGCTTCTACCGGATGATGACATCGTCAATGGCGAGGACGGCCTCGATACCGGACTGTTGCGCTACCTGGAAAAGGGCATCCTCAGCGGGGTCCCGCGCGCGTACAAGTGTCGCGTGCGCGCGTGCTGGTACCGCCCGCCTGCGGTGCCCGCGCCGGACCTGTTCTTTACCTATATGAGCCACCGCTATCCGCGCCTGATCACGAACTCGGCGGGCACGACGTTCGTCAACTCGATGCACGGCATACGGCTCGCCAAGGGCACCCCGAAGGATGCCAAGCAGGCACTCCCGCTACTCGTCCTCAACGCTGCGACGATGCTCGGCGCGGAGATCCATGGGCGCTCCTACGGCGGCGGCATTCTCAAGATGGAGCCGAGTGAGGCCGCCCTGCTACCGGTGCCCAAGCACGAGATCCTCGTAGAGGCGTGGGCGCGGCTGAAGCAGGACCGCGTGAAGCTCGAACGTCAGTTGCAGCAGGGCCTGTGGGTTGGTGTGGCGAAGCTCGTGGACGAGGCACTGCTCGTAGGCGCGTGCGGCGTCCCAGCACGTGACGTCATTGACCTCCGCATGGCCGTGCAGGAGCTCCGCCGTACGCGCATGACGTAGTCCATCCGGGTGTACGCCGATGATGTCGCCATGGCGCAACTCGACTCCGCCGCCGAGGCAGCTGCCGACCAGCGCGCGGCGATGGTGCGCAGTCAGTGCGGACATCCCGGACGGCGTTGGCAGGAGCTCATCGCCCGCATCCAGGACACTGCTGTGAAGCAGTGGTCTGACGTGCAGCAGGAGTGGCTCGCGATGATGTGGTCTCTTGACCAATACCGCATCGCGGACGCGCCGCCGCAAGGCATGGGCAAGCCGACCCTGGACTATGCAAGCCGCATGGACGGCATCTACCGGGGCAAGGGCAACCAGTTCGCGAGGGTCTTGACGCTGCTGCTCAACAATCGCACCGGCCAGATTCTGCGCTCGCGCTCCGAGGTTAAGGGGCTGAGCCAGAACCACCAGATCGACATCGCCTGGCCGGATCGCAAGACGGCACCGGTGGTCTGCGCGGAGAGCAAGCTCACCGGCGGGCCCGCGTACCGCTCAGCGCCCGGCCGCGGCGCCATGGACGACTGGACCAACCGCCGGCGCGAACTGAAGTTCAGCGCGACCGACCTCAAGCTGTGGCGGCGCGAGCAGTCGGAGAAGATTGGTCACTGGGATGTCTGGCGCCAGAGTGCGCTGCCCAAGACGTTCATGCTTTGGGCTGCCTTGCTCAGCGAGAAGGACAGCGTGAACAAGATGGTGCGAGAGACGAGTGCGATCGTGTCCACCTACCTGGACGGAGCCGGGATCTTCGCCTTCAGGCGCAACGAAGGCGGTGACGGCTACGTACCTGTGGAGCTGCCGCTTACGCCTGGCGTGGAGACGATCGACACCGCGCTGTATCGGATCGAGTCTGAGATAGAAAAGGCGATCTCCGCGGGGACGCACAAGCTGCGCGGCTCGCCAGCTCACCCGAAACTCGATACCGACAAGCTCTTCTGACTCCGACTGACGGCCGACCTCTCGCCGCGCGGACAGCCACTCTAGTCGATCGGAGTGCGAACGCACGGGTGCGCCTAATAGGTCGCGCGTGGGTAACCCACGCCTGATGCGCCGCCTCCTGCAGCCCACGCGACCCGATGCGTTGGCGCTCGCGCTGCTCGTGCTCGCCGCGATCGGCGTGCTCGTCGCCGGCTTTCAGCACGCGCGGCTCTTTCATCGCGGCTACGCGGAGGTCGAGGTCGTCGGGCTCTTGTTCGTCATGAACGCGATCGGGTCGACGGTCGTCGTGCTTACGCTCGTCGCCGAGCGCGTGTGGCTGTTCGTGCTCGGCGCTGTGTCGGTCTGCGTGCCGTCGCTCGTGTCGATTGCGATCTCGCATTCGGCGGTCGGCTTCCTCGGGTTCCGCGAAGGTGGCTACGACCCGGATGCGGTCGTCATCGTCGCGGCCGAGGTCTGGGCGGTCGTCTTCGCGCTGCTTGGCGCCGCGGTGGCGGTGCGTGCCACGCAGTGGAGCGAGCCGTGAGGGCGGTGCTGGCGGCCGTCGTCGTGGTCGTCATGGGATGCGCGATCTTCGGCATCGGAATGGGCGATGCGCCGGCCGAGCGCGAGCGGGTGCCGAGCGCCGCGCGGGTCGCAGCCGCCAAGCAGCGGCTCGCTGCTGCGCCCGCCGAGGTCAAGCGTGGGCGCGCGCTATTCGCTGACGAGGGCTGCGATCGCTGCCACTCGATCGCCGCGATCGACGCCGACGGAAAGCTCGGGCCACGCCTGGACACCATCGACGACGACCTCGACGACAACCTCGAGAGCATCACCGAGCCGCGCGAGGACACCGCCGACGGCTACCCCGAGAAGCTGATGCCGACGATCTACGAGGACCGTCTCAGCAACGCCGACGTCCAGGCGCTCGCCGCGTTCGTCACGACCGTGTCCGGCGGCGAGGGCGAGCGCGGAGACGACGAAGGCGGCGAAGACGACAGCTCCGGCAAGGGACGCGGTCGCGGCCGTGGTCGCGGTCGATCCGGCAGCGGCTAACGACGCGCGATCTCACTCCGGCGCGTTTGCTCAACGGTCTTGGCTATGTTGATGTCGTCCGTTGAGATATCTACAATGCGCAGCGGCGCGGGCGGTGACGAAACAAGGAGCAACATGGCAGTGACCTATCGAACGCGCGAGGAGCTCGCAGAGCGCGTGCGGAGCTTGCGCGAGGACCGCGGCATCAGCCAGCGCAAGCTGGCCGCAAGCGTCGGGCTGGATCCCGCCTCGATGAACCGGCTCGAAGCCGGTCAGCGCGGCGTATCGACCGGTGAGCTCGTCGCCATCGCCGAGGCGCTCGACGTCGATGTCGACGGGCTGCTTCGCGTCGAGGCCCCGGCGTTCGCGCTGCGCGCAAGCGGCTGCGACGACGACGACGTTCGTGACAGCCTCGAGCTCTTCCGGGAGATCATCAGCGACTACTTTGCCGCGGAAGCGCTCGCTCGATAAGCGATGGTCTCGACCGCGTCTCAACGCGGGGCCGTGGCGGCAGCGCGTCAGGCTCGTCAAGAGCTCGGCTGGGGGACCGAGGCCCCTCTCACCGACATCCTCACGCTCGTCGAGGGCGTCGGCGGTGTCCCGATCACGATCGCGAACCTGCCGGAAGGGCTGTCCGGCGCGCTGCTGGTCGAACGCGACCAGCCGTTCATCCTGCTCAACGGGCGCGACTACCCCGCCCGTCAGCGCTTCACGCTGGCGCACGAGTTCGGGCATCTGCGCCTCGGCCACGGCGAGGTCGTCGACGGCCCGGAATCCTTCACGGCGAAAGCGACGCATCCCGACGAGGTAGCCGCCAACTACTTCGCATCGGAGTTTCTGGCGCCGATTCAAGCCGTTGCCGCCTGGATGCAGGCGCGCGGCGAGCCCACGATCGACTTGGGCGTCGTCGTCGAGATTGCAGTCGCCTTCGGCATCAGCGCGCAGGCCGCGACGATCCGGCTCGACGCGGCGAGATAC
Source organism: uncultured Actinomycetes bacterium (assembly GCA_963839905.1). Taxonomy (GTDB): domain Bacteria; phylum Actinomycetota; class Thermoleophilia; order Solirubrobacterales; family Solirubrobacteraceae; genus CADCVQ01. The sequence goes on along the minus strand of CAWIXC010000019.1, from coordinate 116,168 downwards.
CTGCGCACCGCCAAGCAACGCGACGAGCTTGCGCGCCAGATCCGCGACGGCGAGCACCGAACGCTGCTCTACCGGCTCGGTCTCCGTGAGCTTCAAGACACGATCGCGGACGCCAGGGACCACCTGCCACGGCTGCCGGCCCGCATGCGCGCAAACGCGTTGACCGGCTATGAGTCCGGGGCGCTCGACATCGAGCGCTTGGCGGCCCTCCTGCGGCGCGACCCTCAACGCACCGAGCACGATCTCGTCGAGCACGGCATCAGCCAAGCCGCGGCCGACGAGGAACCGGACTGGTGACGACCCACACCGTCGGCGCCGCCAGGGTGCTGCTCGACACGAGCCCCTTCTACCGCTTCTGCGAGGGAGGGCAGGTCATCAACCTCGCCCGCTATCTGGGAGCGCGCGCCTGCATCACGCTCGAAGTCGCGGAGGAACTGCGGCGGGGGGCCACGCGCTACGCCGACCTCAAGACGCTTCAGCTCATGAAATGGCCACCTGAGCGCAACCGGCTGGAGCTGCCCGCCCCGCTCAAGCGCGAACTGCTCGACCTCGTGCGGGCGTTCCGCAAGCCGGGCGATCATCCGCTCAAGAACGCCGGCGAGGTCTCGACGGTGCTGATGGCGCAGCACCTCGGCGGCGAGCTGGTCGTTCTCGACGACCACGACGGCAAGAGGCTCGCCGCCCGGCGAGACGTGCCCCGCCTGTCGACGGCCATGTTGGCCGTCGAGATGGTCATCGTCGACGCGATCGAGGAGTCGGCGGGCTGGGCGGTCTACGACGCGGCCACGCCGACGCACGTTGGCGCCGCCGAGTTCGCTGCCGCTCTCTCGCGGACACGGGCGGTACTCGGGACGTAGCGGCGAAAGGCCCGGCAAGGCGGGTTGACCTGGCGCGCGCGGGTTGGACGCCCGGGCCACACAGCGGCCCACCTTCTTGGGCACGCGGTCCATACCGGGATCCCGGGATGGGACCGACCATGGCTGGACCGGGTTAGCGGCGAGCCGCGACCAACGCTGTCTGAGCATCAACCAGAGGAGACCCGTCCATGGCGGTAGAGCCGAAGCTGAGTGACGCAGAGATCGCAAGCCTGATGGAGATCCCCCATCCGTCCAAGGGGCCGGGCGAGTCGATCTACGGGGCGACGAAGGTGTTCCCGGACTACCAGGCCGAGCCAGGGGAGACGTACCTCGGGATGGTCCACGGGATCGTGCACGAGTCGTCGGTGAGCTTCGTCGCCGTCCTGCTCGGGCTGCGCGCGCTCAAGAAGGGGTTCGACACAGCGTTGTACTTCTTCGGCATCGGCGCCCTGAACTGCCTTGAGACGCGCGGCTTCCCGAGCATTGGCGACGAGATCTTCCCCGGCATGCGCAACGAGAACAACACGCTCAAGCGCTTCATCTCCGAGGGCGGGACCGTGTACGCCTGCCGCCTGGGTCTCTCGCTGCATGGCGCCCGCGAGGAAGACCTCATGGAGGGCGTCATCCCGTGCCACCCGCTCGACATGCAGGACGCGATGATCGAATACGCCCGCAAGGGCGCCATCATCAACACGACCTGGATGTTCTAGCGCCGTGGACATCGGTCTGCGCTCAGAGCTCGCCGTCCTCGGCCTGCGTGCCGCGCCCCCGCTTCGAAGGCGCTCCGGCGCGGGTCCGAGCGACGACGGGCACTGGGTGCTCGACGGTGCCCCCACGACCCTCCCGCTGCAGCCCGACTCCCCGTGGGCGGTCCGCCGCGACGGCGCGCTCATGCGCGAGGGTGTCCGCGTCGACGCCGCCCTGAGAGCCGTCCGCCGCCCTCGCTTCTACGGGCTGCAGACCGCCGACGGCATCCCCTACGAGCAGATCGCCCGCCTGCACGGCCGCCACGTCCTCGCAACGACGGTCGTCCAGGCCTGCATCCGCTACAAGCAGGACAGCCGCTGTCGCTTCTGCACGATCGAGGAGTCGCTGAAGTCCAACGAGACGACCCAGGTCAAGCTCCCCGAGCAGATCGCCGAGGTGGCCCTCGCGGCCGTCCGCCTCGACGGCGTGCGCCAGCTCGTCATGACGACCGGCACCTCCAACGGCGCCGACCGTGGAGCCCGCCACCTCGCGCGCTGCGTCGCCGCCGTCAAGGACGTCCTGCCGAACCTCCCGATCCAGGTCCAGATCGAGCCGCCCGACAACCTCGTCTGGATCAAGCGCCTTCACGCCGCGGGTGTCAGCGCGATCGGCATCCACGTCGAGTCGCTCGACGAGGAGGTCCGCGCGCGGTGGACGCCCGGCAAGGCGAAGGTGCCGATCGAGCGCTACATGGAGGCCTGGGAGGAAGCCGTCGCGACCTTCGGCCCCAACCGCGTCTCGACGTACCTGCTGATCGGCCTCGGCGAGAACCCCGACGAGCTCGTCAAGGGCGCCGAGCGGCTCATCGCGATGGGCGTCTACCCCTTCGTCGTCCCCTACCGGCCGCTGGTCGGCGCGCTCGCGCACGACATCGACGAAGTCCCGGCGCCGAGCCACGAGCTCGTCGCCGACATCACCGATCGCGTCGGCCGCGCGCTGCGCAAGGCGCACATGCGCGGCGCCGACCAGGGCGCCGGCTGCGCGGCCTGCGGCGCGTGCTCGGCGCTCAGCGCGGTCGGCGGCTGAACCGAACGCGAGCTACAGCGGGCTAGCGAGCTCGACGAGCGTCCCGAACGGATCGCGCACGTACGCCACCCGCTGGCCCTGCGGCTTGTCCTTCGGCGCCCGCAGCGCGGTGCAGCCCGCGTCGACGGCACGCTGGAACGCCCCATCGACGTCCTCGTGGACGAGCGCGATCTCGACGTTGCACGGCTGGTCCTCCGAGGCGCGCCGCACGCCGCCCTCGAAGTTGTCGTCGCCGAGCTCGTACGCGGCGAAGCCGATCTTCGTCGAGCCGGTGGCGAGCTGCGCGTAGGTGTCGAACGCGAACTCGACCGGCATGCCGAACACGCGCTCGTAGAACGCGGCGGCCTCCGGGGGATCGTCGACGTAAGCGATGACCCAGCCGAGCGTCATCGCGAACTCAGGCATGCTCGCGCGCCTTGCGCTCGCGGCTGAACTCCCACCACGGCCGGGGCGGGCCGCCGTCGGCGTAGTCGACCGCGGCGACGAACGTGTCCAGCAGGCACGGGTCGTGGCGCAGGCCGTCCATCGCGCACAGGCGCTCGAAGAGCTCGTGCGGGTCGCGCCCGCGCAAGTCGTCGGCGCTATGGACATCGAGGCGCTCGAGCTTGCGCGCCACGGCCGGGCCGATGTTGGGAATGGCGGTGAGGTCGCTCGTCATGCGAAGCATCATCGCGTGCGGGCGGCGCGCTGTCTTGTAGAAAACGGCCGACCTGCGGTGGGGGGAGAGGGAGGCGCGCCGCTCAGGCGACGAGCAGCGCCGACGGCGCCACGCCCGCGAGGCTGCGGCAGTCGTTGGCGAAGTGCGCCTGGTCCGCGTAGCCCGCGCCGGCGGCGACGCGGCCGAGCTCCTCACCCGCATACGCGGCCGCGAGCGCGCGCGAGAGGCGCAGCACGCGGCCCAGGCGCTTGGGGCCGTACCCGACCGCGGACTCGAAGCGCCGGCGCAGCTGACGCTCGCTCACGCCGAGGTCGCAGGCCAGTCGGCGCACGCCGCCCCGCGGGTCGTCCAGGCGGGCGACCGCCGCACGCACGAGCGGATCCGGCGCAGCGGCGCCCAACGCCCGCTCGGCGAGCGCGGACAGCAGCACGCGACCGCGATCCTCCTGCTCGTCGAGCTGCGCGGCGAGCCGGCGGCCGGCATCGCCCCAGACGTCGTCGATCGCGGCGCGGCCGTCACGCAGCGCCGCCGCGTCGACCCCCAGCAGCGACGGCGCCGCTCCCGGATGCAGGCGCACGCCGGCGACGCGGGTGCCAGCGGTCAGCGCCACGAGGAACGCGCGGGTGTTCGGGCCCGCGACGATCGTGCCCGAGCCCTCGGTCCAGACGATGTCGATGCAGCCGTCCGGCACGACGCGCACCGGCGCCCCGCCGTCACCGGTGCGACGCCACGTGCACTGCACCCACGGCTCCAGCTCGCGCGGTGGCCGCTGCTCGCAGTAGTCCACGCTCCGAGAATACCCCCGGAGAAGCGCTGTGATCGCCGCGCCGCGGGCGAGGCGGCGCGGCGATCACAGACTCCTAGCCCGCGGCGCCGCCCGCAGGAGGAACGGCCGGCTTCGGACGCGACAGGACGCGCACCGGCCGCTTGGGCGGACGCGCGCGGCCACGCCGGGCGCTGTCACGGGTTCGGGGTTGCGGGCGCTGAGGCCTCATCGGCTGGGCCTGCGCTCGAACCGGCGAACCCTGGCGCACTCGAGCCCGCGGCCCGCACGCAACCGGTGCCCGCGAGGACGGCGCCGGTCGCGTGCGGCGCGGCAGGAGAGCTCGAGTCGGTGTGGCGTGCGTGATTGCATGGCGCCATCATCGCCAGGTCCGGTGGCGGAATCCTCCGACGGCGGGCTCAAATGTGCGACAGTCAGTAGGACCGAATGTCCGGGGGGGTCCGTGCGTCGTTCGGTGACATAGTGGTGCGCTTCAACTTTCGCGCGACCTGCCGATATTCCATTCCATGGGCTTGCTCTCAACCGCCGCCACGGGCCTCGCCGGCCTGCTCAGCCCGATCATCGGGCCGAGCACGCCGCCGCCTGCCGCGACCCCCGCCCCGGCGCTTGCCGCCGCGCCCGCCGCCGCCGCGCACGGCACGATGCTCATGGTCCACGGCGGCGGCTGGACCGGCCCCGGCCCGAAGGCGCAGGCGGCGCTCATGACGATGCCCGGCGAGGTCCTCAGCGGCCGCTCGTGGAGGATCGTCTCCGTCGACTACCACCCGGGCTCAGCCGGCCTGCAGGACGTGATCGACGCGGCCGGCTCGGAGCTCGCCAGCCCCGCGGGCGGGCCGCTGTGCATCTACGGCGAGTCCGCGGGCGCCCAGCTCGCGCTCGTCGCGGCGTCGCGCCTGAGCGGCGTGGACTGCGTCGTGGCGATGGGCCCGCCGGCGGACTTCGAGGCCTACCAGGCCGAGGTGCGCGCGAGCAACGACTCCGGCCGCCAGATCATCGCCGCGCAGATGGCGGCGGTCTGGGGCCAGACGCCCGAGGAGCGAGCGCCGAACGATCCGGTCAAGGTCGCCAAGTCGATCCGCGGCGACGTGCTGATCATGCGCGAGGGCGACGACGCCCTCATCCCGATCGAGCAGATCGAGAACTTCATCGCGGCGCGCCCCACGACCGAGCGCGTCGAGCTTCAGAGCGCCGGCGGAGACCTCTCGCAGTTCTACCTGCACGGCACGCTGTCGGAGGCGGGGCGCGCCCAGTATCGGGCGACGCTGGGCGCGTTCGTCGACCGCGCGACCGCGGCCGACGCTGCCGAGGCGGCGGCCGCGCGCACGGGGTGCAAGGGCGTGACGAAATCCGTGACGCAGGGGGGTGTGAGCCGCGTCCAGTCCGCGCTGCGTTGCCTTGCGCGCAACGACCGGCTGGCGAAGCGCGCCGGAGCGAAGGGCGCGAGGACGCTCAGCAAGCGGGTGCCCGGCGAGGTCAACGCCGCGCGGACATGGAACCTCCTGCGCGCGAGCACGAGCGGCCGCCGCGCGCTCGCTGCGCTTGCGGCGGGGCGCGCCAAGACGACCGTCCGCCTCGGCAGCCCAAACCGGGTCACCCTGCAGGTTCGCCGCTAGCGCGTCGCGCGCACGCGCCACTTGGCGGCGCCGCGCACCTTGCGACCGACCGCGGTCTTCGTCCGCGCGCGCTTGCTGTTGCGCGCCACAGCCGGCGGCGCGCTCAGCACGCGGGTCACCGAGCGCGCCATGCTCTGCATCCCGAGCGCGTTCGGATGCAGCGGAAACGCCGGCGCGGTCGGCACGATCCCCTCGAACCACTTCGTCCCGGGCAGCGTGCAGACGTCGTGGCCGACGCTGTCGGCATAGGTGTCGGCGAACTCGACCCCGTTCTCCGCCGCCTGCGTCGCGAGCATCTGGTTCGTCTGGACGATCAGCCCGTCGAAGTAGCGCACGTCGTCGGCGCTCAGCGGCACGACCGGCCAGCAGCCGTTGCCCGTGCGCGGCAGGACGTCCGGATAGCCGACGAGCACGATCCGCGCCTGCGGCGAGCGCTGCTGGATGCCCTGCAGCGTCGCGGCGATCTTCGGCGCCGCGCGGTAGATCCGCGTGAACATCTCGTCGCGGCCGTAGCGCGTGTAGTACTGGCGGCACGCGCCCCCGGTGGGCGACGTCAAGCCGAGGCCAGCGCACGTGATCGCGGCCTCGACGAGCCCGATGTCGTTGCCTCCGATCCCGACTGTCACCAGGCGCGTCTCGGGGCGCAGCCCGGCGTCGAACTGCGGTGTGGCCGTACCGAAGGGCACCGACTGCGGCGCGGTCATGTCGGCGGTCGTCGCGCCCGAGCAGCTCACGTCGGTGAAACTGACGACGTTCAGCTGCTGCGCGACGAGCGAGGGGTAGTTGCGCTTCGAGCGCGCGCAGCCCGCGGGCGTGCCGCCCTGGGGCGGCACGAGCGGCGCGGCGGTGTAGGAGTCGCCGAGCGCGACGTACGGGCCCGGGTCCGCGGCCACGGCGGGGCTCGTCGCCGTCAGGGCGAGCGCGAACGCCAGCGATGCGAGCAGTCTGCGTGCCATGCGCCGAGTATTGCCGATGGGACCCCGGGCCATGCGCCGGTTCACCGCATCAGAGGATGCCGACGAGCGCGGCGCAGTCCCAGTTGCGCGCCCCGCGCCCGCCGTCCCACAGCTTCGCCGCCAGCCGGTCCTGCTCGGCCTTGGATGCCTGGTAGGCGTGCTTCGTCGAGCCGCCCATGCCCTTCCACGTCGACGTGATGAACTGGTAGTAGCCCGACGCCGTCGCCCAGTTCGGCGGCAGGTTCTGGCCGCCGGACTCGCACTGGACGATGACCCACGGAATCGCCCACGGCCCGCCCGGCCCGACCTGGCCGATCGCGCGGTTTCGCTGCGCGAGCAGCTTGTCGAGCTCACGCTCCGCGCGCCGCCGGCTGCTGCGGCTGCCGCGCAGCGCGGCCACGCGCGCCGCACGCGCGCGCCCGAGCGCCGCCCGGCGCTGCTGCAGCCCCGCGGCGATCGCGGTCAGCGCGTTGTGGCGTCGGCGGACGGCCTCCGCCGCGTCGCGGCGCTTGATCGTGAGCCTCGTCAGCACGCGCCGCTGGACGATCGCCTGGCTGCGACCGGTCCGGACGGCCCGCAAGATCTTCTGGTCCGAGCGCTGGATGCGCTTGAGGAAGTCGACGGTCTCGAGCAGGCTCGCGAAGCCGTCGGCCTCGAGCACGACGGTCAGGATGTCCGGGTGCCCGCCCGCGTAGCGCTCGCGCAGGAGCTCGGCGAGCTGGCCGCGCGACTGTGCGAGGCGCGCGCGCAGCCGCAGCGCTCGAGCCTGCGCCGCGTTGCGGCGCACGACGGTGCTGTCGAGGATCGCCTGCGCGGCGTCGAGGTCGCGCTTGACGGCCGCGACGCGCTTCTCGAGGATCGCGACCTCGCGTGCCGTCGCGCGCTCGAGTCGCCCGAGGCGCGCCGCGGCGCTCGACAGCCTGGCCTCGCGATCGTGCTTGCTCTGGATGCTGTCGCGCAGGCTGTCGGCGCGGTCCTGGCTGTCGGCCGGGACGGGCCCGATCGCCCACGCGGCGACGACCGCGGCGAGCAGCGCGAGCGGGACGGCGCGGTTTGGGGTCGTCAGGCGAAGACGGTGCATGCGGTGGCGCGCGAACTGCGGCAGCCTTCAACGTAGCGCGAGCGAGCGCCGGCCACGACGGCTGCAGGCCGTCGTGCGCGCGCGGAGGCGCGACCGGTGGCCGCGCCGACAGGCGACACCGCCGCACAACGACGAGGGCCCGCTCGCAAGCGGGCCCTCGAAACCTCTTCCCCGTAATCCCTAGCGCGGTCCGGGCGGCGCGCTGGCGCGCGGCCCTCGGCTCGTGGCCGGGTCCGACACGGCCTGGCCCACCGCCCAGCGCAGCGTGTCGTTGAGGCCGTGCGAGACGCCGCGCAGCTCGCGGATCGTCTTGAACAGCTTCGTCAGCAGCAACCCCGCGACGGCCGCGAGCGACGTCATCATCGCGATCGTCATCAGCGCGAGTGCGGTGTCCACGAAAGACCCCCTAGCCCGCCTGCGCCTTGCGGACGACGAGCGCGGCCTTCGCGGCGATCCCCGGCAGCACGCCGGCGATGACCTGCAGCGGGGCGTTGATGTCGGCGACCCACTTGTCGAGCCCGCGCAGGTGGTTGGTCTCGACCATCGCGAGCGCTCCGCCGAGCGTGCCGAGGCCCTCGGAGATCGTGATGAGGCGCTTGCGCACCTGGTTGAGGCCGACGCTCAGGATGATGACCAGCAGCGCCGCCTCGAGGAAGCTCAGCGCGATCATGACCTCTCTGCTCATAGCGACTCCCCTGCTCCTGTGTAGCCGTCCGTCAACGCGTTCATGTAGCCGTCCTGGATGATCGCTTCCTCGATGACGAGGTTGAGCACCGCGGGCGTGAGCTGCAGCTTCGGGATGTTCACCGTGTGCGAGGCGACGATCCCGGCCGTGCCGAGCAGTCGCTCGACGCTCGCCTCGATGTCGATCACGAGGCTGAGCAGCAGCATCAGCAGGATGACGACGACGATCAGGACGACGCCGCCCATCCCGAGGACCATCTGCCACAGCGCGTGGGTGTCATACGCAGCGACGATCATTTGCCTACAGCCACCTTTCGAAGCGCCCGGGCCATGTGCAGGATCCGGACGGCACAGTCGTTGACGAGGTCGACGCCGTCGGCGAGGCTCGTCGTCTGGGCCCTGACGACGTCTACGCCGACGTCGGCCGAGATCGCCTGGTCGGCGATGCGCGCGGCCAGCGTGAGGATGATCGACACGATGATCACCACGACGACGATCACGGTGAACGACAGCGCGAGGCCGATGTACCAATCGGTGTAGGTCGCCGACAGCACGTCAGCGGCCCTGCCAGCCGACGACCTGGACGCGCGCGCCCTCGACGAAGCCCATGATGATCTTGATGAGCGAGCGCTCGATGTCGAGCTCCTCGAGCGTCAGGAGCAGATGGTGGGCGACGGTGTCGAATGCCTCGTCGGTGATGTGCAGGTTGACGTGCGCCGTCGTGAGCGGCGCGCCCGCGTAGACGTGCGGGCCACCGAGCACGTACGTCAGGAACATCCGCTGATGGCGCTTCAGCGCATCGCGCTCGATCCCCTCGAAGTACTTGTCGAGGCTCGGATCGGCCCAGAGTCGCTGATAGAAGTTGTCGACGAGTACGGTGAGGCCGGCTTCCCCGCCGACCTGCTGGTACATCGCGTCCGATGACGCAGTTGCCATTGCCAGGTCCCTCCGTCGCAGTGCGCTTGACGAGCAGCGAGCGTACGTTCGCGCTGTTTCTGGTCTTCGCTGCATCGATGAACGGCGCGTTAACCTGGCACTCGCACCGGCTGAGGGAGGAGCGCCATGGCGGGGAGAAAGCCCTATCCACAGGGCTGCCGGACGCAGGATGAGGTCAATATCGGCTACCACCCGCGTCGCGTCGACCGTGACGCGAACCTGCGCTTCGGGCCGGGGGCGGGGTTCCCGCTGCGCGAGCGGCTGCTGACGGGCCAGCGCGTCGGGCGCCAGTCGGTTCCCAATCCCAATGCGCGCTCCGCGCCGGAGGCGCGCCCGTCGCGCGGGGGGTACGTCTGGGTCTACGTCCTCAAGGGCGGGCGCTCGGGCTGGGTCGACGCCGACGTGCTCGACGCCGACCCCGGCGGCTGGGCCGACGGGCCCGAGAGCGTCGACTTCGAGGTCGGCAGCGCGCCCGGCGTGCGCCACAAGCCCGTGGCCAAGCGCAAGCCGCGCGTGCGCCTGGGCTGGCGCAGCTCGGGACGCCGCACGATCCGCTCCGAGCAGGTCTACCTGCGCTACGCGGCCCACTCGACCCCGTTCGAGTACCTCATGCGCGGCGACGTCGTCGAGCGGCGCTGGCGCCACCCGCGCGGCTACGTGTGCGTGAAGGTCGTCTCGTCGCGGACCGCGCCGGAGGGTGCGGTCGGGTGGGTCGTGGGCAGCGCGTTCAAGGCCTGACCGCGCGCGGCGCGACGCGTCAGCGCCGGGTGACGCGCTCGCAGTCGCGGCTGACGCGATCGCTGCGGTCGACGAGCGCGACGTCGAGGCGGCCCGTCCCGCAGGTCACGCTGTCGGTCGCGCGCCGCCCGAACGGCGTCGTGTCGCGCGCGTCGATGCGGTCGTTGCCGGGGCCGCCCGAGAAGCTGTCGCGCCCGCTGCGGTCGGTCAGGCGGTCGGATCCGATCTCGCCGACGAGCGTGTCGAGGCCGGCGCCGCCCGTGATCGTGTCGTTGCCGAGCCCGCCGCGCAGCTCGTCGCGGCCCACGTCGCCGGAGAGGTTGTCGTTGCCGGCGCCGCCGGACAGCAGGTCGTCTCCGGCTCCGCCGCGCAGCCGGTCGTTGCCGCCCTGGCCGGCGATGCAGTCCGGGCCGTTGACGCCGCTCAGGACGTCGTTGCCGCCGAGGCCGAACATGAGGTCCGTGCGCGGCGTGCCGATCTTGACGTCGGCGCCGGTCGTCCCGACGATGACGTTGCCGTCGTAGTTGCAGTGGGCGATCGTCGGCGGCGCCCCGCGGAGGCTGATCGTGAAGTTGCGCGTCGCGGGGGTGGGGTCGGTGTTGCCCGCGGCATCGGTGGCCGCGACGGAGAAGCTGTGCGGACCCGCGGCCGCGCCGCTGGCGAACGCCAGGTCGCACGACGCCAGCGCGACGCCGTCGGCGAGGCATGCGAACGTCGAGTTGAGCTCCGACGAGGCCCAGGCGAACGCCGGGGCGTCGTCGTTGATCGTCTCGCCCTCGGCCGGCCCGGCGGTGATCGACGTCTCCGGCGGTGACGTGTCGATGGTGAACGTGCGCGTCTTGGCGATGGTCTCGGTCTCGGGCACGGAGTTCGTCGAGGCCACCGCGAAGGTGTAGGGCCCGTCGGGCAGCGGGGCCGGCGGCGTGAACGGTGAGCCGCAGGCGTATGGCGTGGTCACGCCCTCGCGGTAGATCGTGCACGTGAACGACACGTTGACCTGGTTCGCGGTGAACTCGAACGTCGGGGTGTTGTCGCGCGTGAGCGAGCCATCCGCCGGGCCGGCGGTGATCGTCGTCTCCGCGGGTACGGCCGCGGCGCTCTGCGCCCCCGCCAGACAGGCGATCGTGGCGATCGCCGCGGTGAGACCGAGTCGCATCCGAGCTCCTCCTGCCCTTGCCCTCATGTTGTCGCGCCTCCGTGCCGGTGAAACCAGGCCGCAGCGGCCCGGTCGAGAGGCCCGACGCTACCAGCAAACCAGGCGCCGGTGAGCAATTGCACGGGCGACACCGCGCGGAGGTTCGTGCGCTGGCACGCCGAAGGACGGGCGCGACGACCGTCGAGATGGGAGCAGCGATGGCAGACCAGCAGGCGAGCGGGAACGAGAAAGCGAACGCGCCGGTCGCCGAGCGGCGCGGGACCGGCGACGAGATCGCCCGCGCCATCGACCTCGGCTGGCGCGTGGCGGCCCTGCACGCGCTGAGCCCGACGACGCTCGCGGCGCCGTCGCAGGTCAGCGAGGACATGCTGCTCAACCGTCGCAGCCTGCCCGCGACGGACCGCCTCGAGCTCGAGGTCGAGGCGATCGCGGGGGTCGCCAAGCGCGTGGGGATCGCGATGGGCGAGACGGAGGAGGCCGGCCTGGTCACGCTCGCGCGTGCCGCCGCCGACTCACCTGGCGACGAGCAGGCGTTTCGCACGGAGCTCGCGCACTGGCACGTCATGTTCGACAAGCAGCTGTGGACCGCGAGCGAGCAGAGCGGCAAGGCCTATGAGCTCGGCAACTTCATCTCGGACACCTGGAATCGCGTCGCGCGCCCGCGCGTGACACCCGACCCGGCGAGCGAGCTCGTCGAGGTCTTCGATCCCGTCAGAGTGGAGCGCATCAAGCTCCTGCTCGACGACCTGCAGGCGCGCGTCGACCCGGTGGCCGCCCACACGGTCAACACCCACCTCGACGCGTGGAGCGCGCGCCTGCATGCGCCGTCGGTGGCGGTGCCCGGCGCGGGACTCGAGACCGGGGACGCCGTGCACCGGCTCGAGCCGCTCGAGCGCCAGACGATCATCTGGCGCCAGCTCTTGACCGGCGACAAGGAGCCAGAGGCGTTCATCGGGCACGCTCGCCGCGCCGAGGTCCGCGACGAGCTCACCATGCAGCTGTGGAGGCGCTACCGCCGCTGGGCTTGGCTGCTGCCGGTCGTCGCCGTGGCCGGCGCCGGGGTCGGCCTCGCGTACGCGGAGGATCCCGATCTCGGCAAGAGCCTCATCGGCGGGTTCTTCGCGGTCACGGGCGCGCTCGGGCTCACGCGCGCGACGATGATCAGCACCGTCAAGCGCGGGGTGCAGAGCTGGGGCGATCTCATGTGGAGCCGTGCGCTGGCCGCGGTCATCTGCCGCGAGACGTCGCTTCTGCACGAGCTGTTTCCGGGCGACAAGCCGCGCCGGGGCGTCATGGCGATGCGTCGCCACTGACGCGGGTTGCTCAGCGGACGAACTCGACGTCCACCGTCTCGCCCGCCGACAGCGACGCGCGGTCCTCCGGGACGAACGCGAAGCCGTCGATGTCGAGCAGCGACGTGAGCACGTGGGAGTCCTGGTGTGTCTGCGACGGCGCGACATACCAGCCGTCGGGGCGCAGCTCGGCGCGGACGCGCACGGCGGTCGTGCGGCCGATGCGCCCCGGCAGGTCGACGGCGGCGGTCGCCGTCGTGCGGCGCTCGGCGCGGCCGCGGCCGAGGAGGGCGTCGATCGCCGCGACGACGAAGAGCCGGAACGAGACCGTGGCGCTGACGGGGTTGCCCGGCAGCGCGAAGCACAGCGTCCCGTCCTCGGCGACGTAGAAGCAGATCTGGCCGCCGGGTCGCAGGCTGACGCGGCCGAAGATCTCGGTCGCGCCGAGCGCCGTCAGCGCGGGGCGGACGTGGTCGTGCGGGCCGACGGACACCCCGCCGATCGTGCACAGGATGTCGGCGTCGCCCATCGCCGCGCGGATGGCGTCGACCGTCTCCTGGCGGTCGTCGCCGACCTTCACCCGCGATATGACCTCGGCACCGGCGAGCCGCGCCGCGGCGCTCAGCGCGTACGCGTTGGCGTCGCGGATCTGGCCGGGCTTGAGCGCCGGGCCGGGATCGGTGAGCTCGTCGCCGGTGCTGACGAACGCGACGCGCGGCTTGCGCACGACCGACGGCCGCGCGATGTTCGTCGCCGCGAGCACCCCGATCTCGGGGCCGGTGAGATAGGTCCCGGCCTTTAGGACGTTCGAGCCGAGTGGGATGTCGCCGCCCGCGACGCGCACGTCGCTGCCGGGGTCGACCGATTTCTCGACCGTCACGCTGCCGTTCTCGGCGCTCGCGTATTCCTGCGGTATGACCGCGTCCGCGCCGTCGGGGATCGGCGCGCCGGTCGAGACGCGGATCGCGCTGCCGGCCTCGAGGTGGGTCTGCGCGGGGCTGCCGGCGCGGGCCTCGTCGACGAGCTTGAGCTCGACGGGCGCGCCGGTCGTGTCGCCGGCCTGCAGGGCGAAGCCGTCCATGGTCGAGCAGTCAAACGGGGGCACCGGGTTCGGCGCGACGGCGTCCTCCGCCAGCACGCGCCCGAGCGCGTCGTCGAGGTCGACCTGGATCGCGTCGAGGCGGCTCGTGTGCTCGAGCAGCTGCCGGCGGGCGTCTTCGATCGAGATCCGCATCGCGGCGGCACGCTAGCACCGGTGCGGCGCGGGCGGCCGTGCCCGGTGGGCGGGCGCGCGGGCGTGGCGCGACGGCGTTCGCGTGCGCGGAGGCGGGGGTCCGGGCCAGGCGGGTCGGGCTGGGGCGGCGCTAGGCCGACGCGACCGGACGAGTCCCGCGCGTGCGCGAGGCGGCGGCAGGCCGCGGCCGCGCGACGGGACGCGCCTTGGCCACCGGTCGCGGGCGTGCCTTGGCCTGCGCGAACGTGCGCTTGGCGTAGGACGCGAGCGTGCCGGAGAAGCCCCAGAGGGCGACGAGGATGGCGAAGGTGATGGAGATCGTGAGCATGGTGTGTGGGGGCGGGTGCCGTCCGTGGTGCTATCGGCAGATTGGCGGACGAGCGAGAGCCCTTGTGTGAGGTTGTCCCCATAACTGTCGATCCGGAACATCTGCGAACATGCGTTCGCATGATGCGGACCGGCATGCCTCGCGCGCACGCGGGGTAGGGTCGGGGCATGGCTTCGACGCGCCCGGATCGGCTGGCTCTCGCCGCGGCGTTGGCGGGCCTCGCGCTGGCGCTTGGCGCGTGCGGCGGTGGGGACGACGACAAGGGCTCGTCCGACGACAGCGCCATCACCCGCCCGGAGTACATCAAGCAGGTCGACGCGATCTGCAAGAAGACCACGCAGCAATCCAAGCCGAGCTTCGACAAGCTGCAGGCGCTGATCGACGCGAGCGGCACGTACAAGAGCCGCCTCATCAAGGGCGCCCCGACCCTGCGCCGGGTCTACGACCTGCAGGCGTCGAAGTTCAAGCGCTTCAAGACGATCGACCCGCCCGACGCCGACCGGGCGCAGATCGCCCAGATCACGAAGGCCGCCCAGTCGACGCTCGACGAGTTCGAGGAGTTCCTGCCCGCGGCCGACGCCGGCGACCTCACGAAGTTCATCGACATCGCGACCGACGCGACCGGGTCGCGGGCGCGCGTCGACCGGCTCGGCACGACGTACGGCTTCCGCAAGGACTGCTTCAGCTTGCCACTCGACCTCAGCGACCTGCAGTAGTCCGCCGAGTTCGCGTGCGGCGGGGCCGTGCCGCGCCCGGCGCGTGCGAGGTATCGTCGCCCGCAAGACGTCCGCCGGGGCGCCGACCGCCCCGCACCCGAGAGAGAGAACCGATGGCCTACACCGTGCCCGACTTGCCCTACGCGTACGACGCGCTGGAGCCGCACATCTCCGAGGAGACGATGCGCTTTCACCACGACAAGCACCACGCGACGTACGTCGACAAGGCCAACGCCGCGCTCGAGGACACGCGCTGGGCGGCGGAGATGGCGCCCGAGGAGCTGCTGACGAAGCTCGACGAGGTGCCGGCGGCGATCCGTGCGGCGGTGACGAACAACGTCGGTGGGCACTACAACCACAGCCTCTTCTGGACGAGCATGTCACCGGACGGCGGCGGCGAGCCGAGCGGCAAGCTGTTGGGTGCGATCAAGGAGACGTTCCGGACGTTCTCGATCTTCAAGGAGACGATCGAGGCCGCGGCGATGAGCACGTTCGGGTCGGGCTGGGCGTGGCTCGTGCACGACGGCACACGGGTGCTCATCGTGACGACGACCAACCAGGACTGCCCGATCTCCGACGGGCTGACGCCGCTGCTCGGCGTCGACGTCTGGGAGCACGCGTACTACCTCGACTACAACAGCCGCCGTGCGGAGTACGTGCAGGCGTGGCTGAACGTCGTCGACTGGGACGTCGTCGCCGAGCGGTATGCCGCCGCGCCGGTTCCCGACGTCAGCGACATCCTCGAGCGGACGGTGAGCATCAGCGGCAAGATGGTCGAGTTCGGCAAGATCGACCTCGACGCCGCGCGCACGCAGGCTTCCGAGCTCGGCGCGCTGGCGGGCTGGGGCCCGATGGCGAAGGTCGGCTCGATCGCTCGCGCGTGGACCGAGCTGGCGAAGAACCTCGAGGGCCGCGGCGCCGCGACGGTCGCCGACCTCGAGGCGGGCATGATCAAGAAGAGCGCCGAGGACCTCTGGGTGATCCCGCCCGAGCGCGGGATGATCTGAGCGGCGGCCTGTCGTGCGATCGCAATGTGTCGCGGCCGTCCTCGCGGCCCTCACCATCCCGTCGTCGGCCTTCGCGGACGCTCGGATCTCGCGCTCGGGCAACGTCGTGACGCTGACGTCCGACGGGCGCGGGGACGTGGTGCGCGACGCCGGCACCGACAGCCGCGAGCTCATCTCGTACTACGTCGAGCGCGGCCGGGTGCTGCGCGCCGGCCCCGGCTGCCGGCGCAGGCGCGGCCCGCGGATCACGCGGGTCATCGTGACCTGCGGCGCTCCGTCGCGCACGCATGTCAACCGCGTCACGCTGCGCGTTCGCCTCGGCGGGGGCGACGACACGTTCGTCGCCGCGCCGTGGGACGACGTGCAGCCGCGGGTGATCGTCGACGGCGGCGCCGGCAACGACACGATCTACGGCTCGACGAACTCCGACGACATCACGGGCGGCGCGGGCGACGACAAGCTCTTCGGCCTCGATGACGTCGACAACATCGACGGCGGCGACGGCGCGGATATGGTCGTCGGGGGCGCCGGAGACGACGGCCTCGTCGGCGGCGCGGGCGTCGACAGGGTCTACGGCGACGAGCTCGGGCCGACGAGCGCGTGGGGCAACGACCTGCTGACGGTCGTCGACTTCGGGCCCGACACGCTGGCGTGCGGCGAGGGCGTCGATGCCGCGGTTGTCGACGCCGGCGACACGCCCGACGCAAGCTGCGAGAACCTCGCGGGCGGGCAGATGACCCCGCCACGCGACGTGGTCGGCGTCCTCCCGCTGACCGTCGCGATCGGGACGCCGGCGGCGACGCCCGGCGGCCTTGCGCGGATCCTGCGCGGCCAGCCGATCCGCGTCCCGGTCGCGTTCTCGGCCGCCTCGGAGGTCGTGGCGAAGCTCGAGGTCTCGGCCGCGGAGGCGCGCGGGCTGGGCCTGCCGAGCCGCGAGCGCGTGATCGCTGATTCGCTCGGGACGCCGCTCGCGCTCATCCCGCAGACGATCAACACCCAGATCCGCCTGCGCTGGCCCGTTCGCCGCTACCTGACCGACGAGGACCGCGTCCGCGCGACGCTGACGATCACCGCGCGCGACGTGAACCTCGCGCCGACGATCGCGACGCGGGAGATCACGCTGCGAAGGTAGCGGGGTCGCGGCGCCGCGGCGGGAGCTCCGCGCTCAGCGGTAGCCGGTCGCGTCGGGTGGCTTGCCGGGGTCCTGGACCTCGACCATGTAGCGCCAGCAGTCGGGCTGCGAGCCGTCGACGTCGGTGAAGCCGTACTCCTGCGCGAGGCCGCCGGAGGAGAACGAGCCGCCGTTTCGGCGTTGCAGGTCCGGGTCGGCGGCGAGTGCGGCGACCGCGCGGCCGACGAAGCGCGGCGATTCGGAGATCGCGTTGAAGTGCGGGCTGCCGACGGTCGCCTCGCGCCAGGTGTCCTCGGTCACCTGGTAAATGTCGAGCATCATCTCCGAGCGCATCCAGCCCGGCGTCAGCGAGACGGCGGCGCAGCCGTGCGGCTCGAGCTCCGTGCTCTGCGCGAACGCGAGCCGGATGACGGCGGTCTTCGCGAGATCGTAGAACGCCGAGTTTCGGTAGTTGGCGGCGTTGTACTCCTGCGTGCCGTCGGTCATCTCGATGACGAGGCCGCCCGGTTGGCGGATGAGCAGCGCCAGCGCGAAGTGGCTTGTGATGAGGTGCGTGTCGATCGCCAGGCGCAGCATCCGCAGGCCGCCGTCGAGGTCGTGCTCCCAGATCGGGACGTTCCACTCGATGAGCTGCTCGCCGCCCCAGATGTCGTTGACGAGCACGTCGAGGCGGCCCTGCTCGGCGTCGATGCGCTGGACGAGCGCCTCGACCTGCTCGGCCTGCAGATGGTCGACCTCGACGGCGATCCCCTCTCCGCCCGCCGCGGTGACGAGCTCGGCGGTCTCCTCGATCGTCTCGGGACGGTCGTAGTCGGGGGAGCGGCGCGCGCGGGTGCTGCGGCCGGTGCAGTAGACGGTGGCTCCGGCCTCGCCGAGGGCGACGGCGGTCCCGCGACCGGCGCCGCGTGTGGCGCCCGCGACGAGCGCGACCTTGCCGGCCAGCGGTCCGGTCATCCGCCGCGCACCCCGAAACCGCGGTCCTTCGTGCCGAACGCGATGACCACGGCCAGCGGTTCTGTCATCCGATGCGCACCCCGAAGCCGTGGTCCTTCGTGCCGAACGCGATGACCTTCCGATCTGCGCAGCCTTGCCTTCGCGCCGCGGTGGAAGCGGGTGAGCACGATCCGGCGGCGCGCGCCTGGCGCGAGGCTTAGCGGGGTGTTCGGGTTGAACGCGTGTCCGGCGGCCGACGCCGATGCGACGGCTGCGCGGCATTGTTCTGCGGGGCGCGCGCAGAGGACGCTCACCTCGACGCGCAGCGGGGTTGAGCGCCTGCGCAGCGACGAGGAGCTCACGACGAGCCCGCCACCGATCGCGATGCGCTCGCACGAGCTGGCGCGGTCGTAGATGTCGGGCTCGGCGACGCGATCGCGTCCGCTGCCGCAGCGCAGCTGGTCGATATCGGTTGCCCGCTCGCCGAGCTGCTCGGAGCTGTTGAGGAGGTCGTCGCCGGCGCCGCCCTCCATGAGGTCGGCGCCGCCGAACCCGACGAGCCTGTCGTCGCCCTCCCCGCCGCGCAGCGTGTCCGAGGTATAGCCGCCGGAGACGAGGTCGTCGCCGTCGCCTCCGTCGAGCGTGCCTTCGCCGTTGAGCTCGTCGTCGCCGCCGTTGCCTTGCAGGTCGTCCTTGCCGCCGGTGCCGCGCAGGTCGTTGGGGCCGTCGTCGCCGCGCAGGACGTCGCCGGGCGCGTCGGACGCGCTGACGTTCTCGACGGCGGTCAGCGCGTCGCGCTCGCCGGCGGCGCCGTCGGGCGCGGGGTCGGCGAGGTCGACGGTTACCGGCAGCGGGGGTCCGGGGCGCGGGTTGTCGGACTCGAAGCCTGCCTGGAGCCCATACACGACGGTGTCGATGCCGGGCCCGCCGTCGATAGTGTCGTCGCCGAGGTCGCCGAAGAGCGTGTCGTCGCCGGGTGTGCCCGTGAGCCGGTCGTTGCCCGCGCCGCCGTCGAGCTTGGGCCCTGAGATCGTGTCGTCGCCATCGCCGCCGCGAACGATCGCGCTTGTGGTCAGGATGTCGTTGCCGTCGCCGCCCGACACCGCGATGAGCGTGAGGCTCTTCGGGAAGGTGAGCCGGTCGTCGCCGTCGCCGAGCTCGACGCGCCCCGGAAGGCTCGGGCAGCGCACCGCCGTGGCGTCGACCCGGGTGCAGCGCGGCCCCGCTGTCAGCGGTGCACCGGCGTCGCGGATGACGAACGAGCCGGCCGCAGGCGGGTCGGCGGTGACGTCATTGACCTCGCCGGGCGCGGCCTGGAACGTGAGCGCGCTGGCGCAGGTCTCGAGCTTGCCGGTCGGGTTGGCGCACCTGTTGTCGATGCCCACGGTCGCGGCGTGCGCGGCAGGCATGACGGCGAGCACCGCGAGTGCGAGGAGGGCCAGCGTCAGGATGCGCACGGCGCGAACCGTACGCGAGACGTCTGTGGAGAGCCACCGCTTCGTCGGCGACGCGTCGTGCGCGAGGCCACCGGCCGCGGGTTCTTTACCGTGCGTTGCGGTCGTGGGGTACCCTCGCGACCATGAGCCCGATTCCAGGCGAGCCACTGACACCCAAGCCGTACGAGCTGACCATGAAGGACGGCCGGAAGCTGAAGCTCAAGCTGCCCGGCATGGCGCCACCGGTCAAGCCGAGCAAGACCGAGGAGCGCGGCTCCGAAGAGCCGCCGCGCGACAACCCGGCGCCGGTGCACAACCCGTACCACGGCATCTAGCCGGCCTTCGGCTTCGGGGTGCGCCCGACCCTGTTCGAGTTCGCCGGCGGTGAGCCGGCGTTCTTGGCGCTCGCGACGGCACACCATGCGCGCTGTCTCGCGGACCCCGAGCTCAACCACCCGTTCTCCCACGAGGACCAGCACCCGCAGCACGTCGAGCGGCTGGCCGCGTACTGGGCCGAGGTGATGGGCGGCCCACCGACGTACTCGCAGTCCTGCGGCGGCGACCAGGCCGGCGTTCTGCGCATGCACGCGGGCAACGGCGACATCACCGACCTCGGCGAGCACTTCCTGCGCTGCTTCGACGCGGCGGCCGACGACGCCGACCTCCCCGCCGACCCAGCTTTCCGCGCGGCGCTCCACGCCTACATGCGCTGGGCGGTGGACGACGTCCTGGTGTACTCGTCCCCGGACGCGGTCGTCGCCCCAGGCGCAGCCATGCCGCGCTGGGGCTGGGACGGTCTACAGAGCTGATCGGATTTCGCGACGCTGCGATTCCGGCGTGGCCGACACGCTCGCGAGCGCCACGCCCGAGGGGCTCGCGCAGGTCGCGCCGTTCATGTTCGGACCTGATGGGGTGAGCGAGCCGGACGTCTGCTGCGCGGGCGGAGCACATGCGCCCTCCGCGCGAGACTGCTCCTTGCACGCGAAACCAGCACTCTGCCTGCGGCGCCCCGGCGCTCACAAGGTGGAACGCAGGAGCACCGGCCGACCAGCCAGGTCAGTCATCCGCGATCGGGATGCCCCTCTTTCGAGACTTGCGCTGGATCTCACGAAACACAATATCGGGCTGGATCGTGATGCCGGGCACCACCTCGCCCACGTCGGCTACTTCGGACAGAGAGAGCGAAGCCCTGCGGATGGCGTCGAGGTCGCTTGCGACCGTATAGACGATGCGACGGGAGATGAGCTTCCCGCTAAAGCGGCTTGGGCTGCGGGTGCGGTCCAGCACATAGCGTCGAAGCCCTTGGACTGTGGACAGCCCCCGGCTGATTGCATTCCACCGGGAAGGGCTGACGCGGGCTGCGATCAGATTCAAGTCTTCCTCGCGCACGACCACGGGAAAGTCGGGCCCGAACGGCACCAGGGCTGCGGTGCTGACCCAGTCGCCGAGTTCCTCGCCGACCACCAGGAACTCCCCGATGAGGACCCGCGCGGCGCCTCGCGCGTTCTCGTCGCGGACTTGCGCAAGGCGATGGCTCTCTTCGCGCACCACGTCGCGTGTCGACGCGGAGGTAAACCACGCCGCGAGCGTCGCGGCGATGATCGCCGTGGCGCCCGTGATAATCGCCGCGCCATGCTTCGCCCACGCGCCCTCAGGGTGTCCGTCCGAGCCGACGGCCGCTGCTGTCGGACCAACCCGGCGAGCGCCAGGCCGACGCCTCACCGGCTGACCTCAGAAAACGCGATGCGGTGCCGCAACCAGTCTGCCGCCCATCGTGCCGATCCCGCGACGCGGAGCCCTCGATGTTGGTGGCCCGATCGACGTTGCACAGCGACGGCCAGCACGGGGACGCTGCCATGAGTGAGCACGACAGCCATCACGGTCGCCCGACTAGGCCAAGTCCTGCGTCGCTTGGGGCCATCCCACAAGCAGTCTGAACGAGGGGCCAGACATCTCGGAGGCGGCAGTCCGACTACCACGAGATCCGCCATGACACCAGCGGCGTTATCGGACCCGGGATGGCGCGAGGCCGACTCGGCTGCGACCACTGGCGCAACTCCGCGATCATGTGCTTGCTGATCTGCGACTGGCCGATACCGCGCTGTCCCACGTACGAACTTGGCAGCGCCTGCCGGGGCTCGCCGGAGCGCTCGTATGCACGGAAGAGGGCTGTCACGTCTGGCGCGGCGGGCGCCAGCGGTCGCAGCCTGCTCGGGCGTTAGGTTCCGCCATGTGGGTCATCGTCGTCTCCGGAGGGGACGATCAATGCGTGGAGCTTGAAGAGGCGGGGGTCGTCGTCGACGATCGCAACGAGTTCGTCGCGTTCCGGAATAGAGCAGTCCTCAAGCGCGGAGGAGGCGAAGAGTGTTGGGTGGCGTGCAACCTCACTCAGCAGATGGCGCGTTTCGAGTATGCCCGTGCCAACGATGCGGTTCAGCCGGCGGATGACGCCCTGATTGCGACGGTACGTCCGCTCGTGGTGCGCGGCGACCTCGAGCAGACCTTCGAGCCGCCATGCCAGCTCGTGCATGACGTGTGGCAAGCGGCTGCCGCCATGCCACTTGTCGACGACCGCCATCCAGCGGGCGAACGCGGTGTCGTAGGTGGTCTTGCCCTTCCGCGAGGTGTTGGCGTCCCAGAGGTAGGTCATCTCCTGCTCGAGGTCCGCCAGCACATCGTCGAGCTGGTGAGCGGGCGCCAATGCGAATTCCCACTCCCGCTCGGTCGTGTCGGCGTCGCGCTTTGCCGCGACTTCCGCCGCGTGCGACCTCATGTCGCGTACGAGGCGATCGGCGAGCTCGTCGGCCCGGTCGGGCTCCGCTGCGACATACACGATGTCCGCCAGGGCGGGCGGCATGGCGACGGCGCCAAGCCGCGCCGGCAGCACGATCGTCCGGCCAGCCGCGAGGCCAGTGCTGAGCGCCATCTGGAGTTCGCGCCGACACCAGTTCGAGCTGATGGAGGAAGCTGAGACAAGTGCAACCACGAAGTCGGCTGCGGTCATTGCACCGGCCACTCGCTCGGTCAGCGAGTCGCCGGTGCGCAATTCGAACTCGTCCACCCACACGCTGCAGCCACGGTCGCCGAGCGCACCGGCGCGGCTGTGCGCAAACGGCTTGTCCTCATGCGCGTAGCTGACGAAGACGGTTGGCAGAAGGTCCGTCGCGTCTTCCACGCCGTGATCCTAAGCCCCAGCCAGGTCAGTCGGCTACGGCGATCAGACCCACGGAGCGGAGGACGACTGCTTCGTTGATCGACGGCTCCGGGGACCACGTACCGCTCGCTCATGAAAGAAAATCCACTCGAAGCACCTCGGCAAGCTCGGCATCGCTTCTGATCCGCCCATTGGCTCCGTCAAACCACCATTCCTGGGGGACGAGGGCCACTCCCAAGTGACGGGTCGTCGACGACGAGAAGACCAGTTGCACGACTCCGGTCGACTCATCCACGAATGAGGATGCCCACACGTCTCGCATGTCCGTCCCGACTGAGCCGTCGGTGGTTAGGGGCACCGTCCGCGCGTATTGCCAGCATGCGGGAGCATCTCGAATCGCAGGTGTCTCGGCTGCTCCGAGCGCTGCGAGGGCCAGGGGTGTCGCGTTTGCAGGCTCAGATTCGCGTCGTGCGTTGACTTTGGAAATGATCTCGCGCAAGAAGAGTCCGATCCCGATCAGGCCCGCGACATCATTGAGCACGTGCTCCGCGATCTCGAGCACCAGCCCGACTCCGGTCCCCGACGCGCCCTTGCCGACCGACACGTCCGCGACGCTAATGGAAACGCCCGCTGGCGGCGCGGCAGCGTCAAGATCCCGCTGACCGAGTCCGACCGCGAATTCGATGCGGAGCATGTCGCCATCAAGCTCGGGCTGTTGAGCGCCCCACACGACGGCGCAGTCCCTGACCGGCTCCCCGCTGTCCCCCTGTGCGTTGCACCCCTGATCGCACGTGTCGTCGAAATCGCCGAACTCCGTGTCGTCGTCGATCAGGTCGCTGGTGAGCAAGTCATCCTCCTCGTGCCGATCGACCACCTGTGCCTGTCCCGGCTCAAGCGGCTCGTACTCCTTCATCTCGTAAGGGAGCGCTTTGCGGCTGCGGTGGGTGACCAGATGCCGGACCCGATCCTCGAAAGACCCTCCGTGCGCCCCGGCGCCTTCGGCCGCGGTTGTGATGATCTCGTCGAGCAGCGCGCGGAGCAGCACGGCGTCGTCCGACGCTCCTGCTCGCCAGAGTCCTGTCCGATCCGCCTCGAAGCCGAAGAGTCGGAGCAAGTCGACCGCGGTTTCGTCAGCGCAGTCCAAGCGCGACGCAAGATCCGCAGCCGCCCAGGGACGGCGTCCGAGAAGGTCGTAGAGCGCATCCGGGCGCGCCCCGCGCATCTCAAGCCTCGGTGCGCTGTCTACCAGCGCGGTCGTTCCGCCGCGAATGCGTTGCAGGAGCGCTACGGTGCCCTCGAGGTCCGCCATCGCGTTGAGGATCCCCCGCACCATCACGTAAGCGCCGACAAGCACGGGCCAACTGACAAACCATTCGCTCGCACCCTGTGGGGTCTGAGGAATGAAGTAGGGCCGTGAGACGTCGCCAGGTATCAGGCCGGCGTCAGCAGTGCGGAGGAGATCCTCGACCGTTATGTTTTCCAAGCTCCGTGCGAACACGACGTGCCCGTCGGAGCCAACGATCTCAAGATCCTTGGCATTTAGGTGTCGGCGTGTGTCGTGGCCCACATCGTCTGGAGCGACGAAACGCAGGAACGCAGTGGTGCTGCCAGCGGATTGGTCGAGGCCGTAGCCAACGCCGAATCCGAGCGCATCGGCAGCTCGCGTCCAAACGTCGACGAGCAGGTCGTTGTCTCCCGCATCGACGCGCACCCTCTGGCTAGGCGTTGATTCCTGAACGAAGGGCGGGCCCACACCCGCCCCGGGCACGATGGAGAACTCGAACCGCATAGTCCTAGCTTCGCAGGCCTACTCGACTGCCCGATACGCGCCGCCCTTGCAGAGGTGATCCGCAGCCCCGGACTCGACTTTTCCTTCTCTTTGCGCGAGAAGGAGCGCTCCGCGAAGGGCACCCAAGAGCGCCCGTCTCACGCGGAAGCGAACTCTGCGGCCGGCGGTCGTGCGGCCGTCCCGGCGCTGGACCTCGGGCTGCCCGGACGGACCTTGACGCCGCGCATCGGCAAGCTTGCTGCGGTTGTGCGCGAACGACTCGCCCCACATGCAGGTCGCCGCCACCGGCTACGGCGACTCGGCGGCCGACTCGCTCTCCGGTGCCGATGACTCGAGCGCCAACGCCGCCACGACGCGCGCAGCAATCGGAGAATGGGGCGCCCACGCGGCAAACGCCTCCTGCCGTTCCGGCGTACCGCGCATCGCAGCTAGCAGGGCGTCGTAGAGCATTTCCTCAAGGCGGCCGTTCGCGCGCCCTGTGGCTCGCAACGCCGCACATAGCGACACTGCCTGGTACGGATACAGCGGTGGCGTGCCCTTTGCGGGGTTCCGCGCATACGCGTACAGAGTGCCCTCGAGCAACCGAATCAGTTCGGAATCCGGCACGGATGGCATGAGCTCGGCGAGAAGGGTGCGTGCTGGGGGCGCGCTCGACCCGAGGGCGCGGGAAACGGCCAACATCCGAGACGCGGCATACTGCCGAATCGTGTTGGCCATGAACTGGAGCGAATCCGTCGCGGCGCTACATAGGCCGGCCCACGCACAGATCTCCGTCTTGGGAGCCGGTCCAAGCATCCGTATGACCGCCACGAGCGCCCACTTCCGGTCAGAGCCCGCTAAGTGAGCGATCGCATGAAGTTCGCTGCGGGCATCACCGGCGGCGGCGGCGAGCGCGGCTATTCGGCCGTCCACCGCCGGGTTGCTACCGGCGTGGCTCGTGAGCACGCGCCACGCAATCAGCGAGGCGCCTTCGATGCGTCCGGCGAAGGCGAGGTCAGCAATACTGCAGGCCTGACCCTCCGTCGGGTGGACGATGCGCCTTAATAGGTGAAACGCAACCGCGGACATCTGGGCATCATGTGAAGTCGCGAGGTCGCGTCTCAGAACCTCCCCCACGTACCGAAGCCACCCCGGCGTCTGCCCATCGCTCTTGACTAAATCATCGGCGACGCCCGAAGGGGCAGCCCCCTGTCGCAGCGCCTCCGAAATATCGGAGATCAGCCGTGCCGGACTTCGCGCGCCCGTAGGACGCTTCAAGCGAGCAGCCCTGGGAACGTAGTCGCGGCGCGGCGCGGTTGGTGGCAACCCTGCGGATGGTGCGCCGGGAATGACCGAGTGTTTTTCCGCGTGGAAGCGAAGGCCGTTGCTGCCAACGTCATCGAGCGCTGAGGCAACGGCGGATGCGATCACGGGGCTCCGCGATATGGCAAACGGTGACAGCGTTGCCAGCCATGCCAAGTAGTTTTCCTCCTGCCACTCGATGTGTGCGAGTTGGACGGCGGCCTCCGCATTCCCTTGGATCCACGGGGTGAGTAGCTCGCGAGCCGCCTTGACGTCTCCCTGCAATGTATGTTCGGAGGCCAACGTGCATGATGCCATTGGGTGCCGACTAGCCCAGTCCTCGAGAACGGTCGTGCGTTCTTGGTCTTTACCGGCATCAATCAGGAGGTCGCAGTAGCGAGCTACGACAGTCCACCTGTCTAGGTGCCCTTCGAGGACACGACACGCTGCTTCCGGTCCAGCGTGCATCGCGACGAGTCTTGCGTGACATAAGCGAACCCCTGCGTCCTGGTTGCGGTTCGCGCTTGCGAGCGTGATTGCGTCGACTAGCCTGTCGGCTCTTGCTAGGGCGTTTGCTAGCTGGACGGCAGTGTTGGGGTTCAAGTCCTTCGGCGAGACCACCGTGATTGCGTGATCTAGGTCTCCAATTGCGATTAGCACGTCCACCAACGCGTGCTGGACCGCGAACAACGCGGAGTGCTCCGCGAGGGTGGCGAGGGCTGCGTCGAGCGCCGCTCGGTGATTCGCGATGTCGTCCTGCCGCGCTACCGCGCACAGGCACGTTAGACCCGGCCTCGACGCCCCAAGCGACGAACAACCCCGGAGTATGTCACCGGTTGCAACGGGCGCTGCGCCTCCCGTTTGCAGCCACCATAATGCGAGTGCCGCACGTGAACCGGTGAGGGGAGAAGATGTGGCCGGAACGGGCGCGTCAGACGCGAGTGCACCAGCCAGCCTGGTGACCGCGTCCGCGCTCCGTCCCATGTGTGCGACCCCGAGCCGCGCGCAATCTGAGAGACGGAGGGCGCGTGCATTCCACGATTCGAAAATACCGCGGAGCAAACTATCCCGCTCCAGCACCTCAATCCAGCGGCGAAAGAACGAGGCGCAGGAGCGTTCAAGAAGATCGGCCGCGCTTGGTGTGAGCGCCTTCTTACGCAAGTACTCGTAAAGGTCTGCGTCGACAATAAACGTGTTCAAGGGATCCGGCGTGCCGTGAGGTGGCAGACCTGACACGACCCCGAGCCCAACAAAGCGCTCGCGGAGGATGTCCGGTGACATGCTGCTGTCGCTTTCAGCAAGCATCGCTTCCACAAGTCCCCACGGTAGGTCTATCGCCAGCCCGCAAAGCGCCGCGAGGAGGGCAAGCGCGACGCGGCCATCCTCTGATACGCGGAGAGCTTCCAAGCGCTCCTCGATATGGTGCTCGGGAGAGGTGCTAAGGCCCGCGATATCGGCACTTACAACGGCCAACTCGCCCGTGAACGGGTCGCGTTGTGTCTCCACCCAGGCGACATGCTCGGCTAGCACGAGTTGATTGACTAGGCGCTTCGGGTCGTCGCGGACGATGTGATCGACGATCGCGGAACGCAGATCGACATCGGGACCGAAGTCCCATTCATTCAGGAGGTTTGCCGCCTCCGGCGGCCGGAGCGCGCGACAGGCGATCCGTCTCGACTGGAGCCCGAGGGAATCGTATTCCCGTAGCCACTGTGCCAGAGGCGTGTCGGCATCGGTTGGCGCTAGAGCGTGATCCCATGCCGTGACCAGCAGAACGATCGGCAGAGGCGGCATGTCCTCCAAGACCTCGGGCAGGAAGCGGACGGGAGCGTCGGACGGGTCCTGAGGTAGCTCCGGTGCTTCAGCGATGAGGGCTCCCGCGGCGGCAAAGAGGTCGGCAGGCGCACCAGTCGCGTCATCGATGACCAAGACCAGCGTTGGCAGCGGCCGACCGAGCACATCGACAAGACGCGCATACTCGCGCACTGCCTCAAACGCGCGACGTCTTTCAACGGCGGCGGCGGTGGCGCGTTGCCGGCTGAGGGCGACTGGTGCTCGAGCCATCGTCTCAAGGGCGAGCTTCAACGGTCCCACGAGCGGAACAGCTTGGCCCAATCCCTCCACCGCACCCTTGGCAACAACCTTTGCCACCCAATCACCACGCGTTGTGGCGGCCATGTCGGAATCGGATATATCGGAGAGCGTTTTGCGTAGTTGCCTCAACAAGTCTGCGGTCGGATCGAGGCGCGGCGCATCGGCATAACCGGAGCAGCCGACTGCGAGCCACAGGAATGAGGCCGGCGCGCCCGGCTGACGAAGGGAATCGGGTGGGGTGATCCGCTTTCGTTGTGCACGCAGTTCCGACGACGATAGAGGCGGCCATCGCGGCGTGAGGCCAGGAAGCCAGTACCCAGGCGACTGACGAGAGAGCTGGTCATAAAGCGCTTGAAGGGCAAACGTCTTCCCACGTCCAGTCTCACCAACCAGCGTGGCTAGTTGCGGCAGGCCAGTTACTCGGGCGTCCTCGATGACATCCAAGAGCTGGAGCTGAATGTTGGTGGCGCGGCCTCCCGTACCAGCCATTCCCTCTGAACGCCGGCGGCGACCACCGCGCTTTCCCCGTTTCCGTCGTGACCATCCGCCATCGTTGGATTCGACAGGCATCACCGGTTGATCGTATCCCTGAGTTGGCGAGCGCGCCGATTGAGGCTGGCGCGCGTGAGGCCATTCTCGGTGGCGCCAGCTGGGCGTGGTCCTCGCCCGGTGACGCGATGGCGCCGGCTCGGGTCGGTCGGCTCGCGCAGTCGTGGGAGACGCAACGCGAACGTTCTCGCTGCGCCACATCGGCCGCGACGGCTTCGTGCCTGGTCGAGTTTCGTCCTGGTGCGGGCCCTGTTGCTGCGGGCACGAATCGAGCTCGCTGCCCGTGAGCTTCATCCCGCTCAGAAGGAAGGATCTTGCGGCGTCTACGTGAACCGCGGACGGGCGAGCGCCGCACCGGCCGAGGAATTCCCCGTGTCAAAGCTGCAGAGACCGGCGAGAGTCCCGTCACGGTCAACGCACCAACCGCGTGATACGCGGAAGGCCGGGCGATGCCCGCCGAGCTTGATCGAGAAGTCGACGTGCTGCGAAGAGGTTCGCTTATCGACGATCCGGGTGCGGTCTCGCGCCGGCACCGAGCTGCCTGCGGCGGGACGGCAGGGAGCGCCCCTATGCGCGAGGAGGGGCGCTTTGCAAACGCGCTCCTGCCACGCGAAAAGCACAAGTGCGGACCAACCACCAGGCATCCAACGGACGAGATGCGACCTGCCGAGCCGTTCGCCGGAGCAGTTCCGCCGCCGCTGTCGCACTTACGCGCCTCTGGGGACGCGGCGTGCGCTCATAGCTGTGAATGCAGCGGGATGCCACGCTGTGCGTTCACCACCACCGTGGTCGTTTCGCGTCGCCATCAATCGGCTCGTCCTCGTCGAACCACAGGTTGAGGGCTCGTGCACCATGGCGAAGGCGGCGCAACTGCTCGATGGCGGAAAGCGAGGCATCGAGTTCGGCGCGCGCCGCGGCATGCCGCGCGAGGTCCGCGGTCTCAACAGTCGCGAGCACGGTCTCGAGAGCCGAAATCGCAACCAAGCGTAAACGCGCCTCCGGTGCCAGCAGCTGATGCTTCTCACACACGACGTCGACGATGTACAGCGGCACGTCGTGACGCGTGATGCGCCGGAAGCGGTGGTGCGGGTTGCGCTCAATGGCCCGCCAGATTTCGCGGACCCGACGCTGTGTTGACGGGAACGCTGGCCACAATCGACGGAGGTACCGTTTGAGCTCTTCATAGGTCGGCCGCTCTCCCACCAGCCACAGACCCTTCAGCAGATTGGTCATGCGTCGCACATCTAGCTCGTGAGGGAGCGAGACGTTGATCGATTTCTCTAGCCAATACAAGCTGTGCTGCCAGAGTTCATTCGCGGCGGGACGCCGCGCGGCGCGGTACACGAGGTCCCTCGTCATCAGTCCAGGATCGTACGGCCACCAGCCCACTGCACGCTGGGGTGTCGCATACCTCGGCGGGAGCCGGGCCCCGATCGTCGGTGCGCGATCGGTCAGCGTTGCGCGAGGAGCAGTGCCCCGCGTCGGGGCGAACGCGTACCTGAACGCCGCCTGCGCGGGCAGATGTTCGCCGAGGCGTCGGAGTGGGGCAATCCGCACTCGGCGTGCTGACATGCATTTCAGCCAAGCCTGGGTAAGGCAGCGAGGGACACATTCGAGGTCGTGAACGTTAGAGTTCCGGCTGAAGTTCCTCGGGACCGCGGCCCTCGACGGCCTCAGTCTGGACCATGCCTTGCTCGGTGAATGCGACGGCGATCTTCGATCGATCGAAGACGATCTCCGGCCGCGTCGTCGCCTTCGACGTCCGCTCCCCCCGGATCTCGATTTCGACATCGAGGATTTCCCGTGTTCGGATGCCGCGTGTCTTGCCTTCATGCTTAATCCAGTCGCCCGCGCATTGGAGCCACGCGACGACCGAGCCTCGCGCCGTATTGCATACGGCTGGCACACGCCACCGCCCCGGTTCGAAAACGAAGGATCCATCGTCGATGTCGTCGAGGACGAATGCTGGTAGCGGAATGCGCTGACGATCGGTCGCGAGCGCGGCCAGCCAGTCCAGCGTCTCTAGCGTTTCGTCGTCGAGCGCATCGTGCAGCGCAGCGATGCCCGCGCAAAAGCCCGACAGCTGGGAAGCCTGCTCGAGGCACCGGGCGAAGAACGCCAAACGGTCCAGCTGGCGGAAGCTCTCGACGGACAAGCGCCAGTTCTTGCGGGCGTCGTCTATAAGCACAGCATCCGGCTCGCAGGCCGCGAGGAACCGCCAGAGCTCTGGTTCATCGACGAGGTCGAGCGAGACGTCGGGATCCGCCAGCGCCGCCATCTCGTGGACCCAGACCCCCTCGTGCTCGCGTCGGTGCGAGATGGTGAGCGCGAATCCTGCGGGGTAGCTGTACCCGTGGTGATCGCCGTTGGCCGTGTAGGTCATCGGGCACGCTGCATTACCAGCCAGACCTTCCACGCGGAGTGCCCGTGGATCGGACAGGATCTGTCCGCCGATGAGGTACGGCTCTGGGAGGCCGTCCAACTCGGCGACCACGTCCTCGCGGACTGCGAGCTCGCCAAGGCGCTGTTGTTGCAGCGATGTGGCTCCGAAAGTCGCGAGGTACAGCATCCTTCGATCGGCTTCATCGAGCTGCTCGAAGTAGTCGTACAGCCGCATTGCCGACACGATGGTCAAGGCGCCATGTGTGTCGCGGCGTACCTCTAGCGACACGATCGGCAGCTTGCCTTCGAGTCGATGGCGCGCTACCGCGACACGGCGCTGTTCGACGCGCCCAGGTTGCATCGCCTGTAGGACGTCCTCGCGCAGACGTGCGCCAGGATGACAGTGTGCCGGCGTCAGCGACATCGTCTGGTGCTCGTCGGCAAGAAACGCGGCCAACTGCTCGGCGAACTCTACGTCGACCATTCGGTGGTGGATGTCGGCGGCGGTCTCCGTTGGCTGCACGAGGACGACGCCCGCCGGAACGTCGAGCCGGAGCAGCGCAAAAGCGTCCTTGCGCGACAGCGTGATCCGGCCGTCAACAGACGTTGTAGTGCGTACCGAGAAGCCGACGATGGCGCCCAGAACGGGCCGAGAGCCGTCCTCGGCGGGGCTCCCGGCGACCTGGCATAAGAAGTCCACGCCAACGTCCTCGCTGAGCTTTGTCGGCAGGAGCCCCTGCCGTCGCGCGAACCAGTGAAAGGCGGACTCGCCCTCGCTGCCGATGTCGTTCGATGGCGCGATGCGTTTCTCATCATCCACCGCCCCAGTCTTACGCGTGCGCGGATCTGGCGTCAGCGGCCTCGACGCGATGCCGGCTGTAGGGCGGTGCGGCTAGCCCCTAACGTCGCTCAGATCAGCCGTCGTGTCCGCCGTGAGCCCGAGCGTACGGGCTTCCGCTTGCGCGACGTTACCGGCTATCTCTTCGCCGGCGGGCGTACGCTCTGCCGGACAGCATGGCCCGCCGCGACGATCGAGAGTGCCCGTTGCGCAACGACCCCGGCGGGCGACTACTTCCAGCGCCGCTACGCCGAACGCCATATCACGTTGTGGTCCCGGTTGAGCGCCTCGCCCAGCTCGCCAAGCCGCAGCACGTCGCCGCTTGACCTCCAGCGTGATTTCCCATCCGGGTAGGACACCGCATGTGGCCGCATGCTGATGCATCATTGATGTATGGACGCGAGCGTCGCGAAGGCGTGGAGGACGAGGTATGGCGGACGACCGCCGCGAAGGCTCGTTCCGGCGCTCAAGTTGTTGCAGGGCGGAGCAGCGGACGAGGCGATGGCTCAGCTAGTGTCGGTTACCGCCGAGCTTGCATCGGCCAGCGATCACAAGTCGGAGCGGATCCTCGGCGCAACCTGGGAGATCCGGTCTCAAATCGAGTTCGACCGCGGACTCGACGAGGCTGGATTATCGGCGTTGTTCAGCGCCGAGGATGCGCTGTCGCGCTCACACGCCAATCGGGACTTGCTCGGAATGGTGCAGTTCGGGATCGCCACACATGTCGGTGACGTCGGCGGCTATCTGCCTCTGGCAGAGGAATTTTTCGAAGAGGCGCTGGCCAACCTCCAGGGCGTCGCTCAGTACTCGCACCTCGCGGAGCAGGCAGGTGAGTACCTTGCGTTCCTACAGGGCTCCGGTAGCTGGGAGGAACGCCGCGATGCTCTTCGCCAGCGGCTCGCTCTATTGGAGGACGGGTTTTTGTCTATGCCAAGGGGCGCCTTCAAGGGCCGGTCCGCCGAGCGACGAGCCAATACCTTGTGGCAGATCCAAAGCACGACGTTCAGCCTGAGTGTGGTCCTACTAGAGCATGGTGACGACAATGAAGTCCAGGAAGGCCTCGAGCTCCTTTGTGACGCCGCAGATCCCGATGACACCGACAACTTCTTTGACATGCTGTTCAATGCCGCGATCGTACTGGACAGGCCGGCAGCGCGACTGCCGCAGCAGTTTCGCGAGTTGGTGGAATCAGCCCACGCTACCGCTCAGCGGACCTCGGATCCATCGCATCGCGCAGCTGCGAACTTCCTGTCGGGCCTGCTGCTCTTCGACGGCGGTAGCCAGGACGACCTCGGTGAGGGTCTCACTCACGCGCTCGCGGCGCTTGTAGACGCCGAGCTAATACTCGCGCAGACGCGAAAGGTTGCGCTCAGGCGCGCACAGCTCGAGTTATTGTCAAATGTTGTGGATGAGATGGCGTGAGAACGCTCAGGCGGCGACCTTCTCGTCGATGCTGTTGTTGTCGTCTTCGTCGTCCGTGACGCGTTCGCCGTCCTTGAAGACCGCGCCGGCGAGGACGTCGGCGATCAGCTCGTGGCCGTTGAACCTGCGCCAGCGTGCCTGGGCGGCGTCGAGCAGCTTGTAGGCCATCGCGAGCGCGGCCTTCTTGCTGCCGGCGCCCTTGGTGACCTTCGTGCGCAGCCGGACGGTCGCGAAGCTGCTCTCGATCGGGTTGGTCGTGCGTAGGTGGCGCCAGTGCTCGGCGGGGAACGCGTAGAACGCCGTCAGGGCCTCCCAGTCGCGGTCGAGCTTCGCGGTCGCCTTGGGGTACTTGGCGTCGAACTCGGTGCGGAAGCGCTCGCGGGCGGTCCTGGCGTCAGCCTCGGTCGGCGCCTCGGCCATCTCGTGCAGCAAGCTCTTGGCCCGTGGTTGCAGGCGCTTGGGCATCGCATCCAGGACGTTCGCCGACTTGTGCACCCAGCACCGCTGCTCGCCCGCGTGAGGGAAGACGTCTCTGAGGGCCGCCCACGCGCCGAGCGCGCCGTCGCCGGTCACGAGCTTCGGCACGTTCATCCCGCGCGTCTTGAGGTCACGCAGGACGGCGGCCCACGAGTCGCTGCTCTCGCGGTAACCGTCCTCGATCGCCAGCAGCTCCTTCTCACCGTCCTCACGCACCCCGATCACGACGAGCAGGCACAGCCGGTCGTCCTCGCCGAGGCGGATGGTCATGTGGATGCCATCAACGAACAGGTAGGCGTACTGGTGAAATCTGAGGCTGCGCTGCCGAAACGCGGCGTGGTCGGCCTGCCACTGCTCGGTCAGGCGGCTGATCGAGCTGGCCGACAGCCCCGACGCGTCCTCGCCGAGCAGATCCCTGAGCGCCGGCGCGAAGTCACCGGTCGACAGGCCGCGCAGGTACAAGATCGGCAGCACGTCGGTGACCTTCGGCGAGCGACGCGCGTAGGCCGGCAAGATCCTCGAGCTGAACTTCTGACGCTCCCCGGTCTCATCGACGCGCTTGTCGTTGACCCTCGGCGCGCGCAGGCGCATCGTCCCCGAGCCGACGGTCAGCCCGCGCTCCTTCGCACGGCCGTTGCGCACGACCAGCCGCTTGCCGTCCTCATCGATCTCGCCTGCGAAGGCGGCGACGTACTGCTCGACCTCGACCTCCAGCGCCGCGGCGATCATCCTGCGAGCGCCCTCCCGGGCGAGCTCGTCAAGCGACACCGCGACCTCATCGTTCCCCTCCACGGGGAGCCTGCGAACATCCACCATGGCGTGCCTTCCTGCCGGCCAACACCGGCATCGGTCTTCATCAACCGGGAAGGTACGCCGCCTTCGTTCTCAAGCCCATCCACAACATCTGGGTATATCTCGCACAGCTCTCAAGACTTGATCAGCACCGTCACCTCGCGCTTGCACTCAGCGTGCGGACGAACCGGACCTCAATCACGGCTGAGCTGATCGAAGGCGCGCGGCTCCAAGTTCTCCCAAGCCATCCGGCGGTTTCGACCGAGCCTCAATCGATGGCGGAACGCATCCCATCCGCTTCATCAAGCTTTGCCCGTGACGCGTGGCGGGTGTCCGTGGCCGGTAAGAGCGCTCTCTGTGAAGCGACGTCGAGCATTGGCTTGGAGCCGCCGCCCACGGTCTCGCTGGAGGCGGCGATCGAGACCGTGGGCGGCTCGCACACCTGGTGGTGGGGCGGCTGGCTCAGCCTTGGCCACTACTTCTGGGTGGTGCGCGATCCCGCCGCCAATTGGTCCTCGGGCAGCACGTTCCTGACGGGCAATGACGAGCGCGCGGCCGTTACATCATTGGCCCACACGTACGAATTGCGGGAGCAGCAACTCGATTACGACATAGAAGTCGATCTCATGCAGATACTAGGTTCGGCGATGGTGCCGCCACCCCTAGCGGACGCGCTGAGCGGTGTCGACGTCGGCATCGTTTCGCTGGTTGTCGCAGGCAACGTGACAGGCATGATCCCAATCGCAACGCTCACGATCCCAGGTACCGACGATGTGCGCGTCATCGAGCGCGCTGTCGTGCGCGTTCAGCCTCCCGCATTTCTCAGCGCACTCGTCGCCGCGCGAGACTGCGACCCGTTCGGGCCGTGGCCGCTCGCTGTGGCCTGCCTAGACCCCCGCGGTGACCTTGAGCACGCACGTCAACCCGAGCTGGTCGCCGAGCACATCCTCACGGCGACCGCCCTCGTTGCTGAGCGCGGCCAACCAAGCGTGCCCGCCTCTCGCGAAGCTCTCGCCAACGCACTAAAGGCAGTGGGTCGCGGCGCTAACGCACTGCTTTTCTACAGTGGACACGTCGACCCCGGAGCGGTCGGTGGCGACCTGACCGCGCATCTCGTTCTCGACTCCGGCGACGCCCTCACCGCCGCCGATCTTTTCGGACTGGGAGAACAACCGGTGTGCGTTCCAAACCGCGTGATCCTGTCCGCATGTGACTCGGGCGGCGCCCACGGCAGTGGAGGCGGCGAATGGTTCGGGCTTGGCGCGGCCATGCTCGTCGCGGGCGCACGGCAAGTCATCGCGACCGCATGGCCGATCGCGGATTCAGCATTCACCGCGTCATTCGATCGACTCCTCGTGAACGGCGCGCGCGAAGCCGTCGACCTCGCCCGAGTGCTCCGCGACGCACAACTACAAGCGCTAGAGGCCTGGCGCTCGCGCCGCTACGAGGACGCGTCGCCAGTCGACTGGGCGGCTTACCAGACGATCGGCGTCCTTGCCTGAGAACGCCGTATGTCGGTATACACCACGGCAACCGCCGCGGCACGCCGAGGTGCTTGATCGCCACCCAAGGTCCGCTGCATCCTGGTGGAACGGGGTCAGACGCGAAGTGCGGCGATGACTCCGAATAGCCCGCCGCGCACGACCAAGGTACGGCTGCCGTTGCCGGTCGCGAATGCCCTGATCGCTGACGGCGTGGCGACCCCACATCCAACGTTACGTACTCCTGTACCCCAGCTGCTGGTGGAAGGCGCTCTCGTCGCAGCGACGACTGTCTCACTGCTGCAGGGTCCTGCGACCGTGCAGCACATGGCTCGCCAGATCCGCGCTTGGGTAATCTCAGCGCGGCAGGATCGCGAACAATCTGGCAGCGACGCCGATCCTGCGCCCGCCCACGAGATTGAGATCTACGCGAAGGCGCCTGACCGAGAACTCAGGCTAGCAATCACGGCGAGTACCGACATCAGCGCGATCGTCGAGCTTCTCGAGAGCACGGTCTTCGCGGGTCACTTGGCCGAGCCGCGACGCATCGACGAACTCGACCGACCGTAGGAAGGGCGGAGGATCGCCGAGATGCTCAGTAGCCCAATGCTGAGGACCGGGCGCCTGGAACGGAACGTCGCTGTCGCCATTCCTCGACGCTCGACGCTCGACGACGCCGTCGCTGGCGTTGAGCTGGCACGCGCCGCTGTCACGTCCGACGATGGCCGTCGATCACCCGCGCGCTGCGGGCCGGTAGCGGTAGGCACTGGAACAAGACTCCGGGCGGGCCCCGCGCCTCAGCGGCGTCCGACGCCGCGGCGCATGGGCTTACCGGGTCGTTCGGGTGTGTTTCGCTTCTCGACGAACGCAGCAGCGGCGTGGCGGCGCGCACGCCGCGACGGCAGGGCTACGCGACCGGGCGCAGGTGGCGCAGCGGGCGGCCTTCGCGCAGCTCGCGGACGACGCCTTCGAGGAGGCCGTCCGTGTCGCCGCGCGCGCCGTCCGTGACCGCCGCGACGATGCCGCGCTTGCGCTGGATGAGGGTCGCCATCGTCTCGTCGATCGTGTCGGCGGCGAGTAGGTACCAGGCCGTCACGGCGTCGCGCTGGCCGATGCGATGGCAGCGATCCTCGGCCTGGTCGTGCATCGCGGGCGTCCATTCGAGCTCGAGGAAGGCGACGTTTGATGCGCGCGTCAAGGTAATTCCCTGCGCGGCGACCCGTGTCGCCGCGATCAACAGCTGCGGGCCGTCGGGGGACTGAAACGCCGTCACGGTCTCGTCTCGGCGCACGCCCGAGTCGCGGCCGAGCAGGTGCGCGGCATCCGGAAAGCGCTCGAGCACCGCCTCTTGCACCTCGACGTGGCGCGCGAACACCACCAGCGGCTCCCCCGACTCGAGGAAATCGGCGATCCATGACAGCGCCGCGCGCAGCTTGCCCCGCGCCGCCAGTCGTTGCAAGGTCCCGAGCTGCGCCAGGCGCTCCGCCCGCAGCGCCGCCGCGATCTTCGCGTTGAGCTCGCGCAGATCGAGCGGCTGGGTGCGTAGCCACGCGACCACGTCGTCCTCCGCAAGCCGGTACTCCCGCTCGTTGGTCAACGCGACCGGCACCACGACCTGCCGCTTGGCCGGCAGCTGTGGCAGCACCTCGGCCTTCAGCCGCCTTACGAAGCAGCGCCGGCGCAGGTGCCAGTGCAGCCGCTCCTCCGACAGCTCCCCCCGGAACTGGCGCGCGAACTGCGCGCCCGATCCGAACTCGCTCAGCCGCCCGATCACGCGCAGCTGCGAGACGAGCTCCTCCGCGTGATTCAACACCGGCGTGCCGCTCAACGCCAGCCGCAACCCCTCCGGCACGACCGCGTCGGCGAGCTTGCGCACCGCACGCGTGCGCTTGGCCTGCGGGTTCTTGACGTAGTGCGACTCGTCGATCACCAAAGCGCGCGGCCGAAGTCGACCCAACGCCTCACGATGCGCCGCCACGATCTCGTAGTTGAGGATCGTGATCTCGCCCGTCTGCGCCACCGCCACCCGGCCGTCGATGACCTTCACCGTTCGATGTGGCAGCCACTTCGACGTCTCGCGCTCCCAGTTGAGCTTCAGCGACGCCGGGCACACGACGATTGCCGGATACGCCCCATCGGCCTCCAGCGCGGCCAACGCCTCGACGGTCTTGCCGAGCCCCTGCTCGTCGGCGATGAACGTCCGCCGCGCGTCCAGCGCATAGCGCACCCCCGCCCACTGAAACGGCGCGAGCTCGCCGCCCAGCACGGCCGCGACGTCCTCGATCGGCTCGCCGGAAACCGCGCGCGACGACCGGATCGATGCCTGCGCCGAAGCATGGTCCTCGCGCAGGCGCTCCAACGTGAACAACCCCGGCCCGTCGACGGCGACGTCATGGACAGCGATGAACGCGTCGAGCGCCTCGACGACCCACGGGTCGACCGGCAGCGTTCGCCCGCGATCCTCCGCGCCCGGCAGCTTGCCGAACGCCGTGCCGATCTCGGGGTCCCACAGGACGTCAAGGCGCAGCCGCTCGCCGTCGAACGTCCGCGCCGCGGTGAGGCGCGCGGGTGGCGGGTCCTCGCCGTTCAGCAAGGCCTCGACGCAGCGGTTGGCGCCCGCGTCCAGGCGCGCGTTGTCCTCCTCGGCCAAGGCGGCCGCGCCCGCGGCGGTGAGCGGCGCGAGCAGCCGCCCGTCGCGCTCGACGAAGCCCGCGAGCAGTTCCTCCGGCGGCGTTCCGGCGCGCGTCGCGAGCACCCACCAGCCGCGGCCGTCGAACCGCGTCGTCGAGACATGCCCGACCCAGCGCCGCTGGATCTGCGCGAGCCACGCGTCGACCCCGTCGCTCGCGGTCAGGTCGGGGAAGCGCTCGAGCACGTCGGCGACGTGGACGCCGACCCAATCGTCGACCGGCGCCCACCACTCGCGCGCGTCCCAGTCGAAGCGGCGCCCCGGGATGCCGCGCACGACGTTGACGATGTGCGCGTCGTACGGGAAGCCGAGCACCACGATCTGGCCACCCTCGGGGCCGCGCCGCAGCTCGACGTTCGGGCGGTCGGGGGCGAGCTCCATCGCCGCTCCACGATAGTGCCCGGACCCGAGGGCAAATGGTTCTCGGTGGCCGCGCGTAAGCTCGGTGAACCGTGCCGACCGACGACTACGACCGCACCGGCGAGCTGCGCGAGCTCGCGGCGCACGCCCGCCGCAAGCGCGACCTCTACCGCGCCCGCACCTACGGCCCGCGCGAGACGAGCGCGACGCGCCTGCGCGAGCTCGAGCGCCAGTCCGACCAGGCCGAGGCGCGACTGAAGGCGTACGTGGACGAGCGCGCGCGCTAGCGAGCGAGCTCGAACCAGATCATCGTTCCGCCGGCGCCCTCGATGCCCCACGCGTCGGCCATCCGCTCGACGATCTGCAGGCCGTAGCCACCAAGCGAC
The DNA here is from genome assembly GCA_963839905.1 of uncultured Actinomycetes bacterium. Lineage (GTDB taxonomy): Bacteria > Actinomycetota > Thermoleophilia > Solirubrobacterales > Solirubrobacteraceae > CADCVQ01. The sequence continues at coordinate 77,160 of CAWIXC010000019.1, read as the reverse complement.
GGCGTCTCGTGCGACTGCAGCAGCGCACCCGGCGAGACCTCCGGCTCACGACCGCCGACCTCGACGCGCAGCCGCTCGGGCGTCACGCGGATCGTCAGCCGCAGCGTCGCCCCCGGAGCCGGCTCGGCCTGCGCGACGTAGACGGCTACCAGCTCCGACGTCATGAGCAACGCCTTGTAACCGAGGTCGCCACCGAGGCCGGGCATCGCCGCCAGCTCGCGCCGCGCCATGCCGGCCGCCGCCGCCGTCGCGGGGAGCTCGAAGACCTGCTCGCTGGCCAGCCGCATGCTCATTCGTTGACCCCTACCCGGCCGATCGCTGGACGTTCCGCCGATTGATTGCGGATTGCAAGGGAGCCTGCCGATAGGCGGGGCATGGCTATCGATGTACGCAATCATGACGCGGCGACCCGCGAGCGCCCGGGCCGGCTGCTCGGCGACGTGCTGGTCGACCTCGGCTTCTGCAACCGCGACACCGTCGAGGCCGTCGTGCGCGACGCGCGCGCCGCCGGCGTGCCGATGCACGCGCTCCTGCTCGACCGCGGCATGCTCAACGGCGACCAGCTCGCGCTCGCCGTCGCCGAGCGCTTCGGCCTCGAGTACGCGCGCCTGGATGACGTCCATCCCGACATCGCCGCGATGCAGCTCGTCCCCGAGGCCACCCTGCGCCGCCTGCAGGCGGTCCCGATCGGCTTTCGCGGGCAGGACACGCTCGTCGTCGCGATGGTCAACCCGACGAACGTGCTCGCGCTCGACGACCTCACGATGCTGACCGACCTGCGCGTCGACCCGGTCGTCGTCTCGCGCGACGACCTCGACGTCCTGCTCATGCGCCTCTCCCGGCTGGACGCGGAGTTCGAGCAGCTCGAGGAGCCGTTCGCCGAGGCGCCGCCGGACCCCGACCTCGTGCTCGACGCGTCCGCCGACGACGGCCCGACCGTCAAGCTGGTGCGCTCGCTGATCTCCCAGGCGATCGAGCTCGGCGCCTCCGACGTGCACTTCGACCCCGACGAGGGCGACCTGCAGGTCCGCTACCGGATCGACGGCATCATGGCGCACGCCGCGCGCGTGCCCCGCCGCCAGGCCGCTCGCGTCATCTCGCGCATCAAGATCCTCAGCGACCTCGACATCGCCGAGCGCCGGATGCCGCAGGACGGCCGCACGACGCTCACGCTCGACGGCCGCCGCGTCGACGTGCGCGTCACGATCGTGCCGCTCGTCGACGGCGAGTCCGCCGTCATGCGGATCCTCGACCCGGGCGACGGACCGCTGTCGCTCGGCGAGCTCGGCATGGGCGACGCCGACCGCGCCCGCGTCGACGCCGCGCTGCGCCGGTCGCATGGGGCGATCGTCGCGACCGGGCCGACGGGCTCGGGCAAGTCGACCTCGCTGTACGCATCCGTCGCGGTCGTGAGCTCGCCGGAGAAGACGATCATGACGATCGAGGATCCCGTCGAATACCGCTTGGCGGGCGTCAAGCAGATGCAGGTCTTCGAGCGCGCCGGCCTGAACTTCGCGACCGGCCTGCGCGCGATCGTGCGCGCCGACCCGGACATCATCATGGTCGGCGAGATGCGCGACCGCGACAGCGCGCGGATCGCGATCGAGGCCGCGCTGACCGGCCATCTCGTGCTGTCGACGCTGCACACCAACAGCGCGCCCGCCACGCCGGCCCGGCTCATCGACATGGGCGTCGAGCCGTATCTCGTCGCGAGCGCGATCGACTGCGTGCTCGCGCAGCGCCTTGCGCGGCGCCTGTGCACGAACTGCCGCCGGCCGGTGCGCGCGGCCGGGACCCTCGTCGGCGTCCCCGACCAAGCGGAGGTCGAGGTCTTCGAGGCGGCGGGCTGCCACCGCTGCCGCGAGACGGGCTACCGCGGGCGGATCGGGCTCTTCGAGGTCATGACGGTCACGAAGGAGATCCGCGAGCTCATCGTCGAGCGCGCACCCGCCGGCGCGATCGCCGAGGTCGCGATCGCGCAGGGGATGCGCACGCTGCACGAGGACGGCCTCGACAAGGTGCGAGCGGGCCACACGACCCTCGCCGAGATCGCCCGCGTCACGGGCTAAGCCCGCAAAAGCAAAGCCGGCCCGGCCGGCAAGGCTGACGCGGCGACCGCAGTCAGCACGGAGGCACGAGGACCCCGGCGACCGCGACGCGCGACGCCACGCCGAGCTTCGTGAGGATCCGCGATGCGTGCGTCTCGACCGTCTTGATGCTGACGACGAGACGCTCGGCGATCTCGCGGTTGGTCAGGCCCGTCGCCATCAGCCGCGCGATCTCCTGCTCTCTGTTGGTGAGCGCGGAGGGCCCGCCGGCCGGGTGCCCGCGCTTCGCCCGCCCGCCGCGAACCCCGAACGCGGCCAGCTCGCGGGCGGCCTCGTCGCGGCTGCGCTGGGCGCGACACGCCGTCAGCGCGCTATGGGCGAGCGTCAGGCGCATGATCGCCCGCGGCGTGTCGCCCGCGCGCGCGAGCGCCTGGCCGGCCAGCAGGTCGGCGCGGCCCGCGTCGGTCGCCGCCGCGATCGAGCGATAGCGATCGGCTGCGCAGGCCGCGAGGTCGGCGGCCTCCGCGGGCTCCCCGGCGTCGAGGAGCACGAGTGCCTCGCTCCACTCCGCGCTGGCCGTCGCGGATTCGAGCTCGAGCTGCTCGGCGTCGTCCTGCGCGCGCTGCGCCCACATGCTCGCGGCCTCGCGATCGCCGCACGCGAGCTCGCACTGCACGAGGAGCCGGTAGCAGCGCGGGCGCATGAAGGTCTCGATGAGCGAGAGATCCGGGCCGCCGGCATGGCCGAGGATCCGTTCGCGGGCGACGTACGCCTCGCCGTTCTCGAGCTGTGCGGCGGCGAAGGAGACGTGGGCGTTCGCGCCAAGCAGCGTGTTCCAGCTGTCGCGGGCCTGCGTCGTGGCGTTCATGCCGGCGGCCAGCGCGCCGCGCAGGTCGCCGCGCGCCAGGGCCGCGACGCAGACGACGGTCTCGCTCCACAGCAGCAGCTGGGGATCGCGCATGAGCGACGCCGCGCTGCGGGCCGCGTCCGCATCCGCAACCGCCTGGTCGAGGCGCCCCAGGCAGACGTTGACGTTCGTGAGCCCGACGGTCAGCGGCACGAGGAACCACTGCTGGCCCGTCTCGCGAACGATCCGCAGCGCGCGCTCGAAGTGGGCCGCGGCGCGGTCGTAGCGATCCACGGCGCCGTTCGCGTGGCCGAGGACGCCCAGGCACTCGATCCGGTGCGCCAGCTGCTCGTCTTGCAGCCCGTCCACGACCCACTGGGCGGCGTCGAGCCACAGCATCGCCTCGCCCACCGCGCCGGTCTCGCATGCGCCGAGCGCCAGCTCCGCGATAGCCTCGGCGACGAGCTCGCCGCGTTCCGCCGCGCGCGCGTCGTCCAGCGCCGCCATCGCGGAGGACCGCACGAGCTTGGAATCGCGGGAGTACCAGTGGTCGATGCAGACCGCGAGACGCAGGACGCTGCGCGACGCGGGGTCGCTCGAGCTCGTGATCTCGTCGTTGACCATCCGGCGGGCGCGACCCTGGCGGCCGAGCATCTGGTCCACGCGGGCGATCATGAGGATGACCCGGGCACGCAGCTCGGACTCCCCGTCGGGCAGCATCGCGAGCAGCCGACCGAGCACCTCGCGGCTCTGGGCGCTCTGCCCGGCGGCCGTGAGCGAGGCTGCCAGCGGTACGAGCAACTCGACGTGGCGAGCGCTGTCGGCGTCCGCCGGCAGCAGCCTGCGTGCGGCTTCATACCAGCGCGCGGCGATCCGCGGCGCGCGCGGCGCCGCCTCGCGCGCCGCCGCGGTGAGCAATGCGATGGCCTCCTCGTCGCCGCGCTCGGCGGAGCGCTCGACGTGCCCGGCGCGCCAGGTCGGCGGTGCCCCCCGCCGCGCGAGCTCTTCGGCGGCGCGCCGGTGCGCGCCAAGGCGCCACGCCGGCCCGCCGCTCTCGTAGATCGCGCGCCGCACGATCGGATGGCGAAAGCGCAGCATGCGCGTCTCGGCGGCGGGCGCGACGAGCTCGCACGCGGCGGCCTCGTCCATCCCGGCAAGCGCCTCGGATTCGGAGATCTCGGCGACCGCGGCGGCGACGAGCGGATCGAACGGATCGCCGGTCACCGACGCCGCCTGGACGGCGAGCTTCGCCGCCGGCGACAGGCGTTGCAGCTCGTCCTGCCCGATGACGATCTGGACGGTTGACGGCACGAGGACGGCGTCGTCGTCGTGTGGCGGCAGCGCGGGGCCGTGCTGGCGGTGGGCGCGGGCGAGCTCCTCGAGATAGAACGGGTTGCCTCCGCTCGCGCGGTACAGGCTGGCCCGCGCGCTCGCGTCGATGCCTGTGAGGAACGTCCGAGCGTCCGTCTCGGCGAGCGGCTGCAGGTGCAGATGGGCGAGGGCGCCGTCGCTGACCGACCTCGCGATCGCGGCCAGCAGCTCGGGCGGCGCCCGATGCGCGCGGTAGACGAGGACGAGCAGCAGCCCGTCGGTTGGCGGCTCGCGCAGCAGGCCGGCCAGCAGCTCGATCGACGCGGGGTCGGCCCAGTGCAGGTCGTCGAGCACGAGCACCGTCGGGCGCAGCGAGCAGACCGCGCTCAGCAGCGACCCGAACGCCTGGTGCAGGCGGTAGCGCTCGAGCGGCAGCCCCTCCGGCGCGGCGTGGCGCTTGCGCGCGAGCCGCGGGATGATCGACTCGAGCTCGGCGAGGCGATCCGGTCCGAGGCGCGCGAGCGCGGGCTTGGCGAAGCTGCCGATCGGGTCGTCGAGCGCGCTCGTGAGGATCGAGAACGGCACCTTCTGCTCGAACTCGGTCGCGCGGCCGGTGAGGACCTGGCAGCCGCGCCGCCGCGCCAGCGCGCATGCCTCGCGCGCCAGTCGCGATTTACCGATTCCCGGTTCACCGTAGATCGCGACACGCGAGGGCCGCCCTTGCAAAAGGGCTCGCACGGCACGCTCGATCGCCGTCATCTCGGCGTTGCGACCAGTAAGTGCCGTGTGTTCACGGTCGGGGACTCCCGTTCGCACAGAAACGGAGATTAGATGCGTAGGGGCCCCCAGTTGTGAGCTAAGGGTCACAGATCAGGGTGGCGTCAGGGTGGCGCACGCAGGCCGGCGCCGGGATGGTGCTTGGACCCCGTCCCCCCAGCGCGCCGTTCGCGGGCGCCTGCCACGAAGGAGACGATCGGCAGCATGACGCAAGGACGTACGACCCTCTCACCCCCTCCGGCGACGCGCTGGTGGACGCTGGCCGTCGTGTCGGTGGGCACGTTCATGCTCATGCTGGACCTGAGCATCGTGGCGATCGCGCTGCCCAGCATTCGCACGGACCTCGACGCGAGCTTCGGCCAGATGCAGTGGGTGTTCGACGCCTACGCGCTGACGCTCGCCGCGTTCCTCGTGACGGCCGGCTCCGTCGGCGACCGCAACGGGCGCAAGCAGACCTTCATCGCGGGCCTGGCCCTCTTCACGCTGGCGTCGTTCGCGTGCGGCGCGGCCCCGAGCATCGACGCGCTCGACATCAGCCGCGGCGTGCAGGGCATCGGCGCCGCGATCATGTTCGCCGTCGGCCCCGCGCTGCTCGGGCACGAGTTCCACGGCAAGGAGCGCGGCATGGCGTTCGCCGCGTTCGGCGCCGCCATCGGCGTCGCGGTCGCCATCGGCCCGCTGATCGGAGGGTCGCTGACCAGCGGCCCCGGCTGGCGCTGGATCTTCTTTCTCAACGTGCCGATCGCGCTCGTGACGCTGCCGATCGCGTGGCGCCATCTGCGCGAGTCGCGGCTCGGGAGCGCGGTGCCGCCGGATCTGCGCGGGATGGTCACGTTCACCGTGTCCCTCGGCGCGCTCGTGCTGGCGATCATCCGCGGGCACGCCGACGGCTGGTTCTCGACGAGCAACGTCGCGTGCTACGCGGTCTCCGCGGTCTGCTTCCTCGCGTTTCTCGCCAACCTGCGGGTGCGCGGCGATCGGGCGATGTTCGACGTGAGCATGTTCCGCAACCGGACGTTCCTCGGCCTCTGCATCGTCGCGCTCATCGCCAACGCCGCGGCGCTGCCGTCGATCTTCCTCGAGACGACCTACATGCAGGACGTGCTGGGCAGCAGCCCGTGGGTGGCCGGACTGCGCTTCCTGCCGCTGACGCTCGCGATGCTCGTCTTCGGCGGGCTGGCCGGAGCGCTGATCGCGAAGGTCTCGTTCCGGCTCTTGATGACCACTGCCTGCATCGCGGTCGGCTGCGGGCTGCTGCTGACGAACCTCGCGGAGGCCGAGACGAGCTGGACGGCGCTGATCCCGGCCCTGGTCGTGACGGGCTTCGGCTTCGGCCTGTTCAACCCGACGCGCGCGGCGCTCTCGATCGGCGTCTTCGCGCCGGCGCGCGCCGGCGTCGCGTCGGGCATCAACGAGACCTTTCAGCAGGTCGGCATCGCGCTCGGCCTGGCGATCGCCGGCTCGTTCTTCGAAAGCCGCGTCACGAGCTCGTTCGAGCACTCCGCCGTGGCGGCGCAGCTGGGATCCCAAGCCCACGCCGCCGGCACCGACCTGAGCGCGGGCGCGATCGCGAGCGTCGCGCAGGCGTCCGGCCCCGACCTCGCGCCGCAGGTCCTCACGGCGGGTCGCGAGGCGTTCACCGCCGGCTTTCACAGCACGATGACGTACTGCGGCCTGTTCATGTTCGCGGCGGCGGCGATCGCGTTCGCGACGCTGCGCACGAAGGATCTTCACGAGAGCGCGCTGACGGGGATCCCGCCCGAGGTGCCCGAGGAAGGCGACCCGGAGCCGTGGACGAGCGGCGTCAACGGTCGCGCACAGCCGGCGCCCAGCGGCGAGCAGCCGCTCACACATGTCACCGGTTAGCCCACCCCAGTTCCCCACTATCTGTCAAAGGACGTAACAGGATGAAACCGCTGCCAATCTGCGACCGCGTCGATGGATCGATCGATCAGATCCCGACACGCTGGTACAACGTCATGCCGGATCTGCCGCGCCTGCCCGAGCGCTACATCGACAACGCGACGGGCGACCCGGTCAGCCAGGAGTACATGGAGCGCCTGCTGGTCAAGGCGATGGCCGCGCAGGAGAGCTCGCTCGAGCGCTGGATCGCGATTCCCGAGCAGGTCCGCGAGGCGTACAAGCTGTGGCGACCGACGCCGCTCGTCCGCGCGGTGGCGCTCGAGCGCGAGCTCGGCACGCCGGCCGAGATCTGGTTCAAGTACGAGGCGACGTCGCCGACCGGCAGCCACAAGTTCAACTCGGCGCTCGCGCAGGCCTACTACGCCAAGCGCGACGGCCACAAGCGGCTGGTCACGGACACGGGCGCGGGGCAGTGGGGCGTCGCGCTGGCGCTCGCCTGCAAGCTCATGGGGCTCGAGCTGCTGGTCTTCATGGTGCGCGCGAGCTACCACCAGAAGCCCTACCGCCGGCACATGATGGAGCTCTACGGCGCCGAGGTCCGTCCCAGCCCCGGGATCGGCACCCACTTCGGCCGCACGCTGCTCGACGAGTACCCGGACCACCCCGGCAGCGAGGCGACCGCCGTCAGCGAGGCCATCGAGTGCGTCTACGACGACGAGGGCAGCCGGCTCGCGGTCGGGGCGTTCTCGAACTTCTGCCTGCTGCATCACACGGTGATCGGGCTCGAGCTGCGCGAGCAGCTGCGCCACATCGGCCGCGACCCGGACTACCTGATCGCATCGGTCGGGTGCGGCTCGAACCTCGGCGGCTTCGCGCTGCCGTTCGTCGAGGACAAGCTCAACGGCGCGGATATCAAGCTGCTGGCGGCGGAGCCGGAGGCATGCGCGCCGCTGACGCACGGGTCCTACCGGCTCGACTACGCGGATGCGGAGGGCCGCGGCCCGGGCGTCTACACGTACACGCTCGGCCACGACTTCGTGCCCCCGCCCATCCACGCCGGTGGCCTGCGCTACCACGGGTGCGCGCCGCTGGTCGGCCTGCTGCGCCACGAAGGCCTGCTCGACGCCGCCGCGTACCCCCAGACGCAGGTGTTCGACGCGGGCGCGCTGTTCGCCCGCATCCAGGGCTACCTGCCGGCGCCGGAGACCTGCCACGCCATCAGAGCGGTGATCGACGTCGCCGAGGAGTGCAAGCGGACGGACCGCAAGGCCACGATCGTGTTCTGCTACAGCGGCCACGGCCTGCTCGATCTCGAGGCCTACGGCCGTTACAACGCGGGCGAGCTGCGCGACGTCGAGGTCGAGGACTTCACGGATCCGAGCATGGAGGCGATCGGCGCATGAGGTCCTATCCCCTGTACATCGACGGGCAAGACGTCGAGGGCGCCGGCTGGACGTACGTCATGCGTGCCTCGGCGATCATCAGCGACACGCGGCCCGCGTTCAGGCTCAAGCGCGCGCTCGAGCTCGGCGAGCCGGTCGAGCCGACCGACGACGTCGTCGGCCGGTGCGCGATCGGCACCCTCGAGCACAACGAGCTCGCCATCGAGGCGGCGCGGCGCGCGAGCCGGATCTTCCGCGCGTTCCCGCAGGAGACGCGCAGCCGGATCGTGATCGAGTTCAACGAGACGCTCGAGCGGCGCGCCGACGAGCTGATCGAGATCTTCGTCGCCGAGGGTCACCCGCGCCGCCTGGCCCAGTGGGAGCTGAGCGGGATGCTGCGCGGCTGCGACGCGGCCACCGTCGCGTGGTATGAGACGCAGCTTCACCAGACGTTCGAGAGCGACGGGCGCCAGCTCGATCTCATCCGCAAGCCCGACGGCGTCGTCTGCGTCAACCCGCCGCAGAACGCGGCAGGCTCGAACGCCGCGCTCGGCGTCATGGCGCTTCTGGCGGGCAACGCGCTGGTCGTGAAGGCGCCGCGCTCGGTTCCGCTGGGCGTGATGTTCGTCTACCGCGACATCCTGGCGCCGATCCTCGAGCGCCACGGTGCCCCGCCCGGCACGCTGAACCTTATCAGCGGGCGTGCCGGGGGCATCCTCGAAGCCTGGGTGAACAGCCCGCTGGTCGACGACATCCTGTTCTTCGGTGACAGCACGGCCGGCCTGAAGCTCGGCGAGGACTGCGTCGCCCGGGGCAAGAAGGCGATCCTCGAGCTGGCCGGCAACGACGGCTTGGTCGTCTGGCGCGACGCGGATCTCGATGCGGCGGCGCGTGCGCTCGAGGAGTGCTTCTACGGGTCGAGCCAGATCTGCATGGTGCCGAAGTACGCGGTGGTCCATCCCGAGGTGGCCGACCGCTTTCTCGAGCTGTTCCTCGAGCGTGTCGAGCGGCTGCGCCCGGCGTATCCCGAGGATCCGGACGTGCTGCTGAGCCCGGTGCTGAAGGCCGACCGCTTCTTCGACTTCCTCGCCGAGGCGCGCGGAGCCGGCGGCGAGGTCCTGTGCGGCGGCGAGCGCGTGGACGTCGACGGGCTGGCGTCCACGAGCGGCCTGTTCCTCGAGCCGACCGTCGTGCGCGTCGACGGGCTCACGCGGGCGAGCACGCTGTCCTGTGTGCGGGAGGAGACGTTCTTCCCCCTGCTGCCGATCGTGGTCCCGGCGGCCGCCCCCGGCGACGAGCTGCTCGACGACGTCATCGAGTTCATGAACGCCAACGAGTACGGGCTGCGCAACTCGGTCTGGACCGACGACGAGCGCACCGCGCGGCGGTTCGTCCATCACCTCATGAACGGCGGGCTGCTGAAGATCAACGACTCGCACATCGGGTTCACCTCGTACCTCTCGACCCATGGCGGGACCGGCCGCACCGGCGGGCCGTACGGGGAGCTCAACTACGTCGGCCTGCGGACCACGCACATGCAGGGCGTGGCCTGGGGCGACGGGGACCCGCGACCGCTGGATCCGCGGGTCGTGCCGGTCTCCGCGCGGGCGCGGGGCTGACGCGCGATGTCCGTGAACGGATCGGATCCGAGGACGCCGGGACGGGCGCGTCCGGCCGGCGAGCACTTCGACGTCATCGTCGTCGGCGCTCGCTGTGCCGGGTCGCCGCTGGCGACGCTGCTCGCGCGCGCCGGCCTGAAGGTCGTCGTGGTGGAGCAGGCGACGTTCCCGACCGACACGCTGTCCTCGCATCTCATGGAGGCCGACGGGATCGCGTTCCTGCGGCGGCTCGGCGTGCTCGAGCCCGTCGAGAAGACCGGCGTGCGCTTCATGAAGGAGGTCGACCTCAGGCTGAACGACCTGCGGATCGTGACGCGCTTCCCGCTGCGCTTCGACGACCTCGGTGGCGCCGCGTTCCTGCGGCGCCACCTGCTCGACGCGATCCTCGCGGACGCCGCGGCCGAGGCGGGCGCGGACGTCCGCATGGACATGAAGGTCGTCGAGGTGCTGTGGGAGGCCGGCCGCGTGTGCGGCGTGCGGGCGCAGAGCGCCCGCTCGGAGACGCGGCTGTACGCCCCGCTCGTCGTCGGCGCCGACGGCCGCAGCTCGACGATCGCCTACATGTGCGGCGCGCGCAAGTACAACGCGTATCCCAGCGAGCGCTCGTACTACTTCACGTTCTTCGAAGGCGCCGATCCGGCCTACGGCGACCGGTTCGTCTTTCACCGCTGGGGCGACCGGATGGTGTGGGGCGGCCCGGCCGACAGCGGGCTGTACCTCGTCGGGGTCTCGCCCGAGGCTCACGAGCGCGGCTACTTCCGTCGCAACACCGAGGCCGCCCTGCTGGCGCACATGCGGGCGTGCGACACGACGGCCCATGCACTCGCTGACGCGCGGATCGCGACGAAGATCGCCGGCATCGCGAAGTTCGACGGGTACTTCCGCGAGGCCACCGGCCCGGGCTGGGTGCTCAGCGGCGACGCGGGGCACTTCAAGGATCCCGCCCTCGGCCGCGGGATCGGCGACGCGTTCATGCAGGCGGAGACGCTCGCGCCGGCGATCGTGGCGGGCCTCGACGGGTCCGGCGCCGGCCTCGACACGCGGCTGCGCCGCTGGGCGCAGTGGCGCGACAGGCGCTTCGAAGGCCACTACTGGCTCGCGACCAACCTCGGACGGGCCGGCAGCTTCCCGACGATGATCCCGGAGGCCGTCCGGGGCCTGCAGCGCCAGGGGCGCCTCGACGACTTCTTCGACCTCTTCAGCCATCGCTCGCGCTACGACGACGTGTTCCCGCTGCGCGGCCTGGGCACGGCCACCGTGCGCCGGCTGACGTCGCGCAACGTGCGCCGCGGGGCGCTCGTCAAGGAGGCGGCCACGCTGATGGCGCGCGAGCCCCGCCGCCGGCTGGTCGCACGGGTTCCCGCCGTTCGCCCGACGGACATCAGCGCGGCGCCGCCGGACCGCCTGCGCGTCGCCGACGTCCCGACTGCGGACCTCGTCGCAGACGGGAGGGCATGATCGTGGGTGCCTCCGCGAAGGCGCCCGTCGTGGCGTTGCGCCACGTCGTCGATGACGCTCGCCTGGAGGCCGACGTGATCGTCGTCGGCGCGGGCCTCGCCGGCCTGACCGCGACCCGCGAGCTGGCGCAGGCTGGCCTGACGGTGCGGCTGCTCGAAGCACGCGAGCGCGTCGGCGGGCGGCTCAAGGGCTACCCGCTCGGAAACGGCGAGGCCGTGGACCTCGGCGGCGAGTACTTCGGCGACAAGAGCACCGCGATCAATGAGGTCGCCCGGTCGGTCGGCGTGAAGGGCTTTCGCACGTACGACAAGGGGCTGCGGATCACCTACGTCAACGGCCGGCGCTACGAGTACACGGGCCTGCTGCCGCTGAAGATGGGCCCCGCGACGCTCGTCGACTTCGGGCAGGCCGCGCTGCGGATCGAGCGTCTCGCGCGCACGGTCCCGCCGGAGAGCCCGTGGACCGCCGCGCGGGCGGCCGAGCTCGACAGCCAGACGTTCTGGTCGTGGTGTCAGCGCAACGTGCGGACCTCGACGGCCAGGGCGTTTCTCACGATGGCGACCGAGGCCGCGTACTGCGCCTCGCCCGCGGACCTCTCGCTGCTGCACGTCCTGTACTACGCGAACGCCTCCGGCGGCTTTCGCTACCTGCTCGAGATCAGCCGCGGCATCCAGCGCTACCGCTTCGAAGGTGGCGCGCACGGCATCGCCGCGAGGCTCGCCGACGGGCTTGCCGACGAGCTGCGCCTGGGCGCCGCCGTCCGGCGGATCGAGCAGCGGTCGGACTCCGTCGTCGTCTCGGGGCCCGGCTTCGAGGCGCGCGCTCGCTGGGTCGTCGTCGCCCTGCCCGTCACGCTCGCCGGGCGGATCGCATACGAGCCGGCGCTGCCCGGCTTCCGCGACCAGCTCACCCAGCGGATGCCGGCGGGCGCGGCCATCAAGTGCCTCGCGATCTACGACCGGCCGTTCTGGCGCGATGCCGGACTCAGCGGCCAGGTGACCAGCAGCGACGGCCCGTTTCGCGTGGCCTTCGATACCTCCCCGCACAGCGGCAGCCCGGGCGTCCTGTCCGCCTTCGTCACCGGATCGGCGGCGCGCGCGCTTACGCGCCTCCCCCGCGCCGAGCGCCGCAGCGCCGTGCTCGGCGAGCTGGCCCGCGCGCTCGGGCCCGCGGCCGCGAAGCCGACCGACTTCGTCGAGCAGAACTGGCTCGACGAGGAGTTCACGCGCGGCTGCTACCACGGCTTCGGCCCGCCGGGCGTCTACACGGCCTACGGCCCGGCGCTGCGCGCGCCGATCGGGCGGATCCACTGGGCGGGCACCGAGACCGGCGTCCATCAGATGGGCTCCATGGGCGGCGCGGTCGACTCCGGGCGACGCGTCGCCCGCGAGCTGCTATGCCGCGCCGACGGCGAGTTCGATCCGGCGGCGGCGAGCGCAGGCGCGGCGCATGCCTAGCTCAAGGCGTCCTCGCAAGCCGAACGGGCCGCTGCTGATCGTCGGCGGATACGGCCTCGTGGGCGCGCAGGCCGCGCGGCTGTTTCGCGCCCGCCACCCCGATCTGCCGCTCGTGCTCGGCGGCCGGCACCCCGAGCGCGCGCGGGCGCTCGCCGATGCGATCGGCGCTTCGACGGTCGCGATCGACGTCGCGTCCGGCGAGCCGCTTGCCGCCCTTCCCGAGCGCCCGGCCGCGGTGCTTGCCGCGGTCAGCGACCCCGACGAGCACCTGCTCGTCGACGCGCTGCGCCGGTCCATCCCGATCGCGGACATCAACCGCGCGGGGCACGCCGGCATCCTCGACGTCGCGGTCTGCGTGGGCCGCGAGCGCCCGCAGGCGCCTGTCCTGCTGTCCGGAAGCTGGCTGGCAGGCCTGTCGGCGCTGCTCGCCGCGGCGGTCGTGCGCGAGCTCGGTCACACCGAGCGGCTGGACATCACCGTCCTGGCCTCCTCCGACGATCGCGTCGGCCCGGACTCGTGGGGGTTCAGCGAGCGGCTCGCATGGCCGTACTACGCGATGCGCGACGGGACCCGCCGCCATCCCAGCCACCCGCTGACCGCGGTGCGCCGGGTGCGCTGCGCCGATGGTCGCGAGCGCCCGGCGGCGCTTGTGGGATCGCTCGAGCAGACGACGCTCCCGCTGACCCTCGGCGTCGCGACGGTCGAGACCCGGATGGCGCTGCAGCGCCCGGCGGAGCTCTATGGGCTGATCGGGCTGAAGCGCTCAGGGGCGCTGCGCGCGCTCGCGCGGCCGGCCCTGCACGGGGTCCGCGCGCGGCTGCTGCAGCGCCCGGGCGGCGGCGACTTCGCCGGGATCACGGTCACGGCGCAGGGGCGCGGCCGCAGCGTGTCCATCGACGTGCTGGACCCGCGCGGCCAGGGCCACCTCAGCGCGCTCGGGGCCGCCCGCGCCGCCGAGCTTGTGCTCGGCTTGGGCGCGGCACGGCTTCCGGCCGGCATCTCGTTCCCCGAGCAGTTCGCCGAGCCCGCGGCCGACCTCGAGCTCGTGCGCCGAGCCGGCGTCGTCGTCCGCGTGACGGGCTCCGAGAACGATTCAAGGCCGACCCCGCAGCGTGAGCGGGCCACGGCGAACGTGACCCCCCTGGAGGTGGTGTGACCATGCAGGCCAACGAGACTCCGGCCGCGCTGCTCTGCGCGCTGCGCTCGATCGGCGGGGCGGCGTTCGTCGCCCCCGCGCTCGGCGCGCGGACGTTCGGCATCCCCGACGACGCCGAGGGGACCTACCTCGTCCGGCTGTTCGCCGCGCGCAACGTCGCCTTCGCCGCCGGGCTGCTTGCCAGCACGGGACGCGGACGGCAGCTGTGGTACCGGGCGGGCATCGCCTGCGACGTCCTCGACGTGGCGGCCGGGCTGCTCGGGCTGCGCGCCGGCAAGCCACGCTCGTCGGCGATCGTCGACACGAGCGCTTCGCTCGTCGCGACGGCGCTCGGCGTGGCAGGGTTGATCGCCGACCCGCGAGCGAAGCCGTGATGCGCGCGCACCAACCAGACGGCGACGGCAAGGTGTGCGTCATCGGCGCCGGCTCGTCGGGGATCGCGATGTGCCGCGCGCTGGAGCAGCGAGGGGTCCCCTACGACTGCTACGAGCGCCGCACGGAGATCGGTGGCCTGTGGCGCTATCCGGCCGGCAGCGGCACCAGCTGCGCCTACCCGTCGCTGTACGCGAACACGTCGAAGTCGGTCATGCAGTACCCGAGTTATCCGATGCCGGAGGACTGCCCGGACTATCCGCACCACACGGACGTCGCGCGCTACTTCGACGACTACGTCGACCACTTCGGGGTGCGCCCGCACATCCGGCTTCAGACCGAGGTGACGGCTGTCGAGCCGCTGCGCGGCGGGCGCTGGGCGGTCTCCCTTGCCGACGGGTCGACGCACGACTACCGCGCGGTGATGGTCGCGTCCGGCGGACGTCACGCCGCGCCGGTCTACAGGCGCATCGGCGGCGGCTTCAGCGGCCGCGAGCTGCACGCATTCGACTACGACGGCCCCGAGCCGTTCGCGGGCAAGCGCGTCGTGATCGTCGGGCTCGGCGCGACCTCGGCGGACATCGCGACCGAGGTCTCGCGCGTCGCCGCGGCCACCCACCTCTCCGTGCGCACCGGCCACTACGTGGTGCCGAAGATCATCGAGGGACGGCCGATCGACAAGCTCTCGCCGTTCATGAAGAAGCTGTCGGTCGAGCAGCGGCGCCCGCTGCTGACGCTGATGCTCAAGCTCGTGCACGGGGACATGACCTCCTACGGCCTGCCGGCGCCGCCGTACAAGCCCGGCCAGGGCCCGCTGATCTCGACGAGCGAGCTGCTGCCGGCGATCGTCCACGGGCGGATCTCGCCGAAGCCGGTGATCGAGGCGGCCGAGGGGCGGACGGTCCGCTTCGCCGACGGGCGGACGGTCGAGGCGGACGCGATCATCCACTGCACCGGCTACCGGATCGAGTTCCCGTTCCTCGACGAGACGCTCGTGAGCGGTGGCGACGACGCCCCGCCGCTCTATCAGCTGGTCGTCGCGCCCGAGCTTCAGAACCTGTACTTCATCGGGCTGCTGCACTCGATGATGTCGCTGATGCCGCTGGCCGAGGCCCAGTCCGAATGGGTCGGCGACCTGCTGGACGGCACCGCCGAGCTGCCGTCGCGCGCAGCGATGTGGGCAGAGATCCGGCGCGCGCGCCGCCGCCAGGACAAGCGCTTCTGGGACTCCTCGGGACACCTGCTCGTGGACCCCAACGAGTACGAGCGACTGATCGACGCCGAGCGCCGCAAGCACGCGACGCCTCGCGCGGGCGCCGTCGACGGGACGTCGCGCACCACCAACCGACACGAAGGGACCAATGGCGTGGGCTTGATCTCAGCTGACCGGACGACGCGGCCCCCCGCCGCCCCGACGCGGCGCACGGGGCCGGTGAAGTTGCTGCGCAACCAGGTTCATCCCGAGCGCGTGTCGCTGCTCAAGCCGGTCAACGCCGGCTTGATGGCCCACCTCGCCGCCGAGCGGTTCGGCAGCACCGTGCCGATCCACCTCGACCAGCCGTTCGCCTGGGATCCCGACCAGCGCCTGAAGCTCGACTACGTCGAGCTCGCGACGCTCGTCGACCGGATGGCGGCGGTGCTCAAGGCGGCGGGCGTGCGCAAGTGGGACCGGGTGGCGGTCGTGAAGACCCCGAACTACGACAGCCAGACGATCGCCTGGGCGGCGGCCCGCATCGGTGCCATCCCGGCGCTCATCTCGGCGCGGCTTGACCCGGACATCATCAACATCCTGCTCGACCGCCTGCAGGCGCGGGTGATCATCACCGACCCTGCCGTCGCGCTGCACGCGCGGCTTGACAAGGCCCGCCTGCGCGCGCTGTCGTGCACGGCGATCGCCGACATCGAGGGCGGGATCCCGGTCGAGGACCTGTGGGGCGGCCCGCCGCCGGCGCCGACCCCGCTCAAGGACGACGAGCCGATGATGATCACCCACACGTCCAGCACGACCGGGGTGTCGAAGCTCGGCGAGGCATCCGCCGCCGGCGTGACATTCGCCGCCCTGCGAGAGTCCGTCTTCCCGTTCGTCCACGGCCCCGACGAGCTGTTCGCAAGCGCGATCTCGCACGTCCACATCAGGGCCGCGGTGACCCAGATGGCCTCGCTGTCGCGCGGCACGCCCATCCTCGCGATCGGCAAGCCCGACGACGAGACGATCATGCGGCTGTTCACGCGCTTCCGGCCCACCATCGTCGAGGCGCACCCGAACGCGTTCGTGGGCTGGGAGCGGCTGGCCGACGAGCCGTCGCGGCCGTTCTCGAGCATCCGCGTGTTCTTCAACACGTTCGATGCCATCCACCCGCGCACCGTCCGCCGGATGCTGGCCGCGACCGATCGCTCGTTCCCGGTCTGGCTGCAGTGCTACGGGATGACCGAGACGTCGGTCGTGTCGGTCCGCGGCTACACGCGGCGCTCGGCCGCGCGCCAGGGCAGCCGCGACTCGCGCAGCGTCGGCTGGGAGGTTCCCGGCGTCCGCGCGCGGATCGCCGATCCCGCGACCGGCGCGCGCCGGCGCAACCAGCACGAGCCGGGAATGATCCAGGTCAAGACGCCGGGTCGGGTGCTCGCGTTCGTCGGCACACCCGAGAAGTTCTCCGAGCGCCGCCACGGCAAGTGGTTCGACACGGGGGACTGGGGGCGCCGAGGCCGCCGGCATCAACTCGAGGTGCTCGACCGCGTCGCGGACCGCATCGACGGCGTCGAGAGCTGCCTGCGCATCGAGGACCTGCTCCTGGACCGGATTCCCGACGCCGAGGAGGTCGTCGTCGTGCCCGACGAGCACGGCAAGCCGGCCGCGGTCGTCTGCATGCGCGACGGCAAGCCGCTTGGCGACGAGGCCTGGCGCGCGGCGTCCGCCGGCATCGAAGGGCTCGGTGACCCGGTCGTGGTCGCGCCCGAGGAGCTGCAGCGGACCGCCACCGCGAAGGCGCGGCGCTACCTCCTCACGGAGCGCATCAAGAGCGGTGGAAACGGGCGCTCGGAGCCGATCCGCCCGGAGATCCTGCTGCGCGACGGCGCGTAGGCGCGTGGATCTCGTCACCCCAAGCCGAGGAGGCAGGTTGCGGCACATCAGCGAGAACCCATCGATCGAAGCCGACGTCATCGTCGTCGGTGGCGGGTTCGCCGGGATCACGGCGGCCCGCGAGCTCAAGCGGGCCGGCAAATCCGTGGCGCTGCTCGAGGCGCGCTCGCGCCTCGGCGGGCGCTCGCTCAGCCGGCCGATCGGCGACGGCAAGGTCGTCGAGCTCGGCTGCGAGTTTCACGGCCAGCACGACTCGGTCAGCGCCAAGACGGCGCGCTCGGTCGGAATCGGTTCGCACAAGGTCTACGACACCGGCTACAAGCTCATCGACGACGACGGCCGGATCGCCCGCTGGAAGGGGCAGGTCCCGAAGGTCAGCCCCGCCGCGCTGGTGGACTTCGCCCAGGCGGCGCTGCGCCTCGAGTGGATGCGGCGCGAGGTGCCGCAGGAAGCGCCGTGGGAGGCTCCGCACGCGCGGCGCTGGGACAGCGAGACGATGTGGTCCTGGACGCAACGCAACGTGCACACGCGCAGCGGTCGATCGCTCATGCGGCTGCTGATCGAGAGCGGGATGGCCGCCTCGCCGTCCGAGGTCTCGCTGCTGCACGTGCTCAACTACTCCAACGGGACCGGCGGCTTCCGGGCGACGACGACGGTCACGGGGGGCACGCTCGAGAACCGCTTCGTAGGCGGGTCGCACGGCCTGGCGATGCGCCTGGCCGAGAGCGTCGCGGACGAGACCTGGTGCGAAGCGGCGGTGCGTCGCATCGAGCACTCCGGTGACTCCGTTCGGGTCAGCGGTCCCGGCTTTCAGGCCGTCGGCCGGCGCGTGGTCGTCGCGGTCCCGGTGCCGCTGGCGGGCCGCCTCGACTACGACCCCGCGCTCCCGGCCTACCGCGACCAGGTCACGCAGCGCCTGACGTTCGGCGCGGCGATCAAGTACCTCGTCCTCTACGACGAGCCGTTCTGGCGCGCCGCCGGGCTGACCGGCCTGGCGATCAGCCACACGAGCCCGGTGCGGGCGGTGCTCGACAGCTGCCCGCCCGACGGCACGCCCGGCGTGCTCACCGCGTTCGTGACCGGCCCGCCCGCTCGCCGCGTGGCCGCGATGTCCGCGACCGAGCGGCGCGAGCTCGTCGTCGGTCAGCTCGTGCACTACTTCGGCCCGCAGGCGGGTCACCCGCGCGACTTCATCGAGCAGAACTGGATGGCGGAGCAGTACACGCGCGGCTGCTACCACGCGTACGCGCCGCCGGGCCTCTACACCGAGTTCGGGCCCGCGCTGAAGGAGCCGATCGGCCGCATCCACTGGGCGGGAGCCGAGACGGTGCCGGTCGAGTTCGGATCGATGAGCGGAGCGATCTACTCCGGGCGCCGGGTCGCGAGCGAGATCGTCGCTGCCGACGCCGGCGAGCAGCCGGCGCCTCGGGCGGCGACGCACAGGCGGCCCGCGCCGGTGACCTGAAGGCGTAGGCGCCTCGTCGCACACACAACAACCCGATTGGATCAACCAACCATGCTCTTGTCCGTACATATCGCCGAGGTCGGCATCCCCAGAGCCGTGAGGACGCTGCTGTCCAAGCCCGATCCCTCCGCCATCCAGGGCATGCGCTACGCGCAGACGTGGCTCACGGCGTCGCTGCGCTCGGGGATGCTGCCCTCGCTCAACGTGACCGGCGTGATCATGATCGCCGCGTGGGACGACGACGAGTCGCTGGATCGGTTCATGCAGCACAAGTCCGTCAAGCCGTACGCGGACGGCTGGAGCATGCGGATGCGGCCGGTCCGCAGCCTCGGCGTGCTCGCCGGCCTGCCCGACCTGCCGCGGCAGGAGCGCCCCACGGGCGAGCACCCCGTCGCGGCGCTGACGATGGCGAAGGTGCGGGCCAACCGCTTCCTCCCGTTCATCAAGGCCGCCGGCGCGGCCGAGCGCGAGGCGGCGACGCATCCGGGCTTCATCGAGGGCATCACGCTCATCCGCCCGCCGCTCGTGATCGGGACGCTCTCGCTGTGGCGCAACGCACCGGTGATGCGCGAGTACGCGCGCGGGACGTATCCGGGCGGGCATCTGAAGGCGATCAAGAAGGACCGCGAGCGCGAGTTTCACCACGAGATGTCATTCTCGCGCCACCTCCCGTACGTCGCCGAGGGCCGGTGGAAGGGGCGCGACCCGCTCGCGACGTTGCAGCTCCCCGTCGACGGGGTAGTGGCGCCCCGACACGCGCGCGTCGAGCCCGACCTCAGCGAGGTGGTCGCGATCGGCGGCGGCCAGGGACTCGAGACGGGCGGATGACCATGCACACGATCGAGCTGTCGAGCGGGACGATCGAGTACGAGGACTCGGGCGGCGACGGGCCGGTGGCCGTGCTGCTGCACGGGCTGCTCATGGACACGTCGTTGTGGGACGGGGTGATCGCGGAGCTCCAGGGCGACTTCCGATGCGTGGCGCCACTGCTGCCGCTCGGCGCCCACAGCCGCCCGATGCCCGACGACGCGGACCTCTCCATGCGCGGGATCGCGCGGCTGGTCGCGGAGCTCCTAGAGCGCCTGGACCTCGACGACGTCATGGTCGTGGGCAACGACACCGGCGGCGCGCTCGTGCAGCTGCTCGTCTGCGAGCCGTGCCCGCGCGTGGGGTCGATCGTGCTCGTCTCGTGTGACGCCTTCGACAACTTCCCACCCGGCCTGACCGGGAAGACGCTGGTGCTCACGGGCAAGCTTCCGCCCGCGCTGTTCGGGCTGTTCATGCAGCAGCTTCGCATCAAGCCGCTGCGCCGCCTGCCGATCTCCTTCGGCTGGCTGACCAAGCGCGGCGACGCCGCCACGGCGCGCTGGATCAAGCCGGTCCTGCAGCAGGCCGGGATCCGCCGCGACACCGTGAGGGTCCTTCGCGCGATCTCCAAGGAGCGCAAGCTCCTGCTCGAGGTCGCGGACGGCCTCGCGGGCTTTCACCGCCCGGCGCTCGTGGTCTGGGCGCAGCGCGATCGCGTCATGCCGCCCGAGCACGGGCGCCGACTCGCCGAGCTGCTGCCGCGAGCCCAGCTCGTCGAGGTGCCCGACAGCTACTCGCTCATCCCGCTCGACGACCCGGCCAGGCTGGCCTCGGCCATCCGCGAGTTCGCCGCGCCGATCCCCAGCGCGGCCTGAGGCTCAAGCGCCGGCCGCGAAGGCGGCCCGAGCCCGCTGGGGCTCGGGCCGGGCTTGCCAGCGTGGGTCAGATGGTCGCGCTGGCCGTGCAGACCTCGCCGGTCGGGCTCGTGGCGGACGCGCTGATCGTGTCCGGGCCGGGGCCGTTGCCCAGGCGGCGCTCGATGCTGAAGGAGCCGCTCGGGGCGTGCGTCGTGCGGGTCGTGCTGACGGCGACGGTGCCGTTGCGGCTGAGCTTCACGGCCCAGCTCACGCCGTTTGCGTTCTGGTCGACCTCGAACTCGGTCTTCAGGCGACCGCGGTCGCGCTTGACCTTGAGCTTGGCGCGCGAGTTGCCCGTGCACGAGCCGGTGACGCGCAGCTCGCGGCGGTTGCGCCTGGCGGAGTCGTTGCGGCCGCTGCTCGAGCCGTTGTCGTCGGAGCTGTTGCCGCCCGAGCCGCCCGAGCTGCCGGAGCCGCCCGAGCTGCCGGAGTTGCCGGTGGTCTGGCCGCCGCGGTCGTCGCCGGCGGGGTCGTCGGCGCCGTGCTTGGCGATGGCCGTGGCGGGTGCAAGTGCGGCGACGGCGAAGACTAGGCTCACGATCATGGTGCGGTTGGACTTCATCGGTGACCTCCTGTTGTGTTGATCACACTGTCGGAGTCGGCCGGTCTGGATCTCAATGGGACTTAGGTCGCAGGGTTCCCGGGACGCCGACGCCGCGTCCCCGCGCGCCAGCGCCGCGGTCGCGCGGGCCGTCGGGGCCGTCGCGCGCTTCATGCTCGGGAGCATCGTGGCGATCTCCGTCATCGTCGTCGGCGCGTTCTTCGTGCTGCGCGGCATCGCGGTCGACGAGGCGACCAAGCGCACGAGTGAGCGGGTGCGGTCGGCGGGGGCCAGCGTCGAGGCATCGGGCCTGACCGACGCGATCCTGCACGGCGACAGGGACGCCATCGCGAAGGTCGACGACGTCGTCACGACCCAGGTCCTCACCGACCCGATCGTCGGGGCGGACGATCCCGACGACCCGGACGACGCGATCGTCCGCGTGAAGCTGTGGACGCGCGACGGGACGATCCTCTACTCCGACGTTCCCGAGCTCATCGGGACGACGTTCCCGCTCGGCGACGAGGAGCTCGAGCTGTTCAAGAACGGGAAGGCCGACTCCGAGCTGAGCGACCTCTCCGCGCACGAGAACGTATTCGAGCGCCAGGAGGGCAAGCTGCTCGAGGCGCACACGGTCATCCGCACGCCGAACGGGACGCCGCTGTTGTTCGAGATCTACCAGCGGTTCAGCTCGACGAACGCGAACGCGAAGGCCCTGCTGCGCGAGATCTCGCCGCCGCTCATCGCCGGGCTCGTCGTGCTCGTGCTGCTGCAGGTGCCGCTCGCGTGGTCGCTCGCTCGGCGGCTGCAGCGCGGGCAGCGCGAGCGCGAGGCGCTGCTGTCGAGCGCCGTCGAGGCGTCGACGCAGGAGCGCCGGCGGATCGCCGCCGACCTGCACGACGGCGTGGTGCAGGACCTCGCGGGCGTGGCCTTCGGGCTCGCACCGCTCACCGCCGACGCCGAGCGCCGCGGCGACGACGCCGAGGCGAAGGTCCTGCGCGACGCGACCGGCACGCTGCGCCAGGGCGTGCGCGACCTGCGCACGCTGCTCGTCGAGATCCATCCGCCGAACCTCGAGTCGGCCGGCCTGCGGGTCGCGCTCTCCGACCTGCTCAGCCCGCTCGAGGCCGCAGGCATCGCGACGACGCTCGAGGTCGACGAGGCCGCGAGCGGCGACCACGACGCGCTCGTGTACCGGGCCGCCCGCGAGGCGATTCGCAACGCGCGTGACCACGCGAAGCCCGCGACGGTGCGCGTCGAGGTGACGTGCACCGCGGAGCGGGCGACGCGGCTCGTCGTCGTCGACGACGGCGTGGGGTTCGCCGCGCAAGACCGCGCGCGCCGCGGCAAGGAGGGCCATCTCGGGCTGACGCTGCTCGGCGAGGTCGTCGCGCAGGCCGGGGGGACCCTCGCTGTGCGCTCGGAGCCCGATGCGGGAACGACGGTCGAGATGGAGCTGCCACCACGATGATCCGCGTGCTGCTGGCCGACGACCACGGCGTCATCCGCGACGGCCTCGGCCGGTTGATCTCCGCGCTCGAGGACGTCGAGCTCGCGGGCGTGGCCGCCGACGGCGCGGAGGCGGTGCGCCGGTGCGCCGAGCTTCAGCCCGACGTCGTGCTCATGGATCTCGACATGCCCGTGCTCGACGGAATCGAGGCGACGAAGCAGATCGTCGCCGCGCACGCCGGCGTCGCGGTGCTCGTGCTGACCTCGTTCTCCGACCGCCCGCGGATCATGGGCGCGCTCGAGGCCGGCGCGTGCGGCTACCTGCTCAAGGACGTCGACGCCGACGAGGTCGCCGAGGGGATCCGCGCCGCGGCGCGCGGGGAGTCGCCGCTGGATCCGCGCGCGGCGCGCACGATCCTCGACGCCCGCAGCGCGCCGGACCCGCTCGCCGGGCTCTCCGACCGCGAGCGGGAGGTGCTCGCGCTGCTCGTCGAGGGCCTGCCGAACAAGCTGATCGCCCGGCGGCTGCAGATCTCCGAGAAGACCGTGAAGTCGCACCTCACGCGGATCTTCCGCGAGCTGGACGTCACCGATCGCACGCAGGCGGCGCTGTGGGCGGAGCGCCGCGGCGTCAAAGGCTGAGCGTTGGGCGACCAAAGTCCCATTGTGCGGCGGCTCCCCGGGGTCGATGGTGTGGTGATGGCCTGTCGCCCCCTCACCTGCCTGTTGTGCTCGCTCGTCCTGCTGGTCGGGGCCGCGCCGGCGCTCGCGGGCTCGGGCAGCGGGACCAGCGGCAGTGGCAGCGGGAGCAGCGGGAGCGGGGGTGGCAGCGGCGACCGTGACGCGCGCGTCAAAGGCCGCTGCAGCAAGGGCGCGTCCTCCGAGCTGCGCCTGCGCGCGCGCGACGGCTTGATCCGCGTCGAGTTCGAGGTCAAGCGGCGCAGGCCGCGCGAGTCGTGGCGCGTGGTGTTCGTGCACGAGCGGCGCGTGGCGTGGCGCGGGACCGTGCGCACGACCAGCAGCGGGTCGTTTCGCGTGCGCCGCTCCTACGGCGACTACGAGGGCGCCGACAACGTCACGGCCCGCGCGACCGGCCCGCGCGGGTTGACCTGCCAGGCGTCGGCGACGCTGCGCGGCTGAGCCGCTACGCCAGGTCCCACTCGACGATCACGGTGCCCTCGGACGAGCGCGCGCCCGCGCTGCGGTACGTCGCGAGCGCGGCCTCGTTGACCGACTCGGTGCCGGTCCACATCCCGTAGCAGCCGCGCTCGCGCCCGAGCTGCGCGAGGGCTTCGACGAGCGCCCGGCCGACGCCGCGCCGGCGCTCGGCCTCGTCGACGCCGAGCTCGTAGAGAAACAGCTCGGTGCCCTTGTCGGGGTGCGTCGTCTCGACGCCGGAGACGAAGCCGAGCGGCGTGTCCGCGGCGTCGTAGGCGATGAGCAGGTGGTGGTTGGCCTCGCCGAGGAAGCGCCGCGTGGCGTCGGGGTCCGGTGGGTCGTCGAAGAGCTCGCCCGCCGCGAGCGCGGCCTGCTCGTCGCCCGGGCCGAGCCGGCGGATGTCCAGCGCGCGCATGGTCCGCCAACGCTACGCAAACCGGTGCCGTAGGCATTAACGCACTAACTTGATAGAGAATGCGGGGTTTGTGGACGAGTGGGGGTGCGCCGCGCTCGGGCGCAGGGCGTCTGGCGCTCGTCGCCGTGGCCGTGATCGGCCTCGGCCTGGCCGCCGCGCCGCTGCTGTGCGGCATGTTCGACCGCGGGCCGAAGGGCGCCGTGATGATGGAGGAGTTCAAGCCGTTCATGACCGGCGAGCGGCTGGACGGCTTCCAGCGCCACATCCGCGACATCGACGCCGGCGTGCGCGAGACCGCCGGGCCGGTCGCGCGGCGGCTTGAGGGCAGCGGCACCGCCGCCCGCCAGCGCTTCGACAAGCGCTACCCGTCGTTCGCCGAGTTCGAGGCCGCGTGGCCTCCGATCAACGACGACATGACGAGCCTGCTCGACACGATCCAGGCCAACGCCGGCAACTACCAGGCCGTCGCGGCGCTGCCGAGCTTCGAGCTGTTTCCGTGGTTCTTCGTGATCCCGGGGGCGCTCGTCGCGCTGCTGGCGCTGGTCGCGCTTGCCGCGGCGCGCGCGCGGGCGGCGATCCGCTGGGCGCTCGTCGCGGTCGGCATCGGCCTCGTGATCGCCCCGTTCGCCTTCCAGATGTTCGATCGGGCCCCGAAGGGCGGGCGCATGATGACCGCGTTCGAGACGATCGAGACGCGCGAGAAGGTCGAGACGATGCAGGGCTACTTCAGCACGATCGCCGTCGGCCAAGGGTCGCTGCGCCTGGAGATCGTGCCGGCGCTGCGCGGCTCCGGGCTCGCGGCGCGCGAGGTCGCGGAGCGCTTCCCGGACCTCACGACGCTCAACCGCCGCTGGATCTCGATCCTCAACGACCTCACGCCGATGATCGGCGCGATGAGCGACAACGTCGACAACTACGAGGCGATCTCCGCCCTGCCGCCGTTTCCGCTGTTTCCCTGGTTCTTCGTCGTCCCGGGCCTGCTGATCGCCGGACTGGCGCTCGCGACACGCCCGCACTCAAACCGCCGAGGAGGCGCACCATGACCCGCTGCATCCGCCGCACCACCACCGGCCTGCTCGGCCTCGCGCTGCTCGCCGCCGCCGCGATCGCGATCGCCCCTTCACCCGGCGAGCCGCAGGCCGCGAGCTCGCGGGCGCTCAACGGCACGTTCCGGCTGCAGCCGGGCAGCTACTCGCGCGGCAAGGCGCACGGGACGTACTTCCGGATGATCCTCGCGCGCGGGGAGGGCTACCTGAAGAACCCGGACTCGAGGGCGCGCGACAAGACGTACACCCTCGGGCGACCCGGCCGGGCCGGCGGGATCGTGACCGGCCGCCACCAGCCGCACCCGAGCCCGGCGTTCGCGCGCAACGGCAGCGCCCGCGCGAGCAGCATCATCCGGCCCGAGCCGTTTACGAGCATCAACTTCAGCGTCGCGACGCTCGCGAAGGACCCGCAGTCAAAGAGGAGCGTCAACGCTCCGACCGCGCGCGTCAGCGGCCGCCGGCTGACCGTGAACCTGCCCGGCTACACGGCGGAGTGGAACCGCCAGTACTTCAACCAGGGTGCTCCGAAGCCCAACGGCTCCGGCCGCGCCGCGACCGGCACCTACAACGCCAAGACGAAGCGCTTCGTCCTGACGTGGACGAGCAGGATCAGCGGCGGGGCGTTCAACGGCTTCAGCGGCTACTGGCACCTCGAAGGCACGTTCGTCCCGCGCTGATGAGCCGCTCCTCTCTGACATATCTGGTCGTAGGCCTGCTGGCCGGCGCGCTGCTGAGCGGTGGCATCAACGCGTCGGCGCTGGTGCCCTCGGGATCCTCGAACGACCCGGCAGGGGCCGCGGTCTCGTCCGCCGCGCAGACTCCCGCGCAGAAGAAGGCCGCGGCGAAGAAGAAGGCTGCGGCGAAGAAGAAAGCGGCGGCGAAGAAGAAGGCCGACGCGAAGCGCAAGAAGGCCAAGAAGAAGAAGCCGAGGCCCGCCGCCCCGCCCGCTGCGCCGGCCACGGCCGGGATCCCGCTCAACGGGCTCTTCCGGATCACGCCGGGGGCGTATGCCAACGGGCAGGCCAGCGGCTCGCACATCCGGCTCGTGCTGCCCGGCGGCAGCGTCGCGAGCGGGCCGTTCTTCCCCAACCCGAACTCCAAGGGCGGGACGTTCACGCTCATCGCCCCGGGCAAGGACGGGGGCCTGCGGACCGGCAGCTTCCAGGAGCCGCCGACCCCGGCGTTCTCGGTGCTGGGCGACTCGCTGTCGGACCGGATCATGGCCCCGCAGCGCTTCGCGGCGATCGCCTACAGCGCGTCGACCTCCGCCAAGGCCTCGCAGACGGGCCTCGCCGTCCCGGCGCCGACGATCACGGTCTCCGACGGCAAGCTCTCGGGGCAGTTGCAGGCGCTGTCGGCGTCGTGGAACAAGGCGTTCTTCAACCAGGGCTCGCCGAAGCCCGACGGCTCGAGCCCCGGCCTGACGAGCCCGGTCACGGGAACCTACAACGCCGACACGAAGGCCTACACGCTCGACTGGACGAGCCAGGTCGTGGGCGGGTCGTTCAACAACTTCACCGGCCACTGGCACCTCGAAGGAGTCTTCGAGCCGACCTGCTGATCCAATACGGAGTATGTCGATCAAAATTATGTAGTATTTGCCGCAGGCAGGACATCGGCTTGTGGACGAACTCGCCCGGCGCACCCGCGCCCGGCGGACGATTCAAGGGGAGACGTACATGATCCATCGCGACGCATCACGCGGTCGCCGCGGCCCGCTGGCCGCAGCGCTCGCCATCGGGCTGATCGCGGCGAGCGTCGCCGTCGGCGTTCCGGCCGCATCGGGGCAGTCGGGCGGAGACGGGCTCGGCGACCTGCCGATCAGTCCGGAGTGGCTGGCGAACACGCTCGGCAACGCCACGAACATCGGCAGCGTCAAGAACAACCCGATCGACGGCGCGATCGCGCGCCGCGACAAGGCCGTCGCCGATTGGAAGGCCGCGCAGGCCGCGTTCAAGGCCGGCACCGGCCCGCAGCCCGACCCGCTCGCAAAGCCCGAGTACAACGTCGTGTGGTCGTCGAAGCAGAACGTCGCCGACGTCCACGCCGACGTCATCAGCAAGTTCATCCAGGCGGCGACGGTCAACCCGCAGGGGCTCGTCGACCTGCTCAACCCGCAGTTCCTGCCGGGCCTCGACGGCTTTCAGGTCATCGACCTGCGCAAGCACAACATCGACGGCTCGGACAACGGCGACTACGGCAAGGTCGTCAACTTCGTCCAGCTGCCGCTGCCATGGGGCCTCGAGAACGAGGCGCACCACATGCAGTACCAGTGGGAGGACGGCGACCTGATCCTCGCCGGCGGCCTGTACACGGGCACGACGCACGTCCTCGACGCGAAGGACATCCCGAACCTCAAGCTGCTCAACGAGATCCCGAACACCGAGACGCCGAGCGGGTCGATCGCAGACGCGTACGAGAAGGGCGCCAACGGGCGCTACTACCTGACCTTGATGGGCGGCCCGCTCGCGAACTTTGGCGGCTCGCCGGGCGCGATCGTGACGTTCAAGCCGCACCCGACGAAGGGCGTCGTCGTCGAGTCGCAATCGCCCGCGGGCGGCGCGCTCGCCGGCGGTACGAAGCTGGGCAAGAACCCCGGCGGCGTGCCGGAGCCGTGCTCGCTGCGCGAGTCGCGGCCGCTCGGCACCTGCGCCAACCCGCACGGCATCGAGTTCCGGACCGACCTCGGCGTCGGTGTCACGGCCGACTACGCCGAGCCGCGCGAGATCGTGCTCGACCCGGCGAAGACCGTCGACAAGTACGCGTTCCGCCCGACGGTCCGCTCGTGGGACATCTCGGGCGCGAACGCGGGCAAGCCGAAGCTCATCGGCGTCGGTCACGTGCCGAACGGCCCGCTCGAGCCTGCCCAGCGCGCGCATGAGCAGTACGGGATCATGGAGGACGCGAAGACCTGGCCGGACGCCGGCCGCTACAACGGCCTCGAGTCCAAGGGCCTGTTCGCCGGCTCGATGTGCGGCGGCGGGATCTTCTTCATCCCGGACATCACGAAGGCCAAGGGCGGCTTCTCGAACCAGATCGTCCAGGTCTGGAACGACGGGCTGTCGCAGCTCGCGCTGCCGCAGGGCAAGGGCATCGACGAGCCGGGCGGTTGCGCCGGCGGTGCGTGGCACCAGGTCGCGCCGAACAACAAGATCCTGTTTCGCTCGGTCCAGGGCCGCAACCCCGCGTCGGACAACTACTTCGACCAGGGGCAGCTCAAGCTCGTCTACGACATCGACATCTCGCCGCTGATCCGCAGCGCGCAGGATGGCGAGGTGGACTGTGACATCTCGCGCGGCATCCACCGCAACGGCCTCGACATCTCGGGCATCCAGCTGTTTCAGAAGCTGGCGAAGGGCGAGAAGGTCGCCGACTGCCCGACGCTGATCTCGGCCCTGCCGGTCAACGACATCACGAGCGGCGGCCCGCACTGGGGGGCGCTCGACCACCACTCGCTCGACCAGAACGGCGTGCCGTGGCGGCTGACGTTCTCGAACTACTTCGTCTCGAGGACCGGCGTCGACGGCGACCACCGCTTCTACAACGTCAACATCGCGCCGGACGGCAAGCTGAGCTACGACGAGGACTTCCGCGACGAGCACACGGGCGCTCTGGGCGTGAACTTCAACCGTCGCAACTGGCCCGGCAACCCGGACGCGGGCTTCTACAAGCCGCACTCGGAGATCTGGGTCTGCCCGCCGGGGATCTGCACGGAGGCATCGCGGATCTCGACGCGTGGCGTGGTGGCCGCGTCGTGTCGCACGGCGCTGCGGATCACGCTGCCGAAGGTCAAGGGCCGCAAGATCACGGGCGGCACGGTGCGCTTCGCCGGCAAGACGCTGAAGACTTCGAAGAGCAAGAAGACCGGCCGCTGGAGCGTGCTGCTCGACCTCAAGAAGGTGAAGGCGAGCAAGTTCAAGATCACGACGAAGACAAGGGCGTCTGGTGGCAAGACCGTGACTCGCACGCGGAGCATCACGCGCTGCCCGACGAAGAAGACGTAGGCGGTTGGCGCCGTCGTGAGGTCGCGCCGCGCCCTGCTCGGCGCGGCTGCCGTGCTCGGTGCCGTGTTCGGCGCCGGGCGGCGGTCGCGCTGGCGCATCCCCTGCTGCTGCAGGCCACGCCGCAGCCGGGGCTCGTCGCGTCGGAGTCGCCGTCGGCGATCACGCTCGTCCTGAGCGAGCCCGGTGTCGCGCGCGGGTCGCGGATCCGGGTGTATGGCCCGTCGGGCCGCGAGCTGGCCGTGGGGCCGGTGCGCGCGGCCGACGGCCGGCGGACGCTCTCGGTACGGCCGCGTGGTGGGTTGGCCAGTGCCGTCTACCGCGTGCGCTGGGGCGTGCTCGGTGACGACGGCCACGTCGTCACGGGCTCGTTCGGATTCGGGGTCGCGGGCGCGAAGGGCGCGCCGCCGCGGGGCGTCGAGCGCCTCGCGGGCGCCGGTGGTGGGCGCGGCGGCGAGGACGCGGCGGCCGACGGCGTCGTCAAGGTCCTGGGTCGCTGGCTCGGGATCGTGGCGGCGTCGTTCCTGCTCGGCGGCTTCGTGCTGCTCGGGCTGCTGCGGCGGCCAAGGGACGCGGAGGCTGCCGGCGAGGCTCCGCCCGGCGAGATCCTTCGCCGGGCCGCGACGGTGGCGTGGTTGGTGGTCGCGCTTGCCGCGGTCGAAGGGGTGCTCGCGGGCGCGACCTCGGGCACGGGCGGCGACCTCGACCTCGGCCTGCTCACCGCCAGCGCGACCGGGATCTCCGATCTCGTCCGCGGGATCCTCGTCGCCGTGCTGTCGGGGGCTCTGGCGCTGACGAAGGGAGGAGCTCGCGAGCGGCTGTACCTCGGCGGCGGCGTGGCCGTCCTCCTGACCTACGCGCTGTCGGGGCACGCGCTGTCGTTCCCATCCTTCTGGGCGCTGCTCGACCAGGGCGTCCATGTGCTCACGGCAGGGTTGTGGCTCGGCGGCGTGCTCGCGCTGGCGCTCATCACCCTGCGCGGGAACCTGCCGCTCGCCGAGGGCGCGCGGGCGTTCGCGCCGGCCGCCGGGGCGGCGCTCGGCGTCGCGATCGTCACCGGCGTGCTGGCCGCGATCCGGGAGGTGGATCGCTGGTATTTCCTGCGCTGGTCGGACTACGGGCGCGTCGTGATCGTGAAGGCGGTGCTGGTCGGGATCGTCGCGCTGGGCGCGGCGGTGGCGTGGTGGCGCTGGCGCGGCCGCGGCGAAGAAAGCCCTTCGGCCGTCGGCGGGCGCGGCGAGGATGCGCGCGGCGAGGAAAACCCTTCGGCCGTCGGCGGGCGCGGCGAGGGTGTGCGCGGTGAGGCCGCGGGTGCGCGTCGCGGCGCGGCCGCCGGGCCGCGCGGCCTGCTCCTGCGTGCCGACACCGCCGGGCCGCGCGGCCTGCTGCTGCGCGCCGAGGCCGCCGGCGTCCTCGGGATCCTCGTGCTCGCGGTCACGCTCTCGAGCCTCGCCCAGGGCCGCGGCCAGCCCGTGCCCGCGCAGCGCGGCTCGCTGTTTCCCGGCCCGGCGCTCGGGACCGCGCTGCTCGCCAAGGCCAACGCGCCCGTGGGGTTGGCGCCCGCGCGCACGGGCGCGAACGTCCTCACGGTGGGGACGGCACCCGGCCAGCCCGTCCCGAAAACCGTACGCGCGCGCCTGGTCTGTGCGACCTGCGGCGTCGCGCCGGTGCACGCGAAGCTGCGGCGAAACGGCGGGCTGACCTGGTCGGCCGCCGTCGAGCTCGCGGCGGACGGCACGTGGTACGGCTATGTCACGATCGACGGCGCGGCCGCGCCGCCCGTCCCGCTCGTCGTGGGCGTTCCCCGCGCCCCCGGTGCGAGCCCCGTGCAGGTGCTCGCGGTCGCGGACCTCTCGGGTCCGTACGCCGAGCGCTGCCGCGCGCACGTCATCGGCCTCGCGCTCGCGCTCGCTCGGCTAAACGCGGACGGGGGCGCGGACGGCGGGCGCAAGGTCGCGCCGCTCGTGCTCGACAGCGGCGGCACCGTCGCGGGAGCGGCGGCGGCCGCGCGGCGGGGCCTCGCCGCAAGCCCGATCGCCTCGGCGGGCACGTGCGGAACCGGCGCCGTCGCGGCGGTCGAGGCCGCTTCGCGGGCGGGCATCCCGAGCATCGTGGGCGACCCCGCCGTCGACCCCACCGCCGCCGCGGACGTCTTCCGCCTCGCCGCCGATCCGTACGCGCAGGGCCTCGCGTTCGGGCAGCTCGTGCGCAATCGCATCCTCGTCTCCGGGGAGTCCGGGGTGCGGACGGTGCGCGCCGACGTCGGCGCCGACGCCCAGTCGCGGCGCCTGCTGGCCGGGCTGCGCACCGGGCTGCGAGCGTCGTCGGCCGCGCGCGGCGCACCGGCCACGCCCGGCCCCGAGCCGAGGCTCATGCGCCTCGAGCCGGGATTCCTGGCGGGGCTCTCGGACGACGAGTTGGCCGCGACGCTCGACCGCCGCCGGACGACCGCCCTGATCCTCGACGCGCCCGCCGCCGGCGGCGCCGAGGCTCGCGCGATCGCACGGCTCGGCGTCAAGCGAGGAGGAACCCTTGCCCCCGCGCCGCTCCTGTTCTCCGAGCGCGTCCTTTCGGAGACCTACGTCCTGAGCGCGGGCGCGCTCGGGCGCTTCGGCGCGATCCAGGGCGTCAGCGAGGTCGCGACGAACACGGCCGACGCCGGGCTCTATCGCTCAGCGGTCCCCCTGCTCTTTCGCGGCGACATCGCCTCGCTTGACGGCTTGCGCGGCTACGCGGCGGGCCTGGCCCTGCGCGACGCGCTGCGCTCGGGGACGAGCGCGAACGCGATCGCCGCGAACCTCCGCACGCCGCGCGTGTTCACCAACGCGCTGCTCGCGCCGTGGAGCCCGCGCGAGCCGGGCGCCGGGTCCCCGAGCGTCGTCGCCCTGCAGCCGCAGTTCCTCTCGCCGACGCTCGTCCCGACCTCGATCGGCGGGGAGGCGAAGGACACCGAGTACTTCCCACAGGGCGGCTGGACGGTGACGTCCGGTGTCCCCCTCGGCATCACAAGATCGCTGCGCCAGCCGCCGGTCGGGTAGGGGACCCGCGCAAAGACTCTAAAGTCGATCAAATTTATATAAAATGCGGTCGACCCCGACCGTCCACCAACGGAGGACCATATGAGCACGACCGAGCAGCTGGTGCACAACGCGGACGCGTACGCCGCCACGTTCGACAAGGGCCACCTGCCCCTGCCGCCCGCGCGCAAGATCGCCGTCCTCGCGTGCATGGACGCGCGCGTCAACCCCTACGGCATCCTCGGGCTGCAGGAGGGCGATGCCCACGTGATCCGCAATGCCGGCGGCGTCGTCACCGACGACGAGATCCGCTCGCTGGCGATCTCCCAGCGCCTGCTGGGCACCGAGGAGATCATCCTCATCCACCACACCGACTGCGGCATGCTCACCTTCACCGACGACCAGTTCAAGACCAGCATCCAGGACGAGCTGGGGATCAAGCCCGAGTGGGCCGTCGAGCCCTTCCCCGACCTCGACGAGGACGTCCGCCGGCCTCCCCCAGGTTTCCGGCGGCCGCGGAGCCTCTCGCGCGAATGGCGGCCGCTACGCGCTGGCGTCCGCCGCGACCGGTGACGGGATCACCCGTGCGGCTCCCCGGCCCGCGCGCGTAGGCGTTCGCGCCTGCATCCGGCGAAACAGGACGATCCCCAGGGTCACGCCCGCCGCTGTCGGGATGGCCCACGCGATCCCCTGGCCGAGCTGCGTGACGATCGGGCCAGGGCACGCGCCCGACAGGCTCCAGCCGATGCCGAAGACCAGGCTGCCGACGACGTGCCGGCGCTCGGGCTTGGCGTTCTCCCACGCGACGGTCTCGCCGGTGAGCAGCGCGGGCGGGGCCTTGCGCTTGAGGAGCCGCAGGCCCACGAAGGCCGTCGTGACGGCGCCCGCGAAGAACAGGAACAGGTACGAGCTCTGAAAGAGCAGGCCCTCGCGGATGACGACCGGGCTCGTCATGCCCGACCACGAGAGCACGGCGCCGAACACGACGCCGATCAGGCCCCCGGCGATGCGCGTGGAGGTCATCTAGATCAGCGCCTCGGTGATGACCGTCACGACGATCCCCGTGGCGAAGAACGTCATCGTCGCGACCATGCTCGCCGGCGACGCCATCGCGTTGCCGCTCAGCCCGTTGCCCGACGTGCAGCCGCCCGCGATCTTCGTGCCGACCCCGATGAGGACGCCGGAGGCGAACAGGATGCCGACGATCAGCAGCGTGCCGCCGGTGCCGCTGAAGGTGTCGGTCAGCCAGCCGTAGCCGTGGAAGTCCGGGCCGCCCGCGACGAGCGCGAACGCGGCGGACCCCGCCATCAGGCCGAACAGCATCCACCCGAACGGGCCGAACGACAGGCGCCACGCGGCCACCGTGTCGACGACGTCCGACCACGCGCCCATGACGCCTAGGCGCTCGTTCATGAGCCAGCGCATCGCGACGACGCACAGGCCGAGGATCGGCCCTCCGATCCACCAAGCAAGCTGGGAGTGCAGCATGACGGTCCCCTGTCCATACTCAACATAGTTGGTCTGGATTAGGAGGATAGCGGCCGGGCGTCCCGGGCAGCCGCCGCCGGGGCACGGGCGAAAGAGGCCCCTCGGGTTACCTATTCACATATTTTCGGTCAGTGCACCGTGACGAGGATCACACACAGAATCGCACAGTTCACCACCATCGGTGGGGCAATAGAGTGAACACGACAGCGTGGGTCACGGGACGAGCGCCACGCACAAGGAGGTAGGCGCCCATGGAGGCGACGATGGTCAAGCAGCTGCATTTCGAGGTCACAAACGGCCGCGTATCCGTCGTGGTCGAACTCGACGGGGAAGGCAACGCGAGCTTTCTCAGCCACGCGATCGGCAGGCGCGCGCCGCAGGAGTTTCGCGGCGACGAGATCACGACCACCCCGTCCGACGAGGGGACCCGCGCGACGGTCGTGCTCGACGACGGCCGGGCGGACCGCCCGATCGTCCGCTTCACGGTCATCGTGCCGGAGGTCATCCCTGGCGACGAGATCTCGTACGACGACGTCAGCGCCGCGGGGCTGCAGTCGACCGAGCGCTCGGGCTTTGGCCGCGTGCCTGGCCCGCAGCACACGTACGAGGCCTTCGAGCTCAGGGGCGAGGTGAGGATCGCCCTCTAGCCAGCCGGTGCGCGCCGCTCCCGGGCCCTTGGCCGGGAGCGGCGCGTTCACGGTTGACCGGAGCTCAGCGAGTCGTAGTCCATGAGCCCGGGAAACGAGCCAGATCGCGAGTAGTGCTACACCGAGCGTGGCCCGGCTATCGTCGTTCCTGCACCATTGCGAAGCCGGCGAAGTCGACGTCCAGGCTCCGGGCGGCCAAGAGGCGCTCCACCGCGAGCGCCGCACCTAACGCGGTCGCAACGAGGAATGCCTTCGGACGGGCGATGCCGAACTTCGCGACGACGCCGAGCCTAGCCGAGGTCACAAGCCGTGTGATGTGGCCGGACGAAGTCGATATCCCAGCCGACACCGATCTGCCGAGAGCGCCCGCGGGCCTCCTGCTCATCGCGAATCGCCTCGATCTGGTCAGACAGCAGGGGCCTCCTTGTTCGTCGTGTGCTGCGCGACGTAGGCACCACGCGGGGTGACCCTCGACACGATCGACGCATGGCTCCACGGGTTGCCGATGCCCTCGAACTTGTAGTACACGAGGTTGCCCTGCACTTGGCGTTTGCTGTCTGGGCGGGTCACCAGCGTGCGGTTGGGCCGGCGGTACGCGTACTGGAGCAGGGTGGTCTGTGCCGCGCCACCCGCCGCGGGACCGCTGCGGACGTGACCCGCCCCGAGCTGTCCGAGTCGATGTCGGTCACGCTGCCGTCGGGGGTGGTGATCTTGCTGAGCTGGCCGGCCGCGTTGTACGCGTAGCGCTCGTGCGAGTCGTTGGCGGCCTGGGCGTCTACGAGCCGCCCGGACGCGGCGGCCCGAGTCCGTGCCGTAGCTCGACCCTGCCGTCAAATGGGCTTAATGAGGGACGCCTGCCGCGTCTCGTACTTCGGTCCTTTAGGCGCTGGCCAGCGGCGCGCCGACGTCGCTGCCGGCGACGAGCGTCGCGTAGCGCCCGCCGGCGGCGAGCAGCTCGTCGTGCGTGCCGCGCTCGGCGATCGTGCCCTGTTCGAGCACGACGATCTCGTCGGCGTCGCGGACCGTCGACAGCCGGTGGGCGATCGCGATCGTCGTGCGCCCCTCGGCGAGGGAGTCGAGCGCCTCCTGCACGGCGCGCTCGGTCTCGGAGTCGAGAGCGCTTGTCGCCTCGTCGAGCACGAGCACCGGCGGGTTGCGAAGGATCGTCCGGGCGATCGCGATGCGCTGCTTCTCGCCGCCCGAGAACCGGTAGCCACGCTCGCCGACGACCGTGTCGTAGCCCTCGGGCAGCGACGCGATGAGGTCGTGGATGCGCGCGGCGCGGGCCGCGGCGACGAGCTCCGCGTCCGTCGCCTCCGGCCGCGCAAAGCGCAGGTTCTCGGCGATCGTCGCGTGGAAGAGGTAGGTCTCCTGCGAGACGAGCCCGACCGTGCGCGCGAGCGACGCGAACGACAGGTCGCGCACGTCGACGCCGTCGATCGTCACGCGCCCGCCGGTCACGTCGTACAAGCGCGAGACGAGGTAGCCAAGCGTCGTCTTGCCCGAGCCCGTCTCGCCGACGATCGCGGTCTTCGTGCCCGGCGCGACGACGAGGTCGACGCCGTCAAGGGTCCGCGGGCCGCCCTCCTCGTAACGGAAGGAGACGTCCTCGAAACGCACTTCGCCGCGCACCCGCGCGGGCGCCAGCGTGACCGGCTCCGCGCGCTCGGTGATGTCGATGGGCAGGTCGAGGTACTCGAAGATGCGATCGAACAGCGCGCGCGACGTCTGGATCTCGATGCCGACGTTCAGCAGCGACCCGATCGGGAACAGCAGCCGCGTCTGCAGCGTGGTGAACGCGACGACCGTGCCGATCGTGATCCCCGCCGACCCGTCCGCGATCGTCATGCCCGCGAAGAGGTAGACGAGCGCCGGCATGATCGAGAAGCTCATCTGCACGGTCGACATCCGCCAGCGGCCGGCCATCCGCGACTGCACCTCGAGCTCGGCGAGGTTCGCGGACTCGGCCGTGAAGCGCTCGGCGAGCTCGTCGGAGCGGCCCATCGTCTTGCCGAGCAGGATGCCCGAGACCGACAGCGACTCCGCGACGAGCGAGCTCAT
The DNA here is from genome assembly GCA_963839905.1 of uncultured Actinomycetes bacterium. Lineage (GTDB taxonomy): Bacteria > Actinomycetota > Thermoleophilia > Solirubrobacterales > Solirubrobacteraceae > CADCVQ01. Next base: position 40,779 of record CAWIXC010000019.1, on the reverse strand, counting down.
GTCGGCGAGGCTGCCCTGCTTCATGGACGTGATCCGCTTGCGCTCGTTGCCGACCCGGCGGGTGAGCCAGACGAAGAACGGCAGCAGCGCGAGGCTGAAGATCGCCAGGCGCCAGTCGAGCAGCAGCATCGCGACGATCGTCGCGACGACGGTCGTGACGTTCGAGACGACCGACGTCGCCGTCGACGTGACGACGTTCTGCACCCCGCCGATGTCGTTGGCGATCCGCGACTGCACCTCGCCCGTGCGCGTGCGCGTGAAGAACGCGAGCGACAGGCGCTGCAGATGGCGGTAGACCGCGGCGCGCAGGTCGTGCATCACGCGCTGGCCGACCATGTGCGACAGCCACGTCTGCCCGACGCTCAGGACGCCGGTCGCGATCGCGATGAAGACCATCCCGCCGACGAGCCACGCCAGCAGCGTCGTGTCGCGGTTGGGGATCGCGTCGTCGAGCACCTCGCGCAGCAGGAACGGCGAGACGATGCCGAGCAGCGCCGACAGCGTGATGAGCCCGAGCACGGACCCCAGCCGCACCTTGTAAGGGCGAAAGAGGGCGGCGATGCGACGTGTCTGCGGGCTCATGGGTGGTGTGCGGAGTCTAGATGGTTGCGCATGCAACTACAAGCTGCGGGCGCCGCTTCCTACGCGTGGAAGGCGGCGAGGCGGTCGGCTTCTTCGTGCAGCGCGCGGCGTGTGGCAGCGTCGAGCGGGTCGAACGGGTCGAGCTCGATGTGGCCGTCGCGGTAGCGCCACGTGCCTGCGACGGCGCCGTCGACGAGGAACGTCGGCAGCGAGTGCGGGTTCTTCACGTGGAAGATCTTCGCGCGATGGCGCTCGGGCAGCACGCCTGCGCGCCGCGCGTGGACGAGCAGCGTCGCATCCCAGGTCGGGAGGAGCCGCACGGGCGCCGGGGTCTCGGGATCGGGCAGCGGCGCTCGCGGCACGTCGAGCAGCTCGTCGCCCGACGCGCTGCGAAAGCGCCGCACGCGCAGCCGCCCGAGCGGGGCCGCGAGCTCGGTGCGCGAGAGCCCCGTGTAGGAGGCGATGTCGGCGATCGACGCCGGGCCGAAGCCGGCCAGGTAGCGGCGCACGAGGTGATCGATCGCGTCGGCCTCCGTCAGGTCGCCCGGCTTGCCCACCCAGTCCTCGGCGAGCGCGAAGAGGTCGGCCCGCCGGCGCTCCCACGTCCCCGACGGCGGCACGCGCACGAGGTCGACCCACAGCCCGACGTAGGTCGCGCGCTGCTTGCCGACGAGCTGCTCGAGCTCCTTGCGGTGCAGCGTCGCGCCGGGCTCGGCCAGCCGGTCGCGCACGATCGCCGCCGCCTCGGCCATGTCCTCCTCGCTTACCTTGCCCCGCATCGCGCGCAGCCACATCGTGCGGCGCGCCGCGCGGACGGCGAGCGCGAACGGCCAGTAGTCACGGCGCGCGACGAGGTGGATCGTGGCTCGCATGAGCGTCGCCTGGACCGTGCTGCGGCGTTCGAGCGTGCGCGTGAGGTCGTCGCGCTCGAGGCCCTCCATCCGGCTCCACAGCCCGACGTACATCGACGGCGCGTACTGCGCCTGCAGGCCCCCGATGCGCTCGAGCGTGCGCGGCACGCCGCCCTGAAATCGCTCAAGCAGCCCCTGCCGGGCGAGCAGCGCGCGGTTGAGCCCGCGCTCGCTCAGCGTGCGCTCGCCGCCGGCCACCTCAGAACACGACCGTCCGCTCGCCGTCGATGACGACCCGGTCCTCGCAGTGCCACTGCACGGCCCGCGCGAGCACCGTGCGCTCGACGTCCGCACCGCGGCGCTCGAGCTCCTCGGCGTTGTCGCGGTGCGTCACGCGGACGACGTCCTGCTCGATGATCGGGCCCTCGTCGAGGTCCTCGGTCGCGTAGTGCGCGGTCGCGCCGATGAGCTTGACGCCGCGGTCGCGTGCTTGGCGGTGCGGGCCCGCGCCGGCGAACGCCGGCAGGAAGGAGTGGTGGATGTTGATCACCGGCACGCCCACCGCCGCCAGGAAGTCTGCCGACAGGATCTGCATGTAGCGCGCCATCACGATGAGGTCGACGTTGCCGGCCAGCAGCTCGATCTGGCGGCGCTCGGCCTCGGCCTTCGTGGCGCGCGTCACGGGGATGTGGACGAACGGGACGCCGAACGCGCGGACGTCCTCGGCCAGCTCGGGGTGATTGGAGATGACGAGGGCGATGTCGAGGTCGAGCTCGTCGCGGCGCGCGCGCCACAGCAGGTCGAGCAGGCAGTGGTCGTAGCGGCTGACCATGATCGCCGCGCGCTTGGGGACGCCCGCGTCGGCGAACGTCCACGCCATGCCAAACGGCCGCGCGACCTCGGCTTCGAAGCGGCGCTCGAGGTCGCCGCGCATCGCCGAGAGGCCCGCGCGGTGAAAGACCGTCCGCAGGAAGAACGTGCCGTCTTCGGGATCGGTCGAGTACTGGTCGGACTCGATGATGTTCGCGCCGAGCTCGAACAGAAACCGCGAGACCGCGGCGACGATCCCCGGCTTGTCCGGGCACGACACGAGCAGGCGCCCGATGTCCGGCGTTCGGCTGCGTCGCATCACGCGCCCGAATGTACCTGGCAAGATCGCCGCATGAGCGCGGATGCGGCGAGCGGGCGGACGCGGCGGCTGTCGACGGCCATGCGCCAGGAGGAGACGGTCACGCCGCTCGAGCTCTTCTTCGACCTCGTGTTCGTGCTCGCGCTCACCCAGTGCACGGCGCTCATGGCCGACGAGCCGACGTGGGAGGGCCTTGCGAAGGGGATGCTCGTGCTGGGCGTCCTATGGTGGTCGTGGGTCGGCTACGCGTGGCTGACGAGCGTCGTCGACCCCGAGGAGGACGCCGTCCGGCTCGTGATGTTCGTCGCGATGGCGGCACTGCTCGTGACCGGGCTGTGCGTGCCCGGCGCCTTCGAGGACTCGGCGCTGATTTTCGCGCTCGCCTACGCCGTCGTGCGGATCGCGCACATCGGGCTGTTCGTGCTCGCAAGCCGCGACGACCCCCTCTTTCGCAAGTCGGTCGTCGGCCTGGCGTGCAGCACGGCGATCGGTACCGGCCTGCTCGTCGGCGCGTCGTTCGCCGACGGCGCGCTGCAGGGCGGGCTGTGGGCTGTCGCGCTCGCCCTCGACGCGGGCGGCCCGTACTTCTTCGGCGCCGAGGGCTGGAAGCTCGTCCCGCACCACTTCGCCGAGCGCCATGCGCTGATCCTCATCATCGCGCTCGGTGAATCGATCGTGGCGATCGGCATCGGCGCCGACGCGAAGGTCGACGCCGGGATCGTGGTCGCGGCGGCGATCGGGACGGCCGTGGCGGCCGCGCAGTGGTGGCTGTACTTCGACGTCGTCTACCACGTCGCCGCGCGCCGCCTCGGCGAGTCGGAGATCGGGCGCGAGCGCAACGAGATGGCGCGCGACTCCTACTCCTACCTGCACTTCCCGATGATCGCCGGCATCGTGCTGGTCGCGCTCGGCATGAAGAAGACGCTCGGCCACGTCGAGGACCCGCTGAAGCTCGTGCCTGCCGCCGCGCTGCTCGGCGGCGCTGCGATCTACCTGCTCGCGCACGTCGCGTTTCGCTACCGCCACGTGCACACGCTCAACACCCGGCGCCTGGGTCTCGCCATCCTGCTGGTCGCGTTCATCCCGGTCGCGGTCGAGATCCCGGCGCTCGCGACGATCGCAATCCTCGCTGCCGCGCACGTCGTGCTCATCTTCGAGGAGACGCGCCGCTACGGCGAGGCCCGCCAGCGCGCGCGCCACGCCGTCAGCGACGATCCGGGGGACTCCACGTGAGCGACACGGGCTCGTGGTTTCCGGTTCCCGACGAGCGCGAGCTGCCGGACGGGCTGCGCGGCCTGTTCGCCAAGGCGCGCGAGACGCTCGGCTTCGTACCCAACGTCTTTCGCGTCTGGGCGTTTCGGCCCGAGCGCCTGAGCGCGTGGTTCGCGTACTTCCGCGACCTGCACGAGCCAAGCGAGCAGCTCACTGCCGCCGACCGCGAGCTCATCGCGGTCGTCGTCAGCCAGGCAAATGGCTGCCTGTACTGCCTCGTCGCGCACGGCGCGGCGCTGCGCCAAGAGCTCGGCGATCCCGTGCTCGGCGAGCGGATCGCCTTCGACTGGCGCCGGGCTGGCCTCGATGAGCGGCGCACCGCGATCGCGGCGTACGCCGAGAAGCTGACGCTCACGCCGCGCGCGATGACGAGATCCGATCTCGACGGGCTGGTGCTCGTGGGCCTGACGATCGACGAGGCGTGGGACGTCGCCGAGATCGCGTCGATGTACAACCTCACGAACCGCATGGCCATGGCCACGAACATGCTTCCGAACGCTGAGTACGCGTCGCTCGCGAGGTAGCCGGCCACGCGGCTCTTATCACGTCCATAACCGTTCTGACGTGCGAGGCAGTACTGTTGCGATGGATCGGCCGGACCAACAGGGTCCGGCGAATGCAGTGCCAGCGCCCCGTGTCGTTGCCCCAAGCAATCCTCGGAGTGAGCAGCACACCACCCGAGGAGGGCCAGCATGGCCACCGGAACCGTGAAATGGTTCAGCGACGACAAGGGGTTTGGCTTCATCAGCCCCGACGATGGGCAGAAGGATCTCTTCGTCCACCACACGGGCATTCTTGGCGAGGGCTACCGCAGCCTTGCCGAGGGAGCCAAGGTCAGCTATGACGCCGAGGCCGGCGACAAGGGCCCCAAGGCGGTCAACGTCCAGGCCATCTGATCGCTGGCCCGGGCTCTCGTAGCCCGGATCACGATCTTCGTCGTACCCGAGGGCGATCGCGCAAGCGGTCGCCTTCGTCGTTTCGCGTTCGCCCGCCGTTCTACGCGCGGTAGAGGTAGCGCTTGCCGGCACGCAGCCGGACCGTCTTCTTGAGGCGAAAGTCGCGCACGTCGACGGTGCCCTGGCGCACACGGGTGTACGTGCTGTCGCAGAGGTCCTCGACGAGCCACCATGTGCCGCGCACGGTCCCCGACGAGCGCCGGCCCTTCGTGCGGAAGTCCCCCTTGCCCCTGCCCCAGAGCCTGCGCACCGAGCGCCTGCTGCGCTTGCGGGCGACGAGTGCGAACGGGGAGGCGACCGCGCCGGCGCCGAAGACGCGGCGCGTGACCGGGCTCGTCGGCACGCAGCTCGCGAAGCTCCCACCGGCGAGCGCGACCTGCAGGACCGGCGTGCGGCCCGTCGACTGGGTGACGTCGAAGACGCCGGCGTAGAACGCTGCCGTCTGGGTCGCGCCCGTGCGGGCGTCGACCTCGGCCGTGAGGAACACCCGGCCGCGGCGCGCGTCGATGCGCGAGCCGAGCGGAACGGCGGTGAGCTGGCCGAGCGCGACGTAGCGCGTGCTGCCGGGGACCTTGACGAGCACCGTGCCCTCGGCCCGCGAGATCGCGACCGACGTGCCGAGGTGGGGCCGCGCGGACGCCGGTGGTGGGGGCGGAGGCGGCGGCGGTGGCGGCGGCTGCGGATGCGGTGCCGGCGGTGCGGCGAGCGTCAGCGCGAGGGCGTGGTCCTCGACCTCCCCGGTCGCGGCGAACCCGGTCGGCGTCGCGACGTCCGCGGCGCTGGCGGCGATCCGCAGCCGCTCGAACGTCCGCGCCTGCGCTCGGGCGCCGGCCGGCACGGTCCACGTCAGGTCGACGGAGCCGCCGGTGCACGCCGCGACCTGCGAGCGCTCGGCGTGCTCGAACGTGCCGCTTGCGTCGAAGTCGATCCAGCCCGCGACGGAGCCCGGACCGGTGCAGGCGATCGCGCTGCGCGTGTAGGTCGCGCCCGCGGCGACGGCGATCGAGGCCGGCGCGCCCTCGGCGACGCCCGACACGATCGACGCGCCAAGCCGCGTCGGCGGCGGCGCGAGGCTGGCCGGCTCGAACGCGGGGTCGTTGACGAGCGTCGTGCCGGGCGCGGGGAGCTGGCCGCCGGACCACGACAGCGCGGTGGCGTGCGCGGCCTCGCCGTACGTGGCGGGTGCCTCGCTGCGATCGACCGGGACGAGCACGCCGAGCGCCACCGCCGATCTCCCGAAGCCGGGGGAGTGGACGAGGATGCTGCCGCTCGTGGCGGCGTCGGCGTAGGCCACCGCGACGGGGCCGGTCGCGCAGATGTTCGAGCCGGTGAGCACGAGCGTGTTCTGGCGCCCGTCGTCCGTGTGACCGGCCGCGGTCGACGCGGTGCAGCCCGGCGAGCGCCCGCGGTCGATGATCCGCCACGCCGCGGTGGACGCGATCGTGGCCTGCACGCGCTCGGGGCTGAGCGACTGCTCGGCATCGGCGAACACGACGCCGCCGAGCGCGAACGGGTGGCCGCCGAGCGTCGCCGAGCAGGCGAAGTCGAACGTCGCGGTCGGGTTCTCGTTGTCGCCCGGCGTCGCCACGCCGGCGACGAGCGCGTTGCTCGCCTCGGTCCCGCCGATGTTGTAGAGGTCGTCGAGCCCGTCGCCGGGCCAGACGCCCGGGCGATAGGCGAGCGCGACGCCGGCGAAGCGCGACAGCGAGCACGTGACGACGAGGTTGGCGCCACCCGCGGAGATCGTCGTCGTGCGCGTCTGCGTGGAGCCCGAGATCGTCTGAAACGCCGTGCCCCACTCAAACCAGTCGATCGCGTTCACGAAGCGCCCGCTCCCGGCGGTCGCGACCCGGGCGTCCGCGGCGGGGGCCTGCACAAAGCCGCCGGCCGCCGCCGCGAGCGCCAGCGCGAGCGCGATCCTCGCCGTCGCGCGGCTCACGGTGCCTTTGCCAGGTAGAGGGAGCGCTGGCCTGCGCGCAGCTTGATCGTCTTGCGCAGGCGCAGGTCGCGCACGTCGACGCGGCCCTCACGAACGCGGGTGAGCGTGCCGTCGCAGCGATCCTCGACGAGCCACCACGTGCCGCGGACGGTCGCGGTCGAGCGCCGCCCCTTCGTGCGGAAGCTCCCCTTGCCCTTGCCCCAGAGCTTGCGCACGCTGCGCTTGCTGCGCTTCTTGGCCGCGAGCTCGAACAGCCCACGGCCGCCCGCGGCGCCGAAGAGCGCGCGTGCTCGAGCGGCGCGCGGCGTGCAGCCGACGAACGTGCCCCCGACGACCGCGAGCTCGACGATCGGCTTGGAGCCCTTCGTCTGCGTGACGACGAAGATCCCCGCGTAGAACTCGGCGGACTGCGACGCGCCGGTCTTGGCGTCGACCTCGGCGGTGATCCGGACGCGCCCCTTGCGTGCGTCGACGCGCGAGCCGAGCGGGATCTCCTCGAGCTCCGCAACGTCGACGTAGCGCTTGCTCCCCGGCACCTTCACGAGCACCCTGCCGGAGGTCTCGGCGATGAGGACCGTCTTGCCCTTGTCGGCATGTAGCGGGGGCGGGGGTGGCGGAGGCGGTGGGGGTGGGGGCGCCTGGAACGTGACGGTGGCCGCGGTCGGGGTGGGGTCGATGCCGGTGTGCGCGGTGATGTTCGCCGCGCCGGCGGTGTACGTGCCGGGCGTCGCGGCGACGACGCCGACCTGCAGGTCGCACCTCTGCGCCCCGGTCGCTACGGCACCGGACAGCGTGACCGCCGTGGCGCCGGGCGCCGCGCCGACGGCCGAGCTCCCGCAGCTCGACGCGATGTGGGGGTCGGGGGCGACGCGCAGGCCGGCGGGCAGCGTCGCGGTGAAGCTCCAGCCGGCCTTCTCGGCGAGATCCGAGCTGTTCGTGACCGTGAGCGTCATGAGCGACGCCGCCGCCGGCGCGACCGGGGAGGAGAACGCGATGTCGAGCTTCGGGGTCGTGTCGAGCACGGTGATGTCGTCGATGCCGTGGTCGTTGCCGCTCGCGGCCCCGCTGGCGTTGACGATGCGCAGGCCGACCGACGATCCGCTCATCAGCGCCGCGCGAGCCGGGACGTATGTCGAGGTCGCGGACGGCACGAGTGCCGGGCACGGGTTGTACGGCGTCGTGAACTCGGGAACCGCCGTAGCGCCATCCAAGACGTATGGCTGCAGGCTCGGCGCCGAGAGCGTGCACGACGATGCCGCCACGTTGAACGAGAACGCCACGAAGCGGCCCGCCGCGCCGAGCGCGATTGGGGTGGCGGTGGCGAGCTCGACGAGGTTCGCGGCCGACGCATTGGTCGTCGTCGACGCCCACGCGTGGTTGTTCGCGGCGGGCGCCGTGCCGTTGTAGGTGCCGAGCGCGGCGGTGAGCGCCTCGAGCGCGGCGCTCGTGGCGCACTGCGTCAGGTCCGCGCTGGCCTGCGACGTGACGACGCCGTTGCAGCCGGTGAAGGTGATCCAGGCCGGGTCGGCCGTGTACATCTGGCTTACGGGCGGCGGGCCGATGTACGCGCTTGAGAGCACGGCCGTCGTCGGCGGGAAGACCGCCTCGAAGCTCTCGGAGAACAGCGTCACGGGCGCGTGCGGGACACCGGGGGCGGCTGGCGCGACGGCCGGAGCCGCGGCGATCGCGCACACCACCGCGGCGAGCAGCAAGGCACATCGCTCGGTCCGCGCCACTGTCACGCCCCAATCCAGTCTGTTTGTCGGCGGCTCGGACGGCTCGTGGCGTCGTGCCACCCCTCGCCCGACCGTGCGACGAACCGTACCCCGCGCCCGGAGCGCGATCAACCCGCCCGGACCCGCCGATCGGGCAGGATCTCGGTCAAGGCGCCTTCGCTAGATACTGCGAGCGCTTGCCGGCGCGCAGCCGGATCGTCTTCTTCACGCGCACGTCGCGGACGTCCACGATGCCCTGCCGCACGCGCGTCAGCGTGCCGTCGCAGCGATCCTCGACGAGCCACCAGGTGCCGCGGACGGTCGCCGACGAGCGCTTGCCCGCGGTGCGGAAGTCGCCCTTGCCCTTGCCCCATAGGCGGCGCACGACGCGCTTGCTGCGCGTGCGCTTCGCGACGAGCTCGAAGGGCGCGCCGAGCGCCCCGCCGACGGCCCCGCGCGCGACCGCCCCCGGGGCGCGCCGCGGCTGGCAGCCGGCGAACGTACCGCCGACGACCTTCGCTTCGAGGATCGGCTTGGCGCCCTTCGTCTGCGCCACCTGGAAGATCCCCGCGTAGAACACCGAGGACTGCGTCGCGTGCGTCCTGGCGTTCACCTCGGCGGTGAGGCGGACCTGGCCGCGGCGCACGTCGATCCGCGAGCCGAGCGGGATCTCGGTGAGCGTGCGGACGTCGACGTAGCGCGTGGAGCCGGGGACCTTCACGAGCACCGTGCCGGAGACCCGGTTGATCGTGACGGACTTGCCCTTGTCGGGGGCGGGGGCGCCGGGCGGCGGTGGTGGAGGAGGAGGCGGAGGTGGCGGCGGCCCGGGGTCGACGTGTAGAACGCTTTGCGACTGGGCGGACGCGCCGCCGTTTCGCAGCGTGCGCGAGCCCGTCCAGAGCTTCGCGGTCGACGTGCCGTCGGCGTCGGTGACGGTCAGTGTGACGATCGGAGAGCCGGGACCGGCGTAGACGTGGCTCGGCGTCGGGCCGCCGTTCGGAAGGCCCGTGCCGTCGCCGAAGTCCCAGTCGTAGCGGGCCACGTGCCCGTCCGGGTCAGACGACGCGCCGGCATCGAACGACGTCCGAAAGCCCACGACCGCTGGCCCAACGGTGAACGACGCCACCGGCGCCTGCGACGGCGCGAGGGCGAGCCCGGCGTTTGTCACGCCGCCGAACGCGCTGAGGTGGCTCGCGCGGGGCAGGAGCGCGCCGCCGCCCGTGATCGCCCACTCGCCGACGTTGCCGTTCTGGCCGACGTACAGCGACGCCCCGTCGGGACTCGCCATGGCGTCGAGCGTCGGGAAGTCCGCCTCGGGGCGGTAGGCGACCGACGGCAGGAAGAGCGCGGCGAGGTGGCCGGTCGCCGCGTCGCGCGAGAACTGGAAGATCCGGCCGGGCGGCCCGCCGGTCCCGGTGATGCTCGTCGGCGCCCAGGCGAACAGCCCCGCGGGGGCGATCGGCAGGACGCTCGTCGCGCTGCCGTCGGCCGGAACGGCTACGAGGCTGCCGCCGGTGAGCGCGCCGGTCGCGCCGATGTCAAAGCGCGCGACGCCGGTCGCGATCACGCCACTCGCCGCGTAGAGGTGACGGCCGTCCGGTGACACGGTCATCCGCGCGAGCTCGCCCGGCACGGGGGTGCCGGGCCAGGCGACGGTCGGGACGGGCTTCGGGGTGATCGCGCCGTTCGCGGGATCGACGTCGTACTGGCGGATGAACGTGGGGGCGAAGCCCAGCCCGGCGATGCCGACGTAGAGGCTTGTGCCGCTCGGCGTCATCGCGAGAAAGCGCGGCGAAGGCCCGGTCGTTCCGGGGACGACGGTCTCGGCGCCGAGCGTGCCGTTCGCGTTGATCGGCCGTGAGCTCAGCGACTGCCCCACCCCTCGGGCGCAGATCACGCGCGTGCCCTGCGGGTTAACGACGATGCCGCGCGGGTCCTGGCCTCCGTCGATCGTGCCGATCGGCGCCATGGCACCGCCGGCGCCGCGAGCGAACTGCGAGATGAAGCCCGCATCAGAGCCGAACGAGCGCGTGACGTACGCGAAGCGGCCGTCCGGGGTGATCGCGATGTCCTGCGCGCCGGACCCGAGGGATGCGGGCGCCAGCGCGGTCAGCGACCCGTCGCCGGCGACGGCGTACTGCGACAGCTCGGGGTTCGTGCCCGAGTTCTGCGCGGCGTAGAGGTTCGTCACGCCCGCGGCGGGCGCGGCGAACACGCTCGCCAGCAGCGCGCACGCGATGCCCGATGCGACCGCGGCGCAGCCCGCAAGCCATGTCCCACGTGTCGCCCTCGTCCGTCGCATCGTGCTCCAGTCCAGGTGTCTCGCCCGCGATCCTACGTGCGGGTCGTTTGCCACGGGCCCGGTTGCCCGCGTGCTTGAACCCCGAACTGTCGCGGACGATGCGCACGCCTGGACGTGACGTGCGGCACACTGCGCGCCATGCCCCGACGCAAGCGGCTCGCGCTGACGCTGTATGCGTCCCTGGCGCTGGCGACGACCGCGGTCGTGCTCGGGTTGTGGGCCTTCGACGTGTTCCGGGGCAGCGACCTCGAGACCGTGGATGCGCGCTTCGCGGTGCGCGGCGAGCATGCCGCGCCCGATGTCGTGCTCGTCGCGATCGACACGCAGTCGATCACCGAGGACGGGACGTTCCCGTTCAACCGCAAGCGCCATGCGCGCGTCATCCGCGAGCTGACGCAGGCCCACGCGGGGGCGATCGTCTACGACGTCCAGTTCACGGAGGAGAGCGGCGACGTCGAGGCCGACAACGCGCTCATCGAAGCCGTCGACGCGGCGCCGCGGATCGTGCTCGGCACGAGCGAGATCCGCGCGGGCGGCAGGACGAACATCTTCGGCGGAAGCGGCGTGCTGGAGGAGATCGGCGCGCGCGCCGGCAGCGTGAACTTGGTCAACGATCCGGGCGGGGTGGTCCGGCGCGTGCCCTACTCCGAGTCGGGGTTGCCGTCGATCGCGGTCGTGGCGGCGGAGCTGCTGCGCGGCCGGCCCGTAGTGACTCGGGGCGACTTCCAGTCCTCCGACGAGTCGGCGTGGATCGACTTCCCCGGCCCGCCGCACAGCGTCGAGACGGTGCCGTTCTACAAGGTCGAGCGCGGGCTTGTGCCGGCGAGCGTGTTTCGCGGCAAGGCGGTCGTCGTCGGGGCGACCGCGCCGTCGCTGAAGGACGTCTTCCCGGTGGCGACGTCGTCGGAGGACCTCATGCCCGGCCCGGAGATCCAGGCCGCGGCGATCCAGACGATCCTCGACGGGGTGCCGCTGCGCAGCGCGCCCGGGTGGGTCGACGGCCTGCTGATCGTCGTGCTCGGGCTGTTCGGCGCGGTTTGCACGCTGCGCCTTGGGCCGCAGCGCGCGGCGCTCGTGGGCGTGTTGGCGGCGGCCGTGTTCGCGGGGCTCGCGCAGCTCGCGTTCAACGGCGGGCTGATCGTGTCGATGCTCTATCCACTTACCGCACTTGGCCTGGGCTTGGTCGGCGCGCTCGGCGTCGCGGCGACGGTCGGCGCGTTCGAGCGCGAGCGCGTGCGTGATCTGTTCGCGCGCTTCGTGCCCGAGGCCGTCGTCGACGACGTGCTCGCGCGCGCCGAGGATGGTTTGCGCCTCGGTGGTGAGCGCAAGATCGTGACGGTCATGTTCTCCGATATCCGCGGCTTCACGACGTATTCGGAGAAGCACACGCCGGAGGAGGTCATCGAGGTCCTCAACCAGTATCTGACGATCATGAGCGACGTGATCGCTGGTTTTGGCGGCACGCTCGTGGCGTACATGGGCGACGGGATCATGGCCGTGTTCGGAGCGCCGACCGACCAGGCCGACCACGCCGATCGCGCGCTCGGCGCCGCCGAGGAGATGGCGGGGCCGGCGCTCGACCGGGTCAACGAGATCCTCGCCGAACGCGGCGACGAGCCGTTTCGGATCGGGATCGGCCTGAACTCCGGCCCGGTGATGGCCGGCAACGTCGGCAGCCAGCGGCGGATGGAATACTCGACGATCGGCGACACGACCAACACCGCGGCGCGCCTCGAGTCGATGACCAAGGGCTCGGGCCACTCGATCTTCGTGTCCGACACCGTCAAGGGCATGCTGACGCGCTCGCGCGACGACCTCGTGCACGTCGACCGCATGGTCGTGCGGGGCAAGGACGCCCCCGTGACGGTGTGGTCGGTGAGCTGACGGACAGCGATCATCTGCGACATCGCGAGCGCCTGCGGCCCCTCGCTGTGTCGCAAGAGGCCCAATGGCTGCGTCGCGTCAGTCGCGCTCGCACCAGCCGGAACCGCATCCGCGCTGCCACCCGTGCGACGCACGATCGGGCTCGGCGGGCCAAGGTCGTCAGCGACATCGAGCCCTGCGATGAGGGCGTAGGCTCAGCACCGCGCCCGCCCGCGTCATCTTGCGGTGGCAGTCACGCAGCTCCACGTTGACGAGGCGAAATCCGCATTGCAGCAGCGCGAGTCGTTTCCGACAAGGCACTGCAACTAGGAGGAAGGAGTCATCCCGTTCGTCCCCTGCAGGTAATCGCCTCGCGAGGGGTAGACCTGCCCCTGCGCGTCCGTGTTCGGGTTGGTCACCGTCGAGCCGTCGGGGAACTGTACGGTGGAGTCACCGCCTCCGAACATCACCTCGCCCGCCGGGGCGTGAGTCGTCACAGCGCCGTCGGCGGCATCACCTTCGCCGTCCAATGCATCCAGCAGCCACTCGACCGCCGCGAACATGAGCTCGAACACCGCTGACCTTTCCTCTACACGCCGGTCATTGTGCGCCGCAGATAAGCGATGACGATGCGCGCGTTGCGGCGCTGCTCGGTCGACAGATCGTTGTAGACGTTTAGCGCCCCGTTCGTCGCCGCCACCAGCGCTGGCGCCGGGAGCGCCAAGCCAAACGGCCCGAGAAAGGCGCCGAGAACGCCCATGCCGCCCATAGTGACGACGACGACCCCGAACGCACCGGTCAGCTCGACCGAGGCGCCGAGCAGAGACCGCGCGGCCTTGACGGCGTCCTTTGCCTGGACGTGCTCGGCCAGCTCCGAGATGTGCCTGTCGAGATCTTCTTCTAACGTTGACACGCCACTTCACATACCTTCCGTAGATCAAGAGAATGGCCAAGCACTGTCCCGACGTGGGGCGTGCGACCGGACGCGATTCTCTCCACCGGCCGTCAGGTGGTGTGTGACGTGGGACACACGGTGACGGAACACGCCGCCCGACCGTGGTGGCGTGATGTGTCGCAGACCGGGCGGTCACGGTTCTATAGCGAGCGACCAGCACGATGCGACGGCGGCCGTCACGAAGGCCGGACGTCACGGGGTCACCGATCTTCCCCGAGCGCGCGTGAAGTCGAAGGCGAGGGACCCAGCGGCGACTCTGCGGTGCGCGCCTTACCGGGTATTCAACGAGCGCGCTCTGGGACGCTGGCGACCGCGCGCTGCAGCGGGCGGCGAGCGGGCTGTCGCCGAGCAACTGAAAGTCCGCCTCGGTTGGAGCCTTGACACGTATGTGGTGAGCGGTAGCTTGACACCGACCAGCGTGCTCGCGCAAGCCGACCAATCAACTAGAAGTCCTACTTCGAAGCCGGAGCCTCCGAGCCCTCGCCGTGGACCCGCAGGCGTGGCCGCGCCGAGACTAGGAACGTCGCTCGGCGGGCCGGCGCCGGGAAGGTGCGATGACGAGCTGTCGCGCTGCCTCGCACGCGCGGTAACCGATCGCGCGATGACGGGTGACGGCTCGATTTCTCCGAGCGCATTTGCGGGCCCGACGCTGCAGCGCGCGATCGTCCCCGTTCCTGTCCACCGTCCGAATCCACCGTGGTCGACGGCCGGCCCGAACAACCCGAAGCCAACGTGCACGCCGTACGCCGGCTTCGGCGGCATCTCCCCCGAAGGCGCCATCACGTGGCGCACCTTGTTCTCGATCATCGATGCGCCGAAGATTCTCGGAGAGCGCTGCGGCTGCGACATCGTCCGCACGGCCTACAGCCTCTTCATGCGTGCGCAAGTGGCGAAGTCGGGGCGCACGTTCCTTCTGCCGGACAACGGCAACTGCGTGAGCGAGCAGCTGGCGAAGAGCGGGGCGCACGATGTGCTCGAAAGCCTCGTCATGGCGAAGTGGCAGGCGATCGAGAAGGTCAAGGTGCCCCAGATCCTCTCTGGCGGTGTGCGTGACGCGGAGATCGACCTCATCGAAGCGACCGCCACGGGCAAGATCGTGCCGAACGACCCGAGCCGGACGCTGTCCGCGAAGGAGGTCGACACGATGGTCACCTACGTGGAGAACAACCTCGCTGGCGGACTGCTTTTCGGTGGCGCGTCGTCTGATAAGCGCACGACCGACGACTCGGAGTTCGGCCCCGACACGCGCAATCTCAGCGGCACGATCAAGCTGCACCGCTTCGACGCGGGATCCGATCCTTCGCGCATGAGCGTAGAGACGACCTTCACCTTCAAGTACGACATCCATGACAGCCTGGACTTCTGCCCCGGAAACACGCTCCAGAAGGACGACTTCAGCGTCGATCGGCTCATGTACAACGAGATCATCACGGACTTCAGTCGCCTCGAGGCATCGGGGATGGCTCGCGACGTCGGCTTCGACGTGTCCTACCACCGGACGAGCACGACGACGTCGGACATCCCGCTCAAGCCGAAGACCCCGAGCCCGAAGAAGGTCGTCACGGTTCCCGCCGAGGCGCTCTTCGGATTCGACCAGGATCACCTGCGTCCAGCAGCGCAGGCCGCGCTGCTCGCCGCGCTCGGCGACAAGCCGACGCGGCAGGATCCGGCGAAGACCGTCCAGGTGCGCGGGCACACCGACTCCAAGGGCAGCTCGACGTACAACCAGGGCCTATCCGAGCGGCGCGCCGAAGCGGTCAAGGAGCTGCTCGAGCGCAAGTACCCGAACCTCGTCGGGCGCGTGAGTGCGAACGGGTTCGGCGAGTCGCGTCCGATCGCACCGAACGAGAACCCCGACGGATCGGACAATCCCGCCGGCCGCGCGCTCAACCGGCGCGTCGACATCGAGTTCGACATCCAGGTGCCGTAGCCGTAGCCGCAGCCGCTCCCGAGCGAGCGCGCGTCACCTGGCTCGCGCTGCGCGACGCGCAGCACATCCTCACGGAGCGAGGCGGGCTGATCGACGTCGGGCCGACCGAGCTCGCGGCTCAGCGCGACTGGCCGTAGAGCACCGGCCACGGAGATCAGGATCGTGCGCGACCTGCGATAGGTTGGCGCGCAGCATGAGCCGCCCCGCCCGCACGCCGGTCACCGTCGTCTAGCAGTGACCGAGCCGGGCCGCTGGCCACGCTGGGAGGCGCTGGCGCTCGTCGCGCTGACGGTCGCCGCGATCGTCGGGTTCTTCCTCTACCCGACGTACTCCAACTACGACTCGCTGTACTCGCTGCTCTGGGGGCGCGAGCTGCTCGACGGGTCGCTGCCGTCCTTCGACGCCTACCGCGCGCCTACCCAGCACCCGCTGTGGGTTGCGATCTGCGTCCCGCTCGCCGCGCTCGGGCTGTCCGGCGACCGCATCCTGCTGGCGATCTGCGTGCTGTCGTTCGTCGCGATGGTGGCCGGGATGTACCGGCTCGGCAAGGCGTCGTTCGGCTGGGTGGTCGGGCTCGTCGCCGCCCTGCTTGTGCTCAGCCGCCTCGACTTCCCGTTCCTCGCCGCCCGCGGCTACATCGACATCCCGTACCTCGCCCTGATCCTGTGGGCGGCGGCATTGGAAGCGGAGAAGCCCAAGCGCGGCGGGATCGTCTGGGTGCTGCTGACGCTCGCCGGCCTGCTGCGTCCGGAGGCGTGGGTGCTCGCCGGGATCTACGGCCTGTACCTCGTCTGGGGCCGCCCGCTAAGCGAATGGGTGCGCGTCGGCGCGATCGTCGCGTTCGCCCCCGTCGCCTGGGCGCTGAGCGACTTCATCGTCACCGGCGACCCGATGTACTCGCTGAACTACACGACGGAGTCCGCGCGGACGCTCGGCCGCCGCCAGTCGCTCACCGAGCTGCCTGGCGTGACGCTGGACTACCTCTCCGAGCTCACCAAGCCCCCGGTGCTGCTCGCCGCGGTCGCCGGCATGGTGCTCGCGTGGAAGATGGCGCGCGACCGCGCGGTCGTCCCGGCCACGCTGCTCGTCTGGGGCGTCGGGACCTTCATGCTCGTCTCGCTGCGCGGCTTCTCGGTCATCAGCCGCTACGTCCTCGTCGCGGCGCTCGCGCTCATGCTGTTCGCCGCGTTCGCGATGGCCGGCTTCAGCCGCCTGCCGCGCGGGCACCGTGCGATCCGCCCGTGGGCCATCGGGTCGGGCGCAATCATCCTCGGCGGCATCGTCTTCACGGCTGTGACGTTCAACCCGGCTTACGTCAATCGCGAGCTCAAGCTGCGCGACAGCGTTCGCAAGGACCTCACGGCGGTCCTCGACTCGCCCCGCGTGAAGGCCGCACAAGCGTGCGGGCCGATCTCGGTCCCGAACCACAAGCTGCTCGCCGACGTGCGCTGGATCACCGACAAAGACCGCAACGGGGTCGTGGCGCGCACCGATCCCACGGAGACCAAGCGCCAGCTCGCCGGTGGCGTCGGCCTGTACCTCATCAGCGGAACGCGGTTCCTGAAGCACCCCGCATACGGGCCTTTCGACCAGACCGAGGACTCGCCGCGCATCCAGGTGCCGCCGGCAGGCTTCGAGCGCGTGAAGGTCGGGCGCTACTTCAGCGCCTACACCCGCTGCCAGTAGCTCAGCGCAACACCGGAGCGAGCTTGGCGAGCTGGCGCTCCTCGCTGATCCGCACCACGTCCCACACGAGCCCGAGCCGCTCGAGCGCGGCGATCGTGAGCGCGCTCGGGTCCAGCAGGCGCTGGTGCCAGCGCAGGCCGTGGGCCGCCGACGTGGGAAACGCGTGGTGGTTGTTGTGCCACGCCTCGCCGAACGTCAGCGGCGCAAGCCACGCGAGGTTGCGCGACTCGTCGCCGGTCTCGAATGGGCGGCGGCCGAAGAAGTGACACAGCGAGTTGATCGAGTACGTGACGTGGTGCAGCACGAGCATCCGCATTGCGCCGCCCCACAGCAGGCCCGTGAGGGCCGTCTGGACCGTGCCGCCGATCGCCCAACCGAGGCCGAACGGCAGCGCGAGGCCCAAGCCGATCCACCACAGCGTCGTGCGGTCGACGAAGCTGACCGTCCGGTCGGCGATGAGGTCGGGCGCGTAGCGGCGCTTGTTCGCGCGCTGCGTGTGCAGAAACAGCCAGCCCACGTGCGCGTGCGCGAGCCCGCGCAGGGCGCCCGCGAAGCCGCGGCCGTGATCGACGTGCGGGCTGTGCGGGTCGCCCTCGGCGTCGGAGAAGGCGTGGTGCTTGCGGTGGTCGGCGACCCATGCCGTGATCGGCCCTTCGATCGCCATCGTGCCCATGACCGCGAGCGTGGCGCGCACCGGCCTGCTTGTCGCAAACGCGCGGTGGGTGAAGTGGCGATGAAAGCCGACGGTGATGCCAAGGCCGGTGACCACGTACATCACCGCGAACACGAGGAAGTCGTGCCAGTGCAACAGCTCGGCCCACGCCTGCCAGACGACCACGCCGAGCGCGAGGATCGGCAGGACCGTGACGACGCCCGTCGCGATCCGGTCCGCTGTCTCGTTGGCACACGGCTCGATGTCCTGCGCGAGCGGCGGGCCGGCACCGGTGCTCGCGTCGCTGCCGGTCCCGCTAAGGCGCGACCGCCCGGCGTCCTGCGCGCTCGGGGCGCTCTGCATGCTCTGCCTTTCGTCAGGTTCGAGTCACCGGGCCGGTCCGACGCGGTGCCCGTTGTCACAACCGTAGCGCGTCGCAGGGGTGCGGCGCCACGCCCGGCGCGGCGCATAAGCTGCCGCATCGTGCCGCCGCGCGCTCGCATTGCCCTGGTGTCCGGTGTCGTCGTCGCGGCGCTGGCGGTTGGCGTGGCGAACGCCGCGGCGCCGTCGCACACGACCCGCATCCCGCAGACGGAGAACCCGGCGCCGATCCCGCCCGAGCCTGTGCCGATCCCGCCGCCGTCCGGCCCGTGCGCGAACCCGCTGCTGCGCTGCCCGGACCTCGTCGTGCTCGAGCCCAGCAGCCTCACGGTCCTGCGCGGGCGCAACGGGCGCGTGCGGCTGGGGTCGCGCAACAGGCTGATCAACCGCGGTGCGGGCCCGATGTTCCTGCTCGGAGCGCGCAACGGCGACCGCACGATGAACGTCAGCCAGCGCATCTACTCCGTCAACGACCGCCACACGGACTTCCCGCTGGCCGACACGTTCTTCGACTTCTGGGCCATCCCCGGCCAGGGCAGCTACTGGAAGCTGCGCGACGGGCTGCGCTTCGAGCTGTGGACGGCGGGCGGGCCGGTCGAGCAGTTCGTCAAGGTCGGCCGCAAGACGCGCTTCTGCATGCGCGATCTCATCGAGGTGCCGGGCCTGCGCGGCCCGCGCTTTCGCCGCTTTCCGGGCTGCAACCAATCCTCGCGCGCGAAGACCGTGACGATGGGCATCTCGGTCGGCTGGGAGGAGAGCTACCCGCCGGGCTACTACGAGCAGTACGTCGACGTCACCGGCCTGCGCGGCTGCTACTCGCTGCGTCACGTCGCCGACCCGCTGGGGCATGTGTTCGAGTCCGACGAGTCCAACAACGTCTCGCTGACGCGCGTGCGCCTGCCCCCGCGCCGGGGCCGCGTGCGCGGCTGCTGACCGGACTTGCGCTCGCGAGTTTGCCCCGGGATCGTGCTGGCATGGCGCCGCGTCGGCTCTCCCGAGACGACGACGACCGGCGAACTTCTCTGAGAGGGACAGGTTGGCAACGCTACGTTTTCTGAAGAACTGGACGGTGCAACGCGACGGTGAGCTGCGCGGCGGGGAGCCGCTGCGCATCGAGTACGACGTGTCGCGCCTGCCGGCATGCCGAGCCAGCTACCGCGGCCAGGACGCGTGGAGCATCGCCGGCTACGTGCGCTTTCATCCCGGAGCCGAGATCGAATCCGTCGCGCTGAAGTCCGGCTCGGCCGAGCTCGACGTGCCGGAGGACGCAAGCCGCGTCGAGCTGTGGTTCAACAACACCGACAACACGGGCTGCGTCGCCTGGGACAGCCAGTACGGCAAGAACTACCAGGTCGACGTCTCCGCCGCGTAGGCGCGAGCGGACACGAGAGGAACAGCGATGCCCACGACGGTGGAGATCCCCGAGTACGAGGTGCACAAGCGCCTCACGCTCGATGCCGCGAGCACCGCGCTCGTGATCATCGACATGCAGAACGACTTCGTGCGCGACGAGGGCACGCTGCAGGTCAAGTCCGCGCCGGCCACGGTGGCGGCGATCAGCCGGCTGCTGGACCTCGCGCGCGGCAGCGGGATGCGGGTCGTCTTCAGCCAGGACGCGCATGATCCGGGCGATCCGGAGTTCGAGATCTGGCCCGAGCACGCGCTGCGCGGAACCTGGGGCTGGGAGATGATCGACGAGCTGGCTCCGCGCGACGGCGAGCTCGTCGTGCAGAAGGTGCGCTACGACGCGTTCTACGGCACCGAGCTCGACCACATGCTGCGCCTCTGGGGCGTCAACACGATCCTGCTGTGCGGGACCGTCGCGAACATCTGCGTGCACTACACCGCCGCGAGCGCCGCACTGCGCTGGTACGACGTCGTCATCGCGAAGGACGCGGTGTCCGCGGTCGAGCCGTGCGATCTCGAGTTCTCCCTGCGACAGACGTCGTGGCTGTTTCAGGGCAAGATCACGACGTCCGCGGGCGTCAAGGCGAGCAAGCGCCGGGCACCCCGCGCGGCGGCCAAGACGTGACCGCGCCGCATTCGATGGCGGAGCCCGTCGCCGGACCGGGCGGGCCGCGCTTCGAGCTGCCGGCGGTGGCGGTCTTCTGCGATCCGAGCGAGCCGCACGCGCTGCCGTGTCTCGGCGGCGCGGCGCGGGAGCTCGCGCACGGCGTCAGCGCCGCGCTCGCGGCGGTGCCCGCCTTTGGCGGTCCGGCCGAGCGCGACGCGGCGCTTCGCGCGGCGGGTCGGGCGACCGCGGCACTGGTGCGCTGCCTCGCACAGGACGCCGACCCGGTCGACGGGGAGGTGCTGCCGACGCGGTCGCACGTGCAGGGCTACTTCCGCGTGCGCACCACCGCGCTGACAGCGCCGCAGGCGGCACTGCACGCCGCGCTCGTCATCGAGAGCGCGATCGCCGACCTGCGCAACGCGCCGCTCGCGGGCAGCGACATCGCTCGCGAGACGGCCGCCATGCGGCAGGTCGTGGTCGATCTCGCGGGGTCCTCCGAAGGCGAGCCCGTCGCCGAGATCGACGACGAGGGGCAGATCGAGGCCGTGCCGCCGGCCTCGCAGCGCCAGGTGTGGCTGTCGCGCTGGATCGTCGGACACCACGTGCACGTGCTGCTGAACGTGTACGCGACGATCGCGCTGCAGGAGGCGATCGCGCTGCTGCGAGCGGGCGAGACCCACCTCGCGACCCACAAGCTCGCCACCGTGACGACGTACGTCAAGGGCTTCGCGCCCGCGCGCGCACACGCGGCGACGCTGCCGTCGGACTTCTACAACGTGGTCGTGCGACCCACGATGGTCCCAACCGTCGTCCCCGTGCCGCTCAGCGGGAAGATGCACGTCGAGTACCAGCTGTATCGCAAGCGCGTGGACGAACTGCTGGAGGTGCTGCCCGAGCCGGTCAACGCGCTCGCGCTGCCCGAGCCCGAGCTCGCGTTCGCGCGCGAGGAGCTGCTCGAGGCCGACCTCATCGAAGCCGAGCGCCACGTGTGCCTCGTCGAGCCCGTCGTCGGCAACGAGCGGTCGCTGATCCAGCCGCCGCGCAGCAGCGAGAACGCCGTGGCGGTGCTGCGCCGCATGCGCCACAAGCGCGCCGCGCAGTTCGAGCCGTTCCTGCGCTTCGGAGACCACCTCGTCGCGTCGGTCGCCCAGCCGGCCGATCGCCACCAGCCATGAGACCGGACCTCGCGCATCCGGCCGCGGACGTCGAGTTGGGCGCGGCCGACACGGTGGGCATCGACCGCCTCGCACGCCACTTGTGCGACCGCGAGCCCGGCCGCGTCGACGCGCCCGAGTGGGTCGCCCTGGCCCGGCGGGCATCGCATGAGCTGCCCCTCGCGCTGCGCCGCGACCTGCGCGAGTTCCGGCGCGACGCCGGGCCGCGCGGGACGCTGCTCGTCCGCGGCCTGCCGGTGGACGGCGAAGCGCTGCCGGCCACGCCGGCCGTGGCCGACTCCGTGCAGCGCGACGCCAGCGTCGCCGCGGCGGTGCTCCTCATGGTCGCGTGCGCGCTCGGCGACCCCGCCGCGTACCTCGCCGAGAAAGCCGGTGCGCTCGTCCAGGACGTCGTGCCCGTGCCGGGCAAGGAGCGCTTCTCGGGCAACGCCGGCTCGGCGCTGCTGACCTTCCACAACGAGAACGCCTTCCACGAGCACGAGCCCGACTACCTGCTGCTGCTGTGCCTGCGCGCCGACCACGATCGGACCGCAGGCCTGCGCACGGCGTGCCTGCGCGAGGTCCTGCCGCTGCTCTCCGACGCCGGCCGCGAGACGCTGTTCGCGCCGGAGTTCATCACCGCGCCGCCGCCCTCGTTCGCCGACGACGGCCGGCCGCGCGCGCCGCAGCCGGTGCTGCTCGGGGAGCCGGAGGACCCCGACATGCGCATGGCCACGATCGCGACGACCCCGCTCACGCCGCGCGCCGAGGCGGCGCTGCGGGAGTTCGGCGAGGCCTGCGAAGCGGCGTGCCGGACGATGGTGCTCGAGCCCGGCGACCTGGCCGTGCTCGACAACCGCGTCACGGCGCACGGTCGCACGGCCTTCAAGCCGCGCTACGACGGAGCGGACCGCTGGGTCCAGCGCACGTTCGTCGTCGCCGACCTGCGCCGCTCGCGCGACCACCGCCGGCAGGACGGCTACGTCCTCGAGGCGGCGCCCGGTGTGAGCTAGAAGCTCGCGCCGGTCTTGGACTTCAGCTCGGCGAGCTCCATCGCGAGGGCGTCGACGACCTCGTTGAGGTCCGCGATCGCGCTGTAGTCGCCGTCCTTCAGCATCTGGGTGGCGGCGCGCGCCTCCTGCATGCCCTCGTCCATCCGGTCCAGTACGACCTCGATGCTGGAGACGTCCATGGCGCGCAGGCTACCGGGTGCCCGGGGCGCGAGTTACGCCGCGTGCACCGCCGCGTGCAGGTTCGAGCGCGCGCGGATGATCAGCGACTTCGTCGCGGGGACGGTCGTGTGCAGCGCGCGGGCGGTCTCGGCGTGCGTGCGCCCGTCGAACTCGCGCATGACGAGCGCCATCCGCTGGCGCTCGGGCAGCCGGCCGATCTCGGCGACGATCAGGGCCATCTCCTCGCTCTCGGCGAAGCAGTGGGCCGGGTCGGCGTCGGTCACGGCGCGCATGCGGACCTCGTCGTCGTAGGCGTCGGTGCGCTGCGGCGAGCGCAGCTCGTCGAGCGCCCGGTTGCGGACGATCATGTACAGCCACGGCCGCAGCGCCATCGGCCGGTCGGTGACGCGCAGGCCGCGGTAGGCACGGATGAACGCGTCCTGGACGATGTCCTCCGGGTCATGGCCGGAGTTGTGCAGCATGCGCCGCGCGAAGGCGGTCAGCGCGCTGCGAAACCGACGATGGATCTCCGAGAAGGCGGCCTCGTCGCCGGTGCGAAAGCGCAGGACGAGCTGGTCGTCGGTGAGGCTTGAGAGTGGCTGGGCGATCATCGTGGCTCCTTAGGGGGTGTGTCTACGACCGCACAATCCCGTGAACGCGCCGCGTTGCCCTGGACCCGGGGGTTACACCTGTCCCACCCAGGGTGTGACGTTGCTCCACCCAGGGTGCGTTGACCTGCCGATGTGGCAAGCTGGATCGCGTATGCAGAAGGCCGATCCGTCTCCGCTGTCCCCGCACGCCGCCACGCCCGCCGAGCTGCGCGAGCGGATCGAGGCCGAGCGCGAAGGTACGCCGTTTCTCGTCCTGCGCGACGGGGACGGCGCGCAACGCCTGTTCGTGCTCGAGCCGCAGCTGCGGCGCGTGGCGATCGGCCGCAGCGCCGGCAACGACGTCGCGCTCGTGTGGGACACCGAGGTGTCGCGCCTGCACGTCGAGCTCGAGCGCCTCGGCGACGAGTGGACGGCCGAGGACGACGGCCTGTCGCGCAACGGCTCGTTCGTCAACGGCCAGCGCATCTCCGGCCGCTACCGGCTGCGCGACGGCGACGTGCTGCGCATCGGCCGCACGCAGATCGCGTTCCGCGTACCGGAGGCGATGGAGTCAAATCCGACGGTCGCCGCCGGCAGCCGCGCCGAGCTGCCCGCCCTGAGCGCCACGCAGCGCTCGGTGCTGATCGCGCTGTGTCGGCCCTACAAGGACACCGAGCTCGCGACCCCCTCGACCAACCAGCAGATCGCCGACGAGCTCTACTTGTCGGTCGACGCGGTCAAGGCGCACCTGCGCACGCTGTTCGGCTACTTCGGCGTCGAGCACCTGCCGCAGAACCAGAAGCGCTCCTACCTCGCGATGCGCGCGCTGCAGGACGGCGTCGTCGCGCGACGCGACCTCTGAGCTACTTGTAGAAGCGCACGCGCTGCACGGCGCTGGCGTTCAGCAGCGTGAACCAGACCGAGCTGCCCTTGGTCACGTCGAGCACGAACGGCCGGCTGCCGGTCTTCACCCGCTCGCGGACCTTGCGCTTGTCGGGGTCGATGCGGATGAGCCGGTTGGCCGCCCGCGCCGTGACCCACACCGACCCGCCGCCGACGGCGACGAACGTCGGGCTGTCCTCGACATGGATGCGCTTGCGCTCGTAGCTGCGCGGGTTGATCCGCGTGACGCTGTCGCCGGCCACGTCGGCGACCCACACGGCGCCCTCGCCGACCGCGACGCCCTTGGGTCCCTTGCCGACGGGGATCCGCTTGAGGTTCGTGGGGTTGTCCGCATCGATACGCGTCACGGTGTCGCTGGTGTAATTCGTGACCCACACCGCACCCTCGCCGACGGCGATGCTCTCGACCCCGCCCGGCACGGCGATTGCCTGCTGCGAGAGCGAGCCCGGCTCGACTCGCACGACCGTCTCGCCGGTGCCGTCGCGGTTCCCGCCCTTACGCACCCCCACCCACACCGCGCCCTCGCCTGTCGCGAGCCCGACAGGCTGCCCGGGCACGGCGATCGTGGTCTGGTCGAGCCGCCGGCCGTTCCTCTCGCTCAGGCGCAGCAACCTGCGCGTGTTGCGCTTGACCGCCCACACCGAGCGAAAGCCTCCCGCGACGGCGCTGCCGCCCTCGCCGATCGAGATGCGGTCGAGCTGCTCGCTGGACTTCGCGTCGAGGATCACGATGTCGCCCGACCGGGTGCTCAGCGCCCAGACCTTCCCGGCGGCGATCGTGAGGCCGTTCGGCCGCGTCGCGATCGGGATCGACGGGTCGGCCTTCGCGCGGGTCGGCTTCGGCGGCGTCGTCGTGGTCGTCGACGCGGTGTCGGCGGGATCGTCGTCGCTGCCGCCGAGCAGCAGGACGCCAGCGAGCACGCCGAGGGCGAGCACGAGCGCTCCTGCCGCGAGCGCACGGCGCCGCCCGGCCACTCGGGGGCCGGCTCGCACCGTGGCGCCCGTCTCGTCGGGATCCTCGGGTGGCGAGACGTGCGTCTCGCCCTCGTGCGCGGGCAGGCTCACGCGTGCGGTGGGCGCGGTCTGCGGCGTGCCCTCGGGCGCCGCGGCGCCGCGCGCGACGTTGCGCTCGGGCCCGGAAGCGGTGCTGCGCCCGGCCGCGGCGAGGGCGGCGCGACCGAGGTCGCCGGCGGAGGGGAAGCGATCGGCGGGGTCCTTCGCGAGCGCGCGCTCGACGACGCTCGCGAACTCCGGCGGTACGCGATCGACGGGCGGCGGGGAGTTGAGATGGGCCCAGAGCGTCGCCTCGTCGGAGTCGCGTAAGTAGGGCGCGCCGCCGGTGAGCGAGTGCACGAGCACGCAGCCGAGCGCGTAGACGTCGGTGCGCGCGTCGACGCGCTCGCCGCGGATCTGCTCCGGCGCGACGAAGCCGAGCGTCCCGACCCAGCCGCCGGTCCGGCTGAGGCCCGCGCCGGTCGAGGCCTCGCGCTTGGTCAGGCCGAAGTCCGTGAGGTAGGCGTGGTCCTCCGCGCCGAGCAGGACGTTCGCGGGCTTGACGTCGCGATGCACGAGCCCGTGCGCGTGCGCCGCGTCGAGCGCCCCGCCGACCTGCGCGACGATCGCCGCTGCGCGCTCGGCATCCAGCCGCCCCTCGGCGCGCACGAGCGCGCGCAGATCCGGGCCGTCGACGTAGCGCATGACGATGAACAGCACGCCCTCGCGCTCGCCCGCGTAGTACACCGGAATCACGTGCGGGTGCTCGATCGAGGCCGCAGACTTGGACTCGGCGACGAAGCGCGCGCGGAACTCCGGGTCGTCGGCGAGCGCCGGGGTGATGACCTTCAGCGCGACCGTGCGGTCGAGGTCCAGGTCGATCGCGCGGTACACGACGCCCATCCCGCCACGCCCGGCGAGCCCTTGGATGCGGTGGTTGACGAAGACGTCACCTGGCGCGAACTCCGGCATGCGCCGCAGACGCTACCCACATGCGCGCAACCTTTGGGTGAAGCGTCGCGTTGAAGGCTCATGCGCACATCGATCTTCATGCTTTCGGCGCTCGCGACCGCGACCGCCGCGACGCTGCCCGCGACGCCCGCTGTCGCCGCGTGGACGCCGACGCAGACCTTCGCCGTCGGCAAGAAGTACGAGCCCGTGCCGCGCGCCGCGATCGGCGCCGACGGGACGAGCGCGCTCGCCTTTCAGTCGAAGTCCGGCAAGCTCATGCTCTCGACCGGTCGCGCGAGCGGCAAGTTCTCCGCGCCGCGCCCGATCGACCAGGCCGGCGTGCGCGACTGGTCGGTCGCCGCGCGATCCGGCGGGCGCTTCATCGTCGTGTGGGAGGACACGGACGGGATCCGCGCGGCCGTGCGGACCCGAGCCGGCGGGCCGGTCGTGGTGCGGCGCGTCGCGACGAGCAACGGCGAGGAGATCAACGGCGTGCAGGTCGCGGTCGACCCGCGCGGCGGCTGGGTCGTCGCCGAGCGGCAGTTTCGCCGGACGCAGGAGCGCGCGTACTACGTGCGTGCGATGACGCTGACTCCGGGCGGGCGGCTGCAGGGTGCCATCCAGGATCTCGGTCGCGGCGACTTCGGCATCGACGCGCGCCCGACGCAGGCGCTGACGGTCAGCGACATCGGCCGAGCCGTGCTCGCGTTCAACCGCGAGTCGACGTCCTCCGCCGGCGTGACCCGCTCGACGGCGGCCGTGTCCTTCCGGCCTCGGGGTGGCGTCTTCACCGCCCCGGTCGAGCTGACCGGCGATCCCACCGGCGACCCGCGCGTCGCCGCCGAGGGCGGCAAGTCGATCGTCGCGGCGACGCAGATCCGAAGCCGCGGGGACGCCGGCCTCTTCGGCAACCCGGTGCTCGCGTGGGTGGGCGGTGGGCGGACCGCCGCCTGGGCGCCCGCCGTCGGGCCGTTCGCGCCGTTCGGTCCCACGCTCTCCAAGCCGCAGCGGGCGTTCGGGCCGAGCGTCGCCTTGACCAGCGGCGCGCGTGGCGTGCTCGTCTTTCAGCTCAAGACGTCCGCGCAGCCGTTCGAGACCCGTGCGCCGGTCCACGCGGTCTCGATCTCGGTCGACGTGCCGATCGGTCCGATTCAGACCTTGACGACTAGCGCCGCCAAGGAGCCCGTCGTGATGCGCCTCGGCGCGTACGGTGCGCTGGCGATGTGGTCCGGCGAGCGCGGGCTCGGCGCCGCCCTCGCCAGTCACGGCGGCAAGTTCAGGACGGTCGCTACGCCCAAGGGCCCGCCGCCCCCGCCCTTCCACACGAACTCGACGAACCGCGACCTGCGCACCGGCGGGCGCTGGGCGATCTTCACGTGGTCGCGCGACGCCGACGGCCGGGTGCGGGTGAGCGTGCGTAAGTTCTGATCGCGGTTATGGCGTCCCCTTCGTCCACTGGTCCTACCCGACGAGCAGGCCGCCGAGGACGCCGCCGAGGGCCAGCATCAGCAGGCTCCCGGACGCCATCAGCATCATGCGCTTGAACGCATACGCGTCGGCTTTGTGCTGGCGGATGTCGTCGGGTCGGTGTAGATCCACGTCGCCCTCATACGGCATCACCCCGAAGAACGCGGTGATCAGCGACAGCAGAAGGGTGCCCGCAACGGCGATGACGGCCGCCTTGGGCATCAGATCCTCTCCGAAGAACGCGACGACGGCCGCCAGGAGCGCCGCGACCAGCGCGACCTGCTGGCGCAGCACATCGTTCACGAGTCGTAGGTTCTCACCGAGGGTGCTGGCGCCCATCTCCAGCATCGCAACGTCCTCGCTTTGCGGGGCGGTGCCGATAGGGACGTCGTCAGCCATCTGATTCGGCATCGGCCATCACCACGCCATTCCATGTGTGACACGACGTGCAGCGAAAGAAGCGCTCGCGGGCAGACGAGTCGCCGGACGCGATCACGCTGCGTGGCTCATAGGTAGCCGTCGTGACTTCGCCACACTTGCGGCACCGAAATCTCACCTCGACAGCCGGGCTCACGGCTCGTCTTCGTCAATGTCGATAGCGGAACCGAGCGATCTCAGCCTCGGGTCGTCAAGCGGGATGCGCGATGCGCGCACCGCCTCCTCCTCGGTCATCGTTGGCACCCCGCTGACATCGATCTCGGTCGCCGGGACCTCGCGGCTCGCCGTCGCGACGTCGTAAAGCGCCTTCACGCGAGAGTCGACGATCGCGTCGATCGCGGCGTCGAGCGCCTCGAGGTCAAAGCGGTGGGCCAAGGTGCTCTGGAGTCGTCCGAGCGGGGGATCGGCATCAAGGCCGAGCAGCGGAGCGCCCCCGGCCGCGACGATTCTCGCGCACGCGGACTCCACGGCGGCGGCGATACGGCCGTTCACCCGATGGTCGATCGCTGCGAGCAGGTAGGCATCGGTGTGTGTCGAGATCATCTGGCGTAGGCGTACGTCGAGCTGATCCTCCGGATCCGTGACCGGCGACGCGCGGACGCCGATCTGCGTTGCCCGGTACTTGGTCTGGCGCATCACTGCCTCCTTGTCGTTGCGACGATCACACCACACGACTTCCGGTCAGAAAGTCGTTCCAAAGCATTTCGTGCACGAAGACGCTCTCGGCGTCGTCGTGCGATGGCATTCGCACGCCGCCGAGCCCCGTCCTGTCGTCCAGGTCGGCCTCGGCCACGTAGTGGCCGCGGAGGGCGTAGTTCGTGAGCGTCGCTTGGATGAGGACGTCATTCAGGTGCCGCGTGTTTTCCCTGGCACCCTGAAAGTCGTAGGTCGTGCGCAGGCGCGCGCGGTGCTCTTCCACGGCGCGTCCGGGCGCCGTGGCATCCGGCGCGAGCCAGATCCGGAGTGTCTGCGGCCCGGCCTCGCTGACCCTGAACGCCGGCTCCAGAAACGCCTTCCTCGCCTTGAAGAGCTCCCGATCGCGGTAGGCGCGCCGAATCTCTACGCCTACCTCCGGCGACGTCAGGCCCTCGACCATCCTCACGTAGTCGGCGGGCAGCTTGTAGATCATGGCGGTGACGATCGCCGCCGCGACGCACGTCTCGGCGACGGTCTTGCCCGTCACGAACGGGACGGCGATCTTCTGCGGCACGCTCGCAGGATTGACGATCCGCTCGAGCGTTCCCCAGAACACGTGTCGAGCGTCGAAGAGCTCATGACGCGGCGCCGTGAGGATCTTGACGAGGAGGGACCCAGCGCTGTCGTCGCTGTCGAGCGGAGCCTGGATCAGGATGCCGCGTTCGTCGAGGATGTCGATGACGGGTCGCGCCCTCGCTTCGAGCCGCCGAAGCTCAGCGAGCGCGCCTACGGTGTTCGGTAGGGCCGTCACGATGCGAATCTATCCGCAACCCCAACGGCATTGTGAGAGTTGAACGCGCGCGCCACGCCCCAGGGTGGGGTTCCGGCGAACCTGGCACCGTCGCCGCCTCGCGCCCATCCCGACCGCGCTGGTAGGATTACCGGCCGCATGTTCTTCACGACGAAAGCCGAGTACGGCGTCCGCCTGCTCATCGAGCTCGGGCGCCAGCCAGGCCACCAACCGGTGTCGCTGAAGTCGATAGCGGACACCGAGAACCTGCCGCTCGCATACCTCGAGCGGATCGTCGCCTTGCTCAAGAAGGCGAACCTCGTCGAGAGCACCCGCGGCGCGCACGGCGGCTATCAGCTCTCGCGCGCCCCCGAGGACATCGCGATGAACGAGGTGGTGCTCGCGCTTGAGGGCACGGTCGCCCCGATGAACTGCTTCGTCGAGGAGGAGGGCGACGGCCGCGTGCTGTGCTCGCACCACGACGACTCAGGCCGCGGCTGCGCCACCAAGCTGCTCTGGACGCGCGTCCAGGCGAACGTGCTGAAGACGCTCGCCGACACGACGCTCGCCGAGCTCGTCGAGTTTCAGACCCGGCAGCTCACGCCCCCGCGTGTGATCCAGCCGGCGATCACGACCGTCTAAGACCCTAGGAGACCATGCCCGAGCTCGAGATCCGCAACCTCCACGTCCAAGCCGAGGACAAGCAGATCCTCAAGGGCGTGAACCTGACCGTCACTCCCGGCGAGATCCACGCGCTGATGGGGCCTAACGGCTCCGGCAAGTCGACGCTCGCCAACGCGGTCATGGGCCACCCGAACCTGACCGTGACCGACGGCCAGATCCTCTTCGACGGCGAGGACATCACCGAGGCCGACACCGACGAGCGCGCCCGCATGGGCCTCTTCATGGCCTTCCAGTACCCGGTCGCGATCCCCGGCGTGACGATCACGAAGTACCTGCGGATGGTCATGAACGCCCACCGCGAGGCCCGCGGCGAGAGCGACATCTCGCTCAAGGAGTTCCGCAAGACCGTCGAGGCCGCGATGGAGCTCGTGAGCATCCCGCGCGAGTTCAGCTCGCGCTACCTCAACGAGGGCTTCTCCGGCGGCGAGAAGAAGCGCCTCGAGATCCTGCAGCTCGCGCTGCAGAAGCCGCACCTCGCGATCCTCGACGAGACCGACTCGGGCCTCGACATCGACGCGCTGAACGTCGTCGCGCACGGCGTCAACACGGTCGCCGACGGCCAGATGGGCGTCCTGATCATCACCCATTACCAGCGCATCCTGCACATGGTGACGCCGACGAAGGTCTCGATCATGTTCGACGGCCGGATCGCCACCGACGGCGGCCCCGAGCTCGTCGATCGCCTCGAGGCGGAGGGATACGCCGGCATTCGCGAAGAGTTCGCAACGCCGGCGTGAGCACGCTCGCCGACACGCCGCTGGCCACGGGCTTCCCCTCGCTTCAGCGCGAGGGCACCGTCTACCTCGACACCGCCGCGACCGCACAGACGCAGCAGTCCGTGCTCGACGCGATGAACGACTACTACGAGCACCATCGCGGCACCGTCCATCGCAGCGTCTATCCGCTCGCGGCCGAGGCGACCGAGCTGTTCGAAGGCGCGCGCGACCGCATCGCGGCCTGGATGAACTGGCCCGCCCGCGCGACGATCTTCACGAAGAACGCGACGGAGGCCGTGAACCTCGTCGCGTACTCGTGGGGTCGCGCGAACGTCGGCCCCGGCGATACGGTGGTCGTGTCGGAGATGGAGCATCACTCGAACTTCGTGCCGTGGCACATGCTCTGCCAGGAGGTCGGCGCGAACTTCGAGATCATCGGCGTCGACGACGAGTGCGTGCTGAAGCTCGACGACCTCGACCGCCACCTCGAGACCGGCACGGTGAAGCTGGTCGCCGTCGGCCACGTGTCGAACGCCGCGGGCACGATCAACCCCGTCGCGGACATCGTCGAGCGCGCCCACGCCGCCGGCGCCGTCGTGTGCGTCGACGGCTCGCAGGCCGTGCCGCAGATCCCGGTCGACGTCGGCGCGATCGACGCGGACTTCTACATCTGGACCGGCCACAAGATCTACGGGCCGACCGGCATCGGCGTGCTTCACGGCCGCGGCGAGATCCTCGACGCGATGCCGCCGTTTCTCGGCGGCGGGCACATGATCGCCTCGGTCTCGATCGAGGAGATCCGCTTCGGCACGCTGCCGGCGAAGTTCGAGGCGGGGACGCTGCAGGTCGCGGAGGGCATCGGCTTGGGCGCCGCGGTCGACTTCCTCGACGGCCTGGGGATGGACAACGTCCGCGCTCACGAGCACGAGATCTGCGCGTACGCGCTGCAGCGTCTCGGCGAGGTCCCGGGGCTGAACATCATGGGCCCGCTGGACGCCGAGCGCCGTGGTGCGCTGGTCGCGTTCACGATCGACGGCATCCACCCGCACGACGTCGCGGAGATCCTGGGTAGCCAGGGGGTATGCGTGCGCGCGGGCCATCACTGCGCGCAGCCGCTGATGAAGCGCTTCGATGTCGCGGCGACGACCCGGGCCTCATTCGCGGTCCACACGACGCGCGCTGACGTCGACGCGCTCGTCGACGCCATCCACGAGGTCCGGAGGATCTTCGCATGAGCAACGGTATGGAGAGCATCTACCGCGAGGAGATCCTCGAGCACTACAAGCGCCCGCACAACTGGGGTCACTTGGAGGAGCACGACCTCGAGTTCGAGGACACGAACCCGCTGTGCGGCGACGAGCTGAAGGTCGAGATCAAGGTCGACGACGACAACAAGATCGAGGACATCCGCTTCTCGGGGCACGGCTGCGCGATCTCGCAGGCGTCGGCGTCGATGACGTCCGACGAGATCAAGGGCATGTCGATCGACGAGCTGCTCAAGCTCGACCGCCAGTACGTGCTGGATCTGCTCGGCATCACGATCTCCGCGACGCGGATGAAGTGCGCGCTGCTGACGCTCAAGGTGCTCAAGGGCGCCGCGTTGGGCCAGGCCGTCGACTGGGAGCCCGCGACGCCCAAGAGCGAGGCCGAAGCCGGCCGCTGAGCCCTGTCGGCTCTCGCGAGGGCCGCCACCCACACCTGTAACAGCCGACCGGTATAACGGTAACCGTGCTCGAGGGCGGCGACCGGTTTGGCGACTACCGGATCGAGGCCCAGATCGGGCGTGGCGGCATGGGCATCGTCTACAGGGCGACGCACCTTGTCATCGACCGCACCGTCGCGCTCAAGCTCATGCTCCCCGAGCTGGCCGACGACGCGAGGTTTCGCGAGCGCTTCATCCGCGAGTCGCGCATCGCGGCATCGATCGAGCACCCGAACGTCATCGCGATCTACGACGCCGGGGAGCGCGACGGCCAGCTGTTCATCGCGATGCGCTACGTGCCGGGGACGGATCTCGACCGGATCCTCCGAGCACATCCCGGCGGCCTGGGCGTCGAGCGGGCGGTGCGGTTCGTCGAGCAGACGGCCGGCGCGCTCGACGCCGCGCACGAGGCCGGCGGCGTGCATCGCGACGTCAAGCCGGCGAACATCCTCGTCAGCGGCACACACGACGAGCACGTCTACCTGACGGACTTCGGCCTGACCCGGCTCGTCGAGGGCCAGACCAACCTCACGGCGACCGGTGCCTTCGTCGGAACGGTCGACTACTGCGCGCCCGAGCAGATCGAGGGCGCGACGGTAGGGCCGACCGCCGATGTCTACGCCCTCGGGTGCGTCCTGTTTCACGCGCTGACGGGGCGGCCGCCGTTTCAGGCCGACGCAGCCGTGGCCGTGCTGTACGCGCATGTGCACACGCCGGCGCCGGCCCCGTCGTCGCTGGTTGCGGACCTGCCGCCCGCACTCGACGCGGTTCTGGCGCGGGCACTCGCCAAGGTGCCGAGGGACCGCTACGCGAGCGCGGGCGAGCTCGCCGCCGCGGCCGCGGAGGCGAGCGCGCCTGCCGTGTCATCGGTCGCCCCGACCGTCACCGCGGCTCCCTCGACGGCCTCGGGCACGGAGCCCCAGCCGGGGTCGACGCAGGCCGCGAGCACGGTCGATCGACCGGGCACGCCGTCCCGCGTGCTGCCGGATCGGGCCGACCACGCGAAGGTCGCCGCCGGCGGCCCGTCGAGGCTGCGCAGGCGAGCTGCGGCCGCCGTCGCGGCGTGCGCGCTCGCGGTCGTGGCGGTCGTGCTGATCGTCCTACCCGGCGCTGGTGGTGGGGCCGATCGCCCTCCGACCGTGACGGCGACGATCGGCGTCGGCGCCCAACCGGGGGCGCTCGGCGTCATCGGGAATCGCGTCTACGTGCTGAACGTCGGCGACGCGACGCTCAGCACGATCGATGCCGGGGCGAGCAAGATCGAGGGCGCCCCGATCTCACTCGACGGCCACCCGGGCAGCATCGCGGTCGCCGCCGGCCATATCTGGACGGCGAGCCCCACCGACGGCCGGCTTCGGAGGATCGACCCGAACCCGGCCGGCGGCTCCCGATCGCGTTCATGGCAGGTGGGCGAGCAACTCGTGTCGGCGTCGGCGCACGGATCGTCCATCTGGACGCTATGCCGCACGAACAAGCGCCTGTTCTCCTTCAGCGTCGAGGAGCCCATCCGCGTGACCGTGAAGGGCGAGACGAACGGGGTGTTTCCCACGGCCGTCCTGGCGAGCGCTTCGGGCGTATGGACCACCGCGGCCTCCAACCGGACGGTGCTGCGCGCCGACCCCGACGACCTGCGGCCGGACGCGACCGATTTCATCCGGCCGATCGACTACACATCGATCGCCGTGGGACGAGGACCGCGCGCCATGGTCGAGTACGGCGGGACGCTGTGGGTCACGCTGAACGGCGACGACGGCGTCGAGCGTATCGACGTCCACACGCTGAAGGTCGTCGGGGCGCCGATCCGCGTCGGGGACGGGCCTCAGGCGATCGCCGCCGGCCTCGGCTCGATCTGGGTCGCCAACCGCGACGACGGCACGGTCACGCGGATCGACCCGGCCACGGGCCGGGTCTCCGGGTCGCCGATCCACGTCGGAAGCCACCCGCTGGCAATCGCCATCGCCGACGGGGCCGTCTGGGTGACCAACGCCGGCGACGACACCGTCACCCGGATCGCCGCGTCCCCGCTGCACGCGGCGTAGCTCGGCCGAGCTCGGCAGTGTGGCATCGGCGCTGCCTCCGCGACGCGGATGACCTGCGCCCCGCTGACGTTCAAGTTGTTGACCGCGGGCTAAACTCAAGCTGTGCGGTTGACGAGGAGCTCGCCGGTTTCGTCGGCCGCCTCGCTAAGCGCCCTGTCCCACGTTGCGAGCAGGACGTCGTCGGCATCAACTGCAAGCGCGCACGCGAGATGGACCGCGTCGTATCCGCGGAGCGCGTGTCGTTCTGCCAGCTCGCCCGCGTGACGAGCGAGCGGTTCGTCGATGCCGACGATCCGCAGCTGGGCGTAGAGCGCGTTCAGCTCCTCGACCGCCGCGCGGTGGATCATCTCGCCGATCCGGCGCGCGCGTTCGGCTGCGGCCAATGCCGCACGGGCCTCCGGGTACACGAGCTGCCCGGACACCGCGAGGTCGGCGCGATCCCACAACTCGGCGGCGTCCTCAGAACCGGGTTCGTTGAAGATGAGCTTGACCAGCGCTGACGTATCGAAGTAGACAATCAGCGTCGTTGATCCTCGACCAGATCTGAGATCGGCCTCTCGGCCGCGAGTCGCGTTTGGCCCGAGCGCCGCCGGCGGTCGGCGATCGGGTCGCGAATGAGCCCACGCGCACGCAGGTCGGCCAGCGGGTCACGAGCGTCAACCGGCACGAGACGCGCAACACGCTTGCCACGCATGGTCACCACGATCTCCGCGCCGTCCTGGACCTGCTGGACGTACCGGCTCAGGTGGTCATGCAACTCGCGCACACCGACCTCTGTCTTCGGCTGTCCGGTTTGTAGCGTCATGGTAGGTCAGCTTACGCGCTACGTTGCACGATTTCATCGAAGGCTCGGACGCGGCGCCCGTACGAGCCGCGTATCCGAACGCGCTGGCCGGGCACCGCCTTCAGGGCGCGGCGTTGACGAGCTTCGCGTCGAGTGCGTCGAGAACGGGGTCGATCGGGACGAAGCACATCTTCTGCAGCAAGCCGACGACGATGTTCGCGATGCCGACGGCCTTCACCGTGCCGTCCGCGGCGGGCTCGGTGTAGACCGGCGAGCCGCTGTCGCCCTCGCGCGCGGTGATCGTCGTGCACGGCAGGCGGCCGGCGCCCGGGAACGAGCGCACGATCTCGCCGCAGTTGTCGGGGCCGCTCGTGATGCCGGAGAAGCACACCCGGCGACCGACCCGCGGGCTCGCCTTGCCGCGGATGAACCACGGTGGGCGCCAGATGAACCGGTCGACGACGGCGGCCGACGGCCTGCCGGCACCCGAGGGCACCGGCAGCACGAGCGCGTCGAGCGGCTTGGCCCGGCTCGCGAGGTTGCGGCGCACGCCGCCGAGCACGATCCCCGGCTGGGGCGGCCGGCGCAGCGCGCTGTTGCGGCGGCGGGTCGTCCCGGTCTTCTTCGACCTGCCGGCGCAGTGCGCTGCGGTCAGCCCGCCCTGGTGCGCGCCGAGCCGGATGAGAAACGACGACGTGCACAGCGTCGAGTCACCCGGGGGCTTCGCGCCGCCCACGAGCGGCAGGCGCGAGAACAAGAGCTCGCGACCGCTCATCCAGCCGTCGAGGTCGGGCGCGACGCCGCGCCGGCGGATCCGCAGCGCGGCAAGGCCGCGGGTCGCGACGAGGTCGTAGGACTCCTGAAAGTCGTTGGCGGCGATACGCAGCGGGACCCAGCCGGTCGAACGGACCGCAGCGTCGACCCCCTCCGGCGGCGCCGGGGTGACCGCGACGGCGACGGCGGCCGCCTCGTCGCAGCCCGCGCGGCTGACCTCGACGAACATCGCGTCGCCGGCCGCGGGGCACTTGGCGTACTCGCCGAAGGCCGTCTGGGCACTGGCCGTCGAAGCGCTCGCGAGCAGCGTGGCGACGGCGAGGAGAGCTGTGCGGACGGCGGATCTCACGGGGCGGCGATGGTGGCAGACGCCGCCGCGGCGCGCGCCGGATGCGAGACTTGCGCCAGATGGCGAACATCTTTTCGCCGCCGGTGTCGATCTCGCGCCTTCCCGCCCGTCGAATGAACGACAGCTTCGTTCGAGCAAGAGGAGGCAGCACCATGTCTGACGTCGAGATCAAGCGCATCGAGGAGTTCGACTCACCCAACGGCGGCGGGTTCTGCCGCGCCCGGGCGAGCCTGGGCGTGACGTCGTTCGGGATGCAAGTCGAGAACTTCCCCCCGCATTTCGAGCACTTCCCCGAGCACGACCACGCGGACGACGGGCAGGAGGAGGTCTACACCGCGCTGTCCGGCTCGGCCACGCTGCACGCCGGCGGCGAGGACTACCACCTGGAGCCCGGCGTCTTCGCGCGCGTCGGTCCCGGCGTCACGCGGAAGATCACGACCGGCGACGAGGCGATCCAGCTGCTCGCGCTCGGCGGGACGCCCGGCATGCCCTACTCGCCGCCGCCGTTCACCGAGGCGGGCGCGCCGCTCCCCGGCTGAGCCCACTCGACGCAGGTCCTCGGCGGGCCGCCCGCGCCCGCCGAGACCTCGGCGCTAACGTCGGTTCGATGCAACAACGAACGCTCGCGCGGACCGGCGTGCACGTCAGCCCGCTATGCCTCGGCGCCATGATGTTCGGCGCTTGGGGCGAGACCGACCACGAGGAGTGCGTGCGGATCGTCCACCGCGCGCTCGACGCGGGGATCAACTTCATCGACACCGCCGACGTCTACGCGCGCGGCGAGTCGGAGGAGATCGTCGGCAAGGCGCTCGCGGGCGGGCGCCGCGACAACGTCGTGCTCGCGACGAAGTTCCACGGCACGATGGGCGACGACCCCAACGAGGCCGGCAACTCGCGGCGCTGGATCTTCCGCGAGGTCGAAGCGTCGCTCAAGCGCCTGCAGACCGACTGGATCGACCTCTACCAGGTGCACCGCTGGGACCCGTGGACCGACCACGAGGAGACGCTCGGCGCGCTGAGCGATCTCGTCGCGCAGGGCAAGGTCCGCTACGTCGGGTCGTCGACGTACCCGGCGGCGCAGATCGTCAAGGCGCAGTGGGTGGCGCGCGAGCGCGGGCTGCAGCGCTTCGTCTGCGAGCAGCCGCCGTACTCGATCCTCGCGCGCGGGATCGAGGCCGACGTCCTGCCGGCGTGCCTCGAGCACGACATGGGCGTCATCCCATGGAGCCCGCTCGCGGGTGGCTGGCTGTCGGGCCGCTGGCGCAAGGGCGCCGACGACCTGACCTCGCGGCGCAGCGCGATGATCCCGGACCGCTACGACCTCTCGATCCCGGCCAACCAGGCCAAGCTCGAGGCCGCCGACGCGCTCGGCAAGCTCGCCGACGAGGCCGGCATGACGCTCATCGACATGGCGCTCGCGTTCGTCATCAACCATCCCGCGGTCACGGCGGCGATCATCGGCCCGCGGACGATGGAGCAGCTGGAATCCCAGCTCGGCGCGCCCGACGTCAAGCTCGACGACGCGCTCCTCGATCGCATCGACGAGATCGTCGCGCCGGGAACGAACGTCAACCCGGCCGACGCCGGCTGGACGAACCCCGCGCTGGCTCCGCTGGCGCGCCGACGCTGAGCGCTTCGATCCTCGATCGCGCGGACCTCGAAGGCGACTACGCCGCCGCGTGGGAGGAGTGGGAATCCTCCGGGGCGGGGGAGGCCTGGGAGGACACGACCGGCGACGGCCTCGCGGACGTCGGCCGGGAGCGCGGCCAAGGGAGCTCGGGCGAGACCGCAACTCGGGACCGGCCGGCGAGTCGTTGACTGCGTGACGGCCCTCCGATCCGCGACGCTCGTCCTGGCCTGCGTCGCCGGCATCGCCGCGGAGGCGCCCGGGCACGCGGGCGCGCAGGCGCGGGCGCCGCTCGTGCTCGGCATCCAGGACGACGCCGTCCTGATGCCCGCGTACTTCGGCTATCCGGGGCGACCGCGCGCGCCCCGCGTCGGCGCGGACAAAGCCCTCGACGAGGCGGCCGCGCTCGGCGGCTCGCTCGTCAAGCTCAAGGCGCAATGGTCGAGCCTCGAGCGCCGGCGCGGGCGGGTCGACACGCGCATCCTCGCCGCGGCCGTCGACCGCGTACGCCGCCGCGGCATGACCGTCATGGTGCTGCTCACCGGGCCCGCTCCGGCCTGGGCTAACCCGACGCGCCGCACATCCGCCGTCCGTCCCGACCCGCGCGCGTTCGGGCGCTTTGCGGCCGCCGTAGCGACCGCGCTCGCAGGCCAAGTCGAGAGCTACGCCGTCTGGAACGAGCCCAACTGGCCGACCTCGCTGCGCCCGCGCGCCGAGGCGCCGCAGCGCTACCGCTGGCTCTACAAGCGCGCGTTCGCGGCGATCCGCAAGGCCGACCCGCAAGCGCGGGTCGTGTTCGGCAACCTCGCGCCGGTCGGCGACCCCGAGCCGGCGATCCCACCGCTTCGCTTCCTGCGCAAGGTGCTGTGCCTCGATGCCCACGACCGCCCGCGCCCATCCCTTCGCTGCGCTCCGCTCCAAGCCGACGGCGTCGGCCTTCACCCCTACACGCTGCGCTGGTCGCCGACCTACCCCGGCCGCCGCGACGACGCGACGACCGGCTCGCTGCC
The DNA here is from genome assembly GCA_963839905.1 of uncultured Actinomycetes bacterium. GTDB lineage: Bacteria > Actinomycetota > Thermoleophilia > Solirubrobacterales > Solirubrobacteraceae > CADCVQ01. The sequence goes on along the minus strand of CAWIXC010000019.1, from coordinate 1,774 downwards.
GCGGTTCGTCAAGCACGTCGACCGCTTCGCCGCTGCGGGCGCGCTGCGCAGCGCGAACGGTGCGCCGCTGCCCGTCGACCTGATCGAATGGGGCGTTGCCGCGCAATCGCGCACGATCGCGGCCCGGCTGCGCCCGAGCCTGGCGCTCGCCGGCCTGGCGCTCGTCTGCGCGCAGCCGCGCGTGCGCTCGCTCGTCTGGTATCAGCTCGCCGGGCCGCCGCCCGGGCCGCGGGCCTGGGACACCGGCCTGCTGACCTACACCGGCGCGCGCCGGGCGACGTTCACCGAGCTTCAAGCCACCGCCCCGACCATCTGCCCGCTGCGATCCCCCGGAGGTCCGACATGACGCACCGCCCCTGCGCCGCGCTCATCACCCTCGTCGCCGCGCTGGCGAGCGCGGGTCCCGCGCACGCGGCCGCCCCGAGCTGGACGACCCCGCAGGATCTCGGCGCGATCGGCGGCGAGACGATCTCCAACACCGCCCTCGCGACCAACGACCGCCGCGACGCGGTCGCCGTCCTGTCGACCGCCGGCGCGATCTTCGCCGCGCGGGCGACCGCCGGCCGCCCGTTCTCCACGCCGCGGCCGATCTCGTCGAGCGGCTTTCGGCCCAAGGTCGCGATCGACTCGCGGGGCGTCGCGCTCATCGCGTTCTCCTACGACGACGGGACCCGGGTGACGTCGGATCTTCGCGACGACGACTGCTGCACCGGCGTGAGGGTCAGCGTCTGGCAGCCGGGCCGCAGCCCGACGCCCTCGCGAGCGGTGACCCGGCGCGGGACCTCGACCCAGCTCGGAGCGGTCGCAGCGACGCGCGGACATCGCGGCGTCCTGATCGCCGGCGAGGAGTTCACCGACAGCGCGGAGGACCCAGCGCGGCTCGTGCCCGTGCGGATCGACGGGCGCCTCGGCGCGACGCGACGGGTCGCCGGCAGCGACTGGTCGCCGCTCACGCTGCAGTGGACGCGGGAGCGCGCGATCGCCGGCCTCGTGCGGATCAGCAAGGGCCGCGGCACCGAGCTCGCCGTCGCCCGCCAGGGACGCAGCCTGCGGTTCGCAGCACCGCGCAACTTCGTGCGCCTCACGGGCCAGCTGTCGCTGAGCTACTACAACTCGAGCCTGAGCGAGCTCACGATGTCGCCGGACGGGCGCGGTGGGCAGATCGCGGCCTACCAGCGCGGCAAGCGGCCGCAGCTGCGGCTTGCGATCACGCGCAAGTCGCTCAACGGTCGCGCACGGAGCTCCTTCGTTCAGCGCGGGCCTGACCGCGCGTTGAAGGTCACACCGCCCGCGCGGGCGCGCGACGGCTGGATCGCTGTCGCGTGGGCGCGGCGGGGCGGGCCGCCGGCCTATGCGGAGCACGCCTACGTCACGACGCGCAGCCCGGCCGGACGGCTGAGGACGACGGCGCTCCCGACCGCCGTGAACTACTTCAGCACGCTCGCGGTGGGGGTGGCGCCCGGGGGCGCCGGCGCGGTGGGCGTCGGGGGCAGCGTTCCGAGGCTGGGCGCGCAGGCGAGGGTCGTCGCGCTCGCCGGCGGCCGGCCGCAGCAGGCCATCGGCTTCGGCGTCGGCCCGACCCGCCTCACCGGCGGGTCGATCGTGATCGGCTCGAACGCCCGCGAGCGTGCGCGCGCGGTGTTCGAGTTCGCCGGGCGGGCGTTCGCGACGCGGCTCGAGGGTGGCGGCTGAGCGTTCTAGCACGTGCACGGGGTACGGCGCTACACTCCACAGAAGCAAATCCGAGCGCCCCGGAAGGGATTAGCGATCGGAT
>CAWIXC010000018.1:0-1232228 GCA_963839905.1 uncultured Actinomycetes bacterium | reverse complement strand
TGATCTCGTCGAGCGGCTTTCGGCCCAAGGTCGCGATCGACTCGCGGGGCGTCGCGCTCATCGCGTTCTCCTACGACGACGGGACCCGGGTGACGTCGGATCTTCGCGACGACGACTGCTGCACCGGCGTGAGGGTCAGCGTCTGGCAGCCGGGCCGCAGCCCGACGCCCTCGCGAGCGGTGACCCGGCGCGGGACCTCGACCCAGCTCGGAGCGGTCGCAGCGACGCGCGGACATCGCGGCGTCCTGATCGCCGGCGAGGAGTTCACCGACAGCGCGGAGGACCCAGCGCGGCTCGTGCCCGTGCGGATCGACGGGCGCCTCGGCGCGACGCGACGGGTCGCCGGCAGCGACTGGTCGCCGCTCACGCTGCAGTGGACGCGGGAGCGCGCGATCGCCGGCCTCGTGCGGATCAGCAAGGGCCGCGGCACCGAGCTCGCCGTCGCCCGCCAGGGACGCAGCCTGCGGTTCGCAGCACCGCGCAACTTCGTGCGCCTCACGGGCCAGCTGTCGCTGAGCTACTTCAACTCGAGCCTGAGCGAGCTCACGATGTCGCCGGACGGGCGCGGTGGGCAGATCGCGGCCTACCAGCGCGGCAAGCGGCCGCAGCTGCGGCTTGCGATCACGCGCAAGTCGCTCAACGGTCGCGCACGGAGCTCCTTCGTTCAGCGCGGGCCTGACCGCGCGTTGAAGGTCACACCGCCCGCGCGGGCGCGCGACGGCTGGATCGCTGTCGCGTGGGCGCGGCGGGGCGGGCCGCCGGCCTATGCGGAGCACGCCTACGTCACGACGCGCAGCCCGGCCGGACGGCTGAGGACGACGGCGCTCCCGACCGCCGTGAACTACTTCAGCACGCTCGCGGTGGGGGTGGCGCCCGGGGGCGCCGGCGCGGTGGGCGTCGGGGGCAGCGTTCCGAGGCTGGGCGCGCAGGCGAGGGTCGTCGCGCTCGCCGGCGGCCGGCCGCAGCAGGCCATCGGCTTCGGCGTCGGCCCGACCCGCCTCACCGGCGGGTCGATCGTGATCGGCTCGAACGCCCGCGAGCGTGCGCGCGCGGTGTTCGAGTTCGCCGGGCGGGCGTTCGCGACGCGGCTCGAGGGTGGCGGCTGAGCGTTCTAGCACGTGCACGGGGTACGGCGCTACACTCCACAGAAGCAAATCCGAGCGCCCCGGAAGGGATTAGCGATCGGATGATCTCCTATGACCCTATGACCGAGACCCTCGACATCTGCCCCCTCTCCGAGCTGCCGCCCGGCACCGCTCGCGTGGTCGAGTGGGAGGATCTCGAGATCGGCATCTTCAACTGCGATGGCACGCTCTACGCCATCGAGGATCGCTGCTCGCACGACGACGGCACGCTTGCCGAGGGCGAGCTCGACCAAGCGGAATGCACCGTCGAGTGCCCGCGCCACGGCGCCATCTTCGACCTACGCACCGGTAAGCCCAAGACCCTGCCCGCCTACGTCCCCGTCGAGACGTTCGACGTCCGGGTCGAGGACGACATGATCAAGCTGGAGGTTGAGTAACCAACATGGCAACTCCCGAGACCATCGCCGAGCAAGAGGGCCTTCAGGGCATCAACTCCGACTACACGGAGAAGTACGGCTTCCACGACGCCGAGAACTACCTGTACAAGGCGCCGAAGGGGCTTTCCAAGGAGCTCGTCGCGAAGATCTCGGAGTTCAAGTCGGAGCCGGTGTGGATGCGCGAGTTCCGGTTGAAGGCGCTCGAGTACTTCTACGCCCGCTCGATGCCGACCTGGGGCTCGCCGCACCTCGCCGAGGTCAACTTCGACGACATCCACTACTTCGTGCGTGCCTCCGAGAAGGCCGAGCGCTCGTGGGACGACGTCCCCGAGGACGTCAAGAAGACCTTCGATCGCCTCGGCATCCCGGAGGCCGAGCGCAAGTTCCTCGCCGGCGTCGGCGCACAGTACGAGTCCGAGGTCGTCTACCACCAGATCAACGAGAAGCTCGAGGCGCAGGGCGTCATCTTCACGGACATGGACACGGCGCTGCGCGAGCACGAGGACCTCGTCAAGGAGTACTTCGCGACGATCATCCCGCCGAACGACAACAAGCTCGCCGCGCTGAACAGCGCCGTGTGGTCGGGCGGCTCGTTCGTCTACGTCCCGCCGGGCGTCCACATCGAGATGCCGCTGCAGGCCTACTTCCGCATCAACACGGAGAACATGGGCCAGTTCGAGCGGACGCTGATCATCGCCGACGAGGGCTCGTTCGTGCACTACGTCGAGGGCTGTACGGCGCCCACGTACTCAAGCGATTCCCTGCACTCCGCCGTCGTCGAGCTCGTCGCCAAGCCGGGCTCGCGGATCCGCTACACGACCGTGCAGAACTGGTCGACGAACGTCTTCAACCTCGTCACCAAGCGCGCGATCGCCGAGCGCGACGCGACCGTCGAGTGGGTCGATTGCAACCTCGGCTCGAAGCTCACGATGAAGTACCCGTCGGTCTACCTGACCGGCGAGCGCGCGCACGGCGAGATCCTGTCGATCGCCTTCGCGGGCGCCGGCCAGCACCAGGACGCCGGCGGCAAGATCATCCACGCCGCGCCGAACACGACGTCGAACATCTTCGCGAAGTCGATCTCCAAGGACGGCGGGCGCGGCTCCTACCGGGGCCTTTTGGAAGTCGCGAAGGGCGCGTACGGCTCGAAGTCGAAGGTCGTCTGCGACGCCCTGCTGCTCGACGACAAGTCGCGCTCGGACACCTACCCGACGATCCGCATCGGCGAGGACGACGTCGACGTCGGTCACGAGGCGACCGTCTCGAAGGTCGGCGAGGAGCAGCTCTTCTACCTGATGACGCACGGGCTGAACGAGGAAGAGGCGTCCAAGCTCATCGTCAACGGGTTCATCGAGCCGATCGTCAAGGAGCTCCCGATGGAGTACGCCGTCGAGATGAACCGGCTCATCGAATTGCAGATGGAGGGCTCAATTGGCTAGCCGGACCCTGATCGAGCCTGTTTGGCTGACGGCGCGCCGTGAGCGCGCCGTTGGTTTGCGAGACAGCCTTCCATTGCCGTCGTTTCGCGGCAACCCGGGCTGGGAGTTCACGTCGCTGAAGAAGCTCGACCTCGATGCCTTCGAGAAGCCCGAGCGCATCGGCGCGCATCTCGACGTTCCGTCGCTGTCGGTCGTCGACCCGCCCGAGGGCGCGACGCGCCTCGAGCAGGTCGACCACGCCTTCGACGGTGCGGCCGAGGCCCCGGCGGACGGCGTCATCGTGCTGCCGCTGAGCCTTGCGGTGCAGCAGCACCCAGAGCTCGTCGAGCAGCACTTCGGCACGATCGTCGACGCGAACGACCCGTTCGTCGCGCGCAACGAGGCCGGCTGGGAGGGCGGCGCGTTCGTCTACGTCCCGCGCGGTGTCGCGCTCGACGCGCCGATCGTCATCACGGTCGTGCAGGCGCAGGGCCAGACGGCGTTGCAGTGGCGGACGCTGGTGGTCCTCGAGGAGGGCGCCTCGGCCGAGGTCTGGGAGCAGTATGTCTCCGCCGACGACGACACGGACGGCCTGCTGAACACGGTCGTCGAGCTGTCGGTCGGCCAGAACGCCCGGCTGCGCTACGTCTGCGCGCAGGGCCTCTCGGAGAAGGCGTGGATCTTCGGCACGCAGCGCGCGACCGTCGAGCGTGACGGCGCGCTGGACTGGATCGCCCTGGGCTTCGGCGCGGGCAACGGCCGCGTCGCGATGGACACGAAGCTCATCGGCCCCGGCGCCGATGCGAAGGTCACCGGCGCGTACGCGACCCACAAGCGCCAGCACCTCGACTACGCGACGACCCAGGTCCACGACGCGCCGAACACGACATCGGACCTCGCCTTCCGCGGGATCCTCGACGGCCGCTCGAACACCGTGTGGTCGGGGATGATCAAGGTCGAGCCGGGGGCGCAGCAGATCGACGCCTTCCAGGAGTCGCGCAACCTGCTGCTGACGAAGACCGCGCACGCCGACTCCGTGCCGGGCCTCGAGATCCTCGCCAACGACGTGCGCTGCACCCACGCGGCCGCGATCGCCCAGATCGACCTCGAGCAGCTGTTCTACCTGCGCTCGCGCGGGCTGCAGCTCGAGAAGGCCAAGCGGCTCGTGATCGAGGGCTTCCTCGAGGCGACCGTCGAGCGCTTCGAGCCGGGCTTCGTGCGCGAGGCCATCGCCGGCGCGCTCGAGCGCCGGCTCGAGTTCGTCCTCGGCTAGCTCGGGGACGCGGTCGGGGGTCACGGCTCCTCCGACACCTAAGGTCGTCGCGAGTGTGGATGATGCCGGCTGGCAGCTCTCCGAGCGTGATGACGAAGATCGCGGCGGACTCCGGCAGCGTGGCTTCAGCGTCCGCTCCGGACGTGATGAGGACCGAGGTGTCGAGCAGCGGGCGCGTCACGCGTCGTGCGACGGATCGTCGAGCGGTGCCTCCGCGGCCTGACAGCTGCTTGGCCGCGAGGCCACGGCAGGCGGGGGTGCGCCAGGCTGGCTTGGTGGGCGCGGGGAGTGGGCAGTGGCTCCAGAGACCGGACCGAAACAGGGCCAGCCAAGGGAGACACCACGATGGGGCGGATCGCACGACGCAGGAACGGACTGGGCGCGCTGGCGCTGCTCGCGGTATGCGGCGGCGCGCTGTGGGCCACGCTCGCCCAGGGCGCCGACAGCAAGGACAAGCGTGTCGCGCGCGCGACGCTCGTCAACGCGGCCGGCGACTCGGTCGGCACGGTGCGCTTCGAGCGCCCCGGAAAGAGCCGCGCGCTCCGCGTCACGGTCGTCGCGCGCAAGCTGACCCCCGGCTACCACGGCTTCCACGTGCACACGGTCGGCAAATGCGAAGGGCCGAGCTTCATGTCGGCCGGCCCGCACCTCAATCCCGCGGGCGCAGGCCATCCCTCGCACGCCGGCGACATGCCCGCCCTGCTCGCGACGAAGGGCGGCAAGGCCGAGGCGCGCTTTACGACCGACCGCTTCTCGCTGGCGCAGCTGCGTGACGCCGACGGCAGCGCGGCGATGATCCACGCGCTGCCCGACAACGCGGCGAACATCCCGGTCGACCGCTACGACCCGGACCCCGACGCGATGACGCTCGCCACCGGCGACTCCGGCCCGCGCATCGCCTGCGGGCTCGTGAAGTAGCCGACGGCGGCGCTCGCACCGAGGAACCGGCCGTCGGACCGCGAGCGGCAGCCACGGCAGTGCGCCGACCGAGCGCGGCGGACGCCTGCTCGCGCCCCCATCCGGTAGAACCACCCGCATGGATCCCTGGATCGCCGCCGCCGCCGACGAGATCGCGGCGCGTGGGCCCGCGGAGCTCGAGCGGCTCGTGGCCGTGTCATCGCCCTCGGGCGACGTCGCCGGCGCCGAGGCCGCGCTGCAGTACGCGCTGACGCTCGTGCCCGACGGCGTGCGTGTCGAGCGCGCCCCGTGCTCGTCGGCGAACCACGCCGACGACCTCATCGTGACGCTCCCGGGAACCGGCAGCGGCCGGGTCGTGCTGCTCGGTCACGTCGACACCGTCCACGCGCACGAGGATCACCGCCCGCTCACGCGCGCGGGCGCGAACCTCGTCGGCTCGGGCTCGGTCGACATGAAGGGCGGAGACATCCTCGCGCTCGGCGTCCTGCGGGCGCTGGCGCAGCGCCCGCAGACGTTCGCGGAGATCGCGCTGCTGCTCGTCTGCGACGAGGAATGGCGCGCCGGCGACTTCGCGCACACCGCGCGCTTCGCGGACTGGAACGCCTGCCTGTGCTTCGAAGGCGGCCAGTTGACAGAAGACGGCGAGGAGGCGGTGGTCGTCAAGCGAAAGGCCGCCGGGACCCTGCGCGTCCTCGCGCATGGGCGTTCGGCGCACTCCGGCTCGGCGCCCGAGAAGGGGGCCAACGCGCTGCTCGCGCTCGCCAGCGCGGCGCAGTCGGTCGCCGCGCTGCACGATCCGAAGGGGCCGGCGCGGCTGACGTCGGTGCCGACGGTCGTGCGCAGCGGGGAGGCGTTCAACGTCGTGCCCGCGGCCGGGGAGCTCTTGTGCGACCTGCGCGCCGACGAGCTCGCCACGTTCGACCTCGTCCTCGAGGGTCTGCCGGAGGCGGTCGACGGCGTGCGGCTCGAGTCGGAGTTCCTGCGCCGCTGGCCCGGGATGAACTCGCGCGCCGCCACCGCGCCGCTCCTCGAGGCCGCGGGCCAGCTCATCGGGCGGCCGATCCACGGCGCCGACCGCGGCGGCGCGAGCGATGCCAGCTACCTCGCGCCGGTCATCGAGGTGACGGTCGACGGGCTCGGGCCGCGGGGAGGAGGCGCCCACACTCCCGACGAATACATCCTCGAGTCGTCCTTGCGTGAGCGCGCCGAGGTGGCGCTGGCACTCGCCAATGCCGTGCTCGATTGAAACCTTCGTCCACCGCCGACACATAACAATCGATACCTGGGGTGCAAATGTCTGGAACCTGCGCTAGGCTAGCCGCGTCTTGACCAGCCGAATCTCCGCCCGAGCATCGGGCGAGAGCGGGGGAACCACTTGGGTCGCTTCGGCGGCTCGGGGGCGAATCGCCGCACCTGCGGCATAGCGCAGCTTCTTCAGCGCGAGCCCGTCAGCTAACCCCGTAGGCACCCGAAGGAGAAGGGGTCCGCCCGCGTGAAGTCGTTGGTACGTCTATCGATGTTGTCGGTGTTCGTCATGCTGCTCGTGCCGGCTGCGAGTGTGGCGGCGAAGAAGAACTGGCACCTCGGTGACCGCACGCTTCGCGAAGGCGACGCGGGCCACGACGTCAAGGTCCTGCAGAACTTCCTCACCCGCGCGGGCATCCGCACCGGGCAGGACGGCGAGTTCGGCAAGGGCACGACGCGCGCCGTGCGCGCGTTCGAGCGCTTCCAGCAGCGGTCGGTCGACGGCGTGGTCACGCGTCTTGACGTGCTTGTCCTGCGCGACGTCGTCACGAACGGCGGCGCCGTCGCCAAGGCGGCCGGCACCGGCGGCGCGCTGCCGAAGAACATCGCACCGCCGAAGCTGGCCCCGGAGACCCCGCCGCCGGTCAAGCTCGGCCCCGGCATGAAGGCGACCGTCGGATCCGACGGCCTGGCCGTGGTGCCGATCCTCGCTCCGCCGATCGTGCAGCAGGTCATCATCGCCGGCAACAAGATCGCCAAGACGCCCTACATCTACGGCGGCGGCCACGGCAAGTGGGAAGACGCCGGCTACGACTGCTCTGGCTCGGTGTCCTACGCGCTGCACGGCGCGGGCCTGCTCGAGGACTCGATGCCGTCCGGCGGCTTTATGAACTGGGGCGATCCCGGCCCGGGGCAGTGGATCACGCTGTACGCCAACTCCGGGCACATCTTCATGACGGTCGCGGGCTTGCGCTTCGACACGAGCGGCCGCTCGAGCGCCGGGTCGCGCTGGCAGTCGGACATGCGCTCGTCGCGCGGCTACACCGTCGTTCATCCGCCCGGCTTCTAGCCTCTTTCGAGATCGTCCCGCTCGACCCTCGACCGCGAGGGCGCGCGGCGCCGGGTCGGTGTTGCGGTGCTGTAGCGCGGCTGTGCGAGCAGGTGGCTAGGCTCGCGGCGCCGAGCGAACGGTCCCGTCCCGAAGGAGGCTTCATGCGCCTGGTCCACACCAACGTCCGCGTCCGCGACATCGACGCGTCGCTGCGCTTCTACGAGGCGCTCGGGTTCGAGCACCGCGGGCGGCTGCAGTTCGACGGTGCGTACAACATCTACCTCGGGCTGCCAGGCGACGGCGACACGCTCGAGCTGACCGTCAACGAGGGCCGCGAGGAGCCATACGACCTGGGCGGCGGGTACGGGCACGTCGCGATCGAGGTGGACGACCTCGACGGGATGCTCGCGCGGCTGGCCGAGAGCGGCATCGAGCCCGAGAAGCCGCCGTACGGGCCCGGCGGGCGCGACGAGTTCCGGATCTGCTTCGTGGCCGACCCCGACGGCTACCGCATCGAGCTCATCGACGGCGAGTTCGACACCCCCCAGGACCCCGACCCCGAGCAGTAGGAGGTACCGACGCATGCTGTTCTTCGTGACGTTCGAGGTGACGCAGCCGGCCAACGTCTCAAACGACGAGCTGATCGCGACCTGGATCCGCGAGGCGGAGGCCGCCGTCGGCGCGATGGATGCCGGCGCGGTGCCGCACCTGTGGAAGGTGGCGGGCGAGCGCCGCGTGGTCGGGGTGGTGGACGTGCCGACGGCGGAGGACCTCGACCGAGCGCTCGGTGGCCTGCCGATCATCCGCGAGATGGGGCCGGGCATGAAGACCCATGCGGTGGCGATCTACGACTACCGCACGTTCGCGGAGGACCTCAACGCCGGAGCGCACGGGGGCGCAGGCACGGGCTGAGGCCGAGCCGGGCGGCGCGAGCGGGGAGCGGGCCGCGCGGAAAGCGTCGCCGCGGAAGTGGCGGCGCGGCGCAAGGGCGGCGCGGCGCGGCCGCGACCGGCGCGGCCGCGTTCAGTCCTCCGCGGCCGGCCGCCGCCGCTCGCGCTTGCGCTGCGCGCCGCGGCGCTTGGCGTCCAGGCGCCGCACGCGCGAGGCCTTTGTCGGCTTCGTCGCGCGGCGCACCCGCGGCACCTCGAGCGCGTGCGCGAGCCTGCCGGCCAGCCGCTCGAGCGCGAGCGCGCGGTTGCGCGTCTGGCTGCGCGCGTCCTGCGCGACCGCGCGCACCACCGGACCGCAGCGCGCCGTCACCCGCGCCTTCTGCGCGTCGCTCAGCGTCTCCGACGCCGCGACGTCGAAGCTCGCCTCGATCCGCGACTCGGTCTTGTTGGCGTGCTGGCCGCCGGGGCCCGAGGAGCGGCTGGCCTGCATGACGACCTCGTCGAGCGGGATCGCGACGTCGCGGTTGATCTGCAGCAGATCGGCCATGCGTCATATGATGCCCGCCGCGCGCGGCATACTCGTGCGCGATGCACGCACGCACATGCCTGCTCGCGATCGGGCTCGTGCTGTGCACCGCGCCGACCGCGCCCGCGCAGTCGGCTTCGGACCGCGGGGTCGTCGTCGCGACCGACGGCACCGTGCAGCTCGTCGCGACCGACGACGCGAGCCAGCTCTGCCTCGAGCTGCGCGACTCGAGCTCAGACATGCGAAGCCAGGGGTGCGGCAAGCCCGAGGCCGGAGCCGCGACCTCGGCGACCTCCCCGGCGTACCGCACGCAGCTCGTCGGGGTGGCGGTTCCCGCGGCTGCGGCGAGCGTCGAGGTCCGGCGGCTGGGCAAGCTCGTGGGCGGCGGCGTTACGGTCGCCGGCGAGGCCTACAAGGGCGCCGCGGCGGGGTCGGTGCGCTTCGCGATCGCCCGCCTCGCGCGGGACACGCCGTACGACGCGCTGCGCGCGCATGCCAAGGACGCGGCGGGCACGCTGATCGCGGTGGTCGACGTCAGCGGCGAGCGGATCCTCGATCGCCGCCGCCGGCTGTCGGGTCGCGCCGGGCAGGTCACCTGGTCGCTCGTCGAGCATCGCCAGTCTGCGCTGGCTCCGACCGCGATCGACCCGGCGCACGAGACGATCTCGCGATGCGTCGGCGTGGACGTCAGCGTGCGCCGCAACGGCGGCGGCAACAGCGGTGGCGGGACGACGATGTGCACGAGCGGCAGGCCGGTCGAGGATCTGGTCCTCGACCTCGACCTCTACAAGGCCCGCGCGCAGGATCGCTGCTCGCCGGACTTCCGTCTCGTGCACGGCTTGGTCGCGGCGTCCGTCACGCGCGTGACCGTGCTCATGGGCGACGGGCGCCGCAGGACGGCGCCGACCGCGCGGCTGCGTGACGGCCAGCGGCGGGTCTGGGGGCTCGCGATCGCGCCGGGCGACGCGGTGCGAAGCGTCACGCTCGCGTCGTCCGGGGGGCCCGGGCGGACGCTGCGCCAAGCGCTCGCGCCAGTCGCGTTGAACTGCTCCGTGCTCGGCGATCGCGAGGTCTTCACGGACTACGCCATCGGCTTCTACGACGGCCTCCCGGCGCTCACGCCCGCCGGCCCGGTCGCCACGATCCCCGGCTCGCCATCGATCCGCGTCGCGGACGGGCCTGCCGAGACGCTGTGCCTCGCGGTCGCCGGCAAGCCGTTCACCGCGGTCGGCTGCGAGCTCGTCCCCGCGCTCGCTGGCGACGTGCTGCGCGCCGTCGACAGCATCGAGGACACGCGAGCCGTCGCATTGGCCGTGCCGGCCCGTGTCGTGACGGTGCGGCTGTCGAGCGCGGACGGCAAGACCGTGCGCGACATCCCGACGGTCGCCGGCGACGGCTACGCCGGGCGCTACGCGGGCTATGTGCGCTTCGCCGCCGCGGCCGTCGCGGACTACGACGCCCTGACGCGGCTTGAGCTGCTGGACGGCGCCGGCCGGGTCCTGCACCGCGAGGATCGGCTCGCAGTCCCGTCGAGTCGGCCCGATCTGCGTCCGCTCCCCCCGCGCCGCGTGGCCGGGCGGGCCGGCAAGCCCTCGCTCTGGCAGACGGCGATGCGCTACGGCGACGAGACGCTGCGCTGCGTGACGCTGACGGCCGGCCCGCGCCCGCCGGCGGATGCCGAGTGCGACGCCAACCGCTCCGACATGACCGTGCTGCTGGACGCCTCCTGCAGCACGCGCCGGCTGACCGTCGCTGTCGTCGTGCGTACGGGAATGCGGGTGCGCGCCGAGGTCGGCACGGCGGCGCCACGGCGCATCCGGCTGCGAAACGGCGCCGGCCTGCTGACGCTGCTCCCCGGCGACGCGCTGCGCGGGCTGCGATTCGTGCGCAACGGTCGCACGACGCGGGTCGCGCTGAACGCTCCGCCCGCCAGCCGGCAGTGCGGCTGGCACGCCGCCCAGGAGGTCGAGCGCCCGGCGTGACGGATCTCACGCTGCGGCCGCCGTGATCCGCAGACGATGGCGACACCAGGCAACGTCAGAGACGAACGGAGCAGATCAACCATGGCCACCGCAACCAGGCAGGCGAACCTCTTCGAGCTCGAGTGCGACGGCGTGAGCATCACGTACTCGACATCGAGCTTCGCCGGTCCCCCGCAGCTCTCCTACACCGGCCCCGAGGGCCAGCTGAGCTTCTCGGGCAACGAGATCGAGACGCTGCCGAGCGCCATCGGCACCGAGGTCACGGTCACGCTCGCTCGCGTGCCGGACCTGCACACGATCGCGCTCACGCTGCTGCTGCCGTCCTTCAACCTGCCCGCCGACGGCGACGCCGAGTTCGACACGCTCGCGATCAAGACGACGCACCGCGACACGATCGCCGGGCCGCCCGAGGGCCCGGGCCAGACCTACGAGGCCGTCGCGCTGCACGGGGTCGCGCGGTCGGTCGACTTCTGAAGGCGCTTCAGCGGGCCATCTGCTGCGCGACGCGGACGAGCGCGAACGCGGCGGCAGACGATGCCGGGTCGTCGGCGATGCCCGCGCCGAGCGTCGCGATGTCCTCGGCCAGCGTGAGGACGACGATGATGATCGCGCCGCCGATCGCGGCTGCCGCGAGGTAGCGGGCGACGTCGGGGTTCGCCTCGAGGAAGCGGCGGGCGGCCTCCTCGGCGTCGCGGCCGCAGCCGACGCTCCGAAGCCGGCACGCCCGGCCGCGGCCGCGGCCGACGCGCCGATCCCGGCACGCCTGGCAGCGCCCGCCTTCGGGGACGCGCCAGCGGGCGCGCCCTGGTGCGCCTCGGTCGTCTCGGATGGTCGTTGCGACAGTGCGAGCACGCCGTACTCCGATCGCGGACGATACGGCTCCCGTCGACCACCGCGATGCCCGCGCGGGCACCCCTTCGGGCACCGAGCCACTCCCCTCTGCGGCGCGGTCCGACGGCGTCCGGTTAGAGTCGCGCTCATGTCCGAGAACCTGGCTCTCAACCTGACCCGCACGGCCGCGGAGCACCCCGACGCCATCGCCTGCAAGCTCGACGACGCGGCGTTCAACTACCAGCTGCTCGATAACGCGAGCGCCCGCGTCTCGGCGATGCTCACGAGCAAGGGCATCGGGGCCGGCGAGCGCGTCGGGATCATGCTGCCGAACGTCCCCTACTTCCCCGCCGTCTACTACGGCGTGCTGCGCGCGGGCGCGGTCGTGGTCCCGATGAACGTCCTGCTCAAGGGGCGCGAGGTCGGCTACTACCTGCAGGACTCGGGCGCCAAGCTGCTCTTCGCCTGGCACGACTTCATGGATGCCGCCGAGAAGGGCGCCAAGGAGGCCGGCGACGTCGAGATCGTGCCGGTCAAGCCCGGCGAGATCGAGGGGCTGATCTTCGACCACGAGCCCGACGACAGCGTCGCCGACGTCGAGGCCGACGACACGGCCGTGATCCTCTACACCTCCGGCACGACCGGCAAGCCGAAGGGCGCCGAGCTCACCCACGACAACCTGCGCCGCAACGTCTCCACCGCCGTGAAGCTCTTCTCGCTCGGCGAGGGGGACATGATCTTCGCCGGGCTGCCGCTGTTTCACTCCTTCGGCCAGACCTGCACGATGAACGCGGCGGTCTGCAGCGGCGCGGCGATCACGCTGCTGCCGCGCTTTGACCCGGCCAAGGCGCTCGAGATCCTCGAGCGCGACGGCTGCACGGTCTTCGAGGGCGTGCCGACGATGTACGGCGCCCTCCTGCATCACCCCGACCGCGAGGGCGCCGACACCTCCAAGCTGCGTGTCTGCGCCTCGGGCGGCGCGTCGATGCCCGTCGAGGTCATGCGCGGCTTCGAGGAGGCGTTCGGCTGCAAGATCCTCGAGGGCTACGGCCTGTCGGAGACGTCGCCGATCGCCTCGTTCAACCACCCCGACCGGGAGCGCAAGCCGGGCTCGATCGGCACGCCGATCCACGGCACCGAGATGAAGGTCGTCAACGACGACGGCAACGAGGTCGCGCAGGGCGAGATCGGCGAGATCCTGATCAAAGGCCACAACGTCATGAAGGGCTACTGGGAGCGCCCTGAGGCGACCGAGGAGTCGATCAAGGACGGCTGGTTCGCGAGCGGGGACATGGCGAAGGTCGACGAGGACGGCTACTTCTTCATCGTCGATCGCAAGAAGGACCTCATCATCCGCGGCGGCTACAACGTCTACCCGCGCGACATCGAGGAGGTCCTCTACGAGCACCCCGCGATCCGCGAGGCGGCCGTCGTCGGGATCCCGCACCCCGAGCTCGGCGAGGAGGTCGGCGCCGCCGTGGCGCTGAAGGACGGCGAGTCCGTCGACGCCGAGACGCTGCAGGCGTTCGTCAAGGAGCAGGTCGCGGCGTACAAGTACCCGCGCAAGATCTGGTTCGTCGACGAGCTGCCGAAGGGGCCGACCGGCAAGATCCTCAAGCGCGAGATCTCGCTGCCCGAGTAGGGCGGGCCGCGCGCCGTGGCGAGCTACGACCTCATCGTGATCGGGATGGGGTCGGCGGGGATGGTCGCGGCCGAGTTCGCCTCGAAGCTGCCGATCAAGGTCGCGTGCGCCGAGGGACACCGGGTCGGCGGCGACTGCCTGTGGACGGGCTGCGTGCCGTCAAAGGCGCTGCTCGCCTCGGCGAAGGCGGCACACACGATGCGCCACGCCGACGTCTACGGCCTCACGGCTGTGGCGCCGCAGATCGACACCGCTCGCGTGTGGGCGCGCATCCACGCGATCCAGCAGGAGCTCGCGCGCACCGACGACAACCCCGACCGCTTCCGTGCCGAGGGCGTCGACGTGCTGCTCGGCACCGCGCGCCTGGCCTCTCCGACGAGGGTGTTGATCGACGACGAGGAGCACACCGCGCGTTACATCCTGCTCGCGACCGGCAGCCGGCCCGCGACGCCGCCGATCGACGGCCTGAGCGAGGCCGGCTTCCTCACGAGCGAGAGCATCTTCGAGCTCGACCGCGCGCCGCGCAGCCTCGTCATGATCGGTGCCGGCCCGATCTCGATCGAGCTCGCGCAGGGGCTGACGCGCCTCGGCGTGCCGGTGACCGTGCTGCAGAAGGGCAGGCAAGTGCTCGAGCGCGAGGAGCCCGAGCTCGCCGCTCGGCTGCTGCACAGCCTGCGCGCCGAGGGCGTCGACCTGGTGACGGGAGTCGACATCGACCGGGTCAGCGTGTCCGACGACGGCGCGGCTAAGACCGTCCACGCGGGCGAGCGGTCGTGGAGCGCGGCGGAGATCTTCGTCGGCGCGGGCCGGCGGCCGAACGTCGAGGGCCTGGGCCTCGAGGAGGTCGGCGTGGAGGTCGGTGAGCGCGGCGTCGAGGTCGACGACAAGCTGCGTACGAGCGTCAAGACGATCTACGCGGCCGGCGACGTCGCGGGGCGCTGGCTGTTCACGCACTCCGCCGGCTACGAGGCAGCGCGCGCGGTACGCAACATGTTCCTGCCGGGCTCGGGTGGCGGCGACTACCTCGTCCCGTGGTGCACGTTCACCGATCCCGAGCTCGCGCACGCCGGGCTGACCGAGGCTCAGGCGCGCGCCCAGCACGGGGACCACGCGGTGCGGGTCTGGTCACAGGATCTCTCGCACTCCGACCGCGCGCGGGCCGAGTCCGCGGCCGACGGCGAGATCAGGATCGTCACCGCGAAGGGCCGCATCGTCGGCGCGCACGCGCTCGCTCCGAGCGCCGGCGAGCTGATCGGCGAGCTCGCCCTGGCGATCGACCGCGAGCTTAAGCTCACGGACCTCGCGAGCCTCGTGCACGTCTACCCCACGATCGCGATCGCCGTCCAGCAGATCGCCGGCGAGGCCGCCTACGAGTCGGCGCAGCGGTACTCCCGGCTCGTCCGATCGCGGGCTTGAGGTGCGCGGTGGCGCGTCGGGGGCCGGGCGCGGAGTGAAGCTCTAGAGGCCCGGCGGGTGGCGGGCGACGAACCCGCCGCTTGGGCGCATCTGGCGCGACCAGCGGGTCCCGCCGCCTCTCAGGGCCGACGTGTCGAAGCGCCAGCCGGCCACGACCATGTACGCGTGTCCGGCGTTCGCGTACACCGTGATCCACTTGCCCGGCCCGGCATCGCCCCAGCTCATGAACGGCCCGGACGCCATCGGTGAGCTGACGAGGCCCGCGGCGGCGAGCGCGTAGCTCACCGAGCCCGAGCAGTCATAAGCCGTGTCCTTGAAGCCCGCGTGGCCGCCGCCGTACAGGTACGGCAAGCCGGCGATCGCGTTGCCCGCGGCGATGACGAGGCCGACCGCGGCGGGGGCGCCGGGCGGAGCTTGCGCGGCGCCGCCGGGGGCCGTGCGGATGCCGTTGCGCACCGACCGCGCGAGGCGCTTGCGCAGCTTGGTGAGCTGGCTCGCGATCTCGCGCAGCTCGCTGGACTTGGCGCCGCGGCGGGCCATCTGCCGCTGCTGCTCTTGCAGGAGCGCGGACTCGAGCGCCTGCGCCTTGTCGCGCCGCGCTTCGAGCCTCTCGGCGATCTTCAGCCCGCGCTGCTGCATCGTCGCGAGCGCGCTGGCCTGCTTGGTGACCTCGACGCGCGACGTCCGCGCGCCGTCCATGATCCGCGCCTGCTGCTTGCCGACGCGCTTGAGGAAGTCGGCCTTCTCGAGCAGGTCCGTGAACCCCTTGGCCTCGATGACGACCGAGACGATGTCGGGCTGCGGGTTGCGGTAGGCGGTCAGCAGGTTCTCGCGCAGGGCGTCGGTTGCCTGGTGCTGGCGCGCGACGAGCCGGGTGAGGCGGTCGCGGGCCTTCGTCAGGGAGCGCTCGATGCGGTCGAGCTTGGCCTGCTGGGCGTCCGCGTCGGCCCGGACTGCGCGCAAGCGGCGCTGCGCGCTTGCGAGCCCGGCCGAGGAGGCGCGGATCCTGGCCGACTCCGCGGCGACCGAGGCGCGCAGCGCATCGGCCCGGTTCTGCTTGGCGTTGATCTTGCTGGAGAGGTCGGCATCGGCGACCGTCGTGAGCAGCGTGACGGCCGCTGCGGCGCTGAGCGCCAGCGCGCAGATGAGGAGGAGTCGGCGAAGGGAGGCGGTCATCGGCATCTGGTCGCGGTCGCAACCGAGGGCAGCAATGCTCGCACCCCCGGCCCGACGGCGAGCCGGCGACGCTAGCAGCGGGCGTCGAAATTCGAACACGAACGCCTGCACCTGCAAGGGTTCTTGCAGTGCTATGGCTCGGCCTCGACGTCGGAACGCAAAGCGCACGGGCGATGGTCGTCGCGCGGGGTGGCGAGGTGGTCGGACGCGGCGCGGTGGCGCTGCGCAGCGTGCGCGAGGGGGTGCGCCACGAGCAGGATCCGCTCACGTGGTGGCAGGCGGTTGCCGCGGCGAGCCGCGAGGCGCTGCGCGGGGTCGCCGCCGAGCGGGTCCGCGGCGTCGCGACATGCGCGACATCGGGCACGATGCTCCTCGTCGACGGCGCGGGGAAGCCGCTGACGCCCGGGGTCATGTACGACGACGCGCGCGGGGGCGCGGGCCGGCGCAGGCTCGAGTGGATGCTCGGCGCGTGGCCCGAGGCCGCACGCGGGGCGCGGCTCGCCCAGCAGGCAGACGTCATCACGCGAGCGCTCGTCGGCCACGCCGTGCCGTCGGATTCGAGCCACGCGCTGAGGTCCGGCTATGACCCCGAGTGCGAGGCCTGGCGGCCCGGGCGCGAGTTTCCCGAGGGCCTGCTGCCCGATGTCGTGCGCAGCGGCTCGCGACTGGGAGAGGTCTGCGCGAGCGCCGCCGCCGAGACGGGCATCCCCGCCGGGGCACCCGTGATCGCGGGGATGACCGACGGCTGCGCCGCGCAGATCGCCGCCGGCGCCATGTGCGAGGGCGACTGGAACTCGGTCCTCGGCACGACGCTCGTCCTCAAGGGCCGCTCGGCGCGCCTCGTCCGCGACCCCCATGGCGTGCTCTACTCGCATCGCGCCCCGGACGGCGGCTGGCTGCCGGGCGGCGCGTCGAGCGCCGGCGCCGGCGTGCTGAGCGAGCGCTTCCCGGGTCGCGACCTCGACGACGTCGGCGCCCGGGCGCGGGCATTCGAGGACACGCCCGTGCTCGCCTACCCGCTCGTCTCCGCGGGCGAGCGCTTCCCGTTCGCGGCGCCCAACGCGGAGCCGTTCGTCTTGGGCGAGCCGTGCGACGAGGCCGAGCTCTTCGCCGCGCTGTTGCAGGGCGTGGCGTTCGTCGAGCGGCTGTGCTTCGACTACGTCGACCTGCTCGGCGCGCCGACGGGCGGCACGCTCACGCTCACGGGCGGTGGCACGCGCAGCCGCGCGTGGTGCCAGCTGCGCGCCGACGTCCTCGGGCGTCCCGTGCGGCTCGTCGAGGAGCCCGAGGCGGCGTTCGGCATGGCGATCCTTGCTGCGTCCGCGGGCCGCGAGCTCGCGACGGTGGCGGGGGAGATGGTCCGCACGCGCGAGGTCATCGAGCCGCGGCCGGGCCGCGCCGCGCCGCTCACGGAGCGCTACGTGCGACTCGTCGAGGAGCTCGCGCGCCGCGGCTGGCTCGGCGCGGCGCTCGCCGAGCACGCTCGCGCGAGGGCATGCGGGTAAGGCCCGAGCAACCTAGGTTGACAGGAGCCGTACTCGTCAACTACGGTTGACACCCATGGCATTCGTACCCACCGAAGAAGAGGCGGTCCCCGGCGACCCTGCCGAGGGGCTCGCCGCGGTCGTCGCGCTGCGCCGCCTCGCCGATCGGCTCGAGGCGGGCCAGGTCGAGCGGGCGATCGTCGACGGCTGGTCGTGGCGCGAGGTCGCGGCGGCGCTCGGTGTCAGCCGCCAGGCCGTCCACAAGAAGCACGCCAAGCGCCTGAAGGCACGCGGCGTCGACACCGGGAGACGCGATGTTTGAGCGCTTCGCTCGCGAGAGCCGGCAGGCGGTCGTGCGCGCCGTCGAAGAGGCACGCCGCCTCGGCGCCGAGCACGTCGAGCCCGAGCACCTGCTGCTGGCGCTCGCGTCGGGCGACGCCGCCCCCGCCGACCACGCCACCAGGGCACTCGCCGAGGCCGGCCTCGACGCCGCGCGGATCGAGCGGGCGATCGAGCAGGATCTCGTCGCGGCCCTGGACGTCGTCGGCGTGCCAGCGACCGTTGTCGAGTCCACGCCCGTCCTTCCCGGTGCCCCCAACCCGTCCTTCAGCGTCCCGGTCAAGGAGGCGCTCGAGCGCGCCCTGCGGGCGGCCGTCGGCCGCGGCGACCGGCGCATGGGCACCGAGCACCTCCTGCTGGGGCTGCTCGATCCCCCGGCCGTCGCGGTCGCACGCGTGCTCGCCGTGCTCGACATCGAGCCCGAGCGCCTCGCCGCGCTCGTGCAGGTCGAGATGGCCACGGGGCGCTGATACCTTCCCGGCGCGATGCCATACGACGCCCCCGGTCACGCCGACGAGCTGTCAGACGAGCTGCGTGAGCGTTGGAACGAGACGATCGGGCGCGCGTACGCCTCCCAGAACGATGCGCTGAAGACGCGCTTCTTCACGCTTGACCCCGACGCGCTGCGCGACCCCCGCTCGAGCGACGCGATCAAGTGGCCGGGCGACCCCGGCAAGCCCGCGTACTGCGTCGGCGAGGACAACGCGCAGGCCCTCTCGGACTGGGGGCTGACGGGCCGGCGCGCGGTCCAGCTCGAGTACTGCGAGTACATGATCGTCCACGGCCGCGACGCGACCGGCGCGCTGCGGCCCAAGCGCGTCGAGATCACGACGGAGTTTCGCGAGTTCTGGGCGTGCGTCGCCATGCACGACCCCGACAAGGTCCGCGCGATGGCCGCGGGCGTGCTCGGCGCCGAGCCGTCGTGGGAGGAGCTCTACGGCGTCGCCGACCCGCACGCGCTGAGCCCCGACGAGCGCGAGATCGCCTTCGGCCACGCGTGCGCCGGCCACGGCAACGACCGCCGGCTGCGCGTCGCGGGCGTCCCGGCGCAGCCGACCGGGCGGCTGAACATGGAGCGCGCGCTGTTCATGACGCACCCGATCAACGGCATCGACGACCTCATCTACGTCGCGATCTTCGGCGCCCACCCATATTGCGTCAGCCTCCGCGACGCGCGCCGCCAGGCCTCCGGCGACGACGTCTTCAGCGCGTTCAAAGTCACCCACCTCGCCTGCAACCACGCTGACCCGACGATCTCGCTCGGCGTCTACGACCTCGTGTTTCGCGGCGGCCGGGTCGCCTTCCAGAACCCGATGGGGATGTACATCCGCGAGCCGAACCTCGGGGTCTTCGCCTACGGCGGCGACCCGCTGCCCGAGGACTGGGTGCGCTTCAGCCGCGGCAAGCCCGGCTCCTACATGCGCCTCGAGTTCGGCCCGCCCGACGAGCACGAGGCGTTTCTCGACGACATCACGCTGTCGCTCGGCGCGTCCGAGCAGCCGCTCACCGGCGGCTACCAGCTGCTGCGCGAGCTTGAGATCGGCCCGCTCCTGCGCGCCGGCGACACCGATCCGATCGCCGACGACGAGTGGGAGCTGCTCGAGCCGGCTGCGACGACGATCGCCTGCGACGACGCCGAGTCCTGCAAGCCGGTGCGCGAGCTGCTGGCGCGCTTCGAGGCCGAGCACGCGGGGCGCAAGGCCCCGCGAACGATGCCCGAGCCCGCGGCTTGATGGCGCTGCAGGAGGGCATCTACCACGCGCCCGGCCGGCGCCCGGGCCGGCACTTCGGGCTGCTGTTCCTGCGCGCGGCGGAGGGCGTCGACGCCGCGCGGGCGGCCGCCGCGCTCGGCGACCTGTGGGGGATGTACCAGGGGCTGAAGGCCGGCCTCGTGCGCGACCTCGACGGCGTGACCGTGCCCGTCGGCGACGACGCGATGACCGTGCTGCTCGGCTTCGGGCGCAACGCGTTCGAGCTGGACGGCGTCGCGCTCGCCCGTCCGCGCGGCCTCGCCGACGAGTACCTGTTCAGGTCGGCGGCGGCCGAAGGCGGCGGGCCGCTGCTGCGTGGCTCGGGCCTGAGCTACGCGCCCGACGTGCGCGCGAACATGGCGACGGAGGCCTTCTGCGTGCAGGTGATCGCCGAGTCCAAGCTCGCGGTGGACCGGGCGGTCGTCGAAACGTGGAAGGTGCTGGCCGATGCCGCGGAGCCAGCGTTAGAGCTCACGACGTTCTACCTCGGCAACCAGCGCAACGACCACCGCAGCTGGATCGACTTCCACGACGGCCTGTCGAACCTGCGCAGCGAGGATCGCGAGAGCGTCATCGCGATCGGGCCCGGCACCGACGAGCCGTGGACCACCGGCGGGACCTACCTCGCGTTCCTGCGCGTCGCGGTCGACCTCGCCGGCTGGCGCCGCCTCTCGCGCGCCGACCAGGAGCTCGCGGTCGGGCGCGACAAGCTCAGCGGCTGCCCGATCGTCGGCGTCGGCGAGGACGGCGCGCCGCGTACCGACCCGGGCTGCCCGGTGGCTGGAACGCAGATCCACGAGTCTGCGAACGACGGCCCGTTCGCCGAGCCTCCCGGTGTCGAGGACCGGGTCGTACGGGCGAGCCACGTGCAGCGCGCCAACCATCACATCCGCCCGGCGAGCGACTTCGGCTCGCGGCGGATCTTCCGCCAGGGGTATGAGTTCCTCGAGTGGGCCGAGGGCGCGCCGGGCTTTCGCGCCGGGCTGAACTTCGTGAGCTTTCAGGACACGCCGAGCCGCCTGCTGAAGATGCTGACCCAGGGCAGCTGGCTCGGCGCCACGAACTTCGGCGGTGATGAGCAGGCCCATCCCGAGCTCGCGAGCCTGCTGAGCGTCTACGGCGCCGCAGTGTACTTCGTGCCGCCGGTCGTCGCGGGCGAGCCGTTTCCCGGTGCCGCCGCGCTGGGCGTGGCCGTGGCGCCGCCGCCCGAGCCGGTGCCCGCGGCGCCCGGCCGCGCTGCCGATCCGCTCACCGGTGGCGCGATCGCACCACAGGAGTAGCCTCCGGCACATGCCTCAAGCTCCCGCGATGTGGGAGGCGATCGCCTGCACGCCCGACCTGCGGCTGCGCGGCAGCGTCGAGTCCTACATGGGCTACGTCGAGCGCGCGACCGCGCCGATGCGCCGGCTCGAGGTGCCGTTCGCGGGGATCCCGATGATTCTCAGCCTCGGGCCGTCGATCCTCGTCGACGGCGTCCGCCATCGCTCGTTCGTCGCCGGCCTCGACGACCGCGCGACCGTGACGCAGTACACCGGCGAGCAGCACGGGCTCGAGGTGAAGCTCACGCCGCTTGGCGCGCGCCGCCTGCTCGGGCTCCCGATGGCGGAGCTCACGCGCCAGGTCGTGCCGATCGACGACCTGCTCGCAGGGGAGCGGCTGGTCGAGCGCCTGCACGACGCGCGTGGCTGGCCCGAGCGCTTCGCCGTGCTCGACGCGCTGCTGCTCGCGCGGCTCGCCGACGCGCCGCCGGTCGCGGTGCAGGTCGAGCACGCGTGGGCGCGGCTGCGGGCCACCGACGGCGGTATCGAGATCGCGGCGCTCGCGGACGAGGTCGGATGGAGCCGGCGCCACCTGACCGAGCGGTTTCGCATGGAGGTCGGGCTGGCGCCGAAGGCCGTCGCGCGGATCCTGCGCTTCCAGCGGGTGACACGGACACTCGGGTCCAACCGCGGCCGCGGTCTCGCGGACGTCGCCTATGCGTGCGGCTACGCCGACCAGGCGCACCTGAACCGCGACTTCCGCGAGTTCGCGGGCACGACCCCGACCGACTACGCCGCGCGCCTGCTGCCGCGCGACGCCGGGGTCAGCGCCTACGAGCTCCCAAACGTCCAAGACACGCTTGCCGCCGCCGCGTAGCTTGCGCGCTATGAAGATCTATCCAGCACTGCGCTACCACGACGCCCGCGCGGCGATCGACTGGCTCGGCGAGGCCTTCGGCTTCACCGAGAAGGAGGTCCACGCGGGCGAGGGCGACACGATCGCCCACGCCGAGCTCAACCTCCCCGGCGGCGGCATCGTCATGCTCAGCTCAGAGCCCGCCGAACCCGACCGCTGGGGCAAGCGCGCCGGCCTCGGCTGGCTCTACGCCGCGACCGACGACGTCGACGCGCTGCACGACCGCGCCGTCGCCGCCGGCGCCGAGGTCGTCATGGAGCTCACCGACACCGACTACGGCTCGCGCGACTTCTCCGTCCGCGACCCGGAGGGCAACGTCTGGAGCTTCGGCACGTACGCGCCGTAGGCCGCCCGCGCGATGGTGCGGGTCAGGCGGGCGCGGCGGGCTCGCGGACCGGGAGCAGCTCGGCCAGGCGGAGGTTCTCGAGCGGGTCGAGCACGGAGTGCTGGGCGCAGGCCGGGACGAGCTCGCCCGTCTCCGGGTGCGCCATCGCGTAGGAGCAGGCCTGTAGGCGCTCCTGGGTCTCGCGGATCTTCGGGTCGTCGCTGGTCTCGCCGCGCTGCAAGAGCTCCCACGCCGGGCGCACGTCGCGCGCGTCCATGAACGCGTGCATGACGTACGTCACCGCCGCCGGCCGCTCGCGTGCGATCGCCAGCGGCCCGAGTCGCCGCACGAGGCGCGCCGCCCACGGCACGCCGCTGCGCAGGACGGCTCGATGGCGGGCGATCGCGCGTGCGGTGCGCGCGGCGCGCAGGCCCCGCGAGCCGTCCTCGAAGTCCATCCCCCCGAACGCTGCGATGAAGTCGGCGAGCGCGCGTGCGTCGCGCGGGTCGTCCTCGTCGAGCAGCGTCTCGTAGCGGTCGCCGACCTGGATGCCGTGGGCGGTGCGGTTGCAGCGCACGTCGCCGACCTGCTCGGCGTTGAAGTGCAGCCGCGCGCCGACGCCCTCCTCGATGCGCCGCCAGACCTCGTCCGTCGAGAACTCGCGGTAGGCGTCCTTCCAGCGGGCCTCGTTGCCAATGAACGCCGCGGGCTGAAACGAGAACATCCGAAAGCCCATGTGCCGGCAGTCGCGCACGAGCTGCGGGATCTGGTCGATGTTCCGCGGCGTCACCGTGATGTTGTGCGCGAGGTAGTGCGTGACCCCGTGCTCGCGCTCGAGGCGCGCGAACATCTCGCAGAAGCGCTCGCGGTACGGGTTGAGCTCTGCCTCGAGCTTCACGCGCCGGATCCCACGGCGGCCGAACATCATCGAGTCGAAATGCCCGGCGAACGCGAGGTGATCGAAGCGGCGCTTGCCCGTGCGCGGGTCCAGCGCGAGCGCCCTGAGGTAGTCGTAGTCGAAGTCGCCATGGGTCATCGACATCGGCTTGCGGCCGTGGCGGATCATCGCCCGCAGCGCGCGCGCGTGGTCCTCGGGACCGAGCAGCGTGACCTCCCCGCCGATGAGCTGCGCGTGCTGGCCGGGCCCGCGCAAGCTGCGCAGCAACGCCATCTGCGCGTCGACCTCGCCGACCGTGTGGTCGCCGTCGATGCGCACGCGGTTGGCCTCCTTCGCGTGGTAGCAGGGCGTGCAGGCCAGGTTGCACTTTGGGAACACGCCGTGCGTTCCCTCGCAGCCCGTCATCCGCTTTCCGAGCATCTGGTTTGGCTGCTTGACGTGCGTGGGTAGCTCCGCCCACCGGCGCTCGAGCGCGGCGCTGAGATCGGGGTGCTCGGGGCGCGTCGCGAGCTCGAGCTCGCGCAGGCGGGTGAGCGGCGAGGCCATGGGAGCAACGCTATCGCTTGACAAATGCATACCGCGTATGCATACTGCGTATCTATGCCGATCCGCCACGGACTTCTCGCGCTTCTCGAGCGCGGCCCGATGTACGGCTATCAGCTGCGCAGCGAGTTCGAGGCGTCGACCGGCGCGACGTGGCCGCTGAACATCGGGCAGGTCTACACGACACTCTCGCGCCTTGAGCGCGACAAGCTCGTGGAGCCGGATGCCGATTCCGACGGCGACGGCAAGGTCACCTACCGCCTGACCCAGCAGGGCCGCGACGAGCTCGAAAGCTGGTTCCTCACGCCGCTCGAGCACGAGGGCCGCCCGCGCGACGAGCTCGCGATCAAGCTCGCGATGGCGCTCACGACCCCCGGCGTCGACGTCCGCGCGGTCGTCCAGAAGCAGCGCACCGCGACCCTGCGCACACTGCGCGAGCTCACGCGGCGCAAGGCGCAGGCCGACCCGCTCGCCGACGCCGCGTGGCTGCTCGTCAACGAATCGATGATCTTCCAAGCGGAGGCCGAGGCCCGCTGGCTCGACCACTGCGAAGCGCAGCTCACGGTGAACGGACGACCGCTGCGACCCGAGAACCCGACGGAGGTACGACGATGAGCCAGAACGTCCTCGAGCTGCGCGACGTGACGCGCGTGCACGGAAGCGGGGCGACCGCGGTCCACGCGCTGCGGGGCATCAGCCTGCGCGTGGAGGCGGCCGAGCTTGTCGCGATCATGGGCCCGTCGGGCTCGGGCAAGTCGACGCTGCTGAACCTCGCCGGCGGCCTGGACGCGCCGACGAGCGGCGCCGTGGTCGTCGAGGGCACCGACCTCGCCCGCCTCGGCGCGCGTGAGCTCGCCGCCGTGCGCCGCCGTGCCATCGGCTACGTCTTTCAGGACTTCAACCTCATCCCCGCGCTGACCGCCGCCGAGAACGTCGCGCTGCCGCGCGAGCTCGACGGGATCGGCTCGCGCGCCTGCCGCGCCGAGGCCGTCGCGGCGCTCGACGAGCTCGGGCTCACGGGCGTCGCCGACCGCTTCCCCGACGAGATCTCCGGCGGCCAGCGCCAGCGCGTCGCGATCGCCCGCGCGCTCATCGGCCCGCGGCGGCTCGTGCTCGCCGACGAGCCGACCGGCGCGCTGGACAGCCAGGCCGGCGAAGCGGTCCTGCGCCTGCTGCGCGCGCGCTGCGACGCGGGCGCGTCCGGCGTGCTCGTGACGCACGAGGCGCGTCTCGCCGGCTGGGCCGATCGCGTCGTCTTCCTGCGCGACGGCGAGATCGTCGACGACACCGGCCCGGCCACACCGCTGCGCGCGCTCGCACCCGAGGGCGCGGCGTGAGCTCCTGGCGGCCCGCGCTGCGGATCGCGCGCCGCACGGTCATGCGCAGCCGCGGGCGTTCGCTGCTGATCGCGATCCTCGTCGGGCTGCCGGTCGCCGGCGCGACGTACGCCGACGTCATCGCGCGCACGTTCAGCTCGCCCGAGCTCAATGCGCAGCGCCTGATCGGCTCGGCCGACGGCGCCGTGACGGTCACGACCGCCATGCGCCTGCGCGGCTACAACCCGCGCTGGCTCGCGACCATGACCCCGACGGGCCGCCAGCGCGATCCGGCGAAGGTCAATGTCGCGGCGCTGCTGCCGCGCGGCACGCGGACCGCGCCGATGCCACTCGCCTACTACGACGTGGCGCTGCAGCGCGGCGCGGGCGTCGTGCGGACACGGGTCATGGTCGGCGACGTCGACGAGCCGCTGGTCCGGTTCGAGATGCGCCTCGAGGACGGGCGAGCGCCCGGACCAACCGAGGTGGCGGTCTCGCGCCGGCTCGCCGAGCGGCTGAAGCTGCTCGTCGACGGCGAGCTGCGGCGCGACGCCGCGATCACCCTGCGCCGAGGGCCGGCGGCGCGCGTCAGCGGCCTCGTGCGCGACTCGTCGTGCCTGTCGTGCGAGAGCATCGCGGCGCCGCCGGGCTCGACGGTCGCGAAGGCCGTGGCCCGCGGGGACAGCGAGGGCTTCGCGTACACGGGCGGCTCGCCGGAGAACCGGACGTATCTCGTCGACCTCCCGAAGGGGACCTCGGTCGACGCGCTCGGGCCGGCGCTCGCGGCTCGCGGCGTCGCGCTGACGACGCGCGACGCGCTCGTGCACCCCGAGCGCTACTCGCACGTCGGTGCGACGACGCCCGCCAGCATCGAGTCGCTGCGCGAAGTTGCGCTCGTCGCGCTGATCGTGGCGCTCGGGCTGCTTGAGGTCGTGCTGCTCGCCGGCACGGCGTTCGCGGTCGGCGCGCGGCGCCAGATGCGCGAGCTCGGCCTCGTCGCGGCCAGCGGCGGCAGCCCCAGCGACGTGCGCCGCATCGTGCTGGCCCAGGGTCTGGTCCTGGGCGCGATCGGGGCTGTGCTCGGCGTCGCGGTCGGGTTCGTGGTGGCGTTCGCCGGCCGCCCGTTCTGGGAGCGCCTAGCCGACTCCGAGATCGCGGGCTGGTCGTTCGGGCCGGCCGAGATCGCCGTGGCAGCGCTCGTCGGGCTGCTGTCGGGCCTCGCGGCCGCGGTCGTGCCGGCGCTCGGCGCCGGGCGCATGCGCCCCGTGAACGCGCTCGCCGGGCGCTTTCGCACCGCTGGACGTGAGCGGCGCCGCGGCACGCAGGCCGGCATCGCGCTGCTGATCCTGGGCGCGGCTTGCGGTTTGCTCGGCGAGCACCAGCTCGCCGACGACTTCGCCCGGTATCTGCACGAGCTCGCGCAGGTCCAGCGCAAGGGCGGTTACGCCGCGGCGCCGTCGCCGATCCAGCCGGTTGCGCTCGTCGTCGGCGGCGCAACGCTCGCGCTGGTCGGGCTCGTCCTGCTGGCGCCCGCGCTCATCGGCTGGATCGCGCGGGCGGGATCCCGGCTTCCGCTGTCGGCCAGGCTCGCCGTTCGCGATGCAGAGCGCCACCGCCACCGCACGGGCCCGGCGACGAGCGCGATCGTCGTCGCGGTCGCCGGCTCGGTCGTGCTCGCATTCCTGCTCGCCGGGGCGTTTCGGGCCGACGAGGTGCGCTCGCCCGCGCAGCTGCCGTCTCGCACCCTGTCGATCCTCGGGGGCGACTCGGCGACGCAGATGCTTCGTGCGGCCGAGCTGGCAGCCGCGCAGCTTCCGGAGGCGCGTCGTCACCCGGTCTCGGTGCCGCTTGGCGAGGTGCAGCCGGCCCGACGGTCCGTGCCCGAGCAGGCAGCGCAGGACGGGCGCGTGCTGTACGCCGACCCGCAGCCGGGCCCGTGTCCGTCGCGCGGGCGGGACTGCGGCGGCTTCGTCGCGACCGGGCGCAACGGGAGCGTGGCGATCGCTGGCGACGTCATGACGACTCGCCTGCTCGCCGGTCCGGGCTACGACGCCGCGGCGCGGCAGGCGCTCGCAGACGGCAAGGCGCTCGTGTTCGCGTCGGAGATGCTCGACGCGGCGGGCGACGTCCACATCCGCGACCACCACGAGCGCGGGGCGGTCGTACGCCTGCCGGGGCATGTGGTGCGCAGCGACAAGGCATTCGGGGCGCTACCCGCGGCGCTCGTCTCGCGGCGCACGGCGCGGGCGCAGGGCTGGGAGCAGCGCGTGAACTCCGTGCTCGTGACCTACGGCAAGCAGGCGACGCGCGACGATGTCGACGCCGCCGTGACCGCGGCGGTCGAGCTCGACGTTGGCGTCGCGGAGGATCGCGGCCCGGACAACCCGAGGGATCTCGTGCTGCTGCTGGTCGCCGCGGCGGCGGCGTTCGTCACGTTGGTCGGGGTCGCGATCTCGGTCGCGCTGTCGGCTGCCGAGGGGCGCGCGGACCTCGCCACGCTCGCCGCTGTCGGCGCGCCGCCGAGCCGCCGCCGGGGGCTGATGGCCAGCCAGGCGCTGCTCGTGGGCGGCCTCGGCTGTGTGCTCGGCGTCGGGTTGGGCACGTTCATCGCGTTCACCGCGCGAGCGACGACCGGCTCGCCGGAGTTCGTCGTGCCGTGGGCGAACCTCGTCGCGACCGGGGTCGGCGTGCCGCTGCTGGCGGCGCTCGTGGCCGCGCTGTGCACGCGCGGCCGGCTGCCGCTGGTCCGCCGCGCCGAGTGACGGTTCAGCGCACGACGCGGTACAGGCGCACGAGCCGCTTTGGCGAGACGCCCGCGACGTAGAGCCAGCGGATGAGAAACCACGCGAGCACCGTGCGGGGGATGCCCATCGCGCGCCAGCGGCGTGCGGAGGTCGTCGCGGGGCCGGGCAGGCAGCGCGTCGCGCCGAGGCGCTCGAGGCGGCGGACGAGGTCGTAGTCGTCCATGATCGCGATCTCGCGGAAACCGCCGAGCGCGTCGAACGCCTCGCGACGCAGCCATACCGACGAGTCGCCGTAGTAGTAGCCGTGGCGGCGCTGGAAGCGGTAGACGGCGCCGAGCACGCGCTCGAAGCCTCCATCGCCTTCGAAGCGCAGCTCGAAATTGCCGCCGGCGACATCGGGCCGGGCGCGCCACGTCTCGGCGAGCGAGGCGTACGCGTCGCATGGGAGGCGGTTATCGGCGTGCACGAACAGCAGGACGTCGCCGGTCGCGACCCGCGCGGCGGCATTGCACTGCGCCGCACGCCCGCCGCGCGCTTCGATGACGATCGGTGGCGCGCCGTGCGCGCGCGCGACCTCGACTGTCGCGTCGTGCGATCCGCCGTCGGCGACGACGACCTCCCAGCGCCCCGGCAGCGCGGCCAGTGCATCGAGCAGCGCGGGCAGCTCGCGCTCCTCGTCGAGCGTCGGGATCAGGATCGAGACCAGCGGCGATGGGCTCGCCCGGGCGAGCGTCATGCGGCCGGGATATCAATCGACTGTGCATGCGGTCCAATGTAGGCTGCATGCATGGCGTCGCTCGTCCAGATACGCAACGTGCCCGAGGACGTGCGTCGCGCGCTCAAGGCGCGCGCGGCGTCCCGCGGCGAATCGCTGAACACCTACCTGCTCCGCCTGTTGGAGGACGATGTCGCACGACCGACGGTCGCCCAGGTACTCGAGCGGGCCAGGGGGCGGGCGGAGCGAGCGAGCGCCTCGGCGGTCGAGCTGCTCGACGAGGAGCGGCTGGAACGCGAGCGCAAGCTCGCGTGATCGTGGTGGACTGCGCGGCCGACCTGCGGCTGCGGGCGTTTCAGCTTCGCGAGAGCGTGTCGGCGTACGACGCCGCATATGTCGTGCTCGCCGAGGCGCTCGGGTGCTCGCTCGTGACCCGTGACGCGCGTCTCGCCAGGTCGATCGGGCACGACGTGCAGATCGAGCTTCGCTGAAGCGTTCACGGGCCGCTCGCCCAACGCTTGCGCGTCAGGCGGTAGAGGACGTGGCGGCGTAGCGGGTCGTCGGCGGGCAGCGTCGGGAGGTCGAAGTCGTCCGCCGGGTCGCGTGTCATGCCGACGCGCTCCATCACCGCGAGCGAGCGCCCGTTCGCAGGCACCGCGAGTGAGACGACCTCGTCCAAGCCGAGCTCGTCGAACCCGAACGCGACGGCGGCGCGCGCCGCCTCGGTCGCGAAGCCCTTGCCCCACGCGGCGCGCGCGAGGCGCCAGCCGATCTCGACCGCCGGGGTGAAGTGGGCCTCGAACCGCACCGGCGCCAGCCCGCCCACGCCGACGAACGCGCCGCTCGCGCGCTCCTCGACCGCAAACCAGCCCCAGCCACGCTCGGCGAGGCCGGCCGAGGCGCGGTCGACGAACGCGTCGCACTCCTCGCGCCGCATGAGCTCGACGGGGAAGAACTCCATCACCTGCGGATCGGCGCTCATCGCGGCGAAGCCATCGCGGTCGGCGTCGCGCCACGGGCGCAGGAGCAGGCGCTCGGATTTCAGGACTCGGCCGGTCACGAGCTGCGGGGATGAGAACTCTTTCACTGACGGCGCGGCGGGAGAGTTAGGTTCGGCTGGACATGCTGAACATCGCGCTGATCACGCTCGGCATGCTGACGGGCCTGGTATTCGCGTTGTCCGTGAAGGTACGCAATCGCGCCAGGCCGGTTACGGACCTGCTCGTCGCACTGCGTCCGCTGCTGATAGTGGTGCTCGTCCTGCTCGCCGCAGCGACGACGAACCAGCCAAAGGGCATTCAACTGGTGACTGCGTTCGTCCTCGTCCTGCTCGTATGGCGGCTCATCGTCCACCCGGAGAGCACGCGATCCACGAAGGAGCTGGGCATGTGGGTCAACGCCATCGAGAACGGCGCGAGGAACGCGTTCGGAAAGCTCGGACTCATCGCGATTCCAGTCTTCGCTGCCGGAGCGGCGCTCACCCAGCTCCTGCATCTCGTGGGCCTGCTCCAGGCCGTGGGTGGCATTCCCGCGGTTTTCCTGGTAATCGCAATCGTCGCGCTGGGATCGGCGGTCATGGCGCGCCTGTTCGCCTACGCCACGACCCTGCCTCGAGCCGCCGTGTCGATTCTCCTCGGGCTTGCCATCGTGGCCGGCCTCATGCACGTCGGCGTCCTGTGGCGCGAGGGCTTTCCAGGGGAGGCCGTGGTTGCCCTCGCGTGTGCGTTCGGCGTAGCGCTCCTGCTCACGGTCCTCTACGAGATGAAGGTTCCGTTCAAGCCGAAGGCCGCGTTCACGCAGACGATCGACCATCGACTTGGCGCTGGACTCGGCTTGGCGATGCTGGCGGGCATCGCGCTCGTCGCCGCGACGGGATCGAGCCTGGTGGAGCTCGCGTTCCCCCGGCACACGGAGCTCGCTGAGGACCCGGGTGCGCGCACGAGGCTCTACCTCTTGGACGACAGGACACCGGAGTACCGCCATGCCCCCGTGCTTGCGTTCACGCGCGATCAGTCGTGGACGCCCGAGAGCGTCGACAATTACGTGCGGCACGGCAAGGTCCTTCGCAGGGACCGCACGCTGGTCAAGCACGGGCCGTACAGCTGTCCGTCGATTGGACCGCGTTCCTGCTTGCGCCGCAGCTGCGCGAAGGACGTGTGCGGCACGCCTCGGGGGCCGCACGACAAGGGCGAGCCCGTCAACGACGGCGCGCTGTACGTTCGCACGGTCCGCCGGCCCAAGCCGGGCGACGGCTCGGACAAGGCGGTGGCACTCCGCGCGCTGTTCCGGGTGAACACTCCCACGGCGCGCAAGACGCGCGCCCTGTTGCAGTATTGGCTCTTCTATCCGTACGACGAATGGAAGACGGCCTTTCTCGGCGCGCAGCTCACGCAGCGTCACGAGGGAGATTGGGAGTCCGTGAGCGTCGGGCTCGGTCGCCAAGACGCCCCGCTGTTCGTCGCGTACTCGGCGCATTGCGGCGGGACGTGGAAGCCGTGGAAGGATGCGAAGCACTTCGACGCGTCGCATCCGCTGGTCGCGGTCGCGAGAGGGTCGCAGGCCAGCTACGCCGACGCGGGCGCAAACCGCCCCCCGGACTGGACGAGCTGTACTCATCTGCCGCGCGGCGTCGGGGCTCTGCTGAGCTATGCGGCCAATGTCCGCGACGTGACCTCCGACGACTGGCAGTGGGGCGCCGAGAAGGTGCTCCGCGTCGACGAGAAGCAGGAGCCGATGAACTTCCCCGGCACCTGGGGGGACGACGACGTCACTGAGATCAAGACCGGGCGCAGGTTCGTGTTCCCGCCCGGTGGGGGCCCCCAGTCACCCCCTCTACAAGCCCTCTGGCAGGAGCCGATGAGGACGATCTT
The DNA here is from genome assembly GCA_963839905.1 of uncultured Actinomycetes bacterium. GTDB lineage: Bacteria > Actinomycetota > Thermoleophilia > Solirubrobacterales > Solirubrobacteraceae > CADCVQ01. Next base: position 1,201,178 of record CAWIXC010000018.1, on the reverse strand, counting down.
CTGCGATCGGTATTGGGACGGTCCCGAGGATTGCTAGCTCACACCGCGCACGCGAACGCGGCGGGCAGCGAGCCGTCGGCCTGGCGCAGGACGAGGAAGCGCTCGATGATCAGGCGCTTGGCGGTTGCCAGCGAGACGTCCCCGCGCGCGACGAGGAAGTCCGGCGAGGACTCGAGGTCCGCGCCGACCGGATGCCAGTGAGCGCCGTCGGCGGTGATCGTCAGCTCGGGAACCATGACCGCGTCGGAGACCTCGATCGCGCCCGCGGCGCTCGTGTCCGCGGCGAAGCCGCGCTGAACTAAAGGCCGCACGGCGAAGTCGTCGCCGGCGATCCCCATCGCAGACAGCATCCCGCGCAGCTCCTCGATCTCGTCCGCGTTCTCGGGGGTCGCCGTCATCGCGACGCGCAGCGCCACGCCGAGGTCGGCCGCGTAGCGCAGCCCCTCCATCGCCTTCACCCACGACCCGGCACCGCGCCAGCGGTCGTGTGTCTCGGCGCGCGCGCCGTCGATCGAGGACTGAAGCGTCAGCCGCTCGCGGCCCGCGAGACGAGCGAGCGCCCCGCGCCGCCGGCCGGTGAAGAGCATCGCGTTCGTCAAGACGACCGTCGTCATGCGATCGCTCGCGTACTCGACGACGTCGACGATCTCGGGGTGTACGAACGGCTCGCCGCCCGTGAGGTAGAGCTCTTCGAAGCCCTCCGCCAGCGCCTCGTCGACGAGCGCGCGCAAACGCCGCGCGGAGAGCTCGCGCCGGCGCGCCGACGGCGAACTTGCCACGACGCAGTAGTCGCACGCGAGGTTGCAGTGAAAGTTCGTGTAGACCCACAGCCGCGCAGGAAACAGCGCCGTGCCGAACAGCGAGACGACGGGCCGGTCGTCGCCGTCTGCCGTGAGCGCCTCGGCCCAGCCGGCGCCGTCGACCGCGAAGCCGTCCGGCATCGCCTCGCGGTAGACGTGGAAGGCGCCTCGCGCGCGCTCGCGCGGGGGAACGATCTCAAGACAGGTCGTCCACCAGCCGGTCTCGATCGTCTCGACGAACGGCTCCGGCAACCCCGCCGCGCGCATCGACGCCGCCTGCGCGCGCCAGTCGTACTCGAGCGCCACGAGCTCGACCTGCGCGATCTCCCCGTCGACGAGGTCGATGACCGCGTACCAGACGTCGGTGCGGCCGTCGTTCGCCGGTCGCCCGATCGCGCCGACGTTGGCGATCAGCGTGCCATCGACCTCGCGCTGCCACGGGATGCCGGTGTGCGTGCACAGCAGCAGCCGCGCGCCGCTCGCCCGCACCCGCAGCGCGAGCTCGTCGTCGTCCAGCGACTCCCACATGAAGTCGTTGATCGCGAGCGGGGAGCCGTGGACCATGTGGACGTCGACGCCGCCGATCGTCGTGCGCAGCTCGCCGGGCAGCTCGGCCATCCACGCGGCGAGGTCCGGAGACGTGTGCTCGCGGGTGTAGTCGTACATGAGCTGCGCGAAGTGGTTGTCGCGCTCGGACGCATAGCCGCAGCCGCAGTCCTCGTCGCCGCGGCCGATCGCGACGTCGTAGTTGCCCGCGATCGTGTGCACACCGTGCTCGAGCAGCAGCGGCCACACCGCGTCGCACTCGGCGCCGAAGCCGCCGAGGTCCCCCAGGCAGTAGCGCGCGTCGCATCCGCGCGCCCGCGAGTCGTCCGCCAGCGCGGCAAGCGCGTAGGGGTTGGAGTACACGCCGCCGAACACCGCGATCCGGGTCATGGTTCGAAGTATGGTGCGCGGCGGGCGGGGGACGAGATCACGAGAGAGAGGTTCATGACGCGCATCGCCATCCTGGGGGCCGGCCCGATCGGGCTCGAAGCCGCGCTCGCGGCCGCTCGCCGCGGTGACGACTTCACGGTCTACGAGGCGGCGCAGACGGTCGCAGGCCACGTGCGCCGCTGGGGCCACGTCCGGACGTTCACGCCGTGGGCGATGAACGTCTCGCCCCGCATGCGCGCCGCGCTGCCAAGCGCGCCCGGCGGCGATGTCCTGCCGACGGGACGGCAGCTCGCCGACGAGCTGCTCGAGCCCGTCGCGGCGCTGCCGCAGCTCGCCGGCCGCATCCGCCTCTCGACGCGCGTGCTGGGCGTCGGCCGTGAGGGCCTGCTCAAGCACGAGGCGATCGGCGACCCGCTCCGCGCGGCTCGCCCGTTTCGCCTGCTGATCGCACAGCCCGACGGCAGCGAGGCGATCACGCACGCGGATGTCGTCATCGACGCCACCGGGACCTACTCCAACCCCAACCGCCTCGGCGACGGCGGCATCGACGCCGTCAACGAGCGCGCGTTCGAGGACCGGATCGAGCGCTACCTGCCGGCCCCGTCGCGGGCGCGCGAGTGGGCGGGCAAGACGATCCTGCTGACCGGCTCCGGGCACTCCGCGCAGACCGCGGCTCGCCAGCTCGCGGAGATCGCGCGCGATGCGCCAGACACGCGAGTCGTCTGGGCCGTCCGCAAGGCCAAGCCCGAGTGGGGCGCCGGGCACGACGACCCGCTGCCCGAGCGCGCCGCGCTGAACGCGGCGGCGGCGGAGCTGGCCGGCGGCGCGTCGGATGCCGTGACGCTGCGCGCCGGCTGCGTCACCGAGGCACTGCATGGGCACGGCGACCGGATCGTCGTTACGCTGCGAAACGGCGAGGCCGAGGAGATCGAGGTCGACCGCGTCCTCGCGCTCAACGGCGGCGTGGGCGACCATGCGTTATACCGTCAGCTGCAAGTGCACGAGTGCTATGCGACGTCGGGGCCGATGAACCTCGCGGCCGCGTTGCTCGGCGAGGCGGGCGGCGACTGCCTGGCGGTGAGCTCGCATGGCCCCGACACGCTGCGCAACCCCGAGCCCGGCTTCTTCATCCTCGGCGCCAAGTCCTACGGGCGCAACAGCCAGTTCCTGCTGCAGGCCGGGTGGCAGCAGGTCGACGACGTCTTCGAATCTCTCATCGAACAAGGAGCGAACTGAATGGCCGACTACACGGTGGCGAGGATCAGCGAGTTGGAGGGCTACTACAACGGGATCTTCCTCAAGGCGCGCGCGACGCTTGGCGTGACCGCGTTTGGCCTGTCGATCGTCGACATCCCCCCGATGTCCGTGCACTATCCCGAGCACAACCACCCGAGCGGCCAAGAGGAGGTCCTGATCTGCATCAAGGGCTTCGGCCGGGTGAAGCTCGACGAGGGGGCCGAGTACGTCGACCTCGAGCCCGGTGTGATGATCCGCATCGGCGCGAAGACGAAGCGCACGATCCAGGTCGGCGACGAGGGGTTGCAGGCGGTCGCGATCGGCGGCACGCCCGGCGAGCCTTACAAGTCGCTGCCCTACACCGAGCTCGGCGCGCTCGACCCGCTGCAGAAGCGCCCGGGTAGCTGAGGCGCGCGGGCGCGGAGGGGTCGCGGTGAGCGCGCTCCGCGCCGCGGGCGCGGAGGAGTCGCGCCGCGCCGCGGGCGCGGAGGAGTCGCGGTGACCGCGCTCCGCGCCGCGGGCGCCGACCGGCCGCTCACCGACGGCGAGCTGTGGGCGCGCGAGCAGCTCGCGCTGCTGCTCGGCGCCCGCTTCGCGCCGCGGGCGGTCACGCGCTTTCTAGCCGCCAGCCAGCGGCGCACGAACGAGCAGCGCCGCGCGCGGCCGCTGACGGCGCGGCGCACGCGCCGGTGGGTGGGCGCCGGGGCCGGCGCGTGGGCGGCGCTCGCGCTCGCCGGCCGCGAGCCCTTTCGCCGGCGCGCCGGCGCCTTCGCCGCGTGGTGGGCGCTCACGTGGCTCATGCTCGACTGGCACATCGGGATGGTCGAGACCGAGGACGGGCGCGAACGCAACCTCGGCGCCGCCGACGCCTGCACGCTCGTGCGCGTCTGGCTCGTGCCGGCCGCGGCGGACACCGCGGCGCCGTGGATGTGCGCGCTGGCGTTCGCAACCGACGGGCTGGACGGCCGGCTTGCGCGCGCAACGCAGCCGACGCGGATCGGCCGCGACCTCGAGGGGCTCGCGGACTGGGCCTTCGCCGCGGCGGCGCTGCGCGGCGCGGTGCGCCGCGGCTGGCTCGGGCGCGCCGCCGGGGCCAGCGAGCTCGTCCGCCTGACGGCGGGCCTCGCCTACGCGCTCGTCGTCTGGTTCGGATCGGCGCGCGCGCCCGACCCGCGGGTGCTGCACGCCGCACGAATCACGACCCCGGTACGCGCCGCCGGGCTCATGGCCGCTGGCCTGGGCCACCGCGGCCTCGCCGGCGCGCTCGTCGCGGGCGGGGCGGGGTGGAGCGTCGTGGTCATCGGGCGGGCGCTGGTCGCGCGCCCGCCCGGCTGACGTCTGCTACACGGCGGTGAGCTTGCGCTCGGTCGCGCGCAGCACGCCCGCGCGATTCTTGTGCGCCCGCTCGTACGCGCGGACCTGCTCGACGAGCTCCTCGTCGGCCGCGCGCAGCGCCGCCTGGATCTCCGAGACGTTCTGCTCGTCGTATCCCGGCCACGGCTCGTCGCCGCGCAGCGTCGAGATCTTGTCGAGCACCGTCGTGCGATCGTCGTGGCGGCGCTCGTAGGCGTCGACCTTGCCGAGGTCGATCTGCGACAGCTCCGGGAGCTTGGCGACGATCTCCTCGGCCGTGAGGTCGTCATAGCCCGAGATCGCGAGATCCTCCTCGGACGCGACCACGCCCTTGATCTCACCCTCGGCCCGTGCGACGCCCGGCACCTTGCGCACCTGGCGCGAGGCGCGCTTCGCGCCGTCGCCCGCTTCCCGCGCGGTCTCCTTCACCTCGTCCGCCGTCTCGCGGACGGTGTCGGCCGCGCCGACCGTTCCGAGGTCGTACGACGGGTCGCCATAGATCTCCGCGCGCACGACCGCGTCGGTGAGCTTCGGCAGCTCCTCGCGCAGCCGCGCGAGCATCTGCTCCTCGTCCTCGCGGATCGAGGCGGCCAGTCGCGCGGTGCGGTCGTCGTCGAGGTCGCGCGCCAGGCGCTCGATCACGAGGTACGTCGCGATCTCGAGCGCCTCCGCTGCGCACGAGTCCTTCGCGTTCTTGAGCACCTTCTCCTCGCCGCCGCTGCCGCGCAGCATCGACAGCGGGGCCTTGCCGACCGCCAGCGCCTGGCCGACGATCGTCTGCGCGACGTCGCCGATCATGTGCAGCGGGTTGGAGCCGTGGTCGAGCTCGTCGAGGCGCTCGCCGACGCGGTCGGCGTGGCTGCGCGTCTCGCGCAGGTGCTTCTCGAGCAGCGTGCGGTAGCTGCCGCGCGGGGTCATCGCGATCTGCGCCTGCAGCTCGCGGACAAGCCCGAGCTCGGACGCGCGGGCTTCCGCGAGGTACTGCACGACCTTGTCTGTGGGGTTCGTCATGTTCGGGTGGTCCTCTCCGGTTGGGAGTGGCTCGAGACGCCGGGATCGCCGCGCCGGCGTGAAAGCCACGGTCCTATCGCGGTACCCGGGCCGCGTGACGGGACAAACCCCGCGATCGGCGCCCGCGTGTTGACCGTTCGCCTACCATCATGTCCACAGGGTCTGCGGCCGTCGTACGGATGCGACTGTGCCGCATCGCGCAGGGGTATTGCGCGCGAGACAGGGAAACGGGCTATGGAGGCAGGCACTATGAGACGACGGATCGTCGGAGCGTGTATCGCTGGACTGCTGGCCGGAACGGCCGCTGTGGGGGCGCCGGCCGCGATGGCGGCGCCAACCGGGCCCGTCCATCCGGGCGTGCAGACGTTCACCGCGGGCGCCCAGTGCACCGCGAACTTCATCTTCAAGGACGACTCGAGCACCTACATCGGGCAGGCCGCGCACTGCTCGAGCACCGGCGCGGCGACGGACACGAACGGCTGCACGGCCGTCTCGCTGCCGCTCGGCACGCCGGTCACCGTGACCGGGGCCAGCAAGCCCGGCACGCTGGTCTACAACTCGTGGCTGGCGATGCAGGCCGCGGGCGAGACCGATGCGAACACCTGCGCCTACAACGACTTCGCGCTCGTCAAGCTCGACGCCGACGACGTCGCCAAGGTCGATCCGAGCGTACCCGGCTTCGGCGGGCCGACGGGCGTCGGCAGCGCCGCGGTCGGCGGGACCGTGTTCTCCTATGGCAACTCGTCGCTGCGCCAGGGCATCACGCTGCTGAGCCCGAAGCAGGGGCTCGTCGTGCAGCTCGCGGGGGGCGGCTGGAGCCGGACGGTCTACACCGTCACGCCCGGCATCCCCGGCGACTCCGGTAGCGGCTTCATGAACGCGACCGGCCAGGCGATCGGGGTGCTCAGCACGCTCGCCGTCCTGCCGCTGCCGCTGTCAAACGGCGTCGGCGACCTCCCGCGCGAGCTCACCTACGCCCGCAGCCACGGCTTCGCGGGCGTGCAGCTCGTCAACGGGACCAAGCCGTTCAAGGGAGATCTGCTCGGCGCGATCCTGGGCGGCGGCGTCGGCGGCCTGCTCGGCCGCAAGTAGCCGGGCAGCGCGCGACCTTCGGCCGGCGGATCTCGCCGGCCGGTCAGGTCGCCTCGGAGGGCAGCAGGTGCCGTCGCCATCGTGTGATCCGAGCCTTCGACTCGAAAGCAGGCTTTTCGCGTGGTAGTTTGCGCGCCGAAAAGGGTCGAGCCAGCTCGACCACAAGCAGTGCGGGCGTTGCAGACTTGGGCCGATGTCCATCCTCCGCGTACGCAGCACGAAAGATCAACGGAGGACGGTTTCAATGGCCACTGGCGTCGTGAAGTGGTTCAGCGACGACAAGGGATTCGGCTTCATCACGCCCGACGAGGGCAGCCGCGATCTCTTCGTCCACCACACCGGCATCGCCGCGGAGGGGTACCGCTCGCTCACCGAGGGCGCGCGCGTCTCCTACGAGGAAGAGCAGGGTGAGAAGGGCCCGAAAGCGGTCCAGGTCACGAAGCTCTAGACAGACGCCGCTTCACACCGCAGACGAGAAGGGCCCGCCGTCGCCGGCGGGCCTTTCGCGTGTCAATGGTCGGCGACGGTCCCGCCCTCGGGGATCAGCGGACGGCGCTGGGTGTCCCAGAGCTCGATCCCGCCGGCCATCGAGTAGGCGTCGTAGCCGGCCGCGCGGTAGGCCTGCGCGGCCATCATCGAACGGCCGCCGAGGCGGCAGTGGAAGATCACGGGCTTGTCGGTGACGACCTTGTCGCGGTGCGAGCTGAGCCGATCCATCGGGATGTGGATCGTCCCCTCGATGCGGCCCTCGTCCCACTCGTACTGCTCGCGGCAGTCGACGACCTGGGCGCTGCCGTCGGCGAGCGCGTTCGCCGTGTCCTCCGGCGAGACCTCGATCTCGTCGGGATTCGGTTTGAATGGCATGGCCGCGAGGTTAGCTCAGCGCACCGCCGGTGGCACGTCGCGCAGATCGGGCAGCGGGCGCGGGCGCATGCGCTGCCAGACCCCGGCCGCGACCAGCAGCAGCAGCCCTAGGCCGATGAACGACCCGACGCGGTACAGCGACGTCAGCGCGGCCAGGTCGTAGAGGAACACCTTCCCGACGGTGACGAGCAGCAGCGCGAGCGACCCGAGCCGCAGCGCGCGGTCGTCGCGGCCCAGGCCGACGACGAGCGCCGTCAGGCCGGTGACCGCCCATAGCGCGCTGAGCAGCAGCTGGCCGAGCTCGCGCGCGCCGAGGTCGAAGATGCCTGCGTCCGGCACGCCTTCGCCGGGCTGAAATGCCGTGACGAGCGCCGTCGAGGCGAGGTAGAGCAGCGCGATCGCGCCGGTCGCGCCGAGCGTCGCGCGGGCGCGGGTGAGGAGCTCGGCCGTGTCGGTGGCGGAGTCGCGCCGCGCATGCCCGAGCAGCTGGGCGCCACGCAGCGCGGCGAAGGCCGCCGTGCCGAGCGCGAGCGCGGCGCCGGGGAGGTCGTCGAGGCCTTCGACCAAGGCGTCGGGCGGCGCGAAGTAGACGAGGGCGTAGCCGAGCGCGAGCCCGAGGTAGGCCGCCCCGCCCCACGCCGCCACGTGGTCGCGGCCGCGCAGGGCGATCGAGCCGAGCGCGGCGGCCTCGGCGGCGTACGCGGCGGCGAGCCATGGCCCGTCGAGGGCGACGGCCGTGAGGTAGGCGGCACCGGCCAGGGCGGCGGTGTCCAGCGCGACCCGCCACTGCGGGCTCACCTCGTCGACGAAGCGGCCGGCGATGAAGGCCGCGCAGACGGCCGTGAAGATCGCCGCGTAGCCGCCGAAGGCGATCGCGTCGCCGCTGGACATCGCCTCGGGCGGCGCCTGGGTCAGCGCCTGCGCGCACGTGAGCAGCAGGTGGCCGCCGAGCCCGAGGCCGAGCAGCGTGTGGTCGCGGCCGGGCTGCTCGCCCGCCCGGCCGGCGAGCACGCGGCGGGCCAGCAGGCCGAAGCCCGCGGTGGTGACCGCGAACGCGGCAGCGAGGACCGGGCCCTGCAGCACGAGCCCGGCGGTGATGTCCGCGAGCACGACGCCGAGCACGAGCGCGAGCAGCCGGACGTCGCGGTTGATGCGCGTCGCCCGGGTCGCGAGGCCGACGGCGAGGTGCGCCGCGGCGAGGCCGCCGAGCCAGGCGCGGCCGAGGTTCGTGGCGCCGGCATCCTCGAGCGCGAACCAGCCGGCGAGCGCGAGCGTCGTGGCGTTGAGCGTCATCAGCAGGGCGGACGCCGCGCGGAGCTTCGCCGCCGGCACGCGCAGCTCGAAGCCGACGGCCGCGGCGACGTTCAGCGCGCCGAAGGCGAAGAGCGCGAGCACGATCGCGCCGGACGCCGGCTCGGTGTCGCCCAGCCACCATGCCCATTGCGGCAGCGCGATCGCGAAGACCGCGAACGCGAGCCAGTTCCAGCGCTGCCAGACGAGCACGGCGGCGCCGGACGCCGCGGCCACCCACAGCAGCGTGAGCGTCGCGCCGGTCGAGGGTGCCCCGGCGAGGACCGGCGCCATGAGCGCGCCCACGATGCCGAGCGCGCCGATGCCGCGCGATTCCCAGCGGACGGCGAAGACGGTCGCCAGCGCGCCGGTGCCGAACGCGAGCGCGATCGCGACCCCGACGGGCAGCACGCCGTACACCGGCCCGCCGACGGCCACCGTTGTGAAGAGTCCCGCGATGCCGGCGGACAGCGTCGCGAGCGACGCGTCGGTGCGGCCGTGGCGCTCGTAGAGCCAGATCCCGGCGCCGATCAGGCCCATCGACAGGGCGCCGGCGAGCAGGGTGCGGCCACCGGGCCCGATCCACCCGCGCGAGACGGCGATCGCCAGCAGGAACGCGATGCCGGCGACCACCGCGACGCCACCGGTCCAGGCCAGCACGCGCCCGCCGAGCAGGTCCTCGAGGTCGAAGCTCTCACGCTGCGCGCTCGGTGGCGGCGCGGGGGTGGTGCGGTCCGCGTTCGAGGGCGGCGCGGTGACGGACGTGCCGGGCAGCACGGCCGGAGGGGCGGGGGTGATGCCGGAGGCCGCCGCGGGGATGCCGGAGGCGACCGCGGGCATGGGCTCACGCGCGGCGCGATCCGCGGCCGCGGCATGCGCGTCGAGCGTGGCGTGGGGCGCGCTCGCCTGCGGTGCGGCGTACGGCGCGGCCGCGAACTGCGCCTCGATCACCCTCAGACGCTCGTTGAGGTTCAGCGCCTGCCGTTCGAGCGTGATCACACGCGCCTCGCTGATGCGGCCCATCTCGGTCACCACCCTTTGTCAACCATCGGTCAGCAAGGACCGTACACGCTTGTCGACCAGCGGTCAAGAGAGGCGCTACACTCCGACGCATGTCCGAGCGCGCCTACCGCCGGCTGCAGCGCGACGAGCGCCGCGAGCTCCTGCTCGCACGCGCGACGGAGCTCTTCGCGACCCAGGGCTACGAGGGTCTCTCGATGTCGCAGCTCGCCCGCGAGGCGCAGATCTCAAAGGCCCTGCTCTACCACTACTTCCCGAGCAAGCGGCGGTTGTTCGAGGCCGCGCTCGCCGAGGGCGCCGAGGAGCTGCGCCAGCGCACCGAGCCCACGCCCGGCCGCCCGCCCGCCGAGCAGCTCTCCACGACGCTTGCCGCGTTCCTCGAGTGGGTGCAGGAGCGCCCGGCGGCGTACGCGACGCTGCTCGAAAGCGGTGCCCCGGAGGTGCGCGAGATCATGTCCGAGGTCCGCGACACGACCGCGCGGCGGATCCTCACGGGGCTTGGCGAGGACGGCCAGCGCCCGGCGACGCGCGCGGCCGTCCACGGGTGGCTTGGCTTCCTCGACGGCGCGATCCTCGACTGGATCGCCACCGACGACCTCAGCCGCGAGGAGCTGCACGGCATGCTGCTCGGCGCGTTTGCGGGCGCGCTGATCGCGTCGGGCGCACGCGGCGGCCTGCCGACCGAGCCGCTCGCCGCCGCCGCCGACGTTCCCTGAAACTCGGCGCGCCGGCCGCGGCGCGGGGTGCCATCCTGAAGGCGTGCCCGCTCGCATCTACGCGCCCGTCGCGCTGTGCGCCCTCGCGCTGGCCTCGTGCGGCGGCTCCGATCAGGCTCGCACGCCGGGCCCGCCGGCCGTCACGACCCCGCAGAGCCCGCTCGAGATCCCGGCCCGCGTGCCGCTCAAAGCGACGGGCGCTGCCGATCCGCGACAGGCGGCGGTGGTGCGCGCATGGTCGAAGGCGCTGCGCTCAGGCGACGTCGCCGGCGCGAGCGCGCTGTGGGCCGTCCCCTCGAAGGTGCAGAACGGGACGCCGGTGCTGACGCTCTCAAGCCGCGCGGAGGTCCTGATCTTCAACGGGAGCCTGCCGTGCGGCTCGGCGGTGACGTCCGCGGGCGCCGCTCAGGGCTTCACGATCACGACGTTCCGGCTCACGGACCGCAAGGGCGGCGACTGCGATGCCGCCGCGGGGGCAAGCGCACGCAGCGCGATCCGCGTGCGTGCCGGGAAGATCGTCGAGTGGTATCGCCTTCCGGACGACCCCGATGCTCCCCGCGCTCGGCCCGGCGGGGACGTCGAGGCGACAACGATCTAGCTCAGAGGCGCGGGTCGACGTAGGGGTCGCGCTCGACGACGCGCTCACGCGGTGCGGCGGCGACGACTCGGCGATCCGCCTGCATCATGTAGAAGAGCGAGATCAGCAGGCCGACGACGCCGACGACCATGAGGATGACGCCGACGGTCGCGATGGAGATGCCCGAAACCGTGGCGGTGACCGCGAACTTGAGGATCGCGCCCACTGCGATGAGGAAGATCGATGTACCTAGTCCCATAGCGCCCGTGATGCCCCGACAAGCGGTTCGCTAAGCCCACAGTGGCCGTGAGTACGATGAGTGGCGTGCCGGCGACGACGTCAGACGTCTACGACATCCCCCAAGAGCTCGCCGACCTGCGCCACATGATCCGCCAGCTCGCGCAGGAGCGGATCGCTCCGCGCGCGGCCGAGATCGACCGCACGGCCGAGTACCCGCGCGACATCCGCGAGCTGCTCGCCGAGCACGACATCCTCGGCCTGCCGTTCGAGGAGGAGTACGGCGGCACCGGCACCGGCACGCTCATGCTGCAGATGGCCGTCGAGGAGATCGCCGCGGCGTGCGCGTCGTCCGCGCTCATCCTCATGGTCCAGGAGCTCGGCACGCTGCCGATCCGGCTGTTCGGCAGCGAGGAGCAGAAGCAGCGCTGGCTGCCGCGCTGCGCGACCGGCGAGTGGTCCCCGGCCTTCGCGCTGTCGGAGCCCGAGGCCGGCTCGGACCCCGCGTCGATGCGCACGACCGCCGTGCGGAGCGAAGCCGGCGACGAGTGGGTCATCAACGGCCAGAAGAACTGGATCACGAACGCCGGCATCGCCGACTTCTACCTGGTCTTTGCCAAAACCGACCGCGAGCGTAACCGCTCGTCGTGCTTCGTCGTCGAGGCCGACCGCGAGGGCTTCGATCCCGGCAAGCTCGAGCACAAGCTCGGCATCAAGGGCTCGCCGACGGGCTCGCCGTCGTTCACCGACGTGCGCGTGCCGGCCGACCATCTCATCGGCGTCGAGGGCAAGGGCCTGTCGGTCGCGCTGGGGACGCTCGAGCGCACGCGCCTGGGCGCGGCGGCGCAGGCCGTCGGCATCGCCCAGGGCGCGACGGACTACGCGGCGGGTTATGCGCGCGAGCGCATCGCCTTCGGCAAGCCGATCAACCAGATGCAGGGCATCCAGTTCAAGCTCGCCGACATGGAGACGCGCACCGCCGCCGCGCGCGAGCTGCTCTACAAGGCCTGCGCCAAGGCCGACCGCAACGAGCCGGATCTCGCGAAGTACTCGTCGATGGCCAAGCTGTTCGCCTCGGACAACGCGATGTTCGTGACGCTCGAGGCGATCCAGGTGCTCGGCGGCTACGGCTACGTCAACGAGTATCCGGTCGAGCGGATGATGCGCGACGCCAAGATCACGCAGATCTACGAGGGTACGAACGAGATCCAGCGGGTCGTCATCGCCCGCTCGATGCGGTAGGCGACCGTGCGGCGCGCCCCGACCATCCGGCGCGTGCTGCTGTCGGCGGGGATCGCGCTGTGCGTCGGGTTGCTCGCGGTCGCGCTGCTCGGGGGCTTTGAGTTCTCGGGTGTGCTCGGGATGCTGCAGGGCGGCACGGCGATCGTGGTCGTGATCCTGCTGATCGGGATCGCGATGATGTCGTTCGGCCTGCGGATCGCCGGCTGGGACGAGCCCGAGTCCGAGGCCGAGTTCGAGCGCCTCGTCGAGGAGTCCGAGCGGCTCGCGCGCGACGGCGTCGCCGCCGAGCCCGACGAGATCGAGTTCATGGACCTCGACCCGTACGACGACGAGGACTTCGAGGAGCTCGTGCGCGAGGCGATGGACGAGTTGCCCGACCTGCTGCAGCGCGCGTTGGAGCGCAACGTCGCGGTCGTGATCTCCGACGGCGGCCGCAAGGCTCGCGCGTACGGGCTGTACCACGGCGACGGCGTCGCGCGCGACGACGTGCCCGACCGGATCGTGATCTACCGCGACACGCTGCGCCGTGACTTCGGCCACGACCCGGACCTGCTGCGTCACGAGGTCACCCGCACCGTCCGCCACGAGCTCGCGCACCACCTGGGCGCCGACGAGCTCGGCGTGCGCGACCTGGGCTTGTAGGCACGTCGCCGCTACAGCGGGGCTGGACGACGTCCGCCGGACCGGAGAGGATCGCGGCGGATGGCCCGCGACGTCCTCAACTCCCTGACGACGGTCCAGATCGTCGTGATCTTCGTGGGCGGGAGCGTCGTGCTCGCGATCACGCTTGCGATCCTCATTCGCAAGCTGGTCCCGGACATCGCCGAGCGCGAGTTCGAGGAGCTCGCGAGCGGGTTGCGCGTGGTCTACGAGCTGCTGTTCGCGCTGGTGCTGGCATTCGCCATCGCCTCGGTGATCGACAAGTTCAACGACGCGGAGAGCACCGTCGATCGCGAGGCCACCGCGCTGTCGCAGATGCTGCGAGCCAACCGCACCTTCCCCGATGCCTTCCAATCGGAGCTCAGGGACGGGATCGGCCATTACATCAGCGCCACCGTCAACTACGAGTGGGACACGATGCGCGAGGGCAAGCCGAGCCGCGAGGCCACCGCCGCCCTTGACACGCTCTACGCGATCTACCAGAGCTACACGCCGGCCTCCGGCGTCCCCGACAAGTTCTACGACCAGGCGCTCGAGCACCTGGATGTCGTCGCCACCGCGCGTCGCGATCGCCTGGGGATCAGCAATGCACGGCTTCCGCTCATCCTCGTGCTGATGCTCCCGGTGGGCGCGATCCTGCTGGTGACCCTCGAGTACCGACCACATCTGCGTCCCCGCGGGCAGGCGGCGTTCATGGGCACGTTCGCGCTAGTGGTCTCGTCCACCTACCTGCTGACCATCCTGCTCGACTTCCCCTTCTCCGGCGACATCTCCGTGAGCAACCAGCCGCTGCGATCCGGCACGCTCGCCTACGTCGCGCTCATCCCGCCGCGGACGCCGCAGGAGGGCGACAAGCCGGCGAAGCTCACGGCGAAGACGCTGACGGGTGTGTTCAGCTCGGACGCGTACGGCGCGGTCGTCCTGCGAAGCGAGGGCCGCAGGATCCGTGGCGTCTACCGCACGGCCAGCGGATCGATTCGCGGCACCGTGGGGACGGACGGCGTCTTCCGTGGCGTGTGGTGCGAGGGGTCTCAGCGTCCCGAGCGCCGCGACGCGGGGATCCTCGAATGGCGGCTCATCCAGCCGAAGTCCGGCCAGCCGGTGATCGACGGCACGTGGCAGTTCGGCTTCGCCCGCCGGTTCGACGGGACCATCAAGCCATACGCGGGCTGGGACATGCACCGCCTGGTGTACGACGAGGCGCTCGATCTCCAGCACCGCTTGGCGACGCAGCCCGAGTCGGAGTTCTGCCACACCCGAGGTTCAGCTGCTCGCTGACCAGCGCACGATGCCCGAGCGGCAGCGCGTGATGCGCTTGCCGGTCTCGCGGCGGCGCAGCGAGAGCTCGATCGAGAACATGCCCTCGGCACCGGCGGATCCGAGGGTGGCGGCGAAGCGCTCGACGTACTTCAGGATCGTCGCTTGGGACTTCACCATGCCCTGCTCGCGGTCGCTGACGCGCCCGTCGGGGGCGATCGGCAGGTTGGCGTGCGGGAGGTCGAACGTCGGCGACGTGCCGACCTTCGTGCAGCTCATCCGCACGCCGTAGATCGCGCGGCTGACCGCGCGCCCGTCCGGCGAGATGCGAAGCGCGACGCCACGTGGGACGCCGGCTTCGAGCTGGCTCGAGCTGCCGAAGAGCAGGCCATTCGGGGGAGCCGCTGCCGCCATGCCGAAGCCGCCGGCGCCGAGCGGACGCCGGGCCTGCCACTGCACGTCGCGCGCGCTGCAGCGCCGCGTGCCGCGATTGGTGCCACGCTCGAAGCGGGCGGTGGCGGTGCCCGACGGGGTCTCGGAGAGTGAGCCGCGCAGCTCGTAGCGCGTGCTCGTTCGCGCTTGGCGCACGGCGCCGGTCGCGATGAACGTGCCGTCCGCGGCGACGGGAACGGTCGCCGTGAAGCTCCCCGACGCGCAGCCGCCGGTGATCGTCGCGAGGATCTGCACGACCGTGCCGTCTGTGCTGTGCAGGCCGATGACCATGCTGCCGGCGTCGAGCGGCTTCGCCGGGGGCGTCGTGACCGCACCGCCGCCGAAGTCGCCGCTGACCTGCTGCGCCGCGGCGGCAGGCGCCAGCCACAGCCCGGCGGCGGCGATCCCTGCGGCGACCATCCGTGCGCGCATCGCGCGGACCATATCGCTGGCGTACGATCGACCGATGATGATCGTCATGCAGCCGGGAGCGGCCGACGCCGAGGTCGAGGCCGTGCGCGAGCGGCTTGCCGCGACCGGCGTGCACGTCGTGGTGATGCCGGGCGAGCTCACGACGGCGATCGGCGCGATCGGCGATCCCGAGGGCGTGGTCGAGCTCGGGCTCGAGGGCATGGCCGGGGTCGATCGCGTCGTGCCGATCTCGCGGCCGTACAAGCTCGCGTCCTCGGAGCTCAGCCACCACGAGCCGAGCTCGTTTGAGATCGCGGGGCGGGTCGTGGGCGGTGGTTCGACGTTCTGCCTTATCGCGGGGCCGTGCACGGTCGAGTCCTCCGCGCAGACGCTTGGCGTGGCGGAGGCCGTTCGAGCGGGTGGGGCGTCGATGCTGCGCGGCGGCGCCTTCAAGCCGCGGA
Organism: uncultured Actinomycetes bacterium; assembly: GCA_963839905.1. Lineage (GTDB taxonomy): Bacteria > Actinomycetota > Thermoleophilia > Solirubrobacterales > Solirubrobacteraceae > CADCVQ01. The sequence goes on along the minus strand of CAWIXC010000018.1, from coordinate 1,185,583 downwards.
CGTCGCCGTTTGCGTTCAAGGGCCTGGGCGCGGCGGCGTTGGCGATCCTCGTCGAGGCGCGCGAGGCGACCGGGCTGCCGATCGTCACCGAGCTGCTTGACGCGGGCCATGCCGAGGCGGTAGGCGCGGTCGCGGACGTCGTGCAGATCGGGGCGCGCAACATGCAGAACTACGCGCTGCTCGAAGTCGCCGGGCGGCTGGGCAAGCCTGTCCTGTTGAAGCGGGGGCTGTCGTCGTCGCTGGACGAGCTGCTGATGGCCGCCGACTACGTGCTCAAGGAGGGCACCGAGGAGGTCATCCTCTGCGAGCGCGGGATCCGGACGTTCGAGACCGCGACGCGCTTCACGCTCGATCTCGGCGCCGTGCCGTGGCTGAAGATGCACACGCACCTGCCGGTGGTCGTCGACCCGTCGCACGCGGCCGGTGACCGGCGGCTCGTCGAGCCGATGTCGCGCGCGGCCGCGGCGATCGGCGCGGACGGGATCATCGTCGAGGTCCACCAGGATCCCGAGCACGCGCGCTGCGACGGCCCGCAGTCGCTGCACGCGACGGACTTCGAGGCCTACGCCTCGGGCGTCGCCGCTCACGCCGCGCTCGTGGGCAAGCACTTGGCGTAGGCGAGGGGTGGTTCGTTCTACTCGGTCTATAGCCGAGTAGGATGCACCACCCCCTACTGGCTGACTGGCCAGTCAACCTCTCTGCCACAATGGTTGGCGCTGGCTGCGGCGAGTGCGACGCCGCTGTGAAACACGCCTCCGTGGAGTGCGACCGCCGGAGGCACAACCAACGTTGGAGGACCTCATGCCTGATGCCGTGATCGTCGACGCCGTCCGCACCCCGATAGGGCGCGCGTTCAAGGGCTCCCTCGTCGGCGTCCGCGCTGACGAGCTCGCAGCGACGCCGCTGCGCGCGCTGCGCGACCGCAACCCCGAGGTCGACTTCGACGAGACCGTCGACGTCATGATGGGCTCGGCGTCGGGGATCGGCGAGCAGGGCTACAACGTCGGCCGCGTCGCGACGCTGCTCGCGGGCTTCGACGAGTCAGTGCCGGCGTGCACGGTCAACCGCTTCTGCGCGTCGTCGCTGCAGACGCTGCGGATGGCGTTTCACGCGATCCGCGCGGGTGAGGGCGAGCAGTACATCGCGGCCGGTGTCGAGGCCGTCTCGCGCGCCGGGCTGGGCGCGGCGATCGCCGAGGAGGCCAAGCACCCGCTGCTCAACGGCTCGGAGGGCTCCCTGTACGACGTCTACATCCCGATGGGGATGACGGCCGAGAACGTGGCCGAGCAGCGCGACGTCACGCGCACAGCGCAGGACGAGTGGGCGTTGATCTCGCAGACGCGCGCGGTCGCCGCGCAGGCGACGGGGCACTTCGATCGCGAGATCGTGCCGGTCGAGCTGCCCGACGGCGGCGGCGAGTTTCGCAAGGACGACGGCCCGCGGCCGGGCACGACGATCGAGAAGCTCGCCGCGCTGAACCCGGTCTTCAAGGAGGACGGCACCGTGACGGCTGGCAACGCCTGCCCGCTGAACGACGGCGCCGCCGCCGTGCTCGTGATGTCCGAGGTGCGGGCGGCGAAGCTCGGCTGCAAGCCGCGCGCGCGGATCGTCGCGTCGGCGGTCGCCGCGATTCGCCCGGAGATCATGGGCCTTGGCCCGATTCCGGCGATCCAGAAGCTGCTCGAGCAGACCGGCCTGAAGATCCAGGACATCGACGTCGTCGAGATCAACGAGGCGTTCGCCGCGCAGATCGTGCCGTGCATGCGGGAGCTCGGCATCACCGAGGAGCAGCTCAACCCGTTCGGCGGGGCGATCGCCCTCGGCCACCCCTTCGGCATGACGGGCGCTCGCATCATGACGACGCTCCTGAATGGGCTGGACGCCAAGGACGGCCGCTACGGCATCGAGTCGATGTGCGTCGCGGGCGGGATGGGTCAGGCGATGCTGATCGAGCGGCTGGGCTGAGACCTACGTGCGCCGGTAGCGGAGGTAGACGATCCCGGCGGGGAACGTGCGGGTCTCCACGAGCTCGAGCTCGAGCCGATTGTCGAGCGCGGCGAAGTACGGCGTCCCGCCGCCGAGGACGATCGGGGCGACGAAGATCAGGTACTCGTCGATGAGGTCGAGGCGCATGCAGGACGCGGCCAGGGTGGCGCCGCCGACGGCGATGTCGTCGCCCGGCTCGGCCTTCAGGCGGGCGACCTCGTCGGCGACGCTGCCGGTCGCGAGGCGGGTGTTGCCCACGACCTGCTCAAGCGTCGTCGAGAACACGATCTTCGGCAGGGCCTTCCATATGCGCGCGAACTCGAGCGCGTACTCGGGGCCTGACGGGTGCTCCTCGGCGGCGGTCTCCCAGTAGACCATCGTCTCGTACAGCCGCCGCCCCATGAGCTCCACGCCGGTCTCGCGCACCCGCTCGTTGTGGAAGCGATGCAGCTCCTCGCTCGGCCCGGACCAGTCGATGCTGCCGTCGGGGTCGGCGATGAACCCGTCCAGCGAGACGGTCATCGCATAGATCAGCTTGCGCATCGGTGTCCTCTCGGTCTGTTGTCGGTCTGCGTGCTTCGACTCGGCGCGGCCTCGAATGTCATCGGCGGCCTATCTTGGCGGCGTGGCTTCGGAGTCCGAGACGGCGAGGACCCTGCCGCTGCCGTGGCCGGCGGCGGCCATGCTCGTGGTGCTCGTCGTCTTCGTCAGCGCGCTCTGCGCGCTCGCTGTCGACGAGGCCTGCCACCACACGCCGCCTCCCGTCGACGTCCCCGAGCCCGGCACCGATCGCGCCGCCTACTGCGACGCGCTCGGCGCGCTGCCGGCGTGGATGGCGCTCGTCGCCGGACCCGCCCTGCTGGCATCGCTCGCCCTCGTCGCGCTGCGCCGCCACCCGCGGTGGGCGGTGGGCGTGGCGCTCGCGGTGATCGTGCTCGCGGTCGTCAACGCGTCGATCGCTCATAGCCTCAGCTTCGCGTACACGATCTGACTTTCCCAGCCTTGACACCGTGGCGAGGCTCGATCGTCGTGGCTGTCTCGCCCGCGAGCCTGCACGACGCGTGGTCAGAAGCGCGGGTGTCGCTTCATGGAAGCAGCGGGGCCGTGTGTGCGACGCCGGCTTGCGTCCACTCGACCTGCCTGCTCGTGACCCGCAGCGCCTCGACGGCGCCGGTGGCGAGGCTCGCGAACGCGCCGCTCGGGCTGAACCCGCGCAGCTCGGTCGTCGTCGTCGCGAAGTCGGTCACCTCGTACGCGCCCGCGCCGCTCGGGGCGATTCCCGCCTTGCCGTAGTCCGTGCCACTCGGGCAGATCGGCCCGGCGTACTCGCGCTGGCAGCCATAGCCGCTGAGCGACAGCCGCCACCCACTGCGGACGTGGATGCGCGTGAGCGCGCGGCTCGTGCCGCCGTACTGGTCGCTGTGCGCGTCCTCGACGAGGACCCAGAGACCGGCCGTCGCGACGATGTTCGACCAGTCGCGCGAGAGCCCGTCGTCCCATGACGCCAGCGTGCGGACCTTGCCGCGCGGCAGCACGCAGGCGCTGATCCGGCCGGTCTCGTCGTCGCCGCGCTTGACGAGGACGAGCTTGGGGTCGCGCGCGCGGTCCTTGTGCTGCTTGGCGACCTTCTGGCACGGCGTCGAGGACGATTTCTTCGGCGCCTTCGCCGCCGCGGCGGCGGGCGCGCCGCCGGCGACCAGGGCGAGGGTGAGGAGGACGGCGGTCGCGGGGCGCATCATCAGTGACAAGGACGCTGCCCCGCCGGCGTAGTTGCGCGCGGGCTACGCGCGCGTGGCCTGGCTGCGCGCGTAGGCGTCGAGTCGCGTGAGCTCGTCGGCGTACATCTTGCGCATGACGCGCGGCGCGAACGTGCGCTCGAAGAACCCGCCGACGCCGCCCGCGCCGTTCCAGCGCGTCTCGATCCGCACGACGCAGCCCTCGCCGTCGGGCGAGACGGTGAAACTCGTCACGAGCGACGAGTTCTGGTCGGTCTCGGTGATGACCCGTCCCGGCTCGGGCTCGTCGACGTGCATCAGGTAGTCGCGCACGCGGCCCCCGGCGGTGACCTTGAAGCGGTGGACCGTGCCCGCGCCGACGCCCCCTTCGACGACCTCGAAGTCCGTGATGCCCTCGGGAAGGAACTTCGCGTGGTGCTCGTCGTCGGCGATGAGGCCGTACGTCAGCTCGGCGGGCGCACCCACGGCGCCCTCTTGTACGACGGTGATCGTGCCCATCGGCGACACCCTAGTGCGTCAGCGCGGCCCCATCCGCAGCGCGCCGTCGAGGCGGATGACCTCGCCGTTGAGCATCGGATTCGTGACGATCTCGCACACGAGCCGGGCGAACTCCGGCGGACGGCCGAGGCGCTGCGGGTAGGGCGTCGCGCGCGCGAGCTCGGCGCGCGCATCGGCGGGCAGCGCGGCGAGCAGCGGCGTGTCGAACAGGCCGGGCGCGATCGCGCAGACGCGAATCGCGGAGGCGGCCAGCTCGCGCGCGGCGGGCAGCGTCATCGCGGCGACCGCGCCCTTGGACGCCGCGTAGGCCACCTGCCCGACCTGCCCGTCGAACGCCGCGATCGAGGCGGTGTTGACGCAGACGCCGCGCTCGCCGTCTTCGCCGGCGGGATCGTTGGCGAGCATCGCCATGCTCGCGAGGCGCAGCGCGTTGAACGTCCCGACGACGTTGATCGCGAGCACGCGCTCGAACGAGTCCAGCCCGTGCGGGCCGCGGCTGCGAGCAAGCCGCTCCGCGTGGCCGATCCCCGCGCACTGCACGGAGATCCGCAAGCCCCCGGGCGCCTGTGCGGCGGCGTCCACGGCATGCTGCAACAGGTCGGCGTCGCGGACGTCGGCGTGCACGAAGCGCGCGCCCGCGCCGAGCTCGGCGGCGAGCGCCTCGCCGCGCGCCGCGTCGAGATCCGCGACGACGACCTGCGCGCCGCGCTCGTGCAGCGCGCGCGCCGTCGCCTCGCCGAGCCCCGAGGCCCCGCCGACAACGAGGGCGCCTGTGCCTTCGATGCGCATTCGGCGGCCACCTTACGGGACGGTCAAGCCTTTGACACCGGGGACCCGAGCCGACGGCTGCCCGGCGCGCACCCATCCGGGCCACCTCGACGGCCTGCGAGGACCGCGCCTTCGGCAGCAGTAGTGATTCTTGGTCGAGGGTGTCGTTCCGCGAAGGGACGGCAGCGATTAGGCTGCGACCCGTCGGGTCTCGTCCAAGGCGTATGCGTCCGGAAGCCCGAGGGCAGGACCATAATGCCCGCCGCGGACAAGCCGTCGACGTCGGCCGGTACCGTTCCTGAGATGAGTCGGCGGTCTGACGTCTCGGTCAAGCACCTTGAGGATCAGCTCGAGGGGGCGGCGCGCACGCTGTCGAGTCTGGGGACCCTGTCTGATCGGCAGGCCGAGCGCGTCGCGCAACGCATGGACCGCCTCGCCTCTCAGCTTCTTGAGCTCGGCGCTCCGCCGACGATCGCCTCGGTGCACGAGCGGCTCGGGACCACGCCGGCCGACCCGGACGACTTTCGATCGGCGGCCGAGCAGATGGGCCCTGCCGACGGCGAAGGCTGAGGTGGCCGAGCGTCACCGCGCTGCGGTGCGCTTTGACGAGCGGGTCTGGCGCGACGCGATCCGTGGGTTCTCCGGCCATCCGCTGCAGGTCGCTTCCAGCGCCCGCGCGGCTTGAACTCAAGGGCGTGGCGCTCGGCGAGCTGCTGCCATGCGAGGCGCTCGGACGCGATCACAGCCAGCTGGCCGGCTGCGCCAAGCTGTACCTGCCGATCATCGACGGACCCGCCTCACGGCGCCCGTTTTGCGTTCGTCCTTCAGCTCGCATGCGACACGCAGGCTCGATTGCTGGTGTGGGTGTTCGTCGCGTTCGGGCATCGCCACCCCTCCGCGGGCGTCCGCAGCGTCTACGAGCGCGCCCATCGCCAACTCCATGGCCGCTTCCCCACGTAGCCCAAGAGCTGCAGCGGCGCGATACTCACACCATGGGCGACTGGGGCGTCGGCAGCTACGAGGACACCGCGGCGCAGCTCGCGCCCGTGTCCCGGGTCGCGGTCGCCGCGCTCGGCTTGCGCGGCGGCGAGCGCGTGCTGGACGTCGCGTGCGGGACCGGCAACGCGGCGCTGGTCGCCGCCGAGGCCGGCGCCGTCGTCACGGGGCTCGACGCGGCACCGCGCCTGCTCGACGTCGCGCGCGAGCGGGTGCCCGGCGCGGAGTTCGTCCTCGGCGACGCGGCGCAGCTTCCGTTCGAAGACGGCCGCTTCGACGCCGCCGTCTCGGTCTTCGGCACGATCTTCGCCAGACCCGCCGAGCAGGTCGCCGCGGAGGTCGCGCGCGTCGTCCGGCGCGGCGGACGCGTGGCGATCACGACGTGGCCGCCGCGCGGGCCGATGTTCGACGCGGTCATGCTGATGCGCCAGGCGCTCGGCCGGACCGCGACCGCGCCGCAGCCCGAAGCGTCCCTGGTCGACCAGGGCCACCCCGCGGTGCTCGAGCGGCTCCTCGGGCCACACGGGGCGGTCGAGGTCACCGAGCACGAGCTCGCGCACGCGCGCACGACGCCCGAGGAGTTCTGGGACCGCTGGGAGCGCCTGCACCCGATGTGGATCGCCGCGCGCCAGCAGCTCGAGCCGGCCGGCGAGTGGGAGCCGCTGCGGACGGCCGCGATCGCGGCGCTTCGCGACGGCGGGATGGGCGACGGCGCCACGAGCCCGTACCTGCTCGCCGTCCTGCAGCGGCGCTGAGCGACGACGAACTCACACGCCGATGTGTCCCGTCGCGAGGCGCCGCGCGTAGGAACACGGGAACATCTGTCTCAAGCAGGCGATCAAGGAGCTCTCACGACATGGCCGGACCGACGGTGCAGTGCCGCGACGAGATGGGCGACGGGCAGTGGCTCATGGAGATGAAGCTGCCCGTCGAGGACGAGCACACGACGGTGCGGGACTTCATCCGCGCGCGCGTGGAGCACGAGACGGGGCAGCACAACGCCGAGCTCGACCGCGGGCGCTCCTTCCGCGGGCTGGTCTTCGAGCCGCCGAAGGTCACGTCGGAGCTCAACGGCTGGGCGGGACGCAAGCGCGAGGCCCAGGCCGTCGACGCCGACGTCATGCTGCAGATCGCCCTCGAGGCCTACGAGAAGGGGGAGCTCGTCATCGTCATCGACGACGAGCAGGCCGGCGAGATCGACTCCGAGCTCGTCGTCAACGACGGCAGCGTCGTGCTGTTTCGCAAGATGGTGCCGCTGATCGTCCCGCAGCTGCGCAAGGGCCGCAGGCGCAAGCGCGGGGCCACGAACGAGACGTTCGACTGACCCGTGGCAGGTCGCGCTCGCGGCAAGCCCGCTGACGACGACGACGAGAAGAAGCTGGTCCGCGCCGTCAACGTGCAGCTGCTGCACAACCTGCAGCTGTGGGGCGCGCTACAGCAGCAGGGTGTCGGCGACGAGCCCGAGCTGCGCCTGACGTTCGTCTTTCGCGCGCCGAGCGAGATCCAGGCCAAGGGGCTGTACGGCTTCCTGCAGGGCGAGACCGACTACGAGCTGCACGTGCGCCGCCAGGGCCGCGTCGGCAAGCGAGCCTGGTTCGTGGCCGGCGCGACCCAGCCGGCGGCGGTGTCGCTCGAGACCGTCAACCGGTGGACGGAGTGGATGATCGCCGCCGGCGCCGCCAACGGCCCGTGCGAGTTCGAGGGCTGGGCCCCGCAGAGCGCATAGCTAGTCGTCCTCGTCGCCGGACCCCGACCCCGACCCCGGCTCGACGCGCCGCGTCGCCGGCCCCACGGCGGCCAGCACCTCGCTCGCGAGCGCAGGCCCGTCGGACGCGTGCTCGGGCGTCGCGGTGATCCGCACGACGACCTCCTCGCCGTCGAGCTCCTCGAGCGTGATCTGCGGCTCGCCGCGGACCGGCGTCGGGACCTCCTCCTCGAAGAGCTCCTGGATGTCGAGCGGGGTGACGCCGGGGCGCAGGCGCGCGCGCAGGTCGACGCCGGGCGGCTCGCGCAGCGGGATCACCGCGACGTTCAGCACGACGTTGTTCGGCACCATGATCGCGTCCTCGCCGCTGGCGAAGACCGTGTAGAGCAGGCCGAGCGACGTCACGTCGCCCTCGATCTGGCCGCCGATGTTGCCGCCCTTCAGGCGGACGCGATCGCCCGCGCGAAACGGCCGCGCGCTCAGGAGGATGAGCCCGGCGAAGAGGTTGCCGAGCGTCTGCTGTGCCGCGAGGCCGACGATCACCGCCGTGAACGCGCCTCCGACCGCGAGCGTGCTCGGCTCGAGCCCGGCGACCCGCAGCGCCACGAGCAGCGCGATCACGATCGTCGCGAGGCGGATCATGAAGCCGACCGTGCCGGCCGTCCCCGCGTCCAAGCGCTTGAACAGCACGGGCTGCAGCCAGCGCCCGACGTCGCGTGCGAGCGACCAGCCGAGGATGATCAGCGCGATCACCGTCACGACGCGGATCGGCTCGTCGAGCCCGAAGAGCTCGCGGCGGTAGTCGTAGGCGACCAGTGTCCCCGCGATCAGCGAGACGACGAGGAAGAACTGAATCCGAGCGCGCTTGACCACGCCCGCGCTGAACTGCTTGGTGATGCCGGCGTCGCGCCAGAAGTGGCTCTTCGGATCGACGTCGCGTGGCGCCATGCCGCCACCTCCTTCCGTCGTCGGTCGGGTACTCGTCGGGCGAGCCAACCCGTCGCGCTACCCCTGCCCGCGGCGCGCAAACCTCTGGCCCGCGCGCAAGTCGTTGTAGTGCTACAATCATTATATGGCTACAACGATCAAGGCGAAGGCGGACCCGGCAGTGCGCACCGAGCCCCGGCCCCGGCTCGTGCTCGCGATCTGCTGCATGAGCCTGCTGATCGTGGGGATGGACGTGACGATCGTGAACGTCGCGCTGCCGTCCATCCGGCGCGACCTGGACGCCTCAGTCGCGTCGCTGCAGTGGACGACCGCGGGCTACACGGTGGTGCTCGCGAGCCTGCTCATGCTGGGCGGGTCGACCGCGGATCGCCTCGGTCGCGCGCGGGTGTTCATGTTCGGCCTCGCGCTGTTCACGCTCGCGTCCCTGGCCTGCGGCCTCGCGCCCGGAGCCGGCTGGCTCGTCGCCTTCCGAGCGCTGCAGGGCGCCGCCGGCGCGATGCTCACCCCGGTCGCGATGTCGATCATCCGCAACACGTTCGAGGACCCGCGCGAGCGCGCGCAGGCGATCGGCGTGTGGGGGGCGGTCTTCGGCATCAGCATGGCGCTGGGACCCGTCCTCGGCGGCGCGCTTGTCGGGCTGAGCTGGCGGGCGGTGTTCTTCGTGAACATCCCGATCGGCTTGGCGGCGATCGTGCTCACGGCGCGCTACGTGCCCGAGTCGCGCGCGCCCCGGCCGCGGCGCGTCGATCCGGTCGGCCAGGTGCTGGTCGTCGTCATGCTCGCGAGCCTGACCTCGGCGATCATCGAGGGACCGGACCTCGGGTGGGGCTCGCCGTGGATCGTCGCCCTCGTGGGTGCGGCGGGCGTCTCGCTCGTGACCCTCGTCCGCTACGAGCTGCGCCGCGTCGATCCGCTCGTCGAGCCTCGCTTCTTCGCCAGCCGGCCGTTCGCCGCGGCGACGGTCATCGCGGTCGCGGCGTTCATGGCGTTCGGCGGGTTCCTGTTCCTCAACACCCTCTACTTGCAGGACGTGCGGGGCCTCTCGCCGGGGAGCGCGGGCCTCTGCACGCTGCCGATCGCGGCGATGACCGTCCTGTGCAGCCCGATCGCCGGCCGCATCGTCGGCACGCGCGGGGTTCGCGGCCCGCTCGTCGTCGGCGGCCTGGGGCTGGGCCTGGGCGGGCTGATGCTCGTGTCGCTGAGCGCGGACACGTCGCTCGGCTGGCTGCTCGCTGCGTACTGCATCTTCGGGCTAGGGTTTGGTGCCGTGAACCCGCCGATCACGGACACCGCCGTGTCGGGCATGCCGCCAAGCCAGGCCGGGGTGGCCGCCGCTGTCGCGACGACGAGCCGGCAGGTCGGCCTGACGCTCGGTGTGGCGGTCGTCGGCGCGGTCGTCGCCGCGGGGGTTCACGGCTCGCTGCACGACGAGCTCGCGAGCGCGACGCATGCCGCGTGGTGGCTCGTAGTCGCGCTGGGCGCGGGGATCGTGATGCTCGGCCTGGCCGCGAGCACCGCCGGGGCTCGGGCGAGCGCCGAGCGCACCGCGGCACGGCTGGGCGAGACCCCGCGGGAGGCGTGATCGCCGGCGAGGACGCAGACCTCGCGCGTCGCGCCTGGCGCGCGATGTCCGGCGTCGTGCTCGATCACGACCGCAAGGTCGCCGTGTCCGAAGCGCTTGGCCTGAGCTTCGCGCGGGTGCGGGCGCTGCGCCGGCTGGCCGACGAGCCGCTCACGCTGCGCGGGCTCGCGGAGCTGCTGACGGCCGACCCGCCATACGTCACGCTGATCGTCGACGACCTCGAGAAGCGCGGGCTGGTGCAGCGCACGCCGCACCCCGAGGACCGGCGCTCGAAGCTCGTGCAGCTGACGGAGGCCGGCCGCGCCACCGCCGCGCGCGCCGACGAGATCCTGGACGCGCCGCCGGCCGCGCTGCGCGACGTCCCGGCCGAGGACCTCGAGGCTCTCTTGCGCGTGGCCGAGCGCATGACGCGCTGAGCGCGGATCGGACCCGGCGGGCATCTCATGCGGAGGGTCCGTCAGGGTCGCGTCACCCCGGCTGCCGCCGTCCTTGACGCGTCCTCGTCTCGTGGCTAGCCTGCTGCGGCGGACGGGCCGGAGGGGAAGGCACACCGTTGCCAGCAGTCCCTTGGTCGAGTCCACGCAGGTTTGTGCTGGCCAACACGACCGAGGGGTGACCTGTGAGCAGAGAGAAGTTCGACGCGATCGACACCGATGGGGACGGCTTCGTCACCGCAGCCGAGCTGAAGGCGTCGCTCGAAGGTGAGCCGGGCGTCACCGACGACCAGATGGCCACGATCGTCGGCATGGCTGACGACGACGGCGACCAGAAGATCTCACCCGAGGAGTACGAGAACCTCCTCGGCTAGGGGAGGTCCGAGCCCACGACGGCGTATCGCTCGCCCCGCTGCTCGACCAGGATCAGGTCGAGGTCGTGCAGCGTGGCGACGATGTCGCCAGGGCCCCCGGACGACACGATCCCGCGCACGACCGCGTGCTCGAAGTACGCGAGCTCGCTGCCTGCCTGCGCGGGGACGGTGGCGAGCATCACGTCCCCGAGGCGCGGGAAGTCGAGCATGACGCGCTGGTCGCGCCAGCGCTCGAACGGCGTCTCGGGATCGACGAGGTAGGCCTCGTCCAGGGTCGCGGCGAGGCGACCGCGGACCTCCACCACCCGTCCCTCGAGGCTGGCGAGACCGGCGAGCAGCTCGGAGAACGAGAGGGTCATCTCAGTAGGTGTAGAGCGTAACCACGGCCTGGCCGGTGAACCGGGGCCCGAACACGCTCGTCAGCTCGAAGTACTGGATCCCCCAGGGGTCGCGAATCGCGAGGACCTCCTGGCCGAGCCGCGTGGTGACGCCATCCACCACGACCCAGTGCAGCACCTCGCTCGTGCGCGTGCCGCTCGTGTTGCGGACCATCGCGATCACCGGGTTGCCGCCCCTCGTCGCCTCGCGGATGTTGGCGATCGTCACGCCCGTGCGGGCCTCCGAGACGACCTTGTTGCGCCGCAGCAGCGCGACCAGGTCCGCGGGGTAGGTGCCCTCGGGGCCCACGCCCTGGCAGAGCCTGGCGAGGTCGACCGGCTGACCGTTGGTGTCCAGGACCATCCCGCAGGAGACCGGGCCGCAGGTCGGCGCCGGCCCCTGGTCGTAGACGGCGCGGTTGCCCGAGCGCGTGATTCGCCCCTGGGCATTGAACCCCTGCGGGCCGGCCGCGGCACCGGCGGGCGGGGGCGGGGGCGTCGCGGGCTCCGTATCGCGCGGCTGGCGGGCGGCGTTGATCGTCTCGGCGTTCTCGAGCGTCTCGTTGACGGCGTTGTCGAACGCGAGCGCCGTGTTGCGCTCCGCGGAGGACAGCCCTCGCGCGGCGACGCGCTCCGCCTGCCACGCGACGTACGAGCGCCGCAGCCCGTTGACGAGCTGCGGCAGCTCGAGCGCGACGCGCGCGAAGCCGTAGATCGCCGTCGCGCTCTGCACCCACTCGAGCGCGCGCACGAGCCTCGGCCCGTTGTCGGGAAACGCGGCGATGATCTCGCCCCGGTGCTCATGCAGGATGCTCGCCGCGGTGCCGAGCACGAACGCCGCGCGATCGGCGGCGAGCAGCACGCGCGCCGCCAGCCCTGCCCGGACGCCGAGCCCACCGACCGCACCGACGCCGAGCGTCAACCCGAGCCCGGCCACCTCGGCGATCTTCGTGAGGACCGTCGTGGTGGTCTCGTTGGCGAGTTGGACCAGGAAGAGCGCCGGCCGGTAGACGACGCCGCCGCCGAGGTCGTACATCCGCACGCCGACGATCTCGTCCTCGGGCAGCTCGAGGCCACCGGTGAACACATCGGTGGGGAGCGTTCGGGTCTCCGCGCGGAACATCCGCGTGCCGAGCACGCGCACGGGCAGCTTCACCCAGATGCGGTTGTTCGGCCGCCGCTCGGCCATGATCGGCGCGTCGTCGAGCACGGTCATCCCGGGCAGGCGGTACGGGAAGACCTTGGCGTTCTGCACCATCGTCTGGAAGCGGTCGGGGCTGATGCGCAGCGAGCGCAGGCGCAGCAGGCGGTCGGCCTGCTCCTGCTCGTCGGCGTCGACGCTGCCGCCGGTCAGCTCGTCGAACAGGCGATCGAGCACCCGGCGGCCGGTGGCGCTGGCGCCGATGGTGCCGAGCTGCGCGTCGGTGGCGGCTTGCATGAACCCGAATGCGACGTCGTCGCGATCGGTGCTCCCGAGCTCGCTGAGCACCGCGTCGACGAAGTCGTAGCTGCCGCGCAGCGCGGCGGCGAGGAGGTCGCGGCCGAGGCCGTCCTCGTCGAGGTTGCCCCACGAGGTGCGGGTCGAGATCGCGTCGGACGCGGGGGTGCGCGCGAGGATGCGGTGGGTCGCCGGCTCGGGGGCGAGCGCGCGCTGGGCGACCGAGCGCGCGAGCAGGGTCGCCAGGGCGTCGGTGTGATTGGGAATCGTAGGCGTGCCGGACGAACCCGCCGCCGAGGCCGCGCGGGTGCGCGACGAGCCCGCCGCGGCAGCTGCGCGTTTGGACCTCCGCTGAGGCTCCCGCGTGGCAGCCCTCTGCTCAGGCTCGGCGTGCTCGACTTGCACTACGTCAGGATGTCATGGCCACTTTGCGCCGGCAACGTGGCGTGGCGTCGCGAGCCCTACGGGTCACGCCGCGCCGGGTCGTGTCGCCACCACCACGCGAGGGAGGGGATCGCAAGCGGCTCGTGCGAGTCGTCGCGCGGGGCGCCGGACACCGCGCCGGGGACGACGACCTGGGGCCGCCGAGGCCGTCGACATAGCGGTAGTGGATGTTGGTCGGGCGCGGCTTGTCCTCGCGCCCCTTGCCGATGGCGTTGACGAACTTCACATGGATGCGGTCGCCCGCCCGGACGTGCAGCGTCGGCCCGATGAGCGTCGCGGGGCTGTCTGCGGGTGCGTCGAGGTTCTTGGCCGTGAACGGCAGTGCGCCGAGCGGCGATCCCGACACCGCGATCGTCTTGGGGCTGGTCGTGAGCTCGACGTTCAGCGTGCCGTGGCCGCCGTGCGCGCGCTTGGCGTACAGCTGCGCCGGATCCTTCAACGCCAGGCAGGGGACCGGCTTCCAGCCAGAGATCTCCGCCGGCTCACACCCCCGCGGTTGGGGCGCCCTGTGCACGCGCGAGAGGCGCCGCACCGGTGCCGCTTCCACTTGCACCACTTCCCCATAAAATGCACGCAGCGCCTGCGGCAGCCGCAATGGCTGCCAGAATTCGCTTGGGCACAACTCACCGTTCCCGACTTCATAGCGTTCCCCGGAATTTCAACGTACATCAACCCCTAACGCCATGTGTTTAAACCTTGGCGAACCCGGGGATGTCGTCGGGGGGCTCAGCCCGGCAGGAGCAGCAGCTGCCCGGGAGGATCTTGAACCTATGCGTTCACATGCGACATTGTTGCGACGGCAATCTGCGGCCGGCGGGCAGTCCGGCCGCGACGGCGAGCGTCGCGGCCGGAGGACCGCCGGGTGACTACTTGACCGTGATCGTCCGCGTGATCGTCTGCGTGACGCCGATGGGCGTGGGCATCGCGAGTGTGGCCGTGTACTTCGCGCGCTTGCGCTTGGCCGCGATCGTGATCGTGGCCCTGCCCGTGCTCTTGGTCGTCTTGGCGCTGCCGCGCAGCGTCTTCTGACCGGTGCGCTTGAGCGTGATCCGCACGGTCCCGTTGACGCGGTTTGATTGCGTGACGGTGCAGCGGATGCGGTTCTTGGTCTTGCCGGTGCGCGTGCAGGACACGCTGACCCTGCCGGCAGACTTCGACGGCCGCGCGATCGGCGGTGGCGCCACGGGCGGGGGCGGGGGCGGGGGCGGAGCGACCGGCGGTGGCGCCACGGGCGGAGGCGGCGGCGGTGCGACCACGGGCAGCGTGAGGTCCACCCGCACGGTTGCGGCGTCGTCGCCGGACACTGGCGTCCGTCCGAGGTACCCCGACACGATGACCTTGCTGCCGATCGCGGTCGGGCCGTACAGGAAGTCGCCAGGGCCACCGAAGTCGACGATGGTGGCTCCCCCCGGTCCGGCGGTCGTGTCCGGAGTGCCGTTGGGGTTGATGACGAACACAAGCCCGTTGGAGTTCACCGGGCTGGGTGCCGCCGGGTCCTCGCTGTGACCCACCATCACGACCCGTCCGTCGGCGAGCCCGGTGAGGGCCCGCGCGCGGTCGTTGCCGCCGGCGGCGCCGGCGAACGTCACGAGCCCGTCGGTGCCGAAGTCCTGATCCCAGGAGCCGTCGCCGGTGAACCGGAACGCGAGGAGATCGGTGTTCGTCGACCCCACCCGCGCGCCGTACCCGGCAGCGATGTAGCCGGTGCCCTGCGGCACGACGCCGTAGGCCTCCCCGCGCGACCCGACCCGCCCGGTCGCGACGCCCGGCTTGCTCTGGCCGTCGGTGTTCAGCGAGCCGCCCTGGAACGTCGGGTCGGCGGTCCCGTCGACCTTGAAGCGAAACAGGATCGGCGACTGCTGCGTCGCGGGCGGCATCGTCGGCGTATCGGTCGCAAGCGGCACGTTGCCGTACGCCGCGCCGACGAACTTGCCGTCGGGCTGCAGGAACCCGTTGCGGGTGTTCTCGCTGATGCCCGGCGTGCGGACCGTCGCGATCCCGGCTGCGCCATACGTGGTGTCGATCGTGCCGTCGGACTTCAGCTGCACGGCCGCGTAGTCGCGGTCGGTGCGACTGGCATTGGTCGCGGTGTCGACGCCCTTGCTGCCCGCCACGATGATCCGGCCGTTCGGGCGGACGCTGACGTTCACGCCCGTGTCGCCCGTGACCGCGGTCGAGGTGGCGGCAGGGTTGGTGATCGGCTGAATGCCGTCGGAGAGGTCGATGCGGCTGACACCGCCTACGCCAAAGCCGGAGTCGAGCGTGCCGTTGGCAAGAAACCGCGCGACGTAGATGTCGGTGTCGCGGCCGTCCGGTTTGCCGGCGGTGCCGGGTGTCTCGGCCTGGCCGGAGACGACGATCTTGCCGTCGGGCTTCACGGCGACGCCCTGCGCGAGCTCGCCGGTGCCGGTCGGGCTGGCCTGCGGCGCGCCGGAGGGCGCGTTCGGGACGGCGCCGAACGGCGCCGCGGAGACGTTGACCTGCGCGATGCCGGCGACGCCGAACGTCAGATCCAGGGCGCCAGTCGCGGTGGTGTGCGTAAGGGCGAACGCGCGATCGGCCGCATTGACGCCGATGTAGCCGACGTTGTACACGCCGCCGTCCGGAGCGGGCGCGTTGGCGAGGTAGCGGTCGCCGAAGGTCGCCGACAGTGGCGTCAGCGCCTGTCCCACGACGCCGTACGTCGCGTCCAGGCCCCCCGCCGACGCGGTGCTCGCCGCACCCATAAGCCCGACACCGGCGATCACGGCCCCGACACCACACGTGATGCTCGTGCGCTGCATACGGCTCCTCCCCTGGATAAGCGCTCGGCGCGGAAGCCGTCGCATCTCCTGTTAGGGAGACCTAACGATCGTAAGTAAAACTGCCTGCCACATCCTGAAAGGAACCTGACAACGAGGCCGAGGTTGTCCCGGGCGGTCATACACTGCCGCGGCGATGGCAACCGTCGAGACCCCGCAGAGATCGCCGATGCGGGGCGCTCGCGTGCTCGACTACCTCGAAGCGCTGTACGTCCTCTCTCACCCGGTGGTGCCCGGGTCTCGCCGATCCGGGGTATCCGCCGCGCAGCTGGCCGACGAGCTCGCCGTGACGGCGTCCAGCGCCAGCGAGATGCTCGGCCGGCTGGCCGCCGACGGCGCCATCGTCCGCGGCAACAATCGCGCGCTGCACCTGACCTCCGAGGGACTCCCGCTCGCCCGTCAAGCAATCCGCGCTCGCCGCCTCCTCGAGGTGTTCCTGACCGAGGCGCTCGGCTACCCGCTGGCCGAGGTCTGCGTCACGGCGCGAACGATGCGCGCGACCTTCAGCCCGGAGATGACCGAGCGCCTCGCCGTCCACCTCGGCTCTCCGATCCACTGCCCGCATGGCTGGCCGATCGATCCCGACGATCCCCGCTCGGGCCCGGTCCAGCTGCTGCGCGACGTCCCGTCAGGCACCACGTCCCGCGTGGTCGCCGTGCTCGCCGGCGACCCCGAGCTTGTCGCGTGGCTGCACGACTGCGGGCTGCTTCCCGGCGCCGTCGTACATGTGCAGGACCTGCAGGCCGCCGCCGGTCTCATGACGGTGAATCTAGCGCCCGGCCCCGAGCGCCAGTGCGTCAGCCGCGTGTGCGAGCCGTCGAGGACGACCCTCACCACCTGCCCGCGACCGAAGTACTCGCGATCGACGACGACGCCCGGACGGGCCGACGGCGGGCCGAGCCCCTCGGCATCGACGGCCAGCGCCTCAGGCCGCACCAGCACCTCGACCGGTCCTCGGTGCGGGCCGGCCTCGCCGAGCGGACCCAGCTCGGTCTCGACGATGCCCGCGCGCGCCGCACCTGGCAAGACGTTCACCTGACCGAGGAACTCGGCGGCCCAGCGCGAGACCGGCGAGCCGTATACCTCCTCGGGCGTCCCGACCTGCTCGATGTGTCCCGCGTGCATCAGGGCCAGCCGGTCGGCGAGGCCCAGCGCCTCGTCCTGGTCGTGCGTGACCAGCAGCGCGCTTGCGCCTGTCTCCCTCAGCACCGTGCGCAGCTCGCGCCGCAGCTCCAGTCGCAACCGAGCGTCGATGTTGGAGAACGGCTCGTCGAGCAGGACCACGCGCGGCCGCGGGGCGAGCGCCCGCGCCAGCGCGACGCGCTGGCGCTGGCCTCCGGACAGATCCTGCGGCCAGCGCGTCGCGAACCCGGGCAGCCCGACCAGATCCAGCAGCTCGTCGACTCGCCGCCGATCCGGGTGCCGGCCCAACCCGTACGCCACGTTCCCGGCGACGTCCAGGTGTAGGAAGAGCGCGTAGTCCTGGAACACCATCCCGACCGCGCGTTCGCGAGCCGCGACCCACGGTCCGCCGTCGTCGGCCACGACGCGTCCGTCCAGCTCGATCGTTCCCCGGTCGGGGCGCTCGAACCCCGCGATCAGGCGCAGCAGCGTCGTCTTGCCGCACCCGCTCGGTCCCAGCACCGTCGTGAGGGCACCATGCGCCACCACGAGATCCAGCCCGGCCAGCGCGGTGATCGCCCCGTAAACGCGATGCACCCCGCGGCAGCGCAGCGCAAGAGCGCCCGCTTCACCGGTGCCGCCGCTCGGCATCGGGCTAGCGCTCTTCGTGGCGCACGGCAGCCACCAGCGCGGGGACGGACAGCAGGATCAGGAGGAGCGCCGGTCCCGCTGCTCCGTGGAACGCCGTGTGGTTGGCCTGGCGCCACAGCAGGGTCGACAGCGTGTCCAGTCCCGTCGGTGCGAGCAGCAGCAGCGCCGGAAGCTCCTTCATCGCGAAGACGAACACGAGCGCCGCCGCGGCCACGACACCGGGGCGAGCGAGCGGCGCGACGACGGTGCGCAGAACCTCCCACGAGGTGCTTCCCATCCCCCGAGCCGCGTACACGATCGCCAGCGCCACTACGAGCTGGGGCAGCGCGTACCCGGTGTAGTGCGCGCCCTCGATCACGCGCAGTGCCCGCGTGCGCTTGCGCGTGGCTCCCAGCCGCACGACGGGGACCGCGACCACCAGCGCGATCGCGGTCGCTGCCAGCGCGGTCAGCACCGAGTTGCCGGCCGCCTGCGTCAGCGAGCCGCCGACCCGGGCGCCGCCGTCGTGCAGGGCCCAGACCAGCAGCACCAGCACCGGCAGCACGAGCGTCACCGCCACGAGCCCGGCGCAGAGCGCCAGCGCAGGTCCACGCCAGCGACCAAGCGCCACCGGCACGCGGGCATGAGCGACCGCGCCCCCGCGCTGGCGCCGTCGCCAGCCGCGCATCCGTGATTCGGCCGCGACCACGACCAGCATGACCAGCACGAGAACCGCCGAGAGGGCCACCGCGCCCGTCCGGTCGAAGCTCGCGCGGTAGTCGCGGTGGATCGCCGGCACGAGCGCGTCGTAGCGCAGGATCGAGACGACGCCGAAGTCTCCGAACACGGACAGGACGCAGAGCACGACGCCGGCGGCGAGCGCCGGCGCAAGCTGCGGGAGGACCACCGTGCGCGCGACGCGCCCAGGGCTCGCTCCGAGGCCGGCCGCCGCCTCTCCAGGGCCGGATCCAGCCGCCTCAGCGCGATCCAGACGGGCACGAGCACGAGCGGATACCTGAACAGGGCCAGAACGATCCATGACCCGATGAACCCGTGGACGTCCGGCAGCTGCTCGACGCCGAACGCCTCCGCGGCGAGGCCGCGCGGGCCGAGCACGGCGAGCAACAGGTACGCCCCGACGTAGGAGGGCACGACGAGCGGCATCACCAGCAGCAGCGCCCACGCGCGTCGCCCCGGCAGGTCGCTGCGGACCGTGAGCCACGCGACCGGCACCGCCAGGGCGACCGCAGTCGCCGCGACCGCGGCGGCGAGGCCGGCGCTGCGCAGGACCAGCTCGAGCGTTCGCGTGCGCACGATCGTGTCGAGCGCGTCGCCGCCGCTGGCCGCGGTCACCAGCGCCAGGTACAACGCGGGCAGCAGCAGGACGAGCCCGGCCGCGGTCGCGGCCAGCGCGAGCCAGGGAAGCGCGTCGAATCGCAGCCGTGCCCGCGCAGCCACCGAGCGGCTGGATGAGCGGCCGCCGTCCTTCGAACACCCAGAGGCTGCTGGTGCTGCGGACATCCCCGCGAAGGGCGTCGGTCCGGAGCGTCCGCCCCTCGATGTCGATCGCCGCCGCAGCTGCCAGCGCGCTCGCGCGCACCCGGCCGTCGGCGTCGCGCTGGGTGCTCGTCCGCAACGCGACGTTGACGGCGACGAGCAGGAACGTGACGGGCACGAGCGCTACGACCACCGCGAGCCACGTCAGGCGGACGCGCAGGGTGCCACGCCCCCGGGGTGGGCGGGCGGGTCCGTCATCGCAGTCGATACCCGACGCCTCGCACCGTGGTGATCGCGGACGTCGTCCCGAGCGCCCGGAGCTTGCGCCGCAGACGCACGACATACTGGTCCAGGGTGTTGTCGTGCACGTGCGCGCCGTCGGCCCAGCCCGCGCGCACGAGCTCAGCGCGCTCGACGACGCCGCCAGCGCGCCCGATGAGCGCGGCGAGCAGCTCGACCTCCGTCGGGGTGAGTGCGACCTCCTCGCCGTCCGTTCGAGCCAGACGGCGGCCTACCACGTCGAGCGAGATGTCGCCGATCGCGACCCCTCCGGTGCCTACGGGGCGCGCTGCCAAGCGCATGAGCGCCCAGACGCGCGCGATCAGCTCGCTGAGGTGAAACGGCTTCGTCAGGTAGTCGCTGCCGCCGGCTTCGAAGCCCGCCAGGCGATCCTCGAGCGTGTCCCGCGCGGTCAGGAACAGCACCGGCGCGTCGATTCCTCGCGTCCGCAATGCGCGGTAGACGTCACGCCCGTCAGCATCGGGCAGACCGATGTCGACGACCAGCGCATCCGGGCGACGAACGCTCCGGACCCGTGACAGGGCTTCCGCGCCATCGGTTGCCAGCGTCACCGCGAAGCCCTCGCGCACGAACTCGCGCCGCAGGGACGCGCCGAGCTTGACGTCGTCCTCCACGAGCAGCAGATGGGGCACGGGCACGTCGGCAGTATCGCGGCTGCGGCGCTCTGATCCCGAGCCACGCCAGCGCTAACCGCGCTCGCGATCGTGACTGCTTCAACCTCCGGCCGGGTCGTCCGCCACAGCGGGTGACGCGGCGGCCGCTGCCAGCTCGGCGGCGACTCGCAGGGCCAGCTCGGTGCGGCGAGCGACGCCGAGCTTGGTGAAGATGCGCGACACGTGACGCTCGACGCTCTTCTCGCTGACGAAGATCGTGGTGGCGATCTCGCGGTTGGTGTGGCCGCGGCCGACGAGCTCGGCGACGTCTCGCTCACGATCGGTCAGCGACCGCAGGCCCTCATCGCGCGCGTGCGGGTCGCTCGTGCGGCGCCTGGCGCGACCGCCCAATCGCTGCAGGCCCTTCTCGGCCTGCGCGAGGTAGCCGTGCGCCCCGACGCGCGCGAGCTGGTCCGCCGCGGCATGGAGCTCGGCGAGCGCGTCCGCGCGGCGACCGGCCTGCGCCAGCGCCTGCGCCGCGATGATCCGGCAGCGGCCGGCCTCGACCGGCGCTCCCGCGCCGTCTGCGCCACGGGCGCCGAACATCGCCATGCCGGCGGCTTGCGCGGCGTCGCCGCGCGCCAGCGCCACCGCGGCCTGCGCGCGCCGCGCGTACGCCGCTTCAGCGCCAAGCTGCCAGCCGTGGGTGGCCGCTTCGGCCTTGTCCGCCCATGCCTGGGCGCGGTCCACCCGATCCAGCGCGAGCTCGGCTCTCACGAGGATTTCGTACGCGGGGGCGTATCCGTGGCGCACCATGTGCAGGTCGCTGCCGCCGCTCGTCTCCAACAGGATCTCTCGCGCGCGCTGCAGCTCTCCCATCTCGGCAAGCGGGATCGCCAGGCGCAGCCCGCTGAGCCCTCGGATGCCGCTCGGATCCGCGGCGTACATCAGCCGGACGCCCTCCGCCCCGGCCGCGACCGCGGCGTCGTAGTCGCCGCGGTGGGTCGCGAGGACGCTTGACAGACCCAGCGTGACGGAGAAGGGCGCTTGAGGCGCCAACCTCCCGGCGTCGATCGCGGCGGCCAGCTTCTCGCCGGCCTCGTCGAGGCGTCCCAGCTGGATCAGCGCAGCCGCCTGCGCGCTCATCGTCGTCACCAAGATGGCGCCCTGCCCGGTGGTGCGCGCGACGTCGATGACCCGCTCGCAGTGATCCACCGCCTGCTCGAAGCGCTCGAGCACCACCTCCGTCCAACCGACCCACAGGCCGATGTCCAGGCGGCTGGCGAGCTCGGCGTCGGTAAGCGCGTCCAGGCCGGCCGCTGCTCGGGCGATCGCATCGGAGGCCGCCCGCCCGAGGTAGTAGTGCGCCTGTGCCACCTGGCCGCTGGCTGCCACCTCGAGCGCCGCCTCGCCAAGCCGCGCCGCGTCCCGGCGCGTCTGCTCGGCCCAGGCGAGCATCTCCTCCGGACGGGTTCCTGTCGCGGCGGCGCCTGCCAGCTCGAGCCGCAGCAGGATGGCCGGCAGCGAGGCGTTGTCCGGCTGGGCGCGATGGGCGGCGGTGAGGCGGGCCTCGGCGTCACGATGGCGCCCGAGCACGCGCTCGACGCCGGCGCAGGCCGCGACGACCTGCACGCCCCCGGGATGGTCGGGGTCCATGAGCTCGAGCACGTCGCACAGCGCGTCGTGGCTGCGGTCCAGCCGGCCGCAGCCGGACTGCGCCTTCGCCAACGCCATCAACAGGCCGATCCGCTGCTCGTCGGTGGCGGCGGTCTCGGGCAGCAGGCGCAGCGCGGCTTCGTACCAGCGCGCTGCGAGCGCGGGGGCGCGGCGCGCGCTCGACCCGGCCGCCTCGACGAGCACCGCGATCGCGCCGCCATCGCCCTTCTCGGCCGAGCGCTCGACGTGTGGCGCCTGCGCTTGAGCGGTCGCGTGGTCGGCGGCGAGCATCGCCGCGATCCGTGCGTGCGCACGGGCCCGCCAGGCGCTGGCGGCGAGCTCGTAGACGGTCGAGCGGACGATCGGGTGGCGAAAGGCGAACCGTCCGATGACGGCGGTCGGGTTGATGAGCTGACACTGCAGCAGCTCATCGCTGAGATCCAGCGCTTCGCGTGCGCCGAGGCCGGCCGCGCCGGCCGCCAGCGACCGCTCGAAGGGGTCGCCGGCGACGGCCGCACCTTGCAGCAGCAGCAGCCCCGGCGCCGACAGCGAGGACAGCTCGCGCGCGAGTGACGCGCGCACGGCTTCGGGAACGCCCGAGTCGATCGCGCCACCGGCCTCGGATTGGCGGCCGACGAGGGTGTCCCCGCGCGCGAGTTGCAGCAGGTAGAACGGGTTGCCACCGCTCTCGTGATAGAGCCGGTCGCCCGCCGCGGGTGACACCTGCGACCCCAGCACCGTGCGCGCCGCGGCCGGGCTCAGCGGCCCAAGCGCGAGGCGTCGCGCGTTGGGCTCTTTGAGTGCGGCTGCCAAGGCCGCGCTCAGCCGAGCTGGTATCTGCGCAGGGCGAAATGCCAGCGCGATGAGCACGGGACCCTGGCAGGGATGTGCGAGGAGATGGCCGATGAGCTCGACCGAGCCGGGGTCCGCCCACTGCACGTCGTCGAGCACGAGGACGATCGGCACGGTCCGGGCGAGCGAGGACAACATGCCTCGGACCGCCCGGTAGGCGCGGTAGCGCTCTTCCTGCTGCAACTCCACTCGCGCCGACGCGAGCGGACCGAATGCGCGGAACACCATCGCAAGCTCGGCCGCCAGACCGCCTGCGAGCACCTCGAGGCGCTCGCGCTCCTGATCGAGAAGCCAGCCGTCCAGGGCGTCGCCGAACACCCCGAACGGCTGCTCGGCCTCGAACTCGGCCGCGCGGCCGGAGAGCACGAGGTGCCCACGGACGCCGGCCTGCGAGGCCAGCTCCCGCAGCAGGCGGCTCTTGCCGATGCCCGGCTCGCCGGCGACCTGGAGCACGAGCGCGTTGTCGGCCGTCTCCAAGGCGTCGAGCATCTCCGCGATCAGCGTGAGCTCAGCTTCGCGGCCGCCCAGGATCTCGTCGGTGTCGGTCGTTCCCATGGGCCTCCAGTACGCGTAAGGATGCCTGGCCGCGCCGGGGTCGCGTCGCCGAGCGCTCAGCCGCTGGTGCCGCGCAAGAACGCCGCCGATCGCGCGACGTCCGGGCTGAGGAACCTGTCGTGCGCGAGAAACGGAACGACCCGCCGGTACGCGTCGAGGAACGGCCCGGTGTAGCGCCCCAAGGCCAGCCCCGGCTTGTCGCGCTGGCGCAAGTTGACGGCCTGCGCGGCGTGCATGAGCTCGACGCCGAGGATGCCGTAGAGGTTGTCCACCATCGTCGCGGTGTTCGTCGCGGCCGCCGCGGCGTTTGTCGCGGTGTCCTCGATGTCGCCTGCCACGGGCGTCACGTCGAGCGAGACGGGGTCGGCGAGGCGGCGGTTGCTGGCATCCAGATCGGCGGGGATCTTCTGGATGGCCGCGAAGCCGATCGAGGTCGCATCCGCCGTGAGAAAGCGAGAGAGATGTGTGAACTCCGGATTGGCGAGGCGCAGGGTGCGTTGAACCGCGGTCCCCGAGACGTGAGCGAGGGCGTCCAGCAGCGACTCGACCTGCACGACCCAGGACAGCGGCTCGAAGCTCGAGGTCGGTATCACGGCGCCGTGGATGCCGTTGCCGTCGACGTAGTAGGAGCGCTCCTGCTTCGTCGCGCCGGCGGGCGGCCGGACGTCAAGCAGCACCGTCGGGTTGTCGTCGGAGCTGTTCATCTGCAGTCGCAGCTGCCCGTCGACGCGTGCGAGCACGGCGTCGGCGGTGCCCAGGACGTGGCTGAACGTGCGGTAGCTCAGCGGATCCTGCAGCGCTCGGGTCGGCGAGTCCGACCATAGGTAGCTGCCGCTGAGATCGCGACGTATCGCCGCGGCGGCGCGTGCCTGCCCCGGGAACGCGCGCACGTTCTGCACCGCGGCGAGGAACGGCGCGACGTTGCCATCCAGGCCCTCCAGGCTCAGGCCGAACACCCGCCGCCCGCGTTCGAGCAGATGGCTGGCGTCGCTGACCGCGAGGACGGCGATGGCGGTCGAGTAGGCGTTGGAGCTGAAGATCGACAGCGCGTCCTTGGCGAACGGCACGATGGGCTTGATTCCGGCCGCGCGCAGGGCGGCGGCCGCTGACGTCGTCCGGCCGCGATACATCGCCTTGCCTTCACCCATGAGCGCAAGCCCGATGTGCGCGAGGATGTCGATGTCGGCCTCCCCGACGGTGCCCCGGCTCGGCACGACGGGCGTGACGTGCTTGTTGAGGACGTCCCGCAGCGCGCGCGCCACCTCCGGCCGCACGCCCGTGTGACCGATCAGCATCGCGTTGAGGCGGATCGCCATCGCCCCTCGGACGACGGCTGTGGTCGCCGGCTTGCCGAACGCCGTCGCTTGGACCCGCAGCAGGTTGGAGTTGAACTGCTCCGACAGCTTGCGGGCCTCGCTGTCGATCTCGCCGCCCTTGAAGATCGTCTTGTCCTTGTTCTCCCCGACGCCGCGCGTCAGGCCGTAGATCGGCTTGTCCTCGCGGGCCGCCTGAAGCAGCAGGTCATACGACCGCTGCACGCGCGCCATCACGGTCTCGCGCACGCTGACCGATGCGCCGCCGCGAGCGATCGCGACGACGTCGTCGCGCGTCAAGCGCTGTCCGTCGAGCGGGACGTTGGCGGTACGGCCGTTGTCGGCTGCGGTTGCGACGGCGGGCTGGCCGATGCCGAGCACGACGACGAGAAGCGCGAGCCCGGGTGATCGCACGCCCCATGGCGCGTGACGCGGACGCATCGGCCGGCAGCAGGGCTCAAACACAGGACTTCCCCCCCAAATGGAAGTACGAGACACGGTGCCGCAAGCGCAAAGCCGGTGAACAAGCCGGGTTTCACTCGTGGCTTGCGTAGCCTCGTGATGACCGGCGTCGAAGTCAAGCCGGCCGGCCGCGACCCGCGAGACGTCGCTAAACATTCGCATCTCCTCGTGTTGACCTTTGTGTCTAGATACCGGACACCCGGCTGCTACTTGCCCGCAGCTTCTTCGTGAGCTTGATCGTCGTGGGCTGGCCGGGCTTCGGCAGGAGCCCGAGCTTGGACGCCCAATGCTCGACGGCGCCGCCCGCGCGTGGGACGACGAGCAGGCGTGCCCCCGTCGGCGTGCTGATCGCCGTCACGTCCGCCGGCTCGCCGAGTGAGACCTCGTCGATGCGGCACGCCGTTCGCGCGGTCGTCGGCTGGTAGTCGTGCGGTCGCGTCCCGCCCGAGGCCACGAACTCACTGCCGTGCACGTGGCCCGTCTTCTGCGCGATCGTTAAGATCCGGAGCCTCAATTTACCGGAAGTCGGTGTCGTGAGGACGTTCGAGAACCCGCCTGACGCGGCGTACGGATTGGCGGTGGGCTACCGCGATGCCGGTGGTGCGCGATCTGGCGCCGTCGAACGCCACGACCAGCTTCGGCTGCAGCGTCTTGCGAACGTCGGGGAAGCTGTGACTGGCGGCTCGGCCGAACAAATCGAAGTTGTAGACGTGGACCTTCGGCGCGGCGAGCCTGCCGGGCCCGGCGCCGGTGACGAGGCTGATCCGGCCTCCCTCCTCGAGCATGCCGGTGGCCACCGACACGCCTCCGCGGAACCCCGCTCAGCGGGTGTGAACGACCACCGTCGTTCCAGCGTATTCGTTGGAGTGGGTGCGAGGGTCGATCTCCGGGGCGCTCACCGCGACGGTGGCACGACCGAGATTGCGCCACCGTTGCGTCCTGCGGCAGTGCGCCGCCCCGGAGCATGCGTAGTAGCTGCGTGGCCACCGGAATCGGTAGCGCAGCCGACCGCTGGCCGGGACGACCCGCTTGTGGCCGATCGCGATGCCGCAGCAATTGCCCGCACCCAAGGGGGCCAGCGACAAGCTCATGTGAAAGCCCGGAGTGAGACCCGTGCCCGTGACGGTCACGGGCTGCCCGACCATGACGTTGCGACGCACATGCAGCTGGGCCCGCGCGGAGGCCGAACGGCTCGTCAAAGCCGCGGCTGTGGTGCCAGCCGACGGGCTCGGCCACGCGAGCCACGCAAGAGCTGCAATCGATAGCGCCATCGCGGCAGAGACCGACCTCGCGCTTCGGAGTTCGTACCTGACGCCCATCCGCGGACAACGTATCCATGCGTCGGCGGCCTGGCAACCCGCAGACGACCCGCGCGCGCCCACCCGCTTGCATGATGGGGCGCGAACGTTGCCTTTGCGGCCGCGGGGGACCGGTGGCGGGCTGCGCGTCGCGACTCGGTCGCGGCCGCGGGTGGATGCGTTCGCGGTGAAGATCGAGGAGCGGGGCGATCGGCCGAGGCCAAGCGCGGCGGAGTCTCCCTCGAGGTCACCGCTCGTCTCGCTGCCCGCATCGACCCCCTGCGCGAGCGCGCCGCGGTCCAGGCGCCCAAGGGCGCCGTTGGTACGGCGCAACCCCGACGTCCTCGACGCATCTGCTGCAGCCAAGCGTGTCGAGCGCGATGGCAAGGTGCCCGAGACCGCAGCGGACGGCACACATCCGACAATCCGGATCTGCGATGCGCGTCAAATATGATCGCCGCGTGGCACGAACGTGGGATTCGATGCGACGCGTGGCTGTGGCGCTAGCCCGGAGTGCAAGGCAGCCAAGCCCGGCGAGCCGTTTGAGGCGTTCGTCACCTACGAGTCGAACGTGAGCGGCTTCTCGAAGGTCACCCCAGAGCTGAGTGATCGTCGAAGCGTTGTGATCGCGGAAGCGAACAAGAGCGGGCCCGTAGTCGTCCACTGGGCCATTCCCTTGGCGCACTTGCGCAAGAAGGTCACGCTCAACCTCACGGCATGCGATCAGGAAGGCGCGAGCGAAGCGATCTTCCGCCAAGCCGCTACGCGGCCCGCGGGCAACGCCATCCTGCCGGTCCGCGCCCGACGGACTCAATTCATCTGGGTCACCCGCGGCGCCAAGGAGATCTCTCACTCCGTCAAGGACATGTGGGTGATACCGAAGGCGGCGCAAGCGGTCGCCCCGTAAAAGCCCGGAGTAGCGCGCTGCGGCCCCTTGACGTCGATCCGGCGCCCTCAGGCGCGGCGTGACAGCGAGACGGCGAACAGCTCGTCGGGGTCGGTGTAGAGCTCTACGAGCTCGAGACCGGCCGCGACGAGGTCGCCGCTCAGCTTCTCCGGCGTGAACTTCGCGCTGATCTCGGTGCGCAGCTCCTCGCGCGCGGCGAAGGTGATGTCGAGGTCGAGCGCCCCGATGTGCACGTCCTGGACGTCGGTCGCGCGCAGGCGCATCTCGATCCACTCGCGCTGGCGGTCGAAGAACGCGACGTGCTCGAACGCGTCGACGTCGAAGTTCGCGTCGAGCTCGCGGTTCAAGACATGCAGGACGTTCAGGTTGAACTGCGCCGTGACGCCGGCGCTGTCGTCGTACGCGGCCTCGATGACGTGCGGGTCCTTGACGAGGTCCGTGCCGAGCAGGAGATACCCGTCTGAGCCGAGCACGTTGCGCAGGCCGCGCAGGAACCTGCGCCGGCTGCCGGGGGGGAAGTTGCCAAGCGTCCCGCCGAGGAACGCGACCAGACGCGGCCCGGCCGGCGACGGCAGATGCGAGAGGTGGCGCTCGAAGTCGCCGACGACCCCGTACACCGACATGCCGGGGTACTCCTCGACGAGCGTCTCGGCCGCGGCGTGCACCGTTGTCGCCGACACGTCGACCGGGACGTAGCGCTCGAGCGTCTCCGCGGCGGCCATCGCGTCGAGCAGCACGCGCGTCTTGGACGCCGACCCCGACCCGAGCTCCACGAGCTCCACGGCGCCCGTGCGCTCGACGATCGCCTCGGCATTGGATGACAAGATCAGCCGCTCCGTACGCGTCTGGTAGTACTCGGGCAGCTCGCAGATCGCGTCGAAGAGCTCCGATCCGCGCGCGTCGTAGAAGTGCTTGGGCGGCAGCTCCTTCAAAGGACGGGTGAGGCCGTCGAGGACGTCGTCGGCGAGCGTGCGCTCGTCGCCGGGTCCCAGATAGGAGCGCACCTCCACGGTGCCTTGGAGGACTGGCTCCATCACGTCACGTCCTTTGCGAGTCGGACGCCGGCGAAGATCTGCCGGCGCAGTGGGAGATCCCAGTTGCGGAAGGTGGTGGACAGCACGCGCGGCTCGGTCGCCCACGACGCGCCGCGCAGCACGCGGTAGCGATCGCCGAAGAAGACCTCGGAGTACTCGCGATACGGATGCGCGACGAAGCCGGGGTAGCCGTCGAAGCACGTCGACGTCCATTCCCATGCGTAGCCGGTGTCCTGCAACGGCTCCCGGTCCCAGGTCGCCGCCCTTTCCCATTCCACCTCGGTGGGCAGTCGCGCACCGTGCGAACGAGCCAAGGCGTCGGCCTCGAACCAGGAGACGTGCAGGACGGGATCGTCGTCGGCTTCGGCTGTCCCGTCCGCCGTCCAGCCTTCGGGCCGTGAGATGTCGTACTCCTCTTTCCACGCCCAGCCCTCGTCCGACCACCACTCGCGGCGCTCGTAGCCGCCGCCCTCGACGAAGTGCATCCAGGTCGCGTTGGTGACGGGCCGCTGCGCGATCGCGAACGCCCCGACCCGCACCGCGTGGCGCGGGCGCTCGTTGTCGAACGCGAAGTCGCCGGCGGGAGCGCCCATCTGGAAGGAGCCGGCGGGAAGGTGAATCCACTCGGTGTCGGCGGGCATGGCGGAGGTGGCCACGATGCGGGCACGACGGGTGGCAGCGGCCGCGGGCTGCGGGCGGCCGCCCTGAAGGCCGCCGAGAAACAGCGTCTGGCGCATCGTCTCGTTGTGCTGCGCCTCGTGGCGGATGACCATCTCGAACAGGGTCCCGTCAGCGGGGCCGACCCGCTCCAGTATCGCGATCGTTCGTTGGCGCACCGCGGCGATGTAGTCGAAGACGTCGTCACCGCGCAGGAACGGGATGTCACCGCGCACCGCGCGCGGGGTCTCGAACGCGTCGTAGATCTCGGTGAGGTCGGCGCGCAGGAGCGGCTCGCCGCCGTGGCGGTGCACGAGCCAGAGATCCTCGTACGCGGCGATGTGGCCGAGATCCCAGTCCAGCGGGCTCATGAGCGGATGTTGCACGCGTTCGAGCTCCGCATGCGAGAAGGGGACGACGAGGGCGAGCGTGCGCTCCCGGACGTCCTGCAGAGCGTCCGCGAACGCCGTGGCAGCAACGGTCGCCATCAGAGAGGCAGCGTACCCAGTGCGTTGTGTCGGAACCATGAACCTTTTGTTCCTGGCCGACAGGCGTTCGTTACTGAAAGCTCACTACGACAGGGCGTCCAGCGTGGCATCGACGTCGTCCTGCGTGTTGTACACATGCCACGACGCGCGCAGCCGCCCGCCGCGCTCGGCCGCCATGATGCCCGCGCGCTCGAGGCGCGCCGCCGCGTCCGGCCGGTCGACCGAGACGATCGCGCTGTCGGACGGCTCCATCCCCAGGCCGGCGCGGAAGCGGTTGGCGAGTGCGACATCGTGGGCGTATACGGCTTCGATCCCGATTCGGTTGAGCAGCTCGAGCGCGGGCTGCGTGCCAACCCACGAGAACCACGCCGGCGAGGTGTCCAGGCGCCGCGCGTCGGTGGCAAGGCGCAGCGGCGGGCCGAAGTAGCTCGAGTGCACGTCCGCGCCCGCGTACCAGCCGGCGCTGTGCGGGACGATCCGCTCGAGCCACTCGTCGCCCACCGCCATGAACGACGTGCCGCGCGGCGACAGCAGCCACTTGTACGCGCTGCAGACGACGGCGCCGAAGCGCGTCGCGTCGATCGGCAGCCAGCCGCAGGCCTGCGTCGCGTCGAGCACCGTCATGGCGCCGTGGTGCTCGGCGGCCGCGACGATCGCGTCGAGGTCGGCGACCTCGCCGGTGCTCATCTGCACGGCGCTGAACGCGACGACGTCCGTGCGCGCGTCGATCGCCTCGGCCAGCCGCTCGGACGCCACGGTCTCGACGACCACACCGCGAGTCTCCTGCACGAGGAACGGAAACAGCGTGGAGGTGAACTCGACGTCCGGGACGAGCACGCGGGAGCCCGCCGGCAGGCACGCGGCGACCAGCCCGACGAACGCCGACACCGTCGCGCCGATCGCCACGCGCTCCGGCACCACGCCGACCATCGCCGCGAACGCCGCCCGGGCGCCCTCGGTGCTCGCGCCCCAGTGCTCCCAGCTCGTGCGCCCGCCGCGCCAGTCCGCGAGCGCGGCCTGCAGCGCGTCGAAGCCGTCGCGCGGCGGCAGGCCGTAGCTCGCGGTGTTGAGGTAGATGCCCTCAGGCGACCACTGGTCGCGGGCCTCGGCGATCGTCGGCATGGGCGCCATCCTGAAGCACGCCCCGCCCAGCCGCTCGGCCGGGCGCGGCACAGGCGTCAGCCGTCGGGCTCGCTCGCGCCGCTCGAGCCGGCCGCGCCGTTCGCGGGCTTCGGGGCCGAGGTCGCCGCGGGCATGGCCGCGGGGTCGTCCTTGCGGGCACGGCCGGTGAGGCCGCCCGTCAGCGTGTCCTGCGCCCAGCGCTCGCTGAACCCGGCGGCGAACGCGATCACACAGAGGAAGTAGAACTGCTTGAGCCCGTCGGCCGGGATCTTGAACACCTCGACGAACCCGCTCGTCAGCATGAAGTACGTCAGCACGCCGAAGACCGAGCCGATGACCGGCCGCAGCCCGCCGAGAAACAGCGTGTAGCCGCGCGCGACGTCCACGTCGAGGTCGAACGAGCCGCTGTTGACGCGTGCGGTGACGCTCACGACCGCGCCGAGCGCGCCGGCGACGAGGCAGCCGACGATCGTCGCGTCTTGCACGTCCTCCTCGACGCTCAGGATGCCCGCGCCACCGCCGACGTACAGCAGCACGAGTAGCGCGACGCCCAGCGCCATCCCGGCGAAGTACACGAGCTGCGCGTCGGCGTTGGCGGCCTGGCGGTAGTCGTCGCCCACCTGGGCGAGGCCGCGCCGCTCGGCGGCGA
Organism: uncultured Actinomycetes bacterium; assembly: GCA_963839905.1. Lineage (GTDB taxonomy): Bacteria > Actinomycetota > Thermoleophilia > Solirubrobacterales > Solirubrobacteraceae > CADCVQ01. The sequence continues at coordinate 1,154,361 of CAWIXC010000018.1, read as the reverse complement.
CGGCCTTCTGGTGCGCCCCGGGGCTCGACTTGAGGCGGCCCGCGTCGACGAGGCTCAGCAGGTGGCACGCGGAGGTCATGACGAGCTGGATGCTGATCCGCCGCGCCCGCCCGCGCAGGACCTCCGTCGAGCGGATCGCCAGCTCGTCGCACTGGTGCAGCAGGTGCGCGATCTCGGGGTCGTCCTTGGTCGCCCAGTCGCTGACGCGATGGAACTTCGGCGCCACCGACAGCAGGCGCCGCAGCCAGCCGGTGCGCGGCCTGCCGGCGGTCAGCGCGACGGCGCTCTCGTAGTCCGCGCACCAGTAGGCGCTGACGATCTGGCCGTGCTCGGCTTCGAAGATCGCGAGCGCCGTGTGGTACTCGTCGTCCATCGCCTGGCGCTCCTCGGCGCTCGCGGTCGAGCTGTCGCCGACGACCTTGCGCCAGCGATAGTGCACCCGCACGAGGTCGGGGAACGTGACGCGGTGCTCCGATGCTTCGATCGGTGTTGCGGCGGGTGTGGTCATCGGAGGCGGGTGTGCGCGGGCGGCGATCATGGCACCCGGCGAGCCCGTCTCGCGCAAGCGCGCCTGCAGGCCGCGGGCGCGCATGGCCATCCGCGCAGGGCGGGGTCCGTTCGCACCGAAATACGGGCAAAGTTGCTCACACGCACACCACACGGCCGTTCGTCATCTAGCTTCGCGGGCATGGCGCAGATCGGAGCGTCATGAGGCGGATCGAAGGGCCGCAGGGAATTCCGGGGGGCGGCTCGCTCGCCCCTGCCCCGCTGACGACCGTCACGGCGATCTCGGCGTTTCGCCCGCCGCTGCTCGACCTCGACGTCACGCCCTCGCTGGCCGCGGGCCGTCGCGCTCGCTACACGGCGCTGATCGTCAACCGCGGCGGCCACGAGGTCGAGGCCAGCCTGTCGATCACGCCCGGCGACGCGGGGCTGCGCGCGCAGATCACGCCGTCGACGCTCGTGCTGGGGCCGGGCCAGGCGGCGCACGCGGTCGTCGCGCTGCGCCCGCGCCGGCCGCAGCTGGTGCGTCGCGACCGCCAGCGCGCCGCGCGCGTCCGCGTGCACGCGCGGGACGGCAGCGTCGCTGCCGCGCGGCAGATCATCTTCGTCCAGCAGCGGCTGCTGCCGCCGTGGATCGGCCTCGTGGTCCTCGCCGTGCTGGCCGCCGCCGCGTTCGGCTTTACGCGACTGCCCGAGCGCGTGACGGTGCCGGGGGTCGAGGGCGCCAGCGACGTCGCCACGGCCGAGCAGGTTCTGCGCGGCTCCGGCCTGCGCCTCGATCCGCGGCTGCGCTCGCGCACGACGCTCGGTGCGACGCCCGGGACGATCCTCGACCAGATCCCCGAGCCGGGTGCCAGGGCGAACAGCGGCGACCGGGTCTCGCTGCTCGTCGCCGTGAGCTCGAAGCGCACGGTCACGCCGGCGCTCGACGGCCAGACGCCCGCGCGCGCGGCCGCGATCCTGCGCGCGGCAGGCCTGGTCGCCGGGCCGGTGCTGCCCGAGGACGCGCCGGCGGGGGCGGTCGTCGCAAGCCAGCTTCCGGCCGCCGGCGCGCGCGTGCCCGGCGGCACCGCGGTGACGACGTTCGTCAGCACGTCGAAGGCCGGTGCCACGCCGGGCGGTGCGGCGGCCGAGGCGCAGATCGCGGCCTCGGGCGGCACCGCCGTGACCGTGCCGGCGGTCGAGGGTCGCGATCTGACCGAGTACGTGCGCGCGATCGCGGCCGCGGGGCTCGTGCCGCACGTCGAGCGCACGGTCGCGCCCCAGCCGCCGGGGACCCTCGTCGGGGTGCGCCCGCTCGTCGGCCAGCACGTCGCCGCCGGCACGTCGGTGCGGGTGCTCGTCGCGGCCGGCGTGCCGCAGCTCGCTTATGACTCCGGCGACGTCCTGCGCGTCTTCGACCCGCGCGCCGGGCGCACGGTCAAGGAGGCGTCGCCGCCGTCCGGCCGGGCGGTCGAGCCGTCGTGGTCGCCGGATGGGCGGCGGCTGCTGTATCGCGTCGGCCGGCGCCTGCTGCTCGTCTCGGCGCGGCTCGCCGACCGCGGCCGGGTCGTCTACGACGGCAAGACGAAGTACGCGTCGGCGACGTTCGCGCCGGCGCCCGCCGACGGGGTCGTCGCGCTCGTGCGGCGCAGCGGGTCCGACGGCGACCTGTGCTTCGGGCGCATCGGCCAGGCTCCGCTGCGCCCGCGCTGCATCGCCGACAAGCGCTGGGATCTCGGCCGCCAGATCTCCTGGCGCCACGGCGGCCGCGAGCTGCTCGTCTTCGGCGTGCTGCGCGGCGATCCGGGTCACTTCGGGATCCTGCGCTACCGCAGCGCGAAGGCGTTCTCGTCGAACCCGCACAGCTGGCGCGGGGAGCTCGTCACCGACACGTCGGTGCTCGGGCGCGGCGCGATCGCGGCGGCCTACTCGCCGTCGGGGTCGCAGGTGGCGGTCGTCGCGAACTTCGGCCTGCGGCGCTTTCAGGTGTTCGTGACCGGGGCCGGCTCGCTGCGCGACTTCGACGCGCCGGCGCTGCCCGTGCGCGGCTGCGAGGTCGCGTGGCGCCCGGACGGGCGCGAGCTCGCGGTCGTCCAGAGCGACGACCAGTGCGGGCGGCCCGTCGGGCAGATCGTGCGCGTCGATCCCGAGCGCCCGCGCGAGGCGATCACGGTCTCGAGCGGCGGGCGCCATCCCGGCTACCAGCCGCTGACGTACGCCGGGCCCAAGGGCGTGTCGTGAGCCGCGGCGGGGCGACGGCGATCGTCGTGGCGCTCGCCGTCGGTGCGCTGCCTGCGCACGCCGCCTCGGCGCAGGACCACGCCTCCGCCCGCGACGCGGCCGCGTCCTCCGTGCTCGACGGCCCGCCCCCGGACGCCGGGCCCGAGCCGCTGTGGGTGCCCGATCCGGAGGAGATCACCGAGTCCGACGACGCGCCCGCCGAGGATGCCGTCGCGACGGCGACGATCGCCACCGGCGCCGGCATCCCGGACGACGCGTCGCGCGTCGCCATCGCGCACTGGATGGCGAGCGCCGCGCGCGACGCCGGGCTGCCGGGCGAGCTGCCGGTCATGGCCGCGCTCGTCGAGTCGGGGCTGCGCAACCTCCCCTACGGCGATGCCGACAGCGTCGGCTTCTTCCAGATGCGCCAGGGCATCTGGGACAACGGCGAGTACGCCGGCTACCTCGCCCGCCCTGAGCTGCAGGTGCGCTGGTTCGTCGACCACGCGGTGGCGCTGCGCAACGCCCGCCGCGCCGCCGGCGACACGACGTTCGGCGAGGACCCGGCCGGCTGGGGCGAGTGGATCGCCGACGTCGAGCAGCCATACGCGCCCTACCGCGGCCGCTACCAGCTGCAGCTCGGCGCGGCCCGCGCGCTGCTCGCCCAGCCCGCGCGCAGCCTCTCGCCGCTGGGGCTCGGGCTGACGGTCGGCGGGCCGTCCGCGCCGGCGCCCGACCCGGCCGGCGACCCGCTCGCCAAGCGCGTCCTCGCCGACGACCGGATCACGGTCGAGTCGCGCTCGCGGTCGGATCTCGAGACGCCCGGCCGCGTCGACCCGCGCCTCGCGGCCGTCATGCTCGAGGCGGCCGAGGTCTTCCCGATCTCGCTCTGGGTCATCCAGACCGGGCACTCGTACTACACGGTCGGCGGCAGCGTCTCCAACCACTCGGCCGGGCGCGCGGTGGACATCGGCTCGGTCGACGGCATCATCGTCTCGCCGTCAAACGACAAGGCGAAGGAGCTCGCGATCGCGCTCGGGCGCCTGCCCGCGCCGCTGCGCCCGACGGAGATCGGCTCGCCGTGGGTGCTCGACGGCCCCGGCTACTTCACCGACGGCGACCACCAGGACCACCTGCACGTCGGCTTCGACGACCCGGCGGTGGCCGGCGACGAGGGCCTCGCGGCGCGCCTCGAGGCCCTCGGCACCACGGCCGTCCCGGCGAAGCCGGCGGCCCCGCGGGCCGAGCCGCGCTTCGAGGCCGGCGACCCTCCGGCGAAGGACGACGACGAAAGTGCCGCAGAGCCCCGCTTCGACGTGGGAGGATGACGAGCGTGCGAGGGGTTGCATGGGCCACGACCGGCATGATGCTGATGGCGCTGTGCTTCGCGTCGGTGAGCGAGGCTGCGCCGACGTTCACGTGCGCGCCCACCGCGCAGATCACGCTCGACAGCGCGCTGGCCACGGCGATCACGGTCACAGGGGGCAACGACGTCGCGATCGTGCCCGGCCTCGACCCGCCCGCGTGCGGCGTCATGACGTCGCTGATCATCACCGGTGACGCGAACGCCAACACGGTGTCCTACACGGGCAACGTGACCGGGACCGTCACTGCGAACCTGCTCGGCAGCGGCGACGACTTCACCACCATCGGCGGCCAAGCCGTGACGCTCGACGGCGGCCCCGGCTCCGACATCCTGCGCGGCGGCGACGGCAACGACTTGCTGATCGGCGGCACCGGCGACGACATGCTGCGTGGGTTCGACGGCATCGACGAGGTGTCCTACTCCGACCGCGCCGCGGGCTCGAACGTCGTGGCCTCGCTGGCGCTGGGGTCCGGTGGCCAGCCGAGCGCCGCCGAGACCGACACCTACACGAGCGTCGAGAACCTGACGGGCGGCGGCGGCATGGACTCGCTCACGGGCAACGGTGGGGACAACGTCCTTAACGGCGCCGGGAACGCGGACGTGGTCTCGTACGTCGACCGGGGTCCGGGCCAGGGCGTCACGGCATCGCTGGCGTCGGGGTCCGGCGGCCAGACGGGCACGCTCGAGAACGACACGTACCTGAACGTCGAGGGCTTGGCGGGCGGCGGCGGCAACGACGTGCTTACCGGCAACGCCGCGAGCAACCTGCTCGACGGCGCGGGGGGCACCGATACGGCGTCCTACGGCGACCGCGTGGCCGGGCAGGACATCGTGGCATCGCTCGCGACCGGCACCGGCGGCCAGACGGCCTCGGCCGAGACCGACACGTACATGAGCATCGAGAACCTGACCGGCGGCGCCGGGAACGACACGCTGACGGGCACCCAGGCGAACAACGTGCTCAACGGTGGGAGCGGCAACGACACCGTGTCCTACGCCGATCGCGTCGGCGGCGAGAACATCGTGGCGTCGCTCGCCTCCGGGACCGGCGGCGAGACGGGCTCGCTCGAGGCCGACACGTACGTGAACATCGACAACCTCACCGGCGGCGGCGGCAACGACACGCTGACGGGCAACGGCAGCAGCAACGTGCTCAACGGCGGCGGCGGCGCGGACACCGTCACCTACGGCGATCGCGGCCCGCTGCAGGGCGTCACGGCGTCGCTTGCGACGGGGTCCGGAGGCCAGACGGGCAGCCTCGAGGTCGACACCTACACGAGCATCGCGAACCTCACCGGCGGCGCCGGCAACGACGTGCTGACCGGCAACACCGCGAACAACGTGCTCGACGGCGCTGGCGGCATCGACACCGTGTCGTATGCCGATCGCGTCGCGGGCGACGATGTCGTCGCGTCCCTGGCGGCGGGGTCGGGCGGCGAGACCGGCACGGGCGAGGTCGACACGTACTCGAGCGTCGAGAACCTGACCGGCGGTGGCGGCAACGACACGCTGACCGGCAACGCGCAGAACAACGCGCTCAACGGCGGCGGCGGGACCGACACGGTGACCTACGCCGATCGCGGCGCGGCCCAGGACATCGTGGCGTCGCTCGCCACGGGCACCGGCGGCCAGACCGGCACGACCGAGGCCGACACGTACACGAGCATCGACAACCTCACCGGTGGTGCGGGCGACGACACGCTGACCGGCAACGCGCAGAACAACATCCTCAACGGCGGCGGCGGCAGCGACACGGCGTCCTACGCCGATCGCGTCGCCGGGCAGAACGTCCTGGCGTCGCTGGCCACGGGCACCGGCGGCCAGACCGGCACCGGCGAGGCCGACACGTACACGAGCATCGAGAACCTGACGGGGGGTGGCGGCAACGACACCCTCCTCGGCACCACGGCGAGCAACGCGTTCGACGGCGGGGGCGGCACCGACTCGATCTCCTACGCCGACCGCGTCGCCGGGCAGCACGTCATGGCGTCGCTCGCGGCGGGCTCCGGCGGGCAGACCGGTACGCTCGAGAACGACAGCTACACGAGCATCGAGAACCTCACGACCGGCGGCGGGGACGACACGCTCACCGGCAGCGCCGCGAGCAACGCGCTCGACGGCGGCAGCGGGACCGACACGGTGTCTTACGCCGACCGCACCGCGGCGCAGAACGTCGTCGCCTCACTGACGACCGGCACCGGGGGCCAGGCGGCCACGCTCGAGAACGACACCTTCACGGCCATCGAGAACCTCACCGGCGGCGCGGGCGACGACACCCTCACCGGCAACGGCGCCGTGAATGTCCTGCACGGCGGCGCGGGCGCCGACATCCTGAGCGGCCAGGACGACGACGACCTGCTGTTCCCCGGCATCGGCGGCGGCAGCAGCACCGGCGGCGCCGACTCCGACACGGTGAGCTTCGCCGACGTGCCGCCGGCGCCGGCGGGCACGACCACCGTGAACGCCAACGCGGCGACGGGCGTCGCGACGGTCCTCGGCGTGGGGCAGACGCTGTCGACCGTCGAGAACCTCACCGGCAGCAACGGCGACGACATCCTCGGCGGCACGACCGGCGACAACGCGATCGACGGCCTCGGCGGGACCGACAGCGTGTCCTACGCCGATCGCACGGCGGGCCAGGACGTCGTCGCCACCCTCGGGGGCACGGGTGGCCAGACCGGCACCGGGGAGAACGACTCGTTCACGAACGTCGAGAACCTGGCGGGCGGGGCGGGCGACGACACCCTGACCGGCGACAGCACGAAGAACGAGCTGCGCGGCAACGCCGGCGCCGACACGCTGAGCGGCCTCGGCGACGACGACCTGCTGATCCCGGGGATCGGCGCCGGCACCAGCACGGGCGGCAACGGCGTCGACACCGTGAGCTTCGTCGACGTGCCCGCGGCGGGCTCCGGGTTCACCGTGGTCGCGAGCCTCGTCACGGGCAGCGCCGTCGTGCTCGGCATCACGCAGGCGCTCGTCACCGTCGAGAACCTGACGGGCAGCGCCGGCGACGACCTCCTCACCGGCGACGGCTCGGACAACGCCTTCGCGGGTGGCGGCGGGACCGACACCGTCTCCTACTCCGATCGCCTCGCCGGCAGCAACGTGATCGCGTCGCTGCTCACCGGCACCGGTGGCGTGCTCGCCGAGATGGACACGTTCTCATCGATCGAGAACCTGCGCGGCGGCGCCGGCGACGACGTCCTGACCGGCAACAACAACCCCAACGAGCTGCGCGGCGGGGCCGGGGCGGACACGCTCAACGGCGCCGGCGACGCCGACCTGCTCTTCCCCGGGGTCGGCGGCGGCACGACCCAGGGCGGCGCCGGCGTGGACACCGTGAGCTTCGCCGACGTCCCGGCGGCGCTGTCGCCGACCACGACGGTGAACGTCAACCTCGCCGCCGGAACCGTGCAAGTGCTGGCCACCGCGCAGACCATCGACAGCGTGCAGCACGTCATCGGCAGCGCGGGCGACGACGTCCTCACTGACAGCGTCGACAACAACGTGCTCGACGGCGGGTCGGGCGGCACCGACGTCGTCTCGTACGTGGATCGCGGGGCCGCGCAGGACGTCGACGCGTCGCTCGCGACCGGGACGGGCGGTCAGCCCTCGATCTCCGAAGTCGACACGTACGTGGGCATCGAGAACCTCACGGGCGGCTCGGGCGACGACACGCTGACCGGCAACGCCGCGAACAACGTGCTGACCGGCGGGCCGGGCAGCGACACCGCGTCCTACGCCGACCGCGGCGCCGCGCAGGACGTCGTCGCGTCGCTGGCATCGGGGCTCGGGGGCCAGACGAGCACGGCCGAGATCGACTCGTACGTGACCATCGAGAACCTCACGGGCGGTGGCGGCGACGACACGCTGACCGGCAACGCCGCGAACAACCGGCTCAACGGCGCGGGCGGGACCGACACGGCCTCCTACGCCGATCGCCTGGCCGGGCAGCACATCGTGGCGTCGCTTGCGACCTCGTCGGGCGGCCAGGCCGGCACCCCCGAGAGCGACGTGTACGTCGCGATCGAGAACCTCACGGGCGGCGGCGGCAACGACACCCTCGCCGGCGACGACGCGAGCAACCGGCTCGAGGGCGCCGCGGGCACGGACACCGTGTCCTACGCCGACCGCGTCGCGGGCGAGGACGTCATCGCGTCGCTGGCGTCGGGGACGGGCGGCCAGGTGGGCCTCGGCGAGAGCGACGTGTACGTCACGATCGAGAACCTCACCGGCGGCGGCGGCAACGACGCGCTCAGCGGCGACGCGTCCTCGAACGTCGTCAGGGGGGCGCCCGGCGACGACGCGCTCGCGGGCGCCGGCGGCGACGACCGGCTCGACGGCGGCGACGGCGGCGACACGCTCACGGGCGGCCCGGGCGCCGACCTGCTCGACGGCGCGGCGGGCACCGACACCGCCTCCTACGCCACGAACTCGGCGGTCGAGGGCGTGAACGTGACGCTCGACGGTGACGCCAACGACGGCGTCGGCGGCGCCACGGAGGGCGACAACGTCGTCGCCACCGAGAACGTCGCCGGCGGCGCCGGGCCGGACCGCCTCGAGGGCAACCAGGGCGTCAACGACCTGCGCGGCGCCGACGGCGACGACACGATCGTCGGCCGCGGGGGGTCCGACGTGCTCGCCGGCGGCACCGGCACGGACACCGTCTCCTACGAGGATCGCGCCGCCGGCGAAGGCGTCAACGCGACGCTCGAAGGCGCGGGCGGCGGCATCGGCGAGCTCGACTCGCTGACGCAGTTCGAGCGTCTCGTGGGCGGCTCCGGGGACGACGGCCTGACCGGCTCGGCCGGCAACGACGAGCTGCGCGGCGGGCCCGGGGCGGACGTCGTCGCGGGTGCCGGCGGCAACGACGCGCTCGCCGGCGACGACGGCCCGGACACGCTGTCGGGCGGTGGCGGCTCGGACACGCTGACCGGCGGCGCGGGCAACGACCGCCTCGACGGCGGCACCGAGCCCGACGCGTTCGACGCGGGCCTCGGCGACGACGACGTCAGCGCGTTCGACGGCAACGCCGAGAACATCATCTGCGGCGACGGCAGCGACCGCGTCGACCACGATCTCTCCGACACGTTCAGCGCCGGCGACTGCGAGGGCCGCGTCCTGCTCGGGTTTACCCCGCCGCCGTTCGCGCTGGACCCGCGCCAGCGCGACCGCGACCGCGACGGCTCGTTCGCCGGCACCGACTGCAACGACCTCGACCCGACGATCCGCCCCGGCGGCCCCGACATCCCCGGCGACGGGATCGACCAGAACTGCAACGGCTCCGACGAGCCGTTCCCGCCGATCAAGACGGAGTTCCGGCTGCGCTTCGAGAAGGCCACGAAGGGCACGCGCATCCGGGTCTTCGAGCTGCGCCGCGTGCCTGCCGGAGCGAAGATCACGGTGAGCTGCAAGTCGTCGCGGTCCCCGCGCTGCGTCTTCGCGTCCCGCTCGGTGACGCTCAGGACGCCGCGCGCGACGTACTCCATCCGTGGCCGCTTCGGCGATCGCCCGCTCTCGAACGGGTCGACGATCGAGGCCAAGGTCTCGTCCGGCAAGGCCCTCGGGCGCGCGATCAAGATCGCGATCCGCAAGCGCGGCCAGAACCCGAAGCTCACGCGCAGCTGCCTGGCACTCGACGGCAAGACGACGCTGCCATGCCCATGAGCCGCGCACCGCGATCGATCCTCGGCTGCGTGGTCGCGGCGCTCGCGCTGCTGGCGCTGCCGGCCGCCGCACCGGCCGCGATCGGGCCGCCGTACGACCTCACGGTCGGCCCCGGGTTAGGGGTGCTGACCGCGACCCCGGCGGCGGGATCGACGACGCTCGCGGTGCAGGTCCAGCGGACCGGCGCCGGCGTCGAGTTCACGCCGGCGGCGGCAATGGCGCCCGGCTGCGTGACCACGCTGCTCAAGACGACCTGTCCCGACCTGATGATCGCCACCGAGCTCGCGCTGCAGGGTGGGACGCTCGAGGCCGACGTCCAGCTGCAAGGCGTCAGCACGGGCAAGCTTCGCCTCACCGGCGGTCCCGGCAGCGACACGATGACCGTCGTCGGCGCCGTGTCACCGAACGGCATCGGCGAGCTGATCCTCAATCCCGGCGCCGGCAACGACTCGGTGCAGGTCAGCGGCAACGTCGGCACGATCACCCAGTCGCCGGCGGTCGACCCCGGAGGCGACGACCGCTACGTCATCGACAGCTTCAACGGCACGATCGGCGGGTCGCTGCAGCTCGGCAGCGGCAACGACGTCGCATCGACAAACGCCACCGGCCTGACGCTCGATGGCGGCCCTGGCGACGACCGCCTGAGCGGCCGCGGGACGCTGCTCGGCGGGGCGGGCAGCGACCAGCTGCGCCCGTCGGCCTTCAACACGCTCGTCGTGGGCGGCGACGGCCCCGCCAGCGACGTCGACCTCTTGAGCTACGACCAGTTCGCCGGGCCGCTCGTGCTGAGCAAGTCCTCGCCGACCGGGGTCTTCGTCCAGGGAGACCCGACGGAGAAGCTGGGTATCGAGCAGCTCGCCGGCGGCACGGGCAACGACACGCTGAGCGGCACCGGCGCGCAGGACGTCCTCCTGGGCGGCGAGGGCGACGACGTGCTCGACGGCCGCGGCGGCGGCGACGTGCTCGACGGCGGCCCCGGCACGAACACCGTGAGCTACGCGGTGGGCCCGGTTCCCGTGACGGTCGACCTCAACGCAGGGGTTGGCGGCGCGGCGCCGTTCGACGCGCTGCGCTCGATCCGGCGCGTCGTCACCGGGCCGGGCAACGACGTCGTGACCGGCTCCTCCGCCGACGAGGTCTTCACGCTCGGTGCGGGCGACGACACGATCAACGCGGGCGCCGGCAGCGACGTGGTGAGCGCCGGCGACGGCAACGATGTCCTGCGTGGCGGCCCGGGGGCCGACGTCCTCGACGGCGGTGGCGGCGTGGACACCGCGACGTACGACGAGCGCGGCCCGTCCGAGCCCGTCACGGTGTCGCTCGCGACGCTCGGCGATGACGGCGGCGCCGGCGAGAACGACTCGCTGCCCGGCATCGAGACCGTCGTCGGCGGCGCGAGCAACGACACGCTGATCGGCGACGCGGGCCCGAACTCGCTCAACGGCGGACCCGGCGTGAACACGCTCGACGGCGGCGCCGGCGACGACCTGGTCCAGGGCGGCAACGATCGCGACGTCATCACCGGCGGCCCCGGCAACGACCGGCTGTTCGGAGCCGGCGACGACGACTCGATCAACGCGTACGACACCGCGAAGCCCGACGCCGACGTCGTGGACTGCGGCACGAGCCTCGACGACGACGCCCAGGTCGACGAGACCGATCAGGTCACCGGCTGCGAGTTCGCGCGGCGGGCGGACGTTCCCGTGCCGACCGACGACGACAAGGACGGCTTTGTCGGCGGCTTCGACTGCAACGACGGCAACCCGGCGATCAACCAGGGCGCGACGGACGTGCCCGGCGACGGGATCGACCAGGACTGCGACGGCTTCGACACGCCCGTGCCGTTTGTCGACTACGGCCTGAGCGCGACGCTCTCCCCGCCCAAGGCCCGGCAGTCGCGGGGGGTCAAGTTCACGCGCTTCGTCATCACCCGGCTGTCGTCGGACCGCACGGTGGTCGTGACGTGCAAGTCCGGCCGCGGCAAGACCGGCAAGTGCCCGTTCAAGAAGGCGACGCGACGCCCGGCGAAGGGCAAGGTCCAGGTCTCGCTGACGTCGCTGTTCAAGGGCCGCCGGCTCGCGCCCGGGGCGGTCGTCGAGTTCCGTGTGACGGCGCCGAAGCTCAACGGTCGCCTGCGGCGCTTCACGGTCCGCCCGACGAGCGCGCGCTCGCAGGAGTTCTGCCTCATCGCACCGAGCACGAAGGCCAAGAAGTGCCCGGAGGGCGACGAGCTCTGAGCCCGACCTCGCGAGGGCCGTCGCGAGCGCACTGTCCGCGCCGATGTGCGCAGCGACGATCTCGGCCGCGCGGGGTCGAGATCGGTGGCGGCGTCAGATCAGGCCCTGGCGGACCGCGCGCGCGATCGCCTGCGACCGGCTGCGGGCGCCGAGCTTGACGACGACGTCGCCGAGCACCTTCTTCACGGTGCGCTCGGAGTAGTGCAGCTCCTCGCCGATCTCGCGCGTCGGCAGGCCCTCCGCCACGAGCGCGAGGACGCGCTGCTCGCGCGACGTGAGCTCGGGCCCCGGCGCCGCGATGACGCTCGGGACCGCGGTCGGGTACGTCGCGAGCATCGTCGTGGCCCCGGCGGCGACGGCGCGCAGGCTCAGGCCCAGGCGCTCGGCCGTGAGGTCCTCGCGGGCGAGCGCGGCCACGGCGCCCGCGGCGACGAGCGCCGCCACGCGCTCGGTCTGATCCTTCGTGGCCAGCGCGACGACGCGCGTGTCCGTGAAGTCCAGGACGCTCGAGACGAAGTCGCCGACGCCGTCGATCGCCGCGTCGACGAGGATGACCTCGGCCTCGCCGAGCGCGGGGTGCGCCCACGCCTCGGCGACGCTCGCGACCGCCTCGACGCGGTCGATGCCGTCGAAGCCGTCGAGGCACGCGACCAGGCCCGTGCGGAAGACCGCATGCCCTTCCAAGACCATGACGTCCGTGACGCGGTGACTCAAGCGACGTCCTTTCGCAAACAATCCCCAGCTCCCTTGCCGCTCGGGGCGCGGCGCAGGACCCTCGCACGGACCTTCGCGCATCGCGCGAAGCTCTGTCAAGCGAGAACGTCGTCAGAGCCGCGGTGGCTGATTCGCAGCACGCGGAAGTCGCCGGGCCGCCGCACCGCGAGGCCGACCTCGAGCACGACCTCCTCGCGCGCGAGCGCGCGCTCGTCGTTGAGCCCGTCGTCGCAGCGCACGAAGAACGCCTGGGCGGCGGTGTCGCCGAGCATCGCGCCCTGGCGCCACGCGCCGGTGAGAAACGCGGTGACCGTCGCCCGCAGGCTGTCGTGCAGCGTCTCGTCGTTGCGCTCCTCGCTGGCCCAGCGCGTGCCCTGGGCGATCGACGCCACGAGATGCCCGACGGTCCGCTGGCGATGCAGGTAGCGCAGGTCGGGGTCCGCCGAGAGCGTGCAGGCGCCCCACGCTCGCAGCTCCGGTCCCGGCCAGGCGCGCAGGCAGTTCAGGCCGGCGCGGTTGAGCGTGTGCTGCTGCGCGCCGGTCAGCGGGGCGGCGGCGCCGTCGGCGGAGAGCAGCGCCTCGGCGGTCGGGGCGCGATGCGGGCCCGAGCGCGCGTCCACGCGCGCCCACAGCCCGGCGACATGCCCGCTCGGCGGCACCATGATCGTCGTGCCGCACGACGGGTCCGACGCCTCGATCCACGGGTAGTACGCGGCCGCCGCTGGACTGTCGATCCGCGATCGCGTACGCCATTCGAGTGCGCCCTGCGGGTCGAGGCCGGGCGGCGGATCGACGAGCGCGATGCGCCCGACGACGCGCTCGCAGGACGCCACGAGCTCGCGCTGGATCGCCTTGACGGCCTCGTCGCCGCCGGCCGCGCCGTGGGCGTCGGGCGCGGCGATGACCGTCGGCTCGTCGAGCGAGGCGAGCAGCCCGAGCCCGGCGACGTGGCCGGCGACGCTGCTCGTGCCCGGCTCGCCGGCGACGCGTGCGACCCAGCACGCGCGACCGCCGTTGCGAAAGAACCCGCGCACGGCGTGGGCGAGCTTGCCGCCGCCGAGAAACGGCCCGTGGGCGGCGGGGTCGCCGAACGCGGCCGCGAACGCCTCGAAGGACTCCGCGCGCACGGCGCGATCCAGCGGGCCCGACGGCGCGTGCCCGACGAAGCCCGCGATCGAGGACTCGAGCGCGGGGATCCGGCGCTCGGCCAGCGGGAGCGCGCCGATGGTGGCTATCGGAGCCGTGGCATCGGTCTCGACGGACATCGGACCATTCTCATACTGCGCGCACCCCGCTGTCCATGCCCGTTCGTGCGCCCGTCCGTCCCTTGTCGTCGCGCGGCCGTGGCGCTGAGATCATTCGTGCATGGCCGTCGAGCCCGAGGTCGCCGAGGCGCCGCCCGACCGCGTGAGCCTGTCGGCCGTCGCGTCGCGGCTCGCTGCAGTGGCCGACGTCCCGTCGCGCCTCGACGATCTCGACCTGCATCTCGGCGATGGGCGTGGCGTCGCGACGCTCGACGAGCGCTTCGAGGTCGCCGCCGAGCGCCTTGACCTCGACGACCTCGAGCGCGCGGTGCTCGCCGCCGTCGCGCTGCGCGACCTCGCCCCCGAGCTCTCCGCCGCGCTCGCCCAGCTCGCGCCTGCCCCCGCCGGCGGGGGCGCGACCGCCCGCGCCGTTGGGCGGCTGCTCGCGGGCCCGGGCGTGTCCGTCGCGGACGTGCTCGTCGTCCTCGGTCCCGGCCAGCGCCTGCGCGGCCTGGGCGCGGTTCGGGTCGCCGAGCCCGCCGCCTCCCCCGAGGGCGCCGCGCTCGCCGATCGGCCGCTCGTGCTCGGCGACCGGCTCGCGGCGATGCTCGTGGGCGCGCCGATCGACGATCCCGGCGCGGGCGGGCTCCTGCGCAGGGTCGATCGCTCGCCGCTGCCGTTCGGCCGCGCGGAGACCGTCGAGGAGCTGCGCGGGCTGCTCGCCGTCGCCGGGGCGCGGCGGCCCCCGCTCGCCGTGCACGGGCCCGACGGGCCGCACGCGCTGTGCAGCGCCGCCGGTCGCGGGCTCGTGTGCGTCGCGGCGACGGCGCTCGGCGACGGGGCGCTCGCCCGCGATGCCGTGCTCGCCGCGACGCTCGAGGATCGCGTGCTCGTCGTCGACCGCTTCGCCGACCTGACGCCCGCCGATCGCGTCGTGCTGCCCGATCGCCTCGCGCAGCTCGCTGGCGCGGTGCTGTGCCTTGGCGGCGCGCACGAGCTGGCGGCGCTCGAGAACGTGCCGGTGACGGCGGTCGCGGTCGCGCTGCCGTCGGCGGAGGAGCGCGCCGAGATGTGGTCGGTCGCGCTCGGGGGCGCCGAGGTCCCGAAGGACGTCACCGCCGCGCACCGCCTGCCGATGAGCCGCATCGCCGACGGGGCGCGGCTCGCCGCCACGACGGCGGTCGCCGCGGGGCGGGCGGAGGTCTCGCGCGAAGACGTCGAGCACGGCGCCCGTGCCGCGTCGGTCTCGAGCCTCGGGGACCTCGCGATCACAGTGACCGGGAAGATCGGCTGGGAGGACCTCGTCCTGCCGGAGCGCCCGCTCGTGCTGCTGCGGTCGCTGACGGCGTTCCTGCGCCATCGCGATCTCGTGCTCGAGGAATGGGGGTTCGGGCGCCGCGCCGGGCGGGCGCAGGGGCTCGTCGCGATGTTCGCGGGCGACTCGGGCACCGGCAAGACGCTGGCCGCGCGCGTGCTCGCGTCCGAGCTCGGGCTCGAGCTGTTTCGGATCGACCTCGCGACGGTCGTGTCGAAGTGGCTGGGGGAGACCGAGAAGAACCTCGACCGCGTCTTCGCGGCCGCGCAGGGCGCAAACGCCGTGCTGTTCTTCGACGAGGCCGACGCGGTGTTCGGGCGCCGCAGCGACGTGTCGGACTCCCACGACCGCTACGCGAACCTGCAGACCGCGTACCTGCTGCAGCGCATCGAGCAGCACGACGGGCCGGTGATCCTCGCGACGAACATGCGCGGCAACATCGACGATGCGTTCCTGCGCCGGATGGACGCGGTCGTCGAGTTCCCGTTCCCGCAGGCCGAGCATCGCCGCCGGCTGTGGGATCTGCTGCTGCCCGACGAGGCGCCGCGCGGTGATGACGTCGAGCTCGACTTCCTCGCGGAGCGCTTCGAGCTGTCGGGCGGCGGGATCCGCAATGCCGCGATCGCGGGTGCGGTGCTGGCCGCGGAGGGGGGCGTCGCGATCGGGATGGAGCAGCTCGTGCGCGGCGTGGCGATGGAGTATGCGAAGCTCGGCAGGCTGACGCTGGCGGCGGACTTCGACCGCTTCCACGCGCTCGTGCGGACGGGACTCAACTAGATGGAGTGCGGCTGACAATGACGACGACGATCGACGTCCCGGTCAACACGATGATCGCCGACCTCGACACGGGGTTGCGCGACCTGCTGATCGCCCAGCTCAAACGCCACGGCTTCGACGACATCGACGTCGTGTTCGAGACGCCGACGAGCGAGTGGGCGAGCACGTTGACGCGGCCGACGGTGAACCTGTTTCTGTGCGACCTGCGCAAGTCGGCGCGGCCGGGGCAGAGCGGGCCGGACGGCGGGCGCAACGGCAACCGCACGACGGAGCGCTCGCCGGCGCTGCGCGTGGACTGCATCTTCGCGGTGACGACGTGGTCGAAGGCGGTGGCCGACGAGCATCGCCTGCTGTCGCAGGTGCTCGGCGTGCTGTACGCGTTTCCCAACTTGAACGGCCACCTCGGCCCGCGCTTCGATACGAGCGGCCAGCGCTTCGAGATCCTGGCGACCGTGGGCGAGCAGCGCCCGGAGCAGCGAGCGGACTTCTGGCGCTCGGTGGGTGGCGTCTACAAGCCGGCGCTGGACTACGTCGTGACGCTGGCGGTCGAGAGCGGCAACGTGGTCGAGCGCGGCCCCGACGTGCGGTCGACGACGATCCGCACCGCTTTGCGCGATCGCCCGCGCGACGTGGTTCAGGAGCTCTCGAACCTCGGCGGGATCGTGCGCGACGAGGACGGCTCGCCCGTGGCCGACGCCTGGGTCGCGCTGCACGAGCTCGGCAAGATCGCGTCGAGCGGCGAGGACGGCCGCTTCCGCCTCGGCCGCGTGCCGACGGGCAGCTACGAGGTCCGCGTGCGCGGTCGCGACGGGGGCGAGGCGACGGTCGAGGTCAAGGTCCCCGCGGAGATGGTCGACGTCGTGCTGGGGTCGCCGGCGAAGGCGGGTTGACGCCCGTGCGCGGCTTTCCGTAGGCTGCGTGGCAGGTGGTCATCGCGGGTCGCGGGGAGGTCGGGATGCAGGACGTTCGCCGCATCGTCGGGGTCAAGCCGGGTGTCGTGCTCGCGCTGGCGCTGTCGATCTGCGCGTTCGGCGCGCCTGCCGGTCACGCGGCCACCTTCACGGTCAACAACACGACCGACGACGACGGACCCTGCCCGACGCCGGCGACCTGCTCGCTGCGCCAAGCGCTTGCCGAGGCGGACGTCGCCGGCGGCTCGGACGTCGTCGAGTTCGACCTGCCCGCCGGCTCGGTCATCTCGCTGACCGACGGCCCCCTGATCATCGCCCCGGCCATCCCGGCCGACGCTGTCAGCGTTCGCGGGCCGGGCGCGGCAGCGCTGACCGTGCGCCCCGATCCCGCCGCGCCGCCCGCTTCCGTCTTCGAGAACGTATACGCCCGGGCCCAGCTCTCCGGGCTCACGATCAGAGGCGGCGAGGGTGGCCCGTTCTCGGGCGGGGGGATCAACAACGGCGGGACGATGACGCTCGACCGCGTGGTCGTCACACAGAACACGAGTGATGCCTCCGGCGCCGGCGCGGCCGGCGGGATCGTCAACTCCGCGAACCTGACGATCCGCAATTCGACACTCCACGCGAATACCGTTACGAACGCTGGTTCGGGCGGGAGCGGCGGCGCCATGGTCAACGCGGGCGATCTCGTCGTCGTCAACTCGACGTTCACCGACAACCACGTCACCGGCCCCGGCCCCGGCCCCGGCGACGGTGGGGCCCTTCTCGCCTTCGGCGCGACGACCGTGATCAGCAGCACGATCGCGGGAAACTCGGCCGCGAACGGTGCCGGCGGCATCTCCGGCCTCGGCTTCGGCATGGCGAACTCGATCCTGGCCCAGAACACCGCGAGCCCGTCCCCCGACTGCGCCACGGTGCTCGAATCGCAGGGCTACAACATCCTGGGCGATCCGACGGGCTGCACCGTCACCGCGGCGGCCGGCGATCAGGTCGGGACGGGCGCGTCCCCGCTCAACCCGCTGCTCGGCCCGCTCGCCGGCAACGGCGGCCCCACGCCGACGCTCGCGCTCGCGGACGCGAGCCCCGCGCGCGACGCGGGCAGCCCCGCCACGCCGACCGATGCCTCCCCGATCCCGCCGCCCGATCTCATCGCGTGCGCGACGACCGACCAGCGCGGCGTCGCGCGCCCGAGCGGCGCCCGCTGCGACATTGGCGCCTTCGAGGTCTTCGTGCCGCCACCGCCGCCCGCGGTGCCACCACCACCGCCGCCGCCGCCGCCCGCGGCGACACCGCCGCCCCCGCCCCCGGTGGCACCGGCGCCCCCCGTCGCGCCGCCCTTCGTCGCCCCGCCAATCGACACCTTCAAGTGCTACGGCGCCGCCGAGCGAGGCTTCGTTCGCCGCGCCGTTCGGGTGCGCGACCAGTTCGCGACCCGCATCCGGACGACCCGGGTGCGCCAGACGACGCTCGTCTGCAACCCGGCGGCAAGGACCCGCGCGGCGATCCGCGAGCCGAGGGCGCACCTCGTCTGCTACCAGTCGCGCGACGTCGCGCCGTTCACGGCACGCCGGGTAATCGTCACGAACCAGTTCGGGACGCGCGTCCTGCGGGTCGTCAAGCCGGTGTCGCTGTGCGTGCCGTCGCTGAAGCGGCCGGGGAGCCGGGCACCGGGCACCTCGCCCGATCCGCAGCGGCGCCTCGATCACTTCCGCTGCTACGCGGTCGACCCGAAGCAGACGGCCAGGACCGTCACCCTCGTCGACCAGTTCGTCACCTCGCGGACGCACACCGTCAGCGTCGTGCGAGTGTGCAACCCGGTGAGCAAGAACGGCAGCGCCGTGCGCAAGCCCGCCGCCCACCTCGTCTGCTACTCGATCCGCGACGTGGTCGCCTCGAAGGTGAAGGCGGTCACCGTGCGCAACCAGTTCGGCGTTGCGCGCCTGCGCGTCGGCAAGGCGCGGTCGCTCTGCGTGCCGTCGCTCAAGCGCGACCTCGGGACCGCGGGTGCCGCCGCCCGGCGCGCCGCGAACGCCTGGCTCGCACAGCGCTGAGCCCGCTCCGCCCGCGGGCGGTCAGGCCGCGTGCGGGTCGTACGCCAGCGGGTCGTAGGGCAGGTCGGGGTGCTCGCCGGGGTTCGACAGCTTGTAGCTGCGGATCCGGCCCTGCGCCTGGTCGAAGGCCACGGCGCGCTTCAACTCAAACGGCCGCGCCGGCTCGGTGCCCCCGAGCAGGTCGGACAGGCGCTTGGAGACGTAGCCCATCGCGCTCATCGTCCGAACGCGGCTGGCGAACAGCTCCTGGCCGACGAACAGGGCGTTGTCGCGCAGCGCCTCGGCCAGCGACTCCGGCACGTTCGGCAGCCCCGCCACCTCGGCCTTCGCCCAGGCCGCGAGCTCGTGCGTCGTGCGGTCGATGATCGCCACCCGCGTGTAGAACCCGTAGAAGACCTGGTGCAGGGCGTCGGCGCGCTCATCCTCGGGGAGGTCGTCGATGTAGGCCTGCAGGCTGTCGATGAGCGATGGCGCCGCTACGGCACCCTGGTCGTCTTCGGACACGGCGAAACCTCGGTTCTCGGGGACGGCTGGGTTAGGAGGCTTCCCCGTCGCCGCGTTCTGACGCGTCCAGCAGCGAGGGGGCGAGGACCGAGTCCGCCGCGCCGGTGACCCGGAGCCCGACGACCCTGCCGTAGTGATCGAAGTCCAGCACGATCCCGTCGAGCGCGGGGATCGCGTCGGCGGCGTCGAGCTCGTCGAGCGCCACCGAGTCGCGGACCTCGGGTGGTGCCCCGACGACCAGCGACACGTACGCCTCGCCGGAGGGCTCAACGGTGACCGTGATCTCCGCCATCGGCGCGATGATCGCAGACGGACGTCCGCGGCCTGCTCAAACATCCGTCGTCGCGCACAACTCGCGTGGATGCGAGCCGTTTCATAGAACAACCCATGTCCGGCTCCCGCATCGCGCACACGCTGACCGCCGTCCTACTTACGCTGGCGCTCGGATCGGCGTCGCCCGCGCAGGCAGCCGACCCGATCTCCCTCTCGGTGACGAGCTACGAGGGTGGGCCGGTGCTCGCCGCCGACGGCCGCGTGGTGATCGGAGAGCGGATGGCCGACGGCGGGCGCCGGATCCTCGCGATCGACCCGCGGACGCACGTCTTCGACGAGCTGACCCGGTTCCCGGCGCCGGCCGATCCGCGGACCTTCCACGTGCTCAAGCTCGCGGGAAGCGGGGGCATCGTGACCGCGACGCTCGACCTCTTCCACGACGTCACGGACACGACCGCCGAGCAGGCCACGCCGAGCCTCGTGTCCAGCCGCGCGCTCATGGTGCTGCCGGCGCTCGTGCCGCTCGCGACGTGCGAGCGGGTCGCCCCGGACTTCCCCGCGAGCATCCGCGCCGCCGGCGGCGACGGCTTCGTCGCGCTCGCCGCGGACGACTGCGGCGCGGCGTCGGCGGCCCACATCCGCTCGCCGAACGGCACGCACACGATCCCCGCCCAAGCCGAGCGCCCCGTCCCGCCGCCCGAGATCTCCGATCTGCGCGCCGCGGGACCGTTCACGACGTGGACGGAGACGCGCTTCGACGACGGGCCGAAGTCGTCGTTCGTCGCCGTCCGGGCGGCGACCGCCGCGGTGCTGCTGCGCGCACCCGGCGCGCGCAGCCGCTACGGCCTCGGATCCGACGGCACGATCGTGACCGCGGACCTCGGAGTCTGCACGATGCGCGTCGTGACGCTCGAGCCGCTCGCGCAGCGCGCGGTTCAGCTGCCGGCCGGGCTGTGTCCGGGGTTCTTCGGCGACGTCGCCGTGGCCGGCGGACGGGCCGTCTACCCGGTGGGCGGCGGCTACGCCGTCTCCGACCTGCGAGGTGGCGCCCATCCGGTCGAGCTCGGCGTCGACGCGGTGGGATCCGCGCCGGTCGCCTTCGACGGGCGCACGGTCTACGGCGTGCGCAAGCGCTGCCACGACGAGGTGCTGCTCGCGGTCGACACCGCGGTGGCCGTGGCCGCGCCGCTGCCGCTCGCGCCGCCGCCGTCGCTCGAGACGTGTCCGGTGCGCCGGCGCGCCGGATCGGGCCGGGTGCGCGTCGCGCCTGACCGCCGCGTGAGCATCCGCGCGCGCTGCCCGGCCGGCTGCCGCGGGACGCTGCGCCTCGTCGAGCAGCGCCGCGGGCGCCGCGAGCGGGTCATCGGCAGCCGGGACTTCGTCAGCGCGGGCGGGTCGTTCGTGCTGCGGCCGCGGATCGCGAGCTTCGCGCGCTCGCTCGCCGGCTGCAGCGGCGGGCTGCGCGCTATCGCGCAGGTCCATCGCGCGAACAGCACGAAGGGGCTTGGCAGCTACCGGATCCTCTCGCGCAGCCGCTGTCGCCGTACGGGCGGCCCGGCGTTCGCGGCGCCGCGCCCGTGGCCGCCGCAGCCGCGGTGAGTCAGCTCGTGCGCACGAGCAGCGCGCGGCTGCTGAACGCGACGCTGCGCGCGATGCTCAGCAGGTACTGCTCGCGCAGGAAGCGCTGATCCTTCAGCGCGACGAGCATCTGCGCCTGCGTCCAGGCGTTGTTGCGCGCCGCCTCGATGCTCCAGTTCGCGACGATGTCGTCGAGCGTCCCGAGCGCCCTGTCGATGCCGGGGACGATGCCGGTCTCGAGGTCGCCTTTGACCTCCTGCATGACGCGGGCGAGGATCGCGTTGACGCGCATGTGGTCGCGATGATGCGGCGTGTCGAGGTCGAGGCCGAGCCCCAGTTCCTTCGTCGTCGCGACGAGCGCGAGCGAGAGGTCGTGGTTGATGTGCGCGTTCATCCCGGCGATCGCGAACTGCAGCGGCGCGATGTTCGGCACGAAGCGCCTCTCGAACAGCGGCTCCCACACCCGCGAGGGCTTGTGCTTGGCGGTCGCGGCCGCGATGGCGTCGAAGTACAGGCCGGCGAACGTCGGGGCGAGCTTCGCGAAGAACACGGGATCCTCGAATGGCGTCTCGTCGAACTCTCGGCCGACGGCGCTCGTGACGGTGCGGTACAGGCCGTTGAATCCGCGGACGCCGTCGTTCTCCGGCATGGGCGCCGAGAGCGTCTCCATCTGCTCGGCGAGCGGGCCGAACGGGTTTGCGGCGTCCGAAGTGGTCATGCAGCGTTCCTATCAGACCTCACAAGCGCGCCCGGTGAGGTCAGGGCATGAGCAGCGCGATGCTCGCGAGCGTGTCGAGGCTGCGCTCGAGCTCGGCAGCGAGCTCCGGGTAGGCGTCGTCGTCGAGTCGCGCCCGCAGCTCTGCGAGCAGCGCCGCGCGGTCGCGCGTGCCGTCGAGCAGCCCGACGAGCTGCCACCCGAGCTCGTCCTCGAGGCGGATGCTCGTGTGGCGCAGCGTCGTCATGAGGCCGCGCTCGCGGGCCTGCATGCGCGCGAGCGGGCTCGCTCGGGGGCGCTCGCCGGGGGTCGTCGCCGCCGGCGGCGGGTGGACGTGCAGGCGCACGAGGTTCGCGGCGAAGCACGGCAGCAGCGCCTCGCAGAGCACCTCGAGCTCCTCAGGCGGCACCGGCTGCTCGCTGCCGAGCTCGTCGACCCGTGCCGCGGCGGGCCAGCGCGCGCCGATGCTCTGCAGCGCGTTGACGAGCAGCGGATGGTCGGTGGTGAGCGTCGCGCCCGCCGAGCCCTTGAACGTCACGCGGCCGGTGCTCGCGTCGATCTCGTGAGCGATCGGGCCGGCGGCCGCGAGCGTCGCGACGCGGTCGGCGCGCGCCTCGCGGTCGACCTCGAGGCCCGCATGGCACAGCAGCGTCTGGCGGAACATCCGCTGCTTGAGGAAGTCCATCAGCTGCTCGCGGTGCACGACGTCGTCGATCGACCGCAGGCGCTGCTGCAGCTCCGGCGGCAGCGCGCCGGTCTGCATCTCGGTGATCTCGGCCTCGGCGAGGTACTGCAGGCCATGCGCGGCGGCGTGCTCGGCGAAGTCGCGGAAGTACGGGGCGAGGTTGACCGGCGCGAGCGTGTCGTGGAAGAACAGCGCGTCGTCCTGGGCGACGAGCATCCGCGCCTGGCTGCCGAGCGTCGTCTCGAGGCCCGGGCCGGCGGGCCAGATCGAGCCTGCCTGCTCGAGCAGCTCGCGCGCGGCGGCCATGCGCTCGTCCGGCTCGTCGATGCCCTCGAGCTCGAGCGCGAGCAGGTCGCGCAGCGTCTGGCGCGTGCGGTGGCCCGGCAGGACGTTGTAGCTCACGTACGCGACGCCGCGCGGCGACAGCGCCCGCGCGGCGACGGCGAGCAGCCGGTCGCGCGCCGCCGCGGGCACCCACGAGTAGATGCCGTGGGCGATGACGTAGTCCGCGCCGCCCGCCGGTGGGTCGTACGCGTCGAACCCGAGCTCCTCGAAGCGCACGTTCTCAAGGCCGAGCTCGGCGGCGACCGCGCGTGCGCGGCCGATCGCGTAGCCCGACAGGTCGATGCCGACGAACGTCGATCCGGGCAGCGCGAGCGCCATCGGCAGCAGGTTGCCGCCGTCGCCGCAGCCGAGCTCGAGGACCCTGCACGCGCCCGGCGGCGCGGGGTGAAGGCCGTGCAGCGTCGCCATCGTCGCCAGCCGGTCGGGGTGCGTCTGCGGGAAGGCGTAGCCCGGATACGGGACCTCGTCGTACACGAAGGCTTCGGTCATCCGCGCAACTCTGCCCGAACGGCTGCCCGGCCGTCACTGTCGCACGCGCGTCGCGCGCGTGAGAGTTGCCGGACGACTGCGAGCTCTGGGTAGAGCGCCGCCCCGCCGACCCGATCGAACACAAGGAGCGCAATGCCGACGACGTACCTGACTCCCGGCGTCTATGTCGAGGAGATCCCCGCAGCCCAGAAGCCGCTCGAGGGCGTCAGCACCTCGGTCGCAGCGTTCATCGGCCTCGCGCCGGGTGGACCTGTGAACACCCCGATGCGCATCGCCAACTGGAGCCAGTTCGCACGCGTCTTCGGCGACCCGGCCAACCCGGACGCCGGCCCGTTCATGCAGGACGCGTACCTCGCGCACTCCGTGTACGGGTTCTTCCAGAACGGCGGAAACCTGTGCTGGGTGATCCGCGTCGGCGCCGGCGGCAACGGGGCCGGCCCGCCCGCGGTCGCCGCGCTCCCCGCCGCCGGCGACACGAGCGTCGAGACGCTGCGTGCGATCGCCAAGCAGGGCGTCGAGGGGCCGGTCACGGTCGACATCACGTCCGAGCCGCCGGCCGCCGGCGAGGGCGAGGATCCGCCCAAGCCCGAGGACATCACGTACCGCATCGTCGTCACGGCGGGCGAGGACCGCGAGGAGTTCGAAGGCCCGGTCAAGAAGGGCCGCGGCAACCTCGTCACGAAGGTCAACGCGAACTCCAAGCTGATCAAGATCGAGGAGACCGGGTCGGCGCTGCCGGAGACGCAGCGCGCGCCGAAGGAGGGCAAGTACACGCTCACCGCTCAGGCGCCGAAGACTTCGGACCTCAGCTCGGGCGACTTCGAGGGCGACGCCGCCAAGCGCGTTGGCATGGGCGGCCTGGTCGCGATCGAGGAGGTCTCGATTGTCTGCATGCCCGACGCCGTCAAGCTGCTCGAGGGCGACGAGGTCATGTTCCGCGACGCCCAGGGCAAGATGATCAGCCACTGCGAGCTGCTCGGCGACCGCATGTGCATCCTCGACACGCCGCCGGACCTGATTCCGCAGGAGGTCCTCGAGTGGCGCAAGGACACCGCGGGCTACGACTCGAAGATGGCCGCCCTGTACTGGCCGTGGATCGAGGTCATCGACCCGCTGTCCAAGCGCCCGATCATGGTGCCGCCGTCGGGGCACGTCGCCGGCGTGTGGGCGCGCACCGACGACACGCGCGGCGTCCACAAGGCGCCGGCCAACGAGGTCGTCATGGGCGCGACGAAGCTCGGCTTCCAGCTGACGTCCGTCGAGCAGGGCGAGCTCAACCGTCTCGGGATCAACTGCATCCGCGCGTTCAGCGGTCGCGGCATCCGCATCTGGGGCGCGCGCACGCTGTCAAGCGATCCGGAGTGGCGCTACATCAACGTGCGCCGGCTCTTCAACTTCGTGTCGCAGACGCTGCTCGAGGGCACGCAGTGGTCGGTGTTCGAGCCCAACGACGAGCGCCTGTGGCTCAAGCTGCGTGCGTCCGTGGGGAACTTCCTCACGAACCTCTGGCGCGGCGGCGCGCTGTTCGGCACGTCCGCCGACCAGGCGTTCTTCGTCAAGTGCGACGCCGAGACCAACCCGCCCGAGGTCATCGAGGCCGGGCAGGTCATCTGCGAGGTCGGGATCAGCCCGGTGAAGCCCGCCGAGTTCGTGATCTTCCGGCTCAGCCAGTACATCGAGAGCGGCGACGGCGGCGGCGAGGAGGGCGGGGAGTAGTCGCTCCCCGCTTCACCGCCGGCTCGCCAACGAAAACCACAGAACGAGAGAAGAGGACCTGACGAATGGCTGTACCTCCACCACCACTGGACGCGAAGTACTTCGACCTCCAGTTCCCGGGCATCAACGCGCAGTTCAAGGACGTCCAAGGCGTGTCGATCAGCGTCCCGCTGCACACGTCCGCGACGTCGGACGCTCAAGGGCAGCCGCAGCGCCAGCGCACGGCGAGCTCGGTCGAGTACGGCTCGATCACGTGCTCGGCCGGCGCGACCGCGGATCTCGGCCTCGACACGTGGATCGCGGCCGTCGCCGAGAAGGGCCTGGACGGCAACATGAAGGACGGCACCCTGACGCTGTTCAGCGCCGCCAACACGCCGGTCGCGACGTGGAACCTCACGAAGGCGTGCATCACGGGGCTCACGGTGAACACGATCGGCGTCGAGCACGGCTCGCACCTCGATCTGCAGGCTACGTTCGACTGCGAGAAGATCCAGCGCACGAAGTAGTCCGCGACCATGCGTACCGAAGTGCCGTTCACGCTCCCGCAGGGCTACGCCGACGCGGCTGGGACGATCCATCGCGACGGTGTCATGCGTCTCGCCACGGCCCGTGACGAGATCGAGCCCCTGCGGGATGCCTCGGTGCGCACGAACGGGGCCTACCTCAGCGTGCTGCTGCTCGCCCGGACCGTGACGCGGCTCGGGGATCTGCCCGCCGAGCAGCTCACGCCGGAGCTCATCCAGGATCTGTACGCGGTCGACTTCGACCACCTGCAGCGCCTCTACGAACGGGTGAACTCGAGCGAGGAGGTGGTCGGCACGGTGACGTGCCCGACGTGCTCTTCCGCCTTCGAGGTCGACCTGGCCGGGCTCGAGGACGGTGGCCTGGGGGGATGACGAGGCCGTCTCAGCACGAACTCATCGCTGAGGCGGCCGAGCTCGCCCGCCGGTTCGCGTGGTCGCTGGACGCTGCGCTGGATCTCGAACATCGTGACCGGCGGCTGCTGCTCGGCGTGGGCGCGGGCGCGGATGCGGCTGCGACGCAAGCCGGACGATGAGCTCCGATCGCGAGGATCCTCCGGCCCGGGTTCCGATCGGGTTGCGCGCCAGTCCGCGCGCGCTCGAACGGCTCGCCGGGCGCGAGCAGGCGCTGGCGCGCTACTCCGCGCCGGCGCTGCGACGCCTGCCCAAGCGGGCGGGCGCGCCGCTGCGCCTGGCCGCGGTCGTGCTGCCGCCGACGGCGCGGGCGTCGGTCGGCTCGCCGGCGCTGCCGGCGTCGATCGGGATGCCGGAGGGGCCTGCGGCGGTGGCGACGGGGTTGCTGGCTGCGGCCGCGCCGGCGCCTGTGGCTACGCCCGCGGCGCGGGTGCCGGCACCCGCTCTGGCTCCGGCCGCTCGGCCTGCGCCCGCGGCTGCCGTCGCGGAGGCTGCGCCTGCGCCCGTCGAGGTTGGCGGCGCGGGCGACCCGCCGATCGACGTGGCGGTCGAGGTGCAGCGCGGGCCGCAGCCCGCGGCCGACCCCGCGCCCGTCGCCCAGCCGGCGGCGGCGCAGCCCGAGGTAGACATGACATTTGGCCACGTCCTCGCGGCGCGCCCGAGCCACATCGGCGAGGAGGCGTGGCGCTTCCTGATAGGCAAGACCCACAACCTGGACGTGTCGAACGTCCCGATGCTGCCGACGGTCGAGCCGTCGCGGCCGAAGAGCCCGCGCCAGACGCGGATCATCGAGGGGGGTCGGGAGACCGCGCGCAGCGGCCGCCCGGTGCGGATCAGCTCGCTGCCGCCGTCGCCCGAGCGCGCGGCGGCGCGAGCGGCCGAACCAGCGGTGCGGTCCGGTGAGGCGGGGGCCGGCACGCAGGCGCCCGCCGGGGCGGCGGCCGCGGTTCCGGTCGCGCCCGCGTCGCAAGCGACCACCTCCGGCGCTGCTGCACGCGCCGCGGATGCTTACCCGGGCGCGGCTTCGGGTTCCGCGGTTGCGTCGGGCGCGGCGGCGCGCGCAGAGGATCCTCCCGCCGCCGCGGCTGCGCGTGCTGCGGATTCTTCGTCAGGCGCGGCTGTCCATGCCGCAGCCGCGGCTCCCCGCTCCGCGGATCCTTCGTCCATCCCGGCGGCTCACGCCTCGGAATCGCCCTCCGTATCCAACGCGGGAGCGTCCCCTGAGCCGGCTGCTTCCGCGCGCCACTCGCCCGCCGGCGCCGATACCCGCTCCGCGACTTCCGTGGAAGTCACTCGCGGCCCCATTCCGGTCGTCACCCAGGCATCCTCCGGCTCGGCGGCCGGCGCAGGAGCGACCTCCCGCGCTGCCACGGGCGCGCCATCCGGCGCGCGCGCTGCCACCGGCGCACCGTCCGGCGCGGCTACGCCGGTTCCGGGTGCGCCCTCCGCACCGGCGGCTGGCACGGGAGCGACCTCGGGCCCAGCGGCGCCAATGGCTGGTTCGAGCGGCGGACGCGATGCCTCCCCGTCGCCGGCAGCGCCCGCGCCGCAAGCCGCTGTCGCTCCGTCCGCCATGGCCGGAGCGATCCAGCGGACACCCGCGGCACCGGCGAGCGAGCCCGCGGCCGCGCCGGTTGCCGGCGGTCCAGCCGGCCCGGCAGCGAGCGCGGCGCCATCCGGCGGTCCAGCAGCCGGCGCGCCGCCTGCGGGGACGCCCGGCGGCACGCCGGCGTCGTCGTCCGCAGTCGCAGCCGCAGTAGGCCCGCCCCCCGCCGCAGTCTCGCCTCCCGTGGCACCACCGTCCTCGACGACCCTCCCGAGGTCCCCGGCCGGCGAGGCATCGCCAGCGGGACCTGCCGGGACGGCCCACGCGCCCGCGGAGGCGCCCGCGTCCGCGCCGCCCGCCGGCGGACCCACGGTGTCCCCGACCCCCGCCCGTGCTTCCTCGACCTCCGCCCCTGCCGGAGCGCGGTCGTCCGGCAGCTCCGGGCCGCGCGCTGGCTCCGGCCTCGCTCGTGTCGCCGCGTGGGCTGCCCCGGCGCCGCCAGCGGCTGTCTCGGGGCCTGCCACCGCGGCCTCGCCGGCCGCCGCCGCGCGGCCTCCTGCCTCCGGACCGGGCGCGGCGATCAACGTGGCTGAGCCGGCGTCTCCGCGGCTCGACTCCGGGCGGGCCGCCGGTGCGACGCCGCCACGAGCATCCGGGTCTGCGGGTGTGACGCTGCCGCCAGCGTCCGGGTCTGCCGGTGCGCCGCCGCCGCCAGCGTCCGGGTCTGCCGATGCGCCGCCGCCGGCTGCGTCCGGGTCCGCCGGCGCGACGCCGCCGCCAGAGTCCGGGTCTGCGGGCGCGACGCCGGCTGCGTCCGGGTCCGCGGGTGCCCCGCCGCCGGCTGCGTCCGGGTCAACCGCGGCGACCCCGCCGGCTGCGTCCGGACCAGCTGCCGCGGCCCCGCCGGCCGCCTCCGCGCCTGCGGGCGCGACGCCGCCGCCAGTGTCCGGGTCTGCCGGTGCTACGCCGCCGCCCGCGTCCGGGTTTGCGGGTACCACGCCGCCCGCGTCCGGGCCAACCGCGGCGACCCCGCCGGCTGCGTCCGGGCCAGCCGCTGCGACCTCGCCGGCCGCCTCCGCGCCTGCGGGTGCGGCACCCCCGGCTGTGCGCGGGTCGGTCGGTGCGAACCCATCCGCTGGTGCGGGGTCTGGCGATGCGAGCGCACGCGCTTGGTCCGGGCCTGCCTCGGCGAGCCATGTCTCGGGCGCGGTCGATGCGGGCTCGCCGGATGGCTCCGGGCGTGCCTCGGCGAACCCGCCGGCAGCCTCCGCGGCGTCGGTGCCCGCCTCCGGGCCCGGGAGCGCGCCGTCGCGGGTTGCCCCAGCACGGCCGAATGGCGGCGACCTCGCTCGCACGCCCTCGGATGGCGCGGCCTCGACTCCGGGGTCCGGCCATTCCGGCGCGCCGCCGCTCGCTGTCCCGGCGCTACCCGGCGGTGCTCGCTCCGCGGGCGACTCCGGCTCCGAGATCCCCTCGTCACCCTCCGGGGCGTCCTCTGCCACGCCGTCCCCCGCCGCTGACGGGCTGCCTCCGGGAAGCCCGGCACCTCGGGCGGTCGTCGTGCCGCTCACCGCGACGTCCGACCGCGTCGCGCTAACTTCGCCCGCGGACCGCTCGTCATCTTCACCCGCAGCGTCGAGCCAGGTGGCCGCCCCACCGATTCGCTCCGCACCTGCTCCGTCCGGCGCATCTGGCTCGCGTGACGTGCCTGGGCGCACCCAGGCTTCGGAGGCCGGTCGGCCTGCCGCGCCGGCGCCGCGCGCCAGCAGCCCCGCCGCCTCGTCGCCCTCGCCCGGCGGTCCGGCCGACGCAGGCGCGCCCGCCGCGCAGTCCGGTCGGGTGGGCTCGCCGTCCGAGTCGGGCGGACTCGGGCGCGAGGCTGCGGATGGCGCGTCGCCGCTCGCGGATCGCCGCGCCCGGACGATGTCGCCGGCCGATTCCCGCGATGGCGCTTCGATTCGGCGCGTGTCGCTGCGGCCCCGCGCACAGCGTGCCGAGACCGGCAGCATGGCCGGCCCGGAACCCGCGCGGGCGACCGTCACCGCGCTGCCGACCGCAGCTACCTCGCAACCGCAGGGCTCCGACCTCGCTCCGCCGCCGGGCGCTGACGCGCCCGCCGCAGCGCCGCCGCCAGGCGTTGGCGCGCCCGGAGCGGTCGCGCGACAGGCCGCGGGGCGGCCCGAGCCGACGCGCGCCGCCACGCTCGCCGCGTATCGCAACGCGCTGCCGGTGGCCGCCGCTCCACTCGCGCCGCCGGCCGCCGCCACGCCGGCGATCGCGCCGATCCTGGCCGTCGCACGCTGGCCCAAGCCGGCACCGATGACGCGTCCCGCGCCCCTGGCGCGCGTCGAGACCAACGCATCCCCGCAGCTCGCGCAGAGCGGCAGCGAGCAATCGGCCTCCTCCGCATCCCCGGACCTCGACGCCATCGCCGACCATGTCCTCGAGCGCCTGCGCCACGAGCTGCGTGACGGTCGCGAGCGCCTCGGCTACCTCCTCGACGACCTACGCTGATGAAACCAGCCAACGGACCACCACCACAAGTCGCGGACTCCGCATCCGTCGCCGCGTCCGCGTTTACGGCCGAGGTCCTCGGCCGCACGCTCGGCACCTTCGGCTCGATTCGCGGGCTCGAAGCCACCGTCGAGGTGCTTGAGTATCGCGAGGGTGGCATCAACGACGTCGTCCATCGGCTGCCCGGGCAGATGACCTATCCAAACCTCGTGCTCTCCAACGGGCTGACGAGCCGCGCGGTCGAGGAGTGGTTCGCCAAGACCCGCCTCGGTGCCGAGCGCCACACGATGACGGTCACGTTCCTCTCGAACGACGGCGAGGCCGTGCGCGCGTGGTCGTTCGCGGAGGCGTATCCGATCCGCTGGACGGGACCCGTGCTATCGGCGGGTGGCAGCGACGTCGCCGGCGAGGAGCTTGAGGTCGCTCATGGAGGGATGACGGTGATGCCGCCGTGACAGACGATCGCGACGACGAGAAGGAAGGCCAGGTCGACAAGGCCGACGAGGTGAAGGAGGGCCTGGGCAACTTCTTCGGGATCGGCGGCGACGACGACCCCGCTGACAAGAAGGACAAGGACGCCGGCGCGCCGGAGGGCGGCGCGGCCGCGGGCGCGGGTGCGGCCGGCGATCAGCCCCCCGCGGGTGGAGAGGCCGAGGCGGCTGGCGAGCCTGAGGCGGCCGGTGACGCAGCTGCGGCCGATGAGGCCGCGGCGGCGGATGCACCGGCGGCGGAGGCGCCCGCCGGCGAGGCGCCGGCCGGCGCGGCGGCTGAGGGCGGCGCCGACGCTGCCGCGAGCGGCGGGGAGACCGGGGCTGCGGGTGGCGAGGCCGCAGCGGGCGACGCGGGCGCCACAAGCGAAGCAGGCGCGGGCGGCGAGTCGGCAGCCGCCGGCGCGGACGCCGCGGGCGGAGCCGACGCGGGCGGCGAGGCGGCCGCGAGCGGAGCCGAAGGCGGGGGCGAGGCCGCCGGAGGTGGCGACGCCGCTGCGGGTGGCGCCGAGGCTGGTGGTGGCGAGGCGGCCGCCGGCGGTGAGGCTGGAGCCGGTGACGGTGAGGCGGCTGCGGGTGGCGCCGAGGATGGTGGTGGCGAGGCGGCTGCGGGTGGTGAGGCTGGGGCCCGTGGCGCCGAGGATGGTGGTGGCGAGGCGGCTGCGGGTGGTGAGGCTGGGGCCCGTGGCGCCGAGGCTGGTGGTGGCGAGGCGGCTGCGGGTGGTGAGGCTGGGGCCGGTGGCGCCGAGGCTGGTGGTGGCGAGGTGGCTGCCGGCGGTGATGCTGGGGCCGGCGGCGAGGCCGCTGGCGGAGCAGGCGGAGCCGGTGCCGAAGCTGGCGGTGGAGATGCCGCGGGTGGGGCCGAGGCCGGCGGCGATGCTGGCGGCGGCGCCGCCGGCGGCGCGGATGCCGGTGGCGGTGGCGAGGCTGCGGGTAGCGCGGCAGCAGGCGGCGGTGGCGACGCTGCTGGTGGCGGCGCGGCTGCAGGGGGTGGCGCGGGGGACGCCGGCGGTGGCGCGCCTGCTGGCGGCGCGGATGCGCCTGCGGGCGGCGGTGGCGCACCCGCCGCCGGTGGTGCGCCCACCGCCCCGACGAGCGTGCCGACCACACCCGCAGGCGCCGCCGGAGCGGCTGCCGCTGCCGCTGGCGCGCCCCCCGAGGCGCAGGCCGCCGCTTCGCAGGCGGCGCAGGCCGCCGCCTCCGGCCAGCCTCCGAGCGCCGACAGCGTCGCCGCGGCTGCCGCGGCCGCTGGCGCCCCGCCTGAAGCCGTCGCCGCCTCGAAGGCCGCCGCGCAGGCCGCCGCCACCGGCCAGCCTCCGAGCGCCGACAGCGTCGCCGCGGCTGCCGCGGCCGCGGGCGCCCCGCCCGAAGCCGTCGCCGCCTCGAAGGCCGCAGCGCAAGCCGCCGCCACCGGCACGCCCCCGGACGCCGCGAGCGTCGCTGCCGCGGCCCAAGCCGCGGGCGTGCCTCCCGAGGCGGCCCAGGCCGCAGGAGCCGCGGCGACCGCCGCCGCGGCCGGCCAGGTCCCGAGCGCCGCCGCCCTTGGCGACGCGGCCGCAGCCGCAGGCGTCCCGCCCGCGGCCGTCGCCGCCGCCGGTGCGGCCGCAGGCGCCGCGGGCGCCGCAGCCGCAGCGGCCGGCCTGGGCGGCCTCCCCGGCGGCGCCGAGCCGCCGGCCGCACCAGCCGTCCCGGCCGCCGCGGCAGCACCAGCCGGCGCGGCAGCGGCAGCCACCGCCGCGGCCCCGGCCGCCCCCGCCGCCCCGGGCGCAGCCGCCGGCGCGCCCGCCGCCGGCGTCCCCGAAGCCGCAGCCCAACCCGGCGCCGAGGTCGCTCCCGCCGCGGCCGCCGGAGCCACCGACGCCCCCGGCGGCGGTGGGGCGGCAGCCGCCGCCGGACCGACGAGCGTGCAGAAGGCGAAGCTCGAGGTCGAGGGCAAGCCACCCATCGACTGCCTCTTCAACCCCGCCCAGTACGCGATCTCGAAGACCAACGGCTACCAGGTCCAGAGCATCCCCGGCGTGAGCTTCGGCGTCCCGCAGTTCGTCGGCGGCGCGCCCCGCGAGCTCACCGTCGAGCTGCTGTTCGACGTGACGCTGAGCACCCCCGCCAAGCCGAGCGTCCGCCCGATCACCGACAGCCTGTTCGCGATGATGGAGGTCCCCAACGGCGGCTCGGGTGCGGGCAGCGCGCCGCCGACGGTCACGTTCCGCTGGGGCGCGTACGAGTCCTTCAAGGCCGTCCCGACAAGCCTCGACGTCCGCTTCGTCCTCTTCCGCGCCGACGGCGAGCCCGTCCGCGCCTGGGCGCAGATGACCCTCCTGCAGGTCGCGGCCGACCCGCGCACCGGCGGCGGCACGCCGGCCGGCCAGAACCCCACGACCCGCGCCGCCGAAGCGGGCTCGAGCTGCATCGTCAGCGAGGGCGACAGCCTGCCCTCGCTCGCCTACGCCGCCTACGGCGACCCCACGACCTGGCGGACGATCGCCAAAGCGAACAACATCAACGACCCACTCGCCCTGCGCCCCGGCCGCCGGCTCACGATCCCGGAGGTCCCGACGTGAGCCCCGTCGGCGCGGCGACCGACCTCGCCGCCGGGTGCAAGGTCACGCTCGGCGGCAGCCCGATGGACCCGACGCTGGGCAGCCGCGTCATGGAGGTCAAGGTCGAGACGACCGTCGGCCTGCCCGACGTCTGCACGATCCGCCTCGCCGAGGATCCCGAGCCCACCGGCACGCTGAAGGTCATCGACGACACCCGCTTCGCGCTCGGCGCGCCGATCACCGTCAAGCTCGCGAAGGCCATCGGCGGCCAGCCCGGCGACGTCTTCGACGGTGAGATCACGACGATCGAGGCCGAGCTCGGGTCCTCGCTCGCAGGCGAGCCCGTGATGGAGCTGACCGTCACCGCGCACGACCGCTCGCACCGCATGCACCGCAAGACGACGACGCGCACGTTTCGCCAGATGACCGTCTCCGACATCGCGAGGAAGATGGCCGGCGAGCACGGCATGAAAGTCGGCAAGCTCGCGCAGCTCGGCGGCGGGGCGCCCGAGGAGCGCCACCAGGTGGGGGAGACCGACTGGGAGTACCTGTCGCGGCTCGTCCAGAGCCACGGCGGCGAGCTCGACGTCGCCGCCGCCGCGCTGCACATCATCGACCCGTCGAAGACCAAGGGGGCTGCCGCCGAGCTCGTCTACGGCGAGACGCTGCAGCGCTTTCGCCCCCGCGTGAGCGGCCTCGGCCAGGCTGCCACGGTGGACGTCCGCGGCTGGGACGTCAAGCGCAAGAAGGCGATCGCGAAGTCCGGCACGCCGAAGGCCTCGACGACAGTCCAGAACGGCGCCGTCAACACGGCGGTCTCCGGGAGCAAGGTGCTCGTCGCCACCGCCCACGTGTCGTCCGACGCCGAGGCCGACGTCCACGCCAAGGCCTCCGCGATGCATCTCGGCCACGAGCGCGTGCAGGCGACGGCGACCGCTTCCGGCGACCCGCTCCTGCTCGCGGGCGAGTACGTCGACGTCAGCGGCGTCGGCACGCGCTTCGCCGGCACGCACCGGATCGTCTCGGCGATCCACAGCTACGGGACGCGCGGCTACGTCACGCAGCTCACGCTCGGTGCCGGCGGCAGGCCGCTCGCCCAGACGATGCAGGGCGGCCGGGGGCCCGGGTTCGCCGATCACCTCGTCATCGGGGTCGTCACCGACAACGCGGACCCCGACAAGCTCGCGCGCGTGAAGGTCAAGTACCCGTTGCTCAACGACGAGGTCGAGAGCGGCTGGGCGCGGATCGCCTGGGGCGCGGCGGGCAAGGAGCGCGGGACCGTGACGCTGCCGCACGTCGGCGACGAGGTCGCGATCGGCTTCGAGCACGGCGACGTGCGCCGCCCGATCGTCGTCGGCGCGCTGTTCAACGGCGTCGACACGCCCGGCTCGGACCTCGTCAAGGACACGAGCTCGCTTGCATCGCGCTTCCCACGCGACATCGACGTGCAGAACGACAAGAAGACTCTGCTCACAAGCGGCGAAGACATCACGGTGAAAAGCGAGCAGGGTACGTTCGACGTGTCGGCGGGCAAGGACCTGAAGCTGTCGTGCACGCAGGGCGGGGCGATCACGATCCAGACCGACGGCAAGATCACGCAGAAGGGAACGCAGGGGGTCGAGATCACCTCGACGAGCCAGGTGAAGATCACCGGCTCGGCCGGGGTGACGGTCGAGGCGTCAGGGCCGATGCAGATCAAGGGCGCGATGGTTCAGGTGCAGGCCTCAGGCGTCCTGCAGCTCTCCGGCGCGAGCGTGATGATCGGATGAACACCAACCTCGGATCCGGCCTCGCGTTCCCGCTGGCCGTCGACCAGCGCGGCGCGATCACGCTCGTCACCGGCGAGACGGACATCGCGCAGGCGCTCTCGATCATCCTCGCGACCGCGCCCGGCGAGCGCCCGATGCGCCCCGAGTTCGGCTGCGCGGTGCACGACCACGTCTTCGACGTCCTCGACGCGTCCGCGTTCGGCGCAATCGAGAGCGCCGTGCGCGAGGCGATCGAGCGCTGGGAGCCGCGCGCGTCGGTCGTCGGCGTCGACTTCGACCTCAGCGGGCGCCACGAGGGCCGCCTCGACATCGTGCTGACCTACGAGATCCCGGAGGTCCCCGGCGTGCGCAACCTCGTCCACCCGTTCTACGTCATCCCGGAGGAGGAGGGCGCGGACGAGATCATCGACGCGGAGGTCGTGTCGTGGTGAGGCTGCCGGAGATCGAGCTCGACGACCGCGGCTTTCAGGAGCTCGTCTCCGAGGCGCGCACGCGGATCGTCCGCCGCTGCCCGGAGTGGACCGAGCACAACGTGTCCGACCCGGGGATCACGCTGATCGAGCTGTTCGCGTGGATGACCGAGATGACGACGTATCGCCTGAACCGCGTGCCGGACAAGATCTACGTCCGGCTGCTCGAGTTGCTCGGCGTGCCGATGAGCCCCGCCACGCCGGCCCTCACGCGGGTGCGGTTCATGCTCGCGGCGTCACCCGAGGAGCCGATCACGCTGTCGGCCGGCGACACCGAGGTCGGGACCGTGCGCACGGCGTACGAGGAGTCCGTCGTCTTCGAGGTCGCCGAGAGCCGCACGATCGAGCCGCTGCGCCCGTCCGCCTACGTCGTCGACCGCGACGGCGAGCGGCGCAACATCGCGGTCGACGCGGGTACCGCGCGCCCGATCGGCGCCGACCGCGCGGCGTTCTCCGCGGTGCCGGTCCCCAGCGACGCGATGCACCTCGGCTTCGACGAGCCCCTGTCGCGCCTGCTCATGAGGATCACCGTCGAGGCCGAGCCCGCCCGCGGCGCCGGCGTCGACCCGCGGCGCCCGCCGCTGCGCTGGGAGATGTCGGCCGGCGAGCAGCCCGGCGGCGACCTCGTGTGGGAGCCCGTCACCGTGCTCGACGACACGACCGGCGGCTTCAACTTCGGCAGCGGCGACGTCCTGCTCGAACTCGCCGGCGACAGCGAGCGCGTGCCGTTCGGCGGCCACCGCCTGCACTGGCTGCGCTGCCGCGTCGCGACGCCCGAGGAGGCCGGTGGCGCCGCGTACGAGCGCCCGCCCGAGGTCTTCACGATCACCGGCGAGCCGGTCGGGGCGATCCTCATGTGCCAGCACGCCGAGCACGTCGACGGCGAGGTCCTCGGCGAGAGCGACGGGACGCCGGGCCAGACGTTCACGGTCCTGCGCCCGCCGATGCTCAAGCCCTCCGACGACGAGTGGCTCGAGGTGCGCGAGCCGCACTCCTCCGACTGGGAGCGCTGGGAGCACCGCGAGGCCTTCAACGAGGCCGGCCCGAGCGACCGCATCTACGTCTGCGACGCCGCCCACGGCACGATCGAGCTCGGCCCCGCCGTGCGCCAGGCCGACGGCGACTGGCGCTACTACGGCGCGGTGCCGCCCAAGGGCGCGACGCTGCGCATGTCGCGCTACCGCTCCGGCGGCGGCCTGCGCGGCAACGTCCTGCCCGGCACGCTGACCGTGCTCAAGAGCGGCCCGCCCGGCATCGCCTCGGTGACGAACCCGTCCGGCGCGCGCGGCGGCGTCGACCCCGAGGGCCTGGACAACGTGCGTGTGCGCGGCGCGATGGAGCTGCGCTCGCGCCACCGCGCCGTGACCTCGGAGGACTTCGAGTACCTCGCCGGCGAGGCCTCGCCGCGCGTCGCGCGCGCGGTCTGCGTGCCGCCCGACGAGGGCAACGCGGTCGCCGTGCGCATCCTGCCGCACCTGCATCCCGCCGACCGCCGCCTCGACTTCGACGAGCTGCAGCCGACCCGCGACCTGCTCGAAGAGGTCGCCAACCACCTCGACGAGCGCCGCCTGCTTGGCGCGACCGTGCACGTCGCGCCGGTCCGCCTGCGCGGCGTGAGCGTCGTCGTCGAGCTGCAGACCGAGCCGCTCGCCGACCTCGTGCGCATCCGCGAGCAGACGCTGCGCGAGCTCTACCGCTTCCTCAACCCGCTCGTCGGCGGCACGCCCGGCGACATGGGCTCGGGCTGGGAGTTCGGGCGCACCCTGAACCAGGGCGAGCTCTACGGCGTCGTGCACCAGATCCCGGGCGTCGAGTACGTCCGGCTGCTGCGGATGTACCGCGCCGACCTCGTGACCGGCAAGCAGTCGCCCGAGCCGGCGGGGTCACACATCGTGCTGGAGCCCGACGAAGCGATCGCCTCCGGCGTCCACATCGTCAAGGCCACCATGCGCGGAACGTAGGCTGCTCTCATGGCGACGTTCGAGCTCGCGGTCAACGGATCGCGCCCGGGGGGGCCGAAGGACGCGCCATCGACGGTGTCCGCGCGCGAGCACTTGCGCAAGGGCGTCCCGGACATCTACCGGCGCGACTTCAACGCGCGCCACGACCAGCCGCCGCCGTTCGTCATCCGCTTCCTGCACGCGCTCGAGGAGGTCCTCGACCCGGTCGTCGCGACGCTCGACTCGCTGCCCGCGCACCTCGACGTCGACCTCGCGCCCGAGCACGCCCTCGCCGGCCTCGCGACGTGGCTCGGCGTCGACGACGTCGAGAGCCTGCCGGCGAAGCAGCGCCGCGAGGCGGTGCGCCGCGCGGGCGAGCTCGCGCGCCTGCGCGGGACGCGCGCGGGGCTTGAGCTCGCGTTGAGCCTGTTCTTCCCCGACGTCGTCATGCACGTCAACGACCACGGCTCCGTCGTCGTGTCCGAGAACCTCGACGACACGCCGCCGCCGGCCGCGGTCTCGTCGTTCGACGTCGTCTGCGAGGCATCGCTGCCGCCCGAGACGCAGATGGCGGTGGCGCGCTGCATCGAGAGCTGGAAGCCGGTGCACGCGCACTACAAGCTGCGCGTGCGCAAGGGCAAGCAGGTCAAGACGATGCCCGACGTCCCGACGGCCGCGTCCGGTGACATCACGCCGCGCGAGCTACGCCCGCCGTTTGCAGACCCGCCCCCGCCGCCCGCCGACCCGACCGCCGGAGACGATCCGTGAGCGAGGGCGTCGTCTGCCGCAGCTGCGGAAAGCAGAACGCGCCGGGGCGCGACTTCTGCGAGCAGTGCGGCGAGTACCTCGCTTGGGCGCCGACGTCGATGATCCCCGCGGTGCCGGGAGCGGCGGACGCGGACGACACGACGTCGAGCGAGGGCGACGCCGACGAGAGCGTCGCGCGGTCGGCCACGAGCGGGGCCGGCATGGGCGACGCGCCCGCGCCCAGCGAGGGGGAGGACGGGCCAGGACTGCGCGGGGCCTCCGGGGCGCCGGGTGCCGCCGAGGCACGCGACGTCGCCGAGGCCGACGCCGCCACGGCGCGTGCGGCCGGCGCGGGGGCCGCGGCCGCCGCCGCTGCAGCGGGCGTGCCCCCGGGACCCGGTGACGTCGGTGCGGCGCAGGCGGTCCACGCGCCGCCCGGCCCGGCCGAGCCGGACTTCGGCCCACCGCCGGGGGACGTCATCGACGCCCCGCCGCCGCCTGGCGCGAGCTTCCCCGACCAGCTCGTCGGGATCCCCGAGAGCCCGCCGCCGACCGGCGACGCGTCGCTCGTGCTCGCGCCCGTCAACCCCGTCATCGGGGCGGCGGGCGTCCCCGCGGTCGAGGCCGGCTCGGCGCTGACCTTCCGCGCGACCGTCCGCAACGAGAGCCAGATCGTCGACAACTACGACCTCGCCGTGCTCGGGCTCCCCGAGAACTGGGCGGTCGTCTCGCCCGCCGCCGCGTTCCTCGTGCCGCTCGGCTCGGGTCGCGGCGACTCCGAGCTCGAGCTTCGCATCGACATCGCGCCGCCGCGCGACTACCGCTCGACCGCCGGGATCTGGACGTTCGAGCTCGTCGCCCTGTCGCGCACCGGCGGGACGCTCGCGGCGCGCGCGATCGCGCACTTCGAGGTGCTCCCGTTCCAGGCCTGGTCGATCGAGGTCGTGCCGGCCGTCAACTCGGGGCGCTTCAAGGCGCGCTACCGCACGGCCGTGCGCAACGACGGCAACGCAGAGCAGATGCTGTGGCCCGCCGCGATGGACGACAGCGGCAAGCTCAAGCGCCGCTTCGCGGTCGGCAAGCTCACGATCGAGGCCGGCGAGGTCGGTGCCGACACGCTGACCGTCCGCCCGCGGATCCCCAAGTTCGTCGGCCGCACCACCGAGCATCGCATCGGCGTCGACGTGATCGCGACGGAGCCGGTCGTCGAGGAGGAGGAGCCGGGCGGGCTCGCCGGCCACAAGGCGAAGCTCGCGGCGAAGGCCAAGCAGCAGGCCAAGCAGGCCGCCGCGCCGATGAAGACCGGCAGGCCTCCGCGCATGCCGGTCTTCAACCCGATGCAGAAGCTCAAGCAGAAGCTGCGCCCGGACCCGGCTCTGCTGTCGAAGCTTCGCCGCGGCGGCGACCCGGCCGCGCCGGTGTCCGGCACGCAGGTCATCTACCGGCAGAAGCCGGTCGTGCCGCTGTGGCTCATCGGGCTCATCCTGCTGCTCGCGCTGATCGCGATCCTCGTCTACCTGCTGTGGCCGCAGAAGACGAACGTGCCGTCGGTCGTCGGCCAGCCCGACGCGTTCGCCGCCGAGAAGGCGTTGCGCGCGAAGGACCTCAGGCTCAGCCAGCCCGTCGAGCGGCGCGTCGATCCCGACGCCGATCCGGGCAGCGTCATCGAGCAGACGCCGGGCGCCGGCTCGAAGGTCGACAAGGACTCGTCGGTGAGCATCGTCGTGGCTGACGGCGCGACGAAGGTCGAGGTCCCGCGCCTGAAGGGCCGAACGCGCGTGCAGGCCGACAAGCGCCTGCGCGACGACGGCCTCGAGCTCGGTGAGACGCAGCCCGCCGACGCGCCGGACAACTACGTCGTGCGCAGCCAGATCCCCGACGCCGGGCTGCAGGTCGATCGCGGCACGGCCGTGCGCGTGTTCCTGCGCAAGCCGCCGCCGTCGGCCAAGCAGCGGGCGGAGGACAAGAAGGAGGCCGCGGCCGAAGCGAAGGCCGCCGCGGCCGACAAGAAGGAGAAGGCCGACGACGTCAAGATCCCCGACTTCAAGGACAAGCCGCTCGACGAGTACGAGGCGGATCTCGAGAAGCTCAAGCTCAAGCCGAACATCCGGTTGCGGATCTCGACGACCGACTCGGGCACGGTGCTTCACGTCAACCCGGAGGTCGGCACGAAGGCCGACGAGGGCGACGTCGTCACGGTCGACGCGTCCGGTGGCCCCGCGCCGGTGGCGGTCGAGGAGGGGCCGGTCGTGCACGTCTACAACCCGGTCGGCGGCAAGGAGCTCTACCGCCTGCCGCAGCCGCGCGGCTCGGCCGCCGAGCCGTCCTACATGCCGGGCGGCACGCAGGTCCTGTACCGCTCGGGCACGCGGTTCATCCTCGCCGACGACGGCAAGGACGCGGAGTTCCGCACGGTCTACGCCGGGCCCGACACGCTCATCCGGCCGACGGTCGCCTCGGACGGCACGACGGTCGCGATGATCCGCCGCGAGGAGGGCGACGGCGACTTGTGCCTCGGCCGCCTCGACCTCCCGGACCTCGGGCGCCTGTGCCTGCCCGACGACGGCTGGGACCTCAACGGGCGCATCTCGTGGCGCCCGGACGGCAAGGCCATCCTCGTGTCGGCCCGCAGGCAGGACAACCCGTCGGTGTTCGCGGTGCGCCAGTACCGCACGCGCAACGCGTTCACGATCGACCCGCTGCGCTGGAGCGGCCGCACCGCGACGCCGATCGGCTCGCCGGGCAAGGGCGTCAAGGTGGCCGTGTACTCGGTGCACGGCCGGCGGATCGCCGCGATCACGAACCTCGAGACCGACCGCTTCGAGGTCGTGTTCGCCGGCGTCCGCGACCTGCGCCTCGTCCAGCCGATCGCGACCGGGACGCAGGCGTGCGACGTCGCATGGCGCCCGGACGGCCTCGAGGTGACGATCGTGCAGTCCGACGACGCGTGCTCCCAGCCGCTCGGCAAGCTCATCCGCTTCAGGCGCGAGACGCCGAAGGCGACGTCGCCGGTAGCTGACAAGGGGCGCAATCCGGCGTATCGTGCAGATGACTACGGGGCGGCCGAGCCGGAAGCCTCCCCAGAGTTCCTAGGAGGCTGAGCCTGTGAGCGCACATTCCCCCTACATCGACGGCGGCGGCCTGCTCGAAGGCGGCCTCGTGCACCCGCAGGTCACCGCCCAGATCGCGGCGCGGCGCGGGGGTGGCACCCCGCTCGAGCCGAGCCTGCAGAGCCGGATGTCCGAGTCGCTCGGCGACTCGTTCGCGGATGTGCGCGTGCACACCGACCC
The DNA here is from genome assembly GCA_963839905.1 of uncultured Actinomycetes bacterium. Classification (GTDB taxonomy): domain Bacteria; phylum Actinomycetota; class Thermoleophilia; order Solirubrobacterales; family Solirubrobacteraceae; genus CADCVQ01. Next base: position 1,112,826 of record CAWIXC010000018.1, on the reverse strand, counting down.
GCTCGCCAACGCGCTCGCGCGCTCGGTGCAGGCGCGCGCCTTCACGACCGGCTCGGACATCTACTTCGCCGAGGGCGAGTACGCGCCGAGCTCGCCGGACGGCCAGCAGCTGCTCATCCACGAGGCGCGCCACGTCCAGCAGCAGCGCGGCGCCCCGACGAGCGGGCCGCTGCACGTGTCCGATCCCGGCGACGCGCTCGAGCGCGACGCCGAGAGCTTCGCCTCGTCGGACCCACTCGACAACACGCTCACGCGCTCTCTGCAGACGAGCGCCTTCACGACCGGCTCGGATATCTACTTCACCCAGGGCTAGTACGCGCCGAGCTCGCCGGACAACCAGCAGCTGCTGATCCACGAAGCGCGCCACGTCCAGCAGCAGCGCGGGGTACCTACGAGCAAGCCGCTACACGTATCCGATCCCGGCGACGCGCTCGAGCGCGACGCCGAGAGCTTCGCCTCGTCGTTCGGCTTCTAGCCGGGCTCCGGTCGCGACGGAGGCGGCCGCGAGGCCCGCGACCGGGCGCTTTATGCCTTCCGAATCCTCCGCCGTTGGCGCTATGGTCGCCGCCGTCGTGACGGATGTTCCGACCATCGTCTATGAGCCGCCCTTCGCTCTCTCGATCAGCAGGAGCGCGAGCTAGGGGAGTTGCGTGCGCGGACGAACACCGTCCTCGCCGCTGCGGCGCTGATCACCTCGTTGCTTGGCACCGCTGCGATCCGCGAGAGCGGACTTTCTGCATGGGCCACCGTGGCTCTTGTTGTCTTCGGCGTGACAGGCGCCGTCAGTCTGTTCATTCTCTGGCCGCGCACGATTCGGTTCGCGTTCGATGCTCGCGGTACGTACAACGAGTTGTACGCGTCGATCGACAACGTGGCCGAAGCGCAGCTGCGCGTCGCGTTCGGCGCGCACGATCGGTACCTCGAGAACAAGACGATCATCGACGGCCTTGAGGTCGCGTTTCAATGTGCGGTCTTCACGCTTGGTATCCAAGCGCTTGCTTGCGTAGGGCGCTAGCGGTAGTTTGAAGCCATGGCCCAACCCGCGTCGACACCTTCCCCCCCCCGCCACCGCCTGCCCCGACAAGGTTCCCCCTACCGCCAGACGCTTTCATCCCCGAGAAGCGGGCGGCAAGGGCTGATCGACCCCGGTCGGGCCGCGCTTACTCCTCGATCGACTCGTCGCCGCCTGACACGACCGCCGGTGGTGGTGGCGGCGGGGGAGGCGGAGGTGCCGCGGGTGGGTTCGAGCCGCCGCCGCCGCTCGAGCTGCTGCCGCCGTCGCTTGAGCTGCTGCCGCCGCCGCCCGAGCTGCTGCCGCCGCTCGAGCTGCTCCCGCCACTCGAGCTGCCGCCGCTGCTCGAGCCACCGCTGCCCCGCTGCTGCCACCGCTCGAGCTCGAGCTCGAGCCGCCGCCGCCTGACGACTTCTTCAGCCCCGGCGCCGACGGCCCGGCCGCCGGCACGGGCACGGCCTTGCTCGCGCCGGCGACGTCCTGCGCGGAGCCCTGCAGCCCGCCGTCGTCGCCTCCGAGGGCGCCGCCGGCCACGAAGCCGACCGCCCCGACGACGACCAACACGACCAGCGCGACGATCAACGCTCGCATCGCTCAACCACCTCCACGTGGGTATCCCGCAGCGGCCAGCGCGCTGCGGGCTCGGGTCACGCGCGCTCGCGCGCGATCGACGGCTTGCCGCGCCGAGCTCACGCCGCCTGAGCTGCGCGAGTCCGCCGCGTTCGAATAGCGCGTCCAGGCAGCGGCGACCGCGCCGAGCGCCGACGCGAGCTGGGCGCGCGCGGCGTTGGCGAGCGCGCCGACCGGTGCGCCGCGCACCTCGCGGGAAGCCGTGCGGAACGCCCGTGCCAGGTCGCTCGCGGCGGTCGCCTGCGTGCCCGACGACCCGGCCGACCGCAGATCCTCGGTCGGGTTCTCGATGCCGGCGCTCAAGCGCCTCAGCGCGCCGCCCAGCGCGCGGGCGCCCTCGTCGGTGGGCCCGGGCGAGACCGCCTCGCCATCGGTGAGCACCGCCGAGCCGGCGGCCTGCGAGCACGCCGCGCGCACGGCGGCCCCCGCGCTGCAGCCGATCACGACGAGCCCGGCGTCGGTCGGCAGCACGAACAGCGTCGTCGCGCCGGAGGCGATCCGAACGGCCTCGCCAGCGCCGAGCTTCACGCGCGTCGCGTCGCCCTGCAAGGCCAGCGAGGCGAACCGCGCAGAGGGCACCCGCGCGCCCGCGATGCCCTCGCCCGGGGGTGCACCGGGCGGCGCCAGCGCGGCGCTCGTCGCGCGCAGGCCGGGGATCGGCACGGCGGTCGCGGGCTTCCAGCCCGGCGGTGCCTTGAGCTCAAAGCCGTCGCCCTTCGCGGTCGCCGGCGGGTCGGACTTGCCGCTTGACATGCCGACGACGAACGCCGCGATCGCGACGACGACCGCCAGCGCGACGATGACGCCGACCGGCAGCGGGCGGCGCTCCTGCGTCTCGGACTCCTCCTCCTTCGGCAGCTTGGCCGTCGTCGCCGGCATGCCGGAGACCGACGGCACGGGCACCGCGGGCGAGGTCGAGCGGCGCGGGACGGGCTTCGCCGCCTTGCGCGGCGGCGGCGTGACGACGGCGGGTGCCGCGTCGGGGTCGCCCTCGAGCACCTCGTGCAGCGCGGCCGGGGCCTGGTAGGTCTGATAGCCGGTCGTCGCGATCGGCGTCGAGGAGGGCTTGCGCGGCGTCGGCTTGTCGGTCTGCTCGGGGATGTCGGAGACGTCGATCTCCGAGGCCGGCTCGAGCGTCGCGTCGCGTCGCCACAGCGGGCCGATGAACTCGAGCACCGCCTCCTCGAAGGCCTCCCACGCCGCGGCCGCGTCGGGGAAGCGGTCGTCGGGGTCCTTCTCGGTCATCGTCGCGACCCAGGCGGCGACGGACTCCGGGATCAGCGGGTCGACCTCGCGGACGTCGGGCACCGTCTCGGAGACCTGGCGGACGAGCAGCGCGCCCTGCGTGTCGCCGGAGAACGGCAGACGGCCGGTGAGCATCTCGTAGGTCATGCAGCCGATCGAGTAGAGGTCCGACGGCGGCGCGACGCCCTTGCCCAATGCCTGCTCGGGCGACATGTACTCCGGCGTGCCGACGGTCATCCCCTCGGAGGTCAGGCCCTGCTGGCCGCTGGCGGCGGCGCCCTTCGCGATCCCGAAGTCGGCGACCTTGATGCGCCCGTCCTTCGTGATGAGCGTGTTCTCGGGCTTGATGTCGCGGTGGACGATCCCCGCCTTGCCGGCGTGGCCGACGGCGGCGAGCAGATCCTCGAGCACGCGCGCGACGCGCGGCAGCGAGAGGTCTCCGATGAGCGGGCGCAGCGAGCCGCCCTCGACGAGCTCCATCGCGATGTACGGCGTGCCCTGGTCCTCGAAGTACTCGTAGACCGTGACGATGTTCGGGTGGTTCAGCGAGCCCGCCATCCGCGACTCGCGCAGGAAGCGCTCGACCGAGGCGGGGTCGCGGGCCTGAAATCCGCCGAGCTCCTTGAGGGCCACGAGGCGCTGCATCTCCCGCTGGCGCGCGAGGTGCACGACCGCCATGCCGCCGCGGCCCAGCTCGCGAATGACGTCGTAGTCGTCGAGCGCCACGGCTAGGCCAGAACGGTGGTCTGCCCGGGGAAGGCGACGATCAAGGGCGAGGGCGGGATGCCGCTCGTGATGCCGTTGATGCCGGCCAGCAGCACCGGCTTGCCGCCGACGAGGACCTTCGGGCTCATGCCCACCATGGGGATCGGGATCTCGCTCGCGACGACGAGGCACGGCGCGGTCGCGGGCGTCGGCGGCTGCGCGCAGCCCACGATCGGCGAGCCGACGAGATCACCCACGCACATCGCCGGCGAGCCGCCGACGAGGACCTTCATCTGCTTGGGGATCAGCGTCACCTGGCCGCCGTGCGCGCACATGATCTTGGCGGCGGTGTTGATGATCGGCGCTGGCATGCCCCCACGGTACTCCTCGCCGTCAAGCCCGTGGCCGGTCCTTCGGGCGGCATTCCGGGCACGCGGCGCAGTCGGCAGGCGGCCGGTCACATCACAATTCGGGCCTACCCGAAGGACCGGGTCGCGAGGTCGACATCGAAGATACGGTTTGCCGCGCTGAGATCCGGTGCTCGGAGGGCGGCGAGGGGAGGCATCGTGGCTGATGTGCGCCAGGCGGCGATCGACGTGCTGTCGAGCTTCACGGGCTATCCCGATCTCCCCAATGGGAGGCCGTGCGGCGTGTGGGCATACATGGTCGCCAACGCCACCATCCCTGTCGTGTTTGCCCAACGGGCCGATGGGCGGACGCGCAGGCTTGGGTCGGAGACGGCGGCGCGCGAGGACATAACTCATGTCATCGACGTGCCCCGGCTTGATCCGCGCTCGCCGGGCGCGAAGCGGCTCTACTACGCGGCTATCGAGACCAACCCCGCGGGCGTGATGGTCATGACCCTCCCCAAGGGGACCCAGGACGTGCTCGCGCGCCGCGGCGCCGTTTGCAAGCGAGTCGAGCTCGGCCAGAAGCGTCAGCTCGTCGAGCTCTTACGCGAGTTTGATGCCGCGCCTGATCTGGGCGCGTTCGAGGTCATCGCCGATGCCTCGATGCGCAGGGAAGCTGAGCTTCAGCGGCTGCACGTGTTGGCGATCGAGGCGCTGCTGACAGCCGGATACGTGGTGGACGTCGAGAGCACCTTCGAGGCGGCGGCTCGCGAGACGAAGGAAGAGCACGGCTTTGACTTCGAGCGAGAGCAGTCCAAGGTGACCCGCGTGGACACCTTCGTCGAGACGGCGTACAGCAAGCGCCGCCTGAGCAAACAGATCGAGCACTACGTCTACGCCGCTCACGTGTCAGATTTCGACGAGACCCTGCCTCGCGTCAGCGAGATCACCGAGGACAAGGATCCCGGCCGGGAGGGTGGCACGTACGTCGAGCGAGGCGTGTTTCGCACGCTGCCGCAGATGTGGCGACGCGCTCACGAGCTGCGCGACGCGATTGGCCGGCAGTCCGGCCAATCGGCGGCGATGCGCGAAGTCAACGCCACCACAAGCCGCCTTGAGATGCTGGACCGGATCGAACGAGCGTTGGTCGAGTCGCTGCGGGCACAAGGCATCGTGGCGCACAGCGAAACGGACCCCGCACACGTTGCGACCGCTCGGCACACCGACCGTCACGTCGCGGAGACGGCCACGCCGAGAGCCAGCCGCACGCGTCCTCTGATGAGTCGCCTCACGCGCGAACCGCGCTCGATGCCACGCCGCCGGACAGTCACGATCAACGGAACGCCGTTCACGAGCGACGTGCTGGTGATCGGAGCCGGGGCTGCCGGACTGTACGCGGCGCTGACCGCGGCGGCGACCGGCGCGTCCGTGGTGCTCGTTTCTGCCACCACGCTCGCGGAGACGGCGACCTACTGGGCGCAGGGCGGCTTGGCGGCCGCCCTGGCGGTCGAGGACTCCGGCGGCCGCCACCTTGCGGACACCGAGGCTGCAGGTCGCGGGGCCGTGCGCCGCTCGGCCGCCGAGGTACTCGTCCAACACGCGCCCGCGTCGGTTGCCGACCTCGAGCGGCTCGGCGTGCAATTCGATGTCGATCCGCATGGAGCTCTTGTGCTCGGGCTCGAGGGCGGCCATTCGCGTCGCCGTGTGGTGCATGCCGAAGGCAGCGCGACCGGCCGACAGATTGTGTCTGCGCTGTCCGCCCTCGTACTCGACCAGCAGCGCGTCGAGGTGCTCGAAGGCGCCCGCGCGGCCACGGCTTGGATGCGCGATGGCCGCTGCGAGGGCATGCTCCTCGAGGATGGCCGCGCGATCCGAGCTCGCGCGACGATCCTTGCGACCGGGGGCGCCGCCGCGCTGTGGTCCCGCACGACCAACCCGCCGGGTTCGCTCGGTGCCGGGATGTCCATCGCGCACGATGCCGGAGCTGCGCTTGCCGACCTGGAGTTCCTGCAGTTTCATCCGACGGCAGTCAGCGGCGTACCCGGGCGCGAGGGCTTCTTGGTGACCGAGGCGATCCGCGGCGAGGGAGCGACGCTGCACGGTCCAGATGGCGAGCGCTTCGTCGACGAGCTGGCTCCCCGCGACGACGTGGCCCGCAAGATCGCGGCGCTGATGACGCGGACGGGCGCGCCATCGGTCGCTCTCGATATGCGTGGAGTCGATCCGGCTCGCTTTCCGAACGTGGTGGCGGCGCTCGCCGGCGCTGGCCTGGATCCCACGCGTCAGACCATCCCGGTTGCGCCGGCCGCGCACTACATGATGGGCGGCGTCGCGACCGATCTGCATGGACGCAGCACGGTGCCCGGGCTCTACGCGATCGGCGAAGTGGCCTGCACCGGCCTGCACGGAGCGAACCGCCTCGCGTCGAACTCTCTGAGCGAGTGCCTCGTCTTCGGCGCGCGCGCTGCTGCCGCCGGGCTCGACGAGCCCAGCCCCGAGGGCGTGCCGGCTGCGTGTCGTCCGGCGCCCGCCGCAATAGCGCCCCCGCAACCTGCCACGCGCGAGGCGCTGTGGCGTCACGCCGGAATCGTGCGGACGGGTGAGGGGCTCGCCCGCCTACTGGACGATGCGCACCCGCTTGCGCGGCTCATCGCCATGTGCGCGCTGCAGCGCGAGGAAAGTCGTGGGGCACATCAACGCGCCGACTATCCCGGCCTCGACCCCGGGCTCGACCACCACCACGCGATCGTCCGACCGGACCGCGCTCCCGCACTTGCGCTGTGGCGATGACCGGCGGTGACGAACATCGGCAGGCGGGCGACATGCCCGGCGCGCACTTGCCGATGTGGAGCGACGGGACGGTTGCGGTGCTTTCGACGATCGGCAGCGGGATGGTCCACGCGATCCCGATCTCGACCGCGCTCCGCGCCGGGCCGCAGCGGATCGTCTTCGCGTTGTCACGCCGCCGCGGCTCGCTTGAACGGCTGCGCGACGATCCGCACGTGGCGCTGACGGTTCTCGGCGCGGGCAACGTTGCGTTCACCGCGTACGGGACGGCCACGGTCGCGCGCGAATCGCTTGCCGTTGCCGAGAACGTGGCGGCGATAGCGCTGTCCGTCGAGCGTATCTCGACCATCCCGCAACGGCTCGCACGTCCTCGCAGCGTACGCTGGCGCTGGTTGGACACCCTGTCCGGTGTACGCGACGGGCAGATCATGGCTGAACTGCGGTCGATGGCCGTCGCTCGCGACGATGCGGGGCCGCCGGCCGCGGAGGCCTGCGAGCAGAGCGGGTCGGCCGAAGCAAAGGTTGCAAAGCCCCCCACGCTCGTCGTCCTCGACGTGCAGAACGGCTTTGTCAACGAGCGGACTCGGTCCGTACTTCCGATGGTCTCGAAGCTGATCGAGCACTGGCAGGCCAAGCGCTGGCCAGTCGTATTCACCCGCTTTCACAACCCGAACGGCAGCGGATACGAGCGGTGGCTGGGCTGGACAGCTCTTCGAACCAACGAGGAGATCGCACTCCACGAGTCCGTCGCGCCGTACGCGGACAGCGTCGTCGACAAGACGGTCTACACAGCGTTCACGAGAGACGGCGACAAGGCGCTGTCCGTTCACCCCGGCGACACGCTCGTCATCTGTGGCATCGACACCGACAGCTGCGTCCTCAAGACGGCCCTTGACGCATTCGAACGAGATGTCGAGCCGGTGGTCGCGATCGATGCGTGCGCGACCGATGGTGGCGAGACAGCTCAGCAAGCAGCGCGCATGGTGCTGGAGCGTGCTCTTGGACCCGACCATGTCATGGCGACCGCAGACGTGATTGCTCGATTCCGGACGGCTTGAGAAGCATCGGCAACAGGTCGCGCAGATCCTCGGTGTCGATGGCCCGCTCAGCCGCGGCGCGAGCCTGAGCGGTGGCGTTCAACGCGATCGACGCGCGGACATTCTCAAACAACGGGACGTCCGAGCGCGAGTCCCCGATTGCGACAACATCCTGAAGCGAGTAGCCGTTGTCCGCACACCAGGAGGCCACGAAGCTCAGCTTGTCGTACTCGTCGAAGTAGCCGTCGACCCTCCCCGTCAGTGTCGCGTTATCGATCGCCATCTCCGCGCCGCAGACGGCGTCGAAGGGATAACGCTCGGCGAGCATGTCGCCCACGAACCGCCACGCCAGGGTCGCAAGCAACAGCCGGCACCCTGCGTCGGCCAGTGTGGCGAGCGCCTCGCCGAGGCCCTTGATCCAGGGCCCATGCCGGAGCACGCGGTGCACGTCCGCCAACGGGAGGCCTTCTAACCATTCGGCCTGCCGGTCTGTGACCTCCCTGTTGGTCGCGTGGCCCGCGTCGTAGCGGAGCTCGAGCGCCCTGTACGCGTTGCCGTGCCCGATCGCATCGGCTAGGACCCCCGATGATGTTGCGCGAAGCATCAACGTCCCGTCGAGATCGAACACCACGACGCGATGCAGCGCGACGCTCGTCGTCGGCCGCGCCACTCTGCCTGTGAGGGTGGGGTCGTACGCGTTGGGACGCGGCATCGAGGGGCGCATGCAGGACAAATCTAGTCGGATTGGTGGCCGGTCAGCCCACGTTTGCGCGGTCGTGGCGGCGAAGGTCGAGCGCGCGGTCGCGTACACCGCGAGGCGGGCGAGGACCGGCCCGGGGTGATGCCGGGCGCGCCGGATGCCGCGTGCGGACGTTGGAGCGCTCGCGGCGGGATTCCCAGCGCCTCGTCATCCGCTGCGGGTGTAACGCGAGGCCGCTGCCGTGGACTACTGCTCAACCACGAAGGGAGAGGGCGATGACACGGGTGCGGATCACGGTGATGCTGGCGGTGCTGTCGAGCGTGGCAGCGGCCGCGAGCGCTCACGCGGCGACGTACAACGTCACCCGCACCGATGACCCGAGCGTCGGCGCCTGCATGACGCCCGCGTCGGGCTGCTCGCTGCGCGAGGCGCTTATCGGCGTGATCACCAACCCCAGTCCGCCCGATGTGATCAACCTCCCCGCGGGGGACTATGCGAACGCTCTCGGGACGCCGTTCGTGGTCGCCGGGAACGTCGCGATCGTGGGTGCGGGCTCGAAGACGACGACCGTCCACGGCTCCGCCATGAGCGGCGTCTTCAGCCTCGACAGCCTCTCCGACGACACCGTCTCGATCTCCGGCGTGACGATCACCGGCGGGCATGCCGGCGCCGATCCGGGCGGCGGGATCTCGAAGGAGACGACCGCCGCCGTTCGGCTGACGCTCAGCGAGGTCGCGGTGATCGGCAACGTCGCCGCGCGCGGAGGCGGCGTCTACTACACGGGCCCGTCGGCGCGACTGATCGTGAGCGACTCGCTCATCGCCAACAACGCGGCGGTCTTCGGCGGCGCGGGCGTCTCCATCGGGAGTGCGACCACGATCTTCGAGAACGTCACGATCACCGCCAACACGAGCGGTGCCGCTGCGCTGGGCGGTGGGCTGGAGGTCTCGCCGGCCGGCATCACGTACGTCACCAACTCGACGGTCGCCCGAAACACCGTTGGGGCGGCCGGGCAGGGCGGCAACATCTACGGGAGCGTGCGCGCCCACAACTCGATCATCGCGGCCGGGACCGGGCCCGCCGGGACGGAGAACTGCTCGACGGCCTCGATCACCACCGGAGACAACATCGAAGATCGCCACCAATGCTTCCCCGGGATGGCGGCCGGCGACCGGTTTGACACCGACCCGATGCTCGGGACGCTCGCGCCGTCTCCGGATGCGACGAGCTCGCTGGCGCTGGCGCCGTCGAGCCCTGCGATCAACGCGGTCGGCGTCGCGCACTGCGTCAACGACTTCGACCTGCCGGTCGCGCACGATCAACGATCGGTCGCGCGGCCGCAGGGCGCGCGCTGTGACATCGGCGCGTTCGAGTTCACCGCGCCGGTGATCCGCGGCGCCCCGGCCATCGCCGGCGTTGCCGAGCCCGGCCGGACGCTGACGTGCGAACAGCCGGTCGTCGACAGCCCGGATGGCCCGGCGACCACGACGCTGGCATGGCTGCGCGACGGGGTGCTTGCCGGTGACGGCCCGACCTACGCGGTCGCAAGCGCCGACGCCGGGCACGCGCTGAGCTGCCGCATCACGGCCACCAACGCGGCCGGCGGGACCAGTGCGACGAGCGCGAGCGCAAACGTCCCGGCCCCGCCGGTGACCGGCGGAGGCACCGCGACCCCGCCGCCGCCCGCCTCCGGCGCCGTCGTGCCGCCGCCGGCGCCACTCCCGCCGCCGCCACCGCCGCCCGGCGTCGTCCGCGTCGCCCCCACGGCACTGACGCTCAGCGCACGCTCCCGCCGCGGCCGGATCACGATCTCGGGCAGGCTCGTCCTGCGGCGTGGTTTGCGCTGCGAGGGCCGGGTCGCGATCGAGGTCAAGCGCGGCAGGACCCGCGTCGTGCGAAAGACCACGATGCTCCGCACGCGAGCCGGCGCGTGCCGCTACAGCACGACGACGCGCCCGCGCGGCGTTCGCCGCCGCGCCCGGCTGCGCGTCAGCGCGCGATTTACGGGCACGAGCACGCTGCTCCCACGCGCCGCGGCCACCCGCATGGTCCGACTGTGAGGGTGCCTGCTGTGAGGCGGAGAAGCACGGTGCCGAGCAGGCCCCGATCGCTCTCAAGTGTTGTGCTCTTGACGCTCCTGGGCGTCGCGATGTCCGGCGGCGGCCCGGCGTCCGCGATCGCGGCAACGCCGCCGCCCAATCAATCCTTCGTCGGAGTCGCGCACGGCCCCGAGCTCACGAACACCGTCGTTGCCGTCGGGCCATTCAGCGGGGTGGGAACGAACGTGGCCGTGGACTCGACGTCCAACCCGGACGGGACATTTACCGACACCGACAGGTTCGAGTTCCCGCGCGGTGACGTCACCTTCCGGATCACCTACACCGAGCGCGTCACCACGAACCCGCTGACCTGCGTCACCACCATCGTCGACCAGGGGAGCTACACGCTCGTTGGGGGAACCCGCGCGTTCGCCGGGATCGCCGGCGAGGGCACCTTCATGGTCAACGGGACCTCCGTCGGCGCTCGCAACGGCCTGCGCTGCGCCGGCCCTGCCGCCCCGCCGGTCGCCATCGTGCTCGTCCTACGAGGAACCGGCACCACGCGACTGCCTCCCGGCGCCTGACCGCGCGACGAGGCGGCCGCGCTTGCCGCGATCGCCAGCGGCGCCGGACGGGCTCGTCGCACGGCTCAGCTCGGGACGATGTTCTCCGCCTGCGGACCCTTCTGCCCCTGCGTGATGTCGAAGCTCACCTTCTGGCCTTCCTGCAACTCTCGGAAGCCCTGCGTCGCGATGTTCGAGAAGTGGGCGAACACATCTGGACCGCCGCCGTCCTGCTCGATGAAGCCAAAGCCCTTCTCCGCGTTGAACCACTTCACGATCCCTGTAGCCATCGACGTCTCCCCCTCGGTTCGTGCGCAGCGAATCGAGACGATGCGCTGGCGCCTGCCGCAAACCCTACGCTCGCACGCGCGACACCGTGGCAGCTACTCGCCGGCGCGCAGGTCGGGCTTCAGTCACCTGTTCTTGTGCGTTGAGCTTCGCTTGCGTCGCGCTCGCTGCAACGGCTCGGCTCGGGGTCGCTGCAAGGGGAAGGGCCCAAGACCCGGCGAAGTCATCCCGCTTCGCCGCGCGACACCGACGACGGGGGTCAGGAGCGTTCACCACTGTGGCTGAGAAGGGGCACGGCTGGGAGTCCGAGACGCCCGGCGATTCGGACACGCCGCAGGTCGCATTGTGGGTCGTGCGGACGATCGCCGCCGGTGGTGGCCATCGCCAACACCGGCGGCACGGCGTTCCTCGAGGACCCCTCCGGCCCGCCGGTCACTTGATGGCGGCCTCCCACGCCTTGAGCATCGCCACGGGCACCTTCACGGTCACGTCGTTGTCCGTGGAGTTCCAGACGCCGAGGATCTGCACGCCGGAGGGCAGCATCGCGACCTGCGATGCGTAGCCGCGGAGCCCGTCGCCGGTTCCGCCGTTCTTCGTGTACATCCGACCGAGGCCATCGCTGGCAGGCCACGGCCCGTCGAATCCGAGCGACCCGAGCTTCATCTGCAGGACCGTCGCGCGGCTGACGAACCTCCCAGCCTCGAGCTTGGCCATGAAGTCGCCGAGCTCGCTCGCCGTCATCTTGAGCCCGCCGCTCGGGTTGATGTTCTCAGGGGAGATCGCCCCGCCTGCCTTCTGGTTGGTGAAGGAGTACATCCACGCGAAGTTCGCCTGGTCGCGCTTCCAGCTGGCGTTGATCCCCTGGCCGGCGAGCATCTTCGTGACGTAAGCCTCGAAGATCTGCATCGACTCGAGCATCGCGGGCGTGCCCGCGCCGCAGCCGTGCTTGGCGAACGACGCTTCGACCTTCGGCTTGTCGAGCAGGCCGGCGAGCACCCAGCCGAGGTGGACGTAGTTCTGGTTGTAGTAGCCCTTCTTGCCCGAGCGCCCGCCCTCGGCCACGGCCTTCTGAAACGAGTAGCCGCTGGGGTCGTCGACGAGGGACGCGGCCCTCTCCGCCTTGGTGAACCGGGTCAGCCCCGCCTGGTGGTTGATGAGGTCCTGGAACGTCAGCGTCTGCATGTCGGCCGGCAGCTTCCAGCAGGACGGGAAGTACGCGGCCACCTTCGAGGTCAGTGGCATCCCACGGAGGCCAAGCTCTCGGATGACGGCGGTCGCGACGATCAGCTTCGAGCTGCTGCCGATGTCCGACTGGGTGTTCGCCGTGAACGCCAGGTTGGGGAGCGTGGACTTCTTGTCGGTCCCCTTGAGGTACCGGCTGCCGCCGCCACCGGAGCGGACGATCTTGCCGTCATGCGAGATCGCGTAGCCGAAGCCGACGACGTGGCCGCGGAAGTACTTGTCCCAAGCGGCCGCGAACTTGTCGAAGTTCACCGCGTAGTCGGCCTCGATGATCGAGGAGCGCCCGAACAGCACGCCGTTGTTGGCGTTGAGCTGCTCAAGCCCGTAGCGCCGGCCGTAGCTCTTCGCCGTCAGCGAGAGCTTGAAGCTCCCGCGCTGCGACGCGGTGCCCTTCGGGACGTCGAAGTACTCGCCCTTGACGAGGCCGCTTGCGTCGCGCTTGCCGACGAACACGCTCACCCACGCCGGGCGGGTGCTCCCGGACGGGCGGAGCGCCCTCCGCGACGCCGAACGCGCCGGCGTTGGTCTCGCGCCAGTACTGGCGTGACCTGTCAGGCGTCTCCTGCGCGGTCTTGCCGATGAACGCGCCGTCGAGATCGAGGCGATTGCTGGACTGAAAGCCGGCCTCGCGGGCGCCGGGCCACGGGACCTTGCTCGCGTCGATGGCCGTGAACGCGTCGGGGCCGAAGTCGGCGCCCGCGCTGCGCCAGAGCTTGTCGCCGCCCGCCGAGACCGTCAGCTTGATCGCGCCGAAGGTCGTGCGCGTGCCCTTCGCCACGTCGCGCCAGCTGCCGGAGATGACGTCGTTCGAGAGCTTGCCGCTGAACACGAACGCGTACTTGCGGACGGGGTGCTCGGCGAAGCCGACGACGGTGCTGCCTTCGGAGCGCAGGTACAGCGCGCCGCCGTCGCTGCCGCGGTAGATCTGGGTGAGGTCCGGCGGCTTCGCCCCGGCCGAGATCGGCGGCTGGCGGTCGCCCGACCCCTGGGCCACCGCCGCGGCCGGCGTGAGCGCCAAGCAGGCCGCGGTCAGCGCCATCACGGTTCTTGCGATGCCTGAATGTGTCGTGTTCTGGTTGTGCATTTCTGGTCCTTGGATGGTGGGTTCGCGTGACTCGCTCATCTTCAGAGCGCGGGCCACGCGCCCACCACCCAGGGGGACCCTGGACATATCCCTGGGCTTTGCGCCGAGAGGCGTCGCCGGTGTGATCGGGCTCACATCGGTGCTCGTTTTGAGGTGAACTCGGCTGGGTGTAGGGTCGCGCCGTGAAGGCGGGTGCGCTGCGGGGCCGTGACGCCGAGCTCGAGGAGCTCGATCGATACGCGGTCGCGGCACGCGGCGGATCGGGGCAGCTGGTCAGCGTCGTAGGCCCGGCGGGGATCGGCAAGACCGCGCTGGTCGAGGCGGCGTGCTCGCGTGCGACGGGCCGCGGGCTGTGGGTGCTGCGCGCGCGTGGCACCGAGGCCGAGCAGGCGCTCCCGTACGGGATCATCCGCCAGCTTCTCGAGGCGCCGGCGCGCGCGGTGCCGGCGTCGACGGACGGCGCGGCGGCCCGCGGGCGGGCATGCGTGCTCGGCGAGCACGGCGCGGCCGACAGCGACGAGTTCGTGAAGCTGCACGGGATCTTCTGGCTCGTGTCGGAGCTCGCGGCGCGTCAGCCGCTGGCGCTCGTCGTCGACGACCTGCACTGGGCCGATGCGCCGTCGCTGCGCGCGCTGGACTACCTGCGCGTGCGGGTCGTCGACCTGCCGGTGCTGCTGGTCGTCGCGGCGCGCGTGCTCCCGATGCCGGCGTGGTCGGCCGACGCCGGCGCCGAGCAGATCACGGTCGGGGCGCTCGGAGCACCGGATGTCGCGACGCTCGTCTCCGACACCCTGGGCCGGGCGCCCAAGGCGCTCGTCGCCGCCTGCGTCGAGGTCACCGGCGGCAACCCGTTTCTCCTGCGCGAGCTGCTGCGTGAGCTGCTCCGCGCGCACGCCGGGGCCGCGTCGGACCCGGAGATGGTGCGTACGCTGGTGCCGGCGCGGATCGTCGAAGCGACCGCCGCTCGGCTTGTGGCGATCGGCGGCCCCGCGAGCCGGCTCGCGCAGGCCGTCGCGACGCTCGGCGACGACGCGCAGCTCGGGCGTGCCGCCGCCCTGGCGGAGCTTTCCGGCGCCGTCGCCGCGCAGGCCGCGGACGAGCTCGCCGCCGCCGGGATCCTGGCGACCGGCCGGCCGCTGCGCTTCACCCATCCCCTCCTGCTCAACGCCGTGCGCGAGACGATCGCTCCACGGGACATCTCGCATCTGCACGTCGTCGCGGCACGGCTTGCCCAGGGCGAGCCGGGCGGCCTCGAGATCGCGTGCACGCACCTGCTGCACGTCGACCCGGCGGGCGACGCCGATGTCGTCGAGGTCCTGCGCCGTGGAGCGGCGCATGCGATGGCGGGCGGCGCGTCGGACGCGGCTGTCGCGCTGCTTCGCCGCGCGCGGGCGGAGCCGCCCCCGCCCGAGCACGTGGCGCCGCTGCTCGCCGAGCTGGCGCTGGCGGCCTCGAGCGCACAGGAGCCCGACGCGATCGAGCTCGTGACGAACGCGATCGCGATCGCAGCCGACCCGATCAGCCGCGCGATGTGTGCGATCACCGCGATCACGCCGCTCGTGCTCGCGGGTCGCGCCGAGGTGGGTGTGAAGTTCCTCATGGACGCCGGAGCGGATCCCGCCATCGGCCCGGAGCTGATCGCGGTGACGAGCGACCTCGCCGCCGCCGGCTCGGTCATCTCGCTCGCGGCACGCGATGTCGACCGTCCATGGCTCGCGAGAGCCCGCAGCCGCGCCGAATCCCCGGACGCGACGCTGCGATCGCGCGCCGTGGGAGCGCTCGACGCCGCCTTCGGGCACGGCACCGCGAAGCAGGCCACCGAGCTGTCCATTCGAGCGTGGAGCGACGGCCGGTTGCTGCGCGAAGAGGGCACCCACGGGCCGTTTCCGCACTTCGCGTGCTTCGCGCTGTGCATCGCGGGCGAGATGGCGAGGGCCGAGCGCTGGGCGCAGCGCTGCGTCGACGAGGCATCGGCGTCCGGGTCGGTCTTCGGTCGCGCCAGCGCGATCACGTGGTATGCCTGGGCGCGGGAGGCGCGCGGCGACCTGACGAGCGCGGAGGCCTACGTGCGCGAGGCCGTCGACGTCGCCGAGGCCTTCGGTGGCCTCGGCGTGCAGCTCGCGCTGTCGATCATGGTGCTGGCGCGCGCCGAGATGGCGATCCGTGGCCCGGAGCACGCCGCGCGCGTGCTTGAGCGCCTGCCGCCGCCCGCCCGCAATCCGGAGTTCCCCACAGCCCAGTTCTGGTGGCTCTCGCGAGCCGCCGTCGCATTGGCAGCCGACCGCCCCGACGACGCGCTCGCCGACGTCGGCGCCGTGGAGGCATGGGAGCGACGCTGGCCGGCGACGGGAGGCGGCTGGGCGACGTGGCGCCCGCTTGCCGCGCTCGCCCACCACGCGCTCGGCGACACCGAATCCGCCCGGTCGATCGCGCGCGACGGCGTGCTGCGCGCCGAGCGCTTCGGGGCGCCGCGCCAGCTTGGCGAGGCGTTGCGCGCCGCGGCTCTGACCGCACCCATGGACGAGCGTGCGAGCGGGCTGGCACACGCCGCGGAGGTGATGCGCCGGGGCGACTGCGGCGCCGACCATCCCACGTGCCTCATCGATCTCGGCGAGGTCCTGCTGCGCCACGGCGACGAGGACGGCGCGCTCGTCGCGCTGCATGACGCGATGACCGAGGCCGACTCGATCGGAGCGGACGCCGTCGCGGCTCGCGCGCAGCGCATCCTCGTCGAGGCCGGCGCGCGACCGCGCCGGGCCGCGCGCTCGGGCCTGCGCTCGCTCACGCCGGCCGAGCGCCGCGTCGCCGATCTCGCCGCGCGCGACCTCAGAAATCGCGAGATCGCCGAGACGCTCTTTCTCACGGAGAAGACCGTCGAGATGCACCTGACGACCGTCTACCGCAAGCTCGGGATCCGCTCCCGGGTGGAGCTCGTGGGCGCAGGAGTGACCTCCGGCGCCCACGAAGCGCGTCACCCCGCCTGACCGCGGAGCCCGGCGCCGGCCTGGCGGGCGGCGTCCGGGCTCCGGCGACGGGTCAGTGGAGGACCTGCTTGAACGTCGGCACGCAGAGCATCTCGGTCTTCACCGTGCGCAGCGGGCCGAAGCCGAACTGGTTGCGGATGATCACGTCGCGCTGCAGCAGCGCGCTGCCCTCGCTGATCGCGTAGCACGCGAGGTGCGCCAGCGGCCGTGCGACCTTCACGACCTTGCCGTGGTAGGTCTTGCGGACGGGCGTGCACAGGCGCACGAGCTGGCTCATCTTGGCCGACCGATCGGTGAACTGATCGCTCAGCTGGACGGCGAGCGACCGCGGCCGCTTTTCGACGTCGTAGCAGCGGTAGTGGTCAAGCACCTTCTCCGGGTTCGAGCCGCTCGGCGGGACCGGCTTGCCCTTCGAGATGCGCTTGAGCGACGGGACGCACAGCCGCTTCGCGCCGAGGGTCGTCGTCTCGACGGTGCCGAACCGGTTGCGCAGGCGAACGTCGTGGTTCGTGATCGTCCCGGGGATGTCGGTCGTCCGGTGGCAGACGAGGTGCGCCTCCGGGTGGCGGACGCCCGCGGACGTGCCCTCGGCCGCCACACGAGCCGGGTTGCACAGCTCGCGCGGCTCGGACGCGCGGGCGCGGGTCGTCCCGAACTGGTCGCGCAGCGTGACCGAGCGCGTTGGAGCGGCTTGACGCTTCAGCGAGTAGCACTTGAAGTTGTCGACACCGGCCGGGACGGGTTCGACGAGCTTGTAGGAGACGGTCGCCTCGAAGTCCAGCCCGGTGGGCCCGTCGCAGTTGCGCACGTCGAACGTCAGCGTGTTCAGACCCGGGCTGACCGGCGCCGAGAACGGATCCGGAGGGTTGCGAAACGCGGCCGGGCTGGTGCAGGACACCGGCGTGGCGCCGGCGACCGCGCCGTTGACCCGCGCCACCGCAGAGTTGTCGGCGAGCATGAGCCCCGACAGCGTCGCCGAGACCGCGTTCGGCGGCACGGTGAACGTCACCTGCATCGTCGAGGAGCCGCCAAACCGGCTCGGGGTGTCGCTCACCCACTTGCTGGTGCCGATCGGCGTGTCCCAGCCGGGGTACTGCGCCACGATGTCGGCGAGGCGGGTCACCATCCCCGTTGTTGACTGCGTGACCTGGACGGCCGGATCGGGCCCGCCCGGGGGTCCTGTGCCGCCGCTGCGCAGGGTCATCCCGGCCGCGGAGGCGGGCGCCGCGCTCGCCACGAGCGCGAGGGCGGTACAGCACGCGAGCACGCCGACGCGGGGTCGGCGCAGGACGTCGCGAGCATGCGAGGTGATGAATCGACTGGTCATGCGAGGCTCCTTTGGTGCCGTCGGCGAGACGGCGAGTGGTGTATGGGCTACACCGGCCACAGGGCCGTCACCTTGCGAGCTGGATACGCAGGCGCTGCCGCGGTGTGCGCGATGTCACGTTGGATCGCACGGCTCGCCCTCCTGACCTTGTCCTCGACGATCGTGCAGGGTTGGTGGACCGGCCGAGGGCGTGACAGGTAGCGTCTCGACATGCGCGGCTTGGTCGTCGTCATCGCGATGATGCTGTGTCTCGCGGCGCCGCCCGCGATCGCGCAGGTCAGCCTGTCCGCCCCGTCCGATCTTCCTGCGAGCGAGCCCGCGGGCGTCGCGATCGGCGACCTCGACCGTGACGGGACCGGCGATCTCGTGGTGGCCAACGGCTTGTCCGGCGACGTCTCGTTCTTCCCCGGCGACGGCTTCGGTGGCTTCGGCCTTCCGGGTGTGTTTGGCGTCGGCGCCACGCCGCAGGCGATCGCGATCGGCGACTACGACGGCGACGGCAAGCGCGACCTCGCCGTCGCCAACCGCGACTCGGGTGACGTCGCGGGCCTGCTCGGCGACGGCGCGGGCTGCTTCTGCGGGCCGGTCTTCTACGGCATAGGTGCTTCGCCCGCGTCGGTCGCGACCGGCGACCTGGACGGCGACGGCAACCTCGATCTCGTCGTCGCCAACGAGGAGGACGACAACGTCTCGGTGCTGATCGGCGACGGCGCGGGCGGGTTCGGCACGGCCACCGGCGTGGACGTCGGCGACGGCCCGCTGTCGGTCGCGCTCGGCTATCTCGACGGCGACTCGAAGCTCGATCTCGTGGCCGCCAACGCGCTGTCGGCCGACGTCTCGGTGCGGCTCGGCGATGGCATGGGCGGGTTCCGGGCGGAGTCGACGCACGCCGCCGGCATCCGGACGGCGTCCGTGGCGATCGCGGACCTCGACGGCGACGGGGACCGCGACCTCGTCACCGCGAACGCCTTCAGCGACGACCTCTCGCTGCTGCGTGGCGACGGCAACGGGGGCTTCGCCGCGGCGACGAGCCTGACGGCCGGCGACGCCCCGTTCTCGGTTGCCGCGGGCGACCTCAACGGTGACGGCGTCCCCGACCTCGCGGTCGCCAACTCCGGGCTCCGGCGATGTCTCGGTGCGCCTTGCGACCGGCGCGGGCGGATTCGGAGCGGTGACGAGCATCCCCACGGGCTTGTCGCCGGTCGATATCGCGATCGGGGACGTCGGCCGCGACGGCAAGCTCGACGTGGTCGTCGCCAACAACGCGAGCTCGACGGTCTCGGTGCTGCTGAACACCGGCGCGCCGGGCGTTCCCGGCGTCTCGCCCACGACGCACGGGTTCGGCATCCAGGCGCAGGACACGATCGGCGCGGCGCAGCCGTTCGAGTTGACCGCGACGGGCAATGCCGCGCTGCACGTCGGCCGCGTGCGCGTCGTCGGCACGCACGCCGACGCGTTCCTGATCGCGTCCGACGGCTGTGGGGAAGAGACGGTCCTCGTCGGCCGGAGCTGCACGGTGCGCGTGCGGTTCGCGCCTGTTGGGCCGGGGTCGCACGGAGCGCAGCTGCAGATCGCCGACGACGGGCCGGGCGGCGTGCGGACGGCGACGCTGAGCGGCACCGGCGGGGCGCTCCCACAGGGTCCGCCCGGGACCGACGGTGCCCCGGGTCCCGCGGGAGTCGGCGTTTCCGGGCCGGCGGGGCCGGCGGGAGTCGGCACTGCGGGCCCGCCCGGCGCGCAGGGCCCCAAGGGCGATCGCGGGCCCGCGGGCGCGCCCGCGACGATCGTCTGCCGCAGCACCGCGCGGACGCGCCTGCTATGCAAGCTGACGCTCCCGAAGGGCACCTTCAAGGTGCAGTCCGCGGCGGGGACGCGCGTGCGCGTGACGCTCACGCGCGCGGGCCGCGTGTACTTCCGCGGCGAGCGCCGCATCCGCGGCGGCCGGCTCGAGTTCGGCGTGCCGCGTGCCCGCTCGCCGCGCGCGGGCACTTACACGCTCAAGCTGTCCTGGCGCGAGGCCGGCCGCGCGGTCACGCTGACCCAGCCCGCCCGCCTGACTCGCAGCTGAGCCGGCCGGGCTTAGTTAAGAAAAAAGAAAAGTGGGGTTGGTGGTATTGTGGGGTGGGGGGGAGAGGGCAAGAGGGTGAGGTGTGAAAGGGGTGAGGGGGGAGAGTTGGGAGGGTGAGGGGGAGAGGGAAGCGGAGAAAGAGAGAGGGGTAGCGTTGAGCAATGAGGAGGGAGTCAGGCAGTCAGACACAGACGGATAATAATATGAGGTAAGGGGCGCGGGCGTAGGCAAGAGCGGACATAGCTGGTGTGGGGGGGGTGGAGGGAGGGAGTGGAGGGGGGGGTGTACTGTGCCTTCTACTTTCCTTGTTTCTCGCTAGGGCCAGAGAACGGGGAATATCTGCTTTAGTTTGCCGGCGGGGGCACCGGCGGTCACGGTAGAGGTCGAGGGGGGGGGGGGCGAGGGCAAGGGGAAAGAGAGGAGGAGGCGGGAGGCCACGAGGGGGGAGAGAGCGGGGGGGGAGGAGTTGGGGGTGGTCTGTCTGCCGGTCATCGCGCCCGAGGTGAGGGGGGGGGGGCTCCGCGCGGGCGGGAGAAGGAGGAGGGGGGGAGGTGGGGGGGGGGGGGGGAGGGGGAGGGGGGAGGGAGAGAGGCGGGCACCTCCTCCTTGCGGGGGGGGGGGGGGTCTTGGTTGGGTTGAGTGTTGAGGGGAGGGGGGGGAGAGGGCGCGGTGTGGGTGGGCGGGTTAGGGGCCGCGTCCGCGGCCGGGCGTGATTGCAAGGGCGTACCCCTGCGGGGCGCTGGCGGCGATTTGGAGGCATGTGGGCCGCACCGGGCGGCTCGCAGACCAAACGAGGACGCCCGTCGTGTGCCTGCGGAACACCGCCTTACCGCCTGCGTGCGAGCTCGCCTCGGTCGTGCCGAAGCGCTACCCGTACCACCAGTGGGCGCCCGACGCGCGTGCGCTCGATCTCGTCGGCGACAAGTGGATGCTGCTGATCGTCCGCGACCTCTCGGCGGGCCCGCGACGTTGCACTGAGCTGCAGCGGATGCTGCCCGGCATCGCGTCGGAGCCGTTGCGTGCGCGTCTGAAGGCAATGGTTGCTCGCGGGTTGCTCACGCGCCGGCGTTACCGGGAGTTTCCGCCGCGCGTGGAGTACGAGCTGACTGCAAGCGGGAGGGCGCTGCTGCCGGTCCTGGGCGCCATCGCCCGGTGGGGCTATGCGTGGACGTGGACCGCGCCGCGCGAGGGAGAGCGGATCGACATCGGCGCGATCGTACGGCTCACGCCGGGGCTCGCCGCGCTCCCGCCGGACATCTGTGGCGTCGCCGCATTCGTCGTCGAGCTCGACGCGACGAGGCGGTCTTCATACACGTTGACCGTCGACGGTGGCCGCGTGTCGATCGCAGACGGCGAGGCGGCGAACGCGGAGGTGCGCGTGTCGGGCTCGCAGGAGCGGTGGGTCGCGGCGCTGGCCCCGGACGGCGACGCGCGATCGCTGCTCATCGTGGGGCGCGAACCGCTCGCGGCGCTGCTGCTCGATGCCATCGGCATCCGCGCCTTCGCGCGTGCCGCGGGTCAGGCCACCTGAGAGGAGGCAAGCCCGCGGCGGCGCATTGGAGCGTCAGCGCACGTGGACGATCCTTCGCGTCCGGGCGCCCGGGAGCTACGGGCGGCCCTTGAACGCCTCGACCGACGTCGCCTCGAAGCTCGAGTTGACGAGGACGACGACCTCGGTGCCATCGGACTTGCGCACGTGCGCGTGGTAGGCGGAGCCGTGGCCGCCCTTCTCGGTGCGCAGGACGGTGCCGCCGGGCACCTTCGCCAGCGCCGCGGCCTTGACCTTCGCCGCCGTGTCGCCCGTCAGCGCCTGGTCGCCACCGCGCGGGCCGCCGGGCCCGTGCCCGCGGTGACCGGGTCCGCCGCGTCCGCCGGCCGGGCGCGTCTGCACGGACGTCGCCTCGAAGCTCGCGTTGACGAGCACGACGACCTCGGTGCCGTCGGCCTTGCGCACGTGGGCGTGGTACTTCGAGCCCGAAGGCCCGCCTTCCTCGACGCGCAGCACGGTCCCGCCGGGGACCTTCGCGAGCGCGGCGGCCTTGACCTTGTCGGCGGTGTCGCCGGTCAACGCGGCCTGCTGCGGGCGAGCGCCCGACGCGGAGTTGTTGCTGGTCGCCGCGCCGGCAAGCGTCGCGCCGCCGGCGGCGAGCGCCGAGACCGTGGCGATCGCCGTGAGCGTCTTTCGTGAAGAGGTGAGCATGCGGGGGTGTCCTCCTGTCGATGATCCTGCGTGGTGACAAGATCGACGCGGTAGCTGGAAGAACGTTCAGAGCAAGCTGAGAATTTGCCGAGGATCGCCGCCACCGTGCCAAGGGGCGCGTCACCGGGCATAACCAGGCAGCGGGCTGGACGACGGCAGGCGGCCTACGCGCCGGACGCCGCGCCGATGGCGCCGACGAGGCAGAGCACGTGGCCATCGACGTCCGTCAGCACCGACTGGCGCTCACCCCACGCCTGGTCGGAAGGCGCGTCCAAGACGTGCGCTCGGCAGCC
The DNA here is from genome assembly GCA_963839905.1 of uncultured Actinomycetes bacterium. Lineage (GTDB taxonomy): Bacteria > Actinomycetota > Thermoleophilia > Solirubrobacterales > Solirubrobacteraceae > CADCVQ01. The sequence goes on along the minus strand of CAWIXC010000018.1, from coordinate 1,090,272 downwards.
TCGGTCACACGGTCGACGTCATCGACGCGCAGGCTCGCCGCGACGCCCGCGACGCTCGGCTGCGGCGTGCGCCGGTGCAGCAGCACCTGCGGCCCGCCGCCGTCCGCGACCGCGAGCTCGCCACATCACCGTCGCGGTACTGCTCGACAAGCCCCAGCGCGTCGCGATAGAGGGCGAGCAAGCGGTCGAGATCTTCGACCGAAACCGTGATCCGCGTGAGCCCTTCGACCGGCACGAAGACGAGCGTAGCGAGCCGGTTACGGCGCCGCCGCCGGATCCCGCGCGCTTTTAAAAAAAAAAAAAAAAAAAAAAAAAAAAAAAAAAAAAAAAAAAAAAAAAAAAAAAAAAAAAAAAAAAAAAAAAAAAAAAAAAAAAAAAAAAAAAAAAAAAAAAAAAAAAAAAAAAAAAAAAAAAAAAAAAAAAAAAAAAAAAAAAAAAAAAAAAAAAAAAAAAAAAAAAAAAAAAAAAAAAAAAAAAAAAAAAAAAAAAAAAAAAAAAAAAAAAAAAAAAAAAAAAAAAAAAAAAAAAAAAAAAAAAAAAAAAAAAAAAAAAAAAAAAAAAAAAAAAAAAAAAAAAAAAAAAAAAAAAAAAAAAAAAAAAAAAAAAAAAAAAAAAAAAAAAAAAAAAAAAAAAAAAAAAAAAAAAAAAAAAAAAAAAAAAAAAAAAAAAAAAAAAAAAAAAAAAAAAAAAAAAAAAAAAAAAAAAAAAAAAAAAAAAAAAAAAAAAAAAAAAAAAAAAAAAAAAAAAAAAAAAAAAAAAAAAAAAAAAAAAAAAAAAAAAAAAAAAAAAAAAAAAAAAAAAAAAAAAAAAAAAAAAAAAAAAAAAAAAAAAAAAAAAAAAAAAAAAAAAAAAAAAAAAAAAAAAAAAAAAAAAAAAAAAAAAAAAAAAAAAAAAAAAAAAAAAAAAAAAAAAAAAAAAAAAAAAAAAAAAAAAAAAAAAAAAAAAAAAAAAAAAAAAAAAAAAAAAAAAAAAAAAAAAAAAAAAAAAAAAAAAAAAAAAAAAAAAAAAAAAAAAAAAAAAAAAAAAAAAAAAAAAAAAAAAAAAAAAAAAAAAAAAAAAAAAAAAAAAAAAAAAAAAAAAAAAAAAAAAAAAAAAAAAAAAAAAAAAAAAAAAAAAAAAAAAAAAAAAAAAAAAAAAAAAAAAAAAAAAAAAAAAAAAAAAAAAAAAAAAAAAAAAAAAAAAAAAAAAAAAAAAAAAAAAAAAAAAAAAAAAAAAAAAAAAAAAAAAAAAAAAAAAAAAAAAAAAAAAAAAAAAAAAAAAAAAAAAAAAAAAAAAAAAAAAAAAAAAAAAAAAAAAAAAAAAAAAAAAAAAAAAAAAAAAAAAAAAAAAAAAAAAAAAAAAAAAAAAAAAAAAAAAAAAAAAAAAAAAAAAAAAAAAAAAAAAAAAAAAAAAAAAAAAAAAAAAAAAAAAAAAAAAAAAAAAAAAAAAAAAAAAAAAAAAAAAAAAAAAAAAAAAAAAAAAAAAAAAAAAAAAAAAAAAAAAAAAAAAAAAAAAAAAAAAAAAAAAAAAAAAAAAAAAAAAAAAAAAAAAAAAAAAAAAAAAAAAAAAAAAAAAAAAAAAAAAAAAAAAAAAAAAAAAAAAAAAAAAAAAAAAAAAAAAAAAAAAAAAAAAAAAAAAAAAAAAAAAAAAAAAAAAAAAAAAAAAAAAAAAAAAAAAAAAAAAAAAAAAAAAAAAAAAAAAAAAAACCGCGGCAGGCCGCAAGGGCCTGCATGCTCGGACTCAAGCGGTAGGGCGAGGGCCGGTCGAGTGCCCTTGGTGGACCGCGTGGTGGGACTCGAGGGCGTCTGGGCCGAGATCGCGATGATGGAACTGCGGACGGCCACGGATGACTCGAGCTGACGATGTTCCACGCCCAGTCGGGCCGGGGCGCGACCGGCCCGTCTGGCGCGGCCACGATCGTCCTCGCAAGGTTCCTCGAGATCTCGCGCGGGCGGGCCATCGGAGATTTGCCGTCGACGCGCCGCTGTTCGGGGCGCGAACCGGCGAGCGCCTGCGCCGGTACGTTGACTGTCGATGATCGAGGACCGTCGAGAGAGCTCGCCGAGCGGATCGTTCAGCTCGCGTGGTTGGATCTGCCCTCGACGACCGCGAGCTGCTTGAGAGTATTGGCGCGTCGAAGTGGGCAGTGACGAGCGCCGCGCTCGGAACCGTCGTCGAGGACCTGTTGCGGTCGGCTGGCTCGCCGCGTCTGCCGCCTGGCGGCGCCGCCGTTCTGGATCTGGCGCCGCCCGACGATGTCGCCGTCGCGGGGACTGTGGGCCTACCGTGCCAGCAAGTACACCCATGAACTCGTCGCCGAGATCGACGCGATCCTCATGTTCCACCGCGGGGGCCAGAGTGGGCAGCCCGGATGGCTCCACGACGAGATCTGCGAGGTTGTCAGGAGGGTGAGCGGATGGAGCGAGTAGACCCACCTAGGGGTATGTCCTCACCGACAAGGAGTCGGCCGAGGAAATCCTTGCCGTGGAAGCCGAACTGCTGCTCAGCGAAGGGAGGGACCCTGCGTGGCCGGGACTTCCGCGACGCCGACGGCGACGCAGAACGCCCGGAGTAGCAGCCGGGGCGGCGTCAGTCCAGCGCGCCGACGGGCAGCACGAAGCGCGACGCTTTGCGTGCGTCCGGCTCGGTGATCGCGCCCAGGCGCCACCCGTGGATGCCGCGCGTGTCGGCGGCTTTCACGGTCGCCTCGGGCGTGCCCCCGTGCGCGACGACCCAGGCCATGACATCGGCGGATCCGGTGCCCTCGGCCATGATCGCGGCGCGCTCGATGACGGTGCCGCCGGACGGGTGCGAGCGCGCAAGGCGCTTCACAAGCACACGTATGGCGTCGTCGTCCACGCCCTAACCGTAGCCCTTTTCGCGGCGCGGCGTCTATGCGGCCATACGCGCGACGGCCGGAACCGACCACGACGGGCGCGCGTTGAGCTCCTCGACATCGAAGCCCGCGGTCCGCCGGTAGCCCGCGACGATCGCCTGCAGCTCGCCCGCCGCGATGACGTCGTCGATGTGCGCGAAGCCGTCCGGCGCGCGCTGCTCGACGAGCGTCATGACCTGCTCGGGGCCGTGGCGGCGGTTCGACAGCACGATCGCGTTCGTGACCGGGCGCCGCACATCCTCGTAGGCGCGCAGCGCGCTCGCCGGCTCGTCGCTCAGCGCGAGCTCGCGGGCCACCGCGCGCGCGTCGATGATCGCCTGCGACGCGCCGTTTGACCCGATCGGGTACATCGGATGCGCGGCGTCGCCGAGCAGCGTCACCCGGCCGGCGCCCACCACGCCAGCGGGTCGCGGTCGATCATCGGGTACTCGAAGATGGACTTGGTCGCCGCCGATCAGCGCCGGGACGTCGAGCCAGCCGAAGTCCCAGTCCGCGAAGTGCTCGACGACACCAGCCGGATCGCTCGTGCGCGCCCAGTCGTGTGCGCCCGGCGCGGCGTCCTCCGGCGCGAGGCGGACCTCCGCGACCCAGTTGACGAGCCGGCGGCCGTCGCGGCCGCGGATCGGGTAGGCGACGAACTTCTCGCGCCGGTTGGACCCGGCCATGATCATCGTGCGGCCGCTGCCAAACGGCTCGGCCTCGCTGACGCCGCGCCACATGCCGACGCCCGACCAGCGCGCCGCGCCCTCGTCGGGATGCAGCTGCGCGCGCACCGCGGAGTCGATCCCGTCGGCGCCGATCAGCACGTCGGCCTCGATCGCGCGCAGCTCGCCGCTCGCTCGCGAGCGAACCGAGGCCACGACGCCGCCGGCATGCTGCTCGAAGCGCTCGAACGCGAGGCCGCACGTGATGACGTCCGCGCCCAATCGCTCCTGCACGGCTCGCAGCAGCAGCATCTGCAGCTCGCCGCGATGAATCGAGATCTGTGGCCAGCGGTAGCCGGCGGCGCGTCCGCGCGGCTCGCCGTGGATGCGGCTGCCGAAGCGGTCGTGGTAGACGAGCTCCTTCGTCGCGATCCCGGCGGCCTCGACCTCCTCGCCGAGCCCGAGCTCGGTGAGCTCGCGGACGGCGTGGGGGAGCAGGTTGATGCCGGCGCCGTAAGCCTGGATGCTGCGGGCCGACTCGACGATCTCGACCTCGAACCCCGCCTCGTGCAGGCTGAGCGCGGTGGCGAGGCCGCCGATCCCGCCGCCCGCGATGAGCACCCGCATCAGCGCTGCGCTCCGAATCCGGCTGCGGGGAACTGCTCGTGGACGATCATCACCGGGCGACCGCCGGCGTTGATCGCGTAGGTGCGCCAGCACATGAGCCGGGGGCCGAAGTGCGCGGCGGCCTCGTCGCTCGCCGGCTTGATCCCGATGCTCAGCGGGACGCGGAAGGTCTCGATCTCGTGGGTGCGCAGCACGAGCCCGATGGCGATCTCGCCGCTGAGCAGCGCGTCGCGCGCCGGGCGGGGGAGACGGTGCGTGACGATCCGCGACGCGCCGAAGAGCAGCGGCGTCCGGCTGTGCGCGCCGTGCAGGAGGACCCGCCGCTCGAGCACCTTCGCGCCGGTCCAGAGCGAGAGCTGCTCGTCGTCGTCGCTGAGGGCCACGGTGTCCTGCGCGAGCGTGCGCACCCCGACGGGCTCGCCGGCGATCGCCGCGAGCGCGGTCGTGACGGTGCCGTCGGTCGTCAGCAGCAGGCGCGCGAACGCGGGCAGCTCGGCGACGGCGGCGGCTTCGTCCGCCTCGCGTGGCGCCCACGAGCCGCGCCACTCGACGCTGAGCGGGGCGGCGGGGCGCAGGGCGGTCGCGGGCATGCGCACACCTTGGCGACCCGGCGGCGCCCGAGCACTGGGGCTGCCTGGCGTCTGAATGTTCGGTTAGCCGCACATGGCGCGGTTGGGGGCTCTTGCACTAGCCCCTTCGCGCCGACAACATGTCGTAGCTCGGCACGGATGCCGGGTACGCCCACGCTGGGGAAAGCGAGGTGTTGAGTCTGGCGGGGGACGGGTACCCGCCAAGCAGCCAAGGAGCAAGGTCCCGATGCCCATCACGCCGGTCGTCGACACAGAAGACGCTTCGCCCCCGCGATCCGCGACGCCGCGGTCCGCCACCGCAGCGGCCGTCCCCGGCCGCGCAGGCTGGCGCGGCCGCCACGGTCCGCCCGCCCACCCGGCCGCCAGTGACCCCGGTCCGCCCGGCGCGCCCGCGCCGCGCCCCGGTCCGCCCGCGCCCCGCCCCGCCCCGCCTGACGCGCCAGGCCGCCCCTGCTCAACCAGCCGACCCGGCGCCGGCCGCCCCCGCACGCCCCGCCGGCCCGGCCCGCATCCGCGAGCCCGAGCAGCACAGCTTCAGCGGCTCCGTCACGCTCACGGCGGGCCCCTTCGACGACCTCGACCAGATCGGCGAGTTCCGCCGCGCGCTGTCGGCGATCCAGGGCGTCAGCGCCGTCGCCGTCCGGACCTTTCAAGGGCGGCGCGTGATCTTCGAGCTCGACATCTCCGAGCCGACGGTCCTCATCGCGGCGCTGCGCGCCCGTTCCGCACGGATCCCGCAGCTGCTGCACGCCAGCGAGGACATCGTCCGCGTCTCGCTCTCCTGAGGCGCTCAGAGCCGGGCCTTCACTGCCCGCGCGTAGGTCCGATAACCCGCGACGGTCGGGTGAAACGAGTCGGTCACCGGGTGTGCCACGCCGTGGATGCGCGGCGCGCCGAGCAGACCCCGGCGCCGTCGAACGCTTGGCGCACGTCGACGAAGCGAAACCCGCTGTGACGGCGCACCGCCGCGGCGGTCGTGCGGGCGAGCGCGTCGCTCGCGTCGTTGAGCCGGCGCTGCTCGCGGTCGTCGATCCGGCCGGCGTCACCGCACGACCGGACAGCGAACAGCCGCGGGTAGCCGGCGACGAGGACCCTGGCCCGCGGGGCGCGCCGGCGGATCGTGTCGTAGACGCGATCCAAGCGGGCGGGCAGCGATTGGCGCACGAAGCGCTCCGCCTTGGCGACGCGCGCGCTGCAGCTCGGGGGCGAACCGAGCAGGCACGTCGTGACGACGTCGACGAACCCCGCGTCGTTGCCGCCGATCGAGATCGTGACGAGCCGCGTGTTGGCCGGAAACGCGCGGAGCTGGCCGGCCAGGACGGTGCCCGTGGTCGCACCCGCGCACGCGCGAAACGACGAGACGGGGCGCCCGAGCGCAAAGACGTACGACTGCCTGCTGCGCAGGCACGCCCCGGAGCCCGCGACGTAGCGCTCCGCGCCGACTCCCGAGGAGTACGAGTCGCCGAGGGCGACGTAGGCCGCGGGCGCCTCCTCGGCGGGGGATTCGGTGCAGGCGACCGCGAACAGCAAGCTCGCGGCGAGGGCGAGCAGCACGAGGAAACGACGAGAGATGAAAAGGACGGAGGCAAGAGCCAGGGCTTACCCGCACCTGCCGGTGCGCAGCCGCGGAGCCCGGGCCGCCGGCGCGGCCCGGGCTCCGGCTGGCAAGGACGTCCGCCCTACAGGCAGAAGGGTACTACCGGTCCCAACCGCACGGGCACGCTCTGGAACGTCGGGTACCCATATGTGGCCTTCGTGCCGTTCGGTAGCGTCACGGTGTAGCTCACGTGAACCTCATAGTGTGCGGCATGTCGCAAGGCTGGCGCATGTACGGCGTAGCCATGGTGACGTGCCCCCATGTCGAACAGAGCTTGCGTGTTGGAACCCCACGCAGCCGTCCGCGAGCCATAGCGCTGCCAGAGATGCACCACCTCACCGCAGATCGTCGCGCCGGTGCCGCTGGGGTCGATTCCCAAGCGGCCGCGCACGTCCGTGCCCGAGGTCTCCACCGAGGAACAAACGTTGCCGTTAGGCCCCGGACTGCACACGCGCCCATCCTCCGCCGAGGCCTGCGGCACGGCGATCGCCATCGCCCCGGCCGCCACGGCCAGCGCGCTGATCAGCGGCTTCGTTGGCTTGCGCTGCATTTCACTACCTCCTGACGAACCGGTTGTCGAGACCGGCCGCAGGCTGGACGGCCGCGACAGTGGTCGCACAGAAATCGACCAGCCTTCATTCGTGCTTAACGGGTCGCACCGTGCTTACGGGTAATCCCGAGCGCGGATGAGCGCTCCGCACGACGCCGAGCCGCCCGACGACACGCCGGAGGCGCGGTTCGGAGCCATGCTGCGCGCGTGCGCGTGCGGGCCGGGCTGACGGTTCGCCGGCTCGCGAGGATCTGGGCCGCGCGCACAGCACGATCAGCGACTTCGAGAACGGGCGGCGCCTGCCGGGGGTCGAGGTGGTCGAGGAGTACGAGGACCACTTCGGGTTGGCGCGGGGGACGCTGGGCGCGCAACGCGAGCGGGCACGCGCCGCGCGACTCGAGACGCCGAGAGACGCGACCGTCGACGAGAACCTCGGCGACGTCACATGTCCGTACATGGGCCTGCGCGCGTTCGAGCACGAGGACGCGGGGCTGTTCTACGGCCGCGAGGCGCAGGTGCAGGACGCGCTGGCGCTGCTCGCCGAGGTCGGCTTCGTCGCGGTCGTCGGGGCGTCGGGCAGCGGGAAGTCCTCGTTCGTGCATGCGGGCGTGCTGGCGAACGTCGCGCGGGCGCCCACGGCCTCGCTGACGCCGGGCGCTCGTCCGCTCGATGCGCTCGCCGCAGCGGTTAGCGCGGCCTTCGGCAGCAACGGCCTCGTGACGGCTGCCGAGCTGCATGCCGACCCCGCCCGCCTCGCGACTGTGTCGCGCGAGCTCGAAGCCGGCCTGATCGTCGTCGTCGATCAGCTCGAGGAGCTCTTCACGCTGTGTGGCGACGATGTCGAGCGTCGCTGCTTCGCCGACGCGCTGATGGCTGCGTGGCGCGACCCCGCACGTGGTCGTGATCGTCGCGCTGCGAGCGGACTTCTACGGCAGGGTCGCCGCCCATCCCGAGCTGGCGGCAGCCGTGGTCGCGCATCAGGCGCTGATCGGTCCGATGGCCCCGCCGATCTGCGCCGCGCCATCGAGCTGCCGGCCGCCGCAGCGGCTTGGTGCTGCAGCCGGGCCTGGCCGACACGATGCTCGAGGACCTGGCCGACGAGCCGGGAGCGCTGCCCCTGCTCTCCCACGCGCTGCTCGAGACCTGGAAGCGCCGGAGACGGCTGATGCTCACCGTCGGCGCGTACCGCGAGGCCGGCGGCGTGCGCGCCGCGATCGCGCAGACCGCCGAACGCACCCTGCGGCGCCTGCCCGCCGGCGACCACCCGGCCGCTCGCTCGATCTTCTTGAGGCTCATCGACATCGTCGAGGAGCGGCGAGCCGACGCGCCGGCGCATCGATCGCGCGGAGCTCGCGTCGCACGACCCCGCGCGGCGTGATCGCGTGCTTGGCATCCTTGCCGGCGCGCGCCTGGTGACGCTCGACGAGCGCACGGTCACGGTCGCCCACGAGGCGCTGATCCGGCACTGGCCCCGGCTGCGCGGCTGGATCGAGGCCGACCGCGTGGGCCTGCTCATCCACGCCCGGCTGCGCGACGCGGCGCGCCAGTGGGACAGCCTCGAGCGCGAGCCCGCAGCGCTGTATCGCGGTGCGCGGCTGGCGACGGCGCAGGCCTGGTCGACCGAGCACGCCGATCAGCTCGGCGAGCTCGAACGCGCCTTCCTGGCCGCGAGCAGGTCGCGCGAGCACGACGAGCGCCGGGCCGCCAAGCGCCGGACGTGGAACCTGCGCGCCGTGCTGGCCGGGCTCGCCGTGCTGACGATGCTCGTCGCGACCCTTGCCGTGTCGGCGGTTGGCGAGCGCGACGATGCGCGCCGTCGCGAGACGACCGCACGTCGCTCGCGCTCGTCTCGGCCGCATCGCGCCTGCTCCGCAGCCGGCCGGACATCTCGCTGCTGCTCGCGCTTCAGGCGATGCGCACAAGGCCGGGCGCCACGGCGAGAAGCGCCGTCGTCGCCGCGCTCGTCGCTGCCCGCGACCCCGGGGTGGTCGCGATCCTGCACGGTCACAGCGCCGCCGTGAGGAGCGTGATCTTCGGTCCCCGCGGCCTCACGATCGCGTCCGGCGGCGACGACGGCACGATCCGGTTGTGGGACGCGCGGACGCACATGCAGCTCGCCGCCCTGCCCGCGCAGGGGAGCGTCACCAGCCTCGCGGCGAGCCCGGACGGCCGCACGCTGGCATCTGCCGGTCCCGACGGGGTGATCCGGCTCTGGGACGTGCGCACGCACAGACAGCTGGCGCAGCCGGAGGATCTCACGGAATCGGTCGGAACCATGACGTTCAGCCGCGACGGACGCCGGCTCGCGTACCCGACGACCAGCCACAAGATCCGCGTGTGGGATGTGCGCACTCGCAAGGCGGTTGGCGCCGCGTTCGCGAGCCATACGGGCTTCGTGCACAGCCTGGCGTTCAGCCCGGGCGGTCGAACCCTGGCGTTCGCCGGCAACGACGACGCGATCCGGCTCTGGGATCTGCGCAGGCACAGGCAGCTGGGACCCCCGATGCGCGGCCGGGACCTCGTCGGCACCCTGTCGTTCAGCCCCGACGGCCGTACGCTGGCTGCGGCCGGCGACGACACGATCCGCCTGTGGGACGTGCGCACCCACCGCCCGCGCGGCCGGCCTCTGAGCGGCCACACCGACCTCATCACGAGCGTGGCGTTCGCGCCTGACGGTCGCAGGCTTGCGTCCACGAGCTACGACCGCACGATCCGCGTGTGGAGCACACGCACACACGAGCCGCTCGGCGCGCCGCTCGCCGGCCACCACGACAGGTCAACGCTGCGGCGTTCAGCCCCGACGGCCGAACGCTGGCGTCGGCGGGCGCTGACCACACCGTCCGGCTGTGGCAGCTTCGCCCGGCTGCGCGGCTGAGCGTGGTGCGGGACGCGCGCGCACGGGGCGCGAAGAGCGTGGCGCTCAGCCCGGACGGGGGCACGCTCGCCGCTGCCGGCGACGACGGCGCGCTCCGGCTGTGGGACGCGCGGACGCACACGCGGCGCGGACCGCCGCTCACCGGGCACGACGGCACGGTCGAGAGCGTGGCATTCAGCCCGGACGGGCGCCTCGAGGCCTCCGCCGGCGACGACTGGACGGTCCGCCTCTGGACGTCCGCACCCACAAGCAGCTCGGTGCGCCCCTCAGCGGGCATGAAGCGTCGGTCGAACGCGTCGTGTTCAGCCCGACCGGGCGCACGCTCGCATCGGCTAGCGACGACACGACGATCCGCCTCTGGGACGTGAGCACCCACAAACAGCTCGGCGCGCCGCTCACCGGCCACGCAGGCCCGGTCGAGAGCCTCGCGTTCAGCCCCACCGGGCGCATGCTGGCGTCGGCCAGCGACGACACCACGATCCGGCTCTGGGACACGCGGACCCACGAGCAGCTCGGCATTCCGATGACCGGCCACACGAGCTTGGTCTCAAGCGTGGCGTTCAGCCCCGACGGGAGTGCGCTGGCCTCCGGCAGCGACGACCGGACCGTCCGCTCTGGGACGTGCGCACGCATATACAGCTCGGCGCCGCTCTGAGTGGCCATACGGGCGCCGTGCGCGGCGTGGCCTTCAGTCCCGACGGACGCACCTTTGCGTCCGCCGGGACCGAGGCGAAGGTGCGATTGTGGGACGTGCGGGCTCACCACAGCCTCGGCCCGCCGCTCGCCGGACACGCCGGGCCTGTCGAGGACGTCGCGTTTGCTCCCGACGGGCGCACGCTCGCATCGGCCGGCGACGACGGCACGCTCCGGCTCTGGGACGGGCTCTTGTGGAGCAGGCTCTCGGGCGTCGAGCGGGTGGCCTGCCAGCTCGTGGGTGGTCCCCTTGAGTCGGCGCGAGTGGACGCAGTTCGCCGCGGGTGTTCCCTACGCGGCGGGTAGGAGCAGTCCGTGCGGACGATGACGGCCCTTTGAGCTTGTCGCTCGCGCCGAGGAGGATCTGCTCCTCGCCGCGATGAACGACGACTTCCGCGATCTCAAACTGGATCAGTGGTCGGCTCGTGGAGCGCTGGGGGATGCTCCACGCTTGCCGAGGTCGCGCGGCGCGTGCGCCTGCTCATTCGCGATCCGTACGACGCGCGACGGCGCCGTGCGCGGCCTCGTCGCAGGCGATCTCGTCGAGGCCCTCGCCGAGCATCGCGAGCGGCAGGCCCGCCTCGCCCGCGAGCGTCCGCGCCAGCGCGTCGCGCTTGTCCGCGCCGGTGACGAGCAGCAGGGTGAAGCGCGCGCGGCGCACGACCGGGCAGCGTCAGCGTCACGCGCTCGGGCGGCGGCTTGGGCGACTCGCGCACCGGCGCGACCGGGGCCTCGGACACGCCGAGCACCGGGTGGCCGGGAAACAGCGAGCACGTGTGCCCGTCGGGGCCCATCCCGAGCAGGACGACGTCGAACACGACGTCCGGCACGAGCGCGGTCACCTGCAGCCCGTACAGCCACGCCGCGTCCTCGGGGACGAGCGGCGATGGCACGGCATGCAGCACCGGCGGCTCCGCGCGCTCCACCGCAAGCAGCGACTCGCGCACCATCTGCGCGTTGGACTCCGGGTCGCCGTCGGGCACGCAGCGCTCGTCGCCGAGCCACAGGTGCACGTGGCTCCACGACCCCTCGACCCCCGCGAGCAGCTCGTACGCGCGCTTCGGCGTCGCTGCCGCCCGCCAGCGCGATATGCAGATCGCGACCGGCGCGACCCGCGCGAGGACGATCCGCGAGGCGATCGCATCGGCCGCGTACCGCGCCACCGCTTCGCCATCCTCGAAGACCCGCACCGTCGGCCTCATACGAGCAGGCGCCGCGCCGCGGCGAGCGCCGGAGCGAACACCGGGTCGGGGATCAGCGCATGGCGGATGCCCTCCCCGAGGATGCCCGACTCGCCGCGCGAGGCGCCGAGGACCGTCCACGTGCGCTCCTCGCCCTTGCGCTCGACCGGCGCGCCGTCAGCCCGCCCTCGCCGCGCTGCAGCGCGAACATCGTGCCGACGTCCGAGCGGATCTCCAGGCCCGCCAGCCCCGGCACGCGCAACCCCTCGACGGGCTCCAGGCGCAGCTCGACCTCGCCGCGGCGCCCGCGGGCGCGGCCGCGCAGGAGGTCGCCGTGACGCGTCAGCGCCTCGGTCCGCCAGCCGAGGCGCTCGCACAGCCAGCCGACGAGCAGCAGCCCCGAGATCAGCGAGTCCCGGCCGTGGCGCACGGAGATCTTCGACAGCGTGCGCAGCTCGGGCCGCCGGTCGGCCGGGTCGAAGTGCGCGGCGAGTCGCTCCCGCCACGGCGTGACCCGCAGCCACGCGAGGTCGACGACGTCGACGAACTCGGCGAGGTCGCAGACGCGGTCCATCTTCTCGTGCTCCTCGGACTCGTGCGCGGAGTCCAGCAGGACGCACTGCGCGATCGGCCGCGCGCCGCCGGTCGGCGTGACGAGCGCGTCGATCGCCTCCCGGTGGCCGTGCGGCGACCACACGACGGTCGCGAGGTCCGTCACGACGAGCGGGTCGACGATGCTCGCGAGGTGGGGGAGGTGCCGCTCGCCGACGGACACGACGACGGTCTCGCGCATGAGCGAGAACTCGCCGGGGCGCGGGTCGGCCTCGGAGGCGACGGTCGCGCGCGCGTCGATCGTCGTGCGGCCGGGCTCGACCGAGCAGACGACCGTGCGCGACGCGTGGTAGCGCCCGACGCGGCGCAGGCGGTTGGCGATCTCGCCGCTGTACTCCGCGTCGACGATCGTGACCATGTTCAGCGCGCGCGCCGCGACGTAGCCCTCGTTCTCGCGGTGGCGCTCGGCGACGAGCTCGCGCAGCGCCGCCTCGATCGCCGCGGGCGTCGTGTCCTGCGCGCTCCAGTACGGAGTCGAGGACCGTGGGGCTCAATAGATCATCCTCCACGTCCGGTCGCCGTCGAGCAGCGCGTCGGCCTCCGCCGGGCCCTGCGAGCCGGCCTCGTACTGCGGCAGCGGGCCGGCGTCCTTCTCCCACGCGGCGATGATCGGGTCGATGATGCCGCCACTGCGCCTCGACCTCGTCGTCGCGGGTGAAGAGCGTCGCGTCGCCGCGCATCGCGTCGAGGATCAGCCGCTCGTAGGCCTCCGGCGACTGCGACATGAACGCCGAGCCGTAGAGGAACTCCATCTGCACGGGGCGGATCGCCATCCGCGTGCCCGGGATCTTCGCCCCGATCGACAGCGACACGCCCTCGTTGGGCTGCACGGTCAGCACGAGCACGTTCGGGCGCACGCCCTGCGCGCCCTCGCGGAACGCGAGGTGCGGGACGGGCTTGAGGGTGACCGCGATCTCGGTGACCTTGCGCGCCAGGCGCTTGCCCGTGCGCAGGTAGAATCGGCACGCCCGCCCAGCGCCAGTTGTCGACCTCCAGGCGCAGCGCCGCGTAGGTCTCGGTGCGCGAGTCCGCCGGCACGCCCGGCTCCTCGAGGTAGCCGGGCACCTCGACCCCCGCGACGTTGCCGCGCGCGTACTGCGCGCGCACCGCCATCGTCGGCGACCTCGTCCTCGGTCGGCGGGTGGATCGCGCGCAGCACCTTGACCTTCTCGTCGCGCACCTCGTCGGCGGAGAAGTCGACCGGCGGCTCCATGCACAGCAGCGTGAGCAGCTGCAGCATGTGGTTCTGGACCATGTCGCGCAGCGCGCCGGCCTTGTCGTAGTAGCCCGCGCGCGTGCCGATGCCGATGTCCTCGGCGGCCGTGATCTGGACGTGGTCGATGTAGTTGCGGTTCCACAGCGGCTCGAACATCCCGTTGGCGAAGCGCAACGCCAGGACGTTCTGGACGGTCTCCTTGCCGAGGTAGTGGTCGATGCGGAAGACCTGGCGCTCCGCGAAGACCGACAGCACGATCTCGTTGAGCTCGCGCGCCTCGGCGAGGCGCGTGCCGAACGGCTTCTCGATGATCACGCGGACCTCGGCGCCCTCCGCGTCGTTGAGGCTGTGGGCGCCGAGCTGCTTGACGATGACGCGGGAAGAACTCGGGCGCCGTCGAGAGGTAGAAGCAGCGGTTCAGCGGCTGCCCGGCCTCGTCGTCGATCTCCGGCAGGACCGTCGCGAGGCGCTCGTAGACCGGTCGTCGTCGAACGAGCCGCCGACGTAGCGCGCGCGCTCGAAGAGCTTGGCGAGGACCTTCTCGTCGGGCGGGCGGCGCGAGAACTCGCGCACGGCCGCGATCGCCAGCTCGCGGAACTCGTCGTCGGCGAGCTCCGAGCGCGAGCTGCCGACGAGCGCGAAGTGCTCGGGCAGCGCGCCCTCGTGGGCGAGGTTGTAGAGCGCGGGCAGGAGCTTGCGGCGCGAGAGGTCGCCGGTCGCGCCGAAGATCACGAGCGTCGTGGCGTGGACCGGCAGGCGCTCGAGCCCCTCGACGAGCGGGTTGGCCTCCTCGGTGGCGGCGTCATCCGTCGGCCGACTTCTTCGTCGCGTGGCCGCCGAACTGGGCGCGCAGCGCGGCGAGCATGCGGTGCGTGAAGTCGCCGTTGCCGCGGCTGTAGAAGCGCGCGTAGCAGCGAGGCGGTGATGACCGGCGTCGGCACGTCCTTGTCCATCGCGTCCTCGATCGTCCAGCGCCCCTCGCCGGAGTCCTCCGTGTAGCCGCTGAGGCTCTTCAGGTCGTCGCCCTCCAGCTCGAACGCGCGCGCGGCGAGCTCGCAGAGCCACGAGCGCACGACGGAGCCCTGGCTCCAGAGGTGCGCGATCTTCGCGTTGTCGAGCTCGTACTCGGACTTGTCGAAGAGGTCGAAGCCCTCGGCGTACGCCTGCATGAGGCCGTACTCGATGCCGTTGTGGACCATCTTCACGTAGTGGCCGGCGCCGGTCGGGCCGAAGTGCCCCCAGCCGCGCGGCCCGATCGCCTCGCCGCTCAGCTCGTTGGTCTCGGGCGCGAGGACGTCGAGGAACGGGTTCAGGCGCTCCGACCGCGGCATCGGGCCCGCCGACCATCATGCAGTAGCCGACCTCGAGGCCCCAGACGCCGCCGCTCGTGCCGACGTCGACGTAGTGCATGCCCTGCTCTCGAGCGTCGCGGCGCGGGCCTTGTCGTCGGTCCACTTCGAGTTGCCGCCGTCGACGATCGTGTCGTCGGCGTCAGGAGCGCGGCGAGCTCGTCGACCGTGCCCTGGGTGGGCGCGCCGGCGGGACCATGATCCACACGGTTCGCGGCGCGTCGAGCTTTTAACGAGGTCCGCGAGGTCGTCGCGCGCGCGCGCCCCGGTCGCCTCGGCGATCTGTGACGACGGCCGGGTCGCGGTCGTAGGCGACGACGTCGTGGTCGGAGTCGCGCTTGATGCGCGTGACCATGTTGCCGCCCATGCGACCGAGCCCGACGAAGCCGATCTGTGCCACAGCGCTCTCCGTGTCGTGAGGATCCCGAGATTCGGAGCATAGGCCGGGGTGCGCCCCGGACATTGTCCGGATGTGACATACCCGGCCGACTCGGATTGGCCGCGGGTTCTCCGCGGCGGCCGATCAGGCCCGCAGGGAGGCCCGTCTATCGCGATCCCGAGGATAGCGGCGACGCGGTCGAGATCCGCGTCTTGGACGAGCAGCGTCGCCTGCCGTCGCCACGCGACGTCCGCGATCATGCAGTCGACCATCCCGCGGGTGTGACGCCGGCGCGCGGCAGCGCGGATAGATCCGCGCTGCCGCGTCGAAGTCCGCGACCGGATCGAGGACGTCTCGGCGAGGATTACGCGGTGGCGTCGCGCGGCGGCTCGTCAGCCGGGACGTCGCCAATGGCGTGCGCTCCTCGCATCGCAAGAGCCTCCTCGCGCTACATCGGCTGACCGGCGAGGTGCCGCAACGCAAGTTCGACGGCGGCTGTCTTCGTCCGCGCGCCATACCGCGCCGTGATCTCCTCGACATGAGCGTCCTCGAGCTCGATGTTCTTCCGCGATCGCGCCACTCGCCAATCGTACGCCGCGGAAGGGGCCTTCAGTCGAAGAGACGATCGAGGACGCGCGATGCGGTAGGGCAGTCACAGGCACGCGCGAGGGGCCGCTCCTATGTCGAGCAGCGAAACTTTCGCGCACGATGATTGTGCAAGAACGAGAGCCGCGTCTACGCTCGTCTGCGCCAAGCAATACGACGATGAGCGCTGGCCCGCGCTCGCGACCCGCTCGGAGAGATCATGCGTCTACTAGACGACAACCCAACTAGTCAGGACCTCCTTGGCTTTGGGAGCACCGCTGACCTGATATCGCTCGTGATAACCGAGCAGCTTCGCCCTCGCCAGGAGTGCGTGCATCATCGCTCCCGCTGACGGTCGGCGTGCTCGGAGGTTGGGGAAGCGGCAAGACGAGCCTCATGACGATGGTCCAGCAGCGGCTACATGCTAAAGACGTGAAGACCGTCTGGGTTAACGCGTGGAAGTATGACGGAAAGGAGGTCATCTGGAACGCTCTCTTGCAGACCATATTTCTCAAGATGAAATCGGACCCGCCTCGCAAGGGCAAATCGTCCCAGGCGTTCCGACAGAGGCTAGGCCAAACGGCGGCGGAAAGCCTCGCCAAGTATTCCGCCAGAGTTGGGACTCGGTTCATACCAGGAGGGATCATCAGGGAGGAAGACGTCGATGCCCTGTTGGAGGCTCTCAAACCGCAGGCTGCGAACGAGTCCTTTGACTTTATCGACGGGTTTGATGCGGAATTCGCCAGGCTTGTTGAGGACTACGTAGGTGCTACGGGCTATCTAGTGATCTTCATCGACGACCTGGATCCATGCCTACCGGAGAACGCGATCCAGGTGTTGGAGGCCTTGAAGCTCTACCTAGACAAGGCCAGCTGTGTGTTCGTCGTCGGCTGTGAGCCAGCGGTGATCGAGGAGGCGTATCGGCGAGCGCCGTTACAGCGATAATCCAGCGTTGTCAGCCGTCGAGTATCTCGAGAAGATTATCCAGGTTCCTTTCGCGGTGCCGCGGATGCGTGTGCGGGATGCTTTGGTCGTGCTGGCAGATGAGGATCTTTTGCCCGGCGACACGCAGATGATGGAGAGGCTCGTGCGAAACGCGACAAAACGCAACCCAAGGCGCGTGAAGCGGTTCATAAATGCGTTCAACATTCGCTTTCTTCAGGATGCCGGTTCGATTGAGTCCAACCCTTTCCCCCCCCCCCCCCCTTTTTTTTTTTTTTTTTTTTTTTTTTTTTTTTTTTTTTTTTTTTTTTTTTTTTTTTTTTTTTTTTTTTTTTTTTTTTTTTTTTTTTTTTTTTTTTTTTTTTTTTTTTTTTTTTTTTTTTTTTTTTTTTTTTTTTTTTTTTTTTTTTTTTTTTTTTTTTTTTTTTTTTTTTTTTTTTTTTTTTTTTTTTTTTTTTTTTTTTTTTTTTTTTTTTTTTTTTTTTTTTTTTTTTTTTTTTTTTTTTTTTTTTTTTTTTTTTTTTTTTTTTTTTTTTTTTTTTTTTTTTTTTTTTTTTTTTTTTTTTTTTTTTTTTTTTTTTTTTTTTTTTTTTTTTTTTTTTTTTTTTTTTTTTTTTTTTTTTTTTTTTTTTTTTTTTTTTTTTTTTTTTTTTTTTTTTTTTTTTTTTTTTTTTTTTTTTTTTTTTTTTTTTAAAAAAAAAAAAAAAAAAAAAAAAAAAAAAAAAAAAAAAAAAAAAAAAAAAAAAAAAAAAAAAAAAAAAAAAAAAAAAAAAAAAAAAAAAAAAAAAAAAAAAAAAAAAAAAAAAGTCAGGCTGCGGCCCGTTCGGCGTCCCTGCATTCGAGGCCGCGTACGCCTCGGGGCCCCGCTGCTCCCTTTTTTTTTTTTTTTTTTTTTTTTTTTTTTTTTTTTTTTTTTTTTTTTTTTTTTTTTTTTTTTTTTTTTTTTTTTTTTTTTTTTTTTTTTTTTTTTTTTTTTTTTTTTTTTTTTTTTTTTTTTTTTTTTTTTTTTTTTTTTTTGTGACCGCACCTCCCTCCACGAGGCGGCGGGCTCGCAACTCAAGCTGCTCCTGCTCAAACTTGCGCTCTTTCCAGCACCCGTTCGTAGCGCCCGACCGGCTCGATCCCTTGCGCCCAGAAGGAGGCGCGAGACCGTCGTCTTCGCCTTGGATCGCTTGGGCGGGAACGCTACATAGTGGAGACGGTGGAAGGAGTCGAACGCCCAGGCCCCCCTGGGTACACGCTCGGGCAGGGGTTCCGGCAAGATCTGACGTAAAGGCTTCACCATCCGCGAGGATGACCGGAAGGCTGGGCAACGTAGGACCTTGCACGCGCACTTCGATCGGTGGTACCGGGTCCTCCATAGATGCCTGTAGACCCTGGTGATCGAGGAGCGCCGCGGTCGTGACCTCGACGGGCCGTGCCGTTGGGTTTGCCACGCGTACACGCCAGGCGGGTCTTTGAGCCCGGACGGATGAGAGCTCGGGGAGACGAATAGCCGCCGCAGTGCCGGACCTTCGCGTCGCCATTGTCGGACCGCCACCACGTCGACAGCACCGACCCCCAGATCGCGAGACCGAGCGTAATCCACTGGCCAGCACCAATTGGCTATGACTCTAGAGCCGAAATGCCGGCGCCGCGGCCAAGCGGCGGACCGAACGCGACTCAGCGAGACCGCGCGACAGGCTTGTCGGACGGCGCCAGCGGGCGGCGCAGCCGCAGGCTGCGTACCGCACGCACGGAGCCTTGGCGTGCGGTGATGCGCAGCACGTGGGCAGAGCGCGCGCTGCGCGGGAGCTTGAACATGGCGCGCGCGACGCGCTTTTGCGTGCCGACGACGCGAGTGCGCGCACGGACCACGAGGCGGCCCCCGCGCAGCGCCTGGTAGCTGATGCGAATCGGCTGGCCGGCGCCGCCCGCAGGGACGTCGACGCGCACGAACAGCCTGCGGTGGCGGACGAAGCGCCGGATGCGCAGTGCACGGCGATGGATGCCGACCGACGACGCGGGCGCGGGTGTCGAGGAGCCGCTCGGCGCGGGCGCCGTCGGACCCGGATCGCGGTGCCAGACGGCAGCAGCGTCGCTGAGCGCGGCCAGAGCGGGCTTGGCGGAGTCGTCCTTGCGCAGCAGGCCGGTGTGCATCGCCCACACGTCGGGGTGGCCAAAATTGGGCTCGACGTCCTTCCAGCGAAAGACGACGAATCCACGCAGCCCGAGCGCGGCGCGCCCACGCTGCATCGCGACGATCGTGTCGCCCAGCAGCCTGGCCTGCGCGGACTCGGATGTCGTGATCGTGACCGGCGGCCCGCCAGTCGCCCAGCCGAACTCCGTAGCCCAGATCGGGATGTCGCGATCGCCGCGCGCATCGAGCTTGGCGCGCACCGCCGCCAGGATGCCCATGACGCCCTGCACGTCGGCGGCGTACGGGTGGATGGCGAGCGTGTCGAACGTGCCGCGCGCTCCGGCCGCGTACATGCCGTCCAAGAACTCCGCGACCGGCGTCCCCATCGCCGACTCCGGCAGCCCGCCGGCGACGATCTCCGCGGTCGGGTCGACGTCGCGGATCGCGCTGGAAACCGCGCTCAACAGGCGCACGTACTGCGCCGGGTCCGGGCCGCTGGCCCACCACGTCACGACGTTCGGCTCGTTCCAGACCTGCCAGCTGTGGATCGGCATCGGCGTGACCTCGGGGTGCGCGGCCCAGAGCGTCCCGAGCGGCCCGTAGCGATGCACGAGCAACGCGGCGAGCACGGCCATCGCCTTGGGGTCGCGTGGGGGATAGAAGCCATGCGCCTGTCCGACAGCCGGCGCTGTGCTGCGCCACGGGGGCGGGTCGATGAGCATCGGCAGCACCCGCATGCCGGCCGCCGCAGCGGTCAGCACCACATGGTCGTAGACCGAGAAGTCCAGATGGCCGGGGCTCGTCTCGATCCGCGACCACGAGAACTGGTCGCGCACGAGCCCGATCCCGGCCGCCCGCTGGCGCGCGGCCACCGCCGCGGGGTCGGCGCTGTGACCGTGCTCGAGCTCCTCGCTGTAGACCCCGACGGAGTCCGCCCCAACGCTCGTGCTCGCCACCGCGACGGGCGCAGCGCTAACCGTAAAAACCCCGACGGCCACGGTCAACACTGGTCATACAATTTCGGGGGAGCCTCCCACGATGTCCCATATTCCCTGTAACGAGGGTCACCCGAAAAGGTTGCGCGACGATCACACCGACATGCCTGACAAATCGGCCGTCCATCAACACCGCCTGATCGGGGTGAGGTTGCTGGACGCGTGCGCCGTGGCTATCTTCGCAGCGCGAGACCCGCGATCGGGGGTTCGTGTTTTCTCGAAGACCTCCAAGCCGCCGAAATGGCGGGCGTCGCGGATCGCCAGCGGCGAGCTGTGCGAGAGGATCGACCGCCTCAAACGCGAGAGCGGCATGGACCTCGGCGAGACCGAGATCGTCCGCGCCGACAAGACGAAGCGCTTCGGCAAGGGACGCGAGGAGCGCGTCCGCGTGCGCTTCGGCGGGATAGCTGTTACACGTCAGCACACATGTCACATGACCGGCATCGCTCGGTGGCCGCAGATTCTCAGGCGCAATGCACTGGCATTGTGCGAATGCGCCAGGTAGCGTCGGCTCGGCAAGATGTTGACCCAGGAACATGTGAACCCGCAGGCGGACCGGGCGACCCGGGCGCCGTCGCGGCCGGGGCGTGCCGTCTCGCCCGGGACGCCGTCGCAGGCCCCGCCGTCGCCCGCGCCCGGCGGCGAACGCGACCAGCGTCCGCCCGACGCGCTGGGCGCGCAGCTCGCACGCGCGGTCGCGGCCAGGACACCGGCGGACGTCGCCGCTTCGCGCTCGCCGACGATCGGGCGCAAGGCGGGCGCCAAGTCCGGCGCCGCACGCGACCGCACACTCGACGAGCGCGTCGCCGAGGGGCTGGACACCCGGCCTGCCGACGCGGTGTACGAGACGCCGGTGCCAACGCACGTGACCGAGGCGATGGCCGCCGCGATCAAGGGCGGTCTGGACGCCGTGAAGAAGCTCGAGATCCTCCAAGACTCACGCTACGCGTTGACCGACTTCACGCGCTTCACGCCGGAGCACGCCGCGTTCTGGAAGAACCTCCCCGCGAAGTACCAGGACAAGACGCTGTGGAACGCCGCGGCCGGCGGCTCGCTCCCACAAGGCGTGTACGTGGTCGCGGGGGTGCTCAGCGCCGTCGATCTCGCCATGCGGGCAGACCCCAAGGACCCGTTGGCCCTCCTCGACACCGTCAACGCCAAGCACGACGTGAGCGTCCGCGGCGTGTCACACGACTTCGGCGTCATCGTGCAGGCCCTGCAGGTCATTCATACGTTCGGCGGAATGGTGACGTATCTCGTGGCGCGCGCGAGGGGCTTGCACGCCGCGGCCGCGGAGTGGTACAAGCTCTTCACCGCGGCCGCGCCCAAGCTCAAGGGCACGCTCTTGGAGCTCGGGAAGGCCAACCTCACGCCGATGGGCTGGTATCTCCCGCTGCGGACGCTGAGCTTCCTCCTCACCGGGTCCAGATCGTGCACGGGCTCGCCGCGCTCCTCGGTGGCGAATCGGACAGCGAGCGGCTCATGGGCGGCTTCGAGACGGTGCTCGGTGGTACTGGCGTCCCCGGCATCGGCTTCACGGCGTTCGGCATGGAGGGTCTCTGGGGAATCTCGGGGGCCGGGACGGCGGTCGTGCTGGCCGCGGGCGTCGCCGGTTACTACACGCGCAAGCACTTCCGCGAGGTCGACATCGACAACTCCGCCGAGCATGTCGAATGGATCTTCGGCATGTTGCAGGAAGGCTCCGCGGAAATCGTCAAGGACGCCAACGCGCTCGAGACGACGCTGCGGTTCCGCGACGAGGCGCTCATGGGGTCGACGGGCGAGGCCGGCGAGCTCGCCGCGGGCGCGCAGCGCCGAGCCCTGGAGCAGACGACTGCGCTGCGCGACTCGATGGTGCTCGTCTTCCTCGATCTCGCGAACCCGGGCCTCCAGGTGCCCGAGCACATCAAGCGCCCGTTCGTCTCCGTCAAGCGTCGAGCCGATCGCAGCAAGATGTTGCCGGAAGGGATGCTGGAGGCCGCCGCGACGTTCCTCGCCATCGTGAAGGACCTCTTCGAGCACCGCGAGCGCACCATCGCGCGGACGCTCCGAGAGCGCGACCAAGAGACCGCGGCGGGCCTCCTCTCGCATCCGACCGACGTGGTCCTGGTCGGTCTGCACGACGACGTCAAGAAGGACGCGGCGCTCGACGAGAAGTCCCCCGGGCCGGTGCATCGCCCCCGAGTCCCGGCCGCCGGCGGGTGGCCCTCGGCGCCCTCGCGCCCGCGCGGCACGATGGCGCGCTGAGCGCGGGAGACCTCGAGCTTGGCATCCGCCGCCGCGCCCGGGACCCTTCGCAGCATGACCGCCTTCATGTTCTACGACGTCGTTCTGGCCATCCACATCCTCGCCGTCGTGATCGCGTTCGGCGTCGTCTTCTCCTATCCGATGCTCGACGCCGTGCTCAAGCGCTCGGGCATCGATCTCGCCGCGCTGCACCGCCTGCACGTCGAGATCTCGACCAAGCTCATCCAGCCCGCGATGACGATCATCCTGATCGCGGGCGTCTACCTAGCGCTCGATCGCTACAGCCTCGGCGACCCGTGGATCAGCGTGACGTTCGCGATCCTGATCATCCTGTTCGCGCTCACGGGAGCCGTGCTGGTGCCGAACGACAGGCGCCTCGCCGAGCTGGCAGAGCAGGACGCGGGCGGCGCGCCGAGCGCCGCCTACGAGGCCGCGGAGAAGCGCGCGCAGCTCTTCGGCTCGATCGCGGTGCTGCTCGTCGTCGTGGCGATCTTCGTCATGACCCTGAAGCCGGGCCTCTGACCGATGGAGCGCCTCGACGGGCTGGACGAACGCTCGCTCGTCCTCGACGACGGCTGGCTGGACTGCATGCGCTACGGCTCGAGCGAGCACCGCTTCCGCGTCGGCGACCTCGGCGAGACCGAGATCGTCCGCGACGACAAGAAGAAGCTCTTCGGCAAGGGACGCGAGGAGCGCATCCGCGTGCGCTTCGGCGGGATCGCGACCGCGATCTGGGTCCCGGCCGCCGAAGACGAGGCCGCGCGGAGCTTCGCGGCCGCGGTGGACGCGGCCCGCTGACCTACCCACCCGGTCTGATCAGGGTCCGCGCAGGTCCGCGCGGGTCACGCCCAGCTCCTTGAGCCGCCCCTGCTCGAAGGGCGACTTGGAGACGGAGATGTCGCCGGAGAACGGGTGGTCCAGCTCGACGACGATCAGCAGGTTGAAGCTCGTGATCACCGCGACGCTGACGACCATGATCGACTGCAACCGCCGGTTCGACGTGGCGAGGAGGTACAGCGACGCGATGAGCAGCGCGACCCCCAGCACGAGCATCGTGCGAAACGCTCCCGGCATCTCGTCGGAGGCGTCGGTCAGGCGGGTGCGGCGCGCGTCGACGACGTCGTTGAGCCGCGCCACGGCATCCGCGTAGAACGCGACGCGCGCCGGCGTGTCGGGCTCGTACGCCTGCAGCACGCGATACAGGTCGGCCACGTGCCGATCGCCGGTGTCGTAGTCGCCCTTGCCGTCGCGCATCCTGTCCCACTCGCTGAAGCGCACGGCGGCGACGTAGTCCTTGATCTCCTCCCTGATCGCGTCTGCGCCCGACGGCTCGAACGCCTGCACGTCGCTGTAAAGCTGGATGAGCTCGGTCGCCTCGCTCTGGACCGTCGCTTCGGTATCGGTGAAGTCCTGGTACAGCGAGACCGTGACGAACCCGAGCAGGATCCCGAGCACCGCGGCGAGCACGCCGACGACGACCCCGACGATGTCGTTGGAGCGGTGTCGCTCGAGCTCGGGAAAGCGGCGCCGCACGAGCGCCAGACCGCCGAGCGAGAGCGCCACCGCGACGCCCACGGTCGCAAGCGCGAGCAGCCACGTCGGAAAGGTGTTCAGCAGTGTGCGCATCACCGCGGGTCTCCCGCTCGCACCCTAACCCCTCGAGGTGGCGTGCGCCCGGTCTCCGAGCCGGGGGCAAGCAGCACCCGCAGACGCCTGCGGGCCCCATGGCGAGCCGACGGCCGCGGACGCAGACTGAAGCGAACCCCCACGACCGGAAGGCTGGACCAAATGAAGACGCTGCTGCTCCTCGTCGTCACGCTGTTCGTCCTGGTCGCCGGTGCACTGCTCGTCGTGAACCTCGCGCTGGACAAGCGCAGTGTCAGGACGCACACCGTCGCCGGCACGGTCCGCGAGATCGTCGTGCGGTCCGACAGCGGGGACGTCGACCTCATCCCCGCCGACGGCCGCGTGGTCGTACGCGAGACCCGGCACTACGTCGTCGACGAGCCCAAGCTCGACATGGACATGACCGGCGGCGTCCTGACGCTCGACACCCACTGCAAGGGCTGGGCGATCAACTGCTCGACCGACCTGCGGATCACCGTGCCGGCGGGCGTCAAGATCTCGGTCGACGCCGACTCGGGCGACGTCGAGGGCCGGCGGATCGCGGTGCGCGACACGCACATCGAAAGCGACTCCGGCGACGTCTCACTCGAGCTCACCGGCCGCCAGATGCTCGTGTGGGCGCACACGGACTCCGGCAGCGTCGACCTCAGCACCGCCGACGTCCGTGCGATCGACGCCGAGACCGACTCCGGCGATGTCGAGATCGACGCCCGAGGGACGCCGCAACGGGTCGTCGCGCAGACCGACTCCGGCGACGTCGAGGTCACGGTGCCGCGCGGTACCTACGCCGTCGACGCCAAGACGGACTCCGGAGGCGTGGACCGCGACGCCGGCATCAGCCAGAATGATCGCGCGCCGCGGTCGATCCACGCGGAGACCGACTCAGGGGACGTCAGCCTGCGCGCCCGCTAGAGCGAGACGCGGCTCAACTGCCCGCCAGCAGGCTCTTCACCCGGGCGGTCAGCGCGCGCAGCCCCGCCGCGGCGTCGGCGCCTTCGAGGCGCAGCTTCTCCGCGGGCAGGTCGTGCGCGCGCAGCGTCTCGAGATCGCCGTAGGCCTGCGCGTTCTTCAGCGTCTGAAACGTGAACGGCCGGCCGGGGATCGGGACGTCCTCGGCGCCGTCGTGGACGAGCACGAGGAAGCGCCCCTCCTTCGGGCCGCCCTTGTGGAACTGGCCCGTCGAGTGCAGGTAGCGCGGGCCGTAGCCGAACGTCGTCGTGGCGTGCGTCGTGTCGCGGATCGCGGCTCGCAGCTCGATCGCAGCCATATCGACCTCCGCCGACGGGGTCACGAACGCGAGGATCGCGACGTACGCCGGCGGTCCCTCGCCAAGCAGCGCGCGTAGCTGCTCGTCGGAAGCGTCGTCGGGCTCGGCCAGCGAGCCGCCCTCGCCGATCCCGTCGAGCACGCGCGACGTCGTGTCCTTCGCCTCCTGGACGTTGGGCTGGTCGAACGGGTTGATGCCAAGCGCCCACCCGGCGACCGCGGTCGCGAACTCGGCGAAGAAGAAGATCCGCCCGAGGTCCTCGGGGCCGCCGGAGGACAGCGTCACGGTCGGCTGGTCGGCGTCGGCCAGCGCCCTGACGGCCTCGTCCAGGAGCTCGCTCGGCGACTCGGTGTCGCGCAGGTAGGCGAAGATCCGGTCCTCGCCGTAGGCCTCCGGCGCGCCGACCGGCTCGTCGGCGACCGGCAGGACGCCCTTGCCCCGCTTGCCCGTCGACTCGGCCACGAGCTGCTCAGCCCACACCCCGAACGACGCGACCGGGTCGCCGACGACGAACGTCAGCTTGTCGCGGCCCTCCAACGCGAGCGCGCCCATCGCCGCGCCGAGCCACAGGCCGGAGTTCTGCTCGGGCGGGTGGTAGCCCGCGCACGCCTCCGCCGCGACGCCCGCGCCGTCGAGCAGGCGGGCCAAGTCGACGCCCATCAGCGCCGCCGGCACGAGCCCGAAGAACGTCAGCGCGCTGTAGCGCCCGCCGACGTCGGGATCGTTGAGGAACGTGCGCCGGAAGCCGCGCTCCGCGGCGAGCATCGCCAGCGACGAGCCCGGATCGGTGATCGCGACGTACTGCGAGCCCTCCGGGCACAGCGACCAGAAGTGCTCGTACAAGGACATCGTCTCGATCGTCCCGCCGGACTTCGTCGAGACGACGAAGATCGTGTGCTCGAGCGTGACCGACCGCTGCACGGCGAGCACGGCGCCGGGGTCGGTCGAGTCCAGGACCTGCAAGCGCAGGCGCCCATGCTGGCGCTCGCCGAAGCTCAGCCGCAGCACCTCGGGCGCGAGCGACGAGCCGCCCATCCCGAGCAGCACCGCGTCCGTGTACCCCTCCTCCGACAGCGAAGCGGCGAACCCCTCGAGGTCGTCGATGTGCTCGGCGTAGATCTCGGGCGCCTGCAGCCAGCCGAGGCGGTTGGCGACCTCGGGCTGAGCGCGCGGGCCCCACAGCGTCGGGTCCTTCTTCCAGATCCTGCGCGCGACCTCCTCGACGACCGCGCGGCGCACGATCTCCGCCACGGGCTTCTCGAGCTCGAATGGCAGCGACGCGTCGATCGTCTCGGGACGCCCCGTGAAGATCGCCTCGCGCTTGGCCTCGATGCCGGCGAGCAGCTTCTCCATCGGCGTCACGAACGCGTCGATGCCATCGCGCAGGAGCTTGTCGGTGACCTCGCCCATGTCGATCCCGGCCTCGGCGAGCGCCTCGAGCACCGGCGCCGGGTCCTCGCGGACGGTCTCGCCGCGAACGTCGAGGCGCTCCGCGCACGCCAGGAGCGTCGGCATCGGCATCGTGTTGACGGTCTCCGGGCCGACGAGCTCCTCGACGTACATCGTGTCGGGGTAAGCGGGGTTCTTCACCCCGGTCGACGCCCACAGCGGGCGCTGCACGGGCGCGCCGGCGCGCAGCAGGTCCGCGAAGCGCGCGCCGTGGAAGATCTCGTCGAAGCGCTGGTACGCGGCGCGCGCGTTGGCGACGGCGGCCCGGCCCTGCAGGTCGGTGCGGTCGAGCTTCTCGAGGCGCTTGTCGACCTCGCTGTCGACCCGCGAGACGAAGAACGACGCGACCGAGTGCACGTCGAGCGAGAGCCCCTCGGCGTGGCGGCGCTCGAGGCCGCGGATGTACGCCTCGGTGACGGCCTCGTACGCCTCGACGCTGAACAGCAGCGTGACGTTCACGTTGATGCCCTCGTAGATCGCCTGCTCGATCGCCGGGCGGCACTCGTCGGTGCCGGGGATCTTGATCATCACGTTCGGCCGGCCGACCCGGCCCCAGTACTCGCGTGCCTGGGCGATCGTGCGATCGGAGTCGAACGCGAGGTCCGGATCGACCTCGAGCGAGACGAAGCCGTCGGCACCGCCAAGTTCGTCGAACACCGCCCGCAGGACGTCGCACGCCTCCTGGACGTCCTGGATGACGATGTCCTGGTAGACGGCGCGCGTGTTCAGGCCCTCGCGGGCGAGGCGCTCGATCTGCTCGTCGTAGTCGGGCGAGCCGAGGATCGCCTTCTCGAAGATCGCCGGGTTCGAGGTGACGCCGCGCAGCGAGTCCTCCTCGACGAGCCGGCGCAGCTCGCCGCCCTGCGTGAGCGAGCGGCGGATCTGGTCGAGCCAGACCGATGTGCCGGCCTGCGTCAGCGCCGCCAGCCGCTCGTTGACGTTCATGACGCTGGTCACAGCTTCGCCTCCAAACCGTCGCGTTCCATGATCGAGATCTTGCCCACCCGGCGCACATGGCGATCCTCGCCGCTGAAGCTGGCGGCCGCGAACGCCTGCGTGAGCTCGGCCGCGATCGCCGGGCCGATCACGCGCGCGCCGAGGCACAGCACGTTGCAGTCGTCGTGGCTCACGCACTGGCCGGCCGTGTAGTGGTCGTGGCAGACCGCCGCGCGGATGCCTGGCAGCTTGCACGCGGCGACCGACACGCCGGCGCCGCTGCCGCAGACGAGCACGCCGCGCTCGGCCTCGCGGCCGGCGATCGCTTGCCCGATCGCGAGCGCCACGTCGGGATAGTCGTCGTGCTCGCCGATGTCCACGACCTCGTGGCCGTCCTCCAGCAGCGCGTCGTGGACGACCGTGCGCAGCGGCACGCCCGCGTGGTCGACGGCGATCGCGACCCTCACGCGACCCCCGCCTCGTGCGCGGCTTCCTGGCCGGCGAGCAGCGCGGCGCCGCGCACGCCCGCCCGCGTGCCATAGCGCGCCTGCACGATCTGCGTCTGCGTCCCGACCCCGTGCAGCACGAAGTGCGCCGCCTCTTCGCGCGCGGGAGCGAGCAGCAGCTCGCCCGCGGCGCTGACGCCGCCGCCGATGACGACGAGGTCCGGGTCGAACGTGTTGATCGCGTTGGCGATCCCGACGCCGAGGCGCCGGCCGAGGAGGTCCAGGGCGGCGAGCGCGCCCGCGTGGCCGTCGCGCGCGGACTCGACCACGGTGCCGTGCGCGATGCCGTGCTCGCCTCCGAGCTCGTTGAGCGCGGTGCCCGCGGCGTGCGACTCGAGCGAGCCGGGCTGCGGGTAGTCGCCGGCGTGCGCGAACGGCGCGCGGCGCAGCTCGGCGCCGACGATCGTGTGGCCGAGCTCCGCGGCTGCCCCCGTCGCGCCGCGGTAGATCCGCCCGTCGATGACGATCCCGCCCCCGACGCCGGTTCCGATCGTGAACATCACGAGGTGGCGGGCGACGAGCGCGCCCTCCTCGTCGTAGGCCTCGGCGAGCGCGGCGCAGGTGGCGTCGTTGTCGACGACGACCGGCATGCCGAGGCGCTCCTGCAGCACGTCGCGCAGCGCGATGTCGGCGAGCGGGACGTTCACCGACGCGCGCACGCGGCCGGTCGCGAAGTCGATCACCGACGGCACCGCGACGCCGACGGCGCGGGCGGGCCCCGCCTCGCGGATCGCGTCGACGAGCTGGTCGAGCAGGTGCTCCGCGTCGCTCGTGTCGGTCTTGCTCACGCTCGGCTCCTGGAGCGTCGTGCCGTCGAGCACGGCCACGGAGATCTTCGTGCCGCCCACGTCGACACCGATCAGCCGCTCGCTCATGAAGATCCCTGGCTACCCACTACTCCGAGCATGGCACACCGGGTAGGCCGCGCCTGTGGACGAGGTGTCACGAATGTTCGCCGATGCGGTGGGCAGCCTGAACTACCCGGTGTTCATCGTGACGACGACCGACGGCCTGCAGCGCGACGGCTGCGTCGTCGGCTTCGCCACGCAGACGAGCGTCCATCCGGGCCGCTTCCTCGTCTGCCTGTCGCGCACCAACCGCACGTTCGCACTCGCGCGCGAGGCGCCGGCGCTCGCGGTGCATCTCGTCCCGCGCGAGCGCACCGACCTCGCCGAGCTGTTCGGCGGCGAGACGGGCGACGAGGTCGACAAGCTCGCGCGCTGCGAGTGGACCGCGGGGCCACACGACCTGCCGATCCTCGCCGGCTGCCCGAGCTGGTTCGCCGGCTCGATTCTCTCCCGCCACGACCTCGGCGACCACGAGGGCTGCCTGCTGGATCCGATCGCCGCGCGCTACGAGCCGGGCGAGCTGTTGTACTTCCGCGACGTGAAGTACATCGAGCCCGGCCACGCCCCGTGACGGCGGCTCGCAACGAGCCGCTCGCGACGTTGCGCCGGCTGCTCCCCGACGCCGGCTCGCTGACCGCCGACGAGCTCGTCGCGGCGCTGGATCTCGCCGCCGCCGCGCCCGAGTCGCGGCCGTACGTGGTCGTGAACATGGTCGCGACCGTCGATGGGCGGGCGAGCGTCGCCGGGCGCACGGCGCCGATCTCAAGCGTCGCCGACCGCCAGTTGTTCCACGCGCTGCGCACGCGGGTGGACGCCGTGATGGTCGGCGCGGGCACGCTGCGCACCGAGCGCTACGGCCGCCTCGTGCGCGACCCGCACCGGCACGAGCAGCGGGTCGCGGCCGGCCTCGACGCCGATCCGCTGGCGATCGTCGTCAGCGGCAGGCTCGACCTGTCGAACGACCTGCCGCTGCTGGCCGACAGCGCCTCGCGGGTCGTCGTGATCACGGCGTCCGAGGCATCGATCGAGGGCTGTGCCGCGCAGGTCGAGTACCTGCGCTCGTCGCCGGTCGACCTCCCGGCCGCGATGGCGCGGCTGCGCGCCGAGCATGGCGTGCGCTCGATCCTCTGCGAGGGCGGCCCGAGCCTGAACGCCGCGCTGCTCGCAGACGGGCTCATCGACGAGCTGTTTCTGACGACCGTCGCCAAGCTCGCGGGCGGGGCGGGCGCGCTGACGATCATCGGCAGCGCGCCGATCGACGAGCCCGTCGACGTTGACGTGCGATGGCTGCTCGAGTACGACGGCGAGCTGTTCGCGCGCTATGCGGTTCGTGACTGACGCCGCAAGCGTACGATCGCCTGCATGGAGCAGCGCGACCCGCTCGACGGGATCGGGGCCGCGGACGCCCACCTCGGGCGCCAGGTCCCGCTGCCGCGCGTGGCGCTGCCGCTCGCGCGCTGGGTCGAGGTCGTGGCGGTCGGGCCGGGTGCGGTCCAGGTCGAGTGGAACCTCGACGCGACCCGCGCCGGCACGCCCGGCCGGCTGACGTTGTACGTCGGGCTCGAGGCCGCGCCCGAGCGTGGCCTGCCCGAGCCGACCGCGCATGGCGCCTACGCGCATCGCACCGCGCCGCTCGCCGAGGCCGAGCCCGAGCTGCGACCGGTCCATGAGCTCGCGTGGCAGCGCGACGGGCTGCACCTGCGCCTCACCGGCCAGGGGGCGTGGACGGTCGAGCAGCTCGTGGCCGTGGCGGACTCGACGAGCTGATGGCGCGCCTGACCCGCGACGAGCTCGTCGCCGTGCTCGGTGGCGTGCTGCTCGTCGTAGGCGTGTTCGCGCCGTGGTATGACTCGGTCAGCCGGCTCGCGTCGATCGGCGGCTTCGCGGGCGTTGGCGCGCACAGCGCGTGGCAGGTCCATGGCGTCCTGCGCTGGGTGCTGCTCGTCATGGCGATCGCGCCGTTCGTGCTCGCGTACGTCGTCGCGCGCGACCACCAGCTGTCGTGGGCGCGCGGCGAGCTGACCGCGGTGGTGGCGATCACCGCGCTCGGGCTCGTCCTCTACATCGGGGTCGTCGACCGGCCGGGCGAGCCGCCGGGGCAGATCGAGCTTGCGTGGGGCTGGTACGTCGCGCTCGCCGGCTGCGCGCTGATGCTCGCGGGCGCCGCGCGGCGCACGGGGGAGAGCGCGCGCGGGCGCAAGCCGCCGGGCTCGATCTAGACGGCGGGGTCGCTCGCCGCCGCGGACAGCGGCGCGGGCGCGGGCGGTGGCGCGGCGTAGGGCCGCACGGTGCCGATCGCGAACGCGGCGACCGCGCCGAGTGCCGCGGCCACGGCCATGAACACCCAGCCCGCGTGAAACGACCCGCCCGAGCCGAGCAGCGCGACGAGCACCGACACGCCCAGCACGTACCCGAGCTGGCGCGACATCGTGAAGACCGCCGACCCGGTGGCGAAGCGCGCGGGCGGCAGCGAAGCGGCGGCGGCGCTCGCCAGCGAGGGCAGCACGAGGCCGACGCCCGTCCCGCTCAGAAGCAGCCCCGGCAGCATCTCGGCGGCGTAGGCATGCTCGGCGCCGAGCTGCAGGCGCCACCACAGGCAGCCGGCGGCGAACACGACCAGCCCGGTCGTGGCAAGCCGCCGCTGGCCGACGCGGTTGGCGAACCTGCCCGACGTGGCGGCGAACGTCGCGGCCATGAGCGGGCCGGGCGACAGCGCGAGGCCGGCGCGCAGCGCCGAGTCGCCCCAGACGCCGGTCATGTAGAGGACGACCCCGAGCAGCATCGCCGCGAACGCCGCGGAGAACAGCAGCGACGCGGTGCTCGCCAGCGCGAACGAGCGCACGCGCATCATCGCCGGCTCGATCACCGGCGACGGGTGGGTGCGGCAGCGCCGCCAGAACGCCGCGAGGCCGGCGGCGGCGAAGGCGCCGCCGGCGAGCGTGCGCCAGTCGCCCCAGCCCCACTCGGGCGCCTTGACGAGCGCCAGGGCCAGCAGGCCGACGGCCGCGGCGAGGATCGCCGAGCCGAGCAGGTCGGGGCGGTCGGGCGCCTCGTCGCGGCTCTCGCGCAGCAGCCTCGCTCCGAACCACACCGCCGCCAGCGCGACCGGGACGTTCACGAGGAACACGAGCCGCCAGCTCGCCTCGACGAGCAGGCCGCCGAGCGGCGGGCCCGCCGCCGCGGCGATCCCACCGACGGCGGCCCAGATGCCGATCGCCGCCGGGCGCTCCGCGGCGGAGAACTCGGGCAAGAGCAGCGCGAGCGACGTCGGCACGAGCAGCGCCGCTCCGGCCGCCTGCACGATGCGCGCCGCGACGAGCAGCTCGATCGACGGCGCCGCGCCGCAGAGCGCCGATCCCGCGGCGAAGAGCGCCAGGCCGGCGAGGAACGTCCGCTTGCGCCCGGCGCGATCGGCCATCCGCCCGGCCGGCACCATGAGCGCCGCGATGACGATCGCGTACGCGTTCAGCACCCACGAGACCGCCGCGGGGCTGGCGCTGTCGAAGTCGCCGGCGATGTCCGGGAAGGCGATGTTCACGATGAACAGGTCGAGGCTCACCATGAAGACGGCGACCGACACGACCGTCAGGACCTGCCACCGGCGTTCCATCAGCTGTGCTCCCTCGCCCGCGACGCCGCGGTGTTCGGCTGCTCTCGCCGCGAAGATGGCGAGCAGCAGGCAGTTGCAGTTTGCAATCGGCACCCTAGGCCGGCCGCTTGCAAAATGCAAGTACCGGGCGCTACAGTCGTCCCCGGTGCCCTACCGCCCGTTCCCCGACCAGCAGTGCTCGATCGCCGCGGCGCTCGAGGTCCTCGGCGAGCGCTGGACCCTGCTCGTCATGCGCGAGGTGCTGCTCGGCCGCCGGCGCTTCGGCGACATCCGCCGCCACGTCGGCGTGGCGCCGAACATCCTCAGCGACCGCCTGCAGACGCTCGTCGAGCACGGCCTGCTCGAGCGGCGCGCGATCGCGGGCGAGCACGACGCGTTCGACTACGTCCCTACGCGCAAGGGTGCCGACTGCAGCCCCGTGCTCGTCGCGCTGCTGCAGTGGGGCGATCGCCACGCGACCCCGGACGGCGGCCCGCCGCGCGTGCTCGTGCACACCGCCTGCGGCCACGACGCCGAGCCGCGGCTGCACTGCGCGCACTGCGGCGAGCCGGTGGAGGGGCGTGAGCTGAAGGTCCGCCCCGGACCGGGCGCGACGGCGGGCCAGCGCGCGGAGCCGCTTCTGCCGCGAGGGTGAAACCTCCCGCATCCGGCGGGGTAATTGGCAGCATCACATCCAAACCCGTCGCGTCAATCAAGGAGGCGTGATGGATCTCCTCAAGCGGCTCGATCCCCTGTGGATCTCCCTGCTCATCATCGGCGGCCTGAACTGGGCCGTCCTCGCCCTGTTCGACACGAACGTCGTGTCCGAGTTGTTCGGAACCGGCACCGTGACGGACGCGATCTACGTGCTGGTCGGCGTCGCGGCGCTCATGTTCGTGCCGCGGCTGCTCGAAGGCATGCACATGCCGGGGCGCCCCACGCGCCCGCACGGCGCGTAGCACCACGCCCAACCCGGCCGCGCGCAGCGATGCGTGCGGCCGGCGGCGTCCCCCTCAACGGGGTCTTTGTCGCCTATTACACGGTATGCGTGGAATATTCGACAACCATCGCCTGCGATCACGCGGCCCTCTGCTCGCGCGGCGGGTCTCGCAGATCGAAGCGGCCGACGCGCGACTCCGCGAGGTCCAGGCGCGCGAGCGAGCGCAGGAAGCCGTGCGTGACGATCACGTGGATGCGCGACTGCGTCGCCGAGTAGAACCAGCGCGCGACACCGCTCGCCAGCGCGGGGTAGAAGTTCGCGACCTCGACCTCGATGTGCAGGCGCGCGGTGTGTGCGTCGACCGGGTCGCAGCGGCGCACGTCGATCTGCAGGTGGCCGTCGCCGCCGCGGCCGCCGCGCGAGACGAGCACGCCGCGCTCGATGCGCCAGCGCACGATGCCGTGCGTCGCGTCCATCTCGTACTCCGGCGCGCCGAAGCGCAGCAGCGCAAACGGCCGTGCGAGCAGGACGACGGTGCGCCCCTCGGCGTCGTAGCGCACGCGGATGAGCCCGAGCGTGCAGCGCGAGAGAAAGCGCCAGTACGTGCGCGCGAGGCGCTCGAGGTGCATCGGCGTCCAGATGGCGTCGAGCGCGCCGGGCGGCAGCATGAGGTCGGCGCCCTGGACCGAGCGCACGGCGCCGCTTGAGTCCATCGTCGTGTGCTCGTCCGGATCGACGATGACCGCTCGCGCCACGCGCTTGGAGCGGTTGAGGATGCGCCGAACCCCCGCGAACCAGCCAAGCGCGAGTGCCGCCACGGCGGCGATCAGGGCGACAACCACGGCCATCGCCACACCGTACCCGCCCTCGCCGCCGGGCTACGCCGGCTTCAGCCGGGAATTAGAGAGGGAGAGGGGGCGATGCGGCGAAACCGGGGCATGGGTGAGCGCCGGCTACCGCGTCAAGCGCGGGGCAGGCGGTCGAGCATCGACCGCACCGCGGCCCGCCCGACTTCGATCCCGATTTGTGCGAGCTCGCGCGCGGCCTGCGCGGTCGTGGTCACGAGATCGGCGACCGCGTTCTCGGCTTCCTCGCTGCGCGCCGCGGGTGCGGCGTAGCCCGCGGCGGGGACCTTGCGCCTGGGCGCGACGGGCGGCTCGTCGGGGTGCGCGCTGCCGCCGGCCGGCTCGCCGGGAGGTCCCTGCGCGGCCGCGGCGACGCTGCGGATCTCGGCCGCGGCAGGCTCGGGCTTCGCGGGCTCGGCGGCGGCCGGCCTGGGCCGCGGCGTCCTGCGGGGCGGGGGCGCGGCGGGCTTCGCGGCCGTCGCGGCGCCGAGGTCGGCGGCGGACGGCGTCGCGACCGCGCGCGGCTCGGCTGCGGCCGGCTTCGGTCGCGGCGTCCTACGCGGCTCGCGCGGCGCCACGCCGTTGGACGCGCCACTCGCCTCGGTGCTGGACGCACTGACCTTCGCGCCCTTGGACTTCTTCGCCTTCGAGCCCTTGCCCTTCGAGCCCTTGGAGCTCGCCGCGGCCTTCGCGGACGCCTTGCCCTTCGCGGGCTTGGCCGCCTTCGCCGTCGCCGCAGCGCCCTTCGCACCGGCAGCCTTCCCGCCGGGCGCGGGCGCGAGCTCTCCGCGCTTGGCGCTTCGCCGTACCGGGCGGGTGCGCGGTAGGCTCGTCATGACTTCGCGCTCAGGATCTTCTGGATTGGGCACAATGCGCATGATGTCACGCGCTTTGCGCCATCACCGCGTCCCGCGTGAAACGAACCACCCCGGTCGCCGTAAGAGCTTGCGAAGACGTCGTTGACTTCAAAAAGTAAAGTGCCTAGCCTGGCACGCTAGAGTTTCGGGTCTAGGTTGGGCGAGGTACTGCCCCAGGAAGTCCTTTGCCCGCCCTCCATCTTGTCGAGTGCTCGGGCTGTCCCGAGTCGGCGCACGACGTGAAAGCGAACGCGAATGTCCGTAGTTGAACTGCAAGAGCTCGAAGAGATCAAGGGCCTCCTGACGAAGGGCCAGCTGACAGGCGTGCTCACGTACGCCGAGATCGCCGGTGCCGTCGCCGAGATCGAT
Organism: uncultured Actinomycetes bacterium; assembly: GCA_963839905.1. Classification (GTDB taxonomy): domain Bacteria; phylum Actinomycetota; class Thermoleophilia; order Solirubrobacterales; family Solirubrobacteraceae; genus CADCVQ01. Next base: position 1,054,964 of record CAWIXC010000018.1, on the reverse strand, counting down.
CTCGACGAGGCTGACATCGAAGAGCTGCACGGCTACCTGGAGAAGTCGGAGATCGAGCTCGTCGAGGAGATCGATCCAGCCGTCCAGGCGGCCAACGCGGTCGAGCGAGCGCCGGACAAGCGCCGCGCGCGCAAGAAGGCGACGATCGACCTGAAGCCGGACATGACGACCGACTCCCTTCAGCTGTTCTTGAAGGACATCGGCAAGGTCCGGCTGCTGACCGCCCAGGAGGAGGTCGATCTCGCCAAGCGCATCGAGCGCGGCGACCTCGACGCCAAGCAGAAGATGGTCGAGTCCAACCTGCGGCTCGTCGTCTCGATCGCCAAGAACTACCGCAACCAGGGACTGCCGTTCCTCGACCTCATCCAAGAGGGCACGCTCGGCCTGGTTCGCGCGGCGGAGAAGTTCGACTACCGCAAGGGCTTCAAGTTCTCGACCTACGCGACCTGGTGGATCCGCCAGGCGATCGCCCGCGCGCTCGCCGACAAGGCGCGCACGATCCGCATCCCGGTCCACGTGGTCGAGAAGCTCAACAAGATCGGCCGTGCCGAGCGCAAGCTCGTCACCGAGCTCGGTCGCGAGCCCACGCCGGAGGAGATCGCCGAGGTCACCGGCATCGACCCCGAGGAGGTCGACTCGATCAAGCGCTCCGCGCAGGCTCCGGTCTCGCTCGAGAAGCCCGTCGGCGACGAGGAGGAGTCCGAGTTCGGCCAGTTCATCGCCGACGAGCGCGCCGAGTCTCCCTACGAGCGCGCCGCCGAGATCCTCACGAAGGAAGCGCTGCGCGAAGCGCTCGAGAACCTCTCCTACCGTGAGCGCCGCGTGCTCGAGCTGCGCTACGGCCTCGGCGGCGAGCACCCGCGCACGCTCGACGAGGTCGGCCGCACGTTCAACGTCACGCGCGAGCGCATCCGCCAGATCGAGAACCAGTCCTTGAAGAAGCTGCAGTCCCTCGCGGAAGCGCAGAAGCTCCGCGACGTCGCCTAGCCAAGGCGACCGCGCCCGAGCACTACGAAAACGGGGCCCTCCGGGGTCCCGCTGCTCTACCGCCGCCGCGCGCAGAGGGGTAACTCGGTCGTCGGCGTCGCCGAGCGGCTCATCGCGGTGCTCGAGGAGAACTGACGCGACGAGCCCGGGACTGCGGTCGGTCGGCTTGATAGCGGGAATGCGCCCACTCGCTCGCAGATGCTCCTCGCGCGTGGCGGGGCGGCTACGTTTGTCGGGTCAATCCGGAGCGGCACGGGGATCACCGAGACTCGCGGTCGAGCCGTGGAGGTGTCCCTATGGCCACCAGCCGCTACCAGGGCGTCACGCCGTCCGCGTTTCGCGCAGCCGTGCAGGAGCAACGTCGCGGGGACCCCGTGCTCGCCCCAACCGCCGAGACTGTGCGTGAGCCGCCGCTCGCAAGCTCACCCGCCACCATCGTCCTGGACGCGATCGATCGGCGTGTCACCTACGTGCTGCGCCTGCTCGATAGCGACGGGGACGACATCCTGAACGAGCTGGACATCGAGGAATGGGTCGACCGCCTCGGCGCACTGCGCGATTGGGAGCCGGGAAGCGACGGGTACAGCGCGCTGACGGACTTGTTCCTCAACCAGGGCTATCACGGCCTGCGCGCCTCCGCCGGGCGCAGTGATGGCCGGATGCCGCTGCACGCGATGCGCGAAGGAATGCTCTCGCTCGCACGAGAGCACCCCGCACGGCTCATCGTCTGGGCCGACGCGCTCTTCGATGTGCTTGACGATCGCGTGACGGGACGGATCGGCGTCGAGGAGTACCGCGATCTGCTCTCGACGCTGTGCGTCGCGCACGACGCCGCGGAGGTGTCGTTCGCAGGGATCGACGTCCACGGCCGTGGCCAGTTCTCCCGCGACGAGTTCAGCGCCCTGTACCTCGGGTTCTTTCTCGACGAGGACCCCAAGGCGGCCGCGGCCTGGTTGTGGGGAGCGCAGCACAGCCCCGGCTGCGCGAGCTACGGAGCGGACCGCGTAGTCCATGCGGATGTGGCGGGGCGCCGCCGCCGTGAGGTTGCTGGCACCACCGGCCATTCGCGCCTCACGTCATCACACCATCTGCCGTGCCCACGTTGCGTGCCTCGTTGTCCCGCAGCTTCACCGTCGTCGCCTTTCCCGCCCTCGCCGTCGCTGTGCTCGTTCCCACGCCCGCCCCCACCCCTCAGACGCTCATCTCCGCCACACCTGTCGCCACCTACACGCACCGCGATGTGGTCGCGCCTGACGCCGCTACCGTAAGTACCAACTCGTGCAATCCTCGCTGGCGCGCACCGTCCATCGTCGCCGTCCCGCAGCGCTCCGCCCCTTCGACATCGATCTCGGCTCGAACTCTCCGCGCCACTACGCCGTCTACAGCCGCCGCGCTACATCTACCGCTTCAATCCCCCACCGCATCGAACAAGCTCACGCAGCTCAGCTCGCCCTGGCCGAGCACCCTCTATCCGCGCACGATCGCGTTCCTCGTGCGGCGCGCCCAGCTGCGCATCGCCACACACCTCCGCGCAAGCACACGCCTACTGCTCAGCTCACGCCCATCCAGAGCATCTACTGGCAACAAGCACATCACCTGCATCGCCTCTCCACCCTCGCCAGCGCCGCTCGCTCCACATCGCAACTCTCCACCGCACACGCTCATCTACCAGCAGCGGTGCGCAGCTTCACCACCTCACCACCGTCTTCACCCCACCGCTCGCTTCCTCTGCCGTCGCACGCCAGCACCCCCGCAGCCGCATCGTCATACACGCTACGCACGCACGCTCTCTTACGCTCAGCCGCCGCCTACGCCTCGATGCCTCGCTCAGCACACGCTCGCGCATCTTTCCCCCCCTACCCTACCACCCCCACTCCCACCACCTCCCACCCCCTCTCACTTCACCTCTCCATCACCCTCATCTCCACCCTCCACACCCCACCACCCTCCACCCTCCTTCCATCCCCCTTCCCCTCACTTCACTTCCTCCCCACATCGTCTCCGCCGTCCATCTGACCCGCACCTTCGGTGAGGGCGACGCCGCCGTTCACGCCCTCGTCGACGTCTCCGTCGACTTCCCGACGGGCGGCTTCACTGCCATCATGGGGCCGTCGGGGTCGGGCAAGTCGACGCTCATGCATCTGCTCGCCGGCCTGGATCGCCCGACCTCGGGCTCGGTCGCCGTCGACGGCATCGGAGCTCTCGGGCCTCGACGACGGCGCGCTCACCCGCCTGCGGCGCGACCGCTTCGGCTTCGTCTTCCAGGGCTTCAACCTCGTGCCGGTCCTTGAACGCCGAGGAGAACATCCTGCTGCCGCTCACCCTCGCCGGGCGCGAGCCCGACCGCGCGTGGTTCGAGCAGCTCGTCGCGACGGTCGGCATCGCCGATCGCCTCACGCACCGGCCGTCGGAGCTCTCGGGCGGCCAGCAGCAGCGCGTCGCCGTCGCCCGGGCGCTCGTGCACCGGCCGGCGGTGGTCTTCGCCGACGAGCCGACCGGCAACCTCGACTCGACCGCCTCCGCCGAGGTGCTCGCGCCTGCTGCGCCGGCGCCGCCGACGAGTTCGGCCAGACGATCGTGATGGTCACCCATGACGCGAGCGCCGCCTCCTACGCCGACCGGCTGGTCCTCCTGGCCGACGGGCGGATCGTGCGCGACGAGGATGCCGGCGACACCGATTCGGTGCTCGAGCTCATGAAGACCGCCGCGTGAACCGGCATCGCGTTCCGCGGCCTGCGCGAGCGCAAGGCCCGGACGCTCTTCACGCTGCTCGCCGTCGTGCTCGGGGTCGCGTTGATCGCCGGGACGTTCGTCCTGACGGACACGATCTCGAAGTCCTTCGACAAGCTCGTCGCCACCGCGGGCGAGAACGTCGACGTCAAGATCCTGTCGCGCAACATCGGCGACGGCTTCGGCGCCGCGCCGGCGACGTTCCCGGCCTCGGTCGAGGCGCAGGTGCGCGAGGTCGACGGCGTCGCCGCCGCCGCCGGCTCCTTCCGCCAGCTGCCGGTCACCGTCGCCGACGCCGCGCGGCGAGCGCGTCGGGCCGATCAACGGCGCGCCGACGCTCGCCTTCTCCGCCGTCGCAGCAGCGCTTTGACCCCTTCGAGTACGAGGGCCGGCCGCCGCGGACCGACCGGCGAGATCGCGCTCTCCGCGACGGCGGCGGGCGACGCCGGCGTGGAGATCGGAGACCGCATCCGCGTCCAGGGCACGCAGCGGATCCGGCCGTACACGCTCGTCGGCACCACGACGTTCGGCGGCGCGGGCTCGACGGGCGGCGCGGCGTTCATCGTGCTGACCCTGCCGGAGGTCCAGGCGCTCGCCGGCGAGCCCGGCAAGATCACCGACCTCGACGTGCAGGCGCAGCCGGGCGTCACGCAGATCGAGCTCAAGCGGCGCGTCAGCGCGGAGGTCGGACGGCTCGGTCGCTCGTGCGCACGGGCGCGGAGGACTCCCGCGCAGGAGTCCGCAGGACCTGTCGCAGATCCTCGGCTACCTCACGGATCGGGCTGCTCGTCTTCGGCCTCATCGCCCTGCTCGTCGGGTGCCTTCGTCATCTTCAACACCTTCACGATCACCGTCGCGCAGCGCACGCGGGAGTTCGGGATGCTGCGCACGATCGGCGCGTCGCGCCGGCAGATCCTGCAGGCGGTGGTGCTCGAGGCGCTGCTGATCGGGCTCGCGGGCTCCGTGCTCGGCCTGTTCGCCGGGATCGGGCTCGCGCCGCTGCTCGCGGGCCTGCTCGGGCTGATCGGCTTCGACCTGCCGAGCACCGCGCTCGTGATCGCCGGGCGCACGATCGTCGTCGCGATCGTCCTCGGCACGGTCGTGACGCTGCTGTCGAGCCTGGCACCCGCGCTGCGGGCCACGCGGATCTCGCCCGATGGCCGCGATGCGCGAGGGCTCGCTCGGCTCGTCGAAGGCCAAGCGCCGCTGGGTGCTCGGGCCTCGCAGATCGCGGTCGCCGCGCTCGGCCTCGTCGCTCATGCTCGTCGGGCTGTTCGGCGGCCTCGACACGTCGCCCGCGCTGACGCTGCTGGGGATCGGCGCGGTCCTCGTCTTCGTCGGCGTCGGCCTGCTGTCGCCGCTGCTCGTCGGCCCGCTGGCGGCGCTGATCGGGCGCCCGCTCGCGGCGACCGGCGGTGTGGCGGCCCAGATCGCGCGCGGCAACGCGGTGCGCGCGCCCGGCCGGACGGCGGGCACCGCCGCGGCGCTGATGGTCGGCGTCGCGCTCGTCGCGTTCGTGGCGATCTTCGTCAACGGCTTCAAGGCGTCGTTCTCGGGCGCCTTCGAGAAGGCCGTCACCGCGGACTTCGTGGTCCTCGATCCCTCGGGGCTGACGCCCGAGGCGGTCGCGCCCGCCGCCGCGCGGCTCGCGAGCGTGGGTGCCGCGGCGAACATCCGCGTCGGCAAGGGCAAGCTCGCCGTCGGGGACCGACGTCAGCCTCGCCGGCCTCGACCCGAAGCTCGCGAACGAGGTCCTGAAGATCGACTGGGTCGACGGGTCCGACGGCGCGCTGCGGGCGCTCGGCCCGCGGACGCGATGCTCGAGGTGGACTTCGCGAAGGAGCACTCGCTGCGCGTCGGGTCGTCCTTCGTGCTGCGCAACCCGGAGCGCCAGCCCGTGCGCCTGACGGTGCGCGGGACCTACGAGGACCGCGGCCAGCTCTTCGGCGACGTGCTCGTGCCGGACGCGACGCTGCGCGACCGCTTCGGCGCGCACACGGTGCTCGCCGCCCTGATCGCGTCGGCTCCCGGGCACTCGGAGGATCAGGTCCGCGCCGAGCTCGCCGGGCTGCTCGATCGCGACTTCCCGACGCTCGAGCCGCAGACGCGACGGAGTTCATCGACGCGCAGGTCGGCCAGGTCAGCCAGATCCTCTACGTCTTCTACGCGCTGCTCGCGCTGTCGGTGATCATCGCCCTGTTCGGCATCGTCAACACGCTCGCGCTGTCGGTCTACGAGCGCACGCGGGAGCTCGGGCTGCTGCGCGCCGTCGGCGCCACGCGCCGCCAGATCCGGCAGATCGTCCGCGGCGAGGCGATCATCACGGCCGTCATGGGCGCGGTCCTCGGCGTCGCCATCGGCGTCCTGTTCGGCGTGCTCGTCTCACGGCCGCTGGGCAGCGAGGGCTTCGTCCTCGCGCTGCCCTACGTCACGCTCGCTGTCCTGCTCGTCCTCGGTGCGCTGGCCGGCGTCCTCGCCGCCATCGGCCCGGCCCGGCGCGCCAGCCGCATCGACGTCCTGCGAGGCGCTCACGCACCAGTGACCTCGGCTGGCGCAACTCGGTAGTTCGCCCATACGCCCGCGCCGCTGGTACGGATGGCAAGGCGGACGCGCGCTGTGAGGCTGTCAAACGATGACGCGATCCACTACGTCGTCGCGGTCGAGAACGTCAACGCCGCCATCGACCAGATCGCGCAGACCACGCTGCGTGCCGTCGTCGGCCGTCACACGCTCGACGAGACGCTGTCGGAGACCGACGTGATCAACTCAGAACATCCGCGAGATCCTCGACGTGCAGACCGCGGAGTCGGGCGTGCAGGTCACAGTCGTCGAGCTCAAGGACATCCAGCTGCCCGAGAGCATGCAGCGCGCCATGGCGCGCCAGGCCGAGGCCGAGCGCGAGAAGCGCGCGAAGATCATCGCCGCCGAGGGCGAGGCGCTTGCCGCCGGCGAGCTTGGACGTCGCCTCCGACGTGATGATGGCCCACCCGCTCGCGCTGCAGCTGCGCAACCTGCAGACTCATGGTCGAGATCGGCGTCGACAAGAACTCGACGATCATCTTCCCGGCGCCGCTGATGAGCACGATCCAGGAGCTCGGAGCGTTCCTCGCTCGCGAGACACAGGCCGCAAGCCGGCCCGCGAAGCCGGCCACCGCTCCAGCGGTAGCGCGCTCGCTCCAACGGCGACCTCGTCGGGAGCAGGCGATGATCGTCATCGCGTACGACGGATCCACCGATGCCGGGACGCCATCGACCGGGCCGCGCTACTCATGCCGGGCGCGGACGCGACGGTGCTGACCGTCTGGGTGCCGTTCATCTACACATACGCGGGCAGCGCCGCATCGGGCGTGGGCCTCGGCGTGGGCGGCGCGTATGCGTATGCCACGTCGCCCGGCGTCGACGACGCGAGCCGCGAGGCTGCCGGAGTCACGGCGGCCGAGGGCGCACAACGCGCCGCCGATGCAGGCCTTGTCGCGACGGCGCGTGCCGAGGGCCGCGAGGCCGACGTCGCCGCACGCTCCCGGCCATGGCGGCCGAGGTGACGCCGAGGTCATCGTGATGGGCACCCGCGGGCTCGGGAGCGTGCGTTCGCTGTTGCTCGGAAGCGTGTCGCGCGCCGTCCTGCATCATGCTGACCGTGCGGTGCTCGTCGTGCCGTCCGCCACGGTAGCCGAAGGCCGGCGCGGCCGGGACGCCACGACTGCAGTGCCGGCCTGAAGCGAGCTTGTCGCTCACCGCGGCCGCCGGGGCGGCGGGCGGGCTTAGGACAAGGCCTCGCCCCGTGGGTGGCCGAGGCGACGCGTCAGCTGCACGTAGGCGATGGCTCCGGGCACCGTCGGCAGCCAGAACGCGAATGCCCGGTAGGTCAGCACGGCCGCGAGCGCCAGGCCGGCCGGCTCGCCGAACGCGACGAGCGCCCCGACCATGCCGCCCTCCACGGCACCGATCCCGCCCGGCACCGGCAGCACGTTGGCGAGCTGCCCGACGAAGTAGCTCATGACCAACACCCCCGGCAGCGGCGGCGCGCCGAACGCATGCATGGCGGCCCACAACACGAGCAGGTCGCACGTCCACCAGACGAGCGCTCCGGCCAGCGCCGGGTCACGAGCGCGAACGAGCGCTTCGGCGCCGCGCACGCCACTCCCGAGGGTCGCCGGCGCCGCCGCGACGAATCGCGCGATACGCTTCCCGCGCCCTTCGCCCGGCCGCTGCGCGTGACCGCGAACGCGGCCGAACCGCGGCGGCACCAACGCGAGCACGAGCGCGGCCACGATGACTGACGCGGCGAACAGCGCGGGCACGACCGTCAGCCCGAACGGCGCCGGGCCCGCGAGCCAACCGACGCTCAGCCCGAAGCCGGCGACGACGAGCGCGCCCATGAACACCGCGTACAGGAGCAAGAAGAACGTCGCGAGGCGAGTCGCGACCGTGTGCGCGCTCATCCCCATGCGCGCGAGCGCCCAACCGGTGAGGGCGATGCCCCCGGCGCCTGCGGCCGCCAGCAGGCGGCTCGCCGCGACGCCCGCGAGCGTCAGCCGCCAGGCCTCGGGCCACGACAGGCGCTTCTCGCCCACGCGCCCGACCACGCCGCGCAGCAACAGCACGTACCCCGCATACGAGCCGAGTTCGAACAGGGCGGCGAGTCCGATCCAGCGCGGGTCGCCATCGCGGATGCGTCCCCAGGTCTCGTCGAGTCCGGCGACGCGCGGCAGCAGCACGTACAGCCCTACGACCGCCGCCACGACGCCTGCGGCCAGGATCAGCACCCGCGACTTGCGGCGCCTCGCTTGCGAGCCCGCGCCCCCGGCCGCGGCACTCACGCGGTCGGGGATCGACCCGCGGTACGCGCGATCGGATGTCCGGGCATCGGGTTGAGGCTACGCGGACGCGCCCCGCCCGGGCAGCGACGTCGACAGCGGCACGACCGCGGCGGCGAGCAGCCCCGCGCCGACAAGGCCCACGCCGAACAGCGCTTGCGCGGCATCGCCGGCCAGCGGGCGAAGCGCGCCCGCGGCGTCCGCCGCGTCATCGATGTGCTGGCGGTGGATGTGCAGCGTCGCCGCGCAGGCGACGACGACGAACACGCCGATGATGCCGGTCAGCACGGCGCCGCCGACGCCGTCGACGCGCTCGTAGCGCAGATCCTTCGACGTATCAGGCGCTTGTCGAGCGCGTAGGACTGGATGAACGACAGGCCCCACGGTGCGAGCGTCGTCCCCACCGTCGCGACGGTCGCCAGCACCGCTGCGTGCGTCAGGGGCAGGTCCGGGACGACGAGCCCGCGCGCGGTCGTCCCCCAGTCGGGATGCGCCAGCAGCCCGAGACCACGTAGGCGGCGAAGATCGCGCTGAGGGCGAGCAGCACGTACTCGACGGGGCCAAACGAGCCTGCGCAGGACCAGCACGCTGACGGCCGCCGCTGCAAGCAGCACGCTGACGACGGGGCCGGGCCGCCCGGGATCTGCATGCCCGCCGCGACGCCCGCGAACTCCGACGCAGATCGTGCCGAGGTTCGCGACCAGCAGCGTCGCCAGGCGCCGCTGGTGGCGCGGCGGCCGTAGCGCTCGCGCACGAGGCACATGAGGCCTTTGCCCGTGACCACGCGCATGCGCGCTGCCAGCTCGTGGAGGACGATGAGGGCGATCGTTCGAGATCGCGAGGACCCACAGCAGGCGGTAGCCGTAGTCGGCGCCCAGGATCGAGTAGGTGGTGATGCCGGCGAGGTCGTCGTCGGACAGCCCGGCAAGCAGTCCGGGCCCAGGACCGCCACGAGCGCGAGCGCCCCGGCGCGGCGCCCGCGGATCCCCGCCAGCGCGCGGTGCGGGCCGCGCAGAACGAGGTGCGGCCGGGGCAGCGCGCCTCGGCGGCGCCGATGCCGGGACGTGGGGCCGGACGCCATGGACCGGCGACGATACCGAGCCGCCCGCGCGTCCGACACCACCACGGAGGTCGCTGTGACGGACCGATCTGTCACAAATTGGCTTGGTCGACCGAGTAGCTTGAAGGAGTCAACTGGATGGGCGCGGGGATCTTCGAGACCCTCGTCCAGCCGCCCTTGGAGGCCCATCGTGGCCGACCTATCGTCAGGTGATCGTCCCGAGAAGTCCACCAACGGGACGAGCAGCCGACAGCATGAGAACACCATCCCCGCGTTCGGGAGTGCTCGACGACGAGCAGACCCTGTCAGACACCGACCAGACGCTCTCCGACAGCGATCAGACGCTCGCCGACGCCGATCAGACGAGCGGTGAGCGAGACCAGGCCGATGCCGATCGCGATCAGGTCGCGTCCGATCGCGATCAGGCCGCCAGTGATCGCGACCTTGTGCGCGGCGTCGATCTCGGAGAGCACGACGCCAGCCGTGACATCCGCCGCAGCACGGCGCGTCAGCGCGAGCAGACGACCGTCGCGCGCCTCGACAACGCACACGCACGCGATGCGGTCGCGCGATGCCCGCGATACTGGCGGGATCGGCGCGCGATCAGGCGGCGACCACCCGCGATCTCGCGATGGCGCAGTCCGACGCCGACGACGCGCGTGACGGCACGCGCGCGATCACGGGCGCCGAGATCGTCATGCGCGCCGCGGGGCAGCGCAAGCGCGCCGCGGAGCACCGCGCGCAAGCGGCCGAGCATCGCGTCGCAAGCCGCGACCGACCGCGAGGCGGCAGCGGCGACCGCGAGCAGGGCGCCCGCGATCGCGTGCAAGCGCGCGCCGATCGCGAGGCGCTCAGCCGCGTGCTGGCGGTCACCGAGATCGACCCGCTGACGGGCGCACGCACCAGGGCGGCGGGCCTGGCCGACCTCGTCCACGAGCTCGATCGCAGTCGCAGGACCGACGGCACGCTCGTCGTCGCGTACGTCGAAGCCGTCGGACCACCGCGCGTCGACGACAGCGAAGGCCACGACGCCGCCGACCGGCTGCTCCAGCGCGTCGTCACGCTCATCGCCGAGCACCTGCGCTCCTATGACCTCGATCGTCCGCCTCGGCGGCGACGAGTTTCTCGTGCGCGATGTCCAACATGACGATCCGCCGAAGCGCGCGAGCGCTTCAGCGCGATCGCCGGCGCGCTCGCCGGCACGAGCGAAGCGGGCGCACTGCGCACCGGCTTCGCCGAGCTCACCGCCGACGAGAGCGCGACGGAGCTCATCGCGCGTGCGGGCAGCCAGCTGATCTCCAGCCGCCACGGCTGACGCGTTGGCGATCCACCGGCGACGACTCAGCATCGACGCGGGCGCGCTCGACGTCCGGCCGCAGTTCACGCTGGCGTGGCGAGCTGCACGACGTCCCGCGGCTGGAGCTTCCGCGGACGGAGATGCCCGCCGACACCGCCTACCAGATCGTTCACGACGAGCTGATGCTCGACGGCAACGCGCGGCTGAACCTCGCGACGTTCGTGACGACCTGGATGGAGCCCGCCGCCCGCGCGCTCATGGCCGAGTGCCTGGACAAGAACATGATCGACAAGGACGAGTATCCGCAGACGGCCGAGCTGGAGCGGCGCTGCGTGGCGATGCTCGCGCGCCTGTGGGGCAGCGCGGACGACGAGCCGGCGGTCGGCTGCTCGACGACCGGCTCGAGCGAGGCCGCCATGCTCGGCGGGCTGGCGCTCAAGCGCCGCTGGGCGCAGCGGCGCCGCGCGGCGGGCCTCGCGGACGACCGGCCGAACCTCGTCATGGGGGCCAACGTCCAGGTCTGCTGGGAGAAGTTCTGCCGCTACTGGGACGTCGAGCCGCGGCTCGTCCCGGTGGGCGACGGGCAGCACGTGCCTGACGGCGCAGGGCGCGGCGGCGCACTGCGACGAGAACACGATCGGCGTGGTGGCGATCCTCGGGTCGACGTTCGACGGCGCTACGAGCCGGTGCGCGACATCGCGGCGGCGCTCGACCGCCTGCAGGACGAGCAGGGGCTCGACGTCCCGATCCACGTCGACGCGGCCTCCGGCGGGTTCGTCGCGCCGTTCATCGATCCCGACCTGGAATGGGACTTCCGGATCGCCCGCGTCGCGTCGATCAACGCCTCGGGCCACAAGTACGGGCTCGTCTACCCCGGCGTCGGCTGGGCGGTGTGGCGCGACAGCGCTGCGCTGCCGGAGGATCTCGATCTTCGACGTCGAGTACCTCGGCGGCGACATGCCGACGTTCGCGCTGAACTTCTCGCGGCCCGGGCGCGCAGGTCGTCGCGCAGTACTACACGCTGCTGCGCCTCGGCTTCGAGGGCTACCGGCGCGTGCAGCAGACATGCCGCGACAACGCACGCTGGCTCGCGGCGCAGATCGCGCGAGATCGGGCCGTTCGAGCTGATCTCCGACGGCAGCGACATCCCCGTCTTCGCGTTCCGGCTGCGCGACGACGTCAGCGGCTACACGGTCTTCGACGTCTCCGAGACGCTGCGGATCAAGGGCTGGCTGGTCCCGGCGTACCACATGCCGCCGGCGATGCAGGACGTCGCCGTGCTGCGGGTCGTCGTGCGCAACGACTTCAGCCGCGACCTCGCCGGCATGCTGCTCGACCACCTGCGCTGGGCGGTGCAGCGACTCGAGCGCGGAGCGGCCGCCCCGGCGACGAGGCAGCGCCGCAGCGCCTTTCACCACTGAGCGAACGGGCGTCTAGCCAGCCGATGTGGCGGCTGCTCCGGGACCCGTCGTCGCTTGTGCGAGAGTCGCCCAAGCCGGGACGGTGTGTCATCTTGTGCTCGTGACGAATCCAAGCGCGACCTGGGCAGTCGTCTCCGACGAGCAGCAGCTGCGCGAGATCGTCGGCGACCCGGTCCCGAGCGTCGCGAACAAGGTCCGCACGACCCTGCACGAGCTCGACCGCGAGTGGCTCGCCGCGTCGCCGATGTGCCTCGTCGCGACGTCCGCGGTCGACGGCACGTGCGACGTCAGCCCGCGCGGCGACCCGCCGGGCTCGACGCACGTCCTCGACGAGCGCACGATCGCGCTCCCCGACCGGCCCGGCAATCGCCGGGTGGACGGCTTTCTCAACGTGCTCGAGAACCCGCAGGTCGGGCTGATCTTCCTCGTGCCCGGCCGCGGCGACACGCTGCGCATCAACGGCCACGCCACGCTCGTGCACGACGCGCCGTTCTTCGACGAGCTGGTCGTCGCCGGGCACCGCCCGAAGCTCGCGCTCGTCGTCGAGCTGACCGAGGTCTTCTATCACTGCTCGAAGGCCTTCATGCGCTCGAAGCTGTGGAAGCCCGAGACGTGGGACCCCGACGCGCTCGCCTCGCGGGCCGTCATCGCGCGGACGCTCGAGCGCCCGGAGGAGACGCTCGAGGCGCTCGAGGCGCATTACGGCCCGCGCTACGCCGACACGCTGTACGGCTGAGCGGCCGGCCGCCTGCGTTTCGCGTCGCCCCGCGGCGGGCACCCGGGACGCATGCCAAGAGAAGCCATCGCACGCCGAGACCCTCACCGTCCAGGGCGTCGAGATCCCGAAGCTCGGGTTCGGCACCTGGCAGCTCACGGGCCGCGACGTGCGAGGTGGCCGTGCGCGACGCGCTCGAGCTCGGCTACCGCCACATCGACACCGCTCGCATGTACGGCAACGAGGCCGAGGTCGGCCAGGGCCTGCACGACTCCGGGCTCAACCGCGACGAGGTCTTCGTCACGACGAAGCTCTGGCGCGACGAGCTCGACGCGGCCGGCGTGCGCGGCGGCCTCGAGCAGTCGCTGCGCGACCTGCGCACGGAGTACGTCGACCTGCTGCTCATCCACTGGCCCAACCCGCGAGGTCCCGCTCGCCGAGACGCTCGGCGCGATGCGCGAGGCGCAGGAGGCCGGGCCGCGTGCGCCATCTCGGCGTCGCGAACTTCCCGACGGCGATGCTGCGCGAGGCGCTCGAGCTCGCGCCGATCGTCTGCGACCAGGTCGAGTACCACCCCTACCTCGGCCAGCCCGCGGTGCTCGAGCTCGCCCGCGAGCGCGACCTCATGCTCACCGCCTACTCGCCGCTCGCCCAGGGCGCGGTGCTGCGCGACCCCGTCATCGCGCAGATCGCGCGAGGCGCACGGCAAGACCGCGGGCCAGGTCGTGCTGCGCTGGCTGCTCGACCAGCCGAACGTCGCCGCGATCCCGAAGGCCGCGAGCCACGAGCACCGCGCGTCGAACCTCGACGTCTTCGACTTCGAGCTGTCCGACGACGAGCGCGGCACGATCGCCGGCCTCGAACACGACGGCCGCACGATCGACCCCTCGATCGGCCCCGAGTGGGACTGACGGCCCGCGAAGAAGCCTCGACATTCGTCCAGCGCGGCCCGACGCGCGCTCACGGCCACCTGCGCCGCGACCGATGCGACGCACGTGTTCGACATCGACAACGCCCTCTGCACGCTTGTCGCCGACGGCGGCTCCGACCTGCACCTGAAAGTCCAGCGCCAGCCGATGACCCGCGTCGACGGCGAGCTGCGCCCGATCGAGGGCTCCGAGGTCCTGGCGCCCGAGGACACCGAGGCCGCGGTGCGCGAGATGCTCAAGGACCCGATCAAGCTCACGGAGCTCGCCGAGGAGTTCGAGGTCGACTTCTCCTACTCGATCTCCGGCGTCGCGCGCTTTCGCGTCAACGCCTTCCGCCAGCGCGGCACGCTGAGCCTCGTCGCGCGCGCCATCCCGCACACGATCCGCACGGTCGCCGAGCTCAACCTGCCGCCGGTCATCACCGAGCTGTCCGACGAGGAGCGCGGGATCATCCTGCTCACCGGCACGACGGGCTCGGGCAAGTCGACGACGCTCGCGGCGATGATCGACCACATCAACGTCAACCACTCACAAGCACATCGTCACGATCGAGGACCCGATCGAGTTCCTGCACGTCGACAAGCGCTCGATCATCAACCAGCGCGAGGTCGGCATGGACACGCTGTCGTTCAAGCGCGCGCTGCGGCGCGTCCTGCGCCAGGACCCGGACGTCATCCTCATCGGCGAGATGCGCGACGAGGAGACCGTCCACACGGCGCTCGCCGCCGCCGAGACCGGCCACCTCGTGCTGTCGACCGTCCACACCGTCGACGCCGCCGAGACCGTCAACCGCATCATCGACTTCTTCCCGCCGCACATGCACCAGCAGGTCCGCGCGATGCTCGCCGGCACGCTGAAGGGCGTCATCTCCCAGCGCCTCGTGCGCTCGACGGACGGCGGCCGCGTCGCGACCTGCGAGATCCTGCGCATGACCGGCCGCGTGCGGGACATGATCATGGACCCGGCGCAGACCGGCCGCCTGACGGAGGTCGTCAGCGAGGGCGCCTACTACGGCATGCAGACCTTCGACCAGGCGCTGTTCGACCACGTCAAGGCCGGGCCGCGTCGACATCGAGCAGGCCATGAAGGCCGCGACGAGCCCGCACGACTTCAAGCTCCTGCTCGCGCCGACGGGCGCAAGGGCACGACGATGGCCGACCTCGAGCAGGCCGAAGCCCAGCGCGTCGGCGTGTAGCGCCGCCGCGCCACGCCGCTCCGCGGTCGCTTGCCGCGGTCGGCTGTTCAAATCACCTGCATATATACTAGATCACGTTACATATTATAACAACAACATAAAATCAACATACGATCTAATAAAACACATATATACGCTATCCAAGATAGCTATCATAACGAACCAAAAAAAAAAAAAAAAAAAAAAAAAAAAAAAAAAAAAAAAAAAAAAAAAAAAAAAAAAAAAAAAAAAAAAAAAAAAAAAAAAAAAAAAAAACGACGACAAACAGGGCCGACACCACGACGAGCAACAGCAGGTCGGAGCGGAAACACAGGGCGCGCGCGAACGCGAACCGTTGACGCTCGCCGCCTGACAGCGTCGCGCCGCGGACTCCAACCGCGCTGTCCAGCCCGTCCGGCAGGCGCGTGAGCATCTCTGAGGCCGTGCTTCCTCGATCACGATCGACGCGCTCGTCGCTCGCGCCCGGGCGTACAGCAGTCTCCCGTCGTCCCGCGAGCCGGCGGCCTGCTCGACGTGCCGATGCGCGCGCGCGTGGCGCGCGCATGTGCGCAGCGTGTGCCCGCGGCGTGATCCCCTCGCTCGTCGTAGAGCGCTCCAGCACGCGACAGCGTCGTCTTGCCTCGCCCACCCTACATCGCGTCTGCACGCCGAGCGACGAGAACACACCTCGCGCAGCACCGCTCCCGTCGATAGGCAAACACACCCGATCGAACGAGACCGTTCGGCGCCGCCCCCGGCGCGCGTCGATCGCCCCATGTCGTGAGCGTGGCACGTCCTGCTCCATGCCCAGCTCATCTATCTCGCGATTCGCGATACGCCGCCAGTCCCGACTGGAGCTGCGTCGCTCCCAGCCCGAGGACGTGATCCGCCCAATCAGGTAGAAGAGGTACAGCAAGAACGCGATGAGCGTGGCGACGCTGAGCGAGCCGTGGCGACTCGCCCGCCGCCCACGCCGAGCACCGCGAGGAACGTGAGCTGAACCGCGAAGCCCGCCGACACGCCGACGAGCGCCGTATACCGGCGATGGCTACGCCTTCGCGTACGCGTCCGTGGCGGCAGCCGCCACCACCGCCGTCCCGCTCCTCAGCGCCGCTGGCCTTCACGTGCGAATTGCGCCGAGGGCGCGCTCGGCGGTGCCGACCCGGCCGACCGCGGCCTGAGCGCGCTTCATCGCGCGAGCGATCCGCGGAAGATGACCAGAACGCCGACGGCGACGACTCCCAGGACCCCCAACATGACGATCAGCGTGCCCGTCGGCCGCCCATCAGTGCATCGCGCCGATCAGCGCGACGGCCCCGTTCAGGTCTCCACGTCCCCGTCGTCGTCGCCGCGCGCAGCAGCGTCGTATCAGAGGTCACACGCGACATGAGATCGCCGAGCGGCGCCGATCGAGTTCGGTCATCCGCATGCGCGCTGTCGCTCGCCAGCCCGAGCCAGCAGTCACGCGATGCGCTCCGACGCGAGCGGCGCCCAGAGCTGCACCCCCGCCCGAAGCCCGGATGCAACGATGAGACCCGAAAGCAGCCGACCAGCGCCAGCGCGATGCCGCCGTCCTCGCCGAGCGAGTTGTGACCGCCCGGGCGGCCAGCGGCTCGGCGAGCGCCGACGCTTGGCCAGCAGCCCGAGGTCCATCCCCAGCAAGAGCGCGCGACTGTGCAGGCACGCATAGCGCAGCAGCGCCTCACGACGCACCGTTTCCGTGTCAGAGCACGCACGCGCATCATCTTCGACATACGGCGTGACAGCAGCATCGTTCTGGCATGTCGACCCCAGTGCGCATGCTACGACGTCGCCGCAACCGCGCCAGCGATCAACGGCGACACCATCTGGTGATCCAGGTCCTCGGTGACGTCGTGTCCGCCGCCCTCAGGAGCACGAACTGAAACCCCTGCGGTGCGAGATCACCCAGGAACCTGTATCGCACGGCGTGTGCGACGAAGCCCCGCCGCACGGCGTCAGGCTGAGAAGTCGTGATGTCTTCGCCGTTTCCATCATCTTCTGCTGCAGCACGTAACACACGTCGAAGACAGCCTTCTCGTGTCGGTGCGTGGGAAACCAGGCAGCTGCCAGCCCGAGCGACGCTTGAACTCGTGCGCCGCTCGCCAGGCGAACGGCCCCGTCGCGGTCGCGGACGCGCGCCAGCAGTTCGTTGTCATGTCGTGCCGTCTCCGGCGCGAAAACCGCCATCGAGACCAGCAACCGAGCCCGCGCCGCGGCTCACGGCGTCGAACAGCCGGTATCGATGCTGGACAGGACGCTGTCGCCGCCCACGCTTCAATCCTTTCAGCGCACCGCATGCGCCGCCACGTGCGTGCCGTGCGCGCGACCACCGCCGGCGCCATCGCTCTCAAGTTCTGCTGGTCTCACGCCGTCACCGTCGCGACATGCTTGTGGATGAGGCCCTCGACCTCGTTGACGCACCGCTGTCGTGCCACGAGACCCATATGGTCTGCGCTGTCGTTGATGCGGTGCACGTCCTCCGTGCGCCTCTCCGCCAGCTCACGATCGAGCTCTAGCTGCGGAGCGTCGCCGGATCCCTTGTACTCGCCCGTCTTGACGAGCAACGGCGCGTCACCGTCGCATTCGTGGAGCTCCTACTCCGTGTAGACTGCCGTCAACTCTCGCCGCGTGGCCGTCCACGTGGCGGCGTCGCCGTACTGCGCCGTGGCGAGAGCGTCGTGCTCGTTCGGGAGTCGGACAGTCCATTCGAGAGGAGCATGAACTTCCCGAGCCCTGCGCTCAGCGATCCGTGATCCACGTGTCGCTGTGCAAGACCGATCGCCCTTTCTCACCGCGATGCTCGTCTCGCTCGACGTGCGTCTGTCCAGCACCGCCCTCGCCACGCACCGCGCGAGTCAGGTGCGCGCTAAGCACGAGATGCTCGCCGAGTGAGTGCCCGACCATGTCGATCCTGCGCTCGTCACCCTCGACTCGTCGCACCAGTCGCGCGTCCTCGCGAGCGACGTCGAGCGACGCGGAGTCCGTGCGCCACCGCTGTTCCCATAGCCGCCCGCGGTACGTCAGGACCGTGCTGCTGCGCGAGCGTGCGAGACTCGCACGTCGTTGTCGTCGCTGTAGCCCTAGCCTCCTCGTTGAACACGACCTGTCGTTGCTGGACCATTCGCCGAGCTGCTTATAGTGAGAGTTGCCACTTGCGTAACGAGCGTCTCGTCGCCGCTGTCCCCCGCGATCATCCGTCGAGCACGCGTGCCGCTGAGCGCGCTTCGACCTCGCCGCCGCACCATCCTCGCACACCTCGGAGCGCATCGCTGCGTCGCTCGCCTGCGCAGATCGTCCTGCGTCGCGCTGTCGTACACCACGCCGATGCAGCCCCTAGTACGCCTGAAACCTGCCCAGACCCATGAAGTCCGTTCGCCAGTGAAGAGCTCGATATTTGTCGTAGTCCTCTCAGCGCCCTCCGCAGCGCCGCGGTTCATCGCGCACTCAACGTCGTCGTCGCCCGCGCCGCCCGCCGCGCGAGCCTGTGCTGCGCATACCGCCAGCTCGCTCGTGCCGTACTCTGCGTGCGTAGTTGTCCGTAGCAGTGCCCGTCGTCCAACTCGCCTCGCCCTTCGCGAACCCACGCGAGTACACAACTCACTGCAGCGCCAACCACAGTGCTGCATCTACGTCCTGTATCTCTTCGCCGTCGCGCGCACCGTCGTCGCGCCGTGCAGCACCTGATCCGATCCATCGTCTCGTACGCTCGTGAGAGAGCAGTGCCGTCGTCGCAGCGTGTCGTCTCGCAGCCTGTCTCGCCGCCCGCTCTCACCAGCAGCATACTCGCTCATCCGCAGACCGTATGCCCCGCAGCCGCTGCGCTTCGCGTGCAGCCCTTGCGACCTACGTTCACCTCGACCATGATGCATCGTTGATCCTCCTCGTTGCAACGCCGTCGCGCCTCGAGTACTCCATCTCTAACGCACCTTGTCTCAGCCAGTCTTCCGTCATCGTCACACCGCCCGCGCGACAGCTTGCGTGAACGCGCCCTCACAGCCCATGCGCCGCCAGCTTGCCTCCCTTTCTCCGCATCCGCGCCCGCTTCGCTCTCACTGCTTTCTGCATGTCACAGCATGTCCTTATCACTCACCGCTGCTTGCTACTATCTTGCCAAGCTCGTAGCCGCGCATCGCGTATCCCATCAGTAGCCGCAGGCGAAGCACGCCACCACGAATCGTCGCGTGGCCATGACAAGCGCGCTTCATGCGACAGAATCGTTGCCTCGTCAAGCTCCATGTCGATGGAAGCCAGTTCCGTGCTGCTATTAACGCGAGCCTCGAGCAGTGCAGAAGTCATTTTGTCTACCTCCGTGTAGGTCAACTAATGATGAGATATGGTGATCGGCCCTCGTTCCCGCTCTTGAGTGTCGTTCGGCACACACGCATCGGTCCTCGCTGCCCTACGAGCGTTCTAACGTCCCGGCCCAGCCACCTGAGAAAGGACTCTCTTGCCGACCACCTGGCTGATCACCGGCGCTTCCCGCGGCCTTGGCCGCGCGCTCACCGAGCGGCTGCTCGAGCGCGGCGATCGCGTCGCCGCGACGCTGCGCGACCCCGCGCGGCTCGACGACCTCGCAGCGCGCTACGGCGACCCGATCTGGGTCCGTGAGCTCGACGTCTGCGACGTCGGCCGGATCAGGCGGTCGTCGACGAGGCGTTCGCGCACTTCGATCGCATCGACGTCGTCGTCTCGAACGCGGGCTACGCCGAGTGCGGCGCGATCGAGGAGCTCTCCGACGAGCAGATCGAGCGCCAGCTTCAGACGAACCTCGTCGGGGGGATCCAGCTCGCCCGCGCGGTCCTCCCGCGGTTGCGCGCGCAGGGCGGCGGGCACCTCATGCAGCTGTCGAGCACCGCCGGCCAGACGCCGTTTCCGGCGATGGGCATCTACTGCACGACGAAGTGGGCGCTCGAGGGCTTCTACGAGACGCTCGGCGTGGAGGTGGCGCCGTTCGGGATCCGCACGACGATCGTCGAGCCCGGATCGGTGCGCAACGAGTTCCTCGCGTCGGCGTCGTGGGCGCCCGCGATGCCCGAGTACGCCGAGGGCCCGGCGGGCTTCATCCGCACCCTGATGGCGACGCTGCCGCAGGCGGCGCTCGCGGGCGATCCCGCGAAGGTGGCCGACGCGATGATCGCCGCGGCCGAGTCCGACGAGCCGCCCCGGCGGCTGCTGCTCGGCTCCGACGCCTACGGCCAGGTCCAGCCGGCGATGGCCGGCCGCCTCGCCGAGATCGAGGCGCAGCGCGACGCGTGCGGGCGCACCGACGCCGACGACTACGTCCCGCCGCCCGCCGGCGTGACCGCGCCCGGCGAGCTGCGATCGCGGCGGTCCGCCGCGCGCGCGGGCCTCGCGCAGCCGGCTCCCGGCCGGCTCGCTTCAGTCTGTAAAGTGTTGGCCATGGACGACACATGTCCGGTCTGCAAGACGGCCGAAATCGTCTGCGGCAAGTGGACGCTGCTGCTGATTCGCGACCTCTCCGAGGGCCGCTCGCGCTTCTGCGAGCTCGAGCGCTCGCTGCAGGGCATCAGCCCGCGCACGCTCTCGCTGCGCCTGCGCGCGCTCGAGGAGGAGGGGATCGTCGAGCGCGACACCTATGCCGAGGTGCCGCCGCGGGTCGAGTACGTGCTGACCGAGAAGGGTCGCGCGCTGCTGCCGATCATCGACGACATGCGCAAGTACGGCAGCCGCTGGCTAGGCGCGGACTGTGCCGACCTCGCGCCCGCCGGCGCGGCGGTCGACGCCGCCGCCGCCTGACGCGGAGCGCCGCGCCCGCGCCGGCACGGCCGGCCGGGGCGCTTGCGCTCGGCGCGCGAGCGCTCGTTGCGCCGCGCCGCCCGCGCGATGAGCGGCCGCTCGACGGCGACCCAGCTCAGCGCCGAGACCGCGAGCGCCGGGCCGAGCGCGACGGCGATGCCGAGCACGGGGTCCAGCGGCAGCAGGCCGTGGCCGCGCAGGAACATGAGCACCGGGACGTGCCAGAGGTAGAAGCCGTAGGAGATCGTGCCGAGGCCGGCGAGCACGCGGTTGCCGAGCACGCGGCCGTGCGGCGCCGCGCCGCCGCGGCGATGATGAGCGCGAAGCCGACGGCCGACAGCACGTCGCGGATCGATCGAGAAGAGCATCGTCGCGTCGACCCCCGCGGCCGGCACGGCGGCCTTGACGACCGCGTCGCAGACGACGAGCGCCACGCCGGCCGCGATCATCGCGCGCCGCGCCCGGCGCTCGGCGTGCGGCCGTGCAGCGCGAGCGCCGCGAGCATCCCGATCGCGAAGTACGGCAGCATCGCGGCGAGCGTCTTGGAGAACGTCAGCCCGAGGCCGCGGCCGGCGATCGACCAGTTCCACGCGACGCCGAGCGCGAGCAGCGCGAGCGGGACGAGCGCCTGCGCGCGCCGGCGCGCCGGCAGCCTCGTCGCCAGCAGGCCGAGCGCGGGCAGCACGAGGTAGAAGCTCACCTCGACCGCGAGCGACCACATCGGCGGGTTGAGCTTCATGACGCTCGACGGCGACGTGTTCTGGGCGAAGACGAAGAACAGCGGCAGCTCGCTGGCCGGCGGCAGGCGCAGGCCCGGCGTCCCGGCGAGGCCCCACAGCAGGCCGATCGAGCCGACGAGCGCGACGTAGTACGCCGGCGCGATGCGCGCGAGCCGCGCGCGCAGGTAGCGGCGCAGGTCGGGCGGCCGGCGCTCCTCGAGCGCTGCGGCGAACCAGGGGCGCGACAGCAGGAAGCCCGACAGCACGAAGAACAGCACGAGCCCGAGGCGCAGCTCGTGGGCGGCGTAGTCGCCGAGGGTCGACCGCTGCGACGCGTCCGGCGTGGGCATCGTGTACAGCCACGCGTGGAAGGCGAAGACCGACAGCGCGGCGAGGCCGCGCAGCCCGTCGATCGAGGCCATTCGCCGGTCGTTCTTCGCGTGCGTGGCGACCGCCGTCGCGTGGACGTCGGACGCTTGCATGCCCCGCCGATGCTACCCGGCGGCTCTCGCTTCCACGCCGCATGCGACCATGGCCGCATGCATCGCACCGCTTCGGAGAGCTGGCTCGAGCACGCCAACGAGGTCCTGCGCGGCGCCGGGCTGCGCGCGAGCGCGGGCCGCAACGCCGTCGTCGAGCTGCTCGCCTGCCAGAGCTGCCTGCTGACCGCGCAGGAGATCGCCGACCGCCTGCGCGAGACCGGCAGCGCGGGCTCGACGGCGACGGTCTACCGCGCGCTCGAGACGCTGCACGAGCTCGGCCTCGTGCGCCGCTTCGACTCCGGCGAGGGCGTCGCGCGCTACGAGCCGGTCGACCCGTCGGGCGAGCACCATCACCACATCGTCATGGAGGACTCCGGCGACGTCGTCCCGTTCGAGGACGAGGAGCTCGAGCGCGCGATCGAGGGGCTCGGCGAGCGGCTCGGGCTCGTCGTGACGAGCCACGACATCATCCTGCGCGCGCGCCCCGGCTGAGCGACCCGTCCGGGCGCGCGGCGCCTCGCGACCTGAACGACCGCCTGCAGCGGGAGGAGCGCGCGGCGCCGGGGCGAACGCCCCTGGCATGCGCAACCGCCCGCTGCACGACGCGCTCGAGGCCTTCGCCGAGGAGGCCGCGTGGCTGCTCGCGGGCGACACCGCCGACGGCGCCGAGGTCCCGTTCGAGCTCGTCGAGACGCGCGGCCGCGCGCCTCGACACGCCGCTGTACTGCTACCGCCCGCTGACCGACGCGTTCATCCGCGATCGCGTCGGCGTCTTCGGCCGCCTGCCGACCTACGCGCCGGCCGCGCGCGCGCTCGCCGGCATGGACGGCATCGCCGACTACCTGCGCGAGCAGGGCGAGCCGCGGATCCCGACCGACCCGCGCGAGCTCGCCGACGCCGCGCTGCGCGTCTTCATCAGCCGCGTCTTCAGCGAGGCGACGGAGTTCGTCATCACGCCCGAGCGCCTCGAGCGCGCGTACGGCGAGATCGAGGGCGCGCTGTTCGACGGCCGCGCCGAGTCGGTCGTCGTCGCGCCGCTGCTCGGCCTGCGGATCGTCTCGGCCGAGATCGCGCTGGGCGAGGGGCTGTCGCTCGTGCGCGGCGAGGCGCTCGACGACGCGCCGCCCGAGGCCGTCTGGCCGCCGCGGCGCCGACGAGCCCGCGGTGCTCGCGTGCCTGACGCTGACGAGCGACCCCGGCAAGCCGGCGCCGATGACCGAGGCGCGCGTGCGCTTCCGCCGGCTGCTGAGCGCGCTGCGGCTGTTCGACCCGGCGCGCGTCGCGCTCGGGCCGGTCGCGTGGGAGCGCAGCGGCGCGGGGCCGTGGTCGCTCGGCGACCTGCGCACCGGCGGGCGCCCGCACGGCGTGCTCGAGATCGAGCCGGACGCCGAGGACGAGCTGCGCGCGTTCATCTCGCTCGTCACGCGCCGCACGCCGCGCGCCGGCGAGCTCGCGTGGGCGCTGCGCCGCTACGAGCTGGGCTGCGAGCGCCCGTCGCTGTTCGAGGCGCTGACCGACCACCTGCTGGCGCTGCGCGCGCTGCTCGAGCCCGAGGGCCCGCAGAGCGGCCGGCTGGCCGGCCGGGTCGCGGCGCTGTGCGCGACCGAGGACCAGCGCGTCCGCGTGACCGAGCGCGTCGCGCACGCCGTGTCGCTCGAGCGCGCGGTCATCGCCGGCCTCGCGCCGTCCGACGGCGGCATCCAGGTCCTGCTCGCCGAGCTGACGGCGCACCTGCGCGCGCTGCTGCGCGACGTCCTCTGCGGCCACCTGGACTCCGACCTGCGCTCGGTCGCCGACCAGCTGCTCGCCGAGGCGGGCGCCACCGCGGCCTGAGCCTCAGCCGGCCCCGCGGCCCAAGCCCTCAGGGGTTCTCGTAGGGGACGACGGCCGGCTCGTCGACCGCGGTGGCGCCGATGCGCCGTGCCGAGGACTGCCCGGTCGAGCCGACCGGGATGTGGCCCGTCGCCGCGGCGAGCCCGACGCGCGGCATGTTCCCGTAGATCGCCTCCTGCTCGGAGGCGCGGACCTTGTAGGCCTCGTGCCAGATCCCCACGTCGCCCGACGCGCTGACCGCCTTGTTGAACCGCTTCCAGGCGGGGAGGTGCGGCTCGCCGGCATCGCGTGCGAAGCGGTTGAGGTCGTCGTAGCTGCGCCAGTACTGCACGACCGCCGGGCCGTGGATCCACGCGAGGTGCGCCTTGAGCAGCCCGGCCTCCGGGTGCTTGTCGAGCCACTTGAGCATCCGCGGCATCGCGACGAAGACCGGCAGCCACTTGTGCGGCTTCCACGGCTTGTTGATGCGCATCCCGATGAGGAACACGACGACGTCGTCGGACGACGTCGGCCGTGTAGCGACCCTTCTGGACCTTTGCCATCGCCCAAGAGTACGGGCCGCGGCGGCGGACGCGGGCGCCACCACGGCCTGACGGCAGGCCCGGGTCAGACCTGCTCGACGACCAGCAGCGTGTTGCCGTCCGGGTCGCGGAACCAGAACATCGGCGGGACCGGTCCGCCCATGCGCAAGACCTCGGGATCGACGTCGACCCCGGCTTCGCTCAGGTACGCGTGCGTCGCGTCGATGTCGTCGGTGACGAGGCTGATGCCGCTGCGGGGCACCAACGGGTTGCCCTCCGGCGGCGGCGCGAGCGCGATGCCCGTCGTGCCGCTCGGCGGGTAGACCTCGACCCAGCGGTAGCCGCCGCCGAACGGGACGTCGGTGCGCTTCTCGAAGCCGAGTGTCTGCTCGTAGAACTCGATCGACCGGTCCTGGTCGCTCGACGGGATCGTCACCAGGTTGATCGTGCCGATGCGGCTCGTGGTCGTGCTCATGTCGCTGCCCTCCGGCTCGTGGGTGTGCGACCGTTGGACCGCCGGTCGCGCGAAAACTCATCGGCGCTAAGCTCTCACCGCCGTACGGGCGCTCTAGCCAGTCGCCGTGGAGCGAGTAGCGGTCGGTTAGCTCTGACGAGTCCCACGCTCGCTGCGGCTTGCTGCTTCGTGGCGCGCCGCTCGAGCCTACGCCGCGAGCGCGATCCGTTGACGCGCGCTGCTCACGATACTCGCCCGCTGCGTCGCGGCGCGTGGCCGCGCCGCGCTCGTCTGCGGATGCCGGGCCGAGCGAGTCACACACGCCGTGTCAGGCGGCTCGACGTCCGCTCGATCAGCGCTCGCGACGGACGCGCTTAACGGGCCACCAGTGGTCTTCACGTCCTTGAACCTTCCGGTCGGAGCTGTGCACGGCTTCACCCAGAGCCAGTTTGCACGTTCTTGATCTGAGATCTTGCGCGCCTGCGCTTTTTCGGCGATTCCCAGTTGGTCCGTTCGTCGCCGTCGCTCCTCCAGTCTACGTCGTTTAGTCTGGATTGGCAGGCTGATCGGACATTCTCTGCCTATCTGAGGCAGTCGAGCCGGAGCAGTAGTCTCGCGACGCTGCAGCCCTCAAAGCATCGTTGATGAGGACGAGGCAGCGCGGCTATCTCTGCATGCGAGTTGCCAGGGCCGATTGCTCGGGTACGACGAGTAGCGCCGCCGTCATCGGTCGGCACGACTAGAACACTCAGCTTGGTTGAGCGCGTCGTCCGTGAGCAACAGGTCTCCGTCGCATGCGCGCAGGCCGCTACAGCGCAGCTGACGGGCACCGCGAGACAGCGGGCGCAAGCCGTATCGTTCATCCACCTCGTCGAGCGCAGCCCGTCGACCAAAGAGCTGTAGATCGGCCGGCCTCAGAGGTCAGGCGATCGTCCTCATGCGCCCTGGCCCTGATCTCGTCGCCGCAGGGATGCCGCAGTGACGTCGCGCAGTCGCACGCTGTGCTCACGCACGCGGCACGCTCAGGGCGTCCTCTGCACGCGTCACCGAAGCGCCGCTGCGCGCTGGTCCACGCGACGTCGGGTGTCTTCGAGCGGTCGTCCGCTCGTACGGATGCGGAATCGGCTGCCCGATCGCACGTCCGACCTCGACGAACACGCTGCCTCCGCCGACCGTACTCGGCTAAGACCGCAGGACGCGTCGGCGTCGGACGTCTGCATAGTGCGGCGAGTCCCGCTTGATAGCGTCTACACCGCTTCGACGTCGCCGAGCGTCGCGGTGCGCCGTCGCATCAGCGCGTAGCGCCAACAGACCTGCTCCGAGCGCTGACCCTTTCGCCGGCTCCCGATGCGAGCCGCACGCTCGCGGTGACGAGACGACTTGAGAACCATGCGCGCCTGTTCGCTCGCGCGGGCCCCATACTCAGATCCAAGACCGCGTCCAGGTACCGGCGCAAGCCTGCACGCGCAGTCGCCGGCCTCGGCCACGCCATGCGCAAGCGTCCGCCGGCGTATACACGCAGGCCGCCTCGCAGAGTCGCGATATCGGCCGGAGAATCGCTGAGCGGCGCTTAGCCCGTCGCAGAGCGCGATACAGGCAGGAACGCTCGAAGTCGAGCCGCGCATTCGCGTGGAACGAGACAGCGTCGTGTCGCGCCATCGGGCCGCCGCCAAGGCGAAGTCGCCGGCGGTCTGCTTCTCGCGTGTTGCTGACGGCGACAGGACGCGAACACGCTGCTCGCCTCTCGACACCTACGGCAAGTTCAGCACCGGCTCGTGGTGCTGGCCCGCCACGACGACCACCGAGCACAAGAAGACGTGGTTCGAGGGTCGCCCGAATGGTGGCTGGTGGTGGTCCTACAGCGCGGACAAGTCGGGTGCATGCAGCGGGTTGCTGCACTACGACTACCTGCTGACGACCCCCTGACCCGACGTCCCGCAGGCCCGCCGGCCGCGCGCGCCGCGAAGGCGCGTGCGGCCGGCCCGCCTACATCAGCGCGTCGCGCAGCGCGAGCAGGCCGTCGATGTCCTGGACCTCGCCGTCGAGGCGAGGCACGACGATCGGGTCGGGCTCGTCGAGCTCGACCTTCAGGCGCTCGATCTGCTCGGCGTCGCGCGCGGCGAGCCGGCGCTGGTCGGCGGCGCTCGCCGCGACCTTCCCCGCGAGCGCGGCGTCGAGGCCCGCGTCGCGCAGCTGCGTTCGCACGGCGTCCGGATCGCCCGCGTCGTCGGCGACGTTCACCCGGTTGACGATCAGCCCGCCGAACGCCATGCCCGCCTCGCGCAGCTTGCCGCGGAAGAAGATCGCCTCGGCGACCGGCTCGCGCTCGGGCGACGTCACGATGAGAAACGTCGTCGCGTCGTCGGCGAGCAGCGCCTTGACGCCGGCCGCGCGCTCCTTGAAGCCGTCCATCAGCCCGCTCAGCGCGCGGAAGAAGACCGCGATGTCGTCCATGAGGTCGACGCCCGTCAGCCGCTTGAGGATCGAGAACACGACGCTCGTCCCGCGCGCCATGACCCGCGCGGCGATCCCCGTCGGGACGAGCAGAACCTTCAGCGCGCGGCCCTCGAAGAAGTCCGTCAGGCGATCGGGCGCGTCGAGGAAGTCCAGCGCGTTGCGCGACGGCGGCGTGTCGAGCACGAGCACGTCGAAGCCGCCCTCGTGGTGCAGGTCGTAGAGCTTGGCGACGGCAGTGAACTCCTGCGAGCCGGCGACCGCGTTCGAGAGCTGCTTGTAGATCCGGTTGCCGAGCACGTCGTCGCGCGTCTGCGCGTCGGGCGACAGGCGCGTGATGAGGTCGTCGAACGTCGCCTTCGGGTCGAGCATCATCGCCCACAGCTCGCCCTTCATCGTGACGCCGTGCGACGCGAGGAGCGCGGGGTCGACCTGCCGCGGGTCGTTGCCGAGCTCCTCGAGCCCGAGCGACTCGGCGAGGCGCTTCGCCGGGTCGATCGTGACGACCGCGACGCGCAGGCCGGACGCCGCCAGGCCGAGCGCGAGCGCGGCGGAGGCGGTCGTCTTGCCGACGCCGCCGGAGCCGGCGACGATGCAGACGCGCATGCCCTCGAGGCGCGCAGCGACGCCCGTCACGGGGAAGGCTCCTCAAGGTCGAGCTGCGGCGTCAGCTCGTCGGCGAGGCGGTCGAGGTCGGGGCCGCCCGGATGCAGCTCAAGCCGCGCGGGCTCCTGGCCGCACAGCTCAGCGAGCCGCGCGAGCTGCGCGCGCTGGCGCACGGCGCGCGCGTGGCCCCGCAGCGCCCGCGCGACCGCCGGGTGCTCGCCGTGCGGCGCCAGCGCCTTCGCCTCGCGGTCGTCGAAGCGGTCGGGGTCCAGCGCGTTGGCGACGACCCGCTCGAGCTCGAGGCCCATGCCCTCGCGCAGCGACGCGCGCAGCTCGCCGGTCTCGGTGACCGCGAGCTCCTCCGCGCGCGCCACCGCCACGACGGCCGTCTGCGACGGATCCGACAGCGTCGCGTCGATCTTCTTGCCCTGGCGCGCGACCGGCCCGCTGCCGGCGGCCGCCGCGAACGTGCGCGGCGCCGTCAGCACCGCGACGCCGTGGCCGGTCGCGGGCGCGTCGACGACGACGAGGTCGTACGGGTCGGCGCCGGGCGTGCGGCGGTCGAGCTGGGCGAGCTCCCAGAGCTTGCCGACGGTCAGCAGCTCGCGCATGCCCGGCGTCGCGGCGGCGAGCAGGCCGAAGACCCGGCTGCGGGCGAGGATGTCGGCGAGCGGCCCGCGCGGCAGCTGGTCGCGCAGGTACTCCTCGAGCGCCTCCTGCGGGTCGATCGAGATGTGAAACAGGCCGTCGGCGAGCTCGATCTCCTCGAACGGCTCGGAGCCGTCGCGATCGAACGCGCTCGCGACGTCGCCGCGGCGCGCGACCTCGGCGACGATCGTGCGCTTGCCGGCACGCGCGGCGACGAGCCCGAGCGCGGCCGCGACGGTCGTCTTGCCGACGCCGCCCTTGCCCGTGACGACGAGCAGGCGGTGCGAGAGGAGCGCGGTCATGCAGGGATGTCGCACGTGATGCGCACGCGCCGAACCGTAGCCGCTGCTCGCGCGCCCGCCTCGTCGCTACGGCTCGCCGTCCCAGTAGTCGAGGCGCTCGACGCGGGCGATCGACCCCGAGGCCGCGGAAGGCGACCTTGCTCGAGTCCGGATACCAGCACATGTCGGCGGGGTCGCGCGTGCCGTAGGCGAGCAGCGTCATGCCCGCCGTCGCCGGCGCGGAAGCTGTGCGCGACGCCGGTCGCGGGCGGGCGCGCGACGATCGAGCCGGCGCGCACGGGCTGCTCGTCGTCGCCGAGCAGCACGACGCCGTCGCCGTCGAGCACGACGAACAGCTCCTCCTCGACGGAGTGGCAGTGGCGCGGCGAGGAGCGGGCGCTCGGCGCGACCGTCACGTGCACGAGCCCGCTGCGCACGGATCCGGCCGCGCGACCGAGGTCGCGCCGGACGCGATCGACGCCGCCCTGGCGCTTGGCTCGGCCCTCGACGTCGGCGAGCGCGACGATCGTCGCCGGCCGGGGCGCGAGCGGCGGGCGCTCGCCCGCGGCCAGCGGGGGCTCGGCGACGAACGGATGCGGGGCGTCCTGCGGCAGCCAGCGCGCGCCGAGCCACGTGACGCCTGCTCGCGGAAGCTGCGTCAGTCCGGTGGGCGAGCCGCTGCCGAACGCGAGCACGTCGAGCGGCTCGTCGTCGCTCGCGATCAGCGTGTGGGCCTCCGCGGCGGAGCGGTGCACGATCGTGTCGCCGGCGCGGACCTCGTGCAGCGCGTCGTCCTGCCAGCTGAAGCCCGAGCCGGAGAGCACGAAGAAGATCTCCTCCTCGTCGGCGTGCACGTGCAGCGGCATCGCGCGGGAGCCCGGCGCGACCCGGTAGCGGCTGAGCCCGACGTCGCGCGCGCCCGCCGCGGCGCCGAGGCGCCGGCGCTCGTAGCGCAAGTCACCGTGCTCGCGCGCCGTCCACGCCACGTCGTCGGAGTGACAGACCATCGCGGCCGGATCCTAATCAGTGCGATGGCGCACACGACATAACCAAAAGTCAATCGCCACTAAGGATTTCCCATTTCGTGGCCGATAGCGGACAGGTGATCGATCTTCAGCGCCGGGCTTTCAAGTTGACGAGGACGCGTGCGGCACTTTGTGCCGTCGTGCTGGTGGCGGGCGTCGCGGCGGCGCCCGCGCCGGCCGCCGCGGGTGACGCCGCCGGGATCTACAGCGAGGAGCTCGAGCGCGGCAACAGCGCGGACCCCGTCGCGGTCGCCGCCGCGATGCGCGACGCACACGCCGGGCTCGTCCGCCAGCCCTTCTCGTGGGCCCGCGTCGAGACCTCTCCCGGCCACCTCGACTTCTCGGTCTACGACGCCGTCATGGGCGCAGCGGCAAGCGCCGGCCTGCAGGTGCTGCCCGTCGTCATGGATCCGCCGGCCTGGCGCAGCACCGCGCCGGCGACCGGCCGCCTGCGCGCGATGTACCCACCGCGCGATCCCGCCGAGCTGGCCGCGTTCGCCTCCGCGCTCGCCCGGCGCTATGGCCCGGGCGGAACCTTCTGGGCGGCGCACCCGCAGCTGACGCCAAAGCCGATCCGCAGCTGGCAGATCTGGAACGAGCCGAATATCCAGGCGTTCTGGGCGACCGGCCCGGACCCGGCCGCCTACGTCCGCCTGCTCGACGCGGCCGGCACGGCGATCCATGCCATCGACCCCGCCGCCGAGATCGTCGTCGGCGGGCTGCCCTACGCGGGCAACGGCCTCACGCCGCCGCAGTTCATCGACGCGCTCTACGCATCCGGCGGGCGCGGCACGTTCGACACGATGGCCGTCCACCCGTACGCCGCCGAACCGGCCGGCGTCCTCGAGATCCTGCGCACCGTCCGCGTGCAGCTCGACCGGCTCGGCGATCCCGACCGGCCGATCTGGGCGACCGAGTTCGGCTGGGCGACGGGCGGGCCGCCGGTGACGATCACCAACAGCGAGCCGATGCAGGCCAAGCTGCTGCGCGACGCGATCGGCTTCATGCAGCGCGCGCGCGACGTCCTGCACCTGCGCGGGTTCGTGGCGTTTCGCTGGAAGGACATGGCGCTGAACCCCGGTCAGACCGACGTCTGGGCCCTGCACACCGGCCTGCTGCGCGAGGACGGCTCGTCCAAGCCTGCGTTCGGCGCGTTCGCCGACGGCGCCGCTCTCTGGCGCGTCGAGCCGACGGCGGCGGAGACCGCGAGCGCGGCGGCCGCGCTCGACCGTGCGGCCGCTGCGGCGGAGCCTGGCGGGACCCCGCTCACCGCCGGCGTGAGCCGCCGCAACTTGAAGATCCGCCGCTACATCTCCCGCGGCCGGCTCGTCGTCGCGGTCGACGTGCCGCCCGGCGGCGGGTCGGGCCGCGTCCGGATCGCGTACGCGGCGATCCGTGGCGGCCGCGTCGTCTTTCACCAGGCACGCCGCGTGAGCACGCGCAAGCGCGTCGCGCGGGTCGTGTTCCGGCTGTCGCCGGCCGTACGCAGGTCGCGCGAGCTGCGCGTCACCGCGAGCCACGGCGCCGCGCGCGCCACCCGCCTTCTTCCGATGAACACCTCACGCCGATCAGGTTCGGCCCGATGAGCGGACAGCCGCTCGCCATGCCCCCAAGTCGTTGAACCCCAGAGCATCGTCTCGGTGGCAGGCCGGCGTCGGTGATCGCTCAAGCAGAGGAAATGACATGTCTCCCCAACATGCAATTCGCAGGCTTGCGCTGGCTGTGCCGCTGTGCGGCGCCGTCTTCGCACTCGGCGCGTCGAGCGCTCAGGCCGTGAACGCCCCGCCGTCCACGGTGTCCACCACGCTGAACTCGCCCGCCGTGAGCGGCAACGTCGGCACGCCCACGAGCGACGTGTCGGTCACGGTGAAGCTGCTTCGCCAGGGCCTGGTCGTCGCGACGGCACCCGCCGCCACGTCCGACGCCGACGGAGCATGGGACGCGACCCTGCCGTCGCACGCGCTCTCGAGCCCCGGCGACGTCCTGCAGGTGGACTACTCGGGCGACGGTGCTCCGGCGGACGCCGAGTACCCGTTCCTGTTCACCATCGACGAGGAGATCTTCAACGCCTTCCCCGTGTCCGCGTCGACGGCGACTGACGGCAGCTCGGTCTCGTTCTACTGCCAGTCGTGCACGAGCCCGATGATCGAGGTCCGCGTGGCGTACGCCGCGGGCGGCTCGGCTCACCTCGTCGCCCTGCCTACGGGCGCCAACTACACGAGCCGCGCCGATCTGCCGACCCCGGTGGGCGCCGAGGACGTCGTGACCTACACCGCCACGTTCATGCGCAACGACAGCGCCGGCCAGCAGTCGCACCTCGACTTCACCGCTCGCGCCCCGCTGCCGGGTTCGGGCACGCCGGCGAGCTGCACCGGCAACCTCGCGCTGGCGACGGCCACCTGCGGCCCGGTGCCGACCGGCTACTACGACATCACGCGCGTGCGCGCCGGCAGCGCGGACGTCACGCAGGCCGCCTCGGCGAACTACCCCGGCGCGTCGATCCCCGCCGCGTTTGCCGACCTCAAGCCCGGTGACAAGCTGGAGCTGCGGGCTCGCGATGGCGACGTCGTCATCACGAGCGTGCAGCTCGCAGGACTTCGCGTCGACGCCGACCAGAGCTCGTCGCCGCTCGGGTTCCCCTTCTTCGGGGGCCAGACGACGAAGGGCGGCAGCTGTGAGCCCGGAACGTGGCTGCAGCAGTGGTTCTTGTTCACGGTCGGGACCGCCTGCCCCGCGAGCGGCGTGCTGCCGGCCGGCCTGTCCGGCACCGCTCAGTCGCTCGACGACTTCAGCGGTGGGCTGACCGCCACGACCCCGGCGAGCCTGCTGAACGTCTCGCCGCTGGATGGCGAGAACGTGTACGGCACGAGCGTCGTGGCGTTCGCGGACGTCGACCAGACGACGGCCCCGGTCGCGCTGTCCTTCGGGCCCCGCGGTGGCGCGCAGGTGCCGGCGACCGGCAACGCCAACTCCGCCACCGGTGCGGTGATGAGCGGGATCGCGGCAGGCACGCGGTACGCGGCGACCTGGGTCGCGACGAGCGCCAACGGTGACACGACGGCGCTCGCGACCCGCTTCAACGGGCAGGCCGGCACGAGCGGCACGCCGGGGGCGCCGGGTGCCACCGGCTCGACGGGCGCCACCGGATCCGCAGGTCAGACCGGTGCGACCGGCGCCACGGGTGCGACCGGTGCGGGCGCGACCGGCGCGCGCGGCGCCGCCGGAGCCACGGGCCCGCGCGGCCCGCAGGGTCCCGCCGGCCCGGCCGGTGTCGGCATCAGCGGCGTGAACGTCACGTGCAAGCTCGTCAAGAAGAGCGGTGCGATCACCGGGACGAAGTGCAAGGCGACGATCGTGCGCACGAGCTCGCGCTCGCGCGCACGTGTCGGGCTGCGGCTGTACCGCGGCAGCAAGGTCTACGCGATGGGCGGCACCGTGCTCAAGAAGCGAAGCGGCTCGTTCGGCCTCGTCCAGCGCCGCAAGCTGACCCGCGACGCGCGCTATGACATGACGATCGTGCTGACGGAGAAGAAGGGCACCGTCAAGAACGCGGTCGGCCGGGTGCGTGTCCGCTGAGCGCAGGCGACCCAGCATCGGGAGCCTTCGGGGAGCGATTTCCCGGGGCTCCGCGGGGTCGTCGCTAGCCGACGAACTTCGGTTTGGGTGACGTGCGCCGGACCTGCTCGGTGCACGCCCTGAACCGGAAGCGGATGTTCCGCACGCGCGTGCCGTCGGTGAAGTAGACCTTCGCACGCAGCTTGTGCGTCCCGCGGTGCATGCGAACCAGCATCGAGAACGGCGCCTTGTGCTGGATCCCGATGCGGCGGCCGTCGACGAGGAACGTGACCTTGCGGATGAACTTCCCGCGCACCGCGACCCGGAACCGGCCGTCAACGCAGCGGTCGGTCCCGAAGCGCGTGATCGTCCGCCCGACGGCGCGCGGCACGGTCAGCACGAGCGCCGAGCCGTTCGGCCCGGATGACGCAACCGCGCCGGGAGGCGCTGCACCGGGTGTGCTCCCGGGGCTGGCGCCGGGTCCGCTTGGGGTGCCGGGAGCGGTGCCCGGTGCGCCGGGCGGGGGCGCGCCGGGGCCGGGCGCGGGTCCCGGGCCGGGCCCGGGGCCGGGGATCGTGGCGCAGTCCTGCCGGTCGACCGTGTTCGTGTCGAGCGTGACCGCGCCGTTGCGCGCGAGCGCCCGCCCGAGCATCGTCGCGCGCGTGTTCAGCGTGATCGACTGCAGGGCGAGGATGTCGCCCACGAACGCGGTGTCGGTGCCGAGGGTCGCGGAGCTCGCGATCTGCCAGAAGACGTTGCAGGCCTGCGCGCCGCCGGTCAGGAGCACGCGGCTGTTGGCGGCCGCCGTGAGCGTGCCGGCTTGGATGATGAACACGGCGGCCGGGTCGCCTTGAGCGTCGAGCGTCACGGTGCCCGTCAGGGTCAGGGCCGTCGGGCGCTGGTAGACCCCGGCGGTCAAGAAGAGCCCGCCCGCGTCCGCCGGCAGCAGCGCGGGTGGCGTGCGCCCGGCGGCGTCGTTGTAGGCCGCGGTCAGGTCGGCCTGGGCCTGCGCCGCGACGGCGTTCGCCGCGTGCGTCGTCCCGTTTACGAGCCCCGGCGGAAACCCGGTGATCGCGCTGCCGGGGCCGACGCCAAGCGTGCCGTTGACGACGCTCGGCCCGGTGTTCGTGACCGTCGAGCCGGCGAGGACCGCGAACGCGTCAGCCGTCCCCAGGCCGACACGGGGCTGTGCGCCACGTGCGGTGGCTGCGGCAACGGTGAGGATGAGAAGTCCGAGGACGGGTGCGGTGGTAAAGAGCCACCGGTGAGAGCGAACGATTCACCCAGGGTAGGTGATTTGCTACGCGCTGTGGCGTCCCGATCGCCGACGTGACGTCCGCCGGAAGGAATACCCCGCACGCGTGCGAATAGAGGCGACGTGTCCGGTTTCCCGACCCCAACGGAGCTTCCCGTGCAGAAGAAGGCCAGGATCATCGCCTTCGCCAATCAGAAGGGCGGCGTGGCCAAGACCACGACGACCCTGAACCTGGCGGCCGCCTTCGCCGAGACCGGGCATCGGGTCATGTGCGTCGACATGGACCCGCAGGGCAACCTGACGATGTCCCAGGGCATCGACCCTGACACGCTCGAGCTGTCGATGTACGACGTGCTCGTGCATCACATCCCGATCAAGCAGGTCGTGCACAAGCGCGAGATCGACGTCGCGTGCGCCTCGATCGACCTCGCCGGCGCGGAGATCGCGATGTCCACGCAGATCGGCCGCGAGCGCTCGCTCGACAAGGCGCTGAAGGCCGTCGAGGACGACTACGACTTCATCTGCATCGACACGCCGCCGTCGCTCGGGCTGCTCACGATCAACGCTTTGACGGCCGCGCACAAGGTGATCGTCCCCGTGCAGTGCGAGTATCTGTCGATGCGCGGCTTGATCCAGCTGCAGAACACCCTTCAGATGATTCGCGAGAACCTCAACCCCGACGTCGAGATCGAGGGCATCCTTCCGACGCTCATGGACACGAGGACGATCCACGCCAAAGAGGCGATCGAGATCCTCGAGGAGAACTTCGGTGACCGCGTGTTCGCGTCCCGGATCAAGAAGACGGTGCGCTTTGCGGAAGCACCGGTCCAAGGCATGTCGGTCTTGAAGTACGACCCCGACGGCACCGCCGCCCAGTCCTATCGCGACCTCGCGAAGGAGGTTCTCGCTCATGGCATCCGGTAAGCGCGCGAGCATGCGGGAGGGGCCGCTCGCGGCGCTCTTCCGCAAGACCGAAGAGGACGCCGCGCGGGCCGAGACCGACGGCGAGGGCACCCCCGACCAGTCCGATCCCGGCGCGACGACCTCTGGCGCGCCCGCCCCCAAGGCCGCCGCGCCCGGGCCGACGCCGATCGAGCAGATCCCGCCGCGCGAGGTCCCGCATCCGTCGCTGGCCCTGCGCGACGAGCCCCGGGTCCCCGACGAGGAGGCCCGCATCCCCTCGCCGCAGGAGCGCCTGCGCCACGCCTTCTCGTCGGAGATGGACATCCCCGACAGCTTCATGGACGTGCCCGAGCCCGCGACGAACGCGGGTCGCGTCCGCACGCCCACGCCTGCTCGCGAGGAACGCGACGCGTTCGCACGCCCGGACACCGGTCGTGAGACGCCGTTCGGCCAGGCCAAGCCCGCCGGCCAGCCGGTGCTGCGCGTCGTCGGCGTCGGCGGTGGCGGCTCGAACGCCGTCAACCGGATGGTCGAGGCCGAGGTCAACGGGGTCGAGTTCATGGCGGTCAACACCGACCTGCAGTCGCTGCAGCAGTCGATGGCGCACGAGACGCTGCACATCGGCGCGCAGCTCACCCGGGGCCTCGGCTCCGGCTCGAACCCCGAGCTCGGCCGTGCCTCCGCGATGGAGGAGTACGACCGCATCAAGGCGATGCTCAAGGGCTCGGACATGATCTTCATCACCGCCGGCGCCGGTGGCGGCACGGGCACGGGCGCCGCGCCGGTCATCGCGCGCATCGCGCGGGAGCTTGGCGCGCTGACGGTCGGCATCGTCACGAAGCCGTTCGGCTTCGAGGGCACGCGCCGCCGCGAGCAGGCGGAGATCGGCATCGCGGCCTTGAAGGAAGAAGTCGACACGATGATCGTCGTGCCGAACAACCGGCTGCTGGCCGTGCTCGACAAGCAGACTTCGATGGTCGAGGCGTTTCGCGTCGCCGACGATGTGCTGCGCCAGGGCGTCCAGGGCATATCGGACCTCGTCACGCTGCCCGGCCTCATCAACCTCGACTTCGCCGATGTGCGGACGATCATGTCCAACGCCGGCAACGCCCTGCTGGGCATCGGCATGGGCTCGGGCGACAACCGCGCGCTGACCGCGGCCGCGCAGGCCGTGTCGTCGCCGCTGCTCGAGACGAGCATGGAGGGCGCGCACTCGATCCTGCTGTCGATCACGGGCGGCCGCGACCTGTCGCTGTGGGAGATCAACGAGGCCGCGAAGGCCGTCTCGGAGGCCGCCCACCCGGAGGCGAACATCATCTTCGGCGCGATGATCGACGAGACCCTCGAGGACCAGGTCTGGGTGACGGTCGTCGCGACGGGCTACGACGGCGCGCCGAAGCGGCGCACGGAGGAGACGGGCGGCGCCCGCCGCCTCGTCGAGCCCAAGGGGGAGCCGCGCGTGTCGCGGAGCATGCCGCCGCCCCCGCGCCATGGCTACGAGGATCGCGAGGAGGCGCGTCGCCGCGCCGCCACCTCCACCGTGCAGCCGCGCGAGCGCGAGCGCGAGCCCGCCCGCCGCGGAGGCGGGCTGCGCGTGACCGAGCTCGACGTGCCGGAGTACATGCCGCGCCGCTGAGCGGCGCGCCCGCGCCCGCGCCGCGCCGCGCCGCTGAGCGGCGCCCCTACTTCGGTGCCGCGCCGCGCCGGGGCTGGTCGAACAGGACGAGGTAGTAGATCGCGCGCTGGTGCTCGAAGTTCCAGCGCTCGCGCGTCGGCCGGAAGGAGACGACCGTGACCTGCCCGCCGGGCTGCTTGACGCGCGCGAGGCGGGGCGCGAGCTGCTGGCGCCCGCGCGCCGCCTCGCCGTCGACGATGCTGAACCCGGGCCATTCGCTGTCGTCGAGCCGGGCGAGCTTCACGAGCTCGGCGTCGTGCTGCTCCGAGCACGCGACGGCCGTGACCTTCGGCACGCCGTTGTGCCCGCCGTCCGGGTTCTCGAGGCGCTCGCGCAGGTTGCCGATGCAGTCGCCGATGCGCAGCTCGAGCAGCCGCGTGTCGCCGGCCCGCTCGATGGCGCCCGCAGCGTCGCGCTGCGGCCCGTCCTCGCCGCAGCCGCCGAGCAGCGCAGCGGCCGCCGCTGCCACGGCGAGGCGTCGTGTAGTCGCGGCGCTCGCCATGGCTGCGCACAGTATGCGTAGCCACGCCGGTGCGCCATCTGCCGCGGACGCGCCGCTCCGGGCCGCACCGCCGCTAGCCTCGTCGCCGTGACAAAACAGGGCATCGTGGCCGCGGGCCACCCGCTGACCGCGCAGGCCGGTGTCGACGTGCTGCGCGCCGGCGGCAACGCGGTCGACGCAGCGGTCGCGGCGATGCTCACCTCCTGGGTCGCCGAGCCGCTGCTGAGCGGGCCGGGCGCGGGGGGCTACATGCTTGTCGCGGGCGCGGGCGAGGAGCCCGTGCTGCTGGACTTCTTCGTCGCGGCGCCCGGGTTCGGCGCCGATGGTGCGGCGCGCGCCCCGCTCGTGCCGGTCGAGGTCGACTTCGCGGGCGACGCGAGCCAGGTCTTCCACGTCGGGCCGTCGTCGTGCGGGACGTATGGCAACCCGGCCGGGATCGACGCGGCGATGCGGCGCTGGGGCTCGGTCGCGCTGGCGGAGCTGGCCGCGCCGGCCGCCGCGCTCGCGCGCGACGGCGTCGTGATCAACGCCCAGCAGGCCGAGGTCAACGTGCTGCTCGACGGGATCCTGCGCTCGACGCCCGAGGTCCGGTCGCTCTTCGTGCGGCCGGACGGCCGGCTGCTGCGCGAGGGCGACGTGCTGCGCTGCCCCGAGCTCGGCGACACGATCGAACGCCTGGGCGCGGAGGGCTCCGACCCGTTCTATCGCGGTGACATCGCGACGGCGGTCGTCGACTGGGTTGCCGCCGGCGGCGGCGCGCTGACCGCCGAGGACCTGCGCGCCTACGAGGCGATCGCGCGCGAGCCCTTGAGCGTGCGCTACCGCGGCCGCGACGTGCTGACCAACCCGCCGCCGTCGGCCGGAGGGATCCTGCTCGCGCTGTCGCTGCTGCTGCTCGACCAGACGCCGTCGCCGCCGCCGCTCGCACTCGTCGTGCGGGGAATGGAGGAGGCGCAATCCGCCCGCACGCCGGCGTTCGTCGAGGGTCTCGCGGAGCCGCAGTTCGCGACGCGGCTGCTGGCGTCGCGGATGGGCTCGACGACCCACATCACCGTCATCGACGGCGATGGGCGCGCGTGCTCGGTCACGTGCACCAACGGCGAGGGGGCGGGCGTGATCGTGCCCGGCACCGGCATCCACGTCAACAACATCATGGGCGAGGCCGACCTCAACCCGCTCGGCTTCCATCGGACGCCGCCGGGGCGCCGGATGCCGTCGATGATGTCGCCGACGGTCGTGATCGAAGACGGCGAGGTGCACCTCGCGCTCGGCTCGTCGGGATCGAACAGGATCCGCTCGGCGCTCCTGCAGACGATCGTCGGCGTCGTCGACCACGGGCTGGCGGCGGGCGACGCCGTCGCCGCGCCGCGCGTGCACTTCGAGGACGACGTGATCTTCGCCGAGCCGGGCGCCGCGCTCGACGAGCTGCGCTTCGACCCCTACGAGGTCCAGCACTTCCGCGCGCTGAACATGTTCTTCGGCGGCGTGCAGGCGGTCAGCCGCGATCCGGCCGACGGTGCGCTGTGCGGCGCCGGCGACCCGCGCCGCGGCGGCGTGGCGGTGTCGGCGTGAAGGGCCTGTGCGCGACCGCGGCCGGCGCAGGAGCAATCTTCGCGCTCGCCGCCTGTGGCACCCCCTCCCCAGACCTCTTCGTCGCCGAGCGCGACGGCACCGTGCCCGGCGCCAAGCTGCACCTGCTGATCTCCGACACGACCGTGCGCTGCAACCACGGCAAGCCGCTGCCGCTCACGAGCGAGCAGACGATCGAGGCGCGCGACATCACCGACGACCTGCTGCTCGTGCAGTCCGGCGCGGTCGCCTACCCCAAGCCCCCGCCCGCGCAGATCTTCCACTTCAAGATCACCGACGAGGACGGTGTGCTGCGCTTCCCCGACACCGCGCAGCGCCCGCCGATCCTGCCGCGCACGGCCCGCTTCGTCCGCCGCGTGGCGATCGACACCTGCAAGCTCGTGCGCTGACTCCGCCCGCGCGCGGAGCACGCCGATCGGGTGAAGTCCGAGCTACGTGCGGGGTATCGTTGCGACAGCTCAACGTGCCGTCTGATCCCCAACAGGTCTACGCGGGACTCGAGCCACCGGAGCTGTGGCGACATTTCGGCATGCTCAACACGATCCCGCGGCGCTCCGGCGACGAGGAGCGCGCACGCCGCTACGTGAAGGAGGCCGCGGCTGAAGCCGGTGCGACGTCGGAGTCCGACGCCGCCGGCAACACCGTCGTGCGGCTCGCGCCGGCGGGGGGAGGAGCTGGTGGGCCCGTCGTCGCGGTGCAGGCTCACCTCGACATGGTGTGCGAGAAGGACCGCGGGTCCGACCACGACTTCGCGGTCGATCCGATCCGTCCGCGACGCATCGCCAATTCGATCGACGCGATCGGGACGACCCTCGGAGCGGACAACGGGATCGGCGTGGCAGCCGCGCTTGCGCTGCTCACGACTCCCGGCCTGCGCCATGGCCCGCTCGACTTGCTGTTCACGGTCGACGAGGAGCGCGGGTTGCGCGGCGCGCTCGCGCTCGATCCCGCTCTGCTGAGAGCGCGCTACCTCATCAACCTCGACAGCGAGGACCCGGCGAGCGTGTTCGTCGGCTCGGCGGGCACGGACGACACGCGCATCGTCCTACCGCTCGAGTGCTCGAGCGTCGAGCTCGAGCGACCGGTCGCACGAGCGATCGCGGTCACCGGCCTGCGCGGCGGACACAGCGGCATGGAGATCGGCGAGCCCCGCGGCAACGCGCTCAAGCTGCTCGCCGGTCTGCTCGACGGGCTGAGTGAGGCGGGCATCGACATCCGGATCGCATCGTTCGACGGCGGCACAGCGCGCAACGCCATCCCACGCGAGGCGGCGTCGGTCGTGGTACTTGCGTCCGCCGCGCTCGCCCGCTTCGACGAGGCTCTGCGGACCCTGCTCGCTGCTCTCGACGCCGAGTGGAATGTCGACGAGCCCGGCCTGGACGTCGCCGTCGCCGTCGCGAACACGCCCGCCTCGGTGCTGTCGCCGGCGAGCCAGCAGCAGCTCGTGTCGCTCCTGCTCGACCTGCCGCACGGGGCGCTTGCCGAGCAGCGCGGACGCCCCGGCCAGGTGAAGACCTCGGCGAACCTCGCGCTGGCGAAGACGCACGACGACCACGCCGAGCTGACGGTTACGACGCGCAGCACGAGCGAGGACGACCTCCGCGACCTGCGCGCCGAGCTCGCGCGATGTGCGACTCGGGTCCATGCCAGCGCTGAACGACTGTCCGGCTATCCGCCATGGCCGCACGAACGCGCGAACGGCACGCTCATCTCGATGACGCGCGAGCTGTACCGCAGCGTCAACGGCAAGTCGCCGACGGTCGAGATCCTGCACGGCGGCCTGGAGTGCGGCGTCATCGCCGCCCGCGTTCCCGGCCTGCGGGCGGTCTCGTTCGGACCGCGCATCGGTGGTGCGCACACCACGCGCGAGCACGTGGATGCGTCGACCGTGCCGCCGATGTGGGAGCTGCTGCTCGCGTTGCTCGATCGGTTCGCCTCGGATGAGCGACGACAAGCCGCTTGAGCGCGGGGCCGCGGAGGACCAGCCCACCACGCGCTGGCGACGTGCGCGCGACAAGGTCGCGAAGGCGCTCGCGGGCAAGCACGGGATCACCATCGCGGCGGCGTTCCTCGTGCTTGGTCAGCTCGTCTGGCTGCTCCCGCGCGAGGGCGCGACGCACCTCGCGCTCGCCGACGTCCTGGCGATCGAGGCGATCGTCGTGGCGATCGCCTTCGGCGTCCTCGCGCTTGCCACCGCGTTCCAGCACGCGGCGGAGCTCGGGCACGTGGCCGGCAAGCTGACGGATGTCTCGCAAGAGCTGGAGGATGTCTCGCACAGCGTCCTCACGCATACGCTCGGCGAGTTCCCCAGTTTCGTCCCTGACGTGTGCAGGCTCGTCGAGCGCGCCGACACGAGCATCCGGATCCTGTGCGACAACCCGGCATATGCCGTCGTCAGCAAGGGCGACTCATTCGACACGTACCTCAAGGCGCTGAGAACGGCGATCGACACGCCTGGCGTCGAGGTCGATCTCATGTTCCTCGACGACAAGGAGCGCGAGCAGCTGCACGGCGATCAGGTCGCGCGCAACCTCGGCGCCGAGAGGCGGAAACGGATGATGCGGCGATGATCAAACGCCAGGAGGATCTCTGGATCGCGGCTCGCGACGAGCGCAAGCCCCTGTACACGGCCTTCCTCAAGCGTGCTCATTCGCTGTGCCATCCGGCAGCGGCAGCGTTGGAGGACGCCGACGAGCAGATCGAGCAGCTCGGCTTCGCCGGCTACGTGCAGCTGCTCAAGGACGTCAACGACGAGGTCCTCCGAAACCGCCTGCGCGGGGCGCGAATCCGGCTGCTGAGGTTCCGCGACGACGAGGCCGCCGACGCGCTGCAGCGCGGCCCGAGCACCTACTTCTGGATGCGCGACGAGAAGGAGGCGATCGTCGTGATCGTCCCGCTGGGATCGACTGTCGAGCACGGCCGCAGTGTCGCGGCCCGGGAGATCGCGTTCTCGACACTCGACCCGCAGATGATGCACGCTCTCAAGGGGATCTACGAGCGCTACGAGCAGGCTGCCCCGGTCTTCACGGCGTAGGAGGCACCCACCGCGAGGGGACGCGGCGCTCTCGTACCCTCAGCCCGATGACCCGGCGATCGTGGCTGCTCATGGGGCTTCTCGCCGCGCTGTGGGGTGCGTCCTACCTGTTCATCAAGGTCGCGCTCGACGACGGCATCGCCCCGATCTTCATCGTCTTCGCGCGCATCGCGCTCGGGGCGCTCGTGCTCGTCCCGATCGCGGTTCGCCTGGGCGCGTGGGGTGCGCTGCACGGGCGCTGGCCCCGGCTCGCGGTCATGGCGATCGTGCAGGTCGTCGTCCCGTTTTTGCTCATCACCTACGGCGAGCGCCACATCGCCTCGTCGCTGGCCGGCATCCTCGTCGCCTCCGCGCCGATCTTCACCGCGCTGCTCGCCGTGCGCTTCGACCAGGACGAGCGCCCGCGCGGGATCGCCGCGGCGGGCGTCCTCATGGGGATCTTCGGCGTCGCATTGCTGTTCGGCGTCGACCTCAGCGGCGACGCCACGGCGCTCGCCGGCGGGCTCATGGTGCTGCTCGCGTCCATGGGCTACGCCATCGGCGGCTTCTACCTCAAGCATCGCCTGGGCGGCATCCCCGCGGTCGGCATCGCGGCGGCGACGATGGTCGTCGGGACGATCGTGCTCGCGCCCGCCGCGTTGTTCGTCCTGCCAACCGAGACGCCGAGCGCGAAGGTGGCCGGCTCGCTGCTGCTGCTCGGCGCGGGCGGCACCGGGATCGCGTTTCTCATCTACTACACGCTCATCGCCGACATCGGCCCGAGTCGCGCCATGCTCGTCTCCTACCTCGCGCCCGCGTTCGCGGTCCTCTACGGCGTCTGGCTGCTGAGCGAGCCGCTGACCGCAGGCGCCGTGCTCGGGCTCGTCCTGATCCTGGCGGGCTCGTGGGTCGCCGCCGAGGGGCGCCTGCCGCGCCAGCCTCGCCCCGTGCCCACAGCCTGACGCGCCTGAACTCGCGTCACAACTCGACACCCGGGAGCGCGGGCGCTAGTGTCATCGATCGCGCAGAGCCAATGAACCAGTCCGCCGGTGCTATGCAACGACAGGAAGGGGTATTGGCCTCAAGACCAGCAAGGTCGATCGGCGTGTGGGTCGCGTCGAGGAAGCTCCGAGATGAACAACGTCCGGCACCTCGTGCCAAGGAACGCCAAGCTTTGTCGTTGAGTCCGTGGATCGCGGTCGACGTCGACACGGTCCCGTCCAAGCGGGCCCGTGAGCTGCGCGATGCGTGGGAGGACTTCGTCGACGACCGCTTGCAAGGCGACGAGGAGGACCCGGGTCGGCCGGCGATCCGCGACCCGATCGTGGACTCCTGGAAGCGCTCGCGCGAGGCTGGCGTCGACCCG
Organism: uncultured Actinomycetes bacterium; assembly: GCA_963839905.1. Classification (GTDB taxonomy): domain Bacteria; phylum Actinomycetota; class Thermoleophilia; order Solirubrobacterales; family Solirubrobacteraceae; genus CADCVQ01. Next base: position 1,011,174 of record CAWIXC010000018.1, on the reverse strand, counting down.
ACCGGGCGCCTGCCCGCGAGGTCCGTGGTCGAGCTGGGCGGTGCCCGCGCGATGTGGGACGAGCACCCGCTGCAGGAGACGAGCGCACTCATCGAGCAGTGCATGGCGGAGACGCTGCTGGACGCCGACAACCTGCTCGTCGTCTCCGACGCCGAGGGCATGCTGCTGAGCATCCGCGGCGACACGCGGCTGCGAAACCGCGCCGCCGACGAGATGAACTTCGTGGAGGGCGCGCTGTGGAGCGAGGCGTCGGCGGGCACGAACGCGATCGGCACCGCGGTCGCCGCCGGCCACGCCGTGCAGGTCTTCGCCGCCGAGCACTTCACCGAGCCCGTCCAGCGCTGGACGTGCTCGGCGGCCCCAGTGACCGACCCCGACACCGGCAAGGTCATCGGGATCATCGACCTCACCGGCGACATCAGCGTCGTCAACCCGCTGAGCCTGGCCGTCGTCGTGGCGACCGCGCGCGCGGTCGAGGAGGTCCTGCGCGGCCGGCTGCACGAGCGCGACGACCGCCTGCGCGCGCGCTACGCCCAGCTGCTGGGCCCGGCGTCGGCGGGCGCCGCCCTCGTGACCGGCACCGGCCGCATCCTGCTCGACCCCGGTCAGCGCTGGTCGCGCGTCGCGCTCGAGGCGATCCCCGCGGGCGGGGGCGTGCTCGCTCTGCCGTCCGGCGTCGAGGCGATCGCCGAGCCGGTCGCCGAGGACGACGTCTACGTCGTGCGCCGCAACACGCGGCTCACCCTGCCGTCCGGCCCGCGCCTCGAGCTGCGACTGCTCGGCGATCAGCCCCCGGTCATCCGGCTCGACGGCGCCGAGCTGCACCTGCGCCCGCGCCACATCGAGATGCTCACGATCCTCGCGCTGCACCGCGGCCACCTCAACGCCGACATCATGTGCGCCGAGCTCTACGGCGACGGCGGGCATCCCGCGAGCATCCGCGTCGAGATGTCGCGCCTGCGCCGCCTGCTGTCCGGCGCGCTGAAGCCCGGCGGCTACGAGCTGACCGGCACCGTCGACTCCGACGTGCGCCACGTCCGCGCGCTGCTGGACCGCGGCGCCGTCGCCGAGGCCGCCGAGGCCTACCCCGGCCCGCTGCTGCCGGGCTCCGTCGCGCCCTGCATCGAGCGCACGCGCGACGAGCTCGACGGCTGGCTGCGCCAGGCCGTGATCACCTCCGAGGACGCCGACGCGCTGTGGGCATGGCTGCGCTCGCCCTCCGGCGAGAGCGACCTGCTCGCGTGGACGCGGCTGCTCGCCGAGCTCGACTACACCGATCCGCGCCGCAGCCGTGCGGTCGCGCGGATCCGGAAGCTGCGCTCGCAGTTCGGCTTAGCCGTCTAGAGGGGATCCACGCCTAGCAGGCGAGTGTTGCGGCTGTGTAACGCGGCCCTGATGCACTGCGCATGCCAGCCCGCTTGAAGCGAGCCGGCTGGTCTGTCCCAAACCTGTCCCGGCGGAGAGGAAGGCTTACAGAATGAGCAGAGCCAGCATCACGAAGGCGCACACGAAGATCCAGGAGCTGTCCTGGGATCCGACCTTCGTGGAGCCTGTCGACAAGTACCCCACCGACTACACCTTCGAGAAGGCCCCGAAGAAGGACCCCCTCAAGCAGGTCCTGCGCTCCTACTTCCCGATGGAGGAGGAGAAGGACAACCGCGTCTTCGGCGCGATGGACGGCGCCATCCGTGGCAACATGTTCCGGCAGGTCCAGGAGCGCTGGATGGAATGGCAGAAGCTCTTCTTGAGCATCATCCCGTTCCCGGAGATCTCGGCTGCTCGCGCCATGCCGCTCGCGATCAACGCGGTCCCGAACCCCGAGGTCCACAACGGCCTGGCCATCCAGATGATCGACGAGGTGCGCCACTCGACGATCCAGATGAACCTCAAGCGGCTGTACATGAACCACTACATCGACCCGGCCGGGTTCGACATCACCGAGAAGGCGTTCTCGAACTGCTACGCCGGCACGATCGGCCGCCAGTTCGGCGAGGGCTTCATCACCGGTGACGCGATCACCGCCGCGAACGTCTACCTGACGATCGTCGCCGAGACGGCGTTCACGAACGTCCTGTTCGTCGCGATGCCCGGCGAGGCCGCCGCCAACGGCGACTACCTGCTGCCGACGGTCTTCCACTCGGTGCAGTCCGACGAGTCGCGCCACATCTCAAACGGCTACTCGATCATCCTCATGGCGCTCGCCGACGAGCGCAACCGGACGCTGCTCGAGCGCGACCTGCGCTACGCCTGGTGGAACAACCACCGCGTCGTGGACGCCGCCATCGGCACGTTCATCGAGTACGGCACGAAGGACCGTCGCAAGGATCGCGACAGCTACGCCGAGTCCTGGCGGCGCTGGATCTACGACGACTACTACCGCAGCTACCTCATGCCGCTCGAGAAGTACGGCCTGACGATCCCGCACGACCTCATCGAGGAAGCGTGGGACCAGATCATCAACAAGGGCTACGTCCACGAGGTCGCGCAGTTCTTCGCCACCGGCTGGTTCGCCAACTACTGGCGCATCGACGCGATGGACGACACGGACTTCGAGTGGTTCGAGCACAAGTACCCGGGCTGGTACGACAAGTACGGCAAGTGGTGGGAGCGCTACGCCGACCTGTCGGCGAAGAACGGCCACGGGCCGATCGCGTTCGAGCCGGACCTCTCGGACTACGAGTATCCGCACCGCTGCTGGTCGTGCATGGTTCCGTGCCTCGTGCGCGAGGACATGGTCGTCGACGAGGTCGACGGCACGGTCCGCACGTACTGCTCGGAGACCTGCCACTGGACCGACGCCGTCGCGTTCCGCCCGGAGTACGAGGGCCGCGCGACGCCGGCGATGGGCAAGCTCTCGGGCAAGCGCGAGTGGGAGACGCTCTACCACGGCATGGACGTCGCCGACGTCATGCAGGATCTCGGCTACGTCCGCGACGATGGGCACACGCTCATCCCGCAGCCGCACCTCGACCTCGATCCCAAGAAGATGTGGACGCTCGACGAGGTCAAGGGGATCACGCTGAACAGCCCGAACGTGCTGCTCAACGAGATGTCCCCCGAGGAGCGCGAGAAGCACGTCGCGAACTACAAGAAGGGTGGCCCGGCCGGGCGCCCCTACAAGGAGGCCGCAGCGTCCTGACGCCTTGTCCCGCGCCCGCGCGCCTCGCCTCCGGGGACCGAAGAGGTCCCCGGATGGCGCGGCGCCGGGCTGCGCGGGCGGCGTCCCCCGAACGGGAGGACACATCATGGGTGAGATCCACACCGCGCGGCTTGAGCCGGTCGGCATCGAGATGGAGGTCGACGAGGACGAGACCATCCTGGACGCCGCCTTCCGCCAAGGCATCATGCTCATGCACGGATGCAAGGAAGGGCAGTGCTCGTCGTGCAAGTCGTTCTTGCTCGACGGTGACGTCGACCTCGACAAGTACTCGACGTTCGCCCTGCCCGACTTCGAGGAGGCCGAGGGCTACACGCTGCTGTGCCGGGCGCATGCCCTGAGCGACGTCGAGATCGAGCTGCTGCACTACGACGAGGATCGGATCCGCAGCGGCACGCCGATCATCACGGCGACGACCGAGGTCGAGGCCGTCGAGGAGCTCACACACGACATCCGCCGGCTCGTGCTGAAGTCGAGCGAGCCCTTGGAGTTCAAGGCCGGCCAGTACGTCGACATCGGCATTCCCGGAGCCGATGGCGAGCACCGCTCGTTCTCGATGGCGAACGCGCCGGGGGAGCCCGAGCGCCTCGAGTTCATGATCAAGCTCTACGAGGGCGGGCGATTCTCGGGCCTGCTGGACAACGGCGACGGCATCTCGGTCGGCGACGAGCTGACCTGCAAGGGCCCGTTCGGCATGTTCACGCTGCGCGACAGCTCGCCGCGGCGCCTCGTGTTCATCGCGGGCGGCGCCGGGATGGCGCCCGTCCTGTCGCTGCTTCGCTCGATGGCAGAGAAGGGCACCGAGCGCGCCGCGACGTTCTACTACGGCGCTCGCACCAAGGACGACCTGTTCGTCCTCGACGAGATCGAGCGCATCGGCGGCGAGCTGCCGGACTTCAAGTTCGTGCCGGCGCTTTCGGAGGCCGAGGACGACGACGACTGGGACGGCGAGGCCGGCATGATCACCGACGTCGTCGACCGCCTGGAGGACGACCTCGCCGACGTCGACGCCTACCTCTGCGGCCCGCCGCCGATGGTCGACGCGGCGATCGCCTTGCTCGAGCAGCGGGGCGTCCCCGAGTCTCACATCTACTTCGACAGGTTCACGACGAGCGCGGCATGACCGCGACCAGGAGAGGAGCAGCATGCCCGCAGACACCGTGAAGGCACCCCGCAGCGTCCCGAAGCCGGTATTCACCGACGCCGAGGCCGGCGCCAAGGAGTTCCCGTCCTCGCGCAGCCGGTCGTACAACTACTTCGAGCCGCGCAAGCGCCGCGCGACGGTCTACGAGGACGTCACGATCGACGTCCAGCCCGATCCGGAGCGCCACCTGACCCAGGGCTGGGTCTACGCGTTCGCCAACGGCGACTCGGGCTACCCCCAGCACTGGACGGAGCTTCAGTCCGGCAACTGGCACGCGTTCCTCGACCCCAACGAGGAGTGGGAGCAGACGATCTACCGCAACAACGCGAACACCGTGCGCCAGATCAGCGGGGTGCTCGCGAACGCGAAGGCCGCCAATGCCTTCGCGGGCTGGAACAAGTCGTGGATCTCGGTCGTCGAGAAGCACGTCTCGGCCTGGGCGCACGTCGAGCACGGGCTCGGCATGCACGTCTACACGCCGGCCCAGCGCGACGCGCCCACGAACATGATCAACAACGCGATGTGCGTCGGCGCCGTGCACAAGCTGCGCTTCGCGCAGGACATCATGCTCTACAACCTCGACGTCTCCGATCAGGTCGAGGACTTCGACGGCACCGCGCACAAGGATGTCTGGCAGAACGACGAGATCTGGCAGGGGACGCGCGAGAACGTCGAGAAGCTGACCGGCATCCGCGACTGGGCGCAGGCCTGGTTCGCGACGGCGATGGTCTTCGAGCCGCTCGTCGGCGAGCTGTTTCGCAGCTCGTTCGTCATGCACGCCGCGGCGCTGCAGGGCGACTTCGTCACCCCGACGATCATGGGCTGCGGCGAGTCGGACTGCGCCCGCGAGCAGCGCGGCGCGCGCGCCCTGTTCCGGATGCTCGCCGACGACGAGGAGCACGGCGACGCCAACCGCAAGGTCATGCAGGGCTGGGTCGACGAGTGGGTGCCGGTGAGCCTCGCCGCCGCCCAGAAGCTCCAGCCGATCTGGTCGGAGCTGTCGGAGAAGGTCGTGAAGTTCGACGACTCGCTGGAGACCTCCAAGGCCCGTCTCACGGAGCTGCTGGACGACCTCAACCTCGAGACCCCGAAGGAGATCAGCTAGATGACCGAGTTCAAGTCCGATCGCTCGTCCTCGAATCAGACGGGCGTCACGCTCATGAACAACCAGGTCGGCTACGTGGTGGCGCAGGTCATGGCCGACAAGAAGGACGTCTCGATGCGCGAGCTCCCGTCGATGATCCGCGTCGACGGCATCGGCACGATCGAGTTCAACTTCGAGGAGATCGCGGAGGCCCTCGGCTGGGAGGACTTCGGGCCGGACGACTTCGAGGAGATCATGTCGACGCACTACGGGCGCATGGTCGTCGAGGACGACCGCGTGCTGATGTTCGCCAACCCGGAGGACGCCGCCGAGTACATCGGCTTTGACCTGCAGCCTGTCGGGGAGGGCTGAGCATGTACGAGAAGGACGGCGAGCAGTACTTCATCTTCGACACCCACCTGCACTTCTGGGACGCGAGTCCCGAGAACTGGGTCAAGGGTGCGGAGGAGTACGCCAAGGGCTGGATCGAGTGCTTCCACGCCTACCAGGGCCTCGGCCCTGAGGCCACGCACTGGTCGATCGAGCACTTCCAGAAGTACTCGGTGGAGGACTTCGAGAAGGACGTCTACACCGACGGCTACGTCGACGTCGCGGTCTCCCAGCCCACGTACCTCAAGGAGTGGTACTCCAAGGGCTTCAACTCGCTCGAGCAGAACGCGCAGCTGCTGGACCGCTTCCCGGGCAAGTTCATGGTCAACGGGCGCTTCGATCCGCGCGAGGGCGACGCCGGGCTCGAGCAGCTCGAGGCCGATCACGCGCAGTACGGCTTCAAGGGCGTGAAGCTCTACACCGCGGAGTGGCACAACGGCTCGCGCGGCTGGGCGCTGACCGATCCCGAGGCCGAGCCGTTCTTTCAGAAGTGCGAGGAGCTCGGCATCAAGAACATCCACGTCCACAAGGGGCCGACGATCTGGCCGCTGGACAAGGACTCTTTCGACGTCAAGGACGTCGACATCGCGGCGACCAGCCACCAGAACCTCAACTTCATCGTCGAGCACGTGGGGCTGCCGCGGATCGAGGACTTCTGCTTCATGGCGACGCAGGAGCCCAACGTCTACGCCGGCCTGTCGGTCGTCGTCGGCGGCCTGATGTACGCCCGCCCGCGCTTCTTCGCGAAGTGCATGGGCGAGCTGCTGTTCTGGGTCGGCGAGGACAAGATGATGTTCGGCTCGGACTACGCGATCTGGGAGCCGAAGTGGCAGATCGAGGGGCTTGTCGACTGGGACTATCCCGACGACACGTTCTCCGACTTCCCGGCCTGGACGACGGCGGCGAAGAAGAAGGTGCTCGGCCTGAACGCCGCGCGTCTGTACGACGTCGAGGTTCCCGCCGAGCTGCAGCTTGACGAGGGGGAGGGCACGCCCGCCGCCGAGGACGACGCGCAGCTCGTGGAGGGCGCGGCGTGATCACGCGGGCGCGGGTGCTTGCCGCGCTGTCGACCGTCCATGACCCCGAGCTCGACGAGCCAATCACCTCCCTGGGGTTCGTCGGCTCGTGCGAGGTCTCGGACGGCGGCGACGTCGACGTGCACCTGCGCCTGCCCACTCCGCAGTGCGCGCCGAACTTCGCGTTCCTCATGGCATCCGACGCACGCGAAGCCGTGCTCGGCGTGCCGGGGGTCCGCAGGGTCGGCGTCGTGCTGGATGACCACTACACGGCGGGTGAGATCAACGTCGCCCTGGCGGGAGGCGGCGGCTTCGGCGCCGCGTTTCCCGGCGAGAGCGCCGGCGATCTCTCGGCGCTGCGCGAGCTGTTTGCACGCAAGGCGCTGCTCGCGCGCCAGGGTCGGTTGGCCGCGATGCTGCTGCCCCCCGGGGGGCGTTCTGGCGGCGGCTCCGGGGCCTTCGGAGGCACGCCCTCGGACCACGCGGCGCTCGTCGCGCTGTGCGTCGCGGACCTGCCGCCCGATCACCCCGAGGTCGCGCGCTGCCTCGTGCTGCGCCGCGAGCTCGGCCTGCCCTGCGGCCCCGACGACCCGGCGCTGATTGCCGGCGACGGCAGCCGCCTCACCGCCGAGGAGATCCCGCTCTGGCTGCGCCGCGCGCGCCTGGTCGGGCTGAGCCTCGAGAGCAACGGCGGGATGTGCCGCTCGCTGCTGCGCGTTCGCCATGGCGTCCACGATCCGACCGAGGAGGTGGCGACATGATCGCCGCACGCTTGCATCGCTACCACGATCCGCTCAAGGTCGAGCAGATCGCCGAGCCGGAGATCACCGGCCCGCACGACGTCATCGTGCGCCTCGGCGGCGCCGGCCTGTGCCGCACCGACCTGCACGTCCAGGAAGGGCAGTGGGCCGAGAAGTCCGGCGTCGAGCTGCCGTACGTGCTCGGCCACGAGAACGCCGGCTGGGTCCATGAGATCGGCTCCGCGGTCTCGAACGTCGAGGTCGGCGACACGGTCATCGTCCATCCGCTCGTGACGTGCGGGCTGTGCCGCGCGTGCCGCGCCGGCGACGACGTGCATTGCGAGAACAACCTCTTCCCCGGCATCTCGGTCGACGGCGGCTTCGCCGAGCTGCTCAAGACGAGCGCGCGGTCGGTCGTCAAGCTCGACCCGTCGCTGCACCCGAAGGACATCGCGGCGCTGGCCGACGCGGGGCTGACCGCCTACCACGCGGTCAAGAAGGCCGTCTCGATCCTGCATCCCGGCACGCGCGCGGTCGTCATCGGCGCGGGTGGCCTCGGCCACATCGGCATCCAGTGCCTGAAGGCGATGACGCCGGCCGAGATCATCGTCCTCGACCCGTCCGAGAAGGCCCGCGCGCTTGCGGGCGAGATCGGCGCCGACACGACCGTCGCCCTCGACGGCAAGCAGGTCGACACGATCCTCGAGATGACGGATGGTCTTGGCGCCGAGGCGATCATCGACTTCGTCGGCGAGAAGGGCGCGATCGAGGACGGCGTCGCGATGCTGCGCAACGCCGGCTCGTACTACGTCATCGGCTACGGCGAGAACATCAACGTCCCGACGATCGACATCATCTCGCGCGAGATCAACTTCATCGGCAACCTCGTGGGGTCCTACAACGACCTCTCCGAGCTGATGACGCTGACGGCGCAGGGCAAGGTCACCCTGCACACCAGCGCCTATCCACTTGAGGCTGTCAACGACGCGATGGCCGACCTCGACGGCGGACGCCTGCAGGGCCGGGGCATCCTCGTCGCCGACGCCGCTTAACGAGAGGGCTACTTTCCCATGGGCAAGATCATCTACTTCAACGACGACGCGCGCCGGCGCCTGCAGCAGGGCGTCGACATCCTCGCCGACACCGTCAAGGTGACGCTTGGACCGAAGGGGCGCAACGTGGTCTTGGAGCGGCTCACGGGCGCGCCGACGATCACGAACGACGGCGTCACGATCGCACGCGAGGTCGAGCTCGCAGACCAGTTTCAGAACATGGGCGCGCAGCTCGTGCGCGAGGTCGCCGACAAGACCTCCGAGCTGACCGGCGACGGGACGACGACGGCGACGCTGCTCGCGCAGTCGCTGATCCGCGAGGGCATGCGGGTGCTCGACGACGGCGTCAACCCGATGCAGCTGCGGCGCGGCATGGAGGACGCTGTGGAGCTGGTCGTCGCCGCGCTCGAGCGCAGCGCCCGCAAGGTCACGGACGCCGATCATCTGCGTCAGGTCGCGACGATCGCCGCGAAGGAGGACGAGCGGATCGGCAGCGCCGTCGCCGAGGCGCTCGATCGCGTCGGCGACGACGGCGTCGTCTCGATCGAGGAGTCCGAGCTGCCGGGCATCGCGGTCGAGTTCGTCGAGGGCTTGCACGTCGAGAACGGCCACCTGTCGCCCTACCTCATCCGCGACCGGATGCGGATGGAGACCGTGCTCGAGAACCCGTACGTGCTCATGACGACGCAGCCGATCTCGTCGGTGCAGGAGCTGATGGGCGCGATCGGGCAGGTCATGCGCCGGCCCGAGCCGCTGATCATCCTCGCCGAGAAGGTCGACGGCGCGGCGCTCGGCATGCTCGTGCAGAACAACCAGCACGGCACGATGGAGGCGAGCGCGATTCGCGCGCCCGGCTTCGGGCACCGGCGCATCGCGTATCTGGAGGATCTCGCCGCGTTCACCGGCGGGCGCGTCATCACGCCCGAGGCGGGGCTGTCGCTCGACGGCGTCGAGCTCGCGTCGCTGGGTCGCGCTCGGCGCGTGATCGTGCGCGAGGACTACACGACGTTCATCGAGGGGGCCGGCACCCCGGAGGCCGTCGAGGGGCGGCTCAACGAGATCCGCGTCGAGCTCGACCGGGCGACGCATGACGGCGACATCGACTCGCTGCGTGAGCGGCGCGCCCGCCTGTCGTCGCGGCTGGCTGTGATCCGCGTCGGCGGGGCGACCGCGATCGAGTCCAAGGAGAAGCTGCGGCGCACGGAGGGTTCGCTTGCGGCGGCGCGCGCGGCGATGACCGAGGGGATCGTGGCCGGTGGCGGCACCGCGCTGCTGCGCGCCGAGGGTGTGCTGGAAGGCGTCACCGTCGACGGCGACCGCGGGGCGGGCTTCGACGTCGTGCGCGAGGTGCTCTCCGATCCGCTGTTCTGGATCGCGTCGAACGCGGGCTATGACGGCCAGGCGGTCGTCGACCAGGTGCGGGCGATGCCCGAGGGCCACGGGCTCAACGCGCTGACGGGCTCGTTCGGCGATTTGTTCGAGTCGGGCGTCGTGGACCCGGTGCGGGTGACGCGGCTGAGCCTGCAGAACGCGGCGTCGGTCGCCGCGTTGATGCTGACGACCGAGGCGCTGGTCGCCGAGGAGCTCATCGGGCAGCCGGGGGCGATCATGGCGCCGGGCTTCGGGGACCTCGCCGAGGGGATGGCGCGGCCTTCCTCGCCCGTCTGAGTTGGGGCAGCGCGGCGGCCGGGTGGGGCACCCGGTCGCCGCACCGGGTGTGCTGTCAGCTTGGCTCGCGGTGGCCCTGACACACTGCGACGATGGACGACTTCCCCCACGACGACCCGATCCTCGGGCCGTGCATCGTGACGTTCGACGGGCACGTGCTCGAGCTCTTCTCCGAGCGCGAGGCGAGCATGGCGCGTTTGGTCGTGGGAATGATCCACGTGCAGCTCGACGATCCCGACCGCAGGGGGCGGCGCGAGGTCTGGTTCACGTGCAAGCCCAAGCGCGGCGGAGGCGGGTTTCGGCTGGTGTTCAGCGAGGACCAGTGGCCGGGCTTCGAGCCCTGGCTTGACGAGTTTGTCGCGGCGCTGGGATGAGGACTGGTTGGCGCGTGCGAGGATCGTGGTGGACCAGAAGCCTCGTCGTGTGAAATCCCAGGCCCGCCGCACTGGGCGAGGTCATCGCCGCGTATGGTCGCGCTCGCACCGCGTGAGCTCATCCTCGACGCCGGAGCGCTCATCGCCGTCGAGCGGGCGGACTGGCGGGCCGTGTAGGCGCCGCGCTCGTTTAGCCCGGGGTGGGCTTGACGCGTGCGAGGTGCGCCGCTACACTGAACCATATGGTTCAGCATTCGCAGATCGACCGGACGTTCTCGGCGCTCGCGGATCCCACCCGCAGGCAGCTGCTCGAGCGACTTGGCCGCGGTGACGCGTCCATCTCGGAGCTCGCGGAGCCCTACGGGATCTCGCTGACGGGCATGAAGAAGCACGTGGCCGTCCTCGAGGCAGCGGGGCTCGTCAGCACCGAGAAGGTCGGGCGGGTGCGCCGGTGCAGCCTCGGCCCGCGGCGTCTCGAGGACGTCGAGCAGTGGATCGGGATGTACCGCCGGATGCTGGAGGAGCGCCTCGATCGGTTCGCGGCGCTGGTTCAACGCGAGACAGGAGACCCGAGATGACCAACGCACAGCAGTCCACCCGCACCGCCACCGTCACGACGCCGGGCGAGCGCGACATCCACATCGAGCGCGAGTTCGACGCGCCGCGCGACCGCGTGTTCGCACTGTTCACCGACCCAGAGCTCATCCCGCAGTGGTGGGGCCCGCGCGGCACGAGGGCAGAGGTCGTCGAGATGGACGTCCGCACCGGCGGTGACTGGCGCTTCATCTGTCACAGCTCCGACGGCTCGTCGACGGGCTTTCGCGGGACCTACCGCGAGGTCACGCCGCCAGAGCGGGTCGTGCAGACGTTCGAGTGGGACGGCATGCCGGGCTACGTGTCGATCGACTCCTCGGAATTCATCGACCTCGGCGACGGGCGCACGAAGATCGTGACGGACTCGCTGTTCTTCACGGCCGAGGAGCGCGACGGCATGATCGGCGCGGGCATGGAGGGCGGCATGAACGAGACCTACCAGCGCTTCGACGAGCTGCTCGCCGAACTCGGGTAGGAGGAGGCGAACACCCCGCGAACCCGTCTGGAGACCCGACCCATGCCCGACAAGCCGAAGCTCCACGTATGCAGCATCGACCGCGGCGGTCCGAAGCTGCACGCGTGCCGCAAGGCGGATGACGCGCTGAACGACGCGGGCATCGATCATGAGCGGGCGGTCTTCGACAAGAACCGCCCGTTCGGGCTCCTCACGTCGGGCAAGCGCCCCGAGCTCAAGGCGCTGAGCGGCCAGGAGAAGCTGCCGGTGCTCGAGCTGCCGGACGGCTCGACGATCAACGGCAGCGGCGAGATCATCGCGTGGGCCGAGGCCCACGCGAAGGCCTCGTAGGCGCGGCGGCTCGGCCTGCGCCCGGCTCGGCCCGCGCGCGGGTCAGCCTCTAGGGTGCCGCGCGTGACCGTCATCGACGACCTGATCGCCAACAACGAGGCCTTCGCGGCGGGGCTTCCGGCGCAGCACCTGCCGATCGAGCCCAAGCGCGAGCTTGTGATCGTGACCTGCATGGACTCCCGCCTGGACGTCTTCAAGGCGCTGGGCCTTAAGGAGGGCGACGCGCACATCCTGCGCAACGCCGGCGGCGTCATCACCGACGACGTCATCCGCTCCGTCGCCGTCTCCCAGCGGCGCCTCGGCACCCGCTCGGTGATGCTCATCCACCACACCGACTGCGGCATGCAGAAGCTCACCGACGACGGCTTCCGAGCCGAGCTCCAGCAGGCGACGGGCGTCGCCCCCGCGTTCGCGGTCGAGTCCTTCACCGACCTCGACGCCGACGTTCGCCAATCGATCCTGCGCGTCCGCCGCTCGGAGTTCGTCTTGCACCGCGACCGCATCCGCGGGTTCGTCTACGACGTCGACACCCACCGCCTCCGTGAGATCCCCGTCGACGGCAAGGGCTGACGGGCGGCGCCGCGGTCACGTCGCGATGCCGGCCTCCTCGAACGTGGCCATCGCGCCGAGCGCGGCGGCGCCGGCCTGCACGATCGGCACGGCGAGCAGCGCGCCGGTCGCCTCGCCGAGGCGCATGCGCATCTCGAGCAGCGGCTCGAGCCCGAGCAGCTCGAGGGCGATCGTCGCGGCGGGCTCCGTCGAACGATGCCCGGCGATGACGTAACCCAGCGCGAGCGGGCAGATCGCGCGCGCGGCAAGGGCCGCCGCGACGGTCGAGACGCCGTCGAGGATGACCGGCACCCGACGCCCCGCGGCGCCGAGGATGAGCCCCACGATCGCGGCATGCTCGAGGCCACCGACCGCCGCCAGCGTGCCGAGCCCGTCTGCGGCATCAGGCGCATGCCGCTCCAGCGCGCGGCCCACGACCTCGGCCTTGTGGCGCACGGCATCGGCATCGCCGCCGGCGCCCGGGCCCGTGACCTCGCTGGCCGCACGCCCGGTGAACGCCGCGATGAGGCACGCGGCCGGGGTCGTGTTGCCGATGCCCATATCGCCGGTCAGCACGAGGTCGACGCCCGCCTCATCGATGAGCTGCGCGACGAGCGTCGCGCCGGCGAGAATGGCCTGCGCGGCCTCGTCCCTCGTCATCGCGGGGCCCTCGCAGAGGTCCGCCGTGCCGTCGCGCACCCGCGCGCGCTCGAGTCGCGGGTGCGCCGGCACGTCCGACGCGACGCCGACGTCGAGGACGTGCACCGTCGCGCCAACGGTCGCGCCGAGCGCGTTGACGGCGGCGCGGTCGGCGCAGAACTCGCCGACCATGATCGCGGTGACCTCCTTCGGCCAGGCCGAGATGCCCTGCGCGAGCACGCCGTGATCGCCCGCGCACACGATCGCAGCGGGACGCTCCGGCACAGCCGGGGGACAGGACCCGGAGACCGACGCCAGCCACGCCCCGATCTCCTCGAGGCGCCCGAGGCTTCCGGGCGGCTTGACGAGCTGGTCGTTGCGCGCGCGCGCCGCCGCCGCGGCGGCCGCATCGACGGGCTCGATCGCGGCGACCAGCCTGGCGAGGCTCTCCTCAGGGGTCGTCGCACTCATCCGAAGCGGACCTTGCCGTTCGAACGTGCCCGCGCTTGCGCCCGCTCGACGAAGTCCAGGCGCTTGACCGCCGCCTTGAACAAGCGCGTCGCCAAGCGCAGCCGGGCGTTCTCGGAGCGCAGGTCGAGCAGGCCCTGCTTTGCGTCCAGCCCGAAGTCGACGGTCGCCGCCATCTCGTAGGCCGTCTTCTCGGCGATCTCCGACTCGTCGGGCTCGTTGTCGGTCGCTTGGATGACCAGATCGGCGTACGCCGCGTGGGCGGCGCTCGACACGGCGTCGTCGGGGACCTCGTCCTTGTCCTCGAGGAACTCGACCGTCGCCGCGGGATACGGCAGGTCGTCCTGCTCCTCCACGATCCGAAACGGGCGCGTGCCGCGGGTCAGCACGTTCAGCCGGCCGTCCTCCATGCGCTCGATGACCTTCGTGATCTCGCACGCGCAGCCGACAGCATGCAGGCCCTCGTCCGTCGCCCAGACGACCCCGAACTCCGACTCCCGCTCGAGGCACTCGGCGAACATCGTCCGGTAGCGCGGCTCGAAGATGTGCAGCGGGACGTACTCGTGCGGGAGCGCCACGAGGCCCAGCGGGAAGATCGGGAAGTCGCGAACCGTACGATCGGGCATCTCGATGAGTCTACGTTCGGGGTACCCGCGTACTTGTATCCCGTGTCTTCCACCGCCCTGCTCTGGTTTCGCCGCGACCTGCGGCTCACCGACCACCCCGCCCTGACGCTCGCGCTGCACGAGTTCGACCGCGTGGTGCCGGTCTTCGTCCTCGACGACGCGCTCCTGCAGGGCCGCTTCGCCTCGACACCCCGCACCGCCTTCATGCTCGGCTGCCTGAGGTCGCTCGACGCGGCGCTGCGCGGCTGCGGCAGCGGGCTCGTGATCCGCCACGGCAAGCCGGAGGCCGAGCTCGTCGCGCTTGCCGGCGAATGCAGCGCGCAGGCCGTCCTGTGGACGAGCGACGTCGCCCCCTACGCCCGCGCCCGCGACCGCGGCGTCACCATCGCGCTGTCCGACGCCGGCGTCCGCGCGCAACCGCAAGGCGGCACGTACGTCATCGACGTCTCCAAGCCGCGCACCCAAGCCGGCAAGCCGTTCACGGTCTTCTCCCCCTTCCATCGCCGCTGGCTGGACCTCGAGCGGCGCACGATCCACCGCGCGCCGCCCGAGCTGCCGCCGCTGCCGAGCACCGTCGCCAAAGGCCGCATCCCGTCGCTGGACACGCTGAACGTCGACGGCATCGAGCTTCCCGACCCCTTCCGCGAGCCCGGCGAGCCCGAGGCGCGCAAGGCGCTCACCCGCTGGCTCGACGGCGGCCTGAGCACCTACGCCGACACTCACGACCTGGTCGCCGACGAGGACGGCACGAGCGGCCTCTCGCCCTACCTGCGCTGGGGCTGCCTGTCGGCCGCCGAGTGCGAGTCGCGCGCGGCGCGCCGCGGGGGCGAAGGCGCGAGCGCGTGGATACGCCAGCTCTGCTGGCGCGACTTCTACGCCCACGTCCTGCTCACGCACCCCGATAACGCCCACCACGAGTTCCAGCCGCGCTACCGCGACCTCGAGTGGGTCGACGACGGCGACGCGCTCGAGGCCTGGAAGACGGGCACCACCGGCTATCCACTCGTCGACGCCGGCATGCGCCAACTCGCCCGCACCGGTTGGATGCACAACCGCGCGCGCCTCGTCGTCGGCTCGTTTCTCACGAAGGACCTGCACCTCGACTGGCGCCTGGGCGAGGCGCACTTCGAGGCGCTGCTGCTCGACGGCGAGCCCGCCCAGAACAACGGCAACTGGCAATGGGTGAGCTCGGTCGGCGTCGACCCGGCGCCGTATTTCCGGCGGATGTTCAACCCGGTCCTGCAGCAGCAGAAGTTCGACCCCGACGGCGACTACGTGCGCCGCTTCATCCCGGAGCTGCGCGACGTCCCGGACAGCCGCCTCGCCGAGCCGTGGACGATGTCCGACGACGAGCAGGCCGCCGCCGGCTGCGTGATCGGCAGCGACTACCCCGCGCCGATCGTCGAGCACGCCCAGGAGCGCAAGCGCGCCGTCGCGCGCTACCAAGCGGTCTGAGGTGTGATGCCCGCACCCCTGGGTGGCTGTTGCGCGCACCCGGGCGTCCGTAGGTTGCGCTCGACGAAGGTTTCTTTCAACGTCTCGCGGAGATGAAGCCATGAACGAGCCAACTTGGGGCATCAGTGGCCCGACGTTTTTGTGGTTGTACGCGGCCGCGTTTCTCGCGACGGCCTGCGCGGTCTGGCTGCGTCGCAGGAGCCTGCTCAACGCGCACGACGCAGGCCCGCCGTCAGGCAGGCCCGACCCCTACGCGCTCGCGATGCTCAACGGCGGCGCGCAGCTCGCGATCACGATCGCGATCGCCAAGCTGCATCGCCTCAGCGCGTTCGTGGCGTCGTCGGGCAAGAAGCTGCGCGCTGCGGGCCGGCCCAAGTCCGACCTCGCCGAGCTCGAGCACGAGGTCTACGACGCCGTCGAGCGCACGCCCGGCATCACCGCGCCCAAGATCGAGCGTGCGCTGGCCGACGGCATGGCCGTCCAGCGCCTGGAAGCCGACCTCACGCGGTCGGGGCTGCTGCTCGACGACGCCACGCGCGCGAAGGTCAACGGGCTGTGGCTGTGGTGCGTGCCGGTGCTCGCGCTCGGCGTCGTGCGCATCGTGGCCGGCACCCACAACGACGCGCCCGTCGCCTACCTCGTGATCATGGTCGTCGCGGTCGCGATCGTCACGCTGATGCTCGCGCTGTCGCGCTCACGGGCGACGGCCCGCGGCAAGGAGGTGCTCGATCGCGAGCGCGGCGGGCGCAAGCGGCTCGGCCACACGCCCTCGACGGCGGAGATCCCGATGGCCGTCGCGCTGTTCGGCGTGGGCGCGCTGTGGGCCGCCGACCCCGGGCTCGCCTCGACGTTGGCGGTCGCGCGCGAGCGCTCCGCGTGGACCGGCGGCCACGGCGGCGGCTGCGGGGCCGCCAGCAACAGCTGCGGTGGTGGAGGCGGCTGCGGCGGTGGCGGTGGCGGCGGCTGCGGAGGCGGCAGCGGATGAGCCCGCTCGCGCGCTCGACCACCGAGCGGCTCGGCCTCGGCGTCGGCTGGCGCCCCGAGCTCGAGGGCCTGATCGCGAGCGCGGACCTCGGTCTCGGCTTCGTCGAGGCCGTCGCCGAGAACGTCGACCCGCGCCGGCTGCCGGACGCGCTGGTCGACGCGCGCGAGCGCGGCCTGCAGGTCATCCCGCACGGCATCCGCCTGTCGCTCGGCGGCGCCGAGCGCCCCGACCACGCGCGTCTCGACCACCTCGCGATCCTCGCCGACAGCCTCGACTCGCCGCTCGTCTCCGAGCACATCGCGTTCGTGCGGGCGGACGGGGTGGAGGCCGGGCACGTCCTGCCGGTCGCGCGCACCGCGCAGGCGCTCGACATCCTCACGGAGAACGTCCTGCTCGCACAGGCGCGCCTGCCCGTGGCGCTCGCGCTCGAGCACGTCGCCGCGCTGGTCGAGTGGCCGGGCGCGGAGATGGACGAGGCGGCGTTCGTCACCGAGCTGCTCGACCGCACCGGCGCGCTGTTGTTGCTCGACCTCTCGAACCTCTACGCGAACGCGTTCAACCACGGCTACGACGCGGTCGAGGCGCTCGCGCGCTTTCCGCTGGAGCGGATCGCCTACGTCCACGTCGGCGGCGGCGAGCACCGCGGCGGCATGTACCACGACACCCATGCCCACCCCGTCGTGCCCGGGGTGCTGACGCTCGTCGAGGAGCTGTTCGCGCTGGCGGACGCGCCCGGCGTGCTGCTTGAGCGCGACGACGGCTTCCCGCCCGAGGACGAGATCCTCGCCGAGGTGCTCGCGATCGACGCCGCGGCGAAGCGGGGCGCCGCGCGCCATGGCGCCCGGGCCCGCTGACCGTTCGCGCTACGAAGCCGAGCAGGCCGCGTTCGTGCGGTCGCTCATCCGCGGCGACGCGTTTCCCGCAGGCCTGGACGAGGACAAAGCGGCCGCCGCCTCGCGCTCGTTGTGGCGCAAGCGGGTGCGCGCGGTCGCCGCCGCCTGGCCCGCGCTTGCGCTGGCCCTGGGCGAGCGCTACGAGGAGCGCTTCGAGCAGTACGCGCGGGCCGTGCCGCCGCCCGCGGTCGGGCATGGCTACACCGACGGCCTCGCGTTCGCGGGCACGCTGTCGCGCGACGAGCTCGACGACGACGCGCGCGTGGAGCGGCTGCTCGCGCGCGCGGACATCGTGACCGGGCGCGCGGGCGCGTTTCGCGATCGCCGCGGGCTCTACGCGAGGGCGGTGTCCCGGCGCGAGCCGCGGCGGATCGTCGTCGTGGTGCGCGCGCCCGTCGTCGGGCGGCGGGTCTTCGTTGTCCCGCTCGCGCGCGGGCGCTGAGCCGACCCGCGCGCCAGGGTTCGCACAGTGGTCACCCGGCGCGGACGCCCGCGCGTCATCCCGGTCGTCAGGGCGTGCCGGTCGTGGCTGCGGCCCGCAGCTCCGCACGGGCGAACTCGGTCATGCCGGCGGCGAAGTCCTCGCGTGCGGTGAATCCGAGCTCGCTGCGCGCGCGGCCGGGATCCGCGAAGACGTGGCGGACGTCGCCAAGGCGGTAGGCGCCGGTGATCGTCGGCTGCGGCGCCAAACCATCGTGGACGCGATGCAGCGCGAGAGCCATCGCGCCGACGCTGCGCGGGGTGCCGCTGCACACGTTGAAGGCACCGCTCGCCGGCTCGTCGCGCGTCAGCGCTGCGATGTTGGCTCGAGCGACATCGCGCACGTGGACGAAGTCGCGCAACTGCCCGCCGTCCTCGTAGACCTGCGGCGCGCGGCCCGCTGCGAGCGCGCTCGCGAAGATCGACGCGACCCCGGCGTATGGCGTGTCGCGCGGCATCCGCGGGCCATAGACGTTGTGGTAGCGCAGGGCCGCGACGGCGACGCCGGTCTCGCGCGAGAACGCGCCGGCGAGGTGCTCCTGGTGCAGCTTCGTCGCGGCGTAGACGTTGCGCGGGTCCGTCGGCGCGTCTTCGGGGATGGCCTCCGGCTGCAGCGGCGCGCCGCAGCTCGGGCAGGCCGGCTCGAATCGGCGGGCATCGAGGTCCTCGCGGCGGCGCGGACCGGGGCGCACGACGCCATGTTCGGCGCACGCGTACCGGCCCTCGCCGTAGACGACCATGCTCGAGGCGAGCACGAGCCGGCCCGAGAAGCCGGGCTGAAGGGCAAGCGCGCGAAGCAGCACAGCCGTGCCGAGGTCGTTGTGCGAGACGTACTCGGCGATGTCTGCGATGTCGGTGCCGAGGCCAACCATCGCGGCCTGGTGGCAGACGTCGTCGATGGCGCTGAGTGCCGCGTGCACCGCTTGGGCGTCGCGGACGTCCGCGACGCGATACTCGGCGTCCGGGTTGCGGTAGGGCGGAGCCGCAGCGTGCGCCGCGGGGTGCAGGTTGTCAAGGGCGCGAACAGCGTGGCCTTCGGCGATCAGCGCATCGACGACGTGCGAGCCGATGAAGCCGTCGCCGCCGGTGACGAGGACATGGCTCACGGCCGCTCGCGCCTCACCACGGGGATCGCACCGTCACTTGGAGCGCGATCGCGAGCGCCAGCTGCGCGGCGAGCCAGGCCCTCGGCGCGCGCAGGGACGCTGTCGCGAGCAGCAGCCACGGCACGAACGGCAGCCAGATGCGCTCGGTCTCGCCTCGCGAGAGGCCCGAGAGCTCCGCGGCGAGTAGCGCCGTGAGCGCGCTGCCCGGCAGAAGCCAGGAATGCCCGCCGCGCAGCCCCGCGACCCCGGCCACGGCTGCCGGGCCCAGCGCAAGCGCGAATGCCGCCGGTGAGATGACGAGGAAATCGAGGTACGGGCGGCGGGCCGCGATCCCGCCGGCGTAGAGGTCGTGCGTCGCGGCGAGCCCCGACGGCCACCAGAAGCCGGCCGCGGCGAACGCGACCAAGACGGCGGCCGCAGCGCATGTCGCGAGCGCGAGCAGCCGCCAGCGGCGCGCGGCGACCGCGACCGCGAGCGGCACGAGCCCCAGCGGTGCGAGCCCGTAGCTCAGCATCAGACCGGTGCCGAGAACGAGCCCGGCAAGCACGGCGAGGGTGTCGGCGCGCGACGACGCGAAGCTGGCACGAGCCGCTGACGTGCGGTGAGCCGCGGGCGTCGAGGTGCACGCGACCGCCAGCAGCGCGACGCCGATCGCGAGCACCGCGCAGAACAGCGCGTCGGCAGACGTACCGAGCCAGACGGCCGCGGGGCCGAACGTCACGAACAGCGCTGCCCGCCGCGCAAGCTGCTCGCCGGCAACCGCGCGCATCGCGACAAGAGCGGCTGGCGCTGCCGCCGCGCCCGCGGCGATGACGAGCGCCGCCGCCCAGCGTGGCCCGCCGAGGCTGGCGTGGTCGAGCAACCAGAGCAACGCGACCATCCCCGGCGGATGGCCGCGGACATGCGTCGGATAGCTCGGCAGCGCCTCGACGAAGCCCTGCAGGAAGCTGTGCGCGTCGCCTACGCGCGGCACGGCGGCGAGGTACTCGTAGCGCGTCTGCAGCGGCGCCCACAGCGCGTGCCAGCCGCCTCCCGCGCCGACGCCCAGAGCGACGATCCACGCGCATCCGGCGAGCCAGGACGCACCGAGCAGCGCACGCCAGCGCATGCGCTCCGCGAGCGCCGGGCCAAGGATGAACGCGCCGGCGGCGATTACCAGCGCGCCGCTCAACGACCACGAGAGGCGCACGTCGAAGCTACCGACGAGCGGCGGGGCGCCGAGGTGCACGCGGAAGTCGGCGTTCACGAGCCGTGCTGCAAGCAGGTGGCCCGCAAGCACGAGCACACCCCAGATCCCGACGGCCGCGAATGCCCGCGGCCAGCCGCCGTGCGCCCTGCGTGGAAGCGTCCCCACGCTCGAACACCCGTGGCCGGCGGCGACGGCCGGCGAGGTGGGTGGGCTAGTCGCCATCGCAATCCAAGCTACGCGCGCGACGGCTCGCATGGACTGCGCGGGCGCCGAGTTTCGCGATTCGTAAGCCGCTGCGGCCGGGTGTTCTCCGAATGGTAAGCCGCCGCTGCGATGGTCGTGGGTCGATGATCGACGTCATCCTTCCCGTCCTCGACGAGGCGGCCGCGCTGCCGTGGGTGCTCGCGCGCATGCCGGCGGGCTACCGGCCGATCGTCGTCGACAACGGCTCGAGCGACGGCTCCGCGGACATCGCCCGCCGTCTCGGCGCGACCATCGTCACCGAGCCGGCGCGCGGCTTCGGGGCCGCCTGCCACACGGGGCTGCTCGCCGCGACGAGCGACATCGTCTGCTTCATGGACGCCGACGCCTCCTTCGATCCGCGTGAGCTGCCAGAGGTCGCGGGTCCGGTCGTCGAAGGCGTGGCGGACCTCGTGCTCGGCGCTCGCGTCGCATTGAAGCGCGGGACGTGGCCGCTGCACGCGCGCCTGGCGAATCGCGCGCTCGCCTTCGAGCTGCGCCGGCGCGCGAGCGTCGCGCTGACCGACATCGGGCCCATGCGCGCCGCCGGTCGCGAGCCGCTGCTCGCGCTTGGGATCGAAGACCGGCGCTTCGGCTGGCCGCTCGAGATGGTGCTCAGGGCCGCGAACGCCGGCTGGACGATCGAGGAGCGGCGCGTGGCCTACCTGCCGCGCAGCGGGCGCTCGAAGGTGACCGGCACCGTCCGCGGCACCGCGCGCGCCGTCCGCGACATGGCAGCCGTCCTTGCATGACGCCGGCCCTCGTCGTCATCGCGAAGGCTCCTGCGCCGGGGCGCAGCAAGACGCGGCTCTGCCCACCGTGCACGCCACACGAGGCCGCGAGCCTCGCCGAGGCAGCGCTGCGCGACACGCTCGCCGCGGTTGCCGGCGCTCCGGCCGGCGCCGCTCGCCGCGTGCTTGTGCTCGACGGTGCTCCGGGACCATGGCTGCCAGCCGGTTTCGAGGTGATCCCGCAGCGCGGCGCCGGACTTGCGCAGCGCCTCGCCGCCGCGTTCGAGGATGTCGGCGGGCCCGCGTTCCTCGTCGGCATGGACTCACCACAGCTCACGCCGGGGCTGCTCGTTCGCGGGCTGCGAGCGCTCGACCACGCCGGATCGGTGCTCGGGCTCGCGCATGACGGTGGCTATTGGGGCATAGGGCTGCGAGCTGCCAACGCCGCCGTCTTCGCCGATGTGCCGATGAGCGTGCCGTCGACCGGCGCCATCCAGCTCGCGCGGCTGCGCGCACTCGGCCTCGAGCCCGCGCGGCTGCCGGCGCTGCGCGACGTCGATGACATCGCCGACGCCCGCGCCGTCGCCCGGCAGGCGCCGCGCACCCTCTTCGCGCAGACCCTCGCGACGATCGAGCGGGCGATCGCGGCCCGCGGCGTGGACGTGGCCGCGTGACGCCGCTCGCCGCAGCGACGGCGGCGCCCGGCGAGGCAGCGCGCCGCACGCCGGCCGCGGCCCAGACCCCGCTGGCCGCGGTCGAGCTCTACGGCCGCACGCTCGAAGCGCCGCCGCGGACGATCACGGTGCGCAGCGGGGACGGCCGCACCTCCGCGGTGCCGCTGCAGCGCTATCTCGGGTCGCTGACCGCCGCCGACGCGGATGTCCTCGCGCGTGCGGCGGGACCTGTTCTCGACGTCGGGTGCGGGCCCGGTCGGCACGTGCTCGCGCTCGCCCGGCGCGGCGCGCTGGCGGTCGGCGTCGACGTCTCGCCGATCGCGGTCAAGATTGCCCGCGGGCGCGGCGCGACCGTGCTGCACGCGTCGGTGTTCGATCGCATCCCCGGCGGGGGACGCTGGGGCACCGCGCTCCTGCTGGACGGCAACATCGGCATCGGCGGCAGGCCGACCGCATTGCTATCGCGCCTCGCGCGGCTTCTGCGGCCAGACGGCCTCGTGCTGGCCGAGCTCGACGCGCCCGGCACGCCCGGCGGCCGGACGCGGATCCGTCTCGAGACCGGTGACGAGGTCAGCGACTGGTTTTGCTGGGCGCGCGTCGCCGCGGACGCGGTCGAGGCCCACGCGCTCGCGGCCGGACTGCGCGTGCGGGAGACGTGGAAGATCGACGAGCGGTGGTTCGCGTGCCTCGCTCGCTGAACGACGTCATGCCGTTCAAGGACGGCACGTTCACGAGCCGCCTGCGCTCCGAGCGAACGGCCGCGCTGCTCGGGATCGCGCTCGGCGTGAGCTTCCTCACCTGCTTTCTCACCGGCCTGATCTCGCATCTCGCCCAGCACCCGCTCGACATCGGCTTCCTGTCGATGCCCGCCCGCCCGTCATGGCTGTACCGGGTGACGCAGGGCGTGCACGTCGCGACCGGTATCGCCTCGATCCCGCTGCTCCTCGCGAAGCTGTGGACGGTCTTCCCGCGCCTGTTCACTTGGCCGCCCGCGCGCAACATCGCGCACGCGATCGAGCGTCTCAGCCTTGTGCCACTCGTCGCGGGGTCGATCTTCCTGCTCTACACGGGGCTGGCGAACCTCGCGCACTGGTACCCGTGGCAGTTCGGTTTCACCGTGGCGCACTTCTGGACGGCGTGGATCGTCGTCGGCGCGCTGGTCGCGCACATCGGGGCGAAGCTCGCGGTCACGCGCCGCTCGATCGGGTCGAAGGCCAAGTCGGCGGGTACGGCGGCGGTGTCCGCGGACGTGCAGCCCGCCGATGGGCTCGACCGGCGCGGCTTCATCGGCACGGTCGCGCTGGCGGTGGGCGTCGTGACGCTTACGACCGTCGGCCAGACGGTGCGCCCGCTGCGCAACCTCGCGCTGTTCGCGCCACGGCGCCCGGACGTGGGTCCGCAGGGCATTCCCGTCAACAAGTCGGCGGTGGGCGCGCGCGTCGTGACGCCCGCTCGCTCCTCCGGATACCGGCTGACCGTCGGCGGGAACGTGCAGCGCGAGCTGTCGCTCACGCGCGAGCAGCTGCTCGCGCTCCCGCAGCACACGGCGGACCTGCCGATCGTGTGCGTCGAGGGCTGGAGCGCGGCTGGGTCATGGACGGGCGTACGAGTCCGCGACCTCATCGCCCTCGCCGGCGGCGATCCCGAGAACGCCACCGCCGAGGTCCGCTCGCTGCAGGCGCGCAGCGTGTACCGCACGTCGCAGATCAACGAGCAGCACGTCCGCGATGGCGACACGCTGCTCGCGCTCGCGGTAAACGGGGAGCCGCTGCATCTCGATCACGGCTACCCATGCCGCCTCGTCGCGCCGAATCGCCCCGGCGTCCAGCAGACGAAATGGGTCACGCACGTGGAGGTCACGTGAACGACAGCGCGCCCTCGGGTCCTGCGTTCTGGATCGCAACCGCGGTCGGGGCGGCGATCTGCGGCTTCGGCGTCTATGGCCTGCTGGGCAACCTCGAAGGCGTTGCGCTGACGAGTTGGCTCAAGACGCTCGCCGGTGGGTTGATCGTCCACGACCTCGTGTTCGCCCCGGTTGTCGTGGCTGGCTCGGTGCTCCTCGTGCGGGTCGTGGGGTCGCGCGCCCGGACGCCGGTCCAGGTCGCCGCGATCGTCTCCGGGGCGCTCATCGTCGTCGCGATCCCGGTCGTCCACGGTGCCGGCCGCCTCGCGAGCAACACGTCGCTGCTGCCCAGCGAGCACTACGGCACGCGTCTGCTCGCGGCCCTGGCGGTCGTGTGGGCGATCGCGATCGCCTTCAGCCTCGGGCCTCCTCGGCGGCGGCGGTGATCCCGGTGGGGAACACGAGCGCGATCCGGCGGGCCTTGAGCTCCTGCTCCTGGCGGTAGATGTCGACGAGCTCGTCGACGACCTCGGCCTCGACGCCGATGCGGTCGGCGATCGCGCGGACGGCATCGAGCTCCTCGTCGGCGAGGTCGCCGTCGGCACCGCAGGCGCGGATCGCGTCGGCGATCGTGATGCGCCTGGAGGCCGGCTGCACGCCGCGCGTGAAGAGCTCCTCGACATCGGTCGTCCCCTCGTAGGACTGCAGCGACGCGATGTTCTCCGGAGAATGCCCCGCCGCGCGCAGGTACCCGATGATCCAGTCGCGCTCGGCGTCCGTGATGCGGCCGTCGCCGTTGGCGGCGCAGAACAGCGCCCGTCCGTAGTCGCGGTTGTCCTCCTCGGTGAGGCTGCCCGAGAGGTCCGGCGGCGCACCCCACTGCTCTTCGAGGATCCACATAGCGGTGAGGTCGTCCGGCTTGGTCATCGTTGCTCTCCCTCCTTGAACGCTGGCGCGCCCGCATGCCGTGGGCGCGAGCATATTCTTGCGAGCCATGGACGAGCTCGCGGCGTACGAAGGACGCTTGCGCCGCGCCGGGCTGCCGCTGCTGATCGAGGACTACTCGGCCTACGAGGACATCTTCACGCGCGCGGTCCCGCTGCTCGCGCTCGTCTTCGGCGTCCAGCTGCTCGGCGCCGTGAAGCTCGACTGGCCGCTGTGGGCGAACGCGCTGTCGCTCGCTGGCGGCCTCGCGGTCCTGCTCGGCAGCCTCGCGATCGCCAACCGCCGTCGCGGCCGGCGCGCGCTGTCGCTGCCCGACCGCGTGGGGCCCGCCGAGCTCGCCGGCTTCGTGCTGATCCCCGCGCTGCTGCCGCTGATCTCCGGCGGGCAGGTCGTCAGCGCGATCGTGACCGCGGCCGGCAACGCGCTCCTGCTCGCGCTGATCTACGGGGTCGTCGGGATCGGCCTGCTGTCGATCCTGCGCTGGGCGGGGCGGCGCGTCGTCGCGCAGCTTGCCGCGTCGCTCGTGCTACTCACGCGCGCGGTGCCGGTGCTGCTCATCTTCATGATCGTGCTGTTCATCAACACCGAGATGTGGCAGGTCTTCTCGGATGTCAGCGATCCCGCGCTGATCGGCGTGATCGCGCTGTTCTGCGGCCTGGGGTCGGTCTTCATCGCGACCCGCCTGCCCAGCGAGGTGCGCGCCCTCGAGCGCGACGTCGGCGTCGAGCCCGCGCTGCGCCGGCGCCAGCGCTTCAACGTCGGCCTTGTGATGTTCGTCAGCCAGGGCCTGCAGGTGCTGATCGTCTCGCTGCTCGTCGGTCTGTTCTTCGTCGCGTTCGGCGCGCTGGCGATCACGCCGCACGTCGTCGAGGTGTGGCTCGGCGAGCCGCCGCGGGCGATCGCCGGGCAGGCGTGGCTCAGCGTCGAGCTCGTGAAGGTGTCAAGCGCGCTCGCGGCGTTCAGCGGGCTGTACTACGCGATCTCGGTGCTCACCGAGCCGACCTACCGCGAGGAGTTCCTCGACGACCTCGAGACGTCGCTGCGCGAGACGTTCGTCGAGCGCGAGCGCTACCTCGACCTGCGCGCCGCGCGCGAAGCGGCTTGACGCGGACAAGTCGCGCGCGACGGCCCGTGGGCGGCCGAGCCGCTCGCGGGCCTTGCTGCGCCCCCGCCGCGCCGCGAAGCCTTGCCCCGCGGGCGCAGCGCGGCGCGCGGGACTACCGCCGCGCGATCGTCTGGGGCAGCGAGTACGACCGGCCGAGCCCGCGCAGGCGCGCGCTGACGCGGTAGACCGCGACGTCGACGCCGGCCAGCGGCCGCGCGCTCACGGTGAAGCGCCCGTTGCGCCGGATGTGCGCGCGGCCGACCCGCCTGTAGACCTTGCCACAGCCGCGCTCGCGTGCGAACAGCTCGACGACGGGTCGCCGGCGGACCGCCCGCGCCGCGTTCACCACGCGACCGCGGAGCACGATCCGGCCGCGGCTCAGCCGCGCGCTCGTCGTGACCATCCGCCGCTTCAGGCGCAGGTTGCGGGACTTCAACGGGCCGATGCGCGCCTGGTAGCGCAGGACCCGCCCGCCACGCTGCGCCGGCAGCGTCGCGCGAACCTTGAACGTCCCGTCGGCGGCGATCGTCGTCCGCGCGACGACCAGGCCACCCTCGATGATGCTCACCGGCGCGCCCGCGAGCGTGCGCTCCGCGAGCCCGTTCAGGCGCACCCGCTGGCCGATCCGGCGGACGTTGACGAGCGTCAGCTCGCCAACGGGGCAGTCGCCGAGGCCCGAGCCCGTCGTCGGGGCGGGCCCCGTGCCGGACGGCAAGGCCGGGCCGCCGCCGGGTGCGGGGGTCACTGTGATCGTGACGCGAGCCTCACCCGGTGCGCTCGTGCCGTCGCTGGCCGTGAAGCCGAAGGTGTCCAGGCCGCTGAAGCCGGGTTGCGGCGCGTACGTGAGCTCGGCGCCCGTTCCGGTGAGCGCGCCGTGGAGTGGGTTTCCGGCCAGGGCGTAGGTGAGCGCGTCGCCATCCTCGTCGGTCGCAGTCAGCGTGATCGCCAACGAGCCGCCCTGCGCGACCGTCAGCGACTGGTCGCCGGCGACCGGCGAGCGGTTGGGCGCCAGGCCGCCGCTGAAGCGAAACGTGTTGTCGTCGTAGTCGCGGTCGCCGCCGTTGAGCAGATCCTCGAAGCCGACGTCGTACTGGCGCTCGCCGGTCTGCTTGACGACCGCGTGCGGCAGGCTGTCGGGATTGCGCTCGGCGGGGCCCATCTTGAAGAGGTGGCCTCGCTCGGTGACGAAGATCGCGAACAGGAGCTCCTCGTTGCGCGGGCGCGCGGGAAGCGTCACGACACGGCCGACCTCGTTGTTGAACGCGACCGGCGTGAACGAGCCGTCGGGCGCGTAGAGCCGCAGCTCGCTGCGCAGCCCGGCCGTCGAGCGCAGCACCTCGACCCTGATCTCGCCGCCGGTCGAGAAGAGCTGGTCCCCGAGCCCTGCCGGCGGCGCGCTCTGCGCGCCAGCGGCCGGGGCAGCGGCCAGCATCAGCAGCACCGTCGTGATGAGCGTCCCGAGCGTCCTCATCCCCAGCCTCCTGTCGATCCCGGACCGCCGCGCGCCGGCCGCTGGCGGTCGATCCCCTAACGACGTGCTGATACCCGTCGGGCCGAGCGGCTATGCGCCAGGGAGATCAGCGCGCGCCGGCGAGCCTCGCGCCGGCGCGGCCGGCGCTCTCGAGGCGAAACGTCCGGCCGGGATCGATGACGACGGACGCCGCGAAGGTGCCGTCGCTCGCCGTGCGCGGGCGGGCGATCTCACGCCAGTCGCCATCCGGCTCGAGCACGCTGATCTGCGTTTGGCGCTCGCCCGACCCCGGTCGGACGAGCCCCCAGAACGCGACGCGCCCGGGCGCCGCGCGATGCGCCACGAGCGACAGCGCGAACGACGCGTGGGCCGGCTTGGGGCGGCCGTCTTCGAAGCGCAGGCCCGACTGGTAGTCGCGCCAGCGGACGCGCAGGCTGGGGCCGGGCCGCTCGGGCAGGTCGCGCACGAGGAACTGCGAGACGCTGCGCAGCGACGGCTCGCGCCGCGCGATCTGCTCGCTCTCGGGCAGCCAGCGCGCCTGGTCGGCGAGGGTGACGTCCCACGTCGGGTCCGGCGGGGCGGTCTGGTAGCCGGATTCGGTGAGGTAGAGCGGCAGATCCTCGCGCGTGCGCCCGGCCTCGTGGAGCAGGCGCAGCAGGGTCGTCAGCCGGCCGAGATCGGCCATGCGCACGTTCTTGGGGCGCGGGTCGGATTGCCACGGCGGGAGGTCGAGCGAGTAGGGGTGATGCGACCACCCGTCGCCGGGAAGCGCTTCGAAATCCCTGCATTCGGCGCGTTCTAACGGCTGAAGGCGCGCGTCGACGCAGGCCATCTCGCGCAGGAACGTCAGCGGGGCCATGCGCTCGTTCTCGGATGTCCCTTGGGCGCTGCCGACCGAGGATGTGGCGCCGATGAGCGCGAGTGCCTTCGGGGCCGCCGCCTTGATCCGCGGCACGGCCGCCTGCACTAGCTCGCGGTAGCGATGCGGCGAGGCCGGCCGCCACGCGCCGTCGACGCGCTCCCATTGCGGCAGCATGAACGCGTTGTGATTGGGCTCGTTCCAGACCGTGAACGCGACCGCGCGCGGGTAGCGCCGGGCGACGGCCTCGGCGAAGTCCGCGTAATCGGCGGGAGCGATCCAGGTGCGCTCGCGGTCGGGGCGGGTCGCCGGCGCGCGCACGGCCCAGCGCGGCGCCCAGAACGCGATGTCGATCGAGGCGTCGAGGCCGCGCGCACGGGCCATGCGGTAGACGCGGTCCAGCGCGCCCCACGCGCCCGGCGGGTACTGCGTCGGGTCCGTGGCGTCGAAGCCCTTCGGCCGGTTCAGCGAACGCGCCGCCGGCGCGATCTCCGACCAGCCCGCGGTGACGCGGACCCAGTCGACGCCGAGGTCGCGCAGGTCGTCGAGCGTCGCCGCGATGCGCTGCGGGGTGCGGTGCAGCAGCTCGGCGTCGTCCTGAACGACCGTCGCGATCGGTGGCTTGCTCGGGGTGTCGTCGCCGCCGCAGCCGGCCAGCGCCGCGGCGAGGACCAGCACGGCCGCGAGCATCGACGAGCGCATCCCGGTGACTATCGGCAGTCGCCCGGCGGAGGATGAGCCGGGAGCGGCGCGGCCGCGTAGGCTGCGCCGCCCGTGTCCGAGCTCTACCTGCAGCGCGACCAGCCGCCCGGCGTCCCGCCGCTCGCGCTCACCGGCGAGCGGACGCTGCCCGACGTGCCCGAGGAGAACTACTGGTTTCAGCGCCACCTCGTCGTCTACGAGTGGATCGCCCGCCAGGTTCGCGGGCTGCGCGTCGCCGACCTCGCGTGCGGCGAGGGCTACGGCTCCGACGTGCTCTCGCGCGGCGGCGCGGCGGCCGTCGTCGGGGTGGACGCCAACCCCGAGGCGCACGAGCACGCCCGGCTGCGCTACGTCCGGCCGGAGCTGCGCTTCGAGCGCACGCTCGTCGAGCTCTACGACGAGCCGTGCGACGCGATCGTCTTCCTGCAGACGATCGAGCACGTCCGCAACCCGGGGGAGATCCTGGACCGCTTCCGCGCGCTCGTGGGCGATGGCGGCGTCGCGTTCGTCTCGACGCCCAACGTCCTGACGCTCGCGCCCCCCGGCGCCGAGCGTTCGGGGAACCCCTGGCACGTCCACGAGTACCGCCCCGAGGAGTTCGCGGCGCTGTGCCGCGCGCACTTTCCGTCCGTCGAATTGCACGGACTGTTTCACGCGCGCAAGCTCGCCTGGCACGCCGCCGCATTGAAGCTCGGCTGGGACGGCGTGCACCAGCGGCTCGGGATCACCAAGCGCTTCTACGACCGTTTCACGCCCGCGATCGATGCGCGTGACTTCGCGTTGCGGCGGGCGCCGGCGCGGGAGCTTGGCGGCGCGCTCGACCTCGTTGCCGTGCTCCGCGCGTGATGGCGGCGCCGGAGGGCACGGCGGGCGAGCTCGCGATCGTCCTGCACAGCCACATGCCGTACATCGAGGGCTTCGGGACGTGGCCCTTCGGCGAGGAGTGGCTGTGGGAGGCGATCGCGACCTCGTACCTGCCGATCCTCGAGCTGCTCGACGCCGGCACCCCGCTCACGCTGTCGCTGACGCCGGTGCTCTGCGACCAGCTCGAGGCGCCCGGCGCGCTCGACCGCTGCCGCGAGTTCCTCGCGACGATCCGCGTCGAATCGCACCGCCGCGACATCGCGACCGCCTCCGAGCCCGGCGAGATCGCGGCGCTCGAGCACTCCGCGGCGCAGTACGAGCGCGCCCGCGAGCGCCTCGACGGGCTCGACCTGCTCGCCGCGCTCGGCAGCCACGTCGCCTGGACCTCGTCGGCGACGCACGCGATCCTGCCGCTGCTCGCGACCGGCGCGGGCGTGCGCCTGCAGCTGCGCGCCGGCATCGCCGCGCACCGCCGCCGCTTCGGCTCACGCTGGCGTGGCGGGCTGTGGCTGCCGGAATGCGCGTACGCACCGTGGCTCGACGGCCTGCTGGTGCAGGAAGGCGTGCGCGCGGTCTGCGTCGACTTCACCGACGTCCTCGACGACCACCTGCGCCCGCTGCGCCGGCCCGCCGGCCCGATCCTCGTCCCGATCGACCGCGCGACGATCGAGCTCGTCTGGAGCCGTGGCGGCTACCCGGCCGACGCCGCGTATCGCAACTACCACCACTTCACGCCGCACCGCCATCGCGCGTGGAGCAACGACGACGCGCCGTACGACCCCGCTCGCGCCGCTGACGCTGCGCGCCGCCACGCGGCGGACTTCGTCTCGCGAACGCGAGAGCGCGTCGCGGGCGGCGGCCTCGCGGTCTGCACGCTGGACACCGAGCTGCTCGGCGACTGGTGGCACGAGGGGCCTCTGTGGCTGGCTTCAGTGATCGACGAGGCCGAGCGCCAGGGCCTGCGGATCGCCCGCCTCGACGACGCGCTCGTGCGCCACGAGCCGACAGCCGCGCCGCTCGACCTGCCGGTGACGACCTGGGGCACGCCGCGCGACCTGTCGACATGGAGCGCGCCGCCGGTCTGCGCCATGGCGTGGAGCGCGCGCGACGCCGAGCTGCGCACCGTGGCCGCGGGCGCGCAAGCCGACTCGCGGGCCATCAGAGAGCTGCTCGCGCTGCAGTCAAGCGACTGGGCGTTTCTCGTCTCGCAGGACCTCGCCGAGCCTTACGGGCGCGAGCGCGCGGCGGGCCATCGTGCCGCCCTGGACCGCGCGCTCGCCGCGCCCGGAACGCTCGACCGGCGGGTCCGCAATCTCGCGCCCGACGCCATGCCGAACACACTGCTCGAGCCGTGATCCACCTGGACACATAGCCGAGAGCCAAACGTTTTTCCCGCAACTTGCGGACGATCTGTCGTCCGTTCCGTCCGCGGGTCGCGTACTATGCGCCCCTGCTTCACATAAGAGCCGAATCCCGGAAGCCCTGTGCGACCGGGAGCGGGGGACCCAATGAGACCGGAGGAGAGCCGGTCTCGGGGCGAATCGTCACCCATCCAGCGGAGCTGGTGCCGGTGATGTAGCGCACGTTTCAGCGCGAGCCCGACAGCTAACCCCGTAGGCGCTCGAAACGAACGGGGAGTGCACCGCAATGCCCAGATGTGACGATGTGTCGGCGATCGCCGACGTACCGGGAGGCGACCCTTCCGGTGAGCTCGCCTTCAGACGCTCGCTGCGTGGATCACGCGCCCGCCGTGCCGCCGCGGCCGTCAGCCGCCGGCGCACGCTGCGCTCGCGGGGCTCCGCACTCGTCGCCGCTGCCGGCATGCTGTTCATGGGCGCCGGCGCGATCGCGAGCACGGGTGGAGCACCGGTCGGCGACGCGCTGAGCAAGGACACGATCATCGCCGTCCAGCGCGCGCTCGGCATCAAGGCCGACGGCGAGCTCGGCCCCTCGACGCGGCGCGCGACGAAGCGCTTCCAGCGCGCGCACGGCCTCAAGCCCGACGGCTTGCTCGGACCTAAGACCTTGAAGGCGCTCGGCGTCGACCCGGACAACCTGCAGGTCACGAGCGCCGCGATCGATCCGCGCCTCGAGGCGATCGCCGAGTGCGAGTCCGGTGGCGACCCGACCGCCGTGTCGGCGAGCGGCAAGTACCGCGGCAAGTACCAGTTCGACTTGGAGACGTGGCGCAGCGTCGGCGGCACGGGCGACCCCGCGAAGGCGAGCGAAGCCGAGCAGGATCGCCGCGCAGCCAAGCTCTTCAAGCGCGAGGGCTCGGCGCCCTGGCCGGTGTGCGGAAAGGTCCGCAGCTAGCCCGCTCGCAGCACGCCCGGCGGCGCCCGCCGGTAGTGTCGCCCGCTGCGGCGGGCAATCAACGAGGGGCAACGCGATGAGCAGCGATCTGACGGACTCGCAGGACACCGACCGGGCGCTCTGGGCAGCCGGTGACTACGACGCGATCGCCGAGCTCATCTGGGACGTCGGCGCCGCGCTTGCGGGCACGGTCGCGATCGAGCCGGGGATGCGCGTGCTCGACGTCGCGACCGGCACCGGCAACGTGGCGATCCGCGCCGCCGCCGCGGGCGCCGAGGTCGTCGGCCTCGACATCGCTCCGGAGCATTTCGAGGCCGCGCGCCGGCGTGCCGGCGAGGCCGGCGTGGAGGTCGAGTGGGTCGAGGGGGACGCCGAGGCGCTGACCTTCGACGACGACAGCTTCGACCGCGTCTTCACGGCGTTCGGGACGATCTACACGACGCAGCACGACCAGGCCGCCAACGAGCTCGTCCGCGTCTGCAAGCCCGGCGGCGAGATCGTGATGGCCAACTGGTGCCCCGGGAGCTTCCCGGCGCGACTGTCGTCGCTGCTGCGGCGGCTCGAGCACGAGTCGACGCGCAGCGCGATCGACCCGTCGGAGTGGGGGACCCATGGCCACGTGCGCCGGGTCCTCGGGGGCCAGCTCGTGCTCGCGATCGAGCCTGCCAGCGTCGACCTCGTCTTCGAGTCCGCGGACGCGATGCTCGCCGCGTTCGAGGAGCAGTACGGCCCGCTCGTCGTGGCGCGCCGCGAGGTCGACCCGCAGCTCTACGACAACCTTCGCCGCGAGCTGCTCGCGTGGATCGAGGAGCACGACACGGGTGAGGGTGAGACGCGCGTCGCGGCGTCCTACCTGCTCATGGTGGGGCACAAGCCGGTGGCGGACCTGCGCCCCAACGTCTGAACGGCGCCGTTTGGCACCCTGAGGGGGTGCCGCAGCCACCCGAGCCACCTTCGCAGGAGCCCGCGCGCGCCCCCTCACCTGCTCCCGCGGAGCCTTCGCGCTCGGCCGACCCGGCCGCGGCGGGACCTCCGCTGTCGCCCCGCGAGTCCTTTCGGGCGGGCGCCCGGGCCAGCATCCCGTTCGCGATCGTCGCGGCGGTGCTGTCGCTGTCGTTCGGCGTGCTGGCGCGCGAGGTCGGCTTCTCCGCCCTGGGCGCGATCGTCATGTCGGCGATCGTGTTCGCGGGCTCGGCGCAGTTCGCCGCAGTGTCGATCATCGCCGGCGGCGGGGGAGCGGTGTCGGCGGTCGCGGCCGCCGCGCTGATGAACTCGCGCTTCCTGCCGATGGGCGCGGCGCTCGCGCCGTCGCTGCCCGGGGGCTGGCTCAAGCGGGCGGCGCAGGGGCAGGCGGTCGTCGACTCGTCGTGGGCGATGTCGAGCCTCGGCGACGGGCGCTTCGACCGCTGGTTTCTGTTCGGAGCGACCGCGCCGCAGTACGCCGGCTGGATGGGCGGGACGATGCTGGGCGCGCTGGGCGGCGACGTCCTCGGCGACATCGAGGCGCTCGGCCTGGATGCCGTCTACCCGGCGTTCTTCCTCGCGCTGCTGTTCGCGGAGATGACCGACCGCCGGTCGCGAGGGGTGGCGGTGGCCGGGTCGCTGATCGCGCTGGCCCTGGTGCCGTTCACGCCGGC
The DNA here is from genome assembly GCA_963839905.1 of uncultured Actinomycetes bacterium. Classification (GTDB taxonomy): domain Bacteria; phylum Actinomycetota; class Thermoleophilia; order Solirubrobacterales; family Solirubrobacteraceae; genus CADCVQ01. The sequence continues at coordinate 977,376 of CAWIXC010000018.1, read as the reverse complement.
GGGCATCCCGATCCTCGCCGCGAGCCTTGCTGCGCTGGCGGGGCTGCGAAGCCGGCGCGAGGCTTCGGCGCCATGAGCACCGAGCTGTGGGTCGTCGTCGTGGGGTGCGCGGTCGTGACCGCGCTGATCAAGGGCTTCGGGCCCGTGACGATCGGCGGGCGCGAGCTGCCGTCGTGGTCGGCGGGGGTGATCGGGCTGATGGCGCCTGCGCTGCTGGCGGCGCTCGTCGTGGTCTCGGCGCTGACGGACGGCAAGTCGCTGGCGGTCGGGCCGCAGACGGCCGGCGTGGCGGCGGCGGGGATCGCGCTGTGGCGCGGGGCGAATGTGCTGGTCGGCGTCGTCGTGGCGGTCGCGGTGACGGCGGCGGTGCGGGCGCTCGCCTGACCTCCGCCGCGATCACTCTGGGAGATCACGACGAGGGTGCGTGCGCGCCGGCGGACGACATCGAGGATCGTGCGGGCGGTGTGCGGGTCCAAGGCGCCGAGCGGCTCGTCGAGGATGAGGACGTCGTGGTCGGCGAGCAGCGCGCGGGCGAGGCACAGGCGGGCGCGCTCGCCTTGAGACAGGCGCCACCCGGTCTCGCCGACGACCTGCCCGATCCCCGCGGGCATGCGGGCGAGCAGCGGGCCGAGGCCGAGCTCGTGGCAGATCGCGGCGGCGTCGGCGAGATCCTGCGGCGCCGGTGGCCAGCTCCGGCCGAGGAGCAGGTTGAACGCCACCGGCGCGAGCAGGACGTGGTTGTCGCCGTGCTGTGGCACGAAGCCGACGCGCGTGCGCCAGTCGTGGTCACCGGGGTGGGCGTCGCCGAGGGCGATGGTCCCGTGGGCCGCGGGCAGCAGACCCGCGAGCGCGGCGGCGAGCGTCGACTTGCCGGCGCCGGAGGGCCCGGAGAGGACCACCCGGTCACCGGGGCGCAGCTCGAGGTCGACGTCGCGCAGGACGTCGCGACCAGCGCGGACGACGCCGAGGCCGCACACGCGGAGCGGGGAGGGGTCCGGTGCCGCGGCCGAGCCTTCGCTCTCCGCGGCGGGAGTCTCCCCGGCCGAGCCTTCGCGTTCTGCGTGGCGAGCCGCGCCGCCCGAGCCCTCGCGTCTCGCGGGGCGAGTGTCGATCGCTTCCCCCGCCGGATCCTTCGCCGCGAGGATCGGGTCGAGCGCGCGGCGCGCGATCGCCGCGCTGCCAAGCGTCTCGACCGCTGCGGCGATGCGCCGCAGCGCCTGGGTCGCGAGAAGGATGCCGCCGAGCGCGAGCGCGACGTCCGCGGGGTCGGAGAGGTCGCCGGCCACCGCGAGTCCCGCCAGGCCCCCCGCGAGAGCCGCGCGCGGCAGGGCGCCCGCCAGCGCCGCAAGCGGGCGGTCGGCCGCCGCGCCGAGGCGCGCGTAGTCGTCGAGGCGCTGCGCCCGGCGTTCGGCTTCGTGGTCGCCCTGGATGAGGCGCGTGCGCTGGCCGGCGATGGCCTCGAGCAGTTCGTCGGTCTCGGACAGGCGCGCGCCGGCCCACGCCCGGCGCCGGCGCAGCGCGCTCGCCGCGATGAAACCGGCCGCCACGAGCACGGCCGCGAGGGGTAGCGCCGCGACGCGACCCGGGGCCGAGGCGAGCAGCGCCACCGCGGCGACCGACAGCTCGATCGCAGCGGTGCCCGCGCCGAGTCCGCCGCCCGCGGCGAGCCGCGCGATCGCGTCGACCTCCATCGAGCGGCCGAGGATGCGGCCGGGCCCCTCGCGCCGCACCCAGCTCGCGTCGAGCGCGAGTGCGCCGCGCAGCGTACGCTCGCGCAGCCGGGCGCCGAGCGCGATCGCGGCGCGGCCCTCCGCGGCCTCGGCGATCGCCGCGAGCGGGACGGTGGCGGCGAGCAGCAACGCCCAGGTCGTCAGCGAGCCGCCGTCCGTGAAGATCGCCGCGCCGATGACCGACCACGAGGCCGCGAATGCGGCGTAGCGCATGATCGTCGCGATCGCGAAGACCACGAGCGCGGGCGCGGCGCCACGCCGGCGGTCCGGCGAAGGCCCGTCCGGCGAAGTGGTCGAGGACTCCTGCGCGGCGAAGGGCTCGCGCGCGGCGGACGGCTCCGGCGCGGCGGTGGGCTCCGGCGCGGCGTTGGACGTCTCCGCGGCGGTGCGCTTCGGCGCGGCCGAGGACTCCTGCGCGGCGGCGGGCTCCTGCTCCACGGCGAATCCCTCCGCGCGCGCCTCCTCTTGCAGCCCGCCGTCGCTCACTCGCAGGCGCCGCCAGCCACGGCCACTGTCGAGCTCCCCGCGCAGCGCTCGCTCGGCATCGAGCATGGCCTGCAGGGGCGAGTCGGACTGTGTGAGCAGGGCCTCGGGGCGGCCGTCGGCCACGACCCGTCCGCCCTCCATGACGAGCACCCGGTCAAACGACAGCGCCTCGACGATGTCGTGCGTCGCGCAGAGCATCGTCGCGTCGCACCAGCGCTCGCGCGCGGTCGCCAGCAGCCGATGGCGCTGTGCGCGGTCGAGGCCGCGCAACGGCTCGTCGAGCACCGCCAGCCGCACGCCGTCGCGGTCGAGGGCGCGCGCGAGGCGCACGCGCTGCGCTTCGCCACCCGACAGCAGCCCGCCGTCGGCCCCGAGCGCCTCGCCGTCCACGCGCGCGGCCACCGCGCCGAGCTCGGCCGACGCGATCAGCCCGCGCAGCCGCTTCTCGTCGGCGAGCGGCGCGACGTTGTGCGCGAGGTCGCGGTTCCACACGCGGACCTGCGGGTCGACCCAAGCGACGGCCGGCCACATCGCGCGCGGCTCCAAACCCCCGACGGCGACGCTGCCGTCGGAGGCATCGGCGAGCCCGAGCGCCAGCGCGAGCAGCGTCGATTTGCCCGCCCCCGATAGCCCCACGAGCGCGACGTGCTCGCCCGGCGCGACGCGCAGCGTCGTCGGCGCGAGCACGTCCTGCCCGGTGGCCCGCACGGTCGCCTCGTCGAAGACGACCTCGGCACCGATGTCGAATTGTGAGCGGATATCGCTCACTTCTTGACACTCGGGAAGCGCGGCGCTGCTCGTCGCGTCGAGCGGCTCGGCGAGGCGCAGCGCAAGCGTGCGCAGCTGCGGCCACTGCAGTGCGATCTGCCCGACCCGCTCGGCGGTCGACGGGATCGTGACGGCCCACAGCACGAGCAGCAGCCGCGCGGGCGCGCTGTCGAGATGGTCGATCCCGATGACGACGACCGGGATCGCGAGCCCGATCCCGCACGCGGTCTGCGCGAAGGTCGCGGCGGTGCGCGCGCGGACCGCGGCCTGCGCGGCGCCGATCCAGCCGCGCAGGCGCACGTCGTGCTCGCTGCGGACCGCGCGCTCGGCGCCATGCGCGCGGATCGCCAGCACGCCGAGGACCGCGTCGAGCGTCGTCTGGCCGAGGGCGGACGCGTGCTCACGCGCGCGCAGCTCCCGCTCGCGCAACGGCAGCTGGACGACGAGCGCCACGCCCAGCGCGCCGATCGTCGCGAGCGCGACGTAGGGCGTCGCCGCGGGGTCGAGCACGCAGAGCGCAACCGCCACGAACAGCGTCTCGAGCGCCGCCGCCAAGAGCTGGGTCGCGAGCAGCGGCAGTGAGCGTAGCTCGTGCAGCGCGTGGGCGCGCTCGGCCATGTCCGACGGCGGTCGCGAGCGCAGGTAGCGGTCGGGCAGCCGCGGCAGGGTCGCGGCGAGCGCGCGACGCAGCCCGATCTCGAGGCGCCGGCCGATGCCCATCGCGGTGGCTGCGGCCAGCGTCTCGAGGCCGGCGAGCAGCCCGGCGATCCCCGCCACGACGAGCAGCGCGCCGTGCACGTCGCCGGCGTCGAGCGATCCCCGCAGCAGCGCGGTCTCGGCGACCGCACCCCCGGCGAGCAGCGCGATTGCGAGCGCAAGCGGGGCGATCGCCACGCGACCGGCGGCGCGCGCGGCGGCGAGCAGGCGCCGCGCCGGCCGCGGCGGCGGCTCGGTGAGTGCGGCCGCGAGGTCGGGCGTCAGCGTCGCGGGGTCCGGCGGCTCGGCGGCGAGTTCGCGCGCGCGCACGAGCACCGCGCCGCGCAGCATGACCTCGGCCGGCTCGGCGTCCGCGGTCGTGGGCCGCGCGAACCACGCCTCCGGTGGCAGCTCGGCGAGCGCGGCGCCCGGATCATCGACCGCGCGATCGAGCGCGAAGGCATGCTGTGCGCGTACACCGCGGCCGAAGGGTCGCGCTGCCGCGGCAGCGGGCGCGGCCGGCTCGGGGGGCGCGAGTGTCGCCGCCGAGCCTCCGCCCGCGGCGGCGGCGAGCGCGCGCGCCTGGGCGTCGAGCGCCGCCATCGCCCGCCCGCCGCCCGCCTGCGCCCGCGCGACGACCTCGGCGGCCGCGCGCCGGCGCAGGCCCAGCGCGCCGAGACGCTCGCGCAGCGCGTCCTGGAACGTCGGCGCCGCGGCGAACGCCTCCCACGCCGCGAAGGGCACGGCCTGCTCGTGGATGTAGAGCATCGCGGTCAGCGCCCGCGTGCCGACGATGCGACGGCCCGTCGCAGGGTCCATGACCTGCACGAGCCGCCCGTGGCGCCGCCACGCGAGAACGAAGTGCGGCATCCCGCTCGGCAGCAGCGCGACCGCGATCGCCGGCATCGCGGTCGCGCACGTCAGCGCGACGTGATCGGCGGGCAGCATGAGCTGCGCCACGTCGAGCCCAAGCGCCCGCGCCACGGATTCGAGCGCGTCGATCGACGTGCCGTCGACATCGGTCTGGCAGGCCTCGCGCAGGCGCCCGTAGCTCACGGGCACGCCGAAGCCGGCGAGCAGCGAGTGCAGCGCCGCTGGGCCGCAGTCCATCCCCGAGGTCTGGATCGTCTCAGGGACGACGCGCCGCAGCGCCGCGGCGGGGGTGCTCACGGACCCAGCTCGGCCAGCCGCCCGCGCGCGGCTGCGAGGTGTGGGTGATCCTCGGTCACCGCGCCATCGCCGAGCACGTCGGCGGCGCGCCGGGCGAACGTCCGCGCGCCCTCGCCGTCGCCGCGCTGCTCGCACAGCACGGAGAGGTTCAGCAGCGTCGGCGCCAGCATCGGGTGCGCGGCGCCCTGGGATCGCTCGCGCATCGCCAGGCCTTCGCGGTACGCGGCGTCCGCTTCCTCCAGGCGGCCGACGCGGTGCAGCGCCGCCCCCAGCGCGGTCCGCGCGATCGCGACCTCGAGGTGATCGGGACCGAGCGCCGCCGCGAAGTCCTCGGCCGTGCGTCGCAGCTCGCGCTCGGCTTCGTCGTGGCGACCGAGCTCGGACAGGATCGCCGCGAGCTGCCCGCGATCGCCCGCGGTGTCGGGGTGCGCCGGTCCCGGGTGCTCGCTGTGCAGCTCGAGCGCGCGGCGGGTCTCGCGCTCGGCTGTCTCGAGGTCGCCGCGGCTGTGCGCCAGGCCGCCGAGGTTGTGGTGCAGCGTGGCGATCACCGCCCGCGAGCCGGCGGACTGCCGGTAGATCGCGAGGGCACGCGCGTAATGGGCGGCGGCGTCGTCGAACGTCCCCATGAACTTGCCGACAATGCCGAGTACGTTGTGCAGCGCGGCCGCGTTGGGGTCGTCGGCGCCGAGGGTCTGCTCGCAGCGTGCGAGCGTGTGGGTCAGGACGTCGCGCGCGGCGGGGCGGTCGCCGGCATCCAGCAGGGCGAGCCCGCGCAGCCGGCCGAGGTGCACGCCCAGGCGGTCGAACGGCTCGCCGCCAGGGAGGACGGCGGTGAACGCGTCCGCGCGATCGAGCGTGCGCGCCGCCTCGGCGTGATCGCCGAGCGCCAGCAGCGCCTCGGCTCGCATGCGGAGCATGTTCGGAGCGTCGAAGCTCGGCTCGCCCTGCTCGGCAAGGAAGGCGGCGGCCGCGTCCTCGGCGAGCGCGGCCGCCGCGGCGAGCTTGCCGGCCTCCGTGGCCTCGGTGGCCCGAGCCGCGAGCTGCAAGCCGGTGTGCGGTTGGTCGGCGCTCATGTCCGTGGCGCCGCGCGGGCGCGGCGCGAGGCTAGCGCAGGACGAGGCCCTCGGCGTGCTGCTGATGCCACCCGCCGGCGGTGATCGACGTGCACGCGACGATGCCCTCGGCGTGGTTGGTCACGATCTTGGGCGGGATGCCTTCGCCTGCCGCGATGGCGGTCGTGACGAGGATGCCCTCGGCGTGGTTGCTCACGATCTTCGGTGGAATGCCTTCGCCCGCGGCGATGCCGGTCGTGACGAGGATGCCGGACTGCGTGGGGGAAGCCTTCGTGGTGGTCATGTGACTGCTCCGTAACTCGGTGGAATGGGGGTTGCGAGCAGTCTGCGGCGCGGTGCGCGCGCGGACCATGGGGGCAGGCCGAACCGCCACACCGTGCAGCCCGCACGGTGTGACGGATCGCATCCGCCGGCTCTAGACGAGCGTCTCGGCGTGATTGCTCGTGAGCGCACCCGCGGCGATTGCGGTGGCCACGACGACGCCCTCGGCATGGTTGTAGCTCAGGCCCAGGTCGCCGGCCGTGATCGAGGTCGAGACGGCAATGCCCTCGGCGTGGTTCGTGGTGAGCGAGCCGCCGGAGACGGCGGTGGAGACGGCGATGCCTGCGTTGCTCGTGGTGCTCATGGTGTGCCCTTTCGGAGTGGTTGAGGTGATGGGCACAGCCTGCTCTCAACCCTCCTCGCGAACATCAGGGACCACCACCCGACCGGACCCTGGACCTCGGCGCGCCCGCCGCCGCCCCGAACCCCACGCGAGGCGCGTTCGTCAGGGAGAGTCCCTGGTCGCGCGGGACGCCGACTACTCCCAGCGCATCGCCCGCGGCTCCTTGCGCATGCGGATCACGCGCACCGGCACGCCCGCGGCGACCGCGTTCGCCGGCACGTCCTTCGACACGATCGTCGACGTGCCGAGCACGCTGTTGTCGCCCACGGTCACGCCGCGCAGGATCGCCACCCCGTAGCCGATCCAGACGTTGTGGCCGACGCGCACATCGCGCTTGTAGATGCCCTGCGCGCGGATCGGACGCTCGACCTCGACGACCCCGTGATCGAAGTCGATGAGCATGACGCGGTCGGCGATGATGCACTCGCGCCCGATCGACACGTGCTGAAACGCCGAGATCGTGCACTCCTGGCCGAGCACGGACTTCGCCCCGATGCGCGCCTCGCCCTCGTGTACGCGGATCTTGCAGCCGTGCCCGATCCACGACCAGCGCCCGAGGTGAAGCGTCGCGCCGGGCCCGATCTCAATCGTGACGCCGGGGCAGACGAAGCACAGCCCGTCGGTCTTCAGGCGACCGCGAAAGCGGAGCTTCAGCCACAGCCAGCGGGCGATGAGCTTCGCGTACGCCAGCGACAGCATCCCGTGATCGCGCATGAAGCGATACAGCGCGAGCGGGCCGCCACGCAGCGGCGCCGGTGCGCGGCGCACCTGCGGGGCCGGGGTCGGGACCGGCTCGGCAGTCGGGCTGACGGAGGCCACCGCGGCCAATGCTATGCCGCACACGCCAGCGAGCGCACCCTGCTCGTCGCGCCGGCCGCGCTCAGTGGCGCGTGACGTGCAGCACGGCCTTCGCCGGCTGGATCAGGATCGCGCCGCCGTGCACCTCGGCCCAGCCGTCGACGATCAGCGCGTGCTCGCCGGGCACCGGAGCTGGCCAGAGCAGCACGATGACGTCGTTCTCGCGGACGTTCGCCGCCGTGCGGTTGCCGGCGCCGGTCATGAGCACGCGGCCCTGCCACTCGACGCGCACCGACGTCGCGCGCGGCGAGCCGTCGGCGCCGACGGTCACGATGTACGGGGTGTTGCCGAAGCGCTCGATCTGCTCGGGCAGCTCGGCGAGGGTCACGGGGACGGACATGGCGACCATGCTACGGCGGGCCGGGCTGACATGATCGGCGACCGATGCCGTCCGACACATCCCTCGCTCAGCGCCTGCTCGACGGCGACCGGCGCGCGCTCGCCCGCGCGATCTCGCTCGTCGAGGACAACGAGCCCGAGGGCTGGGCGCTCGTCCGCGAGGTCTACCCGCGCACCGGCAACGCGGTCGTCGTCGGGTTCACGGGCGCGCCCGGCGCCGGCAAGTCAACGCTCATCGGCTCGATCGTGAAGAACCGCCGCGCGGCCGGCCGCAGCGTCGCGGTGCTCTCGATCGACCCCTCCTCGCCCTTCACGCACGGCGCGCTGCTCGGCGATCGCATCCGGCTGACCGAGCACTTCCTCGATCCCGGCGTCTTCATCCGCTCGATGGCCAACCGCGGCGCGCTCGGCGGACTCTCCGAGGCCTCGCTGCAGGCGGCGCTGCTCATGGACGCCGCCGGCCGCCAGGACGTCCTGCTCGAGACCGTCGGCGTCGGGCAGGCGGAGATCGACATCATCGACCACGCGGACACGGTCGTCCTCGTGCTCATGCCCGGCGGCGGCGACTCGGTCCAGGCCCTGAAGGCGGGCATCATGGAGATCCCCGACATCATCGTCGTCAACAAGTCAGACCATCCGATGACCCAGACGATGGTGCGCGAGATCCGCGGCGTGCTGTCGCTCGCGCCGCAGGGGCCGTGGAAGGTGCCGATCGTCCAAACGGAGGCGACCGAGGGCAAGGGCGTCGAGGAGCTCGTCGCCAAGATGCTCGAGCACCGCGCGCACATCGAGCAGGAGGGCACGCTCGCGGAGCGCCGCCGGCGCAACCTTCGCAGCGAGGTTCTCGCGCTCGCGACGTCCAAGCTGCGGCGAAAGCTCGAGGCCCGCCTCGAGCAGGACCCGTCGTTTCAGGCGCTCATCGACGACGTCGTCGCGCGCCGCCTGGATCCCGCGAGCGCGGCGCAGGCGATCCTCGAAGACGAGGTGACGTGAGTCGCGGGCCGCGTGCGAAGGACCCCCGCGCGGCCCGCCGACGGGGAGCACGCGGGCTGCTGTGCTGCGTCGCGATCGGGCTCGCGTGCGGGTCCGCTGCAGCGCAGGCGCAGGCGCAGGTGCCGGGGTCGATCCTCGCGACCCCCGACGCGATCCGCTTCAACCAGGCGACGACGATCACCGGCGCCCTCACCGACGCCGCCGGGGCTCCGCGCGCCGGCGTGCTCGCCCAGCTGCAGCAGAACTCCTATCGCTACAAGCGCTACGTCGACATCGCCCACACGACGACCGCCGCCGACGGCAGCTTCGCGTTCGCCAACGTCAAGCCCGACCGCAACGCGCGCTACCGCGTGATCGAGCCGGGTGGCCCGCCGCGCGCGGTGTCGGAGATCGCGGTCAGCGTCGCGCCGAACGGCGTCGCGCGCAGTCGCAAGCTCGGGCCGGGGCGGGTCCGCCTGTCGCTCGTCATCCGCCACTCGCGCCACTTCCGCTGGCGGCGCGAGCGCGTGCGCTGGTACGTGCGGCGGGCCGGCCGGAGCGTGTTCGTGCCGGCAGGCAGCACACGTGCGCGCGAGCCTCGCCGCGGCACGACGTCGGCCTCCATCACGATCGCGCCACCCGCCCGGCGCTTCAGCTTCCGCGCCTGCATCGAGCCGTCCGATCTCGCGGGCGCGGGCCCGTCGCCGGTCGCCCCGCGCTGCCCGCGGCGCAGCTTCAAGCCCGGCAAGCGACCCAGCGGCCTCCCGTTTCAGGGAAACGGTCGCGGCGAGCTCGCGATCCCGGGCGCGGCGGCGATCGCCGCGGCACGCCGCTATCTCGCGAGGCGCTCGGGCCGCACGTCGTTCGCCGTCATCGACACCGCCGGCCGGCTACGCGGCACGCGCGTCAACAGCCAGTTCGGCTCGGCGAGCGTCGTCAAGGCGATGCTGCTCGTCGCGTACCTGCGGCGCCTCGCCGCCCGCGGAGCCGGCCTGGACGCGAGCGCGCGAGCCAAGCTCTATCCGATGATCCACGTCTCCGACAACGGCGCCGCGTCGGCGATCTTCGGGGTCGTCGGGCAGGGCGGGCTGCGCCAGCTCGCGCGCCGCGCCGCCATGACCCACTTCACCCCGTCAGGGATCTGGGGCGCCACGAAGATCACCGCCGCTGACCAGGCGCGCTTCTTCTACAAACAGGAGCGGCTCGTGCCGGCGCGCTTTCGCCGCTACGCGCGCGCCCTGCTCAGCGGTATCGCTCGCGCGCAGAGCTGGGGGATCCCGGCTGCGGCCCGCCCGCGCTGGAAGGTGTTCTTCAAGGGCGGCTGGAACCCGGCGCGCGGGCGCGTGCACCAGGCCGCGCGGCTGGTCCGCGGCAGCCAGCGCATCGCGATCGCCGTGCTGCAGGACAACACGCCGTCGATGGGCTACGGCGAGGTGACGATCGCGGGCGTGACCCGCAGGCTGCTGGCCGGCTCCTGAAGGACGGGGCCCCTACGCTCCGGCGACCCGCGCGAGCCAGGCCTGGAACACAAAAAAAAAAAAAAAAAAAAATAAAACAAAAAAAATAATATAAAATTTAATTTAAATAATTTTTTTTTATTTATTATTATTATATTTTTTTTTTTTTTTTTATTTTTTTTTTTTTTATTTTTTTTTTCATTTCTTTTTTTTTTTTTTTTTTTTTTTTTTTTTTTTTTCTTTTCTTTTTCTTTTTTTCTTTTTTTTTTTTCTCTCTCTCTCTCTCCTCTCTTTTTTCTCTTTCCTTTTTTTTTCCTTCTCCCTCTTCCTTCTCTTTCCCTTCTCCTCTCCTCTCCTCCCCCCCTTCTCCCCTCCCCCCCCTCCCCCTCGCGCGTCCCGCAGGCTGCTGCCGGCTCCTGAAGGACGGGGCCCCTACGCTCCGGCGACCCGCGCGAGCCAGGCCTGGACGGCCGCCTTGAGGCCGGGCATGTCGCTGCGCAGGCTGTGGTTGCCGCGCAGCTGCACGACCTCGCGCTGCGGGCCGGGGCCGGGCATGCCGAACGGGTCGCCCTCGCCCTGCACGACGAGCACGGGCACCGTGACCGCGTCGAGCTCGGGCTGGCGGCTCGGCGCCTGCGTCCCGCTCTTACGCCGCGGCGGTTGCAGCGGGAACGCGAGGCAGAGCACGCCGGCCGCGGCGGTCTGCTCGGCGGTGCGGCACGCGACGCGCGCCCCGGAGGACCGGCCGCCGGCGACGATCGGCAGGTCGCCCAGCTCCTCCGCGCGCAGGCGCTCGAGGACGGCGACCCAGGCGGTGTCGAGGTGGTGGGCGGGTGCGGGCGAGCTGCGACCAGCGACGCGATAGGGCTGCTCGACGAGCGCGACGCTCATGCCGAGCGCGAGCGCGACGCCGGCCGCAGCGACGAGATCGGGTGCCGTCACGCCGCCGCCGGCGCCATGGCCGAGCACGAGCGCGCCTACGGACTCGCCGTCGGGGGCTTGCAGGTGCGCGGCGGCGGGGCCGTGCGGGGTGTCGATCGCGAGCGTCGTCACGGGCGGCATGCTGCCACGCGAGCGCGTTCCGAGCCGCTCCCCGCTCATCCTTCCCGTCGCGGCGCACTCGGGCTACCATCGCTGGCGATGCCCGACCGCCTCTACTTCACCGACGACGACGCGTCCAACGCGTTCATCGCGACCGACCCGATGGCCCTCTTGGTCGGCTTCGCGCTCGACCAGCAGATCACCGTGCAGAAGGCGTTCGCGGGGCCGCTTGCGATCCGCGAGCGCATCGGCTCGCTCGACGCCGCGACGCTCGCCGACGCGGATCTCGAGCCAGTCTTCCGCCAGATCCCGGCGATCCACCGCTACCCCCGCTCGATGGCCAAGCGCGTGCACGACCTCGCCGTCCACATCCGCGACACCTACGACGGCGACGCCGCCCGCGTCTGGACCGACGCCACGACCGCCGACGAGCTGCGCGCCAACATCGCCGCCTTGCCCGGCTTCGGCACGATGAAGCTCAAGTCGTTCGGCGCGGTGCTCGCCAAGCAGTTCGGCGTCGAGGCGGCGCAGGAGCTCGTCCCGTGGCATCCGACGCTCGGCGACGTCGACTCCCCCGGCGGTCTCGCCGAGTACCAAGCGGCCAAGCGCGTCCACAAGAAGGAGTGGATGGCGGCGCAGCCGCGAACGTAGCCCCGCCGTACCGCGGGCGCCCACACAGGCTCAGCGCGGGCCGGCGCCGATCGCCGAGTTCGCCGCGGCGACGAGACGACGGGCCTGCCCGGCGTCGGTCGAGTCCGGGATCTTGGCCTGGATCGAGTACAGGTTCCCGCGCGACTTCCACTCGATGATCGGCGGCGAGCACGAGCCGCCGCACGTCAGCGGCTTGAAGTAGCCGGTGCGCCCGCCTCGCAGCCGGACGGTCCGGCGGAAGCTCGGCGCCCCGCCGCGCTTCGCGCCGAATGAGACGAGGAAGCACGCGTTGGCGCCGCACCTCGGCGCGCCCGCGAGCGACAAGCGGTAGGAGTTGCGCCCGCCGGACCCCGACGCGTAGGTCTTCCCGTCGTAGTCCAGCGCAAGCCGGCTCGGGAGCAGGATCGCAAGGGGCGTCTTCGCGTTGGTGCGCTCGAGGGTGGTCTCGAGGGCCGCCGGCACGTCGTAGGTCTTCGCCCAGGCCGTCGCCGCGCCGGCCAGCAGCGCGGCCGCGACGAGCAGCACGAGCGGTAGACGTCCAGTGGTCGTCATCCGCCACATCATCGCCGGATGCCGCCGATTTGTCGATGATGCTCAGCATGCGGCCGGACGATGCGTTCGACGAGGTGCTCGCGGCCGCTCGCGCGGGCGCCGACCACGCGTGGGCGCGGATCTACGCGGACCTCGCCCCCGCGGTCACCGGCTACCTGCGCGCGCACGGCGCACCCGAGCCCGACGACGTCGCCGGCGAGGTCTTCCTGCAGATCGTCCGCGGCCTGCCCGGCTTCGAGGGCGGCGAGCGCGAGTTTCGCGCGTGGGCGTTCACGATCGCCCACCGACGCCTCGTCGACGCGCTGCGCCAGCGCGGGCGCCGGCCGGTCGACCCGGCGCCCGACGACGTGGTCGCGCGGGTCACAGGCAGCGGCGGCGACGTCCCCGAGGAGGCCGAGGCGCTCATGGCCGACGCCAGGGTGCGCGCTGCGATCGGCGAGCTGCCGCCCGACCAGCGGTCCGTGCTCCTGCTGCGGATCATCGGCGACCTGACGATCGAGGAGATCGCCCGCGCGGTCGGCAAGCGACCCGGCGCGGTCAAGGCGCTGCAGCGGCGCGGCCTGCGCCGGCTCGAAGGCGCGTACCCCTTTGGGCGCCCGGAGCGATGACGGTGATAACAACGCCAACCGAAAGGTCCATCCTCATGCGCCTGAAGACCACCGCCGTTTCCGTCACCGCCGCCCTCGCCCTGCTCGCGTCGCCCGCGCTGGCCGCCAAGCCGGACCCCGCGACTCATGGCAAGGCCACCGCGCCGGGGCAGCTGTGCAAGTCGATGTCGCACAAGAAGACGAACAAGGGCAAGGGCAAGAGCCCGTTCGCGGCATGCGTCGTCGGCGCGACGCGCGCGCAGGCCCAGGCCGCAAAGACTCCGCCGACCCACACGTCGCCGGCCAAGCTCTGCGCGGACCAGTCGAAGAAGAAGTCCGCGACCGACACGAAGAGCCCGTACTCGGCCTGCGTCAGCGGTGCCGCCAAGGCCCAGCAGGACCACACCGCGTAGGCCATCGCGCATGCCGGCTCGCGACGAACCCGACCTCGATCCCGCCCTCGCGGACGCGGTGCGCCGCGCCTACGTGCGGCCGATCGACGAGGTCACCGCGAGCCGGCACGTGAGCGCCATGGTCGCGGCGGCGGACGCGGGTGCCGATGCGCCCGCACGTCGTCCGTCGCGCAGCCGGCTGGCGTGGCGCCCCCTTCTTGGGGCTGGGGTCGCCGCCACGCTGCTGCTTCCCGTCGGTCTCGCGGCAGCCGGCGTCTCGCTGCCGCGGGCCGTCGAGGAGCCCTACCGCGCCGTCGGCATCAAGCTGCCAAACCAGGCCGCCGACGCCCCGGCGCCCGCCAAGCCTTCGCCCGTCACGCCGGGCGAATCCGCGACGACGCCGCAGACGACCGGCCCGGCCCGGCCGGCCACCGCCGCGCCACAGGGCTCCCGCACGTCCCCGAGCAGGCCCAACCGCCCGTCCACTTCCAGCGCGCCCGGCCGCTCGCGCGCGCCGAGCACTCCGGGCCGTCCCGCCACCTCCAACCGCCCGAGCACGCCCGGCAAGCCGAGCACCTCGGCCAAACCTCCGTCGGCCGGCTCCTCCGGTGGCGGCTCGAAGCCAAATCCCGCCTCGCGCCGCCCGGCGACCTCACCCAAGAAGCCCGCCGCCGCGAAGCCCGGGAAGGCCAAGCTCAAGCAGCCGGCCAAGGCGCCAAAGCCGGCCACGCCGGCGAAGCCCTCCGCGTCGCAGTCCACGCGCCCGAACCCCGCCGGCCGCCCCGCGACCGACCCGAGCGCGCCGGCGTCGGAGAGCAGCAACGGCAAGCCAGAGGCCGGCTAGCGATCCGTGGTCGACGACTCGCGCCATTCGAATGCGAGTACCGCGACGAGCGCGGCGCCGACCGCCGTCAGCGCGACCACGGCGCCCACCGACCCCGGCTCGAACAGCGGCAGCACGACGTCCAACGGCCCGAGCGGCGCGCGCGACGACGGCCCGACGATCCCGCCCCCGTCGATGCGCAGCTCGAGATACCACCAGAGGCTCGTCACCGCCGTGATCGCGACGAGCGCCGACCCGACCCGCGGGGCGCGCCGCAGCCCCCACGCGACGAGCGCCACCGCGACCGGCAGCGCGCACACGAGATAGCGCCCCGGAAACCAGAACCCGTCCATCGCCGGCGCGATGAACGCTGCGACGAACCCCTGCGCTCCGCACACCAGCGCGCACAGCGTCGCGGCGACCTCGACGTCGCGCTGCTCGGGCAGCGCGCGGGCGAGCATGTCGCGCCGCGAGCGCCACAGCAGCCACAGCGCGAAGAGCGCGAGCGCGAAGACGGGCGCCCAGCGCAGCAGGCCGTACGTGCGGTCGAGCCACAGCCCGACCAACCGCGGGACGCGGTCGGCGACATCCGCGGCGCCGAGGTCGTCGAGCGAGCGGCCGGGAACGTCCGCGACGGTCGGGGTGAAGCCGCCGAAGAGCTGGTCGTTGATCGTCACGAACAGGACCGCCGAGAACAGCAGGACCTCGGCCGTGACGAGCACGCCGAAGCTCCGCGCCCGGCGGCGCAGCCAGCGCATCATCGCGAGCGCCACGACGGCCCCCGGCAGCGCGAACGCGAGCCCCAGCCATGGCAGCGCGGCCAGCGCGATCGCTGCGCCCGCGACCCAGCGGATCCGCGGCAGCTCGCGCACCCGCAGCGCCAAGATCGACGCGAACGCCAGCGCGGCGCCTGCGGTCAGCTCGGGGGCGACGGTCGTGGCGTAGGCGAGAGCCGGCGGCGACAGCCCGCAGGCGAGCGTCGCGGCGCTCGCCCACGGCTCCGGCACGATCCGCCGCGCGAGCGCGCCGCCGAACGCGAACGCGAGCGCCGCGATCGCCGCCATGAGCAGCTGCACCGCGAGCGGCCCGCCGATCGCGTAGGCGGGCGCGATGAGCAGCGGGAAGCCGATGCCGTGCGGCTCGTTGGCTTGCCCGTTGGTGAGCCGCCCGTGGCGTTCGAGCACGTACGGATACCAGTCGCGGTAGGCGCGATTGGCGTACTCGTCGCGCAGGTCGATGTCGTGGTCGGAGACGATCGACTCCGCCGTGAGGAGGTAATGCGGCTCGTCGCCGCCGAACTGCGACGTCCCGAAGGCATGCAGCCCGATCGTCGCGGCATACGCCGCGAAGAGGATGAGCCAGACTGCGACGGCGCGGCGCACGCCCCGCATGATCGCGCGCCGACGCTGTGCGGCGCGCAGCGCGCCCGCTCGGCGGCGTTACGTGATCCGGTTGCCCGCCGGGTCGAAGCGCAGCGCCTCGTCGATCGCGTGGACGCGAGGCGCCTTGCCACGCGGCTCGAAGCGCGGGCCGTCCGGATCGCGGACGAGGTCCCACTCGCGGCAGGCCTTGTCGACCCCGAGCGCGTGGATCTCCAGCCCGCCGTCGCGCCCGAGGTGCATCCGCAGCAGGTTCTTGTAGTCGATGATCGACTGCCCCGTGAAGACCTGGTTCGCGTTCTCCTGAGCCTTCGGCCCGCGCCATTTGTGCACGAGCCACAAGAAGAACCCGAAGACCGTCGCCCCGACCGTCGTGCCGACCAGGAAGGCGACCATGATCCCGAGGATCCAGATCGCCGCGGTCGAGTCCCAGAGGTCGGGGGCGACGTTGACGGCCCCCCACATCACGAAGACGATCGCGAACAGGTGCACGAGCGTGTGCGCGAGCGCGACGGCGAAGCGCGCGGAGACGCTCTGCTTGATGTCGACGCCCACGAAGATGGCGCCGAAGAGCAGCAGCGCGAGCATCATGGTCAGCGAGCCCGCCGAGTTGCCCATGAACGTGAAGAGGTTCGCGTTCGTCGCGCTGTCGAAGAACACGTCGATCTGCCCGGCGCCCTTGGCGCTCTCGATGAGCTGGTTGGTCTCGTTGATCGCGTTGTCCACGCCGGCGTCGACCGAGCCGAGCAGCGAGATCCCGATGACGACGTAGATCGCCCCGAGCAGCCGCGCGAACGCCGGGTTCAGCGCCGCGAGCTTGAGGATCCCGTTGCTCAGCCGGCGCGAGTCGCCGTCTGAGGGGTAGATCTCCTCGCGGACGTTCGCGACCGTGGGCTGCGGGAGCTCGTCGTCGCCGTCCTTGCGCGGCAGCGTCGCAAGCTCGACCTGCTCGGGCAACGTGTGCGTCGCCGACAGGTAGGCCCCGCCGCCACCGGCGGTGATTCGCGTCGGCGCCTCGTCGGCGCCGTCGCCGGTGGGCTCGTAGCGCGCGTAGTGGTGGCGGTCGCCGGTGATCGTCAGCGCGAGCCGGGCGCCGGTGTCGCGCACCATCCGCTCCTCGAAGAAGTTCAGGTACTTCCAGCTCGGCGGCTCGACGCGGCCGTCGACCGCCGCGAGCCAGCTCGGCTTGGCGGTCAGCAGGACGATCTTGTCGCCGGCGCCGATCTTCTGCTCGGCGAAATACTGCAGCTGGATGTCGTCGATGTACGTATCGAGCTGGATGTCGATCGCCCAGATCCACCACTTGTTGGGGAGCTGCAGTGCGAAATAGCTGCGCCGCTGGCGCGTGCGCCAGCCGCCGATCCACCGGTTCGTGCAGAACAGGCGCAGGAAGCTGACGAGGCCGTCGTACCAGTCGTGGTTGCCGGGGGTCGCGTACATCTCGGGCGCGTCGCGGACCTTCGAGCGCGGCAGCGCCGCGGCGAACGGCCCCTTGAAGCGGTCCTCGTAGGCCTCCGGCGTCGCGCTCGGATAGACCTGGTCGCCGCCGAGCAGCAGCACCTTGCCACGCGGCAGGGGCTCGTCGTCGCCGACGGTCAGGCTGTCCTGCGCGAGCAGCCACGCCATCGTCTGCGTCGCGGCCCAGCCGTCGCCCGTGTCCGACAGGTAGTCGATCCACAGCTCGCCGTCGCGCGAGTAGTCAAACGGCCCCTGCGGCTGGGTCTGGATCTCGCGCTTGTCGGCGAACTTGCCGAACGTCGCGGACACCGCGACCTCGACGCCGGCCTTCGCGAGGATGCTCGGGTCCAGCCAGCGCACCTCGGGCTGGCGGATCCAGCCGCCGAGCAGGTCGCGCTCGTCACGCAGGTCGGCCGGCGAGCGCTTGCGCAGGTTGTCCCTCAGCGGCACCCCCCAAACCTAGTCGCGGCGGCGGCGGATGCCAACTCGTAAGAGTGCGCTGAGCGTCGCGGACTACCCTTGCGGGGCATGGTGTTCGTCCCGCCAGCCCGCCACCTGCTGCGCGCCAAGGACCTCGCCGACGCCCGCTACGCCGAGCCCCTCGGCGTCGACGACCTCGCCAGCGCCGCCGGCCTCTCGCGCGCGCACTTCAGCCGCGAGTTTCGCGCCGCCTTCGGCGAGACGCCGCACGCCTACCTGCTGACGCGCCGCCTCGAGCGCGCGGCGTCGCTGCTGCGCACGACCGACCGCTCGGTCGCCGACGTCTGCTTCTCGGTCGGCCTGCAGAGCGTGGGCTCGTTCACGACGAGCTTCACCCGCACCTACGGCAAGTCGCCGCTGGCCTACCGCGAGGCGTTTCCGCCCGCCGCCGACCAGGCGCTCGTCCCGGCGTGCGTGCTGCGCGTCTACGGGCGCCCGCAACGCCGCACGTTTCGAGAAGACAACGGCAAGCCGCCGGATTAGCGTGCTGCTCATCGAATCCGACGACGTGCAAGGAGCAACATCATGCTGAAGATCTCCACCACGCAGCTGTGGGTCCACGACCAGGACGAGGCCCTCGCCTTCTGGACCGAGAAGGTCGGGATGGAGCTGCGCCGAGACGTCTCGTTCCCCGAGCTGGGCGACTTTCGCTGGCTCACGGTCGGCCCTCCCGGCCAGGACGACGTCTCGGTCGTGCTCATGGCCGTCCCCGGCCCGCCGGTCATGGACGCCGAGTCTCGCGAGCAGGTCATGACGCTGATGGCGAAGGGCTTCGCCGGCACCGTCTTCCTCGCGACCGACGACTGCCACGCCGCCTACGAGGAGCTGTCGAGCCGCGGCGTCGAGTTCACCGAGCCGCCCGAGGAGCGCCCGTACGGCATCGACTCCGGCTTCCGCGACCCGTCGGGCAACAGCATCCGCCTCACGCAGGTCAAGGAGTTCGCGGCCGTCTGATCACCGCGCCAATCGACCGCTGGCCGGGGTGTGCCGCGCTCTCGCCGCTGGCGGCGATCGAGCGACACACCGCGTGCTGCGTTCAGGCTCCGGGGTTGACAACCCTTACGACCAGCGTGTACTTGCGTGTCTTGCGCCCCGCCCGCCGCGTGAACCGCAAGGTAGCGCGGCCGGCGCGCTTGGCCGTGAAGCGCATGTCGACTCGGCCGGACGGGCGCATGACGTACGGCCGGCTCACCGCCGTGCTGGCGGTGCGCACCCGCCACCTCGCGCCGCGCCGCGGCTGGGGCATGCGAACCGTCAGCTTGTCGCCCACGTTGATCATCGCCGTGCGCCGAGCGCCACTGCGACCCGTGACCGTATAGCGCTGCGCGACGTACGGGTTGATCGACGCCGCGGCGACGGCGGTGTTGTTCGCCGGGTTCTGGTCGCCGGTCGTCGTCAGGGTCGCGGTTATCGGGGCTCCGGCGACCGGCCGCAAGGGCTTGACGCGGATGCCGAGCAGCTTGAAGCCGCTGATCTGGCCGGTGTCGCTGCACGTGGTGACGATCGGGCCGGGCGTGCACCTCCAGCCCGGGGTCGCGACGCCGACGAAGCGCACCTGCGGTGGCAGCGCGAAGGTGAACGTCGCGCCGGCGGAGTTGAGAGTCCCGACGTTGCGCGCCCGGAACGTCAGCTGTGCCTGCTTGCCGACGGTCATGACCGGCAGCGAGACGAGTTCGGCCGCCGCGTCATGTGCGGCTAGAACCTGGATCGTGTCGGTCCCGGAGTTGTTCGCCGGGTTCTGATCGAACGTGTTCGTGACCGTCGCGGTGACAGCCGCCGCGGGATAGGCGGCGTCGGTGGCCGATACCACGAGCCGGATGTTCGTGTAGTTGCCGAGGCTCCCGCCGTCGTACGTCGTCGTGCAGGTGAAGGACTGCACGGCGGAGCAGCTCCACGTCGTCCCGCCCGTCACCGAGACGACCTGCAGGCCGGGCGGGACCGCCGAGGACACCGTCGTCGTCCCATCCACCCTGTAGTAGCCCTCGTTGTGCACCCGGATGTTGATCGTTTCGTTCTGTGCGGTCTTCAACGGGGCCCCGACGTGCGCGAGGCCGATCGACATGTCCGCGGCGTAGACCACGGTCGCCGTGTAGCCCGACGCGTTGTTCGCTGCGTTGGTATCACCGGGGTTCGAGACCGAGGCCTGATTCGTCGCGGTCGGGACGGCCGCCCCGGTCGGCACGACGTACAGCGCGATCGGGGGGAGCGACCCCGGGCTGGACACCGAGGCGGTCGTGGTGCACGTCACCGTGGTCGATCCGGCGCACGTCCAGCCCGAGCCGAACACCGAGTCGAACGTCATGGAGGCGGGCAGCGTGTCGGTGACGGTCGTGGTTCCGACTGTCGGTGAGCTGCCCTGGTTGTAGACGGTCAGGATGAACGCCGTGTCCTGCCCGACGACGAAGTCCCCGCCAGCGTCGGTGGTCATCGAGAGGTCCGGCGCCGCGGCGGCCGTCGCGGCGCCGGCGATGGCCCAGCCGACGAGGGTCGCGAGCACGATGGCGAGCCCCAGCGATGCACGGGCTCGCGTGCGGTGGCAGCGAGGAGCGACCCCGTGCGCGGGGGCGATGACGGAACGATACATGGGCGGTCCTCTCGGCGGTAACGGGCCGCGGCATGCCGCTGGCCCCGTCAGTCCTGCATAACAAAAATACCAAGCGTCGACAAACATACCCGATGTTGTCAAGTCGCTGGATGAGGCCGCCGAGTGTGTCTCCGATCATGCGATCGGCCGCTGCATCAGGACAGCCGGGAGCGTGACTCCGTCGGGCGCCGTCAGCTCGATGCGCTTGATCTCCTCGAAGCCGAACGAGCGATACAGCGGCACGCCCGGCAGCGTCGCCCGTAGGACGAGCTTCGAGAAGCCCGCCTCACGGGCGGCGCGCTCGCAGGACTCCAAGATCGCGCGCCCGAGCCCGCGGCGCGTCCAGTCGCTGCGCACGAACATCATCCGCACGCGCGCGGGGTCCGTGCGCGGGTCGAGCAGGCGGTCGTCGTCGTCGGCGGCGCCCTCGCCGGTGGCGAGCTTGTTGCGCTTGCTCCAGCCGCCGCACGCGACGATCTCGCCGGCGTGCTCGTGCACGAAGTACGTGCCGTCGTGCACGAGGTGCAGGTCGAGCGTCGCGATGTGCAGCGCCGCGCTCGCGGTCTGCCGCGCGTCGTAGAACCGCGGGAAGATCTCGCGCACCGATGCGCGCATGAGCTCCGCGATGCGGGGCACGTCTTCGATGCGCGCGAGCCGCAGCGCAGGAGCGTCCATCTACGAGATGGTGGCGCCCTCGTACTCGTCGCGCAGCCGGATCCACGACATCGTCGGGTCCTGCGGCCAACCTTCGGGCGAGTCCTCCCACGCCTCCTGGCGGCCGAGCGGCGTGAGGTCGAGGAGGTTGAAGTCGACCCGGATGCGGTCGACGCCTCGCCCGGACGTGAAGTACGAGCGGTAGACGTCGTCGCCGTCGCGCAGGAAGACGCTGAGGCCGAACATCTCGCCGCGGTCGGTGCTGACGCCGACGTCGTAGTTGAAGTCGCTGCCGTAGGACGAGTACCAGGGCAGCGTCCAGCCGAAGCGCTGCTTGACGGCCTCGATCCGCTCGAGCGGGACGCGGGAGACGAGCGCGTAGCTCGTGTCGCGGGCGTGCAGGTGCGCGAGGTTCGGGATGTTGTCGGTGAACGACGCGCAGCCGCCACAGATCTCGTCCGAGTCAGGCCAGAGCATGAAGTTGTAGACGACGAGCTGGCGGCGACCTTCGAAGAGGTCCGCGAGGCTTGCGCTGCCGTCGGGACCCTCGAAGACATACGGCTTGTCGAAGGCGACCACCGGCAGCCGGCGGCGCTTGGCGGCGAGCGCGTCGAGCGCGCGGGTCAGGGCCTTCTCCTCGACGAGCAGCTCGTCGCGGGCGGCCTGCCAATCGGATGCTGAGACGACGGGTGGAAGCGGCACGGTTCGACCTCCTGCGTTCGTTTGTCGGGGCGAGTTCCTTCTAGAGACCCACCGTATCAGACTTAGTTCCGTAAGGGAACCCGATGCGCTATCCTGGCGAGCATGCAGCGCACCCGGTTCGGAGACATGACCTGCTCGATCGCCCGCACGCTCGACGTCGCCGGCGAGCCCTGGTCGCCGCTGATCCTCCGCGACGTATTCGTCGGCGTGCAGCGCTTCGACGACATCCAGCGCGACCTCGGGATCTCCCGCAAGGTGCTCGCCGCGCGCCTGAAGTGGCTCGTGTCGCAGGGCGTGCTCGAGCGGCGCGCCTACTCCGAGCGCCCGCCGCGCTACGAGTACGTGCTGACGCAGAAGGGCTGGGAGCTGTGCGACATCCTGCTCGCGATGACCGCCTGGGGCGACCGCTGGACGGCGGGGGAGGCCGGGCCGCCGGTCATCGTGCGCCACGCCGCGTGCGGTCACGCGACGCACGCCGAGCCGCACTGCGCGGTCTGCGGCGAGGAGTTGCACGCACGCGACGTGGAGATCGAGCCCGGCCCCGGCCTCGCCGCTACGCCGCCGGCCGCAGCGTGAGCCGCACGTCGGCGATGAAGCGATCGGTCGCCGCCTCGGCGTCCGGCGAGGTGTCTTGGACGAAGCCGTGGCGCAGCCCCGGCTCGCAGCGATGGGCGCACGGCACGCCCGCGGCCGCCAGCCTGGCGGCGTAGGCGGCGCCCTCGTCGCGCAGCGGGTCGTGCTCGGCGGTGACGACGACGGCCGGCGGCAGCCCGGCGAGGTCGCGGGCATGCAATGGGCTGAGGTCCCCGTCGCCGTGGCGCTTCGTGTCTGGCATCCACAGCGCGGCGGCCTCCAGGACATCGGCGGCTTGCAACCCCAAGCCCGTGCCCTTCTCGGCGAAGCTCGCGTGCTCCCCGGTCAGGTCCGTGTTCGGGCAGACGAGGAGCTGCGCGGCCAGCAGCCCCGCTGAGCGAAGCGCCAGCGCGGCGAGCGCCGCGATGCATCCGCCGGCGCTGTCGCCGGCGACGGCCACGGGGCCGCCGCGGTGCCGCGCCGCATCTCGCACGACGGCGACGGCGTCGTCGACCGCCGCCGGCCAGGGGTGCTCGGGCGCAAGCCGGTAGGCGACCGCGAGCACCTCGACGCCCGCGCCGGCCGCGATCCGGCGACACAGCCGGTCGTGCGTGTCGAGGTCGCCGAGCACCCACATCCCGCCATGCAGGAAGACGAGCAGCGGGCGCGGCTCGTCGACCGGCCGGTAGTGCCGGGTCGCAGGCCCCGGGCCGGCCGCGTCCGAGACGGACGCAAGCCGCGGGCCGGGCGGACGGCGCGCGGCACGCTCGCGCGCCGCGTGGCGCAGCGCTGCGACGTCGAGGCCCATGGACCGGGGCTGCCCGGCCACGGGCATCGCGTACCCGAGCGGCCTCGGAGAACCAACTCGACCACTGCGGATCCGGAGCAACGTAGGGTTCGCGCGGATGGACTCCGATGACCACATGCCGCGCGCTTCCGAGGCTGCAGGCGCGATCGAGCCCGATCGACCCCCCACGGCGCCGCGGTGCGCCTCCGAGATGCTCGCCGTCTTCGACGCGTCGCCGGTCCCGACCGCGATCACCCGCGCCGCCGACGGCGTGATCCTGTTCGCCAATCCGGCGTGCCTCGAGATGCTCGGCTGGCAGGACGGGGGGTTCGTCGGCCGGTCGATCGTCGAGGTCGGCTTCTGGCTGCGGCCCGAGCGACGCCACGCGATGCTCGAACTGCTCGATCGCGACGGGTTCGTGCGCGACATCGAGGAGGAGGTCGGGACGCGCAGCGGTGAGACACGGACCGTGCTCGCGTCGATCTCGCGCATCGTGCTCGACGGCGAGGCCTGCCTGATCGGCCACATCCACGACATCACGGAGCGGCGCCGGCTCGAGGAGCAGCTGCGAAGGAGCGAGAAGCGCTTCCGCCAGGTCACGGAGACGTTCCAGCAAGGCTTCCTGCTGCGCGACATCGACCCGCCGCGCGTCCTGTACGCGAGTCCGGCGGTCGCGCGGATCTTCGGCGTCGAGCTCGGCGACGTCTACGACGATCCGTTCCTGATCCAGGGGCTGCTGCATCTGGACGATCGCGCCGCCGTGGTCACGCGGCGCGACTCGATGCGATCCGCGACGGACTTCGAGTACCGCATCGTGCGCCCCGACGGCGAGACGCGCTGGATCAGGACGCGCGCCGAGCCCGTCCTGTTCAAAGACGATCAGGTCACGCGGATCGCGGCCGTCAGCGAGGACGTCACCACCGAGCGCGAGCTGCGCGAGGCGCTGCGCGAGAGCGAGGAGCTGTTTCGCCTGCTCGCCGAGAACTCGACCGACGTCATCGGGCGCCTGGCGGCCGATCAGCGCATCGAGTACGTCTCGCCGGCGAGCCGTACGGTGTACGGCTACGAGCCCGAGGCCATGGTCGGCCGCTACGGCTGGGAGTTCATCCATCCCGACGACCTCGCGGCCATGACCGGCGACTTCTCGGCGCGCTCGAGCGGGCCGCACACGATCACGAACACGTACCGCGTGCTGCGCGGCGACGGCGACTACGTCCACATCGAGGCGAAGGTCCGCGCGCTGCACGACCCCGAGAGCGGCGAGCTCGTCGAGTTTCACACCGTCGCACGGGACGTCAGCGACCGCCGCCAAGCCGAGGCCGACGTGCGCCGCGCGATCGAGGAGGCCGAGCTCGCTAACGCGGCGAAGAGCGAGTTCCTCTCGCGGATGAGCCACGAGCTGCGCACGCCGCTGCACGCGATCCTCGGCTTCGGCGAGCTGCTCGGCCGTGGCGACCTGGCGGCGCAGCAGCACGAGCAGCTCGAGCAGATCACCAAGGCGGGGCGCCACCTGCTCGAGCTCATCAACGAGGTGCTCGACCTGTCGCGGATCGAGGAGGGCGAGCTGCATCTGTCGCTCGAGCCGGTGCTCGTGGAGCAGGTCGTCAGCGAGGCCATGGGGATGCTCGCGCCGCTGGCGGCCGCGCGCTCGGTGACCCTCGAGCCGCCGCGCGCCAAGGATCTCGCGATGCACGTGCTGGCCGACCGCCAGCGCCTCAAGCAGGTGCTGCTGAACCTGCTCTCGAACGCCGTGAAGTACAACCGCGACGGCGGGTCCGTGCGGGTGACGACGACGCGCGACGATCACGGGATCGCGCGGATCGAGGTCGCCGACACCGGCATCGGGATCGCGGACGAGGATCTCGTGCGGGCGTTCGCGGCGTTCGAGCGCCTCGGGGCCGAGGCGACCGAGGTGGAGGGCACGGGGCTCGGGCTCGCGCTCACGCGCAGGTTGGTCGAGGCGATGGGGGGCTCGATCGGCGTCGACAGCGAGGTCGGCCGCGGCACGACGTTCTGGCTGGACCTGTCGGTGGTGTCGGCGCCGGAGGTCGCGTCGCGGGCGTCGAAGGTCGCTCGTCCCGCGCCGCCCGCGTCCGTGCGCACGGACGCTCGCACGGTGCTGTACGTCGAGGACAACCCGTCGAACATCAAGCTCGTCGACACGATCCTGCACGAGCGCCCCGAGATCACGCTGCTCGTCGCACAGCAGGGGAGCCTCGGGCTGGAGCTCGCCCGCGAGCACGCGCCGGCGCTCGTGCTCCTGGACCTCAACCTGCCCGACATCTCCGGCGAGGAGGTGCTGCGCCGACTGCGCGCCGACCGGCGCACGGCCCGGATCCCGGTCGTGATGGTCAGCGCGGATGCCACGTCGCGCCAGGCGGCGCGCCTGCGCAACGTCGGCGCCGACGGCTACCTCACCAAGCCGTTTGACATCGAGCAGTTCTTCGCCGTGATCGACGGTGCCCCGGTGCCCGCGGCGTCGGCGCCGTCCTCTCGCGCGCCGGGCGGGCCGCTCGACGTCTCGATGCTCGACCGCCTCCGCGTGATGTACCCCGACGGCCGCGCCGTCGCGGAGCTCGTCGAGATCTACCTGCAGGACTCGCCGGGGCGCCTCGAGGCGCTGGCGCGGTCGGCTGCCGAGAGCGACGCGGAGGCGGTCTGGTCCGCGGCGCATGGGTGGAAGGGCTCGTGCAGCGTGACGGGCGCGCACCACCTCGTGGCGCTGCTGGCGGACATCGAGACCCTCGCGCGCGTCGGGGACGTGCCGACGTCGCAGGACATCGCCGATGTCGCGCAGGCGTACGAGGCGGTTCGCGACGCGCTGCGCGCTCAGCTGCCCTGAGCGTTCAGTCCCGTGCGGCGGCGCAGCTCGGCAGCGTGCGCGCGAGGATGACGCGCCCGCCGGGCGGCTCGGCGAGCGAGGCGACCACGCGCACCTTCGCTCGTCCCGCTCGCTTCAGCGTGCGCGGGTTGAGCGTCGTGGCGAACGGCGTCGTCCCGACTCGACGGATGAGGCGACTGCCGAGCTTGAAGTCCGCGCTTCGGACCGCGTCGACGTCGCCGGCGAGCGCGACGCGCAGGGCGCCGCCGGGGGCGCAGCGGCGGGTGAGGCGCACCTGCGGGGCCGGGCAGTCCGCGGGGTCGAGCGGGCAGCGCAGCCCGGGCTCGCGATCGACCTCGGGGGCGGTGGCGATGCTCGAGATGGCGTTGGCGATCGCGACCGGCGCGGTGACCGCGGCCTGCGCGAGATCGGCGCCGGGGAGGACCGTCTGCAGGCAGGTCCCGGGATCGAAGCGCGACCGATCCGCCGGGCCGGCGTGCGTCAGGGCGTCGAGCACGAGCGCGTACGTCACCGCGTCGCCGGTGAGCAGGTAGTGGTCGATCGGCCGGAGTGCGCAGACGTCCTGGATGACGATGTTCGCCGCGCCCTCGAGTCGCGCGGCGCCGGGCGCCGGGGCGACGAGCTCGTCGATGGCGGTCGCGATCGCGGTGTACGACGGCCCCGTGGGCTGGCGCGCGGCGTGAAACGCGGCGTTGAGCTTCGATGCTCGCCGGAACTGCCACGCGAACACGGGGCATCGCGCGTCGGCGCAGCTGTCGTCTGCGGTCGTCGTCCCCTGGTACGGGCCCGCGAGGCCGACGACGTCGTCGACCTTTGCCGGCAGGTCAGGCCAGAGGTAGGTCGCGTAGGTGACGAGCGTCGCGCCCTGGCTGTGCCCGACGAGCGACACCTTGCGCCCGCTGCGCCGCGCGACCTCGCGGACGGCATGCACGACGTACTGGATCGACCGCTGCTGATCGACGAGCGCGCGCGCCGGCAGCCGGACCGTGCAGGCGGGGATGCCGCGCTTGGGCAGTGCTGTGACGTAGCCGAACCCGAAGCTCTCCTCGGGCGTGGAGCCGGTCCCGTGCACGAGGATCACGGGCGGTGGCCCGTCGCCTTTGAGCGCTCCGTGGCATTCGAGCGCGCGCTCGAGCTGGGCTGGTGGCTCGGTGAGAGCGGCGCCTTGCGCACGCGCCTGGGGGGCGCCTGCGCCCGCGAGCAACAGGGCGGCGGCCGCCGCCGCGACACGCCCGAGATCTCTGGCGCGCACGAGCATCACCTTCATGGCTCCCCCGCCGGCCGCTCCATCATGCGCGCGGGATCCATGAGCCGGAAGCCGAAGCGCTCGTAGAGGCCGTGCGCGTCGGCGGTCGCGAGGATGACGCGAAGCCCGGCGACGTCGGGGTGCGCGAGCACGCACTCGATGAGCCACACGCCGAGCCCGCGCCCGCGATGTGCGTCGAGCACGAAGACGTCGGCGAGCCAGGCGAAGCGCGCTCGGTCGGTCACGACCCGCGCGAAGGCCGCCTGCTCGCCGCCGGGAGCGAACATGCCGAACACGAGCGAGTTGTCGATGGACCGCTCGACGTCCTCGCGCTTGGCGTCGCGCGCCCAGTACGCCGTGCGCAGAAACGCGCAGATCGCGTCACGGTCCAGCCGGGCGGGGTCGGTCGAGACGAGGTAGTCGTCGCGCTGCCACTCCATTGTGGTCACGCTTCCAGCTGCCCAAGCGCGGCGTCGATGAGGACGAGGACGCGGGACACGGCGGCGGCGGCGGGGCTGCCAGCCGCGATCAGCGCGACGACCGCGAGCCCGAACTTGAGGGCGAGGTTCGTTGTGCGCGCTGCCTGCATCCACCCATGGTCGCTGGTGGCTGCCGGCGGCCGTCAGCGAGCGTGTGTGACACGTTCGAGTGCCCGGGCCGCGAGCGGCATGTTCGGTGTGCGCCAGACGTGTCGCTGCTCGAAGGGCCAGGCGTAGATCGGGTTGCCGTCGCGCACCAGCTCACGCAGGCGAGGCTCGCCGAGCTCGCGGGCGGACCACTCGTACAGGCGCTGCAGCCGCGGCACGATCACCGCGTAGTCGAGCATCCGGCCGAGGCGCTGCTCGTCGGCGATGTAGCGCTGCACGTCGCGCGTCAGCGGGTAGCGGTCGGGCAGCACGCGGCGCAGCGAGAGAAACGCTCCGACCATGCCCAACCGGGGATCGGCGAGGAGCCTGCCGAGCGGGGCCAAGCGGCCCAAGGCAAGCGGCGGCGCACCGACGAGGGCGTGCGCGTACAGCACGCGCGCCAGCGCGACGTTCATGAAGAAGCGCTCGGGCGCGCGCTCTGCTTCGGCGAGATCGCGGTGCTGCAGGTAGCCGCCCACGATGCTCGCGTTGTGCGCGCGATACCAGGTGCGCCCCGTCGGGCTCGCGCCGAACTCAAGCCAGAGCCGGACGGCGTGCGACGACGGCTCGCCGTCCCACCCAGCAACCCGACCGCCTCGCAACCGTCGCGCAGCAGCCGCTCGTTCACCGCGCGCCACCACACGCTGCCCGGCGGTGAGGCGTCGAGCGCGTTCAGTACGCCGCGCCGGGCCTGCCAACGCATGAACGACAGCGCCGCCCGCCTGAAGGGGAGGTGCTGCGGCGCACGCCCCGTCGGCCCGTCGAACAGCCGCGCCATCAACGCGAGACGCGCCGCCGGATCGTCGCGGACGACCGCGAGCTGCTCCTCGACCGAGTCGAGCGCGCCTGCGTCTTGGCTCATCCTTCAATAGTGATGCGCTGCTCCTCCGGCCGGGGCTCGCACCGAGCACTCAGGACGGATATCGCATGATATCTTGGGAAGGATGCCCGACGTGCTGATCCGTGATGTGTCCGCCGAGGATCTTGCCCGCATCGACGCGCATGCGGCGCGACTGGGCCTGTCGCGGACGGAGTACCTCCGCCGGCGACTGCACCAAGACGCCGCCGCCCGTCCCGGCTCGCCGGTCACGGCCGATGACCTCACGAAGTTCGCGAACCGGTTTAGCGATCTTGAGGACCCGGAGGTCACGCGCCGGGCGTGGTCGTGAGCGGCGCCCAGCCCAAGACCGAGTGGCTGATCGACAAGTCGGCGCTGACGCGTCTCGGCGCGAGCAACACGGCCGCCGTTTGGGCCGAGCGCATCCAGCGGGGCCTCGTGCGCATCGCGACGGTCACGCTGCTCGAGGTCGGCTACTCCGCTCGCAGCGCGACAGACCTCCACGCCGGACTCCACGGCCCTCCGGTGAGCCCCATGCCCATCGAATACGCGACGCCTCTGGCTGAAGATCGAGCCGTCCAGGTGCTACACCTCCTGGCTGACCGTGGACACCACCGTGCACCGTCTGTCCCGGATCTGATCATCGCTGCGCTCGCCGAGAGCGCTGGCCTTGTCGTGCTGCACAACGACAAGGACTTCGATCTCGTCGCTGAGGTCACCGGTCAGCCCGTGCAGCGCCTCGACGACTGAAGCCCGCAGGCCGCCTCTTTGCAGCGACGCTTAAGCTGCCCGCTCGTAGATCAGCACGGCGATGCCCTCGCCGACGACCTTCGAGTCCTTGAGGCGCATGCGCCGCCGATCGGGTAGCTCCTCGAACACCTTCTTGCCGGTCCCGAGGATCACCGGAAAGACCATCAGGTTGACCTGGTCGACCAGATCGCTCTCGATCAGCTCCTGAACGAGGCGGTGGCTGCCCGGCACCTGCAGCTCGCCGTCGAACTCGTCCTTGAGCTTGCGCACCTCGGCCGTCGCGTCGCCGCTGTCGAGCACGGTCGTGTTGTTCCAGTCGGGGTCCGTGAGCGTCGTCGACACGACGAACTTTGGCATCGCGTTGAACTTGTCGGCGAACTCGCCCTCGCGCTTCGGCCAGGCGCCGGCGAAGCTCTCGTAGGTCCGCCGGCCGATGAGCAGCGCGTCGGCCTGCATCGTCTCGTCCACCTTGAACTGGTTTCCGTCCTCACCGCGGTCGAACTCGAACGTCCAACCCGGGTATTTGAAATCGGGCTCGCCTCCCGGTGCCTCCATCACGCCGTCAAGCGACACGAACTCCGTCACAACGATTCGTGCTGACATCCTTCGATCTCCTTGGCTCGTGGGGTCTGGTGACAAGACCCGGCGGGACGCGCGAACTCATCGCACCGTCAGGACCGCGTGATCGCCAGGGCGCGCGCGAGGCCCGCACGCGGGAGCCGAGCCTCGCGACCCCCCGAGATCGGCCCACCAGATCTCGCATCGGGTCACTGGTGCATGTCGTGGGCCAGCGCTGTGGCGGCCGCGTCGGTGAACCCGTGATCAGGCGCGAGCCCGGCGATCGCCCGGTTGATGGCGTCGGTGGTGCCATCGTCATCCAAGCTGCCAAGCCAGCGCTCCGCGGCGCGGGCAACGAACTCGCTTCGCGAGATGCCAAGCCGCCTCGCGGCCTCGTCAATGCGATGAGACGTGTCGTCAGTAAGCGAGATGCGGATCTTCACGGCGGACGAGCATGACGCGGTCATACCATCGACGCAAGGCGTTTCGCGCCTTGACGGCTCAGCCGATGCCGCAGCAGCGCTTGTACTTACGGCCGGATCGACACCAGCAAGGGTCGTTGCGGCCTGGAGGCCACGGGATGGCGCGGCCGGTGCGGGCGAGCTTCGCCGCGAACCGGCTGCGCGACGAGCCCGTGTCGGCGTCGCATCCGGCCTCGGCGGCCCAATTGGCCATCTCGTCGACGTCCAGCGGCGCGACGCTCGGTCGCCGGCCCGTCTCGCGATGCAGCTGGCGCAGGTGACGTTCCAAGCGAGCGCTGTACGCCGCCGGGTCGCCGAGGTCCTCGCCGAGCGAGGGCCATCTTGCCAGCGCGGCGGCGTGCTGGTCGGGCGGAAACCACGCCAGCGCCCATGCGATCTGCTCATCGAGGAACGGCCTCGGCGGCGAAACCAAGAGGTCGTCCTCGTCGAGCGGGAGACCTACCTCCTCGCGCTCGGCGCGGCGCTCGATCCGAGCGCGATCCAGCTGGTCTGCGAAGCCGGCGCGCTTGGCGACCTCGACCGCATCGTCGAACGCGGCGAGCGCGGCATCCTGCAGCCCGGCGTCTGACCGCGCATTCCCCAGCGGGACCAGGATCTCGACATCGTCGGGCCGCTCGGTCCGCAGCGCCGCGAACGCGGCCTCGCCGTCGCTCGTCGCGCCGTCTTTCAGCAGATACCAGCCGAGCATCTCGCGCGCGAGCGTCGGATAACGGCACCCGAGCGCGACGGCCCGTCGCTCCAACCGCGCCGCGAGCGCGTAGTCGTCACTACTGGCGGCCGCCTCGGCGAGCTCGTCGTAGCAGTCGCCGAGCACCTCGGCCGGGAGGTCGTCACTCGGCGCGAGGTCGTCCAGCGCCGCCGCGGCTTCGTCGAGGCCGGGAGCGTCGACATAGGGCCGCAGGAGCTCATCGACAGCGGACATGCGCTCAGAATAGATCCCCGATCGGCGGAGGCTGGCGCGCCGCCGCGCCGCCGCGCCACCGGGCAGCCCCGGCCGTGCGGGTCGATTCTTGACGCTCGCTGCCCCAGCCGGAACCATCCTCGGCGCGATGAACGCCCGCCCGACGACCCCGCCGATCGACGACGCGATTGCCGCCGAGGTTCGCGACGTCGTCGCCGACACGCTGGAGGTTCCCGCCGCAGGCGTCAACGCCGATCAGGACCTCGAAGCCGACCTCGGCGTCGACTCGCTCGGGATGATCCAGATCGGGGTCGCGCTCGAGGAGGCGCTGGGGTTTCGCGCGCCGGACGTCGCGAACGCCGACTCGCACCCGCTGCCGAAGACCGTCGGCGAGCTCATCGAGCTCGTGCAAGCCCAGATCGGCGGTCGATGACCTCCGTCGAGGCAGCGGCCGACGCTCGCCGCTCGGCGGCGCAGCAGCGCGAGTACGAGCGCGCGCGGGTCGCCGAGCACTACGAGCACCACCCGGAGATCTTCGAGCTCGTCCTCGACGAGCGCCTCGGCTACGCGACAGGCATGTTCGAAGACGCACACGAGGACCTCGACACCGCCCAGGCGCGCAAGTACGCCTGGATCGCCGAGCAGCTCGACATCCGTCCCGGCGAGCGGGCGCTGGACGTCGGCTGCGGATGGGGGAGCAACCTGCTCTACCTCGCGGAGCACACCCGGGGCGACCTGCGCGGCGTCACGCTCAGCGCGCAGCAGCGCACGTTCGCACTGGATCGGGCCGCAGAGCGAGGCCTCGCGGATCGCATCAGCATCGACCGCTGCCACATCGAGGATCTCAAGCTCGAGCCCGAGTCGCTCGACGCGATCCTCTTCGTCGGCAGCGTCGTGCACATGCACAACCGCGAGGAGGTCTATGCGCGCGTGGCCGAGGCGCTGAAGCCCGGCGGCCGGCTGCTGATCTCCGACTGCTTCTTCCCGCGCCAGGTCAAGGGCGACCGCGACAGCTCCGCCACGCACTACATCTTCTTCCAGGCCCTCGGCTACTGCCGCCTGCTCAACCTCTCCGAGGAGCTCGGCCTCATCGAGGACGCCGGCCTCGACATCGCCAGGGTGCAGGACCTCACGAGCTCCTACGTCCTCACCCTCGCCGCGTGGATCGAGAACGTCCGGCGCAACCGCGCCCGCATCGAGGAGCTCTCGCCCGGCTTCGCGAGGGTCCTGCAGACGTACATGACGATCGCAAAGCTCTCGTTCGCGCGCCGCACCGCGCTCGAGTACATGGTCGTCGCGACGAAGGGGGCGCCGCGGGCGCTATGACGGCGAGCGTCATGCGCGCCTCGCCATACTTGCGCGGCCTGAAGCCACAGCAGCATAGGCTCCTCGCCTCCGCGGCCACGCAGCGGACGCTGCCGGCCGGCGCGCAGCTCGCGACCGACGACCCACCGACCCTCTACCTCGTCCTCTCCGGCGAGGTCGCCGCGTGGACGCCGGCCGATCCCGACGGGGCCGCCGAGATCGTCGGGCAGGAGGGCCCGGGGGCGATGTTCGGCAGCGCGCGGCTAACCGGCGAGGCCGACGGCCCGGTCTACCGGGCAGCGACCCCCGCCGAGGTCTGCGCGTGGACTCAGGCCGACCTGAACACCGTCTTCGCGCAATCCGGCGGCCTCGAGCGTGAGCTGCGCGTCCGCCTGTCGCGGCGCGCCCGCGAGGACGAGCTCGTCGGCCTGCTGCGACGCACGCCGCTCTTTCAGCACGTCAGCCAGCCGCTCATCCGCTGGCTCGTCAAGACCTCGACGCTTGCGCCCTTCGACGCCGGCACCCGGATCTTCCGCAAGGGCGACGCCGGCGACGCGATGTTCCTCGTCATCGCCGGCGGGATCGCGATCGGCGGCGACGACGACGAGGGCACCCTCGCGCGGCTGCACCGCGGCGACTTCTTCGGCGAGATCGCGCTCGTGCAGGGCTCGCCCCGCATGTCCTCCGCGACCGCGCTCGGCGACGCCGAGCTCCTCGTCGTCGGCAAGGCCGCATTCGACGTGCTCGACGAGCGCCCGCCGGCGTTCGGCCATGCCGTCAGGCTCACGGCGCAGCGCCGGATCGAGGTCAACGTGCGCGGCCCGCGCGACCCCGAGCTCGTCTGGCTCGTCAGCGGCGACCCTCGGTGCCCGAGCGACAAGCTCGCGGCCCTGCTCGCGCAGGCGCTCGGCGACGCCGGCACACGGACCACGGAGCCAACCCCGCTGATTGGCGCCGCCAGCGTTCGCAAGACGATCGAAGCCGGGCGCGCCGCGCGCGCCGACTACGCGCTGTGTCATTCCGAGGGACCCGTCGGAGACCGCCTCGCCCGGCTGCTCGCCGAGCGGGCCGGCAGCGTCGTGGTCGTCGAACGCGACGCCGCGGCGCCCGCGCTGCCGCCCGGCGCATTTCAGCGCGTGCATCACGTCGTGATCGCGCAGCCCGACGGCGCCGCCCGAGCCCAACCCGTGCGCCGCGACGCGATTGTCCTGCGCGCGCACCCGCGCGACCTGCGCAAGCCCCGCCTCGACCGCCTCCCCGACGGCGCGCACGCGGGGCTGCGGCGCCTGGCCCGCGCGGTGACCCGTCGGCGGGTCGGCCTCGCGCTCGGCGGCGGCGCGGCGTGGGGCTACGCGCACGTCGCGCTCGTCCGGGCGCTCGAAGCGGCGGACATCCCGATCGACCTCGTCGTCGGCGTAAGCATGGGCAGCATCGTCGGCGCGTTCTACGCAAGCGAGGGCCTCGCCGGCCTCGACCGGCTCGTCGACGCGAACCTCGAGCTCGCCGGCACGGCGATCGGCGCCGTCGCGAGCACGCAGTCGGTGGGCCTGTTCGTGCGCCGTCACCTGCCGCAGTCCCGGCGCATCGAGGACCTCGCCCTGCCGTTCGCGACGGTCGCCGTCGATGCGCGCACCGCACGCGAGAAGGTCTTTCGCCACGGCTCGGTCGCGGCCGCGGTGCGCGCGAGCTGCTCGCTACCGGGCGTCTTCGCGCCGTCGATCCTCGGCGGCCACCGTTACCTCGACGGCGCGGTTCGCAACAACGTCCCGGCCAGCACTTGCATCGACGCGGGCGCGGACTTCGTCATCGCGTGCGACGTCGTCCCGCTGCCGGGCGTCCCGCGCGGCAAGCACCGTCGCGGCCTCACCGGCGCGGTCCTCGACATCACACAGGTCAACCGCCTGAGCGACGCCGTTCGCTCGCTGTACTGGCTCACAAGCGACTCCGGGCAGCGCCAGGCGAGCGTCGCGGACGCGGTCTTCTCTCCGGATCTCACCGAGTACGAGCCGTGGGACTTCCCGCGCGCGAAGGCGATCGTCGCGCGGGCCGAGCGCCAGCTCGACGCGTGGCTGCCCGCGACGGTCGCGCGCTACGCGGCGCTCTCGCAGAACGGGCGGGCGGATGGATAGCTGCGGGCTCGCGTCGCGCGCGACGTTCAGGGCCTGGCGGCGCTACTTCCGTTTCGAGACGGAGGGCTTCGACGTCCTGCGCGAGACCGAGACCTCACTCATCGTCGCCTACCACGGCGGGCCGTGGACGTTCGACCTCTGGCTGCTCGGCGACCGGATGCACGACGAGCTCGGCTACTTCCCGCGCGCGGTCTGGCACTGGCTGTGGTGGGCGATCCCCGGCGTGTCGCGGGCGGTGACCGAGCTCGGCGGCCTGCGCGGCGCTCCGACTCCGGACGAGATCGACGAGCTCAAAGCCCGCGGCGAGCACCTGATCGTCGCGCCCGGTGGCATGCGCGAGGCGATGCGCCCGTTCTGGGACGAGGGCCGCGTCGACCTCGGCGACCGCCGCGGGTACCTGCGCCTCGCGCTGCGCCACGACCTACCGATCATCCCGGTCGTGTCGTCTGGCCTCGAAGCCACATACGTCGGCTTCAACGACGGCTACCGGACGTCGCGGCGCCTGTTCGGCCGTGGCGACCTGCCGGCGTGGCTCGCGGTCGGGATCGGCGGGATGTGGCCGCTCGCGCTGCCGTTCCCCGCGAAGATCCGCCAGCGCATCGGCGGGCCGATCCGGCTCGGCGAGGTCGTCGCGAGCGCGAGCGCGGGTGAGGGCGAGGGCGCGAGCGCGGGCGACGAGCGCCTCGAGCGCGCGCACGCGCACGTGACCGCGACGCTGCAGGCGATGCTCGACGACCTGCGTGACGATGCGCACGACTGACCTCGCGACGATCCCCGACCTGCTGCGCGACCGCGCCGCACACGCGCCGGCCGACCCCGGCCTCTTTCACTACGCCGGCGGCGAATGGGCCGGCTGGACGTGGGAGCACTGCCGCGACCGGGCGAGCGGAGCAGCGGCGGGGCTGCGCGCCGCGGGCGTCGGCCCCGGCGACCACGTCATGCTGCTCATCGCCGAGGTCGACGTCGCGATCACGACCCTCTTCGGCCTGTGGGCAGCCGGCGCGGTGCCGATCTTCGTCGGCCTGCCCTACCGCCTGGACGACGTCGCGAGCTTCGTCGCCGAGCTGCGCCGCACGGCCGCGGGCCTGGAAGCGAGAACGCTCGTCGTCTCCGACGCGTTCGCCGCGCTCGCCGGCGACGACTCGACGCCTCCGCGCGTCCTCGCAGCGGGAGGCCTGCACGTCGAAAGCTCCGGAGGGCACTGGGACGAGGTCGAGCCGGACGCGCCCGCGCTGATCCAGCTCACGAGCGGCAGCACCGGCCACCCGCGCGGTGTCGTGCTCTCGCACCGGGCCGTGCTCGCGAACCTCGCCGCGATCAGCGCAGCGCTGCCCGCCGGCGAGGACGCCCGCGAGGTCACCTGGCTGCCGCTGCACCACGACATGGGGCTCGTCGGGGGTCTGCTGTACCCGCTCTTCAACGGCTTCCCGGTCAACGTCCTGTCGCCGCTGGACTTCCGCACCGACCCGTTCGTCTGGCTGCAGGCGATGTCCGACGTCAAGGCGACCTGCACGCCGGCGCCGCCCTCGGCGTACGCGATCGCGACGCGCCTCGCACGCCGCGCGGCCGAGGCCCAGCTCGACCTCGGCGCGCTGCGCTGCGCGATGGTCGGCGCCGAGCCGATCGCGCCGCAGCTCCTGCGCGACTTCGCCATGGCGTTCGAACCCTGCGGCTTCCGGCCAGAGGCGTTCTTCCCGGTCTACGGCCTCGCCGAGGCCACGGTCGCTGTGACGTTCCCCAAGCCGCTCGCCGAGACGCACGTCGACCGCGTCGACCGCACGATCCTCGAGCGCGATGGCCGCGCCGTCCCCACCGAGAACGGGCCCGACGCGCTCGAGCTCGTCGGCGTCGGCCGGCCGCTGCCGGGCACCGAGCTGCGGATCGTGCGCGACGGCGAGCAGGTGGGGGAGCGCCAGGAAGGCGAGCTGTTCGTGCGTGCGCCCAGCCTCATGGACGGCTACTTCGGCGATCCGGAAGCCACAGCCGACGCGATCGACGCCGGCGGCTGGCTGCGGACCGGCGA
Source organism: uncultured Actinomycetes bacterium (assembly GCA_963839905.1). Lineage (GTDB taxonomy): Bacteria > Actinomycetota > Thermoleophilia > Solirubrobacterales > Solirubrobacteraceae > CADCVQ01. The sequence goes on along the minus strand of CAWIXC010000018.1, from coordinate 940,800 downwards.
CCTAGGCTACGAGGCCGGCGGCAGCCTGTTCGTGACCGGTCGCGTCAAGGACCTCATCATCAAGGCCGGCCACAACCTCATGCCCGCGCCGATCGAGGAGATCGCGGGCGGCGTCGACGGCATACGCGCCGGCTGCGTCGTCGCGGTGGGCGTCTCGTCGCAAGCCCGCGGCACCGAGCTCGTCTACGTCGTCGCCGAGACGAAGGCCGCCGAGGACGAGCACCCGCAGCTGAGCCGCAGCGTCCGCGAAGCGCTGCGCCTGCGTGGGATCGCCGTCGACCGCGTCGTGCTCGTGGCGCCCGGCGCCATCCCGCGCACGACGAGCGGCAAGGTCCGCCGCCGCGAGGTCGCACGCACGCTCGCGCTGGGCGAGACTCCCCGGTGATGCACGCGGGTACGGACTGCTGATGGGCGAGATGAAGGACCGCATGCTGCGCGGCGAGCTGTACATCGCCGACGACCCCGACCTCGTCGCCGACAACGCGCGCGCCCAGCGCCTGCTCGACCGCTACAACGCCACCCGCGACGACGAGCAGGACGAGCGCGACCGCATCCTCCGCGAGCTGCTCGGCGACGTCGGCGAGGGCGTCGTCGTCAAGCCGAGCTTTCGCTGCGACTACGGCATCCACACGACGATCGGCGCCGGCACGTTCGTCAACTACGACTGCGTGATCCTCGACGTCGCACCGGTCATGATCGGCGCGACGTGTCAGATCGCGCCGCGCGTCCAGCTGCTCGCCGCGACCCACCCGGTCGACCCGCAGCCGCGGCGCGACCGGTGGGAGTCCGGCGCCCCGATCACACTCGGCGACAACGTCTGGCTCGGCGGCGGGGTCATCGTCGGCCCCGGCGTCGCGATCGGCGACGACACGGTCGTCGGCGCGGGCTCGGTCGTCACGCGCGACCTCCCCGCGGGCGTCGTCGCCTTCGGCGCGCCCGCCAAGCCCCACCGCGAGATCGGCGATGGCGACCGCGTCGACGTCCCGGAGCGATCCGAGTGAGCACCACGTTCCCCGAGGCGACGCTCGCCGCCGGGCGCCTGCGCGAGCTCGCCGAGCCCGACCTCGACGATCTGCAGGCGCTCTTCGAGCGCTGCGCCGACTTCTACGAGCTGCAGGAGGAGCCCCTGCCGACGGCAACCGCGGCCCGCGACGAATGGCACAGCGTGCCAGACGGGACACCGCCCGACCACAAGCACATCCTCGGCCTCTACGCCCCCGGCCTCGCCGGCATCGTGGAGCTCGTGCGCGACTGGCCGCGCGCCGGCACATGGAACATCGGGCTCCTGCTGCTCGAGCCCGCCGCCCGCAGGCGCGGCGCGGGGACGCAGCTCGTCGCCGCCGTCGACGCCTGGGCCGACGGCGCCGGCGCCGCCACGCTGCGCATCTCCGTGGTCCCGGCCAACGAGGCCGCGATGGCGTTCTGGCGCGGGCTTTCATTCAGGCCGGTCCCGGCGGTCGGCGCGCACCCGACCGCGATCGCGCTCGAACGGCCGGTGGCGCGCCATCCCTGACGCCGCGCGGCGCTACGCGGCCGTCCGCTACCCCGGCCACGCGTTCCCGCAGACGCATCCCGACCGCGTCGCGGCGATCGCGACGCTGTTCGGCCTCGAGCCCATCCCTCCCGCGCGCTGTCGCATGCTCGAGATCGGCTGCGGCGACGGCGGCAACCTGCTGGGCATGGCGCTGACGCTGCCGGAGGCGAGCTTCGTCGGCTTCGACCTCTCCGGCCGCGCGATCGACCTGGCCCAAGCGCGCGCGGACGAGCTCGGCCTCGCCAACGTGCGCTTCGAGGAGGTCGGGATCGAGGACTTCGAGGCGCCCGCAGCGAGCTTCGACTACGTCGTCGCGCACGGCGTGTACTCGTGGGTGCCCGACCCGGTGCGCGAGCAGCTGCTCGCGCTCGCCGCGCACGTGCTGCCGGCCAACGGCGTCGCGTTCGTCAGCTACAACGCGCTGCCCGGCTACCGGCTGCGCGAGTCGCTGCGGGAGCTGCTCGCCCTCGAGGTCGACGGCATCGAGGAGCCGCAGGAGCGGATCGCGGCCGCCCGGCGCCTGCTCGAGCGGCTGAGCGGCGACAACGAGCCCGCGACCGCCATCGGTGCCGAGGCGGCAGCGCTCGCCGCGCGCTCGGACGCGCTGCTGTTTCACGACGCGCTCGCCGACGTCAACGACGCGTTCCTGTTCTCCGAGTTCGCGGCACGCGCGGCCGCGCACGGCCTCCGCTACCTCGCCGAGGCCGACCTGCGCGACCTGCGGACGGACACCTGGCCGCCCGACGTCCGCGACGCGCTGCCGGGCGTCGACGACGTGCTGCGCCGCGAGCAGTTCCTCGACTACCTCAAGCTGCGCCGCTTTCGCCAGACGCTGCTGTGCCGCGCCGAGACGCAGCCGGCTCCGCAGCCGATCGCGGCGCGCATCGCGGCGCTCTCGGTCGCGTCGTACGCCCGCCCGCTCGTCGCGGACGACGAGCGCCCGGGGCTCGTGACGTTCGAGGTCGCCGGCGGGGCGAAGCTCGCGACCGAGGACGAGATGGTCGTCGCGGCGCTCGTGCGGCTCGCTCACGCGTGGCCGGCGCCCGTGAGCGTCGCCGACCTGCTCGACGACGAGCCGGACCGAGACAGGCGAGCGGCGCTTTGCGACGCGCTCGTCCACGGGGCGATCCGCGGGATCGTCTGGCCGCATGCGCTGCCGCCCGCGCTCAGCCTGCACGCCGGCGAGCGACCGTGCGCGAGCCCCCTCGCGCGCTTGCAGGCCCGCGACGGCGAGCCGGTCACCACGCTGCGCCACAACAGCATCCGCATCCACGACGAGCTCGACCAGCGCGTGCTGGCGCTGCTCGACGGCACCCGCGACCGAGCGGCGCTGCACGCGCGGCTCACCGGCTTCGCGGGCCTCGACGGCGAGGAGCTCTCAGAGCGCATCGAAGCCGTCCTCGAGCGGATCGCCCGCTCCGCGCTGCTGGTCGCGTAGACGCGGGCGATGAGTTCGCCGCGTACGTGCGGTCTGACATGACATCCGCGTTTCTCGAAGGAGGCCAACCATGTCGAAGCTCAAGCTGCAGATCTCGATGTCGCTGGACGGCTACGTCGCAGGGCCCAACCAGAGCGAGGAGCTCGGGCTCGGCGAAGGCGGCGAGCAGCTGCACGAATGGGCCGTCGCGCTGGCGGCTTGGCGCGAGAGCCACGACATGGAGGGCGGCGAGGCGAACGCCTCGAGCGTCCTGATCGACGAGATCCTGGACGCGGGCGCGTTCGTCATGGGTCGCAACATGTTCGGCCCCCACCGCGGGCCGTGGGAGGAGCACCCGTGGAGCGGCTGGTGGGGCGACGACCCGCCGTTTCACAAGCCGGTCTTCGTCCTCACCCACCATCCGCGCGAGCCGCTCGAGCTGCAGGGTGGGACGACGTTCTACTTCGTCACCGAGGGCATCCAGTCCGCGCTCGAGCGTGCCAAGGATGCTGCCGGCGACAGGGACGTCGCGCTCGCCGGCGGCGCGCAGGTGGCGCAGCAGTACCTCAAGGCCGGCCTGCTCGACGAGCTGACGCTCAACGTCGTGCCCGTCCTGCTCGGCGGCGGAGAGCGCTTGCTCGACGACCTTGGCGGCTCGCCGCCGAAACTCGAGCGCACGCGCGTCATCGAGGGCCCCGGTGCGACCCACCAGACCTATCGCGTCGTGAAGTAGACGCGAGGGTGACCGGTCTGTCAGTTTTGCCTAGGCATCCGCAGATTAATTCTCCTATTTGCATCTCAATGAGTTAGCGTGCGCCAAAGTGCGAACGCATTTGGGTCCCGCGTCGCGGGATGTGCTTTCGCATACTCAGGGGGTTGCCAATGGCCGCACTGTCTACGTGGTGGATGGTCGGATGGGTGATCGGCGCGGTCGTCGTCGCACTCGTCGCGATCCTCCTGCTGACGATCACCGCCTTGGCCAGGAAGATCGACGGGACGGCACAGGACCTTGTGACCGACCTTGACTCGATCGCTGCCAAGACCGGGCCGCTGCAGAACGTCGGCGCGACGAACAACGCCGTACGGACGATCACGGCCTGTCTGCGCGTAGCCCGCGGCGGCGCGCCCGTCGTCGACCGATACCACACCTCACCGGGCTGGAGGGAGTCCACATGACCGTTCTCGCGATCATCGGGCTCGTGCTCGGGCTCGTCGTGGCCGTCGTCGTGCTCAAGCTGCTCAACGACACGCTCGCCCCGCTGCGCAGCGTCCTCGCGGACGTGCAGAACGCGCACACCGCGCCGATGCTCGAGCGCGGCGTGCCCGGAACCGAACAGCTCGGCCAGACGCGCCGGCTCGCCGACTCCGTGCCGCCGCTGGCGCTCGCCTACCTGGCGAAGCTCGGGGCAAGGCCGGCGCCGGCACCACCACCGCCGGCGTACGCACCACCACCCCCATCGCCCGAGCCGGCCTACGCCGCCTCAGCACCGGCCCCGGAGCCAAGCGGGGGCCAGCAGCAGCTGGATGCTCCGGTCTCGCCTGCCTGGAAGAGGTACAGCAGCGGATGAGCGCTCCAACGATGGTTGCCGCACTCTCCGAGAACCAGAACGCGTGGGTCATCACGCTCGTCGTGGCGGTCGTGATCCTGCTCGTGGTCATCGTCCTGCTCGAGATGCTGCGGCGCACGGTGGTCAAGCTCAACGACGACCTATGGGGAACCTGGGTCAGCGGCAAGGCGGTCGTCAAGAACACCGCCACGAGCTATCAGCTGAAGAACACCCGCCAAGCCGGCGAGGAGCTCGTAGAGGAGCTAAGAAACCATGGGTAGCGAGAGGAACGACCGATGAACAGCATTTTGGTTATCGCAACGTTGGTCGAGGTCCTGCTGCTGGTCCTCGTGCTCGCCGGCTACCTGCTGGCGATCACAGGAACCCTCAACAAGATCGCCTCGACGACCCGCCTCATCCAGATCGGCGTGCACGCGATCGACGACCAGGTCCGGCCCATCGAGGGCGAGGTGCGCGGGATCAACGGCGCGCTTGGCAAGGTCGCCGACGCGCTGACCGTCGCGACGCGGTAGATCAGCGGCTGAGCGAGCGTGCGAGCTCGATGAAGAGCCGCACGCCGAAGCCGCTGCCGCCCTTGGGCGCATACGGCTTGCCGGCACCCCACGCGGTGCCGGCGATGTCGAGGTGCGCCCAGGGGACGTCGCCCGTGAAGCGCTTGAGGAACTGCGCCGCGACGATCGACCCGGCCTTGCGCGTCTCGTTGACGTTCATGAGGTCGGCGGTCTCGGACTCGAGCGCCTTGGCATAGTCGGCGTGCAGCGGCAGGCGCCAGACGAGCTCGCCGGTCGTCGTGCCCGCGTCGCTGACCTGCTCGACCCACGCGTCGTCGTCGCCCACGAGGCCCGCGTGCGCGCTGCCGAGCGCGACGATGATCGCCCCGGTCAGCGTCGCGACGTCCACGAGCCGCTCGGCCCCTTCGGCCACGGCGTGCGCGAGGCAGTCGGCGAGCACGAGCCGGCCCTCGGCGTCGGTGTTGATGATCTCGATCGTCACGCCGTTTGACGCCGTCACGACGTCGCCGGGGCGCATCGCATGGCCGGACGGCATGTTCTCCGTCGCACCGACGACGGCCACGATCCGTACCGGCAGCTTCAGCGTCGCGATCGCCCGGATCGCGCCGAGCACGGCCGCGCCGCCGGACATGTCGAACTTCATCTCGAACATCTTGTTGGCGGACTTGATCGAGATGCCGCCCGTGTCGAACGTCACGGCCTTGCCGACGAGGCCCAGCACGGGTCCCTGCGCGTCCGGCCCCTCGTAGCGGATCGTGATGAGCGCGGGCTCTTCGTCGGCGCCCTGCGCCACCGCCGCGAACGACCCCATCCCGCGCTCGATCAGCCCCTCGCGCCCGTCGACCGACACCGCGACGCCGTCAAGCGAAGCCAGCTCCTCGGCGGCCGCCGCGACGTGCCGCGGCGCCATCTCGTTGGGCGGGGCGTTCTGCAGGTCGCGCGTCCAGTTGACCGACTCCGCGACGATCGTCGCCTCGGCGACGACGTCGGTCAGGTCGTGGTGCGCGGACAGGATCAGCGCGTCGACGTCGGTGTGCTCCTCCGCCGGCTCGGCCTTGAATCGCACGTAGCGGTAGCCGCGCAGCAGCGTCCCCTCGACGATCGCCGCGGCGATCTCCGGGCCGACCTTGTGCGGCACCTCCCAGCACAGCCGCCGCGCGCCCAGCTCGCGTGCGCGACCCAGCGCCGAGGCGGCCGCGATCCGCACGCCCTCGCCATCGAGATCGGCTCGCGAGCCGAGCCCGACGAGCACCCAGCGCTTGCCGCCGGCGTGCCCGACCGCGAGGTGGCGGTGCTTGGCTTTCGCCTCGCCCGCATCGACGAGCCCTTGAAGGACGCCGTCCACGTCGTGCGCGATGGCCTCGCCTTCGAGGATCCCGAGCACCACCGTGTCCGCATCGGTGTCCGCCGGAAGCGCGGTGGTTGACGCCGTGACCACGTCTCGGGGAATCTAGCGCGCATACACTGCATCGCGCCCGCCGGTCCCGACCTTGGAGGAAGACCCGTCCATGCCCACGACCGTCATTCTCGGTAGCGCCCGCACACCGATCGGGAAGATGGGTGGAGGCCTCTCCACGCTCGACGCCACCGAGCTCGGAGGGCTCGCGATCAAGGCCGCACTCGAGCGCGCGGACGTCGCCGCCGAGGAGGTCCAGCACGTGATCATGGGTCAGGTCCTGCAGGCCGGCCAAGGCCAGATCCCGTCGCGCCAGGCGCAGATCAAGGCCGGGATCCCCAAGGAGGTCAGCTCCGAGACGATCAACAAGGTCTGCGCCTCGGGCATGCGCGCGGTCGGGATCCTCGACGCGCAGATTCGTGCCGGCGACGTCGAGGTCGGCGTCGGCGGCGGCATGGAGTCGATGTCCGGCGCGCCGTACCTGCTGCCCAACGCACGCTTCGGCTTTCGGATGGGCGACGTCAAGGCGCTGGATGCGATGGTCCACGACGGCCTGACCAACCCCTTCAGCGGCCGCCAGATGTTCGACGAGGCGACGGAGGTCGGCGACCAGCTCGAGATCAGCCGCCCCGACCTCGACCGCTGGGCCCTGCGCTCGCACGAGCTCGCGATCGAGGCGACGGACGCCGGCCGCCTGCCCGAGGAGATCGTCGCGGTGACGATCAAGGGTCGCAAGGGCGACACGGTTGTCGAGGTCGACGAGGCGCCGCGCCGCGGAAGCTCGCTCGAGGCGCTCGCCAAGCTGCCCGGCCTTGCCGGCAAGACGGGCTCGCATACCGCCGGCAACTCGCCCGGCGTGAACGACGGCGGGGGCGCGATCGTCGTCGCCTCCGACGAGTGGGCGGAGGCCAACGGCAAGGAGATCCTCGCGGAGATCATCGCGCAGGCGTCGATCGCCGACGACTTCGCGCTGCTCGCGAAGGTGCCGGCGTCGGCCGCGTACAAGGCGCTCGACAAGGCTGGGCTGCAGCCAGGCGACATCGACCTCTGGGAGATCAACGAGGCGTTCGCCTCGGTTGCGCTGAACTCGATCCGGATGCTCGGCATCGACGAGGATCGCGTCAACGTCAACGGCGGCGCGGTCGCGCTCGGCCACCCGATCGGCGCGTCGGGCGCACGCATCATCGCGACCCTCGTCCACGAGTTGCGCCGGCGCGGCGGCGGCTACGGCTGCGCGGCGATCTGCTCGGGCGGCGGGCAGGGCGACGCGATCATCCTGCGCGTCTGAAGGAGCGAGGAGAGCACGCTGAGCGGCATCGAGGAGCACGCGGAGCGAACGCTCGCCGACGCGGGGCCGCGCAGCGCTGCGTTCTTCGACCTCGACCGCACGCTCATGGCCGGCTCGTCCGGCCTGCATTTCGTCCGCGCGGCGTATGGCGCGGGGATGATCAGCCGCCGCCGGCTCGCGGGGGACATGTGGGCCGGGCTGCGCTTTCGCCTGTTCGGCTCGACCGACGCCGCGACCGCGAAGGTCCGCGCGCGGATGGGCTCGTACATCGAAGGACGCCAGGTCCGCGACCTGCAGCGCCTCGCGCCGCGCGTGCTGTCCGGGGTGCTGCCGCGCCTGTATCCGCAGATGCTCGAGCTCGCCTACGCACACCAGGACGCGGGGCGCCCGGTCTACATCTGCACGGCCGCGTCGCAGGAGATGGCCGGCACGCTGTCCTACATCCTCGGCTTCGACGGGGCGATCGGCTCGCGCTCGGAGGTCCTCGACGGCGTCTACACCGGGCGCGAGGGCGGCCTGTTCGCCTACCGCGAGGAGAAGGCCAGGGCGATCCGCGAGCTGGCTGCCGCGGAAGGGATCGCGCTCGAGAGCTCGTATGCATACTCCGACTCTGAATCCGACCTTCCGATGCTGCGAGCCGTGGGCAACCCTGTTGCCGTCAACCCCGATACAGCGCTCGCCCGCGTCGCTCGTGACGCGGGTTGGGAGGTGCTGCGCTTCGACCGCCTGCACCGGCGGCTGAAGATCGCCGGCGCGCTCGCCGCGGCAACGGCCGGCGGGCTGGGGAGCTCGGCGCTGCGCCGCACGCCGGTGGCGCCGCCAGCGCGCCGCCTGGGCCGCGCACGGCCCGCGGGCCCTGTGGCGCGTGGTGCGGGCCATCGGGGCCACGGACGCCAGGATTCGCGATGAGCCTGCACGAGCTCACCGACGAGCAGCGCGACATCCGCGCGCTCGCGGCTCGCTTCGCCGACGAGGTCATCGCGCCGAAGGCGATGCAGTGGGACAAGGATCACCACTTCCCTAAGGAGGTCGTCCAGCAGCTCGGCGAGCTCGGGCTCATGGGCGTCTGCATCCCGACGAACCTTGGCGGCGCCGGGGCGGACTTCATGACGTACATCCTCGTGCTCGAGCAGATGTCGCGCGGCGACGCCGGGCTCGGCGTGACGCTCGCGGTCCACACCGGCGCCGGCACGATGCCGATCATCGACCACGGCTCGCGCAAGCAGATCGAGCGCCTCGTCCCGCCGCTCGCCCAGGGCCACGAGATCGCCGCCTTCGCGCTGACCGAGGCCGGGTCGGGCTCGGATGCGGGGGCCCTGCTCACGCGCGCCGACGATCAGTGCAAGCTCACCGGCGCCAAGCAGTGGGTGACGAACGGCTACCACGCGCACGTCTTCATCGTCTTCGCGAAGGATCCCGACAAGCCGAGCGCGTTCGTCGTGCGGCGCGGGGCGCCGGGCTTCAAGCCCGTCCGCGAGGAGGAGAAGCTCGGCCTGAACTCGTCGAGCACCGCCGACATGGTGTTGGAGGAGACACCCGGCGAGCGGCTGGGCTGGCGCGGTCATGGGCTGCGCATCGCGCTGTCGACGCTCGACGGCGGGCGCATCGGCATCGCGGCCCAGGCGGTGGGGATCGCGCAGGCGTCGCTCGACCTCGCGGTGAACTACGCGAAGGAGCGCTATGCGTTCGGCAAGCCGATCGGCGCGCACCAGGCGATCCAGCAGAAGCTCGCCGACATGCAGACCGAGATCGAGGCCGCGCGCGCGCTGACGTGGCGCGCCGCGCGACTGAAGACCGCCGGCCGCTCGCACACGGTCGAGGGCGCGCAGGCGAAGCTGTTTGCGTCCGGCGTGGCGCGGCGGGTGACCGGCGACGCGATCCAGGTCCTCGGCGGGGTCGGCTACACGAAGCAGACGGCCGCCGAGCGCTACTACCGCGACGCGAAGGTGACCGAGATCTACGAAGGCACGTCGGAGATCCAGCGGATGGTCATCGCGCGGGCGCTGCTCGGCAAGATCGCCCGCGAATAGGAGCGCCCATTAGCCTTGCTCGCAGCAATGCCGCCCCTTGACATCGATCCCATCGCCGAGGCCCGGCGCCATTGGCAGGACCGATGGGGCGAGGAGCCCGCGCGCCCGATGGCCGCGGTCACCTCGATCATGCGCGCGCAGCAGGTCCTGTTCGCGCGTCTCAACGAGCTGCTCGGCCCGCTCGGCCTGACGTTCCCGCGCTACGAGGCGCTGATGCTGCTGTCGTTCACGCGCACCGGCGCGCTGCCGCTCGGCAAGGTCGGCGAGCGCCTGCAGGTGCACCGCACGAGCGTCACCAACATCATCGACAAGCTCGAGAAGGACGAGTTCGTGCGCCGGGTCCCCCACGAGGCCGACCGCCGCACGACGCTCGCCGAGATCACCGACTCGGGCCGCGAGGTCGCGCTTCGCGCGACGGCGCTGCTCAACGAGGACGCCTTCGGCCTGAACGCGCTCGACGACTCCGAGCAGGAGCAGCTCACCGATCTGCTGCGCACCCTGCGCGTCGAGGCCGGCGACTTCGAAGACGTCCCCGCGCCCAAGGCCTGACGTCGACGCCTCAGATCGTTCCGCGCGGCGCCGACCAGATCGACTCGAAGCCGAGAACGTCAGCGGGGCGTCGGGTGTCCCAGCTCACGCCTCGTGATTGCGCATCCCGCTGTTCTCGTCGAGGAGCACGTCCAGATCGATCCCGCGTCCCTGCCTGAAGCGCTCCGTCAGCGCGCAGTTGCGTTCGTGCGCTGCGGTCCCCGCGGTGCGTTCGGATTGCGCCTGACAGTCAGCGAGTGCCTCGCCGGGCGATGTCGGCCTGCGATCGTCGTGCTGCATCAGCTACGCACCTCGCCGTGCCAGGCCGCGTAGGCGACGAGCTCGTCGCGATCGAGCAGCGGGATGGCGTACGCCTCGGCGGCGGTTGAGAGCCTTAGGCCGCGCTCGCGGATGTCGTCGGGGTGCTTGCGATCCAGCAGGGCTAGCGGGCGGGCGTACTCGGCGCGAAAGCCCGTCTCGTGCTCGACGATCTTGCCCCACGCGACCACGGCGCCCCAGACGCACTCGATCGCCGGCAGCTCGGGCTCCTCGGCCAGCGTGTAGTACGCGGCACAGCCGCAGTTGCAGTCGCGATAGGGGGCGTCGTGGCCGCATAGCGCGAAGCACTTCGCGAAGCGGTCGTGGTCGGTCGGCCATGGCATCTGGCTGGCGCGCGGAGCGACGAGGCCGAGCGCCGGGTTGGGCACGAACTTGCCCGCGACGAAGATCCCCGAGTACAGGCCGCCGCGCTTGGCGCCCCAGCGCCGGAAGCCGACGAGCGGCTGCGCGACCGGCTCCGCCGCGCTCACGCGTGATGCGCCTCCTCGGACCGGCGCCGCGAGCGCGCCGCGCCGATGCCCTCGACCGGCTCGGGCTCGCGCTTGCCGGGCGGGGCGGCGGGCGCGGGCTCGGGGTGCGCGGGGGAGGGCTCGCGCTCGGGCACGACAACCGGCGACGGCGCGGGCCGTTCGGTCTCGCGGATCGGCTTGCCGATGTCCCCCATGAGCGCGCTGAATGGTATGTCAGCCCGAGACCGGGCATGCTGCTCGCATGAGCGACGAACCTGAGTCCGAAGGCGCCGACGAGCCGGAGTTCGGCGAGCCCGAGGTGCCCGAGCCCGGCGACGTCCGCACAGACATCGTCAAGGAGCTCGCGCGGCTGTTCCCCGACGATCGCATGCAGCGCATCGGCGATCGCCTCGAGCTGTCGGGCGACGAGGACTTCCAGTTCGTCATCGACCTCATCTCGGCGACGTTCACGCGCGGCATCGAGTTCGGCGCGATCGAGATCGCCGCGCAGCAGATCCAGGCTGGCGCCGACATCGCGCCGGTCGTCGAGATCGTGCACGTCGAGCTGCCGTAGCTCGCTCGCCTTGGTCGGTCCGTCGGCGGCGCTTGCGACGAAGCGCCGCGAGCAGCTATGCTCAAGTCAGAAGCGCGGACTTCCGACTATCTGGACACCGACACTATGGCGACCACGCATCATCCACCGACGACCGAGGCCGAATGGCGCGCCGCGTACGCGCTCGCCCCCGAGCGCGACGTCTCGTTCACGACGCTGAGCGGCTCGCCGGTCAAGGCGCTCTACACGAAGGCGGACCTCGCCGGCGGCGGCCAGGACGAGGACTACGACGGCCGCCCCGGTGTCTATCCCTTCACCCGCGGCGTCTACCCGTCGATGTACCGCGGCCGCCTCTGGACGATGCGCCAGTTCGCCGGCTTCGGCACCGCCGAGGAGACGAACGAGCGCTTCCGCTACCTCCTCGCCCGCGGCCAGAACGGCCTGAGCACCGCCTTCGACATGCCGAGCCTCATGGGCTACGACTCCGACCACGTGCTCAGCGAAGGCGAGGTCGGGCGCGAGGGCGTGGCCATCGACACGGTCGACGACATGGCCACGCTCTTCGACGGCATCGATCTCGGAGACATCTCCGTCTCGATGACGATCAACGCGCCGGCCGTCGTGATGCTCGCGTTCTACGTCGCCGCCGCCGAGGCCCGCGGGATCCCCGCGCACCGGCTCCGCGGCACGATCCAGGCCGACATCCTCAAGGAGTACATCGCCCAGAAGGAGTGGTGCTTCCCGGTCGACCCGGCGATGCGCCTGTGCGGCGACATGATCGAGTGGTGCACCGCCCAGATGCCGAGCTGGCATCCGATCAGCGTGTCCGGCTACCACATCCGCGAAGCCGGCTCGACCGCCGCGCAGGAGCTCGCGTTCACGATCAAGGACGGCCTGACCTACGTCGAGGAGGCGATCGCGCGCGGCCTGGACGTCGACGACTTCGCGCCCCGGCTGAGCTTCTTCTTCAACGCGCAGATCGACTTCTTCGAGGAGGTCGCGAAGTACCGGGCGGCGCGCAGGATCTGGGCGCGCGAGCTGCGCGAGCGCTTCGGCGCGCGGGACCCGCGCTCGTGGCGGATGCGCTTCCACACGCAGACGGCCGGGGTGTCGCTGACCGCCCAGCAGCCGCTGAACAACGTCGTCCGCACGGCGATCGAAGCGCTGGCGGGCGTGCTCGGCGGCACGCAGTCGCTGCACACGAACTCCTACGACGAGGCACTCGCGCTGCCGACCGAGGAGGCCGCGCGGATCGCGCTGCGCACGCAGCAGATCATCGCCCACGAGACCGGCGTGGCGAACACGATCGACCCGCTCGGCGGGGCGTACTTCGTCGAGGCGCTGACCGACCAGCTCGAGCGCGAGGCCTACGACTACTTCGCGCGGATCGACGAGCTGGGCGGGATGGTCGAGGCCGTCAAGCAGAACTTCCCGCAACGCGAGATCGCCGACGCGGCCTTTGCGCTGCAGTGCGAGTACGACAGCCGCGAGCGGATCCTCGTCGGTGTCAACGACTACGTCGACGCGGGCGACGAGGAGATCCCGACGCTGCGCATCGACCCCGAGCTCGAGCGCAAGCAGCTCGGCCGGCTGCAGGCGGTGCGCGCTTGCCGCGACGCGGGGGAGGTCGAGCGCTCGCTCGCGACGCTGCGCGCGGACGCCGGCGGCGCGACGCGCCCGAACCTCATGCCGGCCTTGCTCGAATGCGCCCGCGCTCACGCCTCGGAGGGCGAGATCGTGCGGGCGCTGCAGGACGTCTTCGGGACGTACACCGAGACGCCCGTCTTCTGACGTTGGCGCGCTGACAGAGCGTCCACCCGGGTAGGCACGATCCTGTACTGTCGGCCATACCAGCGTAAGGCGAACACCGATGCCTGCTTCCTCACGTCCAACCGGCTTTCTGGCCCGCCGCCGCGCCGAGCGCCGGCGCCGCGAGCTCGACCAGCAGGCCCTCCGCGAGGAGTTCATGCTCGAGCGCCCGCGCGGGCTGATCGCGCGGCTCAAGGCCTACGCGGCGAGCGTCGAGGACCTCGAGCGCGCTCGCGTGCACGCGAGCCTATGGGCGGCGCGGCCCCGCGCCACCCCGGCCGACGCTAAGCCCGCGCCCGACGCACAGCCGGCGCCACGGGCGCTGGACCCGCGGTCCTGAACGCGCTGCGCCGGCTGCTGCCCTGCGCGGCGACGGCGCTGGCACTGCTCGCGCTTGCCGTCCCGGCGGTCACGCAGGCCGCCGCACCCGACCGCGCCACCGCCCTGGCCGGGTACCGAGCGGTGCTGCAGGATCAGAAGGTGCCCGCGGGCTGGACCGGTTCGACCGGCGGCTGTCTCATCGGGACCGAGTCGCCCGCGTCGCTTGCGGCGACGCTGCACACCGTCAACACGCTGCGTGCGTTCGCCGGCCTGGCGCCGGTCGTCTTCGACGATCAGCTCAACCGCCGAGCGCTCGCGGCCGCGGTCATGATGCGCGCGGCAGGCAGGCTCAGCCACGAGCCGGACCCCGGCTGGCCGTGCTTCTCCGCCGAGGGTGCCGCCGGCGCCGGCAGCTCGAACCTCTTCCTCGGGCGCTCGGGTGCCGCCGCGATGGTCGGCTACGTCGATGACGAGGGCATCGACTCGCTCGGCCACCGGCGCTGGCTGCTGAGCCCGGAGGCCGCCGTGCTCGGGTCGGGCTCGACCGGGACGACCAACGCGCTGCTCGTGAGCGGCGGTCCGGCGGTCGCGGTCGCCCCCAACACCGCCGTAGCGTGGCCGCCGAGTGGCTGGGTCCCGTGGCAGTGGATCTTCCGTGACTGGTCGCTCGCGCTCGGGGCACCCGGGCAGGTCGTGACGTTCGCCAACCCGCAGGTCGCCGTCACGATCGATGGCGCTCTGGCGCCGGTGGCAGGCGTCACGCCGATCGGCGGCGGCTACGGCAGTGCCGCGACGCTGAAGTGGCAGGTGGCGATCGCAGACGCGCTGACGCTGGGCCAGCACACGATCGGCGTCACGGTGCAGGGTGCGATCGTCGACGGTCAGCCGCTCGCACCGCTGAGCTGGGCCACCTACGCCTTCCAGCCCGACCCGCCGCCGCCGCGCTTTACGAGCGGCCCGCGGATCCGCCGCCCGGGCGGGGAGGCACCGCGGCGCGTGCGACCCGGCCAGCGGCTCGTGGCGCGCGCGACGGTCGCGGGCGGGAGCGTGACGCGCTACCGCTGGTCGCGCGACGGCCGGCCGATCGGCGACGCGAGAAGCGCCATCTACCGCGTCAAGCGGCGCGATCGCGGGCACGCGCTGTCGGTGACGTTGACGGCGATCGCCACGGGCGGCGAGCGGACGACCGTTCGCACGACCTCTTCCGTGCGGATCCGGCGGTAGGCGATGTTCTTCCCCGCGGCGCGTTCGGCGCGGTAGGTTCGCGTTGCGCGTGAGGCATGGATTGCGAACACTCGGCTTCGTCGCGGCCGCGCTCGCCGCGGGAGCGCTGACCGCGCCGATCGCCGGCATGGCGCAGGAGGACGCGGCGTTTTGCCCGCCGCCCGACCCCGGTCTCAAGTGCGTTGCGGGCAACGGCCTCACGAGCGCCGGCGGCGGCGCCAAGGCGCCCCACAACGACGGCGCCGGCCGCAACTGGCCGCGGGTCGACGGCGTCTTCTGGCAGGCGACCGACACGCGCGACCGCCAGCAGCTCGGCAGCCCGGACAACGACGAGCTGCTCGGCCATCACGGCGACGAGCGGCTCTCGGGCGCCGGCGGCAACGACATCCTGTGGGGCGACTGGGACCCGAAGGGCAACACGACCAAGCAGCGCGACTACCTCAGCGGCGGCTCGGGCAACGACTGGCTCTACCCGAGCCATGGCCGCAACACGATCCTCGGCGGCGCCGGCGTCGACTACGTCTACGCGTACTACGGCAAGGGGACGATCGACTGCGGGCCGGGCAAGGACACCGCTCGCGTGCGCATCGGCACGGGCCAGTATCGCGTGAAGAACTGCGAGACGACCAAGCACTTCTGTGCGTTTGGCGAGAACTCGACCGGCGGTTGCAGCAAGCCGGGCGAGCGAGCCGCGAGCCGCCGGGCTCGCTGATTGGCGGCCGCCGGGAGCGCCGGTCGAGGTCGCGCGCGAGCTCGTCCCTTCGCGGCGCCCACGAGGTCAGCGCTCGGCCGGTTCCAAGGACCGCGCGAGCGAGAGCGCCGCGGCACGATCGAAGCGGCCTTCAAGACGGGTTACGACGCCGCCGCGCTCAAGAGCGAGCGTGTTGCCCGCGAGCCGTGCCGGCAGCGGTCGGATCATCCCGTCCGGCTGCACGATCAGCAGCTCGTGCGGCTCCCCCGAGACGAAGACCCCCTTGTCCCCACCGACGCGGACCGCCTCGACACGCGTGCGCGGCCCCGCGATCTTCTTCGCGACGTAGTCGGGCAGCCCGCGGGCGCGCAGCTGCGTGACGAGCAGCCCAACGCCGGTCTGCCGGTCGCGCGGGAGGCCGGGCCGCGGCTCGTAGGCGAGCGAGACGACGCCGCCGGCCGAGACGAAGATGGCGTCGGGCGCTCCGAGCCCTCGCGCCACGGCGACCGCGAAGCCGGCGCGTCGCCCGGCCTGCATGGTGGAGGCAACGCGGGTTCCGAGGTCGACGCGGTCGAGCGCGGCGAGCCCCGCGGGCAAGCGCGGAACCCTTTCGACGCGCACGTGCTCGATCCCGAGCCATTCGAGCACCGCGTGGCGCGTCTCGGGGACGGCGGCGATGGCGGCCGTCGGCAGGAGCACGAGCGCCGCCGCGAGGGCGACGGCGCGCCGCCGCGAGGGTCGCCCGAGAGCGCGGATCCGTCGGGGACGGAGGCTTGGCGCCGGCCGCGGGCCGGGCTCCGCGGCTGGGCGCCCGCCGGGCTCCGCGGTCGGCCGTGTGTGGGGCTCCGCGGAGCTGGCGCCGGGTTCCGCGTGCGTGGGCACGCCGGTGGCGGCCGCGGTCGCGGCGGGCTGGACAGCTGCCGCGATCCTTGCCGCAACGGCCGTGCGCACGTCGGGCACGGGCGGGAAGGCCTCCGCCGCGAGGGCGTGAAGGCGACGCTCGAGGTCAGCCATCGTCGCCCCCCAGCTCCGCGCGCAGCCTCGCGAGCGCACGCGACGTGCGCGACTTGACCGTGCCAGGCCGGCAGCCGAGCGCGGCGGCGATCTCGGCCTCCGAGAGCTCGGCGAAGTAGCGCAGCCAGAGGACCTCGCGGTCGGCGCCGTCGAGGCGGGCGAGGGCGGCGCGCAGGCCCGCGTCGCGGTCGGCTGCGAGGGCGAGCGATTCGCTCGACGGCGCGGCGGGCGCCGCGACCTCGGCCGCCGCGCGCAGCGCGAGATGCTCACGCCTGCCCGCCGCGCGCCGCCGGTTGCGTGCCTCGTTGGCGGCGATCGCCAGCAGCCACGGCCGCAGCGGCGATCCGGTTCGAAACCGCGCCAGCGCGCCGTGCGCCTTGACGAACGCGTCCTGCGTGGCCTCCTCGGCGTCGGCCGCGTTGCCGCACAGCACCCACGCGACGCGAAACGCCGCGCCCTGGTGGCGCTCGACGATGCGCGCGAAGGCCTCCGGCTCCCCGGCTCGGGCGCGCTGCACGAGCGCCGCGTCCTCGTCGAGGCGGTGCACCATCGAAGTGGTACACCGCGCGGCGACGAGCGGTTCCACCGCCACGATCGCGTTCAGGTGCCCGCGGCGCCAGCGGCCCTCGCCGGAGGCTCCCGCCGCCGCCTCCGCACGGCGAGCGCGACGCCGGCCGCGAGCACGACCGCGCCGGGCACCGCCGGCCACCAGCCCGCGAAGCCGTCGCCGGAGCGGGTAGGACCGGCGTCGGAGGCCGAGGTCCCCTCGGCGGCGGCGGCCGGGCCAGCGGCCGAGGCGCGGCTGCCGGTCGGGGCCGGGGCGGCGGCCGACGGCCTTCGCGCGGCCTTCGCGAGCGGGACCCATGCCGGGAGCTTGCTTGCCGGGTACGGCTGCACGCGCCGCGCGATCGCTTGCAGCTCGGCCAGTGCCATCGGGACCATCCACGTGCCGCCGTCGTCTCCGAGCAGCAGCTCGCTGCGCGGCAGGAACAGCAGCCGAACCCGCTCGGTGTGGTCCGGCACGCCGACCCGGACCTCGATTCGCACGAACGGCTCAGGCCGCGTGGGTGAATCTGCCGGCGCGCCGCCTCCGAGCACGCCCTGCTCGGACGGGTGGACCCTCTTGCAGCCGTCGGCGCCGCAGACCGTCGCACCCAGGATCCCCTTCGCGGGCGCGGCGGCGGGCGCGCCGATCAGCAGCACGACGGGCACGGCGATGGCGAGCAGGCGGCGCATGACAGGACCTCCGGACGTCGGTGTGGTCCTGGTACACCGCCCGCCGCGCGGCGGTTCCGCGCAGCACAACCCCCGGCGGCCGGCGAATCCACCCCCCGCCAGAGGGTCAGCGCCGGCGGAGCGTGATCTGCGTGACGACCTCCCGCGACGCGCCCGAGCTGTTCTCGACGTCGATCGTGACCCGCAGGATCGAGCCGTCGCGCGCGCGGCCGGCCCGCTTCGCGGGGTCGAACGTAAAGCGCTTGATCGTCGTGGCGCCGGCGCGCAGGGTCGTCCTGCCGGCGCTCTCGATCGAGCGGCCGGTCGTGCTTCGCAGCGTCGCACGCCCGGTGACCAGGCACGCCTCCGAGCAGCGAATCCGAACGCCCGCCATGTTGCGGGCGCGCAGTCGCGCCTCGGTGCCAGACAGCAGCGCGACGCTCACGCGCGGCGGGCTGAGGTCGGGGCGCCGGCCAGCGAGGCGCGTGGTGTAGCGCGCGTCACCCGATCCGTCGTCCCAGGCGACGAGCGGCGTGCGGTCGCTGAGCAGCGCGGGCACCGGGACCCCGCCGTGGCCGAGCGACGAGATCACACGCGGGCGAGAGAACCGCGAGCGGCCCGCGCCGCGCGCGGTCACGAACACGGCGTTCCCGTTGAAGCCGGCGTTGTAGGCGAGCAGCACGTCCCCGGCGCGATCGACCGCCACGGCCGGGTTGAACGGCTGCCGGACGAAGTCCCGGATGCCGGGCGCCGTCGGCAGCTGGGCCGGCCCGAAGCGCCCCGAGCCCCGGGCGATGGCGACGCCGAGGCGGCCGTCCGCGCCGTTGGGGTCAAACGCGAGCGCGGTGGTGGAGCCCGCCGCGGCAAGGCGCAGGGACGCGAAGCCCGCACCCGCGACCGGCGGGCCGCCGCGCGCCACGACGCGCGCCGACCCGAAGCGCCCGTCGGGGCCGGCGCGCCGGGCGACGAGCTCGGCGCCGCGCGAGCGGCGGCGCTCGTCGGTGCGCACGAAGGCGACCGTCGCGTCGCCCCTGTCGTCAAGGGCCACGGCGACGTCGCTGAAGAGGCTCCTGCTCAGGCGCTGCGCCGGGCCGAGCGGCGAGCCGGCCGCCCCCAGCTGCACGTGGACGCCCTTCGTCGCGAAGTCGTAGTACACCACGGCGACGCGGCCGTCCCCGCCGACCGCGACCGAGGCCGTCTCGCTCGAGGTCCCGATCTCCTGCGGCTGGCCGAACGGCCCGCCGCGAACCGACGTCACGAGGACGAGGTTGCCGGGGAACGGCTTGAGAAGCAGCGCGCTGTCGCCACGGGCGTTGGTCGCCGATCTGAGAAGGCGCGTCGCCGCAGGGAGCGCGAACGGCGAAGGCGCCGAGAAGGCGGTGGCGCCCGCGGGCCGGCTCACGAGCAGTAGCTCGCTCGGTGCGCCGGCGGACTCGTCGTAGGCGAGGACCGTCGCCGAGCCGCCCGGGCCCGACGACACGAACGCTGGATAGGACTTCGGCGGCGCGATCGTCGCAGCGGAGGTGACGCGGCCCTCGGCCGTGCGCTCGGCGAACCGCAGGCCGGCGTCCGTGTTCCAGGTCATGAGCGCGCGACCCTGCGTTCCGGCCGCGACGGTGATCGCACCGGCCCCGGAGGGCACGGCGAGGACGGCGGCGTTGCACGCGAGGAGCGGGAGGAGACAGCGGAGCATGCAGCTACAACGACGGGGCGCACCGGATGGTGCGCCCCGTGACAGGCGCGGCCCGACTTGGCCCCCGCGCCGCCGCTGCAGCAGGCGCGATGGCGTGCTACAGGGCTTCGATCGCCTCGCGGACGATCGTGTGGGTGCTCTTGTTCTCGAACCCCGGCTGATGGGAGACGCCAATGCCGTTGTCGATGTCATCGTGGTCGACGCCTTCGATGGCGATGTTCTCAGAGCCGTCGACGGTGGTCGTCGAACGGATCCCGTCTGGGAGTGTCGCGAACATGTTGATGCCACGGCGGACGTTGGGCGGCAGCGTCTCGACGTAGGGGTCCGTGATGTCTCGGACGCTGTCGATCTGCACCAGCAGATCGACCGGGATCTGGCGCTCGGCGAGCGCGGCGGCGGTCTCGAACGCGGCGTCGCCGCCGTAGCTGTGACCGACGAGGACGATCTTCGCGCCGGGACAGCGCGCGTGGTAGGACTCGATATCGCCGGTGATGACCTCGCTGCCGCCGCCAGGCCCGGGCGCGCCATCGGGGCCCTCGGTCCACACCCTGCTGCGCAACCCGTCGGGCGCGAGGACGCCCTGCCCGACAAGGTCGGTCCCCAGCTTGTGGACGCCGTCCCCGACGTCGCCACTGAAGCCGGTGATGAACGTGGCGTGCTCGTACACGCACGGCGGGTCGTACTGAGGCGCGCCGGCGGATTGCGCGGCCGATGCGGTCGCGCCTGCCGGGAGCGCGGCCAGCAGTGTGGCGCCGAGCGCGATGGCACCTGCCCGGCGCCTGCGTCTGCGTCTGCGTCCAGGCATCGTGGTGGCCCTCCGCGGTGCAGTGGGGTCGGGCGTGCGCTTCGATCGCATGTTCCCTCGCTTGGTTTCGTGGTTGGCGAGCGCCTCGTGTGCGCTCCATGCCAAGCAGTGTCCGAGGACCTCTGCCCCGTGTGAACCGGAGGACTCTCAGGGTGCGCGGGGGGCGCACCGGCGGGCTGTCACGGCTCGCCCGCGACTATGATCGGCGCGCTGCGCCGAGCCCATGCCGGAGACCCCAACCTCCTCCTCCAAGAAGATCCGCGTCGTCGTCGCCAAGCCCGGCCTCGACGGGCACGATCGCGGCGCGAAGATCATCGCGCGGGCGCTGCGCGACGCCGGCATGGAGGTCATCTACACGGGCCTGCACCAGACGCCCGAGCAGATCGTCGAGACCGTCATCCAGGAGGACGCCGACGCCGTCGGGCTGTCGATCCTCTCCGGCGCGCACATGACCCTCGTCCCGCGGATCGTCACGCTGCTGCACGAGCAGGAGATCGACGACGTCGTCGTGACCGTCGGCGGCACGATCCCGTCCGACGACATCCCCGAGCTCAAGCGCCTCGGCGTCGCCGAGGTGTTCGGCCCCGGATCGAGCACGGAGACGATCGTGGACTTCATCCGCGGGGCCGTCCGCGACTAGCGCGACGCGCGATTGACTGGTCAGTCAATCGGTTATCCTCGGCCAATGCCACGTCCCCCGAAGGAGGCTTGCACGTGAAGATCTGCGTCCTGGTGAAGGAGGTGCCCGACGCCGCGGTCGAGAAGCGGATCAACCCGCAGACCGGACGCATGGACCGCGGCGGCGAGCGCAACCTCAACCCGTACGACACGCACGCGATCGAGGCCGCGATGCAGGTCAAGGAGGGCGGCGTTGTCGAGGTCGACGAGATCGTCGCCGTGACGATGGGCCCGAGCACCGCCGTGCGCGCGCTGCACAAGGCTGTCTCGCTCGGCGCCGACCGCTCGGTCCACCTCACCGACGACGCGCTCGCCGGCTCGGACGTCGCCGCCACGGGCTACGCGCTCGCCAAGGTGCTCGAGCGCGAGAGCCCCGACCTCGTCCTGCTCGGCCAGCAGTCAGACGACGGCGAGTGCTACACGATCGGCGCCGTCGTGGCCGACCATCTGCGGATGCCGTCGCTGACCCAGGTCATCAAGATGGACGTGACGGAAGGCTCGCTGCGCTGCGAGCGCCAGGCCGAGTACGGCTACGACACCGTCGACATCGAGCTGCCCGCCGTCATCTCCGTCGGCGACGCGATCAACGAGCCGCGCTACCCGTCGCTGAAAGCGATCATGGGCGCGAAGAAGAAGCCGCTCGAATCGCTCGGGATCGGCGACGCCGAGATCGAGGCCGACCGCGTCGGCGAGGCCGGCTCGAAGGTCGTCTGCGCGGACTTCAAGGCGCCGCCCGAGAAGTCGGGCGGCACGATCATCGAGGACGAGGACACGAACGAGACCGTCGAGAAGATCGTCGCCTGGCTGGACGAGAGGAAGCTTCTGTCATGAACATCCTCGTCTATGCGCTGCACTACGAGGGCGCCTTCAACAAGAACTCGCTCGGCGCCGTCTCCGAGGCGGCGCGGTTGGCGGACGAGCTCGGCTCCGAGGCGCATGCCGTCGTCATCGGCGACGCCGGCGACGACCTCGCGGCATCGCTCGGCAACTACGGCGCGACCAAGGTCTTCCGGTGCAAGGACGCCCCCGAGGGGCTCGCGCAGCCCGTCGTCGACGTCATGGCGAGCGTCATGGACGACGGCGGCCACGGCTACGCGCTCTTCGGTGGCGGTCTGCTCGGCTTCGAGATCGGCGCCGGCCTCGCCGCGCGGCTGAACGCCGGCGTGACGATGGAGGTCACGCATGTGAACGTCGCCGACGGCAAGCTCACCGCCGAGCGCCCGATCCACGGCGACTCGTCGATCTCGACGTCGTCCTACAAGGACCGCGGGATCATCATCGGCCGCCTCAACGCCTTCGAGATCGCGCAGCCGTCGGACGCGAGCGCGACCGTCGAGGACGTCACCGTCGAGCTGTCGGCGTTCTCGACGAAGGCGACGATGGTGCAGCGCGGCGAGGCCCGCGGCGCCGAGGTCGACATCGAGGGCGCGGACTTCCTCGTCGCCGGTGGCCGCGGCCTGGGCAAGGCCGAGGGCTTCGAGCTCTGCGAGGCGCTGGCCGAAGCCTTGGGCGGAGCGGTCGCCGCGACGCGCGCCGTCGTCGATGCCGGCTGGTACCCGTACTCGACGCAGATCGGCCAGACCGGCAAGACCGTCGCGCCGAAGCTCTACCTCGCGGCCGGCATCTCGGGTGCGATCCAGCACAAGGTCGGCATGCAGGCGTCGGAGAACATCGTCGCGATCAACAAGGACTCAAACGCGCCGATCTTCGAGTACTCCGATCTCGGCATCGTCGGCGACCTCAACAAGATCCTGCCGAAGCTCACCGAGGCCGTGAAGGCGAAGAAGGCCTGATGCCGCTCACCGCGGGCGGGGCGGCGCCGTCGGATTACCCGCCGCCGGTCGACTCGCAGGCCGAGTTCGTCAAGCGCGGGCTGGACCCCGAGGACGAGCTCATCGAGGTCGGCGTCGCGATCGTGGGCGGCGGCACCGCCGGCCTGTCGTGCGCCAACCGCCTGCTGCAGCTGCTCGCCGATGACGAGGCGCTGCTCGAGGAGCTTGGCGAGGTGCCGGTCGCCGTCATCGAGAAGGCGAAGACGTGCGGCGGCCACAACCTGTCCGGCGCGGTCATGCGCCCGGGACCGCTGCGCGAGCTCTTCCCCGACCTCAGCCGCAAGGACTGGCGCCTCGAGGGCTTCGCGTTCGGCGAGGTCACGCGCGAGGCGGTCTACCTGCTGCCCAACGCCAAGCGCGCGCTGAAGATCCCCCCGCCGCCGCCCTTTCAGAACCACGGCAACGAGGTCGTCTCGGTGTCCGCGATGGCGCGCTACCAGCAGCGCCTCGCCGAGGAGGCCGGCGCCTACATCCTCACCGAGACCGCGGCGACGCAGCTCATCATCGAGGACGGCGCGGTCGTCGGCGTGCGCTCCGGCGACAAGGGCCGCGGCAAGGATGGCCAGCCGCTGCGCAACTTCGAGCCCGGCACGGACGTCAAGGCGCGCGCGACCGTCCTCGCCGAGGGCTGCTGGGGCCACCTCACGGGCGCGGCGATCAAGGAGTTCGACCTCGCCGACGGGCGCGAGCCGCAAGTCTGGGAGCTCGGCGTCAAGGAGGTCTGGAAGGTCCGGACGCCGCTTGACCGGGTCATCCACACGGTCGGCCCGTGGCCGCTGAAGCTCTCGTCGAAGTACGGCCAGATCGGCGGCACGTGGATCTACCCGATGAACGACGAGACGACCGGCGAGCCGATGGTCTCGATCGGGTTCGTCGTCGACCTCGAGTACGCCGACGCGACGACCTCCGCCCACGACCTGCTGCAGAAATTCAAGCTGCACCCGCTGGTGCGCGAGATCCTCGAAGGCGGCGAGCGCGTGAGCTGGGGCGCCAAGGCGCTGCCGGCCGGCGGCTGGTGGTCGATGCCGAAGCTCTCGATGCCGGGCGCGCTGCTCGCGGGCGACTCCGGTGGGATGGTCGACACGGTCGCGCTCAAGGGCGTGCACCACTCGGTCATGTCGGGCAAGCTCGCCGCCGAGCACATCTACGCGGCGCTCAAGCGCGGCGACAACGACTTCTCGTCGTACGAGGCCGCCGTCGACGAGTCGCAGATCGGCACGGAGCTGCACGAGGTGCGCAACACGCGCCAGCCGTTTCAGAGCGGCTTTCTCAAGGGCGGGCCGCTCGTGAACCTGCTGATCGCGACGAAGGGCCGCTTCCCGAAGAAGCGCCGGGCGTGGCACCGCAACGACGCCAAGCCGATGTTCGTCGGCGACACGAAAGACAGCTATCCCAAGCCCGACGGCAAGTACACGTTCGACAAGCTCTCGTCGGTCTACATCACTCACAACGCCACGCGCGACGACGCGCCGAACCACATCCGCGTGCGCAGCAAGCGCGTCCCGCGCGAGGTCGCGGAGACGTGGGTCTGGATGTGCCCGGCGGCCGTCTACGAGATCCCCGAGGACGCGCCGGAGGTCGGCATGGTCGACGTGATCGTCAACTACACGAACTGCGTGCAGTGCGGCGCGATCACAGCCAAGGGCGGTCGCCTGACGACGCCCGAGGGCGGCGACGGCCCGCTGTACCAGAACACCTGACCCAAGGCGATTGCGACGTATCCGGCGCGAGGCTACACTCGCCGTCGTACGAAGGATTTCCTGTGCATCAGTCCAGCAGACTCCCGGTGCCGGTGGACGTGGCGTGAGTGATGGCGCGCCTCTCTCTTCCGAGCGCGCCGAGCAGCTGAACGAGGATGCCATGCACCGGCTGCAGCTGATTTTGATGTCGGCGCACATGAACCCCCGCGAGCCCGACCTCGGCACGATTCTGGACGAGGTGAAGAGCGGAACGCGCCCGGCAACCCTCACGAAGCGCTCAAATCGCCCCGCGTGGGTGTGGCTGTCCGTCGTCGCCGCCGCGATGGTGGCGCTCTGGGCGGTGGCCCCGGACGTGGCGGATGGCGTGGTCTGGGTTGTGGCGGTGGTGTTCATGGCACTCCCCGCAATCGGGTGGCTGCTGACGGGGGCATCAGCCGTCGGCGACTGGTGGAGCAGCACGATGAACTTTGCTCTCGGGCCGTACGGGTCGAGGCCGGCGCCGAAATGCCACGTTGCCGGGTGTGACAACTCCGCTTCGTATGAGTTTGACCCGGCCGGCAAGGGTGCCGTTGCGCTCTGCCACAAGCACAAGGAGCGCGTCGAGCATCGCGCTCGCTATGAGGCGTTCTTTCGCCCCGGTCAGCCGCAGTTGATTGTCAGTGCATATCAAGACCTGCAGGAGGCATCGAAGCTGGCGCCGCACTCGCGCCAGATCACCGAGAACCTCGAGCAGGCCCGGCAGATGGCGGAGATCGTCCTCGAACGCGATCTCCCACACTGACGCGAGCATCCCGGTGCGCGCGTGACCATGGGCGCGAACGGGGAACGTGTGAAGCCTCTGTGAGGATGAGCACAGATGCGGTGGGGCTCGACCCCCCGCTGGTACGATCGCCCGCGCTATGGCTGATCCTCCGACGGCCAGCGAGGCACCTCGTGCCGACACGGTCGAAGCTGTTGGCAGCAGCGCCTTTCGCCCGGGCGCCGATCCGGACGCGTGGATCGACCTGCACGCGGCCGCGTATCAGGAGCGCCCCGACGCTGTGCTGCGTGAGTTACTGCAGAACGCGGTCGACGCGCTCAAGGCGGTGGACGTCGACGCTCGCTTCATCGAGGTCGCCGTGCTCGCGGCCGACGCCCCGCTGGACTCCAGCGGTTACCACTTGGTCGTGCGCGACGCCGGCCTCGGGATGGACGAGGCCACCCTGAAGAAGGCTCTCGGGATCCTGGGCCATTCGACGAAGGTGGGAGGTGACTTCATCGGGCAGTTCGGGGTGGGGTTCTACTCCACTCACGCGGTGTGCACCGAGGTCGCCGTCCTGTCCCGCGCGGCCGGCGACGAGCTGACGGCGTGGCGGTACGTCCCCGCCGACAAGACGTTCTACGCGCTGTCTGCGGATGCGAGCGATGCGTTGCTCGCACGGGATTTCGAGAACCATCCGCGAGCTTCGCGCCGGCGTCGCCATGGCACGTCGGTATACCTGAGGCTCGATCTCGAGCGCTTCGGACCTCACTGCGGCCGGTGGCTGAAGGCAACCGACCTGGCGACGTCGCTGCGCCGCGACTGCGGGCTGCTCGCGAGTCAGCTCTACGTGGCGGACTATCGCGACAAGCCCGATGGCGTTGCGATCCTCGACTACCACGGACGCGACCTCGCCGAGCGGTCACTGAGCCTCAGGCCGCCCTGGTCGGCAGCGGCGGGGGAGCTTGACGAGATCCTCCCGCAGCTCTTCGAGCAGCGCCTGCCCTACCACAAGGCGGACGACTACCCCAAGGACTGGCACCCCTTCAGCATCGTGATCGACGACGGGCGCGTGTCGGGGTTCTTGTACCTCGTCGACCCCAATGCGGTGGGTCACATCGACCTGTACCTGAAGTCGATGCATGTGGAGACGGCCCCCGACCTCCTGGCGCCGTGCTGCCACCAGATATACGGCTTGGTGGACATCACACCGGGTGAGAAGCTCGACGCTCGGGTCCTGGCCGCGCGCGACCACATGGTGCGCAACGATGCCTACATCAAGGTCTGCATCGCTGTCGAGGACGCCTGCTTGGACCTCTACTCCGAGCGCTCCGAGGCGCTGCTCAGGCAGATGGCCGAAGCGCGGCACCACGCCACCGATCCGGCAGAGGTATTTCGCACACTGCAGGACGTGGCGCGCAGCTCGACGATACACCGCGTGTTGAGTGTCGCCGACCGACTCTACGGCCACATCCTTCAGGACGTGCCCGGACTGATCAACGAGCTGGTGACCGCGCCTGTGTGCGGCGAATCCGTCAAGGAGGCCGTGCTGGGGTACGTCGCCGGGCAGGCGCCGTCCGATGTCGCCGTCAACCACCAGAACCTCTCGACGGTGTTGCAGGAGCTGCAGGCGATGGCGGACCGCAACTACGACGATGCCAGGAAGAGCCAGCCGTCGTTGCGCCAGCCGCCACGCTGGAACCCACGGATGTCCCGGGAGTTCTTCAGGCGCATCGGCCCGCATCTTCCTTTCATGGTCCACACGCGTCACGAGCAGACGAGCGGGCAGGTCGGCTTTCCGCAAGGGCGCCTCTCGCTCTCGGCCCTGCGCATGTTCGACGTGGAGGCCGCGGGCGTCGTGCGTGTCCTGACGAAGGGCTCTCCGCCGGATTACCTCGTACGAAACCAAGACGTCTCGTTCGTCATCCAACCTCAGGGCAACGAGGATCTCATCGCGCTCTCGATCGCGGCGGCGCTCGGGATGCCGGACCTGCGCCTTGAGTTCGTCACGTTCGAACCCGATCTGTTCAGCGCGCTGGCGACCCGCGATGACTGGCAGCCCTTGGTGGACCTGCTCGAACGGATCGTCACGCGCAACAAGGACAATCACTCCGAGGACTCCTGCCAGGTCGACGTCCGGGGCTACCGGCCGGACTACCTACCGCTGCTCGAGCACGAGGAGAACGGGTCGGGGCTGCTGGTGATCAACGGCTACAACGACCTCATGCAAGGGCTGAAGGAGAGCTACCGCGTCGCGCTTCGCACCAATGACGACGAGGTCGTCGAGATCATGGCCTTGGTGCTGCACGAGCTGTTTCACCACGCATCGCCTGCCGCGATCGCAACGCGCCCCCCGGCCGAGCGCCATATGGTGACGACCAGGACGGACATGCTCAAGGCGATCTTGTCGATGGTGGAGAAGTACACCGACCTCAAGTTCAAGGCCTAGCCCCGCCGGGTCGCAGGGTCGACCGAGCCGATGGCCTCCCCCCGCGTCTTCGTGAGCTCGACGTACTACGACCTGCGTTACGTGCGGGCGGACTTGGAGCGATTCGAGCGCGAGACCGGTTTCGATCTTGTGCTGTTCGAGCGCGGGCAGGTGCCGTATGAGGCCACTCGCGCACTGGAGGAGAGTTGCTTCGACGAGATCGACAAGTGCGACATCGTCGTCTCCATCATCGGTGGTCGGTCGGGAACGCCTTCCCGCGTCGTGCCCGAGCAGTCGATCTCGCATCGGGAGGTCAGGCACGCGGTCGAGCAGGGGCGCCAGCTCTTCGTGTTCGTGGAGCGCAACGTCCACACGGAGTTCGACACCTACCTGCCGAACGTCGAGCGGGCTTCTGAGATCCATTGGAGCTCGGTTGACTCGCTCGGCGTGTTCGAGTTCATCAAGTACATCCGGGAGCTGCCGCGCAACAACGCGATGTTCCCGTTCGATACGTCGCAGGAGCTCATGTCGCGCCTGCGCGAGCAGCTGACAGGGCTGTTCAAGACGCTCCTCCAGCAGCAGCGACGGGGTCTCGTGGATGCAAGCGCGAACAAGCTCGTGGAGGCGGTCCAGACGCTCAACAACGTCGTGGAGTACCTCAAGGGCCAGCAGCAGGCCGAGGAGCGCGCGATGAACGACATCATCTTCAGACGTCATCCCGCGTTCGCTGAAGTGCAGCGCGCGCTCGGATTGGGCGTGCGCGTGATCTTCGACAACATGGCCGAGCTCGACGCATGGTTTCGGCAACAGGGCTTCGCGAGCGTCGCCGAGGAGGAGCTGCGCCGCGAGGATGCGGAGGAGTACTTCTTCTGGGCGAAGGGCGGCAGGCTGATCGGTGTGACCCGCGAGATCTTCGTCGACGGCTCGGGCGCGGCCGACGACCCGGTGGCCCAGCCCTCGTCGAGGGACGATTGGGAGCAGGTCCGGGAGCTCGTGGTGGTCCGCGAGCCTTCGTCGTAGAACGCGGCCGAGACGCAGGGAGCATTCCCGCAACTTGCGGCGCTCGTGGCTGTCTTAGCGAGTGCATGGATTGCGCGAAGTGGATCGGGTCGCTGGTTGTCGCTGGGCTCCTCGCGGGGGCTGGCGTCGCCGTGGCGCAGACGCCCGCGGCGCCGCCGCTGAGCGCCGCGCTCGAGACCTGCGAGACGAGCGCGCTGCCGGCCATGCGCGTCGCGTCGTTCGTCGGCTCGATGCCCGCGGCGAAAGGTGCCGAGCGGATGCAGATGCGCTTTGACCTGCAGCGCCGCCAGCTCGACGAGAAGCTGTGGCACCTCGTGCCTGGCGTGAAGGGCTTCGGCGTGTGGGAGACGTCGATGCCGGGTCGCGCGGGGTTCGTCTTCCACAAGCGCGTCGACGGGCTGCAGGTGCCCGCGACCTATCGCGCGGTGGTGCGCATGCGCTGGTCGCGCGCCGACGGCAGCGTCCTGCGCCACGTGCGCAAGCGCACCGCGGCCTGCAGCCAGCCCGACCTGCGTCCCGACCTCGTCCCGGCGACGGTGCGCGCGGTCCTCGACGTCTCGCCGGCCTTCGCCGTCTACAAGCTCGTCGTTCGCAACGAGGGGCGCTCCGCGGCCGGGTCGTTCGCCGTGCGCGTCGCGGGCGTTGCTCGCGAGGTCGCCGGCCTCGGCGCCGGCCAGCAGGTCGAGGTCACCGTGATCGCACCGGCCTGCGTCCCGGGCACGGCGGTGCGGGCGATCGCGGACGCCGATCGGCGCATCGACGAGGCGGACGAGCACAACGCGCTGCGGCGCGGCTGCCCGCTCGCGGCCTGAGCCAGGCTGAGGGCGCGGCGCGCTCAAGTCGGCCGCAGACCGGCCGATAGACTGGCCAGAACTATGAAGACCGATATCCATCCCGAGTACGTCAAGGCCCACGTGCGCTGCACGTGCGGAAACGAGTTCGAGACCCGCTCGACGACGCCGGACATCCGCGTCGAGATCTGCTCGAACTGCCATCCGTTCTACACGGGCCGCCAGAAGCTCGTGGATACCGGCGGTCGCGTCGACCGCTTCAAGCGCCGCGCCGCCAAGCGCCAGCCCGGAACGTAG
Source organism: uncultured Actinomycetes bacterium (assembly GCA_963839905.1). GTDB lineage: Bacteria > Actinomycetota > Thermoleophilia > Solirubrobacterales > Solirubrobacteraceae > CADCVQ01. The sequence goes on along the minus strand of CAWIXC010000018.1, from coordinate 910,929 downwards.
AGAGCCACCATTGGCAGCCGCGGAGGACGCACAGCGGCTGCCGGCGCCCGACCCCCTCGTAGCCGGCCGCGACCTGCCCGTCGGCGGGCAGGCCGTGCTCGAGGGCGTGATGATGCGCGGCGTCTCGACGTGGGCGGTCGCCGTCCGCATGCCGCTGCCCGCGCAGCTCGAGGGCGGTCGTCAGCTCGAGCCCGGCGAGGCCGCGCTCGGCGAGATCGACGTCCAGAGCTTCCCGCTCGTATCGGTCCTCAAGCGCCATCGCTGGCTGCGCTGGCCGATCGTGCGCGGCGTCGTCGCGCTCGGCGAGTCGCTGCGGATCGGCATCAAGGCGCTGAACATCGCCGCCAACGCGCAGTCCGCCGAGGACGACGAGCCGATCTCGCGTGCCACGTGGATCGGCACCGTGACGTTCGCGCTCGCGATGGCGGTCGGGCTGTTCTTCCTGCTGCCGGTCGGGCTGACGAGCCTTGTCAAGGACCAGCTGCCGAACTCGATCGTGTTCGTGATCGTCGAGAAGCTCGTCCGGATCACGATCTTCCTGCTGTACCTGTGGGCGGTCACCCGCCTCAAGGAGCTGCGGCGCGTCTTCGAGTACCACGGCGCCGAGCACAAGACGATCTCCTGCTACGAGGCTGGCCTGCCGCTCACGCCTGAGAATGCGCAGCGCTTCAGCCGCCTTCACCCGCGCTGCGGGACGAGCTTCATGCTCATCGTGATGGTGGTCGCGGTGTTCGTCTTCGCGCCGCTCGGGACCCCCGCGTGGTACTGGCTGTTCGCGTCGCGCGTGCTCGGCATCCCGCTGGTCGCCGGCATCGCGTTCGAGGCGATCAAGTGGATGGGCCGCAACCGCACGAAGCGCTGGGCACGCGCGCTCATGGCGCCGGGGCTGAAGCTGCAGCTGCTCACGACGCGCGAGCCCGACCGCGATCAGCTCGCGGTCGCGATCGCGGCGCTCGAAGCCGTGCTCGCGGTCGAGACGCCGGCCGACGCGAGCGACGAGGACCGCGTCGGGATGGAGGTCGTCGCGTAGACCGCGGGGGCCGGTAGATTCCTTAACGCGATGGCACTTGCTGATTTCCAGGTCTCTGATGTGCCCGGTCAGATCGCCTCGTTCATGGGCGAGGGGCTCGGAAGGCGCGAATTCCTCGAGTGCTGCGCCGCCTCATTCGTCACCGGCAAGTTCGACCGCGCGCGGATCTACGAGGCCACCCAGGACACCCTTCGCAACCGCAAGATCCTGGTTCTCACCGTGGAGGCGCCCGCTCCGAACGATCAGCGTGCCGGATGGGTCGTCGACTACGACGAATCGACGGTCGCGCGCCGTCGCTCCGGTCTGCACCCGGCCGTGGGCTGCTGGCAGGACTCCGACGGCTATCGCTGGGTCGACCACCTCGAGCTGTCCGGGAAGGCCTGGGTCGAGGTGCCCCTCACCGTCGGTGCCGACGTCGTCGGGCTACTCGCATGCGACTGGGCTGCAGACGACGCGAGCGAGCTCGGCGTGGAGAAGCTCACGACGCTGCGCGCATGCGGAGCGCTCATCGGCGCCCACCTGAGCGTGAAGTCGCTTCAGGTCCTCGATCACTACCGCCAGGCGCGCAGCGAATGGCAGATCTCCGCGCCGCACGACATCGTGCTGAATGCCGCCGAGCATCTCGCCCGCGAGGTTGATGCGGCTGCCACCGCGGTCTTCGCGTTCAGCTGGCCGCACCAGACGCTCACAAAGCTCACCGAGCACTTCGCCGACGACGACACGCGCGAGCTCGCGGACGCCTTCCCGCTGCTCGAGCGCTATCTCGTCGGCCAGCACCTCACAGGAACAGCTTGGGTCAACGAGAACGTGCACCACGTTCCCGACTTCAGGAGCCTCAAGGAACTACCCGTAGACCAGCTCATCGCTCCCGAATCCGATCGCTGGCACTCCGACCTGCTCGGGTGCGTGAAGTCCGTGATGTACGCCAGGGTCGGGTCGCTGGAGCGACGCTGGCTGATCCGGTTCATCAACCGCGCGACCCGCCCCGAGCTTCCGTTCCTTGCCGAGCCCGACACGCTGGACACACTTCTCGGCGAGCTGCGATCGGACTACGACAGCGCCGTAGCTACCGAGCGGACGGCCGTGATGAAGAAGCTCGCGCCGGCCAGCACGCACTCGACGCCCTCGGAGCTCACCACCCTCGTGGCGGGTGCGCTGCGGCGAGAACAGATTAACGACTTCAGCCTGGTCTATCGCCAGCACGACTCAACGCAATCGAGCTTTCAGTATTATCACGGGTCGCGCGCCCGCTTGCGTGAGGTCCAGGTCGACTGGCGCTCCGACGCTCTGTGTGTTAACGCGGCGCATGGCGACAGCATCTACACGCTGAGCGACTACCGCGACCGCTCACCGATGGCCGACGCCCTGGCGAGCCCGTCGCCGGACTTAAGAAGCAAGGATCCGCATGGCTTCGGCGCCGTGCTGACCGTCGCCGCCGATACCGGCCGCACGCAGGGCGCGCTCTTCGTGCCGCTCGATGTCACACCCCTCTCAGGGCGGGCCCGCAACGCGGATACGCTCACTCTCGGGGCGGGAACGAGGGCGCTGATCGCGACCTGCGCGCAGCTCGTCGGAGATGCTATCGACTCTCGCGCATCGCAGGTTCGGAGTGATGGCGCGCGGCGCGCGCTCGGGCTCATCGGCCACGAGCTCCGCGGGCCACTCGCTCGGAGCAACTCGAGCGCGGAAACAGCGGTGAACGTGGCGCGCCGCATCCTGCTTGATCAGGACCCCAATGCTCGGGGCACGCGCGACTGGCGTCGGATCATGAACTACATGCGCGATATGTGGGAGTCGCAAGAGCGAGTGAACACGGCCCTCGAGCTTGCGCCCCTGGTCGCGAGTGAGAGCGAGGGCGCGCTAGCGTTGCATTTCGAATCGGTGCCGCTCGGCAAGATGATCGAACAGATCGTCAAGGATCTCACCCCGGAGCTGACCATGGATGGGCAGCGCGCGTTCGATGTGCAGATAGCCGAGAAGCTCAAGTCGTTCGGCCCCTTGGTCTGTGACAGGTTTTATCTCGCCCACGCCTACAAGAACATCGTGCGCAACGCGATCAAGTACTCCCTTCCCCGGACAGGCGCCGGGCCCATGCGCATTATGATCACCGCACAGCCCCAGGCGCTGTACGTGGGCGTGACGGTGCGCAACTGGGGCGTTGAGATCCCAGAGGAGCGGCGGCCGCACATCTTCGAGCAGTGGGTTCGCGGCGAGGTCCAGACCGATCGCAAAGCGATCACCGGTATGGGGCTCGGCCTCTGGCTCGTCAAGCGGATCGTCAACGCCCATGAAGGCACGGTGCATTTCCGGTCCGCTCCGTCGGGGAGAGACGCGCGGCGCTCCGGCCAACGCCTGCACGAGACAGACTTCGAGATCAGGATTCCGCGCGACCTCAAGCCTGGAACGCGGATCTACCGCGCCACCGCACCCTAGGTATGATGCGCCCCGAATCGTCGATGGCAACCACGCTTTCCATAGAGGTAGAGCCCAGCACGTTCCGTGTGTTGTCGATCGAGGACGACCCGGATGCGGTCAGCGGCACGCTCACGTCGTTGGAGCTCGAGGGGATCCGCGTCGAGCGAGCCCCCACGGTGGCCGAGGCGCGAGCGCTGCTCGAGGGCCGCGGCTTCGGGCTGCTCATCGTCGATCAGCAGCTCGAGGGCGATGACGAGGCTGGGACGAACCTCTTGCGTGCTCTACATGACGGCGAGCTCGGCGAGCTCAATCGGAGCACACCGTTCATCTTTGTCACCGGCAGCCGGGAATGGGTTACCGCGGCGGCTGTGGATGTGAGCGAGTTCACCGGATATCGGGACGTGATCGTGAAAGGTAAGGCTTTGACGCCGACAATGCTGGCCATCCTCGACGAGCTGGGGGCACGTCCGGCGCGCGACGTCGCCGGTGGCGCCGAGCTGTGGAACGTCCCGATGCTCGTGGAGTCCGTGCTCGAGGTGGGGACGCTGGTTCGCATACCCGCACGCGACACGCAGGAGCCGATCTTCCTTGCGTGGAGTTCTTGGCCGCCCGAGATCGCGTGCGACGCGACCTACGTCGCGGACGGACGCTGGCTGATCGCGAGCGTGAACATCTTCGAGGAGGACGACGACCGGCTGATCGTGCGCAATGTGGAGCTCGCGCCTGCGGAACGTGATGATGACGGATTGGCCTGAGGTCACGATCCTCGACGTCGGGCACGGAAACTGCACAGTTGTACGTGATGCAGGCGAGTGCTTGGTGCTCGACATCCCGGAGAAGCCGAGCGAGCTGGTCGATCTTCTGCGCCAGTACTCGATCACGCGCATCAACGCGATCGTCATCTCTCACGGCCATGAGGATCACATCGCAGGCCTGCCGGTGCTGATGCTGAGCCCTGAGTTCGAGATCGGGGAGATCTTCCTCAACCCGGACGCCGAGCGGAAGACGCCGGCGTGGCTCGCGGTGCGCAAAGCGGTGGCACGGATGGAGGAGGAAGGCTGGGACGTCACCGTCACCGTCGGCGTCACACCGTCGACCGGCCGTCACCTCGCGATGGCTCGGACCTCGGTGGAGGTGCTGGCGCCTCGCGCATCGACCGCGCTCGCGGGAGTGGGGGGACGTACGTTGGCCGGCCGCTCGCTGGGTCCCAACTCGATGTCAGTCGTGCTTCACGTTCGCCGCGGTGAGGCTGCGGGCGTGCTGATGGCCGGCGACCTTGACCGCGTGGGATTCGACGAGATGCTGGCCGCGGGCCCGCTTCCGTCGACCGACGTCCTCGTGTTTCCTCACCACGGGGGCCGTCCCGGGCACGCGTCGCCGACGCCGTTCGCCCACGAGTTCGTGACGCTCACCAAGCCTGCACTCGTCGCGTTCTCGGTGGGCCGTGATCGGCAGCCGTTCCCCCGGGAGGACGTGGTGCTGGCGGCTCGCTCCGCGCATCCGAAGGTGAAGGTGGCTTGCACGCAGCTCTCGAAGACGTGCTCGCAACGCGTGCCGGCAGGCGCGTCGGATCGTCTGGCCGAGCTCCCGGCGCGAGCGCGGGCCAGTGGCGCGTGCTGTGCGGGCAGTCTGCAGTTCGCGCTGACGGACGACGGGGTGAAAGGGACGAACTTGTCGACGCATACGCACTGGGTGCGCCAGCATTTCCGCGAGAAGGCGATGTGTGAGCGCAAGCTGCCGGCGTAGCAGGGGGCCGGCGCGCAGCACTACGCGTCAACGGCGGGGATCGGCTCCGGCTCGTGGCTCACGACCCGGTTGCGGCCCGAGTCCTTCGCGCGGTAGAGCGCCTGGTCGGCGAGGCGCAGCAGCTCCTCCGCGGTGCGGTCGGCGGTCAGGCCAGCGACGCCGATCGACAGCGTCACGGCGTGGCGCTGGGAGAGCGAGCTGTCGTCGGCCGCCGCGGCGAGCATTCGCTGGGCGACGTCCTCGGCCTGCTCGGCAGGGCAGTCGGCGAGGATCATCGCCATCTCGTCGCCGCCGATCCGCGCGAGCAGGTCGCCGTTTCGCATGACGGCCTGCATGTCGCGCGCGAGGTTGACGAGCACGCGGTCGCCGGTGGCGTGGCCGAAGCGGTCGTTGATCTGCTTGAAGTTGTCGACGTCGACGAGGATCAGCGACAACGCGCGCTCGTGGCGCAGCGCCCGGTCGGCCTCCTGGCTGAGGCGCTGGTCGAACGCGCGGCGGTTGGACAGGCCCGTCAGCGGGTCGGTGAGCGCCTGGGTCGCGAGGCTCTCGCGGGCGTTGGCGTTCGCGACCGCGACGCTTGCGAGCTGGGCGAAGCGCGCGATGCGCTTCTCGTCTTCGCGCGGGAAGGGCCCCGGCCGGTCGCGCAGCGCGACGACCATGCCCCACGTCCTGCCGTCGACGACGATCGGCGCGCCGATGCGATGCCGTGCGTCGAAGAGGTGGGTGCCGGGCAGGACGCTGCGGCGGCGCGCCGAGCGGCCGCTGCGCAGGTCCGCGCAGAGGCCGTCGGGTGCCTGCACGTGGACTTCGCCGATCGGCAGCAGCGACGCGCCCTTGCGTCCCCAGGAGCCCATCGTGCGGTACTCGTCGTCGCCCTCGAAGCGCACGACGTAGCCGCTCTCGGCACCGAGCAGCATCCCCACCTGCTGGGCGACGCGCGCGAAGAGGATCGTCGGGTTCGTCTCGGCGGCGACGCTCGTCGCGACGCGCTGCAGCGCGGTCTGCTCGCGTGCGAGCGCGCGGGCCTCGCTGGCGCTGCGGCGCAGCTCCTGGCCGTCGCGGTGCTGCTCGATCGCGAGCCGCGCGAGGTGGATCGAGCGGTCGATGACGATCTCGTCGCTCGGCTTCGGCGGGCGCGTCGGGCCGTAGTAGATCGCGAACGTCCCGAGCACGTCGCCGGTGCTCGACAGGATCGGCGTCGACCAGCCGGCGCGGACGCCGTGGGCGCGTGCGAGCTCGACGAACGGCGCCGTGAGCGGGTCGACCATGACGTCGAGCACGATCACGGGCTCGCCGCGGTGCGCCGCGGTGCCGCAGATGCCCTGGCCGTCGCCGACCTCGAGGCCGTCGACGGCCTTCGTGAACCCGCGCGGCAGGCTCGGCGCGGCCGCGTGGCGCAGCACGCCGCGGCCGCCCGACTGCTCGAGCAGCAGCACCGACGTCAGCATGCCCGGGGCGTGCGCCTCGGCGACCTTGAGAAGCTCGGTGAGCGTGTCGGCGAGCGGCGCGCGCGCCGCGATGAGCTCGAGGACGCGCTGCTGCCCGTCGCTCCAGCGCTGCTCGCGCTCCGCCATCGCGCGGGCCGTGCGCAGCTCAAGCTCGGTCGTGGCGGAGATCGCGAGCTCCTGCACGAGCCCCGTGTCGTGGTCGGACCACGCGCGCAGCTCGGTGTCCACCACGCACAGGCAGCCGAGCACCGTGCCGGTGCTGTCGATGAGCGGCGCCCCGACGAACGCGACGGGATCGGGGTCGGCGACCGCCACGGGCGCGCGCCACGCCACGACGTGCTCGCAGAGCTCCGCGATGCCGGCCTGGCTGGGAAGCCCGCCGGCACGGCTCGTGACCACCTGGCCGTCGCCGTCCACGAGCGACACGAGCGCGGCGGGCGCGCGCAGGGCCTTTGCCGCCCAGCGGGTGAGCCTGTCGAGCGCGGCTGTGGCGTGGATGTCCAGGACAGCTGTGATTACCGGCTCGCCCTCGGTGGCTGGACGGGTGTTCGACCTGGTCCCCACGCACGCTGCATCGGACGATGAGACCAGCCCCTTGAGTGCGTGAGCATAAATGACCGAAATCGTTATGTGTTCTGTGTTCTTCGTCTATACACCGATTGGGGCCTGCAAAGCGCAGGCATTACTCTCGCCTGTGTGATCGAACGACTCGTCGAGCAGATCGAGGCGCGCTTCGCGGACGCGCAGCAGGAGATGTCCGACCCCGAGGTCTTCGGGGACCGCAACCGCGCGGCCGCGGCCGGGCGAACGTTCCGCCAGCTCGAGGTCGCGTCGAAGCTTGCCGAGCAGTGGCGCGTCGCGGTCGCCGACGAGGCCGACGCGCGCGAGATGCTCCACGAGGAGGAGGACCCCGAGGTGCGCCAGATGCTCGGCGACGCGCGCGCGGAGATCGAGCGTCTCGAGGAGGAGATCCGCCTCGCGATGGTCCAGCGCGATCCCAACGACGAGAAGGACGTGATCGTCGAGATCCGCGGAGGGGCGGGCGGCGACGAGGCCGGCCTGTGGGCCGCCGACATCTTCCGGATGCTGTCGAAGTATGCCGAGAAGCGGGGGCTGAAGGTCGAGCTGCTCGAGGCGAGCGAGGGCGCGTACACGTTCGCGATCAAGGGCGACGGGGCGTACTCGATCTTCAAGTTCGAGGGTGGGACGCACCGCGTGCAGCGCGTGCCGGCGACGGAGTCCCAGGGCCGCACGCACACGTCGACGGCGACGGTCGCGGTGCTGCCCGAGGCCGAGGAGGTCGACGTGCAGATCGACCAGGGAGACCTGCAGATCGATGTCTACCGCTCGTCGGGCCCCGGTGGCCAGTCGGTCAACACGACCGACTCGGCGGTGCGGATCACGCACAAGCCGAGCGGCATCGTCGTCTCGATGCAGGACGAGAAGTCCCAGCTGCAAAACCGCGAGCGTGCGATGCGCGTGCTCCGTGCGCGCCTGTACGACGCGGCGCTCGCCGAGCAGCAGGCCGAGCTCGCCGCGGACCGGCGCTCGCAGGTCGGCACGGGCGAGCGGGCGGAGAAGATCCGCACGTACAACTACAGCCAGCGGCGCGTCACCGACCACCGCATCAACTTCACGGTCCACAACCTCGACGACGTGCTCGAGGGCGCGCTCGACGAGATCACGACCGCGCTGCAGTCCGACGAGAAGCGCCGCGCGCTGGAGCTTCAGGCGACGGCGTGAGGCCCGGGGAGGCGGCGGCGGAGGGGCCGCGGGGCCGCTCCGGGTTCGGCGGGATGACGGTGCGCGAGGCGCTGGACTCCGCGGTGATCGCGATCGGTGCCGCTGGGTCGGAGTCCCCGCGCTTGGACGCCGAGCTGCTGCTGGCCGAGGCGTTGGGGGTCTCGCGAACGGCGCTTTTCACCGAGCCGGGGCGCGAGGTGGTCGGGCCCGCGGTGCGGGCGTTTCAGGGGTTCGTCCGGCGGCGGTCGGTCGGCCGCGAGCCGGTGGCGTACATCCTCGGGCGCAAGGGCTTTCGCTACATCGAGGTGCGGGTCGACGCGCGCGTGCTCGTGCCGCGGCCGGAGACCGAGCTGCTGGTCGAGGTCGGCCTCTCGCTCGCGAAGGGCGCGCGGGTCGTGGATGTCGGCACGGGCAGCGGGGCGATCGCGCTGGCGCTGAAGCACGAGCGCCCGGACCTCGACGTGACCGGCACGGACTTCAGCGCGGAGGCGGTCCAGATCGCGCGGGCGAACGCGACGGAGCTCGGGCTCGACGTCGCGTTCGCCGAGGGCGACCTGCTGGCCGGCGTGGCGGAGTGCGACGCGATCCTGTCCAACCCGCCGTACATCGCGGAGGGCGAGCGCGCCACGCTGCCCCCCGAGATCGCCGCGCACGAGCCGCCGGGCGCGCTCTTCGCGGGCGCCGACGGGCTCGACGTCATCCGCCGGCTCGTGCCGGAGGCGGCGCGCGTGCTGACGGCGGGCGGCCTGCTCGCGCTCGAGGTCGGCGCGGGGCAGGCGCCGGCCGTCCGCGCCCTGCTGGGGGCCCAAGGCTTCGCGGGCGTGGAGGTACTGGCGGACCTCGCGGGGATCGAGCGCGTGGTGATCGGAAGGCGCGCGTGACGCCGGCCGCGCCGTGCGCGAAGCCTTCGCCGCGCGAGAGGCCGCCGCGGCGGCGCGCGATCCGGTCGCAGGCGGCCGCGCGGTGAGCCTCCGCGACGCCGACGCCTTTGAGTCCTGCATCGCTGCGGGAGGCGTCGCCGTCTTCCCGGCCGACACGGTGTACGGCCTGGCGTGCGACCCCGATTCGGCCGCGGCGGTTGCGCGCCTCTACGAGCTCAAGGGGCGCCCGCCGGACAAGCCCGCGGCGGTGATGTTCTTCGCACTCGAGTTCGCGCTCGCGGCGCTCCCCGCGCTCGGCCCGCGCACGCGCGCCGCGCTCGACGCGCTGCTGCCGGGGCCGGTGACGCTGCTCCTCCCCAACCCTGAGCGCCGCTTCCCGCGCGCGTGCGGCCCGGACCCCGCGACGCTCGGGCTGCGCGTGCCGGCGGTGCCCGCGCTCGCCGGCGTCGCCGTGCCCGTGCTGCAGTCGAGCGCGAACCTCGCGGGCGAGCCCGATCCGCGCACGCCGCAAGCGGTCCCGCCGGCGATCCGCGACGCGGCCGACCTCGTCGTCGACGGCGGCGAGCTGCCCGGCACGCCGTCGACCGTGCTCGACCTGCGCGCCTACGAGGACGCTGGCGAGTGGGCGGTCCTGCGCCCCGGGCCGCTCGCGCACGCCGCGCTCGCGAAGCTGCTCGACCGCTGAACCGCAATTCTGTGCGGCGCCTCACAGTCCCGCCATAGCGGGCGGGTTAGGTTGCCCGCGGACCCCGAAGGAGGCACTCCAATGCCGCACTACGTCGCCCGGAACGACTCCCCCGGACGTGTCGACCGCCCGCGCGCGCGGACGCTCGTCACGCTCACGCTCGTCGCCATGGCCATGGCCATGGCCGCGGCGCTCGGCGCGGCGCCCGCCTCGGCGGCCCCACGCGGACCCGACTCGCCCGCCGACGCGCCTCCCGCGGCGACCCCGCTCGGAGGGATCGGGGGCAAGGCGGTCCGTGCCGGCGCCGGCACGACGCAGGAGATCTACGACCCCGCCACCCGCAAGGTCACGCTCAAGGTCGACAGCGGCTTCGACCTCGACCAGTACCTCTCCGCCTCCTCCAACCCGCTCGACTTCCAACTCGACCTCCACGGCTTCAAGGCACCGGCCGGGGAGTCCGTCCCGCTGACGCTGCGCGTCTACGACGTCGATCAGAACGGCGCGCCCGGCTTCGACGAGTGCGCGGTCGAGGTCGATCGCGTCTCCGTGAACGGCACGCCGGTCGGCCAGCTCAGCGGCGCGAACGACCAGTGGAGCATCGTGACGATGAACGTCCCGGCGGGCGTGCTGAACGACGGCGTCAACAACGTCTCGATCCAGATCGACGTCTTGACCGGCGACTGCTGGGCCGTGCAGGTCGACTGGGCGACGCTCGTGCTGCCCACGCACATCCGCCACGTCCGCACCGACGCCCGCGACGACGTCACGATCCGCCGCGGCCGCACGGACGCCGTCATCGGCGACACGATCTACAAGCGCATGTTCCGCACCGACGGCACCCTCACCGACCCCGACCCGGACGACCCGATCGCCGACGAGTTCAAGGGCGCCGGCTCGTTCACGTACCGCTACGCGCTCGACGCCTGGCCGGAGAAGCCGCAGTGGGCGCCGAACGTGAAGATCACCTGGGACATCAAGGGCTCGGGCACGCGGTCGGGCCTCATCGAGCAGAGCGGCTGGGAGAACCAGTTCCGGGTGAACCTCCCGAAGAAGGTCGGCAAGTACACGCTCGAGGTGACGATGATCATCCTCCACGAGGACGCGCCGTTCATGACCGAGGTGGTGAAGCACGACCTCTACGTCGTCTACGACAAGCCGACGGGCCCGACGCAGGACAGCTTCGGCACGGCGCCCCTGACGCAGCAGCCGCGCACCGCGTGGCTCGACGTCGCCACCGAATGGGCACAGGGCCGCAGCACCGACACCACCATTCTCAGCGCGCTCAACGCGAGCGAGTACGGCGGCGGCAACAACCCGCTCGGCTGGCACTACGGCTACCTCGACCCGATCGCCCTCCCGGTCGAGCTCATCGAGGACGGCCACGACCGCAACAACGACTGCCGCGCCTTCCGCGACGTCTGGCGGATCCTCGCCGCGTCGCTCGGGATCAAGACGGTCGCGAACACGTACAAGCCGGGGATCGGCTTCATGACGACGACGCGTCCCGCGCTCGACAACAACGCCTCGGCGAACGCGCGGTTCGCCGGCGCCAACGCGGCCGACCGCTGGGTGTTCGGCAACCACCAGTTCGGCACGTACAAGGGCAGCTTCTACGACCCGACGTACGGCCTCGAGGGCCCGCACACGGTGCGCGAGCTCGAGCGCAACGTCTACTGCCAGGCGATGCGCACCACGGCGCCCGGCGGGCTCGATTGCGTTCTGCCGGTGATCCCGGCGAAGAAGGTCCGGCTGACGATGACCGGCCAGAAGAACGCGCGGGGTTGGACGATGTGGACGTATGGGGACGAGGTCGCGGCGCGCCAGAACCGCGCCGCGGGCGGGGCCACGGTGACGGGCGCGACCGACCACGGCGACGATCAGGACGGCAACGGGCTGTTCGAGGAGCTCGTCGCCGACGTCACGGTGAACGTCACCTCGGGCGGCGACTTCGGCGTCCTGGCGACGCTCGCCGACGCCGGCGGCGAGATCATCGCCGTGGGCGACCTCTCCTCAGACGGCGGCCGCGACGCCCCGCTCGCGTCGGTGTCGCTCGCGCCCGGCTCGCACACGCTCGCGGTCCGCTTCAACGGCAAGTCGATCCGCGACGCCGGTGCGGACGGCCCGTACACGCTGCGCGTCGAGCTGACCGACGAGGCGGGGGCGTCGGTGCACGTGCGCTCCTCGGCGACGGGCGCCTACGACCACGACGACTTCCAGGGCGCGCTCGTCGCGCTCGGCGCGGTGACCGACCACGCCGACGCCGACGCGCTGCACGTCGCCGTCGCGGCGACGGCGGCCGCCGCCGGCGACGTGCGCGTCGACGGCCAGCTGTTCGCCGGCGACGAGCTCGTCGGTGACGTCTCGTCGACGCGCCACATCACCGCGGGCGCGCAGTCGATCGGCCTGAGCTTCGACGGCGAGGCGATTGCCGGCGCCGGGGTGGACGGGCCCTACCAGGTGTACATCTCAATCGCCGACGAGCTCTACGCCGAGAACGCCGAGCACACGACCGCGACGTACGCGGCCTCGTCGTTCCGCCAGCCCCCGGCGTCGTTCGCCGGGGCGATCACGGACGCGGCGGTCGACACGAACGCCGACGGCACGAACGAGCGCCTCGACGTGACCGCGCCGCTGCAGGCGCGTGTCGCGGGGACCTACGAGCTGCGCGGATCGCTCCGCGACGGCGATGGCGACCTCGTCGCATCCGACGAGGCCGAGGTCGCGCTGACGGCGACGGCGCAGGACGTCACGCTCGCCTTCGACGGCCCCGCGATCGCCGACCACGGCGAGGACGGCCCGTACGACGTCGAGCTCGTCGTCGTGGACGGCGACGGCGAGGCGGTCGTCGACCGCGACCACGCGACCGCCGCGTACGCGCACACCGCGTTCGAGGCGCCGAGCGCGTCGTTCGACCAGTTCGACGACGAGGGCGTCGACTCCAACGGCGACGGCCTGTTCGAGACGCTGCGCGTCACCGCGGGCGTGTCGGTGACCGAGGCGGGGACGTATGCCGTCACGGGCTCGCTGAACGCGCCCGACGGGACGTACATCGCCTCCGCCTCCGCCGAGGCGACCCTGAGCGCCGGCAGCCGCAGCGTGAGCCTCGCGTTCGACGGCGCGGCGATCCGCGCGAGCGCGGCCGACGGCCCGTATGAGATCCGCGGGCTCGAGCTGACGCGCGCCGGCGCGGCGGTCGACGCCGTCACCGGCGGCGTGGCCACCGGCGCCTTCGCGCACACGGCCTTCCAGGGCGCGGGCGCGACGCCGGTCGGGACGATCGCCGATCGCACCGAGGACACCGACGGGGACGGCCTCTTCGACAGGCTCGCGATCGACATCCCGGTGTCGGTCGGCGCGTCGGACTCCTACGGGTACAACGCGCAGCTCGTCGACAGCACGGGCGAGGAGATCGTCTGGGCGTCAGGCAGCGCGTTCCTCGCCTCGGGCAGCCGCACGCTCACGCTGCGCTTCGACGGCCGCTACATCGCCGGCAACGGCGTCGATGGGCCACTGCGCGTGCGCAACCTGTCGATCTACTCGTCCACGCGCACGTTCACGGCGCTCGACGTGCACACGACCGCCGCCTTCGCGGCGAGCGCTTTCGAGCCCGCGGGCGTCGTCACCGGGCGCGTCATGCGTGACGGCGCGCGCGTGCCGGGCGCCTCCGTGTACATCTCGGGCGTCGACGGCGACGTCACGAACGCGCGCGGCGAGTTCCGCCTCACGGCGGTCGACGGCGGCACGCAGACGGTGAAGCTCGACCCGCCCGGCGGCGGCCCGTGGCGCGTGTTCGTCGACGAGGTGCTCGCGACCGGCGCGAGCACGAGCACGGACGTCGCCGTGCCGGTCGGCTCGCTGCACGAGGTCGTCTTCGTGAGCGGCGCGACCGACCCGCCGCCCGCGCCGACGTTCTCCGGCAGCGCCCCGGCGTCGCCTTCGCCGGACACGTCGCCGAGGATCAAGGGCTCCGCGGAGACGAACGCGACCGTGAAGCTCTACACCGACGCGCAGTGCACGAGCCCGGTCGCGGCGACCGGCAGCGCGGCGGACTTCGCGTCGCCGGGGCTCGGGGTGAGCGTCGACGCCGGCAGCTCGACGACGTTCTACGCGACCGCGACGAACGAGAGCCTGGGCGTGTCGGCGTGCTCGACGAGCTCGTTCGAGTACGTGGCGCGGGCCGCGCCTCCGCCGCCTCCGCCGCCTCCGCCGTCGATCGGTGGTCTGACGGCGCAGGGCGGGAGCGCTCTCGCGAGCCCGCCACCGGCCCCGCCGCGACCGTCGCGGCCTCACCCGGGTTGCCCGCTGACCGGCACGTTCGTCATCGGCACGAGCCGTGCCGACGCGCGCACCGGTAGGAACGCGACGGACCTGATGTTCGGGCTGGGCGGCAAGGATGCCCTGCGCGGCGCAGGCGGCGCGGACTGCCTGTACGGCGACGCGGGCGCGGACCGTCTGCGCGGGGGCTCCGGCGCCGACCGGCTGTTCGGCGGCAGCGGCGACGACCGCCTGGAGGGCAACTCCGGCACGGACCGCCTCGAGGGCGGCAGCGGCGACGACCTCCTCGAGGGCAACACCGGTGACGACCGCGTCGAGGGCGGTGCCGGCGACGACGTGCTGCACGGCAACTCCGGCGACGACGTCGTGACCGACGACGCCGGCCGCGACACGCTGTACGGCTGGGAGGGCGACGACCGGATCGACGCCCGGGACGCGAGCGCGCGCGATCGCCGCCGCGCGGACGTCGTCATCTGCGGGCCGGGCCGCGACGTGGCGCTCGTCGACCGCCGCGACCGCGTCGCGCCGAACTGCGAGCGCGTGCGAAGGGGCTAGGGCGGGGGTCGGGCGAGGGGGGTGTGTCGCATAGGTCGCGCCTGGCGCGACTTGGGTGACACACCCCTCCGCAACCGACCTACTAACGTCTCGCGCATGCGTATCGCCATCGCTTCAGATCACGCCGGATACGAGCTCAAGGAGCACGTCAAGGCGCAGCTCACCTCGGCGGGCCACGACGTCGTCGACGTCGGCCCCGACTCCGACGAGTCGGTCGACTACCCCCGCTACGCGGCCCCCGCCGCGCGCCTCGTCGCCGAGGGCGACGCCGAGCGCGGCGTGCTCGTGTGCGGCTCCGGGGTCGGCGTCGCGATCGTCGCCAACAAGGTCCCGGGGGTCCGCGCCGTCAACGCGCACGACGTCGAGGAGGCGCAGCTCTCGCGCCAGCACAACGACGCCAACGTCGTGACGCTCTCGGGCCGCCGCCTCTCCGGCGACGAGGCGGACGCGATCGTCGACGCTTTCCTGGCCGAGTCCTTCGAGGGCGGCCGGCACTCGCGCCGCGTCGCCGCGATCGAGCCGCTGCCCTAGCAGCTTCCCCCGCCGCGTCGCGGGATACAGTCGCGTTTGTGCTCGACGAGCTCGACGCGCTCACGGCTTTCGCGATCGCCCTCGTGGCCACCGCCGCGCTGACGCCGCTGACGACGCGCTTCGCGCGCGGAATCGGGGCGATCGACCGCGCGCGCGGGCGGGGCCTCGCGCCCGGCGGGACGCCGCTGCTCGGCGGCATTGCGATCTTCGCCGGCGGCACGATTGCGGCGATCATCGTCATGCCCGGCACCGAGGAGCTGCACGGGATCCTCGCCGCCGCCCTGGTCATCGCGATCGTCGGCGGCCTCGACGACCGCTTCGACCTGCATCCGGCGGTCAAGCTCGCGGGCCAGGTCGTCGCGGCGACGCTTGCCGTGCAAGCCGGCGTGAAGGTCGACTTCGTGACGGTCCCGTTCGTCGGACGGCTGCAGTTCGGCGACTTCGGCGGCCCGCTCACGGTGCTCGGCCTCGTCGCCGTGATGAACGTCGTCAACCTCTCCGACGGCATCGACGGGCTCGCCGCCGGCGTCTGCGCGATCAGCGCCGGGTCGCTGGCGATCATCGCGTTCGACCTGCAGCGCACCGAGGGCGGCGTGCTCGCCGCGGTCACGGCCGGCGCGGCGCTCGGCTTCCTGATCCACAACTTCGCCCCCGCGTCGGTCTACATGGGCGACTGCGGGTCGAACCTGCTCGGGCTGCTGCTCGGCTGCGTCGCCGTGCTCGGCTCGGCGAAGACGAACGCCGTGCTCGCGCTGATCTTCCCGCTGATCGTGCTCGCGGTGCCCTTCCTCGACACGACGTTCGTCGTGCTCAAGCGGATGAAGTACCACCGCCCGGTCTACGCCGCCGACCGCGAGCACTTCCACCACCGCCTGGACCGGATCGGCTTCTCGACGCGCAGGACCGTGCTGTACCTCTACGCTTGGACGCTGTCGCTCGCCGGCCTCGCGATCGCGCTGCGCTTCGTGCCCTACTCCGACAACGGCGGCAACCTGCACCTCGGCTGGGCGGCGGTGATGGCCGCGCTCGGGCTGCTGACACTCATCGGGTCGGTCTACCTCGTCTACGTGCTCGAGATCCTGAAGTTCAAGCGCCTGGACGCCGTGCGGCTGCGCCGCGTCAAGCCGGCCGCCACCGAGGCCGAGATCGACGCGGACGTAGCGACGCGCCTCGAGACCGGCGAGTTCGAGGCGGTGCGGCGCGAGACGGAGGAGTTCGAGCGCCTGAAGGGCTGACTCGCCGGTCCGGCCCGGCCACTACCGTTTCAGGCCATGCACGTCTCGAACCTCGACGCGGCGAAGCCCTTCCGCACGACGGACGGCTCGGTCATCCGCGAGCTGGCTGGCCGCGTGTCGCTGCCGTCCGCCAATCAGTCGCTCGCCGAGGCGTCGCTGCCGGTCGGCGGGGCGACCGACGAGCACTACCACCCGATCTCCGAGGAGCTCTACTTCTTCCTCGCGGGCACGGCTCGGATGCGCCTCGGCGACGAGCAGCTCGAGGTGGGCCCCGGCGACTGCGTCCTGATCGCGCCCGGCGTGATCCACAAGATCTGGAATACAAGCGACGAGCGCTTGCGCCTGCTGTGCTGCTGCTCGCCGCCCTGGACGCCCGAAGACACCGAGCTCACCGGCGGCTGATGGGTCCCGGCGCGCGATCGGTCGGCGCGCTGCTGGCCGCGCTCGCCATGCTGACGAGCCCCGCCGGCGCGAGCGCGGAGGCGCCGCCCGCGCCCCCCGCTCCCGCGCCGCCGCCGGCGCTCGCGCCGCTCGTCCCCGCCCCGCCGGCGCCACTCTTGCCCGGCGGCGTGCGGGTCGGCATCGGCGACCAGAAGGCCGACATGTTCAGCGACCCGCGCTTCGTCGCGCTGGGCATTCGCTACGCGCGCATCGCGGTCGGCTGGGACGTCATGACGACCCCGTGGGAGCTCGAGGCGCTCGACACCTGGCTGCAGAAGGCGCGCGTGCTCAACGTGCAGCCGCTCATCTCGATCGGCCACTCGCGCACGCAGCGCCGCTCGCTGCCGACCCCCGAGCGCCTGAAGTACGAGTTCCGGACCATGCGCGAGCGCTTTCCGTGGGTCAAGACGTATGCGACATGGAACGAGGCAAACCACTGCGGCGAGCCGGTCTGCCACCGCCCGCAGCTCGTGGCGTCCTACTACCGCGCGCTGCGCCGCGAGTGCCCGTCATGCACGATCCTCGCTCCGGAGATCCTGGACATGCCAAACGCCGTGGCCTACATCAAGGCGTTTCGCAAGAAGCTCGGGTATACGCCCAAGCGCTGGGGCGTGCACAACTACGTGGAAGCCAACCGCTTCAAGATGACCCGCCTGCGCCTGCTGCTGAAGGCACTGCCCGGGGCCGACGTGTGGCTCACGGAGACGGGCGGGCTCGTGCGCCGCGACAACGGCAGCACGACCGATATCCCCGAGGGGCCGAAGCACGCGGGCGAGGTCACGCGCTATCTCTTCGACCGCGTCCTGGCGCTCAACAAGCGCATCAAGGGCATCTACCTCTACCACTGGAACGCCGGCCCGGCCGACACGACATGGGACTCCGGGCTCATCACGCCCAACGGCCGCGAGCGCACCGCGCTGCAGGTCCTGCGCCGGGTGCTGACGTCCGGCCTGCGACCGCAGGCGAGCTACCGCTCGCCGCGCTGAGGAACCCATGCTCGTCGACTGCGCCCACTACAAGGACGGATGCCGCCAGAACGACGACCCGCTCGAGATCGAGGAGGCCGCGGAGCGCCTCGGCGACGAGAACGGGTTCGTCTGGCTGGGCATGCACGACCCGACGCAGGAGGAGCTGCTCGAGGTCGCCAAGCGCTTCGACCTGCCGCCGGTCGCGGTCGAGGACGCGATGGAGGCACACCAGCGCCCGAAGATCGAGGACTACGCCGACGGCTACTTCCTCGTCCTGCACACCGCGCGCTACATCGACAAGACCGAGGAGGTCGAGTTCGGCGAGGTCCACGTCTTCACGGGGCCGGGCTACGTCGTCGTCGTGCGCCACGGGGCCGCGAGCGAGCTGCACTCCGCGCGCGAGCGCCTCGAGGCGCGCGAGGACCTGCTGCGCCTCGGTCCGGCCGCCGCGGTCTGGGCCGTCATGGACAAGGTCGTCGACGACTACGTCCCGGTGGTCGAGGGGATCGAGAACGACGTCGAGGAGGTCGAGGAGGCCGTCTTCGAGCGCGAGGGCGACCAGACGCGCCGCATCTACCAGCTGCGCCGCGAGCTCGCCCGCTTCTACCGCGCCGTGCACCCGCTCTTGAGCGCCCTCGGCGTGCTCGAGTCGAAGACGCGCGCGAACGTCCCCGATCTGCTGCGCAACCACCTGCGCGACGTCGAGGATCACCTCACGCGCGTGGAGGAGGAGATCGCCACGCAGCGCGACGTCCTGGCGAACATCTTCCAGGCCAACCTCGCGGTCATCAGCCTGCAGCAGGCCGACGTCGTGCGCAAGATCTCCGGCTGGGCGGCGATCATCGCCGTGCCGACCTTCATGGCGTCGATCTGGGGCATGAACTTCAAGCACATGCCCGAGCTTGCTTGGCGCGTCGGCTACCCCCTCGCGATCACAGCCATGCTCCTGTGCGGCTTCGTCTTGTACCGCACACTGCGCCGCGCCGGCTGGCTGTAGCAAGATCCCGCGATGGGACACGCTGAAGGCCTGTTCATCTTGGCCGCCGGTGGCCTGCTCGCGCTCGGCCTCGTGGCCTCGCTGGCGGCCGGCCGGCTGCGGATCCCCGGCCTCGTGCTGTTCCTCGGCATCGGGATGGCGCTCGGGTCAGACGGCCTGGACCTCATCCAGTTCGACGACTATCACCTCGCGCGAACGATCGGGATCATCGCCCTCGCGCTGATCCTGTTCGAAGGCGGCCTCGCCGCGGGCCTTCCCGAGATCCGCCCGGTCATCGGCTCGGCGCTGAGCCTCGCGCTCGCGGGAACGCTGCTCACCGCGATCGTCACCGGCCTCGCGGCGTACGCCCTGCTCGACCTCACCCTGCTCGAGGGGCTGCTTGTCGGCTCGATCGTGTCCGCGACCGACGGCGCGGCGATCTTCGCGCTGCTGCGCGGGTCGACGCTCAAGCGCCAGCTCGCGCGCACGCTCGAGGGCGAGGCCGGCATGAACGACCCGGTCGCGGTCCTGCTCGTGATCGGCTTCATCGAGTGGATCCGCCTGCCGGACTACGGCGTGCTCGACATGGGCCTGCTGCTCGTCCAGCAGCTCGGCATCGGCGCGGTCGTCGGCGCGCTCGTGGGCCTGCTCGCGGTGCAGGCCTTCCGGCGGGCCAACCTCGCGACCGGCGGGCTGTACCCGGTCGCGTCGCTCGCGGTGGTCGCGATCGCGTTCGGCGCGGCGGACGTGCTACACGGCTCCGGGTTCCTCGCGGTCTACCTCGCGGGCCTGGCGATGGGGTCGACGACGCTGCCCGCGCGCCAGACCGTCGCGGCGTTCCACGACGGCCTCGCGTGGCTCGCCCAGCTCACGATGTTCTTCGCGCTCGGCCTGCTCGTGTTCCCGTCCGACCTGCTCGACATCGCGCTCGAGGGCACCGCGCTCGCGCTCGTGCTCGTCTTCGTCGCGCGGCCGCTCGCCGTCATGGTGGCGACCGCGCTCGCGCCGCTGCGAACGTCCGAGCGGATCGTGCTCGGCTGGGCCGGGCTGCGCGGTGCGGTGCCGGTCGTGCTTGCGACGTTCCCGATCATCGAGGGTATCCCCAACGCGGTGCAGTTCTTCAACATCGCGTTCTTCGCGGTGCTCGTCTCGACGCTGCTGCAGGGCTCGACGTTCACGTGGATCGCCGGCAAGCTCGGCGCGCTCACGGACGAGCCGGCGTTGCGCAGCCCGCTGGTCGAGGTCGGGCAGATCCGCCAGCTCGGGGCGGACGTGGTCGAGGTCCCGCTCGTCGAGGGCGACGCGGCGATCGGCGTGCGCGTGCGCGACCTCGGGCTGCCGCGCGATGCGCTCGTCAACGTGCTCGTGCGCAACGACGAGGCCCTTCCGCCGCGCGGCTCGACGCGCCTCGAGGCCGGCGACCGGCTCTACGTGCTCGCCCGCCAGAGCGCGATGGCGGCGCTCGTGGAGGCGCGCGAGCGCTGGCGCACGGGGCCGGTCGGGCCGGCGCCGCGGCCCGAGCGCGTGCACCGGCCGTCGGGCGCGCCGATCTTCACGTCGCGGCCGTGGGACGACGAGACCGACGGCGATCGCGACGCGCCCGAGACGGTGCTCGGCCTCGATGTCATCGAGCGCCTCGGCACGCGCTGGGACACGCCGGGCGCGCTCGTCGTGCTGTCGGACGGCCGCTACGCGGTGACCGGGCCGCACATCCTCGTCGGCTCTCGCGACCAGCTGCAGTGGCACGCGCGGCGGCGCCTGCGGATCGCGAAGACCGATCCCGAGCGCGCCTGGTGGCAGGAGGTCATCGGGTCGTCGGCGCTGTAGGTGGGGCGGCCGGCTGCGGGGCCGCGTTGAGGACCCTGGCGTAGAGCGCGTCGACGATCGCCTCCTGCTCGGCGCCGACCGAGGCGTAGTGGTCGAGGCCGGGAGCGGCGTTCAGCTCGAGGACCGAGTAGTCCGCGGACTCGTCGGTGATGTCGGCGCACGCGATGTCCACGCCGCAGAACTGCAGCCCGAAGGCGGCGGTCAGCTCGCGACCCAGGTCGCGCCAGCGCGGCGCGACCTCGGCGGTCACGTCCTCCGCCACGCCGCCGGCCGACAGGTTCGAGATGTCGAGCAGCGGGACGCGCTCGCCGACAGCTGGCACGGAGTCCAGCCTGAGCTGCTGGCGTCGCAGGCAGCGCACGATGCGCGGATCGTCGAGCTTGAGCCGCGTGTCGCGACCCGTCACGCGGAACTCCTGGTCGAGCTCGCGCAGCAGCGAGAGGACCGTCTGCCCGCCGTCGCCGACGACGCTCAACGGCACCCGGCGATACGCCGAGATCAGCTCGTCGTGCAGGATCACGAGCCGGTAGTCGGGCATGTCGACGACTTCCTCGACCATGATCACCTTCGCTTGGTGGTGTGCGACCTCGGCGATCGCCCTGGCCAGGTCGTCGACGGTGTCGCAGCGGCAGATCCCGGAGCCCTGCGAGCCGGCGACGGGCTTGACGTAGACGGGCAGCCCGAGGTCGTCGCGCGCGTAGGCCTCCGCGTCGTCGGTCGTGCGCACGACCGACGGGCGGCCGCGGTCGGTCACGCGGTCGGCCCACCACGGCCGCAGAAACGTCGCGCCCTTCGGGGTGACGTACCCGTTGTGGCTCAGGAAGTGCTTCGTGAACGCCTTGTCGGTCACCACCTCGCAGGCCGCGCCCGAGTTCAGCCCGACGTCGTTGCCGAACGTCATCCGGGTCGCGCCGCAGCGGTAGACGATGCGGGTGGCGTATCCCCACTCGGGCTCGACCTCGATCGACAGGACGTCCGGCAGGGCCGACGCGGCGTGGAGCTTCATCGCCATGCGCGTCACGAACGGGTAGTGAGACGGCGCCGTCACGTGCGCTGCACGGGCTGGATGTCCACGAGCTCGTTCCACGACTCGTGGTCGACCTGCAGGGTCGTGTGGCGGATGCCGAAGCGCTCGCGCAGCAGCTCCTGCAGCTCGCGACGGTAGCCGTGGCAGTCGTCGTTGGCCGCGACGACGACGTGCGCCGCGAGCGCGGGGAAGCCGGACGTGACCTCCCAGACGTGCAGGTCGTGGACCTCGACGACGCCCTTGTGCGAGGCGAGCGCGTGCCCGACCTCGTCCGGGTCGATGCCCCGCGGGGCAGCCTCGAGCAGGACGCGCGCCGACGCGCGCAGCAGCGTCCAGCCGCCGCGCAGCATGAGCGCGGCGACCGTGAGCGCGGCGATCGCGTCGACCTGCGCCGGGCCGCCCGCGGCGATGACGATGCCCGCCGCGATCGCCGCGACCGAGCCGTAGAGGTCGGCGAGGACGTGCGCGCGCGCCCCGGCGACGTTCATGCTCTGGCGCTCCGAGCGCGAGAGCGCCCAGAACGCGGCGACGTTCACGAGCGCCCCGACCGCGCCGACGGCGATGACGATCGCCCCCTCGACGTCGGGCGGCGAGCCGAGCCGCTGGAAGCCCTCGATCGCGATGACGCCGGCGAGCACGAACAGCGCCGCGCCGTTGACCTGCGCCGAGAGGATCTCAGCGCGCCCGAAGCCGAACGTGAACGCGCCGGACGCCGGCCGCGCGGCGAACCGCGCCGCGACGAGCGCGAGGCCGATCGAGGCCGCGTCGGTGAGCATGTGGGCCGCGTCGGAGAGCAGCGCGAGCGAGCCGGCGAGCAGGCCCGCGACGACCTCGACGCCCATGAACCCCGCGATCAGCGCGAGCGCGACGGTCAGCCAGCGGCGGTCGGCGTCGGCCGACGGCGCATGCGTGTGCTCCGCGTGGCCGTGCCCATGGTCGTGATCGTGGGCCACGTCCCGATGCTACGACCTGTGCCCGAGCCCGTGTCCGGGTGGGGTTGATTGTTGATCGCGACCGCGCGTATAGTCGCCGGGCGGGCTCTTGAGACAGGGGGATCTTCATGGCCGTCGTTCGCATCTCCGTGACGGCGCGCGGGCTCGCCTCGAGCTGCACGTCGCCGAGCGGCGGCTACCCGCGGCTGAAGTCCGGTGTCGTCTTCGCCACGCGGCCGCTGGTCGCGACCGGCTGCGTCCCCGTACCGGTCTCGCTGACAATGGCTGATGTGATCACCGATCCGACGATCGACTTGCTCGGCTTCAACGCTCGGACCAAACTCGACCGAAGGAGACTCCGTGGGCGCCATTGATCGCAGGCATCGCAACGTGCGCGGACCGCGTGGGTACGGCCGGTTGAGGCGGCGGGGGCTGGGCGCGTTGCTCGTGGTGAGCACGGGTCTCGTGGTGTTGGCCGGGGGCGTGCCAGCGGGCGCGCGTGTGGGCGCGCCCAAGGCTGACAGCGCCAAGCGCGCGCCTGCCGGCAAGCATGTCGGCACCGCGGTGCGCGCGAAGGTGCGCACGCGCACGCGTGCGGGCGGTCTCGGGCGAGCCTTGATCACCAACGACCTCGCGCGGCGAGTGCGTGAGCAGGTGAACCTGCGCCAGGTCGATCTCTCGTGCTTCGCGTCGTTTCAGTTCGACTTCGCGCCGAAGCTCGACAACAACACGGTAACGGCGCAGACGACGGCTGCGTTGACGGGCTGCCTGTCGCCGACCGGCCGGCATGGACGTCTGCTGTCGTCGGTGCTGTTCGCCGATCGCGGGCACTCCACGGCCACGGGCTGCTCGCCGCTGCCGATCCTGGTCGAGGGGGTCGGGAGCATCCTATGGAACGACGAGTCGACGAGCGACTTCACGTTTCGCGTGAACACCAATCCGCTGGCGAAGGGCTTCGGGCCCGAGGCGGAGATCTCGGGTGGGACGCTCGCCGGCAGCCGGATCTCGGCCGTCCCGCTGCTCATCCTGCAGGACGGCGTCTGCGGGCTTGGCGGGGTGAACAGCCTGGCGATCAACTTCGGCTTCGACATCTTCACGCACAGGCCCCCGCTCCCGTCGTGACTCGCGAGCCCGCTGTGGCGACGGCGAGGTCGCGCGGACTGCTGTCGAGCTGCACCTCGCCGAGCGGTCGTTACCCGCAGATCAAGTCCGGGGTCGTGTGTTCGCCACCCAACCGCTCGTCGCGCGCGGCTGCTCGCCCGCGCCGCTCACGATGACCGGCCCGGGTCGCTGGTGATCGCGCGTCGCAGCGGGTCGCCCGCACCATGACGGCCATCGTTCGCAGCCCGGGTGGACGGGCTCGACAGCTGCTCATCAGGCAGGCGCTCGTGTTGCTGGCCAGCGGATGTGCCGCCATGCTGGCCGCGCCGGGCGCTGCGGCCGGTGCGCGGATTCCAGCCATCGACCTGACGTGCTTCTTCAACGCGCAGATCGACTTCTCGCCGCCGCTGAACTTCACGACGACCACGGCGTCCGGGCGCGGGCTGGCGTCGAGCTGCGCGTCGCCGAGCGGCCGGTACCCACGGCTGAAGTCCGCCGTCGTCTTCGTGTCGAACCCGATCGTCGCGAGAGGCTGCGTGCCCGCGCCGTTCACGCTGCGCGGGCGAGACAGCACGGTCTTGTGGAGCGACGGCAGCCGGAGCAGCTTCGACGTGGACCTGAACACCGATCCGGCGAGTGGCGCGCTGGGCCTGAGGGGAACCATCACGAGCTCCACGCTCAGGGGCGCGCACTTCACGGCCACGCCGGTGATCGCGACGTTGAACGGCCTATGCCTGCGGAGGCGTCCGCAGCTTCACCTTCGGCGGCCTGCTCGTCTTCACGAACGCGTCCGCCTCACGGAGCGCCGGTGGCAAAGCCGATCGACGGGAGCACCGGCGCCGGCTCACCGCCGCCCAAGCGGCGACGCGACAACGCCGGTCCGGATAGGTCGTACCGCCTGTCACAATGTTGTTACAAAGTCTCGCGAACGGCTATCGTGGAGGCGGGTCAACCGCACGATATGCCCGCACCGCCTACGCGGTCGCGCACGTGTAGGGTTGCGACCCCTTCGCCATGCCCGGTTTTCATAACACCACGCGCCAGCCCTGCGAGCCGACCTCCGGCGCGCTCGGCGGCGGGCCGATCCGGCCGATCCTCCGTTGGGACCGTCCTTGTCGGTAAGCGCCTCCGCGACCTTTGAGCGCGGATCCGTGTCCCTGACCTCGTACCTCGACATCGTCTTGGTCCTGGTCGTTGCGGTCGCGGCGCTCGCGCTGGGCGCGCCGGCCGTCGGGGTCGTCGTCGGCGCCGTCGCGTGGGTCGTCGTGCGCTGCGCCTCGCTGGTCGCCGACCGCCGTATCGCCGAGGTTCCCGACGCGCGCCGCCAGCTTGGGCTCGGCGTCGCCCTGCGGATGCTCCGCGTCTGGCTGCTGGCCTGCGCGATCATCGCCGTCGGCCTGACGAGCAGCCGTGCCGACGCCTTGGCCACCGCGCTGATCGTCTTCGGCGCCTTCTCCTTTCACTTCGTCGTGTCTGCCGTCGCGCACAGGCAGAGAAAGAGGATGTCCGCATGAGCACGCGCCGCAAGATCACGTTCGGGATCCTGGGCGTCTACATCCTCGGGATGGTCCTGATCGTCGTGCTGTTCGGCGCCAAGCGCCTGGACAACGAGGAGTTCAGCCCGCAGAACGAGTTCAAGCTCGATCCCTGGCTCAGCCTGCCCGGTCCGATGGACCTCAACAAGGGCGTGCTCTACCTCCTCATCGCGACGGCCCTGACGCTCGGGCTCATGCTCTTCATCTCCAAGCGCATGGTTGGCCGGCCGAACCGCTGGCAGACCGCCGTGGAGTGGGCCTACACGGGCATGCGCGACAAGGTCGTGCGCGACAACATGAGCGACGCGATGGCGAAGAAGTGGTTCCCGCTCGTCTTCACGCTCTTCGTCTTCATCTGGATCTCGAACCTCATCGGCTACCTGCCGCTGCCGGTCAACACCGAGCACAAGGTCGACGTCTTCGGCCTCGCGGTCCCCTCGTTTCAGATCTTCGCGGCGACGGCCAACGTCTCGATCCCGCTCGTCCTCGCGCTCATCGTGTTCTTCGCCTTCAACATCGAGGGCGTCCGCGCCAAGGGCTTCGTGGGCTACACGAAGAGCCTGATCCCGCCGGGCCTCAAAGGGCCGATCCTCATCATGATCTTCCCGCTCGAGCTGCTGTCGAACTTCCTGCGGCTCGTGTCGCTCACGGTCCGGCTCTTCGCGAACATCCTCGCCGGCCACATGCTCATCCAGTTCATGTCCGGCGGCCTGGCGGTGCTGCTCGGCCTCGAGGTCCTCGCCTGGTTCACGATGCCCGCAGGGGTCGCGATCTTCATCTTCGAAGCCACGCTTGTCGCCGGTTTGCAGGCGTTCATCTTCGCCATCCTGACGTGCATCTACCTGGGTAGCGCCGTCTCCGAAACCCACTAGAAGGAGCTTGAAAGAACTATGAGCATCGCTATGGACACCATCACCGTCCTCGCTCAGGCGGGCGGGGATCCGGCCGCCTACGGCGAGAAGGCCGGCCGCGCCATCGCGCTGGGTGTCGGCGCGGGCGGTGGCGCCGCGGGCGCCGGTGCCGGCATCGGCATGCTGTTCGGCAAGGTCATCGAGTCGGTCACGCGCCAGCCCGAGATGAAGGACGAGATCGCCTCCATTCAGTGGCTCGGCTTCGCCCTCACCGAGGCGTGCTTCTTCTACGGCCTCGTCGGCGGCCTCATCGCCTTCTTCCTCTAGGCAGCGATGGACCTCACCAGCATCATCGCCGGACTACCGCTCGCCGCAGCCGAGGGAGCAAAGGCCGAGGACGAGAGCGGGTCGTTCCTCGTCTCGCCCGACGTGGGGCTGATGATCTGGACGTTCCTTGTCTTCGGACTCTCGCTCTACATCCTCAAGAAGGTCGTGTTCCCGAGGATCCAGGAGGCGCTCGACAAGCGCCAGAAGATCATCGAGGACTCCATCGACGCGGCCGAGAACACGCGCGTGGAGGCCGACAAGCTGCTCGCCGAATACCGCGAGCGCCTCGCCAAGGCCCGCGAGCAGGCCGAGGACATCGTCTCCCGCGCCCGCAAGGCCGCCGAGGCCGCGGAGGCGTCGGCGCTGAGCGACGCCAAGGCCAAGCGCGAGGAGCTGCTCGAGTCGACCAAGCGCGACATCCAGGCCGAGACGCGGCGCGCGATCCAGGAGATCCGCAACGAGGTCGCCGACCTGACGATCCTCGCGACCGAGAAGGTCACACGCAAGACGCTCGACGAGGACGACCAGCGTCGCCTCGTGGAGGAAGCGCTCTCGGAGCTCGACTTCTCGGCGCTCGCCGGCGAGCGAGGGAACTGATCGCATGGAAGAGATCGCCGAGGTCTACGGCCGGTCGCTGTTCGCCGTCGCGCAGGAGCACGACAAGCTCGACGAGATCCGCGAGCAGCTCGGGCAGTTCGCGGACGCGCTGCAGGACAACCGCGACCTCGCGATCTTCTTCTTCTCGCCCTACTTCTCCACACCCGAGAAGAAGGATGGGCTGGCGAAGACCGTCGAGGACGCCGAGCCGACGCTCATCAACTTCCTCGAGCTGCTGATCGAGAAGCACCGCATGCCGGCGGTGTTCCGCATCCGGCGCTACTACGACGGGCTCTGGGAGCAGGAGAACAAGATCCTCCCCGTCCAGATCTCGACCGCCACGGAGCTCGACAAGAAGACCGTCAAGCAGATCGGCGACCGCATCGCGAAGGACACCGGCCAGAAGATCGAGGTCACCGCGGACGTCGACCCGGACATCCTCGGCGGCATCGTCCTGCGCGTGGGCAACTCGATCCTCGACGCCTCGATCCGCAACCGCCTCGACAACCTTAGAAAGCACGTCGCCCGCGGCGCCTGACTGATGCCGCGAGCTACCAAGGAGCTGACACGACCTCCATGTCCATGAAGATCAAGCCAGATGAGATCACGTCCATCCTCAAGAGCCGCATCGAGGGGCTGGACGCAGGCTCGGCCGAGCTGACCGAGGTCGGCACGGTGCTCTCCGTGGGCGACGGCATCGCGCGCGTCCACGGCCTCGAGAACGCGATGTCGTTCGAGATGCTCGAGCTGCCGCACGGCGTCACGGGGCTCGCGCTGAACCTCGAGTCCGACAACGTCGGCGTCGTGCTGTTCGGCGACTGGGACAAGATCGTCGAGGGCGACACGGTCAAGCGCACGGGCTCGCTGCTCGAGATCCCCGTCGGCGACGAGCTGCTCGGCCGCATCGTCGACCCGCTCGGCAACGCGCTGGACGGCAAGGGCGACATCAACGCCAAGGAGAAGCGCCCGGCGGAGTTCAAGGCCCCCGGCGTCGTCCAGCGCCAGCCGGTCATCGAGCCGCTGCAGACCGGGATCAAGGCGATCGACGCGATGATCCCGATCGGCCGCGGCCAGCGCGAGCTGATCATCGGCGACCGCCAGACCGGCAAGACGACGATCGCGATCGACACGATCATCAACAACCGCAAGTCGGGCGTCATCTCCGTCTACGTCGCGATCGGCCAGCGCATGGCGACCGTCGTCGCGCTCGCCGAGACGCTGCAGGAGGCCGGCGCGATGGAGAACACGATCATCGTGGCCGCCTCCGCCGACGAGGCAGCCCCGGTGAAGTTCCTCGCGCCGTACGCGGGTGCCGCGATGGCCGAGCACTTCCTCTACAACGGGGGCGCGGCGCTGTGCGTCTACGACGACCTCACCAAGCACGCGTTCGCCTACCGCCAGATGTCGCTGCTGCTGCGCCGCCCGCCGGGTCGCGAGGCCTACCCGGGCGACGTCTTCTACCTGCACAGCCGCCTGCTCGAGCGCGCGGTCAAGCTCAACGACGACCTCGGCGGCGGCTCGATGACCGCGCTGCCGATCATCGAGACGCAGGCCGGCGACGTGTCGGCCTACATCCCGACGAACGTCATCTCGATCACCGACGGCCAGATCTTCCTCGAGCCGAAGCTCTTCTTCTCGGGCGTGCGACCGGCGATCAACGTGGGCATCTCGGTGTCGCGCGTCGGCGGCAACGCGCAGGTCAAGCCGATGCGCAAGGTGGCGGGGCGCCTGAAGCTCGAGCTCTCGCAGTACCGCGACCTCGAGGCGTTCGCCCAGTTCGGCTCCGATCTCGACGCCGACACGCAGGCGACGCTCGCCCGCGGCGAGCGGCTCGTCAAGACGCTCAACCAGAACGAGCGCGCGCCGATGGCCGTCGAGGAGCAGGTCGTCGTGATCTACGCCGCGACGAACGGCTTCCTCGATCGCGTCTCGGTCGATCGCGTGTCGGAGTTCCACGAGGGCCTGATCGCGCGGATGCGCGCCGAGCACGCCGACCTGCTCGAGAAGATCGCCGGCGGGTCGTGGGACGACGATGTCGTCGAGGCCGTCGACGAGGCCGTCAAGGAGTTCGCCGGGGACTTCGGCGACGACATCGACGAGGATGGCGTCCCGATCGACTCGGACTCCGACTCCGACGAGCCCGAGGCATCGTCCTCGGCGTCCGACGACGCCTCCGACGACGAGGCATCCGCACCCGAGTCGGAGCCCGAGAAGGAGGCGGCACCGGCGTGAGCGCCACCCAGCGCGACGTCAAGGCCCGGATCGGGTCCGTCAAGAACATCCAGAAGATCACCCGGGCCATGGAGATGGTCGCGGCGGCTCGCTTGCGCCGCGCCGAGCAGCGCATCGCCGCGCTGCGCCCGTATGCCGGGGCGATCCGGCGGATGACGCGCCAGGCCGCCGAGGCGGCCGGGTCGTCGGAGGTCTCGGGCCTGCCGATCCTCAGGGAGCACCCGAGCGAGGACAAGGTCGCGCTGCTGCTCGTCACCGGCGACCGCGGCCTCGCGGGCGCGTTCAACTCGCAGATCGTGCGTGCCGCGCTGCGCGCGGGGCGCGAGTACGAATCCGACGGGCGGTCGCTGCTCTACAGCGCCGTGGGTCGCCGCGGCGTCTCGACGCTGACCTTCCGCGGCAAGGACCCGGTGGGGCGCTACGTCGGCTTCACCGACCGGCCCGCCTATGCCGACGCCCGCGCGATCGCCGAGGACCTCATCGCCGCGTACGTCGACGGCAAGGCCGACCGCGTGGAGATCTTCTACAACGGCTACATCTCGCCGCTGACCCAGGAGGTTCGTCGCGAGACGCTGCTTCCGTTGCAGCAGGCGACGATCGTCGAAGGCACCGACGACGACGAAGATGACGACAGCGAGTCGCACCGCAGCCGCGCGCTCGTCGAGTACGAGCCCGACGCCAAGGACATCCTCGCCCGCCTCGTGCCCGACTACGTCGAGATCTCCGTGTACCGCGCGCTGCTCGAGTCCACGGCATCCGAGCACGGCGCTCGCATGACCGCGATGCGCAACGCGTCCGAGAACGCCGGCGAGCTCATCGAAGACCTCACGCTGGAGATGAACCGCGCCCGACAGGCCGAGATCACCCAGGAAATCATGGAAGTCGTCGCGGGCGCCGAGTCGCTCACGTAAGGAGAAACCCAGTGGCTACGACAGAGACAGATACAGAGTCAGAGACCAAGACCAATACGGGTCGGATCGAGGAGATCCAGGGCGTCGTGATCGAGGCGACCTTCCCCAACGGCGAGCTTCCCGAGATCTACAACGCGCTGACGATCGATCGCGGCGACGACCAGTCGCTGACGCTCGAGGTCCAGCAGCACCTCGGCGACGACCGCGTGCGCTGCGTCGCGATGGACTCCACCGACGGCCTGGCCCGCGGCATGGAGGTCACCGACACCGGCGGCCCGATCATGGTGCCGGTCGGCAACGGCACGCTCGGGCGGATCTTCAACCTGCTCGGCGAGCCGATCGACCTCGGCGGCGAGGTCGAGTTCGAGGAGCGCTGGCCGATCCACCGGCCCGCCCCGACGGTCGAGAACCTCATGCCGACGACGGAGATGTTCGAGACCGGCATCAAGGTCGTCGACCTGCTCGCGCCGTACGCCAAGGGCGGCAAGGTCGGCCTGTTCGGCGGGGCCGGCGTGGGCAAGACCGTGCTCATCCAGGAGCTCATCAACAACCTCGCGCAGGAGCACGGCGGCCTGTCGGCCTTCTGCGGCGTGGGCGAGCGCTCCCGCGAGGGCAACGACCTCTGGCTCGAGATGAAGGAGTCCGGCGTCATCGACAAGACGATGCTCGTCTTCGGTCAGATGAACGAGCCTCCGGGAGCCCGCATGCGCGTCGCGCTGACCGGGCTGACGATGGCGGAGTACTTCCGCGAGCAGGGCGGCCAGGATGTGCTGCTGTTCATCGACAACATCTTCCGCTTCGTCCAGGCGGGCTCGGAAGTCTCGGCGCTGCTGGGCCGGATGCCGTCGCAGGTCGGCTACCAGCCGACGCTCGAGACGGAGATGGGCCAGCTGCAGGAGCGCATCACCTCGACGCGCGACGGCTCGGTCACGTCGATCCAGGCGATCTACGTCCCGGCCGACGACCTCACCGACCCGGCCCCCGCGTCGGTGTTCGCGCACCTCAACGCGACGACGACGCTGTCGCGCGCGATCTCGGAGAAGGGCATCTACCCGGCGGTCGACCCGCTGGACTCGACGTCCACGATCCTCAAGCCGGACATCCTCGGCGAGGAGCACTTCACGATCGCCAACCGCGTCAAGGAGATCCTCCAGCGCTACAAGGAGCTGCAGGACATCATCGCGATCCTCGGCATCGACGAGCTGTCCGACGAGGACAAGCTCATCGTCGGCCGGGCGCGCCGGGTCGAGCGCTTCTTGTCGCAGCCGTTCTTCGTCGCCGAGCAGTTCACCGGCCTGCCGGGCCAGTACGTCCCGATCGCCGAGACGATTCGCGGCTTCAAGGAGATCATCGACGGCCAGCACGACGACGTGCCGGAGTCGGCGTTCTTCCTCAAGGGCACGATCGACGACGTCGTGAAGGCCGCCAGCGGCAAGAAGGACGACTGAGCCTGTGGCCCGGACACCGTTTCGCGTCGAGGTCCTGACGCCCGAGGGGTCGGTCTTCGACGACGAGGTCGAGTTCGTCTCGACGCGGACCGAGGTCGGCTCGATCGGCATCATGGCCCGCCACCAGCCGCTGCTCGGCCTGCTCGTGCCGACGGAGCTGCGGCTGTACAAGTCGGACGACGACATCGTCAGCTACGCGCAGGGCGAGGGCTACGTGCAGGTCTCCGAGGAGGGCGTGCTCGTGCTCGTCGAGGAGGCGCACACCCCCGACGAGCTGGACGCGGCGGACCTCCGCGACAAGCTGCAGCAGGCCGAGAGCGCGTACGCGGCGGCCGACGATCACACCGAGGAGCAGCGCCGCGCGGGTCGCGACCAGCGGCGCTGGAGCGCGTTCCTGCGCATCGCGGAAGGCGACAAGGCGGCGTAGCGGTCGCGGCGGCGCGCCTTCGCGCGCCGCGTGACGGCTGTCGTTGCCGTCGGAGGGGGCGGTTAGCCGCACCGCGATTGGCGGGGTTGTCTCATTGGCGCGACCTGCGCCAAGCGGGAGAGTTGCAGCATCAACCGACCCTCTCCCTTGGAACCCCTCGTCATGTTCTCGCCAACCGTCACAGAGCTTCCCCGCCGCCTCGAGCCGATCTCTCGCGACACGTTCAACGACGTCGGGCGCATCCCGCCGGCGGGACGTCCGTCGCCGAACGGCACGCTCGCACTGCCCGACAACGTCGTGCAGCTGCGCCCCGGCGGAGCTCGCCTCGCCGCCGCCTAGCCGCGAACGCGAACGCGCCGGCGGTGGCGGTGGCGGTCGCCGCTGGCGTCCGGCCCCGAACGCGCTTACGATGGGGCGCGTCAGCGGCGAAGGACGGACGGCTTGCTCGCGGAGCACATCGCACCGGCAGCACCTGAGGCCGCGGGCCGCCAGCCTCGCGCGGCCGCAGCCCGTGGGGCGCCACCGGCCAGCACCTCACGGCTCGCGCTCGGTGGCGCGGAGGGGAGAGGGGTCACCGGTCAGGCCTCGACCTCCGCGCCGCCGGGCGACGCGCTCTCGGCACAGCTTGCTCGCGCCGTAGCCGAGCGCAGCTTCTCCGGCCCAACCCTTCAGCGCTGCCCGGATTGCGCCGGCACGTGCCACGACGACGACGACCTGCGCGCCGAACAGGAGGCGCGCGCGTTCGGCGAGCCTCCCTCCGCGGGCCGCGTGCTGGCCCGCATGCCCGCCTACCGGCCGCGGCCGGCGTGGTCGACGCGCGACCCGTCGCAGGCGCCCGAAGCCTGCGAGCCCGTCCCGCAGGACCTCGCCGAGGACAAGTGGCAGTTCTGGTCTCGGGCCTTTCCCGCCGAGGCCGAGCGCCGCTGCGGCTGCCCGGAGGTCGGCCCGGTGTGGCGCGCGTACTTCGCCGCAACCGGAACCCCGCGCTTCGTCTGGAATGAGGCGACCCAGCCGTCCAGCTGCGTCATCACCTCGCTGAAGGGCGACGACGACCACAGGCCCGTCGAGGACGTCCTGATGGCGACGGTGCAGCGCACGCTCCTCGCGCGCCGCCACCAGGTGCTCCAGCAGCTCATCGGACAGAGCAGCGTGCGAATCCCGCTATCCAGTGCCGGCATCACCGGCACCGCGGCCACGCCCGTGCTCGAGCTGAACACGAACATCCGCGTCGGCGGGCAGCTCTTCGGCGGCGTGGGCGCGAGCGAGTACGGCCCCGACACGCGCCGGGTCGACGGGTTCGTGGAGCTCGAGAAGGTCGTGGACCCGACCAACCGGCTGTTCGTCTCGCTGCGCCCGCGCTTCGAGCTGAACTGGCACCTCACCGACGCCGTCGACTTCTGCCCCGGCAACACCGGCGAGCGGGCGTCGGCCATCGTTCGCATCCCGGTGCTGAACCTCAGCTGGCTCGAGGGCAGCGGCATGGCGCGCGACATCTACGTCGAGGCGCACTACCAGCGGATCCGCCACGACGTCCCGTGGGGGCCGTTCCCGAACCCCGACTTCATCGATCCGAACCCGATCATCACGATCCCGTCGCAGGCGCTGTTCGACTTCGGAAGCGACCGGCTGCGGCCCGAGGCCGCGCAGGCCCTGATCGCGGCGCTCGGCACGGCACCCACGCGAGCAGACCCCACGCGGCCCGTCCGCGTCACCGGCCACACGGACGCCAAGGGCAGCCGCGGGTTCAACCAGGACCTCTCGGTACGCCGCGCCGAAACGGTCGCCGAGCTCCTCGTGGCGACGTATCCGAACCTGGCGGGCCGGGTGATCGCGGAGGGCCTCGGCGAGGACCAGCCGGTCGCACCGAACGAGATCGACGGGCACGACAACCCGCCCGGCCGTGCGCTGAACCGCCGCGTCGAGATCGAGTTCGGCGTGCGCGCGCACCCCTGAGGACGCCTGGCCTCGGGGCGGGGCGCCTGTCGTCGCGCGCCCCCGTATGCGAGCCTTGCCCGCATGTCGCTCGAGCGCATCCTCGACTTCCTGCGCACGCACTTCGTGGTCTTCGTTGCTGTGGCCCTGCCGCTCGCCGGCGTGGTGCTCGCGATCGTGCGCTACACGGCCGGCGATCGGGAGGACGCGCTGAGGATCGCTGTGGCCTCGGTCTTCGGCTTCTGCATCTACGCCCTGCTCTTGCAGTAGCCGTCAGCCGCCCTCGCCGAGGTGCAGGCGGGCGTGCATGCGCTTGAGCGGCGCGGGCGCCCACCAGTTTCGCTCGCCGAGCAGCGCCATCAGCGACGGGACGAGCAGGCAGCGCACGATCGTCGCGTCGATCGCGACCGCGAGCGCCGTGCCGATGCCGACCTGCTTGACGAAGACGATCTGCGACGTCGCGAACGCGCCGATCGCGATGCATAAGAGCAGCGCCGCCGCGGTCACGATCCGGCCTGTGCGCTGCAGCCCCTCGGCGACGGCCTGCTCGTTGGACGCGCCGGCGTCGTGGGCCTCCTTGATGCGCGTCAGCAGGAACACGCCGTAGTCCGTGCTCAGGCCGAACGCGATCGCGAGCAGCACGAGCGGCTGGGTGACCTCGAGCCCGCCCTGGGTCGTGTAGTCGAGCAGCCCCTTCAGGCGCCCGTCCTGAAAGACGAGCACGAGCAGGCCGAACGCCGCGCTGATCCCCAGCACGTTCATGACGAGCGCCTTCAGCGGCAGCACGACCGAGCCGGTCATCGCGAAGAGGATCAAGAGCGTCGTGACCGCGAGCAGCGCGAGCGCGAGCGGCAGCCGCCCCCCGAGGCTCGAGAGCTGATCGAGAAAGCGCGCCGACTCGCCCGCGACGGCCACCGGCCCGGGCGCGGGACCGTCGCGCACGCGCTTGACGAGGTCGAGGGCGGGGTCCTCGAGCGCCGGCGTCGCGGGCGTCACCTGCATGAGCCACGTGCGCGCGCCGACGTAGCGCGGCGCCTCGGCGGCCGCGGCGCCTTCCAGGCGGGCGACGTCGCGCGCGTAGCCGCGCACCTCGCCGGCGCTCGAGCGCGGCGCGCTGATCGCGACCTGCAGCGGCGACGTCGGCCCCGGCGGGAACTCCGTGCGCAGGGCCGTGTCGACGACCTTTGCCGTCGAGCCGGCGGGCAGGACGCTCGCGTCCGCGCCCGCGAACTCGATGCGTAGGAACGGCAGGCCCGCGAGCACGAGCACCGTCGCGGTCACGAGCGCCACCGCGACCGGACGGCGCATGACGAACACCGACAGGCGATAGAAGAAGCCGCGCTCGGTGACGACCTCGCGGTGGCGCAGCCGTGCAGGGGCGAGCGCGTTGACGCGGTCGCCGAGGACCATGAGCAGCGCCGGCAGGGCCGTCAGCGCGACGGTGCCCGCGACGACCGCCGTGATCGCGCCCGCGACCCCCATCGAGTACAGGAAGCGCGCCGGGAAGACGAGCAGCGACAGCATCGCCGCGGCGACGGTCAGCGAGCTGAAGATCACCGTCCGCCCGGCGGTCTTCAGCGTGCGGGTCAGCGCCTCGAGCCCCGGGCCGACGCGCTCCATCTCCTCTCGATATCGCGACAGGACGAACAGCGAGTAGTCGATCGCCAAGCCGAGCCCGAGCCCGATCGTGAGGTTCAGGGCGAAGATCGAGAGCAGCACGCCCTCGTTGACGATCCGCAGCCCGAGGAACGTGCCCATGATCGTCAGCAGCCCGACGAACAGCGGCAGCAGCGACGCGACCGCGCCGCGGAAGATGAGCAGGGACAGCAGGAAGAGCAGGGGGAAGGCGAGCGTCTCGGCCTTCGCGAGATCCTCGGAGACCTGGTCTGAGACCTGCGGGACCGCCACCGCGTAGCCGCCCACGGTCACGCCGGGGATGTCGGCGAGCGCCTCCGTGATGCGCTCGCCCGCCGCCGTCTCGTCGGCGTCGCTGCGCAGGTACGTGGCGACGTACGTCGCGCGGCGGTCGCGGGACACGAGCGGGCCGCGTGCGGCGGCGGCCGTGATCTCGACGCCGGCGGCCCTCGCGCGCGCGGGCGCGGCCACGCCGAAGATCGAGGTCACCTGCGCGGTCGCGCGGTCGGCGACGATCCGGTCGGCCACGCGCTGGACCTTGCGGCGCCCCGCCGCGCCGACGATCGATCCCTGCGAGCGGACGAGCACGATGACCGCCGGGCTGAGCGTGTGCCCGAGCCGGTCCTCCAACTGCGCCGAGGTCACCGTGCTCTCCGCGGCGGGGTCGACGAAGTCGTCGGCGTTGCCGGCCGACAGCAGGCCGGTGACCGGCGTTCCGACGACGATCGCCACGACCAGGAAGACGAGCGCGCCGAGCAGGAAGCGGCGCGGGTGGTCGGTGATGCGCTGTGCGAGCGGGCCGAACATCGCGGCGCGAGGTTACGCGGTCGTCAGGCGGTGCGCGCGATGCCGCGCTGCGGTCAGGCGGTGCGCGCGATGCCGGCCTGCGCGACGCCGCGCTCGAGCTCGTCGAGCCCGAACGCCTCCGCGGGGCCGAGCGCGCCGCTGCCCTGCAGGCCGCCGTCCGCCGCGCGCATCGCGGCCCAGGCGAGCATCTCGGCCGTGAAGTCGTACGGGCTCGCACCCTCGACGCGGATCGTCGCGAGCGCGACGCCCGCCGCATCGGAGGCAATCGCCACGACGCGCGAGCGCGCCCGCGCGCGAGTCGCCGCGTCCGGCCCGCCGGTCGACCCGCGCACGAGGCGCCCCGTCACGCCCGTGATCGCGCCGCGCACGCCGGGCAGCTTCGTCGCGAGCGCCGTGGCGCCGGAGATCAGCTGCAGCTGGCGCGACGCCGGCCCGAACCAGCCGAGCCACACGCGGACGTCGCGCAAGCCGGGATGCTGGCGCGGCAGCGCGAACTGCTCGCTGGCGCCGATCGAGATCGCGGGGCGCCGCCGGTCGAGCTCGAAGTGGCGCAGGTCCTTCGCCGTGCGCTCCGACACGAGGCTGCCGTCGCGAAACGCGTAGGCCGGCTCGGCGATCATCCCGGCGCCCGAGGCGCGCGTTCCGCCGCTGAACTGGCCCGCCCGGTCGCCGCTGACGAAGTAGCCGACATCGACGCGAACCGCGTCCGCGCCCGCCGCGCGCAGGGCCAG
Source organism: uncultured Actinomycetes bacterium (assembly GCA_963839905.1). GTDB lineage: Bacteria > Actinomycetota > Thermoleophilia > Solirubrobacterales > Solirubrobacteraceae > CADCVQ01. The sequence continues at coordinate 873,680 of CAWIXC010000018.1, read as the reverse complement.
CGCGCCCGCGAGGTTGCCGGGCACGTAGTCGTAGCCCATCGCCGTCAGCAGGACGCTCTCGCCCGCGTCCGGGCCATGGCGCTCGAACACCGTGCGGATGAAGGGCGGCTCGCCGGTCGAGTCGAGGTAGTGCGCGCCGGCGGCGATCGCCGCGCGCACCGCCGGGGTGCCCCAGCGCGCAAACGGCCCGACGGTCGAGATCAGCACGTCGCCGCGCGCGAGGAGCGCGGCCAGGGCGCCGGCGCCGCCTGGCGCGGTGGCGTCGACGACGGCGCTCTCCATGCCCAGCTCGGCCGCGAGCGCGCCGACGCGCTCGGCGCTGCGCCCGACGAGCAGCGGCTGCGCGCCGCGCGCCGCGAGCGCGCGCGCCGTCAGCTCGCCCGTGTACCCGGTGGCGCCGAAGAGGACGATGCGATTGGACACGCGGTGGACGCTATCGCCCCGCCCGCAAGTTACCCTTACGCTGTGGACGAACGGGTTCTTGCGGAGCACCTCATGACCTACGACACGTCCACCGACAACGGCCTGCGCGCCGCCGTCGGCTTCGTCAAGGGGTGGCTCGAGGCGCGCGACATCCCCGTCTCGGGGCGCGAGTTCGGCGGCCTGCCGGTCGTGCTCGCCGAGGTCGGGCCCGCCGACGGCCCGTGCGTGATCTTCCACGGCCATGTCGACGTCGTGCCGGCGCACGCCGCGCAGTTCACCCCACGGGTCGAGGGCGACCGGCTCATCGGCCGCGGCGCCTACGACATGAAGGGCGGCCTCGCCGCGATGATGTGCGCGATCCACGACGTCGCCGCGAACGGCAACGTCCGCGTGCGCTTCATCTGCGTCCCCGACGAGGAGTCCGAGGACGTCGAGCATCGCTGCACCGAGGCGCTCGTCGAGGAGGGGCTGCGGGCCGACTTCGCGATCACCGGCGAGCCGACCGACCTGCACATCGGCGTCCAGGCCAAGGGCGTCCTCGCAATCCGCGTCGAGGTGTCGGGAACCGCGGCCCATGGCTCGACCCCGTGGCTCGGCGACAACGCGATCCTCAAGGCCTACGACGTCTTCCGGCGGGTCGAGACCCTACGCTTCAGCCGCGAGTCCTCCGATCTCTTCGACCGGCCCTCGATCAACGTCGCGCGCATCGATGGCGGCGACGCGTTCAACAAGGTGCCCGACCTCTGCAGCATGGACATCGACATCCGCTTTCTCCCCAACCAGGACCCCGGTGAGATCCTCGCCGAGATCCGCGCGCTGCCGGACGTGCGGATCGTCAAGACCTTCCAGCGTGCGCCCGCGCACGTCTCGCGCGCCAATCCGTACGTGCGCGCGCTGCGCGAGGCGGTCTCGAAGTCGATCGAGGGCGAGGCGCTGTCGATCGGCCGCGACGGCGCCTCGGACGCGATCTCCTTCCTCGAGGCCGGCGTGCCCGCCGTGGAGTTCGGCCCGCTCGGTGGTGGTCATCACGGCCCGGAGGAGTGGGTGTCGGTGAAGTCCCTCGCGCTCTACCGCCGCGCGCTGGGCGACTTCGTCGCGGGTCTGCCGGCGTGGCTCGCGCGGGATATCTCGAGGACGCCACTGCGCGCCGTCGAAGGCGGGCTCGCGTGAGCGTGCTCGACCCGCCGGAGGAGGCCCCGCGGCTGGGCTTGCAGATGGCGAAGAAGTTCGCCCTCGGCAGCCTCGCGGTCGTGCTGCTGACGGCGACCGCCGTCGCCAGCGGGCTGCTGCTCGAGGTCCACCAGGACGTGACGGTCTTCGCGCGCGAGGCGACGCCGATCCCGGGCGTGAAGAACGTGCTCGACGAGGTCCCGGCCGGCAACCCGCAGACGATCCTGCTGCTGGGCTCGGACCGCCGCTACGGCGACGGCAAGGGCAACCCGCCGCGCTCGGACACGATCATCGTCGTCCGCCTCGATCCCGACAAGAAGGCCACGGCGGTGATGTCGCTGCCGCGCGACCTGAAGGTCACGATCCCCGGCCGCGGCACCGACAAGATCAACGGCGCCTACCACGCCGGCGGGCCGAAGCTCGCCGTGCGCACCGTGCGCACGCTGCTCGGCATCCCGATCAACCACGTCATCAACGTGAACTTCGGCGGCTTCGCGCGCGCTGTGAACCGGCTCGGCTGCGTCTACGCCGACATCGACCGGCGCTACTTCAACGATCGCGGCGGTCCCGGCGGCTACGCCGTCATCGACCTGAAGGCCGGCTACCAGAAGCTCTGCGGGCAGGACGCGCTGAGCTACGTGCGCTATCGCCACGCGGACTCGGACTTCGTGCGCGCCGCGCGCCAGCAGGAGTTCCTGCGCCAGGCGAAGGAGCAGATCGGCCTGGGCAAGCTCTTCGGCGACCGCAAGGAACTGCTGAAGATCTTCGGGCGCTACACGCAGACCGACATCGCGGACTCGAACGACGCGGCGATCCTGCGCCTGCTGAAGCTCGCCTACGAGTCGTCGAAGACCCCGCTGACCGAGATCCGCTTCCCGGCCCTCGACGCGCCCGGCGGGTACGTCGAGATCTCCAAGCGCAAGCTCGAGGAGACCGTGCAGCGGTTCGTGGACGTGCGCGGTCGCAAGACCGGCGGCAGCGGCGAGCCTAAGAAGCCCAGGCTCATCAAGGCGCGCACGAAGCTCGCACCGGGACTCATCATCGATCGGGAGGGCGGGGAGAACCACGTGCTCGCGATGAACCTGCGCCTGGCCGGGCTCGGGCTGCCGGTCTACTACCCGAAGGCGCGCATCTCGGGCGAGGGCTATCAGAGCTCGGGCAGCCCGCGGTCCTACGAGCTCTACGACCGCAACAAGAACCGCTATCGGGCGTACCGGCTGGTGCTCTACGGCAACGAGGTCGGCCAGTACTACGGCGTCCAGGGCACGACGTGGAAGGCCGCGCCGATCCTCGACAACCCGACCGACGAGGTGCGCATGCGCAAGCGCACCTACCGGCGCTACTTCGACGGCAAGAAGATCCGGCTCATCGCGTGGGAGACGCCGAAGGCGGTCTACTGGGTGTCCAACAGCCTCACGCAGAAGCTCACGAACCGCCAGATGATGGACATCGCTCGCTCGCTCGAGCGGATGCGCTGAGTCGCCGTCGCGTGGTCACCGGCCTGTCCACCCCGATAGGGTCCCCCGCCGCATGAGCGACGTCCGCGAACCCATCGGCGTCATCGGCACGGGCTATGTCGGCCTCGTCACGGCCGCTGGCTTCGCCCACCTCGGCAGCGAGGTCTTCTGCATCGACATCGATGCGGACAAGATCGCGCGCCTGCAGGCCGGCGAGATCCCGATCTACGAGCCCGGCCTGGCCGAGATGGTCGCCGACAACCGCGAGCGGCTGCACTTCTCGACCGACATCGCCGACGCCCTGGACCACGCGCGGCTGCTGTTCGTCGCGGTCGGCACGCCGCCGACGTACTCCGGCGACGCGGACCTCAGCGCGGTGCGCGCGGTCGTGTCGTCGATCCCGGCATCGGATCGCCACGCGCTCGTCATGAAGTCGACCGTGCCGGCGGGGACGGGCGCGTCGATCCAGCGCGTGCTCACCGAGCAGGGCAAGGCGGGCCTCGCCTACGTCTCGTGCCCGGAGTTCCTCAAGGAGGGCTCCGCGGTCAAGGACTTCCTGAACCCCGACCGCGTCGTCATCGGCGACGAGGGCGACTGGGCCGGCGACGCCGTGGTCGAGCTCTACGCGCCGCTCGAGGCGCCGCTGGTGCGCACGGACATCGCGTCGGCGGAGATGGTGAAGCTCGCGTCAAACGCCTTCCTCGCGACGAAGATCTCGTTCATCAACGAGATCGCGAACGTCTGCGAGGAGACGGGCGCAGACGTCATCGAGGTCGCGCGCGGCATGGGCCTCGACGACCGGATCGGCCACAAGTTCCTGCAAGCAGGTATTGGATTTGGTGGGTCCTGCTTTCCCAAGGATGTCAACGCTCTCAAGCAGCTTGCGGGGAACTCCGGCTATCACTTTCAGCTGCTCAACGCGGTCATCGAGGTCAACGAGCTGCAGAAGCGCCGCGTGATCGGCAAGCTGCAGAAGCACCTTGGCTCGCTCGTCGGCAAGACGATCACGCTGCTCGGGCTCGCGTTCAAGCCGAACACCGACGACATGCGCGAGGCGTCGTCGCTCGTGCTGTGCGCGCGGCTGCAGGCCGACGGCGCCAACGTGCGGGTCTACGACCCGATCGCCGAGCAGGAGGCGCGCGAGCTCATCCGCGGGGTCCACTTCGCGACCGACGCGCTCGACGCCGCCGAAGGCGCGGACGCGGTCGTGCTCGTCACCGAGTGGGATGAGTTCGTCGGGCTGGACTGGGCGCAGGTCGCCGCCCGCATGGCCGGCACGCTCGTGCTCGACGGTCGCAACGCGCTCGACGCTGCCGCGGTGCGCGGCGCGGGGCTCACCTACGAGGGCATCGGTCGCGGGACGCTGACATCCTTCTCGTGATGCACCGGGAGGTAGAGCAATGCAAGCGGTGATCCTCGTGGGGGGCGAGGGGACGCGGCTTCGGCCGTTGACCTCGACGGTTCCCAAGACGGTCGTCCCGCTCGTGGACCGCCCGCTGATCGTCTACATGCTCGAGTGGCTGCGCCGCCACGGCGTCGACGACGTGATCATGTCGTGCGGGTTCCTCGCGACCGGCGTGCGCCAGGTGCTGGGCGACGGGTCGCAGCTCGGCATCCGGCTGCGCTTCGTCGAGGAGCCCGAGCCGCGCGGAACCGCGGGCGCGTTGAAGTTCGCCGAGGATCTCCTCGACGAGCGGTTCCTCATGCTCAACGGCGACGTCCTCACCGACCTCGACCTCAGCGCGCAGATCGCGCAGCACGAGGCGACGGGGGCGGTCGGCACGCTCGCGCTCGTGCCGGTGCCGGACCCGTCGAGCTACGGCCTCGTGAGCCTGCGCGCCGACAACTCCGTCGAGGAGTTCCTCGAGAAGCCGGGGGCCGACGAGCCGATCACGACGAACCTCATCTCGGCCGGGGCGTACGTCCTCGAGCGCTCGATGCTCGATCTCATCCCGCCCGATCAGAAGGTCTCGATCGAGCGCGAGGTCTGGCCGGCGCTCGTCGACAACGGCCTGTACGGCTTCGCGGACGACAAGGCCTACTGGATCGACATCGGGACGCCCGCCCGCTACCTGCAGGTGACGTTCGACATCCTCGAGGGCAACGTCACGACCGACCTCGGCGCGCGGCTCGGCGAGGCGTTCGTCGCCGTCGACCCGTCGGCCACGGTCGACGGCCGCGTCGTCCCGCCGGCGGTCGTCGAGCGCGATGTCACGATCGCCGAGGGCGCGCACGTCGGCAGCCTCGCCTTCCTTGCCGAGGGCGTCAGCGTCGGGGCCCGCTCGGTCGTCGAGCGCAGCGTCGTGTTGCGCGGCGCGCGCGTCGGCGAGGACTGCGTGCTGCGCGACTGCATCGTCTGCCCCGGCGCGGTCGTCGGCGACCGGTCGAGCGTGCTGGACGGCGCAATGGTCGGTGAAGCTGTGAAGATTGGCGCGGACAACGTGCTGTCACGTGGTGTTCGTGTGTTCCCCGGCATGGAGGTACCCGATGGCGGCCTCGCCTTCTGAGACGACGCAAAAGCTCGATCCCGAGTCGATCGCCGCGGTCGACTCGTCCGACCTGCTCGCCGACATCGTCGGCCTGCCCGAGCATCTGCGCGACGCGAAGTGGAAGGTGGAGTCCGCGCAGCTGCAGCCGTGGGACTCACCCGGCGGCCTGGTCGTGGCGGGGATGGGCGGCTCGGGCGTCGGCGGCTTGCTTGCGCGCGCGATGCTCGGCGATCACGCCTCGCGCCCGATCCTGTCCGCCCGCGAGTACGGCCTGCCGGCGTGGACGACCCCCGACACGACGGTGCTGTGCGCCTCGTACTCGGGCAATACCGAGGAGACGCTTGCCTGCTACGAAGCGGCGGGTGCGCTCGGCGCGCGCCGGGTCGTCGTGACGAGCGGCGGGCGGATCGCCGAGCTCGCGCGCGCCGACGGTGTGCCGGTGATTCCGGTCGCCGGGGGGTTTCAGCCGCGCGCCGCTGTCGGGTACATGACGGTCGCGGCTCTTGAGGTCGCGGGGTTGTGCGGCGCCGGGCCGCGGATGGGCTCGGAGCTCGACGTCGCGGCCGACCATCTCGAGCAGCTCGTCGTCGAGTGGGGCGCCGACGGCCCGGAGGACTCGGAGTCGAAGACGCTCGCGCGCGGGCTGGCCGACAGCGTCCCCGTGATCGCGGGGGCGGGCCTGACCCAGGCGATCGCGTACCGCTGGAAGTGCCAGTTCAACGAGAACGCGAAGATCCCGGCCTTCTCGCACGAGCTGCCCGAGCTCGACCACAACGAGATCGTGGGCTGGCAGGGCGCCGCCGCGCTGGGCCGCTTCGCCGCGGTCTTCCTCGACGACGCCGACACGCATCCGCGGGTGCAGGCGCGGATCGCGCTGACGCGCGAGCTGGTGGCCGAGCAGGCGACGGGCACCTACGTCGTAGCCTCGCGCGGGGTGACGGCTGTCGAGCGGGTCTTCTCCCTCGTCCTGCTGGGCGACCTCGTGTCGCTCTACGTCGCGGTGCTGCGCGGGGTCGACCCGACGCCGGTCGACGTCATCGAGCAGCTCAAGGGTCGCCTGGCGTCAGGCGGCTGAGCTCGGCGACCTTCGCCAGTTGCTGAATGCGCGCGTCGATCGCGCGCGCCGACCCGTTGTCGTGTTCCGGCGCAAGTGTCAGCGCCCGCGATTCGAGTGCCGCGCGCTTCAGCAGGTCGCTGACGGACTTCCTCACGAACGCTGGCCGGTATCCAGCGTCTGCGGCGAGCTTCACCCACGCTCCGTCGTCGACCTCGTCCAGCTCTCGTGCTCCGTCGATGCTCATGGCCAGCCTGGTTGTCAACTCGGGATAGACCGCTGTGCTCACGATGTCGTATAGCGGAGCCAGCGTGGGCGCGCCTCGGTCGTAGAGCAGCGAGAAGTTCTTGCCGTGGGCGTCGCAGTTGCCGACGATCCAGTTGAAGGCCACGGCGCGAAGGAGCCGCGGAAGCTCCTGAGCGGGGATCGGCGTGCATTTGCGAAGCAGCTCGACGGACTGAGCGATCGTGGGTCCACCCTCCTGCTGGTACTTCTTGTCAGCAGGCAGTCCGAGCGCCTGACAGAAGTCCTCCTGATGCAGCCGCCGGATCGGATGGGCGGTCAGATCACGGTCGTAGCGCTCGATGACGAGATACGGCAGGCCGGAGATCGTCCGTGCCTTCTCGATGCGCGCGACCGGCACTTCGCAAGCGCGTGCGAGCGTCATGCAGAAGGCCTCGTTGTCGACGAGGCCCGGGAATCGCGCTGGCTCGGGCTTCAGGATGTGTGTCGTGGCGGCAGCCGAGTTTGTCGGCAGGGCCCGACGTCCTGCATCGTCGATTATCACCGGGAGCTTTGGCTGTGCACCGGCGAGCGACAGCCGGATGCCAACACCCGCATGCGCGGCGAGGGGACGCTGCGGCAAATCATCCAGCAGGCGCGCGAGGTGCCCCTCGTCGAGCGGGTCTGATGTCGGTTGATCGGGAGGAGCGACATCGTCAGGCAGCAGGCTGATGGCGCCCGCAACGTCGCCGCCGACCTCATCCAGAAGGCCGTAGTCGTTGCGCTCGGATATGCCGAGGTTGCGCGCGAGCACCGCGCGGACGTCGCCTTCCGGAAGCAGACCGCCGAACACTGCCCGCGCGGCGCTGTGCCCGTGCGCAGCCCTTTGCAGGGGGAGCGACTGGAAGATCGGTGGACCGTCGTACGTGGGGTCGTAGCGAAACTGGAGGTTGCCGTTCGGCTTGCGGATCAGCGCGCCGACCCGCCGGTTGGCGATCCAGACGGCGAGCTGGCTCATCTGCCGCGCTCGCGCAGGGTCATGTCGAGCCCGAGCACCTCCGCGACACGCAGGGCGATGCCCAACTGCACTGACGGCTTGCCACGTTCCAGCTCCCCGATCACTCGGCGGTTTACCGCGACGACATCGGCAAGTGCGCTTTGGCTCAGGCCGAGCTGCTGTCGCCGTTCGCGAATGCGGTGGCCGAAGGTCTCCGTGTTGCTCGGACTCATTGGTACCGATTGGTAACCATACATCCCAGGCAGGGCGCTTGGTACCGATCGGTAACATTGTCCTCCCCGCAAGAGCTTCGGTACCGATCGGTAACACGAGAGCGCCACGGCACCGGAGAGCGCGCGGCATTAAGCGGCTGCGCGGAGGTGTCTGGCACCGGCCCCGGTGGTCGCGACGTGCTCTGGGACGATCACATCCCCGGCAGCGGCGCGCCCGATCGGCTGCGCGGCGCCGACGATGCCGACACATACACGGCGGCGGGCCGGACCTCGTCGACGGCTTGGACGGCGTCGACTGCGGCGCACGCGACGTCGTGCGCGCCGAGCCGGACGACAAGCTGCGCAACTGCGAGGTCGTGCGGAGGTCGTGGGGCTCACGGAGGCGGACCTGCTACGTCCGCGGGCTCCCAGTCCGGTCTGGTTGGGCGGCGGCGCTACATACCGGATCCGCTATGTTGACTTGGTGCTCGAACCGGGTCCTCTCATCCGAGAACGACGACTCGCGCATGGGCTCACGCAGGCGCAGCTCGCCCTGCGTGCGGGCACCACGCAGACCGCCTTGAGCCGGCTGGAGCGTGGGGAGCTCTCGCCGACGTTCGCGACGGTGCAGCGGATCCTGTTCGTCCTCGGCGAGACCTGCGAGCTCGTGGTCAAGCCCCTGGCGGGAGATCACGACGCGGCACACCTCGCGGACCTGCACGCCCGCACCCCGGCCGAGCGCCTTGAGCTGGCCACCAGCTGGAACCGGCTCGCGGGTGAGGTCGCCCTCGCCGGTCGTCGTGCGCGGCAGGCGCGATGACGCGCCGCGAAGTTCCGCTGGACGCCGCACGGATTCTCCAAGGGCTGTTCGAGTTTGATGTCGCGTACACCGTGATCGGTGGGCTCGCGGTTCAAGCGCATGGCCACACGCGCACGACGCAGGACGTCGATCTCGTCCCTCGGCCTGGATCTGAGAACCTTGAGCGGCTCGCGCCACCTCGATCCGCCGGGCGCGGCCCCCTACGACCAGCTGGCCGCGAGGGCCCTTGCCATCGAGGTCGCGGGCGTCACGGTGTCGATCGCCGGCCGCGACGACCTCATCGCGATGAAGCGCGCCTCGGGTCGTCCGATCGATCGCGGGGATGTCATCGCGCTGACCGCGCAGGACCGGGACGCGCCGCGCGAGCGGTGAGGTGCGGCTACGTGGCGTCGCGGCGCAGGCTTGCCGCGAGCGACTCGACCGCGGTGACGTACGCGTCGGAGTGGTTGTAGGAGTGCAGCGCGCCGCGCCAGTCCTGCGGTGCGCCTGACGCGCGCAGGTAGCTCGCCATCGCCGGGATCGCGTCGGCCGGGTCGTGGGGGTCGCGGGTGCCGTCGCCGTTGCCGTCCAGGCCGAAGCGCTCCCACGTGCCGGGGAGGAACTGCGCGGGACCGCTCGCGCCGCGCACATTCGCGCCGCTCGTGATGCCGACGACCGGCGCCTGCCCGTGGCCGGACTCGATCGCGCCGACCGCGGCGAGGCGGATCCAGTCCAGGCCGTAGCGCGCCGCGGCCCGCTGATAGAGCGCGAGGTAATCGGCGGGGATGTGCAGGCGAGCGGCGAGCGGATCGGCGGCAGCGACCGCGGGGGCCCGCAAGGTCGCGACCGGGACGGTCGGAGGGGTCTCGAGCGCGCTCGCGCTCGCCGCCGACACGCCTCCGACGCCGCGCTCGCCGCCGCCATCGCGCGCCGGCCAGCCGAGGGTCGCCACGAGGAGTGCGGTCGGGCACAGCGCGCAGACGGCGATGACCGCGACCCTCGGCGCCTTCCGCCGCCGGCGCCCGGCTTCGGGCGTCCGGCGCGCGATCGACTCGGCCCGCGCGCTCGCGTCGTGCGCGGCGGCTTCGGCGTGCGCGACCGCCCGCATAGCCTCCTCGCGGGCGAGCTCCAGGCGCGCGCTCGCACCGCGGGACTCCTTGAGGCGGGCCTGCGTCTCCGACAGCAGCCGCTCGGCCTCCGCTCGGCCGCCGGCATCCGGCGCCGGCAGCGCAAGCCAAAGGCCGCCGAGGTCGATGCCGAGCGGGGTCGCAGCCGCTGGCATCGCGAACCCGAGCGTCACCTCCGCGACGCCGCCGGCCGCGAGCATCGGCGCCGCAGCGCCGCCGGCCGCGAGCATCGGTGCCGCGGCGCCGCCTGACCCGCGCGTCACCTCGGCGGCGCCGCCCGCCGCGAGCGACGGCAGCGCCGCGCAACGCATCAGGCGCCCCGGCGCCCCGGCCACGAGCTCCGCGCCCGCGACGTCCTGCGCTCGAAGAAGACCACCCTCGGCCGCGATCGTGACGCGGACGAGCGCCGTTCGCGACCCGGCCTCGACGCGCTCATGGCGCACGACATGCCCGAGCGGGAGCCCGGCGATCGCCTCGTGGGTCGGTGGCGGGCACATCGAGGTAGCGCGTTTGTACTGCACATCGCCACATTCGCGACGATCTGCAAGATCGCGTTCACAGGCCCCAGCCACAACCTTGACACGCGCGTGGTAAGGTTGGCCGCGGATGGACGCCCTGACGATCCAGGAGGCTGCGGAGACGACGGACTGGTCGCCGCGGATGCTGCGCTACATCGAGCGCGCCGGGCTCATCGAGCCTCAACGCTCCGACGCCGGCTACCGCCTGTACGGACCCGCCGAGCTGCAGCGCCTGCGGACGCTGCGCGAGCTCGTCACGCGCTTCGAGATCGGCCTCGGTGACGTCGGCTTCGCGCAGCGACTTCGCCGCGAGGACGACCTCTCAAACGCGATCGACGCATGGTTCGAAGCAGAGCCGCGCCGTCCCGAGCACGTCCCCGCGGCCGACTGGCTGCGCTGGGAGCAGGACAAGCACTCGAAGCTCTTGGCCCTGGCCGGCGCGCACGCCGCACCACAGGCCGCCGGCACTCACGCCTGACCCCACAGAGGAGAACCACTGCACATGACCCCCGAGACCGCCACGAAGCTCGACTACAAGGTCGCTGACATCTCGCTGGCCGAATACGGCCGCAAGGAGATGGACATGGCCGAGCACGAGATGCCCGGCCTCATGCAGACGCGCGCGGAGTACGCGGACGCGCAGCCCCTCAAGGGCGCGCGCATCACGGGCTCGCTGCACATGACGATCCAGACGGCCGTGCTGATCGAGACGCTGACGGCGCTCGGCGCCGAGGTCCGCTGGTGCTCATGCAACATCTTCTCGACGCAGGATCACGCGGCGGCCGCGGTCGTCGTCGGCAAGGACGGCACAGCAGACGAGCCCAAGGGCGTGCCGGTCTTCGCCTGGAAGGGCGAGACGCTCGCGGAGTACTGGTGGTGCACCCAGCAGGCGCTCGTGTGGCCGGATGGCGGCCCGAACCTCATCCTCGACGACGGCGGCGACGCCACGATGCTCGTCCACAAGGGCCGCGAGTACGAGGCCGCGGGCGCCGCGCCGGACCCGTCGACCGGCGAGTCCGAGGAGTTCGTGCACTTCCTGACGCTGCTGAACAAGTCCCTCGAGGAGGACGCGCAGCGCTGGACGAAGATCGCCGACGACATCATCGGCGTGTCCGAGGAGACGACGACGGGCGTCGGCCGCCTCTACCAGATGGCCAAGTCCGGCGATCTGCTGTTCCCGGCGATCAACGTCAACGACTCGGTGACGAAGTCGAAGTTCGACAACCTCTACGGCTGCCGCCACTCGCTCGTCGACGGCATCTTCCGCGGGACCGACGTCATGCTCGCCGGCAAGGTCGGCGTGGTCTGCGGCTACGGCGATGTCGGCAAGGGCTCGGCCGCCTCGCTCGCCGCACAGGGCTGCCGCGTCGTCATCACGGAGATCGACCCGATCTGCGCGCTGCAGGCCTGCATGGAGGGCTTCGACGTCAAGACCGTCGAGGACGTCGTCGAGACCGCCGACCTCTTCATCACGACGACCGGCAACAAGGACATCATCACCGCCGAGCACATGTCGCGGATGAAGCACCAGGCGATCGTCGGCAACATCGGCCACTTCGACAACGAGATCGACATGGCGGGCCTCGAGAAGACGCCCGGCATCGAGCGGATCAAGATCAAGCCGCAGGTCGACAAGTGGGTCTTCCCGGACGGTCACGCCGTGATCATCCTGTCCGAAGGCCGCCTGCTGAACCTCGGCAACGCGACCGGGCACCCGTCGTTCGTCATGTCGAACTCGTTCACGAACCAGACGCTCGCGCAGATCGAGCTCTTCACGAACAACGACGCGTACGAAAAGCAGGTCTACGTGCTGTCCAAGGAGCTCGACGAGAAGGTCGCGCGCCTGCACCTTGGCGCGCTCGGCGCGAAGCTCACGACGCTCACCCCCGAGCAGGCCGAGTACATCGGCAAGCCGGTCGACGGCCCGTACAAGCCCGACACGTACCGCTACTAGACCCGGATGCGCGGGCACGGGCTGCCGCTCGTGGCCGACCATGACGTCGCGGACCTGTCGCTGGCCAAGGCCGGGCAGGTCCGCATCGCGTGGGCGGACGGGCAGATGCCGGTGCTGCGCTCCGTGCGCGCGCGCTTCGTCGAGGAGCGCCCGCTCGATGGCCTGCGTGTCGCGGCGTGCCTGCACGTCACATCGGAGACCGCGAACCTCGTCCTGACGCTGATGGCGGGCGGCGCGCTGGTCGAGCTCTGCGCGTCGAACCCGCTGACGACGCAGGACGACGTCGCGGCCGCGCTGGTTGGCCACGGTGTCGCGGTCCACGCGATCCGCGGCGAGCGCGGCGACGCGTACGGCGCGCACGTCATCGCGGCGGCGGCGCGCGCGCCGCAGATCACGCTCGACGACGGGGCCGACCTCATGTCCGTCCTGCACGCCGGCGATCCGGCGTGGCGCGCGGACCTCATCGGGGGGACGGAGGAGACGACGACCGGGCTCGTCCGGCTGCGGGCGCTGCAGGACGAGGGCGGGCTGCGCTGCCCGGTGCTGGCCGTCAACGAGGCGCTGACCGAGCGCACGTTCAACGACCGCTACGGCACGGGCCAGTCGGCGCTCGATGGGATCCTGCGCGCGACGAACCTCCTGCTCGCGGGGCGGACCGTCGTCGTGCTCGGCTATGGCTGGACGGGCAAGGGCGTCGCGTTGCGCGCGCGGGGGGCGGGCGCGTCGGTGATCGTGTGCGAGGTGGACCCGATGCGCGCGCTCGAGGCGCGGATGGATGGCTGCGAGGTCATGCCGGCGCTGGACGCGGCGGCGCGCGGGGACGTCTTCATCACGGTGACGGGCGGGCGCGACGTGCTGGCGAGCGAGCACTTCGAGCGCATGAAGGACGGGGCGATGCTCGCGAACGCTGGCCACTTCGATGTCGAGATCGCCGTCGACCAGCTCGCGGGGCTGTCGATCTCGCGCAGCCAGGTGCTGCCGCTCGTCGAGCAGTTCGAGCTCGCCCCCGGTCGACGGCTGAACCTCATCGCCGAGGGCCGCGTCGTGAACCTCGCGGCGGCCGAGGGCCACCCCGGCGCGGTCATGGACATGTCGTTCGCCAACCAGGCCCTCTGCGTCGAGCACCTGGCGCTGCACGGGGCGTCGCTCGAGGCGCGCGTGCTGCCGGTCCCCGGCGAGATCGACCGCGAGGTCGCGCGCCTGAAGCTCGCCTCGCTCGGGATCGAGATCGACGAGCTGACGGCGGCACAGCGGGCCTACCTCACGAGCTGGCGCAGCTGACTCACCCCTCCCGCGTGAGGATCCCCACGCGCGCGCTGGGCTCGCTGGGGTGCCGCCAAGTCACCCGGATCTTCGTGCGCGTCAGCCGCTCGATTCGCCAGTTCCCGCCGCGCGGGCAGCGGCCGCGCTCGATGTCCTCTGCGTATAGCCGCGCCCCCTCGGCGATCCCGCGGGAGTAGCAGGCGGCCCGCGCACCGAAAGCCGGGATAGACGACCGTGACCTTGCCGTCGGCGAACGTGAGGCGCACGGTGTCCTCGTCCTCCCGGCCGGATTCGAGACGCTTGGTGGCGATGCCCTCGTAGCTCCCGCGGACGGGCGGCCTTGCGCGCCGGGCGGCGGCGGGGGTGGCGGCGGCGGCGGAGGCGGTGGTGGTGGAGGCGGTGGCGGCGGTGGCGGCGGAGGCGGCGGTGGTGGCTGCGAGGCCCGGTCGACCTCGATGCTCTCGGCCGTCTGCCGGGCGAGCTCGGCGAGTTCGTCGAACTCGGCTCCGCCCGACGCGAGCACGGCGAACTGCCGCGCGCCGAGCATGAGGAAGACATCGACGCGCCGGATCTCCTCGCCGTCAGGCCCGTCGAAGCGGTAGCGCAGCTCATACGCGCGCGTATTCGCGATGTCGTAGTCGTCGAAGAGGACGCGCCGGTAGCCCGGCTTGTCGTCGGCCGTTCGGAAGGCGCGGTCGAGCTTGGCTCGATTTCTGACGGGTGGCACGTCGTAGCCCGTGAGCGCGTCGATGAGCAGCGACACGCCGAGCGTCTCGTCGGAGACCGAGGTCTGCAGGCGGGTCACGTCGACTGGTGACGGCTGCTTGGCGTCGCGGTGGTCCACGTCCCAGGTCGTCGGCAGCTCGACGCTGTAGCCCTTGAGCGGCTCACGCTCGGTCTGCAGGGCGGAGGCGTCGAGCGACTCCGAAGCCGGTGCGGTCGTCGTCGGTTGCGCGACGGTGGACGTCGGCGGGGCCGTCGCGGTCTGCGCGGGGGAGCTCGTCGTCGTCGCCGAGTTGCGTCGCGGCGACTGCCCCGGCAGCTGCGACGAGCAGGACGACGAGTCCGGCGGCGACGGCCCGGGCCGGTACGCGCTTGCGCTCGTCCTCGGTTGGCGGGGCCGCCCTGAGGGGTGGTCGCCGCTCGCGCACCACCGTGTGCTCGGGCCGCTCGGCGTCCGCGCCGGCGGCGGCCGCGATGAACGCCCGGCAGGTTTCGAAGCGCTCCGCAGGGTCCTTCGAGAGCGCCCGGAGGATCGCGGCGTCGACGGAGTCCGGCAGGTCGGGTCGCGCCGCGCTTGGACTGGGCGGCTCCTCGCGCAGGTGTGCGCGCATGACGTCGACGGAGGTCGGCCCGCTCGAACGGCGAGGAGCCGGCGAGGCAGCGAAACAGCACGCAGGCGAGCGCGTACTGGTCGGCCCGGCCGTCGACCGCCGACTTGTCGAGCTGCTCGGGCGAGACGTACTCCGGCGTGCCGACGAACTGATCCGTCGCGGTCAAGCGCATGTCGCGCGACGTGGTCGTCGTGATGCCGAAGTCGATGAGGTAGGCGTGGTCGGCGCCCTCGCCTTCACCGCCGACGAGCAGGACGTTGGCCGGCTTGACGTCGCGGTGCACGATGCCGCGGCGATGCGAGTAGTCGAGCGCCGCGGCGATCTGCCCCGTGATCGCCAGCGCGCGCCGCGTGCTGAGCGTGCCGCATCGCTTGAGGTGCTGCGCGAGGTCCTCGCCATCGACGAGGCGCGACGCGATGTAGAGCATGCCGTCCTGCTCGCCGGCGTCGAAGACCGGCAGGATGCTCGGGTGATCCAGCGCGGCGGCGGCGCGGGACTCCTGGACGAACCGCGCGCGGAACTCGGGGTTCTCCGCGAACTCGCCGAGCAGGACCTTCAGCGCGACGCGGCGTTTCATCTTCTCGTCGTAGGCGTCGTAGACGATGCCCATGCCGCCGCGTGCGATCTCGCGATCGAGGCGGTACTGGCCCACCTTGCGCACGCCCGTGGGCGGCTCGGCCTTCAGCGGCGTCCCGCAGGCGCTGCAGAAGCGCTGCTCGGACGCTGTCGCCGCGCCGCACGCCGGGCAGTACACCTCACTCGCTCCTGTCGTCGTCCGGCGGGATGACGCGGCCTACGCGGCCGACGATCGCCGACGCCGCGACCGGTCCCCAGAAGCGGCTGTCGTCGGATGCGCCGCGGTTGTCGCCCAGCACGTAGTAGCGGCCGGCGGCGACCGTGAACGTCCGCGGGAAGTCGCAGATGCCGGCGTAGCGGCACGACGTGATGAACGGCTCTCGCGCGAGCTTGCCGTTGCGCACGACGCGGCCCTTGGGGATCGAGATCCGGTCGCCGGGCTTTGCGACGATCCGCTTGACGAAGTTCACGTCGGCGGTGCGGCGCGTCGCGACCGCGCAGGCTTGGCCCTTCGGCGGGCGCTTGGCGCACTCGCCCGCGGTCTCCGCCCCGGCCGGCGGATGGAAGACGACGATGTCGCCGACCTTCGGCTTGGCGCGCCGGTACGCGGCATGGTCGACGAGCGCGGTGACGCCGAGCGGGAGCGTCGGGAGCATGCTCTCCGACGGGATCCGGCTAGAGGTACGAGCTGCCGACGTGCGCGTCGGACGTCGGCTCGCGGATCTTCCACGCGCCGCCCTCGACGATGGCCGTTCCCGTCTCGACCGGCGCGAGGTCGTGGAACGTCGTCTGCACGGTCACGCGCGCGCGGCCGGGCTTGACGCTGACCGCGACGACGCGGGTGCTCGCGAGGCGCGCCTTGTCGAGCCCTTCGGCCTCGCGCTCGAGCTCCGCCGCGCAGGCTCTGCGAATCGGCGCCACGTTCGGGATCTGCGGCGCGGCCGCGAGCAGCGCGCGGTCGGACATCTGCGCGCACGCGAGCGCGTAGTCGCCGCCGGGCCAGCGCGTGCGCGAACGTGACGAACGGCGCGCCGGCCGGGTCGTTCGGAGCCGCGGCGCGCGGCGATCCGGCGCCGACCGCGCCCGCGGCGCCGAGCGCCGGCCAGCGCGAGCAGCCCGATGCGCAGCGCGGCCCTCATCCGCCGATGATCGCAGCCGGGGCGCGCGTGCCGGACGAGGGTTGCGGGGTAGGGTCCGCGCGGTGACCGACGACCAGCTTGCAGCCAGCCTGCGGAAGATGCGCGACGACGGCGTCTCGGACGTCGGCGTCGCGACGTTCGAGCACTACTTCGAGCGCCTGCGCGCGGGCGAGGCCGGGGAGCTCGCCGAGTCGGAGATCGAGCCGGTCGACGACGCTGCCCGACGCCGACGAGCTGCCCGAGGACGAGGAGGGCGCGCGCGAGGCGCTGCGGCGCACGGTCGTCATCAAGCTCAACGGCGGGCTCGGGACGAGCATGGGGATGACCGGGCCGAAGTCGCTGCTCGAGGTCAAGGACGGGCTGACGTTCCTCGACATCGTCGTGCGCCAGATCCTCGCGCTGCGCGAGCGCACGGGCGCCGGCCTGCCGCTCGTGCTCATGAACAGCTTCGCGACCCGACGAGCCGTCGCTCGACGCGCTCGGCGCTTACCCCGAGCTCGCCGTCGACGGCCTGCCGCCGGACTTCGTCCAGAGCAAGGTCCCCAAGCTGCGCGCCGACGACCTCGCGCCCGTCGAGTGGCCGGCCGACCCGGCGCTCGAGTGGGCGCCGCCCGGCCACGGCGACCTCTACCCGTCGCTGCTGAGCTCCGGCCTGCTCGACGCGCTGCTCGACGCCGGCTACGCGTACGCGTTCGTCGCGAACGTCGACAACCTCGGCGCGGTCATGGACGAGCGCATCCTCGCGTGGTTCGCGCGCGAGGAGATCCCGTTTCTCATGGAGGTCGCCGACCGCACGCCGGCCGATCGCAAGGGCGGCCATCTCGCGCGCCGCGCGGACGGCGGCGGGCTCGTGCTGCGCGAGATCGCGCAGACGCCGGACGACGACCTCGACGCCTTCCAGGACATCGCCCGCCACCGCTTCTTCAACACGAACACGCTGTGGATCGACCTGCGGGCGCTGGCCGGGGTCCTCGCCGAGCGCGACGGCGTGCTCGGCCTGCCGATGATCGTCAACCGCAAGACGGTCGATCCGGGCGACGCGGACTCGCCGGCCGTGCTGCAGCTCGAGACGGCGATGGGCGCGGCGATCGACGTCTTCGACGGCGCGCAGGCGATCCGCGTCGGGCGCGAGCGGTTCGCTCCCGTGAAGACGACCACCGACCTCCTCGCGCTGCGCTCGGACGCCTACGAGCTGCGCGACGACGGCCGGATCGTCGCTCGCCGACGGGCGCTCCCGCGCGCCGCTCGTCGACCTCGACGCCGCGCTTCTACAAGCTCGTCCGCGACTTCGACGCGCGCTTCGCGGCGGGCGCGCCGTCGCTCGTGGAGTGCGAGTCGCTGACCGTGCGCGGGGACGTCGCGTTCGGCGCGGGCGTCGTCGTGCGCGGCGAGGTGACGGTCGAGCACGACGGCGAGGGCCAGCTGCGCATCGACGACGGCGCGGCGCTCGAAGGCTGATCGGCGGCGCCCGACGTACGAACGTCGAGCACAACCCCGAGCCAACTCGCCGGACACCGCGATCGGGCATCCTGCCAGGCGTGCCCCGTCGCCGTCCACGCCCGCCCGCTGTGTCCGTGCCAGCGATGCTTCGCCGCGCGTCCCTGCGGCCCGCCGCCCTCGCTGCCTGCCTGCTCGCCGCCGCCCTCCTCGCCGGCTGCGGTGGCGCCGACAGTGACGGCGAGGGCGCCGAGCGCCACGGCGACGACGCCGGCCGCCGGCGATCAGCGCCAAGACCGCGCGCGCCCGCCTTGCCCGCGCGCCCGCCGCGCTGCGCGACAACGCGGCCGACGCGAACACGCTCGCCGGCGAGGGGACCGGCGCGCTGAACGCGCGGCTGGCCAAGCTGAAGGGCCACCCGGTCGTCGTCAACCAGTGGGCGTCGTGGTGCGGCCCGTGCCGGCACGAGTTCCCGTTCTTCGCGGACGCGGTCGTCGAGCACGGCTCCGAGGTCGCGTTCCTCGGCATCGACTTCTCCGACAACAGCGATGACGCCAGCAAGTTCCTGCGCGAGAGCCCGCCTGGCTTCGCGAGCATCTCCGACCCCAAGGGCGACGCCGCGCGCTCGCTCGGCGGCGGGCGGGTCGCGCCGACGACGTTCTTCATCGGCTCGCGACGGCAAGCGCCGCTACACGAAGCTCGGCGGCTACCCCGACGCCGCCGCGCTCGAGGCCGACATCCGCCGCTACGCCCGATGACCGACCCGGCGTCGGGCGTCGGGATCCTCGCCGCGCTGGCGGCCGGGCTCGTGTCGTTTCTCAGCCCGTGCGTGCTGCCGCTCGTGCCGGGCTACCTGTCGGCGGTGACGGGCGTCATGCCGAAGGACCTCGAGAAGGCGCCGCTGCGCCGCGTGCTGGGGCCGAGCCTGCTGTTCTGCGCGAGCTTCTCGGCGATCTTCATCCTGCTCGGGCTCGGTGCGACGGCGCTCGGCTCGACGCTCAACGAGCACCGCCAGACGCTCGAGCTCGTCGCGGGCTGGACGATCATCGTGCTCGGCCTGTTCTTCCTCGCGACGCCGTTCGTCGCGCGCCTGAACCGCGAGTGGCGGGTCGACGCGCTGATGGAGCGCGCGGGCCGCGGCGGGCCGGTCGTCGCGGGCGCGGCGTTCGCGATCGCCTGGACGCCGTGCGTCGGCCCGACGCTCGGCGCGATCCTCAGCGCCGCCGCGCTGTCGGAGTCCACCGCCCACGGCGCCTACCTGCTCGCGTGGTACTCGGCGGGCCTCGCGATCCCGTTCCTGCTGACCACCGTCGCGTTCACCGAGATGACGACCGCGTTCAGCTTCGTCAAGCGCCACTACGCGGTGATCGTCGCGGCGGGCGGGGCGATCCTCGTCGTCATGGGCGTGCTGATCGTCACCGGCGAGCTCACGCGGCTGAACATCGAGGCGCAGCGGCTGCTCGACAACCTGGGCCTCGACTTCCTCACCGGCATCTGACGTCGCGACGGTTGACGGCGCGGCTTGCGGGGAGATCATCGCGGTCCCGTCGACGCAGCAGTCGATTCGACGATCGGAGGTCCAACATGCACGACACCGCGCAGGGCACCGAGGTCGAGCCGCCGGACCTTGCGGCGGTGGCTGCCGAGCCACCGTACGGCGCATAGCGCCGCGCCACCGGGCCCACTGCCACGCGGTGGGCCCGGAAGGCGCCTGCGTCACGCGTCCTCGTAGCGCTCCTCGCGCTCGTTCTGGCGGTCGGCCTCGGCGAGCATGCGGACGAACAGGTACGCGAGCGCGATGCCCATGACGATCGACTGCTCGGTCGCCATGATCAGGCCGCCGACCTGCTGGTCGCCGTCGGGGGAGAGGCCCCAGAAGCCGGGCTGGCGCTCGTAGAAGTCGTAGATCGCCTCGGGGGCGAAGGCGAGGCCGACGCCGAGCAGGCCGACGAGCAGCTTCGTGGAGACCATGTAGACGACCGGCCCCATCCCGCCGAGGCGCTTGCGCGAGCGGATTGGCGACAGCAGGTGCCACCAGTACAGGCCGCCGGCGATCGCGAAGGTGATGTGCTCGAGGACGTGGACGACGGAGTGCTCGAGCGCCGCGTCGTACATGGCCGGGACGTGCCAGATCCACATGACGACGACGTACAGGCCGATCGCGAAGACCGGGTGCGCGAGCGGCCCGGCCGCCTGCTCGAGGCGCATGAGCCTGCGCGTCGCGGGACGCAGGATGACCTTCGTCAGGCCGAGCAGGACGAGGATCGGCGCGAGGTCGAGCAGCAGCAGGTGCTGCGTCATGTGCATGAAGAACAGCTGCTCGGCGAGCCGGTCGACGGGGGAGACGAGCGCGACGAGGATCAGCGCCATCCCGGCCAGGAAGCTCGCGAGCCGTGCGACCGAGGCGCGCACCTCCCGCCAGCGGCGCACGTAGAGGACCGTGAGCACGGCCACCACCAGGATCGCGCCGGGAACGAACGACCACGAGGCGTCGGGGGAGACCGCGAACAGGATGCGCGCGATTGTGCCACTCGGCCGCGCGCGGGCCGGTCTTGTCGTCTTTACGGCTATATGCGAGGACAATCCGACAAGACCGTCGGCCGTCGGCTGTTGTCGCGCTGGTTCTGCGCAGGATCGTTGCGAGTCGCGCGCCCGCTGACACACTTCTCGCGCGACGATCGGGCGCGATGCTCGCTGCCGAGCTCGTCGCCCTCGTCGTACCGCCGCGCTGCGCCGCCTGCCGCGCGCCGGGCCGGCGCGCCGGTGACGTGCTCTGCGGCGCGTGCCGGCGTGCGCTGCCGTGGCTCGCGCAGGAGGAGTGCTGCCCGCGCTGCGCGCTGCCGCTGCCGCACGCGGCGAGCTGTCCGGCTCGCGACGCGCCCTTCGACGCCGCGTGGAGCGCCGTCGCGTACGAAGGGGTGGCGCGCGACGCGATGCACGCGCTGAAGTTCTCGGCCGCGCGCCCGCTCGCGGAGGTCATGGCCGCCCAGATCGCCGCGAACGCGCCCGCGGCGATGCTCCCGCGCGCGAAGGCCCTGGACGGGGTGCCGCCGAGCGCTCCCGCGGCGTGGGCCCGCGCCTTCGTCGAGCCGCCGGTCGCAGACGTCGCGCTCGTCGCCGTGCCCCCTCACCCCGTGCGCCGCCGCACGCGCGGCTTCGACCCCGCCGAGCTGCTCGCGCGCGCGCTCGCGAGAAGAACCGGCCTGCCGCTCGCCCGCGCGCTGCGCCGCCGATCCGGCGCCCAGCGCCAGCTCGGCGCGACCCGCGACGAGCGCCTCGCCGACGGGCGGCTCGGGTTCGAAGCCCGCGGCCCGGCCCCCCGCCGCGCGATCCTCGTCGACGACGTCCACACCACCGGCGCCACGCTCAGCGCGTGCGCGCAGGCGCTGAAGGAGGCCGGGCGCGCAGCACGTCGTGGCGCTCACCTGGGCGCGCACGCTGTAGCCGAACGGGCCATCCCGGCTGGCCGGATGGTCCTCTTGTGAACGTCCACCCGCGGGCGTAGCATCCAGTCCTCGCACGTCCGTTCGACAGAGAGGACTTCGACATGCAGATCGAGGTCAAGGGCCGCAACGTCCCCGTCAACGACGAGCTTCGCGAGCTCGTGGAGCGCAAGTTCCGCAAGGTCGCTGCCCAGGTGTCCGATCTCGCCCGCATGGAGGTCGAGTTGCGCGAGGAGCGCAACCCCGCCATCGCCGAGTCGCAGGTCGCCGCCGTGACGCTCTACCTCAAGGGCGCGACGCTGCACGCCGAGGGCGCCTCGCGCGAGCTGCACCACTCGATCAAGCTCTGCTCGGTCGAGCTCGCGCGCCAGGTCAAGCGCCACCGCGACAAGAAGCGCCGCCGCCGCGAAGCCCGCAGCCCGGACACGCAGCCAGCGGTCTAAACGTCAACCACCAACGCGGCGGCCGCCGGCCGCCGCGTTGGTACCCTCAGCGTCATGGCGATCCTCGACCGTGCCCTGCGCTTGGGCGAAGCCAAGCAGTTCAAGCAGTTCGAAAAGCGCGTCGCTCGCATCAACAACTTCGAGCCCGAGCTCGAGCTCGAATCCGACGACGAGCTGCGCGCGCGGATAGACGCGCTCCGCGAGCAGGCGCGCAACGGCGCGAAGCTCGACGACCTGCTCCCCGAGACCTTCGCGATCGTGCGCGAGACCGGCAAGCGCACGATGGCTATGCGCCATTTCGACGTGCAGCTCATCGGCGGCATGGTCCTGCACTCGGGCGCGATCGCCGAGATGCGTACGGGCGAGGGCAAGACCCTCACCGCGACGCTCCCGGTCGTCCTGAACTCCCTGCCCGGCACCGGCGTGCACCTCGTGACGGTCAACGACTACCTCGCCCGCCGCGACGCCGAGTGGATGTCGCCGATCTACCACGCGCTCGGCATGAAGGTCGGCGTGCTGCAGAACATGCAGGGCTACGAGGACAAGCACGTCGCCTACGCGGCCGACGTCACGTACGGCACGAACTCCGAGTTCGGCTTCGACTACCTGCGCGACAACATGGCCACGGCGCTCGAGGAGAAGGTCCAGCGCGGCCATCCGTACGCGATCGTCGACGAGGTCGACAACATCCTCATCGACGAGGCGCGCACGCCACTGATCATCTCCGGCCAGCCGGAGGCCGCGGCCGACATGTATGCGAGCTTCGCCAAGCTCGCCAAGCGGATGGAGCCCGGCAAGAAGCCCGAGGGCATGGATCCGCGCCTGAAGAAGAACTACGAGGCCGACTTCGACTTCGAGTTCGAGGAGAAGCACAAGACCGTCTCGGTGACCGAGCAGGGTGTCGCGAAGGCCGAGAAGTTCCTCGGCATCCAGCATCTGTACCGCGCCGAGAACGGGCCGCTCGTCAACCACCTGCAGCAGGCCCTGAAGGCCGAGGCGCTGTACAAGCGCGACGTCGACTACGCCGTCATCGACGGCGAGGTGAAGATCATCGACGAGTTCACCGGCCGCATCCTCGAGGGCCGCCGCTGGTCGGAGGGGCTGCACCAAGCGGTCGAGGCGAAGGAGGGCGTGTTCGTCCAGGAGGAGAGCCAGACGCTCGCCACGATCACGCTGCAGAACTACTTCCGCCTGTACGAGAAGCTCGCGGGCATGACCGGTACCGCCCTGACCGAGGCGACCGAGTTCATGAAGATCTACAAGCTGTCGGTCGTCGAGATCCCGACGAACCGCAACATGGTCCGCAAGGACCAGAACGATCAGGTCTACAAGACCAAGGGCGGCAAGTGGGACGCCGTCAGCCGCGAGATCATCGAGCGCCACTCAAACGGGCAGCCCGTGCTCGTCGGCACGGTCTCCGTCGAGGTGTCCGAGGTCCTGTCGGCCGAGCTCACGCGGCACGGCATCAAGCACACGGTGCTCAACGCCAAGCCCGAGTACGCCGAGCGCGAGGGCGAGATCGTCGCCGAGGCCGGGCAGCCCGGCGCCGTCACGATCGCGACGAACATGGCCGGCCGTGGCGTCGACATCAAGCTCGGCGGCAACCCCGAGCACCTCACGCAGGTCGAGCTGCGCAAGCTCGGCCTGAGCCCCGGCGACCCGGACTACGACGACCGCTTCAAGGACGTCCTGCCGTCGATCGAGCGGCGCGTCGAGGAAGACAAGGAGAAGGTGATCGCCGCCGGCGGCCTGTACATCGTGGGCACCGAGCGCCACGAGTCGCGGCGGATCGACAACCAGCTGCGCGGCCGCTCCGGCCGCCAGGGCGATCCCGGCGAGTCGCGCTTCTTCCTCTCCGCCGAGGACGACCTCGTGCGCCTCTTCGCGGGCGACCGGATCTACAAGATCCTCGACCGCCTCGGGACCGTCGACAAGGAGGGCCGCGAGGAGCCGATCGAGGCTTCGATGCTCTCCAAGCAGATCGAGAAGGCGCAGAAGAAAGTCGAGGAGCAGAACTTCCTGCAGCGCAAGCGGGTGCTCGAGTACGACGACGTCATGAACGAGCAGCGGCGGATCGTCTACCGCTACCGCAACGAGATCCTCGAAGGCAAGGACATGGGCACCACGGCCCGCGAGGAGATCGGCCAGGTCATCGGCCGCACCGTCGCGGAGTTCACGCCGTCGGACTTCATCGAGGACTGGGACCTGCCCGGGCTGCTCCTCGCGCTCGAGGACATCTTCCCCGTCGACCTCACGGCCGAGGACCTCGCCGGCGAGAGCCTCGATCGCGAGGAGCTCGTGCACCGGCTGCACGCCGACGCGATCAAGCTCTACAACGCCCGCGAGGAGGAGCTCGGCGAGGAGCTCATGCGTGCCGTCGAGCGCTTCGTGCTGATGCAGTTCATCGACCAGCGCTGGCGCGAGCACCTCTACGACATGGACTACCTGCGCGAGGGCATCCACCTGCGCGGGTTCGCGCAGATCGAGCCGATCGTCGCCTACAAGAACGAGGCGTTCACGCTGTTCGAGGACCTCATGGCCTCGATCTGGGCGGACTTCACGCGGATGATCTTCAACCTCGAGGTCGAGGCGCTCGAGGAAGAGGAAGAGCCCGAGCAGCGCTACGAGCCGAGCGGGACGTCCACCCGTCCGGGGCGCGTGTCGTACTCGGGCGGCGGCCAGGAGCAGCCGAGCGCCCTCGCGCTCGCTGCTGCGGGCGGGGAGGAGTACGTCGAGGAGGAGTACGAGGCTCCGCCGCCGGTGCAGCAGCGGGTCCTGAGCGACGAGCAGGCGGTCGGCCGCAACGACCCGTGCTGGTGCGGCTCGGGCAAGAAGTTCAAGAAGTGCCACGGCGCGTAGGGCGCATCGGTTAATCGCGTAGCGTGCTCCGAGCACGCTGATTGCCCGTGAGGTATGGTCGGCCATGGCCCGGACTTGGTCGGCCATGGCTCGGCCCCAGTTGGCGGTGCTCGTCGTCGTCGGTGTCGGAACGCTCGTGTACGCCTTCCAAGGCTCGCCGGAGAACGTCCGCCTCGTTACGCTGATCTTGGCCGGAATGGCTGGCGTGCTGTCCAGCATGGCGGCCTTCGGCGAGCGCCAGGCAGTGCATCGCTTGCGAGCGGCCATCATGATCCTCGCGCTCGTCTCCCTCGGGCTTGCGGTGGGTGGGGCGTGCTACGCGTGGTTCGGCCGCGACATCCGCCGCGTGGACACGCTCGACGGCAGACCGTTCGATGCCATCGAGCGGCAGCTCAGCGCCGACCACCTGCAGCTCGGCGAGGTTAAGCGTAGGCCCGCCAAGGCTCCGATTGGACAGGTCGTGGGGCAACACCCCGCCGCAGGTACGAAGGTGGATGCTCAGACCGAAGTCTCGCTTGAGGTATCGACTGGCGTCGCGGTCCCGAAGGTGATCGGCGTCAGCCGGGTCAAAGCGATCGAGGCCGTCGGACGGGCGCAGCTCACGCCCGTGGCGCAAACGGACTGGGATGACGCGAAGAAGGGCACCGCGTTCGCCCAGAAGCCCAAGCCCGGCGTCATGGTCAACCCCCGCACGACGGTGAAGATCGCGGTCTCGGATGGCATTCGCCCGAACCCGGTCATTCGTGAGCTCGCGCGGTGCGTATCGCTGAACGAGGCCGAGGCTGCGATCGGATTCGGGCTGCGGCGCGTCCCGGGCGAGGCGTGTGGCTTCGAGCGACGTGCCACGAACGTCGCCACGGCACGCTGCCCTGTGCGGTGGGTCTGCACATGGGGTCCTGGAAGCGGGCGTCCCGAGGCGTTGATCGGCTTCGGCCAGCGAGCGAATGTCTTCGAGGGCACCTGGCGCTTCGTGCCGGCGTATCCGTCGGCGGACAAGGTCCGTAACGGCTGTCGTTTCATCCGCGCGATGAGAACGGCCCTCAAGGCGAGGTACGGTCGCAGATCGGGTGATCCGCGCTGCTGATGCTCCGCATGCCCACCGTTGTCTGCTCGCTCGCGATGCTCACGCTCTGCCTCGCCGTTCCGGGTGCGGGCGGGCGCGCTGCGACATGCGACCGAGGGCCGGCCTCGACACCGAGCTCCGCCGCCACGAACCTCGATCAGTCGGTCCGCAATTGGGGAGTCTTCTGCGATCCGCCCGGCTCCCACCCGCGGTTCGTGCTCGCGAACGTGGCGAAGCCCTCATTGGATGGGCGCGCGCTCGAGTGCTCCTACCGCGGAGGCACGCGCTACACGGGGCCGCACTGCTACCGCAACCTGCGTCCTCGGCGGGGTGTGGCTTCGCTGCGGCTCAAGCTGAGCTTTCGCTTCTCGAGCACCACCTGCAACAACGAGCCATCGCCATCGCGCATCCAGGCACTCGAGTTCAGCGTCAGCAGATGGAACGGCGTGCGGCGCGCCGAGCTCGCCGCGCAGTACGAGGTCGTCGGGAGCGGCGCTCCGCGGTGGCGACTCTGGGACGGGCGCGACTGGGTCGCAAGCCAGCCGTCGATCGAGCAGTGCCTGGCGCCGGATCGCTGGCACCACCTGACGCTGGACGGCCGGGTCACCGGCCAGCGCGTGCGGTATGACGCGATGACCGTCGACGGTCGCCACACCGCGTTGACGGCAAGCTTCGCCCAGGTGACCGATCGCTCCGAGCCCCGGATCGCCGTCGGGGTCCAAGCCGACGGTAACGCGACGAGCACGCCTTACCGGTTCTGGATCGATCGCGTGGGACTCAGAGCCGCGCGGTCGAGCTGAGACCCGGCCAAGGCGCGGCCACGCGTCAGATCACGTAGCGATGCCCGAGCGCGCCATCGCCGTCAACGTGGTCGAGCAGGTTCGGCTGCGATGCCACGCGCGGTGACGTGATGACCGCGCGGTAGGTGCCGTCGGCGATGCGACGCATCAGGGTCGAGGCGCGGGAACTCCTGCGACCAGACGCATGCCCCGAGGTAGCACAGGTCCCACTCGCGATCCCGCGATGCGGGTTGGCGGGCGTCGCGATGTCGAGGTGCAGGCAGAAGATCCCGTCGAAGAACTCGAACGGGCTGCGCAGCGTGGACGGCCGCCATGCGTCACGGCGGCAAGCCACGAACCCCCGGCCTTCGATCTGCTCGGTGCTGTCGGGATGCTCGTCGAACCGGGCGAGGATCGATGCGAGCGTGCCAGGCGCCAGGAGCGCGTATCGCCCATCGAAGTCGCCGTGCGTGGCCATGCCGACGCACAGGCTCGGGCGGGTCGGGACGGTCCGGGGCCATGTGGCCGCGCATTCTCGCGCGTGGCGCGACCCCGCACCACTATCACCCCGAAAAACGGCGTGCCGCGCGACTGCCATTAACACGTGGACATCCGTTCGATTCTCCTGCGCGCTTGGCGCATTCGGACGACTACCACGTATATGGCAACACTTCAGAGAGCGGCTGCGACGCTCACCTTCCTCGCATTGGCGCCGTGCGCGCCGGCCGCCGCAGCATCGGCATCCACACCACAGAGCCCGGACGGCTGCGCGCCGGCGAGCTCCGCGCCCGCGGCGTCCGCGGCGCGCTCGGCGCAGGCCGACGGCACCTCCGAGCTGACCGAGTTTCAGCCGGGCGGTGGGTACCGCGTCACGCGCTGCGCGAAGGACGGCCGGCTGCTCGTCAGCCAGACCGTGTCGCCGATCGTAGATCCCGACGGCGGCACCGTGCTCGTGCCGACCGAGCGCAGTCAGGACGGCGTCACCGTCGCCATGCTCTACGGCGATCCGTCCGATCCCCGCTGGGCGGCGGACTTCCGCGCGGCGCGCGGGGACCTGCGCGCGCAGGTCATCCCGCCGACCGTGCCGGCGGCACCGCCGGTAGCGCTGCCGCTGCCCGGCCCGGTCGCAGAGCCTGACCCGCCCAAGCCCGCCGCCGGGTCCGAGCCCACGCCCGGCAGCACGCAGAGCCCCAGCGACGGCAAGGGCGGTCGCCGCCCGACGCGCCCCGGCTTGGGCGGCGGGGGCCAAGTCGCGGTCGCCGCGGTATCGGGCGACGCGTGCACGAACCCGCAGTACGCCTTCTGGCAGTCGACGTGGGCCTCTCGCGATTACAACTACTACGTCAACCGCAGCCGCTTCAACTACAACGACACGTCGGTCGCGTCGATCGTCGACGGGCACCGCAACTGGGACACGACCTACAACAGCTGCGGCCTGAACGACATCACGAACCTCGCGTCACATCACCTGGGCTCGACCGGCGAGACGATCCACAGCTATCCCGACGGCCTGTCGGTCACCGACAAGGGCAGCCTCTCGAGCATGTGCCCCGGCGCACTGGCCTGCACGTGGCTGTTCACCGGCCCGACGGGCCGCACGACGGAGACCGACCAGCGCTACAACGAGAACTACACGTTCACGAACGTCGGCGCCGCGGGCGCCTACGACTACGAGTCGATCTCGACACACGAGACCGGCCATAGCATCGGCCTCGATCACGCGAACTCGAGCAACGCGCTGACGATGTACTTCCAGACCTCGGCCGGCGCGACATACGCGCGCTCGCTGGCCAAGGGCGACGTGCTCGGCATGCGCGCCCGCTACCCCTGAGCGACCTCCAAACTGGCGAAGGCACGCCTCGGATTCTTCGCCCCAGGTCCATATCGAGGGCCTGAGGGAGCGCCTTAGCGTACCCCCCGACATACGCCCGAAACGCGGGCGGTGCGCTTAACGTGGAGGGGTTCATGATTCGTCCCATTCTCGGGGGGACCGGGCGTCGCCGGGTCGCCGCGGCGGGAGTTGCGCTGGCGCTGGGCATCGCGGGCTGCGGCGACAGCGAGGACACGCCGTCGGCGTCGACGTCCGGCGGCGCAACGCCCAGTGGCGCCACGATTCCGGTCGGCATCCTCCACTCGCTCAGCGGGACGATGGCCATCTCGGAGGTGTCCGTGCGCGACGCCGAGCTGCTCGCGATCGAGGAGATCAACGCGAAGGGGGGCGTGCTCGGAAAGAAGCTCAAGCCCGTCGTCGAGGACGGCGCCTCGGACTGGCCGACCTTCGCCGAGAAGGCGCAGAAGCTCATCTCCGACGACAAGGTCGCCGCGACGTTCGGCGGCTGGACCTCGGCGAGCCGCAAGGCGATGCTGCCCGTCTTCGAGCGCAACAAGGCGCTGCTCTACTACCCCGTGCAGTACGAGGGCCTCGAGGCGTCGCCGTACATCTTCTACACGGGCGCGACGACCAACCAGCAGATCGTCCCCGGTCTCGAGTTCCTGCAGGACAAGCTCAAGGTCAAGACGCTGTTCCTCGTCGGCTCGGACTACGTCTTCCCGCGCACGGCGAACAAGGAGATCAAGGCCTGGGCGAAGGCGCACGGCATGAAGATCGTCGGTGAGGAGTACGCGCCGCTCGGCAACACCGAGTACGCGACGACGATCAACAAGATCAAGGAAGCCAAGCCCGACGCGGTCTTCCAGACGATCAACGGCGACTCGAACGTCGCCTTCTGGAAGCAGTTCACCGACGCGGGCCTGGATGCCAAGAAGCTGCCGGTGATCTCCGTCTCGACCGCCGAGGACGAGGTCCGCGGCGTGGGCATCAAGAACATCGTCGGCCAGTACGTGGCGTGGAACTACTACCAGACGACCAAGGGCGCGGCGAACGACAAGTTCGTCAAGGCCTACAAGGCGAAGTACGGCGCCGACCGCGTGACCGACGACCCGATCGAGGCCGGCTACGTCGGCGTCTACCTGTGGGCGATGGCGGCCGAGAAGGCGGGCTCCACCGACGTCGAGAAGGTGAAGGCGGCATCCAAGGGCCTCGTCTTCGAGGCGCCCGAGGGCAAGGTCACGATCGACGGTTCCAACCAGCACATCTACAAGACGGCGCGGATCGGCAAGCTGCGTCCGGATGGGCTGATCGACGCGGTCTCCGAGACCAAGGAGCCGATCAAGCCGGATCCCTGCCTGAAGACGTACGACTGGGCCGCGGGCCTCGCGCCCGCGAGCGCCTGCGGCTGAGCGGCGACGAGCGACGAGCAGCGGGACGGCGACGATGGAAGTCATCCTCAACCAGGTCTTCGTAGGCCTGAGCATCGCGTCGATCCTGCTGCTCATCGCGCTTGGGCTGACGTTCACGTTCGGCCAGATGAACGTGATCAACATGGCGCACGGCGAGTTCATCATGGCCGGCGCCTACACCACGTACGTGCTGCAGACGGCGCTCGGGACCGGGGCGATCACCCTCGCCTTCGGTCTCGCGCTGCCGGCGGCGTTCCTGGTCGCGGGCTGCCTCGGGCTGATCCTCGAGTTCCTCGTCATCCGCCGGCTCTACGGGCGGCCGTTGGACACGCTGCTCGTGACGTGGGGCGTCGGCCTCATGCTGCAGCAGCTCGCGCGGGACCTCTTCGGCGCGCAGAACGTCAACGTCGACGCGCCGTCGTTCCTCGACGGCGGCATCACTGTCGCGGGCGTCGGGATGTCCTACCCGCGCCTGTTCATCATCGCCGTGGTGGTCGTGGTCGTGATCGCGATCGCGCTGTACATGCAGCGCACGGGGGCCGGGCGGCGGATGCGCGCGGTCATGCAGAACCGCCCGCTCGCGTCGGTCTCCGGGGTGCGCACGACGCGCGTGGACCGCACCACGTTCTTCATCGGCTCGGGCCTCGCGGGGCTGGCCGGCGTCGGGATCACGCTGCTCGGCCCGGTCGGCCCGACGCTCGGCCTCGCGTACATCATCGACGCGTTCCTCGTCGTCATCGTCGGCGGCCTCGGCCAGCTGCGCGGGGCGATCGTCGCGGCGCTCGCGCTCGGGATGGCGAACTCGTTCATCGAGTACAACACGACCGCGAGCATCGCCAAGGCCGGGGTGTTCCTGCTGATCGTCCTGTTCTTGCAGTGGCGCCCGCAGGGCATGATCGTCCAGCAGCGCCGGGGGCTTCAGACATGACCGCGCTGGCCAAGGCGCTGCCGGACCGGATCAAGCCGTCCGGCTTCGTCGCGCGGTTCGCGCTGATGGCGGTCGCGCTGCTGCTCCTCGCGCCGGCGGTGCTGTCGGACTTCCGCCTGTCGCTGCTCGCGAAGTTCCTGTGCTTCGCGATCATCGCGATCGGCATCGGCCTCGCGTGGGGCCAGGGCGGCATGCTCGTCCTCGGCCAGGGCCTGTTCTTCGGGCTCGGCGGCTACTGCATGGGCATGCACATGAAGATCGTCGACGCGGGCCCCGGCAACCTGCCCGACATCCTCTCCTACAGCGGCAAGTACGAGACGCTGCCGGCCCTCTGGAAGCCGTTCACCTCGGCGTGGTTCGCGGTCCCGATGGCGATCCTGCTGCCGATGGCGATCGCCGCGCTGCTGGGGGCGGCGATCTTCCGCCAGCGCATCCGCGGCGCGTACTTCGCGATCCTCAGCCAGGCGCTCGCCGCCGCGTTCGTGATCGTCATCGTCGGCAACCTCTCGCTCACCGGTGGGACGAATGGGCTGACGAACTTCCAGTCGTTCTTCGGCCTCAACGTGACGAGCGCGGCGGACCAGAAGATCGTCTACTTCATCGTGGCGATCACGCTGCTGCTCGTGTTCCTCGGGACGCGCTCGCTCGTGCTCTCGCGCTACGGGCGCCTGTTGATCGCCTCGCGCGACGACGAGGATCGCGTGCGCTTCCTCGGCTACGACCCGGCGCGCGTGAAGCTCGTCGCGTACGTGCTGGCGGCCGGGATGGCCGGGCTGGCCGGCGCGCTGTTCGTGCCGGTCGTCGGGATCATCTCGCCGGCGCTGCTCGGGATCGTGCCGTCGATCGAGATGGTGATCTGGGTCGCGCTGGGTGGCCGCACCGCGCTGGCCTGGGCCGCGGCGGGGGCGGTCATCGTCAACCAGGCGAAGACGAGCATCTCCGAGCAGTGGCCTTCGGGCTGGCTGTACGTCCAGGGGCTGTTGTTCGTCGTCGTGATCCTGTTCTTGCCCAAGGGGATCGCCGGCGGGGTCGAGCAGCTCAAGCGGCTGGCGCCGCGCGTGCCGCTGCCCGGTGGGCGGCGGCTGCCGGAGCCCAAGACGAAGGTCGCCGCCGTGCCGCCGCAGACCACGGAGGTCGTATGACCAAGGCGCTGCTCGAGATCCGAGACCTGGTCGTCGCGTTCGAGGCCTTCCACGCGATCGACGGCCTCGACCTGACGCTGCACGAGCACGAGGTGCGCTTCGTCATCGGCCCGAACGGCGCCGGCAAGACGACGCTCATCGACTCGATCACGAACCTCGTGCGGCCGACCAGCGGCTCGATTCGCTTCGCCGGCGAGGAGCTCGTCGGCAAGAAGGAGTTCGCGATCGTGCGCGCCGGGATCGGCCGCACGTTTCAGAAGCCGTCGGTCTTCGACGAGCTGACCGTGCTCGAGAACGTCGACCTGGCGTCGTCGTTTCGCCTGCCGTTCGTGGCGCTGCTGCGTCGGCGCAAGGCGATGTCGGACGAGGTCGCGGCGGCGCTGGCGTCCGTCAACCTGACCGAGCACGCCGAGGACCCGGCCGGCTCGCTGTCGCATGGCCAGAAGCAGTGGCTCGAGGTCGCGATGGTGCTGGTGCAGAAGCCGCGGCTGCTGCTGCTCGACGAGCCGGTCGCCGGCATGACCGAGAAGGAGCGCCTGCACACCGGCGAGCTCATCACGCAGATCGCCGAGCAGGGCACGACGGTGCTGGTGATCGAGCACGACATGGACTTCGTGCGCCGCTTCGCGCACAAGGTGACGGTGATGCACGAGGGCAAGATCCTGACCGAGGGGACGGTGGCCGAGGTGCAGCGCAACGAAACGGTGCGCGAGGTCTACCTGGGCCGCCCGCGCGACGCCCGCGGTGCCGCCGAGGTGCTCGCGTGAACCTGCGCGACATCCCGCTGAAGGACAAGGATCCGGGCGCGCACGTCGACCCGCCGCCGATCCTGAGCGTCAAGGACCTCGAGGTCGCCTACGGGCCGACGCAGGTGATCTTCGGGGTGTCGCTCGACGTGCCCGAGGGCGCGCTGTGCTGCCTCATGGGGCGAAACGGCGTCGGCAAGAGCACGCTGCTGCAGACGATCGTCGGGCTGCAGCCCGCGCGGGCTGGCACGATCACGCTGAGCTGGAAGGAGATCACGAAGGCCAGGCCGTACGACCGCACGCGGGCCGGCATCGCCTACGTGCCGCAGGGCCGCGAGGCGTTCCCCTACCTGACGGTCTTCGAGAACCTGCGCGTGGTCGCGGAGGCCGCGCCGAAGTCGAAGGCAGACGTCGACGTCATCGAGCAGGCGCTGGAGCGCTTCCCGCGGCTGCGCAAGATCCTCGACCGGCCGGCCGGCTTTCTGAGCGGCGGCGAGGCGCAGCAGCTCGCGATCGCGCGCGCGCTGGTGACGCAGCCCAGGCTGCTGCTGCTCGACGAGCCGACGGAGGGCATCCAGCCGTCGATCATCCTCGAGATCGAGGACGCGATCGCGGACCTCAAGGCCAGCGGCCTGTCGATCCTGCTCGTCGAGCAGTACGTCGACTTCGCGATGCGCCTCGCCGACACGTACGCGGTCATGGACGTCGGGCGGATCGTCGCCGCCGGGCCGACCGCGACGTTCGAGCGCGCGAAGATGCAGCAGCTCATGTCGGTGTAGGGCTTTGCGATTGCGCCGTCAGGGTTTGCCATCGGCGGGGGTGGGCCATCATCCTTGTAGGCATGCATCTGGTCGTCGACAACAGCACCGGTGGCGACGAGCAGCTCGCCACCACGATGGCGGACGGGCTGCGCGCGCGCGGCTACGCGGTCGAGCTGCGAAAGCCCGACCGCGAGCGGATGTTCGACACGTCGGTGAACCTCGTCTCGGCCGGCATCGTGCTGCGCGCCGACGAGCGCCCGCATCGCGCCGAGCTGAGCGACATCTCCGAGGTCGTGCGCGCCGCGCTCACGCGCCATCCGAGCCTGCGGCGCCGCACGAGCGCCGTGCCGCTGACGCACGGCGAGGGCGGCCGCGTGCTCACCTGGATCGACGCCGTCGACTGACCATGCGGGCGCGCCGCGGGGGCTGACCGGGGGTCGCCACGGGGGGATCGCACCCCTCGCAGACGGTGCGGCGCCCCAGTGACGCGAGCCTCCGCGTTTGGGAACGTGTGGTCCATGCAGTCCTCCGCCACATCTCGCAGCATCCGCTCGGTCCTCACCCAGGCCGCGCGTGACACCGGCTACCTCGGGCTCGGCCTGCTCACGAGCTCGCTCGCGGGCATGGTCTGGATCACCGGCCTGTCGCTGTCGCTCTCGCTCGTCGTCTTCATCGTCGGCCTGCCGGTGATCGTCGGCTCGGCGGTCGTCTTTCGCTGGACCGCCGAGCTCGACCGCCTGAACACCGCGTGGTTCCTGCGCCGGCCGGTGCGCGGGCGCTACCGCGAGCCGGGCCGCGGCCTGAAGGGCATGCTCTCGTCGACGCTCGGCGACGGGCAGACGTGGCGCGACCTCGTCTGGCTCGTCCTGCACTCGTTCCTCGGCCTCGTCTTCGGCTGTATCGCGCTCGGGCTCGTCGCGCTCGTCGCGGGGGTCGCGGTCCTGCCCGCCTGGTACTGGTCGCTGCCCAACGGCGCCGACGTCGGGATCTGGAACGCCGACTCGCTCGGGGAGGCGTTCGCGCTGGCGCTGCTCGCCGTGCCGCTCGCGGTCATGACCGTCGTCGCGCTGCGCGGCATGGCGCTCGCCGAGAGCCAGCTCGCGGAGAGCCTGCTCGGCGGCCATGATGGGTCGATGGACCCGACCGCCGCGACGTCCGACGCAGCCCGCGTGCGCCGCTTCGACCCGGAGGTCGCGCTGTCGATGCACATCGCGTTCACGGCGCTCGTCGCGGTGCTGATGACCGCGATCTGGGCCGGCAGCGGCTTCGGCTACTTCTGGCCGGCGTGGGTGTGGAATTCGATCGCGCTGCCGCTCGCGCTGCACGTCGTCATCCGCCGCGCGGTGCGCGCGCCGGCGGTGCAAGGACGCAGCGTGCGGGTCCACGCCGAGCTCGACGGCGTCGTCGTCGGCTATCTCATCAGCGTCTGGGCGCTCGCCGGCGGCGGCCTGTTCTGGCCCTTCTGGCCCGCGCTCGCCCTGAGCATCCCGCTCGCGATCCACGCGATGATCGTCTACCGCGACCGCCTGAACCCGGCCCGCGAGCGCGAGCTGACCGAGCGCGTCGACGAGCTGACGCGCACGCGCCGCGGCGCGCTGGACGTCCAGGCCGCGGAGCTGCGGCGCATCGAGCGCGACCTGCACGACGGCGCGCAGGCGCGCCTCGTCTCGCTGAGCATGCTCGTCGGCCGCGCCGAGGACCAGCTCGCCGACCGTCCCGAGGTCGCCGCGCTGGTGCGCCGTGCTCGCGAGGAGGCGGGCGCGGCGATCGGCGAGCTGCGCGACCTCGCCCGCGGGATCGCGCCGCCGGTGCTTGCCGACCGCGGCTTGAACGCCGCCGTGCAGGCGTTGGGCGTGCGCGCGCCGATGCCGGTCGACGTCGAGGTCCCGGACGCGCGCCGGCCGCCGCCGGTCGTCGAGACCGCGGCGTACTTCGTCGTCGCCGAGGCGCTGACGAACGTCGCCAAGCACGCGGGCGGGGCGCCGGCGCGCGTGGTCGTGACGCGCGACGCGCAGCGCCTCGTCGTCGAGATCTCCGACACCGGCCCCGGCGGCGCGAATCCGCAGGGTGGCGGGCTGACGGGACTGCGCCATCGCGTCGAGGCGATCGACGGCACGCTGCTTGTCGACTCGCCGGCCGGTGGCCCGACGACGATCCGCGCGGAGATGCCATGCGGCTCCTGACCCTCCCCACCCGATCGGAGCCCTCATGCGCGTCGTGATCGTCGAGGACAACGCGCTGCTGCGCGAGGGCGTCGTGGCGCTGCTGCGCGAGCGCGGGATCGACGTCGTCGCGCAGGCCGAGGACGCGCCGGGCCTCTTGCGGATCGTCGCCGGCCACAAGCCGGACGTCGCGATCGTCGACGTCCGCCTGCCGCCGACGTTCACCGACGACGGCGTGCGCGCGGCGATCGAGGCGCGGGCGAAGTACCCCGGCCTCGGGGTGCTGATCCTGTCGCAGTACGTCGAGCCGGTCTACACGCAGGAGCTGCTCGCGTCGGGCACGGGCGGGGTCGGGTATCTGTTGAAGGAGCGCGTCGGCGAGGTGCGGGCGTTCGTGGAGGCGATCGAGCGCGTGGCGGGTGGCGGCACGGCGCTTGATCGTGAGGTCGTCGCCGAGCTCATGCGCACGCGCGGCGACGAGTCCGGCGAGCTCGGGCTCGGCTCGCTGACGCCGCGCGAGCGCGAGGTGCTCGCGCTGATGGCCGAGGGTCGCACGAACGCCGCGATCGCGCGCGAGCTCGTCGTGACGTCGGGCGCGGTCGAGAAGCACGTGTCGAGCATCTTCGGCAAGCTCGACCTGCCGGCGTCAAACGACGACCACCGGCGCGTGCTCGCGGTGCTGGCGTTCTTGCGGGCGGGCGGCTGAGGCGCGCGCGGCTTCAGCGGCGGTCGCGGCGCAGCGCGCGGGCCGCGAACGCCGCGATCGCGGCGTTGTAATCCGACCGGCCCTGCGCCGAGATCGTCCCGTGCACGAAGTGCGTCGACGCGTCGGCGGGATCGCCGGCGGGGAGCGTCAGGGTCTTCGTCGCGGGGTGCACGGCCGCGAAGCGCGCCGACTGGCTCGCGGCGACGGAGTCGTCGTCGCCCTCGCGCATGAGCAGCACGTCGGCGCCGATCGAGGGCGCGAGCGACACGGGATCCCACGGAGCGAGCTCGGCGGCGCTCGTCCCGAAGAACTTGCGCATCTGAGCGTCGACGATCCGCTGGTTGCGGCTGCCGCTCGCTGCCGTCGCCTCGTACTCGGGCAGGTCGGTTGGCGCGCCGAGGCCGATGACGCAGTCGATCGCCTTGACCTGCGCCGCGGCGACGAGCGCGAGATGCGCCCCCGACGACTCGCCGTAGAGGCACAGCGGCCCGTTGCTCGTCCCGCGGGCGAGCTCCGAGCGCACGGTGTCGATGACGTCGCGCAGCCCCTCGGTCCCGGCTTCGTAGTCGATCGAGACGACGCGCCAGCCGCGCTCGCGCAGGAGCCTTCCCGGCGAGCGCATGAGCAGCTGCTGTGCCCTGGCGTCGTGGCCGGCCCAGCCGCCGGCGTGGACCATGACCATCGTCGCGCGCGCGGGGCCGGCGGGGTCCGCGGTGACCGGGACGGCGACGGGCGGGCGCGGCGGCGCGTCCTTGCCGCCGCCGCCGCACGCCGTGAGCCCGGTGCAGGCGAGCGCCGCCAGCGCGGCGAGCGCGGCTCTCATGCCGGCGGGTCGAGGCTGTTGCGAAACGCCTGCGCGGGCTCGACGCTGCCGCCGGCCGCGCGGACCTGATCGGCCAGCCAGCCGTCGGACGTTACGACCCGCACGTCGTGCGCGTCGCCCGCTGCGGCGATCCGCCGCACGATCTCCTTGTCGGCGGAGTTCGCTCCCGCCCGCTTGGCGTGGGCGACCTCGATGACCGACGAGTCGATCGGCGGGCGCGGCGGCTGCTCGAAGACGACCGTCACGTCCTCGCCGCTGTCGGCCGCCCAGCGCTCAAGCAGGTCGACGAGCCGGATCATCGCAGCGTGCCGGTCGCGCCACCAGCCGTCGGGACGCGAGCCGATGACGTTCATCCCGTCGACGATCCACCGCACCCGCCCAGCGTACGTGTCCGGCGTGCGCGGGACCCGCGGCGGTCATGCCCGGCGCGCAAGCTGTCGATGCGTACCCAGATGCCGCATCCCTTCGACCACCGCCGCCGCCAGCGACGCCGCATCGCCGTACTCGCGGCCGCCGCATGGCTGCTCGCCGTCGCGCCCGCCTCCACCGCCGGCCCGGCCTCCGCTGCGGCGCCCGCCGCTGCCGCCGAGCCGGCCATCGCTGCGGCGCCCGCCGCTGCCGCCTTCGCGGCGCCCTCGGCGCCCGCCGCTGCCGCGCGCGCTGCCGCCTTCGCGGCGCCCTCGGCGCCCGCCGCCCCGGCCGCGAGCCCCTGCGCCAAGCCGGTCGTCACGCACTTCCTGGGCGCCGACGCCACCCGGCCCGGCGTCATCGACCTGCATTTCTTCCACGCCGAAGGCGCCCCGGTCACGTACTTCGAGTGCGCCGGCGGGCGCGCGCGGCGGCTCGGGACGGCCACGACCGCCGCCGGGACGCCGACGATCCTGCGCGACGCGACGACCTGGTCCTGCGACCGGCTCACGCGCCGCTTCGTCGCGACGGCGCCGGGCCCGGACGGGTCGCTCGCGACCGGCACGTTCAGCGTCCGGACGATGTCCTGCGCGCAGCGTTCGAGCTCAGCGCGCCTCGCCGCGTGGCGCGCGGGGGCCTGACGCGCGTGCGGATCACGGACAGCTGGGGCATCGGGGGCATCACCGCGCAGCTCTGCGTCACGCCGCCGAGCGCCCAGCGCCGCTGCTCGCCGCTGGCGTTCGAACGCGCGGCGGCTGTCGCGAGCCGCCGCTTTCGCGCGAACAGCCGCGGGCGCGTGCGGATCGAGCTGCGCGTCCGCGACCGGCGCGTGCGCAGCACGACCATCGGTGTCGGTGTTTCGGGCGCACGCGCGCCGGTGGCGCCGCCGGCGCTGCTCGCCACCGGCGACTCGATGATGCAGGGCATCGACGGCTTCCTCGCCGACGACCTCGGCGAAACGGCCCGCGTACGCAGCGACATCCGGCCGGGCACGGCGATCGGCAAGGACACCGCCTGGCTGGGCCGGGCCGCGTCGCAGGCCGCACGCCTGCGCCCGCGAGTCACGGTCGTCGCGATTGGCGCCAACGAGGGCTGGCCGCAGCAGACGCCGGCCGGGACGGCGGTCGAGTGCTGCGGCGCGGTCTGGGAGGCCGAGTACGCGCGCCGCGTGCGCACGATGATGCGCAGCTACCTGCGCAGAGGGCGCGGCCGGGTCGTCTGGCTGACGCTGCCGGCACCGCGCGGAGAGCGCCTCACGCCGATCTTCGATGCCGTCAACCGCGCAGTCGTGCAGGCGGGCGCGGGCCTCGCTGGCGTGACCGTGCTGCGCGCGGACGTCCTCTTCAGCCCGGACGGCTATCGCGACGTCATGCGCTGGCGCGGGCGCGACGTCCGCGTCCGCGAGCCCGACGGGATCCACCTCAACGTGTCCGGCACCGCGATCGCGGCCGCCGCCATCGTCCGCGCGATCCGCGCCGGCTAACCCCGGTCGTCGCTCGCGCTGCCGTCGCACGCGGAGCCCTCGCGCACGAGCCCCGTGATCGCCAGCGCGGTCGCCGGGCGCAGGTCGGAGAACGTCCAGCGCCGCCGCCCGTAGCGCGGCTCCACGCGCACCTGCGCGCGTGAGCGGCGCGGCCACATCGGGCCCTGCTCGGCGTGCTTGACGTCGCGAAAGCGCAGCATCCGGACGCGATTTGAGACCGCGTCGTCGAGCACCCACAGCAATCGCCGGTCGGTGACGACGAGCAGCGTGCTCGGGCTTGCCCACGTCGCCGCCGGGGTCACGAGGTCGACGGGCTCGTCGGGCTCGAGCGCGCTCAACAGCTCCGGGCCGAGCGCGCGGCGCACCGCCTCCGGCAGCCACCCGCCGTAGCGCGGCCGGCCGCCGTGATCGTCCGGCATCGCCGTGACCTTCGCCCGCGGCCCGACCGACGGGCCGGACGGCCGCGGCCGGTGCTCGGCGCGCAACAGGTCGAAGGCGACGTTCAACTCGGTCATGCGCGCGAGGCCCTCGAAGCCCATGACGTCCGGATGCCATTCCTTGGCGAGGCGCTTGTAGGCCTCGCCCGCCTGCTCGAGCGTGGCGTCGGGGGGCAGGCCGAGCACGGCGTACGGGTCCATCCGCGCATTCTGGCGAGCGCGTCGAGGCTCGGCGAAGCGGCGCGCGGCGGGTCAGGGGGTGACGGTGAGCGTGCGCGTCATCACGCCGTGGTCGGGCAGCGAGCAGAACAGCCGCCACGACCCGGCCGTGACCGGCAGCGTCCGCGACCCGCCGCCGCCCTCGCCGACGGTGTCGCTGATCTGCTCGACGACGCCGCCGCCGGGGCTCGCGATCCACAGGTTGTGGTCGGAGACGTCGTAGTTGCGAAAGAAGACCGTGAGCTCGCCGGCCGGCACCGACGTGCGCGTGAGGCGCAGGAGGAACCCGTTGATGTCGTAGGCGCCGACGCCGAGCGTGCTGGCCGGCGGTGGAGGCGGAGGCGGAGGCGGAGGAGGCGGCGGCGGAGGCTCGACGGTCCCCGGTCCGGCCGGACCCGCGGGAGCCGGACCCGCCGGCACGGAGCTCGCGGGGGAGGTCGTGGCGGCGGGCACAGGAAGATCGGCAGGCTTGCCGGGCTTCGGTCGCCTTGCCGGCGCCAGCGAGCAGCCGAGCTTGCGAGCCCGCCGCACCGCGGCGCGCCGGTGGGCCGCAGCCCGAGTGGCAGTGCCGCGCTTTGCGGCGACGCGGCGCTTGGCCGCAGCCGGGCCAGCCGCGCGACGCAGCTTCGCGCAGCGCGCCGCCTTCGTCTGCTTCACCGCGTGCGACCCGCGGGCGCCCGCCAAAGGCCCGCCGCCCGCGCTCGACGCGACCGTGGAGCCCAACAGCGAGCCGCCGGCGCACACGGCCACGACCGCAGCCAGAGCGACGACCCGGCGCGCCATCAGAACAATGCCGGCCGCGCGAACGAGCCGGCCGAGGGGATGATCCCTTGCGCCTCCGTCTGAAACCACTGCTCGAGCAGCGAGCAGTACAGGCCGCGGAAGTCCGACGTCGCGCGCAGGTTGCCGGCCGCGTCGAGGCCGGTGCCGGCCACCAAGCCGGGGAACTCGCCGATCAGGCCCTGCCGCACGGTCTTGCCGATGACGAACGCCGCGCCCGCCGCGCCGTGGTCGGTGCCCGAGCCGTTCTCCGCGGGCCGGCGGCCGAACTCGCTCCACAGCGTGATGACGACGCGGTCGTCGAGGCCACGGAGCACGAGGTCGCGCCAGAACGCGCGGATGTTGCCCGCCGTCGCCCCGAGGTTGTCGGAGAACTGCGTGGCCTGATTCGAGTGGGTGTCGTAGCCGCCCTGCGCGTTGACCGTCACGCAGCGCACCGGCAGGTGATCGCCGGCGGCGCTCGTCGTGCCGAGCAGCCGCGCGACGGCCTGCAGGCGCGTCTTGAAGCCGCTGTTCGCCGCCGGGTAGTTCGCGCCGGCGGGCGGCGCGCCGGTGCCCACCGTGGCGAGGTCGTTGGCCAGCGCGGCTGCGTTGGACTGCGCTTGGCGCGCCTGTGCGGTGATCGGGTCGACCGAGCTCACGGCGCCGAGCTGGCCGTACGTCGAGCGCATGCGCGTCTCGACCGTGTTCCACACGCCGCGCGCCCAGAAGCGGTAGTCGCTGACGTTGTTCGTCGCCGCGACCGCCACCGACGACGTCGCGAGCTGCGGCGACAGGCTGCTGTCGAGGCTCAGGCCCTGGATCGGGACGTTCGGGCTGCCGACGCGGTCCAGGTAGCGCCCGAGCCAGCCGGTCGAGGCGCTCGGGTCGGTCGCGCCGACTTCCCAGAAGTGGCGCGACGTGAAGTGCGACTGGTTCGGCGAGTCGTAGCCGATCGCGGGGGCCACTGCCACGCCGACACCGGGGTCGTCCCACAGCTCGCGCAGCCCGGCCGCCGACGAATGCCAATGCAGGCGCGTGTCGGCCGCGAAGGCCGGGCCCGCGGTCGGCAGCACGCGCAGGGTCGGGCGCATCGCGATGTAGCGCGAGTCGTTCACGGGCGCGAGCAGGCTCAGCGCGTCCGCCCCGCCGTCCATGAAGATCGACACGATGACCTTGTGCTCGCCCGCGGCCTCCGCGACGGCGGCCTCGAACGCCTGCGGGGTGAGCGTCTTGCCGGCGCCGTAGACCGCGAGCGCCATCCCCGCGGAGCGCAGCAGCATCGAGCGGCGCGTAAGCCCGGTGCCGGCGGGGATCGGCATCCCCTGCTCGACCACGGGCAGCCCCGCGCCGGCGCGCGCGACCGTGCCGCGCAGCAGGTGCGAGCGGGTGAAGTCGTCGCAGCAGTCGGGCATCGGCTCAGCAGACCTGGAAGTCGGGGGAGGTCGCGACGAGCATCCGCAGGGCGTTCTGGCGCAGCGCGCGGTAGCCCGCCTCGTCGACCTCGTTGACCGGTCGCGGCAGGTCGGCGAAGGACTGCAGCACGGCGACCGTGCCCGGGGACAGCGCCGGCGAGCCCACCTGCGCGATCGCCGCCGCCAGCGCCTGCGCGCCCGTCTCGGTCGAGCCGGCGTAGTGCGAGCCGGCGCGCTCGAACGGCGTCAGCACCTGGTTTGCGACATACCAGCGGCCGTAGAGGCTCGACGTGTCCAGCCACGCGCGGTCGTTCCAGCCCGAGACGTTCGGCGGGTAGAAGAGCTGCTGGCCGGACATGTCGCCGAGCCACACCCATGCGTCGGTGTTGATCGTCTGGCCCGTCGCGCGCAGCAGGCCGGCGTTGTACACCGCGGGCGGCTTGACGAGCGGCGCGCCGAGGTAGACGTCGGGGTGCATGAGGATCGCCTCGACGACGTCCGCGATCGAGCGGCCGCTCGAGACGTAGATCTGCTCGAGGGCGGCCTGCGTCGCCGCCGACGGCGGGCTCGGCACGAAGTACGACCAGAGCTTGAGGACGAAGAACGAGCGATGCCAGGGGTTCTCGAGCACGAGCCCCGTCACGTCGCGGTAGTCGAACGCGCCCGTGCGGGCGTAGGAGGTGCCGGCCCACAGCGACTTCGACCCGACGTCGGCGCGCGTCGAGACGAAGCGGAAGTTCGCGAAGCCGTCTTCCGTCCAGTCGGCGGTCCAGCCGCTGAGCGCGCGGGCGAGCTCGCGGACGTCGGTCTCGGTGTACGCGCCGCGGTCGGCCCCGAGCGCGAACAGCTCCATGAGCTCGCGGCCGTAGTTCTCGTTGATCGCGCCGCGGCGGTTGTAGATGCCGCTGAGGAAGACGAGCATCGCCGGGTCGACGGTGATGTCGCGGACGAGGTCGGTGAACGTGCCGAGCGCGTGCGAGCGCAACAGCTCGTTCTGGGCGAGCATGAGCGCGGCGTTGCCGACGTCGGAGTTCGTGGTCGCAAACCAGTCGTGGAAGATCAGCGTCATGCGCTCGACGAGCGGCTGGTTGGAGCGCACCATCCGATCCAGCCACCAGAGGTGGTCGTGGCCCCAGGCGTCCTGCGGCGCGAACGGCGCGCCGTTTGGCAGCGTGACCGGCGCGCCGACGAGCGTCGCGGTGCCGGTCGGGCGGGTGAGGCTGCGCACGGCGGCCGTCAGGCCTATGCCGGCAAGCGCCTCCGCTTGACCCGGCTTCGGACCGAAGCCCGCGCGCCACAGCAGGCGCTGCGCCTCGCGGACGCCAAACGTGCCGGTGTAGACCTGCGGCTCGGCGGCCGGCGGCGGATCGTCGGGCGGCGCCGGCCCGGGACCCGGGTCGGGCGGCGTCGTGACGGGGGGCGCGGCGGGCGAGGGAACCGGGACCGGCGCACCCGAGACCGGCTTGACGACCGGCGCCGTCGTGACGGGCGTCTTCGTCACCGGCGGCTTCGTGACGACCTTCTTCTTCGCCTTCTTCTTGACCGGCTTGCAGACGCGCTTGTAGCGCTTCGTGCCCTTGATCCGCGTGCGCTTGCAGACGACCTTCTTCTTCTTGATCGCCTTCTTCTTCAGCTTGGGCTTCGCCACGGGCGTCTTATCGGCAGGTCGGCCGTGTTTCGATAGCGCTCGCCCGCGATGCCCGTGCAGGCGTCCGCTCTATGCTGGGCTCATGGCTGCTACGTCCGCACCGGAGAGCATCCCCCAGCGCCTCGCGGCGATCCGCGCGCAGATGTCCCTGCTCGCGGACTATCTTTGACCCCGCTTCGCTGGCCGAACGCGTAGCCGTCCTCGAGCACCAGATGTCCGAGCCGGGGTTCTGGGACAACCAGGACGCCGCGGCAAAGGTC
Organism: uncultured Actinomycetes bacterium; assembly: GCA_963839905.1. Classification (GTDB taxonomy): domain Bacteria; phylum Actinomycetota; class Thermoleophilia; order Solirubrobacterales; family Solirubrobacteraceae; genus CADCVQ01. The sequence goes on along the minus strand of CAWIXC010000018.1, from coordinate 829,785 downwards.
TCCGGCGATCACGCCCGCGCAACCAAGCGCCTCGAGGAGTTTCGCAGCCTCACCGCCGAGGTCGAGGACCTCGACAGCCTGGCCGAGATGGCGCTCGACGATCCCGAGATCGCAAGCGAGCTGGCCGCCCAGCTGCCTCCGATCGAGTCGCGCTTGGAGAAGCTCGAGGAGCAGCGCCTGTTCTCCGGGCGCTACGACAACGGCGACGCGCTCGTCACCGTGAACGCCGGCGCCGGCGGGACCGACGCGCAGGACTGGGCCGAGATGGTCCTGCGGATGCAGATGAAGTGGGCGGAGAAGCGCGGCTTCGGCGTCGAGTTGCTCGAGGTGAGCCCGGGGGAGGAGGCCGGCATCAAGTCTGCGACGTTCAAGGTCGAGGGCGAGAACGCCTACGGCTTGTACGGCGCCGAGAAGGGCGTGCACCGGCTCGTGCGGCTGTCGCCGTTCGACTCCGCCAACCGCCGTCAGACGTCGTTCGCCGGCGTCGAGGTCGCGCCGGTGGTGGAGGACGCCGGCGAGGTCGTCATCGACTCAGACGACCTGCAGGTCGACACGTACCGCGCGTCGGGCGCGGGCGGCCAGCACGTCAACAAGACCGACTCCGCCGTGCGCATCACCCACCGCCCGAGCGGCATCGTCGTGCAGTGCCAGAACGAGCGCTCGCAGACCCAGAACCGCGAGACCGCGATGAAGATGCTGCGCTCGAAGCTCGTCGCGCTCGAGGAGCAGAAGCGGATGGAGGAGATCGCCAAGGAGAAGGGCGACGCGCAGGACGTGAACTTCGGCTCGCAGATCCGCTCCTACGTCCTGCACCCCTACTCGATGGTCAAGGACCACCGCACCGAGCACGAGGTCGGGGACACCGGCCGCGTCCTCGACGGCGACCTCGACGGCTTCGTCCGCGCCTACCTGCTGAAGGCCGCCGCGCGCTAACGGGGTTACGCGTCGGGTCGCCAGACCGGCTTCTCAAGCGTCGCGCAGTGCGGTGAGCTCGTCGACGAGCTCTGCCAGCGACGGCACGACGAAACCGCCCGACAGCACGACGAACGCCTCGAGCTGCAGGTTGACCGCCATGCCCGGCTCGCCGCTCGAGCGCAGGTCGCTGCGAACGGCCAGGCAGGGGAGGCCAAGCGCGGCCGCGTAGCCGACCTCCGCCGACGTGCCGGCGTCGACCTCCTGGCCGTCGAGGTGCGCGACGAGCAGCTGCGAGCCCGCGATCGCCGCCGCGTTGCGCGCGCCCACCTCGAGCCCGAGCTCGTGCTCGCGCCCGGCCGCGCGCGCCGCCGCGAACTCCTCGGGGGCCGCGAGCGCCCACGGGTCAACCGGCTCGACGTGCTCGCGCAGCGCTGGCAGGTAGCGCTCGGCGTAGTACGCGCGGCCGACCTCGGAGAACCCGAGCGGGCTCGCGATGTACGCGCGCGGTCGCGCGCTCCCCGCAAACAGGGCTCGGAGATGCGCTGAGCCGGCCACTGCGCCATCGTGACTGATCCGCGCAACCGCGCGGGCCGCAGTTGCGTAAGTCACGGTCTCGCGATTGAGACGATTGACACCATCATGCTCTCCCTCTACCGACGAACCGGAGCCGACCTGCCCTTCGCAGATCCCCGTGGCTACCACGGGGTCGCGATGGAGGGCTACTTCTGGCGCCTGACGCACGTCGCGTCCGGAACCGTGCTGGTCGTGCTCGCGGGCGTCAACCGCGACCGCGCCGGCAAGACCTGGGGCACCGTCGGCGTCGCCGGCCATCCGGGCGGGTTCTCGCGCTCGGCGGCCGTGGCGCAGGCCTCCGGTGAGCGCCACGGCATCGGGGTCTGGGCCGGCGACGACGAGCACACGAGCCTGCGCGCCGACGCGTCGAGCCTGCACGTCGACCTCGGGCCGGACGCCCGCCTTGACGTGCGCTTCGACGATGCCGTGCACTGGCCGCGCGGCGCGTTCGGCGGGATCGGCGCCGCCCAGTCGATCCCCGCTCTGAGCCAGTACTGGCACCCCCACCTGCTCGGCGGACGGGTCAGCGGCACGGCGACCATCGGCGGCCGCGAGATCGACCTCGACGGCGCCACGGTCTACGGCGAGAAGAACTGGGGCCGCGGGGGCTTCCCACCGGCGTGGTGGTGGGGCCAGGCGCACGGGTTCGCCCGCGACGACGTCTGCGTCGCGTTCGCCGGCGGCCGCGCCGGGGTCGGGCGCCTGCAGGTCCTCTCGACGTCGCTCGTCGTCCGCATCGGTGACGATGTCGTGCGCGCCGTGCGCCCGCTCGCGCCGATGCGCGTCGAGGTCGGCATGCGCGGCTGGCGCTTTCTCGCGCGCACCGCGCGGCACACGATCGAGCTCGAGGGCAAGGCCAACGGCACGCCGCCGCACGCGCTGCCGATCCCGATCGCGTCCGAGCGCCGCAACCTCGAGGGTGCGGCGGCGCAGTACCTCGCGTCCGAGGTGCGCTTGCACGTGCGTCGCGGCCGGCGGACGCTCTTCAGCGGGGAGAGCGCGCTGGCCGGGCTCGAGCGCGGCAGCTCCTAGCGCGCGCCGGGCGCTGTACGGTGGTGCGATGAGGCGCAAGCTCACCGCCGGGCTGCTGCTCGTCGTGGTGCTCGGGGTGGCCGCGGGGCTGCACCGGATCATCAAGCCCGTCCCTGCCTGACAGGCAAGATCTCGGCCATTCCGCGACCCGGGATGCATCTTTGGCGCGAGCACGTCATCGTTCCAGGTGCACCCCAGGGGGATGGAGGCGCAACAGTTGTACGTGTTTGCAGGAGTAGGGAAGTCGAAGCCGGGTAGGTCTAGCGGCAGATGCGGGTGATCTTGAGCGGGAAGCTCGAACACCGTGCTGCCACCAGGGGACGTGCGACAGCCATCGCCCGGTCGTGGTCGCGGCGCGGTTGCGTCGTGCTATCGCTTGCGGCTGGCATGGTCGCGAGCGCGGCTGCGGACGCCGGGGCGGTCACCTTGAGGCTCGCCTTCCCGGACGGCCAGCCGATGACCCACGGGTCGGCGTGCGCCGGCCTGGGCTGCCTCGCAGGCGGGCGCGGCTCGCCGGTCGACGAGCGCGGCGAGGTCGAGCTGCCCAACTCCCCCCGCACGATCGAGTGGCGGCGCGACGGCATCAGCCTGCCCGCCGTCGGGGTCGGGGTCGCGTCGGGAACCGCCCTCGCCGTCGGCGACCGGGCGTCGGTCACGCTGCCGCGGCTGCTCGTGGGCAGCGCGCCCGTCGTCGACCCGGTCGAGTCCGATCTCGTGGCGCGGCTGAACGAGGCGCGGGCAGGCCAGGGCCTGCCGCTCGCGCAGATCAACCCGCGCCTGTCGAGCTCCGCCGACATGCAGGCCACCTGGCTGCGGACGAGCGGCGCGACGGTCCTGCAGCCCGACCGCTTCCATGTCGGGCCGTTCGGCACCGATCTCGCGTTCCGCCACGGCGAGGTCTCCCTCCCCGACCCGAACTCGGGCGGCGAGATCGCGGAGGCCGGCGGCACGGCCGACCAGACCGTGACCGACTGGCTCTCATCCGCGGAGCACCGCCGGCAGGTCCTCGCGCCCGGCCCGGTCTTGATGGGCGTCGCGCAGGCGGGGCCGTTCACCATCGTGCAGACGCACAAGCCGTGCACGGGTTGCGTGCAGGCGGGCACGGGCACGCGTCTCGGCACGGCGGCGCCGCCTCCCGCGGCCGCCGCCGGGCCTGCTCCTCCTGCGGCCCCTGCTCCGGCTCCCACGATCGGCAGCAGCGACGCGACGACGACGCTGCCCGCCTGCGGGCGCGAGCGGCTCACCGCGCAGCGGCTGCAGAAGCGCCGCGGGCTCGTGCGGATGCGCGTCTCCGCGCAATGCCTGCGCCGGGGAGCCCGCTACGTGCTGATGGTCCGCCAGAACACGGCCGGCCGCGTCCTGAAGACCCTGCGGATCACGCGCGCGGGCAGCTCGCTGCTGGCGCTGCGCGCGGGGCCGAGCACGAGGACCCTGCGCATGCGGCTCAAGCGCGACGGCCGCGTCGTCCTCGTGCGCACGATGGCGCTGCGCACGCGCTAACCCGCGGACTCCGCCTTGTCGACCGCGAGCGCCAGCGGCTCGGCGCCGATGAGCCGCTCGAACGGGCCGACGACGAGCCACAGCGCGCGCAGGCGCGCGGCCGCGATGCGGTCGGTCGGCGCGACGCGCGCCTCGCTGAAGATCGTGCTCGCGCCGTCCTCGCGGGCCTGCACCCAGTGCGCGAACAGCACGCGCACGCTGCGCGGCTCGTCGAACTCGCGGAAGTCCTGCGGCCCGCCGATCTGCGGATAGTCGCGCGCGAGCGTCCAGATGCGACCGCACAGCCCGGAGACCGACCACTGCTCGCCCTCGTCGAGCACCGCGAACGGCTCGCTTGAGATCACGCCGGCGAACGTCTCGCCGGCGGGCACGCCGGGGATTCGCCAGCGCACGACCTGCCCGATCGTGCGCGTCTCGTCGAGGCGCACGGCGCGCGCGGCCGCCCACAGCTCCTGCGGCCCCGCCGCCGCGTCGCGACGGTGGCGGGTGCGGATCTGCGGATCGGGCAGCCAGGCATCGAGGTCGAGCGCGTCCACCGCCCGATCATGACGCCACGAGCCTCGTATCCTGCGCCGCCCGATGACGCCTGACGTGCAGACGCTCGACCAGATCGTGCTCCACGCGCTCGCCGAGGACGTCGGCGAGTGCGACGTCACGAGCGCGGCCACGGTCCCTGCCGGCACGCGAGCCGTTGCGACGATCACGCAGAAGGCCGCCGGCGTCGTCTTCGGGCTGGACGCCGCGGAGGCCGCGTTCGTCGCGCTGGACCCCGATGTCGAGCTGCGGCGGCTCGGCCCCGAGGGTGAGTGGCGCGAGCCGCCGGCGCCCGTGCTGCGCGCCACCGGCGACGCCCGCGCGCTGCTCGCCGCCGAGCGCACGGCGCTGAACTTCCTGCAGCGCCTGTCGGGCGTGGCCACGCTCACCGCGCGCTGCGTCCGGGAGGTCGAGGGCACCGCCGCGCGCATCCTCGACACGCGCAAGACGACGCCGGGCCTGCGCGCGCTCGAGAAGGCCGCTGTGCGCGCCGGGGGCGGCGTCAACCACCGCGCCGGGCTCTACGACATGGTGCTCATCAAGGAGAACCACGCGACGCTCGCGGGTGGGGTCGCCGCGGCGGTGCGTGCCGCACGCGAGGCGTTCCCGGAGCTCGAGATCGAGGTCGAGTGCAGCACGCGCGCGGAGGTCGACGAGGCGCTCGAGGCCGGCGCGCCGCGGATCCTGCTCGACAACATGCGCCCGGTGCAGCTGCGCGCGATGGCCGCGCACGTGGCCGGCCGCGCCGAGCTCGAGGCCAGCGGGGGGATCGTCTTCGACACGCTCAGAGCCCACGCGGACACGGGCGTAGACTTCGTGTCGATCGGGGCGCTGACGCATTCCGCTCCCGCCCTGGACCTGTCCCTGATCTTGGAGCCGTTGCGATGAAGCTGCCCATGGCCCCGCCCGCCACGCCGCTGCAGCTCTACGACGTCGCCGGGCTGCAAGCCGAGGTGCGCGCGCTCGCCAAGCAGCGCGACGCGGTCATCCTCGCCCACAACTACCAGCTGCCCGAGATCCAGGACGTCGCGGACTACGTCGGCGACTCGCTCGGCCTGTCGCGCCAAGCGGCGGCCTCCGACGCCGCGGTCATCGCGTTCTGCGGCGTGCACTTCATGGCCGAGACCGCATCGGTGCTGTCGCCGGACAAGACCGTCCTGATCCCCGACGTCGACGCCGGCTGCTCGCTCGCCGACGCGATCACGCCCGACCAGCTGCGCGCGTGGCAGGCGCTGCATCCGGGGGCGATCACGGTCATGTACGTCAACACGACCGCCGAGATCAAGGCGCTGACGGACTACTGCGTGACGTCCGCCAACGCCGTCGCGGTCGTCGAGCACATCCTGCGCGAGCATGGCGCGGACACCGAGATCCTCTTCGGCCCGGACATGTTCCTCGGCGCGTACGTCGAGCGGCGCATCGGCCGGGCGCTGCACGTCTGGGACGGCGAGTGCCACGTGCACGCCGGCATCCGCCCGCGCGACATCGAGCAGGTGCGCGCCGAGCACCCCGGCGCCGACTTCCTCATCCACCCCGAGTGCGGCTGCTCGACCTCGGTCATGGAGTACGCGGCGTCCGGCGACATCGACGGCGAGGGGGTGCACATGCTCTCGACCGGCGGGATGCTGCGCTATGCCGGCGCCGCCAAGCCGGGCAGCACCGCGATCGTCGCGACCGAGATCGGCATGCTGCACCCGCTGCGCGAGGCCGCGCCGGACACGGAGTTCATCGCGGCCAACGAGCGCGCCGCCTGCACGTACATGAAGATGATCACGCTGCCGAAGCTTCGCGACGCGCTGCGCGACGGCGTCCACGAGGTCAAGGTCCCCGAGGACGTCGCGGCGCGCGCGCGGGTGCCGATCGAGCGGATGGTCGCGATCTCCTGAGGCGCCGGCGGGCGGGGTTCCCGCGTGTGTACCCTGGCGACCGTGCGCCGCCTCGCCCTGAGCCTGACCCTCCTCGCCGTGCTCGCCGTCGCCGGCTGCGGCGACGACGACAAAAAGATCGAGTCGAAGGCCGACTTCGTCACGGTCGCCGACAGCATCTGCCGCGACCGCGACGAGGCCAGCACGAAGCTCACGGCCGTCAGCACCGACGACGACCTGGCCCGCCTCAGCGCCGCTCTCGCCGGCATCTACGAGAAGGCGATCAAGCGCCTCGAGGCGGTATCGCTGCCGCCCGGCGACGCGCGCGCCGGAGCGCAGAAGTACGTGACGGCGACGCTCGCCCTGCGCAAGCCGGTCCAGCAGATGAAGTCCGCATCGGTGAAGCTCGAGGCGGCGGTGAAGACGCGCAAGGTGGCCGCGGTCAAGAGCGCCGGCCAGCAGCTGCAGATCAGCGTGAACACCGTGCAGTCGCTCGGCGAGGTCGCCGACGCCTCGGCGCGCAGCTACGGGATGCGCAACTGCGGTCAGACCGGGCCGGCCGCCCCGGTGTCCTGAGCCGTTCGCGAAGCCCGCCCGAGCGCGAGCTCGAACCACACGCAGGTCCCGTCGTCGCCCGCGACGCCCCAGCTCGAGCTCAGGCGGTCGACGAGGATCAGCCCGTTCCCGCCGCCCTCGGCCCGCGGGCGCAGGACCGCCGGCGGCTCGAAGCCCGGGCCCTGGTCGCAGACCTCGACCCGCACGACCCCGGGCGCGACCGCCACATGCACGACGATCGTCTCGTCTTCGCCCGCACCCGCGTGGCGGGTCGCGTTCGTCACGATCTCCGACGCGAGAACGACGAGGTCGGCGAGCTCGTACTCGCCGAGCCGGTCACGCAGCAGCTCGCCGAGGTGCGCGCGCACGACCGCGGGCGCGAGCACCCCGCCGGGCAGCTCGAGCTTGTCGGTCAGGACGAGGTCAGGCCGCCAGGACCCGCGCATCAAGAACCCCGCCGGCTCGCTCATCGACCGCGCTCCTCGCCGCGCGGATCGCGGCCCCTCGTGGCCGCCGAGGCCACGACGGCCAGGCGCTCGACGGCGAGCACGGCCGTGTCGTCGGCCTGGGCGCCGACCTCGAACGCGCTGAGCGCCTTGTCGATGCGCGCGACCGCGTCGCCGGCGTCCGCGGCGCCGGCAAGCGTACGCTGCAGGCGCGGCTCGCCGAAGCGCCCATCCGCACCGACCGCGTCGAAGACGCCGTCGGTGTAGAGCACGAGCACGTCGCCGGGCTCGAGCTCGACGCTGCTGCGGGCCCAGTCCTCGACGCGGTACGCGCCGAGCATCGGCGAGAACCCGCCGACGGCCCGCACCTCCACGCCGCTTGCGAGCAGCGGCTGCGGGTGACCGGCGCAGACGATCTCGGCGGTCGCGCGGCCGTCGTGCTCGCGCAGCAGGACCGCGGCCACCGAGCACAGGGACATCTGCTCGCGCGCGATCAGCTCGGCGTTGAGCGTGCCGACGGCGTCGAGCGGGTCGTCGAGCAGCTGCGCGGCGGTGCGCAGGGTGTGGCGAGCGAGGCCCGTGAGCGCGGCGGCCTCGGCGCCTCGCCCGGCCACGTCGCCGACCAGCGCCAGCCAGCCGCCGCGCACCGCGAACGCGTCGTAGAAGTCGCCGCCGACCCAGTTCTCGACGCCGGCGGGGCGGTACAGCGTCGCGACGCGCCAGCCCGGCATGTGCGGCATCCGTCCGGGCAGCAGACCCGTCTGCAACGTTCGCGCGATGTGCGAGCGCTCGGTGTACAGGCGGGCGTTCTCGACGGCCGTCCCGGCACGCCGCGCGAGCTCCTCGGCGAGCGCGACGTCCGCCGCGCTGAAGCGCCGCGGCGTCTCGGCGCTGACGAGGCTGATCGCGCCGACGGTCTTGCCCGCGGCGCTCATCGGGACGACGAGCCCGGCGCGCAGGCCGACGGCCCGGATCAGCTCGAGATGCTCGTCGTCCTGCGCGGCGGCGGCGAGCATCTCGTCGGAGATCTCGTCGACGATCTGCGAGACGCCGTCGCGGATGACCTGCGCGGCGCCCGACGGCGCATCGGCCGGCGTCGGGTAGCGCTCGCCGATCCGGCGCGCAAGCGCGACTCGCTCGGGGTCGGCGTGCGCGACCGCCACCGAGCGGATGAAGCCGTGCCCGTCGGGCATCGCGACCGCGCACCAGTCGGCGAGCTGCGGGACCGCGAGGTCGGCGATCTGCTGCAGCGTGGCCTCGTAGTCAAGCGACGAGGACAAGAGCTCGCCCGCGCGCGCGAGCAGGCGCTGGGTCATCTCGGCCCGCTTGACCTCGGTGATGTCCTCGATGACGTTGACGACGAGCGAGACGTTGCCGTCGCGGTCGTGGACGCCGGAGGCCTTCGTCACGCGCCAGTGCTCCTCGCCGGTCTCGCGGTGCACGCTGCGACTGACGAGCGGCGGGGCCGGGATGCCGGCGAGCACGTGGCGCCCCGGCAGGTCGTCCGTGCGCAGCGGCGAGCCGTCCTCGTTGAACGAGTCGAACTTGCCGAAGAGCTCGTGCACGGGCGTCGCGAGCAGCTCGCGCGGGGAGTCGAAGCCGAGCATCCGCGCGGCGGCCTCGTTGGCGTACATGAGCGCGCCATGGGCGTGCTGAACGGTGACGGCTTCGGCGAGCGTCGACAGCGCGACCGTGAGCTGGGCCTCGATCGTCTCGAGCTCTGAGAACAGGCCGGCGTTGTCGAGCGCGAGCGCGACGCGGCCGGAGAGCACCTTGGCGAACTCCAGGTCCTCGGCGGCGTAGCGGCGGCCGGACGGCGCCGTGACGATCAGCGTGAGCGAGCCGAGGCGGCGGCCGCGGGCGCGCATCGGGACGACGAGAAACGAGGTCGCGCACAGCGCGCGCAGCCGCTCGAGATCCTCCGGCCCCGTGGCGATCGCCCGCAGCAGCGCGTCGTCGACGTTGGCCACGAGCCGCGGCGTCTCGGGATCGGCCGGCTCGTCGGCAGTCGACGGCGGCCGCAGGGCGAGGCCGCTCGCGGTCGCGTCGCCGTCCGGCCCGGCGGCGCGCACCGCGAGGCGCTTGAGCTCGCCGTGGCTGACCGCGTCGACGATGCAGACGTCGGCGACGGCCGGCACGACGAGGTCGTTGATGCGCTCGACCGTGTCGGCGAGCGTCAGCGTGCCGTCGGCCACCTCGGCGACCGACGCGAGCACCGCGAAGCGCTCGCGGTCGCGGTGCACCTGCGCGCGCCCGCGCGCGGCGAGACTGGCGAGCAGGCTCACCGCGGTGACGATGCAGATCCGCTGGATGTAGGCGACCTCCCCGAAGTTGTCGCGCCACAGCCCGCTCAGGACCGCGAGCGCGACCGCGACGATGCCGACGACCACGACGTCGGACGGCCTGCCGAGGATCGCGGCAAGCAGCGGCGCGAGCACGACGATCCCGATGACCGCATTCGGCGGAGCCGCCCAGATGTCGATGACGGCCAGCGCCGCGGCCACCGCCAATCCCGGCCCCAGGGCGAGCACGCGACTGCCGTCGCGCACAAGCCGGCGGCGGTCCGGCGTCGTCGGCGTCATGTCGCGATCATACGAGCATCCGCGACCCCGCAACCGCCTTTGCAGCCGCATTGCGGCGCTGGCGCGCGGCGGGCTAGAAGACGATCGTGCGGCCGGGCTCGGCGGCCTGCTCGCCGGTGTAGGCGACGCCGTCGACCTTCAGCCCGCTCGCGTCGAGCAGGCTCACCGTGCCACCGCGGTTTGGCAGCGTGACCCGTGGCGTGAGCTTCACGCGCAGCGACTCGCCGGCGCCGATCGAGCCCGTCAGCGCCAGCGTGTGCGCGTCGCGGTCGGCGAGCGCCCAGCCGGTGAGGTCGATCGCGGCGGAGGTCGTGTTGAGCAGCGTGACGAACTCGACCTCGGGTGTCTCGACGGCGTTGACGAGCGCGCCGACGATCCGCACGCGCCCGTCCGGTGGGTCGCCGGGACCCGCGATCCGGTGGCCGGTGACGTCGTCGGTGTGCCACGTCTGCGACTGGAACTTCAGGAAGACCGCGACCCACTGCTCTGCGGGCGGCGGGAAGTGCAGCAGCAGCGCGCCGTCCTGCCACACGCCGTCGTCGGCCTTGAACCGGCCGACGTTCGACTGGTTCATGTGGATGTCGTGCACGCCGTTGCCCGGCTCAAACCCGAAGACGGTGTCGGGCACGTCCTCCTCGGTCGGCCAGCGCTCGCCGAAGGCGAAGACCGTCGCGCCCTCGCCGTCGATCGCGCGGCGGACGTAGAGCAGGAGCTTCTCGTTGAGGTCGTTGTCGGGACCGGGCACGTCGAAGGGCAGCGTGCGCAGCTGCTCGCGGTGAAGAGGTTGGCGCGGATGAAGTCCAGCGCGATCCCGCCCGAGCGGGATTCAAGCGCCGTCCAGCCGCTCGGCAGCGCCGCGACCTCGGGCAGGATCGGATGCTCGTAGTCGGAGTCGACGAGGAACTCGAGCTCGGACGGCGCGAGATCCGACTCGACGTTGATCGCAATGCGAAAGTGAGTCCCCGAGTCGTCGACGACGTGCAGCTGGAAGTGCGGGTTGGCGGTGGTGGCGAGCCGGTGGTCGATCACCGTCCCGCGCAGCACCCCGTAGCTCTTCAGGGGCATGTCCTCGAACGCTACGCCGGCGACGGCAGCAGATCTATGCCATCGGTCACAGCGTCGCGCACGCGCCGCAGCCTTTGCACCTTGCGCTCGAGCTCCGGCGGCGTATAGCAGTGCACCTCGGCGTCGCAGCCCATCTCGCTTGCGTCCCACAGGTTGGCCGCCTGGTAGACGCGCTCGAGCCACGGCACGCCTTCGAAGACCTCCGAGACGAGCACCACGACGTACTCCGGGCCGCGCTCGCGCTGCAGCGGGGCGCCGCGCGAGTCGGCCACGCGCGCGCCACCGAGCACGGCGCGATCCAGCCTAAAGCGTTCCCCGACCCGGTCGAGGTAGCGCTCGAGCTCCTTGTGATTCAGTTGGTCAGTCGAAGTCACCGGCGGTGTGCGGGCCGACGCAGGCCACCGCCAGCGTATCGGCCACGTCACGCGCCACGTCGCGGACCTCGTCGAGCGTCACAGCGTCGAGCTGGGCGATCGCCGCGTCGGGGTCGATCGGCTCGCCGAAGACGATCGTCTGCGTCGCCGCGTAGCGCGCGACCGCGTTCGTGTTCTCGAACGACAGCACGCGCCGCCCCGCCGCGTACGCGCGAGCGCGCTCGACCTCCGCGACCGTCGGGCCGTCGTCGCGCAGCTCGCCGACGATCTCGCGCATCCGCCGGTAGGCCTCGATGCACTTCGTCGAGTCCAGCCCCGCGCCGAGCTGCAGCAGCGGCACGTCGGCGTGCGAGTGCGCGGCGCCGTAGACGGAGTACGCCAGGCCGCGCTGCTCGCGGATCTCGTCGAACAGGCGCGAGCTCATCGAGCCGCCGAGCACCGTCGCGTAGATGTGCATCGCGGCGCGCTGAGCGGGGCTGGTCACGTCGATCTTCGGGCGATAGGACATGCGCAGATGCGACTGGTTTGAGTCGCGCTCCTCGACCATGATGGCGGGGGTGAACGCCGGCGCCGGCTCGAAGGTCTCGGGCTCCGGCAGCGAGGGGAAGCGCTCGAAGAGCTCGCCGACGGCGCCGTTCTCGGGGACGTGCTCGAGGTTTCCGACGATGAACGCGCCGCCGTGCGCGCCCGACCAGCGGCGCTCGCGGAAGGCGACGATCGCGTCGCGCGTGAACGTGCGCAGGTGCTCCTCGGGCCCGAGCACGGACCGGCCGAGCGGATGGTCGCCGAACGCCGCGCGGTCGATCAGGTGCTCGGCGACCGACGACGGCTGGTCCTTGTAGCGCTGGATCTCCTGGATCACGACGCCGCGCTCCTTGTCGAGCTCCTCGGCGTCGAGGTGGGGGCGGCCGGCGAAGTCCGTCAGCAGGTCGATTGCGTCGACGGCCGCCTCGGCCCGCACGGTGATGTGGAAGGCGACCATGTCGTGCGAGGTGAAGGCGTTGAGCATCCCGCCGAGGCGCTCGGCGGTGTCGTTGACGTCGCGGTAGTGTGGGTACTTCTCGCCGCCCTTGAAGACCAGGTGCTCGAGGAAGTGCGCCATCCCGTTCTCGTCCGGATGCTCGGTGCGGGCGCCGGCGTCGAACGCCGCGAGGATCGTGACCGCGCGCGTGCCGGGAAGGCCGATGCGGTGCAGTGGCAGGCCGTTGGCCAGCGTTGAGGAGGCGATCGTGGGCATGCCCGAACGGTAGCGATCGGCGTCGCTTGGCCCCAGCACCGATTCACGCTCGGGCCTGGGCTGCTCGGGCGCGAGCCTGAGGTTAATCGCGACGCCGCGACGGTTCGGCGCACAGAAAGTGGACTATTTACGGTTCTACTGTAGGTTGGACTCAAGCGGGTAGGGGAGCCTTGATTCCCGCTGTAGCGCACTGCGGCGCGCTCGGATCGTCATTGAGGACGCCCGAGATTGCCGTCATGAGCTGCCACGCCGGCGCTTATCGCGACCGGCGACCGAAACCTCGGCGCACCTCCCAGGGAGAAGCACCATGATCGCTCGTCCTCGCCTCACGCTCCGTCGGAGCGTGGTTGCAGCCGTGCTCACATGCGCCGGGCTTGCCGTTCTCGCACCGGGGGCGTCCGCGCACCCGGCTCCGAAGGTGACCATCTGCCACGCGACCGGATCGGCGACGAACCCGTACGTGCAGATCACCGTGAGCGCGAACGCGCTCGGCGCGCACAGCTCTCACCACAACGGCGCGGACGTCATTCCCGCTCCGCCGACGGGCTGCCAGACGGATGTCTGCCCGAACATCGCCGCCGTGCAGCTGGTCGTCCCCGCGGGGCTCGTCATCGACGCCGCCGGCAATTGCGTGACACCGCCTCCGCCCGTTGACGTCTGTCCCAACATCCCGGGCGATCAGGCGGAGGTTCCGGCCGGCATGGTCATCGACGAGAACGGCGACTGCGTGACGCCGCCTCCGCCGGTGGACGTCTGCCCGAACATCCCGGGCGATCAGGCCGAGGTTCCGGCTGACATGGTCATCGACGAGAACGGCAACTGCGTCGCTGCGCCTCCCGTGGTGGAGTGCGTCGTCAGCCTCGGCGTGATGCAGACGGCCACCACGGTCACCGGAACGACCGGCAACGACACCATCGACTGCACCGCGGCCAGCCCCGGCAAGACGATCGACGGGCTCGCCGGCAACGACACGATCACCGGCACGGCGTTCAACGACACGATCGACGGCCGTGACGGCAACGACACGATCACGGGTCTTGGTGGCGTCGACCTCATCACCGGCGGAAACGGCAACGACACGCTGAGCGGCAGCGACGGCAACGACATGATGAGCGGCAACGACGGCGACGACACGCTGAGCGGCGGGGCCGGCGACGACGTCCTCGACGGGGGCGACGGCATCGACACCCTCAACGGCGGCACCGGCAACGACAATCTGTCGGGCCCGTCGAACGACTCGGATCAGGACACGCTCAACGGTGACTCGGAGACCGACGTCTGCGCAGGCCCGGCGCCGGACGGCATCGATCTCTACAGCGGCTGTGAGCTGTAGGGCAAAGCACAGTCGAAGCGCTGGCCAGCCGCAGTGGCTGGCCGGCGCATCGGCGCGGCCGAGGTAAGTGAAGCGTGCGACTCGTCTCGTCTGAAGCAGGGGCGTACGATCGTCGTGTGCTGTCTCGCGCTTGGCGCCGTGTCGCCGCGCTCACCTTCATCGCGGTGCTCGGATCGGCGCCCGCGGCGGGCGCGGATCCGATCGCCGACAGCATCGTCGCCGCTAACGCCGTCGCGCGCGTCGGAGAGCGGTTCATCGCCCGTTCGACGTTCGATCGCTGGTTCGGGGTCGCGGCGTCCAGCAACCCCGCGACCAGCCCTTCCGCGGCCGACTACGACCCGCCGGACTTCGCCGCCTGCGTGAGGATCAAGCGCAGGACGGCGCCGCAGCCCGCCAGGGGCCAGCCCACGACGACCGGCGCGCAGTTCAAGGAGCAGTGCCGGCAGGAGTACGAGGGCCTGCGCGATCAGGTTCTGCAGTTCCTCATCCTCGAGAGCTGGGTCGCCCAAGAGACGCTCGAACGCGGTACCGAGCCGCCGGCGGCGGAGCTCGAAGCCGAGTTTCAGAAGGCCAAGAACGACACGTTCCCGAAGGAGTCGGATTTCCGGCGGTTTCTCGAGACCTCCGGCATGACGGCGGACGACGCGCGCTTTCAGGTCGCGTTCAACACGCGCTACACGAAGCTGCGCGAGAACGCCGTCGCGCAGGCGGCGCCCGTCACCAGCAAGGCCGTCGCGACGTACTACAGCGACCACAAGCAGCGGTTCTTCCAGCCGCAGCGGCGTGACGTGCGCGTCGTGCTGACGAAGACGCGCGCACGTGCCTATGCCGCGCTGGCGGCGTTGCGTCGCGGCCGGTTCTGGAAGCGCGTCGCGAAGAAGTACTCGATCGACCAGGCGTCGAAGTCCCGCGGCGGGATCGTGCGCGGCGTTGCGAAGGGCACCCGGGAACGCGCCTTCGACCGTGCGCTGTTCCGCGCGCCGAAGGACGCGCTGCGTGGCCCGGTGAAAGTACAG
Source organism: uncultured Actinomycetes bacterium (assembly GCA_963839905.1). Classification (GTDB taxonomy): domain Bacteria; phylum Actinomycetota; class Thermoleophilia; order Solirubrobacterales; family Solirubrobacteraceae; genus CADCVQ01. Next base: position 814,758 of record CAWIXC010000018.1, on the reverse strand, counting down.
TTCGGCTACTACGTCTTCAGGGTGTTCGAGGTCCACCCCGCGAGGCAGCTGACGCTGAAGCAGGCGTCCGCGGCGATCCGCCAGGAGCTGACCGCTCAGCGTCAGCAGGCGGCCGACGAGAAGTTCAACGAGGACTTCCGCGCCAAGTGGCGAGCGCGGACGACGTGTCGCGACGGCTTTCTGATGGAGCAGTGCTCGAACGGGCCGCTGCCGGAGCCCGAGCCTGACGACGATTAGCTGACCGGCGCCGGGCCGGCCAGCCCGAGCGAAGCGCGGTACGCCCGCCAGCCGCCGTAGGAGGTGATGTCAGGCGCGCCGGCGACGGCGTCCGCTTCGCAGAGAAAGCCCTTCACCCGGCGGCCGTCTTCGAGCACGACCGTGCCGATGCACAGCGGCGCCGGCACGCCGGCCACGAGCGCGCCGAATCCCTCGAGCGGCAGCTCCCAGATCTCGAGCTCGATGCCGGGCCCGTCCGCCGGCCCGCCGCCGACGAGGCCGGGCTTGGCGGGCTCGGTGTCAGGCAGGGCGAACAGGCGGTAGCCCGGCGCCGTGTTGATCGTCTCGACGAGCCTTGCGCCGAGCCCGACGAGCTGGTGGTTGAGCGGTTCGCCGGAGAGGTGGGCGCCGACAACGGCGAGCTGCACGTGATTCGAAGGTGTCGGTTCCGTCGCAGGCTCGCTCAGCCAGCGCGCCGCGAGCGTCAGCAGCAAGCGATCCGCGCCCGCCGGCGCGATGAGCTGGACGCCGAACGGCAGGCCGTCCTCGCGCGCGCCGCCGGGCACGGCGATGGCGCAGAGGTCGAGCAGGTTGACGAAGTTCGTGTACGTCCCGAGCAGCGCGTTGCGCACGATCGGCTCGTCGGCGATCTCGGCGGCGGTGAAGAGCGTCGGCGCGGTTGGCAGGAGCAGCGCGTCGGCACCTCCGGTGCCCCACACCTCGCCCGTGACGCGGCGCAGCTCCGCGAGGCGGTGGCGCGCGTGAAAGGCGTCGACCGCGCTGTGGTCTCGTCCGCGCAAGATGACCCCGCGCACGATCGGGTCGACATCGCGGCGGTGGTCGGTCACGAACCGTCCGACGCCCGCGAACCGCTCGGCGATCCACGGCCCGTCGTAGAGCATCCGCGCGACCTCGGCGAACGGCTCGTAATCGATCTCGACGAGCTCCCAGCCGAGGGTGACCGCGCGAGCGCGAGCGCGATCCCACGCCGCCGCGGCGAGCAGGTCGCCCGCGAAGACGAGCTGCTCGGGCCGCGGGACAGCGATCCGCGTGGAGGACCGCAGGGCTCGGCCCGCGAGCGCGCCGCGGTCGGCGCGCGAGAACGGGTCCGCCGGGTCGTAACCCACCGCGACCTGGAGCACCCGCTCGGCATCGGCGACGCTCGTCGTCAGCAGCGACACGCAGTCCAGGCTGCGGCACGCCGGCACGGTCCCGCGCGTGCCGATCGCCCCGAGCGACGCCTTGAACCCGACGATCCCGTTCATCGCCGCGGGCACGCGACCCGAGCCCGCGGTGTCCGTCGCCAGCGCGAAAGGGACCGTGCCGTCGGCGACCGCGACCGCCGATCCCGAGCTCGACCCGCCCGACACGTAGCGCGGGTCGACGACGCTCGCGCACGCGCCGTACGGCGTCCGCGTCCCGGTGAGCCCGGTCGCGAACTGATCCATGTTCGTCTTGCCGATCGGCACCGCGCCCGCGGCCACGAGCCGCGCCACGGCGAACGCGTTTACAGCAGGCGTGTACGCGAACGCCGGGCACGCGGCGGTCGTCGGGACGCCCGCGAGGTCGATGTTGTCCTTGATCGCGAACGGCACCCCGTACAGCGGCAACCCGTCAGACGAAGAGCGCAGCCGCTCAAGCGCCGCCTTCACCTGCGCCCACGGCACGAGCGAGATCCACGCCGGGTCCGACGACGACGACGCCGCCCGCTCATAGGCGTGCGAGACGACCTCCGCCGGATCGGCCGAGCCGTCGAGATACGCCGCGAGCAGCCGCTCGATGCTCACCGCGCTCAAGCGCAAGCCGCAGGCGCAGCCGGAAGCGCCGCCAGCACCGCCGCACTCGTCGCGACCGCGCCGAACACCCCGCCCTGCATGAGCACCATCCGCAGCGCGGCCTCGTGGTTGGCCGGATCGGTCGCCGCTGTGCAGTCCGACAGCACGAGGCACTCGTAGCCGAGGTCGTTGCCCTCGCGCATCGTCGTCGAGACGCAGACATCGGTCGTGATGCCGGTGATCACCAGGCTGTGGACGCCGCGGTTGCGCAGCACGAGGTCGAGGTCGGTGTTCGAGAACGCGCCCTTCGTCGCCTTGTCGATCACCATCTCGCCGTCGATCGGCGCGAGCTCGTCGATGATCTCCCAGCCCGGCTCGCCGCGCACGAGGATCCGCCCGCACGGGCCGGCGTCGCCGATCCCCGCGCCGATCTGCTTCGAGCGCCAGAGCTTGTTCGGCGGGCAGTCCGACAGGTCGGGCTTGTGGCCCTCGCGCGTGTGCACGACCGGCGCGCCGTGCGCGCGCCACACGGCCAGCAGCGCCTGCACCGCGGGGATCGGGGCGCGCGTCAGCTCGATGTCGTAGCCCATCGAGTCGACGTAGCCCCCCGGCCCGCAGAAGTCGTACTGCCAGTCGATGAGCACGAGCGCGGTGTGCTCGAGGTCGATCGCCCCGGTATACGGCCAGTCGTATGGCTCGGCCTTGACCAGGAGACCGCCGGCCGCGTCGATTGTGGTCATCGTTGCTCCTCATATGTGGGTTGCAGGGTCGCAAGCGCCGCGGCTTCGCGGACGATGGCGGCGAACTCAAGCGGCGCGTCGAGCTGGGCCAGATGGCCGCAGCCCGGGATGACGACGACCCGCGCGCCCGCGTGCTCGCGCAGCCGCCGGGCCACCGTGTGGCGCAGCGGGTCGGACAGCTCGCCGACACTCGTCGTGATCGGCACCCCGTCGCGCGCCTCAGACAAAGCGGGCTCCCACGCGAGGTAGGCGGCGGAGTCGGCCTCGAAGAGCTCGGCACCGGCGGCCAGCAGCGCCGTCTCGGACAACGTGAGCCGCGCCCACGTGGCAGGCCCGGCGAGCGCCCGCACCAAAGCGAACCCGCCGCCATCCGCCAGCGTGCGCGAGATCAGCGCCAGCAGCTCCGGCACGAGCGTGCCCACGGCCGGCTCGTGCGCGACCGCCGCCACCACACGCTCGGGTGCCAGCAGCGCCGCCGCGAGCGCGACCGTCGCCCCGCCGCTGCAGCCCGCGACGACCGCGCGCTCGACCTCCGCGGCGTCGAGCGCCGCCACGAGGTCGTCGACATGGTCCTCGACGCGGCCGGGCGGCGCGAGTGCCGCCCGGCTGCCGTAGCCGCGCCGCTCGACGACGACGACCGGCCCGCTGCGTCGCAGCTCGCGCGCCACGAGCGCGAACGTCGCCGGACCGAAGCCGACGCCGTGTACGAGCGCGACCGGGGTCGCGCTCGCCAGCCGGCTCATGCCGGCTGCATCTCCGGCTTCTTCTCGTCGGGGACCTCGGATGGCTTGAACGCCGCCATGCGCTCCGCGTAGTCCTCGATGTCGATGGGGTCGCTGCGGTCGATCTCGCGTTCGGGGATGCCCATCCGCGAGAACGCGAGGCAGACGACGCCCATCAGCGCGTAGCCCAGGGCGAGCTTCATCTGAGTGGCGTCGAAGTCCAGCGACACCTCGGCACCGTGGATGAGCCCGACGGCCGCGAGCCCCGCGCCCAGGAAGCTGTACGCGGCCGCCCAGACGAAGCGCTTGTCGATCATGAAGACGGCTATCGCGCCGAGGATCATGCCCGCGAGGACGGCCCCCTCGCCGAGCTTCGTCAGCCCTTCGTGGATGACGCCGTTCGTGGCAAGGGCCGCATCGGTGATCGCCAGGGCGGGCGTGTTCGCCGCGGCCGCGGCGGCCTGCGCCGTCGCGATCGTGTTGTCGATGAGCCCCGACGCCCACGCCGCGACGTTCGGCACGATCGCGAGCACGATCGCCGCGTAGTGCGCCTTCGGCACTGCCCCGAACGCCTGCGCGCCGATGACGAGGCCGATGAACAGCAGGATCGGGACGATCGCCGGAACCGGCAGCACCGCGCCGAGCAGCGGGAACATCCCGAACACGCAAAGCAGGAAGATCACGACGCCGGTCGCCAGCGAATAGCTGATGCCTCCGCCGGCGGCCTTCCAGCCGGGGTGCCCGACGTAGACCGCCGGCGGGAACGGGCTGCCGAGCGCCGAGCCGACGACGGCACCGGTGCCGTCGGCGAGCAGCACGTGGCGCAGGTTGTACTTGTCGCCTGCGGCCGCCGCGCTTTCGACGTTGCTCATCGCCTCGGTGAAGTTGTAGATGCCCAGCGGGATGGCCGTCGCGAGCAGCGGCGAGATGCCGCTCAGGCCGTCGAAGAGCATGTCGAAGTTCAGCGACGGGATCCCGACCGCGATCTGCTTGGCGGCGTCGGTGACGGCGGCGGTCTCCATGAAGCCGCCCGCCCACGCGAGCGCCGAGCCGACCAGCAGCGCCGCGAGCCCCATCGGGAAGTTGCCGGGCAGCTTCACGCCGGCGACGAAGCCGATGATGATCATCGCGAGCACCGGCAGCGCGATCCACGCCGCCTCCCACATCTGCGCCGCGGGGCGCATCGAGATGAACGTGATCGAGATGCCCGCGAGCGTCCCGAGCAGCGCTGCGCGGGGCGTGAACTTGCGGATCGTCGGCCCGACGAACGCGCCGATCAGGATGATGATCCCGATGATGAACGCCCACGCGAGGCCAGCCGTCCACGCCTTGATCGGGTCCTTCGTCGCGATGAACGTCGGCAGCATGACGACGAACGTCACGATGAACATATGCGGCACGCTGGGGCCGTAGGGCATCGCCGTCACGTTCGTCCGGCCTTCCTTCTCGGCCAGCTTCTTGGCGAGGTAGAAGTAGAAGACGTTGCCGACGAGCAGCTCGATCCCGAGCGCCGGCAGGATCACCTGGTAGACGTCGTCGCCGGGGATCTGGACGACGAACGCCGCGAGCCCGGCGAGCACGATGACGTTGACGAGCATGTTGATCCCAAGGCCGAAGAAGGCGTTGAGATCGCCGCGCGTCCAGAGCGGGAGCTTCATCGCCGGAGGGCCGGCGGAGGCGGGGACAGCGGACATCGTTCTCAGGCTCCTTGGGCAGCGACGGCGGACAGCGGCATCGACGGCTCGAGCGCGGCGAGCAGGTCCTGCGAGGAGGTCACCCAGCCGAAGATCCCGCCCTGCGCGGCGATCATCCGCAGCCCGACCTCGTGGAACTCCTGGAAGTACGAGCCGACGCAGTCGGACGGCACGAGGCACTCGAAGCCGCGGTCGTTGGCCTCGCGGACGGTCGTGTGGACGCACACCTCGGTCGTGACGCCCGTGACGATCAGGCTCTTCACGCCGGCGTTGCGCAGCATCAGCTCGAGGTCGGTCGCGTAGAACGCGCCCTTGCCCGGCTTGTCGAGGATCGCCTCGCCGTCGGCGGGGGCGAGCTCCTCGATGATGTCGTGGCCGACCTCGCCGCGGATGAGGATGCGGCCGTTGGGCCCCTCGGAGCCGATCGGCGTGTCGGATCTGCCGCGCGCGAGCTTCGCCGGCGGGCAGTCGGTCATGTCGGGGCGGTGGCCCTCGCGCGTGTGGATGACCGTCATCCCGATCGCCCGGGCCGCGTCGAGCAGCTTGCCCAGCGGCTCGACGACCTTGGTGAGCATCGAGACGTCGTTGCCAAGGGATTCGCCGAAGCCGCCGGGCAGCAGGAAGTCGCGCTGCATGTCGATGATGACGAGCGCCGTCGTGGCGGGATCCAGCTCGAATGGATAGGGGATGGCCGGTACGACGACCGGCGCCGCGAAGGTCGCGGTGTCTGGCTCGGGGGGCATCGGTGCCTTTCTCTCTCGTTCCGGCGGCGACGTTGTATGCAGTGCGGTCCACAACCCGGCGGTGGTGGCCGCACGGTACGTCGCGGCCCGTACCAGTCGCATTGGCCCATTGGCCGACAGTGGCCATAGGGATTTGGCCACTTGGTCCATGTCTGCCTCGAGGCCCCCTGGCTAGCGTGAGGCGCGTGGTGAGCACACCGTTGTATGCAACGCCGCGCCGCGGCAGTGGATCGCTGGGCCCGGGACGATGACCCGCTTGAACGGCACACGCGCGGCGACGAACGCCGACCGCGTCTACGCAGCGCTGCGCGAGCGCCTGCTGCGCGGCGACATGCCCGTGGGGCGCCGGCTCGTCGAGCAGCAGCTCGCGGAGGAGTTCGAGACGAGCCGCACGCCGGTGCGCGAGGCGCTGCGCCGGCTCGAGGGCGACGGGCACATCGTGCGCGACCGCAGCGGCGGCATGTGCCCGGCCGCCCCGAGCGTCAAGTCGATGCGCGAGCTCTACGAGGTGCGCGTCGCGCTCGAGGAGCTGTGCGCCCGCCGCGCGGCGTCAAGCGGCGACCGGGGCCGCATCGAGGCCATCGAGCAGGACTGGCAGGCGCTCGACGACGCGTGGCGCGACCAGGGCTCGATGCCGCGCGGGCCGGACTTCGTCCACGCGGACGAGGGCTTTCATCGCGCGCTGGCCGCGGCCAGCGGCAACGACGTCGCCGAGGCGCTGCTCGGCGACCTCAACGACCGCATCCGCGTGCTGCGGATCTACGACTTCACGACCGACGACCGCATCGGCGCCACGATCACCGAGCACCTCGAGATCGTCCGCTGCGTCCTCGCGCGCGACGCCGACGCGGCCGCGGCCTTCATGCGCGCGCACGTGCAGCGCAGCGCGCTGGTGGTGCGCGAGCGCGTCGGCTCGGCGCTCGCGCGGATGTTCGAGCTGCCGGACGGCGGATGAGGCGAGACGACGCTCCAGGCGCGCGTCGCGGCGGCTTGATTGCCTCGGTTTAGCAGCGAAAACGTGGACGTTTAGGCATGGCGCGCGCCCTTGTGGTGGGCTGGGCGCACGGGTACAGTCGGCCGCCAACGACGCCGTATCTCGAGCACGAGGCCGACCTTCAACGCCATGGACGCAGGGCCCCCTTCCGCAGGAGCGGTCAGCGTCCGCCGCCTCGTCGCCGTCCTGCTCGCGATCGCGAGTTTGTGCCTGGCCGGGGGGGCGCCTGCCACCGCCGCGACGGGACCGCTGGGCGGGACCCTCGACCTCTTCAAGGTGCCGTCTCCCGGTACGAACGTGAGCACCCCGATGATCCGGCTGGGCGACCCCGTGGGAGCGCGCGCGTTCGTGGGCGACGTCAACGGCGGCAAGGGGGACATCGCGATCGGCGTGCCGAACGCTGATCCCGGCGGGGTCACGAACGCCGGCTCCGTCTATGTGCTGTTCGGCGCGGGCGGCGACTTCGCGACGATCGATCTCGACAACCCCGGGATGCGCGGCTATCGCATCGACGGTGCGCAGGCCGGCGACCGGCTCGGCACGAGCATCGAGCCGCTGGGCTACGACCTCGGCGGCGACGGGCTGAGCGACTTCGCGATCGGCGCGCCAGGCGGCGGGCCGGCGGGCGCGGGCGCGGTCTACCTCGTCCCCGGTGCCAGAGGCCAGCGGGCGAACATCGATCTCGGAAAGGACGTCGACAAGTCGATCATCCGGGTGGTCGGCGCCGCGCCGGGAGACGGCGCCGGGCAGGCGCTGTCCGCCCCACCGGGGACGCGCCGGCTCGTCATCGGCGCGCCACGCGCGGACCCGGCCGGCCTCGAGGACGCCGGGTCCGCGTTCGTGCTGATGAACCTGCCCGAGACGGTGACCGAGCCGCGATCGATCGCGCTCGCGTCGGCGGCCGGCTTTCGCCTCGACGGCCGCCTCGCGGGGGGCCGGGCCGGCTCCGCGGTCGGCTGGACGCTTGACTTCGACAGCGACGGCACCGACCGCTCGGAGATCCTCGTCGGCGCGCCTGCGGCTTCGCCCGGCGCAAACGGGCTTGCCGCGGGCGAGGCGTACATCGTCCCGTTCGGATCGCGGGGCGACGTGACCGTGCTGGGCTCGCCGGGCAGGGGCGGGTTCGTCATCGTCGGCGAGCCCGGCATGGGGCTGGGCGCATCGGTCACCGGCATGCCGGACCTCAGCGGCGACGGCAGGTGGGAGGTCGCGATCGGCGCGCCGAACGCGTCGCCGGGCGGCCGCTTCAAGGCTGGCAGCGCGGTCGTGGTCCTCAGCCGCCGGACGCCGGCGACGGCGCTGCTCGCCGCGGCCGCGCGGGGCAGCGTCATCCGGATCGACGGCGCGACCGCCTACGACAACCTCGGCACCGCCGTCGCCGCCGCGCAGGTCGACCGCGTCGTCGACGAGCTGCTCGTCTCGGCGCCGCGCGCGAACGCCCTGGTGCGCAGCAACGCGGGCGCGATCTACGCGCTGCCGGCACGCAGGATCGCCAGCGGCCCGATCGACCTCGCGCAGCTCGGCGACGGCGGCGTGCGCATCGCCGGGCCGGACGTCAACGGGCGCAGCGGCACGGAGCTCGCCGTCTCCCGCGAGGACCCCGCGGCGGTGATGACCGGCGGGAGGAGCTCGACCGGGCTGTTCGTGGTCCCCGCGCCGGCGCCGGCGCCCGCGGAGATCGCGACCGCGCCGCAGACGACGCCATCGCAGATCCCCAACTGCTCGGTGCGGCGTGACATCGAGCTCGTCATCGACGGCTCCGCGAGCATGGAGTTCGCGCTCCCGTACCTGCGCATCGCCATCGACGCGATGCTGTCCAAGCCGCGCACCGCGCCGATCAACGTCGGCGCGCTCGCGATCGGGCGCCGGCCGAACCAGGTGTTCCCGCCGCTGACGATCCCGGTCGCGGGCGTGCCGAACGGGCGCGACCTCGCGGCGCTGCGGCTCTTGCTGACGGAGCACATCAACGCCGGTGCGGGAACCCCGGACTACACGGCGGGTCTCGCCGCAGCCGCCGGGGCGCGGCCGCAGGCGTCCGCGCTCGTGCTGATCACCGACGGCGCACAGCCGGCGCCGGTCGCCGACCTCGCCGCGCCGGCCGGCAAGCGCGTGTACGTCTTGCAGTTCGGCGGCAGGGGCGCGCCGTCAGGTCCGGCCCTGGAGCAGCTGGCCACGGACTCCGGAGGGCGCTACTTCCCGGGCCAGGACGGCGCGACGCTGCCATCCGCGATCGCGCTTGTCGAAGCCGCGCTGACCTGCGAGCAGTTCCTCATCACGCGGGAGGCTCGCGCGACGCGCCCGCCGGCACCGGCCGGCCCGCTGCAGCAGATCGGCGAGCTCACCTTGTCGCCGCGCCGCCCGCAGGCGGCGTTCACGACGCGCCTGCTGACCACCACGAAGACCGCGACGCTGACCTTCAGCTTCGAGCAGCGCCTGCGTGGTCCCGCGAGCTGCCTGCGCGACAGCCCGGTGAGCCTGCAGGGCTTGAGCGTCTTCTCGCGGCGCCGCGAGGTCGCTCGAGCGACCGCGGCCGAGGTGCAGCGCGCGCTCTCAGGACGCCAGACGGCGTTCGGGAGGGGGCGCCGCGTGTCGATGTCCGGGCGCTGCGGTCGTGGCTTCCTCGTCCTGGAGATCCGCGGCCTCGAGCGCCTCGGCGGCGCGCCGGCGCAGGCGGCCGCGAACTCGCCGCCGCGGCTCACGACCCCGATCAAGCTCAAGCCGGGCGGCAAGCGGCGCAAGGTCAAGGGCGTCGCCGTCGGCAGCGCGAAGTCGAAGGGACGCGGCTCATGAGCCCCGGCGGGCCGTCGCCGCGCCACTACTTCCTCGTCGCCAAGCGGATGCTCGAGGGGGCGGTCGTCCCGTTCCTCGGCGCCGGCGCGAACCTCTGCGGGCGTCCCGACGGGCCGTGGGAGCCGGGGAGCGGCTTCCTGCCGAGCGGCTCGGAGCTCGCGGCGGCGCTCGCCAGCGAGGTGCACTACCCCGATCCCGACGACCGCGACCTCATGCGCATCTCGCAGTACGTGCACTCCGTGCTGGGGTGGAAGCCGCTGTATCAGTACGTCCGCGCGCCGCTTGACGTCGTCTCCGCGCCCACCGCCCTGCACACGTTCCTCGCGCGCCTGGCGGGCACGCTTGGCGAGCTCGGCGTGCCGCGTCAGGTGATCCTCACGGCCAACTACGACGACGCCCTCGAGCGTGCGTTCGACGCCCTCGGCGAGCCGTACGACCTGATCTGGTACGAGGCGCAGGCCGAGCGCCCCGACTGCGGGCGCTTCATCCACGGCTTGCCCGGCGGGCCCGCCCCGATCCTGCTGCCCAACCAGTACGTCGAGCTCGACCCCGACCAGCGCACGGTCATCGTGAAGCTCCACGGCGCGATGGTCCGGGCGGACGCCTCGCGCGACAGCTACGTCATCACCGAGGACGACTACATCCGCTACCTCACGCGCTCGGACATCGCGGCCCAGCTGCCGGCTGTCCTGCGCCAGCGGATCACCGAGCGCCACCTGCTGTTCCTCGGCTACAGCATGCGCGACTGGAACCTGCGCGTCGTGCTCGAGCGGCTCGCCGGCAGCGGGGTCCTCGCCAACCAGTCGTGGTCGGTGCAGCGCGAGCCGCCGACGCCGGCTGCGGCCGAGATCGAGCTGACGCTGTGGGACGACCGCGACGTCGACCTCGTGTTCATCATGCTCGATGAGTACGTCCGCGCGCTCGAGCGCGAGCTCACCGCACTCGTGCCCGGCGAGTGACCGGCGGCGCGACACCCGGCGGCCCGCCGCGGGAGAACCCGTACGTCGGCCTGCTGGCGTTCGGAGAAGACGACGTCCCGTGGTTCTTCGGCCGCGACCGCGAGCGGGAGATCATCGGTGCCAACCTGCGCTCGTCGCGGCTCACGCTGCTGTACGGCGCGAGCGGCGTCGGCAAGAGCTCGGTCCTGCAGGCGGCCGTCCTGCCCGGCCTGCGTACGGTCGTCGCGGGCGATCGGGCGCTGCGCGAAGCCGCGGACCCGGAGACGCGCCCACCCGTGCGCTTCGCCGTGTCGATGTTCAGCGCGTGGCGCGACGCGCCGCTGCTCGGGCTGACCAGCGCCGTCGCCGCGTCCGTGCGCGAGGCGACGGGCGAGGACGTGGCCCCGTGGGCGCCCGGCATGTCGCTGCGGGAGACGTTCGCGGCCTGGCTCGGCCCGGTGACGACGCTGCTCGTCGTCCTCGACCAGTTCGAGGAGTACTTCCTCTATCACCCGTCCGACGACGGGCCCGGCACGTTCGCGGGCGAGTTCGTCGATGTCGTCAACGACCCCGCGCTGCGCGTGAACTTCGTGCTCTCGCTGCGCGAGGACGGCCTCGCGAAGCTCGATCGCTTCCAGGGCCGCGTGCCGCGCCTGTTCGACAACTACCTGCGCGTCGAGCACCTCGACCTCGCGGCGGCGCGGCGCGGGATCGAGGGACCGCGCGACGAGTACAACCGCCGGCTGCCCAGCGGGTCGGCCGTGGCCGAGATCGACGCCGAGGTCATCGACGCGGTGCTCGCCGAGGTGCGCACGCGCTCGGATGTCGCCGACGACCCGCGCGGCCCGGCACAGGAGGCGGCCGGCAGCGCGCAGCACGCGGCGCGCGTCGAGACCCCGCTGCTGCAGCTCGTCATGCAGCGCCTGTGGCAGGCTGCGGCGGCCGCCGCGACGCCACCCCGGGTCGGGATCGCCACGCTGCGCGAGCAGCTCGGGGGCACGGAGCGGATCGTCTACCGCCACCTCGAGGACGCGCTCGCCGGGCTGCCGGGCGAGCGCCGCGATCTCGCCGTCGACGTGCTGCGCCCGCTCGTGACGCCGGCCGGCACGAAGATCGCGTGGCGCGCCGCGGACCTCGCATACTTCGCGAAGCGCCCGGTCGCCGCTATCGAGCCGATCCTGCGGGAGCTGTCGAGCGGGGAGCAGCGGATCCTGCGGTCGGTCATGCCGCCTGCGTCGCACGCGGACAGCTCGCCGCGCTATGAGATCTTCCACGACATCCTCGCGGAGCCGATCCTCGAGTGGTGCGCCGAGCGCGAGGCCGAGCGTGAGCGCGCGCGGCTGCAGCGCGAGCTGTCGGATCGCGAGCGCGAGCGCAAGGAGGCGGAGGAGCGGCGCCGGCGCGAGCGGCGCAATCGCGTCGTGCGTGTCCTGGCGATCGTGCTCGGCGCGCTCGTCGTCGGGCTCGTCGTCGCGATCCTGGCCGCGTTCGACGAGAACGAGATCGCCGACTCGCGCGCGCTCGCGTCCGGTGCGACGTCGCAGCTGGCGGTCGATCCGGAGCGCGGGCTGCTGCTCGCGCTCGAGGCCATGCGCAGGCGCGACACGGCCGAAGCCGAGCAGGCGCTGCGCCGGGCGGTCGTCGCGTCGCGGGTGCGCGCGCGGCTTGGATCCGGCCGCCCGCGCCCCTGCGGGGCGTGTGCCGGGCTCGCCACGACCGCCCGCGGGAGCGGCGCGGCGGTCGAGCCGCTCGCCGTCGCACCCGATGGCAGCTCGGTGGCCGGGATCGTCGGCGGGAGCCTGCGGCTGTGGCGGCCGCGGTCGGGTGGGACCTCGCGCCCGCGCCCGCGCATCGCCGGCGTGCGCGGGGTCGCCTTCACGCCGGACGCCGCGCGGCTGCTCGTCGTCGGCGTCCGTACGACCGCGGTCATGGCGCCCGACGGCAGCCGAGCCGTCGTGCTGCGCGACGCGGGCACAACCGGCAACAGCGGCGCGACGTCGCCCGACGGCCGGCGGGTCGTCACGACCGGCAGCCGGGGGGTGGCCGTCTGGGACGCTCGCTCGGGCGTCCGGCTCGCGCGGCGCGCGGACAGCAACGGCTTCGCGGGGGTCGCGTTCGTGAGCTCCGGCCGGGTCCTGCTGCAGGACCAGGCGGGCTACGTGCTCGCGTGGAGCTGGCGGACGGATCGTCTCGAGACCCTCGCCGCCGTGCAGCCGGGCCAGGAGGATGTCCTGCGCTTCGCGGCCGGTGCCGGCTTCTCGGTCGACGGCGTGGCGAACGGGCGGGTGCGCGTCGTCGGCCCTGGCGGCACGGCGCCGCAGTTGCCGTCGCGCGACGTCGGCAGGCCGGTGGCCGACTTCGCCATCAGCTCGAGCGGCTCGCGCGTCGCCATCGCGCGGGACTCGGTGGTGGAGCTCTGGGGGTCGGGCCCTGGTCGGCGATGGAGCCGGCCGACGCGGGCTGCGACGCTCGTCCATACCGACCGCGTCAACGACGTCGTGTTCAGCGCCGGCGGCGCGCTCGTCGCGACCGCGAGCACCGACGGCACGGCGCGGATCTGGGAGAGCGCGACCGGAGACCTCGTCGCGGACCTGCGGGGACATGGCGCGGCCGTCGAGTCGATCGCGTTCAGCTCGCGGGGGCGCTACGTGACGACGGTGGGCGCGGATCTCACGATCCGCCTCTGGGATCTTGGCGCGGAGCGCACGCTGCGCGGAAGCCACAGCGTCGTGGGGGTCGCCGTGGCGGCGTCGGGGTCGCGGGTCGCGGTCGCCGAGGAGGACGGTGCGCTCAGCATCCGCGACGTGCTCGCCGGGCCGGCGACCCGGCCGCCGCCGCCTCCCGGCCCGAGCCCGGGTCGGGCGGCGCCGCCGGGCGCACCAGCGCCGGCCGCCGCTGGCCCGAGGCCCCCGCTCGTCGACACCCCGACCGACCTGTATCCGACGAGCGTGGCGTTCGCCGCTCGCACGCCGCTCGCGCTCGCCGGCTTCGCGGCATCCGGCGGGGGCAGCGGCCAGGCACGGCTGCTGGACGAGAACGGGCGGGCGCGGGCCGTGATCGCCGCCGGCCGCGCGGTGCGCCAGGTCGCGCTCGACGCACGGGCAAGCCTGGGCGCGGTCGTCTTCGACGTCGGGGACGGCCGGACGCGCGTGGAGCTGTGGAGCCTCGCCGCGCGGCGGCCCGCTAGGGCGCTGTGGCGGGTGCCGGTGGGCGATGTCGAGGCCGCCAGCGACGTCGCGCTGAGCGGCGACGGGCGGCGGCTGCTCGTCACGAGCGTCTACGGGCTGGCTCGCGTGTTCGATGTCGCCACGCGCAGGCCGCTGCACACGCTGGCGGCCGGGACGAACGCCTTGGCGGGGCCCGAGGAGTTCTACCGCGGAGTCTTCAGCCCGGACGGTAAGACGGTCGCGGTCGCCGGGTCGCGCGACGTGCGGCTGTGGGACGTCGCATCCGGGAAGGAGCGCGGGTTCCGGCTGTCGGGGCACACGAGCGTGCTGCGCAGCGTCGCCTACGACGCCGACGGGAGCCGGCTCGTCACCGCGAGCGCGGATGGCACGGTGCGCGTATGGGACGCGCGCCGCGGAACCGCGCTCGCGGTCATCGCGCGGCACGCCGGGCGCGTCAACGGCGCGGCGTTCCTGCGCGATGGCTGGATCGTCTCGGGCGGCGACGATCGGACCGTCCGCGTATATCCGTGCGAGAGCTGCGGATCGGCCGGCAACCTGGTGAAGCTCGCGGAGCGCCAGGTGACGCGCGAGCTCTCCGATCGCGAGCGCGAGGAGTTCGGCGGCGGCTAGGCGTGCTCGCCGCTCGCCGCGGCAGGGCTACGCGCTGCGCTCGTCGAGGCGCTGCAGCAGGTCGTGCGCCGCGAGCTCGATCGCCTTGTGGCGCCACTCGGCCGCGCGGTAGACGCACGCGATCAGCGCCGTGCGGTGCACGCGGCGAAAGTCTCCGAACACGAACGCGTGCCTCGCCTTCGTCTCGTCGTTGGCCCCCTCGGTCAGGCCGAGATGCCATTCGGCGTAGTCCTCCCACGAGTGCCGGGCGAGGAAGGCGTTCTCGTCCTCGGCGCTGGGCTGGACGTCGCCCCAGTCGCTGTCGAGCACGTACTGCCGAGCGTCGATCATGCGCTTCGCGCGCGCCACGGCGCGGTCGTTCACCGAGTAGGAAGCCATGCCGCGATCATGCCCGCGCGGCGCGGCGTGCCAAACGGCTGGGCCCTCGGGTCGAGCGTGGCGAAGAGTGCCCGGTATCCGATCACTATTCGACAGCCGCTCGTGGCGATCGGGCCATGGCTCGGCGGTTCGCGCGCCGGCGCACGGCAAGGCGTAGCAGCGCCACACCGCCGAGCAGCGCGACCGCGAGCAGCGGCCAGCGCGGGTCGGGACCGGGTGGGTTGCCGTCCGCGGCCGCCGCACGCACGGCGCGCGCGGCCTCCGGGCCGCTGCGCACCCGGAACGTGGCCGTGTCGATCGTCGCGAGCAGCGCGCCCTTGCGGCGGATGTCCAGCCGCGCGCCGCGCGCGGCGCTCAGCAGGCGCAGCTCGTAGAGGTTGCCGCGCGCGAGCGCGGGATCGTCGAGGTCGATGCAGACCGCCTTGCGCGCGACCGTGTCGAGCGCGTGGATGAACGGCTTGCCGCCCCTGCCCTGGTACAGGGTGTACGCCCAGCGCCCGCGCGTGCCCACGACGCGGGCCAGCGGAAGACCGTTCATCTCGTCGGGCTCCTCGCGCGGATCGACGATCGCCTTGGGCTCGAGCCGGTTGCGCGCGAGGTCGTACACGCGCACGCGGTACTTCGAGGGGTCGGTTCGCGAGACGTAGTTGATGAGAAACAGCGAGCGGCCGTCGGGCGACAGCGCGTCGTAGCTGAAGTCGCCGGGCAGGTGGACCGTCTTGCGCAGCCGCAGCCACCGGCGGGTGGACAGGACGGCGAAGGTCGTCGTGCGCCGCGGGAACCCCGCGCGCGGGCGGATGAGCACGAGCGTGCGGCCGTCCGCCGAGACGCCGCCCGCGGTCGAGTCGTAGGCGACGAGCGGGATGCCGAAGCGCCTGGGCAGCTGCAGGCGGCTCGTGACGTCGCCGGTCGCGGCCCGCTGGGCGAGGACCGCCGTGCGGCCGCCAAGCGTCACGGTGAGATAGCGGCTGGCGCCGTCGGGCGACGCGACGCCGCTGGGGCTCTCCTCGACGGGCAGCGGCAAGCCGTCAGCCGCCGCGGGCGCGGCGGGGAGGGCCAAGGCGAGCGCCGCCGCGGCGGCGCCTGTGAGGGACCTGCTGGCGGTGGACATGCACAAACTACGGTGCACGCGCGACGGCAGGTCCCATCGCCCGGCCCGCACACCGCAGTACTACACGTGCGACTCGCTTGTCGTGTCCTGAGTCGGGCGCCGCGAAGGCCGTTGCAAGACCCCGTGCGGCTGGCACGAACGGCGTGCCGGCCCGCTACGGTCTTAAGGCATGTCCGCCTCAGAGCGTCAGATCCGCGCGCGCCCCGCCCACCTGCCGGCAGCACGAAGCCGTGCGCGCGCCCAGCCGGTCCAGCCGCCCGCGCGCTCCGCCGCGACGGCGCCCGACCCCCGCAACATCATCGAGTTTCGCAACGTCGACATGCACTATCCGACGGGCGACATCGGCCTCGACGGCGCGACGTTCAACGTCCGCCAGGGTGAGTTCGTCTTCCTCGTCGGCTCGACCGGCTCGGGCAAGTCGACGATCATGAACCTGCTCATCAAAGAGCGCGACGCGACCGGCGGGACGATCCGCGTCGCGGGCCGCCCGCTCGAGACGATGGAGCGCGCGAAGGTCCCGTACTACCGCCGCAACATCGGCGTCGTCTTCCAGGACTTCAAGCTGCTGCCCAACCGCACGGTGCACGACAACATCGCCTACGCGCTGTCGGCCACGGGCGCGACGCGCAAGGAGATCCGCGCGAAGGTGCCCGACGTGCTGCGCCTCACCGGGCTCTCCACGAAGCTCCACAACTTCCCCGATCAGCTCTCGGGCGGCGAGAAGCAGCGCGTGTCCGTTGCGCGCGCCTTCGTCAACCACCCGCCGCTGCTGCTCGCCGACGAGCCCACGGGCAACCTCGACCCACGCACCTCGCTGGGGATCATGCAGCTGCTCTACCGGATCTACCGCACGGGCACGACGGTCATGGTCGCCACGCACGACTCGCACATGGTCGACCGCATGCGCCGCCGCGTCATCGAGCTGCAGGGCGGGCGGATCATCCGCGACGAGGCCAGCGGCCTGTACGCCCAGCGCGAGCAGACGACCGACGAGTTCGGCGGCATGATGGACCAGGCCTACCACGACCTCGGGCGCGACTAGCCCGCCATGCGCGTCTCCTTCTTCTTGCGCGAGGCCACGCGCTCCCTGCGCCGCAACGCCGTCCCGTCGTTCGCGGCGATGGCGTCCGTCCTCGTGACGATGCTCGTGCTCGGCGTCTTCATCCCGATGGTCCAGGCGACGACCGGCGCCGCCAACGAGGTCCGAGGAAAGGTCTTGGTGGACGTCTTCCTGAAGGCGAACGCGACCGAGGCCGCCGTCGAGCGCGTGCGCCGGGTCCTCACGCAGGACACGAAGTACGTCGGCAACGTCACGTACGTCTCCAAGGCGGAGGCCTACGCGCGTGAGAAGAAGCAGAACCCCGAGGCCTACGCGCTCCTGGGATCGAACCCGCTGCCCGACACCTTCCGCGTGTCGCCTGACAAGCCGGGCAACGTCGGCAAGCTGCGCGACGAGCTCGCGCCGATCCAGGCCAACGGCCAGCGCGCGGTCGTGGACCCCGCGATCGACGAGGTCAAGAATCGCCGCGACGAGACGACGAAGATCCTCTCCGCGACGCGCGTCGTGAAGCTCAGCATGGCGTTCCTGGCGCTGCTGCTCGTGCTCGCATCCGTCTTGCTGATCTCGAACACGATCCGCCTGTCGCTGTTCGCCCGCCGCCGCGAGGTCGAGGTCATGAAGCTCGTCGGCGCGACGGACTGGTTCATCCGCTGGCCGTTCGTGATCGAGGGCATCATCGTCGGGGCGATGGGTGGGGTCATGGCGATCGCGCTGCTGCTCGTCGGCAAGGTCGCGTTCATCGATCCCCTCAAGCACGACTTCTCGCTGATCGCCGCACCCGAGACGCTCAACTTCGGCGTGCTCATCGTCGTGCTGCTGGTCGCGAGCGTCGCCGTGTCCGCCGCGGGCTCCGGCCTGTCGTTGCGGCGCTTCCTGCGCGTCTGATCTCTACGCTTCGGCGCCGCCGGGCGTCAACCAGCGAAGGGATAGTCGTGGCCGAGCCGAAGCACACCGTCTACCACTCGTCGACCCTCGACGCCGACCCCGACACGGTCTGGGCGCAGGTGCGCGACATGATGGCGCTGCTGCCGATGGTCTTCGGCGACGCCATCGAGAACTACCACTGGGTCGACGGCGGCTCGGTCGACAAGGTCCCGTCGCGGTTTGAGTTCACCCTGCTGCCCGGCCGCGACGTCGCGCTCGAGGAGGTCGTCGGGCGCTCGGAGAGCACGCGCTCGCTGACCTACCGCTCGGTCGGCCAGGTGCTGAGCATCGTCGACTACCTCGCGACGTACCGCGTCCTGCCGATCACGAATGAGCCGGGGCGAAGCTTCATCGAGTGGTCGCGCGAGTTTCGCGTCGTGGACGGCGCCGACCCCGAGTTCCTGCCGTTCCTGCTGGGGCTCATCGAGCAGGAGATCGACACGGTCAAGGCGCACTTCGCCGCGTGACGCGGCCCGCCCGCTCCCATCTCTAGGGTGCAGCCGACATGCTGAGCCGCGTCCTGACCTCGAAGACCGTCGCCGTGCTGTCGTCGCTGCTCGTGCTCGTCGTGGGGATCTGGCTGGGCGCCCATCCGCGCTACCTGCCCGGCCCCGTCGCCGACCTGCTCGCCGGCGACGAGAACCGCCGCGTGGTGCTCGAGGGCCTCGACACGATCCACGACAAGTACTACCGGGAGATCGGGCGCGGCGAGACCGCGGACGCCGCGCTGAAGGGCGCCGTGACCGACCTCGACGATCGCTTCTCGGCGTACTTCTCCAAAAAGGAGTACGCGCTCTTCAACCAGGCGATCAACAACCAGTTCACGGGCATCGGCATGGGCGTGCGCGACGTCAAGGACGGGCTGCTCGTCCTGAGCCTGTATCGCGGGTCGCCGGCAGAGGAGGCGCGGATCCGGGTCGGCGACATCATCACCGTCGCCAACGGCCGCAAGCTCGCCGGCCTGAAGTCGGAGGCGGCGACGGCGCTCATCAAGGGGCGCGAGGGGACGAAGGTCACGCTGCGCCTGCGTCGCGGCTCGAGGACGCTCGTCAAGCGCGTGACCCGCGCGACGATCTCCGTGCCGGTCGTCGAGTCGAGGATCGCGAACGCCGGCGGCGAGCGCGCCGCGTACATCGCCCTGTCGACGTTCGGCCCGAGCACCGCGCACGAGCAGGTCGCGACGGCGATCCGCAAGCAGCGAGCGCGCGGCGCGAAGGGCATCGTCCTGGACCTCCGCGGCAACGGCGGCGGCCTCGTGAGCGAGGCGCAGCTGATCGCGAGCATGTTCCTGCCCGACGGCCCGATCGTCACGACCAAGGGGCGGTCCGTCGACACGCGGACTCTGTTTGCGAACGGCAAGGCGATCGCGGGCACGCTGCCGACGGTCGTGCTCGTCGATGGCGGCACGGCATCGGCCGCCGAGATCGTGGCGGGCGCGCTGCAGGATCGCAAGCGTGCTGAGCTCGTCGGCGTGAAGACGTTCGGCAAGGGCGTGTTCCAGGAGATCAGCCCGCTTCCCAACGGCGGTGCGCTCGACATCACCGTCGGCCAGTACTTCCTGCCCAGTGGCCGCAACCTCGGCGGCGCCGGCGTGAAGTCCGGCAGCGGGCTGAAGCCGGACGTCAGCGCGCGCGACGACCCGGACACGCTCAAGACCGACGAAGCGCTGCAGAAGGCGCTGTCCGTGCTCGCGCGCGAGCTGTGAGCAAGCGCCAGCGGCCAGCGGGCTCCGGCAAGAAGCGCGGCCCGGCCCCGCGGCCGAAGCCGCGCGATGCGCCGAGCTCGAAGCCGGGCCGCCGCGGCTCGGCGCGCGAAGGCGCCTCCGGCGGCGGCGGCTCTGCGCGCGGCGGGTCCGCGCCCGGCCACACTCCCTCCTCTGCCGCGCCGCGATCCCGGCGCGGCAGAGGGGATCGTCGCCGTCCTCGACAAGCGCGGGCGCTTCCTCACCGCCGAGCCGTTCTTCGAGCGCGGCGGGCGGATGATCGTCGAGCGCGACGCGAAAGCGCGGATCGGCGACCTCGTGCTCGTGCGCCCGGCGTCGCGCTCCGGCGGGCACGCGAAGGTCGTACGCGTCCTGGGAACGCCCGACGTCGCCGGCGACGTGCTCGAGGCGCTCATGCTCGACCGCGGCCTGCGCCGGCGCTTCGACCCGGCCGTCGAGCGCGCGGCGCGCAAGGCCCGCGACGCGGGGCCGGACCCCGACGTTCCGCGTCGCGACCTCACGAAGCTCACGACGTTCACGATCGATCCCGTCACCGCCCGCGACTTCGACGACGCCATCTCCGCCGAGGCGCTCCCCGAGGGCGCGCGCACGCGCGTGTGGGTGCACATCGCCGACGTCAGCGCGTACGTCGCGCCTGGCTCGCTCGTCGACCGCGAGGCGGCGCGGCGGGGGACGAGCGTCTACGTCCCGGGGCGCGTCGAGCCGATGCTGCCCGAGGCGCTGTCCAACGACGCCTGCTCGCTCGTGCCCGGACAAGAGCGCGCCGCCGTGACCGTCGAGCTGGACTTCGAAGGCGCGGACGTCAAGCGCGCGTCGTTCTACCGCTCGACGATCCGCTCGGACGAGCGGCTGGACTACGAGCGCGTCGACCGCATCTTCGAGGGCGCCGAGGAGGCCGCCGAGCCGTGGGCGGCGCCGCTCACAGCCGCCCGGGCCGTGTCGGCGGCGCTGCAGGAGCGCCGTTTGTCGCAGTCCGCGCTCGAGCTCGAGACGTCAGAGCCCGAGTTTCGCTTCGATGTCGGCGGGCACGTCGCCGAGTCGCGGCCCAGCGAGCAGACCGAGTCGCATCGGCTGATCGAGCACCTCATGATCGCTGCGAACGAGCAGGTCGCACGGCTCCTATCCGAGCGCGGCGTGCCCGCGCTGTATCGCGTCCACGAGAAGCCCGACGGCGAGAGCGCGCTGCGCCTCGTCGAGCAGCTCGCGTCGCTGGACGTCGCGACGCCGCCCGTCCACGAGCACATGACGCCATCGGAGGCGGCGGATGTCGTGGCGGCGTGCTCGCGGCTGGTGTCGCAGCACGTCGAGCGCACCGGCCACGGCCGCGACGCGCTGACCTTCCTCATTCTGCGCTCGCTCAAGCAGGCCTACTACGACCCGAAGAACCTCGGCCACGCCGGGCTCGGGCTGGCGCACTACACGCACTTCACGTCGCCGATCCGCCGCTACCCGGACCTCGTCGTGCACCGCGCGCTGCTGAGCACGATCGCCGGAGGAGAGGAGCCGCCGCGCGGCGCGGACATGCAGGAGGCCGGCTCGTGGTCGTCGGCGCGCGAGCGCGAGGCGATGCAGATCGAGCGCCTCGCCGATCGGGTCGCGCGCGCGTTCCTGCTTGAGCGCGAGCTCTTCGAAGGCGGCTTCGAGCAGGAGTACGACGGCGAGGTCACCGGCCTCATCGGCGCCGGCGCGTTCGTGCGCTTCGGCGGCGGCCACGAGGGGATGCTGCCGCTGCGCCGCTTGCGCGGCGACTGGTGGGAGCTCAACGAGGAGGGCACGATCCTGCGCGGCGAGCGCACGGGGGAGACCCTGCGCCTCGGCGACCCCCTGCGCGTGCGCGTCGAGCGCGTCGACACGGCACGCGGCCGGGTCGACCTCGCCCCCGTCGAGCCCGAGGCGCTTACCTGAGCCGGTCTTGTCGAGTTGTCGGCGCATATAGCGGACTTCCGCCAAGACCGAGGGATGCGGGTCGGCGTCGCCATTTCATCCGTCTAAGACGGTCGATCGCTCGCCTCGAGTGCAGCAGCACTCGATCGCGTGTGGGTGTCGTCAGCCCGGCACGCCCGCCAGGAATCGCGCCGCGATCGGCGCCGCCACCTCGCCGCCCGAACGACCCTCCTCGACCAGCACCGCGACGGCGAGGTCGCCGCGCGCGGCGAGGAACCACGCGTGAGTCGGCGGCGGGTCGCCGCTGCCGAACTCCGCGGTCCCGCTCTTGCCGATCGGCCCGCCGGGCAGCGCCGCGAGCGCCGTGCCGGTCCCCGACGTCACCACCGCGCGCATCAGGCGCCGCAGCGTCGCGACCCGCTTGGCGGGCAGCGGCTCGCCCGCGGCGCTCGGGTCGTCTTCGAGGAAGCGGGGCGCGCGCCAGCGGCCGTCGGCCACCGTCGCCGCGACGCCCGCCATCGCCAGCGGCGTCGCGAGAATCCGCTCCTGGCCGATCATCGCCGCCGCCCGCTCGACCTTCGTGCGTGGCGCCGGCACGCGGGTGCGCGCGGCGGGCATCGACGACTTCACGGTGCGACCGAGGCCGAACGCGAGCGCCGCGCGCTGCAGCGCGCCCTCCTCGAGACGCGGGGCGAGCGAGACGAACGCCGTGTTGCAGGACTGCGCGAAGTCGCGCGCGAAGCTCGTCGCGCCACCCTCGCCGCCCTCGAAGTTCTTGAACGTCTTGCCGTCCACGACGGTGGTGCGCGGGCACTGGACGATCGAGTCGACGCTCAGGCCGCCGGCCAGCAGCGCATCGGTGGTGATGACCTTGAACGTGGACCCGGGCGGGTACTGGCCGGTCAGCGCCCGGTCGAAGCCCTCCACCGGCCTGTCCGCGACCGCGAGGACATCGCCGGTCGAGGGCTGGATCGCGACGAGCGCGCTGGGTGCGCCCGAGCTGCCGAGCGCGCGCTCCGCGGCGCTCTGCACGTCGCGATCGAGCGTTGTGCGCACATCGCGCCCAGCGCGCCCGCGGACGCGCAGCAGCGTCCGGGTCGGTCTGCCGTTCTTGCGCACGACGACCTTCCGCGTCGCCGCGCCGCCGAGGGTCTTCTGCTCGTGCGCGACCAGGCCGGACTGCCCGACGAGCGACGCCGCGCTCACGCCGGGCCCGAGATTCTTGAGCTGCTCGGCCGTCACCGGGCCGACGGTGCCGAGGAACGCCCGCGCGAAGCCGCGCGTCGGCGCGAGCGGCGCGGTGTCGCGGACGCTCGCGGCGCCCGCGATGCCCTCCAGCCGCGCCTGGTACCTCGCGGCCTGCGCGGGGCGGACGTCGAGCAGGTCGACGAACTG
Source organism: uncultured Actinomycetes bacterium (assembly GCA_963839905.1). GTDB lineage: Bacteria > Actinomycetota > Thermoleophilia > Solirubrobacterales > Solirubrobacteraceae > CADCVQ01. Next base: position 791,874 of record CAWIXC010000018.1, on the reverse strand, counting down.
CTTGGGCCCGGCGCCCCGCAGGGCGCGCAGCACGTTGCGCCGGCGCAGCCCAAGCGCTTTCGCGGTCGCGGCGGCGGTCGCCGCGAGCCCGCGGACCTGATCGCGCTGCAAGCCGAGCCGGACGACCGCGCGCTGGGTGATGAGCGCACGGCCGTCGCGATCGAGCACGTCGCCGCGGCGCGGGAGCCCGACGACGGTCCCGAGCCGGCGGTCGGCCGACGTCAGCGCCGCGTTGATCACTGTCGGGCGCCACGCGATCGTCCAGCGATCGCCGGTCAGGCGCAGCCGCACCCGCGTGCGGCTGACGAGCCGCCCGATGCTAGGCACCTCCCACGCGACCTCGAGCGTCCCGCGCGCGGTCGCGTCGTCCTCCTCCTTCACGCTCACCACGCGCACCTGCGCCGTCGCGCCGTCCAACCCGCGGCGATTGACGCGCAGGTCGCGCCGCGCGGTCCTGGCCGGCCGCGCGGAGGTCGCCGCCGCCGCGTCGTCGCCACGCGACCACGCCGATGTGAACGTGTTCAGCGCGTCGCGCGCCGACGGGCGCGACGACCCGCCGCCAAGCACGAGCACGACGACCACCACGACCGCGACGACGAGCGCCGCGACGGCGGCCAGACCAAGCGTTCGAGGGGACACGGTGCGCGCATTCGTACCCGTCCTGTCTCTCGCCAAGCGCGACCGCGTCGGCGCTCTCTTGCCTCGACCGCGCCATCCGACATGGCCGCGGCGTGCGCGTCGGCGCGCGGATGCAGATCGGATGCATAGCCGACCGTGTCGTCCGCTCGGCCCGCGCACGCGGCATGTTCGAAGGTGGCTGGACGAGGTTCGGCTTGCCGCCGGACCAGGGTCTAACTTTTTGCAGCCGTGTTTGCAGGCGTTGTCGCCGATAGCGATGTCTTCAAGATCGGCTACCCAGTCGCCTTGATGGTCGTCTCGACGGCATTCGCGGCTTTCTACGCCGACTGGCGCGCGAAGAAGGCGCCGCGACCGCCGCTGGGTGGCACCACCATGAGCATCACGCAGGTCCTCGAATTGCACCATCACCACGGGCCTCGCCGAAGCAGCACAGCGACGCGGGCGTCGTCGCGGAAGCGGAAGTCCTGGCTGGAGCAGGAGCCCGTTGGCGCCGGGCTCATCATCCTTTGCTCGGTCGCAGTCGGCGCGTACCTCATCGCGCGCGGGTTCGCCGCGGCGCGCGACGAGCTGATGTTCACCCTGCTCACGCTCGCGAGCATCAATTTCGGTACGGCCCTCGGCGCATTCGGCGCGCTTCGCAAGCATGAGTGGTTCGACCGCAGCTGGCGCTGGCCGGTCGCCGCTTGCGCCGTTGTCGGGGTCATCGGTGGCCTTGACGCCTACCTCCTGTTGCACCCGTCGTTCGCGACCGGCAACTACGAGGAGGTCTTTCGCTCATTTCTCCGCGAGCGCCCTGTGTTCGAAGGCGCGTTTGCGGACGTCGACGCGAATGCGTTCGTCGCGTTCCAGGGGATCGCAGCGCTGCTCGCGTTGATGCTTCTCGTCTTGTCGCTGATCCTCGTGGTGGGGGTGTGGGCCGCCGTAGAGGAGAGCGTCGGACTGCGTCCGGCGTGGCCGCGCCGCGCCGTTCGCGGGCTCGTGCCGCGCCGCGCCGACCGGACCGGGGCGAGCGTTGCGCTCATCTTGCTGGCTGTGTTGTCGGCCACCGCGTGTGCCGGCCTTTACTACAACCTCTTCAAGCGTATTCCCGGACTGTTTGGCGATGATGGTCCAACGGTGGCGTCGGTCGGGGCACGGCCGGGCACAAAGAAGATCAGCGTGCGACTGACGGTTCACGAGCCTGTGCGGCTGAGGGTGACCGTCAGACGCGCTGACGGCCACTCGGCCGGACGGGCGACGTTCGAGCTTCGTCCCGGCTCCCGCCGTGTGTCCCTCTACGCCCGGCCCGACCGAAAGCGGATGCGCCGCGGCCGCTACACGGTGTCGATTGTGGTTCGCAACGAAGCGGGCGACGTGACGCGTCGTACGAGGTTTGTGCGCGTGCGCTGAGTCCTATACCGCCGCGCGCTCCTCCTTGCGCGCCGCCACGACGGACCGGATTTCGTCCCAATCGACGTCCTTGAAGTTGTGCATCGGGCAGAACTTCGGCCCGCACATCGAGCAGAACTCCGCCGACTTGAAGTAGTCGTCGCCGAGCGTCTCGTCGTGCATCGCCTGCGCGGTCTCGGGGTCGATCGAGAGGGCGAACTGCTCGCGCCAGTCGAACGAGAAGCGCGCTTGGGACAGCTTGCGGTCGCGGGCGTGAGCGCGTTTGTTGCCGCGCGCGAGGTCGGCCGCGTGCGCTGCGATCTGGTAGGCGATGAGCCCCTGCTTGACGTCCTCGGCGTTCGGCAGGCCGAGGTGCTCCTTCGGCGTGACGTAGCAGAGCATCGACGTCCCGTGCCACCCGACGATCGCGGCGCCAATCGCCGATGTGATGTGGTCGTAGCCGGGCGCGATGTCCGTCACCAGGGGGCCGAGCGTGTAGAACGGCGCCTCGTGGCAGACCTCCTGCTGGCGGCGCACGTTCATCTCGAGCTGGTCGAGCGGGATGTGCCCCGGCCCCTCGACCATGACCTGCACGTCGCGCTCCCACGCGCGCAGCGTCAGCTCCCCGAGGGTGTCGAGCTCGGCGAACTGGGCGGCATCGGAGGCATCGGCGATCGACCCCGGCCGCAGCCCGTCGCCGAGCGAGATCGTGACGTCGTGCTCGCGGCAGATCTCGAGGATCTCGTCGAAGGCGTCGTAGAGCGGGTTCTCGCGCTTGTGGTGGACCATCCAGCGCGCGAGCAGCCCGCCGCCGCGCGAGACGATCCCCGTGACGCGGTGCTGGCAGAGCGGCAGGTGCTCGAGCCGTACGCCCGCGTGAATCGTCATGTAGTCGACGCCCTGGCGCGCCTGCGCGTCGATGACCTTGAGCAGCCGCTCGATCGTCAGGTCCTCGGCGTGCTTGAGGCCGTCCATCGCCTCGTAGATCGGCACGGTGCCGATCGGCACGGTCGCGGCGTCGAGGATCGCCTGGCGGGTCTCGATGATGCGCTTGCCGGTCGAGAGGTCCATGACCGTGTCCGCGCCCCAGCGCTGTGAGAGCTCGAGCTTGGCGACCTCCTCGTCCAGCGAGGACGTCGTCGGGGAGTTGCCGATGTTCGCGTTGATCTTCACGCGTGCCTTCAGGCCGATCGCCATCGGGTCGAGCGCCGCGTGGTGGACGTTGGCGGGGATGATCATCCGCCCCCGTGCGACCTCGTCGCGGATGACGTCGGCCGGAAGCTCCTCCCGCTCCGCGACGCGCTGCATCTGCGGTGTGACGGTCCCACGACGTGCGTGCAGCATCTGCGTGCCCATGTGATCTCCCTTCGCTGGAATGACCCAGATCAGGTTCGTCGGGTCGACGCTAGAAAGCGCCCTCTCAGCCCCTCGTGCAGGGACCCCCCGGATGTGTGGATGCCTCGCACCGTACTACGCTGGACCGCATGGCCAAGGGCAAGAAGAAGAAGGTCGCCCCGGGCGACGTCGCGTCCAATCGCTACGCGAGCTACAAGTACGACCTGCAGGACAAGCTCGAGTGCGGGATCGTCCTGCACGGCACCGAGGTCAAGTCGCTGCGCAACGGCGGTGCCACGCTGAAGGAGGGCTACGCGCTCATCCGCGACGACGAGGTCTTCCTCGTCAGCGTGCACATCCCGCCGTACGCGCCGGCGTCACGCAACAACCACGACCCCGACCGCGACCGCAAGCTCCTCCTCAACCGCCGCCAGATCGACCGCCTGAAGGCGCAGACGAAGGAGAAGGGTCTCACCCTCGTCCCGACGCGGATGTACTTCTCCAAGGGACGCGCCAAGGTTGAGCTCGCCGTCGCGAAGGGCAAGAACCAGTTCGACAAGCGCGAGACGATCAAGACCCGCGAGATGCAGCGCGACCTCTCACGCGCGCTCAGCGACGCGAACCACTAGGTCGGGAACGACGGGGCGCGCGAACGCGTGGATGTATCCCTGACCCACGCTTGGCTCGAGCGGAGCCGCGGCCACGCTGACCGGGGTCGGGTCAGGTGCGGGCCGCGGGGTCGAGCGTCACGGTGGCTGGGCACGGTGCGGTGGGCGATCTGGGTGACGCGCTGTCGGTGGGTGCTCGGTCGCACGGTAGGGTTTCGGTATGGGTGAATCGCTGAAGCTGACGATCGTCTTCGAGGAGGACGACGGATGGATTGTGGCCTCCGTTCCAGAGGTCCCCGGAGCCCACAGCCAGGGGCGAACGCGTGACGAGGCGCGCGAGAACGTCCTCGACGCGCTACACGGCATCCTCGAGCTTCGCTTCGGCGAGCATGCCCTGTCCCAACCCGCGCCAGACTCCGAGTCGCTCGAGCTGCATTTCGCAGCGTGAAACGGCGCGATCTCGAGCACCATCTGCGAGATCACGGCGCTCACCTCATTCGCGAGGGAGGTCGGCACAGCTTCTGGGGGTATCGACGCCGAACGCTCGACGGCGGTGCCGCGCCACCGCGAGATCGCGTTCGGGCTTGCGAGGAAGATCTGCAAGGATCTCCGCATTCCGCCACCACCGGGTCCTCGCTGACGTCCAGACGAGACGATCAAGACCCGCGAGATGCAGCGCGACCTCTCACGGGCGCTCAGCGACGCCAATCACTGAGCGCCCGCGCACTCAGCCGGTCGTCACCCACAGCCACTTGCCCGAGCCGAACGGGCTGCTCGACGAGCCGCACACGGCGCGGATCGTGAGGCCGCTGGCGGTCGCCGCGTCGTTGATCGCGACGGCCTTCGCAAGGCAGATCTGGCGCGTAGGACAATCGCCTTTGCGGATCCAGGCCACCCCGTTGATGACGTAGTTGCGCGACGAGCCGCAGCCGATGTCGTAGATCGTGCCGCCGCCGCCACCTCCACCGCCGCCGCCTCCTCCGCCCCCGCCGCCTCCGTACGGCCAGTCGTCCCAGCCCCAGCAGTTCTCGAACTCGGGCGGGCAATAGCCGCCGCCACCGGGCATTTCCTCGAGGGCGAAGGCGGGCGCGGCGCCTACCAGGGCGCCGGCGGTGAGAAGCGTGATCGTTGCGGCTGCGAGCCGCGCGCGCAGAGATGACATGGCCGGGCATTGAAACGCCGCCCGCCGCCGCCGTCAACCGAACGAACGGTCAGTTGATCTCGCGGTAGTGCGTCGCGACCATCCCGCCGATCGCCAGCGCGACGCACGTCGCGGCGAGCACGAGCCCCGCGCTGACCTGGCTGAGCAGCTCGTCCTCCGCGCCCGGCGTGCCCTGCAGCGCGAGCAGCGCCTCGCCCGGGAAGTACTTGCCGACGTTCGTCCCGATGAACAGCGCGACCACCCCGCGCACGAGAAACAGCACGAGCCCCACGACGATCGTCAGGATCTGGTTGCGCATGAGCGCACCCAAGGCGACCCCGAACAGACAGCCGAGCACGATCCCCGTCCCGACGCCGAGGTAGACGTTCACGGCAAGGTCGCCGTCGACCGGCACCTCCCGGCTCGACAGGATCGACAGGCCAAGCCCCGCGTTGACCGCGATGAACAGCAGCGCCGACACGATCCCCACGACGAGGCCCACAGCGAGCTTCGCGGCGATCACCATCCAGCGCTTCGGCGTGATGATGAACGTGTGGTTCGCGGTCCCGTGGCGGTACTCGTTCGTCGCGAGCAGGGCGCCCAGCGTGAAGATGAAGACCGTCGGCAGCGGCGTGCCGATGAGCAGGGTGGCGGGGTTGCGCGCCTTGAGGTCGTCGATGTCCGCGAGCCCGGTGAGCAGGCCGGCGGCGAGCCCCTCGATGAGGAGCATCGTGCCGAGGATCATCCACGTCGTCGGGACCGAGACGAGCTTCAGCCACTCCGAGCGCAGGATCCTCATCGGACGTTGCCGCTCTCGCCCGTCAGCTCGAGGAACCGATCCTCGAGCGTGGCGATCGCGCGCGTGAGCTCGAACACCGGGATCCCGTTCTCCGCGGCGATCGTCCCGACCTCCTCGAGCGAGATGCCGTGAAACAGCATCGCGTCGGCGCGGCCCTCGCGGCGCGCGGCCGCGCCGGCGGCCTCGAGCAGCGGGCGCAGCTCCTTCATCCGCGGCGAGCGCACGAGCGCCGGCCGCGTATCGCCCGCGACGAGGTCCGCGAGCGTGCCCTGCATCACCAGCCGCCCGACGCCGATCACCACGACGCTGTCGACCGTCTGCTCGACCTCCGACAGGACGTGGCTCGAGATGAGCACCGCGCGGCCCTCCGCCGCCAGCGCGACGAGGATGTCGCGCAGCCAGCGCATGCCCTGCGGATCGAGACCGTTGGCGGGCTCGTCGAGCATCAGGATCTTCGGGTCGCCGAGCAGCGCCGCGGCCAGCGCGAGCCGCTGGCGCATGCCCATCGAGTAGCCCTTCACGCGGCGCTCGCGCGCGGGGGTCAGCTCGGTCATGTCGAGGACCTCGTCGACCCGGCTGTTCGGGATCCCCGCGGCGGCCGCGAGCGTGCGCAGATGGCTGCGCCCGGTGCGGCCCGGATGCACGTCGCGGGCGTCCAGCGACGCGCCGACCGTGCGCACCGGCTGCTTGAGCTCGTTGAACGGGCGGCCCTGGACCAGCGCCCTGCCGCTCGTCGGGCGGATGAGGCCCAGCAGCGCGCGCAACGTCGTCGACTTGCCCGAGCCGTTGGGCCCCAAGAAGCCCGTGACGCGCCCCGCCTCGACGGTGAACGACAGGTCGTCCACGGCGAGGGTCTCCCCGTAGCGCTTCGTCAGTCGCTCGACCGTGATCTCGGACACGACGGGGGACGCTATCGAGCCGGGCCGTGCCGGGGTGTCAGGACGGAATGCTGCGCTCGACGTGCGTCAGCTCCATGCCGACCGCACACACGACGATGAGCCCGAGGTAGACCGCCGCGATCGCCCACCGCGCTGCCGGCTTGACCTTGTAGAACGCGACCACGTCGGCATCGCCGGATCGCAGCTGCTTCCAGCGCTTGTACGTCTCGTAGGCGCCGAGCAGCAGGATCAGGATGAGGATCGGGTTCGGGAACGAGAACGTCAGCACGGCCAAGCCGAAGAGCCCGACATACCAGAACTTCGGCGAGAGCGCCGCCATCGCGCGGCCGCCGTCGAGCGGGACGACCGGCAGCAGGTTGAAGAGGTTCAGGAATAACCCTGTGAACACGAGCGCGAACCAGAAGTCGTTCCCGGTGTTGACGGCGATCGGCACCAGCGCCAAGCACCCGGCGACGCCGAGGATCGGGCCGGCGAGGCCGACGCGCGCCTCGGCCGTCGCGTCGTCGCCGAGCGACTTGGCGGCCACGAATGCGCCGAGAAACGGGATGAACATCGGCGCGCTCGCGGGGATCCCCTCGCGGCGCAGCTGGATGACGTGCCCCATCTCGTGGACGAACAGCAGCAGCACGAAGCCGAGCGCGAACTTCCAGCCCCAGATGATGCTGTACGCCGCGATCGACACGAGCATCGTCGCCGACGTCGAGAGCACCTTCGCCTTGGGCAGCAGCAGCAGCGCCGCCTTGCCGAACTTCAGCAGCAGCAGGCCGATGGCGATCAGCCAGCCGCCGGCCCGGCGCCACAGGGGCTTCGAGTCCTGCGGCATCCCCGTGATCGTCTCCGGGGTCGGACCGGGCTCGTAGCCCGGCCCCGCGAAGGGGTCGGGCGCGTCGGGCGGCGTGTCCGCGGGCGGGCCCGGCGTGCGTGGTGCCGGTGCCGGCCATTGCGCGCTCATGGGTCCATTGTGGCAACCCGCACCCGCGGGCCGGGCCGCCTGTCCAGCACGACGCCGGTCAGCTTCGGGCGAGCGAGGCGTTCGCGGCCTCCTCGGCCTCCTCGAGCTGGGCCTCGACGAGGTCCAGGCCGCTGTCCCAGAAGCCCGGGTCGGCGAGGTCGATGCCGACGATCGAGCCGAGCTCCTCGGGGCTGCGCGAGCCGCCGGCGCGCAGCAGCTCGAGGTACGCCGGGACGAACGCCTCGCCCTCGTCGATGTAGCGCTTGTAGATCGAGAGGGCGAGCAGCTGGCCGTACGCGTACGCGTAGACGTAGCCGGGCGTCGAGATGAAGTGCGGCACGTAGGACCACCACGTGCGGTAGCCGTCGGTGATCTCGACGCTGTCGCCGAGCATCTCCTCCTGGGACTGCGTCCACAGCTCGTTGAAGCGATCGACCGCGAGCTCGCCTTCCTGGCGGCGCGAGGTGTGGACGAGATCCTCGAAGCGGTTCATCGCGGTCTGGCGGAAGACCGTCGCGATCGAGCCCTCGATCGACTCGGCGAGCAAGCTGAGCCGCGACTCGGGCGTCGCGGCCTGGTCGAGCAAGCGGCGGAAGACGAGCGTCTCGCCGAAGACCGACGCGGTCTCGGCGAGCGTCAGCGGCGTGTGCTGCTCGAAGACGCCGCGCGGGCGGGCCAGCTCGGCGTGCAGGCCGTGGCCCATCTCGTGGGCGAGGATCAGCACGTCGCGCCGCTTGGCGGTGTAGTTAAGCATGAGGTACGGGTGCTCGGAGGGGACCGTGTACGCGGCGAACGCGCCACCGCGCTTGGCCGGCCGCGGCGGGGCGTCGATGCGGTGATCGTCGAAGAACGCGCGCGCCGGGTCGCCGAGCTCGGGCGTGAAGGCGGCGTAGGAGTCGAGCACGAGGTCCTTGGCGTCCTCCCACTCGACGGGCACGTCGTCGCGCGTGACGGCGGCCATGCGGTCGTAGTCGGCGAGCTTGTCGATCCCGAGCAGCTGGGCCTTGAGGCGATACCAGCGGCGGGCCAGCACGTAGCGGTTGCGCACCGCGCTCAGCAGGGCTTCGACGGACTCGTCGGACGCCTCGTTGGAGAGGTTGCGCGACGCGAGCCAGCTGGGGTAGTGGCGCAGGCGGTCATCGGTCGCCTTGTCGTGCAGGAGGGTGTTGAAGATGAACGCGCGGGTCCGCAGGCCGGGCTCGAGCGCGACGGTCACGGCTTCGGCCGTGGCGCGGCGGACGTCGCGGTCGGGCGACATGAGGTTCGACAGCGCGCTGTCGAGCGTGACCGGCTCGGGCTCTGAGTCGAGGTCGACGGTGACGGCCGAGATGTGCTCGCTGAACAGGCGCCCCCAGGCCGACGCGCCCGAGATCGACTTCTCGTTGAGGATCTTCTCCTCGGGCTCGGATAGGAGGTGCGGGCGGTAGCGCCGGGCGGAGCGCAGGAAGTGCCGCGCGGTGTCGAGGCCGTCGGCGCCCATGAGCTCCTCGGCCTTGGCGTCGTCGAGGGACGCCCATTCGAGCTCGAAGAACAAGAGCTGGGTCTCGATCGCGGTGCTCTTCTCCTGCACGCGCTGCATGAGCGCGCCGATCGCGGGATCGGCGGTGTCGACGCTGAAGCGCAGCATCGCGTAGTTGCCGGCTCGGCCGGCGAGCTCGGAGAGCTCCTGCAGCTCGCGGATGGCGGCGGCGAACGCGGGTGGGTCGAGCTCGGCGACGCGGCCGGCGTAGGTCTCGGCGAACGCCTGCGCGCGCGTCGCGGCGTCGTCGAGCAGCCGATCGGCGCCCGCGTCGTCCTCGCCGTGGACGAGTGGTGAGAGGTCCCAGGAGACGTTGTCGACAGTCATGTCGCAGAGACTAACGTTCGGCTTTTCCCGCACGATGCGGGGTCTTGTGCGGATCGGCTCTTGCGAGGTCCGGGCGGAGCGCGCTACCTTCGGAAATGCGACGCGGTGCTGGGAACCGCAGAAGAGCGAGGCCACGAGGTGTGAGGCCGCGCCACCCTGACGCCAGGGCGCCCCTTCGGGGAGCGACCAGGCCGACCGGGTCCTCGAGCGCGACCCAGCCTCGCGTCGCTTTTCGTTAAGCCTTCGCGAGGTTGGCGAGCGGTGTCCTAGGCTGTTGGGGCGCGCGATTAGCTCGCGCGCCCGGCGGGCAGCCGGACCGGTGGCGCCGTCTCGGGCGCCGGCGTACTTCAAGGGCAGCGGCGTCGTCTGAGCCGCGTCCGATTCTTGCCATGAGCCAGTACCCAGCAACACGAACCATGTCTACGACGACCTCGTCCCCACCCGCGAGCAGCGGGATCGACCTCAAGACCCTGTGGATCACGGCCGTGGCGTCGGCGGCCGCGGCGTTCGTGACCTCGAAGGTCTGGGCGCCCGGCACGCTCGCGGCCGCGGCGTTTACGCCCGTGCTCGTGGCGGTCATCCGCGAGGCTCTCGCGAAGTCGACGGCGGTGGTTGCCCGGGCGGTGCCCGTGAAGGGGGTCGTCCGCAGCGCGACGCCAGCGGGCCCTCAGCCCCCTCGGCCCCCTCAGCCCGCCGACCGCGATGCATCCGGCGACTGGGCGGCCGCGGATCTCCTCGCCGCCGAGCCCCAGCCCGGTGCGCTACTCGGTCCCGAGGACCCGGCGATGCGCGTCGCGCAGCCGGGGGAGATCTCGTATCACGGCAGCGGTGCGAAGCGCGCGCGCAACTGGCGCGTGGCGATCATCACGGGCCTGCTGGGCTTCGTGATCGCGGCGGTCGTCTTCACGGTGCCCGAGCTGGTCGCGGGCGACTCGGCGTCCGGCAGCGGTGGCACGACGCTGTTCGGCGGCAAGCAGCGCGACAAGAGCAGCACGCCGGCCGTGACGACGACCACGACGACCGCGCCGGCGAAGACGGTCACGACGGCCCCGCAGAGCACGGTGACGGTGCCGCCGCGGACGGTGACGACGCCTCCGCCCGCGGCGACGCGAGTTCCGGAGGACGACTCGCAGACCACGGTCCCCGAGCCGGAGACGACGACGCCCGTGCCGCCGCCGGTGGCCGAGCCTCCGCCGCCGGCCGAGGTCCCGCCGGGCTGATCTTCGTCGGGGGTCCTTCGGCTAGACTCGGACGAGCACCAGCACGGGGACGACATGGCTTCGACGTGGTCGACTTCGTGACGGTGGTTGCGAGCCGAGGTGCCAGGAGGCCTCGTAAAACACCTGGCAAACCATAGGTGCGGACTCTCACGAGTACGCCCTCGCTTAGCTAGAGAGATCTAGCTAGTGAGGTTCTGGCCCCGGCCTGCCGACCGCTGGGATCGCCGGAATCATAATGTCGGATTACCCGGGGAGGTCCGCTCCCGCCGAACCGGGGACATCTCAGGGAGCTGGCCCCCATGAACCCCGCCGGCGAGGCGACATGAGGGCGAGATCAGAGCGCCGGATACGCTCGTAGACGTCACCGCCACGCGATCGCGGACGCGGGTTCGATTCCCGCCGTCTCCATCGGCACCCTCGAGAGCCGCTCGGTTTGAGCGGCTTTCGAGCGTGCGGCACCCTATCGCTTGCACGCGAAACGGCAGTCGCGAGCGTGTGCGAGGCCCTGGGTCCTGCGCGTCGCGTAGCGTCAGATCCCGGATCGTGTCGAGCACGTGTCGCCGCCTGTTACTCGAGTTCCTCGCCGTACTCCTCGTCCTGCAGCCGGTCCTCTGTGATCTCGGCCTCTGCCCGTCGCGCGGTCGTCTCCCAGAAGGCGCGGGTCACTGAGCCGACCACGAGCGCGGAGACGAGAGCGCGCGCTTCGTCGCGAGTGCGGACGTGCCGCTCGTCGGCCTGTCCCAAGCTGCGTCCCGACCCGCCGCCGATCATGACGGCCGACAGCGCCGAGCCGACAGCATTGCGATGCCGGCGTCCGTTGCGGGCGCTGCCCTCGAGTACGCGTTCCACGAAGTCGGCTCGACGGAGTAGCACCTGCCAGCCGGGTTCGGCTTGGCCGCGCGCATGAGCACGCGCGAATGCCAGCGGCGGAAGGATCGCGGCCGCAGCGTCAACGCGCGCCTCGTCGGGGTCGACCAGCGAGCGCTCCAGGACGTCCAGCCACAGTTCCTCTGACCGGTCGAGCGCCCAGAACACGTAGCCCAATTGCTTCCGGACGAGCGGACCTCGGCATCGCGCGCCGCCTGCACGAGTTCGAGCAATGCCTCGCGATACTCCTCGGTGTCGAACCCCTCGACGAGATCGCCGCCCGATCGGACGTACGGCACCGCACGCTTGCCGTGAGCCGATGTCCGCGCACGCTCGATGAGCATCTCGAGGACGCGTTTCGGCCGGGTCGCGCCTAGCCGTCTGAGCAGCTCCCAGCTCGTCCAAGAGAGCTCGTGTGCGTCGATCAGCCCCGCGAGCCGCGCCTCGATTTGGCTGTCCGTAAGAGACTCGACGGCCCGTTCGAGCACGTGGTCGACGAGCCGCGCGCTGCCTTGCGAAGTCGCCTTGGCTTCGAGGGCGAGTTCGACGGCCAGCCCGGCATCCTGCGTCGCCAGCCAGGGCAGCGCGCTGACAATGGTCGAGGCGATCGTCGGATCGTCGTCGCGCACGAGCTGGCGCATCCATGCCGTTTCTTGTGGCCGTGGATCCGCCTGCCAGCCGCCGCTCGCGAGGTACAGAGCGAGCAGTCGCCGCATGGCCGCGTCGCCACTGTCGAGCCGCGAAAGCAGACCGGGCAGCGCGGGATGGCCTTTTCCCCGCAGGACCGCGAGGACGTCGCCGGCATACCGGGCCAGCGGCGCCGTCGGGTGTTCAGTCATCCATCCCGCTAGTGCGATGCCGCGATCGGGATTGGCCCGGACCATCGCTACGACGACTGGCCGAGCGTCCGGGGTGATCGCGCCCGTCGCATGGAGCGTCACGAGCGCCGCGTCAAGCCGCGCGATCAGGTCGGCGTCCGGCGCAACGTCTGTCGCCAGGACCGCGCCGTACGCCGCCACCGCCGCCATTGCCTCGTCGTACTGGTCCGCGAGATCGTGGGGCCACGCGAGAACGGTGGCCCATCTCCGAGCAGATCTGCCGCGAGCGCGATCACAGCGAGCTGCTCGTCATGCCATTGCTCGATGTACTCGTCGGGCGCGCCGCCGCCGATCCGCCCAGGCAGCTCGAGCGCCTCGCGGAGAAGGTCCGCGGCGAGGTGCTGCGTCCCCGGATCGACTGACCCGTGCCTCGCGAGCGATGATGTCGAACACTCGGCGCCGAAGCGGGGCCGTCACTTCCTCGATCACGTATGCGGCGCTCAGCTGCATGCCGAAGCCTTCGCTTCGCCAGACATCGACTTGTCGCGAAACGAGCGGGGCGGAGCAGTTCGAGCGGTGACCACGCGTGGCCAGCCCCGCCGTTCTCAGCAAGCAGTTGCTCGGCGACAGCCAGCAGCGCCTCGGCGTGCTCGAGTGACTGCGCGTCGCGCGCGAGCTCCTGCGCCAGCCGGATCGGATGTGATGGGTTGGCGTGAAGCGGCCCCGGCTCGTCGCAGCCCAGGTCCCACAGCAGCTCGATCACGCAGCGTGCCAACTCAGGATGCCGCCCGGCTCGTGCCGCGAGCTCCGGGATCGCCGCGCGAACGGTGTCGTCGTCAGCGCCGAAGGCCGGCGCGGGCACGGCCGGGTCGCGGAGGCCAAGCCCGACGATATCCAGCACGCGCTCCGGCATGTAAACCGCAGCTGGACGGATCGAGGCAAGCAGTGCGGCACGTCCTGCGGCGTCCGCGCCGGCGAACTGGCGCGTGAGCTCTTGCCACACTTCGTCTAAGACGGTGCTCGCGCCTGCCGACCGCCCAATCCTCCAGTCGAGCTCGGCAAGATTGCGCAGCATCTTCGTCAATGACGTTGCTCCGTAGCGTTGGAGCAGCGTTTCGGCATATCCCGTCGGTCGGCCCTTTGCGTCCAGGCAGGCGCGATGCAGGACGTGGTCGGCGAGCACATCGGGAACGATCCGGCGTAGCCGTCCGCGAGAGACGAGCAGCCCGGCAGCCTCCAGTTCGCCGAGCATCGTGCGCAACTGCGTCACGTCGCACCCCAGTTCCTCCGCCGCCACGCCAAGCGTCGGCGCGTCGATGACTGACAGTGGCGTGAGCGCGGCGACCACGCGGAGCACACCCACAGCGAGTCCTCGGTCCACACCAGGTCCCAGCTCGCCGAGAAGCTCGTGCTGCCAGCGGCTCAGCACGACGTCGCGGAAGTCCTGTACACGTTCGAGGAGCCGCGGGTCAATCGCACGCCCTGCGAGCAGCTGACCACCCACCACGGTCACCAGGGGGCAGTCGGCCGTCGCTGATGCGAGCGCGGACGCATGATGAGCGTGCTCATCGCCGAGTGCATCTCGCGCAAGGTCTTCGGTGGCCGCGAGCGTGAGGTCGGCGAGTGGCTCGATCACGAGCACCTCGTCGCCGTCGTATCCCGCGCGTGCGATCTCGCCCCGTAGCGTCTCAAGCCGCTGCGGGCGCGTCGCGAGGATGAGCGTTGCGTCGTCGCGCCGCACCAGTTCGCCGAGCAGCGGCGCCAGATCCTCGCGCTGGTGTGCGTCGTCAACGGTGACGACCAGCGGGGCACGAGGCAGGTCCGCGGCGGCCTCGGGCGAGATCGCGACATCGTCAAGCGCGAACAGCATGCGAGCACCCACGAGCCGATCGACCAGAGCCCGCAGCAGACGCGTCTTGCCGATTCCGCCGCGGCCAGGCACGACGATGACACGGCGCGTCGCCACCGCTTCGCTGAGCTCCACGAGCGCTTTATCACGGCCGGCGAGCGCCCAGTCGTGCCTGAATAGCCCGCCGCGCTCGAACGGCGCGAAGTAGCGCGCCGGCTCGACGAAAGTCGTTCGGCCTCCCGGACCCAGGAACGCCCGGCTGATTGCCGTGCCGAAGTGGTCCTCGACGATCCTTCGCGCCACCTCGCGATCGAGCTCCGTGCGAATGAGCGTCGAGATTCCCTCAAGATCAAGCAGCCTCCAACCGGCCTCGTCGACGACCCGCTGCGTCCGTACAGTCGTCTTGCAGCTCACGAACAGCACGTGTTCGCTCGCACCCACATAGGTGTTCTCGGCGATCGCCCGGCGCGCATCCGCCGGAGCGAACCTCGCGACCTTCTTGCACTGCGCCGCGCGTCGCGAGTTGTCGATGAGCACCGCGAGCAGGTCGATCCCGTCCTGTGGGTCGCCGGGTGCCCCATGGAAGCTTGCCTGGTATACATCGGGCAGCGCGCGTAGGACATCCAGACAGAAGCGCTCAAACCCCTTCCAGTCGAACCCCACATCGGTCAATGGACGCGTCGCCATGCGCGGCACAATCGGGGGCGGAAACGGCATCACCGAGACGGTAAAGCTGCCGTCGGCGGTTTCGTGGGCGCCACGCGGAACAGACCGGTCTGGAGTTCCCGCTTTCGGGGGACACCCCGGTCTAACCCGGAGCGGGTGTTCAACCCGCGCCCGCCGGTTTGGTCTGCTTCCCCGTCGATCCATTGCTGCCGCTGGAGCAACCCCGGTCCGCGAGAGGCGGGCCGGGCTTTGCAGCGACCCGCGCATTGACCGGCGCGCCGGTCAGGATCTGCGGGTGCCCACGATATCGCGGTTCTTCGGCATCACGATCACGATGTACTTCGACGATCACGATCCGCCGCACTTCCATGCGCGGCACGCGGGCGGCGCAGCCAAGGTGGAGATCGAGTCGCTCGAGGTCATGGACAGCACGCTTGAGCGGCGACAGCTGCGGTTCGTGCTGGCCTGGGCCGAGTTGCACGGGGATGAGTTGCTGGCCAACTGGCACAGAGCGCGAGCCGGTGAGACACTCCAGGACATCGAGCCGCTCCGATGATCGGACTGACGCCAGACATCACCGAGGTCACGCCCGTGTCGCACGGCGTGCTGCGATTGGCCTTCGCAGATGGTCTGGCTGGCGAAGTCGACGTTCTCGCGCGTATGCACGGGCCGGTCTTCGATCGCGCGCGCACCCCGTTTGGCTTCTCGGCGGCTCGGCTGGATGTCGAGTCTGGGACTGTCACCTGGCCCGGCGGTGCCGACCTCGCTCCGGATGTGCTCTATGAGCGCGTCCGGACCGGTGTCTGGCCGCAGCGGCGCGTCACCGCTTGACCGCCGGTGGACGGAGAGCTATCGGAGCTCGCGAGCGCAGTTCGCAGAGCGTCGACCCTGGCCTGACGGTTTGGTCTTCTTCCCCGTTCGTCCATCGGAACCCTCGAAAGTCGCTCAGTTGAGTGGCTTTCGAGCGGAGCGGTGAGGCTTGCACGCGAATCCGGCACTGAGCGTGACGATCGCGACGCTCGCCCCAGCCGACCCAGGCCGCGACTCGCGGCCTTCTACGTTGGAAGATCCTCAATCCGGCCGCCGACCGGGAGCGGCAACCCGGCTTCCCAGCAGCCGGCCCAGTACGCAATCGTGCCGACGATCCGCGCCTCGACTCCTGACTCCACCGCCACCCAGAACGTCACGCCGATCTCGCGCTCATCCTCCGACACGGTCTCCTTTTCGATCAGCCCCTCCGTCGCGTCGAGATCCCGCAGCCGGTCCCGAAGCGTCCCGAACGTTGCGTGTGTGGGGTGCGAGGGCGGCGTGAGGTTGTCGAGGATCAGGTCCGACCCCTCTTGGTTCGTTACGTCTCGGGAAGCCAGCACGTCATCAGGATGGGCGATAGCCGTCGCGAACGTTCGACGCATCCGCGCCCATCGGTCTGGCTTCGCGGAGGCATGCAGTGCGACGAGGGAGCAGCGGATCACCGTCCAAGGGTGCCAGGTCACTCGGACGACCGCCCTGGAGACCCATCGGCAGTCTCATTGACGACCCCGCTGGGCTGCGGCGCGACCTCAGCAAGCCGGGCCAAGATCAGGTGTCGAAGCAACAGCCGGCGACCCGGTTCGTCGTTCAGGAGCCCCCGCACCAGGAACTCGTCCCATAGGTTCATGATGTCCGAGAGTCGCTCCGACGAGCGGCGCTCGGCCGGGTTGGGTGCGGGTTCTCGGTGGCAGCGAGGCGAACCGCAAGGGCGGGCGATGTCGGACAGCCAGGCACACCGCGGCCGATCCCGCAGGACGTGTGCGAGTCCGCCGGTGAATAGCGTTACGAATCGATCGAAGAGGGATCGACCGCGTACGGGGCCGCCGGGATGCGCCATACCCTCGATCTGTGCGCGGATCAGCGCGTTCTACGGGATCGTGATCTGGATGTACCACGACGAGATCCAGCATCTCGGTCGCCCGCACTTTCATGCCGGCTATGGCGGCGACGAGGCGTCGATCGACATTGAGAACCTTGAAGTGATCGCTGGGCGACTGCAGCCTCGCTCCCTTCGGCTCGTCCTGGAGTGGGCCGGCATGCATCGGGCCGAGCTGCTCGAGAACTGGGATCGCGCGCGTCGGCATCAGCCGCTCGAACGTATCGAGCCGCTCCAGTGACGGTTATCATGACGGCCATGCGGACCACGCCCCTTCTCGTCGATGCCGTCGCGTTGGACGGCTATGTGGTCCGAGTGCGCTTCGAGGATGGGACCAGCGGGGACGTCGACCTCGGCTACCTTCGCGAGTACGGTGGCGTGTTCGAGCCGCTCCGCGATCCTGACTACTTTCGCGAGCTGCGTGCTGACCATGAGGCCGGCACGATCGTCTGGCCCAACGAGGCGGACATCGCACCGGAGACGTTGTACGCCCGCGCCCGCGCCGTGGCTGCGGCGACCGCCTGAAGCCGCCTGGATCAGCCGAGTCCGACCGGCGTTTGTGCCCGAGCGCGAGGGCCTGAGCGGCGACGCGATGTCACACCGATCGTTCGGAGGAGTCGGCGCACATGGTCAATGCGGACCGCAGCGCCCATACGCGGGCTCGACGGTTTGGTCTTCGTCCCCGTCGGTCCATTGCAACCCGAGAGCCGCTCCGTGGAGCGGCTCTCGGGCGTTCGCCCGTCGCGGTTCTTCGCGCGGAGGCTGCCGTTCGGCGCCGTGTGCTTGAGCCGTGGAGCCGGCCCGCCAAGGCGCAACCAGCGGCGCGCACCGCCGGCACCGGTACGTTGCGTTCTGTGAACGTTGAGCGGCTAGCGGATCTATGCCAGATCGCCATCGATACCGCTGACGTGCACCCGTTCAAGCTTGCACGCGCCGACGGTGGAGCGGTCGGAGCGCGTTGGCTACGTGATCCGCGCGCTGGCACAGATCAGGACATCGCTCAGTATTTCGCCTCCTCCGCAGGAGCGGCGCGCGTTGCCTCGAGCTGGCTACCCGACGCCACGGAACTCGTACTCCCGGTGACGACCTTTCATCCGTTGTCGGATAACGCTGACGTGGCGTTAGCCGCTACGCAGCACGTGGCGCTCGACAGCGCCAACGTGCTTGTCGTGCCGGATCGCCCGGTCGAACTCCCCAACGCGAGCCTGCACGGCATGACGCTTCTCTGTGCCCTGTGCTCCCAGCCGGAGCGGGCGTTCGAGATGATCGCCTTCGCGCAGCAGGCACGCAATCCCCTCGTCCTGCCTCATGTCGTAGTCGTCCCGCACCGGCGCCCTTCACCGGATCTCCTGCGCCATCGCGGCATGCTTCTCATCGGCAAGGACGGCGAGGTCGCTAGCTTCACGTCGGTGCAGTCGGCTGGGCAAGGTGGGACCGCATTGCGCGCCGCCGGACTGGCGCTCGACCTCGTGGTTGCCGCCCTCTGGGAACACGAGCGCGGCCATGCCGCAACGCCGTGAACTTCGACGTCGCAGAAGGGCTGCCCAGCAACTCCCTGACGCGTCATGAGCCACGCGCACATGCGCGCTCCCCAGGGTGAACGTGTTGATGGAGAACTCTTGCAAGCGCGTCAGCGAGCGTCGCCTGCGCCTGAGCCGGCAAGACATTGCTGACCTATCATCGCCTGAGCTCAGCGTGTCAGCGCTGACCGCAGCGCCTCAACGCGGCCGCGACGGTTTGGCCTTCTTCCCCGTCGGTCCACGGCACCCTCGAAAGCCGCTCAATTGGGCGGCTTTCGCGCGATCGAGCCGAGACCTTGGGAGCCGGAGCAGCCGGCGTCCGGCGACTGATGTCGCGACGAGCCCCCATCCCACGCGTGGTAGCGGTGCGTTCGTGGTCAGCAGCACACCGGCTACGTCGGCGGACGCCATGGAACGGCTCCGGGCGGAGATGTCGCGTCCGCAGGCGGACATGGATTGCGACGCGATCACGCTGTCGTCGCCGGACGGGCGGTCCGTGGAATATGGGGCGATCAGCCATTGGATCGACTGCCGGCATGAAGTACGCGAGGCGTCGATCGTTGATCCTGTCAAGGCATTCGAGATATATGAACGGGCGGGTTGGTCCCGCTGTTCGTTGCCAAGGATGAGCACTTGACCATCTTCCTAAGCGTCGGCGGTGCCGCAATCGTGGAAGCGACCTTGGCGCGCGAGCAGTTTCCGGATGTGATCGCGCCGCTGATCTCCGTTCACGATGGCTTCGCGGGCTTCAAGGCGTTGGCCTTGGTCGACGACGCCGAGGCGCTGAGAAACCCACCGACGCCGAAACGTCGGATGAGGGTCCTCAACCGCGATGGCCGCAGGTGCCAGATCTGCGGGCGGCGTCCGGACGACTAC
Source organism: uncultured Actinomycetes bacterium (assembly GCA_963839905.1). Classification (GTDB taxonomy): domain Bacteria; phylum Actinomycetota; class Thermoleophilia; order Solirubrobacterales; family Solirubrobacteraceae; genus CADCVQ01. The sequence continues at coordinate 772,565 of CAWIXC010000018.1, read as the reverse complement.
GACGATCTCGAATTGCGACTCCATCACGTACGGCCTTGGGCACAGGGTGGTCTCACTGAGGAGCAGCACCTCGTGAACCTCTGCCACACATACCACCACGGGCTTGATCCGCACTCGACGCCAGCCTGTTCCGGCTACGGCGATGCCCTCGGGCGTCTCAGTCCGCAGGACGATCTCCACGGACGCAACTCTGTCGTAGGCGGTGGACGCTCAGCGAAGCCGCGCGAGCGACCTCACCCAACGTTCCTCACGGGCGGGGCGCACTGAGGTCGCAAGAGGGCTGGTCGGACGCGCCGATCGCCGAGAGCGACCAGCTGGCGCGATTATCCGTCGTGCCCTCCGGTGCGCAAGCCCCAACCAGCCTGGAAACGAGGTCCCGGTAACGCCGGACTCCTGCTTCGCGCTCGACAACGTGAGCGCCGAGCGCGACCGGACATGAATAGTGCTTCCCGCGGTCGTTTACGCGAAGGTGCTCGAAGAGCACCCTGCCGTTGCGGACCTCGACTTGATCGATCGCACGGTTCGTACTCCTGATGCTCGCCGGCCAGACGCGCGCCCTGGCCGTGAGCGGTTCTTTCGCCACGAGCCCGGCGTCTGGGTACTCGCCGTTGTTGAGTTCGGCGAGGTACCTGCGATCATCGTGACTGTGTTCTCCGCCGATCACCAGCCGATCTGAGATGCGTACTGCGACGGTTCACGTGTCCGCCGGCGACCTTCGGTTGACCGGGTCGTACGAGTCCATCGGGGATGTCCTTTATCTGTCCGCGCCGGCGGACGACAAGCGCGCGTCTGCTCAGGAGACGCCTGAAGGGCACGCCGTGCGCCTCGATCAAGCGGGACGCGTCACCCATCTGACGGCGATCAACGCGCGGTGGCTGCTGGATCGGGACGGGGAACTCGTCGCGACGCTTACGGACGGTCGCCGGCTGCGCCTGAGTCGGCAGGACCTCGCCGATCTCATAGCCTGAATCTCGGCGGATCAGGACCCCAGCCCTCGACCTGGGGTCGGCGGTTTGATCACCTCCCCGTTGGTCCACTGAGCGCTCGAAAGCCGCTTAATTGGGCGGCTTTCGACGTGATCGAGGTGCTCACCGGGCCGCCTCGCGTCGGCGTGGCCGGGGAGGCGCGCGCACGGCGGGGTTGACAGGTGACCAAAGAGTCACATATGCTCAATCCATGGACGCGGTGTTCAAGGCGCTCGCTGACTCCACCAGACGGGGTCTGCTCGACGAGCTGTTCACGCAAGACGGCCAGACGCTGAGCGCGCTGGAAGCGCGCCTGCCGATGACGCGGTTCGGCGTGATGAAGCACCTGCGGGTGCTCGAGGAGGCGGGTCTCGTGACCGCGCGCAGGCGCGGGCGCGAGAAGCTCCACTTCCTGAACCCCGTCCCGATCCGGCTCGTCCACGACCGCTGGGTGAGCAAGTACGCCGAGCCCTGGGCCGCCACGCTCACGGACATCAAGCGACAACTCGAGGAGGAAACGATGGAAGCAGTCGACGTCCCGCACCGGGTGCCCCTCAGCCCCGACCCCGGCGGCAAGGGAGCCATGGCGGTGTTCGAGATCTACATCAAGACGACACCGGAGCGACTCTGGGAGGCGATCACCGATGCCAAGCTGAGAGCCAAGTACAGCTTTGGAGTCGAAACCCGCTCCGACTGGACGGCCGGCTCGAGCTACACGGCGGCGGTCCCCGGCGTCGTCGACATCGCCGCGGGTGAGAACCTCGAGGTCGATCCGCCGCGCCGGCTCGTGCAGACCTTCAACGCCCTGTGGAGCGACGATGTCAGGGCCGCCGCTGCCTCGAGAGTCACCTGGGAGATCACCCCGGTCGGCGACTCGTGTCAGCTGACGGTGATCCACGACCAGCTCCCCGAGGGCGCCAATCCGGAGCTCTACGGCGGCTGGCCGATGATCCTGTCCGGCCTCAAGACGCTGCTGGAAACCGGCGAGACGCTCACCACGCCGGGCTCGCTCATGTATTCGCAGGGCTAGCCGGCTGACCGAGCGGCGGGCTCGCTCGACAAGGCCCTGCCTACTCGCCTCTGGCGGCGTGTCTGCTCGGAACGACCCAGGCCAAGCACCCCGGGACGGCCGCAATCGGTCGTCGCGACGCGCCCGCAATGCAGAGCACTATGCTGCCAGCATGACGGTTCAGCTTGTGACCCGGATCCCGGACGACGTTGCGGCGACGATCGATGACCTCGTTCGAGCAGGCGTCTTCGCTTCGCGTTCAGATGCCGTCCGGGCCGGCCTCGCCGCCGTGATCGATCAGCGACGGCGCGAGGCGGTGGGTACGGCGATCGCGGATGGCTATCGGCGCACTCCGCAGGATGGCGACGACCTCGCATGGTCAGACGCGGCAAGCGCGGCGATGATCGCCGAGGAGCCGTGGTGACCCGACCGCGGCAGGGCGAGATCTGGTGGGCGGAGGCCGAGGACAAGCGAAGGCCGGTTCTCGTGATCACCCGCAGCGACGCGATCCCGGTGCTTGCACGTGTCATCGTCGCGCCGGTCACGCGTACGGTGCGCGGCATCCCGACCGAGATCGGACTCGGCCCGGACGACGGCCTCCCGACCGAATGTGCGGCCTCGTTCGACAACGTGCAGCCGATCAACCGTCACTTGCTCACGGAGCGGATCGCGGCACTCGAAGCGCCACGGCGTCACGAGATCTGCGAGGCGCTCGCGGCGTTGGCCGACTGCTAGAGCATCACCGCAATCGGCGACAGGCGTGACCTCAGGCCATAGCTCCCAGCAGCGGCTCGGACTCGACGAGGCCGGCGTCGCTCGGGGCGTCGCCGCCGAGGATCCGCTGCTGCTGGCGCTCGCGCCACTGCAGGTGCGCCTCGGACGGCTTGTCGTAGCCGTAGCGCTCGCGCGCCTGCGCCGGCGTCAGCGTCTCCGCGCGCTCGGGCGGGACGTCGAGGAAGATCGGCGCCATCACGCGCCTCGTCGACGGTGACATCAGGCCGAGGATCGCGAGCTCGACGTGGCGGTTGGCGTGCGCGAGCATGAAGCTGATCCGCATCACCGGCCGGACGAGCGCGTCGGTCACCCGCGACTGCCGGATGCCCGCCATCTTGCGCATCCAGCGCGGCATCGTCGCGATCGTCGCGATGCGCAGCGTCTTGTTGATCGTCCACATCATCGGCCGCAGCACCCGCGGCGTCGGCGGGAACATCACCTCGCCGTTGAGCAGGAAGTCCATCATCGACTGGGCGGCCTCCGAGCCGGCGAGCCGCGGGCGCATGTACTCGAAATACTCGCGAACGCCCTCACGCGAGCGCGGGACATCAGCCGGGTCGCACGTCTGCAGCTCGGCGGCGACCGCGCAGTCCGCCCAGTAGCTGGCCTCGTCCTCGGCCGACAGCTTGCCGGGGCCGTAGCGCTCGTACGCGCAGAGGATCGAGTGCCATGCGGTCAGATGGATCCACAGCTGCGACCGCGGGTCGTTGGCGTCGTAGCGGTTGCCGCTCAGCGGCTCGGTCCCGATCGCCTTCGAGTGGACCTTGACGAGGACATCGGCGGCCTTCGACGTCGTGCGCGTCGCTCCGAACGCCACGCGAGCGAAGTAGCAGAGCGTGCGGTCGTAGCGCGTGCGTGGCCGCGAGCGCACGCCGCCCGACTTGTCAACCGCCGCGATCAGGGCCGGGTCGAGCTCCTCGATGACGACGGACCGCTGAAAGCCGACCGTCAGCGACGTCGGGTAGCGCCAGACACGCCACGTGACGGAGTCGGGACCGAAGAAGCCGTAGTCCTCGTGCGGCTCGATTGGCTTGTCGCTGCGCGCTGTCTTGGGCATGGGTCCTCGCGTCGGTCGGCGGTGGGAACCAAATACTACGCATCTGTAGCTTTTGCTGTCAAGTGTCGCCGAGCAGGCCCTCGACGAACGCCGCGAGCCGCTGCGCGGAGAACCGCTCGGGGTCGCTCAGGACGAGACGTCCCCACTGCTCGACGACGACCAGCAGCGAGTGCGACGCGAGCTCGAGGTCGACGTCTGCGGGACCCCCGCGCCGCGCGAGCGCCCAAGCAAGCAGCGCCTCGAACTGCTCGCGCACCCGCTCGCGGTCGCGGTCGATCCGCTCGCGCACGACCTGCGGCGTGCCGTCGGGCGGGAGCAGGATCGGATACCACGTGTCCGGATCGCTCGCGACGACCTCGACCATCGAGCGGACCGCCCCGACGAGGAACTGGCCCGGATCCTGATCGCCGGGTGCCTCCGGGAGCGCGCCGGCGAGCTGGGCGAGCGCCCGCCGCTCCTGGCGGTCGAGCAGCGCGCCGAGCAGATCGCCGAGACCCTCGAAGACGCCGTAGATCACCGGCCGCGATACCCCGACCTCGCGGGCGATCGTCTCGATCGAGATCGCGCCGTAGCCGTCGCGGATGATGATCCGCAGCGCGGCGTCCAGGAGCTGGCGGCGCCGGTCGTCCGGTGGCATCCGAGCGGCGTAGCGGCGGCGCGACGATGCTGGCATCGCCTCCCAGCCTCGCAGATGCCCGGCGGCGTCGACCGAAACGAGCATCGCGACGATGCCGTGGTTCAAAACGCTCAATAGATGAGCGTTTTGAACCGCTGTCGCCGAGCGTTGGCCGCGGTCGTGCGATGCTGTGCGCCATGAGCGGCGGCGACGTCTTCGAGGTCGACGCGTGGTCGGTGCCCGAGCGCACGCTCGATCTCGACCGGCTCGCTCACACGGAGTCCGTGTTCGCGCTGTCAAACGGCCACATCGGCCTGCGCGGCAACCTCGACGAGGGCGAGCCTTCGGGCAGCGCGGGCACGTATCTCAACGGCTTCTACGAGAGCCGGCCGCTGCCGTACGCCGAGGCCGCCTACGGCAACCCCGAGTCCGGCGAGACGATGATCAACGTCACGAATGGCAAGGTCCTGCGGCTGCTGCTCGACGACGAGCCGTTCGACCTGCGCTACGGCACGCTCGAGCGCCACGAGCGCACGCTTGACCTGCGCGAGGGCGTCCTGCGGCGCGAGGTGCACTGGCTCTCGCCGGCGGGCCAGGGCGTGATCCTGCGCACCACGCGCCTCGTCTCGTTCGTCCAGCGCGCGGTCGCGGCGATCCTCTACGAGGTCACGCCGTACAACGGCGCGGCGCGGGTCGTCGTGCAGTCCGAGCTCATCGCCAACGAGCCCGTGCCGGAGCAGACCAACGACCCGCGCGCCGCAGCCGCGCTGCGCTCGCCTCTGCGCGCCGAAGCCCACGGGCTCAACGGCCTGCGCGCGAACCTCGTGCACAGCACGCGCGCCTCGCAGCTGCGCGTCGCCGCGGGCATGGACCACATGGTCGACGGCCCCGACGGCACCGTGACGGGCGCCGAATGCGAGGGCGACCTCGCGCGCGTGACCGTCTCGACCGAGCTCGACGAGGGCGAGACGCTGAGGATCGTCAAGTTCCTCGCGTACGGCTGGTCGAGCAGGCGCTCGGTTCCGGCGCTGCGCGACCAGGTCGACGCGGGGCTCGCCGCCGCCGTGCGAACCGGCTGGGACGGCCTGCGCGCGTCCCAGCGCGAGTACCTCGACGACTTCTGGGCGCGCGCGGACATCGAGCTCGACGGCGACCCGGCCCTCCAGCAGGCGACACGCTTCGCGCTCTTTCAGGTCCTGCAGGCCGCGGCGCGCAGCGAGGGCCGCGCGATCCCCGCCAAGGGCCTCACCGGCAGCGGCTACGACGGCCATTCCTTCTGGGACATGGAGACCTACACGCTGCCGGTGCTGACCTACGTCGCGCCGCACTCGGCCCGCGACGCGCTGCGCTGGCGCCACTCCACGCTCGACCTCGCACGCGCACGCGCACGTGAGCTGAGCCTCAAGGGCGCCACGTTTCCGTGGCGGACGATCTCGGGCCACGAATGCTCGGGCTACTGGCCCGCGGGCACGGCGGCGCTGCACATCAACGCCGACATCGCCGACGCGACGCGGCGCTACCTCGCCGCGACCGAGGACGACGTGTTCGAGCGCGACGTCGCGCTCGAGCTGCTGGTCGAGACCGCCCGGCTGTGGCGCTCGGTCGGCCACCACGACGCGGCCGGAGGCTTCCGGATCGACGGCGTGACCGGGCCCGACGAGTACTCGGCGCTCGCGGACAACAACGTCTACACGAACGTCATGGCGGCGCGGAACCTGCGCGCCGCGGCGGACATCGCGACGCGCCATCCCAAGCGCGCGGCGGCGATGGGCGTCGACGAGGAGGAGGTCGCCGACTGGCGCGACGCCGCCCGCGCGATCGTCCTGCCCTACGACGAGGAGCTGCGGGTCACGCCGCAGTCGGAGAACTTCACCCGCCACCGCCACTGGGACTTCGGGGGCACCCCGGCCGACCACTTCCCGCTGCTGTTGCACTATCCCTACCAGCTGCTGTACACGAGCCAGGTCGTCAAGCAGGCCGACCTGATCTTCGCGCTGTACATGTGCGGCGACTGCTTCAGCGCCGAGCAGCGGGCGCGCGACTTCGAGTACTACGAGGCCATCACCGTCCGCGACTCGTCACTGTCGGCGTGCATCCAGGCGATCATGGCCGCGGAGGTCGGGCACACCGAGCTCGCCTACGACTACCTCGACGAGTCGGCGTTCATCGACCTGCGCGACCTCGCATCCAACACGCATGACGGCATCCACCTCGCGTCGCTTGCGGGCTGCTGGCTCATCGCGGTCGCCGGCTTCGGCGGGATGCGCGACCACGGCCCGACGCTCGAGTTCTCGCCGCGGCTGCCGGCGCAGCTCACGCGGCTGAGCTTCCGGCTGATGTACCGCGGCCAGCGCCTGCGCGTCACCGTCAGCTCGTCGGTGGCGCGCTACGAGCTGCTCGACGGCGAGGCGCTCGACGTCCGCCACCACGGCGAGCGCGTGACGCTCGAAGGGCCCGGCACGTCGGTGACGCGCCCGATTCCGCCCGCGCCCGTGCACCCGCGGCCGTCCCAGCCGCCGGGCCGCGAGCCGCCGCTCGGGCGCCCCTCGCACTGACGTCCGGGGTCCGTCCGACCCCATCCCTACCTTGGCACGTACGTCCGTCCCTTCCCGAGCGTCAGGAAGCCGCGCATGCCGCTCTGCTTCATCGAACCGCAGGACGCGATCCGCGTGATCGCCGAGTCGGTTGGCCGCGAGGCCCGCAGGCAGCTGCTGGGCGAGCTCGTGCGCGCGTGGGTCGACGAGATCCCCGAGAACGAGCTCGCGTCGCACTACGCGAAGGCGGTGCAGGACCTCGACGAGCACGACCTGTCGATGCTCGCCGCCTGGCACGCGTCGCTCGAGGTCGGGCACCCGATCGCCAACCGCGAGTTCCTCGTCAACGTCTTTCCGAAGCTCGGCGACAACCGGCGCGAGGCGCTGAAGATCGCGGCTGGCTTCCGCGGGGAGGAGGCGTTCGACGCGGGCGTGGCCGAGGAGCAGGCGCTCGAGACGGTCCTGCCGCACCTCTCGCGGGAGCGCTGCCGCCAACTCGCCACGGAGTGCGTCGAGCTCTACCTCTGGGACCGGCTGGGCTCAGACAACTGAGCCGCGCGGCGGCGGGCCGCCGGGGCCAGCGCCCGCGGCGGACGGCCGCCGAGGTTCGGCGCCGCCGTCCGCCATCGCGGCCGATGGCTCGGGAGGTTGGGCGCTAGCCGCCGCGGCGGAGGATCGCGAAGGCTGAGCCGCCCGCAGAGCGGCTCGGATCTCCGCGATCGCCTGGTCGGGCGCGCGGTAGACGACGGCCGTCATCCCTGCGGCGCGCGCGGCGTCGCAGTTGCGCTCGAGGTCGTCGACGAACAGGCACTCTTCCGCGGGCACGCCCAGGCGCCCCACCGTGAGCTCGTAGATCTCGGGGTCGGGCTTGCGCACGCCGACGAAGGCACTGTCGACGACGAGCTCGAAGATGTCGTCGACCGGTGCCATCGCGCGCCAGTGGGGCTCCCATTCGCGGACGTTGTTCGTCAGCAGCGCCATCCGGTAGCCCTCGCCGCGCAGCGCCGACATGAGCTCGATCATCGGCATGTTCGGCTCGATGCCGGCGAAGTAGTGCGCGGTGAAGTCGTGCATCGCGACGTCCCTGCCGAGCGCGGCCGCGATCTGCGCGGCGACGTCCGCCATGAAGGCCGGCTCGGTCACGCGGCCGCACTCGAGCTCGTGCAGCGGGTTGACGCCGTCGCGCTGCTCGAGCGCCACGAGCGCCGCGGTGATGGCCTCGAGCGAGATGCCCGACGCGTCGGCGAAGGCGCGGAACGAGCCCTCCAGCGGCGTGGTGAGCACGCCGCCGAAGTCGCAGACGACGGCGCGGATCACCGCGATCGCTTGCGCCCGCGGCCGCCGTTGGATTCCGCACGACGCAGGACGTCGTAGTGCCCGACGCCCTCGCGACCCTCCATCCGCCACTGAAAGAACGCGCTGTCGAGGCGCTGCTCGCCGAGGTCGAGCGTCGTGCCGCAGAGCACCTCGCCGGCGACCCGCCGCGCGTGGTCGCCCTCCTCGGTCATCCACAGCTCGAGGCCGGCGCGGCGCTGGCGGTGCTCGCCGTCGTACGTCGTCGACAGCCGCGGGTCGGCGATCTCGACGGCCTCGCCGCCCTCGAACATGAACCCGCTGACGGCCTCGTCGAGGTGGCCCTTCGCCTTGGCCGGACGCACCGTGGTGAGCGTCAGCGCGCGGTCGTCGCCGAGCCAGGCCGACACGGTGCGGGCGAGCTCGATCTTGCCCCAGTCGGGCGTGCCCCACAGCTGCCCGCGCTGGCCGAGGCAGCGGACCTGGTACGTGCGCCCGCCGTGGCTCACGGACCCGGTGACCTGGCACAGCTGCTCGTAGCCCTCCATCCCGCCGGCGCGTGCGACGTCGCTTTCGCCGTCGAGCGCGGCGGGCGCCGAGCGGGCCTCGAAGCGCAGGTCGACCGCGCCGTCGGAGGCCTGCCAGGCGACGGTCCACGCCTCGAGCGGCCGCACGACCGACACGCGGACGCCGGCGGCGCTGACGTCCTCCCAGCCCGCGGGGTCGCTGGTCGCGGAGCCGCCGCCCGCGCTCGCGGCGACGGGCCTGTCGCCGGCGTACAGGACGGCCAGCCCGTTGGGGGCGTCGCCGCCGGCGCTGATTCGCACGAGGCCGTAGAGCTTCGCCGCGGGGTCGCCGAAGGCGAACGTCATCGCGTCGCGGAAGGCCGGGTCGTCGGACGCGTGCAGGCGATCGTCGTCCGGCGTGATGCTCACGGCAGCTCCGTGCGCTGCGGATCGACCTCGGTCGCGCTCGAGTGGACGACGTCGTCGTGGCCGCGGGGGCCGCGGGGCGGACGCGTGCCGAAGCCGAACACGCGCGACTGCGCGCCGCTCGCGGCGGTGGCGAGGATCCGGCTGCCGAAGCGCGCGAGCAGGATCTTGCGCACGACCGCGCGCGTGGGCGGGAGCAGCAGGATCAGCCCGAGGATGTCGGAGAGAAAGCCGGGCGTCAGCAGCAGCGCACCGCCGAAGATCACGAGCGCGCCGTCCATGACCTCGCGCCCCGGCACGCGGCCCTCGGCGAGTGCGGCGTTGAAGCGCAACCATGCCGCGCGGCCCTGCGAGCGCATGAGCCACGCGCCGAGGAGAGAGTCGGCGATCAGCAGCGCGATCGTCGGCAGCACGCCGATCGCCTGGCCGATCTGGATGAGCACGTAGAGCTCGGCGATCGGGACGACGACGAAGATGATGAACAGCACGAAGCCCATGGGATTCAAAGGCTACGCGAGCGGCGGCGCCGGCCCGGAGGGAGAGAGCGTCAGGCCGGGGCGGGGGCCGGGACGATCAGCACGCCCGACAGCCGGTGCAGCCCGACGTACTCGATCAGCGCGCTGATGTCGGGCTGCGCGCCCTGCAACAGCAGCTGCCTGCCGGCCATCCGCAGCCGCCGCGCGAGCATCGCGAGATCGAGCATCAGCGAGGGGTCGGCGAAGGCCAATCCGGACAGATCCACGGTCACGTCGGCGGGCGCCGAGATCGCCTGCGACAGCGCTTGACGGCGCAGCGATTGCGTCGAGCGATCCTCGTCGCCGCAACAACGGAGCACGGGTGGGTGTTCGTCGTAGGAGACGATGACCGGCAACCTATCTCAAGTGAGCGGGAACACCCCGATAGAATCGCCGTCATGGCAACACTTGAAGAGATCGAAGAGGCACTCACCAACGTCATCGATCCCGAGCTCGGTCTCGACTTCGTCGAGCTGGGGCTCATCTACGGCATCCAGCAGGACGCCGGCAACGTCCACGTCACGTTCACGCTGACCACGCCCGCATGCCCGATCGGCCCCCAGATCACCGAGCAGATCGAGGAGTTCGTCGCTCCACTCGAGGGCGTGAAGTCCGTCCAGAGCTCGATGACCTTCGAGCCCGCGTGGTCGCCGGAGAAGATGAGCGAAGACGCGAAGTTCGCGTTGGGCTTCTGAGCCCGGTCGCCCGGCGCCGGCCAGCGAGCGCGCCGACCCGCATCCTGCTCGCGCTTGCGAGCGCGCTCCTCCTCGCGCCGGCGACCTCGCAGGCAGCCACGCACTACACCGGCCGCCTGCTCGTGACGCTTGAGCGCCCGGCTAGTGCGCAAGCAGCCGCGGCGATCGACCTCGAAGGCGTGCGCCGCGACGGCGCGCAGATCCCGCAGATCGGCGTCGTGTCGGTCAAGCCGACCGCCGGCCGCGCGCTCGCGGCGGTCGCGAGTGCGCTGCGCACGCAACCCGGCGTCGCGCACGTCGAGCGCGAGCGCCGCTACGAGCTGCGCGTCGTGCCCAACGATCCCTCGCTGACGACGTTCGAGACCGCGCCCGCGACGCCCCCGAACACGCCGCTGCAATGGTGGGTCGCGCGCATGGGGCTGCCCGCCGCCTGGGACATCGAGCGCGGCGACGGCGCCACCGTCGCGGTCATCGACACCGGCCTGGACGGCGGTCACCCGGACCTCGGCGGCAAGATCGCCGGCACGATCGACAACGACAACACGCCCGGCACGGGAGCGCCGACCGGCGACGAGAACGGCCACGGCACGCACGTCTCCTCGCTGGCGTGCGGGGCCGGCGACAACGGGACGGGGATCGTCGGCGCGGGGCTGAACTGCCGGCTGCTCGTGATCAAGAGCGACCTCTCGGACGGGTCGATCGCGCGCTCCATCACGCAGGCCGCCGACGCCGGCGCCGGCGCGATCAACATGAGCTTCGGCAACGACGGCAGCACCCCCGCAACGCGCGTGATCTCAGACGCGATCGACTACGCGGTCGGCAAGGACGTCGTGCTGGTCGCGGCCGCGGCCGACAGCCCGGTCGAGGAGCAGGGCGATCCGGCCAACCTCCTGCAGCCAAGCACCACGGGCCCGGACATCACCGCCGGGCGCGGCCTCGCGGTCACCGCCGCGAACTTCGCCGACCAGCGTGCCCCGTTCGCCGGCCGCGGCTCGCAGATCTCCCTCGCGGCGTACGGATCGTTCGACCAGGTCATCGGTCCCGACGGCCTGATCGGCGCGTTCCCCGGCAACGTCACGCAGCTCGAGACCGGTGGCGACGCGCTGTTTCCCCAGCCCTCCTGCGACTGCCGCACGCAGATCGCCGGCGACAACCGCTACGCCTACCTGCAGGGCACATCGATGGCGGCGCCGATTGTCGCGGCGGTCGCCGCGCTCGCGCGCACGCTGAACCCCGACGCGCACGCCGCCGACGTCATCCGCGCGCTCAAGCAGACGGCCACGCGCCCGGCCGGCAGCGGCTGGTCGCCGGAGCTCGGCTGGGGGATCGTCAACGCCGCCGCGGCGCTCAGCGCGATCGCGACGCTCGACCGGCGGGCGCCGACGTCCAAGCTGCGCGGGCCGGCACGGGTGCGCCGCCCGCGCACGTCGAAGCTGCGCTGGACCGGCCGCGACGCCGCCCGGCCGAAGCTGCGCGCCTCGGGGATCGCCTACTACGACGTCTTCCGCTCGACCAACCGCGGGCGCTACAAGCGCATCAAGCGCACGTCGACGACGTCGCTGAAGGTGCGCCTGCGTACCGGATCGCGCTACCGCTTCTACACGATCGCGGTCGACAAGGCGGGCAACCGCGAGGCGGTCCCGCCGCGGCCCGACCTCTCGACGCGCGTCGGCTAGGCCAGCGCGACGAGCTCGGCGAGCGCGTCCTCGATCGCGGTCGCGAGGTCGTCGAGGTCGTCCATCGCGTCGTAGTCGCCGAGCAGGCCGAAGTTCATGTGCCCGTCGTACGACATGATCGCGATCGCCAGCGCGTGGTCCTTCGGCAGGAACGCGATCGGGAAGACCGTGTGCATCTTGCGTCCCGCGACCCAGAGCGGGAACTGCGGGCCCGGGATGTTCGTCACGAGCATGTTGAACAGCCGTGTCGAGAAGTTGATCCGCGACGCCTGCGCGAGCACCGTCGGCGGCGCGAAGTTCTGGGCGTTCGTGAGGGCCTCCGCGCCGATTGCCTGCTTTGACTCCTTGAGGTCGTCCATCGCCTGACGCACGACGCCGAGGCGCTCGACGGGGTCCGCGGCCCAGACGGGCAGCGGCCCGCGCATCGCCGCGAGCCGGTTGCCGGGGACGCCGCGCTCGTCCTCCACGCGAACCGACACCGGCACGAGCGCGCGCAGCTCGAGGCCCTCGGTGCGCACGCCGCGCGACTGCAGCCACGTACGCAGGGCGCCCGCGACGACGGCCAAGACCACGTCGTTGACGGTGCCGCCGAACGTGTTCTTGACGGCCTTGAAGTCGCGCAGCTCGGAGACGACGCTCGCAAAGCGCCGGTGCGGCCCGATCTCGACGTTCAGGGGCGTCGACGGCGCGGGGTTCAGGATCGCCCAGGCGATCTCGCCGACGCCCTCCGCCTTCACGCGCGCGTCGGCGAGCGCGCGCTCGGGCGTTCGCAGCGCGGCGAGCGCCTTCGCGGTCACCGACACCGACGCCTTCGCCATGCCGGTCGCGCCGGCGCTCAGCAGCTCGGCGGGGTTCGGATCGGGCTCGGGGACCCATGGGTCGAGGTCGTCGTCGATCGGCGTCGGCTCGGGACCGAGGTCGAACAGGACCGTCGCGAGATCGACGCCGGCGATCCCGTCGATCATCGCGTGGTGGGCCTTCGTCAGCAGCCCGAAGCTGCCGTCGTCGAGGCCCTCGATGAGCCACATCTCCCACAGCGGCTTGGAGCGGTCGAGCTGCTGGGAGAACACGCGCGCGCAGAGGTTCTGCAGCTGCTCGTGGCTGCCCGGCGACGGCAGCGCGGTGTGGCGGACGTGGTACTCGAGGTTGAAGTCGGTGTCGTCGGTCCACAGCGGCCGCGCCGAGTTCGCCGGCGGGAAGACAAGCCGCTGGCGGTAGCGCGGCACCATGTGCAGGCGCCGGCGGATCGAGTCGAGCAGGAAGTCGTAGTCCGGCGCGGGCCCCTCGGCGACGACGAGCGCGCCGATGTGCATGTGCGAGACGGGCCCCTCCTGATGCAGGAAGGAGGCGTCCATCACCGTGAGCCGTTCGAGGTGGCGAGCGGGCATGCGGGCCAGAGAGTAACCGTAGGCTCTCGGCCATGGCGTGGGATTTCAGCACCGAACCTGCCTTCCAGGCCCAGCTCGACTGGATGGCGGCGTTCGTCCGCGAGGAGATCTGGCCGCTCGAGACGCTCGACCTCGCCACCGAGCAGCTCGACCGCGCGCTGCGCCCGCTGCAAGCCCGGGCGAAGGAGCGCGGGCTATGGGCGGCGCACCTGCCACCCGACCTCGGCGGGCAGGGCTTCGGCCAGGTGCGCCTCGGCCTGATGCACGAGATCCTCGGCACATCGCCGTTCGCGCCGAGCGCGTTCGGCTGCCAGGCGCCGGACTCCGGCAACGCCGAGCTCATCGCACTCGCCGGCACCGACGAGCAGAAGGAGCGCTGGCTGCACCCGCTGCTCGCGGGCGACCTGCGCTCGGCCTTCTCGATGACCGAGCCGGGCAATGCCGGTGCCGACCCGACGACGCTCTCCACGACCGCGGTACTCGACTCGGGCGACTGGGTCATCGACGGCCACAAGTGGTTCTCGACGAACGCCTCCGTGGCGGATTTCCTGATCGTCATGGCCGTCACCGAGCCCGACGCGCGACCGCACCAGCGCGCGTCGATGATCATCGTCCCCGCGGACACGCCGGGCGTGGACATCGTCCGCGACATCGCGACGATGGAGCACCCGTCACAGCAGTTCGGCCGCCTCGGCGGGCATGCGGAGATCCGCTACGAGGGCGTTCGAGTGCCCGCGGAGAACCTGCTCGGCGCCCGCGGCGCCGGCTTTGAGCTCGCCCAGCAGCGGCTCGTGCCGGGGCGCATCCACCACTGCATGCGCTGGCTCGGCGTGGCCCGCCGCGCGTTCGACATGCTCTGCGAGCGCGCGACGTACCGCGTCGCGCACGGCTCGGTGCTCGCCGACAAGCAGACCGTGCAGAACTGGATCGCGGACTCCGCGGCGCAGATGCAGGCCGCGCGCCTGATGACGCTGCACGCCGCCTGGAAGATCGACACGCAGGGGGCCGCCGCGGCCCGCACGGACGTCTCGCTGATCAAGTTCTATGGTGCGCAGGTGCTGCACGACGTCATCGACCGCGCGCTGCAGGTCCACGGCAGCCTGGGCTACTCGACGGACATGCCGCTCGAGGCCATGTACCGCTACGCGCGCGGCGCGCGCTTCTACGACGGCCCCGACGAGGTGCACCGCCAGTCGGTCGCGCGGCAGATCCTGCGCGGCTACGAGCCGCCGCCCGGGGAGGTGCCGTCCGAGCACGTGCCGGCGCGCCGGGCCGCGGCGCGCGAGCGCTTCGCATACCTGCTCGACGAGGCCACCGCCGATGGCTGAGTGGAACGTGCGCCCGCTCGTGATCCTGCTCGCCGCGCAGGTGCTGCTCGTGGCCGCGCTCGTGATCTGGGGGCTGTCGGGCTTCCCGCTGCCGGCCGCGATCACCGGGTCGAACGAACGCGCCGCGACGACCACAAGCCCGCCCGCGGCAGCCGCGCCGACGGCCACGTCCGGGGCCGCCGCCTCGCCGGCCGCGCGGACCGCCACGTCCGGGGCCGCCTCGCCGGCCGCGCCGACCACCACGTCCGGCACCGCCGCCTCGCCAGGCGCGCCGACCGCAACCTCCGCCGCCGCGCCGGCCGCGGCCGCCTCGGACCTCGCCCTGCGCCCCACGACCGACCGCTTCGACGGCGCACGGGCCTTCGCGCTGCTGCGCGAGCAGGTGCGGGTCTACGGCTGGCGCCCCGCCGGCTCGAAGGCGCTGCGCCGGCTCGCCGTGCGCCTGCGGGCGCTGCTGCCGAACGGGCGTTTCGAGCCGGTCCCCGGGCACAAAGGCTTGCGCAACGTCGTCGGGTCGCTGCCGGGTCGCGGCAAGCCGATCGTCCTCGGCGCGCACTACGACGTCGAGGCGCGGCCCGTGGGCTTCGTCGGCGCCAACGACGGGGCGGCCGGCACGGCGGCTGTCGTCGAGCTCGCGCGCAAGCTCGCCCGCGCGCCGCGCAGGGCCGATGACCGCGCGTTGCGCTTCGTCCTGTTCGACGGCGAGGAGGAGCCGGCCGGCTGCCAGGAGTTCCTCGTCTGCGCGCTGCGCGGGTCGAAGGCCTACGTCAAGCGCCACGGCGAGCAGACGCACAGCTTGGTGCTGCTCGACTACATCGCCGAGAAGCACGGGCTGAGCTTCCCGCACGAGGGCGGGTCCGATCCCGCGCTGTGGGCGAAGCTGCGCGCGGCGGCGAACGCCGTCGGCGTCGGCTCGCTGTTTCCGGACGGCGAGGGCGTGGAGATCCTCGACGACCACACGCCGTTCGTGGACGCCGGGATCCCGGCGATCGACGTCATCGACTTCGACTACCCGCCGGCCGACACGCTGCGCGACACGCTCGACAAGGTCTCGGTGCGCAGCCTCGACGCCGTGGGCGAGACGATCTACCGGCTTGTCACGCAGCTGCGCCGCGAGCGCTGATGCCTCGACCCGGCGCTCCGGGGTGCTTAGACTGAAGCGCATGACCTTCGCCGTCGAGAAGCTCCTGCTCGCCGCCCCGCGTGGCTACTGCGCGGGGGTCGACCGTGCCGTCCAGACCGTCGAGCGCGCGCTCGAGCTCTACGGCGCGCCGGTCTACGTGCGCAAGGAGATCGTCCACAACAAGCACGTCGTCGAGCAGCTGCGCGAGCGCGGCGCGATCTTCGTCGACGAGATCGACGAGACCGTGCCCGAGGGCGCGACGACCGTGTTCTCCGCGCACGGCGTCTCGCCGGCGGTGCACGCGCAGGCGGCCGAGCGCGGCCTGTCGACGATCGACGCGACCTGCCCGCTCGTGACGAAGGTCCACGTCGAGGCGAAGAAGTTCGCCGCCGAGGGCTACACGATCGTGCTCATCGGCCACGACGGCCACGAGGAGGTCGAGGGCACGATGGGGGAGGCCCCCGAGCACATCGTGCTCGTCCAGACCGAGGCCGAGGTGGATGCGCTCGAGGTCGACGACCCCAGCCGCGTCGCGTACATCTCGCAGACGACCCTCTCGGTCGACGAGACCCGCGCGATCATCAACCGCCTGCGCGAGAAGTTCCCGCAGATCACCGGCCCGCGCACCGACGACATCTGCTACGCCACGACCAACCGCCAGGCGGCCGTCAAGCAGATGGCCGTCGAGTGCGATCTCCTGCTCGTCATCGGCTCGCAGAACTCGTCGAACTCGCTGCGCCTCGTCGACGTCGCGCGCGACTACGGCACCGAGTCCTATCTCATCGACAACGCCGGTCAGGTCCAGGAGGAGTGGCTGGACGGCAAGCGCGTCGTCGGGATCTCGTCCGGCGCGAGCGCGCCCGAGGAGCTCGTCGAACGCCTGGTCGCGTATTTCACCGAGCGCGGCGTCACCGACGTGTCGGAGTTCGAGGTCATCCGTGAGGACGTGCGCTTCATGCTGCCCAAGCGCATCCGCGAAGACCTCGCCGCCGCAGCCGGTTAGAGCCGGCCGCCCGCCGTCACATAGCCTGCGCCGCGCATGCGCACGCTTGTCATCTCGGACTTGCACCTCGGCGTGCGCACGGACGTCGACGTCCTCGCGCGGCCGGAGGCGCTCGGCGTCCTGTGCGAGCGGCTGGACGGCGTCGACCGGCTCGTCCTGCTCGGCGACACGCTCGAGCTGCGCCACGGTCCCGCGCGCGACGCGCTGGCGCGGGCGGAGCCCGCCATGCGGGCGATTGGCGCTGCGCTCGGCCCTGACGGCCAGGTCGTGATCGCCGCCGGCAACCACGATCATGCGCTTGTCGCTGGGTGGCTGGACTGGCGCGGGCGGCGCGACACGCCCGAGCCGCTCGGCCTCGACGAGCGCGTCGCACCGCAGTACGCGTCCTGGATCGTCAAGCGGCTCGCGGGCTGGCTCGCGCCTGCTTCCGTGGAGGTCGCATACCCCGGGGTGTGGCTGCGCGACGACGTCTACGCCACCCACGGCCACTACCTCGACGTCCACTGCGTGATCCCGACGCTCGAGGTGCTCGCCGGTCGCGGGATGGCGCGGATGGTCGGCGCCGTTCCGCAGCAGGCGTCGCCCGACGACTACGAGGCGGTGCTCGCGCCGGTGTACGCATGGATTCAGGCGAGCGCGCAGCGCTCGAGCACGCAGCGCCGCTCCGCCGGCGGCGGCACGGCGATCGGCGTCTGGAAGGCGCTCGAGGGCTCCGCCAGGCGGCGAGCGCCGGGCCGCGTCGCGCTGCGCTCGGGCTTTCGCGTGGCGGTCGCGGCGGCCAACCGCGGCGGCCTCGGGCCGGTGCGCCCCGAGATCAACGGCCCGGCGATGCGCCGTGCCGGCCTCGCGGGCCTCGCGGAGGTCGCCGGACGGGTGGGCCTCAAGCCCGCGCACCTGATCTTCGGCCACACCCACCGCACCGGGATGCTCGAGCGCGACAACCGCAGCGAATGGCGCACGCCGTCGGGCACGCACCTGCACAACACGGGCTGCTGGGTCTTCGAGACGCACTTCATGGGCAACCTGCCGCGCGGCGAGAGCCCGTACTGGCCGGGCGGTGCGATCGCGCTCGATGACGAGGGGCCGCCCCGGCTCGAGCGCCTGCTCGGCGATCTCCCGGCGCACGTGCTCACCGGAGGCTGAGGCTTGGCTTTAGCCGGCGAGGCCGGGCGTGAACTGCACGGCGTGACAGACGACGCCGTCGCCGACGTCGAGCTCGAGGACCCCGGCCGTGTGGCGGTCGTGCTCGACGAGCGCGAAGCAGCCGGAGTGCGCGACGGCGATCTCGCGGCCGCTGGCTCGCACGACGGGCGGCGGCTCCTCGGCGGGGACGACGCGCTCGAGCACCGCCCAGACACCGCCCGCCTCGTACGGGCCCGACCACGGGCCGGGCTGCTCGGGCGTCTGCGCGGCAAGTCGGGCGCCCGGGGCATCCTCGGCGCGGACGGGCTGCAGCGGCTCGCGGGGCGCGCCGAGCAGCCTGCCGATCTCGCGCTCGGTCTCGTCGTACGCGCCCTCGCCGTAGTGCATCGAGTGCAGCTTCAGCCGCGCGTCGAAGAGATAGCGGGCCGGCCACGCCTCGTTGCCGTACTCGCGCCACAGCCGAAAGCCCTCGTCGATGACGACGGGATGCTCGATCCCGAGCCGCCTCACGGCGGCACGCACCTCGGCGGGGTCTTGCGAGGGCGGATAGCCGCCGGTGTGGGCGGATATCACGCGCAAGCCGTGGGCGGCGTAGCGCTCGTGCCAGGCGCGTACGTACGGCAGCGTGCGCAGCGAGTTCACGCGGCAGAAGTCCCAGAACTCGACCAGCACCGGCCGGCCGAGTTGCTGGTCCATCCGCAGGCTCGCGACGTTCACCCACTCGAGGCCGGCGGGGATCATCGGGGCGCTCAGCGTGTCGACCGGTGCTCGCACGGGCGGCAACGTAGCAGCGCGACCCGGGCGGCCCGGCGCGGCGCGGAAGGCGGCTTCCTAGACTGGCGCCAATGAATCGCCGCCGCCTGCTCGCCGCCCTCGTCACGGCGGTCGGCATCCTGGTGCTGGCGCCGCAGGCAGCGCTCGCTCACGGGCTCGTCGGCCGCGAGGACCTCCCGATCCCGAAGTGGCTCTTCGGCTGGGGGGCGACGGTCGTGCTCGTCGTGTCGTTCGTCGGCCTGGCGGTGCTCTGGCCCAAGCCGCGTCTCGAGCAGCCGGCCGAGCGCCGGGTCGTGACGCTGCCGCGCCTTCTCGACCCGCTGTGCGGCTTGATCGGCGTCGCGCTGTTCGTACTCGTCGTGTATGCCGGCTTCGCGGGGTCCCAGGAGTCGGCGACGAACATCGCGCCGACCTTCACCTTCGCGTGGTTCTGGATCGGGCTCCCGATCGCGAGCATGCTGTTCGGCGACGTCTTCAAGGCCTTCAACCCGTGGCGTGCGATCGCGCGCGCGGCCGGGGGGATCGCATCGGCCGTCAGCCGCAAGCCCCTGCCGGCGCCGATGGCGTACCCGAAGGCGCTAGGCCACTGGCCGGCGGTGATCGGAATCGCCGCGTTCGTGTGGTTCGAGCTCATCTATCCCGACCGTGGCGATCCCAGCAACCACGCCATCGCGGCACTCGTCTACGCGGCCGTGCAGCTGGTCGGCATGAGCCTGTACGGCATCGGTCCCTGGACGCGCTATGGCGACGCGTACAGCGTGTACTTCGGGCTGTTCGCGCGTGTGTCGCCGCTGCGCTGGACGCGCGAGGCGCTGCACCGCCGGCTGCCGCTCAGCGGCCTGACGACGCTCGTCCCCGTGCCGGGGACGGTCGTGCTCATGTGCACGATGATCGGCACGACCTCGTTCGACGGCTTCTCCGGCGGGCCCGCGTGGAACTCCATCCAGCCGCGGATGGCCGACTCGCTGCGTGGCATCGGCTTCAGCCAGAACACGGCGTTTGAGATCTCCTACACGATCGGTCTCGTCACGGTGATCGCGCTCGTCACGGGGCTGTACTGGCTCGGCGTGATGGGGATGCGCAACGCCAGCAACAGCAAGCTCTCGACCGGCGAGCTCGCGGGCCGCTTCGCGCACACGCTCGTGCCGATCGCGCTGGCCTACGTCATCGCGCACTACTTCTCGCTGCTCGCCACCCGCGGCCAGGCGATGTTCTACCTCGTCTCGGATCCGCTTGGCACCGGCAAGGACTTCTTCGGGACGGCCGGCGCGACGATCGACTACACGTGGATCTCGGCGACGGCGATCTGGTACGTCCAGGTCGGCGCGCTCGTGCTCGGCCACGTCGCGGGCCTGGTCCTGGCGCACGACCGCGCGCTCGTGACGTTCAAGGACCCGCGCGCGGCGACGCGTTCGCAATACTGGATGCTCGCCGTGATGATCGCGTTCACATCCCTTGGCCTGTGGCTGCTCTCGGCGGCCAACTCATGAGCTCCGTCGTGCCGATCGCGCACGCCGGGCACTGGCTGGTGAACCTGCTCTACCTCGTGCCGCTCGTGGTCGTCATCGGGATGCTGATGGTGTCGTCGCTGCGCGACCGGCGCGCAGAGGCCGCGGAGGGGATCACGCCCGATGCGCCGCCCGACGAGCCCGCTGCGCCCTAGCTTCGCCTTGGCGTCGTCGCTTCGCGCTCGAGCAGCGCGAGGTCGTGCGCGAGCGCCTCCGGCGTGAGCACGCTCGTGGCGAAGCCGATGCGCTGGCGACCGGTCGCGTCGAGCAGCACGGTCGACGCGGAGTGCTCCATCTTGTCGGTCTGCGGCTGGACGCCGTAGGCATCCCACAGCCGTCGTAGCTGCGGCTCGTCGCCGAGCACCCAGCGCATGCGGCCGGTCATCTGGCGCTGGCGCGAGAAGCGCTGGGCGGCGCGCGGGGTGTCGTTCGCCGGATCGACGCTGATGGCGATCACCGGGACGTCGTGGCCGAGCTCGTCGAGCCCGGCACGGATCTGGTCGACGGTCAGCGGGCAGGTGTCCTCGCAGGTCGTGTAGAGGAACGTCACGACGACGGGCTTGCCTCGCAGTGTGGCCAGCGTGACCGGCTTGCCGTTCTCGTCGCCCAGGCCGAAGTCCGCGGGCGGGATGCCGGCCGGTCGCGTGGCGCCCTGAAACGCGCCGCCCTGCGCGACCTTGTCGCCGGCGGCGAACAGCAGCACTGCCGCGACCGCCGTGAGCGCGAAGAGGCCGGCGAGAAACAGCGCGAGGCGCAAGCGGGGCTGCATCGCGCCGGAGGGTAGCCGTGACACAACCACGCGTCTTTCGTCACAAACGCGTGCTGACACGGCACACCATCCCCGCGATCCTCCGATCCATGCAAGCGAGTGGCGCAAAACGGCGATCAGGCGGCCGTTTTGAACCACGCCCTCCCCTGGAATGGCTGATCTCGGAGCTCGCCGCCGCGCAGCACGATGTCGTGGCGCTGTGGCAGCTGCTCGACTTGGGGCTCAGCGCTCGTGCGGGTCCGCAACCGCGTTGCCTCCGGAGCGCTGCACCGCGTGCATGCCGGGGTGTACGCCGTGCGTCACGGGCGGCTCACGAAGGAGGGCTGCTGGATGGCCGCGGTGCTGGCGTGTGGCGTGGACTGCGGACTGGCCTGTCGATCCGCGGCGGATCTGCGCGGCCTGCGCCGTTACCGACCGGTCCGGCATCGCGGCCGTCCTCCCGCGGCGCGCGGTCGAGCGGGCGTTCGACCAAGCCGAAGTCCTCGAGATCGTCGACGCGCGGCAGATCGCGGACGTCCTCGCTCGAGCGGGCGGCCACCGAGGGGCGGGGACGCTGCGAACCATCCTCGAGGAGCACGCGCCCGGGAGCACGCTGACCCGCAACGACCTCGAGGAGGCGTTTCTCGCGATCTGCCGAGCAGCGAAGCTGCCGCAACCGGTGGTCAACGCTTGGATCCCGCTCGAGCCGACCGGCGGCGAGCTGCTTTACGCCTCGATCAGGCCGCGGCGGATCGCGTAGCGCACGAGCTCGACGCGATCACGCATGCCGAGCTTGCGCAGCAGGTTCGCGCGGTGCGACTCGACGGTCTTCTCCGCGAGGTGCAGCGTCTCGCCGATCTCCTTGTTCGTGAACGCCTCGGCGATGAGCTTCAGCACCTCGCGCTCGCGCAGCGTCAGCGGCTCGACCGGGCCGCTGCTGTCGTCCTGCATCCACTCGCGCACCAACGACCGCTCGGCGGCGTTCGTCATGAAGGGCTCGCCGCGCGCGACGGCGCGGACGGCAGCCACGAGCGCGGTGTCCGCCTCACGCTTGAGCACGTAGCCCGCGGCGCCCGCCTGCAGCGCCTCGTAGAGGTAGCGCTCGTCGTCGTGCATCGACAGCACGAGCACGGAGATCTCGGGGGCATGCGCGCGGATCTCGACCGTCGCCTGCAGGCCGGTCATGCGCGGCATCGCCACGTCGAGCACACAGATGTCGGGCCGCACCCGCAGCGCGAGCTCGACCGCCTCGACGCCGTCGGACGCCTCCGCGACGACCTGCATGTCCGACTGGCGGTCGAGCAGGAGCTTCAAGCCACCACGGACGATGCCGTGGTCGTCGGCGATCAGCAGCTTCATGCCGCGACCCGCACGCCGCGCGCCGGCAGCGTCAGCTCGATCGTCGTGCCCTCGCCGGGCGTGGACCGCACGTCGACCGACCCGCGCGCGAGCATCGCCCGCTCGCGCATCCCGGCGACACCGGAGCGCCCGTTGTTGAGCTTCGATGGCGGAAAGCCGTTGCCGTCGTCGGTGACGGTGACCTTGATCTCGGCGCCGTTGCAGCCCGAGACCGTGACCTTCACGCGGCTGGCCTGCGCGTGGCGCGCGATGTTCGACAGCGCCTCCTGCACGACGCGGTACGCGACGAGCTGCTCGAGCTCGCCGAGCATCGGCCGCGTCCCGTCGGCGGCGAAGGTGGCCGGCAGCCCCCAGCGCTCGCCCCACATCCGCACCTGCGTGCGCAGCGCGACGACCAGCCCATGGTCGTCGAGGGCCGCGGGGCGCAGCTCGCGGGCGAGGCCGAGCAGCTCGTGCATCGCCTGCGTGGCGAGGCGCTGGGTCTCCGCGAGCTCCTCGGCGAACTCGGGCGGCGCGCCCTCGGCCGTAGCGGCCAACCGCAGCGATACCGCGGCAAGCGCCTGGTTGACCTCGTCGTGGAGGTCGCGCGCGACGCGGGCACGCTCGAACTCCTGCGCGCGCAGCACCGCGGAGGCCGCTGCGACGCGCTCGGTCTCAAGGCGCGAGAGCATGACGTTGAACGTCTCGCGCAGCCGGGCGACGTCCGCCGACTCGCTGTCGGAGGGCTGCGCGCGCGTGCCGGGCACGGCGAGGTCGACGCGCTCCATCGTGCGCGTCAGCGACTCGAGCGGCGCGAAGCGGCGGCGCAGGACGAAGTTGTTCGCGAGGATCGTCAGCAGGACCGCCGCCGTGAGCACGAACAGCGTGCGCCAGCTGGTCGGGTTGTCGTCGTGCAGGCTCGTGCCGACGGCGATCGCCGCGATGACGGTCGCGAAGATGACGACCGTGTTGACGGTCAGCACCTGGGTCAGGAGGGAGGCTCTTCGCATGGGGTCCTGACCCCATGTCGGCGGCCGGCGCCAGGTCCGATACTCCTTGTGCAGCAAGCTCCACAAAGGTTTCCCTCCGGATCCTTCGCAGTCCCTCCGCGCAGTCCACAATCAGATCCCGTACCGATGAGGCGTCCCGAGCAGCGCGGGGCGTCTCGTCGTGTTCCCCGGGCCTTGCGATACTTGGTCGGTCGCTACACTTTCTGAAGTAGCAAATCCCGACCACCTTTGAGGAGATTGCCGTGAGCCCCTCCGGCGCGGAGTTCATCCGCCAGATCAAGAGCCAGATCGCCGAGGTCGACCCCGCCGAGGTCCACGCCGCGCTCAACGGCGGGGCCAACGGCAACGGGGACCTGACGGTCGTCGATGTCCGCGAGTCCGACGAGATCGCCCAGGGCCACCTGCCCGGCGCCAAGCTCGTGCCGCGCGGCTACCTCGAGTCGCGCATCGACGGTGCCGTGCCCGACCGCTCGTCGCACGTCGTCCTGTACTGCGCCTCCGGCAACCGCTCGGCGCTCGCCGCGAAGACGCTCGCCGACCTCGGCTACGAGAACGTCGAGTCGATGACCGGTGGCATCACGCTGTGGAAGGACCGCGGCTACAAGGTCGAGGTCCCGCGCAAGCTCACCGACGAGCAGCGCGAGCGCTACAGCCGCCACATGCTCGTGCCGGAGATCGGCCCTGCGGGCCAGCAGAAGCTGCTCGACGCGAAGGTCCTGCTGCTTGGCGCCGGCGGGCTCGGCGCGCCGACGGCCCTGTACCTCGCGGCCGCGGGCGTCGGGACGATCGGCATCGTCGACGACGACGTCGTCGACCTCTCGAACCTGCAGCGCCAGGTCATCCACACGACCGACCGCATCGGCACCCCGAAGGTCGACTCCGCCGAGATCACGATGCACGCGCTGAACCCGGGTATCGAGGTCATCAAGTACCAGACGCGGATCGACGCCTCGAACATCATGGAGATCATCGAGGGCTACGACGTCATCGTCGACGGCGTCGACAACTTCCCGACGCGCTACCTGCTCAACGACGCGACGGTGCGCCTGAAGATCCCCGTCGTCAGCGCGTCGATCCTCGGCTTCGACGGCCAGCTCTCGGTCTTCGCGCCATACGAGGGGCCGTGCTACCGCTGCCTGTACCCCGTGCCGCCGCCGGCCGAGCTCGCGCCGTCGTGCGGGGCCAACGGCGTGCTCGGCGTGCTGCCGGGAACGATGGGGCTGCTGCAGGCGACGGAGGTCGTCAAGCTCATCATCGGCGCGGGCGAGCCGCTCATCGGGCGCCTGCTGCTCTACGAGGCGCTGGGCGCGACGTTCACCGAGCTCAAGGTCCGCCGTGACCCCGAGTGCGCCATCTGTTCGCGCGATCCGTCCGAGATCGCTGACGATGAGATGGGCGTGTTCCCCGACTACGAGGCGTTCTGCGCCGCGGCGGGCTAGGCTGCCGCGCTAATGGCCACCGTTCGCATTCCCCCAGTGCTGCGCGCATCGACTAGCGGCGAGAAGGAAGTGGAGGCCGCCGGCGACAACGTCGGCGACGTCCTGCGCTCGCTCATCGACCAGCACCCCGACACGCAGTCGCAGCTCTTCGCCGAGGGCGGCGAGCTCAACCGCTACGTCAACGTCTACCTCAACGACGAGGACGTGCGCGTGCTCGGCGGCCTCGACACCGAGGTCGGCGGAAGCGACGTCATCATGATCCTGCCGGCGATGGCGGGCGGCTGACGCTCCCCGCATCGCCGGGCGCCGAGCTAGGCTCGGTGTCCTAGGCAGTCGGCGGGAAGGGGCAGGTTGCAGCGGTCACACTTGGCGCTCATCGCAGTGGCAGCGCTCGTGCTCGTGGCGCCGAGCGCCGCCGCAGCGCAGATCCCGGAGCCCGATCCGGCCGCGTTGCCCTCCTTGCTGATCGTGAGCGCCGGCCTGCGCCAGACCGGTCAGGACCTGCGGCTGCGCCTGCGCTTCTCGCGCGACATCCCCGTCAAGGAGATCGAGCCGGCCAAGGGCCGCTACGCCTGCCTCGTGCTCGGCCCGCAGGTGCCGTCGCGCCGGCGCGTGTGCGTGAGCCGCCGGGACGGTCGGCTGCGCGCGACGATGTCGCCGATCGACGAAGCCGGCAACGCCCGCGGCCGCGCGATCGTCGTGGGTCGCGCCCGCGTCGAGATCGACGACGACGTGCTCGTGGTGCGTGCGCCCGCGCGGTCGCTGCGCGTCAAGACCGGCCTGCCGCTGACCTGGCAGGCGCTCGTCTCGTGGAAGGACGGCGGCCCGTGCGAATCGGTTCCGGAGCCGAGCGCCTGCAGCCAGGTCGTGCCGGGGTCGGGCGTGCGTGCGCTGCGCACCCGCCGCGCCCCGCAGCGGCCGTCGTTCGTCGGCAAGGGCCACCTGCGGCTGCTCGCCACCGGCGACTCGATGATCCAGATCATCGACAGCTTTCTCAAGCAGCGCCTCGAGCGCCGGCGCGCGACGAGCGTGCGCAGCGACGCCCGCATCAGCACCGGCCTGTCGAAGCCGTTCATGCTCGACTGGGTCAAGAAGGCGCGCGAGCAGGCGCGCTCGGTGCACCCGGACGTCACCGCGATGTTCATCGGGGCCAACGACGGCTTCCCGATGAAGACGCGGACGGGCGCGAGCGTGCCGTGCTGCGGCGCGGCATGGACCGCCGAGTACGCGCGGCGCGCCGAGTCGATGATGCGCTCGTACATGCGTGGCGGGCGCTCGTACGTCTACTGGCTGACGCTTCCGACGCCGCGCCGCGGGGACTTCGCGCGCATCTACCGCTCGGTGAACAGGGCGATCAAGCGGGCGGCGGTGCGGGCGGGGCGCGGCGCGCGGGTCATCGACCTCGTGAAGGTCTTCACGCCGGGCGGGCGCTTTCGCCAGTACGTGCGCTTCCGCGGCAAGAACGTCAACGCCCGCCAGGGTGACGGCGTTCACCTCTCGACGGGCGGCGCCTCGATCGCCGCGACGCTGCTGATCGACCGCCTGCGCGCCGACCACGCGCTGCCGCGGCTGCGGTAGGGGGCGTGCGCGCACCGCCGATGGCCGCCGCGCTCGCCGTGCTGTGGGCGAGCGCGGTGCTCGCCGGCTGTGGTGACAGCGGAGAGCAGGCCTCGCGCACCGCGACCGCGTCCGGCGCGGGCGCGGCGGGCGCCGTCGTGACGATCGCGCGGCCGCTCGATGGCAGCCGGCTGCGCGCGGGCCAGACGCCGGCCGGGCGGCTGCGCGCCCGCACGACCCTCCGCGGCGGCACGCGGCCGGGCGGGCCGGTCTTCCTCAGCGCGAGCTGCCGGCCCGTGCGCTGCGAGGCGCGGGCGACCGCGGGCGACGACGGCCGCTGGTCGGTGGCGATGACGCTCGTCACGACCCGCTCGGCGCGGTTCGTCACGATCGACGCGAGCGCGCAGGCAGGCGTCTCGTCGACGGGCTCGGGCGTGACGACCGTCGAGCTCGCGGACCCGGCGGCTCGGGCGGCGAGCGACGGCGGGTCGCGGGGCCGCGACCGGCCGGCGGGCGGCGGCGGCTCGTCAGGCGACAGCGCGCCGCCACCTCCACCGCCCGCGGTGCGGTCGCTGCCGCACGACGTGCTCGTGATCGGCGACTCGCTCGCGGTCGGGATGGCCGACGCGCTGCGCGCGGCGCTGCCGGGCTGGCGGGTGCGCATCGACGGCAAGATCAGCCGCCCGCTCGCCGTCGGCATGCAGCTGCTCGCGCAGGAGCCCGACGTGCCGGCGATCGTCGCGATCAGCCTCTTCACGAACGACGACCCGGGCGCGACCGGCGCCCTCGAGCAGGCCGTGCGCACGACGGCTTCGCGGCCGGGCGGCTGCGCCGTGTGGGCGACGATCGTGCGCCCGCCGTACAACGGCGTCTCCTACGACGCGGCCAACCGCGTCCTCGAGCGTCTCGGCGGCGAGCTGCGGCTCGGGCTGCAGCTCGTCGACTGGGCGGGCATGGTCGCGCAGTCGCCGTCGCTCGTCGCCGGCGACGGCGTGCACGCGACGCCGGCCGGCTACGCCGCTCGCGGCCAGGCCTACGCCGCCGCGATCCGGGCGTGCGCGGGGGAGGGCTGAGGCTGCGCGCGGCGAGTCGCTACGGTCTTCAAGAGAACGCTCACGATTACTGGAGGTGATCCGATGAGGATCTGCATCCGAGTCCTGGCGCTCAGCGCGGCCGTGCTCGGCGGTGCCACTCCCGCGGCGCAAGCGGCGAACGGGCCATCGAAGCCGGCGACGGCCGCCGTGGCCGGTTCGGCCGCGGCGCCCACCGCGATCCTGCGCCAGCTGCACGTCACGACGACCGAGGACGTCGCCAGCGACGAGCCGTACCTGCAGGTCAACGGCGAGACCGTCTGGGGACCCCGCTCGGTCGACGAAGGCGACAACCGGACGATCGGCGTCGTCGCGCACGCGGGCGACACGGTGCGCCTGTACGAGCAGGATGGAGACGTCCCGTTCGACGACGACGACTTCCTGGGCGAGGCCACGATCAAGGGGGTGAGCGGCACGCTGCGCTTCAGCCGCGACGACGCCCGCTACTCCCTGAGCTACGGGCCCCGGCCGTCGACCGCCGACTACATCCTCAAGCGCGGCCCGTCGCGCCGCGCCGCGATCGAACGGCTCGACGACCGGCTGCGCAAGAGCGGCGTCCAGAAGCTGCTGAGCAAGGCGAACCGCAAGCTCTCCCGCACGAACTGCGGGAGCTCCGACCGGGCCGCGGTGCCGTCGGGATCGGTCGTCTACTGCTGGAAGTCCGGCGACGACAAGACCAGCGAGTGGTATCCGCAGGGCGTGACGACCAGCTCGGACGCCAACGTCGACGAGCGCTGGGGGCGCAAGCAAGCGCTGATCGTCACGTGGTACGACGCGGGCAGGTCGCCCAAGAAGGGCGTGCGGCTGAGCTTCGTCGACCCGGCTCGCAAGCGCTACCGCCACGTGCTGCTCGTCTATCCGACGGGCACGAAGGCCAAGCCCAACTACCGCGCCATCGACAGCCACGCCGGCGGGATCGCCTGGTACGGCAACTACCTGTACGTGGCGGAGACCAACCGCGGCGTGCGCGTCTTCGACCTGCGCAACATCTTCGACCTCGGGCTCTCGAAGAACGGCACGACCGGCAACCGCAAGCGGATCGGCCTGCATGGCAAGACGTACTACGGCGCCGGCAACCGCTACGTGCTGCCGCAGCTGACGTACTACGACAACGCGGCGGGCGCGCCCGCGAAGTGCTCCGGCGCGGGCGCCCCGAAGCACTCCTGGGTCTCGCTCGACCGCAGCCGCCGGCCGGACATGCTGATGACCGGCGAGTACTGCAAGGGTGCGAAGGGCCGGATCGGGCTCTGGCGCGTGCGTGACCTCGATCCGTACAAGTCGCTCGCGGCGCCCGCGCGGTCGGTCACCTACCTGCCCGACGAGTTCGTCCAGGGCGGCACGGCTTCGCATGGGACGTACTGGTTCACGCGCAGGGTCCCGCTGCCGCCACGGCGCCGAAACCGCGGCCGGCTCGTGTCCGGCGAGTGGACGGCGGGCGGCGTGCAGCGCACCCGCGAGGACGTAGCGATCTCCAAGGGCCCGGAGGACCTGTCGTGCTGGCGGTCGACGAGCCGCCTGTGGACGGTCGCCGAGCACCCGGCGGATCGGGCCCTCTACGGGATGGCGGACTCGCGCTGCCGGTAGCGCCCGGGCTTAGCGCCGCGCGATCGAGGTGACCGCGACGCTTGCGCGGTCGACGCCGCCGCGGCGGCGCGTGCCGACGACGAGCACGTGCTGCTTGCAGCGGTAGATCGCGCCGGCGCGCAGGCCGGCGGGCACCTCGGTCAGCGATGGCTTGCCGCTGCCGTTGGACGCCTGCAGGACGAGCGCCGGCTTGCCGGGGCGCCGCAGCAGCGCGCCGCAGGCGCGGTCGCCAAGCGGCACGACGCCCGCGAGCGTGCCGGCGACGGGCGTCCAGGTGCGCTTCGGAAGGACCGTCGCGGTAGCGCCGGCGGCGACCCGCACGAGCCGGGTCGCGCCGCCGGCCTGGATGCCGACGCAGAGGTCGAGCGGGGGACCGGCCGCCGCGACGACGGTGCGCGTCGCATCGTCGCCCGGGTCCTGCACGGCGACCGCGCGCAGCGAGCCATCACGGACGACGAGCCGCGTGGAGCAAGCGCCGTCGGCCCCGCCCGCCGCGCTGGCCGCGCCCGCTCCGCCCGCGGTGGCCGCCGCGGCCCCTCCCGCCCCTCCGAGCACGATCCGATTTGCCCCCGCGAGCGCGAGGCTGCCGAGCACCGCGGCCGGGCAGCGGCCGGCGTCGGCGTCCGGCACCGGCGCGAGCGCCTCCTGCCCGCGCCGCGCGCCCGTTGTCGGGTCGAGCAGCAGCACCTGGCAGCCGCGGCAGGGTCGGCGCGTCGCGGCCGCCGCGAGCCGCCCGCCGCCGTAGGCAAGCGCCACCGGCGCCGTCGCGTCGCCGTCGAAGCGCACGACCGAGCCCGCTCCGAACGCCCTCACCCGCCGGCCGCGCGCGTCGAGCGCAAGCACCGCGCCGGAGTCGTTGCCGCCGACCGCGGCGCCGATCCACGAGCGTCCCCGCGCGGGGTCGACGGCGACCGACGTCGCGCGCGATCCGGCGCGCCCGTCGCCGCGGGCGAGCTGCACCTTCACGACGCCCGGCTCGCCGAAGGACGTGTCGATGAGCCCGTCGTGGCGCAGGCGCATCACCACGATCCGCGGCCGTGCGCGCCGCCGGCCGCTCGGCGTCAACGTCCCGGCGACGATCGCGCCGCCGTCGGCCAGCCGGCCCGCCGCGACGATCTGCACCGCCCTGCCGCTGACGCCCGGGACGTCGACGACGCGCATCGCTGCGCCCGCGTCCGCGGCACCGCCACCGCCGGCCGCCCCGAGCCAGACAGCCAGCAACACCACCGCCCGAGCGACCATTCGCACGCGCGGATCTTATGCCGCGACCACCTGCTGCCGATGGGAGGTGCATCTGGCACGATCCCGTTGGCCTGCGCCGGGGACGCGCGCACGGTCGTTCCCCACCCGTCACCGCTTCAGAGAGGCCCCGCATGCCCCGACTCATCCGCCGCATCGTCCCGCTCGCCGCCGCCGTCGCGACAGCCGCGGCGCTCGCGATCCCGGCGTCCGCGAGCGCCGCGACGACCTGCAAGCTCAGCCTCAAGACCGCGCGCTCCATGGGCCCGACCTACGTGACGCGCATGAAGGTGACGGGCACGACCTGCGCCAACGGCGTCAGCGTCACGAAGGCGTACCACAGCTGCCGCCTGAAGAAGGGCAAGAAGGGCACCTGCAGCACGCGCGTCCGCGGCTACTCGTGCACCGACCGGCGCCCGAAGAGCGAGAGTATCCCGACGCAGTACACCGGCCACGTGACCTGCAAGAAGGGCGGCGCCCGCATCACGCACGACTACCAGCAGGACACGTGATCGGCCCGCGGGGGCGCTAAGCAGCGCGCCCCCGCGCCGCGCCCGCGCCCGCGCCGCCGCGCCCGCGCCCGCGCCGCCGCGCCCGCGCCCGCGCCGCCGCGCCCGCGCCCGCGCCGCCGCGCCCGCGCCTGCGCGCCGCGAACGTCACCCGCCACGCCGCCGAGCCTACAGCGAGCCGAAATCCGCCTTCAGCCGCTGCACGACGAGGTCGGCCGCGAGGCTAGCGCCGGCCTCGTTGAGGTGGATGCCGTCCGGCTCGCGGACGATCGTGCTGCGGCCGTCGATCGGCATCGCTGCGCGGAACTTGCCGCCGGGCGTGAAGACCGCGGACATGTCCATGACGCGCACCTGCGCGCGGAACGGGGCCGCCGCGGCGAGGATCGCCGCGTTGACCGTCCGCGCGATCTTCTGCCGCGCGGCGCTGCGCTGCGCGGGAAGCAGCAGCCAGTACACGCGGGCGGCGCTGTCCTGGCGGAAGGTCGCCATCATCTTGCGCGCCCGCGTCGCGTACTGAGCCGCCCACGCCTGCGTGCAGCAGTCGATCGACTTGCCGGCGGCGTCCTCGAAGGGGAAGCCCTCGTTCGCGCCGAGGAAGAACACGACGGCGTCCGGCGACTCCTTCTTGACCTGCTGGGTCGACAGCGCGCCCCAGTCCACCAGGCCGCTCTTGGAGATCCCGGTGCCGAGGTGGACCTCGCGCACGGTGCGCACGCCGTCGGGCGCCAGCCGCCGCGCGAGCTGCACGTCGAGCGGCTGCGACAGCGAGTCGCCGGTGACGAGCAGGGTCCCGAGCTTGTCGATCACGGCCGGCTTCGCCCCGATCGCCGCGGGGTCGATCGCGTCGGCCGTGACCGTCGTGACCGCGCCCGTCGCCGCGGCCGCCGCGGCGCCGCTGGTCGGCGCGTCGTCGAAGCCGCCGGGCCCGCTCAGCGCGTCGTCCGGCGACAGCGACGCGGTCAGGCGCTTGACGTCGTCGTCGACCCCGAACTGGTCGGCGACCCAGCCCGCGGGCTCGCCGACGGCCAGCACGACCGTTTTCTCGAGGCCGTCGTCCATCTTCTCGCCCGAGCTGCGAATCGACTGACCCTGCACGACGATCAGCACGACGACCGCCACGAGGATGACGACGACCGCGTCACGCGCGCGCAGGGTCCGGCCGGTCGGCCGGTCGAGGATGTACGTGTCTTTGCGGGCCATGGGTCTCGCCTTCTCAGAACTGGAAGTAGATGAACGGTGGCACGCCCTGGCTCGAGATCGTCGCGGTTACCAGGACGATCACGGCAGCCATGCTCGCGCCCAGGGCGGCTGGATGCAGGTTCTCGTAGCGCACGCGCAGCGCGTCCATGGGCTTCGCGGGCAGCAGCTGCAGGCCGATGACGAGCAGCACGACGCCCACGACCGGCACCGACCACAGCGTCGCCGGGCCCCAGTCGCCCAGCCGCGACAGGAACGCACCGGCGAGGTCGAGGTCGGGCGCGCGAAACGGGATCCACGCGAGCACGACGATGTGAAACGTGATGAACCACTTCAGCCAGCCCGGTGGCGACCAGCGCATGCGGTCGCGGAAGACGTTCTCGATGACGAGCGCGGCGCCGTGGATGAAGCCCCACAGCACGAAGCCCCAGGCGGCGCCGTGCCACAGCCCGCCGAGCACCATCGTGATCATGAGGTTGCGCGCGGTCTTGAGCTTGCCGCCGCGATTGCCGCCGAGCGGGATGTAGAGGAAGTCGCGCAAGAAGCGCGACAGCGTCATGTGCCAGCGCCGCCAGAACTCGCGGAACGTGCGCGCGCGGTACGGGCGGTCGAAGTTCTGCGGGAACACGAAGCCCATGAGCAGCGCCAGCCCGATCGCGATGTCCGTGTAGCCGGAGAAGTCGCAGAAGATCTGCACCGCGTAGGCGTAGGAGGCGAGCAGCACGTCGGGCGCCGAGAACTGCTGCGGCACGCCGAACACCGGGTCGACGACCTCACGCGCGAGGTAGTCGGCGATCGCGACCTTCTTGACGAGCCCGATGACGATCAGCGAGACGGCGGCGCCAACCGCGACCTTGCTCGGGTCGCGCGGTTTGGCGAGCTGCGGGATGAACTCCCGCGCGCGCACGATCGGCCCGGCCACGAGGTGCGGGAAGAAGCTGAGGTACAGGCCGAAGTCGATCGTGCTGGCCGGCTCGTCGAGGCCGTTGCGCCGGTGGACGTCGACGACGTAGGAGATCGCCTGGAAGACGATGAAGCTGATGCCGACGGGCAAGGCGATCGCGGCGAGCGGCAGCGGCAGGCCGAGCCCGGCCTTGTCGAGGACGGCGTTGACCTCCTCCGCGAAGAAGCCGTAGTACTTGAAGACGCCGAGCGTCCCGAGATCCACGGTGACGGCGGCCGCGACGATGCGCCGCCGCACGCGCTCGTCCTCGGTGCGGTGAATCAGCTTGGCCGCCGCCTGGTTGGCCAGCGTCAGGCCGCCGAGCAGCACGCAGAACATCGGGTTCGCCGCGCTGTAGAAGACATACGACGCCGCGAGGATGAACGGCTTCCACGCCCACTGGCGCTTCATCAACGCCCACGAGAGGGCGAGCACGATCGGGAAGAAGATCGCGAATTCAACCGTGGGGAAGACCACTAGGGCGCGCCTGTCTTGAGCACGCGCGAGGACGCTAGCGCAGGGGGCGGCCAGCAGGCCGCGAGTCAACGGTGGACGGCACGATCTGAGCATCGGCGCCGCGAGGCCCCAACTTGAACGGTGAACGTGGAAGCATGGCTCGCGTGCGAACTCCCGTCGCCGTCCTGCTCGCGCTGGCCTTCACGCTGATGCTCGGCACGAGCGCCGCGCAGGCGTGCGGCGGCGTGCGGCACGCCTCGGCGGTCAAGCGCGGCGCGGAGGGGAGGGCGCCGCTCGTCATCGGCGACTCCGTGCTGCTCGGCGCCGTGCCGCAGGTCGCGGGCGCAGGCTTCGAGGTCAACACCCGCGGCTGCCGCCAGATGAGCGAGGGCCTCGGCATCATCGCGGCGCGCAAGCGGGCGAAGACGCTGCCGCACTTCGTCGTGATCGCGCTCGGCGCGAACGGGTCGATCTCGGCGCGCCAGATCCGCGAGGCGATGCGGATCGTCGGGCGCGATCGCGTGCTCGGCCTCGTAACGCCGCGCGAGCTCGGCGGCGGGCAGGGCTCGGATGCGGGCAACGTGCGCGCGGCCGGCCGCCGCTTCCCGGGGCGCGTCGTCGTGCTCGACTGGGTGCGCTTCAGCGCCGGGCGGGGCGGCTGGTTCGCCGGCGACGGGCTGCATCTCGGGCCGAGCGGCGCGCGCGGGCTCGCGCGGCTGCTGCGGCGCGCGCTGCCGCTCGCGGTCGAGCCACTCTGTCCCTGACGCGCTCAGAGCTCGCATCCACCTCGCCCGATTGTCGAACGGGCCCGCCGGGCACCAGGACAAGATGGCGCGTGGCAGATGCCAAGCCGAAGCAACGGCAGGGCTACACTCCCTCCCCTGATGGCGACCTCGCCGCTCCAGAACCGGCCCTGCGGGGGTCGCTACGGCGACATCGTGCAGGCGATCGGGAACACGCCGCTCGTCGAGCTGAAGCGGCTCAGCCCCAAGCCGGGCGTGCGGATCTGGGCGAAGATGGAGTCCCACAACCCGACCGGCTCGGTCAAGGACCGCGTCGCGCGCGGGCTTATCGAGAGCGCTGAGGAGCAGGGCCTGATCCTCCCCGGCCACACGATCCTCGAGCCGACGTCGGGCAACACGGGCATCAGCCTCGCGATGATCTGCCGGCGCAAGGGCTATCCGCTGAAGGTCGTCATGCCCGACAACGTGACGCCCGAGCGCACCCAGCTGCTCAAGATGTACGGCGCGGAGATCGTCTACAGCGCCGGCGACCAGGGCTCAAACGGCGCGGTCGCAATGGCCAACGAGATGGCCGAGGACACCGACACGTACTACATGCCGTATCAGTACGGCAACGAGGCCAACCCGCTCGCGCACTACAACGGCACGGCCAAGGAGATCCTCGAGGAGCTCGACGAGATCACGGCGTTCGTCGCCGGTCTCGGCACCGGTGGCACGCTGATGGGCAACGGCCGGCGCTTCAAGGAGGAGTTCGGCGACGACGTCAAGATCGTCGCCGCCGAGCCGCTGCAGGGCGAGCCCGTCCAGGGGCTGCGCTCGCTCGACGACGGCTTCATCCCGCCGATCATCGACCTGTCCGTGCTCGACCGCAAGATCATGGTCTCAAACCGCGACGCGATCCTGTGGACGCGCAAGCTGCTCGACGAGGAGGGCATCTTCGCGGGTGTCTCGTCCGGCGCGATCGCCCGGGTCGCGGTTCGCATCGCCAACGAGATCGACGAGGGCAACGTCGTGTTCATCGTCTGCGACGACGGCTGGAAGTACCTCTCCTCGGGCCTCTACACGCTGCCCGTCGACGAGATCGAGAACATGGACTCCACCATCTGGTGGTGATCCACCGCGCGTGCGAGCGCGCAGTCTGTTCTGATTCGTGGTTGTTCCCAACCGGAGGCCTCTAAATGGACGTAGACCGCTTCCTGAGCGACCCGCTGTCGCGAAGGCGCTTCTTTCGCATGTCGGGCGTCAGCCTCGCCGGCGGCTCGGCCGTGTTTGTCGCAGCATGCGGCGACGACACGAAGTCGACGACGCCGCAGGGCCCCGACGAGTCCGACGAGGCCGATGTCGAGATCCTCAACTCGGCCCTTGACCTCGAGTTCATGGCGGTCGCGGCGTACAAGGCGGGTGCCGCGAAGCTCAAGGGCGATGTCCTGCAGGCCGGCAAGCTCTTCCTCGAGCAAGAGCAGGAGCACGCCGACGGGCTGGCGGCGGCGATCAAGGAGGCCGGCGGGCGGCCGAACCGCGCCAAGACGCGCTACGACTTCCCCGAGCTGCGATCGCAGGACGACGTGCTGAAGTTCGCCATCGACCTCGAGAACACCGCGATCGCGGCCTACATCGACGCGCTGCCCAAGCTCGGCAAGGGCGACCTGCGCGCGACCGCCGCGGCGATCATCTCCAACGAGGCCGAGCACGTCTCGGTCCTGCTCGGGGCGCTTGGCGAGCAGCAGGTCCCCGGCGCATTCGTCGTCGGGAAGGCGGCATAAGTGCGATCACGCATTCAGATCGCCGACGGCCTCGCCGACACCGCCCAGATCGCCGCATTCGAGCGCGACCGGCGCGACCTCATCCGCCGCGGGCTCTGCATCGGCGGCGGCGTGATCGCCGCGTCGAGCATTCCGCTGCTGTGGTCGGTGCGAAACGCCTTTGCTGCTGGCGGCACGGACGGCGACATCCTCGTCTCCGCGATCAAGCTCGAGCGCATCGCGGTGCTCGCCTACGGCGTGGCGATCGACAGCAAGCTGCTCACGCCCGGGTTTGCGAGGGTCGCAACCCGTTTCCGCGACCACGAGCAGGCTCACGCAGACGTCCTCGCCACGGCTTTGAAGGATCTCGGCGGTACGCAGCCGCCCGATCCGGAGGTCAAGGACATCGACGGCGTGGTCGAGGGGATCGGCGACCTCAAGTCCCAGGCGGACGTCGCGAACTTCGCGATCGAGCTCGAGATGGCGGCCGTTGCCGCGTACTACGACGCGCACTCCAAGCTCATCGACGCGAAGCTCCTGCAGACGGGCGCGTCGATCATGGCCAACGAGGCGCAGCACCTCGTCGTGCTGCGTCAGGCCGTCAAGCGGTCACCGGTGCCCAACGCCTTCGAAACCGGCGAGAAGTAATCCCTTCTCGGAGTCCGGCTCGTATAGCTCATATCGCGTCTACCATCGCCTGATGGAGGCGCACGTCCTCGTCAGATAACGAAGGAGCTCCCGAACACCATGCCATTCAACGTCGGACCCATGGAACTCATCGTCGTGCTGATCATCGCGCTTGTGGTGCTCGGTCCCAAGAAGCTCCCGGAAGTCGGCAAGTCGCTCGGCAAGGGCATGCGCGAGTTCAAGGACTCGATCTCCGGCATGGGCGGCAACGACGACGCCGACGAGAAGCGCCAGATCAAGGCCTAGCCTCGAATCCTCCGACGGCTAGCCTCTGACGGGTGAAGATCGCCCGCTCCATGCTCGAGGAGGTCGTCGAGCACGCCGTTCGCGACGCGCCCAACGAATGCTGCGGCCTCGTCGTCGGCCGCGACGGGACCGCCACGGGCGTTCGCGTCATGGAGAACCTCGCCGCGAGCCCGTTTCGCTTCGACATCGACGGGCGCGAGCTCATCGCCTACGCGTTCGCCGAGGACGACGAGGACCAGCTCACGGCGATCTACCACTCGCACACGCGCTCGGATCCCTATCCGTCGCAGACCGACGTGAACTTCGCTGCGGGCTGGCCGGGCGTCGAGTGGCTGATCGTGGGTGTGCCGAAGAAGGGCAGCGACGCCGAGCCCGTGGTGCGGTCGTACCTCATCGAGGGCGGCGTGATCCGCGAGGTCGACGTCGAGATCACGTGATCCACGACGCGCTCGTGTGCCCCACGTGCGGGGGCACCTATCCGACCGACGAGCGCTTCTGCGCGGTGTGCGGGATGCCGCTCGTCGCGGGCTGGACCGAGCCGGAGCCCGACGCGAAGGCCGTTCGCGCGCGCAAGATCAAGCCGCAGTACGCCGAGGGCGCGCTCGTGCGCGCGATCGGGGCGGCGAACCAGACCGAGGCTGAGTTCATCCAGGGCATGCTGCTGGAGGAGGGGGTGCCGTCGATGGTCGTCCGGCGCCGGGGCTTCGACGTGCCGGACATGCTTGCCGCGGGCCCGCGCGACGTCATGGTCCCGGCGTCCGGTCACGCGGCGGCGCGCGAGGTGCTGCTGCAGGCCGAGCTCGTCGAAGGCGAGGCGGACCCGGGCACGCCGCCGTCGCAGGTGCTGGCGTTCGTGCTCGGGGCGGTGGCGATCGTCGCGCTGATCGCCTGGCTCGGAACCGCGCTGTAGCCGAGCGCATAGTCCGTCTGCCTGCTCTGGTGCTTCCGCGTCGATGCTTGAGGCCGCGATTTCCACGCACTAGCCTAGGACCTATGTCGCAAACCACTGGGTGCGCTGCGGATCTCTCATGACTGGCGGGTCTTCGTCGGAGGAAAGCCAGCCGCCCGGTGTCGCGGGACGTCTGTCCCCGAGCGATGATGCGGCGGCGTCTGGCCGCCTAGGCGGTGAGTTGGTCGTGGCGGGTTGCGCTGAGGTGGATTCGACGATCGCGGAACTGGAGAAAGAAGCAGATCGTCTGCGCCTTGCGGCTAGTGAGCTGCGGCGCGTCGAGGCTGCGGCACTCGCTCGTGCCGCAGCCGCCGGCGACGGGGTCGCCTGGTCCGATCTCATCGACCGATTCGATCGCATGCTGCGTGTGATCGCGCGGTCGTACCGGCTCTCATCGCACGACATCGATGACGTCGTTCAGGCGACGTGGGTCAAGCTGTACGTGCACATTGGTCGCATCCGCCATTTGGAGGCGATCGGCGCCTGGCTCGCGACGACACTTCGGCGTGAGTCGCTCAACCTCATCCGAACCCGCGCCCTCGAGCGATTGTCGGATCAGATGGATCTACTGCCCGACACCGAATTGAATGAACCCGAGGCGGAGGCATTCGTCGCCGAGCGGCGGTCTCAGCTGGCGCACGCTCTAGCCGACCTCTCCGAGCGCCAGTCCGACTCTTTGGCAGCGCGCCATGGCGCGGTTGCGTCGCACTACGAGCAGGTCAGCGCGAAGCTCGAAGCTGCGCTCACCATCTCGCCGGGTCGCGAGATCA
This sequence comes from uncultured Actinomycetes bacterium, assembly GCA_963839905.1. GTDB lineage: Bacteria > Actinomycetota > Thermoleophilia > Solirubrobacterales > Solirubrobacteraceae > CADCVQ01. The sequence goes on along the minus strand of CAWIXC010000018.1, from coordinate 733,984 downwards.
GCCGGCCAGGAGATACCGCGTCCGGTGCGCGTTATCTCGATCCCAGCGATGTCACGCGCGATGTCGCCGGGGAGCTCCTCGATGAGCTCGAGAGCCTCTTCGGACCGCGGGAACTCGATTCGCGTGCACTCGAACGTGCTGCCCGCGTCGTGGCGGCGGAACAGAGCTGGCGAGATGGCCTTGGTGTCCTTCTCGACGACTACGACGTCGCTCGGCTGTTGGGCGTCGACGAATCCGCCGTTGCTCAGCGCGCCATGCGTGAGGACATGATCGTGTTGGCGGCGCCGGGCGGTTCAGCACGCTTCCCCGCGTTTCAGTTTCAGGACGGTCGAGCCACCCCGGCGCTGGCGCGCGCCCACCGGACGCTGGTGACAATGGGTCATGTATCCCCCTGGAGCGCTGCATCATGGGCACGGACAAGGCATCCTGAGCTGGAGTCCCGCAGTCCGGCGCAGTGGACGGGAGAGCACCGCGACGAGGAGACACTGCTCGTGGTTGCAGAGCGCGACGCCGCGCGCGCAGCGCAGTGACGGTTGACGTCGCGGGGCTACCGCGGCGCGAGATTCAAGCGGGAACGCCGCTGTACCGGATCCATCGCTCGGCCAACCGGCCGTGGTTCTTCTCCGGCGACGGGAGAGGACGATTCGATCCGACCGCGATCGACCGCCTGGGTTGTGTTACCTCGCCGAGGACCCCCTTGGCGCCTGGGTCGAGTGCTTCCGAACGATGATGACGCTGCTAGAGGATGACGTTCGACTGCGGGCGATCACGACGATGGTGGTCGCCGAACCGCTGGAGGGTGTGGACCTCACCGATCGGCGGGCACTCGCAGCTGGCGTGACAGCGGCGCTCACGGCTGGAGCTGACTACGTCGAGAGTCACGATCTCGCCGGTCGCGCGCATGCCGTTGCCGCTGGAGTGAGGTGGCGCTTGCGGCACGACCTCGCGCAAGAACTCATCGGCGTCGGGCTATTCGGTCCCATCGGTCCACGCTCCGACGCTCACTTTGCGGGAACGATCACGGAGCCGATCGGCCGCAAATCTGGTCCGCGCGGCTGAGGACGCCTTCGGTTACCGCGTGGTACCCGTCAGCGCGCGTTGATGGCGAGCGCGTGCAGCCGGCGGGTCATCGGCTCGGGGAGGCCTTCGAAGCGCAGCGCGTAGACGTGCGGGCGCTCGAGGCGGATGACCCGCGCGCGGCCCGTGATGCGCATGTCGAAGTTCGGCAGGTCGAAGCCGACGGTCTCGTCCTGTGACAGCGGGCGCGCGCTGCGGATGCTCATGCCGCGCGGCCCGACGTTGAGCGTCTGCGCCGGGATCGGCGAGCCGATGTGGCGGCTCAGCGTGCACGACAGCGCGATCTCCGCGCGTGGTGCTCGGATCTCGGCAGCGGCGACGGTCATGACCACATCTTCCCCCTCGCGTCGGCGTCCCTGAATGAGGTCGGTCACATTGTGGCGGCTAGGCTCCCGACGACCAAGAGGAGGAACTCGATGCCTGAAGGTACGAAAGACGATCCATGGGTCCTGAAGACGCCGCCGGGCACGTCGGAGTACACGATGTACCGCGACGAGACCCGCGATCCGCCTGCGCTCGTCTGCCAGGTCGGCAAGACGCAGCTCAGCTACCACCTGCGCTGCATCGAAGACCTGCACGCGATGCTCAAGGAGCACGGCGAATGGATCGCGCTCGGCTCGGCGGACGAGCAGAAGCCGGCGAAGGCGGACACCGTCGAGGCGTGGGCGCGCTCGGAGACCAACCCGGTGGGCGGCTGGTATGGCCTGAAGAAGGGCCTGCGCGGGCGCTTCGGGATGTACGTCCCACCGCTGCTGGAAGAGCTTGGCCTGGCGGAGCTCGAGCACAACGCCCGCAACAACCGCATGCGGGCGATCTGACTGGCGCGTTGACCCGGATATAGGGGTCAAGACGCCACCCGGTTCCGTCTACTGGCCGGCGAGGCGCGAGAGGTGGGCGCGCCAGGTGCCCTCGGTGTGCACGAGTGCGCGGCCCTCGAACGCCTCGAGCATCGCTTGGCGCGGACCGCCCGGCGGCAGGCCGGAGCAGGCGAGCTTCACGACGGCGCGCATGCCCTGCTCGCGCGCGATGAGGTCGATGACGCTGCCGCCGAGCAGGGCGGCGTCCTTGAGACCCGGTGGGAACTCGGGCCGGGAGTCCTCGCGCAGGCGCCGCGCGATCGCGGGACGTGCCAGCGAGGTCTGACCGGAGAACCACTGCGCGCAGCCGGCGAGCAGCCAGGCCCAGCGCGCCGCGCGCAGCGTGCTGCGCGGGCTCCACGGCGGCGGCAGCTCGCCGTTGCACTCGGCGATCACGAGCTGGACGTACAGCGCCGCCGGCGTGAGCATCAGCATCTCGCGCGAGCCCTCGACGTTCGCCGCGCGGTCGCGCAGCAGCCGCGGGGCGAGGACGTGCACCGCGCCGCGGCCCGCCCAGCCGGCGAGGTAGCGGCGCGCGGCCGGCGTCGTGATGCGCCGCACGACCGGCAGGAACGGCTGGGCGAGGTCCAGCTCGAGGCCGCGCGTGTGCAGCACGACGCTGACCTCGCCCGGGACCGCCGGGAAGATCGTGCCCAAGCGCTCGCGCGTCTGCTCGAGCAGCTCGAGGACGGCGCGGACGTCGCGGCGATCGCCGTCGTCATAGCGCGCCGTGAAGTGCTCGGAGCTCGACTCGACCCAGGACGCCATCTGCGAAGGCTCTTCGCCGCCGGGCGCCGAGGACCCCCTTGGGGCGGGCCGCCGCGAGGGAACCTCGGGGCGGGCAGCCGCGGCGGGCCTCAGCCGCTTCGTGGCCGGTGGCCGCGCACCTCGACCGCCTGCTGGTAGGTCGGCCGGTTCTGCCAGCCGATCATCGGCTGCGTGATCCCGCCGGTCGAGCGGAAGACGATCTTGTCGAAGCACGCCTGGTCTCCCGGCTTGCCGGCCTCGGCACACGCGTCGTCCGCGTAGAGCTTCGCCGCCGGGACCTCGAGCGCGCGCGAGAGCGCCTCGCGCAGCACCGTACGGCAGCGCGTCAGCTTCCCCGCGCCGCAGTAGCGCTTGGAGTACGGCGCCTTCACGCGCCGCCCGAGCACTCGGCGCAGGTCCTTCGCGGCATAGCCGTACCAGCCCTCCTGGTAGGCGGAGCCCTGGTGCGCACCGTGGCTGTTGGGCGTGTTGTCGAGCTCGTGCGCCGCCTCGAGTTGCTCGAACAGCTTCGAGCCCAGCGACGGCTCGAACTGCGCGCGCATCCACAGCGGCCAGAAGGCGTCGAGGATGCGGATCGCCCCGGCATGCTCGTAGGTGCCGTCGCCGTCGCGGTCGCGGCGGTGCGAGCCCGACGCGATCCAGTCGCGCAGGTCCGCGACGGCATCGGCGAGCTTGTCGTCGCGCGGCGATCCGATGACGTCGAGCGCCAGCGGCAAGACCTGCTCGGCGCGCAGGTCGGTCGTCGCGGCCTCGCCCATCGCCTCGACGAGGCCGTGCAGCGTCATCTTGCGCTCGCCCGCGATCCGCGCCTCGATCTCCTGGTCGAGCATCTGCGATCGGAAGACCGACGAGAACAGGTTCGAGTCGGCGCCCGCGTAGCCGCGCGCCTGCTTGTTGTTCCAGGACGTGATGTACGGCTGGCCGTTGATCGTCCGCGGGTGCTTGGCGAACGAGGTGTAGGCCGCGGTCGAGCGGCCCGGGTCATAGCCGCGCCACTCGTACTTCGCGGGCATCGGCAGCTGGCCGTTGACGCCCGCGGCGCGCTGCGGGTTGTCGCCCGAGTTGAAGTAGGCGATGTCGCGGTCGTCGGCGTAGAGCCAGTTGAACGTGTAGCCGATCTTGCTCGCCGCGCGCTGAAAGCCCGCGGCGTCGCGCACCTTGTCGGGATCGTTGAGGTCCGAGAAGCCGCGCGCCGAGTCGATCTCGTGCATGTACGTCGAGCGCAGGCGCGTGTAGATGACCGGCTTGCCGTCGATCGTCGCGCGGCCCGAGACCAGGCCGAGCCTCGTGCGCTGCGCGCGCAGCGTCACGCTGCCGGCCGGCGTCGAGTCGGCGAGCGTCGGCGCCCACGAGTTCGTGTGCTCAAGCACCTCGATCGGCAGGCACTCGCCACGGAAGACGTAGTGCATGGAGTCGATGATCGGCGCGCCGCCACCGGGCTCGCAGAGGGCGAGCGCGAACGTGTCGATGATGTCCTGGCCCGCCGAGGTCGCGCTCCACGCGTAGTCCTGACCGCGCCCGAGCTGGACGTAGAGGTTCACCCCGGCGAACGACGCGCCACGGGCGTCGATCGTCGGCGCATGGACGTCCTGCTCCATGAGGATCTGCGGCGAGAAGTAGGCGACCTGCGGCCCGAACACCGCGACCGGGCGCCCGCTCGCGGACTCTGCGCCCGACACCACGAGCGCGTTGGACATCGCGCGCTGCCCGTTCGCCGGCGGCAAGAGGCCGTCGAGCAGGCCGGCGAGGCCGGTCCGCGCGGCGCCCGCGCCGGACGTCGCCGCGATCACGCTCGTGCGCTTCAGCGAGCCGGCATCCGCGATCGCCGCACCGTCGCGGGCGGGCTTGCGCGGCGGCGTCTGGTAGGGGAAGCGCTTGGCGCGAACGGTGGTGGGCGCGTCGGCGTCCTCGTAGGAGGCCCACTCGCGCCACAGCTTCAGGCCTCGCCGTCGCCCGTAGCGCGCCACGAACGTGCGCCGCAGCTCCATCTGCGTAAGCTCGTCGCCGCCGCCCTTGCCGAAGATCCCTCCGACCAGCGACGCCGTCGCGATGATGTCCGTCACCTTCCACGGCTCGAGCGGCTTGCCGATCGCGGCGTACTCGCCGGGCATCTTCGTGAGGTCCGAGCGCGCCTCGTCGATGTACGTGTTCACGCCGCCGGCGTAGTTCGCCGCGTCGTCTTGCAGCTTGCGGCCCTCGTCGCCGTAGAGGTCGTCGAGCTGCTCGTACTGGCGCTCGAGGTCGGCCTCGGAGTACGGCGCCTGGCGCCACTGGTCCTCGTCCATCGCGCGGTTGCCCGCCGCGCCGCCGGCGAAGCCGCTGAGCCGGCCGCGGCCGGCGTGGCGCAGGACGTCCATGAAGAACAGCCGGTCCTCGGCCGCGACGTAGCCAAGGCCGAACATCGCGGCGCCGCGCGTCGTGGCGTAGACGTGCGGGACGCCGTAGGACCGGTCGCGCGTGACGGTGAGGCCGTCGCGCGTGCCGGGGCTGTAGGCGCGTGCCTGGTCGCCGGGCGCCACACCGAAGCTCGAGTCCTTGTACAGCGAGCCGATCGTCTTGGCGGTCACGCCCGGCGTCGCGCTGAGCAGCCGCGCGTACATCGCGCGCTGGTCGTCGTTGTGCGGCGGCCGTGCGCCGGTCGCGAGAAACGCGGCGAGCTCGAGCAGGGTCGCGCGGCCGTTAGCGCCGGGCGGCAGGACGTCCTGGAAGCCGAGGTAGTCGTTCGTGCGATACGGCTGCACGTCGGCGGTGGCGGGCGGCGTGAGGCCCGCGCACGCGGCGGCTAGGGCCAGGCATGCGACGAGCGAACGAACCCGCATCACGTACCTCTCTGTCGACGACCCCGGCGAGGCTCGCCCTGCGGCGAGGCGCACCACGGAGCAAAACCTACTGCTCGGGGGCGAGCCGCGTCTCGTATGCGAGCTCGGTCGACATGCCGTGCGCGAGCAGGATGTCGTTGGCCTCGTCCAGCGAGCCGGCGTGCTCGACGAGTGCCGCGCAGCGGGCGGCGCTGCGCAGCGCGACGAGCGGGTCGAGGAAGACGACGAGGCCGCCAGCGTCGGTGAGCTGCACCGTCCGCCGGCCGCGGCGGATCGTGGTCGTGCCGGTCTCGCCGCGCGCGCAGCGCAGCGCCATCGCGCTGGCCTCGGTCGGGATCTCCGCGACCGCCGCCTCCATGCGCTCGAGCTCGCCGGGACCCGGGCCCCAGGTGCCGAGCCGCCCGCCCGCGAGCGTGACCTCGGCGATGCGCTCGAGCACCTCCTCCGGGGTCAGCTCGCCGTCGCAGCCGGCGCCGAACACCGCGAGCAGGGTCGTGAGCCCGGCGGCGGCGAGCGCCGGCGCCGCGGCCAGGCAGACCGCGTCGGCCAGCGGGCTGGCGAGGCCGGCCTCGTCGCCGTGGGCGAGCACGTCGCCGCCGACGTCCAGCAGCACGACCGTGTCGCAGCCGAGCTCCGCGGCGGCTCCCGCGAGACCCGCGGCGATCGCGGCGGGACCTCCGCCGGGGTCGAGCAGCAGCACAGGCTCGCCGAGGTAGCGCGCCATGCCCGACTCCGCGAAGCGAAAGCCGCCGGGGCCCGTCGTATCCGAGCCGGCCATCGCCACCCGCTCGTTGATCCGGCGGGCCTCGGGGGAGAGCTCGGCGATGCGGCGCGGGCCCGGAAACGGGTCGATCGGCCGGCGCTCCCATGTCAGGCCGCCGACGACGCACGGCGTGCCGAGCTGGCGCGCCAGCTCTGCGACCGCGAGCGCGCCGACGACGTCACCACCGCCGCCGATGCCGACCGCGAGCACGCGCTCGGCCGAGCCGAGCGCGGCGATCATCAAGAGCCGCTAGACGAGCGCGGGAACGCCGCCGTCGGCGATCGCGCCGATCGCTTCAGCTGCCCGCTCGAACTCGTCGTCCGAGAGCACCGGCGTGCCCTCGAAGGGCAAGTCGCGCTGCAGCTCGAGCCACGAGCGACAGCCGCCGTACTCGTCCTTGACGCGCACCGTGACCGGGCGCGGGATGCGATACGTGCGCAGCAGCAGGACGTGCAGCGGATGATGGCGCTTCCACTCGAGGCGCTTCGCCGCGTAGTCGGTGCTCCATACATAGAACGGCGACAGCGCGTCCACGCATCGGGGATCGGTGATCGTGTAGTGGCCGGCCAGCTCTGCCCACGCGCGGATCCGGACGCGATCAGGCTGAGGAATGGTCCCCGTGAGCTCGCAGTTAAGCGTCTCCACGGGCGGCTCTCCCTCGGCCCATACCCCTTCCTCGAGCGCTCGGGAGAGCTCGGGGATGTGGGACTCGCGCACGAGATCGTGACGCTGATGGTCGAAGGTGGGATACAGAAAGAAGCGGTCGTGCTCGACGCGAAAGCGTTTGTCGGATTCGCGAATTCCACCCTTTCGCAGGGTGATGAGCTGCTCGCCTTCGGCGAGCGCACGGACGGTGACCGCCCACTCCTTGAACGCAATAGGCATAAGGGACCCAGACGACGACGGGACGGGACAAGACGAATTGAACCCGTCGCACCCGGACCTACAAGTCGTCCGGACGACGGGAACGGCGACATTGTGCCACAGGTCTTGCAAAATCGCCAAACTTCCCTGCTAATTCCGATCGTTTGTTTGTGCTTTCAGGTCCTCCGCGGGACGCGTCGGCGCGGGCGGTCAGGATCCGAGGCGCGTGCCCGCGAAGGCCTCGAGCGCTTCGACGAGCGCGGCGAAGTCGTCGTCGGCGTGTCCGCGGGCGAGCGCGGCGACGAGGACGTCGCGTGCACGCGCAGCCGCCGCGAAGGGCACGGCGGCCGCCTGTCCGGCCTCGAGGCAGAGCCGCACGTCCTTGAGCATGTGCTCGAGCTTGAAGAGGGTCGTGTAGTCGTGCTCGCGCATGGGGCCCGACTTCAGGTCGAGCATCGCCGAGCCGCCCGAGCCGTTGCCCATGACCTGCACGAGCGCGTCGAGGTCCACCCCGGTGCGCTGCGCGACGATCAGCGCTTCGGCGACCGTCGCCGCGTTCGCCGCCGCGACGGAGTTGTTGATGATCTTGAGCATCTCGCCCTGGCCGAGCTCGCCGACGTGCACAACGAGCTCGCCCATCACGCTCAGCAGCGGCTCGGCGCGCGCGAAGTCCTCGGCTTCGCCTCCGGCCATGATCGTCAGCGTCCCCGCCTCCGCCTTCGGCGAGGAGCCGGTCACCGGCGCGTCGAGCAGCTGAAGCCCTCGCTCTGCGAGCTCGGCGCCGAGGGCGCGCGTCTGCGCCGGCGCGATCGTCGACATGTCGACGCACAGCGCCCCGGGGGCGGCGCCGTTCGCCACGCCCTCGGGACCGAGCAGCGCCGCGCGCACCTGGTCGCCGTCGACGACCATCGTGATGACGATGTCGCTCGCGGCGCCGACGGCGGCCGGCGTGTCGGCGACGGTGCCGCCGTGCTCGGCGACCCAGGCCTCCGCGGTCGCGCGAGTGCGGTTGTAGACGGTCAGCTCGTAGCCGGCGCGGGCGAGGTTCGCGGCCTGGCGCGAGCCCATGATCCCGAGGCCGACGAACCCGACGCGCTCGCTGCTTGTGACGTCCGTCATCGAGACGAGATGCTACGCGCGCAGCGCCGCCGCCAGCGGGCGGGGAACCTGGCGCGTCGAAGGCACGACACCGGCGTTCGCCCGTCCGGGGCCTCGGGTAAGCGCACTGTCGCGATGGCGACGCCGCACGATCGATCCGAGTCCCACGGGCCTGATGTGGCCGGCAAGCCGCTGCCCTCGCGCAGCGCCGCCGCCCAGCGGCGCGCGATGCAGGCGGCCCTCGCCGCGGCCGTAACGGCGCTGCGCTCGCAGGACAGCCGGCGTGGGCGCCGACCGCCGTCGCAGGGGCTGCGCTGATGCGCGTCGTCGTCACCGGCGCGACCGGCAACGCCGGCACCAGCGTCCTGCATGCGCTCACGCAGGACCCGGCGATCGACGAGATCGTGGGCCTCGCGCGCCGGCGCCCGCAGCTTGAGCTGCCGCGCACGCGCTGGGTCACGGCTGACGTCGCGGCCGACGACCTCGCGTCGCACTTCCGCGGCGCCGACTGCGTCGTGCATCTCGCCTGGCTCATCCAGCCGTCGCGCGACCGGGCGACGACGCGCGCCGTCAACGTCGGCGGCAGCCGGCGGGTCTTCGAGGCCGTGGCGGCCGCCGGCGTGCCGAGCCTCGTCTACGCGTCGTCGGTCGGCGCGTACTCGCCGGGGCCGAAGGATCGCCGCGTCGACGAGAGCTGGCCGACCGGCGGGATCCCGACGTCGTTCTACTCGCGCGACAAGGCGGATGTCGAGCGGATCCTCGATGCCTTCGAGTCGGAGCATCCGAGCGTTCGCGTCGTGCGGCTGCGGCCGGGCCTGATCTTCAAGGCGCAGGCCGCGTCTGGCATCAGGCGCCTGTTCGCCGGGCCGCTGCTGCCGTCGCCGCTCGTGCGCCGCGGGTTGATCCCGGTCGTCCCGCGGATGGACCGGCTGCGCTTTCAGGCCGTGCACTCGCTGGACATCGGCGAGGCGTATCACCGGGCGGTGGTGAGCGACGCGCGCGGCGCGTTCAACATCGCGGCTGAGCCGGTCCTCGACTCGCAGGAGCTCGGCCGGCTGCTGCATGCCCGGCCGGTGGCGGTGTCGCCGCGTGTGCTGCGCGGCGCCATGCAGGCGAGCTGGAAGCTACGGCTGCAGCCCTCGCCGCCGGGCTGGCTGGACATGGCGCTGGGCGTCCCGCTCATGGACCTCTCGCGGGCCGAGCGCGAGCTGGGCTGGACGGCGACGCGCACGGCCGGTGACGCGCTGCTCGAGCTGTTCGACGGCATGCGCCGCGAGGACGGCCTCTCGACGGCCCCGCTCAAGGCCGGCGGTGACGGCCCGCTGCGCCTGCGCGAGCTGCTGACCGGCGTCGGCGGCCGCTCGCGCTGACGCGGGCGACACCGCAGCCGCCGCCGCAGCGGCGGGTCGTCAGATCGCGCGTGGGCCGCTGGGCATTTCGATGGCGGCACGCGAAGGCCCGTCGTAGCCCGCCGGATGCAGCACGAACATCTCGCAGGCGACGTCGGCCTCCGTGTCGATACCGCTGATGAACGAGCGCACCTTGCGGCCGGTGAGCCGCTCGACCGGCTCGCAGAAGACCTTGATCTCGGCGTACTGAAACAGCAGGCGCAGGTCGCGAAGCCGGCCGTGCTCGCCGAGCCGGGTGAGGCTGTGCTCCGCCGGCGTGAGCGTCTTCTCGAGCGTCACGACGAGCACGTCGGGACCCGCCCACTGCGAGCGCGTCTTCGTCGGGCCGCGGCCGAACTGCGCCTTGTAGATCCGCACCATCTCGTTGGAGATCGCGCTGAGCATGCCCTGCTCGTTGTTCGTAGCGCCGGAAGGCGCTGCTGACGGCTGACTGGCGTCCATGTGCATGCTCCCGGGCGGGGGTGAGAAACAAAGACCCGAGGCCGCGCCACACCCAGTCGTTCGGAGTGCAGCGGTACGCGGAGAGCCAGCGTGACCGCTTGAGTGCCGTGCGAGTGCTCGTCACCCCGGCAGCCAGCAGACAACTTACCTGAGGCGGCTAACGGGGCGTCCGTGGCCGCCGCCGCCAGGGGTCTCGATCGCGAGGCGGTCGCCTTCGCGCAGCTCTCCGGTCGCCTTCGCCGTCAGCTCCTCGCCGTTGAGGAGGTTGCGCCCCCGCGCGCCGGGTTCGCCGCCGGCGGCGCCCGGCGGTGCGTGGCGGCGGCGCTCGGTGATGAGCGAGTACGCCATCGGCGCGAGCGCCTCGAGCTCGCGCACGACGCCGTCGCCGCCGCGGTGCTCGCCCGCGCCGCCCGACCCGCGGCGGATCGCGTAGCGCGTCACGCGCAGCGGGAACTCGAGCTCGAGCGCCTCGACCGGCGTGTTGAGCGTGTTCGACATCGCCACGTGCACGCCGCTCGGGCCGCTGGCGTCGGGGCAGGCGCCCTGGCCGCCGCCGAGCGTCTCGTAGTACGTGAACTCCTCGGTTCCAAGGGTGAGGTTGTTCATCGTGCCCTGGCCGAGCGCCCGGCCGAAGGCGGCGAGCACGAGGTCCGCGACGCGGCTCGACGTCTCGACGTTGCCGCCCGCGACCGCCGCCGGTGAGCGGGCGTTCAGCAGCGACCCTTCGGGTGCGAGCACCGTGATCGGGCGGTAGGCGCCGGCGCTCGGCGGGACGTCCGGATCGGTCAGCACCCGCACGGCGAAGTACGCCGCCGAGCGGGTCACCGCGAGCGGGCAGTTGAGGTTGCCCTCGTGCTGGGCGGCGCTGCCGGTGAAGTCGAGCGTCAGCCCGTCGCCGTCGACGGTCGCCGTCAGGCACAGCTCGAGATCGCCCTCGCGGGCTTCGAGAACGTCGCGCGCGTGGCGCGGGCCGTCGTCGAGCGCGTCGAGGCACGCGCGCGTGCGGCGCTCGGCGTAGTCGAGGACCGCGGCGGTCGCCTCGTGCAGCGCGTCGGTGCCGAGGCGCTCGGCGAGCTCGATCAGGCGGCGTGCGCCCGTGCGGTTGGCCGCGAGCTGCGCGCGCAGGTCGGCGCGGCGCTGCTCGGGCTGGCGCATCTGCGCGACCAGCTCGTCGATCGCGGCCTCGTCGAGCGGGCGCGGCGCGATGACGACGCCCTCCTCGTCGAGCGTCGTCGAGTCGGCGGGCATCGAGCCCGGCGTGCGGCCGCCGACGTCGGCGTGGTGCGCGCGGCTCGCGGCGAAGCCGAGCAGGTCGCCGCCGGCGCCGAGCACTGGCGTGATCACTGTGATGTCCGGCAGGTGCGTGCCGCCGCGGTAGGGGTCGTTGAGGATCCACGGGCGGCCTTCGGTGTGGTCCTCGCCGAGCACGGCGGCCACGGCCGCGGGCATGGCGCCGAGGTGCACGGGGATGTGCTCGGCTTGCATGACCATCTCGCCGGCCGGGTCGAAGAGCGCCGTCGAGCAGTCGCGGCGCTCCTTGATGTTGGCCGAGTGGGCGCTGCGCACGAGCGTCGCGCCCATCTCCTCGCAGGCGGCGCGCAGCGCGCCGGTGACGACCTGCAGGTCGATCGGGTCGAGGCTCATGGGCTGCTCCGCTCAAGGACGATCGTGCCCGCGTCGTCGACCGTGCCCGCCCAGCCGGGGGCGACGGCGAGCGTCGCCTCGGGCAGCTCGCAGACCGCGGGTCCGGCGACGCGCTCGCCCGGTGCCGGCTCGCCGCGCAGGATCTCGGCGTCGTGCTCGGTGCCGTCGAAGACGACGCGCCGGCGCGAGCGCTCGCTGCCGGTGCGGTCGCCGGCGGTGAGGTCGAGCTGCGGGCCCGCGACGCTCGCGGTGGCGCGGATCGTGACGACCTCGATCGGCGCGTCGGCGTCGCGGTAGCCGTAGCGCTCGTCGTGGAGGTCCTCGAAGGCGGCGCGCAGCTCGGCGAGATCGGTTCCGGGGAGGTCGCGCACGGTGAGCTCGTGCGCTTGGCCGCGGTAGCGGACGTCGTACGCGAGGTCGAGCCGAACGTCGCCGGCGCCCGCGCCGCCGGATGCCTCTCCGCCGGAGGCCTCGCCGCCGGAGGCCTTCCCGTCGAGGCCCTCTCGGCCGGAGGCCTCTCCCGCGGCGGCCGCTCCGCCGGAGGCCTCTCCCGCGGCGGCCGGTCCGCCGGAGGCCTCCCGCGTCGGCGCGCTCCCATCGGAGGCCTCCTCTGTAGCCGCGCCTTCGCGCGGGCCGTCGCTGCCGCCGAGCGTGGCGCGCGCCGCGTCGCCCGCCGACCGCGCGGCCTCCGCGAGCGCGGCGTCGGTCAGCGCGTCGCCCGCGAGCAGGACCGTGCGCTGCTCCGTCGCGCGGCGATCGGCGGCGGCGAGGCCGAGCGCGCTCAGCACGCCCGACGCGCGCGGGCAGAGGATCGTCGTCATCCCGAGCTCGTCGGCGATCGCCGTCGCGTGCAGCGGCCCGGCGCCGCCGAACGCGAGCAGCGCGAAGCCGCGCGGGTCGATGCCCTGCTGGACGGTCATCACGCGCAGCGCGCGCACCATCTCGGCGTTCGCGACGCGCACGATCCCCTCCGCGCACGCGAGGACGTCGAGCCCGAGCGCCGACGCGAGCCCCTCCACAGCGCGCTCCGCGGCCGCGCGGTCCAGCGCGACGCCCCCGGCCAGCGAGCCCTCCGCGTCCAGGCGGCCGAGCAGGAGGTTCGCGTCCGTGACCGTCGCCTCCTCGCCGCCGCGGCTGTAGCACGCCGGCCCGGGGTCGGCCCCCGCGCTGCGCGGACCCACGCGCAGCGCGCCGCCCGGGTCGCGCCACGCGACCGACCCGCCGCCCGCGCCGACCGTGTGGATGTCCACCATCGGCAGCGCGAGCGGGCGCCCGCCGACGTCGCGGCCGGCCGTCTCGCGCACGACCCCGCCCTCGACCACGCAGACGTCGCACGACGTGCCGCCCATGTCGAAGCAGACGAGGTTCTCGCGACCGCTGCGCCGCGCCACCAACGCCGCCGCCGCCGCGCCGCCCGCCGGGCCGGAGAGCACCGTGAACGCGGCGTGCCGCGCGGCGAGGTCCGCCGCGGCCAAGCCGCCGCTCGACTGCATGATCCGCGGCTCCGGCAGGCCGTCGCGGGCCGCCCGCTCGAGTAGCCGCCGCAGGTAGCTCGCAAGCAACGGCGACAGCGCCGCGTCGACCTCGGTCGTCGCGGCGCGCTCGTACTCGCGAAAGGTCCCGACGACCTCGTGCGAGAGGGAGACGTGGACGTCCGGCAGACGCTCCGCGAGCGCGCGCGCGGTGGCCTGCTCGTGCTCGGGGTGCGCGTAGGAGTGCAGCAGCACGACGGCCACCGCTTCCGGCTCGTGTCCGGCGACCGTCTCGGCGAGCGCGGCCGGGTCCTCGAGCGCGCGCAGGACGCCTTCGGGCCCCATGCGCTCTGGCGCCGCAACGCGGAGCGACGGCGCGACGAGCGGCGCCGGCCGCGCAGCGCACAGGCGGTACAGGTCGGCGCGCGCCTGGCGACCGAGCTCGACGACGTCCGTGAAGCCCTCGGTGGCGACGAGCACCGTGCGCGCGCCGCGCCCTTCGAGCAGTGCGTTGGTCGCGACCGTCATGCCGTGCGCGAACAGCTCGACGTCGCGTGCGGACGCGCCAGCTCGCTCGAGCGCGGCCTCGACCGCCGCGATCACGCCTTCGGACTGATCGTGCGGCGTCGTCGGCGATTTCGCGGTGACGAGGCGGCCGCCCGTCGCCAGCACCGCATCGGTGAACGTCCCGCCGACGTCGACCCCGAGCAGCACGCCGTCAAATCTAACGTGCAACCCCCGATCGCCGAGACGGCGCGCACGGCTTGCACTAGCCAGCGCGCAACCATCGCGGACCTGGCGCGTTGAAGCTGATACCCATGCGCCCGATGCTCCTTCGCCTCTGCGTCCTCGCCACTGCAGCCCTCGCCGCGGCGCCCGCCGCCGCCTCCGCGTCCGCGACGCTCACAGCCACCGACGTGCGGATCGGAGCGCAGCCCGCGTTCGTCCGCGTCGTCGTCGACCTCACCGGCGGCCAAGCCGTGTTCAGCGAGGTCGACACGACCGATTTCCGCGTCGCCGATGGCAGCGCGCGCGTCGACATCAACCATCCGGGCATCCAAGTCCAGCCGCGCGACCGCACGGCGCAGGGCGTTCGCGCGCGCCTCAGCCTCGCCACGGCGAACCGCGCGCGCGTCCAGATGACCGCCGCGGCCGGCCGCTTCAAGTACGTCCGGGTGTCGGTGCTGCACAGCCCCGAGCGCGTGGTCATCGACCTCTATCGCAGCGCGCCGCCGAGCCCCGCGGCCGAGATCCGCATCGGCGTCAACCGCTGCCTCACGCTGACGAGCATCCAGCGCACCGGCCGCAGCTTCCGCGTGCGAGGCACCGCGCTCAACCTCTTCGAAGGCAACTTCCTGCTTCGCGTTCGCAATGCCAAGGGGCGCGTCGTCGGCCGGCGGATCGTGACCGCGAGTGGGCCGTGGAACCAGACGGTCTCCTACACGGGCATCGCAAGCAAGCAGGCCGGCACCGTCGAGGGCGTGGCGGAGTCGGCGAAGGACGGCTCGCTCGTCTGCATCGTGCAGCGCCGCGTCACGCTCGTGCCGTAACGCCTTACACGCCCGCGGGCTCGCCGGCCGGCACGCTCGCGGCGACGCGGTGCGGCTTGACGAGAGCGAGGTACCCCACGCCCGTCGCGGTGATCGCCGCCAGCAGCATCGGCGCGGCCCACACCTGGTAGAAGGGCGCGCCAACTGGCGCGAGCGACGTGCGCGGCCACGCGATGTTCACGGTCTCGAACGCGAGCCACGCGACGGCGAGCATGTTGACCGGCATCCCGAGGCGCCCGAGCTGTACATGCGCCGCGGGCCGCCACCGCCCGCGCAGGCGGGCGACCAGTGCCGCGACCGCCGTGAGCAGGAACGACAGGTAGATCGCGGCCGTGCCGAAGGCGATGATGCTGCCGATCGCCGTCGAGTCCAGCGCGAGCAGGAGGCCCGCGCAGGCGAGCAGCGCGGTGACGACGACGCCGCCGACCGGTGTGCGGCGCGCGTCGACGCGGCGCAGGAAGCCGGCGGCGGGCAGCACGCCGTCGCGTGCGATCGAGTACATCGTGCGCGCCGTCAGGCTCTGGGCGGCGATGCCGCACGACACGAACGCGACGAGCACGACGAACGCGAACGGCCGCTCCGACCACGAGCCGAACGAGCTCGTGACCGCGGTCGCGACGGGATCGGCGTCGCCACCGCCGATGACGGCGGCCGGATCGGGGTGCGCGAGCGCCGTGGCGACCGCGTTGAGCATCACGATCGCGGCGACCGACAGCACGACCATCCACACGGCGCGCGGGACCTGGCGCGAGGCGCCGCGCGTCTCCTCCGAGCTTCCGATGCACGCGTCGAAGCCGATGAACACCCAGCCGCCGACGGCGAGCGCCGCCAGCAGCGCGGCGCCGACCGAGCCCCCGGACAGCGCCTCCGCGCCGAGCGTGTCGAAGAGCAGCGAGAAGTCCTGCTCGCGGAAGGCGAGCAGCAGCACGAAGCCGATGCCGACGAGCGCGATCGCCTCGGCCGTGACGCCGGCGCGCAGCACCCGCTCGAGCACGCCGACCCCGCCCATGCTCACGAGCGCGCAGGCGATCACGAGGATCATCGCGGTGAGCACGAGCGTGTTCGCCGCGGGCTCGATGCCGAGGACGGCGAGGGCCCAGGGCGCGCCAAGGTAGGCGATCGTCGTGTTCGCGGCGGCGTACGCGCAGATCGCGACCCAGCCGGCAAACCAGCCGTACGCGGGTCCCATGAGGCGCCGCGTCCACTGGTACGCACCGCCGCTGATCGGGAACTCGGCGGCCAGCTCGGCGTACACGGCGAGCAGCAGGCACTGGCCTGCGAGCGCAACGGGCAGCACCCAAATCCAGGCGGGGCCGGCGACGATGCTGCCGACGAGGACGACGGCGTAGAGGCCGACGACGGGGGAGGTCGTCGCGAAGCCTACGACGACGTTGCCCAGGCCGCTCAGGCGGCGGTCGAGCTCCTGCTCGTAGCCGAGCTCGAGAAGTCGCGCCGAGTCGTCGTCGACCGCGGCGGGGTCGGAGGACGCACGGGGTGGCGCAGCCACGTGGAGAACCTACCGGTCGGGCGGAGGCCCGAGCCAGCTTTCCGGCGATGAGTCAGATCGCGCCCGGCGAGAGGCGCGTTGCCGCTATGCCGCGAGCGGCTGGCCGTACTCCTCGGTCTCGGCCAGGTGCTGGTGCGACGGGCAGTAGCCGTTGTGGGCCAGCGGCATCCGCTGGCACGGCGTCCCGCGGCGCGTCGTCGCACGGCACTCGAGCGGGTTGCCATGGATGTCGTAGCCGTGCTGGGGCTGCTTGGCGAGCCAGTCTTGCGCGGCGTCGAGGTACGTGGTGCAGACCTGCCACACCCGCGGCTGGGCGCCGATCGGGAAGTGCATGCGGATGTCGTTGAACAACGTCCGCGCCGGCCGTGCGAAGTAGTGCCGATCCGTGGCGAGACGCTCGATCGTCGCTTCGCAGGCGCGCAGAACCTCGGCTTGGGCTGGATCGCGCGACCCCGTGATGTGCGGCGACAGCTCGCGGTAGATCGCGCGGCTGAACTGGTACATCTGGCAGGAACTCCTTTCCCGTTGCTGACCCCCGGTCTGAAGGGCTGCGACAGTGTCGCGTAGCGGTGTAAAGGTAAGGACAAGAACGATGTTGAGTTCGTATTAAGCCGCCCTCATCCGAATTTCCTCCCGCCGCCCGGCTACGGCCCGATGCCCTCGCTGCGGAGCTGTCCCGACTGGCGCCAGGTGACCTTGGTGCCGTCAGAGCTGAGCTTCAGATAGCGAGCGTCGAGGTGCCGGCCGGTAGCGACCAAGGTTGGCTCGACGTCTTCGAACGCCTGGCTGGCGGGGCGGGCGTACAGCCAGCGGCGACGACCGTCGCGCAGGCATGCGCTCGGCGCGCGGCCGAACGGCCCGCCCTCGCAGACGATCCAGGACAGCGCCTGGTTGGCTGCGATCCGCAGCTGCGTGACGTAGACCTGGTTGGACACCGGCGCGGCCGCCGGCAGCATCGTGAGGGCCGGTCGCAGGCAGCATCCGCCAAGGGCGAAGGTGCGGATGTTCGTGAGGCACGGGTTGTCCGTGTCGCAGACGGCCACGGCGTAGGCGTAGAAGCGGCCGCCGATGTCGATCGACTCGACCTGCGGCTGGGAGTCCGTGCTGCTCATGCCCTCGTAGAAGGACCTCCCGGCGCTCGAGCACGACCGCAGCCCCACGCCGTCGTCGCGCCGCCGGAAGACCGAGCCGAACTTGCTGCGGGAGAAGACCTTCGTTGCGCTCTTCGGCGGGCAGGCCGTGCGCGTGCTGCCGATCGCGGACGGGCCGGCGCTCGCCAGCAGCGCCACCACCGCGGCCGCGACAACCGTGCCGGCCAGCGCCGTGAGCCGACCGCTCAGCACGGATGCGGTGGGTGGTCGGGAGCCGGTAGCGCCGGAGTGTTCCCGTCGCCGGCGCGTCGCGGCGCCCACAGGTACACGCCGCGATTGCGGATGTTGTTGGCCGGGTCGGGGTCGAGCCTGACGAGGTTCCACGACGCGATCTCGGCTTGCCCGCACGGCACGTTCGGGTCGAGGTAGTCGAACTTGTCGTAGACGCGGACCTGGCTTGGCGTGACGAGCAGCCCACGCGTGATGCCGCCGCCGTTGACACCGGTGGTGCTTGGCGAGAGGACCGTCAGCGGGGGATAGGTGGGCTTCGCGGAGGCGCCCTGCACGAGCGTGCTGACCGCCGCTTGCGGCGTGCCCGCGGGCGCGCCCGACAGGGGCGGAGCGCCCGGCTGCTGCGGCGTTGCGGGCGTCTCGTCGACGACCACCTCGGCGACGTCCTTGCCCGCGTGGTTGAGCACGTAGGTCAGCCGGTAGTCCGACGGCCCGCCGGCGACCTTGATCTCCTGGCCGTAGCCGCTGTCGCCGATCCTCGCCTGCACCTCGCCGACCGGGGCGTCGAAGCTCAGCGGCGCGGTGGTGGCCGGGCCCGGATCTGTTGGCAGCGGCCGGATGACCAGCGAGAACTGGCCCGCGGTCGCGTTGATCTTCACGCGCTGCACCTCGTTGCTCGGCGTGCGCGGCGCGGGGAAGATGTAGTTCGCCAGCGCTGCGCTGCAGCGTGGCTCGTGGGCCGTCTGGACGTAGTTGTTCGGGCAGCGGTTCGTGTCGCCGCCCAGCGAGGGGCCGGCCTTGTCCCGGACGACGTTCTGGCTCTGGTAGCGGTCGGGATACGGCGTCGCGCTGCTCGGGAACGCGAACGACGGGGTGTTGTACGTGCGTAGGCCGAGCTGGGCTGACGGCAGGCTGCGCGGCGGCTTACGGCAGGGCACCCAGTACGCCCGCGATGCCGCGTCGTTTGAAAGCCGGATAGCGGGCCCGCTGTCGGTGAGCGTGAACGCTCCCTCCGGAAACGCCTTCAGCGGCAGGAGCGCGCGGATGTCGAGCGGGTCGTCGTCCTCGGCGGCGTTGGCGTCACGCACGTAGATCAGCGTCGTCGTGTTGCGCAGCGCGTCGGTCTTGGCAGCGCACGGCTGGCCTTCCATCTGGATGAAAGGATCGTGCCTCCCGGGGGCGGTCGTCCCGAGGAACTGCTTGGCGGGGTTCCACACGCGGAACGTGCCGGGCCGGACCCCCGGGTCCGCCGCGGGGTTTGCGCCCTGGGCGCGCGGCGGGACCTGGCGGATGTATCCGATGAGCGTGCCGTTGGAGTCTTTCATCGGCCACGCCCACTCGGTTCCGGGAGCGGCTCCAGCCTGCGCCACGGGCGCTCCGGCGGCGGGCGGGCTGCTCGGCGTGATGACCTGCTCCATGCGGCCGGCGGCGAAGTCGTTGTCGATCAGCGGCTTCGTCACGCGCTGACGAGCGTTGAATGCGTTGCCCGTGCGCCGCTTGATCGCGGCGGCGACCTTCGTGGGCAGGTTCTTCTTGCAGCCCGTCGGGCCCAGCGATCCGCACATCGGCCGCTTCGGGGTCTGCTCGAGGTTCTTGGCGGTCGTCCGGCGGCAGTTCCACCAGCTGAACGAGGCGCTGTTCTCAGGCGCTCCCGGGCGGAAGTAGACGTAGCCGGCCTGCGGTGCGATCAACCCTTTGCACTGCTTGCGCTCGGCCGGCGTCGCCGCCGCCTGCACGAACGACGCCGGCACGACGGGGCCCGCGTCGCTGACGATGTACGCCGAGCCGCTGGCAGGTCGCGAGTTGTTGCCGGCGCGGGGGGCGCCGATGATCAGCGTGGCGTCCCGCTCGGGCTGGCCGCGACCGGCGACGCTGGCCGCCGTGCCGTCGTTGGCGGCGGACGGGTTGTAGCGGGTGGACTGCTCGCCGGGGAGGCTCGTAGGCGCCGCGTTGTCACGTAGCAGCGTGCGCATGTCGTCCTGCGTGAACAGCGTGAACGCGCTGCCGAGGCTCGGATATGCCAGCGCGACGTCGGGCAGGCCGTCGGCGTTGGCGTCACCAAGAGCGCTGACGATCGCGTCGGCGCCGGCGCCCGCCGGCGCGGTGCTGCGGTATGCGAACTCGTCGGGATCGGCCAGGTCGATCGGCTCGTTCTCGTCGTTCTCGCGACCGAGTACGACGGCTGCGCCGCGGCCTGCGACCGCGAAGTCGGGGATGCTGTCGCCGTCGACGTCGCCGAGCGCCGCGACGCTGTTGCCGGCCTGCATGCCGGTGGCGCCGAGGACCGGCACACCCTGCGCTCCGAGCGTGCTCAGGTCGACGTAGTTGTTGTTGGCCTTGCCGTAGACGACCGTGGCCGCTCCGGAGCTCGCGCGCTGCGCGCCCGGCGCCACGGGGTCGCTGGATGTCGCGCCGGGGCTCCCGACGACGATGTCCGCGACCTCGTCTCCGCTGATGTCGCCGGTGATCGCGACCGACGCCCCGCTGTGGTTGCCGGCGGCCGCTCCGTCGATCCGGTAGCCGCTCGCGCCCAACGTGGTCGAGTTGAGGGCGTTGACCGAGCCGCTGGCGGTCCTGCCGTAGATGACGTACACGCTGCCGCTATCGGTGCGGTTGCCGTTGTCGGCGCGCGCGTTGCCGATCGCCACGTCGTCGAGACCGTCGCCGTTGACGTCCGCGCCTGAGGCGCCAAGCTGAGCCGGGACGTTCCCGAGCACCGATCCGAAGCCGGGCACGGTCGATCCGATGTCGAGCAGCAGCGGCAGCGGGCCGCTGATCGTGAAGCCGCACGACCCCATGCTCGCCAGGCTGAAGCCCTGACAGCGACCGCCGAAGACGACGGCGACCTTGCCCGGCAGCAGCTGGCTGCCCAGCACTTGCGTGCCCGGAGCGCCGATGAGGAAGTCCGCGACCCCGTCGCCGTTGACGTCCCCGGCGGACGCGAGCGCTGTCCCGGCGCGGTCGAGCGGCCCGCCGGTGATGACGTAGCCGCGCTGCGCGGTGAGCTGGCCCGTGTCGAGCGTGCCGCTCTGCCCGCCGTAGATCACGTACACCGCGCCGGCCCCGGCGCCGCGGTCGGGCGAGCTGACCAGGAAGTCGTCGATGCCGTCGGCGTTCTGATCGCCGATCGCGGCGACGGCGCTGCCGAGACGATCGCCTCCCAGCCCGAGCAGCGAGCCGTTCGCGCCGTCGACGCGCAGCGACGCCTTCGCTGCGGGCGTCGTGACGGCGGCCGGCAAGCCCGGCTGCGGCTGGACGTCGACCGACAGGCCCGACGTCGCCGTCTTGCCCGCGCCGTCCGTCGCGACGATGTCGATCTTGTGCACGCCGGCCGCGACGGTCGACGTGTCGAAGATCCAGTCCGCCTTTGCGGCGCAGTTCACCGGCGGACAGCTCGCCGTCGGGAAGCTCGCGACCTGCTGGTCGTCGATGCGGACGCTGAGCTGCTTGACGCCCGAGCCGGGCCATTCGGCGGTCCCGTCCACCGCCTCGATGTGCAGCGGGTAGCCGGTGTCGCCGAGCACCGACTCGTCGTCCATCCACAGCTCTCCGGATGGCTGCACGATCGGTGCCGTCTTGTCGACTCTGAACGTGACGCGCTGGGTGGCCGCCGCGTGTCCCAGCAGGTCGCTGGCGTCGACGGTCAGCGTGTGCGCGCCCTCGGTGACGCTGGTGGTGTCCAGCGTGTAGTCGAGGCTCGTCGAGCAGCCGTCGGTGCCGCAGCTTGCCGGCGAGCCGGCGATCGGCTGGTCGTCGAGCTTCACGCTGAGGGTGCGCGCGCCGGAGTGGGCATCGGTCGCGCTGATGTGAATGCTGTCGCCGTGCTTGGCGAAGCCGCCGTCGGCGTCCTTGAGGGCACCGGTCAGCGAGAGGATGGGCGGGGCGTGGTCGACCTTGACCGGGATGTTCGTGTCGGTGAGGTTCTGGACGATGTCGACGGAGCGGACCCGGATGTCATAGGAACCCTCGGGCAGCGGGTTCGTTGCGCCGGTGCGAAAGCTCGTCGTCATCGTCCGCGCGCATTGGTGGTTGCGATCGCCCTGATTGCCGGAGCCGGGGGTCCCTCCCTGTGGCGGGTTGGGCGTCGAGGTGATGCAGCTCGGCGTGGGCGCCGTCGAGCCCGCCCAGCTCGTGCCCGGTGCCGTCGCGCTGACGGCAGCGGTGCCGAGGCCGTAGTCGTCGGCCCGGGCGGTCAGCGACACGTCGTCGACCCAGCCGCCGCCCGGGGGCAGCCCTGTGAGCTGGTTGTGCGGGCCGAAGCTCTCGGACTGAAAGACCAGCGACGCACCCATGTAGACGAATGCGCCGAGCGAGCCGCCGATCACGGGGTTGATCCTGAGCGTCGCGCTGTTACCGGGAGAGCCAAGCTGGGGGTTGCCACCCTCGATGCCGCAGGTGCTCAGGCAATGCACGCGATAGCCATAGGTCAGGATCTGGCCCGCGGTCCCCTCGTTGGAGCACGAGACGAACGGGAGGTACACCGACGTCCCGGCGACGAGCGGGTACGGCGTGTACGCATCGGTGACCTGGCTGCCGCGGTAGCGCCCGCTCGGCTCGGCGCTGCCGCCGGTGTTGGCGATGATGCCTTCCTGCCAGCACGCCGCGCTGAGGCCGGACACCGTCGCCGCGGTGTAGCCGAAGTCGGCCTTGAAGATGTGTGCGCCTTCGGCGGCGAAGTCGCCTGGGTACGCGCGCGCCTTGAAGTCGTAGCGCCCGGCGGTGCCCGCCGGGATGCCGCTCGCCCGCGGCAGCACTGCGAGGTTCAGGCCGTTGCCGTACGCGCCGGGGCCCTTCGATCCCGTGACATAGGTCGGGTCGCCCGTGAACTCCCAGCCGGTGAAGTCCATGGCCGCGTTCGCGGCCCAGTAGCGCTGGTCGTCGGCCACGTAGGGGTCGACGAGCACCGGATAGCGCACGCCGCCGCGCCGGTGGTGGACGTCGAGCACGAGCGACGAGCCGTGGGCGCGCCACGTGACCGCGACCATGCGGCCGTCGGCATCCTCCGCGCGCGGCGGCGTCAGCGTTCCGACGCTGCGGCCGTCGCGCATCAGCCGTGCCGCGCCGCCCGCTCCGACGCGCACGTCGTCGACCCCGCCTGCGCGAAGGCGCAGATGGGTCGGGCTGCGGGTGGAGCGCAGCTGCCAGAGGGCTTGGACGCCGGTCGGCAGTGGCGTCGCGATGAAGTCCGTGTCCTGCAGCACGTTGGCCCAGAACGCCTTGCCTGACACGAGTCGAGCGGTCGACCCCGTGCCCGGGGACAGTGTGAATCCCGCGCGCCCGAACGACACGGCGGGCACGGAGAGATATACCCAGATGTTGTGGATGGGCTTGAGAACGAAGGCGGCGTACCTTCCCGGTTGATGAAGACCGATGCCGGTGTTGGCCGGCAGGAAGGCACGCCATGGTGGATGTTCGCAGGCTCCCCGTGGAGGGGAACGATGAGGTCGCGGTGTCGCTTGACGAGCTCGCCCGGGAGGGCGCTCGCAGGATGATCGCCGCGGCGCTGGAGGTCGAGGTCGAGCAGTACGTCGCCGCCTTCGCAGGCGAGATCGATGAGGACGGCAAGCGGCTGGTCGTGCGCAACGGCCGTGCGAAGGAGCGCGGGCTGACCGTCGGCTCGGGGACGATGCGCCTGCGCGCGCCGAGGGTCAACGACAAGCGCGTCGATGAGACCGGGGAGCGTCAGAAGTTCAGCTCGAGGATCTTGCCGGCCTACGCGCGTCGCTCGCCGAAGGTCACCGACGTGCTGCCGATCTTGTACCTGCGCGGCCTGTCGACCGGTGACTTCGCGCCGGCGCTCAGGGATCTGCTCGGCGAGGACGCGTCGGGGCTGTCGGCCAGCTCGATCAGCCGCCTGACCGAGCAGTGGCAGGCCGACCACGCCGCGTTTCGGCAGCGCAGCCTCAGATTTCACCAGTACGCCTACCTGTTCGTTGATGGCATCCACATGACCATCCGCCTCGGCGAGGACGACCGGCTGTGCCTGCTCGTCGTGATCGGGGTGCGTGAGGACGGTGAGAAGGAGCTGCTGGCGATCGAGGACGGTTACCGCGAGAGCAGCGACTCGTGGGCCGCCGTCCTGCGTGACCTCAAGACGCGCGGGATGAACGTGCCGAAGCTCGTGACCGGCGACGGCGCGCTCGGCGCGTGGGCGGCCCTCAGAGACGTCTTCCCTCACGCGGGCGAGCAGCGGTGCTGGGTGCACAAGTCGGCGAACGTCCTGGATGCGATGCCCAAGCGCCTGCAACCACGGGCCAAGAGCTTGCTGCACGAGATGGCCGAGGCGCCGACCGAGGCTGACGCCAGGACCGCCCGCGAGCGCTTCCGCACCGAGTTCGACGCCAAGTACCCCAAGGCGACCGCGAAGCTCGACCGCGACTGGGAGGCCCTGACGGCGTTCTACGCGTTCCCCGCCGAGCACTGGCGCCACCTACGCACGACCAACCCGATCGAGAGCAGCTTCGCGACCGTCCGGCTGCGCACGAAGGTCACCAAGGGCGCCGGCAGCAAGAAGGCCGCGCTCGCGATGGCCTACAAGCTGCTCGACGCCGCCCAGGCACGCTGGCGCAGGTTCAACGGCCACGAGCTGATCGCCGACGTCCTCGCCGGCGCGGTCTTCAAGGACGGCGAACGCGTCACGGACGACGAAGACGACAACAACAGCATCGACGAGAAGGTCGCCGCCTGAGCGTTCTCACGCCATCTCATCCACAACATTTGACAATAACTCGGGCACGGATCCGTCCACCGTCCCGAGCGACCGGCTCAGGCGGTAGTCCGACGGGACGTTCTGTGCCACCAAAGAGCCGCTGCGCGCCCGCAGCCGCGTGCTGAGCGGTCGTGCCACCCCGCTCGCGTCGGTGAGTGTGAGCGGAAGCATGGAGCTGACCTGCGCCCTGCGACCGTTCACCGTGACCACGGCGCGGTGGCCGCCCGGTAGCACCCGGTTGACGCGCACGCCCCTGGTGGACCGCAGATCCGGCCAGCCCGGGCTGCGCATGAGATCGCCGAACTTCCGTGTGACCGTCTCGGCTGCGGCCCGATCGGATTGACCCGCAAACGCATGCGCGGAGGCGGCCAGGGCCGCTGGCGACGCCGCCGCAGGCCGAGGCTGCAGGGCGGCAGCGGCCGCGCGCAGCGATGCGCTTTGAGACGGCGGCGGCTCCTCGCCTGTTCCGACCAGTGCGAGCACCGCCACACCCACCGCGGCCGTCAACGACGAGAACGTCCATCCTCTGCGAGTCATGCCTTGCCTTCCGTGGCTTGCTGGCGACTAGTGACTGCAGCCCTTCCCCAAGGCAGCGACGCGGACTGTACAGCCTTCGCGCGTCGCTGTGTTGTCAAATGTGTGAACGCACCGAGTGCGGAGTGACTCAGCCCGCGGCGAGATCCACTGCGATCGCGCTCTTCGCCCGCCGCGGCGCGGCGAGGCTCGCGACCGCGGCCAGGCCGCACGCGCACGCGGCGAAGATAAACGCGAGGGTGTAGCCGTTCTCGGTCGGCAAGGCGCTGCCGACGACGGTCGCGGCGAGCACACTCGCGCCGACCTGGCTGCCGACGGACCCGCCGACGCTGCGCATGACGGTGTTCATGCCGGTCGCCACACCCGTCTGGTCCGGCCGCACCGCCTCCACGATGAGGTTCGCGAGCGAGGCGAACGCCAGCCCGATCCCGACGCCCAGCAGCGCGGACGCCGCGTAGAACTCCCACGGCTCGTCATGCGCGACGGCGAGAAACAGGAACGACGCGGCCGTCGCCAGCGACCCGATCACGAGCGGCACGCGCGAGCCGACGCGGTTGGCCATCCGGCCGGCCAGCGGGCTGATGAGCAGCATGCCCACGGTCGAGGGCAGCAGGAACAGCCCCGCCTCGGTGACCGACGCCCCGAAGCCGTAGCCCGCCGACGACGGCGTCTCGGTGAACTGCGGGATGAGGATGAACGAGGTGAACAGCCCGGCGCCGACGAGAAACGCGGCCGCGTTCACCGTCCACACGCCGCGGATGCGCATCATCGCCATGTCGACGAGCGGCTCGGCGGCGCGCTGCTCGTTGGCGATCCACGCCCACATCAACAGCGCGGCGGCGGCGAGCCCGCCCAGGACCAGTGGATCGTCCCACCCCCGGCGCGAGCCCTCGCTGATCGCGACGAGCAGGCACACGAGCCACGCCGACAGCAGAAATGCGCCGAGCCAGTTGACACGACCCGGCACCTTGATCGGCGACTCGGGGACGAAGAACACCGTCAGGATGGTCGTGATCACGACGAGGAAGAACGGGATCCAGAACAGCCAGTGGTACGACAGCGCGTCGACGATCGGGCCGGCGAGCACGATGCCCAAGCCCGCCCCGACACCGAGGATCGACGAGATGAGCGCGATCCCCGTCGCGACGCGCTCGCGCGGGAACTCGTCGCGGATGATCCCGAACGCCAGCGGGAAGATCGCCCCGCCGCAGCCCTGGATGACGCGCCCGGCGATCAGCACCTCGATGCTCGTCGCGAGCGCCGCGAGCAGCGTGCCAGCGGCGAGGACGGCGAGCGAGATGACGAGCGTGCGCTCCTTGCCGAACATGTCGCCGAGGCGCCCTACGATCGGCGTGAGGACGGACGCGCTCAACAAGTAGCCGGTGAGGACCCAGGCGACCGCGGTCGGCGAGGTGTGCAGCTCGCGCTGGATCTCGGGCAGCGCGGGCGCGACGAGCGACTGCAGGATCGCGAACGTCGCGGCACCGAGCGCGAGGCAGGCGAAGGTCAAGCCGTAGTGCTGGCGGGGAGCCGGGGAGGTCGTGGTAATGTCAGCAAGTGATGTCATCGTTTGCTGACAAAAGTAGCAGGGCCGCGGTCGCGGTCGGGCGCCCCGCCGAGGGCGACCCGGAATCGCTCGACGCGGCCGTCGGCGGCGCGGAGCCATCCGAGGCGGCCGTCGCCGGCGAGGCGGAGCCATCCGAGGCGGTCGTCGGCAGGGCGGAGCCGTCGCCCCGGCGCCACTACGACGCGCAGGCCAGCCGCCAGGCGCTGCTCGACGCGGCGGGCGCGCTGTTCGACGAGCGCGGCTACGACGCGGCGACGGTGCGCGAGATCGGCGAGCGCGCCGGGGTGGACGCCGCGCTCATCGCCCGCTACTTCGGCGGCAAGGAGGGCCTGTACCTCGCCGCGCTCGCCCAGCAGGAGGGCCGCGGGCACGTGCCGGCCGATCCGGCGGAGGCGCTCGTGCACATGCTCACCCGCGCCGACGAGCGCGGCAGCGGCCCGATCGGCCTCGCGATGGTGAGCCCGACCCTGACCGACGCGATGCGCGAGCAGGTCCGCGACATCGTCCATCGCTACGTCGTCGAGCCGCTGGCCGGCGAGCTCGCGGCCGGCGACGCGGCCGAGGCCGAGCTGCGCGCCGAGCTGCTCGTCGCGATCGCCACGGGCATCTCGCTCGTCCGCGCCGGCGGGACGCTGCCGGCGCTCGCCGAGGCGCCGCTCGAGCGCCTGCTCGCCATCCTGGCACCGCTCGCCGACGCGCTGCAGGCGTAGGCGCGGCACGCCCGTGGCGAGCGACCACGCAAGGGCACCGGTCCGCAGCGGCGGGATGCCGGGCGTCGTGGGCGCCGCCGGCGATGGCTCCCCGCCGACCGGCCGCGCGCTGGCCACGGTCTTCGCCGCGCTCATGCTCGGCATGTTCCTCGCCGCGCTCGACCAGACGATCGTCTCGACCGCGCTGCCCACGATCGTCGGCGACCTCGGCGGCCTGAATCACCTCTCGTGGGTCGTGACGTCCTACCTGCTGGCATCGACGGCGTCGACGCCGCTGTACGGCAAGCTCGGCGACATGTACGGGCGCAAGCCCGTGTTCCTCGCCGCGATCCTCATCTTCCTCGCCGGGTCGATGCTCGCCGGGCTCAGCCGGTCGATGGGCGAGCTCGTGGGCTTCCGCGCGCTGCAGGGGATCGGCGCGGGAGGGCTCATGGTCGGCGCGCAGGCGATCATCGCCGACATCGTCCCGCCGCGCGAGCGCGGGCGCTACATGGGGCTGATCGGCTCCGTGTTCGCCGTCGCGTCCGTCGCGGGGCCGCTGCTCGGCGGCTTTCTCGTCGAGTCGCTCTCGTGGCGCTGGGTGTTCTACGTCAACCTCCCGGTCGGCATCGTGGCGGTGCTCGTCGTCGTCTTTCGCCTGCACCTGCGCACGCCGACCCAGCACCACCGCATCGACTGGGCCGGCGCGAGCCTGCTGACGGCGGGCGTCAGCGCGCTCGTCCTCGTCACGACATGGGGCGGTAACGAGTACGCGTGGGGGTCGCCGCAGGTCGCCGGCCTCGCGCTCGGCGCCGCGGCGCTGCTCGCGGCGTTCGTCTGGCAGGAGCGGCGCGCGAAGGAGCCGATCATCCCGCTCGGCCTCTTCAAGTCGAGGGTGTTCAGCGTCGCGAGCGGGCTGGGCTTCGTGATCGGCCTCGCGATGTTCGGCGCGATCATCTTCATCCCGCTGTTCTTGCAGCTCGTCTACGGCGTGAGCCCGACGAGCTCGGGCCTGCGCATGCTGCCGCTCATGGCGGGCCTGCTGACCGCGAGCGTCCTGTCCGGCCGCGCGATCACGCGGATCGGGCGCTACCGGATGTTCCCGATCGCGGGCACGGCGGTCACCACGGTCGGGATGTTCCTGCTCTCGCGCCTCGAGGTCGACACGGCGCCGTGGCTCGCCTCGGTCTACATGCTCGTCTTGGGAGTCGGCATCGGCCTCGTCATGCAGGTGCTCGTGCTCGTCGTGCAGAACGACGCGCCGCGGCGTGACGTCGGCGTGGCGACCTCGACCGCGACGTTCTTTCGCTCGATGGGCGGCTCGCTCGGCGTCGCGCTGTTCGGGGCGATCTTCGCGTCGCGGCTGGCGACTGAGCTCGCGGTGCTGCCGGGCGACATCGCGGCGCGGCTGTCGGGCGGCGGTGTGAACGTCTCGCCGGCGGAGGTCCACGCGCTGCCACCGGAGGTCCGCCACGACTTCCTGCTGGCGTTCGTCGACGCGCTGTCACCGGTGTTCCTCGTCGGCGCGGCGCTCGGCGCCGTGGCGTTCGTGCTGTCGCTCGCGCTGAAGGAGGTCCCGCTGCGCACGACGATGGCGGCCGAGCCGGCCGTCGACGCGGCGGCGGGCGCCGAGGTCGTCGCGGGCGCGGAGCCCGCGGCCCGCACGCCGGTGGGCAGCGGCCGCTAGCCCTCCGGGCGGTAGCGCAGCCCGTCGAGCGCGAGCTCGAGGATGCGCTCGATCTCGTCGGGCTCGGCGTTGCGGATCGCCGCGATCCCGCTGATCATCCGCCCGACGTCGTTGAAGTTCGTGTCGGGCCGGGCGACGCCGGCCTCCTGCGCGCGCCGCAGCAGCCGCTCGCCCGCGTCGGTCACAGCCGTGCGGCAGGACTGGAACACGACCGCGTCCTGGTCCATGTAGGCGAGCAGCTCTTCCGCGAGCGCCCGCTTGGTCGCCGCGAAGCCGACGAACCGGTGCAGCCACTCCGACAGCGCGTCCCACGGCGCCAGCTCGGCGAGGTCGTCGGCCTGGCGGCTCATCGCCTCGACCTCGTCGACGTACACCGCTTCGAGCAGGTGCTGGCGCGTGGGGAAGTGGCGATACAGCGTGCCGATGCCGACCTCCGCGCGGCGGGCGACGTCCTCGAGCGCCGCCGACGTCCCGTCGGCGGCGAAGGCCGCGCGCGCGGCGCCGACGAGCTTGTCGTAGTTGCGCCTCGCGTCAGCGCGCTTGGGGCGCCGGGAGAGGACGGCGGCATCGGCTTGTGAGGTGCTCATGACGTCTTTCGATCTCGGCCTTGAAAGCGGAGGCAGCCTCCGCTATCGTTCCCAGTAAGCGGAGGGCGGCTCCTGTTAGTTATGGAGGTGGCCTCCACTTTAGCGAATGTCCGGCTCCACCTGAAGGGTTCTCCATGAGGTTCAGCTTTGCTCGCAGGTCCCGCAGCACCAGCACCGGCGCAGCGCCCGAGCGCAACCAGGCGTTCGTGCTCGCGATCATCCTCGCCAGCTACCTGATGATCGTGCTCGACGTCTCGATCGTGATCACCGCGCTGCCGGAGATGCAAGACACGCTCGGCTTCTCGCCGACCGCCCTGTCGTGGGTGCAGAACGCGTACGCGCTGACGTTCGGCGGGCTGCTGCTGCTCGGCGCTCGCGCGGGGGACATCCTCGGTCGCCGCCGCGTCTTCGTCGCGGGCATCGCGATCTTCACGCTCGCCTCGATCCTCGGCGGGCTCGCCCAGTCGCCTGCCTGGCTGCTCGCAGCGCGCGCCCTGCAGGGCGTCGGCGCCGCGATCGCCGCGCCGTCGACGCTCGCGCTGCTCACGACGAGCTTTCGCGAAGGCCCCGAGCGCACGCGCGCGATCGCGCTCTACAGCGCCGTGGCAGGAGCGGGTGGCAGCGTCGGGCTCGTGCTCGGCGGCATGCTCACCTCGTGGGTGTCGTGGCGCTGGGGCCTGTTCATCAACGTCCCGCTCGGCGTCGCGCTCGTCTGGCTCGCGCCGCGCCATCTGCCGGAGACCGCGCCGCGCCCCGGCCGCTTCGACCTCACGGGCGCGCTGACGTCGACGTTTGGCATGACCGCTGTCGTCTACGGCCTCGTGCGGGCCGCGTCGGATGGCTGGAGCGATCGCGTCACGGTCGGATCGTTCTCGCTCGGCGCCGCGCTGCTCGTCGGATTCGTCCTGACCGAGCGGCGGGCACAGCAGCCGATCACGCCGCTACGCCTCTTCGCGAGCCGCGAGCGCACGGGCGCCCTCGTGGCGCGGGTGCTCGTCGTCAGCGGGATGTTCTCGCTGTTCTTCTTCTTGACCCAGTTCCTGCAGGGGGTGCACGGCTACAGCCCGCTGCGCGCCGGGCTCGCGTTCCTCCCGCTCACGCTCGCGCTGTTCGGGATGGTGCGCGTCATGCCGCGGCTCGCGCGGCGCTTCGACGACACGCGCATCCTGACGGGCGGGCTCGTGCTCGCGCTCGCCGGGATGACGTGGATGAGCCAGCTGTCGGAGGGCACGGCGTACTTCCCGCAGATCGTCGGCCCGATGCTGCTGCTCGGCGTTGGGATGGGGATCGCGCTCACGCCGCTGACGTCCGCGGGCGTCGCCGGCGTGCATCCGGACGATGCGGGCGCCGCGTCCGGCTTGGTGAACGTCGCGCATCAGCTCGGAGGGTCGCTGGGCCTTGGCGTCCTCGTGACCGTGTTCGCGTCGGCGAGCCACGGGGCCGCTGCGCATGCTCCGGCCGGTGCGGCCGGGGTGCGCTACGAGCTCGCGGAGGCGGTGGGCACGTCGCTCACCGGTTCGGCGCTGTTCCTGGCGCTCGCCCTGGCGGTGGTCGTGCTCGTGATGCGGCCCGTGGCGCTCCGGGCGCCCGCCGGCGCCGTGGCGGAGGGGGTGGCGTGATGCGGGGCCTACTCCCAGCGCGCGAGGCGCGGCTCGCCGTCGGCGGCGACGACGGCGTGACGATGGTCCAGCGCGGCGTCGGTGGCGGGGAAGTCGGCGCGCTGGTGCGCCCCGCGGCTCTCCTCCCGGCGCAGCGCGCACGTGGCGATGAGCCGCGCGAGCGGGTGGGGGTCGTCGAGCAGGCGCTCGAGGCTCGCGCGCGTTCGCACGAGCCCGGCGTCGCGCCAGAGCGCGTCCTGCGTGGATCGCTGCGGCTTGACGAGCGTGGCGGCCGGCGGCGGCTGCACGCCCGCGGGCGGCGCGCCCGGATCGTGCTCGTCCAGCCCCGCCGCCGCGGCGCGCGCGCCGAAGACGAAGCACTCGCTTAACGAGTTGGAGGCGAGGCGGTTTGCGCCGTGCAGCCCGGTGCAGGCCGTCTCGCCGACGGCGTACAGGCCCGCGACGGTGCTGCGTCCGTGCAGGTCGGTGACGATCCCGCCCATCATGTAGTGCGAGGCGGGGGAGACCGGTATCGGCTCCTTGGTCGGGTCGAGGCCCGCTTCGGTGAGCGCGGCGACGACGTTCGGAAAGCGCGCCGGGTCGACGTCGCGCATGTCGAGGCCGACGGACGGCTCGCCGGTCTCGCGCAGGACCAAGTCGATCGCGCGCGCGACCTCGTCGCGCGGGGCGAGCTCCTCGACGAAGCGCTCGCCGTCGGGGCCGTGCAGCGTGGCGCCCTCGCCGCGGATCGCCTCCGTGACGAGGAACCCCTCGCGCCCCTTGATCCCCTTGACCGCGGTCGGGTGGAACTGCAGAAACTCGAGGTCGGCGAGGTCGGCGCCGGCCGCGTGCGCGAGCGCCATCCCGATGCCCAGCGAGCCGGGCGGGTTCGTCGTGCGCGACCACAGCGCGGCCGCGCCGCCGGTCGCGAGGATCGTGGCGCGGGCGCGGATCGCACGGCCGTCCTCGAGCAGGATCCCGACGCAGCGGCCGTCCTCGAGCCACGCGCTCGTGGCGCGCGCGCCCTCGATCACCACGATCCGCGGGCTCTCGACGGCGAGCGCGGAGAGCTGGCGGACGATGCGCCGGCCGGTGGCGCTGCCGCCGGCGTGCACGACGCGCCGGCGCGAGTGGCCGCCTTCCAGGCCGAGCGCGAGGTTGCCGTGGCGGTCGGCGTCGAAGCGCACGCCGAGGCGCTCGAGGTCGGCGACGCACCCCGGCGCCTCGTCGACGAGCGTCTGCGCGGCCGAATGGCGAACGGCGTCGCGGCCCGCGACCTCGGTGTCGTGGAGGTGCTGGTCGGCGTCGTCCTCGACCGCGAGGGCGGCCGCGATCCCGCCCTGAGCCCAGTAGCTCGCGGTCTGCGCGAGGGGGGTCGCGGACACGAGCGCGACGCGCGCGCCGTCGCGGGCCGCGGTGAGCGCCGCGTAGAGCCCGGCGGCGCCGGCCCCGACGACCGCGACGTCGGTGGTGAGCAGCGCTTGCATGGCCACGTTGGCCGGTACGGTATCCGGATGCCGGACCCGATCCTGCTCCGCCATCCGTCCTCGCTCGAGCACGACACCGGGGCGCATCCGGAGTCCGCGCGGCGGATCGTCGCGATCGAGCGCGCGCTGAGCGAGCGTGACTGGCTGGGGTGGGATGTGCGGCTGTCGCCGGCGGCGTCGCGGGCGATGATCGAGGCGGTGCACCCGGCGGCGCACGTCGATCGGATCGAGGCGCTCGCGGAGCGCGGCGGCGGGATGATCGACATGGACACGACCGTGAGCGTGGGTTCGTTTGAGGCCGCGCTGCATGGTGCGGGTGGGGCGGTCGCGATGGTCGACGCGCTGCTTGGCGCCGACGGGCCGGCGGTGGCCGCGTCGCTGCACCGCCCGCCCGGCCATCACGCGACGGCGGGGCGGGCGATGGGCTTCTGCCTGTTCAACAACATCGCGATCGCGGCGCAGCACGCGCTGTCCTTGGGCGGGGCGGCGCGGGTGCTGATCGTCGACTGGGACGTGCACCACGGCAACGGCACGAACGACATCTTCTTCGAGCGCGACGACGTCCTGTTCTGCTCGATTCATCAATGGCCGCTGTATCCGGGCACGGGGCGCGAGACGGATGCCGGCGCGGGGCCGGGGATGGGCTACACGGTCAACCTGCCGGTGCCGGGCGGCTCGGGGGACGCGGTGTTCGTGTCGTTCGTCGAGCATGTCGTGCGCCCGCTGGCGCGTGCGTACGAGCCGTCGCTCGTGCTGGTCTCCGCGGGCTACGACGCTCATGCCGACGACCCGCTCGCCGGCTGTGCCGTGACCGACGACGGCTACCGCGCGATGTCCGCGTCGGTGCGCGCGATGGCGGACGAGCTGGGGGTCCCGCTCGGGATCGTGCTCGAGGGCGGCTACGACTTGAGCGCCTTGTCGCGCTCTGTCGCGATCACGCTCGAGACGGTGGGCGCGGAGCGTGCGCCGGCGGCGGCCGAGGTCGATCTGCACCCCTTGGCCGCACGGACCCGCGATCGCCTGGCGGTGGGAGGCTGGCCGGTGCTGGGCTGAAGGCGGGCGCAGTGCGGGCGGGCGGTGAGGGCTGGCCGGGCGCTGGGCTGAGAGCCGCGCGCGGCGCCCTGCCGCGCCCGTCGTCGTTTAGGGCTCGGTGGTTCGCGGGGCCAGTGGCGGCGGGGGTGCGGTGCTCGTCGTCTGCGTCGTCGTGGTCGATGTGGTCGACGTGGTGGTGGTCGGCGTCGTCGTGGGTGTGGTGGGGGTCGTCGACGTCGTCGCGGTGGGGGTGGTCGCCGGCGTCGTCGCCGTCGGTGTCGACGTGACCGGCGCGGGGGTCGTCGAGGCCGGCGGGAGGACCGGGGGCGTCGTCGCGACCGGGACCGCCGTCGTGGCCGCGGCGGGCGGGCCATCGTCGTCGGTGAGCTTCACGAAGGCGAACGCGAGCATCGCGCCGGCAATCAGGATGATCGCGCCGATCGCGACGGTCGGCAGCTGCCAGTTCGGCGTCTGGGCGAGGCGCGTGCGGGCGGGAGCGCCACACTCGAGGCACCAGTCCTGCTCCGGGCCGATGGCCGCCGAGCAGCGCGGGCAGCGCAGCGTGCCGGCGGGCGGCAGCTGCGGATCGCCGGGCGCCGCCGGCGGTGGGGTGCTCACGACCTCGGGCCGTCGCTCGCCGGCGGCGGGCTCACGACGCGTCGTGCGGGCGGTAGATCTCGGTCTGCTGCTCGTCGTCGGCCAGCGCGTCGCGCGCTGGCCGCACGGGCTCCGCGGACGGCGCGGAGGTGGAGCCATCCGGCCCCGAGGCGGGCGTCGCGGCCTGCTCGCCCGCCTGCTCGAGGGCCGAGCCGGGCACGACCAGCGTCGCCGCCGTCTGCTGCGCAACCGGTGCGGGCGGGGCCTGCGGCGGCGCGGCGATCGCGCCGCCGACCTCGCCCATGGCCTGCGCGCCGCCGAACTGCAGCCCGCAACGGGGGCAGAAGTTGTCCTCGCTGGCGTGCAGCGCACCGCAGCGCGGGCAGGACGACAGCCCCGGCTCGCGCAGCTCGTGGATCGGGCGGCGGTCGTCGAGCACGCGCTCGAGCGCGCGCAGCTCCTGGTCGACGGCGGCGAGCGCGTTGAGCTTCGCCTCGACGAGGTCCGGGCGGTCGCGGCCGAAGCGGCGCATGTCGAAGATGAGGCCGCCGACGTCGCGAAACGCGAGCTCGCGGGCGCGGCGCAGGAAGCGCAGGCGCCGACGCAGCCGGCCGCGGTCGCGAAAGCTCGCCGAGTCGGGCCCGGGCTCGACGACCTCGCTGGTCGCGACGGCGGTCGTCGCGCCCGGGTCGCCCACGGGCAGGGCGGGCTGCTGCGCGGCGCGCTTCCCCCACGGCATGCGCTTGCCGCCGCCCGGACGCAGCCGCGACAGGGCTGAGGGCAGGCGTGACAGGCCGGATGGGCGCAGGCGTGACAGACCGGCCTTGAGGCGGGCTGCGAAGCCGGCATCGCTGCGGCGGGGGGAGCCGGGAGCGCGTCGGCGGGGGATGCGCTGCTTCAGTCCGGTCATGACGAAGGGGCGCCGAGCGAGGGCTCGGTCCGTGCCTCGGCGGGGGAGTATAGAGGCGGCGCCGGGCCACCCGACAGCAGCCAGCGCCATGCCGTCGCGACGCGCGCGGCTAGGGCGTCGGCCGAGTACTGCAGCGCGCGGGCGCGCCCCGCGACGCGCGGATCGGCTGCCTCGAGGTGCGGTTCGACGGCTGCGGCCCAGCCGTTCAGGTCGTATTCGGAGCACAGCGTGCCCGCGATCCCGCGCAGCGCCTCGGCGTGTACGCCGGTCGGGCGGGCGACCACAGGGACGTCGCAGGCGAGCGCCTCGACGCAGGCCAGGCCGAACGTCTCCCACTCGCTGGGGCAGACGACGGCGTTCGCGGCGTTCACCCACAGCGGGACGTCGCCGGTGGCGACGCCGCCGAGCACCAGCAGCTCCGCACCGGCCGCGCTCGCGAGCTCGCGAGCACGATCGGCGCGCTTGACGGGGCGCGCCGGGTCGTAGGGGAAGAGCAGGTAGCGGCCGTCGGCGGCCAGGCCGAGCCGCTCGCGCGCGGCGCCGCGGTCGAGCGGGTGGAAGCGATCCGTGTCGATCCCGCACGGCAGGATCGCGATCGTGCGGCCCCGAGCCGCGCCGGGCACCTTGGAGGCGAAGCTTGCCGTCGGCGTGCCGACGAGATCCATCCGGCGCAGGGCGGGCGTCGTGATCTTCCGCGAGCGCGGGTGGTAGAGGTCGTTGCCGTGGAGGGTGACGAGGCGCTTGTCGGCGCTCACGGCGAGCGCCGGCCAGGCGGTGAGGCCGAAGTGGGAGTGGACGATGTCGAAGCGCTGGCCCCTGAAGCGGCGCCTGAGCTCGCGCGCGGCGCGCGCGTAGCTTCCGATGCCGCCCGGGGCGAAGGCGTGCAGCTCGACGTCGAGGCCCTCGATGCGCCGCAGCGCCTCGACCTGGTCGCGGACGAAGCCGCCCAGCGCAGGCCGCTCGGGGGAGGGGTACATGTTGGTGACGACGAGCGCGCGCATGCCGAGGTTGCGCACATTCACAGAGTTGGAACACCTTCGCGTGCAAGACGTTGCACTTGCGTCTAGATCCGTCACACCCTTCCGCGCAGCATCGGGGCCATCCCGAACCCCACCTGCTGGAGGCTGCAGATGCCGTATCGAACGATGGGCTGGATCCACGCGAACGTCGCCCGCCTGCTGCGCGAGGAGCGCGGCCAGGGCACCGTCGAGTACGTCGGGCTGATGCTCCTGCTCGCGACGCTGCTGACGGGCGTCGTCGCCGCCGCCGGAGGCATGAAGGGCGGTGGCATCGCCAAGGAGATCGTCGACACGCTCAAGGAGTCGATCTCGAAGGTCGGCAAGAACGGGTAGCGCAACCCGCCCGACCGGGCC
Organism: uncultured Actinomycetes bacterium; assembly: GCA_963839905.1. Lineage (GTDB taxonomy): Bacteria > Actinomycetota > Thermoleophilia > Solirubrobacterales > Solirubrobacteraceae > CADCVQ01. The sequence goes on along the minus strand of CAWIXC010000018.1, from coordinate 697,623 downwards.
GCGCCGGCGCCGAGCGGCGGCGTGTGCCCACTGGCTGGCCAGGCACGGGTCGAGCCTGGCCAGCACAGGGCTGCACGCAGATCCCGCCCCCCGGGGATGGGGGCCGTCTCAGGAGCAGACGTGATCGGTAGTCATGGCCTGTTCGCCCCCGCCGGAAGGCGGCTACACCCGGCGAACGACCATGGCGGAAGATTAGCACAGCTAGAAGGAAAAGCAATAGTATCGTCGCCATGATCTCCTTCGCCGTCGAGGGCTGCCGCCGCACCGCGCACCTGGCCGGCTTCGCCGCGCGCCGGGCGGCGGCGAGCGACCACCGACCCGAGGACGCCGAGTCTGCGCGAAGATGTGGGATACGGGTACTCAGCGTCGAAGCCGTCCCGCACGAGCCAGCCGTGTCGCCCACCGCACGACCATGAACAACGAACCCGCACCCAAGCTGGCACACCTGCGCAGCTTCCTCTACGTAGCGCGCCATCACTCGATCAGCAAGGCGGCCGCCGAGCTCGGCGTCAGCCAGCCGACGGTGACCGAGCACATCCAGCGCCTCGAGGAGGGCTACGGCCGACCGCTGTTCACGCGCGGGCCGAACGGCGTCGAGCTGACGCTTGCCGGCGCGGCGCTGCAGCGCACGATCCAGCCGTCGCTGGAGCAGCTCGACCGCCTGACGTTCGCCGAGACGCCGATGGAGTCGCACATCGGCCTCGGGGGGCCTCCGGACCTGCTGTCGATGCGCGTCCTCCCCGCCCTCAAGCCCCTGTACGACGCGAACGTCTTCATCCGCATCCGGCCGGGGACGGCCGAGCAGCTGCTCGGGCAGCTCGAGGATCACACGCTCGACATGTTCATCGCGACGCGGGAGATTCACAGCGAGACGACGGCGATCAGGTACGAGCCGCTGTTCAACGAGGAGTACGTCCTGGTCGGCGCGCGGGAATGGCACGAGCGCGTCCAGGCAAAGCTCGAGCCCGGCGATACCCGGGAGGAGATCGAGCTCAAGACCGTCGAGGCGCTTGCGGGCGCTCCGTTCATCGCGTTCGACGAGACGCTGACCGTCATCCGCGACCACCCGCTCGTGTCCAAGCACCGCAACGCGATCTTCGCCGAGGACAAGCTCAAGCAGGTGCCGCTGATCATGCCGGACTTCCGGGCGCTGCGGGAGGTCGCGATCACGGGCTCGGGCGTGACGGTCATCCCGCGCTACATCGTGCAGGAATCGTTGCGCGAGGAGCGGCTCTTCGAGCTCTACGAGCCGGTCAACCGCCGCTTCAACACGCTCTTCATCGCCTACCGCGACGAGCCGCATGGCGAGGTCGCGGACCGGCTGATCAGCACGCTGCAGATGAGCGCGCCGTTCTGGGAGGAGCGGGCCAGCGTGGTGGCGTAAGCCGCCGGCGCGGCGCTCCCCGACGCCGCCGGGGAACGCCGCGTGCCGTGCGGCTCGCTTGACCGCTCAGCTCGAGGCGAGGCTCGAGCGCTCCTCGCACACCTCGATCACCGTCCGCATGAACGGGCCGACCGCGCCGTAGTACGAGCACGTGACCATGTTGCGGTCCACGATCACGTCCGCTTCCTCGATCTCGGCCCCCGAGTTGATCATGTCGTCGCGCATGCCGACGTACGCGCAGGCCCGCCGCCCGCGCATGATGCCGGCGGAGATCATGATCCACGGCCCGTGGCACAGGCCGGCGACGACCTTGCCGGCGGCGTCCATCGCCTGCACGAAGTCCAGCACGCGGCGATCTTGGCGCACGCGATCGGGCGCCTCGTGGCCGCCCGTGAGGATGACGAGGTCGAACTCGTCGACGTCGAGATCGTCGAACGAGATGCACGCCTTGGCCCGCTTGTCGAGCGGCACGCCGACGCCGTACTTCCCGGTGACGGGCCGCCCACCGGCGGTCGCGACCTCCACGTCGAAGCCCGCCTCCTGCGAGCGGTAGTACGTGTAGATCACGTCGTGATCCTGGAAGCCGGGGCCGGTGATGATCGCTGCGCGGGTCATGGTGAGTGCTCCTGGTCGGTGTTGCGGATGGTCAGGTACGTGTCGTCGGGCTCGATCGCGCCGAAGTCGTCGGGCGTGTGGATCGCGATCTCGCGACGCAGCACGCCGAGGAGGTCCAGCGAGATCGCGAAGGCGATCCCGGTGGGGCGCCGCAGGATCTCCACGCCCGCCTCCAAGGCGAAGCGGTGCGCTCCGCTGGCAGAGCGCGGGCGAACGCGGGCCTTCGGTGGTCCACCACCGGCCCGCTCGAGGGGCGGGTCGAGCCGGGCCGTGTGCTGGGCACTCTCGTAGTCGGTCCTGCGCCGCCCGTGATCGTCCTCGAGACGGACGAGGTCGAACTTGTCGCGCGGCGTCTCGATCTCGACGAGCGTCATGCCCGTGTGGGCGTGGCTGCAATGGGTCGCGCCCTGCTCGATGTGCAGCACGGTGCCCGGGCTCAGGGGGATCCGGCGATAGCTCCCCGTGACGGTCTCGCCGTGTCCGCTCACGCACAGCAGGAACGTGTCCTTGCGCGGGTGGCAGTGCATCGACGTGCTGCTGCCGGCCTGCAGCTCGAGCATCCACACGTCGATGAGCGCATCGTCGTAGATGCGGTACTCACGTCCCCATGGCTTGCGGATCAAGTTGTCGAGGTAGCGGTGCTGTGCGCTCCCCGGCCGTTCGCGTCTGACGCGCGTGTGCGCCAGCCGTGTCAGTGCGGCGGCATCCTGCGGCAGGCAGTGGATGACCGGCTGCCGCAGCTTGTGTGTGGGGGTTGAGGTCGACATGCCGCCATGCTCGACGCGTGGCGGGCCACTTCCGAGGGCCTCATCCGGAGGTGGGGGGTCCCTCTCCGGAGGGGGGACATCCGCAAGAGGGGGTGCCGTTCGCACGCGCGGCGCGGCGCGCCGCCCGGCCCGTCGAATCCGTCAGACGTAGTCCTCGGGGCGGACGAGGCGATGCTCGAGGGCCAGCTCGACCAGCCTGAATCGGTTCTGCTCCTTGGTGCCCGCAAGGTCGTACTTCTTGTACATCTGGCTGAGGAGGTCGCTGACGCGCTCGGCTCCGATGGGCGGCTTGACGCGCGACCCGATCTGCGCGTTGCTCGGTGTCGCAACCGGGCTGCCGGCCGCCCCGAACTGCGGCCTGCAGAGCTCGACGAGCACATCGTGTTCCCGCTTGGTCGGATCGGGCAGGTCGTAGTCGCGGTCGCCGGTCGCACCGCGGTCGACCGGGACCCCGCCGATGCGTATCCACACCTCGCCCGCGAGCTTGACGTCGTGGTCGCCCGAAGCCATCCGCAGCGGGCCCGCCGGCTGACTCGGTGCCGCCTGCAGCGGGCCGGACGGCGTGTCGGCGCCCGTCGCCGTCTTCAGCGGGCGATGGGCGGTTCCGTGCTTGGACCGCAGGTCGAGCAGGAACACCGAGGTGTCCGGCGGCGTGCTGCGCACGTGCAGCACGACCTCGGCGTGATCGCGGGAGACCAGCAGGTGCTCGATCGCGATCGTGTTGTCGGTCGAGCGCCCCATGGTCACGGGCTTGCCAGGCCGCAGCGCGTGCACCTGCAGTACCCTCGCGCCGTCGCGCCACGCCACGAACGGACCCTTCCGACGAGCCTCGGCCAAGCGATTGGTCTCCTGCGCGCTGGCGGGGCGCACGGGCAGGAAGTAGGTCGGGGGCATGGGGCTCGGTGCGGAGCGGGCTGCCATGGCCAGACCTTAGATGCCGGGGTCGATGGTTCGGCGGGGCCTAGCGGGCACCGTCGTCTTGGGATCGAGCGCGCGGCGGGCGCCGGAGCGCACGGTCGTGATGGGCTTGTTGGCGTGGCGCAGCGAGACGACGACGTCGGACTCACGGTGGCTCGGGATGCGGCCGACGAGCGCGCGGTGGTTGATGCCGGTCAGGGCGGTCCCGGTCGCCACCGAGCGCTCGCGGGGCGGCGCGGCATGACCGGTCGTGGCAGCGGCGAGCGCACGGCACAGATCGCCCGCCGAGCGATAGCGGTCGGCGGGAGCCTTCGCGGTTGCGCGCGCGAGGACCTCGTCGGCAAGGCTGCTGCTTGCGCCCAGCGCTTGGCCGATCGATGGCAGCGGCTCGCACGAGTGGGCGTAGAGCTTGCGCACGACGATCCCGTCGTACGGGACCCGTCCCGTCAGCAGCTCGAACAGCACGCAGCCGAGCGAGTAGATGTCGCTGCGAGCGCTGACGACGCCTCCGGCGATCTGCTCCGGGGCGATGTAGTCCGCCGTGCCGATCCACTCGCCCGTGCTGGTGAGGTGCTCCTCCGCCGACGCCTCCCAAGCCAGCCCGAAATCGGTGAGGTAGACGTGCTCGTCGTCGCCGGTGCCGGTCAGCAGGACGTTGCCGGGCTTGATGTCGCGGTGCACGAGGCCGTGGGCGTGCGCGGCGTCGAGGGCCGACCCGACCTGGCGCGCGATCCGCAGGACGCGAGGCAGCGACAGCGCGCCCTGCTCGCGGACGACCATGGCGAGATCCGCGCCGTCGACCAGCCGCATGGCGATGAAGAGCGTGCCGCCGTCGTCGCCCGTCTCGTACACGGGCACGACGTTCGGGTGCTCGAGCGTGACGGCGATCCGCGCCTCGCGCATGAACCGGCTCGCGAACTCGTGGTCGCGCGCGATGTGCGGCGCGATGAGCTTGATCGCCACCGACCGTCCGTGGCGAGCGTCATGGGCGGCATAGACGACGCCCATGCCGCCGCGCCCGAGTTCGGCGTCGAGCCTGTAGCGCCCTATCGTGCGGCGGGCTTCGGAGTCATCCATCGCGGGGCGAGTCTACCTCCGGGTCGGCAGCCGTCAGACACACCCGGGGCGGGGTTGGCGCGGCTCACTTCAGCGAGATTGGTCCGAGCTCGTCGTCGGGATCGGCCGGCGCGTCCTCCGGGGGATCGGAGACGCGCGTCGCCGCCGGCGGGCGCGCCACGCGGGTGGTACCGGCTACCGGCGTGACCCGCGTCGATCCCTCCCGCGGGCGGATCGTGATCTCGAGGTCGTCCTCCACCTCGTAGACGGCCGCCGTGGGTGCTGGCTCGGCGGTCGGGCTGTCGGGACCCTTGACGAGGACGGGCTCGGCGACCACCCTGCGGCGACGCAGCAGAAAGAACAGGTTCGCCAAGAGGAGCGCGATCCCGAGTGCGATGACGACGGTGACTGCGGGGAAGTCGGAGCGAGCGGGCGTCGGCACGCGGGCCAAGTGCGCGGGCACCCGTGTCGCGGGCAGGAACTGGATGTCCGCGCACCGCCCGCTACCCGGAGGATCGGCCGGCGGGCTGGCGCGGACCACGCCGACGAAGTGTCCGAGCCTGTTCAGCACCGGACTGCCGTTGGTCCGCGGGCGGGCGGGAGCCCGCACGGTCCTGACCCCCGCGCCCTGACTACAGCTCTCCGAGGCGGTGATGATTTCGGTCCTGAGTGGTCGCGTCAGCGCGTCACGTGCGGACTTGCGCGCCGGCGGCGCGCTGATCCAATAGGTCGCATCTGTGGGAAGGCCGTTGGCGGGTGTGAGCGGTGCGAGGTCGGGCGGGTCGCCCTCGATCCGGATGAGCGTGAGGCCGGGAGGCGCGTCATTCGGGATCTCGACGGCGTGATAGGGCTTCTTACGACTGCCGACGTACACGTCCAACCGGGGCTGTCGTGCCACGGCACTCAGCGTCGTCAGGAACCTGCCTTCCTTGTCGATTGCGAACGCGGCGGACTTCTCTGCCGTCCGCGTGTCCGATTGAAAACGCTCCACGCGAACCACGCTCTTGTTGGCCTTTGTCACGGCGGCGGGCACGGTGGCCGCGCGAGTGAAGGAGGGCAGCGTGAGTGACGCCAGCAGCAGGCTGGAAACGACTGGGACTACGGATGATCTCGCGCGCATGTGTCCTGTTTCCTCGTCAGCAGACAGAGTTCAAGCAGGTGTCCGGATATGTGGAGCCGTACGGGCGTTCGTCGCGTCCCCGGGCAAGCCCCTCGGCGATCCCGGCTTGCTTGCCGCTCTTGTACGCCGACCTGCGGGCCTTCTGCACACGGTCGGCCGTCTGCGCGCTCAATGACCTTCGCGTTGTCGCCTTGGCGTCGTCGACGGCCGAGGACAGCTTTGCGTCAAAGCGTGCGCGTTCAGCCGCGCGCTCGGTCTTCAGCTCCGATTGCGAGACGTGACCGGCGCGACCAGCGAAGAACCCGCCGACGCCGAAGGTGACACACAACACGCATGCGGCGGCGACAAGCACCCACGTCGCAACGGCGAGCTCGCTGTGAGCGCGACCCGGCGGCGGCACGGTGCCTGGAACAGGTCCGTACACGTTGGGATGCTGCGTGCCGCCGACCGATCCGTAGACGACCGGTGCCTCGGGGCCCCCGTCGAGATCCTCCTCTGAGATGGCAATCCGGCTCATGTGCTTCCCTCCCGGGGCGTCATGGGCGCGATGCTAACCGTTCCGAGCGGGTCAGATCAGAAACTCTTGGTCGAGTTAGTCAGTTCTACGCGGTATGGTCGCCGCGATCATGCCTGAACGACGCGACCCCGACGAGATCGTCCTGAAGGGCAGCGGCAAGCGCGCGCGGCTCGAGGTGAAGCTCGTCGACAACGCGGAGAAGCCGCGTCTGGTGGTCGACGATCTTCCTCCGGATGGCCCCGCCTCCCCGCCGCCGCGACAGCCGCCGCGCACGACCCGGCCCGGTGCGCGCCCGCCAGCGCGGCCGGCGCCGCCCTCACGTCCGGCATCACGTGCGCCGTCGCGTCCGGGCTCGCGTGTGCCGGCAGGGTCGTCGCCGGCTTACCCACCGCCCGAGCCGACGACGATCGTTTCCGGCGGCCCTCCGACCGGTGGGGGGCCGCCTGTCCGCTACGTCCACGACGATGGAGGACATGCGTGGTGGCAGAGCCGCTCGGCTTCGGTCGCGGCGGCGGTTGTGCTCGTACTCGCCGTCGTGGCGGTGCTCGCGGTCGTACTCGGTCACGACGACGGGTCCAAGGCCGCCATCACAGCAAGTCTCGTGAGTACGAAGGCGACCATCGAGGATGCCATGGCGCCCGTGCGCTCGGCGAGCAGGCTCGGGCCACTGAGGAAGGCGGGACGGCGTGCGGCGCGTCAGGTTGCGGCGCTCGAGAGCCCCGGTGCCGACCTGACGAACCAGAAGAACCGCAAGCGTGCGGATCCTGCCAAGGCACTCGTGGCGAGCGAGCGTGCCTATCTCAAGGCGCTGGGCGGTTTGAAGCGACTCACCGTCGAGCGCGTGGGCGAAGGCAGCCTCGCCAGCTGGCGACAGATCGAAGCCGAGATCCGAACGGCGGCAGAAGACGTCGTAACGGCGTCGGCTGCGGTGAGCGCGTCCGACATCGAGGAACCCTCGGGCGGGGTGGGATTCACCAAGGCCGAGCTCGATGAGACGCTCAGTCCCGTCCAGGAGATGGTCACGACCGGCAACCGCAGGATCAAGAAGTGGAGGTTGCAGCGCAAGGCGTACCGGGACGCACGGGCAGCGGCGCTGAGGCGAGCGGTCCCCGTGGTCGATTACCGCAAGGACGTCGACGCCGCGCTGGACGACTTCGCCAGCGACCGCCGTGAGGTCAGCGCGTGGGCGCGCAACGCGGCCGGCTACAAGCGCAGCGACGGACACCGCCTGCGCGGCCAGGTCGCAGGGTTCGTCAATGAGCGGGGCCGCACGATCGACGAGCTCCGGAACGTGCTCGAGCTGGCGCCAAGCACCCTGCCAGTGAGTGTGCGGCGCGCCCACGAGGCGTTCGGGAGCCCGGTGAGCAAGTCCCTCGAGGGCCTCGGTCAAGCCGAGGCGGCGATCAGCAGGTTCGAAGGCGACAGCGAAAAGCGGTTCAGCAACCTCACCGTGCTGGCCGAGTGGGACGAGTTCGAGCGCTTGTCGCGCTCGGTGGACGAGGACATGGTCAAGGTGCGCGGTCGCTGGGCGTCGGCGGTCCGGTCCGAGATCGGCCGGATCCAGACGAGCATCGGCGTCTCGAAGCCGGTCTATCCGAAGCTCTGAGCTCGGCTCAGAAGATTGCGAGCGAGACGGCGAGGCCGGCCACGAGACCTGCGGCGAGCGGGATCACGTGGCCGGCGAGGGGATAGCCGGTGCGCTGCCTGGAACTCGGATGCGACCTCGACGCGTCCTGCCGGGTGTCGCGCCATACCTCGCTGGTCGCGACCGGCGTCGGCTGCAGCTCGTGCACCGGTGACGGAGTTGGGAGCACCCGCATGATGTCGCCTGGGCCTGTCGTGCTGCCGGCGGCCTGCGAGTCCGTCGGCCGCAACCGCGGTGGCGGGACGTCGATCGCCGGCACGCTGGGGTAGCGGGCGGCTGCGGCGGTGTGCGCATCGGGGGTGCCGGGAGTGCGCGGAACCGGTGCGGCGCGAGTGGGAAGCGGCTCGAGCGCCTTCTCGTCGATAAGGGTCGCGGGTGGGTCGGGCTGCACGACGAGGCGGTCGCGCTTGACGTCCGGTGAGAGCCTGCCGCGACCAGTGAACGCGCGTTCCGTCGCGCTGGACGCCTCCGGTCTCGCGGCCCCGCCGACCTCCCGCTTGGAGGCGAGCTCGATCTCGCCGTGCGTCCAGCAGAACAGGCCCTCCGTCTGGTGCACCGGATCGACGACGAGCGCGATCTGCCAGGGCGCCGAGAAGAAGTTGTGGTGGATGAAGCGGTCGTGATCGCTCAGGAAGATGCCGTGCCCGGGATGCGAGTGGTACCAGCCGACGATCGAGCACTCCGGGTAGGAGTGCTCGATGACGCGGTGCACGTCCTCCCAGGCTTCGTGGGTGAACGTCAGCCGCGTGAGATCGCCCACCGCGGCGCGGGCTTCGATGGCGGCGATGCAGTGCGGAGGCTCGCGCTCACCGCCGTGCGTCCCGATCAAGAAGCCGCCCACCTCGACGTCCTTCGACGACATGACGTGCGCGTGAATGACACCGAGCGCGGCTGGTTGCACCACCGACCAGACATCGAAGGCCATGCCCGACACGCTACCGAGATTCGTCGCGGGCTTTGCCACGACGGCGCTCGACGCATTACAGTTGCCCGCGGTCGCGGGGAACTGGATGTCGACCGGACAACTGACGAGGGAGAAGGTATGTCTGGCCTGACTGCTGTGCCGTTTCGGCGCGCCGTGACCCTGCCGTTGACGGTTCTCGCCGTGCTCATCGCGGTGGGGATGAGCGGACTGGTTGCAGCGAGCACGGCGAACGCTGCGACAATCCGTGTGGTAGCGCCGATGGAGGTTACGTTGAGCATCGGCGCACAGTTGACCGCTACGGCAGAGGTCGAGGACCGCGTTACTCCTGCGAGCGATGCGATCGTCACGTTCTCGCTCTTCAGCGATGAGGCCTGTGGCGATGAGGTGGACACCAAGGTGGTCGACGTTGTGTCGCAGGACGCGGACACGACGGTGACCTCGACGCCATTTCAGGACCTGCAGGCCGGCACCTACCGCTGGAGGGCAACGTATTCCGACGACGGGACGAACGTCGCGGTCTCCAGCAACTGCGGTGATCCTGATACGACGACAGATGTTGCGCCGGCGGTCACGGCGCTCGCAAGCGTTGCATCGCCGCGGTTCAAGCTTGGGTCAGCAGACGCGCTGACGAGCACGGCAACCGTGAGTGGTACCGTGAATCCGGGCGCGGGGGCGATCCGGTTCGAGCTGTACGGACCCGATGACGGGGACTGCAGCCGCACACCGATGCTGTTGTCGGTCCCTTTTAGCGTGCTGGCCGGGTCTATTACGTCGCCGACCGTTCCCGCGACTAAAGCGGGCACGTACCGTTGGAAAGCCTTCTACAGCGGCGACGAGAACAACGCACCCTCGAGCAGCGATTGCAACTATCCCGGGGCCGCGACGACCGTCGACCCGGCGACCCCCTCCTTGTCGACGACCGCATCGGCCGGGACCACCCTTGGCGCAACGTTGACGGCCACTGCGACGGTCCGCGAGCGCGCGTCCGCAGGCGCGTCCACCGTGTGGTTCCAACTCTACGGCCCGAATGACGCGAACTGCTCGGCGGCGATCTTCGTTTCGTCGCAGGCACTGACCGCCACCGACGAACCCGCAACCGCGACGTCCGATGCATTTCGTCCCACGGCAGTGGGAACTTACCGGTGGCGAGTCTTCTATAGCGGCGACGACAACAACGAGCGCACGGCGGGTGCATGCGACGACCCGGGGACGAGCGCAACGGTGACGCCTCCTCTGCCTCCTCTGCCTCCGCTTCCTCCGCCTCCGCCTCCTCCGCCGCCTCCGCCTCCTCCGCCGCCTCCGCCGCCTCCGCCGCCTCCGCCGCCGAGCTTGACGGCGAGCATGTCGCTTGAGAGCAGCGGTGGTGCGACGTACATCGCAATGCCGAGGAAGGCGAAGTCGATGTCCGCGACGTTCTCTGTGGCAGCACCGACATACCGCGGTTCGGTCAGGCTCCGCTTGCGGATCGAGGGGCTCAGCTTGACGCGCGGCAGCCTCCCGAAGACGGTCACGGTGTCCGGCGACCGCAAGACCGCGATGTGGAGCATCAGCGCGCTGACGGCCGGCAAGTCGTCGGTAAGCCTGAAGGGCACCACCAAGGTCACTCCGGCGGCCACGTTCGCCGTCGAAAACGGCGGTAGTTCCGAGCTCGACATCGTGGGCGACTCGCGCACGCTGAGGCGCGCGACGGGACGCGTCAAGCTTGCCGACCCGAAGGTCGGCACGCTCACAAACGGCGAGCGGATCACCTTCCGCGGCACCATCGCGGCAGCGACGTGCGACGCGAAGGGCCGGGGTGCCGTACGCCTCCACGCGAAGTATCCGCAGGCACCCTCGTTCGCCTACACCACCAGAGTCGTGGTCTCGGATCCGGTACCGAGGGCCGCGCCGCTCTGCACGTTCCGGGCGGTTCCCTCGCCATTTGTTCGTCTCGGCACCTATGCCGGCCGCGCGTTGCAGTTCTGGGTCCGAAGCACCGTCGACGGCCGAAAGTACAACTCGGCCAAGGCCAGGATCAAGGTCGCCAACCGACCCTAGATCTGATCGCGCCTCTCGGTAGGAGATGAGACGGCCGCGCGTCGCACGCGGCCGTTTCTGTCAGCCCAGCCGGCAGGCGCGTTGCTGGGACGCTCAGCTGGTGGGAGGGCGGCAGTCGACCTTGCCCGGCGGCGACGCGGGGTGGATCGTCTCGAACGACCCGATCATCCGCTCGAACACCGCTTGCTGCTCGGCGGCCGCTTGTCCGCGCTGCGCGGTGCGGTCGAATGTGACGTGCCATGTGTCGCGGCGGTCTTCCGGCGGCGAGCAGGTCGAGAAGAAGTAGTGGCCTTCGGTCGTGTTCGTGACGGCGGGATCGAAGCCGTGCACCGCCACCAAGAGGCGAAACGCGTAGCGGGGGTTGGGCGGTGGCAACGGCACGCCGCCGGAATCGATGTAACCGTCCTTGTCCAGCCGTCCGCGTGCGCGCATGTTCAAACGGGCGCCCGCGTCAGGATCGGCGGCCGGCTCGACTCGCAGCCGCGCTGACACGTTCTTCTGGGCCTCGGCCCAGTTTTCGCTCGCCTGAGTGGCGTCGAGTTCCTGGCCTGGGCGCACGAGCACCCAGCGGAAAACCGTGCCGGTGTCGTCCTTGATCAGCGCCCACTGCAGTGGAACCTCCAGAGAGAACCGCTGCCCGATCCAGCGGCGCACCTTCGCGTCACCCAGCACGCTGACCTTGCCGGCGCGGATGGATCCGGCGCCCGGGTGCTCGATGTCACCGGCCTTCACCGACGATGCAGCCGCAAGAACTGCGACGGCCAGCAGCAGTGCTGCCGCCGCGCCCGCGGCCCGCGCGACCTGACCATCGCCGCCCTGTGCTGCGCCCGTGTTCGTCGCCGCCATGTGCTCTCCCGCTCTTCCCCGTCCGTTTTCGGGCGCCAGTCTACGCACTTGGTTCGGAGGCGTTGCGAGTTTCTTCGATATGTGCGACTGTTGCGCGTCGTTGGGCACCGGCTGTGGGGTACGCAGCGGGGAACGGGCCGCCCTGAGTCAGGAGCATCGATGAGTCCGCGTCAACGGCGGTTGACGGCAGACTTCACTGCCGTGAAGGGCGAGTTCGCCGGCCATCCGCACATTCGTGTGGAGCCGGTGGGTGCGCATCCCCCGGAGATCTACCGCGTGACCTACAAGGTCGTCGGGCTGCGACTCGACGGAGACCAACCCGTTCCCGCCGCCGAGCACCTCGCTGAGATCCGTCTGCCGCTCGGATATCCGCGCGAGTCGCCGTATGTGGTCCCGCTGACCCCGGTGTTTCACCCGAACATCGCAGCGCACTACTGCATCGGCGACTACTGGTCGGCAGGTCAGCCGCTCGCGGACATCATCCGCAAGCTCGGCGACATGATCCAATTTCGCACGTACAACGTGAAGAGCCCGCTGAATGCGGTAGCCGCGAGGTGGACGGCCGAGAACGAGACGCTGTTTCCGATCGGCGACGTCGAGCTCGGAACGCCCGATCTCGACATTGAGATCCGGCCGAGGGTGCGCGAGCAGGTCCCGCCGCCGCCCGCGCCCGCGCCCGCGCCGGCAGCGGCACCGGAGCCCGAGTCTTCGTCCAAGCGCAAGCGGCTGGAGGTGGAGGTGTGACCGAGGAGATTGCCACCGATCGCCTGGCGAGCCTGCCGCGTGTCACCGCGCTGCCGTCCGCACCCGGCGCGAGCAGCCGTTCTGCGATGGACTTCGCCGCGGCGCTCTGCCGCGGGGCGCTGCTGGGCGGCATCGCGATCACGCTCGGATGGGCGCTGACCGAGACGACCGGCAGTGCTCGGTCGAGCACACTGTTCGGCGTCGCCACGTACGTCGCGACCTTGGGCGCTGTCTACGGCCTGATTACCACCGCATGGAACGATCTCCTCGACCGGCTGTGGGGCCGCGCGCTCGAGCGCGGCGCGGTCGGCACGTGGGTCGGCCTGCTCGCGGGCGCCGTCTCCGGATCAGCGGCTTTCCTCCTGTACTCCTGGCTTCAGGAGGACACGGCCGATCCGAGCGGCCTGCGCTTCTACTTGCTGCGGATGCTCGCGTGGGCGATCTTCGGGGCCGGCATCGGCGTCGCTGCCGGGCTGGCCGAGCGCGCGCCGCGCAAGGTCGTCAACGGTGTCGTCGGTGGGGTCATCGGCGGGGCGATCGGCGGGGCCGTGCAGCACTGGGCGAGCTTCGAGGTCGCGTCGGGCAGCGATGCCCGCCTGCTTGGCCTCGTCGCGATCGGCGTCGGCATCGGCGCCGCCACGGCAGTCGTCGAGCTCGCTCGTCGCCAGGCGTGGCTGCGCGTGATCGCCGGTGGCATGGCAGGCAAGGAGTTCATCCTTTATCACCGCGAGACGGACATCGGCAGCTCGCCCAAGGCGCAGATCACGCTGGTCAAGGATCAGTACGCCGCTCCTTTGCACGCCCGGATCGTCGATGCGAACCGCGTGCGCACGGTGCACGCCGTCGAAGCGGAGATCACCGTCAACGGTCAGGTCACGGATGAGCGCCGCCTCCGAGACGGCGACCTTCTGCAAATCGGTTCGACGACGCTCGCGTACGCCGAGGTCGACGTCGACGGCTAGGTCCGCCGTCCTCACACGCATCATCACCACCAGGAGAAAGACCACTACATGGACATCACCGTCGTTGACGCCACCGGCAGCAAGACCGAGGAGGCCACGGTCCCCGGCAACGCGGCCGCGGGTCGGATCATGGCCAAGCTCGTCGAGCTCATGGAACTGCCGAGCATCGGACCGGACGGCCAGCCGCTGTCCTACAAGTTCCACCACAAGCAAACCGGGCGCCAGATCGCCGATCACGAAACGCTCGAGGCGGCGGGCGTCCAGGACGGTGACATCTTGCGTCTCGTGGCAGAGATCACCGCCGGCTGAACAATGTCCCCAGTCGACGACACGAGAACCGCGCGAGTTTCCGTCAGCCTCGACGATGAGAACGATCGCTACCACCGGCCGTCGCTGATCAGCTGGTGGGATCAGAGTCGTCTGCGCGCCGCGCGTGTCCTGGTCGTCGGCGCGGGCGCGATCGGCAACGAACTGGTGAAGAACCTCGCGCTCGCCGGCGTCGGAACGGTGGTCGTCATCGATCTCGACCACGTCGAGAACAGCAACCTCTCTCGCTGCATCTTCTTTCGTCCCGAGGACGAGGGCCGGCCGAAGGCCGACGTCGTCTGCGAGCGCGCCGCGGCGGTCAACACCGACGTCGGCTTCATCCCGCTCGTCGGTGACGTCCGGCACGCGCTCGGGCTCGGGGATTTCGCTGACTTCGACGTCGTCTTGGGCGGGCTCGACAACCGTGAGGCGCGGTTGCATGTCAATCAAGCGTGCTGGAAGACGTCGACGCCGTGGGTGGATGGTGCGATCGAGGGTCTCATGGGGACGATGCGCGTCTTCGTCCCACCCGAGTCGGCGTGTTACGAGTGCACGATGAGCCCGCGCGACCATGAGCTGCTGGCGTTGCGGCGCGCATGCACGATGCTCGATCGCGACGAGATGCTCGAGGGCAAGGTGCCGACGACCGGTACGTCGGGCAGCGTCATCGCGGCACTGCAGGTGCAGGAGCTCATCAAGCTGCTGCACGCAGATCGGATCCCGGGTTCCTTCGCCGGACAGGGCGTCGCGTTCAACGGCATGACCCACGACTCTTACGTGGTCTCCTACCCGCGCCAGGACTCGTGCCTGAGCCACGACACCTACGAGCTCGACGAGGCGGAGCGCCGATCCGCCGACGAGCCCCTGAGCGCTGTGCTGCAGCGTGGCCGCGAGCTGCTGGGTGCGCCCGACGCCGTGCTCGAGCTCGAGTGCGACATCGTGCTGTCGGCGTCGTGCGTCGCGTGTGAGTGCACCGATGTCATCAACCGGCCGGTGACCAAGGTGCGGATGGGGCAGGCGCGGTGCCCACAATGCGGCGAGGACCGTCAGCTTGATGCGCGCCACATGCTCGAGCAGCCGGAGCACCTGAGCTTGAGCGCTGCTGACCTGGCGCTTCCGAACAACGACGTCGTGACCGTCCGGACCGGGACGGAGCGGGTTCATTTCCTCGTCGGGGACGCGCTCGCACGAACCGACAACGGAGATCGCCCATGAGCTCGTCGACGCAGGTACTCATGATCGACGACATTCCGCGGGAGATCCGCGAGTCCATCTACGACCACGTCTTCGCGAGCGACGACATCGAGGTCGGCGGGGTACTGGTCGGCGCCGTCGACGAGACCGGCGTGGCTGAGGTGCACGGCATGATCGCCGCGCTCGAGGCGGAGGGCAGCCGCGCGAGCGTGACGTTCACGCACAGCGCGTGGGAGCAGATCATCGAGATCCAGGAGCGCGACTTCCCGGACTCGCCGACGATCGTCGGCTGGTACCACAGCCATCCCGGGTTCGGTGTCTTTCTGTCCGAGCACGACATGTTCATCCACGAGAACTTCTTCAGCGAACCGTTTCACGTGGCCTACGTTGTCGATCCCCAAGAGGAGACGGAGGGGATGTTCGGCTGGCAGGACGGGCGAGTGGAGATGATCGGCGACCTCGGCATGACCCCTCGGCGCCGCGGCAAGCGACGTGCAACGCTGGTCGTCGCCGTCGACGATGCGGCGCTGGACGCGACGGACCTCCCACCTGAGGAGGAGCCCGTCGGCGAGACGCGCCGGATGATCATCGCCGACGAGGAGGAGTGGCCAAGGCGCCGTCGCCGCGGTCTCGTGCCGCTGCTCGTGGGCGTCGCGCTGCTGGCGTGCGTCGCCGTGGGTCTCGGCGTTCTGAACTCCTCTGGCGAACAGCTGACCGGTTCCGGAGATCGCGGCGGCTCCGAGGATCTGGGCGATCAGTCGGACGCCGGCAGGACGGCACGTCTGATGAGCGCAGATCGCAGCAACGCCGTCGCAATCCGCAACCGCGACCGCGTCGCACACCAGAAGTACCTCGACGGTCTCAAGCCGGAGCCTGCGGCGCCTGGCGGTGGCGAATCCGGTCCTGGCGCCGGCGGTAGCGGTGCCGATGGTGGCGAGTCCAGTGGTGGTGGCTCCGGTGATGGTGGTGCCGGTGGGGGCGGTGCCAGCGGAGGCGGATCCGGTGGTGGCGGTGGCTCGGGTGGCGGTGGCGCCGGCAGCGGTGGATCCGGCGGAGGAGGTTCCGGCGGCGGAGGCACAACGTGCATCAACCCCGACCAACCGGGCTGCTGATCACAGTTGGTGTCGGCTCTCTGCCCGTACTGCCACGTCGAGGTGTCAGCCGCCGATGCAGTGCTGTGCCCGGGGTGTGGGACGCCGCATCATCATGAGTGCTGGGGTGAGAACGATGGCTGCGCGGTGCAGCTCTGTGCCCATGGGCCGAAGCTTCCGTACATCGCCGGCGCGGCGCCCACGCACGTCGCAAGCCGCGGGCGGCTGACCGTCGAGCTCGATCCGGACCCTGTGCCGGCCCCGGTGCACGCGGTTCGCCCACTGCAACGCGGTGCGCTTGCGGCACGGGCACGTGCGCTCAGGTCTCGCCCAATGGTCATGACCGCAGTCGCCGGTGTGGTGATCCTGGCCGTACTCCTGCTCATCACGAGCGGCTCGCAAGACAGCGTCACGGCGACCCCCACGGGTTCGGGCGACAGCGCCGGCGAGTCCGCCTCCGTCCAGACCGCCGCGATCATCAAGGCGCAGCGATCACTCGTAAAGCGCGCGCGCATGGCGGACGAGGGCGCTCAGAGCGCGTTCGTCGCAGGACTCGCGCCGCCCCCGCGCCCGATCACTCAGAAGAATGTCCCGCCCGCGCGGCTGGCTGCACCAGCCGCCGCGCCGCCTCCCGCCCAGCCTGTCGCACCGCCCCCGGCCCCGCCCATCGCCCCGGGCAAACCACCGGTGTCAGGCGGGTTTGAGTGACCAACCCTGACGCAATCGGCTGCTCGGCCACGTGATCGCTCCGTGCCCGTACTGCACGACCGACGTCGAGAGCGACGGCGCGACGCGGTGCACCGTCTGCCACGCCGCCCACCACCCGGACTGCTGGGATGAGAACAATGGCTGCGCGGTTGCGGCGTGTCTCGGTGGTCCCGCTTCGGGCGACCCCAGACCGCGGCCCGTCCCGCGCTCCGGGCGGCCGGCGCTCATCGTCGATATCGAGCACGAGCCCCCTGTCGTCGAGGCGGCGAGCAGCCGCGACGCCCGGCGTCGCGCTCAGCGGCGCGCGTGGGTGACCGTCGCGGTGATCGCGGCGTGCATGGTCGTGCTCATCGCGGTCCTCGCGCTCTCGCCGACTTCCTGACGAGTGCTGCGATGCGCGAGCCTGGCGACCACGACCCGGCCGGCGGGCTCGAGCGCCTCCTGCGCGAGAGCGGGCGTCTCCCGGTCATGCATCTGCTCGCGAGCTTCGCCGTCGCGCTGGGTGTCGGGCTGGCCCTCGGCAGAGGGGTGCACGCCGTGAGCGAGTTCGCCGCGGGCGGCGGCGAACCCGCCCGCCTCTCCCAGGGACAGGCCATTGGGCAGCTCACGCTGCAGCCCGTCGCGCTCTCGTCGGCCACCGACAGCCAGTTCGCCGCACTGCACCAGCGCGTACGCGACGGCGAGGTCGGCGGCGCGCTCGTCGTGCGGTATCCGGGGAAGCCGTGGAACCCGGTCAAGGTCGCCATGCGCGTCCGCCTCCTCGTCGACGCGGCGTCGAAGGCCGGGCTGCCGCCGCCGCTGGTGGTGCTGGCGCTCGAGGGGATCAAGGGCGATGGCTACTGCGCTCCAATCCCGCCGCTTACCGATGTTCTGCGCCGCGCACTCGAGCACGCGGCTCCCATCCGGGCCCAGCTGCGCGCCGACGTCTTGCGCCGGGGCGTTCGCGGGACCGGCGCCAACGTGCTGCTTGGCACGAGCCTCAAGGACGGCGGGGCGTGCGGCCAACCGACTGCCAACGGGCTGACCGTGCGTCCGCGCGCGCTCGTCGACGGGCTCTATGCGCGCCGCGCGGCGGATCGCGTCGCACTCGTGGCGCGTGGGGGACAAGCTCCCGACCAGCGCGACGAGGGCGGCACCCTGACGGCTCGCTCGACGCGCTACAAGCAGGCCGGGGACCATCTGTGGCTCGTGGCCGCGGCGATGGCACCCGCGCACGAGCCGACCTGGAGCAACGGCCGAGCCGTCGCGGCGTTGCGAGACGCGCTGCGCGAGTCCTTCGGCCATGACGTGGTCATTGCGACGCCGGACTTGGCCGCCCTTCCCGGTCCGACCGGTGCGGCGCTTCCCGATCCCGGCGCGGTCGGCGTCGCCCTCGCGGCGGGAGCCGATCTCGTGATCTCCAGCGTGTGGAGGCGCGGCGGGCTCGCAAAGGACATCCGAGGTTACTTCGACAGCCACAAGGATCGCCTGGTGCGCAGCTGCGAGCGCATGCGCGAGTTCAAGCGACGGTTTCTTGGTCCGACGAACGCGCGAGCATGTCCCCGGCCGGGCTGACGTTCAAGTAGCGTGGCGACACGGATCGTGGCTAAGCGAACAACAAGGGTGGGCGCGGAGTTCCCGGTCGGTTACCGCTTCGGGGACTTCCAGATCCTGGAGGTGGCCGGGCGGGGTGCGATGGGCGTGGTCTACCGCGCTCGGCAGCTCAGCCTAGGGCGCACGGTCGCGCTGAAGGTCGTCGCGCAAGGGCTGGTGGGCGACCCCGGGTTCCGCGCGCGCTTCCAGCGCGAAGCGCGCGCCGCGGCAGCGCTGAGTCACCCGAACATCGTCAGCATCCACGAGGCCCGGACGCTGGACGGCGTGCTCTACATCGCGATGCAATGGGTGGACGGCGGCGACCTGGGTCACTACCTCGAGAAAAGCGGCCCGATGCGCCCCGAGCTCGCATCGCGCGTCATCACGCAGATCGGCGACGCGCTCGACGTGGCACACGCCGGTGGGCTGCTGCACCGCGACGTCAAGCCGGCCAACATCCTCGTTCGCGACATGTCGGCGCGCCTGCACGCCTATCTCACGGATTTTGGCGTGACACGGCCGTTCGTTGAACTGCAAGCCGGCAGCCGCGACGGCCTCACCCAGCCGGGTCACATCGTGGGAACGCCGGGGTTCCTGTCGCCGGAGCAGATCCAGGATCGCAAGGTCGACGGGCGCGCGGACCTCTACGCGCTGGGCTGCGTCCTGTTCGAAGCGCTCGCCGGCGAGCCGCCGTTCACCGGTGCCACCTACGCGTTGATGGTTTCGCACACGACAGCCGAGCGCCCGCTCGTCTCCGATCTCAATCCGAAGCTCGGTACGGCGTTCGACCAGGTGGTGAACCGCGCCATCGCGATCGCGCCCGACGAGCGCTTTCCGACCGGCCGGGCGCTGGCCGAAGCGCTGGAAGCGGCGACGGAGGTGCCGGCGCCGCTTCCTCCCGTTCGACCGAAGCCGCCGCGGCCCAAGCCGGACCTAGGCGATCGCGGAACCCCCACCGGGTCCTCGTCGAACCGGCTCGTCGTCGATCTCGACGACAGCTCGCGGAGCGTCTCGGCCCCGAAGCCCTGGCCCCCGAGCAGCGGCCAGGTCCCGCGCGGCCCGGGCGCGCCGACGACGGGCGGATTCGCGGCCGGACCGACGTGGGGCCCACCCACCAGCGATGTGACGCTCGTGCCGTACGACCCGTCTCGCCGCGGCCGCGCGAACGCGATCATCTTGCTCTGCGCAGCGCTGCTCGTGCTCGGAGCGGTGATCGCGATCCTCGCGCAAGGTGACGCTACGCCGACCACGGGGGTGGCAAGTACGACGACGAGCACCAAGGTGACCCCGCAGCGCGTCGGGCCGCGGACGCGGATCGTCCGGATTTTGATGGCCTACTCCACCGCGCTGTCGACGCAGAAGCCCGATGGGATGCGAGCCACGCTCGCCCCCGAGGTCCAACGAACGAACACCGACGGCGTCATCTGTGCTTCAGACAGAACGCAGGTCATCGCCTACTACACACGGACCGCGTTCGCCATTCTCACGCGGTTCAGGTTCCGCGGACTTGGCCCGGGCGACGTCAGACTGGCTCCCCGGAGAGCGCGAGTGGCAACCCGAGCCCTGATCGAAGGCCCCTCGACCACGCCATTCACCTTCCGGTTGCGGCAGGTGGGCAAGAGCTGGAAGATCACCGAGATCGAGGGTCCGCCGGGCAGCTGCGGCTGATGCCAGGGGCATCGGAAAATTTGAGATGCATTCTCGGGAGATTCATGAGAGGCTCCCGCCACATGCGACTCCGCCTGCTGCTCCCCACCATCTTCGTGTTGCTCGCCGTCGCCGCCGGTCAAGTGCTGGCAGCAAGTGCGAGCCGTGACCTGCAGTCGATCAGTCCCGCTGACAAGAAGCGGATCCGGCCGGGCGCCCAACCCACCTTCAAGGTGCGCATCGGCAAGGGGAAGGTCGGCGGCCTGGCTGGACGTGACTACGAGGTGTTCATCCGCGTGTCGAAGTCCGCCAGGAAGCGCTCCCTGCCGCGGACCAGGAAGAACGATCCAAAGGTCCTCGCCGGCGGGACCCTCGTCGCCGCGATGAAGCAAGCCGCGCCCCCACGTGGGAGGACGTTCAGGTACAAGCCGCGTCGCTACAAGCACCCGGGCTACTGGCTGAACGACAAGTCCGGCACCTACTACTGGCAGGCGTATTACGTCTACTGCGTGAAGGGCACCTGCGTGCATCCCAGCCGGGTGAAGACGCTCCGCATCAGGCGCTGAACAGGCATGACCGAGCCGCCGGACCGCAGCCGGAGGCTGGTGATCTCGTTCGATGGCAGCGACGAGCCCGCCGCGCCGAATCAGGGCGCGACCGAGCTTCGGATCGCGCTGCGACCTCGGGCGCAGGCCGCGCCGCCACTCGCGGCCGCGCCGTCACCGGCTGCTCGGCCGCCGGCACCGCCCCTCGTCGCCGCGCCACCATCGGCTGCATGGCCGCCGGCCCCACCGCAGTTGGCTCCCCCGCCGCCGCGCGTGTCGGTCGACGCCTCCCCGGCGACCCACCCGGACGCCCCACCGCAGACGTGGACCGCCTACGCGTCCTGGGGTCGCCGCCTCGCGGCGCTGCTCATCGACGCCGTCGTGCTGACCGCGGCGGCATTCGTGCTGTCGGCCATGATCGGCGCCGCAGTTGGAGGCGGCACGTCGTCGGCGGCCGCCGGGATCCTGACCACGTACTTCATCTTCTGGCTCGTGTACGCCCTCGCCGCCGCGGTCTACGCTCCGGCGATGCTGGCACGTCGCGGTGAGTGCAATGGGCAGACGCTCGGCAAGCAAGCGCTCGGGATCCGCGTGCGGCACGTGTCGGGCGCTCCGGTCTCGCTCGGACAGGCGTTCCTGCGCGAGGTCGTCATGCGCCAGATCGTGATCGGCGGCATCGGCTGGTTCGTCCTGCTGCCGCTCGCCGACGCCCTGTGGCCGCTATGGCATCCCGAGAACCGCAGCCTGCACGACCTCGGCGCGTCGACGATCGTCACGCGAGACCCGGCCTGAGTCTCGGTGCGCGGCATCCGCACAGCGGGCCGCGTCACGATCCTGCTCGGGCTCGTGCTGGCGTTCGCGTGGACGTTCACGCCCATGCAGGGCGCTGGCGGGGCCTCATTGTGGGAAGAGGCTTCTCGCTTCGACATCCTGCTGGCCATCGCGCTCGCCGCCGGCGTGGTGGTTGGAGTCGCCGGGTTCGTCGTCGCCGATGCCGCGCTGCTCGACCGCGCCCTGACGCTCGTCGCCGGCGGCGCGTCGTCCGTGGCGATGCTGCTCGCGCTCGAGTACCAGTGGCGCGAGCCGCTGCTCGTGGAGCTCGCTTGCCTCGTCGCGCTGCTCGTCGTCGCCGGTGCGACGCTTCTGGCGCTGCCGGCCGCAGCCGCAGAACGCCTGGCCGCGAGCCTGCGCGGCGCACGCCCGACCCGCGTGCGCCCTCCCGCGCCGCCGGCGTCGGGCATCCCGGCCGGCTGGTACCCGGATCCGACCGGGCAGTTCGCCACGCGGTACTGGAACGGGCAGGCCTGGACCGACAGCGTGCAGTGAGGCCACGACGAGCGCGTCTGGGAACATGCCCCGACCGTGAACCGCGCTCCCGAGCCCACCGACCCGATCGGCGTCTTCGACTCCGGCGTGGGTGGCCTGACCGTCCTGCACGAGCTGCTCGTCGCGCTGCCGCAGGAGGACTTCCTGTACGTGGGCGACTCGGCGCGCTTCCCCTACGGCGACCGCAGCGCGACCCAGCTGCAGGCGTTCTCCCGCCAGATCGCCGACATCCTGCTCGACCGCGGCGTCAAGCTCATCGTCGTCGCCTGCAACTCGGCGACGTCGAGCGCGATCGACGACCTGCCGCTGCACGTCGCGCACCGCGGCCACGCGGTTGACGTCATCGGGGTCGTCGGCCCGGAGTCGATCCTCGCCGTCGCCGGCACCGACAACGGCAAGATCGGCGTGCTCGCGACGCCCGCGACGATCGCAAGCGGCGCGTACGAGCGCGCGGTCCTCGCCGCCGACCCGCTCGTCAGGCTGACGAGCGTGCCCTGCCCGCAGCTCGCGCAGATCAGCCAGAACGGCGCCCCGATCACCGAGCGCGACGTCGAACTCGCGCGCGAGTACTGCGCGCCGCTGCGCGCCGCCGGCGTCGACACGGTCATCCTCGGCTGCACGCACTACCCCTTCGTCCGCGCGCTGCTGCAGCGCCTGCTCGGCCCGAAGGTCACGCTCGTCACGTCGGGGACCGCGATCGCGCGGCGCGTCGGGCACGCGCTCGCGCTCAAGGACCTCGCGACGCCGCGCAGCAGCGCGAGCGAGGGCCGCTACAGCTTCCTGTGCACCGGCGACGCCGACGCGTTCGCCGAGATCGGAACCCGCTTCCTGCAGCTGCCGATGGGCGTTGTGGACCACGTCGAACTCCCTAGTGAGGCATTCGCATGACAACGACCACCACCCCCGAGCGCTCCTACGGCCGCGCCGCCGACGGCCTTCGCCCGACGACGATCGAGCCGAACTTCGTCAAGCCCGCCGCCGGCTCGGCGCTCATCACGCAGGGCGAGACGCGGGTCATCTGCACCGCCTCGGTCCAGGAGAGCGTGCCGCGCTGGATGGCTGGCAAGGGCCGCGGCTGGGTCACGGCCGAGTACGGGATGCTGCCCGCGTCGACCGGCGACCGCAAGCAGCGCGACATCTCCAAGGGCAAGCTCGACGGGCGCTCCGTCGAGATCCAGCGCCTGATCGGCCGCTCGATCCGGGGCGTCATCGACTTCGAAGCCTTGGGCGAGCGCACCATCTACCTGGACTGCGACGTCCTCACCGCCGACGGCGGCACGCGCTGTGCCTCGATCACCGGCGCCTTCGTCGCGCTCGACCTCGCCTGTCGCAAGCTGCTCGCAGACGGCTTGCTCGCGAGCACGCCGCTCACCGGAACCGTCGCCGCGATCTCGGCCGGCATCGTCGGCGGGGTGCCGCTGCTCGACCTCGACTACTCCGAGGACTCGACCGCCGAGGTGGACGCGAACGTCGTCATGACCGGCGAGGGCGGGCTGATCGAGGTCCAGGCGACCGCCGAGCGCACGCCGCTGTCGCGGGCGCACCTCGACGAGCTGCTCGCGCTGGCCGCCGGCGGGATCGAAGCGCTGCGCGAGGTGCAGGCGAGCGCGGTGGCGTGAGGCTCGTCCTCGCGACCCGCAACGCCCACAAGGCGCGCGAGTTCGCGACGCTGCTGGCGCCGCACGAGATCGTGGCGCTCCCCGAGGCCGTCGAGCTGCCGCCCGAGACGGGGGAGACCTTCTTCGAGAACGCGCGCGAGAAGGCGCTCGCCGCCGCCCGCGCGACCGGCATGACCGCGATCGCCGACGACTCGGGGATCGAAGCCGCCGCGCTCGGCGGCGCGCCCGGCGTGCGCTCGGCGCGCTTCGCGGGCGAGCACGCGACGGACGAGGAGAATCTCGCGAAGCTCCTGCGCGACGCGCCCGCGGGGTCGCCGCTGGCGTACGTCTGCGCGCTCGTGGTGGTGGACCCCGATGGCCAGATCCTGCACGCCGTCGAAGAGCGCTGCACCGGCACGCTCGACCCCAACCCGCGCGGCGATGGCGGGTTCGGCTACGACCCCGCATTCCTGCCCGACGACCTCGGCGACGGGCGCACGATGGCCGAGCTCGCCCCGGCCGAGAAGGACGCGATCAGCCACCGCGGTCGCGCCGCCCGCGCGCTGCTCGCACGCCTGGCGGGCTGATGGCCGGCCCGCTCCTCGCCGCGAGCGCCAGGCCCGGAACCGTCAAGACCCGCGCCGCGGCGCTGTCGATCGCCTCCAACACGATCCTGATCGCGCTGAAGCTCGCCGCGGGCGCGATCACCGGATCGGTCGCGATCATCACGGAGGCGATGCACTCGTCGGTCGACCTCATCGCGTCGATCGTCGCGTACGTCTCCGTGCGCACGGCAGACAAGCCGGCCGATTCCGACCACCCCTACGGCCACGACAAGTTTGAGAACCTCGCGGCCGCCATCGAGGCGATGCTGATCCTCGTCGGCGCGGGCGTCATCGTCTTCGAGTCCGTCCGCCGGCTGTCGACCGGGGCGCAGGTGCACTCGCTCGGCATCGGCATCGCGGTCATCGCGTTCTCGGTGCTGGCGAACGTCGTCGTGTCGACCGTGCTCGCGCGTCGCGCGCGTGAAACAGAGTCTCCGGCGCTCGAGGGCGACGCGGCCCACCTGCGCACGGACGCGGCGACATCCTTCGCCGTGCTCGTCGGGCTCGTGCTCGTCGAGGTCACGGGCGCCGCGTGGCTCGATCCGGTGATCGCGCTCGCCGTCGCGGCCGCGATCGTCTACGCCGGTATCAAGCTCCTGCTCCGCGCGTCGCGCGTGCTCGTCGACGAGGCCTTGCCGCCCGAGGAGCTCGACGCGGTGCGAGTCGCGATCGAGGCGTTCGGGCCGCTCGGCGTCTGCGGCTACCACAAGCTCCGCGCCCGCCGGGCCGGCTCGCGGCGCTACGTCGACCTGCACGTGCAGTTCGTCGGCGGCACGACGCTCGAGGCGGCACACGAGACCGCGCACCGCCTGCAGGACGCGATCCGCGAGCGGCTGCGCGGCGCGGACGTGCTGATCCACCTCGAGCCCGAGGCCAGCGTGCATCCCGGCACCGAGCTGCGGGTCGAGTGAGCCGCCGCCGGCGGCGACGGCTCGTCCACCCGGGTCAGCCGCCCGGCGTGACCTCGACGATGCTCGAGCCGAGCAGCCGGCCGGGGTCGGCACGGTCACCGTCGTACCAGAGCACGATGCCGCGCAGCTGCTCGTCTCCGCCGACGCCCGACCAGCCGAGCTGGAACGTTCGCTCGGCGGCGGGAAACGCCTGCTGGGGGTCGCCGCCGAGCACGATCCCCGGACCGGGCGCCGGGTCGTCGGGCTTCGGATCGGCGACGGTCCAGCTCGTCGCGTCGAACGTGACCGGGTCGTCGCCCTCGCCGGACACGTACAGGATGTACTTGCCCGGCGGTGGCGACACGACATCTACGCGCGTGTAGTCCGTGCGGTCGAGGTCGACGCCCTCGGCGAGCGGGTCGGCCGGATCGAGGACCCCGTCTTCGTCGAGATCGCGGTAGAGCATCGCGTTGAAGAACTCGGGGTCGGGCCCGTCCTGCGCCTTGACCTGAGCGCTGTACAGCGCGGTGCCCGCGGCGACCTGCACCGGGAGCGCCGCCTCCTGGACGCCGGGGAACTGCTCGTCGGCTGTCGTGGCCTCGCGGTGCTGCGGCGCCGCCAGCCCGTGCGCGACCCCGGACACCGTCGAGGAGAGCATCATCGTCACGGGCCTCGAGCCCGCCGCACCCTGCGCCGCGATCTCGATGCGCTTCGGCGGGTCGATGATGCCCGGGTTGCGGACCGACACCGGCATGCGCGCCTCGCGCCCGGTCCGCGCGTCGGTGAGCACGACCGTCGCGTCCTGGAATGCGCGGCTGCCGCGAGCCAGGCGTGTGTCGATCTGCAGCGTCTGCCGCGCGGCGGGATCCAGGGCGAAGCGCGCCGGGGTGACGGAGATCGAGCCCGGAGCCATCCCCGGCGCCTCGACGCGCGCGGACCACTGCGTGCGGCGGGCCTCGACGCTCGTCACGCGCCGCTTGAGCGTGACCTGCGTCGTCTGGCCGTCGAGCGAGACCGAGGGCAGCTCGAGGTCGCGTGTCGCGAGCTCGCCGGCGGCGAAGCGCCGGTAGTCGTCCGTCGACGGCGTGACGACCAGCCCGGGGCTCGCCGCCGCGTTCGGGTCGATGCGGCCGGCGCCGGCGGCGATATGCGCCGCGCTGCCGGTGCCGTCGCTGTCGACGGCGGGCTTGGCCGTCGTGACGAGCGCCGAGCGGGCTGCTGCGGGCGACCAGTCGGGGTGAAGCTGCGTCAGCAGCGCCGCCGTGCCCGCCACGATCGGCGAGGACATCGAGGTGCCCGAGAGCACGTTGAACTGCTCGTGACCCTCGTCACCGAACTGCGACGCGTACGTGTCCGGGCTGTAGGGCGCCAGCACGTTGACGCCCGGCGCGGCGATGTCGGGACGCATGAGATCGGGGTTCGCGAGCCCCGGCCCGCGCGAGGAGAACCACGCGACGCGATGCGGCTGCCAGCGCGTCGCCGCCGCGCCGTCGAACGACACGGTCGCACCCGACGCGGCCATCCGGCGCAGCGCGGGGAGGTCCGAGTCGTCGACGAACAGCGTCGCGATGAGGTTCGCCACCGCCGGATCGTCGGCCGTGGCGAGGTCGACCGGCATGACGAAGCCCGCCGCGCCCGCCGCCGACAGCACTTCGGTGACGAGCCCGATCGGGGCGAACGGCTCGCAGATGACGATCGCGCCGCGCACCCGCTCGGGGGTCATGCCGCCGGCGCAGTAGCGCGGGTCGTCGCCGGGCTTGCTGAACGACGCGGCATCGACGAGCCGGACGTCGCGCTGGCCGGGCGCCGAGGTCGACGCGGCGATCCGAGCGTGCTGGCCGCGGCCGCGTGCCTCGATCGCCGTGCGGAACGTGCGCGCGCCGGTCGTGGCGGCGACGGCGGTCGTCCACGGCGCGGTGGCCGGGCTGCCGATCGCGCCGGGATAGTCGCCGGCATTGCCGGCCGAGACCGATACGAAGACCCCGGCGGCGTCGGCGTTCAGCAGCGCGAGCTCGGTTGGCGTCGAGCCGCCGGAGGTGTCCTCGCCCGTGCCGAGCGAGAGGTTCAGGACGTCGACGCCGTCGGCGACGGCGCTGTCGATCGCCGCCACGGCATCGACAGACGAGCAGATGCCGAATCCCCAGCACGCCTTGTACATCGCGAGGTGGGCGGCGGGCGCGATGCCGGTGATGCGATCGACGCCGAGCGGGTTGAGGCCGATGAGCGGGTCGACGCCGGCGTTGCCGACGGCGATCGAGGAGACATGCGTGCCGTGCCCGGCCTCGTCGCGCGGGGAGAGGTAGGACTCCTCGGGCAGCGAGCCGATGCCGTCGGCGAACCAGCGCGCGCCGACGAGCTTGTTCGTGCAGGATCCCGTCGGGAACTTCTCGCCGGCCTGGCAGGCGCCGTGCCACGTCGCCGGCGGCGCGGGCATGCCGGTGGCGGCGAAGGACGCGCTCTCGGGCGTCACGCCGGAGTCGACGACGCCGACCACGACGCCCTTGCCGGCGGCGCGCGGGCCGCCGAGCTGCTTCCACAGCCCGCCGGGCAGGCCGAGCAGGTCGGCCTCGGAGCCGCGGAGGGTGCCCGAGCTGGCCGGCGCGGAGGTCGCGGGGGAGGGGGCGGAGGCGGCAGGCGGGGCGGCCGGCGCGGAGGTCGCGGGGGAGGGCGCGGAGGCGGCCGGCGGGGCCGCCTGCGTGCCGAGCGGCGCGGTCGTCGCCGCGGTGAGCTCGAAGAAGGTCTCGCGCACGACGCGGCGCACGCCGTCAGCGGCGCGCAGCGCGCGGACCTGCTCGTCGCTCAGCTTCGCGGCGAAGCCGTTGAACGCCGTGCGGTACTCGGCCGACGGCTTCACGCCCGGCGCGGCCGCGGCGATGACCGTCGCCTGCCGGCGGCTCAGCTCGCCCTCGTACGCGCGCGCATCGGAGCTCGAGCGGTCGAGCTTGCGACCCGTCGCCGACGGCGCCGTGGCGTCGAGGCCAGCGACCCCACCGCTGTAGCGGGCGAGCGGCGCCGCGTCGAGCTCGACGATCCACTGGTCGGCCTGCGGCATGCGCGGCTTGGAGGCGCCGCGGCGCGGGTCGGCTGGCAGCGCCGCGCCGAGGCCCGGCTGGGCCGGCGCAATCCGCTGCAGCGGCGGGGCGGGCCCGTCGGCCGAGGCCGGCGACGCGACGACGGCGAAGACGAGCGTCGCGGCGAGCGCGATCGCTGCCCGTGCCGGCGTGCTGGACAAGTCGCATGGGGGCATAGGGTGTGGCTCCTGATCTCGCGGGGGCGGGTTCACCCACCACGAGTCAGGCGCTGCACAAGTAACGGACCTTCAGGGAGTTGGCACGTCGACGCTCGGCGCCGAAACCCGCGAAGTCAGCGCAGGTTGATCGCCGCGCACAGCCCGACGGCGATAGCAAGCGCGCCGTAGCCGTTGTAGCCCGAGACGAACAGCAGCAGCGCCGTGATGAAGGCAGCGGCGACCGTCATGAGCCAGGCGATCCTCTGCAGCGGCATCCGCGCATCCTCCCCGATCGGCAGGGATCCGGTCGCGCTGCTAGCGTCGGACGCACCTCTTACGCAGCACCAAGGGAGCATCAGCCGTGACGAAGGCCCAACTCGTCGACGCCGTCGCCGCTCGCACCGGCCTGACGCGCAAGCAGTCAACGGAAGCGATCGACGCCGCGCTCGACACAGTCGAGGCCGTCCTGGCGCGCGGTGGCGAGGTGATGCTGGCCGGCTTCGGGAAGTTCTCGACCGCCGAGCGCGCCGCCCGCCAGGGCGTGCACCCGCGCACCGGGGAGACGATGAACATCACCGCGTCGGTCGTGCCGAAGTTCACCGCCGGGACGAGCCTCAAGCAGGCCGTTCGCCAGTAGTGGGCTTCGCCACCCGCCTGACCGCGCTCGTCGCGGAGCGCGAGTCGCAGATCGTGCTGGGCCTCGATCCCGATCCGGCCCGCCTGTGGCCCGACGCGCTCGAGCAGGCGCCCGCCGACGGCACGCCCGCGCACCGCGCCGCCGCGGCCGTGGCAGCGCACTGCGCCGCGCTGATAGACGCCGCGGGCCCCGCCTGCGTCGCGATCAAGCCGCAGCTGGCCTGCTTCGAGCGCCTCGGAGCCGACGGCTGGGCGGCACTGCAGGCGACCGTCGACCACGCCCGCGAGGCCGGGCTGCTCGTCATCGCCGACGCCAAGCGCGGCGACATCGACGTCTCGGCCGCCGCGTACGCCCAGGCGCTGGTCGGCTCCACGCAGACGCCCTTCGGGGAGGCCGCGGGCCTGCGCGCCGACGCCTTCACCGCCAACCCGCTGCTCGGCGTCGACGCGCTCGAGCCGTTCGCAACCGCCGCGCGCGACGCCGGCGCGGGGATCTTCGTGCTCGTGCGCACCTCAAATCCCGGCGCGGCCGACGTCGAGGATCTCGAGCTCGCGGGCGGCGGCACGGTCTGGGAGCGCCTCGCGCGGATCGTCGCGCAGCTCGCCGGCCCCGGCGACGGGCTGTCGGAGATCGGCGCCGTCGTCGGGGCGACCGAGCCGGCGCACCTCGCGCGCGCGCGGGAGCTCATGCCGCGCGCGCCGTTCCTGCTGCCCGGCATCGGCGCGCAGGGCGGGCGCGTCGAGGACCTCGCGCCGGCGTTCGCGGCCGGCCGCGCCGGCGGCCTCGTGAGCGCCTCGCGGTCGATCGCGCGCGCGCATGAGCAGGCCGCGTCGCGCACCAGGTCGCCGGCGGACGCCGCGCGCACGGAGGCCGAGCGCCTGCGAGCCGTCGCATGGGCGCTTGCTTGAGTCAGAGGCTCGGGCATCCAGCGCGCCCCGTATGCTCCACGGCGAATGTTGCAGGCGCCAAGGATCGTCCGCTGGACGCTGCCGGCTCTCCTGCTCACGCTGGTGATCGGGGGATACGCGATCGTGAGCGCCAGCGGGCGCGAGGACGCGAAGCCCGGCTCGTCGGCTCCGGCCACGACGTCGACCACCAAGAGCAAGCACAAGCCCAAGCGCGTCAAGGTCCGCAAGGGCGACACGGTGGCTTCGATCGCCAACCGCTCGAAGCTCACGGTCATCGAGCTGCTCGAGCTCAACCCCAAAGTCGACCCGCGCCTGCTGCGCCCGGGTCAGCGACTCAAGATCAGCCGGTGAGGCGGCTTCTCGCGACGTTCGCGGCCGTGCTCGCGGCATGGCTCGCGGGCGCGCCCGTCGCGGCCGGCCAGTCCGGCGCACCCTCGCTGCAGGCACGCTCGGCGATCGTCATGGAGGCATCGACGGGCGACGTCCTGTACTCGAAGGCCTCGCGCCAGCGGCGGTCGATCGCGTCGGCGACGAAGCTTATGACCGTGCTCGTCGCGCTGCAGCGCACCGACCTCGACGACGTCTTCACCGCGACCAACTACCACGCCGGCATCGGCGAGTCGCAGATCGGCCTGCGCCCCGGCGAGCGCATGAGCGTCCGCGACCTCCTGCGCGCGACGCTGCTGCCGAGCGCCAACGACGCGGCCGCGGCGATCGCGGTTGGGACGATGGGCTCGACGCAGGCGTTCGTCGCCGAGATGAACAGGCGCGCGGCCGCGCTCGGGCTGCGCGACACGCACTACACGACCCCCGTCGGCCTCGACGACCCCGGCAACTACTCGAGCGCGCGCGACCTCGCGAAGCTCGCGGTCCGCCTGCGCGCCTACGAGTTCTTCCGTCGCACGACCGACCTGCCGCGCGCGACGCTGCGCAGCGGCTCGCGCAAGCGGACGGTCATCAACCGCAACACGCTCGTGCGCAACGTCGAGGCGGTCAACGGCGTCAAGACCGGGCACACGAACCGCGCCGGGTACGTGCTCGTCGGCTCCGCGCGCCGCGCCGGCGTGACCGTGGTCAGCGTCGTGCTGGGCGAGCCGAACGAGCGCGCGCGCGACGCCGACTCGCTCGCGCTGCTGCGCTACGGCCTCAACGCCTACGAGGCGGTGACGCCGTTGCCGCAGGGGCGCACGCTCGGAAAGATCGACCTGCGCTACCGCCGCGGCGAGTCCGTCAACGTCGTCGCCGGCGCGAGCGTGCGGCGGGTGCTGCGCGAGGGCACGCGGACGAGCGTGACCGTCACGGGGCTGCCGGCGGAGGTCGACGGGCCGCTGCCGCGCGGCTCGCGCGTCGGGACGGCGATCGTGCGCGCCGGCAAGGAGGTGCTCTCGCGGGTGCCGGTCGTGACCGCGCGGTCGGTGCAGGAGGCCGGCCTCGGCACCCGCCTGAGCGACCTCGCCAGCCGCTCGCAGACGATTATCGCCCTGATCGTCCTGCTGGTCTGTAGCCTCCCTCTCCTGATGTTGCGCCGACGCGCGATGCGCCGCAAGCGGGCTCTCGAGGCTGAGCATCGCCGGGCTCGCCGCCGTGAGGAGACACCCGTCTCATGATCATCACGGTCACCCTCAACGCGGCGATCGACAAGTCGCTGTCGGTCCCCAACTTCCGTCTCGGACGGCGCCATCGCACGGTTGAGCAGACGACGCTGCCGGGCGGCAAGGGCGTCAACGTCGCGCGCACGCTGAAGACCCTCGGCCAGCCGGTCATCGCGACCGGCTTCGCGGGCGGGGCGACCGGCACGCGCATCGTCGAGGCGCTCACCGAGGAGGCGATCCTCAACGACTTCGTGCGCATCCGCGAGGAGTCGCGGACGAACACCGCGGTGCTCGATCCGACCAATGGCGAGCAGACCGAGATCAACGAGCGCGGCCCGTCGGTCAGCGCGCGTGAGCTCGAGCTCTTCCACGACAAGCTCATGTACCTCGCGCGCGGCGCGGCGATCGTGATCTTCGCGGGCTCGCTGCCGCGCGGGGTCGACTCTGACGTCTACGCCGACCTCATCAAGGAGCTGCGCAAGCTCGGCCTGGTCGTCGTCATCGACACCGACGGCGACCCGCTGCGCCACGCGGTGCGGGCGATGCCGAACGTCGTGTCGCCGAACGTGCTCGAGGCCGAGGAGCTCGTCGGCCACGAGTTCAACGACGACGAGGACCGCGTCATCGCCGTGCGCGAGATGGTCGCGCTCGGCGCCGTCGAGGCGATCATGACCGTGCCCGACGGCTGCTTCGCGTCGGTCTTCGCCGAGGACGAGACGAAGCTCTACCGCGTGCGCATCCAGCCGCGCGAGGCGGTCGCGACCGTCGGCGCCGGCGACGCGTTCCTCGCTGGTTACGTCGCGGCGCGCTACGAGGGCAAGCCCGCCGGGGAGTGCCTGCGCTTCGGGGTCGCCTGCGGCGCGGAGTCCGTCCAGCGGCTCGGAGCCGGGCTCGTCGACCCTCACAAGGTGGAGCGGCTGCTGCCGGAGGTCGACGTCGAGCGCCTCACCGTGCCGGCCGAGGTCTCCTGACGCGCGGCGACGTGGCGCGGCGGCTGTACCTCCTGCGCCATGCCAAGTCCGACTGGGACGATCCGGCGCTCGCCGACTTCGACCGTCCGCTTGCCGCGCGCGGCCGGCGCGCCGGCGAGCTGCTCGCCGCGCACGTCCACCGCGCAGGGATCGAGCCGCAGCTCGTCCTGTGCTCGTCGGCGGCGCGCACGCGCGAGACGCTCGACCTGCTCGGCCTGCCTCCCGACACCGACGTGCGCTACGAGCGTGGCCTGTACGCCGCCTCCGAGCACGTCCTGCTCGCGCGCCTGCGCGCGGTCGGCGACGACGTCGCGTCGGTCATGCTCGTCGGCCACAGCTCGGGGATCGAGGAGCTCGCGCTGCTGCTCGCCCGCCGGGGAAGCAGGCTCGCGGAGATGCGCGAGAAGTTCCCCACCGGCGGGCTCGCGACGATCGAGTTCGAAGGCCGCTGGCGCAAGCTCGGGCTCGACTCCGGCGAGCTGACCGGCTACGTCATCCCACGCGAGCTGCCGGGCTGACGCTCGTGTAGGCATCCATCCCTCGGCTGCGGCTCGACCCCTGGTAGTCCTGCTCTTTACTCGCCGAGAAGTCGTCCCGTCGGCGCAGCACCGCTGCGGCGGCGTTGGCCCAGACGGGGGGCTTGCCGATGTCATCCGCTGGATGATCACCGGTGCGACCGGGCTGCGCGGGCGCGATCGTGCCCGTCAGGTCCGCCCGCTCGCGCTCAGGGTCATCGCGGCCTCGACCGTCAGCTCGATGTTCTGGGTGGCGAGCCCGAGCGAGCGCGCGACGACCGCGAGGTTGGCGTAGGAGGGCGGGCGCGTCAGCGAGAACGACCAGCGACCGTTCGCGTCGCTCGTCGTGGTCACCCCGGTCGCGTCGTAGGCGGAGGGGGCGACGGATCGACGGCTTGCCGCGCAGCGCTCGAGCGCCACCCCGGCAAGGTGCTCGGTGCGCACGACTTTGCCGGCGCTCACGACGTCGCGGCGGGCTCGCCCATCACGGTCAGGGCGTCGGTGAACGCGCCGTGGTCGAGTCACACGTCTCGCAGCGTGAGCGCGAGGCGCGGCGCCAGCCTCCGCTGCTCGCGGAGAACGGATCCGCCGACGCGCGCACGAGCCGGCACCGCTGCAGACCGACCCCGAGCAGCCGTGTCGCCATCGCGGCCGGCTTCGACGCCTTGCAGGTACCAGAACCGCCGCGCTCGTCGCGGCGACCCGACCGGCCAGCGGCACGTGCGGCTCGGCCGCTCAGGCGGCCGGAGCGCAGGTCGATCCTCAGGAAGTTGTGCGGCCGGCGGCTGCCCGTGCGCGTCAGCCAGACATCCGACGCCTACTGGTTGACGGAGGCGAACGCGCTGAAGCCGTTCAGGCCGCCGCCGCGCGGGCGAGGATGCGCGCCGCCCCGCCGATCCCGCAGGACCCGCACCTGCGTCTCCACCGCCTCCCCTCCGAAGGCGACGTGCACGATGCGTGCGCCGCGGATCGACAGGCTCGTCGTCTCACCGCCCCGTCCAGCCTCGGCTGGTCGAGCCCGCCGTCATGTGCTCACGTAGGGCACGTCGCAGTCGATGCGAAATCCCGTGCGCTTGCCGCCGGGGGCGGGGCGGCGATCCAGGGGGTTGCGGATGTAGGCGATGCCGCGGCGCACGAAGGCGATGCGTTGCGCCACTGCGCCGGCCATGCCTCGTCGTGGTCGGGCGACGACACGGCGGCGACCTTGCGCTCGCGCTGCGATGCGTGGTCGTAGCGGTAGACGTCGCAGCCGGTCTTCTCGCGGCGACAGCGCGTGTAGAGCGCGACGACGCGACCGCGCGCGTCGGGGCCGAGGCTGACGTCGAACGGCCGGGTCGCGCTCTTGACGCGCGCTCGCGTCGCACGGCCGCGGCTGTGGATGACGAGCATGTACGCGCTCTAGGCGCTTCTCACCGCAATCTAACAAACGTCGTGTGTGACGCACTCACTCCCTCCGCCGGGGGTGGGGTAAACCGCACCACGAGACGCCTGCCAGCCGCATCGTTGCGAGGTCGGGCCGCTGGCAGGCTACGCACCATGACCTGAACAACGCGACGCTCGTGTGGACATCCCCCCGTCCGCGACGATGAAGCCCCCCGGGTGATTCAACCCCGCAGCCGCAAGGCTGCAGCGAATCGCTCGCGCGGCGTCGCCGCCTCACCCCTCCCAGCCAGGCCCTGAGAATCCCGCCCCTCCCGGCGGGCTCAGGACGTTAAGGACCGTGTGCGAGTCAGCGCAGCGCCCAGGCCGGGCTCGACACGTTCTTGGTCAGCCGCCGCGCGCTTCCGCTGGCGGTCGACACGACGTAGAGGTCGCGCCCGCGCACGAAGGCGACGCGCTGGGCGTCGGGGCTGAATGCCGGATCGAGGTCGGGCCCGCTCGTGAGGTCGCGCAGCCGCTTGCCGGTGGCCGCGTCGAAGAGCACGATCGGCCCGGTCACGGGGCCGGGCCCATCGCCGCTGCCCGGCCGCGCGACGGCGGCCACCCGCCTGCCGTCGGTGGAGCCCGCGGGATCGTCGAGCCAGCGCGCGCCATCGACCGCGGCGCTGCGAACGCAGCCCGCGGAGGCGGTGACCGTGCAGATGAACCACGGCTTGCCGCCGTCGCCGAAGGCCTGGCGAACCAGGCTGCGCCCGAGCCAGCCGGCGGACATCATGTCCACCGCGACGATGACGCTTTGCGCGGCAGGCTTGCCGGCGTCGAGCGCGATGAGGTTGCGCTCGAGCGCCGTGCCGCAGGGCGGAAACGGGCACACGACCTCCGGGCGCTGGAGGATGTCGATCCACGCGACGGCGCCACCGTCGGATCGCATGTTCACCTCGGACGCGGCTTGGCGCAGCGCGGTGCCGATCCGCTCGGCGTTCGTGCCGCGTCGCTTCGCCCGGAACACCTCTTCGGCGCGGATGAACGCGAGCTTCGCCCCCGAGCGCGACGCGCTCACCGACGTGTACGGCTTCGCCGGCGTGCCCTTCAGCAGCGTGCGCTTCTTGCCGCTGGCGGCGTCGACCGTGCAGAGCGAGGGGCCGCACACGCCATAGATCACTCCACCTGTCGCCGCGGTGCTCGCAGCCGGCGACACTGCGAGCACCGGAGCGAGCAGCGCAAGGGCGGCCAGAATCCGGGGCATCGCCCGGAGGTTACGGCTTCTGATCGCGCATGCCCTTGACCGCCGTGGAGATCCCCTCGGCGTCGAGCACGTCGGCCATGACGCCGATCTGCTCTTCCCAGGTGTCGTCGTCGACCTGGCTTCTGAACTCCTCTTCGAGCACGTGATACACGGAGAGACCCAACTGGGCCTCGGCCAATGCTCCTGCATAGGTCGGATCGCCGAGCACTACGGTCTCGGCGGCGATCTCCGCGCTTTCGTCGTCCGGAGCGCCGAGGATGACAACGAGGTTGTCGGCCCCGTGCTCGTCGGCTAGGCGCTTGATCACTTCCTGGCTATTCAGGTCCATGGCCCCCGAGGCAGTTCAGACGAAGCACTCCGTCGACGTGTAGGCGACTTTGCCGCCGGCGCTCACGACGCACGCGGCGATCGCCGGACCGGCGACGCCGTCGCGCTCTCCGAGCACGATGACCTGCTTGCTCTCGAACATGGGGTGCTAACTCACCTCCTCTGTCATTTCGGCGAGGCTCTTGTCAAGCCAGGTTTTCAGCTCGGGCGGACTGATCGTCGACGCGGACAAGCGCGCGACCTCCTCCCCGTCCTGCATGAGCAGGAACGTCGGCAGCCCGTGGACCTTCAGGCGGATGCACACCCGGCGGGCCTTCGGCGCCTCGAGCATGACGACGTTGATGTCGTCGCGCTTGGCGGCCAGCTTCTCGACGTGGGGCTTGAGCGCCAGGCACGGCTTGCAGTCCGGGCCCCATACGTCGACGAGCGTGATGCCGCTCGCGACGAGCTCATCGAAGTTCTCGCGTGTCGCCTCGCTTACCGCTGCCATCCGCTCATCCTCCTGCGTCGTCGTTGGATTCGAGCAGCACGCTCATGCCGTCGGACTGCTCGGACATCCGTCCCAAGAACAGGCTGCCCTTTGCGATCAGCTGTACCCGCTGAGCGCTCCCATCGAGCAGCCGGGCGCGCGCGTGCGGAACGTAGCAGAGCGCCGAGGCGATATGGCCTTGTGTCGGAGCGAAGCCGGGCATGCCCCGGTTCGCGACGAAATCGCCCATCTCCTCGCGGCCGATGTCGCCGCGGCGCAGGGCCAGGGCGGCGATCGTCTTGTAGTTGCGCTCGGGGACGTTGCCCGAACCCTGGGGCTCGGTGATCTCGGGGTTGTGCAGCTCGGTCGCGTAGTCGTCGACGTCGGTCGACGCCATCTTCAGGCGGTCAAGCGGCGCGAACACGAGCGCTTCGATGATCCTCGGGTTCGACGAGCCGGCGGCCACGGGATGCTTGCCCACGGAGTCCAAGCGCACGCGCGGGGAGCGGCCGTCGTCGGCCTCGACGATCAGCGCTGATGCGCCCAGGACGTCCTCGAGCACCGGCAGGTCGTGCTTGAGGTGACCTTGGAACTTCATCCCGACCTTCGGGAGCGAGCCGCCCGCGACGACCGCGACCCGCTGGAACACGCCGGCGGCGACGAGGCTGCTCGCGATGACCAGGGCCGGGATCGGGGCGGCGCAGAAGTTCTTGACGTCGCAGCCCGAGGCGTTGACGCAGCCCGCCGCCGCCGCCACCGACTTGCCGAGGTTGCCCCCGCCGCGCTGGTAGCGGTCGCCGATCGCCTCCTCGCCGGAGCCGATGACGTAGTCGATCGAGCCGGGGTCGATGCCGTTGTCGTGGAGGACCCGCAGCAGCGCCAGCGTGGCGGTCGCCTTGCCCGCGAGGTTCTCGAGGAACACATCCGCGGTGAGGGCGGCGTCGCTCTCGTGGGCGCGCCTCACGGCTGCCGCGAGGTGATCGGCGCCGATGTGCAGCTTGAGCGCACCGGGCTCGGCCGCGACCGCTTCCACGTCGCCGGCCGCGGCGGCCACCTTCTCGAGGTCGAAGTGCTGCTTGAGCGGGTGGCACGCGAGCTTCTCGGCGATCGCTCCGGCTTCCTGTGCGCCGAGCCTGACGAGGCCGAAGTCGTCGACCGCGGCGAGCAGCCCGAGGAACTCGTCTTCGGGCATGAGCTCGCCGACGCCCGCGAAGCGCCCCTCGCCGTTGGCGGCGGCACCGACCCACGGTCGCTCGGGCAGGTCGCGCGGGTGGATTGCGCCGAGGTAGGCCTGGTGCGGCCCGTACGCGACCGCCTGCTCGAAGGTGCGCAGGGACGCGAGGAACTGCGCCTCGACCTCCGGGTTCTTGGGCAGCTCGCGAGCCGGCTTGGAGCCGTGCCGGCAGAGGCCGGGCACATGGGCGAGGGCCGCGCTCGCGGCTGAGATCACTGGGTCGGGCATGTGGCGCCTACTCTATCAATTCACCGACAAGATATGTCGACTTCCTATGGATTCCGAGTCTGCTGTCGATCGCGATCACCGCTCGGCGGAGCGCCGGCGCGGTGCGCGTGAGGTGCGGCTGTCGCTCAGGCCCGCCCAGCGCGCGAGACGCCGCGCCCGGACCTCCACCGGCGCTGGCCGATCACACCTGCGTGTTCCCCGGCGGAGGGGCGACCACCGGCACGTTCAGCTACGCCCTCGCCGGCAACCTGACCTGCCTCTCGGCAGACAACGTGACCGGCACGCTCGACATCACCTGGTCCGACGCCAGTCATTCCCACGCCACGTGACCGGCCTGCTGCCCCTCGGCAGCGTCGGCGGCACCGCCGGCCTGTCCGCGACCGTCACCTCCGGCCGCTTCACGGGCGATCGAATCTGATCGCCAACCTGCGCGACCCGCTGGCGCTCGTCACCTGTCTCACCACCGGCCTCGCGCAGGCCAGCGGCACCACCAGCCTCACGTTCACGCAACCGCTCTCAAGCCGCCGCTCGCACCGGCGAGGTCCGCTGAACCACTGAGCGCCGCGGCGCAGCGCAAGCTCTCCGTCGCCGGGCGCTCAGGTGTGGCCGGCGCAGGCCTGATCGCCTCAGCGCGAAGGACGCGCTAGGGGCAACGCCTCGGCTGCCGCTCTTGGAGCCGGCTCGCCGTCGAAGATCGTCGGCTCGGTGACCGGCGTCGCGACGGCGTGCAGCGCCCGCTCGAGCAGGGTGCGGCGCCAGGCGCGCTCCTGCTCGGGGCCGAGCTCGGGGTCGCCCGCCGGGAACGGGATCCCGCGCGTGGGCACGATGCGCGGCGCCCCGACGCGCTTGGCGATCGAGACGAGGTTGCACAGCAGTGCCGTGGGGATCCCTGCGCGCTCTAGCTCCTTCGTGAGCGTTGACCCGCAACGCGTGCCGGTTCCTCAGGTGGCGGTGAGGATCACTGCCTGGATGTTCTGCTGGCGCAGGTCGGCGGCCCACTCCATCCCGAAGCGGCGCGCGTCGGAGACCGTGGTGCCGTTGCCGGTCGTCGCGAGGACCTCGCCGTGCAGACGCCCGATCGCGCCCTCGTTCTCCATCTTGCGGGCGATGTCGAGCGGGAGGATGCGGTTGGGATCGGCGTTGGCCCACTGGGTCGAGAAGCCGCCGTGCACCGACTCGAAGTCGCCCTCGTTCGCCGAGTCGAGGCCGTCGAGCGAGTAGCGCACCCACTTCGACGCGCGCGCGGACTCGAGCCGGTCGGGGTTGCCGACGGGCACGAAGCCGCCTTCGGTTACGAGCGCGAACACCGCCGTCGTGGCGTCCTCGATCGGCGCGGCCGGCGTGACGCTGTCGAAGTCGGGGAGGGGGATCTCGGTGGCGTCCCTGTCGCCGCTCAGGCGCGTGAGCACGAGGGCGACGGCGCGCTCGGCGGCGCTCTTGTCGGCCATGCGGTTGGTGCGCGCGACCGGGCCGATGCGCCCGTCCTTCGCGGTGAGCTGCTCGCCCGAGGCGACGATGAGCGCTGCGGTGGCGAACCGCTCGAGCGAGTCCTTCATCTTGCGCGCGGTGATGCCGCTCTCGA
Organism: uncultured Actinomycetes bacterium; assembly: GCA_963839905.1. Taxonomy (GTDB): domain Bacteria; phylum Actinomycetota; class Thermoleophilia; order Solirubrobacterales; family Solirubrobacteraceae; genus CADCVQ01. The sequence continues at coordinate 658,287 of CAWIXC010000018.1, read as the reverse complement.
CGACGGCCGTGCCGGCGGCCTCGCCCAGGCCGGGGTTCTCGGGATGCATGGAGGCGAGCGCGGGCAGCCCCGCCTCGCTCGCCGCCGCGGCGATCCGCGCGCAGGCCATGCCGTAGCGCCCGCTCGTGAAGGCGGGCCCGGCGACGATCATCTCGGCCCCGCGCTCTTGGGCCTGCTCGACGAGCTCGGCGGCGAACTCGGGGTGCGAGGCGGCGTAGTCGTCGCCGCAGAGGGCGGTGGCGATGATCTCGTGCTCGTCGCCGAGCAGGCCGGCGAGCTTGCGCCCCGGCCCGACGGCCCCGTCGCGCAGCTCCGGCCCGGTGCCCGCGGAGTCCTCGCCGCCCATGCCGGCGAAGAACTGGTTGACGTAGTGGACGATCTTCATCTAGGTCGGCTCCGCGCAGGTGAGCTTGCCCCAGCCAAGGGTGCTCTGCGCACAGTAGATGGCGGCGACGGGCAGCTCGACCTCGTCGGTGGAGTCCTGGTCGAGCAGCGCGATCTTGGGGCGGCCGAGAGCGCGCTCGACGGCGGGCAGCGTCATCCGCTCATCGTAGTTTCCGGTGCTGACGAGGGCGGTGGCCTTGGTGGGCGGGACGACGAGCGGCGGCCCGGTCCCGTCGCGCCCGGCCATCTCGGCGAGGATCCCGACCGCGGCGATCCCCTCCTCCTCGAGGCGATCCATCTTGAGCGAGACGTCGGCGTCGGCGTTGCCGCCGCCCTCCTTGGTGGCGATGACGGCGTCGAGGTTCAGCGACTTGCACAGCCGCGCGGCGTGCGCGGAGACGAGCTCCTTGTTCGCCTGATCGACGGGCTCGGGGCACAGGATGAGCGCGGCGAGCTCGAGGTCGTCGCTGGCGCGCAGGGCAGCGACCACGGGATGCGTCTGGTGCAGGATCGTCGGGTTCTTCAACGCGGGGTGCCCGTACTGCCCGCTGACGACGGCCCCGTCGTCGAGCTCGCCGGGCGAGATGACGGTCGCCAGCCCGCCGGACATGCTGCGCCCGTAGACGAAGACGTCCTTGAACTTGCCCTGGGTCTGAAGGTTGAGGATGACCCCGACGCGCGGCTTGCCGTTCTCGCGCGATCCGGGCTCGTCCACTTCCTCGACGGCATCGGGCTCGGCGTCCAGCGCCGCCTCGGCAAGGTGGGCGGCGACCTTGACGAGCCCGCGCCGCAGCGCCGCCTCGACATCCCCCCAGTCCGCATCCTCGGCGGGCGTCCACTCGACGACGAGGTTGTGCGTCGCGGCGAGGGGCGACAGCGGCGCCGCCGGCCCCGACATGTCGATGACCGCCTCCTGCGCGCGGGGCAGAAAGCCGGCGGCCAGCACGGCGGCGCCGCGCAGCACATGGGTGGTCCCGCGCCCCGCGGGCATCGCGGGACCGAGCAGCCCGGGGAACACGCCACCCCCACCGGGCCCCTTCGAGCACGGCTGGATCGCGTCCAGCACGCCGACGATCCGCACGGAGTCGCCGGGCGAGGCGACGCCCAGCCGGACCTCGGCGAACGCGGGGTCGCGAAGCAGGTCGAGCACGCTCTCCTCGCCGGCGGTGAGGCGCCCGTCGGAGTAGCTCGTGCGCTCGCCCAGCGCGAGCTCGCGCACCTCGTGGACCACCCGCGTCAGCCCGGCATCCGCGTTCATCCTCCGGATCCTTCCAGATGTCGCCGGCGTGGCGAGGCAGCAGCCGGGCCACGGGACTGCCCGCGGGTAGCGATGTCACCCCCGCACCGTGGACTTTCACCCGACGATCGTGTACGGCGAGGGATGCGCCGAGCAGCTTTCTACAGGCAGGATCGGCTTCACAGCGGCACACCGACACACATCTAGAAGGGCGGTTCCCGATGGGGACGATAGGGATCAGCCCGATCCGTGTTCGAGCTTCTCGAACGCTCGTCGAGCAACCTGCACGACCGCGTACCCGAACGCTGCGCTGGGCGCTGCGTCTCGTCGTCGCCTCGCTGATGCTGCTCGCGCTCCCACCTGTCGCCCGGGCCGCGAATCCCGTCGTGGAGGAGAACGCCAGGCCCGGCGATCCCGGGTGGAACGTCCTCGACATCACGCCCGGCGTGCTCGAGGGCTACGCGAATCGCATCTCCGCGCTGCCCGGCGACAGCGTCGACCTGAAGATCAGCAGCAACTCGGCGGCGACCTATCGCGTCGAGGTGTATCGCCTCGGCTGGTACGGCGGCGCCGGCGGGCGCCTCATGACCTGCCTGCCGAGCTGCACCGGCTCCAAGCCGGCGATCAGCCAGCCGTATCCCACGCTGGACCCGGCGACGGGGCTTGGCCGCGCCGGCTGGACCACGACGGACTCGTTCACGGTCGCGAGCACCTGGGTGAGCGGCTACTACGTCGCGCAGGTCAAGCTCACGAGCGGCGAGCAGGTGGGACATGCGTTCACCATTCCGCTGATCGTCCGCGCCCCCGCGACGCGCGCGAAGACGATGCTCGTGCAGGCCTCCTCGAACACGTGGCAGGCGTACAACAAGTGGGGCGGCAAGAGCGTCTATGACTCCAACAGCACGGACCAAGCTCGCGCGTTCAAGGTCTCGTTCGACCGGCCGTTTCACCGCGACAGCCAGCGGCTGTACGACTATGACCTGCAGCTCGTGCGCTTTCTCGAGCGTGAGGGCTACGACGTCCAGTATCAGTCCGGCACGGACACCGACGCCAACCCGCTGAACCTGCGGAGCTTCCGGATGGTCATCAGCGCCGGCCACGACGAGTACTGGTCGAAGAACATGCGCGACGCCTTCGAGGCCGCGCGTGACGCGGGCGTGCACCTCGCGTTCTTCGGTGCCAACATCGGCTACTGGCAGATGCGCTACGAGGACGGCGGCCGCACGATGGTGGTCTACAAGGACCGCTCGGCCGATCCGGAACCGACCAGACGCTGAAGACGATCCAGTTTCGCGTCCTCATCCCGGCGCGGCCGGAATGCGAGCTCATCGGCGTGCAGTTCGGGGGCTCGATCTCCACCAACCTCTACCGCAACTACGGTGTCGAGGCCGCGTCGCTCGGCGATCCCTGGTTCTCCGGCACCGGGTTTCTCCCCGGAGCGACGATCCCGCTCGTGATCGGCTACGAATGGGATGACATCGTGCCCGACTGCGCCGTGCCCGGCCCGCTGACGGTGCTGCTGCGCTACGACGGCGGTACCGCCGAGCCGTCGGCCGGCGCGACGCGCTACACGGCCCCGTCCGGCGCGAGGGTCTTCGCCGCCGGCACGATGAACTGGAGCTGGAAGCTCGACAACTTCGTCCAGGCGGGATACGACCCGGTAGGCCACGGCGTCGACGCCCGCGTCCAGGCCCTGACACGCAACGTGCTCAACCTCCAGCCCGCCCCGGTCAACCTCCCGCCGGTCGCGAGCATGACGCGCAGCGTGGACGAGCCGCAGGCGGGCAGTCGCTCACGTTCACCGACACGTCGACCGACGCCGACGGCACGATCGCGGCCCGTGCGTGGGACCTCGACGACGACGGCCAATTCGACGACGGGACCGCCAAGACCGCGACGACGACGTTCGCGAACGCCGGATCGTTCACCGTGCGCTTGCGCGTGACCGACGACGACGGCGCCACCAACATCGCGACGATGACGTTCATGGTCGGGGTCGCCCCGCCGTCAGGGGGCCGGTACACGCTCGTCCAGCACCGCGAGACATTCGCGTCGGCCACCGCGACCTCCGCCACCGTCACCACCGTGATGTCGCTGACGCGCGACAACGTCGTCGTCGTCCTGGTCGGCTGGGGCAGCCAGACCGGGACCGTGAAGGTCACCGACGGGCTCGGCAACAAGTACTCGGCGCTGGGCCAGCCCATGCGCTTCTCGACGACCAACAGCAGCGCGCAGCTGTTCTTCGAGGACGACGTCAAGCACGGCGGAGCCACCACGATCACGGCCAAGTTCTCGTCCTCGGTCAAGAACCGCTTCATGGCCTTCGGCGAGTTCGACCGCTAATCGGGCTGAGGCTTTCGGACTGCGAAGTTGCGGCCAGAACCTGACCTAAGCGCCTCATACAGTGCGCGTCAGCGGCCACGGAACAGAGGAGCTTGCAATGCCCGAGCGAGACGGATACATCCCCGGCGTGCCGTGCTGGGTCGACACCAACCAGCCGGATCCCGAGGCGGCGGCCGCGTTCTACGGCGGTCTCTTCGGCTGGGAGGTCAGGGACGTGATGCCGCCGGAGTCCGACGGCACCTACCTCGTCGGGCAGATTCGCGGCGGCAGCGTTGCCGCGGTCTCGTCGATCCCCGAGGGCGCGCCGCCCATGGCGATGTGGAACACCTACATCTGGGTCGAGAGCGCCGACGAGACCGTTGCCAAGGTCCTCGACGCGGGCGGCAAGACGCTGATGGGCCCGTTCGACGTCGAGGACGCTGGGCGGATGGCGGTGTTCGCCGATCCCGAGGGCGCGGTGTTCTGCGTCTGGGAGGCGAAGGCGCACAAGGGCGCGCAGGTCGTCAACGAGGCGGGCGCCCTGAACTTCAACGGCCTCAACACGCGCGACGTGGAAGGCGCGAAGGCCTTCTACGGCTCGGTGTTCGGCTGGACCACCCTGGACCTCGGCGGCGCCGAGATGTGGACGCTGCCCGGCTACGGCGACCACCTCGAGGAGCCCAGCCCCGGCCTGCGCGAGCAGCTGGCCGAGTCCGGCGGGCCGGCGGGCTTCGAGGACGTCGTGGCGAGCATCAACCTCCTCGACGACGACCAGCCGGACGCCCCGCCGCACTGGGACGTGACCTTCGGCGTCGACGACGCCGACGCCATCGCCGCGAAGGCCGCCGAGCTCGGCGGCAAGGTGATCGTCGCGCCGTTCGACGCCCCGTGGTGCAGGCTGGCCGTGCTCGCCGACCCCGCGGGCGCGACGTTCATCGGCAGCCAGTACGTGCCGGAGAACCGGGATCTCGCCGCCCAGCCCGACGCGGCGGCCAGCGCGGCGTAGGCGCGGCCGGCGCGGCGTAGGCGCGGCGACGTGCGGGTCGACGTGAGGCGACAGCCGGCGCGTTTCCCGCGGGGCGCGGATCGCGTCGCGCTGCTGGTCAGCGAAGCTGCGCGCGCAGCTCGCGGCCGTCCGCGCCGGTCAGGCGCACGGCGGCGACCTCGCGCACCGCGACCGGCAGCGCGTGACCCCAGACCGGGCCGGCCGTCGCGGGGTGGAAGCCGCCCAGCTCGCGCACGGCGCCGTCGCGCAGCGAGATCGCGACGCGCCACGGCCCGTCGTCGCGGCGGCGTCTCGTCGAGCACGACCGTCACCCACGACTGGTCGCCTTGGTAGGCGAACACGACCCCGCGCTTGGCGCCCGCCGCGTCGCGCAGCTCCCTGGCCGCGAGGTACTTGCCACCCGCAGTCGCCAGCACCGCGCGGTAGTGCGCGCCGAGCTCGCGCTCCTCGCGCGTCGCCGACAGCGTGACCAAGGTCGCGCCGCACGCCGCGAGCAGGGCGGCGACGGCGATCGCGGGCACGAGCCGCCGCCAGCGGCGGGCCGGCGGGCGGGCCGGCAGCAGCGCGTCGAGCACGCGGCTCTCGAACCCGGGCGGCGGCTCGTGCGCGGGCGCGGCGGTCAGGATCTCCTGCGCGACCACGGCAAGCTCGTCGAGGTGCGCGCGGCAAGCCGCGCAGCCGCGCGTGTGCTCGAGCACGCGCGCGCGCTCCTCGCCGTCGAGCACGCCGAGCGCGAGCTCGGTGGCCGCCGCACGGATCTCGTCGCACGCCGCGCCGCTCACCGGTCGCTCGACCTCCAGCTGTCAGCGCAGCTTCAGCATCGCGGTCCGGATCCGCGTCTTGATCGTCCCGAGCGGCGCCTGCTCGATCTCGCTGATCTCGCGCGCCGTGCGTCCGCAGAGCGCGGCGAGGACGAGCGCGCGGCGCTGCTCGGCCGGCAGCGCCGCGATCGCCGCGCGCACCCGCCGGGCCTCGTCGTCGCCGAGGCGCGGCTCGTCCGGCCCGGCCTCGTCGGCGGGCCGCTCGAGGAACAGCCGCGCCGACGGGTCGACCGGCACCGTACGCCGCATGCGTCGCGCGTCGATCGCCACGTTGCGCGCGATCGTCAGCAGCCATGGGGCGACGCGGCCGCGGGCCGGCTCGTACACCTCGGCGTGCCGCCATGCCCGGACGAACACCTCCTGCGCGGCCTCCTCGGCTTCGTGGGGATCGCCGAGGATCGTCAGCGCGAGGCCGTACACGCGGCTCTGATAGCGCCGCACGAACGCTGCGGCCGCGTCGGGGTCACGCGACGCCATGCCGGCGAGCAACGCCTCATCGGACACGCCCCACACCTCGTGATACTAGCTACTACCGTACAGATTACCCGGCTCGTGGCTCGTCACCGTGCTCAGCACAGCGCCTGGTCCTGCCGCACGGTCAGCGTGGCCGGGTCGCTCATGCCGGAGCTGTTGCCGGCACGATCGACGGCGACGACGGTCCAGCTGTTCGTCCCGGCGAACGTGTAGAGCCAGGCCGACGCGAGCCCGGGCGCGGTCACGTGGCGCAGGACCCCGTTCAGGTAGATCTCGTACTCGATCGCCGACTGGGGATCGACGTTGTCGGTCGACGCGCCCCACTGCAGCACGTTGCTCCCGCAGAAGTCGTCGGGCGGCTGGGTGGCGGTCAGGTTCGTCGGCGTGGTGGGCGGTGTGGTATCGCTGCTCGGGTCGAGCGCGACGGTGACCGCGTTGCTCGCAGCGGACAGGTTGCCGGACGTGTCGCGCGCCCGGACCGCGAAGGAGTGCGTGGTGCCGGGCGTCAGGTGGCGCACACGGAACGTCCGCTCGCTGGTGGTCCCGACCACCGCGCCGTCCATGAGCACCTGATACATGAAGCCCCAGTTATCCGTGGAGCGATCCCACGTCAGGGAGACGCTCGACGGCGTCGTCGCCGTGACGCGCAGGTTGGCGGGCGCGGTCGGCGGCGTCACGTCCGGCGCGGTGCTCCCGGTCACCGGGCGCTCAGCGCGGACTCGTTGCCGGCCGCGTCGACGGCCTTGACGCGGAAGGAGAACTCCTTGCCCGGCACGAGGCCCGTGACCGTCTTCGCCGGCGGGACCGGCGAGCCCCAGATGCAGTAGCCGGGTCGGGGATCAAGTAGCCCGAATAGCACGTGACGTAGTGATGGATGCTGCCCGAGTTGTCCGTCGACGCGGTCCACGCGAGGCTGATCGTGTCCTCGGTCGCCGCCGTGATCCGCACGTTCGTCGGCACCGTGGGAGGCGTCACGTCCGGCTTCGGTGGCTTCGCCGAGACAGCCGGAGCCGCACCGGCCAGCGAGGCGAGCGCGACGCAGGCACTCACAGCCACGCGAACCTTCATCTTGAATCCCCCTCGAGCGCGCGAACGATGTCGTCACAGGTACTACGGTCGAGCCCCCGCGAGGGATTGCGATCGGCCGGAGGACTTGGGGCGCTAGGGTTGCGCCGGTTCGCCAGCGCGCGACGACGAGCGCAACCGTGTGCTCCGACGCCCATCCGATGCCCGGCCCGGCCGCACGGCCGTGAGCCGACCCGCCGCGTCGCGCTGACGTCGCTCTCGCACGGCGCGGGCTGCGGCTGCAAGCTGCCGGCGGCGGCGCTGCTGCCGATCGTCCGGGGGCTGCCCACCGTCGACGAGCCGCGGCTGCTCGTCGGCTCGAACACCGCCGACGACGCCGCGGTGTTCAAGCTGACCGACGAGATCGCGCTCGTGATGACGATCGACTTCTTCACGCCGATCGTCGACGACCCCTACGACTTCGGCCGGATCGCGGCGGCGAACGCGCTGTCGGACGTCTACGCGATGGGCGGCGTGCCGCTGGCGGCGATGAACGTCGTCGCGTTCCCGCTCGAGCAGCTCGGCGGCGACGTGCTGCGCGAGATCCTGCGCGGCGGCGCGGACGTCGCGGCGGCGGCCGGGATCGCGGTCGTCGGCGGGCACTCGATCGACGATCCCGAGCCGAAGTACGGGATGTCGGTCACCGGCACCGTGCATCCCGACGAGCTGATCTCCAACGCGGGCGCGCGCGCGGGCGACGTGCTCGTGCTCACCAAGCCGCTCGGCGTCGGCGCGATCACGACGGCGCGCAAGCGCGGGCTGCGCGACGACGCGCTGCTCGCGCGGGCGGTCGCGACGATGACCGCGCTCAACGACGACGGCGTCCGCCGCGGCGCGCGCGGCCGGCGCGCACGCGATGACCGACGTCACCGGCTTCGGGCTGCTCGGCCATCTGCACTCGCTCGGGCGCGCGAGCGGCGTCGCGGCGGTGATCGACGCGGCGGCCGTGCCGGCGATCGACGGCGTGCTCGAGCTGCTCGAGGGCGACGACGCCGTCTCGGGCGGCAGCCGCCGCAACCGCGAGTACGCCGAGACGTTCACGACGTTCGCCGCCGACGTCGCGGAGGCGCGGCGGCGCCTCGTGTGCGACGCGACGACGTCGGGCGGGCTGCTCGTCGCGGTCGCGCCCGAGGCCGCGCCGTCGCTGCCGGGCCCGATCGTCGGCGAGATCGTCGCCGGCGAGCCCGGCGCCATCGCGGTGCGATGATCGCCCCGCACGGGCTACACAGCCTGGAGCGGCCCGGGCCCGGTGGCCCATCCGGTCTTCAAAACCGGCGGGGCGCGGCACATCGCGCTGGAAGGTTCGACTCCTTCGCCGTTCCGTATGAGCGCCACTGCGCCGTGCGCGTCCGAGTGGCGCCAGGTTGGCGTGTTGGCTATCTGGCGCTATGAGCGCAGATCCAACCGAACTGTCGGTCAGCCAGGCCCGCAGATCACTTCTCCGACGCCGTCCATCGTGCGGCGTTCGGCGGCGAGATCACGTATGTCACTCGGGGCCGCGGGCAGCAGCGTGCTGCCGCGATCGTGCCAGCCGATCTCGTCGAGCGCTACGAGGAGCTCGTCGACCGCGAGGACGGCCGCATCGCTTCGGAGCGCCTGGCTGACCTCGATGCGGGCCGCGTAGCGTCGGTATCGGCTGATGAGGTGACCCGCGCGCTCGAGCAGTGAGCGATCTCGGCCGTACGTCGTCCAGTACGACCCGAGCGATGAAGGAGCTGACGAAGCTCGACAAGCCGATCGCCCGTCGGATCGCCCGAGCCGTCGATGGCCTTGGGCGCAGCCGCGGCCTCCGGGTGCCCGATCGCTCGTCGGCTACCGGGCCTGTGGCGCATCCGGATCGGCGACTACCGCGTCGTCTACGCGATCAAGGACGTCGAATTCGTCGTCTCGCGCTGCGCGTCGCCACCGCAGCGACGTCTACCGGACCTCTGATCAGCAACGCGCGAGACTGGCGCGATGCGCGAGGGCGGCTCGGTCGCCAGCGGGTAACGTGCGACCGCAGACCGTGTGCTCCGACGCCCATCCCGATGCGGCCGACTCCGTCGCGTCGCATGAGCGACCGCGACCGGCTGCGCGACCTGCCGTCCGTCGACCGGCTGGCGACCTCGGTCGCGCGCGCCGAGCTGCAGGCGCGGCGCGAGGAGCTGCTCGACGGCGGCGACGACGGCGACGACGCGACGGTCGACCTCGTCGCGCGCGCGCGGGCGCGCCTGCAGCCCGCGGCTGCGGCGCGTGCTCAACGCGACCGGCGTCGTCGTCCACACGAACCTCGGCCGCGCCCCGCTCGCCGCCGAGGCGCAGGCCGCGGTCGCGCCGCATCGCGGCCGGCTACTCGAACCTCGAGCTCGACCTGAGCAGCGGCGAGCGCGGCTCGCGCCACGACCACGTCGAGGAGCTGCTGCGCGAGCTGACCGGCGCGGAGGCGGCGATCGCCGTCAACAACTGCGCGGCGGCGGTGCTGCTCGCGTGCGCCGCGCTGGCCGGCGGGCGCGACACGATCGTCTCGCGCGGGCAGCTCATCGAGATCGGCGGCGGCTTCCGGATCCCCGAGATCCTCGCGGCCGCGGGCACGCGGCTCGTCGAGGTGGGCACGACGAACCGCACGCGCCGCGCCGACTACGAGGCGGCGCTGGCCGCCGGAGGCGAGCAGGTCGGGGCGATCCTGCGCGCGCATCCGTCGAACTTCCGCACGGTCGGCTTCGTCGAGGAGGTCGAGATCGAGGCGCTCTGCGACCTCGGCGTGCCGGTCATCGACGACGTCGGCTCCGGCGTGCTCGCCGACGACCTCGAGCTGCTCGCCGGCGAGCCGCCGGTGCGCCGCTCGGTCCGCGCCGGCGCCGCGCTCACGACGTTCTCGGGCGACAAGCTGCTCGGCGGCCCGCAGGCGGGGCTGCTCGTCGGCACGCGCGCGGCGGTCGACGCGTGCCGCCGCCACCCGCTCGCGCGCGCGCGTGCGGATCGACAAGCTGTCGCTCGCCGCGCTCGAGGCGACGCTCGCCCTGCATCGCGACCCGGCGGCCGCGCGCCGCGCGCTGCCGGTGCTCGCGATGCTCGACGCCGACGACGCGACGCTGCGCACGCGCGCGCGAACGAGCTCGCGGACGCGACCGGCGGCACGGTCGTCGCGTCGACGGCGCGCGTCGGCGGCGGCGCGCTGCCGCTGCTCGAGCTGCCGGGCCCGGCCGTCGCGATCGACCCCGGCCCGGCCGGCGCGACGCCCTCGCCGCGGCCCTCCGAACAGGCGATCCGGCGGTCGTCGGCCGCATCCACGACGGCCGGCTGCTGCTCGACCCGCGCACGCTCACCGACGACGAGGCGCGCGAGGTGGCGCGCGCGGTGCGTGCTGCACTGACGCCGCGGGCACCCGGCCCTGCCCCGATCGCCGCGGGCGATCCGAATCAGGAACTGCTCGATGCCGAGCGCGAGGACCGGCTGTGATCTGCCGAAGGGGATCTCGCGCTTCTGCGCGACGAGGCCGGCTCGGACTCCTCGGCAGTGTCGCGCGAGTCCGCCGCGAGGCGGCGGCGACGCTCGGCGTTGCGCCGTGAGGCGGAGCAGGCGGCGAGCGACGAGCGCGACGTAGCAGCGTCGCGAGAGGTCATGGCCGACATGGAGACGCTTTCGCCCGATTGGCCGCCGGGTCGGCCTCTGAGTCGTTGGTCGGCTCGGATGCGCCCGTGGCCCTGACGCTCGATCCGCCGGGCCAACGGCAAGCCTGCCGCCGCGTCAGCCGAACGCGCCCGAGGCACCGCTCCACGCGAGCTTCAGCTGTTCCTCGTACTCCTCGGGATCCGGCTTGTTCTTGTCGCTGACCTCGGAGTCCAGCACGTACTGCTCCTCGGCGGCCGTGCGCCATTCGACGACCTGCTGGCGCAGCTGCGCCCACGTGTCCATGTTCGTCGGCAGCGGCCAGGCGACATCGTGCGTCAGGAAGTCGAGCTTCGCGAACCTCGTGTGGTCCACCGGGGTCTTGTCGAACTGCGACAGCCACGCGCTGCACATCTGCGACCGGCGGTTGGACTGCACGGACGGCGAGTCGCCGAGGCCGAAGAAGTTGAGCACGGTGGTCGGGTACGGGTTTGCCGCGAGCTTGGCGATCGCGGCGAAGCCCTTGCAGACGGCCGTCGGCGCCTTGGCTCCGCCGACGTGGACGCGCTGCAGGACGGGCTGGCGCGGCGCGGCGGGGGCCGCGGTGCGCGCCTCGCGGCAGCGCAGCAGCAGGTCGCCGAGATGGTCGCGCGGCGCCTCGCCTCTGCGCGCCGCGGGCGGCGGCACTCCGGGCGCCCGCTGCAGGAGATCGCGGTTCGCGGCCGGGCGCCGGGCCGGCAGCGGCGGCGCGAGCGTCGCGCGCCGATCGCGGCGCATCGCGGTCGCGCTCACCATGCGGCTCGTCCCGGGACGGCGGCGTCCGACATGACGCGACCGTAGCCCGCGTCGCGCGGAGATTCAAGCCTCCGGCGATGTCGACCCAGCTCCCTACGCCCAACTCATGTGAGCCGGCTGCCCGGATAGCATCCCGGCGGTGCCCGTGGAGCCCATCGTCGTCGTGCATGGCGGCGCCTCGGAGTGGTACGCGGGAACCAGCGTGGGCCGCGCCGCCTGCCGGCGAGCTGCCGCAGGCCGGCTGGGACGCGCTGGCGGCCGGGGGTGGCGCGCTGGACGCGGTCATCGCCGCGGTGCGGGTCGTCGAGGACGATCCGGTGTGCAACGCGGGCACCGGTGCCGTGCTCACGAGCCGCGGCACCCTGGAGCTCGACGCCTGCGTCATGGACGGCGTCTCGCTCAGGTCCGGTGCCGTGGCGGTGCTGCCGCCGTTTCGCCATCCGATCGACATCGCCCGCGCCGTCCTCGAGGACGGCCGCTATCACCTGCTCGCGGGAGACGGAGCAGCGGCGTTCGCACGAGCGCGTGGCTTCGAGCCATGCGACCCGGAGGCTCATGATCACCCCGGACCGGCGCGCCGAGTTCGAGGGTCGCGAGCGCTTCGAGCGCGGCAACACCGTCGGCGCGGTCGCGCGAGACGCCAACGGCTACCTGGCGGCGGCGACGAGCACCGGCGGGATGACCGGGACCATCCCGGGCCGCGTCGGCGACGTGCCGATCGTCGGCGGCGGGACCTACGCCGACGAGCATGCCGCCTGCTCGTGCACGGGCGATGGCGAGGCGTTCGCGCGCGCGTGCGCGGCGTTCTGGACGGTCGACCACGTCGCCGAGGGCGCGCAGGCCGCGGCCGAGCGGTCCGTGGCGCGCGTCCTGAAGCGCTACGGCGGCTACGGCGGCCTGATCCTGCTCGGCAGCGACGGTGACGTCGGCATCGCGAGGTCGGCGTCGGCGATGCCGCACGCGATCGCGCGGGACGGGGCCGTGATCGACGGCGAGTAGCCGACCCTGCCGGGCGCTCACACCGCCAGGCAGGCCAAATTCGCTGGCGACTTTTCGCCTGCCGGTCCCTGGTCGGTGAAGCTTCGGACCGCGACGCTGACACGAGCATCTTCGAGGTGCGCTGGCTCGTCGCCGACGCCGCAAGGAGGCATCCACATGGCCGTTCACCCCACCGGCCGGGTCGAGAATCTCGACACCGCCGTGATCACGACGCGTGCGGCCCCCGCGGCATGGGGAGCGCCATCCGTGTTCGGGCCCGGCGCCGTCCTCACCGCGAGGCTGCCGCGCTCGGAGGCCGGAGCGAACACGGCCGACCCGCACCTCTGCGACGCCTACACGGGCCCGATCATGGCGATCGCCGATCAGACGCCGGCCATCTGCAGCGCGGGCGTGGCGAGCCCCTGCGGGCTGGACCTGCTCGCGGCCGCCGGGGTTCCCGTGAGCCGCGAGATCCGCACCTACCGCACGGCGGAGGACTTCCGCCGCCTCGTCGGCGACGTGCTCGACAACGGCGAGCGCCTGCTGTGCCAGCACGTCCACGGCGAGGACGAGGTTCCGGCCGAGGCCTGCCTGGTGGAGCCGAGCCTGCTGCGCTACCTCAACAACAAGGCCAATCTCCCGGCGATCGTGGGTGTCGAGGGCGCGCCGCGCCGCACGCCGATCGACCCCGCGGACGTCGCGACGCTCGGCGTCGACGAGTCATGGGTGCTGAAGGTCTGCTCCGACGAGTCCTCTGGCGGCGGATTCGGGGTGTACGTCCACCGAGCGGGAACCGCGATAGCGCGGCCGGCCTTCGTCCAGCCGGGCGCCGAGCTGATCGTCGAGGAGTACCTCGACCTCGTCGAGAACTGGTGCGTGCACTTCTGCGTCGAGGCGATCGGCGCGCCGCGGCTCATCGGGGCGACGGAGCAGATCATCTCCGCGACCGGCGCCTACGGCGGCAGCCGGGTGGGCGGCACCGTCCTGCCACCGGCCGCCGCCGAGCTTTGCCAGTCCGTCGCCGAGCGTGCGCGCGAGCTGGGATTCATCGGCTACTGCGGCATCGACACCGGGCTGACGTCCTCCGGCGAGCTGCGCGTGTTCGACCTCAACTTCCGGATCAACGCCAGCACCCCGCCGCTGCTGGTCCTCAATGCGATCGCGGCCAGCCGGGGTCCTTCGTGGGAGGGCCGTGGGCGCTGGCAGACCTACCGCCACGGCGGCCCGCTGGCCGACCTGGTCAAGCGCCTCGAGGCCGTCTACCCCGATCGCGCGCTCGTCCCGATCGCAAGCTACGACCCGGCCTTCACCGCCAACGGCTCGGGGCCGTCGCTCCTGTCGGCGCTGCTACTGGGCGACGACGAGCACGATCTCCGGCGGTTGACCGAGCTGCCGCTTCCCGCGGACGTCGGCAGCTCGGCCGCGAACCTGGACTAAGCGGGCGTGCGCCCCAACGTCAGCTCATGTCCGCCTGACTGAACGGCCGCTGCGGCGCGATGCTCGCCGCGGGGGGCGTCGCCGCGGAGGGACCGGCGTCGCCGGGCGCCTCGGTCGGCGGAGCGCCGAAGTCGAGCGCGTAGTGGGTGTAGAGCTGACGCACCTCGTCGTCTGACAGCTCCTGATCGGGCTTCACGCTCGGCGCGTCCTTGATCTGGGCCTCTTCGTACGGCACCCGGACGCCGTCACCGCTCGGGCTCGCGCCGCGGACAGGCACCAGCGTCTCCGCCTTGCCGAACCCACTCGTCTTGACGGTGAGCCAGGCGGGCTGGCCGGTCTCCCCTTCGATGAGGGAGTCGGAGATCTCGCCGATCTTGCTGCCGCCGCTGTCGTACAGCGGTAGGCCGTACCAGGTCTCGATCTCCGGAATGGGGGGCATGTGAGAGCTTCCTTTCTTTCGGGTGCTTCTTCGGCGCTGCCCGCGTCCCAAGGTCGTGAAACACAGGCTTCTGGATCGATTCCAGAACTGTGGCTACACTGCCGGGAGTGCCGGCGACTTCGGAACTCGAGCGCATGCTGCGCGGGGCCTCCCTGCACGTCACGCGTCCTCGGGTCGCGGTGCTGGCCGCCGTGCACGAGCATCCACATGCCGACACGAGCTCGATCATCGGGCTCGTTCGCGAGGATCTCGGCGAGGTGTCCCAGCAGGCCGTCTATGACGTCCTGCGAGCGCTGACCAACGCCGGCCTCGTGCGCCGCATCCATCCGCCGGGCTCCGTGGCGCGCTACGAGTCGCGCGTCGGAGACAACCATCACCACCTCGTATGCCGGTCGTGCGGCGCGATCGCCGACGTCGATTGCGCCGTGGGCTCCGCGCCGTGCTTGACCGCCGCGGGCGACCACGGCTACGCGGTCGACGAGGCCGAGGTCATCTACTGGGGCCTGTGCTCCGGATGCTCGACCGCGCGCAGTTCCCAAGAAGCCAAGCTCTGATTCACCGAAAGGGTCCCTATGTCCGATAAGCCTGACGCCGTCGTTGGAGAGATGAACGAGCCGGAGGACGCGGGCGGCTGCCCCTTCGCGCCCGAGCGTGCCCCGCACCCGACCGAAGGCGGTGGCAACCGCGGCTGGTGGCCGGAGCGGCTGAACTTGCACATCCTCGCCAAGAACCCCGCCGTGGCCAATCCGCTGGGCGAGGACTTCAACTACGCGGCCGCGTTCAACACGCTCGATCTTGCCGCGGTCAAGCAGGACATCGAGGACGTGCTCACGACATCGCAGGACTGGTGGCCGGCGGACTACGGCCATTACGGCCCCTTCATGATCCGGATGGCGTGGCACAGCGCGGGCACGTATCGCATCTCGGACGGCCGCGGCGGCGCGGGCGCCGGCCAGCAGCGCTTCGCACCGCTGAACAGCTGGCCCGACAACGCGAACCTCGACAAGGCTCGCCGGCTGTTGTGGCCGGTCAAGCAGAAGTACGGCCAGAGCCTGTCGTGGGCGGACTTGATGGTCCTCACCGGCAACGTCGCGCTGGAGTCGATGGGCTTTGAGACGTTCGGCTTCGCCGGCGGCCGCGAGGATGTCTGGGAGCCCGACGAGGACGTCTACTGGGGCCCGGAGAAGGAGTGGCTGGGCGACGAGCGCTATACGGGCGACCGCGAGCTCGAGGACCCGCTGGGCGCCGTCCAGATGGGCCTCATCTACGTCAACCCGGAGGGGCCCAACGGCAATCCGGACCCGCTTCTGGCGGCCCACGACATCCGCGAGACGTTCTCTCGCATGGCGATGAACGACGAGGAGACGATCGCGCTGATCGCCGGCGGGCACACGTTCGGCAAGACGCACGGCGCGGCCGATCCCGACGAGTACGTCGGCGCCGAGCCCGAGGGCGCCTCGCTCGAGGAGCAGGGCCTGGGCTGGCGCAACGGCTACAACAGCGGCAAGGGCCCGGACACGATCACCAGCGGCCTCGAGGGCGCTTGGACCTCCACCCCGAAGGCGTGGGACCACAGCTTCTTTCAGACCCTGTTCGGTCACGAGTGGGTGCTCGACGAGAGCCCCGCCGGCGCACATCAGTGGAAGCCGAAGGACGGCGCCGCGGCGGGCACCGTGCCCGACGCTTACAGCGCGACGCTGACGCACGCCCCGACGATGCTGACGACCGACCTCGCGCTCAGGTTCGACCCGGTCTACGAGCCGATCTCGCGGCGCTTCCTGGAGCACCCCGAGGAGCTCGAGGACGCGTTCGCCCGGGCCTGGTTCAAGCTGACGCACCGCGACATGGGCCCGATCGAGCGCTACCTCGGCCCCGAGGTCCCGGACGAGGAGCTGCTGTGGCAGGACCCGCTCCCCAGCGTGACGCACGAGCTCGTCGACGAGCAGGACATCGCCGCGCTCAAGGCCCAGATCCTCGGGTCGGGGCTGTCCGTGTCGCAGCTCGTCAAGACCGCCTGGGCGTCGGCGTCGACGTTCCGCGGCAGCGACAAGCGCGGCGGCGCCAACGGTGCGCGCATCCGCCTCGAGCCGCAGAACGGCTGGGAGGTCAACGACCCCGCCGAGCTGGGGACGGTGCTGAGCGCCCTCGAGGGGATCCGGGGCGCGTTCAACGCCTCCCAGAACGGCAGCGGCAAGCAGGTCTCGCTCGCCGACGTCATCGTGCTCGCCGGCTGCGCGGCCGTCGAGCAGGCGGCGAAGGAGGGTGGCGTCGAGGTGCAGGTGCCGTTCACGCCGGGCCGGGCGGACGCCACGAAGGCGCAGACCGACGCGGAGTCCTTCGACGCGCTCGAGCCGACCGCGGACGGGTTTCGCAACTATCTCGCGGAGGATCACCGGCTGACGGCGGAGTACCTGCTCGTCGACAAGGCGAACCTGCTGACGCTCAGCGCTCCCGAGATGACCGTCCTCGTGGGTGGTCTGCGGGTCCTGGGCGCGAACGCCGGCGGGTCCACTGAGGGCGTGCTCACCGAGGCGCCCGGCACGCTATCCAACGACTTCTTCGTCAACCTGCTCGACCTGGGCACGACGTGGTCGGCCACGGCCGAGGACGCGGGTAGGTTCGAGGGGCGCAATGGCTCGGGCGAGGTCAAGTGGACCGGCACCCGCGTCGACCTCGTGTTCGGCTCGAACTCCGAGCTGCGCGCGCTGGCAGAGGTCTACGCGAGCGACGACGCGCGGGAGAAGTTCGCGCACGACTTCGTCGCGGCGTGGGACAAGGTCATGACCCTCGATCGCTTCGACCTCCGCTGATCTGAGATCGTCCAGGTCGGCCGCGCGCCGGCCGACCTGGACCCCATCGCCGCTGTCAACACGATGCTGGCTCGCGACGATCGAGCTGATCCACCTCGGCCCCCCGGGGCGTGTTCGCGTCGCTCGGCGGATCGCCACGAGATCAACTGCTACATTGATGTACATGAACGACACGGTGGGTATAGCTGAGCTGCGCCAGCACCTCACCCGCTACCTGAAACGCGTCGCGCAGGGCGAGCGACTAATCGTCACAGACCGCAACCGCCCCGTCGCCGAACTCGGCCCTCCACCTACGACTGGTGAGGCGCTTGACCGACTCATCGCCGACGGCCGCGTGTCGCGCCCCACCCGGCGCGGCCTGCCTGCGCCACTCGACCTCGGCGGTGACCCCTACGCCCTCAGCCGTGCTCTCGACGAGATCCGCGGCGAGCGCTGAATGGCCCTGTTCTACGCGGACGCGTCTGCGCTGGTGAAGCTCGTCCGCGACGAGCCGGAGACCATCGCGCTCCGGACGTACGTCGCCGGTGCAGACATCATCTCGTGCGCGCTCGTCCTCACCGAAGTCCCGCGCGCCGTTCGTCGCGCGGCAAGCCACGATCGGCTATTGCCAATCGATTCGTTGCTGCAACGGACCGGCGAGTTGCTTGACGCGCTTGCCTTGCTCCCTGTCGACCGGACCGTCCTCGCCGCCGCCGGAGCCATCACCGAACCAGCGCTCCGCGCGCTGGACGCTATCCATGTTGCTGCCGCCGCCTACCTCAGCCCGTTCGACGCATTCGTCACCTACGACGAACGGCAAGCCGCTGCTGCGCGTCTCGCCGGTCTACGCACCACCGCCCCAGGGAGCTGAGCGCGCGACGCAGGGCGGGCTTGCGGGAAGCCAACATGGGTCTCGAGCGATCCATGCGTGCCCAACGTGCTCAGACCAGACCGTGGGTCATCCCGCGTCCGCATCAAGAAACCGCTCGCTCCGGCCTTCGCGGTACAACAATCGAGCCGCCGCGCGGCTGGCTTCAACACCGGATTGCGCGCCGGCCGGAGCAAGAGGGCGCCCCTTGCCGCGAGCGGCGACCCACGAGCGATGAATCGGTCGGATGGACAAAGCCGAGGCAACCCCGCCAGGATCGCGATAGTCCTGACGTTGAACTCCGTTATCCCGGATCGGCGGTCCGCGTCGGGTGTCTGCCCGAGCGCGTCACGTCCCGAGCAGGATCCAGGAGTAGAAGTCCCGCGTCGGTAGGCCGTCGAGCACAATCAGCCGGCGGCGCGAGGCCTCGAAGGGCGCCGTCGGTCAGCGGTCGTCGAGGCCGGAGTCGACGTTCTCGAGTGCCGCCTCGAGCTCGTCGATCACGAGGCGCTTGCGCGTCTCGGCGACGGTGTCGCGAGGCAGCGTCGGGAGCTTGAACGTCGTGATCCCGAAGTGGCCCGCGAGCTCGGCGTGCGCGCCGTCGTACGCGGCGCGCGCGCGCTCCCAGTCGCGGCCGTAGCCGCTCAGCTGGAGCCGCTCGCAGCTGTAGTGCAGCGTCAGGCGCGCGTCGTCCTCGTTGATGTGCGAGAGGATGATCTCCATCGAGTGGACGCGGTTGCCTCGCATGTGCTCGCGGGCCTCCGCGAGCGTGTAGACCGTGTACGGGTTGAACTCCTCGTCGAACACGACCTCGCAGATCGGGGGGTCGAACGGCCCGGCCTCGATGGCGACGCCGGCGGCGATGAAGATCACGTCGAGATCCTTCCAGCCGCACCACCGCTCACTGAGCTCAAAGCGCTCCATGGCCAGAGGATAGGCGCTCGGGGCCGCGGCGAACACCCCTGTCGCAGCGGCCGAGAACCCGCTCAGGTCGTCGCGCTGGCCGAGCCGCCGAAGTTGCTGCGCACCTGGATGAACTGCGGGTTGGTGATCCAGCCGCGCTGGTCGGAGTAGCGCCCGCCGCCCTTGTTCGTGAGCGTGAACATCAACGAGCCCGACCGGCTGTGGACGCTGAGGATCGCGTTCGGGTTCGTGCTCGTCGCCTCGATCTTCAGCAGGCCCTTCTTCCAGCTCGCGCTCTTGATCTTCACGACGTCGGGGGGCGCGGGCGCGCCGGGCCGCACGGTGATCGTCGTGGTCTTCGTGACGCCGAACCACGACGCGATGATCGTCACGGTCGTCGTCGTCGAGACCGGCGAGGTCGTCACCGGGAACGCGCCGCTCGAAGCACCGCCGTTGACGACCGTCTCGGTGGGGACTTGCACGACCGCCGGATTGGAGGTCGACAGCTGGACGACGCGGCCGTCGGTTGTCGCGCTGAAGCGCACCGTGCCTGTCGCGGCGCTGCCGCCCGTGAGGTTCGACGGGGTCGCGGACACGGACGTGAGCGTCGGCCCGGCGGGCGTCGCGGCGTTGACCCAGAGGGTCGCGGTGCGCGGCGTGTTGCCAACCCATGCCGTGATCGACACGATCGCCTCCGGCGCCGAGGCGTTCGTCGCGATCGGGAACGTCACGGAGATCGCGCCGGCGGGCACGACGACGGTGGCGGGGACGCTCGCCGTCGAGGGATCGCTGCTGAACAGCAGCACGGTCGTGGCCGCCGGGTCGGGGAAGGCGAGCGTCACGGTGCCCTGCGCGGTCGCGCCGTCGCGGACGGCGTCCGGCGAGATCGACAGCGACGAGATCTCGCCCGCGGCCAGCGCGCCTCCCGGCACCGCGAGCAGCGCGCATGCCGACAGGATGAGGAGGAGGCACAGGCGGCGCATGAGCACGGGTGAACGTAACCCGGGCGGCGCGCCCCGTGCAACCAGACTTAAGTCGCAGTCCCGATCGCCGCAAAGCCGCGGCCGGGCGACTGCCCGCGAACGGCTCAGGCGGCGACGGGCACGACGGCGCCGACCTTGACGAACACGCGATCGCCGCGCAGCTCGACGGCGTGCGCCGCGACGGGGTCGCCGGCGCCGAGCGGCTCACCCGTGGCGAGGTCGTAGCGGCGGTCGTGCAGGGGGCAGATGACCGCGCGGTCGCAGACGATCCCATCCGCCAGCGGGCCGCCGCGATGCGGGCAGGCGGCGTCGAGCGCATACCAACCGCCGGCGGCGCGGAAGACCGCGATACGGCGGCCGCCGAGCGTCACGACGCGGCCCTCGCCGAGCGGCACGTCATCGACGTTGCAGGCGAACGTCATCGCTCGCCTCCGGCCGGCGGGCCGACGAGCGCGGGCTCGCCCTCTTCGAGCCCCGGCCTATCCAGGTCCGAGAACTGCTTCGGGTGGTACGGGTCGTCGCGCTCGAGCCACGGGTCCTTGGTCGCCGCCTTGGCGATCCGCAGGCGCTCGCGCAGCGCCGCGCCGGTCTGCTCGCCGAGCACGATCTCCCTGATCTTCTCGAGGCCGACGCGCGGGATGAAGTCGTACGTGCGCTCCTTGTAATCCGCGTTCTCGCGGTAGTACTGCAGGAACGTCGTCGCGACGCGCAGCGCCTCGGCGCGCGAGTCGACCGTCGCGAGGATGTCGGCCTCGCGGACGTTGCCGCCCGCCGCGCCGCCGGCCCGCACCTGCCAGCCCCCCTCGACCGCCACGCAGCCGATGTCCTTGACGGTCGCCTCGGCGCAGTTGCGCGGGCAGCCGCTGACGCCGGACTTCACCTTGTGCGGCGTGTGCAGCCCCTCCCACAGCTTCTCCATCTCGATGCCCAGGCCGATCGCGTCGCCGAGGCCGAAGCGACAGAAGTCCGTCCCGACGCAGGTCTTCACCGTGCGCACCGCCTTCGCGTACGCGTGCCCGGACGGCATCCCGAGGTGGCGCCAGATCTCGGGCAGGTCCTGCTTCTTGACGCCCAGCAGATCCAGCCGCTGGCCGCCGGTCACCTTCACGAGCGGCACCTCGAACTTGTCGGCGACGTCGGCGATGCGCCGCAGCTCGTCGGGCGTGCACACCCCGCCGTACATCCGCGGGACGACCGAGAACGTCCCGTCCTTCTGAATGTTCGCGTGGACGCGGTCGTTGATGAAGCGCGCGTCGCGCTCCTCCTGGTGGCGGTTGGCCTTGACCTCGCTCACGAGGTACGCGAGCGCCGGCTTGCAGACGCCGCACTCGCGGCCCGTGCCGCACGCGGCGGCGACGTCGCTCACCGACTGGAAGCCCTCGTCGCGGATGCGACCCGCGAGCTGCTCGCGCGTCTGCTTGCGACAGGGGCACAGGTAGGTCGGCTCGTCCGACAGCCCGCCGGTGGCGGCCCCGACGATCTCGATGACCGCGCCGCGGCACGAGCCGCAGCCCGTGCCGGCGCGGGTCACGGCCATGACCTCGCGTGGCGTCGAGCAGCCGCCCACGGTCACCGCTTCGACGAGCGCGCCCTTGCAGACCCCGTTGCAGTCGCAGATCTGCGCCGTGTCGGGCAGGTCGGCGGGGCCCGCGAGCGAGGCGTCGGCGAGCGCTTGGAGCGGGTCGTCGATCGGCTCGCCCGCGCGGACGGCGGCGACGAGCGCCTCGGAGCCGCGTGTGTCCCCGAGCAAGATCGCGCCGACGACGCGACCGTTGCGCGTGGCGAGCTTGCGGTAGATGCCGGCGGCGCCATCGGTAACGACGGCCTCATGGTCGCCCTCGGCGTCGCCGGCGCAGACGAGGTCGATGCCGGCGACCTTGAGCTTCGCGCTCGGCACCGAGCCGAGGTAGGCGGCCGTGTCGCCGGTGAGCGTGGCGGCGGCGACGCGCGCCTGGTCGTGGATCGGCGCGACGAGCCCGTAGACGATCCCGCGGTGCTGCGCGCACTCTCCGACCGCGAGGACGCCCGGCAGGCTCGTGCGCATCGCGTCGTCGACGAGGATCCCGCGCTCGCAGTCGACGCCCATCTTGCGGGCGAGCGTCGCCTCGGGGCGGATGCCGACGGAGACGACGACGAGGTCGGCGAGCAGCCGCTCGCCGCCCTTGAAGTGCAGGCCTGTCGCGTGCTCGGCGCCGATGATCGCTGTCGTGTTGCGCTCGAACTGGATCTGCACGTCGAGCGCGGCGAGCGCGGGCGCGAGCAGCGCGCCGGCACCCGCGTCGAGCTGGCGCTCCATGAGGCGGTCGAGCAGATGGATGACGGTGACGGCGCAGCCCTGCGCGGCGATGCCGCGGGCCGCCTCGAGGCCGAGCAGCCCACCGCCGATGACGGCCGCGTGCTTCGCGCCGCCGGCGGCCGCGGAGCGGATCGCCTCGCAGTCCTCGGGCCCGCGGAAGGGGTGTACGCCGGGCAGGTCGATGCCGGAGATCGGCGGCATGAGCGGCTGGGAGCCGGTCGCGAGGACGAGCTGGTCGTAGGGCAGCGTGCGACCGTCGTCGAGCGCGAGGCTCCTTGCCTCGGGATCGACCGCGGTGACCCGGCGGCCGAGCTCGAGGTCGACCTCGTTGTCGGCGTACCACTCGCCGGGGCGCAGCTGCAGCGTCTCGGGGTCCTCGCCCGAGACGAGGATCTCCGACAGCCGCACCCGGTCATACGGGGCGCTGGACTCGCCGCAGACGAGCGTGATCCGCACGTCGGGATCGCGCTCGCGCAGCGCTTCGCAGACAGCTTGGCCGGCGATGCCACCGCCGACGATCACGACAGAATCGCTCATCGGGCGATCCTCTCGGACCGCCGTTTCCCGGGCGTGTTGTGGGTGTTTCCAGGTGATGAACGGGCGGGCGGGCGATCAAGGCCCGTCCGTGCCGGACACCAAGTGGAGAGGACGTCACGTCCTCTCCACTTCTAAATTTATACCGCAATCGAGGCCCTCATGAGGCCTCGCGTCGTGCCGCATAATCGCCCGCCGCAGGCCAGGACCTACGGAGTACAAGGAGCGAAATGCGTATGACCGACCATGCTGTGGTGATCGCCGGTGCAGGGCCGGCGGGGATGATGCTGGCGGCTGAGCTGGCGCTGGCGAAGGTCGACGTCGCGATCGTCGAGCGGCGTCCCGATCACGTGCTCGCCGGCTCACGGGCCGGCGGCTTCAACTCGCGCACGGTCGAGGTCCTCGATCAGCGTGGGGTCGCCGATCGGTTCCTCGCCGAAGGTCAGGTGCATCAGGCCATGCCGTTCGGCACGACCATGCTGGACATGAGCGACTTGCCGACGCGCCACCCGTACTTCGTCGGGATCTTCCAGAATCAGATCGAGCGGATCATGGCCGCCTGGATCGCCGAGCTGCCGGTGCGGATCTACTACGCGCGCGAGGTGACGGGCCTCGCGCAGGACGACTCCGGCGTCGATGTCGAGCTGTCAGACGGCCAGCCGCTGCGAGCGCAGTACCTCGTGGGATGCGACGGCGGACGCAGCGTGATCCGCAAGGCAGCCGGCATCGAGTTCCCCGGCTGGGATCCGACGCGGAGCAACCTGATCGCCGAGGTGCAGCTGACCGAGGAGCCGCCGCAGGGCGCCCGTCACGACGCCACGGGGATCCATGGCCTCCACAGGATGGAGGATGGGACGACGTTCCGGGTCGTCGTGACCGAGCAGCAGCTCGGTCCGAGCAGCGAGCCCGGCCTGCGCGATCTCAGCGAGGCGCTGATCGCCGTCTTCGGCACGGACTTCGGGATCCACAGCCCCACGTGGATCTCGAGGTTCACCGACATGACTCGTCACGCAGCCGCGTACCGCTCCGGACGAGCCCTGCTGGCCGGCGACGCCGCGCACGTGCACTACCCCGCCGGCGGGCAGGGCCTCAGCCTCGGAGTGCAGGATGCGGTGAATCTCGGATGGAAGCTCGCGCAGGTAGTCAACGGGACCTCTCCGGAGAGCCTCCTGGACACCTACCACGCCGAGCGCCCCCCGGTCATTGCCCGCGTCCTTGCGCACACGATGGCGCTGGGCACGCTGCAGCGCCGCGACGAGCGCATGCAGGCCGTGGTCGATGTCATGTCGGAGCTCGCGACCATGGACGAGCCTCGCAAGCTGCTCGTCGGGATCCGCTGCGGGCTGGACATCCACTACGACCTCGGCGAGGGACACCCCCTGCTCGGACGCCGGATGCCCGATCTGGACCTCGTGACCGCCGACGGCCCGCTCCGCGTCTTCGAGCTGCTGCACGACGCCCGGCCGGTGCTGCTGCACCTCGGAGAGCCGGGCGGCGTCGACATCGCGCCATGGGCCGACCGGGTCCAGCTGATCGACGCGACCTACGATGGGGCGTGGGAGCTGCCGGTGCTCGGCGCGGTCAGCGCTCCCGCTGCCGTGTTGATCCGGCCTGACGGCTACGTCGCCTGGGTCGGCGACCGGACCCAACTCGGGCTACCGGAAGCGCTGACCACCTGGTTCGGACAGCCTGTCGCGGCGTGAGCCAGTGCGACAAAAGTCCCATGGCGCGCCGGCGCTCGCGGTGCCAACGTGCCGCCCACACGAACCTTCGGAGGTCTCACCCATGCGCAAGATCCTCGCCCTGCTCGCCGCCGCGGGCGTCACCGCCGTCATTGCGACGCCCGCCTTGGGGGCGGGCGCCTCGGTGAGAGTCGGCGACGACTTCTTCCGGGCCAAGACCGTCCGCATCACGAAGGGCTCGACGGTGACCTGGAGGTGGATCGGCTCGGACGGTCACAACGTCGTCGGCAGGGGCTTCAAGTCCAAGATCCAGAGCAAGGGCACCTACAGGCACAGGTTCGCGCGGGCCGGCACGTTCCGCTACGAATGCACCATCCACGACGGCATGACGGGCAGGGTCATCGTCCGCTAGGCCGGCCGCCCGTGCCCGGCGCCTCAGCGGCGCCGGGCGGGCGGGGGGCGAGCGAGCGTGCTACGCGGCGAGCGGCACGGCACCGCCGCCGAGGGCTTCGCGCACGGTCGCGGCGACCTCGTGCGCGCAGCCCCACGAGAAGCTGAAGCCCGAGCCACCGTGGCCGTAGTTGTGGACGATGCTCGTCGCCGCCTCGCGCTCCAGGCAGACGTTGCCGTTGCGCAGTGGACGCAGGCCGACCCGGACCGGCTCGTTCGGGTCGAGCTCGGCGCGCGCGAGGACCGGCATGAACTCGAGGCAGCGGCGGTACATGTCGCGCACCGGCTGGTAGTTGTGCAGCCCGATGTCGAGGCTCCACTCGTCCTCCTCGGTGAGGCCGCCGAGCAGCAGCATGTTCTCGCCGCGGGGGACGATGAAGACCATGTCCTGCGCCGTCGAGCCCTCCGGGTGCGAGACGCAGTGCGCCTCGGTGACCTTTGGCATCCGGCTGCCGTCGTTGATCGCCCGGACGAGCGCGCCGCGCAGGGGGTACATCTGCGCGCCGTGCATCTCCGCGGAGCCAAGGCCCGTGCAGTTGACGATCGCGCCCGCGCCGAACTCGCCGAGCAGGCGCGCCTCCTGGTCGGCGAGCCGGCCGTCGATGCGGCGCTGGGTGATCGTCACGCCCGCGGCCTCGACCCGGGCTCGCAGCCAGCCCATGTAGACGTCGGTGTCGATCATCGGGGCGATGAACGCATAGGCGTCGACGATGCCCGTCGCCGGGCTGATGCCGTTTGCGTCGGCGAGGCCGGCGTCGTGGACGAAGCCGCGCACCTTCGGCGCGAGCTCCTTCATCTTGTGCAGCTCGCGGGCCGTCTGCGGCTTGGTGAAGTAGAAGTTCGCGCGGCGCATGTACACGCCCGTCTCGGGGTCGCGTGCCAGGTCCGAGAAGATCTCGTAGGACTCCATCGCCCATGTTTTGGAGCGCGTCAGCGAGGTCTGGTCGCGGTGATAGCCACACACGGCGGGCGGCCATTCCCACAATGCACCGGCGACGACCGACACGAGATCGGACTGAAACTTCTCCGCGACGACCTCGACCTCGACGCCTGCGCGGGCGAGCTCGAGCGCGCAGGTCAGGCCGCTGACGCCTGCTCCGACGACGAGCACGCGCTCGGCGTGTGACCGTGACTGCTGCGCGGTGATGCTGGTGACGCTGCTCATGATGTGCTCCCTGGAAGTGTGAGATGCGTGACAGTGGTGATGGGGTGAACATCGCATCACCGGCTGGCCCGGCGGCTACGGGCAGCACGTCTCAGGGGTGTGGCTGGCCGCACTTGTTCGAAGCCGGGGTCGGTGCGACGCGTGCGCGCGGACGGGAGCCAAATACAGCGCCTCGCGCGTGTGACGAAGCTCACACGGCAATCGCCGCTCGGCTCGCGAGCGAGCGACCGCCGGACGGGTGTCAGCTCTCGGTGGAGGAGCTCGTCGCCGCGGCGGCGAGCAGATCTTGCACGTCGCCCGTGCAGCCGCCGCAGCCGGTCGTCGCGCGCGTGCGCACACCGACCTGAGCGACCGTGCTGAGGCCGTCGCGGCGGATCGCCGCCTGGACGTCGCCGACGGTGACGGAGTTGCACGAGCAGACCGTGGCCTCGGGATCCTCGGCGAGCGGCTTGCCCGCCGCGCCGCCTTCGAGCAGCTCCGGTGGGACGTCGGCGCCGGTGCGCAGCAGCTCCGACATCTGGCGGGCGGCGATCACATCGCCGACGAGCACGCCGCCAACGAGCCGCTCGCCGTCGAGCACTAGCCGGCGGTAGACGCCGCGCCGGGTGTCGGAGAGGATGACCTCGTCGTGGCCGGGCGGCGCCGCGCCGGCCGAGCCTCCGCCCGCGTAGACGTCCACGCCGGAGACCTTGAGCATCGTCGCCTGCACCGCGCCGTGAAACGCGCCCGGGTCGCCCGCGATGCGCGCGCCGGCCACCCTGGCCTGCTCGGCGAGCGGCGCCCAGAGGCCGTAGACGATCCCGCGATGCTCGGCGCACTCGCCGACCGACCAGACGCCGGGCGCGCTCGTGCGCAGCTCGTCGTCGACGACGATGCCGCGCTTGCACTCGAGGCCGGCGGCGCGGGCCAGCGTCGTCTCGGTGCGCACGCCGGCGGCGACCACGACGCGCTCGCAGGCCAGCTCGGAGCCGTCGTCGAGCACGACGCGGTCGGCCTCGATCTTCGCCGCGCTGCGGCTCAGCCGGCACGCGATGCCCTGGCGCTCGAGGTCGCGGCGCAGCATGGCGGCGGCGCCCGAATCGAGCTGCATGTTCATGAGGTGGCCGGCGAGCTCGACGACCGTCACTGCCACGCCGCGGGCGTGCAGCCCCGCCGCTGCCTCGAGCCCGAGCAGCCCGCCCCCGACGACGACCGCACGCGTGCCGGGCGGCGTCGCGGCCAGCGCGTCGGCATCGCGCCAGGTGCGAAAGACGTCGACGTGGGGGAGGTCGGCGCCGGGGATCGGCGGGACGAACGGCCGCGAGCCCGTCGCGATGACGAGCGCGTCATAGGGGTGGGTGCCGCCGGCCTCGTCGCGCACGACGCGGCGCTCGAGATCGAACGACGCGGCGCTGCAGCCGCCGCGCAGGTCGACGCGGTGCTTGGCGTACCACGACAGCGGCCGCAGCTCGAGCTCGCCCGGGCCGGCGGTGCGGGCGAGCAGCTTGGAGAGCTGGACGCGGTTGTAGACCGGGCCGGGCTCCTCACCGAGCATGACGATCTTCCACTGCTCGGCGGGGCGGCGGCGCAAGGCCTCCTCGACGACGGCGAGCCCCGACATGCCGGTGCCGACGACGACGAGCCGCTTGGGCGTCGACGGCGCGCGCCGCTGCACGGGCTCGTCACGCCGCCGCACCGGCTCGAGGCGCACGGCGACGGCCTTGAGCTCGGGCTGGGCGGAGGTCGGGTCGACAGCGGCGATCGTCAGCGAGTTCAGCGCGCCGGCGCCGGCGTCGGCGCGCAGCGATCCCCAGTGAAACGGGGCGAAGGCGACGCCGGGCGGCAGCGTGTCGTCGAAGCTCACGGTGAAGCGGGCGCTGCCGCGGCGCGAGACGATCGTCGCCTGGCCGCCGTCCTCGAGGCGGGCGCACTCGGCGTCCAGCGGATGCACGGACAGCGTCGGCTTGCCGGCGGAGGCGAGCAGCGACGGGGAGTGGCCGGTGCGCGTCATCGTGTGCCACTGGTCGGCGACGCGCCCGGTCGTCAGGAGGATCGGGAAGTCCGCGTCGGGGTTCTCGGCCGGGTCGACGTGGGGGGTTGGGGCGAAGCGCGCGCGCCCGTCCGGGGTGGGGAAGCGCTTGTCGGCGTACAGGCGCACCGTGCCGGGATGCTCGTCGACCTCCTGCGCGGGGCACGGCCACTGAAGCCCGCCGGTCTGCTTGAGGCGCTCGTGCGAGGCGCCGCTGAGGTCGCACGGGCGCCCGGCGGTGCAGGCGGCGAACTCGTCGAACACGGCCGCCGCGTGCGGCCACGCGAATGCGTCGCCGTAGCCGAGGTGGCGCGCGAGGCCGGCGACGATCTGCCAGTCCGGCCGCGCCTCGCCGGGTGGTGGGACGACGGCGCGCACGAGCCCGATGCGCCGCTCGGAGCTTGTCATCGTGCCCTGCTTCTCGGGCCACGCCGCGGCCGGCAGGACGGCGTGGGCAAGCGACGAGGTCTCGGTCGGGTGATGCGGGTCCTGGACGACGACGAGCTCTGCCTGCTCGAGCGCGGCGCGGGCGCGCTGGCCGTCGGGCAGCGAGACGAGCGGGTTGGTCGCCATGACCCAGACGGCCTTGACCTTGCCGGATTCGAGCGCGTCGAACAGCGCGACGGCCGGCAGGCCGGGGTTCGGCGAGATCGCGCCGGCATCGACGCCCCAGTGCTGCTCCATCGCGGCGCGGTCCTGCGCGTCGGCGACCTTGCGATAGCCGGGCAGCAGGTGCGACAGGCCGCCCGTCTCGCGGCCGCCCATCGCGTTGGGCTGGCCCGTCAGCGACAGCGGCCCCGACCCGGGACGGCCGATCTGGCCGGTCGCGAGGCAGAGGTTGATGATCGCGCGGTTCTTCAGCGTGCCGACGGTCGACTGGTTGGCACCCATCGACCACAGCGCCATCGCGCTGCCGGCGCCCGCGAAGCGGTGGGCGGCCTCCTCGATGAGGTCGGCGTCGATGCCGCAGACGGCAGCCGCGCGCTTCGGCGCCCACGCGTCGGCGACCGCGCGTGCCTCTTCCCAGCCGCTCGTGTGCCGTGCGATGAAGGCCTCGTCGAGCAGGCCATCGCGGTCGACGACGTGCAGCAGCGAGCTGAGCAGGGCGAGGTCGGTGCCGGGGCGCACGGGCAGGTGCAGGTCCGAGCGCTGGGCGGTCGGCGTCGCGCGCGGGTCGGCGCAGATGACGAACGCGCCCTCCGCTTGGCGGTCGCGGATGCGCGCCCAGAGGATCGGGTGGCAGGCGGCGGTGTTCGTCCCGAGCAGCAGGAAGCAGTCGGCGAGCGGGATGTCGGCGTAGGCGGGCGGTGGGCCGTCGTAGCCGAACGCGCCGGTGTAGCCCGCGACGGCCGACGACATGCACAGGCGCGAGTTCGAGTCGACGTTGTTCGTGCCGAGAAACCCCTTCGCGAGCTTGTTGATCGCGTAGTAGTCCTCGGTCAGCAGCTGGCCGGAGATGTAGAACGCGACGGCGTCGGGGCCGTGCTCGTCGACGATGTTTCGCAGCTTGCCCGCGACCGTGCCGAGGACGTCCTCCCAGCCGGTCGGCTCGAAGCGCGCGTCGCGATCGTCGCGCCACAGCGGGACCGTCGCGCGGTCGGGCGCGTTGACGGCGAACGGGAGGCCCAGCGGCTTGCGGCAGGTCCGGCCGCGGTTGGCCGGGTGGTGGCGATCGCCGCGGACGGAGATCAGCCGTCCATCTTCGACATCGGCCAGCAGGCCGCAGCCGACACCGCAGTACGGGCACTGGGTCGGGGTGGTCTGCACTGGCTCGACAGCCTGCGGATCGGCCGTTTCCTCGTCGCGTCCGATCGATGAACGCTCCGTGAACGTCCGCTCGTCGGGGTCGGGCATGCGCTCGACCGAGTCCGTCCGGGCAGGCTTGTGAACGGGATGTGAAGGCGATTGTGGCAATCGTGTGAAGGGCTGGACGTGTGCGCCGCAGGCGCCAGGATGCCAGCCGCGGCGCCGCCCCGGGGCGGGTCTGTGAGGGACCTCACAGGGCTTTGGGGACGCGTGATGCAGCCCACACTAGCCACCGAGATCCGGGGATAGGTTGCCGCCATTGCTGACGGCCAGGGCCATCGCCGCACGGCGATCGGAGTAGGGGGAACTGATGATTTGCGACATCCGCAAGGGCACGGGTCTGCGATGAGAGCGCTGCTCATCGACAACTACGACTCGTTCACCTACAACCTCTTCCAGCTCATGGGCGAGGTCAACGAGCGCGCTCCCGTCGTCGTGCGCAACGACGCCGAATGGGCGCAGCTGGACGTCGGGCGCTTCGACGCGATCGTCGTCTCGCCGGGCCCCGGCCGCCCCGAGCGGCCGCTGGACTTCGGCGTGAGCGCGCAGGCGATCCGCGAGAGCGGGCTGCCGCTGCTCGGCGTCTGCCTCGGCCATCAGGGCATCTGCTACCTGCACGGCGGCCGGGTCGAGCACGCCCCGGAGCCGATGCACGGGCGCATCTCGCCGGTGCACCACGCCGGCGTCGACCTCTTCGCGGGGCTGCCCACGCCGTTCTCGGCGGTCCGCTACCACTCGCTCGTCGCGACGGACCTGCCCGCGGAGCTCGAGGTCGTCGCGTGCACGTCCGACGGCATCGTCATGGGCGTGCGCCACCGCCACGCGCCGATCTGGGGCGTGCAGTTTCACCCCGAGTCGATCAGCACGATGTACGGCCGCGAGCTGCTGGCGAACTTCCGCGACCTCGCACTCGCGAGGCGGCGGCCGCGCGCCGCCGCCGAGTCGCTGGGCGCGGCCGAGCCCTTGCGCGTCGCGCTGCCTGAGGCCGCCGCGGCCGAGCCCTACGCGGTCCACGTTCGCCGGCTGGACTTCGAGCCCGACGCCGAGATCGCCCACAGCGAGCTGTTCTCCGACGCCGAGCATCGCTTCTGGCTGGACTCGAGCGCGGTGATCGACGGCCTGTCGCGCTTCTCGTTCATGGGTGACGGCGCGGGCCCGCTGTCGGAGTACGTCACCTACGACGTCGCCGAGGGCGCCGTCACCGTGCAGCGCCGCGGGGAGGAGCTGCGCGTCGAGGCCGGCTTCTTCGACTACCTCGACGGCCAGCTGCGCGCGCGCCGCACCCGCACGCCGGCCGGGCTGCCGTTCGAGTTCAACCTCGGCTACGTCGGCTGCCTCGGCTACGAGCTCAAGGCGCAGACCGGCGGGCACGCCGCCCATCGCGCCGAGACGCCCGACGCCGCGCTCCTCTTCGCCGACCGCATGCTGGCGATCGACCACCTCGAAGGCACGTGCTACCTGCTCGCGCTGAGCGAGCGCGGCGCCGACGCCGAGGCGCTCGCGTGGCTCGACGACGCGGCCCGCCGGCTGCGAGAGCTCCCGCGCAACGGCCACATCCATCCGCACGGCGCGACCGGCGCCGAGCTCGTCGGTATGACCGATCCCGCGGCACTCGCAAGCGTCGAGCCGCGTCACGACAAGGAGGCCTACCTCGACCGCATCGACGAGTGCATGCACGAGATCCGCGACGGCGAGTCCTACGAGATCTGCCTGACCAACGCGGTCTGCGCGCGGGTCGGCATCGATCCGCTGCAGACCTACTCGCTGCTGCGCCGCATCAGCCCGGTGCCGTTCGGCGCCCTGCTCGAGTTCCCGGACGTGGCGGTGCTCAGCGCGTCCCCGGAGCGCTTCCTGTCGATAACAGCCGACGGCGTGGCCGAGTCCAAGCCGATCAAGGGCACGCGCCCGCGCGGCGCGACGCCCGAGGAGGACGAGGCGCTGCGCCGCGACCTCGCCGAGCAGCCGAAGGACCGCGCCGAGAACCTCATGATCGTCGATCTCGTCCGCAACGACCTCAACATCGTCTGCGAGATCGGCACGGTGCACGTCCCGCGGCTCTTCGCAGTCGAGACGTACGCGCCGGTGCACCAGCTCGTCTCGACGATCCGCGGCAACCTGCGCGAGGACGTCAGCGCCGTCGACTGCGTGCGAGCGACGTTCCCGGGCGGGTCGATGACCGGCGCGCCGAAGATCCGCACGATGCAGATCATCGACCGCCTCGAGGAGGGCCCGCGCGGCTTCTACTCCGGGGCGCTCGGCTGGTTCTCGCTGAGCGGCGCGACCGATCTGAACATCGTCATCCGCACGATCACGGCGACCGAGGGCAGCGCGACCTTCGGCGTCGGCGGCGCGATCGTCGCGCTGTCAGACGCCGAGGACGAGTTCGAGGAGACCGTCGTCAAGTCGCGCGCGATGGTCACCGCGGTCCTCGCCACCGCCGGCGACGCCGCCCGCCTGCAGCCCGCCGGAGACACCCGGTAGCACCCCTTTCAACAACCCCGCAAGACAGAAAGCGAGCCATGAAGACCTCGTACCCGACGGTGCTCACCCAGGGGCAGCGCTACGTGCTGGCCCACGACTACAGCTTCGGTGGCGGCAGCATCCTGCAGGCCGCGATCGCCGCGAACCCGCGCCCGGACCTGCCGTTCATCCGCCCCGTCCGGCCGCTCGCCGGCACCGACGGCAGCGAGCTGCACGAGCTGAGCCTGCTCGATCTCGACCACCTCGCGCAGAGCTGGTCGGCCTGGTACCTCGCGCAGTCGATCAAGCCGCGCGACCGGGTCGCGATCTTCCTCGAGGACAGCTTCGCCTACTCGGTCCACTACTACGCGCTGTCGCAGATCGGTGCCATCCCGCTGATGATCAACAGCAACGCGCCGAGCGCCTCCGCCATCGCGCTGCTGCGCCAGGCGAGCCCGGCCGGCATGTACACGACCGCCGATCGCCTGCAGCGGCTGTGGAGCGAGGACGTCTGCGCCATCGAGGACCTGCGCTGGCATGCCGTCGTCGAGGAGCTGCCCGCGCCGCCGGCCGCCGAGCTGCCCGCGTCCGCGCGCTACGCGCACGCGCCGTCGGACCCGGTCTCGCTGCTGCACTCGTCGGGCACCACCGGCTTTCCGAAGCCGGTCATCCAGACGCACCAGTCGAGCGTCGCCGGGCCGCGCTTTCGCATGCTCAGCCACGTCGAGATGCCGGGCGCGCTGATGATGACCGCGCTGCCGCAGTCGCACCTCGGCTGCATCGCGTACTCGTCCTACGCCGTGCTGTGCGGTACCCCGCTCGTGCCGCTGTACGACGCGAGCGGCGAGGTCCTCGCCCGCGCCGTCGCCGAGCACCGCCCGACCTCGGTCATGGCCTTCTCGCACGCCTACGGCGAGATCGCGGCGCTCGACGTGCCGGCCGGCTCGCTTGACTCCGTCGGCACGTGGGTGTCGATGGGCGACGCGATCCACGAGGCGCACATCCAGACGATCCTCGGCCACCGCAACGAGGACCTCGCACCGGCCCAGTTCTTCGACCGCCTCGGCACGTCGGAGCTCGGCTGGGGCGTCCTGCTGCACATCAGCACGAGCGCCTCGACCGGCAAGGGACGCTGCGCGGGCATGCCGACCGGCGTCGCGGAGGTCAAGGTGCTGCGCAAGGACGGCACCGAGGCCGCGACGGGCGAGTACGGCCTGCTCGGCGCGAAGGGCCCGGCGATCACGGCCGGCTACTGGAACGACGCCGACCGGACCTACCGCAGCCGGCTGGCGGACTTCTGGCTCACGGGCGACGTCGCCTACCGCGACGACTCCGGCGCCTTCTACATGGTCGACCGTGCCGTCGACGCGATCGAGACGGCCGAGGGCGCCGGCTACTCCGTGTACATGGAGGAGGTCGTGCTCTCCGACGTCGCGGACATCGCCGACTGCGCGGTCGTCGCGGGCACGCGCGACGGCGCGACGGTGGCGGTCGCGCTCGTCCGCCCGACGCTCGAGGGCGCCGACCCGCAGCCGCTGCTCGACGCCGCGAACGTCGCTCTGCGCTCGTCCGGGCTCCCCGGGCTGAGCCTGCTCGAGATCGCGCGGTGCGACGCCGAGTACCCGGTGGGCGTCACCGGCAAGGTGCTCAAGCGCCAGCTGCGCGAGCGCTACGCCGACCTGACGGCGTACGTCGGGCAGGGGTCCGGCAGGATCCTCGCCATGGCCGAGTCCGACGCGCAGCCCGCCGCGGCGGCGAGCTGAGGGGGGGACGGGGATGAGGCATCTGGGGGTCGTCGAGTCCAACCTGTCGGGCTCGGGGTTCGACGGGCTGCGCATCGCGAAGGAGCTGGGCTGCCACGTGACGTTCTTCACGTCGGGCGTCGATCGCTATCTCGCGACGCCCGACGGAGCACGTCACCTCGACGACTACGTCGACGACGTCGAGCTGTGCCAGACGAACGAGCTCGTGCCGCTGCTCGAGCAGGCGCGCGTCGTGCACGGCCGGCGGCCGCTCGACGGGTTCATGTCGATGGCGGAGTACGAGGTCGTGGTCGCCGCGCGCATCGCTCGCGACCTCGGCCTCCCGACGCCCGACCCCGACGGCGTGCAGATCGCTCGCAACAAGGTGTTCATGCGCGAGCGCTGCGCGGAGCACGGCGTGCCGATGCCGGCGTTCGCGAGCGTCCGCGACGGCGAGTCGGCCGTCGAGGCGGCGCTCGCGGTGGGGCTTCCATGCGTCGTCAAGCCCGCGGACGAGACCGCCAGCGCGGACGTGCGCCGCTGCGTGACGGTCGAGGAGGTCGCCGAGCACGTCGAGTCGATCCTCTCGCGGCCGCGCAACGTCCGCGGCCAGCTGCGCTACCACGAGGTGCTGGTCGAGGAGTGCGTGGTCGGTCACGAGGTCAGCGTCGAGGTGTTGGCGGCCGGGTCGCGGCTGCACGTGCTCGGCGTGACGGACAAGAGCGTCAGCGGGGGCAGCTCGTTCGTCGAGCTCGGGCATCTGTTCCCGTCGATGCTGCCCGAGCAGGTGCGGTCGGCGTGCACGCGTGTCGCCATCGGCGCGCTGCGGGCCGTCGGCTTCGACCTCGGCCTCGCGCACGTCGAGGTGAAGTACACGGCCGCCGGCCCGCGGCTGATCGAGGTCAACCCGCGGCCCGCCGGGGACAAGATCCACGAGCTCGTCGACCTGAGCCTCGACCTGTCGTGCCTCGAGCTCGTCGTGCGCCAGTACCTCGGCGAGCCGCTGCCCGCGAGGATCCGGACGACCCCGCGGCGCGGTGCGGCGATCCGCTTCATGACCGCCGAGCCGGGGCGCGTGCTCGGCGTCGTCGGGACCGACGTGGCCGCTTCGCTGCCGGGCGTGCACGAGGCGGTCGCCTACGTGAAGGCCGGCGACGTCGTCGGCTCGCTGCGGCGCAACGAGGACCGGGTCGGGCACGCCCTCGCGGTGGCGGATGAGCCGTACGTCGCCGCCAGGATGGCGGAGCTGGCGGTCGGCCAGATGGCTGTCGTGACCGAGACCGTTTCCGAGCACGTCCCGGCATGACGACCGTGGCGGAGCAGCTCCTCGGCGGCCTCGACGCCGAGGCGTGGGACCGGGTGGTCGGCGAAAGCTTCTACTCGACGGCGGCGTTCCTCGACCTGTGCGACATGCATGGTGGGGCGTCGTCCGGCGCGGCGGTCGTGATGGGCGAGGACGGCGCGCCCGTGGCGGTTGCCCCGTACGCGGCGCTCACCGATCCGCCGACGGCGCTGTATCGCTGGAACGACGTGCTCGGCGAGCACGGCCTGCCCGCGCTCGCTGCGGACGGGCTGCTCGTCGGCCCGCGGCAGGGCTACCGGACGCAGCTCCCCGTCGTGGAGGGGCACGACCGCGTGGACGCCGTCGCGGGCCTGGTGGGGCAGCTGCGCGCCCGGCGCGCTGCCGCTGGCGGCGCGTGCGTCGCCATGTACGTGCCGACGAGCGACGCCCGGGCGCTCGTCGCCGCGGGGGTGGGCGCGCAGCCGGTGCTGCTCGAGGCGGACGCGACGTTCGAGCTGCCGGACGGTGGCTTTGACGCCTGGCTCTCGACGCTTCCCTCCAAGCGGCGGATCAACGTGCGGCGCGAGGTGCGCCGGTTCGAAGAGGCCGGCTGCACGGTCGTGTGGCGCGCGCTGTCGGAGTGCATCGAGCAGATCCCGCCGCTCGCCGGCGCGACGCAGACGCGCTACGGGGCCGACGCCCCGGCGTCACTCTGGCTGCGGCTGCTGCGGATGCACCTCGCCGCGATGGGCGAGGCGGCGCGGGTCGCCCTGTGTATGCGCCCCGGCGACGACGAGCCGGTCGGCTTCTGCCTGTACTACGTGCACGGCGAGACGCTCTACCTGCGCTGGGCGGGCTTTGACTACACCCGGCTGGGTGGTGCCGCCGAGTACTTCAACCTCCTGTACTACAGCCAGGCGATGCTCGCGCCGTCGCTTGGGGTGCGGCGGATCCACGCGGGGATCAAGACGATCGAGGCGAAGGCGCTGCGCGGCGCGCAGCTGCGACCGCTGTGGCTCGTCGACCTCGCCGAGGACAGCCCGCTGGAGCGCGCCCGAGTGGTGGTGCGCGAGCACAACGCGGCGTTCGTTGAGCGGCTGCGTACCGACCCGCGGACGCGCGGCGCGCTCGACGACGGCGACGAGTGGGCGGCGTTCTCATGATCTCCGCCGCTGCCATCCGCCGGGCGATGTTCGGCTGGCTGCCCGAGGGCCAGGTCGCCCGGCGGCTGCTCGTCCTGTTCTTCGTCGACGCGATCGGGACCGGCCTGTTTCTCGCCGGCTCGGCGCTGTTCTTCACGCGCGTCATCGGGCTCAGCAACGCGGAGGTCGGGCTCGGCCTGTCGCTGTCGGCGGTCGTCGGCTTCGTCTGCTCCGTGCCGATCGGCCGGCTGGCCGACCGCTTCGGCGCGCGGCGCACGCTCATCGCGCTGTATCTCTCGCGCGGGCTCGGCTTCGTCCTGTACCTGCTCGTGCACGACGTGGTCGGCTTCGTCCTGGTGTCATGCCTGCTCGGCGCGAGCCAGTGGGCGGCGGGGCCGCTCGTGCAGGCGCTCGTCGGCGCCGCCGTGGACGACAAGTCGCGCGTGCGCACGATGGCGGCGATGAACGCCGTGCGCAACGCCGGCTTCGTCATCGGGGCTGGGCTCGCGTCGCTGGCGATCGCCAGCGGCAGCGGGTTCGGCTACCGGGCGCTGGTCGCCGGCAACGCGCTGTCGTTCTTCGTCACGACGGTGCTGCTCGCGCGGACGCGGTTGCCGGATCGCAAGCCCGCGGCGCGCGCCGAGCGGGGTGCCGGTGGGCGGCTGCCCGAGCGGCGCTACCTGCTGCTGTCGGCGGTCAACGGCGTGCTGTTCATGCACACGGTGCTGCTCGCCGTCGGTCTGCCGCTGTGGATCACGACCCAGAGCGCCGCGCCCGACGAGCTCGTCGGGGCTGTGGTCGCGTTGAACACGGTGACGGCGATCGCGCTGGGGATCAGGCTGAGCAGGGGCGTGGACGGCGTGCGGTCGGGCGCGACCCGGCACCTGTGGTCGGGCTTGAGCCTGGCGGGGTGCTGCGTGCTCGTGGGCCTGAGCGACGGCATGGGCGCCGGTGTTGCGAGCGCCCTGGTGCTGGGCGCGGCGCTGTGCCTGACGCTCGGTGAGCTGTGGCAGTCGACGGGGGCGTGGGCGCTGTCGTACGCGCTGTCGCCCGAGGATCGGCGCGGCTACTACCTGACGGTGTACAACCTCGGCGAGCCGTGCTCGGCGATGCTGGGGCCGGTGCTGCTGACGGTCGCGGTGATGCCGGGGGGCCTCTTCGGCTGGCTGTGCCTGGCCGCCGGGTTCGCGGGTGTCGGGCTCGCCGCGCGTGTGATCGCGGCAGGAGCGGGGGAGGCGGCTTTGTGGGGGCGCTGGCGCTGGCGTCGCGTGGCCCCGGCCGGGGCTGCGGCGCCCGCTGGCTCTGCGGCCGCGGCGTCGTCGGAGGGCCAAGCATGAGCGTGTGTTGCGATCGGGGGATGTCATGAGCGAGCTGCTGCTGGTTGGGGTGGGGCGGATGGGGCGGCCGTACCTGGAGGCCGCGCGCCGGCTTGGGTTGCGCGTGCGCGCCGTCGAGGCCGCGTCGCGGATCGACGCCGTCGTGGGCGACGTCGACGCCGCCTACGCGTGCCGCGGCGAGCTCGACGAGCTGTGGGCCGAGGCCGCGTGTGCCGCCGTATCGGACGGCGCGCCAGACGGCATCGTCGCGTTCAGCGAGCCGCAGGTGATCGGGTCGGCCTTGTTGCAGGACACGCTCGACCTGCCGGGACCGGGGCTGCACGCGGCGGTGCTGTCGCGCAACAAGGCGCTGCAACGGGGGCGGTTCGCCGCGTGCGGCGTGCGCCAGCCCGAGTGGGTCGTCACCGACGATCTGATGGCCGTCGAGTCGTGGGCCGCCGAGCGCCTGCCGGTCGTCGTCAAGCCGCTCGGCATGTTCGGCAGCGTGGGCGTGCAGCTCGTCTCGGACCTCGACGCGTACCGCGACGTCGCGCGTTCGCGTTCGGGCGAGCGGCTGCTCGTGGAGGTCGCGATCGACGGCCCGGAGTACAGCTGGGAGGCGCTGGTCGTGGATGGGTCGGTGCGATTCGCGAACCTCACCGCCAAGGAGACGACGGGGCCGCCGCGGTTCGTAGAGACGGCCCACCGGACGGCGGTGCGGCTCGATGCTCCGGTCTCGCGCGCGGTCGACTCGCTCACATCCGCGGTGCTGTCGGGGCTACGCATGCGCACGGGCCTCGTGCACCTCGAGTTCCGGCTTGCGGCGGAGGGCCCGACCTTGATGGAGGTGGCCGTTCGCATGCCGGGCGACTACCTCATGGACCTGCTTGGTCTGACGCACGGTGTGGACTGGTTCGAGCTCGCGGTGCGCGCGGCGATGGGTCTGGAGCTGCCGCAGCAGCCGGCCGAGCCGGTGAAGTACGCCGCGAGCTACCTGCCGGTGTCACCGCCCGGCGTCGTCACGGAGATCGCCGGCTTGGACGAGATCCGGGCGCACCCATGCGTCGTGGTCGCGGGCGCGAAGCTCGCGGTGGGCGACGAGGTCGCGCCGCTGCGGTCGTCGGCGCAGCGGGTCGGACACGTCGTGCTGGCGGCGGACTCGCCGGAGGAGCTCGAGGATGCGCTGGGCTACGTGCGCGAGACGTTCGTCGTGCGGACGGCGCCGGCTCGGGTCGAGGCGGCCGCGGTCTTGGGCTGAGCCAGGGACGCGCCGGCGCCGCGGCCCCGGGCTGAGCGTTGGCTCGCGCTGTCGTTACCGCTTTCGCGTGGTGAGTACGGTCTGCGGACCTGGCGTGAGCTGCGCCTGGCGGGGCGCGCCGGCGACCGTCCAGCCGAGGGTGATGCCGTCGAGGTTGAGGTCGGCGATCGGCGCGGTGTCGCGGTCTTGCGCGTCGAGCGTGCGGATGCCGTTCGCGTCGATGGCCTCGACCGCTGCCTGGCGGGGCGAGGCCGCGAAGGCGTGCCACGCGGCCAAGCCTTCTGCGACGAGCGCTCCGACCGCGTTGTTTGGCGACCTGCTCTGGCATGGGGACGGGCCGGTGATCGGCACCGGCCCGTCGCCGGGGGCGGCAAGCACGCCGATGGCCGTTGCGAGCACGCCGCCATCGCTGAGGCGAAGGATCTCGACCTGGCGCAGGCCACACGTGGTACCCGAGCTCGTGGAGCTTCGGCGCTCGGCGAGCACCAGGCCGCCGGCCAGGGCCAGCGCGTGACTTGGTCGGTGGAGGAGTCGTGGAGGTTCGGCGCCTGGCTTGACGTCCCGCGCAGGGCGGCGACCGTTCGCCCGGTGCGCGTGTCGCAGAAGCGCAGCACTTGGGTCTGCTCGCCGCTGAAGACCGCCATGTAGCGGGTGACCACGAGCGGGCTGACACGCAGGTCGCCGAGCTCCGTGAGTGTTGGCCCCTCTGGGGCGTGGCAGCGGCCGGGCGTCGGCGGCGCGACCGCGAACGGCTTGGAGAGCTTGCCGGCCTGAAAGACGAGCTGCATGGTGCCCGTGTCGACCGGGCGGATCGCCTCGATGTCCGTGTCCGCGCGTGGGAGTGAGCGCGCCTTGCGTGCCCGCGCCGGCCACACGGCGGCGTGCATGTCGTCGGCGGCCCAGGCCAGGCCACCGTCGGATGCGAGCAGGATGCGCGGGTCACGGCCGCGGCCGCCGGTGTGCGCGACGTGCAGCGTCCGGCGAGCCGTCACGCCGTGGCGCCCGATGTGCAGCACGAGCAGCCGATCGCGGGCGGTGCCGGCGATGCGCAGGCCGAGGCGGTCGCCGTTCTGGGTTGCGCCGGTCAAGCGCTCGCCCGTGCGCAGGCGCGACAGCAGCAGCGGCGTTCGGCGCCGGCACGCGACGAGCGCGGTGCCACGGAGGCGGATCTTCGCCGCATCCCGCAGCCCGCTCGCCGCCGACGGCGCGCGGTAGGCCATCACGGGCGGCTGCGCCTCGAAATCAGCGTCCGGAGCGACCCCCCAGGTCAAGGGCGCGGCCGTCCGCGGACCGCAGCGCGCCTGCGCCGGCGCGGCACCGGTGAGCACGATCGCCGCCAGCACCACGCACCCGGCAACCAGCCTCCACATCCAATCGCCGTACCCGGCGGGGCGTGGCGAAATGCCGATCAGCGATCCTCGCTGCTCGAATCGACGTTCCCCAGGGCAGTCTCGAGCTGGTCGATCACGAGACGCCTGCGTGTCTCGGCGACCGTGTCGAGGGGCCGCTTGGGCAGCTTGGGCGTGGTGATGCCGTAGCTGCCGGCCAGCACGGCCTGGGCGGCGTCGTATGCCGCCCGCGCGCGGTCCCAATCGCGGCCGCGGCCACTGAGGAGGAGCCGTCCGCTGCTGTAGCGCAGTGACACGCGCGCCTCGTCCTCGTCGATGTGCGACAGGTTGATGTCCATCGACATCATGTGAGGGTTGCGGCGCAGGTCCTCCTGCGCCTGCTCGAGGGTGTCGACGGTGAACGGGTCGAACTCCTCGTTGAAGACGACCTCGCAGTTCGTCGGATAGAGCGGGCCGGCCTCGATCGCCGCGTGCGCCGCGGTGAAGATCGCCTCCGGGTCCGTCCAGGGGGC
Organism: uncultured Actinomycetes bacterium; assembly: GCA_963839905.1. Classification (GTDB taxonomy): domain Bacteria; phylum Actinomycetota; class Thermoleophilia; order Solirubrobacterales; family Solirubrobacteraceae; genus CADCVQ01. Next base: position 617,196 of record CAWIXC010000018.1, on the reverse strand, counting down.
CCACCGCTCGCTGAGCTCGAAGCGGTCCATGGCGAGAGGATAGATCTGCGAGCTCGTCGCGAACACCCCTCGCGAGGTGGTGATCGAGCGGCGCCGGCCCGCATGAGCCGAGCGCGTGCGATGCGGTCGGCGCGTGCGCCGGCCCGGCCTACCGTGAAACGCGTATCAGGGCGCTGTCGCCGGCGACCTGCGACGGCACGTTGAGGCGCAGCAGCGCTCGGTAGGTACCGGCGCGGCGCGGCAACCCCAGGCGGACCGTCCACGTGCCGGGACGCACGCGCGCGCGTGTGATGACGCGCCAGCCGCGATTTCCGATCCTCTGATGCATGATCGAGAGCCACCCGCCGGCCGGCCTTGTGGCGCTGAAGCGCACGGGGATACTGGCGCCCGCTCTTCCGCGCAGATGTTCATCGGCCAGGCGCGCGACGAGCAATCGGGGCGCGTTCGCGCCCGTGACGTCGATCCTGCCGATCCCGCTCGCGACGACCTTGCCGCTGTCCACGTCGGAGTCCTCCAGCGTGAACCAGACAGCGGCGTCCGGTCCGATGGTGAGGTGCTCCGCGAACCTGAACCGGTTGCCCGGCTGGCGCAGCCTGAATTCGGTGACCTCGCCGGTCATGGTGATGCGACCGACCCCGATCGCATCGGTGAACCAGATCGCACCGTCGGTTCCGACCGTGAGCGCCCGCGCGCGGTTGCCCGCGTGCGGGAGCCGAAAGACGCGCACCGCGCCGGCCGGGGTCATCCGCCCGATGCACTCGCACCCCGACAGCGAGAACCACAACGCGCCGTCGGGACCAGCGACGATGTCCAACGGCGTTTCCAAGCCCGGATGAAACAGGCGCGCCGGAAGCCCGAACAGGCGCACTCGCCCGCTCCTGTCGATGCGACCGATCGCGAGGCCCGTCGCGAACCACAGCGCGTCGCCGGGTCCCGGGACCATGTGCTCGACGCCGAGTCCCTCGGCTCCCGGCGCCGCATAGGTCACAACGGAGCCGTTCGCCGCCACACGGCGGATCCGATTCTCGGCCGCGAACCACAGGGCTCGGTCGGGACCGGTGGCTACCGCCGTCGCCCACGTGAACCCGGCGAGAGGGATCTCTTGAAGCCCCTCCGGTGAAATGCGGCCAAGCGTCGCATCTGTGCTGGTGGACCTGCTCGCGTACCAGACCGCGCCGTCCGGGCCGATCGCAAGCGAGGTCGGACGGATGCCAGGCGGCAACGCCGTCGAGCTGACAAGACCCGCGGTCGTCATCCGCTCGATGACGAGCTGCCGGGGCGGCGCGAGCTCGTCCTGTGTGAACCACAGAGCTCCGTCGGGACCGGAAACGATCTCCGCGGCATAGTTCAGCGACGCCGGCAGGCTGTAGAGCGTCAGCAGCTTCGCGCGGGCAGGCGCAGCGCCGGCAAGCGCGACGCCGAGGAACACCCCGACCGCTGCCAGTCGTGCCATGACGCACTTGCACCGCATGTCGGCGCCACATTACGCCTCGGATCCCGCGCTGTGTTAGTGACAGCACACGGTCCTAGGCCGCAGCCCCCGCCGGCAGAGCCGGGGCGAGCACCTCCGCCGCCCTCGATCCGAGGTTGGAATTTATATGCGGTTTAGAGGCGCTTCTCCCGCGGGTTTGGTTTGATAGTCGGGCGGCGAGCGAAGTGACGCCGAAGGCCTCTAGGCACCGTCCACATATCGAGAGGAGACGCTCATGCTCAGCGCGGAGGCAGAGACCATCTGGAAGGGCCGCCAACATCTCGGAGACGAGCCTGGCATATACGGCGACGCCGGATACTCCGGAATTGCGCTCGAGTTTCCGCTGACCTTGCGTAAGACCGATCCGGACGGCGACGATGCCACCGTACTGGTATTGCGCACGGAGGATGTGCAGACGTTCGGCGGCTACCCGGGCCATCTCATCACGGTTACCGCCCACCAGGCGGACCCGAACGACGCCGCGCGCGCGATCGAGACCGTCGTAGCCACTGCGCGGATGACTACCGCTGATGACAATCACAAGGAGCTATCGGTGGATCTCGCAGACATCGCCTCGCCAGCCTTCATCAGCGTTCGCGTTCGCGTGGACACCGAGGTGCCGCCCGGCCTTTACGACGACTTCTTGGTTACCGAGCTCTCGAACCAGTCGGATAACTTCACGTTCGTCGCTTCGTTTGGCTTCAGCGCCTGACGCCGTTGTCGACGCTGAACTTCTTCGCGCGAGCTCGGGCAGCCGGTTGCCCGGAGCTCGCGCGCGTACGGGCCGCTAGCTGGCCAAGCTGCCTAGCTCTACCGCACCAGCACCGTGAGTGCGTTGGAGCGAATCGAGTCAGCCCGTTCTGCCTTCACACGCTTCAAGCCGCGTGTCGGGAAGGTCACCTGCGCCTGCCCGCTGGCATTGGTCGTGGCCGTCCCGGTGTTGCCGATGGGCCCGACGGTTGCCCCTGAGATCGGGCTCCCGTTCTGGCCGTCCTTGACCGTGACCGTGATCGGAACGCCCACCCGCGCCGTGATGGGCCCGGTCATCTTGAGGAAATGCGACTTGCTGAACGCGTCAAACGCCCACAGAACCTTGTCGCCGAACCCCACGCGCTGCTGGCAGCCGCCCACGGGCGTGAACTGGTAGTTGAGCAGAACGCCCCAGAACTGTGTCGCGGTCTGGGTGTCGGGGCCGATGCGGGTAACGAAGTAGTCATCGAACCCTGCCGAGAACGTCCCGTCCCATGTAAACGCGGCGGACGCGGCGGCGTCATCGAGCGCGGCAGTCGCGGTAGGACCAGGCGTTGGGTTGGCGCCGTTGTTCGTTCCGTCGCAGTGGTGCGTGCCGCCGGACGTCGTGGACACGCTGTGGCCATAGGTCAGGACCGGCCCCTCGAAGATCGTCGCTGTCGCACCTTCGACGCGAACGTTCACAACAGTTGGGCTTGCCAATGCCGGACCGGTCATGGCGACCGTCGCCGCTAGGCCGATCACGAAACCGAGTAGCCCTCGCTTGCGTTGCATATCGTTGCCTCCCGTTGCCCCGGATGTGAGAGGTTCGCCAGCATGGGGCCGTGCCCGCGCCCTATTACTTATGCGTGAGCGCGACGAGTACAGCGTTCATTCCGACCGAACACTGTTGTCTATTGGGAGGTTCGCGGCTGCGTTGCACTCGGAAGCCGCGCCGACCCGGGTCGCGGAGCGCGACAATCCGTTCCGTGCTGCCAACACGCCTTCACCATCAGTGCCGATCGCCTGTCGGCCGGCCCGCGCGGTGTGGATGCCATCGCAAGGGCGCGTGTCACATCCAGCTAACGCGATGCTGCCCGGCGCGTACGCGTCCCGCGCCGGTAATCGCCACGAGTCCGCGATGTGACCATGTTGCCGGCGCGAGAGACCGAGCACACGCAACGCGGCGGCGCGTGCCCACCACGCTTGCGCAGATCCTCGCCGCGCGCGAAAGCCACGACCGCTCGTCGGTTGCCGGCACCGAGGGCGGGGCACGAGGGTCGCGCGAGCTTCGGCTAGGACGCCGGCAGTGCGGCGACGACGAGTGCGACGCCGTGGCGCTCCTGCGACGCAGCGCCGAGCTGCCAGGTGAGCTGGTCGATGCGCCCGACCCGCAGTGACTTGCGCACCTCCCAGCCGGCGAGCAGCTCGCTCAGGCCGGGCTCGTCGTAGACGCGCTGGAAGCTGTCGACCGAGGGCTGCTCGGAGAACGGTACCGTCAGCACGAGCAAGCCGCCGGGGACGACCAGCTCGCGCAGGCGCGCGAGCGCGGCGAGGTCGAGGCGCTCGTCGACGGCGTCCAGGCCGTAGTGCTCGAGGCCGAAGTGCTCGACCGCCGAGAGCACGACCGCGGCGTCGAACCGCTCCGGCGGATCCTCGAGCGCGTCCAAACAGCACGCGGCGTGCGTGACGTTGTCGTGGCGCAGCGGATACGCGCGGGGATCGACGACCGTGACCCGATGACCGAGCGTCGCCAGCGAGAGCCCGACCGTGCTCTCGCTGCCGCCCGCGTCGAGGATGCGCGAGCCCTCGGGCAGGCTCGCCAGGGCGCCGAACACGAACGGCTGCTCGACGATGCGCTCGTTGACGAGCAGCACCTCGACGCCCCCCGCGTCGTAGTGCACGGGCACGGGCGGGTTGAACCACATCCCCGCCTGCGACGCGTAGCCGTCGGGGCCCGTCGCCCAGTTGAGGTAGGCGGCGCGCGCCGCGTCGAGCTGCGCGAGCGCGCCGCCTGGCTGCGGCACGTCACGCCAGCCGAGGCCGGCGAGCATGTCGCGGCCCATGCGGTCGAGGTCGTCGAGCCGGTCGTGAACGGTCGGGCGGCGCAGGCCGTCGCTGCCCAGGCGCGCGTCGATCTCGTGCACGGTCATGTCGACGCGCGGGTCGAGCACGCGCCGCAGCGGCCAGCCCACCATGCGCTTGACGCGCGCGGCGATGCTCACGTCATCGAAGGGCGCGCCGGCACGGGGCGGGCTCGCTCGCTCGCGAAGCTCATCGCAGCAAGCATATGCAGCGCACCGGCTTTGCCTCGCGGACGAGAGCCGGCGCCATCGGCGAACACGACGTACGGCGGCCGCGCCGGCGAGCTGTCCATGTACCGGGCGTAGACTCGACTCGGCATGTTCGAAGCCGCCGTCCTGGTCGTTGACGACGACGCGCCGATCCGCAGGATGCTCGAGCGCTCCCTCGGCGCCGAGGGGTATGACGTCTGCGCCGTGGCCGACGGCGGGCTCGCGCTGGCGCAGGTCGAGCGCTCGCTGCCCGACGTCGTCGTGCTCGACGTCGCGATGCCGGGGATGGACGGCCTGGCGGTCACGCGGCGGCTGCGGGCGAAGGGCCTCGCCGTGCCGATCCTGCTGCTGACCGCGCGCGACGCGCTGTCCGAACGCGTCGCCGGCCTCGACGCCGGCGCCGACGACTACCTCGTCAAGCCCTTCGAGATCGACGAGCTGACAGCGCGCATCCGCGCGCTGCTGCGGCGCAACCACGCTCCGGACCCCGACCAGCTGCAGTTCGCCGACCTCGTGCTCGAGCCGCTCGGCCACGCGGCATGGCGCGGTGGGCGAGCCCTCGCCCTCACGCGCCGGGAGAGCGACCTGCTCGAGCTGCTGCTGCGAAACGCCCGCGCGGTCGTCACCCGCGAGCAGGCGCTCGACGAGGTCTGGGGCGGCGAGGGCGAGGCCGCCGCGAACGTCGTCGACCGCTACGTCGCCTACCTGCGCCGCAAGCTCGGCGACCCGCCGCTCATCCACACCGTGCGGGGCGTCGGCTTCCGGCTCGATGCTTAGCGGCCTCAGCCTCCGCGCGCGCGTCGCGCTGGCGGCGGCCGCCGCGATCGTCGTCGCGGTCGTGCTGCTCGGCGTCGCGGTCTCCGCCCTGCTCGGCTCCCAGCTCACGGGCGCGCTGGATCGCTCGCTGCGCGCCCGCGCCGTCGAGGTCGCGCGGCTCGCCGCCTCGACCCCGGATCTGCTGACGGCGCCGGGCGCGCTCGAGGGCCGCATCACCGGCGGCGCGCTGTTCGTGCAGGTCGTCGATCGCCGCGGGCGGATCGTGGCGCGATCGGGCGGGCTCGGCGGCCGCGTGCTGCCGGGCGGCGCGGCGTTGCGGCGCGCGCTCGGCGCCGAGCGCCGCGCAGGCTTCGGCGACGGCGCGCTGGGAAGCGCCGCGATTCGCCTCTACGCCGCGCCGCTCGGCGAGCTCGGCGAGGGTCAGGCCGCGGGCGGCGCGGTGGTCGTCGCCGGCACGACCGCCGACATCGACGACACGCTCGCGACGACCCGCCGCATCATCCTTCTGTGCGCGCTGGCCGCCGCGGCGCTCGCGGCGCTGCTCGCCACGCTCCTCGCTCGCCGGGCGCTCGTCCCCGTGCGCAGGCTGTCGTCCGGCGCGCGCGCGATCGAGCGCAGCGGCGACGCGGCCGGGCGCCTGCCCGCGCCCTCGTCGCGCGACGAGGTCGGCGAGCTCGCGGACACGCTCAACGCGATGCTCGCCTCGCTCGAGCGCGCGCGGGCATCCGAGCAGCGCTTCGTCGCCGACGCGTCGCACGAGCTGCGCACGCCGCTGACGGCGCTGCGCGGCAACGCGGCGTACGTCAAGCGCCACGGGCCCGACCCCGCGGTGCTCGCGGACATCGAAGCCGACGCGAGCCGGCTCAGCACGCTGCTCGACGACCTGCTCGCGCTCGCGCGCGAGGACGCTGCCGCGCCCGTGACAGGCGAGCCGGTGGCCCTCGAGGACGTCGCCCGCGCGGCCGCCGCCGCCGACCCCGGTGCGGTCGTCGTCGTCCAGCCGGGCGCGGGGGACGCGACGGTGCTCGGTGAGCGGGTGACGCTCGAGCGGGCGGTGTCGAACCTCGTGCGCAACGCCCGTGCCCACGGGCCCGAGGGGGGAGAGATCACCGTCACCGTGGCGCACGAGGGCGAGCACGCGACGATCAGCGTCGCCGACGAGGGGTCAGGCCTCAACCCCGTCGCGGCCGAGTCCGCGTTCGAGCGCTTCTGGCGCGGGCCCGGCGCGCGCGGCGAGGGCTCGGGCTTGGGGCTGGCGATCGTCCGCGCGATCGCCGAGCGCCACGGTGGGCGCGTCACGGTCGACGGCGCGCGCTTCGCCATCGAGCTGCCGGCCCTCAGAGATCTCTCAAGATCGGGGCGTACAACGGTCTCATGAGAAGACTGCGCACCACCTCCACCCGGCGCCTGCTGACCGTCCTGGCCTTCACCGCCATCCTGGCGACCTCCGCCGCGGTCGCCCGGGCCGCGCTCACCGGCTCGGGCCCGGTTCCGTCGCCGAAGGCCCTCGCGCTCGCGATCAAGGACGCGATCGGCGCGCCCGCGCCCGACGGCGTCACGGCCCGCATCACGTTCACGAACAACCTGCTTCCGTCGGGCTCGCTGCCGGGCGCGTCGTCCGCGCTGACGTCCAGTGGGAAGGGCCGCCTGTGGCTCGCGAAGGACGGGCGTCTGCGCCTCGAGCTGCAGTCCGCCTCCGGCGACGCGCAGATCACGGTCGACGAGCAGCGAGTCACGCTGTTCGACGCCGCGTCGAACACGGTGTACCGGGCGAAGCTGCCGGCCGAGGACGCGAAGCCCTCGAAGGCGCACGAGAACCCGACCGTCGCGAAGATCCAGTCGGCGCTGGACCGCCTCGCCAAGACGTGGACCACCTCCGGCGTCGACCCGACGAACGTCGCCGCCCAGCCGGCCTACGAGGTCCGGATCGCGCCAAAGGACGACGGCGGCCTGCTCGGCGCTGCGAAGGTCGCGTGGGACAGCGTCACCGGGGTGCCGCTGCGCGCGGCCGTCTACGCGCAGGGTCAGGACAGCCCGGTGCTCGAGCTCGAGGCGACCGAGATCTCGTACGGCGCCGTGTCCGACGCCGACGTCACGGCGCCGGCGCCACAGGGCGCGAAGGTCGTCGACCTGAGCCCGTCGTCGGAATCGCCCGCCAAGGGTCGCGGCGCGCACGACGCCCGCAAGCACCGCGAGCGCGCAACCGTCGACGAGGTCGCCAAGCAGCTTGACTTCGCGCTCGCCGCGCCGGCGAAGCTCGCCGGCCTGCCGCGCCAGGGCGTCCACCTCGTCGAGCTCGACGGCAGCAAGGGCGCGCTCGTGACCTACGGCAAGGGCCTCGGCGCGATCGTCGTTTTCCAGACCAAGCCCGACGCGAAGTCCTCCCTGCCGTCGTCGGGAGGCCGCGACAACCCCCTGCCGCAGATCAACATCGACGGCGCGACCGGCACGGAGATCGCGACGGCGCTCGGCACGATCGTGACGTTCGAGCGCGACGGCGTGAAGTACGTCGTCGCCGGGTCGGTGCCGCCGCTCGCCGCCGAGAACGCCGCGCGGGGCCTGCGATGAGCCGCGACGCGGACCCGGACGCCCCTCCCGTCCGGGCCCGCGGGCTCGTCAAGCGCTACGGCCGGATCACCGCGGTCGACCACGTCGACCTCACGGTCAGCCGCGGCGACGTCTACGGCTACCTCGGCCCGAACGGCGCGGGGAAGACGACGTCGCTGCGGATGCTGCTCGGGCTCATCCGCCCGGACGAGGGCGCGGCGCAGCTCTTCGGGCGCGACCCGCTGGTCGAGGGCGCGCGCGCCTTGGACGGCGTCGCGGGCTTCGTCGAGGCGCCGCGCTTCTACCCGTACCTCAGCGGCCGGCGCAACCTCGAGCTCGTCGCGGCGCTGGACGGCGACGGGGCGGACGGCCGGATCGACGCGGCGCTCGACACGGTCGCCCTCGCCGAGCGCGCGCGCGACAAGGTCGGCGGCTACTCGCACGGCATGCGCCAGCGGCTCGGGATCGCGGGGGCGCTGCTGCGCGAGCCGCAGCTGCTGCTGCTCGACGAGCCGGCGACGGGCCTGGATCCGGCGGGCATGCGCGACATGCGCCTGCTCATCCACCGGCTGGCCGCCGAGGGGATCACCGTGCTGCTGTCGTCGCACCTCATGAGCGAGGTCGAGGAGCTCTGCAACCGGGTGGCGATCGTGAGCGAAGGCCGTGTCCGCTACGAGGGCTCGCTGCATGAGCTCATGCAGACGACGGCGGGGCGCTACGAGCTGCGGACGACCGACGACGAGCGCGCGGCGCAGGTCGCGCGCGAGCAGCGCGGCGTGCGCGCGGTGACGCGCGACGAGCGCGGGCTCGGCTTTCACGCCGACGAGCGGGTGGTGCCCGAGCTGTCGCTCGCGCTGGCGCGGGCCGGCGTCGGGATCGGCGCGCTGGTGCCGCGGACGGCGACGCTCGAGGAGCTGTTCTTCCGGATGACCGAGGGTGCGGACGCCGCGGAGCGATCCGCAGCGCCGCCTTTGCCCGCCGGGGAGGCAGCCTCGCCCGCACCGCTCGGCGGGGAGGAATCCTCGGCCGCGGCGGCCTCCGGGGAGGGATCCTCGGCTGGGTCGGCCGGATCATCCGCGGACGCGGCCGACGAGCCCGCCGAGGTCCGCGCGTGAGCGCCGCCACCGCACCGCGCGTGGGCGCCGCGAAGCGCCGCCGCCCCGGCGTCGGCACCGTCTACGTGTGGGAGCTGCGCAAGCTGCGCGCGCAGAAGCGCACGTACCTTGGGCTTGGCGCGGCGATGCTCGTCCCGCTGATCTTCATCACTGCGCTGCTCACGGGCGGCGGCGGGCCCGACGAGGTGCCGTTCGGCCGCTACGTCCGCGAGACCGGCCTCGCGATCCCGCTCGTCGGGCTGGTCTTCAGCTCGATCTGGCTCTTCCCGCTGATCACCTCGCTCGTGGCCGGCGACATCGTCGCCACCGAGGACACCCACGGGACGCTCAAGACGATCCTCACCCGCTCGACCGAGCGCTGGCAGATCTTCACCGGCAAGCTGCTCGCCGCGCTGAGCTACACGCTCCTCGCGCTCGTGCTGTTCGTCGTGATCGGGCTCGGCATCGGCGGCCTGCTGTGGGGCTTTGATCCGCTGACGACCCTCTCCGGCACGAAGGTCAGCGCGGGGCGGGGGATGGCGCTGCTCGCCGGCGCTTCGCTCGCGTACTTCATCCCGCTGATGGCGATCGCGGCGATCGCGATGCTCTTGTCGACCGTCACGCACAACTCGGCGGCGGCGGTCGTCGGGACGCTCATCCTCTCCTTCGCCATGCAGCTGCTGGCGATCATCAAGGCGCTGGATTGGCTCGCGCCCTACCTCCTCAGCACGCAGTTCGACGCGTGGCAAGGGCTGCTGCGCGAGCCGGCCGACTGGGCGCCGATCGTCCGCGCGGCGTGGGTATCGGCGCTGTACGCGGTGCCGGCCATCGGCTGGGCGTTCGTGGCATTCCTTCGCCGCGACGTCGCGGGCGGCTGAGCGTTCGCCTCGATCGTCGGCATGGCCCGTCCAACCCGGCTGATCGGCCACGACCGGGTTTATGGCCGATCTGCCGGACGATGCTCATTGCGTGCAGTAAGCGACCAGTTTCCGGTACTTCGACACGACGGTAATCGTCTCGTGTCGGAGTCTTGCGTGGCCGGGACGCGGGCGCTAAGTTGCCGACCCCGACGCCCTGACCGCTCGAGGTGACTTACACGCCAGGTGCCGTGGGAAACCACGCTCTCTCGGCCAGTGTTCGCTCCCCGGAGGCTCATGGCCGTCGGGGTAAGGCACAGTGAAGAATGTCCCATAGGGGAAGGGGAAAACGATGGCCGACGAGACCTTTGAACTCACCGACGAGCAGGCGGAGGCGCTCGGTGCAAAGCTCACACACGCGTTCGATGCGCATCCGGTCATCGGCGTCCCGGCCTTTCCGGACCCTGACGAGACGTGGGAGTTCGACGGCGGCAGGGGCTGGGTGTACCGCGTCCCGAACAACCCGACGGTGACCAAGCCGGTGATCATCGCCGACGGCTTCGGGGCCGGGGCAAGCACCCTGAACGAGTGGGCCGGTCTGTGGGCGATGGGGACCAGCGGCGCACACCCGTGGGGCAAGCAGCTGCACGAGAGCGGACGCGACGTGATCATCCTCGGCTACGACTCGCGCAACGTGCCGATCCGCACCAACGCGGCGGTCGCCAGGCAGTGCATCCTCAAGGCCATCGCCGAGAAGCCCGACGACGACGCGACGCTGGTCGTCGGAGGGCTGAGCATGGGTGGCCTGGTCACGCGCTACGCGCTCGCCGCGATGGAGCACGAGGACATCGAGCACCGCACGGCGACGTACTTCTCCTACGACAGCCCCCACCAGGGCGCCTGGATCCCGATCAGCCTGCAGACCTTCGCGCACTTCCTCGCCGCCTTGGCCGATGCCCTGCCGATCGCGCCGGACAAGAAGGAGCAGATGAAGGGGATGTCGGCGCTCATCAACAGCCCGGCCGCGCGCGAGCTGCTGTGGAAGCACACCAGCAAACATGCCGAGCCCGGCAGCCCGCCCGATCCGGTCGGGCCGACGTTCGGGGCCGACCCGGCGCGCGCGGACTTCGTAGACGCCTTGGAAGCTGTCGGCAACTGGCCACAACAGCCGCGCAAGGTCGCGGTCGCCAACGGCCGCGGCGACGGGATCGGCCATGACATCACGGCCGGGCCGAACCTCGTGTGGACGCCGAAGCTCCTGCAGCCGAGCGCGACGCTCTACGCGCAGGCCGTCGAGAAGGACAAGGATGCCCTGACGCTCGTCGCCACGCTGACCCGCGCGCTCGGGCTCGGCGACATCACCATCAACACCACGGACATCCCGCCGCTGGACGGCGCGCCCGGCGGAACGCTCAACAGCTTCGCGATCGCCGCCGAAGCGCTGGAGGACGCCGGGTTCGAGGCGACCGCGGCATATCCCGACGTGTGCTTCGTGCCGGTCGCGAGCGCCGTGGACGTCGCCGACCCAAGCGACCCCTACCAGCCGGTCCCGGACCCGGCTGGCTCGGACATCGCCTTGCACTCGTACAAGGTCGCGTCCCAGAACGAGGGCCACACGCTCCTGACCGCGGAGCTCTGTGACTGGCTCACCGAGGAGTTCGATCTCGGCTCCTGAGGTCGCCTCACCCGATCGCGCCGTCGAGCTCAGATCGCGCCGATCCCGCCCGGCGCCGGGCGGATCAGCTCGTGGCCCGCTCGTCGATCCTGTCGGCGAGGGCGAGCGCGGCACGCGGACCGGCCGCGTCGACCATCGCGAGTGTCGCGACCACGTTGTCGCGACGCCACCAATATGTAAATGTGGAGGCCCGCTGCTGCGAGCCGTCACCCACTTCCACCCGCACGCCGCGCGGTGCCTCGTGTCCCAGCCCGGACACCGCAAGGCTGTGCTTGCTCAGGACCCGCACGCCGTCGGAATCGGTCGCGTCCGCAAGGAAGTCCTTTCGGAATTGCGGCAGCGCTGCCGACGCGCTGGGGGCATCGTCGACCAGATATGCCGTTATCGCCGGAAGAGTCGGAGGAGGATCTGATCACCTGCGTCGCAATAAGTCCGGCGGCTGCGTGACCGGACCCCGTTCTTCGGTCCGGTCATGCCACGCGCATTTACCAGGCTTGCACGGTGCACGCCCGCCGGGTACGTCACGAATGTGGCTAGACTGCCGCCGGTCGCAAAGGTCTAGCACTATTTAGGAGGAGTTCAGTCATGGACGATGTCTCTCGTGGACGCGTGGGGTGCGCCGCGCGGCGCGTGGCGCTGCTCGCGTCGCTGGCCGGCACGATGTTCACCGGGGTGGGCGTGGCAGCAGCGCAGGCGGATGCGCCCGCGGGCCAGCCCGGCTATCTCTCGCTCGAGACGCAGCAGCTTGACGACAGCACGCGCGTATCGCTCGATCCCGTCAGTGGAAATCTCCTCATCGGCCAGCGCGACCTCATGGCAGCTCCCGACACCTATAACGTGACATACGAACGCTGGTACAACAGCCGCAACGCGACGCAACCGGGACTGCTCGGCGCCGGTTGGTCGTTGAGCGTCGGACCGCAGGTGAGCGTGCAGGACCTCGGCAGCGGTCACGTGCGATTTCACGGACGCACGGGCTATGACGTCGAGTTGCAGGACTCAAACGCCGACGGCGTGTATGAGGGACGCCTGACGGCGGGCGTGCTGCGACGCACCACCAGCGGCTGGGAGTACGCCGACGATGCGACCGACGAGGATTTGATCTTCGACGGGTCGGGCACGCTGCAAGGCGTGGAGGCGCTCTCGGGGACGTTCACCAATCAGAACACGTCGGCGGGTGGCGTGACGGTCTGGTCGTCGTTCGGGACGCAAGACGGGCGACGCGTGAACGCGTCGTACGACGGATCCGGCCGTGTCCGCGAGATCGATGATCCCGCGAGCGTCCATCGCTACTACCGCTACGACGCCGGTCGCCTCGTCGCCTACGAGGCACCCGAGGGGACGACGACCTACGCGTACGACGCCGCGGGCCGGCTCAGCCTGCTCACCCGCCCCGACGGCTCCGCGATCGAGACGACCTACGCGGCGGACGGCCGCGTCCTGACGCTCTCGGTGCGCCCGGTCGGCGCGCCCGTCTCGAGCTGGGTGCTGTCCTACAGCGGTCCGACGAGCACGCTCACGCGGCCCGACGCAACGCAGACGGTCTTCACCGGCGACAGCCTCGGTCTCGCCGTGCTCACGCAGACGCCGGCGAGCGCGCCCGACATCACGCTGGCGGGCTCGCTCTACGCCGCGCGGGACACGGTGCTGGCGCCGGGAGTCCACGAGCTCGAGATCTCCTCGTCCGCCGGCGCTGTCGAGCACGTCGAGGTCCTCGTCGACGACGAGCCGCAGATCAGCTATCCGAGCGCGCCCGCGACGTTCGAGCTCGACACCGCGGACTACGCGGAGGGGTCCTATGTCGTCCGCGTGCGGATGACCACGAGCACGGGCGAGGTCGTCAGCCGCGCATTCGCCATCGAGGTGCCCGTCACGGCCGAGGAGACCGGCGACGGCACGTTCGCCGGCGAGGCCATGCCCGGAAGCGAGGACGAGCAGCCCCTCGGAGCCGACGCCTGCGAGGAAGAGGAGGGCGCCGGCTCGCCCTTCTGCGCCGAGTCCGACGACGCAGGTGACAGCGCCGGCGGCGGGGAGTTTCGCTTCGGCTTCGCCGCGCGCGCGACCTCGACGAGCAACCTCATCTACGGGATCTCCGACGACGACGCCTCGGTGCTGCGGTCCGACACCCGCAGCTATCTCGACAGCCCCCTGTTCCAGGCGCTGCGCGTGAGGCGGGTCCGGCGCGTGGTGGCATGGAACGTCATCCGCTTCCCCCACCGGCGCGCGGAGTTCGCTCGCTTCTACCGCGCGGCCGTGCAGGACGGCAAGGACGTCACGGTCTCCTTCCAGCTCGGCTGCGACGCCGATTCGACGAGCGATCCGCAGCCGGCCTGCTATCCGGCGGGGAGCGGGACGGCGCCGGCACCGGCGATCGCCACGTGGGTCACGGCGATTCGGGACTTTCGCAAGCGGTTCCCGCTCGTCCGTTCGATCTCGGCCTGGAACGAGCCGAACGACCGCCGCCAGCCGACGAACCGCTCCTACGGCGGGGCAGGCGCCAAGCGCGCCGCGCTGTACGCCTACCGCCTCGAGCGCAACGTCTGCAAGCCTGCCCGCGACGCGGGGCGGACCTGCCGGGTCATCGCCGCCGACCTCGCCCAGTCGCCCAACCGGACGGAGCTGACGTATCTGAGGACCTACCGCCAGCAGCTCGACTCGTACTACAACTCCGGCCCGGCCGGGCTGCGCAGGCCGGAGGTCTGGGCGGTGCACCCGTACACCGACATCAGGAGCGAGCGCAACAACCTCGAAGCGACGAACACGCATCGCTTCCTGCGCGGGGTCCCGTCGGCGGTGGACGTCTGGTTCACGGAGGGCGGCAGCCGCCGGGACCTCGGGATCGGCGAGACGGAGCAGGCGCGCGAGGTGGCGTACTACGTGGACGAGCTGTCGACGATCAGCACACGCGTCAAGCGGCTGTACCTGTACCAGTTCTGTCCGGGGACCTCCTCGTTTGACTCGGGGCTGATGCGCCCGGGACTCGGCGCGGGGGGCCCGGGCGTGCGCTTCTGCAGCGACGACCCGCGGCCCGCGTACGGCACCTACAAGACCCGGACGCTGCGCAACCCCGATGCGTGACGCGCTGCTGCGACGCGTTCTGGTGCCGGCGGTGGCCGGTCTTGCCGCCTGCCTGTGCGCTCCGGCCGCGTCGACGGCGATCGTGCGCCAGCCGTGCTCCGCGCCCGGCAAGCTGGTCGCCGCGACGGCCTCGGCGGCGCTCAGCATCACGCCGGACCGGACGTTCTACGGGTGCGTGCGAGGCCACCGCGCGCGGCGACTCGTCAACGACGACATCAGCGGCAGCGCGAAGGGCGGTGTGGCGACGGGCGCGCCGCGGCTCGTCAACAACCGCGCCGGCTGGGTCTTCGAGTACTGCGATCGCGGCGGCTGCGAGGTGCGTCTGGAGATCCGCAACCTGAGCACCGGCCAGCGGACGAGCGCGCGCCTGACGGGATTTCCCGAGACGACCGCTGTCCGCGCGCTGCTCAGCGAGAAGGGCGTGCTCGTGCTGTCGCGGCGCACGCCGACCGGCGGTGAGATCGTCAAGCTCAAGCGCGGCGGGGGTGCGGTCACGCTGAGCTCGGGAGCGCTCGACCCGGCGTCGCTGGCGATCTCCGCCGACCGCGCGTACTGGGTCGCCGGAGGGCAGCCTGCGAGCGCGCCGCTGTAGTCGCCGGCGCGGCCCGGCGCGCATCGCCGGCGCTACGGGACCGACGAGGCCTCGAGGTCGAGCACCGTGCGCAGCAGCGCGTGGTCGTCGGCGGGCGACAGCGGCCAGGGCTCGCCGTCGCGGATCGCCCGCGGGAAGCCGTCCTCTCCGCGATGTAAGTGTTCGCCGCGACCCAGTCGCCGCCCGTCCGCGCGGGCCGCCGCCGAAGGGGTCATGCGGCCCGGTCTGAGGCCCGGCCGTCGATTGCGGCGGCGAATGCGGCCGGGGTGCGCATCCCAAGCGCGGAGTGCGGTCGCCGGGTGTTGTAGTCCTCGTGCCAGTCGCCGATCACGACGCGCGCTTCGGCCAAGCAGGAGAACTCCTCGACGTTGAGAAGCTCGTCGCGGACGCGGCCGTTGAAGGACTCCACGAACGCGTTTTGCCACGGCGACCCCGGATCGATGTAGCTCGTCGACGTCGCGGAGAACCGACACCAGTCGATGAGCGCGCGCGCGGTCAGCTCGGTCCCGTTGTCGCAGCGCAGATAGGTGGGCGCACCACGCGTGCAGACCAGATGCTCGAGGACCGTCACGACCTCGTCGCGACGTTCTCAAGCTCCTTGTCAGCGACGATCCGCTTCAACAGCGCGTTCTCACGCTCAAGCTCCTTCAGACGCCTGGCGTCATCGGCCTTCATCCCGCCGTACTGGTTGCGCCAGCGATGAAAGGTCTGCTCGCTGATCTCCAGCGCCTCGGCGACCTCCGCGATCGACCTGCCCTCGCCGAGCAGCCGCTCGGCCTCACGCAACTTGCGGATGACCTGCTCCGGCGTATGCCTGCGTCGCTTCATCGTGAGTCCTGCTCGCCCATGATCGTGGGCGCATAGAACTCTCACAAGCACCGGACCGCTACGGGGTCATGCATGCGAGCGTTGCCACTCCTACTGCGACGGCAGCGTTGCGTCTTAGGGGCACACGGCAACGCTACGCCGGAGCGTATTGGCCGTGTGTGACACTGCACGCCGCGAGAGGGGGATGGCGTCCGGGTTCGCCTGCCGGCTACCAGCGTGCGACGTGGTGCTCCATGACCCCGAGCGCGCCGCTTACCTGTCCAATCCCGGGCAGGGACCCCGCGAACGTGCCGAAGGGCTGGCGATAGTCGCTGCGCACGACGACGAGGTGGTCGTGGCGCTCGCGCACCGCTTCGACTGTGAACTGTATGCGGTCGCCCTGGGTGAAGTCGACGGCGGAGAGATCCCGGGCGAAGACGACCGGACCGACCTCGTGCGCGCCGCCGGCGACCCAGACGGAGCGCTCGCTGGCGCGCGGACCGTCGTTGATGCCGGCAACGACATTCCAGCCCACCGGCGCGCCGTCGGCACCGTGGCCGACGCCCGCCGACCACCACCATTCGGTTTCGCGCGCGTGGTAGCCGGCGGTGTCGTCCACGACGGCGAGCCCGTCGAGCGACCGCACCCGCCCGTCGACGACGACGCGCCCGCGGACGCCGCGCGCGGCCTGCTTGCGCGTCCACACATACCCGCTGCCGTGCGCGTTGAGCGACTCCACCCCACACCCTTCGTCGATGACGAGATCGATCGCGATCCCGCGATCGCGCACGCGCACGCGACCACCGTGGTCAAAGCGCACGAGCGCGGGGCCGACCAACCGAGTGCGCTCGTGCAGCGTGCGACGGCCGCGATCCCAGATCGCCCACCACGAGCTGCGCGCTGGTCCGACCGCCGCCGCAGCCACGCACAACATGAGCTCCTCGGAGAACGCGGCGACGTAGCGCCAGCGCTTCAACGGACGCGTGCCGCGCAGCAGCGCCATCCGCGCGGGCGGAACCGCGACCGCCAGGGTGGCGGGGGGCGTGGCGGTGTCCCACCGCAGCGGGAGCGAGGACGGGCGCCGCGTGGCCGCGTCGCCCCGGGTCACGCCGGGGACTCAGCGGCGGTGCGCGCGTCGTAGGGGGCGAGCGTCTCGCGGATGACGCGCCGGCAGACAGCGCAGAACGGCTCGCTCAGCTTGCGCATCTTGCACGCGAACTGCGGTCGGTACATGTCACAGTGAAACGTGCCCGCTCCCTCGAACGTGCCGACGACGTCGGTGCCGACGGGGTTGGCCTGCGGGTCGCAGATCGAGCAGTCCGGGTTGGAGGTCGTCGGCAGCGTGCGGGTCGTCAACAGGTCGCTCCACTTGCCCGCCGCCATGGGCGACCTCGTGATGTTCTCCTCGCTCGGCTCACCTCCGATGGCCCGGTCCTGTCCTCGTTCACCGGTGTCGCACCCCTGGCGGTACTCGTACTCGTCCGCGAGGCCGAAAATCGAGTGCCCCATCTCGTGCAGCGGCGTCTCCTGCCACACGACGGGCGTGCCGTCGTCCTTGCGCGTCGCATGTGAGGACACGCCGATCGCTCCCCCGGTCCCGCCGTAGATCGACGAGTTCACGATGACCTGCGCGGAGTGAAACGCCGGCACCTGGCGCTCGACGACGTCGAGGACGAGCCGCGTGTCGACCGTGAGCGCTCGGCGCACGCCTCCGGTGCAGAACGTGGCATCGAAATACGTCGCCGGGTCGGCGCCGGTGCCGCCGCACGCGACCGGGTCGCGCGCGCCGCTCTCGCGCGACGCGACGTCAACCCGGAAGATGTTGAACGCGCGGCGAAACTCGTCGAAGGGCTGGGTCGCGAAGAGGGCCTTGATGAAGTCCTCGCAGTCGGACGCGAAGACGCCGAGCTCGCCCTCCCGATAGCCCTCGCCGACCAGCACGAGGTTGAACCGCTGCGCCGTGCTGCCGCTGTCGAAGATGCGCGTCGTGCCCTTCACGACGCCGTCGCGGACTCCCACGTCAGCCCTCCGGCTCGATCTCGAAGCGAGCGAGCTCGCGGGTCTGCGCGCCGGACTCGTCGACCTCGGCCGGCGGCCCGCGGAACGAGACAGCCTGTGCGCCCGGTACGTCCGGGACCACGACGGAGAACCGGCCCGTGACGCTCTCGCGGGGCACGCGCGCGAGCGACACGCCGTCGGCGCCGGGGACCTCCAGGCTGTCTGCGATCGGCTTGTGCAGCGTCTGGCGGTACAGCAGCTCCCCGCTGTCGTCCTGCAGCTCCACCCAGTATCCGCGCTCGTCGGCGCCGGCCGTCAGCCTCCGCGGCGGCGCCGGAGCCAGCATCGCGATGCGCCGCTGCGAGACGAGCCTGAGGTCGGTCCCCTCGTACTCGATCGTCAGGCGGATGGATTTCGGCTGCTCTGGACCCATGCTCCCGCCTCCTCACATCGGTGACGCGACCCAAGCGGAGTGGGCACGGACACTATCGGCGCTACTCGCCGAGCAGGTCCGTGGCGCTTCGCAATGCGATGCGAGCCTCGTCGGCAAGCCGGCGCGCGACGACCGCCGCGGGCTCATCGCTGCCGAGCTCGTGTGCCTGCCCGGCCCACAGGTTCACCGGGTCGGGGTCGCCGCTTGCGCGCGCGGCCTGGCGCAGCGGCGCGGTGACGTAGTGCACCTCGGGATACGCGGACGGCGCTGCGTCGCCGTGCTCGCGCATGAAGCGGTTGACGATGCCGCGCCCCGGCTTTCCGGTGAACGCCCGCGTGAGCGCGGTCGGTTCCGCGGTCGCGAGCGCTGCTCGGTGCACGGCGGAGGTGCCCGCTTCGGGGCAGCGCAGAAACGCCGTGCCGATCTGCGCGGCGCGCGCGCCCGCGGCCAGCGCGGCGGCGACGCCCCGCCCGGTGGCAATGCCTCCCGTCGCGACCAGCGGGACGTTCGCGTGCGCCCCGACGAGTTGCAGCAGCGCCAGCAGTCCGTACGCGCTCTCGTCGCCGTCCGAGAACGACGCGCGGTGCCCGCCGGCCTCATAGCCCTGGACGACGAGCGCGTCGGCGCCCGCGTCCTCGGCCTGACGAGCCTCCGCGGGACTCGTGATCGTCGCCCACACCGACGTCCCGCGCGCGCGAAGCGCGGCGATGACATCGGGCGCCGGGCAGCCGAAGACGAACGACACCACGGGCACGGCGAGCTCGGACAGCGTCGCGAGCTTCGCCGCCCAGCCGTCGTCGTCGTGGCGGGGCTCGCCGAGTGGCACCCCCGCCCGCTGCGCTTCGCCTTTCAAGCGGTCGACATAGCTCGCATAGACGCTCGGCTCAGCCGCCGTCGCGGGCGGCGCGAAGACGTTGACGCCGAAGGGCGTCTCGCGGCTGCGAGCGCGAAAGGCGAGCACTTGCTCGCGTACATCGGCCGCGCTGCGATAGCCCGCGGCCAGGAAGCCCAGTCCTCCGGCCTCGCTCACCGCGACAGCCAGATCGACCGTCGCCGGGCCGCCCGCGAGCGGCGCGAGGACGATCGGGATCTCCAGGGTGTCGAGGATCATGCGCTCGGGTCGGACGACACTGCAGCAAAGCATCACCGATCCGGGGCGCCGAGCGCGCTAGAGCTGTCGCAGCAGCCCGTCCCGATCGGGGCCGAGGTCCGGCAGGTCGTAGCCGATGTTGTCGGCCAGGTCGGAGCTGTCGAAGTGAAAGCGGCGGGGCCCGAGCAGGCGAACGAGCGCGGCGATGGCGAAGTCCTGCGTGCGAAACGACTGCCCGTAGAAGGGATCCTCGAACGTGCCGGTGTCGTGTATGTGGCGCCGGAGCGCGGCCTCGATCGCCTCGGTCGCGGCCGCGTCGCGCGGACGGTCCGGATAGCCCTTGAACCCCGGGCGACCGAGCAGGTAGGCGCTCGTGGCCGTGAGCCGGGGGTCGTCGAGCGTCTTGAGCAGGACCGCGTCGACGACCGCGTCGGCGCGCTTGCCGAGCACGTGCAGCAGCGCGAGCTTGTAGACGGGGTCGTCCGCGCGCTCGATCTCGCCGCGCAGTCGCGCCGTCACGTCGGGATCCGGGACCGTGATCAGCGCCCGGGCCACGTTCGGCTCGTACGGCACATAGGACTTCTCGCCAAACCCGACCGACGCGGCGGGATCAGCGCGGATCGCCGCGAGCTCGTCGTCGATCTCGGTTACGAGCTGCGGCTGCACGTCTGCTCTCGCGGGTTCGCGGTGCGCCGCGCCGCCGCAGCCGGCGAGCACGAGCGCGAGCAGCAGCAGCAGCCGCGCCAACCTAGTGCAGCCATATCTGCACGCGCCGGTTCTTGCCCTGGCTCGTGCCGGGCTCGGCTGCGACGCGCGCCCAGTCGGCGCCGTAGCTCTGAACCTCGAGCCGAGAGGCGTCGATGCCCTTGCTCACGAGGTAGTCGCGTGCGTTCTCGGCCCGCTTGAGGGACAGCTTGCGGTTGAACTCCGCGTTGCCGGTGAGGTCGGCCGCGCCACCAAGCTGGGCCTGCAGTGACGCCTTGCCCTTCATCGTGGTCACGATGTTGTCGAGCTTCTTCTTGTGGTCCGGCTTGAGGTTGGACTTCCCGATGTCGAACTCGTCGAGGATCTCGGCGTACTTCGCCGCGTAGAACTTGTCCATCGTGGCGCCCCAATCCGCCGTCGGCGTATCGGTGCAGTCCGCGTCCTTGCCGCCGGTGAGCTTGATCGGGGCGTTCGCGGCATCCTTGATGGAGTAGCCCCAGCGCAGGGAGCCGAGCGGCTCGCGCGTCTCGAGCACCATCGGCACGGTCTCGAACTCGATCGAGACGTCGCCGTGACCCTCACGCGCCCACGGCGTCCCGGGCGTGTCGAACATGCTCGCCGACGTCGACGTCCCGTCCTTCGTCGAGGACGAGCCGATCTGCCAATCGCTTCGCTCCTGCTTCCAGGACGTGGTGTCCTGGTCCCACTCGGCGCCATAGAACGGGTCGTTCTCGGAATCGACGAGGTGGTCCATGCGCTTCTTCGAGCTCGTCTCCTCGAACGGCTCGAACTTCGCCTTGTTCTTCGCCGGGTCGGCGGCTGTGCCGCCGGCGTAGGCAAGCCCGGCGCCGACGCGGTTGATGACCGTCTGGCCGAAGCTGATCGTCTTGGCGTCGACCGTCGTCGCGTCGGGCTTGAAGTCGACGTCGACGCGCCCCTGGCTGTGGTTGACCGCCTTCAGCGTCCACTTCATCTCGCCCTGGCTGAGCTTCTTGCTGCCGGCGATGTCGGGTGGCAGCGGCAGCGCCGTGTCCGTCGGCTGCTTCTCGAAGCCGATGTCCTCGGTATGCGCCACCCGCGCGCGCCTGCGGCGCATCAGCGTCGCGGAGTGCTGCGCCCGCGCGCGCACGCTGGCGGCGAGCAAGCCGCCCAGGGCGTCGGGGCCGGCGGCCTGCCGGGCGAGGGGCGGACCGGGCGCGCCGCGCTCGGGGAGTCGCGCGGCGGCGTTCGCGACCGGCCGCCGCGGGTTCACGGCGCGCGCCACGTTGGAGTGAACCGGCGCGCTCCTGACGCGTGCCAACTCGGCAACCGCGAGCGTCATCTGCACTCCGTCATCCACGCAGTATCCGCTGCCGGGCATGTCTCGGTCAACCCCGACGCGCCGCGCCTTTCCCCAAAAGCTGTACGAGGTGAACCGACGGGTACGCGACCGACGCCTCCTAGCTCGTGAGCGTCTTCGCCAGGCGAACCTCCGCGGCCGCGTCCGGGTCGAGCAGCGCCTTCGAGGCGGTGTCGTAGTCCGGCAGCGCGAGCACGGCGCCGTCGTGGCCCACCATCAGGAAGCGATCCATGCGCCGCAGGAACGCGCGGTCGTGCGAGACGGCGACGACCGTCCCATCGAAGCCCTCCAGCGCGGCCTCGAGCGCCTCGGAGGAGTCGATGTCGAGGTTGTCGGTCGGCTCGTCGAGCAGCAGCAGGTTGTGGCCCTCGAGCTCGAGGCAGAGGATCTCGAGGCGCGCCTTCTGGCCGCCGCTGAGCACGTCGTAGGAGCGCTGCGCGGCGTCGGCCAGCCCGTAACGCGCGAGGGCGCTCATCGCCCGCTGCACCGCTCCCACCCGCTCGATCGTGACCTCGAGCACGCGCCGGCCGGCGAAGTCGCGGCGAATGTTCAGCTGGGTGAAGCTGCCGATCGACACGCGGTTGCCGATCCGGACCTCGCCGCTGTGCGCCCCGGCATCACCGGCGAACGCGCGCATGAGCTGGGTCTTGCCGCCGCCGTTGGGCCCGACGAGGCCGACGCGCTCACCGAAATGCACCTCGTCGGAGAACGCGCGCACGAGGCCGTCGACGCCGACCCGGTCGAGCACGAGTGCCTTGCGCGCCGAGTCCCCGCCGCGCATCCGCACCCTGATCTGCTGGTCGACGACCGGCGCCGGCGGCGGCCCGCCGTCCGCGAAGCGCCGCCAGCGGGTCTCGGCCGCGTCGGCCTTCCCCGCCCAGTCGGAGGAGTAGCGAGCGCGCTCCTTGAAGGTCTTCATGGTGGAAAACAGCCGCCGCTCCTCCTCCTTCCAGCGCCTGACCGCGTCGCCGAGCTTGCGCTGGCGCTGCTCGCGCGCCGCGGGATAGCCGGCGTATGAGCCCGGGTGCATCCAGGCGCCGTCGCCCTCGATGGTGAGGATCCAGCGCACGGCACCTGCCAGCAGCTCGCGGTCGTGCGAGATCACGACAACGGTCTTCTTCGAGGCGACGATCTGCTGCTCGAGGGCGCGCTTGGAGGGCACGTCGAGCGCGTTGTCGGGCTCGTCGAGCAGCAGCACATCGGCGTCGGAGGCGAACAGCAGCCCGAGCACGAGGCGCTTGCGCTCGCCGCCCGAGAGCGTGACCGCGGCCCGCTCGGCCAGGTCGGGGAAGCCGCTGCGCACGATCCGCCGGCAGGCCGCGTCCCACTGGCCCTCGAGCTCGTAGCCGCCGAGCTCCGACCAGTCGCCGATCGCCGTCGCGAGGTCTATGCCGGCGGCGTCGTCGCCCGCGTCCAGGCGGCGCTCCGCTTCGGCCATGCGCTCGCCCGCCGAGCGCAGCGCCGATGGCGCCAGCGACAGCAGCAGCTCACGGACTGTGCGCTCCGCGCCCGCGACGCCGACGTCCTGAGGCATGTGCGCGACCAGGCCCCCGACCGCCACCTCGCCCTCCTCGGGCTTCAGCTCGCCGGTCAGCACGCGCAGGAGCGTGCTCTTGCCCACGCCGTTCGCGCCGACGACGCCGACTTTCTGGCCCGGTGAGATTCGAAACGAGACGTTCGCGAACAGCAGGTCGCCGCCCGGATGGGCGCAGGCGAGCTCGCTGCAGGTGACGTGGGCCATGGCACGACATCTTGGCCCACGCCGCGCGAGACCCGCCCGCCGCCGTCGCAGCTCGTCAGGTCTTGTCCATCCGCCAATCGGCGTGCTCGCACGCCAGCGCGGTGCGCGGCTTTCCGTCGATCTGCAGCTCCCGGGCGAGCGCCCACCAGTCGGCCGCGGCGCGCAGCTGGGAGCACCCTGCGTAGAGCAGGTCGGCCATCCGGCGCAGCAGGATCGCCTCGCGCGGAAGCGAGAACGCGCGCAGCATCTGCCGCCACTCCGGGCCCAGCGCGAAGAGCGCCTCGGTCATCTCGCGCGAGACCTCGGGCCCGAGGCGAAACGGTTGGTCTTCGATGAGCGAGGCCGACGCGATCGTCATGTGGGCGAGCAGCAGATCGCGGCGATCGGTGAAGGCGCTCCCGTCGCCGAGGTAGCCGAGGTCACGCATCACACCGAACAGCGCGTCGGGATCCTGGTCGACGACCGCTTGCAGCAGGAACCCCTCGCGCCGCACGTACCCATCCGGCCCTCCGGGAACGTGGCGCACCATCCCGAAGTCGAACATCACGACCCGCCCGTCGTCGAGCGATTGCCAGTTGCCGGGATGGGGGTCGCCGAGTACGAGACCGTGATCGGTGGCCGTGGCGTAGTAGAAACGGTGAACGATCTCGGCGACGCGATCTCGGCGCGCCTCGCCGGCGGTCTTCAGGTCGTCGAAGCGCATGCCCTCGTGAAGCTCGGAGACCAGGACGCGGCGGGTGGACAGCGCGGTGTCGACGCGCGGGACGAGCACGTGCGGATGGCCGCGCCACCAGCGCTGGATGCGGCGCTGGTTGGCCGACTCGAGCTCGTAGTCGAGCTCCTCGGAGATGCGCTCGCGCAGCTCGTCGCCGAGCGCCTTGGTGTCGAGCCCCGGCGCGAGGCGCCCGAGCAGCGGCAGCAGCACCCGGAGGTTGCGCAGGTCGGCTTCGACGGCCTCGGCGATGCCGGGGTACTGGATCTTGACGGCGACGTCCTTGCCGTCGCGGGTCGTGGCGCGGTGCACCTGTCCGATCGACGCGGCAGCCATCGCCTCGGGCTCGATGTCGGCGAGGACGGCCGAGACCGGCTCACCCCACTCGGCGGCCATCAGCTTCTCCATCTTCGGCCACTCGACGGTCGGTGCCGCGTCGCGCAGCTCGGCCAAGCGCCGCTGGATGCGCTCGCCGGCCTCGGCCTCCATTCCCGGGAACTCCACGGTCGAGATGACCTGGCCGATCTTCATCGCGGCGCCCTTCATCTGGCCGAGCTGCACGACGATCTGCTCGACGACCTCGGCGGTCCGGGCGGCCTGCGCGCGATCGCGCCCCTCGTCGGAGCGGACGCGATCGAGCGCGCGGCCGCCCGCGATGCGGCTCCCCTGCACCGCGACGAGCCCGCCGAGCCGGCTGGTGCGGCGCAGGCGCGAGGAGATCGGGGTTCCGTCGCTCACGCCGGTCGCCCCGGCTGCGTCAAAGCCCGCCCGTCTGGCGCGTTGTGGCCGCTCGCCATGCCCGGTCGACGTCGGAGTGCGCAAGGCTCGACGGGTACGGCGGGCGCCGCCAGACCTGGTTGCCGACGGCCCCGTAGTGCTCGCGCAGAAAGGCCACGAGATCGCCGCGATGTGCCGGGCAGGCATACCGCGGCGGCCCGAGCAGCCCGCGGCCGTGGAAGATGAGCCAGCGCCCGGGCAATGCGTCCTGGTACGCGCCGAAGGTCGTCTCACGCATCGCGGTGACGAGGTTGATCTGCGTGAGCGGGTCGGGTCGCTCGTCGCAGTACTGACAGCGGAAGCGGAGGCTGACCGGCATCACCTCTTGAGTTCGCGGCCGAGTGCGTGCCCGGATCGCTCGGGGAGAGGTTGGCGCCGGCGGAGCCACCGGGCGCTATAGCCCCTCCTTGATGACGATCGCCAGCACCCACAGGGCGAAGACGCCGAAGATGGCGGCGACGATCACAACGTTGAGCAGGTAGAAGGCGACCGCGATCAGGATGACCACGCTCAGGAAGATTCGTGCGTAGGACAAGGCGACTCCTCGGGTCCAAGTGGCGGCGCGGGATGGCATCATCGCGCGTCTTCAGGTCACGCGCCGCCTGTGGTGACGTTCTGTGTGACGCGCCGCCCGTCGCGGAACCGTGAGGTCGCGGTGATGCGCCCGGCGGGGAACGTGCCGTCGTAGACGGCGAGGATCGCGCGGCCGGTGCGCGCCGCGATGAGCGTGCGCACGTCGCGCGGCGTGCGCAGCGTCACCGCCACGACGTCGGGGTGCACACGACCGCTGATGATCGTCCGGCCGTCGAGGCGCCGCAGCTGCGTTCGCCCGCCGGCGGGGTTGACGTCCGGCCCGCTCCACAGCCCGGTGCTCAGCCGTGCCGGAAACGCTTGCGTCGTCGGGCGGCGGGGGTCCGGGCAGCGTGCCGGGCGCCCGGGGGGATCGGGTTGGAAGAGGCCGAGGTGCGTGTCGAGGTGCCCGAGGCGGTCGCCGAGGGCGCGACCGGGGTCGGTGAGGCAGATGCCCCCGCGCGAGCCTCGAGCCGCGAGCATCGCCCACGGCAGCCCGCCGGCAGGGTCGGGCACGCGGATCGCGATGGTGAGCTTGCCGACCGGCGTTTGCACTGCAGCTCGAGGGCGCGGGATGCCGCGCGCGAGGTCGAACCGCTTGCGGTGGCCGTCGGCGAAGCGCAGCTCGCCGGTTGGACTCGTGCGTGGACCGGAGCCCGGCTCGACGTGCAGATACGCGCCACCGCGCGCGGGTGTCGCGACGAATCCGTCGGCGCGCAGCCGCGTGACGCCCGCGGCGGTGTGGCCCCACGTGATCGTCTGCTCGGGCGACAGCGGCCCTGCCGACGGATCGCTCGTGATCGTCGCGCGCAGGATCTGCAGGCCGATGCGCTCGAGGAAACGCCGGCTGTCGCAGACGGTGGGGGCGTCGTTTGCGTCAAAGCGCGCCGGCCGCAGCGCGCCGCCGGGCGCGATCCACCCGAAACGGCCGCCGCCGAGCCGGCCAAGCTGGGCGCACAGCACCTGCTGTCCTCCCATGGTGCTCGCGAAGGTTCGCACGGCCCAGTCGGCGCCGCCCGCCGCGCTCGGCCGGCGCACCGCGATGCGTACCCCGCGGGGGAGTGGCAGCGGCGCGCTGCGGCCGGTCGTCGACGGCCCGGTGCCGGCCACCGGCGCCGGCGCAGCCCCGCGCGCCGGGTCGCGCTCGGCGACGGCGACGGCCGTGCCCGCCACCATCCCGATCGCGATCGCGGCACACACGCCGTTTCGCAGACGCGATCTCATGGGGCCCTCCTCGACGCGACGAGATCCGCCACGAGCCCAGCGCCGGGCCGTTCGCGCTCCGTGCTGCCGTCGGCCAGCCGCACGACGAGCCGCAGGCGCTTCGGGTCGACGCGCGCGGGCAGGACCGCGGCGAACGTGCCGCGCGGCGAGATCGTGAGGTGCCGTGGCGCGCCGGCGCCGAGCAGCGTGACCGCTCGCAGCCCGTCGGATCGATCCGCGACCCCCCACAGGACCGTCCGCGGTGGATGCGACCGCCACGTCCAGCGGTCAAAGCCGGCAACGCCTCGCTGCCCCGGCGCGAACCGGTGCGCGTCGGCGACCCAGCTGCGCGGCCCGCGCCGGTCGATGCAGGCGGTCGGGGTGACGACGGCATCGGGGCGGCCCTGCGCCAACGCGCTCTTGCCGGGTCGCGCGGTGAGCAGCCGTGCGCAGAACTGGCGCGTGCCGAGCGTGAGGCGCTCGATTCGCCATGCCTGCCCGGCGCCGGGGTCCGGGACGATGCTCGGCGAGATCCCGAGGTCGTGGCGCTCGCTGCGCCCGCCGGCGAACATCAGCCGGACGCTGATCGCACGGTCCTCCGGATAGCCGCGCAGCGCCGCGACGAACGTGCCGCGCGCGCCGAGGCGCAGGCCGCGGCTGCCGTCGGTCGTCTCAAGCGTCGCGCTGCGCAGGCCTGGCCCGCCGACCCCGTACACGATCGAGCGCACAGCGCCCGCGCTGTCGGCTGCCACGACGCGCCCGCCAAGCAGCGTCCCGCGGTCGCCGCAGGCGTCGGTCACGTCGCCGGGCAGCCGCCGGAAGCGGCCGTCGATGCCGACGAGCCCGAACTGCGCGTCGCGTACCTGGCCGACGGTCGTGCAGGTGAAGCCGGTCGTGCTGCGCGCGATCCGCAGCGCCCACGGTGGTCCGCCCGCGGGATCGCTCGCTCGCGGCTCGACGACGACCCCCGTGCCGGCGACCGTCGCCTGCTCGGCGGGAACGCTGTCGGGCGCCGGGGACGGGATGACCGCGACGCGCAGCACGACCGCCGTGGCCCCGGCGGCCGTCGCGGCGACGACCGCCAGCAGGACCCCGGTCACGGCGACCGTGCGCACCGGCCGGCCCGCGCCGCGGCGAGGCCGCCGGCGGCGAGGCCCCGGGCGGCGAGGCCCCCGGCTGCGAGGCCCCCGGCTGCGAGGCCGCCGGCGGCTGCGGCTCGGCGCGCGCTCGGCCGCGACGGCTGGCGCCTCGGTGGCACGCGCGACCGCGACGAGCTCGTCGCCGAAGCTCGCGAGGCCGGGCAGGTCGCGCAGGTCGTCAGGCTCGATCATGCGCGCTCATCTCCTCGCCGAGACCGACCTTGGCGGCAAGCGCGCGCACGCCGCGCGAGACGCGGGCCCGCGCGACCTGCTCGCTGACGCCGAGCTGCGCGGCGACGTCCTCATAGCTGCGCTCCTCGACGATCCTGCACCGCAGCGCCGCGCGGTGGTCGTCCGTCAGCTCGTCGAGCCCCGCGGCGACGTCGGCCCGCAGCTGCGCCATGCCCGCGAGCTCGTCGATGCGCTCATACTCGCCGTCGCTCAGCGCCGGCGCCGCCATGCCGAGGCGCTCGAGCGCGTCGCGCTCGACGCGCGCGTGGCGAAACCAGCCGCTGAGCTGGTGGCGCGCGATCGCATACAGCCAGGCGGTGGCGACGTCGTCGCCGCTGCCGCGGAAGCTCTCGCGGTCCTCGACGGCGGTCGCGAACGTCTCCGCCGTGAGCTCGACGGCGATCTGCGCGTCGTAGGTGCGGCGCGCGAAGAACGTCACGAGCGTGCGCGCGTGCCGGCGATACAAGCGGGAGATGTCATCGGCATCGAGTGGCAAGAGCCTCGGGCTTTCGGACATACAGGGACGCGAGCGGGGATTCTGTGACGCGGGCTGGGGCGGGCGGCGCCCCGCCGGGCCAGGGTGCCGGTTCAGGGTTCATCCCCGATGAAGCGCCGGGGCGCTCGCGCGAGGCTGCGGCACAGCGCATCCTCCTCCGTCCGAAAGGCACCTCCTCATGAGACTCCTCCGATTCCCCGCCGCCGTCCTGGCGATGACCGTCCTCGCCGTCCCCGCGAGCGCCGGCGCGACCACGCGCGTCACCGAGCACCTGACGGCCGGCCAGCAGCTCGTGAAAGGGCTCAAGGACACCGCGGCGTGGCCGGCTCAGGCGAGCATCAACAAGTACGACTCCGACGACTTGAACACCGGCGTCACGTGGGGCACGCCCGGCCTCGCGGGCGGCTGGACCAACGACACGCGGTGCGCGCGGCTGCTCAACGAGCTGCTCGCGCACGCATACCCCTCCTGGGCGACCAGCACATGGTTTGACCAGTTCGACTCGACGTCGCCCGACACCGCGACCTGGGCAGCGCAGTTCGTCGGGACGTCGAGCCCCACGCACATCGACGAAGTCGGCACCGTTGCGGCCGTGCTGCCGGGCGACATCGTGCTCATCGACCGGGTCGCGGGCAGCTCGAGCCCCGACCACACCGCCGTCGTGACCGAGGTGACGCCGCTGCCCACCGGCAAGACGCCGGTGGACGGGACCGTCCAGTACGCCGTCCGCGTGATCGACAGCACGTCCAGCCCGCATGGCGACAAGATGAAGGGCAGCACCGGATGGGCGGACTCGCGCCGCTCCGAAGCGGCCGACGGCACCGTGACCGAGTACAACGGCGCGGGCGACGGCTGGATGGTGCTGTACGCCAGCAGCCTCGACGGCAAGGTCTACGGCTGGCGCTGGGGCGTCAACGAGTCCGCGCTGAACAAGATCTCCGACGGCCACAGGATCGTCCTCGCCCGCGTGACCGACGAGGCCTGACAGCTCACCGTCGCGGGCGCCGGCCGGCGTCCGCGACGGGATCTGGTCGCCGCGCCGCGCGTTCCGTAGGCTCGGCACGTGTCCAGGGCAGTCCCCGCTCGCCCGGGGGAGTTTGGCCTCGTCGAGCGCGGCCGAGAGCTCGCGGAGATCACCGCGCGACTCGACGCCGCGTTCGCGGGGCTAGGCGGCGCACTGGTCGTCGAGGGTCCGCGCGGGATCGGCGTCTCGGCGCTGCTGCACGCCACGATCGAGATCGGGCGAGCACGTGGCGCGCAGGTCGCACGCGCCGACCCGAGGAGCGACGAGCGCGACGTTCCGCTCGCGCTCGTTCGCCGCGTGTTGCGCGCGCTCGCGGTCGAGGTGCCGGCGGACGTGGCCAGGTCGGGACGTCGCGCGATCTTCGACGCGTGCGAGCGCCGGCCGATGCTCGTCGTCATCGACGACGCACACGCGGCCGACCGTCCGTCGCTGGCTCTGCTCGCCGACGTCGCGGCGCGGTTGCGCGGCACGCGCGCGCTGGTGGTCGCCGGCTGGCACGTCACGGGCGGCAGGACGGCATCCGGGGCAGCCACGATGTCGGGCGCCGGCGCAGCCGTCATACACCCCCGTCCGCTGAGCGGGGTCGGGATCGGCGAGCTGCTGGCGCGAGCCACCGGCACGACGCTCGACGCCAAGACGACTGCGGCCGTGCTCGAAGCGACCGGAGGCATTCCCGCATACGTCGCGGGGCTGGCGGCGGAGATGATGCTGTCGGGGATCCACGCCGCAGCGCGGGAGCCGGCCGCTGTCGCGCAGCTCGTACACGTCGTGGTCGCGCGCGATGTCCGCGGGCGGATCGCCGACGAGGATGTCATCGAGCTCGCAGAAGCGCTCGCGCTGCTCGGCGCCGTCGCGCGGCCTGAGCGGATCGCCGCGCTGCTCGAACGTCCGCTCGGAACGGTGCGCGCACAGCTCGACCGGTTGGTCGAGCGTGGCGTCCTCGCCACGGCCGATCCGCCGCTGTTCGCCCGACCGGCCGATCGCGAGGCGATTGCGCGGTCGATCACGCTCGTCGGTGCGCAGCGCATTCGCGCAGACGCCGCGCGGGTGCTCGCCGCCGAGGGGGAGTCGCTCGCGGCCGGCGAGCTCCTGCTCGACGTCGATCCGACGAACGATCCCGCTCGCTGCTCGGTGCTCATGGCCGCGGCCGTCGACGCGCTCGTGGCCGAACGGCCGGACGTCGCGATCCGGCTGCTCAACCGCCTGCTCGCCGAACCCGCGGTCGGTCTCGACGTCCAGATCGCGGACATGTCGACCTGGGACGCGAAGCTCGTGCCGACGCGCGCCGCCGCCATCGTCCGGCTACGACGTTCGCAGACTGCGATCGCGCGCTCGGCGATCCTCGCCGCGGCGGCGTTCGACGCCTTGGCGACCACGCGGCCGGTGGACGAGCTCGGCGAGCTGTGCCGCCGCGCGCTCGCCAACGGCTCGCTCGCCGATTCGCCACGCGGCGCGCCGACCGCGCTGTCCCTCTCGCTCATGCTCGGCTATGCCGACTGCGCCGACCTCGGGATCGATCACATCGACCACGTCCTCGGGCGCCTGCGCGCGAACGACGTCCCGGCGCTCGTGCGTCCCGCCACGGCGTTTCGCGGAGCCATGAAGCTCATGCTCGGCCGTCTGGAGGACGCCGAGACCGACCTGCGCGCCGTCGTCGGCGCGCCATGGCTCGTGCGATCGACGCCGTTGATGACGTCGTTCTTGCTGCTGTGCCTGCTCGAGCGCGACGACGACGAGGGCGCCGCGGCCGTGCTCGCCCGCCTCGACCACGAGGGCGGCGCGCTGCAGGATCTCATCCCGCACGCACCGTTCCTCTACGCCCGCGGTGCGGTGCGAGGCGTGCGCGGAGACCCGCACGCCGCGCTTGAGGACCACCTCGAGTGCGGACGGCGGTTGGTCGGCGCCGGTTGGACGAACCCCGTCGTGTCCGGCTGGCGTGGCGCGGCGGCGCGGATCCTGGCGGAGTTCGGCGATCACGTGCGCGCACGCGAGCTCGCGGACGACGAGGTCGCGCTGGCGGAGCGCTACGGCGCGCCGGGACCGCTCGCGCGCGCCTTGCGTGCCCGAGCCGCGATCGCAGCCGCTCCCGATCTCGCCGTCGCCGCGCTCGATCGAGCGCTGGTCGTCGTCGAACCGGCGGCGGCACATGCTCCCCTGGAGCACATCGCCGTCCTCGTCGACCTGGCCGCCGCGGCTCTCGCGGCGGAGGACCCCGACCGTGCGCGCCGGCGGCTGCACGCGGCCCTGACGCGCGCACGGGAGCTCGGCGCCGACGCGCAGACGCGCCGGGTGACGGAGCTTCTGCACCTCGCGGGTGGTCGCGCTCGCCGTGCCCACGGCGACGGTCTCGGCATCTCACACCGGCTCAGCGGCGCGTCGCGGAGCTCGCGGCCTCGGGTCTCACGAACGCGGAGATCTGCGCGCGGCTTGTCGTCTCACCGAAGACCGTCGAGTCGCATCTGCGCGCCATCTTCCACAAGCTCGAGATCGGCTCGCGCGTGCAGCTGCCGGAGGCGCTGCGGGCGCGCGACCCGGCCGCGTCGCCTCGTACGGATGCTGGGCGTCCGCGACCGGGGTCGCCGTCAGGCAGGCAGGGCCGCCCGGCCCCGCGTCACGGCGTCAGGGATCGAGGCTGACGACCGTCACGAACCCGGGCATGTTCTGCTTGTCCTTCGGCCGTTGCTCGACGACATTGAGGGCGCCGTCGTAGGCCCAGCTGGCGCCGCCGCCGCCGCCTCCGCCCCCGCTGGCTCGCGCGCCCGCGCCGCCGCCCTTGCGGCCGTTCTGGCCGCCGCCTCCTCCGCCGCCTCCGCCGCCTCGGTCGTCGGAGTCCTTACCGCCGCGCTCCTTGTCGGAGGTGGCGACGCCACCCTGGCCGCCCTTCCCGGGCTGCCTGCCCTGCCCGCTTTTCCCGTTCTCGGGCTGCAGTCCGCCTCGTCCGCCGTTGCCGCCTCTGGCGCTCGTGCCCTCGCCGCCGCCACCACCGCCGCCACCGCCGACGAGGAAGACCGTGCCGCCGGACTCGTCGAGTACGGCGCTTGCCCCGCCGCCGCCGGCGCCCTTGGTCGCGGTGGAAGCGCCGTCGCTCCCGCCGGCGCCGCCTTGCACCCAGCCTTCGCCGCGGTGACGGCCGCTGGCGTGATCCGCGACGACGATCCTCAGAACCTGACCTTCGACGACCCGTACGGTCGCCTCGAGCGGTGACGCGCGTCCGGGACCGCCGGTGTCGCGGGTCCCGTACCCGCCCTGGCCGCCGGCGAGCTGGAAGCGGATCTTCGTGATGCCTGCCGGCACCGTGCCGTAGTACGGGTCCTTGCGGTACGCGTACGTCTGCCCCGCGACGAACTGCGGGGAGTCTTGCTCGTCGGCGGCGACCGCGTCCACCTCGGTGTCGTCGGCGACTTCGGCTGCACTGTCGGTCATGTGACGCTCCTTTCGATCGGGTTGCGGAGGCGATGCTGGTTCGCCCGCAGGGACCGGTCAATGCGCCAGCCGGATGTTCAGGGTAAATCTCAGGGTGCCCTGGATCCGAGGGTGAAGTAGACGTCAGGTGGGAGCCCGCGCGCGGCGTGCCGCGTCCTCGTCGCGCAAGCGGTTCAGCGTGGCGACGTGCTCGGCGATCTTGCGCCGCCGGTAGGCGCCGGGACCTTCGAGGCACACCTCGAGCCCGGGCAGCGGGATCCGGCGGCCGTCGTTGAGGTGCATGGTCGCCTCGGCGCTGATGAGCCCATCCTCGTCGGGCGTCGGGTCCCCGGGGTCAAAGCGTGCGATCTGTGCCCAGGCATAGCGCTGCTCGCCGTAGCGGTCCAGCTGCACCCCGTCGGGACGGACGAGCAGCCACGCGCGCGCTTCGGTCCAGTTCCCGCGGAGCATCCGGACGCTCCACGCGGCCACGAGCAGGAAGAACAGCACGAGGACGAGCGACCACAGCACATCGCCGCCGTCGCGCGCGGTGAAGTAGACGACGCCGGCGGCGGCCGCCAGGCTCGCGAGGACCCACAGCCAGCCCATCGCCAAGAGAAAGAACGTCATGAGGTTGGGCCGCGACATCACCCAGCTCTCGTCGTGGACCGCGGACATGCCGTGAGACTCGCTGATCGGGGCCGCGACGGCAAGCTGCGGCGACCGGCGTCGACTCGGCACGAAGGCGTGAAGGTGTGAAGCGCGCCACCCAGGGCGTCTATCGCGGGCGCGTGCCGCGGCGCAGGATGGCGGTCATCGCAGTCTTCGCCTCGACTCAGGAGGGCACGATGTTCGCCCGATCCCCGCACCGCTGCCTGCTGGTTGGTCTGCTCGTCGCCGCGACCGCGCTCGGCGGCTGTGCCGGCGGCAAGGCGACGGCGGGCCCGAGCTGCGATCGCCCCGACAGCGCGTTCGACGCCGCGGCCACGCGCCTTGAGTTCCGCGTGCAGGCCGCTGATCGCGTTCAGGTCGGCGAGGCCCGGCGCATCCTGTGCGAGCGCCTGAGCGCGATCGGCGTCGACCACCGCGTGCGCACCACGGGTGACGGGCTCACCGTCGACGTGCCGCGCAAGTCGGCGCAGGGCGACCCCGACGGGCACTCCCTCGTCTTCGGCGTCGGCGAGCTCGCCTTCTACGACTGGGAGCCCAACGTCATCGGGCCGCGCGGCACCCCGGCGCCGCGCGATGCGGCCGTCACCGGCGGTGTTGCCGCGGGGGACAGCGACAGCGGCGGGATTTCGCTGTACGCCGCGGTGCAGCGGGCGTCCAAGCGCCCGGCAGCGAAGGAGGCCGACAACGCGCGCGCCGCCAGCCGCTTCTACGCCGTCGATGCGAAGGCGCGGCGCGTCTTCGCGGGCCGTACCGCCACGTCGCCCCAGCTCGGCTCGCCGACGCGAGCCGCGGCGCTGGCCCTGGTCCCGGCGCGCGTTCGCGACGCCGCCAAGGTCTACGAGGTCAAGCCCGACACGGTCATCGTGCGCACGTCGACGCAGCCGGCGAGGCTCGTCGACGAGACCCGCGAGTGGTTCGTGCTGCGCGACGACGTCGCGCTGCGCGGGTCGCACATCGTCGACCCGGCACAGCGGTTCTCCGAGGGCCCGGGCGCCACGGGCGAGCCGGTCGTCACGTTCGACTTCACAGAGACGGGGCGGCAGATCTGGGAACGGGTGACGCGCGAGATCGCCGATCGCGGGCGCGCCGCGGCCGGACTGCCCGGAGCGGACGTGTCGTCCGCCAACCAGCACTTCGCCATCGTCATCGACGACGCGCTGCTGTCGGTTCCGTACATCGACTTCCGGCAGAACCCCGATGGCATCGACGGGCGCACCGGCTCGCAGATCCAGGGCGGCTTGACGATCGCGTCGGCGCGCGAGCTGGCCGTCCTGCTGAAGGGCGAGCCACTGCCTGCGCCGCTCGTGCTCGTCGGTCGGAGTGCGGTGAAGTAGGTCGCGCCGCTCACGCCAGTTCGGGCGGCAGCGCCTTCGGCCCGTCGGGATACAGCGCCGCGAGCTGCTCGGGTGACATCTCGAGCGTATTGGCCGCCTCCTGCGGCGCGCCGACCACGAGCCACAGCGCGTCGGCCTCGGTGTCGTTGAAGACCTGGCGCACGATCTCGGGCTCCACGAGCGCGCTCGACAGCGGCTCGAGCGTGTGCAGCTCGTCCCCGATCCGGATGCGCCCGCGGCCCTCGAGCACCACATACAGCTCGGCCTGCGTGAAGTGGCGGTGCTTCGTCGAAGCCTGACCCGGCGCAAGCCGCCACATCCGCGCGGCTAGCGTCGACGCCCCGAGCTGCTTCGCAAGATCGGTGTTCAGCACGCCCATCTGGTTCGACGGGCGCCAGAACGCGTCGCCGGCGTGGAGAATTCGCATGGCGGCGATCCTAAGCGCAACCCCATGTGAGATCCTCGCATCTCTATGCGGGACGTCCGGCGCACCGTGCTCAATCCGCTCGACGCGGTGCGCCGTCGCATGACCAAGGGGCTCGAGGTCACGCCGATCGATCCGCGCGTGCGGCGTGGCGGACAGCTACATGCGAAGGTCGCGATCGAGGACCCCGACCGCCTGGGCATGCTCGAAGTCGGGCTGATCTGCACCGAGTACTACGAGCGCCTGCTCAACATCCCGATCTCGGGCGGCGGCGCGCCGACCCCCAGGATGGGGCCGAGCCGCGACCTGGACTCCGCCGTCGCCTTCGAAACATGGCAGCCGCTCGAGCCGATCGCCGGCGAGCAGCAGGTTGCGCTCGCGGTCCCGCCGACTGTGCCGTTTACCTATGCCGGCCAGGTCTTGACGTACATCTGGGAGGTCGCGGTGCGTGGAGACCGCCGCGGGCTCGACGCGCAGGCTCGCCACGAGATCGTCGTGCTGCCATGACCGTGCAACTCGACGTTCGGCTCGATCGCCCGCGATACGTGCCGGGCGACATCGTGCGCGGCACGGTCCTCGTGCGCGCGGGCGGTCCGTCGCGCTCGCTGTCGGTGCTGCTCGAGTATCACGAGCGCACGCGAGACGCCGACGCGATCGCCCGCCAGCTCTCGACCGGCCCGATCCACAGCGGCGACCTGACCACGGGACAGACCCTGACGTTCGAGCTGGCACTCCCGCAGAACGCGTTTCCCAACTGCGAATCGCCCAACGGAGCGCTGTCCTGGGAGCTCGACGTCTGGTCTGACGAGCGGGGCCTCGACACGCACACTCGCCTCCTGCTGCACGTGGACGCCGCGCCGTAAGGCCGACACCGACTCGACCGGATGTCGATCGGACTAGGACCGGCGGGCCAATGACAGGTCCTCGGTACACCCATACCTTCGATGGCGCATGTCGGGCCACCGTCATTTTGTGCTGCGCACAGTCGAGGAGCGAGGCGTGAAGTTCGTGCGCCTCTGGTTCATCGACGTGCTCGGCCTGCTCAAGAGCCTCTCGATCCCCGTCTCCGAGCTCGAGTCCGCGCTCGACGAGGGCGTGGGCCTCGACGGATCGTCGCTCGAAGGGGCGTCGCGGCTGCGTGAGCACGACGTCATCGCCCACCCCGACCCGCGCACGTTCCAGGTCCTGCCGTGGCGCCCGGACTCGCTCGTCGCGCGCATGTTCTGCGACGTGCGCCAGCCCAACGGCGAGCCGTTCGGCGGCGACTCGCGCGCTGCGCTCGGGCGCGTGCTCGACCAGGCGGCGGGCCTGGGCTACACGATGCAGGCCGGCTGCGAGGTCGAGTTCTTCGTCTTCGCGCCGCTGGGCCAAAACGGCGACAAGCCCACGACGCTCGACGACGGCGCGTACTTCGACCTCACCCCGCTCGACGTCGGCTCAGACTTCCGGCGGCGCACGATCGACTACCTCGAGCAGATGGGGATTCCGGTCAAGGCGTCGCATCACGAGGTCGCGCCCTCGCAGCATGAGATCCAGCTCGCCCACGACGACGCGCTCTCGATGGCCGACGCCGTGACGACGTTCCGGATCGCCGTCAAGGAGGCCGCGCACGAGCTCGGCGCCTACGCGACGTTCATGCCCAAGCCGCTCGAGGACCATCCCGGCTCGGGGATGCACATCCACATGTCGCTCTTCGAAGGCGACCGCAACGCGTTCTACGACGCCGCCCCCGACACCCCGCTGTCGCCGACCGGGCGCGCGTTTCTCGCCGGCGTCCTCGCTCACGCGTGCGAGCTGTCCGCGGTGACGAACCAGTGGATCAACTCCTACCGGCGGCTCGCGACCGGCTTCGAGGCCCCCGCGACCGTGAGCTGGACGCGCCGTGGCGCCGCGGCGCTCGTGCGGGTGCCGTCGCGCCGGCCCGGCCGCGCGGAGGGCGCGCGCTTCGAGCTGCGCTCCCCCGACCCGGCGTGCAACCCGTACCTCGTCCTCTCGCTGCTGCTCGCCGCCGGGCTGCGCGGCATCGAGCGCGGATACGAGCTGCAGGCCGAGTCGGTCGACGACGCGGCGGCCGGCAAGCGGCTGCCGCTGGACCTGCGCGAGGCGACCGACCTCTTCGACGCCTCCGAGCTCGTCCGCGAGACGCTCGGCGACCGGCTCGTCGATGCGTACGTCGCCAACAAGCGCCGCGAGACCGACGACGAGCGCCGCACGGTGACCGAGTTCGACCGCTCGCGCTACCTGAGGCTGCTGTGAGCGACGCATGGATCTACGGGGAGGGCGGAGAAGCCACGTCGCGCCTGCTCGCCGAGCTGGGCTTCAGCCCGCATCGCGTCGCCGCGAACGGCACGCTGCGCCCGCCCGCGGGCGATAGCCGCGCGCCGGCGCTCGCCGTCGTCCTCGCGACCGGCCTCGAGCAGCCGTCGTGCGCGGAGCTCTGCGCGCGCCTGGCCGCCGACGACGACCTCGGCGAGGTGCCCGTGCTCGTCGCGCTGGCGGCGGGCGCGCTCGCGGATGGCATCGGCGTCGCCGAGGGCCACGAGCTGCTCGTCGAGCCGTTCACCTCCGACGAGCTGCAGGCGCGCATCGCCCGCGCGCGCCGCGCGGTCAACGGCATCGACCACGACGACGTCGTGCGCGTCGGGTCGCTCGAGATGAACCTCGCGACCTACCAGGTCGCGATCGACGGGCGGCCCGTCGACTTCACCTACATGGAGTACGAGCTCTTGAAGTTCCTCGTGACCCATCCGCGCCGGGTGTTCTCGCGCGAGGCGCTGCTGAACCGGGTGTGGGGCTATGACTACTACGGCGGCGCGCGGACGGTCGACGTCCACGTGCGCCGGGTGCGCGCGAAGCTCGGCTCCGAGCACGCGTCGCGGATCAAGACCGTGCGCAGCGTGGGCTATCGCTGGGAGGGCGTTTGAGCTTCGGAGACCTCGCGCCGACGCCGCCCCCGGCCGCCGTCGGCCTCGCGGCGAGCCTTCCGGAGCGCCGCGGCCGCTCCGGCTATGCGGGCTTTCGCGCCGTCATCAAGGCCGTCGGCACGGGCCCGCGCGGCAGTCGCGCGCTGACGTTCGAGGAGGCGCACACCGCGACCGGGGCGCTGCTGGCGGGTGAGGTCAGCCCCGTGCAGGCGGGCGCGTTTCTCGTCGCGATGCGCATCAAGGGCGAGACGCCGGCCGAGCTCGCCGGCATGACCGCGGCGTTGCGCGACGCCGCGCGGGCCGCGGAGGCCGACCCGCCGTCGCCGGGCGACGGCCCGCTCGTCGCGTGCGCGGGCGCGTATGACGGCATGGTCGACGCGCCGCACCTCTCGCTTGCCGCCGCGATCCTCGCCGCGGCAGCGGGAGCGCGCGTCGTCGTGCACTGCGGCTCGACGATCGGCCCCAAGCGCGGCACGACGATCGCGGACGTCTTCGGCGCGCTCGGCGGCCCGGCGCGTCCGCGGCCCGCCGAGTCCGTCGCGATGCTCGACCGCGCGGGGGTCGCGCTCGTGCACGCCGGTACGGCGATCCCCGGCTGGGACGAGCTCGCACGCCTGCGCGACGAGATCGGCCTGCGCGGCCCGCTGCACTCGGCCGAGAAGCTCGTCGACCATCTCGGCGCGACGCACTTCGTCGTCGGCCACACGCACAGCTCCTACCGCGAGCGTCTGCAGGGGGCGGTGATGCTGCTCGGAGCGAAGCGCTGCATCACGGTGCGCGGCATGGAGGGCTCGGACGTCCTGCGCACCGGGCGCCCTTCGGCGGCGGACTCGGCCGGCCCGATCGAGCTGCCCGATTCGCCGGGCAGCCTGCTGCGCGGCGACCCCGACCCACAGCTCGCGGCCGACCTCACCCGCGCGATCGCGGGCGGCGACGAGCACGGCATCGCGACGCAGACCGCGTGCCTGAGCGCCGGCCTGCGCCTCTACGTCGCGGGTCGCTGCGCGAGCGTCAGCGCGGGCTGCGCGCTCGCGAGCGCCGCGGTGGCGGACGGCCGCGCGAGCGCGACGCTCGACGCCCTGCTTGCCGCCTGACGCGGCGCTCGCGCTTGGGCGGTGCTCGCGCTTGCGGCGGTGCTTGCGCTGCGGCGGCGCTCGTGCTGACGCGCGCTCGCGCTTGCGACGGCTCGCGCGGCGGCGGCGCTCGCGCGGGCGGCGGCGGACCACCTCCGCCGGTCGCGCGAGCGGACGGCCGGCGCTATCGCCGCAGCGTGATCGTCCTCCGGGCCGTCGTCGGGTTGCCCGACGCGTCGAGCGCGACCACGGTGACCCGCGTGCGGATGGTGCGCTGCGACCGCAGCGCCCTCCGGATCGCCCGCCGCGCCGCCGCGGGGAGGCGGATCGTCAGCGTCTTCGCGACGTTCGCGCGCAGGCGTCGCCTCGCGGACTCGACGTAGACGCCCCTGACCCGGGTGGATGCCCCGGCGGCGCAGGCCTCGGCCGGGCAGCGCACGCCGACCGTGATGCGGCCCGAGCGCAGCGGGCGCTGCGTGGTCGCGCCGCGCAGCCGCACGACGGGCCCCGTCGCGTCGCTCAACGCCGGCGGCGTGATCGCCTGCGTCGTCGCGGTCCAGGTGATGACCCGCCCGCTGCACACACCGGCCCCGCCGGGCGGGATCGCCGCCTGGAACGTGCCCTGCGCGGCGCGCCCGTTGAACGTGGCGGTCACGCGAGCCGACGAGGTCGTCGCTTCGAACCGACGTGAGACGATCGGGCGCGCTGGCTCGTAGCGCTCGACCGCGAACGGGATGCAGAGGTCGCGCGGCGGGTCGACGAGGTGAAACCACGAGACCCCGGAGAAGTCCGGCTTGAGGGTCACGCAGACCTCACCGCCGCCGGAGTGCGTGCCGCGGTAGGTGACCGAGCCGGCCGCGGCGAGCTGGAACGGGCAGGTCGGGTTCGGCGGGGCCGGCCCCGGACCCGGCCCCGGTCCCGACGAGGGCACGAGCGCCAGCCGCAGCGCGAACGCGTCGGACGTGTGGCCGGCGCCCCGGACCGCGATGCGATACGTCGTGTTCGCCCTCGGAAAGAGCGTGAGCTTCGTGCGAAAACCGCAGGCCGGGGCGAACTCGCCGACGGTGCTTAGGCCGCCGAGCGAGTCGCCGGTGTAGACGGTGAGCTGCGACAGCGTCCCGGCCGCGTCGGCGCAGTCCGCGACGCTGATCGACACCGCGTCGTCCGTCGCCGGCGTGAAGCGGTACCAGACGGAGTGCCCGCTCGAGTACGGGCTGGGATCGGCCTCGCCCGCCTCGTCGGTGGCGTCGACCGTCGATCCGGCGACGTTCGCCGGCAGCCCGACTGGTTGGGCCAGAGCGAAGTCGTCGTTGGCCGGGCGCTGCGGGCGCCCGACGCTGAGCGCGATCTGCGTGCTCCACGCATACCCGCTGACCCGCACGTAGTACGTCGTGGCCGCGGTGGCGTTGACGTACACCCGCGCGCCGCCCGCGCAGTCGGACTCGCTGCGCGCGACCTCGGTCAGCGTGGCGACGTCCGCGCCGTGTAGACCGTGAGCTCGGCGTAGCGATCGCTCCCGCAGGTGTCGATGCGCACCCGCTCGGATGCCGTTGCGTCGAGGCGGTACCAGACCGTGTGGTCGATGAACGGGCTGCTGGTCGCGGGCTCGCCCGCCTGCATGGTCGCATCGACGATGGTCCCGGTGAGGTGGTCGCCGACGCGGACGACCTGCGCGGCGGCGAGGTCGTCGTTGGCGGGTGCGGCGGCCTGCGCGACCGCGGGCATCGCGGCAACGGCGAGCGCGAGGGCAAGGGCGAGCGCGAGGCCGGCCGCGGCGCGCGTCCGGCGCGTCAAGCTGCTCGATCGTCTGGTCATGGAATCCGTTCCTCTCGCGTCGCTGGTTGCAAACGTCACAACGTCTGGGGTATCGGCGAGTTCCGCCGCAGGGCGGAGTGCGTCACGTCACACAGCGCCCGCGACGGGCTGTCTCGCGCACCGCTGGTACGGTCAATCGATGACCGCAAGCGCCTCGCCCGCAGCCGCCGCCGGCACCTCCGAGCCGGGTCTCTGGTAGCCCGTGGCCGTCTCGATCCACGCAGCCCGCGCGGCGGTGCTCGAGCACGTGAGCGTGCTCGGGGCCGAGGAGGTCGGGCTCGACGACGCGCTCGGCCGGGCGCTCGCCGACGACGCCGTGGCGCCCAACCACGTCCCGCCGTTCGATGCCTCGGCGATGGACGGTTACGCGATCGTCGCGGCGGACACC
Source organism: uncultured Actinomycetes bacterium (assembly GCA_963839905.1). Classification (GTDB taxonomy): domain Bacteria; phylum Actinomycetota; class Thermoleophilia; order Solirubrobacterales; family Solirubrobacteraceae; genus CADCVQ01. Next base: position 575,785 of record CAWIXC010000018.1, on the reverse strand, counting down.
GACTCTGGCTCCGCCCGGCTCGAGCTCATCGGCGAGGCGAAGGCGGGGACCGGCGCGGGGGTGACCGTCACCCTCGGCACCGCCGTGCGCATCTCCACCGGCGCGCCGGTTCCGGACGGCGCCGACGCGATCGCCCAGCAGGAGCTGACCTCGGTCGACGGTTCGACGGTCGTGATCGACGGCGCCGTTCGCAAGGGCCTGCACCTGCGCCCCGCGGGCGAGGACATCGAGGCCGGGGAGCTCGTCATCCACGCCGGCTCGGTGCTCGGGCCGGCGGAGCTCGGCGTGCTCGCGTCGCTGAACATCCCGCGCCCGCGGGTCGTGCGCCGGCCGCGGGTCTCGCTCATGGGCACGGGCGACGAGCTGACCGACCCCGGCACGCCGCTGCCGCCCGGCGGCATCCGCGACTCCAACGGCCCGGCCCTCGGCGGGGCCGTGCACCGCGCGGGCGGCGAGCTCGTGGCCCGCGTACGCGTGGGCGACGACCTCGAGGCGACCGTCGCCGTGCTGCGCGCGGCGCTGCGCGACGTCGACATCCTTATCACGACCGGCGGCGTGTCCGTCGGGCCGCACGACCACGTCCGCCCGGCGCTCCAGCGCCTCGGCTTCGACGAGGTCTTCGCGGGCGTGAAGCTCAAGCCCGGCCGCCCGACGACGTTCGCCGTCAACGCCGAGGGCACGCTCGTCTTCGCGCTGCCGGGCAACCCGGTGTCCGCGCTGATGGCGTTCCGGCTGTTCGTGGTGCCCGCGCTCGACGCGATGCTCGGCCGCCAGCGCGAGCTGCACCCGACGATGGCGACCGCCGACGAGGAGCTCCCCGGCGCGCGCGGCCGCACGACGATCGTGCGCTGCCGCTCGTCGCTGCAGGACGACGGCTGGCACGTGCGCCCGACGCGCTCGCAGGACTCGCACATCCTCACGTCGATGCTCGGGATCGACGCGCTGGCGCTCGTCCCCGGCGACCGCGACGCGATCGCGGCCGGCGAGCCGGTCGAGATCGAGTTCGTGGCCTGAGGCTCAGAAGTCGCGCCGGCCCGTGATGCTCGCGCCGCGCTCGGGACGCGTGCGTTCGTAGATCGCGATCCGCTGAGGACCCGGGTTGCGCAGCTCGACGCCGACCCCGAACGGGATCTCGAAGCGCGCGCCGACCTCCACGCCGCGACCCTTCAGCTCCGCGATCGCCGCATCGAGATCGCTGACGCGATGCACGAGGATCGGCTGGTCGCCGTGCAAATGCTGCGCGAGTAGCAGGAACGGCGGGTCCGGGCTCAGGCGCACCATCGCCACGCGCGTCTGGAAGCGCTCGATTGCGAACACGAGCTCCGCGCCGAGCGCGTTCGTGTAGTGCTCGACGTCCGCGGCGACGTCGCGGCTGGGGAGGTACACGAAGTCCAGCGCTTCGAACACGGGCAAGCAAGGCTACGCAGCCGCCGAGCGCCGGGACGCCACCGCCGCGCGCGGGCATAGGGTCCATGAGATGGACGACCCGCGCCGCCGCCTCGACCCCGCCGTCTTCAACCTGCCCGTCGGGCGGATCCGCGGCGGTTACTACAGCGACGCGTACTTCAACTCCACGAAGGAGCTGCTCGAGGCCGCGGGCCGCCATCCGCACGTCCTGATGCAGGTCTTCCAGAAGCAGAACTCGCTGCTCGGCGGCATCGACGAGGCGATCGCGGTGCTGAAGGTCGGCGCAGGGCACGCCGGCCCGGACGGCATCTGGGTGCCGTGCTTCGAGCAGCTCGACATCTGCGCGCTCTACGAGGGCGACGAGATCGCCCCGCTCGAGACGGTCATGACGATCGAGGGCGACTACTCGCTCTTCGCGCACCTCGAGACCGTGTTCCTCGGCTGCATGGCACGCCGCTCGCTCGTCATGCACAACGTCCGCGACGTGGTCGACGCGGCGCAGGGCAAGCCGATCCTGTTCTTCCCCGCACGCCACGACCACTGGCTCGTGCAGACCGGCGACGGCTGGGCGGCGCACGTCGCGGGCGCGATCGGCGTCTCGACCGATGCGCAGGCGTCGTGGTGGGGCGGGCGCGGGATCGGCACGGTCCCGCACGCCCTCATCGCGGCGTACGGCGGCGACACGACCGCCGCCGCGCGCGCGTTCGCAGATCGCTTCGCGCACGACACCAACGTCACCGTGCTCGTCGACTTCGACAACGCGTCGCTGCGGACGGCGCTAGCCGTCGCCGACGCCCTCGGCGACGATCTCTGGGGCGTGCGCCTGGACACCTCCGAGAAGCTCGTCGACGAGACGCTCGCCGACCTCGGCGACGCCGCACAGCGCGGCGTCAGCATCGAGCTCGCTGAGCGCGTGCGCGCCGGCCTCGACGACGCGGGGCACGGGCACGTGCGGATCGTGGTGTCCGGCGGCTTCGACGCGCAGCGGATCGCCGAGTTCGAAGCCGCGCAGGCGCCGGTCGACGCGTACGGCGTCGGCTCCTCGCTGCTGCGCGGGCAGAACGACTTCACGGCCGACGTCGTGCGGGTCGACGGCACGCCCTGCGCGAAGGTCGGGCGCGAAGAGCGGCCCAGCTCCCGCCTGCGGCCGGCGCGCTGAGCGGCCTCCTCGACCGTTTCCGACGTCGCCGCCGTTTCGTCGCTGACGGCCGGGTTCGCCCTTCCTCGACCACGAGACCAAGAACTGGCGCGCAGACGTTGCCTTGCGCGCGCCGCAGGTGTAGCGTCGGCTCGACAGGGCGGCGGGCGCGCTGACTCGCTTGGCGGGGCACTGCCGCGATCCACGACCACATCGTGCAGGGCGACATCGGCTCAAGGGGGCACCTCATGGTGCATCGCAGCGTCTTCGTTCCAACCGTCTACTACTCGCCGGTGACCGGCATGGGCTCCGTCCGCCTCACTGCACCCGGCGCCCCACCATCGGTGGCTGCGCCCGGCCCCGCCGCGACCGGCGGCGCCGTCGCTCCCGCCGGCCCGGTCGGGCACGGCACGATCAAGCTCCACGCGCGCCCGGCGGCGTACAACGCGTCGCTCACGCCGGGCGCGCCGCCGCCGACGCGCGAGACGGCCGGCGCGGGCCGGGCGGGGCACGGAGCGATCCGGCTGCGGGGCTGAGCCTCGGCGGGAGGGTGGGCTCGTCTTGCCCTCCCGCGAAAACTCATAGCCGCATCCTCGCCCCGGCCGGGGGACATAAACCCGCTGCTAAGCTCGGGAAGGCGTGCCGGGCATAGCCCGCAACGTGCGCGTTTTGTCCTCCACGACCCCGTCCCAGCGGGGTCTTCTTGTCCGCCCACACGCCTAGGATGCGCAAATGGAGATTGAGATCGGTCGCGGGAAGAAGGCTCGCCGCGCATATGGATTCGACGACATCGCAATCGTGCCCTCGCGGCGCACGCGGGACCCCGACGACGTCGACATCTCGTGGAAGCTCGGGGACTACCGCTTCGAGCTGCCGCTGCTCGCGTCCGCGATGGACGGCGTCGTGTCGCCGGCGACGGCGGGCATCATCGGCAAGCTCGGCGGCCTTGCGGTCCTGAATCTCGAGGGCATCTTCACGCGCTACGAGGACGCGGACGAGCAGCTCGAGCGCATCGCCCACCTGCCGAAGGACTCCGCGACGCGCGAGATGCAGGAGATCTACCAGCGCCCGATCGTCCCCGAGCTCATCAGGCAGCGCATCCGCGAGATCAAGGACATGGGCGTCGTCGTCGCGGCCTCGCTCACGCCGCAGCGCGTGCGTGCCTACTACGAGCTCGCGCTGGACGCGGGCCTTGACATCCTCGTCATCCAGGGCACGGTCGTCTCGGCGGAGCACGTCTCAAACGACGAGGCCCGCCCGCCGCTGAACCTCAAGGAGTTCGCCCGCGAGGTGCCCCTGCCGGTCGTCGTCGGCGGCTGCGCGAGCTACCACACCGCGCTACACCTCATGCGCACCGGCGCCGCCGGCGTGCTCGTCGGGGTCGGCCCCGGCGCGGCGTGCACGACGCGCGGCGTGCTCGGCATCGGCGTCCCGCAGGCGACGGCGATCGCCGACGTGGCGGGCGCCCGCTCGCAGCACATGCTCGAGACGGGCGAGTACGTCCAGGTCATCGCCGACGGCGGCATGCGCAACGGCGGCGACGTCTCGAAGGCGATCGCCTGCGGCGCCGACGCCGTGATGATCGGCTCGCCGCTCGCCCGCGCGTACGAGGCCCCGGGTCGCGGCTACCACTGGGGCATGGCGACGTTCCACCCGACGCTCCCCCGCGGCGCGCGCGTGCGGACGATCCAGAACGGCACCATGGAGGAGATCGTCACGGGGCCCGCGCATCAGAACGACGGCACGTTCAACCTCATGGGCGGGCTGCGCACGTCGATGGCGACGTGCGGCTACAAGGACATCGCGGAGTTCAACCGTGCCGAGCTGATGATCGCGCCGGCGCTGCAGACCGAGGGCAAGCAGCTGCAGACCGCGCAGGGCGTGGGGATGGGCTCGCGCGGATCGTCGGCCAGCGCGCCGGAGCCAACCAACGGCAACGGCGTCCACAAGGAGCCGGCCCTGCAAGACGCATGACGCGCCCGGCGCACCGCCCATCCCCGATCCTCCGCGCCGGAGGATCGGGCCGTGCCGGCTCGCCTCTGCGCGCCGGAGCGGTGCGCCGATGACCGACGGCCTCGTCACCTCGGCGAACGCTGCGGCCGAGCTCGTCGAGGAGGACGTGCTCGACGTCCACGCGCCGCGCCGGGTCGACGAGGTCGTCGTGCTCGACTACGGCGGGCAGTACTCGCAGCTCATCGCGCGCCGCGTCCGCGAGCTCGGGGTGTTCAGCGAGCTGCTGCCGCACCACGTCGGCGTCGAGGAGGTCCGCAAGCGCAAGCCCAAGGGCCTGATCCTGTCCGGCGGGCCGGCGTCGGTGTACGCGCAGGGGGCGCCCCGCCTGGACCGCGAGCTGCTCGAGCTCGGCATCCCGGTGCTGGGCATCTGCTACGGGATGCAGCTCGTCGCGCTCGCGCTCGGCGCGCGCGTCGAGGGGGCGGAGATCGGCGAGTTCGGCCGCTCGGAGCTCACCGTGCGCGAGCCGGGCCGCCTGTTCGCCGGGCTGCCCGCCGAGCAGACGTGCTGGATGTCGCATCGCGACACCGTCTACACGGCGCCGGACGGCTTCACCGCGCTCGCGTCGTCGACCGCGTCGCCGGTCGCGGCGATCGAGAGCGTCGAGCGCGGCATCTACGGCATCCAGTTTCACCCCGAGGTCGTTCACACGCCGTACGGGCAGACGATCCTGGAGCGCTTCCTCATCGAGATCTGCGGCGCCGACGGCGCGTGGAGCCCGGAGGGCATCGTCGCCGAGCAGATCGCGGCGATCCGCGCCCAGGTGGGGGGCGGGAAGGTCATCTGCGGGCTAAGCGGGGGGGTGGACTCGAGCGTCGCAGCGCTGCTCGTGCACCGCGCGATCGGCGACCAGCTCACGTGCGTGTTCGTCGACCACGGCCTGATGCGCAAGAACGAGGGCGAGCAGGTCGTCGCCGCGTTCCGCGATCACTTCAAGGTGCCGCTGATCGCGGTCGATGCCGAGGAGCGCTTCCTCGCTCGGCTGAAGGGCATGAGCGATCCCGAGCTCAAGCGCAAGGCGATCGGCGCCGAGTTCATCAGGGTCTTTGAGGAGGAGGCCGCGAAGCTCGGCGACGCGAAGTACCTCGTCCAGGGCACGCTGTACTCCGACGTCATCGAGTCCGGCGGCGGCACGGGCGCGGCGACGATCAAGTCCCACCACAACGTCGGCGGCCTGCCGGAGGACCTGCAGTTCGAGCTCGTCGAGCCGCTGCGCGCGCTGTTCAAGGACGAGGTCCGCGCGGTCGGCGCCGAGCTCGGCCTGCCCGAGCGCCTCGTCTGGCGCCAGCCGTTCCCCGGCCCGGGCCTCGCGATCCGGATCGTCGGCGGCGAGGCGACGAAGGAGCGCCTGGACCTCCTACGCGAGTGCGACTACATCCTGCAGGACGAGATCCGCAAGGCCGGCCTGTACCGCGACCTGTGGCAGTCGTTCTGCGTGTTGCCCGACATCCGCACGGTCGGGGTGCAGGGCGACGAGCGGACGTACGGCTCGGTCGTCGTGATCCGCGCGGTCACCTCCGACGACGCGATGACCGCCGACTGGGCGCGCCTGCCCTACGACCTGCTCGAGCAGATCGCGTCGCGGATGATCAACGAGCTGCGCGACGTCAACCGCGTCGTCCTGGACATCACGTCGAAGCCGCCGGGCACGATCGAGTGGGAGTAACGCCAACCGACCTCGCGTGACATCGGTCACAGGTCGGCGTATCAGCGCGGCGCTCGCGGCGCTCCTTGAGTGCAATCAAGGAGGAACCGATGAGCACCGACACCGCATCACTCACCCCGGGCATCGCGCTGCCGGATCGCGCGCCCGCCGTCCATGTCCCGACACCGATCGCGGTCGTCGACGAAGGATGCGATGGGCGCGATGCAGCGCGGCGCGATCGGCGGATCGCTCGTCCTCTCGACTGGGCTGCTCATGACGCAGCTGCTCGCGATCTGGCCGGGCGTGATCGCCGCGACCGTCATCGACCCCGAGAAGCCGCACGCGGTCTCGACGCCGCTGCTCTTCGGCGTCGCCCACATGAGCTTCCACCCGCAGGTCGTGCTCATCGCGATGGTGATGATGGTCGGCGCACTGGGCGCGCTCGTCGGCGGCTGCCGGCGCTTTCTGTACTTCTCGACGCGCGACGAGCTCACCAAGCGCGACGAGTGGTCGTACGTCATCCGCCCGCTGCAGGGCGCGGCGCTCGCGCTGATCGTCTACTTCACGCTGCGCGGCGGCTACCTCGGCCAGGACCAGAGCGCTCCTGTCAATCCCTACGGCGTCGCGGCGCTGTCGGCGCTGGTCGGCCTCTTCACGCGCCACGCCGTGAGCAAGCTCACCGACGTCTTCGACACGCTCTTCGGCAAGCCCAAGGAGGACGCCGCGCCGGTGCAGGTCAAGGACGCCCAGCGGCACACCCCGGAGCACCGCGTGGCGGATTGACCCCGGATATAGGGGTGAAGGTGCCACGCGCGCGGGGTCGGTCGCGCGCAGGTGCTGCGACGGGCACGCTGGCGGCGCGCGCGGCGCCGAGCGCTACGGCGCCGGGCGCACGACCATCGCGCTTCCGCCGCCGCGGCGCACCGGCTCGGCCGCGGCGACCACGCTGCCGTCGCGCCGCAGCTCGATGCCGTTCGCCGCGCCGATCTCGGCGGGCGTGCCGAGGGTGTGCCCGCGCGCCCGCAGCAGCGCCGCCTCCGGCGTCGCCAGGAACGCCGCCTCGACGTCCGCGTTCGCGTTGTTGCGCTGCTCGACGCGCGGCGCGGCGAGCGCCTGCGGCAGCGTCAGGCCGAGGTCGATGCGATCGGTGAGCAGCTGCAGCACCGTCGGGATGATCGTCGAGCCGCCCGGCGTCCCGACGGTCAGCCACGGCTTGCCGCCGCGCAGGACGATCGTCGGGCTGATCGAGCTCCGCGGGCGCTTGCCCGGCTGCACGCGGTTGGGGTGCGTCAGCGAGTCGAAGTTGAAGTCCGTGAGCTCGTTGTTGAGCAGGAAGCCGTAGCCGGGCACGACGAGCCCGGCGCCGCCCGTCGACTCGATCGTGAACGTGTACGACACGACGTCGCCCCGGCGATCGGTGACCGACAGGTGCGTCGTCGAGCCCGCGCGCGTCGTCGTGGCGGACCCCGCGGCCGCGCCCTTGCGCGACGACGCGCCGTTGAACGGATACGGGTTGCCCGGCGCCACCGGGCTTTTCGCCGCCTGCGGCCCGATCAGCGCGCGCCGCGTCTCGGCGAAGCGGTCGGACAGCAGGCCTCGCAGCGGCACCACGTGGAACATCGGATCGCCGAGATAGGCCCCCCGGTCGGCGAACGCGAGGCGCGACGCCTCGAGCCGGCGGTGGATCGCCTCGTCGCGAGGCAGCGCGCCCAGCGGGAAGCCCTCGAGGATGTTCAGCGCCTCACCGACCGTCGAGCCGCCGCTTGAGACCGGCGCCTGGCCGTAGACGTCCAGGCCGCGGTAGCGCACGAGCGTGGGGGCGCGGCGCACCGGGTCGTAGCCGTGGAGGTCCGCGTTGCGCATGACGCCCGGCCGCCACCTGTGATTCGCCGTCGGAGCGATCGGCGGGCGGCGCACCGTGTCGACGATCGCGTTGGCGACCGGCCCGCGGTAGAAGCCGCGCGTCCCGACTCGCGCGATGAGCTCGTACGTGCGCGCGAGGTCGGGGTTGCGCAGCGTCGTTCCGACATCCCGCGGGGTGCCATCGGGATCGAGGTACAGCGCGGCACTCGACGGGACGTCGTCGAAGTAGTCGACGTTCCCCTTGACCTGGTCGAAGAACGTCTGGTCGATGACGAAGCCGTCCCGGGCGACCTTGATCGCCGGCTCCAGCGCCTCGGCGAGCGAGATCGTCCCGTCGCGGCGCAGCGCCGTGGCCCAGCCACGGACCGTCCCGGGCACGCCGACCGACAGGCCGCTGTAGCGCGCGTCGTTGAACGGCAGCGGCTTGCCGTTCTCCATGAACGACTCGGGCCCCATCGCGGCCGGCGCGGTCTCGCGGTGGTCGATCGAGCTGACGCGGCGGCCGCGCGCGTCGTACTGGAGCATGAACCCGCCGCCGCCGATGCCGCACGAGAACGGCTCGGTCACGCCGAGCACCGCGGCCGCGGTCACCGCGGCGTCGACGGCGTTGCCGCCGCGGCGCAGGACGCCGATCGCAGCCTGCGTGGCGAGCCGGTCGACGGTCGCGGCCGCGCCGCCGCGACCGGTCGAGGTCGGGGGGCCGGAGGTCGCCGACGGGGCGGCCGCGGCCGCGGTCGAGATCGGCGCAAGGGTCAGCGTGAGGACGGTGGCGGCCAGCAGGCCCCGGGCACGAGTTGGCATGCCTGCACCCTTCCCGTAAGGCGCCGCCGCCAAGCCAAGCGCTAGGACTCGAGCGTCGCCTCGATCGTGATGTCGATGTTGCCCTTCAGGGCGGCGGAGATCGGGCAGCCCTCGGCGGCGCCGGCAGCGGCCGCGGCGAAGGCGTCCTGGTCGACGCCATCGACGGTCCCGGTCACGACCAGGTGCGACGACTTCACGCCCTCGCCGGCCACGAACTCGACCGTCGCCGTGCACGTCAGCGACCCCGGCGGCGTGCCGGCCTCGCCGAGCTCGTGCGACAGCGCCATGCAGTAGCACGACGCATGCGCGGCGGCGAGCAGCTCCTCGGGGCTCGTCTTGCCTGCCGCGCGCGCGGTCCGCGACGCCCAGGTCACCGTGACGGGCTCGAAGGCTCCGCTCGCCGAGGTGGTGACCCCCGTCCCGTGCGCGAGCCCGCCTTCCCACACCGTCGTCGCCGAGCTTGAAACCGCCATCGCTCCCCCTCGTAGATCGCCTGTCGCGCGACAGTACAACGCCTACCCTGGGGTGTGGTGAAGGTCCGCGTCGAGTTCGAGGAGCGCTACTGGTACCCCGACGACGGCTCGATCGTCTGGCTCAGCGGCTACGGGCTCGTCGACGAGGACGGCCGCTACCTCGCGCGCGACGCGCCGCAGCTCGCCGAGTGGGGTCTCGAAGTCGCCGGCGTCGCAGGCGCCGCGCGCCACCACGGCGACGCGCTGCAGTCAGACGACGCCGCGCCGGGGCGAGCACTCGAGCTGCGCCGCGACCCCACCAACGAGCACGACCCAAACGCGATCGCCGTGGTAACGGCCGCCGGAGGCAACGAGCAGCTCGGATGGGTGCCGCGCGAGGTGGCGGCGCAGGTCGCCCCCGAGCTCGACGCCGGCACGGCCTGGTCGGCGCTCGTGCTGCGCGACGCGCGCGCCTCGCCGCGCGACCCGCGCACAGGCCTCACGATGCTGCTCGCCCGCGCCCCGGAGATCGAACTCGACGAGCGCCCAGCCCAAGCCTAAGCCTGAGCCGGCGCCGCCGGCGGCACGCGCGCGCCACGGACGAGCAGCCACGCGAGGTACACGCACAGCGCGAACAGCGGGACGCCCATCGCCGTCCGGGCGACGCCCAGCGCGACGACCGCGCCCGCGAGATACAGCGGCAGCTGCACGACCAGGCGAGCGCCGAACATCCCCGCCATCAGCAGCGTCGCGCGGCGAAACGCCCGCATGCGGCCGCGATCCTCGCGCCACGCGCTGTCCTCGCCGTCGAGCTTCGTCACGATCACGCCGGCGAGCGGCCAGCGCACCGCGATCGAGATCAACAGCGCCGCCGCGTAGGCCGCGTTGAGCAGCAGGCCCGGCAGGAAGAAGTTCTCGGCCTTGCCGCTCTTCGCCGCGATGAACGCCGCGAAGGCCACTCCGAAGAGCCCCGACAGCGCGTGCCGCGGCGACTCGCGGCGCACGAGCCGCGCGACCGTCAGCGCGAGCGCCAGCCCGACCGCGACCGCCGCCGAGACGTTCGTGTTCGAGCCCGTCGCCGTGTACGCGACCACGTACGCGACGCCCGGAAGCGCCGTCTCGGCCATCCCGAGCGGCCCGCCGATCGCCTCGGCGAGGGTCGTCGGCGGTGGTGCCTGTGTCGCGTCAGCCATCCCACGATGATTACGCAAGCGACTCACCGCCTGCGGCGCCGCAACGCGGCGGGCCCCAGCAGGCCGGCGCCCACGACGAGAAACGGGACGAGATTCAGCAGGTGCAACACGAGCGCGTAGGAGAGGGCCTCCGCCTGCGGGACGCCGAACGCCTTCAGCGCGATCACGGTCGCCGCCTCGAACACGCCGAGCGCCGCCGGCGAGGAGGGCAGCACGAGGCCCATGTTGATCGTGACCGTCACGAGCAGCCCCGCTACGAACGGCTGCTCGAGCGAGAACGCCTGCATGAGGATCCAGTACGAGAAGCTCAGCACGAGCCACGACGCAAGCGTCAGCGCCAGCCCCTCGAGCGCCACGCGCGGGTCGCGGATCGCGACCAGGCCGCGCGTCGCGTTGATCGCGGCGTGCTCGACGCGCTCGGCAAACCCGTCGCGGCGGATGCGCCGCAGGGGGGAGAGCAGCCAGTGGATCGCGCGGTCCTCCCAGCGCACGAGCACGAACACGAGCACGGCCAGCCCCGCGATCACGACGCCCGCGAAGATCGCCGCGGCGCGGATCCACGAGAGCTCGGGCAGCCATGGATAGGCGCCGAACAGGATCACGAGCAGCGCGAGCAGGTCGAAGACGCGCTCGGCCACGACGGTGCCGACCGTCTCGGCGCGCGACGTCTTCGTGCGGGCGTGCAGCGAGATGACCCGGGCCGCCTCGCCGGCGCGCATCGGCAGGATGTTGTTGAAGAAGTAGCCGACGAGCAGCGCGCGCGTGACCTCGTACAGCGGCGGGCGCTTGTCGGGGTGAAACAGCGCCCACCAGCGCAGCCCCCGCAGCGCGACCCCGGCGACGAACACCGCGAACGACGGGACGAGCCACCAGAGGTTCGAGTCGGCAAGCGCGTCGGCGGTGTCGTCGAGCGCGACGCCCCGCACGGCGAGCACCATGCCCGCGACCGTGACGACGAGGCCGACGACGAGCAGCAGCGGCCGCGCGCTGCGCGACTCGGTCACTGTCGTCGCAGCCGGACCTGGAAGAGCACGCGAACCGCCTTGAACCCGTCACGCCACGTGATGTTCTTGCCCTCGGCGTACGTGCGCCCGTAGTAGGCGATCGGCATCTCGTAGATCCGCATGCCGCGCCGGCAGACCTCGCCGGTGATCTCGGGCTCGATCGCGAAGTCGTCCTGCGTCAGCCGCAGCGAGCGCAGGACGTCGGAGCGAAACGCCTTGTAGCCGGTCTCCATGTCGCTCAGCGTGGTGTTGAACAGCACGCCGGCGAGCAGCGAGAGGAAGCGGTTGCCGACCAGGTGCCAGAACATGTACGCGCGCTGCGGCGCGCCGCCGCTCAGCCGCGACCCGTAGACGACGTCGGCCACGCCGCGCTCGATCGGCTCGATGAGCTTGACGACGTCCGCCGGGTCGTACTCCATGTCGGCGTCCTGGATGACCGCGATCTCCTTGGTCATGCGCGTCGCTGCCAGGCGCACGGCCGAGCCCTTGCCGCGGTTTTGCTGGCGGATGAGCACGACGGCCGGATGCGTCGCCGCGTAGGCCTCGACGAGCGCCGCCGTCTCGTCGGTCGAGCCGTCGTCGACGACGATGATCTCGACGTCGAGCCCCAGCGCCTCGATGCGTTCGAGCACCTCGACGATCGTGGCCGCCTCGTTGTAGGCGGGGATGAGAAAGGAGACGCCGATCGCCGCATTCAACTGCAACGGGACCCGTCGGGTAGATTCGAACGCGATGGCGTCTTCGCGCGAGGACCGCAAGCTCGCGCTGAGGCTGGGTGTCGCTGCGGCGCTGTTCCTGCTGCTGGTCGGACAGGCGCAGATCACCGTGCTCGACGGCAGCTCGATGCTCGCGGTGGCGCAGTCGCTCGTGCACCACGGCTCGCTGAACGTCCCGCCGGAGCTTGGCGTCCCCGGCGAGGACGGCCTCTTCTACTCGAAGTACGGGCTCCTCTTGCCGCTGCTGTCGGTCGTGCCGGTGGCGCTCGTCCAGCCGATCGGGCTCGTCACCGGCCGCGTGGACCTGCTCGAGGCGGCCGTCGCCGCCTCGCTCATGCCGGCGATCGCTGGCGCGCTCGTCGCGGCGCTGTACCTCCTCGGGCGGCGGCTGGGCGCGCCGCGCCCGGCGGCGGCGCTCGTGGCGGCCGGCACCGTGCTCGGCACGTACCTGCTGCCCTACGGCCGCGACTTCTTCACCGAGCCGCTCGTCGCGCTCGGCCTCGTGGTGACGGTCGAGCGCGCGCTGGCCGGCCACGAGCGCGCGGCGGCCGCCGCGCTCGCCTTCGCGGTTCTCGCGCGCCCGCAATCCGCCGTCTTCGTGCCGGTCCTGTGGGCCTTCCTGACCCTCCATGGAGGTGTGCCGCGGATGGCGGAGGAACGCCGCGAGGTCTGGCGCGCGATCCTTCGCACGCTCGCGCCGCTGGCGATCGCCGCCGCGATCACGGTCGCCTACAACCTCGTGCGCTTCGGCGGCCCGCTCGAGTTCGGCTACGAGCCGCCGACCGACCCCGGCTTCACGACGCCGCTGCTGCACGGCACCTCCGGCCTGCTCTTCTCGCCCGAGAAGTCGATCGTCCTGTTCGCGCCGGCGACCGTGCTGGTCCCGTTCGCGCTCATCGGCCTGTGGCGCGCGCGCCCGGCGACGGCGGCGTTGCTCGCGGCGCTGTTCGCCGGCATGTTCGTCCTCGCCGCGACCTGGCACTCGTGGATGGGCGGCTGGAGCTGGGGCCCGCGGCTCGTGATCCCCGGCGTCGCCGTGCTGCTCGCCGCGCTCGGGCCGTGGATCGGCGCCCACACCACCCGCATGCGCGTCGCGGCGACGCTGTTCGCGCTCGGCTTCGTCATCTCGCTTCCGGCGGTCATCGCCCCGGCCGGCGCGCAGCTTCGCAACCGCGACCCGAGCGCCGACGGGCCGCAGATCGTCCGCCAAGCGCGCGAGCTGCGGGGACTGACGCAGAACTCGCTCGACGCCGCGGACGACCCTGCAGCGCGCCACGACGACTACCGGCGCTACCTCGCGCTCTGGCAGGCCGGCGCCGTCCGGCAGTTCGGCGGCATTGGATTTCCGATCGGTTTGCTGGGAACCATCGGCTTGCTCGCGGCCCTCCTGCGGGTCGCACGACCGCTCCCTGGCGAGCTGCGCCGAACCTGACCTCACCCACAGGTCGAGATTGCCTTGCGAACGCTATCTTTCGGGCTCGGCGACGATCAGATTGGAGAGGACCACATGGCGCGCCCCATCATCCTCGGCGTCGTCGGCGACTCGGCGACCGGCAAGACGACGATCACTAAGGGCCTTGTCGAGATCCTCGGCCGGGACAACGTCACCCACATCGGGATGGACGATTACCACAAGTACGACCGCACGCAGCGGGCGGAGCACGGCATCACGCCGCTGCACCCCGACTGCAACCACATGGACATCATCGAGCAGCACCTGAACCACCTGCGCAACGGTGAGCCCATCCTCAAGCCGGTCTACCAGCACGCGGACGGCACCTTCGGCCCGCCGCAGTACGTCATGCCCAAGCGCTTCGCCGTCATCGAGGGCCTGCTCGGCTACCACACGCAGGCGCTCGCCGAGATCTACGACGTGCGTGTGTACCTCGCGCCGCCTGAGGAGCTTCGCCGCGACTGGAAGATCAAGCGCGACACGTCGAAGCGCGGCTACACCCGCCAGGGCGTGCTCGACGACCTCGACAAGCGCGAGCCGGACTCCGAGGCATTCATCCGCCCGCAGCAGGGCCGCGGCGACATCGTCATCTCCTTTCGCCAGAACGAGCAAGGCGACCAGGATCACCTCGACGCGGTGCTCATGCTGCGCGAGGGCCTGGCGCACCCCGACTTCTCGGGCATCGTCAACGAGGGCGGCGACGACGGCATCACGCTCGAGGAGAAGGCCAACGAGACGTGCCTGTTCATCCCGGGCAGCGTCGATCGCGAGCGCGGGGCCGAGATCGAAGAGGCCATCTGGGAGAGGATGCACTTCGCCAGCCACCTGCGCACCGAGCGCCTCGGCGAGTTCACTGTCGGCGAGGAGGTGCACCGGTCGGAGTCGCTCGCGATCGTGCAGGTGCTGATCCTGTACCACCTGGTGACCGCGAAGGCGGCCGTGGCCGTCAGCGGCGACGAGGCATCGTCGCGCTCGGAGAAGGGCGGCAACCGCGCCCCGGCGCAGGAGCAGCCCGATCACGACCCGGACGCCGTGCCTGCCGCGCCCGCCCGCTGACGGCGCGCTCCGCCCCTGACGCGGCGGCCGAACACGCGCGCCGCGGCACCGACGTTAAATGAGAATGGTTCCTGTTAGTCTGGGACCGGATGTCGCTACCCCGCCGGCCGCTCGCCGCCATCGCTGCCGCGCTCACGGTCGTGGGGCTCGCCTCGTGCGGGACCTCTGAGCCGGGTGGAAGCGGTGCGACGACCGTCGCCGCGACGACGACCCAGCTCGGCGACCTCGCTCGCGCGGTCGCCGGCTCGCGCGCCGGCGTGCGCCAGATCCTCGAGCCGAGCTCCGACCCGCATGCCTACGAGCCGCGCCCGAGCGACGTGCGCGCGGTCGCCGGGGCGAAGGTCGTGCTGCGCTCGGGCGGCGACCTCGACGCGTGGCTCGCCGACGTCCTGCGCAACGCCGGATCGGACGCGCGCACGGTCACGATCCTCGACGACCTTCCCCGGCCGCGCCGCGACGCGGACGGCGTCGATCCGCACTGGTGGCAGGACCCGGCGAACGTCGGTATCGCCGTCGGGCGCATCCGCGACGCGCTGAGCGCAGCGGACCCGCCCGGCCGCGCGACCTACGCCGCCAACGCCACCCGCTACCTCGCGCGGCTGGGCGCGCTGGACCGCGCGATCGCCGGCTGCATGCAGCGGATCCCGGCGGCGCGGCGCAAGCTCGTGACCGACCACGACGCGCTCGGCTACTTCGCCGACCGCTACGACATCGACGTCGTCGGCACGGTGATCCCGGCCAACTCGACGCAGGCCCAGGCGTCGGCCGGCGAGGTCGCGCGGCTCGTGCGGACGATCCGCTCCGCGGGCGTGTCGACGATCTTCCCCGAGAGCTCGGTGAACCCAAAGCTCACGCGCGCGATCGCGCGGGACGCGGGCGCGACGGTCGGGCCGGCGCTGTACGCCGACTCACTCGGCGCGAAGGGATCAGCGGGTGCGACGTACCTCGGCTCGCTGCGAGCCAACGCCGAAGCGCTCGTCGCGGGCTTCACCGGCGGCAGCGAGGCCTGCGCGCTGCCGGGCTGACCGCGAGCGCGCCCCTCAGCTGTAGGCGTCCCAGGCCTTCAAGGCCGCCAGGGGGTCGATCGGCGAGCCGCCCGTGTACCAGCCGGGCTTGCCCCACATCTCGAAATGCAGGTGGCATCCGACGGCGTCACCCGTGTCGCCGACCTGGCCGATCGACTGGCCGGTCATGACGATCGCGCCCTTCTTCAGCGGCGAGGGCGCGGCCATGTGCATGTAGACGTAGTCGACGTCCGTCCCGGCGCCGTCGATGACGATGTAGTTGCCGGCGTTCGCCTGGTTCTGGTTGAGCTTCACGACCCCGCCGCGCGCCGCGACGAGCGGCGTGCCGCACGCCGCGAAGACGTCCTGGCCCTGGTGGCTGTGGCCGTTGCGCGCCGCGCCGAACCCCGCGATGCCCGTGCCGTACGAGTGCTTCCCGCGGATCGGGAACTTGTGGTCGACGAGGTCGAACGAGCCGACCGCCAGCGCGGCCGGCGTCTGCGCCGCCTGCACCCCCGTGGCCTGGTTGAAGACGCGGAACTCGTAGCGGCCGACCGGCGCCGACACGCCCGCGAGCGTCCCGTCCCACGTGACGGTCTTGACGATGCCGGGGGTGAGCAGCCCGAGCGGCCAGCCCTGGACGATCGCCCCGTCGCTCAGGCGCACGAGCGCGACGGCGACGGCCATCGACTGGCGCGCGAGCAGGTCCACGCGCGCGGGCCGCGACGCGCCGACGAAGACCTGCTTGCCGACGACCCGCACGTCGAGCGCGGACCCGCCGGCCTTCGCGCGCTGCACCGAGACGGCCGCGCGGCTGGCGGCCGACACGCCGCCGTCGCTGTTGACCGCGACGAGCGGGCCGCTCAGCGCCTTGTCGGGCACGAGCACGTCGACGCTCTTCACCCGCGCGCGGACGGCGGGCGCGGCGACGTCGTCGGCCGCGCCACGCGCGCCGAGGAAGACGACCTTGCCGACGCCGCGCATGGCGGTCCCGCGCAGGCGCAGCAGGCTGCCGGGTGCGACGGAGTCGAGCGACGAGCAGCGCGCGGCGCAGGCGATCTCGATGATCGCGGGCAGCGGCTTGGGCTCGGACGCCATCGCGCCGCCCGTGCTGGCGGCGGCCGGCGTGGCCGCACCCGCGGCGAAGCCAAGCACGCACAGCACTGCGACGAACACCCGTTTCAGCTGGACCAGCCCCCCTTGTGTGCTGCCTACGGGGTTAGCTGACGGGCTCGCGCGGGCAAGGTCCGCGCTACCAGCATCCCTTGCTGGATTCGCCCCACAGCGGACACGCGAGCGTGGACGCCGATGGTTCCCCCGTTTCATCGCAAGGACACGATGAATTCGGCAAGCTGCTGCGCGGAACCGTAGCGGAATCGGCGGCGTCGCGGTTGACATATTCCGCGAGGTTCCGCGAGCCATCTCGATGTCCTATGCTCTGTCGACGCCGCGCGGCAGAACGCGTGGCCTTTTTCACGCCATGAAGACCTATGTCGCCAATGCCAACGACCGCGAGCGCAACTGGCTCGTCGTCGACGCCACCGGGCAAACGCTCGGTCGCTTGGCCACCCAGATCGCGGACGCGCTGCGCGGCAAGCGCAAGCCGACCTACACGCCCCACGTCGACACCGGCGACTTCGTCGTCGTCATCAACGCGGAGAAGATCGCGGTCACGGGCAACAAGCGCTCCGACAAGAAGTACTACCGCCACTCCGGATATCCCGGCGGCCTGAAGACGCGCACGCTCGGAGACATGCTCGAGCGCCGGCCCGAAGAGGTCCTGCGCCTCGCCGTCAAGGGGATGCTGCCCCGCAACCGCCTCGCCCGCAAGCAGATCACGAAGCTCAAGATCTACGCCGGGCCGGAGCATCCGCACGTGGCTCAGAAACCGCAACCGATGGAGCTTCACCCCTCGTGATCGAAGAGAACGCCGAGCCGCCCGAGGACACGCCGGCCGACGCACCGCAAGAGCCCGCCGCAGACGCAGCCGCAGCCGCCGAGACGCCCGCCGCCGAGGCGCCCGAGCCCGCCGCCTCCGCCCCCGCCGCTGCCGCGGAGCCCGATGTCGAGCTCGACGAGGACGACGACGAGCCCGTCACACCGCGCGTCAAGCCCGCGATCCCCGGCGCCGACCTCGAGGTCGACATCGTCGCCGAGGGCGCCGATCCGCTCGCCGGCCCCGACGAGGAAGAGCAGGCTGCGATCGACGCGGCCGCCGAGCAGGACCGCGCCGACGAGCAGCCCGTCGCCGCGACGATCGACCTCGCCGCAGGCGCGCGCTACCGCGCGACCGGCAAGCGCAAGACGGCTGTCGCCCGCGTGATCCTCCGTCCCGGCACGGGCGCCTACACGATCAACGGCAAGACGCTCGACACGTACTTCCCGCGTCCCGCGCTGGGCCGCAACATCCGCCAGCCGCTCGAGGTCGTCGGCTACGAGGACCGGATGGACGTCGTCGCCCGGATCCACGGGGGCGGGGTCAGCTCGCAGTCCGGCGCGCTGCGCCACGGCATCTCGCGCGCGCTGCTCGAGGCCGATCCCAGCCTGCGCGGCGAGCTCAAGCGCCGCGGCTTCCTCACGCGTGACTCGCGCGTCAAGGAACGCAAGAAGGCCGGCCTGAAGAAGGCCCGCAAGAAGCCGCAGTTCTCCAAGCGCTAGTCAGCGCACGCCCGTGAGCGCGGAAGGTTCCGCCGCGAAGGGGACGGACGCGCGGGTGCGCAAGCACTTCGGCACCGACGGCGTGCGCGGCGTGGCCGGCACGGCGCTCACCGCGCAGCTCGCGCTGTCGATCGGCGCCGCGGCGACGCTCGAGGTGGGCGGCGCCAAGCCGCGCGTGCTCGTCATCCGCGACACGCGCGAGTCCGGCGAGATGCTCGAGGCCGCGCTGGCGGCGGGCATCGCGTCGGCCGGCGGCGACGTCCTGCTCGGTGGCGTCCTGCCGACGCCCGCCGCCCCGCTGCTGATCGAGCGCTACGGCCTGGACCTCGCGGCCGTCATCTCGGCCTCGCACAACCCCTACGAGGACAACGGGATCAAGTTCTTCGGGGCGGACTCGTTCAAGCTCTCCGACGCGACCGAGCTCGGGATCGAAGCGCGCATGGACGCGCTGGCCGATGCCGTCCCGGCCGCGCCGCCGCGCATCGGCAGCATCAGGGAGCTGCACGGCACGCGCGAGGACTACCTGCGCGCGCTGCACGAGCGCTTCGAAGCGCTGGACCTGGGCGGCGTGAACGTCGTGCTGGACTGCGCGCACGGCGCGACGTACCGCGCGGCGCCGGAGATCTTCAGCCGCCTCGGCGCGAGCGTGACCGTGCTCGCCGCCACGCCCGACGGGCGCAACATCAACGACGGCTGCGGCTCGACGCACACGGGCCCGCTATGCGAGGCGATGCGGTCGGGCGGCCACGACATCGGCTTCGCGTTCGACGGCGACGGCGATCGGCTGCTGGCTGTCGATCGCACGGGCGCGCTCGTCGATGGGGACGAGCTGATCGCGCTCGCCGCGCTGCACCTGCGCTCGCAGGATCGCCTGCCGGGCGGCGGCGTCGTCGTCACGGTCATGACGAACTACGGCTTTCACACGGCGATGCGCGCGGCTGACGTGCAGGTCGCCACGACGCGGGTCGGCGACCGCTACGTCCTCGAGGAGCTGCGCGAGCGCGGCTGGGGGCTCGGCGGCGAGCAGTCGGGCCACATCATCGACATGGGCTTCGTCGCGTCGGGCGACGGGATCGCGAGCGCGCTGCTGACGCTCGAAGCGCTCGCCGGCGCGGATCTCGCCGATCGCCACGCGATGGACAAGCTCCCGCAGCGGCTCGTGAACGTCCGCGTGGCCGACCGCGACGCGGCGATGGCAAGCGCCGGGCTGGCGCAAGCGACCGAGCGCGAGAACGCGGCGCTGGAAGGCCGTGGCCGCGTCCTCGTACGCCCGTCGGGGACCGAGCAGCTCGTCCGCGTGATGGTCGAGGCGCCATCCGACGAGGAGACCGACGCGGTCTGCGGGCGGCTCGTGGCGATGGTCGAGGCGGTCGCCGCGCCGTAAGCTCCGGCGGGTCGTGACGGCTCACACCCGGCACACCGTCATTCAGGGCGCGACGGCGCTGCTCGCGCTCGTGTTGATCGCCACGGGGCTGTGGGCGCTGCTCGCGCCGCACTCCTTCTACGCGAACGCCGCGACGTTCCCGCCCTACAACGAGCACCTCGTCCATGACATCGGCGCGTTCACGCTGGGGCTTGGCGCCTGCCTCGTCGCCGGGCTGCTCGTGAGCGACGCGCTGCTCGCCGTGCTGGCGGGCAACGCGGTCGGCGCGGTCGCGCACTTCGGCGGGCATCTCGCGGACCGCGACCTCGGCGGCCGCGCGAGCGACCCGGCCACCTTCGCGGTGCTCGCGCTCGTGTTCGTGGCGCTCGCGGTGGCCCGCTGGGTCGTGGTCCGGCACGGGGATGGCCGGGCCTGAGCGTCGGACGGGTCTCGCGGATCGACCGCCTTCGAAGGGTCGTCTCGCATCCATCAGTCAACTTCTCATTGAGGGCCGGGCGCCGAATGCCGACGAGATCGGCGAAGTCCTCAACGAGAAAGGAACCTGGTGCGCTCTCTGGCGCTGGCAGTTGCAGCCTCGCTCGCGTCACTGGCTTTCGTCTCGGGCGCGCCGGCAACGGACATGGAGGCCCCCACGTGCATCGGCGCGGCGACGCTCGACGTGACGACCGGCTGCGTCGATCGGCTCACGACGGTGTACCCGAGCGTCACCGGCCCGCGCTACGAGGATCCGGCCCCGTGCCGCCCGCTCCGCGTCGCCCGCGCAGCCAGGGCTTGCGTGCTGGGTGCACGCGAGTCTCGGGCGAAGCTGCGCTTCGCGTTCATCGGCGACAGCCACACGGGCGCGTGGTCGGCCGCGCTCGGCGAGCTCGGCCGGGAGCACGGCTGGCGTGGGACGGTCTTCACCGGGCACGGCTGCGTGATGTCCGAGGCCGTGTACGAGATGGGCTCGATCGCCGGGCCACCGTGCGTGGCGGCGTACCGCGCGACCATGCGCTGGCTGCGCCAGCACCCGGAGATCGACGTGGTGATCGTGACGGCCGAGGTGGACAAGGGCCTGCCGGGGCCCGCCGCGACGATCGAGCGGCGCAAGCTCCGCGGCTTCAAGAAGACGTTCAAGCGCTTCCCGGACAACGTGCAGCGCGTGATCGTGCTGCGCGACACGCCGAACGCCTCCGGGCCGACGTTCGACTGCCTGGATCGGGTCGTGCGAGCGGCCGTCGCACCGGCCGGCCCGCAGTGCGCGCTGCCGCGCAGGCAGGCCCTGCCGGTGGCGGACGCCGCGGTCAACGCCGCCCTGGCCATGCACTCACCCCGCTACCAGACCGTGGACATGACCGACCTGATGTGCTCGCCGTCGGTCTGCTATCCGGCGCTCGGCGGCGTGCTGATCAACTTCGACGTGGGCGGGCACATGAGCCTCGCGTTCGCGCGCACGATGAAACCGCAGCTCCTGCGCCGCCTCGCCCCGCTGCTCCCGGTGCCCGCCGGCGCTTGAAGCGTCACCCGAGGCGGCGGCGTACCGCGCGACGCGCCGCGGCGACGACGCCGGGCCGCCCGGCGCGTGCGGCGTGTGCGCGAAGCTGCGCCTCGAGCCCCGCGGCGCGGCGTTCGGCGGCCTCGCGCTTGCCCGCCTCGGTTTGGTACGCGGCGGCGTATGCGTCGTGCTGGCGGTTGAGCGCGGCGTGCTCGCGGTGCAAGAGCTCGATCGCGTGCTCGAACGCCAGGAGCTCACGTGGCTCGCCGGGGGCGGGAGACTTCATTTGGGCGATCGTCGGGGCCGACCGCTCGTCTCGACGCAGCAGCACGGCGTCCTGCCCTGTGTCCCCGCCGTCGCGAAACGCGTCGATCGCGAATGCACGGCCCCAATGCGCGCGGATCCACCATTCGCTGTGCAGCACCATCGGCCCGCCAGCGGCCCACGGGCGACCGTAGCCCAACGCGCACATCCCGATCCGGTCCGGATTCCACGACTCCGACGCGATCTCCTGCGACAGGCCCTTGCCCATCACGGTCACGATGACCAGCCCGCCGGGCCGCACGATGCGCCGGAGCTCCAGCAGCCAAGCCGCCCAGGAATCCGTCAGGTGGGTGAAGACAGACGTCGACCAGATGAGGTCGAAGTGCTTGTCGGGGTAGGGCAACCGCGGTTCGGCGCTGCTTTGTGCGACGTGCAGCGGTGGCGAGAGATTCGCCTCGATCCAGCGGACGCATGCCTCGTCGAGCTCGGCGCCGTGGAGCTCCACCTGATCCGAGCGGTCGAGGAACTGGCGAAGCACCCGCGCCGAGCCGCAGCCGAAGTCGAGCACGCGCCTGCCTTCCCACGACCAGTCCGGGCCGACCAGCTCCTCGATGACGGCACGGATGTGGGCGCCCATCGCGAGGTACTCGGAGAGGTCACCCTCCGCCGACCCGACGATGTAGCCCGCAAGCTCAGGGGGTGGAAGTGGCGCGTCGACGCGCGGGAGCATAGCCGTGCGGTGGCCAGCATCCGCACAGGTGTTGTGGCCGCGCCGGCCGCGGTTCGCAGGGATCGGGCGATCAGCGCCTAATCTGTCTGGCATGTGCGGCATCGTCGGCTACGTCGGACAGCGCGCCGTCCAGGAGGTCCTCCTGGCCGGGCTGGAGAGGCTCGAGTACCGCGGCTATGACTCGGCGGGCGTGTCCGTGCTCGCCGACGGCGAGATCGCGTCGGTGCGCGCCGTCGGCAACCTCAGCAAGCTGCGCGCCGCTGTCCTGTCGTCGAACGGCGGCCCGCCGGACGCAGTCGCGGCGCCGGTCGCGACGATCGCCCGCCCCGCGACGAGCGGCATCGGCCACACGCGCTGGGCGACCCACGGCCGCGTCACCGAGTCAAACGCGCACCCGCACTTCGACACGTCCGACCGCGTCCACGTCGTCGTCAACGGGATCGTCGAGAACTACCTGGCGCTCAAGCGCCGCCTGGCCGACAGCGGCGCCGACTTCACCTCCGAGACCGATGCCGAGGTCATCGCGCACCTCATCTCCCACCACATGGCGCTCGGCAGCCTGGTCGAGGCGGTGCGGGCCGCCTACAACGAGCTCGAGGGCCACTACGCGTTCGTCGCGATCAGCGCGGACGAGCCCGACACGCTCGTCGGCGCGCGCAAGGAGTGCCCGCTGATCGTCGGCCGCGGCGACGGCGAGCAGTTCCTCGCCTCCGCCATCCCCGCGTTCCTCGCCCACACGCGCGACGTGCAGTACATCGAGAACGAGGAGATCGTCGTCGTGCGGCCCGGCGGCGTCGACTTCCTCATGCCCGACGGCACCCCGATCGAGCGCGCGGTCACGACCGTCGACTGGGACGAGGACACGGCTGTCAAGGGCGGCTACGAGACGTTCATGCTCAAGGAGATCCACGAGCAGGCGGACGCCGTGGCCGAGACGATCGCCGACCGCACGGTGCGCGCCGACGGCGTCGACCTCGCCGAGGCGGCGCTCGACGAGTCGCTCTTTCAGGACGTCGACCGGATCCTGATCCTCGCCGCCGGGACGTCGTTTCACGCCGGGCTGATCGGGCGCTACGCGATCGAGGAGTGGGCGCGGATCCCGGTGGACATGGACATCGCGTCGGAGTGGCGCTACCGCAACCCGATCGTGTCGCCGCGCGAGCTCGTCATCGGCATCACGCAGTCCGGCGAGACCGCCGACACGCTCGCCGCGATGCGCCTTGCGCGCGATCGCGGCGCGAAGGTGCTGGCCGTGACGAACGTCGTGGGGTCGCAGGCGACGCGCGACGCCGACGGCGTCCTCTACACGCGCGCCGGCCTCGAGGTCTCGGTCGCGGCGACGAAGACGTTCGTCTGCCAGGTCGCCGCGATGTACCTGCTCGCGCTGCGCCTCGCGGAGCTGCGCGGGACGCTGGAGCGCGCGCGGATCGTCGAGCTCGTCGCCGAGATCAAGCAGCTGCCGACGCGCATCACCGAGCTCATCGAGACGCTCGACGGCTCGATCCAGGCGGCGGCCGAGCGCCACGCCGACTCGGACTTCTACCTCTACCTCGGGCGCCACGTCGGCCGGCCGGTCGCGCTCGAGGGAGCGCTCAAGCTCAAGGAGATCTCCTACATCGCGACCGACGCCTACGCCGGCGGCGAGATGAAGCACGGGCCGATCGCGCTGCTCGACGAGTCGACGCCGGTCGTCTGCATCGCGACCGACATGCCGATCCTCGACAAGATGATCTCCAACATCCAGGAGGTCCGCGCCCGCGGCGCGCACGTCATCGCGATCGCGACCGAGGGCGACGACCGGCTCGACGACGTCGCCGAGGAGATCATCTTCATCCCGCGCACGGACTGGATGCTGCAGGCGCTGCTGGCGGTCATCCCGCTACAGCTGTTCGCCTACTACGTCGCGCGCCACCGCGGGCTGAACGTCGATCAGCCGCGCAACCTCGCGAAGACCGTCACGGTCGAGTAGCGAGGCGCGGCCGGCGAGGCGTCGCCGGCGGCCGCTCGCGGGTCATCAGTGGACGGCCGCGCCCCCGGCTCGCAAGCCGCGACCCGCCGGTCGGGCAGGCGCCGTCGGGGCGGGCTGCTGCGGCGGCGGCTCGCCGAGCGTGCCCACCGACACGAGGTTGCCGCCGCTGGCCTTGGACCGGTACATCGCGCGATCGGCTGCCACGAGGACGGCGTTGAGGTCGACCTCGTCGTGCGCGGGAAGCTCCACGACGCCGATCGAGAGGGTCAAGCCGTCGAGCTCCCGGCCGGCGAGCACGGCGCGCCGGATCCGCTCGCCGATCGCCGGCGCGGTGCCCGCAGCCGGCGCGCTGAGCAGCACGGCGAACTCGTCCCCCCCGAGCCGCGCCGTCGTGTCCACCTCGCGCACGCTCGCCGACATCGCCGCGGCCACGCGACACAGCGCGCGGTCGCCGGCGGCGTGGCCGCCGCGGTCGTTGAGCGCCTTCAAGCCGTCGCAGTCGAGGACGAGCAGCGCGCCGCCGCAGCCGATCCGAGCGCGCAGCGCCTGGTCGCGCGCGTAGGCCTCGGCGAACGCGCGGCGGTTGGCGAGGCCGGTGAGCGGATCGCTCGACGCGCTGCGCTCGAGCGCGCGCACCAGCTCGTCGACCCGCGCGCGGAAGGCGCCCACGAGGATCCCGATCGTGACGATCGAGCCGACGCCGACGACGCTCGTCGCCGCCGGGAACGGGGAGCCCGCCACGACGGTCCCGATGGTGAACAGCACCGCGGCGCACAGCACCTGCAGCGTCGCGCGCGCCGGCGGCAGGAAGTGGAAGGAGTGCACGACGAGCCAGACGTGAAACCACAGATAGGGCGGCTCGGGCGCGGCCCAGAAGAGCGTGAGCCCCGTGATCAGCGCCTGGCCGAGGTACGTGATGGTCTCGAGCGCGCCCCGCGGGATCCTCGCCGCGCGCCAGTACATGAACGCGGCGACGGGAAACGCGACGGCGGCGATCACCGCCAGCCCGGCGTCGTTGGCGGCGGCGGGGTGCGGGAGGATCAGCGTCGCGGTCAGGCACGCCGCCCCGAACGCCCAGACGCAGGCGAGCGCGCGGGCGTTCGCCGAGGTCTCGCCGCCGAGCAGGCGCGCCATCCTCCCGAGCTGAAGCTCAGCCATATGTGTGCTCATCGACCCAACGCACCGCAAGCTGGAGCGCGATGGCGCGTTTGCGCGGCGCCGTTCGACGAATGTCGAGCGTCGCTGGTCCCTGCCCGTGGCGCGCAGGCGCACGACGTACGATGAGCCCGTGTCCGTCGGGATCGACCTGCTGGAGATCGAGCGCATGGAGCGGGCGCTCGAGCGGCGCCCCAGCCTCGCGCTGCGGCTGTTCACCGATGGCGAGCGCGCGTACGCCGCGGCGCGGGCGCGGCCCGGCCAGCACCTCGCCGCGCGCTTCTGCGCGAAGGAGGCGGTGGCGAAGGCGCTGCGCCTCGAGTCGTGGAGCCCGCAGGACATCGAGGTCGTGGGGGAGGGGGCGCGGACAGCGATCGCGCTGCACGGCCGGCTGGCGCAGCTCGGAGTCGAGCTCGACATCTCGCTCACGCACTCGAAGGTGACGGCGGGCGCGGTCGCGCTCGTGCGGTGAGCGCTGTGAGCGCCGCACCGCGAGACTGGCTGGATCCGCTCTACGGCGCCGAGCAGATGCGCGCGCTGGACCGGTGGGCGATCGAGGAGCGCGGGATCGCGTCGCTCGACCTCATGGAGCGCGCGGGCGCGGGCCTCGCGCTGACCGTCGACCGGTTCGTGCCGCGCGGGCCGATCGCGATCGTCTGCGGCAAGGGCAACAACGGCGGCGACGGCTTCGTCGCGGGACGCCTCTTGCGCGAGCTGGGTCGTAGCGTCCGCGTGCTGACGCTCGCCGCCGACGCCGACTACCGCTGCGACGCCGCCGAGAACCTGCAGCGGCTCGATGGCGTGCACGAGCCGTTCGCCGCGGAGGCGCTCGACGGCGCCGCGGTGATCGTCGATGCGATCTTCGGCACGGGATTTCAGGGCGAGCCGCGTGATGCGGCGTGCGACGCGATCGAGGCGATCGCCTGCCTCGAGGCGGTTGTCGTCGCTGCGGACATCGCGAGTGGCGTCGACGCGTCGACGGGCGAAGCGGCGCGCGTCAGCGTGCGCGCGACACAGACCGCGACGTTCGCCGCCGCCAAGCCGGCGCACTGGATCGCGCCGGGCAAGCAGTACACCGGCGAGCTGCGGGTCATCGACATCGGGATCCCCGCGGGGGGGCCGGTGCGGGCCGACGTCGGCCTGCTGACCGCGCGCGTGCACGCGCTGGTCCCCGGCCGCAGCGCGCCCGGCACGAAGTTCACGTCGGGGCACGTCGTGGTCGCGGGCGGCTCGCGCGGCCTGACCGGCGCCCCGTGCCTGGCTTCGGAGGCGGCGATGCGCGCCGGCGCCGGGTACGTCACCGCGCTCGTTCCCGGCTTGCTCGAGCTGGTCTTCGAGACGCGGCTGCTCGAGGTCATGACGCGCGCGCTGCCCGACTCCGACGGCGCGCTGACGCCCGCCGGCGTCGAGGACGCGCTCGAGGCTTGTGGGCGCGCGGGCGCGCTCGTGCTGGGCCCCGGCCTCGGCCGCAGCGAGGGGGCGTTCGCGTTCGCACGCGGTTTGGCGGCTCGCGCGGAGCTGGCGCTGCTGCTCGACGCCGACGGCCTGAATGCCCACGCCGGAGCGCTCGACGAGCTCGCGGCGCGCCGGGCGCCGACGGTGCTGACGCCCCACGCGGGCGAGCTTGGGCGGCTGCTTGGCCGCTCGAGCGCGGAGATCGAGGCGAGGCGCCTGCCGAGCGCGCGCGAGGCGGCACGGCGCGCAGGCGCGGTCGTCGTGCTCAAGGGCGACGACACGATCGTCGCGGCGCCCGACGGGACAGCCGCCGTCAACGGCCTGAGCGCGCCTGCGCTGGCGACGGCCGGAACGGGCGACGTCCTGAGCGGCGTCATCGGCGCGTTCCTCGCGAAGGGGCTGGGCCCGTTCGAAGCCGCATGCGCGGGGGTGCGCCGTCACGCGGCCGCGGGCCGGCTGGCGGCGTGCGAGGTCGGGGCTGACGGCGTCATCGCCAGCGACATCGTCGCGGCGCTGCCGCGCGCGCTCGAGGGCGAGCCGGACGGCGAGGGGCCGCCGGGCGTGCCCGAGCCGTTCGCCGAACCAAGGCTCTTGCCGTGACCGTCCGCGCGGTCGCCCGCGTCAACCTTGCCGCGATCGAGCGCAACGTCGCGCGGCTGCGGCGCGAGCTCGAGCCCGGCACCGAGCTGTGCGCGGTCGTCAAGGCCGACGGCTACGGGCACGGCGCGCTGCCCGCCGCGCGGGCGGCGCTCGCTGGCGGGGCGGGCTCGCTGGCGGTCGTCGCGGCGCAGGAGGCGGCCGCGCTGCGGGCTGGCGGCATCGGGGTGCGGATCCTCGTGATGGGCGCGCTGTCGCCGGCCGAGCTCGAGGTGGCGCTTGCGGCCGGCGCGGACGTCGTCGCGTGGGACGAGCGCTTCGTCGCGGCCGTCGCGGCGCGCGGCGGCGGGGCGGTGCACGTCAAGCTCGACAGCGGGATGGGGCGGCTTGGCACCCGCGACCCCGCAGTCGCGACGCGGGTCGCGGAGGCCGCGGCGAGCGCGGCCGGTGTGCGTCTCGCCGGCGCGATGACGCACTTCGCGACGGCCGACGATCGCGGCGACCCGTTCATGGACGAGCAGCTCGCGCGCTTCGTCGAGTGGGTGGTCCCGTTGCGCGACGCGTATCCAGGGCTCGTGGTCCACGCGGCCAACAGCGCCGCCACGCTGCGCGACCCGGCGACGCACTTCGACCTCGTGCGCACCGGCGTCGCGATCTACGGGCTGGATCCGTTCGGCGAGGACCCGGCCGCGCGCGACCTCGAGCCGGCGCTCGAGCTGCGCTCGCTCGTCGGCGCGGTGAAGCCGGTTGCGGCGGGCGAGAGCGTCGGCTACGGCCGGCGCTTCGTCGCGCGCGAGCCGACGCACGTCGCGACGCTGGCGATCGGGTACGGGGACGGCGTGCGCCGCTCGCTGACGAACAACGCCGAGGTGCTCGTCGGCGGCGCGCGCCACCCGCTCGTGGGGACGGTGAGCATGGACAACATCACGCTCGACGTCGGCACGCCGCCGCCTGTCGCGGTGGGCGACCAGGCCGTGCTCATCGGCGCGCAGGGCGGCGAGCGGATCACCGCCGAGGAGGTCGCGCGGTGGCTGGACACGATCAACTACGAGATCACGTGCGGCCTGCTGCCGCGAGTGCCGCGCGAGTACCACCGCGACGGGGAGCCGGAGGATCCGGCTGCGCGACCGGGCGCGCGGGCGGTCGGCGGCGGTGAGCCGGAGGATCCCGAGGGGCGGCCGGGCGCGGGGGCCGCAGCCGGCGGCGAGCCGTGAGCGATCCCGTCGCGACGACGCGGGCGGCGCTCGCGGGCCTTGACGCGTGGCTCGTCGGAGGCGCCGTGCGTGACCGCCTGCTCGAGCGCCCGACCGCGGACCTCGACCTTGTCGTCGAAGGCGACGTCGGGGCCGCCGCAAAGCGCCTCTCGCGTGCCGCACGCGGACCGGCGTTCGAGCTCTCCGACGCCTTCGGGGTCTGGCGCGTCATGGCGGGCGACCGCTCGTGGCACGCCGACCTCAGCCCGCTGCGCGGCGGCTCGCTGCACGCCGACCTCGCGCTGCGCGACTTCACCGTCAACGCCATGGCGCAGCCCCTGGACGGCGGCGCCCGCGTCGACCCCCATGGCGGCGCCGCCGACCTCGCCGCGCGCCGCCTGCGCGCCGTCTCCCCGCGCGCGTTCGCCGACGACCCGCTGCGCGCGCTGCGACTCGTGCGCCTGGCCGCCGAGCTCGAGCTCGAGCCCGAGCCCGCGACGTGCGACCTCGCTCGCGACGAGGCCGCGCGCGTCGCCCAGGTCGCGCAGGAGCGCGTGTTCGCGGAGCTCAAGCGGATCCTCACGGATGGCGGCGTACTACGCTCGCTGCGGCGGATGGACGGGCTCGGCCTCACCGCGGCGATCCTCCCGGAGCTCGCGGCGCTACAGGGCGTCGAGCAGAACCGCTACCACCACGCCGACGTGCACGACCACACCATCGAGGTGCTCGAGCAGACGCTCGCCATCCAGGCGGACCCCGCGACCGTGTTCGGCGCCGAGCACGCGGACGCGGTGCGAGGGCTGCTCGCCGAGCCGCTCGCCGACGACCTGGACCGCGGCCTCGCGCTGCGCATCGGCGCGCTGCTGCACGATGCCGCGAAGCCCGCGACCCTCGGCCACCGCGACGACGGCTCGCCGACCTTCCTCGGTCACGACCGCGCGGGTGCACAGCTCGCGCGCGAGGTCCTCACCCGGCTGCGAGCGAGCGAGCGGCTCAAGGCCCACGTCGCGGCGCTCGTGCGCCATCACCTGCGGCTCGGATTCCTCGTCCACGAGCGGCCGCTGTCGCGCCGCGGGCTGTACGGCTACCTCACGACGTGCGAGCCGGTCGAGGTCGACGTCACACTGCTCTCGGTCGCCGACCGCCTGGCGACGCGCGGCCGCAAGGCGGACGAGTCGATCGACAAGCACCTGCGCCTCGCGCGCGAGGTGCTGCCCGCGACGCTGCAGTGGCGTGCCGCCGGGCGGCGCCAGCCGCTCGTGCGCGGCGACGTCCTCGCTGCGGCGCTCGAGCTCGAAGAGGGGCCGCAGCTCGGCGGGCTGCTCGCCGCGATCGACGAGGCGCGCTTCGCCGGCGAGGTCGGGACAGCCGAGGACGCCATCGCGCTCGCCGCGCGCCTGCTCGAGCACTAGCCTTCGCGCCATGGCCGACCCCGACTGCATCTTCTGCAAGATCGTCGCCGGCGACCTGCCCGCGACCATCGTCGCCGAAGGCGAGCGCTCGATCGCGTTCATGGACATCCAGCCCGCCAGCCGCGGGCACGTGCTCGTCATCCCGCGCGCGCACTGCAAGGACGTCCACGAGATCGAGCCGGAGGACCTGCGCGCCGTCGCCGTCATGGCGCAGGAGCTCGCCAAGCGGATGCGCGACGTCCTCGGCGCCCACGGCGTCAACCTCCTGAACTCGAGCGGCGCGGCCGCCTGGCAGACCGTCTTTCACTTCCACATGCACGTGATCCCGCGCTACGAGGGCGATCCGCTGAGGCTGCCGTGGGTCCCCGCCAAGGGCGACATGGACGAGATCGCCGCCGCCGGCGCGGAGCTCAGCGCGTAGCGGAGAACGCCGGCTTGCACGCCGCGAGCGCCGCGTGCGTCATGCTTGGGCCGTGCGAGATCGTCAGGGTCAACGGCTTACCGCGCGGCGCGGCGCACGCGGTCGCGCGCTCGCCGTCGCGACGATCGGCTCCGCCGCGGCGGCGCTGACCGTCGCCGTGGCGTTCGCTGCACCGTCGAAGACCGTCACGATCGCCGACCCCAAGACCGACGTCACCGGGCCCGTCGACCTGCAGCGCACCTCGCTGGGCCTCGCCTCCGACGGCCGCCTGCGGGCTGTCGTCACGCTCGTCGCCAAGCTCGAGCCCAAGGCCCTGCTCGCCGACGCCGGCCCGCCCGGGTCGATCTGCGTGAAGGTCTGGACCGCGGCGGACGCCGACCCGACCGCGACGCGAGCCGACCGCCTGGTCTGCGTCACGGCGCGATCGGACGACGAGCTGCGCGCGACCGTCTTCTCCCAGTCCGCCGCCGGGCTGCCGATGCGCGTCGGGCCGGCCGACGCGAAGCTCAACAAGAGCGGGCGCAGCCTCGTCGTGCGGATCTCGCAGAGCTCGCTCGGGCGCCCCGCGCTGATCCGCTTCGCCGTCGAGTCCACGCGCCCGGGCTGCGAGCGCGTGAGCTGCATCGACGAGGCGCCCGACAAGGGCGCCGTGCGCCGCTTCCGGCTTCGCTGAAGATCTAGCGCCGCTCCAGCACGAGCAGGCGGTACGTGTGGGCCCCGGCCTGCACGACGAGCGGCATGAGGTAGGCCGCCACGGCGTTCATCAGCAGCGCGTCCGACACGACGAGCCGGGCCACGCGCGCAAGGCG
Source organism: uncultured Actinomycetes bacterium (assembly GCA_963839905.1). Taxonomy (GTDB): domain Bacteria; phylum Actinomycetota; class Thermoleophilia; order Solirubrobacterales; family Solirubrobacteraceae; genus CADCVQ01. The sequence goes on along the minus strand of CAWIXC010000018.1, from coordinate 544,519 downwards.
CGGTCGCGCGACGAAGCGCTCCGCCAAAGCCGCCAGCCGTGCGAGGTTCGGCGCGATCAGCTCGGTGAGGTCGAGCTCCTCGGTCACGTGCAGGCCGTGCTCCTGCGCCGCACGTCGCCACGCCGGCAGCGCCTGCCCGGCCGACACGGCCATGGCCCGCTCGACCGCCACCGTCGCGTCGCGTACACTCGCCGGCAGGCCCTCGAACGCGCCGGTGCGCCAGCCGTCGACGACGACGAGCCGGCCACCCGGCCGCAGCACGCGAGCGATCTCGCTCAACGCCTGCGGCAGGTCGGTCGCGTGACACAGGCTCTCGACGACGTAGACGCAGTCCTGCGAGCCGTCGCCGATCGCCAGCGCCTGGAAGTCGCCGACTCGCGCGTCGGCGAGCGGCAGGTCCGCGAGCGCGGCGCGGGCGCGCACGACCTGCGAGGAGATGAGGTCGACGCCGACGAAGCGCACGCTCGGGTTGCGCTCCGCGAGCAGCACGAGGTTGTAGCCGTTGCCGCACGCGAGCTCGAGGACGTCGCGCGCGCCGGCCGGCAGCCGCTCTCCGACGAGTTCGGGCTGGCCCGCGTAGCCCGCGGGATCGAACGTCTCGCCGGCGTTGAGCGCCATGTGCATCGCGCCCTCCTCGGAGTGCACGAAGCGGTAGCCGACGCGCGAGCGCTCGTAGTAGCGGCGGATGCCCGCGGTCGTGCGCCCCTGGCCTTCGAGGCGCGCGAGGTCGAACGCTCGCTGCAGCCGGGCCATGCGGAGCTCGAGCTCGTCCAGCAGCTCCCGCTCGATCACGAGCTACAGACCCTGGCGGCGCATGCCACGCACGGCAAGCGCGCCGAAGACGAGCACGAGGCCAGCGATCGACACGAGCGCGGGCCACGTGCCGGCCCACGTCACGTCCCCGACGAAGCCCTGGCGCACGCCTTCGAGCACGTGCGTGACCGGGTTGACGTCGGCGATCGCGCCCAGCCACCCCGACAGCAGCTCACGCGGCGCGTACGACGTCGTAAACAGGACGGCGATGAACGACCCCATCTGCATCAGCGGCGCGGCCTGCTGCGTGCGAAAGCGCAGGGCGAGGAGCGTCGCGTAGCAGGCCATCGCGGCCGCGAGGCCCATGACGAGCACCGCCGCCAGCACGAGCTCGAGCAGCCCCGGCCAGTCCACGCCGAGCGCAAGCGCGACGACCAGCAGGAGCGTCGCGGGCAGCAGCGCGCGCAGGCACGCCGACGCGACGACGCCGGCCAGCAGCACCGGGCGCGACGCCGGCGCGAGCAGCATCCGATCAAACCAGCCGCGCTCGATGTCGCGCGCGAGGTTGACGCCGGTCGCGGCACCGGTGAAGCCCGCGCCCTGCAGCATCCCGACGGGCACGATGAAGGCGAGGAAGCTCACGCCCTCGTACGCCGGCAGCGACGACGCCTTGCCGAACACCGCGGCCAGCCCGAGCATGAAGATCGTCGGTGCCAGGACGCCCGGCAAGGCGCCGCCCGGCACGCGCAGGATCTCGTTCAGGCCGCGACGCATGAGTGCGCCGACCATGCGCAGCTCGGCGGTCACGCGTCGCTCAGCTTCCCGCGCAAGGCCATGAGCGACAGGCCGATCGCGGCGACGCTGACGGCCGCCGCGGCCACGAGGCCCTCGAGCATCGGCCCGGGCGCGTTCGAGAACGCGATCGGCTGGCGCATGCCCTCGGCGATGAACGACAGCGGGTTGTACTGCGCGATGACGTCCGCCGGCGAGGACAACAGCTCGAGCGGGAAGAACGCCGACGAGATGAACAGCACGACGAACACGAGCGGGAAGATCCCCTGCACGGTCGACGCGCTGCGCGAACGCAGCGCGATCAGGACGCCGAGCGCCCCGAAGCCCGTGCCGGCGACGATCCCGATCGCCAGGACGCACAGCATCCCGAGCACGCCGCCCTGGACCGTCGCGCCGAACGCGTAGCCGAGCACGAAGAAGTAGAGGACCTGGAACGTCGCGATGACGCTTGCCGCGAGCACGCGCCCGAGCACGATCGCCATCCGCGGGGTGGGGGAGGCGACGAGACGATCGAAGAACCCGCCCTCGATGTCGAGCGCGGTCGCGATGCCCGCGCTCACCCCGCCGAGCAGCAGCGACTGCAGGATCGCGGCGGCGAGCTGGTAGTCCAGGAAGCCGTCGACCTGCGGGAAGCCGTCCAGCGTGCGCGTCGCGCCGAGCCCGCCGACGTTGATCGCGAGAAACAGCGTGGGGAAGACGACGAGCGGCGCGAGGAACTGCGGGCGGCGCAGGGAGTTGACGAGCGCGCGCCGTGCGAGCGCGACGACCACGGGCCTCATACGGCCTCCGGCAGCCGCTCCCGATCGGAGGTCTTCGACCGGGTCTTCGACGGAGGCTCCCCTGGAGGCTCCGCCGCCGCCGCGCCCTCGATGTGCTCGCCGGTCTTGTCGAGGAAGACGTCGTCGAGCGTCGGCTGCTTGAGCTCGAGCTCGGCGACCTCGAAGCCAGCGTCGTCGAGCGCGCGCAGGATCGGCGCGATGTCCGCCGCCCCGCGCTCAAGCGCGATCGACAGATGACAGCCCTCGGTCGCCGGGCGGTGGTCGCCGAAGCGCGCGACGACCTCGCGCGCGTCGGCCAGGTCCGAGCCGTCGGCGAGCACGAGGTCGAGGTGCGGGCGCCCGACCTCCGCCTTCAGCGCCGCGGGCGTGCCCTCGGCGACGAGCTTGCCGGCGGCGATGATCCCCAGCCGGTCGCAGAGCTGGTCTGCCTCCTCGAGGTACTGCGTCGTGAGGAACACCGTGGTGCCCTCGTCGCGCAGCCGGCGGACCTCGTCCCACAGCGTCAGGCGCGACGTCGGGTCCAGGCCCGTCGTGGGCTCGTCGAGAAACAGCACCTCTGGCTCGTGGATGAGTGCCATCGCGAGGTCCAGGCGGCGTCGCATGCCCCCGGAGTACGTCGCGACGCGGCGCTCGGCCGCGCCGGTGAGCCCGACCCGCTCGATGAGATCGGCGCCGCGAGCGCGCACCGAGCGCGGCGGGATCCCGTGCAACGTGGCTTGCAGCTCGATGAGCTCGGAGCCGGTCATGAGCCCGTCGAGCGCCGCCTCCTGCAGTGCGACGCCGATCCGGCGACGCACCTGCGCCGGCTGCGACGCGACGTCGTAGCCGGCCACGCGCGCGTGCCCGCCGGTCGGGCGCAGCAGCGTGACGAGCATCCGCACGGTCGTCGTCTTGCCGGCGCCGTTGGGGCCGAGAAAGCCGTAGACCTCGCCGGGCGCGACCTCGAGATCGATGCCGTCGACCGCCTTCAAACCGCCCTTGAACTGCCGCTCAAGCCCTATGACCTCGATCGCCGCGATGCGGCCATGCTATTGCACGTGCAACTTCTTTCCTGGGGGCCAAACGCAACAACGACGGCGGTGTCGTGTTGAATGCGTGCATGCAACGCCACTCCGGATTCAAAAGCCTTGTCGTCACCGTCCTCGCCGCGTCCGCCGTCTTGCCGGCGTCCGCCGCGGCCAAGATCACGGAGCTGGGCGCGATGCCGGAAGCCGTCCGCGGCAGCTGTCCCGGGGTCCCGACCGACGAGCAGAGCTGCCAGGCGCTGACCAAGTCGACGTCCTACCAGGCCAAGGTCGGCCCGGACCGCGAGCTGTACCAGGCGCCCGCCGACGGGCGCATCGTCGCCTGGACGGCCGCGCTCGGCAATCCCTCGAAGAGCCAGGTCGACTTCTTCCAGAAGCACTACGGCGGCGGGGCCCAGGCGGCCATCGTCGTGCTCGACGCCGGCAAGAAGCTCAGCCGCACGGTGGTCGCGAAGGGGCCGGTCACGAACCTCAACCCCTACTTCAGCCAGACGACCCAGTTCCCGCTGACGACGACCCTCCCGATCAAGAAGGGCCAGTACGTCGCCCTGACCGTCCCGACGTGGGCGCCGGTCATGCAGGTCGGCCTCGGTGCGGATACGTCGTGGCGCTCGAGCCGGGCGGCGAGCGGGTGCCTGGACTTCACGGTCCAGTTCGCGCTGCTGGGCAGCCGGACGAACGCGCTCTTCCGCTGCCTGTACAAGGGCGTGCGGCTGACGTACAGCGCGACCTTCATCAGCAACGCGACGGCGGCCACGACGAAGTAATCGCGCCGGCCGGGCAGGGTCACGGCGTACCAACGGGGAAATACACAGGAAATGCGGGCGATGAGCCATCACGTCGTCATCACGAACGTCGTCTCGACAGCCCTCGTGCTGTCCGCGGTGCTGCCGGCGCTGGCGTCGGCGAAGATCTCGGAGCTCGGCGCCATGCCCGACAGCGTGCGCGGCAGCTGCCCCGACGCCTGCCAGGCGCTCACGCGCACGACGGGCTATCAGGCGAAGGTCGGCACGAGCCGCCAGCTCTACGAGGCGCCGGCCAACGGCCGCATCGTCGCCTGGACCGTCGCGCTCGGCAAGCCCGGCCCCAAGCAGACCGCGTTCTTCGAGGAGCGCTACGGCGGGACGTCGGAGGCGGCGATCGTCGTGCTCAAGCCGGGCAAGAAGCTCAGCCGGACGGTCATGGCGAAGGCGCGCCTGCGCCAGCTCACCGACTACTTCGGCCAGACGGTCCAGTTCCCGCTGCCGAAGTCGCTGCGCATCCGCAAGGGCTGGTACGCCGCGCTCACCGTTCCCACGTGGGCGCCCGTGCTGCAGATCGGCCTGCCGTCGGACACGTCCTGGCGCTCGAGCCGCTCCCAGGCCGGCTGCGCCGACGTCACGACGCAGTTCGCGCTGCTCGGCGGGCGCACGAACGCGCTGTTTCGCTGCCTGTACCGGACGGCGCGCCTGACCTACAGCGCGACGTTCATCCCCGATCCGAAGCGCACGCCGAACTAGCGGCGCGAGGCGCGCCGGGTCAGCAGGGCGGGCCGGCGCCGGGGTTGTCGCGGCAGAAGTTCTGGAAGTCGGGGTCGCTCGGGGTGGCGCCGCCCGTGGTCGACTGGCCGCCGGGAGGTGTTGCGCCGCCCGTCGTCGAGGCCGGGGGCGGGGCCTGTGGCTGGACGGCGGCCGGCGGCTGTACCGCGGCCGGCGGTGCCGCGGCGCCGGTTTCCGGGACCGTCGACGTCGTCGCAGTAGTGGTGGCGCTTGTCGACGTGTCGGCCTCCGGCAGCTCCGTGGTCGCCGTCGGGATCGTCAGATCCGGCGAGGTGCGCGGGATGTCGCTCGAGAACTCGTCGTCGGCGCCGCAGGCGCTCAGGCCACCCGCCAGCGCCAGGGCGGCGAGCAGCGCGGAGGCACGCGGGAACATCGCGAAGCCGCGGATCAGGCGACCGGGTCCATGCGCCGGTCGCAGTGCGGGCAGTCGTTGAGATCGCGCTGGGCGAGCTGGTCGCACCAGTTGCAGAAGCGCAGGTACTCGACCGCCCACGGCAGCCGCGACTGCGACGGCGCCAGTGGCAGAACCTTGCCGACGATCTCGAGCGTCTCGCCGCTCTCGCGGTCGACGTACACCCGGCCCGGCTCGGCCTCGCGGATGATCTCGCGGTTCGTGGCGGGGGTCCGCATGCGGTAGCGCTGGGTGGCTGACACGGCGCCAACCCTAGCAAGCCACCCCGCCGCGGCCGCTGGTGGAGCGGGCCGGAAGGGTCGCGTCAGCGGCCCGGCGCAACGGCGCGCAGGGATGAGGCACTTCGTCGGTCGCCTCGGATAGAGTCCCGCGCGCCCATGAGGAGAACCCCCATCACAAGGACGCTCATCAGCCTCGCCGCAGGCGCATCGCTGGCTGCCGCGCTCAGCGCGTGCGGGACCGACGCGGTGCCCGCGAACGCCGATCTGATCGCCGGCAAGAAGGCCTTCGTGAAGTCGTGCGGCTCGTGCCACGTGCTCAACCGCGCGGGCAGCAAGGGCGTCCAGGGCCCGAACCTCGACGAGGCCTTTCGCAGGTCGCTGTCGGAGGGCTTCGGCCGCGACACGGTGCGCGGCGTCGTCCGCCAGCAGATCCTCCATCCGGCGCGCCTGTCGAAGGACAACCCCGTCTTCATGCCCGCAAAGCTCGTCGAGGGCAAGCTCGCCACGGACGTCGCGGCGTACGTCGCAAGCGTCGCGTCGCTGCCCGGCAAGGACACGGGCCGGCTCGGCTCGGCGGTCGCCGCGCCGGGCGCCGGCAAGCCGGTCGCCGCGAAGAACGGCAAGCTCGACATGCCCGCCGATCCGAACGGCCAGCTCGCCTACATCACGAAGGTCGCGTCGGCGCCCCCCGGCCAGCTCGAGATCGACTCCAAGAACGAGTCCACGACGCCGCACGACATCGCGATCGAGGGCGGCGGGGTCAACGAGAAGGGCGAGACGGTCTCCGGCGGCGGGATCTCGAAGGTCTCCGTGTCGCTGAAGGCGGGCGAGTACACGTACTACTGCAGCCTCCCCGGCCACCGCGAGGGCGGCATGGAAGGCAAGCTCACGGTCAAGTAGGGCGCGGCGCTACAGCAGCGCCTTGGCGAGCAGCACCAGCAGCACGACGGCGACGCAAACCGCGAGGACCCGCAGCAGGAACGCGAACGCCGCCTCCTCGGACTCCCAGGGGCGGCCGCGCTTGGAGCCCACAGCGCTGCCTACAGGATGTAGATCGTCGTGTACACGACGATCCACATGACGTCGACGAAGTGCCAGTAGATGCCGGGCACCTCGACCCCGTGGTGCTTCTCCGGGCTGAAGTGCCCTCGGAACGCCCGCGTGGTGACCATCAGCAGCAGGGAGAGGCCGACGAAGACGTGCGCGCCGTGCAGGCCGGTGAGGCCATAGAAGATCGTGCCCTGCGCGTGGTCGGCCGGTGCGAAGCCGATGTGTACGTACTCGTTGATCTGGATCATCAAGAACGTGGCGCCCAGCAGCGAGGTCAGCAGCATGCCGGCCTTCAAGCCGAAGTAGTTGCCGTTCTTGACGGACGTCTGCGCCCAGTGCATCGTCAGCGACGAGCTCAGCAGGATCGCCGTGTTGACGCCCGCGATGCCGACCGGCAGCTCGAAGTCCTCGAACGGGAACCAGCGGTGGCCCTCGGCGACGAAGCGGATGAAGAAGTAGGCCGTGAAGAAGGCCCCGAAGACCATGATCTCCGAGATGATGAAAAGCAGCATCCCGAGCAGCTCGGAGTCCACCCGCGAGCTGCGGTTGGCCGGCGGCGGGCCGTGGTGGTCGTGGTCGTCGTGGTGCTCGAGCGCGATCGACGCGTTGATCCCGGCTGCTTCCATCAGTGCGCCTTCCCGGCGGGCTCGGGCTCGGCGACGATGTGCTCGACCTCGATGTTCGAGGCCTTGCGCACGCGCGCGATGAGGTCGGCGCGCATCCAGCCCGAGCGCGTGACCGGCAGCGTCGAGATGATGATCCGCTCCACCTTGTAGAACTGCAGCGCGTTCATCGTCGAGGTGAAGGGGTCGGGGTCGCCGATCATCCCGGCGACGAGCAGGCCCTCGCGGCGCATGCGGTCAAGGGTGTTGCCCAGGCGTGCGCGCGCCACGGCGGCGGCGCGCCCGTCCCCGTGGGCCGCCAGCGGCACGATGACGACGAAGTGCATGTCCTCGTGCTCGGCGGCGATCTCCTTCATGCGCGCGCGCAGCGTCCCGCGCCCGGCGGTGACGTTGGCGACCACCAGCGTGACGTCGAACGGCAGCCCGTCGGCCTCCATGTCGGAGATGACGTGGGTCACCGGCGCGTCGGCAGCGTCCTGGATGCGCTCGATGAGGTCGCGCCGCAGCCAGCCCGACGACGAGTGCGGCAGCGTCGAGATGATGACCTCGTCGGGGTGGTACTCGTGGATCGCGTCGAGCGTCGCCGTGTACGGGTCCTCGTCGCCGAGGTCGCCGCTGGCCACCACGTCCTCGCTGCGCAGGTAGGAGAGCGTCAGGTCCAGGCGCACCTGCGCCGAGTCGCGCACGGCGTCGTCGTAGATGACGTAGCCGGAGCGCGGCTTGGTCATCGGGACGACGAGCGTGAAGCTCGTGTCCGGCGTCTTCGCGCGCTCCTTGACGAGGCCGATGAGCTTGGCGCCGCCGATCGTCTGGTTGGCGACGACGAGGATGTGGGGCATCAGTGGTCGTCCTTCGTCGCGGTCGCCGTGCCGCCGCTGCCACCGTGCGCGGTCGCGCCCGCGGGTTGCGGTACTTCCGCACCACCCTTCAGCACGCCGTGCACCGCGCCGGGCACGCCGTACTCGTACGGCCCGCCGACGACCGTCGGGATGGCGTCGAAGTTGAAGATCGGGGGCGGCGATGTGACCTGCCACTCGAGCGTCATGGCCCGCCACGGGTTGCCCTCAGCGCGCGGCCCGCCGCGCCACGAGGCGATCATGTTGTAGGCGAAGATCAGCGCGCTGAGGCCGAGGAAGAAGCTCGCGATCGAGATCAGGAGGTTCCACGTCGCCCACTGCTCCGCGTAGTCGGCGACGCGCCGCGGCATGCCCTGGATGCCGATGACGTGCATCGGCGCGAACGTCAGGTTGAAGAAGACGAACGTCGACCAGAAGTGGATCTTGCCCAGGCGCTCGTCGTACATCCGGCCCGTCATCTTCGGGAACCAGTAGTAGACGCCGGCGAAGATCGTAAACAGCGACCCGCCGAAGAGCACGTAGTGGATGTGGGCGACGATGAAGTACGTGTCCGAGACGTGGATCGTCACGGGGATGACCGCGAGCATCACGCCGGAGATCCCGCCGCACGTGAACATCGTCAAGAAGCCGAGTGCGAAGAGCATCGGCGTGTCGAGGTGCAGCACCCCTCGCCACAGCGTCGCGAGCCACGAGAAGATCTTGATCCCGGTCGGCACGGCGATGATCGCGGTCGTCACCATCATCGGGACGCGGATCCAGTCCTGCATGCCCGACACGAACATGTGGTGCGCCCAGACCGTGAACCCGAGGACGACGATCGCCAGCAGGGAGAACGCCATCATGCGGTAGCCGAAGATCGGCTTTCGGGATTTCACGGCGAGGATCTCCGAGACGATCCCGAACCCGGGCAGCATCATGATGTAGACCGCCGGGTGCGAGTAGAACCAGAAGATGTGCTGGTACATCAGCACGTCGCCGCGGCCGGCCGGCTCGAAGAAGTTGAAGCCCAGCGCCCGGTCGAAGAGGACCATGAACTGCGAGACGGCGATGAACGGCGTCGCGATGACGACGAGCAGCGACGTCGAGAAGTTCGCCCACACGAGCAGCGGCATCCGGAAGAAGCTCATGCCCGGCGCGCGCATCGTGATGATCGTCACGAGGAAGTTCAGGGCGGTCGCGATCGACGACGCACCGGCGAACTGCACCCCGATCGTGAAGAACACCTGGCCTTCGGGTGCTGTGACCGAGAGCGGGGCGTAGGCCGTCCAGCCGCTGGCGAACGATCCGCCCGGCGCCCCGAAGGACATGAGCATCATGATCCCGGCGAGCGGCAGCATCCAGAACGACAGCGCGTTCAGGCGCGGGAAGGCCATGTCCGGCGCGCCGATCATCAGCGGCAGGACGTAGTTCGCGAGGCCCGCGAACACGGGGATGATGAACAGGAAGATCAGCAGCGACGCGTGGACGCTGAAGAGCCCGTTGAACGTGCTCGAGTCGACGAACTGGCGCCCCGGCTGCGCGAGCTCCGCGCGCATGAGCATCGCGAACAGGCCGCCGACGAAGAAGAAGAAGAACGAGGTCACGACGTACTGGATGCCGATGACCTTGTGGTCGGTGTTGACCCTGAAGTAGTCGCGCCACGAGTGCGCGCCGTGGCCGGAGTGGTCCTCGGGCAGGGTGCGCTTGCCGGTCGCCCAGTAGAACCAGTAGCTGAAGGCGCCGAGCCCGGTGAGGAAGCCCAGCGGACCCGAGAACAGCGCGACCTCGAGCACCGGCTCGCCCTTGAGCACCGGATCCAGGTCGTACCACGTGCGGAAGACGAAGATGATCGCGTACGCCAGGACGACGCCGTACGCGGTGTACAGGAACGCGCGATACATGCCCGGGGCCCGGAACTTGGCGACCATCTAGCGCATCCTCCTCATCGTCGTGCTCACTTCCCGGCGACCTTGCCGAGATACTCGACCAACGCGTCGAGGTCTTCGGGCGACAGGCTATCGCCGTAAGTCTTGGGCATGATGTCCTGGAAGCCGTCGGCGATCTCCGCGCTCGGGTCGGTGATCGAGGTCTTGATGAAGTCGGCGTCCTTGCCCTTGAGGACGTCGTCGAGAACGGGGCCGGTCTGCGAGCTCGTACCCGGCGTCGGCGAGCGTGTGGCAGCCGCCGCAGCCGTTGGCCTCGAAGACGGGCTTGCCATCGGCCGCCGGCGCCGCGCCCTCTTCGGCGGGCTTCCCACCGCCCGCGGTCTCGTCGCCGGCGGGCGCCTCGCCGCCTGCGCCTCCGGCCGGGGCCTTCTGCTTGGTCAGCCAGGCGTCGAACGCGGCGGGCGTGACGACCTTGGTCGTCGAGCGCATGACGGAGTGCCCGAGCCCGCACAGCTCGGCGCAGACGACCGGATAGGTCCCGAGGCGGCTCGGCGTGATGCGGTAATGGGTGGTGAGGCCCGGCACCGCGTCGATCTTCATGCGAAACGCCGGGACCCAGAAGTCGTGCAGGACGTCGCGCGCCTTGACCGAGAAGCGCACCGGGCGGTCCTTGGGCAGGTACAGCGTCGTCGACTTGACCGGCTTCTCGCCCTTGGCCTGGGGATACTCGTACGTCCAGGCGAACTGCTGGCCCGTCACGGTGACGATCATCTCGTTGGCCTGGGCCTCCTCGATGTCGACCAGGACGACGTAGCTGTAGGTGCACAGCGCGACGAGCATGATCGCCGGGATCGCGGTCCAGATGACCTCGAGGCGGGTGTTGCCGTGGATCGGCGGCCCGTCGAGCTCCTCCTCGCCCGGCCGCATGCGGAAGTTCACGACGCTGAAGAGGACGATGATCATCACCGTCACGAAGACCGGGACCGACACCCAGATGAGGACGTCGTAGAGGTGATCGATCGGCCCGGCCTGGGTCGAGCCCTCCTCAGGGAACCAGTCGATCGCGAGGCCCGCGGCGATCCCGATAGCGGACGCGATCAGGCCGTGGACGACCATCCAGCCGACAGGTGTGCGCTCGTTGCGACGGGTGCCCTTGCTCATGCGGCTCGGGATCCTATGGGGTGCGCGGGACGAACGACAATCCGGTGGCGTCGCGCCCGGCGCGGCGCCGCTCGGGCGCGGGCCGGGGTTCGCAACGGGTGCCTCAAAGTACGTGCTGCGCGCGAAGCCGCGGACGCGGCGACGCGCTGTCCTCCAAGGCGCTCAGGCCGGGCCTACACGCGGGCGAGAGGGCCGTTGTGCAGGGATTTTCAGGCGGCGAGCGCGGTGCCTACGTGAAATCGACGCGTGTCGCGAAACGCCGACGGCGCGAGGCCGTGATGGCGCCTGAAGGCCTTCGCGAACTGGGCCGGCTGGCGGTAGCCGACGCGGTGCGCGACCTCGCGCACGGTCAGCCCGCGGGTGGCGAGCAGGTCGGCGGCGCGATCCATCCGGACCGCGGTGAGGTGCTCGCGGAAGGTGGTGTTCCCGATCTCGGCGTACGAGCGCTGGAGCTGGCGTCGCGACGACGCCACCCTCCGCGCGATGTCGTCGAGCGAGAGGTCGGAGCCGTACTCGGCTTCGACGATGGCGACCGCATCGCGAAAGAGGCTCGTGCGATGACGGATCGTGGCGGGTCGTTGAATCGAGATTTCCATGAACGTAGATACGACGCGCTATCGGTCGAAGGATGAGCCAGACCGTCCTCTATCCGCAAGCTGGCGCATTGCCGCTCGTTCTAGCAGACGCCGTCGAGGGCGGCGCCGGTCGGCCGGGCGAGGCTCAGTGAGCGTCGTGGTCTTCGGGCAGCGCGTTGATGTCGCGCCGTGTGTCCGCGACCCAGCGGATGATCACCCACACGCTGAGGACGAGGCCGCTGACGAGCATGAACATGCCCATCGTGATCCCGAGCAGCGCGAGCGTGATCCCGAACGCAAGCAGCAGCGGCTGCAGGCTCGGGCCGGGGAGGTGGATCTCCTCGCCGACGGGCGGGACGGGTGGGTCGAGCGGGCTCACGCGACGTAGATCGCTGCGGCGATGAACGTCATGCCGAACATGAAGAAGCACACGACCCCGGCGACGAGGCCGGAGCGGACGTTCTTGCGAGCGAGCTTCTGATCCATACGGGCGCGGAGTCTAGAGCTTCGCGTCGAGGACCATCGCGCCGAACAGCAGCGCGAGATACGCGAGCGAGAAGAGGTACAGGCGCAGCGCGCTGCGGCGGTCGGCGCGGCGGTACAGGACGACCGCGCCGGCGATGAACATGCCGCCGAGGACGATCGACGAGACCATGTACAGCGCGCCGAGGCCGCCGGCGCAGAACGGCAGCTGCGTGACCGCCCACAGCAGCACCGAGTAGAGCACGATCTGCTTGCGCGTCTCCTTCTCGCCGCGGACCACCGGCAGCATCGGCACGCCCACGCGCGCGTACTCCTCCTTCATGAGCAGCGCCAGCGCCCAGAAGTGCGGGGGCGTCCAGAAGAAGACGATCGCGAAGAGGTAGACCGGCATGCCGGCGAGCTCGCCGGTCACCGCGGCCCAGCCGACGAGCGGCGGTATCGCGCCGGCGGCGCCGCCGATGACGATGTTCTGCGGGGTGCGGCGCTTGAGCCAGATCGTGTAGATGAAGACGTAGCCGAGGAAGCCCGTCATGGCCAGCGACGCGGCCAGCAGGTTCACCGTGGTCGTCAGCAGCAAGAACGACAGCGCCGAGAGCACGATCCCGTAGATCAGCGCCGCGCGCGGGGCGACGCGGCCGCTGGGCACCGGCCGGTTGGCCGTGCGCGGCATCGCCGCGTCGATGTCGCGGTCGAAGTAGTGGTTGACGGCGCCCGCGCCGCCGGCCGACAGGTAGCCGCCGACCACCGTGAGCGCGATCAGGCCGACGGAGGGGTCGCCGGCGATCTCCATCGTGCAGACGGTCGTCAGCAGCAGCAGCGACTGGACCTTCGGCTTGGTCAGCTCGACGTAGTCGGAGATGACCTGCCGGACGCCGCCGGCAGCGGCGGCGGAGGGAGGCAGGGGTGTGGCTTGTGAGGCTTCCATGTAGTCAGTCCAGCTCGACCGACGGGCCGGTCTGCCGCGCGACCTGGCGGCGGATGTCCTTCATCGGCTCGACCGAGCGCACGCGCGGGATGGTGTCGAAGTTGTTGACGGGCGGCGGCGATTGCGTAAACCACTCGAGCGTGTTCGCCTTCCACGGGTCGGGCCCCGCCTTGACGCCGACCTTCAGCGAGCGCACGACGTTGACCACCGTCAGGCCGATGCCGATCGCGAGGATGAACGAGCCGATCGACGAGATGAGGTTGTAGAGCCCGAGGTGGCCGACGTCGGGGTACTCGTAGACGCGCCGCGGCATGCCGTCGAGGCCGATCGAGTGCTGGATGAGGAACGTGACGTTGAACCCGATGTACATGAACGCGAACGACCACTTGCCCATGCTCTCGCCGAGCATCCGCCCGGTGACCTTCGGGAACCAGTAGTAGATCCCGGCGAAGATCGCGAAGACCGAGCCGCCGACGAGCACGTAGTGCAGGTGGGCGACGACGAAGTACGTGTCGGTGAGCTGCCAGTCGACCGGGAAGACCGCGAGGAACACGCCGGTGATGCCGCCGATGAGAAAGACCGAGATGAAGCCGACCGAGAAGATCAGCGGCGTCTTGAACTCGATCGTCCCCCGCCACAGCGTCGCGACCCAGTTGAAGATCTTCACCCCGGTCGGGATCGCGATCAAGAAGGAGCTGATCATGAAGAAGACCAGCACGATCGTCGCGCTCGGCGTCGAGAACATGTGGTGCGCCCACACGAGCAGCGCGAGGAACGCGATGACGACCGTCGCCGCGGCGATCGCCTTGTAGCCGAAGATCGGCTTGCGCGCGAACACCGGCAGGATCTCCGAGATCATGCCGAAGCCCGGCAGGATCATGATGTAGACCTCGGGGTGCCCGAAGAACCAGAACAGGTGCTGCCACAGCAGCGGATCGCCGCCCTGGCTCTGGTCGAAGAACCCCGTGCCGAAGTGTCTGTCCGTGAGCAGCAGCGTCACGGCGCCCGCGATCACCGGCAATGCCAGGATCAGCAGGATCGCGTAGACGAGGATCGACCAGACGAACAGCGGCAGGCGGCCCCAGCCCATGCCGGGCGCGCGCATGTTCGCGATCGTCGCGTAGAAGTTGATCGCGCCGAGCAGCGACGAGATGCCGGTGAGGTGGATGAGGAAGATCCACGCGTCGATGCCGCCGGTGGGGGCGTAGGCGCTGCCGGACAGCGGCGCGTACGACGTCCAGCCGGCCTCGGGCGGGTGAAACAGCAGCGAGCCGTAGAAGACGATCCCGCCGGCGAGCAGCAGCCAGTACGACAGCGCGTTGAGCTTCGGGAACGCCATGTCGCGCGCGCCGATCATCAGCGGCAGGAAGTAGTTCGCGAAGCCCGCCATGATCGGGACGACGAACAGGAAGATCATCGTCGTGCCGTGCAGCGTGAACAGCGCGTTGTACGTCGATGGCGTGAGGAACGTGTTGTCCGGCGCGCCGAGCTGCACGCGCATGAGCAGCGCCTCGACGCCGCCGATCAGAAAGAAGACGAACGTCGTGACGAGGTAGAGGATCCCGATCCGCTTGTGGTCGGTCGTCGTGACCCACGAGACCCAGCCCTTGGGCTCCGGCTGCACATCGTGCGCGATGATCTCCGGGATCCGGACGGTCTCGGTCGTGGTCGTGGCCATGCTCATGCTCTCCTAGGGAGCCTCGGTCGCGTCGGCCTCGCGGCGCTTCTGCGCGGCGGTGTTGCCCTCATCGATCTCCGTCTTCTTCGTCTCGAGCCAGGTCTTGAACTCGGCGGGCTCGAGGGCGCGGACCTGCGCGACCATGTCGGCGTGGTTGCGCCCGCACAGCTCGGCGCACTGGCCGCGGTAGACGCCCGGCTTGGGGATCTTGAACCACGTGAAGTTCGTGTGACCCGGGACGGCGTCGAACTTGCCGCCGAGCGCCGGGATCCACCAGGAGTGCGCGACGTCCTGCGCCTCGATCTCGAGGATGACCGTCGTCTTCGTCGGCACGACCATCTCGACGTAGGCGGCGACCTTCTGGTTCTCCGGCGTGTCGGCCTTCGGGTAGGGGTACGTGTAGCGCCACACGTACCGCTGGCCGTTGACCTTGATCTTCAACGCGTGGCCGTTGGGCGGGCGCGGCTGGAAGGCGGAGGCGTTCTTGACGTCGGCGACGACCGGCGCCGCGAAGCCGTCGGCATCGGAGTTCGGCGGCGTGCGGATGCCGCCGAGCATCGCGAACGTGACGACGGCCAGCACGACCAGGACGACGGCCGCGCCGAGCGTCCAGCCGACCTCGAGCGTCGTGTTGCCGCGGATCTGGGCGGGCACCGCGTCCTTGCGGGCGCGGAACTTGACGATCGAGTACAGCAGGGCGCCTTCGACGCCGACGAAGATCAGGGCGGCGACGGCCAGCACGATCTTGTAGAGCGTGTCGATGTCGTCGGCGTTGGACGAGCCACCGGACTCGGGGGTCCAGAGGTCGGCGGACGCCACGCCGGTCAGCGCGAGGACCCCCACGAGCGACGCCGCGAAGGCGATGGTGAAGACGCGGCGGCGGGTGCGGGAGTGGGTCGGAGCCAAGGCGGGCGGCATTCTATTCATGCGGCGGTCATCTGCTTTGCCCCCCTGCGCGAGGCGGTCAGGCACCGTGGAAATCGGGGTCGCGCTTGCCGATGAACGCGGCCACCCCTTCGGCGAAGTCGCTGGACGCGGCGAGCTCTTGCTGGATGCGCGCCTCGAGCTCGAGCTGCTCGCCCATGCCGGCGTACAGCCAGGCGTTGAGCTGGCGCTTGGAGGCCGCGTACGAGCGCGTCGGCCCGGCCGCGAGCCGGTCCAGGAGCGCGCCCGCGCCCGCCTCGAAGTCGTCGTCGGGGAAGACGTCGTCGACGAGGCCCCAGCGCTGCGCGGTTGGCGCGTCGACGCGGTCGCCGAGGAGCGCCATCTGCGCCGCGCGGCCGCCGCCCGCCCGCGCCGAGACGAGCGCGAGGGCGCCGCCGTCGGGCGCGAGGCCGATCCGCGCGAAGCCGAGCGACAGGTACGCAGTCTCGGCGGCCACGACGAGGTCGCAGGACAGCGCCAGCGAGCAGCCGATGCCGACGGCGGGGCCGTTGACCGCGGCGACGACCGGCTTGGCCATCGTGCGCAGGCCGGTGAGGATCGGGTTGTAGACCGTCGTCAGCGTCGTGTAGACGTCGATCTGGCCCGCCTCGGTCAGCGGGCGCGCGGACATGTCGCGAAGGTCGGCGCCCGACGAGAAGGCGCGGCCGGCGCCCGTGACGCAGACCGCGCGCACGGCGTCGTCGTCGGCCACGGCGCGCACGGCATCGAGCAGCTCCCCGCCGAGCGTCGCGTTCCACGCGTTGAGCGCCTCGGGCCGGTTGAGGCGGATGATCGCCGCCGCCCCCCGGCGCTCGAGCTCGATGGTCTCGTACACGCGGCGCAAGCTATCGCGACCCGCGCCCGCCCGCGCGCGAACCGCCGGGGGACCGCGCAGACACGCGCGCCCCCGGGGGCTACTAGTGTCCAGGCATGGCACGTCCGATCATCGGGATCTGCACGCCACGCGAGCAGGCGCGCTGGCACGCCTCGGGGGCGTCGCAGGCGGGCGCGACCGCAGACGGCGCGGAGCTCGACGCGTTCGTCCTGCCGCGCAGCTTCGTCGATCCGGTCCATCGCGCCGGCGGGCTCGCGCTGCTGCTGCTCCCCGACACCGCGCTCGTCGCCGACCCCGACGAGGCGCTCGACATGGTCGACGGCCTCATGCTCGCCGGCGGCGCCGACCTCGACCCCGGCTCCTACGGCGCCGAGCGCCATCCGCTGACCCTCGACCCCGACCGCCAGCGCGACGCGTTCGAGATCGCGCTCGTGCGGCGCGCGCTCGAGCGCGACCTGCCGCTGCTCGGCGTCTGCCGCGGGATGCAGATCATCAACGTCGCGCGGGGGGGCACCCTGCATCAGGACCTGCCGGAGCTGGTCGGCCACGAGCACCACCGCCGCGTGTCCGGCAGCTTCGACGGCGCCGATCACGACGTGCGCCTCGTGCCCGGATCGCTCGCCGCGCGCGCCGCGGGCGAGGAGCTTCACGGAACGAAGTCCCACCACCACCAGGGCGTCGACCGCGTCGGCGAGGGCTTGAAGGTGACGGGGTGGGCCGTCGTCGACGACCTGGTCGAGGCGGTCGAGGAGCCCCGCAATCGCTTCGCGCTCGGCGTGCAATGGCACCCCGAGGCCGACGAGCGCAGCACGCTGATCGCGGCGCTGGTCGCCGCGGCAACCACCGCGCGGGCGCTCGCTCGCTGAACCGCGACGTACATCTGCGCCTTGGGTCGATCCAGGGCGCGACCTATACTCGCGTGAGCCCACGGATCTGAGTCATGGACACGATGGTCACGCGCCCCGAGGTCGACCCGCCGGAGCCCGAAGAGGATCAGGACGACCTCGACGAGGCGATGCCCCGCGTCGAGCTGACGCGTCGGACACTGCTGCTGTTCGTCGTCCTCGGCATCTCGACGGTCGCGTTTCTGTACTTCGTCCTGCCGCAGCTCGCGGACTTCGAGAAGAACCGCGAGAAGATCGGCGACGGCGACCCCTGGTGGTTCTTCGCCGCGTTCGGCTTCACCGTGCTGTCGTTCGGCGGCTATGTCGCGATGTTCCGCGGCGTGTTCATCAACGAGGCCACGCGGATCGACTTCAGGGCGAGCTACCAGATCACGATGGCCGGGCTTGCCGCGACGCGCCTGCTCGCCGCCGGCGGCGCCGGCGGGATCGCGCTGACGGCGTGGGCGCTGCGGCGCGCCGGCATGAACCGCCGCATGGTCGCCGACAAGACGCTGGCCTTCCTCATCCTGACCTACGCCGTCTACTTCGCGGCGCTGGTCATCTGCGGATTCGGCCTGTACTACGGCGTGCTCTCGGGCCCCGCGCCGTTCGCGATCACGGTGATCCCCGCGATCTTCGCGCTCGTCGTGATGGTGCTCGGGCTCGCGCTCGCGCGCGTGCCGCCAGACCTGCAGCGCCGCCTCGAGGGCTTCGCCCGCCGCGGCGGCCGGCTCGCGCGGCTCGCGCAGCGGCTGGCCAACGCCCCGGCCGCCTTCTCCGCCGGCATGCGCGAGGCGGTCTGCCACGTGCGCAAGGGCGACCGCTCGCTGCTGGGCGCGCTCGCCTACTGGGGCTTCAACATCGCCACCCTGTGGGCGTGCTTCCACGCGTTCGGCGACCCGCCGCCGTGGGGCGTGATCATCATGGCCTACTTCGTCGGCTTCCTCGGCAACCTGCTCCCGCTGCCCGGCGGGATCGGCGGCGTCGACGGCGCGATGATCGGCGCGTTCATCGCGTTCGGCGTCGACAAGGGCCTGACGATCCAGGCCGTGCTCGCGTACCGGCTGTTCGCGTTCTGGCTGCCGACCCTGCCGGGGGCCGTCGCCTACTTCCAGCTGCGACGCACGGTCGCGCGCTGGCGCGAGGAGCGGGCGCGGGGCAGCGAGGTTCCCGCGCCCGCGGGCGCGTAGGCAGCCGCCCGAACTACCGGCGCCACCTTCACTATCCTTTGTGAAGTGACTAGCCCAGACATCGAGAACGTCGTGATCGTCGGCTCCGGACCCGCCGGCTACACCGCCGCGCTGTACACCTCGCGCGCCAACCTCAAGCCGCTCGTGGTCGAGGGCTTCATGTGGGGCGGGCTGCTGCAGCAGACCACCGACGTGGAGAACTACCCCGGCTTCCCCGAGGGGATCGAGGGGCCGCAGCTCATGCAGCGCTTCCGCGACCAGGCCGAGCGCTTCGGCACGCGCTTCATCACCGACCAGGCCACGAAGATCGAGCTCGCGTCCGAGCCCGGCGGGGTGCACACGGTGTGGGTCGACGACGAGGAGCACAAGACCCGCACGGTCATCCTCGCGATGGGCGCCGAGCACAAGAAGCTCGAGGTCCCCGGCGAGACCGAGCTCGGCGGCCGCGGCGTGAGCTACTGCGCGACCTGCGACGCCGCGTTCTTCAAGGAGAAGCCGACGATGATCGTCGGCGGCGGCGACAGCGCGATGGAGGAGGCGATCTTCCTGTCGAAGTTCGCCTCGAAGGTCGTGGTCGTCCACCGCCGCGACGAGTTCCGCGCCTCGAAGATCATGCTCGAGCGCGCGCGCTCGATCGAGAACATCGAGTGGCTGACGCCGTACGTGCCCGAGGAGTTCGTCGCGGGCGAGAACGGCTCGCTCGAGCACGCGCGGCTGCGCCACGCCGAGAGCGGCGAGACGCGCGAGGTCCCGATCTCCGGCGTCTTCATCGCGATCGGCCACGAGCCGCAGTCCCAGCTCGTCGAGGGGCTCGTGGATGTCGACGACGAGGGCTACGTCATCACCGAGGGCCGCTCGACCCGCACGAAGCGCCCCGGCGTCTTCGCGGCCGGCGACCTCGTCGACCACACCTACCGCCAGGCCGTGACCGCCGCCGGCTCGGGCACGCAGGCGGCCCTCGACGCCGAGTGGTACCTGCGCGACACGCCGGGGATCGACGCGCCCGAGGACATGCCTGACGGCGACCTCGCCGAGGCTCAGTGGGCCCCGGCCAAGCAGACCTGACGTGCCGCGCGGGGGTTTGCGAGCCCCGCGCTTTCGCTGCGCGACCCCTTAAAGCACGCGGACCCGAAACCATCCCGGTTCCGGGTCCAAAGCCTCCGTGCGAGTCCGCGCGCTGATGCTGCGCTCGTCGACATAGTGTCGCGCGCCCCAGCCGACCTTCATGGTCAGCCGCTAGGCTGCTTTCTAGTGGGTCGCGGGGCAGAGCACACTAGGGCGGCCCCCTAGTCTTTTGACGAACTATCCACCAGCCGAGACCGGTCACACGGATTCGGGGTTTCTCCTCGAACGTGAGGACGAGTTGCGCGCGGTGGACGAGCTGCTCGCCGCGGCGCGCGCCGGTGCCGGGCACCTGCTGCTCGTGGAGGGCCACGCGGGCATCGGCAAGACCGCCCTGCTGGACGCCGCGGTCGCCCGTGCGCGCGCCGAGGATGCGACCGTCCTGCGCGCGCGGGCGTCCGAGCTCGAGTCCGACTTCGCGTTCGGCGTCGCGCTGCAGCTCTTCGAGCCGCTGCTCGCCGGCGCCGACGACGAGACCCGCGACCGCGTGCTCGCCGGCTCCGCCGCGCTCGCGGGGCCGCTGCTCGAGCGCCCGACGAGCTGGGGCGGCGACGAGGGCGACGACCGCTCGTACTCGGTCATCCACGGCCTGTTCTGGCTGCTGTCGAACCTCGCGGAGTCCGGCCCCGTGCTCGTCGCGATCGACGACGCGCACTGGACCGATCGCACGTCGCTGCGGCTCGTGCTCTACCTCCTGCAGCGCCTGGACGCGGTGACCGTCGCGATCGTCATGGCGCGCCGCCTCGGCGAGCCGGGTGCGCCCGACGACCTGCTCGGCCAGATCGTCGCACACGAGGCGAGCCACCCGGTGCGCCCGCAGGCGCTGTCGCGCGACGCGGCGCGCACGTTCGTGACGGCCGCGCTGCCCGCGGCCGACGAGACGTTCGCCGACGCCTGCTGGCGCATGACCGAGGGCAACTGCTTCTTGCTCGGAGAGCTCGTCGGCGCCGTCGAAGCCGGAGGCTGGGAGCCGATCGCGAGCAATGCCGGGCGGATCGGGACGCTCGCGCCGGAGGCGGTGCTGCGCGCGGTCGCCGTCCGGCTCATGCGCCTCTCCGACGACGCGGCCGGCGTCGCGCGCGCGGTCGCGATCCTCGGCGACGACGCCCAGCTGCGCCACGTCGCCGCGCTCACGTCCCGCGACCCCGCGCGCGTGGCGGCCGCAGCCGACGCGCTCGCCGCCGGGGAGATCCTGCGCCCGGCCAGCCCCGGCATGCTGCGCTTCGCCCACCCGCTGCTGGCCTCCGCGGTCTACGCGGACGTCGGGGCGGGCGAGCGCGCCGCCCTGCACCGCCGCGCGGCCGAGATCCTGCGCGAGGAGGGCATCTCGTCCGAGCGCGTGGCGGCCCACCTGCTGCCGAGCGCCGGCAGCGGCGAGTCGTGGGTCGTCGACGTGCTCTGCGCGGCGGCGGCCCGCGCGTCGACGGGCGGCGCGCCGGAGTCGGCCGCGAGCTACCTGCGCCGCGCGCTCGAGGAGCCGCCGAGCGCCGACGCGCGGCCGGGGGTCCTGCGCCGGCTTGGCCTCAGCGAGGCCGCGACCGGGCTGCCGAGCGCGACCGCGCACCTCGAAGAGGCCCTCGAGACGGGCCGCGGGGACGCCGAGCGCGCGCACACGCTGCTCGACCTCGGCCGTGCGCGCGCGTGCAACGGGCGCCACCAGGGGGCGCTCGCCGCCTTCGAGGCCGCGGCGGCGACCCCCGGCGCGGACCCGTCGGTGGCCGTCCCGGCGCGCGCGGAGGAGATCGCGCTCGGGCTGCTCGATCCCTCAAGCCGCGCGTCCGCGCTGCGGGCCGACGCGGAGCCGCCGCCGGAGGCCGGGGCCGAGGAGCGCCGGATGCTGCTCGCGGCGAAGTGCCTGCGCGCGACCATGCGCGGCGAGTCCCGCGACGTCGTGCTCGACCTCGCCGGGCTCGCGCTCGACGGGCCGGGGATGCTCGACGACCCCGGCGGCGGCAACCTGCTCGTCGGCGTGTCGCTCGCGCTGCATGCATGCGACGAGCTCGAGCACAACGACCGCGTGCTGAGCGCGGCGATGGCGCACTCGCGGGCGCACGGCTCGATGATGGCCTTCGCGACCGCGAGCTTGCTGCGCGGCGCCTCGCGCTGGGCGCAAGGCCGCCTCGACGAGGCGATCATCGATACCGAGCAGGCGATCGACGCCGAGCGCTCCGGCTGGTCGCACTTCCTGCCCGCCGCCTACGGCACGCTCGTCAGCCTGCACGTCGATCGCGGGGAGCTGCAGGCCGCCGCGGCTGTCGTCGCACGCCTGGACGTGTCCGCCCACGCCGGCTCGGCGATGATCGCGCCGTGGCATGCGGCCCTCGGCCACCTGGCGCTCGTCGAGCGCCGGGATGCCGATGCGCTCGAGCACTTCAGCGCCTGGCGCGACGCCGTCGCGGGCGTGCGCAACCCCGCGAGCTTCGCGGGCTGGCGGTCGTCGTCGGCTCGCGCGCTCTCGGCGCTCGGGCGTGGCGAGGAGGCGACGGCGCTCGCCGCCGAGGAGCTCGAGCTCGCGCGGCGCTTCGGCGCCCCGCGCGCGATCTCCGTCGGGTTGCGCGAGGTCGCGCGCACGCGGGCCGGCGCGGACCTCGAGGAGCCGATCGCCCTGCTCACCGAAGCGGTCGCGATCGCGGGCGGGTCCGAGGCGCGGCTCGAGCACTGCCGGGCGCTGCTCGAGCTCGGCACGGTGCTGCGGCGCGGCGGGCGGCGCACCGAGGCCGGACGGGCGCTCGGCGAGGCCGTGGAGCTCGCGCGCGCGTGCGGCGCGCGGTTGCTGGAGGAGCGAGCCGACGCCGAGCTTCAGGTCGCCGGCACCCGCGTGCAGCGCGCGGCGCGGCGCGGCGCGGACGCGCTCAGCCCGAGCGAGCGCCGCGTCGTCGGACTGGCGATCGAGGGCCTGTCCAACCGCCAGATCGCCGAGGCGCTGTTCGTCACGCGCAAGGCCGTCGAGTGGCACCTGGGCAACGCGTATCGCAAGCTCGACGTGCGCTCGCGCGGCGAGCTCGCGGGTGCGCTCGGCGTCGCGGACGCGGCCAAGTCCTGATCTGAACGAGCGCTCTGCGCCGCGGGGGTTACCGAACGCCGGCGGACGGGCCGCAGGCGGCGACGTCGTCGACGAGCCGGCGCGCGTGGTCGGGCAGCCAGCGGTCTGCGTCGACGAGCTGCTGCGCGAGGTCCTCGACCGCGGCGAGCTCGTCGTAGGCGTCGCCGTCGAAGAGCAGCGCGTCGGCGGCCGTGCGGATGGTCTGCATCTCGGCCGGGAAGAGCTTGGCCGGACCCTCGTCGTTGAGGGTCTTCATGACGCGGCCGTAGGCCTCGGAGCGCTCGCTGTTCATGGCGTCAAGGCTAGTAGATCGCTGCTAGCGGGCCTGCAGGGCGTCCATCCCGACCGCGATCGCGAGCACGAGCCGGCGGTCGAGCACGCGCTCGCTGTCGGCGCTCAGATCGATGTCGTAGTTGTCGCGGAACTTCCACATCTGGCGGGTGTTCTGCCCGATGATCTCCTCGCCGCGCTTGAAGACGAAGTGGTAGGGGATCGGCAGCCAGTCCGCGACGTTGTCGACGTACGGGATGAAGCCCACCGCCCTGCGAAAGAGCGCGATCGGCATGCTCTTCTCGGTCGTGATCGCGACCTCCTCGCCGCCCGGGCCGAGCATGCGGTACGTCGAGCGCAGCAGGCTCGCGCCGAACACCTTCTGGATCGCGCCGATCTTGTTGCCCAGGTCGTCGGTGACGTCGTACGTCGCGCGCGGATCGAACGCCTGGCGCGCCTTGATGCGCAGCAGCTCCTGGGTCTTCGTCTCATCCGTGTAGAAGCGGATGTCCTCCTTGAACTTGAAGCGCTTCTGCTCGACGAAGCACAGCGGCTGGCCGAGCCCGCCGCCGGCGTCCGGCAGGAAGAACTCGTACTGGTTGATGACGAGCTTGATCCGCTGGCGCAGCAGGAAGCGATCATGGTCGTTGGGGTTGATCGGTGCAGTCATGCAGGGCAGCGTAGTTCACGCGTCGGGCGCGAACGCGAGCTGCTCGCCGCCGCCTTGCATGCCCTCGATGCCCAGCAGGATGCGCTTGCGCTCGAGCCCGCCGGTGTAGCCGCCGATCGCGCCGCCGCTCGCGAGCACGCGGTGACACGGCACGACGATCGGGATCGGGTTTGAGCCCAGTGCGCCGCCGGCGGCGCGGAAGGCCTTCGGCGAGCCGGCCGCGATCGCGACGTCGCGGTAGGTGCTCGTCGCGCCGAACGGGATCTTCGCGGTCGCCTGCAGGACGCGGCGCGTGAAGGCCGAGCGGGCCAGGCGCCAGTCGACCTTGACGTCGAAGTCGCGCCGCGAGCCGTCGAAGTACTCGTCGAGCTCGCGGCACACGGCGTCCAGGCGTCCCGGGGCCTCGACGATGCTCGGCGACAGCCGCGCGGCGATCTGGTCGAGGACGCTGTCGACGCCGCCGTTCTCGAGCTCGTAGGCGATCCGCACGAGGCCCCGCGGTGTGGCGGCGACGACGAGCCGGCCGACGGGCGCGTCGACGAGGGCGTAGGCGACCTCGGCGAGGCCCTCGTCGGCGGCGCGGGTGGCGGTGCGCGCGGCGAGCGCGGCGGACGCGCCGGGCTCGAGGTCGGGCGGGCGAAGCTCGCGGGACTCGCCGTCCGCGCGGTCAGGCTGGTGCAGGGACATCGCTCAGCTCCTGTCGGATGGTCTTGAGGCCGTCGGAGGCCGCGCGGCGTGCGGCCTCCTCGCTGCAGCCGAGCGCGAGGGCGATCTCGGCGTGGGTGAGGTCGGCGGCGTAGCGCAGCGTGAGCACGGCGCGCTGGCGCGGCGGCAGCGAGCGTACGTGCTCCCACCGGTCGCCGCCAGCGTCGTCCTCGGGCGTGCGGGCGGCCCGCTCGGCCACCTCGGCGACCGGCAGCGGGCGCCGCGCACGCGCGCGATGCATGTCGAGCGCCTTGCGATGGGCGATGGTCAGGACCCACGCGCGCAGGTTCGAGTCGGGCCGCAGGCGGTCGTAGGCGCGCAGCGCGGAGATGAACGTCTCCTGGAAGGCGTCCTCGGCGTCGTGACGGCCGAGCGAGGCGACGAGGAAGCGCAGGACGTCGTCGCGGTGGGCGTCGAGGAAGCGCTGGAAGGGCGGCAGGCTGCTCACTGCATGTCAAACGCGCGGGGGGCGCGGTTCGTGAGGTCCTCCCGGCGTCATCGCGTCGATGCCCGTCAGCGCGCGGCCGATGATGAGCTGGTGGATCTGCGACGTGCCCTCGTAGAGCGTCGTGACGCGGGCGTCGCGAAACCATCGCTCGACCGGGTGGTCGTCGACGTACCCGGCGGCGCCGTGAACCTGGATCGCCTCGTTGGCGCACCACACCGCGGCCTCCGTCGCGTAGAGCTTGGCGATCGACGTCTCGGTCGTGCACGGGCGACCCCGGTCTCTGAGAAAGCCCGCGCGCTGGACGAGCAGGCGCGCCGCGTCGGTGCGGACCTTCATCTCGGCGAGCATCGCCTGCACGAGCTGAAAGCCGCCGATCGGCTGGCCGAACTGCTCGCGCTCCCGCGCGTAGGACACTGACGCGTCGAGGCAGCCCTGGCAGATCCCGACGCAGCCCGCGGCGACCGAGTAGCGCCCGCCGTCCAGCGCGCTCATCGCGACCTTGAAGCCCTCGCCCACCTCGCCGAGCACGCAGTCGTCGGCGACGAAGACGTCGTCGAGCGCGATCGACGCCGTGTCGGACGCGTGCAGGCCCATCTTGTGGTGGATCTCCTCGGTCTGAAAGCCCGGCTGCGCGGTGTCGACGAGAAAGCAGGCGAGCCCGCGATGCTTCCGAGCCGGGTCGGTCTGGGCGAAGATCAGCGCGACGCCCGCGTGGCTTGCGAGCGAGATCCACATCTTCGCGCCGTCGATCCGCCAGCCGCCGTCGACGCGGCGGGCGCGGGTGCGCAGGCTCGCCGCGTCCGAGCCGGTGTCCGGCTCGGTCAGGCCGAAGCAGCCGAGCTGCTCACCCGAGCACAGGAGCGGCAGATAGCGTGCCTTCTGCTCCTCCGAGCCCCAGCGCAAGATCGACCCGCACACGAGCGACGTCTGGACGCTGACGACGGTGCGCATCGCGCTGTCGCCGCGCCCGATCTCCTCGACGACCAGCCCGTAGGTGACGTGGTCGAGGCCCGCGCCGCCGTAGTCCGCCGGGACGATCGCCCCGAGGTAGCCCTGCGCGGCGAGCAGGCCGACGAGCTCGCGATCGAAGCGCCCGGCACGGGCGTTGTCGCGGGCGCGCGCGACGATCTCGTTGTCGGTGAACGCCCGCGCGGTCTGGCGGACGAGCTGCTGTTCCTCGCTGAGGTCGAAGTCCACCGCGCAAGCGTAGGCGCACGGTCGGCGCTCCCGGCGCGATCCGGGGAGGCCCACTAGCCTCCGCGCCGATGCGCGTGCTCCTGATCGGCGGCGGCTGCCGCGGCCTCGCCTTGACGCGCGCGCTCGTGGCCGACGGGCACGCCGTCCGCGCGGTGACGCGCTCGGAGGCCCGGCGCCCTGAGATCGAGGACGCCGGTGCCGAGTGCTGGATCGGCGACCCCGACGTCGTCGGGACCCTGCGCTACGCGCTCGAGAGCGTCACGATCGTCGTCTGGGCGCTGGGCACGGCGTCCGGATCGCCTGACGCGATCGCCGCGCTGCACGGGCCGCGCCTCGAGATGATGCTCTCGAAGATCATCGACACCACCGTGCGCGGCGTCGTCTACGAGGCGGCCGGTACGATCGCCCCCGAGGCGTTCGCGACGGGCATCGCGGAGCTTCGGCGCATGGGCAGGCGCAACGAGATCCCGGTCGCCGTCGTCGATGCCGACCCGGCCGATCGTCTGGCGTGGGCGGCGGCCGCTCGCCATGCGATCGATGAGCTGATCGGGGTAGGCTACGATCAAACCAGGTAAACCGGATAGAGATTTTATCCATCAGAAGTCCAGGAGGACAAATGGCTCTCACGATCGGCGATACCGCACCAGACTTCGAGGCTGAGACGAGCGAAGGCCCGATCTCGTTTCACCAGTGGCTCGGCGATTCCTGGGGCGTGCTCTTCTCGCACCCGCGGGACTTCACGCCGGTCTGCACCACCGAGCTCGGCTACATGGCGTCCATCAAGCCGGAGTTCGACAAGCGCGACACGAAGATCATCGGGCTGTCCGTCGACCCCGTCGGCAACCACGAGAAGTGGTCGGATGACATCCAGACGGCGACCGGCACGGCGCCGAACTACCCGCTGATCGGCGACCACGACTACGCCGTGGCGAAGGCCTACGGCATGCTGCCGGCCGACGTCGAGGGCGAGGCCACCGAGCGCACGCCGGCGCAGAACCAGACGGTGCGCAACGTCTTCGTCATCGGGCCCGACAAGAAGATCAAGCTGGTGCTCGTCTATCCGATGACGACCGGCCGCAACTTCGACGAGGTCCTGCGCGTCATCGACTCGCTGCAGCTGACCGCCAAGCACCGCGTGGCGACGCCGGCGCAGTGGCAGGACGGCGACAAGGTCATCATCACGGGCGCGGTCTCAAACGACGAGGCCAAGGAGATCTTCGGCGAGTGGGAGTCCCCGCTGCCGTACATCCGGCTCGTCCCGCAGCCCGCGAGCTAGTCCGCCGATTCGCCGGCGGCGCGCGCGCTCAGCGTCGCCGCCGGCTCGTGCAACGCGCCTTCGCCGCCGCTCTCGCGGCGGCGAAGCTCGCTGTGGGCGCCCTCAGCAGCGCCTGAAGCTGCTGGTCAGCCGCTTCGGCGGCGTCTGGCTGGCCTTGTGGAAGGTCACGCGCGCCGTCACGACGTGCCTGCCGCGCGACAGCCTGGCCGGCCGGACGAGCACGCTGAAGCGCCGGCCGTAGCCCGGTGCGCCGCGAGGCGCGGGGAGGTTCGGCGACGTCAGCGTTCCCACGCGCCGGCCGTCCAGCGAGAAGACGACGCGCGCGATGCGCTTGCCGTTCACGCGCACGCGGAACGGGCCGCGCTGACATCCGCCGTGCCCGCGGAGCACCGCGATCCCGCGCTGGACGCCGGGGGCGGCCGGCGGGGGTGGCGGCGTCACGGCGGGTGGCGGCGGTGGCGGCGTCACGGCCGGTGGCGGCGGTGGTGGCGTCACGGGCGGTGGCGGTGGCGGAGGAGGTGGCGGCGGCGGCGGAGGCGGCGGCGGAGGAGGCGGCGGAGGTGGCGGCGGCGGCGCGATGCGGAAGACCTGGATGTGCACCTTCGCCGAGCCCGTCACACCACCCGGGTCGCTCGCCGTGGCCGTGAGCTCGTGCGTGCCTTCGCTGAGCTCGTCGGCGCCGACCGAGCCGCTGGGACCGGTGAAGATCGGGCCATCGAGGTCCGATGTCCAGGTCACCGAAGCGCTCACGTCCCCGCTCTCGTTGTCCAGCGCCGTTGCCTCGAGCAGCACCCGCTGGACCCCCGAGTAGAAGGTCTCGCCATCGAGCGGGCTGCCGAGGGTGACCCGCGGGCCGCTGCCCTTGACCTCGAACTGGCCGGAGTCGACGGAGCTGACGTTCAGGCCGTCGGACGCCTGCACCTGGAAGATCGCCGTGCTGCCGCCCTTCAGGCTCGAGCGCGCCACGTCGATCGAGGTGCCCGCATAGTCGACGGCGAGCGTGCGCCAGCTCGAACCCCCGTCGTTGCTGTAGCGGACGTTGTAGGTGAGGGCGTCGCCGTCGGGGTCCGAGCCGGTCCATGCGAAGTGCACGTCGTCGCCCGATTGCGTCGACCCGGCCGCGGGGCTCACAGGGCTCACCGACGGCACGCCGGCCGATGCCACGCGCTGCCCGACCATCGTCGCGCCGTGCCAGATCTGCGCGCGCTTGACCGCGCTTGCGGGCTTGAGCACGGACACGACGAACATCCGCTCCGGCGTGGACGGCGTCGTCCCCGGTCGCGAGCTGTCGTCCTGCGGCTCGAATGGGACCGTCGCGAGCGTCGCGCCGCCCGCGTCGAGCAGGCGCAGCTCGTAGCTGCCCGGCGAGGGCGCCGGCAGGTCCCCGTCGACGACCGCGGTCGTGTCGATCGTCGCGGCATCGCTCGTGCGATCCACGCGACCCGCGAACACGAGGTGCTCGCCCGACACGCGGGGGCGTCCCGACACCGTCGCGCCGAAGCGGCTGTCCAAGCCCGCCTTGGCCAGGCCCCACGTGTAGTCCGAGGGCCAGATGTCCTGCGGCGCGGCGATCCAGCAGTAGCCCATCAGGTCAAAGGTCGCGTGCGGGCCGATCGGCGGGATCACGGCGAGGTCGTTGACGTCGTTGCGCAAGAAGCGCGCGTCGATGCCCCAGTTCTGGTCGTCGTCGCCCGCCCCGTCGGGGCCCAGCAGCGATCGCTCGGCGCCGCCAACCGTGCCGAAGTACGGGAAGTCCGGTGCAGACGCGTCGGCGCCCTCGCCGCACGGCCCGAGCTTGCTGCCGCTGACGACGGGCCCGCGCACGCTGTGGTGCAGGCCGAGCGTGTGTCCCACCTCGTGCGGCGCGACGTTGCGAAAGAAGCCGGCGGCGTCCGACGTGTGCAGGCCGTAGTCCCAGCCCGACGACACGTCGCCGGGGATGTCCTCCGCCAGCCCGCCCCCGCTGTTGCCCCTGAGCTGGCCGTAGTACAGGGTGTCGCAGCCGAACAGCGAGATGCACAGGTCGAGGAAGCGCTGGACCGACAGCCGGCCGTTGACCGTGGCCAGCGACGGGTTGGGCCCGGTCAGCGTCGTGAAGAGCTGGTCCTGGGTGGACACGGCCATCGTGGCCGCGGGCAGCGCCGCCCGGATGCGCTCGCCGGTCTCGCGCAGCGCTCCCGGCGGCGGCACGACCGTCGAGCCGCCATCGGTGAACGGGACCCCGATGACCTTGACGTCGGCGGCCGCGCCGTTCTCGAAGGTCACGGTGACCTTGCAGTCCAGCGTGGTCGGCCCGGCGGCCTCCTGGCAGGCCAGCGGCGTGCCGCCGCCGTCGAGCTCGAGCTCGACCGTGCCCGAGCGCCAGGACGCGGGCAGCTGGAAGTTCAGGCTGTCCTCGAGCGTGCCGCGCCGCGGCACGATGTCCTCCTCGACGAGCAGCGAGGCGCCGGCGTTCACCGCGGGGAGCGGGCTGCCGGGGAGCTCGGAGCCGCCGCGGCGGCCGATGAGCCGCCCGCCCATCCGCTGCGGATCGGCGCCGGTCGGGATCTGCACGAACGCGCGCACCGAGGTCGCCTTCGCCGCTACCAGCGGCACGGTGTTCTTCCAGTTCTGGACGCCTTGGTTGACCTCGATCCCGACGAGCTCGACGGGGTCGTTCAAGCAGCCGCCGGTGATGAGGTTCGCGAACTCGACCGTGTTGCGAGCGAGCGTGAACGTCCCGCCGCCGAAGACGTGGGGGCGGTAGTAGGCGCTGAGCTGGCTGCCGTTGCCGAAGTCCTCGATCCCGACGACGGAGTAGCGATCGACGCCCGCGCTCTGCGCGCTGGCAGCCGAGCCGCCGAGCGTGCCGCCGCCGTCGTTCTTCGGCCCGTCGGTGGACATGCAGATGTGCCAGTCAGCGGCTGGCCGGCCGCCGCTCGTCAGCATGCCGGTCGAGAAGTCCAGGCCCGTCACGGGATCGGTGGCGCCCGCGAACTGCGTCATGGCACCGATCGCCGCGGTGATCGCGTCCACATCGGCTTGGTCGTCGATGACCGTGAGCGGGACCTCCTCACGCACCTCGCCGGCGCTGGACCACTGGTTGACGCCGACAGCCATGGAGCCATCGCGGGGGAAGGACACCGTGTCCTGGAGCGCTGCCGCGTAGCCGTCGCGCTGCAGGTTCCAATCGCTCGCGTCGATGCTGCCGGAGCCGTCCAGCGAGAAGACGACATCGCGCGGCGGGCCCGCGGCATGCGCCGGAGGCGCGGCGGCCGTCAAGAGCGCGGCAGCCGCGAGGGCTGCGACGAGCCCGAAGCGCAGGGATGGGCGGCCAGTCAGGGATGGTGTCATTTCGTCCTCGATCCGTCGTCTCGGAGTTACACTCGCGGTCCCCGGCCGCTCCGGTGATCGGCAGCCTAATAGCGCTCACCCCCCCGTGTGTGACAACTGGCACAGAGCACTTCATCTCGGCCTTGTGGCGGTCGCGCTGCTTGCGTGGACCGGCTGCGGGGACGGCGACGACGGCGCGGCGACGGGCGCGTCCGGCGCCGGGAAGACGGTCGGCGCCTCGACCCCCGGCGGCGGCGCGGCTCAGCCGTCCAGTGGCGTCTCCGGTCTCGCGATCCGTCGCAGCGACGTGGGGTCGCGGCCCGACCAGCCGATCGAGTCCGGGGTCGTGGTGATCGTCCCGGCGGCCGCGATCGAGGCTTTCTGGACGGGCGTTGGCCGCCCTGCAGCCGGGCCGCCGACGCCCGGCAAGGCCGAGTTCACCATCGACCCCGGCGCCCTGCCCACGGGAGCCGCCGTCGCGCGGATCGAGGCAGGTCGCTTCACCAGCGACGTCGAGGCGCGCGGTGCCCTGCTCTGCCTCGCGGACGACCTCCCGAACGACACGACGGCGCCGCCGCATCGTGTCAACGGCTGCGCGCGCTACGAGGCGGGCGGGCGGGAGGTGCGCCTGTCGAGCGGTTTCGGCGGCGTGAAGGTCGAGAGCGCCTAGAGACTCCTAGCGCCGTGACGCGGAGGGGCGCGCGACGCCGCGCAGGTCGCGGCGGTCGTGGCGCCAGCGCTCGCTGCTGCGGGCCAGGGCGCTGATCTCCATGTGCGCGACCTGCACGGCCGCGCGCAGGTCGCTGCGCCAGCCCCACTTCGGCAGTGCGTTGAGGTCGCGCGCGGCGTCCGTGAGGTGCTCGCAGACGACGACGATCCCGAGCCGCGGGAGCTTCGCCGACAGCGCGGCGACGACGCGCCCCACGGCCGGCTCGCAGCCGGTCGCGTCGAGCACGACGACGTCGGCGCGCTCGCGCTGGACCAGCGCGCTCACGTCCACCGGATCCGACGGTTCCGCGACCGCGAAGGCGACGCTTCCCAGCTCGCCGATCACCGATCGCGCGCGCTCGCGGTAGCGCGCGTCCGTCCCGACGACGAGCACGCGCACCGTGCCAGCAGCGTCTTTCGCAGCCATCGACTGCGGGCTCAGCCTCCCCCGACTCATATCGCGCATTGTGCATGGTTAGGCGGACGGATGCGAGTTCGCCAAAAGTCCCTGCTAGTGGGCCATTTAGCGCAGCGGGACGAAGCGCACCGCATCGAGCCGCCGGCGCTCGAAGCCCCCTTCGTGGCGCCGCACGAGCACGAGCTGCTCGCCTTCGCCGTCGATGACGGGGGCGACCAGGCGGCCGCCGAGCGCGAGCTGGTGCTCGAGCGCGGGCGGGACTTCCCCGCGCGCCGTGGCGGCGACGTTGATCGCGTCGAACGGGGCGTGCTCGGGCAGCCCAGCGGTCCCGTCGCCCGCGAGGACCGTCACGTTGTGAAAGCCCCCGTGGTGCAGGACGCGCGCCGCGCGCCGCGCGAGCTGCTCGTGCAGCTCGATCCCCCAGACGTGCTCGCACAGGCGCGACAGCACGGCCGCGTGGTACCCCGAGCCGGTGCCGACATCGAGCACGCGGTCCATCGGGTGCAGTTCGAGCAGCTCGGCCATGCGCGCGACGACCGTCGGCTGGGAGATCGTCTGGCCATGGCCGATGCGCTGCGGTGAGTCGTGGTAGGCGGCCGCGGCCATCTGCGGCGCGACGAACAGGTCACGCGGGACGGCCGCGAACGCCTGCAGCACGCGCTCGTCGGAGACGCGGGTCGCGAGGCTGCGCAGGAGCTCGTCGCGGTTCATCGTCCGTGTCAGGCGCGCGCCCCGGCGCCGTCGAGGTCGCTCAGGCGGGCGAGCAGGTCGCCCACGATCCGCGCGGTCGCGCCCCAGATGACGCGCTGCTCGCCGACGGCGTAGACGTCCGTGCGGATCGCGATGCCGCGGTGCTGCAGGCGCGTCCGCGTGCGTGACGCCGCGACGTCCGCGAGGCGCAGCTCAAGGATCTCGTCGACCTCGGTCGCGGAGGGCGTCCAGGTCGCGCCGGGCTCGATCAGGCCGACGAACGGATAGACCGCGTAGTTGCTCACGAACGTCGCGACCGGGGCGAGCGCGCCGACCAGCTCGACGCCGTCGGGGTCCAGGCCGATCTCCTCCTCTGCCTCGCGCAGCGCGGTGCGGCTCAGCTCCTCGCCCTCGTCGCGGCGGCCGCCAGGGAACGAGATCTCGCCGGGATGGCTGCGCAGGTCGCCCCGGCGGCGCGTGAAGATCGCGTGCAGCTCGCCATCCTGCAGGTACAGCGGCGCCAGCACCGCGGCCTCGGTGCGGCCGTGGACGGGCAGCGTCGTCGCGTGCGCGGGGTCCAGCAGGACGCCGCGCAGCGCGTCAGTGAGCGAGCTGGACGCGCTCGACACGCTCGTCGAACATGACCTCGCCGTCGAGCGTGCGGTGCACCGGGCATTTCGTCGCGATGACCTTGAGCTTCGCGACCTGCTCGTCGGTGAGATCGGAGGGCAGGCGCAGCGTCAGCGAGAACTTCGTCGGGCACCCGCGCTCGCCGGGGACGTAGTCGCACGCGACCTCGACGTCGTGCAGCTCCCAGCCCTTGCGCTGGGCGTACATCTCGATCGTCACGGCGGTGCACGAGGCCAGGCTCGCGGCGAGGAGCTCCTGCGGCGAGGGGGCGGCGTCCTGGCCGCCCGACTCGTGCGGCTCGTCGCAGTTCAGCCGGTGCTGTCGCACCTTGACGATGTGACGAAACCCGCTGATGCGCTGAGCCGATGCGTGCATGGATCAGATGCTACTCCGCCTCCGTGAGCGGATTGAACAGCAGCCCGGTCGGCACCTTCGGGAAGAAGTACGTCGACTTCGGCGGCATGTTGACGCCCGCCGCGGCGATGTCCTGGATCTGCGTGACGGGGATGCCACGCAGGAAGAACCCGGCGTCGAACGTGCCGGATTCGACGAGCTCGCGCGCCTCCTCGAAGGACCGCGCGTAGTCGAGGCCGTTGAGGTGCGAGATGTCGTCCTCGGTCAGGCCGAGGGGGCCCGTGAGGACGAGCGCCTCGAGCACCGCGGTGTCCAGCCGGCGGTAGGGCTCCGGCATCTCGGGCAGCGCCTCGTCGGCGATCGCCTGGTCCTTCAGCGTGAGGCGAAACGCGCGCTTGAAGTGGCTGTCCATGTAGCCGAGCTGGATCGTGCCGTTGCCGTCGCCGGGCGGGATGAGGTCGTCGGCGTCGATCTCCTCGATGTCGAAGCAGGCGCGCAGCGTGGTCGCGAGCTTCTCGGGCTTGTCCGTGCCGGCGAGGCCGTCGACGAGGCGGTGCGTCGGGAAGACCGTGAGGCCCTCGTCCTGCAGCGCGACGAGGCACATGAGCACGTAGCGATGGGCGCCCTCGCCGCCGATCTCGTCGGCGTAGACGCGCGCGGTCTCGTAACGGTGGTGGCCGTCGGCGATGAGCAGTTCGGCCTGGCTTGTCGCCTCCGTGACGGTGGCGATGATCTCCGGGTCGGTGACGCGCCAGAGGCGGTTGTGGGTGCCGTCGGCGTCGGTGACCTCGCCCAAGGGCTCTTGTGCGTCGGTCGCTGCTGCGAGCGCGCGCCAGGCGGTCAGCTCGGGGTCGGAGTACAGCGAGAAGATCGGCGAGAGGTTGGCCTTGGTGGCGCGCGTGAGGCTCAGCCGGTCGGCCTTCGGGCCGGGGTGGGTGCGCTCGTGCGGGCGGATCGCGCCGGGGCCGTAGTCCTCGATGCGCACTCGGGCGAAGAAGCCGTTGCGCGTGAGGCGGCGGCCGTCGGGGGCGGTGTAGTCCTGGACGAGCGCCCAGATCGCGGGCTCGTCGTCGTGGACGACCGCGCCCTCGGTGCGCCACTGCTCGAGGAGGGTTGCGGCGTGGGCGTAGCGGTCGCCGCCGCCGGGGTCCTCGGGGAGGTCGATCGCGACGACGTTGTGGGGCGAGCTTGCGGCGAGCCGCTCGCGCTGGCCGGGGTCGATGACATCGTAGGGCGGGGCTGCCAGATCCTGCAGCGGGCCGGCGACGGCGGGGTCGTAGTGCAGGGCTCGGAGCGGCTCGACGCGCGGCATCGGCGCGAGAGCCTAGTCGGTCTCGCGCCGGTGCCTCGTGCGGCGATGGGTCCGGGTTCTACTTGCGGCTCACCTTGTGGCCGAAGTCCGTCGTGTACGTCGCTGCCGGCGTGCCACCGACGTCCTCGGGGGCGCCGATCGCGATGCCGACGCCGATGTGGCGATAGCGGCGGTTGAGGATGTTGTCGCGGTGACCCTGCGACTCCATCCAGCCCTGGACGGTCTCCTTTGGCGTGGCGAAGTTGCCGCTTCCCCAGGCGATGTTCTCGCCGAGGGCGTAGCTGCGCGCGCCGCGCAGGTAGGCCGTGCCGCGACGGACGCGGCTCAGGAGCGTGCTGCCCCCGGGGCTTACGTGGTCGAAGAAGCTCTCGCGAACCATGGCTTGGCTGTAGCGCTGAGCCGCCTTGCCCAGCTGTGAGTTGGCGGTGAGTTGTGCCAGCCCGCGCTTCGCACGCTCCTCGTTGACCAGACAGAGGGTCGCGCTGCGCAGGGTGGCCGAGTTGTCGGGTGCCGGCATGAGGTCTGCTCCGGCACACGTGGCAGCCGACCCGGTGGTCGGCACAACGAGCGCTACCGCGACGAGAACCGCCGGAAGGAACGCTCGACGAAGGGTCCGGGAGATCATGCTCAACTGATCGACCGCGTCCAGACGTAGCCGGACGTTCTGTAGTCGGCGTGGACGAACGGCCGACCCCCCGATCTGGACGGATGATCTACGCCTGCGGTTGGCCCGGCCGGCCGGCGTCGCGCGCGCTTCGCGTACCGTTCACGCGGACGGGATGTAGCTCAGCCTGGTAGAGCACCGCGTTTGGGACGCGGGGGTCGTCGGTTCGAATCCGGCCATCCCGACTATGTGGGCGCGGTCGCTTGGTGCCGCGTAGAGCGAGTCGTGTCGCTCGGATGATGGGATCATCCCGATCGTGCCGGCCAAGCCTGTCGGCGCGTGCCCCGGTAGCTCAGTGGATAGAGCAGCGGACTTCTAATCCGCAGGTCGCTGGTTCGAATCCAGCCCGGGGTGCTGGCCCCGGGGTCCTATGCGGAGAACTGCACGACCGCCTGGTTGCCGCCGCGGCACGTCACGCGGTCGCCGGTGCGGACGCAGGCCATCGTGTAGGTCTTGCCGGTGACCGGGCTGTGGACGTCGACCTCGACCGAGTCGCCGGGGACGTCGAAGTACGCGTCGCGGACGTTCTTGGCGAACGGGCATGACGTGCTGGGGCCGGCGAGGACGCCGTTGTCGCAGTCCTTCATCGTGAACGAACCTGCCTTTGCGGTTGGGGATCGATCAGGCCTTTGTCACGTAGACAGCCGCGCCGCCCGCGCTGATACGGCTAATGCCGGATCGTCGAGGTCCTCGCTCGCCGCGCGGCTTGGCGCGCGAACGGTTGTCTGTGAGCCGGCCGCACCGGGTAGCCCAGGCCACCGTGAAGCCGACGGCTCGAGCAATCGCGATCGCAACCCTGCTGCTCGCAGGGATCGTTGCCGGCGGCTGCGGCGGCGACGAGCGGATCGCAGATGGCGTCCGCGTCGGCTCCGTCGACGTCGGCGGCCTTGATGCCAAGGCGGCGCGCGCGAGGGTTTCGAGCCGCCTGAGCGAGGCCGTCCGCCGGCCGGTCACCGTGACCTACCGTGCGCAGCGCTTCGTCCTGCGCCCCGACCTCGCCGGCGTTCGCATCGACGCCGGCGCAAGCGTGAAGGCCGCACAGAACAGCGACGGCGACGCCGTCAGGCCCCGCGTCTCATACAACCGCGCCAAGGTCGACGGCTTCGTCGCACGCGTCGCCCGGCGCGTCGAGCGACCCGCGCGCGACGCCGACATCGACGTGCGCGACGGCAAGCTCAGCCGCACCCGCGCGCGCAACGGCGTGAAGGTCAAGCGGCCCGAGCTCGAGGAGCAGCTCGTGCGCGCCGCCGCCGAGCCCGCCGCCACGGGCCGCAAGGTGAAGCTGCCGGTCACCGTCATCGAGCGGGCCGACCGCACGCTCGTCGACCTCGCCAAGCGCTACCCGACCGTCATCGGGATCGACCGCGACGCAAAGACCCTGCGCCTCTACGAGAACCTCCGCCTAACGCGCCGCTACAAGATCGCGGTTGGGCAGCAGGGGCTCGAGTCCTCGGCCGGGCGCTACAAGATCGAGGAGAAGATCGTCAACCCGCCGTGGCACGCGCCCGACAAGGCCTGGGCGGGCGAGCTCGCAGGACAGACGATCCCGGCGGACGACCCGCGCAACCCGCTCGTCGCGCGCTGGATGGGCTACCACGACGGCGAGGGCATCCACGGCACCAAGGACATCGAGTCGCTCGGGACGCAGGCGTCGCACGGCTGCATCAGGATGTCCCCCAAGGCGGTCAAGCAGTTGTTTCGGCGCGTGAAGGTCGGCACGCCGGTGTTCCTGCAGTAGCCGCCCTCAGCGGATCTCGATCGGGGTGCCGATCGGCATGAGCCGGCGAAGCTTGTTGATGTTCACGTTGCGCACGCGCACGCAGCCGTGGGACGGGCGGCCGGGAATGAGGCCGGGCTGATTCGTGCCGTGGATCCCGACGACGCCGCCGCCGGGCCAGTCCGACAGGTTCGCGTACGCGCTCGTGCCGAACGCCCAGGTCCCGTAGAGCTTGCCGTCCCCCTTGAGCAGCTCGCGAATGTAGAACTTGCCGCGCGGGGTGGGCGTGCTCGCCTTGCCGACGCCGACCCGCGCCTGCCAGATGCGGCGGCCGGACTTGTACAGCGTCGCCCTCAGGGTCTTGCGGTTGATGAGCAGCCGCGTGCGAACGACGTACAGCTGGCTGAGCATGTCGACCGGCACCCAACCCGTCTGGCCGTTCGGCCGCCGCGGAATGCGGACGCGCAGCCAGACGTCGTTGCCGGCATCCACGACGGCGCTGAGGACGAGGTACACCTCGGGGCGCTTGTCCTCCGTGTAGAAGCGTAGGCGCGTGATGCTGCGCGCCGTCTTGCGCGGGGCGGTGCGGATCGGATACAGCGAGTTCGCATGGGCCCAGCGCGTGACGAGCCGCTCGTCGGAGAGTCGGACGGTATCGCCGGGCGCGACGAGCGTCTCGAGCGGGTCCCCGACGGCAGGGACCGGGTACTGCGGGCTCGTCTGCGCGTCGGCGAGCGCCGGCAGCGCCGCCGCGACGATCGCGGCCAGCATGGCGACACCGGCGCCGCGCGCCCACCGGGCGGCGATGGCCGTCAGAGCGAACCCGTGCACGGCGAGCAGTATGGCTCAGCCGGTTCGGCGCGGCGCCGGATGCCGCGGAGGTGCCCGCCTCTGCTTGCGAGCCGCGCGATCAGGCGGATCCGTCAGGGCGTCCACCGCGTGATCCGCTGCGGCGCGGGGGGCCTGAAGTCCCGTCCGCGGTGGCGTGGAAGCGATCGATGCTCGACACCGGCCGTCAGCAATGTGTGAGGGAGCGCACACAGGCTCTGAGGCTCTTGCACAACCCACATGTCTGCCTTAGCGGAGGTTGAGGTCCAGCACGCAGAATGCTGCGCAGGCACTCAAGACGTCGGGTGGGCCATACCCCCTCCCACTCACCCGACTCCGCCCGCGCTCTGGTCACCCCCTCCGGAGCACGTGAGCAGAGAGCCGACGGATCGCGTCCGGTGAATCGACGCGACCGTAGACCGCGAGGGCCGTGGGGCGGTGGCAACGATTGCCACCGCCTCGCGCCCCGCGTCCCTTGTGGCCGCGCCGCTCAGCCTTGGGCGCCTACTGCTTCCACTTGACCGAGCAGCCGCGCAGGGCGTGCTGCTCGATGGCCGGCTTGCAGCCCGCGAGGACGGACTCGAGCGCCTCGCGCAGCCAGCCCGCGTTCTCCTCTTCGGACTCGTCGCCGGGGTCCTGGTCGGGCGCGCCGGTCCACACGAGGGTCTGCTCGCGGTCGAGGACCCAGAGGTGCGGCGTGACCTGGGCGTCGAGCGCGCGTGCCACGGCCTGGCTTTCGTCGTGCAGGTAGGGCATCGGCCAGTCCTGGTCGCGCGCGAACTGGACCATCCGCTCGTAGGAGTCGGCCGGGAAGCGGTTCGCGTCGTTCGAGTTGATCGACAGGAAGCGCACGCCGCGCGGCGCGTACTCGTTGGCTACGGCCGCCACGCGCGGGTTCCAGGCCTGGACGAAGGGGCAGTGGTTGCACATCATGATCACGACGGTCGCGTCGGGCGCGTCGTCGACCGGGACCGAGTGCTCGACGCCCTCGGTGTCGGGCAGCGTGAAGGGGGGAACGGCATCGCCGATTTCGAAGCTCATGCCCCTATATCTAGCGGACGCGCACCGCGGGCTCCGGAAGCTGGCGCCGCCGGTGCTGGATTCAGAGCCGCACGGTGGGCGTAGCTCAGCCGGCAGAGCTGCTCGAAGATGCGAGGAAGCTCGCGACTTCGTGCAGGTCGCTGGCGAGCCGTTGCCCTCGCGCCTCGCCGAGCTTGAACGAGGGGCCGAGCAGGGCCTGGCCGGCGGTCGCGCCGAGCAGGACCAGCGCGCGGGGCGGCACGGCGCCGAGCTCGGCGCGCAGCCAGGGGTTGCACGCGCGGGACCTCCCAGCGGCCGGGCTTGCTGTGGATGCGCCGCTTGCCCGCGCTCCTCGAATTTGAAGTGCTTCACGGCGTTCGCGATGTCGACGCTCGCTGCGCACCCTGCGGGCCGCCGCAGCCGACTGCCGCGGGTGCCCGCTTCACGCCGCGGCTCGGCGTTCTCGGCAGCCCAGGCCGGCATCGCCGTCGCAGGCGCTCCCGCTGGCCTCCTCGCAGTGCCATCCTCACTCACAAATGATGCAAAGCAGTGTTGCGCTCGTGGCTTTCAGCCGATACGGTGACCACACCGAGTTCTCGGGCGACGCGGCATCGACATCTGCGCTTCACCGCGTGGAGGATTCCGGCGGTTGACGCGCGTTGGCAATGGCGGTCGAGAAACCGTGTGTCTCGCACGGTTACAAGAGTGCGACCACGAGGGGGGACTGTGACCGGTCGAGTGCCGAGCCTGCCGGCGTTCGCGATTACCAACCTGGCGGAGGACGATCAGCGCCGTCTCTCCCTGGTTCCCGACGAGGAGCAGCGCAATGTCCTCTACCGGGAACTGCTAGCCGACGCCGGCATTGACCAGCCCATCGACCTCTCCATTGCGGAGAACGTCCTGATCTTCCAGTTCCTGGAGGACAACGTGTTCTCCAAGGTGGAACTGGGCGAAGACGACATCCGATACGCCACAGCGTACGGCCGCGACGGGTTGCGGCAGGACATGGCCGACCGACTGGGAAAATCCTTCGGGGCGACCGTAGCGATGGAAAACATCTTTGGGGTTGCAGGAGTGTCGTCAGCTCTGCAGTCGATCGCGTTGGGCCTTCAGCAGCCGCTGTCCAAGGGGGCGATGCCACCGGTGCCAGCAGAGAGCACCGTGCTGCTGCCGGCGCCGTGCTGGCAAGGCTTTAGGTGGTGCTTCGAGCAGGTCGCGCGGCTCAAGTGCGTTCCGGCGTTCCTAACCGAACGCGGGGAGGACAACTTTGAACTTACCCTGGAGGACCTGAAGCGAACGTACGCCGCAACTGACCCTAAACCCAGGTTGCTGGTGCTTACCAACCCGCACAACCCTCTGGGCGTCAACTACGACAAGGCGCTGCTTGAGTCGATCTATGCTTGGGCTTTGAAACAAGATCCCGAGATGCACATCATCTCCGACGAGATGTATTGCCACTCGCAACTCGACAACGCCAAGCCGCAGTTCGTGAGCGCGCTCGCGCTCGACGCCACTAAGAAGGCGCCGAAGCGGGTCCACGTCGTATGGGGTTTCGCCAAGGACTTCGGGCTATCCGGGTTTCGCACAGGCTTCCTCATATCCGAGTCGCCCCACGTACACGCAGCGATGGTGGGCGTCGCCCTCCCCCACTCACTGGCGTGGTTCACACCATTGGACTCGCTCAAGCAGCGCTACATTCAGCAGATCATTAGCGACGGTGGAACGATATGGGCCGAAGCAATGACGCGCTATCAAGCCGCGCTCACGGCGTCCTTCAATCGGGTCCAGACCATCTTGGTGAAGGAGAACGTACCGTTCTTCCACGCGGAGGGCGCCAACAGTGCCCAGTTCTTCTGGCTCGACCTACGAAGTTTTTTATTCGGCCAAACCGAAGAACAGCTTCTGGCCGATATTAAACACGAGGCGCACGTGACACTCCTAAGCGGACGGACGCTGACCTGCCACACGCGAGGATACTATCGGCTGTGCTTCACAGCGAATCACCCCGACACTGTCGCAAAGGCGGTCCAGGACATGTGC
Organism: uncultured Actinomycetes bacterium; assembly: GCA_963839905.1. Classification (GTDB taxonomy): domain Bacteria; phylum Actinomycetota; class Thermoleophilia; order Solirubrobacterales; family Solirubrobacteraceae; genus CADCVQ01. The sequence continues at coordinate 503,525 of CAWIXC010000018.1, read as the reverse complement.
ACGTATCTCCGCTCCCGCAAAGCGAAGTAAGAAGGCCTTGTCCACCGTCTGGATGCCCACCTTTTGCAGCATCGACTCCGCGTTTCCGGTCCGCAGCAAGGCACCCGCGGGCAGGAGCGGCAGCACGGGCCATAGGCTCCACGCTCAGACCGGTGCTCGTCAAGAATGCGCAGAGACATCACCGTTCGCGCCATTGGCGATCGATCGGCGGAGCAGGCTTCCCGGATCCGGCCGACCACCCGGCGGAGATGGTTCGGTGGCGCAGGGAGACGCCCGGCGGCCACCAAGTTGCGGAAGGTGCCCGCGTGGATGCGCATGTAGGGGGCGATCTGCTGTCCGCTCGGCGCGTACAACGGTGTCGATGCTTGGCTCCTGCTTGACCCGCGCCGGGTTCCGGGCGCCGGGTCGGAGCGCGACGCGTCGGCCGAAGAACCGCACACTGCTAGATTCAGGGCCGCACGGTGGGCGTAGCTCAGCTGGTAGAGCTCCTGGTTGTGGTCCAGGCGGTCGGGGGTTCGAGTCCCCTCGCTCACCCTCCCTCCGCGAAGTGCACGTCGGAGGCTCGCCTAGCAGGAGGTCTGATCCGGCGCCCGGGCAACCTGGGCGACAGCGTCTCGAGTCCGCCCATCGCGCCGGCAACCTTCGCCTGATCGTCAGACCGGCTCGTCCATCCAAGCGGGGGAGTGCGGCGACGAGTTCCTCGGGCAGCACCTTGGATGCCGACCAGACTTCGAGCCCGACCAGGTCACCCGTCTGCTCGTCGTAGTCTCGCAGGCCCCAGGGCTGCTCTTCGGACCGCACCGGTCCATGTGGCGACCTCACGCGGATGTACGCGATGTCGCCGTCGGTCGCGTAGTAGCTCTCGGACTCCATCGACTAACTCAGGCTATTCGCGCCATGCGCTAATCACGAAGGCTGTCGTGATGTCGCCTTCGTCCGGCCGGTCGTACACGATCGCTACTCCTTTGCGCGGATGATCCAATCGGCATCGCCGGAAGCCGCGATCTCGGCGTGGCGAGTGTCTCATCGGGTTGGACGGTCAACGCGCCCCAGCGCTGTCCGTCAACGCGCGTCGTATCGGCTTCCTCGCCGGCGAGCGGTTCGCTCGCGCTCCTCGCGTACCGTTGCGTTCGCATGAGCACGACGCAGGGTGATCACGGCGACCGCTCGGTGAGCGAGGTCGTCGGCGCGACGCTTGCGCAGCTCGGCGTCGACACCGTGTTCGGCCTGCTCGGCAGCGGGAACGCGATCGTGACGAACGCGCTCGTCGCCGGCGGTGCGAGGTACTACGCGGCACGGCATGAGGGCGGCGCGACCGCGATGGCGGACGGGTGGGCGCGGGTCACCGGCCGCGTCGGCGTCGCGAGCGTGCATCAGGGGCCCGGCCTCACGAACACGATCACCGCGCTCGCGGAGGCCGCGAAGAGCCGGACGCCGCTGCTCGTGCTCGCGGGGGAGACGCCGGCCGCCGCCCGGCGCTCGAACTTCCGCATCGACCAGCACGACCTCGTCGAGTCCGTCGGCGCGATCGCCGAGCGCGTGCACGGTCCCGCGACCGCCGCGGCCGATGCCGCTCGCGCCCTGCGGCGCGCCGAGGTCGAGCGCCGGCCGGTCGTGCTCATGCTCCCGATCGACATCCAGGCGCTCCCCGTCCCGGCGGCGGCGCGCGAGCTCGGGCCGGCCACGCCGGTGCCGGCCGCGCCCGCGCCGCGGCACGACATCGTCGTCGAGGCGGCGGCCCTGCTCGCGAACGCAGAGCGCCCGCTGATCATCGGCGGGCGCGGGGCGGTCCTGGCCGACGCCGGCGCCGAGCTCGAGGCGCTCGGCGCGCACGCCGGCGCCCTGCTCGCCACGACGGCGGTCGCCAAGGGCCTGTTCGCCGGGCTGCCCTACGTACTCGGCATCGCGGGCGGCTTCGCGACCCCGCTCGCCGCCGAGCTGCTCCCGCGGGCCGACGTGATCGTCGCGTTCGGCGCGACGCTCAACCACTGGACGACGCGGCACGGAAAGCTCATCGGCCCACAGGCCATCGTGATCCAGGTGGACGTCGAATCCGATGCGATCGGCGCCAATCGCCCCGCGACCCTCGGGATCCTCGGCGACGCGCGGCTGACGGCGGCCGCGGTGCTTGCCGAGCTGCGGCGTACGGGCGGCGGCGGTGAAGGGGCCGGCGGGCGCGGCGCCGAGCTGCAGCGCGACGGCGGAGGATCCGGCTCGCGCAGCGGCGGCGGCCAAGAAGGAGGAGGCGGCTGGCGGAGCCCCGCGCTCGCGGCTCGCATCGCCGCCGGGCGCTGGCGCGACGACCCGTACGAGGACGCCGGCACCGCCGACTACATCGACCCGCGCACGCTGAGCATCGCGCTCGCCGATCTGCTGCCAGAGGACGTCTGCGTCACGGTCGACTCCGGGCACTTCACCGGCTGGCCGTCGTTCTACCTCGAGGTGCCCGACGCGCGCTCGTGGGTCTTCGTCAACGCCTTTCAGGCCGTCGGCCTCGGCCTCGGCAACGCGATCGGCGCGGCGGTCGCTCGCCCGGACCGCGTCACGGTCGCCGCGCTCGGCGACGGTGGGACGTTCCTCGCCCTCCAAGAGCTCGAGACGGCGGCCAGGCTCGGGCTTCGCCTGCTCGTCGTGGTCTACGACGACGCCGCGTACGGCGCTGAGGTCCATCACTTCCGCACCCTTGGCGAGGAGGTCGCGCTCGCAACGTTCCCGCCGGCCGACCTCGCGGCGATCGCCCGCGGCTGTGGCGCGGCCGGGATCGTGGTGCGCTCAACCGACGACCTGGCGCCAGTCGCCGACTGGGCCACAGACGGCTGCGGCCCGCTGGTCGTCGACGCGAAGGTCAATCCCGACGTCTGCGCGGACTGGCTGCACGACGCGTTCAAGACCGGCTGATCCCCCACCGAGGAGCACGACACCATGCCCAGCTACAGCGTCAGCGATCTCCTTCTCGACCTCGCCGATGGTTCCGTCGAGGTCGTCGACCTCACCCAGCCCCTCAGCGAGACGACCCCTGTGCTCGTCCTGCCGGAGCCGTTCGCGAACACACCGCACCTCTCCCGCCGGCAGCTCAGTCGCTTCGACGATGCCGGGCCCGCCTGGGCGTGGGATGTGCTCGAGCTCGGCGAGCACACGGGCACGCACCTCGACGCGCCGGTGCACTGGATCACGGGTCGCGACGGCGAGGACGTGGCGTCGATCCCGGCGGCCAGGCTCGTCGGCCCAGCCGTCGTGATCGACCGGACCGCGGAGGTCGCCGAGGACCCGGGCTACCTGCTCACGGCGGCCGACCTCGACGCCTGGGAGGCCGAGCACGGGACGATCGCGGCCGGGTCGTGGGTGCTGTTTCGCACGGGGTGGAGTGCGCGCGCCGGCGACGAGGCCGCGTTCCTGAACGCCGGCCCCGACGGGCCGGTCACGCCCGGCCCGGACGTCGACGCCGCCCGCTGGCTGGCAGAGCACCCTGGGATCGTCGGCTTCGGGGTCGAGACCGTCGGCATCGACGCGGGCGCCGCCGGTGGCTTTGACCCCGGCTTCCCGGCGCACAACTTCCTGCTCGGCGCCGGCCGCTACGGGCTCACGCAGCTCGCGAACCTCGACGCGCTCCCGGCGACCGGTGCGCTCGTCGTGGTCGCGCCGCTGAAGCTGGTCGGCGGCACCGGCAGCCCGGTTCGCGCGCTCGCGTTCGTCGCGCGGTAGGCAACCGCTCGCCAGGCTGGCAGTAGCCTGACGCGATGGCGAAGAAGAGGTCCCCGGCGGCCATCCTGCCGAAGGACCTCCAGCCCGCAAAGCTGCTCAAGCGCTACCACCGGCGCACCCGCCGGCGTGTGCCGTGGCTGCAGACCGTCGCGCTCGCGCTGCTGCTGCCGGTGTTGTCGCTCATCTCACGGGTGCGGATCACGGGGCGCGAGAACATCCCCGACGGCGGCTACATCGCGGCGTCCAACCATCCGTCGAACCTCGACGCGCTGTTCGTCGCGCTCGCCATCCGCCGCCGCATCAGGTTCATGGGCAAGAGCGAGCTGTTCGACGGGCGCTGGGGGTGGCTGCTGAACCGCCTCGGGGCGTTCCCGGTGCAGCGCGGCGTCTGGGACGCCGACGCGTTCGAGACCGCCGCGACGGTGCTCAAGCGCGGACGGGTGATGAGCATCTTCCCGGAGGGCGGCGTGCACTCCGAACGCGTGCCGGCGAAGTCCGGCGTCGGGCACATCGCGCACCTCGCCGGGGCGACCGTCCTGCCGGTGTATCTCGACGGCACGCGCTCGCTCTACACGCCGTGGCGCTGGCCGAAGGTGCGGGTCGTCGTCGGCACGCCGCTGCACGTGACGGAGAACGCGCGGCCCTCGCGCGAGCAATCCCAGGCGACGGCGCAGCGCATCCTCGACGCGATCCACGACCTCGCTTGACGAACGTGACGCATCCGTATCCGAAAAATAATGCTGATAGTCCCGCCCAGGCGCATTATTATTCCGCTCTATGGCAGCCCACGGCCCGCGCACATACTCGCCGTACGCCGTGGAGGCGGCGCGACTGCTCGGCGCTCGGATCCGGCTTGCCCGGCGTGAGCGACGCTGGTCGCAGGACGAGCTCGCAAGCCGCGCAGGGATCACCGCCCGCACCGTCTCCAAGGTCGAGCATGGCGACCTGAGCGTCGGTCTGGGCGTCGCGTTCGAGGCCGCCGCGCTGGTCGGTGTGCCGCTCTTTCACGTCGAGCGCTCCCGTCTGAGCACGGATCTCGACCTCGCCGAAGCGCGAAGCGCGCTTCTACCGCGGCCGAGTCGCACGCGCCTGGATGACGAGCTGAGCGATGACTTCTGAGCCCACCGAGGGATTCGTGTGGACCTGGCTGCCGGGCGCAGAGGAGCCGGTCGTCGCCGGTCGGATCGAGCTTGCCGGCGGGATCGTGCGGTTCAACTACGGCCGCAGCTATCTCGCCCGTCCGGAGGCGATCGCGCTCTACGAGCCCGAGCTGCCGCTTCGCGCGGGCGTGATCGCGCCGCTGCGCGGCCTGACGATCGCCGGCGCGATCAACGACGCCGGACCCGACGCCTGGGGTCAGCAGGTCGTCATGCAGCACCTCCTTGGCCGGGGCAGGGGCGGCGACCCGCCGGCGTTCGGGCCGCTCACGTATCTCATGCACTCGGGTTCGGACCGGATCGGGGCGCTTGACTTCCAGGGACGCGCCGACGTCTGGGTCGGCAAGCACGAGACAGGCACGCGGCTCGAGGATCTGATGGAGGCGGCCGATCGCGTCGTAGCGGGCCAGGCGCTGCCGCCGGCGCTCGACCTCGCGCTTCTGCACGGCAGCTCGGTGGGCGGCGCTCGCCCGAAGGCGCTCCTGAAGGCTCAGAGCGGCGACGTGATCGCCAAGTTCTCCGCGAGCACGGACCCCTACGCGATCGTCAAGGGCGAGTTCGCGGCGATGGAGCTCGCCCGCCGCGCCGGGCTCGATGTCGCCGGCGTCGAGCTCGTGCGCGTTATGGATCGCGACGTCCTGCTCGTCGGGCGCTTCGACCGCGTGCCCGGGACGCGGCAGCGGCGCGCGATGGTCTCGGCGCTCACGATGCTCGAGCTCGACGAGCTGATGGCCCGCTACGCGAGCTACGCCGATCTGGCGCAGATCGTCCGGGTGCGTTTCACCGACGCGCGCACGACCTTGCGCGAGCTGTTCGCCCGGATCACGTTCAACATCCTCACGGGCAACAGCGACGATCACGCCCGCAATCACGCGGCGTTCTGGGACGGCAAGTGGCTCACGCTCACCCCCGCGTACGACATCTGCCCGCAGCCGCGCGGTGGCGGGGAGACCAGCCAGGCGATGGCGATCGGAAGCGACGGCTTCCGCATGAGCCAACTGGCCGGCTGCGTCGCGCGCGCATCGACCTACCTCCTGACCGAGCGCGATGCGCGTGAGCTGATCGACCAGCAAGTCGAGGCGATCGAGCACGAGTGGGACGAGGTCAGCGAGCAGGCGCGGATGACCGAGGTCGAGCGGTCGTACTTCTGGAAGCGGCAGTTCCTCAACCCGTATGCCTTCGAGGGGTATTCGCCAAGCCGAGGCTGATCCGGCGCCGCGGGCATGGCGGACCTTCATGCGGGCGTGGCCTAGCCTGTGGCCGCGATGGACGCAGCGACATCAGCCGCCCCCGCGCCGGGAAGGACCGCGCTGTGACCGCGACTCCGGGAAGGGCAACGGTTGCGCGGCGCGGGGCGTCACGCGCGATGTCGGCGCGGCGGATGCTCGAGGTGCTGCGCGTGCTGCTCGTCCGCGGCGTCGTGGCCGCGCTCGTGCCGAGGCGCTGGCGCCGCGCACCGGGACCCGTGCGGCTGCGGCGCTCGCTCGAGACCCTCGGCGGCGCGTGGGGCAAGCTCGGCCAGCTGCTCGCGCTGCGCTTCGACCTGCTGCCCGAGGCCTACTGCCTCGAGCTGTTTGACCTGCTCAACCGCGTCGAGCCGTTCTCATACGAAGAGGTCGAGCGGGTGATTCGCGAGGAGCTCGGGCGCGACATCCGCGAGCTCTTCGAGTCGTTCGATCCCGAGCCCTTCGGCAGCGCGTCGATCGGGCAGGTGCACGGCGCGGTGCTGCACGACGGCCGGCGGGTCGCGGTGAAGGTGCAGCGTCCGGGCATCGGCGTGCTGTTCATGTGCGACATCGCGCTCATGCGCCGCGCCGCCACGCTCCTGGACCGCACCCGGTTGCTGGGCGCGATCCGAAGCCGGGAGATCGTCGACGAGCTCGCGCGCTGGACGCGCGAGGAGCTCGACTACACCGTCGAGGCCGACAACGCCGTCGAGATCCGCGCGAAGATCCGCGACGCGGCCACCGAGTACGCCCCGCAGATCCACGTTAACCTCACGACCCGCCGCGTGCTCACCGCCGAGCGCCTCGAGGGGGTGCCGCTCGTCGACATCATCCGCGAGCTGCGCGCCGACCGCGACGGCTGCCGCCAGCGGCTGCTCGCGGCCGGGCACGACCTCGACGAAGCCGCCGCCAACGTCGTCTGGAACTTCCTCGGCCAGGTCTACGCGAGCGGCGTGTTCCACGGCGACCTGCACCCCGCAAACGTCCTGCTGCTCGACGGCAACCTGATCGGCTACGTCGACTTCGGGATCGTCGGCCGCATCCCGCCGGAGGTCCAGCAGTCGCTGGGCGACTACGCGCGCTCGCTGTTCGGCGGCGACACCGAGGGCGCCGTGGACCAGCTCCTGCGCTGGCTGCATCCATCGGAGCGGACCGATCCCGCTGCGGCGCGATCGCACATGATGCGCCTGACCGAGCAGTTCCTCGACGACCTCGAGCACCCCACCGCGGCCCGGCGCGAGATCCTCGCCCGCTTTCAGATCGACCTGCTCGCCGCGGCGCGCAAGCACCGCCTTGCGGCCGACCCGCTGATCGTGCTCTACATGAAGGTCGTGCTCGCGATGGATGCCGTCACCTCGGAGCTCGCGCCGTCGCTGGACCTGCAGAAGGTCCACGAGCGGTTCTTCTCGGAGCTCATCATCGAGGGGTTCGAGACCGCCTCCTGATTCGGGGCGCGCTCTCGCGGCGACGGCGGCGGCGCGCGCGAGACCCCGGGGGCGCGGCGGGCGTCGCCCCGGGCGGTCCCGCCGTTCGAACGGCGCGCTGCCGCAACGCTCCCTTAGGGGTACGGGAACACGAACCTCGACACACCTGGCTGCACCCCCGGGTCGGCTCGTCGAGCGCTGAAAGGCTCGTCCCCATCAAGCCAGCCGATGACAAGGAGCACACCATGGGGACCATCTTGCAGTTCATCGCCGACCCTCCCGCCGAGCAGCACTGCGTCACCGTCAAGCCCGCCCGGGGGCTGACACAGAGCAAGCAGGGCCACCACGTCTTCGAGGGCATCTCCGCCCAGAGCGCCGGTTCACGCGGGCTGTGCATGCACGTCATCGCGATTCCGGCCGGCGGGCGCGCTCGGGCGCACATGCACGCGGACCACGAGTCGGCGATCTACCAGCTCGAGGGTGACACCACGTGCTGGTACGGCGAGCGCCTGCAGCACTGCTTCACGCTGCGCCAGGGAGACATGGCCTACATCCCGGCCGGCGTCCCGCACCTGCCGCTGAACGCCAGCGAGCATGAGGCCGCGACCTGCATCATCGCGAGGACCGATCCCGACGAGCAGGAGAGCGTCGTCCTGCTGCCCGAGCTCGAGACGCTCGCGCACACCCAGCCGCCCGCCGGGGTTGTCGTCGAGCTCGACAGCGTGCGTGCCCTTCGCTCGTAGGCTGTGGCATGTGCGCGTGCACATCATCAGCGACATGGAGGGCGTCTCGGGGATCGTCAAGCCCGAGCAGGTGACCGGCGGCGATCCGATGTTCGACGAGGCGCGCAAGCTCTACACGCAGGAGATCAACGCGGCGGTCCGCGGCGCGAAGGCCGGGGGCGCGACCGAGATCGTCGTCATGGACTGCCACGGGGCTGGCGGTGGCTGGACGTTCAACTCGCTCGTCGCCGAGGACCTGCACCCCGACTGCGAGTACGTCGTGCAGGAGGAGTGGACGGGCTATACCGCCTTCCTCGAGGAGAGCTGCGACGCGGCGCTGTTCGTCGGCATGCACGCGATGGCCGGGACGCGCCTTGGCAACCTCAACCACACGGTCTCCGGGCGCGACTACCAGCGCCTGTGGTTCAACGGCACCGAGGTCGGCGAGACGGGCATCAACGCCGCGCTGTGCGGCACGTGGTGCTGCCCCGTGCTGCTCGTCACCGGCGACGAGGCGTGCTGTGCCGAGGCGGCGGCGCTGCTCGGCGACGGCCTCACGACCGTCGCGGTGAAGCAGGGCCTCGGCGCGCTGTCGGCGCGGATGCTCCCGCCCGTTAGGGCGCGCGAGCGCGTCGAGGACGGTGCGCGGCGGGCGCTGGCGGACCTCGGCGCCGTGGCGCCGTACGACCCCGGCCGCCCATGCGAGATCAAGGTCGAGTTCAAACGCACCGAGCCCGTGGACCGCTTGCGGCTGCGCGCGGACGTCGAGCGCCTCGACGGGCGCACGATCCGCGTCGAGGCCGCCACGTGGTGGGAGGCCTGGAAGCTCTTCTTCTTCGAGCGGCGGTGACGGTGCCGCTCAGCAGATCGTCCGAGCGCCCGCCCAGTTGAACCAGCGGCCGAGCTTCCCGCCCGGCCGGGACGGGACCCGCGCCCGGAGACGCAGGTACGCCGGCTGATCGGAGCCTGGGCAACGTCCGCGCCGGCTAGCGCGAAGCTCGATCGTGGCCTTGCGCGCGTAGTAGCCGCCCTCGGGACGGTAGATCGCGTTCTTGCCGAAGCCGGTCGCGTGCGCTGAGCCCCAGCGCTGCCAGCGGATCTGGGTCACGAGGCCGCTCGGGACGCCGCCGTTGTAGATCGTCCGCGGCTTCGACGTGCCGAAGCCCTTGCCCATGGGCGCGAAGTCGAACGAGCCGAGCACGTAGCTGCTGGCCGTCACGGGACGACAGAGCGCGAACTCGCGGCTGATCGCATTCGGGACCTCCGCGATCGGGCAGTAGCCGAAGTCGCTTCCGGCGGTTACCTGCAGCCACGCGCCGTTGTGCAGGCGTAGCACGACGGTCCCGTCGGCTTGGGGACAGTCGGCGGTGTTGGTGGGCAGTGCGGTCGCCCACGAAGGGTCGCTGGACGCGATCGAGGCCGTGATGCACTCGGGCGGAAATCCGACCGCGGGTGCGATCGCGGCGGTCTGCTCGGGGGTTGCCGGGACTGCAGCCAGCGACACCGAGGTCGCTCCGAGCAGGGCACCGGCAACAAGCATCACAACGCCGAGGCGGCACAGCATTCGAGCGAGCCTACCGTCCGGTTACGCTGATCGCATGGCGCGTGCGATCGGGATCAACCATGTGGCGCTCGAGGTGGGCGACGTCGGCGAGGCGCTTGGGTGGTACGGGCGCTTCCTCGACTTCGAGCTGCGCGGGCAGCGGCCGACGATGGCGTGGATCGACCTTGGCGACCAGTTCCTGGCGCTGAGCTCGGGCCGCCGGCAGGGACCGGACGAGGGCCGCCACTTCGGGCTCGTCGTCGATGACAAGGAGGCCGTGCGAGCGGCCGTCGCGGCGATGGGCGTCGATGTCGCCGCGAGCGGCGGGCTGCGCTTCGACGACCCGTGGGGCAACCAGGTCGAGGTCGTCGACTACCGCGACGTGCAGTTCACGAAGACCCCGGCGGTGCTCGCCAAGCTCGCGCCCGAGGGGCTCGAGAAGAGCGACGGCGCGCGCGAGGAGCTCGCCCGCAAAGGGCTCGCCGGCTGACGCGGGGCTACGCAGGCTCGCCGAGCGCCGCCGCGAGCGAGGGCATCGCCTCGGCGAGCACGGCGCGCAGCGGGTCTTCCTCGCCGAGACGCGGCAGGCCCGCGTGCAGCAGCTCGTAGACCTTGCGCGCGAGGGTCACGCCGTCGTCGGGGTCGCGCGACTCGACCGCCTCGCGGAGCTTGCCGAGCGTCCCGCGGCCGATGCCGTCGATCGCCAGCAGCTGCTCGTCGCTCATCGCCGCGACCTGGTCGAGCGAGACGATGCCCGCGGCCGGGAGCACCCACTGGCGCTTGGCCGCCAGCCGCTCGACGATCACCTCGTGCAGCTCGCGCGTGACGTGGGTGCCCGCGAACTCGACGATCTGGCTCGGGTCGGTCGCCGGCGGCGCGGGCACGCCCCTCGCACGCGCCGGCCTCGCCCGCGGCGGCGCCAGCTCGCCGTCGTCGATCCGCACGATCCGCCACTCCATGCCGAGGCCGGGGTCGCTGAGCGGCGTGCCCTTGATGGCGGCGATCGCCCGCTCGTAGCAGCGGTCGCGCCTGTCGGCGGCGTCGCCCTTGGGCCGCGCGCAGAAGTGGCGCGTCACGCCCGTCTCCTCGGCCCACTTCGCGTCGAGGGCGCCCTTGCCGCGGCGGTGGTAGATCGTGACCGGCATGACGGCCTGGTCGTCTTCGTACGCCAGGTGCTCGCCGCACCAGTCGCAATGCGTCCGATAGCTCATCCGTGCTCGCTCCTTGGCAGCCGCTCGTCCTCGGCGCCCGTCCCTCGGCAGCCGACGAGCCGGGCGGTTGCGACCGTATCGGCGCCAAGCACGCAGGCCTTTCGCCATCTGCGCCAAATTTCGACGCGCGATTACTCCACGCGTGCGGTCATCCGCATCCCCGGCGCGTGGATCGAGCAGACGAACTCGTACGTGCCGGGCTTGCTGAGCCGCGCGGAGTAGACGCCCGCGGCCCTTGCCGCCGAGCGCACCGGCAGCGGGCCGCGGCGCGTGGTGACCTGGTGTGACTGCTGCGAGGCCCACTTGAACGTCAGCACGCCGCCGGCGCGCAGGCGGACGGCCGGGCGGTCGCGGCTGCGAAAGAACGCGTTGTCGAAGATCGAGACGACGGACGTGCGCGGCAGCGTCGCGCTGCGCTGCGCGACGACGCCCTCGGGCGACGTGACGGGGCCGGTCGCGGGCGGCTTGGGCGCCGCCGCCGACGCCGCCGCGCGGGTGGCATTCGAGACGGCGGCGCTGACGAGCGTCGTGGTGCGTGCGCGAAGGTCGCGGACGAAGACGCCGCGGCGGTCGTCGGGCTTGCCGGCCGCGAGGTTCGTCGCGGCGCTCGTGAACGCCACGCGCCGGCCATCGGCGGAGATCGTCGCGTCCGACGAGGCGCCGTTCGCCGCGGCGCCCGCGCGGCCGGTCGCGCGCGAGACGAGGCGCTCGGGCCCTTGTCCGCGCGCGTTGCGGACGAGCACCCGCGAGCGGCCCCCGGCGATCGACGTGTAGGCGACGACGCGGCCGTCGGCGCTGACCGACGGCTTGAGCGCGAAGCCGCGCGCGCCGCTGACTGTGACGGTCCGGTGCGTCCGCAGGTCGCGCACGAACACGCGCGAGCCGCTGTCGACGAAGCCGCGAGCACGGCCGGCGGCGCCGAGGTTGCGCGCCGCCGACGAGAACGCGACGTAGCGCCCGTCGCGGGAGATCGCCGGATCGGCGGAGTAGTCGTTCGCGACGGCGCCACGCGCGCCGCTCGCGCGGCTGACGAGCGTCGTCGTGCGGGCCTTGACGTCGCGCACGAACACTTGCGTGCGCCCATGCAGATCACCGCCGCCGAGGTTCGCCGCCGCCGTCGTGAACGCGACGTAGCGCCCGTCGCCCGAGATCGCCGGGTCGTAGACGCCATCGTCGGCACCCGGCGCGCCGCCGGCGCCGCGGCTGGCCAGCGCCGGCCTGCCGCTACGCAGGTCGGTGACGTAGACCGCGCTCTGGCCGCCACGGCGCTGCGCTTGGTAGGCGACGTGGCGCCCGCCGGCGGCCATGACCGGGTTGTACGCCGACAGCGAGACGCCGGCGCGCACGCGCGGGACGGGCATCGCGGTCGTCGTGCCGCGCTGCATGTCGGCCACGAACACGCGGATCTGGCCGTAGCGCTTCGCGAAGTTCAGGTTGCCTTCGGCCGCTTCGAACGCGATCCGCAAGCCGTCGCCCGAGACCGTCGGGTTGTACGCCGAGCGCGGGGCGCGGCGGTCGGGGTGCGCCGAGACGTTCAGCGCCGGCGTACCCTCGCCGACCGCGCGTGCGAGCACGCTGATCTCGCCGCGCTTGAGCGCCACCGGGAGCTTCTGCTCGTAGCCCTCGAACACGACCTGCTCGCCGTCGGCGGTCAGCGCCGGGTTCGCGGCGAAGTTGCGCGGCTTGCGGGTGAGCTGGCCGCGGTGTGTCGGCGGCGGGCCGTTGTAGCGCACCTGGGCGAGCCAGCGCGGGAGCTGGCTGATCTGGCGGCGCAGCAGCAGGCGGCCCTGAGCGGCGGACATCGCGCCGGTCGACGTGCCGAAGGCCACCCGCTCGCGCAGGACCGCGGCCGACTTCGCCTGGACGCGCGACGGCGAGCGACCGTGCAGGCGCCCGATCTCAAGCGGGCTCTGCTCGCCGCGGCGCAGCTCGCGGAACCGGGCGTCGGTGACGCCGAAGATCGCCGGCGCCTCGCTCGGGATGGAGAACTGGTGCAGCGAGTGAAACAGCAGGTGCTGGGACAGATGGCCCTGGGTGATCGTGCGTCGCGCGCGCGAGCGCAGGACGGCGAACGTCGCCGGGGAGACGCTCGTCTTGCGTGGCGCGACGAGCGCGGCCGCGAGCTTCTCCGGGTCCGGCCAGCCGTGGCGCGTTGCGAGCTGCGCGAGGTTGTGGCGGTCGTCGCGCAGCTGGCGCCAGATCGCGCCGCGAGAGACGCCGAGCAGCGCGTACAAGCGACCCTCGTCATATGGCAGCCAGTGGTTGTAGACCCAGTCCTCGGGCGGCAGCCAATGCGCCGGGGCGGTGACCGGCGCCTCGGAGTCAAACGACGCCTTCTTGACCTCGACGGCGGGCTGGCGGTCGCCCGGCTCCGAGCCCCAGCCGCGCATGAGCACGAACGCCAGCACGATGGCCGCGAGCACCGCACTGGTCAGGGGCACCCGCCTCATGGCGCGACGCTACACGAGTCGGCGGCGCGCGGCGGTCGCTGCCGCCTCACCGCGGGCGGCCTAAAGCCAGAACAAACCGGGTACCCGCCGCGCCATGGCGGGAGGGGCCCTACTGCGCACGAAGTCGATCGACGACTCGATCGCGGACACCAAGGACGAGAGCAACGGCCTGCGCCGCACGCTCGGGCCGCTGGACCTGGTCGTCTTCGGCGTCGGGGTCATCATCGGGACCGGCATCTTCGTGCTGACCGGGCAGGCCGCCGGGACGCTCGCCGGCCCCGCGATCGCACTGTCGTTCGTGGCCGCCGGGATCGCCTGCGCGCTCGCCGCGCTGTGCTACGCCGAGTTCGCCTCGACGGTGCCGGTCGCCGGCTCGGCGTACACGTTCGCGTACGCGAGCATCGGCGAGCTCGTCGCGTGGATCATCGGCTGGGACCTCATCCTGGAGTTCGCTTTGGGCGCGGCGACGGTCGCGTCGGGGTGGTCGGATTACTTCCGCATCGTCTGCCACGACACGCTCGGGGTGAACCTGCCGGCGTGGGTCGACGGCGCGCACCACAACCTCGTCGCGGCGCTGTTCGTGCTCGCGATCACCGGCCTGCTGTGCCTCGGCGTGAAGGTCTCCACGCGCGTGAACGCCGTGATCGTCGCGATCAAGCTCACGGTCGTGCTGCTCGTGATCGTGGCGGGGCTCTTCTACGTCACCGGCGGCAACCTCGACCCGTTCGTCCCGCCGAGCGGCTCGGCACCCGCGCCCGGCGGCGAGGCGACGACGACCCTGCTGCAGGACCTCGGGATCAACACCGGCACCTTCGGCATCGGCGGCATCTTCAGCGCGGCAGCGCTCGTGTTCTTCGCGTTCATCGGCTTTGACATCGTCGCCACCGCGGCGGAGGAGACGAAGAACCCCCAGCGCGACATGCCGATCGGCATCTTCGGGTCGCTCGCGATCTGCACGCTGCTCTACGTCCTCGTCTCGCTCGTGATCACGGGCATGGTGCCCTACGACAAGATCAAGATCGAGGCACCGCTGGCGGAGGCGTTCCGCTCGGTCGGCGAGTCGCAGATCGCGCAGGTGATCTCCGTCGGGGCGCTCGCGGGCCTGACGACGGTGACGCTCATCCTCATGATGGGCCAGGCCCGCGTGTTCTTCGCGATGAGCCGCGACCACCTGCTGCCGCCGGCGTTCGCGCGCGTGTCCAAGCGCTTCAAGACGCCGTACCGCACGACGATCGCCACCGGCATCGCCGTCGCGCTGCTGGCGTTCTTCGTCGAGCTCACGACGCTCGCCGAGCTCGTGAACATCGGGACGCTGTTCGCGTTCGTCGTCGTCGCGATCGGCGTCGTCGTGCTGCGGCGAACGCGCCCGGACCTCGAGCGCGCCTACCGCACCCCGCTCGTCCCGCTCGTCCCGATCCTCGCGGTGCTCACGTCGCTGTGGCTGATGCTCAACCTGCCCGCCGAGACGTGGGAGCGCTTCGCGATCTGGATGGCGCTCGGCCTCGTCGTCTACTTCGTCTACAGCCGCCGCCACAGCCGGGTCGAGTAGGTCGTTCGGAGTCAGAGCGTGGCCGGCAGGCCGAAGGCCTCGAAGAGCTCCGCGCCGAACGTCGTGATCTCCGCGATCTTGCCGCCCTCGATCCGCAGGACGTCGAACTTGAAGGCGCGGAACTCCGTGTCGTCGGTCGCCTTGAGGTAGGACGCCGCGGTCGGCATGCGGTTGGCGCGCGTGGCCACGAGGCGCCACTCGCCGGGCGCGGTCAGCCCGTGCTCGAGCAGCGGCCGGATCGCGTCGAGGCCGTCGTAGACCCACGGGTTCGGCGGCATCGTGACGCGGATGTCCTCGCGCGCGAGCGCCGCGGCGGCTCCGGCGTCGGCGCGCTCGTGCGCGTCGATGAAGCCCTCGAGCAGGCGCAGCTCCTCGTCGCTCGGCTCCTCGCCCGTCCAGTCCGACGGCCGCTCGGGAAGCTGTGCGCGGAGCGTCTCTCGCGCGCGCTGCAGCGCGCTGTTGCAGGCCGGCACCGAGCATTCGAGCATCGTCGCGGTCTCGCTCGCCGACCATTCGAGGACGTCGCGCAGGATCACGACGGCGCGCTGGCGCGGCGGAAGCAGCTGGATGACCGCGAGGTACGTCAGCTCGATCGTCTCGCGCGCGACGACGATCGCGTCGGGCTCGAAGTCGGGCGGCGCGATCTCGTCGAGCAGCTTGTCCGGGTAGGGCTGAAGCCACGGCACCTCGGCGAACGACGTTGCCGCTCGCACCCGCCGCGAGCTGCGCTTGAGGTGATCCAGGCAGGCGTTCGTCGCGATCCGGTACAGCCACGCGCGCAGCTGCAGGCCGCGGTCGAAGGTCGAGCGCGCGCGCCAGGCGCGCAGCAGCGTCTCCTGCACGAGGTCCTCGGCCTCGTCGAAGGAGCCGAGCATCCGGTAGCAGTGCACGTGCAACTCGCGGCGGTGCGGCTCGACGAGCGCGGCGAACGCGGACTCGTCGCCGCCGCGAGCAGCGACGACGGCCTCGGGCGCGGCCGTCATCCGACGACCAGCCCGCACGTGACGTTGACGATCGTGCCCGTGATCCCGGCGGCGCGATCGGAGGCGAGGAAGGCCGCGGTGTCGGCGACCTGCTGCAGCGCCGGCGCGCGGCCGAGCAGGGTCATCGGGCCGATGATCCCCTCGATCTGCTCCGGCGTGAGGCTGGTCGGCATGCGGGTCGAGTTCGCGTCGTCCTCGAGGCCGAACGTCTCCGGGACGCCGGCCGTCCACAGCCCGACGACGCGCACGCCGCTCGGCCCGGCCTCGGCTGCGAGGCTGCGCAGGAAGGACTCGGTCGCGGCGTCGGCGGCGCCGGTGCCGCCCATCGCCGGACCCTGGCGCGTCGAGGAGCCGCTCGTCAGCGAGAGGACGACGCCGCCCGAGTCCTGGGTCGCCATCCGGCGGGCGGCCGCGGTCGCCGTGATGAAGTTCGACCGCAGGCCCTGCGTGGTCGCGCGCATGAAGTCGTCGGTCGCGAGGTCGACGAGCGCGGTGCCGTGGACGTCGCCGCGGCCGATGAGGTTGAACGAGACGTCGATGCTGCCGGCGCGCTCGGCGACGCTCGCGGCGTGCTCGTCGACGGCCTGCTCGTCGAGCGCGTCGACGACGGCGATGTCCGCGTCGAAGCCCGCGGCGCGCAGGTTTGCGGCGACGGCCTCGAGCGGCTCGATCCGGCGACCGGTGAGGTAGAGGTTCGCGCCCTCGCGGGCGAAGGTGCTCGCGACGCCGCGGCCGATGCCGCCGCCTGCGCCGTAGAGGATGATGTTCTTGCCGTGCAGTAGAGATGTCATGTGGCCTGTAACGACGGCCGCCGCTCGGACTCATCGGTGACATCGATGATGTTCGCATCCAGCGCGGCGAGCAGCTCGCGCAGGCGGTCCGTGTCGTCGTCGGTCAAGCCCGTGCGGATCCGCGCGTCGAACGCCCTGGCGGCGCCGCGCATGCGCAGGAACGCCTCCTCGCCGGCCTCGGTGAGCTCGACGCGCTGCACGCGGCGGTTCTCCGGAAGGCGCTCCCGGCTGACGAGGCCGGCGCGCTGCATCGCGTCGAGATGGTGGGTGAGCGTCGCGCCCTCGATGCCGACCATGGCGGCGAGCTCGCGCTGGGTCTTCGGGCGCTGGGCCTTGAGCGCGAGCAGGATGAGCCAGGCGGGCCGCGAGCCGCCGGCCTGCGCGAGCGCGTCGTCGAAGGCGCGGCCGAGGCGCTTGGCGGTCATCGCGATCGCGAGGCCGATCGGGCGTTGACGTGGGGGCGCCATGACCGTTAGCATCCTAATCGTTAGCGATCTAAAGGTCGACCCATGCCATCCGTTCACACGCCTGAAGCCCCTCCCGCCGCCGTCTCGCCGCCCGCGGCCAAGTCACCGCCCCGGCGCCACTGGCGCCCCTTCACCCGCCGGACCCTGCTGACCGCGCACATCGTCTCGTCGGTCGGTTTGCTGGGCGCGTCGTCGGCGCTGCTCATGCTCGCCGTCACGGGCGCGACCACCTCCGACCCGCAGCTCGCCGACTCGGCCTACGAGCTCATCTCGCGCTTCGGGTTCGTCTTCGGCATCCCGCTGAGCTTCAGCGCGCTGTTCACCGGGATCGCGCTCGGGCTCGGCACGAAGTGGGGCGTGCTGCGCTACCCGTGGGTCATGACGAAGCTCGTGCTGCTCGTCACGACGATCCTCTCGGGCGCGCTGTTCATCGGCCGGCTCTCCGAGCAGATGAGCAGCGGCGAGGGCGGCTCGGAGTCCCAGCTCCTCGTGGCCGCGACCTACAACGTCGGCGCGCTGCTCGTCTCGACGGTCCTGTCGGTCTTCAAGCCGGGTCGCCCGCGGCGCAGGGTCCCCGCGTAGCTCGTCAGCGCGCCGCGCGCCACTTCACGGTGCCGGACTTGCACGTCTGGATCGTGCGGCCGCTCGCGCGGTCGGCGGTGCGGGCGCTCAGCGAGAACGTCCCGCGCGCGCCGACCGCGTAGCTCGTCAGCGCGCCGCGCGCCACTTCACGGTGCCGGACTTGCACGTCTGGATCGTGCGGCCGCTCGCGCGGTCGGCGGTGCGGGCGCTCAGCGAGAACGTCCCGCGCGCGCCGCGCGAGCCCAGCTCGGCGGTGAAGCGGTCGTTGACGTGGATCAGCGCCTCCCCCTGGGTGATCGTGTACTTCTCGCGATCGGTCACACGCCCGCGCGCGTCGATGGCGACGTCGGTCTGCGGAGCCTCGATGCCGACCGACAGCTGGCCGTCGTCGCACTTCACGGACTCGCCGAACAGCGCGCGGCTGAGGATGCGGCCGCTGGACGACACGCGCAGCACGATCGGGCGACTCGGACCGGTGCTCTTCTGCGATGTCGTGCCGTAGTAGCGCGCCGCCTTTGGCGCGCCCGGATCGCCGAGGCCGCCGGCGGGGCGCCGGACGGCGAATCTCACGATGCCGCTGCGACAGCTCGTCTTGCGGCCCTCGAGCGAGCGGTCGATCGTCGCGGTCAGCGTGCCCTCCGCCGCTCCGGTCGACGTGAAGTGCCCGGACAGCTTGTAGGTCGTCGTGATCTTCAGCGCGGGCGACGGCTCCTGGCTGACGGTCCCGTCCGACGCGAAGCGCCCGCTCGCGAGCACCTTCGTGGCCGCGGAGATGT
Organism: uncultured Actinomycetes bacterium; assembly: GCA_963839905.1. GTDB lineage: Bacteria > Actinomycetota > Thermoleophilia > Solirubrobacterales > Solirubrobacteraceae > CADCVQ01. The sequence goes on along the minus strand of CAWIXC010000018.1, from coordinate 484,942 downwards.
CGCCGCCGGCGCAGCGGCCGCGCACGGTGGCCTCGATCTCAAGGCGGCGCTTGGGCAGCGCGCGCAGCGCGACGATCGCGTTGCCGGCGCCGTCGATCGGGCGCGGCGGGGCGACGAGCGCGCCGCCGCCGAAGTTGCCGGCCGGCGTGATCGGCGCCTCGGCGATCGCGGGCGCGGCGAGCGTGACGGCTGCGAGCGCAGCAGCCGCGACGGCGCCGGAGAGGACTGCGTGAAAGCGCACGGCGCCACCCTACCCATGCTGCTTGGAGGCGTCCCGCGCAGGCGGTACGCTGCGCTCACCCCTCACGACCAGGAGACCTCGCATGGACGACCTCAGCACCTCCGGCTACGCACCCGCGGGGGTGCGCGCACGCTCCGATGTCGCGGCGCTCCTCGGTCAGGTCATGTTCCTCGTCGCGGTGGCGCTCGCCTTCCTGACCGCCGGCGCGCTCATCGGCCGCGATCTCTCCGAAGGCACCGGCTTCGTCCTCTTCCTCGTCGCGATCCCCATGTTGTTCGCCCAGTCCTTCGTGGAGCGCCTGCGCGTCGGCACGTTCGCGATCTGCTGGCTGTACTGCATCGCGCTGCTGCTCGGCCTTGGCATCGGCCCGACGATCGGCTACTTCCTGAACACCAACCAGGGCGACGTCGTCATGCAGGCCGCGGGCTGCACCGGGCTCGTCACGCTCGGCATGGGCGCCGCGGGCTTCGCCATGAGCAAGGACCTCGCCGCGTGGATGCGGCCGCTGTCGTTTTTGATCCTCGGGCTCGTCGTCGTGTCGTTCGCGATGCTGATGTTCTCGAGCGGCGGCAACCCGCTCATCAGCGCGGCCATCGGGATCGTCTCGGCGCTGCTGATCATGGTCGACTTCAACTACCTGCGAAAGCACGGCACGAAGGACGACGCGGTCTGGCTTGCGACCGGCATCTTCGTCTCGATCGTCAACATCTTCCTGGCACTGCTCAACATCTTCGACAGCTAGCTCGGATCCACCGGATCTCGCGGCGTCTCGCCTCCGTGAGCACTTCGCCAGCGCGGATCGGCCGCTCTCCGAAGGGGTCCACCCTGAGGATTCGCGGCCGATCCACGCTGGCTCGACTCACGAAGGCGAGTCATCCACGATCTCCGGTGGATCCGAGCTGCTGGTGCCCGCCGGGCCCGATTGAGCGCCGCCATGCTCGATGATGGGCCGGCGATGGCTGTCACGACGACGCGCTATGCCTGCAACGGGGACGTCAACCTCGCCTATCAAGTCCACGGCGACGGCCCGATCGACCTGCTGCTGGTCATCTCGTTCATCTCCCACGTCGAGCACGTCTGGGAGAACCCGGGCTTCGCGCGCTTCTTGACGCGCCTCATGCAGTTCTCGCGGCTGATCATCTGGGATCGGCGCGGGTCGGGGCTGTCGGATCACGGGCCGCTCGGCGTCGAGCACGAGATCGGCGACATCAACGCGGTGCTCGACGCGGCGCAGAGCACGCGCCCGGCGGTGCTCGGCTACAACGCCGGCGGGCCACTCGCGGCGCTGCACGCGGCGCGGTTTCCCGACCGCATCGCCGCGCTCGTGCTCTACGGCTGCCTGCTGCACGCCGTGCGCGACGAGGACATGCCGTGGGTCGAGAGCGACGAGGAGCGCGAGCGGCGGCTGACGCGGCTGATCGATCGCTGGGGCGAGGGCACGAACCTCGCGATCCTCGCGCCGACCGCGGCCGACGACCCGCAGCTGCGGGCGTGGCTCGCGCGCCTCGAGCGCCTCGCCGCGAGCCCCGGCCAGGCGCGCCGGCTCGTGACGGCGGCGGGCGAGGCCGACGTGCGGCCGGCGCTCGCCTCGATCACGACGCCGACGCTCGTGCTGCACCGCACCGACGAGGTCTTCGTCGACGTACGCCACGGTCGCGAGTTCGCACGCCGGATCCCGACCGCACACCTCGTCGAGCTGCCCGGCGTCGACTCGCTGCCAAGCGCCGGCGACACGGATGCGCTGCTCGGCGAGGTCGAGGAGTTCTTGACCGGCGGTCGCCGCGGGGGAGAGCAGGAGCGCGCCCTGCTGACCGTGCTGTTCACTGACATCGTCGGCAGCACGGCGCGTGCGGCGACGCTCGGAGACAAGCGCTGGCGCGACCTGCTCGCCGTTCACGACATCGAGGTCCGCAGGACGCTGCGCGCCTTCGACGGGGACGTCATCCAGCGCATCGGCGACGGCTTTCTCGCCGTCTTCGACGGTGCCCCGAGCCGGGCGGTGCGCTGCGCGCGGGCGCTGCGCGACGTCGTCGCCGCCGAGGGCGTCGACCTGCGGATCGGGCTGCACACCGGCGAGTGCGAGATCATCGGCGACGACGTCGGCGGGATGGCCGTCCACATCGCCGCGCGCGTGGGCTCGCTCGCGGCCCCCGGCGAGATCGTGGTCTCGGGGACGACCTACGGCACGGTCTTCGGCGCCGGCCTGGACTTCGACTACCGCGGCGAGAAGATCCTCAAGGGCGTGCCCGGCCGCTGGCCGATCTTCGTCCTCAACGGCTGACCCGCGGACGCTCTTGGCGTCTTTACCGCTATATCACGGGTCAACACGCCATCGGCTCACGAACCGGGAGGTCAGTGCAGCCGGCACGCAAACGCGGCCTGCTGCGCCGTCGTGCGGTAGTGGGTCAGCATGTAGCGATCGAGGCCCGCGCTCTGGTGGGCGAGCAGCGCATCGGCCTGGCGCCGGCTCATCGCTTGAACGCGGACGGCCTGGTCGGCGCGGCGGACGAGGATCGACGCGAGTGCCGCGGTCGACTGCTTGAGCGTCTTGCCGCCCTGCGCGGCGATGAGCTGCGGCGTCGAGCCGCGATCGCGCAGCGCGCGGTAGGCGCTCGGGCTCATGCCGAAGATCTCCCGGGCGTGGCGGGGGATCGCGGGCGTGTGGAAGATGTGGAACATCACGTGGCGGGCGAGATGGGCCTGCGTGAGCATGTCCATCGCGCGTGCGCGCAGCCGGCGCTTGGTCGTGGCCGAGGCGCCCCGCAGCCGTGGCGCGAGCAGCTTCTCGACGAGCGCGTGGCGCGAGGGGTAGCCGTGCTTGGCGGCGAACGCCCCGAGCGTGCGACGGTCGTTCAGCCAGGTCGCGAGCTCGGCGCGGTCGGTGCCGAGGACCGCGTACATGCGCGCCTCGTCGAACGGCAGCCAGCTCGACATGACCCACTCCGACGGTGGCAGCCAGTCGGCGCGGGCGCCGTTCGGGGCGTGGCTGTCGGCGGCTGACGCGCTGGCGGGGGCGAGGACGAGGACGAGCAGGGTGGCAAGCAGCAGGTGGCGGCGCATCGGGGCCTTCCTTGGGGTGGCATGGGCATGCACCACCTCCAACGGCATCCGCGCTCCGGTCGCCGCGCCACCCCGGGGCTCGATCGGTCACACCCTGCGCCGGCGCCTCCACTGCACGATCGCGACGACCCAGTCCACGACGCCGCCGTACAGGTGCCCGAGCGGCCCGGTCACGATCCACGCGGCGAGGACGACGTGGGGCGGACGGGGTCGGCGCATCCCGTGACGATAAGGTCACTGCATGGCCACTGCAGTCAAGACCACCATCACCGAGCTTCCCCATTCGCGCGTGCGCGTCGAAGCCGAAGTCGATCCCGACGAGGTCCAGCGCTCGCTCGTGAACCAGGCGCGCAAGCTCGGTCAGGAGATGAAGCTCCCCGGGTTCCGCCAGGGCAAGATCCCGCCGGCGATCGTGATCCAGAAGCTCGGCCGCGACCCGATCCTCGAGGAGGCGGTCCATGGCCAGCTGACCGGCTGGTACATGAAGGCCGTCGACGAGTCGGGCATCGCCCCCGTCGGCGATCCGAAGGTCGACCTTCCCGACATGCCCGGCGAGGGCAAGCCGCTCGTCTTCTCGTTCGAGGTCGGCGTGCGTCCCACCGCCGAGCTCGGCGCGTACCGCGGCATCGAGGTCGGCCGCCGCGAGCCGTCGGTGGAGCCCGAGGCCGTCGATGACGAGATCGACGAGCTGCGCGAGCGCTTCGCCCATCTGCACACGGTCAAGCGGCCGGCGAAGGACGGCGACTTCCTGACGATCGACTTCGAGGGCACGGTCGACGGCGAGCCCTTCCCCGGCGGCGAGGGCCGCGACCAGCTCATCGAGCTCGGCTCGGGCAACCTCATCCCCGGCTTCGAAGAGGGCCTGATCGGCGCCGTCGGCGGCGAGGAGCGCACGGTCAAGGCGACGTTCCCCGAGGACTACGGCGCCAAGCACGTCTCGGGCAAGGACGCGGAGTTCCTCATCACGGTCAAGGACGTCAAGCACAAGCACCTGCCCGACCTCGACGACGACTTCGCGTCGGACTCCGCCGGCTTCGACACGCTCGAGGAGCTGCGCGAGAACATCACGCAGCGCATGCTCGAGCTCGACGAGGAGCGCGTCACGTCCGAGTTCCGCGCCGCCGCGCTCGACGCGATCGTCGAGCAGGCCACCGTCGACGTGCCCGACGCGCTCGTCGAGGCGCGCGCGAACGAGCTGCTCACGCGCATGCTCCACGCGCTCGGCCACCAGGGCATCGACAAGGCCGCGTACCTGAAGATCTCCGGCAAGAGCGAGCGCGAGCTCGTCGAGGACGCGAAGCCCGAGGCCGAGCTCGCCCTCAAGCGCGAGGCGGTGCTCGCCGCGATCATCAAGGCCGAGGCGATCGAGCCGACCGAGCAGGAGCTGCTCGACGCGCTCGAGGGCGCCGCCGAGCGCGAGCAGATGTCGCGCCAGAAGCTGCTGGCCCGGCTGCGGTCGGCCGGCCGTGTGGACGGGCTCGCCAAGGAGGTCGCGGCGGAGCAGGCGATCGACCTCGTCGTGACCGAGGCCAAGCCGATCCCGCTCGAGGAGGCGCAGAAGCGCGCCGAGAAGGCTGCCGAGAAGGCCGCCGCCGCGCCGAAGAAGCGCAAGCCCGCCGCGCGCAAGAAGCCCGCCAAGCCGGAGGACGAGCTGTGGACGCCCGACAAGGAAGCCGAGTCAGCGGGCGACAAGAAGCTCTGGACGCCGGACGCGTAGCGCCGCCGCCGGGCATCCCGCGCCGCCAACGGCTGAGCCCGTAACGGCGCCCGAGCCGCCGTAGGCCCGAGATCCGGTCGTTCGTCCCCTATGGTCCCGGGAATGCACCGGGTGCAGGTCAGTGCCGAGCGCCGAATCCAGCATCCGGTGGCGCGCGTCGCGCACGAGCTGCATCGCCCGGACCGCTACCGCCTGTGGCTGGCCGGGCTGCGGGCGCTGGTGGGCGAGCCACCATCCCTGACGGCCGAGATCGGCTATCTCTCGTACCGCCACGAGCTGCACTTCGAGCTCGCGTGGAGCGAGTCGTCGTGCGTGTCGTGGCGCGGTGGCCACGACCGCCTGCGGCTGACCATCGGCCTGCGGCTGAGCCCTGCCGGGGCGGACGCGTGCGTCGCGCGCCTCTGGGGGCGTGCCGCGGGTGAGGAGCGGGTCGTCGGGCTCGCACTTGACCACGCTCTCGTGCGTGTCAGCCTGCAGCTGGCTGCCGAGGACTCGCTCGCGGCGCTCGGGCGGCTGGTCGGGGAGCGGGGAACCCTCGGGCACGAGACTGTCGTCGCGCTAGATTGCGACGATGCGCGCAAGCGAGGTAGGGGCTGCGCCGGCTAGATCGCCGCGGCGGCTGTCGGAGCGCACGAGGGCATGCTGACGCTGACGGAGATCTCGGCCGCCTCGGGTGACGTGGAGGTCCGCTACATGGCGGGGCTCGAATGCTGCCTCGCGCTGTGGACGGCCGTCGCGCCCGATCCCGAGCCGCGCCGCGCCACCGCGCAGCGTCTGCTGGCCGCGATGCCCGACGAGACGCGCGCGCTCGCGTGGCGCCTGGACCGCCGGCTGCCGGGCTGGCAGCTGCGCGCCGCGAGCTGGTTCTACCGGCTTGGCGAGCGCCCGTTCGACGAGGCGATGGACGCGCTCGGCGAGCAGTCGCCGGAGCGGCTGGCGCTCGAGCTCGCGATCCCCTCGCTCATCGGCCCGGATCGATCGGACGGCCCGTGCGCGTACTCCGACGACCTGCGCGCGGCGCGCCTGGAAGGCGCTCTCCGGCGCCCCCAGCGGACGGTGCAGGACGTGACGTCCGTCGTCGGCGACTTCTGGTCATGCGGCTTTCGCGACGTCTGGCGGGCCCAGCTGGCGGCGCTCGACCGCGCCGCGGAGCGCCTGGCGGCGCCCGTGAGCACGGACTTCGGGCGCACGCTCGCCGCGCTGTCGCCGCGCGTGAGCCATGACGCCGAGGAGGATGCCGTGCGCATCCGCGGCGGGCAGGCGCGCCAGTCGCTGTCGTGCGCCGGGGTCGGGCTCGACGCGATCGTGGGCGCGTGGATGCGCCGGCGCATCGCGCTCGTCTACAGCCCCACGCGCGCCGGGGTCTGCGTCGGGCTGCCCGGCGCAGCCGAGGAGAGCTTGTCCGAGGACGAGCTCACCGCGACGATGGCGGTGCTCGGCGCGCCGCGGCGGCTGGACATCGTGCGCCTGTGCATGGCCGAGCCGCTGTCGATCCAGGATCTGTCGGCGCGCTTGGGCATCACGGTCGGGCCGGTTTGCCGGCACCTGAAGACGCTCGAGCGCCACAAGCTCGTGGTGGGGCAGCGCTTCGGGCGCCAGGTGACCTACTCGGCGGTGCCCGAGACGCTGTCGATGCTCGGCCGCTCGCTGACGGCGCTCGGGTCGGCGGCCCCGATCTCCGAGCAGGTCGCGCGCGCCGTCGCTTGACGAGGTCCGCGGGTCACGTCGGCAGGCCGGCGACGAGCAGCAGGTTCACCGTCAGGAACACCCGGATCGAGCCGACGTGCAGGTCACGCGCGGCGTCCTTCGTCCAGTCCGCGCGCAGCGACAGCGCGAGCCGCCACGCGCGGCCGGTCCACAGCGCGAGCACGACCGCGAGGGCGGCTGCCAGGCGGCCGGGGAGGGGGTCGGCGAGGAGCACCGCGACGATCCACAGCAGGCCACCGACGGTCATCGCGGTCGCGGCGACCACGCTCGTCTTCCGAGGGCCGTACACGACGGGCGTCGTGCGCTTGCCGGTTGCGGCGTCGTTGTCCAGGTCGCGCAGATCCTTCGCCAGCGTCTCGCCGACCGCCATGAACGCGACCACGCCGCACACGTACACCCAGCCCGGCGACAGGCGACCGTCGAGAGCGATGACGACCGCGAGAAACAGCCCCGGCCACAGCGCGACCCAGAACAGCTGCGAGACGAGTGGGCGTCCGCCCGCGTAGACGGGCTTGGCCGAGTACGCGAGCCCGTACAGCGCACCGGCGAGCATCAGGCCGCCGAGCCACGGCTCGACGAGCAGCCCGGCCGCGATCCCCGCGCACGTGAGCACCGCCACCTGCACGCGCGCCCAGCCGACCGGCACGGTGCCCGCCGCGATCGGGCGCGCGTTGCGCTGCGCCTCGCTGCTCGCCTTGTCGGTCTCGCGGTCGCAGAGGTCGTTCCATGTCGTCAGGCCCCCGTCCGTCAGGGCGAATGCCGCGGCCAGCAGCAGGACACGGCCGACGGGCGCGTCGGGTGCCACCCACATCGCCATCGCGCCGGTCGGCGCGCCGATGAACCACGCGAGGCTGTAGGGCCGCGTCAGCCGCAGCATGCCGTAGGCGCGGCCGCGCAGCCCCGGCGCGGCCATGGTGCGCGGGGCTCCGGCCGAGCTATACGCCACTGGGCGCCTCGGCGTCGACGAGCGCGGCGATGCGGCGCAGGTCCGGCGCGCACGAGCGATCGTCCTGCGGCGGGTCGGTCAGCTCGAGCTGCCGCAGCCGCGCCGCGTTGCGGGGGCCCGGCGCGCCGTCGCGCTCGCCGATCGCGACGGCCGCCGTCAACAGCTCGATCGCGACGACGTGGGTGAACGCGTCGTGCAGGTCGTCGCAGCGCCGCCACGCCTCCCAGCTCATGCTGACGTGATCCTCCTGCTCGGCGGACACCGGCATGCTGTGGATGCTCGCGGGCGAGGACTGCATGCGGATCCGCCCGACCAGGGACGCGCTCGTCGTCTCGACCATCATCAGCCCGCTCTGCGCGCCCAGGTCCCGGGCGAGCATGCGCGGCAGCCCGCGGTAGCCGGACAAGAGCAGCGCGGTCCGCGCGTGGCAGATGTTCGCCACCGCGCACAGGCTCGCGGCGGTCGCGTCGCCGGCGAGCGCGAGCCGCTGGCCGTGGAAGTGCCCGCACTGCATGACGTCGCCGCCGTCGTGGGGGATGAGCGGGTTGTCGATGACCGCCGCGAGGTCGGCATCGATCGTGTGGCAGGCCTGGTCGAGCGTCTCGTGCAGGGCGCCGTGGACGAGCGGCAGGCAGCGCACGCAGTACGGGTCCTGGGTGCCGTCGCCGGGCTCGCGCACGAGCGTGCTGCCGTCGCATTGCGCGTGGGCCGCCGCCGCGACGTCCCGGTGGCGTCCCGCGCCGCGCAGGTGCTGGACGCGCGGCTCGAACGGGCCCAGTGAAGCGTTGAGCGCCTCGAGCGACAGCGCCGCCGCGGCGTCGGCCCACGCGAGCAATCGTCGCGCCCGGGCGAGGCGCAGCGTGGCGGCGGCGAGCGAGAAGTCCAGCCCGTTGACCATCGCGAGGCCTTCCCGCGGCTGCAGGGCGAGCGGGGTGAGCCCGGCTTCGCCCAGCGCAGCGGCGCCCGCCAGCGGGGCTCCGCCGGCGACGGTCGCCTCGCCCTCGCCGACGAGCACGAGCGCGACGTGGGCCAGCAGGACCGGGTCGCCGCTCGCGCCGACCGAGCCGCTGCTCGGGACGACCGGCGTGACGCGCGCGTCGAGCATCGCGGCGAGCAGCTCCGGCAGGCACGGCCGCACGGCCGAGTAGCCGCGGCAGAACGTGGCGAGACGGCTGGCCATCGCGCCGCGGACGATCGTCTCGGGCAGCGGCGGGCCGACGGCGCACGCGTGGCTGCGGACGATGTTGAGCTGGAGGGCGTTCCACGCATCGACGTCAACCTCCGACGTGCGCAGATCGCCCACGCCGGACGATGCGCCGTACACGTGGCGGCCCTCGTACAGCAAGCTCAGCAGGCGGTCGTGGCTGGCCCGCATGCGCGCCGTGGCGGCCGCGGCGATCCGCACCCGCGCGCCGTGGGCGACCGCGGCGAGCGCTTCGACATCGAGCGCCGCGTCGAGCTCGACGGCGCTCGTCGCCGCCGGTCGGTGGACGACGCTCACCGGCCCGCCGCGCGCGACGGGGCCTCGCGCGAGGCGACCTGCTGTGCATCCCGGCGGCGTCCCGTCACGACGGACATCGTCGTTCCCCCTGATCGTGAGTGCGAATCTGCTCGTGGCACGGTACGGAGCCCGTCCTCCGGCGCTCCACGCGCGGGCGCACGATTGCCCGCACGCGCAATGGAGCGTCGCGGCGTTGGCGGCTGCACGGCGCTGGGCCTAGCGTCGCTGGCCAGCGATGAGACCACGATGCCAGCCGACCTCGCCGACCTGACGCTGCGACCGTCGGCGCTGCGCGACGCCGTTGCGGGCTACGCCTCCGACGGCCAGCTCGCCGACCCGATCGAGCACGCGCTCGCAGTGCCGGGCAAGCACCTGCGCTCGCGACTCGTCTTCGTCGTCGGCGGGCTCGCCGGCACGCGTGCAGCCGACGGGGCGCTGCACGACGCGGCGCTCGCCGTCGAGCTGTTTCACCTGGCGTCGTTGACGCACGACGACATCGCCGACGACAGCCCGCTGCGGCGCGGGAGCGCGAGCGTCGGCGCGGAGTTCGGCGCCGTCGCCGCCGGCTACGCGGGCACGTGGCTCGTGGCCCGCGCGGCCCGCTGCGCCGCGCGTGGCGGTCCCGACGCCGCGAGGAGCTTCGCGCGCGCGGCGCTCGCCGTCTGCGAGGGCCAGATGCTCGAGACGCAGGATCTCCACGACGTAGATCGCCCGCTCGAGCGCCTGGAGCATGCGATGTCCGGCAAGACCGCGGCGCTGTTCGTCATGGCGAGCGATCTCGCGGCGCTCGCGAGCGGTCTGGACCCGGGCATGCGCGGGGCGTGCGCGGCGTTCGCTCACGACGTCGGGATGGCGTATCAGTTCGCCGACGACGTGCTCGACCTCGTCGGCGGCCCGGAGACCGGGAAGCGCCCCGCCGACGACCTGCGCCACGGCGTGTTCACGCTGCCCGTGCTGCTCGCCGCGGCGGCCGATCCGCAGATCAAGCTGGCGCTGCGCGACACGCTCGACGACGCGGCGGTGGCGGACATCGCGGCCGCGATCGCGCGCACCGATGCGGTCGATCGGGCGCTCGACCGCTGCCGCTCGCACGTCACGCAGGCGCGCGAGCGGGCGGCCGAGATCGATCCGGGCGGCTCGCTGGCGGCGTACCTGAAGCTCGTGATGAGCCGCTGCCCGGCCGAGTTCGGGCTGTGAGCAGCGGCGCGCCGACCGTCGCCGCGGTGGACGAGGCCGAGGTCGTCGTCGTCGGCGCCGGGCCGGCGGGCGCGACCTGCGCCGCGATCCTCGCCGAGCGCGGTCACGACGTCCTGCTCGTCGATCAGAACGACTTCCCGCGTGACAAGCCGTGCGGTGACGGGCTCACGCGGTCCGCGGTGCTCGCGCTCGAGCGGCTCGGGCTGTCGGATGTCCTGGAGCGCGGCATGGCGATCGAAGGCCTGCGGATGGTCTTCGACTGGCGCCGGCGCGAGTACTCGCCGTACGGCTCGCGTCGGGGCAGGACGGTCCACGCGCGCTGCGTGCGGCGCGCCGAGCTGGACCTCGCGCTGCGCGACCTGGCCCTCGCTCGCGGCGCGCGCTTCATGCGCGCGCGCTGCACCGGGATGGCGCTCGACGGCGATCGCGTCAGCGGCATCCGCGTGACCGCCGCCGGGGCCGACCGCCCCGGCGGTGCTGACCGCCGCGTTGCCGCGTCGCTCGTCATCGCTGCTGACGGCGCGACGTCGCGGCTGGGTCGCGAGAGCGGCCGGCGACGCGACGCGGACCGCATCTCGGCGTACGCGGTGCGCCGCTACATGCGCACGGAGAAGCCGCTGGACGGCGTCTTCGACGTCTTCGTGCCGATCGAGCACGACGACCGGACCGCGGTCGGCTATGGCTGGGTGTTCCCGATCGAGGAGCACGTCGCGAACCTGGGCATCGGCTACTGGACGGGGGCCGGGCTGTCCGCGCCGACGCGGCTGCGCGAGGCGCTCACGACGTTCACGGACAGCGTGCGAGTCCGGATGCGCGATCAGTTCGGCGACCTCGAGCCGATCACGAAGCCGTTCGGCTCGCCGCTTGGCATGAACTTCGCCTCGGACCGCTGCGACGTCGGCCGGCTGCTGTTCGTCGGCGACGCCGCTCGCACGACCGACCCGTTCACGGGCGAGGGGATCGCGTACGCCCTGGCGGGCGCTGAGGCCGTGGCGCAGGTGGCGACGCGGATGCTGCAGGGACGGCCGACGCCGTCGGCCGGGACGACGCTCGCGCGGCGCTTCCCACGCCTGGGGCAGGAGGTGGGGCTGCCGGCCCGGCTCGCCGAGCGGCGCATGCATGACCTCAGCAACGTCTCGGACGGCAGCCGCTCACACGAGTTCGTGTCGGGCGTGCACCGGATCGTCACCACGGCCGAGGAGGACCTGTCGCTGTCGGGCTCGGCACTGGGGGGTGGGCTGCGCCGCCACGGCGCCGACGTCGCCTGGCTCGGGCTGCTCGACGCCGTGATCCTCGATCAGCTCGGGGGCGATTTCCCGTTCGCGCGCGAGTTGCTGTTCCGGCACGTGCTGGCGGGCGTCGGGCCGCTCTGCGCCGCCGTCACCGTGATGTGCGCGGAGGGCGGCGATGTCGGCGTCGCGCTGGCCTCCGGGGCGGCGATCGAGATCGCGCGCCACGGGCTGCGGTCCGCCGCGCGGATGACCGACCGCCCGCGCGGCAACCAAGGCAAGCTGAACAACCTCCTCGCGATCCTCACCGCCGACCAGGCGATGGCGCGGGCGCTGCTGATGTCGGCCGAGATCGACACCGCGTTCGTCGACGGGCTGGCCGCTGCATGCGGCGCGGCGGCCGAGTCCAGCATGGAGTCGAGCGCCTTGCGTTACGACACGACCGTCAGCCCGCGACAGCGGCTCGAGCTGGCCGCCGCCGAGTCGCGCGCGTTCCTCGAGCTGGCAGCCCGCCGAGGCGCCGGCGCCGCGGCGTCGGGCCCGGCCCTGCGCGATGTCGCGGGCGCGATCGCCGAGCTCGAGGCGCTCGTCGCCGACGCGGTGGCCACGTTCCTCGCAGACGAGCACCTCGGCGCCGAGGCCGGCGACTGCCTGCGCTTCGGCGTCCTGACGTGGCCGGTCCTCGCGGCGGTGCAGGAGAGCGACAGCCTTCGACGGCTGCTCGGCCGCGGCGTGGTCGACGACGCCGACGTCGCCGAGGTGCTGGACCGCGTGCGCGCGACCCGTGCGGCCGAGCGCGCGCTCGACATCGTCCGCGAGCACGCCGCTCGCGCGCATCGCGCCATCGACGACCTCGGTGTCGCGCCGGGCCTCGCGGCGCTCGTGGACGCGCTCGCCGACCACGCCGCCTACGCGCTCGCGTCCGCGGGCGAGTGCGCCGCGGCCTAGGGATCTCAGAACGCAGCCGGTCCCGCGCGCGGGGTCAATCGCAGATGATCGGGCGCCGAAGGCACTTGGCGGCCCTGTCGAGCGCCGCGTTCGTCGTCTTCAGGGTCGTCGCGATCTCGGCCAGGCCGGCGCGCGTGGCGTCGAGCTGGCCGGCGAGGTTCGGCACGCCGGCCGTCAGCGCCGACGTCTGGCGGCGCAGCGCCCGCACCTCACGCACAAGCTGTGGCAGCGCGCGCGTCGCCGCGCGCAGGCGTCGCAGCTCGGCGGTCGCGGCCGGCAGGTCGCGCGTGACGGTCGTGAGCTGGCGCAGCTCGCTGCCGGTCGCCTGCAAGCTGCGCAGCGCATCCTGGATGCCGGCCGATCCGCGCGCGAGCATCGCGAGCTCCGGCCCGATCCGGCGCAACGGCTCGGAGCTCGATCGCGTTGCGTCCCGCAGGTCCTTGCGCAGGCCCTTCAGCGGTGTTTGCAGGTCGCCGGTGAGCGCGTCGAGCTCGCGGGTGACCGCGTCGCTGCTCGTCCCGCCCGCGTCGTCGGGCAGCGCGGGGACGGTCGCCTGGCGGGCGGTCTGCGGGCCGCCGTCGTCGTCGACCAAGAGCTGGATGTTGAGCGCGACGAGCAGCGCGATGAGGATGCCGGCCGGGATCCAGATGGTGCGCGCTGTCATGGGCGCGGGGTGACGGCGCGCAGCCCTGCGCGGTAGTCCAGTCGCAGCTCGTCGACGCCGAACGCCCGTCGCTTGGCGACCTCCTCGCGCAGGACGAGGTTCGAGCCGGTCGCGAGCCATTGCAGCGAGCGCTCGCTGCCCTCGAGCTCGCCCCGCAAGGCGAGCGTCAGGCGCACTCCGACCGCGCGGACGCTGCGCCCGCCGACCTCGAAGCGCCGCCGCCCCACGACCTCGGCGCTGTAGCGCCCGGACGTCGCGCCGGAGAACGTACCCGTCCAGCTCAGGCGGTCCGGGTCGGCTGCGAGGATCGGCGGGTCCGGCGCCAGCAGCGTCTGCTGTCCGCCGACCGCGCTCTGCGCCTGGGTGATGTAGAGCTTGTTGCCGCGCACGGCGAGCGTCGCCGTTTCGACGACGTCACGCGCGAGCGCGCGCCGCAGGCGAAAGCACGTCACGTTCCCGAACCGTCGCGAGGGGGTCGCGGTGAGCGTCATGTCTCCGGTCAGCTTGGCAGAGCGCTCGCCGGTGAGCTGCCGCGATCCGGCGAGGCGGTAGCGATATGTGCCCGCCCGCGGAGCCAGGTCGTCGGGGGTCGCGCTCGTCGCGAGGCGGTCGGCGGAGCAGTCCGCGCGAGCGGGCGGCGTGAGCACGTCCCGTGCGCCCGGCGCCGGGTCCTCGTCGCTCGAGCCGCAGGCGCTCACGGCCAGCCCCAACGCCAGGCAGGAGGCGGTCAGCAATGGCCTAGACGACATCCGAGAAGCTCCTCTGGATCGGGATCTGAGACAGCCGGCGCAGCGACAGCAGCGGCACGAGCACCGCGCTCGCCGCGGCGAGCCCGAGCGCCAGCCCCAGCACCGGCGTCTGGATGGCGTACCCGACGGGGTATGCCGTCACCGCGGTCAGGTACTCGATGACGAAGCGGTGCGCGAGCAGGCCGCCGGCGAGGCCCGCGAGCGCTCCCGCGATCGTGATCGTGGCGGCCTCGGCGGTCAGCGACAGCAGCACGTCGCGGCGGCGCATGCCGATCGCATGCAGCGTGGCGACGCGCCGCCCGCGCTGCATGATCGACGCGACAAGGCTCACGGTCAGCGCCAGCACGCCGAGAATCGACAGCAGCTGCGCGATCCGCCGCAGCGGCGCAAGCCCGGCACGCGTCGTGTCGCGCACGTGCCGGCGCAGCGCTGCGGGCAGCTCGATGCGCACGCCGGCTGCTGCCGCTGCGGGCGCCAGTCGGCGGCGCGCCGCCGCGGCTGCGCCGGCGCCGGCGCCGGCGGCGAGGTCGACCTTCAGCGCGGTCAGCGACGGCTCGCCCCACCAACGGCGGATCGCCTCGGCGGAGAGCGCGACGGCGCCGGGCTGCCAGCCGTAGTTGGGCACGAGCCCCGCGACCTCGAGTGTGCGCGGCCCCGACGGCGTCGGCAACGTCAGGCGTTCGCCCGGCTTGACGTCGTGTGCGTCGGCCAGCTCGCGGCTGATCAACACCGCGCCGCGGCGGTCGAGCAGCCGGCGAGCCCGCGACCCCGGCAGCGCCAGCCTCGTGCCGGTATCGAAGCGAAAGCGCGGCGAGCTCGTGTCGAGGCTGTAGACGAGGACGCGGCGGTCGTCCCAGTCCAGGAACGCCGAGCGATACGGCCGCACGTCCGCCACGCCGGGCTGCGCACGCATGACAGCCTGCGCGCGGGTGTCGATGGGGCGCGTGAGGAACACGTCGTCGCCGGCCGTCGCCCACAGGTCGGTGTGCGCGAAGCTGTCCTGCGCGAGGCGGTCCGTGCCGTGCTCGAGGTTCGCGACGGACGAGCCGACGGTGACGATCCCGAGCACCATCACGGCGACGATCGCAGCCATCGCCGCACCGCGCCGCGGCTGGTGGCGGACCTCGGCGACGCCCAGCCCGCCCGCGCCCGCGGGGCTCGGCAGGACCCGGTCCATCGCACGCAGGACGAGCACCAGCACGCTTGGCACGAGCAGCACGGCCCCGGCGGCGACGAGGCAGACGGCGAGCGCGCCGGCGCGCGGCGCGAGCGCGGCGACGAGCCCGCCGGCGAGCAGCGCGACGGCGGCGGCCGCGCGCAGCGGGCGTGCGCGCCCCGCGCCGCTGTCGTCCTCGCCGGCCGCCGACAGCGCGGCGGCCGGCGGCGCGGACACGAGGCTCGCGCCGGCCGCCAGCGTTGCGACGATCGCGGTCGCGACCCCGCCGAGCACGCCGCCGGCCGCGGTCGCGACATCCAGGCGCAGCGCGCCCGAGAGCGTGAACGCGCTGGCGAGGTGGCCGGCCGGCTGCGAGCCCAGCACGTTCACGAGCCCCCATCCGAGCGCCACGCCGGCCGTGCCTCCGAGGACCCCGACGACGAGCGCCTCGTACAGCAGCACGCTCCCGAGCAGCCGCGGCGCGCACCCGAGGGCGGCGAGCGTGGCGACCTCCCGCCGGCGGTCGGCGGCGGCGAGCAGCGTCACGCTGTAGACCACGATGCCGCCGAGCAGCAGGCACAGCACGGCGAACAGGTCGGCGGAGCGGCGGTCGAGCTGGGAGGCCTGCGCGAGCAGGTCGGATTCCCAGCCGGGCTCGCGCAGCCGCGTGCCCGGCCCGATCGCGCGCCGCAGCGCAGCGCGATCGACGCCGCCCGCCGCCGACTCGCGCACGAGCAAGCGGTCGATCCGGCCTTGCTGTCCCGTGAGCGATTGGGCGAGCCCGAGCGGCGCCAGCGCGATCGCCGCCGTGCCGAGCTGCGCGTCGCCGGCCGTGCTCGGCGTGCCGGCGACGAGGCTCTCACGGCGGCCTGCCGGACCGCGGACGACGACGCGGTCGCCGCGACGCAGACCCAGCGAGCGCGCGAGCTTTGCGGGCAGGTAGACGCCGATGTCGCGTGCGGCCCGCAGCCCCCCGATCGTGACGCCGAGCGGCGAGCCGATCGCCTGCAGCCGGCGATCGATGCCGACGAGCCGGACCCCTGCCGCGCCGTCGGGGCCGTCGATGGTCACGTCGGCGAGCGATACCGGCGCCACGGCCGCGACGGACGGCAGCCGCGCCACTCGCCTGAACGCCGCCACCGGCATGCCGCGAGGCCCGAGCGCGACCGCCTCGATCGAAGCGCGCCCGGCGAGCGCCCGCTCGGTGCTCTGCTGGCCCTCGCCGAGGCCGATCGTCTGAACCCGGACGGCGCACGACAGCCCCACTCCGGCCGCGACGCCGACGATGCACATCGCGGCGCGCCCGCGCCGGTGGCCCAGCCCGGCGAGCGCAACCGAGAAGGCGACCGACCTCACGCGCGCGCGACCGCTTCCAGTCGCCCGTCGGACATCCGGACGACGCGGTCGGCAGCCTCGGCGACGGCCGCGTCGTGGGTGACGATCAGGACGCCTGCGCCGTGCTCGTGGCCGGCGCGCACCAGCCGCTCGATGACGACCGCTCCCGCGGCCTGGTCGAGGCTCCCGGTCGGCTCGTCGGCGAGCACGAGCGCGGGCGCGTTCGCCAGCGCGCGGGCGAGCGCGACGCGCTGCTGCTCACCGGCCGACAGCTCGCCGGGCTTGTGCGCCAGGCGCTCCCCCAGGCCGACCTCCTCGAGCAGCTCGCGCGCGCGCCGCGCGGACTCGCGCCGGGGCCGGCCGTCGAGGCGCAGCGACAGCGCGACGTTGTCGAGCGCGGCGAGGCCGGGCATAAGGTTGAACGTCTGAAAGACGAACCCGAGCCGCTGGCGGCGAAGCGTCGCGAGCTCCTCGCGACCGAGGCCGGCGGTGTCCTGGCCGTCGATGCGGACCTCGCCCTCGGTCGGGCGGTCGATCGCCCCCGCGATCTGCAAGAGCGTCGTCTTGCCGGAGCCACTCGGCCCGACGACCGCGACGACCTCGCCGCGCGCGAGCTCGAGGCTCGCGTCGTGGACGGCGATGACCACGGACGCCGCGTGCGCAAACCTGCGGCTGACGTGAGCGAGCTGCAGGACCGCGTCGCCGTCCATCGCCTGGCTGTATATCACGCGCCTGCGGGCGCGACGGCGCTTGACGGACGCCGCCGGGCGCCTGTGCGGGGATGCGGCGCGCGGCTTGAGCCGTCTAGACCCGGGGCAGGCGGTTGGTAGGCTGCCCCGGCAGGACTTCACGTGACGAACGCCAACTGAAGCGAGGACCATGAGCCCACTTGTCCCCATGGTGGTCGAGCAGACGTCGCGAGGCGAACGGGCCTTCGACATCTACAGCCGGCTGCTGAACGAGCGGATCGTCTTCTTGGGGACGCCCGTGGATGACCAGATCGCGAACCTCATCGTGGCGCAGCTTCTGCACCTCGAGTCCGAGGATCCCGACAAGGACATCTCGCTCTACATCAACTCGCCGGGCGGCTCGGTCTACGCGGGGCTTGCGATCTACGACACGATGCAGTTCATCAAGCCCGACGTCTCGACGATCTGCGTCGGGATCGCGATGTCGATGGGCGCGCTGCTCTTGTCGGGCGGCGCGGAAGGCAAGCGGATGGCGCTGCCGAACGCGAAGATCCTCATCCACCAGGTCTCAAGCGGATTTCAGGGCCAGGCGACGGACATCGAGATCCACGCCAAGGAGATCATCGACATCCGCCAGCGGCTGGACCAGATCATCGCCAAGCACACCAAGCAGCCCTACGAGAAGGTCCGCACCGATACCGAGCGCGATTACTTTCTGAGTAGCGATGAGGCCAAGGACTACGGCATCATCGACAGGGTGATCCACCAGCACTAAGCCTTATGGCGCGTCCGACAGACTCCAACGAACAGCTCCTCTGCTCCTTCTGCGGGAAGTCACAACGCCAGGTGAAGAAGCTCATCGCCGGCCCCGGCGTGTACATCTGCGACGAGTGCATCGATCTCTGCAACGAGATCATCGACGAGGAGCTCACCGCTCCGCCGTCGTTCGACATCGAGTCGCTGCCCAAGCCGCGTGAGATCTACGACGTGCTCGACGAGTACGTCGTCGGCCAGGAGGAGTCCAAGCGGACGCTGTCGGTAGCGGTCTACAACCACTACAAGCGCGTGCAGATGATGCAGGCCGAAGACTCGGACATCGAGCTGCAGAAGTCGAACATCTTGCTGCTCGGCCCGACCGGCTGCGGCAAGACGCTGCTCGCGCAAACCCTGGCGCGGATCCTCAACGTGCCGTTCGCGATCGCGGACGCGACGGCGCTGACCGAGGCCGGCTACGTCGGCGAGGACGTCGAGAACATCCTTTTGAAGCTCATCCAGGCGGCCGACTACGACGTCAAGAAGGCCGAGACCGGGATCATCTACATCGACGAGGTCGACAAGATCGCGCGCAAGGCCGACAACCCGTCGATCACGCGCGACGTGTCCGGCGAGGGCGTCCAGCAGGCGCTGCTGAAGATCCTCGAGGGTACGACCGCGTCGGTCCCGCCGCAGGGCGGGCGCAAGCATCCGCACCAGGAGTTCCTGTCGATTGACACGACGAACGTCCTGTTCATCTGCGGTGGCGCGTTCGCGAACCTCGACAAGGTCATCGAGCGGCGCATCGGCTCCAACGGCATCGGCTTCGGCGCGAAGGTCACGTCGCGCTCGAAGCAGGACAAGGGCGAGGTGTTCGCGAAGACGCTGCCCGAGGATCTCGTCAACTACGGGCTGATCCCCGAGTTCATCGGCCGCCTGCCTGTTGTGAGCGCCGTGCACCAGCTCACGCGCGACGACCTGATCACGATCCTCACCGAGCCGCGCAACGCGCTCGTGAAGCAGTTCCAGCGCTTCTTCTCCTTCGACGGCATCGAGCTCGTGTTCAGCGACGAGGCGCTGGTGTCGGTCGCCGAGAAGGCCCTGGCGCGCGAGACCGGCGCCCGCGGCCTGCGCTCGATCATCGAGGAGACGCTGCTCGAGGTGCAGTTCGAGCTGCCCTCGCGCCGCGACGTCAAGAAGTGCGTCGTGACGAAGGAGACGATCGAGAAGGGCCTGTCGCCGACGCTCGTCACCGAGACGCCGCCGGACGAGCAGCAGTCGCGCCGCGCCGAGTCGGCGTAGCGACCCGCCGCAAGGTCTGCTGTTGGGCCGTCGCGGGTGGCCGACCGTGGCGCCGGCCACCCGCGCGGGTCTTCGTCAGTGGACGTTGACGGTGTAGGTGAACTCGAAGCGCAGGAACGACAGCCCGAAGGCCTGCGAGAAGGCGCCGCCGGCGACGTTGCCGCTCGCGTGGATCGTGTGCGTGCCGCGCTTGAGCGGCTTCAGGAACGCCCCGAGGGTCATGATGCGGTTGCCGCCGTCGAACAGCGGGGGCGTCTGGACGGGACCGGCGAGGTACGGCGCGCCGAGCGAGGTCGTCTTGCCGTCAATCGTGACGACGGCGGGCTCGGCTCCGACCTGCGTCGGGCCGAAGAAGTAGCTGGTCGCGACGTTGCCGGGCGCGGACGGGAACGTGCCGATCACCGGAGGCGAGTCGTTGACGTGGAGGATCGGCAGGTAGAAGCGCGTGTTCTTCTGCACTTCGAAGGTGTTCTCGCCCGTCACGACGAGGCCGCCGCCCTCGGGCGCGGCGTGTTGCGACGACGCGAAGAGCACCTGAAACGGCGTCTGCGGGTAGTGGGCGGGGTCGTTTCCGCTTGAGACGAACAGCGCGTGCTCGGCGGCCATCCGCTCGAGCGAGTAGCCCGCGGGATTGGCGTTCGGCGGGAAGACATCCGGGTTTGCGTGGGCGGCAGGCACGGCGATCGCCGGCGCGGCAAGCGCGAGTATCAGTGAAAGCAAGGCACGGCGGGTTGACATGGTTGGCTCCGTTTGGTTTCTGAGGTGAAGGTGAGTGGCAGTGCGCCAAGGTACCCAGCGAAACGGGGCCGCGGTGTGAGATGCGACACCGCGGTCAACCGCGGACGATCGAGCGTGGGCTGGCTCGGCCGGGGTCGCCGCCCGGCTACGATGCCCGGCATGCCCCTTCCGATCACACGCGTCCGCGCGATGCCCTGGGTGATGGTGCTGCAGCTCGCGATGACGCTGCGCCGCCATTGGAAGTACCTCACGCCGGGCGAGCGCACGCAGCTCGCTTCCCTGATCAAGAAGTCCCAGGGCGTGCCGACGCGGCTCACGCCCGCCGAGCGCGCCGACGTCCGCCGCCTCGTGCGCAAGCTCGAGCCGTTCACGATCGTCCGCAGCGTCGCGCCGATCGGCAAGCGCGCCATCGGCGGCCGGCGTTAGCCCCGTTTTCCGCAGTTGGCGGTGGCATGTTCTGGCTGCTGGAGCCAGGGTGGCGGGATCTGGAGGAGTTCGAGGATGCGTTGCTGGGTGTGGGTAGGCGGTCCAGGTTGATGCCGTGGGGGTGTAGGTGAGGCCGAGGCGTTGGAAGGCGGCGAGGATGTTGCGGCCGGTGGGCGTAGATACCGTCGGTCGCGGCGGCGGCGCGGATCGCCTGCTCGTCGCGGGTGTAGATCGGTGTCGGGCGCCCGTTGCGGGGCGCGGTCCTGGCGGTCAGGAGCCCGTGTAGCTGGTGGGTGAGGATCTGCGCGACCCTGGTGTCGACCTGGTTTTGGTTTGTAGTAGCGCCCGCCGAGGCCGCGCTTGACGCGCTCAAGCGCAGCTTCGGCTTTCTGTAGCGTCCGCTCGCGGGCGGCGGAGACCTCGCGCGCTTCCTCGGAGGAGTGGATGTAGGCGACGCGCAGCGCAAACGGATCGCCGGTCTTGCGGATCGGTGATCTGCCAGTCGCGCAGCGCGCCGCGGTAACCGTGCGCCGGTCGGGCGCAACGCGCCGCTCGCGCGCAGCGACATAGTCGAGCTCGACGAGCGCGTCGTGGCCGACCTGCTCGTCACCACTGAATCTCGGCATCAGCTACCGCCCCGATGCGCGGAAAATGGTGACCGGGTCTGTTTCGACGCGCTCCTCGCCCGCGGCTTACACGGCGGCCACCCAGTCGGCGACGTCAGAGACCTCGGTCTCGCGGCTCAGCAGGCACACGAAGTGATCGGTCATGGTCGGATGCTCGTGACACTCGACCCGCGACGCAATTACGCGTCCGGCCGACGCGACTACCTCGGTCCACGCCGAGGCGTCCCAGAGGTGGCGGAACATCGCGTCCTGACCGAAGAGTTGCCGGTTCTTCAGCGTATCGATCGGAACATCGAAGACCACGTGGCGCGCGACGGTGAGTTGCCGGCGAAGGTGGGCAACGATTGCAGCCCGATCCGGCAGGTGCTCCAACAGCCCGCTGTGGGTGATCAGCGCACACTCGTCGTGACCCGCGATCATCTCGAGCCGATGCATGTCGCCCCGCTTCACGCGAACCTGCCCGGCCCCGTTGAGCTGGTGCCAGTTCCGGGAACACTGGGCGAGCATCTCGTCGTCGAGGTCGACTGCGGTGACCGGATAGCCGAGCGCGGCGAGCGAGATCGCGCGCCGACCGACCCCGCAACCGAGATCCACGATCGCCTGCCCGGGCTTCGCTGCTCGTTGCACGTACTCAAAGAACGCAACATTGTGCTGTCTCCACGACACGAGATACTCAGGGGAAAGGTGCCAAGCACCACGAGCCTCGAAGATCCTCCGCCACCCGTGGCCGCCAAGGATCCCTAGGTCACCTGCGTCGCCAGGCGCCCTGGATGACACTTCCCCTGTAGACGTCCTCGTTCCAGACGCTTCGCCGTCCAGCCGGCGGGATTCACGCACATCGGACGCTGACAATTTGACCGCCTTTCCCGAGATGGATCCGTAGCACAAGCCTCGATCCGCAGGAGCTGAGCCATCGAGCTACTGCTCGCTGGGACTGCACGACTGACATCGGGTCCTGCCCGCAGCACGCCGAGTCTCTACGCGCGCGACTCTCCGTGTCAAGTCTAATTTTCTGTATATCGGGAGAGCACGGCCGCTTAGGTCAGAGGAGGCGGGCGAGATCCACGATCGACTCAATGACGAGCGTCGGCTTGACATCGCTCGCCCATGCCGTGTCCGGACGAAACTTGCCTGTCTTGACGAGAATCCCGGCGAGCCCTGCGTTCAGCGCGCCACCTACGTCCGCCTCGATGTCGTCGCCGACCATGACCGCGGCATGGGCATCGACGCCAAGCTCGCGGAGGGTCTCCTCGAAGAAGGTCTCGGATGGCTTGCCGATGACTGTGGCCCGCGCACCTGTCGCGTACTCGAGCGCGGCGATGAACGGCCCCGCGTTGAGCATCAGCCCGTCCTCCCGCTGCCACAACCTGTTGCGATGCAACGCCACGAGCTCTGCTCCTGCATGCATCTGACGGAAGATCCGGTTCATGCGCGCGTAGGTGAACCGCGGCCCGAGGTCGCCCAGGATCACAGCCTGGACGTGACCGTCGGGCAGACCGTTGAGCTCCCCCAGGTCTTCGAGCATCGCGGGCGTCACATGCAGCGCGACGCGTTCGTAGCCCCGATCTGCGCAGTACCGTACGGCGAGCCGAGCCGGGGTGACCACGTCAGCGTCGGTGATCTCGAAGCCCAGCCGTACGAGGCGCTGGACGACGAGTCGACGCGAGCGCGACGCGTTGTTCGTGACCAGCCGGAATGGGATACCGCTCGAGCGCAGCGTGTGGAGTGCCTCGCGCGCGCCGGCGATGGGGTCTGAGCCGACGATGAGTACGCCGTCGATATCGATCAGGAGCGCCTCCCAGGACCGCCACCTCGCCGGCCGCGGCGGGCTCACGCGAGCGGTCTGCCGTCGCGCGGCGCGGCGATGCTCCTCCGTAGCTCGTCGAAGTCGGTGATGGCCAGGTGGGAGGTGCCGGGCGCCGGCGCCCCGGATCGAGCGCACAGCGCGGTGCGCATGCCGGCAGCCGCCGCCGCGTCGAGCTCCTCGTGCGTGTCAGAGACAAATAGCAGCGCCGGCGGCTGCACCTCGAGCATCTCGGCGATGTGGCGGTAGCTGTGCGTCTCCCGCTTGGGCCCCGTACGCGTATCGAAGTACGCGTCGATCGTCGCGCCGAGGTCGCCATGCGTCGAATGGGCGAACAGGAGGCGCTGGCTCAGGACGCTGCCCGACGAGAAGATCGCGACGCGCAGCCCGTCTTCACTCCACCCGGAAAGCGCGCGCGGGACGTCGGGGTACACCTCTCCGAGCAGCTCGCCGCCCTCATAGCCGGCTTGCCAGACGCGGCCCTGGAGCGCCTTCAGCGCGGGCACCTTGCGGTCCGCGGCGATGAGCGCCAGGCAGTAGCTCGTCGCCGATCGCACTGTCTGCACGGAACCGTGGTCGTCCCACGGCGGTGCCTCTTGGCCTTCGCTCTCGTCGGCGTCGCGCCGCGCGCGCAATTCGCGTATGGCGTCCTGGACCTCGGCGTCGCCGGCGTGGTCACGCAGAAACTGGCCGAGGCGTGCTCGCGCGTAGGGGAACAAACGTTGGTGCACGAAGTCGATCGGCGTCGTCGTGCCCTCGACATCAAGCACGATCGCGCGTAACTGCGTCATCGCGCTCCTCGCGAGGAGCGCAGCCGTGGGCACGCAGCGGTGCTCACCCGGAGGCCGAGTACGTCACGGGCCCGAGACACAGCGGCTGGTAGTCGCTGTCGATGCCGCTATGCGTGTACAGCGGCGTCCAGCCGGCGGGGTTCTGGAATAGGCGGATCGCACGGATCCGCCGCTCGCCGCAGAGATCGAACCAGTGCTTGGTGCCGCGCGGAACGCGCATGAAGTCGCCGCTTTCGACCTCGACCGCGAGGATCTCCGACTCGGAGGGATTCAGATGGAAGACGCCGCGGCCTTGGATGATGAGGCGCACCTCGTCCTCGTCATGCGAGTGCTCGCTGCTGAACTTGGCCAGCATGGCGTCGAGATTCGGGGTGTCGGGGGTGAGGTCGATGACGTCCACGGCCGTGTAGCCGCCCTCGGCCTTGAGCCGCTCGATGTCCGGGGCGTATGCCGTGAGGAGCTCTTCGTCCGATGGGTCAGACCCGAGAGCGGAGGCCGGCGTCCAGCGCTCGTAGTCGATCCCCACGCCAGCCAGGTGGACCCTGAGCTCATCGGGGTCTGTGAGCGTCCGGTCCTCGTCCGGAATGCGAAGCACTGCCATTAGCGCGCTGCTCCCTTCGATTGATTGTCGTGTCGAACGATCAGCTCGAGCAGGAACTCGAACGTCTCGAGATGCCGCTGCGCCTCGGCGAGCGAAGCACCCCATGTGTACAGGCCGTGGCCGCGCAACAGCAGGCCATGGCTCGTCGGAGACTCGCGTAGCACCGCGCCCGCGGCCTCGGCCAGCAGCGCCATGTGCTGCTCGTTCTCGAGGATCGCCAGCCACTCGCGGTGGTCCGGGTCGGGCACGTCGGAGAGCCCCTTGATCTGCTCGAATCCCGTGAGCTCGAGCCCGGGCGGCCCACGCAACGAGGCGAGCGTCGCCCACGTCGAGTGCGTATGCAGCACCACGCGCGCATGAGGGCGAGCTCGGAGGATGGCGAGATGGAGGGCAACCTCGTTCGATGGCCGCCCCGCGCCCGCGACGACATCCCCCGCGACATCGACGAGGACGAGATCCGCTGCGGTTAGCCGTCCCTTGTCCACGCCGCTGGCGGTGACCGCCAAGACCAGGGGCTCGCGCTGGATGACGGCGCTGAGGTTGCCGCCGGTTCCGGGCAGCCACCCGCGCGCGTAGAGCTGGCGCCCGACAGCGGCGAGCCCTTCGGCGACGGGCGTGTCGACCTCGGTGACGGCGGACGCTTGCGCGATCGAGGGCTTGGATGCGGTGCGCACATGCTCGACTGCTAGCCCTTCGCCGCCATCGTCGTCGCGGCGAGCGAGTGCCAGGGCGATCGATCGCTCGTATGGCGCCCGCAGCGCTCCGACCTCGGTGATGATCGCGCTCACGAGGGCTGCCGGCGTGACGTCGAAGGCCATGTTGAGCGCCGGCGCGTCGTCCGGAGCGGTCAGCACGCCGCCGAAGGCGATGACCTCGGCGGCGGCGCGCTCCTCGAGGACGATGTCCGCACCGCGCGCGGTTGCGGGGTCGAACGTCGAGCGCGGCGCGACCACGTAGAACGGGATGTCGTGATGTTGCGCCAGAACCGCGAGCGAGTAGGTGCCGATCTTGTTCGCGACGTCGCCATTGGCCGCGATCCGGTCCGCACCGACGACGACGGCGTCGACGAGCCCGCGGGCCATCAGCATGCCCGCGGAGGAATCCGTGACGAGCGTGTACGGAACGCCTGCGCGGCCGAGTTCCCAGGTTGTAAGGCGGGCCCCTTGCAGCAGGGGCCGGGTCTCGCCGACCCAGACCATCGCCAGGCACCCGCCGAGGTGGGCGGCCTTCAGGACGGCCGCCGCCGTGCCGAGCCCGCCGGTGGCGAGGCTCCCGGTATGGCAGTGGGTCAGCACGCGAGGCGCCGCGGCCATCAGCTTCATCCCGTGCGCCGCCAACCGCTGGTCGATGTCGTGCTGGTCCACAAGCATCTTCTGCGCGAACTCGAGCATCGCCGCGCCGACATCGCGCGCGTCGCGGCGCGCAGCATCGAACACGCGGCGGCCGAGCTCGAGCGCGCGCTGGAGGTCCACCGCGGTGGGACGTGTTGCGAGCAGCAGCTCGGCCGCCCGGTCGAAGTCCGCGACGAGGTGCTCGTCATCGTCGCCGCGGGTCGCAAGCGCGAGGCCGAAGGCGGCAGCCAAGCCGATCGCCGGCGCGCCACGTACGGCAAGCCGGGCGATCGCGCGGGCCACGCGCTCGGCGTCGTCGCAGCGCAGCCACTGCTCCTGGGTTGGCAGCTCGCGCTGATCGAGCACCAGCAGGCTGTCGCCCTCCCATCGAAGCGGCGGTGGGACGCCGTGCGCGGCACGGACAGCGCGGTCGCTCGCGTTCATCTGGGCAACCTGCGCACGGCTGCAGTCACCATGGTCGACGGTGAACACAGACCGGCCTGATCACGTCGAGAGCTGAACATCGACCCCTTCCACGCCGATCTCGCCGACCGCCGACGGCGCAGGCTACCACGGTCGCAGACGCGCGGGAAGCCATCGCGCGTCCCGGATTTGCGTAAATCACATGTGCGCCCTGTGGCACGTGCGCGTCGCTTGTGACGGCACGCCGGGCCGCGGGCACGCGTCGAGCTCAGGATCTGGCTCGCGCCGCACGGGGCGAGCGCGGCGCTGCAACCGCCGCCCCGGCCTAGACTGGCGCATCGATGGGTGCCTTCGAGGATCGCACGCGCTTCGAGCCGGCCGAGGTCGAGCCGCGGATCGTCGCGCGCTGGCTGGATTCGGGGCTCGTGCACCCCGAGCCCGCCGGCAGCGCCGAGCAGAACTACTCGATCGCGGTCC
Source organism: uncultured Actinomycetes bacterium (assembly GCA_963839905.1). Lineage (GTDB taxonomy): Bacteria > Actinomycetota > Thermoleophilia > Solirubrobacterales > Solirubrobacteraceae > CADCVQ01. The sequence goes on along the minus strand of CAWIXC010000018.1, from coordinate 458,531 downwards.
CGCCGCCGAACGTCACGGGCGTGCTGCACATGGGCCACGCGCTCAACGGCTCGATCCAGGATGCGCTCATCCGCTCAAACCGCATGCGCGGGCGCAACACGCGGTGGATCCTCGGCACCGACCACGCCGGGATCGCGACCCAGCGCCAGGTCGAGAAGCGGCTGATCGAGGAGGGCACCTCCCGCCAGGAGCTCGGCCGCGAGGCGTTCGTCAAGCGCGTGTGGGAGTGGCGCGAGGAGCACGGCGGCCAGATCATCGAGCAGTTCAAGCGCCTCGGCGCGACGCTCGACTACACCGACGAGCGCTTCACGATGGACGAGCACTACGCCGACGCCGTGCTCAAGGTCTTCGTCGAGCTCTACGAGGACGGGCTGATCTACCGCGACAACTACCTCGTCAACTGGGACCCCGGCCTGCGCTCGGCGATCTCCGACCTCGAGGTCGAGGATCGCGAGGGGATCGTCGACACGATGTACGCGATCGCCTACCCGCTGGCCTCCGGCGAGGGCGAGGTCGTCATCTCGACCGTGCGCCCGGAGACGCTGCTCGCCGACACGGCCGTCGCGGTGCACCCGGACGACGAGCGCTACGCGGCGCTCGTCGGCCAGGATCTCGTCCTGCCGCTCGTCGGCCGGCGGCTGACGATCATCGCCGACGACTACGTGAAGACCGACTTCGGCACCGGCGCCCTGAAGATCACGCCCGGCCATGACCCCAACGACTTCGAGATCGGCAACAAGCACGGCCTCGAGCGCATCAGCGTGATCGGCGAGGACGGCCTGATGACCGCGGCCGCGGGCGAGCGCTACGCCGGGATGACGGTCGCGGACGCGCGCGAGCGCGTGGTCGCCGACCTCGAGGCCGAGGGTCTCATCCGCGCGCGCGACGAGTACGTCCACACGGTCCCGTACAGCCAGCGCTCGGGCGCGCGCGTCGAGCCGCTCATCTCGCTGCAGTGGTTCATGCGCATGGACGAGCTGGCCGCCCCGGCGATCGACGTCGTCAAGGACGGCGGCGTGCGGATCCACCCGCCGTCGCAGTCCAAGCGCTACGTCGACTGGCTGTCGGAGATCCGCCCGTGGTGCATCTCGCGCCAGCTGTGGTGGGGCCACCAGATCCCGGTCTACTACCGCGGCGACGAGGTCTACTGCGGCGTCGAGCCGCCCGCGGGCGAGGGCTGGGAGCAGGACCCCGACGTCCTCGACACGTGGTTCTCCTCCGCGCTGTGGCCGTTCGCCACGCTCGGCTGGCCGGAGCAGACCGACGAGCTGCGCGCGTACTACCCGACCGACGTGCTGTCGACGGGCCGCGACATCCTGTTTCTGTGGGTCGCGCGCATGGTGATGATGGGCCTGCGCTTCACCGGTGAGATCCCGTTCTCCGACGTCAACGTCCACTCGATCATCCAGGCGCCCGACGGGCGGCGGATGAGCAAGTCGCTTGGCACCGGCGTCGACCCGCTGCACCTCGTCGAAGGCGGGCCGAGGCCGCCGAGCTTCCCGCAAGGCGGCGACTTCCCCGCTTACGGCGCCGACGCCGTGCGGTTCGGCCTGCTGGCCATGTCCTCCACGCAGGACGTGCGCTTCAGCGAGGAGAAGATCCAGCAGGGCCAGGCGCTGGCGAACAAGCTCTACAACGCGACGCGCTTCGTGGCGCTGCGGGTGGGGGAGGGGGTCAGCGCCGCGGTGGAGCCGGAGGCGATGGAGGACCGCTGGATCCTCTCGCGCCTGCAGGCGATCAAGGCCGACACGCAGGCGCGCATCGACGCGTTTGACTTCGCGAAGGCGGCGCTCGGGCTCTACGACTTCGTCTACGGCGAGCTCTGCGACTGGTACCTGGAGCTCGTCAAGCCGCGCCTCGGCGCGGACGCCGATCCCGGCGAGCGCGCCGCCCTCGGCGCGACGCTCCTGCACGTCCTGCGCGAGACGATCGCGACCGCGCACCCGATCATCCCGTTCGTCACCGAGGAGCTCTGGGAGCTGCTGGGCTACACCGAGGCAGAGGGGCTGCTCGCCGCCGGCCGGCTGCCCGCGCCCGACGACACGCTGCGCGACCCGGCCGCCGAGGCGGCGATGGGCCGCACGATCGAAGCGATCCAAGGCCTGCGCACCTGGCGCGACTCCGTCGGCGTGAAGGCCGGGGCGATCGTGCCAGGCGTTCTGCGCGCCAGCGGCTACGAGGAGACGGCCGCGCGCGTCGCGGGGCTCGCGCGCTTCGACCTGCGCTCCGACGACAACGGCTCCGAGCCCGTCGCGACGATCGCGATCCCCGGCGGGGCGGTCGCCGTGCTCGCATCCGAGGCCGTCGACCCGGGCGCGGCCGATCGCAAGCTCGCCCAGCAGCGCGAGACGCTGGGGTCGGAGATCGAGCGGGCGGCGAAGAAGCTCTCCAACGAGGGCTTCGTCGCCAAGGCGCCACCGGCGGTCGTCGCGGCGGAGCGCGCCAAGCTCGAGCGCCTGCGCGCGGAGCTCGATGCCCTGCCGAAAGCGGGCGGATGAGCGCGAGCACACCCGCGCCACCCGCCAGCTGGACCGCCACCGACGCCGAGCGCTGGCTGCTGTCGATGGAGCTCTTCGGCATGCGCTTCGGCCTCGATCGCATGTACAAGCTCATGGATGCGCTCGGGCGGCCGAACGAGGCCTTCCGCGCGATCCACGTTGTCGGCACGAACGGCAAGTCCTCGACCACGCGGATGATCGCCGCCCTGCTCACGCATCACGGCGTGCGCACCGGCGCCTACCTGTCGCCACACCTCGTCGCGTTCGCCGAGCGCATCCGCGTCGACGGCGCTGACGTCTCGTCCGAGCAGTTCGCGGCGGCCGCCGGCCTCGCGCACGCGGCGGCGCAGCTTGTCGACGGCGAGCTCGATCCCGACGACGGCGTGACGCAGTTCGAAGCGCTGACCGCCTCCGCGTACGTCCAGCTCGCGCGGTCGGGGGTGCACGCCGCGGTCGTCGAGGCGGGCCTCGGCGGGCGCTGGGACGCCACGAACGTCATCGGGGCGGAGATCGCGGTCCTGACGAACATCGGCCTCGAGCACACGCGCTGGCTAGGGTCGACGGTCGCCGAGATCGCGCGCGAGAAGCTCGCGGTGCTCGCACCGGGCGCGACGCTCGTCCTCGGCGCCGACCTGCACCCCGACGCCGACGCCGAGGCGCGCCTGCACGCCGAGCGCCAGGGGGCCAGGATCCTGCGCGCCCCGCGCGAAGCGGCCTTCCCGGGCGCCGTCCGCGGCAAGGAGAGCCGGCGCGGCGACGCCGGCGGAGGCTTGCGCGGCGGCCGCGACAACGGCGGCCGCGAGCACGCGCCGCTCGAGCTACTTGCGCGCGGCGCCTTTCAGCGGCGCAACTTCGCCGTCGCCTGCACGGCCGCGCAGGCCTACCTCGGCTCGCTTAACGAGGCGGCCGTGCGCGCCGCGGCGGCGTCGACGGCGGTCCCCGGCCGCTTCGAGATCGTCAGCGGCACCGCCGGCGGTGAGATCCTGCTCGACGGCGCCCACAACGCCGGCGGCATCGAGGCGCTCGTCGAGTCGCTGCCCGCCTTCCTCGCCGGCCGGCCGCTCGTCGCGGTCGTGTCGGTGCTCGAGGACAAGGACGCGCGCGCGATGCTCGGCGGCCTGCTCGCGCTGTGCTCCGGGGTCGTCTTCACGGCGAGCGCCAACCCGCGGGCCATCGCGCCCGACCAGCTCGCCGCGCTCGCGGTCGACCTCGCGCCCGGCGTCGCGAGCGCCGTCGAGGGCGAGCCGCGTCGCGCGCTGGCCGTCGCACGCGAGCTTGCCGGGCCCGGCGGCGTCGTGCTCGCCACCGGCTCGATCTACCTCGTCGCCGACCTCAAGCGCCCGCCCGGCACCGGCCCCGGCTCGATGCTGTGAGCGAGAAGGGCCCCTCCGCTTTCGCCTTGATCGCGGCCGTGGCGATCATCGTCGCGCTCGTCATCCTCGTCTTCTTCGCGATCGGCTACGGCATCGGGCGGATGGTGCTGTGAGCGCCGAGTAGCACTTCGGTGCAGCGCGTGCAGGGAAGGTTGCAGTGCGGCGTCCACCGTCACGGCTAAGCTCCTGCGATCGTGCTCGCGGTCTTCGGCATCAACAGCGAGGAGCTCAACCTCGCCGTCAACCTGCTGATCCTGTTCCTGGTCGTCATCTACCTGGCGCTCGTGTACTGGACGTACATGGATGCGCTGCGGCGGATCGCCGACCCGATGCTCGTCATCTGCGCCACGGTCGCATCGCTGATCCCGTTCGTCGGGCCGATCCTGTACGTGATCGTGCGACCGCCGGAGTACCTCGACGACATCCGCGAGCGCGAGCTCGAGATGCAGGCGGCCGAGGCACGGCTCGCCGACCTCAACTACACGCTGTGCCCGCACTGCGACTACGAGGTCGAGAAGGACTTCCTACGCTGTCCCACGTGCCTGCGCAAACTGCGCGACCCGTGCGGAAGCTGCGGGCGCCCACTGGATCCCGCCTGGAAGATCTGCCCGTACTGCGAGGCGGAGCTCTCGGGCTCGCGCTCCGAGGGCAGGCCGCGGCGCCGAGCCGCCGCCGAGAAGTAACCGCAGTCGTTCAACTCACCCATCTCTAGGAGTGCTTTCTTGATGTCACGGACCCTGGTCCTGGTCAAGCCTGACGCGTTCGAGCGTCGCCTGACCGGCGAGATCATCGCCCGCTTCGAGCGCAAGGGGCTCAAGCTCGCCGAGCTGAAGCTCATGACCCTCGACGAGGACACGGCCATGCGCCATTACGCCGAGCACGAAGGCAAGCCGTTCTTCGAGGGTCTCGTCGAGTTCATCACCTCGGGGCCGCTCGTCGCGATGATCCTCGAGGGCGAGAACGCCGTGATGGCCGCCCGCCAGGTCATCGGCGCCACGAACCCCATCGATGCCATGCCCGGCTCGATCCGCGCCGACTACGCGCTGGTGATGCGCCACAACCTCGTCCACGGCTCGGACTCCGACGAGTCCGCCGCGCGCGAGGCCGCGATCTTCTTCGGCGACTGATCTCGCGGGTGCCCGACCGCCCGACCCTCGTCCTCGCCAGCCGCTCGCCGCAGCGCAAGGCGATCCTCGAGCAGCTGCACATCGCCTTCGAGGTCCTCGTCGTCGATGTCGACGAGCTCGACCACGGCGACCCCGTCGAGGTCGCCCGCGCGAACGCGCTGCGCAAGGCCTCGGCGGGCGCCGAGCGCCGGCCGGGCGACACGATCCTCGGGGTCGACACGGTCGTCGCGCTCGACGGTGAGATCTTCGGCAAGCCGCCCTCGGCGGCAGCCGCCCGGGACACGCTGAAACGCCTCTCGGGCCGTACCCACGAGGTCGTCAGCGGCCTCGCGCTCATCCGATCCGGCAACCCTCAGGTTGTGCATGAGGTCACGAAAGTGACCTTCCGAGCGCTCGAAGACGACCTCGTCCGGCGCTACGTCGAAACGGGCGAATGGCTAGAAAGAGCGGGCGGTTACGCGATTCAGGGCCGGGGTGCTGGCCTCGTTCGCGCAATCTCCGGGGACTATCTGAACGTCGTCGGCCTGCCCGTCGGCGCGTTGCTCGACCTCGACTTGAGCCTTATGCTCAGGCAAGACTAGAGGGATGCCCTTGTCCGGCCACCTCAGCCGCTAGAGTCACGGGCAGCGACGACCCCGCGCGACAGCCTCACCGCGGACTCTTGGCAGGGGTCTCGCCCTCTCCGAATGGGCTTCTTCAGCTACCTCACCGGTTTCGGTGGCCGTGACATGGCCGTCGACCTGGGCACAGCGAACACCCTCGTCTACGTGCGTGGGCGTGGGATCGTGCTGTCCGAGCCGTCGGTCGTCGCGATCGACTCGCGCAGCGGCGAGGTGCACGCGGTCGGCATCGAGGCGAAGCGGATGCTCGGGCGCACGCCCGGCACGATCTCCGCGATCCGCCCGTTGAAGGACGGCGTCATCGCCGACTTCGACGTCACGGAGGAGATGCTGCGTCACTTCATCCAGAAGGTTCACCAGAATCGCTGGGCGCATCCGCGCGTCGTCGTGTGTGTACCGAGCGGTGTGACGGGCGTCGAGAAACGCGCGGTCGAGGAGGCGTGCCTGTCCGCAGGCGCGCGCCAGGCCTATCTCATCGAGGAGCCGATGGCCGCGGCGATCGGCGCAGGGCTGCCGGTCGGCGAGCCGACGGGGTCGATGGTCGTGGACATCGGCGGCGGGACGAGCGAGGTCGCCGTGATCTCGCTCGGCGGCATCGTCGTCAGCCAGTCGATCCGGATCGGCGGCGACGAGCTCGACGAGGCGATCATCAACTACGCCAAACGCGAGTACAAGCTGCTCATCGGCCAGCAGACGGCCGAGGAGGTGAAGCTTGAGATCGGCTCCGCGCACCCGATGGCGGAGGAGGTGCAGGCCGAGATCCGCGGGCGCGACATGGTGTCGGGCCTGCCCAAGACGGTGGTGCTGACGAGCGAGGAGATCCGTCAGGCGCTCGAGGAGCCGCTGTCGCAGATCATCGACGCGGTCAAGGAGACGCTCGACCGCACCCCGCCGGAGCTGTCCTCGGACATCATGGACCGGGGCATCATGCTCGCCGGCGGCGGGTCGCTGTTGCAGGGCCTCGACGAGCGCCTGCGCGAGGAGACGCAGATGCCGTGCCATCTCGCCGAATCCCCCCTGACGTGTGTCGCGGTGGGGTCGGGCCGGTCGCTCGAGGAGTTCGAAGTCATCCACCGCACGAACAAGAACTCGAAGAACCGCCGGCGTCGCTACTAAGGCCTCCGGCACCCGAGTCCGCGTCAACAACACCTTGGAGTCAACAACCACGTGTACGACAAGACGGTCCGGCGGCGCCGGGCAGTTCTCGGACTGCTCGTCGTCTGCTCCCTGATCCTGCTCACCGCGTATTTCGGCGAGTCCGGCGGCGGCGCCCTGCATGGGGTGCAGCGCGGGACCGCCGAGGTGCTCAATCCCGTGCAGGAGGGCGCGAGCCGCGCGCTCAAGCCCGTGCGCGACCTCTTCGGGTGGTTCGGCGACACGCTGGACGCCAAGGGCAAGGTCTCAGAGCTGACGGCCGAGCGCGACCGGCTGCGCGCGGAGCTCGCGCGCCAGGACAACGCGCTGTACGAGAACAAGCGCCTGAGCACGCTCTTCGAGACGACCGGCGCGCTGGGGCTCAAGGACTACGGCGCGAAGACCGGGCGCGTCATCGGCAACTCGGCCACCCTCTGGTACACGACGATCCGCATCGACAAGGGATCCAACGACGGCGTCGGGCTCGGCCAGCCGGTCATGAACGAGGAAGCCCTGATCGGGCGCGTCACGGCCGTCTTCAACGGCGCCGCCCAGGTGACGCTGCTGACCGACACGAGCGCGAGCGACAGCGTGGCGGGCGTCTCCGCGCGCGTCGTCACGCCGACGGTCAAGAGCGGGGGGATCTTCGGCATCGTCGAGCCCCTCGGCGCCGGCAACGCCAACGACCTGCTGCTGAGCAACGTGCCGCCGGGCGCGAAGCTCGACGCGGGGGATCGCGTGGTCACGCGCGGAACGGTCTCCGACACCGATCGCCTGCCGTCGCTGTATCCGCCGGGGCTGCCGATCGGCGAGATCACGCGCGTCGACAACAAGGGCACGGACACCCAGGAGGTGCACCTGCGCCCCTACGCGAACATGCGCGAGCTCGACTTCGTCCAGGTGCTCACCCGCCCGCGGGGGCCCGCGGCGGCATGACGGCCGACACGAGCAAGCTGCTCGCGCGGCTCATGGCCCTCGGGATCGGCGGTGTGGTCTTTCAGACCGCGTTCGTCTCGCAGCTGCCGATCGCCGGCGCGAACGCCGACATCGCGCCCCTGCTCGTGATGGCCGTCGGCCTGCTGTGCGGCTCGCTCGCCGGCGCGTGCTTCGGCTTCGGCGTCGGGCTGTTCGCCGACATCGTGTCGTTTCAGACGCTCGGCGTGAGCTCGCTCGTGCTGCTGACCGTCGGCTACGGCGCCGGCCGTCTGCGCGAGGCGCGCGACCCCGAGGGCACGCTCGTGCCGCTCGCCGCCGGGGCGGTCGCGACGCTGGCGTTCAGCGTCGGCTTCGCGCTCATGCACTTCCTGCTGGGCGTCGACGCGCCGATCAGCTGGGCGCTGCTGCGCCAGACGCTCGCGACGCTCGTCGTCAACGCGCTCATCGCGCTGCCCGTCTACGCGCTCGTGCGGCGCTGGCTGCTGCGCAGCCTGCCCGAGGATCCGCGCCGTCGCCGGCGGCGCGCCTACACGACAGGCGGTTTGTCGCCGCTCTCGCGCTCATGATGGAGCCCGTCTCCGATCGTCGGCCCCCCATCACGCCGCAGCTCGCGCTGCGGGTCGCGATCTTCGGCGCCGTGGCGCTGGGGCTGTTCGCGATCGTCTTCTTCCGGCTGTGGTACCTGCAGGTGCTGTCCGGCGAGCAGTACCTCGCGCAGGCGAACTCCAACCGCGTGCGCGCGCTGGCGATCCCGGCGCCGCGCGGGAAGATCGTCGACCGCGAGGGCCGCGAGATCGTTCGCAACAAGGTCGCCGCGGTCATCGAGATCGACCCGTCGTCGCTGCCGCAGTCCGAGCGCGACCTCGCGGCGTCGTGGGGCCAGGGCATGGGCAGGCGCGAGGCGCGCCCCGCGGGCCACAAGGGCCAGCCGATCCGGATCCCCGAGATCCCCGACGACGAGCTGCGCGCCCGGCTGAAGCGCCTCGGCCGCGTGCTCGACACATCGGCGAACTCGATCCACCACCAGATCGTGCGCTCGCTCGTGCTCGTGCCGTACTCGAACGTGCGCATCAAGACCGACGTGCCGCGGTCGGTGCTCGCGTACGTCTCCGAGCGCCCCGAGCAGTTCCCCGGCGTGAAAGTCGAGCAGGCCTACCTGCGCGACTACCCCCACGACACGCTCGGCGCGCAGATCCTCGGCTACGTCGGGCAGATCGGGCCGGCGCAGCTCAAGCAGGACCGCTATCGCGGCGTCAAGCAGGGCACGGTCGTCGGGCAGGACGGCCTCGAGCGCACGTACGACAAGTACCTGCGCGGCAAGCCCGGCGTGCGGCGCATCCAGGTCGACGCGAACGGGCGCCCGATCCCGAACCGGCGCCTGAAGGACTCAAAGCCCGTGGCTGGCCAGCGGCTGCGCCTGTCGCTTGACCTCGGGCTCGAGAAGGAGGGCGCGACCGCGATCGCAGGCCCGCTGAACCCGGGCTCCAACCCCGGCGCGTTCGTCGCGATGGACCCCCGCGACGGCCAGCTGCTCGCGATGGGCTCGTTTCCGACGTTCGACCCCGCGATCTTCACGAAGCCGATCACCGAGAAGCGCTACAAGGCGCTGACGGGCGACGGCGGCGACGAGGGCCCGGGCCCGATCTTCAACCGCGCGATCGCGGGCGGCTATCCGACGGCGTCGACGATGAAGCCGATCACCGCGCTCGCGGGGCTCGACAAGGGCCTGATCACCGCTGCGACGACGATCAACGACCCCGGCTGCATCCAGGTCGGCGAGGCCGAGCGCTGCAACGCCAACAAGCAGGCCTACGGCTCGGTCGACCTCGCGCGGGCCCTGCAGGTCTCCTCGGACGTCTACTTCTACAAGCTCGGCATGAACGCGTTCTACCGCGGCGACGAGCCGGGCAAGGCGCTGATCATCCAGCGCTGGGCGCGCCGGCTCGGCCTGGATCGCCCGACGGGGATCGACCTGCCCGGCGACATCTCCCGCGGCGGCACGATCCCCGATCCGAAGTGGCGCGACGAGATCAACGCGTTCGAGCGTGCTTGCCGCGCGAAGAAGCACATCTCGACCCTTGCGTCCGGCGCCGCGGCGGGCGCCGCCGGCTGCGGGCGCTCGGACCTGCGCGACTACAACCTCGGCGACACGGTCAACCTCGCGATCGGCCAGGGCGACGTGCAGGCGTCGCCGCTGCAGATGGCGATCGCGTACGCGGCGATCGAGAACGGCGGCAAGGTCGTCCAGCCGCACCTCGGCCTCGAGATCGAGAGCCCGGCCGCCGAGCTCGTCCAGCGCATCGAGCGCGAGCCCGCGCGCAAGGTCAAGATCGACCCGGGGCACCTCGACGTCGTGCGAAACGGGCTGCGCCTCGCCGCGGGCGAGCCCGGCGGCACGTCGTACGACGTATTCGCCGGCTGGAACCACGACGAGTTCCCGATCTTCGGCAAGACCGGCACCGCGCAGACCTCCAAGGGCGACCAGTCCTGGTACATCGCCTACGTGCCCGATGCCAAGCGGCCGATCGTCGTCGCGGTCACCGTCGAGCGGGGCGGCTTCGGCGCCGCCGTCGCCGCGCCGATCGCCTGCCGGATGCTCGCGAAGTTCTACCGCCAGGACCCGAGCGCCTGCGCCGCGGGGGCGGCCACGTCGCGATGAACGAGCCCGCCGCCTCCCGCCTGCCCGCCGGCCTGCGCCTGCCGTTCGACCCGCTGCTTGCGCTCGCCGCGATCGGGCTCATGGCCGCGTCGATCATCTCGCTGGACCAGACGACCGGCGCCCCCGGCGACCCGCGCGAGTTCGCGATCCGCCAGGCGATCTTCTTCGCGATCGGCACGGTCCTGGCGATCATCCTCAGCCGCCTGGACTACTCACGCCTGCGCGAGCTGAAGTACGGCGTCTACGGGCTGATGATGGCCGGGATCCTGCTCGTCACGGTCTTCGGCGGCGTCACGCGCGGCTCCCGGCGCGCGATCCAGCTGCCGTTCTTCGAGGTCCAGGCGTCCGAGCTCGGCAAGGTCCTGCTCGTCGTGGCGCTGGCGGCGTTCGCCGTCGACCGGGCTCGCGGGCTGGGGGAGCGCGACACGACGGCGCGGCTCGTGCTCGTCGCGATGATCCCCGCGATCGTCGTCATGGCGGGCGATCTCGGGTCCGGCCTCGTCTACATCGTGATCCTGTTCGCCGTGCTGTTCGTGGCGGGCGTGAGCTGGCGGCACTTCGCGGGATTGATCGCGCTCGGCGTCGTCTCGGTGTCGTTCGTGCTGATCGCCGCACCGGCGGTCGGGGTGACCGTGCTCAAGGAGTACCAGACCGAGCGGCTGACGGCGTTCTTCTATCCAACCGAGGACCCGGGCGAGGCCGGGTACCATCAGAACCAGTCGCGGGTCGCAATCGGCGCCGGCGGCAAGACGGGTCGTGGCGATCGCTCGACCCAGGGACCGCTGAGCTTCCTGCCCGAACAACGCACCGACTTCCCCTTCGCGGCCATCGCCGAGCGATGGGGCTTCGCGGGCGCTGGCTTCGTCCTCTCGCTGTACGCGCTGCTCATCTGGCGCGGTCTGCGGATCCTCACCGTGGCCAAGAACCTCTACGGCGCGCTGATCGCCGGAGGCATCGTGGCCATGCTCCTATTTCAGGTTTTCATCAATGTCGGCATGAACGTGGGGATCATGCCCATCACCGGAATCCCACTGCCGCTGCTCTCGTACGGCGGCAGCTCGGTGATCACCACCCTCTTGGCCATCGGCCTCCTGCAGTCGATCTACGCCCAAGGGCGAGACGTCGCTGCCGCGAAGGGCCGAGGCCGCTCGTTCTAGACAAAGGAACTTTCCTCAATGAAGAAGCAACTGCTTGTCAGCGTCGATCGCGGGGAGACCCGCGTGGCGCTGCTCGAGGCGACCGGGTCGCCCGGCGCCGCCAAGAAGGCACCGTCGTCGCGCGCGAAGAAAGACCCCGCTGCTGACTACCGCGTCGCCGAGCTCTACTTCGAGCGCCGCGGCAACCGCTCGATCGTCGGCAACATCTACAAGGGCAAGGTCGACAACGTCCTCGCGGGGCTCGAGGCGGCGTTCGTCGACATCGGCCTCGAGAAGAACGGCTTCTTGCACGTCGACGAGATCGTCATCCCGGGCGTCGACGTCGGCCGCCGCGGCCGCGGCGGCAAGGAGGGCGGCTCGAAGATCACCGAGCTCATCAAGCCCGGCCAGGAGATCGTCGTGCAGGTCGTCAAGGATCCGCTGAAGAGCAAGGGCGCGCGGTTGAGCATGGAGCTCACGATCGCCGGGCGCTACATGGTCTACGCGCCGACCGGCGAGGGCGTCGGCGTCTCCCGGCGCCTGGACGACAAGGAGCGCGAGCGCCTGCGCCGCGAGGCCAAGGGCCTGGACCTGCGCGGCGGCGGCGCGATCATCCGCACGGCCGCCCACGGCGCGATGCGCGAGGACTTCGAGCGCGAGCTGCAGTACCTCTTCAAGCTGCGCGAGGTGCTCGACAAGCGCGTCGCCGAGACGCCCGCGCCCGGCCTGGTCTTCCAGGAGGCCGACCTCTCGGTGCGCGTCGTGCGCGACATCTTCTCCGAGCACTTCGAGCGCGCGATCGTCGATGATCCCAAGCAGCATCAGCGCCTCGTCTCGTTCTTCACGCGCACCGCGCCCGAGCTCGTCGACCGCGTCGAGCTCTACGAGGAGAAGGCGGCGCTGTTCGCGCACTACGGCGTCGAGAAGGTCATCGACGGGCTGATGACGCGACGCGTCGACCTGCCGTCCGGTGGCTACCTGATCATCGACTACGCCGAGGCGCTGACGGTCATCGACGTCAACTCGGGGTCGTTCATCGGCCGCGGCAAGGGCGCGCGGCTCGAGGACACGATCACGACGACGAACCTCGAGGCCGCCGAGGAGGTCGTCAACCAGCTGCGCCTGCGCGACATCGGCGGGATCATCGTCATCGACTTCATCGACATGGCCCGCGCGCGCAACCGCGAGGCGGTCCTGAAAACGCTGCGCAAGACGCTCGACGAGGACCGCACGAAGACGTTCACCGCGGAGATCTCGAAGCTCGGCCTGGTCGAGATGACGCGCCAGAACGTCACCGAGGGCGTGCGCGAGATCATCTCGCGGGCGTGCCCGACGTGCGACGGCGACGGCGTCATCAAGTCCGAGGAGACGATCGCGATCGAGTTCGAGCGCCGCCTGCGGACGTTGGTGAAGAAGGCGCCCAAGAAGCACGAGGCGTTCCTCGTGCAGATGAACCCGCGCGTGAGCGCGATGTTCACCGGCAACGCCAAGCGCGTGCTGCACGCGCTCGAGGAGGAGACCGGGCGGCGCTTTCACTTCACCGGCTCGGAGGGCTTGCCGCTGAACCACTTCGACATCGTCATGGAGGGCTCGCGCGACGAGGTCATGGAGCGCGCGGTGCCGTTTCGCGAGGGCGACGAGGTGCTCGTGCACATCGTCGAGCCGCACATGTACGACGTCGACGACGCGGTCGCCAAGATCGACGGCTACATCATCTCCGTCAACGGCGGCGGGCGGTTCGTCGGGACGAAGAAGCTCGTGCGCGTCGAGCACGCCGGCCGGACGTCGGCGACGGCCGTGCTGATCGGCGAGCCCGAGCCCGAGGCTCCGGAGCCGGAGTCGGTGGACAAGCCGGCCAAGGCACCGCCGAAGCCGGCGAGGTCGCGCTCGCGGGCGGCGACGGCGCCCGCGGAGGCGCCGGCCGCTGCGGTCGCCGGGCCCGAGAACGCGAGCGAGGGTCCGGCTCGGGACGCGGAGCCGGACGCCCCGGAGCAGGACTCCTCCTCCTCCGACGACGATGGTGCCGAGCCGACCCCCCGGCGCCGCGGCCGCCGCGGCGGGCGACGCCGCTCGCGGGCCGCTGCCGAGTCAGGCGCGCCGGAGCCGTCACCGTCAGAGAGCTGAGCGTTGGCGTTCGAGCTTCCGGACCCAGCAGTCGGTCGCACTGCCGAGCGCGCGGCAGAGCCCGGCGAGCTTGGTCAGTCATTCAAGCGTGAGTGCGCGACTTGGTAGACGCTCGGCTGCCAAGCGCGCGACGGGTGGCGCACGCCGAACGCCAGAGCGATCAGCACCGGCCGTGCATCAGCACGCACGTCACCCGTGAACACGATCCCCCACGGCCCACGGGGCCAAGGAAGATACGTCTTGACGCAGCCGCCCAGACGAGTGCCATCCGGACCCTCGCCTGCGCACTGTCGTAGCTCATCGACCGCGATGCCCTCCCGTTCGAGCCGGGCGCGCTCGCGTGAAGCGATCTCCCGCCCCGCTGGCGTCGCGTGATAAAGGTCTTCTGCGAACGCATCGTCATCGAAGCGCACCGGGAACCGCGTGCTGTCGTCCACGGCTACCCCTCGTCGTCTGACGGGATCTGGCCGAGGTGCTCCTCGAACTCCTCCGGCGTCATCGCTCGCGTGCCGCCGCGCTTACGAATCGCCTCGATCGACGTATCGGGCGCCAACAGCAGGCTACCGTCGGCGTGACGTTCGGCGACGATGTAGTCGCCAGCGAGCCCCATCTCGGTCAGCGTCACCTTCATCGGCTCATGCATCCGCGGGTCATTGTCGCACGTGCATGGATGGAGCACCGGCCAGACGACCGCCGTGGTGCTCAACGCTCAAAGCGTGTTCAAGCGCAGCCCGAGCTCGGGGCAACGATCTCGCTGGCCAGCCAATCGCAACGGCAAGCACATCCGGCCAGTTCAAGCGGCCCCCTGGTTTGGTCACCGCGCGGCGACCTCAGCAAGGCCGTAGCCGGTACCGCCGCGTCCTGGACTCCACACCTGTGAGCCACTCGGCAACCAAGCCAGATGGCGCGGGGCCCGGCCGACGGGCGGGCGTTAGGCGGCGCGCAGGTAGCGCCGCAGCGCCTCGCGGATGACCTCGGACATCGTCGTGCCGTCGGCGCTCGCTCGGGCGATCAGCTCGTCGCGCAGCGCCGGGTCCAGGATGATCGCGTCGATGGCGATCCGCTCGGCGTCCAGCCGCGGCAGCTCGCGAGCCCCGCGACGTTCGATCAGCGCGTCGACGTCATAGCCGGCCTCGGCCTCGGCGGCGTAGCGCTCGATCTCGACATCCGTGATCGGCCGTCCCGACTGATCGTGTCCATAGACCCGCCGCGCGCTCATCGCTCGATCAGCCTCGCGAACCACGCTCGCATCGGCATCGCGTGGATCACGAGCCGTGGCCCTTGCGCGTCGTCAGCACGACGACCCCGAAGCAGGCTGCCCGGTCGGTGACCAAGAGTCGGTCGGGGGGTCTCGCCGGTGTATGCGTAAGAGCGCATGTCCGATCGCGTGAGCATGTCCGCATCATCGACGCCGTGCTTGCGCGCCGAGCGGTGGATCTCCACGCTCGTCAGTCTAGACCTGTCCGGTCACGTCACTCGGCGCTGTCACCTGCGCCCTCGAGCTCGTCGAGCGCTCGCACGATCTCGCCGGCCTGGTCGTCGCCGGCGACCGCTGCGAGGGCGCGCAGGAACACCTCGGGCGCGACCCGGGGACGGAGCTCGAGCAGGATGTGCACGTCGATCTCAACCGGAATCCCCATCCCCGCTCGGAGGAGCAGCGCGCGGCCGTGCAGCCCGATCGCCCGCTCGATCTCTCCGCGTTCGGCGGCCAGGGTTCCGAGCGCGCCGATCGACGCGGCCATGCCGGCTTGGTTTCCGAGTCGTTCGTTGATGTCGAGAGCGCGGCGGCATTGGGTTTCGGCTTCGGTGAGGTCGCCGCGGGCATGCGCGAGGAGCACGAGGCTCAGGTGGGTGGTGGCAATGCCGGCTTGGTTTCCGAGTCGTTCGTTGATGTCGAGGGAGCGGCGGTGTTGGGTCTCGGCCTCGGTGAGGTCGCCGCGGGCGCCCGCGAGATCGCCCAAGTTTCTGTAGGCGACCGCCATTTCAGCTTGGTCTCCGATTCGCTCACTGATGTCGAGAGAGCGGCGGTATTGGGTTTCGGCTTGGGTGAAATCACCACGCTTGTCCGCGAGCATGCCGAGGTTGCGATACCCGGCGGCCATCCCGGCTTGGTTGCCCAGTTCTTCGCATATGTCGAGGGCACGGCGGTATTGGGTTTCGGCTTCGGTGAGGTCGCCACGGTCATGCGCGAGGTTCCCGAGGTTCTGGTAGGTCCCGGCCATGCCGGCTCGGTTTCCGATGATTTCGTCGATGTCAACGGAGCGCCGATACTGGGCATCGGCATCGGTGAGGTCGCCGCGGTTGCGAGCGAGGATGCCGAGGCTGCCATAGGTGGCGGCCATGCCGGCTTTGCTTCCGAGTCGTTCGTAGATGTCGAGGGAGCGACGGTATCGGGCTTCGGCCTCGCTGAGGTCGCCGCGCTCGCGCGCGAGGTTGCCGAGGTTCCCGTGGCTAGCGGCCATCCCGTCCTGGTTTCCGAGTCGTTCGCTGATGTCCAGGGAGCGGCGGTATTGGGTCTCGGCTTCGGAGAGGTTGCCGAGGTTGTGGGCAATCAGGCCGAGCTGCATGATCCAGGTGGCAGCGCGGTCGTCGAGTGGCAGCCGGGCGAGGGTGTCGAGGACGATCTCGGCCTCGTGCTCCCAGGCGCTCCAAGCGTAGAGTTGGGAGCAGATGCCACGGGTGACCTCTTCGGCCGCGTCGAGGTCGCCTGCGCCGAGCAGGTGGTAGCGCGCCTCGATGAGATGGTGAAAGTCCGCGTCGGCGGCCTGGGGCCAGATCTCGACGCGCCACAGCCAGTAGTCGGCGGCGTGGCGGTGGGCTCTCGCGACGAACTCGCGCTCGCCCGCCTCGGCGAGCCGGCGCTCAAGCTCGGTGGCGGTCCAGCGGTGCACGAAGGCGAGCGGGACGGCGTCCGCCGTCGCGATCGACAGGAGGGTCGAGGCGCGGCAGGCGTCGACCTGCTCCTGCACGTGCTCGGGCGGTCGGCGGGGCGGCATCGGCATGCGGTCGAGCTCCCCCAGATGGGGCGTGATCGCGGCCTGGACCACGGCGGGTAGGTCGGCGACCTCGACGGGCTTGTCGGTCGGGATGCCGGCGGCATCGAGGATCTCGCGGATCTGCTGCTCGGCGCCTTCGCGATCGGGGATCGAGGCCGCGTCGTCGTCGGGCTCGCCGACCTGGAACAGCAGCGCGTTGAGGTCGACCGGCTCGCGGTAGACGGACGCGCCCACGAGCAGCTCGCGCGCGCCGGGGACCGATGCCAGCGACGCGAGCAGGTCGTCGAGCAGGACATCGTCGGCGGCGAGCGTCGCGACCTCGGCGAGCGCGGTGTCGAGCTCCCATTCGGTCTTGAGCAGGTCGCCGGCGCGCCCGCCGAGCTTCTTGGCGAATGCGGTCTCGAGGCGGCGCTCGATGTCCAGGTAGCGGCCGCCGCCGTCGGACAGCAGGGCGTCGAGGTACTCCAGCGAGCGGGGATGGCCGCCCAGCATCCGCCAGACCTGCTCGACCTGCGCGTCGTCGAGCTGGCGGTCCAGCGCGGGCAGCGACCAGATGAGCTTGTGCGTCTCTGCGGCTGACAGCGCTCCCACGGGGTGGAACGTCAGCGCGCGTGCGGCGTCGTCGGGCAGCTCGAACGTGTAGCGGCTCGTGACGAGCAGCCGCCAGGCACCGGGCTCGGCGGCGATCACGGCCAGCAACTCCGCGAGCGTCGACTCGCGCAGCGATGCGCGGTTGGAAAGGTCGGTGAGGTTGTCCTCGAAGTTGTCGAGCACGACGAGCAGCGGCACGGTCGCGACCTGCGGCACCATCCGCAGCAGCTTGAGCCGCTCGGCCCAAGGCAGGTCGCTGCGGGCGGCCTGCCCCAGCACCGTCGCCGCACGGCCGACAAACTGGTCGGTGGAAATGAGGTGGAGGCGCAGCGCGGACACGATCGCGCCAAGCACCGATTCGAAGCCCAGCGCGCCTTCGAGCACGACCGGCTGGCGCTCCGGCTCGCGCTCGATGACGCGCGCCGCGAGCTCGGCGGCGAGCGTCGTCTTGCCGATCCCGCCGATGCCGTGCAGGACGACCCCGGCGCGGCCGGCGGCGAGGAGCTCGCCAGGGAGTCTGCGCTGAGCGCGGCGGCGGCCCACGAACTCGCCGACGGCACGCGCGCTGACGCGGCCGATCGCAAAGCGTTGCGGCGGCGGTGCCGGCGCCTTGACCACCGCGGGATCGAGGATCGCCACCGACCCCGCGCCGGCGAGGACGCTCAGCACGGCCCACTCGCCCAGCCCCGCGATCGTCTGCTCACGCGTCTTCGTCGAGGCCTCAAGCTCGCCTTGGATGGTGCGCCGCGCGTCGGCGACTGCCGCGACGGCGTCCGGCTCGCCCGCTTCGGCGAGCCGACCGTAGATGCGGGCGAACGCCTTCGTCGCGTAGATGTCGGTCACCGACGTCTCGCTCGCGATCACGACCGCGGCGCCGCGCTCGGCGAGCCGCGCGGCGAACGAAGGTGCGCCCGTAGCGTCCGCCGTGTTCGTGTAGCAGGCGGCGAGCGCGATCACGGCCGGCATCTTGCCCGCCGGGATCGCCTCGTCGACGAACTTGTCGGCGCCGATCTCGCGCTCGCTGCCGTCGTCGTGCTCGATCACGAGGGATCCCGGTGAGCCGTGGCCGGAGATGTGCAGGACGTGGACGGCCTCGACCTCGAGCGCGGCGTGGATCTGCGCCGTCGTCGCGAACGGCACGATGCGGACCCGGGCGCTGCCGTCGCGCGCCGCGCCGACGGCCGTCAGCACGTTGCGCAGCTCGCGCTCGTAGTCCAGCAGCGGGCTGCTGTCGTCGGGTGACGCGATCGCCACGAGGATCCGCAGCGGCCCGGGCACGGCCGCGGGCGTGCCGGCCGCGGCCACCCGGCGATGGATGCCGACGAGCGGTCGCAGCGCGAGCGGCCCCTCCGTGCGCGGGTCCGCGAGCGCCTCCCACGGCAGCCGCTGCAAGCGCGCCTCCGCGCACGCGATCCCGAGGCGCAGCGGCTGATAGGCGGCCTCCGCGCGCTCGAGCCGCTCGGCCAGGGCGGCGGCGATCGGGCCCGGCAGGAACGACTGCGTCAGAAGCCGGCCGGCGCGGTCGAGGGCGACGGTGCCCGGCTGCGCGCGGATGTCGTCGGCGACCTCGCGCCGCGCGCCGGCGTTCGCGCGCGCACGGCGCGTCTCGTCGACGGCGTTCGCAAGCCCCGGGCTGACGTCGCCGTGATCGGCGCACACGTCGATGTCGCCGCCGGTCAGGCGCACCTGCGACGCGTCGACGGTCAACAGGACGTCGATCGGCTCGCGGACCGGTGCCGCTTCCAGCGCGACGGGCGCGATGTCCACACACAGCGCCAGCAGGCGCTCGCTGCGCGCGACCCAGACGCAGTCGCGCATCCAGCGATCCGCGCTGTTGTAGCGCCCGGAGACGACGCCGACGACGACATCGTCGCTGCGCCGGCGAACGGGCGCGCCGCTCATGCCCGGCGTGACGATGTTGCACGCCATCCATCCCAGCTGGTGGGCGTCGCCGCGCAGCGTCGCGCCGCCCCAGGTTCCGGGTCCATCGAGGAAGCGGTACATGTGGCCGGGGTCGTCGATCTGCGACACGCCGGTCACGTCGACCGGCTCGGTCTTGGCGACGTTGTCGGTTGCCGCGAGGCCGGCGATCGACGCCTCGAGGGGCGTCGTCAGCCGTACGACGGCGAGGTCCGCAGCCGGGTCGATAGCGACGACCGTGCCCACTTGCGACTCGCCGCCCGGGAGGGGATCGATTGCGACCTCGGCGTCGACGGCGCCCGCGCCGACCTCGTTGAGTACGTGCCAGGCGGTCGCGACGATCCCGGGCGCCACCTGAAAGCACGTCCCGGCCGGCTCGCCGTCGGCGTCGAGCACGCGTCCCAGGTAGGCCGGCACGCGCCGGTCCGGCGCGGGCTCGCTCACCTTGCCGATCGCCTGGCGCGCGTCATGGCAGCGTCGCCTCGCCGAGCAGCTCGGCATGGTCCGGGCGCAGCGCAGTCATCCGCATGGCGGCCTCCATCCGAGATCGGCAACCGGCACCTGCCGTCGCGATCTCGTTCGATCCGGCCAGCTTACGGGCGCGCCGGTGCACGCGGCGACGGATGGCGTAGAATCCCGGCCTCGGCGCCGTCGCGGCGCCGTTCGCACGCCACGGCCGATACCGTAGCCGCGGGCGAATCGTCTTCCGCTTCATCCTCGGAGAGCTGAGTTTTCAATGGCCTACGCAATCGTCAAGACCGGCGGCAAGCAGTACCGCGTCGAGCAGGGGCAGACGCTGCTCGTCGAGCGCCTGCCCGAGGAGGCCGGCGCGACGGTCACGCTCAAGCCGCTGCTGTTTCGCTCGACCGACACGGTGTTCGACGCCAAGGGGCTCGAGAGCGTCTCGGTCACGGCCAAGATCCTCGCCCACGAGCGCGGCGAGAAGCTGCGCGTCTTCAAGTTCAAGCCCAAGCGCGGGTACAAGCGCACCGCCGGCCACCGGCAGGAGCTCACGCGTCTGGAAATCACGGAGGTCAAGGGCTAATGGCACATAAGAAGGGGCTCGGCTCCTCACGCAACGGCCGCGACTCCAACGCCCAGCGCCTGGGCGTCAAGACGTTCGCCGGCGAGACCGTCACCGGCGGCGAGATCATCGTGCGCCAGCGCGGCTCGCGCTTCACCGCCGGCGAGGGTGTCGGCATGGGCAAGGACGACACGCTGTACGTCCGCGCGCCCGGCACCCTCGTCTTCGGCATGAAGCGCGGCAAGCGCATCGTGTCCGTCGCGCCGCACGCAGACTCCGAGTAGCGCCAGCGGCCCGACCGACGTTCCGCCCGCGTTGCCGCGGGCGGCGGTGCGCTCAGATCGGCATCGTGCGGGTGACCGTGCCGCCGAAGTCCGCGGTCCAGTACCAGCCGTGCGTGGGGTGGTGCGCGCGGCCGACGCCCATGACTTTGAACTTCGTCTTGAGCATGATCGCGCGGTGCTCCGGCGAGTTCTTCCACTGAGTCACCGTGGCCGCGGCGGAGCTCTCGCCCTGGGCGATGTTCTCGCCCTTGGTCGGCTTGTTGTAGCCGAACGCCTTCAGCCGGGCGGCGAAGTCGCGGCCATGGCTGTCGTCGTGGCTGAGGATGTCGTGGCTGGCCATGTCCCGGCTCATCCACTCCGCGGCGCGCACGAGCGCGACCGAGACCTTGAGTGGCGGGCGGCCGTGCTGCGCGCGGAACGAGTTGATGGCCTTGCACATGGCCTTCTCCTGTGCGTCGAGGACCGGATTGGGTGCGGGTGCGGTAGCGGTTGCCATGATTGTCTCTTTCCGTGGGGTGCGGCCGGTGGGGGAGGTCCGGCACTGTCGCTACCTCATTGATCGGCAGAAACGGCGCGTTCTACACCGCCCGCGGCGTGCGATGTCTCACACGGCGGCGGTGCGACGCCGACCGGCGCGCTCAGTCAGTCCGACAGCTCGCGGGCGGAGACGAGCCCGGAGTCAAGCGCCCGCTGGGCGAGCGCCGCGCGCTTGTGGTGCTGGGGCAGGTCGCCGAGGTCGAACGCGTCGAAGAGCGCCCGCATGTGCGTCTTGATCGTCTCGACGCCGAGCACGAGCTCCTCGGCGATCTGGCGGTTGGACGCCGGGATCGCGAACGAGCTGTCGGCGTAGGGCCGGCACAGCGCGACGAGGACGCGGCGCTGCGCGTCCGTGATCGACGGGGCAGCGCGCTGCTGCGAGGTCGAAGTTCGCAGCGACTCGCGGCCGGTCGGGCTGCGGAAGACCACGACCGTGCGGCCGAGCCCGATGGCGTCGCCGTCGCGCAGGCGCACGCGCCCGCTGACGCGCTCGCCATCCAGAAACGACCCGTTGCGCGAGCGCCCGTCATCGACGAGCGTCCACTCGTCGCCGACGCGCTCGACGCTCGCGTGCACGCGCGACACCTCGCTGTCCCACGCCAGCGCGAGGCCGTTGGACGCGCTGCGCCCGATCGTCAGCCGCTCGGTGCTGTCGCCGAGGTCGAGGATCCGCTGGGCGCCGTCGGCGTCGCGGTAGAGGAGAAACGGCCGCTCGCGGCGCTCGGCCGCGATGCGCTCCTTCAGCTCGGCGGGCGTCGCGCGGTGCAGCGCGTGCGGCAGCTCCATGCGGTCACTGTACGTCGCCCGGCCCGAGCGTGAACGCCAGCAGATCGGTCATCGTGAAGTCCCCCGAGGTCGCTGCCTCGAAGCCGAGATCCGCCGCGCTGTCGGCCGGCGTCCACGTTGGCTGCTGGCGCAGGTAGGAGTGCGGGTCGGCCTCGAGCAGGCCGACGAGCACCTCGGCGACGATCCGGCCGCCGACCGGCCCGAGGCGCACCCCCTTGCTCACGACGTCGGCCTCGCGCAGGAGGTAGAACCACAGCGGCGGGGCACGCAGGATCGCCGCGCGCTCGTCCGGCCGGTGATCGGTGGGCCAGAACTCGGGGTGCAGCGCGTCGTGCTCGGGGGGCAGCAGCTGGTCGTCCGTGAGCGGCTCCTGGCCCATCGCGCGCGCCACGTCGGGACCGGACGGCAGTCCGAGCGCGCGGCCGCGCTGGAGGTTCAGCCGGGCGAGCTGCGCGCCGTCGGGCGGCAGCGAGAACAGCGCCTCCGTCAGGCGATGGTTGATCTTCATCGAGAAGACCTTCGGACGGTCGCCGAAGAAGTGGCGCAGGTCGATGGTGAGCGAGGCTTGCAGTGGCCGGAAGCCGCCGAGATGGCGCTCGCGTTCCTGGCCCGCAGCGGGGAGGATCGGCACCTCCGCGCCGCCCGCGGCGACCGGGTAGCCCGAGCGAACCATGCTGTGACCGAAGCGGTAGGCGGCGGCCGAGAACTCGACGGGGATCGCCGGCTCGCCCGACCACTGCAGCAGCTTGCGCTCGGTCGCCGGCCGGACGACGCCGTGATCGATGACGAGGCTCGGACGCACCGCCCGCGCCATCGGCTTGCCGACGATCCGATCGAGAAGCTCGTGGACGACGATCCACTGGTAGTGCCAGCGCACGATGCGCTGCGCCTCGTCGAAGAGGTCGTTGCGGGTCAGCCACGGCTGCGACGCGTGCGTGCGCTCGACGACCTTGTTGTGAAACCGCAGGAACAGCAGGTGCAGCTGCGCCACGATGAGGTTCTCGTCGTTGCGTGCGTCGCCGGTCATCGCCCGGCCCTGGGCGTTGCGCGGCAGGTCGTGCTCGGCGAGCTCGCCGCCGGGCGGGTTGCGACCCACGAGCAGCTTCACGCCGGGGTACGGCCCGCGCGTCCAGTCGTAGAGAAACGGCTGATCGGCGGGGCCCGACCCGTAGAGCGAGTCGAGGTCGAAGCGCGGCGTACGGTAGTTGACGAGCGCGTCGGGGTCGTTGTCGCGCTCCAGGCGCGACGCCGGGTCGAACGTGATGTCGTGATCGACGAACTGGCCGAGGTAGGTGTAGCCGGCCCCGATCCGCGTGTTCGCCTCGTCGGTGCCGCGGGCCTCGTGCATGCGGTCGGCGAGCACCTCGATGGCCTCGGCGCCCGGGTCGCGGCGCGCGAGGTCGCCGAACATCCGGCCGAAGCGCCCGCCACGCGACGACGCCGCGGCCGTGGCGAGGCCGCGCGGTGCGGCGATGCCGTGCCGCGCGCCACCCTCCAGTGCGGGGTCGAGGCGGCTGCGGCGGCGCTCGTCGTCGTCGACCGGATCCTCCCCGGCGGCGCCGCCGGTCACACGGGCTTGAGGTCGATCGTCTTGCGGTCGCCCCACACGAACTCGGCCACGTCGCCGATCAGCGCCACGCCGGAGACGTACACCTCGTCGCCCTCCTTGAAGGGCTCGAAGTCCGCGGACTGCGGCACTCGCGTGACCCAGTCGCCCGCGGCCGGGTCGTTCGTGTCGTCGCCCTGGATGCGCCTGCCGTTCGGATCGTCGACGGCCGCGACGGCCACCACGAACTTCGCGCCGGAATCGAGCGGCGGGTCCGACGTGCCCTTGACGAGCAGGTCGTTCGTCGCTGCGTCGATCGAGACGTTGCTGAATGCGTTGAACGCCATCTGGATCTCTCTTCGGTCGGAGGACAGAACGCGGCAACCGGCCGCGACGACGGTGTTCGGACACTATCCCGGCGCGCGCCGTGAGCGGAAACCCTCCGCGGAGTGAGCGCCCTCACCCGAGCAGCGCTCGCGCTCGCGTGGCGGCCGCCACGTTGCCCTTGGCCTCGTACAGCGCGAGGCCCGATCGGACGGCGTCGCGCGCCGCGGCGCCGAGCGACGCGAGCCGCAGCACCTCGCCGAGGTCGAGCAGCGCGTCGCCGTGATGTGACAGCAGGTCGGTCGGCTCGACGAGCGCGATCGCCTCGCGCGCCAGGGCCTCGCCCTCCGCGAAGCGCTGGGCGCGGGCCAGCGCCTTGGCCTTCGCGCCGCGCCAGATGACCTGGGTGATGATGTCGTCGCGGGCGGCCGTCGCGGCGGTGGCGTCGCACAGCTCGCCGGCCTCGTCGAACTGCCCTTGCGCGTAGACGGCCTGCGCGAGCATCGCGGTCGTCGTCGCGAGCAGGCCGCCGTCGCCCATCGGCGCGAGCCGCTGCACGCCCTGGCGCAGCGGTGTCTCGGCCAGCTCCGGGCGGCCGGCGAGCAGGCCCACGAGCGCCTCGTGATGCGACACGCTCGAGCTCAGGCTGCCGAGCTGCCCAAGGGTCGCGTTCGCGCCCGCGACGGTGCGCTCGGCAAGCTCGAAGTCGCCGCGCATCGCGTGCAGCACGGCCAGCGCGTTGTCGGTCCACGCCACCGCGACCGGGCTGGCGAGCACGACCTCGCGGAACTCGATGCAGCGCGCGATCGCCTCGCCGACCGGCGTGGGGCCGAGCACGGCGGCGGTCGCGCGCCAGCGCAGCACCCCGAACAGCTCGCGCTCCTGGCCCGCTCGCCGGGCGCAGGCGGCGGCCTCGCACCACGCCTCGTCGGCGCGGGCCATCTGCCCCGCGATCCACGCGACCTGCGCGCGCAGCGACCACACGCGGCCCTGGCCGAGGTCGTCGCTGTCGTGCTCGAACACCGTCAGCAGCGTGTCGGCGAGGTGCCGCGAGCGCTCGATGCCCGAGCTCGTCTCGGTCTCGAGGCGCACGAACTCGCGCTCGATCCGGGCCCGCGCCTCGACCCGCGGGCCGGGCGCGGACGCGATCGCCTCGTCGAGCACGCGCGTCGCCTCGGTCATCCGCCCGGCTTCGAACAGCGCCGCGCCGAGCGCGGGCAGCAGCGCGCCGCGCGCCTCGGGATCGGATGCCACGACGGCCAGCGCGCGATCGAGCAGCGCGCTCGCGGCGCTGGGATCGCCGCGCGCCAGCGCACCGCGCGACGCGGCTTCCAGGCACGCGGCGGCCCGTCGCGCGATGGCGCGCTCAAGCGGGCCGGACTGCCCGAGCTCGGCGCGCAGCCGGCAGGTCTGCTCGAGGTGATGGCCGACGATCTCGTCCGCCGCCGGCTGGCGCTCGAGCCACGCGGCCACGCCGGCGTGAAGCTCCGCGCGCAGCAGCTTCGGGACGCCCGCGTACGCCGCCTCGCGGATTAGCGCGTGGGTGAAGCGAAACGCGTCCTGGCCCGCGAACTCGGGCCGGTCGGGCCCGATCAGCCCCTTGCGCGCGAGCGCGACGAGGTGCCTGCCCACGTCGCGGCGCTCGCCGTCGGGCAGCAGCGCCTCGAGCGCGCCGGAGTGAAACGTCCGGCCCTCGATCGCGGCGTGGCGCAGCAGCGTGCGCTGCCCCGGCTCGAGGCCGTCGATGCGGGCGGCGAGCACGGCCTGGATGCTCGCCGGCAGGTCGCCCTCGTCGTGGCCCGCGTCGACAGCCACGAGCTGCTCGACGAACAGCGGGTTTCCCTCGGCGCGCTGCGCGATCCGCGCCGCGAGGTCCTCGGCGCCGAGCAGCCTGGCGAGCTCGCGAGCGTGCGTGTCGGCGAGCGCGTCGAGCACGAGCACCGAGCGATTGGGTTGCGGCGCGGCCCAGGCGGGGCGCTCCTCGAGCAGCTCGGGGCGCGTGAGGCAGACGAGCAGGATCGGCGCGCCGCTCGACAGCGCCACGACGTGGTCGAGCAGGTCCAGGAGCGCCGGCTCGGCCCAGTGGATGTCCTCGACGGCGACGACGAGCGGGCGGTCGCGCGCGAGCTGCTCGAGCAGGCGCCGCAGCGCCCAGGCGATCTCCTCGACCTGCGCGGGCTCGTCGGAGAGCCCGATCGCGCCGAGGATCCCGCGAACGGCCTGCTCGTCGCCGTCCAGCAGCGCCTCGACGCGCGCCTGCGGGTCGTCGCCCAGGCCGCGGACGATCTCGGCGAGCGCGCGGTACGTCGTGCCCTCGCCGTAGGCGACGCAGCGCCCGGCGAGCACCGTCGCGTCGTCTGCGAGCGTCGCGAGGAACTCGCCGGCCAGGCGCGACTTGCCGATGCCCGGCGGCCCCGCCACCGTGACGATGCGACAGGCATGCTCGTCGCGGGTGCGCTGGAACGCGGCGCGCAGCGCCTCGAGTTCGGCGGCGCGGCCGACGAACGGGGTCGCGATAGCGCGCAGGAGCGCCGGGCGGTCGGCGCGCAGCTCGAGCAGGCGGCCGGTGTCGGCGTCGATGCTCGCGTCGGCCTCGACGAAGCGCCGCAGGTGCTCGCCGAGCAGGATCTCGCCGCGGCCGGCCTGCTCGGCGAGCCGGCCAGCGGCCTTGATCGCGGCGCCGGTGGCGACCGTCGCGCCGTGCGGCCCGGCGCCGAGGAACAGCTCGCCGGTCTCGAGGCCGAGGCGTAGCTCGGGCGTCGCGGCGCGCAGCTCGACGGCCGCGCGGGCGGCGCGCAGGGCATCGTCGCCGCGGGACTCGGTGAGACCGAAGAACGCGACGAGCGCGTCGCCGAGGTAGCGCTCGACCGTGCCGCCGTGGCGCTCGACGACGCCGGCGCAGCGGTCGAACACGGCGTGCAGCGCCTCGGGGTCCTCGACGTCGGCGCCGGCGGCGAGGACGGAGACGAGCCGGCGTGCGCCGTCTCGGGTCGTGCTCCGCGCTGGCTCGTCGGTACGGCTGTCCGGTGCTGCCCGGACCGTCATCGCGGCGAGCGCTCCGGCGACCGCCCCGGCGGACGCCGGTCGCTCTTCGGGGCGCTTGGCGAGCAGGGCGAGGATCAGCTCCTCGAGCTGCGGCGGGATCGACGGCTCGTAGCGCGACGGCGCCATGGGCTCTGAGGTCAGGTGCATCGTCAGCACCTGCGTCGGATCCGCCGCGGCGTACGGCGGGCGCCCCGCTGCGAGCTCGTAGAGCGTGACGCCGAGCGCGTAGAGGTCGCTCGCCGGCCCGACGTCCGCCCCCGTGATCTGCTCGGGCGAGAGGTAGCGCACCGTGCCGAGGACGACGCCGTCGGCGGTCAGCCGGTCGACCCCCGCCTGCCGGGCGATGCCGAAGTCGCCAAGCGCCGCGCTCCCGTCGGCGGCGAGCCAGACGTTGTCCGGCTTGACGTCGCGATGGACGATGTCGTGCGCGTGCGCATGGGCGAGCGCGAGCGCGATCTCGCGGCCAAGGCGGATCGTCTCGGCGATGCTCGGGCGATCGCGCCCGAGGCGGTCGGCGAGCGAGCCGCCGGGCATCGCGCGCAGGACGAGGTACGGCACGCCGTCGTGCTCGCCGGTGTCGTAGACCGTGATGACGTGCGGATGGTCGCCAAGGCGCCCGGTGACCTGCGCCTCGCGCTGAAAGCGCGCCCGCGCGGCCGCCGGGTCGGTCGAGGCGCCGACGACGATCGCCAGCGCGACCTCGCGGTCCAGCCGCCGGTCGTACGCGAGGTAGACCTCCTTCGTGGCCCCCCGGCCGAGCCGCCGGCGCACCTCGTAGCGCCCAGCGAGCGCGCCCGCGACGCCCAAGAGCGCCGACGGGAGCGTCGGCGTTGCGTCGGTGAGCTCGTCCATCAGCGGGTCCCCGGTCGCAGCCTACGCCGATCGTCCGGCTTTCGGTGCGATCTACAGCGGCTGGGCGGTGGGCCGGATCAGGATCTCGTTGACGTCGACGTGCGGCGGCTGGGAGATCGCGTACATCACCGCGCGTGCGATGTCGTCGGGCTCGAGCGCGCCCTCGAGCGGCGGGTTGTCGAAGAACGGCGTGTCGACCATCCCGGGCTCGATGCACGTCACGCGGATCCCGGTGTCGTTGAGCTCCTGGCGCGCCGACTCGGCCATCGCGGTCACGGCATGCTTCGTCGCGCTGTACAGCGACCCCGGCAGCGCGCGCCGGCCGGCGACCGAGCTCGTCAGCAGCAGGTGCCCGGAGGTCTCCTTCAAGGCAGGGATCGTGGCCCGGATCGTGTAGGCCGCGCCGAGGACGTTCGTCAGCACCATGTCGCGCCACTTCTCGGGCGTCTCCTCGAGGAAGCCGCGCTTGGCGCCGAAGCCCGCGTTCGCCCACACGACGTCGAGGCGCCCGAAGTGCTCGAGCGCCGCCGCGACGACCGCCTCCTGCTGCGCGAAGTCCGTCACGTCGCACTGCACCGCGAGCGCGTGGTCGGGGCCGCCGAGCTCCTCGGCGAGCCGGTCGAGCTTGTCCTTCGAGCGCGCCGCGAGCACGAGCCGGAACCCGGGCTCGGCGGCGCGCCGGGCGGTCGCCTCGCCGATCCCGCTGGAGGCGCCGGTGATGAGGAAGACGGGATCAGGCATGCGGCCTCCTAGGCTGATGGGGTCAGTAATGCTCTACGACAAGGCACGCATCTTCGTACAGGCGGGTGGTGGGGGCGATGGCTGCCTGAGCTTCCGGCGCGAGGCGCACGTCCCGCACGGGGGTCCCGACGGCGGCGACGGCGGCCACGGCGGCGACGTCGTGCTCGTCTGCGACGACTCTTACCGCGACCTGCAGACCTACAAGCGCCGGGCGCACTACAAGGCGACGCGCGCGGGGCACGGCGAGGGCGACCAGCGCCACGGCGCCAACGGGCCGGTGCTCGAGATCCCGGTCCCGCCCGGCACGCAGGTCGCGGTCTGGGACGGCAGCACGCACGACCTGGTGGTCCCCGGCCAGCGCGTCGTCGTCGCACGCGGCGGCGCGGGCGGGCGCGGCAACAAGCGCTTCGCCACCTCGACGCGCCAGGCCCCGCGGCTCGCGGAGAAGGGCCTGGTCGGCGAGGAGGGATGGCTCGACCTGCGCCTGAAGCTACTCGCCGACATCGGCCTCGTCGGGGTCCCGAACGCTGGCAAGTCCTCGCTGCTCGCGCGGATGACGCGTGCCGCGCCGAAGGTCGGCGCCTACCCCTTCACGACGCTCGAGCCGGTGCTCGGGACGCTCGAGGGCGCCGAGCGCCAGCTCGTTATCGCGGACATCCCGGGGCTCATCGAGGGAGCCAGCGACGGCGCGGGCCTCGGCCACGACTTCCTCGCGCATGTCGAGCGCACGCGGCTGCTCGTGCACGTCCTCGACCTCGATCCCGCCGACGGAAGCGATCCACTGGCCAATCACGCGACGATCGAGGCCGAGCTGCGCGCGCACGACCCGCGCCTGGCATCGCTGCCGCGCGTGCTCGCGCTGAGCAAGGCCGACCTCGTGCCGCCGGGCGACGCCGCTGCGGCCGCCGAGCTCTGGCGCGAGCACCTTGGCGAGGACGTCCCGGTGATCGTGACGTCGAGCGCGACGGGCGAGGGCCTGGATGCGCTCGCCGCGGAGCTGCTGCATCGGGTGCCACTGCAGGCGGCGACGCCGCGGCCCGCCGACCTCGAGCTCCCGCTCGCCGCGCACAAGGTCTTCCGGCCCGCGGCCGGTCGCGGCTTCGACGTGCAGCGAACGGGCGACGGCGCGTTCAGGGTCGACGGCGACGGCATCGTGCGGCTGCTCGCCCGCCACGACCTCGACAACGACGAGGCGCTCGCGCACGTCGAGGGGCGTCTGCGGCGGATGGGCGTCATCAGCGCGCTCGAGGCCGCGGGCTTCGAGCCCGGCGACGACGTCGAGATCGCCGGTGTGCTGTTTGAGCTGCATCCGGGGTAGTTCCGCAACCTTCGGCCTCCGCGCCTGTTGTCGCGGGAAGGCGAGCACTCGACCGGGGGAGACGTTTGCGAATGACAGCGGCAGGCACGACGACTGGGCGCGCGCCCGGCGAGACACCGCGCGCGGCGACTGGCTACCGTTGCGCGCCGATGATCTCCCTTCGCAGGATCTTGTTTGCCACGCTGCTGCTCATGGGCCTCGCCGCACCCGCGGCGCATGCCGCGCAGGACCAGGTCTCGATCGTCATGGACGACGACCAGTTCCTGTACCGCGGCGACCAGACGGCCGCGCGCACGCTGGCCGTCGCCCGCTCGCTCGGTGCCGAGGCGGTCCGCGTGACCGTGTTGTGGCGCGTCGTGGGCGAGGGCGCTCGCCTGTCCAACAAGGAGATCGAGCGCCTGAAGACCGACAAGCTGCGCGACAGGGCGCGTGCCCAGCGCAAGCGCTTCAAGCCGACCGATCCGCGCACGTACCCGACGCGAAACTGGGACCGCTACGACAACCTCGTCAAGGCGGCGACCCAGCTCGGCATGCGCGTGTACTTCTCGATCACGGGCCCCGGGCCCGGCTACGCGCACCGGATCGCGCCGCCGAGCCAGCGCGCCAACGCGGGCACCTACAAGCCCTATCCCTCGCGCTATCGCGCGTTCGTGCAGGCGGTCGGCACCCGCTACAACGGGCGCTACCGCGACGAGAACGGCATCCGCAGGCAGCTGCCGCGGGTGAGCCTGTGGTCGTTGTGGAACGAGCCCAACCAGCCGGGCTGGCTCTCGCCGCAGGCCGAGAACGGCATCCCCGTGGCGCCGGCGCTGTATCGCGAGCTCTATCACGCCGGCTACCAGGGATTGCAGCTCTCGGGGCACGGCAGCGACGCGATCTTGCTCGGGGAGCTCGCGCCTCTCGGCTCGGAGAAGCGCGGCCCGCGCAACGGGATCCGCCCCGTGCCGTTTCTGCGCGAGCTTGCGTGTGTCGCCCCCAACGGCACGCCGTACACCGGGCCCGCCGCGACTCAGCGGGGCTGCGACAAGTTCGCGTCCTTCGGCCCGATGAAGGCGACGGCCTTCGCGCATCACCCGTACACGAAGAAGGGCGCTCCGACGGTCCAGCCGGGCTCGCCGGACGAGATCACGATCGCGAACGTCGGCTCGCTCGGGTCGGTGCTCGACACGGTGTCGGCGCAGTCCGGTGGCAAGCTGCCGAGCGGTCTGCCGATCCTGCTGACGGAGTTCGGCTACGAGAGCAACCCGCCCGACACGCGCAACGGCATCCCGCTGCTGCGCCAGGCGCAGTTCAACCAGCTCGCGGAGTTCCTCGCCTACAACAACCCGCGCGTCACCGGGACGACGCAGTTCATGATCCGCGATGCACCGCCGGTCAAGAAGTACCCGAAGGGCTCGCGCTTGTACTGGTTCACCTACCAGTCCGGCCTGCTGACGCAGGGCGGTCGTGCCAAGCCCGCGGCGTACGCCTACACGTTCCCGTTCCTCGTCTACAACCCGGGCGTGCCCGGCCAGACCGGCTTCTGGGGGCAGCTGCGCTTCCGCCCCAACGGCACGGAAAACGTCGTCGGCCTCTTCTGGCGGGCGACGGACAACAAGAAGCCCTGCGGACCCGATGGCTGGGTGAACATCGGTGAGCCTGTGAAGACGAGCTTCCGCGGCTACTTCCAGGGCTCGTTCCCGACGCCCGGCCCGGGCGGCGAGTACTGCGCGGCGTGGCTCGACCCGCAGAAGGGCAAGATCACGAACCGCTCGCTGACGACGAAGCCGTAGGCGCGGGGCGCGTCGAACCTCGACGCTGTCAGCCGGCGAGCGGGCGCGGGCTCGCGGCGGCGCGCTTGCGCCAGCCGCGCTCGATGCGCCTGACGAAGCGCTTGGGCTTGGGCTCGTAGAGCTTGCGGCCGCGCTTGAGCGCCTTCGCGCACAGCGCCTCGCGACGGCGGTCGATGACGGTGAGCAGCGCCTGCTTTGAGTCCTCGTCGGCGAAGCACTGCGGGTGGGCATCGGCGAAGTCGCGCAGGACATCGAGGTCGTGGGCGTCGCCGAGGCTGTTGGCGAGCTTGTGAGCGCGCTTGGAGACGCGCTTCAGGCGCTTTGGCTGCGCCTCGCGGACGATCTGCGTCGCGTGCCAGAGATCCTTGACGCGCTTGCGCCACTCGTGGAGGTTCTCGGGGGTCGGGTCCTCCTGCGCGGCGCGCATGCGCTTGCGCCCGCGGCGGTAGATGCGCCGCAGGCCGGGTGAGAGCGCGTCGAAGCCATCGGTGTCGAAGGTCCAGCCGGGCGCGCGGTCCAGCGCGTCGCCGAGCGCGGAGCGCACGGCCTCGGCGTCCTCGCCCCCGAGCGAGAGCTCCGCTCCGGCGCGCTGGGTCTCCAGGCGCGCGCGCAGCGTCGTGGTGGCCTCGGCGGGCAGCTCGTCTCCGAAGCGCTCGCCGAGCTCGTCCAGGGTCTCGACGAGCACCTGCGCGTCGCGGCCCGCCGACAGCCGTCGTGCCGTCCGGCGCATCGCGGCGTTCTCGCGCTCGTAGCTCGGCTCGCCGATCGCGTCGCGCGTCAAGCGCAGTGCGGCGCGGACGCGCTTGATCCGCTTGCGGGTCTCGTGCACGGCGTCGGCGAGCTCGCGCCGCGACGACTCGGAGAGATCGTCGCTGGCATCGGCGAGCTGGCCGCGCGCGATGCGACGGACGCCATCGGCCACCGTCTCGTCGTCGCGTAGGCAGTAGCGGCGGTCCGGTCCGCTCTCGGAGACGGCGAAGGTTGTCGGCAGGGTGGGTTCATCGGCCATGTCAGCGGGGTGTCCGCAACCACGGGGTGCGTAAACCTGCGCGTGCCGGAGTCGGCGCGGGCGTGCGCTCGCCGCTCCGGGCTAACCTCCGCCGGGCCGTGGCCCGCTACGTCATCAAGCTCGGATCGAGCATCGTCGCCGAGGACTCCGGCGCGCTGCGTGACGACGTCATCGAGCGCATCTGCGCGGAGGCGGCGGCGCGCCACGCGGCCGGCCATGACGTCGTGCTGGTGACGAGCGGCGCGATCGCGCGGGGCATGCGGGTCATGGACCTGCCGGTGCGTCCGCGGGCGATCGAGGAGCTGCAGGCGGCGAGCGCCGTCGGGCAGGGCAAGCTCTACCGCGTCTACGACGAGCTCTTGCGCGACCGCGGGATCACCAGCGCGCAGGTGCTGCTGACGTTCTTCGACATGAGCGCGCGCACGCACTACCTCAACGCGCGCCAGACGCTCGGCAAGCTGCTCGAGTGGCGCGTGCTGCCGGTCATCAACGAGAACGACACGACGACGACCGACGAGATCTCCTTCGGCGACAACGACTTCCTCGCGGCGCAGGTCGCGCTGCTCATCGGCGCAGACCTGCTCGTGCTGCTGACCGACGTCGAGGGGTTGTTCACGGCGTCGCCGCGCGTCGACCCGGGCGCACGCCTTGTTCCTGAGGTCACGGACTTCGAGGCGCTGGGCGCGTTGGCGATCGGCCACACGACCTCGCCATTGGGCACGGGCGGGATGCGCTCGAAGGTCGTCGCGGCGGAGATGGCGACGGCGGGCGGCATCGAGACCGTGATCTGCAGCGGGCTGCTCGAGGGTGCCCTGGGCTCCGCGCTCGACGGCGCGGCCGCAGGGACTCGCTTCCCGCGGCGCGCGGAGCGCTACTCGTCGTTCAAGCTGTGGCTGAAGTACGCGAAGCCGTCACACGGGACGATCGTTGTGGACGGCGGCGCCGCGCGGGCGCTGCGCGAGGGCGGGACGTCGCTGCTGCCGGTCGGCATCACCGACGTGCGCGGCGACTTCGACGCCGGCGACGCGGTCCAGGTCGCCCACGGCGCGATCGTCATCGGCAAGGGGATCTGCAACTACGCCGCGGACGAGCTCGTACGCGTGAAGGGCCTGAAGTCGGCGGCGGTGCGCGAGGTCCTGCCGCGCGCGACGGACGAGGCGATCCACCGCGACTACTTCGTGCTTGCCTGACGGTGGGCGGCCGCTGCGTCGTGACGCAGAAGCTCAGCCGCGCGGCGTGTCGTCTTCAGGTCTTCGAGCAGTGCCGTGACCTCCTGCTCGGCCTCGCGCTGGCCGAGCTGGCGATACAGCGTGTCCGCGCGTCGCAGGTGCCGCCGGCCCTGCGCCCGCTCACCCTGCGCCGTCGCGACACGACCCAGGCCGTGGAGACTGTCGGCCTCGCGGGCGCGGTCGCCGAGGGTGGTGGCGATGTCCAGCGCGTGCTCGTAGCGCTCGCGCGCGGTGTCGTACTCGCCCTGCATGCGAGCGATGTCGGCGAGGCCGAGCAGGCTGTCGGCCTCGCGGGCGCGGTCGCCGAGGGTGGTGGCGATGTCCAGCGTGCGCTCGTAGCGCTCGCGCGCGGTGTCGTACTCGCCCTGCGTGCCGGCGATGTCGGCGAGGCCGAGCAGGCTGTCGGCCTCGCGGGCGCGGTCGCCGAGGGTGGTGGCGATGTCCAGCGCGCGTGCGTAGCGCTCGCGGGCGGCTTTGTGGGCGCCCTGCTTGCGGGCGATGTCGGCGAGGCCGCGGAGGATGCTGGCCTCGCTGGTGCGGTCGCCGAGGGTGGTGGCGATGTGGCGCGCGCGGTCGTAACGCTCGCGAGCGGCGTTGTAGTCGCCCTGCATGCGCGTGATGTCGGCGAGGCCGCGGAGGGTGTCGGCCTCGCGGGCACGGTCGCCGAGGGTGGAGGCGATGTCCAGCGCGCGTTCGTAGCGCTCGCGGGCGGTGTCGTAGTCGCCCAGCACGCCGGCGGTCTCGGCGAGGCCGCGGAGGCTGCTGGCCTCGCGGGCACGGTCGCCGAGGGTGGTGGCGATGTGCAGCGCGCGTTCGTAGCGCTCGCGGGCGGCGCCGTAGTCGCCCTGCACGGCGGCGACCTCGGCGAGGCCAAGGAGGCTGCTGGCCTCGCTGCCGCGGTCGCCGAGGGCGGTGGCGATCTGCAGCGCGCGTTCGTAGCGCTCGCGTGCGGCGTCGTAGTCGCCCTGCAACCGGGCGATGTCGGCCAGGCCGCGGAGGCTCTCGGCCTCGCTGGCGCGGTCGCCGAGGGTGGTGGCGATGTCCAGCGCGCGTTCGTAGCGTTCGCGTGCGGCGTCGTAGTCGCCCTGCAACCGGATAAGGTCGGCGAGGCCGAGGAGGCTGGCGGCCTCGCTGGAGCGGTTGCCGAGGGTGGTGGCGATGTGCAGCGCGTTCTCGTAGCGCTCGCGTGCGGCGTCGTAGTCGCCTCGCATGCCGGCGATGGCGGCGAGGCCGAGGAGGCTGGCGGCCTCGCTGGAGCGGTCGCCGAGGGTGGTGGCGATGTGCAGCGCGCGTTCGTAGCGCTCGCGTGCGGCGTCGTAGTCGCCCTGCATGAGGGCGATCTCGGCGAGGCCGAGGAGGCTGGCGGCCTCGCGGGCGCGGTCGCCGAGGGTGGTGGCGATGTGCAGCGCGCGTTCGTAGCGCTCGCGTGCGGCGTCGTAGTCGCCCTGCATGAGGGCGATCCCGGCGAGGCCGAGCAGGCTGCTGGCGTCGCGGATGCCGTCGTCGAGGGTGGTGGCGATGTCCAGCGCGCGCTCGTAGCGCTCGCGCGCAGCGTCGTAGTCGCCGAGTAGGTATTCGACCCGCCCGAGGCGTAGCAAAGCTCGCAGCGCGAGCGGCTCGTCGCGGCCCGTCAGCTCGGCGACGAGGTGGCGCAGCACGCGCCGGGTCTCACCCCGCGCGCGGCGGTCGGCGGCGGCGTCGACCGGCAGGCCGGCGATGAGCTCGGCGACGTCCTCGTCGCCGGCGCCTACTGCGTACATGCCCGAGCGCCACGACCACAGATCTGGAGCCCCGTGCGCAAGCTCGCGCAAGGCCCAGGTGGGCAGGAGCAGGACCAGCGGCTTGGGGCATGCCTCGGCAAGCGCCGTGCGGTTGAAGTTCAGGCGCCCAAGCGCCCGGCTGGGCCGCTCGCTGTGCGGGTCCAGCAGGTTCGCGACGCCGCTCACCGCGACGACCCGGACGGGCTCGGGCGCCGCGGCCGCGGCGAGGCGGTCGAGCAGGTCGGCGTCATCGTCCTCTGCCGCGAGCACGATCGTCCCCACCGCGTCCGCGCCGAGCGACTCGATCAACCGTGCGACCGTCGCGTCGAGCAGCGCGGGTACCTCCGCCACGACGAACCCGAGCGTGAACCCCGACGCGAGGCCGACCATCGTCGTGAGCGCCCGCCACTCGACCTCGTTGTCCGTCGCGGCGGCGGCCGGCGTCGTCACGACGCGATCGCTCCGAGCTTCGACCGTCCGAGCAGCGGGTTCCAGTCATACCAGCGCTGGTCGCGAGCCCAGTACGTGAGCACGTACTGGTCGTGCAGCAGCTCGTGGAAGCGATCGAGCATGGCCTCGTCGTCCGGCTTCTGCCTGGTCTCGTGGACGTGCAGCGCGACGTCGCGCTCCGGTCCTTCGAGCGGGTCGAGGTACTTCGCGGCCAGCCCCTCGATGACGCCCGTCATGTGCGCCCGCGTCAGCGGCGCCGAGAGGTCGCTGCGCTCGATCGCCGTGCGCACGAGCAGAAACAGCGTGCGCAGGTGCCCGCCCGACAGCGCCACGAGCTCGTCGAGCGCCGCGGGATCCTCGAAGCGCTCGAGCGCGGTCGTCCCGCAGCCCTCGATCCGCTGGGCCGCGATACGCCGCGTCACCTCGATCGCGCTGCGGCGAAGCTCCGGATCGGCCGCCGTGACGGGCATCAGCGGCAGTCCCAGGATCTCGCCGTACTCCTGATCGAGGCGCTGGGACGCCCGGCTGAAGGCGTACTCGATCGGCGACGTGTAGAGCACGTGGCAGTCGAGCGCGGTGAGCTTCCCCGGCCCACCCAGAACAGCTTGTGATGGCGGGCGTCCTCTGGCGGGATGCGGTCGAGCTGGTCGACGACGACGAGCACCCCGGCATAGTCATCCCGGCCAGGCTGGTCGCGGACGGGCGGCAGGACCTCTTCGTTGATCGCGTCGTAGAGCGTGTCGAGGTTGCGGCCCTCAAGCAGGTCGCGCACCCGCTTGCGAACGGAGGGCTGGCGCTTGAGCGTCGTCGAGAGCTTCGCGATGCCGAGCGGGTCGGCGAGCGTGATGTCGACGCCGGCCTCGGGGACCGACGCGAGTATCTCCTGCGCGGCGACCAGGAAGCTCTTGAGGCGCTTGCCGGCTTTGACCTCGATGCCCGCCTCGCGCAGGTCTGCGATGAGCCGCGCGACGATCGCGAGCACGAGGTCGGTCGGGTCGGCGTCGTCGAGGTCGAGCGTGTCGTCGGCGTCGACGAAGCTGACGAAATAGCGCTGACCGAGCGGACCCTCCTCGAGCGCGCGCTTGACGCGGCGCAGCTCGGTGGTCTTGCCGCCGCCGCGCAGGCCGGTGACGAGCCTGTGGCTGTAGCCGGTCGTCGTGAGCTGCACGCAGTTTGCGAGCTGCAGCTTGACGTCGGTGAGCCCGAGCTCCTCCTGCCAGTCGACGTACACGGGGTCGTCGGCGTCGAGCGCCACTGCAGGATCGAAACGCGCGTACAAGCAGGGAAAGTCGACCACGTTCGGAGCGTACCGCGCGTCACCGATGTGACTTCGACGATCGAGCGCCAGGCAAGGTCAGCCGCAGTTCTCGGCGCGCCAGTCCTCGAAAGGAACCGGGCGATCCGGTGCGCCCCGTCGAGCCGCTACGACGCGCAGCATCTCCTCTTCGAGGTCGGGCACGTCGGCCAGCGCGCCCGCGAGCGACGCGAACCCGGCGAAACGATCGGCCTGATGAGTAGGAGCTGGCACAGCCGGGCGAGCGTATCGCCCGGATCGAGCGGGGCCCTACGAGCTCGTGAACGGTGGCGCCGAGACGGGCGGGCCGGGGGCGATGTGCATCGTGCTTCCGATCTGGTGCGCGATGCGGGCGCCGGTCGTGCGGGCGCGGGCGGCGCACGGGTCGGCGCCGCGCGGCACCGCGTGCAGGATGCGGACGTTGTAGTTGAGGTACGGCTTGGCCTTCGTGCGCAGGCCGGCCGGGAGGCGCTGGCTGCCGCCCGCCGCCGCGTCGTAGCCCTTCATCGTGCCGCCCCACCAGCCCACGCCGCCATGGGCGCCGCGGAACTTGATGTGCAGGAGCTCGGGGAAGTTCGAGCCCGGACGCAGCTGCACCGTGTTGCCGTTCGCGCGAAACCGGCGCGCCGAGGTCTTGCCGAGGACGTCGGCCGTGACCGTGCAGACGTTGCCGTCCGCGAGCTTGACGTCCAGGGCGTAGCGGCCGAACGCGGGGTTGCCACCGAGGGCGCCGACCTTCTGCTTCCACACCCCACCCGGCAGGTTGAACGCGATGTGGTGGGTCTTGAGGTTCTGCGGCGCCTTGATCGGCGCGTCGCCGGTTCGGTCTGCGAACGCCGGCGTGGCGAGCAGCAGCGACCCGGCCGCTGCGAGGGTGAGGGAGGTTCGAGCCGTCATGTGCCTGTAACGAGGCGGGCGGCGAAAGGTTGTGACCGGCTGCGCGCCTGACGCGGCGCGGCGGGTTGCGTACCCTTGCGTCATGGCGACCGTCACGCGCACCGTCACCGAGATCTGCCTCGACGCGCGCACTGCCTCGCGCGCGCTCGCCACCCTCGACACCGACACGAAGAACGCCGCCCTGCTCGCGATCGCGGACGCGCTCGTCGAGCGCACCGACGAGATCGTCGAGGCCAACGCGCGCGACCTCGAAGCCGGCCACGCGAGCGGCCTGAGCGCCGCGCTGCTCGACCGCCTCGCGCTCGACCCCGGCCGGATCGCCGCGATCGCGGCAGGCACCCGCGCGATCGCCGCCCTGCCGGACCCCGTGGGCGAGGTCGTCGAGGGCAAGCGCCTGCCAAACGGCCTCGACGTGCGCAAGCTGCGCGTGCCGTTCGGCGTCGTCGCCGTCGTGTACGAGGCCCGCCCGAACGTCACGATCGACGCGGCGTCGCTGTGCCTGAAGTCCGGCAACGCGGTCGTGCTGCGCGGCTCGTCGTCGGCGACGCACTCAAACGCCGTGCTCGCCACGATCGCCGCCGAGGCCGCACGCGGCGCCGGCGTGCCCGACGGCGCGATCGGCCTCGTCGCCGGCGGCGGGCGCGAGGAGCTCGCCGAGCTCGCCACGCAGGACGGCGTCGTCGACCTCATCTTCCCCCGCGGGGGCGAGGGCCTGAAGGCGGCGCTCAAGGCCGTCGCCACGATCCCGGTCATCTACGCGGCCTCGGGCAACTGCCACGTGTTCGTCGACGCGTCGGCCGACCTCGACGCCGCCGAGGCCATCATCCTCAACGCGAAGGTCCAGAAGCCGAGCGTGTGCAACGCGGCCGAGACGCTGCTCGTGCACGCCGACGCCGCCCCGGCGTTCCTGCCGCGCGCGCTGCGAGCGCTGCAAGCGGCGGGCGTCGAGCTGCGCGTCGACGGCCGCACCCGCGCGCTGGCGGGCGACGAGCTCGCGCCGTCACTCAAAGACGCGACCGACGAGGATTGGGACACGGAGTTCCTCGCGCTGACCCTCGCGGTCGGCGTCGTCGACTCGCTCGACGAGGCGATCGAGCACGTCAACGCCCACGGCTCCGGCCACTCCGAGGCGATCGTGACGAACGACGCGGGCTCGGCCCGCCGGTTCGAGCGCGGCATCGACGCGGCCTGCGTGTACGTCAACGCGTCCACGCGCTACACCGACGGCGGCGAGTTCGGGATGGGCGCCGAGATCGGCAACTCGACCCAGAAGCTGCACGCGCGCGGGCCGATCGGCGTGCGCGAGCTGTGCACGTCCAAGTACGTGGTCGCCGGCGACGGCCACGTGCGGCCGTAACGGCCGCGCCCCGCGTGGCCCGCGTGGGCATCCTCGGCGGCACGTTCAACCCGCCGCACCTCGCGCACCTCGTCTGCGCGTCGGAGGCTGCCGCGCAGCTGAACCTCGACCGCGTGCTGCTGACGCCGGTCGCGCTGCCCCCGCACAAGGACGCCGACAAGGACCCCGGCGCCACCGAGCGCCTCGAGCTCTGCCGGCTCGCCGTCGAGGGCGACGAGCGCCTCGGCGTCTGCGATCTCGAGGTCGCCCGCGGCGGTTCGTCATACACGGTCGATACCCTGCGTGAACTGCATGCGCGCGATCCGGAGGACCAGCTGACCTTCATCCTGGGGGGCGACATCGCCCTCGGACTGCCGACCTGGCACGAGCCCGACGCCGTGCTCGAGCTCGCGACCATCGCGGTCGCCGAGCGCTCGGGCGCCGCGCGCGCCGAGGTCGCCGACCGCCTCGGGGAGGCCTTTGGAGACCGCCCGCGGCTCGAGTTCTTCGACATGCCGCGAATCGACATCTCGTCATCGGAGGTGCGCGATCGCATCGCCGCGGGTCGCCCGATCCGCTACCTCGTGCCCGACGCCGTCGCCGAGCGCATCGAACAAGGAGGGCTCTACCGATGACCCCGGAGCAACTCGCCGAGACGATCGCCGGGCTCGCCGCCGACAAGAAGGCGGCCGACGTCATCGAGCTCGACGTCCGCGGCGTCATCGGCTACACGGACTTCTTCCTCGTCTGCTCGGGCAACACCGCGCGCCAGACGAAGGGCATCCACGACGGCATCCACCAGACGCTCAAGGACGAGCACGGCCTGCTGCCGCGCCGCGTCGAGGGGCTGCGCGAGGCGCGCTGGATCCTCATGGACTACC
Source organism: uncultured Actinomycetes bacterium (assembly GCA_963839905.1). GTDB lineage: Bacteria > Actinomycetota > Thermoleophilia > Solirubrobacterales > Solirubrobacteraceae > CADCVQ01. Next base: position 418,332 of record CAWIXC010000018.1, on the reverse strand, counting down.
TCGACGTCGTCGTGCACATCTTCACGCCCGAGGCGCGCGACTTCTATCGCCTCGAGCAGCTGTGGGGCGAGGTGCCGACGCGGACCATGGATCCCGTGCAGTCCTAGCCCCGCAGGTCGCAGTCTGGTAGAAGCAGGCGGTGCGCCGCCTTCTCATCTCGCTGATGTTCGCCGCGGCGCTCGTGCCGGCGGTCGTTCAGGCAGCCGAGCCGCCGAACCAAAACGACCCGTGCTCGCGCGGCGGGCGCGACAGCTGCGGGACGACCGGCGTGGGCGAGTACAAGACCTACCGCTTCGGCGTGCGCTGGTTCGGCGACTACCGCGGCGCGATCCAGGGCGTCGACGGCGCGGCGTTCTGCCTGGACCTGCGCTTCTGGTATCCGGGCAAGGCGTACGACTACGAGCTCGCCGACCCGGACGCCCTGCGCAACCGCGACGGCGACCGCATCTCGCCCGCGTCCCTGCGCCGGATGAACTACGCGATGTGGAACTTCGGGCGCACGAACAAGAAGATCAGCCAGGGCGCGGTCATGCTCTACGTGCACCGGCTCATGGGCGACGGCGCGCCGGGCGAGGTCGACCGGTCGGCCGGCGGGGCGGCGATCCGCGAGACCCTCGCGCGCATCGAGCGCGACGCCGAGCGCTTCGCCGGGCCCTATCGCGTCGAGCTCAAGCTGCCCAAGTCGCTGCCGATCCGGCGCAAGGCGACGCTCGAGGTCCGCCTGCTCACGGCGTCGGGCCGGGTGGTGCCCAACGCGCAGGTGACGCTGCAGTCCACGGGCGCGAACGGCCTGCCGGCGAAGATCGACACCGGCGACGACGGCGTCGCCAAGCCCACCTTCGAGCCGCGCGACGCCAAGGGCGGCGTCCGCGTCACAGCGACCAGCGGCCAGCTCGCGGCAAGCCGGCCGAAGATCTACGTTCCCGCGCGCAAGGACGCGGCGCGCAACGGCCAGCGCCTCGCGACGCCCGCCTCGGCCGCCGTCACCGCGACCGCGAGCGCCGACGTGCGGCCGGCGCAGCTCACCGTGACCACGACCGCGACGCCCGCGACGCTCCTCGCCGGCCAGCCGAGCCGCGACAGCGTCACGATCGGCGGCGCCTACGGGGGCTGGCGCGGTCAGGTCGAGGTCCGCCTCTTCGGCCCGGCGCGCTCGCAGGCCGCGATCTCGTGCGCCGGCCCGCCGCTCGCCAAGGCGACCTATACGACCGGCGCCGGGCCGTCGATGACGCCGCCGCTCGTGCCGTCGAAGCCCGGCTGGTACGGCTACCAGCTCGTGATCGCGAGCACCGACGACGTCACCGGCGTGACGACGCCGTGCGGGGTCCCCGCGGAGACGTTCAAGGTCGAGACGCAGCCGGCTGTCGTGACGCGCGTGAGCTCGCAGACGACGCTCGCGGGCAGCGCTGTGACCGACACCGTCGACGTGACCGGTCTCGCCGGCGAGACCGTGACCGTCCTGGCGAACCTCTTCGGCCCGTACCCGGCGGCCGACAAGATGACCTGCGCCGCGCCGCCGTTCTGGACGGGCAGCTTCACGGCGGCGGCCGACGGGTCGTACGTCACCGACCCCGTGACGTTGACCGTGCCCGGCTACTACACCTACCGCGAGTCGATCGCGGCGAGCGAGTTCGTGCGGGCCGTCGACACGCCCTGCGCGGCCGAGCCCGAGACGACGATTGTCCGCGGCAAGCCGCAGATCCGCACGCAGGTGTCCGCGCAGGAGGCCGCGCCGGGCGCGGCGATCACGGACGCCGTCGTGGTGACTGGCCTCGGCGCGCTGAGCGCGACCGTCGAGGTCGCGCTCTACGGCCCGTTTCCGTCGCGCGCGGAGATCCGCTGCGATGTCCCACCCGTCGCCGCGTCCCAGCTCGCGGTCACCGGCGACGGCACCTACATGAGCGCCCCGACGACGCTGACGAAGGCCGGCTACTACACCTACCGCGAGACGATCGCGGCGACCAACGCCTTCGACGGGGCCGCGACGGGCTGCGGCGAGGTGACAGAGACGACGTTCGTCCGCGCCAAGCCGGTGGTGACGACGGTCGTCTCGAACGCGGTCGTGCGGCCGGGCTCGTCGATCTCCGATCGCATCAAGGTGACCGGCCTTGGCCAGACGCCCGCCACGATCGAGGTCCGCCTGTTTGGCCCGTTCGCCTCGCGCGCGGCGATGGACTGCTCCGGTACACCGTTGTGGAAGGGGACCGTCGCCGTGGCGGGCGACGGCGAGGTCGACTCGGCGAAGGTCAAGCTGAGCCGTGCGGGCTTCTACACCTACCGCGAGCGGATCGTGGGCACGGCGAGCGTCGCGCCTGTCGAGACCGTGTGCGGGGAGGAGGTCGAGACGGCGCTGTCGTCGCCGCTGATCCTCACCGGCCGCGGCGATCGCGTGGTCCAGGCGGCTGCCCCGCCGCCGCGCCCGCGCGCTGGGGCCGCCCTGAAGCCTTTCGCCGCCAAGGCGGCGAAGACGATCGTGCCGACCCGCGTGCGCGTCGCCTCTCGGGGGATCGACGCGCCCGTCTACGGCGTCGACATCGACACGCGCGCCGGCGCGCTCGCGATCCCCAAGGACATCGACCGCGTCGGCTGGTGGCGCGACGGAGCCGCGCCCGGCTCGGCGAACGGCGCGATCCTGCTCGCCGGCCACATCGACAGCGCCAAGCGCGGCGCGGGCGCCTTCTACACGCTGAAGAACGCGCGCCGCGGCGACACGGTCAGCGTCACGTCCGACGACGGCAAGGTCCGCAGCTATCGCATCACGACGATGCGGCGCGTCCGCAAGGCGGCGCTGCCGGCGAGCATCTACTCGCGCACGGGCGCCCGCCGCCTCGTGCTCGTCACGTGCGGCGGGCCGTTCGACACGTCCAACGGTCACTACCGCGACAACCTGATCGTCACCGCGCTGCCCCGCTGACCGGGTACTAACAAAGGCCTAGTGGCCCGACGGGCCAAGCGACGGGGGTCAGGTTGGGACCCGGCGGCCATGTCCATCGCCGGGGACCCCGGCTTATGCTGCTCGCGGCTCAGAGAGTCCGAACGGGGATAGCCGCTGGGGAGCGGTTGACGATCGGAATCGCATCAGCGGCGGTGCCTTCGCGGCGCCGGCGTTGCTGGTCTGCGTCCGCACGTCGTCAACCACAGAACGGGTCCGGTGAAGCGCTCCTCCATGCCATTTCGCAAGGCTGTCTCGGCCGTCGTCGCCGGCTGCGCGCTGCTCGCGGTCGCGCCGGGGGCAGCGCAGGCCGCCCCGCCCGACCCGCTGGCGCGAGGTCCCTACACGCCGGCCACGATCGACCCGGTCAATGCCGGCACGGTCGCGCTGCAGGAGCCGGCCGCCAACGGCAACCCGCCGGCCGGAGCGTCGGCCGCGGTCACCGTGCAGACGCGCGGCTCGCTGTACTACCCGGCCGACCGCGCCAGCGGCTCGCCGATCATCATCCTCGTCCACGGCAACCACGGCAGCTGCCAGACGGGCACGTCGCCCAACTGCACGATCTTCAAGCGCAACGACCGCGGCTACGCCTACCTCGGCGAGAACCTCGCGACCTGGGGCTACACGGTCTTCTCGATCGACCAGGACCAGCTGATCTTCTACCAGGACGGCACGGCCCGCGGGATGCACCAGCGCCGCCTGATCATCGCCGCCACGCTCGACGCCCTGTGGGACTCAAACCAGGCCGCCGTGCTCGCCGACGCCGACCACAACATCGGCTCGGCGCTCGTCGGCAAGCTCGACTTCAGCCGCATCGGGATGATGGGCCACTCGCGCGGCGGCGACGGCGTCACGAGCTTCCTGGACTTCAACCGCACACGCCCGGCGCCGGGCCGCCGCTACCCCGGCGTGCGCGGGATCATCTCGCTCGCCCCGACCGACTACGAGCGCAAGGCGCCGTACGGCGTCGCGTACATGACGTACATCGGCTACTGCGACGGCGACGTGTCCAACCTCATGGGCACCCGCTTCTACGAGCGCAGCCAGTACATCGCGCCCGACGACCCGTACCCGCGCATCCAGGCGATGCTCCACGGCGCGAACCACAACTGGTTCAACAGCGTGTGGTTCATGGACGCGGACGACGCGACGACGAGCGATCCCGCGTGCTCGACGAACGCGACGACGAACCCGAGCAACATCCGCATCAGCGGGACGAACCCGGCCAATCCGTACACGCGATCGGGCGCCGCCGGATCCTTCGGCTCGGGCGATCCCGGGCTGATGGGCGATCAGGAGATCGCCGGGCTCGCGGTCATGGGCAGCTTCTTTCGCCGCTATGTCGGCTCGGAGCTCGCCTTCGACCCGATCGAGACCGGTGAGCTGAGCGACGGCGGCCCGCTGGCCGCCGACGGGTCGACGCCGCAGCTGCCGGCGGGATCGTGCCCGTCGCAGACGGCTGCCGGCACGCGCATCTCGTGCCTCGATCGCTTCCAGCAGAGCTACTTCGCCCCGCCGGCGGAGCGCCGCGACGTCATCCGCCCAGAGACCGACCAGCCGCTGACGCTCTCGGCCCTCGGCACGACGCTCAGCGGCAGCGGCTTCAGCAACCCGTACCTCGCGGGCGGCGGCGTATCGCCGCTGCCGGCGACGACGGCGGGCGGCTATGACTGGTGCAACCCGGAGCCCAACCACTTCACGCCGACGGCCGTCGGCGAGACCGGCAACCCGCGCGCGTTCAAGGCGTGCCCGCTGCCGGCCGCGGCCGGGCTCGGCGGCCAGAACGCGACGCGAGAGAACGCGCCGGTCAACCACTCATACGGGCTGCAGCTGGCCCTCGCGTGGGATGCGCCGGCGTCGCTGTCGACGCGGATCCCGGCCGCCGGCTCCGACGTCTCGCAGTTCAAGGCGCTGACGCTCGGCGCGGCCGTGAACTTCTTCGACCCGCGCAACCCGGCGCGGGGCACGGTCGGCCTCTGGAACCCGGCGGCCACGACACAGGACTTCGACATCGCGCTGACCGATCGCGCCGGCCACACAGGGACGGTCGGGGCGGCGAGCCCGCGCTACGGCTCGGCGTTGCACCAGACCGTCGGCAACGTCACGACGCGCGTGCACGTCGTGCTCAACTCGATCAGGGTCCCGCTGACGGACTTCGCCGCGCAGGGCGTCGACCTCGCGCAGCTGTCGAAGCTCGAGCTCAAGTTCGGCGGCCCCGGCAAGCCGGCGAGCGGCTCGATCGAGCTCGCCGACGTGCGCTTCCAGGAGTCCGTCAGCGGGCCGACCGCGCTGCGCGACCAAGCCGCCGCGGACGTGGCGGCGAAGCTCGTCGAGGACGCGCCGCGCGCCGCGGCGGGATCGGTCCCGGACGTCGTGCGCGTCGCCGCGGCGGCGCCGGCGAAGGCTTCTGCCGCGCTCTGCCCGACGGCCACGCTGAAGCAGACGCGCCTGCGCGCGCGCCGCCTCACGCTGTCGGGCAGCGCCGCGGGCTGCGGGAGCGCGCTGAAGACCGTCATCGTGCGCCTGTACAAGCCGGCGGGCAAGCGCTGTCGCTTCGCGCGGATCGACGGGACGCTCGGCAGGGCGATGCCGTGCTCGAGCAGCGTCGGGCTCGCCGCACGCGGCACGAGCCGCTGGTCGCTGAAGCTGTCGCGGGCCCTGGCGAAGGGCACGTACAAGGTCGACGTGCGAGCGATCGACGCCGCCGGGCGACAGCGAGCCACCGCCGCCGTCAAGACGCTGAGGGTCCGATGAGCCGCCGCCTTGTGACGCTGGCCGCCGCCGCGCTCACTGTCCTCGCGCCCGCGGCCGCGTCCGCCTCGACCTGGTCCGTCGACGACGACCACGCCCAGTGCCCGAACGCCGGCTTCAGCACCGTCCAGGCCGCGATCAACCAGGCCGCGCCCTGGGACACCGTCGTCGTCTGCGCCGGCGACTACGCCGAGGTCGTCAGCACGCCGAGCTCGGCCAACAGCCCGGCGCAGGCGGGCTCGAGGGCCGGCCTGCTGATCAACAAGCCGCTGACCATCCGCGGCGCGGGCGCCGACAAGGTCACGATCCGTCCCGCGGCGAGCGCGGCCCCGTCGCTCGCGGGAACCGCGCCGTACCTGCGCGACGGTGGCGGCGCGGTGATCCAGGTCAACCGCCAGTCGGGCGGCTCGAGCGACTACACCGAGAACTTCGTGGACATCTCGGGCGTGACGATCACGTCCCCGGATGTCTACGCGGAGGCCGGGGTCGCGTTCTTCAACACGTCGGGGCGGATCTCGGGCAGCGTGATCGGCCCGCTCGAGCGCGCCGCCGACGCGGGCGAGCTCGCCGTCCGGCCACACGGCTGGGGCGTGATCATGACCAACTCGATCCAGGGCGCGAGCGAGGCGGCCGTGCGCCGCGAGCTGACGATCGAGGGTAGCCTCGTCATGGGTTACCAGTCGGGCGGCATCCTCTTCGACGACGCGCGCGGGACCGACGGAGCCGCCGCGAACACGCTGCGCTCCGGGATCCTCGAGTACGGCTACGTGCGCGGCACGCGCGTCGCCGGCGCGGGCCCCGACACGATCATCCCGCAGACCGGCATCCGCTACCACGCCGGCGCTCGGGGCTTCATCTCGGGGTCGGAGATCGTCGACAACAGCTTCACGCCGGACCCGCGCAAGTCCGCCGGTGTGCTGCTGACGGATGCCGAGACGGGCCCGGATCCGTCGAACCCGGCCGTCCGCGCGTTCTCGCTCGGCGCGAGCTCGATCACCGGCAACGGCTTCGGGCTCGTCAACGCCGACATCGCGAACACGGCGCCGCGACCGTCGGGGGCGCGAGCCATGAGGCTCGGCCCGGCATCCGCCGACGGCAACTGGTGGGGCTGTGCGGCAGGCCCGGGCAACCCCGGCTGCGACCCCGTGGCGGGCGCCGGCGGCTCGGGTATCGAGCTCGGGACGCCACTGACCACACCGCCTGCGCCGCTGAACGTGCCGGCGGTCGTGGCTGACGCTCCGCCGGCGGGCACGTTCGTCGATCCCGGCGAGGGCGACGACGTCGCCGTCGGCCAGACGATCACGCCGACCGTGCTCGCCGGCGACGACGTGGCCGTGAAGGCCGTGGCGCTGACGGTCGACGGGGTGCCGCTCGGCACCGACCTGCTGGCGCCGTACGAGTTCAGCTGGACGCCGACCTTCGCCGACATCGGCGCGACGCACACGTTCCAGGCGACGATCACGGACTCCTCCGACCAGAGCGTGGTGGTCACCGGCCACGTCGACGTCCCGGTCCCGGCCGGCTACGAGGCTGCCACGCTCGCGCCGCTGAGCTGGGACGCGGGGACGATCCTCGTCGGCTACGAGGCGACGCGGACGTTCATGCTCACGAACAGCGGCCAGAACCCGCTGACGATCGGGACGATCGGGCTCACCGGCGACGCGAGCTTCTCGATCGTCGCCGCGCCGAACGTGTGCGCCGCGTCCTCGGCGCTCGCCGCCGGAGCGAGCTGCACGATCATCGTGCGCTTCGCTCCACTGGGCGAGGGGCCGCGGACGGGCGCGCTGAGCGTCGGCTACGAGGCTCCCGGGGCCGGCGGGCCGCTGCTCGCCGCGCTCGCCGGCACCGGCCACATCCTCTCCACGACGGTGCCGGGTACGGTCGCCGGGACCGTGCCGCCCACGCTCGGGCTGACGATCTCCTCGCCGTCGTCGAGCTTCGCGACGTTCATCCCCGGGGTGGCGGCGGACTACACGACGAGCGTCGCGCTCGGCGTCACGCACAGCACCGGCGGCGCGGCGCTGACCGTCCAGGACCCGAGCCCGGTCGCCACGGGCCATCTCGTCAACGGCGCCTTCTCCCTGCTGTCGCCGCTGTCGGCGCGCGCTGGCAGCAGCGCGTTCGCGCCGATCGGATCGGGGGCGAGCCCGCTCGTGCTGCAGGACTTCCCTGCGCCCGTCGTCAACGACCCGGTCGCCGTGACGTTCAAGCAGTCGATCTCCGACGCCGAGGCGCTGCGCACCGGCAGCTACTCGAAGACCGTGCTGTTCACCCTCTCCTCGACGAGCCCGTGATGCGCCATCCGATCGCCGGGCCGAACTGGGCGGTTGCCACGCTGTCGCTCGCACTCGCGCTGGCCTTTGCCCTGGCGCTGGCGCCACGGGCGTCGGCGGGCCAGGCGACGCTGTGGGCGTGCCACGGGCCGGGCGGCCAGGCGCTCGGCGTCCAGCCGCTGACCGCGGCGACGTTCGGCGACGGCGTCATCACGACCTACGGCACGGGCTGTGCGGCGCCGATCACGGCGCTCGGCGACGGCGGGCTGCGGGCGGCGTTCACCCGCGTCGACCCGGCTGGCGGCTCGCAGTCGTTCTGGCGACTTGACGTGCCCGGCGCGGTGGCGCTGCAGTCGGCGCGGCTCGCGCGCCGCACGAGCGGCTTCGGCGCCGCGGCCGTGCCCGGAGGCGGCCAGTCCTACGTGGCGCAGACGTCGTCCGGGGCGCTCGAGGCCTCAAGCGTCGAGGACGCCACGAACGTCGCGCTGAACGGGGCGCTCGACGCCTCGGCCAGCGGCACGTATGTGCGCTTCGGCGTGCAGTGCACCAAGGCGCAGCTCGAGCGCTGCTCGCCGGCCACCGGCGATGCGCTCGGGGTCGACGCGAGCTCGATCGCGCTGCGGGTGAGCGATGTCACGCTGCCACGCGGCGCCGCCGGCGGCGTCTCGAGCCCGGCGGCCGGCACGCTCGGCCTGTCGCTGTTCGCGAACGACGGCGGCCTCGGCCTTGCGAGCGCGCGAGCGACGCTTGACGGTGCGCTCGTCGCCGTCGCCGACCTCGGCGGCGCGGCCTGCGCCGAGCTGTCGCCGCAGGACGCGACGATCGACCTCGCGGCGGCCGGCGGCTGCCCCTCTTCGGTGGCCGGCGCCGAGCTCGACGTCGATACGACGCGGGTCCCGGACGGAGCTCACCGGCTGCAGATCGTCGTGCGCGACGCGGCGGGCAACGAGGTGACCGTTGCCGACGAGCAGGTGGTCGTCCGCAATACCGTGGTGCCGACGAGCAACCAGGCGACGCTGAGCCTCGGGACCGGCGGCATCCCCGCCGACGGCGGCGGTGGCAGCGGGGGCGGCCCGGCGGCGTGGCCGGCGACACCCCCGGCGCCGCCGGGCCCGGCGCCGGCGCGACACCCGGGCCGGCATGCGCGAAGCCGCGCCTGTCGATGATGCTGCGCTCGCGCCCGCTGCGCACCTTCCGCGGCGTGCCCGTGCTGAGCGCGAGGCTCCCGTACAGCTTCGCCGGCCGGCTGACGTGCGTGATCGGCGGCCGCCGCGCCGCCGCGCCGCGAGGGACGGTCATCGAGATCTTCAGCGTGGTCGGCAAGAAGCTGCGCAGCGACGGCGGCGTCGTCACGAAGACCCGCGGCGCGATCGCCGTGTTCCTGCGCTACCCGTCGTCGCGGATCGTGCGCTTCCGCCACCGCTCGACCGACGGGACGTCCGCCCGCGTCAGCATCCGCATCGCGGTCGCGCACCCACGGGTGGTGCGCCGATGACCGCCCGGATCGCCGCCCTCGTCGCAGGCGCGCTCGCGGCGCTTGCCTCGTTCGCGGGCTCCGGCCCGATCGCCCCGGCCGCAGGGCTCGGCCCGATCGCCGCGGTCGCAGGGCTCGGCTCGATCGCTCCGGTTGCCGGACTCGGCCCGATCGCCCCGGCCGCTGGGCTCGGCCCGATCGCCGCGGTACCCGGGCTCGGTCCGGCCGCCGCGATCGCGCAGGAGCCGGGCACGGAGGTGGGCGGCAGCGTGCCGAGCTATCTCGAGCTCGGCATCGACGCGCCGGCGACCCTCGCCGCCTTCCCCGCGGCGACCGGTGTCGCGCAAACGACGATCGGCGCGACGGTCACCGCCACCGAGTCTCCCACCGAGCTCAGCATCGCCGACGGCGACACCGACGCCACCGCGCGCCGCGGCCACCTCGTCGCCGGCGCGCGCATGCTCGGCGAGCCGCTGCAGGCGGCCGCGGGCAGCTCGCCGTTTCAGCCGCTCGACGACCCGCTCGGGCCGCTGCTCATGCGCTGGAGCGACGTGCTCGCCGGCCGGCGGACCGTCATCCGCTTGCGCCAGCGCGTGACCGCCGCCGCCCTGCGCGCCGGCCCCTATTCGAAGACCGTGCTCGTCACCGCCTCCACGCAAACCCCATGAGACATCGGATGCGACCAACCATGAAACGGACGTTCCCCCTCGCGATCGCCGCCGCGCTGCTGGCCGGCGTCGCATTGCCGCAGGCGCTCGCCGCCGGCGGCCTGTCGATCTCGCCGGCGATCGTCGAGCACCTCGCGCGGCCCGGCACCGTCGGCTCGATCGAGGTCAAGAACTCGACGAGCACACCGCTCGCGATCACCGTGGCAGCCAGGCCATGGCGCCAGGCGCGCAGCGGCGCCGTCGCCCCGAACCGTCGCAGGACCCTCGCCAAGCAGGTGCGCGTCAGCGCGGGATCGTTCACGCTCGCGCCGGGGGCGCGCCGCAGCGTCGCCTTCACGCTGCTGCGCGCGCCGTCCAGCGGCTCGCTGTACGGGGCCATGGAGATCATCGGCAAGCCGCCGAAGCCCAAGAAGCGCAGCGGGATCGTCGCCGCGTACCGGCTCGTCGGCAGCATGCGCCTGAACCCGGCGGCGGCGCGTCGCGCGCTGCGCCTGCGGCTCAGCTCGCCGCGGGTGACCGGCCGGGGCGCCAAGCGCGCGATCAAGGTCGCGCTGCGCAACACGGGCAACACCGTCGACCCGGTCCGGGGCACGGCTCGCGTGAGCGGCTCGCGAGGGTCGCGCACGATCTCGATCGCCGACAAGCGGATCGTGCCCGGCGCGACGGTCGACCTCCCGCTGGGCGCCGTCAAGGGGCTGCCGAAGGGCAGCTACCGCGCTCGCGTCTCGCTGTTCCAATCCGGCAAGCCGGTCCTGACCACCACGCGCCGCTTCCGCATCCGCTGAGAGGACGACGATGACCCGCTCCTCGATCACCTGCCTGCTGGCGGTTGCCGCAAGCGCGCTCGCAGTCCTGGCACCGAGCGGCGCGTCCGCCGCCGATCCCGTGCTCGACCTCGAGCGTCTCACCGGGCTGCAGGCCGAGAAGATGATGGAGGACGGCGAGCTGACGTCCGTGCAGCTCACGCGGGCGTACATCAACCGGATCGCGGCGCTCAACAAGCGTGGCCCGGGGCTCAACGCGGTCACGCAGCTCAACAAGGACGCGCTGAAGGATGCGGCGCTGCTCGACGCCGAGCGCCGCGACGGCCATCTGCGCGGCCCGGCGCACGGCCTGCCGATCCTGCTCAAGGACCTCATCGACGTGAAGGGCATATACACGTCGGCTGGCAACTACTCGCTGCGCAACTCGTTCCCCGCGGAGGACTCGGGCGTGGCCGAGAAGCTGCGCGAGCGCGGCGTCGTGATCCTCGGCAAGCTCGGGTTGTCGGAGTACGCGAACTTCTTCGGCAGCCAGCCCTCGGGCTTTGGCAACCTGACCGGCCAGGTCATCAACGCGCTGGACGCCGACCAGGGCCCGAGCGGCTCGTCGTCGGGATCGGGCGCGGCGGGCGCGGCCGCGCTCTCGATGCTCGTGATCGGAACCGAGACGTCCGGCTCGATCATCGGCCCGTCATCGACGCAGGGGCTCGTCGGCCTGCGGCCCACGGTCGGGCTCGTCCCCGGCGTCGGCATCGCGCCGATCTCGGCGTCGCAGGACACCGCCGGCCCGATGGACCGCACGGTCTCAAACGCGGCGCTCACCCTGCAGTCGATCGCGGGCAAGGACCCGGAGTCAAGCTACGCCGGGCTGTGGGGGCCGGGCGTGGACGACGACACGATCATCCCGCCGCAGCCGGCCGCCGTGCCGAACTACATGTCGGCGCTGGATCTCGACTTCGTGCGCGGCAAGCGGATCGGCTGGAACGGGACGCTCACGCCCGGGTCGCCGCTCAAGGAGGCCCACGACGCGCTTGTCGCCGCCGGGGCGATCCTCGTCGAGCGCCCGGTCATCAGCCCGGCCGGCATCCCCGGAGGGTCGCTCTTCACCTACGAGGCCCACCGCGACATCGACCGCTACTACGCGCACCTCGGGCGCTTGCCCCGATCAACTCGCTCGCCGAGGAGATCGCCGACAACATGGCCAACGAGCACGAGGCGCTGAAGTTCTCAAACGGCAACCACGCGGCCTCCCAGGCGGTCGACATCAGCCCGGGCTCGGCGGCGTCGATCGCCTACCGCAGCGCCCTCGTGCAGGGCAAGATCCTGAGCCACCAGGGCATCGATCGCATGATGCAGAACGACTCGCCCGACAACCCGGGCGACGACTTCATCGCGATCCTCGGCTCGGTCTCGAACGGCCCGCGCGCCGGCTACCCGCAGGTCACGATCCCGATGGGCTACAACGCGACCCAGCGGCGGACGGTCAACGTCTCGATCCACGGCGGTGCCTACGACGAGCGCAACCTTATCGGGGTCGCGTACGTCATCGAGCAGGCGACGCACAAGCGCCAGCCCGTCTCCGAGCTCAACCCGAGCATGTACCGCTGCGCCAAGACGGTGCCGGCGCCGCCGTTCGCCACGCGCGGCGGCTGCAACCCCGACTACGACAGCGTCATGGCCAAGGTCGGCGCGGCGCCGGCGCTGGGCTTCTCGCTCGAGACGGAGTCGGCGGCGAGCCTGCAGGCCCGGATGACCGCGGGCTCGGTGACCGCGCAGACGCTGACGAAGGCCTACCTCGCCAGGATCGCGCTCGCGAACGCCGAGGGGCCGTCGATCCAGGCGGTCCGCGACCTCAACCCGCACGCGATCGCCGACGCGACCGCGCTTGACGCCGAGCGCGCGTCCAGCGGCCCGCGTGGCCCGCTGCACGGGATCCCGGTGCTGGTCGACGACTCGATCGATGTCGGCGGCCTGGCCACGACCGCCGGGTCGATCGCGCTGCAGCACTCCCGCCCGGCCGCGGACTCGAAGATCGTCGTCAAGCTCGAGGCGGCCGGCGCAGTCGTGCTCGGCAAGACGAACGTCTCCGAGCTGGGCGGCGTGTTCGACGCGAACATGCCCGAGGGGTACTCGTCGCTGGGCGGCCAGGTGCTGCTGGCGTCGGACGCCGACAAGACGCCGGCCGGCTCCTCGGCCGGCTCGGCGGCGGCGGCGGCGACCGGCATGGCGGCGATGACCGTCGGCATGGAGACCGCGACCGATCTCGGGGCGCAGATGATCGCGCCGTCGGGCGTCGCAGGCGTGGTCGCGCTCAAGCCGACGGTCGGTCGCGTCAGCCGCAATGGCGTGCTGCCGGTCGCGAGGTCGCAGGACTCGCCGGGCCCGATCACGCGGACGGTCGCCGACGCGGCGGCGCAGCTGCAGGCGATCGCGGGCAGCGACCCGGACGACCCCGCGACGGTGGGCACGCCTGCCCCGGCGAACTACGTCGCGGCGCTGTCGCCGACTGCGCTGAGCGGCAAGCGGGTCGCCGTGATCGGCGGGGTCGCGGCGCCGTACCCCGCGGTCGTGTCGGCGCTCGCGGGACTCGGCGCCACGACCGTCCCCACGACGATCGGCACGCCGAGCCCGAACCCGCCGAGCATCGTCGCGAGCGAGCTGCGGCGTGACCTCGACGACTACCTCGACGATGTCCCGGGCGCGGGCGCGAAGTCCCTGCAGCAGATCATCGCCTACAACGCGGCCAACCCGGTCGAGGGCCTGAAGTACCAGCAGGGCGAGCTGACAGCCGCCCAAGCGATCGATCTCGGCGATCCGGGCACGAACGCGACGTACGAGTCCAACAAGACCTCAGGCCAGGCGTCCAACCGGGCGCTCGTCGACGCGATCCTCTCGGGCGGCACGGCCGGTGACCCGAGCGACGACGTCGAGGTCATCGCGGTCCCCAACAACAACCCGCTCGTCGGGATCGCCGATCGTGCCGGCTACCCGATGCTGACGGTCCCGGCCGGCTTCGGGACCGGCAACGCGGGGCGCAACCCGATCGGCGTCACGTTCGTCGCCGGCGCGTTCAGCGAGGCCAAGCTGCTCGCGGCCGGCTACGCGTTCGAGCAGGCCACGAACGTGCGCCAGGCACCGAGCTTCACGAACCCGAGCATGTGGCGCTGCGTGCCCTACAGCACGTTCTTCTCGCCGCATCACTGCCACCCGGGCGATCTCGAGAGCGACACGGCCGCCGGGGCGACGGAGTACCCGGTCGCGACGAGCGTCGGCGGCAGGGTCCCGGCGACGCTCGAGCTCACGCTCGGCGCGGGCTCGACGAGCCTCGGGACGTTCGTCCCCGCCACCGCGGCCGACTACACCGCGAGCGTGACCGCGCTCGTCACGAGCAGCGGCGGCGATGCGACACTGTCGGTGCTCGACCCGAGCGCGACCGCACCGGGCCACCTCGTCAACGGGGCGTTCTCGCTGGCGTCGGCGCTGCAGGTGCGAGCGTCGCGATCCGGCGGGCCGGCGCCCCCGTTCACCCCGCTCGGCGCGGGGACGGTCGCCCTGCTCGGCTACGGCGCACCCATCTCGAAGGACCCGGTGACAATCGGCTTCAAGCAGCCGATCGGCGCCGCCGAGGGGCTGCGCAGCGGCAGCTACTCGAAGACCCTGTTGTTCACGGCATCGACGAGCAGCCCCTAACCCCATCCCGTAAGGACGACGAACCATGCCCCGCACCTTCCGCAGCCGCCTGCTCGTTCTGTTCGCTGGATTCGCATCCATGCTCGCGCTGAGCTCGGCTCCCGCCGTCGCCGCCGATCCGGTGCTCGACCTCGAGCACCTCACCGGCCTGCAGGCCGAGGAGATGATGGCGAACGGCACCCTGACCTCGGTCCAGCTCGTTCGCGCCTACCTCAACCGGATCGTCGCGCTGAACAAGCGGGGGCCGGGCATCAACGCCGTCACCCAGTACAACAAGGACGCGCTGAAGGACGCCGCCCTGCTCGACAAGGAGCGCGCCGAGGGCCACCTCCGCGGCCCGGCGCACGGGCTGCCGATCATCCTCAAGGACCTCATCGACGTGAAGGGCATGTACACGTCGAACGGCAACTACTCGCTGCGCAACTCATTCCCCGAGACGGACTCGGGCATCGCGAAGAAGCTGCGTGAGAGCGGCGTCGTGATCATGGCCAAGCTTGGCCTGTCGGAGTACGCCAACAGCTTCGGCAACCAGCATTCGGGCTTCTCGAACCTCACCGGCCAGGTCCTCAACGGCCTCGACACCGACGCGGGCCCGAGCGGCTCGTCTTCGGGCACGGGCGCGGCGATGGCGGCGTCGATGTCGATGCTCGGCGTCGGCACCGAGACGTCGGGCTCGATCATCAGCCCGTCGCAGGCGCAGGGCCTCTTCGGCCTGCGGCCCACGGTCGGCCTGGTCCCCGGCTACGGCATCGGTCCGATCTCAGCCTCGCAGGACACTGCTGGCCCGATGGAGCGCAACATGGAGAACGTCGCGCTCAACCTGCAGGCCACCGCCGGCCGCGATCCGCTCAACGAGCTCGGCTATCAGGCGTTCTTCGGGCCCAACATCTTCGACTCGATCGCGCAGGCGCCGGACCCGGTGCCGAACTACCTGTCGGCGCTGGACCCGAACTTCGTCAACGGCAAGAAGATCGGCTACAACGGCACGTTCGCGCCCGGCACGCCCGCGAAGACCGTGTTCGACGCGCTGGTGGCGGCGGGCGCGATCATGGTCCCGCGGCCGGCGACGACGGTCCCGTCCGTGCCCGGTCTGCCTGCGGGCTACCAGCAGCACAAGGGCATCGACGAGTACTACAAGCGGCTCGGCCCGTCCGCCCCGATCAAGTCGCTCGCCGAGGAGGTCGCCGACAACCAGGCAAACGAGCACGAGGCGCTGAAGTTCGGCAACGCCACGCACCTCAGCGCGTCGCTGTCCGACGTCACCCCCGGCGGGGCGAACGAGACGGCCTACCGCGCCGCCATGCCGGTCCGCAAGGCCGCGCAGTGGAAGGCCATGGACGACATGATCAAGTACACGAACTCCGATCCGACGCAGCCGGAGGACCCGGTGCTCGCGATCCTCGGCTCCGTTCCGAGCGGGGCGACCGCGGGCACGCCGCAGCTCACGATCCCGATGGGCTACAGCGCGACGACGCGCCGGCCGACGAGCGTGTCCATCCACGCCAACAAGCTCGGCGAGCGCAACCTGATCGGCATCGGGTACGTCGTCGAGCAGGCGACCCAGTCGCTGCGCCAGCCGGCCAGCATGGTCAACCCGAGCATGTACCGCTGCGCGAAGACCGTGCCGGCGCCCCCGTTCGCGTCGCGCGGCGGCTGCAACCCGACCTACGAGGAGCTGATGGCGCTGATCGGCGGCACGGCGCCGGCCGTGTCGTTCCCGCTGGACTCGGAGTCGGCGAGGAGCCTGCAGACGCGCATGACCAACGGCGAGATCACGGCCGAGACGCTGACGAAGGCGTACCTCGCGCGGATCGCGCTGACGAACGCCGAGGGCCCGGCGATCCAGGCCGTCCGCGACGTCAACGCGAACGCCTTGAACGACGCGCGGGCGCTGGACGCAGAGCGCATCACGAGCGGCCCGCGCGGGCCGCTGCATGGCATCCCCGTGCTGCTCGACGACACGATCGACGTGCACGGCCTGCCCACGACGGGCGGCTCGATCGCGCTGCAGCACTCGATGCCGGCCGCGGACTCCAAGCTCGTCGCGAAGCTCAAGGCGGCCGGCGCGATCGTCCTCGGCAAGACGAACGTCTCCGAGCTGGGCGGCGTGTTCTCGTCGAGCATGCCGGAGGCTTACTCGTCGCTCGCCGGGCAGGTGCTGCTGCCGTCCGACACCGACAACAACCCCGGCGGCTCATCGGCCGGTGCCACTGCCGCGGCCGCATCGGGCATGGCGGCGATGACCGTCGGCATGGAGACGTCGACCGATACCGCGCAGATGATCTCGGCGGCCGGCAACAACGGCGTCGTCGCGCTGAAGCCGACGGTCGGGCGCGTCAGCCGCGCGGGCGTCCTGCCGGTTGCGAAGTCACAGGACTCGCCTGGCCCGATCGCGAGGACCGTGTACGACGCGGCCGCCGGGCTGCAAGCGATGGCTGGCCCCGATCCGGCCGACCCGGCGACGGTTGGCACGCCCGCGATGCCGAACTACCTGGCAGCGCTGTCGGCGTCCGCGCTGAACGGCAAGCGCGTCGCGGTGGTCTCGAGCACGACAGCGCCGTACCCGGCCGTGCTGTCCGCGATCACGGCGCTTGGCGCGACCACCGTCGTCAAGACCGTCGGGACGCCGAGCCCGAACCCGCCGAGCATCGTCACGAGCGAGTTCAAGCGTGATTTGAACGCGTACCTCGCATCGGCCTCGGGCGACGGGGCGGGGTCGCTGCAGGAGATCATCGACTACAACGCGGCCCATCCGGAGGAGGGGCTGAAGTTCCAGCAGGGCGAGCTGAGCGCCGCGCAGGCGGTCGACCTCACGGACTCGTCCACGAACGCCACGTACGAGGCCAACAAGGCTGCGGGGAAGGCGTCCAACCGGGCGGTGATCGACTCGATCCTCGACAACGGGACGCCGGGTGACACGAGCGACGACTTCGACGTCGTCGTTGTGCCGAGCGGCAACGGCCTGGTGGGGATCGCCGACCGCGCTGGCTATCCGGTGCTGACGGTCCCGGCGGGGTACGGCACGGGTGGGGCGGGCCGCAATCCGATCGGCGTCACGTTCGTCGGCGGCGCCTTCAGCGAGGACAAGCTCCTCGCCGCCGGATATGCGTACGAGCAGGCGTCCAACGTGCGCATCGCTCCGAGTTACACGAACCCGAGCATGTGGCGCTGCGTGCCCTACAGCACGTTCTTCTCGCCGCATCACTGCCACCCGGGCGACCTGCAGAGCGAGACCGCGGCCGGCCCGACCGAGTACCCGGTGGCGCACAGCGTCGGCGGCACGGTGTCGCCGTCGCTCGAGTTGCTCCTGGGCTCGGCGACGACGAGCCTCGGGACGTTCGTGCCGGCGGTGGGGGCGGACTACACGTCGAGCGTGACCGCGTCGCTGACGAGCACGGGCGGCGACGCGACGCTGTCTGTGCTCGATCCGAGTGCCACGTCGCCGGGTCACCTCGTCAATGGGGCGTACGCGCTGGCGTCCCCGCTTCTGGTGCGGGCATCGCGATCCGGCGGCCCGGCCTCACCGTTCGCGCCGCTTGGCGCGAGCACGGTCGCGCTGCTGGTCTACGGAGGGCCGGTGTCAAGCGACCCGGTGACGATCGGCTTCAAGCAGCCGATCGCGGCGACCGAGCCGCTGCGAACGGGGTCGTACTCGAAGACGCTGCTGTTCACGGCGTCGACGCTGACGCCGTAGGAGTCACGATGCAGGGCACCGGCCGCCCGGTCAGGGGCCGGTGCCCGCAGGTGCGCGAACAAAGAAGTAGTTCGCAAATTGCGACGACTTGTTGCTCGCGGGGGGGCGAGGTTTGGCGTACCACTCCTCAATCGGTAGAGGGCTGGCGGTACGAGACCTGGGGGATCGATGTTCAACTTGAGTAGTTGGCCAAGACTGTGCCTTGCGCGGATCAGCGGCGGGGCGATATCGATCGCGCGACCCTCGCGCGAGCACCGCCGAGCCGCGATATCGCGTGGGACGGCCGTCGTCGGATTCGCGCTTGTGCTCGCGAACGTGGTCGGCCCGGCCTCGGCCTGGGGCGGCGAGTACGTGATGCGGACCTGCGACGTGCCGGGCCATCCCAACCGATTGCTTGGGCCGTGGGACTCGGAGTCGGCGGACGATGCGCCCACTACGTTGGCAGTCGCAGATGCGTGTGCGAGCGGTGACGGCGTGGCATTGGCGTTCATGGGTTCGCGGAGCATGCCTGCCAGCAGCGGCCGGTCGTTCGAGCTCTATGCTCCGCGAACCGGGCCTCAAAGCGCGATCGGCATCGTGAAGGTCAAGTTGTGGTACGCCGCGCGCCTTAGTAGCACGGGATCACCGATAACGATGTATGTCATCGAGCACCTTTCTGCCGGTGACCGGTATGTCCGGCCACTCGGCGCGGTCGGAGAGGATCTTGTGTACGAGTACCGGTTCCCAAGACCGAGCGATCATTTCACATTTAATGTTCGGTGCTCGTTCGGTCAGCGGAACGCGCCAAATTGCGAGGCCGCGAGCACTGTGCCCGTACTGGTGCGCGGAATGGAGATCACGCTGACCGAAGACGCCGTTCCGATCGTGTCCTCGATCGGTGGATCGTTGGTCGCAGGAGGGATCCAAAGCGGTGCCGGCACCGTGAGCTATTCGACGTTCGATCACCAATCCGGGCTCAAGCGAGTCGAGGCGATGCTCGGTGACACGGTAGTCGGCGCGCGCGACCTTACTCCGCGATGTCATCAGTACGATTTCACCGTCTGTCCGAACGCTGATGACGGGAGCCTATCCGTCGATACCGCAGCGGTCCCGGACGGGTCGTACCGCCTGACGGTGCGCGTTCACGACGCAGCCGACAATGTCACGTCGGTGCAGTACCCAGCCGAGATTCGGGTCGAGAACCGTCCTCAAGGCGCGAATGCTCCAGCCCCGTCGGCAATCGCTGGAGGGGCTACCACGAACATTGCTGCGCGCTTCGCTACTTCCACGAGAACGTCACTTATCGTTCCGTGGGGCCGCCGCGTCACGCTACGGGGCCGTCTTACCGCCGACTCGAGCCGCGGCGTTGGCGGAGCACCCCTCGACGTCTTCGAACGCTCCTCTCGGGATGGCGCGAAGGAGGTGGCGGTGGGTCATGTTCAGACGCGTTCTGATGGCACGTTCTCGTATGAGCTGGCGGCGCGGCGGCCGTCTCGTGTTGTGCGGCTGGCGTACGGTTCGGTCGCGTCGTCTCGTCGGTTGCAGGTTCGCGTGCGAGCCGCTACGGCGTTGAGGGCGACGTTGCGGGGGAGGCTGCTGCGGTTCAGCGGTCGGGTGCTCTCGCGGCCGCTGCCGGCTGCCGGCAAGCTGGTGCGGCTTGAGGGGGTTTCGACTGGGTTCAAGTGGCGGCGGTTCGCGACGCTGCGAACCGATCGCGATGGGCGGTTCTCGGGTCGGTTTCGCCTGGCTGGACGTCGAGCGGGGGCGCGCTACTACATGCGTGTGCGGATGCCGGCCGAGCGGGGCTATCCGTATCTCGCGGCGACGAGCAAACCGGCCAGGCTGCGGGCTCGGTAAACGCGGAGAGGGGGCGCCTGCAGGCGCCCACTCTCCCGGCTCGGACATGGTCAGCAGTGGACCGAGACGTGAAACGCGCGCTCCTCGAGGGACGCGGCGAGATCTGAGGTCTTGACGTCGATCCGCGTGTTGCTTCCGACGGGGGTCGGCACCGCCACGATCGCGCCGATCGCCCCGCCTACGAGTGTGGCCGAGACCGCGCACTTGCTGAGGTCGCCCGTGAACGTGATCGCGTAGTCGCCGCTGTCATTGGCGTGGGTCACCGTGCCCGTGACGCCGCGCGTCTCGCCGAGCGCGCCCTCCGCCGTGACCTGCGCGAACCGCGGGCGCAGGTCGCTCGAAGTCGAGGCCGTCGACCGTGTCCGCGTCGAGGCCCGTCTTGATCCGCGCGACCCCGACGATGCCCGCTGCGTCGAGGTTGTCGACGCGGTCGGCGTTCAGGCCCGTCGCCACGCCTGTGGCGTTCGTCGTAAACGGCTTCTTCGAGTCGCCGCCCGAGCCGGCCGTGATCGCGCCGGCGACGTCGCCGATCGTCGTGTTGAACTCGAAGGCCAGGCCGCGCGAGAGGTTGTTCGAGCGCACGCAGGGGTTCTGCGGGGTCGGGGTCGCGCGGGAGCCGCCCGCCTGCGACCGGCAGCCGTAGACGGCTCCGCCACCGCTCGCCGACAGGTTCGACTGGCGCGTGGAGTAGCCGCCGGTCAATGCCGTTGTCGAGCCGATGTTGCTGATGATCTGCGTCTCGCGCGAGGTCGTGCCGTTGCGGCGACCCTCACGCAGCGAGTCGCCGGTCGCGGCGATGCCGAACGGCGCGATCGCGACGGCGAGAAATCCGCTCGCGAGCAGTACGGAGCGGGTGCGCGGCGCGCGGCCAAGCACCAGGCGACGCAGTCGAGTGGGAGTTGGCGCGCCGGCCTCGGCGCTGTCGTTGGGTGCATGCATGAGCGGACCTCCTGAATCGTGGACGTGCGGCATCCCCGCGGGCGATCGCTCGCGGAGGGGCGCCAAAGGGACCTCGAAGTCCCGGCGCGGGCAAGGCGGCATTGCACGTCGCCCCTGCGGTGCGAACGCGCCTCTTGTAAGGTCGGACCCGCTGCCGCGCCGGAAGTTGCGCCCTGGTCGAAGCCTTGCGCGGGCACGAGCTTCGCCACCGGCGCCCGAACGACGCGCGTTCATGAGACGAGCAGGCGGTCGCTTGGCAACTGCGCGACAATCAGCAGCGAGTCCGAATGTGAGAACGAGGAGCAACGCGTGAGCCAGACGACCGTGCCGACGACCAACGAGAAGCTGCTTACCTGGGTGGACGAGATCGCGGCACTTACCAAGCCGAAGGATGTCCACTGGTGCGACGGCTCGGCAGAGGAGTACGACGACCTCGCGCAGCGGCTCGTCGATGCCGGGACGTTCCGGAAGCTGGCCGACGCCAAGCGCCCCAACTCCTACCTCGTGCGCTCGGACCCGGGTGACGTCGCGCGTGTCGAGGACCGCACGTTCATCTGCTCTCAGGACGAGCACGACGCGGGCCCGACCAACAACTGGACCGACCCCGCCGAGATGCGCGACAAGCTCAACGGCCTGTTCGACGGCTGCATGGAGGGACGCACCATGTACGTCGTGCCGTTCAGCATGGGCCCGCTCGGCTCGCCGATCGCCCACATCGGCGTCGAGCTGACCGACTCGGCCTGCGTCGTCGCGAACATGCGGATCATGACCCGCATGGGCCAAGGGGCGCTCGACGTGCTCGGCGCCGACGGCGAGTTCGTCCCGTGTGTGCACTCCGTCGGCATGCCGCTCACCGAGGGCGTCGCGGACGTCTCGTGGCCGTGCAACGCCGAGAACAAGTACATCGTCCACTTCCCCGAGACCCGCGAGATCTGGTCGTTCGGCTCGGGCTACGGCGGCAACGCGCTGCTCGGCAAGAAGTGCTTCGCGCTGCGGATCGCGTCCGTCATGGCGCGCGACGAGGGCTGGATGGCCGAGCACATGCTCATCCTCAAGCTGACGTCACCGGACGGCGAGGTCAAGGTCGTCACCGGCGCCTTCCCGAGCGCCTGCGGCAAGACGAACCTCGCGATGCTCATCCCGACGCTCGAGGGCTGGACCGTCGAGACGATCGGCGACGACATCGCCTGGATGAAGTTCGGCGACGACGGCAAGCTCTACGCGATCAACCCGGAGGCCGGCTTCTTCGGCGTCGCGCCGGGCACGGGGGAGAAGACGAACCCCAACGCGATGGCGACGGTCGCCGAGAACACGCTGTTCGCAAACTGCGCGCTCACCGACGACGGCGACGTGTGGTGGGAGGGGATGACATCCGATCCGCCCGCGCACGCGATCGACTGGAAGGGCAAGGACTGGACGCCCGACTCCGAGACGCCCGCCGCGCACCCCAACGGCCGCTTCACGACGCCTGCCTCGCAGGATCCGGCGATCGCGCCCGAGTGGGAGGACCCCAAGGGCGTCGCCGTCGACGCGATGCTGTTCGGCGGTCGCCGCGCGACGGTCGTGCCGCTCGTGACCGAGGCGCGTGACTGGGAGCACGGCGTGTTCCTCGGCGCGACGATGAGCTCCGAGATGACGGCCGCGGCCGCGGGCGGCCTCGGCCAGCTGCGCTTCGACCCGTTCGCGATGCTGCCGTTCTGCGGCTACAACATGGCCGACTACATCGCGCACTGGCTCGACATCGGCAAGATCGACGGTGCCGACCTGCCGAAGATCTTCTACGTCAACTGGTTTCGCAAGGACCCGGAGACCGGGAAGTTCCTGTGGCCGGGCTTCGGCGAGAACTCGCGCGTGCTCAAGTGGGTCTTCGAGCGCTGCGCCGGCACCGCCGACGCGGTCGACGGCCCGCTCGGCCTCGTCCCGACGGACGGCGCGATCGACACGACGGGCCTCGACATGTCCGACGAGGACCTCGCAGCCGTGCTCGACGTCGATCTCGACGCGCTGCGCGAGCAGCTGCCGCAGATGAAGGAGTTCCTCGCGAAGTTCGGCGACGACCTCCCCGACGAGATCGCCGCCCAGCTCGACGCCCTCGAAGAGCGGCTCGCAGCCGCCTGAGCCGCCAGAGCCGCCTGGCACGTTGACCCCGGATATCGGGGTCAAGGTGCCACGGCCGCGGGCCGCGCCTAGATCTCGCGGCCCGCGGGTTGCCAGCGGGCGTCGGACGCGGCGCCGGTGCTGGTCAGGCGCCTGATCGCGTCCGTCGCCGGGTCGACGAGCACGAGATCCGACTCGCCCGCGCGTGCCTCCTCGTAGGGCCGGTGGCAGATGACCGACCCGCCGTCGCGCGACCAGTCCGGGTTCAGGCACAGCAGGCCGGAAGCCACCGGCCGCAGGCCCTTCGACCCGGGCTCGGCGAAGAACATCCGCGGGCCGTCGAGCCCGCTCACCGCGAGCCGCCGCTCGTCCGGCGCCCACGCGATGGCGCTCGCACAGCAGCGCTGGACGAGCGTCTGCGTGCCGGCGCCGTCGATGTCGAGCGTGGTCACGCCGGGCCCGTTCGCGCGGCCGATCGCTACCGCCACGCGCCGCGCGTCCGGCGAGGCGACGAGCAGGTTGACCGTGCTGGCCGCGCGCCGCAGGAGCCGATCGGCGCCGGTCACGGTGTCGATGACGCGGACATCGGAGCGAAATTGCGGGTCGTTGCGGCGCAGCTGGGCGTAGACGACCCGCGAGCCCGACCACACCGGGAGCCCGTCGAAGCCGGTGCTGCGCGTGAGGCGCCGCGTGCGGCGGGCCGCGAGGTCGACGAGGTGCAGGTCGCTCGCCGGGCCGGTGATCGCCGCGTCGAACAGCTCGCGCTTCGTGCGCGGCCCGGGCAATCGGCGGGGCGCGGGCACCCGCAGCGAGACCGCGAGCTGCGTGCCGTCCGGCGACCACGCGAACGGCGGGCCGTAGAGCACGAGCGGCGACAGCGCGAGGCCGGTCGCGACGCGCGTGCGCGCAGAGCCGTCGGCGCGCATGACGTAGAGGTCGGCGCGCTCGTCCGCCAGGCCGGAGCCGGCGGCGGCGCTGGCGCCCGCCGCCGCGCGGCGATGCAGGAACGCGATCCGCGAGCCGTCCGGCGACCACACCGGCGACGCGTCGCCGAGGCCGGTCCGCTCCGTCAGCGGACGCGGCGCACGCGTAGAGCCCTCCCACACGCAGATGCGCCGCGCGCAGACGAAGGCGATCGTTCGCGACCCGAGGCGCAGCGCGTCGCGTGGAGGAGGGTCCAAGCGGTCGCGCGCGCCGTCACCGTCGCCCGACAGCACGACGAACGCGACCATCACGGCGACAACCACCACGACGATGCCCGCAAGGGCGCTGCGCGGCGTGACTCAATCCTCCCGCACGACCGCCGCGAGCGCCGCCAGCCGCGTGTCCCACTGCGCACCGACCTCCGTCATCCACGCGATCGCGTCGCCGAGCGCGGCGGGGGTCGCCTCGAAGCGCGTCTCGCGCCCCGCGCGGCGCGCGTCGACGAGGTGCGCTTGCCTGAGCTGCGCGAGGTGCTTGGCGACGGCCTGGCGGCTGATCGGCAGGTGCGACGCGAGCTCGGTCGCCGTCGACGCCTCGCCGCTGGCGACCGCGCGCAGGACGGAGCGGCGCGTGGGGTCGGCGAGGGCGGCGAAGACAGCCTGCTCGTGCTTCGGGTTCATCGCCGGGCGGCGGGGCGGGCCGCGGCGGGAAGGGGCGCGGGGGCGGACACGCCTACGCTGCGACGAGCTCGACCGCGTCGTGCAAGCGGGCGAGCGGCGGCTCCCAGTCGAGGCCGCTCACGATCCAGGCCGAGCCCAGCGGATAGCTCGGCGACGCGGTCCCCGCTGCGGCGCTGCGGGCGCGCGGGCCGTTCGAAGCGCCACCCGCCCACGGCGAGCCGCAGATCGGCGCGCCGGCGTAGCCGCGCTCGACGACGACGACGCGCGTCGCCCGCCCCGCGTCGGCATCCACGAGCGACACCTCGACGAGCGTCGCGAGCGCCCCGTCGCCGTGCCACCAGAACGACAGCAGCTCGCCGTCAAGCACCTCCTCGACGCACGCCCAGCGCACTTCGCCGCCGGGCAGCGTCAGCTCGCCCTCGGCTCCCGGCGCCAGCTCGAGCGAGCCGCCGGCGGTCAGCCAGCGGTCGAGGTCGGTGACGGCGTCCCAGGCCGTCTCCCGGTCGACGGGCAAGACGATCTCGCGGCTGACGTCCATGACGAGGCTCCTAACAAACGCAACTGGATGGTTGCGTCACATGCTAGCGTGCCGTCCAAGCAATACGCAACCAATCAGTTGCACGAAAGGACCGCGAACATGCCTCTCGTCCCGATGGTCGTCCAGCAAGACGGGCGCGGCGAGCGCTCGTTCGACATCTACAGCCGCCTGCTCAACGAGCGCATCGTCTTCCTCGGCCAGGCCATCGACGACGAGATCGCGAACCTCGTCGTCGCGCAGCTGCTGCACCTCGAAGCCGCCGACCCCGACCGCGACATCTCGCTCTACGTCAACTGCCCGGGCGGCGTCGTCTACGCCGGCCTCGCGATCTACGACACGATGCAGCACATCGCGCCCGACGTGCAGACGATCTGCTGCGGGATCGCGATGTCGATGGGCGCGCTGATCCTCGCCGCGGGCGCGCCCGGCAAGCGCCAGACACTCCCCAACGGCCGGATGCTCATCCACCAGCCCACCGGCGGCTATCAGGGCCAATCGAGCGACATCGAGATCCACGCCCGTGAGACGCTCGCCCTGAGAGCCCGCCTCGACGAGCTCTACGCAAAGCACACCGGCAAGTCGCCACAGCAGATCCACGCCGACTCCGACCGCGACCGCTACATGACCCCGGAGGAGGCCGTCGAGTACGGGCTCGTCGACAAGATCGTCAACGGGAGGAGGTAGCCGGGGCCGCCGCGCTGTACGGTCCCGTCGGGATGGCGATTCACCTCGAGCAAGACGACGTCGCGGCCGGGCGCGAGTGGGGGTCCGAGCTCTACCGCATCGCGCGCGACCAATTCGGCCGGGCCGCCACGATGCTGGACCTCGATCCCGAGTTCGTCGCGCGGCTCGCCGATCCGCGGCGCTCGCTCGTCGTGAACTTCCCCGTGCGGATGGACTCCGGCGACGTCTGCTCGATGACGGGCTACCGCGTCCAGCACACGCTGACGATGGGCCCGACGAAGGGCGGCTTTCGCTACGGGCCCGACGTCTCGCTCGGCGAATGCGCGGCGCTCGCGATGTGGATGACGTGGAAGTGCGCGCTGCTCGGCCTGCCCTACGGTGGCGCGAAGGGCGGCGTGCGCTGCACCCCGAGCGAGCTGAGCGTCGCCGAGCTCGAGCGCCTCACCCGCCGCTACGCCGCCGAGCTCATCCCGATCATCGGGCCCGAGAAGGACATCCCCGCGCCCGACATGGGCACCGGCGAGCGCGAGATGGCGTGGTTCATGGACACGTACTCCCAGCAGGTCGGCCACTCCGTGCCCGGGATCGTGACCGGCAAGCCCGTCGTCGTCGGCGGCACCGCCGGGCGCCGCGAGGCCACGGGCCTCGGCGTCGTCTACGTGCTCGAGGCCGTCTGCGATCGGATCGGCCTGCCGCTGCGCGAGTCGCGCGTGGTGGTGCAGGGCTTCGGCAACGTCGGCGGCGTCGCGGCGGGTGAGCTGCACGCGCTCGGCGCGAAGGTGGTCGCGCTGTCGGACCGCCTCGGTGGGCTCGTCTCACAAGACGGCCTCGACGTGATGGCGATCAGCGACTGGGCTGCCGAGCACGGGACGCTCGCCGGCTATCCAGGCGTCACGCACGTCGGGCCGGCCGATGTCCTCGAGGTGCCGTGCGAGGTGCTCGTCCCGGCCGCGCTCGAGCGCCAGATCACCGGGGAGAACGCCGGGCGCTTGGACTGCAAGCTCGTGATCGAGGCCGCCAACGGCCCGACGACCCCCGAGGCCGAGACGATCCTGCGCGAGCGCGGGATCCTCGTCGTGCCCGACGTGCTCGCGAACGCCGGCGGCGTGACGGTCTCGTACTTCGAATGGGTGCAGGACCAGCAGCGTTACTCGTGGGACGAGCTCGACATCCAGGAGCGCCTGCGACGCCAGCTGCGCGCCGCGTTCGGCCGCGTCGTCGACGCCGCCGACCGCCACGGCTGCGACTGGCGGATGGCCGCGCTGTCGGTCGCGATCGAGCGCGTGTCCGAGGCCGCGCGCCTGCGCGGGATCTATCCGTGAGGACCGCCGTTCTCGTCTTGTAAGACGCGTTGCGGAGAATGGCGGTCATGCGTCTCCTGCTTGTCGCCGCCTCGCTGGCCCTCGCCGCGGACACCGCCGCGCCGGCCGCCACGAACGTCGAGCTGCTGCACGGCAGCGTGCGCTCGGGGGCGCACTCCGCGAGCGGCCGTGCCGCGGTCGTCCTCACCGGCGGCAAGCGGGTCCTCACACTGCGGCGCTTTCGCATCGCGCCCGGCCCGAAGGTGCGGGTCTATCTCGTCCCGCGCGCCGTCAAGGGCGACGGCGACGTGCGCAAGGACTTCAAGGATCTCGGCGCGCTGAAGGGCAGCAAGGGCACCCAGCAGTACGCGATCGGCGGCAGCATCGACCTGCGCCGCTACCGCAGCGTCATCTTCTGGTGCGTGCCGTTCACCTCGACGCTCGCCAGGGCGAACCTCACGCCGTCATGAGCCTCGCGCCGAAGCTGCTCGCGGTGCCGTTCGTCATCGTGGTCCTGGCCGCCGGCGTCTGGTTCTGGTCGGGCGTCGTCGCGCCGGACTACTGGACGACGATCGGCTTCGGCGTCGCGTGGTTCGTCGTCTGCAGCGTGCTGTTCGGGCGGATCGGCAAGGCGCGCCCCGAGCTGCGCTGGTGGGTGCGCGGGACGTTCCTCGCCTGCTCGGTCCTGGCGGTCGCGGGGTTCTGGTGGACGTCGATCCGCGAGACAGAGGTCAACGAGCGCGTCGTCACCGGCGTGCCCGCGAGCGAGGTCTCGAACGCCGATCTCGGCGGGGCGGCCGACCCCCTCGCGCCGCAGACCGAGACGGCGGCGGCCGCGACGCCCGCACGCGCGCCACGCAACGTCGTCGAGCTCACCGGGACGGTGCGGCCGCAGTCACACAGCGCGGCGGGCAAGGCGCGGGTCGTGAAGCTCGCCGCCGGCGGGCGCAAGCTCACGCTGTCGGACGGCTTCCGGATCGATCCCGGGCCGAAGGTCCGCGTCTACCTCGCGACCGACGCGAGCGGCGCGACGTTCAAGGACATCGGCGGCCTGAAGGGCAGCAAGGGCAGCCAGCAGTACAAGATCCCGGCCGGGACGCCGCTGTCGCGCTATGACACCGTCGTCTTCTGGTGCGTGCCGTTCTCGGTCTCGCTGGCGAGCGCGGACCTGCGACCGGCCTGACCGGCTCGACGCGGTGCCTCAGTGGCGATCGTCGCCGGTGGCGGCCGGCGGGCGCGACTCCTCGGCCAGCGACGTGATCGCGAGCTGGCCGCGCGCGGCCTCCTCGAGGACCTGCGTCGCCTCCTCGGGCGAGCGCGCGTAGAGCTCGACGAGGAGGTGCACGACGATCGATTCGCCGTCGTGCTTGTGGAAGCGCACGTGGGTGAAGAACTCGCGCGTGCCATGATCGCCGAACGCCGCGTACGAGAGCGCGTCGCCGGCCTCGGGGCCCGAGCACGTCTCGACCTCCTCGGCGTCGACGGTGACCGTGCACGACGCGACCCACGGCGTGCCGGCGATCATCCGCTCCCAGCGGTCCTCGATGGGCTCGACGCGGCCGTTGTGAAAGCCGAGATGGGGCTGGTCGTGCATGCACTCGAGGCACTGCACGACCGCTTCCTGCAGCTCGTCCACGGGCTCGGCGCGCTCGCCGGTCTCGGGATCGATCTTGTGGATGCCCTCGTAATGGACCTGGACCTCCAGGTCGGTCGACCAGCAGCGATAGCAGCGCAGCCACGAGCGGGCTTCTGAGGATTCCATCTCGCCATCTTAGGATGCCCCTCGCGAAGGTCTCGGGAGGTCACGCGGAGCCCGACGCTCGCAGCCGCGCGTCGGTGACGGCGCGGGCCGCCTGCGTCGAGCGCACGTGGCCGGTCACCGCGCGCAGGAAGTCCTCACGCGCCAGCGCGTACAGCAGGCCGTCGGTGACGGCGACGACCGTCGCGGTCCGCGGCACGTCGCGCAGCAGCGCGATCTCGCCGAAGTACTCGCCGGGCCCCTCGTGGCGAATGGTCGGCCCGGCCTGGACCTCCACCTCGCCGTCGGCGATGACGTAGAAGTGATCGCCGCCCTCGCCGAGGCGCAGGATCACCTCGTCGGCGACCATCATGCGCGGCACCGCTCGCAGCGCGAGCGTCTCGACGGTGGCGAGTGGCAGCGGTGCGAAGAGGTCCAGCGTGCGCAGGGCTCGCAGCTCGCGCTCGGGCACCTCGGCGCGCGCGTCCAGGCGCCGCAGCGCACGCCTACGGGCGAGCACGACGACGGGCATCACGAGCGCCGTGGCGAGCAGCGCGCCGCGGATCCCGAGCAGCGCGATGAGCAGCGGGGCGAGCACCGAGCCGAGCGCGACGGCGAGCGCCCCGCCCGTCTCCGACACCGCGAACGCCCGGGCCAGCGTCTCGTCGGACGCCAGGCGCTGCACGAGCGTCTGACCGGCCGTGTCGGCGCCCGCGTAGCCGATCCCGAGGCACGCGAAGCCCGCGATCGCCACGATCGGGTCGGCCGCGGCCGCGAGGATCGCCAGCGGCACGCCAACGAGCGCGGCGGCAGCGGTCATCGCGGTCGAAAAGCGCCCGCGCCCGAGCAGCGTGAGCGCGGCGAAGCCGCCAACCAGGCCGCCGGCGCCCCACGCCGAGTTCAGCACGCCGACGCCGCCGGTCCCGAGCCCGACGAGCTGCACCGCGACGACGACCATCAGGACGTCGAGCACCCCGTAGACGAGGCTGATCGTCGCGAGCATGCCGACCGAGTCGCGCAGCTCGGGCGTCGCGCGGACCTCACGCAGCCCGAGCAGGAGCTCGGTCGCCATGCCGGTGTCGGCCCTGCGATCGCGATGGGCGGGCAGCGGATCGGCGGGCATCGTGGCGAGCGCGAAGAGCGCGATCGCCGAGCCCGCGAGCGCGATCGCGAAGCCGGCGGCCACCGACAGGCCGGCAGCCGCGGCGCCGCCGGCGAGCGCGCCGACGCAGTAGGCCCCGTTGCCGAGGCCCTGGCGCAGGCTGTTGGCGATCGCGAGCTGGCGCGGGTTCTGCGCGAGCCCCGGCAGCAGCGCGATCTGCGCGGGCTGCTGGCCGCTGAGGAGAATCGAGAAGCCGGCCGCAAGCACCAGCACGAGCGCGAAGGGCCCGTCGAGCGCGCTGACGAGCACGAGCGCGCTTAGCGCCGCCGTCGCGCCGCCGGTGAGCGTCAGCAGCGTCGCGCGGCGCGACCGGCGATCGGCGAGCAGGGCGGTGAACGGGCCGGCGATCGCGCCGGGGAGGACCCGCGCGACGACGGCGAGCGTGACCGCCTTCGTGCCGCCGGCCTGGTAGGCCGCGATCGCAAGCACGACGGTGAACGCCCACAGCGCGAGCGACATCGCGATCGACGTGACTTGGAACAGGCGCAGCTCGCGCGTCGCGAGGCCGTCCCGAGCTGTCGCGCCGCCGAGCACGCGGCGACCGTACAACGACGAGCCGGGCGCCGGCCTAGCCGAACGTGAACGCGTAGGCGCTGACGCCGGGGTCCAGGCGCAGCGTCAGGACGTGATCCTCGAGCGACGAGAGCTTCACCAGCGAGTACAGGCGCTGGCGGCGCACCGTCACGACGCCGTCGCGAACGTCGGCGCCGGCGTCGCGCGTGGAGATCGGCTTGCCGTCGAGGCGAACCTGCACATGGCGCGCGCGGTCGCCCTCGGAGGACAGCACGAGGTAGACCGCCGTGCCGACGACGTGCGCCGTGATCGACGCGCCGCGCACCGCACGCGCCGACTCGTCGTCGACGCGCCAGCGCCCGCCGAGGCTGAAGACGCTCTGCGGCAGCTCATCGCCGCGCGCGGCCGTGTAGTCGCGCGTGCCGTTGGCTGGCCCGACCGGCGAGAACCCCTGCGCCCGCGCGCTGCCGAGGTAGGTCTCCGGCGTCGCCTGCGCGCCGACCGACTCGACCTTGCCCTCCGGCTTGGCCGCCGTCCCGAGCTTGCGCTTGCCCGCCTCGGCGAGCAGCGTGCGAATCGCGACCTCGGTCTCCTTGTAATCGCCCTCGCCGAGGTGGGCGTAGCGGACCTTGCCCGTCGCGTCGATGAGGAACTTCGACGGCCAGCCCTGGTTCGTGAACGCGTTCCAGGTCCCGAAGTCGTTGTCCTGGACGACCGGGTAGCGCAGGCCCTCTGACTTGATCGCGCGCTGCACGTTCGACGCGAGCTTCTCGAACGCGAACTCCGGCGTGTGGACGCCGACGATCGTCAGCCCGTCGGCGCGGTAGCGGTCGTCCCAGGCCTTGATGTAGGGCAGCGTGCGCAGGCAGTTGATGCACGTGTACGTCCAGAAGTCGACGAGCACGACGCGCCCGCGCAGCGAGCGCATCGTCACCGGCGGCGAGTTGAACCACCGGCCCGTGTCCTGGAACTCGGGCGCGTCGCCGAGCACGGGCAGGTCGGGGGTCTCGACCCCCGGCAGCGCCGCGTCCGAGGCGACGCTCACCGAGCGGCTCGCCAGCTTGCGCGGCGCCGTCGGCGCCTTGAACTTCGACTTGCCGCGCAGGTTCGCGAGGCGATCCTCGACGGCACTCGAGCGCTCGATGGAGCCGGTCGGGTTCGTCAAAAAGCCGGGGAACTCGCTGGCGAGCGCGCTCTGAAAGCGGATGTCGAGGTTCGCGAACATCAGGACGGCCGTGAGGACCATGACCACGCCGAACGCACGCTGCACCACGGGGCCGCGCGGGCCGCGGCGCACCCGCTCGAGCGCGCGGCGGCCGCCGAGGGCGATCGCGAGCAGCACGACCGCCGAGCCGGCCGCGTACGCGACCGCGACCGCGACGAGCTCGCCGGTCGTCCCGCGCGAGGCGCTGACGGAGATCACCGCGGCGAGGATCGGCCCGGCGCACGGCGCGTAGACGAAGCCCAGCGCCCCGCCGACGGGCAGCCCCGACCAGAACCCGTCGCCCCGGCCGCGCGGGCCGAAGCGCGACAGCACGGCCATCCGGTCCTCGATCCAGTGGCTCGCGGCCGGCACGAGCAGCGTCAGCCCGAAGACGAGCAGGACGAAGATCGCTAGCGTGCGCAGGGTGCCGTCGGCGAAGCCGACGCCATCGACGACCGACGCGATGCCGACGATCGCGATCGTGTGCGTGAGCGCGAGCCCGCAGACGACGCCGAGCGGCCGGCGCCGGCCGCCGCTGCCGCTCGCCGACAGCAACGCGGGGAGCACCGGCAGCACGCACGGTGTGATCGCGGTGGCGCCACCGGCCAGGACGGCGAATGCGAGCAGGACGATCATCTCAGCAAGTGTTCTCTCATCCCGCGCTTACGGATGCATGACGGCTCGGCGCGCTGGCGGTCTTTACTAGTCTGCGCGCCCATGAAGCGGCCCTCCCTGAAGCGCTCGAAGAAGCCACCGACCCCGCAGCAGCTGGCGGCGCCCTCGCAGCAGCCGGCAGCGCCCGAGGATCCGGTCTTCGCGCCGATCGGCAAGAAGCCGAAGAAGGTCAAGGCGAAGAAGTCCAAGGAGAAGAAGCCAAAGAAGCCGAGCCGCGTCGCCGGCGGGCTCGGGCGGGTCGGGCGCGTCGTCGCCGCACCCGTCCGCAAGATGGGCGCGCTGAAGGGCCGGGCGCGCCTGATCGTCTGGGGCGTGTTCGCGGTGCTCGTGATCATCGTGGCGCTGCAGGTGCGCGGCGGGCGCGACGACGAGACGCTCGTCCGCGAGGCGCTGGCGCGCTATGAGACCGCATCTGCCCGCAAGGACTACCAGGCGCTGTGCGACGACGTGCTCGCCGCGTCCTACGTGCGCCAGACCGCGAGCAGCGGCCTGCCGTGCGAGGTGGCGCTGCGCACCGCCCTCGAGGACGTCAAGAACCCGACGCTCGAGGTCATCAACGTCGAGGTCAACGGCGACCGCGCCGCCGCGCGCGTGCGCGGCACCGCGGCGGGGCAGGTCCCGGCCGAGGACGTCTACACGCTCGTGCGCGAAGACGACGCGTGGCACATCCTGCCGCCGCGGCCCGACAGCGCCGCGGGCACGCCCTAGCGCCTAGCGCCGCAGCACGACGTAGACGGCCGCCAGCCCGAAGCCGATCTGGCCGAAGCTCAGCGAGGTTCCGAGGTTCGGCGCGCCGGCGATCCCCGCGATCGCGCTCACGATCGCGAACGTGGCGAGCATGATCAGGAGGTCGAGGAGCGCCGACTGCCCGAAGCCGAGCGCGCGGCTGCTCGGGCTCGGCTCCCGCTCCGGCTCCGGCTTGCGCGAAGGCGCCGGCCGCGAGCTCACGATGCCGCCGCATCCTCGAGCACCCGCGTCAGCGCGGGGACGTCGAGCGCGGGATCGGCATCTGCGAGCAGCTTCCTCGCCGCCCGGCTGCCCCCGAGCGCGCGCAGGCCCCGCTCGCCGTGCTCGACCGTGAAGTCTGCCAATGCGCTCGCGCGCCTCGCGGCAAGCCGCCGCGCCGGGACGTCGAGGCGCGCGCGATGCTCGTCGAGCGCGCCGACGAGCTCATGAAAGCCCGTCGCGGGCGCGAGCGACGAGACGGCGAGGACCGGCGTGTCGCGCGCGCCGAGAGAGCGCAGCGCGGCGTTCAGGTCGCGACGCGAGCGCAGCGCCGGAGCGCCGAGGTCGGCCTTCGTCACGACGAGCACGTCGGGGATCTCCATGATCCCCGACTTCAGAAACTGCAGGACGTCGCCGGCCGCGGGCTGCACCACGACCACCACGCTATCCGCCGCCTCGGCGACGTCGGTCTCCGACTGCCCGACGCCGACCGTCTCGATGACGACGACGTCGAACGCGGCGGCGAGCGCGTGGGCTGCGGCGCGAGTCGCGGGCGCGAGGCCGCCGAGCCGCCCACCGGCGGCCATCGAGCGCACGAACGCGCCGGCATCCGCGGCGTCGACGGCGATCCGCGCGCGGTCGCCCAGCAGCGACCCGCCCGAGCGCCGCGACGACGGGTCGACGGCCAGCACCGCGACCGTCCGATCGCGCGCGCGCCAGGCCCGCACCAGCGCGGCGAGCAGCGACGACTTGCCGGCGCCGGGCGGGCCCGTCACGCCGACGACGTGCGCGGGAGCCTCGCCGCCGAGCGCGGCGGGGGACACGCCCGCAAGCAGCGCCGCGATCTCGCCGCGCCGCTCGGGCGCGCGATTCTCGACGAGGTTCAGCACGGGCGCGGCAGCGCTCAGGTCGCGCTCGCGCAGGCGCGCGGCGAGGGCTTCGCCTGAGCCGCTCGCGCTCGACACCGGCGGGACGCTAGCACCCGGGCGCCAACACGCCGGATGCCCGACTTAATCCCGCCCCTACAGGGTTGGCGGTCGGTTAGTGTCGGTCAGCCGGGCCACGCTCACTTCGCAAGGGGGATTCGCAGATGACGTTCCAGGGAGATGGTTGCCCGCCGATCGGGCCAAGCCGTCGACAGCGCGCGCGCCGCAAGGCCGTGGCCATCGCCGTGCCGACCGGCGTGGCACTCGGCGCCGGCGCCATGATCGCGAACGCCGCGATCCCCGCGGCCGATGGCACGATCGGCGCGTGCTACATCCCCGGCGGCAGCGTGCGCTTCGTCGACAGCTCGGCGGACTGCCGTACCGGCGCGCAGGGCGAGGTGGCCGAGCAGTTCCTCAGGTTCAGCCAGACCGGCCCGGCCGGCTCGACCGGTCCCACCGGCCCTGCCGGCCCGGCCGGCGCACCCGGCGCGCCGGGCGCACCCGGCGGCAGCAGCTCGCCCGCTCCCTCACCGGCCGCGGCGTCGGATTACCTGCTCGAGCTCGACGGCATCAAGGGCGAGTCGTCGGACAAGAAGCACAAGGACTCGATCGAGATCCTGTCCTACAGCTGGGGCGTCTCCAACGCGGGGTCGCGCAGCTCCGGCGGCGGCGGTGGCTCGGGCAAGGCCGTCTTCCAGGACCTGCACATGACGACGCGGGTCAACAAGGCCTCACCGCTGCTGTTCAAGCGCGCCGCGACCGGCCAGCACATCAAGAAGGCGACGCTCTTCGTGCGCAAGTCCGGCGGCGACCAGCAGGACGACTACATGACGATCAAGCTCTCCGACATCCTCGTCACGTCATACAAGACCGCCCCCGACGAGGACTTCGACGAGGTCCCGACCGATCAGATCTCGCTCAGCTACTCGAAGATCGAGTTCGACTACAAGCCGCAGCTGTCAAGCGGCGCGCTCGGCGCTCCGATTCACGGCGGCTGGGACCTGAAGACGAACAAGACGGCCTGAGTGCAGGCGCGTCGGGCGCAGCTGGGAGGCGTGCACGCCGGTGGCGGCTCCACCGTCGTGCACCTCGACCTGCCCGCCGCGCCCACGGCGGCGCGGGTGGCGGACGGCTCCGGCGAGCGCCACGCGCGCCGGATCCGGCGCGCGATGGCGCTGGCCGACGGCGCCTGCGCGCGCCTGCCCGACGGCACGATCGCCTACGCGGCGCACCGGCTCGTGCGCGACGGCGCGCGCGTCGCGCTGATCACGATCCCGGACCTGCTGCGCTTCGACGTGCACCCGCGCGCGGACTGCTTCTCGTTCAACGTCCGCAACCTCAACGGCCTGCCGGTGCGTGACAACGCGCACGAGATGCCCGTCCGCCCATACCACCGCCCCGACGGGCCGCCATTGAACGAGTACGAGCTGCGGCTCACGACGCCGGAGGGCTACGCCGTGTGCATCGTCGTCCGGGTGCCGCCGTACTTCGGCGCGCTCGAGCACGAGTACTCCGCGATCGCGCTGCTGAGCTGATGCGCCGCATCGACATGCGCGTGCGCGCGGACGACGTCCCCGTCGCCTTCGACCGACTCCTGCCGCACCTGCGCGGCGGCCTGCACCCGCTGCCCGAGGGCGAGGATGTCGTGCTCGTGGCGCTCGGCGAGCGCGGCGAGCTGCCCCCGCCGACCGCGCTCGAGGAGCTCGCGGGCGACCTGCTGATCGGCGGGGCGCTCGAGCAGGACGCGGGCGACGACCTCGCGACCGCCCTCGCGAGCCTCATGCCGGCCTTTGAGATCGGCGGTCGGGTCATGCTGCGGACCCCGTCGCACCCCGCGCCGCCGCCCGGCGTCGTCGACGTCGTGCTGGCCCGCGAGCAGGGCTTCGGGACGGGCGCGCACCCGACGACCCGCCACTGCATCGAGCTGCTGCTCGACATCGAGCCCGGCGGGTCGTTCGCCGACCTCGGCTGCGGCGCGGGCGCGCTGTCGATCGCCGCGTTCAAGCTCGGCTACGCCCCGATCCTCGGTGTCGACCTGCTCGATCCCGTGTGCGCGAACGCCGCCCGCAACGGCGACGCCAACGGCATCGACGCGGACTGGCTCACGCGCGACCTGCTGACGCTGAGCAAGCTCGAGATGCGCGTCATCGCGATGAACGTCTCCGAGTTCGACGTCCACCTGCACCTCGCGGCGAACGTCGAGCTGCCCGAGATCGAGTGGCTGATCGTGTCGGGCCTCGACCATCCCGGCAAGCTCGCGCACGCCGTCGAGCAGTACGAAGCCGCGGGGTTCGTCGAGCGCCGGCGCATCGACCAGCTCGGCTGGCCGGCCGTCCTGCTCGAGTCTCGCGGCTGAGTGCTACGCCGCAGGCGCAGCGATGCCGTTGCGCTCGGCGACGAGCGCCACGACGTCGCGCATGATCTGCGTGAGGTCGAAGTCCTTGGGCGTGTAGACCGCCGCGACGCCCGCCGCCTTCAGCGGCCCGACGTCGGCCTCGGGGATGATGCCGCCGACGACGACCGGCGCGTCGACGCCCGCCTCCGCGAGCGCGCGCACGATGTCGGGGATCAGCTCGCGGTGTGAGCCCGACAGGATCGACAGCCCGATGACGTGGACGCCCTCCTGCAGCGCGCTCGTGACGATCTGCGACGGGGTCAGGCGGATGCCTTCGTAGACGACGTCCAGGCCGACGTCGCGGGCGCGCACGGCGATCTGCTCGGCGCCGTTCGAGTGGCCGTCGAGGCCGGGCTTTCCGACGAGCATCTTGATCCGCCGGCCGAGCGCGTCGGAGACGCGGGCGACCTCGTCGCGCAGGTCCTCGAGGTCGCCCTCGTCGGAGCCCGCCGCCGCGCTCGCCTCGCCGACGCCGGTCGGCGCGCGGTAGTCGCCGTAGACGTCGCGCAGGGCCTGCGCCCACTCGCCGGTCGTGACGCCCGCACGGGCCGCCGCGATCGTCGCCGGCATGATGTTCTCGCTGTCGTCTTGCGCGACCCGCCGCAGCTCGGCCAGCGCGCGCTGCACCTCCTCCGCGTCGCGCCCCGCCCGCCACGCCTGTAAGGACGCGACCTGCTCGGCCTCGACGCCCTCGTCGACCGTCAGGATCCCGCCGTCGGCGCCCTGCGCGAGCGGCGAGGGCTCGGAGTCCGCGTAGCGGTTCTGCCCGACGACGACGAGGTCGCCCGCCTCGATGCGGCGGATGCGGGCGCGATGGGAGTCGACGAGCGCGGCCTTCATGTACGGCACGGCCGCGACCGCCCCGCCGTGCTCCTCGATCACCGCCATCTCGGCGCGCGCCCCGGCGAGCATCTCCTCGACGAGCCCCTCCATGACGTGCGACCCCGCGAAGATGTCGGGGTACTCGAGCAGATCGGTCTCGTAGGCGAGGATCTGCTGGATGCGCAGCGACCACTGCTGATCCCACGGACGGGGGAGGCCGAGCGCCTCGTTCCACGCGGGCAGCTGGACGGCCCGCGCCCGGGCGTCGCGACCGAGCGTGACCGCAAGGGCCTCGAGCACGATCCGCTGGACGTTGTTCTCCGGCTGGGACTCCGTGAGGCCCAGGGAGTTGACCTGCACGCCGTAGCGGAAGCGCAGATGCTTGGGATCCGTGAGGCCGAAGCGGTCGCGGCCGATCTGCTCCCACAGCGCCGACATCGCGCGGAGCTTCGCGTGCTCCTCGACGAACCGCACGCCCGCGTTGACGAAGAACGAGATGCGGCTGAAGACCTTGCCCATGAGCTCCTCGGGCACGCGCTCGGCCACCGCGTCGAGCACCGCGATCGCGTTGGCCATGGCGAAGGCGATCTCCTGGACGGGCGTCGCGCCGGCCTCCTGCAGGTGATAGGAGCAGATGTTGATCGGGTTCCACTTCGGGACCTCGGTGACCGTGTAGGCGATGAGGTCGGCCGTCAGCCGCATCGACGGGCCGGGCGGAAACGCGTAGGTCCCCCGCGCGAGGAACTCCTTGATGATGTCGTTCTGGGTCGTGCCCTGCAGGACCTTCGGATCGACGCCGTGCTCCTCGGCGGTCGCGATGTAGAGCGACAGCAGCCACGCGGCCGTCGCGTTGATCGTCATCGACGTGTTCATCGCGTCGAGCGGGATGCCGTCCATGAGCGTCTGCATCGCGGCCTTGTGCGCGATCGGCACCCCGACCTTCCCGACCTCCCCGCGCGCGAGCTCGTGGTCGGAGTCATAGCCCGTCTGCGTCGGCAGGTCGAAGGCGATCGACAGGCCGGTCTGGCCGCGCGCGAGATTGCCGCGGTACAGCGCGTTGGACTTCGCCGCCGTCGAGTGCCCCGCGTACGTGCGCATCATCCAGGGGCGATCGGGATGTGGCAGGCGGTGAGCGGCGGGCTCGGCCATCGCGTGGATCGTACGTCAGGTGAGCGCAACCTCGGGGCGCCCGCGCGCGTCATAGGGGCATGGCCGACCGACTTACCCGTCGTGACTTCCTGCGCACGGGCGCCGTGGCGCTCGCAGCCGCCGGCTCCGCGGGCGTGCTCGGCGGCGAGGCGCTCGCCGGCCCCGCGACGTCGATCGCCGAGCTGCGCCGCCGCCTGCGCGGCACGCTGCTGCGCCCGACGGACCCCGGCTGGGTCGACGCGCGGGCGCTGGCGAACCCGCGACTGACGATCTCGCCGCGCGCGATCGCCTTCTGCGAGACCTCCCGTGACGTGTCGGAGGTCGTGCGCTTCGCCCGCCGGCGCGGCTGGCCGGTGGCGGCCCGCGGCGGGCGCCACTCGTTCGCGGGCTACGGCAACGTCGCGGGCGGGATCGTCGCGGACGTCTCGCGGATCGATGCCGTCACGCTCGAGCGCGACCGGGCGATCGCGCACGTCGGCGGTGGGGCGAACGTGCTCGACGTCTACCGCGACCTCGTCGTCAAGCACGGTGTCGCGGTGCCCGTCGGGACCTGCCCGACCGTGGGCGTCGGCGGCCTCGTGCTCGGCGGCGGCTTCGGGCGGCTCATGCGCCGCTACGGCGTCACCGCCGACAGCTTGCGCGGCGCCACCGTCGTGCTCGCCGACGGCAGGATCGTGCGCTGCTCGCAGGCCGTGCGCCCCGACCTCTTCTGGGCGCTGCGCGGCGGTGGCGCGGGCTTCGCGATCGTCACGCAGCTGCGCTTCGCCACGCGCCGCCCCGATGGCCCGCTCGCCTTCACGCTGACCTTCCCGTGGGCGCGCGCCGGCGCGGCGCTCGACGCCTGGCAGCGCTCGCTGCCGGCCGCCGGACGCGACCTGTCCTACGGGCGCTTCCGCGCGCTGTGTCATCCCGACGGCTCGCTCACCGCGAGCGCCTCGGGGCACTGGTACGGCAGCGAATCCGCCCTGCGCACGCTGCTCGCACCGCTGATCGCCGCGGAGCCATTGCGCCAGACGATCAGCCGGCGCGCCTTTGTCGACGCGGCACTGCCGGACGGCACGCGCCGCACGCCCGACGGGCAGGTCACGGCGACCGTGACGCGCTTTCCCAACTACCAGCGCTCGGACTTCTTCGACGCGCCGCTCTCCGCCGCCGCGATCGCCGCGCTGCTCGCCCGGATCGAGGCGTGGCCGGGGCGTGGCGGCAGCGGCCACGAGGGGGGCGTGCAGCTCGACGCGCTCGGTGCCGAGGTCAACCGGCCGCGCCCCGGCGCGACGGCGTTCGTCCATCGAACGCACCGCTTTCACTGCGCGTACCTGAGCTTCTGGGGCGCGTCCGACCCGCCCGACCGCGCCGCGGCCTGCGCGCAGTGGACGCGCGACACGCAGGCCGTCCTGCGGCCGCTCGCGTCGGGGGCCGCGTTTCAGAACTACATCGACGCCGAGCTCGGCGGCTGGGAGCAGGCCTACTACGGCGCGAACCTCGGCCGCCTGCGGGCTGTGAAGCGCCGCTACGACCCCGCCAACCGGTTCGCGTTCGCGCAGGGGGTGTCGCCGGGCATCGCGTAGCGTGGGGTGCGATGCGACCAATCGACGTCCGCCATCTCGGCCGCGAGCACGTGATCTGCTGCTGGCAGGTCGACGACGTGCTCGTCGACCCCGGCCCGGAGTCGAGCATCGACACGCTGCTCGACGCGCTCTCAGGCGAGCAGCCCCGTGCGCTGCTGCTCACGCACATCCACTTCGACCACGCTGGCGCCGCCGGCGCGCTCGTGCGCGAGTGGCCCGACGTCGAGGTCTGGGTGCACGAGCGCGGCGCCAAGCACCTCGCCGACCCGACCCGGCTCGTCGCCTCGGCCAAGCGCCTCTACGGCGAGGACTTCGACCGCCTGTGGGGCGAGGTCGTGCCGGTGCCCGAGCGGTCGCTGCGGGTTCTGCGCGGCGGCGAGTCGATCGACGGCTGGGACGTCGCGTACACGCCCGGGCACGCCTCGCACCACGTCTCCTACCGCCACATCGACTCGAACTGGGTCTTCCCCGGCGACACGTGCGGCGTGCGGCTGCCCGACGGCGACCTGCTGCTCGCGCCGACGCCGCCGCCCGACATCGACCTCGACGCCTGGAGCGCCTCGCTGGACGCGATCGAGGAGTGGGAGCCGGCGACGCTCGCCATCACGCACTTCGGCGAGCACGGCGACGTAGCGAGCCACATCGAGCGCCTGCGCGCCGTCCTCGCGCGCTGGGGCGAGCTCGCGCGAGAGACGGACCGCGCGGGCTACGCGGAGGCGCTGCGCACCGCGTACGGCGCCGCCCTCGGCCCCGAGGGCGTCGCCGCGTTCGCCCAGGCGATGCCGCCCGAGGATCAGTGGCTCGGCCTCGATCGCTACTGGAAGCTCCGCGCCGAGGCTGGCCAAACGGCGTGAGCGTCCGTATCCTCCGCCCTGCATGAGCAGCCAGACGATCGAGAAGCCGAAGACGGGCCCGCCGGGCGGCGGACTCGGCGGCCATTGGCGAGTCATCGTGCGAAACGACGACCACAACACCTTCGACGGCGTCGCCCACGCGCTTGCCCGCTACATCCCCGGCATCACCGTCGACCGCGGCTACCAGATCGCCGACCAGATCCATCGCAGCGGCTTGGCGATCGTCTGGTCCGGCCATCAGGAGGCCGCCGAGCTGTACTGGGAGCAGCTTCACGGAGCGGGGCTGACGATGGCTCCGCTCGAGCAGGGATAGCACGGCCCTGGTCGGCGCGCTCGCATGGCCGTCGTGGGCCGCGGCGAACGGTTAGGCTCGATCTTCCGTGATGGATAAGTCGATCGCCAGCGTCGGGGACCGCGCGGATCGCGAGCGCGAGTTGCTGCGCCGCTACCACGAGGACGGCGACACCCGCGCCCGTGACACGCTCGCCGAGGAGATGGTGCCGCTCGCCCGTGCCCTCGCGGGGCGCTACAGCGGGCGCGGCGAGCCGCTCGACGACCTCGTCCAGGTCGCGTGTGTCGGGATCATGAAGGCGATCAAGGGGTTCGACCTGTCGCGGGACGTGCGCTTCTCGTCGTATGCGACGCCGACCGTGCTCGGCGAGATCAAGCGCCACTTCCGCGACAAGACGTGGGCGATGCGGGTCCCGCGCGGGATGCAGGAGCTGCAGATCGAGCTTGCCAAGGCGCGCGACGAGCTGACCACCCAGCTCGGCCGCTCGCCGACGGTGCAGGAGCTCGCCGACAAGGTCGAGCAGCCGTTCGAGGAGGTGCTGATCACGATCCAGTCGCAGGAGGCGCGCCGCACGCGCTCGCTCGACGAGCCGACGGGCGAGGACGTGACGCTCGCCGACTCGATCGGCTCGCGCGACCCCGAGATCGGCCGCGCCGAGATGCGCGTGCTGCTCGACGACGCGTTCGGGGTGCTATCCGACCGCGATCGCGAGGTGCTGCGGCTGCGCTTCACCGAGGACCTCACGCAGACCGAGATCTCGACGATCGTAGGGGTCTCGCAGATGCAGGTCTCGCGGATCATCCGCCAGGCGCTGCGGGCGCTGCGCGACGACATCGAGCGCACGGGTCGCCAGACCGACGCCGCGTAGCTTCGCGTTCGAGGGTGGGGGAGGTCTCCACCCAGGGTGGCCCGATCGCCGGGCTTTCGTCGCGCATGATGCAGCGACCGGCCGTTCGTCAAGGAGACACGTCATGCCCATGCTTCGCCTTC
This sequence comes from uncultured Actinomycetes bacterium, assembly GCA_963839905.1. Taxonomy (GTDB): domain Bacteria; phylum Actinomycetota; class Thermoleophilia; order Solirubrobacterales; family Solirubrobacteraceae; genus CADCVQ01. The sequence continues at coordinate 375,857 of CAWIXC010000018.1, read as the reverse complement.
GCCGTGCCGCTGTGTGCGCCGCGGCCGCCTCGCTCGCCCTCTGCGGCACCGCTTTCGCCGCCGCGTCGTCGGACACGACGATCAGCGTCTCGCCGCGCACCGAGATCGCAGCGCCCGCCGACAGCCCGGCGAGCTTTCCCGGCGTGACGAGCGTGCGCGAGGGTGCGCGGCTGCCGCGCGGCTGGGTCGTCGTCGGCCGCCGCGTCCGGATCACCCGCGGCGCCGAGCCGGCGTTCGCCGCGCTGCGGATGACCTGCCCGAAGGGCAAGACGTGGCGCAGCGGGATCGGCAGCGGCGAGATCGGCGCGAGCGTGCTCGATCGCAACGCCCGCGGTCAGCGAACGGTGCTCGTGATGGCGACATTCTCGACGGCCGACGTGCGCGACGGCGCGACCGCGATAGGCACGATCTACGCGCTCTGTCGCTGATCCAGCGCCTCGCGGATGCGCGCGATCGTCTGCGCGGGTCGGCTCAGGGTCTGCTCCCAGTCGACGCGGAGCACGCGCCAGCCGTGGGCCTCGAGGATCGCCTGCTTGTCGGCGTCGTGCTCGCGCGTGAGCGAGTGGTCGTGCCAGCGGCGGCTGTCGGCCTCTATGGCGACGCGCTGTGGGCGCCACAGGAAGTCGGGGATGATCCTGAGGCCGTCGACGCGCAGCGGCACGTTGATCTCGGGCCGCTCGATGCCGGCGTCGTCGAGCAGGTCGAGCACGAGGTCCTCGAGCGTGCTGCGCGTCGGCGCGGCTCCGCCGGCGATCACGGCCTTTAGCGCGCCGGTGCCGGGATGCCCGTTCGAGCGCGCGACGCATGCGAGCATCTGCGGGACGCTGACCCGGTGCAGGGCCTGCGCGCGCCGCGCGGCGCTGCGCAGCGCGTTGGGCGGCAGCACCGTGGCGAGGTCGAGCAGGGTGCGCGCGGGCGATGTCACCCAGATCCCCTTGTGACGCACGGTGTCGCGCCAGTGCAGCGAGCGCGCGTTGTGCACGCGGATGCCCTTCACATGGCGCCTGCTGGTGCCAAGGACCGTGACCTCCAGCAGGCGCTCCTCCCACGACATGAATCCCAGGTGTGCCGCGGCGGAGAAGTGGCTCAGATACGCGTGCTCACCGCAAGCGAGGACGGCGGCCATGAACCGGCCCTCGAGCGTGACGCCGGCATGCCCGACCGCGTAGACCCCGCGGTACATGCGGTGCAGGCGCCCGCTTCCAACGCGGCGCGCGATCGCCTTGTCATCGAGCCCGCAGGCGCGAAGCTGACGCCGCGTGATCTGCCCCTCTTGGTCGGCGGCAATCAGCGCCACGCCCATGTCGAGGGGTGTATCGGTCTGCTCCCGTATAGGACCTGTAGAACGAGACACCCCCTCGGCCATAAGGGCATCGTCGCGAGGTTCGTGTTACGGAACTAGACGTGTTTGCGACAAATCACGCGGACAGGGCCCACAGCGCAAGCGAGTAGCGGCGGCCGTCGATGACCGGCGCGACGCGGTGGATCGTCGAGGAGCCGAAGGCGACCAGCAGGCCGGGCTCGCTGCGAACGCTCACGAGCGGGGCGGTGCTCGAGGCGACCTCGGGCACCGAGCCCTCGTAGAACTCGAGCTCGCCCCCGGAGAAGTCGCTCGCCCCGTCGTTCAGCGCGATGACCAGCGAGACGCGGCGTCGGCGCACCTCGGCCGGCGCGTCGTCGTCGCCGCCGCCGTCGGAGTGCGCCGCGAAGTGATCGCCGCGGCCGTAGATCAGCGCCGTCACGCCGCTGACGTGCGTGACCTCGCAGCCGAAGCGCTCCTCGAGCCCCGGCACGACCTCCCACAGCCGGTCCTGCACGAGCACCTCGGTCTCCGGCGACAGCGCGGCGATCGCGCCGCGCCGGCTGTCCGGATGCACGCCGAACCCGCCCTCGCCCCAGATCTCGGCCTGCGCCTGCTGAGCGGCGTCGATCTCGGCGATGACGGCCGAGCAGTCGTCAGCGGACAGAAAGCCCGCGATGAGGGCCGGCTCGATCAGGCCGGCTCGTCGACGAGCTCCTCGTCGCGGCGCAGCGCGCCCGACGAGACGGTGTCGTTCCAGACGTACAACAGCGGCACCGTGAACCAGCTCGAGCAGGCCGCGCGCCAGTCGGTGAACTCCTCGCCGTACCAGTAGCGATCCCAGTCGGCCTTGCGCTCGAACTCGATCGACAGGAGGAACTTGTAGCGGTCGTCGCGCGAGCGGAACACGTCGTAGCGCGTCGCCCCGTAGCGCAGCGAGATCGGCGCGAGCTGCTGCAGCGACGCCTCGACGTCGTCGCCGCGAAAGCCCGTCGCGTAGACCGGGAGATGCACCACGCCATATGCCATCAGGCCCCTACCTCCGCCATGATCGCGCCGGGTCCGTCGGCCGTCTTGCCCTGACCGACCTCTGTCGCGCCCACGAGGATCGCGATCTTCCCGGCGTGCTTGTTCTCGTGCATGAGCTGATGCGCGTTCGCGACGTCCTGAAAGCCCATCGTCTTCCACAGCACAGGACGGATCTTCGACTCGCGAACGAGCTCGTTCGCCTTGTGGCACTGCCACGCGTTGGCGAAGTGCGAGCCGATGATCTGCTTCTGGCGCATCCACAGATAGCGTACGTCGAAATCGAGATCGAAGCCCGACGTGGCGCCGCAGATCACGACCTTGCCGAATGGCTTGACGCAGAACACGCTCGTCGGGAAGGTCGCCTTGCCGACGTGCTCGAAGACGATGTCGGGCGCGTCGCCGAGGATCTGCTTGACGCGCTTGGCGAAGTCGCGTGAGACCTTGAAGCGCGCCTTCTCGTCCTCCGGCGACTCGCCGCCGCGCCGCATCATCCCGTCGAACTCGCGGCGGTTGATGAAGCCCTTCGCGCCGAGCTTCTCGACCAAGGCGCCCTTCTCGTCGCTCGACACGACCCCGACGCAGTCCGCGCCCGCGAGCGCGCAGAGCTGCGTGGCGAACACGCCGAGGCCGCCCGCCGCGCCCCAGATCAGGACCTTGTGGCCCGCCTGCAGCGAGCACTGGTCCATGAGCATCCGGTAGGCGGTGAAGTACGTGAGGCCGTAGGACGCGGCCTCCTCCCAGGCGAGGTGCTCGGGCTTCGGCAGCAGCTGCTGCGCCTGGACCTTGCAGAACTGGGCGAACGAGCCCCAGCTCGTCTCGTAGCCCCAGATCTGCTGGCTGGGCGCGGCGAGCGGGTCGAGGCCGTGGACCTCGACGTCCTCGTAGGAGGCCTGGTTGCAGTGGATGACGACCTCGTCGCCGGGCTTCCAGCGCGTGACGCCGGGCCCGGTCTTCCAGACGATCCCCGAGGCGTCCGAGCCGCCGATGTGGTGCTTGTCGTCGGGGTGATAGCGGAAGACCGACACGGGCTTGCCGAGCGCCGCCCAGACGTTGTTGAAGTTCACGCCCGCCGCCATGACCCGCACGACGACCTCGAACGCGGCCGGCTCGGGGACCTCGATCTCCTCGAGCTGGAAGGCCTCGGTCGGCTCGCCCTCTCGCTCCTGGCGGATCACCCACGCGGTCATCGCCGCGGGCAGCTCGCCGGGCTCGGTTTCGATGTGCGACAGCTGTGAGAGGTCGACGGCCACGAGCGGGGATCCTACGCGGCGCGGCAGTCGGCCTGCGATGCGAGCGATGTGGCCTGCACGCGCGGGTCAATCACGGCAGCCCAGCAGGCGCTCGAGCTTCGTGCAGCGAGGCTTCTGCGCTGGCGCGGGCGCAGCGGGTTGGGGGGTCGGCTCGGGCGCCGCCGCGGGCGGCTGGGTCGTGGTCTGCGGCTGCGGTGGCTGGGTGGTCGTCTTGGCCGGGGGCGGCTTCGCAGGCGGGGGCGTGCCTTCGCCATCCCGCGTGCGCTCCGCGGCGCGCTCCTTCGCCTTCTCGGCTGCGCGCTTGCGCGCCTTGGCCTCGCGGAGCTTCTTGCGCTTGGCCTCCTTCTTCGCCTTCTCGCCGGCCAGCAGCAGGCGGCGTTCCTCGTCGCCGTAGGCGTTGTCGAACGCGTCGACGAGCACCTCGTCGACGGGGCAGTTGAGGCAGAAGCCATTGAACTCCCAGCCCTGCGCGCGGCCCAGGACCTGATTGGCGTACTCGATGCCGAACAGGTCGTGGCCGTAGTAGGCGTAGGCCGCCGACCACGACCCGCCGTCGAGCGCCTCGCGGGCGCCGCCATCGCGCAGGAGGGCGCCCGCCGCCATCATCGCGTCGAAGTCGTCGTAGACCGACGGGTGCGAGCGCGTGCGGTGCGGGTAGCTGCGCGGGCGGTTACCCTGGCGAAAGGACTGGCGGTAGAGCTCCCAGGTGCTGACCGGGCCGTTCTTGACGTTGAACTGCATCGGCCCGGCGCAGCAGCCGAACGCGTTGAGGCCGTGGTAGGTGCTCGGCGCGGTGGAGAACGCGGTCTCCTGGCGATGGATCGAGGCGATCAGCCGCCAGGACACGCCGAAGCTGCGAGCGGCCTCGCGATACAGCGCCATGAAGCTCGTCCCGGCCGACGCCGCCACGTGCCGGGAGGCGTTCTTGCGGTAGTACTCGCGGCCGCCACGACGGCGCTCGGCGACGCCCTGCCCGGTCGTAAACGGCGTCGGAGCCGCCGTCGCGGAGGCGATCGGCGCAGCGCGAGCGGGCCGCCGCTGCGCTTGGCGGTCGGGGTCGGCAGGAAGCAGCGCCAGCGCCGCGCCCTCGCCGCCTCCCACGAGGAAGACGATCGCGACGAGAAGGGCGCGCTTCAGGCCTGCTCTGCTGTGCTTGACGAGTCCGGTCGGCAATCGCATCTGAAAGCGCGCCGAAGTGTGGCAAAGCGCGCCGTCGCGCGCGGCGGCCGCTGCTCGCGGTCAGCTCGCGAAGTCCGGGGTCCCGCTGCGCGCCGTGGCCGCCCGGCCCCTGGGCTCCTCCCAGTCCTCCTGGCGCCCGAGCGCCGTGAGGTCGAGGAAGTAGTACGAGCCACCGGTCATCTCCGCGCCGCGGGCGTAGGAGGAGTACGTGTGGAAGACCTCGTCGCCGTTTCGCAGGAAGAAGCTCGCGCCGGGCACCTCGAACGGCTGCTGGGCGGGGTCCGCGAAGAAGTCGAAGCCGTTGGCGGCGTGCTCGGCGCCGCTGCGGTAGTTGTACTCGGCCGCTGCGACCGACTCGTCGATCGTGGCGTGGAAGTCGTAGTTGAAGTCGCTGCCGTGCGACGAGTACCAGGGGAAGGTCCAGCCCTTGCGCGCCTTGTAGTCCTCGATCTTCGAAAGCGGCGCGCGCGAGACGTAGGCGAGCGTCGTGTCGCGCGTGTGCAGGTGGTCGAGCAGGCCTTGTGAGACCTCGTCGGCGCCGGCCGAGCAGCTCGGGCAGCCGTCGTCGTGGGACGGCTCGAACATGAAGTGCCCGACGATGAGCTGCAGGCGGCCCTCGAAGAGGTCGAGCAGGCTGGCTTCGCCGTCGGGGCCTTCGAAGACGTAGTCCTTGTCGATGGCGACCATCGGCAGCCGGCGGCGCTTGGCGTTCAGCGCGTCGCGGGCGCGGGTCAGCGCCTTCTCCTCTTCGAGCAGCTCGATGCGGGCGGCGCGCCACGCTGCGGGGGATGCGATCTCGGGCAGGCTCATGCGGCTCCTTGCGTTCGGGGTCACAGGTTGAGACCGCGGGACGGCGCCGGACTCATCGGGTGGTGTGGTTTTCCGTACCCGCAGACACGAGTTGGCCTCCATGGCAGCGGCCCCGTGGCGCGGTGAGACTGCTGCCAGCAGCCCAATCGACCGCAAAGCAGAGGACGCGCAACATGACCAGCATCGGGATCGTCGGGACGGGAATCTCCGGACTTCAGCTCGCACTCAGCCTCCAGCAGGCGGGCATCGACACGACGCTCTACGCCGATCGCACCCCCGACGAGATCCGCGGCTCGCGCCTCATGAACACGGTCTCGCGCTTCGGCGGCACGGTCGACCGCGAGCGCGCCCTCGGCGTCGCCCACTGGGTCGAGGACCCGTCGAACTACCGCGACATCCAGGTCTCGGTCACCGGCACACCCGTCGCGTTCTCCGGCAAGCTGCGCCAGCCCGCCGGCAACGTCGACTTCCGCGTCTACCTGGCGCAGCTGCAAGAGGACTACGCCGCCCGCGGCGGCAACGTCGTGCTCGGCCGCCGCAGCGTCGAGCAGATCGTCGCCGGCACCGCCGATCACGATCTGACCGTCGTCGCCGCCGGCCGCGAGAGCGTCGCCGAGTTCTTCCCGCGCGACGCCGAGCGCTCGCCGTTTCATGCGCCGCAGCGCAGGCTGTGCGCGATGATCGTCGACGGCATCGCGCCGACCGATCCGATCGCCGGCTCCGTCACGCTCGTCCCGGAGGCCGGCGAGATCTTCGTCATGCCGTACCTCTCGCGCCACGGCGCCCTTACGGCGCTCACGATCGAGGCGATCCCCGGCGGTCCGCTGGAGCGGATCGTGGATACGCGCTACGACGCGGATCCCGGGGCGTTCGAGAACCTCGTGCTCGACCTGCTCTCACGCCATGCGCCCTCCGCCTACGCGCGCGTCGACCGCGCGGCGTTCAGGGTGACCGACCCGCGGGACGTGCTGCAGGGCGCGATCGTCCCGACCGTCCGCAAGCCGTACTGCGAGGTCGCGCCCGGCAAGTTCGTCGTCGCCGTCGGCGACGCGTACGTCGCCAACGACCCGGTCGGCGGCCAGGGCGCGAACCTCGGGTCGCGCAGCGCGGAGATCCTCTCGAACGCCATCCAGCGCGACGTCGCCTACGACGAGTGGTTCTGCCGCAGCCTCGCCCGCGACCTGTGGGCCGCCGCCGAGCCGGTCGTGCGCTTCAACAACACGTTCCTCGCTCCGCCGCCGCCTCACCTCGAGATGCTCCTCGGCGCCGCGATGATGGATCAGGCCGTCGCCGACGCGTTCTGCAACCTCTGGGCGGCGCCCGCCGACATGTGGGGCACGATCGCCACGCCCGAGCGCGCCGCGGCGTTCATCGCGAAGGTCGGCGCTTCCGCGCCATCCGTCGCGATGGCCGCGTGAGCTAGCGGTCCGGCGGCGCGTCCGCGCCGCCCGCGGCTCTGGCCGCGTGAGCTAGCGGGTCGGGGTGGTCGTCGTGCCGGTGCCTGCGCTCGGGCCCGGCAGCTCGCGGGTGCTGCGCTGCTTGAGCGTCGTGGCGCCGTCGCTCCACGCGTAGACGCGCTCGACGACCTTCCCCGGACAGCACAGGTCGTCGCCCTCGGCGAACTTCGGCGCGCGGATGACGAGCGTCGCGTCGGCCACCTCGGCGCGCGCGCGGTAGAGCTGCTGGGAGCGGTAGACGGCGCGCAGGGGGCTGTCGGCGGCCTTGCCGTGCGTGCTGAAGACGTAGAGCGCGACGGCTCCCGCGGCGCCGCCCGTCTCGACGAGCACGACGGCGTCCGAGCGGCTGTCGCCCGTGAGGTCGGCGAACTCGATCTCCGGCGCGACGAAGCCGCCGCGGTCGCTCAGCAGGGCCTTGACCCCCGCCGTCGTCTTGGCGTCCTCGAGCAGCGTCGTGCGAAACAGCTGCTGCGACGCGGACGGCTTGGCTTGCGACCAGCCCACGACCACCAGGGCACCGGCCGCGGTGAGCGCCAGCGCGGCGAGCGCGGCTACAACGGTCCGGTGCCGGCGCATGACGAGGCATTGTCGCAGCCGGCCGGACAAGGTGCTACGGCTGCAAGACCTGATCCGAGCCGCTCGCGCGCGGGGATCCGACGACGAGCGTCGCCGGAGCGATCGCCGGCGACCGCACCGATACGACGTACGTGCCCTCGGCGAGATCGGCCTTCAGCGAGGCCGCACCGCCGGGGTTGATCGGGCCGGTGCTCTGCGCGAGCCGCGCGGTGCCCCGCGGCAGGCGCACGCTGCGCAGCTGCACGCGCTGCGACCTCGCCGTCTGGTTGCTCGCCAGCAGCTCGACCATGCCGGCGCCCACGCGCGCCGGCGACACCGTGACGCCCTTGACCGTCACGACCGCGCCGACGGTGATCGCCGGCGCCGCCCGCCGGTCGTTAGCGAACTCGTCGCCTCCGCAGCTGCCGAGCGCCGGGACGAGGGCGAGCGCGACCACGGCTCGCCGCCGCTTCGCGCCGGCTGCTCTCAGCATCCTCGTGACACGGGCATACGAAGGCGTAACCCGCAACTTACCGTGAGGTCGCGCCGCCGACCCTGGCCGGACGCCCGGGCTCGGCGCGATGCCGACCCCCTCGCGGGCCGGGTCAGCGCGGCTCGGGCAGCTCGGGCCGCCGCGGCGCGAGGTCGCGGAGGTTGGCCTGCAGGCGATCCCACGCGGCGGGCTCGGCGTCGTCGTAGGCCGGGCCTTCGAGGCCGCGCAGCTCGTCGCTGTAGGTCATCCAGGCGGCGCACCTCAGCGCCTCGAGCTCCTGTGCATCCGGCAGGGCGGCGAAGGTCGTCATGTCGCTCCTCGTCTTGTGCTCTGACTCACGCGACGCAAGGCTAACCGCACCGCCGGTCGGCGCCGCTGCAAGATTGCGTGCAAACGTCTGGCGAACGCGAGAACATACGTTCGTGGACCTTCTCACACAGCCGCTTGCCACGGCCGAGTTCCTCGTCGTCGACACGGAGACCAACGGCAAGGCGGGGGAGGCGTGCGAGCTGACGGAGCTCGGCGCGGTGCTCGTCGGCGGCGGCGAGCTGCACGATCGCTGGGAGACGCTCGTCAACGGCAGCGCGCCGCTCGGGCGCGCGATCCAGCGCTTCACGCAGATCTCCCAGCAGATGGTCGACGCGGCTCCGCCCGCCGACGCGATCCTGCCCGACTTCGCCGAGCAGCTCGAGGGACGCGTGCTCGTCGCACACAACGCGTCGTTCGACCGGCGCGTGCTCAAGCAGGCGTTCGCGCGCGCCGAGCTGCCGTGGCCCGACCCGCCGGCGCTGTGCACTGTCGCGCTGGCGCGCCGCTTCGCGCCGCTCGTGCGCCAGCGCCGGCTGGCCGCGCTCGCCGACGCGCTCGGCGTCGAGGTCGAGACGACGCACCGCGCGCTCGCCGACGCGGAGACCTGCGCACGGGTCTTCTGCGCGCTGTTCGGGCGCCTCTGCGCGCACGCGGGGACGGTCGCCGACGCGCTCGCGGTCCTGGCGCCGCCGCGCCGGGCGCCGCGGCCGCGCGCGGGGCGCACGCTGGCGGGCGCGACGATCAAGCGCCACAAGCCCGACACGTCCGCGCTGCCCGACGCGCCGGGTGTCTACATCTTCCGCAACGCGGTGGGGCAGGTGCTCTACGTCGGCAAGTCGGTCGCGCTGCGGACGCGCGCGCGCTCGCACTTCGCGACGTCCGCGCCGGCCGAGGTCTGGACCGACCACGCGGCGATCGTCGACCACCGGCGCACGAGCTCGGAGCTCGGCGCGCTCGTGCTCGAGCACCGCCTGATCCGTCAGCTGCGCCCGCCCGGCAACAAGATCCACAAGCACGACGACCCGTACGTCTATCTGCGCTGTCGCCTCGACATCGCCTTCCCGGTGCTCGAGGTCGCCCGCGAGCCGGCGGCCGGGCGATCGGTGACGATCGGGCCGCTACGCAGCCGCGCCGGCGCCGTCGAGCTCAAGGAGCAGCTCGACTCGCTGTTCGGCCTGCGCCACTGCGGGCGCAAGCTGCGGCTGCGGCCCTGGCCTTCGGCGTACGGCGAGATGGGGCGCTGCCTGTCGCCCTGCCTCAACGACCTCGATCCGAACCTCTACCGCCGGCGCCTGGACGAGGCGCTCGGCCTGTTCACCGGCGGCGGCGACGGCGGCGCGGCGCTGCTGGCGCACCTCGACGCGCAGATGCGCGAGGCGGCCGCGCAGGAGCGCTTCGAGCGCGCGGCGTGGCTGCGCCGGCGCCGCGACCGGATCGCGGTGCTGGTGCGGGGGCTCGCCGGCGACGGCCGCGGAGGCGGGGCCGCGCTTGCCGCCACGCATGCGCGGCCCGCGCTGGTGCTCGCCCAGCATCCGCGCGTGCAGGACGGCCACGACGCGTTCTGGATTGTTGGCGGGCGGCTCGTCGACTGGTCGCCGCTCGCGGCCGTGGGCGACCTGCACGCGCGCACGCGGGCCGCGCTCGGCGAGCGCCGCGAGGCCGTGGCGCAGCTACCGGCGGAGGCCGTCGCGGAGGCGCGCATCGTGCAGACCTGGCTCGCGAGCCACGACGCCGAGGCGCTCGACCTGCAGCCGCTGCCCGACGCGGCGGCGCTCGACGCGTTCCTGGTGGGGGCGGGCGCGCGGGCGCCGTCAGGCGAATGGCAGGTCGACGACCTCGGCCGTCCCGCCACCCTGGACGTCGACCGTGTCGCCGACGGCCGCTTCGCGCCGCACGAGCGCCAGCGCGATCGGGCCGTGCTCCGGGGAGACGACCGAGCTCGACAGCCGCCCGACGACGCGCTCGCCGAGCTGCAGCTCGGCGCCGACCTCGGCGGGCTCTGACATGCGCAGCCCGCGCAGGTGGCGGTTGGGCTTGCCGCGGTAGAACAGGCGGGCCACCGTCTCCTGGCCGACGTAGCAGCCCTTCGTGAAGCTCACGGCTCGCGCGTTGAGCCCTGCCTCCTGTGGGATCGTCGTGTCGTCGAGGTCGAAGCCGTAGCGCGGGCGCCCGCGCTCGACCCGCACGATCTCCGTCGCGGCCTCCGACACCGGCGTCGCGCCGGCGTCCTCCAGCGCCGCGCGGACCGCGTCCGTGTCGTCCGCGTCGCACAGGACGTCGACGCCGCCGTCGGTCGCGATGAGCCGCACGGGGTGGCCCGCGACCTCACCGGCGCGGTGCGCGTGCTCCTCCACCGGGAGGTCCTCGGCACCCGCGATCGCGCGCGAACCGGGTCCCACCAGCGACAGCAGGCCGCGCTGCACCGTGCGCTTGTGCAGCTCGACGTCGAAGCCGATCTTGAAGCGGCGAACCATGTCGAAGAGCGCCTGCAGCGATGGGCGCTCGGTGTCGAGCAGCAGCTCGTCGTCCGTCGCGAGGACCCGCAGGTCGCCGAGCATCTTGCCCTTGTGCGTGAGAAACGCGGCATAGCAGCCGCCGCCGGACTCGAGGCCGACGGTGTCGTTCGTGACCTGTCCGGCGAGAAACGACTTCGCCTCGGTGCCGGTCAGGGCAAGCTTGCCGCGCTCGGAGCGGTCGATGAGGGCGCAGGCGGTGGTCAGCGCGCGGTACTCGGCCACGAGCTCGTCGGTGATCGTGGGCATGAGGCCGAGGATAGCCCCGACAAAGGTCCGATTGCGGACGAACGGTGCGTCGTTAGGGTTCTCGGCAACGCGCAACCACGGAAGGAACCGCATGTCCACGCAACGCTCGCCAATCCGGATCGTCCTCGTTGCGGCGAGCGTGCTCGCGCTGCTCGTGACGGCGACCGCGGCGCTTGCCGTCACGAAGCGCGGGACGCGCAAGGCCGACACGATCACGGGCACCGCGCGGGCCGACAAGCTCTACGGCCTCAACGGGCGCGACCGGATCCGCGGGCTCGGCGGCAACGACCTGCTCGACGGCGGCGTCGGCGGCGATCGCCTTGACGGCGGAGCCGGCGCGGACCGGCTGCTCGGCGGCAAGGGCAACGACACGATCAGGGGCGCCGCCGGCAACGACAAGGCCGACGGCGGCAACGGCTCGGACATGATCGACGCGGGCCTCGGCGACGACGTCGTCGTCGGCGGCGGTGGCAACGACCGGATCTTCGGCCGCGACGGCATCGACGACGTCGACGGCGTCACGGGCAACGACACCATCGACGGCGCGGCGGGCGACGATCGCCTGCGCGGCGGTGGGGGCCTCGATCGGATCACCGGCGCGCTCGGCAACGACGCGCTCGCCGGCGGCGCGGGCTCGGACACCATCGACGGCGGCGACGGCAGCGATCTCGTGGCGGGCGACTCGGCGAACGACACGCTCAACGGGGGTGCCGGGAACGACAACCTCAACGGCGGGACGGGCAACGACACGGTCGACGGCGGCGAGGGCGACGACCGCGTGGACGGCGGCGACGGCGACGACACGCTGCGCGGCTCGGGTGGGAACGACTTCATCGTCGAAGCGCGCTACGGCAACGACATCCTCGTGGACGGCGGCGCCGGCGACGACTACATCCACACCAACCGCGGCCGCGACAAGATCGTGCGCGGCGGCGACGGCAACGACGTCGTGCTGACCGGCTCGGCGCCCGACGGCCTCGTGAGCTCCAACGGCTCGCCCGCCGCCGACGCGATCGTCGACGGCGGCCCCGGCGACGACATCATCGTCACCGGGACATCGGAGGATCGCCTCGCCGGCGGCCCCGGCAACGATCGCCTGTACGGCGGCCAGAACGGCGGGACGGTGGACTTCTACGACTGCGGCACGGGCTTCGACGTGGCGTTCGTCGAGAACGCGCAGGAGCGCGCCCAGGCCGCATCGACCGGGACCTGCGAGTCGATTGTGATCGGCGACCCGTCCGTCGGCGACCCGCGATTCGACGGCCTCGGCGGGCTGTACCCGACGCCGCACGCCGGCAAGGCGACCGGCGGCGCGGAGGGCGCGGCGATCCTCGAGGCGATGGCCGTGCAGTCGGAGAACCCGGTCATCCTCGGAACTCCCGGCAACGACAACTTCGTGGGCAGCGTCGTGGCGGACTCGATCAACGGCCAGGACGGCAACGACACGATCCGCGGCGGTGGCGGCGACGACGACATCCGCGGCGACGACGGCGACGACCAGCTGTCCGGCGAGGCCGGCAGCGACCGGCTGTTCGGCGACGCGGGCAACGACGTCATCGACGGCGGGACCGGCAACGACGAGCTCGAGGGCGGGCGCGGCAGGGACACCCTGCGCGGCGGCGACGGCGACGACGCGCTCAACGGCGGCTTCGACCCGGACCGCATCGAGGGCGGGGCGGGCAACGACGACATCAGGGCGGTGAGCGGCGGCACCGACACGATCGACTGCGGGCCCGGCTTCGACCGCGTGACGAAGGACCGCACCGACCGCATCCGCAACTGCGAGTCGATCGGCTGACCGGCGGCTCTGCGGCGAAGGGTTCGCGACGCGGGCGGCGCGAGGGCTCGGCTTCCCGCGCCCGCGGCCCCGCGCGGAGGATCGGCTTGCCGCGCGGCCGACGCGACGCGGGCCGCTCAGACCACGGCTTCGCCCAGCGGGCGCAGCTCCTCGGCGTAGGAGATCGAGTGGCGCTGCAGCTCGCCGGTCGGCAGGGTCTCGTACGCGCCCATCCGCCACAGCGGCGGGGAGTAGGCGTTGAGCGTGATCGCCGGGCCGCCCCCGCCGTGCGCGACGCGGTGGATGTCGGCGGCGCCGAAGTCGACCGCCTCGCCGGCGCCCAGCCGGCGCTGGACCGGCGGGCCGCCGAGCGCGAGGCGCTCCTCGATCACCGCGCCGCTCGCGACGGCGAGCGCGCCGCAGGAGACATCGTGGTCGTGAAAGCCCGTGTCGTGGTCGTCCATCCAGCAGATGAGCCAGACCGCGACGTGCTCGTCGCGCAGGAGCTGCTCGTAGGTGCGGGTGTGCGGGTCGTGGTGGACGAGGTGGCGCCAGTCCTGCGGGCGGGCGGCGAGGTCGGCCACCAGCGCGCGCAGCTCGTCGCGCGTGAGGTCGCGCCCGGCCGGCCGCAGCTCGTCTCGCGTGAGGTCGCGCCCGGCCGGCCGGAGCTCAACCGCCGGATCGATCATGCCGCCACCGCGACGGAGTCGCCGCCGAGCAGGCGCGCGACGTTCGCGCCGACCATCGCCTCGTGTGCCGCCGCCCCCAGCGGCGCCGCCGGCTGCGCGTCGACGACCGGCCGGTCGGAGCCGTAGACGAGCTGGTCGATGCCGACGCAGCGCACGACCGCGTCGATCGTGCGCGCGCCGTAGGAGGACGTGTCGTAGAAGACGCGCTCGTCGGAGAGCGCGGCGCCGGCCGGGCCGCCGCGCGCGGCGAGGCGCTCCGCGTGCAACGGCGCGCCCCCGGCGAGCATCGCGAAGACCACGCGCAGGTGCGGGTGGCTCGCGCGCCCGAACGCGGCGAACGCGTGCCACGCGGCGTTCATGTCGGCGACGTAGCGCGTCATCGCCGGCCACCAGCCGGGCACACCGTGGTCGCCGTAGGCCTGCGGGCGCCAGGTGCGCCACGGGTCGGGCCCCGGATGGACGAGCAGCGGCGCGTCGCGGCGCTCGAGGCGATCGAGCAGCGCGGCGCAGCGCCCCAGCCCGTCGGGCCCGGCGATCGCGCCGGCAGGCAGCGAGATGCCGACCGCGCCGGCGTCGAGCAGCGCATCGACGTCGGCGGGGTCCGGCGGCCGCAGCGAGACCGCGCCCCACACGCCGAGCGGGCCGCCAAGCTCGAGCAGCCCCGCGTTGTGCGCGCTCAGCAGCGGCTCGGCATCGGGCCGCGACAGGCCCTCGATCCCGAGCGGGCTCGAGATCGCGAGCAGCGCGCGCTGCACGCCATCGCGCTCGAGCAGCGCCAGCCGGCGCTCGGGGTCGTGCTGGCGCGGGTCGAACGCGTACTCGGGCTCGTCGCGCAGGCGCAGCACCCAGGCGCCGTCCTCACGGCGCAGCAGCGGCGGCTCGCGGCGCCACGTGAGCGCGTTGACGAGCGCTTCGGGCCAGAGGTGCTGGTGGACATCAATGTGGACCATCTCGGGGGACAACATACCTCATAAACCGGATCCGCTTTCTGTAGATTGCCAGCCACCACCCGAACGAGGAGGCCTCGCATGGCATCGTGGAAGCCCGATCCGACGTTCTATCCCTCGCCGCGCAGCGCCGCGGAGGCAGCGCCCGAGGAGCTGGCGTACGTCGTCACGCTCAACACCGGCTCAAACGGCGACGCCAAGCCCGACGCGCTGACGGTCATCGACCTCAAGCCCGGCTCGTCGACCTACGGCACCACCGTCGGCCGGCTCGACATGCCGAACGTCGGCGACGAGCTGCACCACTTCGGCTGGAACGCCTGCTCGTCCGCGCTGTGCCCGTGGGCACCGCATCCGCACGTCGAGCGGCGCTACTTCCTCGTCCCGGGCCTACGCTCGTCGCGCATCCACGTCGTCGACGTCAAGGACGACCCGGTCAACCCGAAGATCGTCAAGGTCATCGAGGCGGAGGACATCGCCAAGCGCACCGGCTACAGCCGCCCGCACACGATCCACTGCGGCCCCGACGGGCTGTACGTCTCAGCACTCGGCGCACCGGACGGCGACGGCCCGGGCGGCGTCTTCCTGCTCGACCACGACAGCTTCGATCCGCTCGGGCAGTGGGAGATCGACCGCGGCCCGCAGGAGCTCGCCTATGACGTGTGGTGGAACATCGGCTACGACCAGCTCGTGACGAGCGAGTGGGGCACGCCGAACATGGTCGAGGGCGGTGTCGTCCCGGATCTGCTGCTGGGCGGAAAGTACGGCCACAAGCTGCACGTGTGGGACCTCGGCAAGCGCCGCCACAAGCAGGCGATCGACCTCGGAGCCGAGCATCAGATGGTGCTCGAGCTGCGCCCCACGCACGATCCCACGAAGCCGTACGGGTTCGTCGGGGTCGTCGTGTCGACGGCCGATCTGTCCGCGTCGGTCTGGTTGTGGCACCCCGACGGCAACGGCGGCGTCGCCGCGAAGAAGGTCATCACGATCCCCGCCGAGCCGGCCGAGACCGAGCAGCTGCCGCCCGCGCTGCAGCCGTTCGGCGCCGTGCCGCCGCTCGTCACGGACATCGCCCTGTCGGTCGACGACAGCACGCTCTACGTCTCGTGCTGGGGCACCGGCGAGCTCAAGCGCTTTGACGTGCGCGACCCGCACAACCCCGTCGAGACCGGCTCGGTGCACATCGGCGGGATCGTGCGCAAGGCGGCGCACCCCTCCGCCGGCGCGGTCAACGGCGGCCCGCAGATGGTCGAGGTCAGCCGCGACGGCAAGCGCGTCTACCTCACGAACTCGCTCTACGCCTCGTGGGACGCGCAGTTCTACCCCGACGGCATCGACGGCTGGCTCGTCAAGCTCGACGCCAACGGCGACCTCGCGCTCGACCCCGAGTTCTTCGTCGAGTACGACGGCGAGCGGCCCCATCAGGTGCGGCTGCAGGGGGGCGACGCGTCGTCGGATTCCTACTGCTTTCCGTGACGTGAGCCGCGAGGGGCTCTGGATCACGCTCGCCGCGCTCGGGGCCTACCACGGCCTCAACCCCGCGATGGGCTGGCTGTTCGCGGTCTCCCAGGGCATGCAGCACCGCAGCCGCAGGGCGGTGTGGCGCGCCCTGGGGCCGATCGCGCTCGGCCACGAGCTGTCGATCGCGCTCGTCGCCGCGCTCGCCCTGGGCGCGGCGGCGATCGTCGACCCGTCGACGCTGCGCATCGGCGCGGCCGCGCTGCTGCTCGCGTTCGGGATCTTCCGGTTCGTCAAGCCGCGCGCGCACCCGCGCTGGACGACGATGCGCGTCAACCGCCGCGAGCTGACGCTGTGGTCGTTTCTCATGTCCTCGGCGCACGGCGCCGGCCTGATGGTCGCGCCGTTGCTGATCGGCCTCGGCGGGGCGCAGGGCGCCGCGGCGCACGAGCACGCGGAGATGACGCTCATCTCCGACGCGTCGCTGCTCACGAGCGGGGCTGCGATCGCGCTGCACGTCGGCGCGATGGTGCTCGTCATGGGCGTCGTGGCCGTCGTCGTCTACGAGAAGCTCGGCCTGAAGGTGCTGCATCGCGCGTGGCTGAACACCGACCAGCTGTGGGCGGGGACGTTCGTGCTCGCGGCGGGGTTGACGCTCGTGACCTGACCCGGCGGCCAGCCCGACCGGGCCGATTTGCGCCCGCCAGGCATTGAACCGGCCGTGCGCGGAAGCGACACTCGCCCCATGGCGAAACCAGACAAGCCCAAGAAGATGGCCCGCAAGGACTTCGACAAGGAGCTCGCGCGGCTGCAGCGCGAGCTCGTGCTCATGCAGGAGTACATGAAGAAGGAGGGCCTCAAGGTCGTCGTCGTCTTCGAGGGTCGCGACGCCGCCGGCAAGGGCGGCGTGATCAAGCGCATCGCCGAGCGCACGAGCCCGCGCGTCTGGCGGATCGCGGCGCTCGCGACGCCGACCGAGCGCGAGAAGACCCAGTGGTACTTCCAGCGCTACGCCGCGCACCTGCCGGCCGCCGGGGAGCTCGTGATGTTCGACCGCTCCTGGTACAACCGCGCCGGCGTCGAGCGCGTCATGGGCTTCTGCACCCAGGAGGAGTACCAGGAGTTCATGCGCTCCTGCCCGGAGTTCGAGCGCATGCTGGTGCGCTCGGGGATCATCCTCATCAAGTACTGGTTCTCGGTCTCCGACGCCGAGCAGGAGAAGCGCTTCCAGGCGCGCGTCAACGACCCGATGCGCCGCTGGAAGCTCAGCCCGATGGACCTCAAGTCACGCGAGCTGTGGGTCGAGTACTCCAAGGCGAAGGACGACATGTTCGCCGCCACCGACATCAAGCAGGCGCCGTGGTACGTCGTCAACGCCGACGACAAGCGGCGCGCGCGGCTGAACTGCATCTCGCACCTGCTGTCGATGATCGACTACGAGGACGTCATCCCACCGCCCCTCGAGCTCCCCAAGCGCCAGGACGACCGCAGCTACGTCCGCCCGCCGATGACGGACCAGACCTTCGTCCCGGAGGTCTACTGAGCAGGGTGTGAGCGAGCTCCCCCCGCTGGGGCAATGTGACCCTGCGCACCCAGCGCGACGATCGGTGAGCGTTGTCACTCAGGCGACGCGTAATCGCCCGGATAGTGGTGCCTAGCCGCTCACCGGGCGGCCACAATCGTCAAATGTAGGGGGATATCGCAGATGATTCGATCGACCGCCAAGGCCGTTGCCATCGCCGGCATCGCCGCCGTGGGCATGGGGACAGCAACCGCCAGTGCCGCCGATACGGGCAACAACGCCGTCGAGGCCGGCATCGCCGCCTACAAGGCCGCGTACCCGAAGCTCTCCGACGCGCAGGCACGTGCCGCGGCCACCGGCTCCGACGCACGCCGCGCCGTCTACGACGCCGCTGCAGCCGACGCCGCGTCGTTCGGCGGCGCGTGGTTTGACCCGATGACCGGCAAGGTCAGCATCGCCGCGACGACGGACGCCGCCATCAAGCGGATCGCCGCCGCCGCCAAGCGCTACGCCGTCGGCGTCTCGACGGTCCAGGTCAAGCGCTCCGCCGCCGACCTCGAGGCCGACGCCGCCGACCTGCGGGCCGGCAAGGACGAGCTCGGTCGCGCCGCCAACGGCAACGTGGGCGTCGACGTCCGCAGCAACGAGGTCGTCGTCGGCGTCGCGGCCGACCGCAAGGCCGCGCTTGCGAGCAAGGCCGCCGCTCGCGGCGCGAAGCTCGTCACAGCCGAGTCCGCTTCCAAGATCGAGGCCGACGCCGACTGCACCGCGCGCAACACGTGCGACTGGACCATCCGTGCCGGCATCGTCATGTGGCGCGGGACCCTCGCGTCGCAGACGCCGTGGTGCTCCGTCGGCTTCACCGGCCGCAACTCCGCCGGCACGCGCTTCGCGCTGACGGCCGGCCACTGCTCGACCGGCGCCGGCGTCGGCTGGGGCACGTGGAACAAGGACATCGGCCCGATGGGCCCCGCGGTCGACTCGGGCGTCGTCGACACCTCGTCGATCCAGGTCACGAACAGCTGGTTCACCGGTGACACCGGCGGCCAGATCTACGTCAACCCGGGCATCAGCGGCTGCTGCGACGTCAAGGGCGTCGCGCCGACGGTCGGCTACATGGTCGCCGGTGAGACCGTCTGCCTGTCGGCGAACTACACCGCGCCGACCGTCAACGGCAACTCCTGCGGCGTGCTCGGCACCAACAGCGACGCCGGCGTCCGCGGCATGGCGCGCGTCGACGGCCTCGACGCCTGCGGTGGCGACTCGGGCGGCGGCTGGTACTGGATGTCCTCGTCGGGCAACCGCTACGCCTACGGCATCCACAGCCGTTCCGACGGCGGCTGCCACGGCGACGCCGGCGGCACGCGCAGCTGGTACACGCCGGTCGCGAGCGCCAAGGCGAACGCGAACTTCTCGGCGATCAACATCGAGACGCGCTAGGGGCATCACCTGGCCCGCCGCCTCCCGGGCGGCGGGCCGGCGTTGGGCGAGGAGCGCCGGCACGATGCCGGCGCTCTTCTGCGTGTGCGGGTAGCCTTGCGCGCGATGGCCCTCGCCGACACGTTCACGCAGATCGTCGAGTCGCTGCCCGACGACTGGACGGACCTCGAGCTCGACCTGCGGATCGCCGACGAGAAGCGCTACGTCGATGCCGCGACCTACCTCGTGACGTGCAACGCCCAGCCGTACTCCAAGCACGACTGGCACTGGAAGCTGCTCGTCGCGCATCGCTTCGGCCATGCGGCCGCGGCCCCCGCGTGCCACGGCGCGCTGAAGCTGCTCGACGACGCGGGCATCGACGGCGAGCTTGCGCTGCGCGAGATGCGCTCCGGCCGCGTCGAGGTGACCCAGATGTGGGGCCGCCCGCAGTCCTACCGCGACGAGTTCAAGCGCATCCGGTCGCAGTAGCCGCCGCGAGAGCGCGTCGCTCCTCGCTCGCGTAGGCACGTAGCCGCTCGGGTAGCGTTCGCCCGTGAACTCACACCGGCTGGTCCCTGCTCCGCTCGCCATCGTCTTGGCGCTGACCATCGTCGCGAGCGCTGCCGCCGCGACGATCCGCGGTGACGCGAAGAACAACACGCTCAACGGAACCTCGGGGGCCGATCGCATCCTCGGCCTTGCCGGCAACGACGTCGTGCGCGGGTTCGGCGGGCGCGACGTGCTGCTCGGCGGGATCGGCCAGGACCGGCTCAACGGCGGCGCTGGATCGGACCGCCTCGACGGCAGCATCGGCGCCGACCGCCTGCTCGGCTACGGCGGCAACGACCGGCTCATCGGCGGGACGGCGAACGACGTCGTGGCGGGCGGGGACGGCGCGGACTCGATCGACGGCGGCGGCGGGGACGACTCCCTGCGCGGGGAAGCCGGCGACGACAAGGTGACCGCCGGCGCCGGGCGCGACAGGGTGTTCGGCGACGAGGGCGACGACGACATCGCGGGCGGCTCGCAGGACGACCGCCTCGACGGCGGCGCCGGGGACGACACGATGATCGGCGACGCCGCGGACGACCGCGTGGAGGGCGGCCCCGGCAACGACGTCCTCAACGGTGGCGCCAACGAGGACCGCGTCGACGGTGGCGAAGGCGACGACCGCATCGACGGCGGCCTCGGCACCGACCTGCTCATCGGCGGCCCGGGCGACGACTTCATCGCCGAGCTGCAGTCGGCGGCCGAGGAGCGCGTCGACGGCGGGCCGGGCGACGACTACATCTTCACCGGTGGCGGCACCGACCGCGAGATCCGCGGCGGCGACGGCAACGACATCGTCCGCGGCGGCTACCAGCAGCCGGCGCGCGAGGCCGCGGATCAGCTCGGCGACGGCTTCTCCGACGGCGGCAACGGCAGCGACATCGTCATCGGCGGCGCGGCCAACGACCGCATCCAGGGCGGCGACGGCGACGACTTCCTCTTCGGCGGGCCGCGGCTGGATCTCTACGAGTGCGGGCCGGGCAACGACATCGCGTTCGTCGAGAACGCGCTCGAGGGCCAGGTCGCCGCCCAGAACGGCTGCGAGCAGGTCCGCACGGGCGACCCGACCGTCACCGATCGCCTGTTCGACGGCCTGCTCGGCAGGCCCCACAAGGGCAAGGCAGCGGGCGGCGACGAGGGCGAGAAGATCATCGCGCAGATCGAAGGCGGCCAGCCGCCCTCGTAGGTCGTTGGCACGGCGCCGCCAGAACGCCGAGAATGGGGGGATGACCTCCCGTCTCGGCGTCAGCGGGCTGACCGCGATCCTCGCTCTCACACTCGTCAGCGGCGCTGCGGCCGTCACCAAGCGCGGCAACGCCAAGCCCAACAGCATCACCGGCACGGCGAAGGCCGACCGCCTGTTCGGCGGCGGCGGCAAGGACACGCTGCGCGGGCTCGGCGGCAACGACCGGCTCGACGGCGGCGTCAGCGGCGACCGCCTCTTCGGTGGGGCCGGCGCCGACCGCCTGCTCGGCGGCAAGGGCAACGACATGCTCAACGGCGCGGGCGGCAACGACATCGCCGACGGCGCGGGCGGCTCCGAGCGCATCGACGGCGGCGCCGGCGACGACCTGCTGCTCGGCGGCACGAACGCCGACACGATCCTCGGCCGCGACGGCACCGACGGCATCGACGGCGGGACCGGCGACGATCGCCTCGACGGCGGCCCCGGCAACGACCGCATGCTCGGCGGCGGCGGCCTCGATCGCCTGCTCGGCGGGCCCGGCGCCGACGCGATACAGGGCGGCTTCGGCGGGGACGTCCTCGACGGGGGCGAGGGCGCGGACGTCATCGCGGGCGATTCCGCCAACGACACCCTGAGCGGCTTCAACGGCGACGACAACCTCAACGGCGGCACCGGCGACGACACCGTCAACGGCGGTGACGGCGACGACCGCGTCGATGGCGGCGACGGCGACGACACGCTGCTTGGCGGCCCGGGCAACGACTTCATCGTCGAGGCGCGCTTCGGCAACGACGCGCTGGTCGTCGGCGGCCCCGGCGACGACTACATCCATACGAACCGCGGCCGCGACAAGGTCGTGCTCGGCGGCGAGGGCAACGACGTCATCCTGGCCGGCTCCGCGCCCGACGGGACGCTGAACTCCGACGGCACGCCGACCAACGACGCGATCATCGACGGCGGGCCGGGCAACGACATCGTGCTCGGCGGCGGCTCGCAGGACCGCCTCAGCGGCGGCGAGGGCAACGACGTCCTGTACGGCGGCGAGAGCTCCGGCACGTTCGACATGTACGACTGCGGCCCCGGCTTCGACACGGTCTACATCGACCCGGCCGAGATCCTCGCGCTGCGGCTGCCGAACATCGCGGCGCTCCTGCGCCTGCTGACGGCGGCCGGCTGCGAGCGCACGATGCTGTCCGACCCGTCGATCGGCGACCCGCGCTTCGACGGCCTGTACGGCGCGCGGCACCTCGGCAAGGAGACAGGTGGGCCGGAGGGCGCGGCCGTCCTCGAGGCGATCGCGGTGCAGGGCGAGAACCCGAACATCAACGGCACGCCGGGCGACGACAACTTCACGGGCAGCGTCGTCGCGGACTCGATCAACGGCCAGGACGGCAACGACACGCTCCGCGGCGGGGGCGGCAACGACGACATTCGCGGCGACGACGGCAACGACACGATCTTCGGCGACGCCGGCTCCGACCTGCTGTTCGGCGAGGCCGGGGCGGACACGATCGAGGGCGGTGACGGCGACGACGAGGTCCAGGGCGGCGCCGGCGGGGACCTCTTGCGCGGCGACGCGGGCGACGACATCGTCACCGGCGGCTTCGATCCGGACCGGCTCTTCGGCGGGTCCGGCAACGACGAGCTCAACGCGACGGGCGGCGGCGCCGACACGGTCGACTGCGGCCCGGGCTACGACCGCGTGTTCAAGGACCGCAGCGACACCGTGACGAACTGCGAGTCGGTGGGGTAGCCCGCCGGCTCGCCGATGCTCGTCCGCTACGCCACGCCCGCGGACGCCGACGGGTTCGCCGCGGTGGTGGCGGAGGTCGCCGGCGAGGATCGCTGGATCGCGACCGAGCCGCCGGTGGACGCGGGCGCGTTCGGCCAGCGCGTGCGCACGATGCTCGCCGAGGGCGCGACGTTCTTCGTCCTCGACGACGGTGGGCGGATCGTGGGCACGCTGGGCCTGCATCCGACGCATGCCGCGGGCGTCGTAGCGCTCGGCATGTCGATCGTCTCCGAGCTGCGCGGCCAGGGCTGGGGCCAGGCGATGCTCGAGGCCGCGATCGGCCACGCCCGCGGCGCGCAATGCCACAAGATCGAGCTCGAGGTCTGGCCCGACAACGAGCGCGCGATCGCCCTCTACGAGCGCTTCGGCTTCGAGGTCGAGGGCGTGCGCCGCGACCACTACCGCCGCCGGGACGGCTCGCTGCGCTCGGCGCAGCTCATGGCGCTGCTGCTGACCTGAGCTAGTCGCGGTCGCTCGAGCGCGGCACGTAGCGGCCGTCGAAGGCGCGCGCGACGTCCGGCAGCTTCTTCACGATCCCGAAGTGCAGCTCCCAGCGCGCCCAGGCGCGGAGGCGGACAGGGCTCAGCTCGCCGAAGACGCGCGCGCCGGCGGTGAACGCGGGGGAGACCGCGTCGAGCTCACGCGCGACGCCCGCGCGATCGAGCCCGCTCGCCTTGGCGACGAGCGTGGTGGTCGCGCTCTCGGGGTCGCTGAGGACCTCGCTGTAGCCGCGCGCGATCGCGGCGACCGCGCCGCGCACGAGCCCGGGCTCGTCCTGCAGCGTCGCGCGCGTTGTCGTGAGAACGAGCTCGGGGTAGGCCGGCGCGCCGTAGTCGTTGACGCGGAACTCGCGCGTCTTCGGGCGCTTGGCGCGCAGCGCGACGCCCTCGACGTTCCAGAAGCCCGTCGCGGCGGCAATGCGCCCGGTGAGCAGGCTCGGCACGGCGGTGAAGCCGATGGTGGTCGGGCGGACCTTGTCCGGATCGCCCCCGGCGCCGGCGACGATCGAGCGCAGGACGGCGTCGTCGCTCGGCAGGCCGGTGACGCCGACGCGCCGGCCCTCGAGGTCGCGCGGCGACCTCACGCCCGGCTCGGCGAGGACCGCCGCGAGCGGCTCCTGGACGAGCGCCATGACGCCGACGAGGTCGCGGCCACGCTCGCGCGCGATGGCGAGGTCGTGGATGTCGAGGACCGCGAGGTCGGTGCGCCCGGAGACGAGCAGCTTGACCGAGTCCGTCGAGTCCGAGGGCACCCGGATGCGCAGGTTGACGCCCAGCGCGTCGTCGTAGCCGCGCTCGACGGCGGTGTAGATGCCCGCGTGCACGGCGTTTGGCTGGAAGTCCAAGAGCAGCGTCGCGGCGCGGTTGGGGGCGGACTCCTCGCGGTCGGCGCCGCAGCCCGTGAGCGCCAGGCCGGCGGCGGTCAGCAGCAGCGCGAGGTTGTGGACGCGACGCATGACCGCGACGAGGATAGGGTGGCGGCGGGCCGCTACCGGCGGATGCAGTCGCGATCCAGGCGCCGGTTGTAGGCGCGGACGCGGCGGTTGCCCAGCCGCAGCAGGGCGTTGTGCTTGCGCAGGAGGTAGTTGTAGCGCTGGGCGACCCTCGGCGGGGCCACGCGGTTGGGGTAGCGGGCCTTGAGCCGGCGCAGCTCGCTGCGGATGCGCTTGAGGCTCGTTCGCCCGCGCTGAATCCGGCGGCTCGTCGTGCGCAGGTCGCTGAGCAGGCTCGGGCCGATGCACTGGTAGCGCTTGCCGTTGGAGCCGCCCGAGACGATCGACCCCTCCGAGGGCTTCGGCGTCGTCGAGGTCGTGGCCGACGGTGCCGGGGTGGTCGTGGTCGCCGGGGTCGTGGCGACGGGCGTGGTGGTGGTCGCGGCCGTGGTCGCCGGGTTCGCCGTGGTCGTGACCGTCGCGGTCGTGGCCGTCTCGTCGTCGGAGGATCCGCAGCCGGCCCCCGCGAGCGCGAGGCACGCGATCGGCATGGCGATCAGCGTCCTGCGACGGCGCGGCGGTCCTTGCCTCATGGGTGCCGAACCTACCCCCGGCGTCGCGCGGGGTCAAACCGGCCGCCGAGCCCGGCGCCTAGACTTCGAGCGGTGCGACGGCGAGTCACCTTCAGCCGCAATCTGACGCTTTCGCTGTCGCGCACGTGCCGCTGCTATTGCAAGTACTGCGCGTTCGCGACGCACCGCGCGCACCTGCACGCGCCCGGCGAGGTCATCGAGCTGCTCGACGGGGCCGCGAAGCGCAACGTCAAGGAGCTGCTCGTGCTGACGGGCGAGCGCCCCGAGGTCGACGCGGGCGTGCGCGAGCGCCTCGCCGACTACGGCCACGAGGACTTCGTCGCCTACGTCGTCTGGGCGTGCGAGCGCGCGCTCGAGCGTGGCCTGCTGCCGCACACGAACCTCGGTGTCCTGTGCAAGGACGACCTCGCCCGGCTGCGCGAGGTCACCGCATCACAGGGGCTCATGCTCGAGTCCGTCAACCCGGACCTCGTCGCGCACCAGGGCTCGCCGACCAAGCACCCGGCCCGCCGCCTCGAGACGATCGCCGCCGCCGGGGAGCTGCGGATCCCGTTCACGAGCGGGATCCTCGTGGGGATCGGCGAGTCCGAGGCCGAGCGCGTCGCGGCGCTGGAGGCGCTGGCGAATGTGCACGCCGAGCATGGCCACCTGCAGGAGGTCATCCTGCAGAACTTCGTCCCGCACGACTCGTACTACGGCCGCGAGCCGGCGCAGATCGCCGACGAGGCCGCGCGCGAGCTGTGGCGTACGGGGATCGGCCACGGGCCGCGCCTGGACCTGCCGACCTGGGCCACGCCGGTCTCGATCGACGACATGCGCCGGCTGGTCGCCGAGGCGCGGCGGCTCATGCCCGACGTCGGCGTGCAGGTGCCGCCGAACCTCGCCGACTGGTGGCCGGAGCTAGTCCGCGCGGGCGCCACCGACCTCGGGGGGCTGAGCGCCAACGGCGACCACATCTCGCCCGAGCACGCGTTCCCGTCGCCGCACCAGGTCAGAAAGCGCCTGCAACCGGAGGGCTTCGCGCTGACCGAGCGGCTGTGCGTCTACCCGCGGTACATCGACCCGGAGTGGATGGCCCCGGGCGTCCTCGACGTCGTCAAGGCGCGCTACTGGAGCTTCATCCCGCGCCGCGGCAGCGGGCGCACCGAGCCGCCGCGGCCGCTGCGCCGCGACCTCGTCCCGGCCGCCGTCGAGCGCGGCCGCAACGGCGCGATGCTGACGCCCGACGAGCTGACCGCGCTGTTCGCCGAGACGCGGCCGGAGGCGATCGAGGACATGCGCCAGGCCGCCGACGAGCTGCGCTCGGAGCTCGCGGGGGAGACGGTGACGTTGGTCGTCAACCGCAACATCAACGTCTCGAACGTCTGCGTCGTGGGCTGCGCGTTCTGCGGCTTTGGCCAGGGCAAGCGCTCGCCGGATGCCTACGAGCTGGGGCGCGAGGAGTTCGTCACCCGCGTGCGCGAAGCCGTCGCGTTCGGCGCGACCGAGCTGTGCATGCAGTCCGGGATCCATCCCGACTGGGACCTCGAGGACTACGCGGGCTGGCTCGAGCTCGCCAAGCGGATCGCGCCGCAGCTGCACCTGCACGCGTACTCGGCGATGGAGATCGCGCACATCTGCGATGTCAGCGGCATGTCGCCCGCGGACGTGTTCGAACGGCTGCGCACCGCCGGCCTGGACTCGACGCCCGGCACCGCCGCCGAGGTGCTCCACGACGGCGTGCGCCAGCGCATCAGCCCGAACAAGCTGCCGGTCGCGCGGTGGGTCGAGATCATCGAGGCGTCGCACCGCGCGGGCCTGCGCTCGACGGTCACCGTCATGTTCGGCCACATCGAGGAGCCGTGGGAGCTCGCCGAGCACATGCGCGTCGTGCGTGAGCTGCAGGCCAGGACGGGCGGCTTCACCGAGTTCGTGCCGCTGAGCTTCATCCCGTTTCACACGCTGCTCGGGCGCACCCACGGCGTCCAGGAGATCTCCGTCGAGGAGAACCTCAAGCACACCGCCGCGTTCCGGCTCGCGCTCGGGCGCAGCATCGTGAACCTGCAGGCGAGCTGGGTCAAGATGGGCCTCGACGCTGCGACGGAGGCGCTGCGCTGGGGCGTCAACGACCTCGGCGGGACGCTCATGGAGGAGAACATCAGCCGCCTCGCGGGCAGCTACCACGGGGTGCGCCTCGAGCCGCACGACCTCGTCGCGGCCGCGCATCGCGCCGGCCGGCCGGCGGCCGAGCGCACGACGCTGTACGAGCTGCGCCGCCGCTACGAGCTCCCCGCCGCCGCGTAGCGCGCGCGGGCGCCGCCGGGGTTGCGCGCGGATGACCGCTAGGCTGCCCCGATGTTGGAACCCGAGCAGATCACTCCCGAAGGCCTCGCCGCGTTGCGCGAGGAGATCGCCCACCTCGAGTCCGAGGGGCGCGCCGAGATGGCCGTTCGCATCAAGGCGGCGCGTGAGCTGGGCGATCTCAAGGAGAACGCCGAGTACCACATCGCCAAGGACGACCAGGCGCATCTCGAGACGAAGATCAAGCGGCTCACCGAGCGCCTGCGCGCGGCGCGGGTCGTCGAGGGCACGAGCGATCCCGATGTCGTCGGCTTCGGCTCGAAGGCCACCGTGATCGACGAGTCCTCCGGCAAGCAGCACGAGTTCACGCTGGTCGGCCCCACCGAGGCTGACCTGAAGACCGGCCGCCTGTCCTCGGAGTCCCCCGTGGCGCGCGCGCTCGTGGGCGCCCGCGCCGGGGACGTCGTGTCAGTCGAGACGCCGGGCGGCGAGCGCCGCTACCGCGTCGAGCGCGTCAGCTGACGCGCGCCCCGCCGCTAGCGCGAGCTACAGGAACAGATCCTCGTCACGGGCGCGGATCAGCGCCGCCGCTCCCGGGCCGTCGCCCGCCGTGACGTGACGCTCGAGCCCGCGCACGAGCACCGCGGGCTCGCCGCCGTCCTTCGAACGCGCGAGGTCGGCCGCGGCCGCCGCCTCGTCGGCGACGGCGACGACCGTCGCCTCGAGCACCCGGCCGCCCGCGTCGCGGCGCCCGCGCCAGTCCTCGGTCGGCGCGATGCCCGCGACCCCGATCGCCTGGTCGCACTGGCCGACGCGCCACGCGCGGCCGAAGGAGTCGGCGATCACGATCGCCGGCGCGACGCCGGTGAGCGAGCGCAGGCGGGCGCGCAGCGCACGGGCCGAGGCATCGGGGTCGCGCGGCAGCAGCACGACCCCGCCGCGCGCATTGGACTGGTCGACGCCCGCGTTTGCGCAGACGTAGCCGTGATGCGTGCGGCAGATGAGCACGCCGGGCCGCGAGCGCACGACGTCCGCGCTCTCACCGAGGATGACCTCGACGAGCCGCGGGTCCTTGCCGTGCTCGGCGCCGAGCGCGAGCGCGCGCTCGCCGGGCCGCACGTCCGCGAGATCGACGACGCGGCCCTCCGCCTTGGAGACGACCTTGTGCGCGACCACGAGCACGTCTCCGTCGGCGAGGCTGCCGGCGGCGTCGGCGAGCAGCTGCGCGAGGTCGTCGCCCTCGCGCACCTCGGGGATGCCGGGCAGCGCCGCGGCGACGATCACGCCCGCGAGGTGGGCCGGTGGGCCGGCGCGCAGATCACTCGCCCGAGGGTGGGCCGGGAGGCCGGCGCGGCGATCATTCGCCCGAGGGTGGCTCGTGGGCCGGCGCGGCGATCACTCGCCCGGCGGCGGGTCGGCGGGCGGCGGCGGCACCGGCGGGACCGCCTTGCGCGTGCCGGCCAGGCGGCTGAGCATGCCGCGCGTGTGGGCCGCGCCGCCGCGGCGGTTCGCGAGCGCGATGCGCAGGTCGGCGAGGTCGTCGGCGGTGTCGACGTCGAGCGCCAGCGTCGGGACCTCCTCGACCGTGCATGGGACGCCGGCGTCGGCCGCCGCCTGCTCGTGGCGGGCGCGGCTGTCGGGGCCGAAGGAGGGCGCGATGACGTCGGGCGGCGTCAGCAGCAGCGCGTTCGTGCCGGTGCCGTGGCGGTCGGGGACGACGACGACCGAGCGCCCGGTGATCGGCCGGTCGAGCAGCTCGCCCAGCTCGGCGGGGTCGAGCGCCGGGGTGTCGCCGGGCACGAGCAGGACCCGCGGCGCGCCGTCCTCCATCGCGTGCGCGATGCCGATCAGCGTCGCGGCGCTCTGGCCGTCCTCGCGGTCGTCGACGAGCACGGTGGCGCCATAGCCCCGGCCGATCGCCTCCGCCGCGGGCTCGGATGTCACGAGCAGGACCTCGGACACCGCCTTCGTGCGCCGCAGCGCCATCAGCACGTCGGTCACCATCGACTCGGCGAGCGCGCGGCGCGTGCCGCCCGACAGCTCGTCGCCGAGGCGCACCTTGGCGATGCCGAAGCGCTTGACGGGCAGGATCGCGACCGTCTGCGGCGGCGCGCCCTGCGGCTCGGGGGGCGGGATCCGCGGCATTAGGCGAGCCCCTCGGCGAAGCGCAGCGTCTCGGCGGCCACGCGGCGCCGGCTGGCGGCGTCGCTCATGAGCGTGTCGATCTGCAGGACCGGCACGCCGTCGGCGCACTCGTCGGCGACGAGGCCGTCGATGAGCCCGGCGTAGCACGCCGCGATGCCCTCGGTGCTGGCCGGCAGGCCGGTCGCGGCCATGAACGCGTCGGTCGGCCCCTTGACGACCGCGCCGCCGACGATCGGCGAGACGGCGACGACGGGTGCGTCGCTCTCCATCAAGGCGTCTCTCATCTGTGCTACTGCGAGGATCGGGCCGATCGAGATGACCGGATTGGATGGGCCGACGACGATGGCGTCCGCAGAGGCGATCGCGTCGAGCACCTCCGGCGTCGAAAGCGCCGCCTCGATCCCGCGCAGCTGCGTGTCCGCGATCGGCCCTTCGCCGTGCTCGCGGATCATGAACTCCTGGAAGGGCACCCAGCGCTGACCGACGCACACGCGCGTGCGGACCGGCTCGTCGGACATCGGCAGCACGCGCGCTCGCAGGCCGAGCGCCGCGCCGAGCTCCGCCAGCGCGTCGGTCAGCCGTGCGCCTTCGCCGAGACGCCGCGCGCGCTGGATCCCGATCGCCAGGTCGCGGTCGCCGAGCCGAAACCAGACGTCGACGCCGATGTCGCGCAGCCCGTCCATGACGGCGAAGCTGTCGTCGCGCAGCCCCCAGCCGCGCTCGTCGATGAGGTCGGCGAGCCAGAACGTGCAGAGGTCGGGGTCGGGGCTGACGTAGGCGCCGTAGATCTCGATGTCGTCGGCCGTGTTGGCGATCACCGTCAGATCTTCGCCGACGACGTCGAGCATCCCGCGCGCGAGCTTCGCGCCACCAGTTCCGCCCGCGAGCACCACGACCGAGGGCATCAGGCGGCGGACGTGGCCGCCGGCCACAGGTTGCCGGGCAACCCGGTGATCCGCGCGCCGGCGTGCGTCTTGTAGCGCACGTTGATCGAGATCATGAGCGCCGTCAGCTGCTCGGTCACGCGCGCCATCTCGAGGCGCCCGCAGTCGACGCAGCGCAGGCCGTCGATGCTGTCGATCACGGCGGCCACGCGTGCCTTGTCGGCGCGCCGGTTGCCCGCCAGCAGGACGTCCTCGTCGAGCTGGACGTCGAGATCGCGCAGCGACGCGGCCCCGACGGTGTGCAGCCCGCTGACGACCGTCACGCCGTCGGGCACCATCTCCTGCGCCTGCTGCGCGGCCGATCCCTGCCAGACGCCGAGCATCCGCGTCGCCTTTCCGCCGACTGCCGCAGCGAGCGGGACCGTCGTGTCGAGCACGAGCTGGCCGGGCGACAGCACATCGCGCAGGTTGTTCAGCGTCTCGGACTGGTTGCGAAACGGCACGCAGAGGATCACGAGCTCGCTCGCCGCCGCCGCCTCGGCGTTGACGGCGCCGCTGAACGCACCCTCGGGGACGGCCGCCCGCGCACGGGCGACGGTCTCGCGCGCACGCTCGTCGTCGCGCGAGCCGAGGACTACCGCTCCGCCGGCGCGTGCGAGACGCACCGCCAGACCGAAGCCGAGGGCACCGGAGGCGCCGATGATGGAGACCGGCTCGGGCAAGCGCTGACGAGCATATCCGGCTGCCCCGACGCGCCGGTCGCGACCGCCCGGCCGGGTCCCGGGCTCAGTGACCGGTGAACTCGGGTCGCCGGCGCTCGGCGAAGGCCCGGATGCCCTCGCGGAAGTCCTCGCTCGTCACGCACAGCTCCTGCGCGGTGACCTCCTGCTCGAGGGTCTGCTCAAGCGCGGGCAGCGCCGACGCGTCGATGATCCCCTTCGCAAGGCCCATCGCGAGCGGCGCGCATGTCAGCAGCTCGCCCACGAGCAGGCCGGTCGCCGCGTCGAGCTCGGCGGCCGGGGCGACGCGGTTGGCAAGGCCGATCCGCTCCGCCTCCGTCCCGTCGACGAACTTCGAGCACATGATGAGCTCCTTCGCGCGACCGAGGCCGACGATCGCCGGCAGCCGCGAGCAGCCGCCGAGGTCGGGCAGCAGGCCGATGCGCGTCTCGACGAGCCCGATGACGGCGTCCTCGGCGACGACGCGCAGGTCGCAGGCGAGCGCGAGCTCCGCGGCACCGCCGAGGCAGGCGCCATGGATCTGGGCGATCGTCGGCTTCGCCATCCGCTCGCAGAGGTTCCAGATCGACATGAGCTGCCCGCGCCACTCGCGCAGGTTCTCGGGGTCCTCGGCGATGGTCGCCAGGGCGTCGGCGTCCACGCCGCTCGAGAACATCGTCCCGGTGCCGCGGATGATCACGCAGCGCACCGACGCGTCGGCGGCCGCCGCGCGCAGGGCCTCACCGAGGGCCAGGATGAGCTCGGCGTTCAGCGCGTTGCGCTTCTCCGGCCGGTTGAGGACAACGTGGCGGACGGCTCCCTGGTCTTCCTGCAGGACGAGACTCACGCCCTGCAGGATAGGTCGGTCAATCTTCGAACGGGGGCCAGACGTCGGTCAGCAGGTACGCGTAGGCGTAGGCGCGCGCCATGTAGGCCAGCGGGAAGCGGGTCGCGTCGACGAGCTCGGCGGAGGTCTTGCCGGTGAACACCGCGACGAACCAGATCGCGATCGCGACGACCTCGGCCCACAGGGTGAAGACCCACTGGATGATCGCGACCGGGATCAGCAGGAAGAAGCGAAAGAACGTCGTGAGGCGGCTGTAGGTCTCCTGCGGCGGCCCGATCCTCACGTTGACCGGGTACTCGGGATGCTCGCCGCCGTCGAACGGCGGGAAATCGTCGGTCACGAGCAGCATGTAGCCGAGGTCTAGTCTGTGGCGTCCGATGCCTTCCGCCGCCACGTCCGAGCGCCGTGATCTCGCCTTCGCCGGCGTCGCCCGCCAGGCCGCGCTGATCCGCGCCGGCGACGTCTCACCGCGCGAGCTCGTCGAGGTCGCGCTCGAGCGCATCGGGCGCCTCGACCGCCAGCTCAACGCGTTTCGCGTCGTCTTCGACGAGCGCGCGCTGATCGAGGCCGACCAGGCCGGCGGGCGCGCGCGCGGCGGCGACGACCGGCCGCTGCTCGGGATCCCGATCGCGGTCAAGGACGACATGGCGGTCGCCGGCACGCCGCGCGTCCGCGGCTCGAAGGCCCACGGCGCGCCCGAGCCCGAGGACTGCGAGCTCGTCAAGATCCTGCGCGCCGCGGGTGCGATCGTCATCGGCGTCACGCGGACCCCCGAGCTCACGCTGTGGCCGTTCACGGAGACCGCGCAGGGCGGCTCGACGCACAACCCGTGGAGCCTCGGGCACACGCCTGGCGGGTCGAGCGGTGGCTCGGGCGCGGCCGTCTCCGCGGCGCTGGTCCCGGCGGCCACCGCGTCCGACGGCGCCGGCTCGATCCGCATCCCGGCCGCCTGCTGTGGCCTGTTCGGCCTGAAGACGCAGCGCGGCCGAGTGCCGGTTGCCCCGCTGGACGAGGCCTGGGCCGGGCTCGGGGTCTACGGCTTTCTCGCGCGCTCGGTTGCTGACACCGCGCTGCTCTACGAGGTCGCGACCGGCGAGCCGTGGGTCGCGGCGGCCCGCAGCGAGCCGGGCAAGCTGCGCATCGCGCTGTCGACGAAGATCCCGCCGGGGGTCGCCGCGCGCTGTCACCCCGAGCAGCGGCGAGCGGCGCAGGACACGGCCGAGCTCCTGCGCTCGCTCGGCCACGAGGTCGTCGAGCGCAACCCGAGCTACGGGCTCATGGGGCGCAACGTCATGACGCGGTACTTCGGCGGCGCGAACATCGAGGCGCAGTCGATGGACGACCGCTCGAAGCTCGAGCGCCGGACGCGCCAGGTCGCGCGCACGGGCGCGGTCGCTCGCAAGCTGCTCGGTCGCGCGATCGCCGCGCAGGACGGCGACGCGCGGCGCATCAACGCGATCTTCGAGGACGTCGACGTCGTGCTGACGCCGACGCTGTCGGCACCGCCGTGGAAGGTCGGCCGCTACGACGGCTGCGGCGCGACGCGCACGTTCAACGCCGCGGCGGGCTTCGTCGCGTTCAACCCCGTCTGGAACCACATCGGCAACCCGGCGGCCGCGGTGCCCGCGGGCTTCGACTCGACCGGGCTGCCGCTGTCCGTGCAGATCGGCGGCCGCCCCGACTCCGAGCCGCTGCTGCTGTCGCTTGCCGCGCAGCTCGAGGCCGCACGCCCCTGGGCCGACGCGCGCCCGCCGGTCTCTTGACTTGACCGCCGCCGACGCGAACCCGACCGCCCTGCGGGTGATCGCCGCCGAGTGCGCGCGCGCCGCGGGCGAGCTCTTGCTCGAGCGCTTCGTGGCGGGCGGCGAGCAGGCGGTGGGGTCCAAGAGCTCGCCGACGGATGTCGTGTCGGAGGCCGACTACGCGGCCGAGCGCGCGATCCGTGAGCTGCTCGCGGCGCGCCGTCCCGGCGACGCGATTCTCGGCGAGGAGGGCGGTGAGACGCAGGCGGGGGAGGGCCTGCGCTGGATCGTCGATCCGCTCGACGGCACGGTCAACTTCCTCTTCGGTGTGCCGCAGTGGTGCGTGAGCGTCGCGGTGCACGACGACGACGGTGGCGTCGCGGGCGTCGTCTTCGATCCGCTGCGCGACGAGATCTTCTGCGGCGAGCGCGGCGGCGTCGCGACGCTCAACGGCACCCCGGTCTCCGGCTCGGAGAGCTCGGACCTCGCGTCGGCGCTCGTCGGGACGGGCTTTGCCTACGAGTCGGCGGTGCGCGTGACGCAGGCCGCGGTCGTGGCGCGGCTGCTGCCGGTCGTGCGCGACGTGCGCCGGATGGGCTCGGCCGCGCTGGACCTCGCCTGGACGGCGGCCGGCCGCTACGACGCGTTCTACGAGCGCGGCGTGCAGGCGTGGGACATCGCCGCCGGGTCGCTCTTGTGCGAGTGCTCCGGCCTGGTCGTGCGGGCGCTGCCCGCCACCGCCGGCGCGCCGGTCGGCGTGGTCGTCGCGCCGGGCGGGCTCATCGACGAGCTGCAAGCCCTGGTCGCGTAAACGGACGATTCGAGCGCCTCGGCGCTTGACTGCGCGCGGGCGCGCGCAGAAGGATGGCGTCGTGATCGGGCGCACGGCCATCGCCACCGCGGCACTCGCCGTCGTCGTCGGCGGGCTCGCACCGGGCGCCGCATCCGCGAAGCTCAGCGCGAAGGCGTCGATCGTCGTCAAGGACGGCGCGGCGCGGATCGTCGTCGAGGTGAAGACCACGAAGACGCTGAAGGCGTCCGAGCGGATCAAGAAGGCGAAGGTCAAGATCGGCGCCAAGACCTATCCGCTGACGAAGGTCGCCGGCAAGCCGCGGACGTTCCAGGGCAGGAAGACGACGCCGCCGGGGGCGCTGCTCAAGCTCGTCGGAAGGAAGGCGATCGTCAAGCTCACGACGTTCGGCGGCAGGGGGCTTGCGTTGAACGCGCTGGTCTCCCCGGCGAGCGTCGCGCCCGCGCCGAGCGGGCCGGCGGGCTCCGGGACCGGTACTACGGGCCCCGGAAGCGGGCCGGCCGGTCCGACCTCGCTCTTCGACCCGCCGGGCAAGGAGCTGTCGACGGAGGATCCCGCGACGAAGGACGCCGCCTCCGCGTTCCTCCTGAAGTACTTCGCCAACTCGACGTTCACGACATGCTCCGCGCGCTGGCCGGACTGCGCCGTCGAGGAGTTCTACGACCATTGCGCGAGCGGCGCGTGGCACTACGCCCGCCTGACGCCCAACAGCGGCTCGGACATCCGCTCCTACGGCACGATCTCGGTGGTGGGCGCGGTCATCCACGCCGACGGCTCGTGGATCGTGCGCTACGGGCAGGTCAGCAACGGCGGCACTCCGGCGCTCTATGAGTGGGGAATCGACACGCGCGGCATCGCGACCGGCGCGTACCAGTACCCCGCGGGCACCGGCCAGACCGTGACCCTCAACGGCCCGTTCGCCTGGCGCCAGCCCGTGACGCCCGATCCGTACACCGGCGAGCACACGTGCGCGTAGGATCTCTCGCGGCATGCTCACGTCACCTCGAAAGCTCGTGCTCGCGACGGCGGTGTCCGCCGCCGGCGTCCTCGGCCCGGTCGCGGGCGCGCAGGCGAAGATCAACGTGTCGGTCCTCGGCTGGACGACCCAGGCCCTCGGGACGTCGCCGCAGGTGAAGAACGACAAGACGATCGACACGTGCATGGACATGGGCAACGGCCAGCGCAGCCTGTACGTGATCTACAAGGGCAAGGGCATCAAGAAGAACATCAAGGTCGGCGTCGGGGTGTGGGGCGGCCCGCCGAACGCGGGCTCCACGGCCGAGCCCTCCAACGCCGAGGTCATGAGGTCGGCGTTCAAGTGGCCGGTGAACGAGAAGAAGTCGTTCACGACGCGCTACGGCTTCAGCTTCGCCAAGGGGCCCTTCGGCCCGCAGCAGATCAACGGCGTCTGGAACGCGAAGATCGTCATCAAGCAGAAGGTAGTCGCGCGCGGCAAGGTCACTGTCGCCTGTTAGCGACTGTCGACGCCGCCGCAGTACCCGGGGTGGGATTCGAACCCACAATCCCTCACGGGCAATCGGTTTTGAGCCGATCCTGTATACCGTTCCAGCACCCGGGCGCGGGTGTTCGATTGTAGGCCCCGGCGCTCAGGATGCGCGCTCGACCTCGACGCTCCAGCGCTGCGCGAAGCCTTGCGCGGAGAAGAGGATGAGCAGGATCTGGACCGGCACGAGCACGAGCGTCAGGACGCCGAGCAGCCCCGCGTCGAGCGCGGGATCGGTGAAGCCGGCGCCGTTGCGATCGAACCAGCCGGGCCCGCTGATCGCGGCGAACAGCGCCAGCACGATCGCGAGCGCCGCCGCGACCGGCAGCAGGCCGCTGCGCCAGCGCGCGATGTAGTACGCGAGCACGAGGTACAGCAGGATGTAGGCGATCTGCAGGGGCTTGGCGCCCTGGATCCGCGACCAGCCGCCGGCGGTCACGATCACGAGCAGCAGCGCGGTGCCGAGCATCAGCGCGACCACGATCGCCTTCGTCGACCTCGACTGAGCCTTGTCGCGATTGGGATGCTCGATGACGGAAGCCCCCTGAGCCATGCCCCGCCAACATACAATCCCGCCCGGCCAGGGGAGCAGGGTCGGGAGAGCGCTCGCGGGCGTGGTGGAATTGGTAGACACGCCGGCTTTAGGTGCCGGTGGCGCAAGCCTTGGGGGTTCGAGTCCCTCCGCCCGCATTCCCGCAGCTTTCCAGGGGAGGATGCGCTCGACGAGCTCGCGGGTGCCGGCCGGCGAGCCGACCCACGGAGGGTCGGCCCGCCGCCGGGGTCCGAGCCGGCGGACGGCGTTGTGCGTCACGTGCGCGGTCGGCCGGTTCGTCCTATCCGACCCCTCGCCGTAGTTCTTGTCCTCATAGACGCATAGCAGCGCCGGGGGCGTTGCCGCTCGCGTCGGACCTCTTGACCATGGACATGACAAACCTCCTGGTTGTTGGAGGCACGGCCCGTTGGTCGTGCCGCAAACGACGGCCGCTGCGATCGCCGCACGATCGAACGCATGTCGAATAGGCGGCGAACAGCACGACGGCGGCTGCAGGTGCGGGGTATGAGCGGGTATCAGGTACGTATGGCGCTGGCGGCTCACCAGCCACCTTCCGCGATGGCTCGGTTCTGGTCATTGACCCTGGCTCAGGGCGTCATCTACGGGATCGTTCCCGCTGCGATCCTGCGGCTGCTGTTGGGCGAGCTGCTCGACGCCTCACGCGGCGTCCAGACCATCGGGGAAGTCGTAGCGCTCCTGGTCGGGCTCGCATGGGCCATAAGCGAGCAGCGGGCGGGCACGGGATGGGGCAGCCGGGTGGCGCCCGGCTATCGGATGAACCTCTCCCGCAACCAGAGCCAGGAGTCTCCTGGCCGCAATCTCAATGCTCGATAGTCGCCTCGGCACGCGTGTCGGCCTACGGCATCGCGCCCACCACGCGATCGCGCTATAACATCGCTGCCTCCGAGCCTCGTGATTCGTTTCAGCGGACCCGTGACGAGCGGCAGCAGAATTTAGGTGCCGGTGGCGCGAGCCTTGGGGGTTCGCGTCGCTTCGCCCGCATTCGCCCGACGCGCAGCCGCGTGAGCCGCAGGCCGGCACGCATGAGGGCTGGTGCCTGTACGGGCACGGTTGACGTCCCGGATATCAACCGAGTATCACGCCGGGCGGGCGTTGCTTCATCCGTAGTTGTCGCTTTCTCAAGTCGGTGTCGGACGTCATGCGGCCCGGAAGCCGCATGCCGGATGGCGTCGTGTCGGATCGACCTCGTCGCGCAACTCTCGCGCTGAGGGCGGGCCGGTCCTTGCGCAGGTGAGGTCGGCTGCGCCGCGGACGTTGCAGGCAGACCCTGACGGTGCTCAGGCGCGGTGAACGCAGCTACTGCGCGGCGGGTGCGACCAGCAGGACGGGACGCTCCGCACGGCGCACGATCGCCGCGGCCAGGGCAGCGAGCTGCTCGAGCGGACTGCCGAGCTGCTGCGCCGCCGCGGCCTGGAGGTCGACACGTGCCTCGTGCTGGCCCCAGCCGGCCCCGGCGTCGTCGGAGCGTGTGCCGATGGGGTCGACCTGCTCGTCATGGGCTCACGAAGTTACGGGCCCGTGCGCACGGTGGTGCTTGGCGGCGCGTCGCGCCACATCGTCGACCACGCGTCGTGCCCGGTGCTGGTCGTGCCGCGCCACGCTGCGGTCGCCGTCCTGACCGAGCCGCTCGCTGCGTCCGCGTCGACCTGAGGCCGGCAGATCGTCGGTCACGCAAGCTTCGTCGTCCGAGCCGTAGGCCGCGTCGATGTCGCCTACCGAGGCTCCGGCGGATGGCGCGGATCGCCGGGCTCGACGGGCGGTGGCCATGACGGGACGCGTGCCGCGATGCTGAAGACGCTCTTCACGGCGATGCCGGAAGCGACGCTCGTCGTCGATGCGACGGGCGTCATCCGGCTTGCGAACCGTCGCGCGGAGGAGCTGTTCGCGTACGCGCCGGACGCGCTCATCGGTCGCAGCGTTGACACGCTCGCCCCCGATGCGATGGCAGCGGGGCACATCCTCCTCCCGTTCACGTCGTGCGCCCCTGCGGAACCGATCGGACAGGAGCTCCTCGCGATCGTGCGCGAGGCGGCGAGCGCGGCCACCGGCGGCGCGGAGGAGGTCACCGCGCGCATCGGCGTGGCGCCGCTCGGAGACGCCCCGGACGAACCCGTCGCCGCGATCGCTGCGGCCGACGCCGCCATGTACGAGGGCCAAGCGCGCGGGCGGCGACGCCGGTCGCCTCGCGGCGACCCGCGCGCCCACCTGACGCCGAGTCACGAAGAGCAACTTGATGGAGGATCGGTTGCCAGCACCACCTCGTCCGCACCGTAGTTTCCCGCAACGCCCGTCGTGATCCTACGGTTGTCGACGCTCGGCCCGGGACCGATCTGGAAGCTGGAAAGGCTCGGCTTCGACATGGGAGGGGTAGACGTGCTCACCGCGGACGTGTATGGCCCACAGGCAAACGGCTCGTCGCCGCGCGGGCGAACGGTTGACCTGCGAACGAGCATCTATCGCGATGCCGTGGCGATCGTGGAGGCGGAGTACGCCAGCGACCTGCGCCTCAACGACGTCGCGCGCCGCGTGGCGGCCTCGCGCCGTCAGCTGCAGCGCTGCTACGCCGAGATCGGGCAGACGACGTTCCGCAAGCACCTCGGCACCGTGCGCATGCAGCGCGCCGCCGGCCTGCTCCACACCACGGTCGTTCCCGTTCGCGAGGTCGCCAGGCGTGTCGGCTACAGCCAGCCGGCCCAGTTCGCCAAGGCCTTCTGGCGCCACCATGGCGTCACACCGTCGGCGTTTCGCGCGCACGTCCGCCACGCCGGGCCCCCCGTTCCGTCTTCTACCTGACCGCTCGTGGCGCCCCGGCGAGCGGGGCCTACGCGGCCCTAACCGCGCTCCCAGTCGTTAGACGTCGACGAGCCCGTGATCCAGCGCGTAGCGCACGAGATCGGCGCGTGAGGAGCGGCGCAGCTTCTGCTGGATGTGCGAGCGGTGGCTCTCGACCGTGCGGATCGAGAGATACAGGCGCTCGGCGATCTCGGCGTTCGTGTGGCCCAGAGCGATCATCCGAAGCACTTCGATCTCGCGCTCCGACAGGTCGTCCGGCGAGCGCTCGGACTGCGGTGGCTCGGCGGCCATCCGCGCCCCGAGCTGCGGGTTGAGGTAGGTCTCGCCGGCCGCCGCCCGCCGCACAGCGGTGACGAGCTCGCCCTCGGCCGCCTCCTTGAGCACGTACGCGAGCGCGCCGGCACCCAGCGCCTGCCGGGCGAACGCGGGCTCGCTCTGCATCGTCAAGACGGCGATGCTCGTGCTCGGCGAGGCTTCGATGATCGCCGGAATCGCGTCGAGGCTCGAGCCGCCCGGCATGTTGAGGTCGAGCACGAGCACGTCGGGCTTGTAGCCGCGCGTCGCGCGGATCGCCGCCTCGACATCGCCGACGCACGCCACCACCTCGAAGTCGTCCTCGTAGTCGAGCAGCAGCTGCAGACCGCGGCGGACCGTCGCGTGATCGTCGGCCAGGACAATCCTGATTGTCGCTGGCGACGGCAAGGCTTCCATAACCCACGGGAACATAGCGGGGGAGCCCTCCGGCGATGTGCCCACTCCAGAAACAGGCGCTTTGGCGCGCCTCCATTCGGCAGATCGGAAGCGACCCTCGTCCGTAGTTGTCCGCTGATCTGCGTGCTTACTACCTCACCCGCGCGCGGTTTGTACCCGATCGATCTCACGGGACGTCACCGACGGGCGTCCACGCGGCCTGGCCGATGGTTGCGGTATGGACGCAAAGCTTTCAATCTTCTGCAGAAGCCTATGCATCGTCGCCGCCTGCGGGTCCACAGCGCCCGCCGCCGCCTCCGCGGCCACCGATCCGCTCATGTCGTCGCAGTGGGCGCTCACCGACCCCTCCGCGACGGGCGCCGCAGAGGCGTGGACGCAGTCGACTGGCTCAGGCGTGCTCGTCGCCGTCCTCGACACCGGCGTGCAGCTCGACCATCCCGATCTGGCCGGCAGCATCTGGACGAACACGGGCGAGATCGCCGGCAACGGCCGCGACGACGACGCCGACGGCTTCGTCGACGACGTCCACGGGGCGAACATGTTCGACTCGAGCCCCAACGTCAACGACGACAACGGCCACGGCACGCATGTCGCGGGGATCGTCGCGGCGCGCAAGGGCAACGGCATCGGCGGCTCCGGCATCGCGCCCGGCGCGACGATCCTCCCGGTCAAGGTCCTCGACTCGAACATGTCCGGCAGCACGGACACGCTCGCGCGCGGGATCCGCTACGCGGTCGATCGCGGCGCGAAGATCCTCAACGTCTCGGTGAACTCCGACACGCAGACCCCCGCCGTGCGCGACGCGGTGCGCTTCGCGGGCAGCCAAGGCGCCGTCGTGGTCGCGTCGGCGGGCAACAACGGGCGCAACATCGACCTGCTCGGGTCCTACCCCGCGTCGCTCACCGACGCGGCCGTCATCAGCGTGGGCGCCCTGGACTCCGGCGGGCACCTGTGGAACAAGTCGAACACCGGCTTGCTGGCGGTC
This sequence comes from uncultured Actinomycetes bacterium, assembly GCA_963839905.1. Taxonomy (GTDB): domain Bacteria; phylum Actinomycetota; class Thermoleophilia; order Solirubrobacterales; family Solirubrobacteraceae; genus CADCVQ01. The sequence continues at coordinate 335,357 of CAWIXC010000018.1, read as the reverse complement.
GACCTCGCCGCGCCCGGCGTGCAGATCGCCTCCTCGGCGGCGGGCAGCTCCTACCAGGCGCGCACCGGCACCTCGGCGGCTGCCCCGTTCGTCGCCGGCTCGCTGGCGCTGCTGTCCGCCGCGCGCCCGGACCTCTCGATGAGCGCCCTGAAGGCCGCGATCCTCGAGACCACGCAGCGCCAGGACTTCCTCGCCGCGCTGATCGGCGGCGGCCGGCTGGACGTCGGCGCGGCGATGCACAGGGTGCTCGCCGGACGCCCGTGGAGGACCGCGCCGCTCGAGGAGACGGTGGCCGCGACCAAGCCCGTCCTGAAGCTGCGCGCGAAGTCCAAGGTGCGCGCGGGCTCGCGGGTCACGCTGCGCTGGGTCGCCAAGCAAGCCGACGCCGTCGCGCAATGGCGCGTCTCGCTGGACCGGCGCGTCGCCGCCACGGTGCCCGCCACCGTCGCCGGCGTCTCGCGGCGCATCGCCAAGGCCGGGCGCCACACGTGGAGCGTCGTCGGGCTGGACGCTGACGGGGCGAAGGTCGTCGGCACCAAGCGCACCTTCCGCGCCGTCCGCAAGCGCTAAGCGGCCTACCGCGCCGTCGCGGTCGCCGTCGTGACCTGATCCTCGAGGCCGCTGACCGGCTTGACCGTGGTGCCCGTCCGCTTGCGCTCGCGGATCTCGAGGCGCCGCGACAGCCGCGACAGCAGCAGGTTCACGACGATGAACAGGATCCCGACGAAGATCAGCACCTGCAGCACCGGCGCCTGCACGCTGCCGAAGAAGCTGTTGCCGGACACGATCCGCGCGTGGCGCATGACCTCCTGGATGCCGATGATGCTGATCAGCGTCGTGTCCTTGTTCAGCGTGATGAGCTGGGAGATCGTCGCGGGCACCATGCGCCGCAGGCCCTGGGGGAGGATCACCAGGCGCATCCGCTGGGCGTAGCTCATGCCGAGCGCGGCCGCCGCCTCGCCCTGACCGCGGTCGAGCGACTGGATTCCCGCGCGCATGATCTCCGCCAGCACCGCGGAGTTGTAGAGCACGAGCGCCAGCAGGGCCGCGAACACGCGGCCGCTCTGGAGCACCTCGGGGAGAAAGCCCGGCGCGTTGTCCTCGTAGGCGTCGCGCCACGTCACGGGCAGCGCGATCGCGAGGTAGAGGATCACGAGCATCAGCGGCAGGTTGCGCCAGAGGTCGATCCACAGCCCGGTCACGGTGCTGACCGCGCGCACGCGGGAGATCCGCAGCAGCGCGAGCCCGAGGCCGACGATCAGCGAGAAGACCATCGCGATCAGCGCGATCTCGACGTTGACGAGGAACCCCTCGAGGATGAAGCGCGCGTTGCGGCCGCTGACGAGCCACTCCCAGTTGTCCGGATCGAAGAGGTAGCCCACGCCAGTCGCCGCCTACCGGCTGATCACGAAGCGTCGTTCGAGCAGACGGAAGGCGACCGTCGCGGTCAGCGTCAGCAGCAGGTAGCCCGCCGCGGCCCACAGAAACGACTCCTCGACCTGAAACGTCTGCGCCTGGACGATCCGCCCGTTCTTCAGGATGTCGCCGAGCGCGATGAGCGAGACGCCCACGATCGCCGAGTTCTTGATCATCGCGATCGTGATCGAGCCCAGCGGCGGGATCACCGTCCGAAACGCCTGCGGCAGGATGATCCGGCGCAGCGTCTGCGCATACGAGAAGCCGAGCGACAGCGATGCTTCGATCTGGCCCTTGCTCACCGCGAAGACGCCGGAGCGCAGCACCTCGGCGACGTACGCCGCGGTGTAGAGGCCCAGCGACGCGATACCCGCCGTCCACTGGCCGACCGGCACCCCCGCGCGCCGCATGCCCGCATAGGACAGCGTGAGCAGGACCAGCAGCGGGATGTTGCGAAACGTCTCGACGTACACTCCGCCGAGACGCCGCAGCCACCGCGACGGCGCGATCCGCAGCGCCGCGATGATCGTCCCGACGACGAGCGCGATCGCAAACGACCCGACGACGAGCCGGAAGGTGACCCAGAGGCCACCCCCGAACTCGTCGAAGTGCTCCGTCAGGACGTTGAGCAGGTCGCTCACTTGCTGAGGTCGAGCGCCTCCTGCAGTGTCATCGAGGGCGGATCCTGCTTCTCCTTCGTGTACTGGCCGACCCACTTCTGGTAGGCGGTCGCCCAGCTGCCGTCCTCCTTGTAGGACGCGATCACCGAGTCGACGAACTCCTTCATGCCGCTGTCGCCCTTCTTGATGCCCACGCCGTAGGGCTCGACCGTGAGCTCCTTGGCGTCGACGAGCTGCAGCGAGTCGTCCTGGATGATCATGCCCGTGAGGATCACGTCATCGGTGGAGACGGCGTCGACCGCGCCGTTCTGGATGAGCTCGAGGCACTCCGAGTAGGAGTCGACGAGGCGCAGCTTCGCCTTCGGCGCCTGTTTCTTCAGGGTTTCCTCGTATGTCGAGCCCAAGGCTGTACAGACGTTCTTGCCCGCGAGGTCCTTGATGCCCTTGATCGAGGTGTCGGACTTCTTGACGAGGATCCGCCCCTTGGCGATGAAGTACGGCTCGGAGAAGTCGATCTCCTCGGCGCGCTCGGCGGTGATCGTCATCGTCGAGAGGATGAGGTCCGCGGTCCCGTCCTTGAGGAACGCGATCCGGTTGTCCGACAGCGCCTCGATGTACTTCGGCTTGGCACCGAGCTCGTCGGCGATCGCCTTGGCGAGGTCGATGTCGAAGCCCTGGACCTCGTTGGTCGTCGGGTCCTTCGCGCCGAACGGCGGTACGTCGAACTTCACGCCGATCGTGATCTCGCCGGCGTCCTGCAGCTTCTTCATCGTCGTTCCAGCCGCGAACGTCTGGGCCGCGCTGGTCGTCGTCGCCGCCGAGCCGGGCTCGTCGTCCTCGTCGCCGCACGCGGTCACCGTCATCGCGCCGGTCGCCAGCATGAGTGCCGTCATCCAGCGCCATCTCTTGGTCTGCATGTTCCCCCTCTTAGTGGTGGATGATCTTGTCCACGAACTCCCGCGCGCGCGGGCTCTTCGCGTTCGCGAAGAACTCCGCCGGCGGGCCCTCTTCGACGATCTTGCCTTCGTCGATGAAGACGATCCGGTCGCACACCTCGCGCGCGAAGCCCATCTCGTGCGTGACGACGACCATCGTCATCCCGCCGCGGCGCGAGCTCGCGCATGACGTCGAGCACCTCGCGGATCATCTCCGGGTCGAGCGCCGACGTCGGCTCGTCGAAGAGCATGAGCTTGGGATCCATCGCGAGTGCCCGGGCGATCGCCACGCGCTGCTGCTGGCCGCCCGACAGGTCGGCGGGCGAGGCGTCGGCCTTCTGAGGGATGCCAACGGTCTCGAGCAGCTCGCGCGCGCGCTTCTCCGCGGCTGCGGGCTCGAGGCCCTTGACCTTGATCGGGGCGAGCGTGATGTTCTCGAGCACCGACTTGTGTGGGAACAGGTTGAACTGCTGGAAGACCATCCCGATGTTCGCGCGGATCTTCTGGATCTCCTTGCTGCGCGGGTCGATCCGCTTGCCGTCGACGACGACCGAGCCGGAGTCGATCGACTCGAGGCCGTTGATGCAGCGCAGCATCGTCGACTTGCCCGAGCCCGACGGCCCCGCGACGACGATCGCTTCGCCGACCCCGATCGACAGGTCGATCGAGTCGAGCACGAGGTTGTCCCCGAAGCTCTTGCGCACGTCGGTGAGCTGGACGAGTGGCGCGACGCCACTGCTGCTCTGCGGCATGGCGCGTACCCTACGCGCGCAAGCGCGCCACGGCTATCGCGAAGTTCAGCTCGCCGGCGCGAGTGCGAACGCGACCGCGGTCGTCCACGGGTCGCGCACGAGGAAGCCCCCGTTGTGCCGGCGTACCGGCAGTCCGGCAGCCTCGACGCGCTGTTTGACCTCGGCGATCTCGTCGGCGCTCTCGAGCAGCACCGTCCAGTGGCGCAGGCCGGCGGCGCTCTTCGGCTTGGGCTTGACGTCCGAGCCGAGCCAGACGTTGAAGCCGAGGTGGTGGTGGTAGCCCCCGGCGGAGACGAACGCGGCGCTGCCGAGGTTGACCATGACCTCGAAGCCGAGGACGTCGCGGTAGAACGCGAGGCCTCGCTCGACGTCGCCGACGTGCAGGTGCAGGTGGCCCGTTCGCAGCCCCGGGCCGGCAAGGGTTTGGGTCGGCTCGCCCTCGACGGTCCGCAGCAGCGCCTGGACGTCGAGCGCGATCGTGTACATCTCGACGCGCTCGCCGGGCTGGCGCGGCGGGGGCCAGTCCTCGCGGGGCCGGTCGACGTAGAGCTCGATGCCGTTGTCGTCGGGGTCGCGCAGGTAGATGGCCTCGGAGACGCCGTGATCGGAGGCGCCCTCGATCCGCGTGCGCGACTCGGCGAGCCGGACGACGGCGCGGGCGAGCTCCTCGCGCGTCTCGAAGAGCAGGGCGAAGTGGTACAGGCCGGCGTGACGGCCGCCGAGCGTGTCGACGGGCTCCTCGACGAGCACGACGAGGTCCTCGCCGCCGGCGCCCATGCGGGCGGTGTTCGCGTCGCGGGCGTGGACCTGCAGGCCGAGCGAGCGCTCGTAGAAGGCGATCGAGCCGTCGAGGTTCGAGATCGTGAGGTGCGTGGGGCCGAGGCGCAGCGTGGCGGGCAGGGTCGGTGTGGTGGGGGTCTCGATCGTGGACATGTCAGACAGTTTCAGGCGTGCGCGTCGGTTGGTCCATGGCTCAAGTTCATGGATGCATGGACATCACGCTGCGCGGCCGCGAGCGGCCGCCGTCACGCCGGCAGAAGCCCTCTGGTCTGGTCGCGGAAGACCGTCGGCGGCTGGCCGTGATGGCGCTTGAACGCCCGCGAGAAGTACAGCGGGTCGCCGAAGCCGGTCTGGAAGGCGATCTCGCCGACCGTGCGGTCGGTGAAGCGCAGCAGGCGCGCGGCCTCGAGCATGACGCGGTCGGTGACGAGCTCCTTCGTCGGCTTGCCGGCGACCTGGCTCAGCGCCTGAGAGAGCGCCGCGGGCGGCATCGCGAGCGCGTCGGCGTACCAGCCGGCGTCGTGATGGGCCGGGAAGTCGCGCTCGAGCACGCGCGAGAAGCGGCGGAAGACCTCGAGCGAGGCGGCGTGCTCGCCGTCGCGGCGCTCGGTGCGCTGGCCGTCGTACCAGCGCTCGATCCACAGCAGCAGGACGGAGAGCAGATGGCGCTGCAGGTCGGCGCTGCGGGCGTCCAGCGGGCCGGCGCTCTCGGCCTTGAGCGTGGTGATCGCCGCCTCGAGCGGGGCGTGGTAGCTCTCGGGTACCACCACGTTCCAACCACCGCAGCCGGCGAACAGCCAGGCCGGGTCCGAGCGGGCGATCGGGCCCTCGTGCAGCAGCTCGTCGCCGAAGCGGATCGCCGCCCCGACGAGGCCGTGGGCGCGTTCGAAGACGTGGATCTGGCCTTTGCCGATGACGGTGATCGTGCCGGGGACGACCGGCACCGTGCGGTTGTCGAGCAGGTGCCGGCCGGCGCCCTCGCGGGTCCAGATGAGCTCGTGGTAGTCGTGGCGGTGCGGCTCGCGGATGGTGTCGCCGTCGCAGCCGACCTCGAGCGGGTCGAACAGCACGACCTCGACCGGGTCGTGCGGGCTCGCGAGACGGTCGACGGTGAGCCGGCCGTCGGCGGGCTCGGCGCGCAGGACGCTCACGCTTGCGGGTTCCGTGGAAGGGCCACCAGCGTGGATTGTGACCGACGCCCCTGCGCGCCGTGTGGGAGGACTACGCCTGCTTGACGGCCTCGATGTCGAAGTCGAGCTTGACCGTGTCGCTGACGACGGCGTTGCCGGTGCCGAGCGCCATGTTGAACTTCATGCCGAACTCGCCGCGGCTGATCTCGCCCTTGACCTCGAGGCCGACGCGCTCGCCGCCGAACGGGTCCGGGCCCGTGCCGCCGAGCTCGGCCTTCAGCGTGATCGGCTTCGTGACGCCGTGCAGCGTGAGGTCGCCGGTGATCTCGTAGGTGTCCTCGTCGAGGGCCGTGAAGCCGGTCGACTGGAACGTGATCTCGGGGTAGTTCTCGACGTCGAAGAAGTCGGCCGACTTGAGATGGCCGTCGCGGTTCTCGTCCTTCGTGCTGATCGAGTCGACCTTGACGTTGCCCTTCGCGGTGAGCGTGCCGTCGTCGCTGATCACGAGCTGACCCTCGTAGGCGCCGAACTCGCCACGGACCTTCGAGATGCCGATGTGGCGGACGCTGAACGTGACGTGCGAGTGCGAAGGATCGACGTTCCAGGTTCCGGTCGGAAGGGATGTCGTGGTCGTGCTCATGGGGGCTCCTCTAGATCGGCGTTGGCGGTGCCAAGTGGTTGTGCGTGCAATGATCTCCCCGCAGGGTAGCGAGCGCTATGGGAGGAGCTACCCGATGCATGGACTTTCGCCTGGCGCCCGAGCGGGCCTCTGCCGGGCCGGCGGGTCCTGCGATACCCTCGGTGCAGCACGGGTCACTGGCTCAATTGGCAGAGCACCGGTCTCCAAAACCGGGGGTTGCAGGTTCGAGTCCTGCGTGACCCGCTTGGTCCGGCGCCCGCTTGGCGCTCGCCTGACACCGGGCGGTCGCGCCCTCGTGCGGTGCCGCCGCCCGCAGCGCGGTATCCTCCCGCCGGGTGTGCGGGCGAAGTGTTGTGGCTGCACAAAAGCCTTCCAAGCTTTTAGGGCGGGTTCGATTCCCGTCGCCCGCTTGAGCACGGCCACGGGGAGTGGCGCAGTCTGGTAGCGCACCCGGCTGGGGGCCGGGCGGTCGCAGGTTCAAATCCTGTCTCCCCGACCATTTCCCCAAAGCTCGAACCATCGACCGGATTCATCCGGCCAGGGATTCGAGATTTGGACCAAGCGGCGCCCTTCGGGGCGCCGCTTGACGTTTGCGGCCTTGGTGTGCGGCTGCTCGCGCCGCAGGTGTCGGCAGCGAGCGAGCGACTATCGCCTCGCCCGGCGTGCACGATGTCGGCGAATGGCCGCGTCATCGCTACGTCGGCGATGTCCTCGATGTCGATCTCGATCCGGTCGAAGAACGCCTGGTTGAGCAATCGTCGGTCGGTGTCCTCGCAGCGCAGATAGGAGGCCTGAGAATCGTGCATCAAGGCCACCGCGGCACTGAGGCCACGCTGGGCGCGGTCTCCTTGGATCGTCAGCCGACCGATCGTCATCTCGGCGGCGACGCGCTCGCGGCGTACGCGGGACTGCTCGTCGGCGAACAGCTCGGGGCTGATTTGGTCGGCGTAGTGGGCGTCGAGCAGCTTGCGCTCCTGGCCTTTGAGCCGCATGAGGTCCTCCGCGGCCCGCTGCAGTTCGACCGAGCTGCGGCCGGCGATTTGGTCGAGTCGACGCTGGAGGTCTTGCTCGGCCCGGTGTCGCTGGGGCTCGGTCAGAGAGACCTGCTGGTAGTAGCGCTCGACCGCGGCTTCGACGGCCTCGACCCGGTGATACGGCTGCGCGCACGACTTGGCTTGCCGCCCGGCGCAGACGAAGTACTCGTAGAGCCCGCCGTTGCCGCGGTGCTGGGAATAGATGAGCCGGCCGCCGCAGTCGGCGCAGTAGAGCGTGCCGCTCAGGTAGTGGAAGTGTCGCCAGCTCGTGGTGCCGCGGATGCGCTGGGAATCGAGCACGACCTGGACCTGCTGGAAGGTCGCTTCGTCGACGAGCGGCTCGTGGCGGCCGGGGTAGACCTGGCCGCGGTAGCGGACGATGCCGAGGTAGTAGTCGTTGCGCAGGATCTCCTGCAGGCGGCTGATGCCGACGACCTGGGCGGGCGCCCGTCGCGAGGCCTGGGTGCGGAAGCCGCGCTCCTCCAAGATGGCGGCGAGATCGGAGAGGGCGTAGTTGCCGGTGGTGTAGAGCGTGAAGGCACTGCGGATGTGTGGCGCCCGGTCTGGGTCGAGCACGACGGTGCGGATCTCGCGCAGCACGTCGCCGGCGGTTCCGGGCTGGCCGTCGTCGGTCACCCAATCGCGCCGGTTCAGGTAGCCGAGCGGCGCCTTGTACGGCGTGCCGCCGCGCTTGGCCTTCTCGACCGTGCCCTTCATGACTTCGTTGGCCAGGTTGCGCGAGTAGAACTCGGCGATCGAGCTCATGATCCCGTGCAGCAGCAGGCCGCTCGGCGTTTCGTCGATGTTCTCCGACACCGACACCAGTTGTGCGCCGGAGGCGCGGATCTGGGCCACGATGGCGACGTCGTCGGCCCGGTTGCGGGCCAGCCGGTCGAGCTTGTGGACGATGACGTAGTCGATGCCGCCGCGCTTGAGACGTTCCAGCATGCGGGCCAGTGCCGAGCGGCGAGCCGTGGCCTTGCCGGACTCGCCCCGTTCGACGAACTCGTCGTCGATCTCGGCGTTCAGGCTGGCGGCTTTGCGCTCGCAGGCCTCGCGTTGGGCCGGGAGCGAGAAGCCGTCGCGATCGTAGTCGCCGCCGAGCTGTGAGGCCGACGAGACCCGCAGGTACAGCAGCGCCTGCTTCGATATCGCGGTGACGCCACTAGCGGGTACCGCTGCGTCCGCGGATGTATTGGTGGTTTCCGACATGAGGTTCCTCCTTTCATGCATCGTGTTGATCAAGTCCTGCTCATGAGCAGTCAGGCGGGTGCGAGGGGTCGGCGCGGCTCCCAGACCTGCTCGAGCCGGTGCGTCAGGCGCCGCAGTTCGTCGGCGCTGATGTCCGGTCGGTCGCCGCGTCGCAGTGGTGCGACGAGGCCGATCTCCCGCAGTCGGATGGCCATGGCGCTGAGCGAAACGCCGTAGCGCTTGGCCAGGACGGCGGGGTCCTGTACCCGATGGCCCCAATCGCGCTTGAGCAGCACCCGCGGCATCAGGGCGCAGGCCGCGAAGTGATTGCAGACGCGCTCGGCGCGCGGGTCGTGCTGGGTGCTGCTCACGAACGGATCGTCCAGCAAGTGCTTGAGTTCGTGCAGGGTGGAGAAGCGCTGCCGCGCCGTGATGTCGCCAGCGTTGAGGGCGATGACCCAACCGTGCGCGGTGCCGAGCAGTAGTCCGGGCGTCGGCAGCAGTGGCTCGTGGGTGACGCGCACGAACGGGAGCGCTCCAACCAGGCTGGTGGGCAAGGCCGACGTCTGCTGTAGGCCGAGTTCGCGCCGGAAGCGGCTGGCTTGGCGCTCGGCGATCTGCAAGGACTCGTCGTCGCTGAGCGGCGTGGTGCGACGGGGCATCAAGCTCCGGAGCACGAAAAGGAGACGACTGCCGTGGTCGCGCGCCGCCGTGGCCGGAACAGCGGTCATGGTTGGTGCTCCGTCTGCGCGGTGTCACCGGAGCCGTGCTTGCGCACAATCCGCTTGACGGCCTTGTCCAGTTCATCGAGGGCTGCCGGGCCGAGCTTCTCCTTGCTGCGGAAGTAGACCCGAGTGCCTGGCAAGGAATCGGCCAGATGGTCGCTGCTGAGCCGGTCGATCTCGGCCACATCGATGTCCAGCACCTCGGCCAGTTTGGCTAGTCGATCGGGCGGCGGTGAGCTGTAATGCCCCTTCTCCAGGTGGAACAGCCAGCTGTCCGGGATGCCAGAGAGTTCCTCCAGTTGAACCAGCGTCAGCTGATGCCGATCGCGGTATTTCTTGATAAGTCCCCCGAGTCGTCGGGCTTGTGGATCGGTCATCAGGTGCCTCCTTTCGCTTTCGCATTTACGTTGTGCTTCTACTATGCGCCGCTCCGTTTCAGATGTAAATAGAAACAGCGTTGTAGAATTGTCGCCAGGGATATTCTATTGGTGAGTAGTCGATGCTGGCCAGCAGTAGTAGTGACGGGTACTCGGGGGAGCCGTGCTCAACCCCGAGTACCCGTGTGCCTTTCCCGCCGAGGGCTCGACCTATGAGCCCGTGACCTCCTTGCGCGTCGCTGCCTTGCCCGTGGCCGCCGTGTCAGCCGCTGTGGCGGGCGCTGCCCCTGACGGCTCGACATCGGCCTCCGGATCCAGCACTGCGATCTTGGCCCGGATCTCCTCGATCCGGCCCACACTCGCCGCCTTCATGGCCTCGTACTCGGCCTGGGCCTCTGTTGCCCGTTCGCGGGCCGCTTCCAGCTCGGCCTCCATCGAGTCGATGGCGGCTTCCAGCGTGGCCACCGCCGAAGCGATGGCGTCCTGGGTGGTCGTCTCGCGCTTGCGCGGACGACGCCCCGTGCTGCGAGCGGTGCCGGGCTGGCCGCCGGTCTCGACAACCCGCTTGTGCCCGTAGTAGGCACCGCGGACCGAGTCGACCGGCTGTCCGTACTCCTCGGCCAGCTGCTTGAAGGCCGCAGCCTTCTGCATGCCGCCGTCGACGAGCGTGTTGACGCGCTCGTAGGTCTGCTGGGCCTTCGTCATGCGAAGACCACCTCCTTGGGTTGGATGGCGTTGGCGGCGGGCGCAAAGAGCCGAAGCTCGTTGTGCCCGCCGCGGGGCCATCCCGCCCCGCGGCCCGACCGTGATCACACCTCGGGTTCCCCGGCTGCCGCTGCGCCGGCCCAGTGCGCCATCCGTGCTCGGGCGATGGCGATGTACTCGGCTTCCCGCTCGATACCGATGAACTGACGGCCCTCCAGCACGGCGGCGATGCCGAGCGAGCCGGATCCGGCGAAGGGGTCCAACACGACGCCACCCGGCGGTGCCAACAGGCGCACCAGCCAGCGACAGAGCGACAGCGGCTTGACGGTCGGATGATGGTTCGCTCGGGCGCGAGCGGGACCCTTGTGGGTGAAGATCTGACTCACCGTCCTCGGCAGCTCTTGGAGGCCGGCTTCGCGCTCGCGTGCGCTGGCCTTGGCGGCGTAGAACAGCCGAGAGAATGGCGGCGCACCCGGTTGGCGGTCGCGCGCCGCTATCTCGTCAATCAGTCGGGTGGCGCAGACTGGCCGACACCTCTCTGCGCTACAGCCGGCCTCGTGGCCGAGCGCCAGGTTCGGTGGCCAGAAGCCCTCGCCTGTAGACTCTGTGGCCGGCCGCTCGATCCGTGCCGCGTCGATATTGAGCGCGCCGGTGCCGTGCCGCTCCACGTTGCTCAGCGTCGCCGGGGTATCCGGATCCAGCGGTCGCCGGGCCAGCACGATCGGCTCGTACGCCGGTTTCAGCGCCGAGCCCAGCCCTCCGCGCAAGCGGCGGCTCTTGGGCACGCCGCTGCCGTAGAGCCAGAGCAATTGGTCGCGCACCTCCAGCTCAGCGTCCTCGATGCCAGCGACGAGGCGATGGACCGTGCGCGGCGCGCCGAACGCCGCTAGGTACCCGCCTGGTCGTAGGACGCGCCCAACTTCTCGCGCCCAGGTCGTCGTGAAGGCCTGGAAGCCCTCGGGCTCGGCAAGGTAGCGGCCGTCCCAGGCGTGGCCGACGATGCTGATGCCATACGGCGGGTCGCACAGCACGACGTCGACGCTGTGGTCGGGCAGCAGTGGCAACAGCGCCGGGCTGTCGCTGTGCAGCAGCGCCCAGCGCGCACGGTCGCCGTAGAGCGCCGGCCGTGGATCACGCGTCGCTCGGCTCATCGGCCGCCTCCGGCCAAGACCTGGACGGCGTCGGCCGCCGCGCCGACGATGAACGAGATCTCGGGGGTGGTGGTGTGCGCCGCCAGAACTTGCCGCAGCTGTACCTGACGTCGCTCCGCTGCTGCCAGCCAGACAACCTGCGGGAAGACGCCGTAGTGCTGCTGCTCGTGGCCGCTGCGCCCATAGGCCAGGTACGCCTCGACCTTGCGCTGCAACGCGCTCGAACCTTCGGTCCCGCGATCGAGTTCGACGAAGGCCAGCTGTTCCCACTCGCCGGTCCCGACGCGCACGAAGGCGTCGGGCTTGAGCTGGCCTCGGCCACCGTAGCCCGCCACGAACGAACGCCAGCAGGCTGGTTCGGCCTGATGCTCCAGCAGCTCCAAACGGCCGGCTCCATCAGTCTCGCGGAGTTGCACGTACAGCTCGGCGAGGGCGAGGGTGTGCCGCTGGTGCCCGCTGCCGGCCAGGTAGCGGCTGCGACGGCCCGGCAGCGGCTCACCACGTCGCCAGGCGTTCAGTCGCCGGCCCTCGCTGGTGATCCGCCAGACAGTGCCGCGGCTGCCGCCGCGTACGCCGCCGACCGGCCGTGGCAGTGCCTCGACCACGCCGAGCGCGCTCAGGCGGCTGAGCTGCTTGCGACAAGATCGGGCACCGGACGCGGCGCTGGGGCTGGCGGCGAAGAACAACCGCGTCAGCTGTCCGCCCGTGACCAACCGCAGCCGCTCGATCTCCGCCACGATTTCGCGGTCACGCACCGTCAGGGCTTCGGCCAACTCGGCGAGCCGTGCGGCTTGCGTGCGGCCGCTCATCGCGATCCTCCGATGGTGGGGCGAATCGCCGCATGACACGGGGAGGGGTCGGTGGAGCGAGACCAACTGAGGGGAAGGTCTGTCATGTCACGGCTTGGCCGCGACACGCCGCCATCGTGGGCGTTGACGAACACGAGCCTTGAGGCGACCGGAACAGCGACCGGACCGCGCGAGTGGTCGACGGCGAGAGTGTTGCGAGGCGCCGTCATGACCGCCTCCGCGGCACGCGACCCGCAGGCCGGAGATCGTCAGGCGCTGCGTCGGTCGAGGCGTCCGGCGGCTGCGGCGGCTCTGGCGGCGAGAGCGCGGCATCGACCTCGGCCAGGCTGGCACCCCAGCGCTGAGCGGCGTGAGCGCGCACCTCAGCGGCGTCGTTGGTCGGTGTGCTCGGCGCTGGCGTGGTGCCGGTCATCACCGGTGAGACGTCGCCGGGACCGAGCCCAAGGCGCAGTGCGATGTGAAAGCGCTCGAGGTACTGCAGCTGCTCGGCGGTGATGCCGGGCAACTCGTCGGCGATCGTCTTGGCCTCGGCGCGGCTGAGTCGGAAGGCCGCCACGGTGCCGACGTTGGGCAGCAGGCTGCTTCGGAGCGCCGGCGAGAAGCGAGCCAGCGCCTGTGGTGCCAGCAGCAAGCCGACACCCAAGCCGCGGGCGCGCTCCAGTAGATCACCGAGCGGTAGGCCGAGGCTGCTGAGCCAGGCGACCTCGTCGATGTAGGCCATGAACGGACGGCGCTTATCCGGCGGCAGCGCGACGCGGGCTTCGACGGCCTGAAAGAACTGCCACATCACCACGCTGGCCAGCAGCTGGGCCGTGGCGGTACCGAGCGAGCCGGGGGGCAGCCGCACCAGCACCACGCGGCCCCGTGCCAAGACTTCGCCGAAGTGCAGCCTCGGATGAACTTGGCCGAGGACGATGCGAACTCGCGAGCGGCCGACCAGCTCCTCGAACTTGGTCATAGGGGAGGCCAGCTGCGTCACCTGATCGACGGCGCTCAGCGCCTCGAAGCGCTGCCAGGCGGCCCGGAGCAAGGGATCGGCGCCGTGCAGCGCCTCCGCGCGAAAGCGCGGCTCGGCGAACAACCGCGGCAGGTCGAGCAGCGTGGGACGCGGCAGCCGACCGAGCGTGACGAGCCCCAGGCGAAAGTATTGGCTGCTGCGGATGCCCCACGACTCCGCGAACAGCTCGGACAGGGTGCCGATAAGAGCGTCGGCCGTCAGTTCGGCATCGCCGCCCGGCGGGAAGAGACGCAGCCCCGGCTGCCGATCACCGCTGGCGGGATCGATCACGATGATGTCGTCGCGGCGCTGATCGGGGATGCGTGCCAGCAGATCGCTGACCAGGTCGCCCTTGGCGTCGATCACCAGGGCGCCGCGGCCAGCGGCCAGGTCTTGCTCGACGAGGCGCTGGATCAGCGTCGACTTGCCGCTGCCGGTGCCGCCGAGAACGAGAGCGTGCTGCAAGCCGCCGCCGATCGGTTGGGCCAGCGGTCGCTGCGAGTGTCCCGCGTCGGAATGTGCCAGGACGCGGCCGCTGCGCGGCAGGGTTCGCGGCGCGGCCAAGCGTGGGGCCACGCCGAGGTGGAGGCCGTCGATCTGCGGCCCGTCGACCGGCCAGGCCAGCAGTCCAGTCAGCTCGGCCGGCGAGAGAAGCATGCGGCGGCCACGACCAGGACCGGCCAGCGCTCGGGTGAGGCGCCGCCCGTGCAGCCAGCGCACGCCGAGTCGGCCGAGCGTTCCTTGGCGGGCACGGAAGACGGCCAGCACCCGACCGATGAGGTCACGTCCCCGCGCCGTATTACCGGCGTGGACGGCGACGAGGAGACGGGTGCTCAGCAAGCGGTTGCCGTACTTCTGCTCCAAGGCCCGACGGTCGGTTGGCGAGAGCCGTCCCGGTTGGCGTCGAAGCCACGTCGCCGGATCGGCGCCGATGGCGGCAGAACGAGGCGATGGCTCGTGCGCCAGGCGACGGCTGCCGGCTGGGCTCAGCTCAAGACGAACGACCACCTGCTCTCCGAGTGCCAAGGGTTCGGCCAGCACGCCGAGCAAGACCGCGGCCGCCTGCTGTGGCGCATCGGTGGCCAGCAGGACGTGACCACGCCGGGCCGAGAAGCGCGCCCACGCGCCCACTGAGGCTACGGGCGAAGGGGAGAGATTGCACTCGATCATCTGGGCGTCGGGCATGGCGCCACGGAGGAGTCCTCGCAGGGTGCGAAGGCCGCTCTGCGACGCGTGGGCATAGTGGCGCAGGCCGTCGACATCGGCGACGACATTCAGCACGACGCGGTGCGAGCGGGACAGGCCTGCAAGTCCGGTCAGCACTGCTGTCACGCCTGCCGGGGTGAGGTCGCGACCGAAACGTAGTTCGGCGCTGCGCGTGGGCGGCGTTGACCGCTGCAACCGACTCACGAGCACCAGGCTCGTGAAGCCAACGAACATGAGGGTGGCCACCCCGACCAACTCGCTCACCGGCCGGGCTCCGCGTCGTCGTCGCGGTCCTGCTCGCGGGACGCACTGCCTGCCGATTCATCGGCCGGAGTCGCGCCTTCCATCTCCGCTACGACCGCGCCAACCTCGGACTCGGTCAGCTCCCGCGGATCGGTCTCATCCTCGACCAGCCGCATGGCGAGAAGCCAGTACGCCAACGCGAGTCGGTCGGGGTCGACGTCGTCCAGGTGCTTGGCGCGGACCCGAATGTGGTTGCCGTCCAGCGGTTTGCGACCCGCTCGGCGTTGGCGAGCGGCACGATCGCGCTGGCGGTCGCCACTCGGGGTGTTGGGTGTTTTCTTAGTCATAGGACTCCTTTCTGCGCGTGCCCTCACGGCGAGCGTCGATTCGTGGTTTGTATACCTCCACTATGTGATGATTCATTTCGTTTGTAAATAGAAATAGTGACGTGAAATGAACCACGACATGACACGACCGCAGGTGGAGCGGTACTCACCAACGCGTGTACCACCACACCAAGCGCAGAACGATGAGCAGGATCAGGATGGCGCCGAGCGCCGGCACGTACTGACCCAGCGCGGCGATGACGCCCAGGGCGATGCAGACGGCGATCAGGAAGCCGATCGCCCAGGCGTAGAGCGTGTAGAGCCAGCCGAGGTTCACGGCGTCGGCTTCTTGCCAGCGCCCCGCGCGACCTCAACCACCGCTTCAGGCGTGGCATCGCGCGAGGTCGTCTCGGCCGTACCCGACCTCTCGTCCTCCGCCAGCCTCGCCACCACGTCGCGCATGGCCTGGCGGGCCGCCCGCTGCACAGCGGCGGTCTGTCGCCAGATCGCTCGCTCGGCCGCCAGTCGTTCCTCGACCGGTTGCCAGTGGGCTCGCGGTGACCACGAGCCAGACCACAGCTCGGACAGGCGTAGGCGCAGTCGATCCCGCTCGTCCTGGGTGCGCCCGAGGGCGTAGGCCAGCCCGACGATGACGACGATAAGAAGCTCAATCATGGGTATCTCACCTATTCCGAGGCGTCGAGGACGAGCCGGCTCAGCCCGGCAGTACTGGCGCTGGCGATTGTGGCCAACGCATGGGCTGCCGCCGGCGTGGCCTGTGCCAAGGCGGTCGCCTCGGCGTGGATGGCCGCGCTGGTGCGCAAGCTGGTCTGGGTGGCGTGGCCGATGAGATGCGCGCGAGTCCTCACGGCGGCCTCGGCGACGATCGAGCGCTGACCCAGTGCCAGCAACGTGCGCCGGGTGTCACGGGCGGGCCGCGGAGCCGTCCGGCCGGACGAGACCAGAGCCGAGCCGGCCAGGCGGGCGGGGAGCAGGGTGGTGCTGGCGCTCATGTCGTGAGCGGGGTGGCGGTTGTGCCGTGCATGCGAGTTCCTCCGGTCGACTTGGCGGGCGATTCCAAGAACTCGCCCTCGGCCTCGACGGTGCCACTCCTCGCTGGGGAGTTGTGGGGGCTGGCGTGGGGGACAATGCGGCCGTGCTCGCTCCATGCCGCGATGCCGTATGACCGACGCTGCCCCGATTGACGCACCGACCGTGCCGAGCCCTGAGGCGCTGGCCGCCGATCTGGCCGCCATGCTGCGCACGGGGGTCACGGTCGAGCACTGTCGTCGCGCCAGTGCCCTGCTGGCACTCGCCCTCGTCCGGGCCAAGGCCGCCAGCGCCGCCATCGACGATCTGGCGGTCAGCGCCAGCAATCTGGTGCGCGAAGCCTGCGCCGCCGTCGATGGCATCGATTCCAGCGCCACGGCCATTGTCCTCGGGCTGGCGCCTGGCTGGCGCGGCCGGTTACTCAAAGATCGTCGCGCGGCTGCTGCCCGGAAGCCGTCGTACTCGGTCGAGCACTTCCGCAAGGATCGCGAGCCGCTACTTCTGGAAGCCGTGGCCGACGAGCTCTACGCCATGGATTCGGCCTACCGGCTACGGCATCGTCATCGCACCGAGGCCGAGCGGGAGCCACCGGACTCGCGGCTGCGGGTCGACTGGTACGAGCAGCACCGGCGCTACGGGCGCTTGTGGACGCCGCTCGTGGCGCTGCGGGCCGACCTACTGGTGCTGGTGGGATGGATCCGCGAGATCCGGGCCGAGGCGGTGCGCGCCAACGCGGCCGCGCCCGGTGACGTCCTCGTCGTCGATACCGACACCGCAGCGCCCGACAGCATCCCCGAGGAGGCGGGGGTTGTCGGCGGCATCCGGGTCGACACCGAGTGGTGGCGCCACTGCAACGAGCGCTGCGCGCAGATGACCTGGCGGCTGGCCCAGCACAGCCGCGAATGGGTGGCCTTCGTCGAACGTGACGGCGGGCTCTTCCTCATGGCCGACGCCGAGAGTGAAGTCCGGGCGGTCGACGCGCTCTACCGAGCCGGGGTGCTCCATCTCCCCTTCGGCGACGCCAACGTCTCCTGGTTCCGGCGCCTGCTGGCCGACACCCCGCACCAAGAGCTCGATGTCTTCATGGAGCGCCTGCTGGCGGACGACGAGCGCTGGCCGCCGAAGTTCGACAAGTGGGTCAGCTGGGCCACCGAGCTGATCGACAGTGGCGACATCGCCGGGGAGACGGAGACTGCGTCGCTGACCCTGATGACCGAGCGCGACGATGACGTGTCGCTGACCATTACGCCAGCGGCGGCAACCGAGCCGAGCAGCATGTGCGGTCAGTGGCTGGCCGCAGCCGAGGAGCTGATCACGCTGGTCGAGGCCGATTGGTTCCGGGTGGCGGATTGGTATCGGGCAGCCGGACCTTGATAGTGGATCACACCGTGACCGGCGCGAGAATGTCTTGCGCTAGGGCTTCGATCTCGCGGTCCTCCGATAGCTCGGCGGCCGCATATTCCCAAGCCAACCTGCTGAGCCTCATGTAGTCATCGTCCTGCACTCGGCTCGCGCGGAGGATCGAGTTAGCAACGGACGTGGCGCGAGATTGATCACCTATGAGATAGCCGTCGGTCGCTGCGACCTGTCGCCGGACACCAGGAATGTTACTGCCGATGACCGGAGTGCCACACGCTAAAGCCTCGTTGACAACGTTAGACTCTCCTTCGCGGTACGACGGCTGTACAAGAAACGATGCCGCTCGTAGTGCCGCGTCGTCACCGGGCGAGTAACACCCCCGATACGCCACGTTCGGTAGGGTCGCAATCTTCTCAAGACATAGTGTGAAGTACTTCGCATCATATGCCGGACCGTAGACATCAAGCATCACCGAAGTTGCGGATCCCGACTGAGCAATCAACTCCAACGCCTCAAGGAGAACGAGCAGGTTCTTGGACGGGGCGATCCGGCCCGCATAGACCATTGGTCCTCCGAATCCGCTTGGCGTCCACGGCATTTGAGCGACTGCGTTCCGAAACCGACGTATTGTTGCGCCGGGATATCGTTTCCGTATTCGCGCCACGGTTGTCTCGTTTAGAGCGTGCAGTTTCAAAGCCTGTCCGGCGAGCGCATCCAAGGCACCGGTCGCCACGAGCGTTCGCACGTGCCCGGTGGTTGGGACTCGGAGTGTGACGCCCCGCCACGGGCCCATCTGCGCTAAGTATGCCACATGTGCGGCGGGTGCCGATTGGAAAACACGCGCGAGGTACAGCCACGCATCGTCCGATCTAAGCTCGTCCATATGCACAGATGAGTGCCGCATGAAATGTTCGCCCGGACAAGCGACGATCCGGTACTTCCTGCTAAGCGCATCACCCTGAGCAGTAACGACCGTCACATCCACGCCGAGGGCCGTCAATGCCTCCGCAAATCTCCTGAGCCGGCCTTCCAAACCGCCGATAGCGGGCGGAAACGCCTCAGTCCAGATGACAAGCTTCACGGTTCCGCGACGAACCCGCGATACTCGCGGTTTGGTCCCAGCAGCAGACCGGGAGCCACTGTGGATCCAGGCATAAGAGACACGTTGACGCCGGCGTAGACATCGGCGCCGATAACTGCGCCGTGGTGCGTCCGGGGAGATACCCGCCGTGGCGCCGTCGTGCCGCGGGGCGTTCCGAAGAACACGGGCTTACCCGACAGTCGGCGCGTGGCCACGACGCAACCAAAGCCAAGATTGCATCTGGGGCCAACGATGGAGCGGCCGACGCATGCATGGTGGGCGATTTTGACGTCGGCGTGCAATACGACTCGGTCCAGTTCGACCCCGAACCCAAGCTTCACACCGGGCATCAGAACCACATAGCTGCGCAGGTAGCAATGCGGGCCGACCACGACATTCTCGCCGATGCAAACATAGTCGCCCAACACCGCCGTCGGATGCACGCGCGCCGACGTTGCGACCTCGACGAGCGCATTTGCAGTCTCCTCCATTCGAGGCTCCAGGCTGTCGATGGCCTCGTGAGCCATCACAATCCGCTCCTCATTAGCAAACGCCGCACCATCGAGTCCCATTTCTAGGAGACTGGCATAGCCGTGGGTCGCCGCGTTCTGCATCGGATCGTCGCGCGATCGGTCGCTCGACATTATTACGGCTTCGCCTCGCTCGCCTTTTTGTCAACAACGGTCTGAGTTTGGCTCCCCTGCTTCGTCGTAAGGTGCTCGGCCGTCTGTCGGTCGGCGACCTGGCTCACGATTCCAGTGCTTATCGTCGCAAGCCAGAAAATCATGACAGATGCGATCGCCAACCTCATGAGGGAGGTACTGCTGCGGCGGTACAGTGGAAAAGACGATTCCCTTTCGACGAGGTGCGCGGCATCGTTGAGTTGAAACAGGTAGTGCTGAATCGTAGGCGCGGTGCTCTGTCTGTCGGCCAGTTCGATGGCGGCGGACACTGACCCCCAGCGCGCAACATAGTGTTTGCCCTTGATAAGGATCCCGTACCAGATCATCGCAAGAAAGAACCCTTCAGTCGCTACCAACAACGCGTACCACGAGTGCTTCGCGCTCGCGGCAGTGTAGAACGAAATAAGCGCACCCTGAACAAGAAGCAATACGTTGCTCCTGGTCCAGTAGCGATCCGATTCGCGTTCCTGGAGCTCTATGGCGAGCCGATACTCCTCCGGTAGGGGCACAGTCGCCAGCCGCTACTGCAAGTACTTATCGACGGCATCGGCGATCGCACGGTGACCATCGTCCGATGGGTGGAGTCCGTCAGCTACCAGTAGACCCGGCGTATCTGCGAGCTTGGGAATGGGAACATAGTCGACGTCATTGGCGGCACACGCCTCGCGTAGAGCGGCGTCATAGATGGCGGCGTCCTCATTGGTGTGGTACTTATCATCCTTGTAGGGCCGGGTGAAGCGCTCGTCCACGTGGGTGATACCAAGAAACCCGATCCGCCCGGCCGACGGCCGAAAATGCGCAATGAGCAGCGCAAGGTTGTCTCGGAATTGCTGAAGGGAAACTTCGTTGCCGCCGAGGCTCGGTCTATAGCGGCTGTCATTCAGCCCCACTTCGATAAGCACGGTGTGATATGCCTGCGGCGGTAGGTCGGGAGCCCGAGCGAGCAGCTTGGCGGTAGTGTCACCGCCCACGCCGCTAATTGTCCAGTCGGATGACGTCGTAGCCCCGAGCTGCTGTGCCCATCCGTGATCTGCGGTTGCAGCAACACCTTCAACGAAACTGTCGCCGAACGCAAGCACTCGCGATGTCATGGGGCCTCCAGAGGATGAGTCAACATAACACTATTATACGACACAGCACGCTCACGGGCGGGTCTCGGCGCGGTTCGGAGCACCGATGCAACTTGCCGTGCCAACCCCTCCATTGGAGGTGTTCGGGCGACGAAGCCGAGCTCTGCAGCCGCCCGGTCGGTGTTAAGCGTGAGCACCGCCGGATCGCCCGGTCCGCTGCGTGCGAAGCCTATCTCGGGCTGGACGCCGAGAATACGACCGATCATGTGGATCGCCGTCTGAAGATCCAGATCGTAGGTGCCAGCTAAGTTGTAGACACGGCCGGCAGTCCCGGCGTCAATGGCTGCGCGGATGCCCTCGACGCAGTCACCAATATACGTAGGCGTGCGAAGCTGATGGCCAGTGTGCGTAACCGGCACCAGCGTTCCGCGCCGCGCTGCGTCGATGACCCGATGGAATGCCATGTCAGGCCGCTGGCCATCCCCGTAGACATTGGAAGGACGTATGGTGATCACGTCTTGATAGAGATGGCTGAATACTCGCTCGGCGGCAAGCTTCGTGGCGGCGTACGGCGACTGAGGGGAAAGCGGCGACGTCTCAGTACGGCAGGGTCCCGAGCCGTAGACGGACGAGCTAGACATGTTGACAGCGCGAGGGACGGCTGCGTCACGGCATGCGCGGGCTACGTGCGCCGCGGATGTAACGTTAATTGCGTAATACTCGGCGGCGCGGCGCCAACTATCGCGAACGCCCGGTAGGGCGGCGCAATGTACCACAACGCGGGAGTGTGAAAACATATCCGAAGGCAAGGGCTGGCGTAGATCCACGCGATGAAAGATGAACGACCGTTCGCGACACAGTACTCGTAGATTGCGCTGGCGGTAATCCGCGGCGTCGTCTGGCATGAGATCGATACCGAGAACAACGTCCCCGGCCGCCAGGATGTCACAGGCCAACGCGGAGCCAATGAAACCCGCGACGCCAGTGATGGCGATCATGAGCGGCACCCACAGAGAAGTACTGCATATACGCAGCCGAGCTCAACAGCACACCGCGGACGGCGCAGAAGCGCGGATGGCTGCCCTATACTCGCAGCACCAACCGCATCAGAGGAGCGAGGTATTTGGTGCAGAGCCATATCGTGCTGAAGGCCGATGGAGTCGAGCGAGGCATCCTGGGCGAGGTCGAGAAGCGGCTGACCGACCATGGGCTCGTCGTGGAGGGCATTCGGTGGTTCCGGTTGCGTAGCGCAGACGTGCATGATTGGAGTCCGATGAGTGAACATAGCCCGCAGAAAGACGAGTTGGTGGCCTATCTAACGGAGCCGATGATACTGGTGGCGGTTAGAGGCAGGCGGTCGGTTGAAATCACCGGTGAGATCAAGAGAGCGATCCGTGCTAAGTACGGACTCACGGGCATGCGGAACATGCTGCATACCCCGAATGACACCGGTGAGGCGGCCCGCGAGCGAGTGATATTCGAGGCGCGATCGTGGCCGACCGCGAGCAGTGCATGAGTCTGGCCGACAGGTGCCGCAGCGCGAGTCATGACCGTGACTGCGCATCCAGTGGGAAAGGAAGCAATGATTGGGCGGCGCGCTGACGGGATGGCGCGATGTTCGTACGGCTGAGCCAAGGACGCAGAGCTGGGGCAGGTGTGCGAAAGGACGCGGAGCGAGCGCTCAGGAGCGTGCTTTGCAGCACAGAGCCTGCGCGATTCGTTCGTGTGAAGAACGACAGGGCCTCTGTATGCGGACGGTTGATGTTGTTGGGGCACAACTGTGGGCTATGCGGCTTCGAAGTCCTCCGGGAAGCGACGGCGCAGCATGCCCTCAAGGAGTCGGTTCCAAGTCGTTTCCCCATGCGCGCGCGGACGGTGGGGATCCAGATCCCACGCCACCGTTGGCCGAGGCCGGCCGGCGGTTTCAACGGGAAGACGCAGGCAGTACTCGCCGAAGAGCACCACCGCGAGCTGCGTGGTCGGGCCGCCGGGCAGAAAGCACACGAGATGATGCGGCGGCTGAACGAGCGGCTCGATCGCGCTCCCGGCGACGGACTCGAGTGGGCAGTGGTCGTAGGGCAACGCATCCTTTTCGCGCATCCAGTGCCGGAGCTGGGCGGCATCGCTTGAAATGCGCCAGTCCTCGTCGTAGGCAACCGAGCCCGCGGCCGAGGCGATCTTGGCGAAGGCACGGCGCCAGCGCCATGGGCGGATCTTGAGACGGCCGGTGATGTGCGGATGGTCGCGGGTGATCTCGGGCTCGCCGAAGTCAAGCGTCTTGCCCTGGGCTGCCGCGTCGCGCTCAAGCTTCTGCAGGAGGCGCTGGTAGTCCTCTTCATTGCCGGCAACGATGGTGTACTCGTTCTCGCCGGCGCCCTTGAGGACGCGGCCGCCGTGGATATGGGGCTGCCAGTCTGCGTCGGCGACGATGTATGCGCCTTCCTCGGTATGCCCACGGGAGAACGGGGAGGGCACGCGCCGACCTGGGCCATGTCGCTGGTCACGGATGTCGTGGCTGGAGCGAAGCTCGAGGATGAAGTCGTCATCGAGGAATGGCTGGTCGATATGAACGTCAGCCCACTCGTTACACGGGTCGCACACCGTGAAGACCTGCCAGGACGACCCGATCGCAGCCTGGATCGGGTGCTCGGGCCGTTGCTCGCCGGTCAGGCAGGGCTCGGCGCAATAGGCGCAGATCTTGCCCGCGGCAGCGCGTTGTTGCGCGATGGTCATCGCCATGGCTCAAATTCTCGCAGGCGGTCCGGACAGACTTACATAGCACTGCGGTCGGACGGGTTCGGCGCGTGAGGAGCGCAACCGTACACGTTGCTCCAGTCGGCCGCACAGCCGTAGCGTCGCCGGCTCCGCAAGCCGCTACGGGAAGGTTGCCGATGTCCCAACCCGCCGTGCGTCAGCCCGCACCGCCGCCGCCGGCTGAGCTCCGACGATTACGGCTGCGCCTGCTCGGCCCGCGCGATCAGCTCCGACACGCTGATGTCGAGCACCAGCGCGAGATCGCCCAACTTGCCGATAGTCGGATTGCTGCGCCCGCGCTCAATGTCCGAGAGGTAGGTCACGTTCATGCCGGCGGCGTCGGCCAGGGCTTCAAGCGTCAGGTTTCGAGCCTGACGCAGCGAGCGCACGGCGGCACCGATTGCCTGTGGCGTTGGCGGCTGGATGGCCATCGCTCGCCAACCTCACAACTTGACGAGCCGAACGCCATCGGATATATCCGATGGCGTCCGGTCCGGTCTCGGCTCGCGTTCCAGACCAGGCTCGTCCCGACACCATGATTCTGCCTGCTGACGATCCCACGGCCGCGGTGCTAGACCTCCTCATCGGCCAGCACCCCGGCCTGCTCCACGTCGATGAGCTCGTCCGCCTCTACGCTCGCGGCTCGATCGAGCACCCGGAGGCCGCGCGCATCGTCGATGACGCCCTCTCCGAGCTGCTCGCCAGCGGCCTGGCGCATCGCCTCGATCGATTCGTGTTCGCGAGTCGTGCCGCGCTGCGCGGACGAGACTTCGCGCGATAGCTCCGGCGAGGACGCGGGCGTATCAGCGGTGCGGAATCGAACCCAAGCGCTCGCCGTGCGCACGTCGGTGCACAAGCCGACCCTTTCCGTCCGCTTGGCGGGGTAATTTGGAGCTCGTATGTCCACCCGCTCGCGTGAGGCACTCAGGGAGTCGGACCACATGTCAATTGCCCTTGACGCATGCGAGCCAGCATTGGAAACTGGAGTAATAATGACGCTATTTGATGACATCGTTCGCACAGATGTCTCTCCCAGCTCTGCCGGGGAGGACACCTTCGCGTTCCTGAATCGCGTTGAGACGCCGTTCTGGTGCGAGGTGCGCCGCGTGCTTGAGGAGTGGTTCGCGCGCTTCCCCGCCGATCATGCAGGCGAGCTGAGAACGAGGTTCAGGTCCAGACGTCCCGGACACCATCGGTCGGCTTGGTGGGAACTGTACCTGCACGAGCTCTGCTTGCGCCTGGGCTACGACGTGGCGGTTCATCCCGAGCTGCCGGATTCCGGAAAGCATCCAGATTTCGAGTTGCGGCGAGGCAACTCGCGGCTGTATATCGAAGCCGCCGTCGTCTTTTCGGGCATCGTTTCGGATGATCACGGCGCTCCGGACTGGCTGCAGGACGCGATCAACGATGTCGACAACGGCAATTTCTTCGTGAACCTCAGGTCGGTCGACAGCGTCGGCGCCGAGCGCTTGAAGAGGCGCGAGGTTGCCGCGCCGCTACAGCAGTGGCTCGACGGACTTGATCCCGACCACGTCACTCGCCACTACGAACAAGCGAGCGTTCTTCCGAGCTATCGCCTGAGTTGTCGCGGGTGGGACGTGGCCTTCGAAGCCATCCCGGTCAAACCCGAGGCACGCGGCCGACCAGATCACCGGGTACTCGGCATGGGTCTCGCACAGGGCGGCTTCGTCAATGATGTCGCGCAACTCAAGAGCACGCTCAAGTCGAAGACTGGCCAGTTCGGGCAGCCGGACGTCCCCACCGTGATCGCCGTGCTCTGCGAGTCGAGCTTCATGGAGAGGCTCGACATCGAGCAAGCCCTATTCGGCTCAGAAGCCATGCAGTTCCGGCTGGGTGGTGGCGCTGACGCGCGCCTGGTCCGACAGCGCAACGGCCTATGGAGTCGCGGCGATGGGCCGCAGAATCGTCGGGTGTCCGCTGTGCTGACTGCCGTCTGTTTGCATCACGGCAACGCTGCGGACGTCGTGCCTCACCTATGGCTCAACCCGTGGGCCAACCATCCGCTCGATGAGAGCTGGCCGTTTCCGACGGCGACAGCGAGCGATAGCGGCGAGATCTCGCACCGCGAAGCGCAACCGGATATGCGCTCGCTACTTCGCGTTCCGGCCGACTGGCCTGGTGCCGAACCGTTCCCACGCGCGCGCGACGCGGCGTAGCGCTCAGCAATGGGACGTCGCGTAGAGGGGATCGATGTGGGTGGGTGATCGATGATTGGTGCGGGTCGTCGTCACGCGACCGTCCCCGTTGAGGCGCCTGGGCTGGGCTTGATCGACATCGACGTCGACATTGCGCCGTTGCTTGAGCGGCTTTGGGCACGGGGCGTCGAGACGGTGCAGTCGTGCCAAGAGTCGATGCCCGGCATGGTATGGATCGCGTTCGAGGCGCCGGAGCACGCCATGGCGTTTCTCGAGGCAGTTGGGCTAGATGAGCAGGCGGTTGCTGAGGCAGACTTTGACGACTTCGACTCGTTCGTCGTTCGCGCACTCAATCCCGAGATCGCCTCGCCTGGGGGATCGTGTGGGCCGCTGAGTTCGTGGGAATGGCGCTGGTCGGCACTGCCGGTCCCAGGCGCGGGAACGTTCGCGATTGCGGTGGATTTCCCTCGCGCCGACCTGCCCGAACTCCTGAGCCGGCTGGGTCGCGTGACTCTTTGAGCGCGGAGCAACGTGCGTCGACTCGCTCGCGCCGCACGAAGCCGGAACGCGCGGGCGGGACTCAGGCTCCGATCGGGTCCCTCTCCCCCAGCGAACCTGAGCACCGGCCGACGAATCCAGCGGGGGCATCCTCAGCCGTATGCCAGTGCTCACTCCGTGGCTCCCCGGGTGCGGTACGGTAGCCGCAGCAGGGGTGGCGGTCACCCGGTGCCAAGACACAGACCACCGATAGGCGTGAGATGAACAGCAAGCTGGACGAATATTTGGACGCGGTGCTAGCGGCAAACGAGGCGGCCTTGAAGACGGGGAAGACCGCAATCGCCCGTTCGATTCCGTGCTTCGTGTGCCGCGAGCTCGAAGCTCCGCAGAGCGACTTCGTGGACAGCAGCGATCCCTTTATGACGTCATATCGCGCGCTCAGCCGCAATCAACACGTCGTCCGTGCACCCATCCCCCGCAAGATCGAGTTCGAGTCCGCCGTGTATCTCCGCGAAGGCATCATCGATCGCATCTTTCCCAACTCGCCTGTGACGCTGCTCTTTGTCGGCGACGGCTTGAGCGATAAGCGATTCTCATACAACTGCCAACGCCTATTTCGGACCTTCGGCGGTCGCTACCAGATCCGGTCCTTCATTTGCAACCCCGACCTTGCTGAGCGACCATTCGGACCCGATGCGCAGGGGTTCGGCTGGGATGCCAGCGATGATCGCCTCTTCTATCACGCTCGGACCTGGGATGAGCTGCCCATCTTTCTTGAGGTTGCAGCGGACGAGCGCAGAACACACCAAGTTCTCGTCGTGGTCGATTTCGACGGGACATACTTGTGTCCGCGACCGACCCACAACAGCCACATCAAAGAGGTACGACGCGAAGCTATCGTCTCGCTTTCCAACGACATGTTTGACAACGCAATCTTTGATAGTGACGATCCCGACCACGTGCAGGCGCTAGGTCTGGCCTACGCTGAGGCTGACGCGACCGGCTTCTGCCGAGGCTACGAGGACGAGGATCTGACGATGCTAGTCGCGCTCGGGTTGTACGCGAGGATCATTGGCGATGACGACGCTCTCCTCAACCCTGCAAACAGCGTCGGCTTTACTCTCCCCATCGAATGGCTTCAGTACGCATCCTTCCTCATTGATAACAGTCCAAGCTGGGAACGTCCGCTGCGGCAACTGCGGGCCCTATATACACGTTGCGCCGACGATCTACGGAGTGGCTCGCCTACGGCCTTTGCGGAATTCCGGAAAAGGGAGCACCGGTGTCTCGTGTCCGACCCGCTCGGGGAAGTAGTCCTGAACCGCGCAGTCACAAGCTTCCTCATCGAGTGCGCGCGTCTCGAATGTGTGCCGATTGGCTTTTCCGACCGCCCCAATGCCTCGCTCGGCTTGGAATCAACCAATAGTCCAGCATGCACCGCAGTGGCGACCGCGGATTCGCTGCTCCTAAAGGACCTAGACCTCACGCCGCAAGGCTAGCCGGGCCATGTTCCACGTAAGTGTCGAAGCACCCGCCACGGTGGCCAACGTAGGCGCCGGGTTCGACTGTCTGGCCTTCGCCGTCGATTTGTGGAATGGATTCGAGCTCTTCAGTGTGGACGTCGATCTCGACGGTGGGCAGGAGTTCGAGCTCCTGGACCCTTTTACGGGGAGGTATGGTTCGCGCGATACTCGGATCCGTACGCCGGACGCCAACCTGTTTCTGAAGACGTTTGTGAGGACGCGGAAGTATATCTGCGATCGTCTCGATCTGCCGATTGCGAGACACCCGTGTTTTGTAGCGCAGCGGGTGGATATTCCTCCCGTGCGGGGCCTCGGCTCGAGCGCCTCGGCGTGTGTGGCTGGCGCCGTCGCGGCATGCGAGTACGTCGCCCACCACGCGGGCTTCGCGAACCAGAAGGAACTTGCCGAGCGCCTTACACGCGATGGCGACGCAGACACGCTCGCTCGCGTGCAGGCGTCAATCGCGCTGATTGACGATGGCTGTCCAGACAATTTGTGCGCGAGCCTTGTGGGAGGATTGACCTATTCATTTGTCTCGGATGCGATAGAGGCGCATTCCGTTGAACCGGACACGTTGAACTTCTTTCGAGACGCAATCGAGGATCCGGAGTTGAGATGTGTCGCGCTCGTGCCGAAGACTAGGGTCTTGACTCGTGAGGCGCGAGATGTGCTCAGGGAGGAGAAATACAGCATCACTGATGTCGTGTTCAACCTGTCGCGGGCAACGTGTCTTCCACGGATCATTCGAGATCGACGGTACGACCTATTGCGCGACGCTACGCGGGATCGGGTTCATCAGGAAGCTCGCGCGCGAAAGATCTACCTGACTGAGGCACGACACCCGATTGCGATTGGGCGTGTCTTCGAGGCCACGATGCGTGACGGGGCTTACGCTTGCTTCGTTGGTGGAGCGGGATCGACCCTCGTTGCGTTGTGTCCGAGTCACGCAGCGGACCACGTCTTGGGTACCTTTCGAGCGGCATTTGAAAGGGTGGCGACCGGCTGGGAGGTGGATCGGGCTCTGGTCCTTGAACTGAGCAACAAGGGTGTACAGCGTGACAGCCGGCCACGACGCGACGACGAACGACTCGAGGACTGGCTGGCACGATGGCGCGAGCCAACACGGGAGGATGGTGGGCAGCAGAGGCGAGTCCGTCCAGCGCGCCGCGACACAAAGTCGTGCGACGTCTTTATTTCGCATGCGAGTGCTGACAACGAGGTGGCGCGCGAACTAGAGGTCCTATTGCGACGGGAGCACGGGCTGGAGGTGTGGTACGACGAGTTCGAACTCCAGGGCGGCGATAGTCTTCGGCGCGAGATAGACAAAGGTATCGCTAGCAGCCGCTGTGGGGTGGTTGTTTTGTCGCCCGCCTTCTTCGAGCGGGAGTGGACGAACCAAGAGCTCGACGGGCTACATGCGCGTGAGGTCGACTCGGGCCGGTACTTGATCTTGCCGGTGTGGCATGGGATCAGTCAGGAGGAAGTACTCGCTGCGAGTCCGCTGTTGGCGGGAAGGAAGGGGCTCCGCACGGAAACGCTGGGGATCGCCGGAGTCGCGCGCCGGATTGCGGAGGCGGTTCTGGCCCTGTGAGCGGGCACCGCGGCCGGGGCCCCCGCTCAGAGCAACGCTTGACATACGGAGACATCCGTCGCAGACTGGTTACATGGCAGGCGACGCACAGACCGACAACACTATGGTGGAGTTACTCGTTAGCAGCTACCGGCGTTGCCCGGCTGAGCGCGCGTCTTCGCGACCACGTCATCGCACGCAACATCGAGCTCCCCGCCGATCTCGCGGACTGGCTCCTGACGCTCGCGACTGACGCTGATCACCTTCGCGACGCGGTGCATGACGCTGGGCTCGATCCCAGCGACAGCACGGTGAGTCCGCGGCTGACGAGATGACTGGCCGGAGCGCTACTCAATCCTCGCGTCGATCGCCGGGGCCGAGCAGGCAGTAGCCACATTCGCTGTCCTGACAGAGTTCGAGCGGCACCATCCTCAGGCGACGTCGGAGTTCGTTCTTGATCGTTGACTTCGACACCGGCGTGTCGAGGTCGGCGACTACGGCCGCGCAGATCGCAACCGGACGCATCGGTGCGTCGGCAGCGGCAAGCACCCGGCGAATCGCCGGCCACACCCAGCCTTGACGTCGAGGAAGCTTCCGGTTCGGAGGCTCAGCCGGCTTCCGACCCGGGCTCTCGGCGAGCCGCCGGACCAAGCGCTCCTACCGCGCTTGCTCCCTTGGTTCGGAAAGTGCTCCGGCCAGTTCGATTGAGATAAAGTCGCTGCAAACGCGCGCTTTCGGCGGCCATCGACCGCGCCTCTATGTAGTCGAGCGGTGCACTGTCCATGCACTGTTTGCTTCGCGATCGAGCAGCGGGGCGGCGCCGAGCAGGCGACCGAGCGACCCGACGGCTTGCATCGAGCGCATGTCGAAAGACAGGTTGGCCGCGTTCGTTGCGTCCTGGGGCTTGTCCGAGTCCGGGTGGGGCAGTACGGTGGCAGGGCCTGGACATCCGCCCCCTCCAGCCTGACCACCTCCGAGTTTCGCCCGGTCTCGACAGACGCTTACGCATAGCTTCGCTGAACGGCGCCTGCCTCGCGGCCACTCGCATGCCGCCGGCGCGGTGCCGATGACGGTATTCGCACCTCCTTGTCCAGCGAGCCGAAAGGCTCGACGCGCAGGACGGTGCTGCGGCGCTCCGACTGGCCGAGCTACTCGTCCGCCAGTGCCCGCAGACGGTGCGCATGCCGCACCGGTCTAAGCTAGAGCCAGTGGCGAGCCGGAGCGGTCTACGAGCTCCGCTGCCGCATCGCGAAGCGCCCCGCAGCGGTCAACGGGGCCGCACACGAGGTAGGCAACCGATGAAGTCGTGACGGCGAAGCCGTCGTGGTCGGGCCGCAGAGCTTCCATCCGCTCGATCAGTCTGGCGACGTACGGCGAGCGCGCAACGCGCGGGAAATGCTGGTAAACGCACACGGTCCGTTCGTCGCCGAGCGCCTGCTGGACCTCGTCCCAGTATAGGTACTTAGCCGAATTGCGCCGGCCCTTGGGTACGCTAGCTACTTCCAGGCCGTTGTCGGGGTCGAAGAAGACGAGGTCATCTCGACCCAGAGTGCGCCAGAACTCTTCGAAGTACTGCTGGCGGGCACCGACACTGTCGGCGAGCAGCGGCGTATAGAACCGGGCACGCGGAATGATGTCCGCTTGCTGAACCGCAGCGATGCTGCGCGTTCCGCCGTCCACCAGTGACACGAGTCCATCAAAGAGCGAGGCGTCGAAGTCGCGGAACACGTCCGGCGACTGCAGGTATGCGATCTTGCGCCCGTCCCGACGGCCGTCCGGGGCGGTTAGCATCCAGCAGACGCTCAAGGACCCGGGGTGCGAGGCGGCCAGCGCGCGCAGCAGCGCGTACTTGCAGTAGTCGTTGATGTCGCCGGCGTATTGGTCCTTCATCGCGATGCTGGTAGCGTCCGCACCGGGGCGTAGCATCGAAGCGTGCCGTTCGTGAGCCCTGCAAAGGAGTACTGAATCATGGCGGTCACGATCGTGGTCGGTGGGCAGTTTGGCTCGGAGGGTAAGGGCAAGGTCGCCCAGTATCTTGCCCGCGATGGCGCCGCCGCGGCTGTCGTCCGCATTGGCGGGAGCAACTCGGGCCATACGTCGCTTGGCAGTGCGGCCCACCGAGAGGTCTTCCGTCAGCTGCCGACGGCGGCGTTAGATGCCGGGATCCGGTGTGTCCTTGCTGCGGGCTCCTACATCGATGTCGACATTTTGCTCGAGGAGGTCGCACGTATCGGCTTGGCTGCCGAGCGCCTCGTGATCGATCCGAACGCGATGATCGTCACGGACGGCGATCGCTGGGCCGAGCGTCGGGGTGATCTCGGGGCGCGCATCGGGTCGACCTGTAGCGGCACGGGCGCGGCCGTCGCGCGGCGGGTTGCCCGTCAGTCCGTCACAGATCTCGCGGGCGCGCATCCCCGTCTGCAGCCATACATTCGGCCGACTCAGGAGTTGCTGCGAGGGCTCCTTGACGCTGGGGAACGCGTGATTGTTGAGGGCACGCAAGGGTTCGGTCTTTCGCTGCTACACGGACCGCACTTCCCGAAGGCGACCTCTCGGGATACGACCGCCGCCGGCGCGCTATCGGAGAGCGGGCTCAGCCCGTTGGACGTCGACCAAGTAGTGCTCGTCCTGCGCGCGTTCCCCATTCGCGTCGCGGGCGACTCCGGACCGTTTGGAGCTCCGGAGACTGACTGGGCCACCATCGCGCGCGAAGGTGGCCACCGCGGCTCGCTGGAAGAGCACACGTCAGTTACGAACCGCGTTCGCCGGGTGGCGCGGTTCGATCCGTGGCTCGTGCGCCAAGCCATCGCTGCCAACAACCCGAGTTCGATCGTGCTCAATCATGTCGACCACGTCGATGCGGCGGCGCGTCACGGCCTTACGCAGCGTGCAGAGGCGTTCGTCGCGAACGTGAGCGAGGGCATCGGCCGCAGCGTCGACTACGTTGGACTGGGCCCCGACATTTTAGTTGCATCGGGTGAGCGACAAGCGCTGGTGGCATAACTGGTTCAGGCGGAAGGTGCCCGCCGTCCCTTCTATCCGCCTGCCGGCTTTCGCGTCGTCTGACGAGGAGGCTGCAGAGCGGTTCGCTGCCGCGCGCGGCACCGACCCGTTCCCCGATATCGCTCCGGCCCTCCTCAACACCGCGGATCTTGTCGACTACGTGGCGGCGATCGGGATGCTCCATCCCTTCAACGTGGACCCGGCGAACCCGAGCGTGACGCTCAAGCCCGCTTCGTGCGGCATTCCGCTCGTCGGCACCGTGCTCTGGTGGGAGACCAAGGGCGGATCGACTCAACTAAAGGAGCATGAGCTCAAGCATGGCGACAAGCTCGCTCTCAAGCGGAACTCCATCGTCTACGTGACGCTAGAGCCGATGCTGCGCATGCCGGATTACATCGCTGCGCGCTTCAACCTGACCATCCGCGACATTTATCGAGGCATTCTCGTCGGCACAGGCCCGCTGGTGGATCCTGGGTTCACCGGTCGCCTCTCCCTACCGCTGCACAACCTCACGTTCAACGACTACGAGCTCACGGGCGGCGAGCCGATTGTCTGGATGGAGTTCACAAAGCTAAGCGAAAACGGTCGCTGGGCGGGCGGCACGCCGCAAGTGCGGAAGGGTGAGTACGTACCTTTCCCCGATCGTAAGCGTGGGCGACGCACGGTGCACGACTACGTCAAGTACGCGTCTCCCGACCCGATCACAAGTTCGATCCCCCGGCTCGTCGGCGACGCGCAAGAGTCGGCTCGCAAAGCCGAGCGATCCGCACGGCGCCAGCTCAGTCTGTCCGTCTTGGCCGCGCTCGGCGTTATCGTCGGGATCGGCGCGATTGTATTCGCCGGCTTCCAGCTCGTCGATGGTGTTGACGGGCGGCAGCGCGACCTGACTCGGCAGGTCATCACGCTGCAGCAGCAAGTCAAGACACTCCAAGGCGGCCCCGGCCCCTAGGCGAGCGCCGTGAGGACGCGCTCCAGCGTCGCCGCAGCATCCAATTGCCCAGTGTCTACCAGCACGTCGGCCGATGGGCTGAGCCGCTCGATCGCCCTTTCGGTCGCGTCGTCTTGCAGAGTGGAGTACGTGGCAAGCCCAAGTGATGTGTGCTCGGCTGCTCTAGCCGCATAACGTTGCTCAAGCACGTCTTGTGGTGCCGTGAGGTGCACGTGCAGCGTCGGGCTAACCGATCGAACCGCGTGGACCTGCTCCGGCGTCCGCACCGAGTCCACGACAGTCGGCCTGCACTGCGTAGCGAGTGCTCGCACGGCATGGCTCACCCACTGTCCGCCGCTGCTGGCGTCGAGCTGTCGACCTAACACTTGGAGCCTTGCGCGGCTCAGCTGCTCCTCCGGGCTGGCACCGGAACGGTCGGCGATCAACGCCCGCGTCGCCAGGACCCGCGCGCCGCAGCGATGCGCGAGTCCGTCAGCCAGCGTGGTCTTGCCCGCGCATACTGGCCCGGAGAGCACTACAAGAAGAACAGCCATGCATCCGTGACCCTAATGAACGGCGAACCGAGATCGGGACGCCTGTGGGTGACCCACATCGAGCCGGGAGCTTCGCTGGATGCAGGTCGCCGCCGGCGATCCGTCTGGCTGGCCAACTATGTTGCCCCTGATGGCCGGAACTCGACTTCATTTTGGCGGAGAGTCGACGCTCGACGTGGCGCAGCTGCCCGAAGATGCGGCCCGGATGCTGTGGGGCACGCAGACGGAGGGCGCGTCGGGCGCGTTCGACGCCCATGAGATCGGGTATGCGGCGCTGCAGGTCGATGGTGGCACGGTCTATGTGAACCCCGCCAGGGTTGCGTACGTGTCGGCTCGGCCGGAGTATCGGTCCGCGGGGTTCTAGCCAGACTGCGTGCGGCATCGCGCCGTGCGCAGCGTCACCAAAGCCGGACAGTGGCTCGTACAGTGCGAATCGCGGACGAGCGCCACCGCGCGTATCAGGCGACGAGTCTGTATGCGCCGGCGTCGTCCTGCCAAAGCTCCACCGGTTGAATCGTGAGGCGCCGCCGCAACTCGTTCTTGATCGTTGACTTTGAGACCGGCGTGTCGAGGTCGGTGACGACGGCCGCGTAGATCGCCACTGGGCGCATCGGTGCGTCGGCCGCAGCGAGTACACGGCGAATCGCCGGCCAAACCCAGCCGTGGCGCCGAGGCAGCTTCCGGTTCACAGGCTCACCGGGTTTCCGACCCGGAGCCGCGGCCAACCGGTGGACCAAACGCTCCCAGCGCGCCTGCTCCCGTGGTTCGGAAAGTGCTCCGGCCAGTTCGATTGTTGTCGATGCCACCGGCACGAGGCTCCCCCGGTCCTGCGGCTGCCGGTCAGCCGGACTGCGGGGTCGAGGCGGGCGCTTCGTCCGACGCGACGACCACCATGCTCCGGTGCCTCGAGTCAACGGCGGCGAGGCGATCGCCGGGAACGTGCCGCCGCGGGCGATGCGGCTCATCGACGAGTGGTTCGCGCTGCACGGCGATGAGCTCCGGCTGAACTGGGCTCGCGCGCGGGAGGGCGCTCCGTTGGTCGGAATCGACCCCCTTCCGTAGGATCTCAGGCGTGGACATCGCAGCTCATCTCAGCAGGATCACGAGCGTCAAGGTCGTTGGCGACCATCGGCTCCATCTTGTCTTCGAAGACGGCGTGAGCGGCGAGATCGACGCGGCGGGCTGGGAGTGGCGGGGCGTCTTCGAGCCATTGCAGGACCCGAGCTACTTCGCGCGCGTGGAGTTGGACGACGACGTTGGTGCGATCGGCTGGCCCAACGGCGCCGACGTGGCCCCCGAGACCTTGCATCTGTGGGTCACATCGGCGACCGATCGTCACTCCGCGTAGTCCTCGTGGTTTGATCGCGCGGCGCGCCTCCTCGCCCAAGCGTTCTTCCGGGATCTTCGTTGTCGCTGCCGACGATGCCGATGATTGGGACCCAGACATCGCCGAGTCCAGCCGCGTCGCTGAGCACCGCCATCCCGGTGAGAAACCGAGCGGATCCGACCGTTGCACTGAGGCCGAGCCAGCGGCGCAAACCATGTTCGTCGCATAGGTCAATACTTCGCTCTGCTAGCGCCGGTGGTTGACTTAGCTTAGGGCAGGGCCTGACGGGACTCCCCGACCGTGACGATCGAGATCGTCACCACGGCGCGCAGATGGCGACCGGCAGCATCGGTGCGTCGGCGCAGCGAGGACTCGCTGAATCGCTGGCCAGACCCAGCCATGGCGTCGCGGAAGCTGCCGGTTCACGCTCAGGCGGCGTCCGACCCGGACACTCGGTAAGGCGCCGGGCCAAGCACCCCCACCGCGCCTGCTCCCGTGCTCGCAAAGTGCTTCGGCCAGTTCGGCTAGAAGACCCCGCTCATTGGTCGACACTGCTGCGCGACGGGCACGGCCGACGGCGCCCGCGGACCGCCCGAGGCCGCGATCTGCTCGTGTGGGGCGACATTTCAAGGACGCGGCCACAGACCAGCCGCGGCGGCCGTCTCCGTACCGCGCAGGTTCGCGTTGGTAATGCAGAAAGCGCGCACGCCATGTCGGTGATCACCCCGAGCTCCGCCGGGCGGTAGCGGATCTTCGCGTCCTCCATCAGCACGACCCAGCCACGATCGCCGGCATCGTGCAGCCACTCCTCGTCGGCGAGCCCCTGGCCGATTCGCTCGCCGTAGACGTCCGCCATCGCGTGCACGACGACACCGGCCTCGCGGAGGGCATCCGGACCCACGCGTCGGCCGAGGCTGCGGTCGACGAAGAACTCAGGCGGTGAGGCGGAGGGCAACCCGGATCACGTCCTCCACCTCCTCGGCGGGGACGCCGAAGTCAGCCCGCGATGTCCGTGAAGCCGTCGCCGGCCTCGAAGCGATCAACGAGATCCTCGACGCGCGCGCCGCCGTGCTCGACGATCGGTTGCCCGAACGCCTGTCGCGGATCCACCGTGACCTCACCCTTCGTATACGCGGGCAACCGCAGCCGCTCGGCCCAGCCATCATCGCCGTAGGTGATCCGCTTGCCCGATCTCTTCGCTGAGCTTCGCGACGGCCGGGCGGAGGGGTTGCATCGGTACTCCGGCCCCGCGCAACGCACCCAGGACGAAGGCCTCGGCGAAGCCCACGAACGGCACCGTCGCGCGGCGCCCGTCACTCGGTAGCACCGTAACCAACGGTTCGCCGCCCTTCGAGTGTGCCCATGCATGCAGCGTCGATGCCGGCGTCTGGAGGTAGGCAGCGCTCTCCCGCAGCTTCCAGTCGACCAGAGGCTAGGTCGGTGCGGCGTTTGGCCGCGGTCTCGAGTCGGAGAACGACGTGGGAGCATGCGTAGCGTCGACCCCATTTGAGAAACCGAGCGGTCGCGCCGCTCAGGCGCGGTAGACGACGTCCCCGTGCCATTCGAGCAGCTCGTGGGACGGTGTCGCATCGATGACGGCCGGCGTGGCGATCGTGCGGCCGTCGAGGGCGTAATAGGTCCGGCCGTTGGCGTATGCGTCGTGCAGTGTGGGGCTAACCGCGAAGGTGAGGTCCGGCTTGACCGTCACGAATCCAAGGTCGAATAGTCGGTGGATGTCCCGTCGCAGCGGCAGACCGTTCGAAACCTCGTGGCGGCCACCGTCCTTCCAGGGTCGGATGTGGGCGGCCTCGAGCACGGGCAGCGAGTGCTCGTTGGTGACCGCGCACGCGCCGTCATATGCCTCGAGGACGGCGAGACGGAAGCTTGCCTGCCCGAGCCTGGGGGTGATGACCTGCGGCTTGCCGTGCCGCCGAAGCTCGATCGCCTCCGTCGTCCATTCCGTCATGTGGTGGCTTCGTGCCGCGAGCTCTAGGCACTGCGTCCACAGGCGGAGCCCTTCGCCGGTCGTGAGGTCATAGCCGCGGCCCGAGACGATGTTGCGCGCCCAGTCAGCCGGCGCCGCGATCCAGTCGTCGGGTGTGAAGAAGACCGGCTGCGTGATGGCGATGCAGCCGATCACACGGTCCATCGACATCCGCGAGCGCGCCGCCGACAGCCGACCGAGGCGATTGAGCAACTCGTGCTCGTCCGCGGTGCCGTTCGCTTGGCCGAAGATGTCCCACGCGCGCCACACGGGCAGTGAAGCGAACCGCGCGAAGAGCCCAAAGCCGCCGATCGCGTTGTATGGGGCTTTGAGCTTGAAGAAGAAGATCTCGCCCGGCCGGAGCGCCGAGAAGGCGGTTGCGCCAGGGCGCCAGAAGTTGACCTCGTCGATCTCCGGCCGCGCGCGCAGGAACTGATACCAGCCATGATCGGTAGGAGCGACGAAGCCGCGCACGGGTCCGCGATCGTATGCGCGACGCTGTTCTGGCGGCCAGCTGGCTGGCGCCGATCGTTGCCCACGCAACCACGGGGTCCAATTCGGGGTCCAATTTCAGGACAACTCAAACGCACTGAAACTAGAAAATCCCTCCAAATCGCCATTTCTCCAACTCATGAAAAAGTGCCCGAACCGGCTGGCCGGCGGTCGCAGGTTGCGACGGTCAGTCGTCCGGCATCCGTCGCGCCCGTCGCCGCGTCAGGGCAGGGACCCGGGAGGCGCAAGCCAGGCGGACTCGAAGCTCATGACCTGCGACAGCACGTCGTAATCGGCGTCGTAGTGCAGCACCGTGGCGTTGATCTCCTGTGCCGACGCGGCTGTCAGGTAGTCGACGATCGGAATGCGGTGTGTGCCGGCCGACCGGTGTGCCAGCGCGCGCATAGCGGCCGTCGCCGCACGCAAGACCGGGGTGCTGAGCGGAGCTGTTCGCAACGCGGAGAGCTCATCGAGCAGATCGTCGAAGGACTCGCCATCGCGTGCCGTGAGCAGGATCTCAAGCTTGACCGCGGGCAATAGGCGCAGTCGATCGGCGAGCAGTGTCTCGATCCATTGGTCGCGAACCGCGGCGTGGTGGGCGCGTGACCACGCGGAGGTATCCACGACAAGCGCGTTGGCCCCCCACATCGCCTCACGCGACCGGCCACGCGTTTGGCTTCCCGTCGCGCAGCGACGCCCAATCCGCGCTCGTCCCCGGATCGCGGAAGCGATCTGCGAGGCGGCTGAGCAGCGCTGCCCGGTCATCGTCGCCGGTCTCGCGCTCGACGAGCGCACGAGCTCCGACGAGCGTCAATTCGCGCACAAGACCTGCTCTGGATAGAGCGCTGGGGAGCAGCGGGGCAGCCGCCCGCAGCGCGCTCGTCAACTCGGGATCCTCGGTTACCTGTATGCGACGGTGAGCGGTTGGCATGAGGTCGGCAAGTGTACCACCGCGTGCGTCACCGTGGACGAGATTTGGCGATTCCCGCACGCCTGCTTGCCGCCCGGTACGAGCTCAGCGACGTCAACCCCGCCAAGATCCACATCACCGTCCCGCGCGCGCATCGGCCGCAGCGCAAGACGCCCGCGCTCTGTGTCGTCCACCGCGCCGACATGCGCGACGACGGAGGCGGAGCCCGCGGCGCAACCCATGTTCGTCGCATAGGTCAATACCTCGCTCGGCCAGCGCCGGTGGTTTGGTTTCGGGCGGGATCAGACAGGACTCCCTCAACCGTCACGGCCATATCCTCAGCATTTGGCCGCGGGCAAGAGGGCCAGACGCAGTCGCAACTCTGCCGCCGGCGGCTGCGGGGGGTGGGCGGCGTCGGACATCGCCGCGGGAGACCCAGCGCGACGGGCGATCGAGGGCGGGCGGGTACGCCGGTTCTCGAGTAGGCGCGCACCCGTTCCGCGATCGTCGTCGACGAGATCACCGAGGCTATCGCGCTGGGTGCGTCGACGATGCTCCGGATCATGGCAAAGTGGGCTTGACACCCGTGCCCGAGGTCGTAGGGTGCGCAGGGGGAAAGTCGTCGGAGTGCATTCGTGGCGCGCCTGGAAGGCGTTGCGTCGAAGATGGGGGAGCAAGCGGTGAGGGCCATCCAACCGGTGGAGTTGCGCGACTGCGGCTTGCGCGCCAGGTGTCGCCGGGCGTTGTCGCGTCTGGACGCCGTCGTGTCAATGGTGGCGTTGCTGGTTGCCCTCGCGCTCGGGCCGGCAGCGATCGCCCGTGCTGACGAGGCTGGCTCGGGGGCACACGCGGGCGCATCGCTCGTCTCGGTCAGATCGGCGGCCGCGCCGCTGGCGAGCGTGACCCCGCCGCCGTCGCTGCCACCGCCGAGTGAGGACCCGCCGGTGCCGCCACCTCCTCCTCCGAGCGGGCAACCGCCGACCGCCCTGCCCCCGCCCAGCGAGGTCGCGCCGGCGCCGCCGCCACCGCCGCCGCCACCACCACCACCGCCGCCACCACCGCCACCGCCGGCAGTCGCGCCGCCGGCGGCCGCACAGACGCCACAGGCGGCCCCACCGGCCGCCGCGGCCACGTCCGGCGCCGGAGCAGCGGACCGCGCCCCTTCACGCCCTTCGCGCAGCGACGCCGCGGCGCCCCGCACGCAAAGCGCCGCCGTCGGGCCAGCACCCGCCGCGGCGCCGGTCGGCGCCGTGGTCGCAGCCCGTCGGTTGCCGATCGCGCCACGGCCCGCATCCGCGACGCCGCTCGTGGCCGTTCCTCGACGTGCGTCAGCCCGGCCGGCGCCCGCCGCCGCCGACAATGCTTGCGCGCAATCGAGCCCCGGCTGCGACCCGATCCCGCCAGCGAAGCCGCGGTTGAGCGAGCTGCTGCCCTACGACCTGCGGGCACACCCCGAGACGGCCATCACGTTGCTCGGCGCGACGTTCACGCTGCTGCTGCTCGCCGGCTCGGGCCGTCAGCTCACCACGGGGGGCCGTCGGAGCCCGCAACGCTCGCGCTCCGGTCGCCGTGGGACCCCCAAGTCGGAGTTCATCCACGAGGGTGCCGAGGTCGAGCACATCGGCGGCGCCGCCGCCGCCGTCGCTCTGGGCGATCGCTCGCGTACATGGGGCTGGCCCGGCACGCGCGCGACGGATCGGGTCAGCAGCGCCCTGCCCGTGCGGCTGGCCGCGCGGTCGCCGCTGATCGCCCGCGTCGTGGCCGATGGGACGTACCTGCGCGCGATGCTCGGCTCGGCTTCGTTGCTGGTCCTCCTCGCGGGTGCGATCCTGGGTGTCGCGGCGGTCCACGACACCGGTGGCGACGCGCTGCCGCCCGTAGCGACGCTCACGATCGCGATCGCCGTGCTCGGAGTCCTCGACGCGGCGGCTGGCCTGTTCGCGGTGGTGATCTTCTTCGGCGGCGTGCTGCTGCTCGGCGGGCTGGACTCCAATGCCGACGCACGCACGTTGCTCGGTCTCAGCCTGATGTGGTTCGTCGTTCCCGTGCTGGCAGGCGCCGCGCGCCCGCTGCGCCGCGCGCCGACGAGAGGCCTCGCGGAGTCCTGGGACCGCGCCGCCGACTTCGTCATCGCTTCGCTGATCGGCGCCTGGGCGGTGAAGAGCATCACCGAGGCGCTGCCGGGACTCGCCGGCCTGCAGCTGCCGATCGCCGACTACGCCAACACGGCGGCGCTCGCGGTGCTGGTCGCGCTCGTGGTGCGGATGACGGCCGAGACGATCACGTCGCATCTGTACCCCCAGCGACTGACGGACGCCGAGGCCAGCCATTTCCCCGATCCGAGCGCGCTGCAGCGGCTCGGCGCCTGCCTGCTGCGCGCGACGCTCTTCGTGTACTTCGCGATCGTCGTCGTCGGCTCGAGCTGGCAGCTGTGGGTGGGGACCGCGCTGTTCGCGATCCCGCAGATCCTGTCGATCTTCGAGGAGCGCCTGCCGCGCTGGCCCGCCCTGGCACGCGCGCTGCCGAAGGGGCTCGTGGAGACCGTGGTGATGCTGCTCGTGGTGACAGTCCTCGGCGCGCTGCTCGTCGACGCCAACAGCGATGCCCCGGACTTCCTCGCCAACAGCTTCGTGATCCTCTCGATTCCGGGATTCGTGCTGTCGCTCGCCGGCCTCGTTGGTCGCGATGCCGACGAGCCAGAGCTCGACTGGCCGCGGCGCGTGGGCGGCGTCGTCGTGCTCGCCTTCGGTGTCCTGCTCTCGCTCGGCATGCTGCCGTGAACGAGACAGCGGACGGGCCTGATACACGCGATCCAACGGGGAGATCGAAGTGCACATGACACGCAAGAAGGGACTCCTGCGATGCCTCACGACGGCCGGGATGGCATCGCTGCTGCTGGCGGCGTCCGCGGCGGCGCATATCCCGGGTGTCGGAAACGGCCTCGCTCCGACGACGAACGGGCCTGATCTGC
The DNA here is from genome assembly GCA_963839905.1 of uncultured Actinomycetes bacterium. Lineage (GTDB taxonomy): Bacteria > Actinomycetota > Thermoleophilia > Solirubrobacterales > Solirubrobacteraceae > CADCVQ01. Next base: position 294,407 of record CAWIXC010000018.1, on the reverse strand, counting down.
GCAGCGTGCAGGCTCTCGCCGGCGATCTCGACGACGGCCTGCCCGAGCAGGCGCGATTCTGCTTCGACGCGAACGTCGCCAAGGTCGTCGAAGGCGCAGCGAGCGGGGTCTTCGCGCTGCAGACCTATGACGCGAAACGCGCGATGAACGCGATGAGCGCCAGCCGCGACACCGCCAACGAGACCTGCGCGATCGCGAGCTTCGCGCCCGGCACCGACGTGACGCAGGCGACCATCGGCGCGGTCGCGCCGGGGGCGGTGACCGATCTGCAGAACCGCACAAACACCCTCGCGAGCGAGCCCGTGGCCGGCAGCGCTCACACGGCGTTTCCCGGGTCGACCACCGGGCCGGACCTGCTGGGGGTGGTCGTCAATGCCGACGAAGCGGGGCACAAGCGCGCGTCATACACGTTCGACGAACCGCTCAATCGCGCTCCGGCGGCGCCCTACGCGGCGTCCCAGTTCGGGTTCTACAGCGCCCTCGATACGCCGATCTCCGCTCCCGCGGGAGCGGTGAGCATCAGCGGGAAGACCGCGACCGTCGACTTTCTCGCAACGCCCAACCTCGAGACCGCGACACGCTTCTTCATCAACCCCGGCGCGGTGCAGGATCGTCCGCAGACGTCGTCTTACGGTGGGCTGCCGGTCGTCACGGCGTCATCTCCCGACGTCCTGAGTCGCGGCCCTGTGTCCGTCGCGCGGGCCGAGATGATCTCCGCGACGCCGCTCGGTGCGCAGGACGTCATGATCGAGTTCAACGTCCCGATCCAGTTCACGCCCGCCTCAGCGGCGGGATTCTTCGCCATCAGCGACGCCGGCGTCAGCCCGGTGGCTGCGAGCGCAGTCGGCTCGGGTGGCGCGCCCAACAAGGTCGTGGTGACATTCCCCGCGGCACTGGCAGACGATCCCGGTGCGATCGTCCGGATCTACCTGGCTCCCGCGACGGTCACGGCCGTCGGCGGCGCCGCGACCAACCTCGCCGGGCAGGCCGCGACGTCCACACCGCACTCGGTCGCGGGATTCACGAACGGACCCGATCTGCTCTCCGTGAGCGTCAACCCCATGACGAGCCGGGTCACGTACACCTACGATGAGAACGTCCAGGACACGCCGCCGCCGCCAGCAGCCGCGCTGATGGCGGCCGCGGTCGACGGCTCGCCGATCACCGCGCTGGGCGGGGTCGTGGTCAGCGGCACGACCGTCACCGCGCTGTTCGGGCCGTCGGTCGGCTCGGCGGTGATGTTCGCCAATACCTACGCCACGGTCTTCGACAAGACGGGCGTTCCGAATCCTCCCCAGAGCGTGAGCAACGAAGTCCAACAGGCGCCGCCGCCGATGGCGGTACCACCGCCGCCGCCGCCACCGCCGCTACCGCCGGCCGTGGTCGGGGCGCGGAAGTACCAGACAAGGGTGACGATCCACAGCCGCGGGCGACTGTACTTCGGCACCGTCAGCTCCAAGCGCGACCGCTGCCGTAGAGGCCGCCGGGTGCTGCTCAAGCGCAACGGGCTGAAGTTCTCATCGGCGATCAGCGCACGCAAGGGCACGTACAGGATCAAGCGCACGCGGCGGCTGCGCGGTCGCGTCTACGTCACCGTTACCGCGCGCGGCGTCTGCCGGAGCGGAAAGTCCAGGAAGATCCGCGGCTGATCGCCTGCGCCCGCGGCCGACAGCATCTGCCCAGCTCACGCATGTCGGCACGGCTCCCGGGCCTACATCGTCGGCGTCATGTCACTGACGAGAGTTGGTAGCTCGTGAGGGCGCCCGCGATGGCTGCGCGGCCTTGGCGCCGGCCCGTGTAGAGCGTGTAGGAGTGGACAGCGCCGCGGCGCTGCGCGAGTGCGGTCCGGACGGATGCGGGGAGCGTCGCGGCGACGGTGTATCGGCCGCGGGTGATCCGGCCGGAGTAGGCCAGAGTCCTGCTGTGCCCGTCCGCGGACTCGTACGTCAGCTGCACCCGCACGACGCCCGTCGCGGAGCGGTCGATCGTGCCGCGGGCGCTGAGCTTGCCGTTGACGATGGTCGGCCTGGTCGCGTGCAGCCGTGCGGCGGTCGCAGCGACACGCAGGCGGACGCTCTGGGGCTGTGTGTCGGGGTCGCCGGCGTAGCGCAGGGTCACGATGCCCGGGCCGGGCCGGGCCGGGACCGTGCCGATCGGCCGGTCGATGGCCACGCGGCGACGTCGGGGGTCGATCGTTGCCGAGAACCGGATGGTGCGACCCGCCGCGCGGTAGGCCACGGCGATCCTCCCGGACGCGCGACCGGTGATCGACGCCGTGATGCGCAGGCGTCGACGACCTCGGTCGACGGCCGCCCTGGTGACGTCGAGCTTGGCGGGGGACCTCGTGGCCCCGGATCCGGTGGCACCCGACGCAGTGCCGGAGGCCGGCGCCGCTGCGCCGGGCGGGACGGCGACGCAGCCGGCACCCGCCGCACCGGTGCCGGTCGCCTCCGGCGTCGCGATCGGCGCCGCAGAGGCGGTCGCGCCGTCGCCCTGCCTCGCGTAGACAACGCCGGTCGCGACGCGGCCGCAGCTGTCGGCGATGACGTAGGAGAAGTGGTCGACGACGTTCCCGCCGGCCGGGGCGCGGTAGCTCACCTTCGGGCCGGCGAGCTCGGCGGTGCCGCCCGCCGTCGTGGACGCATCGACCGACACCAATCGCAGCGGCTGTCCGCTGGCGTCATGGTCGTTGGCCATCACGTCCACGACCGTCGTCGCGCCCGGGGCGGCGCCGTCGACCAGGTCGAGCGCGGCGTACGGCGGCAGGTCGACCGCGGCGAACGGAGCGCTCGCCGGGAAGACGGACGGGCGTGCGTCGCGCATGTCGAAGATCGTCTGCAGCTCCGGTCCGCCGAAGCGTGCGTAGTCGTTGCCCTCCATGATCGTCTCGCCCCTCGGGCTCACCGGCGTGATAGTCGGCGAGGTCGAAGTTGTGGCCGATCCACGAGCATGAGCCCCGACTTCGCGTAGCGGTAGGCCACGCCGCCGGTGCCGCCATGCCGACGCCGGCGTGGAGACCGACGGCACGTTCGACGACGTCGCGCGACACGAGACCTGCCGATGCGAGGAGGACCTCGTCGCGTCGCGCGTCCGTCTGCGCCGCGCGCCAGTGGTCGCGCGACTGGCCCAGGAACCCGCTCGTGCCGGTGTAGGGGTCCTTCGCGCCCGAGCTGCGGAGGATCACGCGCGCGAGGCGCGGCATCAACGCCGCGTTCTGCAGGTAGGTCGCGCGGATGTTCGACACCGCGTACTCGATCGTGTCCAGGCCGGCGGTGACCGACCCGCCGCGCTCGGCGAGGAACTCGCTGGCGCTGTCGACGGCCAGGTCCCAGGTGTGCAGCTTGCCGTCCGCGCGACCGGGCGCCACGGTTGGCTTGCTCGGCCACGCGGGTATCGCGGAGTCCAGGCCGTCCGTGTCGCGGACCGCGCTGTCCTCGGTGAACCACGTCGCGCCGCGGTCGAAGACGATGGACCCGCGCAGGTGCCCGTCGGTCGTGACGATGGCCGACGCGTATGCGCCCGGTCGTTCGTCGACGGTGCCGATGAACGACCGATCGCCGATCGGCACGGCCGGGGTGCTGTACGACTCGTCACCTTGCTGCACGCGCAACTCGAAGTGCGGGCCGCGCAACGGCACCTTGCGCAGCCGCATCGTCACGGTCTCGGCGTTGCGCGTGACCGGCTGGACGATCTCGGTCGCTGCCGGATCGTAAGCGGCCGCCGTGGCTTCGGCCGGCCCCGTCATCACGAGCAACGTCGCCGCGGCGCACAGGATGCGGCACCCGCGAGACGACAGCGCTACTGGGGTCCTTCGATTCGACACATCGCTCCCTGGCGGGGAATTCGACCAACCTCATGCCATACGCAGCATCGATGCGTGGCGATCGCAACCTGCCCACAGCCGCGCGCACCCAGTCCAGAACGGACGAACGCACGATCGCCTGGTTCCCACGAGTCGCGGACGAACCGGACCGTGCTGGCCCCTCCAGATCAAATCTCGTTGACCTGGCCGGTCCGTTCGAGGTCGGTTCGAGTCCGAGGCAAGCGTCAGCACGACCGACACTTGCGACTCTCTCACGCCAGGAGGTATCCGGAATCGCTGCCCTAACGGAGCTCCGGCGGCCCGCCCTGCTCCTGGTCCGGAAAGCGCTTGGGCCAGTTCGTCGCCGCGAGCTGCCGGACGGCGATCAGATGGCGTCGACTGCGATATTCGGCCGGCCGGTCACCTCGACAAGGGCCGCGATGTCGGTTCGATCGGTCGTGACGATCGTCACCGCGCGGCGGTAGCTGCGTTCCTCGCCAATTGCGACGACCTGCGCGTCGATCGCTGAGATCGGAGTGCGGAGTCCTACCTGGGCCGTTGCACGCAGGACGCCGGCTCGGCTCGCTGTCTCGACGGTCAGTGGTGCGTAGACCGAATTGGTGACGCCGATTGCGCTGAGCAGACGGTCGACGAGAACGTCTGTTGAGCGCCGGCCCGAACGGACTTCGGTCAGGACCGGTACGGGCACGAGGATCAGGCCGTCGTGGACTTCCGTGACGAGCTTCAGGTATCCCGCGAGCAGCAGTCGATCCAGGGCGAGCGCTGTGATCGCGCCGCTGTCCAGCAGGAAGTCACGCCGATGGCGACGAGCCACTACTCGGGCCAGAGGTCGGCGCGAGCCTCCAGCTCGGCCAGCACCTCGCGCACGCGCGAAGGGTCTCCGTCCAGCTCGTGGGCGAGTTCGCGAAGCCGTTTCTGCTGCGCTACACGCTCAGCTGGGTCATCGAGTGGATGCTGCTCTGGGGATCTCGCCGAGGAGGCTTCCACGAGATCCAGCTTACCGGCGTGACGGTGGCACTCCCGCGTTCTGTCCTCGCCGGCACCACCGTACGGCGATGAACGCGAACGCAGGATGGATGCCGAACTCGACGGATGGCGGCGCGAGCTCGTTGTCGCCGGTGGGGGCAGAGGCTAGGCGCCGCCCTCGACCAGCTGCCTGATGTTCTGCGCCGTCGTGAGGTTCACGCACGACGCCAGCCTGTCGCCGACCTTCGCGCCACCCGTCATCGCGCCGAAGATCTGGTCGACGACCTCGCCGTCGCGAAACAGCGCCAGCGTCGGCAGGCGGCGGACGCCGAAGCGCTCGAACAGCGGGGCGTTCTCCTTGTTGAAGTCCAGCCGGACGACCTTCGTCTTGGCGTCGAGCTCCGCGGCGACCGACTCGACCTCGGGCAGCAGCTGCAGGCTCTGCCGGCACGCGGCGGAGTGGAAGTGGACCAGGACCGGGCTGTCGGACCCGAGCACCGTGCGCTCGAAGTCCGCGGCGCGCGTCGCGGCGACCGGCTTCTTCGGCGCGGCGGGCTTCGTGCGGCCCTCGGTGAGCGCCTTGCGCTTGCCCGCGACCATCTCGGCGATCGCCTCCTTGGAGGTCGCGCCGCCGATGAAGTCCGTGACCTTGCCGTCCTCGAACAGCATCACGACCGGCAGGCGGGTGATGTTCTGCTCGCGCAAGATCGCGTTCTCGCGCCAGTCGTCCTCGCCGACGTCGACCGCGACGAACTTCGCCTGGCCGTCGAGGTCTTTCGCGACGTCCTCGATCGCCGGCGCGATCTGCTGGCTGGGAAGGCACGCCGCGGCGCGGAACGACACAAGGCAAGAGCCGCGTGCTTGCAGCACCTCCTTTGCGAACGAGCTGGACTCGGTGATCATCGCAACGGCCATGACGCGCGCCTCCTCTCGATCGGGCGTCTGCGGGCGCCCCTGTGAGGCGATGGTACCTCCGCGCGCGGCCGCTGCCTACCCGTTCTCCGCGACCAGCACGGCGACGTAGCGCGCGCCGCGCGAGACGTTGTTGAGCGCCCGGCGATCGGCCGCGAGAACGGCCTTGCCGACCAGCTGCTCGCCGACGAAGACCTCATCACGACCGAGCACGTACGCGATCGGCCGCAGCTCGATTCGCGACGGCCCCCAGGGCAGCGTCGAGCAGTCGATCCAGCGCTGCGCGACGGTCCCGCCCAGCCCGGCGGCGTGCATGCTCGCTCGAGCCGCGTCGTCGGCGTCGCGCGTGCCGAGCACGTGCACGCCGTCGCCACCGCAGCCGGTCGCGGTCTTGACGACCCAGTCCATCGGCGGCTCGGGCAGCGCGCCATCGCGCTGGACGAGCGTCGCCGCCGAGCGCAGCAGCGGCTCGTCACCGCTCGTGCGGCGGATCATCTCGTCGACGTACGGCAGCAGCGCCTTGTCGCCGAGCAAGCCGGTGCCCGGTGAGTTCAGCAGCCGCGGCGCGGCTCCGGAGCTCGGCGGCGGCAGCGCGCCGAAGTTCGCGATCGCAGCCAGCGGTGGCGCGCCGAAGTTCGCGGTCGCGGTCGGTAGCCGCGCGCCGAGGTTCGCGGCCGGCGGCCGCGCGCCGAGGTTCGCGGCCGGCGGCCGGCCGCCGAGGTTCGCGGTCGGCGGGTCGGGATCGGTCCCGGCGGACGGCACGGCGACGCCGTCGAGCATCCGCGCGCCGGCGAGGCGCAGCAGCTCGGCACGGCGGCGGTCCTCCTCGACTACGACAGCCGCGTCGCCCGGCCCACACCCGGGCATGGCCGCGAGCCAACCGTCGGGCGGGTCGCCGAGGAGCGCCCGCCAGCGCGTGAGCGCCCGCACGAGGTCGGCGCTCGCCGGGTCTGCCTCGGGCAGGCTGGCCGCGCGCGCGTAGGCGCGGCCCACGAACCAGCCGTCCGCGATGCCACCGACGCAGCCGACGTTGTCCTCGATCACGACCCACGCGCCGTCCGGCCCGCGGGCGATGTCGGGGCCGTAGACGAACGCGACGTCGTCGCCCGCCGGCGCTCGCCGCAGCTCGCCCCCCGCAGCCGCGAGGACGCGCTCCACGACGTCGGCGTCGACGCAGCCCGCGACGGGCCCGCCGCCGGCAACCAGCTCGCTGAAGAACGCGTGCAGCGCGAGCGCGCGCTGGCGCACCCCGCGGCGGATCGCCGCGTGCTCGCGCGCGTCGAGCGCGAGCGGCACGGGCAGGATGCGCGCGTCGTCGCCCAGCGGCCGGTCGTCGAGCCGCGCGCGTAGCGCGGCGCCGGGCGCCAGGGGGTCGAACCCGAAGCGCGCCGCGAGACGGCGGTACGGCGCGCGCGGGCGGCCGCGCGCGTCGCGCGCCTCGTCGCGAGCGAGCGACTGACCGGCCGGGTGCGGCCGCGGCTCGACCTCGACGGGCTCGATTGCGTGCACGGTGCGCCAACCGTAGCGAGGTCGCGGAAAGGCGTCGCGCACGGTGCCGGCCGGGGGTTATAGTCAGCAGGCCCACGAGATCGTGGTGGGGAACCTCGACCTGGTGGGCACCGGTTCCCGAGTAGGGGGTGATCGCGCCGATGTTCGAGGTCCCGCGCCGATGAGGGTCGTCCTGGTCTCCACGTACGAGCTCGGGCATCAGCCGTTCGGGATCGCCTCGCCCGCTGCCTGCCTGCGCGATGCCGGGGCGAGCGTCACGACCGTCGACGTCTCCCTGTCGCCGTTGCCGAGCGCCGCCGTCGCCGCTGCAGATCTCGTCTGCGTGTACGTCCCGATGCACACGGCGAGCCGCATCGCGGCGTCGCTGCTGCCGGTCATCCGCCGGATCGGCCCGCGCGCGCACGTCTGCTGCTACGGGCTCTACGCACCGGTCAACGAGCGCTACCTGCGCAGCATCGGCGCCGACACGATCCTCGGCGGGGAGTTCGAGTCCGGGCTCGTCAGCCTGCTGCGGCGACTGCGCGACGGCGGGGTCCAGCCCGACGAGCAGCCCGAGCCCGTGATCTCGCTCGATCGCCAGCCGTTCGTGCTGCCCGATCGCAGCGGGCTGCCGCCGCTCGCGCGTTACGCGTCGCTGCTCGTCGACGGGGGCGAGCGCGTCGTCGGCTACACGGAGGCGACGCGTGGCTGCAAGCACCTCTGCCGCCACTGCCCGGTCGTGCCGGTGTACGGCGGGCGCTTCCGCGCCGTGCCGCGCGAGGTCGTCCTCGGCGACATCCGCCAGCAGGTCGCGGCCGGCGCACAGCACATCACGTTCGGCGACCCGGACTTCTTCAACGGTCCCGGCCACGCGCTGCCGATCGTGCACGCCCTGCACGACGAGCTCCCGCAGCTGACCTACGACGTCACGATCAAGGTCGAGCACCTGCACCGCCATGCCCGGCACCTGCCGGCGTTGCGCGACACGGGGTGCCTGTTCGTCACGAGCGCCGTCGAGTCGGTCGACGACGCGATCCTCGAGCGCTTCGACAAGCAGCACACCCGCGAGCAGTTCGTCGCCGTCGTGCACGCGTTCCGCGAGGTCGGGCTCGAGCTCTCGCCGACGTTCGTGACGTTCACGCCGTGGACGACGCTCGACGGCTACCTCGAGCTGCTCGAGACGATTCGCGAGCTCGACCTCGTCGCGAACGTCGCGCCGATCCAGTACGCGATCCGGCTGCTGATCCCGGCCGGCTCGCGGCTGCTCGAGCTCGACGAGGTCGTCGAGCTCGTCGAGCCGTTCGACGACGAGGCGCTGCTGTACCCGTGGACGCACGCCGATCCGCGCGTGGACCGGCTGCACTCAGACGTCCTGGCGCTCGTCGAGGCCGCCGGCGACGACGACCGCGAGGCGACGTTCGCCGCGATCCGGCGCCTCGCGCGAGCGGCCGCGGGACTGCCCGACGAAGAAGATGAGCCTCTGGCGACGGAGCACCGGCCGACGGTCCCGCACCTCAGCGAGCCGTGGTACTGCTGCGCGGAGCCGACAGAGCAGCAGGTGTGCGTTGACAACTATCTGCAGGCGGAGGTCACACGATGAACATGTCCGACATCACCCGGCAGCTGACCGACAAACTCGAGCTCGACAAGCCGCCGATCGGCCTCGCGTTCGTCGCGTCCAAGCCGGACGGCATCGACGACTTCGACGGCGCCGTCCCGTCGGCGTGCAGCTTCTGGCCGCGGGCGCAGACGTCGACGTTCTACGCCTCGGCCGAGCAGCACTTCAACTGCCCGGTCGGCGCGATGACGATGGGCTTCGAGCTGCCCGACTCGGTGCGCGACGGGCTGATGGGCTTGGTGCAGAAGATGTGCGCCGACGCGTACCTCGTCGAGAGCGAGGCGGGGGCGATCCCGCGCGTCGGGGAGGCGCACGGCGGGATCGTCTACGGGCCGCTCGCCGAGCTGCCGATGGAGGCGGACCTGATTCTGCTGTGGCTCTCGCCGGAGCAGGCGATGGTCTACAACGAGGCCGCGGGCTCGGCGACGTGGTCCTCGGACATGGCTCCGAGCCTCTTCGGCCGCCCGACGTGTGCGGCGCTGCCGGCGGCGATGGAGGGCTCGCGCCCGACGATGTCGCTTGGCTGCATCGGGATGCGGACGTTCACCGGCGCCCCCGCGGACGCGATGGTCGCCGCGGTGCCGGCAGCCGACGCCGAGCGCTTCGTCGAGGCGCTCGATCGCACGGCGGCGGCGAATGCCGTGATGCTGTCGTTCTACGAGAGCCACAAGGCGCAGTTCGCGTCGTAGATGACGATGGCGGTCGCGGGCGAGCCGGCCGCGGTCACGGCGCGCGATGTGTCGCGCGTCGTGCTCGACCCCGCAGTCGGCGCGGCGCTGCGGCGTGAGCTCGAGCGGCTGCCGGCCTTGTCGGGCGACCTCGACGCGCTGCTCGCCGGGCTGCTCCAGGCGACGGCGCTGCTGCCGCGCGAAGCGGTCGCGAGCCTGCTGCGCTTCCGCGCGTCGCCTCGTGCGCCCGGCGCGCTGCTCGTGTCGGGACTGCCGATCGATCGCGACCTGCCGCCGACGCCGGTTGGCGCGGTGCCGGCTTCGTTCGCCGCGGGCGGGGTCGCCGCGCGGGCGATGCTGCTCGTGGCGATCCTGCTCGGCGAGCCGTTCGGGTACGCCGCGGAGAAGGGCGGCGCGCTCGTGCAGCACGTCTTCCCGACCGAGGCGGAGCGCTCGGCTCCGTCGAACGAGAGCTCGGCGATCGACCTCGGGTTTCACACCGAGCTGACGTACAGCCCGGACGCGCCGGAGCAGTCCTTCGACGTCGCGGCGCCGGACTTCGTCCTGCTGCTGGCGCTGCGCTCGCCGCCGGAGCGCTCGGCGACCACGTCGATCGTCGACGCCCGCGAGCTGTGCGATGCGCTCGAGCCCACCCACCTTGCCGCGCTGCGCGAGGCGCGCTTCGAGCTGCGCGCGCCGCACTCGTTCGCGGCCGGCGGCGCGCGGCCGTGGTCGCCGCCGCTCCCGCTCGTCCGCGGCCCGGCCGAGGCGCCGGGCGTCGTGTTCGACATCGCCTGCGGCGTGCGCGGCGTCGACGAGGGAGCGGAGGCGGCGCTCGGCGGATTGCGGCGGGCGTGCGCCGATCCGGCGCTGTGGCGTAGCGTCGAGCTCGCGCCCGGCGAGCTGCTGGCGATCGAGAACACGCGCTGTGCGCACGCCCGCAGCGCGTACGACGCGCGCTTCGACGGGCGCGACCGCTGGCTGCTGCGGACGTACGTGCGGCGGAGCCTACGCGGGCTTCGGCCGGTTGACGCGGCGCGTTTCCGGGTGCTCGCGTGAGCGTCGTGGCGCGCCCGCAGGTGCTGGGGCGGGGCATCGCGGCGCGCGTCCGGGTAGTCGCGTGAGCGTCGTGGCGCGCTCCGGTCGCGCGCCGGTGCCCGCGGAGCTCGTGCGCGACCTCGGCGCGGAGCTCTGCCGGCGGCTGTGGCGCGGCGACGGCACCCGGCTTGCCGGCGCGCCGGAGATCTCCGAGCTCATCGCGCGCTGCGACGACGAGGGCCGCCGTGACGAGCTCGAGCGGTTCGTCGCGGCCGTCGAGGCGCTGCCGGAGGCGCACCGTCGCGACTTCGCGGTCGCGATGCATCCGGTGCAGCTGCGGTCGAAGCTCTGGCTCGTCGACGAGCTCGCGGCGCGCCACGACCTGCGCGACAGCACGCTCGTCGCGTACGGCGCCTGGTACGGCACCTTGGCGCTGCTCGCGCACTGGCGGCTGGCCGCCCCGCCGCGGCGCGTGATCTGCGTCGACCTCGACGCGGCGGTCTGCGAGCTCGGCGCTGCGACGGTCGGCGCTCTGTGCGCCGGCGTCGAGTTTCGCGTCGGCGACATGCTCGAGCTCGACCTCGTCGCGCTCGGCTCGCCGCCCTCGCCGGTGATCGTGAACACGAGCTGCGAGCACGTTCCCGGTCTGCGCGACTGGTGGGAGCAGGTGCCGGCGGGCCAGCTCGCCGCGCTGCAGAGCAACAACCATCGTCACTGCTCCGATCACGTCAACTGCGTCGACAGCGTCGAGGAGCTCAAGCTCCAGCTGCCGATGTCGACGGTGCTCTACGAGGGCGTCCGGCACCTGACCGACGAGGGCCTGCTCGGCGGGCGGCCGGACCTCGACCGGTTCATGGTCATCGGCCTGCGCTGAGCGGCACGCGGGCCGCGCCCTCACCCCGCCGCGGCTTGCGCGCGCTCGTCCGCCGGCGCTCGCGGCCGATCCGGCCGCAGCAGCTCGCACTCCTCGCAGGCCGTGACGCGACCGCAACCCTCAAGCCAGCACGCGACCTCGCCGGTGCGGGCATGCAGGATCCGCTCGACGTGATCGGCGCGGCCCGAGGCCTTCAGCAGCACGAGGTCGCCCGCGCGCAGCCGCGGGCCAAGGTCGCGGGCGGCGTCCTCGACGGTCGGGTGCACGCTCACGCGGGCGCGGTGGGGCCCGCCGCCGTCCCACGGCCTCGGGCCGCCGCACCACAGGCTGTACGGACGCTCGCCCACGAAGATCAGCTCGTCGACGACTTCGATCGCCTCGCGCACACACGCCTCGTAGGCCGGGCGCGAGCGGCCGGGGTGGTCGGAGATGCGGCCGACCACCGCGATCTTGCGCGCCGCCCGCGCCGATGCCATGAACGCAAACGCCTCGGGGATCGAGTCGCTCGCGGCCTTGAAGTCGTCGCGCACGAACGTCACGCCGTCGGGCAGCTCGTCGACGCTCATCCGCCGCGGCAGGGGCTCGACCGCGGCGAGCCGCGCCAGCGCCTCGTCGAGCGCGACGCCCATCGCCAAAGCGATCGCGAGCGCCGCGAGCGCCGAGCCGAGCCCGGCCTCGCCGACGAGCCGCGTTTGCACGGCGCGGCGCTTGCCGTCGTAGGCCAGCTCGAACGCCAGGCGGTCCGGCCAGCGCGCCGAGACCTCGACGGCGCGCAGGTCGGCCGAGCGCGAGCGGCCGAATGCGAGCACGCGGGCGCTGGTCGCGGCGCGCATCGCGGCCACGCGCGGGTCGTCGGCGTTGAGGATCGCAGTGCCCGACGGCGGCAGCCCGGCGACGATCTTGATCTTCTCGGCGGCGGTCGCGTCGAGCCCGTGAAACGCGCCGAAGTGGTCGCGGCGGACGTTCAGCACGACGCCGATCGCGGGCCGCACGAGCTCGAGCCCCTCGTCGAGCGTGCCGGGCCCCCACGCGCCCATCTCCTGCAGGCAGTAGTCGTGCGCCGGGCTCGTGCGCAGGACGTTGTCGACGAGAGGCGAGCCGCAGTTCTCGCTGCCGGGGCTCGCGACTCCCGCGAGGCGGTCGCCGAGCAGCGCCTCCGCGAGGTGCTTGGTCGTCGACTTGCCGCAGCTGCCGGTGATCGCGACGAACGTCACGCCGGCGCACGCGGCACGATGCCGAGCAGCTTGCTGCGCCCTGTCGTCGGCCATGCCGGACCGTACCAAGCGGCCAGGCGCGCCGGTAGAGTTCGAGCCTCCGCGAGGAGGTGCGCTTGCAGTCAGTGAGCCGGAGCTCGACGGCGACGACCGACGCGATGCGCTCGGTGGTGGCGCTGGACGCGCTCGAGCTGTGGGTCGGCGACCTGCGGCGCACGCGGGAGCTGCTCGAGGCGACGTTCGGCTTCGCGCCGCTCGCGACGCAGCCGGCGGCGGCGGACGGCGAGCACGCCGTGTGGCTCGCCTGGGGCGGGGTCCGGCTCGTGCTGCGCGCGGGCGCCGCGATCGCGAGTCATGTCGCGGTCCACGGCGACACGGTCGCCGACGTGGCGCTGACCTGCGCCGATCCCGAGGCGCTCGCCGGGCGCGCCCGCGACCATGGGCTGCCGGTCGAGCGCATCGGCGGCGTGCCGCGTATCGACATGACGGGCGACGGGACGATCCGCCACTCGCTTCGCACATCGCCGCTCGTGCCGGCGGCGGACGACGGGCCCGCGGCCGCGCCGGCCATGCTCGCGGTCGACCACGTCACGCACTGCGTCGAGCACGGCACGGCCGAGCGCATCGCCGAGGCATACGTCGCCGTCTTCGGCCTCGAGCGCGTTGCGCTCGGCGACTTCGAGTGCGTCGGCGACGCCGCCACCGGCATGCGCAGCGCGGTGCTGCGATCGCCGGGCCTGACGGTCGTGCTGACCGAGCCGCTGGGCCCGGCCTCACGCGGTCAGACGCAGCGCTTCGTCGACGCGCACGCGGGGCCGGGCGTCCAGCACGCGGCGATCGCCTGCGACGACCTGTGCGGCGCCGTCGAGGCGCTGCGCGCGCGGGGCGTGCCCTTCCTCCCGGCGCCGCGCGAGTACTACGAGCGCTCGCGCGAGCGGCTTGCCGACCGGGCGCTTGCGTGGGATGCGCTGCAGCGCCTCGAGATCCTCGTCGACGCCGACGACGACGGCCTGCTCTACCAGCTGTTCACGACCCCGATCGCCGACCGCGGGACGTTCTTCTTCGAGCTCATCCAGCGCTCCGGGGCGTCGGGCTTCGGCGCGAACAACGTCCGCGCGCTGTTCGCTTCGGTGGCGGCGGCGCAGGGCGACGACGCGGCGGCGTCCGTTCCGTGAGCGACGGGGTGTCCGAGCGGGAGTGGGTCGGCGCGTTGGTCGCGGATGCCGTCGCGCGGATCCCGTTCTACCGCGACCATCTCGCCGGCGCGCCGACCGGCAGGCTCGCTGAGCTGCCGACGTTCGACAAGCACACGACGGCCGGCTACGGGCGCTTCCCGCTCTCGGCGGACGGCGCGCGCGGCGCGCATCGCGTGATCGCGACGTCGGGCACATCGGGCGATCGGCTGTGCATGGCGTTCGACCGCGCCGACTGGGAGCGCACGGGCGCGTGGCTCGCCCGAGCGGCGCGGCACGGGCGGCTCGGGCCGGACGACGTCCTGCTCAACACGCACTGCTACGGGCTGTGGGTCGGCGGCCCCGCGCTCGACCTGCTCGCGCAGTCGGCCGGCGCCGGGCTCATGCCGCTCGGACCGTGCGCGCCGGAGGTCGTGCTGCGCTTCCTCGCCGACGGCGTCGGGACGGCGATCAGCGCGACCCCGTCGTACCTGCGCCGGCTGGTCGAGACGGCGTCAGGGGCGGATCTCGCGGGCTCGGGGCTGCGGGTCGGGTTCATCGGCGCGGAGCCCGCCGAGCAGTCGCTGCGGCGCAAGCTGCTCGCCGCGCTGCCGCCGGGCTTTCGCTGGGTCGAGCTCTACGGCTTGAACGAGACGACCGGTCCGTCCGTCGCGTTCGGCCCCGATCCGGAGGCGGACGAGCTCGTGCTGAACTTTGGCGACTTCCGCGCCGAGGTGCTGGCGCTCGACAGCGACGCACACGTGGCGGCCGGCGAGGTCGGTGAGCTTACGCTGACGACCAGGCGAGCCGGCTGTCGCAGCCCGCTGATCCGCTACCGCACGCGCGACCTCGTGCGCGCGACGGTCGGCGACCCGTCCGACGCCGAGCGGATCTCGCGGATCCTCGGCCGGGCGGACGACGCGCTGAAGGTCGGCGGCGTGCTCGTCTACCCGACGTCCGTCGCCGAGATCGTGTCGGAGATCCTGCCGGCGAGCGCCGAGTGGCGGGCGGTGCTGCGGCGCGGAGACCCCGACGACGAGCTGCTCGTCGAGGCGGAGGCGGATGCCGTGGCGTGCGCCGCGGTCGCGGACGCGTTTCGCACGCGCGTCGGGCTGGCCGTCGAGGTGGTGCCGGCCGGAGAGCTTGCGCGCAGTCGCGAGAAGACCCGCCGGATCCTCGTCGACTCGACGCGGCTCGCTGCGTCGCCGTGACGGCGTCGCCGCACCTGGCCTTCGTCGGCGATCGCTGCTGCGACCACTCGCCGAGCAGCGGCTACGACCAGGTCTGCTCGCTGTTCGGTGCGGCGGGCTGGCTGAGCGGGCGTGCGCTCGAGGCCGGCGAGACGAGGTGGATCCGGGCGCCGTCGATCGCGGCCGATCCGAGCCTCGTCCACGTGTTCTACGGGGATTGCAGCGGCGCCGCCGCTGTCCCGCTCGTGCGCGCGCGCTGGCCCGGCGCGACGATCATGCTCACCATCCACCAGCCGGTCGCCCGGATGCGGCGCGACCGGGCCGCGATGCACGCGCTGAGCTTCGCGGATGCGATCCTGACCGTCTCCGAGGTCCAGGCGCGCGAGCTGACGGCGCTCGACGCCGGCGTCCCGGTGCGGGCGATCCCGCACGGCGTGTGGACGCGAGCTTTCAGGCCGGACGCCGCCGACCGCGTTCGCGGCGAGGTGCTGCTCGTCGGCAACTACCTGCGCGACTGGCGGGCGACCGAGCGGATCGTCGAGCTGCTGGGCCGGCGCGGCGTGCGCTGCCGGCTCGTCGGTACGAACGCTCCGCGCGAGCGCTACGAGGACCACCCGACGATCACCGTCGCGCCGCCGCTGTCGGAGCCCGAGCTCGCGGCGGTGTACGACGAGTCGGCGGCCCTGCTCATGCCCGTCCGCGACGCGACCGCCTCGAACGCCTTGCTCGAGGCGATGTCGGCCGGCTGCCCCGTCGTCTGCAGCGCCGCGCCATCGCTCGTCGACGAGTACGTCGGCGACCAGGTCGACGCGTTCGAAGCCGACGATCACGAGACCGCCGCCGGCCACCTGCTGCGCTACGTCGCCGACCCGCAGCGGCGCGCGGCTCGCTCGGACACGCTGCGCGCGCGGGCGCAGCGGTTCGATTGGAGCGTCCTCGCCGCGCAGTATGCCGCTGCCTACGCGGAGCTTGCCGGAACCCGCGCGCGCCCACTCGCGCATCGCGGCTGACGCCATCCGTGCGACCGATCAGTCGACGGGCGCACCTACGACGCCCGCCACAAGATGCAAGCCGAGCGGCAGGCGGCGACAGGTCGACGCGTGCAAGCGCGGCAGCATGGCGGCCTGGATGCGGCGACGGGGATCGGCGAACGCCAGCGCGGACCCGACGCGGACGTATGCGTTGAGCGCACGGGATTGGCGATCGTCTACCAGCCAGTCCATCACCGCGACCCGCCCGCCCGGGCGGATGGCCGCGAAGATCCGATCGAGAGCCGTGCGCCAGTCGGCCAGGACAGACAGCCCGAGGCAGCAGATCACCGCGTCCCAGCGGGCATCGGAGTCAAACGCCATGAAATCGCCACACACAAGCTCGACGTTGGGCAGCCCCGCCGTCCGGCGCTCGGCCCGCTTCAGCAGCGCCCCGCTGCGATCGATCCCGACGATCTCACCCGCGCCCCCGACGGCGGCCGCGAGTCGCGGCAGATTGCGACCCGTGCCGCAGGCCACGTCGAGAATGCGCTCGCCGGGCCGCGGGTCGAGCAGCCGCAGGGCCTCGCGCCGTGCGCGCACGTCGAAGCCAAGCATGCCGACGCTGGTGACGACGTCGAGCAGCGGCACGCGGCCGACGGCGTAGAGGGGGCTAGACGACGGCATCGCCGATCGCGGCGCCGGAGAGCTCGCCGAGGCGCGCGGCCACGAGCGCATGCGTCTGCGGGCTGACGAGGAGCCTGCTCATCCTTCGCGGCGCGCGCGGCTCGGCGCGACGCGCGGCGGCTCGTCGGGCTGCTTCGGGTAGACGGGCGGCCACGGCGCGTCGAGCAGGCCGTTCGCGCGGTCGCGCTCGTGCATCGCGAGGAGCGGCTCGAGCGACTGCGGGGCTTCGTCGATCGCGGCCCACGGGTCGCCGTCGCGCTCCAGCCGGCCCGGCACGCTTGCCAGCGTCAGCTCGTCGGGGTGGACGTCGTCGAGCTCCTCCCAGGCGATCGGCGTCGAGACCTGCGCGCCCTTGCGCGCACGCACCGACCACGCGCCGAACACCGTCTTGTGCGGCGCGTTCTGGTTGTAGTCGACCAGGATCCGCTTGCCGCGCTCCTCCTTCCACCACGCGGCGGTGAGGATGTCCGGGCGGCGGCGCTCGAGCTCGCGCGCGGCTGCCACCGCCGCGAATCGCACGGCGTACGAATCCCAGCGCGGCTGCAGCCGGACGTAGACGTGCAGCCCGCGGTTGCCGGTCGTCTTGATGAAGGCGACGATCCCGAGCTCGTCCAGCAGCGCCTTCAGCTCGACGGCGGCCGCCCGCGCCTCGTCGAAACCCGTCCCCGGCTGCGGGTCGAGGTCGAGGCGCAGCTCGTCGGCATGCTCGGGATCGTCGGCGCGGTGCGGCCACACGTGAAAGCCCAGGCACGCGAGGTTGACCGCCCACGCGACGTGCGCGACGTCTGCGGCCACGAGCGCGCGCGACGGTGTGCCGTTGACGGTCTGGACGGTAGTCGTCTGCAGCCAGTCCGGCGCGCTGTCCGGCACGCGCTTCTGAAAGAACGACGGGCCGCCCGCCCCTTTCGGGAAGCGCTGCATGAGCACAGGGCGGCCGCCCATCGTGCGCATGAGCGGCTCGGCCACGGCGGCGTAGTAGCGGACGAGGTCGAGCTTCGTCTCACCGCGCTCGCCGAAGAGCACCTTGTTCGGCGACGTGATCCGCACCTCGCGCCCGGCGAGCTCGAGCACCTGTGCGTCGCCGGCGGCCACGTCAGCCGCTTCGCGGGACGGCCGCCAACCGCGCGAGCGCCTCGACGAGGCGCGACCGACTCGGCTCGCGCCCCAGCACCTCGAGCGACTCGAACAGCGGCAAGCCGACCGTCGCGCCCGTCGCCGCGACGCGAATCGGCGCCTGCACCTTGCGCAGCGACAGGCCGAGCTGCTCGCCGATGCCCGTGATCGCCTCCTTGAGCTGCTCCGCCTCCCACGGCACGTCGGCGAGCGCCTCCGCGGCTGCTTGCAGGACATCGGCGCTCCACGCGTTGCGGACGATCGCCTTCTCCCACGACGCCTCGTCGATCTCGACCGGCTCCTGGAACAGGAACGCCACGAGCTGCGGGACCTCTGACAGGAGCGTGACGCGCGTCTGCGCCAAGGGCACGAGCGCCAGGAACTTGCCTTCGTCGAAGGCGTCCTCGGGCCAGGGCGCGTCGTCGCGATCGATCCACGGGCGCGCCGCCGCGGCGAACTCGCCCGGCGTCATCGCGCGCAGGTAGGTCGCGTTGAAGTGCTGCAGCTTCTGGATGTCGAAGAACGCCGCCGCGTGCGTGACGTCCTCGAGGCGGAACTCCTCGATCAGCCGCTGCAGCGGCAGGAACTCCTCGCCGTCGGGCGGCGACCAGCCGAGCAGCGCCAGGTAGCTGCGCATCGCCTCGGCCGTGTAGCCCTCGTCGCGAAACTCGAGCACCGCGACCTTGTCACGGCGCTTGGAGAGCTTCTGGCGGCGCTCGTTCACCAAGAGAGGCAGGTGCGCGAACACCGGATCCTCCCCGTAGCCCAGCGCCCGCCGCAGGATGAGGTACTTCGGCGTCGTCGGCAGATGCTCCTCGCCGCGGATGACATGGGTGATCGCCTGGAACTCGTCGTCGACGACGTTCGCGAGCACGAACATCGCGCCGCCGCCGCGGCGGACGATCACGAAGTCGTCGATCGTGGAATGGTCGAACGTCGTGTCGCCGCGCACCACGTCCATGACGGTGGTGGCGCCCTCGTCGACGCGGAAGCGGATGACACGGTCCTCGGCGGGCTCGAGCCCCCGGTCGCGGCAGAAGCCGTCATAGCCCCCACCGGGCCCCTTGCGAGCCTTGACCGCGTCGGCGGTGCAGTCACACCAGTACGCCGCGCCCTCCTCGACAAGCTGGTGCGCCGCCGCGAGGTGGGCGTCCTTGCGCTCGGACTGGCGGACGATCTCACCGTCCCAGTCCAGGCCCAGCCAGCGCAGGCCGTCGATGATGCCCTCGAGCCAGCGCTCCTCGCTGCGGACCGGGTCGGTGTCCTCGTTGCGCAGCAGGAACAGGCCGTCCGCGCCGCGCGCGAAGAGCCACGCGAACAGCGCGGTCCGTGCCCCGCCCACGTGGAAGGGACCGGTCGGCGAAGGCGAGAAGCGAACGATGGGTTGCACGGCGACGACGATAGCGTCGAGGTCGCCTCACAGGCAGGCGCGTCCGCGGGGCCGCCGCCCCGACGCCGCCGATACGCTAGCCGCGTGTATCCCGGCCGCTACGACGTGACCCACCTGGCGGCCGACGTACCCGCCCTCGACGACGCCGCACCGGCCAGGATCGCCGGCCGCGTCGTCCTGCATCGCAGCTTCGGCAAGCTCGCGTTCGCCCAGGTCCAGGATCGCTCGGGCGGCGTGCAGGTCGCGTTCGCGTTGGACGAGCTCGGCGAGGAGCAGATGGCCGCGGCCGCCGCGCTCACGCTGGGCACGATCATCGGCGTCGACGGCTACCGCTGGACGACGCGCAAGGGCGAGCCCACGATCCGCGTCACGAGCTGGGAGCTGCTCGCGCCGTCGCTGACGGGCTTTCCGGACAAGTGGGCGGGCGTGTCGGATCCCGAGACGCTGTCGCGCAAGCGCTACCTGCAGCTCGTGCTCGACGGCGACGCGCGCGAGCGCTTCAAGGCCCGCACGCGAATGGTCCACGGGCTGCGCGAGTTCCTCGTCGAGGCCGACTTCATGGAGGTCGAGACGCCGATGCTGCAGGCCGCCGCCAGCGGCGCGGCCGCGAAGCCGTTCGTGACCCGCCACGAGGCGCTCGGCATGGACCTCTACCTGCGGATCGCGCCCGAGACCTACCTCAAGCGCCTGGTCGCTGGCGGCATGGATCGCGTCTTCGAGATCGGCAAGAACTTTCGCAACGAAGGCACCGACCCGAGCCATCTGCAGGAGTTCACGATGCTCGAGTGGTACGCCGCCTACTGGGACTTCCGCGACAACATGACGTTCACGCGCGAGCTCATCCAGCACGCGATGCAGGCCGCGATCGGCACGACGACCGTCACCTACGAGGATCGCGAGCTCGACTTCGGCGGGACGTGGCCGCAGCTCGACTACCGGGCCGCCGTCGCGGACGAGACGGGCATCGACCTCGGCGTGACGCGTGACGTCGACGACCTTGCTGCCGCGATGCGCGACATCGGCATCGAGGTTCCGGACTCCGAGCGCGTGTCGTTCGCCCGCCTCGCGGACGCGCTGTACAAGCGAACGGTCCGCCCGAAGCTCGTCGATCCGGTCTTCCTGATCAACCACCCGGCCGAGCTGGTCCCGCTCGCTCGCCGCAACGACGACGACGGCTCGCGGCTTGACATGTTCCAGATCGTGGCGAACGGCTGGGAGCTCGCGAAGGGCTACTCCGAGCTCGTCGACCCCGAGGAGCAGCGAACGCGGCTCGAGGAGCAGGCCACGATGCGGGCGGCCGGCGACGAGGAGACGATGATGTTCGAGCCCGACTTCATCGAGGCGATGGAGTTCGGCATGCCGCCGATGTCGGGCGTCGGCGTCGGGATCGACCGCTTGATCGCGCTGATCACCGACGCCAGGTCGCTGCGAGACGTCGTCTTCTTCCCGCAGGTCCGGCGCGCGGCGACAGACTGACGGTGTCGCCATGACCACCGTGCCCGCCTTCGACACGACCGCGCTCGCGGGGCATCCGAAGCGGATCGCCGCGGCGCTGCTGGACGTCGTGTTCTACGCGGTCGTCGTCGGCGCGGGCGGGGTGCTCGGGTTCCTCGTGGGGCTCGCGGGCGCGAGCGGCACAGACTCGAGCGACGACGGCTGGGAGGCGCTGGGCTGGATCGTGCTCGGAGTACTGCTCGGGCTCGTCCTCGGGTTCATCGCCTGGCTGGTCCTCACCGTCTGGCTCGTGCGCCGGCCGGGCGCGCGCAACGGGCAGACCTTCGGCAAGCAGCTCGTCGGCATCCGCGTGGTGCGCCGACACCACGGCGAGGTCGACATCGGCACGGCGCTGCTGCGCGAGATCTTCACGAAGTGGGTGCTGATCTCGATCGCCGCGGGGTTCGTCTCGGCAGCGCTCGGGTTCTTCGACGGCGGCTCCATCGGGCTGCTTGTGGCGATCGCCGTCTGGTACGTGCCGGCGTTCGTCGACGGCCAGCGCCGCGCGCTGCACGACCACATGTGCTCCACGCGCGTCGTCGCCGCCGGCGCTCTGCCGGCGGCCCCGGCGGCCGCCCCGTCCGGCGACGAGCTCTGGCCGGCGACGCCCGCGCCGTAGCGCACGAGGGTGGGGGAGGTCTACACCCGGGGTGGCGCCCGGCGCGCGCCGATGGCGGGTTAATCGGTACATGCTCACGCGAACCCTCCTCTTCTCAGTCCTGCTCACAGCCGTCCTCGCCGCACCCGCGAGCGCGGCCGACACGGTCGTGGTGCCCGGCGCCGTCGCGCGCCAGCTCACCGCGCTCGACGGCACCGTCGTCTGGCTCGGCGGCGCGTTCCCCAACCAGACGCTCATGCAGCGCAGCTCCGATGGCAGCGTCGCGCCGGTCAAGGGCGCGCCGAAGGCGGCGTACCGCTCGATCGACCTCGGCCACAACGCCAGCGGCAAGCTCGTGCTCACGTACCTGCGCTGCGCGGGGACGAAGAGCTGCGTCGCGATCTCCGACGACCTCGCCGGCCATCGCACGTCCTACAAGCGCCTCGTGCCCAAGCGCTGCGAGCTGACCTCGGCGCCGTCGCGCTGGCGCGATCGCGTCGCGTACGGCTTGAGCTGCGACAAGCTGCATGGCAAGCCGCACGTGCATGACAGGTCGCGGTCGGGCCTGTTCGCGCGCAAGGGCAGCGCCGCCCCCAAGCGGCTGCGCCTGCCCAAGGACGCGGTCAAGTTCGGCGTCGACAACGTGACCCGGGTCGACCTGCGCGGGACGATCGTCGGCGCCGCCGCCACGGACATCTACTCCTACGCGTTCGCGCAGACCGTCAACGGCTCGAACCTGCGCTACTCGTTCGCCGCGGCCTCCGAAGGCGACAGCGACGCGCGCGTCGTCGGGCAGTCGCTCGGCAACGGCGGCGTGCTGTGGACGCTCGTCGATGCCGAGCACACCGGCGACCCCAAGCAGGCACGCATCTCCCGCCTCGTCCAAGGCGACTGCGCGGACTCCGAGTCGCTCAGCAGCCCGGAGGAGCAGGAGGGCTTCCGCGCCGAGGCACTGGCCGTCGACGGCGCGACGCTCTACCTCTACGTCCCCGGCACCGGGATCGTGACGCACACGTTCAGCCCGACGTTCACCTGCTCCTGAACGCGTCGCGCCGGGTAGGTTGCCCGGCGTGGACGTCCAGGCGCTCGAGTTCCGTCCTGCCTTGGCGGGCGACGCGCCGCGCATCGCAGAGCTCGTCGTCGAGGGGTTCGCGACCTACCGCGAGTTCGCGCCACCCGGCTGGGCGGAGCCGACGTCCGAGGACGAGATCGCGCAGGTCGAAGAGGTGCTCGCCATGCCGAGCGGCTGGTGCATGCTCGCCGAGGACGGGTCCGCGCGGATCGCCGGACACGTCTGCTGGCATGACGCGGGCGCCGGGCGCCGGGCCGTCGACGAGCCCGGCCTCGCTCACTTCTGGCAGCTGTTCGCCCGCAAGGACTGGTGGGGCAGCGGACTGGCGGCCAAGCTCCAAGCCGCCGGCCTCGAGGCCGCGACGGCGCACGGCTACACGACGATCCGCCTGCAGACGCCCGCCGACCACCGCCGCGGACGGCGCTTCTATGAGCGCGAGGGCTGGACGCTGTCGATGGAGCCGTTTCATGACGAGCTGTTCGGGATGTCACTCGTCGAGTACCGCCGCGCGTTGTGACGGCGCCGGCGAGGTGGTGGACGGCGGCGCTGCCGCTGGTCGTGGTCGTGCCGATGCTCGCGCTCGCGTCGGCGCTCGGCACGCACGAGATCATCTTCCCCGAGGGCGCCGCGCTGGCGATGGGGATCTGGGTCCTGGGAATGGCGGGCTGGTCGGCGTCGCGCTGGCGCGTGGCGGTGCTGCCGCCGGCGTTCGCGCTCTGCGGGGTCCTGCTGCTGCGCCCGGACTGGTCGCTGACCGCGACCGCGATCCTCGCTGTGACGCTCGGCCTGCTCGCCATGCAGGCGCTCGGCACGCGACTGGCGCCCGCGCTGTCGGCCGCCGTGCTGCCGATCGTCTTCGACGTGCACGCGTGGAGCTACCCGCTCGCGGTGCTGGCGATCTCGCTCGTCGTGGCCGCCGCGATGCGACCGGGCACCGCGCCCGCCGATCGCTACGGGTGGCGGGTGGCGGGCGGTATCTGGCTTGTCGTCACGGCGTGGATCATCGCCGGCGGCGAGCTGCTGGGGCTGTCGAGCGTCGCGCTCGCGCCGCCGCTGTTCGTCTCGGCGCTCGAGTGGCTCGGCCGCGGGTCGCTGCAGCTCGGCGACGGGCTGCGTCGCTGGATCGTGATCGTCTGCGCGGCGCTCGCCGGGTCCGTCGCGGCCGAGGTCGTGCCCGTCACATGGGTCGCGGGCACGCTCGCCGTGATCGTGACGCTCGGCGTCATGGCGCTGCTCGCCAGGCCGGTGCCGCCGGCGCTCGCGATCGCGCTCATCCCGCTGATCCTCGACGACACCGACCCGCTGAGCTTCACGCTCGCGATCGCAGCCGGCACCGCCGCGCTGTACGCAGGCGTGTATGGCGTGCGCGAACGCTCCGCCGGGCGTAAGCTCGGCAGCGTGCAGGACGGCGAGCACAAGCAGCTCATGGTCGCGGCCATCGCCAGCGAGGGCGAGGCCCACGCGGCGCTGCTCGCGGGCGACCAGGACGCCGCGCGCGCGACCTACGCGCGTGCCGCCGGGCAGTACCGCGAGTCGTGGGCGCTCGCGCCGCCGAAGAGCTACGGCCGGCTCGTCGGGCTGCTGAAGGCGTCGGTGCTCGCCGGCCAGGCCGAGGTCGCCGCGACGGAGGTCCGCGACGAGCTCGACGGCGACGAGGACGCCGAGGGCTCGCCGGTCGCGTCGTACGTGCTGGCGGTCGCCGCGGCGATCCTCGGCGACGACGACGAGGTCGCCGTCCGCGCCGCGCGCATGGAGCCGCGCGGCGAGGCGTTCGAGCGCACGGCCACCGCGCTGCGCGCCCTCGCCGCCCGCGACGCCGACACGTACGCCGCCGCGCTCACCGCGATCGAGGCCGACTTCGCTGCCCGCAGTGACCACCTCACCGGCGTCCCGATCGCCGACACCGCCGTGATGCTCGAGGCGATCGCCGAGGCGCGCGGGATGGCGGTCAAGCCATCCAGCCCTCTCGTTCCGGCGCTGTGACGCCGGCGTCGCCCTTCGGGGCGCTCGCCGCGTGGACGTCGGGCGCCGTCAGCTCCATGAGCGAGCGGCGGTCGGGCTTCGGGCCCGCGCCCAGCAGCCGCTGCGCCTGGTGTGCGACGACGTCGTCGAAGAGGTTGCGCGCCGTGCGCGCGTTGCCGAAGTAGCGGTCGCGCGCGGCGTGCAGGCGCGCCATCAGGCGCTCGAGCTCGTCGCGCGCCTCGTCGGTCAGCGCGTAGTCCGCCTCGGCGGCGAACTTCTCGAAGATCTGCACGAGCTCGGCGGGGCCGTAGTCCTCGAAGTGGATCGTCTCGCCGAAGCGGCTGCGAAAGCCGGAGTTCGAGGCGAGGAACTCGGTCATCTCGTGCGGGTAGCCGGCTGCGATGACGGCGAGGCGCGCGCGATCGTCCTCCATGCGCTTGAGCAGCTCGACGACCGCCTCGGGGCCGAAGTCCCCCTCGGCGCCGGGGCGCACGAGCCCGTAGGCCTCGTCGATGAAGAGCACGCCGTCGAGGGCGCTGTCGACGGCGGCGGCGGTCTTCGTCGCGGTCTGGCCGACGTAGCCCGAGACGAGATCCTCGCGGCTGACCTCGACGACGTGGTCGCTCGCCAGCAGGCCGAGGCTCTTGTAAAGGCGCCCGAAGAGCCGCGCGACGGTCGTCTTGCCGGTGCCGGCGCCGCCCTGGAAGACGAGGTGCAGCGAGACCTGGACGGTCTTCAGCCCCTCGGCGCGGCGCATCGTCGCGATCCGCAGCAGCTCCGCGAGCCGCCGCACCTCGGCCTTGACGGCCGCGAGGCCGATGAGCGAGTCGAGCTCCGCGAGGACCGCGTCGAACGCCTGCTCGTCGGCGCGCAGGACAGGCGCCGCCCCCGGCCCGACCGGGCTCGCGGGCGAGCCGGTCCTGCCCGGGCCGGCGGGGGAGCCGGGCCTGCCCGGGCCCGCGGGCGAGGCTGGCCGGCCCGGCGCTGCGGGCGTGGCGGGGCCCCACGCTGCGCCCGGCGTGTCCGCGGACCGAGGGCGCAGCGCGTCGAGCGCGCGGCGTGCCGCGAGCGCGATCCGGTCGCGGCTCTCCTTCGGCGCGTGCTCGGCGGCGGCGATCGCCGCGCGCAGGCTCTCCTCGGCGTCCGCGCGCCTTCCGAGCCGCCGCAGCGACTCCGCGCGCCCGATGTGCACGAACGCCGCCGGCGAGAACGCGCCACTGATCAGCGCGCCGACCGTGATCGCCTCGTCGAAGGCCACGAGCGCCTGCTCCTCGAGGCCCTGGTGCGAGCGCGCGTTGCCGAGCTTCTGCAAGAGCTCGAACTCCTCGCGGCGGTTGGGGCCGGACTCGCGCAGCGCGGCGAGCGCGTCGGCGAACGCCGCCTCCGCGTGCGGGTAGTCGGCCTGGCGCAGCGCCCGGTCGCCGCGCAGCGCGTGGAGCTTCGCCGCGAGGTCGGGCGGCGAGCCGAGGCGCTCGAGCGTCTCGCGGGCCATGCGCTCGAAGCCCTCCGCCTTCGCCAGCTCGCCGCCGCGCAGGAGCGCCGCGGCGCTCGCCAGGTAGGAGTCGAAGCGGTCGGGCACGCTACGCCACGCGCTCGGCGCCGCTGTAGACGTTCACGCTCCCGCCGCGGGCGAAGCCGGCGAGCGTCATGCCGCGATCGGCGGCGAGCGCGATCGCAAGCGACGTGGGTGCGCCGACGCCGACGAGGATCGGCGCACCGGCCACCGCCGCCTTCTGCACGAGCTCGAACGACAGCCGGCCGCTCACGCACAAGATCCGGCCGTGCAGCGGCAGCAGCCCGTCGCGCAGCGCGCGGCCGATGACCTTGTCCATCGCGTTGTGGCGCCCGACGTCCTCGCGGGCGAGCACGAGCTCGCCGCCGGCGCTGAAGAGGCCGGTCGCGTGCATCCCGCCCGTGCGCGCGAACGCCGGCTGGCGCAGCAGCTCCGGCAGGGAGGCCAGCAGCGCGCGATCGACGATCGGCCCCGCCGGCAGCGGCGGCGCGTGCACTGCGACCTCCTCGAGCGAGCCCTTGCCGCACACTCCGCACGACGAGGTGGTGTAGAAGCGCCGCGTGCCGGGGTCGCGCCGCAGCGGGCCGCGCACTTCGATCGTGTTCGCCGCGAGGTCGTCGGTGAGCCCGGCTTCGTGCGCGCGATCGATGAGCCCCTCGCCGTAGAGGAAGCCGAGCGCGAGCTCCTCGTCGTGGCCGGGCGTGCGCATCGTGACGGTCAGCGCGGCGCCGTCGACGCGGATCTCGAGCGGCTCCTCGACGGCGACCTCGTCGCGCTCGCCGTCGCGGCGCACGACGGCGGTCATCCGGCCGGAGACCGGCGCCGGCACGGCTACCTCGCGGTCGCGATCGCCGGCGTGCGGCGCGGCTCTTCGGCGACCGGCCGCACGTCGACCGCGACGACCTTGTATTCCGGGCACGACGTGTTGACGTCCGCCGACGGCCCGATGAGCAGGTTCGTGCGGACCTCCGGGAAGTGAAACGCCGTGAAGACGTGGCCGGGCTCGATGCGCGTCGTGACCCTGGCCTCGAGCTCGATCCGGCCGTGCGGGCTGCGGACCGAGACGAGCGAGCCGTCCTGCACCCACAACCGCGCGGCGTCCTCGGGGTGGATCTCGAGCCAGTCCGATGGCAGGAGGTCGAGGTTGGCGGTGCGGCGGGTCATCGTGCCGGCGTTGTAGTGCTCGAGCCGGCGGCCGGTCACGAGGATGACCGGGAACTCGTCGGACGCCTCGCTGCCGGGCGGCTTGTAGGGCAGCGCCGCGAACTGCGCGCGCCCGCCGGGCAGCGTGAACGTCTCGGCGTAGAGGGTGGGGGAGTCCGTCCCGTCGGCGGTGACCGGCCACTGCAGGCCGCCCCGGCCGACGCGCTCGTGCGACACGCCGGCCCAGTCGGGCGTCAGCGACGCGACCTCGTCCATGACGTCGGCGGGCGTCTCGAAGCCCATCTCGTGGCCGAGGGCGGCGGAGATCGTCGTGAGGATGTCGAAGTCCGTGCGCGCGTCGCCGGGCGGGTCGATCGCCGCCTCGACGAGCTGCACGCGCCGCTCGGCGTTCGTGAACGTGCCGGTCTTCTCGAGAAACGACGACGCGGGCAGGACGACGTCGGCGTAGCGCGTCGTCTCGTTCTCGAAGATCTCCTGCACGACGAGGAACTCGAGCGCCTCCAAAGCGCGGATGACGTGCGTCGTGTTCGGATCGGTCTGCGCCACGTCCTCGCCGAAGATGTACATCGCGCGCAG
The DNA here is from genome assembly GCA_963839905.1 of uncultured Actinomycetes bacterium. Classification (GTDB taxonomy): domain Bacteria; phylum Actinomycetota; class Thermoleophilia; order Solirubrobacterales; family Solirubrobacteraceae; genus CADCVQ01. The sequence continues at coordinate 266,907 of CAWIXC010000018.1, read as the reverse complement.
CTCGCCCGCGACCGCCGCGTCGAACATCTCGGGGATCTTCAGCCCGCGCTCGCGCTTCAGCTCGACGCCCCACGCGGCTTCAAAGCGCACGGCCACGTCGTCGTCGAGGACCGACTGGTAGCCGGTGAAGGTGTCCGGCAGCGCGCCCATGTCCGACGAGCCCTGGACGTTGTTCTGCCCGCGCAGCGGCAGCAGCGCCGAGCCCGGCCGACCGACCTTGCCGCACATCAGCGCCAGGTTGCAGATCAGGCGCACGACCTCCGAGCCGTAGCGGTGCTCGGTGACCCCGAGACCCCACAAGAGCGACGCCTCGGCGGCCTCGGCGTAGATGTGCGCGGCGCGCTCGAGGTCGGCGGCCGGCACGCCGCTGATGCGCTCGACGTCGGCCGGCGTGTAGTCCTCGAGCAGCTCCGCGACGGCGTCCCAGCCCTCGGTGCGGGCGGCGATGAAGCGCTCGTCGGTGAGCCCGTCGCGGGCGACGACGTGCGCGAGGCCGAGCATGATCGCGGCGTTGGATCCAGGCCGGGGGCTCAGGTGCAGCACGCCGTAGTCGGCGAGCTCGATGCGCCGCGGGTCGATCGTCACGAGCTTCAGGCCGCGCAGCGTCGCCTGCTTGATCCGCGCGCCGGCGACCGGGTGGCCCTCGGTCGGGTTCGCGCCGATGATGATCGCGGCGTCCGCGGCCTCGATGTCGTCGAAGGAGCCCGTCGCGCCCGACAGGCCGAAGGACTTGCGCAGCGCCCACGAGGTCGGGGAGTGGCAGACGCGCGAGCAGTTGTCGATGTTGTGCGTGCCGATCGCCGCGCGCATCATGCGCTGCATGACGTAGCAGTCCTCGTTGGTCGCGCGCGAGGAGGCGAGGCCGGCGATCGCGTCGGGGCCGTGGGCTTGCTTGATCCGCGTGAGCTCGGCCACGATGAACGCGGTCGCCTCGTGCCACGACGCGGGCCGCAGCTCGCCGGTCGCCCGGTCGCGGATCAGCGGGGTGGTCAGCCGTTCGCGGTTGCGCGAGAACTGATGCGCGAAGCGGCCCTTAAGGCATGTGTGGCCTCGGTTCGCGGGCCCGTCGAGCGCCGGCGTGATGTTCGCGACCCGCCCGTCGCGCGCGTGGGCCTCGAGGCGACAGCCGACGCCGCAATAGCCGCAGGTCGTGGTGACGTCGCGCTGCATCACTCCATCTTAAGCAGGGAGATCTCCGTGATGGCGTCGGTTGGGCAGGTGTCGGCGCATGCGCCGCATGCCACGCACGTCGACTCGCGGAAGCCCTGGTCCATGCCGGCGGCGATGTTCGCCTCGAAGCCGCGGCCTGTCGCGGTCAGCGCGAACGCGCCCTGGACCTCGTCGCACGCCCGGATGCAGCGCCCGCAGGAGATGCACAGCTCGTGGCGCAGCGCGAGGTACGGATGGCGCAGATCCTGCTCGCGCTCGTGCACCTCGCCGGGCCAGCGCAGGTCGCCGTGATCGACGCCGAGCCGGCGCGCGACGTCCGCGAGCTCCGAGCCGGGCGGCGGCGGCTCCGGCAGCTCGGACAGCACGAGCTCGACGGTCGCCGCCGCGATCCTGCGGGCGGTCTCGTCGCGCGTGTCGACGACCATGCCGTCGCGACACGGCGTCGTGCACGACGCGAGCGGCGCCGGCGCGCCTTCGACGCCGACCATGCACACGCGGCAGGCGCCGAACGGCACCTGGCGCGGGTCGAAGCACAGCGTCGGCACGTCGCCGCCGAGCGCCCGCACGGCTTCGAGCACGCTCGTGCCCGCTGCCACCTCCACCTGCCGGCCGTCGATCTCGACCCTCATGCGAGCCCCAGCTCCTCGGGGAAGTGGGCGAGCAGGCTGCGGATCGGCGCCGGCATCCCGCCGCCGTGCGCGCACAGCGACCCGAGCTCGAGCGTCTCGAGCAGGGCTTCGAGCTTGACCCGATCCACGGGTCGCGCCGTCAACGAACATCTCCTCCGCGCGGCGCAGTCCGATCCGGCACGGGAAGCACTTGCCGCAGCTCTCGTCGGCGCCGAAGTGCAGGAGGTGCTTGGCGAGCGCGCGCATGTCGGTCGTCTCGTCGAAGCCGACGATCCCGCCGTGGCCGAGCATGCAGCCGGCGGCTGCGAGGTCGTCGAAATCGAAGCGCGTGTCGAGCAGCGAGGCCGGCAGGATCCCGCCGAGCGGGCCGCCGATCTGCAGCGCCTTGATCCTGTGGCCGTCGCGCAGGCCGCCGGCGAGGTCCTCGCACAGGTCGCGCATCGTCATGCCGAACGCGACCTCGTAGACGCCTGGCGCGACGAAGCGCTCGTTGAAGCAGACGAGCTTCGTGCCCGACGTCGGGCCGCGGCTCAGCCGCTCGTAGCGCGTCGCGCCCATGCGCGCGACCACCGGGATGTTGCAGAGCGTCTCGACGTTGTTGACGACCGTCGGCATGCCGTGCAGGCCGCGCTGCGCCGGAAACGGCGGGCGGGCCGAGACGGTGCCGCGCAGGCCCTGCAGGCAGGCGAGCAGCGCGGTCTCCTCGCCGACGACGTACGACCCGGCGCCCTCGACGATCGTCACGTCGAATGAGAAGTCGCTCCCCAGGACGGAGGTGCCGAGCACGCCGGCGCTGCGCGCCGCGGCGGCGACGGCGGCGAGCGTCGGCTTGGAGCGCGGGTACTCCGAGCGCGTCAGGACGAAGCCGTGGTCGGCGCCGACGGCGTAGCCCGCGAGCGCCATGCCCTCGAGCAGCAGCTCGGGATGCTGCTCCATGAGGACCTTGTCGATGTACGAGCCGGGGTCGCCCTCGTCGCCGTTGGCGACGATGAACTTGCGCTCGCCGGGCGCGTTGCGCGCGAACTCCCACTTCGCGCCGGCGGGAAAGCCCGCGCCGCCGCGGCCGCGGACGTTCGCGGCCTTGACCTCCTCGAGCAGCTCCTCGGGCGTGAGCGTCGCGACCGCGCGCGACAGGCCCGCCCAGTCGTGCCCGTAGGCGAGCAGCACCGGCTCGTCGACCGCGACGCGCGGAGGCGGCTCGCGGCCGGCTTGCGGGGTTCCGGCGACCATGCGCTCGACGACCCCCGGCCCGGCGTCGACGATGTCGCCGTCGCGTACCGCGGGCGAGCTGTGGCAGTAGCCCAGGCAGACCGTCTCGGCGAGCGAGACCGACCCGTCGGCGGTGCGCTCGCCGAGCTCGCACCCGAAGGCGGCGCGCAGCGCGTCGACGTGGGCGTCCGCGGTCGTCGCGAAGCATGCCGTGCCGGTGCAGACGCGGATGTGGCGGGCGCCGCGCGGCTGCAGCAGGTCGTCGTAGAACGTCGAGACGCCGTGGACGGCGGCCTCGGGCAGGCCGGACAGCTCGGCCGCGGCGCGGCGGTCGTCGTCGGTGATCTCGCCGTGATCCTCGACCGCGTGCTTGAGCACCTCGAGCGCCGTCGGCGCGCCGCGCTCGTGATGGCGGCGGATGATCTCGACGAGGTTGTGCGACACGCACCCCACCGTACCCCGGTCGTCAGGCCACGCGAACCGTTTCTCCGTCGACGGTCACGAGGTCGCCATGGTGCAGCTGGCGCCCGCGGCGCGTCTCGACCTCGCCGTTGACCTGCGCGGCGCCCTCCTGCACGAGCTCGCGCGCGTGGCCGCCCGAGTCGGCCAGGCCGGCGAGCTTGAGCAGCTGGCCGAGGCGGATCGTGTCCTCGCGGATCGGGACGTCGCGCTGGGGCATGCTCGGCTACGGCCCCTCCGTCGCTGCGGCGCGCAGCCGCGCGAGGCCCTCGACGATCTCGGCGGGCGGGTGGGTGGTGAACGACAGGCGCAGGGTGCGCGGGTCGGGGTCGGTCGCGTAGAACGGGGCGCCAGGCACGAACGCGACGTCGTGCTGCAACGCGGCGCTGAGGAGCTTGGTGGCGTGCCAGCCCGCCGGCAGGCGCGCCCAGACGAACATCCCGCCGTCGGGGTGGTTGTGGGTCGAGCCCTCGGGGAGGGCTTCGCTGAAGCCCGCCGAGCAGCGCGTCGCGGCGCCGGCGGTACTCGGCGCAGATGAGCTCGACGTGGTCGTCGAGGTCGCCCGTCTGCAAGCAGATGCGGGCGGCGTGCTGGTCGACGGTCGAGGTGTGCAGGTCGGCCGCCTGCTTGGCGACGGTCAGCGGGCCGAGGAGCTGCTCGGGCGCGCGCAGGAAGCCGATCCGCAGGCCGGGAGCCAGCACCTTCGACAGCGAGGAGACGGTCACCGTGCGGTCGCGGGCGCCGTCGTAGGAGGCGATCGGGGCGAGCGGCTGGCCGTCGTAGCGCAGCTCGCCGTAGGGGTCGTCCTCGACGAGCCACATGCCGTGCTCGGCGGCGATCTCGGCGAGCCGGGCGCGGCGGGCGCCGGGCAGCGTGCGGCCCGTCGGGTTCTGGAAGGTCGGGACGAGGTAGAGGAACTTCGGCCGGTGCTCAGCGATGAGCTCGGGGAGCTGCTCGGGGTCGAGGCCGTGCGTCGTCGCAGGGGGCGGGGACGAGGCGCGCGCCGGCGAAGCCGAAGGCCTGCAGCGCCGCGAGGTAGGAGGGGTTCTCGACGAGCACGACGTCGTCGGGGTCGACGAGCACGCTCGCGACGAGGCCGAGCGCCTGCTGCGAGCCGGTCGTGACGAGGATCTCGTCCGCTTCGGTGGGCAGGCCCCGGCCGGCGAGCCGTTGTGCGAGCAGCGCGCGCAGCTGCGGGTCGCCCTCGGTGGTCGAGTACTGCAGCGCCCGCGCGACGACGGTGGGCGCGAGCGCTCGCTGAAAGCCTGCGCGACCATCTCCGCGGGGAACAGCTCGGGCGCCGGCAGGCCGCCGGCGAACGAGATGACCTCGGCGCGCTGGGTGAGCTTCAGGATGTCGCGGACCGGCGAGGACTGGACGTCCGCGAGCCGCGCGGAGAGTGAGGGCAGCGGACGGGGCATCTCGTCCATGATCGCGGTTTGCAGGATCTCTGCTGCTACCGTCTAGGCCACGGGCAGCGCCGCTGCTCATGAGGTTCTTGTCTTCGAGTGCGCTAACGCGGTTCGGGTCAGTCGAATCTCCCGAACTGCATTGATGGCCGGAAGCGCGATTTCGCGCGGCCACTGTTAGGAGCCACTCTTCATGTCTTCGAAGTCCTTCGCCGATCTCGGCGTATCCGCCGTGGTGGTCGATGCGCTCAGGGCGCGCGACATCACGGATCCCTTCGCGATCCAGCACCTCGTCATCCCGGACGTCCTCGCGGGCCATGACGTGCTCGCCAAGTCGCCGACCGGCTCGGGCAAGACGCTCGCCTTCGCCGTCCCGATGGTCGAGCTTCTGAAGGCGACCGACCGCCGTCCCGGCGGCCTCATCCTGGCGCCGACGCGCGAGCTCGCGCTGCAGATCGTCGACGACCTCAACGAGCTGGCGCACGCCCGCGCGCTGTCGGTCGCCTGCGTCTACGGCGGCGCCGGCATCGAGCGCCAGATGAAGCTCGCCCGCCGGGCGCACATCATCGTCGCGACGCCCGGCCGGTTGGAGGACATCCTCCAGCGCCGCGCGATCACGCTCGAGCACGTCAAGATGCTCGTCCTCGACGAGGCCGACCGGATGCTCGACATGGGCTTCCGTCCCGCCGTCGACCGGATCGTGGCGAAGACGCCGCGCACCCGTCAGACGCTGTTCTTCTCGGCGACGCTCGAGGGCGACGCCGGCACGATCGCCAAGGCCTACACGACCGACGCGCGCCGCCACGAGCACATCCCGCCGGTCGAGGTGGGGGCGCCCGAGACCGAGCACCGCTTCCTCAAGGTCCAGCACGAGGCCAAGGTCGCGCACCTCGTCCACGAGCTCAAGGCCGACGACCGCGGGCTTTGCATCGTCTTCGTGCGGACGAAGCGCGGCGCCGACCGGCTCGTCAAGCGCCTGCGCGACCACAACGTCACGGCGCTTGCGATGCATGGCGACAAGACGCAGTCCCAGCGCGAGAAGGCGCTGGCGCGCTTCGAGCGCGGCGAGGTCGACACGCTGGTCGCCACCGACGTGGCCGCCCGCGGCATCGACGTCCGTGACGTGACGCACGTCATCAACTACGACATGCCCGAGGATCGCGACGGCTACGTCCACCGCACGGGCCGCACGGGCCGCGCGGGGCGCTCGGGCATCAGCGTGACGTTCGTCCTGGGCGACCAGGCGCGCGACATGTCGAAGATCGCGACGGACCTCGGCCTGCACAAGGAGTTCTCCTTGAGCGGCCTGCCGACGGCGACGAGCGGCGGTGGCGGTGGCGGCGGTGGCCCGCGCCGGCGGCCGTCGCAGCGCCCGGGGGTGCGGCCGGGGCGCCGGGAGCGGGCCGCGGCGAGCTCCGGGTCGGCGTCGCCGTCGCGCTCAGGTCGCCACAGCCGGTAGCTCAGTCGGCCGCTGCCTGCGTGGCGGGCAGCGGCTCGTAGCAGTCGAAGGTCTCGTGCTCCTTGATCTGGCGGTTTTCGACGGTGAGCAGCGCCGCGATGTGAGCCGTGAGCTCGGCTCCGGCGGGAAGCGGCCCCGCGGCCTTGCCGATGGTGCCGCGCCAGGTCGCCTTGACGGCGACGCGGTTGCCGTTCGCGATGACCTCGTGGACCTCGAAGGTTTGGGAGGCGAGCAGCTGCTTGCCGGCTTCGAAGCCGGCGATGCTCGCGTCGCGGTCGCGGACCTGCCCGCGCGGGTTGATCGCGTTCGGGTGCTCGGTGATGCGCACGTCGGGATGGAGGATGTCGCGCAGGTCGTCGGCGCCGGACGCGAGGTCGGCGACGATCGCGTAGTAGCGCCGGACGACCGCTTCGGCGTCGCTCGTGGTGTCCGGGCGCGTCGCGCCGTCGTCCGTGAAGTCGCGATCCTCACCGATCGAGATCTGACCGGCGAGGGATCCGTGGGCGGCGAGGAAGCGCTTCCCGGGCCTCTCAGGCGGTTCGACGTCCACGCACTCGAGCGTAACGCGCCCTGCCGGGGAGGTCAGGTCGCGAACGCGGCTTGGCGCCTCCTTCCGCCGAGCTCGTGCTCGCCGGGCTAGCGTGGAGCGGGTGACCGAGAGTGCGCAGCCCCTCTTCCAGCGGGACGGAGCGGGCTTTCAGTCCGCGCCGATCGTCCGCGGGCCGTGGGACGAGCGGATGATGCACGGCGGTGCGCCGTCGGCGCTGCTCGCTCGCACGATCGAGGCCGCCGAGCCGGGCGCCGATCTCGTCGTGACGCGGCTGACGATCGACTTCCTGAGCGGCGTGCCTTTGGGCCGGGTTGACGTGGCGGCCTCGGTCGTGCGGCCGGGTCGGCGCTTTCAGGTCGTCGAGGCGACGCTCGACGCGGGCGGGCGGCACGCGTGCCTCGCGCGGGCCGTGCGGGTGCGCCGGGCGGACATCCCGTCGGCCGTCGCCTCGCCTGTTGACGGCGCGCCCCCGCTCCCGCCGCCCGAGCAGGGCGAGCCGCTGCCGCTGTTCATCGAGTCTTCGCAGGAGCTCTTCTATCCCGACGCCACCGAGATCCGCCAGGTCGCGGGCGAGCTCGGCTCGGGCGCGGTCGCGGCGTGGATCCGGCTGCGCGGCGAGGTCGTTGCGGGCGAGGCGCCGTCGCAGCTGGCTCGCGTCGCGGCGGCCGCGGACTTCGCCAACGGCTTGAGTTGGATCCTGCCGTGGCGCGACTGGCTGTTCGTCAACACCGAGCTGACGATCCACCTGGCGCGCGAGCCGGCCGGCGAGTGGATCGGCGTCGACGCGCGGACGTCGTCGTCCGCAGCCGGGTTCGGCCTCTCGACGGCGACGCTGCACGACCTCGAAGGTCCCTTCGGCGTCTGCGCGCAGTCACTGTTCGTCGAGCCGCGCTGATGCACCGAAACCAACCGGCAGGCGATCGCTGGATGTCTGCCCGTAACGTGGGTCATGTGATCGATCGATTCCGGCGATGACCCGCAGATCGGGGCGCGACCGTGCCGCCCAGATCGATGCCGCGTACGCGGCGTACGACCTGCATCCGCTTGCCGAGCCCGATGACTGGGGCGACCTCGCGTCGTTCCGAGAAGCCGCGGATCGCCGACCCGGATCAGGGTCTTCGAGCGACAACGGCCTCGAGTCGGGGCCGCGGTCGAATCAAGAATGCAGCAGGGTGGACGACGGACAAACGCTCAGGCGGAAGTCGAGGCTCTGATCGAGCGACTGCTGGAGCCTGGGGAAAGGACTCGGCGCCAGCAGATCATTGCCACGCTTGCGGTTCCGGTCGCTCTGTTCTGCAAGCTCAGCAACCCCCGCGGATCCTCCGAGTGACGAGCGCGACGACGACGTACGAGCGCGCCATCGACAGCAGCTCTACGCGATGGGCTACCTGGGCAACCACGGCCAGCGCCGTGAGGTCGGGTAGGACGGCCGCAGCGTCCGTGTCTACGAAGCGGGACGCGTCCCGGCAGCATCAGGACGTTCCGGTCGCTCCTCTACGACGTCCCAACCGGGGAGTTCAGCGAACTCGAGTGCGACGTCGCGGGCCTTCTTCGACGGAGGCGCCGCCGCTGCATTCGCCAACCCCGTCGTTCGCGTCGTGCAGGCGCCCGACGATCCTGCGAAGGACGCGCTCGTGAGCAGCTACTACCACTCCGCAAGCCGAACAACATCGCGCCGATCGGGGTACCGAACGGTCAGGTGCTCTTCTACCGGCCAGTCGCATGACCGAGTCGCGAGCGATGATCTCGCTGTGGTTCACCGCTGGACTGGTTGTCGTCGTTGCGCTGGCTGCTGCCGGCGCGACGACGACTCCGGCCGCGGGGGATAGCTGCGCGAGCAAGGTCGGCGACGGTGAGGTGTTGCAGCGCACGACTGACGCGATCGTCTTCCTCTCGCAGCAGCGCTTCACGGTCAACCCGAACACGGTCGTGGCCTGCTGGCGGAGCAGCGGTCGGACGGTCGAGCTCGGCAGGGTCATCTACGACCAGCGTCAGATCCCGCGGGCGAGCCAGAAGCTCTACCAGTTCCGCTTCGCCGGGCGGTTTGCCGCGTTCGTCGTCGGCTACGACCGGGGTCTACGGCGAGGAGACCGACGTCGTCCAGGTCAGGGTCTTCGACCTGCAACGAGGTCGCCTGACGTTCTGCCACCGGGTCGCACCCGTTGACGTGCTCGCTGTCAACGCGGGCGGCGCCGCCGCGTGGATCAGCGCGGGCGGGCGCAGGGTCACCGTCGCTGACCGTGCGGGCCAGCGCACGATCGCGCATGCCGCCGTCGGGACGTACCGGCGCCTGCGGCTTGACGAGCGGACCATGCGCTACGGCGGACGCCGGCTCGGCCGGTCCCGTGCCGTCGCGCGCGGAAGCACGGCGCGGGCAACGCCCTGCTCGCCGACCGAGGGAGAAGCCGCGCCGCCGACGACGTGAGAAAACGTGTCGGCCCTGGGCGCGTTTCCACTTGCGGCGCCGGCGGCTCGCGCGGTCGGTGTCAACGACAGGAGCCCCGTGATCGCGGGACCCTGGTCTGCTGCTCACGACATCGATGCGGATGAGAGGACTTGAACCTCCACGTCCCGAAGGACACAGGCACCTGAAGCCTGCGCGTCTGCCATTCCGCCACATCCGCTGGCCCGTCCAACCTTAGCGACCGGCGTCCCCGACCGCTCCCGCGAACGCCGCCCGACCGCGCCCGCCAGTGCGGCCGGACGCGTCTCATCCGCGGGTTGGCGTCCGCGCCTTGCTACCGTGATCGCCGTCGTACGCGCCGCTATCGTCTAGGGGACTAGGACGCCGCCCTCTCACGGCGGAAACCGGGGTTCGAATCCCCGTAGCGGTATTTCGAGCAACGTCGCGCAGCAGGTTCGAAAACCGTGCGCAGTGGGGTTCAGCCCGCGATCGTTAGACCGAGCTGATTCTCAAGTTGGTGCCCGACGACAACGGGCGACACCTTGAATCTCCGAGCGGCGCGCTCGACATCGGTCGCCAGCGCGACCCCGCTGCGGGTGTCGATGATTTTCGCGATGCCCATGGCGGGAGCGAGCAACTCGGCCGCGAAGGCGCGTTCGACCCGCTGCTCGAACGTGTTCGCGGTCGTGAGCAGATATGGACGGTCCTCTGTGTGGAGGCTGCGCCACAGCGCCCGCCCATCAACGAACCGTTGGCCCGCGACTCCTGCCCGGATTCCGAGAACGACCTCGATCCGTCCTGAGACCCCGGAGGCGAGGGCTTGTAGAGCGCCGTCGCCGGACGCCGAGTGTCGATGGTCGAACATCCCGTCGAAACCAAACGGCTCCGAGTCGGCCACGCGCAGGACCTTCCGAACAGTCTTCGCGTGTCGCCAGCCAAGCTCCCACGGTGGCCCGCTGTCATCGTCGCGAAGGTGTAGCGCGCGCAGTTTCGCCAGGACTCCCCTCGCGGCGCCCGGCTTGTGCGAGATGCGTTTGAGACTGTGGGTGACCCAGTCCAGATCTTCGCGGAGTCGCTGCGGATCAGCCGCGGCAGCCAACTCGACGACGAGTTCCTGCCCCAACGCTGCGCCAAGACCCTCAATGCTCTTCGCCGTTTGCTCATCCATGTCGTATGGATCGAGGCCCAGAGCTGCAGCCGCGTCGCAAAAGGACGCCTCCTGCTCATCGGCCGCGAGGATCGCTCGCCATTCGTCCTCGAGAAGAGTGTCGGTGATTCCAACCTCGTGTAGTCGATCGATGACGGTGTCCACGAGACTTGAGAGCGAGGCTTGAACTTCCACAGGCCGCCCCCACGCACGACCGTCGGCCACGAAGCGCAGCAGTCCAGCCTGCGGGAACTCGTCTGCGGTCCATGCCAGCAGTGTTCGCCGGCCTTCGGGCACGATCAGCAGCCGGGGCCACAAGAACCCATCGCCAGCGGTTCGCATGTCGTGGGAGGCAGCGCCGTTGGCTCCCGAATGTGCGGCGAAGTTGATAGAGCTTGGTAGCCGGTCAAGCGCTCCTGCTGCGCGAACGTGGGATCGGAGGAACCACCAGTGTGTCGCGATCCACTCAGCGAGGGGGTAGGCGGAGCAGAAGATCGCGTTACGGGTGCTGTTTGCCAACAGATCGTCAACCCTGGTAACGACTCGGCCATCCACCGTGATGGTGAGTCGGCACCAGGTTGCCGCCAGTTCGGCGGATGTGACGCCTTGTGCAGGCAGCCATTCCGGTTCGATCGTAAGGAACCGTTGGGTCATGTAGCCAGCCCGCGGGGTCTCTGCTCGGCTTCGAGGGCATAGCCCTTGTACTCGCCGGAACCGGGTCCGAGCTGTCGCGCCTCGTAGACAGTTCCTTCTACGTCCAGCCACGCATAACGGGGGAAGCCGCCCTCCCAGCGTCCGCTGGTCTGTCTCGCCGAGATGGCACGCCGAAGCCACCGCGTTAGCTCATCCATATCGGACAGCGTCGGCGGGCACGGCGTAGCATCGGCTCGGAGGCGCGGTGGACCGGCCGATGAAGGATAGGACTTGTGTTCTGCACTGCCGACGTAGCGCGCAGCCGCAGCCGCAGCCTCGATGTCGACATTGGGTGGCGGCTCTGCGAGGCGCCGAGGCAGTGGCCGTTTTCTCCTTGGTGCGCGCACGGGACTCAAGCCGAAGACTACGGACGGACGCTCTCGATCGTGCGGTGCACGGGGCCGTGCCTGCGACACAGATCGGCGTGGCCGCGGCGTGCTACGCCGTGTATCCCGCGCGACGCCTCCACGGCGACAGACGCCGCGGAAGGACGGACCCGCTCTTCGGGGAGCCGAGCTCGCAGTTGGTAGCGACCGTAGCCAGCTGTTGGATGCTGCCATCCGGGCGGGAGGCGGCCTCCCGAAGGCAGTTCCGGATCGACGATGGCGCGGTCCTCTGCTCGTGGAGCTCGGCGTAGCGGATCGCATCTCGCGGTTGCAAGGGACCGTGGGCTGCGGAACGTGCTGCGAAACGACTTCGTAGACCCATCCCGGTCTCGGCTTCGGCTGGGACTTCACGAGGGGCGTGTCCCCCGGTCGTCATGCCGCACCGAAGGGCACAGCCGTCTTGGCCATCCGGCGAAGCTCAACCCCGGCTTCAGGGTTCGAACATGCTCCCCCCAGCGGCATGGCGACGCCCTTCGCGCTGCTCGTCGCGTGGCAACTCCCGCTGTCAAGGAGGCTGTCGCGCAAAGTTGCTGCATAGCCGGGCGAAATGTCCGGTGGCCCCTCTCTGCCAAGCTCGTGTGAGACGGTCTGCAGGAGGTTTTACTGTGTTTGAGGGCGAGAACTGGAGTCTGTTCGGATGCCGGAGAACACCAACGATGGGGTCGCGATCGGTTCGCTGGAGCGAGCCGAAGGCGAGCTGCAGGGAATCGATCGCGCGCAAGACGTCGCGCCGCCCCCGGATCCCGAGCTCGTCGAGCGCGCGCGTCGACGCCGCTTCACGGCTGAGTACAAGCTGCGGATCCTGCAGCAGGCCGACGCGTGCAGCAAGCCGGGTGAGATCGGTGGGCTGCTGCGCCGCGAGGGCCTGTACTCGTCGCTGCTGACCGAATGGCGCCGCCAGCGCGAGCGCGGCTCTTTGGCGGCGCTCGATCGTCCTCGAGGGCGTCCGAAGGCCGATCCGCGCGAGGCGCAGATCGCGGCGCTGCAGCGCCGGTTGGAGCGCGCCGAGCGTGAGCTTGAGAAGGCCCGCAGGGTGATCGAGGTGCAGGGAAACGTCTCGGCGCTGCTGGGCGACTTGCTCGAGCCCAGGGGCGCGCAGGGGAGCACCGAACGATGATCGAGCAGACCGTCAACGACCTCACGACGATCATCGGAACCCGGCCGGCGTGCCGCGCGTTGGGCGCGTCGCCGGCAACGATCTACCGCCGCCGGCGGCCACCTGCGCCGCGGCCACCACGGCCCCGAGCGCGGTCGCCAAGGGCGCTGTCGGCACCCGAGCGCGACGCCGTGCTCGCCGAGCTGCATTCCGAGCGCTTCGTCGACAGCGCGCCCGCGCAGGTCTGGGCGACGCTGCTTGACGAAGGCCGTTACCTGGCGTCTGAGCGCACGATGTACCGACTGCTCGCCGGCGAGCACGGCAAGGTCCGCGAGCGCCGCGCGCAGCTCAAGCATCCACCGTACGCGGCGCCGGAGCTGCTCACCGAGCAGCCCAACGAGGTGTACTCCTGGGACATCACCAAACTCAAGGGTCCGGCGACCTGGACGTACTTCTATCTGTACGTGATCCTCGACGTCTTCAGCCGCTACGCCGTCGGCTGGACCGTCCAGCACCGCGAGGACTCGCTCGTCGCCAAGGATCTGATCGCGCAGGTCTGCGAGCAGCAGCACATCACCCCGGGCCAGCTGACGGTGCACGCCGACCGCGGCAGCTCGATGACCAGCAAGCCCGTCGCGTTCTTGCTCTCAGACCTCGGCGTGCTGAAGACCCACAACCGGCCCTACACCTCGACCGACAATCCCTACAGCGAGGCGCAGTTCAAGACGCTGAAGTACCGGCCCGGCTTCCCCGCCCGGTTTGACTCGATCGAGCACGCCCGAGCGTTCTGCCGCCGGTTCTTCACCTGGTACAACCACGAACACCGCCACTCCGGGATCGGCCTCATGACCCCGGACGCCGTCCATCACGGACGCGCCCCGGCGATCCACGCCGACCGCGCCCGCGTCCTTCAGGCCGCCTACGCCGCGACTCCCGAACGCTTCGTCAGACGACCACCGCGGCCGCCCGCACTGCCGACCGCTGCCTGGATCAACAAGCCCGACGACGAACGGGCCGCTGCACACTAAATTCTCGACAACACCGTCTCATCCGGCTTGACAGGCTCCGGGCGTCGGGAGCATGGGTCTCATGGCCCAGAACTTCCTGACGTGCGACCGCGAGCAGGCGCTGCTGCTGCCGCCTGACCTTCGCGACTGGCTGCCCGCCGATCACCTGGCGTGGTTCGTGCTCGATGTCGTTGAGGAGATCGACGTCAGCGCGTTCCTTGCTGCTTATCGTCAGGACGGTTGGGGTCGCGCGGCGTTTGATCCGGCGATGATGGTCGCGCTGTTGCTCTACGTCCAGAAACGTCAAGCGCTGGCAAAACGGCGACATGTGCCTGCGCTGGACGGCCGCCGGGATGCTCGAAGCCGAGCGCCAGTTCCGCAAGATCATCGGCTACAAGCACCTCGCCGCGCTCGCCCTCGCCGTCGAAGCGGACGTCGTCGCCGGCCGGGCCGCCACGACCCCAGCGAGCACGCCACCCGACCATCCACCGACCACGACCGAGCCGGCAGCTAGGCTCGCAGCCGCTCACTGATCACCGGATCGCCACCGCGAAGTTCCACGGCGAACGGGACAACCTCCCCCGACTCCAGGGTTCGGACACGCTGGCGCGAGCCTGGTATAGCGAATCAGAGTCGTTCGCGGCTCGCGTCCTAGCCGGTGGCGTGCGCGCACGCACGGCCAAACGTGGGAGGGACTTCTGCCGGAGTCATTGTGTCGAGCGAGAACCTCGCGCACAATGGTCAGGTGAGACCGCTGCTCGCAAGCTTGATAGCCGCGGCGACAATTGCGGCACCCGGCGTCGCGATCGGGCACGTGCCTGGCACGGACGGCGGCCCCGCGCGCCGCGGCTGCGCGCCGGTCAACAATGGCTCAACGTACGTCGGGGCGACACGCGTGTCATGCAGCATCGCTCGGCAGGTCGCCGCTGGCTCAATTCGCGGAAGACGTTTTGACCGCTGGCGTTGCACTGGGGTTGGTCGGGGCTTCGGACACTGCCACGGAACCGGCATCCGACGTGGGGGCATCGTCCATTGGGCTGTCAACGATTAGCGCGTGCCCGCGACCGCGGCCGATCGCCTCGCCTTCGACGAGAGGATCGATGGCGGCGACGATACGCCGTCGGATGGGTGGGTCGAGGCGGACTAGATCCCTCGCGGCCTGGCGGCTGTAGCGAACCTGCCAGGGTCGGCGCGACACTCGACGCCGAGCGACCGCTTCGGCTCGTCGGGCGAGAGCGTGGACGGAGCTGTCGCGTGCTCGATCTCGATCCGCGCAGCGCGTCTACCTAATCGTCACGGGAGCTTCTGACGGCGCCTAATCGAGCATCCCTCCCAACTGGATCGCCCGATGCGTCAGCCAGTGATCGACGCGCCGCCGTCGCCTCTGGCTCCGTCATCGCGTCGACTGCGGTGCAGATGCTGCTTGACCCACACGGTTTCGTAGTTGACCGCAGTCGGGCTTGGCGCCAAACATGGGCCCGGATTGACACGCGTTCATTCGGCCAGTGGACTGGTCACGGATCGAGCAGGCGCTCGCCGGTTGGATCGCGCCGGTTCAACGACCGTCGGCGCGACGTGCGGCGCGTCCGTGCGCCGGGGCCTCAGGCTGGCCCACGCTCGACTCGCGTTGCCCGGTGCGGTAAAAGGGGCCGATGCGGTTCGGGAGGCCCGTCCAGCTGGCGATATGCGCGCTCGCGCTGTGCGGGGAGGGCCTGACTGCCGCGCCGGCCGCGCAAGCCGCGCCGCAGTGCCCAGCGAAGGTTCGCGACGTCGTCAACTGCCGGGCGCTCAGCTCGCGCTTGCTCGAGGTCACACGGTTCCCGACCAAGGCCGTGCCCGGCGGGATGACGGCGTTTCGCATCCTGCTGCCTGCCGGCTACGACCCCGGCCGCCGCCCGGGCTATCCCGTGCTGTTCCTGCTGCACGGAGCCACGGAGAGCTATCGAGGATGGACCGAGGCGCGCGCCGCCGAGGCGATCACGCAGAACGCGTCGATGATCGTCGTCATGCCCGACAGCGGCCCCGACGGCGGCTACGTCGACTGGTACAAGGCCGGCCCGACCGGCTTGCCGCGCTGGGAGATCTTTCACGTCGGCCAGCTCGTCCCGTGGATCGACAAGCACCTGCACACCACCAAGACGCGCGCCGGGCGCGCCGTCGCCGGCCTCTCGATGGGCGGCTACGGCGCCATGCACTACGCCGCCCGCCATCCCGACGTGTTCGTCGCGGCCGCGTCGTGGTCGGGCTCGCTCGACACGAACTCGCCCGTCATCCGCGCGACGATCGAGACGGGCGGCGTCGACCGGGGCGTCCCGCCGGGCGCGATCTTCGGCCTGCGCGCCCTGCAGGAGGTGCGCTGGCGCGGCCACAACCCGGCCGACCTCGCCGCGAACCTCCACGGCGTCGACCTCACGATCCGCACCGGCAACGGCCTGCCGGGCGGGCCGGGCGGCGAGGTCGTCGATCTCGGTGGCAGCATCGCGGAGGCCGAGGTCCGCAGCGAGAGCGCGTCGATGCACCGCCAGCTCGTAGCGAACGGCGTCCCGCACGTGTGGGACGACTACGGCCCCGGCGTGCACAGCAACTACTACTGGAAGCGCGGCCTGCGTCAGCTCATGCGCCCGCTGCAAGCGGTCTTCAAGGCCGCGCCGCCACCGCCGTCGCGCTTCACCTACCGCTCGATCGACCCGCGCTACGCCGTCTACGGCTGGGATGTCGCGATCGACCGCAAGGCACTCGAGTTCAGCGAGCTCGGCGACGTATCGCGAACCGGCTTCACCGTCCGCGGCAGCGGCAAGGCGACCGTGACGACCCCGCCGGCCTGGGCGCCGGGGGAGAAGGTCCGCATGAACATCCGGCACGCGGGCGCGACCACGCGCCAGACGGTGAAGGCGAGCGCCAACTGCCGCCTGCGCATCGCCGTGCCGCTCGGCGCCGCCAACCCATATCAGCAGTTCACCGCCGAGGCCCGCGCGTACGGCCTGCAGACCGTCGCCCAGCTCAAGAGCCCGACGGGGACGACCGTGTACTCGACGCGGGTGACGTTCATCGACACGCCGCGCCGCTGCCCTCCGTGAAGCTTGGCGTCCGCGCGGTCTCGCGCGCACGCGCAGCACGGATAAGGTCCGGCGGATGTGGGATGCGGTTCTGCTGATGGGCCTTGTGCTCGCGTTTGGCGGCAAGATCATCGGCGTCGCGTGGATGATGCGCTCCGAGGACGCGTCGAGCCTGCCCTTCACGGTGCTGGTCGGCACCGGCTACGCGATGATCGTGGGCGGCGGACTCGCCGGCGGCTCCTTCGCGTTCTGACGCCGCGCGCGCTCGGGTGGGCGAGCGGCGGGCACGCACAGAGCCCGCCCTCGCCCGCTGCAAGCGTCAGTCGCGGCCGTGCCCGCGGCCCCCGCCGTTGCCGAGCCGCAAGCCGCCCGTGCGCAGCTGGGCGCGGATCTCGCCGCTCGGGAACTTCGAGCTGTGGACGTTCGCATACGTCGCGCCGGCCTTGATCGCCTTCAGCAGCTCTCCGAGCTCGCCCGCCGCGATGCCCTGACCCGTCGGACCGATGACGTCGGCGGCCCTGATCGTTCCCTGAACGGTGCCCGGCGACGGCGGGCAGGCCTGCGTGCCAGCCGGTGGGTTGGGCAGGTTCGAGCAGAAGAACGCGCTGATGCCGCCCGCCACGCCGCGCTGGCCGAAGTGGATGTGCGACTGCGTGACGTCGCCCTCGAGGCCGGCGTAGGACAGCTTGTAGGCGAGCCCGTCGCGCGTCGGCGTCACGGTGGCCTCGAACTTGCCGCTCGCGGCCGTCGACACCGCCGGCACCTCCTGGTAGCCCTGCAGCCACGCTCGCAGCGGCTTGTCGCCACCGCCGGCGAACGCCGCCGTGCCACCCACCGCCAGCGCCCCCGCTGTGCCCACCGCCAGCGCCAGCTTGATCCGAACGTTCACGACGCACCTCCCATAGGTAATGGCTGATGCGAGGTGGCTACCCCCGGGGTGCGGCCCCGCGGCGGGACGAGCGTCCCGCCGGGCGCGGGACACTCGTCGATGCGCCTCAGCGGATCCAGGTCTTGCCGGGGGTGAGCGCGAGCGCGGCACCGGGCAGGGCGAGGGTCGCGGCGGCAAGCGCGGCGGCGACGGAGGTGGGATGGAGGATGTTCATGGCCGCAGCGTCGGCCGCGGGCGGTCCGGACGGCAATGGGACCTTCGTCGTAGGACGGCCGTCGAGGCGCCCCCAAGGTTCGCCGCGGGACGCGACAAACCCATTAGGCTCGCACCCGTGCGCGCAGCGACAGTTGGAACGATCGCCGTCTGGTCGCTGGTCGTGGCGGCCCCGGCGCAAGCGGACCGGGCCGTCGCGCTCGTGGCGCCCAACGCGCTCGTGAGCTTCGACACCGCGTCGCCCCAGACGGCCACCGCGCCGCTCCCGGTGACGGGGCTCGGCGCGGGCGAGACGCTGCGCGGCATCGACGTGCGGCCCGCCGACCTGCGGCTGGTCGGCGTGACGGTCGCGACGGGCTCGGCGGCCAACGCGGTTCCCAAGACGTACGCGATCGATCCCGTCACGGGCGCCGCGACGCTGGTCGGCGCGAGCGGCGCGGCGCTCGCGGGCGCCGCGGACGTGCCGTCCGGCGTGGACTTCAACCCGGCGGTCGACCGCATCCGCTACGTCAACACGAACGACGAGAACGCGCGGCTGAACCCGAACAACGGCGCGCTGGCGGGCAACGACACCGACCTGACGCCCGCCGCCACGACCACGATCATCGCCTCCGCGTACGACCAGAACGTGGCCAACCCGAGTCTCGGCATCCCGCCGAGCCCGCCGACGACGCTCTACGGCATCGATCGCAACGACAGCGTGCTCACGATCCAGGGCGGGATCGATGGCACTCCGTCGCCGAACACCGGGGCCCACCAGGACGTCGGCGGTCTCGGCATCGTCCTGAACGCCGCCCACGACGGCGGCTTCGACATCACGCGCGACGGCCGCGGGTTCGCCGCGCTGTCGAACTTCGCCACGGGCCAGACGGGCCTGTACAGAATCGCCCTCGCGGCGGGCGGAGGCGCCGCGACCCTCGTCGGAGCGATCGGCGACGGCACTACCGAGGTCCGCTCGCTCGCGATCCTGCCGCTCGACACCGACGGCGACGGCCGCGCCGACCTCGTCGACAACTGCGCCGCAACGGCCAACGCCGGGCAGGAGGACCTCGACGCCGACGGGCAGGGCGACGCCTGCGACGCCGACCAGGACGGCGACGGGCTCACCGACGCCGCCGAACGCGCGATCGGCACCAACCCGCGCGGCGCCAACTCCGACGGCGACGCGCTCGCCGACGGCGCCGACGTCTGCCCCGCCGTCGCAGCCGCGACCGCCAGCGGCTGCCCGCTCGCCGCGCCGCCGCCGCCCCCGGCGCCCGCCGCGCCGACCACGCGCATCACCGCCAAGCCGAAGTCCGGCACGAGCCGCACGGCCACCTTCCGCTTCACCTCCAACCAGCGCGGCGTGCGCTTCGAATGCCGCCTGGACAGCGGCGGCTGGCGGACCTGCACCTCGCCGCGGCGCTACAAGAACCTCAAGCGCGCGAAGCACCGCTTCGCCGTCCGCGCGATCTCACGCGCGAGCGGCAAGCTCGACCTCACCCCGGCGACGGCGACCTGGACGGTCCGGCGCAAGCGCTGACGAGGCGCGCGTGGCGCCTTGACCCCGGATATCGGGGTCAACGCCGCCACGCGGGTCAGCGACCGAGCGTGCTGACGACTTTGCGCGCCTTCCCCGACAGCGGCGCGATGAGCTCGCGCACCTCGCCGAGCCCGGCGCGCAGCTCGCGGTCGCCGACCTCGACGGGCAGCATCGAGTCCTGCAGGGTCGAGAGCACGACGTCCGCGGCGCCGACCGACTTCACGGCAACCTCGACGAAGCCCTTCGCGCCGGTCGACGGGGCGCCCGGCGTCGCGGCTTCGAAGCCGCGGGCGGGGAGGCTCGTCCGCTCGGCGAAGCCGGTGTACGTCCGCTTCGCGCGGCCGTAGGCGACCTGGACCGGCCGGAACAGCTGCTCCTCGAGCTCGTCGGCGTGCTGGTCGTCGAGCTGCTCGTACGCCTCGCCGAGCGCGGCGAGCGCGACGGCCAGCTCGTCGATCGCCTCCGCGACGATGTCGAGGAGGTCTTGGCGCGCTTCGGCGTTGGTGTAGGACATGGCCTGCAGCCTACGGCGCCCGGTCAGTCGAGCCCCAGCGCCTCGAGCGGCACGCCGTAGAACGGGGGCGTGCCGTGGCGGTTGCCGTCGAGGTCCATGACGAGCTCGTCGAACGCCGACTCGATGCGGTGCGGATCGCCCGCGCCGAACCAGTCGGCCGCGATCTCGATGACCGTCGCGATCTCGACCGAGGCGTTGTCGACGTCCGGCGGCGGCGGGGGGCTGCCGGCGGCCGACCACGCCGCGCGCAGCACCTCGATCATGTCGACGCGCAGCGGCTCGCCGTAGTCCCAGATCGTGCTGCTCGGCGCCAGTGTCAGCGGCGGCGCGCTGCCGCCGCGCGGGCCGAGGTAGCGCGTGTCGTCGCGGTACTCGTAGAGAAAGCGCGCGCCGGGCCCTTCGCTTGCGACGATCGCCTCGGCCTGCTCGCGGGTCAGCGCGTAGCCATGTCCCTCGACCAGCACGGCCTTCCAGATCGAGACCCCGCCGGGGCCGTCGTCGTGGACGAGCATCATGATCATGAAGAGCTGTTCGCCGTCCACGCGCGCCGATGCTCGCACACGGGCGGGACGCGGCGGCCGCCCGCGCCGGCTCGAAGCTCAGTCGCCGAGCAGGGAGGCCGGCACGACGTAGTAGCGCTTGCCGACCGGCTTCGGGATCGACGTGACCCCGCGGCGCGTCGCGACGACCGGCAGGGTGCGGTCGATCTCGCCGCCGTTGGCCTCGACCCACTCGCCGACGGCCTCGCTGTCGCCACCGGCCTCGACGACGTGGTTGTCCATCAGGACGACCGTCCCCGGCCGCGACCAGATGAACGGCGCGGGCGTGAGGCCGGCAAGCAGGGTGCGGATCGAGTCGTCGGTCATGTGGGCCGAGAATAGCGTCCGGCTGCGCGCGAACCGCGCTCGCCGCTCGTCCCAGTACCCTGGACACCCAGCTGTCGCGTGCGGATGCCTGCGCTCCCTGCATCCATGCGCGGCCCACAGTTCTTCAACGGGAGCGAGCGAGGCAGGCAGCAATGAGCGCCGATGACGCGTCGGGACCCGTCAAGGCAGCGCATAAGGCCGCGATCCTCGCGGTGCAGCAGCGCAACGAGGCCGCGCACAAGGCGGCCAAGGAGAAGCGCAAGGCGAAGGACATCGAGGACGAGATCCGCCGCCGCGCGGAGGCTCGCAAGTAGCGCTGCTCAGAACTGGGTCAGCGACAGCACGTTGCCGTCGGGGTCCTTGAACCAGGCGACGAGCGCGCCGCCGGGCGCGCTCCAGATGCCGAGCTCGTCCTGGGGCACGCCGTCGAAGCGCTCGAAGTCGATGCCGCGCGCCATGAGGACTCGGATCGTGTCGGCCATGTCGGTGACAGTCCAGCCGAGCACCGTGTAGGGCGCGATCACCGGCAGCTCGACGAGCACGACCCGCAGCGTCGTGCCGGCGCAGTCGAACGTGATCGCGATCGGGCTCTGGCCGGAGAGCGGCAGCCCGAGGCCGCGCTCGTAGAAGGCGCGCGACGCCGCGAGGTCGGAGGTCGCTGCGAACGCCATGAGGTCCGCGCCGGCGAGGCCCTGAACGGGTCCGGGCGCCGGGGCCGCGCCTCCGGGTCCCGCGGTGAAGCCACCGGGCCGGCCACCGCCGCCGCGGCTCACCGGCGTAAGTGACGGCGGCCCCGGGCCCGTCTGAAGATGGCCCTTCGGGACGATGAAGAACAGCGGCGGCCGGTCGGGGTCCAGGTGCGCGGGCGCGCGGTGCGTCCAGCCGCCGCGGGCCTTGACCCATGCCTCGACGGCGTCGAGGTCCGCGTCCGCGGCGATGACCGGCCCCGCGGGGACAGCCGCCATGAACGGCGGCTTGGGGATCTCCCCTTCGACGGGCTCGATGCCGGACAGCAGCGCGACGATCGCGGCGTCGTCCATCAGCGGAAGCGGCCCGGCTCCCAGAGCGGCTCGTCGCCGTCGTTGGCGCCGCGGCTGAGGATGAAGAGGAGGTCCGAGAGGCGGTTGAGGTAGCGCACGACCTCGGGGCTCGCGTCCTCGACCAGCAGCGTGCGGCGCTCGGCGCGGCGGCAGACCGTGCGGCAGACGTGCAGCTGCGCGGCGGCGGCCGTGCCGCCCGGCAGGACGAAGGACTTCAGCGGCTGCAGCGTCGCGTTGACCGCGTCGCAGGCCTCCTCGAGCCACGTCACCTGCTCCGGTCGCAGGCGCAGGCGCTCGCGGTCCCCGCCTTCTGGAACGGAGAGATCCGCGCCGCAGTCGAACAGGTCGTTCTGGATGCGCCGCAGCCAGTCGGCATAGCCGTCGGGCAGGCCGGTGACCGTGAGCGTCACGCCGATCTGCGCGTTGAGCTCGTCGATCTCGCCGTAGGCCTCGATCCGCGGGTGCGTCTTGGGCACGCGGCTCATGTCGCCGAGGTGCGTCTCGCCACCGTCTCCGAGGCGCGTGTAGATGCGTGTGAGGTTGACCGTCATCGCAAGGCCAACGCTACCCTGCCTCCGGCCACCACGCACGAACGCCCTCGCGGAAGGGGTGCATCGCATTGTCACGTCGTCTCTCGCCGGCGCTCCTCGGAGCTCTGTGCCTGCTGCTGGGCCACGCACCACTTGCCGCGGCCGCGCCGGCCACCGTCGACCTGCGGATCGAGGGCAAGGCCAAGACCCTCTACGAGGGCACGGTGACGACCGACGTGCGGGCGGTCGATCTCGGGGACGGCACGGGGTCGCACGTCTGCGACGGGACCACGAACCCCGCCACCCTGGTGCCCGGGCCGACCCGCGGCGCCGCGTTCATGACGGCGGCGCAGGGGCCCGGCGGCTTCACGTTCACGGGGACCTACACGTTCGACATGGGGTTCACCGTCATCGCGGGCGACAGCGTCGCCTTCGACCCCGGCACGGGGGAGTTCCTCGCCGAGTACAAGAACGGCCAGTTCGCGAGCTTCGGCTCCTGCGGCGATCAGATCGCCACCGGCGACAAGGTCCTCTACGCGTACGCGACGGGCAGCGAGCAGCTGCTCGAGCTCAGTGGCCCGGCGACCGTCGCTCCCGGCGCGCCCGCGACGCTCAAGGTCACCGACGCCGCCACGGGAGCCGCTGTCGCGGGTGCGACCGTCGGCGGCCAGACGACCGGCGCCGACGGCAGCGCCCGGGTTGTGCTCGCCGCCGCGGGCCCGGCGTCGTTCAAGGCCACCAAGAGCGGCGCGATCCGCTCAAACGCCGTCGCCGTCTGCGCGACGACCGGCTCCGATGGGGCGTGCGGCACGAGCCTGCCGGCGGTCGCGCCACCCGCCGGCTCGCAGCAGCCGTGCGTGACGAACGGCCGCGACGGGCGCTGCGGGACGCGCGATCGCACCGCGCCCTCCGCGGGGGTTCGCGGGATCGCCGAGGGCCAGCGCTTCGCCGCCGGCAAGGGCCCGCGCGAGCTGGCGCTCACCGCCGCTGCCGACCCCTCGGGCTTACTCGCCGTGAAGCTTCGCCTGACGCGCAACGATCGCGGGCGCTGCTCGACGTTCAGCGGCAAGACCGAGCGCTTCCGCCGGGTGAAGTGCGGCGCTTCGAATGGGTTCTGGTTCAGGGTCGGCGATCGGACGGAGACGAGCTACCTGCTGCCATCGCGCCTGCCGCGGGGCCGGTACGTGCTCGACGTCAACGCGATCGACAGGAGCTTCAACCGCGACGACGCACGGCGGCGCGGCGCGAACCGCATCGTCTTCCATGTGGGCTAGGAGCGCATTGGTGTGCGCGGTCGCGGTCGCCCTCGGCGGCTGCGGCATGGGGGCGGGGTCGAGCCCGAACGCGCCCGTCGCGCTGACGGTGACGCGCGACTTCGGAGCGTCGTCGCTGCTCGAGCTGCCCGACGCGAAGGTCGCCGGCGCGGACACCGTCATGCGGGTGCTGCAGCGCAACGCGAAGGGCGTGCAGACGCGCTTCGGCGGCCAGTTCGTGCAGGCGATCGACGGCGTCGCGGGCGGGCGGCGCGAGGGGCGGCCGGTCGACTGGTTCATCTACGTCAACGGGATCCTCACCGACCAGGGCGCCGGCGCGGTCGACGTCCACGGCGGCGACCGGGTCTGGTGGGATCACCACGACTGGGGCGTGACGCCGGACGCGCGCGCCGTCGTCGGGTCCTATCCCGAGCCGTTCGTGCACGGCACGGGCGGCAAGCGGCTGCCGGTGCGCGTCGAGTGCGCCGACCCGAACGCCGACGCCTGCGGGGCGGTCGCCGACAAGCTGCTCGCGCTGAAGGTCCCGATCGGGCGCAGCAACATCAGCCGCAGCGCCGCGGACGAGTCGCTGCGGATCCTCGTCGGGCCGTGGAACCAGCTGCGCGGCCGCGACGCAGAGTCGGATGCGATCGACCGCGGGCCCAAGGCGAGCGGGGTCTACGCGCGCTTCGACGCGTCGGGCGACGAGCTCGTCGTGCTCGACGCCCGCGGTCGCGCCGCGCGGACGCTCGGCGCGGGCAGCGGGCTGATCGCCGCGACCCGCGCGGAGGGGCGCCAGCCGGTGTGGTTCGTCACCGGCACCGACGACGCGGGCGTCGCGAGCGCCGCGCGAGCGCTCGACGAGGGCGCGCTCTCCAACCGCTTCGCGCTCGCGATCTCAGACGACCTGCCGGTGGCGGTCCCGGCTCCCTAGTGGTGCGCCTGCTGGCAGGTCGCGCGGGGACGCGCGCTCGGATTCGGGCGACCCGTCGCGGGGCGGGCCGCTGACGATGGACGTGTATGTCCGCCGCGCGAGCCCGCTGCACGCCGCGCGCGCGCCGGTCGCCGCGGCGTACGCGGGCGCGCTCGTCATCGCCGTGCTCGCGTTCGAGAACCCGCTCGTGCTCGCGGCGCTGGGGATCGCGATCGTGGGCGCCGCGCTGCTCGCGGGCGCCGGGCGGATGCTGCTGCGCGCCGCGCTGTTCGCGGTCCCGTTCGCACTGCTGATCGCGCTCGTCAACCCGCTCGTCGCCGACGAGGGCCTGACCGTGCTCTGGCGCTTCGGCGCGCTTGGCCCGCTTGGCAAGGTCGACGTCACGGTCGAGGGACTGGCGTTCGGCGCGATCCTCGGCCTGCGCGCGCTGCTCGTCGTGCTGGCGAGCGTCGCCGTGCTGTCTTCGACCGTCGACTCCGACGAGCTCTTGCGCGGCTTCCGGCGCATCTCGGTGCGCTCGGCGCTGACCGCGGCGCTCGCGGTGCGGCTCGTGCCGGTCCTCGGCCGCGACGCCCGCCGGCTGGCCGACGCGCGCCGCTGCCGACCCGGCGCCTCGCCGCGGCCGGGTCCCGCGGAGCGCCTGCAGATCGTGCGCGCCGTGGCGACGGGCGCGCTGGACCGCGCGCTCGACGTCGCCGCGACGCTCGAGGTGCGCGGCTACGCGACCCCGGGCGCGAAGCCCCCGCGCCGGCTGCGCCAGCCGTGGTCGCGCCACGACCTCGCGTTCGCGGCGTCTGCGGCCGCGATCGTCGCGCTGGCGCTGGGCGCGCGCCTGCTCGACGTCGGCGGCTACGACGCGTACCCGTTCACGGTCGCGGAGGTTGGCGGGCAGGAGTGGCTGCTCACGATCGCATTCGTGCTCGTCGCGCTGCTGCCGTTCGCGGATCGAAGGGGCGTGCTGCGATGAGCGTGCTGCGCTTCGAGGACGTGACCTACCGCTATCCGCACGCGAGCGAGCCGGCGCTGCGGGGCGTCTCGCTGGACGTCGCGCCGGGTGAGTTCGTCGTCGCCGCGGGGCTGTCGGCGTCGGGCAAGTCGACGTTCCTGCGCGCCGCGTGCGGCCTCGTGCCGCACTTCCACGGCGGCGAGTTCGCCGGCCGGGTCGTGACCGGCGGGCTCGACACGCGCGAGCACGGCCCCGCTGCGCTGTCGGCGGTCGCAGGCACGCTGTTTCAGGACCCCGAGACGCAGGTCGTGCTGTCGACGGTGCGCGCGGAGCTCGCGCTGCCGCTCGAGAACCGCGGCCACGGCGCGAGCGCGGTGGCGCGCGGCGTCGAGGAGACGGCGCTCGCGCTCGGCATCGGCGAGCTGCTCGAGCGCGCGACGCACGAGCTTTCGGGTGGCGAGCTGCAGCGGGTGGCTCTGGGCGCCGCCTTGGCCGGCCGCCCGCGGCTCGTGCTGCTCGACGAGCCGACCTCGCAGCTCGACCCCGTCGCAGGCGACGAGCTCGTCTGGCTCCTGCGGCGCCTCAACGAGGAGTGGGGGACGACGATCGTGCTCGTCGAGCACCGCCTCGAGCGCTGCCTGGGAGCCGCCGATCGGGTCCTCGCGTTCGAGGACGGCACGCTCGCGTGCGACGCCTCGCCGCGCGGCTTCCTCGAGTGGGCCGCCGAGCGGGCGCCCGCGCTGGCGACCCCGGGCGCCCGGCTGTTCGCACGCGCCGGGCTGCGCCCGCCGCCAAGCGGGGTCAAGGAGGCGCGCGCAACCCTGCGCGCGCATGGGCTGCTGGAGGAGGAACCGACGCCGGCCGGCGCCCGCTCGGCGCGCGGAGGCGGCGGCGCGCAGGAGGCGGAGGCTTTCCCGCCGCGCGGAGGCGGCGCGGCGCCGGTGGCCTCGGAACCTCCGCGCGCGCCTCGCCGTGGCCTGCGCCGCGGCACGTCCGCGCCGGCGCCCGCGCTCGCCTTTCGCGGCGTCTGGTTCGAGCGCTCCGGCGGCCGCGCGGTCCTTCGCGGCGTCGACCTCGCGCTCGCGCCGGGCGAGCGGGTCGCGCTCATGGGGCGAAACGGCGCCGGCAAGTCGACGCTGCTGCGCCACGCCAACGGCCTGCTCGAGCCGACGCGCGGCAAGGTCGAGCGGGCCGGCCCCGTCGCGCTGCTCCTGCAGAACCCCTACGACTACTTCCTCGCCGATCGCGTCGGCGACGAGCTCGACGCGCAGGGGCTCGAGGACGCCGGCCTGACGGCGCTCGCCGGCCGCCACCCGCGCGACCTCTCCGGCGGCGAGCGCCAGCGCCTCGCGCTCGCGATCGTCTGCGCAGGCGCCGAGCCGCCCGCCGCGCTGTGCCTCGACGAGCCCACGCGCGGGATGGACCGTGCCGCCAAGGGCGATCTCGCAGCCGACCTGCGCGCGGCCGCCGCGCGGGGCAGCGCCGTGCTCGTCGCGACCCACGACCCGGAGTTCGCCGCGACGTGCGCCGACCGCGTCGTGCTGCTCGCCGGCGGGCGCCCGATCGCCGACGGCCCGGCGGCGGAGCTGCTCAGCGGCGGCTGGTACTTCGCGACGGAGACGGCGCGGATCGTCGACGGGGCACTGCTGCCAGAGGACGGCGCGGACATCCTGCGCGCCCGGATGACGACGACGGTGCGCCCGTGATTGCGGCCCGAAGGACCCTCCGCGCCGCGTCCGCGCGCCGTGGCGAGGCTCGCGGATGAGCTGGCAGCTCGCCTCCTTCGCCGTCCTCGCGGTCGCGCTCGCGGCCGGCTTCGCGTGGTACGAGCGCGCGCGGCCCTCGGCGAAGCTCCTCGCGCTCGTCGCGACCCTCGCCGCCCTCGCCGCCCTCGGCCGCGTCGCGTTCGCGCCGATCCCGGGCGTCAAGCCCACGACCGACATCGTCCTGCTCGCCGGCTACGTGCTCGGCGGCGCGCCCGGCTTCGTCGTCGGCGCCGTCGGCGCGCTCGCGTCGAACATCTTCTTCGGGCAGGGGCCGTTCACGCCGTGGCAGATGGCCGGCTGGGGCGCGGTCGGTGTCTTCGGAGCGCTGCTCGCCCGCGTCTTCGGCCGCGAGCTCGGTGTCTGGCCGCTCGCTGCCGCCTGCGCGCTGGCCGGGCTCGCCTATGGCTCGTTCCTCGACCTGCACCTCTGGGTGCTGTACTCGTCGCACACCTGGCCCGAGTACTGGCTCGTCGCGGGACGCGGCGTGCCGTTCAACGTCGCGCACGCGGCCGGCAACGTCGTCTTCTGCGTCGCGTTCGGCCCGCTGCTCGTGCGCGCGCTCGAGCGCTACCGTGACCGCCTCGAGATCGTGTGGCATCCCCTACCAGTCCGCTCGGCGGGCCTCGGAGCCGTCCTCGCGGCGCTCGCCGTCGCGCTCGGCGTCGCTGGCCCGGCGCCGACCGACGCACACGCCGCCGCCAGTGCGCAGACGAAGGCGATCGGCTATCTCGCGAGGGCGCAGAACGCCGACGGCGGGTTCGGCACCGACCGCGGCCGCGGCTCGGATCACCTGTACACGAGCTGGGCGGTCATGGGGCTGGCCGCGGCCGGGCGCGATCCGCGCCGCGTGCAGCGCGGCGGGCACTCCGGCGTCGACTACATCGTGCGCAACATCGGCCGCGTGAAGGCGCTCGCGGACATCGAGCGGGCGATCCTCGCGCTGCGCGCCGGCCACCGCTCGCCGCGGAGCGTCGGCGGGCGCAACCTCGTCGCGGAGCTCGCGCGCAAGCGCCGGCGCAACGGGTCGTTCGGTGGGCTCGTCAACCAGACGGCGTTTGCGATCCTCGCCCTGCGCGCGGGCGGCCGGCCGCGCTCGGATCGTGCGGTCCGCGCCGCGGCGGGCTGGCTCGCCCGCCAGCACAACCCGGACGGCGGCTTCAACTTCGCCGGGCGCGGGAGCCGCAGCGGCATCGACGACACCGCGGCCGCCCTGCAGGGCCTCGTCGCGGCAGGCAAGCGCGGCACGAAGACCGTCTCGCGCGCGGCGTCGTTCATCGCGGCGCGCCAGAACGCCGACGGCGGCCTGCCGCTGACGCCCGGCGGCGCCTCCAACGCGCAGTCGAGCGCGTGGGCGATCCAGGCGCTCGTCGCGGCCGGGCGCAACCCCGACCGCGTACGCCGCCGCGGCGCGCGCTCGCCGATCGCCTACCTGCGCTCGCTGCAAGGCTCCTCCGGCGCGATTCGCTACTCGCGAACGAGCACCCAGACGCCGGTCTGGGTGACCGCCCAGGCCCTCACCGGCCTCGCCCGCAAGCCGTTCCCCATCGGGTGAGATAGCTTCCACCGTCGCATGAAGGTCGGAGTCCCCAAGGAAACCGCTGCCGGCGAACGCCGCGTCGCACTCGTGCCCGAGGTCATCAAGAAGATGGCCGCCAAGGGCTTCGAGTTCGTCGTCGAGTCCGGCGCCGGCTCCGACGCCATGCTCGCCGACGAGAAGTACGAGGAAGCCGGCGCCACTATCTCCGACGACGTGTGGAGCGCGGAGGTCGTCGCGAAGGTCGCCGCGCCGTCGGACGAGGAGATCGCAGAGCTCGGCGACAGCACGATCCTCGTGGGCTTCCTCGGGCCGCTCACGAACACCGACACGACGCAGGGCCTCGCCGACGCCGGCGCGACCTCGTTCGCGATGGAGGCGATCCCGCGGATCTCGCGCGCCCAGTCGATGGACGCGCTGTCGTCGCAGTCAAACGTCGCGGGCTACAAGTCCGTGCTCGCTCGCGACCGAGCACCTCGGGCGCTTCCTGCCGATGATGATGACCGCGGCCGGGACGGTCCCGCCCGCCCGCGTGCTCGTCCTCGGCGCCGGCGTCGCCGGGCTGCAGGCGATCGCGACCGCCCGCCGGCTCGGCGCGCAGGTCACCGGCTACGACGTGCGCGCGGCCGTCGCCGAGCAGGTCCAGTCCCTGGGCGCCGCGTTCCTCGAGCTCGAGGCCGGCAAGGGCGCCGAGGGCGAGGGCGGCTACGCCCGCGAGCTCACCGACGAGGAGAAGGCCGCCCAGCAGGCCGAGCTGGCGGACAAGATCGCGACGTTCGACGTCGTCATCACGACCGCGCTCGTGCCGGGGCGCCGCGCGCCGATCCTCGTCACCAAGCACTCGGTCGAGAACATGAAGGCCGGGAGCGTCATCGTCGACCTGGCCGGCGAGTCGGGCGGCAACTGCGAGCTCACCGAGCCGGGCGAGGTCGTCGTCAAGCACGACGTCACGATTGTCTCGCCGCTGAACCTGCCGGCGTCGATGCCCGAGCACTCGTCGATGCTCTACGCGCGCAACGTGCAGTCGCTGCTAGAGCTGCTCGTCGACGACGACGGCGCGCTCGACCTGAACTTCGACGACGAGATCATCGCCGGCGCCTGCATCACGCGCGACGGCGAGATCGTCCACGCGGGCGCGAAGAAGGCCGTCGACGCGGCGCGCGGGCGACGCCGAGCCGCCCGCGCCCTCCGAGCTCGCGCCGGTGCCGGAGGACGCGGACGAAGCCGAGCCTCCGAGGTCGCCGCTCCCAAGACGGAGGCACCCGAGTGAACGTCCTGATCCTCGCCGCCGAGACCTCCGGCGGCAGCCGCCTGCTGACCGAGATCGCGATCCTGCTGCTCGCGGCGTTCGTCGGCTTCCAGGTCATCTCGAAGGTGCCGAACACGCTGCACACGCCGCTGATGTCAGGCACGAACGCGATCCACGGCATCGTCCTGCTCGGCGGGCTGATCGCGATCGCTTACGCCGACGGCTTCCTCAGCCGCGCGCTGATCCTTGTGGCGATCATCTTCGGCACGATCAACGTCGTCGGCGGGTTTCTCGTCACCGACCGCATGCTGAGCATGTTCAAGCGCAAGCCCGAGCCCGCGAAGTCCGACGAGGCCGACTGATGGCCACGATCTTCCTGCAGGACCCGAACTTCATCATCGCGTGCTACATCGTCGCGTTCAGCCTGTTCATCACCGGGCTCGCGCGCCTGACGAGCCCGACGACGGCCGTCCAGGGCAACAAGATCGCCGCGGTCGGCATGGCGATCGCGGTCGTCGCGACGCTGCTGAACCCCGACCTCGACGGCGCCGACTTCCTGCTGATCGTCGCCGGCCTCGCGATCGGCACCGCGGTCGGCGTCCCGAGCGCGCGCAACGTGAAGATGACCGCGATGCCGCAGATGGTGGCGCTCTTCAACGGCGTCGGCGGCGGC
This sequence comes from uncultured Actinomycetes bacterium, assembly GCA_963839905.1. Lineage (GTDB taxonomy): Bacteria > Actinomycetota > Thermoleophilia > Solirubrobacterales > Solirubrobacteraceae > CADCVQ01. The sequence goes on along the minus strand of CAWIXC010000018.1, from coordinate 236,304 downwards.
GCGGTCGCGCTCATCGCGTGGGCGGAGTTCCGCCAGTCCGGCGGCGACCTCAGCGCGGATCTCGCGGTCGGCGTCCCGCTGCTGTTCGGCGCGATCATCGGCTCGATCTCCTTCTGGGGGTCGAACATCGCGTTCGGCAAGCTCCAAGGCCTGATCTCTGGCTCGCCCGTGAAGATCCCGGGCGGGCTGTTCGTGAACATCGGCCTGCTGCTCGTCGCGATCGGCGCAGCCGCGCTGATCCTCACGGGCTCGGAGTCCGAGGGCCTGTTCCTGCTGATCCTGATCGCGGCCGGCATCCTCGGCAACCTCGCGGTGCTGCCGATCGGCGGGGCGGACATGCCGGTCGTCATCTCGACCCTCAACGCGTTCACGGGTTTGAGTGCGGCGGCGGCGGGCATCGCGCTGCACAACACCGCGCTGATCGTCGCGGGCATGATCGTCGGCGCGTCGGGCACGATCCTCACCGACCAGATGGCGAAGGCCATGAACCGCTCGATCGGCTCGGTGCTGCTCGGCGGGTTCGGCGGCGAGGCGCCCGCGGTCGAAGGCGGGGGAGGGGAGACGGGCGGCACGGTGCGCTCCACGAGCGCCGCCGACGTCGCGATCCTCATGAACTACGCGCGCCAGGTCGTCGTCGTGCCGGGCTATGGCATGGCGGTCGCGCAGGCCCAGCACGCCGTGCGCGAGATGGCGAAGGCGCTGGAGAAGCGCAACATCGACGTGCTGTACGCGATCCACCCGGTCGCGGGGCGGATGCCGGGGCACATGAACGTCCTGCTGGCCGAGGCCGACGTGCCGTACGAGCAGCTCAAGGAGATGGACGACATCAACCCGGAGTTCGGCCGCACGGACGTCGCGATCGTCATCGGCGCCAACGACGTGACGAACCCCGATGCGCGCCTGAAGGCCGACTCGCCGATCTACGGCATGCCGATCCTCAACGTCGACGAGTCCAAGCAGGTGATCGTCTTGAAGCGGTCGATGGCGTCGGGCTTCGCGGGTATCGAGAACCCGCTCTTCTACAACGAGAAGACGCAGATGCTCTTCGGTGACGCGAAGGCGAGCGTCTCGGAGATCACGTCGGAGCTCGGCGCGCTGTAGCTCGTTCGGCGCGATTGAACGAAAGCGCGGGTCGGATCACGCCTGGATGGTGTGAGCTCTCAAACAACCGCGCGCCGGATCGCCGTGTCCGCAGCATGGGCCCTGCTCCTGCTGCTGCCTTCGTCCGCCGCCGCCGCACCGCCCGCCAACGACGGCTTCGCCACCCCGGCGACGCTGACCGGCCCGACATCGTCGACGCCGGCCACGAACATCGACGCCGGCCTCGAGGCGGGTGAGCCCCAGCACGGCGGCGTGCCCGGCGGCGCATCGGTGTGGTTTGCGTGGACGGCGCCGTCGACGACCACGGTGACGGTCGACACCTGCGCCGCCGCGTTCGACACGGTGCTCGCGGTCTACTCGGGCGCGTCGCTCGCCGCCCTGACGACGGTCGCCAGCAGCGACGACGCGTGCGCCTCGCCCCGCGTGGCCAGCCGCGTGAGCTTCCCCGCCACGATGGGCGCGACGTACAAGATCGCCGTTGCCGGCTATGAGGGCCAGACGGGCGCCTTCACGCTCGCGCTGACCGCGCCGCCGGCGCCGCCGAACGACAACTTCGCCAACGCCACCGTCGTCACCGGCTCGCCGATGTCCGGCTCGAACATCGGTGCCGGCTCCGAGCCCGGCGAGCCGCCGCATGCCGGCGCGCCGGGCGGCGCGACCGTGTGGTGGCGCTGGACGCCGCTCTCCTCGGGCGAGGCGTCCGTCGCCAGCTGCTTCGGCTCGTTCCCGGCGATCATCGCGGTCTACCGCGGACCGAGCGTCGCTGCCCTCACCGACGTCGTGGAAGGCGACGACGACTGCGGCACGTTCAACAACGAGAGCATCGTCCACTTCGAGGCGGTGGCGGGCGAGACCTACCACATCGCCGTGGACGGCTTCGAGCGCGAGACCGGAAGCGTGACCATGCAGTTCGTCATGGCGCCGCCCCCGCCGCCCCCGCCGCCTCCGGCCGGTCCCGTTGTCGTCCGGCCTCCGGCTCCTCCCCCCGCGCCGATCGCTGCGCCCCCGCCCGCGCCACCGGCCCAGCCCGGCTGTCCCGGCACCGGCAACGTCATCCTCGGCACCCCTGCGGGGGACACGCGAATCGGCACGAGCCGCCGCGACATCGTCTTCGGCCGTGGGGGCTCGGACACGTTGCGCGGGCTTGGCGCCAACGACTGCCTCTACGGCGAGCTCGGCAACGACCTGCTGGCAGGCGGTGCGGGCAGCGACCGCCTGTTCGGTGGGGCTGGCGCCGACGCGCTGAACGGCGGGAGCGGCAACGACCGTCTCGACGGCGGCGCGAGCGACGACACGCTGACCGGCGGCCCCGGCGTCGACACGTACTCCGGAGGGCCCGGCGCGGATCGGATCGGCGCACGCGACCGGCGGCGCGAGATCATCCGCTGTGGCCGCGGACGCGACACCGTCGTCGCCGATCGCATCGATCGCGTCATGCGCGACTGCGAGCGCGTGGCGCGCCGGTAGCGCATCTGTGCGCTTGCTCCACAACGGCCCGCGTTCGGACCGAATGAACGAACACGGGCACCGGAGCACGCCAAGGCCGTATGAAATCACCCGCACCAGATGTGATGGACCACTCACGCCGGCGCTCGCCCCGGCCGCGACTGCGCAACCGCTACTGCGCCGTCGCGGTCGCCGCGGCGGCGGCGGTGCTCGCCGCGCCTGCCGGCGCCCTCGCTGCCAACCCGCCGACGATCCTGACCGCCGGCATCAACGCCGCCGACGAGCTCTACGCCACCTGGGCCGTCGCGCCGGGAACGACGTTTGACTTCGTGACGTTCGCGACCGTCCCCGACGCCGACCCGTCGCTGCCGTCCTTCTTCGCGCAGGGCAACTTCGCAGGCTTCTGCGACGTCGCGAGCGCGGATGCCCTCTGCACGGCGACCTCGTACAACTCCGGCTATCCGATCACTCGCGACCGCCGCTACTACGCGAAGGTCACGGCCAAGGTCGGCCCCGGCGACTACGTCACATCCGCGGTCTGGGTCGTCGACGACGCCAAGCCGCAGATCGCCGGCAGCGCGCCGGTCTCCTCTGTTCCCCCGACGAACACGCCGGTCGCCGGACACCCGCTGGGCGCCCCGGCCCCGCCGCCGGCCGTCGCGCCCCCGCCGGTCGCACCGCCGCCGCCCCCACCACCCGCCCCTGCCGCGACCGGCTCGATCAAGATCCTGTCGCTGCCGTCGACGATCGGCGCGCTGCTGGCCAGGGGCGTGCGCCTGCGGGTGACGTGCACGGGCTCGTGCACCGCCTCCTCGCGGATGCGGCTCGGCCTCCCGTCGATCGGGAGCAAGTCGTTGACGCTGCCTGGCGGCGGAACGCGCACGCTGACGATCAAGCCGAGCGTCGCGGGCCGCAACCGCCTGCGGGGACGGTCGAGCGCGAGGCTCAAGCTCACCGCGAACCTCGGGGTCGGCGGGAAGGGCAAGTCGTACACGAAGAACTTCACCGTCCGCCGCCGATAGCGCTGCGCGCGCGGGGCCACGGCCTCGCGCGCGCCTGACGGTCCGGACCCCCCGGCTCGCGCGGTGCCTGTTCGGCCGGGCGCCTGTTCGGGGGGCCGGATCGCGTCTGTACCTCGAACGGCCGACGACCCGGGCCGGCCTTCGCTTCTGCAACCTGGATCGGCATCCGCCGCCTCGTGCTTGAGCGTCATGTCATCGCGCTACGCTCCGGAAAACTGTGGGCTGAGAGGAGTCGCGATGAGAGCTGCAACTGCTGACACCGGCGTGGTGCGGCGCTGGCCCGGGGCCGCGCGCGCGCTGACCGCGGTGCTCGCGCTCGTCGCCGTCCTGCCCGCGAGCGCCGCCGCGGCACCCCCGGCCAACGACGACCTGGCGAACGCCACCCTGATCCCGCCCGCCCTGCCGGCGTCCGTCACGGGGACCAACGTCGACGCGACGCTCGAGACCGACGAGCCCGATCACACCTATCTCCCCGGCGGCGCGTCGGTCTGGTGGACGTGGACGCCGTCGGCGTCGGGAACCGTGACGATCGATCTGTGCGACAGCGACTTCGACACGCAGCTTGCGGTCTATGCCGGCACCGCCGTCACGGCCCTGACGTTCTTTGCGTCCAGCGAGGACGCATGCGGCCTGCAGAGCCAGCTGAGCTTCCTGGCTACAGCCGGCACCGAGTACAAGATCGTCGTCGACGGGTTCTTTGGGGAGGCCGGGGCGATCGACATGAACCTCGCCTCGCTCGCGGCGCCAGCGAACGACGACTTCGCCAACGCGACGCCGATCACCGGGTTTCCGACGCTGGGGTCGAACGTGGGCGCGAGCGCGGAAGCCGGCGAGCCCGACCACGAAGAGCTGCCGGGCGGAGCGTCCGTCTGGTGGATATGGACGCCCGGCGCGTCCGGCGACGCCACCCTCGAGACGTGTGAGTCGAGCTTCTTGACGGCGACGGGTGTCTACACGGGCTTGAGCCCGGCCGCGCTGACCAACGTCGTCGTCGACAGCGAGCTCTGCGACGATCCGGCGTCGCTCGGCAGCGTGCTGCACTTCCCGGTGACGAGCGGGACCCCGTACCACATCGCGGTCGACGGCCTTACCGGCGAGGTCGGCGACATCTCGTTCACGGCGCTCGTGGCTCCTCCGCCTCCTCCGCCACCACCGCCGCCGCCTCCACCACCGCCTCCGCCTCCACCTCCGCCGCCGCCACCGCCGCCGCCTCCGCCACCACCGCCGCCGCCGCCACCGCCACCGCCGCCGCCTCTGCCACCGCCGCCACCACCGGCGCCGGTGCCGCCACCCGTGTCGGTGCCGCCAGCGGCTCCGCCGCCGCCACCTCCGCCCGTTGTGGCACCGCCTCCGGCGGCCGTGCCCCCGCCGCCGCCGGCTGTCCCGCGCACGGGCAGCATCTCGGTCACGAAGCTGCCGACGTCGCTCGGCTTCCTGCGGGTGCTCGGGGTCCGGCTGCGCGTGACGTGCAGCGCCGCCTGCTCGGCGACGGGATCGCTGTCGCTGGGCAGTCGCTCCATCGGCCGCAAGACCGTGCGGCTCACGAAGGCCGGCACGCAGACGTTCTCCGTCAAGCCGTCGGTCGTCGGGCGCGTGCGCTTGCGCGGGCGCAGCCGGGCGCGGGTGAAGGTGAGCGCGTCGGTCGCGCCGGTCGGCGGCACGGTCAAGCGCGCGTCGCGGACGTTCACCATCGGCCGCTAGCCCGCACGCCTCCCGCGGCGCCGCCGTGCGCCGCGGGAGGCCGAGGGCTTGAACGACCCGCGGGCGTCTCGCCGACCGGAGGCGGTCGCTCCGGCCCGGGCGCCTGCGAGACTGGCGCCGATGATCGCCCGCGCCGACGCGCTCGAAGCGCTCGCCTCCGAGACGTTCGACCTCGTCGTCGTCGGCGGTGGCATCACGGGCGCGGGCGTCGCGTTCGACGCGGCCACGCGCGGCTACAGCGTCGCGCTCGTCGAGCGCGCGGACTACGCCGCCGGCACCTCGAGCCGCTCGTCGAAGCTCGTCCACGGCGGCCTGCGCTACCTGCAGAACTTCGACCTCGGACTCGTCCGCGAGGCGCTGCTCGAGCGCCAGCTGCTGGTCGCGCTCGCGCCGCACCTCGTGCACCCGCTGCCGCTCGTCGTGGCGGCCTTCGACGGCGAGCGGCCCGACCGCCGCACCGGCGTCGGGCTGAACCTCTACGACGTCATGTCCGTCGAGCGCCGGCGGCGACCCGGGCGGCCGCGGCTGCGCGGCCGCGCCAACGGCGGCGCCGCCGTGCAGGCCGATCCCGCCGACTGGAGCCCGGAGCGCCACCGCATGATCTCCGGCGACGAGGTGCTCGAGCTCGTGCCGGCCCTCGCCGCCCGCGCGCCCACTTCCGGCTACCTCTTCTACGACTGCCAGACCGACGACGTGCGCCTCGTGCTCACGGTCCTCGCCGAGGCCGAGCGCTTCGGCACGGTCTGCGCCAACGGCCTCGACGTCGTCGAGCTCGTGCGCGACGACGCCGGCCGCGCCGCCGGCGTGCGCGTGCGCGACCGCGCGGATGGGGGCGAGTCGGAGCTCGTCGTGCGCGCGGCGAACGTCGTCAACGCGACCGGCGTCTGGGCGGACCGCCTGCGCCCCGACGAGCTGCACGACGAGGCCGAGGTCCCCCGCATCCGCCCGAGCCGCGGCACGCACATCACGCTGCGCCACGCCGACCTCCCGCTCGCGGCCGGCGGCGCGATCGTGCCGGCCGGCGGCGGGCGCACGATCTTCGCCCTGCCCTGGCTGGGTCGCACGCTGCTCGGCACGACCGACAACGACTTCGAAGGCCCGCTCGAGACCCACCACGTGCCGCCGGCCGCCGAGGACATCGCGTACCTGCTCGACGCCGCGAACGCCTACTTCGGCACCGACCTCGCCGCGCGCGATCTCACCGGCGCGTACGCCGGCGTGCGGCCGCTGATCTCGACCGGCGACCCGAAGAAGTCCGTCGACATCTCGCGCAAGGCCGAGCTCTACGAGACGTCGAGCGGGATGGTCACGATCACCGGCGGCAAGCTCACCACGTGGCGGCGCATGGCGAAGATGACCGTCGACCGGCTCGTCGACCGCGAGGCGCGCGACGCGCCCTGCCGCACGCACGAGATCCCCCTCGGTGCGCCGGTCGCGGCCGCCGACCTGCCGCGCGTCGCCGGCGTGCCGGACGACAGCTACGCCGCGCTCGCGGGCCGCTACGGCCACGCCGCGCACGACGTCCTCGCCGTCGCGCGCGAGCGCCCGGAGCTCGCGCAGCCGATCGTGGCGGAGCTCCCCGACCTGCTCGCCGAGGTCGTCTACGCGGCGCGCCGCGAGCAGGCGCGCTCGCTCGGCGACGTGCTCCTGCGGCGCACGCGGCTGGGCCTGCTCGCGGGTCGCGAGGTCGCCGCCGAAGGCCCCGCGGCAGGCCGGGTCGCGGAGGCGCTCGCGCCGGAGCTCGGCTGGGACGAGGCCGCGGTCAAGGCGCAGCTGCGGGCGTGGGATGCCGAGGCGACTGCCGAAGGCGTCGTCGGCAGCGCGTAACCTGCGCGCCTTCATGCGCTCGTTGCCGACCCTCGCCCTCGCCGTCCTGCTGGCATGCCTGCTCACGGCGCCCGTCGGCGCCGCGTTCTTCCGCGGCGACCCCCTCGCCGGCCCAAGCCCCGACATCCGCGCGCTCGGCGACCTCGACCTCGCGCGTGACGGCACCGGCGCGCTCGCCTGGGTCCAGTCGATCGACGGCGTCGACCACATCCTCGTCTCGCGCTTCGAGCGCGGCGGGTTCCTCCCATTCGAGCGCATCGACCCGGCGCTGCCGGGGCCAAGCTCGCAGCCGGTCGTCGGCGCCTCGGACAACGGGCGGCTCGCGATCCTGTTCGTCAACGCGGGAACGGTCTACGGCGTCGTGCGCCCCGCGGCCGGCCAGCCGTATTCCGCGCCGGTCGCGTTCGCGCCGGGGTCCGACCCGTCGGTGGACGTGTCGATCAACGGCACCGCGTTCGGGTCGTTCACGTCGGCCGCCGACGTGCGGATCGTGCGCTTGGACCGCAAGACGAACGCGTGGACCGGGCTGCCGCAGCCCGCCGACGTCGATCCCGCGCGCGAGGCCGGCGTCGGCACGGGCCGCTCGAAGGTCGCGATCTCCGCGGACGGGATCGGCATCGTGACGTGGGGCGAGGCCGGGCACGTCTTCGCCCGCAAGATGTTTCAGACGGGGATCTCCAACGCGCCGCAGGACCTCACGCCGCCGGACCTCGGCGGGCGTGTCGCGACGACCTCCGACCTGCCGAACGTCGATGCCGAGGACGACTCGAGCTACGCGTGGGTCGTCTTCCGCCAGTCCTTCGCGGATGGTGGCTCGCGGACGCTTGCGCGCCGCCAGCGCGGCACGGCGTTCGATCCTCCGGTCGCGGTGGACACGGGCGACGAGCCGATCGGCGACCCGCGCATCGACCTCAGCGGCCGCGGCCAGGGGCTCGCGACGTCGACCGGTGCGAGCTCCGGCCAGCCGTTTACGGCGCTCATCGATAAGCGCGACGCGTTCCAGCCCGGCTTTCGCATCCTCGCCCCGAGCGTGGTGCCGAGCGTCGCCGCGCCCGCGATCTCCGAGAACAACCTGTCGGTCGTCGCGGCGATCCTCGCGGGCGCCGGCGCGACGCCCGGGGTCGGCGCGCAGCCCTACGACGACGGCAAGCCGGGCCCGGCCGCCGTGCTGTCGCGGCCGGAGCTCGGCCCGGTCGACCCCGACGGCGGCTTCGACGCCGCCTCCGACCGCTCCGGCGGCGCGGTCGTCGTGTGGGTGCAGGGGGCGCCCGCGGAGCGACGGGTCGTCGCCGGCGTGTTCGATCGCCCGCCGTCGCGCTTTCTCGGCTACACCGGCCAGGGCTGCTGCCGCGGCGTGACGCCGACGCTCAAGTGGCAGGAGGCGTTCAACATCTGGGGGCCGACGCGCTATGAGGTCGTCGTGGACGGCGTGGTCGTCGGGCAGACCGAGAACAAGGTCGAACTCGCTCTGCCCGTGGCCTTGAAGACTGGGACGCACCGCTGGCAGGTGCGCGCGATCGACATCCGCGGCCAGGCGACCCGGAGCAAGACCAGGGTGCTGCGCGTGGACGGGCGCAAGCCGATCCTGCGCGTGCGCTACCGCCGCAAGCAGCGGGTCGTCACGCTGGTCGTGCGCGGTCGCGACGACGCGAGCCGGGGCCGGCTCGCCGCCGGGCTCGAGGGCATCAAGGTCTCGTGGGGCGACGGCAAGCCGCCCGCGCGCGGGCGCTTTGACATCCGCGCGACGCACCGCTACCCGCGCGGCCGGTTCACGCTGACGATCACCGCGCGCGACAAGGCCGGCAACGAGGTCGTCGACGAGCGCAAGCTGCGCATCGGCGTGTAGATGCGCCGCTTCACGGTCGCCGCGGCGGGCCGCACGCTCGAGCTCGGCGAGCGGCCGTGGCTGATGGGGATCGTCAACGCGTCGCCGGACTCGTTCTCGGACGCGGGCGAGCACGCCGACCTCGACGCTCGCGTGCGGCGAGCCCGCGAGCTGCTGGCGCAGGGGGCCGACATCATCGACGTCGGCGGCGAGTCGGCGATCACGCGCCGCCCGCCGGTCGAGATCGACGTCGAGATCGCGCGCGTCGCGCCGCTCGTGCAGCGGCTCGTCGCGGAGCTCGGCGCCGTCGTGTCGGTCGACACGTACAAGCCCGCGGTGGCCGAGGCGGCGATCGCGGCGGGCGCGTGCATCGTCAACGACGTCAGCGGCCTGCGCGACCCCGGGCTCGCGGACGTCTGCGCCGCATCGGGCGCGGCGCTCGTGCTCATGCATACGCGCGCCGCGCCCAAGCAGCGCTTGCAGGACCCGGCGCTCTACGACGACGTGTTCGCCGACGTCCGCTCGTTCTTGCGCGAGCGCATGGCGGTCGCGCGGGGGCGCGGGGTGCGCGACGAGCAGCTCCTGCTCGACCCGGGCCCGGACTTCTCCAAGACGCCGGCCCAGACGGTCGCCGTGCTGCGGCGCCTCGACGAACTGCACGAGCTGGGCCGGCCGCTGCTGCTGGCCGTCTCGCGCAAGGACTTCGTCGGCGCGCTGACCGGTCGCGGCCCGCGCCAGCGCCTGGCGGGAACGCTCGCCGCGGTCGGCTTCGGCGTCGACGCGGGGGCGCATGTCCTGCGCGTCCACGACGTCGCGGAGGCCGCCCAGTTCCTGCGTGTGCGAGCGGCGCTGCGCGGCGAGTTGTCGGTCGATCCCGCGCTCATGCTCGACGAGTCCCTCCGGCACGCGCGCTAACCTCGGTATCTACGAGTCGCTGGCCGCTGTCCAACGCGGCCGGACGCCTACCGACGATTCACAGGAGGACCACATGTCTGTCATCTCTCGCTCCGCTCTGGAGTCAAGCTCGCTCGCCGACCTGCACGAGATCGCCTCGGAGCTCGGCCTCGACGGCTATCGCCGCCTGCGCAAGGCCGACCTTATCGGCGCCGTCATCGAGCGCCAGGGCGGCGAGGCGGAGCCCGAGGTCGACGCGGACGCGCCGTCCGACGACCAGGAGGTCGTCGCCGGCGGCGAGGCCAAGGACGACGCCGAGGAGCGTCCCGCGCGCCGTTCGCGCCGCGGTGGGCGCGGTCGCTCGCGCACCCGCGATCGCGATCCGGGCGACACCGAGGACGACGCCGAGGCACAGCCCGAGAGCACGCCCGCGGCGACCGCACGCTCGGCGCGTCCGCCGCGCGCCCCGCGCGAGAACGGCGTATCGCGGGACCGCGATCGCGACCGCGACCGGGATCGCGACAAGGACCGCGACCGTGACAAGGACCGTGACAAGGACCGCGACCGCTCCGCGCCGACCGCCGAGGACCGCGAGGCCAGCGGCACCGTCGAGCTGCTGCCCAACGGCTCGGGCTTCATGCGCGTCTCGCCGCCCGACTCCTCCGACGACGACGTCTACATCTCGGCCGCGCAGGTGCGCCGCTGCGAGCTCGTGGCCGGCGACGAGGTCGCCGGCCCCGTCCGCGCGCCGCGCCGCTCGGAGCGCTACCCCTCGCTCATCCGCGTCGACACGATCAACGGCCGCTCGGCCGACGAGGTGTCCGAGGGCACGAAGTACGACGACCTGCCGTGCACGTACGCGACCGAGCGCATCGCGCTCGATGCCGACGACCTCACGCTGAAGGCGATCGAGTGGCTGACGCCGATCGGCCGCGGGTCGCGCGTCGCGATCGTCGGCGGCCCGCGCGCGGGCAAGACCGAGGCGCTGCGGCGTCTCGCGGGCGCGCTCGCCGGCCCGAAGGACCTCGAGTGCACGGTCGTGCTCGCGGGCGTGCGCCCCGAGGAGCTTCAGGACTACAAGTCCGGCCCGCTGCAGCCGGTGTCCGAGCTGACGCTCAGCGCGGCCGCCGACGCGCAGGGCCAGGCGATCGAGCGCGCGGTCGAGACCGGGCGCCGCGTCGCAGCCCGCGGCGGGCACGCCGTCGTGCTCATCGACACGCTCGAGTACGTGCCCGCCCAGCTCGCCCGCCGGGCGCTGGCCGCCGCGCGCAACATCGTCGACGGCGGGTCGCTGACGGTCGTCGCGACCGCGCGCGAGCCGCTCGGCGGCGAGACGACGGTCATCGCGCTCGACGCGCAGCTCGCCGGCAGCGGCCGGATCCCGGCGCTGGACCTCGCCGCGAGCGGCACGGTTCGCCCGGAGCTGCTCGTGGGGGAGAAGGGCGCCGAGGCGATCGCCGACGCGCGCGCAGCGGCGATCGCCGGCTGAGGCCGCCGCGGCGCGGGTCAGCGCGGGCGGTAGGTCCCTGTTGCGCGGCTAGCGTGGGACGTACGCCACGCGGCCCCACGAGGGCTCGGGCGAGAGCTCGATCGCCTCGCCGTCGCGGTCGGGCTGGACGTAGCCGAAGGTGTGCGTCTCGACGTCGAAGGCGATGTCGAGCTCGCCCTCCTTCACGCGCTGATCGAGCCACGCGGAGCGAAAGACGAGCCGCCGCAGCCAGTGCACGAGCGAGCGATCCGACGGGCCGCAGAGCTCCGGCCAGCAGTCGTTCACGTGCTCGCCGAGCGAGGACGCCGGGTCCTGGATCTCGCCGTTGACCGCGAGGTTGACGAGGTCGTCGAGCTCCTGCTCGCAGAGCCGCCCGTTGACGAAGCGCAGCTTGAGCGCGGCCTGTTCGCAGCGCTCGCTGAAATCACGCTCGTTGAAGGTGAAGCGCAGCTCGCCATACTCGAGAACGAAGTCCTCCCCCGAGTCATAGTTGCCGCGTCGCTGAGTCTCGTCCATGGGCGCCGTCGGCATCCTAGGTGGGAGTCCTGCCCCCGGCAGTCGCTGAACGCGATGTTGCACACAAGGCGCCGCTTGGGGGGCGAACTCCGCGCGCTGCGTCCTATAGAGGGTATGAGCCCTGACGCCACCGCCACCATCCTCCTGGTCGAGGACGACCTCGCGACGCGCACGTTCCTCGCCGACAACCTCTCCGCCGACGGCTACGAGCTGCTCGTGGCCGACTGCGTCTCCGACGGCCTGCGGCTGCTCGAGCGCAAGTTCCCCGACATCGCCCTCGTCGACCTGGGCCTGCCCGACGCCAGCGGCTATGAGCTGCTGCGCCGCGTGCGCGGGGCCGACGGCGTGTCCAGTCGGCTGGATCCGGCGACGCCGCTGATCGTGCTCAGCGGCCGCTCGTCGGAGCTCGACCGCGTCCGCGGCTTCGACCGCGGCGCCGACGACTACGTTTGCAAGCCGTTCTCCTACCCCGAGCTGCGCGGCAGGGTGGCCGCGCTGCTTCGCCGCACGAACCACCGGCCCGCGCGCGGCTGCGTGCGGGCGGGCGAGCTCGAGGTCGACCCGGCCGCTCGCGAGGTCCGCCTGCGCGGCGCCCGCGTGGTCCTGTCGCAGAAGGAGTTCGCGCTGCTGCGCGCGCTCGTGGTCGACCCGACCCGGGTGTTCACGAAGGAGGAGCTGCTGCGCTCGATCTGGGGCTACCGCGCAGCGGGCTCGACGCGCACCCTGGACTCGCACGCATGCCGGCTGCGCCAGAAGCTCGGCGCGGACGGCGATCGCTTCGTCGTGAACGTCTGGGGCGTCGGCTACCGCCTCGTCGACGGGCCGGTGGCCGAGCAGCTCGTGCTTCCGACCGCGCTCTCCGCGTGATCTCGATGGGGCCGCAGGAAAATTCTTTGCGTCGAGGGGGGCGAACTTCTCGCGCTGGGCCCTTTAAGTGGTGTGGCCCCGACCTGAGCGGGCCTCATCTCACCCTTTCGGGAGGACGCGGGGCATGACGAAGACGACGGGCGGGCGATCGCTGTGGAGGTGACGCTCGCGTGGGCGGTGGCTGTGGTCGGGGTCGTGCTGACGCTGGCGACGGCCTTCGAGCTGCGCCGCCGGCGCGAGATGGTGGCGCGCGCCTGCCACGAGCTGCGCGGGCCGCTGACCGCGGTGAGGCTCAGCCTCGCGACGATGGAGCGCCGGGGCGAGGCGCCGTCCGAGCGCCTTGCGTCGCTCGACCTCGAGCTGCGGCGCGCGGGTCTCGCGCTCGACGACTTCGCCGCCGCCCGCAGCGGGCGGCGGGTCATCGACCGCACCGAGCCGGTGGAGGTGGCCGAGCTGCTCGAGGAGCAGTACGAGAGCTGGCGCGTCGTGGCCGCGGCGTTCGACAGCCACGTCCGACTCGGATCGCTGCTGCCCGGCGCGATGGTCAACGCCGACCGCCTGCGGCTCGCGCAAGCGGTCTCGAACCTGGTGGCGAACGCGCTCGAGCACGGGCCGGGGCGCGTCGAGCTGACCGCGCGCGTCGTGGGGTGCGGGCACGTGCGCATCGAGGTCATCGACGAGGGCCCCGGCCTGCCGGCGCCGGTCGCCGAGCTGACGCGGCGCGCGCGCGGCGGGCGCGGGCGGCGCGGGCGCGGCCTCGCGATCGCGGCCGACATCGCCGAGCGCCACGGCGGCCGGCTCGTGGCCGCGCCGACCTCGCACGGGGCCCGGATCGGGCTCGAGCTGCCGTTCCTGCGGAGGGCGTCGTGACCCGGCGGCGGCGCGCGCTGCTGCTCGGCGGCCTGGCGCTCGTGCTGGGCGGGCTTGCCGCGTCGAACGTCGCCGGGCGCGAGGCGGCGCTGTCGCGGCGCGTCGGCGACCCCGTAGACATCGTCGTGGCCCGCGGGCCGATCCCCGCCGGATCGACGGTCCGGGCCGGGGCGCTCGCGATCCGCCGCGTCCCGCGGCGCTTCGCGCCCAATCGCTCGTTCGGCGCTGCCAAGCAGCTGATCGGCCAGAAGGTCGCGGTCGACGTCGCGCCCGGCAGCGACCTGACCGCCGCGATGATCGGCGACGGCCGCGCCCCGCGGGTCGGCCCGCCGATCGGCAAGGGCCAGCGCGTCGCCGAGATCGTCGCGCTGGGCTCGCCCGAGCTCATCAAGCCGGGCACCCGCGTCGACGTGCTCGTCACACCCGAGCCGCGCCCCGCGGAGCGCGGCGAGACGATCCTCGCGCTCGAGGACGTCGAGGTCGTCGACGCCGCGGCGGCCGGCGAGGAGGCTTCCGGCCGCGACGCTGCGCCCGGCCAGCGCGTCGCCGCGTCGCTGCTCGTGACGCTGCGTCAGGCCGTCTACCTGGCCGCGGCGCAGGACTTCGCGCGCGAGCTGCGCCTGCTGCCGCGCGCCGACGACGACCGCGCGCGCGGGAACGCGGGGCTCAGGATGGGGGCGCTGCCGCCGTGACGTCCGCGCGGCCCGGCGCCCGCGCGAGCGCCAGCGCCGCCTCCACCGGGTCGCCGCCGGCGACCTCCACGCCGACGCGCTTGGCGAGCTGCGCGCTCGCGCCGGCCCCGGCGAGGACCGTCCGGTGCCGGCGGCCGAGCTCCTCGATCGAGCCGGCCGCCTGCGTGAAGTGCCGCGCGTCGAGCGCGCACAGGATCACGAGCTCGGGCGCGATCTTCGAGCCGCAGTCGATGATCTGCTCGACCGGCGTGTCGGCGCCGAGGTAGACGATCCGCCAGCCGCGATCGGCCAGCATGAGCCCGAAGCAGACGAGGCCGAGGGTGTGGCGCTCACCCGACGGGCAGGCGAGCAGCGCCTGCGGGCCTTGCCCCGACTCCCAGCCCTTCGCTAGCGACAGCAGGCGGCGCTCGATGAGATGGCTCGCGAAGTGCTCGTGGCCGACGCTGATGTCCGCGCTCTCCCAGCGCACCCCGATCTCGACGAGCGTGGGCAGCACGACGTCGCGGATCGCGATCAGGCGCCCGAAGCCGAGCGCCGCGTCGAGCAGCGCGTCGAAGCGCGATGCGTCGAAGACCTCGGCCGCGAGGAGCAGCGCCTCGACGAGCACGGCCGGCCGCGAGGGCGGCACGACCTCGACCTCGGCTTCGGACAGCGCGAGCCCGGCGGCCTCCGCGGCGGCGATGCCGCGCGCCATGTGCGCCTGCATGGAGCGGATGCGCCGCTCGTCGGTGCGGGAGTAGAGGCGAAAACCCCCCTCGGTGCGATCGGGCTGCAACAGGCCGTAGCGCCGCTCCCATGCTCGCAGGGTCGCCTCGGGGACGCCGACGGTCTCGGCGAACTCCTTGATCCGCCAGCGGGAATCGTGCGCGCTCACGATGCCCAGTATTCCATCTGAACCAACCTTTGACAAACACTAGACAGATCTCGTACAGTTTCGTGCCATGAGCGCCGCCCAATCCGTCCTCTCGCCGACCCGCGACCGAGCCAACGTGTCGGATCCGGCGCTCGTCGATCGCGTCGTCCGCAACGACGCGGAGGCGTTCGAGGAGCTCTATCGCCGCCACAGCGGCCACGCGCTCATGCTGGCGCGCAAGCTGTGTCCGAGCAGCGAGCAGGCCGAGGAGGTCGTCCAGGAGTCGTTCATCTCCCTGTGGCGCAGCGCGAGCCGCTACCGGCCGTCGCTGGGCAGCGTCAACGTCTGGCTGTCGAGCATCGTGCGCAACCGCGCGATCGACGCGTGGCGGCGCGCCGCGGTGCGCCCGAGCGAGATCCCGATCGTCGTCGACGGGCCCGGCCAGCTGCTGTCGGCGATCGGCGGCGACACGCCCGCGCCCGAGCGTGCCATGGTGCTGGCGCTCATCGCGGAGCTGCCCGCGCCGCAGAAGGAAGCGGTCTTCCTCGCGTACTTCGCCGACATGACGCATGAGGAGATCGCCAGCTGGTCCGGCGCGCCGCTCGGGACGATCAAGGGCCGCATCCGGATGGGCATGCAGAAGATCCGCGCGGGGCTCGAGGAGCAGACCACGGCCGCGGACGAGGCGCTCTCGCTGGCGCTCGGCTCGGTGGGGGAGCCGGCCGCCGAGCCGGTCCTCCTAGCCGCGGCCGCCCGCGTTGCACCGGACGAGTCGGCGGCCAGCGTGGCGGAGCTGGACCCGGTCCGCCGCCGCCGCGGCGCGGCGCTCGCTCCCGTGTCCGCGCGCCCCGCCGCCTGAGTCGCGTTACACCTTCGCGCGCCTTTTGTCACAAAGGCGTGGTGTTCTGTAACACCTTTCCCGCCATCCTCGGCGGTCATGGGAGACAGTGGCTCAAAACGATCATCTATTGAGCGTTTTGAACCACTGTGCCCGCTGGACCGGCTCATCGCGGCGCTTGCCGCGGTGCAGCACGGGGTCGTGGCGCTGTGGCAGCTGCTCGAGATCGGGCTGAGCGCACCCGCGGTTCGCCACCGCGTCGCCGTAGGCCGGCTTCACCGAATTCACGCGGGCGTGTTCGCCGTCGGCCACGCGCGCCTGACGCTCCTCGGGTGCAACATGGCGGCGGTGCTCGCGTGTGGCCGCGACGCCGTCCTCTCGCACCGGTCCGCGGCCGACCTGAGAGGACTGCGGCGAAGCGCCGGCCGCGCGTTGATCGACGTGACCTCGCCGCGCCGGTCCGGTCGCAGGCGCGCGGGTATCGACGCCCATACGTGCGCGACGCTGCTCCCGCGCGACATCGAGATCGTCGATGGCATTCCGTGCACGAGCGTCGCGCGGACGCTGCTCGATCTCGCGGCGGTGCTCCCGGCTCGGGAGGTCGAGCGGGCGGTCGACCAGGCCGAGGTGCTCCGCGTCCTCGATGTTCGACGGATCGAGGACGTTCTCGATCGAGCCGGCAACCACCGCGGCGGCGCAGTGCTGCGGGCGATCCTCCGCGACCACGCACCGGGCACGACGCTCACCCGCAACGACTTCGAGGAGGCGTTCCTTGCGATCTGCCGAGCCTCCGGCCTGCCACGGCCGGAGGTCAACGCGTGGATCGCGCTCGAGCCGACCGGCTATGAGGCCGACTTCCTCTGGCGCGCCTCTGGGCTGATAGCGGAGACCGACGGCAGGGACGTGCACACCACGAGGCGCGCGTTCGAGCACGACAGGCACCGCGACCAGCGCCTCATGCGCGCGGGCTACCGCGTCGTGCGCTTCACCCGTCGGCAGGTGCTGGAGGAGCCGCTTGACGTCCAGGCCACGCTTCGCGAGCTGCTGGCGCAGGTCGCATAGAGGGGGGCGAACTTCGGCGGCCGGCGCCTATAAGGGGTATGGACCACGCCGACCGCGACGCCGCGCTCGACGAGCTGGCTGGCTCGCTGCGCGACCGGCTGCTCGGCGAGGCCGCGCGACACGCCGACGGCGACCTCCACGAGCGCATCCGGGAGCTCGTCGATCGCGAGGCCGGGCTGCTCGACGACGACGCCCGCGAGCGGCTCGCGACGCGCATCGCCGAGCGCTCGTTCGGGCTCGGCCCGCTCGAGCCCCTCCTGGGCGACCCGAGCGTCGACGAGGTGATGGTCAACGGCGCCGAGCAGGTCTGGGTCGAGCGCGACGGTCGCATCGAGGCCACGACCGCGCGCTTCGACGGCGAACCGGACCTGCGCCACGCGATCGAGCGCATCCTCGCGCCGCTCGGCCGCCGCGTCGACGAGGCCGAGCCGCTGTGCGACGCGCGCCTGCCGGACGGCTCGCGCGTCAACGTCGTCGTGCCGCCACTTGCGCTCGACGGCTCGGTGCTGACGATCCGCCGCTTTCGCCCGCGTGGCTTCGGCCCCGACGACCTCGTCGCCAACGGCACCTGGGCGCTGCCGCTGCGCGAGCTGCTCGAACGGGCCGTGCGCGCGCGCTGCAACCTGCTGATCAGCGGTGGCACGGGCTCGGGCAAGACGACGACGCTCAACGCGCTCACCGAGTTCATCGACGAGAGCGAGCGGATCGTCACGGTCGAAGACGCCGCCGAGCTGCGTCTGCGGCATGCGCATGTCGTGCGGCTCGAGGCGCGGCCGGCGTCGCTTGAGGGCCGCGGCGAGGTGACCGTGCGCCGGCTCGTTCGCAACGCGCTGCGGATGCGGCCCGATCGGATCGTCGTCGGCGAGGTCCGCGGGGCGGAGGCGCTGGACATGCTCAGCGCGATGTCGAGCGGGCACGACGGCTCGCTGTCGACGGTTCACGCCGGGTCGCCGGAGGAGGCGTTGCGGCGGGTCGAGACGCTCGCGTTGATGGCGGGCCTCGGCCTGCCGCACGAGGCCGTGCGCGACCAGGTGGCGGGCGCGCTGGATCTCGTCGTGCACCAGGCGCGGATGGCCGACGGCTCGAGGCGGGTCGTCGCGGTCAGCGAGGTCGTGCGGGTCGCAGGCGGCGCGGCGACGCGCGAGCTCTACGCGCTGCGCGACGGCCGCCCGGCATGGCGCGCGCCGCTCGGCGACGAGCTCGCCGAGCGGCTGGCGAGGGTCGCGTGATGGTCGCCGTGGCTCAGGTCCGCGCGGGCGGCGAGCGGCTGGGGAGGGCCCGTGATGGCCAGCTTGGCGCGGCCGCGCGCGGGTGTCGCGCGGCTGAGGCGAGTGGTGCGCTGGCCGCCGCGGCGCGGGCCTGCGCCGATGCCAAGCTGGGGCGGGTCGCGTGAGCTCCGCCGCGATCCTCGCGGGGCTCGCCGGGGTCTGCGCCGTGCTCGCCGCCTGGGAGGCCATCGCCGCCGCCGAGCAGGAACGCCTGGTCCGTACCGTGGGTCGCTGGCTGGCGCCGGCATTCGACGTCTTGCGCTCCGGGCGCGAGCCGACGAGCCCGGAGCGGCGGCGGCTCGTCCTCGTCGGCGCGCTGTCGCTCGTCGCCGCCGGCTGGCTCGTCGCGGGTCCGCTCGTGGCCGCCGCGCTGGGCCTGTCGGCGCCCTGGCTGGCGCGCGTGGTCCTGCGGGCGCGACGCTCGCGGCGCCGCGACGCGATCGCCGCGCAGGCGCCGGTGATCGCCCGCGCGCTCGCCGACGCGCTCGGGGGCGGTCACTCCGTTCGAGGCGCGCTCGCGGCCGCCGCGCGCGGCGGCGGCGTGCCTGGCCCGGCAGGTGAGGAGCTGCGAGCGGCCGACGCCGCACTCGAGCTCGGCGAGCGCACCGACGACGTCCTGCGTGAGTTCGCGCGGCGCGCCGGGCCGGGGCCGTGCGACACGCTCGTGGCCGCGGTTCTGCTGCAACGCGACGCCGGCGGCGATCTCGCCGGCTTGCTGCGCTCACTCGCCGCCGCGCTCGAGACCCGTGGACGGGTCGTGGCCGAGGCGCGCTCGGCGACCGCGCAGGCGCGCTTCACGGCGTGGCTCGTCACAGGCCTGCCGATCGCCGGCCTCGCCCTCGGCGAGCTCGCGCAGCCGGGCTTCGTGCTCAGCTTGCTGGGAGCGCCGCTCACGGCGGTGCTCGTCGTCGCCGCGGCGGGCCTGCAGGTCGTCGCGCTGGTCTGCGTGCGGCGCATCGCGCGCGTGGCGGAGGTCTCGTGAGCGTCGCGACTGCGCGGGCCGCGGCGACGAGGATCGCCCTCTCGGAAGACCTGAGGGAGGTGCGGTGACGGTCGCGGTGGTATCGGCGGCGCTCGCCGGCGTGCTTGCCGCTGCGGCCATCGCTGAGCTGGCTGCAGCGCCGCGGCCGCCGCGCGGCGCCCGCCGCCGCCAGCGCGCGCAGCTGCCGGGCGGCGGGCATCTCGGCGCGATGACCGTGCTGCTCGCCCGCATCGCGCGGCGTGCCGGCGTCGGCAGCGCGTCTGCGGACCTGCGAGCGCGGATCGCCGCCGCGGGCACACCGCTGGGCCTCGTCCCGGCGGACGTCGTCGCGCTCAAGGGCGCCGGCGCGCTCATCGGGCTGCTGCTGGCGGTGCCGCTCGTCTCGGCCCTGCCCGGCCGCCTGGGGATCGCCGCGCTGCTGTGCGCCCCCGCGGCGGGATTCCTCCTGCCCGACGTCCTGCTCGCGCGGCGCGCCCGCGCACGCGCCGCGCGCATGAGCCGCGAGCTCGCCGACGTCCTCGATCTGCTGCGCGTCGCCGTGCAGGCCGGCCTCGCGGTCGGCCGCGCGCTCGCGGAGGTCGGCCGGCGCTGCAACGGGCCGCTCGCCGCCGAGCTGCGGGCCACCGCCACCCGCCTGCAGCTCGGCGCGACCCGCGACGCGGCGTTCACCGAGCTCGTCGCCCGCTGCCCGATCGACGCGATCGCGACGCTCGCGGCCGCCGTCGCGCGCGCCGACCGCCACGGCGCGCCGCTGGCCCCCGCGCTCGAGGCGATCACGATCGAGGCCCGCGCCGAGCAGGCCCGCCGCCTGCGCGACGACGCCGCGCGCGCGGCGCCGAAGATCCAGCTCGTCGTCGCGCTGATCCTCGTGCCCGCGGTGATGATGCTCGTCGCCGCCGTGCTCGTGCAAGCCCTGACCTGACGCGCGAACCTACGTTCGACCGGGTCGAGGCGAACGGCCTCCCACGACCTCCCACCGCGAATGCACATCGACCGGCGGAATCCTGCATCTGCTGCAAGAACGCGCCCGCGCGCCCCCGTTTGCAAGCGCTGCTGCAGCTCAAGCGGCGATTGGCCCGATCGCGCGCACGCTCAAAATCTCCTGCGTAGAACCACAAAACGCAAGCCAATTGGCGCACAGGACTAGAGAAGTGGGAAATTGCGTGCAGAACGGGTTGAGTTGTGGGAGAGAGTGGGGTACCTTCGCCGCAGCGAGCCGGGCTGGAGGGGCTCCTCCCACCCCTCCAGCCCGGCTCCCTCTCTTCTCCTCGCGCACCACACATGGTCTTCCGCGGAACCTTCGATTACTCCCTCGACGCAAAGAACCGGCTCACGGTGCCGGCTCGCTTTCGCGCCGCGCTCGCCGAGGGAGTCGTTCTCGCGAAGGGCCTCGAGCGCTGCGTCGCCGTCTGGACGCCCAGCGCCTACGACGCGTACACGCAGGCTTCGCTCGCGAGCTTGCATCCCCTCTCGCCCGAGGCCCAGAAGCTCAAGCGCTTCTTCTCCGCGGGCGCGCTCGACACCGAGCTCGACGCCGCCGGCCGCGTGATGGTCCCGGCGTTCCTGCTCGAGCATGCCGGGCTCGACAAGGAGGTCGTCGTCGCCGGCTCGGGCGACGCCCTCGAGATCTGGGATCGCGCCACGTGGGCGGACTACAACGCCGCGCTCGCATCCGACGTCACCGACATCACCGCACACCTTGGCCACACTGCTTGACATGACCATTCCGCACGTGCCGGTGCTCGCCGGCGAGGCGATCGAGCTGCTCGATCCGCAGCCCGGCCAGGTCGTCGTCGACTGCACGTTCGGGGCGGGCGGCCACGCCCGGCTGCTGGTCGATCGCATCGGCGCGAGCGGGACCCTCATCGCGATCGACCGCGACCCTGCGGCCGCCGAGCGCTTCGCCGACCTCGCAGCCGACGTGAAGGCCGCCACGCGCTTCATCCGCGCGTCGTTCGTCGCGGGTCTCGAGCAGCTGCGCGCCGAGGGTGTCGAAGCGGACATCGTCCTGCTGGACCTCGGCATGTCGTCGATGCAGATCGACACGCGGGCGCGCGGCTTCTCCTACTCCTACGACGCGCCGCTTGACATGCGCATGGATCCCGACCTCGAGCGCAGCGCGCACGAGCTCGTCAACGAGGCCGAGCCGCGCCACCTCGAGACGATCTTCCGCGACCTCGGCGAGGAGCGCTACGCCCGGCAGATCGCCCGCGCGATCGCCCGCGAGCGCGCCCGCAAGCCGATTGCCTCGACGGTCGAGCTCGTCGACATCATCACGCAGGCGATCCCGACGCCGGCGCGCTTCGCCGGCGGGCACCCCGCCAAGCGCGTGTTCCAGGCCCTGCGGATCGCGGTCAACGACGAGCTCGGCCAGCTCGACGCCGCGCTGCCGCTCGCATGGTCGGTGCTGCGCCCGCACGGCCGGCTCGCCGCGATCTCTTTCCACTCGCTCGAGGACCGTTGCGTCAAGCGCTTCCTGACGGCGCGGGCGCAGGGCTGCATCTGCCCCCCGGACCTGCCGGTCTGCGGTTGCGGGCGCGAGCCCGAGGGTGAGCTCGTCAGCCGCCGCTCGATCGCCCCGACGCCGGGCGAGATCGCCGCAAACCCGCGTGCGCGGTCCGCGCGCCTGCGGGTCGCAAGCAAGCTTGCGAGCCGACAGGAGGATCAGGGATGAGCCGCCACGCAGCAGCAACCAGCGCCGGTCGTGCGCGCACGATCCAGCGCCCGCCCGCGCCCGCGAAGCCGCGCAGGGTCTCAGGCCCGGCCGCGCCGAACCGCCGCGATACCGAGAGGGCGCGCGGCGAGGAGGGGTCGCGAGGCGAGGGCGGCCGCGCGTCGCGCTCAGGTGCAGAGCGTGCCGGCGGCGGGCAGCCGCGTGCAGGTGCCGAGCGTGCCGGCGGCGAGCGGACGAGGGCAGGCTCCGGGCCTTCCGGCGGGCAGCCGCGCGCGGGTGCCGAGCGTGCCGGGGGGCAGCGGCGCGCCGCGGCCGCCGCTGGGGGACCCCGGCCCGGGATCGCCCTGACCGCGCTCGCTTATGCCGACGCCGCGCTCGCCCCGCGGGCTCGCCTGAGCCCCGCTCCGCGCCCGCAGCTCGTCACTCCGCGCCCGCAGCGCCTCGCCTACGGCGGCGCGGCGATCGCGTCGCGTGTCGCCGGCGTCGCCCTCGACGTCTCCGCGAGCCGCGCGATGGACCGGCTCGTGCGCAGCCGCGTGTGGATCGGCATCATCGCCTGCGGGCTGATCGGCCTCGTCGCGATGCAGGTGTCGATGCTGAAGCTCAACTCGGGCATCGGTCGCGCCGTGCAGACCGCGAGCACGCTCGAGCGCAGCAACGCCACCCTGCGCGCGGAGATCTCGACGCTCGGCGCCGGCGATCGCATCCAGAGCCTCGCCGAGGACGCCGGCATGGTCATGCCCGCTCCGGCGGACATCACGTACCTGCGCGCCGGCGCCACACAGGACGACGCGATCCGCGCAGTCCGTCACATGCGCGCGCCGGACCCGGCACTGCTCGCCGCCCCCGCCGGCGCGCCGACGCTCACCGCCACGCCGCCGGCCTCGGCGACGCCCGGCGCCGCCACGCCTGGCACGACCGCGACTGGCACGACGGCGACCACGACCGCGCTGGGCTCCACGCCCCAAACGACCGCGCAGGGGACGACCGCTTCGACCGGGACCGCCGCGCCGACAGCGGGCGCGACCGCACCGCCGGCGACACCCGCCGCCTCCACGCCGGGGACGACCGCCGCGCCACCGACCGCCGCCGCGACCGCGACCGCCACCCCGGCCGGCACCGCGTCCGGCGGTGCCGCGCCGCCGCAAGCGACCGCCGCGACGCCCTAGTGGCCAGCCCGGTGGCATTCGCGGCTGACCCGCGGGTGAGGAATCGGTAGTGGGTCTCACCGAGCGGCGCATCGGGCTGCTGTTCGCGATCTTCCTCGGCCTGCTCGTCATCGCGGCGGGCCGGACGTTCTGGCTCGGCGGCGTGCAGGCCTCCTCGCTGCGCGAAGCCGCCGCGACCCAGCAGGTCGACGAGATCGTCGTCCCCGCGCGCCGCGGCGCGATCTCCGACCGCAACGGCGTCGAGCTCGCCGTCTCGCAGCCGGCGGCCGACGTCGCCGCGACCCCGTACCTCGTCAAGCACCCCGCGCGCGTCGCCGCGCAGCTCGCCCCGCTGCTCGGCCGCACCCAGGCCGAGGTCCTGAAGAAGCTCGGAGCCGAGGGCGGCTTCGTCTACCTCGCCCGCAACCTGCCCGGCGCGAAGGCCGAGAAGATCCGCAAGCTGCACATCGAGGGGCTGCAGTTCGTCCCGACCTCGCGCCGCGACTACCCGCGCAAGTGGCTGGCCTCGCAGGCGATCGGCGGCGTCGGCATCGACGGCGACGGCCTGAGCGGCCTCGAGTTCGCCTTCGAAGGCGTGCTGCACGGCAGCGCCGGCAAGCGCCGGATCGTCAAGGACGCGCTCGGCGCGCCGATCGTCCTGCAGGAGACCAAGCGCGCGATCCCCGGCAAGGACATCAAGCTCACCCTCGACGCCCAGTTGCAGGGCAAGGTCGAGGACGTCCTCGCGCAGGTCGGCGCGAAGTGGCGACCCAAGGGCGCGACGGCCGTCGTCATGGACCCGCGTACCAGCACGATCCTCGCGCTCGCCGATTGGCCACGCGTCGACGCCAACGACCTCGGCGGCGCGCCCTCCTACGCGACCCAGAACCGGGCCGTGCGCTTCATCTACGAGCCGGGATCGACGTTCAAGGCGTTCACGGTGGCCGGCGCGCTCGAGGACAAGGTCGTCACGCCCGATGAGTACTGGCACCTCCCGCCGTCGATCCAGGTCGCCGACCGCACGATCGAGGAGGCGCACGAGCGCGGCCCGATCGACCTCACGACCTCGCAGATCCTCGCGCAGTCGAGCAACGTCGGCACGGTCCGCATCGCGCAGAAGCTCGGCGCCGACCGCTTCGACTACTGGACCCGGCGCTTCGGCTTCGGTCGCCAGACGAAGATCGAGCTGCCGGGCGAGGAGCCGGGCCTCGTGCTCGCGCGCAAGAAGTACACGGGCCCGTCGATCGGCAACCTGCCGATCGGCCAGGGCAACTCGGTCACCCCGATCCAGCTCGCCACGGCGTACGCGGCGATCGCCAACGGCGGCGTGCTGCGCCGCCCGCGGATCGTCTCGCGCGTGGGCGACCGGCCGACGAGGATCCCGGCCGGCAGGCGCATCATCTCCGAGGCCACCACGGCCCAGCTGCGCACCATGCTCGCCGGCGTCGTAGGGGTCGGCGGCACCGCGGCGAAGGTGGCGATCGACGGCTACACGCTAGCCGGCAAGACCGGCACCGCCAACAAGATCGACACGAGCACCGGCGAGTACTCCCAGTCGCGCTACATCGCGTCGTTCGTCGGCTTCGCTCCGGCCAGCCATCCGAAGCTCCTCGTGACGGTCATGGTCGACGAGCCACAGGGCGACATCTACGGCGCCGAGGTCGCGGCGCCGGCGTTCGGCGCGATCATGCGCTTCGCCCTGCCGTACCTGCGCATCGCACCCGGCTGACTACCCGCCGGGTGCCGGATTATCCTGCAGGCATCAAGCTGAGACCGCAGCGCCCCAGTTTCATACCGATCGCATGACCTTGCGCGAGCTCTTCGGCGACGAGCTGCCCGACGTCGAGGTGGCCGCACTCGCGCTCGACAACCGCCGCGTGCAGCCCGGCACGGTCTTCTTCTGCGTGCGCGGCTTCACGCGCGACGGCCACGACTTCGCCGCCGACGCGGTCGCGCGCGGGGCGGTCGCGCTCGTCGTCGATCATCCGCTCGAGCTGGGCGTGCCGGAGGTCGTCGTCGATGACGTGCGCGCCGCAATGGCGCCCGCAGCGGCCCGCATCCACGGCGATCCGACCGCACAGCTGCGCACCGTAGGCGTCACCGGGACCAACGGCAAGACGACGAGCGCCTACCTCGTCCGCGCGCTGCTCGAGGCCGCCGGGGAGCCGACCGGCCTGCTCGGGACCGTGAAGTCCGTCGTCGGAGGGGTCGAGGCGCCCGTCGCCCGAACGACCCCCGAGGCGATCGACCTGCAAGCGGCCTTCGCAGCGATGCGCGACGCGGGCGACACGCACTGCGTCATGGAGGTCTCGAGCCACGCGCTCACGCTCGGGCGCGCCGACGCGATCCACTGGGCCGCCGCGATCTTCACGAACCTCACGCAGGATCACCTCGACTTCCATCCGACCATGGACGACTACTTCGCGGCCAAACGCAGGCTGTTCGCGGCAGGGCCGGAGGTCGCGATCGTCAACGTCGACGACCGGTACGGCGCGCGTCTCGCGCGCGAGCTCGATGGCGTCGAGCTCATCACGATCGGCATCGACACGCCCGACGCCGACCTGCGCGCCACCGACATCAACAGCGACTTCGCCGGCTCGACGTTCACCGCCGGCGGCCTCGAACTGCGCTCCCCGCTGCCGGGCCGCTTCAACGTCTACAACGTTCTCGGCGCGGTCGCCGCGGCGCGCGCGCTCGGCGTCGACGACGCGACGATCGTGGCGGCGCTGCCCGCCGTCGAGCCGGTGCCGGGGCGCTTCGAACCGGTCGACGAGGGCCAGGAGTTCGCCCTCATCGTCGACTACGCCCACACGCCCGACTCGCTCGAGAACGTGCTCGCGGCCGCCCGCCCGCTCACGCGCGGACGGCTGCTGTGCGTCTTCGGCTGCGGCGGGGATCGCGACCGCGGCAAGCGCCCGCTCATGGGGGAGATCTCCGCGCGACTCGCCGACCACACGATCGTCACCTCCGACAACCCGCGCTCCGAGGACCCCGACGCGATCGTCGCCGAGATCATGGCCGGCATCGCGGACGCCTCGGCCAGCGAGGCGATCGTCGACCGCCACGCCGCGATCGAGCGCGCGGTCGAGCTTGCCGGGGCCGGCGACGTCGTGGTCGTCGCCGGCAAGGGCCACGAGCAGGGCCAGGAGTTCGAAGGCGGTCGCAAGCTGCCGTTCGACGACGTCACTGTCGCCCGCGAGGCGTTGCGTGCGCGACTGGTCGCCTGAGCGCCTCGCCGCCGCCGCGGGCGCCGCGCTCGCTGCGGCGCCGCTGCGCCACGAGCGCAGCGCCACCCCCGGCCCGCGGCGCGTGACGATCGACTCGCGCGACGTGCAGCCAGGCGACCTGTTCGTCGGCCTGCCGGGGACGCGGGTCGACGGCGGCCGCTTCGCTGGGGCGGCGCTGCACGCGGGGGCCTGGGGCGTGGTCGTCGCTCCGGAGCACGTGAGCGACGCGCGCTGCGCGCCGGTCGGCGTCGTCGTCGCCGCCGACGACCCGCTCGCCGCGCTGCAGGCGCTGGCGCGGGCGTGGCGGCGCGAGCTGGGCGCGAAGGTCGTCGCGATCACGGGCTCGACGGGCAAGACGTCGACGAAGGACCTGCTCGCGGCGATGCTGCGCCAGGACCGGCGGGTCGTCGCCAGCGAGCAGAACCTCAACACGGAGATCGGCCTGCCGCTGACGATCCTCGGCGCGCCGCGCGGCACCGAGGCGCTCGTGCTCGAGCTGGCGATGCGCGGCAGCGGCCAGATCGCCGAGCTCGCCGAGATCGCCGAGCCGGACGTCGGCGTGATCGTCAACGTCGGGCCCGTGCACCTCGAGCTGCTGGGCACGCTCGCCGCGGTCGCGGCCGCGAAGGCCGAGCTGCTCTACGGGCTGCGCGCCGGCGCGACGGCCGTGCTGCCCGCCGACGAGCCGCTGCTCGACCCGCACCGCCGCGCCGGCCTGCGGATCGTGACGTTCGGCGCCGGCGGCGACGTGGCCGATCTCGGCGCGCTCGAGCTGCCGTTCAGCTCCGCGCACATGCGCTCGAACGCGCTCGCGGCGCTCGCCGCGGCGCGCGCGCTCGGCGCCGAGCCGCACGGGATGCTCGATGTCGCGCTCAGCGCGCTGCGCGGCCAGCGCGTCGAGCTGCCGGGGCCGGTCGTCGTCATCGACGACTGCTACAACGCCAACCCGATGTCGATGCGTGCCGCCCTAGACGACCTGCACGCGACCGCACCCGGCCGGCGCGTCGCGGTGCTCGGCGACATGCTCGAGCTCGGAGCCGACGAGCTGCGCTTCCACGCCGAGATCGGGGCGCATGCGACGGCATCGGGGGTCGACGTCCTGATCGCGGTCGGGCCGCTCGCGGCACACATGGGCGCGCGCTACGGCGGCGAGATGCACGCGGTCGGCGATGCGGGCGAGGCCGCCGCGCTGGTCGTCGAGCTGGTGCGCGCGGGGGACACGGTGCTCGTCAAGGCATCGCGTGGCGTGGGCCTCGAGGCCGTCTCGGCGAGCATGCGGGCGGCGGCGGAGGCGTGATGGGCGAGGTCCTCATCGCCGGCACGGCGGCCCTGCTGATCTGCATCTTCCTGTCGCCGAAGTTCATCGCGTTCCTGCGCCACCGCGAGTTCGGCCAGTTCATCCGCGAGGAGGGGCCCGAGGGCCATCATTCGAAGGCCGGCACGCCGACGATGGGCGGGATCATCATCTTCACGGCGATCTCGATCCCGTTCCTGATGCTGTCGGACTACGACTGGCGGTCGGTGGGGGTCTACGGCGCGGCGATGCTCTGCGCGCTGCTCGGCTTCGCCGACGATTACATCAAGATCATCCGGCGCCGCTCGCTCGGGATCAGCGCGCGGATGAAGCTCGGCGTGACGGTCCTCATCTCGGTCGGGCTGTGGTGGGTCGCGACGCAGAAGGCCGGGCTGCCGCAGACGCTGCGCCTGCGCGTCGTCGACTACCAGGTCGACCTGAGCTTCCTCGCCGGGATCCCGTACCTGATCGTCATCTACATCGTCGTCGCCGGCACGACGAGCGCGGTCAACCTCACCGACGGCCTGGACGGGCTCGCCGCGGGGTGCGCGGCGATCGTGCTGCTGACCTACATCGGCATCACGTTCATCACGACCGGCCAGCACGACCTCGCGCTGCTGTCGGGCTGCCTGGTCGGGGCCTGCGTCGGGTTCCTCTGGTACAACGCGTTCCCGGCGACGATCTTCATGGGCGACACCGGCTCGCTCGGGCTGGGCGGCGCGATCGCGGGCCTCGCGATCATGACGAAGACCGAGATGCTGCTGATCCTGATCGGGGGGATCTTCGTCGTCGAGGCGCTGAGCGTGTTGATCCAGGTGTTCTCGTTTCAGACGTTCCGCAAGCGCGTGTTCCTGATGGCGCCGATCCACCACCACTTCGAGCTGATGGCCTGGTCGGAGACGAAGATCATCCTGCGCTTCTGGATCGTCGCCGCGATCTGCAGCGCGATCGGCTTCACGCTGTACCAGTACTCCGTTGCCTAGCGACGAGCGACCGCCGCTGCCGCCCGGCCCGTGGCTCGTCGTGGGCCTCGCCCGGTCGGGCGTCGCGGCGGGGCGGGCCTTGGTCGCGCGCGGGGAGCGGGTCGTCGCGGTCGACTCGGGGTCCCCGTCGGTGGTGTTGCCGGGGGTCGAGGTGCAGCTGCGAACCGACGGGCTGGCGGCGCTTGAGGGTGCGCGGGCGGTCGTCAAGTCACCGGGCGTGCCGCGCGACGCTCCAGTGGTGGCTGCGGCGCGAGCGCGTGGCGTGCCGGTGCTCGGGGAGCTCGAGCTCGGCTGGCGCCTGTTGGGCGGGCACGAGTTCGTCGCGGTCACGGGCACGAACGGCAAGACGACGACGGTCTCGCTGCTCGGCCACATCCACCGCGAGGCGGGGCTGGCGGTCGAGGTCGCGGGGAACGTTGGCGACGCGCTGACGGGGCTTGCCGCCGGAGCCGGGGGCCTGGCGCCCGGGGCGATCGTCGTTTGCGAGTGCAGCTCGTTTCAGCTCGAGGATGCCGTGGACTTCGCACCCGAGGGCGCGGTCCTGCTCAACTTGGAGGCCGACCACCTCGACCGCCACGGCACGTTCGAGGACTACGCCAGCGCGAAGCTGCGCGTGTTCGCACGCCAGGGCAACGACGACGTCGCGGTGGCGCCCGTGGATCTGGCGATCGAGGACCTCGGCGGCTGCGCGCGGCGCGTGCCGTTCGGGCCCGGCGGCGAGCTCGACGACCGCTCGGGCTATCTGTGGTGGGATGAGCAGCCGTTGATCGCGCACGACGAGATCCGCTTGCGTGGGGCGCACAACCGGCTCAACGCGGCGGCGGCCGCCGCGGTCGCGCTCGCGCGCGGGATCGAGACCGATGCCGTGCGGGCGGCGCTGCGCAGCTTCGCCGGGGTCGAGCACCGGCTGGAGGAGGTCGCGCGCGTTTCGGGGGTGCTGTACGTCAACGACTCGAAGGCGACGAACGTCGCGTCGACGCTCGTCGCGCTGGCGAGCTTCGCCGCGCCGGTGCACCTCATCCTCGGGGGGGTCGGCAAGGATCAGGACTTCACCGCGCTGCGCGGCCTCGCGCACCGGGTGTATCTCATCGGCGAGTCGGCGCCGCAGCTCCGTGTGGAGGTCGGGGGCGAGGTGTGCGGGTCGCTCGAGACCGCGGTCGGGCGGGCGCGAGCGGCTGCGCTGCCGGGCGATGTCGTGCTGCTGTCGCCGGCGTGCGCGAGCTTCGACCAGTTCGCCGACTACGAAGCGCGCGGGCGGGCGTTCAAGGCGCTCGTGGAGTAGGTCAGCCGCAGCTCGCGATGCCGATGGCGGCGGCGTAGGCGCGGATCCGGGGCGCCGCCGCGTGGGCGATCGCGCTTGCCGTGCGCGGGTCTTGGGCGGCCAGCGCTTCGGCGAGGCGGGCGCGGGCGGCGTCGAGGGCGGCGCGCGCGGGTGCGCTTGAGCGCGTGGCCTTGATAGGAAGGCCAGCCAGCGCCGCCGCGACGCTTTCGGTCATCAGCGCGAGCGCGCGCTCGGGGCCGCGTGCTCGCACGGCGTCGGGGTAGCGGCCGGCGAGCGCGGCTTCGTACTGCGCGCAGGCGGGCGCCGCGAGCCGGGCGGCCTCGGAGAGGGGCACCGCGGTGGCTGGCGCTGCTGCGCGGGGGCGCCGAGGTCCCGGTCGGGTGGGCTTGGCGGCGAGCGAGGCTCCACGTGCGATCGCGGGTCGCCGTCGGGCGGAGGCTTCGGCTGTGCGCGGCCGTTGCCGGGCAGAGGTCGCCGCGATCCTCGACCGCCGCCGGGCGGATGCCTTCTCCGGCGCCGCGCCGACGGACGACTGCGCGGCGCGGATGATCGGCAGCGGCGCCGCGTCGCCGATCGGCGGGCCGGCTGCGCCCGCCGCGCAGCCCGCCAGGCCGAGGCTCGCGGCCGCGAGCAGGGCGACGGGGCGAGCGGCCATTAGTTCGTGACCTGCACGTAGCCGTTGACGAAGTCGTTGTTGTCCAGCGCGGCGGTCGTCTGCGCGCACGCGCCGACCTTCCACGTCCCGGCGCCCGGCACGATCGTGCCCGCGACCCCCTGCGACGTGCGGACCGCGGTCACGGCGACGAGCGAGTAGTTGCCGCCCGAGAACGGGCTCACCGCTCCGCCGGCGTTCGGCTGAAAGCAGACGTCGAGCTTGATCGTCGCCGGTGCGCCGGTGAGGCCGATCGGCACCATCGCCGCAGCCGTTATCCGCTGCGTCGCGTTCGTCGTGAGCACGACCTGGTTGCCGAGGAACTGCCAGACGTTCTCCGCGGGCGCGACCTCGGCGATGAACCCCGAGATCTTCCCGGTCGTCACGACGCCGGACGTGCCCTGCAGGCCGGGCGGGCCGCCCGGTCCCTGGGGGCCCATCGGCCCGCCCGGACCCGGAGGCCCGGCCGCACCGTCGGATCCGTCCGCGCCGGCGGGACCCGCGGGCCCGGGCTCGCCGTCGGCGCCCACGGGGCCGGCCGGCCCCTCCGGCCCGGCCGGCCCGTGCGCGGCGACGGGGCCCGAGTCCCCCTCGGGCCCCTGGGCGCCGGCCTCGCCCCTTGGTCCCGGCGCTCCGCTGGCGCCGGGCTTGCCGTCGGCACCGTCGATGCCCGCGGCGCCGCTCTCCCCGCGCGGAAGCTGGCCGTCGACGAAGTCGCGCTGGCGCAACGTGCCGTCGCGCACCTTCGCGGACGTCACCGCGCCGGTCTTCAGCTGCTTCGTGCCGACGCTGCGGGCGGGCAGCTTGACCGCGGCGTACGAGACGCCACCGAGCGCGATGAACAGCGCGAGCGTGCCGACGACGTTCGCATAGGACAGCCCCTTGCGCGCGCGGGCGAGCATGTCAGCGCACCACGGCCTCGGCCACCGCCGCGCGCGCGCCATCTTGGGACATGCGGGGACCTCCTCCGTGAGGAACGTGGTCGTCTCGAGAGTGCTCGTACGGCCGGTCATGCCGGTCGCGAACACGAGCGTAGATCCGGGCGCCCGAGGCGTGGACCATCCGTCCATGTGGGGTCCAGCGCCGTCCAAAGCCAGCGGACGCTCGCCCTGCGCCGCGAGGGTTCGGGCGCCCGGCGTCGAACGGCCAAGGCAATGGCCGTCGCTGCGCAGGCTCGCCCTCAGACCCCGCCGAAGTCCAAGCGCGAGCCCAAGCCGGTCGAGTACAACCTGCTGCTGACGGCGACGCTCTGCCTGCTGGCCGCGGGTGCCGTGATGGTCTACAGCGCCTCGTCGGCGCGGACGCTGCTCGAAGGCCAGGGCGGCGGCACGATCTACCTCGTCAAGTACGTCGCGTTCGCGGTCGTCGGGCTCGTCGTACTGCAGCTCCTCGCGCGCGGCGGCCTCGAGCTCTTGCCGCGCCTCACGCCGGCGCTGCTCGGACTGTCATTCGTGCTGCTCGTCATGGTGAAGATCCCCGGCATCGGCGTCGACATCAACGGCGCGCGGCGCTGGCTCGGAGCCGGGCCGCTGCAGTTCCAGCCGTCGGAGCTCATGAAGCTCGCACTCGTGCTGCACGCGGCGAGGGTGCTGGCAACCAACCCGTCGCGGTTGCGGTCGATGCGCGCCGTCATCCGCCCTCTGCTGGTCGTCGCGGGGGCGGCGATCGTGCTCATCGCGTCGCAGCCCGACCTCGGGACGGCGCTCGTCATCACGTTCACGCTGGGCGCGCTGCTGCTCGTCGCCGGGACCCCGATGACACTGCTCGCCAGGCTCGGCGGGACGTCCGCGGTGCTCGTGCTCCTGTTCGCGCTC
This sequence comes from uncultured Actinomycetes bacterium, assembly GCA_963839905.1. Taxonomy (GTDB): domain Bacteria; phylum Actinomycetota; class Thermoleophilia; order Solirubrobacterales; family Solirubrobacteraceae; genus CADCVQ01. Next base: position 203,977 of record CAWIXC010000018.1, on the reverse strand, counting down.
GTCGACCCCGAGCGCGTCTCGCGGCTGACGGCGTTCATCAACCCCTGGGCCGATGCGAGCGACACCGGCCTGCAGGCCGTCCAGGCGCAGATCGCGCTGGGCTCGGGCGGCCTGTTCGGCGTCGGGCTCGGCGAGTCCGTGCAGAAGGTCTTCTACCTGCCCGAGGCGCATACGGACTTCATCCTCGCGGTGATCGGCGAGGAGCTCGGCGTGGCCGGCATCTGCGGGCTGCTGCTGCTCTACGGGATGATCGGCTATGCGGGGCTGCGCACGGCTCGCACCGCCGCGACGCGCTACCAGCAGCTGCTCGCCGCGGGCCTGACCGGGATGATCCTCTGCCAGGCGCTGCTCAACGTCTGCGCCGTGCTCGGGATCGCGCCGGTGACCGGCGTCCCGCTGCCGTTCATCTCCTCGGGAGGGACGAGCCTCGTCGTCCTGCTCGCGACGATGGGCCTGCTGCTGAACATCGCGGCGCGCAGCACGAGCCATCTGACGCTTGCCCCCCGGCCACCCGGCGAGCAGGCCGATGCGCGAGGATCCCGCGGTGAGTTCGAGAGTGCTGATCGCAGCGGGCGGGACGGCCGGGCACGTGGTTCCCGCGCTCGCGGTGGCGCAACGGCTAACGGCCGCGGGCGCTGAGGTCGTCTTCGTCGGCGGCGAGCGGGCGGAGGCGCAGCTTGTGCCGGGGGCGGGCTACGAGCTGCTCACGATCCGCGTCGCGGGCCTGAGCCGGACGAACCCGCTGAAGGCCGCGCGGGCCTGCGGGCTGGCCGCGGCGGCGGTCTTGGAGGCGCGCCGGATCCTGGCTTCGGTGGGTCCGGCGGTCGTCCTGGGCGGGGGCGGGTATGTCGCCGGGCCGGTGGGCCTTGCCGCGGTAGCGCGCCGGATCCCGCTCGTGCTCACCGAGGCTGACAGCCACCTTGGCATCACGAATCGGTTGCTGGCGGGGCGTGCCCGGCGCGTGTGCCTCGCGTTTCCGATCGAGGGCCGAACGGGGGAGCGCTACCTCGTCACCGGCCGCCCGGTCGCGCCGCCCGCGTCGGACCATTCGGCCGCCCGCGCGCGCTTCGGTCTGAGCGAGGTGGAGACGTGCGTGCTCGTCTTCGGCGGGTCGCTGGGCGCGCGGTCGATCAACGAGGCGGCGGTCGAGGCGTTCCGCGCCGCGCCGTTCCGCGTGCTGCATGCGGCGGGCACCCGCGACTACGACGCGCTGGCTTCGCGGGTGGACGGCGACGGCTACGACCTGCGCCCGTACATCGACGAGTTCGGCGAGGCGCTTGCGGCGTGCGACCTGTGCGTCGCGCGGGCCGGAGGCTCAGTCTTCGAGATCGCGGCGGCGGGCAAGCCGGCGGTGCTCGTCCCGTACCCGCACGCGAGCGCCGATCATCAGACGACGAACGCGCGCTGGATGACCGAGGCGGGCGCGGCCGTTGTGGTGCCCGATGGCGAGCTGACGGCGGCGCGGCTGGGTCGCGAGGTCGCCGCGCTGCTCGCCGACCGGGCGCGGCTCGCGGCAATGGCGGCGGCGTCGGCGTCGCTGGCGCGGCCGGATGCGGCGCAGGCCGTCGCGGACGAGGTGCTCGCGGCGGCGTCGTCCGGTGCGCCGCGTTCCGGCCTTGGGCAGCGGCGACCTTCCTCGCGCCGCTCGCAACGGCGAGCTTCCGCGGGCGGCCGCTCGCAACCGCGCGTCTCCTCGGACCGCTCGTGAGCGCCTCCGTGCCGGAGTGGAGCGGGCGGCGCCTGCACTTCGTCGGCCTCGGCGGCGCGGGCATGAGCGGCCTGGCGCTCATCGCCGTGAAGCTCGGCGCGACGGTCACCGGCTCTGACCGCGCCGAGTCGCCGTATCTCGCACCCGTGCGCGCGGCCGGGGTCGACGCCCGGATCGGCCAGGACGCGGCGAACGTGCCCGTCGGCGCGGACGTCGAGCTGGTGGTCTCGACCGCGATCGGAGTCGACAATCCGGAGCTGGCGGCTGGTCGCGAGCAGGGGTTGCGCGAGATCCACCGCGGCGAGCTACTCGGCGAGCTCTCGCGCCTGCGCCGAACGATCGCGATCGCGGGGACGCACGGCAAGACGACGACCGCGTCGATGGCGACGCACGCGCTGATGGGCATCGGCTGGGCCCCGTCGTATGTGATCGGCGGCGAGCTGCGGACGACCGGCACGAACGCGGGCTGGGGGACGGGCGACTGGCTCGTCGTCGAGGCCGACGAGTCCGACCGCTCGTTTCTGCAGCTCGCGCCCGAGATCGCGGTGGTCACGAACATCGAGCTCGATCACCACGCGACGTATGCGTCGCTCGGCGAGCTCGAGGAGGCGTTCGCCGAGTTCCTGCGTAACGGCTTGCGGATCGTCGTGGCGGACCTGCCCAAGACCGAGGCGTTCCTCGACCGGGCCGCGATCGTCGACGCTGCGTTCTTCGACGCGACTGAGATCGAGCTGCACCCTCTCGGATCGAGATTTCGCTGGGCCGGCGTCGAGGTCTCGCTGTCGGTGCCGGGCGCGCACAACGTGGCCAACGCCGCCGCCGCGCTGACCGCATGCGTCATCGCCGGAGCCGAGCCGTCGGATCTGGCGGGGACCGTCGCCGACTTCGCGGGCGCCGGCCGGCGCTTCGAGCGGCTCGGCGAGACGGCGTCCGGCGCGCTCGTCATCGACGACTACGCCCATCATCCGACCGAGGTCCGAGCCGCGATCGCCGCCGCTCGCACGCTCGGAAGCCGGCGGGTCGTCGCGGTCTTCCAGCCACACCTGTTCTCCCGCACGCAGCTCCTCGCGCGCGAGTTCGGCTCTGCGCTGGCGCTCGCCGACGTGGCGGTCGTGCTCGAGATCTACCCCTCGCGCGAGCGCGCCGAGGACTTCCCCGGCGTGAGCGGCCGGCTCATCGTGGAGGCTGCGGGCGGTCGCCCGGTGGCCTGGGCGGCGGACTTTGACGCGGCGCAGGAGCTACTCGACGCAACGTTGCGGGAGGGCGATGTCTGCCTCGTGCTCGGCGCGGGCGACGTCGACGCGCTTGGGCGGCGGCTCGTGGGCCGCTAATCCCAGCTGTGCCCGACGAACACCGGCTCGGGCACGAGCGGGACGCCGAAGGCTTCGTCTACCGTGGCCGCGATCTCGCGCGCGAGTGCGACGAGCTGGGTCGTCGTGCCCGCGCCGCGGTTCGTCAGGGCGAGCGGGTGCTTGGTTGAGATCGCGATGCTCTCCGGGTCGCCGTGGCCGCGCTTCAGGCCAGCGTGCTGGATGAGCCAGGCGGCCGAGGTCTTGACGTAGCGGTGGTGTGACGCGGGCCATGACGGTGGCGGGTCGGCGTTGGGGCCGAGTCGGGTCGCCGCTCGCTGCACCAGCTCGTCGAACGCGTGCGCGCGCAGGATCGGGTTCGTGAAGAACGAGCCGGCGCTGAACGTGTCGGGGTCGGCTGGGTCGAGGACCATGCCCTTGGCACGGCGCAGCGCGAGCACGGCGTGGCGGACGTCGCCCAGCGGCGCACGCTCGCCCTCGCTGACGCCGAGCTTGCGCGCGAGCTCGGTGTAGCGGATCGGCTCGGACTCGTCGCCCGGCTCGAATGCGAAGCTCACCGCGAGCACGAGCCAGCGATCGGGGTCGCGCTTGAAGACGCTCGAGCGGTAGTCGAACAGGCACTCCTCGACGTCGAGCGTGTGGATCTCACCGGTCGAGCGGTCGAGCGCTCGGACGCCCACGAGGACGTCGGCGACCTCCTGGCCGTAGGCGCCGACGTTCTGGATCGGCGTCGCACCGACGGACCCGGGGATGCCCGACAGCGCCTCGACCCCGGCGATGCCGTTCGCGACGCAGAACTCCACGAGCGCGTCCCAGTTCTCGCCGGCGGCGACGTCGAGCCAGATCCGGCCGTCGCTGCGCTGCGGCTGCTCTACGCCGCGCGTGAGCACGCGCACGACCGTGCCCTCGAAGCCCTCGTCCGCGATGACGACGTTGCTGCCGCCCGCGAGCACGAGCACCGGCTCGCCGGCCGCATCCGCCTCGCTGACGAGGGCGACGAGCTCGCCCTCGGTCGTGGCCTCGACGAGGCGCCGCGGAGGACCGCCGAGGCGCAGGGTCGTCAGCTCGCTGAGGGGGGGCGGATCGGGCATGGTGGCGGAGGCTATTCGGACGCTGCGAGGAGCCTGCGGCTTGCGCGCGGGGAGGTGGAGGATCAGCCAGCTCGGGCAGGGTCGCCGTGGGAAGCGCCGAAGACCATTGCGATGCCTTTCCTGGCCAGTCGCCGCTCGCGCGCGGCCTTCGCGATCGCCTCCGTGCTTGTCGTCTTGGGAGCGTTCGGGTTCTGGCTTCGGTCGAGCTCGCTCGTGCGCGTCAAGCAGGTCACGGTCACCGGGATCGACGGCGCCCAGGCTGGCGCCATCCGCGACGCGCTGACGATCGCCGCGCGCGACATGACAACCCTCGCCGTCGACGACGACGCGCTGCGCGACGCGGTCGCGACGTACCCGGTCGTCCGCAATCTCGAGGCGAGCTCCGACTTCCCGCACCGGCTGCGGATCGCGGTCAACGCCTACGAGGCCGTCGCGGCGGTGCGGACCGGTGGCGGGGCGCCGACCGCGGTCTCGAGCGACGGCACGCTTCTGCGAGGCACGACCACCAAGCACCTGCCGTCTATCTCGCTGAAGTCGCCGCCGGGCGGCGGTCGCGTCGGCGACGACGCGGCGCTGCGCGCGATCGCACTCGTGGCGTCCGCACCCGCGCCCATGCGCGCGCGTGTGGAGCGCGTCTTCCGCGGTCCGCGTGGTCTCGCCGCCACCGTGCAGAACGGGCCGAAGCTCTACTTCGGCGGGAGCGAGCGCCCGCGCGCGAAGTGGTCGGCGGCGGCGCGGGTCCTCGCGGCCGAGACGGCGCAGGGCGCGACCTACGTCGACGTGCGCATCCCGGAGCGACCCGTCGCAGGCGGCTTCCAACCGCGCCCGGACCAAAGCTCAGCCTCTACTCTAGGTTGAGGCAGTCGAAACGGCATTTCTCCTGCACACGTCGAGAGTCGCGGATTCTGCAAGCGAAGTTGCGGGAGTAGACTTCGCGTTGACATCCGTTCTAGCCCGTGCTTACTGTGGTTTACGCAGGGACGGTCCGGGGAGCCCAAATCCCTCAACGCTAACTCAAGGGTCGGACGCCTTTCTCATGGAATCCAGCAGCAGCTATCTCGCCGTGATCAAGGTCGTCGGTGTCGGCGGCGGCGGTACGAACGCCGTCAACCGCATGGTCGACGCCGGGCTGCGTGGCGTGGAGTTCATCTCGGCGAACACGGACGCCCAGGCGCTGCAGATGACCGACGCGGACATCAAGCTCAACATCGGTCATGACCTGACCAAGGGCCTGGGCGCCGGCGCGAACCCGGAGATCGGCTTCGGAGCTGCCGCCGAGTCGCGCGACGACATCAAGGAGGCGCTCAAGGGCGCCGACATGGTCTTCGTCACCGCGGGCGAGGGCGGCGGCACTGGCACGGGGGCCGCGCCCGTCATCGCGGAGATCGCCAAGAACGAGATCGGCGCGCTGACCGTCGGCGTCGTCACGAAGCCGTTCGAGTTCGAGGGCACGCAACGCACGCGCCAGGCGGAGGAGGGAATCGCCCGGCTGCGCGAGGTCGTAGACACCCTCATCGTCATCCCGAACGAGAAGCTCTTGTCGGTCGTCGAGCGCCGCACGACGATGCTCGACGCCTTCCGCGAGGCGGACAACGTCCTGCGCCAGGGGGTCCAGGGCATCACCGACCTGATCACGATCCCCGGCCTGATCAACCTCGACTTCGCCGACGTCCGCACGATCATGCAGGATGCCGGCTCGGCGCTCATGGGCATCGGCACGTCCAACGGCGAGAACCGCGCGGCCGAGGCGGCGCGGATCGCGATCTCGAGCCCGCTGCTCGAGGAGTCCGTCGAAGGCGCGACCGGCATCCTGCTGAACATGACCGGCGGCCGCGAGCTGGGCCTGTTCGAGGTCAACGAGGCGGCCGAGATCGTCAAGGAGGCCGCGGCGCCGAACGCGAACATCATCTTCGGTGCCGTCATCGACGAGGCGCAGGGCGACGAGGTCCGCGTGACCGTCATCGCCACGGGATTCGACCACGGCCGCGCACGGCCGCGGACCGCGGCGGAGGAGACGCGCTCCACGTCGCGCTCACGCGACCGCAGTCCGCGGATCGACGATCGCCAACGCTCGTCGCTCGAGATCGGCGACGACGACATCGACATCCCGTCGTTCCTTCGCTGACCGTCTACCTGAGGTAGAGCCAGCAAGACCTCGCGAGTCTCGACCCGTACTCGACGCTCGATTAGCTCGCGCTGCGGGGGCGCCCCGCCCCGGACAAGCGGATGCCCTGCGTCGGGCGGCGGGCTGGACGGGAGCCTTGGACCGCGACAGCGCTCGGTGGAGCGCGATGCGCGCGGCACTAGAGTCGCGTCGCAGCGTGCTGCACATCCATCGAGCTGAACGGGCGGACGGGCTTGTCGACGCGCTTGCGACGTTGCTCGCCGAACCGCCGGACGACCCGTTTGCGCGCGAGGTCGTTGCCGTGCCGACGCGCGGGATGGAGCGCTGGCTGACGCAGCGCCTCTCGACGCGGCTCGGGACGAGCGTCGACGGCGCCGACGGCGTCTGCGCGAACGTCGACTTCCCGTCGCCGCGCAGGCTCGTCGGCGACGCGGTCGCTGCGGCGTCCGGGATCGATCCCGAGACCGACCCGTGGATCGCCGAGCGGATCGTCTGGCCGCTGCTCGAGGTGGTGGAGACAGCGCTCACCGAGCCCTGGCTGCGCGTGCTCGCCGCCCACCTCGGCGCGTCGCCCGATGCCCCGGACGAGGCGCGGCGCGCGCGGCGTCTCAGCAGCGTGCGGCACATCGCCGAGCTCATCGATCGCTATGCGCGCCATCGCCCGGCAATGCTCGAAGCGTGGGGCCGCGGGGACGACGCCGCGGTCCCCGGCGACGCGCTCTGGCAGGCCGAGCTCTGGCGCCGGCTAAGAGCTCGCGTCGACGCGCCGGACCCGGCGACGCGTCTGAAACGGCGCGTGCCATCGACTACGCGAGGAACCGGCGCGAGTCGACCTGCCAGAGCGGCTGTCGCTGTTCGGGCTCACCCGGCTGCCCGCCGCGACGCTCGGTGTGCTCGCCGCGCTGGCTGCCCGCCGCGAGGTGCACCTCTTCGCGCTGCATCCCTCGCCGGCGCTGTGGGATCGGGTCGCGGCGGAGGTCGGCAAGAAAAACGTGGTCCGCCGCGACGACGACCCGACCGCCTACCTCGCCACCAACCGCCTCCTCGGATCCTGGGGCCAGGACGCACGCGAGTTGCAGCTCGTCCTCCAGAGCGCGGCCGAGGACAGCGTCGACCACCACCATCCCGTCGCGCACGGCGCCACCACGCTGCTCCAGCGCGTCCAGGCCGACGTGCGCGCGGACCGGGTGCCCACGGCAACCACACCGCTGGAGGCAGACGACCGCAGCATCCAGGTCCACGCCTGCCACGGGCGAAGCCGCCAGGTCGAGGTCCTCCGCGGCGCGATCCTGCACCTGCTCGAGGAGGATCCGACGCTCGAGCCGCGCGACGTCATCGTCATGTGTCCGGACATCGAGACGTTCGCGCCCCTCATCCAGGCGACGTTCGGGGCCGGGGAGATCGCGGGCATCCAGGACGACCCGCTGCCCGACGACATCCGCCCGCCCGACCTGCGCGTCCGCCTCGCCGACCGCTCGCTCAGACAGACAAACCCGATCCTCGGCGTCGTCGGCGCGCTGCTCGACCTCGCCGGCGGACGAGCGACGGCATCGGAGGTGCTCGACCTCGCCGACCGCGCCCCCGTCCGCCGGCGCTTCGGCTTCGACGACGACGACCTGTCGCGGATCGAGGACTGGGTCGCCGGCAGCGGCATCCGCTGGGGCCTCGACGCCCAGCACCGCGCGCCGTTCAAGCTCGACAAGCTCGCCGCCGGGACGTGGCGCGCGGGCCTGGATCGCGTCCTGCTCGGGGTCACGATGAGCGAGACGCTGCTCGGCGGCGTGCTCGCGCTCGACGACGTCGACAGCGGCTCGATCGACCTGGCGGGTCGCCTGGCCGAGCTCGTCGACCGCCTCCAAGCGGCGCTCGACAGCCTCACGACGCCGCAGCCGATCGACGCCTGGGCGAACAGCATCGAGTCCGCCGCCGACGCGCTCACCGCCACGACCGCCGGTGACGCCTGGCAGCGCGCCGAACTGCAGCGTCTGCTCGACGACGTGGTCGCCGGGGCGACGACGGGCAGCGAGGTCAACCCAACTGTGCTCGAGCTGGCCGAGGTCCGCGCGCTGCTCGCCGAGCGCCTCGCCGGCCGCCCGACCCGCGCGAACTTCCGCACGGGCCACCTTACGGTCTGCACGCTCATGCCGATGCGCTCGGTGCCGCATCGCGTCGTGTGCCTGCTCGGCCTCGACGACGGCGCCTTCCCACGCCGGACCGCCCGCGACGGCGACGACCTCATCCTCGACGACCCGCACGTCGGCGACCGCGACCCCCGCGCCGAGGACCGCCAGCTGCTGCTCGACGCGCTGCTCGCGGCGCAAGATCGGCTCGTCATCACGTACACCGGTCACGACGAGCGCACGAACATCGAGCGCCCGCCGGCGGTCCCGGTCGGCGAGCTGCTGGACGCGATCGACGCGACCGCATCGAATCCGGATGGCGGCCGAGCCCGCGACAGCGTCCTCGTCCGCCATCCGCTGCAGCCCTTCGACCGGCGCGACTTCGTGCCCGCCGGCCACGCCAACAACCGGCCGTGGAGCTTCGATCGCGTGATGCTCGACGGCGCCAGCGCCCTGACCGCCGATCGCCCACCACCCGCGCCGTTTCTCGCAAAGCCGCTCCCGGCGCCCACCGCCAACATCGTCGAGCTCGACGACCTCGTGCGCTTCGTCTCCCATCCTGTGCGCGCGTTCCTCCGCCAGCGCCTCGGTGTCAGCGTCGGCGACTTCCCCGACGAGCTGAGCGACGTCCTCCCCGTGGAGCTCGATCCGCTCGAGCAGTGGGCGGTGGGTGGGCGGCTGCTCGAGGCGCTGCTCGCGGGCACGCCGATCGCGCAAGCCGTCGAGGTCGAGGTGGCGCGCGGGACGCTGCCGCCCGGCCGCCTGGCGCTGCCGGTCGTCGCGGGCGTCAGGCCGGTCATCGAGCAGATCGCCGCCGAGGTCCGCCGGGTCTGCGGCGACGGTTTCGTGCCGGCCTCCGTCGACGTCAACCTCGACCTCGGCGGCGGGCGGCGGCTGAGCGGGACGGTCGCCAATGTCGGCGACGAGCTCCTGCGCAGCGTCGCGTATTCGCGCGTGAGCCCGAGCGCTCGGCTGTCCGCGTGGGTGCGGCTGCTCGCGCTGACGGCAGGCGATCCGAGCCGCTCGTTCGAGGCGCTGACGATCGGCCGCGCCCAGCGCGACGCTCCCGAGCACGCCGCGGTCACGATCGCCCGGATCGCGCCGCTGGACGGCGAGGCCGCGCGGCGCGATCTGCTGAAGCTCGTCGAGCTGCGCGATCGCGGCCTGCGCGAGGCGCTGCCGATCGCGACGGCGAGCTCCGCCGCCTACGCGCGCGCGGCCGCGCGCGGCAAGGACGGCGCGGCCGCCGCTCGCAAGCAGTGGGAATCGGGCTGGAGGTTCGACGGCGAGGATGCCCAGCCCGAGCACGAGCTCGTCTATGGCGGAGCGCTCGCGTTCGAGGACCTGCTCGCGCAACGGCCGCACGACGACGAGAAGGGCGAAGGCTGGGACGAGCGCGAGCAGACGCGCTTCGGGCGCTGCGCGCGCCGCCTGTGGGACGGCTTGCGCGAGCACGAGCAGGTGACCGACCGGTGAGCGCTGCGCCGTTTGACGTCTGCGGCGAGCTGCCCTCCGGCGTGACCGTGCTCGAGGCGAGCGCGGGCACCGGCAAGACGTACACGATCGCGGCGCTGACGGCGCGCTACGTCGCCGAGGGCACGCCGCTCGAGCGCATGCTGCTCGTGACGTTCACGCGCATGGCCACCGGCGAGCTGCGCGACCGCGTGCGCGAGCGGCTAGGGGCGGTCGAGCGCGGGCTGACGGAGGCGCTCCCCGGTGACGTAGTCGAGAGCGGCGACGAGGTCGTGCGGCTGCTCGCGAACGGGCGCGCGGGCGAGATCCGCGAGCGGCGAGATCGGCTCTCTCGGGCGCTCGCCGACTTCGACGCTGCGACGATCGCGACGACCCACGGCTTCTGCCAGGAGGTGCTCGGCGGCCTTGGCATCGCCGGCGACATCGCGGCCGACACGGTGTTCGTCGAAGACCTCCAAGACCTGCTCGAGGAGGTCGTCGACGACCTCTACGTCCGGCGCTTTCACCACGCCGGCGAGACGCCGCCGTTCTCGCGTGCCCAGGCGATGCGGATCGCGTTGATGGCCGTCAACAACCCTTCGGCGCGGATCGAGCCCGAGGCCGCGCGCGACCCCAGCGTCGCCGCGATGCGCGTCCGCCTTGCTTACGCGGTGCGCGACGAGCTCGAACGGCGCAAGCGCGCGAACGGCGTCATGACCTACGACGACCTCCTCACGCGCCTGGACGACGCACTAGCCCCGCCGGGGGGCGAGGCCGTCGCCGCGCGCATGCGCCAGCGCTTCGAGGCGGTGCTCGTCGACGAGTTCCAGGACACCGACCCCGTGCAGTGGGAGATCATGCGGCGGGCGTTCGGCAACGGAACGCTGATCCTCATCGGCGACCCGAAACAGGCGATCTACGCGTTCCGCGGTGCCGACGTGTACGCGTACGTCGATGCGAAGGCGAAGGCCGCGTCGCACGCGACGCTGGCGGTGAACTGGCGAAGCGACCAGGGCCTGATCGACGCCTACGACGTGGTGTTCCGCGGCGCGCGGCTGGGGCACGAGGGGATCGCGTATCAGCGCGTTCGCGCGGCGGAGGTCAATCAAGCGCCGCGGCTGACCGGCGCACCGGTCACGGCGCCGCTGCGCCTACGGGTCGCTCGCCGCGACGATCCGGCGGTGGGCCGCACGCCCGGCGGCTATGCCCGCAAGCAGCCCGCCCGCGAGCAGATCGCGGCGGATCTCGCCAACGACCTGGTCGGGCTGCTCGAGGCCGGCGCGCAGATCGAGATCCGCGACGCGCGCGGGCTGACGGTGCGGACCGAGCGTGTGCGGCCGGGGCACGTCGCGGTGCTCGTGCGCACGCATCGCAACGCGGCGCAGGTCCGCGACGCGCTGGATCGCGCCGGGATCCCGGCCGTCGTCAGCGGTGCGGGCAGCGTCTTCGGCACGCCCGCCGCGACCGAGTGGCTGCGCCTCATCGATGCGATCGAGCGGCCGTCGTCGGCGCTGCGCGCGCGGGCGGCCGCGCTCACGTGCTTCATCGGCTGGTCGGCGGAGCGGGTGGCGCTGGCACGCGAGCGCGAGTGGGAGGACGTCCACCGGCGGCTGCACGACTGGGGCCGGGTGCTGCGCGACCGCGGGGTCGCGTCGCTGACCGAGCGGATCACGCTGACCGAGGGCCTGCCCGGCCGGGTGCTCGCGGTCTCGGACGGCGAGCGCCGGATGACCGACCTGCGGCACGTCGGGCAGCTGTTGCATGGGGCCGCGTCGGCCGAGCAGCTCGGGACCGCTGCGCTCGCGTCGTGGCTGCGCCGTCGGATCGCCGAGGCCGATCGCGACACCGCCGACGAGGAGCGCAGCCGTCGCCTCGAGTCCGATGCCGCGGCCGTGCAGATCCTCACGATCCACCGCAGCAAGGGCCTCGAGTTCCCGATCGTCTACTTGCCGTACCTGTGGGAGGACGTGCCGCTCGCGCGCGACCCCGAGCCGATCTTTTTCCACGAGCCGGCGCTGGGCGACGAGCGCACGATCGACGTCGGCCTCGACGGCCCCGACTGGGGCCGGCACCTCCAGCAGCACCAGGCCGAGCAGCGCGGGGAGGATCTGCGGCTCGCGTACGTCGCCCTGACGCGGGCGCGCCATCAGGCGGTCGTCTGGTGGGCGGGCTCGTTCGACAGCCGTCACTCGGCTCTGTCGCGCCTGCTGTTCGCACGCGGCGACGACGATGACGTGCCGGCTCTCGGGCGCTCGACGCCGTCCGACGACGACGCGACCGCGCGCCTCGAGGAGCTGGCGGCGCGGGCGCCGGGGCGCGTGAGCGTCGAGCGCGTGCGCCCGGGCGCGCCGCGGCGCTGGCGCGCTGCGGCGGCGGAGGCCGCCGACCTCGCGGTCGCGGAGTTCCGCCGCCCGATCGACTGGCGGTGGCGGCGCACGTCGTACAGCGACATCACGGCGTCGGCCCACGAGCCGCTCGTGACGAGCGAGCCGGAGGAAGGCGTGGTGGCGGACGAGCACGCCCCCGCGGCGCCGGTCGTGTTCGCGCCTCCGCACGGCGGCGAGGCCGCGCCGCGCGGCGCCGAGGCCGCGGCGCCCGATGTCGCGGCCGCGCCGCGTGGCGCCGAGGCCGCGGGGGAGGGCGCTCGGGGCACGCCGCCGGGCGCCGCTGCCGGCGACGCCGCGCTGCTCGCGGTGCCATCGCCGCTCGCCGCGATGCCGGCCGGCGTCCACGTCGGCACCTTCGTCCACGAGCTCCTGCAGGACTCAGACTTCGCCGCTCCCGACCTCGAGGCCGAGCTGCGCGCGCGTGCGGCGGCCGCCCGCCGATCCGCCGACGTCGGCGACCAATCGGTCATCGTCGCCGGTCTCGGCGCCGCGCTGCGCACGCCGCTCGGCCCGCTCCTCGGCGGCCGCAGGCTCTGCGAAGTCCCGCGCGCCGACCGCCTCGACGAGCTCGCCTTCGAGCTGCCGCTGGCCGGCGGCGACACGCCGGGCGGCGAAGGCCTGCAGCTCGACGCGATCGGCGCGCTGCTGCGTGAGCACCTTCCGAAAGGCGACCCGCTGGCCGGCTACGCCGCGCGGCTGAGCGACCCCGCGCTGCGCGGCGGCGCGCGGGGCTACCTCACCGGCAGCATCGACCTCGTCCTGCGCGACGGCGAGCGGTTCGCGGTCGTCGACTACAAGACGAACTACCTGGCCGGGCCGGGGGAGCAGCTCACCGCGTGGCATCACCGCCGCGCGGCGCTCACTGCCGAGATGGAGCGCTATCACTATGGGCTGCAGGCGCTGCTGTACACCGTCGCGCTTCACCGTTATCTGCGCTGGAGACTTAACGGTTATGACCCTGAGCGCAACCTCGCCGGCGTCCACTATCTCTTTCTCAGAGGGATGAGCGGCCCCGACACGCCGGTGGTCGGCGGCGTGCCCTGCGGCGTGTTCGCATGGGCACCGCCGCCACGGCTCGTCGAGCGGCTCAGCGACGTCCTCGACTCGGGGAGCGCCGGGTGATCGAAACCGCCGACCTCCATGACGCGCGTCGCGCGCGATCGGCGCCGTCGCCGCTGCGCGAGTTCAACGACGCGGGGGTGCTTGCCGCGGCCGATGTCCACGTGGCGCTGCGGCTCGCCGCCCTCGCAGGTGGCGAGCCGGACATGGCGCTCGCGCTCGCGGCCGCGCTCGCCGTACGCGGGCCGCGCTTGGGTCACGTCTACGTCGACCTGGCGACCATCGCCGAGCAAGCCACCGTCGACCTCGACGAGCCCGTCGACCTGGCCGCGCTCCCGTGGCCGGAGCTCGGGGTGTGGCTCGAGGCGCTGAGCGACAGCGCCCTGGTGGCGCGCGGGGAGGAGGACGACGCGCCGGGCCGGCCGCTGCGGCTGGTCGGCACGCGGCTGTATCTCGACCGCTACTGGCGCGAGGAGACGCGGGTCGCCGCCGACCTGCTCGCGTTCGGGGTCGACGGGGCGACGAGCGTCGACGAAGGCGTGCTGGCCGACGGGCTGAGGCGGCTGTTCGGCGGACGAGGCGGCGACGACGAGCCCCGGCGGCGCGGCGGAGAAGCCGGCGACGACCAGGCCCGGCTGTTCGGCGGAGCAGGCGGCGACCCCGACGACCGCCAGCGCCTCGCCGCCGCGACCGCCGCGCGGCGGCGCCTCGCGGTCGTCGCCGGCGGCCCCGGCACCGGCAAGACGACCACCGTCGCCCGCATCCTCGCGCTGCTCGCCGAGCAAGCGAAAGCCGCCCACGCGCCGCCGCCGCTCATCGCCCTGGCGGCGCCCACCGGCAAGGCGGCGGCGCGGCTCGAGGAGGCCGTCCACGCCGAGGCGCGCGCGCTCGACGTCACGCCGGACATCCGCGACCAGCTTCTCGCGCTCGACGGATCCACGCTGCATCGCCTGCTCGGCTGGAAGCCCGGGAGCCACAGCCGCTTCCGCCACGACCGCGCCAACCACCTGCCGCACGACGTCATCGTCGTCGACGAGACCTCGATGGTGTCGCTCTCGCTGATGGCGCGGCTCGTGGAGGCGGTGCGGCCGGAAGCGCGACTGATCCTCGTCGGCGACCCCGGCCAGCTCACCTCGATCGAAGCCGGAGCGGTCCTCGGCGACATCGTCGGTCCGGCCGCGACCAGCCCGCAGCCGGCCACGGGCATCGGAGCCGGCATCGTCGTCCTCGACCGCTCGCACCGCTTCGGCCCCGCGATCTCAGAGCTCGCCGAGGCGGTGCGCACCGGCGACCCGGACGCCACGCTGCACGCCCTTCGCAACCACCCCGACGAGGTCAGCTGGATCGCGGTCGACGTCGCCGATGACCCGGACGCGCTCGCTGAGGTCCGTGCTGGCGCGGTGCAAGCGGGCCGTAGCGCGTGGCAAGCCGCGGTGGCAGGCGATGCGGGCCGAGCACTCCACGCCATCGGCGCCTTCCGCGTCCTCTGCGCACACCGCCGCGGCGATCACGGCGCGCAGACCTGGCGCGAGCGCGTCGAGGCGTGGCTCGCCGCCGCGATCGACGGCTTCGCGGCGCAGGGCGAGTGGTACGTCGGCCGGCCGCTGCTCGTAACGGAGAACGACTACGGCCTGCGGCTCTACAACGGCGACACGGGCGTGGTCGTCGCGGGCGCAGACGGCCGCCCCGCAGCCGCGTTCGAACGCCATGCGCAGCTCGTCAGCACCGCCCGGCTCGAGGCCGTCGAGACGGTCTACGCGATGACGATCCACAAGGCCCAGGGGTCGCAGTTCGACACGGCGGCCGTCCTGCTGCCGCCCGCGACCTCGCCGATCCTCACGCGCGAGCTGCTCTACACCGCCGTCACCCGCGCGCGCCGGAAGCTCATCGTCGCCGGCACCGAGGACGCCGTCCGCGCCGCGGTGGCCCGCCCGGCCGCTCGGGCGTCGGGTCTGCGCGACCGCCTGTGGGGTCGCGAGACCGACCTGTAACCCTCCCGCGCCTAAGCGACGCGCCGGAATTTCAAGGCCTCGCGCGCCCCAGAGCAAGCCGGGCGCTTCGCTAGCCTCCGAGCGGTGACGTCGTCCACACTCAAGCGCACGTCGCTGTTCGAGGCGCACCTCGAGCACGGCGCGAAGATCGTGCCGTTCGCGGGCTGGGAGATGCCAGTCCAGTACGCCGACGGGATCCGCGCCGAGCACCTCGCGGTGCGTGAGCGCGCCGGCATCTTCGACGTCTCGCACATGGGCCAGGTCGAGATCTCGGGGCCCGACGCCGAGGCGTTCCTGCAGCGCGTGTACTCAAACGACATCACGAAGATGTCGATCGGCAGCGCGCAGTATGCGCTCTTGTGCGCCGAGGACGGCGGCGTCCTCGACGACCTCTTCACCTACCGCCTCGGCCCCGAGCGCTACCTCACGGTCACGAACGCCTCCAACCACGACTCGGACTTCGCCTGGATCCGCGGGCACGCCGAGGGCTTCGACGTCGAGGTCGTCGATGTCGCCGACCGCACCGCGATGCTCGCGGTCCAGGGCCCCGTCGCGCGCGAGATCGTGCAGGCGATCGCCGACTCGCCGCTGCCCGCGCGCATGACCGCGCAGCGCGGGATCGTCTTCGGTCGCGAGCTGCTCGTCTGCGGCACCGGCTACACCGGCGAGGACGGTGTCGAGCTCCTGCTCGACGCCGAGGACGCGCCCGCCGTCTGGGCCGAGCTCGTCCGCCGCGGGGCGACGCCGGCCGGCCTCGCCGCGCGCGACACACTGCGCCTCGAAGCCTGCTTTCACCTCTACGGCAACGACCTCTCGACCGACCGCAACCCGATCGAGGCCGGCGTCGGCTGGGCCTGCAAGGAGGCCACGGGCTTCATCGGCGCGGAGGCCGTCGCGGCCGCGCGCGAAGCCGGCCCGGCGCAGAAGCTCGTCCCGTTCAAGCTCACAGGCGCGGGCATCGCGCGCCAGGGCAACCCCGTCGTCGGCGGCGGCGAGGTCACGAGCGGCACGATGTCGCCGTGCCTGGGTATTGGGATCGGGATGGCCTACCTGCCCACCGAGCACGCCACCGCCGGCCACGAGTTCGAGATCGACGTGCGCGGCAAGACGCGCCCGGCGGTCGTCTCGAAGAAGCCGCTCTACGACAAGGAGACCGATGGCTGAGGCCAGCTACCCGGACGAGCTGCTGTACCACGTCGATCACGACTGGGCGAAGATCGACGGCGACGTCGCGACGTTCGGGATCACGTGGTTCGCGCAGGAGGCCCTCGGAGAGGTCGTGTTCTTCGACCCGCCCGAGGTCGGCACGAGCGTGACCGCCGGCGAGCACTATGCCGAGGTCGAGTCCGTCAAGGCCGTGTCGGACGTCATCGCCCCGCTGAGCGGCGAGATCGTCGAGGTCAACACAGCGCTCGCCGACGCCACGGAGCCGATCAACGACGATCCCTACGGCGAGGGCTGGATGGTCAAGGTCAAGCTCTCCGATGCCGCCGAAGCAGACAGCCTCCTCGACCGCGACGCCTACGTGAGCAGCCTCTCGTGAGCGGCTACACCTCCGTCACCCCGCAGGACCTCGAGCACATGCTCGCCGCGATCGGGGTCGACTCGATCGAGCAGCTCTTCGACGGCATCCCCGCGAGTTTGCGCCTGAACGGCGAGATCGACCTGCCCGCGGGCGAGCCCGAGCAGGCCGTCTACGCCGAGCTGCGGCGGCTGGCCGCGCGCAACGTGTCCACCGAGGACGAGCTGTGCTTCCTCGGGGCCGGGATGTACGACCACTACGTCCCGTCGATCGTCGACATGCTCATGTCGCGCTCGGAGTTCCTGACGCCGTACACGCCGTATCAGCCGGAGGTCTCCCAGGGCGGCCTGCAGGTCATGTTCGAGTACCAGACGGCGATCTCCGAGCTCACGGGGCTGCCTATCTCCAACGCCTCGCTGTACGAGGGTCCGAGCGCCGTCGCCGCCGCCGCGTACCTCGCGAAGGCCGCGAACAAGCGCACGCGCCTCGTGGTCAGCCGCGGGGTGCACCCCGACAGTCGCGAGACGCTGCGCACGCTCGCCGTCGGCTACGGCATGACCGTCGACGAGATCCCGCTGACCCGCGGCCTCACCGACCTCGACCCGCTGCGCGCGGCCCTGAGCGACGACGTCTCAGCCGTGATCCTGCAGCAGCCGAACTTCCTTGGCACGATCGAGGAGCTGGCGATCCTGGCCGAGGCCGCGCACGAGCATGGCGCGCTCGTCATCGTCGCCGCCGACCCGCTGACGCTCGGCGTCATCGAGGCGCCCGGCAACCAGGGCGCGGACGTCTGCGTCGGCGAGGGCCAGACGCTCGGCAATCGCCTGGACTTCGGCGGCCCGTCGTTCGGCTTCTTCGCCGCGACCGAGAAGCACATCCGCTCGATGCCGGGGCGGATCGCGGGGGAGACGAGCGACGCCGATGGGCGCCGCGGCTTCGTCATGACGCTGCAGACGCGCGAGCAGCACATCCGCCGCGAGAAGGCGACGTCGAACATCTGCACGTCGCAGGCGCTGAACGCGCTGGGCGGCGTCGTGTACCTGAGCTGGCTCGGAGCCCGGGGCCTCGTCGACCTCGGCGAGCTCATGCTGCAGCGCACGCACTACGCCCGCGAGACGCTGTCGGCGATCGACGGCGTCGACCGGCTCCACGACTGGCCGGTCGTGCGCGAGTTCGCGCTGCGCCTCGACGCGCCCGTCGACCGGGTGATCGAGCGCTGCGCGGAAGCCGGGATCAACGCCGGCTACGCGCTCGGGCGCTCCTACGAGGAGTACCCCGACGGGCTGCTCGTCGCGATCACCGAGCAGCGCTCGCGCGCGGACATCGACCGCTTCGCGACGGTGCTCGGCAACGCCGTGGCCGCCGAGCGAGCGCTCGCGGAGTCCGAGGTGGCGGTATGAGCGCCCTTGATGGCGGCACGACCCCGCAGCAGCGCGAGCGCGCGACGACGATCTTCGAGAAGGGCGCGCCCGGGCGGCGCGCGTTCATCGCCCCCGCCCTCGACGTGCCGGGGGTCGACCCGCTGCTGCTCGTGCCCGAGCGCCTGCGCCGCGCCGAGGCGCCGCGGCTGCCCGAGGCCTCCGAGCCGGAGATCGTGCGCCACTACGTGAACCTGTCGAAGCGCAACTTCGACCTCGACTCGGGCTTCTATCCGCTCGGCTCGTGCACGATGAAGCACAACCCGCGCCTGCACGAGCGCGTCGCGGCGCTGCCCGGCCATGCGCGGCTGCACCCGCTGCAGGATCCGCGGCGCGCGCAGGGCGCCCTGGAGCTCATGTACGAGCTGCAGGAGTCGCTCGCGGAGATCGCGGGCATGCCGCACGTCTCGCTGCAGCCGTCGGCCGGCTCGCACGGCGAGCTCGCGGGCGTGCTGCTCACCCGCGCCTACCACGCCGACCGCGGCGAGCAGCGCACGAAGGTGCTCACGCCCGACTCCGCGCACGGCACGAACCCGGCGACGGTGACGATGGCCGGCTTCGAGGTCGTGAAAGTCGCGCTGGATGCCGACGGCGGCGTCGACGTCGACGACCTCCGCGCGAAGGCCGACGAGCACACGGCCTGCCTGATGCTCACGAACCCGAGCACGCTTGGCATCTTCGACCCGAACATCGAGGAGATCGCGGCGATCGTGCACGGCGTCGGCGGGCTCCTGTACTACGACGGGGCGAACCTCAACGCGATCATGGGCTACTCGCGGCCCGGCGACATGGGCTTCGACATCCTGCACTTCAACCTGCACAAGACGTTCACGCAGCCGCACGGCGGCGGTGGCCCGGGGGCGGGGCCGATCGCGGTGACCGATGCGATCGAGCCGTTCCTGCCGCGCCCGCAGGTCGTGCAGAGCGCGCCCGCGAATGGGGGCCCGCCGACGTTCGACCTCGACTACGATCGCCCGAAGTCGATCGGGAAACTGCGCGGCTTCCAGGGCAACTACGGCGTGTTCGTGCGCACGTACGCGTACATCCGCTCGCTTGGCGCCGAGGGTCTGAAGGACGTCTCCGAGGTAGCCGTCTTGAATGCCAACTACCTGCTCGCGCGCCTGCGCGACGAGGTCGGCGAGCACCTGCCGCTGGCCTTCGGCGAGCGCTGCATGCACGAGTTCGTCCTGTCGGGCGCGCCGATGAAGAAGGAGCTCGGGATCCGCACGCTCGATCTCGCCAAGCGCCTGCTCGACCACGGCTATCACCCGCCGACGGTGTACTTCCCGTTGGTCGTCGACGAGGCGCTGCTGATCGAGCCGACCGAGACCGAGACGCGCGAGACGCTCGACGGCTTCGTCGAGGCGATCGCCGCGATCGTGCGCGAGGCCGCGGAGGACCCGGAGATCGCGCGCAACGCGCCGTACACGACGCCGGTGCGGCGGCTCGACGAGGCGGGCGCCGCGAAGCGCCCGCGCGTGCGCCAGACGCTGTAGCGAGCCTGGCCGAACAGGCGGTGCGGCTGCGTCCGCGCTGCTCTACGGTCGGGCGATGAAGGCCTTCTCGCTGCGGTCCGGCGCGTCCGCGGGCGCGCTCACGCTCGTCCTCGTGGGCGCGGGCGCCGCGCTCGCCCAGTCCACCGGCGGCGACACGACCGACCTCAGGACGACCTATGCCCAGCGCATCGACGGCGCGCACACCGGCGACGACGCGGGTGACCGGGTCGCGAGCGCGGGCGACGTCAATCGCGACGGGCGCGAGGACCTCATCGTCGGCGCGTTCTCCGCCGACCCCGGCGGCCGCGAGAGCGCCGGCGCGGCCTACATCGTCCGGTCCTCCGCCGCCAGGCGGATCAGGCTGGGCTCGGGCGGCGGCTCCGGCATCGTCGAGCTGCGCGGCGGGCGCAAGAACGACAAGCTCGGCCAGATGGTGCAAGGCATCGGCGACGTCAACGGCGACGGCCGCCCGGACCAGGCCGTCGGCAGCTACAGCGTGGCGGCGCGCGGGCGCCCGAAGGCGGGCTCGATCTGGGTCGTCCTGTCGACGGCCGGCAAGCGCACGATCAACGTCCGCAAGCCCGGCAGCGGGCTGGTGCGCATCGACGGCTCCGAGGAGGAGGCCGAGCTCGACCCGGCGGACGGCGCGGGCGACTTCAACGGCGACGGCATCAGCGACCTCGTCGTCGGCGAGACGGACGCCGCCTACGTGATCCTCGGCCGCCGCGACTTGCGCGCCGTCGACCTCGGCGACCCCGGTGCCGGCGTCCTGCAGATCCGCGGCGAAGGGCAGGAGTCGCTGGGGGCGAGGGTCGCGGGCGTTGGCGACGTGAACGCCGACGGCCTGGCCGACGTCGCGGTGGGCTACCTCGGCGGGGCCGTCGTCGTGTTCGGCAGGCGCGACATCTCGCAGTCCGTCGGCGCCGGCCTGCCGGGATCCGGCAGCTACGACATCGGCGAGGCGACGGCCGACCGGCCCGACTCCCTCGGCGACGCGCTTGCCGGGATAGGCGACGTCAACGGCGACGCCCGCGCGGACATCGCGGTCTCGGCGTCGAACGCCTCGGCGCGCGGGCAGCGGCGCGCGGGGGTCGTGGCGATCTACTACGGCAAGGGCGACGAAGCCGCGCAGGCCTATCCGCCGCCGGCGGGTCAAGGCATGCGCATCCTCGGCGCCGGCAACGACGACCGCGCGGGCTACGCGATCGCGGGGCCCGGCGATCTCGACGGCGACGGGCGCCCGGAGGTCGTGGTCGGGGCGTTCCTGGCGGGCGGCCTCGGCCGCGTGGATGCGGGCGTGACCTACCGCGTCTCACCGCCTGCGGGCGGTGGCGACGTCCACCTCGCGAGCCTCGGCGCCAGCGTCCGGCGCTGGGTCGGCGCGCGCGGGCAGGAGCAGAGCGGCTACGCGGTCGACGCCGCCGACGTGGACGGCGACGGCACGCGCGAGGTGGTCATCGGCGCGGGCTTCGCCTCCTACCGCGGCCGCCACAGCGGCTCGGTCTACGTCGTCGACCCCGGCTGAGCCGGGCAACGATGCAGGTGAAAGATCCACGGCGCTGAGCTTCGTGAGTCAGGTCTCGTCGTTCAATCGCTGATGTGCAATCCGATAGACGCTCGCGGTCAGTCCCGTCGGATGGCGGCTGCCGTAAGCGAAGGCACGCAGCGCGAACGGCCGCTCCGGATGCACGACCGCGAGCAGCACCAGGCCCCACTTGTCCTCGCCCCAAGGGACGTACGTCTTCAGGCAGTTGGGTAGCCGCGTACCGTCGCGGGCTTCAGCTGCGCACCTCTTCAAGCGCGCGGTCGGCAGCCCGCCGTCGCGCCGGATCTCCGAGCGCAGCGTCTGCAGTGCGATGCTGGCGCCCTGCGGGAGCCGTTCGAGGTCGTACGCGATCACGGCCTCGTCGAATAGCACCGGTACGACTGCCGGCGCCGGCACGCTACCCCTCGTCGTCGGTGGGCAGCTCCCGAGCCCAGTCCGGCAGCTCGTCGTCGGTGAGCTGCTGCTCGCCGTGGCGCGCGAGGATGCTTGCGACGCTGAGGTCTGGGCGAATCAGAAGGGCGCCGTCGGACCGCTGCTCCTCGACCACGTAGCGTCCCTCGAGCCCCCCACGCACATCGATGATGATCGGGTGCTTCATCGCTGCCAAGTGTGGCACGCGCAAGCACGGCGCTCAACGTGGTCTGCCGGCGCCGGTACCGGCATGAGTACGCCCTCCCGGTAGCCCGCACGTGCGGCGTGACATCCTGCCCGGCGTGTCCCTCACGATCTTCTCCGGCATCCAGCCCACCGGCCGCAAGCACCTCGGCAACTACATCGGCGCGATCACGCAGTACGTCGCAGGCCAGGACCGCGGCGACCCGGCGATCTACTGCATCGTCGACCTGCACGCCACGACCGTGTTCTACGACCCCTCCGAGCTGCGCGCGCTCGTGCTCGACACGACCGGCCTGCTCATCGCCGCCGGCCTCGATCCCGAGCGCTGCATCCTGTTCAGGCAGGGCGACGTCCCCGAGCACACGGAGCTGTGCTGGCTGCTGACGTCGGTCACCGCGTACGGCGAGCTCAACCGCATGCACCAGTTCCGCGACAAGTCGGCCGCCCAGCGCGAGCTCGTCTCCGCCGGCCTGCTGCTGTACCCCGTCCTGCAGGCCGCCGACGTGCTCGCCTACCGCGCCGACGAGGTCCCCGTCGGCGAGGACCAGCGCGAGCACCTCGAGCTCATGCGCGACGTCGCCGTGCGCTTCAACGCCCGCTTCGCGCCGGAGGGCGAGAGCATCCTCGTCGTGCCCGAGCATCGCATCCCGACCGTCGGCGCGCGCGTGCGCGACCTGCAGCATCCCGACCGCAAGATGTCGACGACGAGCGGCAGCGAGCAGGGCACGATCTACCTGCTCGACGACCCGAAGACGATCTCCAAGAAGTTCAAGCGCGCGGTCACCGACTCCGAGGATCCGCCGGTGATCCGCCGCGGCGACGACAAGCCGGGCGTGACGAACCTCATCGAGATCCTCGCGGCCGTCCGCGGCGCGACGTCCGAGGAGGTCGAAGCCGAGATGCAGGCCGCGCGCGGCTACGGCGACCTCAAGGTCGCGGTCGGCGAGGCCGTCGCCGCGGAGCTCGCGCCGCTGCAGGAGCGCTACCTCGCGCTGCGCGAGGACGAAGCGGCTCTAGAGGCGATCCTCGCTGCGGGCGCCGCGAAGGCCCGCGCGATCGCGGCGAACACCCTCGCGGACGTGCGCGAGGCGATGGGCGTTGGTCCTCCGCGGGGGTGAGATCAAGCCGTGATTCGACTCCGCCCTGTTATCTGTCGAGCCACCACTGAGGC
Organism: uncultured Actinomycetes bacterium; assembly: GCA_963839905.1. Classification (GTDB taxonomy): domain Bacteria; phylum Actinomycetota; class Thermoleophilia; order Solirubrobacterales; family Solirubrobacteraceae; genus CADCVQ01. Next base: position 180,966 of record CAWIXC010000018.1, on the reverse strand, counting down.
GTGCCGCGGCCTCTGAGCGTGCTGCGGGCCGCGTGCGCGGGGCCTAATCGGGGACGCAGCCGCTCCTCGCGCGTAAGTCGCACCCATGGACCGATCGCCAATGTGCGAAGCGGACGCGGCAGTGCATCCAGCGCCAGCGGAAGTCGTGGGCGCTCATCGGGGAGATGCAGTGAGCTGCGCGTGAAGATCGTGACCGGCGCGACCGTCAGTCGGAGTGGCTCGCCGCCGAACTGCGCTGCGGTACCGAGCACCTCGAGTGGGACCGTCGCTCCCGGGACGAGTCGCAAGCCGTAGCTGCTGAGGCGATCGCTCGCCACGCGAACGCGAACTGGGGAAGCGGATGTGGCCGAGCATTGTGGCGCTATCCGTGATGGTCCCTTCGAGCACGAGCTGCCCGCCGTCCTCGTGTACCGCGAATCGCCCGTGGAGCCACACGAGCAGGCAGTCCCGCGGTGCCTGCTCGGCCGTCGTCGCTACGGCCCGGTCGAGTGCGTCTGGATCGGTGATCCGCAGTAGGGAATCGCGCTCACCTCGCATGAACCGCTCGTTGAACTGCCGTTCGTTTTCGATCGCCGCGTCGTGCACCGCCTGCACGAGCTGCTCGTTCGTAGCGATGATGCGGTCGCGGATAGGCAGCAGGCCCTCCAGCTCGTCCAGCACAGCGTCAAGGCGCACGGATGGCTCCGGAATGCCGCGGTGCAGCTCGCGAAGATCGCGGCCCCGCCGTCGTGAGAGCCGAGCGTAGGCCGGTCGGCTGCTCCGACGCTGCCTGTCAGCTCGTCGCTCGTGCGGCGCTCGAGCTCAATGCGGCGCAGACGGTGCGGAGGATCCTCGATCAGCAGATGGTTGGCGAGACCGCGAGCGCCGGCTCGTCGAGGAAATCCAGCGTCACGACCTTGCGGGCCGCTCGTTCCCTCCGACGCGCCCGGCGTACCGCCCAGCGTCGGATGAGAACGACGTTGCGCACATACGCCGAGGAGAACAGTGCCGATGCCGCGAGAGCCGCAACCTCCTCGACCGAAAGCTGTACGACCGAACCCACGTGATCAAGCGTAAGCGCGTAGCCGGACGCATCACGCCGCGGCGGGCCTCAGCGTCGTGCGGCGCCGGTAGCCTCCTACCTGTGACCGTCGCCTCGCTCGATCTCGATCTCGACGTCTTCTCCGGCCCGTTCGACCTCCTGCTGACGCTCGTCCTGCGCGAGGAGGTCGACCTGCTCGAGGTGTCGCTCGCCGATGTCGTGCTCGCGTACCTCGACCATCTCGAGAGCCGGGGCGAGCTCGGTCTCGAGGTCGCGACCGAGTTCCTCGTGCTGATCGCGGCACTGCTCGAGCTCAAGTCGCGGCTCATGCTCCCGCGCGACGACGACGACCTGCTCGACCTCGAGCCCGGCGAGGCCGCCGAGGAGCTGCTCGCGCGGATGCTCGAAGCGCGCCGCTACCGCCGCGCAGCCGACCACCTCGCGGCCCGCCTGGAGGGGGAGGAGGGCGTGCGCTACCGCTCGGCCCCGCTGCCGCGCGAGCTGCGCCGCACGAACCTCGCGGACGCGGGCGCCGTCTACGACCCGCGCCGCCTCGGCGCCGCGCTCGGCGGCCTGCTGCGCGTCCCGCCGCGGGTCAACCTCGAGCACGTGACCGTCCCCACGATCACGGTCGCCGAGCGCCTGACCCACCTGCGCACGCTGCTGCGTCGCGGCGCCTGCTCGTTCGACGAGGCCGTCCGCGGCGCCGATCGCGTCACGGTCGCGGTCACGCTCTTCGCGCTGCTCGAGCTCTACAAGCAGGGCGAGGCGACGTGGACGCAGGAGGTCCCGTTCGGCGACATCGCGATCAGCGCGTCGAGCCGCCGCACGGGTGACGCGCGCACCGGGGCCGTGGCGTAGTGGCCCCTCGCGCGGACCCGCATCACGGGACGAACGGCTGATGCCCCCGCTCACCGAGCTCGCGCGCACGGTCGAGGCGCTGCTGTTCCTCAGCCCGGATCCCGTGACGACCGGCGACCTCGCGGAGGCCGCCGACTGCGACCCCGACGAGCTCGCGACGGCGCTCGCCGAGCTCGACTTCGAGTACGCCCCCGGCACGCACGGGCTGCAGCTCAAGCGTATCGCCGGGGCGATCGCGCTCGCGACCGATCCCGTCGCCGAGGAGGCCGCCCGCCGCCTGCTCGCCAAGCCGCGCACGCCGCCGCTGACGCCCGCCCAGGCCGAGACGCTCGCGATCGTCGCGTACCTGCAGCCCGTCTCGCGCCCGGAGATCACGCGCATTCGCGGCGTCTCCGCGGACTCCGCGTCGGGCACGTTGCTCGAGCGCGGCTTCATCGAAGAAGCGGGCCGCTCGCAGTTCGGCGCCGTGACCTACCGGACCACCGACCTCTTCCTCAAGCTCTTCGGCCTGGAGTCGCTCAAGGCGCTGCCGAGCGTCGCCGAGTGGGACCCGACGCCCGAGGAGGAGGCCGAGCTGCGCGACCGCCTGCTGCGCGCGGGCGAGCAGCGGGCCGGCGTGCTCGAAGGCTGAGGGGCGGCCGGAGGCTGCGGTCGCGCCGCCGCGCCCCGCGGCTCGGCGCGCGAATGAAGGCTGCGGACGCCGCGCGGCGCCGGGACCGAGGTTGCTCGGCCCCCCGCACGGGTACGGCTGTCGCCATGGAGATCCTTGTTGCAATCCTCATCATCGCGCTGATCGCGGCCGTCGCATACGCCGTCATCCAGCAGCGACGCCGGACCGCCGTCCCCGGCGCGACGCGCCCCCACACATCGCCGCTTCCCCGCCGCAGCCGGACCTCCGCCCGGCGCGACCCGATGGCTGACGCCGTCGCCGAGCACGCCCGTGCCACGGACCCCGCCGATGTCATCGCGGCCGAGCAGCGCCTGCAAGCGCAGGCCCGCAGCGTCGCCGCCGGGATGCAGCCCGGCGCCTACGCCGCCGGCCAGGCCCATACGGGCGCCCCGGTGACGAACGGCTCGTACGTCGCGCCTGTCGCGGGCGCCGCGCCCGGCTCGGCCTTCGCCACCGACCCGAGCCTCGACGAGCACTACGATCGCGTGACCGGCGAGCGCATCGACGGTCACGGTGACCCCGCGAACGACCCGCGCCTCAACGACCCGCGCTATGACGGCCGGCTGGCCGCCGACTGGGTCGACCCCCGCGAGGACGACCGCACCCGCTGAGCCAGCGAGCCGCGCCCCGAGAGGGGCTCGCGAAGGCGCCCGGCGGGCGGACTGTGCCGCGGCAAAGGCGCGCGCGAAGGCGGGACTGTGCCGCGGCAAAGGCGCGCGCGAAGGGTTACCGCGCCGAGACCGTCCTCAGCGACCGCCGCGTGACCCGGCTGCGCTCGCAGTCGCGCGCGACGTTGTCGCGAGGGTCGGCGAGCACGGTGTCGACGCCGGCCCCGCAGAGGATCCGGTCGATGCCGCGGCGGCCGGACCGCGTGGCGTCACGGGCGTCGATGCGGTCGTTGCCCGAGCCGCCGGACAGGCGGTCCTTGCCGCGGCGGTCGAGCAGGCGATCGCGGCCCGCCCCGCCGTAGGAGCTGTCGTTGCCGGAGCCGCCGTCGATGCGGTCGACGCCGCTCTGCCCGCTCAGGCGGTCGTTGCCCGCGAGGCCTTGGAGCTGGTCGTTGCCGGTGTCGCCGAACAGGCGATCGGCCCCGCCGTCGCCCCGCAACACGTCGTTGCCTGCTCCGCCGTAGAGGCAGTCCAGACCCCCGCCGCCGCGCAGTGAGTCGTTGCCGCCGAGGCCGAACATGATGTCGGTCCTGGCGCTGCCGGTGCGCACGTTGATCCGGGCGGTGCCGACGTAGACGGTGCCCGTGATTCCGAAGCACCCCGTCTGCGCGGTGGGGCCGGGTGGCGCCGGAGGCGGTGGTGGCGCCGGGCCCGGCGGCGGTGGTGGTGGTGGAGGAGGCGGAGGCGGCAGCGGAGCAGGGGGCGGGACGGGACCCGGAGGCGGCGGCGTGACGACCGCCACGACCGTGAACTCGCGGGTGGCGCTCGTGGCGTCCGTATTGCCCGCGCTGTCACGCGAGCGCACCTCGAAGCTGTGCGATCCGAGCGCCAGGACCGGCGTCGTGTACGGCGAGGTGCACGCGACGAACGCGCCCTGGTCGACGCGGCACTCGAACGTCGTGCCCGCCTCGTTCGACGAGAACGTGAAAGCCGGTGTGGCCGTCGCGGTCTCGCCCGCGGGGCCGCCGTCGATGGTGGTCTGCGGTGCGGTCGAGTCCTCGACGTACGTGATCGGCCCGACGCACGCGGAGACGTTGCCCGCCGCATCCATCGCTCGCGCGTAGAGCGTCGTCGTCGAGTCGTTGGGGACGATCACGGTGATGCCCGGCGACGCGAATGCCGCCGCCGTGCCCTGGTTGGCGGCCGCGCCCGAGCAGGTCGAGTTCGTGTAGATCGCGACCGTCGCATCGGCGGGGGCAGAGCCCGTGACCCGCGGCGTGTTGTTGTTGGCCGGAGACGCCGGCGACGTGCTGCCGAGGACCGGGCTGTCCGGGTTCGTCGAGTCCTCGATGTACGTCACGCTGTTGGCCGAGCAGGCCGATATGTTGCCCGCCGCGTCGGTGGCGGTCGCGTAGAACGCCGTGGTGGTGTTGGGCGCGACCGTCACGGGAAGGCCCGGCGACGCGAAGCTCGCCGCGGTGCCCGTCGCGGCGACGCCGCTCGTGCAGCTGCTGTTCGTGTAGAGGCGGACCGTCGTGTCAGCGGATGCCGTGCCCTTGACCAGGAGCGCGTTGACGTTCGACGGCGAGTCGGGATCGGTGTCAAGCAGGGTCGGCGCGATCGGCGGCGTCGAGTCCTCGACGTAGGTGAGGTTCGTCGTCGAGCATGCCGAGACGCCACCCTGGCTGTCGGTCACGGTGGCCGAGAACGTCGTCGGGGTGTCGTTGGTGACGCTCACCGTGAAGCCCGGTGAGGCGAACGCCGCGGCCGTGCCGGTCACGCTCGCGCCGGTGCAGTCGTCTCGGCTGTAGAGCGTCACGAGGCTCGTGCCGGCTGGCGCGCTGCCCTTGATCGTCGGCGAGTTGTTGTTCGCCGGAGAGTCGGGATCGCTGTCCGTCACCGACGGCGCGGCGAGCTTGACGGTCACCGAGCCCGACACCGAGGCGGACGTGATCTCGTCCTGGTCTGAGACGGCGATCGCGGTCGCGCGCTGGCGGGTCTGCAGCCCGGTCGCGGGCTGCGCGTCGACCGGCAGCTTCGAGACCGAGAACGTGAAGGCGATGCGGCAGACCGACCCCGGGGTCGGGAGCACGACGTTGCCGGTCACCGGCGTGAAGCGCACGGTGCCGAACATCGCGTCCACGACCGTCACATTGAACGCGCGTCCCGGGCAGGCCGAGCTTCCCACGCCCGTCGCGGTCGAGCTGAGCACGAAGACTCCCGGATCGGCACCCGAGACCGAGCAGCCCGTGATGTCGGGCATGCTGCACGACGGGATCAGTGTGATGCCGGACGCCCCGGTGCACGAGCCGGTGTCGCCGAAGTTGCAGATCGTCGTCGAGACGTCGGGCGAGGTGTTGTTGTTCGTGATGGCGAGCTCGCCGGTAGCCCCGGTCGCGCCGACCGCGACCGGCGACTGCAGCGTCGAGCTGATGCCGATCGAGCCGGCCGCGTTCGCCGCGGCGGGCGCGAGCGCGGGCACGAGGCACGCGACGAGGCCGACCGTGAGCGCAAGCGCTCTCCGGCGGCCGGTCAAAGCGCTGCCCCGCGGCAGGCGTCCGGCATCATCGTGGCGCAAGATCCAGCTCCCGTGCAAAGACGTCGATCCGTACTCATCGACATCGCGGGAGCGAAGCTTGAACCCACGCCTCACCCGACGTCGGCCGTCTCGCGGGCAGCGCGCAGCCGCGCGGCGAGCTGTCCGGCCGACGTGCCCAGGCCGGTCGGCCCGTTGCCGTACAGCACTGCGCCCGGCGCCGGCAGCTCCTTCAGCGTCTCCTCGGGGTAGCGTCGCGTCACCCGGTGCCAGACGAGGATGCCCACCATCCAGTCGGCCAGCATCTTGACCCACTCGTCGAGGGCCCCGCGCTGCTCGTCGTCGAGCTCGAACTCGTCCGCGAGCTGCGGCAGCTCGGTCGCGACGACGTGCTCGAACTGCTTCATCCGCGACGTCATCAGGTCGTTGACGACGTTGACCGCCTGCTCGTTTGAGAGGTGCAGGAAGTCGCGCACGACGAGGACCATGTTGTGCAGCTCGCCCTCGAACTGCATCTCCTTCTGGAAGGAGAACACGTCGTTGAGGAAGATCGCGTAGTCCTGCGCGGAGTGCTCGAGCGCCGCCATCGGACGCGTCTCGAAGATCTCCGGCGGCAGCTGCCCGGCGAAGCGGATACGGGCGAAGCTCATCGTGAGGTCCGATCCGAACGTGTCGCGGCGCATCTCGATGTAGTCCACCGGGTCGGGAATGCGGTGCTGGTAGAAGTTCTGCAGCTCCCACACCCAGGACGCGGTCATCTTCTCGATGCCCTCCCGCAGCCAGCGGCGGTGGTTCATCGGGAGGGGTGTCGCGGTGCTCAGCCAGAGGTCGGCGAGGGCCCGCTCCAGCGGGCTGGCGGGCGGCGGCATCGAGACGCAGTCAAGCGGCATGAAGAACGACAGCCGCGCGGTCTGGACCTTCGCGCCGAGGAAGTCGCGCCCGTAGCCGTAGACGCGTGGGTAGAGGTCGTCGCCGTAGGTGCCCCATGCGAGCCAGCGCGTCGAGATGTTCAGCGCCTCGGCGCTTGCCTCGGGGTTCAGCCGCGCCGAGCACTCGGCGAAGTCAAAGCCCTCGTTCATCTCGCGGGTCCAGATGTAGCCGCCGGGCGCACCGGGGATCTCGAGGTAGAAGCCCATCGCCTCGGACCAGTCCAGGACGTCCTCGCGCGCCTCCTCGAGGTGCGGGTTCACGGTGGTGCCGAACGGCATGTAGAAGTCGGGGAGGGCCGTCGGGCCGACGTCCTCGAACGGGACGTGCAGGTGCTGGCGGAAGCGGGTCAGGCCGGTCGAGGTGGCCGTGGGGTTGAGCAGGCGCTCGGCCGCGTCCGGGGTCAGCGTCAGCAGGTTCGACAGCGCGCTGGCCGGCCCCTCGACGCCGCCGAGGATCGGGGGTGACGGGTTCTCGCCCGTCGCGCCCTCGTTCATGTAGCGGCTCGAGCGGATGTGCCACTCGTGGCCGCCGGACTGCCAGTCCTGCAGGCCCTTGATGTACAGCGCGACGGCCTGCTGCTCGACCGGCGTGATCGCGAACTCGAGGAACAGGACCGGCAGCTCGGTCAGCGCGGTGTTCTCGAACTGGTGGATGCGTGACGTGAGCACCTTGTTCGTGAGGTCGGCCGCCTCCTGCGTCGTGATGTGCAGAAACCTCTCGAGCACGAGGATGCAGTTGGAGAGCTCGCCCTCGTCGTTGACCTCGCGGTCGTAGGAGAAGATGTCGTTGCGCAGGTGGACCGCGTCGGCGAACGTCTCCTTGAGGACGCGCATCGGGCGGCTGTCCCAGATCCGGTCGGGCACCTCGACGAAGTTCGCGTGCTCGACGAGGTGCGCCGACCACGGCGCGCCGCCGACCTTGCGGCGCATCTCGATGTACTCGATCGGGTTGGCGACGCGGTTGGCGTTGATGTTGCGAAGCTCCCAGTCGGACTCGTCGAGCAGGTGCTTCGTCGCGGTCCAGAACCGCTGGCGCCACTCGAGCGTCTTGCTCGGCACGGTGCGGTACCAGAGGTCGGCGAGCCCGCGCTCGACGGGGTTGGACGGCGGCGGCGGCGTGTCCGCGAGGTCCATCGGCATGAACAGCGGCAGGCGCTCCAGGTAGGCGCGGCCGCCCTCCTCGTCGCCGGGGCGCTTGTAGACGTCGAGGAAGTGGTCGTCGAAGTAGAAGACCCAGACGTACCAGTCGGTGATGAGGTCGAGCTCGTCGGAGGGGGCGTCGGGATGCGTGTAGGAGCACAAGAGGCCGTAGTCCATCGCCTCGAGCTGCTCCTCGGTCCAGATCTCCTGGGTCTCGTCGCTCGCCGGGGTGTCGAGGATCCCGACCTGGTGCGCCCACGCGATCGTGTGCACGCGCGCGGACTCGAGGTGCGGGTTCAGCCGCGGCGGCCAGCCGATGTAGAAGTCCGGCAACTCAAACGGCTGGCTGCTGCTCATTGGAGTTCCCCTCTCACTTGCATGGCGATTGTTCCGGCTGCTCCCGAGTGCACAAGAGAGCCTGCGAGCGGCAACTCGCGCACGAGCGCCTCGTCGTAGCGACCGGTCTGAGTGTGCCACTTGAGGACGCCTGCCATCCAGTCCTGCATCGCATGGACCCACGCGTCCAGTGCATCGCGTCCCTCCCCGTCGAGCTCGAAGTCGTCCACGAGGCGCGGAAGCTCGGTCGCCACGATGTGTTCGAACTGCTCGAGGCGCGACGTCATGAGATCGTTGACGACGAGCACCGCCTGCTCGGAGTCGATCCCCAAGAAGCTCCGCACCACGAGGACGGCGTTGTGCAGCTCGCCCTCGTACTGGATCTCCTTCTGGTAGGAGAAGATGTCGTTCGTCAGGCAGCCGTGGTCCTGCGCCGCGCGCTCCAACGCGAGCATGGGCCGCGTCTGAAACAGGTCCGGCGGAAGCACGGCACGCTGCGTTATGTGGGCGAGGCTCATCGTGAGCTCGGAGCCGAACGTGCTCCGTCGCATCTCGATGTAGTCGACGGGATCGGGGATGCGCTGCTGGATGTGATTCTGCAGCTCCCACAGCCACGAGGCCGTCATCGACTCGACGCTACCTCTGAACGTCCACCGGTCGTCGAGCGACATCGGCGTCGCCGTCGCGACCCACAGGTCGGCCAAGCCTGCCTCGAGCGGGTTGGTGGGCGCCGGCATCGACACGCAGTCAAGCGGCATGAACAGCGATAGCCGGGCGTTGACGACCTTGGCCCCGGCCAGGTCCCGCATGGTCGCGCCGACGCGGGGCGCGGCATCGTCGCCGTACCCGACCCACGCGAGCCAGCGCGTGGAGATCTTCAGCTCCTCGGCGCTTGCGGTTGGATGGATCAGACCAGCGCACAGGCCGTTGCGTACAGCGGCTAGCTGCTCCTCGGTCCACATGCCGCCGACATCGCCGGGAAGCCCAAGCATTCCCATCGCCCGGCACCACGCGATGCAGTCTTCTTCGGCTTCCCCGACGTACGGGCTGACCCGTGCCGTGAATGGCATGTACACCTCGGGCACGCTCGTCATCCCTACGTCCTCGAACGGCACGTGCGCGAACGCGCGCAGGCGGGTGAGGCCCGTGGAATGTGGCGTGGGCCTGAACGCGCGGACGGCAGCGAAGCCGAGCCCGCCGGGGCCACCGAGCACGACCGTGTCCTCGTCGCTCGCCGACTCGTTCATGTAGCGGCTCGAGCGCATGTGCCACTCGTGGCCGCCGGACTGCCAGTCCTGCAGGCCCTTGACGTAGAGCGCGACGGACTGCTGCTCGGGCGGGGTGAGCCCGTACTCCTCGAACATCACCGGGACCTCGGTCGCCGCGGTGTTCTCGAACTGGTAGAGCCGCGAGGAGAGGATGTCGTTCGTCATGTCCGCTGCTTCCTGCGTGCCGATGTCGAAGAAGCGCTCTAGCACGAGGATGCAGTTGCTCAGCTCGCCCTCGTCGTTGACCTCGCGGTCGTAGGAGAAGATGTCGTTGCGCAGGTGCACGCCGTCGGCGAACGTCTCCTTGAGCACGCGCATCGGGCGCGTGTCCCAGACGCGATCGGGCACCTCGACGAAGTTCGCGTGCTCGACGAGATGCGCCGACCACGGCGCGCCGCCGACCTTGCGGCGCATCTCGATGTACTCGATCGGGTTGGCGACCCGCGCGGCGTTGATGTTGCGCAGCTCCCAGTCGGACTCGTCGAGCAGGTGCTTCGTCGCGACGAGGAAGCGCCGCCGCCAGTCGAGCGTCTTGCTCGGGACCGTGCGCTGCCAGAGGTCCCACAAGCCGCGCTCGACGGGGTTGGCCGGCTCGGGCGGCGTGTCGGAGAGGTCGAGCGGCATGAACAGCGGTAGGCGCGCGAGGTGGGCGCGCCCGCCGCGGTCGTCGCCCGTGCGCTTGTAGACGTCGAGGAAGTGGTCGTCGAAGTAGAAGACCCAGACGTACCAGTCGGTGATGAGGTCGAGCTCGTCGGCGGGCGCGTCAGGGTGCGTGTACGCGCAGAGCAGCCCGTAATCCATCGCGTCGAGCTGCTCCTCGGTCCAGATCTCCGGCGTGTCGTCGCTCGCCGGGGTGTCGAGGATGCCGACCTCGCGCGACCACTCCTTCGTGTGCGCGCGTGCGGTCTCGAGGTGCGGGTTGAGCCGCGCGGGCCAGCCGATATAGAAGTCCGGCAGCTCGAATGGCTGGCTGGTGACAGTCAACGGATCGTCTTCCCCGAGGCGAACCTTACGGCGCTCAGGTGAGCTGTCAACCGCCCGGATGTCAAACCGCAGCTGCGGCGAGTTGGCCACAGGCGGCAGCGATGTCGCGCCCGCGCGTGAGCCGCACGGTCACGCGCACGCCGTGCTCCTCGAGCGCCGCGCGGAAGGCCTCGATCGCCTGCGCGCGCGAGCCGTCGTACGGCGAGCCGCTCGGGTTGTACGGGATGAGGTTGACCTTGAAGACCTTCGGATCGAGCACGCCGGCGAGCGCGACGGCCTGCTCGTAGCGGTCGTTGACGCCGGCGAGCATGACGTACTCGATGAAGACCGGTCGGCGCTTGGCGGCGTTCCAGCGCGCGCAGGCGGCGAGGACGTCTTCGAACGGGTAGCGAACGTTGACGGGCATGATCGTCGATCGCAGCGCGTCGTCGGCGGCGTGCAGCGAGAAGGCGAGGCGCAGCGGCATGTCGGTCTGCGCGAGGCGGTCGATGCCGGGGATCCAGCCGACGGTCGAGATCGTCGTGCGACGGTGGGTGATCCCGACGTCCGGCAGGCGCCGGCAGGCGGCGAGCACGGCGTCGAGGTTCATCATCGGCTCGCCCATGCCCATGAAGACGGCGTGGTCGACCTCCTCGATGCGCCGGAAGTGCAGGGCCTGGTCGAGGATCTCCGACGCCGTGAGGTTGCGGCCGAACTTCATCGCGCCCGTCGCGCAGAACGTGCACGTCAGCGGGCAGCCGGACTGCGACGAGAGGCACAGCGAGCGCCGACCGTCGCGGTAGCGCATCAGGACCGCTTCGACGGGCCGCCCGTCGGCGGTGTGAAACAGCGACTTGACGGTGCCGTCCCGCGACACCGCCTCGTCGGCGAGCGTCAGCGTCGAGAACGGCACCTCGCCGGCGAGGCGCTCGCGCAGCTTCGCGGGGACGTCGGTCATCGCGTCGTAGCCGCCCGCGCCGCGCGCCGCCCACGACCACACCTGGCGCGCGCGGAAGGCCGGCTCGCCGGCGCCCGCCAGCGTGCGCTCTAGCAGCTCGAGATCCACGCGCCCATCGTACGAGTGCGACTACCCGACGTCGTCGAACTCGTAGACCGCGGTGCTGCCGGCCGCGAGCATCGGCACCCCGGCGACCGCGAGGTCGTGCGCGCCCTGCGTGTGGAAGTGGTCGGCCACGAGGTGGCGCCCTCCGCCCTCGGGGTCGATCGCGGTGGCCCCCTGGTGCATGCTCATGCTCGCCTCGCGCGCGAGATCGATCCACCAGCGCAGGCTCTCCTGCTCGGCCATCCGCGACTGCAGCGCGGTCGCGCGCAGGCCGTCGTCGGTGATCGGCTCGAGGATGATGATGAACGTCTCGGGGTTGCGCATGAGGTGCTGCGAGGCGCTGACCGAGTCGATGTCGAACACGTCGCGGCGCAGGCCGATCCGCCGCACGGGATCGAACTCGGCGATCGCCGTCGCGAGGTCGCCGGCCAGCGGGACCGCCGCCGCCGAGTACGTCGGGTAGAAGCGCTCGATCGAGATGTAAAGGGCGTGCTCCTCGGCCCACTGCCCGGCCAGGGCGATGAGCTCGCCGGGCGTCGCATGCAGTGGCAGCGTGAAATGCCACATGACCTGATTGAAGGGGTTCGTGCTCACCTGCGACCATCGTCGCATGCGCCTCGCGAAGTTCCTCGCCCACGCAGGCGTCGCCTCCAGACGTGGCGCGGAGGAGATCGTCCGCGCCGGGCGCGTCACGATCGCGGGCGAGAAGGTCACGGACCCGGCGCGCGACGTCGACGTCGACAGCGGCGTCGCCGTCGACGGGCGCTACCTCGAGGGCCCGGAGGAGCGGATCGTGTTCGTCGTCAACAAGCCCTCCGGCGTGCTGTCGACGGCGGCTGACACGCACGGCCGGCGCACGGTCGTCGACCTCGTGCCCGCGGCCGGCGCGCGGCTGTACCCCGTCGGGCGACTGGATCAGGACAGCACCGGGCTCATCCTCGTCACGAACGACGGCGACCTCGCCCAGCGCATGACGCACCCCTCGTTCGAGGTGCCGCGGACCTACAAGGCGATGGTGCGGCCCTCGCCTGTGCCCGAGCACGCGCTGCGCACCCTGCGCGAGGGCGTCGACCTCGACGACGGGCGCACGCTCCCGGCGAAGGTCCGCCAGCTCAAGCCAGGCGTGCTCGAGCTGACGATCCGCGAGGGACGCAACCACCAGGTCAAGCGGATGTGCGAGGCCGTCGGCCACCGCGTCCACACGCTCGAGCGCGTGCGCTTCGGCGGGCTGCGCCTCGACGACCTGCCCAAGGGGGCGCATCGCCGCTTGAAGGCCTCGGAGGTCGAGGGGTTGCGCCGGGGATGATCGTGTCGGGTTGCGAGCGAATACCGGCAATCGCCGGCACCTAGTGCGCTTCCCTCGCGCGGCGCGTGCTACTTGGCCTTGCGCGACCAGATCACGTTGCCCTCCGGCGTGATCAGCACGGCCTTGGACGAGGCCCCTCCCGGCTCGGTCGTCGTGTCGGCGATGCCGACGACGTTGAGCTCCTGGAACATCAGCATCTCCGTGAGAAGGCTCGCCATCTTCTTGGCGGTAGCCTTGTCGCCGCCCACGACGTAGAAGCGTTGCTCCTTCGTCGCGGAGAACGGCTGCCCGGTGGCCGATTCAACCCCCTTCTTGATGCTGACGACGATGTCCTCGCCGACCTGCGGGTACTTCCTCGGGTCGTAATGGGTCACGAAGCTGTGGTGCAGCGCGTTGACGCGTACGTCGCCACAGACGCCCGTCATCGCGACGGTGATGCAGGGACCCATCCCGTCCGTCCAGATGCCCCCGTTCGGCATGACGAACGTCGCGTCGTACTCCGTCACCTCGGACTTGGAGAGCTCCTCCGTCCCGACCTTGAGCAGATCCTCGTACGACACTTGCGCGACGCGCCCCCACTGGCGCCTGGCGACGTCTAGGCGGGCCGCCTGCTCGCCGAACCAGTTCTCCTCGTCGTTCCCGTATTGCTTGGCGAGCACGACCCCGAAGTTGGGCAATGGGACGACCTTGCCCTCCGTCAGGTAGACGAACTGGCTCTTGCCGTACATGTTGTCTTTGACGCGGAACTCCCACTTGCCCTCGCTGATGCCGCTGAACTTCGCAACGGCGTTGCCCTGGATCGCGAACCAGCCGTCGGTGTGCTTGTCCTGCAGGTCGGTCACCTGCATGCGCTGCAGGACGAGCCGGCGCGCTGCAGGGCGCGCCGCCGGAACCTGAGCTGGGCGGAGCATCCGGGCGACGGCTTGGTTGCCGGCCGTGCGCTGCAGTTCCACGATGCGCTCGGTCGCGACTTCCGTGCCGGGCGCGACCCGCGCCGCAGCTTGGCCGGCCTGGCCTGCACGAAACCGGGAGCGTTCCGCGTGGCGGCCTCGACGGTCGTCGCCCTCGATCGGCAGCGAGTGGTGAACGGACATCGGGCCTCCTCTGGGCGTCGCCGGACCCGGCGACCCCGAATGCTACGGCCCGCGACGAGTTGTCCGAGCGTCGCCGGGCGTCGTGGCCGCTACGGACCGTCGACCGCGGCGAACATCTAGAGTCGCGTCACATGCGGCTCTTCGCCCTGCGCGGGGCCTCGTCGGTGGACCGCAACGAGGCCCAGGCGATCATCGGGTCGACGGAGTGGCTGCTGCGCGAGATCCTCAAGCGCAACGACCTGCACCCGTCGGACGTCGTCAGCTGCATCTTCACGCTGACCGAGGACCTGGACGCGGAGTTCCCGGCGGTCGCCGCGCGCAACATGGGCTTCTCGCAGGTCCCGCTGCTGTGCGCGCGCGAGGTGCCGGTGCCCGGCTCGCTGCCGCGGATCATCCGCGTGCTGATGCACTACCACGCGCCCGACGTGCACACCGCGCGCCACGTCTACCTCGGCGAGGCACGGGCCTTGCGGCAGGACCTCGACGGCGCCCAGTAGCACCGCGAACGCGCGTTCGAACATGAGTGGCAACGCGCCAAGTTGTGGGCAATGCCCACGCCGCCCCGGCCTTCCGGCGCCCGAGCCCTGGTATAAGGGCACCTAGGGGAAGTTCGGCCGTGCCATGTGGGGGCCCGAGGCTTTGTCGTCGGTGGGTTGCGGCATGTTGTGGTGCTTGCCGGCGGCCTCGTTGATTGCACTCGTGGCCGCATCGATGGTCATCTGTGTGGACATTTTGTGACCACGATGTAAGGGGCAAGCGCTCATGAGCGATTCCGTTGATCCTGGTGTCGACACGCCGCAGTTGAGTCTTGGAACCGCGGCAGCGCGGAACCTCGCGACGACGACGAAGTCGGCGCCGCAGATGCAGGGCATCACCTCGCGCTGGCTGCTGCGGGTGCTGCCGTGGGTCGAAGCGCGTGGCGGCGCGTATCGCGTGAACCGCCGGCTGAGCTACACGATCGGCGACGGCCGCGTGGAGTTCACCAACACGGGCGCGAAGATCCAGGTCATCCCGGCCGAGCTGACCGAGATCCCGTTCCTGCGGGGCTATGACGACGCCGAGGTGCTGGCGGCGCTGGCGGGCAAGTTCAAGCAGAAGGACTTCGAGCCGGGCGACGTGCTCGTGGAGAGGGGCAAGCCGGCGGACTCGATCGTGCTGATCGCCCGCGGCAAGATCGAGAAGATCGGCGAGGGCAAGTACGGCGACGAGGCGGTCGTCGACGTGTGGGCCGATGGCGATCACTTCAGCTATGAGGTGCTGCTCGAGGACGACGACTTCTGGGAGTTCACGGCGAAGGCCGTGACGACGGGCACGGTGCTGACGCTCGGCCAGAAGGACTTCGAGAAGATCGTCGACCAGAACGAGACGCTGAAGGCGCATCTCGAGGCGTTCAAGGTGCTGCCGGCGATGCCGCAGGACAAGTCCGGGCAGGCGGAGATCGCGCTCGCCGCCGGGCATGAGGGCGAGCCGACGCTGCCGGGCACGTTCGTCGACTACGAGCTGTCGCCGCGCGAGTACGAGCTGAGCGTCGCGCAGACGGTGCTTCGCATCCACACCCGCGTCGCGGATCTCTACAACGAGCCGATGAACCAGACCGAGCAGCAGCTCAAGCTCACGATCGAGGCGTTGCGCGAGCGCGAGGAGCACGAGATGGTCAACAACTCTGAGTTCGGGTTGCTCGCCAACTGCGACCTCAAGCACCGCATCCGCACGCGCAGCGGCCCGCCGACGCCCGACGACTTCGACGAGCTGCTCTCGCGGCGCCGCGGGTCGCAGTACCTGCTCGCGCACCCGCGCACGATCGCGGCCTTCGGACGCGAGTGCACGCGGGCGGGCGTCTACCCCGACAACGTGCCGCTCCACGACACGATGGTGGCGTCGTGGCGCGGGGTGCCGCTCTTGCCCTGCAACAAGATCCCGGTCACCAAGCACCTGACGAGCTCGGTCATCGTGATGCGGACGGGCGAGGACAACGAGGGCGTCATCGGGCTGCACCAGACCGGGCTGCCCGACGAGGTCGAGCCGAGCCTGTCGGTGCGCTTCATGGGCATCAACGAGAAGGCGGTCATCAACTACCTGGTGACGGCGTACTTCTCGGCCGCGGTGCTGGTCCCGGACGCGCTCGGCGTGCTCGAGGACTGCCAAGTCGGCGCCTGAGCGATCAGCACACCGCCGTGACGCCGCAGCTACTGGATGGCATAGGCAAGCCGCAAGACCTGCATCGGCTCTCGGTAGGGGAGCTGCAGCAGGTTGCTCAGGAGATCCGCGAGGAGCTGATCGACACGATCGGCGAGATCGGCGGCCACTTCGGAGCCAACCTGGGGACTTGCGAGCTTGCCGTCGCCATCCACAGCCTGCTGGACTCGCCGCGCGACAAGGTGCTGTGGGACGTCGGGCATCAGGCCTACCCGCACAAGATCCTGACCGGGCGGCGCGATGCGCTGAGGACGATCCGCAAGCACGGCGGGCTCGCGCCGTTCTGCTCGATCTTCGAGTCCGAGCACGACATCATGGGCGCCGGCCACGCGTCGACGTCGCTGTCCTACGCCGTCGGGATCAAGACGGCGATGCTGCGCGGTGCCGCGCCCGACGGCAGCGTCGTCGCGGTGATCGGCGACGGCGCGCTGACGGGCGGCGTCGCGTTCGAGGCGCTGCACAACGCCGGCGGGCTCGACGTGCCGATCGTCATCGTGCTCAACGACAACGGCATGTCGATCGCGCCGAACGTCGGAGCGCTGTCGCGGTACTTCAACCGGGTCCGCCTGAAGCCGCGCCTGTACAAGGTGCGCGAGGAGGTCGAGGAGGGCCTGACGCGGCTGCCCGCGGGCATCGGCGAGCGCTTCGAGCGCATGGGCCCGCAGATCAAGGAGTCGATCCGTTCCTTGTGGGCGCCCGGCCTGCTGTTCGAGGAGCTCGACCTCGCGTACGTCGGGGTCATCGACGGCCACGACGTCGGCGAGATGCGGATGGCGCTGCGCGATGCGCTCGCGGCGCAGCGCCCGGTGGTCATCCACGTGAAGACCGTCAAGGGCAAGGGGTTCTCGCCGTCGGAGAACGGCGGCCTGCTGGGCATGGAGCAATGGCATGCCGCGCAGCCCGCGTCGATCGTCGGGCGCAGGCCGGCGATGCGCCCGGCCGCCCCCGACGGGGCCGCGCCGTCGCCGCGGCAGTACACGGAGATCTTCGGCCGCGCGCTCGTCGCCGAGTGCCGGCGCGACGACCGCGTCTGCGGCATCACCGCGGCGATGAACACCGGCACCGGCCTGGACCTGCTCCAGCACGCGATGCCCGATCGCTACTACGACGTCGGCATCGCCGAGCAGCACGCCGTGCTGTTCGCCGCCGGCCAGGCGCTGACCGGGATGAAGCCCGTCGTCGCGATCTACTCGACGTTCCTGCAGCGAGCCTTCGACCAGATCGTGCACGACGTCTGCCTGCAGAAGCTCGACGTCGTGTTCGCGATGGATCGCTCGGGGCTCGTGGGAGCGGACGGCCCGACGCATCACGGCGCGTTTGACATCTCCTACCTGCGCTGCCTGCCGAACATCGTGCTGATGGCACCGCGCGACGCGCCGATGCTCGTCGACATGCTGCACACCGCGCTCGAGCACGACGGGCCGGTCGCGCTGCGCTATCCGCGCGGCGCGGCGCAAGGCACGCCGCCCAACGCGCCACCCCGGACGATCGAGATCGGTCGCGGCGAGTACCTGCGCCGTGGCGAGAGGGTCGCGCTGCTTGGCTACGGGTCGGGCGTGGCGATCGCGTCGGCGGTCGCCGACCGCCTTCGCGACGAGCACGAGATCCACGCGACCGTTGTCGACGCCCGCTTCGCAAAGCCGCTCGACGCCGCGCTCATCGCGGGGTTGGTCGCCGGTCACGAGCTGCTCGTGACCGTCGAGGAGAACGTGCTGGCCGGCGGCTTCGGCTCGGCGGTCGGCGAGCTGCTGCTCGATTGCGACCTCGGCGGCGCGTGCCGGATGCTGCGCGCCGGGTTGCCCGATCGCTACATGGGCCACGGCGATCCCGGCCTGCTGCGCGGCGAGGCCGGCCTGGCCGCGCCGGACATCGTCCGGCGCATCGTCCAAGCCCTCGGGGCGACGGCTTCGGTCGGCGCCTGATGGCGTCGCCGCGACAGATCGTCGTCGGCGGTGTGCCGATCGGCGGTGGTGCGCCGGTTGTGGTGCAGACGATGACGAAGACCGAGACGGCGAACCTGCAGGCGACGATGGATCAGATCCACAAGGTTGCCGAGGCTGGTGCGGACATCGTGCGTGTGGCGGTGCCGCGGGATGAGGACATCGAGGCGCTGAAGACGATCGTGGTGCAGTCGCCGATCCCGGTGATCGCCGACATTCACTTCAATCACACGTTGGCGCTGAAGGCGATCGCGGCCGGGGCGCATTGCATCCGCCTGAACCCGGGCAACATCGGCGGGCCGGACAAGGTCGCCGAGGTCGTTGCGGCGGCGAAGGCCGCGGGGACGCCGATGCGGATCGGCGTGAACTCGGGGTCGTTGCCCAAGCATCTGCATGCGCTTGAGCGTGAGAATTCCGTCGAGGCGTTGACGACGGCCGCGACGGAGTTCGTCGAGTTGATGCATCGGCTGGAGTTCTTTGATTTCAAGGTGTCGATCAAGTCGACGAATGTGCCGAACACGATCGCGTCGAATCGGTTGTTGAGCGCGAAGATTGATCATCCGTTGCATCTGGGGATTACGGAGGCGGGGACGAAGTGGTCTGGCAGCTTGAAGTCCGCTGTTGGCTTGGGGACGTTGTTGGCGGATGGGATTGGCGACACGATTCGGATCTCGTTGTCGACGTTTCATGCGGAGGAGGAGGTCAAGGTCGCGTGGGAGATCCTCAAGGCGCTGCAGCTACGTGAGCGTGGCCCCGTCCTGATCGCGTGTCCGACCTGCGGCAGGCTGCAGTTCGATATGGATACGGTCGTGACGGAGATCGAGCGTCGCTTGGAGGCGTATGAGGATCCGATCGAGGTCGCGGTGTTGGGGTGTGCGGTGAATGGGATTGGTGAGGCGTCGCACGCCGATTTCGGGATCACCGGGGCGAAGAACGAGGGGTTGATCTTCAGTCGCGGCAAGGCACTGCGCAAGGTGCCGACGGCGCAGTTGGTGGATGTGCTGTTTGAGGAGATCGACAAGTACGCGACGACGAAGCGGATCGTTGTTGATGAGCGTGCGGCGGCGGAGGGTGCGGCGTGGCTTGCGGCCAATGAGGATGAGACGGCGATGACGCCGGAGCGTTTGGCTGCGATCGAGAAGGCCGAGAGCCAGGCCCGCGGGGGCGGCGATGATGTGCTCGCGATCCTCGACGAAGACGTCAGCCCCGTCGCCGGCCGCAGGTTCACGCGCGCATGACGCAAGCGCGGCCACTCGCCGAGCAGGAGCCGGTCGAGGCCGCCCCACGGTCGTCGCAAGAGGTGCTCTCGTGGGGTCGCGCGACCCTCGAGCCCGCGCTGCAGGCGGCGGTCGCCGAGCTGCCCGAGGCCGTCAGGCGCGTCGTCGAGTTTCACTTCGGCTGGCGCGACGAGCACGGCGTCCCGGTCTCGCTCGACAACGGCAAGGCGATCCGCCCGACGCTCGTGCTCCTGACGGCCGAGGCATCGGGCGGCGATCGCGACGCGGCGCTGCCGGCGGCGGTCGCGGTCGAGCTCGTGCACAACTTCTCGCTGCTGCACGACGACGTGATGGATGGCGACGTGCTGCGCCGCCACCGCACGACGGCCTGGGCGGCGTTTGGCATCGGGCCCGCGATCCTCGCGGGCGACGCGCTGCTGACGCTCGCGTTCGACACGCTGGCCGCGATCGGAGGCACGCGCGGGCAGCGTGCCGTGCACATCCTGAGCGACGCCGTGCAGGCGCTGGTCGATGGGCAGATCGCCGACGTCGCCTTCGAGTCGCGCCAGGACGTCGCGCTGCAGGAGTGCATGGACATGGCGCGCGGCAAGACGGCCGCGCTGCTCGGCTGCTCGTGCGCGCTCGGGGAGCTGTCAGCGTCCGGCGACGAGGGCCGCATCGAGCGGATGCGCTCGTTCGGCGAGCGGCTCGGGCTCGCGTTTCAGCTCATCGACGACATCCTCGGCATCTGGGGCGACCCGGCGCGGACGGGCAAAGCGATCCACTCGGACATCTCGGCGCGCAAGAAGTCGCTGCCCGTGGTCGCGGCGCTGACGTCCGGCACACCCGCGGCGCGGGATCTCGCGACGCTGTACTTCGGCAGGGAGCCGCTGACCGAGAGCGACGTCGCGGCGGCCGCGGCGCTCGTCGACGCGTCCGGCGGGCGGGCATGGACGGAGGCCGAGGCCGCCGCGCAGCTGGCTGCGGCGCTCGAGGATCTGCACGCCGTCGCCGCGCCTGGCCGCGCGGCCGCGGAGCTCGAGAGCCTCGCCCTACTGGTGACCACCCGTGACCGCTGAGCCGCTGGGCCTCGTGGAGCCGGTCGAGGAGCTGATCGTGCTCGTCGACGAGCAGGGCCAGCCCACCGGAACGGCCGAGAAGTGGTCGTCGCACCACGCCGACACGCCCCTGCACCTCGCGTTCTCGTGTTACGTGTTCGACGCGAGCGGCGCCTTTCTCACGACGCGCCGCGCGCTGACGAAGAAGGTGTGGCCGGGCGTCTGGACCAACAGCGCCTGCGGGCACCCGGCGCCCGACGAGAGCTTCCACGACGCGATCCGCCGGCGCGTGGACTACGAGCTCGGGATGACCGTCTCGGACATCGAGGTCGTGCTGCCCGAGCATCTCTACCGCGCGCCCCCGTTCGCGGGGATCGTCGAGTACGAGTTCTGTCCCGTCTTCGTCGCCCGCGAGGCGAGCGTGCCGCAGCCGAACCCGATCGAGGTCGGCGCGTGCGCGTACATCGAGTGGGACGAGTTCGTCCGGCGGGCGCAGGAGGATACGGACGACGTGTACTCGTGGTGGTGCAAGAACCAACTGCGCGAGCTGGTGGGCCACCCGCTGATCGAGCGCTACGCGCGACCGGCGGCGACCTGACATGTCGCGTATGACGTGAGCTGTTGAACAGCGCCGCCTTGGGGGGGCGGCGCGACAAATTCCGGGGCCGGTCTCTTAGGGGGTAGTGAATGTCCGTCAAGTCGATCACCATCGTCGTGGGGCTCATCGTCGCTCAGGTGCTGCTCGCCGTGCTGCTGCTGGGCATCTTCCACTCGCCGAAACCTCACGACCTTCCGGTCGCGGTCGTCGGTCAAGGCCCGCTGGCAGAAGGGCTCGTCAAGCAGCTCGACGCGACGCCCGAGCTCGCGGTGCAGCGCGTGGACACCGGCAAGGCCGCACGCGCGCTCATCGACGAGCGCGAGATCTACGGCGCCTACGCGCCACGGGCGAAGACGAGCACCGTGCTCGTGGCGAGTGCGGCGAGCCCGGCCGTCGCCGGCGCGCTGCCGCAGGTCTTCGGGCCGATCGACGTGCAGCGCAAGACGCAGCCAAGCGTGGTGGACGCCAAGCCGCTGCCGCCGGACGACAGCGGCGGAGCGTCCGGCTACTTCCTGGCGCTGATCGCGATCATCGGCGCGGTGCTCATCGGCTGGATGCTCGAGCTGCTCGTCCCGAGCATCCGCCGCGGCCTGGTGCCGACGCTCGTCAGGCTCGCGGTGCTCGCCGTCTTCAGCGCGCTGTCGGGCCTCGCGCTGGCGCTGTACGCGAAGTCGCTCGGCGCCTTCGAGGACAACGTCATGGACGTGACGCTCGCGGTCGGCCTGACGATCTTCGGGGTCTCGACGGTCCAGTCCGGCTACACGAGCGTGCTCGGCGGGACGTTCGGGCTCGCCTTCGGCCTGCTCGTGTTCATCCTGCTCGGCGTGCTCGTGACGTCCGGTGGGTCGAGCGCGCCCGAGTTCCTGCCCGACTTCTGGAACACGATCGGCGGCCTGCTGCCACCGCGCGCGGCGATGGAGCTCGTCAAGGACCAGGCGTACTTCGCCGGCGAAGGCACCGGGACGCCGATGCTCGTGCTCCTGATCTACGTGGGGTTGGGCGCCGTCTCGATGCTCGGGTTCAGCTTCATCCCGCGCAAGAACTAGCGCGCTGACGTCGACCGGCTGGGCTCAACGCGCTCAGCCGGTCGAGAACAGCAGGCCCAGCACGAGCAGGACGCCGAGCACGAGCAGGCCGACGCCGGCGATGCGCTTGCCCCATCCGATCTCGGGCTCGTCGCCGTCGCGGCCGAAGAGCTGCAGCAGCGAGAGCAAGAAGCCCGGCAGCGCCAGCAGCACGAAGGCGTTGGCGATGAACGTCTCGGCGTTCTCGTCCATCGTGCTGATCAGCAGCGCGGTCGTCGCGGTACCCACGAACAGCATGAGGACGAGCTCGACGAGCCCCTTCGGCAGGGCGCGGAACAACCCCGGCGAGTTCGGGAAGCGCTCCTCGTAGACCGCGAGCACCTGGGGGATCACGAACAGCGCGGCACCGACCCACAGCTGCCAGCTCGACCCGACGACGATGTGCGCGAAGAAGACGAACACCACCATCCGCAGCGCCGTCGCGCCCAGGCGCTGCAGCGCGCCCGGCTCGGGCAGTTCTCCGGGCTCGGCGATGTCCAGGCGCTGGGGATACAGGTGCGCGGCGATCGACTCGAGCCCGAGGCGCACGACGAGCGCCGCCAGCACGCAGTAGGCGGCCGTGTTCGCATACTCGGTGAGCGGGAGCTCGACGCCCGCGAGCCCCGGCAGCGTGAGCACGATCTTCTGCACGGCCCAGGCGCCGATCAGCGACGCGATGATGAAGTCCGCCGCGCGCTCCCAGGACTCCTCGAGGTTGCGCGTCGGCTCGCGGCGCAGCGGCCGGACCGAGCCGGCGAGCACCGGCACCACGAACCACAGCGCGCTGAGCCCCAGCATGAGCCGCAGGTGGGCGTTTGAGTCAAAGCCGCCGAGGGCGAGCACGCCGACCGTGAAGATCAGGACCGCCACGAAGCCCGCCATGGCGTCGAAGACGCCGAGCACGGCGATCGCGATCGTCAGCGAGGCGACCGGCGGGATCGCCTCGCCGCCGGTGTCCAGCAGCGCGAGCACGCCGAGCGCGATGCCGCCAAGCATCGAGAGCAGCGAGGCGGACCCGAGGATCGCGCGCAGGTACGTGCCGTCCGCGGTCACCCGTGCGAGCAGTGGCGACCGCGGCGAGAGCCGCGCCGGGATCGCCGCGCCGAGCGCGTCGAGCCGGCGGGTGCCGGGCCAGCTCCACGTCCTCGACCGGTCCCCGATCGCGACCGCCGCGACGCCCGCCCCGAGGTGCTCGACGCTGACCGCCTCGTAGTCGAAGCTCGCCTGGGGCTTCGAGCCGTCCTTGTCCTTGCCGCTCGAGCCGCCCACGCCGCCGCCGCCGCGAGCCATCGCGAGCCCCGAGCCGCCCGCGGTGCCGATCTGCAGCAGCGTGAACGCCGCGACGAGGATCCCGGCGGTCTTCGCGGGCTCCGAGCGCGGGTCGTAGGGCGCGAACTCCTGTGCGACGCGCTTGGTCTTCGTCTCGGCAGGCGGCTTCGCAGCGGGCGTCCCACCCCGCGGGGCGCTCGCGCGCTTCGTCGCCGCCGCGGGCGCCGGCTCGTCCTCGGCGGGCTCGACGGCGAGCTCGGTGGCGGTCTCGGAAACGGGTGGCGGCGGCAGCTCAGCGGCCGGCGTGCCGGGCGCGGGCTTGGCGGGCGTTGCGGGCGGTGGCGCTGGCGCGCGGCCGCCGGCGGCCGCGGGCGGCGGCGCGGCCGCGCTGCCTCCGACCTGGAACGTCGCCGTCTTCGTGGTCGTGTTGCCGAGCGCATCGGCGGAGCTGACCGTGAACGAGAACGTGCCCGCCGTCGTCGTGTCGACGGCGCTGCCCGTGGCCACCGGGCCCGAGCAGGTCTTGACCGCCGAGCGATCGTCCGGGTCCCTGCAGGCGTAGATCGCGAGCACGCTCTCGCCGACGGTGTAGCGGACGCCGTCGCCCGGTGAGGTGATGTCGATCGCGGGGGCCGCGGCGTCCTTCGGCTTCGCCGTGATCGTGACCCCGTCGCGGGTGGGGAACGTCACCGTGACGCCGTCGCTGGCCGCGTAGTTGCTGTCGCCCGAGTAGGTGACCTCGACCTTCTGGCCCAGCACCGACAGCGCGCCGGCCGTGAGCGGCGTGATTGCCGTCAGCGGCCCGGTCCCCGGGATGAGTGGCATCGCCGCGAGCTTGCGGTCGTTGAGCGAGATCACGACGTTCCCGGTCGGCCGCGGCGCGTCGGTGCCCGCCGGCGGGACGACAGTCACGCTCAGCTGCGCGGGCAGATCCTGTGCCCGGACGGGGGCGGCGGTGAGAGTGCCCGCGAGCACCGCGCACACCAGCACCGCGCACGCCCGTCGAATCCGCCGTCCAGCACGCGCCGACGTTGGCGTCGACGCCCCGTTCCCCATCCCCATGGCAAACCCCCTGTGTGCACCATCATAGTGGCGCGCCGGAACTCGCAAGCCAATTACCGGCACAGCCACGCGGGGCGGGGACATGGATCGGCCGTGAGCACGGGCGGGCCGGCCGTAGGGCACAATCACCGCATGGCGATCGAGTTCTCCGAGCGCGTCCGGCGCCTTCCGGTCTATCCCGTCGCGGGCGCGTATGACCTCGGGGGCGATGTCGCGATGCTCGCCTCCAACGAGTCGCCTGACCCGCCGCTGCCCGCGGTCGTCGCGGCCGCGCAGCGCGCGGTCGCGGGTGCCAACCGCTATCCGGATCCGTCGAACACCCTGCTCAAGCGGGCGCTGAGCAACCGCTACGGGGTGCCCGTCTCGCGGATCGCGACCGGCAACGGCTCGTGCGACGTGCTGCTCGCCGCGGGGGAGGCGCTGCTCGAGCCGGGCGCCGAGCTCGTCTACGCGTGGCCGTCGTTCACGGTATATCCGTTTCTCTCCGCGGCGTCCGGCGCGAGGGCGATCAAGGTGCCGCTCGACGACGACCAGTGCCACGACCTCGACGCGATGGCCGCCGAGATCACCGCGGCGACGCGCCTCGTGATCGTCTGCAACCCGAACAACCCCACGTCGACAGCGGTGCCGGCAGCGGACATCGCGGCATTTGCGGAGAAGGTCCCGCGCCACGTCGCACTGATCGTCGACGAGGCGTACTGCGAGTTCAACCTCCTCGACGACCCCGACACGACGCTCGACCTGCTCGCCAAGCACTCGAACCTCGTGCTGCTGCGGACGTTCTCGAAGGTCTACGGGCTGTGCGGCCTGCGCGTCGGCTTCGCGCTGTGCGGCTCGGAGGACTTCCCGCGCGCGGTCGACCAGGTCCGCCAGCCGTTCTTCTGCAACGTCGCGGCGCAGGCGGCGGCGGTCGAGGCGCTCAAGCACCAGGACGCGGTCGCCGATCGGGTCGAGCGGACGGTCGTCGCCCGCGTCGAGGTCCAGGCGGGGCTCAACGCGCTCGGGATCGAGCCGGCCGAGTCGCAGGCGAACTTCTGCTGGTTCGACCTGCCCGAGGACGCCGGCGAGGCCGAGGTCGTCGCCGGGCTGGCCCAGCGCGGCGTCATCGTGCGGGCCGGCGCGGCGCTCGGGCGCGAGGGCGCGCTGCGTGTGACGTATGGCACACCTGCTCAGAACCTCCGATTCCTCGACGCGCTGGGCGCCGTGCTCTAAGCTCGGTCGCCGAATGAGCCGTTCGAGCGACAGCATCCGTAGCACCTTTACGTTCGCTCGTCGCTATTTCGCCTGGCGATTTACCTAGGCGCTCGGCTCGTCGCCCCTGTCTGTTCTGCCTTTCTCGCCGAGCGCCTCGCAGGTCACCTCCGTCCCCAGGCGCTTCGCATTCGAAAGGATTGACACGATGAACGGCATGACCACGGCGGACCCCGACGACGAGATCGCGGCCGCCCACCCCTACAGGCTCGCTGCCCGACGATCAGGCGAGGATGCGGCGAGCGTCGTCGAGCTCGGCGCCGGCCGCCGCATCGGCGGCGGCGACGCGTTCGCCCTCATCGCCGGCCCGTGCGCGATCGAGACCCGCGAGCAGACGCTCGCGATCGCGCGCGTCGTCCGCGACGCGGGCGCCACGATGCTGCGCGGCGGCGCGTACAAGCCGCGCACGAGCCCGTACGCGTTCCAGGGCCTCGGTGAGGCGGGCCTTGAGATCCTCGCCGACGCGGGCTCGCAGACCGGGCTTCCGATCGTCACCGAGGTCATGGACGTTCGCG
This sequence comes from uncultured Actinomycetes bacterium, assembly GCA_963839905.1. Taxonomy (GTDB): domain Bacteria; phylum Actinomycetota; class Thermoleophilia; order Solirubrobacterales; family Solirubrobacteraceae; genus CADCVQ01. The sequence continues at coordinate 155,001 of CAWIXC010000018.1, read as the reverse complement.
ACGTCGAGGCCGTGGCCGAGGTCGCCGACATGATCCAGATCGGCGCGCGCAACATGCAGAACTACGCGCTGCTGACCGAGGTCGGGCGCACGCGCGTCCCGGTGCTGCTCAAGCGCGGCCTGTCGAGCACGATCGAGGAGCTGCTGATGGCGGCGGAGTACGTGCTCAAGGGCGGCAACCCCGACGTCGTGCTGTGCGAGCGCGGCATCCGCACGTTCGAGACCTCCTACCGCTTCACGCTCGACGTCGCCGCCGTGCCGGTGCTGAAGTCGCTCAGCCACCTGCCGGTCATCGTCGACCCGAGCCACGCCGCGGGCCGGCGCGACCTCGTCGAGCCGCTCGCATTGGCCGCCGCAGCCGTGGGGGCGGACGGCATCGTCGTCGAGATCCACCCGGACCCCGACTCGGCGATCTGCGACGGGCCGCAGTCGCTTCGCTGCGACGACTTCGCGCGCTTCGCCGCGCGCGTCCAGCGGGTCGCCGAAGCCGCTCGCGTGTCGCAGCTCGAGCCGGTGGGGGTCTAGCACGTGCCCCTCACCGCCGCCGATCTCGCCTCGGGCGTCCGCGACCGCCGCATCGAGCGGGTCTCGTCGCTGACGACGCCCGCGAGCCTCATCGAGGCGCTGCCGCTGACGCGGGACCTGGCGGAGGTCGTCGTGCGGGGGCGCACCGACACCCACGCGATCCTGCAGGGCACCGACGACCGGCTGCTCGTCGTCGTCGGCCCGTGCAGCGTCCATGACGCCGCGGCGGCGCTCGACTACGCGCAGCGGCTTGCCGTCAAGGCGGCGGAGCTGCGCGCCGACCTCTGCGTCGCGATGCGCGTGTACTTCGAGAAGCCGCGCACGACGACGGGCTGGAAGGGCCTCATCAACGACCCGCACCTCGACGGCTCGGGCGACGTCGACACCGGCTTGCGGACCGCGCGCGAGCTGCTGCTCGAGGTGCTCGCGCTGGACCTGCCGATCGGCTGCGAGTTCCTCGACCCGATCACGCCGCAGTACATCTCCGACACCGTCGCGTGGGGGGCGATCGGCGCGCGCACGACCGAGAGCCAGGTCCACCGCCAGCTCGGCTCGGGCCTGTCGATGCCGGTCGGCTTCAAGAACCGCACGGACGGCAATGTCCAGGTCGCGGTCGACGCCGTGCGCGCCGCCGCCGCGAAGCACTCCTTCGCCGGCGTCGAGTACTGCGGCACGCCGGCGATCTTGCACACGAGCGGCAACCCGGACGGGCACGTCATCCTGCGCGGCGGCGACGGGGAGCCCAACCACGGCCCGGAGGGCGTGGACGCGGCGCTCACGCTGCTGCGCAAGGCGGGCCTGCCCGAGCGCGTCGTCATCGACGCGTCGCATGCCAACAGCGCGAAGGACCACCTGCGCCAGCCCGGGGTGGCGGGGGAGATCGGCGACCAGGTCGCCGCCGGCTCGCCGGCGATCGTCGGCGTCATGCTCGAGTCGTTCCTGGTCGCCGGGCGCCAGAGCCTCGGCGGCACGCTGACCTACGGCCAGTCGATCACCGACGCGTGCATGGACTGGGACACGACGATCGAGGTCCTCGACGGCCTCGCGGCCTCGGTCCGCGCCCGCCGCGCGGCGATGTGAGCCAGCCGCGGGTCGCCCTCCTGGGCGTCGGCCTCATCGGCGGGTCGATCGGGCTTGCCGCCCGGCGGCGTCTCGGCGCGCGGGTAGTGGGCTGGAATCGCAGCCCGGCGGCGCTTCAGACCGCGCTGTCGATGGGCGCGATCGACGTCGCGGTGACCTCTTTGGACGAGCTGGGCCCGGCGGACGTCGCGATCGCCTCCGTGTCGGTCGACGCGCTGCCCCGCGCGGTGCGCGATCTGTGCGACGCGCTGCCTGGCGCGGTCGTGACCGATGTCGGCTCGACGAAGCAGGCGCTCGTCGAGGCCGTCGATCGCGAGCACTTCATCGGCGGGCACCCGCTCGCGGGCGCCGAGACGACGGGCGTCGCGCACGCGCGGGAGGACCTCTTCGACGACGCGACGTGGTACCTGACGCCCGGCGAGCGCACGCCCGGCGTGCTGTACGAGCGCCTCGCGCGCTTCGTCGCGGGGATCGGCGCGGTGCCGACCGCGATCGGGCCCGCGCAGCACGACCGGCTCATGGCCGCGGTGTCGCATCTTCCGCACGTCGTCGCGAACCTGCTCGTCGCGCAGGCGGCAGCGGCTTTGGGCGGCGAGACCATGCCGGCGACCGGCCCGTCGTTTCGCGATGCGACCCGAGTGGCCGGCGCCAACCCCGCGCTGTGGGAGCAGATCTACCGCGCCAACCGCGGTGCGCTGGGCGCGCAGATCGACGATCTCGTCGCGCGGCTGGGGGAGGTGCGCGCGCTTCTGAACGACGGTGGCGGGGAGCTCGTCGCGTGGCAGTCGCAGGCGGCGGCTCAGCGCGCCGCGCTGCTCGAGGTGGGCCTCGTGGGTGGCGAGGTGCGCGAGATCCGCGCGTCGGTTCCCAACCAGCCGGGCGTCGTCGCGACGATCGCGCTCGCGCTGGGCCGGGCGGGGATCAACATCACGGACATGTCGCTCGCGCCCGAGGCCGACAACCGCGCCGGCACGGTCGCCCTCTGGGTGCGCTCGGCGGACGCCGAGCGGGCGATCGGGCTCGTCGCGGCGCTCGGCTACCGCGCGGCATGAGCGACGTCTTCTTCGCACCCTCGGGGGCGCTTCGCGGCGAGGTCACGGCGCCGCCGGACAAGTCGATCTCCCACCGCGCCGCGCTGTTCGGCGCGATGTCCAGCGGGACCGTGCGGATCGCGAACTACCTGCATGCCGAGGACACGACCTCGACGCTCGACGCCGTGCGCGCCTTGGGCGCGGAGGTGTCGGTGCAGCCGTCGGGCGAGGTCGTCGTGCGGGGCGTCGGCCTTCACGGCACGCGCGATCCGGGGGCGCCGATCGACGTCGGCAACGCGGGCACCCTGATGCGCCTGCTGCCCGGCTGGCTGGCCGCGCAGGAGGGCCGCGCCTTCACGCTCGACGGCGACGCGTCGATCCGGCGGCGCCCGGTCGACCGGATCGCCGAGCCGCTGGGCCGGATGGGCGCGGACCTCGAGCCGACCGGCGGCCGCTTCCCGCCGTTGCATGTCCGCGGGACGGCGCTGCGCGCGATCTCCTACGTCCTGCCGGTGGCGAGCGCCCAGGTGAAGTCCTGCGTGCTGATCGCGGGGCTGTCGGCCGACGGGGAGACGACCGTCACCGAGCCCGCGCGCAGCCGCGACCACACCGAGCGGATGCTCGCCGGCGCGGGCGTCGGGGTCCGGCGCTCGGGCGCGGACCTAAGCCTCGCTCGCGCGGACGCGCTCGATGCGCAAGACCTCACCGTTCCCGGCGACCTCTCGTCCGCGGCGTTCATGATCGCCGCCGCGGTCATCGTGCCCGGGTCGCGCGTGCTCGTGCGCGACGTCGGGGTGAACTGGACGCGGATCGGCTTCCTGCGGATCCTCGAGCGGATGGGCGCTCGCGTCGGGGGCGAGCTCGAGCCCGTTCCGGCGCCGGGCGATCCGATCGCGCCCACGGAGCCCATCTGCGACCTCGACGTCGTCGCCGGCCCGCAACAGGGGACGACCGTCGAGGCCGCCGAGGTCCCGCTCGCGATAGACGAGCTGCCGCTCGTGGCGCTACTGGGCTGCTTCGCGGAGGGCGAGACGATCGTGCGCGGCGCGGCGGAGCTGCGGGTGAAGGAGTCCGACCGCATCGCGGGCGTCGTCGACGGACTGCGCGGCCTCGGCGCTTCGATCGAGGCCACGGAGGACGGGTTCGTGGTCACGGGAGGCTCCGGGCTGCGCGGCGGCACGATCCACGCGCACGGCGATCACCGCATGGCGATGCTCGGCGCGGTCGCCGGCCTGGCCTCCCGCGAGGGCGTCCGCGTCGTGGGCATGGAGGCGGCCGCGGTGTCCTACCCGGGCTTCCTGCAGGACCTCGGCCGCTTGCGCTGAGGGGGGCGAACTTCTGCGGCTGACGCCTATGTCAGGTAGTGGTCAACTTCGGAGGCACGGTCTACGATGAACGCGATGCAGATGGTGCAGCGCATGACGGCTGACGAGTACCTCGAGCTGGGGGAGGGCTACCCCCGCACCCAGCTGATCGAGGGTGAGGTCGTCTTGAACCAGCCCGAGCTACTGCACCAGATGGTGCTGTCGGATCTGATGAAGGCATGGTTCGGATGGCAAGACGGTGCGCCCGGGCGTGGGCTTCTTACGCTCCCCCTCGACGTCAAGCTCGATGAACGCAACGTCTTCGCTCCGGATCTCATGTGGTTCGCCGAGAACCGAGCTCCGGCGCGCCACGACAAGCGGCCGTACCCGCTACCCGACCTCGCGGTCGAGGTGCGCTCGCCATCGACATGGCGCTACGACGTCGGGGCGAAATGGCTCGCGTACGAGCGGGCGGGACTCAAGGAGCTGTGGCTCGTCGACACCGTTTCGCGGACAGTCATCGTGTGCCGCCGTAGCGACGGGACTGCCTCGACGTTCGATGTCCTGCTCGAGGTCGCCACGGGCGAGCAGCTCACCTCGCCGCAGCTGCCCGGATTCGCACTCCCGGTCAGCTCGCTGTTCGCCGACTGACGGCGCCGACCTATCCTCCGCCGCGATGCTGATCGCGATCGACGGCCCCGCGGGCGCCGGCAAGTCCACCGTGGCGCGCGCGGTCGCCGACGCGCTCGGCTTCACGTACCTCGACACGGGCGCGATGTACCGCTGCATCGCGCTCGCCGACCTGCGCGGCGCCGCCGACCCGATCGGCTGCGCCATCGGGCTCGGCGGCCACGTGACGCTCGACGGCGAGGACGTGACCGCGCAGATTCGCACGCCCGAGGTCACCGCGCGGGCGTCGGAGGTGGCTTCGCGGCCCGAGGTGCGCGCCAAGCTCGTCGACCTTCAGCGCGAGCTCATCGCGAGCGGGGACTACGTGGCCGAGGGCCGCGACATCGGGACCGTCGTCGCGCCGGATGCCGAGCTGAAGGTCTTCCTCACCGCCTCGCCCGAGGAGCGCGCCCGCCGCCGCGCGGCTCAGCTCGGGGCCGACGCGCAGACGGTCCTCGCCGAGCAGACGATGCGCGACCAGCGCGACTCGACGCGCGAGCACTCGCCCCTGGCGGCCGCCGCCGACGCGATCGAGGTCGACACGACCGGCCTCGACATCGACGCGGTGGTGGCGAAGATCGTCGCGCTCGCCGGCGCCACCTAGACTCAGCGGGTGATCACCACCCCATGAAGGTCGCGGTTGTCGGCTACCCCAACGTCGGAAAGTCCTCGCTCGTCAACCGCCTGACCGGCTCGCGCGAGGCCGTGGTGCACGAGCGCGCCGGCATCACCCGCGATCGCAAGGAGATCGCGACGGAGTGGAACGGGCGCCGGTTCACGCTCATCGACACCGGCGGCATGGACTCCGAGGATCCCGATCCCGTGTCCGGCTCGATCCGCGACCAGGCTCGCGCCGCACTCAACGACGCGCAGGTCGCGCTGTTCGTCTTCGACGCGAAGGCGGGCGTCAGGCCGGGCGACGAGGAGCTCGCCGACCTGCTGCGGCGCACGAAGATGCCCGTCGTCGTCGCGGCCAACAAGATCGACGCGGCCGTGGACATCCCGCTCGCAGCCGACGCGCATCGCCTGGGGTTCGGCGAGCCGATGGCCGTCTCCGCGTCGCAGGGGCTCGGCACCGGGGACCTGCTCGACCGCCTCGTCGAGCTGCTGCCCGAGGACGACGAGGTCGAGGAGGAGGGCACGATCCGCCTGGCCGTCATCGGGCGCCCGAACGTCGGCAAGTCCTCGCTCGTCAACCAGTTCGCCGGGACGGACCGCGTGATCGTGAGCGAGGTCGCGGGCACGACGCGCGACGCGATCGACCTCCCGCTCGAGGTCGACGGCCGCAAGTTCATCGTGGTCGACACGGCCGGGATGCGGCGCCAGTCGAAGGTGTCGGAGTCCGTCGAGTACTACACCGTGCTGCGCTCCCAGCGCGCGGCGGAGCGCGCCGACGTCGCGCTCGTCGTCTGCGACGCCAACGACGGCGTCACCGCGCAGGACATGCGCGTCGCCGAGCTCGCGATGCAGTCGGGCTGCGCGACCGCGGTGGTGCTCAACAAGTGGGACACGGCCGAGATGACCGAGGACGACCTCGACCACGAGCGGGCGAAGGTCGCCAACAAGCTGCGCCTGCGCCCGAAGGTCATGACGGCGAGCGCGCTCACCGGGCGCCACGTCGATCGCTTGCTGACCGAGGTGCTCGCCCTCGGCGACCGCATGCAGGGCCGCATCCCCACGCCCGAGCTCAACCGCTTCGTCGGCGAGGCCGTCCAGGCGCGCCAGCCGCCCGCCAAGCAGGGCCACCGCCTGAAGCTCCTGTACGCGGCGCAGATCGGCGAGCGGCCGCCGCGCTTCGCCATTCAGGTCAACTCCCGCCAGCGCGTCACACGCGATTACGCGTACTTCATCGAGAACCGCCTGCGGGCGCGCTTCGGCATGGACGGCGTGCCACTCATCATCGACTTCGTGGAGCGCAAGTCCCGCCGCGGCGAGGACCGATAGCCTGCCGCGCATGACAAACTTTGCCGAGAACGAGTACCTGTTCACGTCGGAGTCGGTGACGGAGGGCCATCCCGACAAGGTCGCCGACCAGATCTCCGACGGCGTCCTCGATGCCGTCATGGCCGATGACCCGACGGGCCGCGTCGCCTGCGAGACGCTCGTCAACACGGGCCTCGTCGTCGTGTCCGGTGAGATCTCGACGGAGACCTACGTCGACATCCAGGCGATCGCGCGCGAGACGATTCGCGGGATCGGTTACATCGATGCCGATCTTGGCTTCTCGGCGGATTCGTGCGCGGTGCTGAATGCGATCGACAAGCAGTCGGCGGATATCGCGCAGGGCGTCAACCAGTCCTATGAGACGCAGTCCGACCCGACCGACGACGACGAGCTGGACCTCGCCGGCGCCGGCGATCAGGGGATGATGTTCGGCTACGCCTCCAACGAGACCCCGTCGTTGATGCCGCTGCCGATTCAGCTCGCGCACGAGCTCGCCAAGCAACTCGCGACCGTCCGTCACGACGGGACGCTTGGCTACCTGCGCCCGGACGGCAAGACGCAGGTGTCGGTGCGCTATGTCGACGGCCGGCCGACGGCGATCGAGAAGCTGTTGATCTCCACGCAGCATGCCGAGAGCGCGACGCGCGAGCAGATCCTCGACGATCTGTGGGAGACGGTGGTCGTGCCGATCCTGCCGGAGGACATGTACGACGCCAACGCGCTGCGCAAGGACTTCCTTGTCAATCCGACGGGCCGCTTCGTGATCGGCGGGCCGGTCGGTGACTGTGGGCTGACGGGGCGCAAGATCATCGTCGACTCCTATGGCGGTATGGCGCGCCATGGCGGTGGGGCGTTTAGTGGCAAGGATCCGTCGAAGGTCGATCGCAGCGGGGCGTATGCCGCGCGCTGGGTGGCGAAGAACGTCGTGGCGGCGGGGCTTGCGGATCGTTGTGAGGTGCAGGTGGCGTATGCGATTGGTGTTGCGCATCCGGTGTCGGTGATGGTCGAGACGTTTGGCACAGAGAAGATCGGCAAGGGCCAGATCGCGGCGCTCGTCGACGAGCACTTCGACCTGCGGCCGGGGGCGTTTCGCAACGAGCTTGATCTGCATCGGCCGATCTATCAGAAGACGGCGGCGTACGGCCACTTCGGCCGCGACGACCCGGACTTCACGTGGGAGGCCACCGGCAAGGCCGACCTCCTGCGCGACGCCGCCGGCCTCAGCGCGACGGTCTAGCGTCGTCTCTCGGCCGCGGCGACGCGGCGGCCGAGACGGGATTGCCTAGGCCATCCGCTCGGCGAGTTCGGTGAGGCTGAGGAAGTACCGCCCGTGCGTCACGAGAAGAGCATCTTCCGATTCCGCCACCAGGGCGACGATCTCGATCTCAGGTCGTCCTGCGAATTCGCCTTCGGCAACGAATCGCGCGCGCATCGCATCCGCACCGATCTCGTAGCGCTGCTTGCGGACCAGCAGGCCAGCGTCGCGATCGTAGACAAGGAGGAAGTGCGACACACGGCCATCGTATCGGTGGCACTCATCGTCGACGTCAGAGTTCGTTCAGGCTATCGCGGAGATCGCCGAGCACCTCGTCCACACGTCGGCGATAGCTCCCCACTCTGGGGTCCTCCGGCGCGCTCGCCTCAGCAATCTCGGCGGCATCGATCATGTCCGCGACCGCGACTGCGAGGTCGACGGCAGCCACGCGCACGTGGAATTCGGCCGACATCAAGCTCCGCTCGATGGCATCCATCGCCTTGAACTCCACTGGCGTCCACCAGCGCTCAGGCGGCTCGCCGTACCTGATCCCGCGCCCGACGCGATCTGCGAGCTTCTCGAACAGCTCGGCCCATTCGTGTTGCCAGCGTGTCCGCACCTGGATCTCCACGGGAATGCCGTCCGGGAAGGCGATCACATGGACCGCGCGGTAGCCGTTCACCGGCGTGGCTCGGCGATCGACGACCTTCGGCGGCCGAGGATCCTCGCCGAAGACATCGACCAGTTGCTGCACCAGGGCGTCCTGACCCGGACGGTCGGAGCGCACCACGATTCGCATCCCCGCGAGGTCCTGAATGCTCTTCAGCCCGTGACCGCCATTGCGGCGGAGCTTCTCCAGGATGGTTCCCGTGTTCTTCACCCTCGATGTCGGTGAGACGCCAACACCGTCGCGCACTCGCTCGACAGCTGCTGCGAGCACATCGGAGTACGTCCCGAGGACCTCATGGAGCAGCTCCAGATCGGTGTCGGCGGGAGTCTCGCTCTTAACCAGACGGACACCGAGCCGCTCGATCTGAGATTTCGTGAGCGGTGGCCGCACGGGGCTGGTTGTACAGCGTGCGATGGTCGGCGAGCGCGGCCCTTCTATCCTGACGCTCGCCCATGGCCGCTGAGTACCGCTATGACCCCGCCGAGATCGAGCCCCGCTGGCAGGCGGTGTGGGCCGACGAAGGCACGTGGGAGGTCGCGAACGACAGCACCGACCCCAGGCCGAAGTCCTACGTGCTCGAGATGCTGCCGTACCCCAGCGGCGAGCCGCACATCGGCCACCTCAAGGTCTACTCCGTCGGCGACGCGGTCGCGCACTTCCACCGGCGCACGGGCCGGCGGGTCCTGCACCCGATGGGCTACGACGCGTTCGGCCTGCCCGCCGAGAACCACGCGATCAAGACCGGCGAGCACCCGCGCGACTCGACGAACTCGTCGATCGAGGCGTTTCAGAAGCACTTTCGCGAGTGGGGCATCTCGATCGACTGGACGCGCGAGTTCGGCACCCACGAGCCGCGCGTCTATCGCTGGACGCAGTGGATCTTCCTCGAGCTCTTCAAGCGCGGCCTCGCCTACCAGAAGGAGGCGGCGGTCAACTGGGACCCCGTCGAGGAGACCGTGCTCGCCAACGAGCAGGTCAAGGACGGGCGGGGTGAGCGCTCGGGCGCGCTCGTCGAGGTCCGCCAGCTCACGCAGTGGTTCTTCAAGATCACCGAGTACGCCGACCGGCTGCTTGAGGACCTCGCGACGATCGCGTGGCCCGAGCACGTCAAGATCATGCAGCGCAACTGGATCGGGCGGTCCGAGGGCGCGGAGGTCACGTTTCGCTGCGACGGCGCGGACACCGACTACATCGTCTTCACGACCCGCCCGGACACGCTCTTCGGCGCGACGTTCTTCGTCATGGCACCCGAGCATCCCGACGTCCTGCGCCTCGCCGACGGCACCGAGCACGAGCTCGAGGTGCGCGACTACGTCAACCGCGCGCTGACGGCCGACAAGCAGCTGCGCGGCGACATCGACAAGCCGAAGACCGGCGTCGCGCTGGGCCGGACGGTCACGAACCCCGTCAACGGCGAGCAGCTGCCGATGTACGTCGCCGACTACGTGCTCATGGAGTACGGCACGGGCGCGATTATGGCGGTCCCGGCGCACGACGAGCGCGACTACGCGTTCGCGCAGGCGTTCGACCTGCCGATCCGGCGGGTTATCGAGGGTGGCGAAGAGCTGCCGTACGCCGGTGACGGCCCGCTCGTCAACTCGGCGCCCGAGTTCGACGGCCGGCACAACCGCGAGGCGCTCCCGGCGATCCTGAGCTGGCTCGATGCCCAGGGCAAGGGCCACGCTTCGGTCAACTACCGCCTGCGTGACTGGCTCATCTCGCGCCAGCGCTATTGGGGCACGCCGATCCCGATCATCCACTGCCCGTCATGCGGGATCGTGCCGGTGCCGCAGGAGGACCTGCCGGTGCTGCTGCCCGACGTCGCGGACTACAAGCCGCGCGGCCGCTCGCCGCTGGCCGCCGCCGAGGACTGGGTCAACGTCGTGTGCCCGTCATGCGGCGAGCCGGCCAAGCGCGAGACCGACACGATGGACACGTTCGTCGACTCGTCGTGGTACTTCCTGCGCTACTGCGACGCCAACAACGACGATGCCGCGTGGGACCCCGCCGCCATCGAGCAGTGGATGCCAGTCGACCAGTACATCGGCGGCGTCGAGCACGCGATCCTGCACCTGCTCTACGCGCGGTTCTTCACGAAGGCCCTGAGCGACCTCGGCCACCTGCCCGCCGGCGTGCAGGAGCCGTTCGCGCGGCTGTTCACCCAGGGCATGATCCTGCGCGACGGCGACAAGATGTCGAAGTCCAAGGGCAACGTCGTGTCGCCGTCGGCGCTCGTCGAGCGCTACGGCGCGGACACCGCGCGCTGCTACATCCTCTTCATCGGCCCGCCCGACCAAGACGCCGACTGGTCGGACTCCGGCGCCGAGGGCATGTACCGCTTCCTCGCGCGGCTGTGGCGCACCTGCGCCGAGGCCGCCGACGAGCTGCCCGGCGACCCGATCCCGGAGGCCGGCGCGCTGGGCGCCGATGACCAGCGCGTGCTGCGCAAGGCGCACTGGGCGATCGACAAGGTCACGAGCGACATGGGCGAGCGCTTCAACTTCAACACCGCGATCGCCGCGGTCATGGAGCTCCTCAACGAGATCACGCCGGCCAAGCGAGGCGCGGCGGCGCCCGGCTCCGTGCGCTTCGCGCTGAGCACGGCGGCCTCGCTGCTGTCGCCGTTCGCCCCGCACGCGTCCGCCGACGCCTACCACCTGCTCACGGGCGAGCGCGTCTGGGAGCAGCCGTGGCCGGTCGCGGACGAGGAGTTCCTCGTCGCCGACACGTTCGAGCTCGTCTGCCAGGTCAACGGCAAGGTCCGCGACCGGGTGCCGGCGCCGACGGGCGCGTCGAAGGACGAGCTGCTCGCCCTCGCGCGCGGCGCGCCGAAGATGCAGAGCTACATCGACGGCCACGACGTGATCAAGGAGATCGTCGTGCCCGACAAGCTCGTCAACATCGTCGTCCGGTAGGCGTCGCCGGCCGCGCCGGGCCTTCGGCCGCCCGCGCGGGGGCGGCGCCTTCGTCCGCGCCGCGCGAAGGCCGCGTCAGCGTGGGCTGGCGAGGAGCGTGATCCGCACGCGCCCCTTCCGCGACAGCTGCCCCTCGGCCCGCACGGCGCAGAACGCGATCGCTCGCTTCGGCAGCCTCAGAGCGCGGACGTTGGGCGGCGTCGTCACGTACGTCCCGCCGCTGCCCTTGCTCTTGCCGCGCGCGGTCTTCGGGCACGAGAGGCCCCAGGTCACCGTGACGCGCTGCTTCGGCGCGGCACTCGCGCGAACGGCGACGGCGAGTGGCTTGTTGGCGATGCCCTCGGCGGTCGCCTTCGCGTGCGTGCCCGACGCGCGCCCGATGTCGATCGTCTCGCGCGCCGGCCTGTCCTCGGAGTCGCCGCACCCGGCCAGCAGCGCGACGCCGGCGGCCAGCGCCGCGATGGGGGTGAGCCTCACACCCGCTTCGTATCACGCCGGTACGCGAACCGCGCCAGGCGGGCGAGTACGACCGTCCAAATGGCCACGACGATCCAGCCGGTCGCCGTCCACCCATGCCCGCCGATCGACACGTGGCTGGCCTGCACCAGCCAGTACGACGGCAGCCCGAGCGCGAGGTCGTGCATGACGCCATGCTCGGCGACCGGAAACCAGGTCCCGCTGACGAGCGCCAGCAGCGAGACGATGCCGCCGGTGGCCGGGCCCATCGAGTCGACGTTCATGAGATGCCCTAGCAGGACGCCAAGCGCGGCGAACGGCGCGAGGCCCACGAGCATGAGCCCGACCATCTGCGCCCACTCGCCGAGCGGCAGGCTCACGCCGATGGCGAATCCGAACGCGAACAGCAGCGCGATCGACGTGCCGGCCATCGCGTACGCCGTGAGGATCTTCGCGCGGAAGTAGGCCCAGCTCGTCAGCGGCGTGATCCGCAGCTGGCGGGTCCAGCCGTCGCTGCGCTCGCCTGCGATCCGTGCGCCCGCGGAGACCATCGCCATCATCGTCCCGAACGACGCGAGCGCGACCATGTAGTAGAGCGCGAACGGGATCCCGGTGCCGCCGAAGTCCTGGTCGTGGCGGTTGGGGACCGCGAGCATCGCGTACAGCGCCAGCGGGAAGCCGAGCGAGAACACCATGAAGCGACGGTTGCGAAACGTCCGCAGCAGCTCGAAGCGCGTGTAGTCCAGGGCGGTCATCGCGGCGGGTCCTCCTCGTCGTCGCCGCCGCCGGTGAGCTGCACGAACGCCTCCTCGAGGCCGGCGCTCGCGATCTCGATGTCGCGCGCGTCGGCGTAGTCGCGCAGCAGGGCGCGGATCGCCGCGTCGGAGTCCGCGCAGCGCAGCAGCACTGAGGCGCCGTGGCGCTCGGCGGTGGAGACGCCCGGAAGCCGCGCGAGCTGGTCGAGGTCGGCGATCGCGAGCGTCGCGCGGATCGTGCGCAGGCCGACACGCGCCTTGATCTCGGTCATCGGGCCGTCGGCGACGACCCGGCCGTGCGACATGAGCACGGCGCGGTCGGCGTACGCGTCGGCCTCCTCGAGGTAGTGCGTCGCGAAGACGACGGTCTTGCCGCGGGCGGCGAACGCGCGCATCGCGCCCCAGAACCCGCGGCGTCCCTCGACGTCCATCGCCACGGTCGGCTCGTCGAGGACGAGCAGCTCGGGGTCGGAGACAAGCGCGGCGGCGAAGCGCACGCGCTGCGTCTGGCCGCCCGAGAGCTTCTGCGTGCGGCGGCCGGCGATGTCCGTGATACCGGTCAGCTCGAGCACCTCGTCGACGTCGAGAGGCTCGGGGTACAGCGACGCCATCATCGCGACGAGCTCGCGCACGGACAGGTCGCGGATGAGCGAGCCGCCGGTCTGCAGCATCGCGCCGATGAGGCCGCCGTCGACGGCCGCGCGTGGCGAGCGGCCGAGCACCATCACGGTGCCGTTGTCGGGCTCGAGCAGCCCGAGCAGCATGTCGATCGTCGTGGACTTCCCGGCGCCGTTGGGACCGAGCAGCGCGACGGTCTCGCCCGCCTCGATGTCGATGTCGACGCCGCGGACGGCGTGCACGTCGCCGCGTGGGGTGTGAAACGACTTCGTCAGGCCCTGCAGCCGGATGCCGGTTGCGAGCGCGGTGGGGGGCGAAATCATGAACTTCACGTTAGCGTCAGTTATGCGCGGCTCGAGTGATTGCGCGCACGCAGGCCGAGCCGCGGGCGGCGCCGACCTGCGACGCTTGCCATTGCGATGCCCGCCTACATCGCCGTGCTCGGGCCGGGAGAGACCGTCGATCGCGCCGTGCTCGACGCGGCGGCGGCCGTGGGCGCAGGACTCGCGCGGCGCGGTGCGGTGGTGGTCTGCGGCGGGCGCGGCGGGGCGATGGAGGCGGTCTGTCGCGGTGCGGTGGAGGCGGGCGGCACGACGCTTGGGATCCTGCCGGGCGACGACCGGAGCATCGCGAACTCGTGGGTGTCCGTCGCGGTCGCGACCGGGATGGGCGAGCTGCGCAACGGCCTCGTCGTGCGCGCGGCGGACGCGGTGATCGCCGTGGCGGGGGCGTACGGCACGCTCTCGGAGATCGCGCTGGCCCTGCAGGCGGGCAAGCGCGTCGTCGGCCTCGGGACGTGGGACATCCCGGGCGTGGTCGCCGCGACCGACCCTGAGGAGGCGGTCGAGCTCGCGCTCGCCTGAGGTCGCGCGCTCGCGCCGCTGTCGGGGGCTTCGCGCGGCCGCGGTGAGGTCGCGCGCGCTCGCGCCCTGCGCAAAGTCCTGGCAGGATCTCCGCTGAATTGTTGCGATCCGCGTGTCACACGGCACGCGTCGCGGCCTAGCCTCGCCGGGTGTGTCCGACCTCGACCGCCCGAGGCTGGCGCTCTACGTCGCGCTCGGCCTCATCGTCTGCTTCCTCGGCTTGCGCTACCTGCGCGCCCAGGTTCCCGCTTCGGGCGGCGAGGCGCCCGTTGCGGGCCAGGCGGCGACGACGGCGGTGCCGGGCGAAGCCGGGCAGTCGGGCGAAGGCTCGGAGCCGGGGGAGGGCTCGGCGACGCCGGAGGGCGGGGTCCCGACGGTTGCGCTGGGTCGCGCCGACGGCGGGCGCGTCACGGTTCACGTCGCTGGAGCGGTGCACCGCCCGGGCCTCTACCGCCTGCCCGCAGGATCGCGCGTCGACGACGCGCTGCGCCGCGCGGGAGGCGCCGGTCGCACGGCCGACCTCACGGCCGTCAACCTCGCCGCGAAGCTCGAGGACGGCCGCCAGATCCTCGTGCCGCGGCGCGCGCCGACCGCGGCCGGAGGGGGAGGCGCCGCTGGCTCGGCGAGCGGCGGAGGTTCCGCGGTCCCGGCTGGCGGCGCCAGTCCCGGCGCCTCCGCGGGAGGGGGTGCCGCGACTGCCCCGGCGGCGCCGGTGAACCTCAACACCGCGACGCTCGAGCAGCTCGACACGCTCGACGGAGTGGGCCCCGGGATCGCGCAGCGCATCATCGACTACCGCGAGCAGCACGGGGGCTTTCGGCGCGTCGAGGAGCTCGGCGAGGTGCCGGGCATCGGCGACAAGCGCCTCGCCACGCTGACGCCGCTCGTCACGGTGTGAAGGCGCCGCGAACATCCCGCGCGGCGGATGCCCGCGGGACGCGGAGCTTTCTCGCGGCCGCGGGCCGCGCTCGCGAGTTCGTGACGGGCCGGCCGGACCGCCTTCTCGTGGCGTCGCGCCGCACTCGCGAGTTCGTGACACGCCGGGCGGGCCGCCCTCTCGCGGTGTCGCGCCGCGCTCGCGAGTTCGTGACGCACCGGCCGGGCGGCCTTCGCGCGGCGGCGCGCGGCGCTCGTGAGCTCCTGGCGCAATCGCCACGCCGCCTCTACGCGTCGGCGCGTGCGCTCTCGCCGCGCTACCCGCGCCACCTGCTCCTTGGCGCGATCGTCGCCGGGCTGCTGCTCGGCCCGCGGGGGCCCCTCGCACTCCTCGCCACCGCCCTTGTCGCCGCGGCGCTGGTCCGCCGGACCGCGCTCGGACTCGCCATGATCGCGGCGCTGCTCGCTGGCGCGGCCATCGCCGACGCGCGCCTCGCCGCGCTCGACCGGACCGCCTTGACGCCGCTCGTCGGCAGCGCCGTCGACGTCCGGGCGACCCTCCTCGAGCACCCGCGCACGCGCTCGTTCGGCACGCGCGTCGCGGCGGTCCGGCTCGAGTCCGGCCCCGGGCGCGGCGAGCGTGTCCTGCTACGAGCCGCCGCACACGTGTCGTGGCTGCACGCGCCCGAGCCGGGCGCCGAGCTCGCGATCCATGGCCGGCTCGCGGCGCTCGGGCCATTCGACGCCCACGAGCGCCGCCGCAACGCTCACGCGCTCTTGCGCGCGCAGTCGATCCGCACCACCCGCCGGCGCCGCGGCGGCGTGCTCGGGACGCTCGATCGCGTTCGCGAGCGAACCGAGCGGGCGCTGACGACCGGCCTGCCACCGCCGCAGGGCGCGCTCGCGCGCGGGATGGTGCTCGGCCAGGACGGCGCCCTCACGGAGGACGTCCGCGAGGACTTCCGCGCCACCGGGCTCGCCCACCTCGTCGCGGCGAGCGGTGCGAACGTCCTGCTGCTGGCGACACTCGTGCTGGCGGTCGCGACGGCCGCCGGCCTCGGCCTGTCCGCGCGCCTCTGGCTCGCGATCGGGCTGGTGGCAGCCTACGTCCCGCTCGCGGGCGGCGGGCCGTCGATCCAGCGAGCCGCCGTGATGGGCATCGCCGGCCTCGTGGCCGCGCTCGCCGGCCGGCCCGCGGCGCGCTGGTACGCGCTGCTGCTCGCGGCGGCGCTCACACTGCTCTGGAACCCTCGCTCGGCGGAGGATCCGGGCTGGCAGCTGAGCTTCGCCGCGGTGCTGGCGATGCTCGCGGCGGTCCCGCCGCTCACCACGCGGCTGCGCCGGGCTCGCGTCCCGCGCGGCCTCGCCGAGGCGCTCGCCGTCACGATCGCCGCGACGCTCGGCACCGCCCCGCTGATCGCGCTGCACTTCGAGCGGCTGTCGCTCGTGTCGCTGCCGGTCAACGTCCTGGCCGCGCCGGCCGTCGCGCCCGTGATGTGGCTCGGGACGATCGCGGGCGCCCTCGGCCAGGTCGCGCCCGGCCTCGCCGCGCCCGTCGGCGGGCTGAGTGCGCTGCCGCTCGCGTACCTGACCTGGCTTGCCGACACATCGGCCAAGCTCCCATTCGCAGAGCTCAAGCTCGGATCGCCGGGTCCGGCGGGCGTCGTCGCGATCTACCTAGCCGCGACCGTGGCCGTGCTCGCGGGGCGCCGGTTCGCGACCCGGCGTGCGGCTCGCCCCGGGCGCGAGCCAACAACAGCGCGGCGAGCGTGGCGCGCGGCCGCCGCGCTCGTCCTCGCGGCGGGCGCGACCGCCGGGCTCGCGCTCGCCGCCCGCCCGCCGGCGCCCCCGCGCGATCTCACCATCTCGTTCCTCGACATCGGCCAGGGCGACGCGACGCTCATCCAGCACGGCCGCGCCGCCGTGCTGGTCGACACCGGCCCACCCGGCGGGCCGATCCTCGAGCGGCTGCGCGCCGCCGGCGTGCGCCGCCTCGACCTCCTCGTCGCGACGCACGCCGCCCTCGACCACGACGGCGCGGCCGCCGAGGTCCTCGGCGCCATCCCCGTCGCGATGGTGCTCGACGGTGAGGAGGGAGGGGTGTGTCGTCGTTCCACGGAGCCCACGCCCCCTCCGACCGGCACACCCCCCACGGCGGGCACGCCGGTCGCGGCCGAAGGGGGCCGCGGCCCGACCGCGGGCGAAGGACTCGCCGGGGCAAGGCCGGCGCCCGCCGGACCCTTCGGGGCTCGCGCCGCCACGCCTATTGGGCTCCTCGCCGCGCGCCACCACGTCGCCTGCACGCCCTCGGACGCCGGGCAGGTCGTGCGCATCGGCCCGCTCGAGCTCCGCGTGCTGTGGCCACACCGCGATCCGCCCGCCGCGCCCGGTGCCGAGCCCAACGACCGCGCGACCGTCATCCACCTCCGCGACGGCGCGTTCGACCTGCTGCTCACCGCTGACGCGGAGTCCAACGTGACGGCGGGGCTCGACCTGCCGCAAGTCGAGGCGCTCAAGGTCGCCCACCACGGCAGCGACGACCCCGGCCTGCCAGCGCTCCTCGAGCGGCTGCGGCCGCACGTCGCCGTCATGGAGGTGGGCCGCCACAACCTCTACGGCCACCCGACGCCGGCGACGACGAAGGCGCTCGCCGACGTCGTGCCGATCGTCCGCCGCACCGACCGCGACGGCACCGTCCGGCTGCGCGTGACGGGCGGCCGAATGAGGGTCCTGCCGCCGCCGTAGACTCGTCCGCCGTGGCCACCTTCAAGCCCGCTTACCTCATCCACGGCGACGACCACGGCCGCATCGGCGAGCGTCGCGCCGCCCTGCGCGCCGTCGCCGAGACCGAGTCCGGCTGCAACGGCGTCGAGTGCTTCGAGGGCGACGCCGCGAGCCCCGAGGCGATCGCCCGCGCGCTCGACGCGATGACGTTCGCGATCGGCAGGCGCTTCCTCGTCGTCGACGGCGCCGAGCGCTTCAAGGAGGCCGACGTCAAGGCGCACCTCGTGCCTGCGCTGGAGGCGATCGCGCCCGACACGACGATCGCGTTCTTCGGCCGCGACGAGGGCCGGTTCAAGGTCTCGCCGCTGCTCGCGAAGGCCGTCGAGAAGGCCGGCGGCGTCGTCGCGAAAGAGCAGGTCCTGAAGGCCAAGGACCTGCCCCGCTGGCTGCAGGCCGAAGCCGCCAAGCTCGACGTGGAGCTCGACCGCGACGGCGCGCAGGCGCTGGTCGGCCTCGTCGGCGAGCGCCAGCAGCGGCTGCTGCGCGAGCTCGAGAAGCTCGCGCTCGAGCTCGGCCCCGGCGCGCGGATCGGCCGCGACATCGTCGAGGACACCGCCGCGCACTCCTCCGAGCGCCAGGTCTGGGGCCTCGTCGACGCGCTCGTCGCTCGCGACGCCACCGCCGCGACCCGGGCGTTCCTGACGCTGAGCGCGCAGGGGGAGTCCGTGGGGCGCCTCGTGGGGCTGCTCGCACGCCGCGTCCGCGACGTCCTCGCGATCGCGCAGCGGCTCGAAGCGGGGGAGGCCCCGCCGCAGGTCAAGCAGAGCCTGAAGATGAGCCCGTGGGCCGCCGACCGGCGGATCGCCGAGGCGCGCCGCTCGGACACCTACCGCCTCAGCCGCGCCCTCGAGACGCTCGCCGACCTCGAGCTCGCCTCGCACGGCGGCAGCGAGCTCTCGGACAGCACGGAGGCGATCCGCGCGATCCGCGCGATCGCGGCGTAGGGTCCGCTGAGGCGGCGCCGAGCGGTAGCGGAGTCGCGCGGCGGCCGCGCCCGGCCTCCTCAGACGAGCCGGCGGTGCAGCGACGTCTCGAGCGACGGGTCCGAACCGTCGCCGGGCGTCGTGTGCTCGATGCGCAGGAACGCCTCACGCCCGTCGAAGCGCAGCGTCGCGAGCTGGTTGTCGAACGTCGGCTGCTGCACGAGCCGCCAGCCCACCTCCGGATCCCGCACGCCGACCGAGCGGGCGAGGCGCCGAAACACGCGGCTGAGCACGACCGATCGGTGGCCGAGCTTCAACAGCGTGCGCTCGCGCCGGCTCAGCGGGTTTCGCACCGGCGAGCAGACCGCCTGGTAGACCGCGCTGCGCACGCCGGCGCCCGACCGGAACGCGACCTCCTGCAGGTAGCCCTGGTGCACGTCGCCGCCGAGAAACAGGATCGAGGCCGGGGCCGCGCCGCGCTCCCCGGCACCAACCGAGCGCACCAGCCCGAGCAGGCGATGAAACGACGACTGAAACGCCGCCCAGTGCTCGAGGTCGAGGCCCTGGCGCAGCCGCTCGCCGAGCCACGCCGCCACCCGCCCGCGGGCGCCCGCGCAGATCGCCTCGTCCAACGCCTCGAGCCAGTGAAACGTCGGCGCGAGCAGGACCGGCAGCGTGTTCGCGATCACCAGATGGTCGACATCTCCCGTCGCGCGCGACTGGACCCAGCGCCACTCGTCCTCGTCGAACATCGAGCGCTCGCCCTCCTCGAGCAGCCGGCCCTCGCGTCCGTCGAGCACCACGAGCCGCGTGCCTGCCAGGTCGCGCGAGAAGCTCCACCGGCCCCCGCCGCCCTCGCAGTCGGCTTCGAGCGCGAACTCGCGCAGGACCGGGCCGGCATCCTCGGCTTCCCGAACGCGCCGCAGCAAAGGGTCGCCAAGAAGCTCGGCCGGCGCGAGGTTGCCGAGGTGCTGGTAGATCCAGTACGTCTCGAGCGCGCCCGCGATGCGATCGGGCCACCACGGCTCGCTGCGCATCTTCGCCTTCCACGCCGCCGAGGTGTTCCAGTCGTCGTGGACGTCGTGGTCGTCGAAGATCATCGCCGTCGGCACGGTCGACAGCAGCCAGCGCAGCGTCGGCTCGCTCCACGCCTCGCGGTACAGCTCGACGTACTCCGGGAAGCCACACACCTCAAGGCCCGGCGGCTCGCTGACGTCGCGCCGCGCGCGGATGAACGCCTCCGTCTCGGGCGAGACCTCGTCGGCGTAGACCTGATCGCCGATCAAGAGCAGCAGGTGCGGCCACAGCGCCGGATCCTGCGAGCGCATCCGCACGGCGAGGCCGTACAGCGCGTCGATGCCCGTGCCGAGCTCGTGGTCGTCGACCGACAGCGTGTATGGGGCGCGATGCGGGCGCGTCACCCGGCAGGATCCGAACGCGAGCTCGATCGGCCCGGAGCGCGGCAGCGTGCGGATCCGCGAAGGCGGCCCGACGCAAGCCGCATCCGCCGGCCAGCGCTCGACGCCGTCCAGTAGCACCTCGTACGTCACGGCCGTGTCCGGCTCGAGGCCGGTGATCGGCACGATCGCGTAATGGCGGCCGTTGACCTGGAAGGTCTCGCTGCGATGACCCAGGATCTCGACGACGCACGCCTCGTCGGCCTCGAGCCAGACCGTGGCCTCGGTCTCGCCGACGTAGCGCAGCATCGGGCCGATCAGGAGGTTCGCCATGAGGCGACCCCTACCCGCTCAGCCCAATGCGCGTCTCAGGACGTCGCGCAGCACGACCTGATCGTCCTCGCCGAGCGACGCCAGCGCGTCCGGCACCTCGGAGATCACCTCGATCAGTCGCCCCCGTACCTCCTTGCCGCGCTCGGTCACGACGAGCATCCGCACGCGGCGGTCGTGCTCGGCCTCCCGGCGCTCGACGAGCCCCTGAGCCGCGAGACCGTCGACGAGCCCGGTGACGTTCGAGCTGTCGCAATGCAGCGCCGCCGCGAGCGCGCGCATCGGCACGGGCTCGCCGGGATCGAGCGCCTTCAGGGCGAAGAGCTGCGGCGGCGTCAGGCCGTGCTCGGACGCGAAGCGGATCATGCGCGGGCGCATGTCCCAGTAGAGCCGGCCCATGAGCTCCCAGGCCTCCGCGACGGCGGTGCGCGGCTTCGCGACCGATTCCATGATCTACACCATAATCGATGACGGCAATGGTTGACAACCTCAATCAATGCACCGTATATTGCGCGCCATGAGCGACGACCGCAGCATCGACGTCTCCGGCCTGGTCCGCGAGTTCAAGGGCGGCATCCGCGCCGTCGACGGCATCGACCTGCACGTCGCGACCGGCGAGATCTACGGGTTCCTCGGCCCCAACGGGGCCGGCAAGTCGACGACCGTCAAGGTCCTCACAACCCTGCTCCCGCCGTCGGGCGGCAGCGCCACGGTGGCCGGCTACGACGTCGCGACGCAAGGCGCCTCCGTGCGCGCCGCGATCGGCGTCGCCCTGCAGGACGTCGCGCTCGACCCGATGCTCACCGGCCGCGAGCACATGCGCCTGCAGGGCGGGCTGCAGGGCATCCCGCGCGCCGAGCGCACCGCCCGCGGCGACGACCTGCTCGAGCGCGTCGGCCTGATGGACGCCGCCGATCGCAAGTCCTCGACGTACTCCGGCGGCATGCGGCGCCGCCTCGACCTCGCCCTCGCCCTCCTGCACAAGCCGCGCATCCTCTTCCTCGACGAGCCGACGACCGGCCTCGACGTCCAGTCGCGCACCGCGATGTGGGACGAGGTCGCCCGCCTCGCCAGGGAGGAGGGCACGACCGTCTTCCTCACGACCCAGTACCTCGAGGAGGCCGACGTCCTCGCCGACCGGGTCGGGATCATCGACCGCGGCAAGCTCGTCGCCGAAGGCACGCCGAAGGCGCTGAAGGCGCAGGTCTCCAAGCCGACGGTCGAGGTCACGCCGCGCGACGCCGACCGCTGCGGCGACGCGCGCAGCGCGCTCGCCGCGTACGGGGAGCCGGTCGCCGAGCGCGTCGCCGGCTCGATCGCCGTGCGGCTGACTTCCGGGGCCGAGCAGCTCGCCGACATCGTGCGCGCGCTCGATGCCGCGGACGTCGCGGTCGCGCACCTCGCGATGCACGAGCCCACGCTCGACGACGTCTTCCTCGCCAAGACCGGGCGCAGCCTCGAGGGCGCGGGCGACGGCGCCGCCGCGGCGGCCGCCGAGGCGGCGCCGCGCGAGAAGGCCCCGGCGTGAGCGCGGCCGCTCCCGCGCTACGCACGAGCACCCTCGGGCAGGTCGGTCTGCTCGCGGGTCGCTCGGTCCTGCACGCGATGCGCGCGCCCGCACAGCTCGTCTTTCCGATCGTCTTCCCGCTGATCCTGCTCGCGGTCAACACGTCCGGCCTGGATGCCGCCACCAAGCTGCCCGGATTTCCGACCGCGAGCTACCTTGACTTCGCGCTCGCCGTCCCGTTCATGCAGGGCGCGCTGTTCGCCGCGCTCAACGGCGGCCAGGACCTCGCCCGCGACATCGAGAACGGCTTCCTCGACCGGCTCGCGCTGACGCCCATGTCGGGCGCCGCGCTGCTCGTCGGCCAGCTTGGCGGCGCGCTGTTCACGGGCATCGTCAGCGCCTTCCTGTATCTGCTCACGGGCCTGGCGTTCGGCGCGGGGATCGAGGCCGGCTTCGGCGGCGCGCTGCTGCTGATCGTGCTCGCGGTCACGATCTGCATGGCGTTCGCGTGCTTCGGGACGTTCGTGGCGCTGCGCGCCGGCTCCGGCCAAGCCGTGCAGGGCTTCTTCCCGCTGTTCTTCGTGCTGCTGTTCCTGAGCTCCGCGTTCTTCCCGCGCGACCTCATCGAGCAGGACTGGTTCAGGACGATCGCGACGTACAACCCCGTCTCGTACATGGTCGAGGGGATCCGCAGCCTCGTGATCACGGGCTGGGACGCCGGCGCGCTGTGGCCGGCCTTCGGGGGCGCCGCAGCGGCGATCGTGTTCTTCCTCGCGCTGAGCGCGCGCGCCCTGCGGACGAGGCTGACGCGCACATGAGCAGCTTCGCGCGCACCCGCTCCGTCGCGCTGGCCGTCGCTTGGCGCAGCATCCACAACGCGTTCACGAACCCGGCGATCCTGCTGCCGAGCATGCTCTTCCCGCTGTTCTTCTTCGTCGCTTTCGCGGGCGGCCTGTCGAGCGTCCAGAACGCACCGGACTTCGACTATCCCGGCGGCTACACCGCCTTTCAGTTCGGCTTCGTCTGCATCCAGGCGGCCGCGTTCGGGGGCGTCTTCACGGGCTTTGCGATCGCCGCCGACTTCGAGTTCGGCTTCGCCCGGCGGCTCATGCTCGCGGCCCCCAACCGCGGCGGGATCGTCATCGGCTACATGATCGCTGCGATGGTGCGCGCGGTCGCCGTGCTGGTCGTCGTCTTCCTCGCCGCCGTCGTCGGCGGGATCGAGATCCTCGGATCGCTCGCGGACATGGTCGCGCTGATCGTGCTGGCCCTCGCGGTCAGCGCGACGTCCACGCTGTGGGCGGCGGGGATCGCGATGCGCCTGCGCACGATGCAGGCCGGCCCGGTCATGCAGATGCCGATCTTCATCCTCATCTTCCTGGCCCCGGTGTACGTGCCGCTCGCGCTGATCGCGGGCTGGGTGCACACGGTGGCCACGTACAACCCGGTCACCGCGATGCTCGAAGCGGCGCGCGGCTTCATCGCCGGCGATCCGGACAAGGTCGCGATCACGGCGGCGTGCCTCGCGCTCATGTTCTGCCTCTGCGCGCTGTGGGCGCGCGGCGGGATGCGCTCCGCGGAAGGCGCGGGTTAGTTGGTTATCGCGTCGGGTCCCCGATGAGCCAGTTGCCCGGCGCGTCGGGGTCAGGGCTCAAGTAGTACTCGACGATGGCCTGCTTGAACTCGGTGTAGGAGAGCTCGCCGCTGCCGTCTCGGTCGAGGCGCCCAAACGCCTCCTCGGACGTCTCGGGCGGGATCTCGATCTTGTCGTACATCGCGACGTACTCCTCGCGGGAGAGCGTGCCGCTGCCATCGGTATCGAGGGCCGCCATCAGGCCGTCCACGATGTAGCCGATCGCCAGCTCGAAGTTCTCGGGCTCGATCACGCTCGAATACATGATCCCGATGAACTGCTGCTTGCCGATCTTGTCGGGCGGGTCGCCGTCGCCGGCCTGCAGGAGCACATCCCACCAGTGCGTGAACCCCTGCTCCATCTTCGCCTTGTTCTCGTCGTCGTCATCCGCGGCGAGGGCCTTGAACAGCTCGGCCATCTGCTCGAAGTCCTCGCGCCTAAGCCAACCGTCGCCCGTGCGGTCGATCCACTCGAAGATGTGCGCGAACTTCCGAACCTGCGTGCCAGCCGCCATCACGTTCCCCCTGTTCCGCGTTGAGCGCCGTCCACGCGAGTTTTACTCGATCCCCGAGTACGAGCTGCGCAAGCGCGTCGACAACACCGAGATCCCATGTGGAACGGACGCCAACTACGCCTCCAGTTCTGCCTGACCGCCCAGCCGCCACTCCACCAGGTATCGATTCACTGTTCGGGAGGCCGAGTTGGCGCCGGTCAAATCCGCGTGACGGGCGGGCGCGGTTGGCGTATTCTCGCGCCATGGATCTTGAGTCGGGGGAGCACGTGATCTTCGAGGGCCATCCGTCGTGGCGCTCGATCCTCGACTTCTACGTCAAGGGGCTGCTCGTCGTGATCCTCGCGGGCGCCATCGCCGCGGGCGCGACGAAGGTCGCCGGCGGGGACGTCGACACCGGCCTGACGACGGCCGTCGTCATCGCGCTGCTCGTGATCGTGCTCGTCGCGGGCTACGTCAAGCGGCTGTTCACGACCTACACGATCACGAACAACCGCCTGCACATCCGGCGCGGGATCGTCGCGCGCGCCGAGCAGCAGACGACGATCAACCGGGTGCAGAACGTCAACACCCACCAGACGGTCCTGCAGCGGATGCTGTTCATCGGCAACGTGAACTTCGACACCGCGGCAGGCGACGACTACGACTTCCAGTTCGGCGGCGTGGCGAGCCCGCACGAGGTCGTCGAGGCGGTCCATCGCGCGCAGCGCGAGGCGGACGTCATCGCACCGGCGGCGCAGTAGCCCGCACGGCGGGGGCGCACAGGCGTCCCGAGACCGCGAGGATGCAGCGCATGGCCGCGCCCCGCAACCTCGTGAACCTCAAGGACGTCGCGAAGGGCTACGGAAGCCGCTCGGTCCTGCGCGACATCACGCTCGGCGTCGCGGCGGGCGATCGCATCGGGGTCGTCGGCGCCAACGGCGGCGGGAAGTCGACGCTGCTGCGCCTGATCTCCGGGGCGGAGACACCCGACGCGGGCGCGATCACCCGCGAGGGCGACCTACACCTGGCGCTGCTCGGCCAGCGCGACGAGCTCGACGACGCGCACACGATCCGCGAGGCGCTCGTCGGCGGGCGCGCCGACCACGAGTGGGCCGCCGACGCGACGTTTCGCTCGGTGCTCGACGGCCTGCTCGGCGGCGTCGACCTGACCCGCTTCCCGAAAGGCATGGACACCCCGATCGCCCCGCTCTCCGGCGGCGAGCGACGCAGGATCGACCTCGCGAAGCTCCTGCTCGACAACCCCGAGCTGGTCCTGCTCGACGAGCCCACGAACCACCTCGACGTCGAGGGCGTCGCATGGCTGGCGGCGCACCTCGCCAAGCGGCGCGGCTCGATGCTCGTCGTCACGCACGATCGCTGGTTCCTCGACGCCGTCTGCACGCACACGTGGGAGGTGGCCGACGAGGCGATCCACCGCTACGAGGGCGGCTACGCGGCGTACGTCCTCGCGCGCGCCGAGCGCGACCGCCAGGAGGCCGCGCGCAACGATCGCCGCCAGCAGCTCTTGCGCAAGGAGCTCGCGTGGCTGCGCCGCGGGCCGCCAGCGCGCACCGCCAAGCCGAAGTTCCGCATCGAGGCCGCGAACGCGCTCATCGCCGCGGAGCCCGAGCCGCGCGACCGCGCGGAGCTGCTGCGCTTCGCGACCTCGCGCCTGGGCACCAAGGTGCTCGAGGCGATCGACGCACGCGTCGCGTTCGGCGAGCAGGAGGTGCTGCACGACGTGACGTGGCGCCTGGGCCCCGGCGACCGCGTCGCGCTCGTCGGCGTCAACGGCTCGGGCAAGACGACGCTGCTCGCGCTGCTCGGGGGCGAGCTCCAGCCGTCGTCGGGCCACGTCGAGCGCGGCGCCACCGTCCGCCTCGCGCACCTCTCGCAGGACACGGCGGAGATCCCCGGCCACCTCGACGTGCTCGAATCGCTCGAAGCGGTGAAGGCGGTCGCGACGCTGACCGGCGGCCTGAAGATCACCGCGGCGCTGCTGTGCGACCGCTTCGGCTTTCGCGGCGACAAGGCGCGCACGCTCGTGCGCGACCTCTCCGGCGGCGAGCGGCGCAGGCTGCAGCTCATGCGCCTGCTCATGGGCGAGCCGAACGTCTTGCTGCTCGACGAGCCGACGAACGACCTCGACATCGACACCCTCACCGCGCTCGAGGATCTGCTCGACGCGTGGCCCGGCACGCTCGTCGTCGTCAGCCACGACCGCTACTTCGTCGAGCGCGTCTGCGACGACGTCCACGCGCTCACGCCGGCCGGCGAGCTGCGCCACCTGCCGCGCGGGATCGAGCAGTACCTCGAGGCGCGCGGCGAGCTGCCCGCGCGCATGGGCGCGGCGGCAAAGGCTGACCGCTCGACGGCGAAGGCCGCGGCCGGCAACGGGCGCAAGGCGCCCGCGGCCGCCGGCGGCGCGCTGCGCGCCGCGCGCAAGGAGACCGCCCGCCTCGAGCGCGCGATCGCGAAGCTCACCGAGCGCGAGACGGCGCTTCACCAAGCGATGGCCGGCAGCGCGACCGACCACGTGCGCCTGGGCGAGCTGCAGTCAGAGGTCGAGGCTCGTGCCGCCGAGCGTGAGCTGCTCGAAGCGACGTGGATGGAGCTCGCGGAGACCCTCGAAGAGGGGTGAGCTACTTCAGCGCGGAGCCGCGGCGAACGCGGGAGGCGCGGGACTTCTTGCGGGCGCCGGTGTTCTTGTGCAGCGCACCGCGCTTGACGGCCTTGTCGATCGTCGAGACGAGCGTCAGGTGCTCGGCGTCGGCGAGCTCGTCGTCCTTGGCGGCGACGGCCGCCTCGAGGCGGCGGAAGTAGGTCCGGATCGCCGACGTGTAGTGGCGGTTCTCGAGGCGCTCGCGCTCGGAGCGCAGAATCCGCTTCTTCTGTGAGTGA
This sequence comes from uncultured Actinomycetes bacterium, assembly GCA_963839905.1. Taxonomy (GTDB): domain Bacteria; phylum Actinomycetota; class Thermoleophilia; order Solirubrobacterales; family Solirubrobacteraceae; genus CADCVQ01. The sequence goes on along the minus strand of CAWIXC010000018.1, from coordinate 128,073 downwards.
ATGTTTGCCATAGCGTGAAAGAGCCGCGGACTGCAGCCGCGGCGCCTGCGTAGAGTAGCGCACCGATGGCGGCCGACATGAGCCCGACCACTCCGAAGCCCGGCCGCATCGCCCGCAACACCGCGATCTTCTCGATCCTGACCGGGCTGTCGCGGATCGCGGGCCTCATCCGGGAGATCGTCGCGTCGAGCTACTTCGGCACGAGCGGCGCGTTCTCGGCGTTCACGCTCGCATTCCAGGTGCCGAACCTCGTGCGCAACCTGTTCGCGGACGCCGCGCTGTCCGCGGCGTTCGTCCCGGTCTTCACGGAGCTGCTCGAGAAGGGCCGGCGAAAAGAGGCGTTCCAGCTCGCCTCGACGTTCGTCGTGCTGATCGTCGCCGCGCTGACGGCGGTCAGCGTGTTCTTCGTGCTGATCGCGCCGTACCTCATGCCGCTGCTGACCGGCGACGGCTTCGATCACGCGCTCGACGACCTCATGATCGGCCTGTCGCAGGTCCTGTTTCCGATCGTCCTGCTGCTCGGGCTCAACGGGCTGCTCGTCGGGATCCTCAACGCGTACGACCACTTCACGATCCCGGCGCTCGCGCCGCTCGTGTGGAACTTCGTGATCATCGGTCTGCTGGTCGCGCTGAAGCCGCATTTCGACGGTCCCGACCAGCTTTACGCCTACGCGATCGCAGTGCTTGTGGCGACGTTCGTGCAGCTGGCGATGGCGGTCCCGGTGCTGCGCAAGCTCGACTTCGAGTTCGAGCGCAAGGTCTACTTCGGCGACCCGCGCGTGAAGCAGGTGCTCGCGCTCATGCTGCCCGTGACCCTGAGCCTCGGGCTCATCAACTTCAACATGCTGATCAACTCGTCGCTCGGATCGGCGGTGTCCGAGGGCGCCCCGCGCGCGATCGACGCCGCCTTCCGCATCTACATGCTGCCGCAGGGGATGTTCTCGGTCGCCGTCGCGACGGTCCTGTTCCCGGCGCTGGCCCGGCTCGCGACCCGCGGCGACTACGACGGCCTGCGAGCCCTGACAGGCACCGGCACGCGCCAGATCTTCCTCCTGCTGATCCCCGCCGCGGCCTGCACGCTCGTCCTCGCGACGCCGATCACGCGCCTGGTCTACGAGCGCGGCGAGTTCGACGCCAACTCGACGCGCCTGGTTGCCGAGGCGCTCTTCTGGTTCTCGTTCAGCCTGCCGTTCGCCGGTGCGAACCTGCTGCTGACGCGCACGTTCTTCTCGCTGCAGCGGCCCTGGCTGCCGACCGCGCTGGGCGGCGCGACGCTGCTGCTCAACGCCGCGGTCGCGGTCGCGCTCTACAAGCCGTTCGGCGTCGGCGGGATCGTGTTCGGCACGGCGGTCGCGAGCGCCGCGATGACGTTCGGCCAGGCGTGGTACCTGCGGCGCGAGCTGGGAGGCGCGCTCGAGGGCCGCGAGACCGTCGACGCCGTGACGCGGATCGTGGCCGCGTCGGCCCTGCTCGCGGGCGTCGCGTACGGGTTCTACGTGCTGCTCGACGAGCTCTGCGGCCGCTCCTTGCTCGGCCAGCTCATCTCCGTCGGCGCGGCGCTGACCGCCGGCCTCGCCGTGTACGCCGTCGCGGTGCTCGCGCTGCGCGTGCCGGAGGCCCGCCAGATCCGCGACGCGGTGGCCGCCAGGCTGCGCCGCGGGCGTTGATCGCCTCTGTGTGCGGTGTCACAATCGCCGCAGGCCGGGACGCTCACCATCTGACCCGGGGACCCTTCATGCAAGCGACGACGACCACCAAGCCGTGCGTCTTCATCAGCTACCGGCGCGACGACGCGGGCGGCTGGGCCGGGCGCATGGAGGACGACCTCGCCGACCGCTTCGGCTCCGAGCGCGTCTTTCGCGACATCAAGATCCCCGCGGGCGTCGACTACGAGCAGCACATCGAGCAGGTGCTCGACGCCTGCCACGTGGTGGTCGTGGTGATCGGCCCCGAGTGGGCGACGCTCAAGAACGAGGACGGCACGCTGCGCCTGGCGCAGTCCGACGACCTGCTGCGCCGCGAGATCGAGCGCGCCCTCGCTCGGCGCGACGTCGAGGTCATCCCGGTGCTCGTCCAGCGGGCGCGGATGCCCGCCGCGCACAGCCTTCCCCCCGAGCTGCGGGCGCTCGCACGGCGCCAGGCGATCGAGCTGTCGGACTCGCGCTGGAACCACGACATGGGCCAGCTCATCGCCCAGCTCTGCGACGCCCTCGAAGGCACGACCGCCGCCCACGCGACGCTGCCGCGACCCGCTCCCGTCCCGGCACCCGGGCCGGCGCCCGAGAACGGCCCGTCGAGGCGCGAGCGCCGGCGGGCCGCCCGGCCCGAGCCGCTCGACCCGCGCGCGCTGACGAGCAACCAGCGACTGATAGCCGCCGCCGCGATGCTGCTGGCCGGGGCGATCGGCGTCGCCTTCGCGTCGCTCTTCAACGGCGAGTTCGCCGAGCGCCGCCAGCCCGGCGCGTCCGAAGCCGACCGGATCCTCTACTTCGGCGCCGAGCGAGCCGTCACCGGCGCCTTCGTCGGCGCGCTGCTGCTCGTGGCGGTCGTCGTCACGCTGCGCCTGGACCGCGCGGGCGCGGTGAGCTGCGCGATCGTCGGCCTGGGCGCCGGCGCGATCGGCGGGGCGCTTGGCGGCGCGACCTACATGGTCCTCAAGGACCAGGACATCGTCACGAGCGCGAACCTCCTGCGCGGGATCTCGGCGGCGCTCCCCGGCGTCGTTCTGGGGGCGGCGGTGGCCCGGCTCGTGTCGGGCGAGCGCTCGATCTACATGCTCGCCGGGCTCGCCGGGGGCCTGCTCGGCGGGATCATCGCGCACGCGCTGCTGTTCGAGCCGGGCCAGACCCGCGGCATCAGCATGGTGCTGTTCGAGACCGTCATCACGATGGCAGCGCTCGCCGCCGTCGCGACGACCGCGTCGCCCGCGTTCGCGGGCCGCAGGCGCCTCGCCGGGTCCTGAGCGCAAGCTGAACGCGCGCCGGGCGCCCGCCTCCCGGGCAGCGGCCGGGCGCGCCCTACCCTGTAGCGGGCGCAATGGCTGACCAGGCACACATCCGCAACTTCTCGATCATCGCCCACATCGACCACGGGAAGTCGACGCTGGCCGATCGCATCCTCGAGATGACGAAGACCGTCGACCCGCGCTCGATGCGGGCGCAGGTGCTCGACTCGATGGACCTCGAGCGCGAGCGCGGGATCACGATCAAGGCGCAGGCCGTGCGCGTCCTCTACGACTCGCGCGACGGCGAGACCTACCAGCTGCACCTCATCGACACGCCCGGCCACGTCGACTTCACGTACGAGGTCAGCCGCTCGCTCGCGGCGTGCGAGGGCGCGCTGCTCGTCGTCGACGCGTCGCAGGGCGTCGAGGCGCAGACCGTCGCCAACACGTACCTCGCGATCGAGAACGGCCTCGAGCTCATCCCCGTGCTCAACAAGCTCGACCTACCGGGCGCCGAGCCCGAGCGCGTCGCGGAGGAGGTCGCGGACCTCATCGGCGAGCCGGCCGACGACATCCTGCGGATCTCCGGCAAGACGGGCGACGGCGTCACCGACGTGCTCGAGCAGCTCGTCGAGAAGGTGCCGGCGCCCTCGGGCGATCCGGACGGCACGCCGCGCGCGCTGATCTTCGACTCCGAGTTCGACCAGTACCGCGGCGTGATCGCGTACATCCGCGTCGTCGACGGGGTGTTCAAGAAGGGCGACGTCATCCGCTCGATGGCCGGCGACACCGTGGCCGACATCGACGACATCGGCTTCTTCACGCCGGCGATGGTCGTGACCGACCAGCTTTCGGCGGGTGAGGTCGGCTTCATCATCACGGGCATCAAGGAGGTCTCGGCCCTCGCAGTCGGCGACACGCTGACGACCAAGGACGGCTGGGCGCGCAACCACGACCTCGAGCCGCTGCCCGGCTACCGCGACGTGCAGCCGGTCGTCTTCTGCGGCCTGTTTCCGATCGACTCCGACGAGTACCCCGACCTGCGCGACGCGCTCGAGAAGCTCGAGCTCAACGACGCCGCGCTGTCGTGGGAGCCGGAGGTGTCCGAGGCGTTGGGGTTCGGCTTTCGCTGCGGCTTTCTCGGCCTGCTGCACATGGACATCGTGCGCGAGCGGCTCGAGCGCGAGTACGACATCCAGCTCATGGCGACGATGCCGTCCGTGCGTTTCGACGTGACGCTGACCGACAACTCGGAGATCGAGGTCCACATCCCGTCGGACTTCCCGGATCCGGGGCGCATCGCGGAGATCCGCGAGCCGATGATCGAGGCGTCGATCCTCACTCCGAAGGAGTACATCGGGCCGATCATGGAGCTCTGCCAGGAGCGCCGCGGCACGCACAAGGGGATGCACTACCTGTCCGCCGAGCGCGTGCAGCTGCAGTACGCCCTGCCGCTCGCGGAGATCGTGATCGACTTCTTCGACGCGCTGAAGTCGCGCACGAAGGGCTACGCGTCGCTGGACTACGAGCTGCGCGGGATGCAGGCGTCGAACATGGTCAAGCTCGACATCCTGCTGGCGGGCGAGCAGGTCGACGCGCTGTCGATGGTCGTGCACCGCGACAAGGCCTACGAGGTCGGCCGCTCGCTGACCGAGAAGCTCAAGGCGAAGATCCCGCGCCAGCAGTACGACGTCCCGATCCAGGCGGCGATCGGCGCCTCGATCGTCGCGCGCGAGACCGTCAAGGCCTACCGCAAGGACGTCATCGCCGGCTGCTACGGCGGCGACATCTCGCGCAAGCGCAAGCTGCTCGAGAAGCAGAAGGAGGGCAAGAAGCGGATGAAGAAGGTCGGCCGGATCGAGGTCCCGCAGGAGGCCTTCCTCGCGGTGCTCGAGCTGGGCGACTGACGCGACGGAGGGCCGCTCGCCGAGCGGCCCTCCGGTTCAGCTACGGTCGCGCCGTCCTCGCTACGGCAGGACGCAGGCGTACGCCAGCGGGTTCAGGTCGACGAACGTCCCGCCGCCGCCCGTGCAGATGCTTCTGGCCTCCGGCCGGCGCTGGCCGTTGAAGCCGAGGAACAAGCAGGTGTAGGCGACCGGGGACAGGTCGATGAACGTGCCGCCGCTGGTCTGGCATAGCAGCCCGCCGTTCGACGGGCCCGAGCCCGGGCCGCTGACAGGCGGCAGGGTCGTGTTCTCGCAGCTCGCGTGGATGTCCGGGTCCGGCGCCGGGCCCTGGCAGGTGTCGATGCCGTCGCCGCCGTCGACCGTGTCCTGGCTGCCGTCGTTCGAGGACCCGATGAGGGTGTCGTCGCCCGCGCTGCCGGAGATGTTGTCGATGCCCAGGCCGCCGTCGATGTTGTCCGCGCCGAGGCCGCCGGTGATCGTGTCGTTGCCGACGCCGCCGGTGATCGTGTCGGCGAGATCCGTGCCGGTGATCGTGTCGTTGCCGCCGTTGCCGGAGATCGTCTTGGCGGGCGTGACGCCACCGCAGTCGATCGTGTCGTTGTTGCCGCCGCCGACGACGGTGGTCTCGGTCTGCGTGACGCCGGGACCGACGACGCACGGCGTGGCCTGTGCGGCGGCCGCTCCGCCGATCAGGCTCACGGCGAGGACCAGCGAGCCGGCGAGGACTGCACCGCGCGTACGGCGGTGCTGAAGGTGCGTCATGAGGACTCCTATGGGCGCCCGGTTTTTCTGAGGCTTGCCAGGCGCCGGCACAAGACCTTCTTCGCTAGGCGTGCGAAAGGTCGCACACCCGTGTTGCAAGAAATGACCCTAGCAGGCGCTTGTAGTGAAATTTATGTCCATTTCACTCGCGACCTGTTAACGCGCGCGTGCGAGGGCGGGCTAGCGCGCGCCGGGGATTCGCGCCTCGCGCAGGTCACGCAGGCCGTCGCGGATGCGCTTGCGGTCGGCGGGCGGCGTGAGCTTGACGGCACGGCCGGCGGCGAGGTCGCCGGTGCGCGCGTCGCCGGCGTCGTAGGCCATGCGGGCCAGCTGCAGGTATGAGGACGCGTCCTTGCGGCGTTCTGTGACGAGGAGCTGCGCCGCGATCGCCTTGCGCTCCTGGGCGAGGCCCGCCTTGCCGTAGGCCAGCGCCATCATCGACGCGACGGCGACATCCGGGCGCTTGGGCTTCAGCGCGAGCAGGCGCTCCCACGCGTCGGCGGCGGCGCGGAGATGCGCGCGCCCCACCGGGCCGTAGCTGTTGTCGACCGGATCGGTGTCGGCGCCGGCGGCAAGGTAGTGCGCCTCGGCGAGGTCGGCGAGGGCCCGCGTGCTGCGCGGCGCGGCGTCCGCCGCCGCCTTGGCGCCGGCGACGCGGCGATCCAGCGCGGCGCTGCCCGAGGAGTCCGGCCGCGTTGCGGTCGTCTGCGAGCCCTGCTCCGACGACGAGCCGCAGCCCGCGACCGCGAGCCCGGCGGCGGCAAGGGCTGCGCACGCCGCGAGGCGAGCTGATCGAGCAAGCGGCGTCATGCGGGCGCCATCATCGCAGCGCGGCGGTGACGCGGAGGTCGTCACGCGCCACGCTCGTAGTCGCTCAGCGGATCAACACGATCTCGGTGGCGAGATCGAGCCGCGCCCACACACGATCCGCTGTGTGAGCCGCGACGCCGAGACGCTCCGCGAGCGCCAGGCAGGCTCGATCGGCGAGCGACAAGCCGAGCGCGCGGGTCGGCGCCCGAAGGCGCGCGACGATCTCCGCGTCGTCGGCTGTGAAGGCTGCGACTTCGATCCCGAGGGCCTCGATGTCCTGGCGCTTGCCGACCGTACTCAAGCCGAGCACCTCGTAGCGCTGGAGGACCTCTGCCCAGTTGACGGCGGACATGGCGGCTCGCCCCAAGAGCGGCTCGACCGCCGACGCGCCCGGCTCGTCTCGTAGCACGGCGATGACCGCGGACGCGTCGAGGACGGATTCAGGTGGGGCTGCCATCGTCACGCGCCTCGCTGGCCGCTTCCTCGCGCCGCTCGGCTATCAGATCGTCCACCATGCATCCTTCGGCCGGCGCTGCGTCTCGCAGCTCCGCGCGAAGACGTTCGAGGATCTGCTCGCGGCGCTCGAGTACAAGACGACGGGACTCGACGTGGGCCATCAGGGTCTCGCCCGGCTCAAGGTCGAGCTCGCGGCGCAGCTCGGCCGGAATGACCAGCCGACCTTGGGGCCCGATCCGAAGAGCGATTGCCTTGGAGTTGCGTGCCATGACGAACGAACACTGGCACACCTGCGTAAACGTGGCAACGGAATCGCGGAGATGGGCGCCTCGCGAGCGCCTTCCGGGCCGGTCAAGCTGCCGATCACCGGGTCGCTTAGGGTGCACGGCTGATGGCCGTCCCGAGCTACCACGCCGTCGTCGTCCGGACTCAAAGCCTGACGCCGCGCCTGCAGCGGGTCACGGTCGGCGGGCCCGGCCTCGACGGCTTCACGAGCAGGGGGCTGCCCGACGAGCGCGTGAAGCTCCTGCTGCCGGCGCCGGGCCAGGAGCGCCCGGAGTTGCCGACCGTCACCGAGCGCGGCTTCGGCTTCCCGCCGGGCGTCCAGCGCCCGACGATGCGGTCGTTCACCTTGCGCCGCTTCGATCCGGACTCGCTCGAACTCGACATCGAGATCGTCGCGCACGAAGGCCATGCGTCGTCGTGGGCGCGCAGCGTCGAGCCGGGCGCGCGGGTCGGGATCACCGGCCCGGCGGGCGGCTATGACCCCGGCGAGGACGCGCGCCGCCACCTGCTCCTGGGCGACGAGACCGCGCTGCCGGCGATCGGCACAATCCTCGAGCGCCTGCCTGCCGGCGCGCGCGCGGACGTGCTCGTCGAGGTCGCCGACGAGAGCGCCGAGGTGCCGCTCGCGGGCATCGACGGCACGCGCGTGACGTGGCTGCGGCGCAACGGCAGCGCGGAGCCCGCGGGCGCCCTGCTCGCGAGCGCCGTGCGGGCGCTGCCCTGGCCCGCCGAGCCGGTCCATGTGTGGGCGGCGGGGGAGACCGCCGCCATGCGGGCCATTCGCCGCCACCTGCGCGAGGAGCAGGCGGTGCCGCGCGAGCGCCTCGAGGTCATCGGCCACTGGCGCGAGCGCCTCACGTCCGACGAGGCGAACGTCGCCCGCAACGAGGCGCTGAAGGCCGCGCGCGCCGCCGGTGCAGGCGCGGACGAGCTCGACGACCTGGGCCTGTAACTCGGCGCCGCAAGCAGGCCGCTGTGTTAGGGTTCCCTAAGTTAGAGCATCAAGGGCGCTTAACACACCGAACTCGCCGGAGGAGCACGACGAATGATGATGGAGGCAAGGGGCTGATGGGGGTCAAGGTCCTGTTTCGCTGCGACCACTGCGACGCGCGACCCGACGGCGTCACGCAGCGCACGCTCGAACGCCACCTGCGCGACCTCGCGATCGGCAAGTACTTCGACGCGCAGCCCGGCAGCTGGCTCGTCTGGACGGCGGGCGGGCCGTTCGGGTCGCGGCGCTACGCCTGCCCCGAGCACCGCGACGACCTCGTCGCCTACCTGCGGCGCCACTACGGCGGTCGCGGCGCGGGCGGCGTGTGGGAGGACGAGCCCTTCGCCGCGCTCTGGCCGCACGGCTTCAGCGGCCTCGGCGAGCGCGAGATCGCGGACCTGCTGGGCACCCCGGCCGCCTACCCGGCACCCCGCCAGCAGGCGCGCAACCGCTGACGCACAGCGCGAGCGGATCGCCGCGACAGCGCGGCCGGCGGTCAGCGGGACGCGGTCTATGATCGGGGCGTGGCCCACGCTCACGGACATTCGCCGGAGGACTACCTCGAGGCCATCTACTTCCTCGTCTCGCCGATCGGCGAGTACCAGCCGGAGACCGGCTCGCCGGCGAACGCCGCGCGCGTCGCCGACATGCTCGGCGTCTCGCGCGCCGCGGTCGGCGAGATGCTCAAGCGCCTGGGCAACGACGGCCTGCTCAAGCGCGACGGCGGCCGCGAGCTCGTCTTCACGAAGGAGGGCGCCGAGCGCGCCGAGCACATCGTCCGCAACCACCGCATCATCGAGCGCTTCCTGACCGACTTCCTCGGCTACAGCGCGGCGGGCGCGCACGAGCACGCCGACCGGCTCGGCGCGGCGTTCACGCCGGACATGGTCGAGCGGATGAACGAGCGGCTCGGCTACCCCGACCGCTGCCCGCACGGCTGGCCGATCTCACCCGACGCCGAGCGCGCCGAGAACCCCGAGCTCGTGGCGCTGTCGCAGCTCGAGCAGGGCGACGGATGCGAGGTCGTCCGCCTCGTCGAGCACGACGGCGACCTCCTGCTCTGGTACTACGACGAGGGCTTCGTGCCGGGGGTGAAGCTCTCGGTCGTCGACGTGCAGCGCGCGGCCGGCCACATGAAGGTCGCGCTGGAGGGCGAGCCGCGGGCCGAGGGCCGGCTGATCGCCGAGAAGGCCGCGCGCGGCCTCATCGTCCGCCCCGCCTGACGCCGCCCCCGCCGCGCCCGCGCGTCAGCGGCGACCGGCCGGCGCGAACAGCGCGACGGCCACCGCGCCGATGATCCCGGCCGTTACCACGAGACCGATGACGGCGTCTGACGCCGCCTGCGTGGCGGTCAGCACGGCGCCGAGCATCAGCGTCGCGAGCACCCCCGCGGCGATGCGCCAGTCGTCGCCGACGATGAAGTCCCACCAGAAGCGGCCGAAGCCCGTGACGAAGCGCATCAGACGGACCTCGCCACGCCGGCGCGCAGCCGCAGCACCGCGGAGCGCGAGAGCGCGACCCACAGCGCGAGCAGGGCGAGCAGCGCGAAGTCGCCGCCTGGCCACTCGAGGCTCTCGCTGCCGTCCGCGAACACGCCGAGGCCCTCGACGACCCAGAACGTCCCGAACGTGGTCAGCAGCAGGCCGACCGCGAACTTCAGCGTGTTCTCCGGCACGCGCGACAGCGGGCGGCGCGCCAGCACCCCGGCGATGAGCACCACGACGGCGGCAGCCCCCGCGGCGCCCGCGGCGAGGCCGACGGCGTCGGCGTTCAGGCCGAAGGTCACCACGATGAAGACGACCTCGAGGCCCTCCAGGAAGACGCCCTTGAACGAGACCACGAACGCGAACCAGTCCAGGCCGGCCTTGCGCTCGTCGCCCGCCTCGCTCGCGGCGGCGCGCTGGGCACGGAAGATCTCCTCCTCGTCGTGCAGGTCCTTCAGGCCGGCGGAGCGCAGGATCGCCTTGCGCAGCCACTGCAAGCCGAAGATCAAGAGCAGCGCGCCGATGACGAACTGCACGAGCGACTCGGGCAGGTACTCGACGAGCGCCACGCCGGCCACCGCGGTCACGACCGTGAGCGCGAGGAGCGCGGCGCCCACGCCAAGCAGCGTCGAGCGCCAGCCGCGGCTCACGCCGAGCGCGAGCACGATCGTCAGGGCCTCGACCATCTCGACGGCCGCCGCGAGGAAGGTCGCCGTCAGAAGCCCGATGTCGCCGCCGTCGATGCCCATCGCGTGGCCACTATGCCACGAACCGCAGCGGGCCGACTTGAACTGCGCGGGCGACCAGGCAGATGTTGTAAGGCCGCCCATACAGCGCCGGTTCCGTCGAACGCGAAGGCCCGCTCGACGCACCGCCTCGTGTGCGACGTCCATGCGAGCACGATGTCCCTGACCGCGACCGAGCGCTGACGCGCGTCGCGAGCTACGCCGGGGCCACGAAGACCTGACGGGCCGCGCGATCGCCGATCACGACGTCGTCCGCCCCGCCGCCGAGCCCGACGGTGGCGTGACCGCCCGCGCGCTGGACGTCGTGCACCTCGAGTGCCACCCCGGGCACCAGCCCGACCTCGAACAGCCAGCTCACGAGCTCGGCGTCCGACTCGAGGACGCCGACGACCTCGCAGCGGTCGCCGGCCTGCAGCTCGCTCAGCCGCTGCAGGCGCCCCGCTTCCGCGCGCTCCTCTGCGGCGCCGAGCGGCCAGCCGTGGGGACAGCGCTGCGGTGAGCCGAGCCGGTCGTACACGCGCTCGAGCAGCTCGGCGTCAAACGCGTCGCGGGCCTGCAACGCGAGCGCGCGGACCTCGGAGGGCTCGTATCCGAGGTACTCGATGAAGAACGTCTCGAGGATGCGGGTCGCGCGGATGCCGCCCTCCGCGAGCGCGATGCCCGCGCTGGTCAGCGCGAGCGTGCCGCCGGGACCGCGGTCGACGAGCCCCTGATCGGCGAGCCTCGCGAGCATCTCACCAGCCGCCGGCCGGGACACGCCGAGCTGCTCGGCGACGCGCGCGGCGATCGGCGCGCCGGCGTCCTGCGGGCGGAACTCGCCGACGGGATACAGGAGGCCGTAGAGCGCCTCGACGTATGCAACCGCTCGCGACTGGCCCTTCGGGGAGCTCACGGAGGCAGTCTACGCCCCTGCCCTAGACCGGCGAGCGCGCCGGTGCGCCCTCAGGTCTCGCGCGCGTGCAGCGCGACGACGGTCCCCGCGATCACGCGGGCGCCGTCGAGCATCGCGGCGTAGGCCCGCGGCTCGTCGGACGCGGCGGCCGCCGCGTCCGTGTGGAAGTCGGTTCCCTCGGGCCACGTCGCAGCGAAGAACATCGCCGTCGGCACGCGCTCTGAGACGTCGCCGACATCGGTCGACGCGCCGATCGTCATCGGATCCGCGGGCGCGAGGCCGGTCGCTCGCATCTGCTCGGCGACGAGCGCCGCGAGCTCGTCGTCGAAGCTGAGCGGCTGCATCGCCTCGTGGTCCTCGCTTGCGACCTCGCAGCCGTGCATGACGGCGGCCCCGCGTGCGGCCGCCTCGAGCCGCGCGATGAGCTCATCGGCGCGCTCGCCGCTCTGCGCGCGCACGCCGAAGCGCGCGACCGCGCGCGCCGGGACGACGTTCCAGGCGTCGCCGCCCTCGGTGATGATGCCGTGGACGCGCTCGGGATCGAGCGCGTGCTGCCGGAGCTGGGCGGTCGCGCCGTAGAACGCGACCGCGGCGTCGAGCGCGTTGCGCCCGAGCCATGGCGCGACGCCCGCGTGGGCCGGGGCGCCGGTGAAGACGAAGGACCGCGCGCGCATCGCCATGCACGCCCGCAGCGGCGCGCAGAACGGCGCGCCGTGAAACGAGACCGCCGCGGTGAGATCGTCGAGCATCCCCGCGCGGAGCATCGCCGGCTTGCCGAAGCCGGTCTCCTCCGCCGGGCAGCCGAGGACCTCGATCGCGCCGCCCTCGACGCCGAGGCGGGCGAGCGCGAGGCCCGCGGCCAGCGACGCGCCCGCGATGAGGTTGTGCCCGCAGGCGTGGCCGAGGCCGGGGAGGGCGTCGTACTCGGCGAGGATGCCGACGTGCGGGCCGGGCCGGCCCGTGTCGATGCTCGCGCGAAAGGCGGTGGCGAGCTCGCCGGTGCCCCAGCGCACGTCGAAGCCGTGCGCCTCCAGCAGGCTCGCGCACGCCCGGCTGCTGCGGACTTCCTCGCGCGCGACCTCGGGATTGGCGTGCAGGTCGCGAGACAGCGCGACGACCTCGTCGGCGACCGCGTCGACCGCGGTCGCGATGCGCTCGTGCGGCGGCTGGCTCACCGGTCGCACTCTATCTCCTGCGTGGCGGGCCGAGCGCGCGTCGTGTGCCGCGGCTTGCGAACGAACGCAGGTGACCCTGACAGCTCGGCTGAGGGTTGCCCCGACCTCGCGCCAACAGGTAGGGTGCCGATGCTGGTTAGGGTGTCCTAAGGGACCGGGGCAACGAGGGAGGAGCCGTATGCAGGCGAAGAGCATGAGGTGTGGCATCGGGACCGCGATGGCCTGCATGGGACTGATGGGCACAGCGAGCACCGCCTCGGCAGGAGGTCTGGACGCGACGTTCGGCGTCGGAGGGCAGGCGCTGACGCCGTTGTCGGCCACCTTCGGCGACCGCTACCTCGCCAACGCGCCGGCGCCGGATGGCGGCACCTACAACGTCGGCTACATCGGGGTCAACGCGGCCGACCGCGCGTTCGTGCTGACGCATACGACCGCGACGGGCGCGCTGGATTTGACGTTCGGGGTCGCCGGGATCGCCCAGGTCAACGTCTCCGCGGCCCCGTTTGGCGCCGTGCCGCCCGCGCCGGACACCACACCGCAGGCCAGCCCGACGGGTATCGGCGAGCTGGCGCAGGGCGTCGCCGTGCAGCCCGATGGCAAGATCGTCGTGTCCGGCCAGGCTGAGACCCCGGGAACCGCGGGCAAGCCCGACGGCCGTGACACCGACATCTACGTCGCGCGGTTCTTGGCCAACGGCACGCTTGACTCCGGCTTCGGCGTGGGTGGCGTCAAGCGCATCGATCTCTCCGACGGGATGCAGCCGGCGCCCCCCGTCACCGCCAGCTCGACCTCGGTCACCGGCGACACGGGCTATGGCGTCAGCGTGCGCCCGAACGGCCGGATCATCGTCACAGGCGGCAAGGGCACCGACACTGCCACGAACGCCGTGCGCACCGACCGTGACTACGTCCTCGTGCAGCTGAAGGCCGACGGCACCCTCGACAACACGTTCGGCGCGGCGGGGGTCGCTTCGATTCGTACTCCGGGCATCAGCGAGAACACCCGCAACGGCCTGCTGCAGCCCGACGGCAAGTTCGTGGGAGCGGCCTACGGCAACGTGCCGCTGGTGACCGACACCCCGACCGTGCCGCCCGCGACACAGCAGTCGCCGATCCTGTTTCGCTTCAAGGCCGACGGAACGCCGGACTCGACGTTCCAGGGCGGCTCGCTCGGGACCGACGGGCAGGGCAAGCCCGGTGTCGCGACCGGCTTGGTCGGCGCGCGCGGCGAGGCCTACGGCGTCGTGGCGCAGGGCACCGGCTACATCGGTGCCGGATACGGCGCGCGCATCGGGTCCACGAACACGGACGCGATCTCGTTCCGGTTCACCGGCGACGGCTCCTGGGATCAGGACTTCGGCACCGACGGGGAGGTGACGTTCGCCGGTGCCGCCGGTGGCAACGACCGCGCGCGCAACATCACCGCGCTTGCCGACGGACGGATCGCCATGGTCGGCCACAGCGAGGACCCGGCGGCACCGAACCCGGTCAACTCCAACGGGCTGGTGTTCGTCATCAACCCCAACGGCACCCCCGACACGACCGCCGGGCCCGGCGGCGCCGCGATCGTCGACTTCGGTGGCCCCGGGGACTTCCTGTACGGCGTGACCGCGATCGGCACCAAGGTCACGGTCTCCGGATACCTCGGCCGCACACCGATCTCCGGTGACGACGCGGCTGTCGCGCGGGTCGATCTCACACGGCCGGTCGTCGCGCCGCCACCGGTCGCGCCGCCGCCGGTCGCGCCGCCCCCGCCGCCACCGGTGGCGCCGCCCCCGGTCGCGCAGCCGTCGAAGTCTGCCGGCAGGGTGAGCGTGTCGTGCACGCGCACCGGCAAGACCAAGAACCGGATCCGCTGCACGGTCACGCAATCAAACCGCGTGAACGGGACGGTGCGGATCACGCTCAAGCGCAAGGGTCAGAAGACGCTGCGCGGCAGCGCCAGGACGACCAAGAGCACGGGCAGGGCCACGATCACGATCGCGGCCAAGCGCAAGCGCGCGAAGTACACGGCCACGCTCGCGATGCCCACGCCCGCCGGCGTCACGCAGACGATCACGCGGGCGATCACGGTCAAGTAGCCCAGACGCGTTCTCCGGCCGCGAGCGTTCGCGGCCGGAGCACGCTCGGCCCATGACAACGCTCACTACACCAAGACCCCGCTGCCGCGCCGCCCTCGCGGCGCTGCTGGCATTCCTGATCCTCGCGCCGGCCGCCTCCGCGACGCCCGGCACGTTCGTCGATCCGGGTGGCTCGGGGGCCTCGGTGACCATCGACGACACCGTCGTCGCGCCGGGGCAGCGCCTCGGGATCTCCGGCACCGGCTTCGTCTCGTCGACGCCGGCACCGGGCTTCCCGCTGATCGCGATCAAGCCCTACGACATCGACATCGTGGGGTTCGTCGCCGGCGGCCCGGACGCCTATCCCCGGACCGACGACGCTCTCATCTGGTTCGTCGCGCAGCAGCCGGGCGGCGTGTGGACGGGCTACATCGATCTCCCGCCGAACCTGCCGCTCGAGGGGTACGGCGTGGGCGCGGATCGCGGGCTGCACTGGCTGCGCATCCTGTCCGGCGCCTTCAGCACCAACGAGGCCGTCACGCCTCCGATCACCTACAAGGTCCCCTTCTCGGTCGTCTCGCGGCTGACGCTCGGCCTCACCAACCCGGCCGGCGCCTTCCAGCCGGGCACGACCTTCAGGCCCGGGAGCAGCCCCGGCGGCCCCGTGCCCGTGCAGGTCACCCCTCAGGGCCGCGACTTCGATCCGTCCGAGGCGGTCACCGTGAAGCTCGACGGCGTGCCGCTCGCGACGTCGATCACGACCGACGCCGCCGGCGACTTCCCGGCCTCGGCCCGCGTGCCGATCCCCGTCGCGACCCTGCCCGGGCCGCACACGCTCGAGTTCTCGACGAGCACGATCACGGCGTCCTCGCCGATCACGATCACCGCGCCGCCGACCGCGACGCTCGACACGCCCGCGGTGCGCCCCGGTGGCCGCTTCGCGTTTCACTTCGGCGGCTTCATCGGCGTCGGCGGCAGCGGCCAGAAGGTCGCGGTCGTCGTCAACGAGGTCGTGCTCGCCTGCCTGCAGGCCGACGTCACCGGCAGCGCGACCGGCACCGCCATCCTGCCGGCGAGCACCGCGATCGGCACGACGCCCGTCGGGTTCGCCGCGGGCACGTCGTGCGGCGGGCCGACCAGCCCCGTCAACGACCTGCCCGGCAGCCGCGTCGCTCCGCCGCTCAGCGTCTCCGCCACGGCACCCTCGGCCAGCGCAGACGCGAGCGCGGTGGTCGGCTCGGCGCTCGGCGTGTCCGGCGAGGGGTTCGAAGCCGGCGCACCGGTCGCGGTGAAGCTCGACGGCGTCGCGCTCGCGAGCTCGCTGTCCGTCGGCGCGGACGGCCGGTTCGCCGGTCAGCTGAGCCTGCCCGCGAGCACGAGCCCGGGTGAGCGGACGCTGCTCTTCACGGCCGGCTCGACGAGCGCGGTGACGGTCTTCACCGCGACGTCGCCGCCGCCTCCGCCTCCACCACCGCCCGCGGTTGTCCCGGCGCCGCCACCACCACCTGCGGTGCCTCCGCCGCCGCCGCCCGTGGCGCCACCGGTCTCGCCGCGCGTCGCGTCGGCAAAGGTCGTGACGAAGGGCAAGGAGCTGCGGCTCACGCTCAGCACGGGTACGGCGACGCGCGCGACCGCGACCGTCAAGACCGCTAAGAAGGTGCGCATCGGCGGCAAGGGATCGCGCGCGCGGATCGTCACGATGACCCGCTCGCGCACGTTCGCGCTCGTGCCGGGTCGCGCGGCGGCGACCGTGAAGCTGACGCTGACCGCCGACGGCCGCAAGGCGCTGCGCAAGCTGCGCAGCGTGAAGGTGATCGTCCGGCTCGCGCCCAGCCGGGGCGCCGCGACGACGAAGACGCTGACGATCAAGCGCGCCTGAGCGCCGCAGTCACGGCGCCTTCTTGGCCGCCTTGCGCGCCTTGCGCAGCGTGACTTGGAACGTCTTTCGCACCGTGGCGCCGGTGGCCGGCGCGACGGTCACGCGGACCGCCAGCGCGAGCTTGCCGCGGCGGCTCAGCGCCGCACGCGCCTTCGCGTTGAGCTTGACGAGGAAGTCCAGGCCGCCAGCGCCGGAGGTCTTCGCGCTCCGGCGCCCGACGGCGATCGTGTCGGTGCGCTTCCCGCTCGCGCGGAGGTCGCCGCGCTTGGCGCGCAGCTCGATCGTGGCGGCGCTCGAACGCTTGGCACCCGTGATCGTGCCGCGCACGCCGGTGCCGCGCTGCTGCGCGGCGACCTTGATCGTCACGCTCGCGGGCGCCGTGCCGGACGGTCCCGTGGCGGGCGGCGGCGGTGGGCCCGGAGGCGCGGAGACCGGGGGTGGGGGAGGCGGTGTGCCCGCGGGCGGCGGCGTGGCGCCGGGCGGTGGCGGTGGCGGTGGTGGCAGTGGCGGGGGTGGCGGTGGCGCGACCACGGGGTTGCCGACGGTGACGGTGCCCTCCATGCCGTCATGCAGCGTGCAGGTGAAGCGGTAGACGCGCTCCCGGGAAAACGTGCACACGCCCTGCCACGTGCCCGCCGCGAGCGGAATCGGGAACTGCCGTGGATCCGGCGACGTCATCCCCGCCGGCAGGGTCTGCTGGCACGCGACGCCGTCCTGGTCGGCGAAGACGAAGCTCACGTCGTGAGAGTCAAACGAGGCGACGTTGTCGAAGGTCACCGTCCCGCCGATCGCGATCTGGGCGTTCGTCGTATCCGAGCCGATGCCGGCGGTGCGCTGGAAGGTGCGCGTGCTGTCGACGGTCGCGAACGCGGCGGTCGTGGGCGGGTCGGCGCCGTGCGCGATCGCGGCCACGAGGCCGGCGCCGCCGGCGATCGCTGCGATCGCGAGCCACGAGGCGTGATGCTTGCTCACCGGAGGGGCCATGTCAGGCGGACCTTACTGCTCGCGGCGAACAACGACAACGGGCCGCGGCGCGAACGCCACGGCCCGTCGACAAGCTCTGCGCGCCGCCGTGCGGCGGCGCGCAGCGGGTCGTCCTACCTGCTCCGCTTGAGCGTGATCTTCGAGCTGCGCACGGAGCGCACGCTCGAGCTGCCCCTCGGCGTGAACGTCGCCGTGAGGTTGGCCTTGACGGCACCCTTCTTCAAGAGCGCCTTGCCCTTGGTCGTCTTCTTCAGCGTCACCTTGACGGTGCCCGCCTTGGTGGCCGTCTTCGACCCCTGAGCGATCGTCGTCGAGCCGGACTTCACGACGACCTTGATCGTGCCGGCCGCGGGCGCCTTGACGGACGCGCTGCTGCCGACGACCTTGACCTGGCCGAGCGTCAGGTCGACCGACAGGTTGCCCACCGGGCCGGCCGGGCCTGCCGGGCCTGCCGCGCCGCCGGGGCCGGCCGGACCCGCCGGACCGGGGGAGCCCACGCCGGGTGCGCCCGGTGTGCCCACTCCGGGGGCACCGGGAGCCCCGTCCTCGCCGTCAGCGCCGGGCGGGCCCTGGATGGCGCCGCCGACGATCTTCGTGCGCGTGGCCTGCAGCGAGCGCGCGTCCGCCGCGTAGACGCGGTGGTTGAACTGGTCGACGGCGACCTCGTAGCCGAGGATCACGTTCGAGCGCAGATCCTGCACCGTGGCCGAGTACGTGCCCGGCATGACCTCGGTCACGTCGATCGCGTGCAGCGGGCTGGGGCCGTTCGGGATCCCGGACCCCATCGTCTGGGTGAAGACGCGCCCGCTGACCTGATCCACGTCGGTGTTGACGACCGACCCATACGTCGGGATCGTCAGGACGATGTGGTCGGGTGTGGGAGCCGTCTCGCGCTTGATGACCGTCACCGTTCGCTTGCCGAGGCCGGCGACATAGATGAGGCCGCGCGTGGCGTCGATCGACAGGGCGTCGGGGCCCAGCTGCGCGTCGGGCAGCTCGATCGTCTGGATGACCGTGTTGAACGTCGCGCTCGAGGAGTCGACGTCGATCACGGACACGGAGTTGCCGTTGTAGTTGGCCGTGTAGACGCGCTTGCCGACCGGGTCGTAGTTCGGGCGCGAGTTGTCCTCGTTGACGCCGTCGGGGCCTGTGCCGTCGACGTCGGCGGTCACCGTGTCGATCACGGCGATCGGCTGGTTGAGCTCCTTGTCCGACGCGCTGGACGTGTTCAGCGCGCCCGGCCCGGTGCTCTTGATGTTGAAGACGAGCACGTCGCCGTTCCCCGAGCCGGGGGTCGCGGGATCCGTGCCGAACGTCCCGACGTACGCGAAGCCGCCCGCCTCGTCGACGGCGATGTCAACCGCACCCGGCGCGTCGAGCCGGGCGATGACCTTCTTGAAGGTCAAGCTCAGCGGGTCGAGGTCGATGACGGTGACCAGGCCGTCAGGCGCGCCGTAGCTGGCCACGAGTGCGCGCTGGCGCGGGTTGTCGGCGCGCGGCGTGCGGACGCGGAAGAACGCGTTCTGGGTTGGAGGGGTGGTGACCGGCGTGTTCTCGGCGTTGGTCAGGATGTCGTCGGTGGCCGCCGCGAGTAGCGAGGGGTCCCCGCCTGACGGCGCGCCCGCCAGGTGCCTGAAGGCCGCGACAGTGCTCGTGCGCGTCTGCGCCGTCACGATGATCGGGTTCGTCGGCGCGTTCGGGTCCTGCACGACCGTGAGGCCATACGGGTTGTTCGCCGTCGGCTGGTTCGTCGCGGACGCGACGCCTGCCGCGTTGTACGCGCCAAACGCGTACGCGCCGCCGGCGATCGACGGCAGCGTGCCGGTTGCGACGCCGAACACCCCCGTGAACGAGTGGTTCTTGACGAACCCGAGATTGCCCGTGTTGAACGAGACGACCTTGCCCGTGTTGGGCTGCGTGATCTGCTCGTAGTACGGATCGACGACTTGTGCGCTGGCGCCCGCCGGTACGACCGCGAGCAGCCCCACTGCTCCCAGCAGCGCGGACGCGTGCCGGGCCATCTGGCCTGGATTGAGCATGTCTCTGAAGGCTCCTTGACTCTTGTCGCCCGCCGGTCGACGCACGACGTTTTCCCCGCCGTACCCAGGGCCTTTCACAGGTCCTTAGGGCACCCTTACTACTTGACTTCGGCTACCCTAACGGCTCCGGGGGCCGGATGCACGGACCCGTCCTCTTCTCGCTCGGATTACAGGAGCCCCATGCCCTTCAAGACCCTCTTGGTGAGCCGCCCCGCGGGTGGCATCTTGCTCGCCGTAGCGCTCCTGCTGACCGCGACGACGGGCGTCGCTTCCGCCGCGCCGGTGACGTACACGCACCCGACCGGGGCGCAGGTCACGTTGAGCTCGGACACGTTCGCCGCTGGGGGACGCGTGCTGATCGAAGGCAGCCACTTCACGCCCGCCGGCGGCCAAGGCAACCCCGTGCTCGCGATCAAGCCGGACCTCCTGGACGACGAGACCTCGCTCACCACGAAATGGCACGTCGGCGGCCCGAGCGCGATGCCACCGTTGGACATCGGCGGCGGCGAGTGGGTGCTGCAGTTCATGATCGCGCTCAACGGCGAGTTCAGCGGCTGGATCGACCTGCCGGCGGATCTGCCGGTCAACGGGCCGGCCGGGTCGCCGCACGCCGGCGATCACTTCCTGCAACTGCTCTGCGGCCTGCTGAGCACGGGCAGCAACCCGTGCGCGGATCCGATCGCCTATCAGGCGTTCTTCACCATCGTCGACCTCGAGCTCGGACAGGTCAGCACCAGCGGCAGCTCCGCGGGGACCTTCTATCCGGGCACGACCTACGCGCCCGGCGCCGGGATGGCCGTGCGCGGCACGGGCTTTGCGCCCAGCACACCGGTCGGGATCACGATCGACGGGCAGCCGTACTCGACGACGTCGTTCTCCACCACGGTCGCCGGCGATCTCCCGCCGACCGCGAGCATCACGCTGCCGAACGACACGACGCCGGGAACGCACGCGGTGCAGCTGTCGATCGGCGCTCGGGACGTGCCGATCCTCATCGACGTCGTTCCGCGGCCCACCGGGATCGTGCTCACGCCGTCCGTGCCAGCCGGCGGAACGCTCATGATGCGCCTCGAGAACTGGCGCAACATCAACGGGACGGCAGGCCAGAAGGTCGGGTTGAAGCTCGGCTCGCCCGGTGCCGACACGCTGGCATGCGTCCAGACCGATGCCGCCGGCAACGCCGACGTGAGCGTGACGGTCCCCGCCGCGACGCCTGTCGGCACGGCGACGGTGTTCCTGCTGGCCGGCACGAACTGCATCGCGGGCGGCGAGCAGAGCGACCTTCCGGCGCGGATCCTCGTGCCGCAGCCGACGTTCGCGGTGACGGCCGCGATCGTGCCGCCCCCGCCGGCGCCCCCGCCGCCACCACCCCCGGTGGTCGTGGCGCCACCGCCTCCGCCTGTCGTGCCGCCGCCACCGCCCGCGGGGCCGGTCGCCGTCTCGCCGCGCATCACGGCTGCCAAGCTCACGAGCAAGGGCAAGAAGCTGCAGGTCACGCTCAGCACAGGCACCGCGACGCGCGCGGCGTTCACGGTCAAGACCGCGAAGAAGGTGCGCATCGGCGGCAAGGGCTCGCGCTCGAGGACCGTGACCATGACGAGCTCGCGCACGGTCTCGCTGACCGCCGGCGCGAAGGCCGCGAAGGTGACGCTGACCCTGTCCGCGGACGGGCGCAAGGCGATGTCGAAGCTGGGTCGCGTGCAGGTGGTGCTGCGCGTGGCTCCAACCGGCGGCGGCACGGCGACCACGAAGACGCTCACGCTGAAGCGCTAGGCGCGCAGCCCACGAGAATGACCCTCCGCGGCATGCGCCGCGAAGGGTCTCACTCGAGGCCGGAGCTCGCGGCGCGTCGTCAGCGCACGAGGACCTTGCCAACCATGCCGTCGTGCAAGGTGCACTCGTAGGCGAACGAGCCCTTGCTCTTGAACGTGCGCTTGAAGGTCCCGCTCGACTTGATCTCGCTGTCGAACGACTTGCCCTTCACGTTGTGCGGAACCTTGCCGTCGCGCCAGGTCCACGTCACCGTGCCGCCGCGGCGCAGGTCCACGGTGCTCGGCGTGAACAGGTTGCTCTTCAGCGCCACGCTCGCCGTCTTCGGCGGCTTCTTCGCCGGTCGCAGCGTCACCTTGAACGTCTTGGGCTGCGTGGCGCCGGTCAGCGGCGCGACCGTCACGCGCACGCCGAGGACCAGCCGCCCGCGCTTGGTAAGCGCGGTCTTGGCCTTCCCGCTGAGGTTCACGAGGAAGTCAAGCCCGCCGGATCGCGACGTGCGCCCGTTCAGCGTCCCGACGGCGGTCGACGAGGCCTTGTCGCCGGACGAGCCGATGTCGCCGCGCTTCGCGGTCACCTCGACCTTCACGGGGCTCGATCGCTTGGCGTGAGTGATCGTGCCGCGCACGCCGCCGCGCTGCGACGAGCTCACGGCGATCGACGGCTGGTTCCCGGTCGTTCCGGGGACCGTTCCGGGCGGTGGCGGAGGCGGCGGGGTGGTGCCACCCGGTCCGGGCGGCGGCGGGGGCGGAGTGCCTCCCGGCGGCGGTGGCGGCGGCGGGCTGCCCGGTGGCGGCGGGGGCGGGGGCGGGGTCGTGCCCGGGTTGCTGACGGTGACGGTGCCCGTCATGCCCTCGCTGGCATGCGGGTCGCAGACGAACGTGAACGTGCCGGGCTGGGCGAACGTGCACGTGCCGGCCCAGTCTGCGGCCTCGTCCTCGTCCCACGGATCGGGAATCGTGAGCACGCCGCTGGGCCCGCCCGGGGGTGCCGTCTGGTTGCACGACACGCCCGGCTGCGTGAAGCGGAGGTTGTGCGCCTCGGCCGGGTCGGAGTTGTTGAAGGTGACCGTTCCCCCGGTCAGGATCTGGGCGTTCGTGGAGCTCGTGCCGGTCCCGGAGGTGCGGTTGTAGAGCGAGCCGGGGATCGTCGAGAACGCCGCCGTGGTCGGCGGATCGGCGCCCTCAGCCATCGTCGCCACGACGCCGCCGCCGGCGGCGATGGCGACGGCGGCCGCGGCGAGGACGCGACGTCTGGTTGCCTGAGTAGTCATGTTAGGCTGACCTTACACAGCGTCTCGCGGCGCGCGCAAGCGTCAACGGCTCAGGCGTACGTTTCTCGTCACGGCCTTGCCGCCGGCCGGCGTCACGGAGATCCGGACGAGGACCGTCTTCAGGCGCCGCAGCAGCGTTTTTCCGTCCTTGGTGAGCGTGAGCTTGACCGACCGGCTCGCGGCTCCCGGGATCGAGATGTACGAGCGCTTCGCGATCGTGACGACCTTCTTCTTTCTCGAGCTCTTCTTGAGCTTCACGGGCTTCTGCGTCTTGATCGTGATCGCCGTGTTCACGCGCGCGGACGCGGGCTGCAGGCTGAGCGTGATCGTGCCGCCCTTGCTCACGCGCAGGCTCTTCGAGAGCACGGAGAGCGGTGACTTGAGCGCCACCGACGGCGGGCCCGGCCGAGGCGGGGCGGGGCCGGGCGGGGGGGGCGGCGGCGGCACGGCTGCGGCGACGACCGTCAGCGCTGCGGCGACATCGCGCGCCGGCGGCTGCGTGGTCGCGCCACCGGTGACGCACTGGCTGCCGGCGACGAAGCGCACGGTCGCAGCGCCGACCCCGACGCCGACGGGCAGCGCGAACGAGCCGGCGTGGTCTCCGGCCACGTCGGTGTCGACGCAGTCCACCGGGGCGGCGACGCCGTCGACGTAGACGCCGACCTTCTGCCCGCCGCCCGCGTTGCTCGCGAACGAGCCGAGGGTGTAGGAGACCGTCCCGCCCGGAAGGCTCGTCGCGCTCGCAAGCGCGGCGGTCGCCGCAGGCAGCTCGGCGACGACGTCGAACGAGCGCGCGAAGACGGCCTGCGGGAAGTCGTTCTGCTTCGCGAAACCGACGGTGAAGAGCGCCGTGTAGGTGCCCGGCAGGATGCCGGGCGGCAGGGCGAGCGCGCCGGTTGCGACGCCGGCACCGTTCGCGGTCTGGGTGATCGGCGCCTCGCCCACGATCCGGGCCCGGAACGTCTGGCCGTCGTTTGACAGCGGGACGTAGTCGACGGGCTGCCGGGTGAGCGCCTTCGTCGCGTATGCGACGGAGCCGCTCGCCAGGACCTGGCGCGTGATCTTCACGCCGCGATCGTCGGTGTTGGGGACGATCGCGTACGGGGCGCGGACGCTGCGCTGGTTCGGCGGCGGACCCGTCAGGAAGCGGATCCAGCTCGAGCCGGGCAGCGAGGTGTCCGGCGTGACGTAGCCGGCGCCGTCGCCCGATGCGTCGGACATGAGCTGCAGCTCGTTGGCCGCGGCGTCGTTGCGCTTGAGCGTCACGAGCTGCGCCGCGGGGAAGTCATGGAAGCGGAAGGGCACGACCGATCCGGCGACGAGGCGCGGGATGTCCGTGTACGGCAGGTCGGGATCGGCCGCGGCCGGGAACTCGAGCAGGTCGCTCTCGGGCGGGGCGACGAACCCGGACGCCGGCACGGGGGGCGGAGGCCCGGACCCGACCAGGTTCTCCGGCGGGCCGAGCGACAGCGTCGTCACGGCGAAGTCGGCATGGATGCTGCCCGCGACAGGCGACCCGCTGAGCACCCGGACTCGGTGTGAGCCGTCCTGCACCGCCGGCTGGTCCGCGGGGCGCACCGTGTCGAGGTCGAGGTCGGTGGCTGCCGGGATGTTCCCGGAGCCGTCGACGGCGACCGAGAGGAAGACGTCGGCCCCGCCGGGGGCGGGCGTCGCCGGCAGCAGGAGGCCGTCGTCGAGCTTGATGGTGAGCGTCTGGCCGGGAGAGAAGCCGCTGCCGGCGATCGTCACCGTGCCGCCGGGGGCGATGACCCGCGGGCTGACCGTGACCGTGGCGCCGTTGCGGGTCTCGCCCGGGCCGCCGGGCGGGATCGCGAGTGCGTCCGCGGGCAGCGCTGCGGCGAGCGCGGCGACGGAAGCGGCAGCCGCAAGAGCTGCGCGCCTGCGTCGCGGTGAGAGCATCGGCAGGGTCATCAAGGGCTCCTCGGCGAGGGATCTAGTTCTTCGAAGCTTTGGGACGCCGGACCGAGACCTCGCGCGTCAGCGCGATGCCGCTGGCGGGGGTGAGGGTGAGCTTGCCGGCGAGTCGCAGCCGGGGGCGCATGAGCTTGCGGCCGTTCGGCGTGAGCGCGAGCTTCAGCTCGACGGCGTTGCCGGCCGCGACCTGGAAGCTCTGCTTGGCGAGCGTCCAGCGCACGGCCTTCGAGCGCCCCATGGCGACCTTGTCCCGCGTGCGCAGCACGGCCGTGCCCTTGACGAACGTCCTGCCACCTGTGATCCGGACGTAGACCGAGCGGCCGCGAACGGAGGCCGTCGTCGAGCGCAGGCTCAGCGACGCGGCGGCCGTGCCGGGATTCGAGCCACCCGGCGTCGTCGTGCCCGGTGTGCTGCCGCCGGGCCCGGTCTGTCCACCACCGGGGCCGCCGCCGGGCCCGCCGGGGGTCGCCCCCCCGCACGTGCCGCCGGTGGAGATCGGCTGGGCGATGCTGCGCTGCGAGGCCTCCGGCGTCGTCCCCGGCGCGCCCCAGCCCGCCGACAGCAGCCGCAGCGTGTGCGGCTTGGTCGCGTCGCAGAGATCGTCCGGGAGCTTGTCGGCGGCGCCGCCGCGGGCGCTCGCGTAGTCGGCCGCGATCGTCGAGACCGTGCCGCACATGCTGCCGTTCGCGTCCGGCGTGTACGGGCCGATCCCGAAGCTGCCGAAGTCGTCGAACTTCAGCATGAAGCTCTGGGCGACCGGGCCTGCCGCGGTGTCGACGCGGATCTTCTCGACGCAGAAGCTGATCTTGCCGGCGACCGGCCCCGCCGGGGACGTGATGCGCAGGACGCCCGGCGGCGTGCCGGGCGCGTCGACCACGCCGGTGTCGGGGGCCGCCGTCACCCCGGAGGACCAGACGAGGGCGCAGGCCGCCGCCGTCGCGCCGGCTGCCAGGCCAAGCCGTACGGCGGAGCGTCGCCCGCGTCGCGTCATGCCACTAGCGCTTCTTGACCGTGAAGAACTTGCTCTTGATGCTCGTGGCGGGCCGGGCCGCGAGGAACCGCAGCCAGTGGCGCCCGGTCCGCACCTGGCGCGGGATCGGCACCGAGCCCGAGAAGCGCTTGTTCTTGATCGGGAACACGGCGAGGATGTCGAGATCGTCGAGCTTGATCGTCACCTCGGCCTTGCGGCTGTTGCGCGACCCCTTCGACTTCCAGTTCGATCCGCTGACCCGGATCCGGCCGCCCTGGGTGACCGACGTGCGGTCGATCGACACCCTGGCGCCGTTGGAGACGTTGTCCGGGCCGCCCGGCGGGATCGCCGTGGCGGGGGTCGCGAGCGTCACGGCGATGGCCGCGACGGCGATGGCGAGCACGGCCGCAAGACTTGCCCGCGCCATGTCTGGATGTCGTGTGTTGCGCATAGCGACGGTTAGGCTACCCTAACCGGCCGTGCGTGCAAGCCCTAATAGTCACCGCCAGGTGATCCGCTGCACCGTAATCGGGTTCGTCTTACTCGCGCTTGCGGGTTGCGGCGGCAGCGCGAGCACCAGCGAGACGCGAGCCTACACCGATGCGCTGGGGCGCAGCGCCCAGATTCCCGTCAGCCCCAAGCGGATCGTCGCGCTCAGCGAGCCTACGCTCGACGCGTCGCTCGCGCTCGGCATCAAGCCGATCGGCACCAGCCTTGGTCGGGGCCAGGGAACGATCGCGAACTACCTGCAGGCGCGCACGAAAGGCATCGAGAGCGTCGGGATCCTCGCCCAGCCGAACATCGAGCGGATCGCGGCCCTGCGGCCGGACCTCATCCTCAGCGACGGGACGGCGACGCTCGACGACGCGACGCTCGACAAGCTGCAGCGCTTCGCGCCCACGGTCATCGTCGGGCGCAACGGCGGGCACTGGCGCAAGACGTTCGAAGGGGCGGCGGACGCGCTCGGCAGGAAGGCGCGCGGCGCGGAGCTGCTCGAGGTCTACGACAAGCGGGTGGCCAGCATCCGCAGCCGGCTTGGCGCCAACGCCGACGCCGAGGTCAGCATCGTGCGCTGGGGCGGCATCGGCCTGCCGGCGATCATCAAGGAGGACCTGTCCGCGGGCAGCGTGCTGAAGGACATCGGCCTCAAGCGCCCGCGCTTTCAGAGCGGCCGCGGCCCCGGCCACACCGTCCCGGTGAGCCTCGAGAACATCGAGTACCTCGACGGCGACGTGATGTTCTTCGGCTCCCTCGGCGGCGGTGGCGGGGCATCCGGCGGCGCGTCGGACACGCCCGCCGACCTCGCGAGCGCCCGCCAGGCGCTGAGGTACGCCGAGGACACGCCCGGCTTCACCCGCCTGCGGGCGTTTCGCACGAAGCGGATCGTGCCGGTCGACGGATCGATCTGGACGAGCGCCGGCGGGTATCTCGCCGAGCAGGTCGTCCTCGACGACATCGAGCGCACGCTCACTCGGCAGCCCGCCGCGCGGTGACGCCCGGGGTGCCAGCGGCCGGCACGCCGAGCGCGCGCGCCGCCGGCCCGCCGCGGACCCCGAAGCACCCGCGCGAGGAGATCGTCGAGAGCCCGCGGATCGCGCGCCTGGGCCGTGAGCTCGACGCCGGCGACGAAGCGGCGCTCGAGCGCTTCTGGGCGCAGGCCGCGCAATCGGGCACGCCGCTGCTCGAGGACGGCGCGGATGGGCGCCTGACCGTGACGTTCCTCTGGCGCGATCGCCACGGGCACGGGGAGGGCACGAGCAGGGTCGTGCTCGTCGCCAACCGGCTGACGGACCCGTCGGTGATGGACGACAGCGTCCTGCACCGGCTTGCCGGGACCGACGTCTGGCATCGCAGCTACCGGCTGACGAGCAGCTTCCGCGCGACGTACCTGCTCGCGCCCGAGGACGGGCAGGTCCCCGCCGACGGCTTCGTGTGGACCGGCGCGGCCGCCCGCTGGCGGGGCCTCGTGACCGCGGTCTCGCCCGACCCCCTCAACCCGCTTGCCTTCGCCGAGCGCGACGGCGCGGGCCACTCCTCGATCGTCGCGCTGCCCGACGCGCCGCCGGATGTGTGGGCGCTGCCGCGCCCGGGCGGCGCGCGCGGGACCGTCACCGAGCACCACGTCGCCAGCGCGATCCTCGCGACGCCGCGCCGCGTGTGGTCCTACGTGCCCGCTGGCGCCGGCACCGATCAGCCGCCCGCGGTGCTCGTGCTCTTCGACGGCGAGGAGTGGGTCGGGCGACTCGACGGGCCGGTCATGCTCGACAACCTGATCGGGGAGGGACGGATCCCGCCGGTCGTGACGCTGATGGTCGAGGCGATCTCTGCGCGGGACCGCGCGACAGACCTCGCGCCGCGGGCGCCGTTCGCGAGCTTCGTGCTCGACGAACTGCTGCCGTGGGCGCACGAGACGCTCGGCGCGCCCGCCGACCCCGCGCGGACGTTCGTCGCCGGGCAGAGCCTCGGCGGCCTTGCCGCGCTGTCGCTCGCGCTCGAGCATCCTGAGCGCTTCGCGGGGGTCGTCGCGCAGTCGGCGTCGGTCTGGTCGGCGCCGTCGGGCAGCGCGCCGCGCGACCCCGAGGGCGACTGCTGGGCCGTCCAGCGCTGCGCGACGAGCGCCCTCGACGGCATGCGGGTGCACCTCGAGGTAGGGACCCTCGAGTGGGTGATGGTCGACGACACCCGGCGCCTGCGCGCCGCGCTCGCGCACGCGGGCGCGCGCGTGACGTACGCCGAGTTCGTGGGCGGGCACGAGGCCCTGTGCTGGCGCGCGGGCCTCGCCGACGCGCTCGCCGGAGTACTGTCCGCCGCCACGTGATGGCGACGACGGTCCCCGAGCCGGCGATCGCGGTCAAGCGCCGCGTCTCCCGCTCGCTGGGGCTGGTCATCGCGCTGGTCGTCCTGGCGGCGGCGATCGTCCTGAGCATCGCGGTCGGCGCGCGGTCGCTGGCTCCGCACGAGGTGTGGGATGTGCTGTGGCACCCGACCGGCGACCGCACGAGCGAGATCGTCCACGAGCTGCGGCTCCCGCGCACGGCGCTCGGGCTGGTCGTGGGCGCGGCCCTCGGCGTCGCCGGCGCGCTCATGCAGGCCCTCACCCGCAACCCGCTCGCCGACCCCGGCCTGCTCGGGGTCAACGCGGGCGCGGCGGCCGCGGTCGTCGTCGCGATGGCGACGCTCGGCGTGACGGCTCCGACGGAGTACGTGTGGTTCGCGTTCGCTGGCGCGGCCGCGGTCTCGGTGCTCGTCTACGGGCTCGGGGCGACCGGCAGCGCCGGCGCGAGCCCCGTCCGGCTCGCGCTCGCGGGGATCGCGGTCACGGCCGCGCTGCAGGCGTTCATCACCGGCATGGTCGTGCTCAAGCCGCAGGTGTTCGAGCAGTTTCGCTACTGGGAGGTCGGCGCGATCGGCGGGCGCGACTGGTCGATCGTCGAGCAGATGGGGATCTTCATCGGGATCGGGGTCGTGCTCGCGCTGCTGCTCGCCCGCTCGCTGAACGCGCTCGCGCTCGGCGAGGACACGAGCCGGGCGCTCGGGCTCAAGCCGCGCCGCATCCAGGCGCTCGGCCTGGTCGGCGTGACCGTGCTCAGCGGCGCCGCGACCGCCGCCGCGGGGCCGATCGCGTTCGTCGGCCTCAC
The DNA here is from genome assembly GCA_963839905.1 of uncultured Actinomycetes bacterium. GTDB lineage: Bacteria > Actinomycetota > Thermoleophilia > Solirubrobacterales > Solirubrobacteraceae > CADCVQ01. Next base: position 99,074 of record CAWIXC010000018.1, on the reverse strand, counting down.
GATCCCGCACATCGCGCGGGCGATCACGGGCCCCGACCAGCGCTGGATACTGCCGTACTGCATGGTCCTCGCCCCGTCGCTGCTGCTCGTCGCGGACGTCATCGGGCGCATCATCGACCCGCCGGCCGAGGTCCAGGTCGCGGTCGTGACCGCGTTCCTCGGCGCGCCGTTCTTCATCGCGCTCGTCAGCCGCCGCCGGATCGCCCAGCTATGACCGGCGATCGCGCACAGAGCTCGGCGGCGGCGATCGCGGGACCGGGTCGCGTGATCCGCCGCGCCGGCGACCGCATCTCGTTCCGGCTGCATGTGCGCAGCGCGGTGGTGGTCCTCGTGCTGCTCGTCGTCGCCGCCGTCATGACCGTGCTGGCCGTCGGTACCGGCGACTACCCGCTGTCGCCGAGCGAGGTCATCGCGACGCTGTTCGGCGGCGGGCCGCCCGGCGCGGACATCGTGATCGAGACGCTGCGCCTGCCGCGCGCGATGACCGCGCTGCTCGTGGGCGCGGCGCTCGGCGTCGCCGGGGCGATCTTTCAGAGCATCACCCGCAACCCGCTCGGCAGCCCGGACATCATCGGCTTCACGCAGGGCGCGGCGGTCGGCGCCGTGCTGCAGATCGCGGTCTTCGGCGGCGGCACGCTCGCGATCGCCGCAGGGGCGATCGGCGGTGGGCTCGCCGTCGCCGCCGCAGTCTTCCTGCTCGCCCTGCGCACCGGCAGCACGCAGGGCTACCGCCTCGTCTTGATCGGGATCGGGTTCAGCACGCTGCTCGCGTCGCTGACGGCGTTCTTGCTCACGCAGATCACGCTCGAGTCCAGCCAGAGCGCGCGGCTGTGGCTCGTCGGCAGCCTCAACGGCCGCGGCTGGGAGCACGTCGTGCCCGTCGGGATCGCCCTCGCGGTGCTGTTCCCCGCCGTCGGCGTGCTCGGGCGCACCCTGCGCCAGCTCGAGCTCGGCGACGACGCGGCCGCCGCGCTGGGGATCTCGGTGGACCGCTCGCGGATGTGGCTGATCGTCGTCGCGGTCGGCCTGACCGCGGTGGCCACCGCCGCGACGGGTCCGATCGCGTTCGTGGCGCTCGCGGCTCCCCAGCTCGCGCGGCGCATGACCCGCGCGACGGGCCCCGGCCTCGTGCCATCCGCGGCCCTCGGCGCGGTGCTGCTCGTGCTGTCGGACTTCCTCGCCCAGCGCATCTTCCCCGACACCCCGCTGCCCGTGGGGATCGTCACCGGCGTCGTCGGCGGCGTGTACCTGATCTGGCTGCTCTCCCGCGAATGGAAGACGAAGACCCGATGACCGCACCCCCGGAACCCGCAGGCCCGCCCGCGCCACGGCTGAAGGTGTCGGGCGCCTCCCTCGCCTACGGTGCGCGCGTCGTCGCCGAGGGGCTGGACGTCACGATCCCCGACGACTCGTTCACGGTGATCGTCGGGCCGAACGCGTGCGGGAAGTCGACGCTGTTGCGCGCGCTCGCGCGCCTGCTGCGCCCGACGCAGGGCGTGGTGCTGCTCGACGGCGAGCGGATCGACAAGATCCCGACGAAGGAGGTCGCGCGCCGGCTCGGGCTGCTGCCGCAGAGCCCGATCGCGCCCGACGCGATCACGGTCGCCGATCTCGTGTCGCGCGGCCGCCATCCTCACCAGAGCCTGCTGCGCCAATGGACGCGCGACGACGAGGGGGCGGTGGGGGCAGCGATGCGCGCGACGCACGTCGAAGCCCTCGCCGGCCGGGCCGTCGACGAGCTCTCCGGAGGCCAGCGCCAGCGCGTGTGGATCGCGATGGCGCTCGCGCAGCAGACGCCGATCCTGCTGCTCGACGAGCCGACGACGTTCCTCGACATCGCCCACCAGATCGAGGTCCTCGACCTCTTGTCGGCGCTGCATCGCGATGAGGGGCGGATGCTCGTCGCGGTCCTGCACGACCTCAACCACGCGTGCCGCTACGCGACGCACCTGATCGCGATGCGCGAGGGCAAGATCGTCGCGACCGGCGACCCGTCGCAGATCGTCGACGCCGAGCTCGTCGAGCACGTGTTCGGGCTCGCGTGCCGCGTCATCCCGGACCCGGAGACCGGCACGCCGCTCGTCGTGCCGAAGGCCGGGACCGGCCGCTGACCCCTCGCCGCGGCAATCCCTGGTCCGGAGGCGTTGTATTAGGGCGCCCGAATTCGTTAGGGTGTCCTAAGTCCGCCGGGGGAAGGGGGCAGGCACCTCACATGACCACTACCGATGATCGACTTGCACAGCTGAGCGCCTGCACCGGGCACGCCGAGTGCCTGCTCGACCGCGAGCCCGCGCGCGTCTCGGACGCCTCGCTCGCCATCGACGAGCTGGTGCTCGCGCTGCGCGAGGTGCGCAGCGGGTCCCCGCGCCACGAGCTCGTCGCCGCTGGAGCGCTGCTTGGCGCGCGCCTCACCTCGGTGTGCGATGGCGGTCCCGAGACGCTGTCGATCGTCGAGACGCTCGCGCGCCGGAGGGGAGCGCCGATCGTCCTCGGCGCGATCGCTGTGACCGCGGCGCGCCGCGCGCACATCCCGCTCGGGCTGCTCGCGGGTCCGGACGGGCGCTTCGCCGTCGCGCACGCGACGCTGGCCCGGCCGCTCGTGCTCGCACTGGACGAGGACTTCGCGCTGCGCAGCGTCGCCGGTGAGGAGGCCTCGTATCGCTGGCTGTGCGCGTACGCGACGCACGAGCGCGTCGCCGGGATGCGGTCCACGATGGCCCGCAGGCCGGTCCGCGTCGCCGCCGCCGTCTGACGCGCCCGGCGCCTCAGCCGTCCATGACGGCCTCTGCCTGCATCTCGGCGCCGACCGCGACCTGCTCGTGCGCCGGCCCGCGGACCGCGATCTGCTCGGGCAGCGGCCCGCGCAGCTGGGCGCCGACGTCGTGCGCGGTCACGACCCTGGCGCAGCGGCCCGCCGCCCAGTGCAGCGCCGCGAGGTGCTCCGCGCGCGAGAAGTCGGCGGTCGCGTCCGCGACGAGGAACGGCTGGACGTCCTGCATGAACGCCTCGAGCGCCGTCGTGAGGCAGCCGATGTGGGTGTAGATGCCCGTGATCACGAGCTGGTCGCGCCCCATCGCGTGCAGCCGCTCGCGCAGGTCCGTGCGCTGGAAGGCGCTGTAGCGCCACTTCGTCATCACGGGCTCGCCCGGCGCGGGCGCGAGCTCGTCGATGATCTCCGTGTCCTCGCGGAAGTCCGACGGTCCGGGGCCCCAGAAGTCCCACAGCAGCGCGCGCTCGGAGGGCGTCTGGGCACCGGGCTGCACGCTGTAGAGCACCGGGACGCCGGCTCCCCGGGCGAGCGTGCGCAGGTCCTCGATCCGTGGCACGACGTCTCGAAGCGGCGAGGCGTTCGGCGTGAACGGGCGCGCGAAGTAGCGCTGCATGTCATGGATGAGCAGCACGGCCCGCTCCGGGTCGGCCTCCCACGCGACACGTCCGATCGGGAGGTCCTCGGCGGTCGGCAGCTCGTACGGGTCGATTGCGGGGATGGCCATGGCGTGGACCTCGTTAGGACGGTGGGCGGGAAGCTGCAGGTCGGCGGAGGCGGTCGCGCAGGACGAACTTGCTGACCTTGCCGACGTGCGTGCGCGGGAGCTCGTCGACGAACTCGAAGCGGTCCGGGACCTTGTAGGCGGCGAGCCCGCGCTCGAGCACGAAGCGGCGAAGCTCGGGCTTGCGCGGCGGCGTGCCGCGGGCGACGACGAACGCGCACGACTTCTCGCCGAGGAGCTCGTCGGGCATCGCGACGACGGCGACGTCATGGATCGCGGGATGGGCGAGGAGCTCGTTCTCGATCTCGGCCGCGGCGATCTTCTCGCCGCCGCGGTTGATCTGGTCCTTGTCGCGGCCCTCGACGACGACGTCGCCCTCCGCCGTGACGCGCACGACGTCGCCGGTCCGGTACCAGCTGTCGGACGTGAACGCGCGCGCGTTGTGCTCCTCGGCTCGGTAGTAGCCCTGGATCGTGTACGGCCCGCGCGTCTGCAGGCTCCCGGTCGAGCCGGCCGGCAGGACGCGATCGTCGTCGTCGACGACGCGCAGCTCGTCGTGCTCGGCCATCGGCCGGCCCTGGGTCGTGACGATCCGCTGCTCGTCGTCGTGCAGGCCCGTGTAGCAGACGAGGCCCTCGGCCATCCCGAACACCTGCTGCAGCCGGCAGCCGAGCTCCGGGCCGACGCGCCTGGCCGCCGCCTCGGTCAGCTTCGCCCCGCCGACCTGCAGCACGGCGAGGCTCGAGAGGTCGTCGCCGCGGTTGCGCGCCGCGTCGATCCAGCGCATCGCCAGCGGCGGGACGAGGCCGGTGATTGTCACCCGCTCGCGCTCGATGAGCCCGAACGCGGTCTCCGGGCTCGGGTCCGGTGCTAGGACCACGCGCGACCCCGCGTAGAACGCGCCCATGATCCCGGGCGAGCTGAGCGGGAAGTTGTGGGCGACCGGCAGGGCCGCCATGTACACCGAGTGCTCGTCGAGCTCGCAGACCTCCGCGCTGCGGCGCAGCGTGTAGAGGTACTCGTCGTGGGTGCGCGGGATGAGCTTCGGGACGCCCGTGCTGCCGCCCGAGAGCTGCAGGAACGCGAACGCCGCGGGCGACGGGCCGGCGGCGTCGATGGCCTCGCGATCGGGGTCGTTAGTGCGGATCGCGTCGAGCGCGACGTGCTCGCCCGGCTCGCCGCCGGCGACGATCGCGTGGGCGAGGGACGGGATGCGGCCGAGCAGATCGCTCGCCAGCGCGCGCGCGTCGAAGTCGCCCGCGGGGATCCCGGACACGACCAGTCCGCGCGCCTCGGCGATCTCCGCGAAGTGGCCGATCTCGCGGCGGCGGTGCGCGGGGAGCGCGAACACGGGCAGCACCCCGAGGCGCAGCAGGGCGAAGACGACCTCGACGAACGCCGCCTCGTTGCCGAGCTGGACGACGACGCGATCGCCGGCGGCGAGACCGAGCTCGCGCAGGCCGCCGACGAGGCTGTCCACGCGGTCGTCGAGCTCGCGGTAGGTGAAGCGTTCGGTGCCGGCTACGAGCGCGAGCCGGTCGGGCGTAGCCGCGGCACGCTCGCGCAGCATCGACCCGAACGTCTCGCCGCGCCAGTAGCCGAGGGCGCGCCAGCGGTGGGCGAGCTCGTCGGGCCACGGCACGCAGCCGGCAAGCGGCGGGGTCTCGGGCCGCGCGCTCATCCGCGCAGCGCGGCGCCGCCGTCGACATAGAGAACCTGCATCGTGATGTGCCGGGCGCGGTCGGAGACGAGGAACGCGACGGCGTCGGCGACGTCCTGCGCAGCCGCGATCCGCCCGAGCGGGATGCCCACCTTGAACGCCTCGAGGTCGCCGCCGATCACGGCGTCCGCGCCGCGCTCGTCGGCCCACATGCCGCGCAGCATCGGCGTGTCGGTCGACCCGGGGGCGACGACGTTGCAGCGGATCCCGTGTGGCGCGAGCTCGAGGCCGAGGCTCTGCGTGAACATCGCGGCGGCGGCCTTCGATGCGCCGTAGGCGGCCATGCCGGAGCGCGGCACGCCGCCCGCGTTCGAGGCGACCGTGACGATGCTGCCGGCGCCGCGCGGGACCATGCGCCGCGCGACCTCGCGCGAGACGCGGAACACGCCGGTCGCGTTGACCGCGAAGATCGCGTCCCAGTCGGCGTCCGGGCAGTCGACGACCGGGCCGGTGCGCAGGACGCCCGCGACGTTTACGAGCGTGCGGATCGGGCCGGCGTCGCGCTCGACGAGCTCGACCGCCGCCTCGACGGCGTGCCCATCGGTGACGTCGAGCGCGATCGCGATCGCGTCGTGCCCGTCGCGGCGCAGCTCGGCGGCGAGCGCGTCCGCGGCGTCGCCGTCGCGATCTGTGACGGCGACGCGCATGCCCTCGGCGGCGAGCGTCCGCGCGACCGCCGCGCCGATGCCCTGGCCCGCGCCGGTCACGAGGGCGACGGTGCCGACGAGGCTCGTCACACCGGGCTCCCGTCGAGGACCCGCTCCGCGCGGGCGGGTCGGCCCCCGAGGCGCGCGACGAGCGCGGGCACGATCTCCGCGATCGCGGCCGGTCGCACGATCTCGACATGGGTGCACGGCACGTCGAGGATCTCGAGGCGCCCGCCGACGTGGCGCTGCCACCCGCCGGCGGAGAGCCAGGTCTCGCTGCGCGGGGCGGCCGCGCGGACGTGCAGCATGTCGCCGGCGAACGGCTCGTGGACGTGCTCGCGCATCAGCCGCGCGTTGTTGACGACGATGTCGATCAGCGCGCTCAGCGTCGTGTCCTCGAGCGAGGCCAGCGCGCTGCCCTCCGCGCGCAGCGCCTCGACGACGCGCTCGCGGCGCAGCGGCTCGGCATCGCCCGCCGGGGCGCCGATGCCCGCGATGTTCAGCAGCGCCACGAGCGCCTCGGACTCGGTCGGCTCGGCGAGCTCGCGCCACTGGTCGCTCGGGTAGGCGTCGAGCACAGCGAGCAGGTCGACCTCCTCGCCCGCGCGCTGCAGCGAGACGGCGATCGCGTGCGCGATGACGCCGCCGACGGACCATCCAAGCAGGCGGTACGGGCCGCGGGGCTGGGCGGAGCGGATCTGCTCGACGTAGTCGGCGGCCATCGCGTCGATCGACGAGGGCAGCGGCGACGGCCCGGCCAGGCCGCGGGCTTGCAGCGCGTGGACGGGCTGGCCGAGCGGCAGGCCGCGGGCGAGCGCCGTGTAGCACCAGCCGATGCCGCCCGCGGGATGCACGCAGAACAGCGGCGGGCGGCCGTCGCCGTGGCGCAGCTCGAGCAGCACGTCGAGCGCTTCGTGATCGCCGCTGTCCAGGCGCCGGGCGAGCGCCTCGGCGGTCGGCGCGGCGAACACCGTCCCGATCGTGACGGGAGCGCCGAGGGCGTCGCGGATGCGCGCGGCGGCGCGGGCGGCGAGCAGCGAGTCGCCGCCGCGCAGGAAGAAGTCGTCGTCCGCGCCGACGGCGGGCAGGTCGAGCAGCTCGGCGAAGATCGCGCAGACGAGCTCCTCGCGCGGGGTGCGCGGCGGCCGCCCGGCGCCTGTGGTGATGGCGCCCGCGGGCTCGGGGTCTGGCAGTGCGCGGCGGTCGAGCTTGCCGGTTGCGCCGAGCGGCAACGCGTCGATGATCGCGATCGCCGCGGGGATCATCGCCTCCGGCAGCGTGTGCGCGAGCGATCGCCGGATCGCGGCGGGGTCAGGTCTAGCGGCGGGGTCGGCGGGCACGACGTAGGCGACGAGGCGCAGCGCTCCGCCCGGGCCGTCGGCACGCCCGACGACCGCGGCTTGCGCAACCACCAGCTCTCCGATGAGCGCGGCCTCGACCTCCTGGGTCTCGATCCGCTGGCCGCGGATCTTCAGCTGGTGATCCAGGCGGCCGAGGAAGTCCAGCGCGCCGTCGGGCCGCCAGCGGGCGCGGTCGCCGGTGCGGTACATCCGCTCGCCGGGCACGAACGGGTCGGCGACGAAGGCCGCGTCGGTGAGGTCGGGCCGCCCGACGTAGCCGTCGGCGAGCTGGACGCCGGCGAGGTGCAGCTCGCCCGACGCGCCGACGGGCACGTGGCGGCGCTCGCCGTCTAGCACGTAGGTGCGGGTGTTCCAGACGGGTCGGCCGATCGGCACGCTCGTGCGGGCGTCGGCGGTCGTGCACGGCCAGTGCGTGACGTCGACCGCGGCCTCGGTCGGCCCGTAGAGGTTGTGCAGCTCGCAGTCGAAGCGCTCGAGGAAGCGGCCGGTGAGCTCGGCGGGCAGGGCCTCGCCGCTGCACACGACGCGGCGCAGCGAGCAGCAGCGCAGCGCCGCCGGCTCGTCGACGAACAGCGCGAGCATCGACGGGACGAAGTGGATCGTCGTGATCTGCTCGCGCTCGACGAGCTCGGCGAGCGCCTGCGGGTCGCGGTGCAGGCCGGGCGCCGCGACGACGAGCGGCACGCCGGCGACGAGCGGCCAGAAGAGCTCCCACACCGACACGTCGAAGCCGACCGGCGTCTTCTGAATGACGCGATCCGACGGGCCGAGCGCGAACGTGCCCTGCATCCACAGCAGGCGGTTGACGATCGCGCGGTGCGAGACGACTACGCCCTTCGGCCGGCCGGTCGAGCCGGAGGTGAAGATGACGTACGCCGGGTCCTCCGGACGCGCCGCCGTGAGCTGGGCCTCCGTGCTCGAGCCACCTGTGGGCCGGGCGTCGGCGACCGGGTTCAGCAGGGGCAGGCCCGCGGGCCAGGCGACGAGGTCGCCCAGCGCCGCGACCGTGATCGCCGCGACCGGCTCGGCGTCCTCGAGCATCATCGCCAGGCGTCCCGCCGGATACTCGGGATCGAGCGGCAGGTACGCGGCGCCGCTGCGCAGCACCGCGACGAGGGCGACCATGAGCTCCGCGCTGCGGGGGACGGCGACCGCGACGACCTTGCCGGGGCCGGCCCCGTGCTCGGCAAGGCGAGCCGCGAGCCGGGCGGCGCGGGCATGCAGCTCGGCAACCGTCAGGTCGCTGCCCTCGAAGCGCACGGCCGTGCGGTCGGGGTGCTCGGCCGCGGCGCGCTCGAGGAGGTCGGTGAGCGTCACGTCCTCGACCGGGTGGGCCGTCGCGTTCCAGCGCGCGATCGCTTCGAGCTCGGCCGGCATCGTGAGCGCGAGCGCGTCGATCGGCGCGCCGTCGTCGCCGGCTCGCACCGCGGCGGCGAACGTCGAAAGGAAGGCGACGAAGCGCTCCGCGTGCAGCGCGACCGCGGCAGGGTCGTGTCGGTCGCGGTTGCCCTCGACATCCAGCCGCGGAGGCTGGTCGCCGCGGTGATAGACGTTGAACGCGATGTCGTCCACCGGCCCGGCAGCGAGCGTGTGCACCATCGCCCTCGCCGCGCCGAAGCGCAGGTCGTAGTCGAACGGCAGCACGTTGACGAGCGGGCCGTACAGCGCTCGCACGTGTCCGAGCGCGCCGACCGCGCGACGCAGGTCCTCGGCGCGATGGCGCTGGTAGCGGCGGATCTTGCGCAGCTCACCGCTCACGCCTCGCGTGAGGGCGAGGGCGGTCGTATCGGCGGCGACGTCCGTGCGCAGCGGCACGACGTTCACCGTCGTGACGGGCGCGCGCAGCGCGATCGGCCCGAGCCGCGCCGACAGCGGCACGCCCAGGACGACCGCGTGCGGGTCGTCGCCGGCGGGCGGGCCGGTGAAGCGGTGGACGTACGCGCCGCCCGCCGCGATCGCGACCTCGGGCCAGCTCCCCCCGGCGACGTCGGCCGCTGCGCGCAGGGCCGCGAGCGTCGAGTCGGGCAGCGCGACGCTCGCCCGATGGACGCCCCGGACGGGCCCCAGGGGACGGTCGCTGAGCGCGGCGACCGGCGGCAGGTCCGCGCTCCAGCGCCCCTCCCAGTACTCGCGATCGCGTATCGCGGCGGCGGAGGCCCGGTACTCGGCCTCGGCGTGCACGACGCTGTCGAGCGACGGAAACGGCGACGGCCCGGGGTCCTCGCCGGCGAGCAGCGCCGCGTAGCGATCGGCGGCGCGGCGGGCGATGAGCTGCAGCCCGACCGCGTCGACCGCGAGGTGATGCACGCGCTGAAACCAGAGCACGCGGTCATCGGCGACGCGCAGCAGCGCCTCGCTGAAGAGCGGGTCGCGGGTGAGGTCGACCGGGTGCGCGAGCGCGCGCTCGCACCAGTCGTCGGCCGCGGACTCGGGGTCCGGCGCCGCCCGCAGGTCCACGATCTGAAGCGGCCAGTCTCCGGGCGGATCGAGGTGCTGCCACGGGACGCCGTCGCGGTCGGCGACGCGGACGTGCAGGACGTCCGCCTCGTCGACCGCGCCGCGGATCGCCGCGGCGAGCGCGGCGTCATCAACCGGGCCGTGCAGCTCGAGTCGCTCGGCGGTCACGAACGCCGTGCTGTTCGGGTCGAGCTGCTGGGCGAACCAGACGCCTTGCTGTGCGGTGGTCAGCGGCAGCGCGGTCATGCGACCCGCCGGCCGGAGGCACGGGCCGTGAGGAGCGCGTCCCAGGCGCGGATCGTCGGCCGCTCGGCGAGATCGAGGATCGCGATGTCCATGCCGCTGGCGCGCAAGCGCTCCACGAAGTCCATGACGCGCATCGAGTCAAGGCCCCAGTCCAGGACGAGGTCGTCGTCGATCCCGACCTCGTCGGGGGGCTCGTCGAGCATCGCCGCGACGGTGCGGTGGAGCTCGTCGAGCGTGCGCGGCAGCGCACCGTCCCTGCGCTCCGCGGGGTGCGATGCGCGTGACGGATCGGGTTCGCCGGTCATCGTGGCGAACGATACGCGATAGGAGTTAGGGTGGCCGAACTTTCCCCGGTCGAGGTCCCTTTCCGCGCTGCCTCCAGCTACGTCGCGGGCGCGGGCGGGCGCAGGATCCACAGCGCCGGCGCCAGGACGAGTGCCGCCCCGCCGATCGCGAGCGCGCCGACGCCGAGCACGGTCAGCGCGACCCCGCCGAGAAGCGCCAACCCGGCCCCGGTGAGCCCGGCGAGCAGGTCGTTGAAGCCCAGCAGCTTGCCGCGCTCGGACGGCTCGGTGCAGTCGGACAGCACGGCTGTCGCGGCGACGAACGAGAAGTTCCAGCCGAGCCCGAGCCCGAACAGCGCGATGCCGGTGGCGGGCACGCTCGTGACCCACAGAAGGCTTGCGACCGACGCCGCCATGAGCAGCAGGCCGCCCGCAAGCGAGGGCGTGCGGCCGATGCGGTCCACGAGGTCGCCGACGAACACGATGAGCCCGAACATCCCGACGACGTGTGCGCCGATGATCGGGAACACCATGTCCGCGCCGTGATGATGGTGGTCGACGACGACCGCCCCGGTGAGCGTCATGACGGCGACCATCACCGCAAAGCTCGCCTGCGCGGCGACGAGCGCCGGCACGACGCCCGGCCGGCGCAGCAGCTCGCGCAGCGGCGCGGCCGACGCGGCGGGCGCGTCGTCGCCGTCCGCGTGGCGCAGGAGCGCGGCGATCTTCGTCGGGTCGGGCCGCACGCAGCAGACGAGCACGAGGCCCGCCGCCATGAAGGCGCCCGCGGCCAGCCACAGGGTCGCGAGCGCGTCGCCGTCGAGGTCGCGGCCGGCGAGTAGCGGGCTGAACACGCCGGGTCCGAGGATCGCCCCGAAGACGGAGCCGAACAGCACGAGCGCGATCCCGCGGGCGCGGCGCTGCGGCGGGTACATGTCGCCGGCGGCCGTGCGGGCGAGCAGCGCGGTGGCGTTCGCCGCGCCGACGAGGATCAGGCCGCCCAGCACGGCGATCGCCAGGTCGTTCGCGCTGCCGAGCGCGGCGAGCGCGCAGCCGGCGACCCCGGCCGCGAAGCCCGCGGCGAGCACGGGCACGCGGCCGAAGCGGTCCATGAGCAGGCCGGCGGGCAGCGCGACGAGCGCCCCGGAGGCGAGCACGATCGCCGGGCCGAGCCCGAGCAGGCCCTCGACGTGCAGCACGCGCACGAGCGTCAGCGACGCGACGGCCGCGGCGAGCTGGAGCGTCGCCGAGTTGGTGGCGAGCGAGCCGGAGAGCAGCGCGGTGTTGCGGCGGATCGGCAGCGCGGGCGACGCGGGCACGGGCCGAGGGTACTTCCGGCACCTCCTGGCGGGCTCCGCGCCGCAGGCCTGTACGTTTGCGTCGTGCGCAGGCCCGCCGCATGGATCGCCGCAGCCGCAGCCGTCGCGCTGGCCGGCACCGGCGCGGCGGACGCCGCCACGCTCGCGAAGACCACGACCTCGTACGCGACGATCGGCGGCGACCCGGCTGCGCCGTACTCGCGCCTGAGGCTGCAAGCCGGCTGGAAGCGCGTCGTGCGCGATGACCTCGCCACGGCGCGCAAGGGTCGCCTCGCCCGCCGGCGCTCGCTCATGTACTTCGCGCAGCTGTCGGACTTCCAGCTCGCCGACGAGGAGTCGCCCGCGCGCGCCGAGGTGCTCGATCTCAACAACTCCCCGTTCGAGTCGGCGTGGCGCCCGCAGGAGGCGCTCGAGCCGTTCACGGTCGACGAGGTCGTGCGCCAGATCAACCGCTTCGACGCGAGCCCGATCCGCAGCCGCGGCCGCCGGCACGCCCGCCTCGCGCTGACGATCACGACCGGCGACTCCGCCGACAGCCAGCAGATCAACGAGGTCAAGTGGGTCGTGCGGCTGCTCGAGGGCGGGCGGCTGAACCCGAACTCCGGCGTCGAGGGCGGCGTGTGCGGAGCGCTTGCCGCGGCGCCCGCCGGCGAGGCCGCGCGCTACACCGGCGTCCAGGACGAGCAGGACGTGCTCGAGTCCGGGCGCTTCTACGACCCCAACCATCCGATCAAGGGGTGGGCCGCCTGGCCGAGCTACCCCGGCCTGATGGACCGCGCGCAGCAGCCGTTTCAGGCGGCGGGCCTGGACCGCCCGAGCTACGTCGCGTTCGGCAACCACGACGGCGAGGTGCAGGGCAACATCCACGCGCTGGCGGCGCTTGACACCCTCGCGCGGGGCTGCGTCAAGCCGCTCGGCGACACGGGCATCGCCGGGATCGCGGCGCTGCTCACGAGCCCCGGCCGCTCGATCGTCGTGCCGCCCGACCCCGACCGCGGCTACGCCGACCGGCCCGCGTACAAGGCGCTGCACGCGACCGGCAAGCAGGCCGACGCGCACGGCTTCGGCCACGTCGACCGCGCTGAGCTCGCGGCGTCCAACGGCCATGCCGCGTACTACGCCTTCAGCCCGAAGCCGGGCGTGCGCCTGATCGCGATCAACACGGTCGCCGAGGGCGATCGCCTGATCTCCGACGGCAACCTCGACGAGCCGCAGTTTCGCTGGCTGGAGCGCGAGCTGAAGGCGGCGGACGCCCGCCGCGAGGTCGTCGTCGTCTTCGGCCACCACCCGATCGGCAGCCTCACGAACCCGGCGCCCGACGAGGACGGCGGCGACTGCGCGCTGCGCGCCGCCGTGACCGGGCCCGGCTGCGACCTCGACCCGCGCAGCTCGCGGCCGCTGCGCCTCGGTGCCGACTTGCGCGCGCTGCTGCTCGCGCACGCGCACGTCATCGCCTACGTCGCGGGGCACACGCACCAGCACCGCATCACGGCCTTCAAGCGCGAGGGAGGCGGCGGCTTCTGGGGGATCGAGACGTCGTCGGAGATCGACTGGCCGATCCAGTCGCGCCTGCTCGAGATCATGGACAACCGGGACGGGACGCTGTCGATCTTCGGCACGCTCGTCGACCACGGCGCGACGCTCGCCACGCCGCGGCCGGGCACGCCCGCGGGGGCATTCGAGCCCGAGACGCTGGCCGCGCTCGGCCGCGAGATCGCTTACAACGACCCGCAGGTCGGAGTCGAGGACGGCGCCGAGGGCGGCCCCGCCGACCGCAACGTCGAGCTCTTGCTGCCCGACCCGCGCTGAGCGGGCCCGGGTCCTGATGCGTGGCCCTTTGACCCCGATATCCGGGGCCAAGGTGCCATTGGCCTAGGGACGCTCGCGCGAGCGCGGGATCCGCACGCTGATCGTGCGCCGCGCGCGGGCGATGCGGCCCGCGCTGTCGCACGCGTGCGCTACGAGCTTGACCTTCACCGTGCGACCCTCGCGCCCGAGCGCCTTCGAGTCGTCGAAGTAGCTCTCGTGTTCGAGCGCGACGCTGTACCAGCGCCCGGCGCGCAGCCGGCGCCATTGCGCAAACAGGCCGGAGGCTGGGCTGCTGTAGCGGCCGATGACGGCGAACATCCGCGCGTCGCAGGTGCGCGCGCAGCGCACGCGCAGCTTCAGCTCGTCGCGGCGCAGCACCTGCCGGCGCGCGGCGCCGAGCGTCACCTTGGGCGGCGCGACCGCCGTCGCGGGCTCGGCGTCCAGGCGCGCGACGCGGATGCGCGTGTCGGACACGAAGGCGTAGTCGCCGCCGCTGACGAGCCCGCTGTCGACGAACGTGACGCGCGGCCGGCCGGCGGCGTCAAAGCCCGGAAACGCGTCGATCTGCTGGCGGCACGGGCCGGCGAGCGGCACGGCCGCCGCCCACGTCCCGTCTGCGCGCCGCAGGGCCGCCACGGGAACGGGCGACATGCTGCGATCGCCCGAGCCCACCTCGACCGACCACGAGGCGATCATGCGCCCGTCGGGCGCGGCGGCGAGGCGCAGGTTGGTGGCCTCGCTGCCGCCGAGCCGCGTGGCCGGGGCGGCGAGCCCGTGCGGCGCCCCGAAGTCCCCGCCCGGCGGACGGACGCTGACCGCGACGCCGGACCGCGGCGCGCGTTCGTCGGCCGGCTGCAGCCACGCGACCGCGGCCGCGCCGCCGGCGCTCAGCGTCGCGGCGACGGCGCCGGTGGTGCCGCCGTCCAGCCGCTTGAGCGCGCCGATCCCCGTGCGCGTCGTGCCGCCTCCGACGCGCACCCCGCTTGAGTCGGATACGGCGAGCAGCGCCTCGCCCGTCCGGCCGACGACGAGGCTCAACCTGCCGTCGTCGCCCTCCGCGCGCCCGACCTCGCGCGCTGCCGAGAACGCGCCGCCGGGCGCACGGGTCGCGGCGAGCAGCCGGCTGGCGTTGCCGGCGCTCGGGACGGTCTCCGACCAGACGACGATGCCGAAGCCCGCCTCGTCGATGCCGACCGCCGCGCCGCGGCTCTCCGTGCCCAGCGTGCCGGCCGGCACGAACCCGCCGCCGGCGTCGCGCGCGGCGACCCGGATGGCCGTGACCGGGCCGCCGTCCGCCGGATTCGACTCATCCCAGGCGACCAGCGCCGCGCCGCTCGATGCCACCGCGGCGGCGACGTCCGTCGCGTGCTCGTCGGCGCTGAGCGCGAGGGGCTTGCTCGTCGCGCCGTTGGCGGCGCGGTCGAGCACGATCACCTGGCCCTCGGCCTCGGTGAGGCCGGTGTAGTTCAGCGCGATGAGGCTCGCGCCGGTCGCGGCGGTCGCGACCTTCGGGCAGCCGCCGAAGACCACGAGCGCCTTCGGCGGCGTGACCGGGTCCAGGCCGGCGGCGGCGAGGTCGAGCGTGTCGCGCCCGCCCGATGTCTCGCCGAAGCGCTGCCACGCGAGCGCCGCCCCGCCGCCGCCGAGGTCGGCCGGGCAGAGGACGAGCCCCGTGTCCGCGGGCGTGACGTCGGTGAACGGCTGCGCGGCCGCAGGCGACGCGGGCGCGAGCGCGCTGGCGGCGAGGACGGCTGCGAGCAGGCGGCGCATGCGGGGCCAGCCTACGCGCCGCGGCCCGGCGGGGCGAGCCGCGGCTCGGCCGCGGTGCGCCGGCCCGCGGCGGCAAGCGGGACGGCCGTGCCCCTGGCCGCGGCTTCGCCCGCGGTGCGCCGGCCCGCGGCGTCGGCGGGACCGCCTGGCGGTGCCCCCGGCGGCGGCGCAGCGCGCTAGCTTTGCGCCGACATGGACTCTGGGCTCGACGGCAAGGCATGCATCGTCACCGGCGCGACGCGCGGGATCGGCCTCGCGACCGTGAGGCTCCTGCGCGCGGCGGGTGCGCGGGTGCTGCTCGTCGCACGCGACGGGGACGAGGCCGCGCGCCTGGCGGAGGAGCTGGGCGGCGAGCCCTTCGCCGCGGACGTGACCGATCCGGATGCCGGCGAGGCCGTCGTGACCGCCTGCACCGAGCGCTTCGCCGCGGTGGACGTGCTCGTCAACAACGCCGGCACGAGCTTCGTGCGCCCGCTCGAGGAGCTCTCCGACGACGACTGGCAGGGCCAGTGGGAGCTCAACGTCATGGGGCCGATGCGGCTCATGCGCGCGGCGGCGCCGCGGATGGCGGCGGCCGGAGGCGGGCGGATCGTCAACGTCTGCTCGTCGTCGGGCAAGCGCCCGTCGCTGACGAACGTCGCCTACTCGGTGACGAAGGCCGCGCAGCTGTCGCTCTCGCGCCACTACGCCGACCGCTACGTCGGGGACGGCGTGCTCGTCAACGCCGTCGCGCCGGGCCCGGTCACCTCGCCGCTGTGGCTCGACGAGGGTGGGCTCGCCGACCAGGCCGCCGCGGCGCGCGGCATCTCGCGCGAGGAGGCACTGGCGGCGCAGCAGGCGAAGGTCCCGCTCGGGCGCTTCGCCGAGCCCGAGGAGATCGCCGCGGTCATCGTGTTTCTCTGCTCGGCGCAGGCGAGCGCGGTCGCGGGCGCCTCGTGGTCGGTGGACGGCGGCACGGTGCCGAGCTTCATCTGAGCAGCGCACCCCGGTCCGCGCCGACGCGCCCGGTGGTGAACCGCTCGTGAGGCGTGCGCGAATACCCGAGCACACCGACCGGGGGGCCTTTCAGTTGCGCCGTTCTCGTCTGCTTGTCACCACCGCCGCGCTTGCGATGCCAAGCCTCTTCGCCGAGACCGCCTCGGCAGAGCGCTTCGCCGCTGTCGACGCCGGCAACCGCCTGTACACGTTCGACGACGCGAAGCCCGCTTCGTGGAAGCGCGTCGCGCTGCGCGGCCTGCAGGCCGGCGAGCGGATCGTCGGGCTCGACGTTCGCCCTGCCAACCGCCAGCTTGTCGCGCTCACCAACCGCAGCCGCCTGTACACGGTGTCGCGCGCCAAGGCCCGCGTGACCGCGATCGGTGCTGCGTCATTCGCGCCCGCGCTCGCCGGCGCGAGCTTCGGCTTCGACTTCAACCCGACGGTCGACCGGATCCGCCTGACCTCGAACACCGGGCAGAACCTGCGCCTGCAGCCCGACACGGGCGCGGTCGCGGCGACCGACAAGCCGCTCGTCTACAAAGCCGGCGATCCCGGCGCGGGCGTCGCTCCCGTCGTGCTCGGCTCGGCCTACACGAACAGCACGGCCGGCGCCACGATGACGACGCTCTACAACGTCGACACGGCGCGCGACGTCCTCGCGATCCAGGCACCGCCCAACGACGGCGTGCTGTCGACGGTCGGCCCCTTGGGCGTCAACCTCGCCGGCCCGCTGAGCTTCGACATCTCCGCGCGCGACGGCCGTGCCTACCTGCTGGCCCGCCGCTCGGGCACAGCTCGCCACCGGCTGTTCCGGCTCGACCTCATCACGGGCGCCGCGAGCCAGGTCGGCGCGATCGGCAAGGCGCCGTCGCTGGTGGCGTTCGCCGCGCTGTCGGCGCCGCGGAAAGCCTGACCCGCCGAGGCGTCAGGCCGCCCCGCCGCGCGGGCCGAGCAGGCGATCGGCGAGGCGCTCGCGCAGGCGCTGATGGAGCACCCGGACGTCGCCGAAGACCGTCCGACCGGTCACGACGACGCGCGGCGCCGCCGGGTCGGCCGCGTCTGCGAGCTGCTTGACCGTTCCGAGCATGGACGAGACGCGCAGGTCGACCGCGACGCCCTCGGGGACGAGCACCTCGATGTCGCCGAAGACCGTCCGCGTGTGGATCGTCACCGGCGAGCGCGCGATGTGCGCCTCGCGCAGGTCGAGCTTGACGTCGCCGAACACGGTGCTCCAGCTGCTGTAGGCGGGGACCCGCCACAGGCCCGCGCGGCGCAGGTCGCCGAAGACCGTCGAGGCGACACCGGGCGGCGCCGCGAGCTCGGTGCCGGCCCGCATGGTCGCGACCTCGGTGGCTGGTGGCAGGTCGCGGGTGAGGTGCGCGAGCTCGCCGCGCGTGCGTGCGCCCAGCGCCGCCTCGATGCGGTCCGCGAGCTCCTCGAACGTCAGGCGCCCCTCGCCGGCGGCGGTGCGCAGCAGCTCGCAGGTCGCGTCGCGCTCGGCGTCGGACGCGTTGATCGCGCCGGGCTCGTCGCGGGCGTCGGGCATGGTCCTACGGTACGGGCTGCGGCCGCGACGGTCCTGCTATCACTGTCGCTCTCATGGCCGTCAACACCGACGTCATCGGCAAGACGTACGCGCCGACCACCTACGCCGTAGGGCGCGAGAAGGTGCGCGAGTACGCCCGCGCCGTCGGTGAGACGAACCCGCTGCACCTCGACGTAGACGCGGCGCGCGAGGCCGGCCACGACGACGTCGTCGCGCCGCCGATGTTCGCCGTCGTCTACGCGATGCCAGCCGTCGCGCAGGGGATGTTCGACCCCGACGTGGGGATCGACTTCGCGCGCCTCGTGCACGCGGGGCAGGGGTTCGAATGGGGGCCGCTCGTCGTCGCCGGCGACGAGATCTCCACGACGCTCAGCGTCAAGGACGTCTCCGAGCAGCGCGGCAACGGGTTCTTCGTGTTCGAGTCCGTGTCGGAGAACCAGCGCGGCGAGACCGTCTGCACCGGTACCTGGTCGAACATCGTGCGAGGCGGCTGAGCGATGGCCCTACAGCCAGGCGACGAGATCGAGCCGCTGTCCGTCACCCCGGATCGCTACCTCACCGTGCGCTACGCGGGCGCGTCGGGCGACTTCAACCCGATCCACATCGACGAGGAGTTCGCGCAGCAGGTCGGCCTGCCGGGCCGCATCCTGCACGGCCTGTACTCGATGGCGCAGGTGGCGCGCGCGGTCACCGACGCGGGCGGCGGGCCGCAGTCGCTGCGCCGCCTCGAGGTGCAGTTCCGCGGCATGGGGCTGCCCGAGGTCGAGCTGACCGTGACCGGCACGGTGCGCGAGGTCGCCGATGGCGTCGCGATCGTCGAGACCACCTGCACGCAGGACGGCAAGCGCATCATCCGCGGCGCCGAGGCCGAGCTTCGCGTCAGCGAGTAGCGGCGGCTGGAAACGCGAACGGCCCGCCGGAGCGGGCCGTTCGGCGCTGCTATGAGGCTCCGATCAGCCGACGCCGAGTTTTTCGGCGGCCATGCGGGTGCCTTCGACGCGTGCCTTGATCTTTTGGAAGGCGATGTCGCGGGCGTAGTCCGGTGAGCCGTGGTTGGGCTTCTCGTCGATCGAGAACGGCGAGAAGCCGCAGTCGTCGGTCGTCCCGATGCGCTCCTTGGGAATGAAGTCCGCGGCACGGACGACCATGTCGCAGATCTCCTGCGGGCTTTCGGGGCGTGGGGATTGGGTGACGGTGACGCCGAGGTAGCACATCTGGTCGTCGCGGCTGTGCTGTCCGATGGACTCGAAGATCGGGTCCTTGTCGCGTTCTGAGGCCAGCTGGATGAGGAAGTAGCCGGCGTTGATCTTGAACATCTCGGGCAGCAGGTTGTTGTAGGGGACGTCGGCGGAGTGCACGGAGTCGCGGTCGCCGCCGGGGCAGGTGTGGATGCCGATGCTCTGGCGCTCTTCGTCGGAGAAGTTCGCCAGGACGCGGTTGTTGAGGTCGATGAAGTGCGGCAGCAGGCCCGCACCGGTCCATGGGTTGCGCGGATCCTCACGGGTCGCCAGGCGACCTTCGGTGAAGTCGATCGAGACGCGTGCGGCGCCGGCCTCAAAGGCCTTGCGGATGTCCGTCACGCACTCCTGGACGATGTCCTCCTCAAACGCCTCGCGCGAGTAGCCCTCGACCGGATCTTTCAGCGGGTACAGCAGGGCGAGCATCGATGGGGCGATGACGGCCTGCTTCATCGGCTTGGTCGCATAGGGCAAGGACTTCTTGAGGGTGTCGGCGGCGTAGAAGTTGTACTTCAAGGGGCCGCTTTCGAGCTTTGGCAGCTGGCGGCCGTGGCCGTCGGCGAAGATCGCAAAGAACTGCCCGCCCGGCCCAAGCCCCGCAGCCAGACCTGTGCCGGCGAGGGTGTCTGCGATCGGGTAGGTCGCAAAGCTCGACCAGCGCTGCTCGCCATCGGAGATGATCGGCGCCCCCGTCGCCTCACCACGCTCGATCGAGTCCTTACACGCCGCATCCTGCTCCTTCTCCAAATCCTCCTTGGAGATGTTCCCGGCGTCATACTCGCCGTAGGCCTTCTGCAAGCTGCTGGGCCGGGGAAGGGAGCCGACAGGCTCCGTCGGGATGCCCGTGTCCGTCCGCGGATCGTAATCCGACATGCGTTGTTCTCCTCGCTGTTGACTCACCGCATTCGCGGCAGCCATCACCAGCCGGTGACGGCAATCTGAGCTACATACATTCGCTAGGGCGTCTGCGCCGGACTCTCGCCCAGCCGGCGAGACAGACCCGTCTCTCCTCGCAAGCGCGAACATATCCGTGCGCCGCGACCGGCGCAACCTTCGCGACCCGGCACATCGGCCCGCTGGGATGCTTGCGGTGCGCCATGTAGCGCGCCTAAAGGGCCCGGCCCGCGGCGCTCGTACAATCCGAGCCGATGCTGACGCCGCGCCAAGAGCTCATCCTGCGCAAGGTCGTGCTCGCCTACCAGGCGACCGTCCAGCCCGTGGCGTCGCGCACGCTCGCGGCGGACCCCGAGCTGCTCGCCGGCCCGTCGACCGTGCGCCACGAGCTCGCGATGCTCGAGGAGCACGGCCTCCTCGCCCACCCGCACACGTCGGCCGGGCGCGTGCCGACGGACTCGGGCTATCGCTACTTCGTCGATCGCCTCCTGCCGGCGACCCGGCCGGGGAGCGGCACGGTCGAGCTCGCGCTGACGCGCCGCGAGGTCGACGAGGCGATGCGCGTGACGACCGAGACCCTGTCGCAGGTGACCAACCTCCTCGCGATCGTCTCGGCCCCGCCGCTCGAGACCGCGACCATCCGCCACATCGAGGTCCTGCCGCTGCAGCCGCAGATCGTGATGGTCGTGATCATCACCTCCACGGGCGGCGTGTCCAAGCGGGTGCTGGCGTTCGACGCGCCCGTCGACAACGGCCTCGTCGGGTGGGCGTCGGAGTACCTCAACGAGGAGCTCGTCGGGCTCGGCCTCGGCGCGCGCAAGCTGCACTCGAAGCTCGCCGACCCGACGCTCGGGCACACCGAGCGCAGGTTCCTCGACCGCCTCTCGCCGGCGTTCACGGCGCTCGCCGCGACCGCGGACGACTCGCTCTACGTCGACGGCGCCGCGCGCCTGCTCTCCGAGCACCGCTTCCAGGACCTCTCGCAGATCAACGAGCTCATGCTGATGCTGGAAGGTCGGGTGACGCTGCTCGAGATGCTGCGAAGCGCGCTCGACGAGCGCGACGTCATCGTGCGCATCGGCGCGGAGAACACCGCGCCGGCCCTGCGCTCGCTGGCGATGGTGACCGCGGGCTACGGCCTGCCGCTCCGGCGCCTGGGGACCGTCTCGCTGATCGGGCCGGTCGCGATGGACTACGGCGCGACGATCGGGATCGTGCGCGACGCCGCACTGCAGCTCTCCCATTTCGTTGAAGACGTCTACGACGCATGAAGCGCGACGCCTATGACGTGCTCGGCGTCGGCCGCACGGCCGACGAGGGCGAGGTGAAGAAGGCCTTTCGCAAGCTCGCGCGCGAGCTGCATCCCGACGTCAACAGCCACGACCCGCAGGCCGAGGAGAAGTTCAAGGAGGCCGCGGAGGCCTACGAGATCCTGTCGGACCCCGATCGTCGCGCGACATACGACCGCTACGGCCACGAGGGCCTCAAGCGCGGCGGCCAGAGCCCGAACTTCGACGGCTTCGGCTCGATCAACGACCTCTTCTCGGCGTTCTTCGGAGGTGGCGGCGGGGGCTTCGGCGGCGGCGGGGGGCCGCGCGGCGGTGGCGACGCCGAGGTCGCGATCGAGATCGACCTCGAGCAGGCGGCGGCGGGCGCGGCGGTCAACGTCAACTACGAGGTCGTCGACCGCTGCGAGCGCTGCCGCGGCAACGGCGCGGAGCCCGGCACGCCGATCACGACGTGCGACCGCTGCGGCGGCAACGGCGTCCTGCAGGCGGTCAGCCGCACGCCATTCGGCCAGATGGCGCGGACGATCACCTGCGACGTCTGCGGCGGCGACGGCAAGAAGGCCCAGCGGCCGTGCACGCGCTGCCAGGGGCGTGGCCGCGAGGTGCTCACGCACGCGATCTCGATCGACGTCCCGGCCGGGATCGCCGAGGGCCAGCGCATTCGCGTCAGCGGCCGCGGCCATGCCGGGGAGGCGGGCGCGCACTCCGGCGACCTCTACGTGCTCGTCTCCGTCAAGCCGCACGATCACTTCATCCGCGACGACCACGACCTCATCACGGTGCTCGACGTCCCCGCCCCCCTGGCTGCGATCGGGGCGAAGCTCGAGGTGCCGACGCTCGAGGGCCCCGAGGACGTCCACGTGCGGCCCGGCACCCAGCCGGGGGAGACGATCGAGCTGCGCGGTCGCGGGATGCCGATCTTGCGCCGGCCCGGCCGGCGCGGCGACCTGCGCGTCGTCGTCAATGTCCAGGTCCCGCGCCGCCTCAGCGACAAGCAGCGCCGGCTGTACGAGCAGCTCAGCGAGTCGATGACCGACTCGAACCTCAAGTCCGACGAGTCGGTGTTCGCGAAGCTCAAGCGCACGCTCGGCGTGTAGGTGTCGGGGCTCGGGGCGCGCGCGAGGCCCGCGGGCTCGTGATCCGGCTCGCGGTGCGGGTCGCGCGCGCGGACGCCGAGCTGGTGCTCGCCGAGCTGCTCGAGCTGGTGCCGGCGGGCGTGGAGGAGGTCGATCGCGGCGACGTCGTCGAGTACGCGATCTACGGCGCGCCGGGCGAGGTGCCCGCGCTGCCGGCGCTGCGCGCCGCCGCGGGCGCCGCGGTCGTCGACGTCACGACGACCGAGGTCGCCGACGACTGGTCCGAGCGCTGGCGCAGCTTCCACAAGCCGGTGACGATCGGTGGGCGGCTGCACGTGCGGCCACCGTGGGCCGAGGCCCCGCCGCCGTCGCAGGGCCTGCTGGACATCGCGATCGATCCGGCGCAGGCGTTCGGCACAGGCGCGCACGACACGACCCGACTGTGCCTCGAGGCGCTGCTGCAGCTCGCCGGAGAGGAGGCCTCGGGTGCCTTGCTCGACCTCGGCTGCGGCTCGGGCGTGCTCGCGATCGCCGCGGCCAAGCTCGGCTGGCAGCCCGTCCTCGGCCTCGACCACGAGCGCGAGTCGGTCGAGGCGACGCTCGACAACGCCGCGGTCAACGGCGTCGTCGTCGAGGCTCGCCACTACGACCTGCTGCGGGATGGGCCGCCCCCGGCGGCCCCGGTCGTCGTCGCGAACCTCCTGCGCCCGCTCCTGCTGCACGTCGCCGAGCACGGCTTCGCGGGCGAGCCGCCGCGCGTGCTCGTCGCAAGCGGCCTGCTCGCGCACGAGGCCGACGATGTGGCTGCGTCATTCGCGCGCCGCGGCCTGCCGGAGCGCGAGCGCCGCCACGCCGGCGAATGGGCCGCGCTGACGCTCACGACGTAGCTCCGGCCGCGACCGTCCGCGCACCGCTGGTGGCGCGCAGGTACGTTGGACGGTATGCCGAACCTGCCTGGCGCTAGAGCGGTCTTGAGCATCGCAACGTTCGACAAGGCCCTGTCAAACCGGCGTCAGTGTGATCTCAAAGCACTCTTGTTCATCGATGCGTACGGACTCGTGGGCACGGCCTGTTCGCTGCGTGCGGCGAATGCAACGGCACTCGCGTTGCCCGCGAGGGCCGGGATGCAACAGCACCTCAGCGCGATGGGCTTCAAGGATTTCCTGGACGCCACTGGAATGGGAGCGGACCTACCGGGCACCGCGGCTGGTGAACATCCGGATGTCGTAGTTCCACTTCGGGCGGCCACCAACGCCGACGGGGCTCAAGCGCTCTCCAACCTGCTGTACGAGCAGCTTGCCGACCACGTTGCGCCGCAAGTGCTTGCCGCGATCGCCGAGGGCGTGTGGGAGATGGTCGCGAACGCGCTCGAGCATTCCGGCGCCGACGCGCTCATCATGGGACAGGTCTACACGACCCCCCGCGGCCAGCCGCCCGACCACGACGACCGCGTCCAAGTCGTCATCGGTGATACGGGCAAGGGGATCCGGGCCTCATTCCTCGAGACGGGCCTACACGCTCCCGCTACCGACCTCGCTGCCATCGAACTGGCTCTTGAATACCTCGTGAGCTCCGTCGATGACCGTGGGCGCGGTCAGGGCCTCTCGACGACGAGGGAGCAGGTCATCGAGACTCAAGGTCGGATGGTGGTTCGCAGCGGCACGGCGAAGGTGACATTGGACGCCGGACACCAGATCCACGACGTTGTGCCGTACCTACCCGGGGTCATCGTCGCCCTCAGTCTGCCGCTCTATCCTGGGTAGCTGATGTCTCTCCGCCTCCGCGCACCCGCGCACGCCGGTGCCCGCGAACAAGCACGCGAGCTCACGGAGGCTCTCGCGCTCGATCTCGCTGGGCAGGATGTGATCCTCGACTGCACCGACGTCCTTATTGGAACGCCTTCGTTTCTCGATGAGATTGTCAAGCAAGTCCTCGACGTACGTGGGGCGAGAACGCTTTCGGTCCAGATGGCTTCGCCCCGTGTCCAACACCTTCTTGAGCGCTCGGCCGAAAACCGCGGACTACGTGACCGTCTGCTGTTCGCAGGCCCTCCTGACCTCGGGCGTGACGCAACTCGTCGCAGCGCGTAGCGTTCGTATGACCATGCGCTCCCTCCTGCTCGCCGCCTTGCTCGCTGCCGCCCTCGCCGCCGTCCCGGTCGCCGCCGGGCAGGTCACCGGGCCGGGGAAGAAGACCGACCCCGGCATCACCGACGGCAGCAGGCAGCGTGCGCTCAGCGCCGCCCGCAAGACCTGGAAGGCCCGAGGCGTGCCGTCGTACACCTACCTGCTCTCGGTCAACTGCTTCTGCCCGCCGACGACGAGCGTGAAGATCGTCGTGCGCCGCGGCATCCCGGCGAAGACCACGCCGCGCGCGCTCAGAGACGAGGCCACGGTGCCGCGCCTGTTTCGCAAGATTCAGGACGCGATCGATCGCAAGGTCGCGCGGCTCGTCGTGACGTACGGCCCGCGCGGGGTGCCGCGCTCGATCTTCGTCGACTCCGACACACGCATCGCAGACGAGGAGATCGGCTACCTCGTCCGCGGATTCGCGCCATTGAGGCGCTAGCCTCGCAAACATCGCCTGGAACGTCGTCATCGCCGGCGGGGGCTTCGGGGGCTTCTACGCCGCCCGCACCCTCGCGCGCCTCCTGCCCCCGCACAGCGCGCGGATCAGGCTCGTCAACGACGTCAACTTCATGCTCTACACACCGCTGCTGCCGGGCGCCGCCGCGGGCGTGCTCGAGCCGCGCCA
This sequence comes from uncultured Actinomycetes bacterium, assembly GCA_963839905.1. GTDB lineage: Bacteria > Actinomycetota > Thermoleophilia > Solirubrobacterales > Solirubrobacteraceae > CADCVQ01. The sequence continues at coordinate 74,195 of CAWIXC010000018.1, read as the reverse complement.
CGTCACGGTGCCACTGCGCGAGCAGCTGCCGCCCGGCGTCGACCTGCGCCTCGGCCGGATCACCGGCGCCACCCCCGAGCGCAATGTGCTGCAGGTCGAGAGCCTCGAGGGCACCATCGAAGACCTCTCCTACGACCAGATCGTTGTCAACGTCGGATCGGTCAGCCGCACCCTGCCGATCCCGGGGCTCGCCGAGCACGGCCGCGGCTTCAAGTCCCTCCCCGAGGCGATCGCGCTGCGCAACCACGTCCTGCGCTCGCTCGAGCACGCCGAGACGCTCGAGGACGGCGTGGCGCGCCGCGAGTTCCTCACGTACGTGTTCGTCGGCGCGGGTTACGCCGGCCTCGAGGGGCTCGCCGAGCTGCAGGACTTCGTCGCCGACATCCTCGACCTCTACCCGCGCTGCCGCGTCACGGGGGTCCGCTGGATCCTCGTCGAGGCCGGGCCGCGCGTCATGCAGGAGATCCCCGAGAAACTCGCTGCGTTCGCCGAGGGCGAGCTGCGCGGCCGCGGCATCGAGATCCGCACGAAGACGACGCTCGACCGCGTCACCGAGCACCACGCCTACCTCTCCGACGGCGAGCAGGTGCCGACGCGCACGCTCGTCTGGACGGCGGGCGTCAAGCCGCAGCCGGTCGTCGCGAAGCTCGGGCTGCCGCTCACCGACCGCGGCCGGATCGTCAGCGACAAGTACATGCAGGTCCCCGGCCACGAGAACGTCTGGGCGATCGGCGACTGCGCCGCGGTGCCGGACCCGGCGCGCAAGGGCCAGCCGTGCCCGCCGACCGCGCAGCACGCGATCCGCCAGGGCCGGACGGTCGCCCACAACGTCGCCGCGGCGCTCGGCCCCGGCGGTCGCAAGCGCGCGTTCAAGTACAAGACGAAGGGCGTGTTCGTCGACATGGGGCGGCGCGAGGCGGTCGCGATGACCGGCCCGATCACGTGGAGCGGCACGCCGGCGTGGATCCTCGCCCGCTCGTATCACCTCGCCGCTATGCCGGGCATGGGTCGGCGCGCCCGGCTGCTCGTCGACTGGAACATCGGCCTGCTGTTCGGCCGCGACACGGCCGAGCTCGGCGGCGTCGCGGCGGTCAAGCCGGCCGAGGCGCGCGAGCCCGAGATCGGCCCGGCGACCGGCGCGAGCCCCGCGCCGGACACCGCCGTCGCGTCCGGCTAAGCCGCCGCCCCCGGCTGCTCACCCGGCCCGTCGAGGACCCAACGCCCCGCCGGCGAGCATGGCGACGAGCTGCGTCGTCGTCGCGGCACCGACGCGCTCGCGGGCGCTCGCGATCAGGCGCTCGACCTGCCTGCTGGAAATCCCGAGGCACGCGGCGATCTCGGTCTGGCGAAGCCCGTCGCGCAGCAGCAGCGCGACCTCGAGCTGACGCGCGGTGAGCCGCGAGGCCGGTCGCGACGGGCGGCGCGCGGTCGCGGCGGGCGCGGGTGCCACGGGGCCGGCGGGCGCCGCGGCGGAGCCCGGCACCCTGATCGGCGCGGGCCTGCGGCGGGCGGAGTCGCGCACGCGGCCGAGGACGAGCCCGGCGAACCCGTCGACGAGCACGCGGCCGACAAGCGTGTAGGCGGGGAGGGCGAACGTCGCCGGCAGGGCGCCGAGGTCGGTCGAGGATGCCAGTGCCTGTCCGGCCAGCAGCGTGCCGGCCGCGAAGGCTGCGGCCGTCGCGACGGCCGCGGCGACGGCGGCCCGCGTCGAGCTCAGCGTGCAGACGACCCACAGCAGCGGCAGCGCGGCCCACCAGCATTCGCTCTGCGGGCCGTCCAGCAGCACCGCGATCGCTCCGAGCGCCGCCGGGGCGAGCTGCAGCGCGGGGCGCGTGCGCAGCAGCCGGTAGAGCTCGCGCGGTCGAGTCAGGCCGGTCACGCCGAACGCGGCTGCTGCCGCCGCGAAGGCGACGGTGGTCGCCGACGGCGAGCCACGGTTGAGCATCGCGAAGCACAGGCCGAGCCCCGCGCCGGCGATCGACATCGCGCACGCGACGGCGAACAGGCGCACGTACAGCTCCTCGGCGAGATGCACGAGCTCGGTGCCTCGCAGGGCCGGGGGCGAGGCCACCGCTGGTCGCACCGGCGCCGCAGCGGCGACCGGCTGCAGCTCACGCGGCAAGGCGGTCCTCCGCGAGCAGCGTGTCGGGCTCGGCCGCGGCGTAGATCGCGACGAGATGGTCGAGTGTGCGGGCACCGGTCTTGCGCTTCGCCGAGGCGATGCGCGAGCGCACGGTCGCAAGGGCGATCGACAGGTCGTGCGCGGTCTGCTTCGGCGCGCGACCGCGGGCCAGCAGCGCCATGACGTCGCGCTCGCCGCGCGTGAGCGCGGCGACGAGCGTTCGCGGATCTGCGGGCGGCAGGGCCGCGCGCACCGGCCCGCCGGCCGCGAGCGCAAGCTGCGGCGTCAGCGACGGGCCGCCCGCTCGCACGTCGGCGAGGCGCTGCGGCGCGCTCGCGAGGAACCGTCGCAGCAGCGCGACCATCAGCAGGCCGATCGCCCCGTTCCCGGCGAAGTTCACGAGCTGGCCCGCGATGACGTAGGCGCCGTCGCCGGTCATCCACGCCAGCGAGTGGCCGTGGATGGCGAGGGCGCCGATGTACCCGGCGATGCACACCGCCGCGCAGCGAGCCACCTGGTGGGCCGTGCCGACCAGGGCGGCGACGCAGACGAGGGCTCCCGCGATGCCGCCGAAGTGCTCGTAGAGCCCCGCGTCGAGGAGACCGCCGACGCCGAAGAGGGCCGCGGCGACGACGACCCGGCCCTTGGGACGCAGCACGCGGGCGGCGACATCCGTGCGAACCACTCCGGCGCACGCGAGCGCGAACAGCACGCCACCTTGCGCGGCGGCCAGCGGGCCGGCGCCGAGCGCGAGCGCGACGGCGCCGCTCGACGCGGCGACGATCGCCATGAGCGCGAGCCCTGCGCGCAGCGCCGTCTCCGCCAGGCCCTCCGCCGTCGCGGCGCGTGCGCCGGCGTGCTGGGCGGGCTGTGAGCCCGAACTCCGAAGGGTCCGGCTCGAGCGCCACAGCATGCGGCCGACCGTACCGGCGAAACGCCTGCTTCCCGGTGAGGTTCATCACATCCCGACCTGTCCGGTGGCGGCGCCACGACCCATGCTCGAAGCGGGTCACACGGCCCTCCTCACACCAACCACACAAGGAGCCAGTCATGTTCAAGCACAGCAAGTACGGAGCGTTCGCCGCCACACTCGGGATGGTCCTCGCGCTCGGCGGGGCGAGCTTCGCGGTCGCCGACGGCGGCTACGACATCCCCTCGCGCGGCGGCAGCGTCGCGTCCGAGCCTGCGGGCGTCTCTCCGGTCATCGGCAAGTCGTGGATGACGTGGATCGCATCCGAGACCGACTACCCCGTGTTGCCGGCGACCGCTCCGCAGTACTCGCAGATCAACTTCCTCACCTCCTCCGCCGTGACGGGAAGCGCGATTAAGACCGCGCAGGGCGCGGGTCAGATGCACGCCGAGGGGATGATCGAGCTGCGCAACGGGGGCAGCGCTGACGCCCACGTCTGGTGCGACATGCGGATCGATGGGAACGCGGGCTCGAACCCGAGCCTTACCACCGTCAAGGGCGGCGGCGGGTCTGTGACGATCCCGCTCGTTGGCAGCAAGGCGGGTCTCGCGGCAGGCGACCACAACGCCGGGGTCCGCTGCTGGGCGCCGGTCGGCTCGGTCCAGATCCACTCGGCCGAGCTGCACGCCGTCGTCTACGGGGCGAGCGTCCCTGGCTGAGATGTGCCGCCGCGCCAGGCGAGCCCCGTCGCAGGATCTGCGGCGGGCTCGCCGCCGTTCGCGCCGGATCCGACCGGACGCGCGCTAGCCTTGACAGGCAGATGACGCTGGTCGACACGGTCAAGCAGGATCTCGTCGCTGCCATGAAGGCGCGGGAGTCAGATCGCGTCGGCGCGCTGCGGATGGTGCTCAACGAGCTGCAGAAGTCCGTCAAGGAGGGGGACGGCGACGAGATCGCCGTCCTGCGCCGCGAGCGCAAGCGCCGCCTTGAGTCGGCGTCGGCGTTTCGCAACGCCGGGCGCGACGAGCTGGCCGAGCTCGAGGAGGGGGAGGCCGAGCTCATCGAGGCCTACCTGCCCGCCGAGATGCCCGAGGCCGAGCTGCGCGGGATCGTCCGCGAGTCGATCGCCGAGACCGGCGCGGCGTCACCGAAGGACCTCGGCCAGGTGATGAAGGCCACGATGGCGAAGGTCGGCACCCGCGCGGACGGCAAGCGCGTGTCGGCGCTCGCGCGAGAGGAGCTGGGTGCGTAAGCAGATCGAGCTCTCCAACGAGGTCGCGACCGAGCTCGCGGGCTCCGGCGACTCCGTCTTGCGCGCGCTCGAGGGGCACGTCGAGTGCGAGCTCTTCCTGCGCGGCAACATCGTCACGCTCGACGGCGAGCCGGCCGCGGTGCAGGCCGCCGCGACCGTCATCCGCGAGCTCACCGAGCTCATCGAGCAGGGCCACGACATCGCGCCGGGGACGATCGCCGCGGTGACCGCCGCGCTCGACCAGCACGCGTCGCCGGCCGCGATCCTCGAGGACGTCGTGTGGCGCCATCGCTCCAAGCAGATCGCGCCGAAGACCGTCAACCAGAAGCGTTACGTCGACTCGATCCGGCGCAACACCGTGACGTTCGGGATCGGTCCCGCGGGCACGGGCAAGACGTTCCTCGCCGTGGCGCTCGCGGCTGCCGCGCTCTCCCGCGGCGACGTCAACCGCATCATCCTCACGCGCCCCGCGGTCGAGGCCGGCGAGCGCCTGGGCTTCCTCCCCGGCGACCTCATGGCGAAGATCGACCCGTACCTGCGCCCGCTGTTCGACGCGCTGCACGACATGCTCGAGGCGGAGAAGGTCGCGTCGTTCCTCGAGCGCGGCCAGATCGAGGTCGCGCCGCTGGCATTCATGCGTGGGAGAACCCTGAATGACAGCTTCATCATCCTCGACGAGGCGCAGAACACGACGCCCGAGCAGATGAAGATGATCCTCACCCGCCTGGGCTTCAACTCGAAGATGGTCGTCACCGGCGACGTCACCCAGATCGATCTGCCCAAGCAGGACGCCTCCGGGCTCGTCGTGGTCGCGGACATCCTCGAGGGCATCGACGGCATCGACTTCGTGCGCTTCGGCGGCGAGGACGTCGTGCGTCACCGCCTCGTCCAGCGCATCGTCGAGGCGTACGCCGAGCACGCCGAGAGCCTGACGTCGGAGCTTCGCCCCGCAGATCGCCGTCGCGCTTGAGCTCGGAGTTCGAAGCCGCGCTCGAGATCGACGTCCTCGGGGTCAGCCGCGTCCCGCTCGAGGAGATCGAGCGGCTGCTCGCGCTCGCGCTGGCCTCGGCCGGGATCGACGCGGGTCATGTCGCCGTCGAGTTCGTCAGCGCCGAGCGGAGCGCCGAGCTCAACCTCCAGCACCGCGGCAAGCCCGAGCCCACCGACGTGCTGTCGTTCCCGATGGACGGCGCGGAGCCCTCGCCGGGGCCGCGCGAGCTCGGCGACATCGTCATCTGCCCCGAGCACACGGCCGACCTGCGCGAGGCGATCGTCCACGGCGCGCTGCATCTGACGGGCATGGACCATGAGACCGACGACGGCGAGATGCTCGCCGTGCAGCGCGAGATCATGGCCTGGGTCACCCCGTCGTGAGCACCAAGTCGGGCTTCGTCGCGCTCGCGGGACGCCCGAACGTCGGCAAGTCGACGCTCGTCAACGCGATCGTGGGGGAGAAGGTCGCGATCGTCTCCGACAAGCCGCAGACGACGCGCCGCGCGATCCGCGGGGTCGCGATGCGCGGCGACGCGCAGCTCGTGCTCGTCGACCTGCCGGGCGTGCAGCGCCCGCGCGACGCGCTCACGCAGCGCATGCAGAGCCGCGTCGAGCGCGAGCTCGGCGACGCCGACGTCGCGCTGCTGATCCTCAACGGCGAGCAGGGCGTCGGGCCCGGCGACCGCTTCATCGCGGCGGCGCTGGCCGGCGCCGACGTGCCAGCGGTGATCGCCGTCAACAAGGTCGACCGCATCGACCGCGCGCACACGATGGCGATCCTGCATGCCGCCGCGGAGCTCGAGATCGCGGACGACATCTTCCCGATCTCCGCGCGCAAGGGCTCGGGGGTCGACGCGCTCGTCGAGCATCTGGTCGGCCTGCTGCCCGAGGGCGAGCTCATGTTCGACCGCGAGGACGCAAGCGACCAGCCGGAGTCGGTCATGCTCGCCGAGCTCATCCGCGAGCAGATCCTGCGGCGGACGTTTCAGGAGGTGCCGCACGCCGTCGAGGTCGTGGTCGACGACATCGACGTTAGCCGCGACGACCTCATCCGCGTGACGGCGCTCGCCTGGGTCGAGGCCGAGTCCCAGAAGGGGATCCTGATCGGCGCGCAGGGCAAGATGATCAAGGCGATCGGGACCGCCGCGCGCCGCGAGCTCGAGCGCCACCTCGACTCGAAGGTGCACCTCGACTTGTCGGTGCGCGTGCGCCGCCACTGGCGCGCCGACGACGCGCTGCTGGACCGCCTGGGGATCGAGTAGGGCGGGCGGGATCCCGTCGTCAGGGCGTGTACGTCAGTCGCGGATCGATCCGCGAGATGCCTCCGGGGCCGGAGAACAGCTGCGGGATGCTCGCCGGGCCGAGCGCGATCGCGTCGGCGGAGCTCGCGAGCGGGCGGTTGACGAAGTGCGCGGCGTCGCTCAGGCTGCGCGTCGAGACGGTCTGGACGATCGCGCTCTGCGTGCGGCTCTCGACGGTCCGGTGCAGCCAGAAGGCGCGGTAGCGGGAGAGGACCGGGCTCGTCACGCTGCTCGTGGCCTCCTCGCCGCCCATGCCACGGCCGACGATGCGCGCCCGGCGGCCGTCGAGGGAGGACAGGCGGACGATCGACGCGCCGGTGCGGCTGCCCCTGGCGATGACCCGGGTCGCCGAGAGATCGGTCTCGTCGAAGCTGCCCGAGACGATGCGCTTGGCGCCCTTGCCGGGCCGCGCGACGTACAGCCCGGCACGAGCGCCGGTGCGCCCGAACGCGACCGTGCCCTTGAAGTACGACGGGCCGATCTCGGACGCGCCACGGCTCGAGAAGCTCGTGACCTTGCGCTCGCGGCGCGTGGCGATCTCGTAGAGCCAGATGTCGCAGGCACGGGTCGCCGATCCGGTCGCGCAGCGGCTGTAGACGATGACGCGCTCGTTGTCTGCCGTTGGGCCGAGGTCGGGATCGAAGGGGACGCTCGAGCTGCGCACGTCGGCGTCGTCGGGGATCCCCGACGCGCCCATGACGACAAGGCGGTAGCTGCCGTCGCTCGCGCGCCGCGACCACGCCGACGTCGAGGCGTAAGCGGTGACGTTGCGCGCCGCCGGGTCGGCAACGACGACGCTGTCGGCTGACGCCGGCGCGGCGGACGGCAGGCTCGCGGCGAGCGCGAGCAGCAGGCTGGTGGTGGCGATCCGGCGCATGGCGTGCATGCAAGTTGGAACGCGTCGCGGCGCCGAAAGCATCGGCGCCGCGACGCGCGGGGTTCAGCTGGTCACGGCGAACGTGAGCAGCGGGTTGACGAGCGCGATGCCGCCGAAGCCCGAGTAGAGCTCCGGCCGGCCCGACGGGCCGAGGGCGATCGTCGAGGCGTCGTCGGCCAGGAGGCTTCGATGCGACCGCAGGAAGCGGCCGGTGGAAAGCGACAGCGAGCCGATCGACACGAGCCACGGCTCGCCGTTGTCGTGGTCGGAGAACTCCCCGCCGCCGCTGATCCAGTAGGCCCGGTTGCGCGAGAGCACCGGGCTGTAGGTCGCCGAGCGCGCCTCCTCGCCGCCCTGGTTGTCGCCGAGCACCCGGCGCTGCGTGCCGTCGCGCTTGGCGACGATCACGTCGCCGCTGTTGTAGACGACGTGCGTCGCGGACAGGTCCGTCTCGTACGCCGTCGCCCGCGTGATGCGCTTCGGCTGCTTGCCCGGCTTGGCGATGTAGAGGCCGTGGCGGCTGCCGTTGCGCGCGAACGCGATCGCGCCCTTGAAGTACGACGGCGCCGTCTCGGACGCGCTCTGGCTCGAGACCGCGGTGAGCTTGCGCTCGGTCCGCTTGCGGACGTCGTAGCCCCAGATGTCACAGCCGCGCGAGGTGTGGGGGTGCCGGCAGCGGCTGTAGACGACGAAGCGCGTGTTGCGCGTCGTCGGGCCGACGTCCGGATCGAACGGCACCGGCGAGCTGCGCACCGGCGCGTCGCGGGGGACGCGCGAGGCGCCCATCACGACGAGCCGGTAGCGGCCATCGGAGGCGAGGCGGGACCATGCCGAGGTCGTGCCGTACGCGCTGACGTTCAGGGTCGTTACATCGTTGGCGATCACGCTGTCGGCGACGGCGGTCGACGCGCCGGACAGGCCGGCGGCGACGGTGGCGGCAAGCGCCACGGTGGTGGTGCGGAGTGTGTGAGAAAGTGGTTGCATGCCCGGGTAGGGGGATCGGCGGCGGCGCTGATACGACCCGGGCGCCCCCTGTGATCGACCCCACACACGACCGTCGCGCGGTCGCGGGACGCCGGGGAAGAACTCGCCGCGGCGCGACACATAGAGTGCTGACGTGACCGAATCTGCGTACGACATCCTCCTCGTCGGAGGCGGCATCGCCTCGGCGAGCGCCGCCGCCGAGCTGCGCGACCGCGGCTTCGAAGGCTCGATCCTGCTCGCGACCCGCGAGCTCGATCCGCCCTATCACCGCCCGCCGATCACGAAGGGCTACCTGCAGCGCCGCGAGGATCGCGAGTCGACGCTCATCCATCCGCAGGCCTGGTACGCCGAGCACGACGTCGAGGTGCGCACCCGCGCAGGCGTCATGGACATCGACCTCGAGGCGCGCACGGCGAAGATCGGGCGCGAGATCGTCGGCTTCGGCAAGGCGCTCGTCGCGACGGGCGCGGGCGTGCGGCGGCTGCAGGCCGAGGGCGGCCAGCGCGACGGCATCCACTACCTGCGCGCGCTGCCAAACGCCGACAAGCTGCACGGCGCGCTCGACGGCGCCGAGCGGGTGGCGGTCGTCGGGGGCTCGTACATCGCGACCGAGGTCGCGGCATCGCTGACGGTCCTCGGCAAGACGTGCACGATCGTGATGCAGGAGGAGCTGCCGCTCGAGCGCGGCTTCGGCCCCGTGGCCGGGCGGTTCGTTGCCGACCTGCTGAACGTGCACGGCATCGACATCGTCGCCGGCGCCGACGTCAGCGCGTTCGAAGGCGAGGGCGAGGACGGCGCGGTGAGCGTCGTCGTCTGCGAGGACGGGCGCCGCGTCGAGGCCGACCTCGTCGTCGTCGGGGTCGGCGCGACGCCGGACGTGATGCTCGCGAAGAAGGCCGGCCTCGAGCTCGGCGAGAGCGGCGGCGTCAAGTGCGATCAGCGCCTGCAGACCTCCGTCGAGGGGATCTACGCCGCGGGCGACATGTGCGAGTTCGACTCGGTCCGCCACGGCCGGCGGCTGCGGATCGAGCACGAGGAGGTCGCCGCGGCGCAGGGGCGCCACGTCGCCCGAGCGATGCTCGGCTCCGACGAGCCGTTTGCCGACGTGCCGTACTTCTGGTCGGACCTCGCGGATTGGGCGACGCTCGAGTACGTCGGCACGGCGTCCGCCGGCTGGGACGAGGAGATCGTCCACGGCGAGCCCTCCGAGGGCGCGTTCAGCGTCTGGTACCTGCAGGACGGCGTGCTCGTCGCCGCCCTCGCCGTGGGGCGCACCGACGACATCGAGCGGGCCGGCGCGCTGATCGTGGCGGGCGCGAGCGCCGACCGGGTGCGCGGCGCGCTCAGCGGCGCGTAGCTTATCCCCGCGATCCGCGGAGGGCGAACATCCGGGGCGGTCAGGGCGCGACGCCGAGCTTGGGCGAGGACGACATCCAGCGATCGAGCTTGCCCCAGAGCGCCGCGCGGGCGAGGCACAGCACCTGGACCTCCGCCTGCGGGACGTGCCCGAGCCTGTCGTCATACGCGCACATGCGCGCGTGCAGCTCGGCGTCCTCGACCGCTTGGCGATCGCAGCTCTGCGCGAGCTGCGCGAGCCGCCGATCGGCCGCGTCGACGGCATCCTGCGCACTGTCCGCGTCCGACCGAGGCAGGGGATCGGCGGCATAGTCGGGGAAGATCGCGGGAGTGGCGCGGTGGCGAAACTGCGCCGCGGCGCTGTTGATGAGCTGGGCTCGCGTCTGCCAGTGGCGGTGATCGACGGCCACGTCCGCCACCAGGCGCCGCAGCTGCGCCTCGCCGTCGAGCCAGGCGAGCACCGCGTGCGCGTCGACGCTGCCGCCGTCGGCCGGCGGGCGCCGGGCGCGGGCATGCCAGTCCTCCTTGGCGCAGCGCGCGACGTCCGCGATGATCGCCGCGGTGTGGCGTGAGAGCTCGACGCGGCGGACGTTCGGCGGCCGGGTCGTCGCCGGCTTGGCGGATGGCAGGTAGGCCGCTTCGAACACGCGGAACGCCGGCTCGCCGCGCAGATCGGCGAAGTCGGGATCGCCGCTGACGATCCACTGGCGGCGCGAGGCCAGCTGGCTCGGGTCGGCGCACGTAACCGCTCGCCGCAGCTGCTCCACCGCGGCGGCGCAGAGCGCCTCGGTGTCCGGCGACCTGCGCCGGCCCGCTGTCTGGAAGTCCAGCCGGCGCGAGGCCGAGAACGCCAGCGCGAACGTGCAGGCGGCGTTGTAGTGGGTCGTCCAGGTGTGCGAAGCCGATCCGACGGTCCGCGTCACATCGTCGGCGATCGCTTGGATCGCGGGGCGCCGCTCGGCGGACGCTTGGCGTGTGAGCTCGGTGCGGGCCAGATGCATCTCCGCCCACCGCGCGATCACCGCGAGCGCGCGCCCGGTCAGCTCCGGCACCGCCCGTTTCGCCGTGACGTGGTCGCGCAGCAGCGCGGCCGTCTCCACCTTCGCCCCGTGTTGGAAGAAGCATCGAAGCCGCTGCTCTTGCCCTTTGGCCGGGGCGTCCGCCTGCGTCGCAAACACGTCGTCGAGGTCGAGCCGGGGATCGCGATGCTCGTTGAACGACTCAAGCCAGCCCGGCTCGTCGCCGACACGCGCGCGCAGGCGCTCCCTCAGCGCCTCGCGCTCGCCGTCGCGCTTGGTCGGGGGATCCTGCGGCGGGGTCAGCCATTGCTCCGCGAGCTTCTCCCCGAACCCGAGCAGGATCGCGCGGCGGTAGCGCGCGAGGTACAGCGCGCGTTCACTTCGAAGCGCGGTGCGGCCTCGCTTGTCGTCGACCGTGATGATCGCCCAGTAGGTCTCGAGCGCATCGAGCCACAGGCCGAGCTGCTCCTGCAGCAAGCCGATCTGGACGCGCAGGTCGAAGTTGGTCGGATCCTCGCGCAGCGCCCGGTAGTAGTGCCACAGCGCCTCGTCGTAGCGGCCGTTCGCCGACAGCCGCTCGGCGCGGACGTACCGACGCACGAGCTCTTGCGTCATCCGCACGCCCTCCCAGGCCGTCCACGGCGAGCGGCGGGCCTGACGCGTTCGCGGCAGGATGTCCGCCGCGGCGGCGTACGCCGCGGCTTCGACGGCTCGCTCCCAGTCGTCCTCCCAGGCGACCTCGAGCAGGCTGCCGCCGCCGGGGACCCCGACGACCTGCACCGTCACCCCGCAGCGGGGCGTGCGCGTCCGCGTGGTCAGCGTCGCGGCGACGGTGTAGCCGTAGCGCGGCCAGGCGACGTCGGCGAGCGAGGCGAGGATCGCCCACGGCGTCTTCTCGCTGGTGGCGGCGCGCAGGAGGTCGATCGTCTGCGTCGGCGCGCTCGTCGCCGGCATCGGCCCCGGAAGCTGCAGGCCGACATGCGTGAAGCGCGCGCGGAACAGCCCGGTGAGCTGGTCGACGGGGAGCTCCTCGCCGGTGACGTCGCACAGGTCCGGGATGGCGATCGGGCCGGGTCGCGCGAGGTGGACGCTCAACCGCCAGCGGCGCACGGCGAGGACGGTGAGCAGCGTGAGCATCGGCAGCACGACCCACGAGAACGGCGATGTCTGCAGCAGCTGCCAGGACAGCGAGCCGAACGCCCCGCTCTTGGCAGCCGGGACGCTCGCCAGCGCCGCGACCAGCAGGGTGCCGGCGGCCAGCGCGCAGACGGCGAGCGAGCGCAGCGGGCGTGGCCGGGCTGCCGCGCCCGCGCGCCGGACGCGTCCGCGGCGGCGCTGCGAGAGGAGCACGTCGCGGACGGCGCCGAGCGGCTCGCTTCGAGCTGAAGAGCTCATCGCTTCTCACCGTAGCTATGCGCTGCGGTTACATACGGTCCAACGCCTCACCGTAATGTGGGGTATCACCCGATGCCGCGGCACGGCCGGCCGGAGTATCGGAGAACGCGTGACCTATGTCACAGATCAGCGTGCGAGCACGGCGCCCGCGACGATCGCGATGCCGCTGGCGAGGATCACCGGCGCGCCGGGGCCGACCGAGCTCGAGATCACCGCGTCGGCGATGAGCTTCTCGATCGCGCTCGAGTTGCTCGTCTCGATGTCGATCACGTTCGAGAGGTAGTAGAGCAGCGCGCCGCCGCCGGCGATGACGACGAGGCCCAGCACGACCCGCAGCTTGCGAGCGATCCCGGCGAGGGCGAGGACGGCGACGATCACCCCGGCGCCGACGAGAAACGGCCACAGGACGGTGTCGGTCCCATTGACGGTCCGGGCGCCCGGCGCGACCTCGGCGCCGATCGGGCCGAGCTGCAGCTCGATGCCCCGGATCGTGACCCACGGCAGCACGGTCGCGAGCGCGAGGCCGGTGGCCCCGGCGAGCAGGAGCAGTCGCGATACGAAGTTCACGGCCGCCAACCGTAGCGGTGAGCGCGGCGGCTCAGACGGGCTCGCGGCCCTTGAGCGCCGCCGGGCAGCGCGTCGGGATCCAGCCGTACATGCCGCGCCCGGGAATGCCCGTGTGGATCGACCAGTAGCGCCACGTCAGCGTGCCGTCGCTCGAGGGGTCGCAGTAGCCGAACGTGTCGACCTTCGCCACCGCCGTGCCGACGCGCACCATCCCGCGCGTGATCCCGCCGGCGCGGACCGCCGTCGTGTTGGACATGAAGTACACGACGTTGCCGTAGGCCGGCTTGGCGTCGTACTCGTCAACGCCGTTGATGGTGCCGTTGGACAGCCGGGCATGCGCGACGGCGCCGACCCGCGGGTTCGCGAGCTTGCGCACGCGGCTGATCTCGCGCCCCGGCGGCCCGCACTCGGTCCCGCCGCCGAGCTGGGCGTTGAACGCGGCGAGGGCCGCCCGCCCGGACACCGTCGCCTGGTCGAGCGCGGCGGTGTCGACGAACGCCTGCGTCCCGCCGCCCTGCGCCATGACCTGCAGCAGCATGAAGCGGCGCTGCTGGTCGAGGTTGGCCGCGCAGCCGTGGCCGCGCATGTGCATGCCCGTGACGCGGTGGGTCGTGGCGTCGAAGCGGCGCACGCTCCGGCGGCCGTTGGCGGCCATCACGATCGTGCCCATCGGCTGGGCGAGCGAGTCGACGATCGGCCACGAGCGCGCGCCGGCGGCCGCGGGATTCGGCGCGAGGCTCTCGACCTCGACGTCGATCGACACCTCCTTGCCGCGCAGCGCGCGCCACGCGGCGCGGCTGAGATCCGGCGTGCCACGCCGCGCGACCCGGCAGTCGGCGATGTGGTGGCCGGACGGCGGCTTGCAGACGCGCCCTTCGAAGCGGGGGGCCTTGGCGGCGGGCGCCGCCGAGGCGGAAGCCGCGACGGCGAGCACGAACGTCAGGACGAAGAGGCGAGCCATCTCTCAGACAACGCGGCAGGGCGGCGAAAGTGGCGCCGCCGTGCGCGGCCCACGTAACGTGGCGATGGTCATGGCACCGCGCGTGCGTTTAGCCCGTCGCTTCGAAACACGGTGCCTAGCGCTGATCGGATCGCCCGCGGCTGCACGCCTAGACTCCACCGCCCATGGAGATCGCCTACGACGAACGCGGGCTCGTGCCCGTCATCGTGCAGGACTGGCACAGCGGCGAGGTGCTCACGCTCGCCTATGCCAACGAGGAGGCGGTCCGCCGCACGCGCGAGTCCGGCGAGCTGCACCTCTACAGCCGCTCGCGCCGGGAGCAGTGGCACAAGGGCGCGACGAGCGGCAACACGCAGGCCGTGCGCGCCCTGCGCCTGGACTGCGACGGCGACGCGCTGCTCGCGCTCGTCGAGCCCGCCGGACCCGCCTGCCATACGGGTGAGCGCACGTGCTTTCACGCCGGCGATCTCGAGCCGCCCGCGCCGCACGAGGCGCTCGCGATCCTCGACCGGACGCTCATGCAGCGCGCGGCCGAGCGGCCCGAGGGCTCCTACACCGTGACCCTGCTCGAGGACGCCGGCCTCGCGGGGGAGAAGGTGCTCGAGGAGGCCGAGGAGGTCACCCGCGCTGCCCGCGAGGAGACCGACGACCGCGTCGACAACGAGGCCGCCGACGTCCTCTACCACCTCGCCGTGCTGCTGCGCGGCCGTGGCCGCTCGCTGACGGACGCCGGAGTCGTGCTCAATGGCCGTCGCCGCTGATCAGGCGTCGCTGCCGGTCGAGCCGAGCCTCGACGAGGTCCGCGAGCTCGCGGCCGACTACAACCTCATCGCGCTGCGCCACAGCTTCATCGACGACACCGAGACGCCCGTCTCCGCGTTTCTCAAGCTGCGCGGGCGCCAGCCGGAGTTCCCGGCGTTCCTGCTCGAGTCCGCCGAGCGCGGCCAGCAGGTCGGCCGCTACTCGTTCATCGGCGTGCGTCCGCGCAAGGTCGTGCGCTGGTCGCTCGGCGACTCCCCCGAGGACCCGTACAAGCTGGCCGCCGACGAGGTCAGCGCGTACCGCCAGGCGCCGTTCCCCGACATGCCGCCGTTCGCCGGCGGCGCCGTCGGGTTCTTCGGCTACGACCTGGTGCGCACCGTCGAGCCGCTCGGCGACCCGAACCCCGACCCGGTCGGGCTCCCGGACATGGCGCTCATGCTCTCCGATGTGCTGCTCGTGTTCGACCACCTCAAGCACACGATCAGCATCCTCGTGAACGTCTACGCCGACGACGCGACCAGCGACCTCGACGCCGCGTACGCCGGCGCGCTCGCGACGATCCGCAAGGCGCGCGACCTGCTCGCCGGCCCCGTCCCGCGGCCCGAGCCGACGCCCGCCCGCCCGCGCCCGACGTTCTCCTCGAACATGTCGCGCGAGCAGTTCGAGGCCAACGTCGCGCGGATCGTCGAGTACATCCACGCGGGCGACGCGTTTCAGGTCGTGCCGTCGCAGCGCTGGTCGGCGGACCTCGACATCGACCCGTTCTCGGTCTACCGCGGCCTGCGCGTCGTGAACCCAAGCCCGTACATGTACTTCATCGACTTCCTGGACTTCCAGGTGGCGGGCGCCTCACCCGAGCCGGTGCTGACCGTCAACGGCAGGCACGTCGCGACGCGGCCGGTGGCCGGCACGCGCCCGCGCGGCGCGACGCTCGCCGACGACGAACGCATCGCCGAGGAATTGCTCGCCGACGAGAAGGAGCGCGCCGAGCACGTCATGCTCGTCGACCTCGGCCGCAACGACCTCGGCCGCGTGTGCGAGTACGGCTCGGTGCAGGTCGACCGCTTCATGGCGGTCGAGACGTACTCGCACGTCATGCACATCGTCTCGAACGTCTCGGGCACGCTGCGCGACGGCGTCACCGCGATGGACGCGCTGCGCTCCGTGCTGCCCGCCGGCACGCTGTCGGGCGCGCCGAAGGTCCGGGCGATGCAGATCATCGACGAGCTCGAGTCCATCAAGCGCGGCGGCTACGGGGGCGCGATCGGCTACCTCGCCTACACCGGCGACCTCGACACGGCGATCCACATCCGCACGGTCGTCATCAAGGACGGCCGCGCCCACGTGCAGGCCGGCGGCGGGACGGTCGCCGACGCCGTCCCGGCCTACGAGTTCGCCGAATCCGAGTCGAAGGCGCGGGCGGTCCTGCGCGCCGTCGAGCTCGCCTCCCGCCAGCCGGACTGGCCATGACCTCCGTCCTCGTCGTCGACAACTACGACTCCTTCACCTACAACCTCGTCCAGTTCCTCGGCGAGCTTGGCGCCGACCTCGACGTCGTGCGCAACGACGTCGCCTCGGTCGACGAGCTGCTCGAGCGCAAACCCGACCGCGTCGTCGTCTCGCCCGGGCCGTGCACGCCCAACGAGGCGGGCATCAGCGTCGAGACGATGCGCCGCTTCCCCGAGGCGGGCGTGCCGACGCTCGGCGTCTGCCTCGGCCACCAGTCGCTCGCACAGGCGTTCGGCGGCGCGGTCGTGCGCGACCGGCCCGTCCACGGCAAGACGAGCGAGATCGAGCACGACGGGCGCACGATCTTCACCGGCCTCTCGCAGCAGCTCACCGTCGGGCGCTACCACTCGCTCGTCGTCGATGCCGACCGGCTGCCCGGCGCCTTCGAGGTCTCCGCGCGCGGGGGCGGCGTGATCATGGCCATCCGCCATCGCGAGCTGCCGGCCGAAGGCGTCCAGTTTCATCCCGAGTCCGTGCTGACCTCCGAGGGCAAGCTGCTGCTGCGCAACTTCCTCGACGGCTAAGCGCTCGCTACGCGCCGGATGCCACAATCGCGGCGATGGCCTCCTCCTCCAACGACGACGACGACCGCGAGCACCTGACCAAGACCTACCGCTTCGCGCTGGGCATCTGCATCCCGACCGTCCGCTGGTGGGGTCGGCTCGAGGTCGAGGGCCTCGAGCACGTCCCGCCGAGCGGGCCGCTGATCGTCACGTCCAACCACGACAGCTACTGGGACCCCGTCGTCGTCGGCATCGCGGCGATCAAGGTGCGCCAGATCAGGGCGCTCGCGAAGTCCTCCCTGTGGAAGGTCAAGGGCCTGAACCTCGTGCTGAACGGCATGCGCCAGATCCCCGTGGTGCGCGGCACCAAGGACACCGATGCGCTCGACCGCGCGATGACCGAGCTGCGCGACGGGTCGTGCGTCGGGATCTTCACGGAGGGCACGCGCAGCCTTGGCCGCAAGCTGCGCGCGCGCAGCGGCATCGGGCGCATGGCGGCCGCCGTGCCGGACGCGAAGATCGTCTGCGCTGCGGTCAGCGGCACGACCGACATCCCGCGCTTTCCCAGGCGTCCGCGCCTGAAGGTCGTCTTCTTCGAGCCCGCCGGCGGGCAGATGAAGCCGGGCGAGGACCCGACCGCGCTCGCCGTCCGCGTGCTGGACGAGATGCGCTCGATCGCCCCGATCAGCGCGGCGGGGCGCAAGCCGAAGGCGATCGAGCCGGCGCCCGACACGCCGCCGGCGCCCGCCAAGGCACCGGACGCGGAGCTCATCCCGCCCGCTGGCAAGCCGTCCGAGTAGCGGCCCGCCGGTACGGCTAGTCTCTGCGCACCCGGTGCCCGACCCCGTCCTCACCCGCGCGATCGAAGCCGTAGCCTCCGGTCGCGATCTCAGCGCCGACGAAGCATCAGAGGTCCTCGCGGTCATCATGGCCGGCGAGGCGTCCGAGACGCAGATCGCCGGGCTGCTCGTCGCGCTGCGCACGAAGGGCGAGACGGTCCAGGAGCTCGCCGGCCTCGCGCGCACGATGCGCTCGTTCGCGACCCCGGTCACGACCTCGCGCCACGACCTCGTCGACACCGCCGGCACGGGCGGCGGGCGCTCGACGTTCAACGTCTCGACGACCGCCGCGCTCATCGCCGCCGGCGCGGGCTGCGCCGTCGCAAAGCACGGCAACCGCTCCGCGACGAGCCGCTCCGGCTCGGCCGACGTGCTCGAGGCGCTCGGCGTGCGCATCGACCTGTCCCCGACCGCCGTCGGGCAGTGCATCGACGAGATCGGCTTCGGCTTCATGTTCGCGCCGAACCACCACCAGGCGACGCGCTTCGTCATCCCCGTGCGCAAGGAGCTCGCCGTCCGCACGATCTTCAACTTCCTCGGCCCGCTCACCAACCCGGCGGGCGCGCGCAGGCAGCTGATCGGCGTGTCCGATCCGGGGTACGTTGAGACGATGGCCGGGGCGCTGGCCCTGCTCGGCGTCGAGCGGGCGCTGGTCGTGACCTCGGAGGACGGGCTCGACGAGATGAGCATCACTGCCCCCACCACGGTCGTCGAAGTCGACGGCGCCGACCTGAGCATCTACACCGTGCGCCCCGAGGACGTCGGCCTGTCGACGGCGCCCGACGGCGACGTGACGGCGGGCGGCTCGCCGGAGGACAACGCGGCCGCCGTGCGCGCGATCTTCGGCGGCGAACGGGGCCCGCGGCGCGACATCGCCGTCCTCAACGCGGCCGCCGCGATCTTCGCCGCCGGCCGCGTGGACGACCTCGCGGCGGGCGTCGAGGCGGCGCAGGCCGCGATCGACGACGGCGCCGCGACCCGCACGCTCGACGCGCTCGTCGCGCGCACGCGGGAGCTCGCGCCATGAACGTCCTCGAGCGGATCGTCGCCGGCACGCGCGACGACCTGCGCAAGCGCCGCAAGGAGGTGCCGCTCAAGACGCTCGAGGCGCAGCTCGCCGGGCGCGGCGACGACCGCCCGTTCTGCGAGGCGCTGACCCTGCCCGGCGTGTCGGTCATCGCCGAGCACAAGCGCCGCTCGCCCTCGGCGGGGACGATCCGCGAGGGCGCGACGGTCGCCGACGTCGTCGGCGCGTACGAGCGCGGCGGCGCCGCCGCGCTGTCGATCCTCACCGAGAGCAGGCACTTCGGCGGCTCGCTCGACGACCTGCGGGCCGCGCGCGCCGCCTCGTCGCTGCCGATCCTGCGCAAGGACTTCATCGTCGACGCCTACCAGGTCTACGAGTCCGCGGCCGCGGGCGCCGACGCGATCCTGCTGATCGTCGCGGCGATCGACGCCGAGGATCTCGCCGCGCTGTACGCGGAGGCCGCGGCGCTCGACCTCGACGTGCTTGTCGAGGTGCACTCCGAGGAGGAGCTCGAGGTCGCGCTCGAGGTGCTCGACGCGGATGTCATCGGCATCAACAACCGCGACCTCGCGGACTTCAGCGTCGACGTCGAGCGCACGTTCGAGCTCTTGCATGACGTACCGGCCGGCAAGACCGTCGTCTCGGAGTCGGGCTTTCATCACCGCTCGCAGCTCGACGAGCTCGAGCGCGTGGGCGTCGACGGCGTGCTCGTGGGGGAGTCGCTCATGCGCGCCCCCGATCCGGAGGCCGCGCTGCGCGCGCTCACCGGCGCCGACGCCGACGACTTGTGAGGCGCCGCCAGCAGGTCGCCGTCGTGCGACCGCGCCACCGGCCGCGCGCTGGCGCGTAGCCTGTGGCGGGTGCCCAAGCCCGCGATCACCTTCCTTGCCGCCTTGCTCGGCGCCCTCATCGGCGCCGGCGCCATCCTGCTCACCGGAGTCGGCGACGACTCCTCCAGCGATACGACGACCGTCGTCGAGGAGTCGACGGGCGCGCCGTCCAACCCGTCCAAGGGCGGGCTGACGCCGCGCGCGATCTACAAGCGCGACGCGCCCGGCGTCGTGTTCATCCGCGCGAAGGTCAGCGAGGGCGGCGAGACCGGCGAGGCGTCCGGCTCGGGCTTCGTCATCGGCCGCGGCGGCTCGATCGTCACGAACGCGCACGTCGTCGGCACCGCCAACACCGTGACCGTGAAGTTCTCCGACTCGAAGATCGCGACCGCCAAGGTCGCGGGTGCCGATCCGTCGACGGACCTCGCGCTGCTGCTCGTCGACCCCGACGGCCTCGACCTGCACGCGCTCGAGCTCGGCTCGTCGAAGGCCGTGGAGGTCGGCGACCCGGCGCTCGCGATCGGCAACCCGTTCGGCCTCGAGCGCACGCTGACGACCGGCGTCATCTCCGCTGTCGCGCGCCAGATCCCGTCGCTGCAGGAGGGCTTCGCGATCGGCGACGTCCTGCAGACCGACGCCGCGATCAACCCGGGCAACTCCGGCGGGCCGCTGCTCGACTCGCGCGGGCGCGTGATCGGCGTCAACGCCCAGATCCGCACGAGCGGCTCGCAGGGTGAGCTCAGCAACACCGGCATCGGCTTCGCCGTCCCGATCGACGCGGTCAAGGAGGTCATCCCGCGGCTGCGCAAGGACGGCTCGATCGAGCGCGCGTTCCTCGGCGTCGGCACGCGGACCGTCGACGACTCGCTCGACACGCTGAACCTGCCGGTCGACGAGGGCGCACTCGTGCAGACCGTCGAGCCGGGCAGCCCGGCCGCCAAGGCGGGGATCCGGGCCGGCAAGACCCGGCGCGAGGTGGGTGGCGAGCCGGTCCTCACCGGCGGCGACATCATCACCGAGGTCGAGGATAAGAAGGTCGAGACGAACTCCGACGTCGCCGAGCAGATCGGCAAGAAGCGGCCGGGCGACAAGGTGGCGCTCACGGTCGTGCGCGGCGGCGAGCCGCAGACGATCACGGTCACGCTGGCCAAGCGACCCGGCTAGCGCCGGCGCCGGCGCCGGCGCCGATGCTCGGCCGGGCGCGCTCTACGATGGGGCGCATGGCCACGCGCATCAAGCACTGCGGGCTCACGAACCTCGACGACGCGCATCGCGCCGCCGAGGCTGGTGCGTGGGCGCTCGGGATGATCTTCTGGGCCGGCTCGCCGCGGCGCTGCGAGCTCGCCGACGCGCAGGCCATCGGCGCGGCGCTGCGGCGCACGGTGCAGCTCGCGGGCGTGTTCGTCAATGCCTCCTTCGAGGAGATCGACCTCGCGGTGCACGCGGCCGGGCTGACGATCGTGCAGCTGCACGGCGACGAGGGCCCGGCGTTCTGCAACGAGGTCGCGCGGCGCACGGGCGCCAAGGTCATCAAGGCGTCGCGCGTGCGCTCGAAGGCGACGCTGCAGGCGGCGGCGGCCTTTCACACGGACTTCCACCTCATCGACGCGCACGTGACGGGCCTCTACGGCGGGACGGGGCAGACGGTCGACTGGGACCTCGTGCGCCGGCACAAGTTCAGCGCTCCGATCATCCTGAGCGGCGGCCTGAGCCCGGACAACGTCGCGGCCGCGATCGCGGCGACCGAGCCGTTCGCCGTCGACGTTGCGAGCGGCACCGAGCGCTCGCCGGGCGTGAAGGATCCCGAGAAGCTGCTCGCGTTCGCCCGCGCGGTGCGGTCGACGTGGCCCGAGGAGGACGAGCGCGCCGCGCAGGCCGCCGAGTCGGCCGCGGCGGCGAGGGCGGAGGTTCTCCGGTGAGCCTCGTCGAGTCCGGCGTCGAGCATCGCTTCGGCCGCTACGGCGGCCAGTACGTCCCCGAGACCCTCATGCCGGCGCTCGCCGAGCTCGAGGACGCGTGGGTCCAGGCGCGCGACGACCCCGGCTACAAGGCCGAGCTGCACGTCCTGCTGCGCGACTTCGCCGGGCGCCCGACCGCGCTGTACCTCGCCGAGCGGCTGTCGCAGCTCGCGGGCCGCGAGATCTGGCTCAAGCGCGAGGACCTCATGCACACCGGCTCGCACAAGATCAACAACGCGCTCGGGCAGGCGCTGCTGGCCAAGCGGATGGGCAAGCACCGGATCATCGCCGAGACCGGTGCCGGCCAGCACGGCGTCGCGACCGCCACCGCCTGCGCGCTGCTGGACGTCGAGTGCGTCGTCTACATGGGCGCCGAGGACATCCGCCGCCAGGCCCCGAACGTCTCGCGCATGAACCTGCTCGGCGCCGAGGTCGTCAGCGTCGAGGCGGGCGCGCGCACGCTGAAGGAGGCCGTCAGCGCGGCGATCCGCGACTGGGTGACGACCGTCGCGACGTCGCACTACATCATCGGCTCGGCCGTCGGCCCGGCGCCGTACCCCTCGCTCGTCCGCGACCTGCAGCGCGTCATCGGCGACGAGGCACGCGCCGAGCTGCTCGAGCGCACCGGCCGCCTGCCCGACCGCGTCATCGCCTGCGTCGGCGGCGGATCGAACTCGATCGGCATCTTCACGGCGTTCGTCGGCGACCCCGGCGTGCAGCTCGTCGGGGTCGAGGCCGCGGGCGAGGGCCTCGACTCCGGGCGCCACGGCGCGCCGCTGACCGCCGGCGGGCGGGCCGGGGTCCTGCACGGCTCGCTGTCGGCGATCATGCAGGACGAAGACGGCCAGGTCACCGAGGCGCACTCGGTCTCGGCGGGCCTCGACTATCCCGGCTCGGGGCCCGAGCACGCGCACCTGCGCGACTCCGGCCGCGCGACCTACGTCGCCGTCACCGACCGCGACGCGCTCGCGATGTTCCGGCTCGTCACCCGGCTCGAGGGCATCATCCCGGCGCTCGAGACCTCGCACGCGCTGCACTACGCGATCCATGGCGGCGGCACGGACTCGGCCCTCGACCTCATCTGCCTCTCCGGCCGCGGCGACAAGGACCTCGCCGAGGTCATCGCCCACGATGCCTAGCCGCCGTGGGTAAGCCTGCGCGCGACCGCGTCCCCGCGGTCGTCACGACCGGCCACGACCAGATCGCGACCGCGTTCGCGGCGCGCGCCGGCCGCGCCGCGCTCATGCCCTACCTCATGGGCGGCTTCCCGGACATGGCGACGTCGCGCGACATCGGCATCGCCTACGCCGACAACGGCGCGGACCTGGTCGAGCTCGGGGTGCCGTACTCCGACCCGCTGGCCGACGGCCCCGTCATCCACGCCGCGGGTACCGCCGCGCTGCGAGCGGGGGCCACGATCGGGGGCGTGCTCGAGGTCGCCGAGGAGCTCGCAAGACGCCTGCCGGTCGTGCTCATGTGCTACGTCAACCTCGTCCTCGCCCGCAGCGCTGACGCCTTCGCGCTCGCAGCGAGCGAGGCGGGCGTCAGCGGCCTGATCGTCCCCGACCTGCCGCTCGAGGAGTCCACGGAGATCGAGGAGGCGTGCGCCGCCCACGGCGTCGCGCTCGTCCCGCTCGCCGCGCCGACGACCCCCGACGATCGCCTCGCACTCATCGGGGCCAAGGCGCGCGGCTTCATGTACACGGTCTCGGTCGTGGGCACGACCGGCGAGCGCGCGAGCGGCGAGGACGCCTACCGCCCGATCCTCGAACGCGTCAAGCGCCACGCCGAGGTGCCCGTGGCCATCGGCTTCGGCCTCTCCACGCCCGAGCAGGCGGCCGCGGCGGCCAGAGCCGGTGCCGACGGCGTGATCGTCGGAACGCGCCTCGTGCGAGCAGCCGCGGAGGCCGGCAATCCCGCGGCCGCGGTCGGCGAGCTCGTTGCAGGGCTGGCCGCCGGGCTCATCCGTTAGGCTGCCGCGCTCAATGGGACTCGTCCTCGGCACCACCTTCGCGCTCATCCTGTGGGTCGTCCTCTGGGCGATCGGCTTCAAGTCCTTCGACGGCTTCTTGATCGCGATGACGATCATCACGCTCGGGGCCACCGCCCGGATCCTCAAGCCGTACCTTCCCGGCCGGGAGTAGGGGCCCGACGGAGATGGCCCCCCGGGCCGTCCTGGCCTGCGTTCTCGGCGGCCTAGCGCTCGCCGTCGGCGCCTGCGGTGGCGACAAGGAGCCCGACGACGGCGGCCCGAAGTCCGGCAGCCGGACGATCACGATCTACTCGAGCCTGCCGCAGCACGGCCCCGATCGTCGCCAGTCGCAGGACATGGTCAACGCGATCAAGCTCGCGATCGAGGAGAACGGCGGCAAGGCCGGCGCGCTGACGATCACGTACGTCGCGCTTGACTCCTCGACGCGCGAGGCGGCCGAGTGGACCGACGATCGCGTGCTCGACAACGCGCGCCAGGCCGTGCGCGACATCAACGCGATCGCGTACATCGGCGACAAGGACTCCGCCGCCACCGCGCTGTCGCTGCCGCTGACCAACGAGGGCGGGATCCTGCAGGTCAGCCCGACGAGCTCCTACGACGGCCTGACGCGCTCGGGCGGCGTGCGCACCGGCGAGCCGGAGCGCTTCTACCCGTCGGCCAAGCGGACGTTCGGCCGGATGGTGCCGCCCGATCACGTCCAGGCCTCGGCGCTCGTGGGCTACATGAAGTCCGAGGGCGTGCGCAAGCTCGCGCTCATCGGCGATCGCGAGCTCGAGGGCGGCGGCCTCGCCGACCAGGTGTCGAAGGCGGCCGCGGCGCAGGGCATCACGGTCGTCGACAAGGGCCGTATCGACGCGACGAAGGGCGACCTCTCGGGGCACGCGCGCGACGTCGCCGCCACGGGCGCGGACGCGTTCCTGTTCGCGGGCTCGAGCACTACAGGCGCGGACCGCATCCTCGCGGCCGTCGGCGCCGCGACGCCGGGCATGCTGCTCTTCGGCCCCGACGCCGTCGCGGAGGAGAGCGTGCTCGGCAAGCTCGGCACGGGCGTCAAGCAGCGCCTGCGGATCACGACGCCGACCCTGCCGCTGCGCCTGCTGCCCGCATCGGCGCGCGCGTTCGACGCCAAGTTCCGGGCGACCTTCGGCCGCGCTCCGGCGCCCGAGGCCCTGCTCTCCTACGAGGCCACGCAGGCCGTGCTGGCATCGATTCGCGCGGCGGGCGTCAAGGGCAACGAGCGGTCCGCGGTGATCGAGGCGTTCCACGCGATCCGCAACCGCCGC
This sequence comes from uncultured Actinomycetes bacterium, assembly GCA_963839905.1. Taxonomy (GTDB): domain Bacteria; phylum Actinomycetota; class Thermoleophilia; order Solirubrobacterales; family Solirubrobacteraceae; genus CADCVQ01. The sequence continues at coordinate 49,754 of CAWIXC010000018.1, read as the reverse complement.
TCGGTCCTGGGCACCTACTCGATCGATCGCTTCGGCGACACGAGCCTGAGCAGGTTCGCCGGCAACAAGGTGCGCGGATCGCGCCTCGCGCTCGACAAGGTGCTCGAGGTCCGCCCCTGACCGCACGTGCAGGCCGCCGACCAGACTGCCCTCGCGCCATGGAAACCGGTGTACGATCGCGGAGCTTCGGCGTTCATTTCACTGAGGAGGGACCCATCTTGCGTTTGAATCGAGCAGTGGCGGCAGGATTGCTGCTACCGGCACTGGCCTTCGGCGTGGTCGCATGCGGCGACGACGACGAGCCCAGCGGCTCTGCCGACACCACCACGACCGGCGAGGCGCCGGCGGCGGGCGGCGAGGTAACGGTCTACTCAAGCCTTCCGCTGCAGGGCGCCCAGCGCCCGCAGACGACCGACATGGTCAACGGCATCAAGCTCGCCCTCAAGCAGGCCGGCAACAAGGCCGGCCCGTTCACCGTCAAGTACGTCTCCAAGGACGACTCGAGCGCCCAGGCCGGCACCTGGACGGCTGAGAACGTCTCGGCCAACGCTCGTGCGGCCGCGCAGGACGAGTCCACCGCCGCGTACATCGGGGAGTTCAACTCGGGCGCGAGCGCGATCTCGATCCCGATCCTGAGCGACGCGCACATCCCGCAGATCTCGCCGGCGAACACGGCCGTGGGCCTGACGTCCGACGAGCCCGGTGCAGAGCCCGGAACGCCCGCGAAGTACTACCCGAGCGGCTTCCGCAACTACACCCGCATCGTCCCGAAGGACACGATCCAGGGCGCGGCGCTGGCCACGATCATGAAGAAGGACGGCTGCGCGAAGGTCGCGATGGCCAACGACAAGGAGGTCTATGGCGCCGGTCTCGGACGCAACATCGAGATCGCTGGCAAGGCCCAGTCGCTGAACATCATCTTCAACCAGGGCATCGACCCGAAGGCGCCGAACTACCGGTCGCTGGCGTCGCGGGCGAAGTCCCAGGGCGCGGATTGCTTCGTGTTCGCGGGCATCACGTCCAACAACGGAGTCCAGATCTACAAGGACTTCTCGGCCGCGATCCCCAAGGCGAAGCTCTACGGCCCGGACGGCGTCGCGGAGTCCGGCTTCTTCGACCCGAAGGAAGGCGGCATCCCCGCCTCCGTCGCCAAGAAGGTCAAGCTGACCGTCGCCACGCTGTCGGCTGACAGCTACGGGGCCGTCGGCAAGAAGTTCTTCGAGGACTTCGAGAAGGAGTACGGCGACAAGAACCCCAACCCGTACTCGATCTACGGCTACGAGGCGATGTCGCTGGCGATGGACGCGATCGTGCGTTCGAAGACCGGCAAGAAGGACGACGTCGTCAAGGCGCTGTTCGCCACGAAGGATCGCGACAGCCCGCTCGGCACGTACTCGATCGACGAGAACGGCGACACGACGCTGACGGACTACGGCGTCTACAAGATCGAGGGTGGCCAGCAGGTCTTCCTCGAGACGGTCAAGGCGGAGAAGTAGACCCGACCAGCACATGCGCACGGGGGGCGGGGCTCGCTCCGCCCCCCGCGTGTGCCTGAACACGACGATCAGAGCAGCGAGGTCTCCCTGGCATGGCAGCCGCAAGTCTCCCCGCAGCGTCACCCGCTGGCCTGGTCGCCGTTCGCAAGTTCCTGTCGCAGTACGGCCTGATCGCCGTGCTGCTTATCATGCCGGTCGCATTCGGCATCCACGACCTGCGCACCGAGGGCGACCTCTCGCGCCTGGGCAACAACCTCGTCGACGGGCTCTCCAACGGCTCGATCTGGGCGCTCGTGGCGATCGGCTACACGCTCGTCTACGGCATCGTCGAGCTCATCAACTTCGCCCACGGCGAGATCTTCATGCTCGGCTCGTTCGTGGCCGTGGGCTTCTTCGGCTCGATCGGCCTGACCGCGGCGACCGGCATCCCGGGTCTCGTCGTCGGGCTCCTGCTCACGCTGCTCGTCTCGATGCTCGCGCTCGGCTCGCTGAACGTCATGATCGAGCGCGTCGCGTACAGACCGCTGCGAAACGCGCCGAAGCTCGCGCCGCTCATCACCGCGGTCGGGTTCTCGTTCATCCTGCAGAACGTCGGCCTGCTGTGGCGCGGCGGCTCGCAGCAGGGCATCGAGGACCTCATCCACTCGCAGGCCGAGCTCTTCAACTTCATCGGCGTGAGCGTCACCCATGGCGACATGCTCGCCGTCGCCGTGACGATCCCGCTCGTGCTCGCGATGACGACGTTCATCGCTCGCAGCCGCCTCGGCAAGGCGATGCGCGCCACCGCGCAGGACCCCGACGCCGCGCGGCTCATGGGCATCAACGTCGACACGACGATCTCCGCGACGTTTCTCATCGGCGGCATGCTGGCCGGCGCCGCCGGGCTCATCTACGCGCTGTACCAGACGACGATCTGGTTCTTCCAGGGCTTCACGGCAGGCCTGATCGCGTTCACGGCCGCGGTCATGGGCGGGATCGGGAACATCCGCGGGGCGGTGCTCGGCGGCCTGATCATCGGGTTCATCCAGCAGATCTCCGACAACCGCATCGGCACCGAGTGGACGCCGGCGATCGTGTTCGCCTACCTCGTGCTGATCATGGTCTTCAAACCCTCCGGGCTGCTGGGCGAAGAGACACGAGAGGCGGGGTGACGTCGTGAGCGCCGCCACCGCCACACGCCCGTCCCTGCGCGGCGGATTCGAGCTGCCGCGCGAGGCGAAGCTCGCGCTGACCGCCGCCGCGATCCTCGCGGGTGCCCTGCTGCCGCTGTTCGTCGACGGCGGCGGCGGCTTCATCGACGACGCGACGGTCGCGCTGGCCTACGTCGTCATGGCGCTCGGGCTGAACATCATCGTCGGCTTCGCGGGCCTGCTGGACCTCGGCTACGTCGCGTTCTTCGCGATCGGCGCCTACACGATGGGCTACTTCGGCTCGCTGTTTCACATCACCGCCAACGACGGCAAGGGCGTCCACATCCTCGTGAGCGGGCCGGCCGCGAACCTGCCGGGCATCCACCTGAACTTCCTCATCATCGTCGTGCTCGCGATCGTCGCGACGACGATCGCGGGCATGATCATCGGGCTGCCCACGCTGCGCCTGCGCGGCGACTACATCGCGATCGTGACGCTCGCGTTCGGCGAGATCGTCGGCCGCATCGCCATCAACGGCGACGAGATCAAGGGCTTCGGCACGACGCTCACGGCCGGCCGGCAGGGCATCACGCCGGTCGACAAGATCCAGCTGCCGTTCCTCGACACGTTCAACTCGCTGGAGCTCAGACCCTGGTACTGGGTGGCGTTCGCGATGGTCCTGATAGCGCTGTTCGTGAACTTCCGCCTGCGCGACTCGCGCCTCGGCCGCGCGTGGATCGCGCTGCGCGAGGACGAGGTGGCGGCGGTGTCGATGGGCGTCCCGCTCGTGAAGACGAAGCTGCTTGCGTACGGCACGGGCGCGGCGTTCGGCGGCGTGTCGGGCGCGTTCCTGGGCTCCTACCTCAACACGGTCAACGCCGACCAGTTCCAGTTCTCGTTCTCGATCTTCGTGCTCGCGATGATCATTCTCGGCGGGCTGGGGTCGATCTGGGGGGTCGTGCTCGGCGCGATCGCGCTGTCGTTCATCAACAACCGCCTGATCCCCGACGTGCTCAACGACGTCCCCGCCAAGATCGGGCTGGACTTCGACCTGACCGAGCTGTCGTTCGGCATCTTCGGCTTCCTGCTCGTGATCATGATGGTGCTGAGACCCGAGGGGCTGCTGCCCGAGAAGCGAAGGCAGATCGAGCTGCAAGAGGGCATCGAGGACATCGTCGTCGACGAGGACGCCGTCGTGGACGCGAAGCTGCCATGAGCGACTCGAAGAAGGACAACCTGCTCGACGCGACCGGGGTCATCAAGCGCTTCGGCGGCCTGACGGCGGTCAACGACGTCTCGTTCTCGATCCCGCGCCGGTCGATCGTCTCGCTTATCGGGCCCAACGGCGCGGGCAAGACGACGTTCTTCAACATCCTCACCGGCCTGTACAAGCCGACCGAGGGGCGCGTGAGCTTCGACGGCACGAACATCACGGGTGGCCGGCCGGACAAGATCATGTCGCTCGGCGTCGCGCGGACGTTTCAGAACATCCGCCTATTCGGGACGATGACCGCGATCGAGAACGTCATGGTGGGCCAGCACTCGCGGATGAAGGGCGGGCTGTTCGGCTCGATCTTCCGACCCCCGTGGGTCGCCAAGGAGGAGAAGGAGGTGCGGGCGAAGGCGGAGGAGATGCTCTCCTACGTCGGGCTCAAGCCCGCCCTGCACGACCAGCTCGCGACGAACCTCGCTTACGGCGACCAGCGCCGGGTGGAGATCGCACGGGCGCTGGCTTCCGAGCCGAAGCTCCTGCTGCTCGACGAGCCCACGGCGGGCATGAACCCGCAGGAGTCCGCGAACCTCACGCGCTTCATGGAGCGCCTGCGCGAGGAGCTCGGCATCTCGATCCTGCTCATCGAGCACGACATGAAGGTCGTGATGGGGGTCTCGGAGTACGTTACGGTCCTGAACTACGGGGAGAAGCTCACCGAGGGCGATCCGCATTCGGTGCGCAACGACCCGCTCGTCGTCGAGGCCTACCTCGGCAAGGACGAAGCCGAGCGCCAGCGTCAAGAGAGCGGTGGTGCCTGATGGCGATGCTCGAGGTTCGCGAGATCCACACGTACTACGGCAACATCGAGGCGCTGAAGGGCATCTCGCTGACCGTCGAGGAGGGCGAGTGCGTGACGCTCATCGGCTCGAACGGGGCCGGCAAGTCGACGACGCTGCGCTCGATCTCCGGGCTCACGCCGCCGCGGACGGGCGACATCGTCTTCCAGGGCGAGAACATCACCCGCACGGCGCCGGCCGACATCGTGAAGCTCGGGGTCTCGCAGTCGCCCGAGGGGCGGCGCTGCTTTCCGCGCATGACCGTGCGCGAGAACCTCGACATGGGCGCCTACCTGCGTCGCGACAAGGAGATCGCCGCGGACATGGAGAACGTCTTCGAGCTCTTCCCGCGGCTCTTGGAGCGCGAGAAGCAGAAGGCGGGCACGATGTCCGGCGGCGAGCAGCAGATGCTCGCGATCGGGCGGGCGCTGATGGCCAAGCCGACGCTGCTGCTGCTCGACGAGCCGTCGATGGGGATCGCGCCGATCCTCGTCGAGCGCATCTACGAGACGATCGCGGAGATCAACCGCCAGGGCACGACGATCCTGCTCGTCGAGCAGAACGCGAACTACGCGCTGTCGGTGTCCCAGCGGGCGTACGTGCTCGAGACCGGGGTGGTCGCCTTGAGCGACGACTCCGACAGGATGCGCACGAACCCGGAAGTCCAGAAGGCCTACCTCGGGGGTTGACGATGGTGCTCGCGGTCATCGGAGAAAGCGCCCTGTACCTGCTCTACGGCTGGCTGATCTCGGCGATCGTCGCGTCGTACCTGTCGGGCAAGAAGGGCTACGGCGAGCGGATCGGCCTGGCGTGCGGCCTGCTGCTGTCGTTCATCGCGGTGGCGATCTGGGTCTTCGTCCCATCGAAGCCGACGTCGGACTGGGGCCGCAAGAAGGCCTCGCGCCGGGCCAAGCCCGCCAGCTGACGCGCGCTGCGGTTGCGCGCTGCGTACCGGGCGGTATACGGTCGCCACGTCCAAGGGCTAGGGGGATCTCATGGGTTTGCGCAGGGTCGTCTCGCTGTCAGACGAACTGCTCGATGTGGGCGACGATGCGCGCGCACTTCCGCGAGGCGGGGTGGGCCGTCAAGGCGCCGTTTCACTACGTCGCCTACTACTTCGACGACAATCACGACACCTGCAACACGGTCATCGACGCCAACGGCAGCCACGGCACGCACCTGCCGGCGACGCCGCAGCTCTCCGGCGGCGGCTACCAGCCGCACATGCGCGGGTCGCACACGAGCAACACGCCGATCGAGCACCTCGCCTACCACCTCGCGTGGAACATCTACGAGACGTACTCGGAGGACAACAAGCCCATCGACGTGGTCGCGCACTCGATGGGCGGGCTCATCATCCGCTACGCGCTGGCGGCGACCGCGCTGAAGCACCCGGACTTCCCGCCGTACCTGCTGGTCGAGGACGTCGTCACGCTCGGGACGCCGCACGGCGGCTCCCGCGGGCCCGGGGCCGGGCTGCAGGGATCGCAGATGGCGATGGGATCTCAGTTCTTGAAGTCGCTTGAGCGCCCGGACGTCGGCTGAGCCCGACGGCCGCGGCGGCACGGACTGGACGACCATCGGATCCGACGACGACACGGCGGTCGCCGCCGATCGCGCCGTCGGCACCGACCGCGACCGCGATCCGACGAGCAAGTACATCGGGTCGACGAACAAGATCTGGTACACGACCGCGAACAACATCGAGCACTCCGACTACTACAAGGACGAGTCCGAAGCCCAGACGGCGGTCGCCTACCAGGCGTTCGCGGGCAGCCCGTTCCTCGCGCCGCAGCCGGTGAAGACGTACTGGCTCGTGCGGCGCGCGTTCCACGCGCTCGTCTACGGCAACCGGTAAGCCGCCCCGGCTGATCCGCCCGGCCAGGGGTGTCTCGTTCTACGGGTCCTATGCGCCACTAGAACGAGACACCCCTATGCAGAGTGATCTGCTAGCCTCCTATGCAGAGTTATCGCCATGCCCCCGCCACGCATGACAACCCAGACCCTCGCCGTGTTGAGCACGATGCTCGGCGACCCCGATGCCGACTGGTACGGCCTCGACCTCTCCAAGCGCTCCGGCTTCAAGCCGGGCACGATCTACCCGATCCTCGACCGCCTGCTGAAAGCGGGCTGGCTCGAGCGAGAGTGGGAGGACATCGACCCGGTCGCCGAGGGCCGCCCCCGCCGCCGCCTCTACCGCCTGACCGCGGTCGGTGCCCCCTCCGCCCGACGCGCACTCGACGACCACCTGGTCTCGCTGGGCGAGCACTCTCGTACGCGAACTTCTGGCCGCCCGAGGATCGCATGAGCGTCGTGCTCGTCATCGCAGCGTTCGCGGCCGGGCTCGCCGCTGCCGTGGCGAAAGGAATCCTCGGCAAGGAGATCCAGGGTCAGATCGAGCAGCGTGTCACGAGAAGCGTTGAGCTGACGATCGCGTCGTTGCCGGCGGGCCTTCAGGACGATTGGGCAGACGAGTGGCGCGCCGAGCTCGCGTCGCAGCTCATCACCCCCATCTCGGCGATGAGGTTTGCGCGCGGACTTCGCGCAACGGCGCGAGAACTCGCACCGGGCGTTCTGGCTCTGCACGGCGCGCGCCAGCACCTTCTGCGGCTGTGTCTGCGCCGCACAGGCGGGGGCGCGTACTACGTCATCGTCATAGGACGCGCCGTGATTGCTTTGGACGTGGCGACGTTGCTGGCGATACTCGTGACGGGGAGCGTCGGCAGCGTCATGCCTGTCCTCTGCGCCGTAGCGAGCGTGGCGACAGCGTGCTACCAGCGCATCTCCGTACTGACCGAGCGCGCGCTCAAAAACCCTTCGCGAGAGGTCGTCGACCTCTTGCGCGGTTAGGCCAGCGTATCGCGCAGGGCCTCGTCTAGGTCGGGGTGCTGGAACTCGTAGCCGAGCTCCGCGGCCCGGCCGGGGACCATCCGGACGCCAGTTAGGACGATCTGCGACATCGCGCCGTACATGCCCTTGATCATGAAGCCGGGGATGGGGGCGACCGCTGGGCGGTGCAGGGCCTTGCCGAGCGCCTTCGAGAAGTCCTTGTTCGTCACGGGCGCCGGCGCGGACGCGTTGATCGGCCCCGCGAAGTCCGACGAGTCGATCGCCGCGAGGTAGATCCCGACCAGGTCGTCGAGGTGGATCCACGGCATGTACTGCTTGCCGCTGCCGACCGGCCCGCCGACGCCCGCCTTAAACGGCGGCAGCATCTTCGCCAAGGCGCCGCCGTGCGCGTCGAGCACGATCCCCGTCCGGACCTTCACGACCCGCGCGCCGAGCTTCGCCGCGTCGGTCTGCTGCTCCCAGCGCACGCAGACCTCCGCCAGCCAGTCGGTGCCCGGCGCGCACGACTCGTCGACCTCCTCGTCGCCGCGCGGCCCGTAGTAGCCCGACGCCGACGCGCCGACCAGCACCGGCGGCCGCGGCGACGCGGCGAAGATCCCCGTGATGAGGTTGCGCGTGCCCTTCTCGCGGCTGGCCGCGATCTCGGTCTTGACGTCGTCGGTCCAGCGCTGGCCGACGTCCTCGCCGGCGAGATGCACGACCGCGTCGCGCCCCGCGAGCGCCTCGGCGGGCGGGCCGTCGCCCTTCGGATCCCACTCGAACGCCTGGACGCCGAGCTTCTCGGTCGCGCGCTCGGGGTTGCGCGACAGGACGCAGACCTCGTCGCCCCGCGCGACCAGGGCCTTGACGAGGCGGGTGCCGATGCGCCCCGTGGCGCCCGTCACGACGACCCGCTTCATGCGCCGCCCGCCTTGGCGCAGGCGGTCATTGGCGCGTGCATGCAAGCGAGGATACGCACGAATACGGCCCGCCGAAGCGCGCGGTCGGCCGCCCTCCCAAGTTAAGCCCGTGTAGACAACTTCGACGAGTCGCTGTCCCTGAGCGCATATTGGGGGTAAAGTCGACGTATGGCGGTCCGACCAGACGATGCCGCGACAGGGACCATCGAGCGCTGGCGCTCAGGGCTCAGCGGTCCGCAGCTCACCGCGGACCCCGCGCCGTACACCCCGCCGGGGGCCGACGAGCAGCCCGCGGCGCGCTACGACGGCGCAGCCGAGCGCAACCAGTACGACGAGGACTACGACTACTACTGGGGCGACTGGCGGATCCCGCTGTGGATCGCGCTGATCTGGCAGGTCCCCTGGCGCCAGCGGCTGGACATCTTCGTCATCGGCTTCATCGTGGGCCTCGTCATCGCGGGTGTCGCGGTGTCGTGGGGCCTGCTGCTGTCGCGATACTGAACGCAGGAAGGGGAAGCGCGTGCTCGCACGCGGGGGGTCGATAGGCGCAGGGATGCTCGCCGCGGGGTCGTCGCTTGCGCTGCTCGCCGGCCTCGCAAGCCCGGCCGCCGCGCAGCAGGGGACGCCGTGCGCCGGCGCGACCCCCGCGGAGCTGTCCGCGCCCTACGACTACCGCCTCGACCTCACCCCGGCGCAGCTGCGCAGCGGGTACATCGACGCGGGCGGCCTGAGCGGCCAGGGCTACCGGCCGCTGCGCATCACCGGCTACGTCGACGGCGCGCAGACGCGCTACATGACGAAGTGGATCAAGGCGACCGGGCCCGAGATCCGCCCCGAGATCGACCTGACCGGCGCCCAGTTCGACGCGAGCTTCGAGGCGCGCCGCAACGACTTCCGGCCGGTCGACATCAGCGCGTACTCGACGATCGCCGGCCCGCGCTTCGCCGTCACCTGGCTGCGCAACACGAGCGGCACCGGCTGGAAGGTGCATCGCCGCCAGACCCGCGGGCAGATGCAGAACCTCGTCGACACGTACGCCGACCAAGGCTTCGTGCCTCGCCGGGTCGAGGCCTACCAGGCCGACGGGCTGCGCTTCGCGTCGGTCTGGGTCAAGGCGTCCTGCGCCTGGAAGATGCACAACAAGATGTCGCGCGGCACCTACCAGCTGCGCCTGGACACCTACGCGGCGCTCGGCTACAAGCTCGTACACCTCGACTCCTACCGCGACGACGGCGACACCTGGTTCGCCGGCATCTGGACGAAGAATGCCGACTCCGCCCCCGAGGTCCGCTCCGACCGGCCCTGGTACAAGTTCCTGCGCAGCTACAACAACGCGCGCTGCAACGGGCGCGAGATCGACAACTTCTACGTCACGGCGATCGAGGGGACCCTGCAGTACGGCGGCATCTTCCGGCGCTCCTCGACCCCGCTGCCGACGATCGGGTCGCCCTTCGGCCAGCGCCTCGCGCAGGAGGTCGACTGCGCGCCGGGTCGCGCGGGCGCAGCCGTCATCGACGTCACCGCCAACCGCGAGACGTCGGTCAGCGGGACAGCGAGCTACGGGACCTCGAGCACGATCAAGAGCGCGATCCTCTACACGTTGCTGCGCCGCGTCGACGCGTCGGCGACCGACAACATCACCCTCAACACCCAGCTCAACGCCGGCCTGCAGTACGGCACGAACCAGGGCAACCGCGTGACCGCGCTGCAGCTCTTCACGCTGCGCCAGCTCGCCACGTTCATGATCCAGAACTCGAACAACTGGGCGACGAACCGGCTCATCCAGTGGCTCGGCTTCGCGCGCTTCCGCGACGAGATGGATCGCCTCGGATTCAACAGCATCCGCCTGCGGCGCTTCATGACCGGCGACGGAGCGCCGAGCGCGCATGGCGAAAGCGACTCCGCCGAGGACTACGAGGAGGGCTTCGACAACACGGCGACGCCCTTGCAGTACGCGCGCTTCCTGCGCAGGATGCACACCGGCGGCGACCTCACCGCCGCGTCGAACACGTTCTTCTGGACCACGCTCGCGCTCAACGGCAACGCCCACAACGGCGCGACCCTGACGCCCGGCGGCGTCGCGCCCGCGATCGCGCAGCTCGAGGAGAAGGCCGGCAGCAACACGTGGAGCGACGCGCCCGACAACAAGCCCGAGCTCGGCAAGCACCTGCAGCGCTCGGCGGCGGGGCGGATGACACTCACCGACGGCCGGGTGCTGATCTACGCGGTGTTCGTCGACGAGGCCGACCAGCTGCCGACCAAGGCGGCGGGCCAGACGGCGATCCAGACCGTGCTCGACTGCGCCGTCCTCGAAGCGGCCCGCGTGGGCATCGCGACCTCCGCGCTGGCGGTCGGCTCGGTCTCGACCGCCGTGCCTGCCTGCCAGGGCGAGTAGATCAGCGCTCGCGGTAGTAGATCAGCGGCCCGATCTCGCCCGGCGCGGCGCCTTCGCTGAAGACATAGACCGTGACGAGCACGGCCCGCCGGCCGCTCGGGGCCTCGAGCTCGGTGGCCGTGGGGTTGCCGAAGGACTTCGAGCCGCCGCGCGTGACGATCTGCAGGGGACGCGGGGCGCCGCCGCGCGGGTCGATGAGAAACGGCCGCCAGCTCGCGTAGTCGCGGAACACGTACTGCGCCTCCTGCAGCTCGAGGCGCACGCCGTCGAGGACGATCTGGTCGCGGTCGCCGATGTTGCCGCGCGGCGCCTGCGTGTAGTCGGAGTGCAGGAACGGCGCGTTCATGAGCGAGCTGTCCTGGTCGGGCGCCGGCGTCGCCTGCCACCTGCTGAAACCCGTCAGCACGCCGGTCGCGAGGCGGTCTGCGTCCGATGTGCCGTTGCCGTCGAGATCGGCGTAGTAGTGCAGCCCGAGCTCGATCCGTGAGCGCGAGAGGAGCCCGCGCTTGATCTTGACGTTCGTGATGCTCGGCGTGCCCTCGGCGGTCGGCGAGAGCCGGCGCGGCGCCGTGAACTCGCGCGCGAACTGGGAATGCAGCAGCGCGTCGACCGTCCGGTAGTAGCGAAAGCGCAAGCGGATGCGATCCGTGGGGCGGTCGAGGATCGGCCCGACGACCGACTCGAGGACGTCGGTGAGCGACGTCAGCGGCCCGAGCTCGATGAGGCTGACCTTCTCGTACGCGACGACGAGGCCGCCGCTCGGCAGCAGCGTGATCGTCGGCTGGGACGCGCCCGCGTCGATCGTCGCGCGGCGTGTCCAGGTGATGAGGTCGTTCGAGGTCGCGACGTAGACGTTGAAGCGGCCGTCGCTGGTGGGCGCGTGGTAGACGCCGAGGTTCGTCCCGTCGACCTGGATGACCTTCAGGCCGTCCAGCAGCGCGCCGCGATCGTCCTTGGCGCGGTAGCGAGAGGCGGTCGTCTTGTCGACGCGCTCGACGATCGACGCGAGCGCCTCGCGGGCGAGGGAGCGCTGGCGCGTGGAGGGGCCCGCTTGCGCGAGCGGCGCGGCGAGCAGCGAGGCCGTGAGCGCGGCGAGCAGGGCCACCACGAGCACGCGCGCCGCGCCGCGTAGAGTGGCGAGCCGATGGCGAACCGCCCTGAAGAGCTCTTCCTCATCGACGGCAACTCGCTCGTGTACCGCGCGTTCTTCGCGCTGCCCGAGTCGATCGCGACGTCGACCGGCTTTCCCACGAACGCGATCTTCGGCTTCGCGTCGATGCTCGTGAAGATCCTCACCGAGCACGGCACGAAGCCCACGGTCGTGGTGTGGGACGCGGGCTCGAGCGGGCGCAAGGAGGTCTACCCCGAGTACAAGGGCACGCGGAGCACGCGCCCTGACCTGCTCGCCGAGCAGTGGCCGCACTTCGAGCCGCTCGTCGAGGCGTTCGGCTACACGAACACGCGGCTCGACGGCTTCGAGGCCGACGACGTCATCGCGACCCTCGCCGAGCGCGCCCGCGAGCAGAAGATCCCCGTGGTGATTGTGACCGGCGACCGCGACGCGTTCCAGCTCATCGATCCCGGGGGCATCGTCAAGGTCATGGCGACGTCGCGGGGCATTACCGAGACGAAGCTGTATGACCACCCGGCTGTTATCGACAGGTATGGGATTCCACCTGAGCTCATTCCTGACTTCTACGGGCTGAAGGGCGACACGAGCGACAACATCCCCGGCGTGCCTGGCATCGGGGACAAGACAGCGTCCACGCTCTTGCAGGCTCATGGGGACCTCGAGGGGGTTTTGGGGGCGATCGACACGATCTCGGGTGCAAAGCGCAAGGAGAACCTGACGAACCACGCCGAGGACGCCCGGGTGTCGAAGATCCTCGCGACGATGCGCCGCGACCTGCCGGTGGACCTCGACATCGCCGTCGAGGCGGGCCGCGCGCCGGATCGCTCGAAGCTGCGCGAGGTCTTCCGCGAGTTCGAGCTGCGCGACCCCCTGCGCCGGCTCGAGGAGTTCCTCGGCGCCGAGGAAGCGGCGCCGGCGCCGGAGGCCTCGACGACGGTCGGCGCGACGGTGCGAGCCGGCTCGCTCGCCGACGTCGCGGGGCTCGCGGGGGACGAGCTCGTCGTCGCCGTGCGGGCGGGGGAGGTCGCGGAGGGCGAGCTGTTCGCCGCCGATCCGACGTGGGGCTTCGCCGTCGCGGGGCCCGACGAGGTCCTGACCGGCACGATCGAGGACCCGGCGGAGCTTGTCGCAGCCATCGGCGACCGCGCGGTCGTCGCCTACGACGCCAAGGCGCTGGGCGTGGTCCCGCCCAATCTCGTGCACGACGCGCTGCTCGGCGCGTACATCCTCGAGCCCGCGCGGCGCGGCTACCCGCTGCGCGAGCTGCTCGAGGAGCGGGGGCTTGCGTCGTCGTTGGAGGACGAGATCGCCGCGGAGGCCGTGCTCGTCCGTGAGCTGTCTGAGTGGCAACGTGCCCAGATCGTCGCACGTGACCTGGGTGTCGTGATGCAGGAGATCGAATTGCCGCTCGTGCCGGTGCTGCGCTCGATGGAAGTCGCGGGCGTGCGGCTGAACACGCGGCGCATGAAGGAGATCACGACGCGCGTGCGCGACGAGGTCCACGACCTCGAGCTGCGGATCTGGGAGCTCGCCGGAACGGAGTTCGTCATCGGCTCCCCGCAGCAGCTCGGGGAGATCCTCTTCAACAAGCTCGGGCTGTCGAAGAAGCGCCGTGGCAAGACCGGCTTCTCGACCGACGCGCGCGTCTTGCAGGCGATCCGCGGCGAGCATGAGATCATCCCCATGATCGAGCGCTGGCGCGAGCTCAACCAGCTCGACAAGACGTACTTCTCCGTGCTGCCGCAGCTCGCCGAGCGCGACGCCGAGTCGCGGATCCACACGACGTTCCTGCAGGCCGCGGCGACGACCGGCCGCCTTGCGTCGACCGATCCGAACATGCAGAACGTCCCGATCCGGACCGACCTCGGGCGCGAGGTGCGCGGCTGCTTCGAGGCGGCGCCGGGCAACGTCCTGCTGAGCGCCGACTACTCGCAGATCGAGCTGCGGGTGCTCGCGCACATCGCCGACGAGCCCGTGCTCAAGGAGATCTTCGTGCGCGGCGAGGACGTCCACACGGCCACGGCGTCGAAGGTCTTCGCGACCGCGCCGTCCGCGCTCACCCTCGGCCAGCGCTCGAAGGCGAAGATGGTCAACTACGGGATCGTCTACGGCCTGTCGGACTACGGGCTCTCCGATCGCCTGGGCATCCCGCGCGAGGAGGCCAAGGAGATCATCGACACGTACCTCGAGCGCTTCCCGCGCGTGCGCGCGTTCATCGAGTCGACGATCGGGCAGGCGACCGCGGACGGGCACGTCACGACGCTGTGGGGTCGTCGGCGCCAGATCCCCGAGCTCAAGGCGCGCAACTGGCAGGTCCGGACGTTGGGCGAGCGGCTCGCCGTGAACACGGTCATCCAGGGCACCGCGGCGGATGTCATGAAGCTCGCGATCGTGCGCGTCGCGGCGGCGCTGGGCGACTCTCCCGTGCGGCTCATCCTCACGGTCCATGACGAGCTGCTCTTCGAAGGCCCCGAGGACGACGTCATCCTCGCGAAGGCGATGATCCGCCGCGAGATGTGCGGTGTCTGGGAGCACGACCCGCCGCTGGCCGTCGACATCGGCATCGGGCCGACGTGGATGGAGGCCAAGTGAGCCGCTGACAGCTTCGGCTCCGCTCGACCGCGCGGCCCGCGTTGAGGCCGCCTTCGTACCGAGGGCCTCGCGCGAAATACCCGCGCCGGCCCGCGAGACCGTAGAGGATGGCGTAGATGCGCTCGCCGTTCGCCGCCGCGAAGGCCCGGGCCGCCGCGCGGCGCGCCAAGCGAGCCTCCGGCTCGGATCCGGCGTTCGACGCCTTCATCTCCTACAGCCACGCCGGGGATGCCGAGCTCGCCAAGGCGATCCAGATCGGCCTGCATCGCTTCGCCAGGCCATGGCATCGCCTCCGGGCGCTGCGGGTGTTCCGTGACCAGGCCAGCCTCGCGACCGATCCCGACCTCTGGGGATCGATCCGCGAGGCGCTTCTCGGGGCGCGCTACCTCATCCTGCTCGCCTCCCCCGCGGCCGCCCGGTCGGAGTGGGTGACCCGCGAGGTACAGACGTGGACGAAGCGCCACGGGCGCGACGGGCTCCTGCTCGTGCTCACTCGGGGCGAGCTTGCCTTCGATGACGCCGGCGCGATCGAGTGGGCAACCACGACCGCCGTCGCGCCCGCGATCGAGAGCGCGATCGCGGAGGAGCCTCGCTACCTCGACCTGCGCTGGGTTGCCGGTGAGGGCGGGTCGTCGCTGCGCAACCCGCGCTTCCGCGAGGCGATCGCGGACCTCGCCGCGCCGCTGCACGGTAAGCCGAAGGACGCGCTGATCGGCGACGACGTACGCGAGCACCGTCGCGCGCGCAGGCTTGCTCGCGGCGCCGTCGCGGCGGTCGCCGCGCTGGCCGTGACCGCCTCGGTGGCCGCAGTCGTCGCGATCGACCGGGGCAACGAGGCGCGCGCGCAGCTGGCGATCGCCAGCTCACGTTTGCTCGCGAGCCAATCCGTGGCGGTCGGCGGCGATCAGCGGGCGCAATCGCTCCTGCTCGGCCTGGAGGCGCTTGGAACGCGCGACACCATAGAGGCGCGCGGTGCGCTTCTCGACGCACATCTGCGGACGCCCAGCCTCCGCATGCTGCTGCAGCCCGCGTCCGGCGGGCCCTCCAGCGTGGCCATCAGTCCCGACGGCACGCTGCTCGCGGCAGGCACCACGACCGGCGACGTCGTGCTGTGGCGCTGGTCGGATGGTCGTGTCTACCGCGTGCTGCGCGGGCCGGGGCGCTGGATTACCGACGTCGCCTTCGTCGCGCGCGGCGATCGGCTCGTCACCGCGAGCGAGGGTGGGCAGCTGCAGCGCTGGGACGTGCGCAACGGACATGCGGTCGGGCAGCCGATCGAGACGGGCCGGAAGGGAGCCGTGCAGTCCGTGGCGGTGGATCCCTCCGGGCGGACGATGGCGGCAGGGACATCCGGCGGGGAAATCGGCGTCTGGGCGCTCGACACCGGGCTGCCCATCGGGGATCTCGTGCCGGCGCACGTCAGCGGCGTATCGGCGGTGGCGTTCACCGCGGGTGGGTCCGAGCTCGTCACCTCCGGCCTCGATGGCCGTGTCCGCCGCTGGACCGTAGCCGGCCTGCGCCCGGCCGGCGGCGCGCTTGACGTCACCCGCTCCTCGGTGCTGGACCTCGCCGCGTCCGCCGGCGGGCCGATCGCGCTTGCCAACCAGGACGGTGGCGTGGGGCTGCTGCGCAGCGGAGCGTTTCGCCGGCTCGGCGACCACGACGGGCAGTCCACGAGCGTCGACGTCGACCCCGAGGGTGTCATCGTCGCCACGGGCGGATTCGACAACGCCGTGCGGCTCTGGGATGCGCGCAGCGGGACCTCGCTCGGCCGACCGTTGCGCGGACATATCGCCTTCGTCGCCGACGTCGCCGTCGCGCCGGCCGGGCACGGCGTGGCCTCCGTCGGAGCCGACGGCGTTGTCGCCGTCTGGGATCTCACGCGCCCGTCGCGGCTGGCGCGGACGCTGCACACCGGCAAGCTTGGCCGCGAGGCTCCGCTCGCCTGGACCCCCGATGGTCGCACGCTGATCGCGGGTGGCGCCGACGGTAGCGTCACGCGCCTCGACCCGAGTGGCGGCGTGCCCCTCCTGGTTTCCGGTGCCAGGCGCGCCACCGAGGTCGTGAGCGTCGCGGCCGATCCGCGTGGCAACCGGGTGGCTGCTGTGACGACGGCCGGGCACGACTTCCCGCAGCCCCACGCGGTCGAGCTCTGGGACCTTCGGCGCGCTTCCGTTCGTCCGAAGCGTCTGCCGCTCCCTCCGAGCCTCGACACCGGCGCCGGCAGGCTCGCGTTCTCGCCCGACGGCCAGAGCTTGGCCGCGGCTGGTACCAGCGCGGTCCTGGTATGGCGGCTCGGGCGCGACGAGGACCCGCGCCGCCTTCCCGGCGCCCTGCCCGCTTTCAGCCCCGACTCCCGCACGCTCGCGGTCACCAGCGGACGCCCCGACGAGGGGACGGTCTATCTCTACGACGCTCGCAGCGGGGCGCCGCGAGGCACGCTGCGGACGGGCCGGCCCGCGTTCGTTTCGGCAGTCGCGTTCGGCTCCGATGGCCGGACGGTGGCGGCCGGGGACGTCGACGGGACGGTGGTCGTGTGGGATGTCCGCAGACGGACGCGTCTCGGCGAGCCGCTGACCGGGATCGGCGGGCGGGTGGACCACGTGGCATTCAGCCCCGACGGCCGGATCCTCGCCGCTGCGAGCTCCAAACATGAGGTGCTCCTGTGGGATGCCGAGACGCGACGCTCACTTGGCCGCCCGATCGAAGGGCAGTTCATCGCGTTCGGCCGCGGCGGACGCCTTGTCGCGGCGACGGGAGACGGCACGGCGCACGTTTGGTCGCTGGGCATCGACGATCTACGCGACGAGGCGTGCGCGCTCGCCGGCCGCAACCTCAACCGCGCTGAGTGGCAGCAGTTCATCGGACCCCTGCGCGAGTACTCGTCCACGTGTCTCGGCCTGCGACCAGGGCGCCCGGCGATCCCGGCAGCGTCTGCCGGCTGAGTGGCTCGTCCCGCGGACGCAGACGGAGTGTGTAGGGTCGCCCGGTCCTGATCCAGGCGACTCGAACGACCCGCGCATGACCCGCCGAGACCGCCTCGCGGCGGGGGTGCTGGCGCTCGCGCTGACGGTGCTGCTGCAGGTGGCGCGCGGCGACGCGGACTGGGGGCCGAGCGAGGGGGTGTACGCGCTGTCGTCGCGGCTGCTGCTGCACGGCGGCGACCTCTATGGCGGGCTTGTCGCCTCGCAGCCGCCGTGGACGTACCTGTTCGGCGCGGGCGTGCTCGCGCTTGGCGACTCGCTGGACGTGCTGCGCTTCGCGTGCGGGCTGCTGCAGGTGCTGACCGCGCTGCTCGCGGCCGAGGCGGTGTGGCGCTTGACCTCGGCGCGGGTCGCCGCGATCGCGGCGGCCGGCCTGGTCCTCGTGACGCCGTGGGCGACCCACCAGCACGGCCTGCTCCTGCCCGAGCAGCTGGGCGCGCCGCTGGTGCTTGGCGCCGCGCTGCTGGCGTCGCGACCTTCGAGCGCGCGGTGGTCCGGCGTGCTGGCCGGGGTCGCGGTGTTCGCGAAGCTGCCGTTCTTTCTGCCCGCGGCGCTGATCGTCGCGGCCTCGCCGGGGCGCCGCGTCGCGGTGGGCTGGGCCGCCGGCGCGCTCGCGGCGCAGGCTGCGCTGTTCACCGTGGTCTTCGGCACGGGCTTCTGGGGCCAGGTCGTCGGCGCGCAACTTCAGTCCGGCGATGCGATCGAGCTGCAGGCCGGTGCGTTCGTTCAGGCTGGCTGGAACCTCCTGCCGCTCGTGATCCTCGCCGCCGTCGCGATCTGGCTGCGCCGCCAGACCACCGAGCTCGCGCTGCTCGGCACGCTGACCGCGGGCGCCGCCGGTGCGCTGGCGCTGACGCTGACGATCGTCAAGCCGGGCACGGGCCTGAATGTCGTCGTGCCGAGCGAGCCGCTGCTCGCGACGCTCGCGGTCGCCGGCGTCGTGTTCGCGCTGCGCACGGAGGTGCTGCGCTCGCGCGCTGTCGCGGTCGCTGGCGCCCTGGGCCTTCTGCTGCTCGCGCAATCGGCGTCGCTGCTGCTCGATCCGAGCAACCCCCGCCCGTTTCATCGCCCGCTGTCGTCGTCGCCGGGGTGGAAGGTCGGGCACGACAAGGCCGAGATGCGGCGGCTCGTTGCGGCGGCGAAAGCCTGCCCGCCGGGCAGTGTCTACGTCGGGCCGCCGCTCGTCGCGTTCATCGCCGAGCGGCGGGTCGCCGCCGACCAGCCTGACGCGTTCATCGTCAGCCACGCCTCGATGCACGCCGACGTGCTCAAGCGCCGGCTCGCCGCCGGCCCGCCCTGCGGCTGACGTGTGTCGATCTACTCGGTCGTGGGCCGATCAGATCGACGCGACGCGCGGCTGAGGTGCAGGAAGCCGGTCTCGACCTCGAACCCCTCGGCCGCGTAGAGGGCTTGCGCGCGGTGGTTGTCGACGGCGGTCTCGCCCTGCACGCGCAGCGCGCCCGCCTTCGCCGCCCGCCGGCACACCTCGCGCACGAGGGCGCGGGCGAGCCCGCTGCGGCGGGCGGTCGGGTCGACGTAGAGGTCGTTGAACGTCCAGACGGGGGCGAGCGACAGCGACGAGAACGTGAAGTAGACCTGGGCGAAGCCGGCGGGCTCGCCGCTGTCGAGCCGGCCGAGCAGCACGAGCGACTCGCCCGACATGATGCGCTCGCGCAGGAAGTCGCGCGCGTGGTCGGGGTCGTGCTCGACCTTGTAGAAGGCGAGGTAGGCGCAGAACAGGCGCGCGACGTCGTCGAGGTCGTCGAGCGTGGCCGGGTTGACGGTCATGGTGCTCATACGTGCCCTTCGGCGACGAGGTCGAGTCGGCGGATGTCCCATGCGGCGCCGATGCGCTCCCCGTGCGCGTCGTATGTGGCGTCGCTCGAGGCGCGGATGGCGTCCACGAG
Source organism: uncultured Actinomycetes bacterium (assembly GCA_963839905.1). Lineage (GTDB taxonomy): Bacteria > Actinomycetota > Thermoleophilia > Solirubrobacterales > Solirubrobacteraceae > CADCVQ01. Next base: position 30,320 of record CAWIXC010000018.1, on the reverse strand, counting down.
GAGGCGGCCGCGAAACGCCGGGCCGGCCGTGAGCGCGTCGGCGAGGCTGTCGACCATGGCGTCGACGCACGCCTGGCCGCCGTCCGGGAAGCGGGCGACGAGCGCGCCGTGCGCCGCGTCGCCCGCGAGCTCGGCGAACTCGTCGACGCCGCAGTCGTCGACGAAGGCCAGCCGCGCCGGGCAGCCCGCTTCCGCGAGCTCGAGCGCGAGCTGCGCCGCGGCGCGGTGCACGGCGCTGACGGCGAGCCCGCCGCGCCAGGTGGCGGCCGCGGCGAGGTCGACGCGCATCGCACCCGCCGCCTCGATCCGCGCGGCGAGCCCGGCGCCGTACGCGCTCGCGTCGTCGAGCACCGCGACCTCGCTGTTTCCAAGCGCGGCGACGAGCGCGCGCGCCTGATCGTCATCGGTCGGGCAGTGGCGCAGCGCCAGGCCGGGGGCGAGCTCGGGCAGGCCCGGCGTCGTTGCGAGCGGGAGCAGGCAGGGGATGCCCGCGAGCGCGTACTCCGGCAGCGCGAGCGCCGCGCCGCCGCTGTTGAAGTGCCCGACCGCTGCGACGCAGCCCGCGTCGATGACGCGTCGCGCGCAGGCGGCGCCGAGCTCGGCCCGGCCCTCGTCGTCGACCTCGACCCAGGCGATGTCCTCACGCCGCGCCGCGGCCCGCTGCAGCAGCTCGCCCCACGCGCGGCGCGGCCCGCTCAACGGCGCGACGATCGCCGCGCGCGGGCGCTCAGGCATGGACGAGCGTCCGCGCGCCGTGGGCGTCCAGAACCGAGCCGTCAGGGAACGCGAGCCGGCGGCCCGCCGCGGGCGGTGTCAGGGCGGCCTCGTCGGCCGTCATCGGCCCGTCGTAGCCGACGATCGCCGCGACGCGCTCCGCGATCCCCGGCGCAACAGGCGCCGACCACGCGGCCAGCGCCTGCAGCGCCGAGAGCTGCGCCGTGATCGCCGAGCGGTGCATCCCCGACAGCGACGCGACACCCGCCGCGTGCTCATGCGCGAAGCCGAAGTCCGCCACCGCCGAGAGCATGCCCTCGAGCAGCCGCACGGCCCGCCGCGGGTCAAAGCCCTCGACGCCATACGCAGCCCGCAACTGCTCCGCGGTCGCGAGCAGGCTCGCACGCAGCGTCTCCCACTCGGGACCCGAAGGCCGCTCGTCGGGTACGAAGCCGTCGCAAGCACCGGCGAGGCGGCCGATCCAGCCGTCCCACAGCTGCTCGAGCCGCGCGCGCGTCGCCGCCAGGGCCTCAAGCGTGAAGTTCGTCTGGCGGCCCTCCGGCCGATCGCCGAGCACGTGCCAGCGCACGACGTCCGGGCTCTCGTCGCGCAAGAGGTCCGCCGCCCACACGGCGTGGCGCCGCGAGGTCGAGAACTTCAGCCCCTCGAGACGGTAGAACTCGTTGACGACGAACCGGGTCGGGAGGCGGATCGCGGGATCGAACGCCCGAAACGCCGCCGGAAACAGCAGCGCGTGGAAGTAGCCGTTGTCGAAGCCGAAGAACTGGACGAACGGGACGTCGGCGTCGTGCGTGAGCCGAGCGGGGTCGACGCCGGCCGCCTCGCCGCCGCGCCGCGCCTCGTGCAGGTAGCCCGGCGCCATCTCGAACCAGACGTAGATGCGCTGGTCGTCGTAGCCCTCGACAGGCACGGGAATGCCCCAGCTGCCGGGTTGCGTGACCGCGATCTCCGGCAGCCCGCCGGCGAGCATGGTCTCGCAGAGCGCGCGCAAGTGCGGCGGCATGCGGGTCTCGTTCCAGAACGCCACGAGCTCGTCCTCGAAGCGCCCCAGCGGGAAGAACAGCCGCTCGAGCTCGCGCAGCTCACCCGCGGCGCCGCACACGACGCATACCGGATCGACCAGGTCGCCACAGTGGTTGGGCTGTCCGCACGCCTCGCACGCGTTGCCGCCCGAGGACTCGCCGCAATGCGGGCACGCGCCCTTGACGAACGCCTCGACGAGCCAGTGCTCGCACGACCCGCACCACGGCACGGGCAGCGTGCGCGCCACGAGATGCCCCGCGTCGTACAGCGCGCGGAAGAACTCCTGCGTCAGCGCCGCGTGCTCGGGGTCGCGGCGCGGGCGCACGCTGACGTCGAACTCGACGCCGGCCGCACGCCACGAGTCTTCGATCGAGTCGCCGTAGAAGTCGGCGATCTCCTCGGCCGAGCGGCCCTCGCGCAGGCCGGCGGTCTGGCAGTAGGTCTGGTGGTCGTCCATGGCCGTCGTCAGCACGGCGTCCACGCCGCTCGCGACGAGATGGCGGCGCAGGACGTCGGCCGCGATGTACGGGCCGGCCATGTGGCCGACGTGCAGCCCGCCGTTCGGCGTCGGCGGCGTCGCCGTGATGAACGCGCTCACGAGTTCGCCCGCGGCTCGTGCAGCGGCCAGTACAGCGCGATCCAGGTCAGCGCCTCGAGCCCGTCGTTGACCACGGTGTGCTCGCGGTTTCGCTCGAGCACGACGACGTCCCCGGCGACGATCGGCTCGCGCTCGTCGTCGAGCAGCACGGTCCCCTGGCCGGAGAGCACGAGCATGACCTCGTCCTGGTCGTGCACGTCGGGCGCCGACGACGCGCCGGCATCCAGGAAGCAGGCCATCGCGCCGAGCGGCGGCTCGTCGCCCGCGCTCGTCCACGGGATGATGCGCTGGCAGGCCATGCCGAACTCGGCGGTCGCGGCGGCGGGGTCGATACGGAGCTTCGTGATCATCGGGCGGTCTCCAGAGGGGAATGGGCAAGGGCGTCGGCCAGGACGTCGACGGTGATGAGCGCGGCGGCGCGCTTGGCGAGCTCGAGCGCCTCGGCGGGGGTGGCGGCGACCGCGTTGACCCAGCCGACCCGATCCCACGAGCTGCGCAGCTCGTTGACGCGGTCGCCGGGCGTGACGAGGACGTCCGCGGACAGCACGCCATCAAGCGCGCGCGCCCGCTCGACACCGCTGACGCTCACGACCTCGCCGGGCTCGGCGCGGACGAAGCACACCCCGGCGCCGCGAGCGGCGGCCGTGGGCAGCGGCGCGGGCGTCTCGCCGCGCATGACCGTCGCGAACGCCGCGACGATGTCCGTGCCCCACGCCTGGTCGATCATCGGGACGATGAGGTCGCCAGGCATGCGGCCGGCGCACTCGACGAGGTACGGCACGCCGTCCATGACGATCCACTCGCAGTGCGCGAAGCCACTCTCAAAGCCGACGGCATCCAGGACGCGCCGCGTCTGGCGCACGAGCAGGTTCGCCAGGGCGGGCTCGATCGGTGCGGGCACCGCGTGGCCGAGCTCGATCGGGCGCGGGCCGGCGAAAAGGTGCTTCTCGGTGACGTTCGCGAACAGCGGCTTGCCGTCGCGCACGAGCAGCTCGACGCTGAGCTCGTCGCCGCAGACGAACTGCTCGGCGAGCATGATCAGCGGCTTGTCGCGATCGGGGGCGTAGACGCCCTCGTCCTGGCGGGTGCACTCGTCCCACGCCGCGTCGATCGCGCCGGGGTCGCGCAGGATCTGGGTGCCGACCGAGGCCTGGCGGTTGGCGGGCTTGAGCACGATCGGTCCGTCGACCTCGCGCATGAACGCGCGGACCTCGCCGGGGCCGTGGACGCGCTCGGAGCGCGGGTTGGCGATCCCGGCCTCGCGGGTGACGGTGCGCAGCAGCGCCTTGTCGCTGAGCAGCGTCGCGGCGCCGAGGCCGGCGCTCGCCACGCCGTAGCGCTCGGCGAGGCGCGCCGCGAACGGCACGGCGTACTCGACGCCGGGCAGGATCGCGATCGGGTCGAGGTCGCGGTGCGCGAGGTAGAAGCGATCGGCGGCGCCGGGGAGCTGGTACTCCCAGCGGATGAGCTCCGCGGGGCTGCCGGCGAGGTGCTCGTCGACGTTGCGCTTGCGCGCGACGTCGGGCTCCTCGACGAAGACGACGGGATCGGCGGCGTCCTCGCTCGCCATGACCGCCTGCCAGGCAAGCGAGTAGCCGACGAGAAGGATCGGGCGGGGGTTCACGAGGAGGCTCCTGTGGTGGTCGTGGGGGAGGGGCGAAGGTGGGTCGGGCGGGCGGCGGCGGGTGCGGCTGTCGGGGCCGGCGCGCGCTCCGCGCCGCGCACGCCGGCGAGCGCGGCGACCGCCGCAAGCGCGCCGACGCTGGCGCAGGCGGCCCAGACGCCGCTGCCGATCGCGTTGAACGCGAGCACGCCGAGCAGTGGGCCGATCGCCGCGCCCAGCCCGAACATCGCCTGCGACGCGCCGGCGTAGGCGCCGCGGGCGGCGGCCGGAGCGACGCGGGCCGGGTGGGCGAACATCGTCGGGCCGCTGACGATCTGGCCGAGGACGCCGATGAGGGTCGCCGCGAAGAGCAGCACGAGCCCGCCCTCGATGCCGTAGGCGCCGAGGCCGATCGCGAGCAGCGCGATGCCGCCCGCGGCCACCGACGACGCGCGCCAGGCCTGCACGCGCTTGGTCACGAGCAGCTCGCACGTGATCACCGCGCCGGCCGACAGCGCGAGGATCGCGCTGTAGACGAGCGCGGAGTGGCCGTCGTGGCGGATCTGCAGCGGCAGGACCGAGAAGTACTGCATGTAGATGACGGCGCTGGCGAACATCGCGAAGAGGTAGAGGAGGTAGCGGCCGTCGCGCAGGACGGTCGCGTAGCCCGTCGGCGCGGCGGAGCGCCCCGCGCGCGCGCCGGCGGAGGCGCCCCGGGCGGCCGCGGGCAGCGCCTCACTCGCGCCGGAGGGATCCTTCGCGCCGGCCTCGCCACCGGGCAGGAACCTCCGCGCGAGCAGGGCGCAGGCGATCGCCGTCAGGCCGTCGGCCCAGAAGAGCAGGTCCCAGGACACGGTCATGAGCCACGCGGCGACGAGCGGCCCGATGACGGCGCCCGTGTTCAGCGCGACGCGGTACAGCGAGAACGTCATGACGAGCCGGTCCTCGGCCACGAGGTCGGCGAGCATGGCCGACGCGGCCGGGCGGTAGGCCTGGGTCATCGCGCCGTCGGCGACGACGACGAGCAGCAACAGGGGGTAGAGGCCGGGATCGCCGAGGAACGAGATCGAGATCGTCAGCGCGGCGGCGCAGAGCATCGACAGCGTCATCGTCGCGCGGCGCCCGAGGCGGTCGGCAAGGCGCCCACCGAGCAGCGCGCCCAGCACCGAGCCCGCGCCGTACGCGCCGAGCGCGAGGCCGGCCTGGCCCTCGCTGGCGCCGCCGTCGACGAGGAACAGGACGAGGAAGACCTGGACGAACGCACCGAGCTGGTTGACGAACACGCCGAACAGCAGCCACCGCACCGCGGGATCGCTCTCGCGGAGGGTGCTGCCGACCAACCTCGCCGCCAGTCCTCTCATCATCACGCTTCGCTTGGGCTCGCTCATTGCGAGCGGCACTCTGCCGCCGCCGCGGCGCACCGGGCATACGGCTGGCAGGCGAAGCGTGGTGTGGCTAACCGAAGGTCGACCGAACGCGACCGTTTCCCCAGCCTGGGGCGGACGCTGTCAGGCAGCCCAAGCGCCCGCAAAGCCGGCGTTTTCGCGCATTCGAGCGACCATGCGAACGACGCTCCCACCGCGTCGCGGCGGGCGCGCCAGCCCGCGTGTGGTTGGTCACACGACGACCACGGATCTGTCCGGCGGAGGGCCTACACGCGGTCCGCGGCGATCAGCAGGTACTGGAAGCTGCCGTTGCGGTAGCCCTCGAGGAACGGCTCCTCGATCCCGGTCGCCAGCGAGGACTTCGCCCGCAGCTCCCAGTAGGGGATCGTGTCGGGCGTCAGGTCGACGACGTGGATCGGGACCAGCTTGTTGGCCGCCATCGCCCTGAAGTACTCGCTTCTCGGGTGGATGTTGCAGATGTAGTGCTGGTCGATCGCGTGCACGGCCTGCGAGCGCCCGGTCACGTCGTTCGAGCAGCCGGTGATGCAGACGTACCGGCCCCCGAAGTCCAGCACGCGCGAGAACTCGGTGAATAGCTGGTGCAGGTCGACGTACATCGTCGTCTCGTCGGTCCAGATGCCCTGGCGCGAGTGGGTCTCGAACTGGGTGTCGAGCATGTTGCGGAAGTGGTACTTCACCCGGTCGGCGACGCCGAACTCCGCGGCCCGCTCGTTTGCGAACGCGACCTGGTACTCGGAGATCGTCACCCCGTCGACGTGGCAGCCGAAGCGGCGGTTGGCCATGATGCTCAGCGCGCCACGGCCGGAGCCGGCGTCGAGCAGGTGGTCCTCGGGCTGGATGTCGCCGAGGAAGTCGAGCAGGAGGTCGGCCTGCGCGGTCTCCAAGCGGTGCAGCTCGTTGATGATCCGCTCGTCGCGCGTCTCCTCCGGGCCCTCCAGGACGGACAGGTCGGGCTGGCCGACGCCGTAGTGGTGGTGGTACAGGCCGTCGATCTCCCCGAGCACGAGGTTGACGGGATCCTGGTTGTTCTCGTTCCAGTAGTTCGCGACCGACTTCTGGTAGGCGTTTCGCAGGACGTCAGTGGTCGGGCTGGTCGTACTCATGCAAGAGGCTCCTCATAGGTAGGGACAGAACGCACGGGACCGGCCCGGTATCCGGATCCCGGCGTGCGCTACGCATCGTTGTTGGACGGCCAGCGGCCGGTGGTGGCGTGCCATTCGCGGCTGCCGCCCAGCCACGCCCAGGTGTCGGCGAAGAAGCGCCGCAGCCACGGCGAGCCCGCGCTGCTCAGCACCGCCGCCTCGGCGACGAAGCTGTGCATCAGCTCGTTGTGGATCTCGACCGTGCGCCTGATCGCTTGGCGCCACGAGCAGCCGTCCTCGGCGGCGATGACGCGCGGCAGGTTGAAGTCCGTGTCCGATTCGAAGCCCGCCGAGTACAGGTCGTTGAGCAGCACGTTCGCGGCGCCAGCCATCGTGAAGGCGCGGCGCACCCGCGGGTCGTAGAACTCGTTGGGAGGAAGCTCGTAGCTCGCGAGCGGATCGATGAGGATCATCGGCGGCAGATAGCTGTTGAGATGGCGCTGCACCAGGTACTCCCAGACGGGCGGCGTCCGGCCGTTGCGATGCCAGTCCGCCTCCTGGTTCCAGGCGGTGAACAGGATCGTCATCTGATGCTGAAAGCGAGCCATCTGCGCGACGGACGTGTACTTGGCCAGATGCTTCATGGCGCTTCGAAACGCCGTCGCGATCGGCTCCGACAGCCTCCACTCGTCAAGCTTGACCGCGTAGTCGGCGGGCAGCGGGGCGGGGTCCACGACCGTGTAGAGGATCGCCAGCCGCGACCCCACGATCTCCGGGTCGGCGCCCAGCGAGACCTCGTCGACGAAGTAATCGTCGGCGGCCCACTCCGCCACGACGCACTTCGTCGCGGCCAGGAGCCGGTCCGGGTCGTCGGTCTGCGGGTGACACAGCATGATCAGGCGCCCGAACTGGCAGTCGCGGAGCCGGTCGAGCGCGCCGGGGTAGATCCCGACCTCCTCCGCCCACGCGACGAGCCCCTCGTTGACCTCCTCGCCCAGGGCGGGGTTGTCGCGCACCGGGCCGGGGCAGAAGAGCTCCGGCATCTCCTCGTCGTCCGCGGGCTCGGAGTCGTCTCTGAACGCGCGTGCCGCGGCCGTGCCCAAGCCGGTCGGGCCGTACAGCATCGCGGCGCCGGCCCCCGCGGCGGTGAGCTGCGCCGGCGGCGGAGGCGGCGAGACGATCCCGATGCTCAAGGCGGGCGGCGGTGAAACGAGGAGCTGCGCCGCGGCGGCCGCGGGCGAGGGCTCCGTCTCGTCGCCCTCCGGCGGCTCGGCCCGTGGCTGCGGCAGCCGCTTCGGGTCGGGCCGGTCGGGGTGCGACAGCAGCGCGCTGACCAAGTCCGCCAAGCGCTCGGTCCCCACCGCGGCGAACGTCGGGGTGGCGGCGACGCCCGGTGTCCTGCCGCCGCGATCCTCCGGCGAGGCGGGCAGGGCGCCATCGGGCGCGCCGGCATCGGTCGCCGGCGGCGACGGCTCCGGATGCTCCACCGTCGAGGTGCGCGACAGCCTCACGGCGTCCGTGCCTATGCCCGTCGGCCCAGCCAGCAGCCGCGCCAACGCGCTCGTCGAGCCATCCCCGTTCATGTTGAAACCTCTGGCTTCCCCGTTATCCGTACCCAGCGGTCTACGCGACGCCCGGCGACTCTACGCCTCGCCTAGCCGATGTCAAGGAGCATTCGCCCCGCCCCCGCGCGACGCCGTCCGCTGATATAACGGCAGGCGCAAGCGTGTGACCACGATCTCCAAGGGGAAGGGGACAGCGACGCGATGACGGATCCGGGGGACCCTCGCACGGACGACCCGCAGCTGAGCCTTGGCACCGCCGCCGCGCGCAACCTCGCGACGACGACCAAGTCCCAGCCGCAGATGCAGGGCATCTCGTCGCGCTGGCTGCTGAAGGTGCTGCCGTGGGTCGAGGCCCGTGGTGGCGCCTATCGCGTCAACCGCCGCCTGACCTACACGATCGGAGACGGGCGCGTCGAGTTCACGAACACGGGCGCGAAGATCCAGGTCATCCCGGCCGAGCTGACGGAGATCCCGTTCCTGCGCGGCTACGACGACGCCGACGTGCTCGCCGAGCTCGCCGGCAAGTTCGAGCAGCGGGACCTTGAGCCCGGCGACGTGGTCGTGGAGAAGGGCAAGCCGGCGGACTCGATCGTGCTGATCGCGCGGGGCAAGATCGAGAAGATCGGCGAGGGCAAGTACGGTGACGAGGCGGTCGTCGACGTGTGGGCCGATGGCGATCACTTCAGCTATGAGGTGCTGCTCGAGGACGACGACTTCTGGGAGTTCACGGCGAAGGCCGCGACGACGGGCACGGTGCTGACGCTGAGCCAGCGCGAGTTCGAGAAGGTCGTCGATCGCAGCGAGACGCTGAAGGCGCACATCGATGCGTTCAAGGAGCTTCCCGGCAAGCCGCAGGACCATGCCGGCCAGGCCGAGATCGCGCTCGCGTCCGGTCACGCGGGCGAGCCGACGCTGCCGGGCACGTTCGTCGACTACGAGCTGTCGCCGCGCGAGTACGAGCTGAGCGTCGCGCAGACGGTCCTTCGCGTCCACTCGCGCGTCGCGGATCTCTACAACGAGCCGATGAACCAGACCGAGCAGCAGCTCAAGCTCACGATCCATGCGCTCACGGAGCGCAAGGAGCACGAGCTCGTCAACAACCCGGACTTCGGCCTGCTCGCCAACTGCGCGCTCGATCAGCGCATCCGCACGCGCACCGGCCCGCCGACGCCCGACGACTTCGACGAGCTGCTCTCGCGACGTCGCGGCCCTCAGTACCTGCTCGCGCACCCGAAAACGATCGTCGCGTTCTACCGCGAGTGCACGCGCGCGGGCATCTACCCGGCCAACGTCGTGCTCAACGACTCGGCGGTGCTCGCGTGGCGCGGGATCCCGCTGCTGCCGTGCGGGAAGATCCAGGTCTCCAAGCAGCTCACGAGCTCGGTCATATGCCTGCGCACCGGCGAGGACAACGAGGGCGTCATCGGGCTGCACCAGACGGGGATCCCCGACGAGTACGAGCCGGGCCTGTCCGTGCGCTTCATGGGCATCAACGAGAAGGCCGTGCTCAACTACCTCGTGACGACGTACTTCTCCGCCGCGGTCCTCGTGCCCGACGCCCTCGGCGTGCTTGAGGACTGCCAGGTCGGCGTTTAGAGGCGACCGCGCCGCGACCCGCGGCTACGAGTCCGGCGGGGCCTGCGCGAGCTCCCCGGGCAGCTTGCCGGGGGGACCGATGATGTCGATGCCGGCCTCGGCGGCCAGCGCGATCGCGCGCTTGATGTCCAGCGGCTTGGTCACGACCGGCAGCTCGCGCCGCGGAGCGGGCTCCCCGAAGGCGCGCACGAAGTCCTCGAACCCCGCGGGCGTGCAGATGCCGAGCAGGCGCACCTCGCCGGGGCCGGTGTGCTTGAGCGTGTGCGGTACGCCGCGCGGCAGCAGCAGGAAGTCGCCGGCATGCAGCACCGCGGTCTCATCGCCGTACCAGACGGTGATCTCACCCTCTTTGACGTAATAGCCCTCCTCGGCGTCACGGTGCACGTGCAGCACCGTGCCGAATCCCGGAGGACCCCACACGTCGAGCACCGAGTAGGCGCCGTCCGTCTGCCTGCCGTCGACGAGGATGTCGATGAGCAAATCGAGATACCAGTACGACTCCATGCTTCTCCTCTACCGTGGCAGGCTCGCGGCGGTCGCCGCGCGCGTCGACCGGCGTGGACGTCTCACTCGTCGGCGAGCGCGCACGAGCACGTCGGCTCTATGAGCCGTCCGGGCCGAGCGGAGGCGCCGGTCGCGATCGGCGGCACGCCGCAGGTCGGCGATGCGCTCGCTTGCAACTGCTGACTGGATGTGAAGCATGGCGGAGCTCCTCGGCTTGGTCATGCCGGGTCCGCGCGGTGAGCGCACTCGGCCGGTTGTTGTCGTCACCAATGGTGAACGATGCGGCCGAGGTGTTGATGTGTGATTGGACACAGGCGTCACACTTCCAGGTCACGCCGGTGGGTTCGAATCCGTGGCACGAACCCGAGACATGCACGCCGAGTGACCGCTGACACCCGGGCTCAGCGCACGCGGATGACCTTCGCGTCCTTCGCGCTCAGGCGGCTGACGCGGCCGAGGAGGTCGACCGCGCGGGCGTAGACGGCGTAGCGCCCCCTCGGCAGGCGGCGGCCGAGCATCAGGCGCCAGGCGCTCGTCCCCTTCGCACGCAAGAAGCGCGTCGGTGCGCAGGTCCCGGCGCGCGCCGCGAGCGACGTCAGGGTGCCGCGCGACGTCGCCTGGCGGCAGCGCCCGCTCGTCGACCGCGCGCCGCGGGCGCCCACCGTGCCCGGCCGCAGGCCCGCGGCGAGCTGGACGATCCCGACCTCGACGCGCCGGGTCGCCACGACCGCCGGCGCCGGGGTGCCCTCGAGGACGCGCAGCCCGGCGACCTTCGGCGTCGCGATGACCGCGGCCTCGGGAGGCGAGGGCGGGAAGCTGTCGTTGATGATCTGGCCGTCGCGCTGCATCGCGATGCGGCCGTCGTCGATGTCGATCGTGACGGAGTCGTAGATGTTCACGGGAAACAGCTGGCCGGGGGAAGCCAGCGGGCTGTCGACGGTTGTCAGGTAGGTGATCTTGCCGCGCCGGCCGAGGTCGAGCCGCTGGCGGCCGTCCTGCGCGTTGACGACGAGCTGGCGGTCGTCGCTGCGCGTGACGCCGAGCAGGCCCTTGAACACGTTCGAGTGGTAGCTGCCACGCGCGATCGCGACGTCGTGCAGGGTCGGCTGCTGTGGTGAGATCCAGCGCGAGACGGGACCCGCCAGGGGCGAGGTCTCGTTGAGCTGCGTCAGCAGCGCGAAGCCGTTCTCGTCGATGCCCAGGCCGTCCGCCTCCCTGACGTTCGACACGTTCGCGCGGCGGATCGGGGCTCGACCGAGCTCCTTGCCGGCCTGCCAGTCAAACAGCGACAGCTCGGGGATCGGCGTGAAGAAGCCCTGCTCGAGCGTGGCGACGGCGTAGCGGCCGCCGAGCGCGAGCTTGCCGCCCGTCAGGCGCTGCGGGTCGACGGCGACGGTCTCCTTGGTCGCGCCGGTCGCGGCATCGAAGATCCCGAGCTCGCGGCCCGGGCAGTCCTGGCGCAGGATCGCGACGAGGTCGCCGTCGGCGTCGACGGAGCCCGGCGGGCAGCCGTCGGGCGAGGCGAGCAGGTGCATCGCGCGCTCGCCTGGGCGCAGCACGAGGTACTCGATGCGGCTCTCGAAGCCGCAGCCCCGGTCCGTCTTCGTGTTGCGCAGGACCCTTGCGACCAGCAGGCGCGGCGACGCGTTCAACGCGAAGACGAAGTCGCAGCGGGTCGTCTCGTCGAGCGTGAGGACGGTGACCGCGAGTTTTCCTGCGGCGGCCACCTTCAACTCGGGGTTCGTCGCGTTGGCCTCGCGCTGCAGCCACGCGCTGGAACCGCCGAAGACGACCGGCCCGAGCGTGACCTGCGCGCGACCGGTCGAGGTGCCGGGGGCGGCGTGCGTGGCCGCCGGGGTGGCGGCGGCCGTCGCGAGCACGGCCGCGAGCGCGGTCGTGAGACGCAGGCTCAGACCGGGGGGGCGGGGAGCATGCCCAGGAGGGCGAGCACCTGGGGGAGGATGGCGTTGAGCGCGCCGTTTATGATGTCGACGATCGAGGACGCGGTGCCACCGGGAATCTGGGGTGTCGGGATCATGGGACGTCACGTCTCTTTCTTAGAGGATGCGAGGCAAACGCCTCGACTCGGCTCCGATACCCGTAATAACTAACTAGCAAACAATTTCCCGAATGTTCACACGTCGCTCGGCGTCGCGGCCGGCGACTGTGCCCCGTCGGGCGGGTGGGCGCTGGCCTCCACGAGCAGGTCGAGCACCTCGCCGATCGTGCGCGTTCGGGCCACGGGCTCGCGCAGGGGCAGGTGCGTCTGGATCTCGTAGTGGTTGCGGCGGCCGTCCTTCTCCTTGACGACGTAGCCGCCTTCGGCCAGCTCCGTGACGAGCGCGTACGCGCTGCGTTCGGTGATGTCGAGCGCGGCGGCGATGTCGCGAAGGCGCACGCCGGGGTCGTGCGCGATGACGAGCAGCGCGCGCGCGTGGTTCGTCAGGAAGCTCCAGTTCGCCACACCGGTAAACGGTAGCAGTGGCGTTCTAGAACGTTCTTGCCTGCACGCGAGCCCGGACGGGTCGTTCGGGCCCGCAGCCGCGGTCTATGCCGCGGCGGCCGGGATCGCGGCGTCGATCCACGAGAGGTCGGGGCGATCGCCCTCGAACGCCGGCGCGCGGTTGTAGCGCAGCCTCACGGCGCACGAGGCCTCGTCGGCGGCGGCGCGGGTAGCCGCGCGGTCGTCGGCGACGCAGAGGAGCTGCGCGTAGCGCGCGAGGTAGCCGCGCGGCGGCAGGCGCAGAACCGCGCCCTCGCGGGCCGTCGCCTCGGCGAGGTGCACGCCTGGCACGTCGCTCGGCAGCTCGACGCCGCGGACGATCGAGTCCTCGGTCGGATAGAAGAAGCGGATCTCGGCGGCCTTCGAGCGCGTCATCTCGACCTCCGGCTCGCGGCCGACCACGACGTCGACCGCCACGCGCGCCGGGTCGATGCCCGTGGCGAGCATGCCGACGTAGGGGATCAGGTCGCCGCCGAGGCGGGCGTTGATCTCGACGATCCGCGGGCCGGCGCTCGTCAGGCGCACCTCGGAGTGCGTCATCCCGCGGCGCAGGCCAAGCGCGACGTGCGCGGCGCGCAGCATCTCCATGAGCTCGGGGTCGCGCTGCAGCGCGTCGCTCGCGTCGACGACGTGACCGGTCTCCTGGAAGTACGGGTGCTCGGAGAGCTGCTTGCGCGCGACGAACAGCGCCACGTAGTGCCCGTCGACGACCGCGCCGTCGATCGAGATCTCCGGGCCGTCGAGGTAGGTCTCGACGAGCACGCCGTCCTCGTAGGTCGGCACCCCCGGATACCACGGGGTGTGCGCCGTCTCATAGCCCTCGTCGAGCTCGTCCTCCGACGCGACGAGGACGACGCCCATGCTGCCGGCCAGCCCGCGCGGCTTGAGCACGACCGGGTAGCCGATTCGCTCCGCGACCTCGCGCGCCTCCTCGAGCGAGGACACCGCGATCGACGACGGCTGGGCGACGCCCGCCGCGGTCAACGCATGACGGGTCGCGCGCTTGTCCCGGCAGTTGCGGATCGCGGCGCTCGAGAAGCCCGGCAGCGCCAGCGCCTCGACGACCCGCGCCGCCGACTGCACGTACTGCTCGCTGTAACAGAGCACCCCGCTCGGGCGGACGCGCTGAGCGACGAGGTGCGCGTTCGCGGTCAGCGCGCGCGCGTCGCTCGGGTCGACCTGCGTGAAGCCCTCGAGATACGGCTTCTGCCAGGTCGGCGGCTCCGCGTCGAAGAGCCACACGCGTGCGCGCCGGGCGGCGCCCGCGAGGAGGTACTCGCGGTCGTGGCGCAGCCCGCAGCCGACGACGAAGACGAGCTCGTCGAGGCGATCGTCCACGACGGGGACGGCCTGCAGGCGCGGCCTGGGGGTGGCGACTTCCAGCTCCGGCTCGATGTCGAACACATCGGCGCGGTTGAGCTCTTGGCAGCGCTGGATGTCGGCCAGCAGCGCGGCCTCGGACTCGTGCTTGAGCATCACGGTCGCGCCGTAGGTCTCGCCGGAGCGCGTGGCCTCGACGAGGTCTCCGGGCTCGGGCATGTCGACGTCGCCGGCGTAGGAGGGCAGGGCGCGCAGCTCGTTCAAAGCCGAGATCCGCACGAGTGTCCCCCGCTCGCGCACGACGAACGAGTAGTCGGCGACGTAGCCGACCTCGCGGTGAAAGCCGGGCGCGTGCCGAACCTCCGCGACCGTGCGCAGCTGCGCGGCGTCGGTCTGCCCGAGGATGCCGAGCAGTCGGCACAGCGCCGGCAGCGGCTCGGAGGCCAGGCGCGGCGCGAACTTCACGACCTTGGCCGAGCCGTCAGCCGACACGACGAGCTCGAAATGCACCGGCCCGTCACCGATGCCGCTTCCCAGGGCGACGCGCTCGAGCGGCCCGTGCAGCGCGCTAACCAGCGGCCCGCCGGCGGGCTCGTTGATGACCGAGGTGAGGATGTCGCGGATGCCGGCGTCGATCGAGAAGCAGCGCCAGCAGTCGGTCGCGAACAGCCGCCCCTCGACGACGACGCCGTTGACGAAGTACGGGTCGCCCTCGACGAACTCGTGCACGACGACGCGCGGCGAGCGCTCGAACAGCGCGGCGGTGTCCTCGACGGACAGCGGCAGCGTCGCGCGGTGAAGCAGCGCGGAGCCGCGCTCGTCGGAGAGCTCGGGCCGGACGACCTGCGTCCTCGCGCAGCGGCGCAGGTGCGCGTGCAGGGTCGCCTGATCCCCGAACACCCGCAGGTCGAACGCGAGCGCAGGAGCGCAGCGGGCGACGAGGTCGCGCTGGGCGATCTTCGAGGACAGGCCGGCGGGGGTCGTGGTCGGGGACATCGTGGGAGGCTCCTCAGACGGGCTCGAAGTGAAAGGATTTGATGAAGCAGTCGCGCGGCTGCGCGATCGCGAAGGCGATGCAGTCGAGCAGCGACTGCGCAGTGAGCAGGTCGTGCGGCCCGCGCGGCGTCGCGTCCCATTCGGGCGACAGCGGATCGCCGTTGCGAAAGTCCGGCGGGTAGAGGGAGATGACGCGGATCCCCTCGGGGCGCAGCCGCTTGGAGAGGATGTCGGCGAAGCCCGCCGCCGCGGACTTCGCGGCGTAGAACGCGTCGTGCGCCGACGAGCCGTCGAAGCCGCGGTCGCCGCAGACGGAGACCATGTTCACGATGTCCGGGCGCGGCGACGCGCGCAGCAGGGGGAGCAGGCGCTTGACGGTGAGGACCGTGCCGGTCGCGCCCGAGGCGAGCGTGTCGGCGACCTCCTCGTCGGAGGCCGAGAGGAGGTCCTCGCCCTCGAGCCAGCGCGCGCCGTTGTTGACAAGCACGTCGATGCGGTCGGTGTGCTCGGCGACGGCGGCGCCGAACGCGGCGATCGACGTGGGGTCGGCGAGGTCGCAGGCGAAGGCGTGCGCGACGCCGCCGCGCGCGGTGATCTCGTCGCGCGTTCGCTGGGCCGCGTCGAGGCTGCGCGCGGCCACGAGGACCTGGGCGCCGAGGCCGGCGAAGTGGAGCGCGAGGCTGCGCCCGAAGTCGCGGCCGGCGCCGGTGATCACGATGCGAAGGCCGTCGAAGGTCATCGAACAGCCTCCTGTGCGATCGCAACGCCGGGGACCTTCAGCGCGCTGCCGTTCGGTGCGTGCAGCGCCTCGTCGAGGAGGTAGGCGATGGCCTGCGACGCCCAGGCCTCGGGCGTCGGATATGGCACGTCGCGCTCGTCGGGCAGGCAGGTGTCGAGCATCGCGGTGCGCACGCCGTTGCCGGGATCGAGGCTCACGACGAGGACCGGCGCCGGAACCTCGAGCGCGACCGACTGCACGAGCCCCTCGACGGCGAACTTGCTCGCGCAGTACGGGGAGAGGCCCTCCTTGCCGCGCCGTCCCCAGCCGGAGGAGATCGCGACGAACGTGCCGCTGCCGCGGGCGATCATGGCCGGGAGGAAGGCGCGGGCGAGGTTCGCGACGCCGCCGACGTTCACTGCGAGCGCTTGCTCGAAGGTCTCGGGGGCGATGTCCCAGATCGGGGCGGGCGCGTTGACGACGCCGGCGTTCGCGATGACGAGGTCGGGCGCGCCGATCTCGTGTGCCCATGCAGTCACCGACGGGACGTCGGTGACATCGACGACAGAGAGGTGCACACCTGTGTCGCCGGCAGCGGCCATGGAGGCGGCCGAGGTGCCGCAGCCCGCAACCCTCCAGCCGTGAGAGACGAGCTCGGTCGCCAGCGCGAGGCCGAGGCCCTTCGTCGCGCCGGAGATGACCGCGAGCGGGCTCATGCCGCGACTCCGGCGGCCACGGCGGCCTCGCGGCCGGCGGAGGACGCGCGGGGCGCAGCGGCGCGGCGCGCAGCGAGGTCGGCGACCGCGGTTGTCGCGGAGACCTCGCCCGCGGGACGCGGGACGCCGGCCGGGTCGAGGTCGTGCGCGACCAGCACCGGCTCGCCGCGCGTGCCCGCGAACGACGCGACCTGCGGGTCCAGCGAGTAGCGCTCGACGAAGATCGCGGCGACGCGCGTCTGGTCGGCGGCCTGCATGTCGGCGAGGCTGTCGCCGAGCAGCACGGCCCCGGCGCGCGAGCTGCCGGTCAGATCCAGCGCCTCGCGCAGGCGCACGGGCTTGGGCTGCTCGCCGCCCAGCACCGCGGCGAACGCGCCGTCCAGCCCATGCGCGCGCAGCACGGCGACGGCCTCGGCCGTCGGCGTGCCCGTCACGACCGTCATCGGCACGCCGGCCGCGGCCAGCGAGCCAACGAGCGGCGCGGCCCACGCGCACAGTGGCGCGCTCGCGTAGCGCGCGCGGACCAGAGCACCGTACGCGCCGCCGTAGATCGCGTAGAAGGCCTCCCAGCCCAGCTCGTCGCCACCTAGGTGGTGGGCGTACAGCCGGCGGAAGTGCTCGCGCCGCGAGCGGCCGAACGACTGGCGGAACTCCGCGACGAACGGGGCGACGACCTGCGGGCCGAGGCCCGCGATCGCGTCGACCATGCAGCGCACCTTGAGCTCGTTGGAGTCCAAGAGGACGCCGTCGAGGTCGAAGTGCACGGACTCGCGCGCGCGCAGCAGCGAGAGGAGCGTCCGGTCAGGCATGCGCCCCGACCGCCTCGTCCATCAGCGACGCGTCGAACGACGTCGCGCCCGCACGGCCGAGGAAGCGCAGGACGTCGAGCTTCTCGCCGACGCCGACCGCCGAGTCCTCGAGCCGCTGGACGTACGTCGGGTGGATGTACTGCTGGCCGGCGATCGCGTAGTACACGCTCGGGCCCCAGCCGTGCAGCGAGAGCAGCGGGTAGAAGTGCCGCGCGACGAACGCGTGCAGCGACGTGCCCGGCTCGCGACCGCGCAGCAGGCCGAGCAGCTGCTCGGTCTTCGCGTTGCCGGCGCCGCGGCCCATCCCGCACATCGTCGCGTCGATCCACGACGCGCCCGCCTCGATCGCCGCCAGCGAGTTCGCCAGCGCGAGGCCCTGGTTGTCGTGCGCGTGAAAGCCCATCGCGTGCGGGGTGTCCGTCGCGAAGCGGCGGATGAGCTCGGTCACGCGCTCGGGGCGCATCGAGCCGAGCGAGTCGGCGAGGTACACCGCCGCGACGTGCGGCAGGCGAGCGAGCGCGTCGAGGCACGCGCGCTCGGCGGCGCGGTCGGCGACGTCGATCTGCATGAGGTTCACGCAGACCTCGAAGTCGGCGTCGACCAGCGCGCGGATCGTGTCGACGGCGGCCGCGAGCTTGGAGTAGTTGACCGCGACGCGGATCACCGTGATCGGCAGCGACGAAGCCGACACGAGCGCCTTCAGCTCGTGCACGACGCCGCGCGGCGAGCGCCCGGCGAACGCGTTCGCGTCGACCATGACCGCGAAGCGCGTCCGCGAGTCGGCGCCGAGGTGCGCGTCGAGACCGGCGGGCAGGTCGCGAAACGAGCCGCGGGCGTCCACCCCGAGGCGGACGTAGCCGAGCTCGACGACGTCTGCGGCGACCTCGTCGATGACCTCGACGTAGTCGCGCACGAGCTCCGCGTCGAACCGCCAGTCGGTGTAGTAGCCGCCGTCGCGAAACGTGCAGTCGAGGACCGTGAGCTCACGCATCGGCCCGGCCTCCGGCAAGCACGCGCTCGTCGACGTACGAGTACACGCGCTCCATCGGGGCCCAGTTCAGCGGGCCGTCGTTCTCCGGCAGCCGCGCGAGCAGCTGGCCGTGCATGATGTCGTCCCACTCCGCGACGCGCGGGTCGAGGTCGTTGGCGCGCGTGAAGTCGCGGACCGGCTCGAAGTCCTCGTCGCCCTCGACGTACATGCAGAGCGTCAGCGGCTTCATGAAGAAGATCTGCATCTTCTCAACGCCGATCGTCTCGAGCGCGCCGCCGGGGCCGGCGATCTCGGGCCACACGTCGCGGTGAAACTCCTTGTAGCGGGCCACGGCGTCCTCGTCGCGCAGCCGGATGGTGAAGCAATGGTTGTTCATGGTTTCAGTGAGTCCTCGCGGAGTTGATGAGCGTGGCCGCGCGTGCGGCTTCCAGCAGGCCGTCGTAGATGCGGTCGACCTCGTGGCGGGTCTCGCGGTCAAGCTCGAAGCGGACGGGGCCGCGGATATGGGTCGTCTTGACGATCCCGCGGCGCTTGAGCAGGTGCTTGCCGAGCGCGCAGTAGCAGTCGATCGAGTTCATCATGTGACACATGAGGTAGGAGAGGCGGTGAGCGATCGGCTCGGCCGCGGCGCGCTCGCCGGCCTCGAGCAGGTTCCACAGCGCCACGACGATCTCGGCGGTCTCGGTCGCGGGGATCGTCCCCGTGAGGCCGCGGCGATGGCAGTCGAGCAGCATCATCCCGCCGTCGCCTTCGAAGATCCGCGCCTGGCCGCCGGTGGCATCGCGCAGCTGGCTCAGCCGCGGCGGGGTGGGGGAGGCCTCCGGCTTGAACATCACGCGCTCGGGCCCGAACTCCTCGAACAGGCGCACCTGCGCGTCGATCGAGAGCGGCTGCTTGGCCATCGACTTCGCGTGGTGGATGAGCACCGGGATCTCGACCGCGCGGATGACGCGCGAGAAGTACTCGACCATCTCGTCGTCGTTCATCGCGAGGGCTGACGGGTGCATGAGCAGCAGCGCGTCGACGCCGACGTCCTGCGCGTGGACGGAGTAGTCGATCGCCGACTCGGCGCTCTCGCCGCCGGTGCTCATGATCGCGACGCCGCGGCCGCCAGCCGCCTCGACGCACAGCTCCGCGACGCGGTAGCGCTCGAAGGTCGTGAGGCGCATGACCTCGGACACCTGGCCGACGACGAAGCCCGAGCAGCCCACGTCGAGCATGTGCTCGGCCTGGCTGTGGAAGTCGTCCTCGTCGATCGCGCCGGCGTCGTTGTACGGCATCAGGACGACGGGCAGCACGCCCTGGATCTCACTGCTCATCGTGTGCTCCTTGCGGGGTTGATGACTTCGTTGATGAGGCTGACCACGTCAAGTGCGGCCCTGGGGGCCATCTTCAGTCCGCCGCCGGAGAAGCCGGTGGCGATGACGATGTCGCCGCGCCGGCCCGGGGCGCGAGCGACACGACCGCGCGGGTCCGGCGCGTAGCACTCGGGGTGCCGGCGCCCGCCGCGCGACTCGCTTGAGTCGATCCACGCGAAGCGCTTGCGGCCCTCGGCGACGATCCGCTCGGAGTGGCCCGGGCGGATCGGCGCGGCGTCCAGCGACGCCGACTCGAGGCCGGTCGGAAAGCCGATCAGCACGGCGTCGGCCGCCGGGTCGGGCCGGCCGTTGAGGTCGTAGACGTCGTCGATGAACGCTGGCTGGTCGCGCGGCCCGTCGAGCGGCGCGCGGACGTCGACCTGGATGTCGCGGTTGAAGAGGTCGTGCGCGATGCCGAGCTCGTCGAGCAGGCCGGGTGTGCGCACGCCCGTGGCGAGCACGATCGTGCGGGCCGCGAGCATGCCGGCGTTCGTCTCGGCGCAGAGGGCGTGGTCGTTCTCGCGCGTCACCGTCTGCAGCTCGACGCCCTCGATCAGGCGCCCGCCGCACCCGACTCCCGCCCGCACGAGCGCGCGCGTGACATCGCGAGGATCGACGTAGCCCGAGCGCGGCTCCCACACCGCGCCGCCGCGCGTGTCGGCGAGCAGGTGGCCGAAACGACGCTCGAGCGCGCCGGCGTCGAGCCACTCGATCGGCACCCGGTTAGCGAGCCGGCGGACCTCCTCGCGGGCGAAGCGGCGGCGCTCGGGGCGCGGGAAGTAGAGGAAGCCGGTCTCGTGGAACGGCACGTCGATGCCGCGCTCGGCGAGCGAGCGGTAGTAGCGCCAGCCGAAGACGGCGCGGTCGGCGGACTCGGGGTCGTCGTGCGTGAGGCGCACGACGCCGCCCGACCAGGCCGTCGCGCCGGATGCGACGACGTTGCGCTCGACGAGCGTCACGTCGTGGCCGCGCGAGGCGAGCTCGAAGAACGAGGCGGCGCCGACGATGCCGCCGCCGACGACGATGACGTCCGCGCGGTCAGACATGGCTCGGCACCGCGAGGTTCGAGGGGGCGGCGGAGCTGGAGGGCGCGGGCGCCTCGCCGAGCAGCGACTGCAGGATCTCGCCGGCGCGCACGGCCGTCGTGGAGAGCAGCGACGAGGACAGGCCGTGCGTCTCCTGACAGGCGCCCTGCAGGTAGATCCCGGCGGCGACGCGCGGCGAGGTCTCGACGCGGTAGTCGCGGCGCAGGCTGAGCCGGCCGTCGCCGTCGTGCAGGCAGAGCGCGTCGACCTCGCCGAGCAGCGCGCTCGCGTCCGACGGCGTGTAGCCCGTCGCGAAGATGACCGCGTCGGCGCGCAGCATCGAGGTCTCGCCGTCGGTCAGCGAGCGGATCACCGCGACGACGTCCTCGTCGGTCTCGTGCACGTCGGTGACGCGCGAGATGTTGATCCAGCGCAGCCGCTCGAGCCCACGCACCTTCTCCTGGTAGGCGCGGCGGTAGAGCTCCTGGATGAGCTCGAGGTCGACGACGGAGTAGTTCGTGTTGGAGTGGTAGTCGACGAGCATCCGGCGGGCGTCCTCGCCGGCGGCGTAGAACGTGTCGACGGCGGCGGGGTCGAAGATCTGGTTGGCGAAGGGCGAGTCGTCCGCGGGGCTGTAGCCGTAGCGCGAGAAGACCGAGCAGATCTCCGCGGTCGGGAAGCGGTCGTGCAGGTGCTCGGTCGTCTCGGCGGCGCTCTGGCCGGCGCCGACGACGACGAACCGGTGGGGCCGCTCGCTGCCGAGCTCGGCGAGGCGCGGGAGCAGCTCGGAGGTGTGCCAGACGCGGGCGGAGCGCTCGATGGCCTGCGGGAGGGTCGGGGTCAGCCCGGTCGCGATGACGATGTTGCGGGCGCGGATGACCCGCCCGTCGCCGGCGACGAGGTCGAAGCAGGCGACGGTGTCGCCGTCGAGCACCGGGCGCACGTCGACGACCTCGGTGCCGTACGAGGCGAGGTGTGCGAGGCGGTCGGCGCACCACTTGAGGTAGGCGTGAAACTCGATCCGCGACGGAAACAGCGACTTGCCGTTGATGAAGTCGACGAGCCGGCCCTGGTCGTGCAGGTAGGAGACGAAGCTGAACGTCGAGTGCGGGTTGCGCATCGTCGCGAGGTCCTTGAGGAAGGACACCTGCATCGTCGTGCCGGGCAGGAGCATCCCGCGGTGCCAGCCGAAGCGCTGCTGGCGCTCGACGAACGTCGCGGTCAGCGCACGCTCGGGGCCGGCGGCGGCGTTGTGCTCCTCGATCGCGATGCCGAGCGCGAGGCCGGACGGTCCGAAGCCGATGCCCGCGACGTCGTAGACGTGCGATGCGTCACCGCTTCCGGGCCTCCATGCCTGTCCTCTGCAATCGAACATCGTCACGCTCCTGTGCCGGTGGGGTGCTGCTGTGCGAGCGGCACTCTGGCGTGATGTCGGGCGGCCGCGAATACGGCTGGCAGGCGAGTGGCGGTGTGGCTAACCGAAGGTCATCCGAACGCTGCCGTTCCAGCGTTTCGCGGCGCGCCGACTCGGTGCTGGCCCCGACCCCGCAAATCGGGCGGTTTCGCCCATCGCGACTGTGCGCGCCGTCACGTTTATGCCCGGTTTGCAGCGCGAACGACGCGGCGCGTGCGGTGCGTCACACGACGTATCAGGGCGTGTGCCAGCGGTCACGCACCCGGGTGCGCGCTGCGGGTGGTCAGTGTGGGGCGGGGACGCGCTCGTCGGCATACAGGCGCAGCGCGAACAGCCCGGCGGGATGCGCGCGGAACTCCTCGATCTCGCGCTGCATGGCTGTGGGCAGCTCGTCGTAGGCCGGAAGCGGCCCGCGGTATGCCGGCGGGAGGACCGCCGGCGCGAGCATCGTCGCGAGCGCGAGGTCGGCGGCCGTGAGCCGGTCGCCGACGAGGTAGCGCCCTCCGCGCGCGAGCGGCGCGGCGAGCCGCTGCAGCGACGCGTCGATGACCGTGCGCTGCTCGGCGATGCTGCCCGCGTGCAGTCCGAGTCCGCTTGCAAGGCGGCGCCTCAGGAGCGGGTAGACGAGTGGGACGATCACGCGCTCATGAAGCGGCACACCCTCGATCCACGCCCGTGTCGTGCTGCGGCGCAGGGGCAGCTGGTAGGCGTAGGCCCACGCGCGCACCGCGACCCCGAGCACGTCGAGGCACTCGTCGAAGATGCGCTTGACCTCCGCGCTGGCCTCGGGGTCGGCGGGGTAGAGGCGAAGCCCCTCGGGCGCGCGCTGCTCGTAGAAGTCGACGATCTCGCGAGCGTTGCCCAGCGACGACGCGCCGATGTCGAGCACGGGCACGACCATCGCGCCGCGATGCTTGCGGGCGGCGAGCGTGTTGAAGACCGGCGCGTGGCGCTCCTCGACGTAGTCGACGCCGAGGCGGTCGAGCGTCCAGCGTGCGAGCTCGACGTACGGGCTGACGGCCACGGAGATCATCAGCGGGTGGTCGGGCGAGAGCGTGGTCACGGCGCGACGGATACGGCGTCGACGATGAAGACGAGCGTCGCGTCGGGCGGAATCGGGCCCTGGCCTTGAGAGCCGTACGCCAGGCGCGGCGGAATCGTGAGCTGACGGCGTCCGCCGGGTCGGATGCCGCGCAGGCCGAGGTCCCAGCCCCTGATCACCATGTGGACGCCCAGCGAGAAGGCGAACGCGGGCAGACGCCAGCCGTCGTCGATGAGCTTCCCGGTCCACAACCTGCCGATGTACTTCACGCGCAGGTCGTCGCCGTCGCGCGCCGCTCGTCCCTTGCCGACGATGATGTTCTGACGC
This sequence comes from uncultured Actinomycetes bacterium, assembly GCA_963839905.1. Classification (GTDB taxonomy): domain Bacteria; phylum Actinomycetota; class Thermoleophilia; order Solirubrobacterales; family Solirubrobacteraceae; genus CADCVQ01. The sequence continues at coordinate 6,989 of CAWIXC010000018.1, read as the reverse complement.
ACGAGCGTCGTCGGCGGCCGCCCGTGCTGCTTGGCGAAGACGGGCTTGCGCTTGATGTTCGTGGACTTCGACGCCACGACCTTGGCGCCCGCCGGCGCGACCGCGATCTCGCTGCACACCCCGCCCATCATGGCGGCGACCGCTGCCAGCGCGCATCGGCGCAGCCCGGCGGTCATCGCTCCAGGTTCCAGGTCATCATCGGTGGCACCCTACGCCCGAACCCGTCGGCGTGGGGCCGATCTTGAACGTCTTGGCGCGTGTGTATGGTATGCGCATGGCTCGGGTCAACGTCACGATCCCGGACGACGTGCTCGCGCGAGCCCGGGCGGCGGGGCTCAACGTCTCACAGGTCGCGGCGCGCGCCCTTGCCGAGGAGCTCGACCGCCGCGCGAAGATCGCCGCACTCGACGCGTATCTAAGCGAGCTCGACGCGGAGCTCGGATCGATCTCCGTCGAGGAGACATCTGAGGCTCGCGCCTGGGCGGATCGCGCGTTCGGAAGCGCTGGCGGAGACCAGACCGTGCACGCGAGGCGTGCCGGATGACCGTGGTGCTCGACGCCGGTGGGGTCAGCGCCCTGGCCGGCGATCGCGCGCGGCTGCACGAGCTGCGCAGCCGCGGGCTATGGCCGGCGCAGGTGCCGGCGGTCGTGCTCGCCGAGGCCCTGACGGGCGATCACCGCCGAGACTTCTACACCAACCGGCTGCTGCGCGCGTGCCAGATCCGCGACGTCGACGAGCTGCAGTGCCGCGCGGCGGCGAGGATCCGGACCTCGAGCGGTCGCGCGGCCACGATCTCGGCGACGGATGCGATCGTCATAGCCGCCGCAGCAGCAGCTCCGGACGCGGTCGTCCTGACGACCGAGCCGAGCGACCTGCGTACGCTCGCGCAGCACGCGGCGTCGCCGGTCGCCATCGTCGCGATGTAGCCCCGGCCGCCGCCGGAGTCAAACCGCGGCGGCGAGCTCGGGTGCGGGTACAAAAAGGGCAGTCATTGTACAAGTAGCCGTCCGGAAGCTGTACGCTTGCTCGATGGACGTCGCGATCAGCACCTTGCGAGCCGAGCTGTCGAGCTGGATCGAGCGGGCCAGCGCCGGCGAGGAGATCGTGGTGACCGACCGTGGCACTCCGGTGGCGCGATTGCTGGCGGTCGACACGGCCCCGCTGCTCGATCAGCTCACCGAGCGCGGCGTCGTGAGCAAACCGCGACGCGCCAACCGTCCTGCCGCTCAGCGTGCCAGCCGGGTGCGTGCGAGTGGCCCGGTGGCCGACCTCGTGAGCGAGCAGCGCCGCTGACGCGGTGGCGATCGTCTACTTCGACAGCAGCGCGTTCGTCAAGTTGCTCGTCGACGAGGACGGCAGCGACCTGGCGGCCGCGTTGTGGGATGGCTGCGATGCCGCGGTATCGAGCCGCCTTGCCTATCCGGAGGTGCGCGCCGCGCTTGCCGCGGCCGGGCGCGCGGATCGTCTGGGTGCGGCCGACCAGCGTCGCGCCGAGGCGGCATGGGAGGACTACTGGGCGGCGACCAGGCCAGTCGAGCTCACCGAGCCGGTGACCGCACACGCGGGAAGACTGGCCGGCGAGCACGCCCTACGCGGCGCCGACGCGGTGCACCTCGCCAGCCTGCTCGCCGTCGGTGCGGCCGAGACGGTGTTCGCCGTCTGGGATCGACGCCTGCGGGCAGGCGCCCGGACGGCCGGTGCGCGCCTCGCCCCGACCGAGGAGCCAGGCTGAATGGCCTCCAATGCGCGAACACCGATGGTGCCATACAGCATGGGTGGTATTTTGCGACCGTGGTCAAGACGACGATCTACATGCCTGAGGACTTGCACCGAGAGCTCAAGCGCGCAGCCAAGGAGCGTGGCACCAGCGAGGCGGAGCTGATCCGCACGGCGGTTCGTCACGAGCTGCTTGGCGCGCCGGCTGGTCAGGCTGAGCGTGGCCGACAACGCGCCCGTTTGCTGGCTGCGATGGTCACGCTCGACAGCTCGATCTTCCCGTCGGGGTACCTGGATGAGCTGCGCGCCGGATGGCGCGGCTGATCACCTGGTGCTCGCGGCCACCACGCGCGCAGAGATCCTCGTCGGGCCCGCTCGCGTCGGCGGCTCAGCGTTGGCATCGGCGAAGAGCTTCGTTGACGGATGCGCCACGATTCCCGTCACCGCACCGATCGCCGACGACGCGGCGACCCTGAAGGCGCGCCACCGCGGGCTGAGCCTGCCTGACGCGATCGCCCTGGTCGTGGCCTATCTGATCGACGCTGATGTCGTGTGGACGTTCGATCGGCGCTGGAGCGGCGTCGACCCCCGCGTCACCGTTCCATGAGCGAGACTCTCTGGCGCGACCTCAGCTCGCGGCAGCGAGCTCCGGCGGCACCGCGGGCTCGGGGCGCGGGCGCTCGAGCGCGAACGCCGGCGGGCAGATCCCGAGGTAATGCGTGAACGACCAGTCGACGAAGCGCTGCGTGTTCATCATCCGCAGGCCGAGCGGCAGCAGGCGCGTGGGCGTGATCCGGCCGACGAGGTGCTGGACGCGCAGCATCCAGCGGTAGGACCACAGGTGGTCGTGCGAGAACGCGCCGTAGCGCTCAAGCGCCTGCTCGCGCGTCTGACGTCCCTCGATGACGTCGCGCAGCTCGCGACCCAACGCCAGCCCGAAGTAGAACGCCGGGCGGATGCCCTCGGCGGTCGTCGGCAGGCAGTGCCCGGCGCTGTCGCCGACGAAGAAGATGCCGTCCTCGACCGCGGGGCGCAGCTCGTGCGGGATCCAGTTGCCCTGCCAGCGCTCGGCCGGCACGCCAACGTCCGCGGCGAGCTGCAGGGTCGGCTCCTTGACGTGGTCGCGCGGGTCGAACGAGCCGACGCCGACGCGCAGCTCGCCGTCCGCCGGAAACGACCACGAGTAGCCGCGCTTGACGTACTTCGGGTCGATCCACAGCTCGAGGTCGTCGCCGCCGGAGTGCGGGTGGACCTCCAAGCCGCGCGACAGGCGGGCATTCGGGGGCTGGATGTTCGCGCCCGCGCCCAGGATTCGTCGCCAGCCCAGGCCGTCGACGATCAAAGGCGCCGAGACGTCGCCGCGATCGGTGTGCACGGTGTAGTCGGTCCGGCCGTTGACCTTCGCCGTCTCGAACGAGCACGACCCCTCCGACTGCGCGCGCAGCAGCCCGCAGATCCGGCGGTAGTCGAACGTCGAGAACGTCCACGGCAGCTTCCAGCGCAGCGACCGCCCGGGCACGTGGATGACGAGGTCCGAGAACGTCTGCTGCACCGCGCCCATCAACCCCAGATGCTCGAGCCACTCCGTCGGGGCGGCACAGGCCGACGTCTGGCGCTCGCCGATCTCGTAGCGGTCGATCATGAGCACTCGCGCGCCGCTGCCGGCAAGCTCGCGCGCGACCGTCAGCCCGGCGAAGCTCGCGCCGCAGATGAGGACGTCGTAGTTCCCGCTGAGTGGGGTGCGCTCGTCACCCCGCTTCGTGGCCCGGACCGGCATCGCGAGGGGATGATAAGCCCGCCCGCAGGCCCGGCCACGTTCGGGGTGCAAGGCTGGCGCCTGACCCACTAACCTCCCTCGATACATGACCACCATCACCGAAGCTGCACCAGTGGCAAAGGTCGTCGAAGGTTCGAACGGCCTGCTGCTCGAGATCGACGGGCAGATCGTCCCCAACTACGACGCGACCTTCAGCCCCTTCGAAGAGGGCGAAGTCGTCACCGGCATCGTCGTTCGCATCGACAACGACGAGGTCCTCGTCGACATCGGCTACAAGAGCGAGGGGGTCATCCCCTCCAACGAGCTTTCGATTCGCAAGGCCGTCGACCCGCATGACGAGGTCGAGATGGGCGAGGAGGTCGACGCCCTCGTCCTCACCAAGGAGGATCAGGACGGCCGCCTGATCATGTCCAAGAAGCGCGCCCGCTTCGAGAAGGCGTGGCGGCGCATCGAGGCGGCTGCGGAGTCCGGCGAGCCCGTCGAGGGCACGGTCATCGAGGTCGTCAAGGGCGGTCTCATCATCGACCTCGGGGTGCGCGGCTTCTTGCCCGCGTCGCTCGTCGACATCCGCCGCGTGCCGAACCTCGACGAGTACATGGGCACGAAGATCGAGTGCAAGGTCATAGAGCTCAATCGCGCGCGCAACAACGTCGTCCTCTCGCGGCGCGCCGTGCTCGAGGAGGAGCGCAAGGAGCAGCGCCAGGAGATCCTCGACCGCCTGCAGCCCGGCCTCATCGTCGAGGGCCAGATCTCGAACATCGTCGACTTCGGCGCGTTCGTGGACCTCAACGGCATCGACGGCCTCATCCACATCTCCGAGCTGTCGTGGTCGCATGTCAACCACCCGTCGGAGATCCTCTCGATCGGTGACACGGTCGCTGTGAAGGTCTTGGATATAGACCGAGAGCGCCAGCGTATCTCGCTCGGCCTCAAACAGACCCAGGAAGATCCATGGCAGCGGGTCGTCGACACGTACAACGTCGGCGACGAGCTCGAGGGCACGGTCACGAAGGTCGTCACGTTCGGCGCGTTCGTCGAGATCCTCGACGGCGTCGAGGGCCTCGTGCACATCTCCGAGCTGGCGCCGCACCACGTCGAGAACCCCCGCGAGATCGTCTCGCCGGGCGACGAGGTCAAGGTCAAGATCCTCGAGATCGACTCCGAGCGCCGCCGCCTGTCGCTGAGCGTCAAGCGCGTCGAGGGCCAGGTGCTCACGCCGAAGGTGCTCCCGCCGGAGGAGCTCGCGGAAGGCGCCGGCGATCTCGACGACCTGCCCGAGCTCGGCCTCAGCGAGGACGTCTTCGCCGACGCCGCGTCGGCGCCATCGCCTCCGGCGCCCGAGTCCGCGGGTGCGGTCGACAACGACGGCGTGCCGGTGACGGCGGCCGCCCCGGTGGTCGAGGACGCCGCCGCGCCCGAGGCGATCGAGGACACCGCCGTGCGCGAGGTGCTCGAAGCAGAGGCCGCCGAGGCGCAGGACGAGCTCGCGGTCGAGGAGATCGCGGTCGCGGACGTGGTCGAGGCTTCGCCCGGCGATGCCGAGCCCGAGCCCGTGGCCGCTGAGCCGGACGCCGACGAGCCGGCCTAGAGCCGGGGGTGGCGCGCGTCCCGTTCGTCGGTCTGACGGGAGGGTTGGGAGCTGGCAAGTCGGCAGCGCTGCAGGTGCTCGAGCGCCTGGGCGCGGCCACGCTCTCGACCGATGCGGTCGTGCACGAGCTGTACGAGACCGACGAGGTGCGCGACCTCGTCGTCGCGCGCTGGGGGCCCGAGGTGGCACCGGCGGGCGCCGTCGATCGCCCGGCGATCGCCGCGCGCGTCTTCGCCGAGCCCGCCGAGCGCGCGTGGCTCGAGGGTGAGCTGTGGCCGCGCGTCGGCGCGCGCGTGGCCGCGTGGCGCGAGGAGGTCGCGGGGCGCGAGGCGCCGCCGGCGGCTGCCGTCGTCGAGACCCCGCTGATGTTCGAGGCCGGGATGGACGCGATCTACGACGCGACGATCGCCGTCGTCGCCGACGAGGCGGTGCGCCTCGAGCGGGCGGGCTCGCGTGGCCACGTCGCGGCCGGTGAGCGTGCCGCGCGCCAGCTTTCCCAAGACGAGAAAGCGCGCCGTGCGACGTTCGTCGTCGACAACAGCGCGACTTTGGGCGAGCTCGAGCGTCAGCTGTCTGACGTGCTCGCCAGACTGACCTCGAGATGAGCGCCCGTCCCGCCACGCGGCCCGTTGTCACACGGGCCGCGCGCCCCGCCGCGGTCAGGCGCCGGCGTCGCAGGCGCCGGCGGGTGCTGTCGCTGCTCGGGTTCGGGGCGCTGATGGCGCTGCTCGCGCTCGTCCTCGTCCCGCGCCTGCCCGACGCCGTGCGCGAGCTCGCGCTGCCGCTTCGCCACGAGGACATCATCCGCCAGCAGGCGTCCGCCAAGGGGATCGACCCGTCGCTTGTCGCGGCGGTCATCTACGCCGAGTCGAAGTTCCGCGACCAGACCTCGCACGCGGGCGCGCGCGGCCTCATGCAGATCACGCCGTCGACGGCGCGCTACATCGCCAAGCTGTCGGGCGGCACGGCGTTCGAGCAGGGCGACCTCGCGACGCCGCAGGTCAACATCTCCTACGGCGTCTACTACCTGCGCTACCTGCTCGAGCGCTACGGCGAGAACAAGGTGCTCGCGCTCGCCGCCTACAACGGCGGCGAGGGCAACGTCGATCGCTGGATCGGCGAGGCGGCGATGTCCGAGCGGGCGTTCGGCGTCGAGCAGATCCCGTTCACGGAGACGCGCGAGTACGTCGGCCGCGTGCTCGACGTCCAGGGCGACTACCGGCGCAAGTACAGCCGCGAGCTGGGCCTGTAGCTCGCGCCCGGGCCGGGCGGCGCGGGCGCCGGTTAGAACGTGATGCGACCGGAGCGGATCGCGCGAAACTCCTCTTCGGTCCAGATCCCGGGGTCGTAGTCGTCCTCGCCCGCGGCGGCCGGCTCGGGCTCGGGCGGCCGGATCGCCGCGGGGCGCGGGTCGGGTGCGGCGGCGGGCGGCGGCGGCGCGAGGTCGGCGAGCCGTGGCTCCGGCGCCGCGGGACCGGGGCTGCCGGCGCCGTGCATGACGCGGTCGAGGTCGTCGGCCGAGACGACGTAGGGGCGCGCGCCCGACGCGATCTCGTAGCGCTCGGCGTCCTGGAAGAGGTCGCGGTAGCCGCTCGTGCCGGCGGGCTGGAAGTCGACGTCGATGTCGGCGTACGCCGTCATGAACGAGCACGGCGCGAGCTCGCGCAGGTCCATCTGGCGCCAGTCGATGCCACGCGGGTCGGGCCGGCCGGCGATGCCGAGGTCGGCGTTCAACGCGGCGAGCGCGCTCGCCAGGCGGTCGACGTTGCGCCCGTAGCTGCCGGGCACGATCGCGACGCCGGACACGATGCCGCCCTCGTCATAGATGGCCGCGGCGAGGTCGCCGACGAGCACGAACTCGACACGCTTGGTCTCGAGCATCGCGATCGTCGCGACGAGGTTGGGAT
>CAWIXC010000017.1:0-487204 GCA_963839905.1 uncultured Actinomycetes bacterium | reverse complement strand
GGAGCGTGGCTTCGGGCTGCGCTCGATCAAGCGGGTCATCGGATGAGCCCGGTCGGACCGATCGGCCGTCTGGGCCGCTACACCGCCACCCACTTCCGCGTCGTCGCGATCGCGTGGCTGCTGGTCGCCGTCGGCGCTCGGCGTCTTCGCCCCGAAGGTCGAGCACGCGCTGTCGGGCGCCGGCTGGGAGGCGACGGGCTCGGAGTCCGTGAAGGCCCGCGAGCTCGTCGACCGCAACTTCCAGGGCCTGTCCTCCAGCGCGCTGCAGGTCGTCGTGCACTCGCCGACCAGACGGTCTCCGACCCCGCCTTCAGCGAACGATCGCGTCGGCGCAGCGGACGCTCGAGGCAGATCCGCGGTCGCGAGCGTGGTCTCCCCGCAGCCGGCCAGTCGATCTCGCGTGACGGGCACACCGCCGTCATCCAGGCCGGCGCGGCGGAGAACCCCAACGAGATGGTCCGCGCGGCCGACGACCTCAAGACCGAGCTGCAGGGCCGGCGGCGACGGCGTGCAGGTCTCGCTGACGGGCGCGTCGGGGATGTGGTCGGACTTCAACGAGGCCAACAGCTCGGCGATGCTCAAGTGCGAGGTGATCTCCTGGCCGGTGACGATGGTCGATCCTCGTGCTGGCCTTCGGGTCGCTGGTCGCCGCCGGGCTGCCGCTGATGCTGACGATCCTCGGCCTCGTCGCCGTCCGCCGGCTCGCTGTATCTCGGCACGCAGCTGCTGGACATCTCGATCTGGGCGATGAACTTCGCGCTGATGTTCGCGCTCGCGCTCGGCATCGACTACGCGCTGTTCATCGTGATGCGCTTCCGCGGCGCGTTCTTCGGCTCGCGAGCTCTCAGCCGAGGAGGCGGTCGCCGAGACGATGGACACCGCCGGCAAGGCCGTGCTGTTCTCCGGCCTGACGGTGCTGATCTCGCTGACCGCGGTGATGCTCGTCCCGAGCCCCGCGTTCCGCTCGATGGCGCTGGGGATCATGCTCTCGGTCATCTTCATCCTGGCGGCCACGCTGACGCTGCTGCCGGCGGTGCTGGCCAAGCTCGGCCCAAGCGTCGACAAGGGCTCGCCTGCCGTGGGCGCGCTCCGGCGAGCACCGCTCGCGCGCGCTTCGCCGCCTGGGCCGAGCGCCTGTGGAGGCGGCCGCTCGCCTACGGCGCGGTCGCCGTCGTGGCGCTGCTCGCGCTCGCGATCCCGGTGCTCAACCTGCAGACCGGCATGCCGTCGATCAAGGTCGTCCCCGACGGCGACGGCTCGCGCACCGGCTACGACCAGGTCCAGCAGGCGTTCGGGACCGGTGCGCCCGGCGCGCTGCAGATCGTCACGCCCGCCACGACCAAGCCTGGGCGGTCGCGGCGAAGCTGACGCGCGACGCGGGCATCGCGCAGGTCGTGCCGCCCCAGCCGGGCGATCGACGGGCTGGCGCATGATCCAGGCCATCCCGACGGGCGACCCCTCCGGCAAGCCGCTCGGCGCGACGATCGACCGTCTGCGCGACGCGCCTGCCGGCGGGCACGCTCGTCGGCGGCGCCGTCGCCGAGAACCACGACCTCGAGGCCGCGCTGTCGGCCAAGACGCCGCTCGTCATCGGCGTCGTGCTCGCGCTCGGCTTCCTGCTGCTGCTCGTCGCACTGCAGGCGCCGCTGCTGGCCGCGGCGGCCGTGCTCACCAATCTGCTGGCGACCGGTGCCGCGTTCGGGGTCGCGCAGCTGATCTTCCAGCAGGGCCATCTGTCGCGGCCTGCTGGGCTTCGAGCCCCAGGGCTTCCTCGACGCGTGGGCGCCGGTGTTCTTCTTCGCGATGGTGTTCGCGATCTCGATGGACTACACGGTCTTTCTGCTGTCCAGCGCCAAGGAGCACTGGGACCGCACCCACGATCCCAAGGACGCGATGATCGGCGGCTGTCGCGCACTCCGGCCGCGTCGTCTTCGCCGCCGCCGCCGTCATGGTCGCGGTGTTCTTCACGTTCGCGTTGAGCGGGCCGCTGCCGCCCAAGGAGATGGGTGTCATCCTCGGCATCGCCGTCCTGCTCGACGCTGCCCTGGTCCGTCTGCTGCTCGTGCCGGTGCTGCTGCGCCTGATGGGCAGGTGGGCATGGTGGCTGCCCAAGCCGCTGGACCGGATCCTGCCTGACGTCCGTTTCGGGCACGCCTGATGGGTCTGCGCCATCGCGTCGAGACCGTGAGCGTGAGGACCGCCTCGGATCGATTCTTCACCGGCCTTCTGACGATCGTCGATGTCCGCAGCCACCGGGAGTTCGCGCAGGCTCGCGTTCCGGGCGCAACGCACATCCCACTCGAGCAGCTGCGCCGGCGCCTGCAGGAGGTGCGCAGCGACCGGCCGATCGCGCTGCTGTGTCGCTCGGGTCATCGCAGCGCCCTCGCCGCTCGTCGCGCGGCCAAGCACCGCCGAGATGTCGCGAGCATCGACGGCGGCATGAGCGCCTGGATCGCGGCCGACCTGCCGACCGCGCGTTGCACCCCGCCCCATTCCGATCGGAGGACCGTATGATCTTTCGCCAGATCACCCATGACGACCTGGGGTGCGCCAGCTACCTGATCGGCGACGAGGACGCCGGCGTCGCCGCCGTCGTCGACCCGAAGCTCGACATCGACGAGTACCTGCGCCTCGCGCGCTACTTCGCGGTGAGCATCGAGCACATCCTGGAGACCCACAACCACGCCGACCACGTCTCCGGGCACGGCCGCCTCGCCGCCGCGACGGGCGCCACGATCCATATCCACGAAGCCGCGGACCCCGGCTACGAGCACGAGCCGTTCGCCGATGGGTGGGAGCTCGAGCTCGGCGCGATCCGCGTGCGCGCCGTGCACACCCCCGGACACCGCCCCGAGCACACGGCCTCCACGCTGATCGACGCGGCGCGTGGCCCGGAGCCGTGGGCCGTGCTGAGCGGCGACACGCTGTTCGTCGGGGACATCGCGCGCCCCGACCTCGCGGTCGACAAGCAGGAGGGCGCGCAGGGCATCTTTCGCTCGCTGCAGGAGAAGGTTCTTGCGCTGCCGGACTCCTGTGAGGTGTGGCCCGGGCATCTCGGGGGGTCGCTGTGCGGCGGCCCGGGGATGGACATGAAGGTCTCCTCGACGATCGGCTACGAGCGCGCTCACCAGAAGCTGCTCGCGATCACCGACGAGCAGCAGTTCGTCGCGCAGACGACGGCCTCGCTTGGGCCGCAGCCACCGAACTTCGAGAACATCGTCGCGCTCAACCGCGGACCGCTGCTGCGCGAGAGCATCGAAGCGCATCCGCTGGCCCCCCGCCAGGTCGGCTCCCACCAGCGCGACGGCGCGCTGGTGATCGACGTGCGTACCGAGCTGCAGTTCGACGAGGCGCACATCCCCGGCGCCGTCTGCATCACGTCGCTCAGGGCGGGTTTTGGCTCCAAGCTCGCGTGGCTCGTCGACCCGCAGCAACCGGTCGTGATCGTGGGACGCGACGACGACGACGCCCGCCAGGCCGTGATGCTCGCCGCCGCCGTCGGCATCACGCAGATCGCCGGATACCTCGCCGGTGGCATGACGTCCTGGCGTGAGGAGAAGCGCCCCGTCGGACGCCTGACCCGGCTGACCGTCGACGAGCTGCACGACCGCTCGGAGGCCGACCAGCGCGACGTGCAGATCCTCGATGTGCGCGAGCAGGCCGAGTGGGACGCCGGACACATCCCCGGCTCGACCCACGAGCCATACCACGACATCAGCGAGGTGCCCGAGGGCATCGACCCCGACCGGCCCGTCGCCGTGATCTGCGGCTCCGGTCAGCGCGCGGCCGTCGGCGCCAGCCTGCTACAGCGCTACGGCGCCCGTGACGTCATCCACGTCGTCGAGGGCGGCGTGCCCCTCTGGCAACGCCGCGGCTGGCCGATCGACACACCCGCCAGGCAGAAGGCCTGACCGCCGGGTGCTGCTCGCGATCGCGTTCGGGCTCGCCATCGGCGTCGCGGTCGGCATGCTCGGCGGCGGCGGCTCCGTGCTCGCCGTCCCGGTCCTCGTCTACGTGCTGGGCCAGAGCGTGTCCGAAGCCACGACGGCGTCGCTGGTCGTCGTCACCGCAGGCGCCGTCGCCGGCGGCCTCGGACACGCGCGAGCGGGCAGGGTGTGCTGGCGCCACGCCGGCTCCTTCACGCTCGCGGCCGTGCCCGGCCTCGTCGCCGGCACTCTCGCGGGCGAGGCCGTCAGCGGTACCGCGCTGCTCGGTGCGTTCGCACTGGTCATGCTCGCCGCCGCCGCCGCGACCTGGCGCAAGGCCGACAACGACGAGCCCGCCGACGGCACCTGGGAGAGCGGCGGCAGCTGCCCGCCGCTACGACTGCCGCGCGACCTCCTCGCCGGCGTTCTCGTCGGCTTTCTCACCGGCTTCTTCGGCGTCGGCGGAGGGTTTCTGATCGTGCCGACCCTCGCGATCGCGCTGGCCTTCACGATGCGCACCGCCGTTGGCACCTCACTGGCGATCATCACCGCGACGTCGCTGATCGGACTCGCTGTGCACCTGCTCGCCGGACGCAGCCTCGACCTCGAGATCACCACGACGATGACCGCAGCATGCGTCGTCGGCGCGCTCGCCGGCACGGTCTTTGCGACCCGGGTGCCCCAACGCACCCTCGGACGCGCCTTCGCCGTGCTGGTCTGCGGCGTCGCCGCCTACCTCCTCGTCTCCGCCGCCTTCCTCGGCGGCCCACCGACCGCCTGAACCAAGCTCCCGAAAGGACGACACATGCACAACGTCAACACCGACGCGCTCAACAAGACGATCGCCAAGGCGCAGCAGGACCCAGACGCGCTCAAACAGCACGTCAGCTTCGACGGCGAATGGCAAACACAGCAGGGCCAGCCGCAGTTTCGCGCGACCATCCCCGTCCCCAACGGCGAACCGTTCGTGTTCGAAGCCGACTTCCCACCCCCGATGCGACACCGGATTGGCCCCCAACCCGCTCGCCTACTGCTTCTGGGGCGGCCTGGCCTGCTACGCCATGACCTACGCCCAAGAAGCCGCCCGCCAAGGCATACTCCGCGCCCTCAGGGCCCGCACCGAAGCCGACGTCGACATGACCCGCGCGCTCGGCGTGACCGACAACCCTCCCGTCCAACGCATCGACTGGCACCTCGAAGTCGACGCCGACGCCCCGCGCGAGACCCTCGAGGAAATCAAGCGCATCGCCGACGAGCACTGCCCAGGCGTGTACTGCCTGCGCAACCCGATCGGCTGACCACCCATCTCGTCGCATGAGCAGCCTCGACGCCATGGGCCCGTCCGCGGCCAACCCGACGCGTATCCCGGCTTGAAGGCGGCGATGACCCGCCCGATCCGCTGGGAGATCATCGAGCACAACTACGACCAGCTCGTCAAGTACGCGACCGCGCGCGTCGGGAGCGCGTCAACCGAAGCGATCCTGCGCCGCTTCACCCGCAACGCCTCACACCCCTCTACCAAGCGATGCTCGAACTCGGACGCGCGCACAAGACGATCTTCAACGCGCGCTACCTGCGCGACCGTGACCTGCACCGCGAGATCGGGGAGGGACTGAACCTGATCGAGTCGTGGAACCGCGTCAACGGCGTCATCTTCTTCGGCAAGAGCGGCGAGTTCGCGACCAACCGCCGCGAGCAGCAACAACTCGGGATGCTCGCTTTGCACATCCTCCTCGCCGAACCAGAATGGCAAGGGGTGCTCAACGCCGAAGACCGACGCGGCCTCACCGCGCTGTTCTGGGCGCACGTTTGACCCTACGGCGAGATCACGCTGAACATGGCCACGCGCCTCGCCCTCAGCCAAGCCCCGCTGACAGATAGCGACGACGACACGATCTGAACCGCACTCCACGCACAGCGCGTCCGATCGGCTACTTGTCACCTGGTGCCACGTTCCTGATGGCACCCCGAGGTACGCGCGGCGCGGGAAGGGTTGGCGCCGCCCGTCAGCCGGCTGACATCTCGGCGGCGGGAGCCGCGTTTTCCACGGATACGCGCATCGCTCCGAGTAGCGTCGGGGTGATGCGCTCACGAATCCTGATCTCGCTCGTCGCCACGCTGGTGCTCCTGCCGGTCTCGTCCGCGACGGCACGCAGCTCCGTCCGCGTGGGCCTTGCAGACCAGAGCCCGGCGATGTTCCAGTCATCGCTCTTTCAGCAGCTTGGGATCAAGCGCACACGGTACTTCGTCGCCGCCGACGTCATGCACGACCGCACCGAACGCGCGAGGGCTCGCGCTTTCGTCATCGCCGCACGCCGCGCCGGCGTCTCGACGCTGCTGCATATCTCGACGGCAGACCTGCGCTCCAAGCGCGGCAAGCTCGTCTCGACCACGCGCTACCTCCGCGACGCGGGAAGGATCGTCGCGTACTTCCGCAAGCTCGGCGTGCGTGACTTCGGCGCGTGGAACGAGGTCAACCACAAGACCCAGGAGACGTGGGATCACCCCGGCCACGCGGCCTCGTACTTCAAGAGCATGTACCGCGCCGTCCGTAACCGCTGCAGGTCGTGCGCGGTCGTAGGGCTCGATGTGCTCGACCAGTCGGGTTCGGACCGCTACATCCGGTCGTTCTACCGCCGGCTCAGCCCGACGTGGCGCAAGCGGTTGACCGTCGTCGGGATCCACAACTACTCCGACGTCAACCGAAACCGCTCGAGCGGTACCGCGAAGATCATCCGGACGGTGCGTCGCTACAACCGGCGTGCGAAGTTCTGGTTCACCGAAACGGGCGCGTTGGCGAGCTTCGGCCGCTCGTTCCGGTACTCCGAGGCCCGGCAGGCGTCGCGCATGAAGAACATGTTCAGCTTCGCGTCGCGCTACCGGACCCGCGGCGTCCAGCGCGTGTACTCCTACAACTTCTTCGGGATCGAGAACGGCGCGTGCGGGACGAGGTGCCGCTTCGACGCCGGTCTGGTCGACGCCGACGGCAGTCCGCGGGCGGTCTTCGGCGTCTTCAAGTCGCGACTGCGCTCATTCCGCCGCTGAGCCGATCGTTGCCGCTGTGCCGCGGGGCGTGCCGCTGCATCGACTGCCGGGACGGCGGCTTTCTCGGCTCATCCCGCGGGCTCGGCCAATAGCGTGATCGCCAGCATCACGACGGCGAGGGCGCCGTAACCGATGCGCTGCCATGGAGAGTCGCTGGTCCGCACCGCGACGACACATTGCAACGCGTAGTAGGCCGCGAACGCTCGCGAGGCGACCACGATGATGGTGCTCGTAGCGAGCGTCGCGGCGAGCGCCGCGGCAACGAGACCGACGAGCATGTACCGTCGCCGGCCCCGCAGCGGTTGCCATGCGATCACGTCGAGGTTGCCGACGCTGGCCTCCGTGTCCGCTGTCGCCGCGCTGAACTGGCTGAGGACGGCGCATATGACGAGCGGGAGGGCAAGCAGCGGGGCGACGCGCTGCACGAGCTCCAGCAGCTGGTGGTCGGCGCCGGACGAGGTTCCCAGGCCCATGAGCGGCGTCGCGAGCACGACGAGCAGCACGTACACCAGCGATGACGTCACTTGGGACAATTTGCAGGCCGCGATCCGCGTCGAGCGGTCGATGTGCTGCAGGTAGCGGACGGTCTCGAAGCCCTGCACGGTGATCACGATGCCGCCGAGCACGAGCAGCACCGAGCCCACCGACGATCCCGGCGACGGTGGCAGCGCCAGCCCCGCGCCTGCGATCCGCGAGATGTCGGCGGCGGCGAACGTCGCGCCGATCGCGACCACGAGCACCAAGACGGCGCCGAGCGCGAAGCGCTCGAGCAGCTCCAGCCCCGACAGGCCGCGGATGAGGCCGACGGCGCTGATGAGCACGATCACGCCAACCCCGACGATGCGCTCGGTCTGCCCCGACCCGTCCGAGGCGTATTGCACAACGAACTGCGCGAGGATCCGGACGTAGAGCGCGACGGAGATGACGTACGCGACGACGATGACGAGGTCCGAGACGCGCTCGATCCGCGCCGTGACTGCGTCCAGGCGACCCGCTTGGCTCAGCGGCTCGACGATCCCGACGTTGTGACGGATCGCGCTGCCGACCATCCACGCGACAGCGCAGACGCCGGCCATCCCGACCGCGGCCATCGCGCCCAGCTCGCGCTCGAGGATCGGCACGATGATGAGCAATCCCGACCCGAAGATCGACGCCAGCGGCGTGACCGTCGCCAGCACGACGGGCCTGACTCGCACCGCCGCAGCCTACGTCCTCGGTCGCCTCGGTGCCGGCGAAGCCGGAGCGGTCCATCCCGAGCCGGGTTGACCGTGCGGTCGAGCCCCGGGTTTCTCCGGGGAGACGATCACACGGCCGTCCCGCGGCGAGCGCGGGCCGGCCCCTGAAGCGTGGCGCTGCAAGCGCGCTGTGGCGCCACCAGCGCAAGAGCGGGTCGGATCGTGCGCCATGCGAAGTGGGCCACCGCTCGGACGGCCGCCACCGTGTACGAGACGCAGTCCGGCAAACAAGGATGCTCACCGGGCGCTTCCGCGTGTGGCCGAGCGCCCACCAATCCGCTTGCCTACGCGTCGATGAGTCCGCGGCGGATCGCGTACCGTGCGAGGTCCAACCGGTCTTTGAGGTGCAGTTTCTCGAGGATGTTGGAGCGGTGACGATCGACGGTCTTCTCGCTGATGACCAGCCGGCGGGCGATCTCACGGGCGCTGTTTCCCTGCGCGATGAGCTGCACGATCTCAAGCTCTCGCAGTGTCAGCTGCCCTTGGCGTTCGCGGTCGGCCGGTGGCAGGCGTAGGTAGTCGCTGATCAACGCCCGGCTTGCCGCGGGATACATGTACGTGTCGCCGTGAACTGCCGCGCGGCACGCGGCGACGAGGTCCTGATCGGCGGCGGATTTCAGGACGTAGCCGTGCGCGCCGACCTTGAGCGCTTCGAAGAAGAACTGCTCGTCGTCGTGCATCGACAGCATCACAACCGCGGGCGGACGGTCGCGTCGCGCGAGCTCGCGGGCGGTCTGCAAGCCGCCGAGCCGCGGCATGCTCACATCAAGCACGGCGACGTCGGGATGGTGGGTGTCGGCCTGTGCGAGTGCCTGTATGCCGTCGGTGGCTTCGGCCACCACTCGGAGGTCGGGCTCGCGCTCGAGCACGAGCCGGATGCCCTGGCGCACGATCTGGTGGTCGTCGGCCAACAGGATCGAGATCATGGGGTCGAGCCGCCGTTGGAGCTCAGCGGCACCGTGAGTGTGACCGCTGTGCCGCCGGCCGGATTGGACGTCAGGTCCAATGACGCGGCGACCATGAGCGCGCGCTCGCGCATGAACCGGATCCCGGCGCCGTCCGCGGCGCCGGCGGCGTCCCGACCGGGGCCGTCATCGCTGACGCGCAACTCAAGCCGCCCTGGCGTGGCGCTTAGCGTCATCTCGACGCGGGCTCCGGGGGCATGGCGCGCAGCGTTGGTGAGGCATTCCTGCGCGACGCGGTAGACGACCAGCGCGACCGCCGGGTCGATGTCGTCGGGGATCGTCCCCAGGCGGCGAGTCACGATCAGGCCGGCTCGCTCGCCGACGTTGCGCGTCAGTGCGGTCAACGCGGCGCTCAAGCCGAGCTCATCAAGGCCGGGCGGCCGCAGCCCGCGGACGAGCGCACGGAGCTGCTCCAGGCTGCCTCGCACGAGCTCGCGGGCCGCGTGCGCCTCGCGCGCAACGTCGGGCTCGCGCCGGCTGGCGAGCCGGTCGAGCGTGAGCAGAAGCGCCGTAAGCTGCTGTCCGACCTCGTCGTGCAGCTCAGCGGCGATCCGCCTGCGCTCCTCCTCTTGGGCGATGAGCATTCGTGCGCTGCTGGCGCGACGCTCGCCTTCGAGGCGGTCGGCCATGGCGTTGAAGCTCGCGGCGAGCGCGCCGAGTTCGGGATCGTCGCCCACAGCCAAGCGCAGGCCGGGCTTCAGCGGGTCGACATCGGCCATGCCCGCCGTCAGGCGGCTCAACGGCGCGAACGTGCGGCGCATCAACGCGAGGTTGACGACCAGCAACGCGCAGACCCCCGCCACGAGCGTCGCGGTCTCCCGCAGCGTGATCGGCGAGCTGACGGTTGCGGGCGTCAGTGCCAGCGTGACACCGGCGGCGAGCAGGACGATCGCGTTGACGGCGAACACCTTCCAATACAGCGACAGCTTGGGCCACGAACGCACCCGCCCATCATCGCGGGCTGACGGGCGCCGCGACCGCACCCGGTGGACAGGTTGCGGGCTGACACCCATTGCCCGATGCCGAGCCTGGCCGCAGGATGTCCTTGTGCACTGGACCGCACTACTGTGGCGTTGACCGTTGCGTCGTGGCTCGTGAACGGCGCCGGCGCTGGTCGCGATCGCCTGGTTGGCAGCCCACGAGTCGTTTCCCGCCGGGGAAGTCTCCTGCGTCATCGCGGGGATTGGCGGGGCATTCGTCGGCGGCGAGCTGTTTGTCGTGCTCGGCGGCCCGGTGCACGCCGACCCTGACATCGTGACGCTGCTCGGCTCGACCGCCGGCGCCCTGCTCTGCCTGGACCTCGTGACCCGCGCCCCTGCGGCCAGCGCGCCGACCGTTGCGACCCGCCTGACCGCAGCGTGGCTGGGACTGGTGCTGTGGTCGCCGATCATCTTCGCGGCTGCGATCGGTGCCGCGCTGGCCCGAGCCAATGACTCTCCGCTGCTCGGGCTGGCTACGACGATCGTCGTCGTCGGGCTTGTCATGAGCTGGCATCACTACCTGCGACCGCACATGAGAAGTTGACGCGCTCGTCTCTACGTCCCGCCGGCGCTGCCCCGCGTCGGCGGGACGGGTTGATCCGCGACGCTACGCCCGATGTCGCGCTGACGCTGCCGGCGGACGGGCGCGCGGCGTTCCGTGCGCGCGGGGAGATCCACCGCGTGCTCCGTGACGTGCATCCGCAGCGACGCTCGGCCGGCGCACGCTTGGTCGGCCTACTGCTTGACAGCGCGACCGGCGTACCGGCACAGGCGCCGATCGAGCTGCGGTTGTGGCGATCTCCCGGGCTGCTGGTGGTGCAGTTGCACAGCGCGTCAGGGCTGCGAATGGCCGACGACGGGCGGCCGCTCCTCGAACGTCTCGCCGACCGCTGGGACATCGAAGACGAGGGGCGAACGGTGCGGTTCGAGGTCCGCACCGACCTGTCGCGGTCTCCCTCGGTCTGAGCTGAGCGCGACCGCAGCCGTCGACGGTCGCGGGAGCCGTTCGTGCGGCAGCGCGTCCGACGCCACCAGCCCCGTACTCGCGACCCGCTCGCAGGCGGCTGAAGAGCGGGAGACCGTCCAGAGCGTCCGGGCCCGGACGGCGTGGATCAAGCACGCGGGCGGACAACGTCACGAGGTCGCGCTGACGTTCGACGACGGGCCCGGGCCCGTACACGAGAGCGAGGCGCACCGCACCGCGATGACCGCGAAGGGCCGGCGCGACGAGATCGACGTGCAGACCAAGCGCGTTAGCCTCGCGGGCTCATCTCGCCTTCCTTGGCGATCTTGGCGCGCTCCGTGACCCACTCGTCGAGCATCGCGCGCACGAGTGCGTTGAGCTCGACCTCACGGTACGCGTCGCCCTTCCCGGAGCGGACCACGACCAGTCCCTTGCGTGCCGAGATCCGCACATCAGCGACCCGCAGCCCGGCGGCCTCGGACAACCGCAGCCCCGTGAACAGCAGCAGCGCAACGATCGCGCGGTCCCGCGCCGTGGACTCCTCCGCCGCCTGCAGCAGCAGCCGCTGCTGCTCGACGTCCAGCGCGCGCGGCGCGCTGCGCGGCAGCTCCTCGCGGCGAACGATCGCCGCCCCGAGCCCGAGGAAGCGAAACAGGTGATCCATCCCAGCGAGCGCCTGATTGACCGACGCCGGCGACAAGCCGCGATCGACCTTCATGTGACGCTTGTAGTCCCGGGCCGCGAGGTCACGCGCGCGCGGCGCGACCAGCGCTTCGCTCGGCCCCGCGTCGCGTCGATCCAGCCACGCGATGAACGCGGTCACGGCCGCGAGATATGCCTCGCGCGTCCTGGTCGACAGTGGCTGCTCGGCGAGCCACACCGCGTAGTCCGCGAGCACCGTGGGGCTGTCTCGCCTGTTGATGGAAGCGGATTCGTCGTCTTCTTGATGCGCCAGCTGCGCATCGATAGAAGCCCGGCCGGACGGAATGTTCGATCAACGGGTGTTAGGAGAAACACGCTCAGGTGAACTCTCGCTGCGACTTACACCCGACCCGAGAGAGGTTGGATCTGGTCAACCGGTCCGGCGTGGGGATCGAGACTGGCCGACGCCCGTGGTCCGTTCGCCCTCCGGCCCTTGGGGAGTTGCGGCCTGTTCAAGGGCCGGCTATGCGGGGTGAGTAGCCTTGATGGTGTCAATTGGATCGGCGCGGGGATCTCCGAGACCCGCGGTCGAGCCGTCTGGAGGCCCGTCGTGGCCCGCCCACCGTCAGCCGATCGTCCCGACAAGTCCAGCAACGGGAAGACCAGCCGACAACATGAGAACCCCATCCCGGCTACCGGGGGGGGGGCTCGCTGACGAATCGACCCTGTCCGAGGGTGCCCAGACGCTGGCCGATAGCGACCAGACGCTGGCCGATGCCGATCAGAGCAGCGCCGAGCGCGACCAGCTCGGAGCGGACTCAGATCAGTTCGCGTCTGACCGAGATCAGGCCGCCAGCGATCGTGATCTCGGGCACGGCGTGGATCCCGCTGCCCATGAGATCAGCCGCGATATTCGTCAGCGTACGGCCCGCCAGCGCGAGCAGACGGCGCACGCACGCCTGCAGAGCGCCATGCAGCGCGATACGAGCGCTGACGCGCGCGACCTCGCCGGCCGGGTGCGCGATCAGGCCGCGGCTGCGCGCGATCTCGCGATGGCCCAACGCGACGCCGCATCGATCGACGATGGCAGACGCGCGGTCACCGGCGCGGACATCGTCATGCGCGCCGCCGACCAGCGCGCACGCGCCGCGCGATACCGCGCGCAAGCATTCGAGCACCGCCAGCTCGCGGCGGCCGACCGCGAGGCGGCGGCCCTGGACCGCGATCAGGGCGCCCGCGACCGCCTCGGCGCGCTCGCCGATCGCGAAGCGCTCGCACACGCGCTCGCGGTCACCGAGAACGACCCGCTGACCGGTGCCCGCGCCCGCGAGGCCGGCCTGACCGACCTGCGCCACGAACTTGATCGCTGCCACCGCATCAACGCACCGCTGATCGTCGCGTATGTCGACGCCGTCGGCCTGAAAGCGATCAACGACCGTGAGGGCCACGAAGCCGGCGACGCGTTGCTCAAACGCGTCGTGACGCTCATTGGCGAGCATCTGCGTAGCTACGACCTGATCATCCGCCTCGCCGGCGACGAGTTTCTGTGCGCGATGTCCAGCATGACACTCCAGGACGCACGAGAGCGCTCCAGCGAGGTCGCCGCCGCCCTCGCATCGAGCAGCCAGGCCGCCGCGATCCGCACCGGCTTCGCCGCACTGCAACCCGAAGACACCGCCAGCGAACTGATCGCTCGCGCCGACAGCCAGCTGATCGACAGCCGCCGCAGCTGACGGCTCAGCGAGCGTCATCCCGTGCACGACACACCCTCTGACAACCCGGTGAGCATCGCGTTGGCCGCACCGACCGACACGAGCCGCCGTCCCGATGACGGCGGCGCCACCGCAAGACTGAGGGCCGGCGAGCAATGTGATGCGATCGCCGACGCTCGCGACGTCGCCGCCTTGGCACGAGATCAGGCTGCCGCCGCGCGTGACATCGCGATCACACAGGCATCCCTCGCAGATCAGGGCGCCGCAGGTGCCCCCACTGTCGCGGGCACCGACGTCCTGTGCGCCGCAGAGCCCCGCCTGCGATCTGCACAGCTGCGCGCAACGGCAGCCGAGCACCGGTTCAAAGCAGCCGAAGACCGCGTCATGGCCGAACGCGATCGCGAACAGGCAGCGCGCGAGCGACGACGCGCGCTCGTCGACCGCGAGATGCTCGTGCGCCAACTGCAACGCGAGCGCGACCTGCAAGACCAAGCGCTCGGACACCAACACCGCGCCGAGCAGTTGGCACGCACGCTCCAACGCAGCCTCTCACCACCGAGCCTGCCAACCATCGCCGGGCTCGACGTCGGCGTGCACTACGAGCCGTCCGCGCCGGAGGACGTCGGCGGCGACTTCTACGACGTCTTCCCGCTCGCCCCCGGCCAAACGGGCTTCTTTCTCGGCGACGTCTGCGGCAAAGGCCCGGACGCGGCCGCGATCACCTCGCTGGCTCGCTACACGATGCGGACCGCCGCGATGCTGCACGAAACACCGGACGCGATCCTCGCCGACCTCAACGCCGCGCTACTCATGCACCACGACGGGCCGATGCAGACATGCACCGCGGTCTACGGACAGCTCGACATGACCCGCGGCATCGCCAGCGTGACGCTCGCGGTCGCGGGACACCCCCCGCCACTGATCGTTCGCGCCGACGCCGGCATCCAGATCGCCTCCGCATACGGAACGATGCTCGGTGCCGTCGAGGACCCGACGTTCGTCACCTGTCAGCTAGAGCTCGCAGCCGGGGACGCGGTCGTCCTGTGCAGCGACGGGATCTACGACACCAAGCTTCACGGCGTCCGCGTCGACGAGCCGTGCGTCGCACAGCTGCTGTCCGGCTCCGCGCGGGCCAGCGCTCAAGACCTCGTGGACCGACTCGTGCTGGCGTTGCTGGAGGTCGATCGTCCGATGCGCGACGACGTCGCGATCATGGCGCTACGCCGCACGCCCGGACCCTGGTGTGTCGCGCACCGCGAGGGCAGCCCAGCTACTTCCACTAACCGAACGGCCGCATCTCTGCTCGGTTGCTAGGCCGACCCCCCGACCGCCTCGAGCAAGAGCCGGCGGGAGCGATGCGCGCCGGTCTTCGCCATCGCGCCGTGGCGGCACGTCTCGCCGCTACTGTTCTCGCTGGCGACGAGGCCGACGTAGCTCGTCAGGCGCCCCGCCCGGTCGAACCGCTCGATGGCCGAGGGCTTCGTCGACGGCCGCAAGACCCAGCTCATCACCGACAGCGTCTGGCGCACCCGCACACAGATCGAGCTCGCGATCGGCGAGTACGTCGGCTGTTTCAACGACGTCCGCCTGCACGAGTCCCTCGATGATCGTCCACCGGCCGAGTTCGAGACTCTGCGCCCGAGTTCGAGACTCTGCGCCCGAGCAGAATCAAGAGATCCGCCGTACCAGAAGCCAGGTTGCGCGCCGGCGCCAGGCGCAGGTTGATCGTTTCGGAGCCGCGGGGTTTGACCGCGGATCTACCGGCGTACGGTCTCGCAGTCGGATGCGACGGTGTCGGCCGCGTCGGCGAACACGATGTCGTTGCCCGGGCCGCAGCGGACGGTGTCGCGGCCGCCGTGTACGACGTTGATGCGGTCCTTGCCGGGGCCGCCGTCGATGACGTCGGCGTCGATGTTGCCAAAGATCGTGTCGTTGCCCAGGCCGCCGAAGATCCGGTCGCGGCCGCGGTCGCCGGTGATGCGGTCGTCGCCGTCGTCGCCGTAGATGGTGTCGTTGCCGGCACGTCCCGCCATGACGTCGTCGCCGGGGCCGCCGTGCAGTTCGTCGTTGCCGCGGTCGCCGTCGATGTAGTCGTTGCCGGCGTCGGCGAACAGCGTGTCGTTGCCGCCACGGCCGAACATCGAGTCCTCGCCGGGGGTGCCGTTCAGGGTGTCGTTGCGCGATGTGCCGCGAATGACGGTGGGTGCGGGGTCGCCGCTGTCAGGCTCGGCCGGGACGGGTATGACGTGTTCGCAGTCAGTCAGGGTGTCGCGGGCTGGTGCGTCGGCTTCGACATAGACGGTGTCGTCGCCGGGTCCGCAGTTGACGGTGTCGGCGCTGTCGTCCGCGACGCGGATCGTGTCGTCGCCGAAGCCCGCGTCGATGACGTCGGGCCCGGATCCGCCGATCAGCTCGTCGTTGCCGAGGCCGCCGTCGAGCGTGTCGACTTCCGGTCCGCCGTCCAGGCGGTCGTTGCCGTCGGCGCCGTAGAGGTGATCGTTGCCCGGGCCGCCCAGGATCCTGTCGTCGCCTTCGTCGCCTTCGAGGCGATCGCCGGCGCGTCCGCCGTCGATCAGGTCGCTGCCGGGTCCGCCGCGGATGCGCTCGGACCCCGTTTCGCCGTAGAGCTGGTCGTTTCCTTCGCCACCGAGGATCATCTGGTCTGAGCCGCGGCCGCCTTTGATCATGTCGTCACCGGGGCCGCCGTCGAGCAGCGTGTCGTCGCCGAAGCCGTTCTCGATGATCACGTCGTTGCCGGGGCCGCCGTAGATCGTGTCGTCGCCGTCTCCGCCGTCAAGGGTGTCCTCGCCGTCGTCGCCGTAGATCTCGTCGTTGCCTGTGCCGCCGTCGGCGCCGTCGTTGCCGGGGCCGCCGTAGAGCTTGTCGTTGCCGGTCCCGCCGAGGAGAAAGTCGTTGCCGTCGGCGCCGAACAGCTGGTCGCTGAACGCGCCGCCCGACAGCCGGTCGTTGCCGGGGCCGCCGTCGAGGATGTCGCGGCCGCGGCCGCCGCGCAGCAGGTCGTCTGCGGCAAGACCTTCGATGCGGTCCGGGCCACGGGTGCCTGTTAGCTGGTCGGGGCCGTCGGTGCCGGACATCAGCGCCAGACCGGGCTGCACGACGAGATCCGCGGGTGCGCTGCCCGGCAGCGAGACCGTGCCGACGCGCTGACGGGAGAATGGGCTGACGAACGACACCGTCTCGCCGCCGCCGTCGGCGAGCGCGATGCGGCTGGCGTCCGGATACCACGCCGGTATGCCCAGGCCGCGGCCGGATGTCAACCTTCGAACGGCGCCGCTGTTGACGTCAACGATCGCTGCGGCAGCCCCGCCGGCAGCCGCGCCGACGACCAGCCTCGAGCGGCCCGGCGACAGCGCGAGCGCGCCACCGGCGCCGGCCGGCAGTTTGATCGCGCGCTTCTGCGCGTTGTGCTGGCGAGCGTGGATCGTGCGCAGCCGGCCGCGGGCCGTGACGAACGTCCGTCCATCGTCGGTGATCGCGACGCCTGCGGGGTCGGCGAGGCGCACGAGGCGCAGCAGCCGGTTGCTGCGCAGCGCCACCATCGCGACGCGTCCGCTGCGCAGCGCGACCGCTGCGACGCTGCCGTCCGGGCTGACGGCGAGTTGGCCGCCCTCGCCACGCAGCTCGATCGCCGTCCGCGGCGTGAGCGTCGCCGCGTCCAGCGCGACAAGCCGTGCGCCCTGCACTGCATACAGCGTCGTCTGATCCGGTGACAGCACGATGTCCGCAAGCTCAGGGCCACCAAGCGATGCTCGCGCCGTTTCGGTCCGGGCGTTGACGTCCAGGGCCACGATGTCGGCGCCGGCGGCCACGAAGCCGCGCTGCCCGTCGCGCGTCACCGCGACCGCCCGCGCCGCGCCGGGCAACCCCAGGCGCCCTACGACCTGGCTGGTCGAGACGTCAATCAGCGCGAGCTCCGGCAGTCCGGTCGCGACGAGCATGACGCGCGCGCCTGACGCGGGGGCAAGGACAAGCCACATCAGCGTCACGAGGGTGCCTGCGAGGAGGGCGTGGCGCAGCGTGTTGCATGTCCGCCGAGTGCTCACGCGCGTCACAGCATGCCGCACCGGCGGACCCGGCACCCCGGTGGAGCCCTACGTGACCGGCCGGCCCGGGAGCCATGCGCTGTTCGTGATGGCGACCGGACGCCGAGAGCGACTGGCGCACCACGATCGTCGCCGTCGCGGCGCGGTCGAGCTCAGATCAGACGCCCGAGGGGTCGGGCCGTGTACGGCCGAGTGCGGTGAGCGATGCAGAGCCGCCGCTGCCGATAGCGAACGCGGGCAGATGTTCGGTTGTAGGGGTATACGGCGTCACCACCAGCACGAAATCGCTGATGCCTTCCTGCTGAAAGCGCTTTTCGGCGGCTCGGTAGAAGTCGTTGACGGCCGCCGCGCGCGCGCGCTCGGACATCGCGTAGAACTGATCCTCATCGACTCTGGCGTACACCGTGTGCTCGACGTTGGGGATCAGCCGCCGCGCCTGCTCGCCCTCGGACAGGCGAAAGAAGCGCTCCCGCCGGGCTCTGCTGTCAAGCCTGGGCGAGCCGTCGGTGAGGACCCACTGCAGCACGTGCAGCGGTGGCTTTCGGAGCGCGAGCCCGTCCAGCGCGTGGTCGACGGGGGTCTTCTTGAACTGCGTGTCAGACGCGCGGTCCTGCATCCGCTCGATCGCCCGGAGCCTTGGCGAGATCGCCGCGGCTGCCGACGGTGCCCCGTTGCGCAGCGGAAACCCGAACGGCTGGCCGCGAACGTCCAGTCCCTCCACGCTTCGCTGGAGCCCGCTCTCCAGCAGCACCTCGCGTCGCCGGTCCAGCTCGTCTTGTGCCTCGGGATCGCCGAGGGCCGCAGCGATCACCAGCGCGCCATCCGTCGCGCGCGCTTCGGGCTGGGTCGCCTGTGTGCCGCTACGGCCCGCAGCCAGCACAGCCCCGATGACCACGAACGCGACGAGCAGCGCGACGATCCCGGCTCGATGCTTCCGGGCCAGCGCCAGCGTGCCGCGGTCCGCAGGATCAGTCGGCCCGGCGGCGGCGTGTCGCTGAGCCTCCACGCCGGTCATTCCCCCAATGGTAAGCATCCGGACTGGCAGATGGCCGCGCTTGGAGATGGCAGCGCCACGGATGCGCTGGGCGCATCGGTTTCCCAGCGAGCCGCGCACCCGCGGTCGATGCGCGTCCGGCGCGTCATCGCCGCGTAATGCGCGTCAATGAACCGGTGTACGCGCCGCCGCCGGGCGCCGTCCAGCGTATGCGGTAGCGCCTGCCCGCGCGATAGCCCGACGCTGTCGACCAGTAGCCGCGGGCATCCGTCCGCACCCGCCTGAGAAGGCGCCAGCGCTTCGACCCGCGAGCGCGCATTTCGATCGACACGGTCGTTGCTGCCCGGGTTGGCCGGACATGGCCCCACAGCGACACGCGGACCCCTCGCGACCCGCTGCGTCTCGCGACGAGCGGCAGGCGAAACGCGTCGTACGCGCGCTTGCGCTTGCCGTCGGCGCGCCGCAGCCCCGATTCGAACCCGCCGTATCGTTGCGCTTCCGGCACGCCGGCGGTCGGCTCGCTGTCGCGCATGAGGTATTGCGAGAAGCTCGCCACTCTGCGGTTGCGGTACGCGATCTGCTCCGAGATGGCGAGGTACTCGGCCTGTCGCGTCTCGCTCACGCCGACGATCGGATCCGGCTTGGACTGAATCCCGAATTCGGTGAGGTAGATCGGCATGGCCCGCCGGATCGCGCCCGCCCGCCCTGCGCGATGCAGCGCCCGGTTGAGGCGGTCCAGGACCCCGATCGTGACGTCGTCACGGCCCGCCGGTACGAAGAACGGACCGAGCCTCGTGGTGTAGGCGTGATGCGCGTAGCCGTCGGCCGGCAGGCGGTGGCAGCCCCGGCGGCGCTTGTAGCTCGAGCTCAGGCACAGGGAGCCGCGCAGGAACGCCAGCGGCGCGACGACGCTACGCGTTCCGCGTGGCGCCGTCTCGCCCATGAGGATCGGGTCGTGACCGTTGCCGCTGGACTGCAGGCCGCGTTCGCCTGCCTGAAACAGCCGGCGGTACAGCGCCGGAGAACGTGCCCTCCGGCCGGCACCGTGGCCGCTGAACTGCGGGAGCAGGAAGCCGGGGTGGTTGGGCTCGTTCCAGATCGCCCACATGTCGACGACATCGCGGTAGCGCCGGCCCACGGCGGTCACGAAGCGCTCGAAGCGCACCGGGCTCGGCTCGGTGAGGTGGTCTGCGCGCCTCCGGGTCGCCCAGCGCGGCACCGGGCCGGAGACGGTCAGCAGGATCCGCAGGCCATGCGCGCGGGCCTCGGCCAGCAGCCTGTCGTAGCGCGCAAGACCCGGATAGGCGCCCGGGTCTCGCTCGTCGACGGCTGGACTGCGACGGGCGTCCGGTGACGGGGCCACAGACTGCCAGTAGAGGATCACGCGCAGCCGCTGGACGCCGAAGGACGCGATCTCCTGGAGCGTCGTCGTCCTCAGACCCGCGTCGTCGGAGAGCAACTCGCGCGGCGCCTCGAAGATCGTGACCTGCGACGGCCGGGCCGCAGCCGCCGCTGGGTTGAGCATGAGCGCCACGACGACGAGCATGGGTAGCAACCACATGCTCGTCGTCGCGGCGCCGTTGTGGCGCCGCACTGCTCGCTGACCGTGTGTGGCTGCGATCGTCTCGCTCACGACGATGCGGCACGCACCCCGGTCCGGCACTTCTGAGCCCGGCTTGTGCGCAGGTTGTCCAGGAAGACGGCGGAGTCGTAGATGCGATCGCCCTGATCGAAGATCGACAGGTAGAGCTTGCGGTTCCCCGGCTTGATCGGGGTCGATGCCCGGAGCAGGCGCGTAGCTCCGTCGTAGGTGGTGCCCTTCGCGCGAAACGCCGTCATGCCCGTCGCACCGGTCTTGTTGATGCGGATCGGCGAGCCCTTCGTGTCGGTCGCGAAGTTGCGCGGCGACGTGATGGTCGGGTCCTCCTTGGTCGCCGCGGTCCAGTCGGAGTTGCCGAGTTCGGCGATGAACGCATCGTTGTAGTCGTCTCCGACGAACTCGGGGAACTCCTCCGACAAGAAGCGAAAGTCGAAGCTCAGGCAGTTCGCGCCAGCGGGCACGCGAAGATCGATCCGCATGATCACGACATCGCGGGCGCCCCGGATCGACGGTCCCCTGGACTCCGAACCCGAATCGCCGCTGCTGTTCGGCCGCGTGGCGAGCCGGGCGTTGCCAGTCGACAGGATCGCGAACGCGTTGCCGCGCGTTGGAAAGCCGGCCAGGCGGGTGGTGGACACGGCCGCCGGCTTTGAGCTCGGCGGCAACGCCGAGAACACCGCGCGACGCACCAGGCGCGCGTCGCGGGCCATCGCCTGCGCCAGCGGCGTCGCCGATGGGTCGCGGGGGTACTCCTTGATCTTCGCCTGCGGCGCGGCAGCCCATACGGCACCGGCTCCCATCGATGCGATCAACGCGCCGATGGCGCCCCTACGGTTACAGCCCCGCATTTCAGACACTCCCTTGTTGGTGTTCCGTCGTGGCCCAAGCGTTCCCACCGGCGCCTGCGCCGGTTGGCCGCTGTCATGCGCATGACGTCCGGGTGCTCCCCCGAGGCTTCGTCGTCGCCGAGCCGTTGCCGTAGGACGCAGTCGGGCCGGATTGGTGGCTCCACGGGCGCCGTTTGGGGGTTGGGCCCCATTTGACGCGCGAACGCGCGGGGCAGAGATCGGACATGAACTTCTCGCGCCCCGACCTGATCCGTGTCTTTGACCGGGACCCGGATCTCCTGCAGGACATCTCTGAGCCGGCAGCGTCAACCCTTCGCCACCAACTCGCGACTCGCCGCATCCGGCTCGGCGTCGGCCCGTGGCAGCCACCGACGGATGGCCCCGACCTCGCCGGCCATCTCGGCCTGCTCGTCGTCGACGGCATGCTGGTGCGGACCCTGCAGCTCGTCGGACGCGACTGCTCGGAGATCGTGGGCCCCGGCGACCTCCTGCGGCCGTGGGACGGCGAGGACCTCGGAGACTCCGTACCCGCGCTATGCCGTTGGCGCGTCCTCGCGCCAACGACCCTGGCGTCCCTCGACGCGGGGTTCGCCGCCCGTACCGCCCGGTGGCCGACGATCGCGGCCGCGCTGCTCGCGCGGAGCGCCCGGCGCTGCCGATCGCTGGTGCACCAGGCGACGATCGCGCATGTGCGCAGCGCCGATGCCCGCGTGCTTCTCGTGCTCTGGCATCTAGCCGATCGCTGGGGCCGGATGACGCCCCGTGGTGTGGTCGTCCCCGTTCCGCTGACGCACCAACTGCTCGCGGAGCTGACCTGCCTGCAACGCCCCACCGTGAGCTCCTCGCTCGGACAGCTCGCGCAGCGGGGTCAGCTGTCGCGCGGTCCCGGGAGCGGCTGGATCCTCCACGGTGAGCCGCCGACGTGCGGTGTCACGCCGCCGTATGCGCTCGCAGCCGCGTGACCGAGCGGTCTTGCCGGGGCGAAGGACGTCATCACCGCGACGACGTCGCGGACGCCCCTGATCCGAGCGGCGGCGGTCGAGACTTTCACGCGCGACACCCGACGCGACGGCGCAAACCCAGAGCTGGAGTGGCGGCCATGCGCGCCGCACGACGTGTCGCTGCGATCGTGAGCGCGACTGCGCTCGTCACCAGCGCCGCTGCTTGCGGGTCGGATGCGGGCCGTCCCGCGCCGCGTGCGGCGACGGTCGCCGGCGACCAGCCGGCGGCCGAGCGTCACGACAGCCTCGTCGACGAGGCCTTACGCGCGATGCATCGCGCCGCGGTCGCGGGCGACCGGCTGGGCGTTGATCGCGCCCAGCAACAGCTCCAGCATCTGGCGCGAAGCGACCCCGCGCCCACGACGCCGTCCATTGCCGGCGATCCGTATGAGCGCGCGATGGACGACTCGCGTTCAAGCGCGCGCCACTGTACGTCCAGCAGATCTCGACGACCGCCGGCAGTCACCGCGTCTACGCCGGCGTCGACCGCGCCGCGTTCTGCCTCTGGACAGCCGAGGCGCGCGTGGCCGCGGTGAGGGGCGCGTACGCGCCGCTGGATCGGCGGCTTCGCGCTGCCGGCGTCAGCGATCTGTAGTGCGTCGTGGTGGCGCTGACCCGCACAGAGGCCACGCGCGAAGGAGCGCTCGCAGTGGGCCGGCGCGAAACGATCCGCCTGACCGCCCGCGCACGCAGGTGTCAGCGCAACGACGCCGACGTGTGACGACGCGCCTTGAGCGCAATAGCCGCACCCACGGCCTCGGCACATCAGCGAGCTGACGGGTACGGTCGTGCCATGGAGATCGGCTACGCGTCGCTGTTCTGGCGGCTGTTCATCCCGAACGTCACGGTGCTCGCGGTGGCCTGCGTCGTGCTCATCGTCGAGCCGGCGAACGGCCGCGTGCCGGTGCTGGTCGGTGGGCTGGTCGTGATGCTCGCGGTGAACTTCGCGCTCATCACCCGGGCGGTGCGGCCCGTCGAGCGTCTCACGTTCCTCATGCAGTCCGTCGACCCGCTGATCCCCGGCGAGCGGATCCCGATCCCGCGGCAGCGCTCGGAGGTCACCGTCCTCGCGGAGGCATTCAACGACATGCTCGACCGCCTCGAACAGGAGCGGCGCGACAGCGGCCTGCGGGCGCTCAGCGAGCGCGAGCGCGAGCGGCGCCGCGTCGCAGACGAGCTGCATGACCAGATCGGCCAGACGATGACGGCCATAGCGCTGCAGCTGGACCGCATCCAGGCGCGCGCCGGCGATGACCTGCGCGACGAGTGCATCAATGCTCGCGACGGGTTGCTGGCGGGCGTCGAGGACGTCCGGCGCCTCGCACGCGATCTGCGTCCGGAGGCGCTGGACACCCTCGGTCTTGTGCCCGCGCTCACGAGCCTCGCCGACGGCATGGCGCATCGAACCGGCATCCCCGTGGGACGCACGTTGCAGCGCGAGCTGCCCGAGCTCAGCGAGGACGAGCAGCTCGTCATCTACCGCGTCGCGCAGGAGGGACTGACGAATGCCGTTCGCCACGCCCGGCCCCGCCGCGTCGAGCTCGTGCTGCGATCCGTGGACGGTGCGGTCTCGCTACGAGTCGGCGACGACGGTGCCGGGATCGGCCGTGCGGCCACGAGCGCGGGCGGCGGCATCCGCACCATGCGCGAGCGGGCGCTGTCGATCGGCGCAACCCTGCAGATCGAGGAGGGCAGGTCCGGCGGGACCGTCATCCTCCTGCAGCTCGCCGGACATCGCGAGAATGGCTCCGGGCCGTGATCCGAGTCCTGCTCGCCGATGACCACGCGCTCGTGCGACACGGGCTGAAGATGATCCTCGACGCCGAGCCGGACTTCGAGGTCGTCGCTGAAGCCAGCGACGGTCTCCAGGCCGTCGCCGCCGGCCTGTCCGAGGACATCGGCCTCGCGGTCTTGGACGTCGCGATGCCAAGGCTCACCGGCATCCAGGCGGCCCGCCAGCTCACCGAGCACCGTCCGGACGTGCGGGTGCTGATCTTGTCGATGCACGACAACGAGCAGTTCTTCTTCGAGGCGCTGCGCGCCGGCGCCTGCGGCTACATCCTCAAGTCCGCGGCCCACGAAGACCTCATCCAGGCCTGCCGCGCGGCCATGCGCGGGGAGCCGTTCTTGTATCCGCGCGGCGTCGCGGCGCTGATTCGCGACTACCTCGACCGCGGCACCGGGGAAGCGCCCGAAGACCCGCTTTCGTTCCGGGAGGCAGAGGTCGTCAAGCTCATCGCCGAGGGCATGACGAGCCGCGAGATCGCCGGCGTGTTGCACATCAGCGACAAGACCGTCGAGCGCCACCGCAGCAACATCCTCGACAAGCTCGGACTGCGTGATCGTGTCGCGCTCACGCGCTACGCGATCCGGCGCGGCCTCATCGAGCCCTGAGGACCGCGCTCGTCAGGCGCCTGACGCGTGGCGTGACGACCGGCTCAGCGGTGGATAGAGCACCAGGCACCTGACCAACGAGGAGCCTTTACATGCATAAGCGCACCAAGCTGCTGGCCGGCACAACACTGCTCGTCCTGCTGAGCGCCCCAATCGCGCTTGGCGCCGGCGAGGGCGGACCCCTGAACGGCGGCGCACGCAACCCGTCGGCGAACGCGAGCGTGGAGTACAGCAGCGAGACGCAGATCATCGCCAACAGCCCGACGTACGGCACGCGGCAGTCCAACAAGTCCAACAACGGCGGAGGCGCGATCTACGGCTGCCGATCGATGCCCGGTGGAACCCCGGCGAACAACGAGCCGTGCATCCGCTCGAACAACCTCAGCACGGGCCTCGCCTTCGAGCTGAAGACCAACGGAACCGTCGCCGGAACCATCACGACGCAGCCCGGCGATGCCAGCAAGCCGTTCATCACCAATGCCACCGGAGTCGCGACGGGCCTCAACGCCGACCGCGTCGACGGCAAGCACGCCGCGGACATCGTCAAGGACGCGGCGATCGCTGCGCAGGCGCTGAACCCGCTGGCGCTGGTGAAGTCCGACGGCGCACCCGTCAGCGCCCGCGGCGTCGAAGCCAGTGGCGTGAGCCGCAGTGCGACTGGCGACTACGACGTCAAGTTCACCGGCGATCTCTCGACGTGCGCGCTGTCGGCCACGGCGACCGGCACGGCCGCCGCGCAGATCACGACGACGCCGGCAGTCGCCGCCGACAAGAAGACGACAACCGTGGACGTGCGGACCTTCGACGGCTCGGGCACCGCAGCCGACCGCGGGTTTCACGTGCACGCCACCTGCTAGCGATAGCGGACGAAGCTGTCGCCATGCTGGCGACGGCGACTGGGGGGCACGGACGGCTCGACACGAGCAAGGAGCCGTCTGCGCACGACCCCTCGCCCGTCGCTGTCAGGCGGCTGACCGCACCCGCGACCGGCTGGGGGCGAGGGGTACGACCTGCCCATGCAGACCGCCGCGAACACTGCAGCTCAGACTCGTCACGCGTTGCGTGCCTGCGACGACGCCGCGCTGCTCGAGCGCTATCGATGCTCTCAGAGCACCGACGCACGTGAGCAGCTCGTGGAGCGCTTCATGCCGCTGGCGTCCGCGCTCGCCGGCCGCCACGGCCGGGATCCTCGATCCCTCGCCGTGCTCGAGCAGGTCGCCGCGCTCGGCTTGATCAAGGCCGTCGAGCGCTACGACCGCTCGTGCGGCAGGCCGTTTGAGGCATACGCGGCCCCGACCATCACTCGGGAGCTGGAGTACTTCCTCGAGCATCGCTCGCTTCAGCTCCGCATCCCGCGCGAGCTCGTCGAACGCGCGGTGCGCGTGGACAGCGCCGTGAGGCAGTTCTCACACGAACACGGACACGCGCCCACGGTCGAGGAAGTCGCCGTCGAGCTCGGCGACGTTGACGAGAGCGACGTCCTCGAGGCGCTGCACGTCCGACGTGCGGCAAAGCTGTCGTCGCCGGAGTCATGGCACGGGGGGAGCGAGGACGCCAACGGCGACATGGAAGGCGCCGAGCAGCGCGTACTCCTTGACACGCTGCTCGGGGTCCTCGGTCCCGCTGAGCGGGTCGTCGTGCACCTGCGCGTCGTGGACGGCATGACGTGGGCGCAGCTCGCCGTCGCCGTCGGCCTGACCGAGATCCATGTCTCCCGGATCGTTCGACGTGCATTGGCGCGCATGCACGACGCGGCCGCCCTGCAGGAGGTCGCGCGCGCCTGAAGCCGGGGGGCGTGTCACCTCGGGCGGTCCGCCCCACGACCAAGCACTCCGGGACGCGCGGCGTCCGTCCGGTGATCGCAATCCGGTGAACGCAAGCGATCTCCCGAAACGTCATCGCGCTGACGTCCCGCGACCGGGAAGCCCGTGAGCGGGGACCGGTTGTGAGTGTGAGCGGCACCTCGAGCAACCGATCGCCGCGACCGCCGGGACGTGTCCGCGGGCACATCTCATACCTGCTCGCGTGGTTGATCGCCGGCGCGGCCCTCGTCGGGCTCGCGCTGCTCACGATCGACGGTGGCGACGCGGCGAGGCCGAGCGCAGGACCACCGCCCGTGCGCCAGTCCGCGCTCGCCGCCGCGATGCGCGGCGCGCGCTGCGGCCTGCGCGGTCGTCGCCTCCCGCGCGATGGTGCGGCCGGATCGGTCGTCGCGGGCGTGCGCCGCGCGCCGCTGAACGCTGCTCAACATGCGGCGGCGATGGCCGACCGCATCATCGTCATCGAGTACCGCAGCGGGACCGATCCCGGACGGGTCAGCGAGTTGACCGCGATCCAGCGCTCCATGCCGACCGGCACGATCCTTGCGCCCGCGGGCTCTCGGGCGGGTTACGCCATGCGGGCGTCGGCGTACGGTCGAGAGCTGCGCTGCGCCGTCGTCAACGACGCCGCACTCGACGCGATGCAGCTGTTTCGCGGGCGTTTCGTCGGCACCCGCGCGCGTCGCGGGTGATGCGTGCGGCGCCCGCGCACCTGCGCCTGTGGCTGGCTGGGAGACGAGCTGTCCGGCGGATGACAACGCGCCCGGCGCCGCCGGCGAAGGGGGTAGTGAAAGGCCGACGGCGAACCCGGCGACAGGAGTCACGAATGACGGTCCGAGAACGCGCGCCCAACGAACGTCCGATCAGCTGGAGCCACCTGCCGGTCGAGGACGTGACGGACCACCGCGACGGCCGGACAGCGGCACGCGACCGGCGCGCCGGCGTTCTCATCGCCGGCGGGCTCGTCCTGCTCGCCGGCGTCTGGCTCGTCCTGGCGCCGTTCGTGCTGCGCTACCGCGCCGCGGATCCGATCTGGAACGACGTGGCTTGCGGGGCGGCGCTCCTGATGCTCTCGCTCGTGCAGATTGCTGCGCCGCGCCGCTCCGCGCCGCTCGGCTGGCTGTGCGCACTCATCGGGTTGTGGCTGATCGCCTCCGCGCTCTGGGTCAACGCGACGAGCGCCGCCGCCACGAACGACGCCGTCGTCGGCTTCGCCGTGGCCGTGTTGGCGCTCGCCGGCCTGGCCAGCGCCGACAGCGCTGCGCCCGAGCGCTCTTTGGCCCGATCGCGCGGACGGCGCTGACGCGCTCTCCCAACGCTGGCGGCCCGCGAACCTCCGCGGGGCGCGGCACGCCCCCGCGCTCGGTAGGGTGCATGGCGGTGTGCCGGGAAGCCTGGTCGGCGAGGTCTGACCATGCACGAAATCGAGGATGCCCGATGCACACACCACTCACCTCCCGCTACGCCGCACAGCCGCGCCGCGTCGCGTTTCGCAGAGCCCGAACGCGACACCTCGGCTGCGTCGGCCGGGCGTCCGCTTGGCGCGCGGGGAGGACGGCATGACCGTCTCGATGAGTCGGCTCCTGGTCCTGTGCTGCCGTCCGATGCGACTCAGCCCGCATGACGCGGAGGCGTGGCTGCGCGCCCAAGCCGGTGGCGTGCTGGCTGACGGCGCGGCCGCGCAGGTCCACGTCACGACGCTGACGGGCGCCTCCGCGGCGTGGGGCCGCGCGTGGGATTACCTCATCACGATCGAGGTGTGCTCCGACGCTTGTGCTGCGACGGTCGTCAACGGCGATGCGTGCGCGCGCCTGCTCGGCGACCTGCGCCTGATGGGGATGCATCCGAACGTCGTCGTCGCCGACGACGCGCGGACGGTCGTGCTCGCAGGCGGGCACCTATGACGATCGCCGTCTTGGTGTTCGCCGGGGCGCTGGCGGTGATCGCGACCGAACGGGTGGATCGCACGAAGGTCGCGCTGGTCGGCGCGCTGCTCGTCGTGCTGTCGCAGACGATCGATCAGGAGCACGCGATCGAGTCTGTGGACTGGGAGACGATCGGGTTGCTGGCGGGGATGATGCTGATCGTCCGGGTGACCGAGCCGACGGGTGTCTTCACGTTCTTGGCGATCCGTGCCGGGCAGCTCGCGCGTGGCCGCCCGCTGGCGATCGTCGTGTCGCTGGCGTTGTCGACGGCGGTGCTGTCGGCGTTCTTGGACAACCTCACGACGGTGCTGTTGATGGTGCCGATCACGTTCCTGCTGGCCGACGCGCTGGACATCGACCCGATCCCGCTGGTGTTGATCGAGATCATCGCGTCGAACATCGGCGGTACCGCGACACTGATCGGCGACCCGCCGAACATCCTCATCGCGGGCGCGACGGGCTTGACGTTCAGCGACTTCCTGGTGAATCTCGCGCCGATCGCGGCGGTCGCGTTCGTCGTCGTCACCGGCATGCTGTACCTCCTGTACCGCAAGCGGCTGCAGATCGCGCCGGAGGCGCGCGAGCGGGTGATGCAGCTGGATGCGCGGCGTTCGATCGAGGACGCCGCCGAGCTCAAGCGCACCCTGCCCGTGCTCGTGATCACGATCCTCGCCTTCTTCGTGCACGGCGCGGTCGGCGTGGAGCCCGCGACCGTCGCGCTGGCGGGCGCGACGGTGATGCTGCTCGTCACCCGCCAGAGCGTCGAGGATGCGCTGCGCGGCATCGAGTGGCCGACGTTGTTCTTCTTCGTCGGGCTGTTCGTGATGGTCGGCGCGCTCGAGGCGACCGGTGCGATCAAGGAGGTCGCCAACGCGATCGCCGACGTCACCAACGGCGACCGCAGCGCCGAGCTGCTCGGCATCACGTGGGTGTCGGCGATCGGCTCGGGGATCATCGACAACATCCCGTTCACCGCAACGATGATCCCCGTCGTCGAGCAGCTGCAAGGTGGCGAGACGGGCGATGACGCGTACTGGTGGGCGCTGTCGCTCGGCGCCTGCTTCGGCGGCAACCTCACGTTGATCGCGGCCGCGGCGAACGTCGCGGCGGCCGGCATGGCCGAGCGTGCCGGACGCCCGATCGGCTTCATGACGTTCCTGAAGGTCGGGGTGCCGGCGACGCTCGTGTCGATGCTGCTGGCCACCGGCTATATCGCAGTGCGCTACCTGTAGCGAGGAGGAGACCGATGAGCCCGCAGAGGATTGCCAGCACCGTCCGCCGCGAAGTGCCGCTGCTTGCCCGCGACATGCCGCTGCGCGAGGCCGTCGCGGCGATCATCGACGCCGACGCGCCCGCGCTGCCTGTCGTCGATAGCGACGGCACGCTGATCGGGATCTTCGGCGAGCGCGAGTTCATCGGCGCGTTCTTCCCCGGCTATCTCACGACGTTGGGCTACGCGGGCTTCGTGCCGCGCTCACTCGACGAGGCACTGCAGAAGCGTGCGGCCTGTGCCGATGAGCCGGTCGCCAAGCACGCCAACACCGACCACATCGACGTCGGCGAGGACTTCTCCGACATCCAGCTGGGGGAGATCTTCCTGCATCACCGTGTGCTGATCGTGCCGATCGTCGACGCCGGCCGGGTGACGGGGGTCGTCACGCGCGAAGACTTCTTCAGGGCGCTCGCCGGGCGCTTCCTCGACCTGCCGTGACGTCGCGCTGGATCACGCTGCTGCTGACCACGCGGCTGCTCGCCGCGGCCGTCGCGGTGCTCCTGCTCGCCGTCCATCGGGTGACCTCGCACGACGGCGAGCTGACGGTCGCGGTCATCGCCTACGTCGCCGTGACGCTTGGCGCCGTGTGCGCCGTTCCGCGGCTCGCGCTCACGCCCGCGGCCTGGCTGCTGGACAGCGCCGCCGTGCTCGCGCTGGTCGCGGCGTCTGAGGACTGGCGCAGCCCGTTCTACGTGCTCATGCTGACGGCGCTGATCCTTCCATCGACAGGGCTGTCGTTCCGGCGGGCACTGGCGTGGGGCGGCGGCTTCACGATCGCGTACTTCGGCGTTGCCGTGTACACGGAGCTTGATGCCAACACGCTGGGGAGCACGATCCGCTTGGAGACGATCGCGACGCACCTGATGGTCCCCGTCGTCGTCGTGCTCGCGCTTGCATATGCGACAGAGATCCTCGAACGCCTACGCGGCGAACGACTGCGCTCCGAGCGCCTCGCGGTCGAAAGCGAGCGCCAGCGGATCGCCTGGGAGCTGCACGACTCCGCCAAGCAGCGCGTGCACGCGGCTCATCTCGTCCTGAGCGCGCTCATCGGCCAGCTCAGCGGTCCGCAGGCCGAGCTCGCCGGCCATGCCCTCCGAGAGCTGCGCGCGGCCGGCGGCGACATGGACACCAGCGTCGCCGAGCTGCGCACGCCGCTCGAGGGACGCCCGGTCGAACGCATGCTCCGTGAGCGCGCGACCGAGCTCGCCCCCGCAAGCGACGCCGAGATCGCGGTGCGCGGCACGATCGGGGAGCTGCCGGCGCACATCGCGGCGCACGCCTACCGGATCGGCGCTGAAGCACTGACGAACGCGGTCCGCCACGGCGCCGCCCGGCGCATCGACGTGTTGTTGTCGCGCAACGGGACGAGCGCGACGATCGATGTCACAGACGACGGGCGCGGGATCCCCGTCATCCGCCGCCCCGGCTCGAACGGGCTGCGCTCGATGCGCGCCCGCGCCGAGACGATCGGTGCCACGCTGACCATCGGCCCCGGCGTTGACGGCCATGGCACGCAGGTCAAGCTCATGGTCCCCACACAGTCCGACGAATGGAGCCACGCGCCATGATCACCATCCTGGTCGTCGACGATCACCCCGCCATGCGCGCGGGACTCGTAGCGGTGCTGCAGGCAGAGCACGACCTCGTCCCGCTCGACTCGGCGTCGTCGGTCAAGGACCTGTGGCCCGCCCTGCACAGCACAAGACCCGACGTCGTCGTGCTCGACTACCACATGCCCGGCGATGACGGTCTCGTCGTCTGCCGGCGCATCAAGCGCGAGCCGCCCGCGCCCGCGGTGCTGTTGTACTCGGCGTACGCCGACGCCACGCTGACGATCCCCGCGCGGCTTGCCGGCGTCGACGCTCTCGTCAACAAGTCGGTGCCGGCGAGCGAGCTCTACGACGCGATCCGCTGCGTCGCGCGTGGCGAACGCGTCCTTCCGCCGATATCGCGCGAGCTACTCGACGCAGCCGCACGCACGCTGGACCCGGATGATCTGCCGGTCCTCGGCATGAGCCTCGACGACACCCCGATCGGCGAGATCGCCTCTGCGCTCCGGACGGAGCCCGCCGACATCTCACGGCGGCTGGATCGGATGATCACCCGGCTGAAGGTGACCGTCCCGGCTCCGCGCGCCGCCGAGCTGAACTGAAGCCCGCGCCGGGTCGAGCGCCGGGCGTCGACGCCCTCGTCAACACGAGGCCGGTATCACGGGGCGGTCAAGGTGGCGTCGGGCTCCTCAGGCGACGGGGCGAGCGCGTCACCGGCCGACACCGGCCCGGAGTCGAGACGGATCCGGCGCGCCGAGCCCGCCCCCGTGCCCGGCGCGACCTGGACGAGATCGACCGCGAGCGCCAAGAAGGGGGCCCGACGGTAGGTGACGACGGCAAGCCCGATCGGCTGGCGCTCGGTGAGGTTGCCCGTGCCGCCCGCCCCGGCGGTCCCGCCGTTGACCTCGGCAACGGAACGGTCCGAGTCGACGGCCTGCTGATGCGTGTGGCCGGCGACCACGAGCAGCGGCCCCGATGGATCCGCTGCGCGCACCGCGTCGACGGCAGGCTGCGCGAGCGCGGGCTCGTGAACCACGACGATGTCGACCTTGCCCGCGAGCCCCATCAGCCACGTCTGAAACGCGGCCTGTTGGATGGGGGTCACAGCCGCGCCCCGATCGCGGTAGTCGTCGGACGCGCGGCGCTCGTTGGGACTCTCGTAGCCGGCGATCCTCAGCCCGCCGGCCCGCACGACCACCGGACCAAAGCCACCCCGAGGCAGCAACCGGCCACGCCGCGTCAACACGACCGCGCCGGCCTTGGCCAGCGCCCGCGCCGACGTGTCGGAGTCATGGTTGCCTGCGACGAACACCACCGGGCGGCCGGTGCCCACGACCGAGCGCACGGCGGCCGTCTCAAGCGGCGTTCCGCGGTCTGACAGATCGCCCGCCACGATCACGAGGCCACCGGCGGCGGCCTGGCGCAGCACCGGTATCGACACGAGGTTGTTGTGCAGGTCCGACGCGACCGTGAGCCGCGGCAGCCCCGTGAGCGCGACGCGATTGCCAGGCGTCGTCACCAGCCGCGCGAGCCCGAGCAACTGGCTGTCGACCTCCTCGCCGAGCTGGCCGGGAGCACGCGACGCCGCCTGCACCGCGCGGAGCGCGACGGGGATGTCGCTTCCGTGCCCGTAGTACACCGGACTCGACAGCGAACCTCGCGGAGCCAGCAGCAGCACAACGACGAGCGCCCAGCCGACACCCCCGGCAACGCTCGCGACCAGCAGCCACCGCAACCGAGGCGCCGGCCCCCGCAGTGCGAACGCCACCAGCGCCCCCAACGCGATCGACGCACCGGCAGCCACCGCCGCCAACAGCACGAGGTAGGACACGATTGCGTCCCTCGCCTCGACCTGGAGCGCGTGCGCAGCGCCGATGCCGTCCCGCGCGACCCGCGCCACCCGATCGCGATCGACCGACGACACGCGCACCTGGAGGCGAGCCGGAGCGCGCACGCCGCCGAAGCGCACGCCCCAGTCGATGACCGGAACGTACGCGTCGAGCGCACCGCGGTGAAACGGGCTCACCGACAACGACACCGTCCCGGCCGAGACCGTCCGTTGCGCAGAGAATGACCAGACGGCGATGAGGCCGCCGAGCGCCGACGCGAACACGACCGCCAGCACCGTCAGCGCGACGCGCACCTGACCGCGCGGGCGCCTACTGCCGCCGCTCACGTTGCGATGCGGGCGCCGGTCACGACCTCAGCGTACGCGCGAGCCCACCCCGCAGCATCCGTCGCCGTCACGCGCCAGGCGGTAGGCCTTGTCGACGAAGACCTGGTGGCGGCCGGCGGCGACGAGGGCCTGGCCGTCGGGGTTCTGGTGACGGGTCGAGACCCGTCCGTAGCCGACACGCATCCACGCAGCGAACGCGAACAGGGTTTGACGTTACGTCGGCGAGTACCTGGGTTGTCTTACATCGTCCAGCCAGCAGCCGCGGGGGACGACAGTCCATGTTCAGAAGGCGGTTCGCAGCCGCGGCTTCCCGACGCCGCCGTTGAGCACGCCCGGGCTCGGGCGTTCACCATTGTTCCCGCACGTCGGTCCGCCCTGACTGTACGTTCGTGGTCATGACCGACGCGATCGTCGTCTCCGGGCTGGTCAAGACGTTCGGGCAGACCCGCGCGCTCGACGGGCTCAACTTGACCGTCGCCAGCGGCGAGGTGCACGGGTTCCTGGGACCCAACGGATCAGGCAAGTCGACGGCCATCCGCGTCTTGCTCGGCATGCTGCGAGCCGACGCCGGAGATATCGTGCTGATGGGCGGCGATCCCTGGCGCGACACCATCGATCTGCACCGCCGGCTCGCCTATGTGCCCGGCGACGTCAACCTGTGGCCGAAGTTGACCGGCGGCGAGATCATCGACCTGCTCGGGCGCCTGCACGGCGGCATCGACCGCGCTCGGCGCGATGCGCTGCTCGAGCGCTTCGAGCTCGACCCGACCAAGAAGGGCCGCACCTATTCGAAGGGCAACCGCCAGAAGGTGGCGCTGGTGGCGGCGCTGGCGTTGGACGTCGAGCTGCTGATTCTTGACGAGCCGACGTCGGGGCTCGATCCGCTGATGGAGGCGACCTTCCAAGACTGCATCCGCGAGCTCAGGGCGAAGGGGCGCACCGTCCTGTTGTCCAGTCACATCCTGGCTGAGGTCGAGGCGCTGTGCGACCGCGTGAGCATCATCCGCGCCGGCAGGACCGTCGACAGCGGGACGCTCAATGACCTGCGGCACGTGACCCGCACCTCGATCGCCGCGGAGACGACACGACCCGCGACGGGTCTCGCTGAGCTGCCCGGGGTCCACGACATCCGGATCGACGGCCTGCGGTCGCGCGTCGACGTTGACGGCGAGCACCTCGATGCGGTCGTGCGCCATCTCTCGCAGCTCGGCGTCCGCAGCCTGACCAGCCATCCCCCGACGCTCGAGGAGCTCTTCCTGCGCCACTACGGTGACGAGCTTGGCGAGCCGGCGCCGGCGTGAGCGAGCTGACCGCGACACTCGTCCTGGTGCGCTTCATGCTGCGCCGCGACCGCGTTCGTATCGCTGTCTGGATCGTTGTCATCGGCGCGGTGTTGTTGACGACCGTCGCGAGCGTGAAGGCCATCTATCCGACGCAGGCGTCGCTGGATCGCGCAGCCGTCGGGATCGAGGGCAATGCCGCGGTCATCGCGCTCAACGGCCCGCCGATCGGTCTGCACACGCTCGGCGGACGGGTCGCGTTTGAGTCCGGCAGCTTCGGGCTCGTGATGGTCGGGTTGATGAGCGTGCTGATGATCGGTCGCCATACGCGTGCCGAGGAGGAGAGCGGACGTACCGAGCTCGTGCGCGCCGCGATCGTTGGTCGCTACGCGCCGATGGCCGCCGCGTTGATTGTGGTGGCCGCGATGAACGTCGCTATCGGCGTCGTGGTGGCGCTCGGGCTGGTCTGGCTGGAGCTGCCGGCCATCGGCTCGCTCGTCTTTGGAGCCTCCCTCACGGCGCTCGGGCTCGTGTTCGCAGGCATCGCCCTCGTCGCGGCGCAGGTGACCGAGAACACGCGCGTCGTCTACGGCACCGGCGGTGCCGTGCTGGGCCTCTCCTTCGCGCTGCGGGCGGTCGGAGATTCGAGTGACGGCACCCTGTCCTGGATCTCCCCCATCGGCTGGGTGCAGGCGAGCCGCGCGTACGCCGACGAGCGCTGGTGGCCGCTGGCGCTCACGCTGGTAGTCGCCGTCGCGCTCGGGACGGCAGCCCGCGCCCTCGCCGCGCGGCGCGACTTCGGTGCCGGCCTCGTGGCGCCGCGGCCGGGCCCGCCGGTGGCGTCGCGCCGGCTGGCAGGACCCGTGGGCTTGGCCTGGCGACTCCAGCGTGCCAGCCTGGCCGGGTGGAGTGCAGGACTCTTCTTCGGCGGCCTCGCCTACGGCTCGCTCGGCGACGCCATCGAGGATCTGGTGCGCGACAACGACGCCCTCGCGGACCTGCTCGCGGCCGGCGCCGGCGCGAGTCTGACGGACTTGTTCTTTGGCACCGCGCTGTTGGTACTGGCGCTAGTCGGCAGCGGCTTCGCGATCACGTCAGCCCACCGCATGCGCGTCGAGGAGACCGCGCACGTGGTCGAACCGCTGCTGGCCGCCCCGGTCTCGCGCCGAGACTGGGCCGCAAGCCATCTGATCGTCGCGCTAGGCGGCAGCGTCGTCGTGCTGGGCGCAGGTGGACTGGGCGCCGGACTGGCGTTCGCCATTGTGTCCGGTGATGCCTCCCAGGTGCCGCGGCTGTTCGGCGCCGCGCTGATGCACGCGCCCGCTATGTGGGTGCTGGTAGGCCTCACCGCCGCGCTTTTCGGCTTCGCCCCGCGGGCAGTGCCAGCGGCCTGGGCGGGCCTCGGACTCTGCCTCGTGATCGGAATGCTCGGCGAGATCCTGAACCTCCCGGGCTGGCTGACGGCCATATCCCCCTTCGAGCACACCCCGCAGCTGCCGGCCGCGGGCCTGGCCGTCGGTCCCCTCGGGATCCTGGTCGCCATCGCGGCCGGACTCGTGACCCTGGGCCTCGCTGCGTTCCGCCGCCGCGATCTCGCCTCTTAGAGTCCCGGGGAGAGATCGTTGCTGCTGCTGGAACCCCACGCGGCACCGACGGTGATCGGCGGCGGGGAGTCGCGGCGCGGCGCGGTGGTTGCTCCTATGTCAACGAGAACCGGCTGGATGGCGTGTTGCAGTGGATCGTGACGGCGCGGACGGGGGTTGGCGGGCGGCGTCGATGGCGTCACGGTGTTGGGTTCGCGTGGTGGTTGCAGGAGCCGGAGATGCGGCGAGCGAGGTGGCGTTTGAGGCAGCGCAGCGCTTCGCTGCGGTTCTTGCCTTCGGCTCGCTTGCGCGCGATGTAGGCGGCCGTCGCGGGGTCCAGTCGGGCTTTCGTGCCGGCGAGGCGATGTAGCGCGCAGTTGAGCTGCTGACAGTTGAGCTGGCGGTTGCCGCCGCGGTCCAGGCGGTGGCGGTCGGTACGCCCGGACGATGCGGGGATCGGCGCTGCGCCGCAGGTTCGTGCGAGCTTGGCGTCAGAGGAGAACCGCGCGATCCCGGCGATCTCGCCGATCAGCTTGGCAGCGGTCAGCACGCCGCACTCCGTGCGGGATCTGCGGCGCTCAGGCATCGGACCACGCCGGTGGCTGGTTTCGCGCCTCCGGTGACGCGATGGCGCCGCGACAGAGGAGGTCGCGCGCTTGGGCTCCGTCGTGCCGGGTACCCCAAGCCCAGTCAACTGGATACGCCCGGGGCTCGTCGAGACTCGCCACGTAGCCCTCAGGAGGCCCTCGTGGCTGGCGTACCGTCGGGCGATCGTCCCGTGCAAGGCCATGGACGCGCGCGGACGCCGAGAGCCGG
This sequence comes from uncultured Actinomycetes bacterium, assembly GCA_963839905.1. Lineage (GTDB taxonomy): Bacteria > Actinomycetota > Thermoleophilia > Solirubrobacterales > Solirubrobacteraceae > CADCVQ01. Next base: position 450,411 of record CAWIXC010000017.1, on the reverse strand, counting down.
TCCAGCGATGATCCGGCCGTTCTGCTACCGCGTACTCGCAACGCGCGCGGCTACCCGGGCGCGGTCATGATCGTCGTGTACGCGATCCTGGCGCTCGCCATCGTGGGCGCGGTCGGACTCGCCGCCGGACTGCGGATCCTCAAGCGCTACGAGCGGGGCGAGCAGTTTCGCGCGTCGCGCGTCATCGTCGAGTTGATCGATCGCCTGCACCGCGTTTCGTTGGGCATCGTCACGATGCCGATCGTCGCGCCCGGGACCATGACGCGCGACAACGTGTGCATCGACATCGTCGCCGTCCTGCGCTTCAGGCGCAGCGACGCATCGATCGTGAGCGTCAACGCCGCGATCAACGAGATTGCTCAGAGTGCCACGCGCGCCGTTGTCGGTCGTCGCACCCTCGCCGAGACGGTCACGCAAACCGACGCGGTTACCCGCAGCATCCGGGAGATCCTCGACGTTGAGACGGAGCGGTGCGGCGTCACCGTCACAGGCTTCACGTTTGGGAACATCCAACTGCCCGGTGGCACGCGACGCGCCGCGACGCGCCCGATGAACGCCGCGCACGAGCAACGCCCGAAGGTCATCGGCGAGGGTGACACTGTCGCACACGTGATCGCGGAACTTGGCGCATTGCTGCCCGGCACCCCGCACGGCAACGGCCGGCCGAGCACCCGATGAGCGTCGTGTCGAGGCTCGCCATCGCGCCGCGAACTGCCTTGGGCCTGGACGCCGACCGGGGCGCCGCGTGTGGCACGGACTCATCAGGCGCGAGCCCGTGCCTGCGATGGCGGCGAGATCGCGCGTGCCGTGTCTCGGCCGTTGCACAAGCGCGCAGCGGTGCCCGGGTGCATCTCCTTCGGCTGACCGTTGTGCTCGTCGGCCTCGTTGGCGCGTCGCCGGCTTGGGCGAGCGCGGCTGCCCCGCTGGCCGGACCGGCCCCGGCGGGGGTCGTCGGGCTCGCCAAGTCCTCGCCCGTCCGCGAGTACGCCGGCTGGCTCGTGTTCAGTCGCTGGGACGGCTCGGCGTACCGGCTGAGCACGTGGCACGCCGGCACGGTCCGCGACCTGCCGGTGCGCAGTCAGGGCAGCGTCTTCGACGCCGACGCCGGACCGGATTCGTCGGGCAAGCCGTCGGTCGTCGCGTCGCTGTGCGACGCGTCTTGTGACCTATTCGTGATCGGCTTGGAGCGCGGTGACCGGCTGCGGCCCGTGCGCAACGCCAACACGACCGGTCACGACGAGATCGCGCCGACGGTGTGGAAGGGCCGCATGGCCTATGCGCGCCGGTACGCGCCCAACACGATCGTTCCGTACACGAAGCTCTTGGGGGCGGCGCGTTCGCGTCCCTCCGACCGGATCGGGACGCTGCCGGCCCGCCGCTGCGGAGCCGTCGACTCGCCCACGTGCCGCGTCATCGAGCACACCGAGCTTGCGGGGATGGAGCTGTGGGGCCGCTGGATCGCGCAGAGCTGGCGCTATCAGCCCGACGGGTTCCCGGGCTTTCGCCAGAACGAGATCCGCCTGACGAACGTCGCGCGCAGCGACACGCGCCAGGTCGCTTCGATGATCACCGGCCTCGGCGGCCAGACGTACCTCGGGCCGTCGATCGCCAGCGGACGGGTCGCGTTCTTTCGCGCCTGCCAGGGCGACCCCGGTGGCTGCTTCACCAACACCTCCGGCGCGATCCGCTACCGCATCTCCAGCGGCAGCTACGAGCTCGCCGGCGCCCGCGAGAACTGGTCGGCATGGGCATGGAGCGGCGTATCGGACTACCACGTGCCGTCCGCGTTCGAGTGCTCCAGCGGGGATACCGGCACACCCACCGAGCCCTGCGCGATCGTCCGCCGGATCGGTTTGGCGTGGAAGCCGGTCGCCGAGCACGTCATCCGCAGATGAGCCGTCGAGGAGCAGCAACCATACGTCTTGGACCGCGCGGTGCGGCCGGTTGCAGGAGCGTGGGTGTTCGTCTCATCGCGATGACCGTGGTGTCGACCGCGCTCGCAGCGCCCCCCGCGCATGCTGAGGCAGTCGCGCAACTGGACCGCGTCACCCCCGTCGCGGTCTACGAGGGCCGGGCTGCGTGGAGCACCCACGACGCCGCTACCGGCAGATACAGCCTGACCACGCGCGTCGATGGCGTCACGAGCACGGTGCCGGTCGCGTCGCGCCCGGTCCCGTTCGACGTCGATCTCGGCCCGCGATCAAACGGTGCGGTCACCGCGACCTACTCACGCTGCCGCGTCTACGCCCCGCCCGCAGAACGCGCGCAGGGCTGCGACATCTATCTGTATGACTTCTCCCGCGGCCGCGAGACACGAGTCGTCAACGCGAGCGCGCCGCACGCCAACGAGTCCTGGCCGAGCCTGTGGCGCACCCACCTGGTGTTCGCGCGCGAGTACGACAACAAGCCCGGGCTCGGGTACCTGTACACCCGACCGATCGCGTCCGGCCGGCCGTCGACGCGGATGCCCGGCGGATCTCGCAGCCGCTGCGAGCACTGCAAGCCGACCCCGCCCTCACGCGCCGCGCAACTGGACCTCTACGGCTCGCGCCTGGGATTCACGTGGACCTACCTCGACAACGGCGAGGGGTTCGACAGCGAGATCCGGCTGGACACGATCGGCGACGGGCACGAGCGCGTCGCGCACCAACACGGGGGTGGGCTGACCCAGGTCCAGCTCGGCTGGCCGGCCTTTGAGTCCGGCAGGCTCTACTGGTCGATCTCCTGCTTCGGCGACGAGGCAGGCTGCCCGGGCCGCTACGGCCTACGGCGCCTGCGCTACTCGACCGGCGCCGTGCTGCGCGCCGCTGGTCCCCGCGATCCGCTCGCTCACGATCGCGACGCCGGCCGGACGTTCCTGCTCACCGACGCCCAGATCGGCAGCGACTGCCGGGGCGACCCCGCGAAATCCGGCGGGACCTGCACCCTCGCCTCCTCATCACCTGCCTTCGGCTGAAACGATCGCGCAACCGCGGCCGCTACTCGTCCGGCTCCACGGCCCGGGACACGCGACCTCCGCACCGGTGCATCGAGAGCGACCCGAGGCACCGAGTCGAGCGCTTGAGGCGCGCCGCGAAGGGGTAGGTCCGATCCCAACGACCGGATACGCACGGGGCTCGTCGAGACTCGCCGCCTAGCCACTGGAGGCCCGTTGTGGCCGACATACCGTCAGGCGACCGCCCCGCGGACTCGGCGGAGCGCCGCGACGAGGATGCGCTGCGGACCGCCGATGCGGGGCCGTACCCGCATATCGCCTGCTGTCTGGATGAGTCCCCGGGCTCGCATCGGGCCCTGCTGGAAGCCCGGCGACTCCGCGCGTTCGGGCCCGGACGCCTGACGATCGTGCATGTCAGGCCGTCGCCGATCGTCTACGGCGAAAGCCTCGCGCTCCCACCCGTCGACGACCTCACCGCTGCTGCATCCACGTGGCTGAACGCGCAGCTTGAGCATGTTGCGGGCGCCGAATCGGTCCTGCTCAGCGGGCATGCAGGCGGCGCCGTCTGCGACTGGGCTCTGACGGCGCATCCCGATCTGCTGATCGCGGGGGCGCACCGCGGCCGGCTTGCCCGCCTCGCACTCGGCAGCTTCGCGAGCTACGTCGCCTACCACGCCCCATGCAACGTGCTCCTCGTGCGCCCCGACGCACGATGACCGTTCACGAGCCGATCACCAGGAACCGCATCATCACGAGGTCCAACATCGACGCCAAGCAGTCACATCCGGACCGGCCACGGGTGCCGGTCCGCGTGCTACTCAGGCGTTTCACCCCGCTGCTGTCGGTCATCGCGATGACCTCGCTGCTACCGGCGACGCCGGCGAGCGCGCGCAGTTCTGTGCGCGTCGGCATCGGCGACCAGAGCCCGCGCATGTTCGACTCGCCCGAGTTTCAGCGGCTGCACGTCAAGCGGACCCGGTACTTCGTCGCGTCCGACGTCATGCACGACAGCGTCGAGCGCGCGAAGGCTCGCGCGTTCGTCAAGGCCGCCCGCAGCGCGGGCGTCTCGACGCTGCTGCACATCTCCACGAGCGATCTGCGTTCCAAGCGCGGCCGGCTCGTCTCGACGAGCCGTTATCGCCGCGACGTCGGGCGGATCGTCGCGTACTTCCGCAAGCTCGGCGTGCGCGACTTCGGCGCGTGGAACGAAGCCAACCACAAGACCCAGGAGACATGGAATCACGTCGGGCACGCCGTGTCGTACTTCAAGAGCATGTACCGCACCGTCAAACGGCGCTGTCGCACCTGCGCGGTCGTCGGGCTCGACGTGCTCGACCAGTCCGGCGTCGAGCGGTACATCCGAAGCTTCTACCGTCGCCTGAGCTCGACATGGCGCAAGCGCCTGTCGATCGTCGGCATCCACAACTACTCAGACGTCAACCGCAGCCGGTCACGCGGCACGGGAGCGATCATCCAAGCCGTCCGCCACCAGAACAAACGCACGAAGTTCTGGTTCACCGAGACCGGCGCGCTCGCGGGCTTCGGACGCTCCTTCGCCTACAGCGAGGCACGCCAGGCGTCACGGATCAAGAACATGTTCACCTACGCCAGCCGCTACCGCACCCGCGGGGCGCAGCGCGTGTACTCCTACAACTGGTTCGGCACCGTCAACGGCGGCTGCGGCCGCTCCTGCCCCTTTGACGCCGGACTCGTCGACCCCGACGGCACACCGCGCCCCGCCTACGACGTCTTCCGCGCGAAACTCCGCAACTACTCGCGGTGACCGCGCGACGAGGTGGACCACTTGCGCGACATCTCGACCAAGGGCGTGGACGCGCCGGACGCGCTGCAGCCGCCGCCGCTGCGCGCCGGATCTTCGGCGAACGCGAGTTCATCGACGCGCGGCTCCCCGAGATATCTCACGACGATCGGCCACGCCGGGCTCATCTCGCGCTCCCCGAGGACTCCTTGACAAACGCGCGGTGTGCGGAGCCGATCCGGTGAGCAGGCACAGCAGGACTTTGATAACTGCGCACGCTGACGCGCCTGACGGCTCTTCTGACGGCGGCGGATCCGGAAGGGCCGGATTGGCGACGACCCCTCCGTTTAGCATCGAACTCATGTTCGATCTGAAAGGAGCTTGGTGTGAGTACGAAGGTCTCGCTTCGCCTGCAGGACGGCTCGACGAGCGACATGCCGCTCAGCGCCGCGACAGCCAAGGTCGTGTTGTCCGCGGCGCCGTGGCGCACGATCCGGTCTCACCGAGGGCAGCGGCATTTCCCCGGCCTGTACTGGTCGTCGACGACCGGCGGCCATGTCGTCTACGAGAGCCGGTTGGAGCTCGCGCGACTGCTGCTCGCCGACGCCGACCGTGAGGTCGTCGGGATCGCGGCGCAGCCGTTCTTGGTCAGTGACAACGAGCGACGCCACGTCCCCGACTTCCTGCTGGTTCGCGCGGACGGGTCCGCGCTGGTCGTCAACGTTAAGCCCGCAGACCGTCTTGAGGATCCGCGAGTAGCGGCCGCTCTCGCGTGGGCTGACGCGATCTTCACGTCGCGCGGGTGGCAGCACGAGATCTGGAGCGCCGCGGATCCCGTCGTGCTGCTGAACACGCGGTTTCTCGCCGGCTACCGGCGGGCGGTGCATCTCGATCGGGCGGCCGTCGCCGCGGCCGCCGCGGTTGACGTGGCTGCCCTGACGATCGCACAAGCCGAAGCGGCCTTCATGGACGCCGGTATCTGCGAGCCGCGACCGGTCCTGCTTCATCTGTTGTGGTCCGGCGTGCTGCACGCAGACCTCACTCACCCGCTGTCGCGCGATACCGCGCTGGAGGTGTACCGATGACCGTTGCATGCTTGAAGACGGGTTCGAAGTTCGCTCATGACGGCGGTGTCTGGACCGTTGTCGCGTTGTGCGGCGACCGGGCGACGATCGAGGATCGCCGCGGCGGTGGCACGCGCTCGGTCACGATCGCGCATCTGCTGAGCGCACCGGGCAGCCGTCTGCTGGACGCCCCGATCACGCCGCCGCGACCGGCGGTCGGGCCGATGCTCGCGAACCTCACCGACGCGCAGCGGCGTGAGCTTGACGAACGCGCCGCGCACGTCCTGGAGGTCACGACCGGCTACCGGTCCGGCGATCCAACGGAAGCGCTGCCGGGCGAGCCGCTCGAGGCCTACCGACCTGGCCAACCGAAGATGGATCGCTACCGGGCCAAGGCCGCGGAGCTCGGCATCGGCATGCGCACGATCCGCCGGTGGGTCACCGCGTTCGAGGAGGACCGCGAGGCCGGGTTGATCGACGGACGCCACCAGCGCACGAGCGACCCGTTGCGCGGGATCGACCCGCGCTGGCTCGACGAGCTGACTCGGGTGCTGGAGGAGCATGTCGGCGCGAGCCGGCCGTCGGCGCAACTGCTGCTTGACCGTGTCGATGCACGCGTCACACCCGAGCACGGCGCGGACGCGGTACCGAAGCGCTGGAAGGCGCAGCGTGCGTTGACGGAGGTCGCGCGCGGCACGAACGCGCTAGTCGGCAGCACGAAGGGCAAGCGCAGCATCGCCAATCGCCCGGCCACCCCGTACGGCAAGCTCGTCGCGACGCGGCCCGGGGAGTACCTGCTGTTGGACACAACGACGCTCGACGTGTTCGCGATGGATTCGGTGACGCTGCGCTGGGTGCGGTTGGAACTCACGATCGCGCTTGATCTCTGCAGCCGGTCGGTCGTCGCGCTGCGCCTGTCGCCGGTGTCGACGAAGTCCGTCGACGCGTCGCTGGTGCTCTACGAGGCGATCTCACCGGGTTCGACGGCACGGACCAGCGGCGGGATCCTGCCGTACCCGGGCATCCCGACCAGGGTGTTCGTGGCCCCCGACGAGGACGATGAACCGGCCCGCGGGCTTCCCGGTGTCGCACCGGAAACGGTCGTGATCGACCACGGCAAGATCTACGTGTCGGTGCACCTACGGTCGGTGTGCGCGCGGCTGGGGATCAGCATCCAGCCGACGCGGCCGTACCAGCCGACTGACAAGGCGGCTGTGGAGCGGGTCTTCCGCACGATCCGTGAGGATCTGCTCGCGGCACTGCCGGGTTACAAGGGCCCGGATGTGTACAGCCGCGGCGAGCATCCCGAGGACCTCGCGTACTACTTCATCGACGAGCTCGAGCATATCCTGCGCGAGTGGGTCGCCGAGCGCTACCACCGCCGCCCGCACCGGGGTCTCGTGCATCCCGACGTCCCGGGGCTCGTTCTGTGTCCCGACGATGCGTTTGAGGTGGGCGTCGCCCGCGCCGGCCGCATGCTGGTTCCCACGCGGGCCGACCTGGCGTACGACTTCCTGCGGGTCGAGTGGCGCACGATCCAGCATTACGGCGTCGAGCTTCACGGCCTGCGCTACGACGGGGATGCGCTGAACGACTACCGCAACCAAAAGAGCTCGTTCACCGGCCCGAACGCCGGCAAATGGCCGCTTCGCAGCGACCCCGACGATGTCAGCCGCGTGTTCTTTCAGGACCCCAAGACCAACGAGTGGCACGCGCTGGCGTGGGCGCATCACAGCGAGATCGGGGTGCCGTTCAGCGCCGAGGCGCTGGCGTACGCTCGGCGTCTCGCGCGCGAGACACAGCGGTTCCCCGACGATCGTCGCGCACTCGCCGAGCTGCTGGAGCGCTGGGACGCCGGTCTGACGCGCAACCCAACGGAGCGCAGGATGGCTCTGCGGCTCTCTCAGCAGCGAAACGACCGTCTGATGGCCGCCGGCGACGGCGAGACGGCGAGCGTCATAGACCTCGCGAGCGTCCGGGGCGTCACCAAGCGGACCCCTGCCCGGACCGCTAACGACGAAACCTACGAGGAGCCGGCAGCGGAGCTTCTCGGCGATGACGACGACCCCGGCGAGCTCGACGCGGTGCCCTCCGACGAGGTTGACGTGAACTACTACGACGACGCGTTCGGGAGCTTCTCATGATCAACGACGACGACCTGGAACGCGACTTCACGCTGTCGCGCAAGACCGGCTGGTTTAAGCTCGCCGACCTGCCGGCACGCAACAAACCGGAGACGTACACGCGCGAGGAACTCGATGCGCTTCCGCGTCTGGAGCGCCGCCGCTACGACCATGCGCGGTCGGTGTGGCACGCCAACCTCGGCCCGATCATCACGCCGCAGATCGAAGCGGTCTACGACGAGCTCGAGGAGATCATCGACTCCAACCGCCAGGACGGCGACAAGGTGCGTAGCTCGGCGGTGCTGTCCGCTTACCCCGGGCTGGGCAAGACCACCCTCGCGACGTCGTTCGGCGTGCGCTATCACCGCGAGCAGGTCGAGCTGCACGGCCCGAGTACACGTGACGGCCATGACCGCATCCCCGTCGCCTTCGTCGGGCTGACGGCGAAGACGACGACCCGCAGCCTGAACGCGGAGCTGTGCGGGTTCTACGAGCACCCCGGCCGCCTGCGCGGGACCGCCACCGATCTCGGCCATCACGCCACAGATTGCGTGCTGTCCTGCGAAACCCGGCTGATCATCATCGACGACGTCCACTTCCTCAACATGAACCGCCGCGATGACCGTGACGTCGCGAACCATTTCAAGTCGCTCGCCACCCAGTTCCCGGCGACGTTCCTGTTCGTCGGCGTCGGGCTACTGGAGCGCGAACTGCTGTCGGAGGGCCTCGGTCCCGGCGACGCCGCGCTCGCGCAGACCGCGAGACGCTGGACGACGCTGTCGCTGGACCCGTTCGAGATCGCGACGGACGAAGGGCGCATGACGTGGCGCAGCCTGCTCAAGGCCATCGAACGCGACTTGGTGCTCGTCGACAAGTACCCGGGGATGCTCGCCGAGGACCTGGGCGACTACCTGTTCGCCCGTTCGACGGGGCACTTCGCGTCGCTGATGACGTTGATCGCCCGTGGCTGTCAGCGCGCGATCAAGAGGAAGACCGAGCAGCTCACCGCCGAGCTGCTTGACGGTGTGCGTAACGATGCCGCTGCCGAAGCCGCACGTCAGGAGCTGCAGGCCGCGTTTGAGCTCGGGACCCTGACGACGCGTGTGCAAGCCGGTCGCGGCGCGCGACGGAAGGCCGCGTGAGCGCCCTCACCGTCAGCGGCCGGATCCCGATCCGCTTGGAGCCGATCGACGGCGAGTCTCTTGACGGATGGCTGGATTCCTACGCGTTGCGACTCGGGATCTCCGCCGTCACGCTCGGCGAGGCGTTGGGGGTCCCGGCCCGCGTGCTGCGGCTGCACGGCGCGAAGCTGCCGCTGCCCGAGCACATGCCCGACGCGAACGTGATCGCGGCGCGAGCGTGCGGCCTCGATACGGCATGCGTCGAAGCGCTGTGGTCGGGACTGGCGAGATATGACCGAATCGTCAGGCGCCGGTTCAACAGGAGCATGTTCGGGTTCGCGCTGCGTCCGCTGCGGTTCAGTCGCTTCTGCCCGGCGTGCCTGGCCGACGGCGGGCGCTGGCGTTCGGCGTGGCGGCTTCCGTGGTACTTCGCGTGTCCGACGCACCAGACGATGTTGATGTCCGCCTGCCCGCGGTGCGCGGGCAAGCAGCGCGCTCGGCAGCTACGCACAGACCGCCTGCACGAGTTCACAACGCTCTGCAGCCACCCGGTGATGGGCGTGACCGGCCGGCTCGATGGCCGCTGCCGCAACGACCTCACCCAGGTCGACCCGGGACCGGGCGCACCCGCGGAGCTGCTCTCATTCGAGTACGAGCTCGACGACATCCTGAGCCCGGCGTTGGCCGACGATGTCGTCGAGAAGCGCGTCGACCGGCTCGCAGACGTGCTGACCGTCGCGAGGCACACGGGCCTTGAACTCTACGCGCTCGAGCAGGACCGGCTCAACGCGACCAGCGTGCTCGCCGGCCCCATCGCCGAGGCGTGGCGGGTGCTCGCCGACATGCACGGCCCGCGTCTCGGACAACTCGTGAACGCTGACCCGAAGTGCGTGATCCCACGGTCGTGGCGCACCGCGAGCCCGGCCCTCACAAGCGTGCTGCTGGCCCACCGCGACACGCGGCTGCGGCCGCTTGACCGCCTGCGCTACCGCAGCATGACCGGCGCCGGTGCCCCACCCGACCAGGCGGACCAGTCATCTCGCCTGCGCTCGATCCCACTGGCGCTGTGGCCAGACTGGGCGATCCGTCTGCGCCCGGCGGTCTTCGCGTCCAAGCACTTCAGGATTACCGGCGCCGCCGCGCTCTGCCTCCCCCGCGCCACAACGAATCTGCCCGAGATCACTCGATACTGGCCGCAGACACACGTCAAGACGGACGTCACGCGACTCGGCCGGGTCATCGCCGAGGACCCGTGCGCGGCGGCGATCCTCAACGCGTTCTGCGTTCTGGCAGACGAACTCGACCGCCGCGGCTCCCGGATCGACTACGATCGGCGCCGCGCGCTGTGCGCCGAAACCGAGCTCATCGACGGCGATACCTGGGCCGAGTTGTCGCGCGCGAACCCCACCGCGCCGGGCGAGGCGTTCAAGCTGCGCGTCGCGCGCCTTTGGCTGTGGGAGACGCTGACCGGCGGGATGGCCGAGCAAGCCTCCGCGCTGGTCGCGATGGAGCTGCAGCACGAGATTCCACGCTATCTGCATCTCGCGTTTCATCTACCCGGCGAAACCGTCCGCAGGCTCACCGAGCACGCCCGCGGCTTTCTTGACACCCATGGCTGCCACGACGAGCCACTCATGTGGTCACCGCCGGGTGACCTGGTCGCGATCGGCGATCTGCCGGGCTGCGATCCCGACGTCCTGGACCCGGAACTGGTTCACGCACAGCTCGTCCGGCGGATGCCGCTCGGCGACGTCGCGCAGCAGCTCGGGATCACCCTCGATCACTTGCGCTACGTCATCCGTAAGCACCCCCTCGAGAACCCGACCCGCACCCGGTCGGGCAAGGCGACGAGAATCAGGATCGCCGCCCGCAGCTCCCCCCGGGAGCTTCGCGAGCTCGTCGAGGCCGGCGAACCGATCCTCGCGATCGCGCAGCGCTACGACGCCAGCCGCACGACGATGCGCGCGCACCTGCTGGCCAACGGCATCCCGCTCCCAAGACGCCCGTCGCGTCGCCCGCGCATCGACATTGACTGGCTGCGCGACCAGTACGTCGTCAAGCAGCGCACGATGAAAGAACTCGCCGGCGAGACCGGGGTGTCGCAAACAACCATCGGCCGGCTCATCAACGAGCACGCCGACCTCTCCCGTGGCAGAGGAACACCGAGCCATCAGGCGAGCCTGACCGCCGGCGACGGTTACCCGCAGCCGCTCGCCAATGCCGTCCTGGGGCCCGGCGGCGCCGCCAGGGTCCGGCGCTTCCAGGTGTACGCGCGCACACGGTCGCTGAACGTCGCCGCCAAGCGCCTCGGCGTGCGAGCACAGACGCTCACCAAGCAGCTCAACACGCTCGAGACCGCGTGCGACGGCCGGCTGCTCGAACGCGTGACCCCAGACCAGCGTCCGCAGGAACTCACGGCGCTCGGCCGGACGCTGCTCAAGCAGGCCGACCGGCATTTCGGCGTGCACCCGGACGCTCCGCAGCAACTGCCAAAGACGCTTGCCACGGTCCTCCACGCTTTTCGCGGCCGCGAGATGCTGCATACGTTCGGCGCTATCGCCGACGCTCGTACCCTCCACGACGCCGCTGCCGCGCGTAGCGTTGATCCGTATAGCCTGGTCGGCACGATCCGCAAGATCGAACTCGCCATCGGCGTGCCGCTGCTCATCGAGTACCGCCCCACTGCTCCGCTGCTACTGACGGCCGTAGGCCGCAGACTTCTGCGCGAAGCCAACGAGCACAGCTCCTACATACAGCCATCAGCACGCCGTGCCGCATCAACACCCTGAGCCAACGCGCAGGCAATTCGGTCAGCCGGCGCCCGCCGTCGCATAGAACCAGCCGTCGGGGTGGCTACGGGCAGCAGCGGTACACGAGCCATCGTCCGTCTTGCTCGAGCATGGTGCTGCGTCCGGGATCGAAGCGGTCCGCGGCCGGCTTGGGCCGCTATCGAGGTACGGCCAGCCCCGGCGTACGAACGACCGAGCCCGCCGAGAGCGCTTCGCCGGCCAGCCGCACCTGGCCGGACGGCGAGCGCGCGATGGCACCCCGCCCGAGCGATCTCGGCGTCAGGCCAACGATCGCGCGCACCCACCCTTCAAGCCGCAATCTCGGACACGCAGCGCCTCGCCGCCGAGGGATTGTCCAAGTACCCTGGGTAGCCGTGATGATCAGGCTCCGGGATTGTCCACGTATCCCCGGCCCTACTGGCCACCCTCGCTCGATCCCTACATACTCCTGACGCGCGCCCCCACCCGCGGCCCGAACCCCGACCAGGTGGCGAAGGACTCCGTCAGGGCTGCTCGTCGCCGAGATGGATCGAGAGGCCCAGCGCGGCCGGGTCGCGCACGACGATCTCAAAGTCGCGACCCGCCGCCTTCCAGCGCTCGCGGAACTCGGTGACGCGCGCATTGAGGTTGGAGCCGTCCGTGCCCTTGCCGACGTCGTTGGTGAGGTGGATCGTGAAGTCGTCCGTCTCGGGGTTGGCCGTCACGATCATGTCGAGGGTCTCGGTCTCCGGGTTGCCGTCGTGCCCGTTCGCCGAGATCACGTAGTGCTTCGCCGGCAAGCGCGTGAAGAAGTCCTGCTCGGCGTTGTTGATCGAGCCGTGGTGCGGGAGCTTCAGCACGTCGAGCTGCAGCGTGCCGTCGTCCTTCTCCAGGAGCCCCGCGAGCTCCAGCCCGTCGAGCACGTGGTCGCCGCGGGCGTCCCCGCACAGCAGCATGCTCTTGCCGCCCGCCTCGGCGAGAACGACGATGCTCGACAGGTTGTTCACCGACTTGTCCGCGTAGGCCGCCACCTGCGCCGTCGTCTTGCCGGCGTCCGGATCCTTCTTGGCCTGCGCCTCGAGGTGCTTCTCCCAGTCCTTGTGCAGCGCCTTGAGCTGCTCGACGTGCGGGCAGACGACGGTGAACGTCATCGCGTCGCCGATCGGCGCGGTGGCCCGCCCCGATTCCGGCGCGATCACGAGCCTGCCGAACGGGTCGTTGACGTTCCAGCGCAGCGCCGTCGCGTAATCCCGCAGCTCCCTGCCCTGCGCGACGCTGGCGACGACCGCGAGCCCCGCTGTGCGGGCCTTCTCCGACTCGCCGTCCGGCGCCGGCTCGGCGGCGAGCGCCTCCTTCGCGATCTTGGCGAAGTCGTCGGACTCGTTGCCGGTGATGTCGTCGAACGAGTTGTGCCACAGCGTGGTGACCGCGTAGGGCGCCCCCTCGACCTCCTGCTTGGCGACGATGTCCGCGGCCATCTTCAGCAGCCCGCCGATGTGGTCGCCGTCGATGTGGCTCAGCATCACCATCTCGATCGGCAGTGCGCCGCCGGGCGCGCGCTGCGCTCGCAGCTCCTCCAGCCGCGGCTGCAGGCTCTTCTTGTAGACCGGCGTCGGACCGCCGTCGATGACGACGAGCAGCGGGTCGGCTACCGTCCCTGAGTGCAGCAGCAGCGAGTCGCCGAAGTCCGCCTGCAGTGCTTCGAGCGTGAACAGCATGTGGGGCTCCTAGATCGACTGGATCGCGCGCAGCGCGTCGACGACGCCGCTGCCCTGGAAGTAGCGCTCGCGACCGAGGTCGGTCGCAGTCGCCATCAGCACACGTTTGACCTCGGCCGGCTGGCCGATCAGCTCGGGATGGCGCGCGAGCATGAGCGCCGCGACCCCCGAGACATGCGGGGCCGCCTGGCTCGTGCCGTCGAGCGTCTTCTGCCCGCCGCCGGGCACCGGGGCAGTGACCTTCTCGCCCGGCGCGACGAGGTCGGGCTTCACGCGCCCGTCGCCGGTCGGGCCCCGGCTCGAGAAGTACGACACGCCGTAGGTGTGCGGCTGATGGCGATGCGTCGCGCCAACCGTGATGACCCCCGTCGCGTTGCCGGGGTCGGTGATCGTCATCTGGCGGTAGCCCTCGGTCTTGCCGGACTGCATCGCGTAGATCGCACGACCCTCGTTGCCGGCCGCTGCGACCACGATCGTGCCGCTGCCCAGCAGGCGCTCGCATTCGACGCAGATCGGCGTGCGGCCGCACGCGAAGGCGCCGACGGCGTGGTCCAGCGACAGGCTGAGGTTCACGCCGTGGATGGCCGGCACGGGCGCGTTGGCGTTCGTCCAGCGGATGAACTGTAGCGCCGCGATGATCGCGAACTCGTCGCCGCGGCCGTCCTTGTCGAACACCCGGAGGTCGTACAGCGAGATGTCCGGGCAGATGCCCTTGAGGTCGTGGTCGAGCGCCGCGTCGGGGTCGTCGGTCGTGCGCCAGTCGCCGCCGATGATCCCGGCGACGTGCGTGCCGTGCTCATGCTCGGGCGCGCGGTAGCCCTCGCCGGCCTTGACCTCGAGGTGCTCGGCCAGCATGCCCCAGTCGACCGGCCTGCCCTGCTGCAGTCGCTGGGCGATCTCCTTGCGAGCGGCCGCGGGGATCGAGCCGTGCTCGAGCTCCCTGCCGGACAGCAGGCTGCGCAGGCCGGTGAAGTCGTAGGTTGCCTTGACGCGCGTGCTGCCGGGCACCGCGGCGCCGTTCGGCGCGTCGCGCCGCGCGAAGGCGGGGTGCTCCGCGTCGATGCCGGAGTCGACGACCGCCCAGCACAGGTTGCGGCCGCTGAGCTCGAACAGCAGCGTCGCGGCGTCGGCCTTGACCGTGTTGCGCGACCGCCACAGCGCGTGGCGCGCGGGGCGGTTGAGGTTGATGGCCCACAGCAGCGGCCCCTCCGGCGCAGCGCGAACGGGCAGGTCGCCGAGCGCGCCGGCCACGGCGTCGACGAGCTCACCGTAGCGCGGATCGTCCGGGGCCGTCGCCTGCGCCGCCGGGCCGAGCAGGATCCGGCCGACGAGGCCTACGAACCAGACGAGCGTCCCCGGGACCTCCCCCGCGCGGACCGGGAGCCTGCCCTGGTCGCGCATTGCCGAGCTCATGTGGGTGACGATCTCGTCGCGGTGGTTCTTGATCACGACGCCCACGGACCCCGAGCCCGGGTCCGACGGCCACAGGTAGTCCTGCCACCAGCTCGACAGCGGCAGCACGCCGCGCAGCATCTGCGCGAACGTCAGCCGCACGGCGACGTGCGACTGGTTGTAGGCGAGCTCCATCTCCGCCTGGTCGTCGGGCGTCTGCGCGTCGTCGAGGATCGCGCGAGCGAGCTGCGCCGTGTTGGCCCGCTCGTGCGGCTCGAGCAGGATGTCCTGCGGCTGGTCGGGCGCCTCTTCGTAGGCGAGCCACACGTCCGGCATGACCGGCGAGTCCTGCGTGAAGCGCCGAAGCTGGTCGACGCCGTAGATCCAGCGCTCGAGCTGTTCGAGCTCAGGGTCCATCACGTGCGTTCCTCCTATGAAGGGACTTGCAGTGAATCACGGCGACTGACGCAAACCTAGACGTCGGCCAAGGCGGGCCGGGGGAACTCCCTCCCCGCACGTTGCGAGCACGGGTCGCGCGGCCCCGTCCACGGCGCCGCCGCGTGTCCTAGGCTCAAGGGGCGACCTCCACGGCCAGATGCCCTCCACCTCCGCGACCACACCCGAGACCTGCCCGTTCGACGCATGCGACGGCAGCGGCTTCGTCATCGACGACGCCACGAACTCCGCGACCGACTGCCGCTGCCGCCCGCAGCGCGTCTCGAACGCCAGGGCGCGCTCGCTCAGCGGCGTGCTCCCGCGCAAGTACCGCGGCGTGTCGTTCGACCGGCCGCCGGTGACGGAGATCGCGCGCCCGGTCACGACCGCGGTCCGCCACTACGTCAACCGGATCGACGAGCAGCTCGACGCCGGCCGCGGCCTGTGGTTCTACGGCTCGGTCGGCACGGGCAAGACGACGCTCGCGATGCTCGTCTCAAAGCATGCGCTCGAGGCCGGGCGCAGCGTCGCGATCTACTCGCTGCCGCGCCTGCTGGCCCAGATCCGCACGACCTTCGACGACGACCGCGGCAACTCGTACGTCGACCTGCTCGACCGCCTCACGGCCGTCGACCTGCTGCACATCGACGATGTCGGCGCGGAGAAGACGAGCCCGTGGGTGCTCGAGCAGCTCTACGCGATCGTCAACGCGCGCTACGAGGACGAGCGCTCGATCGTCATCACGACGAACCTCGAGCGCGACCCGCTCGCCGAGCAGATCAACGAGCGCACGGTCTCGCGCCTCGAGGAGATGTGCGAGGTCCTGCCGCTGTGGGGCGCCGACGCCCGCCAGGAAGCGGCCGCCCGGCGCGTCCTCGGAGCGTGAGCGCGGGCCCTCCGCGCTTGCCCGAGCAGCGACTGTCCACCCGGGCCGCCTAGACTCCTATTCGCTATGCCTGGAATCTGCATCGTTGGCGCCCAGTGGGGCGACGAAGGAAAAGGGAAAGTCGTCGACCTGCTCGCGGAGCGGGCCGATGCGATCGTGCGTTTTCAGGGTGGTAACAACGCCGGCCACACGATCATCCGCGATGGCGAGGTGTTCAAGTTCCACCTCATCCCGTCCGGGATCCTCTATCCGGGCAAGCGCTGCATCATCGGCAACGGCGTCGTCGTCGACCCGGGTGTCCTGACCGACGAGCTCGACGCGCTCAAGGCTCGCAAGGTCGACACGAGCGGCCTGCGCATCTCGGCCAACGCGCACGTGATCATGCCCTACCACCTGCTGCTCGACACGGCGGGCGAGACGAAGCTCGGCAAGCTGCAGATCGGCACGACGCGGCGCGGGATCGGCCCGTGCTACGCCGACAAGGCCGCGCGGCTCGGCATCCGCATGCAGGACCTCCTCGACGAGCGGATCCTCAAAAAGAAGATCACGGCGGCGATCGACCCCAAGCGCCTGAGCCTGCGCCCGTACGACAAGGACCCGTCGCTGGACCTGCAGTCGATGACCGAGGCCTACCTCACCTACGGCCACCGCCTCGAGCGCCACATCGCCGACACGGCGCGGATCGTGTGGGATGCCCTGGACGCCGACAAGCTCGTCCTCTACGAAGGTGCGCAGGGCGCGCTGCTGGACATCGACCACGGCACCTATCCGTTCGTGACCTCGTCGAACCCGATCGCGGGAGCCGCGTGCGTCGGCGCCGGCGTCGGGCCGAAGGACATCCACGAGGTCTGGGGCATCGCCAAGGCGTACTGCACCCGCGTCGGCTCTGGCCCGTTTCCGACCGAGCTCGACGACGAGGTCGGCGAAGAGATCCGCCGCCGCGGCGGCGAGTTCGGCACGACGACCGGCCGCGCTCGGCGTACCGGCTGGATCGACATCCCCGCGCTGCGCTACGCCTCGCGCATCAACGGCCTCACGTCGCTCGCGATCACGAAGCTCGACGTCCTGTCGGGCTTCGAGAAGATCAAGGTCTGCATGAGCTACAGCGGTCCTGACGACGCGTCCTTCACCGACTTCCCGTACCACCAGTCGGTGCTGCACCACGCCAAGGGCGAGTACGTCGAGCTCGACGGCTGGAGCGAGGACATCACGGAGTGCCGCAGGGCGTCGGATCTGCCGCAGACCGCGCAGGACTACCTCGCGTTCATCGCCGAGCACGTCAAGGTGCCGGTCGTGCTCGTCGGGGTCGGCCCGGGCCGCGACCAGATCGTCTGGATGGAAGACGTGCCGCAGCTCGCCGCAGCAGCCTGATCCGCGTCAGGTCCAGCGCTCGAGCAGATCCTCGTCGGGCACGTCCTTGACCATCCTCGCGGGCACGCCCATGACGACCTTGCGCGCCTGCACGTCGCTCGTGACGACCGCGCCCGCGGCGACGAACGCCTCCTCGCCGACCTCCACGCCCGGCAGCAGCACGGCACCGCCACCGACCCGGCACGCCCGCCGCAGCGTCGCGCCGAGCAGCGGCGCGCCGCTCGGGCGCCGCGCCATCGAGTCGTCGTTGGTCGTCATCGCGCACGGGCCGACGAACACGTCGTCCTCCACGACGCTGAACGCCGTGATGTAGACCTGCGACTGGATCCGCACGCGATCGCCGACGCGGACGTCGTTGTCGATCCCGCTGGCGCGCCCGATGACCGTGTCGGAGCCGATCGTCGTGCGCTCGCGGACGTAGGCCTGGTCGCCGATGATCGAGCCCGCCCCGATCCGCGAGCCCGCGAAGACGATCGCCTGCGCGCAGACGACGACCCCCGCCTCGAGCACGAGCGGCTCGAGCTCGCCGCGCGCGGCGGCGGAGCGCGGCGAGAGGCTCGGCGGCTTGCCGAGCACGGCGCCGTCCTGGATCGTGCAGCCGTCGCCGATGACGACGCCGGCGTGCACGACGACGTGTGCCCCGAAGACGACGTCGCGCCCGACGGAGGCCGTCGGGCTGAGGACGAGGCCCGGGGCGGTCGGAAGGCCGCTCATCGGGTCCCGAGCCTAGTCATCGCTGACACGACACGTTGTGCGGCGTGGCCGTCGCCGTAGAGCTCTGGCCGGGCGGCGGGCCGCTCGCGGTCCAGGGCGGCGCGGGCCGCTTCGGCGTCGAGGTCGACGAGGACGTTCCAGCCCGTCTGCACGGTCTCGACCCACTCGGTGCTGTCGCGCAGGGTCACGCACGGCACGCCCGCGAGGTAGGCCTCCTTCTGCACGCCGCCGGAGTCGGTCAGCACGGCCCGCGCTCGGGTCAGCAGCGATGTGAACGCGAGGTAGCCGAGCGGCGGCAGGAGGATCGCCCCGGCGGCGAGGCGATCGAGCAGGCCGGCCGCCTCGAGGCGCGCCCGGGTGCGCGGGTGCAGTGGCAGGACGACCGGGCCGTCGAGCGAGAGCAGCAGGTCGACGAGCAGCGTGAGGCGCCGCGGGTCATCGACGTTGCCGGCACGGTGGGCGGTCACGAGCAGGTACTCGCCGGCGCTGACGCCGGCAGCTTCCAGCGGCCCGTTGTCCGCCCGTGCGCGCGGTGCGAGCAGCGCGGCCACGTCGACCATGACGTCGCCGACGACCTCGATGTCCCCGGCGACGCCCTCGCGCTCGAGGTTCGCGGCCGCCGTGTCCGACGGCGCGAGCAGCAGCTCGGACACGTGGTCGGTGAGCACGCGGTTGAGCTCCTCGGGCATCGCGCGATCGAACGAGCGCATCCCAGCCTCGACGTGCGCGACCGGGATCCGCAGCTGCGCCGCGGCGAGCGCGCCAGCGAGGGTCGAGTTCGTGTCGCCGTAGACGAGCACCGCGTCGGGCGCCTGCTCGCGCAGGAGGTCGCCGAGCGCCGAGAGCATGCGCGCGGTCTGCTCGGTGTTCGTGCCTCCGCCGAGGCCGAGCTGGACCTCGGGCCGCGGCACCCCGAGCTCGGTGACGAAGATCGTCGAGAGCTCGTCGTCGTAGTGCTGGCCGGTGTGGACGAGGACCTCGTCGTGCTCGTCGCGCAGCGGCCCCGACACGGCGGCTGCCTTGACGAACTGCGGCCGGTTGCCGATGACCGTGACGACCTTCACGCGTTGGCGAGCGCAGCCTCGATGTGCTCGCGCACCGCCGCGGCGGATGCCTTTGCGACCGGCCCCGGCGCTTCCGGCAGGTCGTGGCCGTCGATCGCGGACACCGGGTGGACCTCGCGCAGGGAGGAGGCGAGGAACGCCTCATCGATCCGGGCGAGGTCGTCGAGCGTCGTGACCCGCTCGCGCGCGTCGGTGACCTCGAGCAGCACGCGGCGGCTGATCGAGTCGAGGATGCGATCCGACAGCGGCGGCGTGCAGAGCTCGCCGTCGAGGACGTAGAAGAACGACGTCACGGGGGCCTCGAGGACGCGCCCGTGCGGGGTGACGAGCAGCGCCTCGTCCGCGCCCGCCTCCTTAGCGAGGCGGGTCGCGAGCATGTTCGCGCCGTAGGACAGCGACTTGACGCCGTCGAGCAGGCGCGTGGGCGAGTACGTGATCGTCGCCAGCGCGATCGTCTCCGGGAACGCCGGCAGCGGGTGCAGGATGCCGATGCGCCGCCCGCCGCGGGTGACGACGAGCCGCAGCGCACCGTCGGCGTCGCCGGTCGCCGCGAGCAGCGCGGCGGCGTCGGCACGCACGGCGTCCTCGTCGAACGGCAGCCGGATGCTGGCGGCGCTGCGGACCATCCGATCGAGGTGCTCGTCGAGTCCGAACGGCTTGCCGGCGTAGATGCGGACGACCTCGAAGACGCCGTCGCCGCGCAGCAGGCCCTCGTCGAGGATCGAGACGTTGGCGTCAGCGGCGTCCATGACGGCGCCGTCGAGGATGGCGAGCATGCAGCGAGGGTATCTGCCGCGACCTCGCGAACGCGGCCCGCGAGCGAAGGGCTCGGCTGGTAGGCCCGGCGGCGTGGAAGCTCGTGCCCGCTACTCGTCCTCATCGGGCTCCCACCCCGCAGCCTCGTCGAGCACCCGCCCGGCATCCTCGTCGGGCTCCCACCCCGGAGCCTCATCGAGCTCGCGCCCGGCATCCTCGTCGGGCTCCCACCCCGGGAGGCCCTCGGAGGGCAGCGGAAGCGCGAGGTCCGCCGCGTCTTCGGGATCCATCTCGCGGTACTGCTTGTCGCCCACGTACTCGAAGCCCCGCCCGTCCTCGCCGAGATGCACGTAGCGTCGAGTGCTGACGTGCTTGTACGCGTGCGCCCGCGTCCCGTCCGCGAGCCCGATCGCGTACATCCACATGAACCACTCGGCCTGCCGGCCACCGACGACCGCGACCAGCGGCGCCCACGTGGGCTCGTCGGTGTCGAGCATCATGCCCCGAATCGTGTCCTTGCTGCGCATGCACGAAGCCTGCGCCGAACGGTGTTACGCAACAAGACGCGTTCGCGCCGATTCTGCGCAGATCCTCGCACGAGAGTGCTGAGGACGGGGTCTCACGGACTGTCATCAAGTGCGTCGCCGCTGCCATCGCGGCGTCGAGCAGTGGATCGTCGTTGAGTTCCCGCGGGTCGATAGCCAGGTCGGAGTCCTTGGTGGACTCGGCCAGCGCGACCACCGCAGCGCCTGTGTGCAAGTAGATCGCCTGAGCGCCGATGAGGACGAGCGCATCACGGTGCACCTCCAACGCGCCCAGCGCGTCCAGCAACGCGAAGCGGGCCGCAACGAGCGGGTCAGCGCCGCCATCGAGACTCATTGGCCTCCATCCAATCGAGGAGCGCGCCGGCCTCGCTGGGGTTGCGCCCTGGCCCGGTGAGTAGGTCGACGGCGACCTGGCTTAGCGCCGCGACGCGTAGGCCGTCGACGACATCGGCGCGATCGAATACCGCGTCGTATCTGCCGGTCGCCAGGGCGACGTTGGCCCCGGTCTCGGTGGGCCTAAGACCAAGCGCCTCCGCGGCGGCGGACAGATCTCGCACATAGAGCGTTGCGAGCCGCGCCGGCGCGTATGCGGCGACGCGCTCGGCGGCCAAAGACCCGGTCACGACGTAGTCAAGGTCGTCCGCTGCTGCCAGCCGGTCGGTCAGCGCGCTAAGCCCGCGAGGCTCGAGGAATGTCCGCACGGTGTTGGATCGCGCGAATCCGTAGTCCTCGCTCCAGCGCTGGAGGATCTTTCGCCACCGCACGTCGCCGATCGGGCCGTAGGGCTGCCGTTCCAGCAGCCCCTCCTCCTCGAGAAACTCGATCACGCGGTAGGTCGCCCCCGACGACGAGCTCGCCCGCTTGGCCAGTTCGGGCACGGTGTACGGTGGCGTGAAGTCGATCAACGCTCGCACGACGCGTGCCGCGGGCGGCCCCTTCAGCGTGCCGCGGGGCCGGCCGGGACCGCGCCATGGGTCGCGATCCGCTCCGCGATCCGCGAGAAAGAGCGCGAGGTGTTCCGCGGCAATGAGCATGTTGCCGGTGGCGTCGACATACGACGCGCCGGCTTCTGCGATCCGCTCCCGGGTCGCCGGTGGCAGGTACCGTGCCGCAAGCACGGTGATGACCTCCATCTCACTGTCCCAGCGCGCGGCCGCTTGTCGCAACGGCTCGAGGGCAATCGGCACGTCGCGAGTGCTCAGCAGGCGCTTGGCCTGCACGAGCAGCACCGCGTTCTGGCCGTCCGGCGCTTGCACTCGTACGAAGGCGTCGACGCCGATGTCGCTTCCAAGCGCCGGCTCGCTGTCCATCGTCCAGCTCGCGGGCAAGCGATCTCGCACCAACGCCATGCCCGCACGCAAGACGTCCGCTTCCCGCTCGGGCGCCGGGATGTCGCGGAATTGCGGGGTTCGGCTGGTAGCGGAGGATGCCATTTATCCATCAACCTTAGCCTGGGATGCGGGAAATGCAATTCTCCGCTTGCGGCGGAACATGCGAATATCGCGGAATCCGAGCGCTGGCCCAACGGTGCCTTCGCACACCGCGATGCCGCACACGAACACCTTCACGGCCCTGCGACAATCGCGTTTCTAGTAGTGCCCCCGCCAGGAATCGAACCTGGAACCTTCGGATTAAGAGTCCGCTGCTCTGCCAGTTGAGCTACAGGGGCGTGGTTCTAGCGACCGGGCATGCTAGCCACTCGACGGCGTGGCGGTCGTTGTCGCGCCGGCCTCCCCGGCGGCGGTCGTCTTGAGCTGGTCGAGCTGCTGGCGCAGCAGCTTGCGACTGTCCTTGGGCGCGAGGTCGACGGCGCGGTCTGCGGCGAGGTCGCCGATTCGGGTGTCGCCGGCGAGGTACGCCAGCTGGGCGAGCTGCTGGTAGAGGTTCGTGCTCGGCGGCTTCTCGGCCGCGGTCACGAGCTGCTGGGCGCGCATCGCCTTGACCGGCTGGTCGATGCCGTTCCGGGAGTAGGCCTGCACCATCAGCCGCGCCACCCGCACGTTGGGCGACTTGGGATCCAGCGACAGGTACTCCTCCCATGCCTGCGTGGCGAGGGTCAGCCTCTCCTTGCCCTTCGTCGTGTAGGTGCCGTCCTCCTTGATGCCGTCGACACCCGCGCGCTGGTAGCGCAGCCGCGCGAGATCCGCCCACGGGGCCGGCTCGCGGGGTGTCGCGCGCGTCTTCGCGAGCGCGTTGTCGATGCGCTTGTCGAGCGTGCCCGTGGCCGAGTCGCCGCCGCTGCCGTCGCCCACGACGGCATCGACGATGCCTCCGCTCTGGTCGCTGCCGATCCCGAACAGCACGAGTCCGCCGCCCATGAGCAGGGCGAGGGAGAGGTAGATGGCTTGCACAGTGCGGCGACGGCCGCGCCCGCGCAGGTCGAACAGCATCGGCGATCAGTCCTTCGGGTCGGGGTCTTCCGGGTCTTGCTCGTCCCTCAGCTTAGGGCTATCGGCCTCCGAAGCCTCCTGTACCGCGTCGGCCGCCGCGCCCAGATCCGGCGCATCTTCCGAAGCGGTCCCGGCATCGTCCTCGACATCGTCGTCGTCGTACGCGGCGAGCGGGTCGTCCTCGTCCTCGCCATCGTCGTCGCCACCCGGATCGTCGCCGTCCGGATCGTCCTCGTCGAACGCGTCGTCGTCCTCCTCGGCCTCCGGCGGCGGCTTGATGCGATCGATCCACCGCGCCAGCAGGATGCTCAGCTCGAACAGCACGATCAGCGGCGCCATCGCGAGCGTCATCGTCACCGGGTCGGGCGTAGGCGTCGCGACCGCTGCCACGACCGCGATCCCGAGGATCACATAGCCGCGGTTCGAAGCGAGCTGCTTGGGCGTGAAGATGCCAAGCCGCGTCACGGCGAGCACCCCGACCGGGATCTGAAACAGCATCCCGATCCCAGCCAGGAAGAAGACCGCGAACTTGAAGTAGTCCTTGGCCTGCAACAGGATGTCGAACGAGTCGTCGTTGAAGTTCTGTAAGAACGACACGGCTCGTTCGAGCACGACGAAGTACCCGAACAGCACGCCGCAGGTGAACAGCACGGGCACCATGAGCATCAGCGGCACGGCGACCTTGCGCTCCTTCGGGCTGAACGCCGGCAGGATGAACGCGTACGCCTGGTAGAGCAGGAACGGCATCGCGAGCAGCAGCGCGGCATAGAACGCGATCGTGATCGTGGCGGTGAACGGCTCCGCGATGCCGAGCGTCACGAGCTTGCGCGAGTTGTCGTCGCTCAGGGCGCTCGCCGCCTGGGCGGTCTGGCGCGCCGCCGTCGCAAGCGCGCCGGTCGTCCGATCGAGCTGCCGGCGCTGCGCGGTCGTGAGGTTGTCGGCGGCGCGCAGCGCTCCGAGCGTCCTCCCCGTCGCTGACAGCGCGGGCGCGAGCGCCGTCAGCGCCTGCTTCTGCTGGCGCTGGGCCAGCGCCGCCCGCTCGAGCGGGTCCTTGGAGTCCTCGCGCGGGTTCTGCAGGTTCTGGGTCTTCGTGACCGGGTCCGTGACGATCTTCAGGATCGCGTCGCTCTGCCAGAAGCAGAACGAGAACGAGGCGACGAGGGCGATGATCGACGTGACGAGCCGGCGCCGCAGCTCGTCGAGATGATCGACGAGCGTCAGGCGGTCCTCATGACCGATGGGCCGCAGCGCGCGTGCCATGTCAGGCGGGAGCTTGGGGTGCGCGGATCAGCGCGGCGGGCTGACGGCGTCGTCGTGCTGCTTCGCCGTCTTCGTCGGCTCGGCGTCATCGTCGTCGTCGCCGGCGGCAAGCGACTTGTCGTCGTCCTTGCCGCTGATTGAGTCCTTGAACTCGCGCATGCTCGTGCCCAGCGAGCGCCCGAGCCCGGGCAGCTTCTTCGGCCCGAAGATGACGAGCACGATGACGAGCACGATGATGAGTTCCATGGGGCCGATGTTCGGCATTGATGCTCCCGGTAAGGGTGTGTGCGACAGGGTACCGCGACGCCAACATGCAGACGTCGCGTCTACATCGGCAAAGAGGTGTCAAGTTCCTCGCTGGCGTGCCGATGAGTGGGTCATGCAGGAGTTCGAGAACAGCCCTCCAACGGATCACAAGCAGTACATCCGCAAGGTCACCCTCCCATCCGGAAAGACCATCGAGGTCATCTCGTTCGAGGATCTCGCGCCGGAGACGCAGCCCGAGCTGCATGTTTGCCCGGAATGCGCCTGCGACCTCGTCTACCCCGTCGCCTGGGAGGAGGCCGACGACACCCGCTGGGAGGTCAGCCTGCGCTGCCCGAACTGCGAGTGGGGCGTCACCGGCATCTACGAGGAAGAGGCCATCCAGCGCTTCGACGACACGCTCGACCGCGGCACGGAGTCGCTTGTCACGGACCTGCGCCAGCTCACGCGTGCCAACATGGAAGAGGACGTCGAGCGGTTCGTGACCGCGATCACCGCCGGGCACGTCCTCCCCGAAGACTTCTAGACCGCGTCAGGCGTAGCGGTCGGCGACCGAGTCGGCCACGAGGTCCAGCGCGACCCGCTGGCCGTCCTCGAGGACGAGCCCCGACAGCCCCGCCTTCGCGTCGACCACCATCGCCTTGGCCTGGTGCTGCGCGTCGTCGAGCGCGCCCGTGGCCTCGATGCGCTCGCACAGCTCCGCGGCCTGCCGCGGCGTCGTGATCTCGCGCAGGTCGATCGCGGCGAGCGCCGGATCGCGCTCGCGCGCGAGGATCAGCGGCAGCGTCACCGTGCCGTCCAGCAGGTCGGTGCCGCGGTGCTTGCCGGTGTCCGCCGCCAAGCCGGACACGTCGAGCACGTCGTCGAGCAGCTGGAAGGCCAGGCCGATGCGGCGCCCGAACGCGCCCAGGCCGGCGACCGTGGCCGGCGGCACGAGCGCGACGCTCGCGTCCGCGGGCCGGCTCGCGAGCTCGCCGAGCTCGCACGCCGCCTCGAACAGGCGCGCGGTCTTCAGCTCGCAGCGATAGAGGTAGCGATCGACGGCGACCGCGGCGTTCCAGGCGTCGGCGCGCTGCAACAGCTCGCCCTCCGCCAGCGCCGAGCTCGCTCGCGAGAGCGCCCGCACCGACGCGAGGCGCCCGTTGGCGGCGAGCTCCGCGAAGGCGCGCGAGAACAGCAGGTCGCCCGTCGCGACGGCGAGCGCGCGGCCGCCGGCGGCCCAGACCGTCGGCACGCCGCGGCGCAGCGGCGCGGCATCGAGCACGTCGTCGTGCACGAGCGTCGCCGAGTGCACGAGCTCGACCGCCGCCGCGCACGCGACGAGCTCGCGCGAGTCCTCCGGCTCGCGGCCCGCGGCGAGCAGCACGAGCAGCGGGCGCAGGCGCTTGCCGCCGGCGGCGATCGTCGCGCCCGCGTGCTCGGCGAGCAGCGGCCCGTGCCCCGAGGCGAGCGCGGTCAGGCGCTCCTCCACGCGCTCGAGCAGCACCGGCACGTGCGGCCCGGCGGCCTCGACGATCGCGTGGACGTTCTCGGTGGTGTTGGTCATGCCCGCCGCGTGCCGACGTGCAGGGCGATGATGCCGCCCGCCGTCAGCACGTAGCGCACATCCATCCCACAGCTGTCCATCCTCGCGGCGAGCTCGCGCGGGCCGGGAAAGCGCTTGACCGAGTTCGGCAGGTACTCATACGCCTCGGAGTCGCCGGCGACGCGCCCGATCACGGGCACCACGCGGTCGAACCACAGGCGGTAGAAGGTCGACAGCGGCGGCCGCGTCGGCGTCGTGATCTCGAGCACGACGACATGGCCGCCGGGGCGCACGACGCGCGCCATCTCGCGCAGGCCGAGGTCGAGGTCCGAGAAGTTGCGCGCGCCGAAGCCGACGGTCGCGGCGGCGAACTCGCCGTCGGCGTATGGCAGCGCCATCGCGTTGGCCCACTCGAACGTGATCGGCGCCTCCGCCGCGGGCGCCTTGAGGGTCGCGAGCCGCAGCATCTCCTCCGAGAAGTCCGAGCCGATCACCTCGCCGTCCGGGCCGACGCGGCGCGCGAGCTCGACCGCGAGGTCGCCGGTCCCGGTCGCGACGTCGAGGACGCGATCGCCCGAGCCGACCTGCGCGAGGTCGGCGGCGCGGCGGCGCCAGCCGTGGTGCAGGCCAGCCGTCATCACGGAGTTCATGACGTCGTAGAACCCGGCGATGCGATCGAACATCGCCCGCACCTGCGGCTCTTGCAGGGTGCCCTTGTCTGCCTCGGTCATCGCGTGGTGACGCCCGTTCGCGGCGTCGGCGGCGTCACTTCAGCTGCGCGAGGAACTCGACGAGGTTGTCGCGCTTCTCGGCCGGCAGGTCGACGTAGGGCGGCATCGGCGCCGTCGGGTTGACGAGCGTGCGCGCGATCGCCTGGCGCGGCAGGCGCCCGCCGATCTCCGACAGGTCGGGCCCTGGGCCCGTGTTGCCGTTCTCGCCGATCTTGTGGCAGGCCAGGCAGCCGGACTGCGCCACCACCTGCTTGCCCGCCTCGAATGTGCGGATCGAGTCCGCGCCACCGGCCATGACGCTCGCCGGCGGCTCGATATCGACCTGGTTCGGCGAGCCGGCGATCGCGCCTTCGTAGGTGAGGAAGGCCATCGCGGCGATCGTGAAGAAGGCGGCCGCCATCGCGATCGGCCGGCGCTCGGGCCGGCGCTCGGGGCTGCGGTCGTAGAACGGCAGCAAGAACAGCAGGATCATGCAGATGGTTGGCACGCCGATCGCCGCGAGCGGCACGAGTGACGGCGGCTTGACGATCCGCAGGACCTCGAAGAGGAAGTAGAAGTACCACTCGGGACGTGGTACGTACGTCGTCGTCGTCGGGTCCACTTTCGGGCCGAGCTCGGCGCCGAGGACGAGCGACATCATGATGATCGTGAACATCACGACGACCGCCATCCAGCTGTCCTTGGCGATCGCGTACGGGAAGAACGGCTTGCCCTGCGACTTCAAGATCGAGTACTCGCGGAGGTAGGCCTCCTTCTCGAGCTGGTTCACGCCGGGTCCTTCCGCAGGTCGGGATCGGCGTCGGCGCGGATCCATGGTGGCGCCGTCGTCCCGAGCCGTGCGACGAGGTACAGGTGCGCGCCGATGAGCGCCGCGATGATGCCAGGCAGCAGCAGCATGTGGATCGCGTAGAAGCGCGAGAGCGTCGTGGCCCCGAACTCCGGCCCGGCTCGCAGGAAGTCCGACAGGTACGGGCCGACGAGCGGGCCCGTGCCGTTGATCGCGACGCCGACCGTCGTCGCCCAGTAGGAGCGCTGGTCGAACGGCAGCAGGTAGCCGGTGAACGACATCATGAGCGTCAGGATCAGCAACACGACGCCGATCACCCAGTTGAGCTCACGCGGGTACTTGTAGGCGCCGAAGAAGAACGTCCGCGCCATGTGCAGGAAGATGAGGATGACCATCACGGTCGAGCCCCACTTGTGCATCCCGCGCACGAACTCGCCGAGGAAGA
Source organism: uncultured Actinomycetes bacterium (assembly GCA_963839905.1). GTDB lineage: Bacteria > Actinomycetota > Thermoleophilia > Solirubrobacterales > Solirubrobacteraceae > CADCVQ01. The sequence goes on along the minus strand of CAWIXC010000017.1, from coordinate 422,358 downwards.
CCTCGTTGGTCAGGTAGCGCACCGACTCGTAGGCGCGCGTCGCCGACGGGTCGTAGTACATCGCCAGGAAGACGCCGGTCACGGCCTGCGAGAGGAACGCGAACATCGTCGCGGAGCCCAGCGTGTAGAACCAGTTCGTCCCGCGCGGGATCTTGCGGAACATGAGCCAGCGCGCGCCGGCGGTCAGCGAGGTGCGCTCGTCGAGCCAGTCGATCGTGGAGATGCCGGTCTCGGCGAGCTTCTCCCGGGACTTGCCGCGCTTCTTGGCGGGAGCGGTGTCGACGTTCGCGCCGCCTCCGTCGTCGGGCTCTTTGCCCTTTCGCAGTCCTGATGTCGCTGGTGCCTTGGCCATCGCTTACGTTCCCGGGATCTTGCGGACGGTGGGACGGGCGGGGTAGATGTACTGGCCGACCCCGTCGATCGGCATCCCCGGATCGCGCGGCGAGAAGCGGCGCAGCTCCGAGTTGAGGCTGTAGCGCGGGCCGACCTCGACGTTGCCGTTGCGCACGCGGGTGTAGAAGCGGTCGAGCGGGCGCACGGGCGGGCCGCCGGACACCTTGCCCTCGATGTCGTACACGCCGCCGTGGCAGGGGCAGATGAAGCGCTCGGACGCCTCGACGTAGCGCACCGGGCAGCCGAGGTGCATGCAGCGCGTCGAGATCGCGACGAAGTCGTTGTACTCGTCCTTGACCTCGTGGTCGAGCTGCGGGTTGTACTTGCGCATGTAGACCGTGGTCTTGCCGACCTCGCCGATGCCACGCGAGATCGTGAGCGTGCGCGGGATGTACGTGTCGTCGGTGAAGTCGGCGGTCGGGCCGACCGCCTCCCAGTGCTCGTCGTGCTTCTCGAATACCGGCCCGAACGCGAAGGCGAGCGAGGGCAACGTGAACGCGCTGACGGCGATCGCGCCGGCCGTGTGGGCGCTGCCGGTCATGAAACGACGACGCGACACGGTCTCGCCCTCGTAGGCGCCCGGGATCTTCGCGTCGGCTGTGGTCTGTGGCTTCTTCTTGCGGTCGTCTGGCACGGGTACGGGAATCTACCGACCACGCGACTTCGACGGTCCCAAGCCCCGACCGCGGGTGCGCCGGGTCAAGTGACGGGTGTCTCGAACGGTGCCTGCGCGGCCTCGCGAAGGGCATCCGCGGCGTCGGGATCGCCCGCGCGGGCGCGGTCCTTCGCGGCGTCGATCGCCGCGGTCGAGCCGTTGGCGATGGCAGCAACCCCGGCGTCCCAGGCGGCGTCCGCGAGCTCCTCGTCGCCGCTCGCCTGCGCTTGCGCGCCGAGCGCGATGACGTCGGCGAGCTCGCCGATCGCCGCCAGGTCGCCGATCGCCGCGAGCCGCGCGAGCCCGAGCGCATACATCCGGTCGCCGGCCAGCAGCGCGAGGTCGGGGTCGTCGATGCACAGGGCCGGCCCGGTCCCCGCGTAGTGCAGGTGGTAGCCCTCGTCGACCGCCGCGATGGCGATCTCGACGTCGTCGCGGTCGGCCGCGGCCACGCGCGGCCCGTTCGCGGCGAGCAGCGCGCGATGGTTGTCGCCGCCGCCGTCCGGGGGCTCTTCGCCGAGCGACGACGCCAGCGGCGAGCCGGATTCGCGCACGGCGGCCCGCAGCCGCTTGGTCGTGCTCGTCACGCGCCGATCTCCGCGAACGCGGCGGTCGCGGCCGCGACCGTCCGGGCGACGTGCTCGGGCGTGTGGGCGAGCGAGGGAAACCAGGCTTCGAACTGCGATGCCGGCGCGTAGACCCCGCGCGCGAGCAGGCCGCGACACCACGCCGCGTAGGCGTCGAGGTCGCACGCCTTGGCGCCCTCGTAGTCGGTGACGGGCTCGGGGCTGAAGAACACGGTCAGCAGGCCCGGCGCGGTCGCGATCGTGACGTCCTCGTAGCCGGCGGCCTCGGCGGCGCCGCGCAGGCCCTCGGCGAGCGCGGCGGTCGTGGCGGCGAGCTTGAGGTAGGGCTGCTCGCCTTCGAGCAGCGCGAGCGTCGCGAGGCCGGCGGCGACCGCGAGGGGGTTGCCCGACAGCGTCCCGGCTTGGTAGACGTCGCCCGCGGGCGCGATCCGGCGCATGTGCTCGCGCGGGCCCCCGTAGGCGGCGGCGGGCAGCCCGCCTCCGATGACCTTGCCCATGATCGTCAGGTCGGGGATCACGCCGCTTCGCCCTTGGACGCCGCCGGGCGCGACGCGAAAGCCGGAGATGACCTCGTCGAAGACGAGCAGCGCGCCAGCGTCGTCCGCGGACGCCCGCAGCAGCTCGAGGAACCCCTCGGCCGGCAGGACGAGGCCCATGTTCGCCGGGTAGGGCTCGGCGAGGATCGCGGCGAACTCGTGCGCGCCGAGCGCCTCGTCGAGCGCGGCAGGGTCGTTCCACGGCACGACGATCGTGCTCGCGGCGACCTCCGCGGGCACCCCGGGCGACGCCGGGATGCCCTGCGTCGCCAGGCCGCTGCCGGCGTCGGCGAGCAGCCCGTCGACGTGGCCGTGGTAGGCGCCCGCGAACTTCAGGAGCTTCGTCCGGCCGGTCACGGCGCGGGCGAGGCGGATCGCGCTCATCGCGGCCTCCGTGCCCGACGAGGTCATTCGCAGCATCTGCACGCCGGGCATGCGCTTGCAGACCTCGACGGCGAGGTCGACCTCGGCGGCCGTCGGCGCGCCGAACGTCGTGCCCTTCGCGGCGGTCTCGACGACCGCGGCGATGATCTCCGGGTGCGCGTGGCCGTGGACGAGCGGCCCCCACGAGCAGACCCAGTCGACGTAGCGGTTGTGGTCGACGTCGATGAGCTCCGCGCCCTCGGCGCGGTCGACGAAGATCGGGTCGCGGCCGATCGAGCGCATCGCGCGCACGGGCGAGTTCACGCCGCCCGGCAGGTAGGCGAGCGCCCGCGCGTAGTGCTCGGCGGAGCGCGTGTCGGTCAGGGAGGCTGTCATCGGAGAGCGCGGGGCGGGTGGGACGTCTTAGACCGCGCCGTGCTCCCGTTCCCAGTCGCGGAAGTCGTCCGTGAAGTACAGCAGGCGGATCTTCTTGAACTCGGTCGAGGAGTACAGCGTCGCGCGCTCGGTGATGCCGAACTCGTCGGCGATCGCGTCGAGGATCGCGTCGCACTCCTCCTTGGAGCGCCCGTGGGCCATCGTGAAGACGGAGTACGGCCAGTCCTCGTAGGTCGGGCGCTGGTAGCAGTGCGAGATGCCGCGGAAGGACGCCATCCGCGGGCCGAGCTCCGCGATCTTCTCGTCGGGGACCTTCCAGACGCCCATGCCGTTCGCCGAGAAGCCGGCGCGGCGGTGGTAGAGGATCGCGGCGACGCGGCGCAGGATCCCACGCTCCTTCATCGCCTCGAGGTGCGCGAGCAGCTCGTCGACGGTCATGCCGAGCTTCGCGGCGGAGTCGACGTAGGGCTCCGGGACGACCGGCAGGTCGCCCTGGGTCGCGCGGATGACCTCGCGGTCGCGCTCGTCGTAGGCGACGCCCTCGAGGTCGACGGGCTTCTGCGCCTCGCCCTCGGTCGACAGCGACTTCGTGTCGCCGTCCATCTCGAGCTCCATGCGGATCTTGAAGAGCTTGAGCGTGGGGAGCTGGCGGATCGAGGTCGCGCCGGTGAGCTCCTGCATGACGTCGAGGGTGCCCTGCAGGCCGAGCTTGGAGTCGCCCTCGACGGCGAGCGTGAACCACATGTTGAACTCGTGGTTGCGCAGGTAGTTGTGGCTGACGCCGGGGTGCGAGTTGATGATCTTCGCGGCGCGCCACGGGTGCTCGGGGTCGACCTTCGCGGCGACGAGCATCGAGCCGTAGCCGAGCGCGCGGGTGTCGAAGATCGGCGTGACCTGGCGGATGATCCGCTGATCGAGCAGGTGCGAGACGCGCCTGAGGACCTCGTCCTCGGAGATGTCGGCGAGCTTGGCGACGGCCTCGTACGGGCGCGGCGCGATCGGGAAGCTGCCCTGCATGAGGTTCAGCAGCTTGCGATCGACGTCGTCCATCGCGATCGCGGCGCCACCCTTGCGGGAACGGATCTTCGGGACGGCGGTGGTGGTCACGTCTGTAGCCACAGGGCGGCGTCCTTCGCGTGGTAGCTGATGATGATGTCGGCGCCGGCGCGGCGGATGGAGGTCAGTGTCTCCAGCACCACGGCGCGCTCGTCGAGCGCGCCGGCGGCCGCGCCCGCCTTCACCATCGCATACTCGCCGCTGACGTTATAGGCGGCGACGGGCATGCGCGTGACGGATTTCACACGGTGGATGACGTCGAGATAGGCCAGCGCGGGCTTGACCATGACGACGTCTGCGCCCTCCTGGACGTCGAGCAGCGCCTCGCGGACCGCCTCGTCGCCGTTGGCGGGATCCATCTGGTAGGCGCGCCGGTCGCCGAACGCGGGGGTCGAGCCGGCCGCCTCGCGGAAGGGGCCGTAGAACGCCGAGGCGAACTTGGCGCTGTAGGCGACGATCGGCGTGTCGGAGAAGCCCTCCTCGTCGAGCGCGGCGCGGACGGCGCCGATGCGCCCGTCCATCATGTCGCTCGGCGCGACGACGTCGGCGCCGGCGCGGGCCTGCGAGACGGCCGCGCGCGCGATGAGCTCGACGCTCGAGTCGTTGTCGACGTGGCCGTGCGCGTCGATCAGGCCGCAGTGGCCGTGGTCGGTGTACTCGCAGAGGCAGACGTCGGTCATCACGAGCAGCTCGGGGTGCGCCTCCTTGATCGCGCGCGTGGCGAGCTGCACGATGCCCTCGTCGTCGTAGGCGCCGGTGCCCTCGGCGTCCTTGGAGTCGGGGATGCCGAAAAGCAGGACGGCCGGCAGGCCGAGCTGGTGCGCCTCGCCCGCTTCCTCGACGGCTGCGGAGATGCCGAGGCGGTCGACGCCGGGCAGCGCGCCGATCGGCTCGCGGCCCGCTCTCGCCTGGACGAAGAGCGGCAGGACGAGGTCGGACGCGCTCAGGCGCGTCTCGCGGACGAGGTCGCGCAGGACGGGGGTGGAGCGCAGCCGGCGCAGGCGGGTGGCGGGAAAGGCCATGCCCATCTGAAGGGTAGCTCGCGCCCGCGGCGCGCTATTCCGGCTTGACTGACGGGCTTGGTCTCCGACAGCCGGCGCTTCTGCGACTCGATGTAGGACTCCGAGCGGAAGTGCAGCACCGGGTCGTCGGAGAGCTCGATGCCCGGCGGGACGAGCGTCGGGTCGAACATCGAGCGGTCGACGAGGTCCTGGTCTTCGTGGACGCGGTCGATGACGAGCCGTCCCGCAGTGACGTGTTTGCGGCTGTCGGGCCAGTGCTTGGTCATGTCGTCGGTGGGGTCGCCCGGCTCGGCCATCGTGAAGACGAGGTCCCACGCCACCGGCTCGTTGCGCGACGCGCTGCTTGATCTCCGAGACGAGGTACTGCGGCGGCAGGAAGCGGTTCTCGTCGGGCGTGAGGTCGGCGGGCTCGGCGACGGCGACCCAGCGGTAGCGAAACGCGCGCCGGGTGCCCTGCGCGTCGACGAGGAAGTACGCGTGCAGGCCGTTGAACGTCACGCGCGCCCAGCTCTGCGTGGTCGGCGCCTTGAGGATCGCCAGCAGGCCCTTGAGGCATTGCGGGTGCGTCGCGACGAAGAAGGCGAGGCGCAGCGGGTTGGGCTTGCCCTTCTTGTTCTTCTTCTGCGCGCCCGCGAGGCCGGCGAAGTCGTCGGGCTTGCGCGCGGGGAAGTCGGTGATGTTCAGCGCGGCCCACTCCGACGTCGCGCCGGAGGGCAGGGCGAAGCGCACGGCGCAGCCGAGGACGGCGTTGCGGTCTCTGGCGTAGGGGTTGCCGTCGCCGTTCGACAGGCGGACGGTGACGGGGATCTCGTCGCCCTGCATGTGCTCGGCGATCGTCAGCTGCGCGGCTTCGGGAGTCGCGGTGAAGTGTCCGCGCAAGGCGACGCCGCGACCGTGCGCCCGGCGAAAGCCCGGCACGTAGCCGATGTTCGCCTCCATGTTGCCGAGCGTGCGCTTCACCCGCTCGGGCCCGCCGAGCGCTTTGGGGTCCTTGCTCATGCGTCGGATCCTACGTGCGCCGGGGCCTAACCTGTACGAGATGACCGGCGATCCGCCCGCACGCGACTGGCGCCTGGACGGCGTGCGCGTCGTGCGCGCCGGCGAGCTCGATTCGAACACGCCGCAGACGCCGGGGATGAGCCGCGCGGCGGCGATTACGACGGCGCGCGCGGGCGCCGAGAAGCTGTGGGCGGGGACGGTCGTCATCGAGCCCGACGCGAAGACCGGAGCCCATCACCACGGCGCGGTCGAGAGCGTCATCTACGTCGTCAGCGGGCGGGCGCGGATGCGCTGGGGCGAGCGCCTCGAGTACGTCGCCGACGCTGGCCCCGGCGACTTCATCTTCGTGCCGCCGTACGTGCCCCACCAGGAGATCAACGCCTCCGGCGAGCCGCTGTCATGCGTGCTCGTGCGCTCGGGCCAGGAGCCGGTCGTCGTGAACCTCGACCTGCCCGACGTCGAGCCCGACCCGCAGCAGGTGCGCTGGGTCGACGACCTGCACTCCTAGCGCGGGGCGACCGTCTCGGTGCCGTCCGCGGGGGCACCGTCGCTTGCCTCTTCCGCCTCGCGCGCCTCGGCGGCGACCGCGCGCCGGACCTCGAGCGCGGCGGCCTCCGGCGGCAGCATCGGGGCGGGCGACTGCGCGACGACGAGCGGCGACGAGGTGCCCCACGGCTCGAAGACGAGGTGGTCCTTGAGGTAGACGACGGTCTCGCGCAGGATCGCGGCGATCGGCAGCGCCACGAGGGCGCCGACGAAGCCGTAGATCTCGCCGCCGAGCAGCAGCGCGAAGATCACGAGCAGCGGGTTCAGGCGCAGCGAGCGCCCGAAGATGTTCGGCGCGACGACATGGCCCTCGAGCTGCTGCAGGGCGAGGAACAGCAGCGCGACCCACACGGCCATCAGCGGATCCTGCGCGAGCGCGACGATGATCGGCGGCAGCGCGCCGAGCAGCGGGCCGACGTACGGGATGAGCTCCATGAGGCCGAAGAACACGCCGAACGCGAAGGCGTACGTGCGCCCGTCGGGGAAGATCCCGATCGTGCCGAAGATCCACAGCGCCACGCCGGCGCTCGTGCCCATGATGAGGCTGAACAAGAGCTGCCCGCGGACGTAGCCGAAGACGGCACGCTGCACGCGGGTCGGGAAGTCGTCCTCGGGCGTGCCGTCGCCGGGCGGCATCACCTTGCGCACCAGCCGGCCGATCTGCGGCCCGTAGATGAGCATGTAGATCGACAGGACGAGCACGAGGATCACGTAGAACGAGAGCTCGATGAGCCTGCCGAGCAGCTCGCCGGTGATCGCGACGATCTCCCCGGATCCCTCGACGACGCTTGACTGCAGCGACGCCAGCGCGCTGTCGGTCTGGCCCTTGATCTGGACGTCGACGCCCTTGTCGTCGAAGAACTTCTGCACGTCGTCGAGCGAGCTCGAGGCCTCGTCGACGAGCCCCGGCACGTCGCGCGCGAAGGACGTCGCCTGATCGGAGACTGGGCCCGACAGCGCGAAGCCCGTGACCGGGAGCGCGGTGAAGAAGACGGCGTAGACCGCGATGACGGCGAGCGTTCGCGGCAGTCGCGCACGCTGGACGAGCGCGACGAGCGGGTTGAGGATCAGCGCGACGACGGCCGCGACGATGAACAGCAGCAGCACGACGCCCGCGGCGTGGGCGAGCGCGTACAGCGCGAGCACGGCGAGCGGCAGCATGACGAGCTGCACCCAGCGTGCGACGACCACCGGCGCGGCCGGCGGCGGCGCGGGCGGATCGGGGGTCGCGGCCTCGTCAGCCATCCCGCGTCAGAGTATGCGGCGTGCCCGAGGCTCCCGCGACCATCCTGTTCGTCGGAGACGTCGTCGGATCGCTGGGCAAGCACACGCTGCTGGGGCTTCTTCCCGCGCTGCGCGAGCGCCACGCTCCAACATTCGTCGTCGTCAACGGCGAGAACGCTGCGGGCGGCCTGGGGATCACCCCGAAGATCGCCGACGAGCTGTTCGCGGCGGGGGTCGACGTCATCACGCTCGGCAACCACGCCTACCACCGGCGCGAGATCTTCGGCTACCTCGACTCGCGTGAAGAGATCCTTCGGCCGTACAACTACCTGAAGAACCAGCCCGGCCACGGCGTGTGCGTCGTCGAGCGCGACGGGGTGCGGCTCGGCGTCGTGAACCTCAGCGGCAACCTCTTCGTGCGCGCCGGCTATCCGGCGTTCACCTGGATCGAGCAGGCGCTGGGGGAGCTGCGCGACCGCGTCGACCATGTGCTCGTCGACTTCCACGCCGAGGCGACGAGCGAGAAGGTCGCACTGGGCTGGCATCTCGATGGCCGCGTGACGGCGGTCGTGGGCACCCACACGCACGTCCCGACCGCGGACGCTCGCGTGCTGCCCGGCGGCACGGCCTACATCACGGACGTCGGGATGACCGGCCCCCGCGGCGGCGTGATCGGCGTCATGAAGGAGCAGTCGATCCGCGGCTTCGTCACGCAGATGCACGAGCGGTATGACACCGCCGACGAGGACCCGTGGCTCATGGGCGTCGTCGTGCGCTGCTCTGCGCCGCTGCGCGCCGACGCGATCGCGCAGGTCCTGCTGCCCGCGGCGTGAGGACAGTGGTTCAAAACGCTCAACCATTGAGCGTTTTGAACCAGTGTCACGCTTTGGGCGGAAGTGAGCGCGCGTGCTCGACGCCGTGCCTGACCCACGACTCGAGCTCGGCGTCGGTGTGCAGGCCCTCCGCGTCGACGCGCAGCCAGCCTCGTGTCGGGCGGCCGCGCATCTCGAACGGCGGGGCATGTGGCTGGGTGGCCAGGACATCGATCTCCTCGGGGTCGACGCGCACCATCAGGCCGCCCTGCCCGCTGGCGGCGACGGCCATGTGGCCGGCGACGAGGAACGCCAAGCCGCCGAACATCCGCTTCTCGGTGATGTCCGGGTCCCAGGCGAGCAGCTCGCGGATCCGGGAGGCGAGCTCCTCGTCGTACGCCATGGCCCCCATCATCGCGAACGGCCAGGGTCGCGGCCTCGTTAGCCTGGGTCCGATGAGCGTTGCCGCCCAACCGCTGTTCGCGTTCGACAACTCCTTCGTCCGCGAGCTCGAAGGCCTGTACACGCCGTGGAAGGCGATGCCGGCGCCGGCGCCGCGGCTGCTGGCGCTCAACGAGCAGCTGGCCGGCGAGCTGGGCGTCGATGCCGATGCGCTGCGCGCGCCGGACGGGGTCGAGGTGCTCGTCGGCAACGCGACGCTCGATGCGGCGACGCCGGTGGCCCAGGCGTACGCCGGCCACCAGTTCGGCGGATACTCGCCGCGGCTCGGCGACGGCCGCGCGCTGCTGCTCGGCGAAGTGCTCGACGTTCACGGGCGCCGTCGCGACCTGCACCTGAAGGGCTCGGGGCGCACGCCGTTCGCGCGCGGCGGCGACGGGAAGGCGGCCGCCGGCCCGATGCTGCGGGAGTACGTGATCGGCGAGGCGATGCACGGGCTCGGCATCCCGACGACGCGGGCGCTCGCGGTGGTGGCGACCGGCGAGGACGTCGTGCGCGAGACGCTGCTGCCGGGCGCGGTGCTCGTTCGCGTCGCGGCGAGCCATGTTCGCGTCGGGACGTTTCAGTACGCGTCGGCGCAGGGCGGGCCGGAGCTCGTGCGGCGCCTTGCCGACTACGCCATCGCCCGCCACCATCCGCATGCGGCCGAGGCGGATCGCCCCTACCTCGCGTTCTTCGAGGCGGTCGTCGACGCGCAAGCGTCGCTCATCGCGCGCTGGATGCTCGTCGGGTTCATCCACGGCGTCATGAACACCGACAACATGACGATCTCCGGTGAGACGATCGACTACGGGCCGTGCGCGTTCATGGACGCCTACGACCCCGCGACCGTGTTCAGCTCGATCGATCACAGCGGCCGCTACGCCTACGGCAACCAGCCGGCGATCGCGCAGTGGAACCTCGCGCGGCTGGCCGAGGCGCTGCTGCCGCTGATCGACGCCGAGGAGGACGCGGCGGTCGCGGCGGCCGGCGAGGTGCTGGCCTCGTTCCCCGACCGCTACCACGACTACTGGTGTGCGGGGATGCGCGCGAAGCTGGGCCTGGCAGACGGCCACCGGGAGAACCGCGCGCTGTTCGACGACCTCCTGGCGCTGCTGCACGTTCAGCGCGTCGACTTCACGTCGTGCTTCCGCGCGCTGTCGTCGGCGGTTCGCGGGGACGTGGAGCCTGTGCGGTCGCTGTTCCAGGCCGAGCCATTCGAGTTCGACGCTTGGTCGGAGCGCTGGCGCGCCCGACTCGCGTCCCGGGCATCCGACCCGGCGGCGGTCGCGGACGCGATGGACCGCGTCAACCCGGTCTACATCCCGCGCAACCACCTCGTCGAGGAAGCGCTCGCGGCGGCGACGGTGGGCGACGTCGTGCCGTTCCGCGAGCTCGTTGACGTGCTCGCTCAGCCGTTTAGCAAGCGCCCCGGCCTCGAGGCCTACGCCGAGCCGGCTCCGCCGAGCTTCGGCGGCGAGTACCAGACGTTCTGCGGGACATAGCTGCGAGCGATCCTGGCGGCGGAGTCTTGACTCCTCACGGCCGGATCAGGGGTGGGATCAGGGAACCGCCCCGATGACCGCGCGCGTCGGTCCGAGCAGGATCGCTACATGCTTACTCCCAAGGTCTCCCAGATCAGCGCCGGCACGGCGCATCCCCTCAAGCCCAAGCGCATCTGAGCGCGGCGGGCCGGGCGGCGAACAGCGGCCGTCGTGTCGCCTGGCGTGAATCGGGTGCCGTCAACGCGCCGAGCGGCGTCGCCGAGCCGTGAGCAGCCAGGAACGCGCATCGAGGACGACGCCGCGCTCGTCGCTGTGGTGTGCCGCGAGCATCTCGCGCAGACGCTTGACGGTGCGAGCCGCCTCGCTGTCGCTCAGGCTTGCGAGGGCGGCGCTCGTGGTCTGAAAGCCCCGGACGATCGCGAGCGCGGCGTCGACGTCGTGTCCGTAGAACACGGGCTCGCGGACGTCCTCGAAGTTCATCGCGTCGAACCCGGCGCGCGCGAGGATGCCCGCGGTCGCTTCGGCATCGCCGAGCGAGAAGGCATCCAGGTCCGGCGGCGGTGGCTGCGCCGCGTCGCCAAGCGCGGCGTCGATCGCCCGCACCCATTCGTTGTGCTCGCGTCGCTGCCAGATGAGGAGCACCAGGCGCCCGCCGGGGCGCAGGGCGGCGGCGATGTTGGCGAAGGCGGCCGCCGGATCGGAGAAGAACATCGTCCCGAAGCGGCTGATCGCAACATCGAAGCGGGCGGGTTCGAAGCGATGCACTTGGGCGTCGCCCAGCTCGTAGCGGACATTGTCGAGCCGGTCGGCTGCCGTCAGCTCACGGGCGCGCTCGAGCATGCGCTCGGACACGTCGACGCCGATGACGCGGCCGGGTGCTGCGGCGCGTGCCGCCTCGCGAGTCGTCAGCCCGGTCCCGCACCCGATGTCGAAAACCTCATCACCGGCGCTGATCCCGTACGCGGCGCGAAGGTGCTCGTGGTGGGCGCGCAGCTCGGCGTCGTAGAAGTCCAGACTGATCGGCGAGGACATCGGTGCGAGGCTAGCGAGCTAGCCGGAGCGTCCCGGCGCGGAGGGTGACGCGAGCTTCATGACGAGGCCGAGGAGCGCGGCGAGCAGCAGGGCGTTGCGGGCCGCGACGATCCAGATCACGTCGTGCTGCTGGTTGATCAGGTCGAAGTAGCGGCTCGGGAACTCGACGTGGGTGAGGACGATCGCGGCGCCGGCGAGGAGCGCCACCGCTCGCTCGCACCAGACCCACGCCAGCGCGGCGAACGGGGCGAGCCAGATCACGTACTGCGGCGAGAAGACCTTGCCGAGCGTGACGAACGCCAGCAGCGCGGCGAAGCCGCAGAGGACAAGGTGGCGGGCGTCGGGCCGTCGTGCCGCCAGCGCGACGATCGCCGCGAGCGCGCCCACGAGCAGCAGGAAGAACAGGCGCTCGACGCCGTCCGCGTAGCCGCCGTCCAGGCCGTTTGACTTGAAGCGATCGGGGCGCAGGTTGGTGCCCGTGACATCCGACCCGCCGAGCGCGAACAGCACGGTTGCGGGCGTGGACTCGATCTGCACCGGGCGGTCGAGGTGAAACGTGAACGACTCCACGTAGCCCGCGCCCGCGAACGGCAGCGAGATCGCGAGGACGACTGCCGCGAAGATCGCCGCACCGCGCAGCGCGGCCCGCCGCGCGTCGCGGCCCCAGAACAGCCACACGAACGCGACGACCGCGAGCAGCCCGGGGAAGAGCTTCGTCATCGTGCCCACGCCGAGCAGCGCGAAGCCGAGCGACGGGCGGTCGCGGGCGAAGGCGAGCAGCGCACCCAGCGCGATCGCGATCGGCAGCGCGTCGAAGTGCGTGCGCACCGACGCGCCGATGAGGATCGGCGTGAAGGCGAGCAGCCACGCGACGACCACCCTGTTGCGGCCCCGGCCCGCCAGCTGCGCCGCGAGCTGCTGGCCGGCCACCGCGCACGCGCACATCAGCACGGCGAACGCCGTCGCGTACGCCGGCTCGTCCGTCCCGCCCAGCCCGGCGAGCCAGAGCGGCACCGCGGCAAGCGGCGGGTACTCGAAGCCGAAGTCCAGGTACGGCAGCTGCCCGTCGAGGAGCAGGTCCGCGTAGGAGCGGTAGACGAACAGGTCGTTCACGGTCGTGTCGGCGAACGGGCCCGTCGTCGTCGCGACGGCCCACAGGATCGCCAACGTCAGGCCGGCGAGCGCGAGATGCACGCGCTCGCTCACGCGCGCAACGGGACCCGCACCGGCGGCCCCAGCCGCCCGAGCAGGGCGATCATCACGAGCGGGAAGAACCACGGGATGTAGAGGTAGAACCAGTGCGTCACCCCGAGCTGCAGCGCGATCAGGATCGCCGCGCTCAGCGCCGCGAGGCCGACGACGTCACGCCGGCGCGGCACGAACGCCAGCACGATCGCGCCCAGCACCGCCACGAGCTGCACCCCCGACTGGATCGTGTCGATCCACTCTCCCTCGTACAGCCCCCAAACCGAGAACGGCGAGCCGCGCTCGGCCTGAAACGCGATCGACGCGTCCCAGAAGCTGCGCAGGTCGTTGTGCGCCACCACCGGCACGAACGCCAGCGCGGCGAGCAGCGCGAACCCGACCGCGAACCACAGCACGCCGCGGCGCGTCGCACGAGGATGAAACGCGAACAGCGGGGCGAGCAATAGGGGTGCGAACTTCGTCAAGCCCGCCAGCGCGACCAGCCCACCGCGCGCGAGCGGGCGCGACGCCGCCCACACGGCCGCGAGCACGAGCGCCGCCACGAGCGCGTCGTTGGAGTTCGTCATCGACGCGTAGAGCGTGAACGGGAACGTGACCCAGCAGTACGCGAGCACGACCCCGAGGTCCGGCCCCCGCACGCGCCGCCCGATGAGGTAACAGAGAAAGCACGCCAGCAGGTCGAACGCGATCGAGGCGGCGTGCGCTGCGGGCAGGTCGTCCCACTTCCCACTCCAGGGCAGGGCCTGCTCGAACGGCATGTACGCCTCGTAGACGACCGGGCCGTACGTGTCGCCGTTCTGGTTGTCGGACGGGAACTTCCCGTACAGCGCGCGACCGTCGGCGAAGCGGTCCGCGCCGATGACGCCCGCGTACCCAACGTCGATGACGTTCGAGCGCGTGACGTTCAGCGCGACCCGGAAGCCGAGCAGGAAGATGACCGCGACGGCCAGCCACGTGACCGGCACGAGCAGCTCCAATGGCCGGCGAGCGGCCGCACCGGAGGAAGAGCGCAGCCCCACCCACAGCATCCGCCCAAGGAGGTACAGCAGCAGCGGGTACACGAGCGGCACCGACCAGTCGATCCGCGCGGCGTTGAAGCACGCCAGCGAGACCGAGAACGCGCTGAGCACGAGCAGGTCGAGATGCAGCAGCCGCCGCCGGCGCCACGGCGCGAGGAACGGCACGACGAACAGCACCGCCAGCGGGATCCAGACGATCGGCGAGTTCACGATCCGCCCGAACGCGCCGGGATATCCGCGCGCCATCGTCCACGCGACCTTGTAGTTCGTGTACGCCTCGAGTACCGCCCCGCTGCGGTCGTCGATGACGATCTGCGCGATCTCCTTGCGCGGCGCGCCCACGGGGACCTTCGCGAAGTACGAGATCTGCCAGCGGTCGATGCCCTTCTGAAAGACCTCGCGCGTCGAGCCCGGATAGCGGCGCAGCTCGTGCGCGACGTCGTCGATCTTCTCCGCGATCGCGCCCGCCTGGTTGGCCGACAGCCGGTGGCCGGCCGGCGCGACGTCCTGCCTCGAGGGTGCCACGAGCTGGTCGCCGGCCACCGGCACGGCCGTCAGCGGATTCAAAGGGTTCGTGGTCGCGGACCCGGCGGCCGGAGCCACAGGCGCGGCGAGCAGGAAGGTCAGCAACGCGGCGCAGCACGCCGCGCGGTTCACGTCCTGAAGCTCCAGAGCTTGTTGCCGAGGAAGTTCAGCGGGGTCGCGGCGACGATCGCGACGGCCTGCGCCGGCACCTTCGCGACCCCCACAAGCTCGACGAGCATGAACAGCACCAGCAGGCTGAAGCCGAACGCCACCAGCGACACGACGACGAAGCGCGCCGCCTGAAAGCCCGCGTGCCCGTCGCCGGCCTTGAAGGTCCAGGCGCGGTTCCAGATGAAGTTGTTCGCCAGCGCCACGACGAACGCCATCGTTGCCGCGGCGCCGTACCCGAACCCGGCACCGTGCACCGCGAGCGTGAACACCGCGAGGTTGACGACGTAGCCGCTCGCCCCGACCGCCCCGAAGCGGATGAGCTGCAGCCAGTTCGCCGGATGGCGCAAGGCCGCGCGCACGCGCGTGCGCCTACGCCGGCGGGGTGGCGCCTCGGCGACCGGCACCACGAAGGCCTCGTCGGTCATGGCCTCCAAATCTACCCGGGGTCGAAGTGCGCGAGCACCAATGGCGCGATGTCGCTCAGCGACCACGGTCCCTCGACCGCGCAGTCCAGCCCGCAGAACAGCAGCGCGCCGAGCGAGTCGACGCGGTGCAGCGAGCCGTGGCTGCCGCCGCGCACGTGGGCGCGCTTGCCCCAGTCGGGGAACTCGTAGGCCGGCTCGGCGGACAGCAGCACGTCGCCCGACGTCGGGCACGACAGCGCCGACCAGACGCGCCGCAGCGCGTCGGGGTAGTGCTCGCTGACGAACAGGCCCTCCTGCACGGTCGCAAGCAGCGTGTCGAGCTCGCCGTCGACGTGCCAGCGCAGGCCGCGGTCGTCGGCGACGTCGTCGCCTGGGACGAACGACAGCTCGCCGCGCTCGCCCGCGATATGCCCGCGCCCGCCGGCCATCCACATGACGAGGTCGACGCCCTCGATCTCGCGCGCGATCGCGATGACCCGCCCGAGCGCGTCCCCGCGTGCCTGATGCAGGAGGTAGACCATCGCCGAGCGCTGCGCCGGGCACAGCGCGATCTCGGCGGCGCTCGCGTTCGTGCCCGAGGGCCGCAGCACCTTCCAATCCGTGAACGCATCGGTGAACTCGACGATGCGCTCGATGTGCGAGTGCGAGTGGTCGGCCATGACGATCATCGCGTGCTCGTCGAGGAACTGCTCGGGCCCGCCGCCGGCCTCCATGACCCGCCACAGCTCCGCGTCCGCGGCCGCGATCGAGTCGATCTGCGCGTGCGGGCCGTGCTTGTGCGAGTGCGCGTCGTTGTCGGGCAGCGACAGCAGCAGGAAGTCGAACAGGTCGTGCTCGACGAGATAGGAGCCGACGCAGCCGGCGTGCTGGTCGCGCATCCCGGGGATCCCCATCCGCGACCAGCAGCCAGTCTTGCGGCTGGCGAAGATGTCGGCGTAGAAGAGCTCCTTGGGCCCCATGACCGAGCGCTTGAAGAGCTGCGACGCGACGCGCGTGAGCGCCCAGTCGCGCGAGACCTCGTGCGCGTGGCGCCCGCGGAAGATGAGATAGGAGGTGCAGGCCGTGCGCACGCCCGCGTTGTCGAGCGTCTCGAACACCGTCGGCACCTCCGCCGCCAGGTGCTCGGAGTTCATGTTGAAGATCGTGTCGACGAGCTGGCGGTTGAGGCCGAACTTGCGCGACGCCGAGAACGACGAGCCGTACTCGACGTAGCGCTCCTCCTCCCGCGAGTACCAGTTCATCGACGGGATCCGGTGCTCGTCCTGCATGCGACCCGTCGAGATGACGCCCGCGCACACCGGCGTCACCGACGGAAACGCCGCGACGCAGTCGTCCACGTACGTCCCGCGGTCGCGGATCGCCTTCAGCGCCGGCGCGCTCCCCGAGCGGATCGCGCGCTCGAGCATCGTCGGCTTCATCCCGTCGATGACGGTCAGGACGAGCTTCGGCGGGCGGGCCGGGGTCACCGCAGGATGCGCAGGCCCGCGTACTTCTCGCCCTCGCGGCGCCGGCCGCCGCGCAGCAGGAACGCGAAGAAGCCGAGCGCGACGACGGTGATCGGCGCGACGAGCACCGCGAGCGCGGCGAGCACGACCGCCGTGCCTTCGAGGTAGACCGGCAGCGCCGCCCGCGCCTCGTCGTCCAGGCGCGCGCGCGTGCGGACGACGAGCGAGTGCGACGCGGCGCCGGCGAGCGCGGCGCAGAGGCCGCCGCCGATCATGCCCGGCCACCAGATGTAGTCATGGTCGGCGAGCGCGCCGGCGCACATCAGCGCGCCGAGCCCGATGCCGATCCCCGACAGCGACGAGTCGAGCACGCGCTCGGGCACGCCGCGCCGCTGCGCGATCACCGCGACGATCAGCGCGAGCAGGACGGCGAGCAGCCAGCCGGGCCGCTCGAGAAAGCTGAAGGGCGTGTTCTCGTAGTCGATGCCCATGTCCGCGCTCGCGAGCGCGCCGGCCACGAGAGCAGGCAGAAACGGGCGGATGCCCGCCGCGCCGGCCAGACCGGCGCCTTGGAGAATGTCGATCAGCAGTCGCACAGCGTCCGGTAGCGTGGGGGCGCATGACGATAGACGACAGGGACATGCGGGCCCCTGGCGAACACCGCGTGATCACAGCCGCCCCGCCCACCCGCCGCACGTCGCGCGACCTCGAGCGCTACGCCGCGTTGTTCGCCGAGCGCACGAAGGTCATGCGCTCCTCCGCGATGCGCGACCTCATGGCGCTGACCGAGCGCAAGGACATCATCTCGCTCGCCGGCGGCCTGCCCGACACGTCGTCGTTTCCGGCCGAGTCGTTCGCGGCGATCATGAGCCGTGTCGCGGTCGACTCGTGCGCGCGCTCGCTGCAGTACGGCCCCACCGAGGGGCTCACGGTGTTGAAGCAGTGCATCGCCGAGGTCATGGAGGAGGAGGGGACGATCATCGACCCCGAGGACGTCCTCGTCACGACCGGCGGCCAGCAGGTCATCGACCTCGTCTGCAAGACCCTGATCGACCCTGGCGACGTGATCATCGCCGAGGCGCCCACGTACCCCGGTGCCGTGCCGACGTTCTGCTCGTATCAGGCCGAGGTCATCCAGATCGAGGGCGACGCGGACGGCATGCGCATCGACCTGCTCGAGGAGACGCTCGAGCGCCTCGACGGCGAGGGCCGGCGGCCGAAGTTCATCTACACCGTGCCGACGTTTCAGAACCCGTCGGGCACGACGCTGTCGCTGCCGCGCCGCAAGCGCCTTATCGAGGTCGTGCGCGAGCGCGAGCTGCTCGTGCTCGAGGACAACCCCTACGGCCTCCTGCGCTACGAGGGCGACCCGCTGCCGACGCTGTACGACCTCGACGGCGGCGACTTCGTCATCTACCTGGGGACGTTCTCGAAGATCCTGTCGCCGGGGGTGCGGCTGGGGTGGAGCGTCGGCCCGCGGCCGGTGCTCGAGAAGATGAACGTCGGCAAGCAGGCGGCCGACCTGTGCTCGTCGTCGCTGACGCAGTTCTTCGTCGCCGCGTACTTCGCGAGCGGGCGCTGGCAGGACTACGTGCACTCGCTGAAGGAGATCTACCGCCGCCGGCGCGACGTCATGCTCGACTCGCTCGCGGAGTGCTTCGGGCGCGAGTGCTCCTGGACGCACCCGCAGGGCGGCCTGTTCATCTGGGCGACGCTGCCCTCGTATATCGATACGACCGATCTGCTCGCGCGGGCGTTGGACGAGCATGTCGCGTTCGTGCCGGGCCGCGCGGCGTTCCTCGACGGGCGCGGCGGCAGCTCGATGCGGCTGAACTTCTCGGGCGTCGGCGAGGCCGAGATCCGCGAGGGCGTGCGGCGGATCGGCGAGGTCGTGCGCGAGCAGATCGAGCTCTACGGCACGCTGACCGGCTCGCACCAGACGGTCGCGCCGCTGGCCGAGCCGGCGCCGTCGGAGCCCGACGCGGAGCTTGCCGACGTGCTGCACCTGCCGGCGCCCGAGCGCCGCCGGCGGTCCGACGCGCGCGAGGGATGACCCGCGTCGCGGTCCTGAAGGGCGGGCGCTCGCTCGAGCGTCAGATCTCGCTGAAGTCCGGCGTGCGGGTGCAGGACGCTTTGGAACGGCTCGGCCACGAGGTCATCGGGATCGACGTCGGCCACGACCTCGTCGAGCGTCTGCGCGCGGCCGAGCCGGAGGTCGCGTTCGTCGCGCTGCACGGGCGCGACGGCGAGGACGGGACGGTTCAGGAGCTGCTCGAGGCGCTTGGCATCCCGTACACCGGGTCGGGCGTGTCGGCGTGCATCCGCTGCGCCGACAAGGTCATCGCCAAGCACGAGATGCGCGACGCGGGCATCCCGACGCCGGACTTCTTCGCGTTCAACGAGACGGCGTTCAAGGAGCTCGGCGCCGCCGAGGCGCTGCCGGCGATCGAGGAGCGGCTGCGCTTCCCGATCGTCGTGAAGCCGTCCAACCAGGGCTCGGCGCTCGGGATCAAGATGGCGCAGACGGCGAAGGAGGTGCCGGGCGCGCTGGTGGCGGCGTTCTCCTATGGGGACAAGGTTCTGCTCGAGGAGCACGTCGACGGGCGCGACCTCGCCGTGTCGCTGCTCGAGCCGGCGGGCGGCGGGGAGCCGCTCGTGCTGCCGGTCGTGGAGGCGATCCCGCACGAGGACGACCGGTACGAGGCGCGCTATGAGATCGGCCGCACGGACTTCGTCTGCCCGGCGGACCTGCCCGAGGAGGTGACCGAGCGCGTCCGCGCCCTCGCGCTCGACGTGTGGAACGCGCTCGGCTGCGCGGGCTTCGCGCGCGTCGACCTCATGCTGTGCGACGCGACCGGCGAGCTGACGGTGCTCGAAGCGAACACCGTGCCCGGCATGACCGACACGTCGCTGCTGCCCCAAGCGGCGGACGCCGCGGGGATCGGCTTCGACGAGCTCATCGGGCGCGTCGTCGATCTCGCGCTGGCCTAGCGTTCCCGACAGCCCCGTCGGTCACCGCGTCCGTATGATGGCCCGCGGTCTACGGGGAGGTCGTGATGAGACAGGGTCGTCGGTGGCTGCGTCGCACTGGCTGGGGCGTCGTCGTGACCGCCATCGGCGCGATGTCGATTGGTGTCGAGCCGTCGCTCGCGGCCTCGGGCTGGGTCGCGCCGCTGGACATCGCTCCTGTCGGTGCCGCGTCGGCATCCCGCCCGCAGATCGTGCTCGACGCCAAGGGCAACGCGATCTCTGTTTGGCGGCGCGGCGGTGCGGTCGGCACGGATATGACCGTGCAGAGCGCCGTTCGCCCCGCGGGTGGGCCGTGGCAGGCGCCCGTCGACCTCTCGCGGCCGGGACCGGACGAAGGACCTCCGGCGTTGGAGCGGCCGGGACCGCAGTTGGCGATCGACTCTCAAGGGAACGCGGTGGCGGTATGGCAGCGCTTCAACGGCACGAGCCTCGTCGTGCAAGCCGCGGAGCGCCCTGCCGGAGGGGCTTGGCGCGCGCCGGTCGATATCTCAGGCATCAGCGCTTCGGGTGGCGACAGTCGCAACCCCCGGGTCGTGGTCGACCCAAGCGGGACCGCGTTGGCGGTCTGGGTGCGTCGCAACCCGCTGACGGGCGGCTATCAGCTGCAGAGTGCGGAGCGGCCCGCGGGTGGGACGTGGCAGGCCCCGATCGGCGCATCCTCCGTCGACGAAGCGTCCGCCGTGCCCCTGGATGTGGCGATCGATGCTCGCGGCACCGCACTCGCCGTCTGGGTGCGCAATGCGGGCGGGGTACCGCAGCCGAGCGTCGTTTCCACGGCGCATCCCGCGGGCGGGGCATGGCTGGCGCCGGAGGTCATCCCCGACCCGGCCTCGATTCCGTACGACGTCGATGTGGCGGTCGATCCGGCCGGCAACGCCGTCGCGTCGTGGTCGGACTTCAGCGCGGCCGCAAAGGCCGCGCTGCGACCGGTGACGGGTGGGTGGGGAGCTGCGATTCCGCTCGGCTCGAGCGGCCACGACGCGACGGTCGGCATGGACTCGGCCGGCACCGCGACGGTCGTCTTTGCCGAGGGTCTGGACGAGATCCGCGCTGTCAGCCACCCTGCTGGCGGCGGATGGCTCCCGGAGGTGCGGGTCAACGCTGGCGGTCGCGGCGCGTCGTCGCCCGCGCTCGTCGTAGACGCGCACGGCGACGCGACCGCTGCCTGGACCGATGCGACAGGCCCGCGGCCCTCGATCATGGTCGGTCGTCGCGCCGGTGGGAGCTGGCAGCCGCCGATCCGGCTGACCGCGGACGAGCGCAGTCCCGCGGAGCCGGACGTGGCGGTCGACCCGGCCGGCAACGCCGTCGCGGCATGGAGCGACACCACCGCCGGAATCATCAGCGCAGCCGGATTCGATGCAACCCCACCCGAGTTGCGGGCCGTCGGGGTCCCGGCATCCGGCGCGGCGGGGCGTTCGGTCTCGTTCTCGGCGACCCCATTCGACACCTGGTCGGCGACGCTCGCGACGACATGGACCTTCGGCGATGGCGCAGCGGCGACCGGCA
This sequence comes from uncultured Actinomycetes bacterium, assembly GCA_963839905.1. Taxonomy (GTDB): domain Bacteria; phylum Actinomycetota; class Thermoleophilia; order Solirubrobacterales; family Solirubrobacteraceae; genus CADCVQ01. Next base: position 401,464 of record CAWIXC010000017.1, on the reverse strand, counting down.
ATCTCGTCGCTCACACCTACAAGGTGGTGGGCACACGCACCGTCGGCGTCTCGACGAAGGATCTCGTCGGAAACTCCACTGCCACGACCAGGACGATCCTCATCCGCCCATCCGTGCTGGACCTGCGCGTGACGCCGAACGCCTTCCGGCGCAAGCGACCGGGCGCTGTTGGATTCAGGCTCGCCGCGGCGGCCAGGGTGCGTTTCGTCCTCGAGCGCGTGCGCGTCGGCCGCCGCGTGGGGTCGCGCTGCGTCGCGGCCACCCCCACGAACCGCCGACGCGCGGCGTGCACGCGCTACGTGCGGGTCGGATCGTTCTCGCGCTCACGGCCGAGCGGCAGGACAAGGTTCAGACTGCCCGCGTCCGTCGCGCGTCGCTTGGCGGCGGGTCGCTACCGGTTGTCCGCGACCCCTCGAGTCGCTGGCCTGAGCGGGAAGCCGTCACGGGCCGGCTTGCGCATCACCGGCTGATACGTGCGTCCTACAACCGCGCGGGCCCGCCGCGCGGTTACCCGTCGTCGCCGGCGAAGTCCTCGGGGGACACCTGGTCGAGGAAGTCCTTGAACTTCTCGACGACCTCCTCGGTGTCCTCGACGTCGTGCTCGAACTCGATCGCCGACTCGGCGATGACCTCCTCGGCCGCGAAGATCGGCGCGCCCGAGCGGACTGCCAGGGCGAGCGCGTCGGAGGGGCGCGAGTCGATCTCCATCTCCTTGCCGTCGACCGCAAGCGTGATCGAGGCGAAGAACGTGTTGTCGCGCAGCTCGGTGACGGCGACCTGAGTGCAGCGGACGTCGAGCTCGCCGAGCATGTCCACGAGCAGGTCGTGGGTCATCGGCCGCGGCGTCGTCGCGCCCTGCAGCTTCATCAGGATCGCGGCCGCCTCGGGGTGCCCGATCCAGATCGGGAGGAACTTGTTGCTGTCGACGGTCTTCAGCAGCACGATCGGCTGCTTGCCGACCATGTCGAAGCTGACCCCGTAGATGACCATCTCCTGCATCCACCGGAGCATAGCTGTGCGGCAATCCTCCACCTTCGCCCCGGGCGGCCCTATAGTCGTGCTATGGCTGCACCTGATACGCACACGCTCGACAAGGCCCGCAGCGGTCGAGATCGCATCCTCGATGCCGCGTACGACCTGTTCAGCCGCGGCGGCGTCCGCGCCATCGGGGTCGACACGATCACCGCCGAGGCGGACGTCGCGAAGATGACGCTGTACCGCAACTTCGCCTCCAAGAACGAGCTCGCCGTCGCGTTCATGGCGCTGCGCGAGGAGCGCTGGACGGTCGGGTGGGTGCAGGACGAGGTGCTGCGCCGCGCATCGACGCCGGCTGCTCGGCTGCTGACGATCTTCGAGATCTTCTCGGAGTGGTTCGCGCGCGACGACTTCGAGGGCTGCGCCTTCGTCACGTCGCTGCTCGAGTTCGAGGATCGCGCGGACCCGGTCCGCCAGGCCTGCGTCATCCACCTGGCGAACATCCGCGCGTTCGTCTGCGAGCTCGCGACCGCGGCGGGCGTCGAGGACCCCGAGCGCGTCGCCGCGCAGTGGCACATCCTCATGAAGGGCTCGATCGTCGCCGCGCACGAGGGCGACCGCGACGCCGCGATGAAGGCCCGCGAGCTCGGCGAGCTCTTGCTCGAGCGCCACGGCGTCGCGCTGCCCGTGTAACAGCCGGGCGCGCCGTCAGCGCCCTACGGCGCAGCAAACTCCGAGCACTTGCCCGCGGCCGTCTTGACGGCGGCCGGCGACTTGTTGTCGTTGACGAGCTTGTTGAACACGAGGATCTCCTTTGCTCCGTTGCCGGCGTCCTCGAGCTTGTCGGCGATGCAGTCGCACAGCGGCTTGTCGGAGGCCTTGCCCTGCTGGCAGTCCTTCGAGAGCGTGGCCTTCGCTTCGGCGACGGTCGGCTCGTCGCCGCCGCCGTCGTCTGACCCGCACCCGGCGGCGACGGCGACCGCGGCGAGCACGGCGAGGCTGGACTTCGCGAGGTGAGCGTGCATCGCGCGACCGTACGGCGCCCGGACGGACGCGTGCAACCGCCGAACGGTCAGGCTGTCAACAGCAGCGGCAGGCCGTCGCGCACGACGATCGTGTGCTCGACATGCGCCACACGCGAGGCGTCCGCGGTGCGCACGGTCCAGCCGTCGGAGGCGAGCCGCACGGCCGGGCCGCCCTCGGCGACGAGCGGCTCGATCGTGATGACGAGCCCTTCGGTCAGCGGCTGGTCAAGCGACGGCTCGTAGACGTTCGGCACGTCGGGCGCCTCGTGGATGCGGCGCCCGATGCCGTGACCCATGAGCCCGTCGCAGACCGCGAAGCCGGCGGCATGGACCGTGTCTTGCACGGCGCTGCCGATCGCGTTGACCGGCGCTCCGGCGGTGGCCGCCTCGAGGCCGTTGGCGAGCGCGCGCTCGGCGGTGCGCACGAGGCGGACGGTGCGCGGGCGCGGCGTGGCGACGTGCACCGAGCGGCACGAGTCGGCGTAGAAGCCATCGAGCTCGACGGTGACATCGAGCTTGACCAGGTCGCCGGCGCGCAGCCGGCGGCGGCCGGGGATGCCGTGCACGGCCTCGTCGTTGACGCTGATGCACGTGACGCCCGGAAAGCCGTAGTCAAGCTGCGGCCCGGAGCGCGCGCCGGCGCGGGCGAACACGCGCGCGGCGACTCGGTCGAGCTCGCCGGTGCTGACGCCGGGGGCGACCGCGCGGCGCATGGCGCGGATCGTGTCGGCGACGACCTTGCCGGCCGCCTGCAGCGCACGCAGCTCGTCGGGGCTCGAGACGGACATGTGGCCCAGCGTAGACGGCATTGCGCCAGGTCGCGCCGGAGAGGAAGCTGGTCGCGCGATGTTCGATCCCGTCCAGCAGGAGTACCTGCTGCAGGCCCGTCAGATGCAGGCGCTGTCGTTCGCGGTGCACATCCCGCTCGTGTGTTTCGGGATCGCGTTCCCTGCCATGGTGCTGCGCGCCGAGTGGCTGTGGATGCGCACCGGCGACGAGGTCTACCGCGTGATCGCGATGCGCTGGACGAAGGTCATGGTCGCGCTGTTCGCGTGCGGGGTCGTGACCGGCACGATCCTGAGCTTCGAGATGGGCCTGCTGTGGCCCGGCTTCATGGGCACGTTCGGCGCGGTCTTCGGCCTGGGCTTCGCGCTCGAGGGGTTCTCGTTCTTCCTCGAGGCGATCTTCATCGGGATCTACGTCTACGGCTGGAACCGGATGTCGCCGCGCGCGCACTTCGCCAGCGGCTTTCCGATCGTGCTGGCGGGCATGACGGGCTCGCTGTTCGTCCTCGCCGTGAACTCGTGGATGAACGACCCCGGCGGCTTTCGCGTGCGGCCCGACGGGACCGTCACGGACATCGAGCCGGTCAAGGCGCTGTTTGGCAACTCGCACCTCGGCTTCGAGCTCACGCACATGTATCTCGCGGGGTTCATGGTCACGGGTTTTCTGGTGGCGGGCGCGTACGCGGTCGGGCGCCTGCGCGGCAGGTGGGGGCGCTACGAGCGGATCGCGCTGACGATCCCGCTGACGGTCGCCGCGCTCGCCGCGCCCGTGCAGGTGCTCGTCGGCGACTGGGCGGCGCGCGAGGTGGCGAAGTCGCAGCCGACGAAGCTCGCCGCGCTGGAAGGGGTCGGGCACACGGAGAAGGGAGCGCCGCTGCACCTGCTCGGGTGGTACAGCGACGGCGAGGTGAAGGGCGGGATCCCGATCCCGAAGGGGCTGTCGCTGCTGGCCTTCCACGACCCGAACGCGACGGTGCAGGGCCTGGATGCGGTGCCGGAGGCCGATCGCCCGCCGGTCAACGTCGTGCGGATCTCGTTTCAGCTGATGGTCTCGATCGGGACGTTCCTCGCGGCGCTGAGCGCGCTGTACCTCTTCATCCGCGTGCGCCGGAAGCGCATGCCGAGCGGGGTGTGGTTTTATCGGGCGCTGGTGGTGGCGGGGCCGCTGGCCGTCATCGCGCTCATCAGCGGCTGGGTGACGACCGAGGTCGGGCGCCAGCCGTGGGTCGTCTACAAGGTCATGCGCACGGAGGAGGCGGTGACGGCGGCGGCCGGCATCCCGGTCGGCTACGCGACGCTCGCGGCGTTCTACGCGTGCCTGATCGCGGCGGTCGCGTGGATCCTGCGGCGGTTGGCGAAGGTGCCGATGCCCGCGTCATACGAGCCGGAGAAGGTGGTGAGCTGAGCCGGTGCTAGGCCTCGACCTCTGCGAGCTGCCGCTGTTCTTCGCCCTGCAGGGCGTCGCGCTGTACGCGATCCTCGCGGGCGCGGACTTCGGCGCCGGGATCTGGCAGCTGTTCGCGGGGCGCGGCGAGCGGGCCAAGCGCATCCGCGAGCACGCGCACCACTCGATGGCGCCGGTGTGGGAGGCCAACCACGTCTGGCTGATCTTCGTCCTCGTCGTCGTGTGGACGGGCTATCCGGTTGCGTTCGCGTCGATGGCCTCGACGCTCGGCGTGGCGCTGACGGCGGCAGGCCTCGGGATCATCCTGCGCGGCGTCGCGTACGCGCTGCGGTCGGCGAGCTCGGGCGATGCCGAGGCGCGGGCCGTCGACACGCTGACGGCCTTGGGGTCGCTGCTGGCGCCGTTCGCGCTGGCCGCCGCCGCGGGCGGAATCGCGTCGCAGCGGGTGCCGGTCGGCAACGCCGCGGGGGAGCTGTGGTCGAGCTGGCTGAACCCGACGTCGCTGACGGCGGGGCTGCTCGCGCTCGTGTCCAGCGCGTACCTGGCGGCGGTGTACCTCGCCGCCGACGCGCGCCGCGAGGGCGACGCTGAGATGGCGTCGCTGTTTCGCGTGCGTGCGCTGGTCGTGGGGTCGCTCGCGGGCGCGGGGGCGATCGCCGGCGCGATCGTCGTGCGCTCGGACGCGCGCTGGCTCTTCGACCGGCTGGTCGAGACGCCGGCCGTGTTGAGCGTCGCGCTGTCGCTGCTTGCCGGCGTCGCCACGCTGTTGCTCGTCTGGCGCTGGAAGCTCGAAGCCGCGCGCGTGAGCGCGGCGGTTGCGGTCGTCGCGCTCGTCGGCGGCTGGGCGCTCGCGCAGAACCCCGTCCTGCTGCCGGGCCTGACCGTGCGCGAGGCCGCGGCGCCCGACAACGTGATGGTGCTGCTCGTCGTCGTGATCCTCGCCGGTGGGCTCGTGCTGTTTCCCTCGCTTGCGCTGCTGTTTCGCCTCGCGCTGCGCGGGAGCTTCAACGCGCCGCCGGCCGCGGTGCGCGGCGCGCCGGCGCCCGGCCCGACGGGTGGCTTCACCGCCGCGCTGACCGCGACGCGCCTGGCGGGCGCGTGCTTCGTCGCCGGAGCCGCGCTGCTCGTACTCGGAGACAGCGCGTGGCCGCACACGCTTGGGGTCGTGGCGCTCGGGGCGTTCATCGTGCTGGGCCTGTCGGCGCTCGCGGGCGAGGACGCGCGCGAGTGAGCGTCGCGGCGTTGCGGGTATCCCCGCGGCATGACTGCGACCGCAAGCCAGCCACTCGACGTCCTCGCCGACGCCGCCGCCAAGACGGCGGTGCTGGACGGGCCAGCAGGCCAGATCGGCAAGACCGTGCGCGCCCGCGTCTCGGGCCCGCTGAAGGACGTGCTGAGCGGCACGTGGATGGGCCACGCGCTGCACCCGATCCTCACGGACGTCGTCATCGGCAGCTGGACGAGCGCCACGATGCTCGACCTGCTCGGCGGCGAGGACAACGACGACGCGGCTCAGAAGCTCATCGCGATCGGGCTCGCCACGTACGGGCCGACCGCGTTGACGGGGTGGAGCGACTGGGCCGACAGCGAGTCCGTCGACGACGAGGTCCGCCGCGTCGGGCTCGTGCACGCGACCGTCAACGGCATCGCGTTCGCCCTCTACGCCGGCTCGCTCGCGAGCCGCCGTCGCGGGCGCCGCGGCCTTGGCGTCGCTCTCGCGCTCGCCGGCGCCGGCACGATGAGCGTCGGCGGCCATCTCGGCGGCCACCTCGCGCTGCGGCTCGGCGTCGGCGTCGACCAAACCGTGTTCGACCGCGGGCCGCAGGACTGGACGCAGGCCCTGCCGATCGACGAGCTCGACGGATCCACGCCCGTGTCCGTACGGGTCGGCGACACGCCGGTGCTGCTCGTCCGCGACGGCGAGCAGGTTCGCGCGCTGCATGACCGCTGCTCGCACCGTGGCTGCTCGCTCGCGGACGGCGACGTCGAGGACGGCACCGTCACCTGCCCCTGCCACGGAAGCCGGTTCGACCTGCGCAGCGGCGCGATCCTGCAAGGCCCCGCGACGGCGCCGCAACCCGTGCTCGAGACCCGCACGCGCGCCGGCTGCGTCGAGGTGCGGCGCGCGCCGTAGGCGGGTACCCGCCGCCACCAACGCACACGTTCGAGGAGGACGCAGACCATGGCAACGCAACGGCCGCCAATGGATCCGAACACCGACGAGGCCGACGAGAAGCAACTCGACCTCGCGCGCCAGCAGGGGGAGTCCTATCGCCGCGCGCTCGAGCACATGGCGAACAACGTCGCCCGGGACGGCGGCACGCAGACCGCCGGCGAGTACCTGATCGGCTATGCCGTCGAGGAGGCCGAGGGCATGTACGACTGGGAGGACGGCGAGCTCGTCTGGCACGACCCCGACGGGGAGAATCTGCATGTCGAGATCGCTGTATGCGATGCGGCCGACGGGCGCTTCATCCCCTGCCTCACGGTCACCGGGACGCTCGTCGACCCCGACGGCAACGAGGTCGGCATGCACGAGCACCCGATGCTGTGGCACCCGATGCTCTACCACTACGGGCGCAACTGGACGGTGCCGTCGGACGGCACGTACAAGCTGCACGTCCGGGTCGATCCGCCGACGTTCATGCGCGATGACGACGTCAACGGCTGCCGCTTCAAGGAGGTCGTCGAGGTGACGTTTGACAGCGTCAAGGTGCAGCGCGGCTCGGACTAGACGGGGGCTGCCCGAAGGGGCGGCCGAGCGCTGCCCGTATCGCGGTGATGCCTGCCCGAAGGGCCGCCCCCGCGATGCTGGCGCGCGCCGGCGCGGCACGCTAGGGATCGGCCGGTGGCTGAAGCGACCGCGTCCGTGTCGAAGAACCTCGCGCTCGCCGACCTCGACGAGGTGCTGCGCGCCCTGCTGAAGGACGAGCTCGACGCCGTGCAGGTGAAGGGCGTCGAGATCACGTTCGAAGCCCCCACCCGCGAGCGCAGCAGCGCTTGGCACCTGCCGGCCGTGAACCTCTTCCTGTACGACCTGCGCGAGGCCGGGGAGCCGCGCGATCGCGGCTGGCATCACCGCGCCAACGGCGACGGTGCGACGCTCGAGCGCGCGCCGATGCGGCTGGCGTGCACGTTCGCCATCACGGCGTGGACGACCGACGTCGTCGACGAGCACAAGCTCCTGTCGCAGGTGCTGGCGGTGCTGCTTGCCTATCCGGTGCTCCCGGCGAGCATGCTGCCGGAGGACTCGAGCCTGCTCGTCGGGATCCCGCCGGTCGGGCTGTCGACGCGCGTCGGCCAGGCGAAGGAGGAGGGGCGGGCGGACTTCTGGTCGGCGATCGGCAGCCCGTACAAGGTGTCGCTCGAGTATGTCGTCACGATCTACTGCGTGGCCGGGCAGGCACTCGCTCGCGGCAGTCACCGCGTGCGCGGCAGCGCCGTGTCGGAGACGCCGATCGGCACGCGCCACGAGCAGAGCGGACGTGTGCTGGACGCCGGCGGCGCGGGCGTGGACGACGTGTGGGTCGCCCTGCCCGCGGTCGGGTCGTGGACGCGCACGGACGCCGCCGGGCGCTTCGAGTTCGCGCAGCTGCCCGCCGGCGCACACGACGTCATCCTGCGCAGCCCCGGCGGCGCGACCGTGACCACGACGCTCACCGTTCCCGCGCCGCCGGCCGTGCTGCGCCTCGTGTAGTTCGCGTCCGAACGTGCAGCGGGCTTCGCCCCAAGGGATGCCCTCTCGCTGCTGACCGCGGGCGCCCGCGTCAGCTATTTCTCTCGCCAGGTTCGACCCCGCCGAGAAGGAGCCACATGCCGACCGTCTACCAGCACCCCGGCGTCTACGTCAATGAGGTCTCCAGCGGCGTCAAGCCGATCGAGGGCGTGGGCACGTCCACCGCGGCGTTCATCGGGTTCGCCCCCGCCGGCCCGGCCAACAAGCCGACCCGCGTGACGAGCTGGCTGGAGTTCGCACGGACGTTCGGCGACCCGGACCCGTTCGCCAAGACCGGCCCGTACCTGCAGCACGCGTACCTCGCCCACGCCGTCAACGGCTTCTTCGCCAACGGCGGCGGCGCGTGCTACATCGTGCGCCTCGGTACCGACGACTACGGCGGCGTCCCGCAGGTCTCGCTGTCCAACGCGGCCGACCACGACCCCGAGCTGTTCAAGTTCGTCCGGCGCATCGTCAAGCGCAAGGCGGACGGGACGCTCGAGCTCGACCTGGAGCACAAGCCGCAGGACATCGGCCACCCGGACCCGACCACGGACATGAAGAAGGCCAGCGAGATCACGGTCCAGATCATGCCCGACCCCGTCGTGTCGCCGGCGGATGCGGCGGCGGCGGACGCGGCAGCCAAGCTGCTCGCCGCGAAGGCGGCGGAGAAGGACGCGACCACCAAGCGGGCTGCTGCCGACGACGCGCAGAAGGAGGCTGGGACCAAGGAGCTGTCGGACGACCAGCAGGCGGCCGTTGCGGCGGCTGACGCGGCGGACGCGGCCGCCGCCAAGACCAAGCGCGATGCCGCGCTCGCCAAGACCGCGTCGGATCTGGCGGCCGCCAAGGCCGCTGCGGAGCTCGCTCGGGCCCAGAAGGCGCTGGATGCGGCCCGGCAGAAGACCAAGGATGCGCAGGACGCTGCCGCCGAGGCCGTCGCCGAGGCGGCCGTGAAGGCGACGGTGGCCACCGAGACCGCCACGGCCGCCGACGCCGCGCCCGGCACGCGGGGGGATGCGGTCACGGCCGCCGAGGCGGATGGCGTCAGTGCCGAGGCCAAAGCGACGGCCGAGAAGGCGATCGCCGACGCCGACGCCGCTCCGGCAGTTGCGGCGGCCGCGCTGGCCGCCAAGGCTGCAGCCGACGCCGCGGTGATCAAGACGCAGGCGGCGGCGGTTCTCGCCGAGGAGGAGGAGAAGGCGCTGAACGACAAGCTGTCGGAATCGCTGCCGACGTTCACGGTCACCGTCAGCGACGACGCCGGTGGCGACGCGGGCGGGCCGGCGTACACGCAGATCTACCCGAACCTCACGATGGCGCCGGGGCCGAAGTACATCGCCACGGTCATCAACAACGATCCGAAGCGGCTCGTCGACGTCAAGGAGCTCGCTCGCGCGCTGCCGCTCGAGCAGCGCGGGCTGACGCTGACGGAGCCCGCGAGCCTGGATCTGGCGCAGCTCGCGGCCCCCGACCTCGCCGCCGTGCCAAGCGAGGGCCCGGAGGATCTCAAGGGCGACGCCGTGCACGGGACCGGCCTCTTGGGCCTCGATGGGATCGACGAGATCACGATGGTCTGCGTCCCGGATCTCATGGCGATCCAGCCGACCGAGCCGCAGATCCGCGACGTGCACGACAAGATCAACACCTTCTGCTCGACCGGCCCGATCAAGCGGATGGCGATCCTCGATCCGCCTCCGGGCCTCACCAAGGCGGACATCGCGGCGTGGCGCAAGGCAGCCCCGGCGAGCAACTTCGCCGTGCTGTACTGGCCGTGGATCGAGGTCATGGACCCGTTCACGAGCAAGCCGATGATGATCCCGCCATGCGGGCACATGGCGGGGGTGTGGGCCGGTACGGACAACGACCGTGGGGTCCACAAGGCGCCCGCGAACGTCGCCGTGAAGGCCGCCATCGGGGTCGCTGCCGAGATCACCGACGGCGACCAGGACGCGCTCAACCCCACCGGGATCAACTGCATCCGGACGTTCCCGGGAAGCGGCATCCGCGTCTGGGGCGCGCGGACGCTGTCGGCGGATCCGGAATGGCGGTACATCAACGTGCGGCGCCTGTTCAACTACGTCACGGCGTCGATCCTCAAGGGCACGCAGTGGGCCGTCTTCGAGCCCAACGACGAGTTCCTGTGGAGCACGCTGCGCGTCGGCATCGGCAACTTCCTGCTCGGCATGTGGCGCCAAGGCGCGTTCTTCGGCGCGACGCCCCAGGAGGCGTTCTTCGTCAAGTGCGACCACGAGACGAATCCGCAGGACCTCATCGACGCCGGCCAGGTGAACATGCACATCGGCATCGCGCCCGTGAAGCCGGCGGAGTTCGTGATCTTCCAGATCGCCCAGTACACGGCGCAGGCATGAACGTGCCGGCGCGACCGAACCTGAAAGGGGCGTGAGCCATGGCCACCGCCGTCCAGAAGCCCGTAGGCAACTTCATCTTCCAGCTGAACCTGGGAGGAGCCGAGAAGGCGGCGTGGTTCGCCGAGGCGAGCGGCCTGTCGACCGAGAACCAGGTCGTCGAGCACACCGCTGCCGGTGCCGACGGCAAGCCGGTTCCCCAGCGCTTCGCCGGCCAGGTGAAGTGGGCGAACATCGTGCTCAAGCGCGGCGTCGACGCAGACATGACGCTGTGGACCTGGCGTCAGACCATCCTCAACGGCCAGATCGACAGCAACCGCAAGGCGGTCACGATCACGGTCATGGACCAGACGGCGAAGGCGGTCGCCGCGTACTCGTTCATCAACGCCTGGCCGTGCAAGTACTCGAGCCCCGGCCTGAACGCGGGCGGCAACGAGATCCTCGTCGAGGAGCTCGAGCTCGCGCACGAGGGATTCACGCGTACCTCGTAGCTGTGTCACGGATCCGGGAGACCTCATGCAGACACACGTTCCGTTCACCCTGCCGCTTGGCGTGCTCGACGAGTACGGCGCGACGCACCGCGAGGGCATCATGCGCCTCGCGACCGCGCGTGACGAGATCCAGCCGCTGGGCGAGGCCGCGGTGCGCCGCAACGAGGCGTACCTCACCGTCCTGCTGCTGGCTCGTACGGTCGAGCAGATCGGTCCGATCGAGGACGTGACGCCGGACGTCATCGAGGGCCTGTACGCGGCGGACTTCGACCATCTGCAGCGGCTGTACGAGCGGTTGAATACCGCTGGCGAGTTCGTCGGGAGCGTGGCCTGCCCGGATTGCAAGCGGGACTTCGAGGTCGACCTCTCCGAGATCCAGGACGGCTCGCCGGGAAAATGAGAGGGCCGTCTCCGCGCGAGATGTATGCGGAGATGGCCACGGTGGCGCTACGGCTGGGCTGGGGTCGCGACACGGTGCTCGATCTCGAGCATCGTGAGCGCAGGCGCTGGATCGCTGAGATCGCGGGCGTGGGGGCGGCGTCGTGAGTGGGCCGGGAACGGGTTCTGGGCCGGTCGGGCGGCCGGCGGGGCGCCGGGCGGGCCAGTCGGTGGGGCGGCCAGCGGGGCAGTCGGACGAGGGGCCGGCGGCGCCGGCGGGCCGGCCGGCGGGGCAGCCGGCGGTCGCGCTGCGCCGGCGGCCGTCGGTGGCGGCTGTGCGCGCGGCGGGCCTCGGGTCGCGCGTCGCCGCGGCGCGGGCTCCGAAGCTGCTTCGCGCCTCGACGCGGCTGGTCGGCCGCGGCCGCGAGGAGCCCGCGGCGCCCGAGGTCGTGCAGCCGAGCGGCGTGGCGGCGCTGATGAGCAGCGAGGCGGCCTCGTGGCTCGCCGGCGGGACCGTGCCGCAAGGGCTCGTGCCGCTGCTCGGCAACCCGGTGGTGCCGGACGCAGAAGGCCGGCTTCCGGCTGGTCCTGCGGCGGAGGCCGTCGCGGGGCCGCCGGGGGCGGGCGCGCCGGGCAACTCGTCCTCATCGTCGGCTCTTGGACCGGCGCAGGCCGCGCCGGGATCGGGGCCGGCCGACACGCTGGCGCCGGGCCTGGCGAGCGCTCCGGCCGCGCCGGTACCGGCCTCGCCGGCTGCAGTCCGGCCGCGCCAAGCGTTCGGCGTGATCATCGAGCGTCCCGGGCCGGACGCCGACGCGGCCGTGCCCGACGCGGACGTTGTGGGTGGCCCGCCGGCGGCGCAAGCCGGATCGGTGTCGCTCATCCAGAGATCCCCGGAGCCCGAGGACCCGCCACCTCCCCGCCCTCAGCCGGCGCCCATCGCGGCCGGCTCGAAGCCGAGCATCGGTGATGGGCGCGGGGAGACGTCGAACCGACCACCCCCTACGCCGGAGGCGCGCGCTCGTCGTGTGACGCCGCGCGCCGAGGCCGCGCGAACAATTGCCCAGGGCGCGCCGCCGGAGCCACCGCAGCCTCCGACCGCGCGGCCGATAGCTCGGGCACAATCGCCGGCGACGCCCGCGCCACCGCCGCCTTCCACCGAGCCCCTCGCCCCGGCGCCCCCGCCCGACCGCTCCGCGCAGGGCGCGAACCCGACCTCGCGCCCCAAGGCGTCCACCGGGACGCCTCCGCCCGATCGCTCGTGGCAGGGCGCGGCCCCGAGCCTGCTGCGCGAGTCGTCCGCTCCGGCGTCGCCCGCGCCCGATCGCTCCTCCACGCGCGCGGATCCCGCGCTCCTCCGCGAGCCATCAGCGACCCTCGCCGATCCTCACGCCTCGCCAGGACTCGTGGCTCCCGCCGGACCATCGGCCCCGCGGGAGCGCGGACAAGACGCGGCCCCAGCGGCCGCGGAGTCGGAGCCGGTGTTCGCCGGCACGGCGCCTACGTCCGAAGCGACCCCTGCCGACCCCGCGTCAGGCGGCGTCAACGCACCCGCGGCTGCGCGGCCCGGCCCAGACGTCGCGGCGGCGACCGCCGCATCCCGCGCCGGGTCGGTCTCCCGTTCGGCGCTGCGCTTGCCAGCCTCGGGCGCGGCCCCCGCTTCGAGACTCGGCACCGAACCCGCCACGGGGCGCAGCGAAGCGCGACCGCCCGTCCCGTCAGATCGGCGGGGTGATGACGCAGCCACAGCGCCGATCGCGCTACGGGCCGCCGATGCCTCCGATCCGTCCCGGACCCTCCCGGCGGTCGCGCCCGCCGTCTCGCCAGGACCCGCGGTGGGGCGCGCGGATGCCGGGCAGACGGGCGGATCAACGGGTGGCGCCGCGGCTCCCCCACCGCCAATCCAGGGCGAACGGAGCGTGCCGCCGGCGCGCGCGACACCCACGCTCGCCCGATCGTTTGCGCCAGAGTCGCAGCGAGGTGGGGAGCCAGGCGCCGCGCTTGACGCCGACCGGCCGCCTCGCGCGACGACTGACACTTCGGTGGCGCAAGCCCAGCCGGCTGCTCGCACCGTGTCGGCCGGCAAGTCGTACGCGAGTGAGTCGCCGGTGGTGCAGGTCGGCTTGGCTTCGCGAACGATCTCCGCTGACACGTCACCCGCGGCCGCAAACCCCCCGGTCGCGAGACCATCCGGCGGACCCGGAGCGGAGCCGGGCATGGACCGAGCCGGGCCCGTGCGCGTCGCGCCCATACGACCGGCGATGACCGTGACGGCGACACGCGCCGAGGATTTCGGGGACTCATCGCGTCCCGCCGACGCCGCGGCGGCGTCCGCGGGTCCTGATTCAGCCGCAAGTCCCGAGGTTCCGAAGGCGGTGGTCGGTGCCGACGCGCCCGGCCCCGGCGTGGGTGCCGCGGTTGCGGGGCCTGGTGCGCCTGTCCAGGTTGCCGAAACGGCGATGGATCCCCATATCGCCCGGTCGGCGATGGGTCGAGAGGGTGCCGGAAGCTCGGAGGGTCCGGAGGTTGCAGGAACGGCGGGGGGTGCCGAGGTTCCTGGCAATGCGGTGGGTCCCCTGGTTGCCCGGTCGACGGTGGGTCCCGAGGTTGCCTCGTCAGCCGCGGGTTCCGACGAGGTCGCGGCTGCCGGCGCCTCGACGCCGGCCGCCGCGCTTGGCCGCGCGGCCCGGGCGATCGTTGCGCGCGCGCTCGATCGTGCCGCCGACCGGACAGGCCGCCGATCCGCGGCGCCACCCGTTGCCGTGTCCCCGCGAAGGACCGACCCCGCACCCGGCACGTTGCGAGCTAGGCAAGCCAATCCGTCGTCACAGGCAGCGTCCCCCGCGCTCGCCCCCGCCGCCGCTGCGCCGACGCCAGCCAGCGTGACCCCGGCTACCCCCACGTCGCCAGCTTCAGGTTCGGCGCCCATCGCGTCGGCTGTCTCCGCGCCGGCCGCCGTGCCGTCCGCCGCCTCGATCCCGCCTCGGTCGCCTGCTCCGGCGGCCACCGCCTCCGCGCCGTCCGCTACGTCGGCGTCCGCTGCCTCGGCTCCGGCCCGCTCGGCGGGCGACGCCTCAGCGCGCTCCGCCGTGGCCAGGGCGGCCTCGCCTGCCGACGACTCGGCTTCAGCCGTTTCCTCAGCCACGACCTCGTCTGGATCTCTTGGGCGCCAGCCGGCTCGGGTGTCGCTCCGAGCTGCCGGTGCGCGGCCCCAGCCGCACGACCGGCGGCCGCCATCGGTCAGCGGAGGTTCGCCTCCGGCCGGCAACGGGTCGCCTCCGGGCGGCAAACGGCCACCGTCGGGCGGCGGGCCCTCGTCGGCCGGCGGTGCGCCGCCTCCGGGCGGTGGAGGGCAACCTTCGGGCGCGGCGTTCCGTTCGGCTGGCGCAGGGTCCTCGTCGCCGGGCGAGGGGCCGCCTTCCGCCACGGGCGACTCGGCGCGTGGCGGGCCGATCTCGGGCGGGCGGGCGCCGGACTCGGCGATCTTGGCAGCGCCGAGCTCGAGCGCGAGCCAGCGGACTGCTGGGGGTGGCTCCGTCGAGGGCGAAGGTCGCGCCGCTGCGGTCGCGTCCGGGGCCGCAGTCGCTCGCGCCACTAAGACGGCGCGGGTACCCGCGAGCCCCGGTTCGACGGCCGCGGCGCTGTCATCCGGTCAGGATCTCGCGCCGGCCGCCACCGCCCTGTCCGAGGGCGACGTCGATCGTGCGGTGCCGGGATCGGGGCTTGCCGGATCTCGCGCGCGTGTCAAAGCTGCTCCCGCCGGCGCCGCTCGCGGGGTCGAGGCGTCGGGCAGCCCGCGCGTGCCGGATCCGTCACCTAGCGGGTTCGGGCCCGAACCTTCACGTGACGAGCGCCAGGGTCGGCCGACCCCCCCAGCCACGCCGCCGCTCGCCGCCTCCCCGGCCGACGCTTCGCCGCGAAAGATAGGACCCGCGGTCTTCAAGCCACGCGAGGCCTCTGCGAGGGTCGCCCGAACGGCGGCCGGTAGTTCGGTGGACCACGTCTCTCCGGCGCCATCCGCTGGCCTTGTCGAACGAGACGGCGCCTCGCTCGCTCGCTCTGCCGGCGCCGCTCCCGCTCCGACGTTCATGCCTTCGGCGACCGACACGGAGGCGCCGTCGCCGCCGCCTGCCCCCGGGTCCGATCAGCGACCCGCTTCGACCGCGCGAGCTGGCGACGTGGCGTCCGACCCGGCGCCCGTCATCGCTCGAGCCGCCGCGTCGACCGCGGCACGCTTGACCGCGCCACGCAGCGAGGCTCCGCCTGGCGCCAGGGAGGGGAATACGACCTCCTCCGCCGCGCATGGAATCGCGCGCACCGTCGATGCGAAGCCGCGTGCCGGACTCGCTGTCGAAGCCGCGGCTAACGGGCTGCCCGAAGGGACAGCGACGAGCTCGCACGGCACTGGAACCCGGGAGGACGGGAGCCTGCCGGTGGTCGAGGGTGGCCCCTCTACCGGCGTGCCGTCGGGTCAGCGTCGCGACGCCCTGCGTCCCGTGGCCGCGGGAGGCCTTCAACGCGTGGCGCAAGCTCCGTCGGCGCCGGTCGGCGCCGAGCCTGTGGCTGACCGCCGCGCGCAGGAGGCTGCGTCGTCGCCGATCGCCGCGGGGCCCGCGGCTGGGCATCGCGGACAGGAAGTGCCGTTGCCGTTGGTCGGCGCCAAGGCCGCGGCTGGCCGCCGCGCGCAGGAGGCTCCGTCGGCGCTGGTCGGTGCCGAGCCCGTTGCCGGGCAGCGCTCGCAGGAGGCGGCGCCTCCGCAGGGCGCATCGCGGTCGGTCGCGGGTCGCGAGGGCGGGACCCCGGACGGACCGAGGCATTCGGCCGTCGTTGCGCGGGCGGTTAGGGCGTCCCAGATGGGACCAATCGCGCAGCGAGACGTGGGCGCTCCGGGGGCGACGCGCCTTGTTGACGGCGGCGCGGAGCGCGGGTCCGCGGTTGCGGCGAGCCGTGCGCCGGGTGCGGAACGCCGTGGGACTCGCTCGGCCGACGCCGCTCCGACGGCGGCGTCGCAGCGTGCCGTGCCGGGCACACCTCGGCCTGCCGTGCAGCGCATCGCGGCGCCGCCCGAGCCGAACCCGGCGGAGGTCGTTCCCGCGATTGGCGAGGCGGAGGCGCCGGGCGGCCCGCAGGACCTCGTCTTCGGCACCGCCCTTGACCGGCCGCGGCGAGAGCAGCGCCTTGCGCGCGTCCCGGTCGGCGAGGTTCGCGCGCTTCAGGACCGCGCGGAGGAGTTGCGCAGCGCTGCCGCCATGCGCGACGACGAGCTGATGGCACTCCCGCCCGCTCGGCGGCCCGCGGGTGAATCACGCAGCGGCTCCCCCGGTCCTGAGAACGCGCGGGTGGCAGTGCCGCTCGGCCGCGAGGCGCGCTCATCACCGGTCGGTCCTGACGACGTCGCTGTGACCGTTGAGGCTCGCGCGAGCAGCGCGGCAGGGTTGGCGTCTCCGACCGCGCCGCGCGCCGCTCCACCGCTGCTCGCGCGCGCAGGCGCCGCTGCGGCCCCGGACCCCGCCGTGGCCGCGGCGCCCGCCGTTGGGCCGGTCACGCGCGTAGCCACAGCGGCCCCGGGCCCTGGCGCGGCCGCGGTCGCAGGCTCCGCCGTGGACCCGGCGCCCGCCCACGACCCCGCGACGGCTCGGGATCCGCGGGGGTCCGGACCCCCGGCCGAGGCGTCCGTGCCGCGCCCTCCAGGCGCGGCCCCGCCAGCCGCTCGCCCGCGGCTCGCGGCCGTCCCCAGCCACGCCGACCCGCGCCGCGACGACCCGCCGGCCACCACGCCGACTGCGAACGCGCCCCTCCTGCAGCGCCAGGCGGCCGTTGAAGGCAGCGCCATCGACGCCACGAGCGGCGCCACCGACGCGCGCACCCTCGCGCAGCTGACCGGCGGCACCCTGTCCGACGCCGGCCCCGGCCTCAGCACCGTGTCGTTCCTCGCCCGCGACACGGACGGGCCGGCCGCACCCGCACCGCCGCCAACGACGACGACGACCACCGCCACGACCCCGCCACCCCCACAAGCGCCACCACCGCCCACGACCAGCTCGTGCTCGCCCGACGCGATCAAGCTCCCGGGGGCGGAAGGCTCGGTGCCCATCGACGACATCTACGACCGCATCCTCCGCCGCCTGCGACGCGAGCTGCTCGACGATCGCGAGCGCAGCGGGCGCTCCATCGGTGAGGGTCGCTGGTGACCCCGACCCCAACCTCGACCTCGACCTCGACCCCGACCCCGAACCTCGCGCTCGAGCACTCCTACCGCGTCTACATCGGCGGCAACGGCGACAAGTACCTCGGCACGTTCCTCGAGGTCAGCGGCATGGGCGTCGACTACGAGGTGCACGAGTACGCCGAGGGCGGCCAGAACGACTACCTCCACAAGCTGCGCGGCCGGATGCGCCAGTCCAACCTGACGTTCAAGAGCGGCGTCACCGATCAGCAGGTGCTGCTGCAGTGGGTCCTCGGCACGAACGACCTCGGCAAGACGCCGCAGGACCTGCAGGTCGTGTTCGTCACGGCCGCCAACGACATCCTGCAGTCGTTCGGCTTCGTGCACGCGGTCCCGGTGCGCTGGACCGGGCCGAACGCGAACATCGCGGCCAACCAGGTCGCGACAGAGTCGCTCGAGATCGCCCATCAAGGGATCACGCTCGGATGAGCACTCCCCCGATCTTCCAGCCGGCGTATCTCGTGATCGAGGGCTTCAAGGGGATCTCCGGCGCGATCCGCGGCGACAGCACCGCACGGACGAGCGGCGGCAGATTCGAACGCCAAGCCGACCGGACCGGCCGGCTGGACTGCTGGTTCAACCCGACGACGCTCGTCCGGGCCCGCAAGGGCAACTGGAAGAGCTGCACGACGATCGGCCGAAGCGTGCAGAAGCCCACCTACCTGGGCGGGCTCGGCGACGACATCAGCCTCAACCTGCTCCTGCACGCCGAGGACGACCGCACCGGCACCCAGGTCGAGGCCTACATCAAGGCGTTGTTCGAGCTGCTCGACGCATCCGAGACCGCCACCACCCTGGGTCAATCCCGGCCGCCCACGGTCACCCTGCACTGGGGCAAGTTCGTCAGCCCCGTCTCGATCGTCAAGAGCGTGAGCATCACGACTGAGCTGTTCGCCCTTGACGGGACGCCGCTGCGTGCGACCGCGAGCCTCACCCTGAGCCAGTACGAGCCACTGCCGGGTCAGGCGACGCCGAAGGGCGGCAACCCGACGACGACGGCGACGCAGGCGCGCCGCGCGCACCGTGTCTCCGGGGGCGACAACGTGCACCTGGTCGCCTACGAACATCTCCGCGACCCGTCGCGCTGGCGTGACGTCGCCGACGCCAACGACCTCGACGACCCGCTCGCGGTCCGCACCGGCGAGGTGCTCGTCGTTCCGATGGAGGGGTCATGAGCCTCACGAAGCTCGAGGCGGGCATCGTCGGCTTCGAGATCAAGGCCGCCGGGACGGCCCTGGCGGCCGATGTCGAGCAGCAACTCGACGAGATCGTCGTCGACTCGCGCCTGCGGCTGCCCGACCGCCTCACGCTGCGCCTTCGCGACGACGCGGCGAAGGTCCTCGACGCGAAGACGTTCGCGGTCGGAACGGCCGTCGAGGTGACGCTCGCCGCCGTCGACGGCAGCACGACCGCGCAGGTCTTCGACGGCGAGGTGACGACGCTCGCCCCCGAGTTCGACGCGGGCTCAGTCATGCTGACGGTGCTGGCGCTCGACCGCGGCTGCCTGCTGCAGCGCGGGCCGGCGACCAAGAGCTACCCGGGTATGACCTACGGCGCGATCGCGACGCAGGTCGCCACCGCGGCCGGGCTGACAGCCGGAACGATCTCCGATGGGCTGACGCTGCCGTTCGTCCAGCAGAGCAACGAGACGCCGTGGGACTTCCTCTGGCGGCTCGCGCTCGACGTCGACTACGAGGTCAAGGTCGTGGGCGAGCAGCTGAACTTCGGGCCCGCCGGCGGCGACGCGTCCGGCACGCCCATGAAGCTCACGCTCAACGAGAAGCTGTGGAGCTTCTCGCCGCGCGTCAGCGGCGTCGGCCAGGTCGACAGCGTGGCCGTCCGCGGCTGGGATCAGACGGGGGCGCAGGCGATCACCGCGAGCGAGACGCCCGGCACGACCCTCAGCACGCCCGGCACGACGCGCGACTCGGTCGCCGACGGCCTCGGCGCCGGCACGGCGGCCGTCGTCGACCGGCCGGTCTACGACCAGAGCCACGCGATGTCGATCGCGAAGAGCATCGCGGCGCAGATCGCAAACGCCTACGTGGAGGGCGAGGGCGTGCTCGAGGGCACGCCGACGCTGAAGCCCGGATCGCGCGTCACGATCGCGGGCGTCGGCACCGCGTTCGGCGGGACCTACGCCGTCAGCGGCGTGCGCCACATCGTCCGCGCCGGCTCGGGCTACGAGACGCAGTTCTTCGTCAACGGCTGCGAGGATCGCTCGCTGCTCGGGCTCGCCGGCTCGTCACAGCCGCCGCGCGGCGGCTGGGGACGTCGGATGGTGGTCGGCCAGGTCATGGACAACAACGACCCGGACCAGCTGGGCCGCGTGCGCGTGACCTATCCCGGGCTCGACGACACGCTCGAAGGGTGGTGGGCGCGGATCGTCGCCCCGGGGGCGGGAGCCGCGCGCGGGCTGCTGACGCTGCCGACCAAGGACGACGAGGTGCTCGTCGCGTTCGAGGAGGGAGGCGAGCAGCACCCGTACGTGCTCGGCTCGGTCTACAACGGGCAGGCGAAGCCCGGCGATCTGTCGACGACGGACGGCACGTTCTCGCTCACGAGCAAGGCGAAGGTCACGGTCGTCGCCGCCGACGCGATCGCGGTGACCGGCAAGACGACGATGACGTACTCCTCCGCCGACGCCGCCGCGTTCAAGACGACGGGGAGTGGCACGATCGACGTCGACGCCAAGGGCGCTCTGACGCTGCAAAGCAGCGCGGACGTCACGCTCAAGGCCGGCACGTCGGCCGCGCTGAGCGCCACCGAGTCGCTGAAGATCTCCTGCTCGGGAGCCGAGATCACCCTCGGCCCCGCGGGCAAGGTGGCGATCAAGGGCATGCTCGTCGACGTCGAGGCGAGCGGCATCCTCACGCTCAAAGGCGCGACGGTGATGATCGGATGACGCCGGCGGAGCGCCCGCCGGGCGACATGCTGGGCCGCGGCGTCTCGTTTCCGTTTCGCGCCGGGCCGCACGGCGGGATCGCGCTCGTGAGCGGCGAGACCGACGTCGAGGAGGCGATCATGCTGATCCTCTCGACGTCCCCCGGCGAGCGGCGGATCCGCCCGGAGTTCGGCTGCGACCTGCATGCCTTCGTCTTCGAGAGCCTGACGGCAGCCACCTTCGGGCACATCGACCGCGCCATTCGCGTCGCGCTCGATCGCTGGGAGCCGCGGATCGAGGTCGAGGGGATCGCCTTCACCGAGGACCCCGCCGGCGGGACGCTGTTCGTCGACATCGGCTATCGCCTGCGCACGTCGAACAGCGTGCGCAACCTCATCTATCCGTTCTACGTCATCCCCTCCGAGCGCACCGCATGAGCGCCCCCGAGGTCAAGCGCGACCCCGGCGAGATCGGCCTCCCCAGGGTCAGGCTCGACCCCCGCGACTACCAGGATCTCGTCGACGAGGCGCGCACGCGCGTCGGCCGGCGCTGCCCGGAGTGGACCGATCACAACGTGTCGGACCCCGGCATGACCCTGATCGACCAGTTCGCGTGGATGACCGACGTCCTGCTGTACCGCGTCAACCGGATCCCCGAGCGGATGCACTGGAAGCTCCTCGAGCTGCTCGACGTCGAGCGCCGCCCGCCGACCGCCGCCCACGGGCACCTGCGCTTTCGCCTCACCGAGCCGCCGGTGACGAAGCCGGTCGTGATCCCGAAGGGCGCGGAGGTTGCCACCGTGCCCGACGACGAGCGCCCCGCGGTCGTCTTCCAGGTCAGCGCCGACGCCACGGTTCCCGTCCTGCGGCTCGCCGCGGTCATGCTCGAGCGCTCCGGCACCCTGACGGCGGCCGCGATCACCGACGGCGTGGCGTACATGCGAGCCGAGGATGCGTTCTCGGCGATCCCGCGCGCCGGCGACGCGCTGTATCTCGGCTTCGAGCAGTCCCCCGAGCGCCTGCTCGTGCAGGTGCACGTGCGCGCCGTCGAGGCCGCGGGCGCGGGCATCGACCCGGACCTGCCGCCGGTGACGTGGGAGGTCCCGCGCCGCGACGGCCGCTGGAAGGCGGCGGTCGAGCAGCTCTCGGAGACCACCGGCGGCTTCAACTACCCGCTCGGGACGACCGAGCTGGCGCTGCCGAAAAGCTGCGCCCCGACCTCCGTTGGCGGGAGGGAGCTGTACTGGCTGCGCTGCCGGCTCGTCGACCGCCCGCCGGGCGAGGATCGCTACGTCACCCCGCCGCGCCTCGAGCAGATCTCCGTCGACGCGATCGGCGTGCTCGCCGACGCGACGCACGCCGCGGTCGCGGACTCGGAGGTCCTGGGCATCAGCGACGGGACGCCGGGCCAGCGGTTCTCGCTGCGCCACCAACCCGCGCTCAAGCTCGGGCCGGACGAGCATCTCGAGGTCTCCGACCGCGAGCAGCTGTACTACGAGCGCTGGGATCGCTGTGACTCGTTCGCCGGCTACGACGCCAACGACCGCGTGTTTCGCTTCGAGCCCGCGACAGGAGAGATCCAGTTCGGGCCGGCGATCCGCGTGCAAGCGGGCTGGAGGCAGCTGGGCGCGGTGCCGCCGAAGGGCGCGAAGCTGCTGATGACCGGCTATCGCTACGGCGGGGGGCCGCTCGGCAACGTCGAGCAGCGGCGGCTGAACGTCCTGCGCACGTCGATCGCGGGTGTCGCGAGCGTGACGAACCCCGAGCCGGCGCGCGGCGGCGTGGAGGTCGAGTCCTACGACACGGCCCGCCTGCGCCTCGTCGACGAGCTGCGTACGCGCTACCGCGCCGTGACGCGCGAGGACTTCGAGACGATCGCGCTCGAGTCGCCGCTTGTCGTGCGAGCGCGTTGCGTCCGCCCGGATCCGGGTGCGGCGGTCGTCGTGCACGTCCTGCCCGCGCTGACCGGCCGCACGGCGCCGCGCCCGCGCGAGCTGGTCGCCGACGACGACCTGCTCGAGCAGGTGCGCGCCGAGCTCGAGGATCGCTGCCTGATCGGGACGAGCGTGCACGTGTCGCCGGTGCCCCTGCGCGTCGTGACGGCGGCGGTCGAGGTGGAGGTCGACCCGGCGGCGGACACCGTGGACGTCCAGCGCCGGATCTGCGACGCGCTGGCCGTCTACCTCAACCCGTTCGTCGGCGGCGACCCGAACGCCGTCACGGGCGACCGCGCCGGCACGGGCCGCGGCTGGGAGTGGGGCCGCCCGCTCAGCGCTGGCGAGCTGCGCCCGATCGTGCTCGGCATCGGCGGCGTCGAGCGGATCACGATCATGCGCCTGTACGAGACCGACCTCGACGGCATCCCGCGCCAGCACCGGGTGGAGGGGCAGTTCCTGCTCGAGCCGCACGAGCTGATCGCGTCCGGATCGCACGTCGCGCGCGCGATGCGCCAGAGCACATGACCGACGCGACGCAGCTGCTGGCGCCGGGACCTCCGACGGCGTCGGCGCGCGGCTACCTGACCGGAACGCTGCCGTCCGTCTACACCGCGGCCGAGCGCGCGTCGCTTGCGATCGACTGGCGCGCCCCGCCGACCGAGCCGTTCGTGGTGCGCTGGATGACCGGCCTCGAGCAGGTGCTCGACCCGGTCGTCGCCCTGATCGACAACCTGGCGTGGCACTTCGACCCGCGGCTCAGCCCCGACGACCTCGTGGTCGAGATGCTCCGCTGGCTCGGCCTCGGCGTGGCCGCCGACCTCGAGCCCGAAGCCCGCCGCCGGGTGCTGCGCCGCGCGATCCCGCTCGGCCGCCGGCGTGGGACGCTCGCCGGGATGCGCGAGCTGCTGGCGCACGCGTTCCCCGAGCTGCGCATCGAGGTGACCCACAGCGGGCGCGCCACCCGCGGCAACGACCCGCGGGCGCGGCCGGACGCCCCGGCGCCGCGCCTCGAGGTGCGCTGCCGCGCCGGCGCGCCGACGCCGGAGCTGGAGGTTGCGCTGCGGCGACTCGTCGACTACGCATGTCCCATGCAGGTCGAATGGACGCTCGAGATCGGCGAGCGTGGATCCGGCGCATGAGCACCGTCGCGGAGGCGTCCGTTCGCTGCACGAAGTGCGGCACGCTTCAGCCGCGCTCGCTGGACTTCTGCACCGCCCTCGTCGACGGCCAGCCGTGCCTGACGTACCTCGGCTGGTCGCGCCCGGGCGAGCTCGAGCCCGGCGAGCCGGAGCGCGCGCCCGCGGTGGTGGTCCCGGATCCGCGCGTCCAGCTGACCGTCGAGTCGCCGGGTGTCGACCCCCCGGCGGCGGATGCGCTGCTCGTCGTCAGCGTGATGCCGGGCGACGGCGTCGCGCTGCACGTGACGCTGCGCAACATCGGCCGGCGCGTCGACTGGTTCGACGTCACGATCGAGGGGCTGCCGTTCGGCTGGGTGGATCCTGCCGCCGGCTCGCTGCACCTCGTCCCCATCGGCCATCCCGAGGGGCGCAGCGAGGGCATGCTCGCGCTCTCCCTGCGGCCGCCGCGGAACAGCACGGCGATCGCGGGCTCCTATCCGATCACCGTCGGCGTGCGCTCCAAGACGGACGGGCGGCTGATCGCAAGCCAGATGGCGACGCTGATCGTCAGGCCGTTCTTCGCCGTCACCGCGACGGCGCGCCCGCAGATCGCGAGGGGCCGGACGAAGGCCCGCTTCTGGGTCGACGTGCGCAACAACGGCAACACGGCGATCACGCCGACGCTGCTGCCGACCGGCGACGACGAGCTGAAGTTCTCCGCGCCGAGCGGGCTGACCGCGATCCCGCCGGGCGGCACGGTCGCGCTGCCGCTGCAGGTCCGGGCGCCGCTGCTGATCATCGGCCGCCCGACCGATCGCCAGGTGCAGATCGTCGTCGCCGTCAACGGCCTGGACCCCCCGCTGCCGCCGCTGCTGGTGATCTTCCGCCAGAAGCCCCTGATCGCATGGTGGGTCCCGGTCGCGCTGGCGTTGCTGCTGGCCCTGGCGATCGCGCTGTACTCCGTCTGGCCGCGGAAGGTCGACATGCCGTCGGTGCGGGGGATGCCGAGCGTCTTCGTCGCCAAGCGCAAGCTGCAGGAGGCCGGGCTGAAGAGCAAGCCGGAGGTCTTCACCCGCGTGCGCTCGGACGTCAAGTCGGGAACGGTCCTCGACCAGACCCCCGTCGCGTTCACGCGCGTCGACGAGGACGTGCCGGTCATCTTGCGCGTCGCGGTCCCGGCGACCTACACGATCATCCCCGACCTGGTCGGCATGACCCTCGGCGAGGCCGAGGAGGATCTCGTGCGCCGCTACCTGAAGCTCGGGACGGTCGTGCCGAGCGGCGCCCCGCCGTCGCGCAAGATCGCCAGCCAGATCCCGCTGCCCGGGCGCGCGCGGGGGCGCGACGTCACCAAGGTCGACGTGGTGCTCGCCCCGCCGGGCAAGGTCGCGGTGCCGAGCATCGTCTGCAAGACCCTCGGCCAGGCGGAGAAGATCCTCACCCCGAAGGGCTTCAAGCTCGGTACGCCGGCACCAGGGGTGACGTCGTCGCAGCAGGCGACCTCGCAGGTCCCGTCCGCGAAGGTCAAGCGGTCGGTGGGGACGACGGTCACCCCGATGGGCTTCAAGCAGGATCCGCCGAGCTGCGAGCCCAAGGGCGGCAAGGGCAAGGGCGGCAAGCCCTCCAAGTCCGCGACCGGCTCGACGGGCAAGTCGGGCGTGATCTCGGCGTCCGGGCGCGCGACGGCCTCGGCCGGCGACTCCGTCGCCTTCGACGACGGCTCGCAGGTGCTGATGGCCTCGAGCACGACGCCGCTGGGCTCCGGTCAGCAGCCGGCCTGGTCGCCGGACGGCAAGCTGCTGGCCGTGCGCGAGGACGACCGCATCCGCATCTCGCCGCCGGGCGCGCCGCGAACCCGCCCGGCGACGGTGCGCCTGGACCGCTCGACGGTGAGCGCGCCGGCCTTCGCGCCCGGTCGCGACGGCGACCCGCTGCTCGCCTTCCTCGCGACGCGCAAGCGAGCGTCGAGCAGGCTGTGCTTCGCGCGCGTGACGCGCGGCGCGCTCGAGCCGAGCTGCCTGACGCTGCCGAGGCTCGCCGCGCGATCGATCGCGTGGTCGCCGGGCGGTCGCGTGATCCTCGTCGTCGGTGCGCGGCCCGGGCAGCCGGAGCGGCCCGGCGTCATGCGCCTGCGGCTGCGCGACCACTCGCCGGCGAACGCGAGATCGTGGATCGTCAACCGGCTGCTGTGGCGCGTGCGCCGCGACGACCGCACGGGCTCGGTGTTCGACATCGCGTATGACCCGGCGTCCGCGCGCCTGGCCGTCGTCACAAGCCTCGGGCCGCGTGGCGCGAGCGGGGCGCCGCGGGTCGCCCTCATGACGATCGCGGCGTGGCCCAACCTGCGCGGCGCGCAGTGGCTGCGGCAGCCGTCGTGCCAGGTCGCCTGGGACCCGGCCGGCGACCGGCTGGCGCTCGTCGAATCCGCCTCGCGCGACGGCTGCCCGGCCAAGCCCGAGGCGGGCCTGCTGCGGGCGGTCGCGGTCGACACGGCGCGCGCGCCGCAGACGCTCGCCGCCAGCGCTCGCAACCCGGCGTGGCAGCCATGAGACAGGGCCGCGACGCCTGTGATAGCCCGCGCGATCGCACAGGCTTAACTGCACGAACTGCCCTGATAGATGAAGTTTCACCTTGGACATTGCGCCGGGCGCAACGCCCGAATTATGATCGCCCTACGGGGACCTCACGATGCCAAGACGGCGCCGTTGATGGGGAGAGTGTGCTGCCAGGCATCTTCATAGTCGATCCGAACGCCCTCTTCAGGATGGGCATGGTGGCGTACCTCGGGTCGCTGCCGGGCATCGGCCCGGTGGCGGGCTGCGACAGCTCGGCCGAGGCCTGGGCGAGCGAGGATCTCGACGGCACCGAGCTCGTCATCGCCGATCTCGCCATCGGGCAGATCGCGATGTTCATCAGCCAGGTCCGCCACCGGCTCGGCCGGCCGGTCCTCGTCACCGCCGAGAGCTGGGATCGCGATGCGGTGCTCGAGGCCGTCGGCGCGAGCGCGATCGGCATCGTGTGCAAGGAGGGGCTCACGGCGGAGAGCCTCGGCGTGCAGGTCCGCGCCGCGCTGCATGGCGCGGGTGTCGTCCCGCCGCAGCTGCTGACGAGCCTCGCGCACCCAAACGGCGAGTCAAACGGCAGCGGGCGGTCCTCGAGCCTGACCAATCGCGAGTGCGCGGTCCTGACGCTCATCGCGGACGGCAGGCTCACGCGCGAAGTCGCGACAGAGCTGTCCTACAGCGAGCGCACGGTCAAGACCGTCCTGCGCGACGCGGCCGTGAAGCTCGGCGCGCGCAGCCGCTCGCAGGCGATCGCGGCCGCCGTCCGCGAAGGGCTGATCTGACGTGCCCGACCCCGATCACCTCCTGCGTCCGCCGGACCGCCGGTCGCAGACCGCGCAGCCTCGGCCGGCGATGCCGTCGCCGCTTGCGTCGCTCGCGTCCGCGGTCGGCAACGCGCGGTTCGCCCGGCTCGTGGCGCCGGGCAGCGGGCTGCTGCCGGGTGGCGGCGTGCATCCCGGCGTCGAGGGGATGATCCGCGAGCGCGCCGGGCGCGGATCGCGCGTGGACTCCGGCATGGCGACCTGGGCTTCCGAGCACCTGGGCCCGGCCGTCGGCAGCGCCCACGTCCACACGGACGCGACGGCCGACGCGCTCGCGCGCTCGGTCTCGGCGAAGGCGTTCACCGTTCGCAACGACGTGTTCTTCGCGGCCGGCGCCTACCAGCCGCATACCGCGCCGGGGCGCAGCCTCATCGCCCACGAGCTGACGCACGTCGCGCAGCAGCGCGGCGCCGCGACCACCGGGCCGCTGACGGTCTCGGAGCCCGGCGACACGCTGGAGCGCGATGCCGAACGCGTCGCGGACGGCCTCGGCGGCCATGGCTGACGTCGCCGCCGCGGCGGGCCCGCTCCCGCTCGAGCTCATCGAGGCGGTGCTGCGCGAGGCCGTGCAGGCGGTCGCCGCGAACGACCCGACGCCCGCCGATCCGTTCCGCGGCCTGTACGTCACCGACGACGCCGCGCTGCACGCCGCCGCCGAGGTCGACGGCAGCGGGATCGTCGCGGTGCTCGCGCGGCTCGAGTCGGCGCTCGGCCTGGATCCCGTCGACCTGGCGCTGCTCGCGCTCTGCGCGGCCCCCGAGCTCGACCCGCGCTACGGGCGCCTCATCGGCTACCTGCACGACGACCTCACGCGCCGCCGGCCCAGCCCGCGGCTGCTCGACCGCCTGCTCGGGGGCCCGGAGGCGTCGCCGGGGATGCTCCTCGCGCGGCTCGCGGCCGATGCGCCGCTGCGGCGCTGCGGGGCGCTGCGGATGACCGGCGACGACCCGCTCATGCCGGTGGCGGAGCGCTCGCTCGTCGTCGACGAGCTGCTCGTCGCACACCTGCTCGGAGCGTCGCTGGACGCGGTCGCGCCGCCCGCGGGCGTGCGGGACGTGCAGCTGCGCGGACCCGACCCGGGGCGAGCGGGCGTGCGCGAGCGCCTCGCGCGCCTGCTCGCCGGCGGCGCGCCGGGGGTGCTGGCATGCGTCGGGCCCGACGCCGAGCAGGTCCTCGCCCATGCCGCCGGCCGCGGGCTCGTCGCGATCGGTGCCGCGCGGATCGCCGACGACGAGCTGCTCGCGCGCGCCCGGATGCGGGCGCTGCTGACGGGCGCGCTGCTCGTCGTCGACGACCTGCCGGGTGTAGCGGAGGGCGATCGCGCGCGCTTCGCCGCCGCGCTCGAGCGCCTCGCCGAGCCACGGATCGTCGTCGGCGAGCGCGACGCGCACGTCGCGCTGCTCGGCGCGGTCGCGATGCACGCCGTCGAGGTGCCGGAGCTCACGACCGACGAGCGCCGCGCGCTGTGGGCGGCGCACCTGCCTGCTGGCGCTGCCGACGAGGTCGCCGACCGCTTCCTGCTGTCCGCCGCGCAGGTCGCCGACGCGGCGACGCTCGCCCACGCACACGCGCGCGAGCGCGGCCGCGCCGAGCCGCAGCCGGAGGACGCGCTCGCCGCGGGGCGCGAGGTGTCGCGGCGGTCGCTCGGCGATCTCGCGCTGCGCCTGACGGCGACCTGGACGTGGGAGGACCTCGTGCTGCCCGAGCGCGACCTCGCGGCGCTGCGCACGATCGTCGGCTTCGTCCGCCACCGCGACCTCGTGCTCGACGACTGGGGGTTCGGCGCGCTGGGCGGGCGCAGCGGCGGGCTCGTCGCGCTGTTCGCCGGCGCGTCCGGGACGGGCAAGACGATGGCCTCGCAGGTGATCGCCAACGACCTCGGGCTCGAGGCCTACCGCGTCGACCTCGCGGGCGTCGTGTCGAAGTACATCGGCGAGACCGAGAAGAACCTCGACCGCGTGTTTCGCATGGCCGAGCACGCGAACGCCGTGCTCGTCTTCGACGAGGCCGACGCGCTGTTCGGCAAGCGGTCGGCGGTGTCCGACGCGCGCGACCGCTACGCGAACCTCGAGGTGGCGTACCTCCTGCAGCGCGTCGAGACCTACCCGGGCGTCGTGATCCTGACGACGAACCTGCGCCAGGACGTCGACCAGGCGTTCCTGCGCCGGATCGACGTCGCGATCGACTTCCCGGTGCCGGGCCCCGACGAGCGCGCCCGGCTGTGGCGGCGAAACCTGCCGCCGCGCGCGCCGCTCGGCGACGGGATCGACCTCGACCGCCTCGCGGCCGCGCACCCGCTGCCGGGCGGCGCGATCCGCAACTGCGCGCGCGCCGCGGCGTTCGCGGCGGCCGGTGACGGTGACGTGATCGCGGCGGCGCACCTCGACGATGCGATCGCGCTCGAGCTGCGCAAGCTCGGCCGGCTCAGCGTCGGCGGCTGAGCCTCAGGCCTTCGTCTTCTTCTTCGCGACGAACCGCTTCTTCAGCGAGTACCTGCGCCTGAAGACGGGGTTGGGGTTGGTGGCGGCCCAGGTCGCGAGGTTGTTGATGTCGACCTCCATCTGCTGCTCCTTGGCCTCGACCTTCGCGCGCTTGCGGGCTTTCGCGTAGTCCTCGGCCTCGTCGAAGTCCCCGCCCGCGGCCTCCCAGTGGCGTTTGAGCGCCTTGAGCTGCGGCGGCTTGAGGACCTCGAGCGTCGCGACGAGCTTGTTGGCGTCGTCGAAGTCGGGCAGCGGATCCTCGGCCTCGGAGTCCGACTCGGGGCCGGCCTCCCCGCCGTGATCCGCCGTCTCGGAGAAGGAGAACTCCGCGTCGGCGAGCGTCGTGTGCCAGTGGTCGCGCTCGGCCTGTGGCGCGGCGCGGTAGGTGTTCATGAATCCCTTGCCGGGCTGATCCTGGTAGACGAGGCGATAGCCGCCGCGCGCGTTGGCGAGCGTCTCGTGGATCCAGCAGCCGAAGCACGGGCGCTTCTTGCCGGCGACCCATGCCACGGGGTCGGCGCGGTAGACGTTCGCGAGGTCGCGCAGCTCGATCAGGCGCTGCTCGGCGTGCGACACGCCCTTCAGCGACGGGGCGGTGAGGATGTAGATGCGGCCCGGCTTGTCGACCATCGCCTCGAGCGCCTCGTGGTCGTTGAGATCGGTGATCCTGCGGACCTTGGCCTTCACGAGGGTGTTGATGATCTGCTGGATGTTCGGCGAGTCCACCCGATCGACGCGCACATCGTCGTAGAAGGTCTCGATCTTGGCGCCGTGCCGCGTCGACAGGGTCGTCAGCTTCTGCTTTGAGTAGTGGCTCTTCGTGAGGATCTCGAACAGCTGCTCGGGCCTCGCCTCGGCCTTGATCTTGCGCAGGTTGCGAGCGAGGTTCTCGGCCGTCTCCGGCTTGTTGCTCGCGACGAGCAGGTTCCCGAACGCGAGCATCGTCTGGATCTCCTGCTCGTCCTCGCCCAGCTTGTCCAGGTCGGTCAGGTGGCCGTAGAGCTGGGTCGAGAGCTGGCGCAGGAGCTGCAGGATCCGCCGGTCTTCGTCGGCGGTGTAGTCGAACGCGCCCGGGCCGGAGCGCGGCACGGTCGTGAGCTTCATGGCGCCCGATGCCGGATGCTTCGGGATGAAGCCGGTCTGCGACGAGCCCTCCACCCGGCCGCCCAGGAACTGCTTCTTCGCGTTCTGCGCCCCGAACATCTCGCGCTCGCGCCGCTGCTCGTAGTCGACGTCGATGCCGAGGACGGTCTTCAGGATCGGCTTCCACGCCACGCCCGCCGAGTCCGCCCACACGTCGAACTTCCGCACCTGCTTGTACCCGGCGATCTTGTCGAAGCCCGAAAGGACCGTGTCTGCGGCGCCCGCGTTCTCCAGCGCCGTGCGGAGCCTCGCGTGGTAGGGCTTGAGATCGAGGTCGCGCAGGTGGTCCTCGTACTTGAAGACGCGCTGCAGGACGGCTTGTAGGCTGCGCGGCGCGGCCGGCTGGTCGGCGGGCTGGGGCTCGGGCGCCGGCTGGTCGGCGGGCTCGAGCTCGGGCGCCGGTTCCGGCTCCGGCCCCCGCTCGCGGCGATCGCGAGCCAGGAAGGCGCCTGCCATGGGGTTGTCGGCGAGGCGCTGGCGTGCGAGCGCGCGCTGCGCTTCGCTCGGCATCGTGGCCGCGGGCGGCCGCGTGCGTGACGGCTGCGAGCGCGTCGCGCCGCGCGCAGCAACGGGCTGCTCCACCATCGCCCTCACGCTGTCGCACGATAGCCCTCGTGCGCGTGGCGCGCGACGGTCTCCCGGCGCCGCGCCGCACCGTCCCGCGCGCGGCCGGGCGACCCTCGTCCTCGACGCGTAGGGAGCCGGTCGCTAGCCTCGGGGGTGCCTATCGCACTCCGGTCCCGTCGAGCCGACCGCTCGAGCGAGCGGGATTGCCAAGAAAACGCAAGGCGTCGCCGGCTGGCGAGCGCACTCCGCTCCGGTCCGCGCCGCGACGACCTACCCCCAACGAGGGAGCACCGCATGGCAGGAAGTGGCAAGAAGAAGACCACGATGGCGAAGCTCGACCGCGAGCGCCGGATGCGCGAGAAGCGGATGGACAAGCAGGCGCGCAAGGACGCCCGCAAGTACGCCGCGGCGAACCCCGACTCGGTCGAGGCGACGCTCGTCGACCAGGAGCCCGACGACGCGGAGCTCGTCCGCTCCTGACGGCGGTCGCGGCGGCCTTCAGACCCGGACGACCTGCGCGGAGCCGAACGTTGAACGCGTGAGAGCGGCTCGCCCCGGACCGCCGCCAGATCGTCGAGCAGACCCGGGTCGGCGGCCGGCCTCCGCGACGATCTCGCGAAGCGTCTCGGCCGTACTCGGCGGTTTCAGCAGCCGCCGCATCGCGACGCGCGGCGCGTCGCCAGGGATCGAGGCCGCTTCGTGTGCGACGAGCGCGGTGAGCTCGGGACCCTGGTCGGCGGCGTCCACCGTCGCGAACCCCAGGCGACGGTAGTACGGCGCGTTCCAGGGCACATCTCGGAAGGTCGTCAGCGTCAGCACCGGGCGGCCTTCGGCAAGGGCTTGCTGCGCGAGGTGCTCGATGAGCCGGGCGCCCACGCCTTGGCGGGCGTGGGCGGGGGACACGCTGACCTGCTCGATGTGCGCGCTCCCATCGACGATCGCGCTCAGCAGGTACGCGACCGGACGGTCCTCGCAGTCTGCGACGACCCACGCCCGCCCGTCAGCGCGAAACGCCTCCAGCTCGGGCACGGACAATGGCTCGTCGCCGGCGATCTCGGCCATGCCGATCGCCGCGAATGCTTGGCCGGCATCGCGCTCGATCGAGCGCAGCGCCTCGAGCTCGTCCTGACGCGGCGCCCGGATGATCGGCATCGTGCGAGCAGCTTGCCACGCCGCTGAGCGAGCCAACTGCTGTAAGGCCAACCTAACATGCGTCGCGTGCGCAGTCCCGACATGGATCAAACCACCGATGTGCTGCCACTCGGCGTTCCCGCGGATCTGCGCGATGCCTCGCTGCAGGCCTGGTTCGACGAGCGCGTGCGACCGCTCGTCTTCCGGGAGGCCGAGGAGGGCGCCGTCGGGCGCTGGGAAGCCGTCGAGGACGGGCTCACGGACACGGCGCTCGCCGAGTTCGAGGAGCGCATGCGCGATGAGGGTGCCCCGGCGCGCGCCGCGCTGACGATCTTCGCCGGCTGGAGCGCCGGATACGTCGCCGGGATGATCACCATAGGCGTGCTTCGCGACGGCGTGTTGGTGCGGACGTCGCGTCCGGGAGCGCTGCGCGTGCTCCGGCACTCGGGCGGCTGGTATGGCGACGTGCGGCTGGGCGCGGCCGAGGGTGTCGTGGTCGCCGGCCACCCGTGGTCCGCGCGCTGCGATGTCATCACCGTCGCCGACCGGTCGGCGCTGGAGGCCGAGGCGATCGCCGAGATCTCGCGCGTGTGCACG
This sequence comes from uncultured Actinomycetes bacterium, assembly GCA_963839905.1. Lineage (GTDB taxonomy): Bacteria > Actinomycetota > Thermoleophilia > Solirubrobacterales > Solirubrobacteraceae > CADCVQ01. Next base: position 368,854 of record CAWIXC010000017.1, on the reverse strand, counting down.
CCGATCATCGAGGCCATCGCCGAGCGCTCGCAGCGCGGCCGCGCGGGCCTCTGGGCGCAGGTCGCCGACGGCATCGGCAGCGTGGCATTCCTCCTGTGCGAGGTGGAGCCGCAGATCGCCCCGGCCATGGTTGCCGAAGCGACCGTGCGGCTGCTGCGCACCCCCGGCGCGCCGTGGAAGCAGCGGCACGTGCCGCGCTTCTGGATGGCACAGACGAGTGGCGACCCGGTGCTGGTCCAGCACCGCGGATCGTGCTGCCTGTTCTACCGCTTCGAACCCGACACGGACGCGCCCGCCGAGGACTCAGAACCGGACCCTGTGTACGCCGCATACGTCGAGCGCTTCGGCGAAGAGCCTCCTCACTACTGCGCCACGTGCCTGTTCCGCAAGCCCGAGGACGTCGAGGCCCGGCTGGTCTTCAGCGCCGAGTACGAGCGCGCCGCCGACGATCGACCCGGGTCGGGTTGATGTTGCTTGCCGGTTGACGCAGGGCCGCGAGCTCGAGCGGCTGGCGCCGGCGGGTAGTCGCACCGTGACGCAGAGCCCCCAGCAGCGCCTGACCGCGCCTTCTACGACCGATCGACGAGGATGCGGGTCGCGAATCGGGCGACGTCGATGAATTCCGCCCATTGCTCGGAGCCGTCGCCGTGGTGCATGTGGGCGGGGATGCCGATGTGGCGCAGATCGTCGGCGTGTGCGTCAAGCAGCGTCCGCGCCTGGCTGCCTCGCATGTAGGGAGAGAGCTCGTCGAGCCCTGGCTGATCGAGCCAGCGCAGGATGCTGGTGACAGCGCGAAAGCCGGGGATCCAGTCGTGGTGGAAGGGGAGGTCCGACGCGCGCTCGAGGCCGAGCAGCGTCGCCCAGGCCGCGGCATCGATCCCGTAGTAGCGGTCGTCGGCGACGTCGACGCGGGTGAGCACGCCGGCATCGTGGAGGCTGACGAGGCCTTCGCGAACGTTGCGCTGGGCGAAGCCGGTCGTGGCGGCAATCATCCGTGACGAGACGCGGGGTGCGCGGATCGTCAGCAGTGAGCGCACGATCTCTGCGCGGACTCCGATGCCGAGCAGGCGGCGCAGGCGGAGGGCGAACGCGATCGGCGCGTACAGTGGCGGCGGCTGTGACTTCTCCGACGGGCGTAGAACGGGACGCGCCCAGCCGTGGTGCGCGAACTGTGGGTCGTGTCGGCCGGCCGAGATCTCGAGCGCTAAGAAGAGCGGCTCGAGCGAGTCCGCCTCGGTGAGCTCGGCCGCCTGGCGCGGCGCGCGCCTGCGCTGTGCGGCGGTCCAGTCCAGCGACGCTTCGACGAGCGAGCGATCGACCTTGTCTGCGGCCAGGCTGCGAAGTCGGTGGGTGCTGACGAGCGACTCGTTGCGCGCGAGCCAGTCGAGGGTCGCGTCGAACAGTCGCGGTGCGTGGCGCCCGAGCTGCATAGTGAACATCAGTAGGGCCTCGGGGTCGGCCGCGCGCTGCTCCGGTGTGGCGGGCGGCGCGAACGAGGCGCCGAGTTGTGCCCACTGGCCGGCAGCGAACTCGGTGAGCTCGCCGACGAGCTCGTTCCTAAGCGCTTCGGCCTTCATCCTCGACCCCGAGCGTGTGAAGGGTGCGCCGAATGTCCTCGTCGAACGGGCCTGGCATGTTGTGGCTGCGCGCCCATGACGCAGCGGATCTGAGCTCGCGCGCGGTCGGCGCGAGCGCGCGCAGGTCGTCGAAGTCACGGGGCTCGCCGCGATCGGCGGCGGCGTACAGCTTCAGATGGATCTGGTCGAACCGTGATGCGAACGAGACGGTGAGCGCGGAACCGAACGCACGGGTGATCATCCTGCCGGTGAATCCGGCCGGCAGGCCGTCGGCGGTGTCGAGCAGGCTTGTCGGTGCGGCGTTGAGCCATCCGGGTGCGAGGCGGAAGTCGCGCGCGACGATCCGCGCGGCAGCGATCACGGGGTCGGGTAGCGGCTCGGCGCTCACGAGTCGCCCGTCGCGGTGGAGCGCCACGACGTCGACGTCATGGGTCGCGCGTGCAATCGCGCCGATCCCTGCTAGCCCGCTTCCTCCGATGACGACGATGTGCACTGGGTAGCCGGTGAACGCCAGTTGGTCGCCGAGGGCGCCGAGCAACTTGTGAAGCATCTCGGGCGCGATGGCAGCCACGGCGCAGATTTTATACATCCGGGCAGCGGATGATATGCACCCGACGTCTGCTGGTTCTGGGCTCGTTCGGCGATGTGATCTCGGAGGTTGCTCCTCAGTGTGCGCCCCGCGTTCTCGTCCGGCGCTCACGACGGGGCATGCGGCCCGGATCGACGATGTAGATGTCCCTGCACATCAGGTCGGTTGCGTCGCCGAGCACCCGAGGGGCAGCGGTCAGCCCTTCGTCGCCGGGACGCTTGGACAACGGTGTGAGCGTCGAGGCGAGTACGTCGCGCAGCACATCGGGGATGGGTGGGGCGTCGGCTGACGAGGCGCCGCGTTCGTGGAAGCGCACCATTGCCTCCACGATTGTGATCAACGTGAAGCTCGTCTCGACGAGCTGCTGGACGAACGCGTCGAGCGCGTCAGGGTCTGAGGGGGTCATGCCCTACTTAAGGCCGCAGCGACCAGAATTCGCCCCCCGCCATTCGACGCACATCGGTGCACAACCGTCGGTCGCGACTGTACGCTCGCGACGTGACCGGAGGGCCTGACGCCAGTCGCTTGCCGGCCGAGGCGCGCGCCCGTGCGCTGATCGACCACCAGCTAGGCGCTGCAGGCTGGTCGGTGCAGGACAGGAAGGCGATGAACCTGTTCGCCGCGCGGGGCGTCGCGGTGCGCGAGGTGACGCTCAAGCCCGGTCACGGGCGGGCGGACTACCTGCTCTATGTCGACAACGCCGTCGTTGGCGTGGTCGAGGCCAAGCCGGAGGGTGCGTCGCTCTCTGGCGTCGAGTGGCAGAGCGCGACGTACGCCGAGGGTCTTCCGGCGGCGGTTCGCCTCAAAGCCCTGACGCGAGACGGGCGCCTGCCCTTCGTGTTCGAGGCCAGTGGCACGGAAACCCACTTCACCAACGGATTCGATCCGGCTCCCCGCGCGCGGCGTCTGTTTCATTTCCCGAAGCCGGAGACCCTCGCCGGGATGCTTAAGCGCAGAGACGGAAAGCACCCGACGTGGCGCGGCAGCGTTCGCGCCCTGCCCCCGATGGATGAGCGGCCGCTGCGCCCCGCTCAGATCACGGCAATCAACGGCGTGGAGGAGAGCCTTGCTCAGCAGCAATTCGATCGCAGTCTCGTCCAAATGGCGACCGGCGCGGGCAAGACCTACACGGCGGTGACGCTGTCCTACCGGCTGCTCAAGCACGGCGGCTTCAACCGAATCTTGTTCCTCGTCGACCGGAACAACCTCGCCAAGCAGACGATGGCGGAGTACGAGAACTACCAGACGCCCGACGACGGCCGGAAGTTCACCGAGCTCTACAACGTCAACCGAGTCCGGCGCGGCCCGATGCCAGACGCCACGAGCGTCGCGATCTCCACGATCCAGCGTGTCTTCAAGGCGCTGCGCAACGAGGAGGTCGGCGACACCGACGATCCCCAGCTGGACGGATGGGTTCCCGACGCCCCGGTGACGATTGCCTACAGCCCCGACATCCCGCCCGAGACATTCGACCTGATCGTCGTCGATGAGGCGCACCGCTCGATCTACGGGCAGTGGCGGGGCGTCCTCGAGTACTTCGACGCCCACATCGTCGGCCTCACCGCGACGCCGGGCAGGCAGACCTTCGGGTTCTTCAAGCAGAACCTCGTCTCGGAGTACACGTATCCGCAGTCGGTGGCCGACAACGTCAACGTCGACTTCGACATCTACCGGATCAGGACCCAGATCAGCGAGCAGGGCTCCACGATCGAAGCGGGCACGGTCGTGCCCAAGGTGGACCGCCGCACCCGCGCCCAGCGCTACGAAGAGCTCGACGAGAACCTCGACTACCAGGCCCGGCAGCTCGATCGGGCGGTCACCGCGACCGACCAGATCCGCACCGTCCTAGAGACGTTCCGCGACCGCCTGTTCAATGAGATCTTCCCGGGCCGCTCCGTGGTGCCGAAGTCGCTGATCTTCGCCAAGGACGACGCGCACGCCGAGGAGATCGTCACGCAGGTGCGGGAGGTCTTCGGCAAGGGCAATGACTTCGCCGCCAAGATCACCTACAAGGCCCGCAATGCCGAGCGGCAGCTCGCCGCGTTTCGCACGAGCGCGGCGCTGCGCATCGCCGTCACTGTCGACATGATCGCCACCGGGACCGACGTCAAGCCGCTGGAGTGCGTGTTCTTCATGCGCGACGTCCGCTCGCCGCAGTACTTCGAGCAGATGAAGGGCCGCGGCGCGCGCACGATTCCCGACGCTGACTTCCAGGCCGTCACGCCGGACGCGAACGGGAAGGTGCGGTTCGTGCTGGTCGACGCCGTCGGCGTCACCGAGCACGACTTCGTCGAGCCCCCGCTCAACCGCCTGCGATCGATCAGCCTGGCGAAGCTCCTGGAGAAGGCCGCGAACCTCACGATCACCGAGGACGAGACCGCCACCCTCGCGTCACGCCTTGCGGCCCTGGAGGCGCAGATCACGCCAGACGAGCGCCACGAGCTCGACCAGGTCGCCGGCGGTTCGGTCCGCCACGTCGTGCGCCACCTCGTTGACGCGGTCGACCCGGACGTGCAGGCCAGGGCGCTCGCCGACGCCGACGACCCGGAGGCGGCCCGCCAGCACCTCATCGTCGAGGCCGTGCGACCGCTGGCCTCGAACCCCGAGCTGCGCGCCCGGATCCTCGAGCTACGCCGTGCCCACGACCGGATCATCGACGAGGTCTCCGCCGACTCGCTGCTCGATGCGTTCGGCGTGGTCGACACGAGCAAGGCCAAATCCGTCGTAGAGTCCTGGCGCGCGTACCTCGACGAGCACCGCTCCGCGATCACCGCGATCCAGCTCCTTGCCGAGGCGCGCGACCGGCGCGTTTCCTTCGACGACATCAAGGAGCTCGCCGACCGCATCGCCCGCCCGCCCTACAACTGGACGCCGGACGTGCTCTGGAACGCGTACGTCGCGCTCGGGACGCCGGGCCGGGCGCAGTCGACGACGCACCGGCGGCTCGCCGACCTCGTCTCGCTGATCCGGTTCACGCTCGGCGAGGAGGACGAGCTTGTTCCATACGCTGACCGCGTGAGAGAGCGCTACCAGGGCTGGGTGCTGCAGCAGGAGCAGGCCGGCGTGACCTTCAGCACGACCGAGCGCTGGTGGCTGGACCGCATCGTCGAGGTCATCGCCGCCTCAGCGGGCATCAGCCCGGCCGACCTTGACAACGCGCCCTTTATCGAGAAGGGCGGCACCGACGGAGCGATCCGCGACCTCGGCGACCGGGCGGCGTGGTTGATCGAGGAGCTCAACCAGGAACTCACCGCGTGAGTAGCCACGGATCAGCCTGGGCGGCTACGACCGTTGGCGAGCTGTTGAAGCTTCGCTACGGCAAGGCGCTGCCCAAGGCGCAACGGCACCCTGATGGGGCGTTCCCCGTCGTAGGCTCCGCAGGGCGGATGACCGGGACGCGCGTGCCGCTCGTGTCTGGTCCGGCGGTGCTCGTCGGGAGGAAGGGCAGCGCCGGAACGGTCCGTCTCGAGACGAGCGGTTGTTGGCCTATCGACACTACCTATTACGCCGAGATTCCTGGTTCCTGCGACGCGCGATTTCTTCGGTGGCAACTCCACGCTCTGGATCTCGGCAGGCTGGACAGCTCCACGACCACACCCAGTCTTCGTCGCGAGGACCTTGAAGCGCAGCCGATTGTCCTCCCGTCGCTCGCAGAGCAGCGCCTGATCGTCGACCGTCTCGAAGACCACCTCTCCCGCCTCGACGCGGCCCGGCAGGCGCTCACCGACTCATTCCGCCGCCTGTCCGCCCTGCGCGACGCCTTCTTGTCGAAATCGGTTGTACAGGCACACGCATCGGCTGGAGTCGTCGTGAGCTCGCTTAGATCGCTGTCCAAGGTGAGTAGCGGACTTACGCCGCTCAAGGGCAACAAGGCGTTCTACGAGGGCGGGACGATCCCGTGGATTACGAGCGGCGATCTCCACCAGGGGCTGATCACGCGAGCGAAGCGGTTCGTGACGCAGACGGCGCTCGACGAAACAACGCTTAGGTCGTGCCGGCTGGGGTTCTCCTCATTGCGATGTACGGAGAAGGCAAGACGCGCGGCACCGCGGCAGAACTCGGCATCGACGCGACGACGAATCAGGCCTGCGCCGCCGTCGCATTGCATGATCCCCGGCTCCGAGGGTGGGTCCGGCTCGTCTTGGACGCCAAGTACAGCAAGCTGCGCCGTCTTGCGGCCGGCGGGGTGCAGCCGAACCTCAACCTCTCCGTGGTTGGGGCGATTCAGATCCCGATCCCCAGCTCTGATGTCCGCGAGCGTCTCCTCGGGAGCAGGGCGGAGCTGGACGATGCCCAAGCACGGCTCACGGCGCAGCTTGACAAAGCGCAGCGTCGCGGTGTGAGTCTCCGGCGGGCCGTGCTCGCCGCCGCGTTCTCGGGACGCCTCACCGCAGCCGGCGCGGACCTGTCCGACGTCGAGGCGACGGTCGCCCGCGTGAGCATGCCGGCATGACCGAGTCGCGACGCCTCGTCAACAGGCTCGTCGCCGGCAGCAACGTGCTCCGCGATGCCGGCGTCAACATGTACGACTACACCGAGCAGCTCACGTTCCTGCTGTTCTTGAAGATGTCCGAGGAGCGCGCGACTCGGTCAATCAACCCGGAGCCAATCGTGCCGCCTGAGTTCGCGTGGCGCCAGCTGCTCGATCGGTCGGGCCAGGACCTCGAAGACACGTACAACCACATCCTGCGCGGGCTGGCCGACCAGCCCGGCGTGCTCGGCATGATCTTTCGGCGCGCGCAGAACAAGATCACTAACCCGTCGCACCTCAAGACGCTGGTCGTCGACTATCTCGACAAGGAGAACTGGTCGGCGGCCGGGACGGACATCAACGGCGACGCCTACGAGGAGCTGCTGGAGCGCAGCGCCGGCGACACGAAGACGACCGCCGGCCAGTACTTCACGCCCCGCCCGCTTATCAGGGCGATCGTCGACGTCGTGAATCCGACGATCGCCGACCGCGTGGTCGACCCGGCCTGCGGCAGCGGAGGGTTCTTGCTCGCCGCGCACGCGCACATCAGGGCCGCCACGCGCGACGGTGCCGACCTGGCACCGCCCCAGCGCCAACACCTTCGCGACAAGTTCGCCCATGGCGTCGACATCGGCGCCACGACCTCGCGTCTGGCGTCGATGAACCTGCTGCTGCACGGCCTTGGATCGATGACGGGCGACTCGCTGATCGACCAGAAGGACGCGTTGATCGCCGACCCGGGTGATCGCTGGAGCATCGTGCTCGCCAACCCGCCGTTCGGGCGCAGTTCGAGCTCGGACATCGGCGGTGGGGACGATAACGGCGCGGAGATCTTCCGCCAGGACTTCGTTGTGACGACCTCCAACAAGCAGCTGAACTTCCTGCAGCACATCATGACCATCCTCGACATCCACGGCCGGGCCGGAGTCGTCCTGCCCGACAACGTCCTGTTCGAGGGCGGCGCAGGCGAGACGCTGCGCCGCAAGCTGCTGACCGCGTTCGACTTCCATACGCTGCTGCGCCTGCCGACCGGGATCTTCTATAAGCCGGGCGTCAAGGCCAACGTGCTGTTCTTCGACCGCAAGCCCGCCGCCGAGCAGCCGTGGACGCAGCGGCTCTGGGTCTACGACCTGCGGACCAACAAGCACTTCACGCTGAAGAAGAACCCGCTGCGCCGCCACGACCTCGACGATTTCGTGTCGTCCTACGCTTCGGGCAGGCCCCGGCGTGAGCGCATCCAGTCCGAGCGCTGGAGGTCCTTCGCCTACGACGAGCTCGTCGCTCGCGACAAGGTCAACCTCGACATCACATGGCTCCACGACGAGTCCCTGGAGGACGCCGACAACCTGCCGTCGCCAGAGGTCATCGCTCGGGAGATCGTCGAGGACCTCACCGCCGCGTTGGTGGAGTTCGAGGCTGTCGCCGCGGCGCTGGAGTCTGCGACCTCGGACTAGTCCGAGGTCGGCTCGGCTCGTCGCGCCGATGGCGAGCCGAATGTTTGGCCTGTCATCCTTTGCGTGTCGGCCGGCAGGGTGCTGAATCCACGCGTTCGCGGCGAGGAAAGCGACGACAAGGGATGTCGCCGAGCAGTTGCCGCGGAATCGGACGGCCGCCGACCGCCGCATCTCAACCCTCAACGACCCTCAGGCCAAAATGCGAGGAAGGACATGGGCGCCCATATCAGGTCGTTAACGGGCCCGAAGCTGTCGATCGTGGCCCAAGCCAGCGGATTTGCAGCACTACTAGAAATGGCGAGACCCGGACTCGAACCGGGGACACCACGATTTTCAGTCGTGTGCTCTACCAACTGAGCTATCTCGCCGCGGTCGCGGAGGATATCGACGCCGGGCCGGCGCCCGGACGACCCTCTATCCCGGCGCCCAGGCGCGCAGCTCGGGCAGCGGGTCGATCGGGTAGCTGCCCTTCACCCGCCAGCCGACGATCCAGATCTCGAAGTGCAGGTGCGGGCCGCTCGCCGTGCCCGTGCTGCCGACCCGGCACAGCGGCGCGCCCGCGGCGACCACAGCCCCCTCGGCCACCACGGTCGACCGCCGGGTGCAGTGCGCGAAGAAGTAGTCGCGGCCGTCGACCGCGTCGAGGACGACGTACTCGCCCGCCCCGCTCGCCTGGTAGCTCGTGCTCGACACCGTCCCGCCATACGGCGCGACCACCGGCACGCCCGCGGCGGCGGTGATGTCCTGACCCTGGTGGATGTGGCCCGGCCGGCCCGCGCCGAAGCGCGCGTCGACACCGCCGAAACCGAACGCGCCCGCGATCGGGAAGACCCCGCGCCCTCCGGGGGAGGCGGCGGGCAAAGGTGCGACAACGGCGGGCGGCGTGACCACCGGTGGCGACGGCCGCCCACGAACGAGCAGCCGCGTCCGCCCCGGCCTCCGCGCGGTGCGCCGCAGGTTGTGCCCGCGCGAGTCCTTGGCGTGCAGCCGCACGACGTAATGGCCGGCGCGCAGCGCGACGCCCGCGGGCCAGCGCACCGCGACCCGCCGCCCGGTTCGCACCCAGCCGACCGAGATCCGCGCGACCGGCGTATTGCGCGGCAGGCGCACCACAACGACCCGCGCGCGCACCCGCTCGACCCCACGCTGGCGCACGCGAAAGCGCAGCCGGGGCAGCGCATCCCCCGCCACGACCGACCGAGGCGCGACGGTCAGCAAGCTCGCCACCGGCCGCACCGCCGGCCGCGGACCACCGGAGCCGTACGCCGCGCCGCCGCTCGACGCGGCTCCGGCCACCGCGCCGCCGCTCGACGCGGACGCGGCCCTCGCCACGGCCCCGCCGCCGCCCGACGCGGACGCGGACCGCGCAACCGCCGCGCCGCCGCCCTCCCCCTCCGGCGCCACCGCCGCCGCGCCGGCTATCCCCGCCGGAGCGAACCCGGCGACAGCCGGCACGACCGCCACCAGCGCAACCAGGACGTTCGGGCGCATGCAGTGAGAGTCGGGCACGGATCCAAACCACTCAAGCGCTGCAACGCGTCGCGCAGAATCTGCAGGAGCAGCGCCGCTTGGCCGATACTCCGCCCATGGCGACCGATCAGCGACCAGTCGAGCTCATCCTCGCCCGCGGCCTCATGTCGAACCTCACGACGCCGGCCTTTCTCGTCGACCCCGACGGCACCCTCGTCTTCTTCAACGACGCGGCCGGCGAGCTGCTCGGCCTGCGCTACGAGGAGGCCGGGCCGATGGGCCTCGAGGACTGGGGCACGCGCTTCATCCCGCTCGGCGAGGACGGCCAGCAGATCGCCGTCGAAGACCTGCCGCTCGCGGTCACCTTGCGCGAGACCAGGCCCGTCCACGTGAAGTTCACCGTGCGCTCACTGCGCGGCGAGGAGCGCGAGATCGAGGTCAGCGCGTTTCCGATCGTCGGCAATTCGGGCATGCGAGGAGCCATGGCCATCTTCTGGGACGCGGGCGGCCCGTAACCATGCGCGTGAAGGTCCTTGGGTCGCGCGGATCGATTCCCTGCCCGGGACCCGACACCGTGCGCTACGGCGGCAACACCTCGTGCGTGCAGGTCACGCTCGCCGACGGCGCCCAGCTCGTGCTCGACGCCGGGACCGGCATCCGCGACGTCGAGCTGTCCGACGACGAGCCGCGCCACATCCACATCCTCCTGACGCACCTGCACCTCGACCACATCCAGGGCCTGCTGTTCTTCGCCCCGCTGTTCGACCCGCGCAACGAGGTCACGATCTGGGGCCCGTCGATGATCGGGGCCACGCTGCGCCAGCGCATCGCGCGTTACCTGTCGGCGCCGCTGACGCCGGTCGAGCTGCGCGAGGTTCCGAGCAAGCTCGAGTTCCGCGAGTGCCCGCCGGGCGACTGGCAGATCGGCTCGGCGACCATCCGCGCCGAGTTCGTCAACCACCGCGGCCCGACGCTCGGCTACGCGATCAAAGAGCCCGGCGCGTCGTTCTGCTACCTCCCCGACCACGAGCCCGCGCTCATCGGCAAGCTCGACGAGCTCGATTCGGCGTGGATCTCCGGCTACGCCCTCGCCCACGACGCAGACCTGCTCCTGCACGACTGCCAGTACACCGACGCCGAGTACCCGGCGCACTTCGGCTGGGGCCACTCCTCGATCACCGATGCGCTGACCTTCGCACGCCGCACCGGCGCCAAGCGCACGCTGCTCGCCCACCACGACCCCGACCACACGGACGCCGACCTCGACGCGCTCATCGAGCTCGCACAACACCGGTGGGCCGACCTCGGCGGCGAGCCCGGCGCGATCGCGATGGCGATCGAGCGGGCAGAGATCGAGGTCGGGCGCGGGGCGCTCAGCGCTCGAGCATCCGCGCCATGAGCTCGAGCGCCCCCGCCTTGTGCAGCGGCTCGTTGAGGTTGCCGCACTTCGGCGACTGCACGCACGACGGGCACCCGCGCTCGCACGGGCACTCGTTGATCAGGCGGTAGGCGTCGGCGACGAGGGTCTCGAACGCCAGGTAGCCCTGGCGCGTGATCCCGACGCCGCCGGGGTGCCCGTCGTAGATGAAGATCGTCGGCCCGCCGGTCTGCGGGTGGTGGTTGGTCGACAGGCCACCGATGTCCCAGCGGTCGCACATCGCCAGCAGCGGCAGCACCGCGATCTGCGCGTGCTCGGCCGCGTGCAGCGAGCCGAGCAGCACCTCCAGCGGGAAGTCGTCTGCGAGGAGGTCGGCGTCGAGCTCGTACCAGAGCGCCTGGGTCTGGAACGTCGTCTCTGGCAGGTCGAGCCCTTGCAGGTCGACGATCTCGCGGGTCGGCAGCTTCTTGCGCTGGTAGGCGAGCACCTGGTCGGTGACGTGGACGCGCCCGAACGACAGCGTCACCCCCAATGTCGAGCGCCGGTCAAGCAGCGTCTCGATGTCGGTCATCGTCTCCTTCTTGGGCTGCGTGTAGAAGTCGCCCGAGAACGGCTCGACGAGCGCGCGCCGCGTCTCGAGGTCCAGCCCGCGGACGATGTACGGGCGCGCCTGGTGCAGGTACACAGCGCCGTCATGGACGGTCATGTGCGAGCGCGACGCCTCCACCGTGCCGAGCAGCTCCCCGTTCTTTACATCCACGATCGCGACCGTGTCGGGTGAGGCGCTGCGCAGCGCGACCCGTCCAGCGGGATAGTCCTCGGGATGGCGCAGGACGTACTCGCCGCCCCGCTGCAGCAGCTCCCCCGCAGCGACCAACGCCTGCGCGTGCAGCTCCCAGCGCGGCCCGAGCGTCTCGGCGTCCGAACCGCTCAGCGGCCCCTCGTGCGCCGCGCACAGCAGGTGCGCGAGGTGGATCGGCTCGTTCTCGTATTCGAGGATCGCGGCCTCGACGGGGCGGTCGAGGAACTCGTCGGGATGGCGGCAGAAGAACTGGTCGAGCGCGTCCTCGCCGGCGACGTAGACCGCGAGCCCGCGGCCGCGGCGCCCCGCCCGCCCCCACATCTGCTTGAGCGACGCAACCGTGCCCGGGAACGTCACCACGACCGCCGCATCCAGCGCGCCGATGTCGATCCCGAGCTCGAGCGCGTCGGTCGTGATGACCGCCAGCAGCTCGCCGCGCGTCAGCTTGCCCTCGAGCTCGCGGCGCTGCTGCGGCGTGTAGCCGGCGCGGTAGGGGACGACGAGGTCCTTGAGGTCGGGGTCGGCGAGCCCCACGAGCCGGGCCACCAGCTCGACCGCCTTGCGCGACTTGATGAAGCAGATCGTCCGCGCGCCTTGGTGCGCGAGCTCGGTGACGATCTCGGCCGCCTCACCCAGGGCCGACGCTCGCGTGCCCAAAGCCTCGTCGACGAGCGGCGGGTTCCACATCGCGATCTGGCGGCGTGCCCCCGGCGACCCGTCGCGATCCACCAACGCGATCTCCTCGAGGCCGGTCAGGCGCTCGGCCAGCTCGACCGGGTTTGCGATGGTCGCGCTCGCGAGCAAGAACCGCGGCGACGTCCCGTACGCGTTCGCGATCCGCCGCAGCCGCCGCAACACGTTCGCCACATGCGAGCCGAACACGCCCCGGTAGACATGCGCCTCGTCGACCACGACCACCGCGAGGTTCGAGAAGAAGTCGCCCCACATGCGGTGGTTGGGCAGGATCCCCATGTGCAGCATGTCGGGGTTCGTGAGCACGAGGTTCGCGCGCCGGCGGATCTGCGTGCGCTGCTCGCGCGCGGTGTCGCCGTCGTAGATCGCGGGGCGCACCTGCTTGGTCAAGCCGAACGCGTTGATCGCGCGCGCCTGGTCCTGGGCGAGCGCCTTCGTCGGGTAGAGGTACAGCGCGCGCGCCTTGGCGTCGCGGCACAGGACATCGAGGGTCGGCAGGTTGAAGCACAGGGACTTGCCGGAGGCCGTCCCGGTCGTGACGATCGTCGGCCCCGCCCACGCGGCCTCGAGCGCGTCGGCCTGGTGGCTGTAGAGCGTGTCGATGCCGGCGCCGCGCAGCGCATCCAGGACCTTGGGGTGCAGCGTGTCGGGCAGCGGCGTCGTGATCGCGGTGCGCGCGCCTTCGAACGCCTCGCGGACAAGCCGCTCGTCGGCGCGCCCGGCGTCGAGCAGCGCGCTCCAGGGCTGGGTGTCGGGGGCGACGGACAGGGCTCTTGAGATAGTACGAGCGGGGTGTCGCTGCGCAGCTTCCATCATTCGGACTTTCCGGCCGATCGCTTGTGCGCGGAGCGCACGGAGACGATCTCGGTCTGCGTTCCGGTGCGCGAGGAGGCGGCGACTATCGCCGGTGTGGTCGCGCCGCTCGTCGCGCTGCGCGAGCGCGGGGTGATCGACCAGGTCGTGGTCGTCGATGCGTCGTCGGCCGACGGCACCGCGATGATCGCGGCCGCGGCCGGCGCCGAGGTGCATGACGAGGCGGCGCTCATGCCGGAGCTCGGGCCGGTCGTCGGCAAGGGCGACGCGATGTGGCGCGCGCTGAGCGTCATGACCGGCGATCTCGTGTGCTTCGTCGACGGCGACACCGAGGAGTTCCACGAGCGCTTTGCCTGCGGGGTGCTCGGGCCGCTCGTCTGCGAGCCGCGCGTGCAGTTCGTCAAGGGCTTCTTCCGCCGCCCGTTCCGGGACTCGGGCGGCACGGCGCCGACGGGCGGTGGCCGCGTCACCGAGCTGACCGCGCGCCCGCTGCTCGAGGCGTTCTATCCGCAGCTCGCGGCGATGCGCCAGCCGCTCGCGGGCGAGATGGCCGGCCGGCGCGACCTGCTCGAGCGCGTCGCGTTCTGCACGGGCTACGCGGTCGAGATGGGGCTGCTGCTCGATGTCTACGCCGAGGTCGGCATCGACGGCCTCGCCCAGGTCGACCTCTGCGTGCGCCAGAACCGCCACCAGCCGATCGCGGACCTCGCGCCGATGTCAGCGGCCGTGCTCGCCGCGGTCACGAGCCGCCTGCATCGCGAGGGCCGCCTGCTGGACCCGGCCGCCGAGCTGCTCGAGCGCCCGCCGCTGGCCGGGAACGTGCGCGCGACCTGACGGGCGCGTGGTTCGAAACGCAAGCCTGGCTTGCGTTTGAACCACGCGTCGACCTAGCCGCGCGCCGGTTTAGGCCAGCAGCCGCTCCCAGGCCGCCACGAGCGCCTCGGTCGCGCGGCGCTTGTCGCCGCGGCGCGGCGTGCCGGCGCCGAACGTATCGAGCAGGTACGCGCGGTGGGCGGCCATCATGAGGCGCGCGGACTCCGCCGGGTCAGGCGGCGGGTGGGGGGCCGCGGCAAGCATGCGCTCGAGCATGCGGCGCGGGGGTTCGAGCGCCGGGTCGAGGCGGGCCGCGACGGCCGGATCGCGCGCGGCCGCGTCGTCGATCGCGCGCAGCAGCGGGCCGTGCTCGGCGAAGACGGCGACGAGGCCGGCGATCATCTCGCCGACGACATCCTCCGAGCGCTCGCGCTCGACCCGTTCGATCCGGTCGATGAGCGGGTCGCCGGCGTCGGGCAGGAGGTCGGGGGCGAGCTGCGGCAGATCGCGGAAGTGGCGGTAGAAGACCGTCCGCTTGAGGCCCGCCTCGGTCATGAGCGCGTCGACCGTCAGCTCGGAGAACGGGCGCTGCACGAGCAGCCGGCGCGCCGCGGCGAGGATGCGCTCGCGGGCGTCGGCGGAGGCGACGCGGGGAGATCGAGCGGCAGGAGTTGACACGGTGTCACAAGTCTGCCACGGTTTCGTATTGCGACACAACGTCACAACCAACGCATATCCCGGAGCGCCCCGATGCCGACCACGACCCACGCCTCACAAGATCGCCAGCCCCGAGCGACCGCGACGACGCGCCATCGAGCCGAGCGCGAAGGCGCGCCCCGGAAGCGCGGCGCCGAAGCGCACATCGACCTGCCCGGCGGCCGCCGGCTCGCCTACACGACCTACGGCGCCGAGACGGGCCCGCTCGTCGTCGTGCTCGACGGCCCCGCCTCGCGTGGCCTCGCCCGCGCTGCGGGGCCGATCGCCGCCGAGCTCGGGATCCGGCTCGTCGCTCCCGACCGTCCCGGCTGCGGCCGCAGCACACCGGTGCACGACCGCGGCATCGCGGACTGGCCAGCCGATCACGCCGCGCTGCTCGACGCGCTCGGCGCGCAGCGCGCCGGGATCCTCTCCCAGTCGGGCGGCACGCCGTACGCGATCGCGGCCGCCGCCAAGCTGCCTGGGCGCACGATCGCGCTCGCCTCGCTCGGGCCGATCGCACCGTTCGACGACCCGGCCAGCGTGCGCGAGCTCGGCGGCGAGCTGCGCGCCGGCGTCAGGCTCGCGCGGCGCGCGCCGTGGCTGCTGCGCGCCCTGCTGCGCCGCTTCGATCGCGCCGCCGCGAAGGACCCGGAGCGGACCGCCCGCAAGGTCGCCAAGGACCTCCCGCCGGCCGACGCGCGCGTGCTCGAGGACCCGGCGCTCTGGCAGATCCACGAGCAGGCGACCGCCGAGATCCTCGCGCAGCCTGCGGCGATCGCCGGCGAGCTCGGCCGGATGGCGCGGCCGTGGGGCGTCGATCCGGCCGAGGTGCGCGTGCCGGTCTGCTTCTGGAGCGGCTCGCACGACACGGTCCACCCCACGGCCCAGGCGCGGCGCCTCGCCGCCGCCATCCCCGGCGCCCCGCCCGTCCACGTCGTGCGCGACGCAGCCGCGTTCGGGCTCATGCCGATCTACGCCGACGCGCTGCGGTTCGCGATCGGGGAGTGAAGGAGGGGGACGCGCGGACGGTCGCCCGGCGGCAGAGCGGGGACGCGGCGCGGGTCGCGCCAAACGGGCCGCCCGCGGCAGGGTCGCTCGGCGCGGCGCGCCGGTACGACAGGATGTCGGGCGATGCGCGCCCTCTACGTCGATCTCGACGGCACCCTGCTCGGCCCCGACGGCACCCTCATGCGCGGCGCCGACCACGCCTTCACGCTCGCGGGTGTCCGCGCGCTCGAGGCCTGCCATCGCGCGGACATCGAGGTCGTCCTCATGTCCGGCCGGCGCAAGGTGACCGTCGCCGAGAACGCCCGCCTGTTCGCCCAGACCTCCTACATCTTCGAAGCCGGGTCGTGCCTCGTGCTCGACGGCGAGGAGATGTGGCTCACCGGCGACTACCAGCCCCGCGAAGACGCCTCGATCCACGACCAGATCGAGGCGTCCGGCGCGCCCAAGCTGCTGCTCGAGACCTACGCCGGACGGCTCGAGTACCACGACCCGTGGCACCACGGGCGCGAGGTCTCACACCTCTTCCGCGGGCTCGTCGACGCGCGCGAGGTCGACGAGCTGCTCGAGCGCGAGGGGCATGGCGGCCTGCGCCTCGTCGACAACGGCGGTGTGCACCGGCGCTCGCCCGCGCTCGTCGGCCTCGAGGACGTCCGCGCCTATCACCTCGTCCCGCGCGGCGCTTCGAAGGGCAACGCGGTCGCCCGCCACATGCGCGCGCGGATGATCGCGCCCGAACACGCCGTCGCCGTCGGCGACTCGCGCGAGGACCTCGAGACCTGCGCCCACGTCGGCGCGTTCTGGTTCGTGGCGAACGCGCTCGAACGCGACCCGACCCTGCGCGACGTCATCGCCGGGCGACCCAACGTGCACGTCGCCGAGGACTCCCACGGCGCCGGCGTCTACGAGGCGGTCGTCACGACCCTCGCCACGCGCCGCGGCGCCGCATAGCGGTCAGGTCGGCGCGTCGGCGCGCCCGAACAGCCCGCGCCCGCGCGCCGACGCGCGCGTCCAGAAGCCGGGCGCGACGGGACGCCAGCGCGTCGGCGAGGGCGGCACCGTCGTACGCACGAGCGCGACCCAGTCGTCCAGTGGCAGCTCGCCCGAGATGAGCTTCGCGAGGCCGTCGGTGACCGGCGCGTCGAGGCCCGCGTGGTTCAGCGCGCGGGCGAGCAGCGGCACGGACTCGAGCGACTCGACGGTCTGGCCGATGCGCTCCGGGATCTCCGCGGCGGGCACGCCGGCCGCGAGCAGCTCGCCAGCCCGGCGGTTGCGCGACTGCGGCGCGAGAACGGTCGCGACGAGGTCGCCCGTCCCGGCGAGGCCGAGCAGCGACTCCGGCCGCGCGCCCTGCCCGTCGGCGTAGCGCCACACCTCGGCGAAGATGTGCCCCGCGGCGGCGCCCGCGGCGTTCATGCCCTGCGCTTCGGTCGCGCCGGCGGCGAGGCCGGCGGCGTTCTTCGCGGCGCCCGCGAGCTCGACGCCGATCGGGTCGTTTGACTGCTCGCACACGACCCCGGCCCGGATGAACACCCCGGCGAGCGCCCGCGCGAGGTCCTCGTTCGTCGAGGCCGCGACGAGGCCCGCACCTTCGGAGACCATCTCGCGCGCATGCGACGGCCCGCCGATGCAGGCGACGCGGCCCTCGCCGAAGCGCTCGCGCAGCAGGATCGTCGGAGCGAGCCCGTGCGGCGGGGTCAGGCCCTTGGCGAGTGAGATTACGGCCGTGCGCCCGGTCAGGCCGGCCTTCGTGAGCCCCGCGATCGTCTTGCCGACGCCCGTCGACGGCACGCCGAGGAAGACGTAGTCCGCGCGACCCAAACCCGCGTCGACGCTCTCGATGCGCAGCTCCTTAGGCAGGTCGACGCCCGGCAGGTACACGCGGTTCTCGCGATCCTCGAGCAGCGTGCGCGCCTGCTCGGCCGTGCGCGTCTGCAGCGTCGTGCGAAAGCCCCCGCGGGCGAGTAGCACGGCCACCGCGGTGCCGAACGACCCCGCCCCGACGACGATGGCGCGCCGCGTCGGCAACGAGAGGCTGGGTCGTGAGCGAACGTCGGGCACCGCTGCGAGCGTACGGGACCGGTCGCGATGGGATCATCGCCGGGTGGCCGCACTCACCCTTCGCCATGCCGACCCCGAGCGCGACGGCGCGGCGTGCGCCGCGATCTACGCGCCGAACGTCGAGGGGAGCGCGACGTCGTTCGAGGAGGTCGCGCCCGACGCGGCGCAGTTCACCGCGCGGATCGCGACCACCACGCGCACCTATCCGTGGGTCGTGCTCGAGGACGCCGGCCGGGTCGTGGGCTTCGCGTACGCCTCGCAGCACCGGGAGCGGGCGGCGTACCGCTGGGCGGCCGACGTCGCCATCTACGTGGATCCGGCGTACCAGGGCCGGGGCGCGGGGCGGCGGCTGTACGAGGCGCTGTTCGCATGCATGCGCAGCCTGCACCTGCGCGTCGCGTGCGCCGGGATCGCGCTGCCCAACGACGCGAGCATCGCTCTGCACACGGCGCTTGGCTTCGAGCGAGTCGGGGTCTACCGGGGCATCGGCTTCAAGCGCGGGGCATGGCTCGACGTCGTCTGGCTGCAGCTCATGCTCAGCCGCGACGGCGGCCCGCCGGCCGAGTTGCTGGCGCCGCCGTGGCGGCCGGGCCACCCCCTCTGAAACGGCCATCTGTGACGCGACGCACCCTGAGTGGCGACGCGCCAGGCCATACTCGTTACTCCCCGCGATCCGGAGGTGGATCTCATGGCACAGAGTCGCGAACTTGGGGCCGGCGCATGGTCGTATTTCGGTGACCCGCGCGCGATCTCACATGACGGACACACGTTCACTGGTTGGATCTCGACGATCGGCCATGTCTGGGTCGCCCGGCTGAGCAAGGACGGCAAGCTCTCCAAGCGCCTGATCTTCCGCGGCTTGGGGCGCGACGACCACAACAACCCGTCGCTTGTCTTCCTGCCCGACGGCCGCATCGTGGCCTTCTTCTCGCCGCACTCCGGGCGCTTCCTGCCGCCGAAGGGCATCCCGAGCGTCATGCGCTACCGGATCTCCGAGCGTCCGCACTCGATCGACGGCTGGGGGCCCGTTCACACCGTGCCGACGAACGCGGCCGGCGAGCTCGGCTACACCTATCCGAACCCACTGCAGCAAAGCGGCAAGCTCTGGCTGTTCTGGCGCGGCGGCGACTGGAACCCGACGTTCTCCTACACCGAGAACAAGATCGACTGGGTGCCGGCGCGCGAGCTCGTGCGGTCCGCCGAGGGGCAGCGGCCCTACGCGAAGTACGTCGGCGACGGCAAGACGAACATCCACGGGATCTTCTCCAACGGCCACGTCCACGACTTCGCCAACAGCCTGTTCTACTTCCGCTACGAGAACAACAAGCTCTTCAACGCCGGCGGCGGCCGGATCGCGAACCTCTCCTCAGTACCGATCCGGCTGCAGAGCCTCGACCCCGTCTACAAGTTCTCGTCGAGCGGTGGGCGGGCGTGGCCGCACGACATCGCGCTCACGTCTGAGGGGCGGCCGCGGATCGTGTACACGCGCCGCGCGGGCGGCGGCAGCGGCAGGGACACCTTCTGGTACGCCTACCACAACGGCGAGAAGTGGATCAGCCGCAAGATCGTCGAGGCGGGCGCCGGGCGCAACTCGTTCACGTCCGGCGGCGCGACCCTCGACCACGAGGATCCGCGCTTCGTCTACCTGTCGCGGACGATCGGCAAGTGGAACCAGGTCGAGCAGTGGTTCACGCCCGACAACGGCCGCACCTGGGAGACGAAGCGGCTCACCGACGACCCTAATCACTACGCGATCCGCCCGGTGACCCCGCGCGGCCTGCGCGGCGCCAACCGGATCCTGTTCTCCCAGGGCGACGAGAAGACGAAGGGCTTCACGAACTACCGCACGCGCATCCACGCGCTCGACTTCTGAGGGGTGTGTCGCCTAGCTCGCGTCTGGCGCGACTCAGGCGACACGCCCCCGCCGCAACTGCCAGCCCGCCCCCGCGTTTCGGGCTGCATGCGCACGCTGATCGCCGGTCTGCTGATCGCCTGTCTCGGCGCGGCGGCTCCCGTGGCGGCGGACCAGGGCACGCTCGTCGCGGCACCTCGCTTCGTCCCGGCGGCCGGGCCGCTGATCGCCGGGCCCGACCGGGTCACCTGGGTCACGCGGCGCGACGACGCCGTGCTCGATCTCTGGGTCGCGCAGCCGGGCGCCGGCCCGCGCCGCGTGCAGCGCTTCTCGGGCGCCGACGGCGAGCGCCTGCGATCGCCGCGGCTGTCGGCGTCCGCCGACGCGATCGGGCTCGCGCTGCGCGTGACCGATCGTCGTGGCAGGACGCTTCGCGCCCTCACCTACGCGGGACCCTTCGGCGCGCCGCTCGCGCGCGCGGCGGCGCTGCCGCGGCGTCCGGTCGCGCCGCTGTGGCCGGGTATGGCCGCGAGCGTGACCCGCGGCTGCGAGAGCGCGGAGATCCGCGTCGTCGCGCGGCCGGATGACGCGCCCACCGACGTGACCGAGAGCACGAGTGCTTGCGAGCTGCGCCTGCGCAGCCCGCCGCGGCTCGTCGGCGGCCGGCTGCGCCTCGGGATCTCCTGCGCGGGCTTTCTCATCGACTGCAACGCGGCGCTCGTCGTCCGGGCAGGCGGGCGGGTCGTCGCGGCCGGCGGCGCGTTCTACAACCACGCGACGCCGCCCTACGCGGCGGCCGACCTGCGCGTCAGCCCCGCCCGCCTGCGGCTGCTGCGCGCCGCGACCCGCCTACGGGTGACCGCGAGCGTCGGCGACGAGGACGTCGCCGCCGACACGCGCACCACGCTCGTTCAGTTCCCGGCCGCCCGGCGGTAGCGGGCCACGGCCAGCGGCGCGAAGATCAAGAGGATCACGGCCGACCAGACGAACGCGCCCCAGACGTAGTTGCCGGCGGGCGCGCCGACCCATAGCGCCCGCATCGCCTCGACGACAATCGTGAACGGGTTGATCTCGGCGAACCACTGCAGCGCGCCCGGCATCGAGTCCGGCGGCACGAACGCCGACGAGATGAACGTCAGCGGGAAGACCGCCAGGAAGCCGAGCGAGTTGGCGGCCTCGGGTGAGCTGACGAGGATCCCGAGCAGCGCGAAGACCCACGAGAACGCGTAGCCGAAGAGCAGCAGCAGCACGAATCCGAGCACGATCTCGACGATGCTCGCGTCGAACGAGAATCCGATGATGAGCCCCGTCCCGAGCAGCACGAGGACCGACACGCAGTTCGTGAAGACGTCCGACAGCGTGCGTCCGGCGAGCACCGCGGAGCGCGTCATCGGCAGCGAGCGGAAGCGGTCGATGAGGCCCTTCTTGAGGTCCTCGTTGAGCCCGAGCGCCGTGACGAACCCGCCGAACGCGATGTTCTGCACGATGATCCCGGGCAGGAGGAAGTCCTTGTAGTCGTAGCCCGGCGTGACGATCGCCCCGCCGAAGACGTACACGAACAGCAGCAGGAACATCACCGGCTGGATCGTGAACGCGGTGACGAGGTCGGGGGCCCGCGTGAGGCGGACGAGGTTGCGCTCGGTGATGACCATCGTGTCCGACACGAGTTGCCTCATGCGTTCGTCTCCTCGTCTTCGGTGGGTTCGGCAGCGCGCCCGGTGAGCGACAGGAACACGTCGTCGAGCGTCGGGCGGCGCATCGCGAGGTCGTCGACCCCGATGCCGGCCTCGTCCAGGCGGCGAACGGCGTCGACGATCGTGCCGCTGCGCTGGCGCACGACGAGGCGCACGATGTTGCCCTCGGCGACCGGCGGCTCGTCGGACATCGGCGCGAGCGCTTCGATGGCCGCGTCCACCGCGCCGGAGTCGGCCAGCGTCACCTCGAGGCGCTCGCCGCCGACGCGGTCCTTGAGCTCGTCGGGCGTGCCGTCGGCGATGACCTTGCCGTGGTCGATGACCGCGATCCGGTCGGCGAGGCGGTCGGCCTCGTCGAGGTACTGCGTCGTGAGCAGCACGGTCGTGCCGTCGGCGACAAGCGACTCGATCGTCTCCCACAGCGCGATGCGGCTGCGCGGATCCAGGCCGGTCGTCGGCTCGTCGAGGAACAGCACAGGGGGTTTGGCGACGAGTGCGTCGGCGAGGTCGAGGCGGCGGCGCATGCCCCCCGAGTAGGTCTTGGCGGGGCGGTCGGCCGCATCCGTCAGGTCGAAGGTGTCGAGCAGCTCGCGCCCGCGGGCCTTCGCCTGCGCGCGCTTCATGCCGTAGAGGCGGCCGACCATCACGAGGTTCTCGAGGCCGGTGAGGTTCTCGTCGATCGCGGCGTACTGCCCGGCGAGGCCAATGCGGTGGCGCAGGCTCGTCGCGTCGGCGACGACGTCCAGGCCCGCCACGCTCGCGGTGCCTGCGTCGGGCTTGAGCAGGGTGGCGAGCACGCGCACGGCGGTCGTCTTGCCGGCGCCGTTGGGGCCGAGCAGGCCGAGCACCGTGCCCGGCGCGGCCTCGAACGACACGCCATCGAGCGCGCGGACGTCGCCGAAGGACTTGGACAGGCCCTGCACGGAGATCGCCGGGTCACCCGGCGGAGGCGCGGGGCCTTTGATGGGCGTGTCTGTGACCTGCGCTGTCGAAGGCATGCGATTCCCCTGTTCGGTGTGCACTACAGACGGCGTGTGGCCGCGCAACTCATCGGCGGCTCTTGTTGTTCGGCGTGAGCCTAAGATAGGTCTAGGCCAGCTTCTGGCCGCAACGCCTGCCAGGCTCTTCGCTATGCACGGAACCTCCGGACGTTTGCTGAAGCTCCTGTCGCTGCTGCAGACGCGGCGCGACTGGCCCGGCGGCGAGCTCGCCGACCGCCTCGAGGTCTCGCCGCGCACGATCCGCCGGGATGTCGAGCGGCTGCGCGACCTCGGCTATCCGGTCGAGGCGTCGACGGGCCCGTTCGGCGGCTACCGCTTGCACGCCGGCACCGCGATGCCGCCGTTGCTCTTGGACGACGACGAGGCGGTGGCGATCGCGGTCGGCCTGCGCACGGCGGCGGGCGCGTCGGTCACGGGGATCGAGGAGACGGCGATCCGCGCGCTCGTGAAGCTCGAGCAGGTGCTGCCGTCGCACCTGCGCCGGCGGGTCAACGCGCTGCAGTCGGTGACGTCGACGCTGCCCGCGACGGGCCCGCGCGTCGACCCCGAGGCGCTGACGACGATCGCCGGGGCGTGCCGCGATCGCGAGCGGCTGCGCTTCGACTACAGCGCGCGGGACAAGACGGAGTCTCGGAGGCTCGTCGAGCCCTTGAGCCTCGTGAACCTCGGCCGCCGCTGGTACTTGGTGGCGTGGGACTGCGATCGCGACGACTGGCGCACGTTCCGGGTCGATCGCATCGAGCGCGCGTCGTCGGCGGCTGCGCGGTTCGAGCGGCGCACGCTGCCGGACGGCGCCGACGCGGCGGCATACGTCGCCGCGAACCTCCGCCAGTCCCCGAATCGCTACAACGCGCGCATCACGGTCCATGCCCCCGCCGCGACGCTCGCCGAGCGCTGGCCGTGGATTCGCGAGAGCCTGACGCCGATCGACGAGGGCTCGTGCGAGTACCGCACCAGCGACGACTCAGTCGAGTGGCTTGCGATGCGCGTCGGCATGATCGACGCCGAGTTCGAGGTCCACGAGCCGCCCGAGCTCGTGGACGCGATGCGCGCGCTGGCCGAGCGCTTCCGCCGCGCGGCGGCGAGCTGAGGGAGTTCTCCGCTGGTGGGAGGGGCGCCAAAGGGCTAGACGTCGCCCGTTTGCCCTTGGGGTAGTTGTTGACGGCGTAGAAGACGGCGGTCTTCTGGCCCTCGACCGCACCACGCGCGGCGCCGTAGCGCTCGACAAGCTGACGATCCGGCCTGGGGGCGACAGCGGCTGGTTCGTGAGCGTTCCCTGCGTGACGATGAGGCGCAGCGGGCCGTCGTGTGAGTGCCTACGTCGTGCTCCGCGGTCGCTGCACGAAGTCGCAGCTGAAGGCCGGCAAGTCGTTCCTCGAACCCGCCAACACCCCCCACCTGGCCCGCAACGAAGGCTCGAAAACCGCGGTCTTCTACGTCGTCAAACAACTACCCCAAGGGCAAGGGCACGGAGGTCGACGCCAAGCGCCCCGCCGCCTGCAACGTCTCTGACCGCGAGCAAGCGCGGCACGGGTGCGCCCAACTCGCCCGCGTGCGCCGAAGAGGCCTGCCCCAACCCGTGAGTCGAATCCGTGAGCACTGGACGTCCCCCCAAGACCCGAACTCGTCGTTCCCGCACGGGGCCGAACTGATATGGACGTCGGTTTGTCAAGGGTCCAACACCAAATGCCCGCGACGAGGGCGGGCATCGTGTCGGTCAAGGGGGCGGCGGGTCCGGTGTGTGCGCGACGCGCGGTCAGACTGATATGCGCGGATCCTTCTCGGCCGCAGGACCGGTGTTCGTCGTGAGAGCTCGCTGTCTAGGATCGAGCGTGACCGCGGTGGCGGCTGCTCATAGTTCGATCGCGGATGCTCTCGCGCGTGAGGCCGGATGAGTCCCGCCGCCTCCTTGACCGACGTGGTGCAGGGCCGGTCAGTCGGCGTTCGCGGCGGCCCAGCAGAACCCGGCGAGCTCCCTGGCGACGGCGACCGCGACGATCGTGCGCCGCTTGCCGCGCTCGCTGTCCAGTCGGCGCCAGGTGCGGTGCAGGCGCTGCTGCGCCTGCCAGGAGATCGCGATGACGTGCGCGGGCTGGCCGGCCTGGCGGCGCTTGAGCGCCTGGCCCTTGGCCGGTGCTCGGCGGTAGTGCCACGCGGCTTCGACGAGCAGTCGGCGGCCGTGCCCGCTGCCGGTCCTTGGTGATCGCGCCTTGGCGGCGCGAGGTGCCGGTGCTGTCCTCCGACGGGACAAGGCCGAGGTAGCTCATGACGTGCCCGGCCTTGGGGAAGCGAGCCCAGTCACCGATCTCGGCGCACAGCCCGACGGCCGACAGGGTGTCGATGCCGCGCAGGCAGCGCAACCGGGCGATCGTGTCGGCCCACGGCGAGCCGGGGATCAGCTCGTCGATCGCGGCCTCGAGCGTGGCGCGGCGCACGAGCAGCGCGTCGATCGCGCCGAGGTAGTCCATGAGCGTGATCTGCGCGCCGCGGTCGCCGAGATCGACGGCGCCAAGCCACCGTCGGTGCTGCGTCGTCCACGCCGCCGCGCTCCCGTCGTAGCGGACGTCGTGACGCAGCAGCAGCTTGCTCATCCGATGGCGGGCGCGCATCAGGTCACCGCGGATGTCCTCGCGCGCACGGACGAGATCGCGCAGCGCCTCTTCTTCGGTGCTTGGGACACGAACGGCATGCAGCCCGTCGATCATCAGCAGCCGCAGCAACCGCTCGGCGTCACGCCGGTCGGTCTTCACCCGGTCGCTGGACGGACGCTCGATCTTGCCCGGTGCCGCGATCACGCACTGCACGCCAGCCGTCATCAGCGCCCGCGAGAGCCCGAACCCAGTCGGCCCGGCTTCGTAAGCGACCTTCGTCGGACCCGGCAGCCCGGCGCAGAACGCGACGACCTCACTCGTCACCCCGGGCAGCCGCCGCGTGCGCAGCTCCCCCGAAACACGGTCCATCGTCGCCGCAACGACGCTCGCGCGGTGCACATCCAGCCCCGCCCAACTGCGAACCTGTGCCATGTCGGCACCCCCATGATTGCGGTCGGGGCCCGGGCCATCCCCGAGCCCTCAACCCGCGCACGTTCATGCGCGGGTGCCGACCTTCACATCACTTCCGGACGGTCGACAGCCGTCCATAGGGTCTAGCGCGGGCCGGCTGGTGCCGTCAGAGATCCGTCCGCCAGGCGCTGCGGAGGCTGACGAATCGCTGCCACCGTGAGCTGCAGCAGCAACCTGCCCCTATCGCGGTCGGCAAGATCCCGGGTGGCCTCGATCATCCCCATCTTCGCCATGTGCTCCCGAGCCCCCGTTCGAGCCGTTATGCTCGTGCTCGGGCGGCAATCCGCCAAGGTGCAGGCTCTAGGCGGCAACCCCGCTGCACAGCTGAATTTGGCGGCCGGGGTCTTCGGCGAGAGCACGATTCTCGATCGCTGTGCGCGTGGCCTTCAACGCGCACAGCGACCATGAGCTGTTACGGAGCAGGAGGTCTTCATGGTCCAGCGGCTCACCGTCGGGCGCGCACCCGATGGTCCCGCGGAGCTGGATCTCTCGCCGCAGCTGGTGGCGCGCGCGTATCGATGCGGAGACCGTCATTCATGACTCTGAGACGTCGCTCGGGCCAGACAGCCGATTGGAAAGCATGGCTTCCGCATTTCACCCAGAGCGGCGCCTTCAACTCGAAAACGGCTCCGATCGGTGATTTATGGCTAGCGCAGGAGATTCCTCGAGAAAGCGCGGCTGTACCGGCGGCAGAAGGCGCGAAGCATGCCGTACCCCTCGACCCATGGATGCATGTCGAGTACGGATTGCCAATGAGGAGCGATTCCGCCTCCGGGCTGCTTTATCCGCCATGGTCCACTCGTGGGACGTCGGCGAACACGCCGGCGACCACCTGTACGTCGGCCTAGGGAACGTGACCCACCTGTTCGCCAACCTGGCGGGTGATGGCGTGAGTCCTGCTCGCCATTCTGGCCGCAACCGCAGCGGTTGCTGGCGGACTTCGCGGGGTCCGACTCCCCCGTTGAGGACGCGTGGGAGATCCGGCCGTTCATGCGCTACGGTGTCGCCGCGGAATCACGGTGCAGTTGTCGCGACCTGGCCCGCACCGCGCGCCTGCGCGACGCCGCAGCGCCGCCGGTCCGTGATCGTCCTGGACTCTTGCGTTGTCACTCGCAGACGCCGGACGTCCCAAAACCGGCGGCCTCGGGAGTGGCAGTGGCGAAGATTCCGTTCTCACGGCCAGCGCGAAACATCCGGCGCCCGACGCTCAGCAGTAGCGCACTCTGATCCTCGTTGGGGCCGGCTCGCGCCCGAGCCTGAACGGGTACGCAGATCGCCTGCAGCACGGGATGTCCGCGCTTGATCGCAAGCGTCAACAACGTGACAGAAACACGCGAGTCGACTCGATGGGGCCCGACCAGCCGCGGCGTCTCGATTGCCGTTGCGATGATCGGGCCTGCAAAGATTCTGAAGGACGACACCGCGTCGCCGTGTAGGGTGCGTTGCCGCCCAGGACGAGTGTCCACCAAGGCCACCGACGGGCCCAGCATTCTTTTTCGAGTTGTTCTCGGTACTGGGAACCTGGAGAGGCCGCGCGCGCCGGGGAGGGCCGAGAGCGCGTATGTATTGGAGGCGTCGTTCCATGTGACCATGGCAAGCAAACGCAGGACTCTGGGCGGAAACTCGTCTGCCAGGGCTCGATAGGCAACGAGAACCTCGCGGTTGCCGTCGTGGTCGACGTCGGTGAGAACTGGCGCGGCCACAATCGCGTAGTCGACCGCGTCAGACCGATGCTGCACGATCGTCCGGCCGCTTCCGGAGAACGCGCCGCAAGCGCGAGGGCGGTGGACCAGCAGACCCCGGCACCCTCTGGTCGCGGGTCTAAACGAGAGGCGTTCGTGTAGGCGTCCGTCACGCGTGTCGTAGATGCGAAGCTCATCGGAGCCGTGTCCGCTGACCGGCGTCAGGATGAACCCAACCGACTGCTGAGCTGAGCCGTGAAGGACTTGGGGGCCGAACGTGTACCGCGTCCTGAGCCCGGCGCGCTGCGCCTGACCACGGACGTCGTCCATCTGCGCCGCGACGGAGCGCAGCTTAGGAGCCGAGAAGCCGTCCGCCTGGATCGTGGCGCCGAGTGCGGACAACGCCAGAGCGGTGGCTGCAGCTCCCATCCAAGTCACTGGATCGCGTCGGGCCTCAAGGCGGCCTGCGGCCGGACGGCCCCCGCTCGTGCCGGCTGTCGGCGAGCCGCGGGAGCCTTCGCTTGCATACGACCGACCAGGTTGGGGATCGGCGTCACGCGCCGCGTGGGATTTCGCGACGCTGGGCCCGCGCTCGATCTCGATCAGGTGGCACAAGGTCCTGAGTCGGCGGGCGCGCTCGCCTTCGTCGCCGGGGGCGTTGAGGCTCTCCTTCCAGGCGTTGTCGCGCATCGTTGCGAGCACGGTGTGGTCCCCGTCCAGCAGGAGCGCAAGATCCGAGCCGTCGAGATGCGGAAGGAATCGCTGAAGGTCGTCAAGCCACCACAATGCGTTGTTGCGCGCCGCGAGCGCGGGGTCACGAAGGAGTGCGTGCAGCGCGGGTCCATCGACAGGGACGATGGCTGGCCGATCACCGAGAACGCGCCGGGCGGCGCGGTGCGACGATGCGGACTTACCCGCCCCGGGTCCCCCGATGATCAGCGTGACCGGACCCCTCGCGAGAGCGCGCTCGATCGCCGCGTCAACGTCGCGCACCAGGTAGGATGCCTCGACTTCGTCGCCGCCGGACGGAGAGGGAAAAACGCCCACCAGATCGGGCGTCACGCCGCTCACCGGTGGGAGGGGCCAGGCGCGTAGCTGTTCTATGAGGCGACGGCGCTGCGCCGATCCGATCCGGTGGCGCTCGACGGTCAGACCTGCAAGTCCGACGGCGAGCGACAAGAGAAGCGCGACGACTGCTCGAGGTTGGAAAAGGCTGAGGTTCGCCTCCACGATGTGGATCAGCGCAAATGCCGTGACGCCCAGACCGACCCCGGCGACCCCAGGCCGCGCCTGCAGCTCCGCCCCCGATCGCTGATCACCTAAGCCCAAGACGACACGATAGGTACCAGGTTCCCAGTCTGCAGGAGCCGAAAGGGCCAGGCGCCCCGCCTCGCCTCTCCGGGCGATCGGGCCTAACCGGCTGGACCGAAGTTCGAACCGCCTTTCGCCGACGGCGACGAGCACGTAGCGACCCGCAACATCGCCGACTCCCGTTTCCGACTGAGCCGGGCATGGTGACGGCCGGTCTTGCAGAACCCAGCCTCATGGGCGTTGGTGACGAGCGCGTCGGGCGCAGGCAACGACCGACCCCAGGTCGAATGGCGCGGAAGGCGCGGACCGCTCGGTCGGCAACGCCATCTGTCAACAGGAACCGAAAAAGTGCGCCAGGGGTGGCGGGCGAGTTCGGCGCCGGTACTCCGGCTCACAGGAACCGCGCGATTCGCTCGCCTGCCGTCGCGAGCTCGTCGATCGTGCGGGCCTCGGTGATCGCCTGCAGGTCGAGGATCCGCACGCCGAAGGGATCTATTGCGTTGTGCGACACGACGGCGTGGCACGGCACGCCGGCCTGGCGCGCGCGGATGGCGGCCTCGCCCGCTCCGCGGCCGAAAAGCGTCCCGCGATCGAGCCTCGCCTCGCCGACGATGACCGCCCTCGCCGCTCGCATGCGCGCGTCGTAGCCGAGTTGCTCGAGCACGAACGGCGCGCCGGCGACGAGCTGGGCGTCGTAGTGCGCCCACAGCGCGCCGGCGAGGCCGCCGCCCGCCGCGGTCATCGGGATACCACGCGGATCGCGGCGCAGGCCCGCGGCCTGCGCGCCCCAAGCCGCGCGCGTCTCGCACAGCACGACCAAAGCCGCGCCGCGCAGCCCGCCCCCCTCCTCGATCGCCTCGACCACGCCCGCGCCGCCGTCGAACTCGCCCGCGTCGCCCGCGCACACGAGCACGACCTCGACGCCTGCCGCAACAGCGGCCACGACTCGCGCACCCGTCTGCGCCGCGGAAGCACCCAGCTCGACGATCCCCGTCCCGCCGTCCTCGATCAGGGCGAACCCGTCGCCGGTCTCGCCGCCCAACGCCGGCAGCAGCACCTCGATCGCGCCGCGTCCACCGCCCGCGAGCGGGCACAGGTCCGGCAAAGGTGAGACGCCCGCTCGCTCCAGGCCGCGGCCGATCGCCGCCGCGACGACGGGGGCGCGCAGCTCCGCCGAGAACGCGGACGGGGCGACGAGGACTGGCATGCTCTGCTTCATGGCCGCACATCAGTACACAGCGCGACGCCTCGCGATGCCCGCCCGGCTTGCGCGCACCCGCGTCGTCTGGCTGCTCATGCGCCTCGTGCCGCACGAGCGCATGTCGCGCTGGGCCGCCCGCGGCCTGCTCAAGCCGCTCGCCCTGCTCACCGGCCGCGGCGAGCTCGCGATCCTCGGTGGCCTCGCCGTCGGCCTGCGAATCGACGCCCGCTCGTTCAAGCCGTGGGGCGCGCAGGCCTACGCTGTCCTCACCGGCACGCACGAGATCCAGGTCCAGCAGGCGATCGTCCGCTCCGCCCGCGCCGGCGACCAGGTCTGGGACGTCGGCGCGAACATCGGCTACCTCGCGCTCGTCGCGGCGCGGATCGTCGGCCCGACGGGCCGCGTCGTCGCGATCGAGCCCGACGCCCAGTGCGCCGCCGCGATCCGCACGAACGCGCAGCTCAACGACCTCGAGCACGTCGAGGTCGTCGAGGCTGCGGCCTCAAACGAGAACGGCACGGCCGACCTCGTCGTGGTGCGCGACCGACTGTGGACGCGGCTGGCAAGCGTCGGCGACCACCACCAATCGGAGCAGCGCGTGTCCGTCAGAACGGTGAAGCTCGACGACGTCGAAGGCCCGCCGCCGACGCTCGTCAAGATCGACGTCGAAGGCGCCGAGCTCGAGGTCATCGCGGGCATGCAGCGACTTCTCAACCAAGCCAGGCCGATCGTCGTCTGCGAGATGCACGGCCTCAACCAAGAGTTCTGCGCCGCTATGCACGCGGCCGGCTACGTCGTCTCGAACCTCGACGGCCCCGAGCCGGTCGAGGAGGCAGGCGAGAACGTGCACGCGATGTGCACACCGCAGACAGACGACGCGAGCCCACCCCTGAGCTCGCGCCGCCCGCCGCGCTCGTCCAAGTCGTAGAACCCCACCCCCGGCACGCAGCGAGCCGGCGATGGGGTCCGTCTACGACCGTCTATCCCGTTCACACCACTGACGCCACATGGGGGAATGCGACTGGTCCTCGGCGTGTAGCGGCCATCTTGGCGGCGAACCGGGCGAGGCGCACTAGGGCGCCCCCCCGGGATTTTCCGATCGCGGCCCGCCCGCGAGCGCTACCTGGACACACCCGCCATCGGCAGCGGGATGCCCGTCTGCTCGGAACCGGGCAGGTCCGTCTTGCAGACGTCCTTGCAGGACCGCTCGAGCGTGCAGCACAGCGAGCAGATCGGGCCCTTGTGAAACGGGCACAGCGCGACGTCCGGCATCTCGAAGTGCTCGGTGCACACGCTGCACTGCACCTGCACGGTCGAGCGCTCCGCGGGCGGCACGCTCGGCTCGCGAGCGATGTACACGCCGCGATTGCGAAACGCGATCGACAGCACGACGGACAGGAACATCGCGATCGTGATCGCGAGGAACGGCGACCACGCGTCGAGCTCGGGGCCGAAGGCGCCGAAGTACGCGGCGATCGAGATCGCGGACGCCACGACCATCGCGCCGAACCCCACCGGGTTGAACTTCGGCGTGTGCGCGCGCTTGAACTCGATGTACGACGGGCTCGTCTTCAGCAGCGGCTTGTTGATCACGAGGTCCGCCACGACAGCACCGATCCAGGCGATCGCGACGTTCGAGTAGAAGCCGAGCAACTCGTTGAGGAAGCTGAACATGTTCGCCTCCATCAGCACGAGCGCGATGCCCACGTTGAAGAACACGAAGTACACCCGGCCCGGATACCACTTGAACGCGGTGGAGAAGAAGTTCGTCCAGCGCAGCGAGCCCGAGTAGGCGTTCGTCACGTTGATCTTCACCTGCGACAGCACGACGAAGAACACCGCGATGCCGAGCGCCACGCCGTACGGCATGAAGTTGTCAAAGCCGGCGAGGAACTGCTGGACCGGCTCGGTCGCGACCGCCGAGCCGACCTCGCCGACGATGTAGAACGCCAGGAACGCACCGCCGAGCTGCTTCAGCGCGCCGAGGATGACCCAGCCCGGGCCCGCGGCCACGACCGCGATCCACCAGCGCTTCGAGCTCTCCTTGGTCTTCGTCGGCATGAAGCGCAGGTAGTCGACCTGCTCGCCGATCTGCGCGATCAGCGACAGCGCGATGCCGGCGCCCGCACCAAGCGCGACGAGGCTGAACGCCGTGTTGCCGCCGGTCGCGCCGCCATAGTGCGTCCACTGCTCGTAGGCGGCCGGATCCTGGATCGCGATGACGATGAACGGCAGGAACATCCCGACGAGCCACAGCGGCTGCGTCCACATCTGCATCTTCGAGAGCAGGGTCATGCCGAACACGACGAGCGGCGGGATCATGAGCGCCGACACGCCGTAGCCGAGCCAGAGCGGGATCCCGAGCCCGAGGTGCAGGCCCTGGGCCATGATCGACCCTTCGAGCGCGAAGAAGATGAACGTGAAGCTCGCGTAGATGAGCGAGGTGACCGTCCCGCCGAAGTAGCCGAAGCCGGCTCCACGCGTGATGAGGTCCATGTCGATCGAGTACTTCGCGGAGTAGTACGCGATCGGGAAGGACGTCAGAAAGATGACCGACGCGGCGAGCAGGATCGCCCAGAACGCGTTCGTGAAGCCGAACGTCACGGCGAGCGAGGCGCCGATCGCGAAGTCGGCGAGGTAGGCGATCCCGCCGAGCGCGGTGTTCGCGACGGCGAACTCGCTCCACTTGCGATAGCGGCTCGGCGCGTAGCGCAGCGAGTAGTCCTCGAGCATCTCGCTGCGGGCGTCCTTGGGCTGGGCGGCCGCGGGCGCCGGTGCGGGCGGGTCGGCGACTTCGATGAGTTCAGGATCTACGACTGGCTCCACGAGGTGCTCCTCTGCGATCGGGATCTGCGGGCCACGGTCGCCGCGACCGGGGTGAGCGCACATCCCCCCGGGAGAAATTCACCCGGGGTGATTTGGCCACGGGGCGCTTGTTGCGGGTCCTCGCGTGCGCGAGCCTGCGCGCATGACGTCGGCGCTTTCGACCCGCGACGACGCAAGCGCGGTCTTCCCGCAGACGAAGTTCCACCGGCCCGCGACGCGCGCCGAGCACGTCGAGCGCTCGCTCCTGCTCGACGCGATCGAGGCGAGCGGCGCGCGGATCGTGGTCGTCACGGCGCCGCCGGGCTTCGGCAAGAGCATCCTGCTCGCCCAGTGGGCCGATCGCTGCGCGGAGCCCGAGCGCGTCGTCTGGGTCTCGCTCGACGCCGACGACGCCGGCGCGCGCCTGTGGTCCGCCGTGCTGACGGGGCTGCGCGACCTGCTCGGCCCGGGGCTCGATCCTGCGCTTGACGCCGCCGAGGCCCCCGACGCCGACCTGCGCAGCGGCGTGCTCATCGCCCTGCTCGACGCGCTCGCGACGACCCGCGAGCCGGTCACGCTCGTCCTCGACGACCTCCACCTCGTCCTCGACGAGGCCACGACGCGCGACAGCCTCGACTGGGTGCTCGCGCGCCTGCCGCGCCCGCACCGCGTCCTGCTGGCGAGCCGCCGCGACCTCGCGCTGACGTCGCTCGGGCGGCTGCGCATCCAGGGCGAGGTGCTCGACCTGCGCGCCGACGACCTGCGCTTCGGCGACGACGAGGCGCTGCGCTTCCTGCGCGACCGGCTCGGCCTGTCCCTGGACGCCGCCGACGTCGCCGCGCTCGAGGAGCGCACGGAGGGCTGGCCGGCGGCGCTGTACCTGGCTGCTCTGCGGTTGCGGCTCGGCGACCAGATCGGCGAGGTCATGGAGCAGCTCGCCGTCAGCGGCGAGGATCTCTTCGGGGCGCTGACCGACGAGGTCCTGCGCTCCTCGCCCGAGCACGAGCGCCGCTTCATCCTCGAGACGGCGGTCCTCGATCGCTTCAACGCCGACCTCTGCGCGCGCGTGCTCGGCGACGACGCGACGACCCGCGGCGCGTTTCGCACGCTGACCCGGACGTCGCTCTTGCTGAGTCCCTTGGATCGCGGGCGGACGTGGTTTCGCTGCCATCACCTCCTGCGCGAGGTGCTGCGCAGCCGCCTGCTCGAGGACGACCCGGCGCGGGCGCGCGAGCTGCACGTGCGCGCGGGCGCGTGGTTCGAAACCGAGGGCGGCGAGAGCGAGCTGCACGAGGCGATGCACCACTACCTCGCCGCGTCCGAGTGGGACCTCGCCGCCGAGCTGCTCACGCGCCACTCGATCCGCTTCGTGCAGTCGGGCGCGTTGGGGGGCCGCGCGCGCGATTGGCTTGCGCGCTTCCCGACGGCGGTCGTCCGCGAGGACCCGCGCCTGTGCTACGTCAGTGCCCTGCTCGCGGCTTTGGACGGCGACCGCGCGCGCCGCGACGCCTGGCTCTTGGATGGCGAGCGCGCCGGGTGGGAGGGGCCGATGCCCGACGGCACCGCGTCGCTGCGCCTCGCGGGGCTCTGCCTGACGGCGATGATCTGCTTCGACGACCTCGGCGGCGCGGTGGCCGCGGCGCGCGAGGCGCTGGCCGCGCTGCCGGCAGGCTCTCCGGTGCGTTCGGCGGTGCAGGCGCTGAGCGCGTGGCACGCGCACCTGCTCGGCGACGCGGAGCACGCGCAACTGCTGGCCCGCGACGCGCTGGCGGGCCAGGTCCACCTGCCGTCGGCGGGGCTTCCGCTCGTCGCCTACCTGCCGGTCGCGGTGCTGGCGCTGGCGGCGTGCGAGCGCGGCGACCTCGACGCTGCCGCGGGCTTCGCCGCGGAGGCCGTAGCCGCGCGCGACTCGGGGCCGCTGCGCGGCGCGCCGCATTCGCTTCCGGTGGTGTGCGCGAGCGCGCGGGTGCTGACGCTGCGCGGCGACGCGGAGGAGGCCGCGACGCGTTGCCTGGCGGGCCTCGAGCTCGCGCGCGACTGGCGCGACTCGTCGCTCATGGTTCCGGCGCTGCTGCTCGAGCTCGCGCGCGCGCATGCGGCGCTCGGCAGGACCGAGGACGCGGCCGCGGCGGCGCGAGCGGGCCGCGCGCGGATCGCCGGCGCGCGCGACGCCGGCGTCTTGGCCGCAGCGCTGGCAGCGTTCGACCACGAACCCGCGGCGCCGCGGGGCCGCGGCGCCGGCGGCCGCCGCCCGGGCGCGATCCTCAGCGCGCGCGCTCGCGGTGCGGGCGCGGCTGCGGGCCAGCGGGCCGGCGCGGCCGCGCGCAACGGCGCCGACGAGCTCAGCTCGCGTGAAGTCGAGGTGCTGCGCGCGCTGGCGGGCGCAGGCAGCTTGCGCGAGGTCGCCGACGCGCTGTTCATCTCGCGCAACACGATCAAGACCCACACGCGCGCGCTCTACGCCAAGCTCGGCGTGGGGACGCGCGCGGAGGCCGTCCGCCGTGGCCGCGAGCTCGGGCTGCTGGCCGGGACGCTGACCCATTCTTCCGGAGAGGAGCACTGAGGTGACGCTGGCCGACTGCACGGTGATGGTCGTCGAGGACCACGAGTTCCAGCGCCGCACGACGCTGCAGATCCTCGCCAACCTCGGCGCCGGCGAGCTGCTCGAGGCCGCCGACGGCGAGGGCGCGCTGGCGCTGCTCGGCGCGGACCCGCGCCCGGACATCGTCGTCTGCGACCTCGACATGCCCGGCATGGACGGTGTCGAGTTCCTGCGCCATGTCTCGGAGCTGCGGGCCGGGACGGCGATCGTGATCGCGAGCGGCCTGGACGACAGCGTGCTGCGCTCGGCGGAGGCGACCGCCCGCGGCTACGGCCTCGAGGTGCTGGGCGCGATCCGCAAGCCGCTGACGGCGCGGCGCCTGCTGCAGGCGGTGGGCTTGCACCGTCCCGCCGCGGCGGGATCTGCTCCGCGCGCGCCGGCGGCGGGCGAGGATCCATGGGCCGCGGCGCTGCGCGAGGGGGCCGTGGCCGTCCGCATCGTCCCGCGGGTCGAGCTCGCGTCGGGCCGCCTCGGCGCCATCGAAGCGCGCGCGCACCGCACCGAAGGCACCGGCGCCTCCGCCTCCACGATCGACGCGGCCGCCGACCCCTCCGGCCCCCTTCGCGGCGAGACCGCCGACGCTGTCGCCAAGCTCGTCGCCCGCGTCGGCCTCGCCGCCCAGCGAATGCTTTCCGACACGGGCGAGCTCGTCGACGTCACGCTCGTGCTGCCGCCAGCCGCCCTCGCCGGCTCGCAGATCGTCGACCGGCTCGCGAACCTCGCAAGCCAGGCCGGCGTCGAGCTCGCGCGGGTCTGCGTCGCGCTGCCCGACGTACGCGGCGCGTCGCCCGCCGCCGCGCCGCTCGACCTCCTCACGCGCCTGCGCGTGCGCGGCTTCGGCCTCGGCATCGACGGCTTCGGCACCGCCCGCGTCGACGCTGCCCGAGCTCGAGCTCCTCCCACTGACCGAGGTCAAGATCGCCGCCGACGCGCTTGCCCGCGCGGCCGCCTCCAAACCCGGCGCCGAGGCGTTCGCCGCGACCGTCCAGGCCCTCCACGACCAGGGCCTCGACGTCACCTGCGACGGCTGCGACTCGCACGCCGAGTGGGAGCTCGCGCTGCAGGCCGGCTGCCGCCGCGCGCAGGGCGCGCTCGTCGGCCCCGCGCTCGCGCCCGAGGACCTCGCCGGCTGGCTCGCCCAGTGGAGCGGCGTCGCATGATGACGAGCCGCCCACCGACGATCCGCGTCCTGTTCGGCACCCTGCTCGCGCTCGTGATGCTGCTCGCGGCGGGCCTCTTCTCGGTGACGATCCTGCAGCACGAGACCGCCACGCAGCGCACCGACGCCGAGCATCAGCGGGTCACGTCGTTCCGGCTCTCCGACCAGATGCGCCAGAGCTCCAACGACCTCACCCGGATGGTCCGCCTCTACGTCGAGACGGGCGACAGGCGCTACCGCCGCTACTACGACGAGATCCTCGCGATCCGCCGCGGCGTCGCGCCGCGGCCCGTCAACTACGACAGCTCGTTCTGGGATCGCGTCCTCGCCGACGGCGACGCGGAGATCCGCACTGGCCCGCCGACATCGCTCACCGAGCTCATGCGCCGCGCGCACTTCTCCGCCGCTGAGTTCACCGCGCTCAACGCCTCGCTCAGAGCATCCGACCGCCTCGCCCGGCTCGAGGAGCGCGTCATGGGCGAGGTCGCGCCGCGCATCGCCGCCGGGGTCGATCGCGCGTACGTCGGCGACGTCGCGCCGCACTACAAGCTGCTCGTCGACGACGGCTACCACCGCGAGAAGGGCCGCATCATGAGCGCGATCGAGCGCTTCACCAAGCTCGTCGACGACCGCACGAGCGCCCGCACCACCGACCTGCAGGCGCGCACGGAGAAGCTGCTCGTCTCGCAGACCGGGATCCTCGTCCTGCTCGGGATCACGCTGCTGATCACGCTTGGGCTCGCCGCGCGCCAGATCGCCCGCCCGCTCGCGCGCCTGACCGCGGTGACGCGCCGGATCGCCGGCGGCGACTGGTCCGAGCGCGCGCCGGCGGACGGCGTCGCCGAGCTGCGCGAGCTCGCCGGCGACTTCAACGACATGGCGGATGCCGTCGAGCGCGATCTCGCCGGTCGCCGGCGCGCCGAGCACGAGGCTCGCGACGCCTCCGAGCGGCTGCGAACGATCGCCGACCGCGTGCCCGGCGCGGTGTTCCAGTTCCACGTCGGCGTCGACGGCGGGCTGTCCGTGCGCTTCGCCAGCCGCGACGGCAGCGTCCACGGCGTGTACGAGAACGAGGAGGTCGACTTCCCGTCG
The DNA here is from genome assembly GCA_963839905.1 of uncultured Actinomycetes bacterium. Lineage (GTDB taxonomy): Bacteria > Actinomycetota > Thermoleophilia > Solirubrobacterales > Solirubrobacteraceae > CADCVQ01. The sequence goes on along the minus strand of CAWIXC010000017.1, from coordinate 331,568 downwards.
GTCTCGCGCGCGGTCGACGCCGACGACCGCGGAGCGTGGATCGACTCGATGGTCGCGGCCGCTCGCGCCGGCGGTCCGTGGCGCCACGAGTACCGCATCCACACCCGCGCGGGCGAGGTCCGCTGGATGCAGGCGCAGGCGGTCGGCCAGCCCGCCGGCGACGGCTCGGGCGAGCTTTACGGCTACGTCGCGGACGTCACCGAGCGCAAGACGCTGGAGGTCCAGCTGCGCGGGGCGCGCGAGGCGGCCGAGAGCGCCGATCGGGCGAAGTCGGCGTTCCTGGCGATGATGAGCCACGAGCTGCGCACGCCGCTCGTCGCGGTGACCGGGACGCTCGAGGTGCTCGGCCTCGGCGAGCACCTCGACGACGAGCAGCGCGCGCTCGTCGACGTCGCGACGCGATCGGCGCGCTCGCTGCTCGGCGTCATCGGCGACGTGCTGGACTTCTCGAAGATCGAGGCCGGGCACCTCGACCTCGTGCCGGTGCAGACGAACGTCGGCGCGCTCGTCGCGGACGTCGTGACGCAGCACCGGCTCGCCGCGCCCGGCGGCGGCGCGGTCGCGCTGCGCACGACGATCGACGATCGCCTCGCCGCGCGTCACGCGGCCGACCCGGTGCGGCTGCGCCAGGTGCTCGGCAACCTCGTCGGCAACGCCGTGAAGTTCACGCGCGAGGGGTCGGTCGACGTGCGGGTCGTGGTGGCCGGGGAGGCTGACGGGTCACAGCAGCTCGTCATCGAGGTGCAGGACACGGGCATCGGCGTCTCGGCCGAGGACCAGGCGCGGCTGTTCGAGCCCTTCGAGCAGGCCGGCGCGCAGGACGCCCGCCGTGCCGGCGGGACGGGGCTGGGGCTCGTCATCTGCCGCCAGCTCGTCGAGGCAATGGGCGGGCGCGTCGCGATGACGAGCGAGCTTGGCCGGGGCACGACGATGCGCGTCGAGCTGGCGCTGCCCGTGGCCGAGGCGCGCGACGGCGACGCCCTCGACGGCGGCCCGCTCGAACGCCGCGCGCTCCCGCCGCGGGCCGACGCCGAGCGCGAGGGCAGCCTGCTGCTGCTCGTCGAGGACCATCCCGTCAACCGCGAGATCCTCGCGCTGCAGCTCGAGGCGATCGGCTTTCAGACCGACACGGCGGCCGACGCCGAGGCGGCGCTAGCGCTGTTCGAGCGCTCGCGCTACGGGCTCGTCTTCACCGACATCCAGCTGCCGGGCGCCGACGGCTACGAGCTCGCGCGTCGGGTGCGATCGCTCGAGGCGAGGGGCGGCCGGGCGCGTGCGCCGGTCGTCGCGCTGACGGCGAGCGCCTTGAGCGGCGAGCGCGAGCGCTGCGCCGCGGCCGGCATGGACGACGTGGTGGTCAAGCCCGCGACGCTTGCGACCCTCGCGCAGACGCTTCGCCGCTGGCTGCCCGACGACGTGTGGTCGGACGCCGGCGCGCAGCCGGTGGCGGGCCCGGCGATCGACCAGTCGGCGCTCGACGAGCTGACCGGCGGCGACCAGGACCTGGGCCGCGACATCGTCACGCGCTACCTAGAGTCGCTCGGCGACGACCTCGAGGCGCTGTGGCAGGCGCTGCGCGACGGCGACGCCGACGCCCTGCGTCGGCAGGCGCACCGGATCGCGGGCGCGAGCCGCACGGTCGGCGCGCACGCGGTGGCGGCGCAGGCGGCGCGGCTCGAGGACGCCGCGCAGCGCACAGCCGACGGCTCGGAGCTGACGCGACTCGCAGAGCAACTGCGCGAGACCGCCGCGCGCTGAGCACGACGCAGCGGGGGTCAGTGGTTCAAGACGCTCATATATCGCGCGTTTTGAACCACTGTCGCTGCGCGCACCCCGCGCGCGGGCGGTCACACTTGGTGGCGTGGACGACCTGTTGCCCGGTGAGCGCTTCGCCGGCTGCCGCATCGAGGCGGTGGCGGGCCGCGGCGGCATGGGCGTCGTGTACCGCGCGACGCAGCTCGGGCTCGCACGCCGCGTCGCGCTGAAGGTCGTCGCGCCCGAGGGCGTCGCCGACCGCGACTTCACCGAGCGCTTCGGCCGCGAGGTCCGGATGGCGGCCTCGATCGACCACCCGAACATCGTGCCCGTCTACGGCGCGGGGGAGGAGGCGGGCCGGCTGTACCTCGTCATGCGCTACGTCGACGGCACCGACCTGCAGCGGCTCGTGCGCCGCGCCGGCCGGATCGAGCAGGCGCGCGCCGCAGGGATCGTCGCGCAGGTCGCCGCCGGGCTCGATGCGGCGCATGCGTCGGGTCTCGTCCACCGCGACGTCAAGCCGGCGAACGTCCTGCTGACGACGTCCTCGGGCGTCGACCACGTCTACCTCACGGACTTCGGGCTGACCGTCGAGGTCTCGTCGGGCACGCGGATGACGACGACCGGGCACTGGATCGGCAGCGTCGACTACATGGCGCCCGAGCAGCTGCGCGCCGAGCCGGTCGACGCACGCACCGACGTCTACGCGCTCGGCGGCGTGCTGCACGCGGCGCTCACCGGCCAGGCGCCGTTCAGCCGCGGGACGGTCCCGCAGACGATCGCAGCCCACCTCAACGACCCGCCACCGCGTCCGACCGCGCTCGCGCCCGTCGATCCGGCCTTCGACGCGGTGATCGCCCGGGCGCTTGCGAAGGACCCGGCCGACCGCTACCGCTCCACCGGCGACCTAGGCCGCGCCGCGCAGGCGGCCGCGCGCGGCGAGCGCGTGACGATCGGCGAGCGGACGGTGGCGCGCGGTCCCGCGGCGCCGAGCGAGGACGAGACGACGAGGCTGCCCGCGCCCGCCGCGGACCCGGCCGCGCCGACGGGCGTCGTCCACCCCGACGTGCCAGCGCGCCGCGTCAAGCGGTCGTCGGCGCGGCCGTCCGCCGCGCGGCCGGCGGCAAACGGCGCCCCGCCGGCCTCGGCCGCGCGAAGCGGAGCGTCGCCAGCTCCGGAGGTGAGCGGTGGAGCGCAGCCAGCCCGGGCCGTGAGCGGTGGCGCGCAGCCAGCCCGGGCCGTGCGCGGCGGAGGGCCACCAGCCCCGGATGGAGGCGGTGGAGCGCCGCCGGCGGCCGCGCGCAGCGGTCGGTCTGCGCCGTCTGCGGCCGCTCACGGCCCCCAGATCGCGCCGCGCGCGCGGCGGATTCCCGTGACGCCGGCCCCGCCCGGCGCTGCCCGCCGCCCGGCCGGGTCGCCCGCGCCCGCCGCCGCGGCCGCCTCCACCGAGCCCGTCCGCCGCCGCCGCTCGCGCCGCCGCGTCCTGCTCGTGGTCGGCGGCGTCATCGCGCTCGCGGGTGCCGGAGCAACCGCCGGCATCCTCGCCAACGCGGGCAGCGAGCCGCGCCGCGCGGTCTCGGCCTATCTGAGCGCCGACGAGATCCAGGGCGTCGCGCAGGACTTCGCCGCGGCGTACGGCGCCGAGGATGCGGGCGCGCTGCGAGCGACGCTCGCTCGCAACGTCCAGCGCGTCGCCCCCGACGGCGCGCAGCGGGGTCGCCAGGACGTGCTCGCCGTCTACCGCCGCCAGTTCTCCGGCGCCGACATCGACGCGTACGACCTCGACGAGCTCGATGTCGCCGCGGGCGCGGCCGGGCGCGCCGCCGGCCGCTACACCGTGCGGCGCTCCGGCCGCGACGACATCGAAGGCCGCGTCGCGTTCGGCGTCGTGCGCGAGGGCGGGGAGCCCAGGATCGCCCTGATCGCGACGCAGCCCGACTGACCCGTCGCCCGCCCGCGCCCGCGCCCGACGCTAGGCGAGGAAGTGGAGCAGCGCGCTGTTGACCTCCTCGGCGTGCGTCCAGAGCATGCCGTGCGGCCCGCCCTCGATCTCCACGAGCTGCGCTCCCTCGATCTTCTCGGCCAGCACCCGGCCCGTGGCGTCGATCGGCAGGATGCGGTCGGCGGTGCATGACGAGCGCGGGCACGTCGACCTTCGGGAGGTCGTCGCGGAAGTCGGTGATCCACGTCGGAGGGCACAGGCGGGTGCCGGTCGGCGACGCCCCGGCAGCTACGTTCCAGCTGTCGCGCAACGCCTCCTCGCTGAGCCGGTTGCCGAGGTAGTCGTCGGTGTTGTAGAAGTTGGCGAAGAACTCCGTCAGGTACGCGAAGCGGTCCGCTGCGATCGCGTCCTGCAGGCCGGCGATGAAGGCCTCGTCGACCGCGCCGGTCGGGTTGTCGTCGGTCTTCAGCAAGAACGGCGGCACCGACGCGACGAACGACGCGCTGCGCACGCGCTCGCTGCCGTAGTTGCCGATGTACCGCGCGACCTCACCGGTGCCCATCGAGAACCCGACGAGCGCGACGTCCCGCAGGTCGAGCGTCGTCATGAGCGCGTCGAGGTCGGCGGCGAACGTGTCGTAGTCGTAGCCGGTCGTCGGCTGGCTGGACTGGCCGAACCCGCGGCGGTCGTACGTGATCACGCGGTGGCCCGCCGCGAGCAGCGCCGCGGTCTGCTTCTCCCACGAGCGGCCGCTGAGCGGAAACCCGTGGATCAGCACGGCCGGCTGCCCGGTCCCGAGATCCTCGTAGTGCAGCTCGATCGGGGTCGAGTTCTCCTGGCCAACGGTGATGCTGCTCATCGCGTCCTCCTGTCGGGGGTGGTCAGCACGTCTTGGACACCACGATCTCAACTTCGGCGCCGGGCGCAAGCTCGGCGCCCGCCCCCGGCGAGCTCTCGCAGACGATCCGCGGCCCGCGGCGAAACGCGTCGAGCAGGTCATCGTCGTTGACCACTCGCACCCGCAGCTCGAGATCCTCGAGCGTCCGGCGCGCCGCGTCCTCCTGCGCGCCGGCGAGGTCGGGCATGCGGATGATCGTGCGCCGCGTCACCCGCAGCGCGCGCCACACGGCGCGGCGACCCGCCGCCGAGGCGCCCACGTCGATGACGTTCGAGCCCTCGCGCAGGTCGACGCTCGTCTCAAAGCCGCCGCCGGCCTGCACCGCGACGCGCTCCCCGAGGACGATCACCCGCGCGCTCAAAGGCGACACGCGACCGCTCACCTGCACGGTGGCCTCGCGGGCCACGGCCCCGTCGCTCGGCGCGATCAGGCTCAGCTGCACCGGCGGGCGCGGGGGCGCGGGAGGCCGGTCGCCGCACCCCGCCGCGGTCGCCGCGAGCACTGCCGGCAGGAGCAGGAGCAAGCGCCGCACGATCGGCTCAGCGTAGGCGCTGCCGCGCGGTCAGGAGTCCAGCTGGTCGAGCTTGCAGTCGGCTGGCGCCTTGTCGTCGCGCCAGCGCACGACCTTCGTGCCGTGGCGGATCCGCCCGTCGGAGACGTGGTCGTACGTGATCTCGACGACGAGCTCCGGTCGCAGCGCGACCCACTCGAGGTCGCGGCCGTGCGTCCAGCGCGACGGCTCGCCGCTGCCGCGCTCGCCGGTCTCGTACGGCTCGAGCTCGGCGACGAGCTCGCGCTTGCGCTTGGCCGTGAACCCACTCGAATGGCCGACCTCGCGCAGGCGGCCGTCTTCGCCGTACAAGCCGAGGATGATCGCGCCGACGGTCCCCTCCTCCTTGCCCGGCCGCCAGCCCATGACGACGGTGTCGATCGTCCGCATGCGCTTGACCTTCACCATGCCCTTGCGCTCGCCCGGCAGGTACGGGCAGGCGAGCTCCTTGGCGATGACGCCCTCCTCGTCCTGCAGCCACTGCGCGGCGTCGCCGGCCGAGTACACGACCGGCGTCAGCTCGAGGCCGGCGATCGTCTCGAGGATCGCCCTGCGCTCCTCGTATGACCGCTCGAGCAGGACGTCGTCGCCGAGCGCCAGCACGTCGAACGCGACGAACCGCGCCGGGGTCTCCTTCGCCAAGCGCTCGATGCGCGACGCCGCGGGGTGGATGCGCTGGCCGAGCGTGCCGAACGTCGCCGCGACGAGCTCGCCGTCGATGACGTAGCGCCCGGCAGGAAACGCCACCTCCGGGAAGTAGCGCGCCATCGGCTTGCCGTTGCGCGACTGCAGATAGACGTCATCGCCATCGACGAACACGATCGTCCGGAAGCCGTCCCACTTGGGCTCGTAGGCCCAGGCGTCCGAGTCAGGCAGGTTCGCACGCGGGCGTGCGAGCTGGGGCAAGACCGGTGGGCTCAGTGGCAGGGCCATGCTCCGCAACGCTAACGCCCCGCTCGGCGCGCCGCGACTGCAATGCGACGACAGCCGCTACGACGAGCGCCCCGCCGAGCAGCTGCGCCGGCCCCAGCGTCTCTCCGAGCAGCGCCACGGCAAGCGCGACGGTCAGCACCGGCTCGACGGTCGACACGATCGACGCCGTCGGCGCGCCAACGCGCTCGAGGCCGAGCAGGAACGTGCTGACCGGCAGGACCGTCGAGACGAGCGCGATCGCGCCGACCCACAGGCAGCCCGTGCCAGCCGGCAGCGCGAGCGAGCCGGTCACGACCCCGGCGAGCGTCACGGCGATCGCCGCGCCCGTCGTGACGAGCGCGCTGAAGCGCCACGCGTCGATGCGGCCGACGACCCCGTCGGCGACGAGGATGTAGACGCTGTACGCGATGCCCGCGCCGAGCCCGAGCAGCACGCCGGTCGCGTTCAGCGCGCCGCTGCCGCCGCCGAGCAGCACGAGCGCGGTGCCCGCGCTGGCGAGCCCGAGCGCCGACGCCTTCCACGCGCCGAGGCGCTCACGGCCGAGCGCGACGGAGCCGGCGCAGACGAGCGCGGGGAACGTGTAGAGCAGCAGCGACGTCAGGCCGACGTCGATGTGGCGCAGCGCCGAGAAGAAGAGCCCTGACTGGACGCTGTAGCCCATGCCGATCGCGAGCGCGACCCACATGGCGCGCCGCGGAGCATGCGCGGTGGCGGGGGCGGGGGCGACCCGCGCACGCCGCACGCCGACGATCGCCCAGAAGACGGCAGCCGCCAGCGCGAAGCGCAGCGCGAGCACGCTCGTGACGCCGAGCCCGGCGGCGTACGCCCGCGTGGCGAAGATCGCCATGAGGCCGAATCCGCACGCCGACACGACGCACAGCGCGATACCCGCGCTGCGGCGATCAGACGTTGCCGTGCGGGGCACGGACGGGGCGCTCGTCGAAGACGGGACGGGACTCGGCCCCGTAACGGACGGCGAGCACCTCGAAGAGCCCGATGGCGGTGATGATGGAGGCGAAGAGGACCATGGCAAGCATTCTGCGCCTTTGTGCGCTCTAGCGGTAGCCTTGATTGGCTTGACTAACCCAAGGCAACCCCTATGACGCTGCAACAGCTGCAATACGTCCTCGCTGCGATCGAGCACGGCTCGTTCTCGGCTGCCGCCGAGGCCCTGCACCTCGCGCAGCCGTCGCTCTCCGAGCAGGTCCGCCGGCTCGAGGCGGAGCTCGGAGTGCGGCTGTTTCAGCGCGTCGGGCGCGGGCTCGTGCTCACCGAGGCGGGGCGCGCGCTGCGCCCACACGCGGAGGCCGCGCTGGCCGCCGTCGAGTCGGCCCGCGCGTCGGTCGGGGCGATCCGCGAGCTGCGCGGCGGCCTCGCGGCGTTCGGCACGTTCGGCACCGCGCGCACGTACCTCGGCGCGGATCTCGTCGAGGACTTCCGCCGCAGCCATCCCGACGTGCGCGTGCGCATCGTCGGCCAGAACTCGTCGGAGACCGCGGAGGCGATCCGCGACGGGGAGCTCGAGGCGGGCCTCGTGGTGCTGCCGATCGACGACCGCGGGCTCGCCGTGCGGCCGGCGATGCGCGACGAGGTGCTCTACGTGTCGACCGACCCCGAGCGCCTGAAGCGGACGATGACGATCGCGGGCCTCGCGACGGCGCCGCTGATCCTGTCGGAGGCGAGCTGGGGATCGGAGGACCCGACGCGCCGCCAGCTCTCCGAGCTCGCCCAGCGCGAGGGCGTGGCGATCGAGCCGCAGATCGACGTCGAGGACATGGAGGTCGCGCTCGCCCTCACCGCGCGCGGGCTCGGCGACACGATCGCCCCGCGCGGGATGCTGGGCCAGCTCGCGCCGCGCCGCGTCGGCTGGGTCCCGTTCGCCGAGCCGATCTACGAGACGTTCGCCTTCACATGGCGGCGCGGCGCCCAGCTCTCGCCGGCGACGCGCGAGTTCATGACGTTCGCCGAGCGCCGCCTCGACGCGCTCGCCGAGCGGCTGAAGACCCAGCCGCCACGCCGCCGGGCGCCCGGCGCGAGCGCGACCCGCGCGCCCGCGGCGTCAGGCCGCTAGTACGGCCCGAAGACCCACTGCCCGGGGTGCTCGGGGTCGTCGCCGATCCAGAACTCGGCCCACAGCTCGCGGAACTCCTCGCGCGACAGGTAGCCGTCGCCGTTGAGGTCCATCCGCGCGAAGACCTCGTCGACGCCCGCGACCGTCCCCTTCCACGCCTGCACGACCTGCTTGTGCTCGTCGATCGTGACGTGCCCGTCGCCGTCCTCGTCGATCGCGTCGAACATCGCATCGGCGGTCGCGATGACGCTGTCGCGCATGCCGGGCAGCTGATCGACGGTCAGCATCAGCTCGTCGAGCGTGACCTTGTTGTCGCGGTCGCGGTCGGACATCGCGAGCAGCGCCGCCCACCAGCCCATCATGATCGCGCGCATCCGCTCATAGCCGGGCGAGCCGGGCTCCCAGCCGCGGATGCCGACCCAGCGCTCGGTCAGCGCCTGGAAGTCCTCCTCCTCGAGAAAGCCGTCCTGGTCGACGTCCATCGCGTCCATGACCGCTGCGACCTTGCGTCGCTGAAACTCACTCGCCATGTCGATTCCCCCTACCGCTTGAAGTGGGTTACCGAGGTCACCTTAAGTGACGATGGACCGCACGGCGCCGGGTCCACCGTCTGGCGCATCGGCGGGCTCGCGTCGCGTGCTCAGCGCGCCGATAACCAAACGAGCACTCGTATGGCCGCCCAGATCCCCACCCGCCCGCCGGCCGAACCGCCGGTCGCCTCGACCGCCCGTCTCGAGCATGCGGTGCGCCTGCCCGCGCGCCTCGCCGCGCTCGTCGCGGAGGGCCTGCTCGACGGAGGTCCCGAGCCGATCTTCGACCGCTTCGCCCGCGTCGCCGCGCGCGCCACGAACGCGCCGGTCGCGACGGTGTCGCTCGTCACCGACGCGCGCCAGTACTTCGCGGGCATGCACGGCGTCGGGCAGCCGGTGGCCGACGCGCGCGAGACGCCGCTGTCGCACTCCTTCTGCCAGCACGTCGTCGCGAACGAGGCGCCGCTCGTGATCGAGGACGCGCGCCTTGATCCGGTGCTGTGCTCGAACCTCGCGATCGTCGACCTCGACGTCGTCGCCTACGCCGGCTATCCGATCGTCACGCCGCAGGGCCACGTGCTCGGGAGCGTCTGCGCGATCGACGACAGCCCGCGCGTCTGGGACCCCGATCACCTCGATGCGCTCGCGGACATCGCGGTGCTCATCGGCAACGAGCTCGAGCGGCGCCGGCTCGTCCGGCGGCTGGCCTCGGACGCGCTGACCGACGCGCTCACGGGCCTCGCCAACCGCCGCTCGTGGGACGAGCAGCTGCCCCTCGCGCTGACGGCCGCCGAGCGCCTCGGGCACGTGCTGTCGATCGCGCTGCTCGACATCGACCACTTCAAGGCCTACAACGACGGCCACGGCCACCCCGGCGGGGACCTCGCGCTGCGCGAGCTCGGCGCCCGCTGGGCCGAGGGCGTCCGCAGCATCGACACGCTCGCGCGCATCGGCGGCGAGGAGTTCGGGCTCATCCTCCCCGGCTGCGACGCCGGCGCGGCGCTTGAGGTCGTCGAGCGCCTGCGCGGCGACATGCCGGCCGGCCTCACCGCATCCGCCGGCATCGTCGTGTGGAGCGAGGGCACGAGCGCGGACGACCTCGTCATCGGCGCCGACCGCGAGCTCTACCGCGCCAAGGCCGAAGGCCGCGACCGCGCGTGCGTCAGTCGCGCCGCGGCGCCGCGCTGATCCCGCGCAGCCGCCGTAGCGCGCGGTCGGCGAGCCGCGGCGAGATGCCGTGCAGCAGGCCCATCCCGCGGACCGAGCCCTTCCAGTGCAGGTGGCGGTCGTCGCGCTCGACGGCCTTGATGACGCGCGCGGCGAGCGCCTCGGCCGGCGCCGCTTCGTCGCCGCCGCGGTACCACTCGGGCAGCGCGCCCTGGCCCTGGTGGTCGTGCAGCGATGTGGCGATCTCGCTCGGGTAGACGGTCGTCAGCGACACGCCGCTGCCGGCGAGCTCGTGGCGCAGCGCCTCGGCGAACATCCGCTGGGCGGCCTTCGTCGCCGAGTACGCCGCGGCGCCCGGAAACGAGCGCAGCCCGGCGCCCGAGGACATCACCACGATGTGGCCTGAGCCGCGGATCGTCATGTGTGGCAGCGCCGCCTTGACGGTGTAGACGGTGCCGAGCCAGTTGACCTCGGTCATGCGCTCGATCATCTCGACGTTCTGGGTCGCGATCGGCTCGTAGTGCGCGACGCCGGCATTGACGATCAGCAGGTCGACGCCGCCGGCCGCGGCGACGAACTCCTCGACCGCGGCGGACACCGACTCGCGCAGCGCGACATCGCAGACGAGCACGTGGTGAGCCCCCGGCAGCTCCGCCGCGACGGCCTCGAGATCGGACACCGAGCGCGCGGCGAGCCCCACGGTGGCACCGCGCTCGGCGAGCTCGAACGCGAGCGCGCGGCCGATCCCGCGCGACGCGCCGGTGACGAATGCCCTTGTGCCAGATCCGACAAGCAAGGCGGCGATGCTATTCGCCCACCTGTCACCAGGCATTTCGCCGGGCCGATAGCATCGCGAGGAGATGACGACCGAGCATGCGACCGTCGCCGAGGAGGAGTACCTGCAGACGCTGTTCTGGCTGCAGGAAGCGTCACTTCCGATGACGGGCGCGAACGTCGCGCGGGCCATGCAGCTCTCCGCGCCGACCGTCCACGAGATGGTCGGCCGCCTCGAGCGCGACGGCTACATCACGCGCGGCGCGGACAAGGCGATCAGCTTCACGGACGCCGGGTTCGACCACGCCGAGGGCGTCGTCCGCCGCCACCGCCTCATCGAGCGCTTCCTCACCGACGTCCTCGGGATCCCGTGGGACGAGGTCCACGAGGAGGCCGAGCGCCTCGAGCACGCGATGAGCCCGGTCCTCGAGGAGCGCATGCTCGCCGCGATCGGCGACGCGAAGACCTGCCCGCACGGCCATCCGATCGTCGGCAACGCTCGCCAGCAGGGCGTGCCGCTCGCGGACGTCGACGTGGGCGCGACGGTGCACGTCCTGCGCTTCGAGAACGAGGCCGAAGACCTGCTGCACTACCTCAAGGAGACCGGCCTCGAGCCGGGCCTGCGCGGCACGCTCTCGAGCTCGACGCCGGAGCTCGTCACGATCACGACGGACGCGGGCGGCGAGGTAGCGGTGACGTTCTCGGTCGCCGAGACGGTCTCGGTCATCGCCGATCCGTCGCCGCCGCCGCGCGTCGCGCTGCCCGAGCAGCTCGTGCTGGCGCGCGAGCGCTACGGGCGCTGATTCACGGGGCGGCGCCCAACCGCCGATACCCTGCCTGACACGTCATGGATCCGCACGCGCGGGGGAGCACCACATGAAGACCCAGATGGTCTGTCTCGAGGATGGCATCACGTCGTGCGGCTTTCGCAAGATGGCCGCGTACGTGGCCAAGCTCGAGCCCGGAACGGAGTCCGTCTACATCTCGACCGAGCGCTACCGCTCCGTCAAGGCCGCCGTCCGCGGGATGGGCGACAAGGGCGTGATGCCCGACGAGCAGGTCGACGAGATCGCCCAGGGCCTGAAGGGCTCCGAGCTCGTCGGCTTCTCCTCGATGACCGGCTACGCGGACCTCACCCACCGGGTCATCAAGCGCCTGCGCGAGCTCAACCCGTCGACGTACATCGTGTGGGGCGGCATCCACCCGATCATCCAGCCGGAGGACGCGATCCTCGGCGACGTCGACGCGGTCTGCACGGGCGAGGGCGAGTTCGCCTTCGAGGAGCTGCTCGCGAACCTCAGGGACGGGCGCGACCACACGGCCACGAAGAACTTCTGGTTCAAGCCCTCAACCGGCAACGGCGGCCAGGAGATCATCAAGAACCACTTCCTGCCGCTGATGACCGTCCCCGAGATGGAGACGCTGCCGTTCCCGCAGTACGGCGCGCCCAACGAGAAGATCTACCTGCCGGGCCAGGGCTTCGTGAAGACGACCGTCGAGGACTACCTGCTCAACGACGGCCTCGGCTACACGACGCTGTGGTCGATCGGCTGCCCGTTTCACTGCGCGTACTGCGGCAACACGAAGTTCATCGCCAACGACAAGACCTACAAGCGCATCCGCCATCCAAGCGCGCGCTACATGGTCGACCAAGTCAAGGACGCCCGCGCGCGCTTCCCGCACCTGTCGCAGGTGTCCTTCCACGACGACAGCTTCATGGCGATCCCCTACGGCCAGCTCGAGGAGTTCGCCGAGCTGTGGCACGACGAGCTGAAGCTGCCGTTCGCCGTCTACGGCGTGATCCCGAACTACGTGCGCCAGGACAAGTTCGAGCTCTTGTCCTGGGCCGGGATGAACCGGATTCGCATGGGCATCCAGTCGGGCTCGAAGGACATGCTCGACTTCTACAAGCGCCCGACGCCGCCGGAGAAGATCCTGCGCGCGGGCGAGGTCATCGCGTCGTTTGCGCCGAAGTACCACATCCCCGCGGCCTACGACATCATCATGGACAACCCGATCGAGACTCGGGACGACGTGAAGTCGACGCTGCAGCTGCTCTACAAGATGGACCGGCCGTACACGCTGTTCATCTACTCGCTGAAGGTCATCCCGAACACGGGCCTCGCGGCGGCGATGGAGGAGCGGGGCGTCGACCTCGACGAGATCGACGACTCCTACCTCGCGATCCCGCCGAAGTGGGCGAACCTCATGCTCTACATCATCGCCCTGTGGCGCCCGCCGCCGTGGCTGTGGAACCGGCTGATGGGCCACGTGCGCGCGAGCCACGAGGAGCAGAAGCTCTATCCGCGCCTGGGGATGTTCCTGCGGACGCTCTACCTCACGAAGCGCGTGCTCTGCCACGTCCGCGTCATGGACTTCTCGATCACCCCCGGCAAGACCGGCTACTTCGCCTGGAAGGTCGGCCTCGTCGGCTTCTGGCAGAAGCACCTGACCCGCCGGCCACCGCGCCCGGCGCGCACGGTCGTCAACAAGCCGGAGGTCAAGGTCGCGCTGCAGGTCATCCAGCCACCGGATCTGCTGGCCGACTGAGGCTGCGGTTTCTCGCAGTTTCGGTTGCATTGGCGCGCAAGCGGCGTAGTTGCGTGCGCGGGGCGGCTAACCTGGGGTCAACCGGGCAGGGGAACCCGGCGTGCATCGGCCAGGACCACTCGTTTCTGTGAATCGCATCGCCATCATCGTTGCCGTCGTGCTCGCGACCCTCGCTGCCGCGAGCCTCGGTGCGCTCGCGTTGGCCAGCGGCAGCGTCGCGGGCAAGCTGCCCGAGGGCGCGAAGGTCTCCGGCGTGGACGTCGGCGGGATGACGAAGGACGAGGCGCTCCAGCGCGCGAACCGCCGGATCACGGCGCTCATCGCGCGTCCCGTGGTCGTCAAGCTCGGCGACAAGCGCTACACGCTGACTCCGCAGCAGGCGAGCGTGAAGGTGGACATCAGCCGCCCGGTCGAGCGTCTGTACCAGGCCGGCCGCGATGGCTCGTTCCTCAAGCGCGGCTTCCGCACGATCACCGGGGGGAAGATCAGGTCCAACCTGCCGGCGAACGTCACGCTCAACCGCTCCGCGATCGGGAGCTTCGTCGGGCGCATCGAGAAGGAGCAGGCGCTCAAGCCGGTGGATGCCGGCATCAGCCTCACGCTCACGAAGGTGACCGTGACGCCCTCGAAGGCCGGTCGCCGGCTCGCGGCCCGCGACGCGCTGATGGCGCGCATCGCCCGTCGGCTCACCACGGCCACCGACGACCGCACGCTGCGCGCCAAGACCATCAAGACCAAGGCCAAGCTCACGGCGGACGAGGTCTTCGACGCGAACCCCGTCGCTGTCACCGTCTCGCGCAACGAGACCATGGCGCGCGTCTTCAAGCGCGGCAAGCTCGTGAAGACCTACACGGTCGCCGTCGGATCGCCGGAGTTCCCGACCCCGACAGGCCAGTTCGTCGTGCAGACGAAGCAGACGAACCCGTCGTGGAACGTGCCGAACTCGGCGTGGGCGGGCTCGCTCGCCGGCCAGACGATCCCCGGTGGAGCGCCCAACAACCCGCTTGTCGCGCGTTGGATCGGCTTCAACGGCTCGGTCGGCTTCCACGGCACGGCCAGCTCCGGATCGCTCGGCTCGGCCGCGTCGCACGGCTGCATCCGAATGGCCCCCAGCGACGTCATCGACCTCTTCACGCGCGTGAACGTCGGTACGCCGGTCTACGTCGCCTAGCCGGGACGCCGCCGGGCTCGGCCCGCGGGTCGGCACCGCCCCGGGAAGGGGCGGCGCGTCCCCGATTTTGTAGGTGCTACGCCGGCGCGGGTGCGCCCGAGACGGAGCGATAGGCGTCGGCGAGGCGCGCGATGCCCTCCCCGATGCGGTCGGCCGTGACGCCCGAGTATGCGAGGCGCAGCATGTTGTGGCCGCCCTCGAGCAGGAAGTCCGACCCCTTGACGAACTGGACCCCGCGCTCCTTGACGGCCTCGAACAGCGCGTCGACGTCGGCGTCCTCGGGCAGCGTGACCCACATGAAGTAGCCGCCCTCGGGCGCCTGGTAGACCGCTTCGGGCAGGTGCTCGGCGAGCGCAGTCGTCAGCACCTCGACGCGCTCGGCGAGCGCCGCCTTGACGGTCGCGATCGAGCTGTCGATCTTGCCCGACACGCAGAACTCGTGGACGATCGCCTGCGACACCATGCTCGGCGAGATGTACGTGTTCGTCGCGAGCTTCTGGATCTGCGCGATGAGCGGCTTCGGCCCGACGAGGTAGCCGACCCGGATGCCGGGGCAGACGGTCTTCGAGAACGAGGAGGCGTAGACGACCGTGTCCGCGTCGTCGAGCTCGATCATCGTCGGGATGTCCTCGCCCGTGAAGCGGATGTGGCGGTACGGATCGTCCTCGAAGATCACGAAGCCGTGCTCTTTGGCGAGGGCGAGGAGCGCCTCACGCTTGGCGAGCGACAGCGTGTACCCGGCGGGATTCTGGAAGTTCGGGATGACGTGCACGAGCTTCGGCTTGATGCCCTCGTTCAGCAGCGCCTCGAGCTCGTCGGTGTCGATGCCGTCGGTCTGCAGCGAGACCATGCGCACGTCGGCGCCGAGCGAACGCAGGTTGAGCAGCGTGCGGTCGTAGGTCGGCTTCTCGACGACGACGGGGTCGCCGGCGTCGACGAGCGTCGCGAACAGGAACGCGTCGGCCTGCATCGAGCCGTTGGTGACGAGGACGTTCGCCTCGTCGACGCCGTGCTGGGCTGCGATCCAGCGGCGCAGGGGCGGGTAGCCGATGCTCGTGCCGTAGCCGGTCACGCCGCCGGGGTCGTTGGTGAACGCCGCCACGGCGCTGTCACGGAGACCGTCGACGTCGACGATGTCCAGCGACGGGGCGCCGCGGGCGAAGGAGATGGTGTCGGTTGGGGCCATGCCCCGAGGGTACCGGGACCCGCCTGTCGAAGAGCGCCGGCGCGCCGTCGGTATCAGGGGTGATAGCCGGCGCTGCGCATGCCCGACACGATGTACGTGCGCGCCTCTCGCACGCGCACCTACACCCGTATCCCAGGCAGGCCGCACGCCGCGACATCACCCTGGCGCATACGCTCATCGATCAGTTCAGCCGTCAGATCGCCCTCCCCGAGCCGGAAGTTCCCGACGAGCAGCGCGATGGTCTCCCAGCCACCGTCATATGCGTGCCACCAAGTCGTGTCTAGCGCAAGCCGCTCGAACACCAGCTTTCGAAATGGGGCGCCCTCGCCCCTTGCAGTAGCAATCAAGAGTTGATCGGGCCAAAGCAGGACGTGCCAGCCCTCGGGCGCGGTGGGCAGATACGAGTCGAGGTCTTTCACCCGCCGAAGTCCGGCGGCAGCCAGGAGATCGAGCGTGGTCGTGGCCGCACGGCGATCGTCGAGGTTGAAGTCGACGAGGACGCCTGCCTCCGCCCCACGCACATATGCGTGGACCTTCATCGTCTCCGGCAGCGCCACGATGTCCTTGGTGAGCGCCATCTGCCCGGCGTCGGGATGGTCACGTGGCAGTGCGCGCTCGGCAAGGCCGCGTTCGAGCGCGTCCGCGAGCTCGAAGCGGCTTCGCTCTTCGTCGTTTCGGGGCGGGCGGCGCATAGCCATATGTGGCTCGTCGCCGAACCGCACGCGCTCCGCGACGTGGCTCAGGCGCGGCTCCTGGTCGGCAAGCAGGCGTTTGGTGGCGCGGTGCGACTCAACGATGCTCTGATCGAGCATCACCTCGGGATGACCGGGCCCATAGCGCTTGAGATCCCGCGCGTGCGCCTCGACGGAACTGCGGATCGCACCGTCGAGATCTCCGCCGAGCTGGAGCGCCTGACTCAGATTGATGAGCGCGGCAGCCATGCCGTTCTGCTGTGCGCCCGCCTGTCGGCGGTAACGATCGACCGCGCGTGTCAGCTTGGTTCGCGCGAGCTCAAGATGCGTCGGCTCGGCGAAAGCGCGGTGCAGTTCGAGACGCCCGGCCGCCGCAAGGAACTCCGTTCCAAGAAGCCCGTCATCGCCGAACCAGCGCTCAAGAAGACCGCATGCCTCATCGAGCCGAACTGCCGCGCGATCCAGCCTTTCCGCACTGATACTGGCGTCCGCGGCCGAGATAAGGGCGTACAGGAAGGCCCGGCTTCGCGGATGCTCAGCATCGCCTCGGAGCTCGTCGAGCATGCTCTCGTCGTGCTCTTCGCGATCGTGCTGGGACGATCCTCGACCGGACAGGGATGCCGCTAGCTGGTGTACCTCGGCGCGTAGCGAGGGCGAGAGTTCCTCGCCCGTCGACACGTCGAGGGCGCTGTGAACATCTGCTTCTGCGGCCTCGATGTCGCCCCGGTGCCAGACCAGACGAGCGCGGGCCAGGAGCGCGACGACGCGGTCGGAGGGGGATTGCCAGGCGTCATCCTCAAGGATCGCAGCGAGTCGTTTCAAGCATTGCTCTACGACATCGTCGCTCCCCGCTTCCACGGCGACGAAGGCCAGTTCGTGCAATCTCCGGGCCAGCGCGCTGGTGTCTCCCGACGTGATCGCGGCTTCGAGGTTCGCGCGACTGAGCTCAAGCGGTTCGCTGAGCTCGCCGTCGAGCAGGAGCGCCTGCGCGAGGTGGGAGCGTGCCAGCACCACGGTCCACCCGGTTGGGTCGAGGTCCGCAATTCGCTGCGCCCACGAGTACGCAAGCCGGCCATATCTCACCGCCTTGCCAACATCGAGCAGATTGGCGACATGCGGGGTGAGGGCCAGGAGCGCGGCGTAGAGCCCGGGCCCTCGGATCTCGTGCTCGAGGCACATGTCCGCAAGCCGCGCCACCATAGGGATCTCGGCCTGAGCGTCGGGCGACGGACTGTCCCGCTGCGGCCGGATATATCCGCTGAACAGTCCGAGCCCAACCTCCATCCACGGCGTGATGTCGTCGAGTTGAGCTAGCAGCACCATGCCGGTGAGCGGGTGGACCGACAGCTCACCATTGCGCATCGCCGCAAGTGAGAGCTCGGTCAGGGCAAGCGTGGCACGGCGACGGCGTGCGGTATCCGCCAGCAGATCGCTCAAAGCGACGGCATCCGGACTCACATCCATCACTTCGGCCGCCGTGAGCGTGTCTGCGCCCGACAGCTTCATCACGTCGCCCGAACCGTGGTCGAAGAGCGTTTCCGGCACGCCGGCATCCGGGTCGCCGGGGGCGAGAAATGCGATCATCGCCAGAAGGTCGAGCGCATCCGGATCCTTCTGCTTCGCCGCGGCCAAGTGCAGTTGGATCGCCTGTAGGACGGTGTCGGGATGACCGGACGCCGCGCCACTGTCCAAGGTGACCAGAGGGGAGGCACGGAGCTGGCGCAGGTATTCGCCAACCGTGAGACCCAAGCCGACGCAATAATCCAGTGACTGGAGGATCGCGAGCGGGTGATGGTGCAGTTCGCGGGTGAGTGCCAGCGCGTCCTCGGTCGGCATCTCCGGCGAGCGGGTGTGGACGTACGCTTGACTTGCCGTGGGCTCCCAGCCGTGGATCGGGATCTCGCGGAAGCCGTCGTCGAGGCGTGGCACGGTGGTGGTAATGAGAACCCTGCACAGACCGCTGCGCGGGATCAGTCCCTGCACTACATCGCGTGACGGCACGCCGTCGAGCACGAGCAACGTCGCCGAGGAGCCGGGCAGCGCAGGGGCGACAGGCCCCGGAAGTCCGCGGTGGACGTTCTTGACCGCTCCGTCGTCCAGGGCCCGGAGGTCGGCGGCTAGGGCCAGGCGGCTGGACGCGTCGATGAAGATCGGGGTCAGGACTGGCCGGTGCGTTGCGGCGAACTGCTGGGCAAGCGCTGTCTTGCCGATACCGGACATGCCGCTCAACACGACAGGCGCTACCGGCTGGGGGACCCCGGGGGTCAGGAGCTCGTCCATCCTCGCGAGCTCGCGCTCGCGTCCTACGAACAGAGGGTCGGGCTCCCACACGGTCGTGGTCACGCCCGGAACGTCGAGCTGGTCGTGCGCTGTGAGAAGCAGCTCGGCGAGCTCCCGCCCGCCGAGATAGCGCGGGTCGTCGGTCGGTGTGCCCGCCACCGTCGCGCGCGGACCGCTCGAGTCCGAGCGATCCCGACTGGCGAGCTCGATGCGGTTTAGGAGCGCGTCGTAGCAGTTCGCAGCGTACGTGTCTGTACGACCGTGATCCGACAGGAACTCGCGGATGCGCTCAAGGACGACGTCTCGAATCTCGACTCTGCGCGGCAGCGGGTCCTCGGGGAACTCGAGCGCCGCGAGGAACTCACGGACGTCGCCCGGATCCTCCTTGAGGCGCGTGGCGAGCTCATCGATCAAGGCGTTGGCTGGCGCAGCGGCGCCGGCGGCGTCGCTGAGGCCGGTTGCCGGCCCTGCTAAGCCGGCGTTGGAGTAGAACGTGACGGCGGAGTCCCGACCAGCATCGTCCCATGCTTCATAGAGTCGCTGCAGCACAGACTGTTTGTCGAGCTCAGCCCACGTCCAGCCGACCTCGCCGCGCTGATGTGGCTCGCGATGCTTGATCGAAACCAGCAGGCGGCGCCTGCCGCGTCGATGTATGACGAGGTCGGGCTCTTGCTCCACCTCGACGCCGTCGAGCTCGTCCGCGATGAGGTGCAGCAGCACCGCGAGCGCGACGCAGTCGTCCTGGTAGCGGAGACGCGCCCGAGTCTGTGCCCCAACCTGCTTGCGTCGCTTGCCTTCGCGCCCCTTGCCTCTCGTCACCGCGCCAGCTTTTCACGTAGCCGCTCTGGCGTTGCAACGCCTGCTCGCGGGGTCAGTCGACCCAGGGACGCGCCTGCTTGACGACGAGCTTGCCGCCGACATCGATCTTGAACTCGATGTCCATCGCGAACGCCGGGTTGCGCTGGGCGTTGTAGACGATCTTGAAGCGGCGCTGGATCGTCTCCATCGCCGTCGTCAGGCGGGCGATCTGCTCGTCGGTCATGACGCTCTCGCCGTCGGTCGTCAGCGTCGAGCGGCGGATGTACTGCGTCTCGTACTCCTCGTTCGGGCCGATCGCCGAGACGAGCAGCTCGTCGGGCGTGGCGTTCGGGTCGGGGTTCGTCACGAGCGACTCGCCGACCTGGACGTTGATGTAGAAGCCCGGCCAGTTGGGGTCGAACGGGTTCTTCGTCACGGCGACGCCGTTGGCGACCTCGTCGTCGAAGTTCGGGTGACACAGGACGCCCATCGCTGCGTTGAGGTGGTCGATGCGATGAAACTCGCGCTCGTCGAACGCGCGCAGGTTCCACAGCGACGCCCACACCTGCTTGACGGTCTTCGCGAGGTCGCCCTCGTCGGCGCGGTGCGTGAACGAGTCGTACAGGCCGGCGCCGTTGAAGCCCTCGAGGTCCTCGTTGTTCGTCGACGAGCGGCAGCGGATGCCCAGGCCGGCCGGGAACTTCGCCTGCAGCTCGGTGATCTGCTGCGCGATCTCGGCCGGCACAGCGGCCTTCTTGATCTGCTTGCGCAGGGCGTCAAGCGCCTCGTCGCGCTTGGCCGAGTCGTTGGCGAGCTCCGGGTCGGCGATGATCGCCCGCGCCCGGTCGTAGAAGCCGCCCGCGGTCATGAACGCGTCGTAGAGCGCGAACGGGATCGCGTAGCCGTCGGGGACCGTGCCCGCCGGCAGCATCCGGCGCAGCTCGGCGACGTTCGCGGCCTTCGCGCCGACGCGCTCGACGTCGCCGTGGCGCAGCTCGTCGAGATCCTTGATCTCGGTCAGCGACAGGTCGCGCGGCGGCGTCTGCGGCTCCGTCGGGCGGATCTCGGCGAGCCACGCCTCGACCTGCTCGGGCGTCGCCTCCTCGAGCTCGAAGTCGTCCGGCGTGACCGCGTAGCGCACGACCTTGCCGAGCAGCGCCACGACCCGCGGCTCGCTCAGCGCGTCGCGGACGTAGGCGTTCGGCGTGTCGTTCTGCTTCGCCTTGAGGTTGATGTGCGACAGCGGCGTCTGCGGCGTGGCGCTGATGACGCCCGCGACGTGGCCGAGGTCGTTTGGCAGCGTCGTGAACAGCGCGACGTCGCGGATCGTCGGCGGGCGCGACGTAGCCGGGTCGATCGCCGACAGGACGCCGAAGCCCTGGCCGAGGTTCAGCGCGACATACGTGACGTTCGCGAACAGCTCCGAGGTGAGGATCGTGCGGACGCCCGCGTCGCGCAGCGCGCCCTCGTCGCGGGCGAAGAGCGCCTCCTGCGTGTCGCCGGCGGGGTGGTAGGCGATCTGGTCGGCCGCGAGCGGCATCGCGGTGGTCACGAGGTCGTAGGCGAGCGCGACGTGCTTGGCGCTGACCGGGTCGGTGGGCCAGAACTCGAGCGCGTAGAGGCCCTGCGTGCCGCCGGACTCGAAGCGGTCGTTGGCGATGATCGTGCCGGCGAGGTTCGAGCGGTCGTCGCGGAAGTACGTGACGCTGTTGAACTCGCCGAGTTCCATGCCGATCTCGAGCGCGCGCGTCGCGAAGTCGTAGTGGAACTGAAACTCCTTCGTGTTGAGGAAGTAGAGCTCCGGGGCGTCGGTGTCGACACCGATGATCAGGATCTTCATCTCCTCCGCGCCGAGCTGGCCGGGGACGTCGTCCGCGCGCGAGAGGATCTCGAACGTCGCGCGGTCGGGCACGAAGCGCGCGCCGAGCTCGATCGGCAGGTCGCGGCCGGGCGGGTCGAAGGGCGGCTGCTCCACCACGGGAGGCTCCGGGTCGACGGGCGGGGTCGTCGGGTCGACGGGCGGGTCGGGCTCGTCGACGGGCGGGTCGGGATCGGTGGGCAGCGGGTCGACCGGCGGGTCGATCGGAGGCGCGGGCTGTTCGCCGTAAGGGGTGCTCGGATAACGGGGCATGTGCGCGACTGTAAGTCGATCGGTGAGGCCGCATGTGTGCAATTGCGCACGCGATTGTGTGAGATGTCTCTCGACACCCGTCCACAACGTCCGTCCGCTTCGCTACAGCGCATTGGCGCGGCGCCGATCACCCCGGCCACCCCTCGAAGGTCGAAGCGCGGAAGGGAGCGTCCACCCCCGATGACGCACCACCGAACCATCCACATCCCCACGAGCTCCAACCGAGCAGCCCTGCGCGAGCTGCAGCAGGCCATCCGCGAGCATCAGCGTGTCAAGCTCGATCTGCTCGACGCCGCTTCTCAGCCCGTAACGCGGTGCCCGCCCGGCGCGATCAGAACGCCGTCGCCAGCACGAGCGGGAAGACCGGTCCCGCGCCGCGACGGCGCAGCTGGCCGCCGGTCATCGCCTGTGTCCAGCCGCTGAAGCGCAGGTCGTCGACGAGCAGGCAGCCCCCGGGCGGCGGGTCGGCGCGGACGGCGAACGCGCCACGCACGTTGGCGACCTGCTGCACCGAGTTCGCCATCTCGCGCTGGCCGGGGCGGTCGGCCGCGCGCTCGAGCACCGGGTGGTAGTCGAGGCCGAGCGCGCCGGCGAGGCGGCGGGCGAAGTCCGGCACGAGGTCGCCGCTGCGGGTCGACGGGACGGCCGCGACCCACGACACGGGCGGCTTCCAGTCGCCGACGAGCTGCGCCGCCGCGCGGACGAGCTCGTCGTCGAAGCGCCCCGCGGCGCGGCCGGCCCGGACGACCGGGTCCCAGCCGCCGTCGCCGATGCGCGCCAGTGCGCGACCCTCCTCGACGAGCACGTCCGCGCCTATCTTGCGCATCTTTCCGTCGGCGTCGGGCGACATCTTCTTGCACTCGAGTGTCAGCGGGCGCGAGCGCAGGTGCTCAAGCGCGGCGCGCACGAGCTCGCCCGCGGGCGGCGCGTCGTAGCGCGGGCCGGCGCAGATCGAGCAGCGCCCGCAGTCGCGGGGGTCGGGGTCGTCGAGCTCCTCCTGCAGCGCGCGCATGAGGCAGCGGCCGTCGGCGCCGAAGCTCGCCATCGTCGCCTGCTCGCGGCGGCGCAGCTCGGTGACCTTCGCGTAGCGGTCGGCGTCGTAGACCCACTCGTCGCCGTCGGCGAGCAGCCAGCGCGTGCCGGCGCGGGTCACGGCGCCCTCGACGTCGAGCACCTTCAGCATCGCTTCGATCCGCCCCTTGCCGAGGTTCACCTGGGCGGTGAGCTCGGCGGTGGTGGCGCCCTCGTCTGCGGCGTCGCGCAGGTAGGTCAGGACGGTGTCGACGACGTCGCGGCGCGGGAACGCCTGCTCGATGAAGAAGTCCTGGATCCGGCGGTCCTCGCGGCCGCGCAGCAGGACGACGTCGGCGCGCTCGATCGCGCGGCCGGCGCGGCCGACCTGCTGGTAGTAGGAGATCACCGAGCCCGGCGCCTGGTAGTGCACGACGAAGCCGAGGTCGGGCTTGTCGTAGCCCACGCCGAGCGCGCTGGTCGCGACGACGCACTTCAGGTCGTTAGCGAGCAGGCGGTCCTCGACGCCGATGCGCCGTTCGGTCTGGCTCTCGCCGGTGTAGGCCTCGGCGGCGATCCCGCGGCCGGTCAGCCACGCGGCGACCTGCTCGGCGTCGCGCTTGGTGAGCGTGTAGACGATGCCCGAGCCCGGCAGGTCTTCGAGGTGCGTCGCCAGCCACGCGAGGCGCTCGGCCTGGCCGGGCAGCTCGACGACCTCGAGGCGCAGGCTCGTGCGACCGAGCGGCCCGCGGTAGGCGCGCAGCTGCGAAGCGAGGTCGGCCGTACGTCGCAGCTGCTCCTCGACGTCGGCGACGACGCGGTCGTTCGCGGTCGCGGTCGTGCACAGGACGCCGACGCCTTGGGGGAGGCGCTCGAGCATCTCGGCGATGCGCCGGTAGTCGGGGCGAAAGTCGTGGCCCCAGTCGGAGATGCAGTGCGCCTCGTCGACGACGAGCAGTCCGACGCGCGCGGCGAACGCGGGCAGCATGCTCGACCGAAACTGCGGGTTGTTCAGGCGCTCGGGGCTGATGAGCAGCAGGTCGACGGCGTCGTCGTCGAGCAGCGCGGAGATCTCGTGCCACGCGTCGCGGTTGGTCGAGTTGACCGTATGCGCGCGGATGCCGATCCGGCGCGCCGCGGCGATCTGGTTGCGCATGAGCGCGAGCAGCGGCGAGACGATGAGCGTCGGGCCCGCGCCGCGCTCGCGCAAGAGCGCCGTGGCGATGAAGTAGACGGCCGACTTGCCCCAGCCCGTGCGCTGGACGCACAGCACGCGTGCGCGGTCGTCGACGAGATCGCGGATCGCCTCGAGCTGATGCTCGCGGAAGCTCGCCTCGGGCCCGGCCAGCTCGCGCAGCAGCTCCCCGGCGCGGGTCGCGATGTCGGTCGTCGAGGAGGCCATCTACTCACCATAGGCGCGAGCCGCCGATTCTCGCCCCCCGGCGGGGGGCGAGAATCTGTCGCCGGCTCCTATTGAAGGTATGGACGGCGTTTCGAAGGAGGCTTACGATGGATGCCATGGCGGCGACCGCACAGATGACGGCGGCGGAGTTCCTGGCTCTGCCGGAACGCTCGACCGCCAGCAGGTCGGAGCTGATCGACGGTGAGCTCGTGATGAGCGAGGCGTCCTGGATGCACAACGGTGTGCAGATGGCGATCGCCTTCGCCTTGCGAGATTGGGCACGAGGCGGTGGCCGCGGCAGCGCGGGTCTGCCACTCGACGTCCAGCTCGACGGCCGCAACGTGCACGCGCCCGACGTTGTCTGGTACCGGGAAGGGCGAGCACCCCAGCGGGATGACTTGCCGCCGTACGCGATCCCCGACCTCGCCGTTGAAGTCCGATCGCCCTCGACTTGGCGCTACGACATCGGCCGCAAGAAGAGCAACTACGAGCATTACGGCGTCTGCGAGCTGTGGCTGGTCGACACCGCGGCGAACGTCGTGGACGTCTTCCGGCGCTCCACGGCGAAGCGCGGGTTCGATGTCTGCCTCGAGTTCGGTGCTGGCGACGCGTTGACGTCACCGCTGCTGCCCGGCTTCGAGCTGGCCGTCGGCGAGATCTTCGGAGTCTCCTAGCCGCCGAGGATCTCCATCGCGATCGCGGCGACCTGCGTCGGCGTTCGCCCGACCCGAACACCCACCGCTTCCAAGGCCGCGATCTTCGCCAAGGCGCCGCCGCTGGACCCGGACACGATCGCGCCCGCGTGGCCCATCGTCTTGCCGGGCGGGGCGCTCACGCCCGCGATGTAGCCCACGACGGGCTTTGACACATGCTCGGAGATGTACGTCGCGGCCTCCTCCTCGGCCGACCCCCCGATCTCGCCGCTCATCACGATGAGCTCGGTCTGCGGGTCGCCTTCGAACAGCGCGATGACGTCGACGAAGCTCGACCCCGGGACCGGGTCGCCGCCGATGCCGACGATCGTCGAGTTGCCAAAGCCGCGCTGGGCCAGCTCGTTGCCGATCTGGTAGGTCAGCGTCCCCGAGCGCGAGACCACACCGACGTTGCCCTGCTTGAAGAACTGCGCCGGGATGATCCCGACGTTCGCCTCGCCCGGCGACAGCACGCCCGGGCAGTTGGGCCCGATGAGCCGCACGTCCGGATTGCGCGCGAGCGAATTGAAGACGAGCAGCTCGTCGTGCGCGGGGACGCCCTCGGTGATCGCGATGATCGTCGCGATCCCCGCCTCCTCGGCCTCGAGGATCGAGTCGGCGGCGAAGCGGGCAGGCACGAAGATCATCGCTGTGTTCGCGCCGGTCTCGCGCACCGCCTCGCGGAACGTGTTGAACACCGGGATGCCCTCGACGTCCAAGCCGCCCTTGCCGGGCGTCACCCCCGAGACGACCTGCGTCCCGTACGCGCGGTTGTTCAACGTGTGAAACGAGCCCTCGCGCCCCGTGATGCCGGAGACGCACAGCCGCGTGTCCGTGCCGACGATGATGCTCATGCGCCCGAGCCCGAAGCGGCCAGCTCGACGACCCGCGCCGCGGCACCGTCCATCGTGGCCTCCGGGAAGACGCCCGGCAGCGCCGCGTCCGCGAGCAGCTTGCGGGCCTCGACGTCGTTCGTGCCATCCAGCCGCACGACGAACGGCACGGTCGGCCGCAGCACCCGCGTCGCCTCGATGATCCCGCGCGCGACCTCGTCGCAGCGCGTGATGCCCCCGAAGACGTTGAACAGCACCGCGCGGACCTTCGCATCGGAGAGGATGACCTCGACCGCCGCGGCGATCGAGTCGGCCTTCGCGCCGCCGCCGGCGTCGAGAAAGTTCGCGGGCGAGCCACCGGCCTGCGTGACGACGTCCAGCGTGCTCATGACGAGCCCCGCCCCGTTGCCGAAGATCCCGATGTCGCCGTCGAGCTTGACGTACGTCAGGCCGCGCTCGGCGGCCATCGCCTCCTGCGCGTCGATCGCGCTGGGGTCGGTGAACGCGGCGTTCGACGGATGGCGAAACAGCGCGTTGTCGTCCAGCGTGACCTTCGCGTCGAGCGCGATGACCCGGCGGTCCGGCGTGATCACGACCGGGTTGACCTCGATCAGCATCGCCTCCTCGCCGCTGAACGCCGCGTACATCTGCCCGAGCATCTCGGCGATCGGGCGCACGACGTCGGCCGCGACGCCCGCCTCGTAGGCCAGCCGCCGGCCGTGGAAGGGTTGAAAGCCGACGAGCGGATCGACGTGCAGCGTCGCGATCGCCTCCGGCGTCTCGGCGGCGACGGCCTCGATGTCCATGCCGCCACGGGTCGAGAGCATGACCAGGGGCTGCTTCGCCGAGCGGTCGAAGACGACCGCCGCGTAGTACTCGTCCGTGATGTCCGTCGCGCGCTGGATGAGCACCTCGTGGACGGTGAAGCCGCGGATGTCCATCCCGAGGATGTCGGTCGCGAAGCGGCGCGCCTCGCCGGCGTCGGAGGCGATCTTGATCCCGCCCGCCTTGCCGCGCCCGCCGATCTTCACCTGCGCTTTGATGACGCACGGAAAGCCGACCTCCTCGGCGAGCGCGGCCGCGTCGTCGACCGTGGTGGCGGCCCGGCCGGGCAGCGTCGGCATGTCGTAGCGCTCGAAGAGCTGCTTGCCCTGGTACTCGAGGAGGTCCATCGGCGGGTCGACAATAGTCCACTGGCTCGAGCCGCCGCGTCGCCCGCCGCGAAGGCTCGCCGCGCGGCCAGGCCGCCGTACGGGCCGAACTCCTATCATGGCGCCGCAATGGCGCTACCGAAGCAGATCAACCTCGTCACCTTCGATGTCTATGGAACGCTCATCGATTGGGAACAGGGCATCGTCGATGCCTTTGCTACGGAAGCTGCCAGGGACGGCTTCACGATCGACCGCGAGGAGCTGGTCCGCAACTTCCACGAGATCGAGCGCGAGATCGAGGGCGGCTCCTACGAGCTCTATGCCGAGGTCCTGCGCCGCACCGCCGTCGAGATCTCAAAGCGCGTGGACTGGCCGCTCGAGCCCTCGCGCTCGGGCTTTCTGCCCGACAGCGTGCAGCGCTGGCCGCCGTTCAAGGAGACCAACGCGCAGCTCAAGAAGGTCGTCAACAAGTTTCAGACGGGCTTGATCTCGAACATCGACGACAAGCTGCTCGGGCAGACGCGGCGCCACATCCCGCACGACTTCGACCTCGTCGTCACCGCGCAGCAGGTGCGCTCGTACAAGCCCGACCTCGCGCACTTCACCGA
Source organism: uncultured Actinomycetes bacterium (assembly GCA_963839905.1). GTDB lineage: Bacteria > Actinomycetota > Thermoleophilia > Solirubrobacterales > Solirubrobacteraceae > CADCVQ01. The sequence continues at coordinate 304,443 of CAWIXC010000017.1, read as the reverse complement.
GTGCGCCCGGCGGATGGGCACGAAGAAGGGCTGGGTCCACGTCTCGGCGAGCTACTACCACGACGTCGAGCCCGCGATGAAGAACAAGATCCCCGTGATCTGGGTCAACCGCGGCAAGGAGGCCCTCGAGCCGGGCCAGAAGAAGCCGACCGCCGAGGTCAAGAACCTCGCCGAAGCGGTCAAGCTGCTCGGCCTGTAGCGCGCTGTGCGGGTCGTCGGCCTGCACCGCGACGTGCTCGTGGCCACGAGCCGCGTCTGGCAGACGACATGCACGATCGTCCGCAACGGGGACGAGTGCTTCGTCGTGGACTCGCCCGTGCTGCCCGACGAGCTCGAGATCCTGCCCGCGCTGCTCGAGCAGGCAGGCTTCCCCTTCACCGGGCTGCTCGCGACGCATGCCGACTGGGACCACCTGCTCGGCCGGCTCGCGTTCGCGCAGGCGGCACTGGGCGTCGCCGAGACGACGGCCGCGCGCCTCGCCGCCGAGCCCGGCGCCGCCGCGCGCGAGCTGCGCGCGTTCGACGAGGAGTGGTACGTGCCGCTCCGCGCGCCGCTGTCGCTCGGCCAGGTGCAGGCGCTGCCGGTCCCCGGGCATTGCGCGATCGGCGACGAGGAGCTCGAGCTGCATCCAGCCGACGGCCACACGCCGGACGGGATGGCGGTCTGGATCGGCTGGGCGAAGGTCCTCGTCTGCGGCGACTACCTCTCCCCGGTCGAGATCCCGTGGATCTCCGACGGCGGCTCGCGCGACGCCTACCTCGCCACGCTGCGGCGCCTGGCGCCGCTCGTCGAGCAGGCCGAGCACGTCGTGCCCGGCCACGGCGAGGTCCTGGACGGGGTCCGCGCGGCGGCGATCCTGCGTGAGGACGTCGTGTACCTCGAGGCCCTGCCCGACGCCGACCTGCCGCTGGCCCGCCGCTCGGCGGCGCAGCGCACGATCCACGCGACCAACCGCACGCGGGTGTAGGTGGCGCAAACGAGCCCCGCGACAACGCAACAAACGTCCGCTCTTATGCCGGTCTTACGCAGGACGGCCCCCAACTTAAGGATCATTGACGAATCAGACCTACCGTGATCGCATGAGCAGCGACCCACCGCCCGGCGACCGGCCCGGGCACGGCCGCCTGTGGACCGACCCTCGCGAGACGGAGGAGCACACGCCGTGGCTTGCGCCCAAGCGGGCCATCGGCCCGCACCCGCCGCCGCTGTTTCCGGGCGACGACGAGCCCGGCGAGGACGACCGCCGCCTGTACCGCCGCAGGCGCCTGCTCGGGGTCGTCGTCGGCACGGCCCTTGCCGCGCTGCTCGTCGGCGCCGGCGTGATCGGTGCGAACCTGCTGGGCGGCGACGACGCGTCGCAGCCCGCCGCCCTGCCCGTGGTCCCCGGCGCGGCGCCCGCCGATCAGCGCAGCCGCTCGATCCGCGCGATCTACGCGACCGCCAAGGACAGCATCGTGCCGGTGCTCGTGCGCTCGGCAAGCTCGCAAGGCAGCGGCACGGGGTTCGTCATCGACGCGGGCGGCGTGATCGTCACGAACGCCCACGTCGTCAAGGACGCCGTCCAGGTCCAGGTGCGCCTCGAAGACAAGGGCCAGTACGTCGATGCCAGGGTCACGGGCACCGACGAGGGCTCCGATCTCGCGGTGCTGCGCGTCGACGGCGCGTCCGGCCTGCGACCACTCGCGCTCGCTGATTCGGACAAGGTGCGCGTCGGCGACCAGACGCTCGCGATCGGCTATCCGCTCGGCCTGAACCGCAGCTCGTCGGCATCGACCGGGATCGTCTCGGGGGTCGGACGCTCGATCGACCGCGGCAACAACAAGTTCTCGATCGAGAAGGTCATCCAGACCGACGCCGCGATCAACCCGGGCAACTCCGGCGGGCCGCTGCTGGACTCCGCCGGGCGGGTGATCGGCGTCAACACGGCGATCCTGACCGCCGGCGGCGGTGGCAGCATCGGCATCGGCTTCGCCGTGCCGTCCAACACCGTCCGCGAGGTCGTGCCGCGGCTCGAGCGCGGCCGCACGGTCGACCGCGCCTACCTCGGCGTGCAGACGGACGAGAGCATTTCCGGTCCGGGCGGCTACGTCGCAGGCGTCGTGCCCGGCGCGCCCGCGGCCAACGGCGGCGTGCGGGTCGGCGACACCATCCTCAGGGTGGCCGGACAGCCGATCACGATCCCCAACGACATCACTGGGGCGATCGCAAACCGCAAGCCGGGCGACGAGATCGAGATCGAGGTCAAGCGCGCGGGCGGTCGCAAGACGCTGAAGGTGTCGCTGGGGACCCGGCCCGAGAACGTCCCGGGGTCGAGCCCGTCCACCGGCGCGATCCCCGGCATTCCCTGAGCGATGAGCTTCGCCCAGCCGGTCTTCCTCGTCGCCCTTGCGCTCGTGCCGCTCGGGCTCGCCGCGTACATCCGCCACGAGCACGTCCGCCGCCTGGCCGCCGACGCGTTCGCCGCCCCCGCGGTGCGCGCATCGCTCGCACCGAGCACGCCAGGTTGGCGCCGCCACGTCCCGCTCGCGATCTTCGGGCTTGCGCTCGTCGTCCTGCTCGTCGCGCTCGCCAAGCCGCAGACGACCGTCGCCGTCGCGGTCGAGCGCGCGTCGATCATGCTGACGACCGACTACTCGGGCTCGATGCAGTCCACCGACGTCGCACCCACCCGCCTGCAGGCCGCGCGCGCCGCGGCCGAGAGCTTCCTCGACGAGGTGCCCGACACCGTGCGCGTCGGCCTCGTGTCGTTCAACCAAGCGGCGCGGCTCGTCTCGACGCCGACGACCGACCGCGCCCCGCTGCGGGCCGCGATCGCGACGCTGACGCCCAGCGGCGGCACCGCCACGGGCGAGGCGCTCGCGGTGTCGCTGACCGCGCTGGCGTCCCAGACCGACGACGCGGGCGTGCGCGTGCCCTCGGCGATCGTGCTGCTCTCCGACGGCAAGTCGACCCGCGGCCGCACGCCGCAGGAGCTCGCCCAGCGCGCCAAGGACCTGAAGATCCCCGTCTACACCGTCACGCTCGGGACCGCCGCCGGCACGATCACCGTGCAGAAGTCCGACGGCACGACCGAGACCAGGCCCGTCCCGCCGGACCCCGCCGAGATGCGCGACGTCGCGTCGATCTCCGGCGGCCGCGCGTTCACCGCCGACAACCTCGAGGAGCTGAGCACCGTATACGAGCGTCTCGGCTCGCGCATCGGCTATCGCGAGGAGGAGCGCGAGCTGACGGCCGCGTTCAGCGGTGGCGCGCTCGTCCTCGCGGCGGCCGGCGCCCTGATGTCCCTGCTGTGGTTTCGCCGCCTTGTCTGATCCTGACCGTCCTGAAAGGAAGCCCCTCCGATGAGCACCATGCACCCCCATCCACCTGACGAGGACGACGCCGGTCGCGCGCCGCGTCAGGCGCTCGAGGAGGCGCTGTACGAGATCAAGCGCGTGATCGTCGGGCAGGACGCGATGCTCGAGCGGCTGCTCGTCGCGCTGCTCGCCGGCGGCCACGTCCTGCTCGAGGGTGTCCCGGGCCTGGCGAAGACCCTGACCGTGCGCACGCTCGCCGACGTCATGGGCGGCACGTTCCGGCGCATCCAGTTCACGCCCGACCTCGTCCCGGCCGACCTCGTCGGCACGCGCATCTACCGCCCGGACTCCGGGCGCTTCGATGTCGAGCTCGGCCCGGTGTTCGGCAACTTCCTGCTCGCCGACGAGATCAACCGCGCGCCCGCGAAGGTGCAGTCCGCGCTGCTCGAGGTCATGCAGGAGCACCAGGTGACGATCGGCACCGAGAGCTTCCGCGTGCCCTCGCCGTTCCTCGTCATGGCGACGCAGAACCCGATCGAGTCGGAGGGGACCTACCCGCTGCCCGAGGCGCAGATCGACCGCTTCCTGTTCAAGGTGATCGTCGACTACCCGACGCTCGGCGAGGAGGCCTCGATCGTGGGCCGCTCGCTGCGCCCGCCCGAGGACGTCCAGGTGCGCCTGTCGATGGCCGAGCTCATCCGCTTCCAGCAGGCCGCGGCCGACATCTTCGTCGACCGCGAGGTCGTGGCCTACGCCGTGCAGCTCGTCGACGGCACGCGCAACCCCGACCGCTACGGCCTCGCCGACCTCGCGCAGCAGATCCAGTACGGCTCGAGCCCGCGCGGGGCGATCGGCATGGTCCAGGCGGCGCGCGCGCTAGCGCTGCTGCGCGGCCGGCGCCACGCGCTGTGCGACGACGTGCGCGACCTCGCGGCCGACGTCCTGCGCCATCGCATCGTGCTCTCCTACGACGCGCTGTCTGACGGCGTCACGACCGACGACATCCTCGACCGGATCCTCGACGCGCTCGGCGACGGGCGCGCGACGCCCGTCCCCGGCGAGCACGAGGCCGCGTAAAGCCCGATGCACTCGTCGCTGCACGTCCCGCCGGCGCGCCAGGGGCCGGGGCCGATCCCGGCTCCGCTGATCGACGCGCTCGCCCTGACGCTCGCGCGGCGCGGTGCCGGCGTGCTGCCGGGGGATCGCCTCGCACCCGGGGTCGGCAGCGGCACGGAGCTCGCGCAGCTGCGCCCGTACCAGATCGGCGACGACGTCCGCCAGCTCGATCCGGCCGCGAGCGCGCGCACGGGGCAGGCCCATGTGCGCCTGCAGATCCCCGAGCGGATCCTCACGACGTGGCTCGTGGTCGACGTCTCGGCGTCGATGGCGTTCGGCACCGCCGACCGGCTGAAGTCCGACGTCGCCGAGGGCGTCTCGCAGGTCGTGGCGCGCGCGGCGACCCGCCACGGCGGCCGGCTGGCAGTCTTCACGGCGGGCGTCGAGCGGATGCTGCCGCCGCGCGGCGGCCCGCACGCGAAGCTCGGCCTGCGCAAGCTGCTCGAGGAGGGCGTCGCGGTCGACGGCGCGCCCGACCGTGGCATCGGGCCCGTGCTGCACCGCATCGGGCGCCTGGCCCGCCAGCCGGGCCTCGTCGTCGTCGTCTCGGACTTCCGCGGCCCGCTGGACTGGCAGCGCCCGCTGCGCGCGCTCGCCGCACGTCATCGCGTCCTGGCCGTCGAGATCCGCGACCCGCGCGAGGAGCGCCTCGAGCCCGTTGGGCGGCTCGCGCTCGTCGACCCGGAGACGGGGAGCCTGATCGAGGTCGACACGTCGCGCCGCAAGCTGCGCGAGCGCTTCGCCGCCGCGGCCGCCGAGGAGCGCGCCGAGGTCGCCGCGGGGCTGCGGCGCGCGGGTACCGACCACATCGTGCTGTCGACACAGGGCGACTGGCTGCGCGCGCTCGGGCGGGCGCTGCGATGAGGCCAGCGACGAACAACGGTCTTGGCGCCTATGACCCTCCATGCGGGCCTTATTCGCCAAGACCACCCGCATGCGAGGCCTCGCGATGAGCTTCGCGACCCCGCTCGCGCTGCTGTGCCTGGCCGCGGTGCCGCTGGCCGTGCTCGCGCACATCGCCGCCCAGCGCCGCCGCCGCCGCTTCCCCGTGCGCTACACGGCGCTCTCGACCCTCGCCGCGATCGCCGCCGAGGAGCCGCGCTGGCGCCGCCACCTGCCGTTCGCGCTCTTCGCGCTCGCCCTCGCCGCGCTGACGATCTCGCTCGCGCGCCCGGAGCGGACCGTCGCCGTGCCGGTCGAGCGCGCGACGGTCGTGCTCGTGACCGATGTCTCGCGCTCGATGTCGGCGACCGACGTCAGCCCGACGCGGCTCGAGGCCGCGCGCCGGGCCGCGGAGAGCTTCGTCGATCGCGTGCCCGACGCGATGCGCGTCGGCCTCGTCGCGTACTCCGACACGCCCGCGACCCTGCAGACGCCGACCGACGACCACAAGCTCGTCAAGGACGCGCTCAAGACGCTGCAGCCCGTCCGCGGCACCGCCACGGGCGGCGGGCTGCAGGCGGCGCTCGACTCTCTGAAGCTCCCGACCGACTCGTCCGCGTCGCGCCCGCCGGCCGCCATCCTCCTGCTGTCGGACGGCAAGTCGACCGACGGAACCCTCGCCTACGAGGTCGCGACCGCCGCCCGGCGCCAGCGCGTGCCGATCTTCACCGTCGCCCTCGGGACGCCCGACGGCGTCTTGCTCGACCAGGGCCGGCCGACCTCCGTGCCGCCCGATCCCGAGGCGCTGCGGCGGATCGCGTCGCTGTCGGGTGGCGAGGCGTTCGAAGCCGAGGACTCAGACCAGCTCGGCGCCGTCTACGAGCGGCTTGGCTCGCAGCTAGGCACGAAGCCCGAGAAGCGGGAGATCACGGTCATCTTCGCCGGTGCCGCGCTGCTGCTGCTGGCGGGCGCGATGGCCGCGTCGCTGGGCCTGACGGGCCGCCTGCCCTGATCAGCCGACGCCGCGCAGCACCCAGAACTTCACCCGCGGCGAGCCGCTGCGCCGGCCGTCCGGGGCGGTCGCCGTGGCCGTGACGACGTAGGTCCCCGGCACGAACGTCGTCGGCGCCTGGCGCAGCACGAGCCGTCGCCGGCCTGCCTTCAGCCGCCGCGTCACGGTGAGCTGGCGCAGCGGCCGCGCCGCGGCGGCGCGCGCGCTCAAAGCCTCGCCCTCGTCTCCGACGCTCGTCGCACCGGGACCGCCGGCAGACGGGACGTCGACAACGACCGGCGGCCCGAGCACGCCTTCCGCACCGCGCGCGAGGACGGCCGGGCACACGCGCTGCACGCCCGAGTTCAGCCGCCGCTGGATCGCGAGGCGCACCGTCGCCGCTTCCGAGAGGGCGAAGCTGAAGCTCAGCCGCTTGCGCGTGCCGGTGAACGGCGCGCCGTAGCGGATGCACGGCGGCGCGACGGCGAAGCTCGTCAGAGCGAGGGCAGGGCGCACCGTCGGGGGAGGGGGCGGCGGGGGTGGCCCCGCAGGCGGCGGTGGTGGTATCACCGGAGGCGGCGGGGGCGGCTGCTCACGCGGCCTGTCGAAGAGCGCGGCGCGGATGTCACCGCCTTCCCCTCCGAGGGTGCGCTGCCAGGCGATCACGGCGTCGCCCGACCCCGAGAAGGCGAGATCGGGCGAGCTCACGGCGTCGGTCCCGGACACGACGACGGGTGCCTCGATCGTGCCGTTCGGCAGGCGATTGGCGACCAGCACCGCCGTCGCCTCGCCGATCTCGCGGACCCAGGCGAGCGTCAGCGTGCCCGATGTCGGATCCGCGGCCAGGCGTGGACTTGACGCCCCGCCCCCGCCCGGCGCGGCAACGGTCGACACCGGCGCGCCCGGCGTTGGCTCGATGCCGACCTGGACGGTGTCGCTGGCGCCGGCCGTCTCGGTCCACGCGATCCCGAGGCCTCCGCCGGCAGCGGGGGCGATCGACGGCGCGATCGAGTTGCCGCCCGCGGGCGCGACGGCGCGTGGCGCGCCAAACGTCCCCACAGGGGTCTCGGTGCCGACGTTGATGCGTCCCCGAAACTCGTCGTCGAACGCTGCGAACGCGACATGCAGGCTGCCGGCCGCATCGAACGCGACGTCCGGCTGACTGGCGTTTGACAGCTCGCCGGACACCAGCTGGCGCGCCAGCGGGGCCGACAGCGCAGCGTGCACCACGAGCACTTGGCCGTTGCCTGCCTCCGTGCTCGTCCAGGCGATCGCCGGGCGACCGTCGGCGCCGACGGCGATCGACGGCTCCGACGCATCCTCGCTCGCAGCCGTGATCGCCACGGGCCCGACCGGCGCGCCGGTGGCATCGAGCGCCGATGCCCACAAGCGCCCGCGCTCGCCTCCGGCCGGCTCGGTCCATGCCGCGAAGATCTGGCCACTCGGCGCAGTCGCGAGCACAGGCCCCGTGCGCAGGCCGCTGCCACTGTCGAGCGTGGGCCCCGGGGCGAACGCGCCGCCAAACGGCCTGCGGGCGGTCGCGAGCAGGCTGTCTTCCTCCTCGTCGCCGGACGTCCAGCCGATCTCGAGGAGAGCGGCGCCGTCGTAGGCCGCCGACGGCTCGAGCGCCTGCGTGTCGGCGGGCGCGACGTCGACGGGCGGGCCGAACGCCGGCGCGGCGAGCGCGGGACTCGCGGCGCACCCCATCGCCGCCGCCAGCAGGACTTGTGCCGCCATCAGGCGGATCGAGCTACCGGGGCGCACGCGGGCCGCATCGTACCCGGCGATCTCCGCGCATCAACCCGTGCTCAAGATCGTGCGCCGCTCGCCGATGACCACGTCTGCCTTGTCGAACACCCTCGCGAGCTCCTCTGCAGCCAGCGTCCCGGCACCCGGCGCGCAGGACGCGCTGCGCACGCTGATCGGGGCCGTCCGGCGGCTTGCGGTCGCGCAGGACGCGGACGACGTCCAGGCCGTCGTGTGCGGCGCCGCGCGGCGGCTCACCGGCGCCGACGGCGCGACGCTCGTCCTGCTCGACGACGGGCAATGCCTGTACGCCGGCGAGGATGCGATCGGCCCGCTGTGGGAGGGCGAACGCCGGCCGCTGCGGTCATGCATCGGCGGTTGGGCGATCCTGCACCGCAAGCCGGCCGCGATCGAGGACGTTTACGGCGACCCTCGTATCCAGCACGACGCCTACCGGCCGACGTTCGTTCGCAGCCTCGTCGTGGTGCCGATCCGCACGCTGGACCCGCTGGGCGCGATCGAGATCTCCTGGGCCGTGCGCCACGTCGCGACCGAGCAGGAGGTCGGCCTCCTGCGCGCGCTCGCCGACAGCACGGCGCTCGCGCTGCAGCACGCCCGCGTCACCGAGCGCTTCGAGCGCACGGCCGCGGCCGGCACCTGGCGGGCGCGCGAGGCGGAGGCGCGCGCCGCCGCCGAGCGGCCTTCGGATGAGCCGTCGGAGGCCGACGCGCTGACGGGGCTCCCCAACCGCCGCACGTGGGATCGCGCGCTCGCCGAGATGCTTCGCCCGGCGAAGCAGCCGGTGTGCGTCGCGCTGCTGGACCTCGATCGCTTCAAGGCCTTCAACGATCGGCACGGCCGCGCCGCCGGCGACGACCTCGTGCGCCGCTGCGCGCTTGCCTGGCGCTCGCAGCTGCGACCCGACGACCTGCTCGGCCGCTACGGCTGCGAGCAGTTCGCCGTCGCGCTCACGGGCTGCGACCCGCGCGCGGCACGCGCCGTCGCGCAGCGGCTGCGCAATGCGGCGCTCGATGGAGTGACGGTGTCGATCGGCGTCGCGCGGTGGGACGGCGAGGAGCCCGCCGAGAGCCTCGTCTGCCGTGCCGACGAGGCGCTGTTTCGTGCCAAGCGCGAGGGCCGCGACCGCGTCGAGTTCGGCGACCGCTAGTGCGCGTCGCGGATCGCCTGCGCGACGGCCTTGGCCGCGATCGCGGTGCCGGTGACGTTCAGGTGCACGCCGTCGGACTCGCGCACGCGGACCTCGCGACCGCGGTAGCTCATGACGTCGCTGTAGCCGTTGGGCGAGAACATGAGGTCGATGCGCAGGACCTTGACGCGGTCAAGGCCGTCGGCCGCGCGCACGACCGCGACGTTCACGGCGTGCGTGATGTTCGCCCGCGGCCCGAAGCGCGGCTCGGGCGGCGTGAGCCACACGACGCGCCCGTGCCCTTCGCGGATGAACGTCTGCATCATGCCGCGCACGCGGTTTGCGTACTGCTCGATCCACGGCTCGCCGCAGCAGGGCTGCAGGACGCCGAGCGCGGACGGGATCGGCATGCCGTCGGAGGCGGCGCCCACCGACATCACGGTCACGCGCTGGCGCAGCCGCTTGGTTTGCGACTTCGCGTGCCACTCCCAGTAGACGCCGCGGCTGATCCCGCTGCCGGGGCGCACGTCGCTGCGCACGTTCGCCCAGCCGGCGAGCTCGTCGGCGAGGAAGTTGTCGATGCCCTGCATCGTCGAGTCGCCGGTCGCGAGCACGATCGGCAGCGGCTTCTGCTTGGCCCCGCCCTCGCCGCCGACGTCGAACGCCGCGCGGATGCGATCGCGCCGGACGCGCAGCTCGACGCGCCAGCGGCCGCGCTCGCTCGCCTGGAAGCGGCGGCTGGCGACGGTCACGGCGTGTGGGAAGTCGAGCGTCTTGCAGCGCGGGGCGCCCATCGGGCCGATGCACAGCTGCGGGTGAATGCCGCCGATGCCCCACCGGTCGACGACGCGCACGCGCGACTTCGCGCCGGGCTTCATGTGCTGCGGCGCGGTGAGCGCGAAGCGGCTCTTGCAGGAGGCGGTGCGCACGCTGTAGGAGCCGAACGCGATCCGGCCGTCGGGCAGGATCGAGACCGCTGCGAAGCGGCGGGCCAGGCGGTCGCACGACCAGGTCGCCGCGTCCTCGAAGAGCGTCGGTGTCGCCGCATCGGCCGCGCGCTTGGCGCCGAGGCGCTTGAGGCGGTCGCCCACGCATTCGAAGAACACGACGCGGGCCCCCTTGGCGTTATAGAAGACGAGGTCGACCACGCCTGGCTTCGTCGCGTCGGCGACGAGATAGTTGGAGTCCGACGGCGTCGCGCAGGGGTCGACGGGCGGTGCCTTCGGCGCGGCCGCGTGCGCGACGCCGCCGCACGCGACGGCGGCGATGGCCGCGAGCGCGACCCGCCGGCCTCGCGAGAGGTTCGTGTGAATGCCCCTGATCGACGACGTCATGCCTTGCTCGCAGTGTCGGCCGGTCGCCGCCGAAGCTTGAGCGCGCGCGGCCTCAGCCGATCGGGCGGCCGAGGAAGAGGTCGCGGCCCGTGCCGCCTTTCGCCCGGGCGGAGAACCCGTGGCGCTCGTACAGGGCGAGCGCGGCGGCGTTGTCCTCGTTCGTGTCGAGCTCGATGCGCTTGGCGCCGCGCGCCGCCGCGTGCTCGATCGCGAGCGTCACGAGCGCGTCCCCGACGCCGCTGCGGCGCGCGGCCGCGCGGACGAACACGTCCTCGACCCACGCGTCGGGCGCCGCCGTCCAGACGCTGAAGCGAAAGCGCAGCTGCAGGACGCCCGCCGGGGGCGAGTCGTCGTCGGGCGCCGCGAGCAGGAAGTCCGCGTCGGCGTCCTCGAAGAGGCGCTCGACCGACGCGAGGAACGCGTTCGCCGACGGCCAGTCGTGCTCCATGTGGTCGCGGAACTCGACGAGCAGCCCGGCGACGACCTCGGCCTCCTCGGGCTGGGCGAGCCAGGCGCGGGCGCTGCTCATCCGCCGTCCTCGATGACCGCGAGCGTGTCGCCGCTGCGCACCGAGTCGCCGACCGAGATCGGCAGCTCCGCGATGACCCCGGCCTTGTGCGCGGTGATCTCGTTCTCCATCTTCATCGCCTCGATGATCGTGACGATGTCGCCCTCGGCGACCTTCTGGCCCTGCTCGACGTGCACCTTCCAGACGTTGCCCTGCATCGGCGAGGCCAGGGTGTCGCTGCCGGGCTTGGCCGTGCGCTGGCGCTTGGCCGGCTTCGCGCGCGTCGGCCGCGCCGGGCCGTCCGGGGTCGCGCCGTTGGCCTGCGGCGCCGCGCCGATGACGCGCACGTCGAAGCGCCGCCCCGACACCTCGACCGTGTAGCTCTGCTCGACGGGGTCGTCGCCGTCGTCCTCCGAGGCCTTCGCGGCGGGTTCGAACGCGAGCGCCTTCAGCCACGCGGGGTCCTCGAGCAGGTCGCGGCAGGTCTCGCCGCGCGCCCACTGCTCGGACGCGAGCAGGGCGCGGTGGAACGGAATCAGCGTCTTCAGGCCTTCGATCTCGAACTCGGCGAGCGCGCGCAGCATCCGCGCCGTCGCCTGCTCGCGGTCGGCGTCCCAGACGATGAGCTTGGCCACCATCGGGTCGTACATCGGCGACACGACGCTGCCGGCACGCACGCCCGAGTCGACCCGCACGCCGGGCCCGGACGGCTCGACGTACGCTGCGATCGTGCCCGGCGCGGGGGCGAACTTCTTCGACGCGTCCTCGGCGTTGATGCGGCACTCGATCGCGTGGCCGCGCAGCACGACATCCTGTTGGGCGACCGCCAGCGGCTCGCCCGCGGCTACGCGGATGCCCTCCTTGACGATGTCGATGCCCGTGGTCATCTCGGTCACGCAGTGCTCGACCTGCACGCGCGTGTTCATCTCGAGAAAGAAGTAGTCCTTGGTGCCCGAGCTCAGGAGTCCCTCAACGGTGCCGGCCCCGCGGTACCCGACCGCGCGCGCGGCCTCGACGGCGATCGTCCCGATCCGCTCGCGCAGCTCGTCGTCGACGATCCACGACGGCGCCGGCGACTCCTCCACGAGCTTCTGGTGGCGGCGTTGGATCGAGCAGTCGCGCTCGCCGAGGTGGATCGTCGCGCCGTGCGCGTCGGAGAGGATCTGGACCTCCACGTGGCGCGGGTCGGGCAGGTAGCGCTCGAGGTAGACGGTCGCATCGGAGAAGAACTTCTCGCCCTCGCGTGCGGCGCCCTCGAACGCGGCCTCGAGCTCCTCGGCCTTCAGGGCGACGCGAAACCCCTTGCCGCCGCCGCCCCCGGCCGCCTTCACCGCGACGGGATAGCCGATCTCGTCGTCGACGATCTTTCGCGCGGACTCGAGGTCCGGCACCGCCTCGGTCGTGCCCGGCACGATCGGAACGCCGGCGTCGCGCATGAGCTCGCGCGCTCGAGTCTTGGAGCCCATCGCGTCGATCGCGTCCGCCGGCGGGCCGATGAAGACGACGCCTGCCTCCTCGCACGCGCGTGCGAAGCCCGCGTTCTCGGCGAGGAAACCGTAGCCGGGATGCACGGCGTCGGCGCCCGACTCGCGCACGACCTCGAGGATCCGCTCGACGTTGAGGTAGGACTCGGCCGGCGCGTCGCCGCCGAGCAGCCACGCCTCGTCGGCCCGCGCGACGTGTGGCGCGTCGCGATCGAGCTCGGAGTACACCGCGACGGACGCGACGCCGAGCTCGGCGCAGGCCCGGATGATCCTGACGGCGATCTCGCCGCGGTTGGCGATGAGGATCTTCGAGAACACGCGACCAGAATACGCGCGCACTCGATTCGTGAGGACTACGTGAGAGCCACGCCACCCCGCGCCCGGGAGGGGCAAGTATCGACCCATGACGCTTTCGAAGACGCAGATCACACCCGGGCGCGCGCTGGCCGCACTGGCTGCCGCCGGCACGCTGCTCGCGGTTCCGGCGGCCGGGCTCGCGAAGACGCGCCACGATACGAGCAAGGGCAAGGCCAACAGGGCCGCCGCTTGCGCGAAGGCGCACAGCGCGCCGTTCGTCGTCGGCGGCACCCTCGTCAGCGTGACGCCCGACAACCCGGCGACCGCCGCGAGCGAGGCGACGGTCACGCTCACGCTGCGCTCCGCCAACCGCCACGCCCGCAGGTCGGGCGACATCGCCGATCAGAACCCGGCGAAGAAGGGCGTGCAGCCGCGCGGCTTCGTCTACGCCGTGCCCGCCGGCGACGCGTACAAGCTGCGCCTGCGCGGCTACCAGGGCGCCGACACCCCGTCGCCCGGCGATCGCGTCCACGTGGCCGGGCGGATCGCGGTCACGAAGAAGCGCTGCGCCGCGCCGGGCACGAGCGTCGCCGACCGCCACGGTGCCATCGACGTGCGCCGCGTGACGATCGGCGACCGCGATCCCGACTGACCCCGCCTACGGACACCACTGAGCGGCACGCGGCCGCCCTCCCCCGGGGCGGCCGCGGTCGTTCTAGTCGCTGACGCCGGTGTGAAACAGCCTCAGGTAGGGGTCGTAGCGAAACCGTCGCGAGCGGCGTTGACCGGTGATCTCGCGTAGAAGCCCGAGCCGCTCGAATCTGCCGATCAGCTTGTTTGCCGTCGCGAACGTCACGCCCAGTTCCGTGCTTACGCGGTTCACGTTGACGATGGGTGATGCGAACAACAGCGACAGCAGCTTCAGCGCGTTCGGCCCCAGTCCATGGCCGTCAACCAGTCTTCGGTGCTCCTCGCGTAGCTCGAAGATGCGATGCGCCGTCGCAGTCGCCTCGCTTGCCGTCTCCGCGACACCGCGAAGGAAGAACTTCAACCACCCCTCCCAGTCGCCGCGGCGCCGGATCGCGGTAAGCCGGTCGTAGTACTCCGCCCGGTTCGCCCTGAGGTAGACGCTCAGGTACAGCAGCGGGCGATGCAATGCTCCTCGATGCACGAGCAAGAACGTGATAAGGAGCCGGCCAACCCGGCCGTTGCCGTCGAGGAACGGATGGATCGTCTCGAACTGCGCATGGGCGAGGCCCACGTACACCAGATCCGGCAGCAGCTGGTCCTCGTGGAGGAAGCGCTCGAGCTCGTCCAGAGCGACATGCATCTCGGGCACCGGGGGTGGCACGTAGGTTGCTCGCTCGATGGGCACCCGACCGCTTCCCAGCCAGTTCTGAACGTTGCGAAAGTCCCCCGCGCGCTGTTGGGCACCGCGCCCCGATCGCAGCAACTCGCCGTGGATCTCGCGGATGAGACGCAGCGACAGCGGGAACTCCGGCAGTCGCGCCAAACCGTAGTTCATCGCCGCCACGTAGTTGACGATCTCATCGATGTCTTCAGGCTCCCCTCCGCCCGCAGCGAGCTCGACATTCAGCAGATCCTCGAGCGTGCTCTGCGTCCCCTCGATCTGGGAGCTGAGAACAGCCTCCTGGCGAACGTACATCGCCACGAAGAAGTCCGGGTCCGGAATGGTGCCGATCACGCCGTCGAGGCGGCCAAGCGCCTGATCGGCGCGGGACAGCAGCGCGACCAGGTCGCGGTCGTACTCTAGCGGCGGCGCGGGTGGCAGCGGCGCAGGCACAAAGTACTCGTAGCCCGCAGACGCGACGAACCGCCCAGCGCGCCCAGAAGGATTGACCATCGAGCTAAGTTAGCAAGTTGGCGAAAACTATAATAACTCAGGGACGGAACACGCAGTACTGCATCGCGCCATGACGCATCCGACCTTACGCACCGTTATTGCAGCCGCTCGGGTCGGCGTAGCGCACGGAGAGGTCCAAGAAGCGGGCGCTCTCGGGTCGCGGCGGGCGCTGGTCGACCACCGCGCCCGCGTGCTTGGCACTCGCATCCATGCGGGCTCGGTATCCGCCGCTTGCCCACCGAAACCTAGTCGCTGGCGCGTCTACGCTAGGACGATGTCCTCGCTCTACGAATGGGCCGGCGGCGGCGAGGCGTTCGAGCGGCTCATCAACGCCTTCTACGACCGCGTGGAGGGCGACGACCTGCTGTCGGGCCTGTTCCCCGGCTACGAGCGCATGCTCGCCAAGCACCGCGGCCTGGGCATCACGCCCGAGCAGCGCTTCCGGTTCGCCACGACGATGAGCCACGCCGCCGACGACGCCGCGCTGCCCGACGACCCCGAGTTCCGCTCGGCGTTCATGGCGTACGTCGAGTGGGGCACGCGCCTGGCACTCGGCAACTCCCAGCCGGGCGCGGCGGTCATCGAGCACGCGCCGGTCCCGCGCTGGGGCTGCGGCGAGGCGCCGCCGTACGTGCCGTAGTGATCGGGTCGCGGGTCAGGCGCAGGCCCGCGGTCGCGCGTCAGCGGCGGCGCGGCGGGTCCGCGCGGCGCTGTGCCGCGGCGCACGCGACGCACATCACGCTGTCGGGCATCGCGGCGAGGCGAGCGGGCGCGATCGGCTCGCCGCAAGCGTCGCAGCGACCGTAGGTCCCCTCGTCGAGCTTCGCGAGCGCGCGCTCCGTCCGGGCGAGGCGCTGCTCGAGTGAGCTCCCAACACCGATCTCCGTCAAGCGGCTGATGGCCTCGACCGTGCCGTCGCCGATCCGCTTGCCGAACCCCTGCGCGGTGCCGAGCTCCGGACGCTTCGCAAGCGCCGCCACCTGCTCGCGCGCGCGGTCGCGGCGCTCCTCGAACTCGCGGCGGATCAGGTCGAGGTCGAAATCGAGGTCGCCGTCGGCGGGAGTCGGCATCACGCCGGGGTACCAGCCGCGCCGCGACCCGATCCGCGCCCCGCCGGCGGCGCCGACGGGGTCAGCGGCCCCACGGCGTCGTCGCGTCCGGCGGATGGCCGGTGCTCTCGAGCAGCGCCGCGCGCGCCCAGGGGTTCGGGGCGGGCGGCGCCGGTGCCGGGATGGGCGCCGTGTCGCGCATGAACTGCTCGAGCGCGGCGACGATCGCGGCCGCCTCCTCTGGCGACGCGGAGGGGGCGACGATCCGCAGCTTCGGGCGGCGATTCACGAGCCGGAGGCTAGCCCCGCGTCAGGAGTGCGGCAACCATCAACTCGCCGGGCGCGGCGGCGAGACATCCTGGCGACCGGAGAGCTGCACCGCGAGGTGCGGGCCGCCAACAAGCCAGGCGCTCAACGGCGACGGGGCGAGGTGCTCGAGCTTCACGCGCGCGAGCCGCGCGCGGCCGCGCATGCGCACCGAGAACTCGCGCACGATGCCGTCCTCCCAGACCTGAGCGGCGCGCATCGTGAGCGATAGCGGGAACCGCCGGCGCCGCGCCGCCGCGTCCACGCGGATCGCCCAATCGTCACCGCGAGCCACGACCCGGCCCGGCAGCCCCGGATCTCCGTCGAACGCGGCGAGCACCTTCGGCAGCGCCCAGTTGCCGCGCCCGCCCGCGACGCTGCGCTCGGAGTCGACCGCCATGAAGGGCACATGGCTGAGCATCGGAGCGCCGCGCAGCATGAACGGCGCGCCGAAGATCTCGCCGTACGGCCCCACCGGCCCCTCGCGATAGGAGATCAGCCCGCCAACCGTCACCGGCAGCCACGCCTTCGGACCGAGCTCCGGCGGCAGGGCGGTCCGCGCGGCGGGCGTCGCCGGGTGCAGCCACAGCAGCGCGTCGATCGTGCTGTGCCAGGGCGCGGGCGGAGGCGGAGCAGACACCACCCCGCCGAGGCTAGCGGGAGCCGCTCAGTAGATCATGCCCGCGCCGACGATGTTGTGGCCGACGAGTGATCAGCGGCCGCCGTTGCCGCCACGAGTCTCGGGGTGTCCGAGCCCGGGTGGGGCGGGCGGAGGCGGCGGAGGCGGTGTGGGGCGTTCAGCCATAGCTAGAGGATAGCCGCGAGGTCGACCGCCCACAGCACAAGTTCGACGGCAAGTGCGACGACGGCGACAGTGAAGAATGGGTACAGGCGGTCGATCGTGATCTGGTTGGACGACCAGAACTCCTCGAGCCAGTACGCCGTCTGCCGGTGGACCTCCTCCGCGTCCTCGCCGAACTCGAACACGTCTCGTACAGCACGGGCCCGCTGATCGAGAAGCGCAAGCCTTTGCGGGGCAGCAGGATGTACAGGGCCGCGCTCAGCGACGCGACGAAGAAGATCACGGCCAGCGCACCGGCCGTGCCCAAGCTGTCGGCTCTGAGCGCAACGGATCCAAGAAACGATGCGGTCACGGCGTTCGCGGCGAGGAGCGTTCCGGTACGGCTTCTCAGTTCGTTCAGCGCTGCCTCTTGCTGGATCAGGGCGTGGGCGGCACTGCGGTAGGCGAGCTCTGCAAGGACCGCGGGCACGTCGACACCGTACCTATCGGGCGGGCGGTGACGACCACCGAGGCACTCGGACCGCGACTCAGCAGATCATGCCCGCGCCGACGGTGTCGTTCGTGGCCTCGTCGATGAGGATGAACGAGCCGGTCGCGCGGTTGCGCGCGTAGGGGTCGAACGCGAGCGGCTTTGAGGTGCGCAGCCGCACGCGGCCGATGTCGTTCAACGCGAGCTCGGTTGCGCCGCCGTCGGGCTCAAGCGTGTGGACGTCGACGCGGTCGACGACCTCCTCGACGACCGCGCGGGCCGCGTGCGTCGAGTGCTTGATCGCGTACTTCGCACCCGCGCGCAGCGGCGCGTCGGTCATCCAGCAGATCGTCGCCTCGACCTCGCGCGCGAGCTCCGGCGCGCCGTCGACCGCGCAGATCAGGTCGCCGCGCGAGACGTCGATCTCGTCGTCGAGGAGCAAGGTCACCGACATCGGGGCGAACGCCTCGGAAACGGGACCGTCGAAGGTGTCGATGCGCGCGATCCGAGTACGAGCGCCCGACGGCAGCACCTGCACCTCGTCGCCGGGGCGCAACACACCGCCGGCCACGACGCCCGCATAGCCGCGGTAGTCGGTCTCGTGGTCGCGGATGACCCACTGCACGGGGAAGCGGACGTCGTCCATGTTGCGGTCGTCGGCGACCTGCACGGACTCGAGGTGCTCGAGCAGCGGCACCCCGCCGTACCACGGCATCCGCTCAGAGCGGTCGACGACGTTATCGCCGTGCTTCGCGGAGATCGGCAGGTAGGCGATGTCGCGCGCGCCGCCCAAGGCGCGCGCGAACTCCGAGAACTCGCGCACGATCTCGTCGAACACCTCCTCGGAGAAGTCGACGAGGTCCATCTTGTTGACCGCGACCGCCATGTGCGGGATCCCGAGCAGCGACGAGATGTACGCGTGGCGCTTGCTCTGCTCCAGCACCCCCTTGCGCGCGTCGACCAAGATCACGGCGAGGTCGGCCGTCGACGCGCCCGTGACCATGTTGCGCGTGTACTGCACGTGCCCGGGGGTGTCGGCGATGATGAACGTCCGCCGCGCGGTTGCGAAGTAGCGGTAGGCGACGTCGATCGTGATGCCCTGCTCGCGCTCGGCGCGCAGGCCGTCGACGAGCAGCGACAGGTCGACGACACCTTCGCCGCCCCGGCGCCGCGACGCCTCCTCGACGTGCTCGAGCTGGTCGGTCAGCACCTGCTTGGAGTCGAACAGCAGGCGCCCGATCAACGTGGACTTGCCGTCGTCGACCGAGCCCGCGGTGGCCAGGCGCATCAGGTCTGCGGCTGCGAGACCCACTAGAAGTACCCCGCGATCTTGCGGTCTTCCATCGCGGCCTCGCTCACGCGATCGTCGGCGCGCGTCTCGCCGCGCTCGGTGATGCGCGTCTTCGCGATCTCCGCGACGACCGAGCCGAGGTCGACGGCGGTCGACTGCACCGCCCCGGTGCAGCTCATGTCGCCGACCGTCCGGTAGCGCACCCATGCGTTGAACGGCTTCTCCGAAGGCAGCAGCTCGACCGCGTCGGACACCGCGTAGAGCATGTTGTCGCGGGCGAACACCTCGCGCTCGTGCGCGAAGTAGATGTTCGGTACCTCAAGGCCCTCCTCGGCGATGTACTCCCACACGTCGAGCTCGGTCCAGTTGGAGATCGGGAACACCCGCACGCTCTCGCCGCGCGAGATCCGGCCGTTGTAGATGCTCCACAGCTCCGGGCGCTGGTTCTTCGGATCCCAGCCGCCGAAGTCGTCGCGGAAGGAGAAGATCCGCTCCTTGGCCCGCGCGCGCTCCTCGTCGCGCCGCGCACCGCCGAACGCGGCGTCGAAGCCGTGCTCCTCGATCGCGTCGAGCAGCGTGGTCGTCTGCAGCCGGTTGCGTGACGCGCGTGGCCCGGTCTCCTCCTTGACGCGCCCCGCGTCGATCGACTCCTGCACCGACGCGACGATCAGCCGCTCGCCGAGCTCGGCCACCCGCCGGTCGCGAAACTCGATGACCTCGGGGAAGTTGTGGCCCGTGTCGACATGCATCAAGGGAAACGGGAAGCGCCCTGGCCGAAACGCCTTCTCGGCGAGGCGCAGCAGCACGATCGAGTCCTTGCCGCCGCTGAACAGCAGCACCGGCTTGGACAGCTCGGCGGCGACCTCGCGCATGACGTGGATCGCCTCCGACTCGAGTGCCTGCAGGTGCGTGAGCCGTGCGGTCATGCTGGCACCACCTCCACGTCGTTCGGGGTCACGCGGCGTCCACGCGCAAGCAGCCAGGCAAGGGTTCCGACGGCGACCGGCACGCCGATCAGCGCGGCCGGCGGGACGGCGACGCCGGCCTTCGACAACACGCCGAGCGCAGATCCGAGGAGCACGCAGCCGAGCACGGGGCGCAGCACGTTCGAGGGGACCTTTCCGATGAGCGCCGTCCCGACCAGCACGCCCGGCAGCGATCCGGCGAGGATCGTCGCCATCAAGACGAAGTCGACGTTGCCGCTGACGATGTGGGCAAGCCCGGCCGCCCACAGCAAGATCGCGGCGTGGAACACGTCCGTCCCGACGACGCGGTGCGGCGTGAGCTGGAAGACGAGGATCAGCGCGAGGCCGATGAGCGCGCCGCTGCCGACCGAGGTCACGCCGAGGATGAGCCCGAGGAACGCGCCGATGCCGACCGCGGTGAGCTTCGTTCGGCGCGTCTGCAGCACCGTGTGGCGCTCGCGAGCGACGAGCTTGGGCATGAACAGCGCGCGCCCGAGGATCGTCAGCGCGACGATCAGCAGCGCGATCGCGATGACGATCAGCAGCGCCGGCTCAAAGCTCTTGCCGTACGCGGCGTGGAGGCGATCGAGCAGCCACACGCCGACCAGAGCACCAGGCACGCTGCCGACCGCGAGCCACTTCGACACGCCCAGGTCGACCGTGCCCTTGCGCAGGTGGCGCCAGCCGCCGAGCGTCTTCGTAACCGCGCCGTACGCGAGGTCGGTGCCGATCGCGACGACCGGCGAGACGCCCGCGAACAGCACGAGCAGCGGTGTCATGAGCGACCCGCCGCCGATCCCGGTCAGGCCGATGAGGATGCCCACGCCGAAGCCGAAGGCGATGACCATCGGGTCCATCAGCGGGCCTCCGCGGCGGTAGGGCGCATCAGACGTGCAGCCCGCACTCGGTCTTGTCGGTGCCCGGCCAGCGACCCTCGCGGCCGCTGCCGGGGAACGTGCACGAGGCGCACCCGATCGACTCGTAGCCTTGGTCGTGCAGCGGGTGATACGGCAGGCCGCGCTCGTTGATGCGCCGCCACAGGTCGCGCTCGGTCCAGTGCGCGAGCGGCGAGTACTTCGCGATCCCGGCGCGCTTCTCGTCGACCTCGACGCACTCGGTGAGCGCGCGCGTGGGGCCCTGCTCGCGGCGCAGTCCCGTGATCCACGCGTCGGCGTCCGCCAGGGCGCGGTTCAGCGCGGCGACCTTCTCCGACCCGCAGCAGTGCAGCGGGCCGGTCCACGGAGGGGTGCCGAACGCCCCCTCGACCTCGACCTGCACGCCGAAGCGCTCCTCGAACGCGCGCCACGTCGCGAGCGTATCGTCGAACAGCACGCCGGTGTCGATCGTCACGACGCGGACGTGCGGCGCGATCGCAAGCAGCTCGTCGAGGATGACCGACTCCTCCTTCTGAAACGAGCACATGAAGACGAGCCGCTCATGGGCGGCGGCGAGCCGCAGGGTCTCGGTGAGGGACCCCGCGACGTCGATGGGCGCGGGTGTTAGACCGCGCACTCGCCCTCGCCACGCGCGACGACGAACGGCACGTCCTTGTTCCAATCGATGAACGTGTTCATCGACTCGAGGCTGAACTCGGCCGGCAGCGACAGGTCGCGGACGAGATCCTCGAACGCCTTGGCTCCGACGCGCGACGCGAAGTCGTTGAACGCCTCCCCGTCGAGGCGATCGGCCTCATACCAGCGCAGCCAGCGCTCGACGGCGTCGGGGATCCGCTTGGAGGGCAGGCGCACCTTCAGCCGGGTCCCGTAGACGATCTCGCCGCCTTCGAAGTTGCCGGCGATGTGCGCGACGTACGCCGGGATCGTGTGCTCCCCGACCCTGATCGACGCGCCGTAGAAGCCGATGTTCGCGATGTGATGCTGGCTGCAGCCGTTCGGGCAGCCGCTCATCTTGATGTGCAGGGCACGCGTCAGCGGATCGGTGATCTGCATCTCCTCGAGGCGCTGCTGCAGCGCCGCGTTCAGCCCCATGGACGACGTGATGCCGAGCTTGCACGAGTCGGTGCCCGGGCACGACACGACGTCGGTGATCTTGTCCGGGCCGGTGTCGGCGAGGTCGAGCGCGTCGAGCGCCTGCCAGACCTCGTAGACCGTCTCGTCGCGCACCCAGCGCAGCAGGAAGTTCTGGTGCACGGTCATGCGCATGAACCCGTTGCAGTAGCGGCGCATGATCTCCGCGATCCCGCGCAGCTGCTCGGGGGTGAGGTCGCCGCGGGTGACCTTCACGTGGACGGTGCTGAAGCCGGCTTGGCGCTGGGCTTGCACGTTGTCTGCGGCGAAGCGCTCGAACGCCGACAGGTCGCCGTTCGGAGACGCGTAGGCCTCCGGAGGCGCGGGAGCCAGCGCCTCCTCGTCGACGTCGAAGCGCAGGCCGTCGACGTCGAAGTCGCGCTCGGCGACCCAGTCGCCGGCGAGCTCCTCCTCGACCATCTCGCGGAAGCGGTCCATGCCGACCTTGTCGACGAGCACCTTGATGCGGGCGCGGGCGCGGTTGACGCGCAGGAAGTCCTGGCGGTCGAAGATCCGCAGGCACGCCTCGGCGACCTTGAGGTACTCGCCGTCGTCGAGGCCGACGAAGTCGTACAGCGTGGGGGCGACGCGCGGCATGATCGACGTGCCGCCGCCGACGCGCACCTCGACGCCGCGGACGCCGTCGCGCTCGCGGGCGAGGAAGGCGATGTCGTGGATGCCGGTCAGCGAGCGGTCCGCCTCGGGCGTGCCGTCGAACGCGGTCTTGATCTTGCGCGGCATCATCTGCGTCGTCGGGTGGCGCACGAAATAGCGCACGTACGCGCCCGCGTACGGCGTTAGGTCGAAGAGCTCGTCGGGCGCGACGCCGGCCCACGGGTCGCCGGTCACGTTGCGCACGGTGTTGCCGCAGCCCTCGCGTGAGGACAGGCCGGCCTCCGACAGCTCGCGGATCGCGGCCGCGGCGTCGGGCAGCGGGACGTGGTGCAGCTGGATGTTCTGGCGCGTCGTGATGTGCCCCTTGTTCAGCGGCACGTACTTCTCGATGACGTCGGCGAAGGCGTCGAGCTGGTCGGGCGTGACGCCGCCCCACGGGAGCTTGACGCGGATCATCTGCACGTCGGGCTGGCGCTGGCCGTAGACGCCCTGCTTGAGGCGGAACTTGATGAACTCCGTCTCCTCGATGTCGCCCCGCAGGTAGCGCTGCGACTCCGTGTCGAAGTCGTCGAACTCGCGCTGGATGATCGGGATGATGTGGCCGGGAACGTCCTCGCGAACCTCGGGGTTCTCGAGTGTTCCCTGGCGGCCGGCGGTTGTGCTGGGCTCCATGGGCGTCAGGACTCCGTGGTGGCGTGCAGAGCCCCGGACTATACAGGGCAATCCCGGTCTGGATTAGGGCATTCCGCGCTGCGCATAGAGAAGTATCTCTATCGGATCGGTCGATAACGACGGATCCTCTGCCATCCCGGCGTGACTCGCTGACGGCTCGAGCCTCAAAGGACGAGGCGATCTGTGGCGGACCCTGGCCTACCTGGCGTAGGGCCTCGTAGCTTGCGCCCGCGCGCACCATCCAGTTAGGGTCGCTTGGTCCCATCGACCACAAGGAGGTGCTCATGTCGTTGGTTCACCGCGCCACGCCAGAGGAGCGCGCTCTCCGCGACGCCGACAAGGCGTACAAGCGTCGCGTAAGGGACGCAGAAGCCGTGCTTCGAGCTGCCGAGGAGGGCGAGGTTCTCGACAAGTATCTGCAGATCACCTTGTACGCGGACCGGATCAAGTTCAAGGACCAAGAGGTCGCGCTGAGCGCGGACGTCCGTGCGGATGTGCAAGCCCAAGGGTCGGTCACGAAGGGCAAGGATGGCAAGACCGTCGATACACGGGAGTTGTATCTCGTGGTTGAGAATGGGGAAGCTGGATTCACGGCGTCCTGTGGGGCGAACGATGGCGAGCGCGTCCGGCAACTCGCACAGAAGATCCGGCTGTCCGCGGCCAGCGCGGCCGGCGCCGCTGCTCGCCGAGCGAATGCGACGGCCGACGCGACCGAGGCGCTCCGAGAGGCGCGTGCCGACCGCACCGCGATCGAGGCCGCTGAGGCCAATCTGCCGCAGGATCGCGTGGCAAAGGTTCGACGAGCGACCCGGTTTGCCTGGGTCAAATGGGTAGTGGGCGGACTGGTCGGCCTATTCGTCTTGGGAGTGATCGTCGGGGATCCCGATACGGAGAGGGCGAACTCAAATGGTGGGAAGGTCGAACCCGCACCCGCGGCGCCGGCCGCGCAGCAGGCATCGAGGCCGTCGGTCGACGTCACCTACGACGGTGCAGCGGTGGTTCGGCGCGCCGACTTGACGTTGCGTGGTTCTGTGAGCCCAGTGGGGACCAACGTGACTGTCGACGGCAAGCGCGCGTCCGTGAAGGGCACTCGCTGGACTAAGACGGTCACCCTCGAGCACGGCGAGAACCGCTTCGACGTCGATGCACGCAAAGCAGGGTCTGGCCCCGCCGCTCTGACAGCCGTTGTCACGCGCAACCTGTCGGCAGCCGAGAAGCAGGCGCGACGCGCCAGAACCAAGAGCCGCTTCATTGCCAATGCGAGCATGATCTCGTACAAGCAACTGAAGAAGGATCCTGATCGCTACGAGGGTCGCAGGGTGAAGTACACGGGCCAGATCTTCCAGATTCAGGAGGACGGCGATCTCGGCGGGTTTATGCTGCTGTCGGTCACACGCGAGTTCGACGATTTCTGGACTGACAACATCTGGGTCAACTATTCACGGTCGATCAGGAGCGCGGAGGACGATGTGCTCACGATCTATGGTGTGGTAAAGGGCGCCAGGTCATACGACACCCAGATCGGCGGGGAAACCTACGTGCCCGAGGTCGATGCGAGATACATCGTTGAGTAGAGATAAGATCGGCTCGCGAGCATCGCGAGCGCCGGCCGCCCATGGCCTGGTCGACCGCGGGAAGGAAGGCGGACGCCAGCTGAGCTAGCCTCGCTCGGCGTGCCGGAGCTCACCGTCCTCGACCATGACGCCGTCCTCGCCGCGGTCTCGGCGAGCGCCGCGATCGACGCGACCCGCGACGGCTTCCTGCACCACCACCGCGGCGACTGGACGATGCCGGCGAAGGTCTACGTCCAGAGCCCGCCGTACGGGGACTTCCGCGCGATGCCCGCGCTGGGCGGGGGCTTCGCGCTGCTGAAGTGGATCACGTCGTTTCCTGACAACCCCGAGCGCGGCTTGCCGACGGTCAACGGTGTGGTCTGCCTGTCGGATGCGACGACCGGCCTGCCGCTCGCGCTGCTCGACGCACCCGCCGTCACGGCGCTGCGCACCGGCGCGGTCGCGGCCGTCGCGTCGCTCGCGCTCGCGCGGCCCGGCGCGCGGACGGTCGGCCTCGTCGGCTGCGGACTCAACGGCGCCTGGGTCGCGCGCTGCATGGCCGCCGCCGGCTACGGGCCGGGCGTGTGCTGCGACCCGCGCGCCGGCGCGGCCGACGCGCTTGCCGCCGAGCTTGGCTGGGTGGTGGGCGATCGCGCTGACGCGCTCGCCTGCGACATCGTCTGCTGCGTGACGCCGGGGGCGGAGATCGTCGTGGACGAGGCGCACCTGCAGGTCGGCCAGCATCTCAACATGCTCGGCGCCGACGGCTCGGGCAAGGCCGAGGCGACGCTCGAGGCGATCGTCCGCTGCGAGCTCTACTGCGACGAATGGGAGCAGGCGTCGCACGGCGGCGAGCTCGCAGGCGCGGTCGCATCGGGGCTGGTGAAGCGCGAGCAGGTCACCGCGCTCGGCGCCGTGCTCGCAGGCGACGCACCCGGCCGCGGCACGCCCGAGGCCGTGACCCTCTTCGACTCGACGGGCCTGGCGATCCAAGACCTCGCGGTCTCGATCGCGGCGCTGCGCGCCGCGGACGCGGGCGCGGTGCAGGCAGGCACGCTGCGACTCTGAGCGGCTCAGCGCCGGACGCGGAAGCTTCGTGAGAGCCGCGTTCGCTTGCCGCCCGGCTGTGAGATGTCGGCGCTGACCACGATCCGAGCTCGCGTGCGCCGCTGCAGGCGCGCGCGCTGGGCGGGCCGCGGGCGCAGCCTGAACGTCTGCCGGGTGCCGGGCCGCACCGTCGTGTCGGAGAATACGAGCGTCGTCTTGCCGAGCTGCAGCCCGACGATCGCGTAGCAGACGTAGACCGGGCAGTCGACGTGCACGCGGACGCCGTCGCGGATGAGGTCGGCGATCGTCTTCGGCGGCGAGCGCAGGGTGATCCGCGGCGCGGGGATCGTGTTGCGGGCCGGCGCCTTGTAGGGCGCGCCGAGCTCCGGCTTGTTGGTCGCCGTCGCGGCAGGGCGGCCGCCGCCGGGCAGCAGCGGCTTGGTCGCGTCGATGACCCATACCTCGGACGACCGCAGCGCGCGGCCATTCAGGCGCGCGTTGACCCGCACGAAGTAGCGGCGGTCGCGCGATACGGGCTCGGGCGCGCGGTAGGCCGCGAGCGACGGTGGCGCGGCGCAGCCCTTCGCGGGCGCGGCGCAGACGGACGCGATGACGTTGCGCCCCGCGAACGAGCCGGGCGAGAAGGGGTCCGTGATCGCGACGGACGAGAACTCGAGGAAGTCAAACGTCGTGCCAGGCTCGAGGCGCCAGCTGACGATGAAGCGGTCGGTCGCGTCGATCCCCGCCGCGAGGATGACGGGCTCGCCCGCCGCCGAGGCGGGCGCCGGCACGGCGCACGCGAGCGCCGCGGCAAGCGCGATCGCGGCGACCGCGAAGCGCCCCCGCACCCTGGCGACGCGCGGAGCACTGGCGTGCAGTCGAGGATGGTTCACCCGGCGAACGTACAGCTCCACGCCGACGGAGTGTGACTACCGCAGCGGCGGGACCATCGCCAGCGGCAGGCTCTGCACCGCCGTACGCCCCGTCGCGCCGCGTGCCGTGACGCGCACGGTGTAGCGCCCTTCGCCCAGCGCGTTCAGCTTGCGCGCGGCGATCTTCACGAGGTTCGCGCCCGTGACGCCGCTCGCCGCGACGCGGATCGCCGGCTTGCCCCCGCGTCGCAGCACCTCGACCGCGACCGCCGCCGGATGGCTGAGCGCGAAGCGCACCCGCGGCGCGCGACGAACCAGGCGCGCGCCGCGCTCGATGACGAGCTGCATCTGCAGTCCGGCGATCGCCACGTCGCCGGGGCGCGGGGCCACCGTCCAGGTCATCGGCGCGCTCGTCCCGATGGTGCCCCCGTACGGCTGGCGGACCTGCAGCCTGTGCGCCCCCGGGTCGAGGATCGGCAGGAGGACGTTGGTCGAGCACGCGGCCCAGTCCCGGGCGTCGATGCGGCACTGAAACTCCGGCCCGATGGACCACTCGCCCGACAAGCGGGCCTCGGCACGCGAGCCCGCGAACGTCGGGATGGGCACGAGGAAGCCGAACCCCGCGCCCGCGGGCGGGATCTGAACGGACGCCGGGTTCGGGTCGCGGTTGCCGGCCGGGTCGACGGCGCGCACCTCGAACCGCGCGCCGGGCGCGACGTCCATGGGCGGCGAGCACGGCACGTAGCCCGCGTCCTGCGATGGGAAGCCAGACCCGCGACGGCATTCGAACCTCGTCGCGCTGTCGGAGCCGAACGTGACGATCGCACGGCCGTCGTCGAGCGGCGCGAGCCGCACCGCAAGCACCGTGCCCGGCAACCCGGCGTCGACCGCGAAGCGCAGCACCGTAGGCGCCGCTTGCACCACCCCCGTGCGGCTCGTCGCGAGCACGCGCAGCTCGTGGGCGCCCTCGGACAGCTTGTCGAGCGCGTAGTTCGCGCGGCACGGGGCGTAGCCGGCTGCGTCCAGCGAGCAGCGAAAGCTCGCTCCGGCCTTGTCGGTCGTGAGGTTGATGACGCCCGATCGCGGCTGCAGCGGACCCAGCGGCGGGTCGGCGCGCGCGACCGGCGCAAGGCCATCGTCGCCGGCCGTCGCGTGAGCGAGAACCGTGGCGCCGTCGAGCGGGCGATCGTAGAGCGCGATCTCGTCGATGCCCCCGTCCCAGCTCTTGTAGCCCGCGAACTGGCGGCCGACTCCGACGCTGTAGGAGCTCCCGCCCAGCTGGATCGGCGTCGCGGTCGTCTCGGCCTTCAGCACGCCGTCGACGTAGATCGCGATGCGATCCTCGGCCCGCGTCAGCGCGACGTGATGCCAGCTGAACGGCGTGAGGTGCAGCTGCGGCGTCGCGAGGTCGACCCGCTGCTCGCCACCCGACGTGATCACCACCCGCAGCGCGCCGCTCGCCTCGCGCAGGAGCGTCAAACCCGTGTTCGTGCCGGGGTCGACCTCGCTGAGCATGGCGCGCGGGGTACCGCTGTCGTCGGCGCGGTACCACGCCTCGTACGTGAACTGCCCGCGGAAGATCGTGTTCGCGATCCCGAGCGCGATGTACGGGGTGCCGGAGACCGTGTTCGCACCGTACTGGCACGTCGCGGCGCTCTCGAAGGCCGTGTCACCGTCGTCCGTCACGCCAGGCACGCCCAACCGGCCGAAGTAGCTGGCACGCGCGCCGTTGACGCGATCGGCGAGGTTCGTAGAGAGCGCGCCGTACGGGGCCTGCTCGCCGAGCCGCCACCAGTAGGCGAGGCCTGGCGTCGCGCCGATCGCGTCCGCGTACGTCGCTCGCGGCTTCGCGGCCGCGCGCCGCGACAACCGCCCGACAACACGCTCGCAGTCACGCGCGACGCGGTCGCCGGCATCGGCGTGCGCGACGTCGCGCCCGCTCCCGCAGCGAATCTGCGCGCGCGCCGTCCCGCGCGCGTAGATCGTGTCGTTGCCGGCCCCCGCGCTGACTTTCGTCAGGCCGCCGCCCCGCAGGCGGATCGTGTCGTCGCCGGTGCCGCCGGCGATCGTGTTGTTGCCGATCCCGCCTTCGAGGAAGTCGTCGCCGGCACCACCGAGGATCTGCTGCGGGCCGGGCCCGCCGTAGACCGTGTCATCGCCGGCCCCGGCGTCGAGGATGTCGGGAGAGCCCGCTGTCACGTTGGGCTGGCGCAGGCCCCAGAGCACGTCGTTGCCGGCGCCGCCGTGCAGCGTGTCGGGGCCGGGGCCGCCGAGCAGCGTGTCGTCGAGCGGAGTGCCGTCGCGCTTGCCGCCGCGGTCGGGCGCGAGGTACGTCACGCCCTTGTTGGGGTCGCGCAGCGCGTCCGTGATCCAGATGGTCTCGCACTGCGAGTAGCGCGTCTGCGGGCCGCGGCCGGCGTAGTCCGCCGTCGCCTCGGCGGCCACGGCGATGTAGAGGGTGTCGTTGCCGGGGCCGCAGTTCACGAAGGCCTTGTTCGCACCGTCGACGACGACCGTGTCGTTGCCGTCCCCGGCGGCGATGACGTCGGCGCCCGAGTCGGAGAAGATCCGGTCGTCGCCCGCGCCGCCGATGAGCTTGTCGTCGTCGTTGTTGCCGTCGAGCGCGTCGTCGCCCGGTCCGCCCTCGATGCTGTCGGCGCCGAAGCCGCCGAAGGCGATGTCGTTGCCGGGGCCGCCGCTCAGGAGGTCGCCACCGGCGCCGCCGGTCAGCGTGTCGCTGCCGCTGCCACCGTGGACGCGGTCAGGGCCCGTGTCGCCGGTCAGCAGGTCGCCGCCGCCGAGGCCGCGCACGGTGTCCGGGCCCTCGGCCCCACGCAGGTAGTCGGCGCCCGAGCCGCCGCGCAGCGTCTGGGCCCCGAGGCCGTTTGAGCGCGGCGGTCCCCACGCGGCGGCGACCGGCGGGAACGCGGCGGCCGTCAGCAGGGCGAGCAGGACGACATGGCCGCGCATCGACAAGTGAAACCGCGGGGCGCCGTTTCAGATCGGTGCGACCGGGATGTCGCCGAGGACTCCCCACGCGGCGATTGCGGCGCACGCGAGCAGCACTGCGATCGTGCTGAGCACCCGTTCGGCGCGCGACGAGCTGCGGGCCCGCAGCTTCGCCTGCTCGCCCTTCTTGACGGCGGCCTCGAGCAGCTGCTCGGCCCATGCGAACTCGAGCGACAGGATCGCCAGGCCGATCGGGATGACGACGAACGCTGGCCCCGGGGTGAGGAGCATGACCATGCCGGCGAGCACGATCGTGAAGCCGGCCACGACGTACAGCGCGCGGATCGGTCGCGCCCGCTTGCGATGACGGTCGCGCTGGGCCTGCAGTCGCTCGATCAGCGGCGGCCGCTGCGGTTCCGTGCTGCCCATTGCAATCAGCCTAGTAGCCATCGAGCCCCGCCCACGCCGGTGTCATCCATACCGGAGGATGCGGCGCTGCGGGCGGGGCGGATCAGGCCGCGAGGACCGGATCGGCCGCGGCGCCGCCGGCTGCGGGCTGCGTCGCCGCTTCGGGCACGAAGCTCATCGCGCGCTCGGCGAGCGCGGTGATCGTGAGGCTCGGGTTCACGCCCACGTTCGCGGGCACGACCGATCCGTCGCAGACGAGCAGGTTCTCGTAGCCGAAGACGTGGTGGCGCGCGTCGACGACGCCCTCCTCGGGCGAGGCCGCGATCACGACGCCGCCGAGGATGTGCGCGGTCGTCGGGATGCTTGCGATCGCCTCCATCAGCGAGCTCTGGGGCACCCCGCCGATCTCGTTCGCGATCCATGCCGCGGCCTCGTTGGCGATCGGGATGAACGTCGGCGCGGGCCTCAGCGGATCCTGCTCGGTCTGCAGGCGCATCGAGCCGCGACGACCGGGCCGCGGGCGCAGCGCGATCGCGTTGTCGAGCGTCTGCATGACGAGCAGGATGATCGTGCGCCGCGACCAGCCGCGCGGGTCGAACAGGCGCGCGAACGCGATCGGGTGACGCACCGCGGCCATGAGGAACTTCAGCGGCCGCGTGACCTTCGTCCCGTCGCCGACGAGCAGCGTGTGCAGCAGGCTCATCCCGTCGCCGGCGTGGCCGTAGCTGACGGTCTCGATGTGCGTGTTCTCGTCGGGGTAGATCGAGCCCGAGATCGCGACGCGCTTGGAGTAGTCGACGCCGGGATCCTTGGCCGTGACGGCGAGGACCGCCTCGCTGTTCGTGCGCACGAGCTCGCCGAGGCGCTTGGAGACGCGCGGTAGCGAGCCGTTGTGGACGCAGCGCTGCAGCAGCCGGTTGGTCCCCAGCGGGCCGCCGGCCAGCACGACCGCAGCGGCCGTGTGGACGCGGCGGTCCTTGCGCAGCCACGCGCCCGTGCGCTCCGTGACGACCTCGTAGCCGTCCGCGCCGTCGCTCGTCCCGAGGGGGCGCACGTCGACGACCGTGCGCTGAGGCACGACGCGCGCGCCGCCGTGCTCGGCCATCCACAGGTAGTTCTTGGGCAGCGTGTTCTTCGCGCCCGTCGGGCAGCCGACCATGCAGCGCCCGCAGCCGATGCAGCCCGTGCGCGGCGGGCCGTCACCGCCGAAGTAGGGATCGTCGACGGTCACGCCGGGCTCGCCGAAGAAGACGCCGACGCGGGTCTTGGCGTAGCTCGCCTGCGCGCCGATGTGCTCGCCGAACTTGCGCAGCGTGTCGTCCGCGGGGTCGTCGGAGGTGACGGTCGTGACCCCGAGCATGCGCTCCGCCTCGTCGAAGTGCGGCGCGAGCGCGGCCTCCCAGTCGTCCTCGAGCCCGGCCCACTGCGAGTCCTCGTAGAAGCGCGGCCGCGCGCGGTACAGCGTGTTCGCGTAGCCGAGGCTGCCGCCGCCGACGCCCGCGCCGCTGACGACCGACACGTCCTTGAACAGCGACAGGCGGAAGATGCCGTGCAACCCGAGGCGCGGCGCGAAGAAGTAGCGGCGCAGGTCCCAGGTGGACTTCGGGAACTCGTGGTCGGCGAAGCGCCGGCCGGACTCGAAGACGCCGACGCGGTAGCCCTTCTCGGTCAGGCGGTGCGCCGAGACGCTGCCGCCGAACCCGGACCCCACGACGATCCAGTCGAAGTCGTGCTTGATGGCTGACCGTGCCATGAACGTGAGCGTACCCTAAACATGACGGGGGCGTCACATTTGAGCCGCCGCTAGCGCGTGAAGATGAGCAGCGTCGCGCCCTTGCCGTCCAGCCCGATCGCACCCGTGCGCGGGACCGGCCACGGGTTCGGGGCGCGCAGGCGCAGCGTCGTGTAGGTCTGCGCGTAGGCGCTCGCGAAGACGACGAAGCCCGGTGCGGGGGTCGGTGGCTGCGGCGGGTGCGGGGGGTTCGGTCGCTCGCCGGGGCTGCGCGGCGACAGCGCGATGTAGTCGATCTCGGTCGCCGGCGTGGATTCGCCCGCGATGCGGTGCGCGCTCGGCAGATAGTAGCGCAGCGGTGCGATCGCGGTCGGCGGCGTGGCGACGACCACTCGTTCGCCGGGCGTGCTGCCGAGGGCGCGGACCGCGCCGCGCCAGTCGTCGCGCTGGCTGCGTGGGTCCAGCGCGACGCCGACGACGACGACGACCCCGATCGCGAGCGCGCTGACGATCGCCGCCCTGCCGAGCGACGGCAGCAGGCGCTCGGCGTGCACGAGGCCGGCCGCCGCGACCGCGGCGCCCAGCGGCGCGACCGCGAGCAGGTTGCGGGTGATGAGGTGGTCCTCGCCGGCGAGCGCCGCGAGCGCGGGCAGGATGAGCGCGGCGCCGGCGAGGCCCGTCAGGCGCAGGGCGTCGCTGCGAGCCGGCCCGGCTGGCCCGGCGATGAGCAGCCGCCAGAGGCCGGCCGCGGCGACGACGAGCAGCAGCATCGCCAAGACGGCGAACAGCGTCTCGGCGGGCGAGTCGTAGCCGACGAGCAGCTGCTTGGGCACCTGGGCGACGCGCGTCGCGAGCGAGCTGCCGCGGATGAACGCCGCGGTGTCGTTGGCGCGCTGCTCGAGCGCGAGCGGGGTGAGCAGCGCGAGCCCGAGGGCTAGCGGCGCGATCGCGGCAGCGCGGGCGCGGACGTCGGGGACGCGGAGCAGGAGCCACAGCGCCTGTGGGGCGACGAGGAAGATCGCGTAGTAGTGGGTCGCGAGCGCGAGCGCGGCGACGACGCCCCACGCGGCCGCGCGTCCGGCGCCAGGCCGCTCGAGCGCGCGCAGCCACAGCAGCGCCGAGAGCGCCGCGAGCAGGCCGAGCAGCGCGTAGGCCCGCGATTCCTGGCTGAACCACACGAGCATCGGGTTCACCGCGACGAGCGCCGCGGCGACGAGGGCTCCCCGATCGGCGGCGATCCGGCGCCCGAGCGCCCAGGCGGCCGGGATCGTGGCCGTGCCGAGCAGCGCCGACAGCGACCGGATGCCCACCTCGCCGGTGCCGAAGACGTGCGTCCACAGCCATGCGATCAGGTAGTACAGCGGCGGCGAGGACTCGCTGTCGGGGATCGCGTGCAGCAGCCCGGACAGGTCCATGCGCAGCAGCTGCGCGGTGACCGCCTCGTCGAACCAGAGGCTCTGGACGTCGAGCGTGGCGAAGCGCAGCAGCGCGCCGGCGACGCACACGAGCGCCAGCACGGGCGGGACCCGGCGCAGCGCGAAGCTCACGGCACGACCTGAAAGCCCGCGGCGGCGAAGTCGTCGTCGAGGGCGAGCGCGACGTCCAGGCCGCGACGGCGCATGACCTCGAAGCTCACGTGGTCGACGAGCGATGAGCGGCGGCGCAGCGCCTTCAGATGTGCCGCGACGGCGACGGCGTGCAGCTCCGCGTCGATCCACGCGACGTCGAGAAGGGGGACGACGTCCTCGAGCAGCCGGCGCGCCGCGCTGCCACCGAGCCGGCGGTGGGCAAGCGCCTCGGTCTCGAGGACCACGTAGTTGTGCGTCACGCCGCTGCCGTCGGCGAGGATGCTCGAGAGGCTCGCGACGACGCGCTCATGGCGCGCGGCGTCGCGATCGAGGAACGCGAGCAGCGCCGAGGTGTCGACGAACGTCACTCGTCGGGGCGGTCGGCGAGGTAGTCGTCATGGCGCTCGGCGAGGTCGCTGACGCCGGAGGCGCCGGAGCCCGCGGCTCGCAGCGCCCGGTCAAGCGCGGCATCGCCGCCCTGCTTCGCCAAGTGGGCGTCGAGCGCCTCGCGGATGAGCGCGGCCTTCGAGACGCCTCGACGTCGCGCGGCGCGGTCGAGCGCGATCGCCTGGCTCTCACGCAGCTGGATGATCGTTCGAACCACGGTCCGGACGATATCGCGCGCGGAGGAACTGATGACACCTCACGCGGGCCTACAGCGGGATGTTGCCGTGCTTGCGCTTGGGCGGCGTGGCGCGCTTGGTCTGCAGCGCCTGCAGCGCCGCGATGACCTTTGGGCGGGTCTCGCGCGGGACGATCACGTCGTCGACGTAGCCGCGCTCGGCGGCCGAGTACGGGTTGGCGAAGCGGGCGCGGTAGTCGCCCTCGAGACGGGTGCGGCGCGCCTTGGGCGTCGGCGAGCCCGCGATGTCGCGCTTGTAGATGATGCTCACCGCGCCCTCGGGGCCCATGACGGCGACCTCGGCCGTCGGCCACGCGAAGTTGAAGTCCGCGCCGAGGTGCTTCGAGGACATGACGTCGTAGGCACCGCCGTAGGCCTTGCGGGTGATGACCGTGATCTTCGGGACCGTCGCCTCGGTGAACGCGTACAGGAGCTTGGCGCCGTGGCGGATGATCCCGCCCCACTCCTGCGTGGTCCCCGGGAGGAAGCCGGGGACGTCGACGAACGTCAGCAGCGGCACGTTGAACGCGTCGCACGTGCGCACGAACCGCGCGGCCTTGACGCTCGCGTCGATGTCCAGCACGCCGGCCATGCTCGCGGGCTGGTTGCCGACGACGCCGACGGCATAGCCGTCGAGGCGGGCGAACCCGCAGACGATGTTCGGCGCGTAGTGCTCGTGGACCTCGTAGAACTCGCCGTCGTCGACGATCGGGCGCACGACGTCGCGCATGTCGTAGGCCTTGTTCGGGGTCGCGGGGACCACGTGATCGAGCGCTTCGTCCGTCCGCTGCGCGTCGTCGGTGGGCAGGACGCGGGGCGCGGTCTCGAGGTTGTTCGAGGGCAGGAAGCTCAGCAGGTAGCGCGTGTCCGACAGGCACTGGTCCTCGTCTTCGCAGGCGAAGTGCGCGACGCCGGACGCCGTGTTGTGGGTCATCGCGCCGCCGAGCTCCTCGAAGCCGACCTCCTCGTGCGTGACCTGGCGGATGACGTCGGGGCCGGTGATGAACATGTGCGACGTCTCCTTCACCATCGAGATGAAGTCGGTGATCGCCGGCGAGTAGACCGCGCCGCCCGCGCACGGCCCCATGATGAGGCTGATCTGCGGGATCACGCCCGAGCAGTTGACGTTGCGCATGAAGACCTCGCCGTAGGCGCCCAGCGAGACGACGCCCTCCTGGATCCGCGCGCCGCCCGAGTCGTTGATGCCGATGATCGGGCAGCCGATCTTCGCCGCGAGGTCCATGACCTTGCAGATCTTCTCGGCCATGACCTCGCCGAGCGACCCGCCGAAGATCGTGAAGTCCTGGCTGAAGACGCAGACGCGGCGCCCGTCGATCGTGCCGTGCCCGGTGATGACCGCGTCGCCCCACGGGCGGCGCTTCTGCATGCCGAAGTCGTGCGTGCGGTGGCGCGTGAACGTGTCGAGCTCCTGAAAGCTGCCGGGGTCGAGCAGCTTCTCGATCCGCTCGCGCGCGGAGAGGCGGCCGCGATCGTGTTGCTTGCGCTCGGTCTCGCCGGTGACGCGACCGGCGGACTCCCGCAGCTCGGCGAGCTGGGCGAGCTTCTCCTCTGCGGTCTCGGGGCCCTTCGAGCGCTTGGACATGTCGCGATGGTAGGCGAGCGTCAGCGGCGCGCGCCTCGCCTCGGGGATTTGCGTTGGCGTTCCCGAGGCGAGGCTCTGGCCCCGAAAGCTTTCAGTCCTGATCGCGCGAGAAGGGGCGGTGGTGCGCCGAGCCGAGGTCGTCGAGGACCTCGGTGAGGATCGCGACGGTCCGCTCGGCATCAAGCGCCCGGATCTGCGGTGGGGGCGGGGGCTGCGGAGCGGGCGTCGGCGGCACGGGGTCGGGCGCCGGAGGCGGAAGGGGCCCGGGCTCCGGTGCGGGCGCGGGCGGCGAGGGGTCGGGGGTCGGCGCGGGCGGCGCCGGGATCGAAGCGGCGGGGTCCGGCGCGGGCGGGACCGGCGCTGTGGCGCGGGGCGGCGCCGCCGGCGCGCGCTTGCGAAACAGGCGCGCGAAGAACCCGCGCGGCTCCTCGGGCGGCGCGGGCTCGGGACGCGCGGGCTGCGGGCGCAGCTCGATCCGAGCGGGCTCTCGGGGTGCGGGCCGCGGTGCGGGATCGAGCCGCGGCCCGATCCGCGCAGGCCCCGCGGGCGCGTACACCTCGGGTTCGACAGGCGCCGAAGGTCTCTCCGCGGCGCGAGCTGTCACCGGCGCCGTCTCCTCGCGCACCGCCTCCGCGGGCGTCGCCGTGAGGATCACCTTCGTCCCCCACCCGGTCGGGGCCAGCTCCACCGTGCCGCTTGCGCGATCGCCCTCCCAGGCGACGGTGGTCTCCGGCTTGACGCGGGTGATGCGGATCTCGCCGAACTCCGCAAGGTGGCGGGCAAGCGAGTCCTCGCTGCTGAGCTCCGCCCACAGCTCGGGCGGCGACTTGACGAGACGGCGCGTGGCCGTGGAGCGCTTCATGGCTCGGGGTTCGTGCGTCCCGGGCGGACTCCTGCTGGCATCGCGCGAACCTCGCGAACGCTGCAACGGGACGCCCGCGCCACGGTTGGCACGAGCCCGCGCGCCCGCTCGGCTACCCTGCAGCGACATGCTCGAGGTGCAGACGATCCGGGTGCTCCACTGCAACACGAAGTCCGGCGACGGCTGGACCGCGGACAGCCCCGACCTCAAGGGCTGGAGCGTCGAGAGCTCCTCCTACGGGGAGTCCAAGCGGCGCGCCGAGGAGGCCGTCCGATCGCAGCTGCGAGCCGGCGGGGCCGACGCAGCCGAGCCCGAGATCACGCACCACATCGCCTGCTCACGCTGACGCGCTGATCCTCAAGCCTGGCCGGCCAGCGTCGGGCGGCTCGCCCGGTCGCTTCTGCGCCAGCGTCAGCGCGCTGCTTGCCCCGGCCCCCGCGCGCCTGCGCCCCGCGTTCACGCGGACCGGCGCTTGCGCCGCAGCGCGCCGCCCGTCACGCGCACGACCACCCGCACCGTTCCGAAGCGGCCGGCGGCGATCGAGAACGGCGGCGACCCGAGCCGTGCGACGCGGCCACCACGCGCACGCTGCCGCGGCAGACGTTCGAGCGCACCGAAGCGGGACAGCTCACGCTGATCGCGAAGCGCCCGCTGCGGTCCATGCGCAGGACGCGGTGCTTGATCGTCACCCGCGCCGATCCGGCGCCGGTGGTCGCCGGCGGCGGCGGTGGCGCCGGCGGGCCGGGCGGGGCCGCGGGCGGGCCGGGCGGTGGCGCCGGCGGGCCGGGCGGTGGCGCGCGGCGGGCCAGGCGGCGGAGGTGGCGGCGGTGGTGGCGGTGGCGGCGGTACCGGGGGCGGCGGCGGCGGAGGTGGTGGCGGCAGCACGCCGAGGTGCTGCATCGCGCCCCTCATGAGCAGCTGACGCGTCGTCGCGCAGTCCACGCCCTCGAGGCCGAAGCCCCAGTACACCGAGCGCGGCGTCTGGACGCCCACGCCGTCGCGGTAGCCGAGGGTCGCGCGCGAGCGCCACTCCTGCTGGTTGCCGAGCGTGCCGGCCGGCGGCGGCCCGGCCGAAGCCGCCGAGCCCGTCCTCGAACGAGGTCTAGTCGGCGACCGGCCGTTCTTCGTGATCGGCGCGTCGTCGACGAAGACGCCGAGCCCGGCGGACGCGAAGTCCTGCACGTAGCTGATCGACACCTCGACCGGCCCGCCGGCGTACGCGCTCAGGTCGATCTTCCACGTACTGGTAGCCGCCGGAGTTGCCGGTGGCGCCGTTCCACGTGCCGGTCGTGCCCGTGGGCGTGCAGTCCTCCTCGCCCGCGGTCTGGCTCTTGTCGGTGTTGGTCTGGTAGTGCGCGAGGAACGGGTGCAGCGTGTCCCAGTTGATGTCGCACGACGCGCCGACGTCGTCGGTCGTGTGCCCGTTGACGTCGGGCAGCGTCGTCCAGTCGTCCTGGCCCGGCGTGGTGCGCCTCGACGATCACGTAGTCGTACGTCGTTCTCGGTGTCGTAGGAGATCTTGAACGACAGGTCGCGCCGACGTCGCGCCCGTCAGGTCGATCGTCCTGCGCAGGCGCTGATAGCCCTCGTCGTCGTTCGCGGCGACCGCGTACTTCGAGCCGGTGAGCGGGTCGAACGACGGCGGGCGCGAGAGCAGCGGGTCCGCGAGGGACGAGCTGAACTGCGGGAACTGCGCCGCGGGCAGGATGCTCGACGTCGTGACCATCGTGTAGACGTGCTCCTGGTTGTCCGCCGAGCCGGCGCCGTTGAGCCCGAACCCGATGACGCCCTCGGGCAGGTGCAGCCCGAGCGGCAGCGCCGACGCGCTCGCCTTGTCGGCGGCGGCGTCGATGTGGATGTACGCACCCAGCCA
Source organism: uncultured Actinomycetes bacterium (assembly GCA_963839905.1). Classification (GTDB taxonomy): domain Bacteria; phylum Actinomycetota; class Thermoleophilia; order Solirubrobacterales; family Solirubrobacteraceae; genus CADCVQ01. The sequence goes on along the minus strand of CAWIXC010000017.1, from coordinate 266,493 downwards.
GTACTGCAGGAAGTCGTTGGACAGCGGGACGCAGCCGGGCGTGTTGGCGGGCGTCGCCGCATCGCAGTACGGCGGCTCGCCGAGCGGGTTGAACACGAACGCGTTCGACCTGCGCGAACGCCGCGTTCTGGCCCGTGTAGAGCAGCTTGCCGCCGTCGTTGAGGTAGTCGCGCACGGCGAGGATCTCGTCGTTGGCGAGCTTGCCCGTGCCGGTGCCGCCGGGCACGCCCGACCGCGCGGATCAGCGAGTCGTTGCCCGTGTACCAGACGATCGCGTCGTAGTGCGAGAGCACGCCCATCGGATCGGGCGCGGTGCGGTTCTCGGCATCGACGTCGTAGACGTCGTAGGCGATGCCGTTCGCGTTCAGCGCGTTCTTGTAGTAGTCGATGTAGTTCGGCGCGGTGCGGCTCGGATAGGCCGGGAACTCCGTCGCGGCGCCGGGCTTGCCGGAGTAGTCCTCGGCGGCGAGGATCAGCACCTTGTTGCCCGGAGTCCGAGCGCATCTCGTAGCCGAAGGACTGCGAGCGCTCGCCGCCGGCCTCGAACCAGACCCTGACCTCGTCGCCGGGGCTCGTGCCGGTGACGTTGCCGCGCATCTCGTGGTAGTAGACGTCGAGCTCGCCGCCGTAGCGCTCGCCGCCGTCGTACTGCGTGGTCGGCGCGACGTGCTCCGTCGCCGCCGTTGACGGTCCAGTGCAGCGAGACCCGGCCGAGCGCGCGCTTGGCGTTGACGCGCACGGTCTGCGGGTCGCCGAAGGACACGGTGAACGGGTGGATCTCGAACGCCGGCGCCTCGCGCCCGAGATGCGAGACCGGGTTGGCCGGATCGGCCGCCGACTTCGCGACGTCCAGCGCGAACGGGATGTTCTTCTCGAACGCCTGCTCGAGGTCGGCCTCGGAGTCCTGGAAGTCGAAGACCGAGCCGCCGCCGCCGCGCGCCGGGTCGGCGATGTCCATCTCCGGCGTGAACGCGAGCGTGCCGTGCAAGGCGGGGGCGGGCGCGTCGGTGTCGCCGTTGGTCGTGTAGAGCTCGGAGGAGACGTCCGGGTCGTACGGGTCCGGCGCGCCCGGCGGGTTGCCGGCGATCGCCGGGTCGGCGTCGGTGCCGGCGAGCGCGCGGTAGATCGGGTCGTCCTCGGTGTCCGTCTGGACCTGGAAGCCCGTGCCGTAGAGCAGCAGCTCGGCGGCCGAGTGGTAGTTGACGAGGAACTCGAAGCCCGACGCGCTTGAAGAGCCCGACGGCGGCCTGCGTCTCGGGCTCGGACGCCGGGCCGGTGCCGCGGAAGGTCTCGCGTCGACGGATCGGCCGAGGAGCCCTCGTTGTCGAAGCCCCAGTGGCCGGGGTAGTTGCGGTTCGGGTCGACGCCGTCGACGGCCGTGATCTGGCCGTCGTTGTTGTTGTCGTGCAGGTTCTTGCGCCACTGCGCGGTTGCCCGGCGTGAAGGTGTAGTCGTAGCCGTCGGGGTTGGCGATCGGCACGATCCACAGCTCGCGCGTGTTCACGAGGCTCGTGATCTCCGCGGCCGACAGCCCGGCGATGTCGTGGCCCTGCGGTGTCCTGCGCCGGCCCGCTCTCGCCGTAGTTGTCGATGAAGAGGTGCGCGAGCCGGCGCGTCTGCTCGGCCGTGATCCACTCGCGGGCGTGCTGCGTGGACATGTACAGCGCGGCGGGGCGCGACGCCGTCGGGGTTCGTGGGCTCGCGCGCGTCGCGCGTGATCCGCAGCGCGATGATCGGCTTGCCGTTGATCGAGTGGCCGATCGTCTCGAGCTTGACGATGTCCGTGTTCTCGGCGGCCAGGCGCGTGTACTCCTCGTGGAGCGTCTCGCGCGGCGATGCCGCCCGGAACCCCTGCCGATCGTGCCGACGTACGTGTGGTCGAAGTACGGCCGGCAGACGGCGTAGCTGCCGTCGGCGTTGATGCGCGTCGCGCGGGCGGAGCCGCTGCGCTCGAGCGCGGGTCCAGGCCGACCTTGTACAGCCACGCGCCTGGGCGGCGGTCGCGACGATCTGATGCGCCCGTTGCTCGCGCCCTCGTGAGGTCGAAGCCCTTCTGCGCGAGCAGCCGCAGCGCCTCGCCGCTCTGGGCCTTGACGCTGTAGGCGTTCAGGCCGGAGGGGGCGGCCTGCGCGGCGCCGGCCGCCGCGGCGAGCCCGAGCGCGACGACCAGCGTGGCCCGAGCGATGCGTGCGGCGTACCCCTGCATGTGAAACCCCCTGAAACGGCATGTCTCGTGAACGAGCGCGTTTTCCGCGCCTGCATGGCCACGCCGGCCGCACCGCTGTCACCCCGCGCCGAGCGGTCGAGCGGGCCGGGCCGCGAGGCCCGGCCCGCCGCGCTGCTCAGCGCGTGAGGCGCACCGCACGCGTCTTCGTGATCGCCGGCCGCACGCCGGTCCAGGTCGCCTGCACGGAGACCCGGACCCTGGTCGCGCGGCGCAGGCGCTGCTTGGCCGCCGACGTGAGCGGCACGCGGAACTTCTTCTGGCCCGACGTCACCGTGACCGTGCGCCGCGCGATCCGCCGCGACGGCAGCCTGTACGCCCGCTGGGTCGCTCGGTCGACCACGATGTCCACCCGCGTCACGCAGCGCGCGTTGCACCCGAGCGTCGCGAGGAGGCCCCTGGCGCGCACGACCGCGAGCTTCTGCGGGGTCGTCGCGTGCAACGCCATCTGCCGGGTGAACGGCGGACCCGGCGGCGGCGGCGGTGGTGGCGGCGGTGGTGGTGGTGGCGGCGGCGGCGGCGGCGGTGGCGGAGGTGGCGTCGTCTCCGGTTGCGGCGTCGGCGCGTCGAACGCCGGCTTGGTCGGCGCGCCGAGATGCGTCAGCACCGACTGCATCAACGCGTTGCGGTTGGCCGCGCCCGTGATCGCCTCGAACGCGAAGCCCGTGTAGACGCTGTCGTTCGTCGTCACGATCGGGGCCTCGACGAACGGCGCGGTCTGCGCGCGCACCCAGCCTGTCTCGTCGGACTGGCCGGCGGGACCGGCGGGACCGGGAGGACCGGGCAGCGTCCAGCCGTCCATGCCGGTCTCGAACGACGGATCGGCCGAGTTGATCGGCACGGGCGTCGGGCTCGTGTCGACGACCTGCAGTTCGTCGACCCACACGCCGAGGCCCAGCGTCGCCGGGTCGGTGACTACGCTCACCGCGATCTCCACGTTCTCGCCCGCGTACGCCGCAGGGATGTCCAGCGACCAGTCCTGCCAGCCGCCGGAGTTGCCCGTCGCGGCGTTCCACGTGCCGCTCGTGCCGGTCGGGGTGCAGGAGTTGCCGCCCGGCCCGACCGTCTGGTAGTGGGCGAGGAACGGGTGGTTGGTCTGCCACGCCGACCCGTTGCCCGTCGTGATACACGACTGGCCGACGTCGTCGCTCGTGTTGCCGTTCGTGTCCTCGAGCGTGGTCCAGTCGTCGTCGCCGACGGTGTGGATCTCGACGAACATGTAGTCGTAGTCCGGCTCGAGGTCGAAGGAGGTGAAGAGCTTCACCGTTCCGCCACCCGCCGGGATCGCGAACTGCTTCTGCAGGCGCTTGTAGGAGATGTCGTCCGCGCCGGCCGACAAGAACCAGCTGCCCGCGTGCGGGTCAAACGGCGACGCGAACGGCCGGTCCCACTCGGCGACGGCCTTCGAGTCCGCGTACAGCGGGAACTGCGCCGGATCCAGCACCGACGACGTCGTCAGCAGCGTCGCGGTGTGGTCGTTGTTCTGCGCCGAGTCGGCTCCGTTGAAGTCGAGGTTCAGCATGTCGAACGGGCTCACGGTGCCGAGCACCGGGAACGGGTTCGCGGGATCGAGCTCGCCCCCGCCGCCGACGTAGCGGTACGCGCCGAGGTAGTACTGCAGGAAGTCGTCCTGGACGATGATGCAGCTCGGGTTGCCGTTCTGGCAGTAGGTGTCCTCCTCCACCTGGAACGGGTTGTACGTGTAGCCCTCGGCGAACACCCGCCCGGCGTTCTTGCCGGTGAAGAACAGCTTGCCGCCGTCGTTCATGAAGTCGCGGACGGCGTTCTGGGTGTCGACCGCGAGGCGCGTGATCCCGGACCCGCCGGGCGCGTCGGGCTCGCGCGGCACGTAGTCGTCGCCGGTGTACCAGACGACGTGCGAGTAGTGGGCGAGGATCCCGAGCGGGTCGGGCGCGCGGCGACCGTGCGCGTCGATGTCGTAGACGTCGTAGCTCACGCCCGCAGCGGTGAGCGCCGCGGTGTAGTACTGCAGGTAGTTGGGCCCGGCGATCGGCGCCGCGTTGGGCTGCACGCCGGAGTAGTCCTCGTTGGCGAGGATCAGCACGGGCTTGTTGGACTCGACGGCCGCCGAGTACGTGAAGTGCGCCGACGCCTTGCCACCGGCCGTGAACCACACCTCGACCGAGTCGCCCGGGTTCGTGCCGGAGACGACGCCGCGGACGCGGTGGTAGTAGACGCCGGGGTCCTTGTAGTAGCGCTCCCCGCCGGCGTACTCCTTCGTCGGGACGACGAGCGTCTGCCCGCCGTTGATCTTGAACTTCATCGAGACGGCGCCGAGCTTGCGCTTGACGACGGCGCCCACGGGCTGCGGATCGCCGTAAGACTCGGCGAACGTGTCGACGGTGAAGTCGTCGGCGGTGTTGTCGAGATGCGAGTCCGGCTCGGACGGGTCGTCGGCGGACTTCGCGAGGTCGAGCACGAAGGGCAGGTGGCGGCGGAACTCCTGCTGGATCTGCTGCTCGGAGTCGGGGTACTCGAAGCCCGTGACGTTCGGGTCCTCGGCCTGCGTGCCCTCGGGCGTATACGACAGGACGCCCTTGATGTTGTAGGCCCAGTCGGTGAAGTCGCCGTTGGTGATGTAGAGCCCGGCGGAGAGCTCGGGCAAGAAGCCCTCGATGCCCGGCTTGAACGGGTCGCCGGCCAGGGCGGTGAAGATCTCGTGGTCGGCGCTGGGCGTGTCCTGCTGGAAGCCCTGCGGGTAGAGCAGCAGCTCGGCCGCGGTGTGGTCGTTCTTCTGGAAGACAGGATGGATCTCGTCGAAGAGGTCCTGCATCGCCTGCGTCTCGGGCTCGGAGGCCGGCGCCGGGCCGCGGTAGGTCTCGGCCTCCGGGCGCGGCGAGGAGCCGTCGTTGTCGCGGCCCCAGTTCGAGGAGAAGTTGCGGTTGGGATCGACGCCGTCGTTCTCGTCGATGATGTTGTTGCCGTCGTTGTCGCGCAGGTTCTTGCGGTGCAGGCGGTTGCCGGGCGTGAACGTGTACTCGTAGCCGTCGGGGTTGTTGACGCACACGAACCACAGCTCGTTGTTGTCGACGAGCTGCGTGACCTCGAGGCCCGCGCTCGTGGTCTTGCCGTAGTTCGTGACGAAGTACTCGAGCGTGCGCCGGCAGGTCTCGCCGGCCAGCCACTCGCGTGCGTGCTGCATGGCGTTGTAGAGCACCGCCGGACGGCCGGCGATGTCCGCGCCCGTGGCGTCCTTGGTCACCTGCAGGGCGATGATCTCGCGGTCGTCGTACGTCGTGCCGACGACGCGCTCGGAGACGAGCGTCGGGTTGTCGGCCACTAGGCGGTCGTACTGCTCGGTGTACTGCTCCTTGCCATCGCCGGGGACGGCGTCGTACTTCGTCCACACGTCGTACGCCGCATCGGAGGCGGTGCCAGTCGGATCGCCGGGGATCGCGCGCGTCGTGCGCTCGTCGGTCAGCTTGCGCGCCTCGACCTTGGCAGCGCCGATCTGCGCGGCGGTGCCGACGACGTCGATGGTGCCGCGCTTGCGGTTCGTGCCTTCAGTCAGGTCGAAGCCCTGCGCGGCGAGCGCGCGAAGGTTCTCCCCGGTCGTCTTGACGCGGTAGGCGTTGAGGCCGGCGGCCGCCTGTGCCGAGCCGGCGAAAGCCGCCAGGCCCAGGACGGCGACGAGCGAGGCCCGGACGGTGTGACGTGCGAATCCCTGCATGTGAACAACCCCCAGAAGGCGACCAACCCCGGTAAACGTGCGCGTTTAGTACCCGAGATAGATCCAAACCAGCCGCTCGCTGTCAACCCCGAGGCTTGTACGCGCCGAAGACGTCCCCCATCGCGCCGCAGACTTCGCCCATCGAGCAGCGGTCCTGCAGGGCGTCGCGGATGTGCTCGACGAGGTTGTCGGTGCCGCGGGCGGCCTCGCGCAGCTGGTCGAGGCGCGTGGCGACGAGCTCGTGGTCGCGGTCGGCCTTGAAGGCGGCGAGGCGCTCGAGCTGCTCGCGCTCGGACTCCGGGTCGACGCGCAGGATGTCCTCGATCTCGATCGCGTCCTCCTCGTACTTGTTGACGCCGACGACGATGTCCTGCTTGAGGCGGTAGCGCTCCTGATAGCCCCACGCGGACTCGTCGATCTCGTTCGTGATGAACTCGATCGCGTTGACCGAGCCGCCGAGCTCGTCGACCTTCGCGATGAGCTCGTACGCGCGCGACTCGATCTCGTTCGTCAGCGCCTCGACGTAGTACGAGCCCGCGAACGGGTCGACCGTGTCCGTGGCGCCGGACTCGTGCGCGAGCACCTGCTGGGTGCGCAGCGCGATCTTCGCGGCGCGCTCTGATGGCAGCGCCAGCGCCTCGTCGTAGCCGTTGGTGTGCAGCGACTGGGTCCCCCCGCAGACGGCGGCGAAGCCCTGCAGCGCGACGCGCACGACGTTGTTCTGCGGCTGCTGCGCGGTGAGCGTGACGCCGCCGGTCTGCGTGTGGAAGCGCAGCTTCAGCGACTTCGGGTCCTTGGCGCCGAAGCGGTCGCGCATGATCGTCGCCCACATCCGCCGCGCGGCGCGGAACTTCGCGACCTCCTGGAAGACGTTGTTGTGGCCGTTGAAGAAGAACGCCAGGCGGGGGGCGAACTCGTCGACCTCCAGGCCGGCCTCGATCGCCGCGTCGACGTAGGCGATCGCGTCGCACAGCGTGAACGCGATCTCCTGGACCGCCGAGCAGCCCTTCTCGCGGAAGTGGTAGCCGGAGATCGAGATCGTGTTCCAGCGCGGGACGTTGGTCTTGCAGTACGCGAAGAGGTCCGTCGTCAGCCGCATCGAGCCCTCGGGCGGGTAGATGAAGTTCCCGCGCGCGATGTACTCCTTGAGGATGTCGTTCTGCGTGGTGCCGCGAAGCTGGTCGGTCGGCACGCCCTGCTCCTCGCCGACGAGTGCGTACATCGACAGCAGCACCGCTGCGGGGGCGTTGATCGTCATCGACGTCGAGACCGTGTCGAGCGGGATGCCGTCGAACGCGGTGCGCATGTCGTCGATCGTGTCGATCGCGACGCCGGTGCGGCCGACCTCGCCGAGGCAGCGCTGGTCGTCGGAGTCCAGGCCGAGCTGCGTGGGCAGGTCGAAGGCCATCGAGAGGCCGGTCGAGCCGTGCGCGAGCAGGTACTTGTAGCGCTCGTTGGTCTCCTTGGCCGACGCGTAGCCCGCGTACTGGCGCATCGTCCACGGCCGCGAGCGATACATCTCCGGATGCACGCCGCGCGTGTAGGGGAAGTCGCCGGGGTCGCCGAGCTCGAGCTCGGCGGGGACGTCGTCGGCCGTGTACGCCCGGGCGACCTCGATGCCCGAGTCGGTGAAGCGCCGGGGATCGTCCGGGCCGACGATCGGGGCGACGGTCAAGCGCTCTTCTGTGGCCATAGGGCTCTAGCGTACTTGCGCCAAGGCGGCGCTTGACGGCCCCTCCGCCCGGGCCGTCCTACGCATCGAGCTCGCCGGGCACGAGCCACGGCGACAGCGCGGAGTCGGCGTCGAGCAGCGTCGCGCGGCTGATCGAGGACGTCCCGAAGCGCTCGCGGACCTCGTCGAGCGTCGTGTCGAGCGCGCCCGCCTCGTATCCGTGCAGCGGCAGCGCGAGCTGACCGCTGTCGCGCTCGATGCCGCAGATCGTGATGCCGACGAGCGTCACGCCGCGGCGCTGGACGAGCGGCAGCGCCGCGGCGAGCAGCGCGCGGGCGAGGAAGAGGATCGAGTCGGTGGCGGCCGTGGCGCGGACGAGCGTGCGTGATCGCGACGCGCGCTTGAAGTCGTCGAAGCGCAGCCGCAGCGCGACGGTGCGACCCGTGATGCCTGCTCGTCGCATGCGCCGGGTGACGCGGTCGACGAGCGCGACGATCACGCCGTCGAGCTGCGCCGGGGTCATCGAGTTGCGCCCGAGCGCGCGCTGCGAGCCGATCGACCGGCGCCGCCGGCCGGAGCGCACCGGCCGGACGTCGCGGTTGAACGCGGCGTTGTGCAGGTAGCGCCCCGACGATCGCCCGAGGATCGCGACGAGCGCCGCCTCGCCGGCGCGCGCGAGGTCGCCGACGGTGGCGATGCCGCGGTCGTGCAGCTTGCGGCCCGTGACGGCGCCGACGCCCCACAGGCTGCCGACCGGCAGCGGGTGCAGGAACTCGAGCTCCTCGTCGGGCGCGACAAGCAGCAGCCCGTCGGGCTTGGCCGCGTTGCTTGCGACCTTCGCGAGCAGCTTCGTCGATGCGATGCCGACGGTCAGCGGGAGGCCGACCTCGTCGCGCACCGTCGCGCGCAGCCGGGTCGCGATCTGAAGCGGCGTGCCGGTGATCGCCTCGAGGCCGCGCACGTCGAGGAACGCCTCGTCGATCGAGACGCACTCGACGCTCGGAGAGGTGTCCTCGAAGATCGCACGCACGCGCTTGCTGGCCTCGACGTAGGCGGCGAAGCGCGGCGAGACGACGACCGCGTCCGGGCACAGCCGCCGCGCCTTCGCGCCGCCCATCGCCGAGCGCACGCCGAACGCGCGCGCCTCGTAGCTCGCGGCGAGCACGACCCCGCCGCCGACGATCACCGGCCGAGCGCGCAGCCCCGGGTCGTCGCGCTGCTCGACGGAGGCGAAGAACGCGTCGAGGTCGGCGTGCAGGATCGTCGCCGCGCGGGGCACGAACGTATGTTCGCACTCCCGCGCGGGTGTGGCAAGGGCCGCGCCTAGCCGACCGGCACGGGCTGGGGCTGCTCGGCCTCCTCCTCGGGCGCGTCGTGCTCGTCCGGCGGTGGCCCCATCGCGACGTTGCGCAGCAGGCCGGCGCCGATCGCCGCCGCCGCGAGGGCGAACAGCGCGCCGACCACGAACGACAGGTGGTAGCCGCCGGTGAGCGCCGCGAGCAGGCTGTCGCCGTCGGCGAGCAGGCTGGTCTTGCGCGAGTCCGCGAGGCTCGCGAGCACGGCGAGGCCGAGCGCGCCGCCCATCATGAACGCGGTGTTCACGACGCCCGAGGCGAGGCCGGCGTCCTGGGGCTCCGCGTCGCTCGTCGCGGCGAGCAGCACCGGGTTGAACGCGATGCCCGCGCCGACGCCGAGCAGGATCATGCTCGGCAGGACGTCGATGACGAAGCTCCCGTCGACGGGCGCGCGCGCGAGCCAGAGCAGGCCGAGTGCGGCGATCGTCAGGCCGCCGCCGAGCGGCAGGCGGAACCCGTAGCGCATGACGATCTTCGCCGACAGAACGACGGAGAAGAACATCATCACGAGGTTGCCGGGCAGGAACGCGAGGCCGACCTCGAGCGGGCTGTACTGCAGCACGAGCTGCAGGTACAGCGCGGAGAGGAAGAACCACGCGAACATCCCGGCGGCCCAGAGCACGCCGACGACGTTCGCGACGGCCAGGTTGCGCTTGCGAAACAGGCCGAGCGGCATGAGCGGCGAGCGCGAGCGGGCCTCGATCGCGATGAACACCGCGAACAGGACCGCCGCGACCGCCAGCATGCCGAGCGTCTGCGCGGAGGTCCAGCCCTGCTCGTTGCCGTTGACGATCGCGTACACGGCGATCATGAGCGCGGTCGTCACGGTGACCGCGCCGCCGACGTCGAGCTGCGTGTCGCCGGCGGGGCCGCGGCTCGACGGCAGCAGCTTGACGACCGCGAAGAGGACGGCGGCGCCAATCGGCAGGTTGACGAGGAAGATCCAGTGCCAGTCGAGGACGTCCGTGAGGACGCCGCCGAGCACCACGCCGACCGTGCCGCCGCCGGAGGCGACGAAGCCGATGACGCCCATCGCCTTGGCGCGGTCGGCGGGCTCGGTGAAGAGCGTCATGACGAGCGACAGCGCGACCACGGCGACGACCGCGCCGCCGAGCCCCTGGATCGCGCGGGCGGCGATCAGGAACTCCTGCGAGGACGCCGTGCCGCAGGCCAGCGAGGCGAGCGTGAACAGCGACAGGCCGATGAGAAAGAGCTTGCGATGGCCGTAGAGGTCGCCGAGCCGGCCGCCGAGCAGCAGGAAGCCGCCGAACGTCAGCAGGTAGGCGTTGACGACCCAGGCCAGCGACGTCTCGCTGAAGCCGAGGTCCGTGCGGATCGACGGCAGCGCGACGTTCACGATCGTCGTGTCGAGGACGATCATGAGGTTGCCGGCGCAGAGCACGTACAACGCGATCCAGCGGGTTCGGTTGTCCAGGGTCACGGTGGCGTCATCCTCTCGCGGTCGGCGGCGGGCTGTTCAAGGGGAAGCCTCTGGTGCTGCACGCTAGCGATCCGGATCGCACAGGCACCATCGGCATTTGGTCCTAAGACCGCGGCCGGCGCCGGAACTCATCGGCCGGGTTCGAATCCCTCCGGCTGGCGGCTCGGCCACCAGTTGCGCTTGCCCAGCAGGCGGGCGATCGCGGGCACGAGCGTGCCGCGAATCAGGAACGTGTCCAGCAGCAGCCCCGCCGCCATCGCGAACCCGAACTGGTACAGCTCGCGGATCGGCTGGGTCATGAGGACGGCGAACGTGCCGGCGAGGATGACGCCCGCCGAGCTGATGACGCCGCCGGTTCGCGACAGCGCCAGGCGGACGCCCTCCACCGGCCCGTGCTCGCGAGCCAGCTCGCGGATGCGGCTTGTCAGGAGGATGTTGTAGTCGACCCCGAGGGCGACGAGGAAGACGAAGATGTAGATCGTCACGCGCACCCCGACGCCCTCGTCGCCTCCGAGCGTCAGCAGGCAGAGGACCATCAGGCCGAGCGTGGCGGCGAACGACAAGAGGATCGTCCCCACGAGGTACAGCGGGGCGACGAGCGAGCGCAGCAGCGCCACGAGCACGAGCGCGATGATGAGGATCGTGACGGGGGCGACGACGCGCAGGTCGCGATCGTTGGCCGTTCGCAGGTCGAGGCTGACCGCCGACTCGCCCCCGACGAGGGCGCGGCCGTCGCGCAGGTCGGTTGCTCGCAGCGTCTCCGGGACGATGTCGCGCAGGCGCGCGGTGCGGTCGAGGGCCGCGTTGTCGTAGGGATTGCCCCGGTAGACGACGTCGAGCGCCGCGACGTGCCCGTCGGGCGACAGCCGCGGCGGCGAGACCCGGCTCACGCCGGGGACCCGGCCGACGGCGTCGCGCACGTCGTCGAGGGCGGCCGGGGAGTCGCCGACTGCCGCGTCGCGGGTCTCCACGAGCACCTTGGTCGGAGCGAGCGCGCCCGCTCCGAAGCCCTGCTGTAACAGCTGCCGGCCCTCCGCGGACTCCGTGGGCACCCGGAACCCCGAGATGAAGTCGTAGGACTCGCGGTAGTCGACGAGCCCGACCGACAGGATCGCGAGCACCGCGAGGCCGCTGGCGATCGTCGCGACCGGCCGGCGCACGACGCGTGCCGCGACACCCGCCCACAGCCGCGGCTCCGAACGCCGCGTGGCGCGCCCGGGCCACGCCGTGGCGCGTCCGAGCAGGCACACGACGGCGGGCACGAAGGTCAGCGCCGCGGCCAGCATCACGATCACGGAGAGCGCGAGGAACGGCCCGAAGCCGCGCAGCGCGGGAAGCGTCGCCAGCAGCAGCGCGAGCAGCGCGAGGACCACGGTGGCGGCACTCGAGAGCAGCGGCGCGACGAGGGCGCGCATGGCCGCGCGCATCGCGGCGAAGCGCTCCGGCTCGCGAGCGAGCTCCTCGCGGTGGCGAGCGACGATGAACAGGCAGTAGTCCGTGCCGATGCCAAACAGCAGGACGGTCATGATCGACGCCGCCTGCGAGCTGATCGAGAAGGCTCCGGCGTCGGCGAGCGAGGCCCCGATCGCGTTCGTGAGCTCGAACGCGAGCGAGACCGCCACGAGCGGCACGAGCGCGAGCACGGGGGCGCGATAGATCGCGAGCAGCAGGACGAGCACGAGCGCGACCGTGCCGAAGAGCAGCACGAGGTTGGCGCTGCCGAAGGCCTTGACGGTGTCGCGAGCGATGCCCGCCGGTCCCGTCACGCGGATCTCGAGGCCGTCGCGACCGTCGCCGGCCACGCGCCGGATCGCGTCGACGCTCTCGCCGAAGCGATCTTCGGAGGAGGAGCCGAGCACCGGAACGATGATCTGCCCGGTCGTCGCGTCGCGCGACAAGAGCGTCGTGCGGGCGCCGGGCGAGCTGAGCCAGGACACGGGCGTGGAGATCCCCGCGGGATCGCGCAGGCCCGCCAGCTCGCGCGTGATGCGGCGGGCCTCGCGATCGCCGCGCGCGCCCAAGCCGCGGGGATCGCGCAGGACGACGATCGCCGGCGTGCCCTGCTGGTCGGAGAACGCCTTCGCCACCAGCGCGCGGGCCTTGACCGACTGGGCTGACGCCGGCGGGTCGTTCACCGCGCGGTTCTCCTCCACGTCCGCGAGCTTCGGCGCGAGGCCCGGTGCGGCCAGCGCGAGCAGGAGCCATGCGATCACGGTGATCCAAGCGGCCTTGCGCGAGCGGACGGACACCTCCGCCAGGCGCTCGAGCCTCGTCGTCGGGTTCGTGCTGCCTTTTGCCGACACGCTGTCGGGAAACATAGCGAACGTGGCCCGCGGGCCTTAAGCTTGCGCGGTGCCGCGCATCCAGGCCGAGACGATCGTCGCGCACCGCATGCTGCGCGAGCGCCAGCTGCTCGACGCGGCGGAGCGGCTGCTGCTCGAGCACGGCCACCGCGCCCTGACGTTCACCGCCCTCAGCGCGGCGACGGGGCTCGCGCGCAACTCGCTGTATGAGTACTTCGAGTCTCGCGACGAGCTGATCGCCGCGGTCTGCGAGCGGGAGCTCACGCGCTGGTCGGTGCCCGTCGAGGCCGCCGTGGACGCCATGGCCGATCCGGCCGAGCGGCTGCGCGCGTACGTCGACGCCCAGCTCGACCTCGTCGAGCAAGGTCGCCACCAGCTCGCCGTCGCACTCGAAGGGGTGACGCTCACGCCCGAGGCGCGCGAGCGGATCCGCGCCCTGCACGAGGCGTGGATCGAGCTCGCGATCCGAGCGCTCGAGGCGCTCGGCCACCCCGAGCCCGCGATCGCGGCCGGCCTGCTGCAGAGCCTCGTGGACGGCGCCACGCGCCAGCTGCACGCCGGCGCGAATCCGGACGCCGTACGAGCGTCACTTCACGGAGTGCTCGAGCGGGGCCTCGCCAGGGTCCCGGGGCCGGCGTCCAGCGCGCGGAACGGCAGCGCGAGGCAGCACGTCGAGTAGCGGCGCGCCGTCCCCCGCGCGCAGCGGGGTGCGCTTGTACGGCGCGATCGCGTTGTGGATGTTGCGGCAGTCCGGGTTCTCGCAACCGGGGCAGCGCAGGCCGTACTGCGCCGAGCACGGGTCGCCGGAGGCCAGGTGCTCGGCCACGATATCGGCGAGCGCGTCCAGGAACACGGGGGAGGCGTTGAGCGACTCGGCCCGCACGAAGTTCTTGATGCCCGACTCCGCGGCGACCTCGGCGAACTCGATGTCGATCTCCGACAGCGTCTCGATGTGGTCGCAGGTGAAGGCGATGCCGACGATCAGGACGTTGCGGCGCCCCTTCGCTCCGAGCTGACGGATGACCTCCTCGGTGCTCGGGCCCTGCCACTTCACGGGCCCGACCTGCGACTGGTAGCAGAGGATGTACTCGTGCGAGAAGCCGAGGCGCGTCATGACCTCGTACACGGTCGTTCCGACCTCGTACGGGTACGGGTCGCCGCGGCGGATGGTCTTGATCGGCAGCGAGTGCGCGCTGAACATGACGAGCACGTCGTCGGGATCCTCGAACGAGGCGATGCCGGCTCGCACGCGCTGCGCCACGGCTTCGACGAAGGTCGGATGCGTCGGCCATCTGTCGATGACGCTCCAATCGAAGGCGCGCTCGAGCCCGAGACTGGCTGTCGCGCGCCACAGCTCGTTGAGGCTCGAGCCGGTCGTCGCGCAGGAGTACTGCGGGTACTGCGTGAACGCCACCGCGCGCTCGACGCCGTCGGCGCGCATCCGGGCGAGGGCATCCTCGCTGAACGGCTCGACGTAGCGAAACGCGGGATAGAACTTGTGCGGGGCGCTCAGCGGAGACAAGCGGTCGAGGCGCTCGACCATGCCCTCGCCCTGCTCGGTCGTCCAGTCCAGGATCGGGGATCCGCCGCCGATGCCGTCGTAGAGCTTCTCGACCCGCGGCGTGCGCCACTTGGCGATGAGCGGGCCGAGCCGGTCCTGCTGGGGCAGATCCATGATCTCGGTGTCCGTGAACACGCGATTGAGAAACGGGCCGACGTCGGCGGACGTCCTCGGGCCGCCGAGGTTCATCATCAGAATTCCGGTGGGTGCTTGGCTGGCAGGTGACATCTCGTGCTCCTCGGTGGGGGCCCGGAGCGCATCGCGCACCGGTTAACACTCCACTGGAATGAAGCCCGCAGATCGATAGCCTATTTGCCGACGCTGCGACGGGATCATAGGAGAGCGAGGGGTGATTCTGTGTGACAAGGGTCACTCGCCGCGAGCGCGTATCACCTACTAACATCCTGTAAAACGCCGTGTTTACGGCGCCGCATGGTGTCCGACGCGCACGCGGGAGGCGCGCGTGACGGCCGACGACGAGGCTGCCAACGCGGGGGCTCGGCCTGGGTCGATGGGCGCCGCAGAAGGCATAAGTTTTTGGCAATAGGTGTATCTCAGGAGGGCGCCGTGGCTCTTATAGGTAAATGCTCCTATCCGGCAAGACGGCGCAGCACGAGGGGATGTCGCGCGGCGGCGACGCATGTGACGTCGTCGTGATCGGCGGGGGCCTATGCGGGCTCGCCGCGGCGCACGCGGTCGTCCTCGCACGTCCCGAGCTCGCGGTCACCGTCCTCGAGGCCGCCAGCCGCGCGGGTGGTCAGGTGCAGACGACGACCGAAGCGGGCTACACGTTCGAGCACGGGGCCACGACCCTGACGACGGGCCGCCCGGAGACCCGCGAGCTGATCGAGCGACTCGGCCTCGAGGAGCGGGTGCAGCGCGCCGGCGACGAGAGCAAGCGCAGCTTCGTATATCGCGGCGGGCGGCTGCACCCGGTGCCGCGCACTCCGCAGGACCTCCTTGCGTCGCCGCTGCTGTCGTGGAAGGGCAAGCTGCGGATGCTCGCCGAGCCGGTGGCACGGCGCGGGGCCCCTGCCGGCGACGAGACGGTGTACGGCTTCGTCGCCCGTCGCTTCGGCCACGAGCTGGCGCGCCTCGCCGCCATGACCGCGCTGCAGGGGGTCACGGCGGGCGACGCGCGCACGACGAGCCTCGCGGCGGTCGCTCCGCGCGTCCTGCAGCTCGACTGCGCGGTGGACCGGTGGGGTCTCGTCGGGCACATGGCCCGCGCCCGCCCCCGGGCCGCCGAGGGCCAGCCGCGACGCGGTGGTGCCTGCACGTTTCGCGGCGGCGGCCTGCACGTCCTCCCCGCCGCCCTCGCCGATGCGCTCGGCGAGCGGCTGCGCCTCGGCGTCCGCGTGTCCGAGCTGCGGCACGCCGGCGACGGCGGCTATGAGGTCGTCACGAACGCGGGCGAGTGCCTGCGGGCACGCCAGGTCATCGTCGCGACGCCCGCGGCCGCGGCGGCGCGGATTCTGCGAGGGCTCGTGCCGCAGGTCGCGGCCGAGGCCGCCGCGATCGGCTACGCCCCGTTGCGCGTGGTCGGCCTCGGGTACCGCCGGTCGGCCTTCCGCAGCCCGCCACAGGGCATCGGCTTCCTGGCCGTGCCGGATGCGCGCGCCGGGATCATCGGCGCGATCACGAGCTCGAACCTCTTCGGCGGCCAAGCGCCACCCGACCGGGTCCTCGTGCGGGCCTTCGTCGGCGGGGTGTTCGCCCCGGAGGCCGTTGACGAGCCCGTCGATGCGGCCGTCGCCCGCGTCGAGCGCGTCCTGTCGCGGGTGTACGGGCTCAGCGAGGATCCCGAGTACGTCCGGGACGCCCGCTGGGCCGCGGGCATCCCGCAGTACGGCCGCGACCAGCCGGCACGGGCGCGTCGCGTCGAGCGCGCGGTCGCCGGCTGCGCCGGCCTGCACCTGCCGACCACGCTCGTCACTGGCGTGGGCCTCGAAGAGACGATCGCCGCCGCGGCCGCCGTGTCACGCGATGTCATCACGACCTCTGGAGCGAAGGCATGAACGAGAAGGAGCAGCAGTTCCGCACCCGCCAGCGCGGGCGGGTGGCGCGCTACCTCGCGCTGCGCGACGAGCTCGGCCACGAGGAGGCCTTCGAGGCGCTCATGGAGGGCTATCCCGAGCAGCAGCGCAGGCTGATGGGGCCGTACATCGCGGGCACGAGCCTCGCCGAGGGCTTTCGCAAGGTCCGCGAGGTGTTCGCGCAGATCGGCGTGCGGGCCGAGATCGTCGACACGTCGACGCCGGAGGTCGACGCCGCGATCGAGGTGCTGACCGTGTGCATGTGCCGCAACGCCTGCGAGGAGATCGGCATGACCGAGCCGTCGCCGCTGCTCTGCGACCTGGACTTCGCCGCGACGCAGCGGGCCTTCCCCGAGATCTCCGTCGACGTCCACCATCGCGTCGTGGACGGGGCGTACGCCTGCGTCTTCTGCTACTCGCGACCTGCCGGTGCCGCGTCGTGCTGACGACCAACGGCGGGTACACGCAGGCGACCTACGGCGACCGGATCGCGGACCTCTACGACCGCTGGGCGGGTGGCGTGTTCGCGACCGCCGACTGCGTCGACCGCATCGCCGAGCTGGCCGGCGCGGGACGGGTGCTCGAGCTCGGCATCGGCACCGGCCGGGTCGCGGTGCCCCTCGCGCAGCGCGGGCGCGAGGTGGTCGGGATCGACGCGTCCGGCGCGATGCTCGAGCAGCTGCGCGGCAAGTACGACGGGCCGCTGATCACCACGGTCCTGGGCGACTTCGCCGACGTGGACGTGGAGGGCGAGTTCTCGCTGATCCTCGTCGCGGCGGACACGCTCTTCATGCTCGTCTCCCAGGACGAGCAGGTGCGCTGCTTCGCCAACGCGGCCGCGCGCCTCGCCCCCGACGGCGTCTTCGTCGTGGAGGCGTTCGTCCCCGGTGCGACGCGCTACCTGCAAGGCCACGACACGGCCGTGCGCAGCGTGACGGCGGACTCGGTGCTCGTCGGCATGGCGACGCACGACCCGGTCGCCCAGCGCCTCGACGCGCAGCAGGTCCTGCTCGGCGCCGACGGCATCCGGATGATCCCCGGCGTGCTGCGTTACGCGTGGCCCGCGGAGCTCGACCTCATGGCCCGGCTCGCGGGGCTGCGCCTGCGCGATCGCTGGAGCGACTGGCGCGGCGGGCGGTTCACGGCCACGAGCGCCCGGCACATCTCCGTCTACGAGCGATCCTGATCGTGCTCCGCCAGCGCTCCCCGGGATCCGATCGAGATGCCGCCGTCATCTCGCTGGTCGGCATGAGCCACCGGACGGCCCCGTTCGGGCTGCTCGAGCGCGCCAGCACTGCGGTCGCGGAGCTCGTGGAGGACGGCCTCGGCGCGACGACCACGGAGTGGCTGCCCGTCCTCACCTGCAACCGCGTGGAGCTCTACCTCGTCCACGGCGCGGGCACGCCCGCGGTCGGCGCGGCCGTCGACGAGCTGGCCGCGCGGATGGGGATCGCGCCTGAGGAGCTGAGCGGCTGCGTGTACCTGCTCGAGGGCTCGGACGCGATCCGCCACGTCATGCGCCTCGCCGCGGGCCTGGACTCGATGATCATCGGCGAGGTCGAGATCCTCGGCCAGCTCACGCGGGCGCTCGCGGACGCGGGGCAGCGAGGGACGGCGGGGCTCGTGCTCACGCGGCTGCTGCGCGCGGCCGGCCGCGCCGGCAGGCGCGCGCGTGCGGAGACCGCGATCAGCCGTCACACGATCTCCATCAGCCAGGCCGCGGCACGCGTGGCGCTCGGAGCCGTCGACAACCCGGCCACGACGCAGGCGCTGGTCGTGGGCGCGGGGGAGGCCGCCGGGCTCGCCGCGCAGGCCCTGCGCCACTCGGGCGCCGGGCGGATCCTCTGCACGAACCGGACCGACGCGCACGCCGAGGCGCTCGCGCGGCGTGTCGACGGCGAGGCGCTGCCCTGGCGCCGGTTGCGCGACGGGCTGGCGCAGGCGGACGTGGTGCTGGCCGCGACGAGCGCACCGGAGCCCGTCGTCCGCGTCGGCGACGTCGAGGGGCTGGCCCGCGACGGCCGTCCGCTCGCGCTCGTGGATCTCGCCGTTCCCAGGGACATCGAGGCCGCGGTCGGGAGCCTGCCGGCCGTGCGGCTGTACTCGTTCGCCGACCTGCGCTCGGTGGTCGACGAGGGCCTTGCCCGGCGGCGGGAGGAGATCCCGGCCGTCGAGGCGATCGTGGCCGATGAGGCCGAGCGCTTCAGGCTGTGGCTCGCGGGTCGCCGCGTCGCTCCCCTCATCACCGAGCTGCGCGGGCGCGTCGTGCGCGTCGCGCATGCCGAGGTTCGCGCGGCGTTCGACGCGTCGCGGCCCGACGAGGACCTCGACGCGGTCGCCGAGCGCGTCGCGGAGCGCATCGCGACGCGCGTGCTGCACGAGCCGGTCGTGCGGCTGAAGGCCAGCGCGGCGGACGAGACGGCCGCGACCCACATCTCGGCCATGCGCGAGCTGTTCGCCCTCGGCCTGCCCGAGGAGGCCGAGGGCGCATGACCCGCCCCGCCGCCCGCCCCGACCTCGACGGACCGATCCCTGCTCTCGGGCGAACGCTCGAGCGCGCCACCCGACGTAGGAGGACCCAGCGATGACCACAGTGATCCAGCCAGTGACGGCGCAGACATCGCGCTTTCTCCGCGCGTGCGCAGGGGAGTCGACGGACACCACGCCCATCTGGCTCATGCGCCAGGCGGGGCGCTACATGCCCGAGTACCGGGAGCTGCGCAAGCGCCACTCGATCCTCGAGATCATCAAGGACCCCGAGCTCGCGTGCGAGGTCACGATGCAGCCGGTCGACGCGTTCGACCTCGACGCGGCGATCATCTTCTCCGACATCCTGCCGCCGCTCGAGGCCATGGGCCTGGGGCTCGAGTTCGAGAAGGGCGTGGGGCCGAAGATCACCCCGCCGGTGCGGACCGCCGCCGACGTCGCGGCGCTGCGCGTGCCCGACCCGGAGGAGAGCCTCGGCTTCACGCTCGACGCGATCAGGCTCGCGCGCCGCGTGCTGGACGAGCGCGGGGTGCCGCTGATCGGCTTCTGCGGCGCGCCCTTCACGCTCGCGTGCTACGCGATCGAGGGCGGATCGAGCCGCGACCAGCGTCAGGCCAAGGGCATGATGCTGGGCGACCCGGCCGCGTGGAAGGCGCTGATGACGAAGCTCGCGGACGTCGTCGGCAGCTACCTGCTGGCGCAGGCGCGGGCCGGTGCCCAGGCGCTGCAGGTCTTCGACAGCTGGGTCGGCACGCTCAGCCCCGCCGACTACCGGCGCCACGCCCTGCCGTACACGCAGCGCGCGATCGAGATCGCGCGCGAGGCCGGGGTGCCGATCATCCACTTCGGGACCGGCACGGCGGGGCTGCTCGAGACGATGCAGGAGGCCGGTGCCGACGTGCTGGGCGTCGACTGGCGCGTCGACCTCGCGACGGCTCGCGACCGCATCGGCAGCACGACGCCGATCCAGGGGAACCTGGACCCGGTCGCGCTCCTCGGCCCGTGGTCGGAGCTCGAGCCGCGCGTCGACGAGATCCTCGAGCAGGCCGCGGGCCGTCCCGGCCACGTCTTCAACCTGGGTCACGGCGTGCTGCCGCAGACGCCGGTCGACAACGTCCGGCGCCTCGTCGAGCACGTCCACGCCCGCGGGTCGTGCGGATGACGTCGGTGCGCGACGAGGCGGAGTCGCTCGCGCGGCGAACGCAGGAGGCGGTCTGCGCGGCGGTCGAGCAGCTCGAGGACGGGGTGCGGTTTCGCCGCGACGTGTGGGAGCGCCCCGAAGGCGGCGGCGGGGACAGCCGCATGCTGCGCGGCGGGGCGGTGTTCGACAGTGCCGGCGTGAACGTGTCGGTCGTGCACGGCGAGCTGCCGGCGGAGATGGCCGAGCTGGCGCGCGGCGAGGACAGCGGGCTGCAGCTCGGCGGACTGCGGTTCTGGGCGACGGGCGTGAGCATCGTCATCCACGCGCGCAGCCCACTGGTCCCGACGGCGCACGCCAACTACCGCTACTTCGAGCTCGAGCGCGAGGATGGCGACGAGTCGGTCGCCTGGTGGTTCGGCGGCGGGTCGGACCTCACCCCCGCATACCTCTTCGACGACGACGCCCGGCACTTCCACGCCGTTCTGCGCCAAGCCTGCGACGGCCACGACGCCGGCTACTACCCCCGCTTCAAGGCGCACTGCGACGACTACTTCCTGCTGCCGCATCGCAACGAGCGCCGCGGCGTCGGCGGCATCTTCTTCGACCGCCTCGACGACCGTCCCCCGCGCGAGCTGCTCGCCTTCGTGACGAGCTGCGCCGAGGCGTTCGTGCCGTCCTACTTCCCGATCGTCGAGCGCCGGCGGGCGCTGCACTTCGACGAGCGCCAGCGCGAGTGGCAGGAGCTGCGACGCGGACGCTACGTCGAGTTCAACCTCCTCTACGACCGGGGGACGCACTTCGGCCTGCGGACCGGCGGCCGGACGGAGAGCATCCTGATGTCGCTTCCTCCGGCCGCGCGCTGGGAGTACGGCCATCTCCCCTCCGACGACAGCCCCGAGGCGGAGCTGCTCGAGGTGCTGGGCAACCCGAGGGAGTGGGCGTGAGACGCCCTGTGTCAACCCCTCGCCGTGAGGTGGCGCGTTGCCGCTCGGTGCTTGGTGGGGTCGTAGGTGGTGTGGTCTTGCCAGCAGCGCCAGAGTACGCGTGTCCACGCGCGGCCGAGGATGCGGATGGCGTGTGGATGGTCGCAGCCGCGTGCGCGGGCACGCTGGTAGACGTCGCGGGCCCAGGGGTGCCAGTGGCGAGTGCTGTCGGCGAGGACGCAGACGTGGTTGCGCAGGCGCTTGTCGCAGGCCCAGCGAAACGCGGCGTTGCGGCGTTTGCCCGATTCGATCGCGACGGGTGCCATGCCGGCGTCCGCGGCGAGGCTGTCGCGGGTGGGGTAACGCGCCCGGTTGTCGCCGATTTCGGCGAGCAGGCCGGCGGCGCAGATCACGCTCTTGGGATCGCGGAACATCGAGCGGAAGGTCGGTCCGTCGGGGTGTGTGCGGACGGCGCCGGCGATCTGGCTTGTGAGCTGACGGATCTGCTCGACGATCGGGCGCAGCGCGCTGACGAGGCCAAGCACGCTGCTGCGGCGGGCGTCGGCCTCGAGCTCGCCGATGACGGCGATGGGTGCGCCGCGCAGGCGTTGCAGCAGTTCGTCGGCGGGGCGTCGGCCGCAGTAGGCGTGGCGCGCGAGGAAACCTTCCAGGCGCTTGGCGCCCAGTCCGCGTGCGTCGGTGGGGCTGGGGTAGCGCTCGATGAACGCCAGGCCGATCGGGCTGTCGACGTCGGCGAAGATCCGGCGGGCGCCCGGCCAGAAGCAGTCCAGCTGGGCGCGCAGCTGGTTGGCCAGCGCGACGCGGGCAGCGACGAGGTCTTCGCGGGTCCTGACGAGTGCGCGCAGCGCTGCGGTCTCATCGCCGCAGGGCGCGAGTGCATGGAAGCGGTGCGCGTCGGTCCGCGCCAGCTCGCAGAGCACGAAGCTATCGAAGGCGTCGGTCTTGCCCGCGGCGGCGCGGAAGCGATCGCGCGCGGCCTTGACCTGGTTGGGATGGATCGCGAGGACGGTGATGCCGGCGGCCAGCAGGCGGCCGACGAGCAGGCCGTCGGGACGCTCGATCGCCGCCAGCGTCACGCCGTGCTCGACGAGCAGGCCGGTCAGTGCGCAGATGCCGTCCTCGTCATGGGTCAAGCGTCGCTGGCAGACCAGTCCACCATTGGCGTCGGCGATGCGAACGTCGTGCCACTCGTCGGCCCAGTCGATCCCGCAGATAGCGGCCATGCGCAGTCCTCCCCGGATGAGGTCGTCTTGACGGCGGCCGACCAGGAGGTACCGTGGCGGGTGCTCATAGGCAGGCCCTCAGCGGGGCGACGCCCTGTTGCCGCTCTGGGTGCCTCACACCGCCAGGAGGGGCAGGTCTCACGCGGGCCGTCTCAGCGGCAAGCGAGCGAGGCCCTCTCCTGGCGGTGGTCAGCTGCTCTATGCGCCGGTCAGTCTGAGAGAACCTCTGGCCTTCGGCCAGTCTCTATCTCTCTTGACTTCCCTTATTCGGAGAAGAACCTCCCGGCAGACGCACAGGTTGTCCTATGAGCCGCGGCGCCCTCCGCCTGGCCACGCGCGGCAGCGCGCTGGCGCTCGCCCAGGCCGGGATCGTGGCGCGCGATCTCGAACGCGCCTCCGGCCGTCGGGTCGAGCTCGTCGCGATCCGCGCCTCGGGCGACGAGGGCGCCGGCGCCGCCGCCGCGGTCGTGCTCGACGACAAGTCGCGCTTCGTCAAGGAAGTGGAGGACGCGCTGCTCGCGGGTGACGCCGACCTCGCCCTGCACTCCGCGAAGGACCTCCCCGGTGCGATCGCCGACGGGCTGGCGATCGCCGCCGTGCCCGAGCGCGTCGACCCCCGCGACCGGCTCTGCGGCGCCGCCTCGATCGACGAGCTGGCGCACGGGGCGAGGGTCGGGACCGCGAGCCTGCGCCGGCGCTCCCAGCTGCTCGCCCTGCGCCCGGATCTCGACGTCGCCGAGCTGCGCGGGAACGTCGACACGCGGCTGCGCAAGCTGCGCTGGGGCGCGTACGACGCGATCGTCCTCGCCGCGGCGGGCCTCGTCCGGCTCGGCATCGACGTCGGCACGCCGATCGCGCCCGAGCTCATGACGCCGGCGCCCGGGCAGGGCTGCCTCGCGATCGAGGTCCGCAGCGACGATCTAGAGACCGCCGCGCTCGTGCGCCGCCTGGACGATGCGCGCTCGCATCGCCGCCTGATCGCCGAGCGCGCGGTCGCCCGAGCGCTCGACGCCGGCTGCAGCACCCCGCTGGGTGCGTACGCGCGGCTGCACGGCGAGACGCTCGAGCTGAGCGCGGTCGTGGCCGAGCCGGACGGCACCGCGATGCTGCGCGCGCAGCGCCGTGGCGACATCTCCCAGCCGCGCGAGCTGGGCCGCGCGGTCGCCGACGACCTGCTCGAGCAGGGCGCGCAGCGGCTGTTGCAGGGGGTCCCGACATGATGTTCCCGGCGACCCGCATGCGCCGGGTTCGGGCGACGCCCGCGCTGCGCTCGCTCGTGCGCGAGACCGACCTTGAGCCGAGCCGGCTCGTGCTGCCCCTGTTCGTCGACGAGACCATCTCCGAGCGCCGTCCGGTCGCGACGATGCCGGGCGTCGAGCGCCTGCCCCTGCGCGAGCTCGGCGAGGAGGCGCGGGCGGCGCAGGCGCGCGGCATCGCCGTCCTGCTGTTCGGGATCCCGAGCTCGAAGGACGCGCGCGGGTCGGGTGCCTACGAACGAGACGGCGTGGTTCAGCGCGCCTGCGAGGAGATGAAGCACGCGTGCCCGGACCTCCTGGTGATGACCGACGTCTGCCTGTGCGAGTACACCGACCACGGTCACTGCGGGATCGTGCGCGACGACGGCGCGGTCGACAACGACGCATCGCTCGAGCTGCTCGCGATGACCGCCGTGTCGCACGCCGCGGCCGGGGCCGACCTCGTGGCCCCGAGCGACATGATGGACGGGCGCGTCGCGGCGATCCGGGCGGCACTCGACGACGCCGGCCACGAGCACACGCCGATCATGGCCTACTCGGCGAAGTTCGCGTCGGCGTTCTACGGCCCGTTCCGCGAGGCTGCCGACTCCGCGCCCGCGTTCGGCGACCGCCGCAGCTACCAGATGGATCCCGCGAACGGGCGCGAGGCGCTCGCCGAGGTGGCGCTCGACGAGGGCGAGGGGGCCGACATCGTCATGGTCAAGCCGGCGCTGTCCTACCTCGACGTCATCGCGCGCATCAGGGCGACCACCGCGCTGCCCGTCGCGGCATACAGCGTCAGCGGGGAGTACGCGATGGTCAAGGCCGCTGCGGCCGCCGGCTACCTCGACGAGCGCGCCACCGTGCTCGAGACGCTGACGTCGATCCGCCGCGCGGGGGCCGACATCCTCATCAGCTACCACGCAAAGGAGGCTGCC
The DNA here is from genome assembly GCA_963839905.1 of uncultured Actinomycetes bacterium. GTDB lineage: Bacteria > Actinomycetota > Thermoleophilia > Solirubrobacterales > Solirubrobacteraceae > CADCVQ01. The sequence continues at coordinate 242,242 of CAWIXC010000017.1, read as the reverse complement.
GCATGGCTCAGCAGCTGACGACTCGCTCGGCGGAGCTCTACCAGCGCGCCTGCGACGTCCTCCCCGGCGGCGTCAACTCGCCCGTTCGCGCGATGGGCGCGGTCGGGCGCGACCCGCTCTTCGTCGCGCGCGGCGAGGGGGCCTGGATCGAGGACGTCGACGGCCGCCGCTACGTCGACTGGGTGTGCTCCTGGGGAGCGCTCGTCGCCGGACACGCGCACCCGGCGGTCGTCGCGGCGGTGCGGGCGGCGACCGCGGACGGCACGAGCTTCGGCGCGCCGACCGAGGGCGAGATCGAGCTCGCGGAGGCGGTCGTGGCGCGCGTGCCGTCCGCCGAGATGCTGCGCATGACCTCCTCGGGCACGGAGGCGACGATGAGCGCGCTGCGCCTCGCGCGCGCGGCTACCGGGCGCGAGGTCGTGCTGAAGTTCGCCGGCAGCTATCACGGGCATGTCGACGGGCTGCTCGCCGAGGCGGGCTCGGGCCTGGCGACGCAGTCGATCCCGGCGAGCCCGGGCGTCACGAGCGCCCAAGCGGCCGCCACCGTCGTCGTGCCGTGGAACGACCCCGAGGCCGTCGCCCGGGCGCTCGCGCAGCGGCCGCCGGCCGCGATCCTCTGCGAGCCGTGCCCCGCGAACATGGGGGTCGTGCCGGCGCGGCCGGGCTTCCTGCGCTTCCTGCGCGAGCAGGCCGATCGAGCCGGGGCCCTGCTGATCTTCGACGAGGTGATCTCGGGCTTTCGCGTCGCGCCCGGCGGCATGCAGGAGCGTGCCGCCGTGCTGCCCGACCTCACGATCCTCGGCAAGGTGCTCGGCGGCGGCGTGCCCGCCGGTGCCGTCGCCGGGCGCCGCGACCTCATGCGCCGCTTCGCTCCGAGCGGCCCCGTCTACCAGGCCGGCACGCTGTCGGGCAACCCGCTGGCCGTCGCCGCCGGGCTCGCGACCCTCGAGCTCCTGGACGCGGCGGCGTACCGCAAGCTCGAGGACTGCACGCGGGCGCTGGCCGCGGGCCTGCGCGACGCCGCTCGCGACGCGGGGGCCCCGTTGCAGGTGGCGTCCACCACGGGCCTGCTGACGCTGTTCTTCGCGGCCGATCCGGTCGATGACTGGGCCGGCGCACGGGCGGCGGACGCCGACTGCTACGCGCGCTTCTTCGGCGGGATGCTCGAGCGCGGGGTCTACCTGCCGCCATCGCAGTTCGAGGCGTGGTTCCCATCGCTCGAGCACGACGACGAGTGCGTCCGCCTGACGCTCGACGCCGCGCGCGAGACCCTGACCGAGATCTTTCACCGAAGGAGGCTGTCATGACCGTTGACCTCGCCCCGGAGGCGGCAATCGCCCGCCCGCCGGCGGCCGACGAGGCGATCGCGCCGCGCGACGTCATCCAGGTCGAGAACCTGCGCAAGCGCTACGGCCCCAAGGGGCACGAGGCGGTCTGCGGCATCGACTTCGCCGTGCGCGAACGCGAGATCTTCGGGCTGCTCGGCCCGAACGGGGCAGGCAAGACGACGACGATCGGGTCGATCACGACGCGTGTGCGCCCCACCGCCGGGCGCGTGCTCATCGACGGCTTCGACATCGCGACCGACCCGGTCGCGGTCAAGCGCCGCCTCGCCGTCGTCCCGCAGATCTCGAACCTCGACCGGGCGCTCACCGCGCTCGAGAACCTCACGTTCCACGCGGCGTACTTCGGGGCGGGGCGCAAGGAGCGCCGGCTGCGCGCCGAGGAGATGCTCGAGCGCTTCGGCCTCGCCGATCGCGCCGGCGAGAAGGTCCGCAGCTTCTCGGGCGGCATGGCGCAGCGGCTGATGGTCGCGCGCGCGCTCATGCACCAGCCGATGGTCCTCGTCCTCGACGAGCCGACGGTCGGCCTCGACCCGCAGTCGCGCCTGTTTCTCTGGGAGACGATGCTCGACCTGCGCGAGCGCGGCACCACGCTCGTGCTGACGACGCACGACATGGCCGAGGCCGACCGGCTGTGCGACCGCATCGCGATCATCGACAAGGGCCGGATCCTCGCGCTCGACACGCCGCGCGGCCTGCGCGGGCTGCTTCCCGCACAGCGCGGCGTCGAGGTCGTGCTCGAGACGCCCCGTGACGTCAGCGGCGCGTTCGCGCGGCTGCCGGGCGTCGAGCGCGTCGAGCGCGTGGCGGGCGGCGAGGGACGCTGCTCCCTGCGCCTCTACGGCGCCGCCGAGCGGCTCGCGGGCGACGCGCTGGTAGCCGCTCGCGGCGCCGGGCTGCAGCTGCTCGAGCTTCGGCGCCTCGAGGGCTCGCTCGAGGACGTCTTCATCCACCTGACGGGAAGGGAGATGCGATGAGCATCAGCGTTCGTGCCTGGCTCGCCCTCTGCGAGCGCGACCTCTGGGTGACGATCCGCGACGAGGGCGGCTCGTTCCTCGCGCAGGCGTTGCTCCAGCCGCTGTTCTTCCTCTTCGTCTTCGGCCGCGTGCTGCCCGAGATCGGCGCGGCACAGGGGTCGTACTCCGTCATGCTGCTGCCGGGGATCATGGCGCTGACGGTCGTGCTGACGTCGCTGCAGAACACCGCGCTGCCGCTCGTCATCGAGTTCTCCTACACGAAGGAGATCGAGGATCGGCTGCTCGCCCCGCTGCCGACGGGGGCGGTGGCCGTGCAGAAGATCGTCATCGCTGCGCTGCGCGGCCTCGTCGCGGGCGTGCTGATCCTGCCGCTCGCGGCGCTCATCCTGCCGTCCGGGGTCGATCTGTCGAGCGCGAACCTCCCGGCGCTGGCCGTCGTGCTCGTCCTCGGAGCGCTCCTCGGCGGCGCGATGGGCATGGTCCTCGGCACCGCCGTCGCGCACAACCACATCAGCATCGCGTTCGCGATCGTGCTGACGCCGCTCATGTTCACGGGCGCGACCTTCTACTCGTGGGCCAGCCTCGACAGCCTGCCGGCATTTCAGATCGTCACGCTCGCCAACCCGCTGACCTATGTCAGCGAGGGGCTGCGCGCGTCGCTCACCGACCTCCCGCACATGGGCGGCGGCTGGATCGCGGCCGGCCTTGCCGTCTCGCTGCTCGTGCTGGGCGCGCTGAGCGACCGCGGGTTCAAGCGCCGCGCGGTCGGCTGACGCGACCTCGGCCCTGACCCCGGCCCCGGCTGGCCCGGGCCCCGGCCCCGGCCCCGGCCGGCGTCAGGCCTCGATCACGGCCGGATAGCGGCATTCGACCTTGCGCCGCAGGCGGTTGAGCGCCCGCTTGCGCGTGGGACCGATGCTGCCGACGGGCATCTGCAGCGCGTCGCCGATCTGCTTGTAGGTCAGCGACGGCACCGACAGCGTGAGCCGCAGCAGCGACTGGTCGCGCTCGTCGAGGTCCGAGAACGCCGACCACAGGGCGTCGTCTCGCTCCTGGACGAACGCGCGCGTCGCGTGCTCGGGGGTCTCGTCGACCGGCTCGGGCAGGTCGTCGCCCGCGGGGACCACCCGCGCGACCCTGCCAAGGATCCGCAAGCTCTCCCGCCGCGCGGTGGTCGCGAGCCAGTCGCCGACGTACGCGGGCTCGTGCAGCCGGTCCACGTGCTCGACGAGTCGCAGCCACGTCGTCTGCGCGACATCCGCCGCATCGGCATCGCTGAGGCGCAGCGCCCGCGTCACCGACCACACGCGCGCGCCGAACTCCTCGACGAGGCTGTCCCAGGCGCGGTCGTCGCCTGAGCCCGCTCGCTGCACCAGCTGCTTGATCGCCCCCCCGCGCCGGCCGTTGCGAGCGCCGTCGGGCGGGTGCCGATTCGTCGTCGATTCCATGTCGCACACGCTTTGTCGTTGGCGACATCCCATGTTGCGCGCTCACCGAGCACGCCGGTGTGCAGCCGCTCACAGTTCGCGCGCTACCGCGCGACGACCGTCACGTGAAACGGCGTGCGGAACTCCTCGACGACCGCGAAGCCGCTGAGCTTGAGCATCGTGCGCAGCGCCGACGGCGCGATGCCCCAGTACCACGGGCCGAAGCCCTGGCCGGCGGCGGTCGCCGGCTCGGAGTTCGGGTGCTCGTCGCGGCCCGGGGCGATGATGCAGGTGTTGCGCCGCCCGGGCGTCTCGGCCACGGTCTCGGTCGCCAGCAGCAGCGTGTCGCCCGTGAGCGCTCGCAGGCGCTCGAGCGTCAGCAGCGGGTGCGGCGCGTGGTAGAGCACGCCCGAGCACCAGACGACGTCGTGCACGCCGATCTCCGCGACCGTCGCCGGCGAGTGGACGTCGCCGCGCACGAAGCGGACCTTCGAGCCACGGCGCGCGTGCTCGGCATCGAACTCGGCGCTGCGCGCCATGACGTCGACGCCCGTGACGGTCGCGGCGCCGGCGTCCTCGGCTGCGAAGCACAGCGCGCCGTTGATCGTCCACATGCAGCCGACGTCGACGAACGACCGGCCGGCGACGTGCGTTGAGATGAGCTCCTCGCGCGGCGGGGTCGCCTTGCCCGCGCGCGCACGCAGCTGCGCGATCGCGGTGAGGGACCGGCCAAGCAGCTGCTTAGACTTCGCCGCCGGCCGCCGGCGGGGCGGTCGGGTCCGCGCCCTCGGAGGCGCCGAAGCCCTCACGCGCGATGTACTCCTCGGCGAGCAGCGGGTTGTCGCGCGCGCGCTCGACGACCTTCAGCAGGTCGGACATCGTCGCGACCTCCTCGACCTGCTCCTTGATGAACCACTGCATGAACTGCTCGCTCGTGTAGTCGCCCTGCTCGCGGGCGATCGCGGCCAGCGCGTTGATCTGGTCGGACACGCGGCGCTCCTGGTCGAGCGCGAGCGCGACCGGCGCGACGACGTCGTCGAACTCGTTGCGCGGCGCGTCGACGCCCGGGATCGGCGCCTCGACTCCGGCGTCGAGCAGGTACTGGACCATCATCAACGCGTGGTTGCGCTCCTCGAGCGCCTGCGCGTAGAAGAACGCGGCGAGGCGCGGGAGCGTGTCGTCGTCGTAGTAGGCGGCGATCGCGAGGTACTGCTGCGAGGCCGCGAACTCGTGGCCGATCTGCTCGTTGAGACGTTCGACGAAAGAGGATGCGGGCATGGGCGAAACTGTACTTGAGCGCCTACTGGCTTGACCTCTGGCGAGAAGGTGTTAGGTTCACCTAATGGCAACGCGCTTCAAGCCCAAGAAGGGCTGTTGCAAGAGCAACCCGCGTTGCAAGCGTTGCCCGGTCGTAGCGAAGCGGCTCGTCACGAGCGGTCTCGGCAGGCGCACCAAGAAGGGCTTCGTCGTCATCTCGCCGGACGCGACGAAGAAGCAGCTCAAGGCCGCCCGCGCACGTCATTGAGACGCTCGCGGTAGCCTCAACGGCGATGGCCACCTGTCTTGTTACCGGTGGCGCCGGATTCCTCGGGTCGCATCTGTGCGACGAGCTCCTGCGCCGCGAGCACCGCGTCGTGTGCGTCGACAACCTCGAGACCGGCTCGCTGACGAACATCGAGCACATCCGCTCGCCGGACTTCCGCTTCGAGCTGCTCGACATCGTCACGCCGTACTTCGTCGACGAGCCGATCGACTTCGTCTACCACCTCGCATCGCCGGCTTCGCCGATCGACTACCTGCGCCTGCCGCTGCACACCTTGAAGGTCGGCTCGCACGGCACGCACAACACGCTCGGCCTCGCCAAGAAGCACCGCGCCCGCTTTCTCATCGCCTCCACGAGCGAGGTCTACGGCGACCCGCAGGTGCACCCGCAGCCAGAGACCTACTGGGGGCACGTCAACCCGATCGGCCCGCGCGGCGTGTACGACGAGGCCAAGCGCTACGCCGAGGCGCTGACGATGGCCTACCACCGCCAGCAGGGCGTCGACACCGCGATCATGCGGATCTTCAACACCTACGGCAGCAGGATGCGCCCGTACGACGGCCGCGCGATCCCGACCTTCATGCGCCAGGCCCTGCAGAGCCGGCCGATCACGATCTTCGGCGACGGCAGCCAGACGCGCTCGTTCTGCTACGTCGACGACCTCATCCGCGGGATGATCGCGCTCGCCGAGTCCGGCCAGGTGGGGCCGATCAACATCGGCAACCCGAACGAGTTCACGCTGCTGCAGCTCGCCGAGACGATCATCGAGGTCACCGGATCGGACTCGGAGATCGTCTACGAGGCGCTGCCCACCGACGACCCGCAGGTGCGCCAGCCTGACATCTCGCTCGCCCGCGAGCTGCTGGGCTGGGAGCCCGAGATCGAGCTGCGCGAGGGCCTGCTGCGGACGATCGAACGCTCCGGAACAGACGCGCTGGTCGGCGCGAGCGGGAGTTGACCCGCGGCCTGGCCGGCCGCGGCGCCCGCATGGTGCCCGAGTTGCCGGTGCACGAGTCCGGAACATCTGCGATGGTGCCGCGTTAGGAGCAGGGAGATGCCGTCGACGCAGCAGCCGCCACGGGAAGGCACGGGGAAGCAGCAGGAGCACAGGCCGACGCCTGGCTTCGAGCTGTCCACGCGCGACGTGCGGCGCAAGCGCCCGCCCGCCCTCTCCTTCCTGCTCAAGCTCGACACGCTGCGCAAGGTCGTGCGCATCAGCGCACTCGGCACGCTGGACTTCTTCGGCGTCTACATGGCGCTGCTCACGGCGCTCGTGCTCAAGGCCGGACTGCTCAACGGCGACTGGAACCCGCGCCACCAGGCCACCGCGATGGACCCGGAGTTCCAGTTCGCGTTCCTCGCGACGGTTCTCTTGTTCGCGCGATCGGGTTTGTACTCCTCGCGCGGCGAGCGCCCGGGCATGACGCGCATCGTCTCGTCGCTGTGCCAGGTCGCGCTCGTGGCGTTCGTCTTCGTCGTCAGCACCGGCAACCGCCACGAGTACGACTCGTACTACCTCTTCTACGGCACGCTGTTCTTCGCCGTCATCTACGTCTCGCTGCTGCGGCTGAGCTACGAGAAGTTCACGGGCGCGCTGCTGCGCCTGGCGGGCTATCACCGGCGCGCGGTGCTCGTCGGCAGCGGCGAGCACATCGAGGCCGTCGGCAGCGCGCTGCGCGATGCCGCCCAGCCGACGGTCAAGGTCATCGGCTTCATCTCGCTGACGCCGCGGCCCAACAACGGGCTCGTCTCGCTCGGCACGCTCGAGGAGCTGTCGTCCGTCATGACCGCGCACCGGATCGACGAGGTCATCATCGCCGACCCCGACTTCCCGCAGCAGAAGGCCGTCGAGCTCGTCGACATCTGCCACAGCCAGGGCGTGCGCGTGCGGATCGCGCCGTCGACGATGGAGCTGCTTGTCCACCGCGCGGAGTTCGTCCCCGGCGAGGCGGTGCCGCTGTTCGAGCTCAAGCCGCCGGTCTTCGAGGGCTTCGACTACGCGCTGAAGCGGACGTTCGACATCGTGGGGTCGTCGCTGCTGCTGCTGATGATGAGCCCGGTGCTGATCGCCGCGTCGGTCGCCGTGCGGTTCAGCTCGCGCGGGCCGATCGTCTACCGCTCGATGCGCCCCGGCATCGGCGGCAAGCCGTTCGCGTGCCTGAAGTTCCGCACGATGTACCGCGACGCCGACCAGCGCCAGGCCGACCTCGAGTCGCTCAACGAAGCCACGGGCGCGCTCTTCAAGATGCGCGACGACCCGCGCATGACGCCGGTCGGGCGGATCCTGCGCAAGTACTCGATCGACGAGCTGCCGCAGCTGTTCAACGTCCTGCGCGGTGAGATGTCGCTCGTCGGGCCGCGGCCGCTGCCCGCGCGCGACTTCGAGCGCCTCGAGGAGTGGCACAAGAAGCGCTACCTCGTGACGCCCGGGATCACCGGCCTGTGGCAGGTCTCGGGCCGCTCGGAGCTCGACTTCGACGACCTCGTGCGGCTGGACTTCCTCTACCTCGAGCGCTGGTCGGTGTTCCTCGACCTGTCGATCCTCGTCAAGACGGTGCCCGCCGTGTTCACGCGCAAGGGCGCCTTCTGAAGCCACGCAACCTTGCGGTTGCCGCGCTGTTCGGCTTGGTCCTGATCGCGGCGATCGTCTGGGTCGTTCGCGGCGGGGGCGACGCCAAGCCGCTGCCGGGCCACTCGCTGAAGTACCTCGCCAAGGCGCGCGGGATGGAGATCGGGACCGCCGTGCGCGGCGACGGGCTCAAGCGCAACCGCGCCTACCGCCAGCTCGTCGCGGCGCAGTTCTCCACGGTGACGCCCGAGAACGAGATGAAGTGGGACCTCGTCGAGCCCGAGCGCGGTGAGTTCGACTTCGGCCCGGGCGACGAGATCGTCGAACGCGCCCGCGAGGCGAAGCAGAAGATCCGCGGCCACACGCTCGTCTGGCACTCCCAGCTGCCGGGCTGGGTGCGCGAGCTCGGCCCCAAGGAGCTGCGCCAGGCCACGCGCGAGCACATCCGCGCGGTGATGGAGCACTACGGCGACGACGTCGGCGTGTGGGACGTCGTCAACGAGCCGATCGCCGACGGCGGCGGGCTGCAGCCGTCGGTCTTCGCCCGCCGGCTCGGGCCGGGCTTCATCGAGGACGCGTTTCGCACCGCCCGCGTCGCCGACCGCGACGCCAAGCTCTACCTCAACGAGATCGGCGCCGACGGGATCAACCCGAAGTCAAACCGCCTCTACGAGATCGTCCGCGACCTCAAGGCCCGCGGGGTGCCGATCGACGGCGTCGGCTTTCAGACGCACGCGAACCTGGGCGGCCTGCCGGCGGACTTCGTCGCGAACATGCAGCGCTTCCGCGCGCTCGGCCTCGACGTCGCGATTACCGAGGCGGACGTCGCGCTGAAGCTCCCCCCGAGCCCCGCGGACCTGCAGGCCCAAGCGGACCTCTACGCGCAGATCGTGCGCGCGTGCATGACGGTGAAGTGCGCGTCGCTGACGTTCTGGGGCTTCACGGACGGGCGCTCGTGGATCTCCGAGACGCAGGCCGGCATGGGCGCCGCCACGCTGCTCGACGAGCACTTGAGCCCCAAGCCGGCGTTCGACGCCGTGCAGCGCGCGCTCGCCGGCTGAGCGCGACGGACCACGGTAGCCCACCGCCGGGTGGCGCGTGTGAGCGACGGCGCACACGCTGCGCGCCCGGGGGGCTGGCCGCACCACGGCTGGGGAGTCCACCCTCCTTGGTGGCGCTCGAGCGCGCCGCGACACTGGCTGAGCGTTGCTTCACCCAACCTCACCATCCAAGGAGTCACCTGAAATGAAGACCATGAAGATCCGCAAGGCCGGCAGCATTCGTCTCACCGCCGCGTTCTGCTACGGCTGCTGCTGCTGCACCGGCAACTAGATCACGCCAGCGATCCCGCGGCGTGTCTGCGTCACGCCGCGGGATCTCGCGTCTTCCCTCCTCCTCTCAGCTCGTGGCCGCGCCACTGACCCTGCACCCGCTGTCGTTCCTCGAGGACGGCGACGAGGTCGTCATCGGGCGCCGCGACATCGACAGCTACGCCTTCTTTCCGCCCGACGGCGCGGCGCTCGTGCGCGAGCTCGGCGCCGGGCGCTCCCCCGCGCAAGCCGCGACGTGGTACCGCGACACCTACGGCGACGACGTCGACGTCGACGCGGTCGTCGCGACGCTGCGCGAGCTCGGCTTCGTCCGCGACGGCGACACCGGCGCCGCGGCGGCCCCGCGCCCGCCGCGCTGGCAGCGCCTCGGCCGTGCCCTCTTCTCGCCGGTCGCCTGGATTCTGTACTTGCTCGCCATCGCTGCCGCCGCCGTCGCCTGCCTGCGCGACCCCGCGCTCGTGCCGAGCGCCGCGGACGTCCGCTTCACCGACTCGCTGCTGATCTCGGGCGTCGCCCTCGTCGCCGGCCAGGCCCTGCTCGCCCTCGTGCACGAGAGCTTCCACGTGCTCGCCGGCCGCCGGCTCGGCCTGCGGACGAGCGTGCGCATCTCGCGCCGCTTCTACTACGCCGTCTACGAGACGCGCCTCGATGGCCTCGTGAGCGTGCCGCGCTCGTGCCGCTACCTCGTGATCCTCGCGGGCCTGCTTGCCGACGTCCTCGTCGTGGCCGCGCTCGTCCTCCTCGCCTCGGCGACCAGCGGTGTCCTGCACGGCCTGTGCCTCGCGCTCGCGTTCACCACGGTGCCGCGCATCATGTGGCAGTTTCTCTTTCACCTGCGCACGGACGTCTATTACCTCATCACCACCGTGCTCGGGCTCGACGACCTCGACGCCGCCGCGCGCCAGCGCCTGCGCGAGCTCTTGCGCCGCCGTGGCGCCGCCGTCCAAGCCGGCGGGTTCGGCGAGCGCGACCTGCGAGCGGCCCGCTGGTACGCGCCGCTCATGGTCGCGGGCTACGCGCTGTCGGTGGCCATGCTCGTGCTGGTCATCGTGCCGCTCGCAGCGCACTTCTTCGGGCCGGCGCTGCGCTGGCTGTCCGGCGAGCCCGCGGGCTCGCAAACGCTCGGCTCGGCGGTCCTGCTGAGCATCACCCTGTTCGAGCTCTTGCTCGCCGTCGCGGTCGCGCTCCGCGAGCGGCGGGCCACCCGACTGAGCGCGCGGAGCTTCGCATGATCGCCACGTACGCCTCGTCCGCCACCGCCTCGCACCCCACGATCGCCGACATCGACGCGCACCGCCGCCTGCGCGGGCCCTACACCGCCGCCGGCTCGATCCTGCGCGCGGTCGTCCCAGCGATCGCCGAGCGCCGCCCCGACCTCCTCGAGCGCCACGACTTCGAGATCCTGACCGCCGCCCCCGACCTCGACGTGCTCGTCCAGAACCGCCGGGCGACCCTGACATCGTCGTCCTCGGGCGACGAGCGCACGCGCTTTTACCCCGACGCCCACACCCGCCGCGTCGCGCACGGGCTCGCCGAGCTGCTGATGAGCTGGGCCGAGGAGATCGGCGGCGCGATGATCGAGCTGCGCCGCATGGCCGATGCGGACGCCACCGACGCCGAGCTGCTCGCGATCCTGCAGCGCCGCGCCGATCCGGCCAGCCTGCGGATCGTCGTGCGCCCCGCTGTCGCCGGCGGCGACGAGCACGACCTCCGCTACCCGATCGAGCTCGCCACGGCGTACGTCGCCAGCGAGTGCACGAGCGAGCGCCATGCCGAGGCCGAGGCCTACGCCACGCTCGACCCGGCCCTGCGAGCGCGCCTGCACGACGACCGGGCCGCGGAGCTCGAGGCGCGCGGCGACCGCTCGCTCGAGCTGGGTGCGATCGCCTTTCATCGCGAGCATGGGTCGGACCCGGCAGCGGGCGTCGCCGCGCTGCGCTCGGCGCTCGAGCGCTGCCTGCTCGCCGGCTGCTACGACGCGGTGCTCGAGCTGTGCCCGCGCGCGCTGGCGCTCATGCACTGGGATTCGGACCCCCGCCAGTGCTGGCTCGTCGTCGCGAAGTGGGTCACGGCGCTGACGGCGATGGGCCGCGCCGACGAGGCCGCCGCGCTCTACGACGACGCCTGCTCGCGCACCGCCGACCCGCTTGTGCACCTGCAGGCGGCGTACGGCCGCGCGATGCTCCACACGCGCTTCTACGATCCGGCGCGCCGCGACCACGCCAAGGCCAAGGCCGAGATCAACATCGCCATCGCGATCTCGAGCCTGCTCGACGACGAGCGCCGGCGCGCGTTCAGCCTGACGTTCAACGAGAACGGCCTCGCGCTGATCGAGATGCATCTCGGCGACCTGCACGAGGCGCTGCGGCTCGTCGACGCCGGCCTCGAGCGCATCGAGCGCGAGTTCGAGCCCGGCCAGCACGCGCTGCACCGCTCGGTCCTGCGCTACAACCGCGCGCAGCTCTTGACTCGGGTCGAGGGGCTGCCGGCGGCGATCGAGGAGTACGGCCGGCTCATCGCCGAGGATCCCAACCACTCCGAGTACCGCTTCGACCGCGCCGCGCTGCACCGCAAGCTCGGGCGCTACGACGAGGCGCGCGCCGACCTCGACGACGCGATCCGCCTGAGCCCGCCGTACCCCGAGCCGTTCTACAACCGCGCCGACCTGGCGCTCGAGCTCGGCGACCTCGACGGGGCGCTGGCGGACTTCTCGCGGGTCCTCGAGCTCGATCCCGCGTTTGCCAACGCGCACCTCAACCGCGCTTCGGTGCTGCTCGAGCTCGGCGATGTCGAGGGCGCGGAGCGCGACGTCGTGGCCGGCCTGGAGGTCGCGCCGGACGACGCTCACCTGCACGCGCTGCGCGGCACGCTGCTCGGCCTGCAGGGCCGGCCGGCCGAGGCCGATGCCGCGTACGCCACCGCGCTGCGCCGCGACCCCTCGCTCGTGAGCGCCTGGACGAACCGCGCCGTGCTGGCGTTCGAGCGTGGCGATAACCCCGCGGCGATCGACCTGCTGACCCGCGCGCTGCAGGCCGGCGGCCCGGACCCCACGATCCTCGCCAACCGCGCGCTGGCCTACGAGCACGCCGAGCGCTTCGCCGACGCGGCCGACGACCTGATCGCCGCGCTCGAGCACGAGGCCGACCCGGACGAGCGCGCGGAGCTCGAGCGGCGCCTTGCGACCGTGCGCGCACCAGGTAGACCGCGGGCCGGCGAGCGCTCGGGCGACCCGATCCGACCATTAATCGGAAGTTGGGCGGCGTCTTTCTGTGACCAGGGTCACAGGAGACACACATATGTTCGCTAGCCTTCGCGGCTACTCGACGAGGAGGCTCCGCGCCCGCACATGCCTCGCCCGTCAATCTGCGGTTGTCGGTGACTCAGCTTCCATGGAAGCCGGGCTGAGCTTTCGTGGAGGTCTCCGACACCGATCGCGCCATCCTCATCACGTGTGCCAGCCGTCTTCGAGAGCCGGAAATTCCTGCTCCCGGCCACCGACCAGCAGTCCGCGGGACTCGGCCAGCAGACATCGATCTGGACGACGAGCCCTGCGCCAGCGCTTCGGGAGCTGTTCAAGGACTTCGTCGCGGACCTGGCGCCGGGCAGCGGCGAAGGAGTTCGTGGCACGCGTCTACGCGAGCGGCGTCTCGCGCCGTGGGGTCCGGTGAGGTCCCTGCCCGCCGGTGGCAGAGCGCCTGCGCACGCGCGCCGGCAAGATCGGTGCCCCGAGGCTGGGGCAGGCGCCGGCGCGGTGGCGGTGCTCGTCGTCGTCGCTGCTCGTCGTGCCCAAGCCGGCGCTGGACCCCGGCTCGTCGACGCGGCGGCCGGCGCGGACATCGGGAACATCGATCCGGGGCTGGCCGACACCGCCGCTGGCACGGTGCGCTACTGCACCGGCGCGATGTCGCCAACGGCCAGCACAAGACCGCGGTGCGGGACTTCAATCAGACCTACGGTGCGACCGTCAGGGCCGAGCTCAGCGTGCTCGGCCAGTCGGCCGTCAGGTCTACGAGCAATTCAGCAGCTTGCAGCGCGATCGGTCGGGTGCGTGCGACGTCCTCTACTCCGACGTCACGTGGACGGCGGACTTCGCTCGCCAGGGGTGGCTGCACGAGCTGTCGTCGTACATCGCGCCGAACAAGGCTCAGTACGTCCCACCGATGCTCCAAGCCGCGACGGTCGAGGAGCGGCAGTGGGGCGTGCCCAAGCAGGCCGACGCCGGTCTGCTCTTCTACCGCAAGGACCTCGTCGACGACCCGCCCCGCAGCTGGCAGGACCTGTACCGGGATGCCGCTGCCGGGCGGGGAAAGCTCCTGCGCTACCAGGGCAGGGCCTACGAGGGCTTGACCGTCAACTTCCTGGAGATGGCCTACGCAGCCGGTGCGAAGGACATTGTCACGCCCGCCGGCAAGGCGAACCTCAACCAGCAAGCCGAGCAGGACGCGCTGAACCTGATGATCGCCGGCTTCATCGCCCTGCCGCTCCGCGGGGGTCGTCCTGCAGCCGGAAGAGCACAACATCCGCGCGTTCGCCAAAGGCAAGGCCATCTACATGCGCAACTGGCCGTACGCGTACGCCCGCGTCCTGAAGCGCAACCCGCGACTCAAGGGCAAGATCGGGGTCGCCCGGTTGCCCGGGTGGAAGGGCGGCGCGTCTGCGAGCGTGCTCGGCGGCCACATCGTCGTGATCTCCGCGTACTCGAAGAACCCCGGGGCGGCGCTGAAGTTCGCCGGCTACCTGACGTCGAGCTCGATCATCGAGCGCGACGCGGTCCGGTTCGGGCTCGCGCCCGCGCTCACGGCGCTCTGGGACGACCCAGCGGTAGCGAAGGCGCTGCCTGCCTTCCAGGCGCTGAAGGCCGCGGTCTTCGGCGCCAGGCTGCGCCCGTCGGTGAGCGACTACCAGAGCTTCTCGAGCGCCATCTACACGAACATCAACCGAGCGCTTACCCGGGAGACCTCGCCGGGCGTCGCGCTCGACGCTGCCGACGACCGCATCCAGCAGACCCTCGACGCGGCCCCCTGAGCTCGGGCGGCACGCTCGTCAGTCCTCGCCCGGGGGCTCGCAGGCGGCCTCGACCTGACGGGAGACCTCCACGAGCAGGGTCTCGCGCTCCACCTCCGACATCCCTAGCAGCGGATTCTCCGGATCGTTGAAGCCCTGAAAATGCGACAGCGCGCTGGTCTCGCGAAACGGCACGGGCTCACGATCAACGGCATGATCCGCGTCCCGCCATCCTGAGCGGCGCGCAGCAGCGGGGGCAGCTCGTTCGCGGCGATGAAGTCGGAGGCCAGGAAGTGAGCGCTCACCAGCAGGAGCGCCACGCCAGCGTTGTCGAGGTTGCGCCTGATCTCGTCCTCCCAGAGATCGCCCGCCGTGAGCTTCTTGTCCGCCCAGACGTCGATCTCGTGGTCGCGCTCCAGCGGCCGCAGATGCACCCTGAGCTGATCGAGCCACGTCTCGTCGTGGTGGCTGTAGCTGATGAACACGCCCGTGCGCTGCACGGCAGACCCGGGGTCCTCTTCGATCCAGCTCGCGCGCGGCGGCATGCGCAGGTAGAACGCGAGCCCCGGGTCCTCGAAGAGAGCCGCCGGTCGGCGGCATCGACAGATTGCTGTTCGTGGTCGGGGCAGCGCTCTGTCACTTCGGCGATCAGGTGCTCGTCGACGAAGCGCCGGATCCCGGGCTGCAAGGCGGGCTGACTGCGCGCGAGCTCCTCGAGGTCGATGCTGGCGTCCTTGGACCACGGGAGCTCCTGCAGCAGGTCGACGCCGATGCGCTCACCTGCTCCGCCAACGCCGCTGAACGCGCGAACCACGGCGCCGAACTTGTATCCCATGTCCACGAGCGCGTGGGCGACGGCCTCGTCGACGCCGCCTCGATACGGTCCGGGTTGCCTGCGTACGCAGGAGCCGTTTCGAGGCACACCTCGAAGCACAGAAGCCGAGCGAGCTGAGGCTGCCGCTTGCCGCGCGGGCGAGATCGTCCTTGCGCTCGGCGTGACGTTCAACGCGTCCTCACCCTTGGCGATCATGGCCAGGATCGCGTCGTCCGTAACCAGCTTGAACGAGAAGAAGTCGACCCGGCCGGTCAGGTCGTGGCTGTTCTCGATGAGCCTGCGCCCCGGTCGGGGGGAGCCCACCAGCACGATGCGCCGTCCCGCCTCCTCGCCGTCCGCCAAGACGTTCAGGTGATCGCCCAGCATCGTGCGAAGCGGCGCGTCGAGGCGGTGGACGTCGTCGATGACGACGGTGCCCGTGTGCCATGACCCGATGCCGCGCAGGCGCTCGACGTCGGCGGGCTTGCGAGCGCTGAGCTCGGTGACGCTGGCCGGCGCCGGCCGTCGTCGGCGTCGGCACGCCCGCTTGGGGCCGTTGGCTTGCCGGTCCCGGACGACCCTCAGACCGCGCCCCGCCCGGCTGCGAGGGCTGAGCTTGAGGCGCTAGTAGTCGTCCAGCTCGACGAACGTGATCGTCGGCGCGCCGTTGCACGAAGACCTTCCCGCTCGCCACGGTGTGCCGAGCACGGTCCACGGCGGGGGGCGCGGCCCGGGCGGTGGCCTGCGGACGAGGCTGTCCAGCGCGACCCGCAGCCCATCGGCCACGCTCGCCTGAGCGGAGCTGCGCGATTCCCATTCCGTGATAGGCCGTGCGTTGCGCGGCAAGACTTGCAGGGGGGCAAAGCCCGAGCGCTCCCAGACCGCTGGCCGGACGAGGACGGGAATCACTCGGAAGGCATCCGAGCGGGTGCTCTTGTCGACGAGCCAGTTCACCGTCGGGCCGAAGGCGAAGTCGGATGCCAGGAGGTCCGGGCTGATGAGCGGCGCGAGGATCGCCGGGTCGTCGTCCGCATGCAGCCGCTCGACGATCCGGCCGATCTCCGGGTCTGAGACGGTGCGCAGCTCCAGGCGGCCGAGATCCCCCGGTGCTGCAGCGGGGCGAGCAGATCGGCCAAGTCGCGGCGCCGTCTGCTCGTCGCGTTCGTGGTACACCACGAGGATCGCCGCGCTCGAGCGGTCCCGCGGCGCGGCGCGCTTGCGGCCGGCGCGGGCTCGGGATCCTTTGGGAAGACGGGGGAGATGACGGCTTTCGGGCGCTGGCCGTCCAGCGCAGCCAGTAGATGGGCGCGAGCGTCGGCTTCGTCGAGGTCCACGAGATCCACGACATCGAGCAGGGCGAAGGGGCCGGCGAGGTCGCACTCACCCACGCGGACCGGAATCAAGCCGCCACCGCGCTCGAACGCGGCTGCCCACTCCGACTGCGTCTGCAGCGCCGTCAGGTAGCTGGGCGACAGGAGGGCGAGCTTCGTCCGGGCCGGCGCACGTTGCAGCTCGAGCGTGAAGTTGGCGCCGGAACGGAACTGCCAGCCCTGCAGGAGGACGACGAACTTTGCGTCCTCGAGCTCCCACGCGATCCACTCGGCCCAGGCACGGTCGTCCGCGGCATAGCTGATGAAGAAGTCGAAGTCCATCGAAGGCGCCTGCGGGGTCGCGAGCGCGGCCCGGCCGTGACTGCCACGATAATCGCCGCGTGGCCTATCGGTACCTGTTCGAGCAGATGGTCCGGCGCGAGCTGCGCCAGAAGTACAAGGGCTCGGCCCTCGGGGTCCTGTGGTACCTCATCAACCCGCTCGTGCTGATGGGGGCCTACTACCTCATGTTCGGCGTGATCTTCCGCCAGGCGTCCGAGCCGCAGTACCCGCTGTTTCTGCTCGTGGGCCTCGTCGTGTGGGTGTTCTTCAACCAGTCGCTGATGAGCGCGGCGCCGTCGCTGCTCGACCACGGCGCGCTCGTGCGCAAGGCGCGCTTCCCGCGCGAGCTCATCCCGGGCTCGGTCGTGACCGTCCAGCTCGTGACGTTCCTCGCGCTGATCGCGATCCTGACACCGATCACGATCGCGATCCGCGGCACGCTCGACATCGCCCTGCTGCTGCTGCCGTTCGCGCTCGCGTGCCTGTTCGGGTTCGTGCTCGGCCTCGCGCTCGCGGTGAGCATCCTGCACGCGTACTTCCGCGACGTCGCGCCGATCCTGTCCGCGGCGCTGCTGCCGTGGTTCTTCCTCTCGCCGATCTTCTTCGAGCCCTCGCACCTGGACCGCTTCAGCGACAACGGCCCGCTGCTGTTCGTGCTCGAGTGGGTCAACCCCGTCGCGCCGTTCATCGTGGCGCTGCGCGACGTGATCTACGGCGGCGTCGTGCCCGAGGCGGCGGTGCTCGCGTACGTCCTGATCGCCACGGCGCTTTCGCTGGGCGGCGGGCTCGCGCTGTTTCGGCGCATGCAGGGCGAGCTGGCGGTGGTCGTGTGAGCCGCGTCCGGCGTCCGGCGCTCGACGACGGCGTGCGGCCGGGGGAGATCGTCCTCGAGCACGCGTCGCGCGCGTTCAGCGTGAAGGCCGACCGTGGCCGGACGTTGAAGGAGATGCTCATCGGCCGCGCGCGGGCCGGCGGGCCGGCGCCGGTCGAGGCGCTGAAGGACGTCTCGCTGCGCATCGAGCCCGGCGAGACTGTCGGGATGGTTGGCCGCAACGGTGCCGGCAAGTCCTCGACGCTGCGGGTGCTGTCGGGGATCGTGCCGCTGAACTCGGGGCGGGTCGCGTGCGGCGGCCAGGTCGTCGCGCAGCTCGAGCTCGGCGCGGGCTTCGGCCGCGACTTCTCGGGGCGCGAGAACATCTTCCTCAACGGCGCCCTGCACGGCCTCGTCAAGGAGCAGATCGAGGAGCGCCTGGATGCGATCGTCGAGTTCTCCGAGCTCGGCGACTTCATCGACGCGCCGGTCGCGACGTACTCGTCGGGCATGTTCCTGCGCCTCGGCTTCTCGATCGCCGCGCACCTGGATGCCGACGTCCTGCTGATCGACGAGGTCCTCGCGGTCGGCGACGAGGCGTTCCAGCGCAAGTGCGAGACGCGGATCGCCTCGCAGATCGAGGCGGGCGCGACGCTCGTGCTCGTCTCGCACGACGCCGCGTTGATCGAGCGCACGTGCGCCCGCGTGATCGTGCTCGACGGCGGGCGGGTGGTCTTCGACGGGCCGGTCGGCGAGGGGATGCCCTTCTATCACCGGCTCATGGGCATGTCCGAGCCGGTGGCCTCGCCTGTGCCCTGCGAGCCTCCCGGCGAGCGGGTATGAAGCCCGAGGAGGCGCTGCCGGCGGCGCG
This sequence comes from uncultured Actinomycetes bacterium, assembly GCA_963839905.1. Lineage (GTDB taxonomy): Bacteria > Actinomycetota > Thermoleophilia > Solirubrobacterales > Solirubrobacteraceae > CADCVQ01. The sequence continues at coordinate 223,900 of CAWIXC010000017.1, read as the reverse complement.
CGCGGCGGCCGCCGCCCGCGACGACCAGCTGCCGGCCGGGATGGCGATCGAGCCGACCGAGCGGGTGTCGATCGAGCAGCTCATGGAGTGGGCGGCGATCGAGCCCGACATCGAGCTCATGGTCTCGACGCGGCGGCTGGGCGCGCCGATCACGTGGTTCAAGCGCAAGGTCATCCACTTCATGCGCCAGTACCTCCGCGAGCTGCAGTCCCAGCAGACGCGCTTCAACCTCAACGTGCTGATCCGGGTGGCGGAGCTCGAGGATCGGGTTGCGCGGTTGGAAGAGAACCGAGAGCCGCAGGAGTGAGGGTCCATCAGGTCCTCAGCGGCGCCGGCCCCTACGACGCCGTGACGACGCAGGCGTTCGCCTTCCGCGCGCTGTTCGGCGGGTGGGGGTGGGGCGGGCGCGACGTCGCGGCGGAGATCGACCCGCGCGTCGGCTCGCGGATCGCGCCGCTGCGCTCGCTCGACGCGCAGCCCGGCGACATCCTGCTCATCCACTACTCCGCCTACGCGCCGAAGCTGCGCGCCGTGCTCGAGCTGCCCAACCGCAAGCTGCTGCTCTCGCACAACATCACGCCGGCGCGCTGGTTCTGGGACCACGATCCGCAGGCCGCCGTCGTCTGCGCGCTGGGCCGCAAGCAGCTGCCGCAGTTCGCCGCCGCCGCCGACGTCGTCGCGGGCGTGTCGCTCTACAACGCGCGCGAGATGGGGTCGGAGGCGGTGATCCCGATCCTCTTCGACCCGAGCGAGCTGGGAGCAGCCCGCGCGCCGGAGGACCCGCCGCCCGGCCCGCCGGTGATCCTCTTCGTCGGGCGCCTCGCCCCGCACAAGCGCCAGGACGCGATCATGCGCGCCTTCGAGCTCTACCGCCGCCGCCACGCGCCCGACGCGCGGCTCGTGCTCGTCGGCGCGCCGGTCAACTGGGCCTACGACGCGGCGATGCGCGCGCTCGCCGAGGAGCTGTCGCCGGGCGCGATCACGATCGAGTCCGGTCTTGAGCGCGAAGAGCTCGCCGACCGCTATCTAAGCGCGCACGCCTTCCTCTGCCTGTCCGAGCACGAGGGCTTCTGCATCCCGCTGCTCGAGGCGTTTCACTTCGGCGTGCCGGTCGTCGCGCGGCCGGTGGGCGGGGTGCCGGAGGTCGCGGGCGACGCCGCGCTGCTGCTCGGCGAGGACGACGGCGAGAGCGTCGTGGCCGAGCTGCTTGCGGTGGTCGCGGGCGACGCCGAGCTGCGCGCCGAGCTGCGCTCGCGGGCCGCTGCGCGCGTCGCCGCCTACGCGCCGGAGCCGACGGCGCGCAAGCTGCGCGCCGCGGTCGAGTCGCTGGCGGGCTGACGCGCGGGCGGGGGTGTGTCGTTCTGATCGCGCCAGGCGCGACTAGAACGACACACCCCGGGCGATCTGGGGTCCTGACCCCACTTCAGACGCGCCAACTCGCTGCCGATACACGCCGGGAATGGATGCCCGCCCCTCCTCGACCAGCAGTGATGCCCGTCCCGCCGCCGGTGGGAGCCACGACTCCCCCGGTGGCTGGGAAGGGCGCATCGCCCGCGGCTTCAGGCTCGCGCGCGTCGCGCTGGAGGTGCTCGCAAGCGACCGCCGGCTCCTGCTCCTGCCGATGCTCTCCGCCTTCTGCGCGCTCGTCGCGCTCCTCGCGACGGCGACACTCGCTCGCCGGGTGGACGTCGGATCCGACGCCGTGCAGGTCATCGCGCCCGTCTGGATCGCGGCGTACGTCATCTCGTTCATCACGATCTTCTTCAACGTCGCGCTCGTCGAGGTCGTCGTCCGCCGCTGGCGGGGCGAGCCGGCGAGGCTGCGCGACGGCGTCGCCGCGGCGCGCCGGCGTGCCGGCGCGATTGCCGGCTGGGCGGTTCTGACGACGACCGTCGGCGTGCTGCTGCGGCTCGTCGAGCGGCTCACGCTCGGCGTCAGCCAGGTGGTGCTCGGGCTCGTCGCGGACGTCGCCTGGTCGGTCGCGAGCTTCTTCGTCGTGCCGGTGCTGGTCGTCGAGCGCCGCGGGCCGGTGCGCGCGCTGCGCCGCTCCGGGCAGATCATCCGCGAGCGCTGGGCCGAGGGCATCGGCGGCGCCACGCCGATCGCGCTGGCCACGCTCATCGTCGTGCTGCCGCTCGTCGGGCTCGTGTTCATCGGCCTCGTCCTCTACGTCACCGGCCTGACCGCTCCAGGCCTGCTCGCGATCACCGGTGGCGTCGTCGCGATCGTCGCGGTGTGCATCGTCAGCGGCGCGGTCACGCAGATCTTCACGCTCGCCGTCTTCCAGCACGCGACCGGCGGCGCCTACTACGACGGCTTTCCGGCGGCCGACCTCGAGCGTCCGCGCGACGCGACGCCGCTGCGCTGGCTGCGCCGGATGGCCGCCCGATGAGATTTACGCCGACCGGCGGTCTTACGGGTGATCCGATCGACTGTGATCCTTCGCACGAATCAACACACCCCTTCTACGCGTCTATAGAGCATGCCCTTCAACTCAACCCACCGATCATGACCACCCCCCGCGTCACCGAGCTGCCGCGCCGCCTCGAGCCGAGCTCGCGCGACACCTTCCTCGGCTCGTCCGCCGCCGACGACCACGCGCCGCTCGCGGCGGTCGTGCAGCTGCGCCCCGGCGCCCCGCTCACGGCGCGCCGCTCCTCCAAGCGCCATCGTCTCGCCCAGTCGTTCGCCGTCGCACCGGCCGGCGGCCCCGGCAACAGCGCGGCCTGAGGGTGCGCTAGTCGCGCGGCTTCGCGAGCGCGTGCACCGGCCCGGCGCCGAGCACCGCCGCCGGCCCGTCGAGGTTGGATGTGACGTAGCCCAGCTCGTCCATGAGCGCGACGAACGCCGCGTTCGTGTCGTGCAGCTCGCAGACGATCGCCGGCCGGTGCTCTGCGATCGTCGTGCGCGCGCCCTCGATCGCCTGCAGCTCGGCCCCCTCGGTGTCGATCTTCAGGACGTCCGGCGGCGGGATCTCGCCGCGCGCGACGAGGCTGTCGATCGAGACGACCCGCACGTCGATCTCCTCGCGCACGTCGGCGTGGCGGCCCGTGGACTCGAGGTGCGACCAGCTCGCCTCGCCGACGACGAGCAGGCGCGCGCTGGCATCCTGCGCGCCGACGGCCTCCGCGCGGATCTGCGCGTGGGCGAAGTCGTTGAGCTCGATGTTGCGTCCCACGGCGCTCGCGCACCAGGGCACCGGCTCGAACGCGACGACGCGGCCCGACGGCCCGACGAGCCGCGCGCCGACGAGCGTGAAGAACCCGACGTTCGCGCCGATGTCGTAGAAGACGTCGCCGGGTGCGAGCAGGCGCCGCAGCGCCTCCTGCACGGGCGGCTCGAGCGTGCCGCGCACGATGAGCCCGGCGTGAGCGTGGTCCAGCGGCAGGTCGGCGGTCGAGACGTACAGCAGGTGCCCGAGCCCGCCGGCGATCGGCACCGGCGCGCGCCCGTACCAGCCCGACGCCTGCTTGAGCAGCGCACGCGACAGGCGCCCGGAGCGCACGCGCCGCGCGAGCTCGGCCCGCCGCTCCTCCGGCAGGCCGGTGATCGCGTGCGTCGCGCCGTTGCGCAGCCGGCCGGTCAGCTCCTGGCGCAGCTGGCGAAGAGGCGGCGACATCCGGGCGAGATCATCGCAGCGCGCGTGTTCCTTGCGCCGATGGCCCGCGAGCAGCCGCTTACCGGCTGCGGAACGGGTCGACGTGCACGTCGTCGATCGACCACGGGCCCCAGCCGCGCGGCGTGAAGCGCAGGCGCACGTCCATCGCGTTGCTCGCCGCCGGGACCAGCGCGTTGACGACCAGCGGCACGATGTCCGTCGGCGCCCAGCCGGCGTCGCCGTCGAGCCTGGCGATGCGCATCGAGCGGGCCTGGCCGGCGGCGTCCTGGTAGAGGACGTCGACGTCCATCGAGCTTGCCCGCGCGGCGTTCGTGAAGAACCGCATCGTGCGGTGCTCGGCTCCGATGCAGAACGGCGGGGTCGTCGCCGAGTCGCCGGGAGCCAGGCGCAGCGAGCGGCTGTCGCTCGGCGCGACGACCTTGAACGGCTCGTTGCCGGCGACCACCGCGGCCGCCCCCTGCATCGTCCAGCCAAGCCCGTCCTGCTCGAGCCCGCCGTCGGGCGCGAGGAAGTAGTCGGCCGTGTCGTTCCACGGCGTGAACGGCTGTGCGACGGGGACCTCGGGACAGCCGGGAGCGGCAGGAGCCTCGCCGGAGGCGTTCGCGGACGCCGGCACGGCAAGCAGCGCGGCGGTGGCGAATCCGGCGAGCAGATGACGGCAGCGGGCAGCGTTCGGGATCACGTCTGAGTCCTTAGTGGAGGGGGCAGGGCGTGGCGAGGGGGTGAGCGTGCTACTCGACCGAAAAGCAGCGGCTTGGCTCACGCTGCTCATCGGCCCTGCCCCGGAGGCCCGGGATTCACGACGGGCAAACTCGGACAAGCGTCCACGCCCCGTCCGACGCCGTACTAGACACGGCAAGCCGCGCCGCGACGCCCGGCTTCGCGCGAGGTACGCTGGCGTCATGTCGGCCCCGATCCGGCTCATGGAGGAGTCGCGGGCACGCCTCGGATCGCGCATGCAGAGGCGCGAGCTGCGCGCTCACGCCTTCGTGGACCTGCCGTTCATCGCCGCTGCCGTGCTGCTCGTGCTGGTCGGGCTCGACGAGCCGGTCGGCGCCCTCGACGTCGCGCTGTTCGTGCTCGCCGCCGCGGCGGTCGGGCGCCTCGAGTTCGAGACCGGGACGGGCTTCATGTCGCCGCTGCAGCTCGTCTTCGTGCCGATGCTGTTCGTGCTGCCGCCGGCGATCGTGCCGCTCGTCGTGGTGGCCGCGCTGGCGCTGGACCGTCTGCCCGAGCTGATCGCGGCTCGGCTGCACCCGCAGCGCTTGCTGTGGATGCTCAGCGACGCGTGGTTCGCCGTCGGCCCGGCCGCGGTGTTCCTGGTGGCCGACGTCCACGCCCGCGGACTGCAGTGGGGCGACTGGCCGGTCTACCTGCTCGCGCTCGCGGCCCAGTTCGCGGGCGACCTGGGCAGCTCGACCGCGCGCGAGTGGCTCGCCCACGGGGTGCCGCCCAAGCTCCAGCTCGACACCCTGCGCGAAGTGTGGATCGTCGACGGGCTGCTTGCGCCCGTCGGCCTGCTGGCGGCCTTCGCGGCGGAGAAGCAGCACTACGCCTACCTGCTCGTCCTGCCGCTCGCGCTGCTGCTGGCGATCTTCGCGCGCGAGCGGCGCGGGCGCATCGGCACGGCGATCGAGCTCAGCGCGACGTATCGCGGCACCGCGCTGCTGCTCGGCGACGTGATCTCCTCCGACGACGAGCTCACCGGCCTGCACAGCCCGAGCGCCGTCGGGCTCGCGCTCGCGATTGCGGGCGAGCTCGAGCTCGACGAGGACCAGCGCAGGCTCGTGGAGCTCGCCTCGATGCTGCACGACATCGGCAAGATGGAGACGCCGCGCGAGATCCTGCACAAGCCCGGCCCGCTGAGCCCGGAGGAGTGGGAGCAGATGCGCGACCACACCGTCGCCGGGCAGCGGATGCTCGACCGCGTCGGCGGGACGCTGCACGATGTCGGCCTGATCGTCCGCTCGGCACGCGAGCACTACTCCGGCGATGGCTATCCCGACGCGCTCGCGGGACGCCAGATCCCGCTCGAGGCGCGGGTGGTCGCGGTGGCCGCCGCGTACAGCGCGATGACGACGCGCCGCCCGTACCGCCAGGCGATGGCGCCATCCGCCGCGATCGCCGAGCTGCGCGCCGGCCGCGGGACGCAGTTCGACCCCGGGGTCGTCGAGGCGGCGTGCGCCGTGCTGGACCGCGGCCTGCCGGAGCCCCCGCAAATCGTGGACGATGGGGCTGAGGGACTGATCGGTATCTCTATCCAACAGCCCCGAGGTGGCGCGTAACATGGCGCGTGCGGGGGATCGGTCGCGCACGCTACGGCGCGAGGACGTCACACGAGAACGCTGAGGAGCTTGCTGGCATGACTGTGAGAGAGGCGCGGCTGGCGGCACTCGGCAAGATGCGCGAGCGGCGCATGGAGGGTGGCCGGATGCAGGCGGCCATGCCGATCGACCCCTGGCGCCTGGTCTCGCGGCGCTTCTCGGCCGAGGGCTTCGGCGAGTCCGAGACGATGTTCGCCGTCGCCAACGGCTACATGGGCATGCGTGGCACGCATGACGAGGGCCTGCCGTCGCACGACCCCGCCTTCTTTCTCAACGGCTTTCACGAGACCTGGCCGATCCCGTACGGCGAGTCCGCGTTCGGCTTCGCCACGACCGGCCAGACGATCGTCTCGGCCCCCGACGGCTCGGTCATGCGGCTGTACGTCGACGAGGAGCCGCTCGTCCTGTCGGAGTCAAAGCTTCTGTCCTACGAGCGCGTCCTGGACATGCGCGCGGGCCTGCTCGAGCGCTCCGTCCGCTTCCGCACCGCGCGCGGCGCGGTCGTCGACCTGCGCTCCCAGCGCCTCGTCTCGCTGCACTGGCGCCATCTCGCGGCGATCTCCTACGAGGTCACGCTCGTCTCCGGCGCGGCGGAGCTCGCGATCGCGTCCGAGCTCGTTACCCACCTCCCGCGCCCCAAAGGCGAGGATGACCCGCGCGTCGGCGTCCGCATGACCGACTCGGCGCTCGAGCCGGTGACGCAGAGCTGCGACGGGACGCGCGTCCTGCTCGAGCTGCGCACGCGCCAGAGCGGCATGGGCCTCGCCTGCGGCATGGAGCATGCGATCGAGACCGAGCTGCGCCACAGCGTCGAGTCGTCGGTCGAGGAGGACGAGGGCCGCGTCGTCTTCTTCCTGGACGCCGAGCCCGGCATCCCCGCGCGCGTGACAAAGCTGCTCGGCTACCACCACGCCGAGCGGGCGGCCGCCGGCGACCTCTGCCGGCGCGTCAACCGCACCCTGGACCGCGCGTCCGGTGACGGCTTCGAGCGCATCGCCGAGATCCAGCGCGAGCGCCTCGACGCGTTCTGGGAGCACTCGGACATCGGGATCACAGGCCCCGGCGACATCCAGCAGGCCGTGCGCTTCAACCTCTTTCAGCTACGCCAGGCGTCCGCGCGCGTCGAGGGCCACGGGATCGCCGCGAAGGGCCTGACGGGGCGCGGCTACGAGGGCCAGTACTTCTGGGACACGGAGATCTACGTCCTGCCGTGCCTGACCTACACGCAGCCGCACGTCGCGCGCCGCCTCCTGCACTTCCGCTACGAGATGCTCGACGCCGCGCGCCGGCGCGCCGAGCAGCTCGGCCACCGCGGGGCGCTGTTTCCCTGGCGCACGATCTCGGGCGAGGAGGCGTCGGCGTACTACGCGGCCGGCACGGCGCAGTACCACATCAACGCGGCGATCTCCTACGCCGTCCGCCAGTTCGTGCGGGTCACCGGCGACCAGGAGTTCCTCGCCCGCGAGGGGGTCGAGATCCTCGTCGAGACCGCGCGCTTCTGGGCCGACCTCGGCTTCTTCTCCGTTCGCCGCGACGGCAAGTTCTGCATCCAGGGCGTCACCGGGCCCGACGAGTACTCGGCCGTCGTCGACAACAACGCCTACACGAACCTCATGGCGCGCGAGAACCTCGCCGCCGCCGCGGAGTGCCTGCAGCTGCTCGAGGACACCGATCCCGACGCGCACGAGCGGCTTGTCGCGCGGCTGAAGATCGAGGCGCACGAGCCCGCCGAGTGGTGCCGCGCGGCGGAGCTCATGTTCGTGCCCTACGACGAGCGCGCCGGCGTGCTGCTGCAAGACGAGCACTTCCTCAACCGCAAGCCGTGGGACTTCGAGGGCACGCCGGTCGAGAAGTACCCCCTGCTGCTGCACTACCACCCGCTGAACATCTACCGCCATCAGGTCATCAAGCAGACCGACGTGGTGCTCGCGACGTTCCTCGCCGGCGACCAGTTCACGCTCGACGAGAAGAAGCGCGTGTTCGAGTACTACGACCCGCTGACGACGGCCGACTCGTCGCTGTCGTCGTGCGTGCAGAGCGTCATGGCGTCGGAGGTCGGCGACTCGCACGCCGCATACGACTACTTCCTGATCTCGGCCGCGATCGACCTCGCGAACCTCGCGGGCAACGTCGGCGACGGCATTCACGTCGCGTCGTGCGGGGGCGTGTGGATGGCGCTGGTCAACGGCTTCGCCGGGCTGCGCGACATCGAGGGCCACGACCTGCGCTTCGCCCCGCGGCTGCCGGTGGACTGGGAGTCGATGAGCTTCCGCGTGATCGCGCGCGGCAGCCGGCTCGAGGTCGAGATGACCGCCGGCGCGACGACCTACCGCCTGCTCGACGGCCGGCCGCTGTCGCTCATCTCCGACGGCGAGCACTTCACGGTCTCGCAGGAGCTGCCGGTCACGGTGCCGGTGGCGACCAACGGCGCCGCGACGCGCGCTCCGGACCTGCGCCTGGTCGCGGAGTGAAGAGTCACACCGTCCGCAGCGCCTCGGTCGGCGAGAGGCGAGCCGCGCGCATCGAGGGGTACAGGCCGGCCACCGCGCCGATGACGAGCGCCGCGACCACGCCCCCGGCAAGCGCTTCGGGCGGGACGACCGCGGGCAGCCCCTGGCTCGTCGCGTAGGCGCCGGTCACGATCGCTCCGAGCAGCGCGCCGGCCGTGCCGCCCGCGGCGCCGAGCAGCAGGGACTCCGTGAGGAACTGCAGGCTGATGTGGCGCCGGGTGGCTCCGAGCGCGCGCCGCAGCCCGATCTCCGAGCGGCGCTCGAGGACGGAGATGACCATGACGTTCGCGATCCCGACGCCGCCGACCAGCAGCGCGACGGCGCCGAGGCCCAGCAGCAGCGACGTGAACGCGCCCTTGGCGGCGGCCCGCGCCTGCAGCGCGTCGGACGGGCGGCTGACCTCGACCTCCTCGGGGTGCTCGGGGTTGGCGGCGCTCGCGACGAGGTCGCGGACGGCGGGCAGCCGGTCGGGGTCGGCCCGTAGGTAGATCGTCGCGGGGTTCGCGTCGATGGCGAAGAGCTTGCGCGCGGCGGGCAGGCCGACGAGCGCCGCGCGGTCGATCGCGCTGTCGAGCGTGACGGGCTCGAGGATCCCGACGACCGTCCAGTAGCGATCGGTGATCCACACCTGCGGCTGGCCGGCGATCGAGCTGAGGCCGAGGCGCTCGGCGGCCACCGCGCCGAGGACGACCGCGGGGAAGCGCTCGGTCGCCGCGTCGAGGAAGCGGCCGGCTTGTAGGCGCGCGCTGAGCGTGCGTGGCAGGTCGCGATCGGCGGCCTGCACGGTGATGCCGCTCGTGTCGCCGGGATCGACGTGGCTGTTGCGCCTGGCGGTCGCGCCGTCCACCGCGTAGACGGATGCGGCTTGCTGGACGCCGCCGAGCTCCGCGATGCGGGGGCGGGCGGTCCGGGGCAGCTTGCTCTCGTCGCCGAAGAACGACTCCCCTGCCTGCAGCGTCAGGAGGTTCGTCCCGAGGTGGTCGATCGTCGCGAGCAGCTCGGCCTGGCTCGAGGCCGAGATGCCGAGCACCGCGACCATCGAGGCGATGCCGATCGCGACCCCGACGGCCGACAGGGCCGCGCGCAGGCGGCGGGTGCGCAGGCCGATGCTGCCGACGGCGAGAACGTCGCGCGGCAGCAGGTGGCTGGGCTCGAGCGCCTGCGCGCGGCCTGCGGCCGCCGCGCGCGCGCCGTGCCGGCGGGCGCCTCGCCGGCTCACGCGGCTTCCCGCGCGTCGCTGACGATCGCGCCGTCGCGCAGCTCGACCCGCCGCGGGAAGGCCTTTGCGACCTGCGGGTCGTGCGTGATGACGACGAGCGTCGTGCCGGCCTCGTTGAGCTCGCGCAGCAGCTCCACGATGCCGGCGCCGGTCCTCGAGTCCAGCGCGCCCGTGGGCTCGTCGGCGAAGACGATCGCGGGCTTGGCGACGAGCGCGCGGGCGATCGCCGTGCGCTGGCGCTCGCCGCCGGAGAGCTGGGTCGGGTGGTGGCTTGTGCGATGGCCCAGGCCGACACGGTCCAGGGCCTCGCGCGCCCGCTCGCGCCGCTGGGTGCGCGGGACGCCCGCGTAGAGCAGGCCGCCGGCGACGTTGTCGACCGCCGGCAGCCCGTCGAGCAGGTAGAACTGCTGGAAGACGAAGCCCATCCGCCGCGCCCGCAGCGCCGACAGCTGCGCGTCGGACGCCGCCGCGGCGTCGAAGCCGTCGATCGTCACGTCGCCCGCGGTGGGGCGGTCGAGCGTGCCCATGATCTGCAGCAGCGTCGTCTTGCCCGAGCCCGACGGGCCGAGGATGGCGACAAGCTCCCCCGCCGCGATCTCGAGGTCGACGCCGCGCAGCGCGTGGACGTCGCCGGGATACTCCTTCGTGACGCCGCGCAGGCGCAGGACGGGCGTGCTCATACGGCGGCGTTCGCGACGTGCATGCCCGGCCGCAGACCGCGGCCCTCGATCTCGACGAAGCCGCTCGTGAAGAGGCCGGTCGTCACAGGGACGACGCGCCGGTTGGCCCCCTCGACGACCTCGACGGCGAACGTCCCGCCGCTGCGCGCCAGAAGCGCCGTGACGGGGATCGCGAGGACGTCGCGGCGCCGGCTGCGCTCGAGGCGCACCGTCACGGGCGCCTGGTCGATCGCCTTGGCGCGCTCGGTGAGCTTGATCGTGAGCTTGATCGTCGGGGGCGACGAGCTGCCGTCGCTCGACTGCTCGCTCGTCGCCGTCGTGCCGACGCGCGCGATCCGCCCGTGCACCGCGTCGCCGGACGGCAGCTCGACCGTGACCCGCGCGCCGCGGACGGCAACGGACTCCTTCGTCGTGTCGAGCTTGACGGTGACGATGCGCCGCGTCGAGGTCGTCGTCATGAGGTTCGTCGAGGGGGCGGAGGAGCCGGAGTCGCCGTCGTCGGAGGCTGCGGCCGGCGTCTTCGAGCCGCCCCCGTCGCGCGACGCCGAGGGGGACGTCGACCTGCTGGCGGCGGGGGTCTTCGCGGCGGCCTTCGCCTTCGCCTTCGCCTTCGCCTTCGCGTCCGCGTTCGCCTTCGCCTTCGCGCTCGCCTCCGCCTTCGCTTTCGCCTTCGCTTTCGCGTCCGCCTTCGCTTTCGCCTCCGCCTCCGGCTTTGGGGTGGGGGTCGTGGTGGTCTGGGCCGTGGTCGTGGTGGCGGGCGCGGTCGTCGTCGTGGCGGGCGCCTGGTACGCGACGAGCTGCGTCCCCGCGCTGCTCGACGGATCCGCGCCGTCGAACGCGGCAGGGCGATCGGAGCCGCCGTCCGAGCCGCCGCCCGAGCTCGACCCCGCGCTCGCGCCGACCTTCAGCGCGAGCGACGACACACGGCGATCGCCGGGCCCGAACACCACGCGGCCGAGCTCGATCATGCCCGTCTGCTCGAGGCCCTTGTCGCGCTGCCAGCGCTTGACGGCCGCGGTCGTGCCGGCGTCCCACGTCCCGTCGACGGTCATCGCGCGGCTCGGGTCCTCGCCGAGCGCGCGGAGGTTGCGCTCGAGCGCGCCGACATCCTTGCCCGAGATGCCTGGCGCGAGGTCGCGGTACGCCGGGCTCGACCCGTCGAGCAGGTACACCGCCTCGCCGTCGACGGCGTACAGGCGGCCGTTGGTCCGCACGACCGAGCCGGTGCGCGGCAGCCACGTGATCGTGCCCGCCATCCGGTTGACGGTCGTGCGGCTGTCGGCGTAGCCGAGCGTGCCGTCCTCCGTCTGGACCTCGATGAGGTCGCGGCGCTCGATCGTCGTCGTCGGCGTGCGACCGCCGGCTGACGCCGTCTCGCCATCGGGACCCGAGCCGGCCGCCACGACGATCGCGCCCGCGACGACGAGGGCGCCCGCACCGGCGGCGACCACGAGCGGCCGCGGACCGCGGCGCGTACGCCCCCCGCCGGGTATCACTGCGCCGGCACCGGGCCGCCGCCGAACCGCACGCGGCCGCCGGGACCCTTCGGCAGCTTGTCCTCGCATGCCTTCATCGCGGCCTGCGTCTTCGGGCTCTCGCGATCGATCCGGGCGCCGCTGCCGCCAGGGCTGCGGCGCGTCTGCGGCCCACCGCCCCTCGCGCCCGGCCCGCTGCCGATGACGGGATCGGGCATGTCCACGCCGTGCTCGCGCATGCAGGCGGCGAACTTCGTGGCCGCGTCCTGGAACTCCTGGCGCTGCTCGGGCGTGATGCTGCCAAACGCCTCCTGCTGGTACTTGCGGCACTTGCGCATCGCCGTCTCGTCCTTCGGCGTGACCCGCACCTCCGTGCGCCGGCCGCCGGCACTCGTCTTGATGTCCACGCCGTTCTCGCGCAGGCACTGCTCGAGGCGCAGGCGCGCCTTCTCCGCTTTCGCCTCGGCGTCGGCGGCCGTCGCGCTGTCGTCGGCGCTACCGCACGCCGAGAGGCTGATCGCGACGCCGGCCAGCGCCAGCAGCCCGATCGCCTTGCCAAGCAGGATGGTCTTCTGGCTCACGTCGGTCCTCCGATTCGCGCTCGTCGCGCGGGCGCTGCGAGCGCCCGCCGTGGCACGGATCAAGCACGAGCAACGGAAGCTGCGCGTGAGGTTCTGCGAAGAATTGCGTAAGGCCCGGCTTAAGCGTCAGGAGGCGGAGGGCTGCGCTTCCTCGCGCAGCGCCGCCTCGCCCGTCGCCAGCGCCGGCAGCGTGAGGACGAAGCGCGACCCTCCGCCGGCGCCTTCCTCGACCGCGATCCTCCCGCCGTGCGTCTCGGCCACCTGGCGCACGATCGCCAAGCCGAGCCCGGAGCCCGGCCGCCCGCGCGCCGTGGCGCCCCGGTAGAAGCGGTCGAAGACGTGCGGGCGGTCGTCCGCGGGGATCCCCGGCCCGTGATCGCGCACGCTGAGCTCGCCGCCGCGCAGGACGACCTCGACGACGGTGCCGTCCGGCGAGTACTTCGCCGCGTTGTCGACGAGGTTCGCGACCGCGCGCCCGAGGCGGTCCGGGAGCCCTTCGACGACGGTCGGCTCGAGCTCGGTGGCGAACGTCACGGCGGGCCGACGTCGCCGCGCGCGCGCGACGGTCTCCGCGACGAGCGCGTCGAGCTGCACCTCCTCGACGCCCGACAGCGGCTCGTCGCCACGCGCGAGCTCGATGACGTCGGTGATCAGCGCGCCGAGCTCCTCGGTCTCGGCGCGGACGTCCTCGAGCAGCCGGCGGCGGTCGTCGTCGGGCAGCTCGCCGCCCGCTAGCAGGACCTCGACGTTCGTCCGCAGCGAGGTCACCGGCGTGCGCAGCTCGTGCGACGCGTCGGCGACGAGCTGGCGCTGCGCCTCGACCGAGTCGTCGAGCGCGCGCCGCGAGCCCTCGAGCGTGTCGAGCATCGTGTTGAAACGCGCGGCCATCCGGCCGACCTCGTCGTCGCCCGGGACCTCGATGCGGCGCCCGAGATCCTCGGTCTGGGTGATGTGCTCGGCGGCCGCGGTGAGGTCGGTCACGGGCTGGATGACGCGACGGCTGAACAGCCGCGCGAACAGCGCGGCCAGCAGCGTGCCGGCGAGGCACAGCAGCGTGAGCAGGATCTTCAGCTGCGAGAGGGTCGCGTCGACGTTGCGCAGGCTGCGGACGAACTGGATCGCCCCACCGCCGGGGACGGAGACCGTCAGGACGCGCAGGTGCACGTCGCCGGAGTGGGTGTCTCGCATGACGGTCTGCTCGCGCCCGACGGCGACCTCGCGGTCGTCTCCGTCGACCGGGACGGGGAGATCGCCCTGCGCCGGGAGGTAGATGTCGCCGCGGCTCGTGATGACCTGCACCGGCCCCGTCGGGCCGCCGTCGCGGGCGGACGGTTCGGGGAAGTCCAGCTCGCGGCGCAAGATCAGGCGGCCGGTCTCGCGGAAGAGCTGATACTGGGAGACGAGCGTGTCGTCGACCTGCCCGCGCAGCTCGCTTCGCAGCGCGACGTACGCGACGATCGAGATCAGCGCGACCGTGATCCCGACCGTCGCGGCGGTCAGGATCGTGAGCCGGTGTCGCAGCGCCATCATGGGTCGCGCAGGACGTACCCGATGCCGCGGACCGTGTGCAGCAGCCGCCGCTCGCCGCCGGCCTCGGTCTTGCGGCGCAGGTAGCCGATGTAGACGCCGAGCGCGTTCGAGGTCGCGCCGAAGTCATAGCCCCAGACGCGCTCGAACAGCACCGAGCGCGTGAGCACCTGGCGCGGATGCTCGAGGAAGAGCTCGATCAGCGAGAACTCGGTCCGCGAGAGCTCGATCTTGCGGTCGCCACGGCGGACCTCGTGCGCGGCGGTGTCGAGAACGAGGTCGCCGAACGCGAGCGTCGGCCCGCCGGGATCGACGCGCCGCAGCAGCGCCCGCAGCCGCGCGTTGAGCTCGCGCAACGCGAACGGCTTGACGAGGTAGTCGTCGGCGCCGGCGTCGAGGCCGTCGACGCGGTCGTCGATCGCGTCGCGAGCGGTGAGCATCAGGACCGGCGTGCGGTCGCCGGCCGCGCGCAGCCGCCGGCAGACCTCGAGCCCGTCGATGCGCGGCATCATCACGTCGAGCACGATCGCATCGACGACGCCCTCGGCGAGGATGTCGAGGGCGGCCTGCCCGTCGTCGGCGAGCTGCACGTCGTAGCGCTCGAGCGCCAGCGCGCGCTGCAGCGCGGAGCGCACGCTTGGCTCGTCGTCGACCACCAGGACCTTCACGCCCATAGTTCAGCCTACGAACCTAAGAGGCTGCGAAGTCGTCTGGCTCTGGCGGCCGCAAGCTGCCCTGATGGGGCGTGAGCTACGGCGTGACGGGATCGACCCAGCGCAGCTCGCTGAATCGGGCGAAGTCCGTGTCGGCTGAGCACAGCGTCAGCCCATGCTCGATCGCCAGCGCGGCGAGGTGAGCGTCGGATATGAGATTGCCACGCAGCTCGTAGCGCCGGACTAGCGTGCCAAGCACGTCGCGGTGGGCGTGCGTCGCGACTGGGATCCAAGCAGCTGGCGCTTCGAGCCAGTCGTCGACTTGGCCCCACGCCTCGGCCGGCGTGAGTGGCCGTTCGAAGACTCGCGCGTGAGTACTGATGCGAACGAATGCGACCATCGAGACCCATGGCAGGCCCACGCGGACAGGCCCGTTCAGCTGCGCTGAGAGCCAGTCGCGCGCGCGTTCGTGGAAGGGGCTCGAGGCATCACGCGCGTACAAGAGGAGGTTCGCGTCGACGAGCATCAGCGCGCGGCTGGGCCGTCGAGCACCTCAAGCACGTCTGCGATGTTGGCGACGTCCATGCGCGCACCCATGGGCGATGTGCGCTGGACGAACGGCTTACGTGCGGTGTCCGCCTGCCCGAGCCCGGT
Organism: uncultured Actinomycetes bacterium; assembly: GCA_963839905.1. Taxonomy (GTDB): domain Bacteria; phylum Actinomycetota; class Thermoleophilia; order Solirubrobacterales; family Solirubrobacteraceae; genus CADCVQ01. The sequence continues at coordinate 208,658 of CAWIXC010000017.1, read as the reverse complement.
GCGGATGAGCTCGTTGACCGCGGCGCTGACCCCGATGTGTCGCTCGCGCCGGAGCCCCTCGACGGCTGCCGCGACATCTGACGCAAGGGTCACGGTCGTTCTCATGCTCCAAGCCTAGCATCATGATGCTAGGCCACGATAGTGCCGCGACCCGCGGCCTATGCGGCCGCGGCGTCGGCCTCGAGTCCGATCACGGGGATGCCCTCGGCCACGGCGATCGCCTCGTCACCGGGATCGCTGCAGCCCCACGACGCCCAGCCGGCGCCGAACCCGGCGTCCTTCGCCATGCGGCAGTTGTCGACGCTGTCGTCCAGGAGCCACACGTCGCTGCGGTCGAGCGCCTCGCGCGCGGCGATCTCGGCGAGCGCGCCGGTCTTCTCGCTGAGCTCGTCGTAGATCCGCGACGGATCCGCCCGCACCCCGTGGGCGGCGAGGATCTCGCACACCGAGCCGCGGTCGCGCGCGGTCGCGATGTACGCGCCCTCGGCGAGCGCGGCGATCTCCGGCCACACGCCATGCAGCGCGAGCCACGCGTCGCGGCGGTGGGCGCGCACCGCTTCGCGGTACTCGCGCGCGGCCCAGGTGAAGGCGGCCGTCGTCGCTGCGGGCAGGCTCGCGAAGCGCTCGGCGAACGCCGCCCGGTCGGCCGGCTCCGGGCCGTCGAGCAGCGGGACGATGAAGTGCGCGAGGTGCCGCATGGACGGCCGCGTGCGCCAGTAGCGCTCGGCGACGTCGGCGGGCACGGCGTAGGTCCCCGCATCCGCCCCGAACGCCTCGACGCCGAAGCCGTTGTAGGCGCCCCACGCGATGTGCAGGCACTCCGTCGCGGAGTCGCAGAGCACGCCGTCGAAGTCGAGCACGAGCTTGCCTCCGTGTGGGATCGGGAGGTTCATGCCGCCACCTGCCCGCGGCCGAAGCGCTCCTCGGCGAGGGCGATGACGGTCTGCATGAACAGCCCGGCCTCGCCGTAGTACGAGCATGTGACGATGTTGTCGTCGACCACGACGTCGGCGTCGACGATCGTCGCGCCGGCGAACTCCAGGTCGTCGCGCAGCCCCGGATACGCGGCGACGCTGCGGCCGCTCAGGATCCGGGCGCTCGACATCACCCACGGGCCGTGGCAGAGCCCGGCCACGATCTTCCCCGCCGCCGCCATCGCGGCGACGAAGCCCGTCGCCCGACGGTCCTGGCGGACGCGATCGGGTGCCTCGTGCCCGCCGGTCAGCACGACGAGCTCGAAGTCCTCGACGCGAAGATCGTCGAACGAGATGTTCTCGGGCGAGCGCTTGTCGAGCGGCACGGTCGTGCCGTACTTGCCGGTGACGCGCCCGCCGTCCGCCGTGGCGAACGTGACCTGGAAGTAGGCCTGGCGGAAGCCGTAGCCGCAGACCACGCAGTCGTGATCCTGGTAGCCCGGGCCCGTGATGATCACGACGCGCGGGCGATTCTCGAAGTACGAGGGCTGGTTCGTGAGTGCGACGACGTCGGACATGAGTTCTCCTCCGGATGGTGTGTGCCCATCACCGTGTCGATGGGTGTGAGGGTGACTCTGGCGGCCCGACCCCTCTCTGCGGCACCTACTTTCGGGGTGACGACCCCCGGTTTGCCGGGGCGCGCCGCCGCCCCCGGCCACGGTGCTACGCGGCGCGCCGGATCGTCAGGTGCGCGTCGTCGCCTGCCGCGCGACCGACATCCTCGGCTGTCACGACGGCGAACTCTCGGCGCAAGATCGAGCCCAGCTCGAGCGAGATCGCTGCGCACAGCCCGTGCGGGCGGGCTCGCACCCGGGCGCCGCTCTCGAGGTCGAATTCGAAGCGATGCTGGATGTCGGCGTCGCGCAGTCGCGCAAGAGGCGGCCCGGCAGGCAACGCGACAAGGGGTGCGACGTCCATCTCCGGGGCGGCCCCTGCGTGGGTCTCGTCCTCGTAGCCAGTGCCAGCGCGGCGCGCGTCGTCCTCGTAGCGGACGAGATCGAACTTGTCTTTGGGCGATTCGAACTCGACGAGCCACATGCCATTCGAGGTCGCGCTGCGGTGCCGGGCGCCCGGCATGATCAGCACGACGGTTCCCGCCACGAGCGGGATGCGATCGCCGTCACCGGTCTCGAGCCAGCCGTCGCCGCCGATGCACACGAGGATCGTGACCTTGCGCACGTGCGCGTGCAGCGACGTACATTGCCTCGCTCGGACCGCCAGCAGCCACGCCTCGCTCTGCGCGTCCTCGTAGATCTTCTCCTCGTACCCCCAGGGCTTTGCGATGGGAAGCGCGAGGTACGCGCACGCCGGGTCGCCCGGCTGCTCGCGCGGGATCGGGCCGTGGGCGAGCATCCGCGCGAGTGCCACCGCGTCGTCGTGGCTGCAGCGCAGGACGTGAAAGCGTGGTGTGGGACCTTCAGGTGCGATGGCGATCGCCATGCCGACTCCCGGTAGATATGAGTGAGTGAACGTCCTCACAGCGGCCTCGGCCGTGTGCTTGGGACGTCACTCACATTGGGGGCGCGGGGTGTCCCCCGGCAGCCGAATCGGCGGCGCGCGGCAGCCGGTTCGCCGGGCGGCTTCCCCCGGCACGGCGGGACGCCGCGTCAGCCCGCGTCGACGTACGGCGTGTACGCGAGCGGGACCCACACGAGCCCGCCGTCGCGTGCGATCTGCGCGAGCGACGACGATCGCCCGTTGAGGACGATCGGCTGCCCGCCCGGCAGCAGGTGCGCGGGAAGCTGCTTGTTGACGGCCTGGACGAGCACCCGGCGGCGGTCGGAAACGGCGCCCTCGGAGATGTCCAGGCCGCGCATGATCTCGACGGTCGACGCGTCCGCCTCCAGATACGGGAGCAACTCCGCGCTCGACGGCGCGACGGTGAGCGCCGGCCAGCCATCCGCGGGCTTGTGCGTCCACTCGCCGTGGCCGCGCACGCGCCAGTCGTACGCCTGCCACATCGCATCGATCTGGTCCTGCCAGCTGATCATCCTGTCGATCGCCTGCATGCCGCCACAGCGTACGAACGTGAACGCGAGGCCAGGATCGAAGCGCGTCGTCCACAGGACGCAGACCGGCAACCGCTCGCGGCGCCGGCCCAGCTCGTCGCGGATCCAGCACATCAGCTCGAGGCTGCGCGGAACGTACTTCTCGCTTCCGTCACCGCGCAGCATGTGGTCGATCAGGACGATGTCGGGAAGCGCATGGTCGTTCGCGGCGCGCAGCAGCGCGGAGCGCGCGGCCCGGTCGGAACGCACGACCTGGCCGGTCCGCACGAGACGTCGTGGCGCGTCGTCGTCGGTCTCCCGGCGGCTCGCGACGTCTTTCGCGAAGTGGTGGTCGAACGTCTCGGCGTCGTCGCGGTCGTCGACGCACAGCACCGTCACGGTCTCAGCCACGTCACACCTCGTCTCGCGCGCTACGTCGGATGGTCATCGATGCCTTCCAGCGCGGCCGCGTCGAACGATGCCTGCACGCCGAAGCGCCGCGCGAGATCCGGGAGGTCGATGAATGAGCCTTCGACCATCCCGCGCGTGTCGATTTGCCCGTCCGCCAGTGACCGCGCCAGCCGCCGCAGGTTGCTGGCGCCATTGCCGCGGCCGGCTCGCGGCGGACCCGGCGGGACGGCGTTCGCGAAGCGCACGACGACGCGATCGCCCTCCATGCGGCAGACCGTCACGAGCGGGCCGGTCCCGTGGCGGCGCGCCTCGCGCACGACTTCCGTGACGAGCAGCCGCAACGCGCGCGCATCGCTGCGCCTGCGAAACCGCGCGACGCGCAGCCGCCGCTGGTGAAACGCGGGCTCGTCGAGCGTCACCGGCTCGGGAGCTCCCGACCGCTGCGCCTCCTCGAGCAGGACCACCGCCTTGGGCTCGTCGCTCATCACGCCGGCTTCGCCGAGCGCGCCGTCGACGAGGGTCTCCAAGCCCAGCGGCGTGCGCCGGGCCCAGCGGTCGCCGGCGTCGGCGCGGGCGCCCAGCATCTGCGCCGACTCGCGGAGCTTGCTGACGTCGCGTGCCGCCGAGGGGTCGTCGGGCGAATGGCGCTCGATCGCGCGCGCTGCGTCGAGGAGCTGGCGGATCGAGTCGTTGATGCGGACGTTCGCGCGATTGCGGGCCCGGCGCGGCGTGAGCAGGCCGCCGAGCAGCGTGCGCGCGAGCAGGCTCGCCGACACCGGCAGCATCGCGCCGTACGTCGCGCCGACGATCGCGATCGCCGTCATGGCGAAGACGAACTCGACGAGCACGTCCAAGACATCGGTCCCATGAAGGCCCATGCCCGTCGCCAGAAGGGTCCCGACGACGATCATCCACGCGCCCAGCCGCAACCAGTCGAACTCCGGGCGCTGCCACCAGTTTGTCCAGCCGACCGCGAACACGACGACCGGCCAGCACGGCGTGCAAAGGACCGCCACCAGAGCGAGCGGGATCTCGACGACGAGGAGCCACCTGCGCACCCGAGAGCCGTGGTCGTCGCGAAGCATGACCGCAGTGGCGATCCACGGCGCGGCGAGCGCCGTGAGGATGGACCACGTACCCGCGATCGCCCACGGCAGGTCGCGCAGTGCCCAGCCGTCCTGGAGCGGGGGCTCGCCGAGCGACACGGCGGCGAGCAGCGGCGCACCGCCGACGAGCAGCGCTCGCGCCCACAGCGTGAACAGCAGCACCGCCCATTCGGTCTGCGGGGTGTTGAGGATGCGCACGTCGTCGAGCACCGCGCCGACGCGCGCGAGCACGTCGCGCCCGCGCGGCCCAAGCCAGTCCGGCAGGTTGGCGGGATCGCCGTACAGCCTGATCAGCACGTCGGGGTCCTCCGCGACGGCCTGGATCGCGAAGCCGCCCGACAAGCTCGGTGGAGCGTCGTCGGTCCAGGCGAGCCGGCTCGCGCGCGTGTGGCGCAAGTCGGCCTCGATCGCGTGGATGACGGCGATGGCCGACGTGACGGCGCGAGCGTCGCCACTCGTCGCCGTGGGCAGCCGCGCGAAGCGTGCGCGAGAGGCGACGAGTGCCTCGTGGGCCTCAGCGAGCCAGCCATGCGTCGGCGCGTCGACGAACTGGTCGGCCAGCATGCGCTCCATCGCGAGCTGATGCGTAGTGACGCCGCGCCCGACGCGCTCGTACCGCTGTGCGACGAGCTTCGCCACGAGGTCTGTGATCCCGCCGACCGCCCATGCCATGCCGAGCGCGACAGCGAGCACGGCGGGTAGCCCCGTCGCCGCCGCGGCACCCGTGAGGGCACCGCTGGCCGAGACCGCGAAGGCCCAGCGACCGTACGAGCGGGTCGTGCCCAGCCGGCCGCGATGCGATCCCACGCTCGGTGGGCGGAACGCGGGCGCCTCATGCTCGCGCGGGCTGGCCGGCGGGGGCGCGATCACGTGCGGGGGCGGTGTGGGCATGGAGTAGGGGCATGTTGCGCTGCCGGCGGGTCTCGTGTCGTGCCGGTCGGTGCAAGGCTAGGTCGGCGGCGCGTGTCCGGCCGCGGGCATCGCCGGGGGGCGGTGCCCGGTTTTCCGGGTACGCGCCCGCCGAACATTCCGGCCGTCAGCCGTCCCCGCCTACGCCGCGCGACGCGTCCGCTGAAGTCGCGCGACGACCGTGGGGAACGCGCTATCGCGAGCGAGCCGGTCGCGCAGGCGGCTGATGACCTGCGTGACCGTGTTGCCGAGGACGTCGCGGGTCGCCGGGCCGGCGAACTCGGCGTTGACCGTGCTCGCGATCTCGTGGTGCAGGAGGTCGGTCGTCAGCGCGAGCTCGACGATCCGGACGTGGCGCTCCTGCACGCGCTGCCCGCGCAGGTATGCGAGGGCGGCGCGCTGCTCGGCAGCGATGCCGTGCAGGCGCTCGCGCAGCTCCACGACCTCCTCGAGCGCGGGCCGCCGGTCGGCCGTCAGGTCGCCGAGCGTCCGCCCGGATTCGCGCGCGACGGGCGCATCCAGGCGCTCGTAGCCGCGACGGCCCTGATAGCGCAGCTCGTTGATCCAGCGGCGCTCCGTGACGGTGCTGATCCAGCCGCGGACGTCTTCCCCCCGAGCCACGATCTGCGCCTCGCGCTTGACGAAGTCCTCGAGCGCCTGTCCGGCGGCGCCGTAGGGGTCGCCGCGGGGGTCGAGGCGCTCGAGCACGGCGGCTTTGCGCAGCGCGGCGGCGAGCGCATGGCGGTGGGTGATCGAGCGGGCCGCTTGCGGCCGGCCGTGTTGCAAGGCACTGACATCGGCGAGCATGCGCCGCAGTCTAGATCAGAAGATCTGCAAGCCGTAATTAAGTTTTCTGAACTAAGCGCCGGTTTACGGCTCGACGTTCGTGCCTCCCGCGTAGAGCTTCTTGACCGTCAGCACCATCTTGCGCGAGCAGCGGTCGCCCTTGGCCGGGTCGAGGTTCGGCTTCAGGCGAAACAGCTGGTAGCGGTCGAGCGTCATGAGCGCCGGCCCCACGGCGTCGACCGGCTTGCGCCACGTGTCGTCGACGAGCACGTAGTCGGCCTGGCGCGAGATCGGGACGTGCGGGTAGCTCGTGTTCAGCAGCGGGCGCTGAGAGCACAGCGGCTGATCGGAGAGCATGTTGCCGGCCCACAGCATCCGCCCGTCCGCCGGGATGTCCAGCCGGACCGACGCATCGTTTGGCAGCCGCGCGCCGACCTCCTTCAGCTCGAGCATGCTCTTTGGCAGCTGGTCGAACGTCGTGCCGATCTCGTGCGCGGCGCCGTTGCGCGTCGCCCCGATGAGCAGCAGCAGCGCGGCGACCGACACCCATTGCCAGCGCAGCTTCGACAGCCCCACGGCGGCAGCCGTCACGACGAGCGGCGCGACGAACGCTAGAGCCTTGAAGTGGAAGTACCAGCCGTACTCGCGCGGGCGGAAGAACAGCGCCGCGAGCACGCCGAAGCCGACGATTGCGCCGAGGCCCCACCGGATCTCGCGCGGCGCCCGCCGCAGCGCGATGAACAAGCCCAGCGCGAACAGCGGCACGCCGAAGATCGCGCTGTTGGCCTCGTCGAGCCCGAGGAAGAAACGCTCGGGGAAGAAGTGCGTGAGGTCGCCGCCCCAGTTCACGAGCGAGTAGCCCGGCGCGAGCACGCGCGTCGAGGCGGCCGTCTTCTCGAGCACGCCCTGCAGCGCGCTGATCAACAGCAAGAACAGCGGCACGATCCACAAGAGCTGCTTCTTCGAGCGCAGCCGCGGGATCCGCAGCAGCGACAGCCCGCGCCGCCTGCGCTCGAATCCCGCGAAGACCATCGCGGCCAGCAGCGGGACCGGCAGGGCCAGCGGGTACGCGAACGCGACGACGCCGATGAAGCCGGCGAACAGCAGCACGCCGCCGCGCGTTCGATGGCGCACGACGTGCCACGCGAGCACGATCGCAAACGGCGTCGCCATGTAGCCCCACGTCTGGTTGAAGTAGGGATGCATCCCGGTGAACAGCTCGATCCGGTTCATGCCGACGAGGCCCATCGCGACAGCGGCGCCCCACGGCCCCGCGCCGAGCAGCTCCCGCGCGACCAGCCAGAAGCCGAGCGCCGCGAACGCGAGCAGCGCGGCCGACAACGTCGCGATGACCGCGTAGGGCTCCATCCCGGCCGTGCGCGAGACGGCGCCGTAGGCGAGGTAGATCGGCGGCTTGGAGCGCCACACGAGCGGGACGCGGTCGACGGCCTGGCTCGCGTCGACGTCCTTCGGCCCGTTCTTCTGCAGGAACTGCGCGGTGCCGACGGCGAGGTGCGCGTCAGAGCCGTTGCCGATCACGGTGACGAAGCCGCCGCGGAACATCGGCAGCAGGGCGATCGCCCCGATGATGATCGCAAGCACGAGCGGGACGGCGAGCATCCGCCACGACGCCGCGCCGGCGGGCGCGCGGCTCGAGCGCAGGCCGGGGTCGCGGCGCCAGGCGAACACGGCGAGGCCGGTGCTCCCAAGCGCGACGATCGCGAGCGCGAGGTCGAACGGGACCATCGCGTAGGCGAGCAGCGCAAGCTCGAGCGTGGTGCCGGCAGCGCCGATCGGCAGCACCCACAGCGCCTCGTGACCGCGCAGGCGCGCGGGTAGGAGCAGGCGGGTCGGGCCCCAGCCGACCAGGCCGAACAGCACAACGGTCGCGGTCGCCACGCGCAGCGCGGAGCCGGTGCCGCCGCGGCCGACGACGCCCGCGTACTGCGCCAGCCCGAGCGCGATCGCACCGGCGCCGGCGAGGCCGAGCCAGGCGAGGATGCGCTCGCGGCGCTGGTTCAGCGGAGGTGGCGCTGGCGGGCCTGTGCCATCACCCGGCTCAGGAACACCGGGTTCCCCACCAGGTAGCGCCGCCACATCCTCTGCGGCTCGATCGCCAGTCTGAAGATCCATTCCAGTCCATTGTCCGACAACGAGGCCGGCGCGCGCGGTACGCGTCCCGAGACGAAGTCGAACAGCGCCCCCACGCTCCACAGCACCGAGCAGTCCAGGCGGTCGACTGTGCGCTGCGCCCAGATCTCCTGCTTGGGCGTTCCCATGCCGACGAGCAGGATGTCCGGCTTGCGCCGGTTGATGTCCTCGATCACGCGCTCGTCGTGGCCGGAGCCGATCTCGAAGTAGCCGTGGTGGGTGCCGACGACGCGCAGCTTCGGGCGCGCGCGGCGCAGGCGCAGGCCGGCCTGGCGCGCGACGCCGGGCTCGCAGCCGAGCAGGTAGACCGACGCGTCGCGGGCCTCGCAGAGGGTCGCGAGATCCCAGATCCAGTCGGCGCCGGTCATGCGGTGCGGGATCTCGGCGCTCAGCGCCTTCGCCGCGAGGCGGACGCCGTAGCCGTCGCAGTAGACGAGGTCGGCCTCCTCGAGCGCGCTGCGCAGCGCCGGGTCCTCACGCGACTGGTTGAGCACGTGCGCGTTGACGTACATGACGCGCTTGGTCGACTCGCTCGTCCCGACCCAGCCGATGATCCGCTCGAGCAGTTCGTCGGGCTGGCCGAGCTCGATCGGCAGCTCGAAGATCCGCGACTGGCGCGGAACCGACGCGGTGTCGTCCTTGACCTCTTGCACGGCCTCGGCATGGTAACCCGCGGACACCTCAGGCCGGCTTTCGCCAGACGAAGAGATGACCGCGGGCCTCGCCGTCGAGGCCGAGCTGCTTGACCGCTTGCGTGACGCCGGGATAGGCGTCGTCGGCGTAGTCGTGGAAGCCGACGATGCCGCCCGGCGCGAGGGCGGGCTCCCAGGTGTGGAATGTCGCGACGGTCTCCTCGAGCTCGTGCGACGAGTCGATGAACACGGCGTCGACGGGCGGCGGGTCTTGCGGGCCGAGGCCGCCGGGGCGGTCGTAGAGGTACACCCGCGCGCGGTCGGCCGGGGCGAGCAGCGCCAGGTAGCGCTCGCGCTCGGGGTGCGCCTCGATGTCCCAGCTGTGCACCTCGCGATCGGGCCGCGCGAGGGCGATGCACGATGTCGTCCACGCGGCCGCCGTGCCGACCTCGGCGACCCGGCGGGCGTCGCCCAGCACGTCGAGCAGCACGCGCAGCTCGGCCGGGCGGCACGCCACGTCGATGCTCCACGTGTCGCGCTCGGCCTGCGCGCGGCGCAGCGCGCGCCACCAGAACAGCGCGACGGGGCGCGGGAGCTTCGCGAGGCTCGCCGTCTGCAGCCCGAGCCGCCGGGCTCGCTGCACCGCGGAGCGGTCGTCGTCGCTGCGAAACAGTCCAAGGGGGCCGCGGCTCACCCGGGGCAAGCTAGCGGAGCCCGCCCGGCCGGGCCCGCGGCAGCCGCGCGCCCGGCGCGCCTGGACGAACGTTGGCGGATGTGCCGGGCTCGGGCATGGCATGGTTACCGGGTGCCGACCGTCGCCATCGACGCCCGCGACGCGTTCGCGCCGCAACTGCGCGGCTGGGGCCGCTACGCGAAGGAGCTCATCGCCGCCCTGCCCGAGCACGACAGCCTCGACTTCCGCTTCGTCTCGCGCGGCGGCCGCGGGCCCGAGGTGCTCTTCGAGCAGGTCGGCTTCCCTGTGCGCCTGCGGCGGATGCACGCCGACCTCGTCCACACGCCGAACTGCTTCCTCCCGCTCGCGCGGCCGTGCATGGGCGTCGTGACGATTCACGACCTCGCCTTCGAGGTCTTCCCGGACGACTTCAGCAAGCGCACCGGCTGGAAGTACCGCACGTTCACCCCGCGCGCCGCGCGCTCGGCCCAGCGCGTGATCTGCGTCTCGGGCTACACCGCGAACGACGTCGTGCGGCGCTACGACGTCGACGAGGCCCGCGTGCGGATCATCCCCAACGCGCCCTCCCTGCCGATCGGCGACGCGCCCGCGCCGCTCGCCGCCGACGGGTCGTATCTGCTCGCCGTCGGCGACCTGCGCCCCAAGAAGAACCTCCTGCGCCTCGTCGAGGCGTTCGCGCTGCTGCGCGCCGAGGGCCTCGAGCACCGCCTCGTGCTCGCCGGCGTCGACACTGGCGAGGGCGAGCGGGTGCGCGCCGCGGCGCGCGGCCACCCCGTCGAGCTCACCGGCTGGCTCGCCGACGGCGAGATGGACGCGCTCATGCGCGGCGCCGATGCGCTCGTGCACCCCTCGCTCTACGAGGGCTTCGGGCTCGTCCTCGTCGAGGCGATGGCGCGCGGCGTCCCCGTGCTCGCCGCGCGCGCGACCGCCTTGCCCGAGACCGGCGGCGACGCGTGCGACTACTTCGACCCGCTCGACCCCGGAGACATCGCCGCCGCGATCCGCCGCGTCGTCGGCGATCGCGCCCACCACGCCGACCTCGCCGCGCGCGGGCTCGTGCGAGCGGGCGCGCTGTCGTGGGCCAGCAGCGCCGCGCTGACCGTCGCGGTCTACGAAGAGATGCTGTGAGCCAGCGCACGACGGTCCTGGTGCTGTCGGTCGACGAGGCGCCGCTGCTCGAGCGCTGCCTGCCGGCGGCCGTCGCGCAGGACGGCGCGGACGTGCTCGTCATCGACAACGCGTGCACGGACTCGACGCGTTCGGTGGCCGAGGCGCACGGCGCCCGCGTGCTCGGCTTGCGCGAGCGCGTGTCCTACGCCGCGGCCATCAACGCCGGGATCCTCGCGTCCGAAGGCGATGCCGTGCTGCTGCTCAACGCCGACTGCGTGCTCGGCGAGGACTTCCTGTCGATCGCGCGCGGGCGCCTCGAGATGCGGGGCGTCGGCTCGGTCGCGCCGCGGCTCATCCGCGCGACGGGCATGTCCGTCGACGAGCGGCTCGACGTGCTCGACGCGGCGGGCATGGTCGTCGACCGCCGCCGCAAGAACACGCTCGTCGGCCACAACGAGCCGGCGTCGGCGTACGCGCACGCCGCCGAGGTCTTCGGCGGCGACGGCGCCTGCGTGCTCTACCGCCGCGAGGCGCTCGACGCGTGCGCGGTCGGCGGCGAGGTGTTCGACGAGCAGCTTGAGCTGTGGGCGTCGGACGTCGACCTCGCCTGGCGCGCCCGCCTGGTGGGCTGGCGCTGTATGTACGAGCCGCGGGCCGTCGCGTGGCACATGCGCTTCTACTCGCCGACGACCCGCTCCGGCCTGCCCGAGGCGCACCGCCGGCTGCAGTTTCGAAACCGCCTGCTGATGATGGTCAAGAACGACAGCTGGGCCGACGTGCGCGGGGACCTGCACCGGATCGCGTTCTACGAGGTGCTGGCGCTCGGCCACACGCTGCTGCGCGAGCGCCACCTCCTGCTCGCCTACCGCGACGCGCTGCGAGCGCTGCCCGGCGCGCGCGGCCGGCGCCGCGTCGTGCAGGCCAAGCGCGCGCCCGGCGTGCGGCCGCCGTTCGGCCTGCGCGCGCCGCGCTGAGCGGCGCGCGAGCCGTCGCGCCGACCCTGCGCCGACGTCAGCGCTCGCGCGCGGCCTCGCGCGCTCCGGCGAACAGCTTGGCTGCCGCGTCGTCGAGGTAGTAGTCGGTGCCGCCGTCCTCGCGGCCCTCGGTCGAGATCGGCAGCTCCCGGCCGAGCTTGCGGCTGTAGCGACCCGGCCACGCGAGGATGCCCGCCACGCCATGCGCGCCCTTCTCCAGGCGCAGGCTGGCGGCGATCTCGTTGCCCGAGAAGCGCCGGCCGGGCGCCTCGATCAACAGGTCGAAGAGCTCGCGCGCGGGTGGTGCGAGCTTGCCGTACAGCCATGCCGCCTGCTCGGCGTCGTCCGCCGACCAGGCCTCGGCGTCGAACTGCGGCCCGAAGCCGCGGCCGCGGCCCCACGGGCCACCCCGCGCGAACGGCCCGCCGCGCGGCGGGCCGCCGCCCGGCTCGGCCGCGAGGAACTGCGCGAACCAGACGTAGAACTCCGGAACGCGCTCCTCGGGCACCGCGACGGTGACCTGCTTGTCGGCCATCAGACGGCCGCGGGCTCCGGGCCGGCACCCTGCGGGCGCTCGGGCGGCGCGGTCGCCTCGGTGGCGGGGTCGTCCTCGTGGTGATGGCCGCAGCGGTGTCCGCCGTGACCGTGTCCGCGGTGCATGCCGGGTCCGGGGCCGCGATGGCCGCGTCCGCGGCGCCCGCGTACCGGGAAGCCGGCGAGGAAGTGGCCGTAAAGCGCGTAGAACTCGGCCACGCGATCCTCGGGCACATCGATGGTGATCTGCTTGTCCTTCGTGGTGGGCTCGACGGTCATGTCGATGCTCCTTTCCTTGCTTACGCGGAGGAGCATAACACAAGTAAATACTTAAGTAAACACCCACGCCATGAGAATGACGGCGCCGAGCGCCACGGCCCCGCACGCCGCGGCGAGGCGGACCATGCCCGGACCTCCCAAGCGCGCCGCGGACGTCGCGGCAGGGACCCATGTCGGATGGTGCTCGGCTGCCCACGCCGCCGGCACCGTCCCGCGCAGGATCCCCTCGATCGCCGGCAGACCCCGCGGGCTGAGCGCCATCCACACGTGCCCCGCGACGAGCACCCCGGCGACGAGCGTCGCGACGTCGTGCAGCGCGATCGACCCCGGCAGGCGCCACGCGGTGTCGCGCTCGCCCAGCCACAGCAGCACGCCGGACACGGTGAACAGCACCGCCAGCGCCGCTTGCACGACCGCGTGGAGCTTCTGCCCCGCGTTGAAGCGCCCCTGCGGCACGCCGCCGCCGCGGCGTCGCAGCCAGAGCAGGTCGTCGGCGTCGAGGCGCTCGAGCTCGCGCCGCGTGCGGCGCAGCGTCCGTCGATCGCCGAGGATCGCGACGAGCGCGAGCGCCGTCAGCCACGCGACGGCCGCCGTCAGGTGGATCGCCTTCATGAGCGGCCGGCTCGAGAAGGCCTGGGCGAAGGCGGGCACGTAGAGCACGAGCCCGGTCGCGAGCATCACGGCGAACGCGGACGCGTGGATCGTGTGCAGGCTGCGCTCGGTCGCGCCGAAGCGCCGCACGCGCGCGGCGGCCGGCGCGGCGGGCCGCCCGCCGCCCGCCGCCGCGCCCGAGTGCGGCGCCTCAGCGGCCATTGGAGCCGCCGATCCAGGCATCGCGGTCATAGCCGCGCTGCTGCCAGTAGCCGTCGGCGACCCGATCGGTGACGACGATCCGCTCCACCCACTTCACGCCCTTGTAGCCGTACATCCTCGGCATGACGACCCTGGCGGGAGCGCCGTGCTTGCGCGCCAGCGGCTCGCCGTCCATGGCGTGCGCGAGCATCGCGTCGGGTGACAGCGCCTGCGCGAGCGTGAGCGAGTCGACGTACGGCTCCTCGGCGGACTCGAAGCGCAGCGCCCGCGCCGCGGGCAGCGGGCGCGCGGCTGCCAGCAGGTCGGCGAAGCGCACCCCGCCCCAGCGCACGTCGTCGACCGACCAGCCGGTCACGCACACGAAGTCGGACGTCTGATCGGCCCGCGGCAGCGCGAGCAGCTCGGCGTAGGTCAGGCTCAGCGGGCGCTCGACGAGGCCGTCGACGCGCAGCCGCCAGGTCGCCGGATCGAACGTCGGGTGCGGCGGGCTCACCGCGTAGATCCGCCAGCCCTTGCCGAACGGGAGCGCGGCGCGCAGCGGCTCGGGCAGCAGCAGCGTGCTCCGCGCGGCGAGGTCGAGCGCGGCGCCTCCCCAGGCGAGCGAGGACAGCCCGACGCCGACGGTCCCGAGGAACGCCCGCCGGCCGATCGGCGGCCCGGGCGGGCGGGTGTCGCCGTCGGCGTCCGTCGATGCCACCGCTCGGACGATGGCAAAGACAGCTGAACGCGCGCTTACGCCGGCGCCCGGGGCACCTCGTCCCAAGGTGAGCGGCGTTGCGCCAACCGAGCGCCGGGGCGCCATACTCCAGCGAGACGCCTGCTTTTCGGAGTGCCTCGCACACCATGTACATCTCGGTCTCACGCCTACGCGTCGCCGCCTCCCGGGCCGAGGAGCTCGTCGACGCGTTCCGCCGCCGCAGCCGCCTCGTCGAGGCGTCCGACGGCTTCGTGGACCTGCAGGTCTGGCGCTCGGACCGCGACCCCGAGGAGATCTGGATGGTCAGCCGCTGGCGCGAGCGCAGCTGCTTCACGGCCTACATGCGCGGCGACGAGCACGCGCGCTCGCACGACCGGATCCCCGAGGAGCTCGGCGCCGCCATCACCCTGGAGCGCCTCGAGCACCTGCACTCGTTCGACGTCGTCGCGGAATGAAGTCCAGGACCAGCCCGCCGAGCGGCGCCGCACCGCCGCAGACCGCGAGGCTCGAGGGCGGCGAGGCCGTGCGCCTCGCCCCGCTGGCCGAGCTCATCGCCGACCGCTACTACGCGATCTACGACGACGAGTTCGAACGCTACGGCCCGGTCGGGCGCGAGTGGTGCGTGCACGACAACCTCTACCTGCTCGCATGGGCGTTCGACGCCCAGCGCGGCGAGGCGCCCTTCGAGGCGCAGGTCCTGTGGCTCGCGCGCGTGCTGCACCGGCGCGACTTCCCGCTCGATCGCCTCGCGCACGACTTGCGGATCGCGGCGGCCGTCCTGGTCGACGAGCGGGTCGCGCTGGCCGCGCCGGTGGCGGAGCTCATGTGCGAGGGCGCCGCCGCGGTCGAGCGCTATGCGGCGGAGGTCCCTTAACGACAGAGACCGACCACCGCGAGCGCACGCGGTGGTCGGCCAAGCCGAGGTTCGGTCAGCGGACCGTGGAGGGTCCTGCTAGTCCGTGACCTTCTCCTCCTTGGGCGACTCCTGGGCGTCCTCCGAGCGGCTCTCGCCGTTCTTCGGGGCCTTGCGCTGGACCTGCTCGCAGGAGCCGTTGGGGGCTGTCGCCGACGCGTCGGTGATGACGTCGACGTTGTCCAGGAGCGCACGATCGTTGCCGGTGCCGCAGGTCACGCGGTCGACCTCGCCGTCACGGGTGCGGATGACGTCGTTGCCGTTGCCGCCGTCGAGCGTGTCGCCGACCTGGTCGACGCCGGGGCCGGGTGCCACGTCGCCGCGAGCGAGCGCCCACAGGACGTCGTCGCCGTCGCCGCCGGCTGACGTGTCGACGCCGAGGTTGGCGAAGATGACGTCGTTGCCGCCGTTGCCGGCCTGGTTGTCGTCGCCGGTGCCGCCGGACATGCGGTCGCGGCCGCTCTCGCCGAAGGACGTGTCGTTGCCGGCGCCGCCCGCCATGCGGTCGGCGGAGTCGCCGCCCTTAAGCGTGTCGTTGCCGGCCGCGCCGTAGATGCGGTCGAACGAGGTGAGGTCGCCGGCGTTGTTGGCGTCGCCGGTGATCGCGTCGTCGCCCGGGCCGCCGTTGAGCAGGTCGTTGCCCTGGACGCCGGTGATCGTGTCGTTGCCGCCCATGCCGAAGACGCGGTCGTTGCCGGTGCCGCCGATGAGCCGGTCGGGGCCGCCGCGGCCATGGATGCGGTCGTTGCCGCCGTTGCCGTCGATCATGTCGGCGACATTCGTTCCGCGCAGGCTCTCGCCGCGGGGTCCACCGATGATCGTCGCCGCCAGCGCGCTGGCCGGGATGACGAGGCCGATCGAGAGTGCTGCACCGACGAGCTGCGTCCGCTTGAAGTTCATGTCGCTTGCCTCCTGGGCGTTGAGTGCTTGGGCTTACTCTGCGCGCCAAGGGGTCGCGCCTCACGGGGGTCTCACACAGTCCTCACCGACGGTGAGAAGTCGATGAGACTGCGGCGCTGGGGCGCAGGAGGGGTACGACGTGCGTCATGGTGTGCGGCATGCCCCGACGTCTGCTTGCTATCGCGCTCGTCCTGATACTCGGCGGCGGCTCGTCCGCCTTCGCGGCACAGAAGGGCACGCGCGGGCCGGACACGATCATGGGCACCCCCGGCCCCGATCGCATCAACGGCAAGGGCGGCGACGACAAGATCTTCGGCGCCGGCGGCGGTGACCGCCTGCTCGGCGGCCCCGGCGACGACCTGCTGTCCGGCGATGCCGGCAACGACGTTCTCAACGGCGGCCCGGGCGCCGACAACATGCTCGGCGGCGCGGGCAACGACACGATCAACGCGCTGTCGGGCCCGGGCGACGTCGCCGTCGGCGGTGACGGCAGGGACGTCATCCGCGCCGACGACGGAGCGCGCGACCAGATCAAGTGCGGGCGCGGGCGCGATCGCGTGCTCGCCGATCGCATCGACTCGGTCGCCCGCGACTGCGAGGACGTCAGGCGTGGATGACGGGGGGCCGTCCGGCCCCGAGGGGCCGGTCGTGCTGCTCGTCGATGACGACGCCGCGATCCGCCGCGCCGTCGGCGCCGGCCTCGAGCTCGAGGGCTTTCGCGTCGTGCGCGCGTCGGGCGGGCGCGCGGCGCTCGCGGCGAACGAGTCGATGCGCCCGGCGGTGATCCTGCTCGACCTCGCGATGCCCGACCTCGACGGGCTCGAGGTCCTCGCCCGGCTGCGCGACGCCGGCGACGACATCCCGGTCTGCATCCTGTCGGCGCGCGACGAGGTCGACGACCGCGTGCGCGGGCTGCAGGCCGGTGCCGACGACTACGTCGTCAAGCCGTTCGCGATCGAGGAGGTGACGGCGCGACTGCACGCGCTGCTGCGTCGCCGGCCGGCGACTCACGACGCGGCGCTTACGGTCGGCGATCTCTCGATCGACCCGCGCTCGCACGCGGCGCTGCGCGCCGGCCGCGACCTCGAGCTCACCCGCCGCGAGTTCGACCTGCTGCACCTCTTCATGCGCCGGCCGGGCGAGGTCATCGAGCGCACCCACCTGCACGAGGAGGTCTGGGGTTACACGTTCGATCCGGGCACGAACGTCGCCGACGTCTTCGTCGGCTACCTGCGGCGCAAGCTCGAGGCCGGTGGCGAGGGGCGCGTGCTGCACACCGTCCGCGGCGTCGGGTTCATCCTGCGCCCCTGAGGGGGTGTACGCGTGCGAAGCCTTCGCGGTCGTCTCACGCTTGGTATCACGATCGTCCTCGCGCTCGTGCTGTCGGGGGCGGGGGTCATGGTCTCGCGGTACGTCGCTCGCTCCGAGCGCGCCGCGCTCGACGACCGGCTCAAGCGCACGGCGGCGCTGTCGCGCGACACGCTGCTTCAGGCGCTCGACGAGGGGCTGCGCAAGGACAAGCGCCTGAACAACGCGCTGATCGCCAACCGGACGTCGCTGCGCCTGCTCCTGCGCAACGACCAGCTGCTCGCGTATGGGCTGCCGGCGCCGTCGTCGAAGATCGCCCGCGAGAACGGGATGCACACGCTCAGCGCCGGCGACCGGCGCTTCCGCTCGTACATCACGCGGGTCCCGGTGCCGGGGCTCGAGGGCCTCGCGCGCCTCGAGGTCACGACGCCGATGGGGCCGGTCGAGCGCAAGCTCGCGGCGCTGAATCGCCGGCTTGCGGGGTTCGGCCTGGTCGCGCTGCTGCTCGGCGGCATCGGCGCGTGGTTTGCCGCGACCCTGCTGCTCGCGCCGCTGCGGCGCCTGCGCGCGGCGACGTCGCGGATCGCGGGCACCGAGGACCTCGACCAGCGCGTGCCCGGCGGCGACGGGCCGGCCGAGCTGCGCTCGCTGGCGTCGAGCTTCAACGACATGCTCGCGCGGCTCGGCCGGTCGGCGGCCGACCGCGAGCGTGCGCTCGCCGCCACGCGGCGCTTCACGGCCGACGCCGGTCACGAGCTGCGCACACCGCTGACGAGCGTGCAGGCGACGCTGTCGGCGCTGAGCCGCCATCCGGACATCCCGGTCGCGCAGCGCACGGAGCTCGTGCTCGACGCGCTGTCCGAGCATCGGCGGCTCGTCAACCTGCTCGACGGGCTGCAGGCGATGGCCCGCGGCGACGCGTCGCCCGGCGAGACCGGTGACGTCGAGCTATGCGACGTCGTGGCGGCGTCGCTGGACCAGGCGGCCTCGCGCCATCCTTCGGTGACGTGGACCTCGTCGTTGCCCGAGGAGGCGGTGTGGCTGCGCGGCTGGGAGCCGGGCCTGCGCCTGCTCGTCGACAACCTGCTCGAGAACGCGGCGCGGCACGGGCGCCCGGACGGCACGGTGCGCGTGAGCATCGACCCCGGCGTGCCGGCGATCGCCGTCGAGGACGACGGGCCGGGGATCGCCGAGGAGGACCGCGAGCGGATCTTCGAGCCGTTCGTGCGGGTCGACGGAACCGCGGCGCCGGGCTCGGGCCTCGGGCTCGCGCTCGTGCGCCAGCAGGTGGTCGCGCACGCGGCCCGGATCGACGTTGGCGCGTCGTCGCTGGGCGGTGCGCGCTTCGACGTGCGCTTCGGCTAGGGCTCGGCGTTCGGGGCAGCTTCAGCAGGCCCGCAGGCCCTGCAGGCCATTACTGTTGATCTCAGTTGTTGCGGCCGACGGGTACCACTTGCCATCGGTGACGTGGAGCCACGTATCCCAGTTCTCCTTGTGCCCGTCGGCAAAGGAGACGACGTAACCAGCGGCTGTTCGAGCGCAGTCCACTCCGACGCCGAGGCCATTCGGATACCAGTACGCGCCGTTAGGCGGGCGGGCGCTTTGCCGGTACCACGTGCCGTCGTTGGGATCCGTCCGCGCCCACGTGCCCCCGAGGAAGTAATCCTCGACGTGATACCCGCGCACCTCGGGTGCTGGTTGCGTAGGAATCGGGGCGATGGGCTCGATGACCGGGAAGTTGGGCTGAGGCAGCGGCTGGATCAGAGGCGTCGGCTGCGGAAGGCGAAAGCCCGGCTCGACGAACGACGGCTTCTTGTACCAGGGACCACCGAAGCGCTGCACGGCATCGAAGTAGGTGTTCGCCCACTGCATGCATACGTCGCGGTTGGATGGCTGGCCCCTGACCCCGGGAGGATGGTCTTCACGACACGATTCCCGCATGTCGTCGCGAAACCAACGATCGCACTGGTCCTTGCTCACCCAATATGTCGGGATCCCTTTACGCGGAAAGCCGATGTAGCAGCCGTCGTGGTGATCGCACGCGTGCTTGAAGTCGTACATGCCCTTTACCGCGTCGGGGCTCCACGTGCATCCATTCGACTTCCAAGGGTGTCCCTTGCCGACGTTTGACGGTGTCGCTTTTCCCGGTCCCGTATGGCCCAACGCGCTGCCGGAGCACAGCACGAGGGTCATCGCTCCGACAAGTGCGGCGAACGTCAGGGCGCGACGCGGCGAGAGAGACATCAGCGCTGGCACGCGCGGTTGACGAAGCGTTGACGACGACCCAATGCCTTGCCGTTTCGGTAGCTGTAGATGTAGAGCAGCCGATATTGCCGGCGCCCTGCGCAGGTGCGGACCTGCCGCATGATTACCGTGGTCCGCAGCTTCCGGTAGCGGACAGTGGCGTTTGCCTTGGCAGTCCCCCATCCTCGCCAGTGTCGGAAGGGACCGGCTCGCACGCTTCCGCTGCCGTCCACGATCAGGGGCCGTATCTTCGCCTCGCTGTCATGGTCGGTGTAGTAGACGGGCTTACGGGCTTCTGCCGGCGCGGCCACTGCGCCTGCGACGGTGGCCAGGACGGCGCACGACGACAAGGCCACGACAGCGTGACGCAGGATCAGCTTGCAGTTCGGGCGACAGGGCACGAGTTGACCCTATCGGCGCCGCCTAACCGAGCCGTCGCGCGGATCGCGCCGGTGGCACCCTTTGTCATGCGCGCCGCGGTCGTTTGTCGGCGCTGCTGGCCTGGTAGAGCCTGGGAGAAATGCAGGTCACATGGGACCAGGTGTTGACGTGGCGGCTTTCGCGGCAGTTCGTCGATCCGCGCACCGATGGTGGCGTCGGCGAGATCGTGAGCCGGCTGTGCGGCGTGCAGGCGCAGGTCGCCTCCGCGGCGCAGCTGGCTGTCGGGTTGCGCCAGCGCACGCCGCAGCTCGACGGCGTGCGCGCGGGGCTCGAGGACGGCTCGCTCGTCAAGACGTGGTCGATGCGGGGGACGCTGCACGTGTCGCGCTCTTCCGAGGTCGGAGCGTTGCTGGCGCTGATCGCGTCGGCGAAGACGTGGGCGCGGCCGGTGTGGGAGCGCTCGTTTGGCGCGTCGCCGGAGGACGTGAGCGCGCTGGTCGAAGCCGTCTCGGAGATCCTGGACGGCGCGGTGCTGACGCGCGACGAGCTCGTCGAATGCCTTGTTGCCGACGCGCGCTTCGCTGGCATGGAGGAGGCGCTGCGGTCCGGCTGGGGTGCGTTGTTGAAGCCGCTGGCCTGGCAGGGTGCGCTGTGCTACGGGCCGAGCCGGGGCACGAAGGTCACGTTCACGAGCCCGGCTTCGGCGATCGCGGGCTGGCAGCCGCTGCCGGAGCCGGAGTCTGCTGCGCCCTTGGCGATCGCGGGGTACCTCGGCGCGTACGGTCCGTCGACGCCGGAGGTGTTCGACGCATGGCTGTCGCGGGGCAGCCTGCGCAAGACGGTCGTGCGCGGCTGGTTTCAGGCGATGGGCGACCGGCTTGTGGAGGTCGACGTCGCCGGGGAGCCCGGGCGGTACATCCTCGCGGAGCATGCGGATGATCTGGGTGGGTGCGTGCCGGCTACGTCGGTGCGGCTCTTAGGTGGCTTCGATCAGTACGTGCTCGGGCCGGGAACGAGCGAGACGGAGATGCTGCCTTCCGAGCACCGGGCGAAGGTCAGTCGCGCGGCGGGCTGGATCTCGCCGGTGGTCGTGGTCGGGGGCAGGATCGTCGGGGTGTGGGAGCTCACGGACGACGACGTGGTCGTCGTGACCATGTTCCCCGGGATGAAGGCACCGCCTAAAGCGGCGCTCGCCGTCGAGGCCGCACACGTCGCGCGGGCGAGCGGGCGGGCCGGGCTCGAGGTTCGGATGGCGAGGGGCCGCTGATCAGCGGCCGCTGCTTCCGAAGCCCGAGGCTCCGCGCTCGGTGCTGGGCAGCGAGTCGACGAGGACGAGCGCCGGGCGAGGCGCGGGCACCACGAGCAGCTGCGCGATCCTGTCACCGCGCTTGAGCGTCGCCGGCTGAGCGCGGACCGAGAAGAGGACCACGACGATCTCACCGTGGTAGCCGGGATCGACGATGCCGGGAGCGTTGAGGACCGAGATGCCGTCGCGCGCGGCCAGCCCGCTGCGTGGGCAGACCAAGCCGACGTGGTCCGGCGGGATCGACACCGCGATCCCGGTCGGCACCGAGACCGGGCCATCGGCCGAGCCGATCGTGACGTCAACGCGCGCGCGCAGGTCAAGACCGCTGTCGTCAACGAAGGCGCGGGCCGGCGGCTCGAGATCCTTGTCGAGCGCGCAGATCCGCAGGTCCATGGCCCGCCATCGTGCCAGACCGTCCTCGCGGGCCGTCGAGTCGGCCGGGCGGCTGACCTGCGACAGACGAGCGCGATCAACCTTGCGATCAACCTTGAGGGGGCCTCGCCGCGCGGATCCGGCGAGCGCGCTGTACACTTTATCGGCGGCCGTCGGCGCGCCGACGGCGCACAGCAGAGCTAGCCTCTGACCTAGGGACGCGGATCCGCCTCTTCGCGTCGTAGACTTGACCGGGGTGCTCATGCTCCCGCCATCCGCTCCCTCAGATCAGCACGGCGATCATGTGCGGCACGTCGCGGATGGGCAAGAGCTGAGCCGTATCACGGAGCTCCTCGAAGCGTCGTATCGATCGGATGGCATCGGCGACCTAAGTGATCTGCTGAGCGAATGCCTCTTCGTTCTTCTTGCTCCAGCAGCACAGGAGCCGACGTACGCTCCGCTCTTCGCATTTGTTCGGCGTATGTACCCGCGCTGGCTTGACGTTCTCGCTGCCCCACGCGATGAGCTATGCGAACTGCTTGGGGGTGCGGGGCTAGACGGTTCGCGCGTTGACGCTATACGTGATCTGCTGGCTGCGGTTCTCGCCGAAAACCGGCGAAGCCACGTTGGTCCGGCCGCGAACCCAATGGCCGATCTCACGCTTGCGCACCTGAACGTGCGTGACCCCCACCAGGCCAAGGCCTTTCTCGCAACACTTCCGGGACTCGACGGATGCACCGCCGAGCGTGCCCTTGCGTTTTCTCGTGACCGTGAGGTCGTCGCGGACTCGCACGTCCGTCGCATCTTCGCACGACTGGGGATGAGTCGAGCTGGCGCCGACGATTTCAATCCGGCCGCGGTCGCTCGGGGTCTAAGGGTCAACCTCATTCATCACGCTCGCGCCGTCTGCACCGCGCCCAATCCTATGTGCGAGCGCTGTGTCCTGGTCTCGTTCTGCCAGCTAGGTCGGGCGCGGTCTGGCACTAGTGACATGGAGTCGCCCACCGCTGTTGATCTATTCGCCGGCGCGGGAGGGCTGAGTCGGGGGTTTCAGCAAGCCGGCTGGAGAATCGCGCTTGCTGTCGAGCTGGACCGAAACGCAGCGCAGACCTATCGGCTAAACAATCCTGGCGTTCCTGTCGCCGAATGCGATGTCGCCGGACTAACGGGCGCCGATGTGCGGACCCTGGCCGCCGGCGCACATCGAGTGAACGCGGTCCTGGCCGGGCCGCCGTGTCAGGGATACTCTGCCGCCGGCCGCCGTATCCCTACAGATGAGAAGAACCAACTCTTTCGACACGTTACGAGGATCGCCCAGGAGCTGCACAGCGAGTTTTTGTGCGTAGAGAATGTGACCGGACTGCTCAAGGTGGGCGGGGAGACCTTCAATGGCCGCATTCTCGCCTCCATGCGACGCCGCGGTTACAGATCGGCCGCGCACGTCCTTGATGCCCGAATGTTCGGGGTAGCACAGCGGCGCAAGCGGATTGTGTTTCTTGGGCGCCGCGTGGAGTCTGGGCGCAGGGCGCCGCCATCGCCGCCCGCGGCGCCAGCCGCCGACACGCCTGATGGTTTGCTACGTGCACTCGACGGACTCCCCCCTGTCGCGGCAGGCTTCCGAGGCGAGTGGATCGCTGGTCGCGATGGCTCCGCCCTCTCGAATGTCTCGACGATGGATCACTCCGACCGAGTCATCGAGAAGATCTCAAAGATCTCGCTTGGCACGGGGCCGATCTCATATCGGCGCCTTGGACCAGATGCGGCCGGGACACTCATTGCTGGTCACCGAGCGCTACCAGTACATCCGGTGCTCAACCGTACGATTTCCGTTCGTGAGGCCGCCCGCATCCAGGGCTTCGACGACGACTACGTATTTCTCGGACCGCGCGCGGAGCAGCCGCTCCAAGTGGCCAACGCTGTGCCGCCGCCACTGGCGGCCGCGGTGGGGCGCCTCCTCTCTCGGCTGCACCGGCAGTCCTATTCTAAAGCCGCCGCCCAGGCGTCGTAATGTCTCTTTGAGTACCTAGCCTTAGTGAGCAAGGCGCCGGTCTCCTCGCGCATTTGAGTTGCAAGAGGAAGGTTCTCGGCTAGCAGGTCATCGACCCTGCACCGTCGCGCGGTCTGGATCGGAATACGTGCGGCGAGCAAGCATTCGCTGAGCGATCGGCCGCTGGATGCGATACCCGCCTGATCCGGCAGCTGCTGGAGCGACGGCGTCAGAAGTAGGGCGAGTGAGACCAGATCGTCGTCGGCGCCGTGTCCGACACGATAGGACATCATGCTCTTCACATCCAACCGCATATTGCAAGCAAGCGATTGCTTCAGCACCCACTTACAAAGCGCAACGCAAAAGACGCTCACCCAGTCCGATTCGTGACAAGTCGTGACATAGGCACTCCTATTCACCTTGCCGGTGTCGTGCAGTCTGGTCTCAAACTCGTGCGCGAAGTCCGGGCACACGTCCAGGTTAGTGGCCATTACTGCGTCCAGCTTGTCCACCAACGCCCGATCTACCGTGATCCGATCCATCCTGGTAGTGAGCAGCAACAGCCAGGGATCGGCCCGTCGGTTTTGCAGAGCAAACAAGCACGCGATCGCATCATAGATCGAGTAATCCTTCGGCTCGTCGCCCAAGACATTATCGCATAGGTCCAGGTTGACGACATCAAAGGGGCCTGCGTCCGTGGCGCGCTTCCAGCCTATCGAGGTCTTTCTCGCCAGGGAGCGTATGTCATCTGCCACGATACGTGATTGAGGGTTTACGTTCGCAAGGCCCTTGACCTCTTGAAGCGAGACGCGCAGGTCGGGCGCGTGCGCTCCTGTTTCGGCTCCTGTGTTGAACCCAAGAAACCGAATCGCGCGATTTTCGCAGAACGCCTCATGGAAGAGGCGAATATCAAGCAGATCGTGACCAGGGAGGCCGAGATATCGCAGCTCCTCGTGAGGCGGCCGGCCGTCCAGCAGGGCCCGCGCGTGGAAAAGCCATTGCTTGCGGCGGACGAACTGCTTGCGAGGCCGATGCCATGGTTGAAAGTCCCGCTTCGCGGGCTCCAGGGCTTCGTACCGAGTTGTTGCGAAGATAGGGTCTTCGTATGTGCTGTTCTTGGCGTCCGTCACGTGGCATCCGTCCGAAGCACCTCACGGAGAGCGGCTAGTAGATCCTCGAACTCGGCTTCGGGGAGAAGGTCGGCCAGCCCGTAGGCCGCAAGCACGCTTGCGATGGTCGCAAGTTGTCTCTCGGCGAGTTGCCTGGCCGCCTTATTCTCCTTCGTCGTATCTCGGAAGACTCGGCCGGCGTCCAGCACAACGTAGTCGCGATTGGTTGCCTCGGCGTCCGCTCTGGCTTGGCCGACGGACCGAGGTGGCGACCCGTCGGCCGTGCTGAAGGTAACCAGAGGCGGGACCACGTCCTCATCCCCGGTGGCCGCGACCCAAGACCCCTTGGCGATCGCGTCGAGTCGGGTTTCGTGCTGCGCCGCTCTAGCGTCCCGACTCTTGTGCCGGACCTCAGCCGCGAGGCTTTTCTGCGTCGTGGCGAGCTTCCGAAGTGCGTTGTGTAGCCACTGCGTCAGGAAGACAACATGAGGGTGAGCGAAGTTGAAGGACTCGCGATCGATGTTCATCGCCCCCTCAAGGCCTTCGTTCACAAAGATCTCGCAGGTGATCTGTTGCTTGCGCGTCTGCTCCGACACCTGGTAACGCATAAACGTCGGATCGAACAGGGTTCCGCTCGCGCCGTGGATACGGAGTAAGGAGCCTTGATGCTCGGTGGGCGCGATCTTGGGATTCCAGAGAAGGTACGCCTCGAAAGCCAGTGGGCCGCCCGTTAGCGTTACGGGCACACCTTCGAATGCCTCACGACATTTGCCAACGAAGAGGATCGGACGCTTGAGGGCGTGCCCGGTTGTGGGCAGCCCCTCAAATAGCAGGGGCCGTGACAACGCTAGCTCGTCTACGAGCACGGTGAACGGGCCTCCGTCCGTGGCCTCCGCGTCCCCAAGGGCGCACTCAGCGGCCAGCGTCGCGCCATCGTCCAGAGCGACCGGGCGCGGCGAGACGCGACGGTCGGGCATCACTTCGTAAGTATGCGCTGCGTCACCGAACGGAATAGCGAACGGGTGGCCGCCCACGTAGGGCAGCGGAACCGAGAGCGAGAGCTGCCATACCATCTGAAGATAGAAATCGAAGAGCGTGTCGAGCTTTGGGTTGCCGCCACCGTCCTCCACCGCTCGCCACACCGCGTCGACGAGCTTCCGAAAAGCGGTCTTCGGAGAGTCGGTGAGTCCCCATGGGACGCTGTCGGTGGCTTGGCCACCCGTACGCAGTTCGTCGCTGTCGCGGCCGCCGACGACCCGCCCGATGTGGAATCGGGGCGGCCTCTGGCCGTCGCCGTCCTCGGCTTCGGCGCCCTCGACCGCCTGCCAGATGGAGTCACTCTGCAAGGTCCGACGCGTTTGAGGACGAATCTGATCCAGAACGATGGATGTGCCGTGCGAATCGACATCCAACGCAGGCTCGCGCCAGATCTTGACTCGCCCGGCTTCGTAGTCACCGTCGTCCTCGGTGCCGGGGCCAGCCGCTTCTCCGTACTGCTTAAGGACGACGGTGGCGACCGTGCGGTAGTGGTCGCTCTTGACCTTGGTCGTGATTTGAAACGACTGTGTTAGCTGCGAGACCGAGAACAATCCGATGCCGATCCGTCCGACAAGGCGCCGACCGTTCGGGCTTCGCATGCGGTCGTCGGGCGCGGTCACGCCTAGTGCTGCGCCTTCGGAGCGTCTTTTCGCACTACCTCCGATGTTCTGGAGGAGATGCGCCAACGTCGCAGGGGACATGCCGGCACCATCGTCCTCGACGGTGATCTGCGCGAAGCGCGGTGCGTCAGTCAAGACGATCACCTGCGAGGCGTCGGCGTCGTATGCATTAGCCACGAGCTCGCGCAGCGCACTCCCAGGCTGGCGATATATGCCGTCCGTGACGCGGGCCAGGACGCGTTCACTCGTCTTCAGCGTCGTATTGACGACCTGTGTGCTATCGGTGCTCGCTTCAATCGCGGAGGTGAGTTGGTCTGCGCTGGTCACGGTGTTATCGCACGCCCTGGGACAGCCGATCGTGACGCAGCACCAGGACGGAACCGCATCGCCGGGCGGGGGGTCCAACGCCGCAGCTATGCGAGCGCCGACGCGACCCGCGTCCCGAGCACATCTTATTGGCCGCTCGTTCGCCCGGCGATTGCGACATCGTCCGCGGAGTGCAGGTTGAGCGGACGCCCATGCCCCTGGGGCTCACGTCGTTGACGTTGTGCGCGGACACGATGTCCCCGGGGCGCCGGCGTCGATGACCTATCGCTCGCGGTGCTTAGTGCGGCTCCGGTCGCTGGCAAGACGTGTGCGGATCCTATGGTCGACGCTTCAAGTCCGCGGGCCGGGCGCGCTAGCGATCAGACCCTGCGGGAGGCACGGCTCCCCAGCGGGTCGCTCATCACCAGGTACGCACAGCCGCAGAGCACCGCCTGCAACGGCTGTTCAAGGAGCACGACGCAGGGGCCGCGAGCCGGGTATCGGCGGTCGGCGCTCGGCCACTGTCCGGGCGATCACGTCGGCAGCAATCTCGGGATCGTCGTGTCCCCAGAACGCGAGAACGACCCACCCAGCCGCTTCGAGAGCGGCGGCTTTGCGGGCGTCACGCTCTCGATTGCTGGCAATCTTAGGGAGCCAGTAGTCGCCATTGCGGATTGAGGAGCTCGGACCGTCAGCACAACTAGGATGGGTGCAGCCGTGCCAGTAGCAGCCATTCCACTCGACGGCGACGCGAACGCGCGTGAATACGACGTCAGGCCTTATCGGGCGGGGGTAGCCCTCCACCCTCAATGGCATATCGACTCGGAATCGAAGGCCGCGGGCATGTAGGAGCGACCGCAGGAGCAGCTCAGGAGCGGTGTCGCGTCGCCTGTTTGCTCGCATGTTCGCCGAGCGCGCAGATGGGCCGGGTGGTGTGAGACTCATCGACGACGCCTCCCGAGTCAATCAAAGGAGCAGGAACTGGCCAAGGGTCGGCCGCTTCGGCGCCTACGCGCCCCGCCTCACCTTCACTACGGTGCATAATGCCACCGACGGATGACTGCCTCCGTACTTCTACGTCGGCGCCGCCGCGGCGAACTCGGGCTCCACGAGCTTCTCGGGACCCGCCAGGTACGCAGGATTTGAGAGCGCTCAAAATGTATGTCTGTACCTTGCCGTCCACCCCTCGCGCGGCATGCTGCGCCTGCTGACCGCCCGAATCGGATCGTCCAGTCTCGATTGCAAACGCTGTGCTGCGCGAGGAGCGGGAGCGACGGGACTCGAACCCGCGACCTCCGGCGTGACAGGCCGGCGCTCTAACCAACTGAGCTACGCCCCCGTGGATTGGGGAGCGAGAAGTGTAGGCCAACGCCGGGCAGGTCGGGCTCCGAGGAGCGTTCGTGGCACGGGGACGGCGGCATCCGGCGGGTCACCGCTCCGGCAGTGGGGCGCCGGCCGTAGATTGGGGCCGGTGAGCTCGCGCCCTGCCGTCGATGTGGTGCTGCCGTTTCGCGGCTCGGACGAGGCGCTCGAGCGCGTCGCGGAGCGGCTTGGCGCGCTCGAGCTGCGGCCCGGCGACACCGTTACGATCGCCGACAACCGTCCGAGCGCGGTGGACGGGCGACGCGGAGCGGTGCGAATCCTCCGTGCCGTCGGACGGCAGACCTCGTACTTCGCGCGCAATCGCGGGGTCGCCGAAGGGGTGGCGCCGTGGCTCGTCTTCCTGGATGCCGACGTTCATCCGCCCGCCGACTTGCTCGACCGCTACTTCGCGCCGCTGCCCGGCGAGGACGTGGGGGTGCTTGCTGGTGCTGTGATCGACGAGGCGCCGCCTGCCGACGGGACGGCAACGGCCGCCGAGCGCTACGCGTGGCTGAAGTCGTCGATGAGCCAGGAGGTCACGCTCGCGCATGGCGAGTTCGCCTTCGCGCAGACGGCGAACGCTGCGGTGCGTCGCGTCGCGCTGGAGCAGGCCGGCGGCTTCGAGGAGGGCGTGCGCTCCGGCGGTGACGCCGACATGTGCTTCCGCGTCCGCGCGGCGGGCTGGGAGCTCGAGCGCCGCGAAAAGGCAGCGGTCACCCACCGCAACCGCGCGACGATCCCGCGCATGCTCGCCCAGCGCGCGCGTCATGGCGCGGGCGCGGCTTGGCTCGGGCGCCGCTGGCCGGGCGCCCTGCCGCGGCGAAGCTGGCCGGGCCTCGCGTGGTGGAGCCTGCGCCGCGCGGCGGCGGGAGCGTTTGCGGCCATGCGTGGCGACCGCGACGCCGCGCTGCTAGGCCTGCTCGACGGCCCCGCGGTGTGGGCGTTCGAGCTCGGCCGCCTCATCCCGAACCGCCCGCGGCCACGCCTGAGGCTCCGCCGCCGCGGTGAGGATGTCGAATAGTGCCCGCGTATCGTGCACTATTCGACATCGACATTTCGGCCGCGGCGCTAGCGGGGGTGGTGGGAGGCGCTGGGGTTGCGGCGCGGGGTCAGCGGCGGTATGGGTCGCGCCTCGGCAGCAGCGCTCGTAGGCCGCCGCGCGTCGCCGATCGCAGCGCCGCCTCGTCGGCTGCGAGCGCTCGGTCGCGGACGTCCGCCTCCACCATGTCGCCGTGCGCACGGTGCAGCTCGAGCTGGCAGCGCGCGAGCGCTGCGACGTCCGCGGTCAGGCCGCTCGGGTGGCGGCGGTAGCGCACGATCGCGTCGGGCGCGCACGCGAACGCCTCGCCGCGCGCCGCGAGGCGCAGCCAGAGGTCCCAGTCCTCGGCGAGTCGCACCGGGGACTCGAAGCCGCCCACCCGCTCGAGCGCGAGCCGGCGCACGACGACGCTCGACGTCGGGATCGGGTTCGCCGCGTAGAGCATCGACTGGAGTGCCGTGCCCGAGAGGACACCGGGCGCGAGCGCTGTCCAGCGCTCGCCCGTGGGCCGACCATCGGCGCCCACCACGAGCGCGCGGCCGAAGCACAGCGCGGCCTCCGGATGCTCCGACAGTGCCGCGAGCTGCGCGGCGAGCTTGCCCTCGGCCCACGCGTCGTCGGCGTCGCACAGCGCGACGAGCTCGACCGCGTCGTCCAGCGCGGCCAAGCCCGTCGCGCGCGCCGCGGCAGGCCCGCCGCAGTGCTCGCGGCGCAGCAACGTGCAATGTCGCGCGTGGTCGGGGTGCAAGCGGATCGGCTCCGGCGACGCGTCGTCGACGACTACCACCGCGCCGGGCGCCGGGCGCTGCTCGAGCAGGCAGTCCAGCGCTTCGGCGAGATAGCCGGGAAACCCGTGTACGGGGACGATGACGCCGACCACCGGTCAGCGGGCCCAGTACGAGCGCAGGCCGCTCAGGCGTCCGCCGTGGATCACCGCACGGTCGATCGCGTCGAACCACGCGTCGTCGTGGACGAGCGAGTCCAGCGGGCCGATCGTAGCCGCCGCGAGGTCGACGGGCGGGGCGAGCTCGAGCGTCGGGTCGTCCCAGGGCTTGTCGGGCACCATCTGCAGCAGCTCATCGACCCCGCCCGCCCGCTCGATCGCCGCCGATTGCGCCGCGACCGCGTCCTCGCGGACGTGTTCCAACGCACCTACCACCTCTGACCAGCTCATGTTCGCATCCTCGATGCGCTCGTCGCGAAGCGATACCACCCGATCGACGCCCCCCACCGAGATCGGCTCCGGCGCGACGGCCGCTGCCGCCGTCATCAGCGACGCCACGCCGTACATCGGATAACCGTTGATCGCGACGAGCCGCACGTCGCGCTCCAACGCCAGGACGAGGTTGCGGTAGACGTCTTCCTCGACGCGATCGACGACGATGAAATCGCCGCACAGCCCGGCCCGCAGCCGCCCGATCCGGCCCTCCCATCCCAGCGCGTCGGCCGGATTGCAGGTCACCATCCGGCACAGGTCGAGGTCCGAGAACAGCCCGCCGAGCTCGGAGCGGTTGTAGAGGTCGGCGACCTTCAGCTCGCCGAGCAGGCTCTTCGTCCCCGACGGCGCCCAGTCCGAGCCCAGGCAGAGCCGCAGCCCGCGCGCCCGCGCCGCCGCGACGTCCGTCGTCGCACCGTAGAGCCAGAGGTTCGAGAACGGAGACCACACGACCGAGCCACCGCGCGGCGTCCAGTCGGCGAACTGCGGATCGCCCAACGCCGTGCAGTGGATCCCGACGAAGCGCGGCGCGATGCAGCCGTGCGCGCCCATGGTGTCGTACTCCGCACGCAGGGCCGGATCGGTCCCCTCGGAGAGGTGGTAGATGAACGCGTCGCCCGCGTCCAGCTGGCGCTTGACCTTGCGAAACTCCTTCTCCTTCTCGAGCGCGAAGACGGCCTGGCGCACCCGGACGACGCCGGTCCGGAACGTCTCGTACTCGACGTTTCGCACCATCCAGCCCTCGAACGGACGCCCCACCTTCGACGAGCCCTGGATCGCCGTCACCCCGCCGACGACGGCCTTCGTCTCGACGTACTTCAGCACCGCCTTGCCCGCCGCCGCGCACAGCGCGTTGACTGGCAGCGTGATCGACGGGAGGTAGTCGGGATCCTGCGGCCACTCGCTGCGCGCGGTCCACGGCGCCGACCGGCCCGGCGCGGCCCAGAGCGAGAGGCAGTTGTAGGCGATGTGGTTGTGCAGGTCGATGAGCCCCGGATAGACGACGGCGTCCGTGTCGACCCGGTTCGCCTGCTCGAAGCCCGGCGGCGGCGGCTCGGCGGCGGCCGCGACGGCGACGATGAGCCCGTCGCGATCGATGTACAGCGCGCCGGACGGGATCTCCGGGCGCGCCTCGTCGAACGTCACGAGGTGGCCGGTGACGACGAGCGGCGCCGGAAGCAGGGGAGCGGGCGGCGGAGCGACGGTCACGGCGCAACCGTAGCCCGGCGCGCGGAGTTCAGCGCGCGACGACCCGGAACGCGCGCTTCGCGGCGACGACCTTCGCGCCCTCCGCGTCGAAGCCGACGACGCGCCAGGTGTGCCGACCGGCGCGGTTGAACTTCCTCGAGACGCCGGCACGCGTGGCGGGAAGGGTCTTGACGACGCGCCCGTCGAGCGAGACGCGCCACTTGGCGACGGTCGCCGCGTCGGTCGCGGTCCAGCGCACGGTGACCCGCGAGCCCGCCCGCACCTTGGACTTCGCGCGCAGCGCGAGCTTCGCCGCCGCAGCGGTGGGGGCGGCGCTCGCCGTCCGCCACCGTCCGGCGAGCACGCGGTGCATCGCGGCGCCGATGTCGAGGCGGCCGCTGCCGAGCAGCGAGTTCAGGAGGCTCGTGCGCTTGGTCGTGTCCGTGATCGCGGTGCGCAGGACGCCGATCGGCAGGTCGGGGCGCGCCGCGGACAGCAGCGCAAGCGAGCCCGCGACGAACGGCGCGGCGGCCGAGGTCCCACTGCGCGACTGATACGTGGACCCGCGGGTCGTCGAGGCGATGTGCGCGCCGGGCGCGGCGAGGTCGACCGACAGCAGCCCCGTGTTCGAGAGCTGCCACAGCAGGCCGTCCTCGTCCTGCGCGGCGACGCTGAAGACGGCTGGGTCGGCGAGCGACGCGGGGTACGAAGGCTGCAGGTCGATGTTGCGGCCGTTGTTGCCTGCCGAGGCGACGATGACCGCGCCGTGCTCGCCGGCGTAGCGCACCGCGGCGTCGACCGTGTCGGTCGGCGCGTTGGTGTTCACGGAGACGTTGAGGATCTTCGCGCCGCGATCGACCGCGTAGCGGATGCCGATCGCGAGCGCGTCGGTGTTGCCCGCCATGTTCGCGTCGAGGACCTTGACGGGCAGGATCTTGGCCTCGGGTGCGATGCCCGAGCCGCCGACGCCGTTGCCCTGCCGCGCCGCGACGATGCCGGCGACGTGCGTGCCGTGGCCGTTGTCGTCCTCGACGTTGTTGGTGGCGTCGAACATGTTCGCGCCGTGGACGTCGTCGACGACGCCGCTCTTGTCGTCGTCGATGCCGTTGCCGGCGATCTCGCCGGGGTTCGTCCAGATGTTCGCGGCAAGATCCGGGTGGTTGAGCTGGACGCCCGTGTCGAGCACCGCGACGAGGACGCCGGCGCCGCTCGACTGCGTCCAGGCCTCCGGGG
Organism: uncultured Actinomycetes bacterium; assembly: GCA_963839905.1. Taxonomy (GTDB): domain Bacteria; phylum Actinomycetota; class Thermoleophilia; order Solirubrobacterales; family Solirubrobacteraceae; genus CADCVQ01. The sequence goes on along the minus strand of CAWIXC010000017.1, from coordinate 176,078 downwards.
CACCGATCGCGGCCGGGTCGGACAGGGCCCACTGGGTCTCGAGCAGCGGGTCGGCCGCGGCGGCGGCGTTTGCCACCGGCGCCGCAAAGCTGACCGCCACGCCAACGCAGAGAGTTCTGCAGATGACTCTGAGCCTTTTGTCCATGCCGAGGCGATCGGCTGGTACCTGAGCTCACCTGAACGGTGGAGGCCAACTACGTAGATGTGTCCAACTACGCTCAAGTGCGCGTCGCGCCGTGCCGATTAGGCCCGGCGCAGCACGACCCGCGCCGTCTGGCGGCGGCGCGTCCCGGCGGCGGTCACGTCGCTGACGAGCTGCAACGTCGCCGCTCCCAGCTTGCTCCGGGCGGCCGCGCTGAGGCGCACGGTCAGCATGCCCCTGCCGCGCGAAGTCCGGCGCGCCGACCCGCGCGCCACCACCCGCGGCAGGCCCAGCCGCCGCGCCGTGCGCGCGCTGAGCTGCAGGCGCCCGCTCACCGTGCAGCGGCTCGCGCAGGTAAAGCGCGCGCGCAGCCCGTTCGCGCGGACGATGCTCAGCCGTGCCCGCGCCGGCGCCACGACATCGCCGGTCACGAGCGGCGCGACGAGCTCCTGCTCGCGAGCATGGAACTCGCTCAGCGCGCTGTCGGCGACGAACGCGTGCTCGAACAGCGCGGTGCCGGGCGCGAGCTGCAGCGTGTCCACGTACGCGGCCGGGTCGCGCCGGCGCTGGGCCGCGGCGAAGTCGGTGGCCTGCTGCCACGGCACGAGCGTGTCCGCCGCGCCGATCGCGTAGAGCACCCGCGCCTTCACCGCCGACCCGGCGGCGCTGACCTCCGCCAGCCGGTCGGCGCCGAACGATGCGGTCGCCCAGTTGGCGACGGTCGCGGGCCCCTGCGCGCCGTCGGCGGCCTGCTGGCGCGGGAGCGCGGCGAGGTCGGCGAGCCCGGCCTCCGCGACGACGCACGCGAGCTTCGACCGGCGAGCCGCGAGCAGCAGGGCGAGGTGCCCGCCGGCGGAGCGGCCGAACGCGCAGATCGGCAGCGCGGCGCCGTAGGTCTGGCGCACGCGGTCATACAGCGACAGGACGTCGGCGATCGACGCCGCGCACGGACGGTACGTGGCGTTGACCGTGCGCCAGCCGCGAGCGCGCCAGCGGTCGGTGTCGCCACGCGTGATCGAGAGCTTCGCGCGTCCCACGCTCGACCACGCGCCGCCGTGCAGGACGAGCATGACGCCGCGCACCGGGCCGGACGCCGGCTCGCCGACCTCGTAGGCGAACGGCAGGTCGCCGAGCGCCGTCGTCGACCCGGCATCCGGCGTCGTGGCGGGAACTTGGTCCTCGCGGCAGATCGAGTCTTGCGTGCCGGAGTTGATGCCGCCGCCGGGCACGCCCGGCAGCGCGACGCCCTGCGGGCCGAGCACGGGCGCGCCGGCCTGGTCGGTGGCCGGCACCGCGACCCCCGCCGCCGGCAGGCCGTCCGCCGGCCACGAGCTGCCGCGTGGCAGGTAGCTGCCGTTGGTCGCATGGATGTCGACCAGCACCGTGCCGGCGATCGTCGTCGCGGGCTGGCCGGCGGCGGGACGCTCCACGGTCAGCCGCGCCGCCGGCGCGCCGACGCCGGTGGCGATCGTGACCGCGTTCGGGCGGGTCTCGACGGTCTCGCACGTCGACTGCGGCGCCGCGGCGGCCGCCTTCGCCCAGACGCACGTGCGGATGCGGTAGGTCGGGCCGAGCGCGAGGCGCAGCGGCGACGGCGTTGCCGTCGCGGTGGCGGTCGTGTCGGTGAACGCCGTGCGGAACGTCAGCGTGCCGAGGTCGGCAGCGCCCGGCTGCGTGACGATGCGGTTGGCGAGCGTCGCGGTCGACGGCGTCGCGGCGCTCGCGGCGGGGGCGAGCGCGAACGCGAGCACGCACGCAGCCATCGCAGTATGTGCCAGTCGGCGAAGCATCATCGGAAAGCGGGCTGCCCGGTGGCGGCCCGCGCGATGCGCGCGGCCGGATTCGAACCGGCGACCCCCGCCTTGTAAGGGCGATGCTCTAGCCGCTGAGCTACGCGCGCCGGGGCAGGCTACTCATTTCGCGAGCGCCGTTCGCCGGTGTCGGCATGGCACCGGGGCCGGGCGGCCCTAGAATGCGGCGGGCGCACGCCCCCATGGTGTAACGGTCAGCACGCGAGCCTTTCAAGCTCGAGGAGTGGGGTTCAACTCCCCCTGGGGGTATTTCGGGCCTCGTCTCGGGGAGGACGGGTACTCCGCGACGCGGGCCCGGTATCGCGGGCCGTTAGCTCAATTGGCAGAGCGAGAGGCTTTTAACCTCGAGGTTCTGGGTTCGAGTCCCAGACGGCCCATCCCGCGTCGTGCGCGATCGGCGCCCGCGACCGCGCGCGTCAGCTCGCGCGCCGCCGACTCAGCCGGTCGAGCTCCGCGAGCAGCAGCTCGATCGAGCGCTCGAGCTGCTCGATCGACGCGTCGCCGACGCTCCGGACGCCGCTCGCCCGGTTGATCCACGCGTTGACCTCGCGGTGCGAGCTGCCGTTGAAGCCCGCGAGCGTCTTGACGAGGCCGTGGCGCTTGTCGCGCAGCCGCGCGCGGCGCTTGAACGCGGGCTCGGGAGGCGGGGTTTCCTCTTCGGCCCGCGCCGCCGCGAAGGCGAGCGGCCTCACCACGGGCGGCGGCGGGCCGCCCCCGAACAGCGCGAGCTGCGGCGCGACGTCGGCGGCCAGCGGGACGAACGCGTCCGGCAGGTCGGGCTCGGTCTGCAATCGCGCCTCGCGCAGCTCGTCGATCTCGCCGCCGTCGATCTCGTCCGCGTCCTTCAAGACATGGCGCAGCTCCTCCTCGACATCCGCCGCGTGCATCCGCAGCAGGCGGTCGGCAGGCAGGAAGAGGTAGCTCATGTCCGCGTTGCCGGCGAGCGTGCGCACGAAGCGCCCGACGATCTGGCGGAAGATCAGCGGGGTCTTGGCCGCCGTCGCATAGACGCCGACGCGCAGGCGCGGGATGTCTACGCCCTCGGAGACCATGTTCACCGCGACGATCCAGCGCTCGCGCCCCTTGCCGAACGCCCGCAGCTTCTGCGCCGCGCGCGCGTCGGTGTGCACGACGACGACCGGCGTCTTGCCGGTGATCTCCTTGAGCACGGCCGCGACCCGCCGCGCGTGCCCGCCGTCGGCGGTGACGACCAGCCCGCCAGCGTCGCGATGGCCGGCGGCACGCACCGCCTCGAGGCGCTCGTGCGCGGAGCGCAGGATCCGCGGCAGGCCGTCGGCCAGCTCGGTCGAGATCGCCGTGCGGTAGCGGCGGCTCGCCTCGCGCGTCGACAGCACGTCGTCGAACGACGACTCGATGATGTCGTCGCCGGACTGCCACGAGAGCGTGCCGTCGTACGGGATGAACGCGACCGGGCGGCAGATCCCGTCGCGCACCGCCTGCGCGTAGCTGTAGCTCACGTCGGGGATCGCGACGCCCGCGTCGTAGCGGACCCCCGCGATCGCGCAATGGTCGGACCTGAAGGGGGTGCCGGAGAGCAGCAGCCAGCGCGACGTCGCCGCGAACGTCTTCGAGAACCCCTCGCCCCAGGCGAGCTCGTCGCCCATGTGGTGGCACTCGTCGGCGATGACGAGCGTGCGCCCCCCGCACTGCGAAGCCCAGCGCTTCGCCGACGACGCCACGCGCGCGTACGTCGCGGCGATGCCGTGGAAGTCGCGCGGCGGGTGCAGCTCGTCGGAGTCCGGAGCGAGCTGGACCTCGAGGCGCCCCGCCGCCTCCGCCCACTGGCGTGTGAGCGGCGTCGTCGGGCAGACGACGTGCACGCGGGTGACGATGCCCGCGTCCAGCAGTCGCTTGGCGTAGACGAGGCTCGGGATCGTCTTGCCGGCGCCGGGCGCCGCGGACAGCAGAAACGGGCCCTCCTGCCAGGCCGCCATGCGCTCGAGCGCGGCGGTCTGCCAGGCGCGCAGGGTGAGGTTCGAGGCGGTCACGAGCGGATGAGTGTGGGCCACGAGGCGGACGGATCGGTGGCCCCCATAGGCTCCGCCGCCACGCTTCGCGGCGGGTGCAGGGACTTCGCCGTCAAGCCTCGCCCACGTACGCGACGGCCTCGATCTCGACGAGCATGCGCGGGTCGATGAGCGCCGCCACCCCGACCATCGACGTCACCGGCGGGTGCGCGGCGAAGCGCTCGCCATGGGCGCGGCCGATCTCCTCGGCACGGCTCATGTCGGTGACGAACATCCGCGTCTGCACGACCTGCTCGAGGGTCGTCCCCGCCCGCTCGAGCGCCTGCTCGACGAGGTCGAGCACCGCATGCACCTGCCCGCCGGCGTCGCCCGGCGCCAGCACGACGCCGTCCTCGCTGATCGCGGTCGTGCCCGCGACGAGCACGAAGTCGCCGCAGCGCACCGCCCGCGCGTAGCCGAACGACGCCTCCCACGGCGCGCCCGAGCCGAATCGCTCGAGTCCTCGGCGGGCGGGCGTCAATGCCGGAAGTGGCGCCGGCTCGTGAAGACCATCGCGATGCCGGCGGCGTCGGCGGCCTCGCGCACCTGCGGGTCGTTGCGCGAGCCGCCCGGCTGGATGATCGCCGTGATCCCCGCGCCGATCGCGATCTCCGGGCCGTCGGAGAACGGGAAGAAGGCGTCGGATGCGAGCACCGCGCCCTGCAGCGACTCGACGCGCGCCTTGTCGACCGCGAGCCGGACGGAGTCCACGCGGCTCATCTGCCCGGCGCCGACGCCGACCGTCGCCTCGTTCATCGCGAGCACGATCGCGTTGGAGCGCACGTGCTTGCAGACCTGCCACGCAAACAGGAGGTCGCGCCATTCGTCGTCGGTCGGCTCGCGCGCGGTGGCGATCTCCATCTCCGTGCGATCGCCGAACTCGATGTCGCGGTCCTGGACGAGCAGCCCGCCGAGGACCTGCTGGATGGCCGGCTCGGCGACCATCGCCGTGCGGCGCTCGTTGTTCTCGAGGATCCGGATCGAGGGCTTGCGCGTGAGGATCTCCATCGCCGCATCGTCGTAGCCGGGCGCGAAGAGCACCTCGACGAACTGCTCGGAGAGCTTGCCGGCCGTCGCCTCGTCGACGGGGCGGTTGAACGCGATCACGCCGCCGAACGCGCTGAGCGGATCGGTCGCGAAGGCGCGCTCGTAGGCCTCGAGCGTGGTGGCTCCGAGCGCCGCGCCGCAGGGGTTGCCGTGCTTGACGATGACGCACGCCGGCGCGTCGAAGTCGGCGACGATCTGGCGCACGCCGTCGAGGTCGAGCAGGTTGTTGAACGACAGCTCCTTGCCGTGGTGCTGCTGGACCTGCGACAGGAGATGCGTGCGCGCGCCGACCTGCGAGTAGTACGCGGCGCGCTGGTGCGGGTTCTCGCCGTAGCGCAGGTCGGTGACCTTCTCGTAGGCGCGCACGTGCAGCGGCGGGAAGTCCTCTGACTTCTCGGCGAACCAGCGCGCGATCGCGGTGTCGTAGCGCGCGGTGTAGGCGAAGGCCTCGGCGGCGAGGGCGGCGCGCGTCGGGGTGGAGAGCACGCCACCGGCCTCGCGCAGCTCGTCGAGGACCGCGTCGTAGGACTCCGGGCTCGTCACGACGGCGGCGAACGCGTGGTTCTTGGCGGCCGCGCGGATCATCGTCGGGCCGCCGATGTCGATGTTCTCGACGATCTCGGCCTCGCCGACGTCGCGCCGCGCCGCGGTCGACTCGAAGGGGTAGAGGTTGACGCAGACGAGGTCGACCTCCTCGATGTCGTGCTCGCTGAGCGCGGCGACGTGCTCGGGGTCGCTGCGGACCGCGAGCAGCCCCGCGTACAGGCGCGGGTGCAGCGTCTTCACGCGGCCGTCCATGATCTCCGGGAAGCCCGTGAAGTCCTCGATCGAGCGGACCTCGAGGCCGGCGTCGGCCAGCGCCTTCGCGGTCCCGCCGGTCGAGACGAGCTGCACGCCGAGGTCGGCGAGGCCACGCGCGAAGTCGATGATGCCGCGCTTGTCGGAGACCGAGAGCAGGGCGCGGCGGACCTGCACGGCCCCCGGCTCGGTCAGCGTCTCGGAGGTCTGGGGTTCGGTCGAGTCGGCGATTGGGCGAGCATATCGGCCGCGCCTGCGGCGGCGCCAAGGCCCGCGTGGGGTGCGATGGCCCCGAAGCCTCCGCGCGTCAGCCGCGGCGCTCGCAGTTCACCGCTGTGTCCGTGCGATCCATGATCACGCGGTCGTTGCCCGGTCCGCAGTCGATCTTGTCGCGGCCGCCGGAGACCGCCGTGATGACGTCGTTGCCGGCGCCGCCGTCGAGCAGGTCGTTGCCGAAGCCGCCGTTGAGGTGGTCGCCGCCGTTGCCGCCGTCGAGCAGGTCCTCGCCGCGGCCGCCCTCGAGCGTGTCGCGCCCTTCGCCACCGTCGAGGACGTCGGAGCCGCCGCGGCCGTAGAGGCCGTCGTTGCCCGAGCCGCCGTAGAGCCGGTCGGAGCTGTTGTCGCCTTCGAGGCGGTCGTTGCCCGACAGGCCGTAGAGGCTGCCGTCGGACGCGAGCGACTTGGGGTTGCGCACGCTCAGCGAGTCGTTGGCGGACGTCGCCTGGCCGTAGCGCGGCGCCGGCTGGGAGGAGTTGAACGTGTTGACGAGCGCGATCGCCGCCGCGCCCGGGGCCCCCGCCTGCTGCAGGCCGGCGTTGGACGCCTTGCCTTCGACGTTGCGCCAGTCGACCCACTGCGGGTTGAGGCGCTCGGGAGCCAGGGGGAAGTCGCGGAGGCTGACCGGGATCAGCACCTCGCAGTTCGCAAAGACCCACGGCTCGCGCTCGAGCGGGTTCTGCACCTGCTCGGGGGTGCCGCGCTCGACGCGGCCAAGCGAGACGTAGTCGCCGTAGACCGTGTCGATGCCCTCGCCGCAGTCGATGTCGCCGGGGTTGAAGCCGCTGTGGATCGTGTCGTTGCCGGCGCCGCCGCGGATGACGTTCGTCCCGCCGCTGCCGATGATCAGGTCGTCCTCGCCCTCGCCCTCGAGCATGTCGTTGCCCGCGCCACCCTCGATGACGTCGTTCCCGCCGCCGCCGTTGAGCGCGTCGGCGCCGTTGCCGCCGATGAGGATGTCGTCGCCTTCGCGACCGAACACCCCGCGGTCGCTGCCGCGGTTGGTGTTGAGGTAGTCGTCGCCGGGGCCGCCGTCGACGAGGATGTCGTTGCCGAAGCCCTTCTCGAGGATGAAGTCGTTGCCGTCGCCGCCGAGCAGCGTGTCGTCGCCGTCGCCGCCGTCGATGCGGTCGTCCTCGGGGCCGCCGTCGACCTTGTCGTTGCCGGTTCCGCCGTCGAGCTGATCGACGCCGGGGCCGCCGATGAGCCGGTCGTTGCCCGAGTCGCCTTGCAGGCGGTCGTTGCCCGTGTCGCCGAACAGCCGGTCGTTGCCGAAGTCGCCGATCAGCACGTCCTCGCCGCCGCGGCCGATGAGCCGGTCCGAGCCCTGGCCGCCGCGCAGCAGGTCGCGCATGTTGGTGCCGGTGATGCGGTCCGGCCCGCCGCCGCCGTCACGGACGACCGCCTGCGCGGCAGGGACCGCGACGAGGCCTGCGAGCAGCGCCCCGCAGAGCGCTGCGCGCGGCGTCCTGCGGTCGGCTTTGCCAGTGCGCACGGCGTGCATCATGGCTGGCGGTGCCGGGCGCGTAAAGCGCGAACGCTCCGCCGGGCCGTCTTGGGCGGGATCGCGTCGATGCGCCAGGTTTCGGCACTTCGCGCCCGCGGCTTGAGCCCGGCGCCTCGTAGGATCCGCTGTCGATGCCGAGACCTCGGACAGCGCCCGGCCGGGCGCGGGAAGCGCACGCGCGGCTGGCGGGCGAGTACCCCGGCAGCGCGGCGGAGCTGTGCGAGCTCGATCACCGCAACCCGTACGAGCTGCTCGTCGCGACGATCCTCTCCGCGCAGAGCACCGACAAGATGATCAACTCGGTGACGCCCGGGCTGTTCTCGCGCTTCCCGGATGCCGTCGCTTTGGCGGCGGCGGACGAGGCGGAGCTGCAGGAGATGATCCGCTCGACGGGGTTCTTCAACTCGAAGTCGCGCAGCCTGCTGGGGATGGCGCGCGCGGTCGTCGAGCGTCACGGGGGCGAGATCCCGAGCACGATGAAGGAGCTTGTGGGCTTGCCGGGTGTCGGGCGCAAGACGGCGAACGTCGTGCTGAGCGTGGCGTTCGGCAAGCCGGGCCTGCCGGTCGACACGCACGTGCTGCGGCTGTCGCATCGCCTCGACCTGACCTCGCAGGAGGACCCGGTCAAGGTCGAGGTCGAGCTCAACCCCATGGTGCCGGCGGCCGAGCGCGGGCTGTTCTCGTGCCGCCTCATCCTGCACGGGCGGCGCGTATGCGGCGCGAAGAAGCCGCGCTGCGAGGAGTGCGTGCTCGCGGACTTCTGCCCGTCGTCGCAGCTGCCGGTGGTGCGCAAGCGCCGCTCGCGCGCTAAGAGGCCCGCGAGTCCTGCCTGATCAGGACGCGGCGCGGGTTGTCCGGGTCGCGCGACACCGCGCCGGCGGCGATGAGGCGGACGGCTTCGGGGACGAGGGCGTGCTCGATTGGGCGCAGCAGCTCGTGGACCTCTTCGGGGTCGCTCGCGCCGGGCAGCTCCAGGCCGCGCTGCAGGATCACGGGGCCCGTGTCGACACCGCCGTCGTCCTCGACGAAGTGGACGGTGACGCCGAAGATCTTCACGCCGTAGTCGAGGGCCTGCTGGATCGCGCGGACGCCGGGGAACGCCGGCAGCAGCGAGGGGTGCACGTTGAGGACGGCGCCGGCGAACCGGCCGAGGAACGGGCTCGTGAGGATCGCCATGTAGCCCGCGAGCACGACGAGCTGCACGCCGCGCGCGGCCATCCAATCCGCCATCGCCGCGTCGCGCGCGGGCCGGTCCTCGTAGCCGGCGAGCACGAAGACGCCGGTCTCGATCCCGGCGGTCTCGGCGCGCGCGAGCGCGACCGCTCCCGGCCGATCGCTCGCGACGCCCACGACGACGGCCTCCTCGCCGTGCACGCTGTCGAGCAGCGCCTGCAGGTTGGTCCCGGTGCCGGATGCGAGCACGCCGACGCGCAGGGGCTGGGCTGCCGCAGGCGCATCGGCGTCGGACATCGCGGGCGAGCGTAGCGCCCGACCGGTCAGAGGCCCGGCTGCCAGTCGAGGCCGGTGACGTTCCGGATGGCGAGGATCCGCTTCGCCCGCGAGCCTGGCCGAATTGTGTAGATGCCGCCGTCGCGTACGAATGCGATCTGCCGGCCGTCGGGAGACCAGCTCGGCGATCGGCCCGCCGTGACCCGGCGCGGGCGCGCGATGCCCTGGCCCGAGATGTAGATCGCGCTCGTTGCGCGCACCCGGCGCCGGTCGACGTGGAATCGCTCGAAGGCCAGGCGGCGTCCGTCGGACGACCAGTCGGCTGCGAGATCTTGGCCGCCCGTGAGCTGGGTCAGGCCGGAGCCGTCCGGCCGGATCGTCCAGATCCCGCGGTACCTGATGTAGACGCCATCCACCGCCTGCGGGCCGACGTCCATGCGCGTGAACGCGATCGGCGATCCGAGCGGCGACCATGCCGGGTCGTCGCCCTGCGCGAGTGCCTGGACGTCGGTTGCATCGGCGACGGCGCTTGCGATCGACACCTGAAAGCCGGGGTTCTTGTAGGCGATCGCGCTGGCGTCCGGAGACCAGGCCGGGCTCGTGAAGGCGTGAAACAGGTCGCCTGCGCTCGCGTCCGGGATCGAGAGGACGGTCGTCAGTGCCTTCGACGCGTGATCGCGGATAACAATGCGCGACGTCCCGATCTGGCGCTGCGGATACTCGAATGCCGCGTAGAGGAGCTTGCGTCCATCGGGCGACCACGACACGCCCTGGTGATTGAACAGCGCGAACGTCAGCTGGCGACGTTGCGTCCCGTCCGTGCGCACGACGAAGACCTGGTCTCGGCCGGCCGTCCGCCGCGTGAACGCGAGCAGGCCGCCTGAGCTCGCAGTGACGAAGGCCGTGGGCGACGTGGCCGGCGCGCGGGAGATCCGCGGGTCGTCCGCTTCGGCGACGCTCGCAACGACCGCGAGCGATCCGGCGAGCGCCAGTGTGAGCTTGCCGAGCCGGCGCAAGCGCGGGCGGTTCCGACGGTCGCCATGGCGCGGCCACGATGCAACGATCATCAGCCGATCCTCGCGATCGCGGCCGGCCACGTCAACGCTCGCCCCTTTCAGCTGGGCAGCCGCCCGGAGGAGTACGATCGCGCGGATCGCATCGCAGGAACGTGAGCGAGCAGATCGAACACCGCACCGATCGATGGCCCGACTCTTCCTCGCCGACTCACAGCGAAATGCGCTGGCCCGCCTGGGTCAGGTAGACGAGGCTCAAGCGGCGAAGCTGGTCGCGGTCTTCGATGGGCTACGTGCGTATCTCACGGTTGACGCCCTTGGAAGGGCGGCGGCGCAGGCCGCTCCCTCACTGGAGGACGTTGACGACATCGTCGTGACGCTTCTCGGACTCACGACCGAGATCCGACACCTGCCCGCGGAGGAGATCGCGCAACTGCTCAATGACGCGCTCGACGTGGACGCGCTCGGGGGAACCGCGGTGGATGTCGATCGTGTGGTCGAGGTTGTAGCGCGACTGACTTCGACACGCGCCCTTCGTACGTCGGCCAACGCTCACGAGGTACTAGCGCAGCACGATCGGAATTTTCAGTCCGCCCGCATCTTCACGGATCTTCGCCCGCTCTTTGACACGAATCCCGAGCAGCCTCCGTCAGGCGCCGTCATCGTCGAGATGCTTCAGCTCGAGACCTGGTCAGGGGACGGTCGGACGGAAACGGTTCGCGTCGCGATGGACCGTACCGATCTGCTTGAGCTTCGGGCGGTCATCGAGCGCGCGATCAAGAAAACCGACAGCCTGCGCACGCTGATGGAGCAATCGGGAGTCGCAAACTTCGAACTGGGGGATCCCAAGGTATGAGCGTGCCGGAGCATGTGATGCGGCCGGAAGTGCGTCGAGACGCCCGACGTGTCGCGAGCAGCGTGTCACAGGTGCAGCTCAAGCGTGACGCCACGTTTCCCGACGCGGAGAACATCGTGCTGCTCGACCCCGCGAGGGCGGAACGCCTCGCCGACCGCTGGAGGACCGCGACGGCACTGGAATCGTTGCGGGGCCGCGCATTCGCGCATCCGACCTTCGCGGACTTCGCGGAGCTGGGCGACGAAGCGATCGTCATCGCGGTGGAGCGGCTCACCAGGGGAGACGACGCCGAACTCTGGCTTGACGTTCTCGAGGAGATCGCCGACGGGCCGCGAACGAGCCATACCGACATCGGCACGATCGCCGACGAATGGGAGCGCTGGGCGCACGAGCATGGGCTCGTCAGGTGAGCGACGTCGACGCTGTGAAGCACCGCTCCCTGCTCAGGTACTGCCCCCGGCTGCGCCGGGGCCTGTATCGAGTGACGAGCCCGGCCGCGACGCAGTACAACTGCTTCGCTTGGGCGGTGGGCGAGTCCCATCGGCGCTGGGACCCGACGAGACGACGCACCACCCGAAACTATTGGCCTCTTGAAACGCAGTCGACGCAGCTCAGCGACGCGGTCGCCGCATTCGAGGCGGTGGACTTCCGTCGGACTGATCGTGCACAGCCAACCGCCACACATCAGGTCATCGCGCTCTACGCATCCGACGGACACGTAACACACGCGGCACGCCTGCTCGAGAACGGCCACTGGACGAGCAAACTCGGCGACGACATCGACATCGAGCATCAGACGCTGGACGCGCTCGCGGGCGGGTTCTACGGCGAACCGGCCATAACACTTGAGCGTCCAGCCAGGCCGCCGGGCGTGGACTGAGGCTTCGTCGCGAACACAAGCCTCGGCCGCCGGCCGCGGGCCGGCCCCGGCCACGCAACCAGACCCCCGCTCAGGCCGCGGCTTGCCGGCCGGTCGCGTCCGGCGCGCGGGCGAGCTTCGGGAAGGCGCCGCCGGTCGCGCGCAGCTGCCCGGCCTCGATGAGCTCGTCGATGCGCGCGATCACGTCGTTGGCGCTCAGGTGGTCGAAGGTGCCGTACTCGGGCAGGCCGTCGTAGCCGCGAGCGAGAAGCTCCTTCGCCCGGCCGCCGCGAAGGATCTGCACCGCTCGCGTCCGGCCGACCGGCGGAGTCGCCCCGTCCACGACCCGCATGACCGCGGCATCGAGGTCGAGCTCGCTGCGCACGGCGGGAGATCGCGAGCGCCGACCCACGGGCGGCGCTGGGACCCAGCTCGCGTCGCACACGTCGCAGCACGGGACGCCCGGAGCCTGATCCGGAACGCCCTTGTCGCCGAAGTGGCGCAGGATCGTGCGGCGCCGGCACGCCGACCCTTCGACGAACGCCCAGACCGCGCGGTACTGGCGCCAGCGCGCGCGCTGGCCGTCGGCCGCGGAGGCGCGGCACGCGGCTCGAGCCCGCGCGTCGTACGGCCCCTCGATCCGCCCGCGGATGCGATCCGGCGAGGACGGCGCCGGTCGCACGACGCCCGCTCGCACGAGGTGGCCGATGACCGAGCGCACCTGGTCGGACTCCTCGCCGCGCGCCCCGAGGATCGCAGCCAGCTCGTCCGCGCCGAGGTCGTAGCGCCCGTCGGTCGCGCGCGCCTGCAGCCGGTGGGCGACCGTCGTGATCGCCTGCTCGGACAGCTCGCCGCGCTGGATGAAGAAGACGTGCAGCCCCTTGTCGCGGCTCTCGGCGAACAGCAGCGCCCGCGCCGGCGCACCGTCGCGCCCCGCGCGGCCCGCCTCCTGGTAGTACGCCTCGATCGAGCCGGGGACGCTCTCGTGGCAGACCGTGCGCACGTCCGCCTTGTCGATCCCCATCCCGAACGCGTTGGTCGCCACGACGACCGACAACGAGCCGTCCATGAACCGCCGCTGCACCGCCGCGCGCTCCTCGCGTCCGAGCCCCGCGTGGTAGACGCCGACCGACCCGTCGAGCGCGGACGAGAGCTTCAAGGCGAGCTTCTCGGCACCCGCTCGCGTGCCCGCATAGACGATCGCCGGCGTCGAGCCCGGCGAACCCAAAGCCGCCGCGATATGGCGGTGTTTCGCCACCGTCGTCGCACACGGGATGACCGCGAACGACAGGTTCGGGCGATTGAAGCCCGTCGACACGCGCACCGGGTCACGCAGGCCCAGCCGCGCCTCGATGTCGCGCGCGACCTGCGGCGTGGCCGTCGCCGTCGACGCGATGATCGCCTCCGCCGAAAGCCACCGCGCCGCATCGGCCAGGCGGAAGTAGTCGGGGCGGAAGTCGTGCCCCCACTGCGAGACGCAGTGCGCCTCGTCGACGACGAACAGGCCGATCCGCGCGCCCTTCATCGCCTCGATGAACGGCGCCGACGAGAAGCGCTCCGGCGCGACGTACAGCAGCCGCAGCTCGCCGGCCACCGCTCGCTCAAGCGCTAAGCGATTCGAAACACCGTCGCGCCGGGCATTGACGAGCGCGACCCGCCCCGGCGCGATCAACGACAACGCCTCGACCTGATCCTGCATCAGCGAGACCAGCGGCGACACGACGAGCGTCAAATCCGAGCGCACGAGGGCCGGCAGCTGGTAGCACAGCGACTTGCCCGCGCCCGTCGGCATGACTACGAGCACGTCGCGCGCGGGCGGTCCGATCGCGGCCCGCACCGCCTCCTCCTGACCTGGGCGAAAGGCGTCGAAGCCGAAGTGCTCGCGCAGGGCGGCGGCGGGATCCATAAACGGCCTCGACCGTACCGCGCGCAACGGCCGCGGACCCCCGTCTGCGCAGACTTGTCGCGAAGTCGCAGCAGTTTCACAACCGTCCAAGCGTGTTAGGTACGAGCGCTACGCTGGACCGGTGCCGATCCGCTTCATCTTCAGGTGCCAGTTCTGCGACGCGGAGCCGGACCCGATGACGCAGCTCAGTCTCGAGACGGCGATGCGCGAGAACACCTGGGGCGCCTACCAGAACGCGCTGCCCGGCAACTGGCTCGTCTTCCACGCGCGCGGCCTGTACGGCTCGCCGAGCTACGCCTGCGGCGAGCACCGCGGCGACCTCGTCGCCTACCTGCGCGAGCACTACGGCACGATCGGCTACCACGTCTGGAAGCGCCCGCCGTACCCCTCGAGCCTGCGCCACTCCGACACCGACCACGCCTGGTTCGCGGCCACACGCCGCCAGGGCGGCTGGGGGTCCTAGCCGCGCCCGTCCCGACGCCCCGCCGATTGGCGCATTAGGACGCCGGGGTAGTCTGACTGACGACATGCCGTGCCGTCTGGTATTCCGCTGTCAGTACTGCGATCGCAAACCCGATCCGCTTACCCAGTTGAGCCTCGAGAAGACTGTCGCGGAAGTCGTGTGGGGCGCCTATCTCGACGCGCTGCCGGAGCGCTGGCTCGTCTGGCACGGCAAGGGCCTGTACGGCCCGACGCGCTACGCCTGTCCCGATCACCGCGGCGACCTCACGGCGTTCCTGCGCGCGCACTACGGCACGGTCGGCTGGCATCCCTGGAAGCGCCCGCCCTACCCGACGACGCTGCGCAGCGCCGACACCGAGCGCGCCGTCGCCGTCGGAGCCCGCTCGGCGATGCCGAAGTGGGGCTACGGCCCGCAGGTCAAGTAGCCCACGGGATCCTCGGAGAACTCGAGCTCGAGCACGAGCTTGATCGCCCGCGCGCGGAGAGCGTCGTCGGCGACGCGCTGCGCCGCGCAGAACCGCGGCTGGCGCCCAACCGAAGCCAGCGCCTGCTTCCACAGGTCGTGCGGGATCTGGTCAAGCTCAAGCCGCGCCGACGGGATGTCGTCGCGATCGACAAGCGCGAGGATGTATTCGTAGTCCGACATGAGCCTCCTGCGGCAGCGTGGAACGCGAGCCTCGCCGATTAGGGGTGGGCGCGCTAGGCCAGCGGTAGAAATGCATGGGATTTGGCCAGTTTCCGAAGCGAAAGTGCTCAACCGTCGATGAACTCTTCCGCGAGAAGGTCCATCAGCAGGCCGTCGCGCCACGCTCCGTCGCGGCGCTCGTAGGCCCGCAGCACCCCGACCGGCTTGAACCCGAGCGCCGCGTACGCGCGGATCGCGCGGTCGTTGTCGGCGGCCGGGTCGATCGTGAAGCGGTGATGTCCGCGCGAGATGAACCAGCGGATCGCGACGCGCAGCGCCTCGCGGCCGTACCCGCGCCCGTGCAGCGCGCTCGTCAGCGCGATGTCGAAGGCCGCGTGGCGGTACTGCCACCAGTCCTCCTCCTCGAACAGCAGCCACCCGACGACCTCGCCGTCGACCACGATGACGAAGCTCGTGCCGAGCTCGTCGAACGCCGTCTCCGGGTCGAACGGGCCCCACCACTGCACGACACCGGGCTCGGACATGATCACGCTCAGCGCGGGACGGTCGTCGTCGACCGCACGCCGCAGCACCAGGCGCTCGCCCGCGAGCGTCACCGCGTTGGGATCCTCATCCTCCAGGCCGGTCAAAGACACGAACGCTCCGGCGAGAAAGCTACGCCCGCACGAGCGGGAGCTCGAGCGCGTACTTGCCGTTCGCGTCGTCGGTGCCCTCGAGCGGATAGCTCCCGCTGAAGCACGCGTCGCAATGGCGATCCGGCGTCCCGCGGACGGCCTCGTAGACGCCCTCGAGCGACAGGTACGCCAGCGAGTCGCAGTGCAACTCGCGCGCGATCTCGTCGACGGTTCGCCCGTGCGCGATCATCTCCTCGCGCGTGGACATGTCGACCCCGTAGTGGCACGGGTGCTTGATCGGCGGCGCGGAGATCCGCAGGTGCACCTCGCGCGCGCCGGACTCGCGCAGCATCTGCACGAGGTGGCGCGTCGTGTTGCCGCGCACGATCGAGTCGTCGACGACGACGATCGACTTGCCGCCGACGATCTCCGGCAGCGGGTTGAACTTCAGCCGCAGGCCGTGCTTGCGCAGCTCCTGGCCGGGCTGGATGAACGTCCGCCCGACGTAGCGGTTCTTGATGAGCCCGTCGTCCTGCGGCAGGCCGGACGCGCGCGCGAAGCCGCGCGCGGCGGGCGCGCCGGAGTCCGGCACCGGGATGACGAGCTCGGCGCCAGGGGCCGGCGACTCGCGCGCGAGGATCTCGCCCATCCGCCCGCGCATCGCCTGCAGGACGTCGCCGTTCATCCGCGAGTCCGGCCGCGAGAAGTAGATGTACTCGAAGACGCAGAACGCCTCGCGGGCCCCCGAGACGACCTGCCGGTAGTGCAGCCCCTCGGAGTTGATCCAGATCATCTCGCCGGGCCGCACGTCGCGCACGAGCTTCGCCCCGATGATGTCCAGTGCGCACGACTCGCTCGCGACGCAGTAGCGCTCGCCCACCTTGCCGAGGACCATCGGCCGCAGCCCCGCCGGGTCGCGGAAGGCGACGAGCGTGTCCTTCGTCATGAGCACCGTGGAGAACGCGCCCTGCAGGGTCGGAATGACGTCGGCGACAGCGTCCTCGATGCGCTCGGCCTCGTGCGACGCGAGCAGCGCGGCGATGATCTCCGAGTCCGACGTCGAGCGGAAGCTCACGCCGCGGTCGCGCAGCTCGGAGTGCAGCTCGACGGCGTTGATGAGGTTGCCGTTGTGGCCGAGGGCGAGCTCGCGGCGATCGGAGCGATGCACGGGCTGCGCGTTGTCCCAGCCGTTCGAGCCGGTCGTCGAGTAGCGCACGTGCCCGACCGCGACCTGGCCGCCGAGCGCGCGCAGCTTCTGCTCGTCGAAGACCTGGTTGACGAGGCCGAGGTCGCGCAGGGTCATGATGTGACCGCCTACGTCCGCGGCGGCGATGCCGGCGGACTCCTGCCCGCGGTGTTGCAATGCGTACAGCGCGAAGTACGCCAGGCGCGAGACGTCGTGGCCGGGCGCGTAGATCCCGAACACTCCGCACTCGTCACGCGGCCCCTCGCGGCCATCGAGCGTGGTCACCCGAGCAAGGATAGCCAGGCGTTCGGCGGCGAACTCTCGATATGCGCCATCATCTATGCATCGCAGCAGGGGGAAAGCTCCACAAGATCTACAGCGTCCAGGAACTCCGCCCGATTCTCAGCAGAATCGGACGTCCGGTCGATGGGTCATTCAGACCTTCTCAACGGAATGCGGAGCGCTGCTCTATGACCTCCTGGACGAACATTCAGCCCGGCTCGAAGCGGGCATACCGACGGGGCCTGCGGACCCTGGGCTGCGCGACCCTCGCGGTGCTGCTGCTCACGCCCGCCACCGGCGAGGCCGCCAAGCGCTCGGCCGTCGCGGCGATCGCGCCGGGAACGCCCGTCGTGACCCTGCATTCGCTGAAGACGGTCTACGGCAAGCCCGATCCGACCCATGCGGTCGCGCCGCTCTCCGACCAGCGTCCGCTGACGCTCGTGCTCACGACGATGCCGATCATCGGAGAGATGACCGACGCCGCCGGACGGCAGTGGCTGAAGGTCCTGCTCCCCGGCCGTGAGATGCATCGCAAGAAGCCGCCGCCGACCGGCTGGATCACCGCCGACGGCACGAAGGTCACGGTGACGCCGTGGCACGTCGTCATCTCGATCGCGACGCGCAGCGTGCACGTCTACAAGCAGGGACGCCGGGTGAAGTCGTTCAAGGTCGTAGTCGGCAAGCCGTCGACACCGACGCCCCGCGGATCGTTCTTCATCGAGGAAGGCCTGCGCCTGTCGCGCAAGCACGTCGGATACCCGTACGCGCTGGCCACAAGCGCCCGCTCGCCGGTGTTCAAGGAGTTCATGGGTGGGCCCGGGCAGATCGCCTTCCACGGCATCGTGAACATCCCCGGCAGCAAGATGGGCACCGCCACCTCGAACGGGTGCATCCGGATGAAGACGCCGGCGCTCATGTGGATGGCGAGCCACATCAAGGCGGGCACGCCGCTCACCGTTCGCTGAGCGGCCGTACATCCGTCCAATCGCTCAAAGGGCACCGCAACTTGCCGATGACCGGGAGCAGATGCTCCTCTTCGTCCTCATCGCGCTGTCGGTCCTGTGGATCTGCGGATGCGTGCTCGGTCTCGCGCTCGGCGCGATGCTCGCTCGGGCCGACGGCCGCGAACCGGTGAAGCCGGCTCGTCGCCGTCGTCACCGGCGCAGCGATCGCTTCGCGCCGGTCGAGCGCGCGCTGCCGACCGCCTGACGGCCAGTCAGGGAAACAGCGGTGCGAGCGCGGCGTGCGCCTCGCGCAGCTCGGCCAGCGTCGCGACGATCTGCTCGTCGCCGCTCGTGACGTCGAGCGCGACGCCCCCGACGGTGCCGAAGATGTCGAGGTCGATGCGCTCGCTCAGGCGGCGAAGCGCGTCGGGTGAGCCCGAGACCACGAAGCCCCCGCCCGGCGACTCGCCGAACAGGGTCTGCTCGAGCTCGTCCGTTGGGCCGAGGTCCAAAGTGCAGCCGACGCCGCCCGCCAGGCACGACTCGGCGACCGCCACGAGGAAGCCGCCCTCGGCGACGTCGTGCGCGCTCGACAGATCCCCGGATCGGACCGCGTCGCGGATCGCCTCCTGCGCCGAGCGCAGCGCCGCGATATCGACTGCCGGCAAGCCGACGGGCAGCTCCTCGCCGCGCAGCTTCGCGAGCTCGGACCCCGCCAGGCGCGGGCGAAACACGCCGGCGAACCCGACCGCGTCGCCGTCGCGCTGAAAGCCCGAGCGGCCGGCTCGCTCGGCGACGGGCAGCTCGCCGACCATGCCCACGACGGGGGTCGGGTAGATCGGGCCGCCGCCGCTCTCGTTGTACAGCGACACGTTGCCGCCGACGACCGGCACCTCCAGCGCACGGCACGCATCCGCGAGCCCGCGGATCGACTCCGTCAGCTGCCACGCGATGTGCGGCTTCTCCGGGTTGCCGAAGTTCAGGCAGTTCGTCAACCCGAGCGGCTCGGCGCCCGCGCACGCGAGGTTCGCCGTGCATTCGAGCACGGCCTCGATCGTGCCCGTGTACGGGTCGCACGCGACGCGCCGGCCCGAGCCGTCGATCGAGATCGCGATCGCGCCGCCGCCCGGCAGCGCGAGCACCGCGGCGTCGGCCTGCTCCGGCCGGCGCACGGTTCGCGACTGCACGATGCAGTCGTACTGCTGAAAGAGCGGCAGCCGTGACGCGATGTTCGGCGACGCAAGCAGCGCGAGCAGGATTGCCCGGGGATCCTCGGCGGTGAGCGTGCGCGGCGGCGCCGGGTATAGCCCGGCCTCGGGCGGCGCGGGCGACAGGTCATACAGCGGGCAGTCGTCCACGAGGGCCTCGACGGGCATCTCCGCGACCACCGTCTCGCCGTCGAGCACGCGCAGCATCCGCTCCTCCACGACCGACCCGATCGCGACCCCGTGGACCTCCCACTTCTCGCAGACGCCCAGCACCTCGGTGACGTGCGATGGCTCGGCGACGCACAGCATCCGCTCCTGCGACTCGGAGATCATGATCTCCCACGGCTCCATGCCGGCCTCGCGCAGCGGCACCAACGACACGTCGATGTCCAGCCCGACCTCGCCCTTGGACGCCATCTCGGCGCTCGACGACGACAGGCCCGCCGCGCCGAGATCCTGCAGCGCGACGAGCAGCCCGCGCTCGAGCAGCTCGAGCGAGCACTCCATGACCTTCTTCTCCGCGAACGGGTCGCCGACCTGGACCGTCGGGCGCTTGGACTCGTCCTGGATGCCGAGCTCGGCCGACGCCAGCACCGACGCGCCGCCGATCCCGTCGCGCCCGGTCGACGCGCCGAACAGGATCAGCGCGTTGCCCACGCCGGTCGCGGCGCTGCGGATCAGCCCGTCTTCGCGCGCGAGGCCGAGCGCCATCGCGTTCACCAGGCAGTTCTGCTCGTACGGGCCTTCGAAGTAGACCTCGCCGCCGATGGTCGGCACGCCGATCGAGTTGCCGTAGTGGCCGATCCCGCCGACCGCGTGGTCGAGCAGGTAGCGCGTGCGCGGCGAGTCCGGCTCGCCGAAGCGCAGCGAGTCGAGCACGGCGATCGGCCGCGCGCCGATCGCGAAGATGTCGCGCAGGATCCCGCCGACGCCCGTCGCCGCGCCCTGAAACGGCTCGACCGCGCTCGGGTGGTTGTGCGACTCGACCTTGAACGCGAGCACGTACCCGTCGCCGACGGTCACGGCGCCGGCGTTCTCGCCGGGGCCCATCGCAAGCCGCGGGCCTTCGGTCGGCAGCTGACGCAGGAGCTTCTTCGAGTGCTTGTACGCGCAGTGCTCGCTCCACATGAGCGAGAACACCGCGAGCTCGACCTCGTTGGGCTCGCGCCCGATCTTCTCGCAGATCAGGTCGAACTCGCCCTCGGTCAGCCCGAGCGCGAGCGCGCGGTCAACCGTGCGCATGGGCCATCGAGAGGAAGATCTTGAGCCCGTCGTCGGAGCCGGTCAGCGGGTCGACGGCGTGCTCGGGATGCGGCATGAGCCCGAAGACGTTGCCCGCCGCATTGCACACGCCCGCGATGTCGTTCGACGACCCGTTGGGGTTGCCGTCGGATGCATACCGCAGGAGAATCTGGCCATGTGCCTCGAGGCGCTCCAGATCGTCGGCTGGCGCGTAGTAGCGGCCGGTCGTGTGCTTCACCGGGATCGACAGCGTCTCGCCGGGAGCGCAATCGGCCATGAACGGCATGCCGGCCCGCTCGACCTCGAGGTTCACCTGCCGGCAGATGAAGCGCAGCTCGATGTTCGGCAGCAGCGCGCCCGGCAGCAGCCCCGCCTCGCACAGGACCTGAAAGCCGTTGCAGATCCCGAGCACCAGCCCGCCCTCGCGGGCAAATGAGATCACCGACTCCATGACCGGCGAGAACCGCGCGATCGCGCCGACGCGCAGGTAGTCGCCGTAGGAGAAGCCGCCCGGCACGACGACCGCCTCGACGCCGTGCAGGTCCTTGTCGCCATGCCACAGCAGCGTCGCCGACGCGCCCGGCACCCGCTCGCACGCGAGCACGGCATCGGTCTCGTCACACGAGCCCGGAAAGCGGATGACGCCGAACTTCACGGTCGTCCAGCTCCGGCTCGCGACGACGAAATCGTTCGACGAGACGCGGAGGAAGTCGCCGTCGAGCGCGCGACCGCAGCACCGTCGAGCGCCCTCAGATTCAACGAAGCTTCTCGAACGGAAGCCCTTCGTCGAGGAATTCGCAGATCGCGCGGTTGGAGGAGATATCGACGCCCGGCCGGAGTCCGTTGCCGCCTCGAAAGATGGGGACCGGCGGACGCTCGGGGGTTTCGTTGCTCACCGCGAGTTCGCGTCGCAGCGCATCCTCGACAAGCGCTCCGAGGGTGATGCCGCGCTCTTGAGCGCGAAGCTTCGCGGATGCGAGCAGTTCGTCGGCGATCGTTACCGTGGTGCGCATAACGCACAGCGTAGAGATCGATCACGCGTCTTCGAGGATCTCGTAGTCCTCGATCAGCGGGTTCACGAGCAGCTTCTCGCACATCGCGACGAGCTGCGACGGGTCCTCGACGTCGAGCTCGATGAGCCGGCCGACGTGGACGTTCGCCACACCGTCGAAGCCCAATGCCGGCAAGGCACGCTCGACGGCGACGCCCTGCGGGTCGAGGATGCCTGCCTTCGGCCGGACCAGCACCCGCGCGCGCACTACGCGGCCACCCGAGCGAGCCATGCGTCAAACGACTCGCCGGTGATCTTCTCGTAGGCCTCGACGTACTTCGCGCGCGTGCCGGCCACGACGTCGTCGGGGATCGCCGGCGCGGGCGGCTTCTTGTCCCAGCCCGTGCCCGACGCCCAGTCGCGCACGTACTGCTTGTCATACGACGGCTGCCCCCGGCCGACCTCGTAGCCGTCGGCGGGCCAAAAGCGCGAGGAGTCCGGCGTCAGCACCTCGTCGCCGACGCGCAGCACGCCCGAAGCGTCGCGCCCGAACTCGAACTTCGTGTCCGCGAGGATCACCCCGCGCGAGGCGGCATGCGACGCCGCGAACGAGTACAGCGCGATCGAGAGCTCGCGCAGCTCCTCCATGACCGCGCGGTCGCCGACGAGCGAGGCGGCCTGGTCGAAGTCGATCGTCTCGTCGTGGCCGACGTCGGCCTTCGTCGAGGGCGTGAAGATCGGCTCCGGCAGCTGCTCGGACTCGCGCAGGCCCTCGGGCAAGGCGATCCCGGCCACCGACCCGGTCGCCTGGTAGTCCTTCCAGCCGGACCCCGTGATGTAGCCGCGCACGACGCACTCGACCGGCAGCATCTCGAGCTTGCGCACGACCAGCGCGCGGCCGAGCGCCTCCTCGGGCACGTCCTCGCTGATCGACACGAGGTGGTTGGGCACGATCTCGCTCGACTGCTCGAACCAGAAGACCGACAGCGCGGTCAGGACCTTGCCCTTGTCGGGGATCGGTGTCGGGTGCACGACGTCGTACGTCGAGATGCGGTCCGACGCGACCATCAAGATGCGGTCGCCGAGGTCGTACATCTCTCGCACCTTGCCGGTTGCGAGGAGGGGGAGGTTGGCGAGCGTGGTCACGCGCCGGAGGCTAGCAACGGCCCCGGCCGTTTCCGGAGGCGCATCCCGGCAGCCATGAGCGTGTTGGCAACGGCAAGACCATCTCACCCGAGGAGGAGCCATGTCCCGTCGAACGTCCACGATCGTCATAGCCGGTGTGGTGGTGCTCGTCGGCTCGCCCTTCGCCTTCTCGGCGACCCGCGACACCCTGCGCGAGGGCGTGCGCAACCCGGCCAAGGGCAGCGCGGACCGCGAGACGCAGATCATCGCGAACACCGGCAAGGACAGCTACGGCACGCGCCAGTCCAACCTCGGCGACGGCGGCTCGGCGATCTACGGCTGCCGCTCCCCGCTCGACGCGCAGGCGATCGGCGACCCGAAACGCAGCACGCCGTGCATCCGCGTGAACAACCTCGCAAACGGCAAGGCATTCGACTTCCAGGTCAAGCTCAGCCGGATCGCCGGGACAATCCAGATCGGGACGAGCCTCACGACGCCAAGGCCCGACTCGGCGCCGTTCGTCACGAACGGGACGGGCGTCGCGGTCGGCCTGAACGCCGATCGCGTCGACAGCCTCAACGGCAACGAGCTCGTGACGCAGGCGGCGAACGCCGCAGTCGCGGCGGTCCAGGCCGGCGGGGGTGCCGGCGGAACGGTCTGCCCGGCGAACACGACGCTCGCCGCCGGCGGCTGCATCGAGACCTCCGCGCGACCCGCGCTCTCCTACGCCGACGCCGCGGCCGCGTGCGGCGCCGCGGGCCGACGGCTCGTGCCGCCGGACGTCCTGCTCGGCGCGCGCAGCCTCGCCGGCATCAACCTCGGCGGCGGCGAGATGAGCGCGGACATCACGGCGGGCACGCTCGCGCTCGCCCAGAACTACACGACGGTCAGCGACGCGGGCGGGATCGATGCCACCGCGCTGGGCAGCACGACCGCGTTTCGGTGCATCACGCGGTAGCGAACCGGCTTGTGCGCGCCCGCGGAAGGGTAGGTTCGCGAGCCCGCAGCAGTGAGGAATCCGCGACCGGGGGGCCACCCCGCGGGGTGTCCGGTCGGCATGTCGAGAAGCAGGGAGGACTGGGTCACATGAAGGAGCAGCTGAAGGTCGTCGCGGCGTGCGCCGCCACGGCGGTCATCGTCGGCGGAACGACGGCGACGGCCGCGAGCCTCATCACCGGGGCCGACGTCAAGAACAACAGCCTCACCGGGCTGGACATCAAGAACCTCCGCACGTCGGACATCTCCACCGGGGGCGTCCGCACGGGGAACATCAAGGACGGGACGATCCGCCTGAGGGACCTCAGCGTCGAGGTTCGCAAGGCGCTGAACAAGGCCGGGCCGACGGGCGCCACCGGTGCGAACGGCGCACCGGGCGCGGCCGGGGCCCAGGGCGCCACCGGGGCGCAGGGCCCGCAGGGGGTCCCCGGCCAGAACGGGACCGACGCCTCGATCTCGAGCGGCAACTGGGGCGTGATGGCCCGCAACGTCATCGGCTCGCCCGATATCGGCCTGCGCGGCGGACCGGTCGTCCCCTCCGGCGGACCGCCGTTTGGGACCGGCAGCCTGAAGTTCTCCGTCGGCTACGGCCCGACCGTGTCCGAGCAGGAGAAGGCCGCCTACGGCAACGAGCAGGACTTCTTCGGCCAGCCGGTGGTAGGCCTGACGGATGTCGGCTTCCGGGTCTACACGACCGGTGAGAACAGCTCACTGGGCAACCCGAACATGCCGTCGATCACGTTCGAGATCGACCCGAACCTGTCGGCGACGCCGACGAACTTCTCGTCGATGGTCTTCGTGCCGAACAACACGACTTCCAACCAGTGGTCGACCTACATCGACGCCACGTCGGGCGCGACCGGCTTCTGGTTCTTGACGGGCGCCGCGGGCACAGCGACGAACTGCACGCAGGCGAACACCTGCACGCTCGCTCAGGTGCAGACCGCGCTGAACGACGCCGGGCCCGAGGGTCCCGCGCTGATCCTCACCGCCGGCGTGACGAAGGGCCGCGACTTCGCCTGGCAGGGCGCGATCGACGGCCTGCGCATCAACAACCAGGTCTTCGACTTCGAGGAGACAGGGGTCAAGACGATCACGCCATAGAACGCGAGGGGGCGGGCCGGCTCGGCCCGCCCCCGCTTGGCAATGCTGCTACCCGGCGCGAACGATCCGCGTGCTCGACCTGCGCGGCAGGAGCACGGCGTTGCCGCCGAAGCGCGCCTGCACCCTGAAGTTGCCGACGCGCGTGATGAGGCGGGTCGTGAACGTCACGCGGCTGCGGTAGGTGCAGTCGGGTCTCACCGGGACCGCTCGAGAGGAGATCGTCGTCGTGCGCTTCTGGTAGCGCACGGTGACGGTGCCGGTGCAGATGACGCTGCGTCCGGGGAGCAGGCAGTAGCGGATGTCCGTGACGCCCGGAGGGCAGAGGATCGGCACGCAGCCCACGACGAACGGGTTCTGCGACGGGGTGCAGAAGCGGGCCGGCGGGATGACCCGCCCGGTCGACGTGAACGTGTAAGGCCGGAAGCGGTCGCGCCGCGGGGTGACCGAGAGCGTGACCTGCTTCGGATTCGCTCGGATGATCTGCGCCAGCGTGGACTGCGCGGAGCCGGGCGCGGGGAGCAGAAGGATCGCTGCGACCGGCAGCGCGACTCCCAGGGCGAGCAAGCGTTTCACGGCGACTCCTTGGCGAGCAGTGCGGACACGGGGTTGATCGTCTCTACGGCCGCCGCACCGAAAAGCTGACGTGAACCTAAAGATCGCCGCTATGTGCGCGGCCAGGCGAGGCTCGTCTCGCTGCCGACCCGTGCGCGCAGGCTCGTGCGGCTGCGCGCGGGGATCCGCGCGAGGAACGTCCCGTGGCGCGTCGCGCGCACCGTTCGAACGAGCCGCCAGCTCGCGCCGGCGCGCCGCTCGATCCGCACCGTGCCGGCGACGGGCGAGCGGCCCCACACGCGAAGGGCGGTGCGGCCGGCGCGCTCGGCGACAAGGGGGAACTTGAACGCGCGCTGCGCGGGCTTGGGGCGCCCGTCGGCGAAGTAGATGCCCGACTGCACGCTCGCCGCGTAGCTCGGCAGCGGCGCCTGGTCGCGGATCTGAAACCACGTGATCGTGTCGACGCCCTGCTTCCACAGCAGATAGAAGGCCTGCTCGAGGAAGCGGGCGTGCCGTGCGACGGGGACGCCTAGGGGATCCGGCGGCGAGGAGTCGTAGGACACCTCGGTGACCCACACGCGGTGGCGCTTGCGCGGCAGGGCGCCGCCGGTGCGCTCCGCGGCGCGCAGCAGCGTCGTGAGCTTGCCGATGTCGGGGATCGAGACGTCGTCGGGGTTCAGCGCCTTGCGGGTCGGCGAGCCGACCGAGTACGGGTGGTGGGCGAGGATGTCGAAGCGCGCCGGCGATGGGCAGCTCGCCGTGCGCAGTAGGCGGCCCTTCGAGCGGCGCAGGCAGAGCATCTCGCGGACGAAGCGCGCGGGCATGATCCGGTGGCCGTTGGCGAAGGGGTCGCCGAACGGCGCGGTCCCGCCGGTCACGACGAGCGCGCTCGAGCGGACGGACTTCACGCCCCTCGTGAAGGCGGTGAGCATGCGGCGGTAGTGCGTGGGGGCGAACGTCTTGCCGGCGCTCCACTGGGGGGCGAGGTACTTGTCGAGGTTGGGCTCGTTCCAGGGCTGGAAGGCGTCGACGCGCGGCAGCTTGCGGCCGGGATGGGCGGGGTCGGGGAAGGTCCCGTCGTAGCGCCGGGCGAGGGCGGCGCCGTAGCCCTCGAGGGCTTGGGGGTCGGGCTTCCAGGAACCCGGGTCGGCATCTGCCGGGCGGCCCGGGCCCTCGGCCCAGGAGGGCGCGCCGGTGAACGAGGCGAGCACGCGCAGGCCGCGTGCGCGCGCGTCGGTGATCGCGGCGTCGGCGCGGGTGAACGTGTAGGCGGGGTCGGCGGGGTTGCGCGGGTCGGCGGGCTTCCTCGACGCGGTCCAGCCGACGTCGAGGCGCAGGATGTCCGAGCCGGAGTCCGCCGCACGCGCGAGCCACGGCCCGCGGTCGTCCGCTGTGAATACGCCGTCGAGGAAGCCAATCGCCAGTGGGCGGGCTGCCTGCGCGCCCGCCGGCATGGCGAGGGCGAGCAGCGCGCCGGCGAGCAGCAGGGCGGGAAGGCGCCGCACGAGCGCGGTCAGGACACCGAGCGGCGACGCAGCACGACCAGGGCGATGACGCCGAGCAGGCTGGCGAGCAGGATCACCGGGAGCATGAAGCCCATGCCGGCACCGCCATCGCCGCCCACCGCGGCGTCGATCACGGCAGCGATCGGGGAGCGGCCCTCGACCTTGCCGGTGTCGATCGCCGTGCCGGGCTTGGCCTTCGACGGTGCGGGTGCCGTCGCGTCGACGGCGTCGGCGAGCGCCTTGCCGTCGGGGCCGAGCTTCTCGAGGCGCGCGCGCTCGGCGGGCGAGAGCACGGCGCCGCCCTTGGACCCGGGCTGGCGCGGGCGCTGGTTCCCGGTCGCGCCGGGGACGGTCTCGAGGTACTCGTCGATCGCGGAGTTGCCGGGCGGCGCGTTCGTCTGCGGCGCCTGAGCGGTCGCGGCTCCGGGCGCGGCGCACAGGACGAGCACGAGCGCGACGAGCGCGGACAGCGGGCGGGTCATCGGATCAATCTACGCGGCGGGGCGCCGCGCGCTGACAGCAGGGAGTTCAGCGGCCGCAGCGCGAGAGCACGTACGGCACGGTGCGCAGGAGGATCTTGATGTCGCCCCACAGCGTCCAGTTGGACACGTAGAGGTGGTCGAGCTTGACCATGTCCTCGAGCGGGATGCGGGCGCCGCCGGAGATCTGCCACTGCCCCGTCATGCCGGGCGTGAGGCGCAGGCGGCCGCGGCGCACGCCGAGGATGCGGCCGTCCTCGTCGGCGACGAGCGGCCGTGGCCCGACGAGGCTCATCTGGCCGAGGAGCACGTTGAAGATCTGGGGGAGCTCGTCGCACGAGCATTTGCGCAGCCGGCTCCCGACCTTGGTGATCCGCGGATCGTCTTTGATCTTGAACAGGCCGTCGGCCTCGTTGAGCTCGCGCAGCCCGTCCTGGAGGTCCTCCGCGCCGTCGACCATCGTGCGGAACTTGAAGATCCGGAACGGCTCGCCGTCGCGGCCGATCCGCCACTGTCGAAAGAGGATCGGGCCGGGGGAGTCGAGCCGGACTGCGATCGCGCTGATCATCATGAGCGGCCAGGCGAACAGCAGCACGATCGACGCGCCGACGAAGTCGAAGACACGCTTGAGGCGCTGCGAGGAGCGGCTGAGGTGGGTGTGGCGGACGCCCAGCAGCGTGACGCCGAAGAGGTCGTCGAAGTCGACGGAGGACCCGACCACCTCGAGCATGTCCGGCAGCAGCGAGACGCGCGTGCCGGCGTCGCGCGCGGCCTCGAGCAGCTCGAACGTCATCGCGTTGCTGAACGCGTGCGGGCCGATGATGAGCCGGTGCGCGCCGGCGCGGGCGATGACCTCGACCAGCGCCTGCGGCTCGCCGCGGAGCGCGGGCGAGTCGTCGGTCATCGCCTCGTTGACCGCGATGCGGTCGACGAGCTCGGCGGGAAGGTCGTGGCGGTCGAAGATCGTCCGCAGGCGCATGTAGGAGCGCACGTCGCCGATGAACAGGCAGCGCTCGCGAGGCAGGCTCTTGTTCGGGAGACCCCGGGCACAGCGCCGGCCGAGCACCGCGCAGATGACGAACACGACGCCGAGCACGATCGCCTGGTCCTTGCCGGCGGGGCCGCCGATGAGCGGCTTGTCGGCGAGCCAGACGCCGAGCACGAGCAGCGAGCCGAGCTGCGCGAGGCGCGGGAGCTCCTCGACCGTGGTCTTGCGGATGCGCTGGTCGTCGCTCTCGTAGAGGCCGAGGATCTTGGCCGTCGCGATGACGGCCGGAAACAGCAGCAGCGCCCAGCCGCGCACGTGATCGGGCGAGGCGAGCCAGACCGTGACGGCGAGCGCGATCGCGAGCGCGACCACGTCGGCCAAGGCCAGCGAGCGGCGCAGCCGCCGCTCGCGAAGGTTGCTTTCGACATTGAGGCGCTCGGCGATCGCGGTCCACGGGGGCGTTCTTGGCTCGACAAGCGATGCCCTGATGAGGGCTGGTACGCCGGTCGACCCATGCCTTTGCGACGGGGCTCGCTCTGGCGCCCTTTCGTGGGCTCTGGGCTGGTCCATAAGTGTGCTTCCCTAGAAAGCGCCGGGGATGACGCTGCTGTTCCATCGAGCGTCAGACGCGACGCGCGGCCCGCCTCAAGCTAACAGACGTGCGCCCGACAATCGGTCGACATAGTGGGACAAAGGATCGACAATTCGTCCAGCAGGGTGTTATCAACGTGAAACCCCGGGGTGCTTTGGAGCCCGTGCTCGGACGCCCGGGGCATCACCCCGGGGCGGCTGGCCCGCCGGCGTCCGCGAGCGGCTCTTGGTCGAGAATCTCCCGCATTCTCCGCAGCGAGCGCGAGAGGATCTGCTGCACGTTGGCGAGGCTGAGACCGGTCGCCGCGGCGATCTCGGGCCCGCTGAGCTCGCCGCCGAAGCGCAGCGCGATGATCTCGCGCTCACGGCCGTTCAGGGTGCTCAGCGCACGCTCGAGATCGGGCGCTAGACCTAAATCTAGCGCGTCGGAGCCAGCGGTGAGCGCATCGTGTCCCGAGTCGAGCTCGTCGAGGGGCTGCTGACGCGAGCTGCGGTCCGCCCGGAAGTGGTCGACGAGCAGGTTTCGCGCGATGACGATGAGCCACGTGCCAACGCTCGCCTTCGTCGGGTCGTAGCGCGACCATGCCTTCAGCGCGCGCTCGAAGGTCTGCTGCGTGAGGTCCTCGGCGTCGGCGCGGGTGCGCAGCCGGTAGGCGAAGAAGCCGTAGACCTGCCAGACGTGCTCGTCGTAGACGGCTGAGAAGTCGCGAGCCGGGCGCAGGGGGGCCACCCTAATGCAGGGCCCGTCGCCCGTCAGCGTGGGTTCGCCCTGAGGTCACCTCCGCGCGGCATCGAACAACTCGATCATTGCCGCTGCGTGGCGTTCACGCGAGAAGCGCTGCCGAACCGACCGCGCGGCGGCGAGGCCGACTTCGGCCAACCTGTCGGGCTCGGTATCGAGCAGCCCTACAGCGCGAGCGCGCCAAGCGCGGGCGTCTCGGGGGTCCAAGAGCCACCCCGTGCGATCGTCGTCGACGAACTCCGGCGGGCCCCCGTTGCGGGTGGCCAGCACGGGGACCCCGATCGCCATCGCCTCGGCGATCGAGCGACCGAACGGCTCGACGCTCGAAGGTGCGAGCAGCAGATCCGTCGCCGCGAGGATGCGGGTGACGTCGCGGCGCTCGCCGAGGTAGCGGATGGCGTCGCCGGGGATGCCCAGCCGCGTTGCGAGCCGGTCGAGCTCCGTACGAAAGGTCGAGTTGTCGAGCGTCGTCGCGGGCGACGCGAACTTGACCTCGCCGACAATGAGCAGGACCGCGTCCGGGTGACGCTCCAGGACGCCGGCCAACGTCCGCACGGCGACGTCATGACCCTTCCACGGCGTGATCTGCCCGACGATGGCGAGCACCGGCCGGTCGTCGATGATCTGGAGGTCCGCTCGCGCCGCGCGACGCGTTCGCGGGTCGCGCTGGACGAAGCGCTCAAGATCGACGGGGTTGTCGACGACTGTCACCTTCGATTGCAGCTCCGGGTCGAGGCCGTTGGCGTATGCGTCGGCGACGTACCTCGAGATCGCCGCGATCCGGGTCGCGAGGCGGGCGGTGCTGTGGCGGACGGCACGGGCGGTGGCGCTGTCGGGCAGGACATCGCGCACATGCATGACCAGCGGTACGCGCCAGGCGCGCGCAACCGGACCTGCGAAGATCGTCGTGCGGATCGCGTTGGCATGCACCACGTCGCGCTGTCCGCGGCGAAGCTCCGATGACAAGACCCGCACCGCGGCCCCAGCGTTGCGCATCGCGCGGGCGAGCGCCCGTGCGTCTGTCTTGAACGTCAGATCGACAGCGCGCATAGTCGCTGTCGCGATGCCAAGCTCGTGCGCCCGGGCGAGGAGGGCACCCGGCGGAGCGGCAAGGCACACCTCGGCAATGGCGTCGAGTCCTGCCAAGAGGTCGAGCAGCGAGTGCTCCGCGCCGCTGATCAGCGAGGTGTGTGAGACGTGCAGGACCCGCACGCTCATCGCGCGATCAGCGTTCGCACGATCACGTCCACCTCGCGCGCCATCCGCTCCCAGCTGAGCTCGGTTTGACGCGCGCGGCCAGCCTCGCCAAGGCGCCGCGCCAGCTCGGGATCGGTGAGTAGCCGCACGATCCGGTCGGCGACGGAGACGTGGTCCCGCGGATCACACAGCAGGCCAGTCACGCCATCGATGACGGCAGACGTTGCGCCGCCCTCGTTGGCGGCCACGACGGGAAGCCCGGCTGCACCCGCTTCGAGGTAGACGATGCCGAAGCCTTCACCGGCACCGCGGCCGGCGGGTACCCGGCTGGGCATGACGAACACCCGCCCCCCGCGCAGCGCGTCGTCGCGGGTCGCGTCGTCAACGGCGCCGAGAAACGAAACGTAGCCGCTCATGCCCCACCGGTCCGCAGTCGCCTGCAGCTCGGCTCGAAGGCTTCCGTCGCCGACGACAACCCAGCGCGCGTCGGCGACGCGCGCGCGCACCAGTGGCATGGCTCGCATGACGACATCAAAGCCTTTGTAGCGATCCTCAAGCCGCGCCACGGTGACGACGGTCGGCTGCTGAGCGACCATCGGCGCGTGCGCCCGCACGTCGATGCCACCGCCGGGCAAGACGAGATGGACGCGGTTGACAGGTGCTCCCGCAGCAAGCGCAAGATCCCGTGAGTACTGGCTGATCGTGACAGTCGCATCGACGCGCGACAGCACCTCGTGCGCCACGCGCGGGCGCGTCCCGAGCTCCTTGGCGTACACGAGCTGGACGCTCGGACGGCGCGCAACCCGCGTTTCCGCAATGACGGCTGGGCCGAGCACGAGGTGTCCCGACAGGACGACATCGGGGCGGTGCCGACGGATCTCCCGTGCGGTTGCGACCATGAGTCGCAGGACTGACGCTCGGTGGTCGCGGGCTCGCGGGATCCGGGTCACATGTGCTGACAGCCTCTCATCCGCCGCTTCGGCGCCGTCACCCGCCAAACACACGACCGACGTGTCCCACCCGGCGTGTCGCACGAGCTGCGATAGCAGCTCCTGGATGCCCCCGGACATCGGCGGGAAGTCCGTCGTCGCCAGCACGATCCGCGGGGCTGTCACGGCTGTCCATCCAACCACGCCCCTGCGCAGAACAAGGGCCACAGCTCCCTGGCCGTGTCCATACCTGCATTGAGGCGCGCGACAAGCCGGCGTCCAGCCGCGGGCTCGATCCAACCGTCGCGCACGAGGTGGCCTTCAAGCACGTGCTCGGCGACGCTAGGACCGAGGGGGCCACGGAGCCAGTCCGCGAGGGGAACGCGAAACGCAGTCTTCTTGCGACCCGCGCCGGCGCTCGAGAGTACCCGCCGCAGGACCTGGCGCAGCAGGTACTTGCCGCCGCCGGACATGTGCAGTTCGGGCGCGACGGTCGCGGAGAACTCCGCGAGCGTCCGGTCGAGATACGGAGTGCGCATCTCGAGCGACGTCCACATGCTCGCGCGGTCGGCCTTCTGGAGTATGTCGTCGCAGAGGTACAGCCGCTGGTCGAAGCGAGAGGCGGCGAGGGCGGTGCCGTACATGTCCGGCCATCGCTCGCTGACATCCGCGCGCAAGTCACCTCTGTCGGCCACGTCACTCAGACGCGGCCCGTACATCCCGTTTCGCTCGGACAGCAAGCCGTCGGTGATCCACTTGAGGTTGCGGGCGAGAGGCGGCGCCGGTTCGAGCACCTCTGCCATGCGCCCCAAGCGCCCATGGGTGCCGGCGCGCCGGACGAGATCCGCGGCGGCTGTGGCCCCGGCTGCGGGGACGAGGTGCCCGAGGCGCGTGGCTCGGGCAAGCCAGCGATATCGGGGATAACCGAAGAACAGCTCGTCGGCGCCCTCGCCGCCGACGGCGACCTTCACGTGCTCTCGTGCGTGTTGCGAGATCGCCGCCAGCGCGACAAACGCCGGGTCGGCGATCGGCTGGTCGAGCTTGGCGAGCAGTGCCGGGACATGCTTGGACACCCACGACGAGGTCAGCCGCAGCTCGTGGTGCTCGGAGCCGACGAGACCGGCAGTAACGCGGGCTGGGCCGTCCTCGTTCACCACGCCGGTGTCGTAGGCGACCGTAAACGTCTTGAGGTTCGCGGTGTGCCGGCTCGCGAGCGCCGCCACGAGTGTCGAGTCCAACCCGCCGGACAGCAGCACGCCGACGGGCACGTCGGCGATGAGGCGACTCGCTACCGACCGGTCCAGCAGATCCTCAGCTTCGTCGACGAGGTCCTCGATCGGCACGGCGGCCGTCGCGAGGGTGCTCTCCGGCATGTCCCAGTAGCGGGCAACAACCGGTTGACGATTCGCGAGCGACCAACGCAGCACGCTGCCGGCAGGCAGTTGGCGGACCTGTTCGTACATCGTGCGCGGACCCGGCACGTACCCGAGCGTGAGGATCGCCTGCATCGCGAGGGGATCGATCGCTCCTCGGTCGGCGACGGCCTGGAGGGCGGAAAGCTCCGACGCGAACGACAGCTCCCCGTCCGTCGTATCGTAGAAGAGCGGCTTCTCGCCGAAGCGGTCCCGGCCGAGGATGAGCTCGCGCTTGCGGCCGTCCCAGATCGCGAAGGCGAACATGCCTTCCAGCGCGTGCACGAGATCCGACCCGAAGTCCTCGTACAGGTGCACGAGCGCCTCGGTGTCGCAGCGCGTCGCGAGGCTGTGGCACCGCCCGAGCAGGTCGTCGCGCAGCTGCGGATAGTTGTAGATCTCGCCGTTGAGCGCCGCCCAGATCGTGCCGTCCTCGTTGCTTAGCGGCTGGTGACCGCCCGCGACATCGATGATGCTCAGCCGGCGCGCTCCGATTGCAACACCGGCTGCCGAGTCGACGTGGACATCGCCATCGTCGGGGCCGCGGTGGATCAGCTTCTCGGCCATGGCCGATGTCCGCTCACCATGGTGGTCGCAGCTGGAGCCGCAGATGCCACACACTGGCCTGATCTAAGCACGTTTTCTCTGAGGCTTCGGCCGCCACATCGTCAAACCGGCAAGGACGGGCATACTGGCTATCGCCAAACGTAGCGACCGCAAGGGATGATCGAGCACTGCGCGAGAGACCACTAGTCCGAACGACGACAGCAGGCGATCTCGCCACGGTCGCGAGATGCCATCTCGCGAAAGTGCCGATCTTGCTGGCGCGCCGGGTTCCGACTCCGCTGGTCCGGCGGTTCGCTTCATGGCAGTTTCGCAACGCTGCGGCCCGCCGGCTCGTGGCATTGGCCTCCCGATCGCTCACGCGGGTGGACACCACAATCCGGCGCGGCGCGGGCGCCGGGCTCGCCTTCAATGCCGCTGGCACCAATCCCGGCTATGTCCTGGGGACCACCGAACCGGACGTGCAGGCGTCATTTGTCGAGCTGTGCCGGCCCGGGTGCGTCGTGCTTGATGTTGGCGCAAACGTGGGCTTCTACACGATCATCGCTGCGAAACACGTTGGACCTTCCGGCCGCGTCGTCGCCTTCGAGCCAGTCGAGAGCACGGTTCAGGCCCTCCGGCACAACGTAACACTCAACGACTTCGCGCACGTGGATGTACATGCGCTCGCGCTGGGGTCCATAACGGGCACGACGGATTTCCTCGTCGGTCGCAATGCCACGCAGAGCCGGATCGCCTCTGTCGGAGCACCGTCGGGCGTCAGTACGCGGATCCGGGTTGACGTAGCCGCGCTGGACGACCTGATAGCCGAAGGCCTTGTTCCCGCTCCCGATGTCATCAAGATGGATATCGAAGGAGCCGAGATCGACGCACTGGCGGGCATGTACAAGACATTGCGCCTGCGGCGGCCTGTGCTCTTATGCGAGATGCATGGCCGGACGACAGAATTTGTGTCGGCGATGGAAGGGCACGGCTATGTGGTGTCGCCAGTCGAGGCGGTGGGCACCATCGAGGAGGCGCCGTGGTGGGTTCACCTGGTTGCCCGACCGGCTAACTGAGCTCCTGGTATGCAGCCAGGACGCATTTTCCGCAAGCCCCACTATATCTTCCGGCCCAGCCAGGTCATCCGGAGACTGGCGTATGAGCGCGGGTCCTGGCCAGATGGGCAGACCGTCGTCACCAGGCTCCCTTGGGGCGCAACCATCGAATGCTGGCCGACGGACGCGTTGGGCAGATCCATCCTCTGCACAGGGATCTACGACCTGCTCGCGACCGAAGCGCTGCTCCGGCTGACCGAGCCGGGGGATACGGCGGTTGATGTTGGCGCCAACGTTGGTCACATGACCAGCGCGCTTGCCCACGCGGTGGGCCTACGCGGTCGGGTAGTCGCGTTCGAGCCCCATCCCGAAGTCCATGCCGTTCTGCAACGCAATGCCGCGCGCTGGAGTGCAGACGCGCACGGCGCGCCGGTCGAGTTGCACGCCGCTGCGGCGTCGGACCGCGCGAGCACGGTGGTCCTCCTCAGCGGAAAGGATTTCGCTTCCAACCGTGGGACCAGCCGCGTCCAGGTCGGGGCGGCCCCCCACGACAGCCTTCGCACTTCCGTGCCGGCCGTCCGGTTGGACGAGACGGTCACCAGCGCTGTTGGTGTTCTGAAGCTCGATTGCGAGGGCCACGAAGGCGCGGCGTTGGCGGGTGCGGCGCGCCTGCTCGAACGCGGCATGATCCGCGACGTGGTCTTCGAGGAGTTCGCTAGCTACCCCACGCCGGTGACGCAGTTGCTTGAGGCAGCGGGATTCGAGGTCATGGCACTTTGCCAGCGTTTGGCCGGACCCGTGGTAACGGCGCCTTCCAAGCCTAGCGTGGCGAGTTGGGATCCGCCGGTGTTTGTCGCCTCGCGGGAAGCTGACCGAGTGCGCGAGCGGATGCGGGGGCACGGCTGGCGCGCCCTCCGGTCGCGCGTTCGCCCGAGGATCGCGAGGCTGCGCTCCTGACGGTAGCTCAGGTCGCCGTGGGCTTCTTGTCTGCGACGAGTAAGACTGCGTACGACCATTTCCCCCAGTCGATTGAGTTGTCGAAAGCCGAGACTCGCTGCCAGAGCTCGTGCCAGCGTGACGCGTTGTTTCCGCGGCGATGCGATGGCCAGCGCAGAATTTCCGTCAACGGAACAAGAACGAAGCCGCCGTGGTGCGCGCCACGGATCTCCCAGCCTGTGCCGAGAAGTGCCTGCAACTCTTGGCGGTCGAAATGGTGATGCCAGACAACATCTTGCTGGGCGTTCCCATACGCCGCGTCCCGGTCGCCGCTGCCGATCAGTCGACCGTACAGCCGCGGAAAGCGGTGACGGAGATTCTGCGTGTCGAGGAAGCGGGAGGGTCCCGCGTGAGGTACGTGAATGATCAAGCGTCCGCCCGGTTTGAGAACGCGCCGGATCTCGGCAACGACGGCGGGGCGCTCACCCGCGGGGACATGCTCCAGCGTGTCGAGGCATGTCACGACGTCGAAGTGGTCCGAGGTGTGCGGGAGAACGGATGCGGATCCTGCGGTGAGCTGTGCGGCGGGGAGCCGTTGCCGGGCAAGGTCGATCGCACGAGCATTGATGTCGATCCCGCTCAGCTCGAGCTCCGGGCGCACCGAGGCGAGATGCTCGAGCAGCTCACCCACATTACAACCGACGTCCATGACGCGTTGGGCTCCTGACGGAAGTAGCTGAGCGATCGTGGGAGATGACGCTCGCGAGGCGCGCGAGAAACGCGAGAGGCTCATCTTCTGAATGTAGCCGTGATCAGGGCGAGGACAGGCCACGGCCCGTTTCGCACCCGACCAGGAATGACCGATGACGACCCGACTACAGTCCCGTCGCGTGCAAGTGCGACCCAATGACGTCGGCGAGGACGGCGTCCATTCGGACGGCACCAGCGTTCGCGTGGTGGTCGCTGCTGCGGCCGATCCGGGCCAGGGTGGCATCGGCGCTGCGGCGAGAGACATCGCCGATGGATTCATCCTGGCTGGGGCCGATGTGACCTACCTTCGCCATGACGCGCAGGCGCCGTGGGCACGGCTCGCCGGGACGACTGTGCTCAGGCGGTTCAGGGCGATGCAGCGGCAGATCACCGGAGCAGCGATCGCTCGTCGCGCCCAGCGTTGCCACGGCCTCGCATATGTGATGCCCCTCTGCATGCCCGGAGGGGGACCGGCAACGATTCTGCATCACGCCACGCATTACCCGCGCATCGCTCGGGCAGTCGTGTCCCAGGTCCGTCGCGACACGGGAGGAGGCGCGACGTTCATCGGTCGCCATGAACTCGCGGTGCTCGAACAAGGGATCGCGCGAGCGGACCTCATTCGAGTGGAGAGCGAGTTGGTGCGTGACCAGTTGCTTGATGCGGGCGTGCCCGACGAACGGATCGTGTTGGCGAGCCCCGGCGTCGACGTCGACCGCTTCAAGCCCGGGGTTCCTGAGCCCACGCCCCTCGTTGCGTACGTCGGCGCGCTTTCGCTGTGGAAGGGGCTCGACGTGCTCGCCGAGCTGTCGCGGTCGCTCGCTGCACGGGATATGGGCCTGGAGATCATCGGCGGCCCGGTGTGCCGCTGGTCGCGGCGGACTGCCGAGCCGTTGGTCCGGGCGGCTGCCACATCGGTTCCAGAGCTGCTCGCACGCGCGCACGCCCTCGTGTTGCCCTCGGTCGCCGACGGCTTTGGTTACGTTGTGCTTGAGGCGATGGCGTCAGGCGCGGTTCCATTCGTCACACCGGCTGTTGGAGCGGCGGAGCTGGTGCGCCAGATCGACCCGAGCCTCGTGATCGAACGTGTGGATTTTGTCGACGCGGTCCCAGAGCTCTTGGCCACGCTGCCCATACAGGACCTTGCCGCCAGAGCGCGGACGATCGCGGAGCGCTACGAACGCACGGCGATGGCTGGACACGCCGCCCGCGAGCTGCTGGATGCGGCTGGTCGACGGGGCTTGATCCCAGTCGGATGACGGATGCCCTGTGGATCTTGATGGTCGCTCATACGCCGTGGGACCTGCGTCTCGGCGCTCCAAGTGTTCAGATGCAGATCGCGGCCCACCTTCGGCGGCTCGGACATCACGTTGATTTCCTGGGATTACACGAGATCACGAAGCGGCTGCCGCGAACCCGGATCGGCCTGCTCACGGCACCGCCGTTCGGGAGCCGCGCAGTCGGGGCAGTTCGCGCGATAGCGCAGAACTACGACGTCATCGACGCGCATCAGGGCAACCTGCCAATGGAGCGTTCACAACTGGACTTCGGCGGGCTTCTCGTGACCCGCTCGGCCGGCCTCGCGCACGCCTATGGGCGGTTCGTGGATTCGGTTCCGCGCCGATGGAACGACGCTCCCACGCCCCCCATCCTGACCAGGCCGATGCGAAGCCGCCAGGCTCGGTGCCTGATACGCGACACCGAGGCGTCATTCCGCGCCAGCGATCTGATCCTCGTGCCCAACCCGACCGAGGCTGAGGAACTCGCGACGATGGGCTACGGCGAGATCACGCGGGTTGTTCCCAACGGGATCCCAGACGAACTCCTCGAGCACGCAGCGCGGCACGAACTAACCGACGTGCGGCGCGCGTCGATGCGGAGGGTGACCGCGATCGGCACTTGGGACCTGCGTAAGGGTCGACTGGACTGGCCGGCAATCGTGCCCGCCGTGCGTCGCTGTGTGCCCGCGGCGACCTTCACGTTCCTGGGCACCGGCGTCTCTCGCGAGCGCGTGCTCGCCGACCTCGGGCACCCCGATGGCGTCGACGTCGTGCCCGTCTACGATCCTGACAGCCTGCCTGAGCTGCTCTCGGACACCAAGGTCGGTGCGCTCGCGAGTTACGTCGAGGGCTTCGGGCTCGGTGTCGTCGAGCAGATGGCATGCGGGGTTCCAGCGGTGGCCTACGACGTGGCTGGACCGCGCCACACGACCGGGGCAGTCGATGCCGACCTGGTTAGCCCAGCGGGTGACGTCGACGCGTTCTCGGACAATCTGGTCCGTGTGCTGAGGATGCCACCACCCGCATTCGTGAGCCTGGCCAGCCGCGTTCGCGCGGCGGCCGATCGTTATCGGTACAGCTCGATCGCGCTGGAAACCCTGAGCGCCTACACGACCGGGGCCACCGGTCGATGAGCGGCCGAATCGCCGACGATCCAGGGTTTCCTCCGGAGCCGACCGCGCCCGTTCCGCGACTAAGCCACATCGTCGGACGCCTAAGCCTTGTAAACGTGCTGATTGCTGCGGTGGGATTCGTCACTGGTCCGCTCCAAGCACGGGCACTTGGTCCGACGGGTCGGGGTGAGCTCGCCGCCATTCTAGTGCCATTTACTCTCGCGCCGCAGATCCTCGGCTTGGCACTCGGGGCCTACGCCGTCCGAGAAGTGGCGAGCGGGCGACGGACCGTCAATGAGCTCGCGGGTTCGGTCGGGCTGCCGCTCCTGGTGATCGGCGTGCTCGGCATGGCCGGGGCGATGCCGGCAGCCGCGGCTCTTGCGGAAGGGAATGACACGATTGAGACATATCTCGCGATCGGATTCCTTCTGCTGCCCATCGGACTATTGGGCGGGCTCGGCGTTTCGATTCTCGGCGGGCTGGAGCGCTGGACGCTCCTAATCGTCACGAAGCTGATCGCGGTGCTGGTCCCGTTTGTGGGCATCATCGCGTTGTATGTCACAGGCGAGATGACCGTCGGGCGGGTTGCCGTGATGACGATATCTGGCGGTGTGTTATCCGTGCTTCCCGCCCTGGCGGTCATGGTGCGGGCTGGGCGCCCGATCTTCCGTGCAGCTATCGCGGGCGCAAGCGTCAAGTTCGGTCTTCGGACATGGGTGGGCGGCCTGGCGCAGCTGGCCAATGCCAGACTCGACCAGCTGTTGATGATACCGCTCGTCAGCTCACGAGAATTGGGCCTTTATGCTGTGGCGGTGGCGCTCGCGGGCGTGTCGAGCTTTCTCTCCGGTGCACTCGGACCGCCCCTGATCACACGGGTGTCCCAAGGCGACACAGCCATAGTTCCTCGGGCGCTTCGAGTCACCCTGGGAGCGATGACCTTGATGAACGTCGCGCTGGCCGCAGTCACTCCTGTGGTCCTTCCGTTGCTCTTCGGGTCCGCCTTCGATGATGCCGTTAATCAGGCATTCGTGCTACTAATCGCCGGGATTCCTCTGGCAGGTATCTATGTGCTAGCCGCGGCGCTCGCCGCTGATGGAGTGCCGGGGGCACCATCGGTCGGCGAGGGCATCGCGTTGGCGCTTACGATGCCGGGGCTGCTGATTCTGGTGCCGCCGTTAGGCGGCATGGGCGCGGCGATCGTGAGCCTTGTTGCTTACACGGCGAGCTTCGCCTACCAACTCGTGGTTGTCCGGCGGAGGATGGGCGGCGATCTCCGCGCTTACCTGGTTCCGCGCCGGGAGGATGTACGATGGGCGAGGAGTCTCTTGCCGGCTTCCCGACCCTTGAGACGCTGAGCGTGCTGAGGATGGCGTGGTTAAGTCCGCGTCCACCGCGATCGGAGCGTAGGACACGGAGGGGGCTGCCAGACGCTGGTCCGCTTCCGTGTGGACGCGTCGAGAGCAGATAAGGGTGAGACAAACACCTGACACGCCAACTATTTCGCGGTCGGACGGATCGCAAGAGCGCTCCGCCGCGTGGGAGTAGTCTGCACACGGCAGCGGACTCGGAGCCTGACACAAGCGGCGCATCGCACTCACTACGGCGGTGCGGGACACCGACATGCTGCCGAAGGTGGCCGACGCTGGTCAAACCAGAATCGTGCTGAACGTGGCGGCTCAAGTGACGCACAAATGGCGTCCCGACGACCGAGACTGCTACGGCGGCTCGCGTATGACCAAGATCATTCGGCGGCTTCGCAGGCAGTGAAGCCGCAGAGGAGGCCGTCCCGATGCGATGGGTGCGAACACTCGGGGCAAGGAATGAGGCAGTAGTCATGCTCGAGCTCGGAGCGTACTGGTCGTCGTACACGCTCTGGATAAGGAGAGCCATTCCCGACGCTCGGGTGCTTGCTGGTCGAGCCGGACCCCCGCAACCTCGCCGTGGGGAAGCGAAAACTCTTCGTGATGAACGACGTGTTGGAGGGTTTATTGCGACAGCAGTCGGCGAGCATGGAACGCCGGTCGAGCTGGTTACCGAGAGCGACGGCGAGCGGCGGACAGTGACAGCCGCATCGGTCAACGGCCTTCTCTGCGAGAGTGCGACGCCGACCACATATCGTTGCTGATGTGTGGTGTTCAGGGTGCAAAGTTGTCTGCGCTTGAACGAGTCGCGCGCGGCCATAGCCGAAAGCCGGGACGGATCTGTGCTCATATCGATTCATCACCACTTGGTGACTGGCGACCCGCTGACGCTTCACGAGCGACTGACTCCGCGCCCAGGCTCCCACATTATCGCTGAGCATGCTATCTACGAGTGCTGCCGCGGCGACGGTCGGTGGCGGCGTCCGTCGATCCTCGAGACCGAGATTGTGTGGTGAACGCGCCGCACGTGCTTTCGCGGGACGGCCTGCACGGAGAGCCCGGATCGAGATTCCCGGTCTGCAGAGCTCCGTTGACGCGAGCAGCTGCTACGGATAAGACTGGCACGTCGACTCGGGCGGCGCGTGTCCACCCGGATCACTGTGGTCAACTTCGTGACCTGGGCGACCGGCTTCAGCATGGAGCCGACCAATTGGGCGGAGTCCGCCTTTAACGTCACTGGACGGCTGCCCCGACGAGGTGCGGATTAGCGTTCCCGCGCTGCGAGCCGATACACCGCCATCGTCTCCTCAGCGGTCGTTGTCCAGCGGAACCGTGCCGCCTGCCGAGCGCCATCGTACTTCCGAGCCGCTTGTTTGTCGGACGGCTCACGAAGGGCGCGGTCGATTGTGGCGGCAAAGTCTCCGGCGTCCCCCGGCGCCGCATACCACGCGGCGCTGCCTCCGACCTCGGGCAGTGAACTGACGCGGCTGGCGACCACCGGCGTGCCGGCCGCCAGCGCCTGGCCAATAGTCAGGCCGAAACCTTCCCACCGTGACGTACTGACAAGGGCTGCGGCACCGTGAGTGAGAGCCAGGATGTCCGCGTCGCGCACGTACCCGGTGCGCACGACACGCTGCGCGAGTGCTGGGTGCTGCGTGAGCCAGTGCGAGACGCTCGGGTCGGACAGCCAGCCCGATGCGTCCGTGCCGGCGAGGACGACGGTAATCTCCTGATGCTCCTCGCTCAACAACTCGAACGCTGCGAGTAGGGTGCCGACGTCCTTGCGGGGAACGAGGGCACCGACGTGCAAGAGGTACGGCTCTGTCGCGCCGAGCCTCGCTAGCCGGGTGCCGAGGTCGTGGGGAGCATCGGCAAAGAACTCGTCGTCGATACCGAGGTACACCCGTCGACAGCGGTCAGCGGGTGGACGGTAGCGCTCGAGCACGTCTGCGCGGGTCGCCTCTGAGTCGCACAGGATCCAGGCGTCCCGACGAACGGCGTCTTGGACTGCGGCGTTTAGGCCTTCTGCCACGCCGGGCGGGTAGTCGTCGGGAAACCGCATGAACGCGAGGTCGTGGACGGTGATGACCGCGGTCGCTCGGCGATGCGCTAGCGCCGCGAAGTTTGGCCCGTGAATAACGTCGGCGCGCGGAAGGAGGCGCGGATGCTCAATGCGACCAGAAACGGGGCTGACCGGATGGAGCCCCATTGCCCGCATCTCGAGCCG
Source organism: uncultured Actinomycetes bacterium (assembly GCA_963839905.1). GTDB lineage: Bacteria > Actinomycetota > Thermoleophilia > Solirubrobacterales > Solirubrobacteraceae > CADCVQ01. The sequence continues at coordinate 133,925 of CAWIXC010000017.1, read as the reverse complement.
CTGATCCCTCCAGCAGTAGGGGCGGACATGCGTTGGCGCCATCGTCGCGAAGCAGCGCAAGAGCGCGCGGCTATACATGCCAATCCCGGTTGCGGAGCTTCCACCGCGCGCATCAAACAAGACGGTCGGTGTCAGCAGGAAATCTCCGCGCAGAGGACCGCTCGCGCGCCTCCGTGGTACTCGCAGTCGGAGGCTGCGCGTCGATCGCTGAGCTGCCACCCGGTCCTGTCCTTGCGGTAAATCGTGAGGTCAGGTCGGAGGCCCTCGAGGAGATGATCTACGTCCGAGGCGCAGAATTGGTGCTGCCAGCCCATGTCCATGCGACGACCGTATGGAACGGTGAGCAAGATGCGGCCGCCCGGTCGACATATTCGGCAGAGCTCGTCAAGTGCGGCGCGGGCCTCGGTTGCAGCGCCGCGGACCCGCGACAGCGCCCAAGGATACTCCACGACTCGTTCGTTGCAGCCTGGGGCGAAGGCGCGAGGAAGGGCTCTGCTGTTGGCGAATAGGTGCATGAGGCCAGCATCGTCGAGCACCTCACCCACGAAGCGCCATTGCTCGTGCCGTAGGACAATCGCGCGTGCCACGCGGGAGCGACCGGTGATTTTGCGCACGATGTCGCGACTTGCGAGAAGCCGGGGGTTTCGGAGCGATGTAGTCATGCGGAGCAGGGCTCGCTTGCTCGCCGCATCCAGAACGACCCAGTAGCAGCAGGGTCGAAGCCCTCGACCAGCTCGCCCATGCGGTGCGGGTTCTTGCGCGCCATGGCGTGCGCCCCAAAGAGGATCTCCCAGGCAGGGTTCTCGATGAGGAAGGCTTGGAGCAGATATTGCTCTGACCAGAAATAGCCCGCATCCTCGATCCACCGACGGGGATACTCGTACGGCAGAAACACATCGTGGATATGCACACACACGCCCTTGGCCAGACGCGGCAGGACATCAAGAACCAGGTGATTGACTTCGCTACCGATCTTCACAGTGTGCGTCGTATCGATGAAAAGAATGTCTCCGGCGCCTAGCCGGGCGAAGAGGTCGGGCCGCAACTCCTTGGCGCCGAGCGCAATCAGACGATCGACACCGTGGGGAAGCGGGTCGAGGAAGTCCTGGGGGAACGGGTCCGCGGTCACGAGTTCGGCCGGGAATCCGTCGGCGGCGTTCGCACGGCATGCGAACGCGGCAACGAGCGTGGATAACCCGGCACCAATCTCCAAGATCCGCTTAGGCCGAACATGGCGGATGGTCGCGAACAGCACGGCGGCGTCGACCGCGCCGAACCCCGAGTTCTCCCAGCCATACTCCTGCGGTGTGCGTGCGTGCCGTGGCGGTCGGAATGCCGTCAGATAGGGCGCGAGCTCCTCGAGCCAGCATTCCTGGGCGGCTAGATCCATCGTCACGCCGACGAGCTTGCTCGGGTCCGCCCACCACGCATCGTCGAGCTTCCGGAGATCCGGGATCGGGCTGTAATGGTCGCGCCAGACGGTGTCGTAACCGAGCCTGTCCGCGGCCCGTCGGGTGGCGTTGACGCTCACTTTGCGCGCAGCGTCGCGGAGTGCCCGGGACATGCTCACAGGCGGACGAGGGACTCGATGATGCTCGCGAAGCGCCGGGCCACGGCGTCGAGGCTATAGCTCGCGTTCACACGTTGCCTGCCGCGCTCGCCGGTGGCGTGTATCTGCGCTGGGTCTGCCGCCAGGGCGCGAATGCGACTCGCGAGATCGGCTGGGTCGCCCTCGCGAAACGTCCATCCGCCGGCCGTGTCGGATACGAGGTTGGGCAACTCGCCCGAGTCCGACGTCAGCACCGGCCGGCCGTAGGAGAGCGCCTCGATGACCACTCGCCCGAACTGCTCTGTCCAGGTCGGGACGGTAAGCGAGGGCACGACGACCGTATCGCAGCTTGCGTACGCCGTGGCGATCGCGTCATGTGGGACGTATCCCAGCCAGTTGATCCGGTCCGCGACTCCTGCGCGCTTCGCGTGGCGCTCGAGTTGCTCGCGGATGGGGCCATCCCCCGCGATCACACAGCGAACGTCCACATCGGAGAGCATGGCCAGTGCGTCGAGCAGGGTGTCGATGCCCTTCTCTGGCGAAAGCCGCCCCACATAGCCGAGCACCACGCTCCCGGGATCGGAGTGCCGCGCTGTTATGCCCCGTCCCGGTGCCATGTCGACGGCCAGCGGTAGCACCTCCACGCGCCCGCGGAAGCCCTTGTCGCGTAGTACTTGCGAGACAGCCTCGCTGACTGGAAGCGCGAGCTTCGCGCGCCGGTACAACCAACGCTCTCCGGCGGCGATCGGTGGCGGATATGTCTTGTGCAGGTTCTGGGCGCTGTAGAACACCAGGGGTGTGTCGCCCGCGGCCTCGGCCACCTGCCAGGTCGCGAGGCCGTACGGCTCGTGGTGGGCGTAGATCACATCCGGTTTCCAGCAGCGGATGGCGCGGCGCAGGCCGCGCACGTAGATGTGCAGGGGAATCCGGCCGGGCAGCAACACGGGCAGCCCCAGGAGCTCGCCGTCATAGCCGGGCGATCGCCGGAGATGCTGGTCTCCGTACTCGTTGCGCCATGCCGTGGGCGCGATGAGCTTGATCGCCCAATCGGACTGCAGGCGCGCCCGACCGAAGAAATCCTGGTTGGTTGGCGTGACGCAGGGGTGGCTGACGACGAGCAGCCTCACGCGAGCTCCAATTCCTCGTACACTGCGAGGTGTCCGTCCACCATCGCGGGCCAGGAGCGCTCGAGGACCGCACGACGTGCGCGCTCACCCATGCGCGCAGCAGCGGCCGGATCGGCAGCGATCCGTCGCAAACGCGCGGCGATCGCTTGGGCATCCTCCTCCACGAGCCATCCGCTGTAGCCGTCCTCGATGACCTCAGTGATGCCGTGCACGCGCGTGACGATGAGCGGTAGGGCGCTGGCGGCGGCTTCATGGGCGACAAGGGAGAACGTCTCGTAGGCGCTCGGTAGTACGAACGCGTCGACAGCGCGGTAGACGTCATCGAGGTCGCACCGTATTCCGGCAAACAGCACTCGTTGTTCGACGCCGGCACCGCGCGCATTGATGCGCTGCCCGGCATCGTCGCCTCGGCCGACGACGACCAGACCCCAGCCTGGCGCGTGCACCAAGGCCTCGATGGCGTGGCGGAGCCCTTTGCCCGCCCATTCGCTGCCGACGAAGAGCGCTACTCGATCAACTCCGTCGATCTGGACCGCGGCCCGTGCCGAAGCGGATGGCTCGCCCGGGGCGAATCGTTCAGCGTCCACACCATTAGAGACGGTCCGCACCGTGTCGTTGAGAGACGGAAAGTGCTCGATGAGCTCGTTGCCGACGCCACGGGACACCGCAATGACTCGGCGTGTGCGGCCGCGTCGCAATACCCAGCGCTCACCGGCTTTGCTCATGCGCTGCGAGATGCGAGCGTTCAGCCGCCATATCCATCCGGCCTTCGCGGCACGCGGCACCGCGTCGAGCCGGGCGATGGCGTGATGGCACAGATGCACAGCCACGACATCGACGTGATTGAGGACAATCGCGCCAGTCGCCTGCACGAGCCCGTGACGGTGGCGGAGCGTGGTCACGCTACCCGCCACGAGAAACCATGGATACGCGAGTGGGACTGGTCGACTAGGGCCCCGCACTCGGATGAAGCGGACCCGCGTGCCGACGGGAAGCTCAAGGCGCCGCGCGATCACGGTCACCTCGCGACCGCGCTCGGCCAGCCCTTGGACCAGTTCGGTCAGCTGCCGTTCCATGCCGCCGACCACACCAATGTCGTGCGCGATGATCGTTACCGCCATCGAAGCCGTCCTCATGCCCCAAGTTGCTCCATGCTTGCGGCGAACGTGTCGGCCATGTGTGCGACCGTGAAGTGCTGTCTGAAGACATCGCGCCCCGCAGTTGCCAGCCGCTCACGTAGCTCGGCGTCGCCAGCCAGCCTCCGCAGCGCGGCGGCGAGATCGCACGGCTCGTCAGATGCGACGAGGAGTCCGCTGCGCTCGTGCTCGACGATCTCTGCAGGTCCTCCACGACCCGACGCGACTACTGGCACTCCGGCGGCCATCGCCTCGATCAGCACGATCCCGAAGCCTTCGCTGTCGGAGATGTTGACGAGCACGTCCGCTGCGCAGATGAGCCTCCGAGCGTCGGGCACCTGTCCGGTCATCGTCACGGCGTCGGCGAGGTCCAAGCGTGCGATGGTCGCATCGAGTTGTGGCACGTACTCCGGCGACAGTTCGTAGGCCGAACCGCCGACAACGAGGGCATGCATTGCCAAGCCCTCGGAGCGCAGGAGTGCGAGCGCCTCCAGCAGACGATGTTGATTCTTGGACGGCTGCAGACGGCCGACAATCACTACGACGACGCGGTCATCCCGTATTCCGAGATCGGCGCGCGACGCGGCGCGCGAGATGGAGGGCGGATCCTCCGCTCCGGGGCGCACCACAAACGTGGTTCTTCGCGGCCGCAGGCGCTGTTGGGCTGCGGCCGCTGCGTGCGACGAGCAGCCGATCGCATCCGCGGGGAGCGCGGTCGCGACGCGGTCCAGCCAGCCGGTGTCGGGAATGCCATGCTGCCACCACAGCCTGATTCCGCCCTTCGCCCGGCGTCGACGGCTGGCAGCGACATAGAGATGTGCCTTTGCCGACCACGCGCACGTGACGTCCGGGCGAAGCTCGTCGAGCGTGGAGGCGAGGCTGGTCGCTGTGCGATGGAAGCTCTTGGGCTCGCGGAGACGCCCACTGCGAACGGACAGCGTGCGTACGTCCAGCGCTGCCACTTCCTGCTCAAATGGCCCAGGCTGAAGAAAGACGACGGATGGCTCGACCCGAGCACGGTCGAGATGGCGCAGGAGGCTCAGGAGCATCACCTCCGCACCGCCCAAGGCTTCCCCCCATGGGACGACGAAGCTCACGCGCTTCATCGCGCTGAGGCCTGTCGAAGCGATGTCAGAACGCGATGGGCGACGGTCGGCCAGCTGAAGAGCTCGTCATAGAGGCGCCGACCCGCGCCAGCGCACGCTGCACGTCGCGCGCTGTCGGCGGCGAGCACGGACGCAGCGCGTGCGAATGCGGCCGGATCACCCACCTCGGTGAGGATCGGAGCGTGGCCGTTCGCGAGCTCGCGGTCGGTGAGCGGGCCGTGGGTGGACAGCACGCACACCGCCTGCTGCAAGGCGGCGATCAGCGTTGTTCGCCGAGTCGAGGCTCCGTCGACGAACGGCAGTAGCGCGAGATCCGTCGCGGCGAGCCATGCCGCCAGTTCGGGCGCGGACAGGATGCCCGGCCGCAACATCCTCGTCCCGTCAGGGACCGGGAGGTCTGGTGCGTCGGCGCCCAAGTTGAGCACGATCGGGTCTTCAGCGACGGCGACCAGCCGGTGTAGAGCTTTGCAGCAGTAGTCGGTCAACCGCGAAGGGTGCGCCGAACCGTACAGCGCGATCACGAGCTGTTGCTCGCGCGCGCCGATCATGTCGCGCAGTTCCGCGCGTCGGCCGCGAGCGTCGGGCAAAGGTGAGCTGACCGGCAGATGGACCGCGCGGGTCCGGTCGCGTCGTGGGAGGCAGGGCCGGAAGCTCTCGGTGGACAGCCCGACTCCGTCGGCCAGCCCGAGCAGACGGCGCAACTGGAACCGCTGCCAGCCACCCATCACCGCGGAACGCCAGTCGCTGATCGGTACAAACGGCTCATGGATCATCACCGACACTTGCGGCTTGCGTAGTCGGTACAGGTCCGTAATTAATCGAGGGGCGAGTCCCCATCGGCCGTACGAAAATGGGTTGTACTGCACCACGACGGCGGTCGCTTCGCGAGCAGTCGATCTCCACCCGTCCTCGCGCCACAGCGCCATGCTGGCCTTGATGCCGTCAATTGCGCCGAGCGCACGAACAAGCCCCTCACTGAAGTCCCGGATGCCATCGCTCGCGGCTGGTCGATCGACGTACAAGACGCAGATGTGCTCGTCCCCCATCAGGCGGGTGCCGCACGCGCTTGCTCGGCGCCTTCATGCAGCCAGTACACGAGGACGCCGGATGCGAACCACGTATATGGGCTGGCCGGAGTGCTGGCGCTGCTCGGACCCACAATCCATGCAATCACTAGCGCAAACAGCGGCGCGGCGATGGCGGCCAGCAGAACGCGGGTGTCTCGGTCGGAAACCGTATGTATGCGCCGGACCACCATGCTCAGCAGCAGCAGATTGAATCCGACCAGCGTTATCAATCCCGGAACGCCGGTTTCGACAAGCAGGAATGTGTACTCGCTCTCGGCGTTTAGCACGCGTCCGTTGCCGCCAGCGGTCGAACCGGCTGGCCCCACCGTACCCAAACCCGCTCCAAGCGGGAAGTCAGCGGCATAGGTGCCCACGCTGAGAATCGTGTCTTTCCGGTAGTCGTACGTCGTTCGTACCACCTCTCCGGGCGCGATGCTGTCATACCGGTCGAAGTTGTTGTTCGCGTTGTCGGCAAGTGACGAAGCCACGAGGAACACAACGGTTGCGGTGACGGCGGTTGCGGCGAGCGTGCCGAACCACCGGCGCGGGCTCAAGGTCATCAGGAGGAATGCAGCGACGGCGAGAATCGATCCCACGACCGCCAGTCGCGCCTGGGAGGTCGCAATTCCGATGGCGACCGCCACGATTAGCGGAATGGCTAGCAGCGGACTAGTGGCGTTGCGACGGTAGAGTAGGGCCATAGCTGCGGGGGCAGCGAGGAGGCAGGTCACGCCGCCGAAGCCGATGTCCGATCCCAGGCCGAACGGACGGGTGCGCAGGATGTTGCTGTCGTCGAGAAAGCCGCGTGCACCAACACCGACGCCATTGATTCGGTCGGCATAGCCTTGACCCCACGATGCCAGCTGCTGCGGTGTGAGATTAAATTGGATGACGTTAGCGATGCCGTTCACTGCGGCGACGACGACGAGCAGAAACAGAAAGCCTCGCAACCGGCCAGACGTGCGCATCACAAAGAAGCCGAAGAAGAAGAGCGGCACGAACTCCAGGTGCTGACGCAGCGCCTGTACGGAGTGCAGCAGGGTGCCGTTCGCCGGGTTCAGCACCTCGACAATCACGATGACGACCCACGCGGCGACCCAACCCGTTAGTGGCGGCAAGTGCACATTGCTGCGGCGGCCCGACCAGCGGATTAGCGCCCCGGCTACGACGGCATAGAGCAACACGTCGCGGACGAGAACGAACGCCTCCGAGTTGTACCGCAGCTTGAGAACGCCGTCGAAACACCCGATGTAGATCATCAGCAGCCCGAGGGTCAGCGTGTAGCGCTCGGAGGAGATGAGCCAGATTGCCGCGGCCATCACCAGGCCGCCGGCGATCGCCAGGGTGGATGACCGCTGACCGAGCGCGATCGTGAAGACAAGCGCCGATGTCGCCGCAGCGGCGAAAGCACCCGCCGTGACGAGCTCTCTGGAAAGGGTCAACCTTGGGCGTCTGCCCCATGGGCGCAGGGCCCCTTGCACGTCCTACTCCTTGCCGACGGGGCTAGTCTCGCGCGCGGGCGTTGCTTGTTTGTCGGTGGTCGCCCGCGGGCCGTAGTACAGATAGTCGGGCAGCGTGTCGCTCACGACGGCGTTGGCCACGATGCCGAGAATCCTGACGTCCGGAATGCGCCTCACGGTCTGCAGCAGCTTACGGGCAGCGTCGCGCGTGGTTGAGCTCAGCCGCGCAACGAGCAGGACGCCGTCGACTTGGTTGAGCAGCGGCAAGGCATCGCTGACCAGCAGCAGGGGCGGCGTGTCGATGATCACGACATCGAAGCGCTCGGCGAGTTGAGCGAGTACGTCGCGGAACTGATCACCCCCGAGCACGGCTGGCGGATTAGCGGGCAGTGGTCCCGCGGTCAGGACGGTGAGGCTGCCGCCGTCACTGTGAACGCCTACTTGCTGTTGGCACTGGTCGAGACTGACCTCGTCGGCAAGGACATCGGTCAGTCCCAGGCCTTGCGAGATGCGGAAACATTCGTGCATCGACGGTCGCCGCAGGTCGCCCTCGATGACGACGACGCGCCGGCCGGCCTCCGCATAGGTGATCGCTAGGCTTCGCACGACGGTCGACTTGCCCTCACCGCTCAGCGCCGAGCTGACCAGGAGCGTGCGGGCACCGCGGACGGCGGATCCGAGATCGACATTCAGACGCAGGCTGCGGCACGCCTCGCGCAGCCTGAAGGGCACGACGGCCTCGTCGCCGTCGAACTCAGCGGTCGCGTCGACAGAGGGGAGCATTGCGACGAGTGGGAGCTCGAAGATCGACTCAAGCTCCTCGACATCACGGACACGGCGGTCGAGGCGCTCGAGCCCGAGTGCTGCGGCGATCGCGAAGAGCAGGCCTAGAACGAAAGCAAACACGGCGTTTCTCGTCGGCTCGGGTTCGAATGGCGTACCGCTTGGGACGGCGCGCTCGGCGACTTCTGCGCTGCCGGAAGGCAGGCTGAGACCGATCTGAAGACGACGGATCTGCGATTGCGCGGCATCACGGGCGTCTTCGTTGGACGTGCTGGCAGGGATCCGGCTGAGTTCCTCGCGCGCGTTAGTCAAGGCCCGTTGTACCTTGCCTCGCGCCTCGCGAGAACGCAGCGTGATGAACGCTGTCGCGAAGCCGTTCGCGATATCGGCGGCGGACTGCGGCGTGTCTCCGATCGCGGTGATCGTGATGAAGTCGACATCGCCGGACGCCTCCGTCGAGACGGCGCCGAGCAGGGCACGCGGTTCTCCGGGGTAGCCAATCTCCTTGGCTACCTCGCGAGCGACGCCCTCGGTGGTCAACAGTCGAGCTTGGTTGGCCGTTGTGCGCTCATTTCCGGAGAGCGCGAGCACGCCGAGTAGCGATTGCTCGAGCTCGGAGCTCTGGACGAAGATCGTCGATGTCGAGCGGAAGACATCCGCCTGACGGTCGTAGTACACGTACGTCGCGATCGTGACGATCGTCACGACCCCGATGACGAGCCAGCGGTGCGCCCAGACCGGGCGCACGTATTGGCGAAGGTTCATGGCGGCTTCGGACGATCTAGAGTTCATGGTGAGCCGGAGAAGGCGCCCCAGGGCGGGCTGCCCCCTGAGCACGCTTGAGCGTTGAGCCACGTACACGTGACCAGGCTCCGACCTTCCGGCCACGGAAGTGTAGGCACTATCCTCGCGTTCCATGTCCTGCCCGCCGACATCCGAGGCCGTCTGGGCACGCGAACGCGACTTTCACGACGCCGCGGCCCGCCGCATCGACGCCGACGCGCTTGCTCGCGAGTGGGTGCCCGACCGCTTGGACCTTGCCCTACGGGAACTTGCCGGCGAGGTGCGCGAGCGGGCAGTTCTTGACGCCGGCTGCGGGCAGGGGGACATGACGTTGGATCTCCTTGCGAACGGCGCGAAGGTCACCGCCCTGGACATCAGCGCGGGCATGATCGATATCGTCCGGCAGCGAGTCGGCCACATGGCCGACCAGCAGCAGTCCTTCGCAGCTGTGGCAGCTCCTTTTGAGCTATCAGGTCTGGCTGACGACTCGTTTGACCTTATCGTCGGCAAGTACTTTCTCCACCACATCGACGTGGACGCGGGGGCCGCGGAGATCAGCAGGCTGCTGCGGCCCGGCGGTCGCGCGATTTTCATCGAGAATTCAGGTGGCAACCCCCTTCTCGCGCTTGCGAGAAAGCGCCTGGTCGGACGTTGGGGAGTTCCTCGCTACGGAACCGAGGATGAGCATCCGTTGACGAAACGGGACCTGGACGATCTACGACCACTGTTCGCACGCGTCACGGCCCACTATCCCGTCTTCGAGTTTCTCGTCCTGTTCGACCGACAGATCTTGCGGTTTCGCTATCCACTGGCATCGCGGGCAATGCGCTGGCTCGACGATGCCATCTATCGCCGCCTGCCGCGGCTCCGGAGGTTCTCGTATCGCATCGTGGTCGAACTTGCGGCGTGACCGCACATCGGGCCGTCTCGCGCGCCGCCGACAGGACGCGAGGCATTGAGAGCGATCTGCGTGCCGGGATGCGGAGTGAGAGGGTGACCCCCCCGTCATGGGGTCTGCTCGCGCGCCTGCCGGACCGCGAGCATCGGTGCGGCACCTCGATCTCGCGCTCGGCGTGGCGTATCGGCGCGAGTCTGGTACGTCGGCGCGTACCGGCCTTGTCCGTACCGGTCGTCGACATCGAAGGTGCGTTCGTGCGGGCCGACCTGCACACTCCGCTGGGTCTGGCGCTCTATCGCTACGGCCATTGCAGTCCCGAGTCGCGGCTGCTGCGCCAGCTGCTGCGACCGGGCGACGTGTTCGTAGACGGCGGCGCGAACGTTGGCCTGTTGTCGCTCTTGGGAGCGCTCGCCGTTGGGTCGTCCGGGCGCGTTCTGGCGTGTGAGCCGGGTCCTGGAACGATGGCCATCCTCAAGGCCAACGCTGATGAGAACGGGTTCGCTGCCCTCGAATGCCACCAAGTGGCGCTCTCGGACCAGACAGGAATCGCTGTCTTCGTCGTCTTTGAGGACGGATCGGGGTTGGCATCGTTCGCCCCGGAGGCCGGAGGAGGGACCACAGTCAGGGTGCCGGTCACCACGCTCGACGAGCTGACGTCCGCCTACAGTAACCGCGTCGCGGTAGTCAAGCTCGACGTCGAGGGCGCGGAGGCCAAAGCTCTTCGGGGCGCCTCTCGGCTGATCGCTCGCTCGGCGCCCCTCTTCATCGTCGAGGTCGAGCCTGAGCACCTCGCTCGCCAGGGCTCATCAATCGATGACGTGCAAGAGGCCCTTGCGCCGCACGGATACGTGGCCTACGCGCTGACACACGCAGCACACGTAACTAGGTTGGTTGGTACCTGGCGGCCACCGGACCCACGATGTCCAAATCTTCTCCTTGCGTCTCCTGCCCGCATCGACCGGCTAACTCATTCTCAGCAGATGGTGTGCTCGTGAATGCCCGTGCATCCGCGGTGGTTCTCGCGGCGGTGGACCGACTCGGAGTGCTTCCTCGAGCGATGGCCACATTCGCCTTTCGCAAGGCGCTGGGTGAAATCGGGCGTGTCGACGGATGGCGCCGCCTTGGGTGTCTCATCGGAGAGGAAGTACGGATCGGCCCACGCGTCACCATGCGTTTCCCGCATCACATCTCTATTGGTGAGGGCACCTCGATCGGTGGTCGGACTTGGATGGATGCGTGGGGGGCGATCACGATTGGGAAGAGATGCTTTCTAAGCGATGACATCAGTCTCTTGACAGCCGGCCACGACATCGATAGTCCTGACTTTGCGGGCGTCGTACGGCCTGTGACCATCGGTGACTACGTGTGGTTGCCGCAACGAATCGTCGTGCTGCCCGGCGTGGCTATTGGCACGGCCGCGGTTGTCGGTACCGGCTCCGTGGTCGCGCGAGACGTTGCTCCGAGGACCGTCGTCGCGGGCAATCCAGCCCGCGTGATCGGCGAACGTGCCGACGTCGACTTCAGTTACGTGCCGAGCCGGATGTAGTGTGGACGTCCGCCGGGTGCGGTGTACGCGGCGCGTTGCCCAGTACGCTCCGAGCATGGATCTCGCGTCTTTGTCTGCGTCAGCCGTACGATGCCTCCCGCGCGCGCGGGGCACCACGAACATCGGATGGCAGGCGATGCGCGCGTGCGAGCGCCTCTCCTCACTCGAGGGTCATTTGGACGTCCGGCTCCGGGATGGTTCAGTCCTTAAGCTCCCGAGAAGCGCACCGATGTCTTGGGCGGCGGCGTTCCAAGGCGAGTACGACGCAGCTGTCCAGCAGTATCTCCTTAGCCGATACGTTGCGCCTGAAAGCTTGGTTGTTGACGTTGGGGCTGCGTTGGGTTTGTGGACGATCCCGCTAGGAGTTCGAGCACGCAGTATCGGGTCCCTTGTCTGGGCGGTTGAACCCCATCCGAACAACCACGGATGGTTAGAGCGCAACATCGCTGCGAATGACCTGGCGGACGTGGTGGAGGTTCATCCGTGCGCTCTGGGCAATCAAGGCGGGACCGTAATGATGCAAACTCCCGAGCAGGGCAAGGGCGCAGCCGCCGGTAACTCGGCGATTGTGCCAGCGAGCAGCTTCGCACCATCGTCAGTTGATGTAACGATCCGCCGCCTGGATGAGATTCCCCGGCCCAAGCCGGTGAGCCTTATCAAGCTTGATGTAGAGGGCTTCGAATTGGAGGTCCTTCGAGGTGCAGAACGTCTCCTCGAGACGGAGCGTCCCGTGGTGTTCGGAGAGTTCAGTCGATCGTGGCTGGCTCATCGCGGCGAGGACGTTGCCGCGTACTTGCCCGTTCTGACCGACATGGGCTATGCGGTCTTCGCACTGGAAGGGACGCGTTCACGGAGCTGGCGACCGATCGACGGGTATCGCGTTCGTCCAGTGACTTCGTACGCAGGCGAGGAAGACCTCGTTCTCGTCCCGATGACGTGAGCATCACGCGCTCGTCATCGATCATGCCCCGCGCCGGCGTTCGGAAGCCCCACCTGACCACAAGCTGGCGTGCGTGGCGCACGGCAGCGACCATTTGCGCGCCGCCACGGGGCCAGCACGCGAGCTTGAAGGCGCTGAGGGCGAGGCTCAACCTCGTTTCGAACGGCCAGGCGACTGAGGGAGCTAGCGTTGACGCGTCGACCCGCTTGTGTTACCGCGGGGCAGTCGGCATCGCCGGTCTTATGGGTCTCGGCCGATTCCCGGGCGCGTCCGGGCGTGAGCGGGTGCAGCACGGGCTGCGGTGCTGCTGCCCGACACCGATATTCTCGCGCTGGTGGAGGCCGCTCGCCTCCCGTGGTCGGCTCGGACTCATCGCTGCCCACGTGTGGCGGGACGCGTACCTCGTTAGCTGAATTGCCCGGCGCGGTTCGGAGCTTCAAGGTCGAACGCTACGCGGGAAGCAGGCGCGAAGAACCGAAGCCACCTAAGGGCCGGTCGATCTGCAACCCCCGCATCCGTGGACCCGCGCCGTGGCTCGCCCAGAAGGTCGGACGTCAGCGTTCGCATCGCGCGCACGTACTGTTCAGCGATGGAGCTCACAGCTGCCGGGTCGACAGGTGCGCTGCCGCTGTCGCGCCGCTTGGCCGCGCGTTTCAACCCGCCCGCGATGGCGATATGGACGCTCGCGTTCGTGGCCGTCGCGTATCTCGCGCTGAGCAACGGCGGCTACGACACCGTCGTGCGCAGCCAGGTCGGCATCGCGGTCTGGTGGGTCGTGCTCCTCGGAGCGCTCGCCGGAATCCTTCCGCCGCGCGTCGGCGCGGCCGGCTGGGTCGCGATCGGGCTGCTCGCCGCGTTCGCGGCGTGGATCGGCCTCGCCACGACGTGGTCCGAAAGCACCGAGCGCACGATGATCGAGCTCGGGCGCGTCGTGACATACCTCGGCGTGCTGGTGCTCGCGATCGCGCTGCAGGGACGCGCCGCCGCCCGCCATACGATCAATGGGCTCGCGTGCGCGATCGGGGGTGTGACCGTCCTGGCCGTTCTGTCTCGCCTGCACCCGCAGTGGTTCCCGGCGAACGATCAGATCGAGTTCCTCGCCAACTCACGCAAGCTCGCCTACCCGCTCAACTACTGGAACGCGCTTGCCGCGTTCGCAGGCATGGGCGTTCCGCTCCTGCTCGGCATCGCGATCGGTGCGCGCTCGCTCGCTTGGCAGGCCGTTGCCGCGGCGATGCTGCCGGTGACCGCGCTCTGCATCTACTTCACGATCTCGCGAGGCGGGACGCTGGCACTCGTCGTCGGGATCATCGCGTTCATGCTGTTCGTCCCGCGGCGTTTGAATGCGGTCGGAACTTTGCTCACGGCCGGGGTTGGGTCGGCGATCCTGCTTGCGGCTGCATCGCAGCGCGACGCGCTCCAGGATGGGGACCCGACGGCACTCGCCAGCCAGCAAGGCACCGAGCTGCTGTGGCTGGCCGCGATTGTGTGCGCCGGGGTGGCGCTACTTCAGCTCGCGCTGGGGCTCGCGGCGCGCCACATCGAGCGGCCCGCGCTGCTGGCGCCGAGCCGGCGGATCACGTTCGCGGGTGCGATCGCGCTACTCGCCACGGTCGTTGCCGTCGGCGTAGCCGCAGGCGCCCTGAGCTGGGCCGGCGATCAGTGGCGGGAGTTCAAGGCGCCGGCGGAGCTCGCTGCCGCGGTGAACCAGGACAGCGTCTTCAGTCGCCTGCAAGGAGTCAGCGGCAACGGGCGCTATGAGTACTGGCTAGCGGCGAGCGACGCCCAGCGGACCGCGCCCTGGCAGGGCATCGGTCCGGGCACGTTCGAATTCTGGTGGGCGCGGAACTCAACGACCCCCGGCTTCATCCGCGACGCTCACTCGCTCTACTACGAAACCCTCGCGGAGACCGGAATCGTCGGATTCGCGCTGCTGATCGGCATGCTGGCGTTCCTGCTCGGTGCGGCCGTCGTGCGCTCGCTGCGCGGTCCGCCGGGCTTGCGGATCTGGATCGCGGCCGCGGTCGGTGGCCTCGCGACGTTCCTGACGTCGGCGGCTTTCGAATGGGTGTGGGAGATGGGCGCCATCGTGTGCGTCCTCATGCTGCTCGCCGCGGTCATCGCCGTCGGGCGTGACGACACTGAACCACTCGCGGCGACACGCATCCCGGAAGCGCCCCGCCGCACACGCGCGGTATTCGTGCTCATGTCAGTACTCGCGCTCGGGGCGGTCGCCGTCCCGATGGCCGGCGCTCTTGCCACCAGCGAGAGCCGTGACGCCGCGGCCGACGGGACGCTTGGCGCGGCGCTCCAGGCCAGCCGTACCGCCGAACGGCTGCAGCCCTATGCCGCCACGCCGCACGTGCAGCAGGCGCTCGTGTTCGAGCAGGCTGGCGCGTTGTCCGACGCGGTCGCCGCCACGAAGGCCGCCGCCGCCGACGAGGCCACCAATTGGCGCACGTGGTTCATCCTCGCCCGCGTTGAGGCACGCCGCGGCCATGCGATTGCCGCCGTCGCCGCACTGCGCAAGGCGCAGCGCTTGAACCCCCGATCCCCGATCCTGGCGGCCAAGTGAGCAAGCACGACATTCTCGCCGATCTCGAGCCCGACGCCACCGACGACCTGATTCCGTTGGCCGAGCGCTTGGAGTACGAGCGACCGGTCCCGTCGGCCGCCTTCCGCGGAGCGCTGCGCCGCCGGCTGCTCGTTCCCGGTGCCGCCCACAGGCGGCCGGCCCGGCTGCGCCTGCTGATCACCGGCTATGCAAGCGCAGGCTCCGGGCTGCTCATCGTCGGGGCCGTGAGCGCTCTGGGCGTGGGCCCGCTTGGCGCCTGACAGCGTCGGTGGCTTAAGGTCTGGGCGTGCCTACTGAGCCCCGCCGTACCGAGGATCCTGGGCTAGGATCCGTAGCCATCATCCACGACTACCTCAACCAGCGCGGCGGCGCCGAGCGGGTCGTGCTCGAGCTGGCAGCGATCTGGCCTGATGCGCCGATCTACACGTCGCTGTACCGCCCCCAGTCGACGTTCCCGGAGTTGCACCGCCACGATGTCCGCACGTCGCCGCTCGACCACCTCCCTGTGGACGGCGGGTTTCGGAACCTGTTCCCGCTCTACCCTGCGGCGTTCCGTGCGCTGGGAACGCTCTCGCCCGACCTCGCGATCTCGAGCTCGAGTGGCTGGGCCCATGGCGTGCGTACGGCACCCGCGACGTTCCACGCCGTGTACTGTCACACGCCTGCACGCTGGCTGTACGCGACGGAGCACCTTGGGGCATCGTTGCGCAAGCGTGCCGTTCGACCGGTCCTTGGCGTGTTGCGCCGCTGGGATCTCCAGGCCGCCCGCCGAGCTGACCTCTATATCGCTAACAGCCACGAGACCCGGCGGCGCATCGCTCTGCGTTACCGGCGGGACGCGCCGGTCGTGTACCCGCCGGTGGACGTCGATCGCTTCCGCCCGAGCGAGCGCGGCGAACGGTTGCTCGTTGTGTCGCGGCTGTTGCCATACAAGCGCGTGGACATCGTCGTGGATGCGGCAACGCGAGCCGGGATCGGCCTCGACGTTGTCGGCGTCGGCCCGGCGATGGAGCATCTCCGTCGCCGCGCCGGGCCGACAGTGACGTTCCACGGCCGGCTCGAGGACGCAGCAGTCACGCAGCTCATGGAGGGGTGCCGCGCACTATGCTTGCCCGCCAAGGAGGATTTTGGGATTACTCCGGTGGAGGCGAACGCGGCGGGAAAGCCTGTCGTGGCACTCGCCGCCGGAGGCGCGCTGGAATCACTTGAAGACGGGGTGAACGGGTGCTTGTTCGTGCACCAGGACGCCGACGAACTGCTCCGCGCCGTTCACCGCTGCGACCGTATCGACACATCGCCGCATGCAATTGCGCTCCTGGCTTGCCGGTTCTCGTCGGCGACGTTTCGCGAGCGCTTGCTGTGCGCGCTGCACGCCGCAGTCACAGCGGCCTGAGGTTCAACTCGGCGTCGTCAACGCGCGCTTGGCGCGTGAGCGCGATTTGCGGAGTGGTCGCGCTGGACGGCCGACCGTGGAGCGAATCCGCCCTCGCCACCGAGGAAGTCCAGCTGGCACAGGCCAGCGTCGACGGTCAGGCGCTCGTCGATCGCCAGCCGCTGAGCGGCGATCCACGCCCGCCCCTTCTTAGCTGAGAGAACGGGGCGCTGGCGGGATTTCGGCGTTTAGGTTGCGATGCATCACCGCGGAGATCTCGTTCTTGACCTGTGTGCGGCGCTTGACCAGCCCACGTCGGCGCGACACGAGCCGACGCAGCGTCCGCGTGCGATCATCGCCGATCCACACCTTCGGGATCAGGCCGGCGGCGAGCATGTCGGCGAGGACCTTCGCGTCGATCTTGTCGGTCTTCACGCGCGCGTGGCTGATCGCGCGGACCTGCTTGGCATGCGCGAGCACCACCTCGCCGACATGCGGCTCCAAGATCTCCGTGATCGCCAACGCGTGCGTGTCGCCTCCATCACGACCCGATCGTCAGGCGCGAGGCTCTGCGCGAACAGCTGCAACTGCTCGCGCGTCGTCGCGATCCTCCCGGCCGAGCGCGCACGACCGCCATCGATCGCGAGCTGACAGAAGTCGCGATGCTCGCAACCCGATCGACCCTTCCACCAACACCGCCTCCGACCTCAACGACGGCACGGTGGGAGACGACGGGCAGGAACGACACCTACGGATTCGCGCTCGCAGCGCACCCAGGCAAGTGGCGGGGGCGGCCAGTTACTCCAACGGGCTCACAGCCCACAGGAACATCTTGGACTGCCCGACCGCGTTCTCCAGGGCCCCTGTTCCCGAACGCCCCGAACCCGCGACTCAGGCCGGACGCTCCCGGCGGCTCCGCCGCCCATTCTCATGCCGGTAGACCACGTCCTGGGCCTTGACTGCCGACCGGCCACGGGACGACGCGGGACCGTTCAATGTGCGGTCGCCGGTGGCGATCGAGCGGCCCTTGCCATGCTGGCGGCGCGTGGACTGTCGGCGGGCGTGTCCGGGGAGTACGCTGACACGGCGCGGCGCGGGCTTTCTCGGAAGGCTCACGCGGCTGTTCGCGGTGAGCCGGCCGGTCGTGACCTGAAACCAAGGACAGAGTTGTGTTATCACACGTCGTCTTAGTCTTGTGGTTCGCCGCATGGGCGGGGACCGGCTGGCGATGGGCAGGCTCCCTTTCCATACCTCTCGGCGGACGGTTGCTGGCGGCCACGTCGCTCACCCTCGCCGGTCAAACGGGGAGCTCCCAGCTTCTCGGTCTCATGGGTATCGGAAATTCCTCGGTGGCCGCTGTCGGGCTTCTCGTGGTGGCGATTGCCGCCAGTTCGAGGCTGACAAAACCCCGCGTCACCGGGGCTAGCGCCCCGATGCTCGACTTCGGCCAACGGTATTTCCGCTGGCTCGCGGCGTGTTCGACGCTCTTCGTTGCTGCCACGGTCGTATTACGACCAGCCTTTGGCTTTGATGGGCTCGAATACCATCTGCCCCTGGTGTTCTCGTGGCTCACGGAGGGTTCAACGGGCGCCGCGAACCAAGTGAGCGTCGAGTACGCGGCCGAGTACTACCCGCTCGGATATCACGTTCTGCTGACGTCATGGCTGGCGATCGCGCCTAGCTGGGCTCTAGTTATACTGATGCAGGTCTTTTCCGCCCTCTTGCTCGGAGTGAGCATGTTTCTTGGTGCCACCTGGCTCGGAGGACGCCGCGTGTTTGCGGGAGCGACCGTGGCCGTGCTGTTCAGTGCTCCCGTACTACTTCATCAGGTGACTGCTGTCGGGAATGATCTCTTTGCGCTCGCATGGCTTGCGTGTACAGGAGCTCTTGCGATGAGCGCGGTGCGATTCGACACCACTGGACCGCTACCATACGCATGCTTGGCAGCTGGATTGGGTCTCGGTGCAAAGCCTACAGTTGGACCGGCGATGCTGTTTATCGGCACTCTTGTGATTTGGTATTGGCGTGGCCGACTTCGTCACCTCATTCCGAGGGGCGCCCCGTGTCGACTAGTGGTTGCCGCGGCGGTGGTCCTCGGCTCTTATTGGTACGTGCGAAACACGGCCGTCAATGGGTCGCCCCTGTGGCCGCAAGTCGGCCTTCCTTGGGGTGAACCGACTCAGGCGTGGTTTTCGGCGACGTCGCGCTTTATCGAGTTTCCGATTGAAACGTTCCAAGGGCGATTTCGGGACCTGCGTGCGAGCCTTGGAGGAGGGACGATCCTGGTGATGCTTTGCGCCGCCTTGCTCCCTTGGCTCGGGAAGGACCGCGTCGTCCGCACGGCGGCCGCAGCCTATCTCCTTAGCCTGTTGATATGGATGATGGCGCCGGCTACGGGCAGTTCGGTAAGCGATGAGTTCCAGCGTGTGCTGAGTCTTGCGGGGCTCCGATACCTGTTGCCCTCGGTCCTACTTGCGCTTCTTGCCGTGGGACTAACGGCGGGGGGACAGGGGCTCCATGCTCGTGCCGCGCGGGTGGCGTTGTCCGTTGCACTTGTGGCCAATTTGGCGGATGCGGCGCGGCTGGCAGATACCACGGGATGGGTACTGCGGGCGCTCGTCCTGGCCGCGATGGTGGCGTGGATATTCGCGAAACTCACGCATGGACTGCGACTTCGCCCAATTCCAACCGCGGTGTATCCGTTCGTTGCTGCAGGAACGGCGGTGGCGCTCATGTCAGCTGGCATCGGCATCCTCGGGCGCTATGAGAACGGCAACGAGGCCACCGACACGGATCGGGCCGTCCTGCAGGTAACGGGTGCCTTGGGCCCGGATGCGCCGGTCGGGATGCTACCAACGATGAATGCGCTCGCCGCCGGCGACGAAATGACGCGCCCATTAACTCTGATCGCCCACGATGCAGATTGCGCGCACGTTCGGCGCTCCGCGGCCGGTATCCGATCCGTGATCCAGATTCGGCGGTCGCCTATGCAGCTTGGTCCGGTTCGACCGATGCTCGCTACCAAATGCTTGGCGGCCGTTGCTCCGTCGGCCAGTGTTGGACGGGTCTGGCTATATCGCTAGTGTTGCAGGTCGGGTGACGCGGCCAGCAGACTCGTTGCCACGTTACGTCAGTCGGGCGACGATGTCGCGCGCGAATCGGGCGTAGTTTGTCGAGGTCGCAGATCGTGTCGATGTCCAGACCGAGCTCGGGGCGATCTTGGAGTAGCCCGCGTAGGGGGATGGCGCGTCCCACGCCCGCTTGATGTGCCTCTGTGCTGTGCGGTAAGCCTCATCGCGCGTTCATCCCGCCCGTGACGCGCGCGCGAGGAGGACGCGCTGGGAGAACAGGGGCGCTGTGGGTGAGGTCGAGGTTCTCGCGCATGCGGTCGTCGTGGACGGCCATGCCGCGTACGACGCGGATCGCGAGGTGCTGGAGGTAGTCGAGCAGGATCGTCGAGTCGGGGAGGATCACGCGCACGGCGCCGGAATGGGCGATGTTGCGCTCGTGCCACAGGGCGACGTTCTCGACGGCCGCGTTCGCGTTGCCGCGGAGCACACGCGCCAGGCTGAATGGCACGGACCGGCGTCGGAGCTCCCGATCGCGGTGCGCTAGGTTTCCCCGCGGGCGAGTCTCACCGCTGTACGCTCGGCCTGTCCACTCACACATCGGCCCGCGCTGCACGCGTCCGACCGGCGGAAGGCATCGCATGCGCGCGCTGATTGGCCTGGTGGCATCCGGAGTTGCATTGGCGATCGGTGCCGGAGTGGGCGCATCCACGGCCCTCGCCGCCTGCCCGCCGGGGACGAGCGATCCCGCGTATTGCACCGCCGACCCCCCGACTGTGACGATCACGACGCCGCCGGACGGGGAGATCTACCCACTCAACGCGAACGTCGTGGCCGACTATGCGTGTGTTGAGGGCGCACACGGGCCGGGGATCCAGTCATGCGTAGGCCCGGTTGCCGACGGAGCGCGGATCAACACCTCGGCGGTTGGCTTGCACACGTTCAAGGTCACCGCGACGAGCAAGAGCGGGCTAACGGCGGTGAAGGTCCATCGCTTCAGGGTCGCGCGGGTCTGGGTCAAGGAGGTGGACTTCGACGAGCGCAATGCGCTGCAGGACCGCGGCGGCGCGGCGGCGCGGCGCATCGCGGACTTCCCTGCCGGATGTCCCGTGCCGAGAGATGCCATCGAGTGGAAGGACTGCGTCCCCGCATTTCCGAACGGACGGACCGAGAAGAACTGGCCGGTCGTCGCTGTCCGCGCGACCAAGCTCGAACTCGATCACGTGCTGATCGCGGTGAGCCCGGGCGCCGGGCGGCTGAAGAAGGCGACCGTGCGCGGCACCGCCGTGGTGCGTGGTCGGACGTTGAAATGGAAGACGCGGGCGCCCGTCGATGAGAACGGCGGCGTGCTGGACACGGGCAGGATGGTCAGCGATCGCGCGCTACCCGGCACGGTCACGCACGTCAACGACATGCCGATCACCTGGACCGTGAGCGTGGGCGGCAAGGTCCTCAACGCCGGGCCCAGCGGTCATCCCGTCTACGTCGTGTACGACACCCCGACCGCCACGCTCTACCTCTCGCTGGTGGATCTGACAACGCGTGCCGCCAACGGCCGGGGCACCGCGGGCAGCGTCGTCTCCCGTATCTGGCGCGATTTCAAGGGCCGCGCGATCCATCCACGATCGTTGGATCCGGTCACGGGCGCCGTGACGGTCACCCCCGGAGTCCTCCAGTACTGGACGCCGTGGACGCTGCTCGACGACTACATCGCGCTCGGCGGCGCGCTCGTGTGCGGGCCGAACGCGGGTACGGCGGGGATCCTGCGGACGAGCGTCGGCCGCTGCGGCAGCTGGGCCCAGCTGTTCGCCGACACCCTCGGGATGCACGGCATCCCCGCGGCAGATCATGCGGTCGATGACTACGCCGGCTTCCCCACGGGTCCCGCCGGGTCGGACATGATGCTCATCAAGACCTGGACGTTCGGACGGCGTGGCGGCGCCGGGGCATTCCCGTATCGCACCGAGGTCGTCATCCCCGCGATGGGCGCGAGGGCCTTCGGCGCGTTGCGCGAGGTCGACGACGCGCCCGGCGTCCCCGGCCAGGGCAGCGCGGTGGTGCCGAACCCGCCTGGCTGGTTCTCCGTGGGAGACCACGCCGTCGACACGTACAACGGCAAGATCTACGACCCCTCCTACGGGACCGGGCCGTTCAACACCATCCGTGCGTGGGCGAAGGCTTCGCTCGCTGGCTACGCCACGCTGAGCAGGGTCGTCTTCGGCCCGGCGGCACCCGGTGGCGCCCGAACCGTCTGGACGATCCGTGCGCACAAGGGCGTGCCGTAGGCCTCCCGAGTTGCGACGCGGGGCTTGGCTTTCTCGGCGCTACGTCGAGGCGGTCAGGCAGCCGCGCCACGATCTGCCAGCGGCGCGCCGCGCTTGCTGCACCTCGTTCACCTCGCACCCGGCGAGGACTGACTCCAGCGTCTCAGCCCAGCAGTGCCGTCACGTCGACCTTGGGCGCGTCCGCGAGCAGCGGCTTGATCGAGGCGCCGTCGGCGAAGGTCGTGACCTCCTGATACGCACCGGCCATGGGGTGGCGATGCACCAAGACCGCCCGCGCGAGCAGATCCACGATCCAATACTCCGGGACGTCGGCGACGGCGTAGTCGCGCACCTTCGCAAGGTCGCGGGCTTGCGAGGTCTGCGCGACCTCGATGACAAGGTGCGCTGTACGCGGCTGCTCACTGCGTGGGTGCGTCGCGAGAACGATGTCCGGCAGAAGGTAGCCGCCTGCGATCAGCAGCGTGTTCTGGACGCGGACGTTCCAGGCTCTGGTCTGTACGCGGGCGAAGTGGTTGTTCAGCCAGTCCGTTGCGCCCTCGTGCTCGGCTCCGATCGGCGCCATGTCGACGAGCACTCCCTCCACGAGCTCGATCCGGTCGTCCTCGTCCAGGACGCCTGCGGCGACCATGCGGTGGATGTCGTCCACCGTCAGGCGATGCACCGGAGCCGCGACCGAGGCCATGCCAGAAGGCTACCCGTAGCGGCTGTCAGCCGAGTCGCGCCACGATCTGCTGCGCGTGGCGAGCGTAGTGTCCGAGGTCGAAGATCGTGTCGAGGTCCAGGCCTAGATCCGGGCGCTCTTCGAGTAGTTCGCGCAGGTGGATGCGGTCGTGCCAGGCGTGTTGGGCTAGCTCCTGCGCGACGCGGTATGCATCGTCGCGGGTCATGCCGCTCGTCACGAGCGCGAGCAGGACGCGCTGGGAGAACAGGGCGCCGTAGGTGAGGTCGAGGTTCTCGCGCATCCGGTCCTCGTGGACGACCATGCCGCGGACGACGCGGATCGCGAGGTGCTGCAGGTAGTCGAGCAGGATCGTGGAGTCGGGGAGGATCACGCGCTCGGCGCCGGAGTGCGAGATGTCGCGCTCGTGCCACAGCGCGACGTTCTCGACCGCGGCGCTGGCGTTGCCGCGCAGCACGCGCGCCAGGCCGGTGATGCGCTCGGTCGTGATCGGGTTGCGCTTGTGGGGCATCGCGCTGGAGCCCTTCTGGCCGGCGCGGAATGGCTCTTCGACCTCCCGCACTTCCGTGCGCTGCAGGTGGCGGATCTCCGTCGCGAAGCGCTCCAGGCCGGCGCCGGCCAGGGCGATCGCTTGGAGCAGCTCGGCGTGGCGGTCTCGGGCTACGACCTGCGTCGACACCGGCTCGCGTTCGAGGCCGAGTCCCGCCAAGACGCGCGCTTCGAACTCCGGCGACGTTGCCGCGTACGTGCCCACGGCGCCGGAGATCGCGCCTACGGACACCTGCTCGAAGGCGCGTTCGAGCCGCGCGACGTTCCTGGACGCCTCCATGGCGAAGCCTGCGAGCTTGATGCCGAACGTCGTCGGCTCGGCATGGACGCCGTGCGTGCGGCCGACGCAGACCGTGTTCACGTGCTCGCGAGCGCGCTCGCTCAGAGCGGCGACCAGCTCGCGCGCGCCTTCCAGCACGATCTCGCCGGCGGCCTTCAGCTGGAGGCCGGTCGCCGTGTCGAGGACGTCGCTCGAGGTCAGGCCGAAGTGGATCCAGCGGCCGGCGTCCCCGGCCGACTCGCTCAGGACGTCGACGAACGCCGCGACGTCGTGGTCGGTCGTGCGCTCGCGTTCGTTGACCGCCTCGACCGTGAACGTCGCCGCGCGGATCGCTTCGAGCTCGGAATCCGAAGGGCCCTCCATCGCCTCGCACGCCGCGACCTCGACGCGGCGCCACGCCTCCATCCGCGCCTCGTCGGTCCACAGGGCACCCATCGCGGGGCGGGTGTAGCGGGCGATCATTCGCCCGTGGCCCCGGCGGGCTCCGCGACGTCGAGCTTGAGCACGACCGCGCGTCCTGCGATGCGCAGCCGTGGGTTCGGCGACTGCGCCAGCCGCTCGCCGATCGCAGCCGGGACCGCGAAGCGCACCACGGCCGTCGCGGACGATCCGACGGCGATCGGGCGCAGCAACGGTTGCGCCGCCTTGCGTGCGGAGTCGCGCAGCTCGACTTCGTCGTCGCCGGAGAGCAGCGCCGGCGTCGGGGACGTCAGCGGGCGCCTGCCGCGGTTCGTCACACGCACGCGCACCGCCACGAGCCTGCCACCGGATTCCCCCGAGACCGCTCCGAGCTCGGCGGACAGCACTTGGACGCGAGGGACGCGGACGACGGCCGTCGCCCGGCTCGCGGAGGTCGACGTCTTCGATGTCGACGTGGTGCGGGCCGCGGGCTGCGTGACGGTCGAAGCGCGTGACTCGGTGGTCTCGGTCGAGGTGGTGGAGGCCTGCTCGGTCGTCGTCGGCAGGACCGGGCCGCCACCGTTGTCGTCGCCCGACAGCTTCGCCAGCCCGATGCCGATCAGAGCTCCGGCCAGGCCGGCGCCGACCACGACGGCGACGAACTTGGCGAAGCCGCGCAGCAGCATTTGTGGGGGGATTCGCACGCCCGCCAGTATGCCCGGTGCGCCTCCGCCAACAGGGAGAGGCCGGCTTGAAGCCGGCCTCTCGGCACCCGAAGCGTGTTGCGGTGTGAACGGATCGGCCACACCGTGGAGTCGGCCGGGAGCGTCAGGTCGATCGCGTGTGAGCGTCGCGGGAAGTGCGGCGCGCTACGGTGCGCTACATGGGCCAGCCGCTGAGTCTTCGTTTCAACGCTGCCACGGTCGAGCGCTTGGGACGACGTGCCGCGGGCGCGCAGCTGCCGCCACGCACGCTCGCGCAGCGCTATGTCGAGGAGGGATTGCGAATGGACGAGCATCCCCTCGTGCGCTTCGCTGACGGTCCTGCAGGGCGGCGTGCTCGGCTCGTTGGAACGGGAAGCGATGTCTGGGAGGTCATCGCCGCGGTGAAGGACAACGACGGTAATGTCGCCGCGACGGCCGAGTACCTGCGGATGGCACTCGGACTCGTCCAGGCCGCCGTGACCTACTACGGGGCGTTTCAAGCCGAGATCGATGAGCGAATCGAGCGTAACGGGCGCGCGACTACCGAGGCCCACACGGCGTGGCTCGCCGGTCAAGCGGCACTTCAGCGTTGAAGCTCCTGCTCGACGAGATGCTCTCGCCGGTCATCGCAAAGCAGTTGCGCCTGCACGGATACGACGTCGAGGCCATCGCCGGCGATTCGGCGCGCGAAGGCCTGTCGGATCGCGACGTGATGGAACTCGCTCGCTCGGAGCACCGGGCCGTCGTGACCAACAACGTCGACGACTTCCGCCCGCTGCACAACGAGGCCATCGTCTCGGGGGGCGCGGGCCACTTCAGCATGGTCTTCATGCCCGGCGGCTATCGCAGGACCAGGGCTGATGTCGGCCGCATCGTCACCGCACTTCAGGTGATCCTCGACCAGTTCCCGGGGGAGCGCGGCCTGGCCAACGGGGAGACCTGGCTGTAGGTGGCCGTCCCGCGGGATCTTGCGATCCTCGAGCACAACGGCTGGGCGCTCGCTCGGCAGAACGGGAGCGACCGCACCTACACGCACCCCGATCACCCGATGCTGGTGACCGTCAGCGGCCGGTGGAGCAGCACGATGACCGTGGGTATGCTCACGAGCGTCCGTCGCACGAGCGGGATTGAGGAGCTTCGATGACGCAGTACTTGGTGATCTACGAGCGCGGCGAGCATGCGTGGGGCGCGCACTCCCCCGATCTGCCCGGATGCGTCGCCGCGGGCCGCACGCGCGACGAGGTCGAAACCCTGATGAGCGGTGCCGTCGCGCAGCATCTGGACGTGATGCGCGAGCAGGGCCTGCCCGCGCCTACGCCGTCCAGCTTCTCTGGCTTCGTCTCGGTGTAGCTGCGCCGCACGCCATCCGTAAGCCGGGTGCGCTCCCGCTTGGCTGACGGAGTGATACGGCGATCAGCCGAGAAGCGCGGTGACGTCGACCTCTGGTGCGTCTGCGAGCAGCGGCTTGATCGAGGCGCCGTCGGTGAAGGTCGCGATCTCCTGGTAGGCGCCGGCGAGCGGGCCGCGATGCACGATCACGGCGCGGGCGAGGAGGTCGACGATCCAGTACTCCTGCACGTCCGCGGCGGCGTAGTTGCGCGCCTTGTCGTGATCCCGGGCCTGCGACGTCTGGGCGATCTCGACGACGAGATGCGCGGTCGACGGCTGTGCGCTACGGGGCAGCGGTGCGACGAGCGTGAGGTCGGGCAGCAGATAGCCGCCGGCGACAAGGAGGACACTCTGTACGCGGACCTCCCACGCATCGGTCGCCACGCGTGCGAAATGGCCGTTAAGCCACGCGGTCGCGCCGTCGTGCTCGGCTCCGATCGGCGCCATGTCAACCAGCACCCCCTCGACGAGCTCGACGCGATCTTCCCCCCGGAGGACGCCGGACTCGACCATCTTGTAGACGTCGTCGACCGACAGGCGATGGACGGGCGCGGTGACCGGGACCATGCGAAGATCGTACCTCCACGCGTCGGCGAGTTCACGTGGTCAGGCTCCGCGCGACCCTTGCCAGAGCCCCGAGATCGGAACGGCCCAGATCCGATCGGACAGCCTCAGCGTGTGCTCGCCCGAGTACACGACCACGCCGGCCTTGAATCGGGAGCCGAGCTTGGACCGCAGCAACTCAAGGCCGCGAGTGTCGGAGCCTGTCACGCCTGCGGCCGCCTTCGTCTCGATCGCTGCGACGTCGCCCGAGAGCGACTCGATCACGACATCGACCTCGCGCTTCTCCGTGTCGCGGTAGAAGTACAGCTCGACCGGCGTGGTGCTCCATGTCGCCTGCTTGACGAGCTCCATGACGACGAACGTCTCCAGCAACATCCGGCGAGCGCTCCCTGCTCGAGCGCGGCGAATCGCGCCGCGTCGGCGCCGACGAGCGCTGCTGCCATCCCGCTGTCGGCGATCATCAGCTTGGGCGTCTTGACCTGCCGAGCGCCGAGGTTGATCGACCAAGGCGCCAGCCGGTAGAGCAGGAAGAGCTGCCTGAGCAGGTCGATGTGCGCCTTGACGGTCTTGTCGTCGAGGCCGAGATCGCGCCCGAGCGCGGAGTAGTTGACCAGTCCGCTCGTGCGGGCGGCCAGCACCCGCAGCAGCTGCTCGAGTCTCGAGCGATCGAGCCTGACCTGGCCGATGTCGGGCAGGTCGCGACCAAGCACGGTTTGCACGTATGAGCGGAAGAACCGAGCTCGCTGGCGAGCTGTGAGCGCCAGCGCGCCGGGGAACCCGCCCGTGACCACGAGCTCGGCGCTTGCCGCGCGCCCTTTCGGTGCGCCCGTCACGCGGGGCGGCTCTCCGGCGAGCAGCGCATCGACGACCGATGTGAGGCTCCCGGAGAGCTCCGCCTGCGAAAGCGGCCAGAGATTGACGTACTGAACGCGGCCCGGTAGCGCGTCCGCGATGACGCGCGCGGTGACGAGGTCGGCGGATCCGGTCAACAGGAACTGGCCCGGGGTCTGGTCCGCATCGAGGATCTGCTTGATGGCCAGCATGAGGTCGGGCGCGCGCTGCACCTCGTCGATCACCGCGGGGCGCGGCAGAGCGAGCGCGAACCCATCCGGATCGGCCAGCGCGGCAATTCTCGTGGCCTCGTCATCGAGGCTGAAGTAGTTGGGGACGAGACCGGAGAGCTGCAGCTGCTTCGCGAGCGTGCTCTTGCCGGACTGCCGCGGCCCCGTGATGGCGGCCGCGCGACTGACGGACAGGATGTCGCGCAGCTCCTCCTCGATGCCGCGCGTGAAGAGCCTCATGGCGCTGAAGCTACCGCAGCAGGCGGTCGATCGATTCGGACTAGGGCATCCGACCATTTCGGAATACGGCGCCCGACCGTTACGGAGTGCGATGGACCCCACGCGCCACATCGACGCGTTCGAGCTGCTCCCGTAGTGCGGGTGATCTACGAGATGAGGAGGCGCGGGGTCGATGCCGTCCGGGTCAGCCAAGCGACATCGATCGATCGGGTTACATCGCGGACCTTGCCAGGCTCCCGACAGGCCCACGGCCCGGATCCGGTCCGATCCGACAGCTCAACGTGTGCGCAATCCGAGATCGGGGTCGGCGACAACGCAGACAGCGACTGTTGCGCGTATTCCGTTACGGACTCACGCGTCGCCTGACACACATGCGTGTTGTTCTGCGCGTGTGCGGTCGGCAGGCTGGTCGGCGTGGCCAAAGTCACACCAACCGATGCTCGTGACTCATCCCTTTGCCTCTCGTGCGCGGAGGCCCCACGATCCATGATCGCCATCGCGTGCAGCGAAACCGAGTCGGCACTGTGACGCCTGGACGCCACGCTGTGACGGACCCCGATGGTCGTCTCGTGGTGCTCGACGAACGCACGTTGGCCCATCTGCGCCGCCGTCGTCCGCAGATGCTCGCGCACGTCACGGCGATCCTTGACGCCGTCGCCCACCCGGACGTGCGAGAGGAGGATCCCTTGGTGAGTAGGGAGCGCTACTACCGGCGCGACCTCGATCCGCTCCGGTGGCTGAGGGTCGTCGTAGACTTCAGCGAGTTGCCGGCGTTCGTCGTGACGGCCTTCGTCCAGGATCACGAGCCGGGGCCTACTCCATGAACGTCATCATCGCCGGCACCACGTTCGACCAGCACGAGTACGACGATCGCGGCGATGTCCTGTACCTCAGCGTCGGGTCGCCGCAGGTCGCCGCCCGCACGGTCGCGACTCCGGAGGGGCATGCGATCGACTACGACCAGTCGGGCGTAGTCATCGGGATGGTGCTAGTCAACGCGCGCTTCCTGCTCGAGCGCGACGGTGCAGTCACGGTCACCGTGCCGCCTGATCGTGTGCTCGCCGCGCAGCTGGAGCCGGCGCTGGTCGCCGCGTGATCGCGGTCAGCTGGTGAACGCCGACGGTGCTTGTGTCGCCGGCGCGGTCGATCGCGGTATCGGAACCTGACCGACGCGGGGAGTCGATCAGCGGGCACGCTGCGCGGCCATATCGCTGCGCGCTAACGTCGGACCGGTGACCGGCGATGGCCTGCCAGCCGATCTGCGGGAGGCGCTCGATCGCGCCCCCGACGACGAGCGTGTCCTGCTCGAGCTGCGCCTGGCGTGGGCGGGCCTCGAAGAGGCGGCGGCGCGGATCGCCGCGCGGCTGCGCGTCTTCCTCGTGACGTGGGACCCGCTCGAGTGGCACGATCGCCGGCCGGCTCGAGCGACCGCGACAGGCGACGGGGACAGCTTCGAGGTCGTCCTCTATCTCGCGCTCGACGACGTCCTCGCGGAGATGCGCGACTCGGGTGCGGCGGTTGCGGACGTTCTCGGCGGCTTTGCCGCGTCCGTGCTCGATATCGGTGTGCGCTACGAGCAGGCCCTCGTCGCCGGCGTCTACCCGCAGCTCGCGTCCAGCGGCGACGCGCCCGGCCTGCTGTCCGAGGTCGGGCGGCAGCCGGCGCTCAAGCCTGCATCCGTCGACCTGGAGTCATCGGGTTGGGAGCCGATCGGGCTCGGCGCGATTCAGGACGTCGTGCAGGCGGCGTTCGGGCCGGTCGACCTGGATCGCTCACCCGTACGCCTGGCGGCCGTCGATGAGCCGGACGCGGACTGCCCGGCCTGCGGCGGGTCGAGCTTCGGCTTTCCCGCCGAGGTCTCGGATGCGGCGGCACGGATGTGCGCGGCGCATGTCGAGCGCGCGGACGCGCTCATCGACGAGCGAATGCAGCGCGGTTGGGAGAGCAACGAGGAGGGCATGGACGCGATCCTCGGGGCCTCGTCGATGCTGAGCGAGCCGACCTGCGGGCTCTCGCTCAAGCTCCTGCGCGAGCTGGACGACGTCACGGGGCGCGACCCGACGAGCAGGCTGACGGCCAGCGAGCTTGAGCGCGAAGCAGCGCTCGCGCTCGAGGTAGCCGACCGCCTCGCCGGGCGGCCAGAACGCTTCGAGGAGCTGCTCGAGGCCGAGCGGCTGTCGCCGTCCTGGCTGACGGAGCTGCCCTTGGAGCTCGCGGCGGGCGGCCTGGTCGACGAAGCTGTCGCGGTCGGCGACGCGTACGCCGCCCTGGACGCGACGGACGGCGCGACGTTCGACCGAGACGTCGCGGTGATCCTCGCGGAGGCCGGTCGTGGCGACGATGCGCTGCCGCGGGTCGAGGCCTTGCTGAGCCGGGCGCCCGACGACGTGTGGACGCACATCGGCGCGGGCGACGTCCACGCCGCGCTCGGCGACGTGGGCGAGGCGGAGCGGGCGTTTCGCCGGGCGCTCGCGCTTGCGCAGCGCCGTGATGGCGGTACTTGGGACGCGGCGGAGGCGCTAAGGCGCCTTGCCGACGTCCTTACCGGCCAGCCCGGCCGCGAGGACGAGGCGGCGGAGGTCGTCCGCGCGGCGCGGCGCGCCGAGCGCGCGTCTTACGGCGGCTCGCGGGTCGTCGTGGCCAAGGTCGGGCGCAACGACCCGTGCCCCTGCGGCAGCGGGCGCAAGCACAAGCGCTGCTGCGGCGCCTGACCATCCGACCCGGCCGGGGTCGGCTTCACCGAGCAGCTCGGCTGAGCGCGCTACTGCGCGAGTCCGGAGGACCCGAGCGCAGCGTTGACCTCGTCGACGTCGAACGCCGCTGGATCGAACTGCGACGCGGCCTGAAGTTCGAGCCACTCGAGCATGTCGGGGTGCTCGTCCCGGGCCGGGTCGGCCAGGATCTCGCGCAGGTGCGCGTAGCCGGGGTACCCGCCGCAGTCCTCAGGCGGGCAGCGTCCGGCGCCGCCGGCGCAGCGCGGGTAGCGCACGTCGGGCTCGGCGGCGAGCACTCGCTCGACGACGACCTCGTGCTCCCAGTCGTCGCCGAAGTCGTAGTTGTAGACGAGTCGGTCGCCGGGTTTGGCGACCAGGCGCTGCAGCGTCGCCTTGCGCTCGTCGCGGTAGTCGAGGTCGGGGAGCGGAGGCCCGTACTCGCCGCCGTCCGCGCGGAATGCGTGCAGGTGCGAGTTCGTCCAGCCCATCGCGGCCTGGAGCGTGTCGTGCAGCCGGTCCAGCCGCATCGTGGCCGGAACGAGCAGCCGCCGCCACACGCGCGGCGTGACGTCGAGCAGGGTGACCGCGATCTGGAAGATGGCGTCGCCGGGCTCGGGGTCGCCGGCGGCGCGTCGCATGCCCGCGAGGCCGCGGTCGGTGAGCGCGATCACGTCGCCGTGGAGCCTCACGGCGCCCAGCTCCTCGAGCGTTGAAAGCGCGCGGCGCACGTCGCGATCGTTCGTCGCTCGCCACGTCGTGAGCTGCAACTCGGTCGCCGGGTCCAGCACGTAGCGCAGCGTCGCGAGCTCCCACGCGAGCGCGCACGCCTCGGAGATCGCGAAGCCGGGGCCGCGGCGGTAGGCCACGAGCAGCACGCCATCGATCGTGTGCTCGAACTCGTCGCGCAGGAACGACTGCGCCCAGCCGTCCGGGCACAGCGCGGGGCCGAGACGACCGAAGACGTCGAACATCCGATCCCACAACCGCGGCAAATCGTCGAGCAGGCCCGCGTGCTTCTTCACGGCGATCAGGCGTCCGCGGGCGACCCGCACGAGGCCGCACGCCTTGGCCCACTCCACGAGAAGCGTGAGCTCGGGCAGGTCGGCGCTGCTTGTCGTGTGAAATCTGCCGTTCATCGGGTCGAGCTCATCGCGCGTGCCGAGCAGCGCGACGAGCTCGCGCGCGTCCGCGAGCCGGATGCGGCCGGTCTGGGTCAGGGCGCGGCCCTCGCCGACCCATCGGGTCAGGTCGCGCAGCTGGCGGAGCGCTCGCGCGTCGGTTTCGTGGTCCATGGCACGCGCAGGTTGCATGCGGCTCTCCTTCGGCGGTCGACTACACGCCTCAAGGTAGGGATGGGGGCGGACACTTCGAGCGAGCGCCGCGCCGGCGACCCGTCCGCAGCCGGCGGTAGCTTCGCATGCCGATGTTGGCTCCGAGTCGCAACCAGCCGTGTCCGTGTGGCAGCGCTATCAAGTACAAGAAGTGCTGCGGCGCGGGCGAGCGCGTCGTGCGCGGCGGCGCGCTCAAGCCGCGCTACGAGCCGGGCGCCGAGCGCGACCCCGCCTACTGGCGCGCGCTGAACGCGGCGCGCAACAGATTCGTGATGCCAAGCATGGCGTGGGAGGACCCGCGCACGACCGCGGCGATGCTCGGATTGCCGCAGCGGCCGGAGTTCGACGCTCGGCGAGCGCCCGTCGACGCGGACTTCGACGCGCTGATCGCGCAGCTCGAGCATCGCGCTCGGGCGGGCGTCACGGGCGCGTGGATGCGCGAAGGCCCGGCCGGCACAGAGCTCGTGCTCGCCTTTCCGCTGGACCGGGAGCTGACCGCCGCGATCAAGCGCCTGCCCGGCCGGCGCTTTGACTCGATCGAACGCACATGGGTCGTCCCCGCCGTCCCGTCGCTGGCCGCCAGGCTCGCGGCGCTGCTCGACGACCATCCGTGGCTCACGATCGGCGACGACGTCGAGGCCTGGCTCGACGCGCATGCGAGCGCGTGGTCGGCGCTCGCGACGATTCTGGCGCACGAGGGGGCCCCGTGGCTGGTCGTGATCACCCTCTATGGCGAGCCGCCGGCGGAGCTGCTGGACGCCGCCGAGTACGACGGTGGTGGCGGCGCGGTGCTGCTGCGCGCGGACCCGGCGGCCGCGCCGCTGCTCGATGCGCACGCCTCGATCCAGCTCGATGCCCCCGCGGCGGCGGCGGTCCGTGCGCTGCGGGAGGGGCGGCGTCCCGCCGGCGCGACGCTCGCGCTCGGGCGTGACGAGGTGGGCGCGGAGCGCTTCGAGCTGCAGAGCGACTGGTTGCCGGATGCCGCGGAGGCGTTCGCCCGGCTGCCGGAGTCCGTCATCGCCTTCACGCGCGAGGACGAGTGCTCCTACCGCTTCCAGCAGGACGTGCTCGCGATTCCCGCGGACCCCGTGCTCGCGGCGGACCTGCGCGAGCTGCTCGACGCGCACCCGGACGTCGTGGCGACCGACGCGGCGATCCGGCGGATGGAGACGCTCGAGGCCGAGCGGGCTCGCGCCGAAGCGACGATCGCGCTCTCGCTCGCGCATGACGCCGAGCTGCGCATCGACGGGCTCGGAGGCGAGCTGCGGCCGTTTCAGCGTGCCGCGGTGCGCTACGTCCTGTCGCAGCGGCGCACGTTCCTCGCCGACGAGCAGGGGCTGGGCAAGACCATCGAGGCGCTTGCCGCGCTGCACGTGGACGAGGCGTTCCCGGCCGCGGTTGTGTGCCCGGCGAGCATGAAGCTCGTCTGGCAGCGCGAGTGCGAGCGCTGGCTTCCGGGCCGCGGCGTCGCGGTCGTCCACGGCCGTTCGAAGGAGGGGTGGGCCGCCGCCGGCGCCGATCGCGCCGACATCGTGCTGTGCAACTACGACATCCTCGAGGCGCATGCCGCGCGCCTCGCCAGGCGCGGGCTGCGCGCCGCCGTCTTCGACGAGTCGCACTACTGCAAGGACCCTCGGCGCAAGCGCACGAAGGCGGCGATCGAGCTGGCCGAGAGCGTCCCCGACGACGGCTTGCGGCTTGCGCTGACGGGCACGCCCATCGTCAACCGCCCGAAGGACATCGTGGCGCAGCTGCGCCTCATCGGCCGTCTCGCGGACTTCGGCAGCGGCGCTGGCCTCGCACGGCGCTTTCGCGGCGCCAAGGCGCTGGATCGGCTGCACTGGAACCTGCGCGCGCTGCTATGTGCGTCGCACGAAGGCGGACGTGCTCCCACAGCTTCCGGCCAAGCGCTTCGCGAGCGTGCCGATCGAGCTCGACAACGCGGCGGAGTATCGCCTGGCCGAGCAGGATGTCGTCGCGTGGCTGCGCACCCAGCCGCTGGACCTGCGAACGCTCGAGGCGAGGGTCGCCGCGGCGCTGCGTGCCGAGCAGCTCGCCCGCCTGAACTATCTGCGCCGCCTCGCCGCCGCCGGCAAGCTGCGCGCCGCGATCGCGTGGATCGAGGACTTCGTCGCATCGGGCGAGCCGCTGGTCGTGTTCGCGCACCATCGCGCCGTGCAGCGGGCGCTCGTCGAGCACTTCCCCGGCGCGGCGCATGTGCTCGGCGACGACGACCTGGTCGCCCGCGCCGCCGCCGTAGACGACTTCCAGCGCCCGGACGGCCCCGCGATCGTCGTCTGCTCGATGCAGGCCGCGTCGCAGGGCATCACGCTCGTGCGCGCGTCGAACGTCGCGTTCCTCGAGCTCGACTGGACGCCGTCACGCCACGACCAGGCCGAGGATCGCTGCCATCGCATCGGTCAGCACGACGCGGTCACCGCGTACTACCTGCTTGCCTCTGAGACGATCGACGAGCAGATGGCGGCCGTGCTGCGGCGAAAGCGCGCGGTGATCGACGCCGTCACCGACGGGCGCCGGCTTGCCGACACCAGCGCGCTGGACGCCGTCGTGCAGGCGCTGCGCGAGCGGCCCGCGCCGGCGTTGCGAGCCGCGGCCTGACCTTGTTCGCGCCCAAACACGTCGAGCGCGCGGGTGCGATCAGGACGCGAGCTTGCCCACGGACGGCCGATCAGCCGCCGGTGCTGCGCTCTTGGCGGTGGGCTGGCGGCCGGTGTGGCTCGGCGGGACGGCCGGTGCCGCGGTCGCGCGCGTGGCCCGTCGGCGATCGGTCACCTTGAGCACTGGCCCCGTGTAGTGGCCGACCACTCGCAGGACGTACGCGTCGCGCGAATATGAATAGCGGAACAAGGGTGTGATCCACCACAGCTGAGTTTTGGTGATGTGGCGCCGGCGGCGTGGGGTCGCTCTCATGTCAAGCCTTACGCGCTAAGTCAGACGAGGCTGACGCGAGAGCTAAGACTTTTCTCCGACCAGTTCGAGGTGCATTGGGCGCGGCGGCGGCAATCAGCCGAGAAGCTTGGTGACGCCTACTTCGGGTGCGCTGGCGAGTAGCGCCTGATCGAGGCTTGACGCGGACCCTCGCGAGATGTTCTACTCGGCTGGCCGCGAGGCCAGAGCAAGGATTGCGTGAGCGACACATCGCCCCCTCCGCATGGACGCCGCCGGTCTCCGGACGGCCTCGGGCCGTGGGCGCTCGGCGCGCTGCCGGTGCTCGTCGCCGGCGTGATGGCCTTCGTTGTCGCGGGCTGCGGTGAGGAGGAGAAGGCCAAGTCGAAGGTCAAGCCGCAGATCGTCAAGTTCCAGAAGGCGGTCGACGTCGGGCCCGACCCGTTCCTCGACAAGCCGGCCGAGCGCAAGGGCAAGAAGGAGGTCAACATCACACCGAGCTCGACCGAGGTCGGCGCGGGGCCCTTCGGCGGGACCGGGTCGGATCTCGTCTGCGACCGCGACCTGCTGATCAGGTCGCTCAAAGCGCGGCCCGAGCGCCTGGCGGAGTGGGCGCGGGTGCTCGGCGTCACGCCCACGATCAAGGCGGTCGGGACCTACATCACGAAGCTTCACCCG
Source organism: uncultured Actinomycetes bacterium (assembly GCA_963839905.1). Lineage (GTDB taxonomy): Bacteria > Actinomycetota > Thermoleophilia > Solirubrobacterales > Solirubrobacteraceae > CADCVQ01. Next base: position 98,735 of record CAWIXC010000017.1, on the reverse strand, counting down.
GTCACGCTCACGCGCGACACGCGCGTGACCAACCACTCGTTCGTCAACGGGCGAGCCGTCGGCTATCAGTCGATCCTCGCCGCCGGCACCTCGGTGCTCGTCGACGACTACGGCAACCCGGTCGCGCGCTGCCGCTGCGGCAACCCGCTGCTCAAGCCCGTCTTCATCCCGACCGCGAGCTGCATCGGCTGCCCGCCGCGCTACCAGCCGCCGCCCGCGTGCCCGTACACCGAGGAGACCACCTATCGCCGCCGCTGGTATCCGGGCAAGTACTACTCCAACGCGCAGTACGACGAGATCTTCATCCGACGCTTCCGCAGCTCGTGCTACCGCGCGTACCCGGACCCGCCGATCGTGCGGATCACGGACATCTACGACCCCGACCTCAAGCCCGAGCCGAAAGCTCCGCCGCCTCCGACGCAGACGACCCCGCAGACCGCCCCGCAACCGCAACAGTCCAACGCGTCCGCCTCGTTCTCGCCGCCTTCTGGACCGGTCTGCCGCTCCTACACCCTCAGCGTCTCCGGCTTCGCACCCAACCGCACGCTGTCGATCGCGCTGGTGCGGCCCGACGGCGTCAACGAGAGCTACTCGATGACGACGCAATCGGACGGCACGGGTGCCTACACGTTCGGTGCCGGGCCGCAGTGTGCCCGCGACGTGCAAGGCACCTACACGGCGACCGTTCGCGATGGTCAGTCCGGTGACTCCGCCCAGGCCAACGTCACGGTCAGCGGCGGCGGCTCGAGCGGCGGCGGCAGCGGGAGTGGGGGCGGTAGCGGCAGCGGGGGCAGCGAGCTGCAGTGCGACCCGCCGCGCTCGCAGCTCGAGTCCGAGCAGTGCGCTGCGGCCGGCATGCCGTAGCCAATCTCGACCCGGCCAGCCGAACAGCGGCCCCATAACAGCGAGAGCCCGGCCGAAGCCGGGCCCTCGCCGTCCATGCCGAAACGGCGCTGTGGCGCCGAGCGGGTCGGCTACAGCGGCCCGAGCACCTGGTACGACCTCATCTCGCCGCGGATCCGCAGCGGGAAGTAGCCCGTGAACAGCGTGTACGAGTGGACCGTCCCGCAGCGCGCCGCGATCTGCGCGCGGAGGCTCGCCGACAGCGGTGCGTTCAGGCTCCAGCGCCCCCGGGGGTTGATCGTGGCGCTGCGCTCGAGCGTGACCGTCTGGCCGTCGGTGCTGTTGACGAACTCGAGCTGCACCCGGACGACGCCTCTGGCCCTGCGCGTCACGGTTCCCTCGGCGCGCAGGAACCCACTCGACGTGATCGTCGGCCGGTTCAGCCGCAGGTTCGACGGGTTGTTGGCGGCACGCAGGCGGACGACCTGCGAGCGCGTGTCCGCGTCGCCGTTGTAGGTGATCGTGATGATCCCCGTGCCGAGCACGGCCTGGGAGCGGAGGATGCTGTGCACGACCCTGATGCGCCCGCGCGCGCTGTCGATCGGCGCGGTGAAGGACGTGGTCCGCCCAGCAGCCTGCAGCGAGATCCTCACGCGGCCCGAGGCCCGGGTGGTGATCGGCGCGAGGATGTCGATCGTGCGGCGGGCGCGGCTGAACGTGGCGCGCGCGATCGTGAGCTTCGCGGTGAGCTTGTCGCAGCCCGGAGGCAGGTTCTGGCAGTACGGGAAGTTGCCCGACTGGCCGGGCGGGCACACGGTCGCCGGCTGCTGGGACTGCGCGGGCGTGACGGCCACCAGGACGCCTACCGCCAGGACGAGCGGAATCAAGATCTTGCGCACGACGGGAACCCCTTTACGTGGACGAAGCGCCCCGGCTTACGTCACGGGGCGCCAGGCCTTCATACGGGATGCCCGGCGATGGGCTGACAGGCGGCGGGAGTTGCGCGCTCGGGATTGCGAGAGGCGGCGGCTGGTAGCATCCGGGCATGCGAGCCACCATCGACAAGGCAGGCCGACTGGTCATTCCAAAGCCACTGCGAGATCGAGTCGGCTTGCAGCCCGGCGTGGTCGAGGTTGTCGTCGATGGTGCCGGCCTACGCGTCGAGGCGCTCGCGGACGAGTCGCTGGTCGAGCGCGGCGATCTGCTTGTGATCCCCTCCGCGGGAACGCCGATCAGCGCCGGTGTCGTGCGCGCGCTGCGCGATGATGGACAGCGCTAAGCGTCCGCTGCTAGTCGACACGAGCGTCGCCGTTGCGCTCACCGTCGCCGATCACGAACATCACGACGACACGTTCGAGCGGTTGCGAGGGAGGCGCCTCGGACTCGCCGGGCACGCGGCGTTCGAGACCTTCTCGGTCCTCACGCGTCTGCCGGCGCCCGCGCGACGCACGCCGCCGACCGTTGCGCGACTGCTGGCGGCGAGCTTTCCGCACTCGCGTTTTCTCAGCGCCGAGGCGAGCGCATCGCTGCTCGAACGCCTCCATTCGAGCGGCATCGCCGGCGGGTCCGTCTACGACGCGCTGGTGGGCGCGGCTGCCGCCGAGCACGGCCTCCCGCTCGCCAGCCGTGACCGCAGGGCGCTCGAGACATATCGGGCTCTTGCCGTCGAGGTCGACTTCTTGGCCTGACGCTCGCCGCTACAGCGCGGGCAGCACCTGGAACGACCGCGACTCGCCGCGAATCCCTCGCGGCAGGTAGCCCGTGAAATCCGTATACGAATGGACCGTGCCGCAGCGCGCCGCAAGCTGTGCCCGCACCGCCGGCGACAGCTGCGTGCTCACGCTCCACGAGCCGTTGTTGATCGGGGCGTTGAACTGCAGCGTCACCGTCTGGCCGTCGCTGCCGCGGACGTACTGCAACTGCACGCGCACGATCCCGCGAGCGGCCGTCGTCACGGTGCCCGCGGCCTTCAGGACCCCGTCGGCCCCGATCGTGGGCCTGGCGAGCCTGAGGTTCGCCCTGTTGTTGGCCGCTCGCACCCGGAGGGTCTGCGGGCGCGTGTCGGCGTCGCCGTTGTAGGTGATCGTCAGGATCCCGGTGCCCAGGCGGGCCTGGGAGCCAAGGATCCTGCGCACGGCCCTGATCTGGCCGCGCGCGCTGTCGATCGGCGCGGTGAACCTGGTGAACCGGCCGGCCGCCTGCAAAGAGACGCTCACGCGGCCCGAGGCCTTCGACGTGATGAACGCCAGGATGTCGATCGTTCGCCTGCTCCTATTGAACGTCGCACGCGCAATCGCGAGCTTCGCGGGGAGCTTGTCGCAGCCCGCGGGGGGCAGGCAGTACGACGGGTTGTTGGGCTGGCCCGGCAGGCAGTACTGCGGCGCTTGGGCCTGCGCGGACGTCGCGGCGAACAGCGCGCCGATCACGACGACGAGCGGTAGGACGAGCTTGGTCACGCGGGTGCCGCCGCTACGCCCGGCTGACGCTCTCGCAGTCGCCCGACACGAGATCGATCCGATCGGCTATGACGCGATCGCGGCCCGAGCCGCATGTGATCGTGTCGCGCGTCCGGTCGCGCGCGAAGATGCGGTCGTTGCCGCTGCCGCCGCTGATCCGGTCGCGCGAGGTGCCGCCGTTGAGCCGGTCGTTGCCCGCGTCGCCGCTGACCCTGTCCCTGCCCCCGCTGCCGCGGATGGTGTCGTTGCCGGTGCCGCCCGACACGCGGTCGTCGCCGGTGCCACCGTCGATGCTGTCGTTGCCGGTCCCGCCGGACGCCCGGTCGTTGCCGGTGAAGCCCGTGATCCGGTCGCGGCCGGCGGCGCCGCTCATCGAGTCGTTGCCGGACCCGCCGGCGATGCGGTCGTTGCCGGCGTCCCCGACGATCCGGTCGCGGTCGCGGCCGCCGGTGAGCGTGTCGACGCCGATGCCGCCCGTGATCGTGTCGTTGCCGGCATCGCCGAAGGCCCGGTCGTTGCCGCTCCCGCCGCCGATCCGGTCGTTGCCGCCGCCGCCGAGCTCGGTGTCGTTGCCGTCCCCGCCGAACATCGTGTCGGCGCCGAGCCCACCCTCGATCCGGTCGTTCTGGGTGCCGCCGTCGATGCCGTCGTTGCCGTCGTTGCCGTACAGGCAGTCCGGGGCGGCGAGGCCGCGGATGGTGTCGTTGCCGCCTTGGCCGAGGATCACGTCGCTGAGCGGGGTGCCGGTGAGCACGTTGTTGGCGGCGTTGCCGACCTGCAAGATCCCGATCTGCGGGCAGCCGGGCGGCTTCGCGGTAGGCGGCGGGTAGTACTGCGCCTGGGCCGACGCTGCGGCACCGAGCATGAGCGCGGTCAGCGTCGCACCCACCGTTACCAGCGACCTAGCAGACACCCTGGTCCTCCTCGGTTGAAGTCTTCACGCGCTCGCGTTTGACGACGCCGCCATCATGGCGAGGGCACAAAGATACCCCCGCGGGCCTCGGTCGGGGAACATTTTCAGTGCACGTGTGCGTTTAGTCGACCCGCACGGCCCGGCGCACGGTGCTCGAGCGCGCCGCTCGAACGGCGACGGTGTAGCGGCCCGCCCGCAACGTCGCCCGCAGCCGGACGACGCTCGTCGAGCGAGCGGCGCCCCGCGCCCGACCCCTGCGAACCACTTGGCCGCCGCGGCGCAGCTCGACCGCGATCGCGCCGCCGACGCGCGGGGTGACGCGAACCGCGAGGCCGGACGCGCGCAGCGCCGCGCGCTTCACGCGGGCGGCAACCCGCACCACCGGACGCAGCCGCTGGCTCGGCGCGCGCTCGAAGGCGGCGAACGCCGGCTTGCGCTGCGCCGCCGCCGTCAGCAAGCCCCAGTTCGCGCTTTGGGGGGCGGCGGGCTCGTCGAGCAGCGAGAACCAGCCCAGCCCTGCGACCGCGCCGGCGAGCTTGTCGGCGATCTGAAAGCCGGCTGTCACGTAGCGCGCCTGCGACGCACGCGTCGTGAACGTGGCGAACGACGACGAGCCGTGGTCGGACTGGATCGTGTACTCCGACAGCCACAGGGGGACTGGCCGGCCATAGGTGCGCGCGACCTCCCGGCTGAGGGTGTCCGTGTCGCTCATGTCCCGGTACTCCGGCCCGATGGGCGGCTCGGAGAGCTTCGGGAAGCGGTACGGAAACGGGTTGTGGCCGTACCAATCCAGCCGCGGCGGCCGCCCGTTCGCCAAGCGCAGCTTGCGCAGGAAGTCGGCCGGCTTCACCGTACCGCCGGTCCACGTCATCCCGCCGATCACGCGGTTGGCAGGGCTGCGCGCCTTGAGCGCGGCGTAGGCGGCGTCCAGCAGCCGCGCGTAGCTGCGCGGGCCGACCGGGTCGTCGGGCCGGTTGGGCTGGAAGCGATCGTCGCGGTTGGGCTCGCCCCAGATCATCCAGCGGCGCACGCTGGGGTAGCGGCGCGCCGCCGCGGTCATGAAGTCGGCGTAGTCCTGTGGATTGTCCGGCGCCTGGATCGGGGCTCGGCCGCCGTTGGCCCAGGGCGGCGCCGTGCTGACGAGCAGCGCGAGCTTGATCCCGCGGCGGGCGGCTTGCGTCTCGGCGGCTGCGAGCTCGGCCGGCCAGCGATACGCGGGGTCGGCGGGGTCGGTCGGGCGGGCCGGGCGCTGCGGTGCGATATCGGCCCAGCTCACGCCGAGCTGCAGCGTGTCGACGCCAAGCTCGTCGTAGAGCGCCATCGCCGAGCTGCCGTCGGGCAACGTGACCGGGCCCCAGATCGCCTTCTCGGCGGCTTGCGCGGGGGTGGCGCCGAGCGCCAGGGTGGCAAAGGCCGCGAGCACGGCGGCGGCGCGGGGGCTGTGCCGAGCTGACAGCGAGCGCAAGCGCATGAGCGCCGCCGAGTGTAGGTGCCCGCGATGGGCGACACGCCGCCTCGATCGTGGTTTGCTTGTCACCGGCGACCACCATGACCGACGACGCACGCGAATTTCTGTCAGTGGCCGGGGGCTGGTGAGCATGCCCCTGGAGACGCGGCTGCTCCTGGGCCTGTCGCTCGCGATGGCGATCGTCTACGCGGCGACGCCGGTCGCGATCCGCCTGGCAGCCCGCTTCGACTTCTACGACAAGCCGGTCGGCTACAAGGGCCACGCCGCGCCGACGCCCTACCTCGGCGGCGCGGCGGTCATCGCGGGCTTCGTCGTCACCGTGCTCGCGTTGACGTCCGACGCTCGCCAGACGCTGCCGGTGGTCGGCGGGGTCGTCGTGCTGTGGGCCGTCGGGACGCTCGACGACCGGCGGCTCGTGGCGGTGTGGCAGCGGCTTGCGGTCGAGGTGGGGCTCGCCGGGCTGCTGTGGGCGGCCGGGCTTGGCTGGTCGCTCGGGCTCGGGCCCGTGCTCGACCTCCTGGCGACGGCGTTCTGGGTCGTGGCGGTCGTCAACGCGTTCAACCTCTTCGACAACATGGATGGCGCGTCGAGCACGATGGCGTGCGTCGTGGCGGCGGCCGTCGCGGTGCTCGGGCTCGTCGAGTCCGACGTCTGGCTCGTGGCGACCGGTGCCGCGCTGTGCGGCGCGTGCCTGGGCTTCTTGCCGCGCAACCTGTCGCGGCCCTCGGCGCGGATCTTCCTCGGTGACGGCGGCAGCATGCCGATCGGCTTCGCGATCGCGGCGCTCGTGATGATCGGCGCGTCGTCGGCCGCGGCCGAGTGGCAGGCGCTCGTGATGGGCCTGCTGCTGGTCGGGGTGCCGGCGCTCGACACGTGCCTGGTCGTCGTCTCGCGCCGGCGGCGCGGCGTCTCGATCCTCACCGGTGGGCGCGACCACCTCACGCACCGGACGCGCGCCCGGATGCGCACCGCGCGGGCGGCGGTCGTGGCGCTTGGGGCCGGCCAAGCGCTGCTCGCGGCGCTGGCGCTCGTCGCGGTCCAGGGCGGTGGGAAGGTGCTCGTGCCGCTCGTGCTCGCCTACCTCGTGGCGATGGCGACGCTGATCGCGGTGCTCGACGCCGAGCCGCGGGCTGCGGTCGCGACGCCCGCCGGCTCTGCGACGGTGCAGGGCGAGCCCGCCACGCAGCCGCGGCGCCCGGCCAGCGCATGGCCGGCGCTCGCGGTCCTCGTCGTGGCGGGGGTCGCGTGCGGCCTGAGCCCGTTCGCCGGCGGCTTCTACGACTCGTCGATCTGGGCGCCGGCGGGGCTCGGCCTGCTGATCGTGCTGACCGCGGCGCTCATCGCGGGTCCGGTGGCGCTGCCGCGCGGGGCGGTCGTCGCGGCCGCGGCGATCGCCGTGCTCGCGCTGTTGTCGCTCGTCTCGGCGCTGTGGACCGACTCGATCGAGGGGGCGCTCGTCGAGGGCAACCGGCTGCTGATCTACGCCGCGGCGCTCGCGCTGTTCGTCGTGCTGCTGCGCTCCGACCGCGGCGCCGCGCTCGCGCTCGCGGCCTTCGCGGCCGGGGCCGTGGCGGTCGCCGGCTGGGTGCTCGCCGGGCTGCTGCGCGGCGACGAGACGCTGTTTCTTGGCGGTCGGCTCAACGAGCCGCTGGCCTACATCAATGGGCAGGCGAGCTTCTTCGTGCTCGCGGTCTGGCCATGCCTGGCGCTTGCCGAGCTGCGGCGGGCGCGGCCGGGCTTCGCAGGTGCGGGCCTGGCGGGCGCGACGCTGTTCGCGGGGCTCGTGGTCCTCGGGCAGTCGCGGGGCGCGGTGCTGGCGGGTGCGCTGTCGCTGCTCGTCGTGCTCGCGCTGCTGCCGGGCCGGTTGCGGCGGATCGTGGCGCTGCTCGTGAGCGCGGCCTGCCTTGCGCCCGCGATGCCGGCGCTGCTGGACGTGTACGGGTCTGCGGGAGCCGGTGGCGAGTTGAAGGGCGCGGGCGTCGCGGTGCTGTTCGCGGCGATCGCGGCGGGGTGCATCTGGGAGCTGCTCGTCGCGATCGAGGAACGTGCCACCGCGAGCGGCCCGGGGTTGCGGCGCGCGGTCGCGGCGGGGGTGGCCGGGCTGGCGCTCGTGGGAGTCGTGGTTGCGATCGCGTCCGCGGATCGCATCGGCGCGTTCGCCGATCGCCAGTACACCGCGTTCGTGACGCTTGGCGGGCCGCAGGGCGAGCCGACGGCGTCGCGGCTGGCGACGGGCGCGGGCAACCGCTACGACTACTGGCGGGTCGCTGTGGATGCGTGGCGCGCGCATCCGGTCGCGGGGGTCGGCGCGGGTGGCTACGACAAGCCGTACTTCGCGCGGCGCACGACCTCGGAGGACATCCGCCAGCCGCACAGCTTGCCGCTGCAGGTGCTCGCCGAGCTCGGGATCGTGGGCGGTGTGCTGCTCGCCGCCTGCTTGCTGCTCGTCGCGGCCGGGACGTGGCGGCGGATCCGCGACGGGGCGCGGGCGCCGGTCGTCGTGGCGGGGCTTGGGATCGTGACGGCGTGGCTGGTGCACACGAGCGTCGACTGGATGCACCTGCTGCCGGGGCTCACGGGCGTCGCGCTGCTTGGGGCCGCGGTGCTGCTGCGCCCCGCGGGCGAAGATGTGCCGGTGGCCGCTGCCGGTGGCGTGGGCCGCGCGGGTCGGGCGCGGCTCGTGCCCGCGATCCTCGTGGGCGTCGCGATCACGATCGCGGCGCTGAGCCTCAGCCGCCAGGCGCTGACCGAGCTCTACGTCGAGCGGGCGCGCGATGCGCTGGCCGGCGATCCGGCGAAGGCACTCGTCGAAGCCAATCGCGCGCTGCGCCTGGACCGCGAGGCGATCAGTGCCTACTACACGAAGGCGGCCGCGCTCGCGCGCTTCGGCGAGGGGGACGCCGCGCGCGCCGTCCTGCTCGACGCCGCGGGACGCGAGCCAAGCAACTTCGTCACGCACGCGCTGCTCGGCGACCTGGCGGTGCGCCAGGGCGACCTGCGTGCGGCGCGCGCGCAGTACCGCCGCGCGGCGCGGCTGAACCCGCGCGACCCCGGCCTGGCGAAGCTCGCGCGCGACCCGGGGTCGGCTGCGAGCCGGTTGGGCGGCGGGTAGGTTCTTGCGCATGCGCCGACGTCTTCGCCTGCTCGCCTGCTGCAGCGCGCTCGCCGCGGGGCTCGCGGCCGGGCCCGCCGGGCCGGGACTCGCCGCCGGCGACGACCCGCAGGTCGATCCCAGCTCACCCGCCGGCACGGAGTACGAGCTGCCGATCGATCGGGCGCGCGAGCAGGCGGGCGCCGGCGCGGGCTCCGGCGGTTCGGGCTCGGGCTCGGGCGGCAACGGCGCGGCGGGCTCGGCGGGCGGGGAGGCGCCGCTGTTCGGAGCCGGCGTCGAGCCGAAGAAGAGGACGGGTGGGTCGTCCGCGAGCGGCGGCCCCGGCGCGACCCAGGAGAACGGACCGGGCGGCGCGACGAGCGCGGCGAAGCAGATCGTCCGCTCGCAGGCCCGCGCGCCCGATGGCGGCGGGAGCGCGCTGCTCGCGATCGGAGGCGGCGCGGCGGGGGTGCTGCTCGCCGGCGGGCTCGCCGGGCTGCTGTGGCGCCGGCGCGCCGCGGGAGGCGGCGCATGAGGGCACTCGTCACCGGCGGCGGAGGGTTCATCGGCTCGCACCTCGCCGCGCGCCTCGTGGCCGACGGCCACAACGTGCGCGTGCTCGACAACTTCGCCACCGGCCGGCGCTCGAACATCGCCGCGATCGGTGGTGACGTCGAGCTCGTCGAGGGCGACATCCAGAGCTACGAGCGAGCGAACAAGGCGGTGCGCGGGTGCGAGATCGTCTTCCACCAGGCGGCGCTGCCGTCGGTGCCGCGCTCGATCCAGGACCCGCTGACCAGCAACGCCACGAACGTCGTCGGGACGCTGAACATCCTGCTCGCCGCGCGCGACGAGGGTGTGCGCCGCGTCGTGCTCGCCTCGTCGTCGTCGGTCTACGGCGCGAACCCCGCGCTGCCAAAGCGCGAGGACATGCCGACCCTGCCGATCTCGCCATACGCGACAGCGAAGCTCGCGCAGGAGGGCTACTGCCGCAGCTTCGGCATCGCGTACGGCCTGGAGACGGTCGCGCTGCGCTACTTCAACGTCTTCGGGCCGCGCCAGGACCCGACCTCGCAGTACAGCGCCGTGATCCCGAAGTTCATCACCGCCATGCTCGACAACCGGCCGGTGACCATCTTCGGCGACGGCCAGCACTCGCGGGACTTCACCTACGTCGACAACGTCGTGCGGGCGAACCTGCTCGCGGTCGACGCGGAGGGCGTCAGCGGGGAGGTCTTCAACGTGGCGTGCGGGGTCAACGTCACGCTCAACGAGCTCGTCGCCGGGCTGCGCGAGCTGACCGGTTCCGACGCCGAGACGATCCACGAGCCGGGTCGCCCCGGTGACGTCCCGCACTCGCTGGCCGACCTCGAGCGTGCCCGCACGCGGCTCGGCTACGAGCCGTGCGTCGACCTGCGCGACGGCCTGATGCACACGATCGAGTACTACCGCGAGCAGCGCGCCGCGGCCGCCCTGCCGGCGGCGTGACCGCGCGCGCTAGCGGGCCGATCCGCGTCGCGCGGGTGATCGCGCGCCTGAACGTCGGCGGCCCGGCGATCCAGGCGATCACGCTGACGTGCCGGCTCGCGCCGCTCGGCTACGAGACGCTGCTGATCCGCGGCAGCGAGGCGTCGCACGAGGGCTCGATGGACCACCTCGCCGACGAGCTCGGGGTGCGGCCGCTGCGGATCGCGCGGATGGGCCGCGAGCTCGGGCCGGGCGACGTCGCGGCGTTTTTGCGGCTCGTGCGCGAGCTGCGGCGCTTCGGGCCGGACATCGTGCACACGCACGCCGCCAAGGCGGGCACGCTCGGGCGCCTCGCGACGCTCGTCCCCGGCCGCCGGCCGCGGCCGATCACCGTGCACACGTTTCACGGCCACTCGCTGACGGGCTACTTCTCGCGGCCCAAGGCCGCGCTCTTCCTGCGCATCGAGCGCTTCCTCGCGCGGCGCACGACGCGGCTGATCGCGGTCTCCGAGGAGGTTCGCGACGACCTCGTGCGCCTCGGCGTCGCGGTGTCCGAGCACATCGAGGTCGTCGCGCTCGGGCTCGACCTGCGCCCGTTCGACGCCGATCCCGCCGACCGCGCGCGGCGCCGCGGCGAGCTGCGCGCGCGTCTCGGCATCCCCGCAGGCGCGCGCGTTGTGACGCTCGTCGCGCGGCTCGTCCCGATCAAGCGGGTCGACCGCTTCCTCGAGATCGCGCGGCTGCTGGCCGAGGACGAGAGCGTCTGGTTTCTCGTCGCCGGCGACGGCGAGCTGCGCGACGAGCTGCGCGCGCGCCCGCAGCCGCCGCGGATCGTGTGGGCGGGCTTTCAACGCGACGTCCCGGCGGTGTGCTTCGCCAGCGACGTGGTCGTGCTGACCTCCGACAACGAGGGGACGCCTGTGAGCCTGATCGAGGCGCAGGCGGCGGGCGTGCCGGTCGTCGCGACGCGGGTGGGGGGTGCGGCGGCGGTCGTCGATCCGGCGAGCGGCGCGCTCGTGGACCGCGACGACGTCGCCGGCTTCGCTCGCGCGGTGCGCGCCGTGCTCGACGGCGATGGCAGGCCCGGCGACCCCCGCGGGCACGTCCTGCGCACGTTCACGCTCGACCGGCTCGTCGGCGACATCGACGAGCTGTACCGCCGCCTGCTCGCGGCACGATGACCATGGTGGGGCCGCTGCGATCGACCGCGTCGCGCCGCGTCCCACAGACGGCGGGAACTCGTGGGCTAGCCTGCGCACGTGCTGGACGGCCAATCGCCTCGAGATCCGGCGGTCACCGTCGTCGTACCTGCATGGGGCTCCTACATCGGGCCGCGGCTGACCGTCGTGCTCGACTCGATCGCCAGCCAGGAGATCGCGTCGCGCGTGATCGTCGTCGACAACGCGAACGAGCCGCCGCTGGCGCTCACCCGCGATGTCGACGTCGTCCGCTCGGAACGGCGCCTGTCGCTTGGCGCCGCGCGCAACCTGGGGATCGCCGCGGTCGGCAGCGAACTCGTCGTGATGTGGGACGCCGACGACGTCATGCTCGACGGCGCGCTGGCCGCGCTCACGCGAGGCATCGGCACGAGCTCCGGGCGCGTCGCGCACGCGCTGGCGATCACCGACGCGGTGACAGGACGGCGCCACCGCTGGCCGCACCCGCGCGCGCTGGCGCTGCTGCGTCACCCGCGCCTGTTCGCGGTGCTCAACTGCGTGTGGTCGTCGTATCCCACGACCGGCGCGACCGTCATGCGCGTGGACGCCGTGCGCGCCTGCGGCGGCTACCCGGACTGCGACTTCGGCGATGACTGGGCGCTCGGCGCGGCGCTGCTGCTGCGCGGCCGGGCGGGCTGGGACGACCAGCCGGGCCGCATGTACGCCGACACGCCCGGATCGATCTGGACGCGCCACTCGTCGGTGCGCCACGTCCTGCGTCGTTGCCGGCTCGTCCGCCGGCGGATCGCGCGTGACCCCGGCGCCCCGGCGCTGCTGCGCCGTCTTGCGCCGCTGCTGGCGCCAGCGCAATGGGCCGTGCTGTTCTGCGTCGCGCTGCCGACGCGCGCTCAGCGCCGCGCGCGAGCGGCCCTTCGGCGGTTCCCGGCGTCGTCCAGAGGTCGATGACCCTCTACAAGTCGATCGGCGTGCGGTGCGAACATCGCGTGATCGCGGGATCGTGAGCGACGACGCCTTCGAGCTGCTCGGAGAGGGCGCCCGCGTGCTGCGCTGCCCGTCGTGCGCGCAAACGCTCGAGCTCGCCGCCGGCGGAGTGCTCGTCTGCAGCGGCTGCGCGGCCCGCTATCCGGTTGTCGACGGGACGCCCCGCATGCTGGCCGCCACGGCGCGGCCGCCGGGCGAGGCTGTGATCGCGCGACGCACCGCCGTCAGCTTCGCCTACGAGTGGGAGCGCTTCGGCGGGCTGCGCGACGAGTGGGCGCGCAACTTCGCCGACTACCTGCGCCCGCACACCCCGGCGAGCCTCGCGGGCAAGTCGGTGCTCGACGTCGGCTGCGGCTCGGGGCGCCACAGCTTCCACGCCGCCGCGGCCGGGGCGCGGGTCGTCGCCGTGGACGTCGGCGACTCGATCGACGTCGCGCGCCGCAACCTGCCGCCGTCCGTGCTGACCGTGCAGGCCGACGCGGAGGCGTTGCCGTTTCAGCCCGGCTCGTTCGACCTCGTCATGTCGATCGGCGTGCTGCACCACCTGCCCGATGCCGAGCGCGCGCTGCGCTCGATCGCGCGCTATGCGAAGCCGGGCGGCCACGTCCACGTCTACCTGTACTGGGTTCCCGAGCGAGCCTCACACCGGCGCGTGCTCGCGCTCGTCACGGCGCTGCGGCGGGTGACCACGCGGCTTCCGCACCGCGTGCTGCACGCGCTGTGCGTCCCACTCGCCGCGGTGCTGGCGGTCGCGGTCGTCGCGCCCTATCGCGCTCTGCGCCGCCGGCCGCGCGGGCGCCGGCTGGCCGCCGCCCTGCCGCTGAAGGCCTACGCCGACTACCCGTTCGGGGTGCTGCTCAACGACCAGTTCGATCGCTTCTCGGCGCCGCTCGAGCGCCGGTTCACCGCGGCCGAGGTGCGGGCGGCGATGCTCGCGGCCGGTCTGGAGGACGTCGTCGTGCTGGCCAACGACGGCTGGGTCGCCGACGGGCGGGTCCCTACCAGCCCTCGCGGCGCAGGAACAGCTCCAGCGTGAGCAGCATCCACAGCGCCTGACCATGGTCGGCGTGGCCGCTCTTGTGACGGGCGAGCAGGGCGTCCAGCGGGCCGCCGTCGACGTGGCGGCGGACGCGGGCGTTGCTTGCGCCGAGCGTCGACGCGACGTGGCCGGCGAGGTCGTCGCGAAACCAGCGATCGAGCGGGACGCCGAAGCCGCGCTTGCCGCGCTTGACGATCTGCTCGGGCAGCAGGTCGGCGACCGCCGCGCGCAGCACGCGCTTGAGGCTCATGCCGCGGACCTTCGTCGCCGGCGCGAGCCTTAGCGCCAGCTCGGCGAGCTCGGTGTCGAGAAACGGCGAGCGCACCTCGAGGCCGTGGGCCATGCTGCAGCGGTCGACCTTGACGAGCAGGTCGTCGACGAGGTAGGTGCGCAGGTTGAGGCTCAGCAGGCGGTCGAGCGGGTGCGCCCCCGCCGATTCCGTCCACTTTTCCTCGTAGTCCGCGAGCGCCCAGTCGTCGGGGTCGGGGCCGAGTAGCGCGTGGCGCAGCGGCTCGTCGGCGAAGCTCAGCCAGGAGCGGTAGGCGCCGGGCAGGCCGAGCGCGGCGTGCGCCGCGAAGCGCGCGGTTCGGCCGCCGCGGCTGGGCGTCGCGGAGCGCGCGGTTCGGCCGCCGCGGCTGGGCGTCGCGGAGCGCGCGGTTCGGCCGCCGCGGCTGGGCGCCGCGACGCGCCGCGCCCGGCCGCCACGGCTGCGCAGCGCGCGGAGCACGACGTCCTGCGCGCCCCGCGGAAGCGCTCCGAGCCGGTGCAGCGCGAGCGCCGCCGCGAACCGCTCGTAGCCCGCGAACAGCTCGTCGCCGCCGTCGCCGCTCAGGGCGACTGTCACCTCGCGGCGGGTGATCTCGCTGAGCAGGTACGTCGGTATGGCGCTCGAGTCGCCGAACGGCTGGTCGTGGTGGTGCACGAGCGTCTCGACCAGCTCGACGGCGTTGGGGTGCACCACCTCCTCGTGGTGGGCGGTGCCGTAGCGCTCGGCGACCAGGCGGGCGAAGGGGCGCTCGTCGAACCCGTCGCGATCCTCGAAGCCGATCGTGAACGTGTCGACCGGGCGGCCGGTCGCCCTGGCCATGATCGCGACGATCGCGCTCGAGTCGATCCCGCCGCTGAGAAACGCCCCCAGCGGCACATCTGAGATCAAGCGCCGCTCGACCGCGCGCTCGAGCGCCGCGCGAACGGCGCGCGCCGCGCCGGCGCCGCGCAGGTCGAGGTGCTCGCCGTCGTCGTGGCCGGGCAGCGGCGCCGACCAGTACTCGTGCAGGCGCGGCTCGCCGCCGCGCTCGAGCACCAGCACATGCCCGGGCGGGACGCTGCGCACGCCTTCGAAGAACGTGTGCGGCGTCGGCACGTAGCCGAACGTCAGGTAGGCGGGAATCGCCCGCGGGTCGAGCTCCCGCGGGACGTCGGGATGCGCGAGCACAGCCTTGATCTCGCTCGCGAAGACGAGCGTGCCGCCGGCGCCGTACCAGTAGTACAGCGGCTTCTTGCCGAACCGATCGCGGCCCAGGACGAGCCGCTCGCGGCGCGCGTCGTAGACCGCGAAGGCGAACATCCCGTCGAGGCGGCGGGCGAGCGCGACCGGGTCGAGGTCCTCCGCGAGGTGCGCGATGACCTCCGTGTCGCCCCGTGTGAAGAGCTCATGGCCGGCGCGGCGCAACTCGTCGCGCAGGGCGCGGAAGTTGTAGATCTCGCCGTTGAGGACCGCGCCGACGCTGGCGTCCTCGTTGGTGACCGGAGGGTCGCCGGTTTCGAGGTCGATGATCGCGAGGCGGTTCTGCGCGATCACCGCGCCGGGCTGCTCGAAGCGACCCCGCGCATCCGGGCCACGGTGATGCAGGCGACGCAGCTGCTCGTCGATGACCGCGGCTGTGGGCCCGTCCCCGCCGACGCAGCCCGAGATGCCGCACACAGGCCGTGAGTCTAAGCCTGGGCGCGGCGCCAGCCGTCATGCTGCCAGTCGCCGTGACACGAGCCATCGCGACAGGCGCGCAAGGCCCGCAGGGCCCTGGCTTTCGCATCAGGCTCATGCTGCCTGCGCCGGAGCTTGAGCGCCACGGGGTGACGCTGCTGGCGCTGCCGCTGCTTTCGAAGGACCAGGCCGACGTGCTGCGCACCGGCAGCGCGGCCGCCCGCGTCCGCGCCGTGCTCGCCGGGCGCCGGCGCCTGCGACACGACCTGCGCCGGGTCGAGGGGGCGGGTGTCGCGGTCGTCCAGCGGCAAGTCGACCTGCTGCCCGGCCGCCGGCTCGAGCAGGCGGTGATGCGCGACCGCGCGCTCGTGCTCGACGTCGATGACGCGGTCTGGCTCCCGCAGCCCGGTGGCCACCCGCTCGCACGCCTGCGCCGCAACGCCGACAAGCTGCGCTGGCTGGCCGCGCGCGCCGACCACGTGATCGCGGGCAACGACTACCTCGCGGAGTGGCTGGCCGGGCACGCGCGCCACGTCACGGTCGTGCCGTCGCTTGTCGATACCGATCGCGTCGCCCTGAAGGTGCACCGCGATTCGAGCACGATCGTGCTCGGCTGGATCGGGTCGCCGTCGACCGCGACGTACCTACACGAGGTCGCCCCGGCCCTGACGGCCTTCGCGGCCGCGAATCCCGACCTGACGGCGCGGCTGATCGTCGTCGGCGGTCGCGCCCCGAAGGTTGACGGTGTGAGCACCGAGTCCTGGATCTGGAGCGAGCAGCGTGAGGCCGACGCGCTCGCGCTGATGGACATCGGGCTCATGCCGCTGCCCGACAACGCCTGGACGCGCGGCAAGTGCGCCTACAAGGCGCTGCAGTACATGTCGGCGGGCGTGCCCGTCGTCGCCGACGATGTCGGGCTGACCGGCAACGTCGTCGGCGATGAGCGCGGCGGCCTGCTCGCGCGCTCCGCGGCGGACTGGTCGCGCGTGCTCGAGCGGCTCGCCACGAACGCCGACCTGCGCGCTCGCATGGGTGAGGTGGGGCGCGCGCGCGTCGAGGCCGACTTCTCCGTCAGGGCGTGGGGCCCCAGGCTCGCCCGGGTGATCTCAGGCGTGGGCTGAGCCGCTCGTGGTCCACTCGGGCAGCGGCCCGCCGTCTAGCACCGCGTCCACGATGCGCTCGAAGTGCTCGGCGGTTCGCGTCACGCAGAAGCGCCTCGCCCGCTCACGCGCCGCGGCGGCGAGCGACGGCCTGGCGCGGTGCTCCTGGACGACGTCCGAAACGGCGTCCGCGACCGCGGCGGGGTCGCCGCGTGCGACCAGCCGCGCGCCGTCGAGGCCGTCGAGGATGAAGCGCGGGCCGAACGGCGCGTCGGTGGCCACGACCGCAAGCCCGTGGGCGAGGGCCTCGACCAGCACGTTGCCGAAGCCCTCGAAGTCCGAGGCCAGGACGAACACGTCGGAAGCGTGATAGCGGGGGCCAGGGTCGTCGACGAACCCCGCGAACGTGACGTGGGCGCCAACACCGAGGCGGGCCGCATGGTCGCGCAGGGTCCGCTCCTCGTTTCCCGTGCCAAGGATCTCCAGGTGCGCCGGGCAGTCCCGCGAGCGCAGCTCGGCGAGCGCCGCGATCGCGATATCGTGGCGTTTCTGTGGCGCGAGGCGGCCGACGCTGAGCATCCGAAGCTCGCGTCCGCCCGTGTCGGCCCAGGGGACATCACGCGCTGGCAAGCGCATGCCGTTCGGCAGCACGCACAGCCGATCGGCGGACACGCCCGCGCGGCGCCATTCGTCGCGCAAGCCCGGTGCGGCGGCCGCGATCGCCGTCGCGCCGGCATCGACGAGCCGCGCCGCGCAGACCTGCGTCCGCGGCCTGGTCGCACCGGGCAAGAGGCGGACCACCTCGTGCAGCGGATTCTGGATCCAGGCGATGGCCGGCACGCCGGCCGACCGGGCCGCCGCGGTGACGACGACCGGCGAGAGCGCCGACACCAGCACCTCGACGCGCCGCTTGCGAACAGCGCGCGCGAGCCCGGCCACCCGCCGCACCCGGCCGCCCCCCAGGTGCAGGCATTCCACGCCCGCGGCCAGCGGGTGGTCCGTAAGCTGTCCCCCGATCGCTCGGTCAGGACCAGGCAGTCCAGTCGAGACTCGGCCGCGAGCTCCAGGACGGCCCGCTCGGCGCCGCCGCCGTTGAGATCGGGAAGGACGAAGGCGACGCGCGTCGCCAAACGATCAGCCGGGGTTCTCCGCGCTGCTCGCCGTATCGGAACGGCGGCGGGTACCGTTTCGCGGCGTGGTCTTCAGGCCCAGGAACGGCAGGTAGCGCGCCTGCAGCTCGGACGCCTCGATGCCGGCCTTCAACGCCGCAGCGGTCGGTTTCGCCGCGTCGGGCGCGGTGAGCTGCTGTGTCCTGGTTTGTGCCCATGACTGCAGCGCCCCGTCCAGGAGCCCGTCGTACACGAGCGTCCAGCGGCCATCCTCCTTACGCCAGATCGTCGAGCTGAGCCGGCGCGTGCCCGCCGAGTCGGTGGACGAGTAGCGGATGGTCGTCAGCTGCTTGCGCGTCGACTCTCGCTCGATCTTCGGCTTGACGGCCCGGTAGAAGCTCGCTTGGTGCTGCAGCGCCTCGAGGATCCTGCTGGTCCCCACGACGCGCCGGAGCCCGGCGCTGTAGCGATCGACGGCCGAGATCCACTCCTGCCACTGCAGCTCCGACCAGTACTCGAGGAACGCGTGGCTCGCCGACGCTGCCTTGACGCGCCGCAAGTCGGCGTTGGTGATCTCGGTCTTGGCCGGCGCGCGCACCTTCGCCGCGATGCTCGTGCGCTCCACGGCTTCCGGCGCGGCGTCCTTGCTGCCGCACCCGCCGATGACGATCGCTACCGCGGCCGCGGCGAGGGCCGAACGAGCCTTCATCGTCTGCCGGCAAGGGTCTGAAACGCCATCGCAGCACCCAAGCTTACGAGCAGGACCGCGATGGCACCAACCACATGCGCGGCCGCGAAGCTGTTCGATCCCGCGGAACCGAGGATCGCCGTGCTGATGACCGCATAGACCCCCATCGCCCAGGGACGTCCGCCGCGGGCGCAAGCCCACAGCCAGCCGCAGAGCGCGCCCAGCAGCGCGAACACGATCGGCGCGCCGTTGATGCCGACGTCCCGGATGGGGTCGTCGAGCGCCGTGTACGTGTTCCACGGGATCGGGGTGGCGGTGAACGGCCGGATCGGACGCGTCGGCCGCGCGTTGACTCCGGCCCGCGCCATCACCGAGCAGGCCACGGTCAGCATCGCGCACCCGTCGCTGCGGTCCTCGGGCGGGTCGAGCACGAGGACGTTCAGCGCGCCGATCGGCGCGCTCACGTACATGTACGGGGTGGCGAGCGCGCCCGCGCTCGGATAGTCGGTGAAGAAGCTGCGCACGGTGACGAGGCCGCTGTTCTCGTAGGTCTTGCCGATGAGCTGCCCCATCAGGGTGAACACGGCCAGCGATACGAGCCCCGCGATCGCCCCGCCGAGCAGCGCGCGCCGCACCGGGAACCGCACGTCGGCCGCCACGAGGAACCCGACGGCCGCGGCCAGGCCCGCGACGACCACCGTGGCACGGCCGGTCGCGAAGTAGGTGGATGCCACCGCGATGCAGGCGGCCGCCAGCCACCTGCGGCGCCGCGCGGGGCGAAGGCCGGCCGCGATGCCGCACATCGCCGCCGCGGCGAGCGCGAAATACAGGTACTTGACCGTGATCGCGTAGTCACCGGCCTGCACCGGCTGGCGCAGGTTCTGAGATGTGAACACGGCGTCGCGGATGCCGACGTTGAGCACCGCCTGCGCCATGAACAGCACGCACCCGGCAAGCGCCATGGCAAGCACGGCCGCGGCGGCCAGCTCGACCTCGCGCGGCCCGGCGCGGGAGGGCCCGCGAGGAGGCCGTACGAACCGGCCCGCGAGGCAGCTCGCCGCGACGAACGCCAGCGAGGAGATCGCGATCAAGGTGAGCGTCGTCCCTGCCATCGGCCTATACGGCAGCAGGTGCAGCGCGAGCAGGCCGAGCGCGAGCGTCCACACGGTCAGCCACAGCTGCGCGGGATGCAGCGGGGGCAGCCGCCACCACGCAGCGGCGGTGGCGGCGGCGAAGCACGCAACGGTCAGCGTCAGCATGGGCGGCGCGGGCTCAACGTCGCGAACGACATCACCGCAAGGATGCACGCTGCGGGGCGCAGCCATGCCGCCTCGCTCACGGCCGCGCACACGACGGCCCCGGCTGCCGTCCAGCCGATCGTCGCGGCGAGCACTCGGCGACCGAACAGCCTCTGCCAGTCATCGCCGAACACCGTGCCAAGGCGCCGGGCCTGCAGGGTGACCGCGAGCGTCGCCGCGAGCGCGGTGCCGAGCGTCACGCCGCGCAACCCGAGCGGCACGGCGAGCGCGATGCTCAGCGCGGCGCTCGCGACCAGCGCGGTACCCGCGACGCGCGCGAGCTCGCCAAGCGGCAGCACCGCCTGCATCGCGCGATAGAGCACGAGCGACAGCGAGGTCGCTGCGATGCTGATCGCCAGCCCGTCCAGCGCGGCGACCGTGAGCTCGGACGAGCGCGCGTCGAACGCGCCGTAGTTCAGGACGGCGTCGACCACCAGCGGGGATGCGGCGAACAGCAGAAACGACGCCGGAAGCGCAAGCCGCAGCAGGCTCGCGGACGTCCGCACGACAGCCGCGCCATCGCTGCCGTCGTCGTTGCGCCGCCGGGCGATGACGGCGGCGAGCATCGCGGGCGCGACCGCGCTGGTGACGAAGCCCACCGGCAGCAGGAACAGCCGGTCGGCATAGCCGAGCGCCGCCACGGCGCCGTCGCCGAGGCGCGCCGCGATGCCGCGATCGACGAGTCCTTGGGTCGCGATGAGCCCGAACGCCAGCGCCACCGGTCCGGCGATGTGCGGCTCGATCGCCGGCCGCCGGCTCGCTCGTTCGTCTGAGAGCAGGGGCCGCGCCCAGTGCGTCGAGAGCAGCAGACCGCACAGCGTCCCGGCGGACCAGCCGGCGGCGACGATCGCGACGCCACCGCCCAGCTCGTGCTCGGCGAGCAGGCCGATCAGCGCTCCGATCGACCAGAGCGTCTGGGCGAGGTTCACCCGCGCGATGCGGCCGTTGAGGGTGAGCAGCGCGTTCGGCACGCCGGCGGCGGCGACGCAGCCCACCGACGGCGCGAGGCAGAGCGTGATCGCGAGCAGGTCGCCGAGCGGCTGCGACGGCAGGATCGCGAGCGTCACGAGCATCCCCGGGACGGCGTACGCGAGCGACAGCCCGCCCGCTCGCGCAGCCGTGCTCGTGGCGCGCAGCGACGCGCTTCCGCCCTCCCCGCGCCGGATCTGGGTCGCGAACACGGCCTCGGTGAGGATGAGCGCCGCGAGGCTCGCGACGACAAGTCCCGCGCTGAGCCGGTCGGCGGCGAGCGTCGTGCCGAATGCGGCCGCCACCCCGATCTCGCGCAGCAGCCCGAAGGTCCGCGAGAGCGCGTAGACCCCGACGAGGTCGCGGGACTCGTTGCGCAGTGTGATGGACGAGTCGAGTTGCATCACGGTCGGCGGGTCACGGAGGGCGCGTGGCATGATGATGCGCGTTGCCGACGCTGCGCCGGAAGATCGCGGGCCGCCTGCTGGGGGAGCGCGCCCACTTGGTCATGCGGGCGTGGCGCGCCGCGCGGCGGCGAAGTCCTGTGGAGCCGTCGCTCAGCCTGCGCGTCACCCGGCGGTTCGTCAAGGCGCACGGCTTGCTCGTCCGCGCCGGCCCGTTCAGCGGCCTCGTCTTCCCTCGCGCCGCCATCGGCGCCGGGCCGCTGGCGCCGAAGCTCATCGGCGCCTACGAGCTTGAGCTGCACGCGGCGCTCGAGGAGCGCATCGCGGCCAACCCGCGGCTCGTGGTCGACGTCGGCTGCGCCGAGGGCTACTACGCGATCGGCCTCGCGCGCAGGCTCCCGCACGCTGAGGTGATCGCGTTCGATGGCGACCCGGAGGCCCGGCGGCTCACGCTGCTGTGCGCGATCGCCAACGGCGTGCAGGCGCGCGTGCGGACGCGTGGCCTCGCCACGATCAGCGCCCTGGGTGAGGTCGGACTGGGCGCCGACACGCTGCTGATCTCCGACTGCGAGGGCGCCGAGGACGCGCTGCTCGATCCCGAGCGCCTCCCGCGGCTGCGCACCACCCCGATGATCGTGGAGCTGCACGAGCATCTCGTCGCGGGGGTGGGCGAACGGCTTGCCGCGCGATTTTGCGACAGTCACGAGCTCACGACGGTCCGTGCGACCGATCGGGCATCGTTCGAGGTCGCCGGGCCCGCCGCGGGCTGGCCGAGGCACGAACGCGACGCGCTGCTCGACGAGGGCCGGCCGCCCTCGATGTCGTGGCTGGTCATGCTGCCGCGACCGCGCTGAGCACGCTCGTGGCTCAGCGCCGCGATGCGCGGCGGAAGTGATCGCGGTTGCGAAACGAGCGGCGGCGCGACTCGCGCCACGCGCGCAACGGGTCGAAGACGGGCGCGAGCCGGGGCAGCACATCGAGCAAGAGGTGCAGCTTGACGCGCGGGCTCAGCAGCCAGTCGGCCTGCGCGGCGGGTCCGCTGCGCCCGGGCCGCTGGTCCGCGCTCTTCCAGCGCGCGACGTAGTCCGACTGCTGGGGCGTCGTCGCGAAGAGGTCTCGTCGCGCGACCCGCCGCGCCCTGATCATCAGCATGACCGGGCTGCGGTTGACGAGCTGGACCCGGCCGCCGACGCGCGCGGGATCGGCTACGTGGTGCGGGCGCCCGCGCCGCTCGACGCCGATCGCCGTGCCCAGCAGCCGCGCGGGGGCATCCACGTCCTCGGGCAGGGCGAGCATCTGCTCGATCACGAAGCCGTTTGCCTCGTTGAGCGTTGCGTAGAAGAAGTCCGGGCCGAACTGGTAGAGCCCGTGTCCGAACAGGTTGTTGCCGGGAACCGTGAGGATCAGGTGCCCGCCGACGCGGGTCATGCGCATGTAGCTCTCGAGCGCGGTCGGCGCGCGGAAGATGTGCTCGAGCGAGCCGCCGTCGAACACGACGTCGAAGCGCTCGCACAGGTCGTCCGGGACGGGCTCGTTGAGATCCCAGATGATCGGCGACTGCTCGTAGCTGCTGACGTCGAGCGACGCGAGGTCCTGCGCACCGAGCGCGCGGAACAGCGGATCGGCGAACCACAGATGCTCCGCCAGATCGCGATAGAGCTCGTCCCTGCCGCCCGGCAGCAGGCCGGCTCGCGTGAGCATCCGGGCGAGCTTCCAGGGCCCGACCATGAGGTGCTGACGGCCGATCGTCAGCGTGCGATCGAAGCGGACACCACCCCGCGCGGCATCGATGAGGAACTCCGCTGTCGCGCCCGGGATCCCCATCGTCCGACAGGCCAGGGATCAGACGACGGCGGCTTCTGCCTGCTGGAAGCTGATGACATCCGTGAGGATCTCGTCGAGGGTTCTTGTCGGCGTCCAACCCACGGCGGCCTTGACCTTCGCGATGTCGGGGTAGCGGCGCGGCATGTCCTCAAAGCCCGCTTCGTACGCCTCGTCGTACGGCACGAGCGCGATGTCGGACTCCGAGCGAGTCAGCTCCCGGACCCGCTCGGCGAGGGCGAGCATCGAGATCTCCTCCTGCGAGCCGATGTTGAAGACCTCGCCGTAGGCCGGCTCGCCGAGCGCCGTCAGCTCGACGAGCGCCTGCACGACGTCGCCGACGTGGCAGAAGCAGCGCGTCTGGGTGCCGTCGCCGAACACCGTCAGCGGGCGGCCCGACAGCGCCTGGCCGACGAACTTCGGCACGACCATCCCGTAGCGGCCGGTCTGCCGCGGCCCGACCGTGTTGAACAGCCGCGCGACGACGGTCGGCAGCTTGCGCTCCTTCCAGTACGCGAGCGCGAGGAACTCGTCGATCGCCTTCGAGCACGCGTACGACCAGCGGCCGGTCGTCGTGGCGCCCATGACGAGGTCGCCGTCCTCGCGAAACGGGAACGCCGCGGACTTGCCGTAGACCTCGCTCGTCGAAGCGATCAGCACGGGCTTGCGCTTCTTGCTCGCCTGCGCGAGCACGACCTCGGTGCAGTGCACGTTCGTCTCGATCGTCCGGACGGGGCTCTCGACGATGAGGTCGACGCCGACGGCGGCCGCCAGGTGGTAGACGACGTCCGCCTCGTCGACGAGCTCCGCGACGACCGATGTGCTCGCGCACGTCTCGATCGTGTAGCCGAAGTTCGGGTCCGCCTTGAGCTGGCGGACGTTGTCGATCGAGCCGGTCGACAGGTCGTCGAGGACATGGACGCGATGGCCGCGGGCGAGCAGCTCCTCGGCGAGGTGCGAGCCGATGAAGCCTGCTCCGCCCGTGACGAGGAACCGCATGCGTGCGCAGCCTACGCGCGCAGGATGCGCAATGCCAGGTGTCCCGCGTTCTTCGCGTTGTCGAGGCCGACGCCCGCGACCGGCACGCCCGGCGGCATCTGCAGGACCGACAGGATCGAGTCCATGCCGCCCATCGCCGACAGGCGGCTGGACAGCGGCACCCCGATGACCGGCAGGTCGGTGTGCGCGGCTGCGACGCCCGGCAGCGCCGCGCTCAGCCCGGCGCCGGCGATGATGACCTGTAGCCCGCGCATGCGGGCGTTGCGGCAGTACTCGGCGACGAGCTCGGGCTCGCGGTGGGCGGACATCACGCGCACCTCGTGGTGGACGTCGGCCTCGCGCAGGACCTTCGCCGCGCCGTCCATCACGTCCATGTCGCTCTTCGAGCCCATGATGATCCCGACGCGCGGCGCGTCGACCCCGATCGAGTCGAACTCGACGGCGGTCGTGGTCTGGGTCGCCGCCCCCGCCGTCCCGGCGCCCTCCGCGTGGCCGGTCGTCAGCTCGTCCTCGGTATCGGCCATGCGCTCACTCTCCCCCGTCATTCGAGGCGACACGCCCCGGCGAACCACTCGATTCGCTGCGTCAGCAGGATAAGCCGTCACGCGTCCTACGATGTGGATACATTGCGCTGATAAGGTGTCTACATGGCCGACGTCGGGATCCGCGAGCTCAAGCAGCACCTCTCCGAGTACCTTGATCGCGCTGAACGGGGCGAGACGCTGCGGGTGACCGACAGGGGCCGGCCCAAGGCCGTCATCGGCCCGATCCCGGGGCGAGCGAGGGTCGAGGAAGGCATCGCCGAGGGCTGGATCTCGCCAGGGTCCGGCGAGGCGCTGCACGACGTTCGCCGCTGGACGGCGCGTCAGCGAGTGCTCGACGTGCTGACCGACGACCGCGGCGAATGAGCCTCTACGTCGATTCGAGCGCGCTGCTCAAGCGCTACATCGACGAGCCCGACTCGGACCTCGCTGCGGACCTGCTCGCAAGCGACGACTCGCTGCTGACCGCACGCCACACGGTCGTCGAGGTTCGCCGCAACCTCGCTCGGCTGCTGGACGGGCGCGATGCGACGGCCGCGAGGTCGGCGTTCACCGCCGACATCGCCGCATTCGGGATCGTCGAGCTGGACGAGGTCACGTGCGACACCGCCGCCGGGATCGCCGAGCTGACCAGCGCTCGGAGCCTCGACGCGCTGCACCTCGCGGCAGCACAGCGGGTCGGCGGGACCGCGCTCGCGTTCGTGACGTTCGACCTGCGCCAAGCGCAGGCGGCGCGGACGCTCGGCATGACCGTCCTGCCGGGCTGACCGCCTCCGGCGCGCCCCCGCTACTCCACCGCCCGCAGCGCGATGTCGGTGCGCAGCTGGCGGCCTTCGAACTCGATGCCGTACGCCGCCGCGTACGCCGCGTCGCGCGCGCCGGCGACCGTCGTGCCAAGCGCGGTCACGCTGAGCACGCGTCCGCCGGCCGTCACGATCGCCCCATCTTCCGGGCGCCGCGCCGTGCCGGCGTGCGTCACCTCGACGAGCTCCGGCACGTCGCCGAGGCCGGTGATGACGTCGCCGCTCGAAGCCGACGCCGGGTAGCCCGCGCTCGCGAGCACGACCGTCACCGCCCAGTCGCCCTTCCACTGCAGCCGCGCACCCTCGAGCCCACCCGGCTCGGTCGCCGCGAGCAGCAGCGTCGCGAGATCCGAGCGCATCCGCGGCAGCACCGCTTGGGTCTCGGGATCGCCGAAGCGCACGTTGTACTCGAGCACCCTCGGGCCGTCGGCGGTCATCATGATGCCGGCGTAGAGCACCCCGTGAAACGGCGTCCCGCGCTCGCGCAGCAGGTCGACGATCGGCTGGTGCACGAGCGCGCAGATCTCCTCGGCCCGGTCGGGGGAGATGCCCGGCACCGGCGAATAGGAGCCCATGCCACCCGTGTTCGGGCCGAGGTCGCCGTCGAAGATCCGCTTGTAGTCCTGCGCGGGCGCCATCGCGAGCGCCCGCTCGCCGTCGCACAGCGCGAGCAGCGAGAGCTCCTCGCCGACGAGGCACTCCTCGACGACGACCTGCCCCGCACCGAAGCGCCGCGCCACGAGGAACTCCTCGAGCGTCGACCGCGCGATGTCCTCGTCGGCCGCGATGACCACGCCCTTGCCCGCCGCCAGCCCGTCGAACTTCAAGACGATCGGATAGCCCGAGATCGCGGCCATCCCCGCCTCGACGTCGTCGACGGCGCTCCACGCCGCGGTCGGGACGCCCGCCGCCTCCATCACCTCCTTGGCGAACGTCTTCGAGCCCTCGAGCCGCGCCGCCGCGGCGCTCGGCCCGAACGCCGGGATCCCGTGCGCGACGAGCTCGTCGACGAGCCCTGCGACCAGCGGCGCCTCCGGCCCGACGACCACGAGGTCGCAGCCCGATGCCGCCGCCACGAGCCCGGCGATGTCGTCGACCGCGACGTCGACGAGCTCCGCATCCGCGGCGATCCCCGGATTGCCGGGCGCGCACGCGATCTCCGGCGCGCCGGACGACCGCGCGAGCGCGCGCACCAGCGCATGCTCGCGCCCACCCGCGCCGACGACGAGGATCCTCACGAGCTAAAGCGAAGCGATGAAGTCGTCGATCGGGAAGGCCGGCAGCGTCTCGTACATCGACGTGCCGCGCGAGCTGAGCTCCATCGACACGCGCGCCATGGTCATGTCGTCGGGCGCCTCGACGACGCTGATGAAGTCCCAGCGCCCGAGCGTCGCCCACTGCGCCTTCACGTTGGCCCCGAGCTGCTCGACCTCGCGATTGACCTCCTTGATGCGCTGAGGGTTGTTCTTCACCGTCTGCACGCCCTCGGAGGTCAGCGTGCTGAGCATGAGATACGTCGGCATGGCGGCTCCATCGGTTCGGTCTACGGCGGCCCCGTCTCAGAGCGTTGTATCCGATCGAGCAGCGGACCCGCATCGATCGCGGGTGGCATCGGTTACCTTCGGCACACGATGCAGCGCGCCGTCATCTCGATCCTCGCCGTGGCGGCGCTCCTCGCTGCCGCACCTGCCGCCACAGCCGCCACCCTCGCCACCGACACGCGCTGCTATCAGGAGACGCAGGACGTCGTCGTGACCGGCACCGGCTACGCGCCGATGGGCACGGTCTCGATCACGCGCGACGGCGCCCCGTTCGGGACCGCGACCGCCGACGCCACCGGCAACTTCCAGGCGAAGTTCGCCGCCGCCGAGCTCGGGCGCGACCAGCGCGAGTCGGTCACGTCGCTGACCGCGACCGACGCCGCGCTGAACGTGGCGTCCACGCGCTATCGCACGACGAAGGTCTACGCCGACTTCGACCCGGACTCCGGCGACCCGAAGACGCTCACCGTACGCTTCTCGGTCAACGGATTCGGCCTGCTGCGCCGCCGCGCCTCGGTCTACCTGCACTACATCTCGCCGGGCGGCAAGGTCCGCAGGGACGTGCGGCTCGGCACGGCGCTCGGGACCTGCGGCGTCATCCGCAAGACCCGCGAGCGTCACCTGTTCCCGTTCCCGGCTGAGCGCGGCCGCTGGATCCTGCAGTTCGACACGAACAAGAAGTACACCCGGGCGACGAGCAAGTCGCCCTACATCTGGGTGCGAAAGCCCGTCGAGATCTTCACGAAATAGGCTCCGCCGCCGCGTCCCGAGCCCGGTCGTAGACTCCAAACGTGTCGCTCGCACGGGGAACACTTGTCGGGCGCGAGCGTGAGCTTGCCGAGCTTCGCCACGGCCTCGAGGGCGCGCTGAACGGGCGCGGCGGCATCTACATGGTCGCCGGCGACCCCGGCGTCGGCAAGACCGCGCTCGCCGACGAGCTTGGTGCCGAGGCGGTCGCCGCCGGCGCGCTCGTGCTGTGGGGTCGCGCCTGGGACGGCGGCGGCGCGCCCGCGTACTGGCCGTGGCTGCGGATCCTGCGCCGGCTGGCCCACGAGCGCGACGTCAGCGCCACGGTCGGCGCGCTCGGACCCGAGGCGTGCGCGCGCCTGGCGCGCCTGATGCCCGAGATCGTGCCCGCGCCGACCGGCCGCGAGGACGCCGCGGCCGGCCCAGACGGCCCCGGCCCCGCGCCCGGCGAGAGCGACGCGGCGCGCTTTCAGCTCTTCGACGCCGTGACGTCGCTGCTGCGCGCCGCGGCGGGCGACGGGCCGCTCGTGCTGATCCTCGACGACCTCCACGGCGCCGACCAGCCGTCGCTGCTGCTGCTCGGCTTTCTGGCCGTCCACCTGCGCGACTCGCCAATCCTCGTCATCGGGACCTACCGCGAGGCCGAGGCGCGCCTGGACCCGCAGCTCGCGGCCGCGCTGGGCGACATCATCCGCCACGGCCAGCGCCTGCCGCTGCGCGGGCTGCGCGAGCGCGACGTCGCCGAGGTCGTCGAGCGCGTCGCCGGCCGCCGCCCGTCCGACCGCGTCGTCCACGCGATCCACCAGGCGACCGAGGGCAACCCGTTCTTCGTCGACGAGGTCGTGCGGCTGCTGAGCGCCGAGGGCCGCCTCGACAGCGAGGCCCAGGTCATCGGCCTGCGGATCCCCGACGGCGTCCGCGAGACGATCCGCCACCGCCTCGCGCCGCTGCCCGACCGCACGCGCAAGCTGCTGCTCTGCGCGGCGGTCATCGGCCGCGAGTTTCGCCTCGACACGCTGCAGCGCGTCTGCGAGCTCGAGCCCGCCGAGCTCGACGGCGCGCTCGCGGATGCCGTCGACTCCGGTGTGATCGTCGAGCGGTCGGGCGCGATCGGCGCGTACGGCTTCTCGCACGGGCTCATCCGCGAGGCGCTCTACGACGACGTCGGCCCGCAGCGCCGCGGCATGCTGCATCGCAGCGTCGGGCTCGCGCTCGAGGAGCTCTACGCCGCCGATCCCGAGCCGCACGTCTCCGAGCTCGCGCACCACTTCTTCGTCGCCGCGCCCGCGGGTGAGCTGTCCAAGGCGATCGACTACTCGGTGCGGGCGGGGGAGCGCGCGCTGTCGCTCGTCGCCTACGAGGAGGCGTCCGACCACTTCGAGCGCGCGCTGCAGGCCTACGGCTTGCAGGAACGCGCCGACGTGCCGCGGCGCTGCGACCTGCTGCTCGCGCTCGGCACGGCGCAGAGCCGCGCCGGCAACGCCCGCGCGGCGCGCGAGACGTTCCTGCGCGCCGCCGGCCTCGCGCGCAAGCTCGACTCGCCCGAGCGCCTCGCGCGCGCCGCGCTCGGCTACGGAGCGGGCATGGGCGGCTTCGAGTTCGGCCTCGTCGACGACGCGCTGATCGGCCTGCTGCAGGAGGCGCGCGCGGCGCTCGGCCCCGCCGACGGGCGGCTGCACGCGCGGGTGCTCGGCCGGATGGCCTCGGAGCTGTACTTCTCCGACCGCGCCGAGGAGCGCGAGCAGCTCTCGGAGGATGCCGTCGCGATGGCGCGCCGGCTCGGCGACCGCGCGACGATCGCCTCGACGCTCGGCGCGCGCTTTCTCACGCTGTGGGGGCCGGAGAACTCGACGCAGCGCCTGCAGATCGCGACCGACGTCGTCGCGCTCGGCGAAGAGGCGCGCAATCGCGAGCTCGTCCTGCGCGGGCACATGTGGCGGATCGTGTCGCTGATGGAGCTCGGCGACTGGGTCGGCGCCGACATCGAGCTCGCGATCCACGCGCGCCTCGCCGACGAGCTGCGCGACCCGCTGCACCTCTGGTACACGCCGCTGTACCAGGCGTGCCGCGCGATGCTCGAAGGGCGCATGGACGACGCCGAGCGGCTCGCGGCGGAGGCGTTCGCGACGGGTCGCGGGGTCCAGGCGCAGAACGCCGCGCAGCTCTACGCGGTGCAGCTGTTCGCGCTGCGGATGATGCAGGGCCGCCTGGGCGAGG
The DNA here is from genome assembly GCA_963839905.1 of uncultured Actinomycetes bacterium. Classification (GTDB taxonomy): domain Bacteria; phylum Actinomycetota; class Thermoleophilia; order Solirubrobacterales; family Solirubrobacteraceae; genus CADCVQ01. The sequence continues at coordinate 69,137 of CAWIXC010000017.1, read as the reverse complement.
TCGAGCAGTCGCTGGAGGAGTTCGCGCGCCGCTATCCCGCGGCGCCGGTGTGGCGGGCGGCGGCGGCGTACGCGAGTGCGGTCGTCGGGCGCAGGGACCACGCGCGGCGCGCGTTCGAGGCGCTGTGCGCGGGCGGGCTGGCCGAGGTCCCGCGCGACGGCGAGTGGCTGTCGACGGTCGCGCTGCTGCTGCGTACCGGCGCGCTGCTCGGCGACGCGCGGCGCACGTCGGAGCTCGGCGACCTGCTCGCGCCCTACGCCGACCGCTCGGTGGTCGCCGGCCGCGGCGCGACGTGCTTCGGGCCCGTCTCGCGCTTCGTCGCGACGGCGGCGGTCACCGACGGGCGCTACGCCGACGCGATCCCGTACCTCGAGGCCGCGCTCGAGACGGCGCGCCAGTGGGGTGCCGACCCGCTCGTCGCGGCGATCCGCGTCGAGCTCGCCGACGCGCTCGAGCGCGCAGGGGCCGACGCCGACCGCGCGCGCACGCTGCGCGGCCAGGGCATCGGCAGCGCCCAGCGGATGGAGCTGCACGGCCTGCTCGAGCGCTGGGAGACCGAGGCCGAGGCGGCGGACGCGGTCGCTGCCGCTGCCGTCGCGGCGGCAGCTCCGCCCGCGCCGCCCGTCGCGCCGGCGCCGGTCGCCGCCGCGGTGGTGGCGTTGCCCCGCGCCGAGCCGCTGGCGTTCTATCGCCGAGGCGACATCTGGACGATCGGCTCGCCCGGCGCGCAGACCCAGCTGCGCCACGCGAAGGGCCTGAGCCACATCGTGCGACTGCTCGGGGCGCCGCAGGTGGAGTTCCACGCGCTCGACCTCGTCGCTGGCCCGAGCGAGCGCGGGTCGAGCGTCGCGGTGGCCGTCGGCACGGGGATGGAGGTTCGCGGGCGCGGCGAGGGCGACGCCGGCCCGATGCTCGACGTGCAGGCCAAGGCGGCCTATCGCGCGCGGCTCTCCGAGTTGCAGGAGGAGATCGACGAGGCCGAGGCCTTCAACGACCCGGAGCGCGCGTCGCGCGCCCGCGACGAGCTCGGGTTCGTCGCGCGCGAGCTTGCGGGCGCGGTCGGGCTCGGTGGCCGCGATCGCAAGACGGGCTCGGACGCCGAGCGTGCGCGAGTCAACGTAACGCGGGCGATTCGCACGGCGTTGAAGCGCATCGCCGAGCACGACCCCGTTCTCGGGCGCAGCCTCGGCACCGCCATCCGCACGGGCACGTTCTGCGCCTACGAGCCGGTGCCCGGCGACGAGCCCGACTGGGACCTGATCGGCCCAGCCTGACCGGACAGTGGTTCAAAACGCTCATCTATCGAGCGTTTTGAACCACTGTCCCCGGGTGAGACGTCCTCGCGAGCCGGTTCCGGCGTCGTGTCCGGCGAAGGGGGCGAACTTTGGGCGCTGCCGCCCTATCGTTAACGTGGCCTATGGCGACGACGGCGCGAACACGCATGACGGTCGAGGAGTACCTCGCGATCAGCGAGGCCGATCCGCGTCCGACGGAGCTCATCGACGGTGAGCTGGTCGTCTTGACGCACCCGCGGTTCACCCATGGCCAGCTGCAGGCCCTCCTGATCGCAGCCATCGTGGCGTGGCGGGGCCGGGGGCCTGGCCGCGTCTCGGTGAGCGGGCCGACGGGCGTGGAGCTCGGCCGGCACGACTACTACGGGCCGGACCTCGTCATCTGCCGCCCCTCGCCGCAGATCGATGACCGCGGGCGCCTCGCCGAGCTTCCGCTGATCTGCGTCGAGATCCGCTCGCCATCGACGTGGAGCAACGACGTCGGCCGCAAGAAGTCGGTCTACGAGGCGCAGGGAGTCCCTGAGCTGTGGCTGGTAGACGACGTGGCGCGCGCGGTCCTCGTCTTTCGCCGGTCCGCGCTCGACGTCGAGTACTACGACATCGGGCTCGAGGTCGACACCACGGAAACGCTCACCTCGCCGCTGCTTCCCGGCTTCGAGCTCGCGCTGTCCGAGCTGTTCGAGCCGTAGACCCGAACAGCCCGGGCGCGATCCTTAGGCCGCGACATCCGCGGCCGCCGGCGCCTTGACGAGCACGAGCTCGCCGTCCGCGGCGGTGACGCGCACCGTGTCGCCCTCGTCGAACTCGCCCTGCAGCATCGCCATCGCGAGCGGGTCGACGAGCCGCTTCTGGATCACGCGCTTCAGGGGCCGCGCCCCGTAGACCGGGTCGTAGCCGAGGTCACCGAGCAGCGTGCGCGCCTCCGCCGTCAGCTCGACGGCGATCCCGCGCTCGGCCACGCGGTCGATCACACGCCGCGCCTGCAGCGCGACGATCTCGCCGATCTGCGAGCGGTCGAGCGTCGTGAACTCGACGATGTCGTCGAGGCGGTTGATGAACTCCGGGCGGAACGTCAGCTCCGCGCCCGAGATGCCGCCGGGGATGTTCGAGGTCATGATCAGCACGACGTTCTTGAAGTTCACCGTGCGGCCCTGGCCGTCGGTGAGCCGGCCGTCGTCCATGACCTGCAGGAGCGTGTTGAACACGTCCGGGTGCGCCTTCTCGATCTCGTCGAGCAGCACCACCGAGTAGGGCCGGCGCCGGACGGCCTCGGTGAGCTGGCCGCCCTCCTCGTAGCCGACGTAGCCCGGAGGCGCGCCGACCAGCCGCGACACGGAGTGCTTCTCCATGTACTCGGACATGTCGATGCGGATCATCGCGTCGTGAGTGTCGAACATGAACTCCGCGAGCGCGCGGGCGAGCTCGGTCTTGCCGACGCCGGTCGGCCCGAGGAAGAGGAACGTGCCGATCGGGCGATCCGGATCCTGCAGCCCGGCGCGCGAGCGGCGCAGCGCATGCGCCACGGCTTCGACAGCCTCGTCCTGGCCGATGACGCGGCGGTGCAGGCGCTCCTCCATCCGCACGAGCTTCTCGACCTCGCCCTCGAGCATCCGGCTCACCGGGATATTCGTCCAGCGCGCGACGACCTCGGCGACGTCCTCGGGCGTGACCTCCTCCTTGAGGAACCCACTGTTCGCGTCCGATCGCTCCTCGGCGGTGGCAAGCGCCTGCTGCAGCTCGGGGATCTCCCCGTAGCGCAGCTCGGCGGCGCGCTGCAGGTCGGCCTCGCGCTCGGCGCGCTCGGCCTCGCGGTGGGCGACCTCGAGCTTCTCCTTGAGCGTCCGCACGGCGGTGATCTGGGCCTTCTCGTGCTGCCACTGCGCCTTCATGCCGGAGCTCTTCTCCTGCAGCTCGGCCAGCTCGCGCTCGAGCACGACGCGGCGCTGCTTGGAGGCCTCGTCCTTCTCCTTGCCAAGCGACGTCAGCTCGATCTCGAGCTGCATCGCCCGGCGCTCGAGCTGCTCGATCTCCTCGGGCAGCGAGTCGATCTCGATCCGCAGCCGCGACGCGGACTCGTCGATGAGGTCGATCGCCTTGTCGGGCAGGAAGCGATCGGCGATGTAGCGGTGGCTGAGGGTCGCGGCGGCGATCGTCGCGGCGTCCTGGATGCGCACGCCGTGATGGACCTCGTAGCGCTCCTTCAGGCCGCGGAGGATCGCGATCGTGTCCTCGACGGACGGCTCCCCGACCATCACCGGCTGGAAGCGGCGCTCCAGCGCGGCGTCCTTCTCGATGTGCTTGCGGTACTCGTCGAGCGTCGTCGCGCCGACCGCGCGCAGCTCGCCGCGGGCGAGCATCGGCTTGAGCAGGTTGGCGGCGTCGACCGCGCCCTCCGCGGCGCCCGCGCCGACGATCGTGTGCAGCTCGTCGAGGAACAGCACGACCTGGCCGCGCGCCTCCTTGATCTCGTTGAGCACGGCCTTGAGCCGCTCCTCGAACTCGCCGCGATACTTCGAGCCGGCGAGCAGGGCGCCGATGTCGAGCGCGACGACCTTGCGGTCGCGCAGCGACTCCGGGATGTCGCCCTCGATGATCCGCTGGGCGAGGCCCTCGACGATCGCCGTCTTGCCGACGCCCGGCTCGCCGATCAGCACCGGGTTGTTCTTCGTGCGGCGGCTGAGCACCTGGATGACGCGGCGGATCTCCTCGTCGCGGCCGATGACCGGGTCGAGCAGGCCGTCGCGCGCGGCCTCGGTGAGGTCGCGGCCGAACTTCTCGAGCGCCTGGAACTTGTCCTCGGGTGTCTGGTCGGTGACGCGATGCGAGCCGCGCACGTCGGCGAGCGCTGCGAGGAGCCGCTCGCGCGTCGCCCCGACGGCGCGCAGCGCCTTGCCGGCGGGCCCGTCGTGGCCGGCGATCGCGAGCAGCAGGTGCTCGACGGAGACGTACTCGTCCTTGAGCTGGCGCATCTCGCGCTCGGCGGCGCGCAGCACGGACATGAGCTCGGCGGACGTGGTCGGCTCGGCTTCGGCCGTGAGCGTGGGCAGGGCATCGAGCGCCGCGTTGACGTCGGCGCGCAGCACGTCGGGCGATGCGCCGAGCTTGCGCAGGACGGGCGCGACGAGCCCGCCATCCTGCTCCTCCAGCAGCACGGCGAGCAGGTGTTCGGGGGAGACCTGCGCATGGCGCCGGGTCGGGGCGAGCGCGAGGGCTGCCTGCAGTGCCTCCTGGGTCTTGATCGTGAAGCGGTCGGCTTGCATGGATCTGAGTGTAGACGACTCAGATTTCATATCTCAAGGGCGGACCGGCGCCGCCGGTAGTCTGCCCGGCATGAAGCTGGCGTCCTTGCTCGTCGCGGTCTGCCTTGCGGGACTTGGCTTGCCCGGCGCGGCGCTCGCCGCGCCCACGCTCGACACGGAGCCCAACCAGAACGTCTTCGAGCTGACCGGCCCGATCTCGTCCGACGGCGCGATCGGGACGCTCGCCACGAAGGACGACATCGACACGTTCCTCGTCAACTTCCAGGCGGCCCGCAAGGTCAAGCTCCTGTTCAACCTGCTCAACGCGGGGACGCCGGAGTGCCCGCTCGCACCGGAGGGCGGCTTCGTGCACTACGTGCTGCGCGCGCCGCAGGAGGTCGAGCCGTTCGTGAGCGGCGAGCTGGCCGTCGGCAGCGAGTTCGTCGACGTCCTCGACAAGGAGACGCCGGGTGAGCAGGGCGACCCCGTGCAGCCGCTGCACCTCAGGTTCTTCGCCGAGGGGGAGGAGGCGGCCGGCTGCTCGTACCGCTTCACGGTGACCGACTCGGGCGGCCACGCGACCGACGCGATCGATCCGACGCCGCTGCCGGACATCCCGGACGTCGACGTCCCTGAGCCCAACGACCTCGCGGCACAGGCGTTCGGCCCCCTGGCCGGCGACACGTACTACTTCGGCACGATCGACGCGGAGGGCGACGTCGATCGCATGCGGGCGTGGCTGTTTCCCGGGCAGGCCGTGACGGCCGAGCTCGCCGCCGTGGCTCCCGGCGATTGCGGCGACTGCGAGGCCAGGGTCACGATCGAGGACACGACCAAGACCGTCCGGCTGCCCGCGCTCACGGCGCTGCCCGAGCAGGTGGTGAGCGCGCCGGTCGTCGGCTCGCCGGCCGAGAACCTCATCCGGGTAAGCGGCAAGGTGCGCACGCGCTGGCGGCTGCGCCTCTCGCCAGCGGACGCGGTGCTGCCCGCGGCGCCTGGCGGGACGCTGCCGCGCGGACCCCGCAAGCCGTTCAAGACCGGCGTGACGCTGCGCCGCGGCGTCGGCCCGGGCGTCCGGTACCTCGGCGACGTCACGACGACCGGCGGTCGCGCCTGCCGTGCGAACCGGCTTGTCGTCCTGCGTCACGCGGGCTCGGGCATCAAGCGGTTCTCGATCACGCGCACGCGCGCGGACGGCACGTTCACCGTGACCCGCCGGACGCGCACGGGCGGCACGGTCTACGTCGCGGTGGTCGAGCGGACGACCACCCGCCGGCTGTGCCGCTTCGCCCGGTCCCGGCGCGTCGCGGCGTAAACGCCGCTGGCACGATCTCCGCACGCGGCGAGAACCAGCAGACCCTGGGGTCAGGATCAGGTAGGGGCGTCGTCCATGACGTGGTTGCTCGTACCACCAGACCTCGCCGCGCTTCACCACGGCTCGTGGCCGGCCGCGCGCTCCTCGGCGTCGAGGCGCGCCATGAGCTCGCCGGTCGCGATGTCGGACGCGGCCGCGAGATCGCCCCACTCATCCGGCTGTGCCTGAGGGATCCGGCGATACCCGTCAGCGATGCGCTCACCCACGGCTGCCGCCGTGCTCTGCTGCAGGCCTTCGACCACGAACTCGCGAATGAGCGCGGACCGCGAGAGCGAACGGCGCGTGGCGAGTGCATCGAGCGACTCGACCAGCTCCTGCGTGAGCTGCACCATCGTCTGCGTCCGGGCCATAGCCCTACCGTAGCACTATGGTCCCTCGCGCCGGGTCCGTTCGTGACTTACGCTGGCGGGCGTCATGGCCGATCTCAAGGCGAGCTTCGTCGTCGCGCGAAATCCCGAGCCGCAGAGCACGCTGCCGTTCTTGCTGAGCGTGCCGCTGGACGGCGGCATCCTGCTCAAGGCCCGCGAACGCTGGCCATCGACGGCGCGCGTGTACTGCCACCCGTTGGAGCGTTGGCCCGCGGACGCGGAGATCCTCGAAGAGGTCGCCGTCCGGGAGTGCCGGCGCCGCGGTGTCGCCATCGATCTCGTCCTGGACCGCGCGCGCGAGAACCGCTCGCAGATCGTCTTCACCGAGCCGAACGCCGGTCGCAAGGGTGGGCGGCCGATGATCTTCTGGCAGACCGCGCGGACCGCGCGCCGGGCGCGGCCCGGCCAGCGCGTACCGACGCGCCGCGCTTCCGAGCTGAAGACGCTGACGATCGCGGTCGACACGCGGGAGCGCTATCCCTACCGCTTCGCCGGCCGCGAGGTCGAATGCGAACGGCGTGCGCTGCGAGTCGGCGACTACGCCGTCCTCGCCGGCGACGAGCTGGTCGCCGCCGTCGAGCGCAAGACGCTCGAGGACTTCACCAAGGCGCTCGTGGACGGCGCGCTCAACTACGCGCTCGCCGACCTCGCCACGGTTCCCGCGGCAGCGGTGGTCGTCGAGGAGCGCTACGGCGCGCTGCTGCGCAACGAGCGCATCCAGCCCGGCTGGCTGCTCGAGCTCGTCGCCCGGCTGCAGGTGCGCTACCCCGCAGTGCCGATCGTGTTCGCGGACTCACGCAAGCTCGCCGAAGAGTGGACGTACCGCTTCCTCGCCGCCGCGCTCGTACACCACGGTCCGCAGGAGGCCGCCCCACCCGACGCCTGAGAGGATCGTCAGAGAGGGCCGTCGACGCGACGAATCGGGATCGTGAACGGGCGGATGTCGCTCGCGCGCACGAGCGCCGATCCCTTCGCCTTCTCGTAGCGCACGATCTCCGCCTTGACCTGCTCACGACGACCCTCGAGCTCGTCGATCTCCGCTTCGAGCTCGCCGCGCCGGCGCTCCAGCGCGGCGACCCGCCGGCGCGTGCGCTCGAGCTGCTCCTCGAGCTCGAGCACCTTCTCGACGCCCGCGAGGTTGAGCCCCAGCTCGGCCGTCATCTGCTGGATGCGGCGCAGCTTCTCGACGTCCTCGTGGGAGTACAGCCGCGTCCCCTTCGGCGAGCGCTTGGGCTCGATCAGCCCGCGCTGCTCGTACATTCGCAGCGTCTGCGGGTGCATCTCCGCGAGCTCCGCGGCTACCGAGATCATGAACACGCCGCGGTCGGAGGACACCTCGATACGAGTGGTGGTCCGCCGGCGCGAGGTCACGAGGTGAACAGCCTCTCACGCGGGTTGCCGTTGAGCACCTTCGCGAGGTCGTCGACCGCCGCGGACTGCTCGGCGGTGAGCCGATCGGGGAGGTCGAGCACGAAGCGATAGTGGATGTCGCCGCGGCCGGGCTTGCCGAAGCGCTGTGGTCCGAGGCCGCGCAGCCGCTGCACCGTCCCCGGTCGCGTGCCCGGCGGGACCTTCAACGTCTTGCGGCCGTCGAGCGTCGGGACCTCGATGTTCGCCCCACGCAGCGCCTCGGGGATCGTCAGCGGCACCTCGACCTCGACGTTCTCGCCCTTGCGCGCGAAGACCGGCGACTCCTGGACGTGCGTGATCACGAACAGATCGCCGCTCGGACCGCCGTTGGCGCCCGGCTCGCCCTTGCCGGCCAGCCGGATGCGGCTGCCCTCGCGCGCGCCGGCGGGCACGTTGACGCGGTAGCGCTTGACCGTGCGCTTGCGGCCCTCGCCCTGGCAGGTCGGGCACAGCTGCTCGATGATCGTGCCGGCGCCGCCGCACTGCGAGCACGGCTGGGAGATCGAGAACAGGCCCTGGCCCTCGGACTCGATCCCGCGGCCCTGGCAGCGCGGGCAGACCTTCGGCGACGTGCCGGGCTTCGCGCCCGTCCCGGAGCACGTGCCGCAACGCTCGAACGTCGGCACCGAGATCGGGACCTCGGCGCCCTTGACCGCCTGCTCGAAGCCGATCGAGATCTCGGCCTCGAGGTCGCGGCCGCGCTCGCTGCGCGGGCGCGGCGGAGCGCCGCCGGGGCCACCGCGGCCGCGCGTGGCCTGGCCGAAGAGGTCCGACAGGATGTCGCCGAAGCCGCCCGCGTCGAAGCCGGGCTGGCCGCTGCCGCCGCGACCCGCCTGCGAGAACGGGTTCGACAGCGCGCGGTCGTACTCCTTGCGCTTGTCCGGGTCGCCGAGCACGTCGTGCGCTTGCGAGATCTGCTTGAAGCGGGCCTCGGACTTCGCGTCGCCGGGGTTCTTGTCGGGGTGGTACTGGCGCGCGAGCTTGCGGTAGGCCTTCTTGATCTCGTCCGCCGTCGCCTTGCGGTCGACGCCGAGCACCTTGTAGTGGTCTTGAGCGGCCATCGTCTCAGCCGGCCACGATCACCCGGGCGGGGCGCAGGATCGCCTCGTTGAGGCGGTAGCCGGACTGCAGCACCTGCACGACGGTGCCCGGCTCGGCGCCTTCGACCGGCTGCTGCGCGACGGCCTCGTGCTGCACCGGATCGAAGACCTCGCCATCCGGGCTGAAGCCCTGGATGCCGGTGCGACCGAGCGCCGCCGACAGCTCCGCGGAGAGCAGCCGGACGCCCTGGGAGAGGTGGTGATCGGGGTCCGACGACTCGACGGCCGCGATCGCGCGCTCGAGGTTGTCGAGCGCGGGCAGCAGCTCGCGGGCGAGCTTGCCGATCCCGCGCGCCTCGGCCGCGCGGACCTCGCGCGTCATCCGCTTGCGGTAGTTGTCGAAGTCCGCCTGCGTGCGCTGGGCGAGGTCGAGGTACGCGTCGGCCCTGCCCGCGCGCTCGCGCAGCTGGGCCTCGTCGAGCGGCTCGTCGTCGACCTCGGATTCCGGCAGAGGGTCCGCGGCCGCGGGCTCGCCGTCGACGACCTGCGCCGCGTCGCCGAGCTCGGCCTCGGCGACGACCTCGTCGGCGTCGGGCGGCGTGCCGTCCCCGCCGGAAGGTGGCGCCGCCCCCGCGGGCGGCGCCACTTCGCGCTCCGAGTCCACCTCGTGCTCCGGCTTGGACACCGGCTAGCGCCCCTCGTCCACCGTCTCGGCGGGCTCGTCCACGACCTCTGCGTCGACGACGTCCTCGTCGCCGGAGGACGCCGAGGCGTCATCGGGGCCGGCGCCGTTGCCGCCGGACGCGGCCTGCTGTGCCGAGGCCTTCTCGTACATCGCCTCGGAGATCTTGTGGAACGCGGCCTGCAGCGCCTCCGCCTTCGCGTTGAGCTCGGCCGGGTCCTCCGACGTCAGCGACTCGCGCAGATCCTTGATCAAGCCCTCGATCTCGGTCTTCTGCGACTCGTCCATGTTGTCGGCGAGATCCTTGATCTGGCGCTCGGCCTGATACGCGGCGTTCTCCGCGTTGTTGCGGGCCTCGGCGAGCTCCCGTAGCCGGCGGTCGTCGTCGGCGTGCGACTCGGCGTCCTGCACCATCCGCTTGATCTCGTCGTCGCTCAAGCCGGAGCCCGACTTGATCTCGATCTTCTGCTCCTTGCCGGTGCCGAGATCCTTCGCGGACACGTTGAGGATGCCGTTGGCGTCGATGTCGAAGGCGACCTCGATCTGCGGGATGCCGCGCGGCGCCGGCGGGATGCCGGTGAGCTGGAACTTGCCGAGCGACTTGTTGTAGCTCGCCATCTCGCGCTCGCCCTGCAGCACGTGGATCTCGACCGACGGCTGGTTGTCCTCGGCGGTCGAGAAGACCTCGCCCTTGCGGGTCGGGATCGTCGTGTTGCGCTCGATGAGCTTCGTCATGACGCCGCCCTTGGTCTCGATGCCGAGCGTCAGGGGGGTCACGTCGAGCAGCAGCACGTCCTTGACGTCGCCCGCGAGCACGCCTGCCTGGATGGCGGCGCCGATCGCGACGACCTCGTCCGGGTTGACGCCGCGGTGCGGCTCCTGGCCCGTGAGCTCCTTGACCTTCTCCTGCACCGCGGGCATGCGCGTCATGCCGCCGACGAGCACGACGTGGTCGATCTTCGCGGCGCCCTTGTCCTTGGCGTCGTCCAGCGCCTGGCGCACCGGGGCGACCACGCGCGCGAGCAGGTCGGCCGTCAGCTCGTTGAGCTTCGCGCGCGTCATGCGCAAGTCGAGGTGCTTCGGGCCGGTCGTGTCGGCTGTGATGAACGGCAGGTTGATCTGCGACTCCTGCGCGGTCGAGAGCTCGATCTTCGCCTTCTCGGCGGCCTCGTACAGGCGCTGCAGGGCCATCGGGTCCTTCTTGAGGTCGATGCCCTGGTCCTTCTTGAACTCGGTCGCGAGGTAGTCGACGAGCGCCTTGTCGAAGTTGTCGCCGCCGAGGTGGTTGTCACCCGCGGTCGACTTGACCTCGAACACGCCGTCGCCGATCTCGAGCACGGACACGTCGAACGTGCCGCCGCCGAGGTCGAAGACGAGGATCGTCTGGTCGGCCTCCTTGTCCAGGCCGTAGGCGAGCGACGCCGCGGTCGGCTCGTTGATGATCCGCTTGACGTCGAGGCCGGCGACCTTGCCGGCGTCCTTGGTCGCCTGGCGCTGGTCGTCGTTGAAGTACGCCGGCACGGTGATGACGGCGCCGTCGACGGTCTCGCCGAGATAGGCCTCGGCGTCGGCCTTGAGCTTCTGCAGGATCATCGCGCTGATCTCGGGCGGCGAGTGCTGCTTGCCGCCGGCGTCCACGCGCGCGTCCCCGCCGGGACCGGCGACGACCTTGTACGGGACGATCGACTCCTCCTCGCGCACCTCGGCCTCTTTACGGCCCATGAAGCGCTTGATCGAGGAGATCGTGTTCTGCGGGTTCGTGACGGCCTGGCGCTTGGCGACGGTGCCGACGAGGCGCTCGCCCGACTGCGCGAAGGCGACAACCGAAGGGGTCGTGCGACCGCCCTCGGAGTTCTCGATGACCGTGGGCTCGCCACCCTCCAGCACGGCCATGCAGGAGTTGGTGGTGCCGAGGTCGATACCGATGGTCTTGCCCATGTGGGGTCTGGCTCCTTCCGGAATGCGTACTAAGAAATCTGCGTGGCAGTGTAGTAGATCGCGAACGCGGGCTCGCCGGGCGCTGCAGCGGGCCGGCGGTGCGTCAGCGGCGGCGCAGGGCGCCGAGGTGCCGCAGCGAGCTCACGCCGCGGGCGTGCCCGCTGGACGGCGCGGGGCTCACGATCACCCGGTAGAACGCCGCGGTGCTGCGGGCGGCGATCGTCATGCGATAGGTCGAGCGGGTGGCCGCGCCGGGCGGCCGCAGCTGGACGCGGCGCAGCGTCACGAAGCGCCCGCGCTTGCGCCGCTGCAGCGACGCGCGGGCGCCGCTGAGGTCGGGCGAGACGGTCCCGGTGAAGCGCACCCGGCGGCCCGGCAGGCGCTCATGGCCGATCGAGACGCGCACGGTCGTGCGGACGGTGCGCGCGAGGCTCGTCACGGGCGGCGAGGTCTGGGCGACGACCCGCAGGCGGGCGCTGAGCAGCAGCGGCGAGACGCTGAACGTGAACGCGCCGCTGCGTGCTGAGCTCTTCGAAGCGATCCGCTCGAACGGGCCGGTGAACGGGAACGCCTGGCGCTCCAGCACAAGCGGGACGCCGCCCGTGCCGCCGCTCGTCGCGCTGCCGGTGACGAAGGCGGCCTCGCCGTACGGCACGCGGTTTGCTCGCAGCGTCATGCTCAGCACCGCGGGCGCGCGCGGGGTCGTGAACGAGCGCCGTGCGCCGCGCGCGGTGCCGGCCGCGTTCGTCGCGATGACGCGGTAGCTGTAGCGGGTGTTCGGCGCGAGCGCGAGCGGGGTCGAGACCGCGATCGCGGCTGTGCCGGCGCCGGCCGCGACGTACGGCGTGGCGCGGTTGAGGCTCGTGCCCGTGCCCCAGTCGAAGCGGTAGCGGGCAGCCGTGCCGCGCGGGTTGATGGACCCGTTCACGGTTGCCGTTGTCGGCGTAAGCTCGCCGACCGCGCCGGTCGAGACGACCGGTGGCAGCGGGTTCGGCGGGCGCGTCGTGCGCAGCGTGCGATCGGCGCCGCGCGCCGTGCCCGCGGCGTTCGTCGCGACGACGCGGTAGTGGTAGGTCGTGTCGGACGTCAGGCCCGTGAGGCCGACGCTGACCGTGATCGGGCCCTCGCCTGTGCCCGCATCGCGCGTCGTCGTCCTCAGGCCGTAGGACGTCGTCGTGGCGTACTCGACGTACCAGGTGGTCGGCGAGCCGTTGGGGTCGACGGTGCCCGCGACGGTCGCGCTCGTGAGCACGAGGCTCGACGCCGTGCCGGTGGTGGCGGCGGGCGGGACCGGGTTGGGCGTCTGCGCGGGCGCGGGCGTCGCGAGCGCGGCGGCGATCAGGAGCGCGAGGAGAAGGCAGCGTCGCATGCGTGCCCGGCGCAAGATAGCTGCGGGCGCCCCGCCCCGCCGGGCTGTCTCATCGAACCCTCACGCTCGTTGCCGACAGACGTCGGCGCGGACCTCCGACTAGGGTTGGCGCGTGACTACCGCCGAGTCAGGCCAGACGCTGCGAGGCGCCATCGTCGGCCTGGGGATGATGGGCCGCCACCATGCGCGGCTGCTGCAGTCGACGCCGCGGATCGCCTTTGCGGGCGCTGTCGACCCCGGCGGGGACCGCCACGGCGCCGTGCGCGACGCGTCCCTCGTTCACGCCTCGATCGACGAGCTGCTCGAGCGCGTCACGCCCGACTTCGCGATCGTCGCGGTGCCGACAGCGAAACACCTCGCGGTCGCGCGCGCGCTGGCCGCCGCCGGCGTCCACATGCTCATCGAGAAGCCGCTGGCCGGCACGCTCGCCGAGGCGCGCGAGATCATCGCCGCCTGCGAGCTCGCGGGCGTCCGCGCGGCAGTCGGGCACGTCGAGCGCTTCAACCCGGCGCTGATCGAGTTGCGCCGGCGCACGGAGGAGGGCCAGGTCGGCGAGGTCTTCCTCATCAGCACCGAGCGCTGCGGCCCGTTCCCCGACCGCGTCACGGACGTCGGAGTCGTCAAGGACCTCGCGACCCACGACCTCGACCTCGTCGCGTGGCTCGGCAAGTCGCCACTTGATCTCGTGGCGGCGCAGACCGCCTACCGGACCGGGCGCCGGCACGAGGATCTCGTCCTCGCCACCGGGCGCCTGCGGACGGGCGTCGCGTTCAGCATCGCCGTCGACTGGCTCACGCCGACGAAGATCCGCCGGATGCGCATCCTCGGCGACCGCGGGATGCTCGTCGCCGACACGCTGACGTCCGACCTCGTCTTCCACGAGAACGGTCGCGTGACCTCGGAGTGGGACTCGACGCAGGCGCTGCGCGGCGTCGCCGAGGGCGACTCGACGCGCTACGCGCTGCAGCGTCGCGAGCCGCTGCTCGCCGAGCTCGAGGCGTTCTGCGACTTCGTGCGCGGGGACGAGTCGGCGGCCGTCACGCTCGAGGAGGGGCTGCGGACGGTGCGCTGCGCCGAGCAGGTGCTCGAGAGCGCACGCAGCTCGCAGACGGTGCGCGTGTGAAGGCCGTCGTCGTCGCGCTGGGCAAGATGGGCCTGCCGCTGGCGACGTACATCGCGCGCGCGGGCCACGATGTCGTCGGCTGCGACATCGACGCCCGCGCCGTCGACTGCGTCAACGCCGGGATGGCGCCGTTTCCGGGCGAGGCCGGCCTCGACGACGCGATCGAGGCGGCTGTCGCGGCCGGCAGGTTGCGCGCGACGACCGACACGAGCGCCGCGGTCGCCGAGGGGGCGGACCTCGTCATCGCGGTGCCCCCGCTGTACGTCGACGCGGACGCGCGGCCCGATTGGCGCAGCGTCGACGCCGTGTGCGCGGCGATCGGCTCGGGCCTGCAGCCCGGCACGGTCGTCAGCCTCGAGACGACGGTCCCGGTCGGGACGACGCGGTGGAAGGTCGCGCTGGCGCTCGAAGCGGCGAGCGGGCTGCGCTCGGGCACGGACTTCGACGTCCTCTTCAGCCCGGAGCGCGTCTCGACGGGAAGCGCTTTTCGCGATCTCGACACGTACCCGAAGCTCGTCGGGGGCCTCGAGCCCGAGGGCGAGCAGCGCGGCGTCGCGCTCTACGAGCAGTTCATCGAGGCCGAGGTATGGGGGATGGGCTCGGCCGAGGCGGCGGAGCTCACGAAGCTCGCCGAGACGACCTACCGCGACGTCAACATCGCCTTCGCCAACGAGCTCGCGAGCTATGCCGACCGGCTCGGGCTCGACATCGGCCAGGTCATCGAGGCGGCGAACAGCCAGCCCTACAGCCACATCCACCGGCCCGGCGTCGCGGTCGGCGGGCACTGCATCCCGGTCTACCCGCACTTCCTGCTGGCCGGCGACCCGGCGGCGCGCCTGCCGCGCGTCGCGCGCGAGGTCAACGACGCGATGCCCGCGTACGCCGTCGGCCTGCTTTGCCAGGCGCTCGGGGGCTCGCTCGAGGGCTTGGCGGTCCTCATCCTTGGCGTCGCCTACCGCGGCGGGGTGAAGGAGACGGCGTTCTCCGGCGCCGCGGCTTTGCGCGACGAGTTGCGCGCGCGGGGGGCGCGGCCGCTCGCCTCCGACCCGATGTACTCCGGCGACGAGCTGCGCGCCGCGGGCTACGAGCCGTGGGACGGCGAGGTGGCGATCGACGGCGCGATCGTCCAGGCCGACCACTCGGAGTACCTCGCGCTGGCACCCGAGGAGCTCGGCGGCGCTCGGGTCGTGGTCGACGGGCGCGGGGTCCTCGACGGCGCGGAGCTCGCGGTCTCCGGCGTGCGCGTCCTGCGCATCGGCCGGCCCTCGGATTAGGCTTGACCTCGCGATGACCGACCTGACGATCTACGAGAAGCGCACGTGCTCGACCTGCCGCAAGCTGTCGGCGCTGCTCGACGAGCGCGGGATCGCGGCCGAGCATGTCCAGTACCACGTCGAGGGGATCGACGAGGCGACGATCCGCGACCTGCTCGCGAAGGCGCAGATCGGCCCGCGCGACGCGCTGCGCCGCCGCGAGCCGCTCGTCGCCGAGCTTCGCCTGCTCGAGGGCGACGGCGTCTCCGATGACGACCTCGTCGCGCTGATGGCGAAGCACCCGGAGCTCTTGCAGCGGCCGATCGTCGTGCGCGGCGACCGCGCCGTGCTCGCGCGCCCGGTCGAGCGCGTGCTCGAGCTGCTCGACGGACCGTAGGCGCCCGTGCGCGCGTTCGCGGCGTCCGTTCGTGTCGCGGTCGCGCTGGCGGCGGGTGCGTTCGTCGTGGTGGAGCCGGCGCAGGCCGCGGCTCCCGCAACGACGGAGGGGGCGGACGGGCCGACGATCGTGCTCGTCCACGGCGCGTGGGAGCGGGCATCCAGCTGGCGGCTCGTCGCCGAGCAGCTGCGCGATCGCGGCTATCGGGTCGTCGCGCCGGAGATCGCGCTGCGGACGCTCGCCGGCGATGCCGCACAGATCGCCGACGTCGTGCAGGGCCTTGACGGGCCGGCGGTGCTCGTCGGGCATTCGTACGGCGGCGCGGTGATCAGCAACGTCGCCGTCGGCCCGAACGTCGCGGCCCTCGTGTTCATCGCCGCCTTCGCGCCGGATCGCGGCGAGAGCATCCTCGGGCTGGACGCGCGCGATCTGGGGAGCCTCGTCGCGGCGTCGCTCGTCCCGGTGCCGTTCTTGACGCCGACCGTCGGGGTCGACCTGTTCATCAACCGGCTGCTGTACCGCTCCGTGTTCGCGGCCGACGTCGCCGAGCCGGCCGCGACCGAGATGGCCGCCACGCAGCGGCCGCTGACGCTGGCCGCGCTGTCGGCGCCCTCGGCGGAGCCGTCGTGGAAGACGGTCGCCTCGTGGTACCTCGTCGCGGCCGACGACCTGGCGATCCCGCCGGCGACGGAGCGGTTCATGGCCGGGCGTGCGAAGGCGACCACCGTCGAGGTCGCCTCCTCGCATGCGGCCCCGGTCTCCCATCCCGACGCCGTGGTGGACACGATCCTCTCGGCTGCGCGCCATGTGGCCCCGCCGCCGGAGCCCGAGCCGTCGTTGGCCGCGCCAACCATCGCCAGGCTGCGCGTAGCGCCGAGCGCGTTTCGGGCGGCGCGCTCGGGCCCGTCGGTCAGGCTGGCCTCGGCGCGAGCCGCGACGCGCGTGAGCTACGACCTCGACGTCCCGGCCACGGTGCGCTTCACCGTCCAGCGCTCGACCCGGGGACGCAGCGTGGGCGGGCGCTGCGTCGCGCCGGCTGCGCGCAATCGAGCGCAGCGCGGGTGCACCCGTTTCGCGGCCGTCCGCGGCAGCTTCACCCGCCGCCGGCCCGCTGGCGCGGACCGCTTCACGTTCACGGCGCGCATCGCGCGACGCGCGCTGGCGGCCGGCCGCTACCGGCTGGTCGCCACGCCGACCGCCGGCGGCCTCGCCGGCAAGCCGGCCCGCGCGTCCTTCCGCATCGTCCGTTGACGACGCCGCGGGGGCCTTCCCGCTCGGAGGCCAGCTGTGAGTACGGACTCCGGCGTCGCACGCAGAACCCCGCGCGCGACCGATGGGCGTCGCGTGCTGAGACGCGATCCTACGGGGCCGGGTGGCCCTGCCGGACGTGGCGCTCGTAGTGGCGAGCCTGACGAGCGCGGTTGCCGCAGCGATCCGAGCACCACTCGCGACGCGGGTGGTCGCGAAGGAACATGAGCACGCAGCGCGGGGCGCCGCAGGTGCGCAGCTCGTCGCGGAGCGGGCCGCTCAGCAGGTCGATCGCGTCGGCCGCGAAGGCCGCGAGGACGACGTCGGCGCGGCTCGCGCCGCCGACGTCCGAGCCGCGCGTGGGGTGGTCACCGGGCTGCCAGACGGCGACCGGTGCGCGCGGCGCGCGGCGGCTGGCGGCGTTGATCGCGTCAAGCGCCGCGCGCGGCGGTCGCTCACCATCGGCGGCGGCCCGCAGCGCGGCGCGCACCGCGTCGCGCAGCGCGACGAGCTCCGCGGCGTCCGGCCAGGGGCCCGCCGGCAAGCGCGCGCTGCCCTGCGGAGGGGCGCTGGCCGGAAGCCCGCGCCGGTGCAGGCGCGGCCCGATCGCCTTGAGCCACGCGCGGGTCGTCGCGGGCTCGGCGAGCGCGTCCACGGGGCCATGCTGCGTCGCGTAGATCGTGTTGTGCAGCTCGATCGCGAGCGGCTCGTCGCGCAATGGTCCCGTATAGGCCATGACCTAATGGTACTCACACATGGCATCCGTTAGGTGGTGCTAGCATGGGTGTGCTAATGCCACCAGGCACAGCCATCCGTTAGGAGACCTGAGTCATGCACGTCGAACGCCTCTGGCGCTATCCCGTCAAGTCGCTGCGCGCCGAGCCGCTGGACGTCGCCGAGCTGACGACCGGCGGCATGACCGGAGACCGGGTCGTTCACGTGCGCGGTGCGCGCGGGCCGCTGACGGGGCGCAGCCGCCACGGCCTGCTGACGATCCCGGCGGTCACAGGTCTCGACGGCACGCCGCTCGTCGGCGGGCATCGCTGGGACTCGCCCGAGGCTGCGGCGATCGTCCGCGAGCACGCGGGACCCGACGCGCGCCTGGCCGCCTACGACGGCCCCGAGCGCTTCGACGTCGGCAACCTGCTCGTCGCGACCGACGGCGAGGTCGCGCAGCTCGGCGTCGACGTGCGCCGGCTGCGGCCGAACCTCCTCGTCGGCGGCGTGCCCGCGGGCGCCGAGCGCGCGTGGCCCGGCCGCGCGCTGCGGATCGGCGACGTCCTCGTCGGGATCCTGAAGGTGCGCCAGCGCTGCGTCGTCACGACGATCGACCCCGACAGCGGCGCGCAGGACGTCGACGTGCTGCGCACCATCAACGCGGCGTTCGGGGGCGCGATCGCGCTGGACTCATGGGTGATCGAGCCGGGGACGATCCGCGCCGGCGACGCCGTCGAGCTCGTCGACACGGCCGCCCGCCCGGAGCACGTCGGCGGCTGGATCGTGGGCCGGCCCTACGCGGAAGCGACAGCCCTAGACTGAGCGAGGATGGTCGTTTCAAGCTCGACGGTGAGCGTGCGGCGCGCGCGCCGCGAGGACTTCGGGCCGCTCGCAGCGATGCTCGCGCGAGCGTTCTACGACGACCCGGTCACCAGCTGGTTCTATCCGAACCCCAAGCGCCGGCTCGTCCGCGCGCGGCGCTTCTTCGGGATCCGCCTGCGCCAGCTCGCCGACCAGGACTTGACGTTCACGACGCCCGATCACTCCGGGGCCGCGCTGTGGACGCTGCCCGGGCGCTGGCGCGAGGACCTTGCGCAGTCGCTCATGCTCCTGCCGATGCTGCCGGTCCTGCTGCCGCGGATCGTGCGCTCGACGCGTGCGGTCCGCGAGATCGAGCGCCGGCACCCGGTCGTGCCGCACTACTACCTGTCGGTGCTCGGCACCGACCCAGACCAACAGGGCGGAGGGGTTGGCTCCGCCCTGCTGGGTCCGGTTCTAGATCGCTGCGACTGCGACGGGGTCGCTGCCTACCTCGAGTCCTCCAAGGAGAGCAACGTCGATTTCTACATCCGTCACGGGTTCTCGGTAACCGATCGGATCGACTTGCCCGACGGGCCGCCGCTGTGGTTCATGTGGAGGGAACCAGGCCCCCGCCGCCCAGGAGGCCACCGAGCAGCGAGTTGATCAGGCCGGTGACGGTGCTGATGATGCCGCCGACCGGGCTCGAGCCGCTGCCGCTGCCGCCGCCGAGGAGGCCGCCCAGCAGGTCGCTGATCATGTTGCCGATGTTGCCGGCGCCGGGGATGCTGCCCGTGCCGCCGCCGCCGCTGACGCCACCGAGCAGGCCGCCGAGCAGGCCACCGAGGCCGCCTGCGCCGCTGCCGCCACCCGAGCCGCCGCCGATGATCGGCAGCGAGCCGAGGATCGTGTCGATCAGGCCGGTGATCGTGCTGAGGACGCTCGGGACGAGGTTGCCGATCATGCCGGTGACCTGCGTCAGGATCGAGCCGATCGGCGCCTGAGCCTCACCGGGGAGCATCGGCAGGAAGCCCTGGATCATCTGCAGCGCGTCCTCGATGGCGGCCATCGCCATGTCGAGGCACTGCGTGACCAGGCCGGTGATCGTCTCGGGCAGCGTGCCGACGTTCAGCGCGTTGTCGAGGTTGACGACCTCGGTCGCATCGCCCGCGCCGAGCGCGGCGATGATCGACGCCAGGGTCGGCTGGACGCTCGCGGGCACGTCGTCGAGCAGCGAGGTCAGCATCTGCAGGACCTGCTCCTTGCCGGCGATCGTCGGACGGATCGCGTTCGCGATCAGCGTCTGGGCAGGACCGTCGTCGACGAGCGCGGTCAGCGTCTCGAGGAGGGCGTCGTACTGGGTGCCGGCCATCGTCAGCGCCTGAGCGGCGGCGTTGGCGGCGGCATCGGTCGTCGCCGCGTTGCCCATCCGACGCGCGGTCTTCGAGGCGTTGGCGGTCTGCGAACGAGCGAGCTTGAGCTGCTTCTTGGCGGTCGTGGCCTGGCCGAGCCGGACGGCGCGCTTGAGGCGCTTGACCGAGGTCTGAGCGTTCGAGACGCTCTTCTGGACGGTGGCGACGGACGTCTTGGAGACGGCCTTCGGTGCGGCCGACGCGGTGGCGGGAAGTGCCACGACAGCGGCGAGTGACGCCGCGACTGCGACGGAACGACGGAACTGAGACATGCGGGTTGTGCCCCCTTCGGCAACTGGGCGGCCTCTGAGAGGCCCCTGGTTTTGCGCCCCCGTCTCGCGACGGGTTAGCCTTTATCGGACTGTCTGACCCCTACCACGGCCGTACACGATGGTTGTGATGGCCTATTCGAAGAACTTTTCGAGCTGGCGCGTTGACGCTCGTCGTCAGCGGCGGCCGAGCAGCTTCTGCAGCAGCGACTGGACGCCGTCGAGCACGCTTTGCACCGGCGCCAGCAGGTTGGATGGCGACGCCTGCGCGGTCTGCGCGTGTCCCGCGGTCGAGCCCGGCAGCGACAGGCCGAGCGACGCGAGCACGCGGTCGATCGACGAGCGCAGCGGTCCAAGCGTGCGGTCCAGCAGGCCGCCGGCCAGGGCCAGCGCCTCCTGCGTGCCGTCCGCGGCGATCGCCGTCGCGTCGGAGAGCACCTGCTTGATCTGCTCGCCGAGGCTGTCGAGCTTGGCGACGGCGCTCGCGGGCGCCTTGGCGACGGCTTCCGGGGCGGCGGGCGGTGGTGCCGCCGGCGGCGCCACCGCGGCCGGGGCCGGGGCGCTCTGGGTGACGGGCGCGGGCGCCTGCAGGGCCGGCGCGCTCGACTGGCGCTTGGTCGTCGCCGCCGAGCCGGCGCTCGAGGTGGTGGCGCGTGAGCTCGTGCGAACGTGGCTCGCCCTGGCCGGGGCGGTCCCGGTCGCCCTGGCGCGCGCGGCGGCGCCGGCGGCGAGCGCGGCCGCGCGCAGCGCCACGGCGTTGGCCTGCGAGGGGCGGGCGCCGGCGGCCTGTGACTGCGTCGCCGGGCGGCTTGGCTCCGCGACGTGCTTGATCTCGACCGCGGCGGTGCCCGTCGTCGCAACGGCTGCCGCGACGGCAAGGCCCTTCGCGGCTACTGGCAGGCTCGCCCAGATCCCGCCGCCGCCGGCTGCTGCGCCGCTCGAGGCGAGCACCGCTCCGCCGCCAGCGCTGCCGGCTCCGAGGCCCAGCGCGCCCACGACGGCGGCGCCGGACATCCACGGGGCCAGCGCGTGCAGGTCGGCGCGGCGGGCGCCGATCGAGCGCTGGAAGCTCGCGCAGTCGTCACACGAGCGCAGGTGCGCGCGGATGCCGCGCGCGCGCAGGCTGCGGCGATCGCCGTCGGAGATCGAGTGGCGGACGCTGACGCACTCCGTCGCGCGGCCGTCGGCCGCGGCGTGCAGCGCGCTGCGCGCGTCGAAGACGGCGCGGCGGGCCGCCTCGTTCGAAAGGCCGAGCGCGGCTCCGATCTCCTCGTAGCTCAGGCCGTTGAGCTCGCGCATGACGAGCGCGCCGCGCTGGCGCTCGGGGAGCGACTGCAGGTCGTCGACGAGCTGCTCGAGGCGCCCGCGCTGCTCGGCGTCGACCTCGGGGCCCGGCACCGTCGGCTCGAGACCGGGTGCGAGCTCGGTCTGCGGGCGGCGGCGGCGCATGATCGTGATCGCCTCGTTGTGGGCGATCTTGTAGAGCCACGGGCGCAGCGGGCGCGTCTTGTCGCGGCCGGGGAGCGCGCGGAACGCGCTCTCGAGCGCGTTCTGCGTCGCGTCGCGGGCGTCCTCGGCGTCGCGCAGGATCGAGCGCGTGTAGCCGAGCAGGGGACCGTAGTAGCGCTCGTAGAGCGCGCTGAAGGCGGCGTTGTTTCCACCGGCCGCTCGGCCGGCGAGGGCCTCGTCGCCCAGGCGCGCCCATGGGATGACGCGTGTCGGGCTCGGGGCGAGGGTCGCGGTGGCGGACATCGTGCCTGTCGTATCGGCAAAGACAGACGAATGATTGAGTTTCCGCGTACCTTTCTCGTGCTCGTAGTCTTGGCGCGTGACGACGGGTGCCCCGACGGTCGCGAGCATCGGCTCGTTCTTCGATGCGATCGGCTCGTTCTTCGACAGCCTGTCGCGCGTCGGCTGGGGGCCGCTGCTGCTCGGGGCGGCCGCGTTCGTCATCTATCTCACGCTGCGCTCGCGCGCGTTCTTTCACACGCTGCGCGCCGCGTACCCGGCGGAGCCGATCGCGTTCCGGCGCATCTGGGGCGCGTACATCGCCTCGTACGGCTTCAACAACGTCATCCCCGCGCGCGGGGGCGACGTCATCAAGCTCTTCCTCGTCAAGCAGTCGATCCCGCACGCGACCTATCCCGCGGTCGGCGCGGCGATCTGCGTCGAGGCCGTGTTCGACGCGATCATGGCCGTGTTCATCCTGAGCTTCGCTTTCACGCAGGGCGTGTTCCCCAAGCCGCCGGAGTTCGCGAAGCTCGACGCGTTTGACCTGTCGTTCTTCGCGTCGCACTTCAAGTTCACGCTGTTCGTCCTCACGGCCCTTGCCGTGCTGGCGCTCGTGGGGTTCGCGGTGCTGTCGCAGCGCGTCAAGGCGTTCTGGGCGCGCGTGCGCCAGGGCCTGACGATCCTCTCCGACCGCCGCCGCTACGTGCGCGAGGTCTTCCTCTGGCAGCTCGGCGGGTGGTGCTTTCGCTTCTTCGCGTTCTGGATGCTGCTCGACGCGTTCAACGTCGGCGGGTCGGTGAAGAACGTGCTGCTCGTGCTGGGGGTCAACGCGGTCGCGGCGGTCGTGCCGTTCACGCCCGGCGGCGCGGGCGTGCAGCAGGCGCTGCTCGTGAAGGTCTTCGCCACGACGGCGACGGGCGCGACGGTCGCCGCCTACTCCGTCGGCCAGCAGATCGTGATCGCGGTGACGACGCTCGCGGTCGGGTTCGTCGCGCTCGTGTCGATCTTCCGGATCCGCTCGTTCAAGGAGGCGGTCCGGATGGGCCGCGACGAGCGCGAGCGCGAGAAGGCGGCCGAGCGTGGGGCGGGATCCGAGGCGCCGGGGGCCGGGCCGCCGGGGGCCGGGCCGGAGCGCTACTGAAGGCCCGAGCGCGCTTCGCGCACGAGCGCGACGGCGTCGGGGAAGACCGTCGCCATGACCGAGCGGATCTGCTCGGCCTGCTGCTCGATCGTGCCCTGGATGTTGACGCGGTTGATCGCGGCGACCGTCATCTCGACGGCGAGCTTGATCGCGTTGTCGGCCCAGACGAGGCCCTGCTGAGCTTGCATCTGCTCCGCGAACTCGGCCATGCGGCGCTGCAGCTCGTCGGGGTCGCCGAACAGTCCTCCGAAACCTTCCATCGGGCCATCGTAGCGAGGCGGTGCCGCGGCCTTCGTCGGCGGGCTGGCCGCGCGGGCCGTGGCGGGTGTCCCGGTGGGCTAAGACATAAGTCTCATTGCGGCTGTCGATGGTGCCCGGCATGGTCCGGCCCGAACGGGGACGTCGTGAGCACGAGGGGGACTCATGAGCAGACGCAGACGCAGATATGCACCGTTGGTCGTGGTCGCGGGGCTCGGGGTTCTCGCGCTGAGCAGCCAGGCCGAGAGCCAGACGCCGGCCACGGCGACCATCGTGGCCTCACCCACCGCCAACGTGTTCAACACGCCCGACGGCGGGCCTCCGAACGTCACGATCACGGCGGGCGGCACGGTGAACTTCTCCTACGTCGGCACCACGATCAATCGTCTGCACAACGTCAACTTCACAGCCGCGCAGCCGAGCTCGTGCACGCTGACCGAGGGCACCCCGTCGACCGGGCCGCAGCCACCGCTGCCGAACCCCGCGACGAAGGATCACTGGGCGGGCTACTGCACGTTCGCGAACGCCGGCGCGTACGCCTTCAACTGCGTCATCCACCCGCTCATGACCGGGTCGGTCACGGTGGTCGCCCCGACCACGCCGCCCCCGCCTGCGCCGGGTGCCCCGCCGCCTCCGCCGGGCACCACCCCACTGCCGCCTCCCGCGGTGGCGCCGCCACCGCCCGCTGCATCCACCCGCGGACCGGCCGCGACCAAGCTGACCGTCGCATTGCGCCAGCGCGGGACCGCCGTTCGCGGGACGGCGAAGGTGCGCAGCGCCGGCTCGCGCCTGCTGGCCCGGGCGCTCGCGACGCGCAAGGCGCTCTCGGGTGGCGCGAGCACGGCTGAGGTCGAGGTCGGCCGCGTCTCGCGCGCGTCGACCGGCCCTGGCAGCGTCGCGTTCAGGGTCGCGCTCGGTGCGTCCGGCAAGCGGGCGCTGCGCCGCAACAGGCGGCTGCTGATCCGGTTGCGCATGACGGTCGACCCGGCGGCGGGCTCGACGTACAAGGCGTCTCGGCTCGTCATCCTGCGCGCGCGGTGAGGCGTTTCGAGCGGTGAGGTCGAGGGCATCCCGGGCGATCGCTCGGGATCGTGTCCTTGTCACCGAGGCGCCGGGCGGCGATGATGGCCGCCAGGGGACCCATGTGATGAGGATGCTCAAGCTCGCGCTGCCGCTGGTCGCACTCGCTCTCGCGGGCGCGCTGCTCGTCGGCGGGCCGGCGCAAAGCCAGACGGCGGCGAGCATCGTGGCGTCGGACTTCGCGTTCAACTCGGCTTCGGGCGGCGCCGCCGACGTGACCGTTGCGGCAGGTGGCACCGTGGCCTTCTCGTACCCGAGCGGCAGCTCGGCTCACAACGTGGCCTTCAAGACGGCGGGGCCGAGCTGCACGCTGACCGGGGGCTCGGCGGGCCCGCCGCCGATGCCAAGCACTCCGATGCCTGCCGGGTGGTCTGGGCAGTGCACGTTCGCCCAGCCCGGGACCTACGCGTTCTACTGCGTGCCGCATCCGGGCATGACCGGTACGGTCACCGTGACCGGCGGAACGACGCCTCCGCCTGCGCCGCCGCCGGGCCCGCCACCGCCGCCCCCGGTCTCACCTGCGCCTCCTCCGCCTCCGCCCGGCACCACCACCGGCCCGGCCGCGTCGAGCTTGCGCGTCACGACCATCCAGCGCAGCTTCACGCTGCGCGGCTCGGTCCAGGTGCGCAGCGCCGGGTCGCGCCTGCTCGCACGCGCGTTCGCAAAGCGCCGCTCCCTGTCGGGCGGGCGCAGCAACCTCCTGGTGCAGGTCGGCCGGCTGCAGCGAACGTCGGTCGGCGCGGTCCGCGTCTCGTTCGCCGTGCCGCTCAGCGCCGCCGCCCGGCGCGCGCTGCGCCGCAACGGCCGCCTCGCGATCACCTTCCGGCTCACCGTGACGCCGCCGTCGGGCACGGCGTACACGGCGACCCGCGCCGTCATCCTGCGCGCGCCGTAGCTCGGGCGACCGACGGCACGGCGCCTCGCCGGCGACGCCGGCGCCGCCCGCCTCCGCGGGCCGGTCCGGTGGCGTAGCCTCGCTTGCATGCCTGAGGTCGAGGGCGCGGGTGTCGCGCTGCACTACGCCGAGCGCGGCGACGGCCCGCCGCTGCTGCTCGTCCACGGCATGGCGTCCGACGGCGCGGCGTGGGAACCGGCCGTCGCCGAGCTCGCGGCGGCCGGGTTCCGGGTCATCGCGTACGACCGTCGCGGCTACGGCGCGAGCGGAGCGCCCGAGCCCTACGCGGCGACGACCGTGCAGGAGCAGTCCGAGGACGCCGCCGCCCTCCTGGAAGCGCTCGGAGCCGCACCGGCCGTGCTCGCCGGCGACGGGTTCGGCGCGCTCGTCGTGCTCGAGCTGCTCGTACGCCGCCCGCAGCTCGCGCGCGCGGCCGTGCTCGCCGACCCGCCGCTGTTCGCGTTCGTCGCCTCTGCGACGCATGCGCTCGCCGACGAGCGCTCGCTGCTCGAGCAGGCGCTGCGCGACGGCGGCCCCGGCGAGGCGATCGACGCGTGGCTCGGCGCGGGTGTCGACGAGCGGCGCCGGGAGCGCGCCCGTGCCGCGCGGCTGGGCTTCTTCGCCGACTACGCGGGCCAGCTGAGCTGGTCGCCGTCGCGCGGTGAGCTGCGGGCGATCGGCGTGCCGGTGGCGGTCGTGACCGGGCCGGGGTCGGCGGCGCACGTCGTCGAGGCCGCCGACGCCGCGACCCGTCTGCTCGCGGACGCGCGGCGCAGCAGCGACGGCGACATCGTCGCCGCGGCCAGCAAGCTGCTCGCGTGAGCGCCGCGTCGCGGAGCGCGGAGCGGCCCGGGCGCGGCCCGCAAGCTGCTCGCGTGAGCGCGGCGTTGCGAAGCGCGGCGCGGCCTGGGCGCGCGGGCGCGGCGACCCGGCGTGGGCCATCCCCCTCCGGGCCGCGACCGTGAGCGCGGCGCGGCCGGCCGCCGGCGTCGCCTTCGTCCTCGGTGGCGGCGGCGGGCCGCTCGGCGCGCACGAGGTCGGGATGCTGCGCGCGCTGCTCGAGCGCGGGATCGTCCCGGATCTCGTGCTTGGCACGTCGATCGGCGCGATCAACGGCGCGGCGCTCGCGGCCGACCCGACCCCGCGCGGCGTCGAGCGGCTCGGGGAGCTGTGGGCGGACCTCGGCCGGCACAACGTCTTCGCCGGCTCGGTCCTGCGGCGCGCCGCGACGCTCGCGCGCACGCGCACCCACCTGCACGGCAACGAGCACCTGCGCGCGCGGCTCGCCGCCGCGCTCGGCGACGGCCGGATCGAGGAGCTCGCGGTCGGCTTTCAGTGCGTCGCGGCGTCGATCGAGCGTGCCTGCGAGCACTGGTTCGCCGACGGGCCGCTCGTCGATGCCGTCCTCGCCTCGGCCGCCGTGCCGGGGCTGCTGCCGCCCGTCGAGATCGGCGGCGAGCACTTCATCGACGGCGGGATCGTCAACAGCATCCCCGTGAGCCGCGCGATCGGGCTCGGCGCGCGGCGGGTCTTCGTGCTGCACGTCGGCCGTCTGGACCGGCCGCTCGAGCCGCCGCGCTGGCCGTGGGAGGTCGCGCTCGTCGCGTTCGAGATCGCGCGCCGCCATCGCTTCCTCGGCGACCTCGCGGCGCTGCCCGAGGGCATCGAGGTGCACGTCCTGCCGACCGGCCAGCAGGACCCGCCGAGCTACAACGACCTCTCGCAGCTGCGCTATCGCAACACGGCGGGCGTCGGCGCGCGGATCGAGCGGGCGCACGCGGCGTCGGCGCGCTATCTCGAGACGCACGACCTGGGCGCGTCCTGATGTCCCGAGACCTGGCGGCGTCCTGATGGTCGTGCCGCCGAAGCTCGTGCGCCGGGTCGTCGTCGCGCCGGTCGTCGTGCTCGTGGACCTCGCCCTGATCGTCGTCTCGCCGCTGCTCGGGCTCGTCGCGGCGATCGCGTCCCCCCTGACGGGCGGCGCGTGGCGGCCGCTGCGCGTCGTCGCGATCGCGGTGTCGTGGGCGGCGCTGCACCTCGCCGCGACGCTGGCCTGCCTGCGGCTGTGGATCACGCGCGGCGACGAGCACCACGAGGTCCTGAGCTGGTTCGTCGGCGGGATCAACCGCTCGATCAGGCGGATCGCCCGCGTGCGCTGGCGCGTCACGGACTCCGAGGAGGCCGAGGAGGCGCTGTCGGCTCGCCGCCGCCCCGTGCTCGTGCTGAGCCGCCACGCGGGCGAGGGCGACTCGATGCTCGTCCTCCACGCGTTGCTGTGCCGCTACCGGCGCCGGCCGCGGGTCGTGCTGCACGAGGGGCTGGCACTCGATCCGCTGCTCGACGTCCTCGGTCACCGGCTGCACTACCGCTTCGTCGACCCGCGAGGCGGCGACATCGAGGAAGAGATCACCGCGATGGCGCGGGGCATGGAGGGCGAGGACGCCGTGCTGATCTTCCCCGAGGGCGGCAACTTCTCCGAGGCGCGGCGAGCCCGCGGCATCGAGCGCCTCGAGCGCGGCGGCTACGACGACGAGGCGGCGCTGGCGCGCGAGATGGAGCACGTCGCCGCGCCGCGGCCGGGCGGCGCGCTGGCCGCGCTCGAGGGCGCGCCGGACGCAGACGTCGTCTTCGTCGGCCACGCCGGCTTCCCGGTTGGCATGCGCGACCTGTGGCGCCAGCTGCTCGGAGAGCGCACGGTGCAGCTGCGGATGTGGCTCGCCCCCTCCGAGCAGATCCCCGCGGGCGACGACGCGCGCATCGACTGGCTGTTTGCGTGGTGGGGCACGCTGGACGACTGGATCGACGAGCGCTCCGACTGACCTACACGCGCCGCGCGACGATCGCCACCGTGCCGCCGCGTCCGGCCAGGCCGAACGCCGCCTCGAGCGCGATCGCGACCGGGACGAGCGGGAGTGCGAGCGCGGTGACGAGCGCGTCGCGGCTGCGAAGCGGGGCGTTGTGCTTCAGCGCGTGGTAGAGCCACGACGGCACGCGCGTGAAGCGGCTGACGAACGACACCCACAGGCCGAACGGGTTGTGCTCGGCGAGGACGTGCTGCGCCGCGACCGGCTCGAGGCCATGCGCGCGCAGCAGCGCTTCGAGGCCCTTGACGGTGAAGTGCGTGCGGTGGCGCGGGACGTCGAGGTGATACCAGCGCGCGCCGCCGACCTTGGCCTGCACGCTCGCGAGGTTCGGGACGCCGACGAGCAGCAGCCCGCCGGGTCGCAGCCAGCTCGCGATCCGCTCGAGCGCGGCGCCCGGATCGTCGAGGTGCTCGAGGACGTGCCACAGCGTCGCCGCGTCGAGCGATCCAGGCGGGACATCGGCGTCGTCGATCCCGGCGCGCACGAGCTCGACGCCGCGCGCGGCCGCGCCGTCGACGCCGCGCTGCGACGGCTCGACCCCGTGGGCGTACCACCCCGAAGCACGCGCGTGGGCCACGAAGCGACCGCGCCCCGCGCCGACGTCGAGCAGGCGGCCGGGCGGCACGGCGCCCGCGCGGGTCAGCTGTGCCAGGCGCCTGCGATCGAAGGCGCGCAGGAGCGGCGCGGCGAGCCGCGAGCCGCGCGGTGCGCCGCCGCCGTAGGCACCGGACTCGTGCGCCTCGACCGGCACCGGCGCGAGCGTGACCGCCGTGCCGCACGCGCCGCAGCGCGCCAGCTCGTACGAACCAGGCAGCGCGGGGTCCGATCCCGGCACGGTGCGCCACGCGGCGAGCGGCCCCCCGCACGCGGGGCACACACCCGGCGGCTGCTCCGCCGCGCGGCTCACGCCCCGCGGCATCCTCGCGAGCGGGCCTGCCCGCGCGCGACGGCACCCCTCCGGCGGTCGCTCACCCGCCGCGGTCGTGGAAGTAGAAGCCCGGCAGCGCCGCCCGGGTGATCTGCGCGGTCATGTGGTGGGCCAGCTCGAGGTCGCCGGTTCGCACCGCGATGTCGTCGAGCGTGATGATCCCCGTGAGCCGGCCGCCGTCGATGATCGGCAGGCGGCGGATGCCGTGGCGGACCATGAGCTCGGCGGCCTCCTCGACGTCCATGCCCGGCTCGGCGGTCACGACCGGCGACGAGCTGTGGGCCGAGACCGGGTCGCCGGCGTCGCGGCCGTCGGTCAGCGCGCCGAGCGCGAGATCGCGGTCGGTGACGAAGCCGGCGAGCGTCCCCTCCAGGTCCAGGAGCACGACGGAGCCGACGTTGCGCTCGCGCATGAGCTCGGCGACCTGGCGGACCGTGGCCGAGGGCTGCGCGGTGACGACGCTCTCTGTCATCACGTCTCGAATCTCCACGGACGCAACATACACTTGCGCCGTGGCGACCACCGGGGACGAGACGCTTGCCGACGAGCAGCGCAGGCGCATCCCGGCCGGCGTCGCCGCGATCGCCGCCGGGATCCTGACCCTCGGCGGCGGCGCGCTGACCGCGGCGGTCTTCAGCGACCGGCCGAGCGTGCACGTGCTCGACGCGCTGAGCGAGCATCTCGAGCCGGGCTCGCCGCAGCCGGGGCTCAAGGCGCGGCAGGTGCTGTGGGCCGACGAGCACGCGGTCACGCTCATCCTGCTCGGCGTCCTGCTCGCGCTCGCGGCGATCGCGATCGGGTTCGCCCTGTCGCACCTCTACCGCTCGGTCAAGGCACGCCGCCCCGAGCTGCCGCGCGCCATCCTCATCGCGGCGCTGGTCGGCGCGGCCCTGCTCGCCGCGTCGAGCCTCGTGCAGGCGGTCGGGAGCGCCGTATCGGCGTCCTCCTTCGCGGACTCGTCGAACCAGAGCGCCGCGCGGGCGCGCGACGCGTTCACGCCGCCGACCGTCCTCGTCGCGGGGCTCATGCAGGTCGTGGGGGTCTTCGGGTTCGGGATCTCGTTCGTCCTGCTCGCCCTCAACGGCATGCGCGTCGGCCTGCTCACGCGCTTCATGGGCGTGCTCGGCATCATCGTCGGCGTCCTGTTCGTGATCCCGCTCGGCGCGTCGCTGCCGATCGTGCAGGCGTTTTGGCTCGTCGCGCTCGGTGCGCTGTTCCTCGGCAAGTGGCCGTCGGGCCTGCCGCCCGCGTGGGTCACCGGCGAGGCGCAGCCGTGGCCGACCCAGCAGGAGCTGCGCGAGGCGCGGATGGCGCGCACGTCCGACGACGACGACGAGGAGGAGGAGCGCCCCCGTCGCGGCGGTCGCCGCGAGCGCGCCGAGCCGCCCGAGACGCCGGCCCCCGAGATGCCCGAGCGCCGCCCACACCCCTCGTCGAAAAAGCGCAAGCGCAAACGCCGGTAAACGCCCGGCCCGCCGCGCCCCGCCGGGCGGTACGGTCCAGGCCATGACCTACGAGGAGGCGTGTGCCGGGCACTCGTGGGAGGTGCCCGAGCGCTACAACATCGCCGCGGACGTCTGCGACAAGCACCCGCGCGACAAGCTCGCGATGATCCACGAGGACCCCGACGGCAACGTCCGCGAGCTGCACTGGGGAGAGCTGCAGGACATGTCCAACCGGTTCGGGCGCCTGCTGCGCGAGCACGGCGTGCAGCGCGGCGACCGCGTGGCGATGCTGCTGCCGCCGACGCCCGAGACCGCCGCCGCGTTCTTCGGGACGTGGAACAGCGGCGCGATCCTCCTGTCGATGTCGGTCCTCTACGGCGACGAGGGGATCAAGCACCGGCTCGACGACTCGCAGGCGGCGGTCGTCGTGACGAACGCCGCCAACCGCGAGCGCGTCGAGGGGCTGACGAAGGTCATCGAGCTCGAGCCGGGCGACCTCGACGACGGCGACACGGACTTCGAGCCCGTCGACACCTCCGCCGACGACCCGGCGCAGCTCTACTACACCTCCGGCACCACCGGCCTGGCGAAGGGCATCCTGCACGCCCATCGCTACATCCTCGGCCACAACGAGTTCGTCTACTGCCACGACGTGCAGGACGGCGAGCGCTTCCACGGCATGGGCGAGTGGGCGTGGGCGGCCGGGATCTCCCCGCTGATCGGCCCGTGGCGCTACGGCGCGGTGCAGGTCGTGCTGCAGCGCAAGGGCGGCTTCGACGCGCACAACCAGCTCGCCTTCCTCAGCCGCCATCGCCCGACGAACGTCTTCGGCACGCCGACCGCGATCCGCTCGATGATGGGCATCAGCGACGCCGACACGCGCTACCCGCAGGACTTCCGCATCGTCTGCTCGGCGGGCGAGCCGCTGAACCCCGAGGCGATCCGCTGGTTTCGTGAGCAGTACGGCGTGACGGTGCTCGACTACTACGGCCTGTCGGAGTCCTATCCGCTGTGCGGGAACTTCCCGTTCATGGAGGTGCGCGAGGGCTCGATGGGCAAGCCGCTGCCCGGCTGGGACGTGGCGATCCTCGACGAGGACGAGCGGCCGGTCGCGGTTGGCGAGCGCGGCGAGATCTGTCTGCGCGCGCGTTCGAACCCGCACTATCCGCTCGGCTACTGGAACAACGAGGAGGCGGCGCGCGAGACGTTCGGCGGCGACTGGTTTCACACGAAGGACGCCGCGTCGACCGACGAGGACGGCTACTACTGGTACGAGGGCCGCGCCGACGACGTGATCATCTCGGCCGGCTTCAGGATCGGCCCGTTCGAGGTCGAGTCGACGTGCCTCGAGCATCCCGCGGTCGCCGAGGCGGCGGCCGTCGCGTGGCCCGACGAGCGGCGCGGCAACGTCGTCAAGGCGTTCGTCGTGCTCGCGGCGGGGTACGAGGGTTCCGACGAGCTCGGCAAGGAGATCTCGCAGTTCGTGCGCGGGCATCTCTCGGCCTACGCGTATCCGCGGATCGTAGAGTTCGTCGATGACCTGCCCAAGACCCTGACCGGCAAGATCCGCCGCATCGAATTGCGCGAGCGAAGCAAGCAACAACAGGAGGGCTGACCCTTGGCGAGCACCGACCAGACGTCCCACGACAAGGTCGCCCAGCGTCTCGAGGAGCTGCTCGAGGTCGAGTCGTTCCCACCGCCGGAGGACTTCGCGCGCGACGCGCTGCTCAACGACCCCGAGGTCTACGAGCGCGCCGCCGCCGACCCGATGGCGTGGTGGGAGGAGCAGGCGCGCGCGCTGCACTGGTTCAGCGAGTGGGACACGACGTGCAACGACTCCAAGCCGCCGTTCTACAAGTGGTTCGAGGGCGGGACGATCAACGCGTCCTACAACTGCCTGGATCGCCACATCGAGGCGGGCTTGGGTGACCGGGTCGCGCTGCACTGGCGCGGGGAGGAGGGCGACGAACGCGACATCACCTACGCGCAGCTCCACGCCGACGTCATGCGCTTCGCCAACGCGCTCAAGGACCAGGGCATCTCGGCCGGGGACGTCGTCGGGATCTACCTGCCGATGATCCCCGAGGTCGTCGTGGCGATGCTCGCCTGCGCGCGGATCGGCGCGCCCCACAACGTGGTGTTCGGAGGCTTCTCGCCGGAGTCGGTGAAGGAGCGCATGGCGGTGTCGGAGGCGAAGGCGCTGATCACCGCCGACGGCGCGCGGCGCAAGGGCAAGGTCGCCGCGACGAAGAGCGCGGTCGACGAGGTCGGGGTTCCCGTCGAGACGACGATCGTCGTGCGCAACGTCGGGATCGACTGTGAGATGGGCGAGGGCGACGTCTTCTACGACGAGATCATGGAGGCCGCGTCGGAGGAGTGCGAGGCCGTGGCGTTGGACGCCGAGCACCCGCTCTTCATCTTGTACTCGAGCGGCTCGACCGCCAAGCCGAAGGGCATCCTGCACTCGACCGGCGGGTATCTCACCTGCGCGGCGTGGACGCACAAGCACGTCTTCGACCTCAAGCCCGAGACCGACGTGTACTTCTGCTCAGCCGACGTCGGCTGGATCACGGGCCACACGTACATCGTCTACGGGCCGCTCATGAACGGCGCGACGTCGGTGATGTACGAGGGCGCCCCGGATTACCCCGACAAGGACGTCTGGTGGGATCTCTGCGAGCGCTACGGCGTGACGATCTTCTACACCGCGCCGACGGCGATCCGTGCCTGCATGAAGTGGGGCGAGCAGTACCCCGGCCGCCACGACCTGTCGTCGCTGCGTCTTCTCGGGACCGTCGGCGAGCCGATCAACCCGAAGGCCTGGGTCTGGTACTACCACGTCATCGGCGGCGAGCGCTGCCCGGTCGTGGACACGTGGTGGCAGACCGAGACGGGCGCGATCATGATCTCGCCGCTGCCGGGGATCACGCACTGCAAGCCAGGCTCGGCAACCCAACCGCTGCCGGGCGTCGTGGCCTCGGTCGTCGGCGAGGACGGCGAGGAGCTCGAGCGCGACAAGCAGGGCCTGCTGACGCTGCAGGAGCCGTGGCCGTCGATGCTGCGGACGCTGTATGGCGACGACGACCGGTACGTGTCGACGTACTTCGAGAAGTTCGGCCCGCAGACGTACTTCGTCGGCGACGCGTCGCGCGAGGACGAAGACCACTACTTCTGGGTCATCGGCCGCGTCGACGACGTGTTGAACGTGAGCGGCCACCGCATGTCGACGGCCGAGATCGAGTCGGCGGTCGTGTCGCACCCGAAGGTCGCGGAGTGCGCGACGATCGGGGCGGCGGACGAGGACACCGGCCAGTCGGTGGTCTGCTTCGTGACGCTCGAGGGCGATCTCGAAGGCACGGACGAGCTGGTCGCCGAGATCCGCGAGCACGTCGCGAAGAAGATCGGCAAGCTCGCGCGGCCCAAGCGCATCGTCTGGGCCGACGACCTCCCCAAGACGCGCTCGGGCAAGATCATGCGCCGCCTGCTGCGCGACATCGCCGAGGGCCGCGAGCTGGGCGACGTCACGACGCTACGCGACCCGAACGTCATGGCCCAACTCGAGGACCGCATCGCCGCGCGCAAGGACGAGGCCGACGCCTAGCCGGTCTAAAGCCTCGTAGACGACTCATTAGGCCGTACAATGCGCTCTTTGCGAGGCATTGAATGGTGCGAGAGTCGACAGATGCAGGCCGCAGGCCGCCCGTGGCGGTCGCCCGCGCGCTGCGCGCGATCGGCGGCGATGTCGTGGTGTGGCGCAAGCTGCGGGGTCTGACGCAGGCACAGCTCGCTGACCGCGCGGATGTGTCGCGCAGCACGCTGCAACGCCTCGAGCGAGCAGACGGTGCGATCAGCCTGGAGAACACCCTGCGGATCCTGCGCGCACTCGGGATCCTCGAGAGCGTCGCGCGCGCCGTCGATCCCTACGAGAGTGAGGTCGGCAGGCTGCGCGCGGACGAGCAGCTGCCGCAGCGCGTGCGCCCGCGCGACCTGAAACGACCCGGTCGTGGCTGAGCACGAGGCGGAGGTGGTCGTGCAGATCGCCGGCGAGGACATCGTCGCCGGGCGGCTGTGGTCGCACCGCCGGCGCGGGGCCGAGTCGCAGACCTTCGGCTACGCGCCGGACTACGTCTCACGTGTCGGCGCCTATCCGCTCGATCCGAGCTTGCCGCTGACGCTGGGACAGCAACAGACGCCGACGGGCCGGGCGATCTTCGGGGCCTTCTCCGACTCCGCGCCCGATCGCTGGGGGCGTGGGCTGATCGCTCGGGCGGAGCAGCAGCGCGTCCGCCGCGATGGCGGAGCTCCGCGCAGCTTCGGGGAGATCGACTACCTGCTCGGTGTGCGCGACGACCTGCGTCAGGGTGCGGTGCGCTTCCGCGTCCCGTCGTCGCCCGATTTTCTGGCCGCCGAGGACAGAGGCGTGCCGCATCTGCTCGATCTCGGGCGGCTGCTCGACGCCGCCGCGCGCCTCGAGCGCGACGAGGCGAGCGAGGCGGAGCTGGCCGCGCTGCTGCGCGGCGGAAGCTCGCTCGGCGGCGCGCGGCCGAAGGCGCACGTTCGCGATGCGTCCGGGCGGCTCGCGATCGCGAAGTTTCCGAGCACTGCCGCCGACGAGTGGGATGTCATGCGCTGGGAGGGGGTCGCGCTGCAGCTCGCGCGTGACGCCGGCATCCGCGTCCCCGACAGCAGGCTGCACGACATCGACGGGAAGTCCGTGCTCGTCGTCCAGCGCTTCGATCGCGCGGGCGATCAGCGGGTCGGCTACGTCAGCGCAATGACGATACTCGAGGCCACCGATGGCGATTCCGGGAGCTACCTCGAGATCGCCGACGTCATCGAGCGCGAGTCGCCGAGCGCACGTCGCGACCTTCACGAGCTGTGGCGGCGCATCGCGTTCTCCATCCTCATCTCGAACTTCGACGACCACCTGCGAAACCATGGGTTCCTGCGGGAGAGCAGCGCGGGCTGGTCGCTGTCGCCGGCGTTCGACCTCAACCCGGATCCGAGGCCGGGCCCGCGGCTGCTGCACACGGCGATCGACTTCGACGACAACGCCGCTCGCGTGGACACGCTGATGGCCGTCGCGGGCGCGTTCCGTCTGGACGAGCCGGCGGCGCTCTCGATTCTCGCCGAGGTGGCGGGGGCGACGGCTCGCTGGTCTGTTGTGGCGAATCGCGCCGGCCTGGATCGGGCCGCGATCGAGCACATGGCGCCAGCGTTCGAGCACGAGCAGTCGCGCAGAGCGCGCGAGCTCGCTTAGGTCATTGCGGGTGTCAGCGGCTTCGGTCCGACGGACGGCAGGCGCCCGATGAGCTGGCGCACGCCGTCGTCGCCGCCGAGCGTCGGGTAGTCGCCCAGCACGGCTTCGCACAGATCGGTCAGCTGCTCCTTGTAGGTCGTCGCCCGGTCGAACTCGTAGAAGCCGAAGCACGGCGCCGCGTGCTGCGGCTGTCCGTCGACATCCGGGAGCTGCTGGCGCGCGAGCAGGTCGCCGATCGGGTACAGCAGGCCGCCCATCGCTGCGATGAAGGTCCGCTCGAGGCCGTAGCGCGCGCTGGTCTGCCCGGCGCGGTCGGACGCATCCCTCGGCGTCGTGTAGATCGCGTCGATCATGCACAGGACGTAGGAGTAGGCGGCGTCGAAGAGCGTGGCGAGGGCTTTCACCGAGCCGCTGTACTGGTCGCGGTGCGGGTTCTCGGGCACCGGATAGACGTCGCCGATCCCGTCGATCCCCTTCGCGATCCGCTCGAACTTCGCGTAGTGCGAGAGCTCGTCGAGCCCCGCGACCGGCTTGGTGAAGCTGAGCGGCACGTGCTCCTCGTCGTATGTCTCGGCCGCGGCCGACGTCGCGGGTTCGCCCTCGCCCTGCTCGACGATCGTCTGGATCGCGGTCTTGGCGGTCGTGAGGTCCATCACGACGATCGGGGCGCCACCGCCGTCGTCGTTCCAGTACGCGTGCTGGTACTGCAGAGCGGCATGCGGGTCCTTCCACAGCTCGTCGTGCTGATGGCTGTCGAGGTACTCGAAGCCCTGCTCGATCGCCGCGTAGAACTGGCCGAGCGTGTGGTAGTAGTCCGGCTCCGGCTCGGCACCCGGATCCTTCGGCTTCTCGAGCGGCATGAAGATCTGCTCCATGAGCTCCTTCGAAGCGCGCTCAAGGCGCAGCTGCAGCGGCGGCGTGTGGTGCAGCATGTCGTTGGGATAGACGAACACGAACTGCTTGTCGTAGAACGTCACATCGCCACCGATCGCAACGAGCAGGTTGCGCGCGAGGCAGAGGTGCAGCATCTCCTCGATCACGACGCTGCGGATCGCGCGAAACGCCGACATCCCCGGCGACCACTGGCCGTAGTTGGACGATTGGATCGAATAGGCGGCGTAGAGGTACAGCGGAATGGTCGACAGCTCGACCATCGAGGCCTGCACCAGATGGTTCTTCAGGTCGTCGATCGACTCGATCGGCCGGGTGGCATCGATCGGGTACTCCGACAGCAACAGCGCCGGCATCTTCATGCAACCGCTCCCCTCATGGACTTAGGTGACCGGCCGCGGCCGGCCCGCTTGCACGCCGGCGATCAGGCCGTGGTCGGCCCACTCGCGCAGCCGTTTCAGGGCATCGGGCACGGCGACGCCCGCGGTGAGCGCGGCGCGCGCGAGCGTGGCGCCTGCCAGCAGCTCGCGCAGCAGCGCATGGCCGGCGGCGTCGAGCTCGGTGATCGTCACGACCCAGTCGCGCCGGCTGACGGCCATGAAGCTCGCTGCCGGCGCCGGCAGCTGTGGATCCTCGCCGCGGCGCACGGCGACGAGGTACGGCCCGACGGGAAAGCGCGCGGTCTCGAGGCGCAGGCACGCGACGGGCGTCACGGTGGCGACCTCGGGGGGCAGGTCCGCGGCCGCAGGCAGCCGCTCGCCTTCGGTGCCGGGCCCGTCGTAGACCTCGAAGAACGTGCGCTCGAGGCGCGCGAGGTCAACGAGGAAGTCCGGCCAGCGCTCACGCTCGGCGGGGGGCGCGTCGCGGTCGGGTCGCGTCGCCTCGAGGTGCGTGGGCCAGCCTGCCCCGAGCGCGGCGAGCGTGTAGCTGCGAGAGGGTTGAGCGCTGACGTAGTCGAGCGCGAAGTCTTCAAACAGCTCGTCGCCGAGGGCGTGGCGCAGGCCCGGGTAGCTGTCGCGCAGGCAGCCGGCGAGCCTGCGCTGGTAGGTCACGCGGTACAGGCCGACGCGCTCGGCCGCGTCGAGGCGGCCCGACTCGCGGACGACGGCCTGTGGCTGCGGCTCGAGCCCGACGCCCCCGCCCGGGTCGATGATCGCGCGCTGCATCCAGCGCTGGATGGTCGCGAGGTCGCTCACGCCCGGGCCGCCGTCACGTAGTCCTTCGCCTTGAGCACTTCGGCGTGGACCTCGGGGAACGGCGGCAGCGCTTCGTCCCACTCGATCAGCGTTGAGACGCCGCCGGTCAGCTCGCTCGCCAGCGCGTAGAGCTCCCAGACGGGGTCGGCGACGGGGCGGTCGTGTGTGTCCACGATGTGGGTGGCGAGCTCGGTGTGGCCAGCGAGGTGCATCTGCACGACGCGCTCGTGCGGCAGCGCGCGCAGATACTCGACCGGGTCGAAGTCGTGGTTGACCGCGGACACGCGGACGTTCGCGACGTCGAGCAGCAGCCCGCAATCGGCGTCATCGGCCATTCGCGAGAGGAACTCCCACTCGGTCATCGTCGATGCGACGTACGTCACGTACGAGCTCGGGTTTTCCAACACGAGCGGGCGCTCGAGTGAGTCCTGCACGATCCGCACGCGTTCCACGACATGCGCCAGCGACTGCTCGGTGAACGGGATCGGCACGAGCTCGTGGGTGTTCAGGCCGGCGACGCCCGTCCAGCAGACGTGGTCGGAGACCCACACCGGCCGGATCTCGTCGACGAAGCGCCGCAGGCGGGCGAGGTAGTCGCGATCCAGCGGGTCGGCCGAGCCGATCGACAGCGACACGCCATGCGCGACGACCGGGTAGCGCGCGGCGATCTCGTCGAGCACGTGGCGCGGCCGGCCGCGGGAGTCCATGAAGTTCTCCGAGACGATCTCGAACCAGTCGACCGCGGGCCAGTGCGCGAGCAGGTGCTCGTAGTGCGCCGAGCGCAGGCCGACGCCGAAGCCGAGGTTCGGAAAGCCCAGCCGTGGCGGTGTCACTCGAGGTAGCCCGGCACGAGATCATCGGGGTAGCCCTCGCCGGGCGACGGCCCGAACTGGATCCCGGCCTCGTACATGCGCGCCTCGAAGATCGCCCGGGCGCGGCGCCAGACGCTCTTGCCCTTGTACGGCCCCGCGGAGAACACGCGGCTCTCGTTGATCGGGCTCGCGCAGCTGCCGTTCTGGTTGCACGCCTGGTCGCCGGGCTTGGTCTGCTCGTACGCGGACCCCGCGTAGCCGCAGCCGCCCTGGCCGCGACACGCGTTGTCGCCGTGGCAGACGTGCAGCGCGGTCGCGCAGGTCCCCATGCCGGCCATCGGCGCGGTGCCCAACGGGTCGTGGCGTGTGCCGGGATCCTTGGGGTTGGATGGATCCTTCGTCGCCGCGCACGCGTTCAGGCCCATGCACACGTGAAGCTCCACGAGCACCGCCCCCTTGCCGGGCATCTCGCTGCCGGGCGCCACGGCGGCCGAGGTGGTCGAGGCGAGGCCGGCTTCGTGCGCTCTCTGGCGGCGGTCGTCGCCGCTGGGGGTGTCGGACTGTGCTGCCATTCATGCCTCCCCTGTTACACGAAGCGCCCACCCACCACCGTCAGGTGGATCCGTGCCAACGTATCGCAGGGTGAGGTGACCGCACAACCGCGTGGTGTCTAGCGCGTGCTGCCGGCGTTCACCCTGCGCTCGTAGAGCCACTCACGCTCCGGCGTCACCGGCGCCCACGGCTTGCGGTGAACGAACCACCGCACGAAGCTCGTGGCGCGCAATCCGGTACCCATCGGCGGGCGGCGGCCGCGCAGGACGAACGGGTGGCCCTCGTAGCCGCGCAGGCGTGCGCCGAGCAGCGCGCGGGAGGTGTCGGTCACGATCAGCACGTCGCCACGCGGGACGTAGGTGTCGGCCGCCATGTCGGGGTAGCCGCCGGGCAGGCCCCGCAGGTACCACGACCAGGGCGATGCCGAGCCGTAGCTAGGGTCGACCTCGATCGCCGGGCGTGGGCGGCCGGCGGCGCGTGCTCGCGCGTCGCGACGCCGCAGGTCGGCCGCGATGCGCGGGACGGCGGCGTCGGTCGGCGCCACCGTCATGAGCTCGCCCGGGTCGTTGGGACGCAGGATCTGGACCTGGACGTCGCTCCAGACGAGTACCGCGAGCAGCGGTGCGGTCACGAGAACCGCCGCGACGCGCTTGGAACCCCAGAGCGCCGCGAAGCCGAGGCCTGCGAGGAGCGCGAGCGGGATCAGGGTCGTCACGAGCAGCCAGGCGAAGCGCTCGCCGGCGTAGGAGTAGATCGCGAGCGTGAGCACCGCCGCGACCGCCATGCCGGTGCCGAGCGCGTGGCGCCGGCGCAGCGACCAGACCGCGCCGATCGCGCCGAGCACGAGCAGCGGCAGCTCGTAGGCGACGAGCAGGATGAGATACGCGAACCAGTCCTCGCCGCCGCGGTGCAGGCCGTGCTCCCGGGCCCAGTAGCGCAGGCCTCCGTAGGCGCCGTCCCAGACGCCGGAGAGGTGCGTGCCGAACTGCCCGAACAGGATCACGAACACGAGCGCGAAGACCGCGGCGCCCGACAGCAGCCAGGGCACCCCCACCGTGCCCGGCCGCATGCGCGCCGGGCCGCGCAGGCGCCACCACGCAAACCCCGCCACGATCCCGATCGGGACGTGCAGGAACGTCGCCTCCTTCGTCGCGAAG
Source organism: uncultured Actinomycetes bacterium (assembly GCA_963839905.1). Classification (GTDB taxonomy): domain Bacteria; phylum Actinomycetota; class Thermoleophilia; order Solirubrobacterales; family Solirubrobacteraceae; genus CADCVQ01. The sequence continues at coordinate 28,997 of CAWIXC010000017.1, read as the reverse complement.
CTCAGCGCCAGCAGCCCCCCGAGCGCCTCGAGGTGCCAGCGCCGAGGGCTCGCCACGAGCCGCGCGGCGACGACGACCAGCGCGAGCGTCACGGCCGCCATCACGAGCTCCTCGCGGCTGAACCGCGAGTAGTACAGCAGCGTCGGGCTGAAGCACAGCAGCACGCCTGCGGCGAACGCGGCGACCCGGCCGAGCTGGCGGCGCAGGCCGAACGCCAGCGCGACCAGGATCGATCCCGCGATCGCGGCCGGGATGCGGTTCGCGACGTCGACCTGGCCGAACAGGAGGTGGCTCAGCGCGGTGAGCTCGTAGTTCAGCGGCCCGTGCAGGACGGGCATGTAGTGGTAGTCGCCGTGCTCGGACAGCCCGTAGGCGGCGTAGGCGACCTGGCCCTCGTCGAACTGGTACGGCCGGCTCGCGAGGTCGACGAAACGGGCGACGACAGCGAGCGCGATCAGCACGCCCCACGCCCACCATTCGCGCCGCCCGATCGGATCGGCCGCCGTCCGCACGCCGCGCCTGCGCATCCACGCCCCCTTTCGCACGACCATACGGCGTCGCGGCGGCGGGCTCGGTGGTGAAAAGGACGACAAATCGTGCGAGTGCGGCCCGTTGGCGGTAGCGTGATCGCACCGATCGGCCGCTCGAATCGAGCGGCCGGCGATCGATGCAGGCGGGGGCGGACCGTGACGGTGCGATGGCTGGGGGCGACGGTGCTCGTTGCGCTGGCGCTCGGCGGCACGTTCGTCGGCCAGGCCCTCACGGCCGGGCCGGGCGGCTGGGATCACCTCGGCGACGCGGGCACGCCCGGATCGGACTCGCTCAACGGCAACGTCAACGTGCTCAACAGCGACAAGCCGGGGCTGCTGCTCGTCGGCGGTGAGTTCACCGACGCCGGCGGCATCGCCGCGGCCGACCGCATCGCAAGCTGGAACGGCAGCACGTGGAGCCCGGTTGGCCTGACGAGCGACCAGATCCCGAACGGTGGCGTGTACGCGATCGCCTACGCGAACGACAAGATCTACGCCGGCGGCAGCTTTACGAACGCCAGCGGCGATCCCAACGCGGATCACCTCGCCGTCTGGGACGGCCAGACCTGGGCGCCGGCGTGCGGCGGAGCGCAGCACCCCTACGGCGGCAACGTCAAAGCGCTCCAGGTCGTCGGGTCGACGCTCTACATCGGTGGCGAGTTCCAGGATGGCGCGGGCATCGCCGCCGCCGACTACCTCGTCGCGTGCGACCTGAGCACCGGCGCCCCGTCCGCGACGCTCGCGGATTCCACGGGCTTCGGTCCGGTCGAGGCGCTGACCGTAGACAGCGGCGGCCGGCTGTACGCCGGCGGGCGCTTCAGGATCGCCGGCCTGCCGGGAGCCGAGAACGTCGCGTACCTCGATGCCGGCGGCGCATGGCATGCGATGGGCTCCGGCGCGGGAGCCTGCCAGTGCGCGATCGACGGCTTCGTGCGCAGCCTCACCGCCGTCGGCACCGACGTCTACGTGGGGACCGACGTCAAGGACGTCGCGGGCATCGCGCAGGCAGACAACGTCGCGCGCTGGGACGGCTCGGCGTGGAGCGCGGTCGGCTCGAACGCCGCCGGCACCAACGGCTGGTTTCCCGCCTCGACCTTCATCTACGCGCTGACGAGCCTCGACTCGAAGGTCTTCGCCACCGGCAGCTTCCAGGACGCAGGCGGCGACCCGACCGCCGACAACATCGCGGTCTACGACGGCGACCAGTGGCGCCCGCTCGGCTCCAACGGGGCCGGCAATGGCCCCTGGAGCGGCGAGGGGCACGGGCTCGCGGTGTTCGATCGGCTGGCGGCCGCCAGCGATCCGCGCGGCTTGTTCGCGGGCGGCAGCTTCACGAGCGCCGGCGGCGACTCGCAGGCGCGCTCGGTCGCCCGGTTCTCGCTGGCGTCGATCACGCCCGTCGCGACGCCCACGGTGACCCCAAGCCCCCAGGCCGCCCCCACGCCCACGCCGGCGCCGACGCCGACGGCCGTGGCGACGCAGACCCCCAGGATCGACTCGACCGCGCCCGCGATCACCGCGCTGCGGCTGTCACGCACGACGTTCCGGGCCGCGCCGTCCGGCGCGCCGTTTCGAGCGGCCCGCACCGCCGTCGGCACGGACGTGAGCTTCACGCTCTCCGAGCCGGGCAAGGTGAGGTTCACCATCGACCGCTCGGGGACCGGTCGCAAGGTGAAAGGCAAGTGCGTGAAGACGTCGAGCTCAAACCGCCGCAAGGCGCGCTGCGAGCGCTGGACCGCGGTCAAAGGCTCGTTCACCGTCACCGGCAAGAAGGGCGCGAACCGGATCGAGCTGCGCGGCCGGATCGGTGGGCGCACCCTCAAGCCCGGCCGCTACCGGCTCAACGCGATCGAGATCGACCTCGCAGGGCTCGCGTCGCGCACGAAGCGCACGGCGTTCACGATCGTCCGCTGACGGCGGCTCGGCAGCGCGGACCGCCGGTGCGTCAGCCGGCGTCGAGCACGGCTTGGACCTGCGTGTCGATCCGCCGCAGCTCACCGGGCAGCCGATCTCGAGACTGCCCGTTCTGCAGGACCCGGCGCAACGCGCGGTAGATCACCCGGGACACGTCGGCGTACTGCGGGATGATCGGCCGGGGCTCGAGCCGGATCTCGTCGACGGCTTGGAGCGCGGGGTCGGCTTGCACGTCCGGGTTGCTGGCGAGCCGCGTCAGGACGGGGTACAGCGACGCCTGCTTGGCGTCCGTGAGGATCTGGTCCGAGGTCGTGAGGAACTCGACGAGGCGCAGTGCCTCCTCGCGATGCTTCGAGGTCTTCGGGATCGCGAGGTTGTGACCGCCCAGGACCCCCACCTTGTCGGCGCCTACGCTCCACGGCGGCAGCGGGGCGACACCGAGGTTGCGGGCGGTCCTCAGGCGCGCGTCCGCGGTGCCGTTGCCCGCCTTGGCCGCGCGGAGCGCCTCGGAGAGAAACTGCTTCTGCTTGTACGGCCAGCTGCGCAGGAACTTGGCTCGGCCGATGCTGAAGTTGTAGAACGAGCCCGCGTCGCCGGTCCTCAGCACCGACCGCGGCGCGGCGCGTCGCGCGAGGGCCTCCTGCATGAACCGCAGCGCGGTCAGCGTGCCCTTCTGATCGACGCGCGCGGTCTTGCCGTCGGCGGAGACGATCGACTGCGCGCCGGCCGCGTACGCGAGCTCGAGAAACACGACGGTGAGGCCTTCGAACGCGTCCAGCTGAAAGCGCAGGCCGGGCTTCTCGCTGCCCTGCGGGACGGACGCGTCGAGCACCTGGCGCCAGGTTTCCGGCGCGGCGCTGCCCGCATCGGTCCGGAAGAAGATCACGCCGCCGTCGAGCTGCTTGGGTACACCCCAGAGCTTGTCGTCGAAGGCGACGGTCGCCATCATCCGATCGTCGAAGTTCTCCTCACGGTTCTCCTCCTTCATGAAGGAGGTCATGTCCTGCAGCAGGCCCTTCGAGGCGAACTCCGGGGTGTAAGCGACATCGAGATAGACGACGTCACATTCACCGTTGCCGATCCGCGCGAAGTACTCGGCGCGCTGCGAGTCGGCCGTCTCCGCCGACTCGAAGTCGTCGACGAGCTTGGCCTTCGCGCCGCCGGCGCTGTCGCTCGCGTTGAAGTCCCTCACCGACCTGCCCTGGGTGAACGAGACGTCCTTGCCGCTGCAGTACGTGATCGTGGGGCCGTCCCCATCCCCGCCGAACACCTGCGTCCCCGCGAAGATCAGCAACACGATGACCAGCGCTCCCGCGGCCGCGAGCTTCGGCCACCGAGGCGGCGTCGGCTGCTGGCTATGGTCGGTCAGTTGGACGTCAGAAGCGATAGAGGCCCTCGTGATCCAGGATGGCCGGATGGCGAGCCGCGGACGCTAGCTGACGGGCGCGCCGCCGTGTGAGAGTGGTGTCACACAGCCCATACGCGCGCCATCCGGTCGTCGCTCGCCGTCGCGAGTTGCGTGCCGTCCGGGCTGAACGCGACCTGCCAGACCGCGGCGGGATGCTCGAGCGTCATCAGCTCGCGGCCGTCCTCGACGTTCCAGATCCGCGCCGTGCCATCGTCGCCAGCCGTGGCGAATCGAGCGCCGTCGGGGTGAAACGAGACGGCCCATACGGCAGAGGTGTGGCGGACGGCGAGCGCAGGTCGAACGGGCGACGCCTGCTCGTCGAGGTCCCATACCCGCGCCGAGCCGTCGACGCAGGCCGTCACGAGAAACCGGCCGTCGCGGCTGAACCGCAGGTCCCACACGCTGGCAGGATGGCTCGCGCGCCAGGGGTCGCGCCCGCCGCGCAGCGCGATGACCTGAGCCGCTCCGTCGGCGCCCGCGATCGCGAGCCGCGTGCTGTCGGGGCTAAACGCGACGGCGTGCAGCGGCGAGGCGCTTTTCGCCGTGTACAGCTTGCGCCGCTCCGACATGCTCCAGACCCTGGCGCGCCGATCGTCGCCCACGCTCGCGACGAGAGCTCCGTCGGGGCTGAAGGTGACGTCCCGCACCCAGTGGCTGTGGGTGATGCGAAACAGCTCGCTGCCGTCGCTCACGACCCAGATCCGCGCCGTACGGTCGCATGCCGCGCTCGCCACATGGTGGCCGTCCGGGCTGTAGGCCACCGACAGCAGCGCGCGAGACGGCCGGACGCTCAACGGGTGGGCGCGGCGCTGCAGCTCGCGCTGCTCGTCGACGTCCCACAGCCGCCAGTGGCGGTCGTCGCCGCAGGTGGCGAGCAGCTTGCCGTCCGGGCTGAACGCGACGCCCCGTACCGCGCCGTCGTGGGCGAACCGCGCCAGCTCCCGGCCCCGCGCCAACTCGGGCGGTGAAGCTGTGGTGGTGACCTCCGGCTCGGGGAGGGGCGGTGGGCTCCACGCGACCGTGACCTGGCCGTACATACGGCTGAAGATGCCGGGCGTCTGCAGCGGCGAGAGCGCTCGTACGCGGTCCGAGGCGTACGTGTACAGCTCCTCGGGCGTGATCCGGCCGTCTCCGTCCGCGTCCGCGCCGCCCGAGCGCAGGCCCTGCGCGAGCATGCGCGCAAACGGCGACCCAAAGGGGCCCGGGGCAACCGCGTCGGGGCGCGCGCCCGCGAGCGTCCGCTCGACCTCGACCGACGAGGAGATGACGACCCGACCATGCGCGCCGCCGCCGCTGCGGGCCTCGACCGGCGCCATGTTGGCCGTAAAGCGCTCCGCGACATCGGCGCTCTCCTTCGGCGCGCCGGCGGTCGTCGAGAGCCGGGTGTGATGGCAGTCGAGGATCAGCACCGCAGCCCTGGCGCGGGTGGATCGCATCTGGTCGGCCACAAACCAATCCGCCAGGCCGGTCGAGACGAGGTCGTCGAGGCGCGTGCTCGACGTCGAGAAGTACAGCGTGTTCTCGCTGTTGAGGACGCTGTGGCCGGAGATGCACAGCATCAGCAGGTCGTCCTCGCCCGCCTCGCCGAAGAGCTGCTCGATCGCGCGCTTGACCTGCGGGGTCGATCCATCGACGACGCGTTCGACGTCCCACCTGCCGATCTTCGGATCGGCGAGGAGGGCGTCGAGGCCCTCGACATCGTCGCGCGAGGTGTGCTGCCGCGGCTCGTCGTAGGCGCTGTTCGCGACCAGCAGCGCGCGGCGCCGGCCCGTCGGCGGTGGCGGCGGGGGTGGCGGTGGACCCGTGGATCTCGTCGGCAGCCGATCGCCGAAGTGCTGCTCTGCCCACGTCTGGATGCGGCCCTGCCATTCGGCGGTGGGCAGCGTCCCGACGTCGATGTAGTTCAGGCTCTTCAGCCGGACCGGGACCTCCACCGGCGCGAGCATGATCGGCAGGATCTTCGGACGCTCCTTGTAGGTCTCCATCGAGCGTTGCAGCGCGGTGCCGGTCTCGAGATCGACCCATGGCGAGAGCAGCGCCGCCGGGGACAGCGCCAGGATGAACGCCTCGGCCTCCCACGCGGCGTTGCACACGCTGGTGGTGATGTCCTCGCCTCCAGCCACCTCGTTCATCCACCGCTGGAAGCCCAGCTCCTCGATGTAGGCCACGACCGCAGCAAGCCGATCGCTGTCGTCGGAGCTGTGGCTGATGAACGCCGTCGGTCTCGGTGGCACGGGGTCCTCGTCCGGGGGAGCCGAGGACGATAGCCCTCGACCGTGGCTTCGCTGATTCCCCGGGCTGAAGTTCCTACGCGTCGGCGAACGGCAGCCGCGACACGAGATCGGTGATCTCGAACACGCGGTGCACCTGCGCCGGCCCGCGCAGGATCGTGAAGCGCCCGCTGCCCGCCGAGCGGTCGGCGGCCATCACGAGCAGGCGGATGCCGGTCGAGTCGATGAAGTCAAGGCCGCGCAGGTCGCAGATGATCACGCCCGCGTCGGTGGCCTCGACGCGCAGGAACTCCTCCTCGAGGCTCGGGGCGCCCGCGATGTCGAGCTCGCCGAGCAGCTCGATGACGTGCGTGTCCCCGTCGCGGCTGCTGCGCAACACGAGGCTTCCCAGATTGCGCGCGCTCTCGGCACGGGCTTGGTCGTCCGTCCCCATTCCGGCGACCCTAGCAGCGCCGGGATGACCCGGCCGTGCGCCGCCAACCGGCCGTTCGTCACCCGCTCACACGGGCCACTTCGACCTCGGCCTGCTCGAGCACGTCGTTGCCGTCGAGCACCGCGTAACCGGTGCGGTAGTACAGCCGCGAGACCCCCGCGCCGGCGATGAGCTTCGCGCATGGCGGGCAGGGAAAGTCGGTCACGTAGAGCACCGCGCCCGCGGTCGCCGTCCCGCTACGGGCCGCGTCCGCGATGAGCCGCGCCTCGGCGTGGACGGCCGTCGACAGCTCGAGGTGCACGCCCTGAAAGAAGCTCGCGCGCGGGTCCCCCGCGGCGTAGGCGCTGAGCTTGTGCGGCAGGTGCTCGTTGCAGGCCGACGCGACCGTCCCGTCCGCGAAGCGGATCGCGGCGCCGACCCGGCGCCACCAGTCGACGCTGAGGTTCGCCTTGAACTCCGCGGCGGTGAAGAGGTCGGCGATGACCTCGTCGTCGACGACCTCGCGCACGCGCCGCGGCTCGAGCAGCCGCGCGCTGCGGGTCTTGTCCCAGCGCAGGAACACCGAGTCGAAGAAGACCGGGCAGCGGGGGAAGAAGCGCGCGACGACCTCGTAGCTCGCGTCCTCGGCCGGCAGCGTGATCGTCGGGGACTCCTCCGCCAGCCGCGCCGCGCCCGCGACGTCGAGCACCGTCACTGCCGAGCAGACGTCCCATGCCGCGATCGAAGCGGCGACGAGCTCCGCGTCCAGGCGCCGGATGTCCTTCGCCAGCGGTCGCGGGTCGTCGAACAGCTCCGGGCCGATGACGAACAGCCGCCGGCCGCGCGCATGCGCGTCGACGAAGCGCCGGTAGCCCTCGTGGAGCACCGGGACGTACGCGACGGCGACCTCGGTCATCCCCGCTTCAGCAGCGAGTCGATGAGCTCGGGGAGCACGGCCGCGAGCCGCGGGCCGAGCCGATCGCCGAGGTTCATGTACATCTGGCGGATGCGCTCGCTCGTCGTGACCGAGGACTGGCGCTCGACGACCTCGATGCGCCCGCAGAACTCGAGCAGCGCGTTCTGCTCGTCCGCCGTGTACGAGTGCCCGGCGGTCAGCACGAGCACGTCGGGCTTGGCGGCCTTGATCAGGCCCCAGCGCTGGTCGTCCTCGTGCTTGAGGTAGATGAGGTCCACCGGGCGCTGGTAGGCGAGCATCTCGAGGCGCTCGTCCTGCGGGACCATCGGCCGGTCCTCGCCCTTGCGCCGGCGGATCTTCGCGTCGCTGTCGACGCCGACGACGAGCACGTCGGCGAACTCCTTCGCCCGCGCGAGGTACTTCACGTGCCCGAGGTGGATGAGGTCGAACGAGCCGGACGTCAGGACGACGCGCAGGCCGAGCGCCTTGAAGCTCGCGATCTTCTCGGCCAGCTCGTCGAGCGAGCCGACGAGGCGGTTCTCGAAGTCGGCGTTGGCGCTGAAGATTCCGGTGCTGACCATGCGTGGTTCCCAGGTTCGGGCGAGAGTAGGTTGTCCGAGATTATCGCGCGCCACGGCGGCGAACCTCGGGTTCGAAGCGGCACCTAACCGGGTGGCGCCTCCGTCCGCCAGCGGCGCAACACTGCCAGCCCGCATCGTCCGCGAAAGACCGAAATGCCCGACTACCTTCCCTACTCCGAGCGCCGCCCCGGCACGCAATATCGGGACATGCTGCGGACGATCCGCGACACCGGGATCGCGGTCGCGTCCAAGCAGGGGCCGGACGCGCTCGTGGTCGCCGGCTACGCGATGCGCTTCCCGCTGGCGCACGGCGCGGCGGTCATCACGGAGCGCTCGATCAAGGGGTTCGTGCGCAAGGCGATCGGCGAGCTGTGCGCGTTCATCAACGGGGCGCGCACGCTCGACGAGCTCGCGGCGTTCGGCTGCGACTGGTGGGACGCGTGGGCGACGCCCGAGAAGTGCCTCTCGCGCGGCCTCGAGCCCGGCGACCTCGGCCCCGGCTCCTATGGCCACGCCTTCCAGAACTTCACGACCGACCTCGACGGCGAGGACCCCGGCTTCGACCAGCTCCCGCACCTCATCGCGAAGCTGCACGACCTGCCGCTGGATCGCACGGCCGTCATGAGCCCGTGGATTCCGAACGCCAACCACCGCGCACAGGGCCTGAAGTCGCGCAACACCATCGCGCCCTGCCACGGCTGGGTCCACGCGCTCGTCTACAACGACAAGCTGCACCTCATCCACAACCAGCGCTCGGGCGACACGCCGATCGGCGTGCCGTCGAACATGGCCCAGTACACGGCGCTCGGGCTCATGATCGAGCACCTCACGGGCTACGAGCTCGTCGAGTACGTGCATTGGATCCAGCACGCGCACATCTACGCCGACCAGCTCGACGCGGTCGACGAGATGCTCTCGCGCGAGCCGCGGCCGCTGCCGACGCTCGCACTGAACGAGGCGGGCCGGGCGGTCACGGACATCCACGACTTCCGCGCCGAGCACTTCGAGCTCACCGACTACGACCCGCATCCCGGGATCAGAGGGATCCCGGTGACGACGTGATCTCGATCGTCGTCGCCCACAGCGCCAACCGGGTCATCGGCCGCGAGGGCGAGCTGCCGTGGCGGCTGCCCTCGGACCTCAAGCGCTTCCGCGACCTGACGACCGGCCATGCCGTCGTCATGGGGCGCACGACGTACGAGTCCCTGCCCGCGCGCGTTCGCCCGCTGCCGGGCCGGCGCAACATCGTGCTGAGCACGAACCCGTCCTACGGCCCCGCGGGCGCCGAGGTCTTCGGCGACCTGCACGCCGCTCTGGATGCCTGCGGACGCGACTGCTTCGTCATCGGCGGCGGCATCACGTACGCCGAGGCGCTGCCGCTGACCGACCGCGTCTACGCCACCCATGTCGACTGCGAGGTCGACGGCGACGCGTACTTCCCCGAGCTCCCGGCGCACGACTGGCACTGCGTCGAGCGCGGCGAGCCCGTCGCCGAGAACGACCACACGTTCACGTTCGCGGTCTATGAGCGACCACGCTGACGCGCTGTATCACCTCGAAGCCGCGCGCAGCGAGGACCAGCGGCGCTACATGGAGCGCCTCGAGCGCGACCGCATCTGCATCTTCTGCCCCGAGCACGTCGCCGCGTTTCAGTCCGAGCCGGTCGAGTTCACGGGCGAGCACTGGTACGTGACGAAGAACGCGTATCCGTACGCGGGCACGGTCGCGCACTACCTCATCGTCGCCAACCGTCACGTGTCCGCGTTCGACGAGCTGCCCGACGCGGCGGGCGCGGAGCTGTGGGCGATCAAGCGGCGCCTGAAGGAGCAGCTCGCGCCGGCCGCGACGGCGACGATCGAGCGCAGCGGCCGGATGGCGCTCAACGGCGGAAGCGTCGCGCACCTGCACACGCACTTCGTCGTGCTGGCCGCCGACCCGGTGAAGACCGTGCGCTTCCGCGTCAGCGCGCAGAGCGAACGGGACCCTGGTTCGTCGCGCGAATGAAGCGCTGCACGCCAGGAAAGCGCTCGTTGAAGTCGCGGTACAGGACCGTGTCGTCGCCGGGGATGCGGTAGGCCTTCTTCTCGAAGTCGTCGGGCAGCTCGTCGAGCTCGGCGACGTCGCCCCAGCCGCGCGCGAGCGGGAGGGCGTAGTACGGGTACTCGGGGGGGACGTCGCGCGCGATCACCGTGGTGATCGGCAGCCCCAGCGAGCGTGCCGCGAAGACGCGATGGATGCCGTCGTTGATGATGAGCACCGTCCGGCCGTCGGGCTCGACGGACTCCTCGACGATCGGCGGGATCACCGGCACGAGCCGACCCGGAGCCTCGGACGTGCGCACCCGGACGCCGCTGTCGAGCGCGAACACGTCGACCCCGTGCTTGAGCAGCGCCGCCCGCAGCTCGAGGATCTTCGCGACGCCGCCTCGCAGCACGTAGCGCTGCGCGGGGGCCAGGCCGCTCGTGTCGACCGCGGGCGCGAGCTCGAGCGTCGCCCGCGCATACGGGCGCGCGCGCCCGAAGCCGAAGAGTCGCGTCTCGCGCAGCCCGCCGAGCAGGTCCTCGCGGGGGATGGGCTCGACGGTGAGGACGTGCAGCATGGCCACCGTGATCGCCGGGGATCGTACGGGCGGCCGAGGACGCGATCGTTCGTCCGCCGCGCAGCCCAGACTTCCGCGGGTGGTCGAGCCATCCCCGGACCTCGTCGAGGCGGGCGCCGCGTGCGCCGAGCTCATTGCCAACCCCAAGGGGTGGATCAACCGCCGCGTCGAGACCGTCGAGATGCTCGCCCAGGAGGAGACGCGGCGACGGGTGTCGATCGACTTCACGCTGTCCGAGGAGCAGCGCGCGAGCCTGCGCACGCGGCATGGACTCACCGTGCCGATCTCGGTGCTGAGCAAGCGCCCGCTGCGCAACTTCGACCTGCGCGACGAGGACGACGCGGCGCGGCCGATTCTCGGGCGGGCGGACAACCGCGAGCTGGCGCTCATCGCGCTGATGACCGCGGCGCGCGACGCGCTTGGCGATCCGGCGCCCGACGACCGCGTCGCGTCGATGACCGCCGACATGCAGCAGATCGTCTTCGAGGACGAGCCGCTCGCGCTCGAGGCGCTTGAGTCGTTCGTCGACGCGGCCGAGGCGGGGGACGGCATGCGCGCCCCGGTATGGGCTGACGCGGCATGCCGAAGCATGCTGCGGACGCTCGCGACCGACTACGTGCTGTTCGCCGCGCTGCCCGAGAACGGGCCGGCGAGGCGGGTGATCAAGTACAGCTACGGCGAGGACTTCCCACTCGAGCCGCCATGGGCGCGGCTGCGGGACAGGTACGCGCCGAGCGAGGTGCGACGGAGAGCGCGCCACCCCGATCGCACCGCGTTTCTCGTCGACTGCCCCGGCGCCTGGCGAGCGGCGAGCTTTCACATGGAGATCGCCGTCCCCGAGGACCTGCGCGTGGCGCGCGCCGAGCTCGCGCGCTTCCCTGACAAGACGGGTGACGGTATCGCGGACCTTGGCGCGCCGGACACGGACGTCAACCGCGTGGCGCTCTACGCCGCGCGGGAGATCGCGCCACACGAGGACGTTCGGGCGGCCGTCGAGGTCGTGTCCGAGCGCGAAGGCCAGGCCACGAGGGCGGCGCTGACGGCGCTGGCGGTCGCAGCGCTGCTGTGGCTCGGCTGGCTCTCGGGGCTGGACGCGTCGGCTCCGGGCGCGGCCGTGTCGCTCCTGCTGGCCGGCGGCGCGGTCGTCTCGGGGTTCGCCGCCGCGACCGGGTACCACATCATCGTCAACAAGATCCTGCGAAACCGCCGGCGTGCGCTGGTTCTGGTCGTGGTCTGTGCGCTGACGGCATCCGCCTCGCTTGCGATGGAGGTGCCAAGCCGCCGCCCGTTGGAGATCTGGCTCGGGGCGGCTATCCTGTGCACCCTGGCGACGTTGCGGCTTGGATGGTCAGCGATCCGGGCGGCGCCGTAGACTCAGGATCGCTCGAAGGGTCGCGACGGTTGTCGAATCACCTCGATATGAGCAAATCTTCCACTCGCATCCGCACCAACGGCGCTTACGTCATCAAATCGGCTGAGAGTCGTCCGCAGCCGATCAAGGCGTCGCGCTCGCTGAACGGGCGCACGCCCGCCGTGACGCCGGAGATCAGGAAGCTCGTCGAAGCCGTCTGGCAGCACCGGCGCACCAGCGCCCCGCCTGCGTAAGCCGCCTCGCCACTTTCGCGCCAGCTCGTGAACCGAATCGCGCCGCGCACCGAAGTGCGTCGCTGAGGGGTCGGTGGCCGCAGGGCCGCCACCGCATCGACGACGAGCGAGCGAGGGCACGAGATGGCACGCAGGGGTACACGGACGTTCCTGGCGACGGCGTTCACGACGCTCGGCGTGGCATGCGGCGCAGACGCGGCGTGCGCGGACACGGTGATCGGGCTCACCGACGACGACGCCCTCGTGACGTTCGACACCTCCACCCCCGGCAGCGTGTCGGATGCGGTGCCGGTGACCGGCCTCGACGGCGACGAGGACCTCGTCGGCATCGACCATCGCCCCTCGACCGGCCAGCTCGTCGGCGTCGCACGCGACGCGGGCGGCGGCGACACGGTCTACCGCATCGACCCCGTCAGCGGCGCGGCCACCGCGCTCAACGACCTCAGCGCCCCGCTCAGCGGATCCGCCTTCGGCATCGACTTCAACCCGGTCGTAGACCGTCTGCGCATCACGTCCGCCAGCGGCCAGAACCTGCGCCACAACGTCAATCCGAGCGGGGTGACGACCACCGACGGGGCGCTCGCCTACGCGTCCGGCGATCCCGGCTTCGGCGTCGCGCCGGAGCTCACGGCGGCGGCCTACACGAACGCCGTCCCGTCCACCGGCGGCGCGGCGAACACGACGACGCTCTACTACCTCGACACGGGTCGCGACGTGCTCACGACGACGACCGTCCCCAACGCCGGCACGATCACGACCGTCGGCAGCGGCCTGGGCGTCAACGCGACGAGCGCGGCCGGCTTCGACGTCTCGCCGATCACGAACACCGCATACGCCGTGCTCACCGCGGGCGCGACCACCGGCCTGTACACGATCGACACCGCAGCGGGAACCGCGACGCTCCAGGGCACGCTGGGCTCCAAGGCGGGCGACACGCTCGAGGATCTCGCGATCGTCGGGCAGCAGCCCTCCCTGTACGCGGTCACAGACGACCCGGTGCAGCAGCTCGTCTCCTTCCGCGCGGACACGCCGGCCCGCACCATCACGATCGGGCCGATCCTCGGCATCCCGCTCGGCCAGCGGATCATCGGCCTCGACCGGCGTCCGTCCAACGGCGTGCTCTACGCGCTCACCGACGCCGACGGCCTCTACACGATCGCGCCGGCGAACGCCGCCGCCACGCCCGTCGCCGCCGACCCGATCGGCCTGACCGGCACGCGCGCCGGTTTCGACTTCAACCCGCAAGCCGATCGCCTGCGGATCATCTCCGACGCCAACGAGAACCGCCGCCTGAACCCGACCGTGTCACCGATCACGACGACCGTCGACACGGCGCTCGCGAGCGGCACGCAGACCGCGGCCGCCTACACGAACAACGTCGCGGGCGCGACCTCGACTGTCCTGTTCGACATCGACACCGCGGGCGATCGCCTCGTCCTGCAGGGCAGCCCGAGCCCCAACGACGGCACGATCAACGCGCTGGTCGGCGGTGGCTCGCTGGGCCTGGGCGACGTCGGTCCCGAGGCGTCCTACGACATCGTCCGAACGCAGACGGCCCCGCCGGCCGGCGTGAGCTTCCCGATCGAGCTCGGACTCGCGGCGCTCGATCCCGACAGCGACGGCGACGCCGACACGCTCTACGCGCTCGACGGCTCGAACGCGCGTGGCGCGGCCGCGACGATCGGCGACATCGGCGGCGCGAGCGGCGGCGTCAGCGGCCTGACCGGCGCCGGCGAGAACCGCATCCAGCTCGCCGCGTCGGCCGTCGCCGTCGGCGAGGGCTCGGGACCGCTCGTGCTCGCGGTCACGCGCACCGGCCCGGACCTCGGGACGGCCGAGTCGGTCACGGTCAGCACCACGCCGCTGACCGCCAGCGGCTCGGACTTCGGCGCGATCACGCCCGCGACCGTGGCGTTCGCGGCGGGCGAGACGGCGAAGACCGTGAGCGTGCCGATCGGCTCCGATGGCATCTTCGAAGGCGACGAGACGTTCCGCGTCGAGCTGTCGAGCCCGACCGGCACGGCCGTGCTCGGCTCGCCGAGCACCACGACCGTCACGATCGACGAGGACGACCGCCCGCGTGAGCGCTTCACCGTCCACGGGCTGACCGCCGGCAACGGGCTCGTCGCGTTCTCCTCCGACCAGCCGGGGCTCATCTCCGCGCCGCGCGCGATCACCGGCCTTTCCGCCGGCGACGTCGTCGAGGGCATCGACGTGCGCCCCGCGACCGGGCAGCTCTTCGGCGTCGCGCGCAACGGCACTGCGGCGCGCGTCATCAGGATCGACCCGGTCACGGGCGCCGCGACGACGATCGGCGCGACGTTCACGCTCGCCGGCGCCTCGCTCGGCGTCGACTTCAACCCGGTGCCCGACCGCCTGCGGGTCGTCAGCTCGACCGGCGCGAACCTGCGCATCAACCCCAACAACGGCGCCGTCACGACCGACGGCCCGCTCGCCTACGCCGCCGGCGACCCGAACGAGGGCGACGCGCCCGGCGTCGGCGCGGTCGCCTACACGAACTCGGTCCCGGCGCTGAACACGCCGACCTCCGCCGACAACCAGACGACGCTCTACGACCTCGACACCGACGCCGACGTGCTCGCCGTCCAGGACCCGCCGAACAACGGCACGCTGACCACGCGCGCGCCGCTCGGGATCGACGCGGGCAGCGTCGCGGGCTTCGACATCTCGCCGCGCGCGGCGGGTGGCCTGGCCCTGCTGAGCGAGGGCGCCGCGCAGCGCCTGTACAGCGTCGACCTCAAGTCGACGTCGTCCGCGCTGTCGGCCATCGGCAACGTGACCGTCGCCGGCACGACGCTCACCGACATCGCGATCGCGCAGGACACGTTCCTGCTCGCCGCGATCGTCGAGGGCAGCCCGCAGCAGGTCGTGACGCTGCGCTCCGACCGCCCGGCCGCCACCTCGGCGCCGCAGCCGATCACGGGCCTGGGCGCGGGCGAGTCGATCGAGGGGATCGACGTCCGGCCCGCCAACGGCCGGCTGACCGCCCTGACGAGCGCCGGGCGCCTGCTGACGCTCGACCCGTTCACGGGGGAGACCTCGAACCCGGTCGCGCTCACAGGCGCGACGCTGTCGGGCTCGGACTTCGGGGTCGACTACAACCCGACGGTCGACCGGCTGCGCGTGGTCTCAGACACCGGGCAGAGCCTGCGCATCCACCCCGACACCGGCGCGGTCACGACCGACACGCCGCTCACGGCGGGCGCCGCGGTGGCGGCCGTCGCCTACTCCAACAACGTCGCGGGCGCGATCTCGACGGCGCTCTTCGACGTCGACAGCGCCTCCGACCGGCTGCGCCTGCAGAACCCGCCGAACAACGGCGTGCTGACCGACATCGGCAGCGGCTTGTTCGGCACCGGCAGTGCGCTGACCGGCGACATCTCACCGATCGGCGGGTTCGACATCACAGGGCCCGACGACCTCGGCCTCGCCGCCCTGACCACCGGCGACGGCTCGTCGGAGCTCTACGCGCTCAACGGCTCGAACGCCAAGGGCCAGGCCGTGCTCGTCGGGGCGATCGGCGCCGGCACCAGCGTCGTCAGCGGGCTCGCGGCGCTGCCGGCGGACCGCGTGCCGCCGGTCGTCGTCGTGCCCGGCCTACCGCCGCCGCCGGTCGTCGTGCCCGGCCCGCCGCCACCGCCGGTCGTCGTCCCGCCACCACCGCCGGGTCCCGACCGCAGCGCGCCGAAGGTGACGCTTGTCGCCCCCGAGCTCGTGCTCGCGCGGACGCTGCGGGTAAGCGGCCTGCGCCTGCGGCTGACCTGCTCGGAGGCCTGCTCCTTCAGCGGCACGGTGCGCGACACGCTGCTCGGCCGCGGCACGATCGGGCGCTTCACGGGCCGGATCGCGTCGGCCAACGGGCGCACGACGGTCCGGGTGAAGCTCAACGCCGCTGCTCGCCGGACGCTGCTGCGCAAGCGCCGCGGCTCGTTCGGCCGGCTGTCGATCGCGGTGACCGCGCGCGACGCGGCCGGCAACGCGGGCACGGACAGCGATCGCACGCGGGTCGCCAGGGGGTAGCACGCGGTCCGGTGGGGTAGGCGACGGCGCATGTCTCGACGTGCGCCGCCGCGACCCGCCGGCTCGTATCATCGGGAGGCGATGGGCTGGCTTCGAGCACTGTTCGCCGTCGTCGCACTCGCGTTCGGCGCCGCCGCGCTCGTCGCGAGCGCCCCCGCCCCGCTCGGCTCCGCGGCCGCCGCGCATCCCGAGCCGGGCGACGAGGACGGCGACCTGATCAAGACCGTCGTCGACAACTGCCCGAACACGCCGAACGGCACGCAGATCGACACGGACGGTGACGCAGTGGGCGATGCGTGCGATGCCGATGACGACAACGACGGGGTCCCCGACCTCGCACCGGACAACTGCCGGATCGTCTTCAACCCCGATCAGGCCGACGACAACGGCGATGGCCGCGGGAACGCGTGCCCGCCGGTGGACACCGATGGCGACGGCATCATCGACGAGGACGACAACTGCGTCAGCGACCGCAACCCCGGTCAGGAGGATCTCGACGACGACGGCGAGGGCGGCTCCACCAGGGGCGGCGATGCCTGCGACCGCGACGACGACAACGACCTCATCAACGATCCAGTCGACAACTGCCCGACGGTCTGGAACCCGCCGGCAATCCTCGCGCCGCCGTACACGCAGGCCGATCTCGACGGCGACGGGATCGGCAGCGCGTGCGATCCCGACGAGCTGATCGCGGGCCCGGCCGGCCCCGGCACGACGCCCGGCGCAGGAAGCGGCGGCGGGGGATCCGGGGGCGGCGCCGGGGGGACCGCCTTATCGGCGGACCGCCGCGCGCCGACCGTGAAGGTCACAGTGCAGCGCCGCCAGCGCCTCGCGGACGCCGGGTCGGCGCTCGTCGTCAAGGCCTCGTGCTCGGAGGCGTGCGACCTCGACGTCGTCGTCGCGGCCGACGCGAGGGCGGCCCGCCGCGCACGGCTGGGCACGCGGAGCCTCGTGGTCGCCCGCGGGTCCTGGTCACTGGCAGGCGCCGGTCGGACCTACGTCTTCGCGCGCCTGAGGCCTGCGGCGCGCAAGCTGCGCTCGCACCGCAAGCTCGCGGCCGTGCTGCGGCTCACCGCGAAGGACGCGGCGGGCAACAAGCGCACGGTCAGCAAGCAGATCGAGCTGCGCCGCTAACCGTCGCGCCGGGGCAGACCCGCGGGAAGGCTTCCCCGCGGACCTGCCGGCAGACCGCGGAGGCTTCCCCGCGGAGCCGCCGGGCAGACCCGCGGAGAGGCTTGCCGACCGGGCGTAACCCCGGAGGGTCTCGCCCGGCTGGCGCGCCCTACCTCAGCGCATCCCGATCGACAGCGACTTGCTGCGCGTGCGCGACTTGCCGCCCGTCGGGGTGAACGTCACCTTCAGCGACCCGCCCGTGCGCCGCGACGGCTTGCGCGAGAGCGTCTGGCGCAGCCGCCGCGCGTTCGTCGCCGACAGGCGCATCGAGAAGCGCAGGCTGCCCGCGCCCGACGACGTGCCCGTCGCGCTCGAGAGCGTCACGCTGCTGCGCCCGATCGGCGCCTTGACGGACGCCGTCGCGCGGCCCGCACCGGGCACGCGAATCGTGATGGTCGCCCGCCGGGTGCTGGCGCTGTACGTCAGCCGTCCGCTCGTCGTGAACGTGAAGAACGACGACGGCACCGAAGCCGGCGGCGGTGGTGCCGCGGGCGGTGTTGCCGGCGGCGGTGGTGGTGCTGCCGGCGGCGTTGCTGCCGGAGGCGGTGCGACCGGCGGCGGCGGCGGTGGTCCCGGCGGCGGCGGTGGTGGCGGCGGCGGGGCAAGCACGGCCCCCGGCCCGGTGTACTTGAAGATCTGCAGGCCGAAGTCGCGATCGGAGCCTGCGATCAACCGGTTCCCGGCAGCGTCGGTGAACTGCTCGACGCCCCAGAAGTTGCTGCCGTCGTCATCGACGTACCTGCCCATCTCCTCGATGCCATCCGCGCGGCTGTAGCGCACCACCCGCATGCCGGCGTTGTAGTACGCCATGTACGCGAGGTTCGTCGACGGATCCGTCGCGACCTCGTGGATCGTGAGATCGCCGAAGCCCGTCGCGTACCGATCGTCGATGCCCTCCTGAACGGCGAAGGCGTCGAGCTCCTCGCCCGTCTCTGAGTCGTACAGGTGCGAGTAGCCCCAGCCGTCGAACTCGGAGCCGATCTCCGCCCTCAGGCCGGATGCGCCGGGTGCCGGCGTCACGCTGTCCGTCGGCGGGATCGTCGCGTTGTCGGTGCACTGGTATGTCGCCTCGTCGAACAAGTCGAGGAGCTTGAAGCCGGTCTCGCGCCCGACGAACAGCATCGGGATGTCGACCGTCGCCGGATCGATGAGCATGTTGATCAGAACGTCGCAGCGCTGGCCATCGCCGAAGCCGTTGTTGTTCATGATGATGCCCAGGTCGTAGCCGGCATCCTCGATCGTGTCGGCCTTCTCCTGGAAGCCGCCGGCGCAGACGCCGCGCTCCGCGATCGCGATCCTCGGACCACTCGGCGTGGCGGCCGGGACCGCCGGGTCGCCAGCGCAGGCGGTGCCGACGAAGATCGTGTCCTCGTCGAACAGCTGCCCCGGCTGGATCGGCTCGGCAGCCGACAGCGCCGCTGCGAACGGCTCGTTCTCGTAGGGCGCCTCGCCGATCCGCGCGATGAGGCGGTACGGCGCGAAGTCCTCATCGCCGGCGAGGAAGAACTCGCCGTCGTGCGTGAACTCCGCCTCGTGGGCGTTGCCCTCGGGCGGATCTGCGCCCGTCAGCGGGTCGGGATCGTCGAAGTCCGTGTCGACGATGAACGTCGGGTCGGACGGGTCGTCGACGTCGAGTTCGACGTAGCCGGCATCCCAGTAGGACACGAGCATGCGCATCGTGCCGCCGACGCGCTTGACGACGACGTCATGGTGGAAGATCGCGTTGCCGAACGCGCCGTTGTCGACGATGTCGGCGGCCTCGGGCAGGTCGAAGAGATCGAGGTCCGAGATGAACTCTGGGTCGGTCGGATCGGTGATGTCGAAGATGTCGACGTCCGCGAGCTCGGTGTTGTCGGAGGCCACGAGGAACGCGCGTGGCCCGTCCTGCCAGATGAAGACGCTGTGGTAGGACTTCGCGACCAGGGCCGGGTTCTGGACCGTCGAGCCCTCGGGCGAGCGGTCGCCCGCACCCTGCACGAGCGGGACGGGGTTCTCCGGATCGGTCACGTTGTAGAGGTCGAAGCCGCCGCCGGTCTTGTCGGCCGGGGCGCACGCCGGGTTCGTGAGCGCGACGTTCGAGCCGTACGTCTCGTCGTTGACCGCGAGGATGTCGCCCGTGAACTGCGGCGTGCTGACCGAGATCACGTGGGCGCCCTCGCCGTGGTAGAACGGCGCCGGGGCGGGAATGAACGCGACCTGCTCCGGGTTCGCGGGATCGCGGATGTCGACGACGAACGTGCCGCCGTCAGAGCACGTGGGGCTGTCCCACGAGTTGAGGTACGCGTAGCCCTTGTGAACCGCTACGTCGGCGATCTGCCCGGGCAGGACCGGGTTGCCGGTCGACGGGCTGATGAGGTTGAGCTCGCCGATGAGCTCCATGTTCTTCTCGGTCCCGGGCAGATGGTCGACCGGCGTGCCGTGATGCTTGAGGCCGAACCCGGACGTCAGCCCGAACGGCGAGGAGTTCTTGATCGCCGCGAGCGGCGACGCGTCGGATGCGGTGGGCATCCGCGATGCGTCGCGGGTAGCGCGCGTCAGGGCGTCCGCCCCTGATGCCGCCACTGCCATGACGCACGTCGTCGTGAGCGCCATGAGCGCACCTACACGAAGTCTTGCCATTCCTTGCCTCCTTCGATCCTGCTGGGCGGTTCGGCGCGCCTGCCCAGCTCCCCGTCCCCGGCGCCACGGCCATTTGCGGCGAAGCTTACCCCTCCGGGAGGGGTTCGAGACCAATGCCACAAACTCGGCCGGCGGCGCTGGGTCATGTCAGCGCAGCAGCCGGATCGTCAGCGGCTTGGCCTCGCGCGAGTTGCCCGCGCGGTCCGTGGCGACGACCGCCAGCCGGACGACGACCGACTTGCGCCGGCTCAGCGCGCGCAGCGCTTGGCGCTGCTGGGATGCCTTCAGCTTCACCGCGAGCTCGGCGCCGCCACCCGCGACGGCGATCTGGCGGCGGACGACCGTCAGCGGCAGGGCGAGCCCGTCGATCGTCAGCGATCCCGAGGCGGCGACGAAGCCGCTCTCGGTCGAGCTCGCGAAGACGCGGATCGTGCGGGTCAGGCGGATGTGCTTGCGCGCCGGCGCTCCGACCTCGACGCGCGGCGCCACGCGGTCGCGCGTGCCGCCCGCGCCGGGCGGTGCCGCGGTCAGCGTCCGCGTGACCGCCTCGCAGTCCGGATCGACCTCGTCGAGCGTGTCGGCGTCGACCTTGTCGCTGCCCGCGCCGCAGCGCACGAGATCCTGGATGCCGTCGCGCGCGCGCAGGTCGTCGTCGCCCGCGTCGCCGGCGAGCTCGTCCACGCCGAGCCCACCGATCACGGTGTCCGGGCCGCCCGCGCCGGCCAGCGTGTCGTCGCCGTCGTCGCCGCTGAGCTGGTCTTTGGCGGGGCCGCCGGTGAGCCGGTCCGCGCCCGGGCCGCCCAGGAGCGTCGTCGCGATGTTCACCGCGACCGTGGCCGTGTCCTCGCGCTCGCCGAGGTCGAGGCGGACGCTGCGCACCCCGGCGGCGGGGCAGAAGGTCTGGATGATCCACGCGTTGGCGTCGGCGCTGATGTCCCCGGGGGTGCACGAGCCGGGATCCATGCCACCGTCGACGGTCGGGTCGCGGAACTCGATGCGCGACCCGTTCGCGCGCACGGTCAGGGTGTTCAGCGACGTGGCGTCGGCCGAGATGTACGAGACGAGCCCGGTCGACGGCCGCACGAGCGAGTGCGCCTGCGCCGTCGCGGGCGCGGCGGCGGCGACCGCGGCGATCGCCGCAAGCGCCCGGCGAGTGGTCGCCGCGCGCCTCACGGCTCGAACACCGCCGTCCAGGTCCTCGCGCCGTCCACGGTGTGCATGATCGTCCCATCACTCAGCGCGAGGTACAGCTCGTCCGCGCCGATGGCCTTGAACTTGTACGGCTCGCCGGGGACCTCGCCTGTCTTCTCCCATGTGTCGCCGCCGTTTGACGAGCGCTCGACCGTGCCGTCCTTCAGCGCGCGGTAGAGCGCGTCGGGCGCGGGCCACGCCAGCCGGATGCCCGCGCGCCGGTCGATCGGGCGCCACGACGCGCCGGTGTCCGTCGAGCGAAACAGCTCGCTGTCGTTGGAGGCGACGAGGCGCTTGGCGTTCGCGGGGTCGACCTCGAAGTCGATGACGAGGCCGCGCGGCGTGAAGTTCTCCGTGAACGTGCGGCCGCCGTCGTCGGAGATGAGGATCGCGCTGAGCACGGCGTCGAAGGCGTACATGCGGTCGTGGATGCGGACGATCTTGTGCAGGTCGGCGTTGCCGAGGCGCGAGACGGCCGTCCACGTCTTGCCGTCGTCGTCGGAGATGATGAAGCCGAGAAACGACGGCAGCGTGCCCTGCTGGTCGGGGTGCCCGGAGCCGATGAACTGCTTCGGGCCGACGACGAGCAGCTCGAGGAAGGTGCCGATCGTCGAGCGCTTGCCCTGCGCTGTGATCGTGCCGCGGATCGGCGTGACCTTGCTTCCGTCGGGCGCGATCCGGAAGAAGCCGCGGTTGGTCGTGAGCAGGAAGTCCTTCGTGCGCTGGTCGATGTCCAGCGCGTTGACGAACGGCGGCTTCTTCGTGAAGTCGACGAGCCGATCCGAGCGCGGGCGCTCGGGGGCACCGGTCGTCGACGAGCCGCAGCCGGCGAACGCGAGCGCCGCGAGGCTGAGGGCCACGGACGCGAGCCGCGTCATGAGCTGCCCGCCTGCGCCAGCAGCCAGAGGGCGAGCGTCGTGAAGCCGACCATGATCACGAGCATGGCGTACTGCGAGCGTGCCGCGGCGCGCGGCTCGCGGTAGATCGCGAGCGCGCGGTCGTGGGCGAGCGTCAGCGCCGCGACGTGCCCCGCCACGACGCACGCCACCTGCGCGTACCAGGCCTGGTTCTGGGAGATGAGGCCGTAGTCGACGGCCGCTCCCGCCGTCCCGAAGAGGTCCCAGCCCTTGCCGAGCGGGTCGGAGATCAGGTAGCCGATCCCCTGCCCCTCGAAGAGCACGAACGTGAGGTAGTGCGCCGCGACGTAGACGAGCGCGATCGGCACGAGCGAGTGGACGAAGCCGCTGCGCAGCCGCGGGACGTCGAGCGCCGGGGCGAGCCGGTGCGCGACGCGGCAGCCGAGCTCGTAGAACGCCGCGACGAGCGCGACGCAGACGAGGATCCCGATGGTGTCCGACGCCTTCTGCGCCGTCTCGAGCGTCATGCCGATCGTCGTGAAGAGGTCGTCCAGCGGCTTGCGAGCCTCGTTCCACGCGCTGCCCTGGCTCAGGCCGTCGAACGTCACGGTGCCGATCATCACGGCGACGAACGCGACCATCCCGCTGACGACGTTCAGGCGGGGGAGGCCACCGAGCAGCGGTCGCACCCCCGCGACGCGGTCGCGGATCTCGAAGACGGAGATCCGCGACAGCAGGGTGAAGTAGACCGAGAACGCCTCGGCGCGCCTCGACCACGTCTCGACCCCGTAGACGGCTTGGCCGGCGAGCATCCCGACCGTGTAGAGGCTGATGACGATCGCCAGCGCGCGCGGCTGCTCGCTCCAGCCGGAGACGAGCTCGATCCAGGCGAAGGCGAGCAGGCCGGCGGCGGCGGGCCAGCAGCCGAGCTTCGCCGGGTAGACGCGCTCGCGTGCCGGCCGGCCGCCGCGTCCGCGCAGCCAGCCGCTCGCCCGGCCGAGCGCGCGCCACGGGTTGAACGCGCGGAAGACGTCGCCGAACAGCGCGCTCGCGAACGCCAGGCCGACCCAGAACGTGATGAAGACGAACGTCGGCGCGATGTTGCTCAGCGCGTTCTGCGTGCCCGCGTAGCCCGCGACGAGCACGAGCGCGAGCAGCGCGACGCCGAGCGTTCCGCAGACGACCTCGAGCACGCGGCTGCCGAGCACGCGGCCGAGGGCGCCGGGCAGCGGGCGCCAGCGGTCGCGCTCGAGGCGCGGCTCGGGCCAGAGGACGAGGAGCGCGACGAACGAGACGATCAGGACGGCGGCCGCGGCGTAGCCGAACAGCCACTCGGGCAGCGGCAGGTTCGCCCGCTGGATGAGCCCGTGCGCCTGGGCGACGGCCGGCAGCGCGGCGGCCGCGAGCAGCAGCGCGAGGGCTGCGTGCGCCGCGCGCCGGCAGTCTCGGCGGGCGCTCAACGTTTGATCGCGAAGAAGACCTTGACGCCGCGCGAGCAGCGGAACTTCAGCTTCGTCTCCGCGCCGAAGTTGCGGCAGGTGTAGCCGCTGGGCCGGCGCCGCGTCGAGAGGTACCTCGAGGCGTAGGGCTTCGCGGTCTTGCACCGCAGCTGGTCGGCCTTGATGTCGTAGCGCTTGCCCTTGACGGTGATGACGCCGCAGTCCGTCGGCGGGACGATCGCCGCGCTCGGCGCGGCCAGGACGGCGGAGGCGAGCACGAGCGCCGCTGCCGTCAGGCAGGCGCGTGGGATCGGCCGGATGTGCATGCTGCGCCCTCCCATTGTCCGCGAGCGTTCAGGGTAGCGTCGCTACCCCGCAGGGGGCCCCGCTACGCCGTGATGCTCGAGCGGGGGGCGGCAAGCGACCGCGCTGCTCGAGTGGGCCTGCGGCGTGTACGTCCATGCGTGCGCGGTCGGGACGCCGCGCGTGCTGGCCGAAGCCGACCGCGTCGCGGTGTCGGCGGCACTCGCGACCTACGGGTACGGCAGCGCCCACGATCTCCGCTGAGCCTCGCGGCGCGGCGCCATCGTTCGCATGGCGGCGGCCGTTCGCGGCCATCTCCTCGCGCATGGCATCCGAGTTCGAGCACGGCGACAAGGTGCGCTGGAAGTCCCACGGCGGCGAGGCGGTGGGTCACGTCGTGCGGAAGATCACGGCCGATACGCAGGCAGGCGGGCGCACGGTCAGGGCGTCCGAGGACGAGCCGCAGTACCTCGTCAAGAGCGAGAAGTCCGGCGGCGAGGCGGTTCACAAGCCCGGCGCGCTGAAGCGGGCGTGAGCGCCGACGCCAGCCGCCGTGGCAGGCGACCGCCGCGCGCCGCGCCGTAGGCCGACGCGCCCGCCTGCGCGTCAGCCCTGCAACAGCTCCGCCAGCGGGTTGTCGAACGCGTCGAGCGGCTCCGGGAACCGCTCGCGCGCACGCCGCACGTTCGCGCGCGTGACGACCCCGATCGGAGCATCGATGCGCGCCGGGATCCGCTTTCCGCGCGCGGCGGCGAGGCACGCCTGCACCCCCAGCTGCCCGATCGTGTACGGGTACTGCGCGACGGTCGCCGACATCGCACCGGCGCGGATCGCTGCGAGCGCCGCCTCGATGCCGTCGACGCCGACGACCGCGACCCGGCCCTGCTTGCCGGCCGCCTTCACCGCGGTCGAGACGCCCAGCGCCATGAGGTCGTTGGCGGCGAAGATCCCGGCGATCGCCCGGTCGCCGGACAGCAGATCCTCCGTCGCGAGCGTGGCCTTGCGCCGGTCGAAGTCCGCCGCGGCCGACGCGACGACCCTGAAGCGACCCGCAGCGTGGCGTCGGAAACCGGTGACGCGCGCGCCGCTCGTGGCGTCCCCGGGCGGCCCGGTCAGGATCGCGACGCGCGCGCCGCGGCGCACGAGGCCGGCCATCGCATCCGCCCCGGCCCTGCCAGCCGCGACGTTGTCGGTGCCGATGTACGTCGTGATGCGGATGCCGATCGACATCGCCTGCCGGCGCGCGACCGGCGAGTCGATGTTCACGATCGGCGTGCGCTTCGCCACGCGCGACAGCGGCTGGATGAGGTTCGCCTGGTCGATCGGGTTGACGATGTAGCACCCCGCGCCGTCGCGGGCGCGCGAGTCCAGGCGCGCGGCCTGGCCGGCCGCGTCGTCCTGGTCGGCGGCCGCCTCGACGCCCAGCGGCGTGCCATAGCTGCGCGCGGACGCGACCAGGCCGTCGCGCATGGTCCCGAAGAACGGGTTGTCGAGCCCTTTGATGACCGCCGCAATCGGGACGCTCCGCGCGACGACCGGCTCGGCCGCACGCTCGCCGCCGCATGCCGACGCGCCGCAGGCGACGCTTGAGACGAGGAGCGCCAGCGCGGTCGGTCCGCGTCGCATGAGCGGGATCCTAGCCCCGCGCAGCTCGGCAAGAGTCCGGATTTCGGATGAAGGTTGCCAGCGCGTGGCGGGTGCGCGACGATCGGGGCGTTCCGGTGCACTCGCGGTCGCGCTACCTCACGTCCTTCCGGATTGCAATCCCGGCGCTGACCCTGCTCATCGGGATCGCCGGCTTCGTCCTCACGACGCGGCTGCAGGCCGCCGACCGCGGCGCCGAGGCCGACCGCCGAGCGCAGCTGCAGAGTGTCCGCGTGCAGGGTGCGCTCTCGGGCGCGCGGACGTTCGTCGCACGGCTTGGCAACGTGCTGCAGAGCGAGCCCGAGCGCGGGCAGCGGCGGTTCGCCCAGCTCGCGGGCAGCGCGTCGAGCGGCGTGGGGCTCATCGACGTGTTGTGGGTGCAGCGAGTAACGAGTCCGGAGCGGGCGGCGTACGAGCGCCGGCTCGGCAAGCCGATCACGTGGCGCGCCGGGAAGCGGGACGTGCGCGCGCCGGACAGCGTGCGCGGCTACCTGCCGGCGACGTTCGCGACCCACACGCGCGAGGAGCTCGTCCCCGGCTCGGACGTCACGCAGTGGCCGGGGCTCCCGGCGGCGATCCGCGATCGCGCGAGCGTCTTCGCCGTCGGGGCGACGCTTCCCGGGCGCCTCGGCGACGAGCCGGGGCTCTACCTCCTGCAGGCGTCGGACTTCGGGCGGGGCGACGACAGGCGCGGTTACCTCGCCGTGTTCGTCCCGCGCGGCTGGCTGACGGTCGCGATCGGCCAGGACCCGCGGGCGATCGCGATCGGCGTCGACGGACGCCACCTCGAAGGCGGGCTGGCGAAGGCGGCGGACAGCGCGGGCTTCGACGCGCTCGGCCGGCGCTGGAGCGTGGAGGTGGGCGAGCCGCGGGCGTCGGGGTGGGCCGCGGCGCTGCCGTGGATCGCGCTGACGGGACCGGGGCTGCTGGCGCTGCTCGTCGCCGCCCTCGGCCGCGGCGTCCGCGCGCGGCGTCGCGCCGAGCGCGACTTCGAGCGCATGTTCCAGCTCTCCGTCGATCCGCTGGCGATCGCGGGGATCGACGGGTACATGCGGCGCGTGAACCCGGCGTTCGAGCGGCTGCTCGGCTACTCGACCGCGGAGCTGCTCTCGCGCCCCATGGAGGACTTCGTCCACCCCGACGACCTCGACGCGCTGCGCGAGTCGATCGCAGAGCTCGAGCGCGGCGAGCAGGTCACGCAGGTCGAGACCCGGACCCTGCGCGCCGACGGCGAGGTGCTCACGCTCGAATGGAGCGCGCGCCCGGTCGCCAAGGAGGGCGTGCTCTACGCCGCCGCGCGCGACATCACCGAGCGCCGCCGCACCGAGGCCGCGCTCGAGCTGCTCGTCTCCGAGCAGGCGGCGCTGCGCCGCGTCGCGACCCTCGTGGCGCGCGACGCCTCGCCCGGCGAGCTCCTCGGCGCCGTCGTCCGCGAGGTCCGCCGGCTGCTGAACGCCGACTCGACGCGCCTGCTGCGCCACGCGGGCGGCAACGCCGCCACAGTGATCGCCGGCGACAACGAGCCCGGCAGGACGGTCGACATCGGAAAGCTCTTCTCGCTCGAAGGCGAGAACATGGCCGCGACGGTCGTGAAGACCGGGCAGGCTGGACGCCAGCGCAACCTCGATGGCGCGACTGGTCCGTTTGCCGAGCGCCTGCGTAGCTTGGGGTTGAAGGCCGCCGTGGGCGCGCCGGTATCGGTCGAGGGACGGTTGTGGGGAATCATGATCGCGGCTTGGAAGGAGGACGCGGCGCTGCCGGAGAAGGCGGAGGAGCGCATGTCCCAGTTCACCGAGCTCATCGCCGTGGCGATCGCCAACGCCGACGGGCGCACGCAGCTCGCGGCCTCGCGTGCGCGGGTCGTCGCGACGGCGGACGAGACGCGGAGGCGGATCGAGCGCGACCTCCACGACTCCACCCAGCAGCGGCTCGTGTCGCTCGGCCTCGAGCTGCGGGCGGCCGAGGCCGCGCTGCCCGCCGAGCTCGCCGATCTGAAGGGCTGGATCGCGAGCGCCGCGGCCGGCACCGCCGAGATCCTCGAGGAGGTGCAGGAGATCTCGCGCGGGATCCATCCGGCGATCCTCACGACCGGCGGTCTCGGACCCGCCCTGCGCACGCTCGCCCGCCGGTCCGCAGTCCCCGTCGAGCTCGACCTGTCGATCTCGGGCCGCTTCGCCGAGGCTGTCGAGGTCGCGGTGTACTTCGTCGTCTCGGAGGCGCTGACGAACGCCGCCAAGCACGCCCGGGCATCGGTCGTGCGGGTGTCGCTCGCCGCGCCGGACGCGGCCGTCGTGCTCGCGATCGACGACGACGGCGTCGGCGGGGCGGACCCGGAGCACGGCTCCGGCCTCATCGGGCTGCGCGATCGGGTCGAGGCGCTCGGCGGCTCGATCGACATCGCGAGCCCCGCGGGAAGCGGGACGTCCCTGCGCGTCAGGATCCCGGTCGCCGTCGAGCGGGTCGCGTGACGAGCCGTCGATGCGCGTAGCGCTCGCCGACGACGACGTGCTGCTGCGCGAGGGCGTCGCGAGCCTGCTCAGCCGCTCGGGCTACGACGTCGTAGGCCAGGCGGGCGACGCGGACGGGCTGCTCGCGGTCGTGCGCGCGCAGCGCCCCGAGCTCGTCATCGTCGACATCCGCATGCCGCCGCGGCACGCGACCGAGGGGCTCGACGCGGCGCGCGTGATCCGCGACGAGCTGCCCGAGACGGCGATCGTCGTCCTGTCGGCGCACGCCGAGGTCGAGCAGGCGATGGAGCTGCTCGCGAGCGGCGAGCGCGTGGGGTACCTGCTGAAGAGCCGGGTGATCGACATCGAGGACTTCCTGTCGACGATCGCCCGCATCGCGGCGGGTGGCGCGGTCGTGGACACGGCGCTCGTCCAGGAGCTGTTCGCGGCGCGGCGCAAGAACGATCCGCTGCAGGCGCTGACGTCGCGCGAGCGGGAGGTGCTGTCGCTCATGGCCGAGGGCTTGACGAACGTCGGCATCGGCCGCCGCCTGTGGGTCGCGGAGGGCACGATCGAGAAGCACGTCCACGCGATCCTCTCCAAGCTCCCGCTCCCGGCGACCGCCGACGATCACCGGCGGGTGCTCGCCGTCATCACGTACCTCGAGAACCGCTAGCGGGCTACGAGCTCGCGGATCGCGTCGCCGGAGAGGCTCGCCTTCGACAGAAAGCCGGCGGCCGGGCTGTCGGCGATGAGGTCGGCGAAGTCGCGCTCGGCGTAGGTCGAGATGAGGATGATGCTCGCGGCCGAGTCGGAGCTCGCGGCAAGCTCGCGCGCGAGGACGAAGCCGCACTCCGGGCCGAGCTTGATGTCGACGAGGACGACGTCCGGCTGCAGCTCGCGCACCTGCGCGATCGCTTCGCCGCTCGAGGAGGCGACGCCCACGACGTCGATGCCCTCGCCGTCGAGCAGGAGGCTGACCACGCGCAGGAAGTCCCGGTTGTCGTCGACGATCAGGCACCGAAGGCGCACGGGTTCCAGAGTCTCCCCGATGCCCGGGGGTGTCGTAAATGAAGCTGGCATGTAG
>CAWIXC010000016.1:12500-249381 GCA_963839905.1 uncultured Actinomycetes bacterium | reverse complement strand
CAGCGCCCGCGTCGTCGCGGTGCAGCGCGGGTCGTGCGCGTGTTGGAGCTCGCCGCCGGTCGTGACGTCGAAGACGGCTTCGAACGTCACGTAGGTCGCGGCGGAACGGTCGACGGAGGTGACGACGCGGCGCCGGTAGAGCGCGTAGCTGCGCCGGTCGTCGGGGCTGTCGTCGCGCATCACGGTCTCGCCGTCGCTGTGCACCGAGATGTTGACGTTCGAGTACGCGCCGCGCTTGAACAGCTCGCCGAACGGGCCGGGGTCCGGGTCGTCGCCGCCGCGGATCCGGTAGAGGTAGCGGTAGAGCTTGAAGTGGTCGTCGTCGGAGCGGTAGTAGGCGTGCGCCCGGAAGCTGAAGCCGCCCGCCGAGCACGTCGCGCTCACGTGGCCCGACGCGACCGGCGGGTCCGTCGTTGCGGCTACGGCGAGAAACGCGGCCCCGACCCCGGCCACGACGGCGAGCACCTGCGCCACGAGCTTCGACGGCACGCCGAGGGCGCTCATCGCTCGCGCGCCGACGCCGGCAGGCGCACATCGGCGAGGCGCGGCGCGCACAGCAGGATGATCGAAGGCCCGCCGCCGGCGCGCGCGGGCGAGCCCGCATTGATGTCGATCTCACGTTTCTCGCCGCGGCCGAGCTCGACGCGGGTGTCGCGCTTCGTCGTCGCGCGGACGACGCGGCCGCCGACGCGAGCCCTGTAACCGACCCGCACGAACGCCTCGACCTCCGTACCGGCCTTGTTGTGCAGGCGCAGCCGCGCGTGGATACGCCCGTCGCGCTGGCGGCACGACACGTCGCTTGCGCCGATCAGCCGTGCCGCCTGCGCCTTCGCCGTCGTCCTGACGGCGAGCCGCCGCTCGTGGCGCACGGCACGCTCGGCGGCGCGGACACGTGTTCGCGCGCGCTTGGCTTGGGCATAGAGCTCGCGCGCCCGGTCCTGATCGATATCCGCCCTCGCCGTGAACTCCGGGGCTCGCGAGCCGCAGCCGGTCGACGCGAACCCGAGCGTGAACAGCTCGGTGAGCAGGTCGATGAACCCGCAGCGATCCGAACGGGCTGCCGCGAGGTTTGCTTGGCGAGACACGTAGGTCGCCTGCAACCGCCGGTCGATGCGCTCGCGCTCGGCGCGGCGCTGGTCGACGCGCCGGTCGAGCAGCGGCTTGCTCGCCCTCCGCTTGCGCAGGCGGCTGTCGAGCTTGCGCTCGAGCCCCGCGGACACGCCCCACGTTCCCGCGACCGCCGGCGGCCCCGCGTCGCCGCATCCGGCGATCGCGATCGCGGCCGCGAGGGCCGCCGCTGCGCTGATCTTGGCGAGCATGCGGCGATTGTCACTGCGGCGGAGGGACACGTCTGTCCCCGGCCGTGGCGAGGCTCGTGTCCCCGATCCCGGGGACATGCGCCAAGTTTTCTGTAACGC
This sequence comes from uncultured Actinomycetes bacterium, assembly GCA_963839905.1. Taxonomy (GTDB): domain Bacteria; phylum Actinomycetota; class Thermoleophilia; order Solirubrobacterales; family Solirubrobacteraceae; genus CADCVQ01. The sequence goes on along the minus strand of CAWIXC010000016.1, from coordinate 247,963 downwards.
GCGTTGACTCGGTGGGTAATCGGCAGTGAACGGGCGGAGCGGGGGCTGCCGTCGAACCTCATCGACCTTGAAGCGAGGCTTCGGTGTCTTCAGCTGACTGCGCCTTCGCCACCACGGTGACGCTGGTCGTCGCCGATGACCACCCGGCGTTCGTCGTGGGCATCGCGCGGCTGCTCGAGCGCTCGCATGTCCGCGTCGTGGCGTGCTGCACCGACGGCCGCGCGGCCCTGGATGCGATCGTCGAGCACCGCCCCGACGTCGCGCTGCTGGACCTGCGCATGCCCCGGCTCAGCGGTCGGGAGGTGCTCTGCGAGGTGACGCGCCTGAAGCTGCCCACGCGGGTGCTCATCTGCTCCGCGCACTCCGAGCCGCCGATCGTGCACGCGCTCGTCGAGGACGGGGCGCGGGGCTACCTCTGCAAGACCGCACCGATCGCGCAGCTGTGCGCCGCGGTGCGCAAGGTCGCAGGTGGCGGCACGTGCCTGTCGCCGGAGCTTGAGGCCGGCTTCTACGACTACGTCGCCAGCGGGCAGCGCGCGCTAAGCGAGCGCGAGCTCGAGACCATCCGGCTCGTCGCCGAAGGGCTGACGGATCGCGAGATCGGGCTGCGCATGCACCTCAGCCACGAGACCGTGCGCACGAACCTCAAGCGCTCCCGGGAGAAGCTCGGCGTGTCGGGCCGTGCCGCGCTCGCGGTGACGGCCCTGCGGCGCGGGCTGATCGAGTGACTTCGAACGTCACCCCGCTCGAAGGCGGGCTGCTGTTCGCCGTTCGCTGCTTCGCGGCGATCCGGCTCGCGTTCCTGGCGGTCGCGCTCGTGGCCTCGGAGACGCTCGACCGCCCGACCGTCGAGCCCAGCCGGTTCGATCTCGTGCTCGCCGTCGGCACGCTCTACGCGCTCGCGCTCCTGGTCCTGGCGGCGCGCCGCCCCGAGCCGCTGCTGGCGTGGCGGCGCCTGGGCGTGGTCGACCTCGCGCTCGTCGCCGGCCTCGTCGTCTACTGCGGGGGCCCGCAGTCGCCGCTGCGCTTCGCGTACGTCGCGATTCCCTTCCTCGTCGCGTTCGTCGCGCGGCCGAGCAGGGTGGCGCTGTGGTCGGTGTGGACGATCTCGAGCTACGCGGTCATCTGCTTCGTGCTCCCGCTACCGCGCGACTCGGACGTCGCCACTGCCAGCGTCGCCGAGGCGGCGGCGATCGCGTTCGCCGGGCTCGCCGCGATCGCGTTCTCGGCGGTCCTCGTCCGGCTGCACCGGGCCGTGAGCGAGCACGCCGGCCGTGCGCTGGCGCTCGCGATGGAGCTCGTGCGAGTCGAGGATCGCGAGCGGCGCAAGCTCGCGGATGCGCTGCACGACAGGCCGGTCCAGCAGATCGCCGCGGCCTTGCGCGAGCTCGCGGCGGCGCAGCACGGCGACAGCGCCGGCCTCGACGAGGCCCACGCGTTGCTCGAAGTCGCGCTCGAGCAGCTGCGCGGCGAGATCTTCGACCTCTACCCGCACGTGCTCGACCACGCCGGCCTCGTGGGCGCCGTCGGCGAGCTCGTGAGCAGGGCTGCGCAGCGCGGCGACTTCGCCACGAGCGTCGAGATCGACCCCGCGGCACCAGGGGTCGACGACGTCACCGTCATGGCGGTGCTGCGCGAGCTGCTGGCGAACGTGGTCAAGCACGCGGGTGCGGCGCAGGTCGACATCCAGGTCTCCACGCAGGATGGGTCGTGCCTGCTCGTCGGAGTTCACGACGACGGCTGCGGATTCGCGGTGCCGTCGCCGGGGGAGGCGGTGCAGGCGCGCCAGTTCGGCCTGCACGCCGCGGGCGAGCGCCTGCGCGCCCTCGGCGGCTCGCTCGACGTCCTGAGCGTGCCCGGCACGGGGACCGACGCGATCGCGCGCATCCCGATGGCGCGTGCGGCGTAGCTCCCTCGCTACAGCAGATCGGAGATCGCGTTCGCGACGAGGCTGCCGAAGCCGATCGCGAGGACGGTGCCGAGCAGGCCGATGACGATCCCGGCCGTGGCTACCACGATGTCGGTCAGCAGCACGCCGAGCGCGAGCGTGACGACGCCGATCGAGGGCAGCGTGTCCAGGCCCGAGAACGGCGGTGCCAGAAAGGCGACGAGCGTCAGGATCAGCGAGACGAAGCCGAAGACCATCCCGCTCAGGCGATGGCCGAACAGCCACTGGCCCCGCGGTCGCGACCAGCGCTCGAGCCAGCGGATGCGCTTGAGCAGCGCCGTGATGACCTTCCGCCGCGCCGGGGTGTTGAGCTCGAAGCGCCTGAAGCGCCGCGGCAGCCAGATCTCGCGGCGCCCGGCGATGAGCTCGAGGCACAGCAGCATCGTGATGACCTCGAGCACGTGCGTCGCGCCGCCTGTCGGCAGCGGCAGCGCGGGCAGGGCCATGAGCAGCGCGAAGACGATCGCGAAGCTCCGCTCGCCGAACGCGTCGACGAGGCTGCCGAGCGTCCTCGGCTCCTCGTCGCCGAGCCAGCCCTCGAGCTCGTCGCTGACGCAAGCCCCAGCCGCGCGCGCGAGCCGCTTCTCGGCGAAGTAGACGGCGATGTGGTTGTCGTTGTACTTCGGGATCTCGACGTAGCCGGTCTTGCGAAACAGCGCGATGCTGTGCTCCTGCGCGGGCCCGGCGTCCAGGCGCACGCGGGCGTAGCCGATCTCGCGCGCTGCGTTTTCGAGCGCGGCCAGCAGCGCGCGTCCCGCACCGCGCGAGCGCGCGTCCGCGACGACGAACATCCGCTTGATCTCGCCGGTCTCGTCATCGAGGCGGCGCAGCCCTCCGACCGCGATCGGGCGCTCGTCGTCGTAGCCGACGAGGAAGGCGCCGCCGGGCGCGACCATCTCGTCGGGCGTCGTCACCGAGCCCGGCTTCGCGGCACGACCGGGGTACTGCGCATCCAACAGCTCGTTGAGCTCGGCGAGCAGCTCGCGGGCGGGCGACTCGTCGGAGCGGCCGCGGCGGAACTCGAACGCCATGACGCTATCGTCGCGCATCCTCATGGCTCGCGACTGGTCAGACCTCTTCATCACCGACGTCGCGCGCCCCGCGAGCGACGCGGACTCGGACCCCGCCGAGGCCGAGGAGCCCGAGCGCAAGCGCGGGTTCTTTCGCAAGCTGCGCCAGAACCTCTCGAAGACCCGCGAGGCGCTCGGCGCGGAGATCCAGGCCACGCTGCTCGAGGGCGACGTCGACGAGGAGACCTGGGAGCGCCTCGAGGAGGCGCTGATCATGGCCGACGTCGGCGCAGCGACGACCGCGCGCGTCGTCGGCGAGCTCGAGTCGCAGGCCGCGGGTGGGGAGATCGTCGGCGGCGAGGCGCTCAGCGCGCGGCTCGCCGAGATGCTCGCCGACATCGCGCGGACCGGCTCGGACCGCATCGACGTGCGTCACACGCCGACCGTGATCATGGCGGTCGGCGTCAACGGGACCGGCAAGACGACGACGATCGGCAAGCTCGCGTGGCACCTGCAGCGCGAGCTCGGGCTGACCGTCGTGCTGGGCGCGGCGGACACGTTTCGCGCCGCGGCCGTGGAGCAGCTCGCCGGCTGGGCGGAGCGCGCGGGCTGCGAGATCGTGCGCGGCCGCGAGGGCGCGGACCCCGGCGCCGTCGCGTTCGAAGCCGTCAAGCAGGGCCGCGAGCGCGGCGCCGACGTCGTCATCATCGACACCGCGGGCCGCCTGCACACCCAGGACAACCTCATGGCCGAGCTGACGAAGGTCCGGCGGGTCGTCGCGAAGCAGCTCGACGGCGCGCCGCACGAGACGCTTCTCACCGTCGACGCGACGACCGGCCAGAACGGCCTGCGCCAGGCGAAGCTCTTCTCGGAGGCCGTCCCGGTCGACGGCATCGTGCTGACGAAGCTCGACGGCACCGCGAAGGGCGGGATCGCGCTCGCGATCGCCGGTGAGCTCGGCATCCCGGTGAAGCTCATCGGCATCGGCGAGGCGCTCGACGACCTGCGCCCGTTCGACGCCGACGACTACGCCCGCGCGCTGCTGACCTGAGCCCGGGCAAAGGTGTAGTTATCGCCACCCTGGGTCTGCCAAAGTCGGCGCTACAACAGATACAGTCGTGCCAATGGATCCCTGGATGATCTGGATCCTCATCGCGGTGCTGTTCGCCGCCGGTGAGGTCGCCTCGCTGAGCTTCTTCCTCGCCCCGTTCGCGGTCGGCGCGCTTCTTGGTGCCGTCGCCGATCTGGCGGGGCTGTCCTCCGTCGCCGCGATTCTCGTGTTCCTCGTCAGCTCAGGCCTGCTGCTGACCTTCGTGCGCCCGATCGCGCGCCGGCACATGTACACGGCGCCGAAGATCCGCACCGGCACCGCCGCGCTCGTCGGCAAGACCGCGGTCGTCGCCAAGCAGGTCGACGACCGCGATGGCGTCGTCAAGCTCGACGGCGAGATGTGGACAGCGCGGACGTTCGTCGAAGGCGACGTGATCGAGGTTGGCAACAAGGTCCACGTCGTCGAGATCCGGGGCGCGACCGCGCTCGTCAGCGACACCGAATAGGGAGTTCCCAATGGCAGCTTTGATCCTGCTCGGCATCATCGCGCTGTTCGCGATCATGCTCGCCGCGAAGACCGTCCGCATCGTCCCGCAGGCGCGCGCGGGCGTCGTGGAGCGCTTCGGGCGCTACCAGCGCACGCTGAACCCGGGCCTGGCCATCGTCGTCCCGTTCATCGACCGCGTCGGCGCGATGATCGACATGCGCGAGCAGGTCGTGACGTTCAAGCCCGCGGGCGTCATCACGGGCGACAACGTCGGCATCCAGATCGACAGCGTCCTGTACTTCACGATCACCGACGCGAAGTCCGTCTCCTACGAGGTCGCCAACCCGCTGCAGGCGATCGAGCAGCTCACGGTCACGACGCTGCGAAACGTCATCGGCGGGCTCACGCTCGAGCAGGCGCTGACGAGCCGCGACGAGATCAACTCGCAGCTTCGCACCGTCCTGGACGACGCGACCGGCCGCTGGGGCATCCGCGTCAACCGCGTCGAGGTCAAGGCGATCGACCCGCCGGCATCGATCCAGGAGGCGATGGAGAAGCAGATGCGCGCCGAGCGCGACCGCCGTGCCTCGATCCTCACCGCGGAGGGCTCCAAGCAGTCGCAGATCCTCAACGCCGAGGGCGCCAAGACGGCGGCCGTGCTCACCGCGGAGGGCCAGCGCGAGGCCGCGATCCTGCGTGCCGAGGGCGAGGCGAAGGCGATCGACACGGTCTTCCAGGCGATCCACGACGGCGACCCCGACCAGGGCCTGTTGTCCTACCAGTACCTGCAGATGCTGCCGAAGCTCGCGCAGGGCGAGGCGAACAAGATCTTCGTGATCCCGTCGGAGTTCAGCCAGGCGCTGGGCAACGCGGCGGGCGCGCTCGCGGGCGCCGTGCGCCCGACGCCGCCGCGGGTGCCGCCGGCGCCGTGAGCGCCTACATCGTCGACGACGACGTCGAGGGCTACGCCGCCGCACACACGACTCCGCCCGCCGCGCACCTGCGGGCGCTTGAGGTCGAGACGCGTGAGACGCTGTCCTCGCCGCAGATGCTCACGGGGGACATCGAGGGCCGCTTCCTCGAGTTCCTGGTGTTCGGCTGGCAGCCGAAGCTCGTGCTCGAGATCGGCACGTACTCGGGCTACAGCGCGCTCTCGATGGCCGGCGCGCTGGCGCCGGATGCCCGGATCGTCACGTGCGAGCTGGCCGACGAGCACGCCGATGTCGCCGAGCGGCACATCGCGGGCGCGGGAGAGAGCCATCGCATCGAGGTCCGGCGCGGCCCCGCGCTCGACACGATCGCGACGCTCGACGGCCCGTTCGACCTCGTGTTCGTCGACGCCGACAAGCCCGGTTACCTCGGCTACTACGAGGCGGTTCTGCCGAAGCTCTCCGAGCGCGGGCTGATCGTCGTCGACAACGTGCTGTGGAGCGGCCGCGTGGCACACGAGCCGTCCGACGAAGACACGGAGTCGACGATCGCGCTGCGCGAGTTCAACGACCACGTGACCGCGGACGAGCGCGTCGTCTGCGTGACGCTGACCGTGCGGGATGGAATCATGCTCGTGCGCCGCGCGTGAGGCGGGTTGCACCGATTGCGCGCAGGCGCTAGAAACTGGGCGGAACTACGCGATGGCTATCGAGGGGGATTCATGGGAGACAGCAACAACGGTGCTCAGAGCCTGCTGGTGTACGGGGGTGCGGCGCTCGTCGTCTTGATCGCGATCATGGTGCTCGCGATCGCCTAGCACCGGGAGGTACTTCGCGGCAGGGCTCGCGCACGCCGGCGCCGTTGGGCGGCGTGACGAGCCCGGCGCCGCTGCCGCCTCGGCGCGGGCGCTGAGCGCGGGCACCTAGACTGGCTGCCCGTGTTCGACACGCTCTCAGAGAAGCTGCAGGCGACCCTCGCCGACGTCCGCTCGCGCGGCACGCTGACCGAGGCCGACGTCAACGCAGCGATGCGCGAGATCCGCCTCGCGCTGCTCGAGGCGGACGTGAACTTCAAGGTCGTCAAGTCGTTCACGACGACCGTCAAGGAGCGCTGCCTGGGCTCCGACGTGCTGGGCCAGCTCAACCCCGGCCAGCAGGTCGTGAAGATCGTCAACGAGGAGCTGACCGCGCTGATGGGCGGGTCGAGCGCCGGTGTGGCGTTCTCCCCGCGCCCGCCGACGGTGATCCTGATGGCCGGGCTGCAAGGCTCCGGCAAGACGACAGCCTCGGCGAAGCTCGCTCGCTTCCTGATGAACGAGCACTCGTCCTCCGTTGCCTTGGCTGCGTGCGACGTCTACCGCCCGGCGGCCGTCGACCAGCTCGTCAAGGTCGGCTCGCAGGTCGGCGCGACGGTCTACGAGCAGGGCACGGACCGCGACCCGGTCGACATCGCTCGGTGGGCGTTGGATCAGGCCAAGCGCGACGGCAAGGACGTGCTGATCGTCGACACGGCCGGCCGCCTGCACATCGACGAGAAGCTCATGGACGAGCTCGTGGCGATCCGTAAGGCCGTCAAGCCGACGACCGTGCTGCTCGTCGTCGACGCGATGACCGGCCAGGACGCCGTCAACGTCGCCGAGCAGTTCGCGTCGGCCGTCGCGTTCGACGGCGTGCTGATGTCAAAGCTCGACGGCGATGCCCGCGGCGGCGCCGCGCTGTCCGTCAAGGCGGTGACCGGCAAGCCGATCCTGTTCGCGTCGACCGGCGAGAAGCTCGACCAGTTCGAGCGCTTTCATCCCGACCGCATGGCGCAGCGGATCCTCGGCATGGGCGACGTGCTGTCGTTCATCGAGAAGGCCGAGGCGCAGATCGACGAGGACGAGGCGAAGGAGCTCGAGCGCAAGCTGCGCCGCAACGAGTTCACGTTCGAGGACTTCCTGTCGCAGCTGAAGATGATGCGCAAGATGGGGCCGCTGCAGTCGCTGCTCGGGATGATCCCCGGCTTTCAGGGCGCCGCGCTGAAGAACATCAAGGTCGACGAGCGCGAGCTCGATCGCATCGAGGCGATCGTCCTGTCGATGACGCCGTTGGAGCGCCGGCGGCCCGACCTCATCAAGGGGTCGCGACGGCTGCGCATCGCTCGCGGGTCCGGCACGACGGTCCAGCACGTCAACCAGCTCGTCAAGCAGTTCGGCCAGATGCAGAAGATGATGAAGCAGCTCGGCAAGGGCAAGATGCCGGACCTCCAGGCGCTAATGCGTCAGGGCCGCTAACCTCACTGCCACATGGCTGTCCGACTGAGACTTACCCGAGTGGGTGGCAAGAAGGATCCGATCTGGCGCATCGTCGTCGCTGATCAACGTTCGCCGCGCGATGGTCGCGTGATCGAGACGATCGGCCACTACAACGCCCAGACCGAGCCGTCGACGATTCGCGTCGACGAAGAGCGTGCGCGCCACTGGCTCGACCGCGGCGCACAGCCGTCGTCCCAGGTGCGCAAGCTGTTGCGCATCCAGGGCATCGCCTAGCTCCCGGGGCGCCCGATGCAGGAGCTGCTCGAGTACCTGGCGCGGGCACTGGTGGACGATCCCGACGCCGTGCGCGTCGAGCAGTTCGACGAGGACGACGGCAGCGTCGTCCTCGAGCTGTCGGTGGGCGAGGATGACTACGGCAAGGTCATCGGCCGCGGCGGGCGGACCGCGAACGCGCTGCGCACGGTGCTGAAGGCGGCTGCGGTGAAGGAGCAGTGCCGCGTCTTCGTCGACATCGTCGACTGATCGTGGCTGCGCTGCGGGACGGTGGGTGAGGTGGCCGTCGCGGATGTCCTGAACGCCGGCCGGGTGGGGCGGCCCCATGGGCTCGACGGGTCGTTTCACGTCACGCGCCCGCGTCCCGCGCTGCTGCCGCTGGGCGGTTTCGTGCGGATCGGCGAGGCCGTGCGCGAGATCGTGCGGCGAGCGGGCACCGACGACCGGCCGATCCTGCGCCTTGCGGGCGTGAACGACCGCGTGGGCGTCGAGGCGCTGCGGGGCGGTGACCTGCTCGTCTTGCGGACGGCTGCTCCGGCGCTCGAGCCCGGCGAGTACTGGGCCGAGGACCTCGAGGGCTGCGCGGTGCTGACGGCCGGCGGGCGCTCGCTCGGGGTGGTCGAGGGGCTGCGTGCGCTGCCGTCGTGCGAGGTGCTCGAGGTCGGCGAGCTGCTCGTGCCGATGGTGGGCGACGCGGTGCGTCTCGTCGACGTCGCGGCGCGGCGGATCGTCGTCGATGCGGAGTTCCTCGGGGTGGAGGAGAGCGAGCTGGATGCGGCGGTGGCGGCCGCCGAGCCGGCCGGCTTGGCGGGGCCGAGCGCGGCGGCCGAGCCCGACGTGGTGGCGGGGCCAAGCGCTCCTTCCGAGCGCAGCGCCGCGCCGGACGCCGCGCAGGGCTGACCCCTGCGCCTCGACGTCGTCACGCTCTTTCCGGGCTGGTTTGACTGGTTCGTCACCCAGCGCCATGTCGCCAACGCGCTCGCCGCGGGCCACGAGCTGCGCACGCTCGATCTTCGCGAGCACACGCCGCTGAGCGGCGGGCAGGTCGACGACACCCCGTTCGGCGGGGGCGCGGGGATGGTCTTGCGGGTGGACGTCATGGATGCCGCGCTGCGCGCCTTCTACGGGACGGACCCGGTCGACCTGCGCGATTCGCGGCGCGTGATCGCGTTGACCCCCACCGGACGGCTGCTCGACGACCGGCTCGTCGACGAGCTCGCGGCCGAGCCGGACGTGACGCTCCTGTGCGGGCGCTACGAGGGCTTCGACGAGCGGATCGTCGAGCATTTCGCGACCGACGCCGTGTCGATCGGCGAGTACGTGCTCGCGGGAGGCGAGCTCGCGGCGATGGTCGTCTGCGACGCGGTGCTGCGCAAGCTGCCCGGCGCCTTGGGCGACAGCGCGTCGGCCAAGGAAGAGTCGTTCTCGGTCGCGTTGGAGGGGCGCCCCGAGTACCCGCACTACACGCGGCCGGCGGACTACCGCGGCTGGCGGGTCCCGGACGTGCTGCTCTCCGGCCACCACGAGGAGATCCGGCGCTGGCGCGAGCAGCAGTCGCGCGACCGCGCGCAGCCCGGCGGCGCGGGGCCCGCCGACCCCGGCGGGTCTCCGGCGTAGGCGCTTCGCTACCATCTTGCCTCCGGCGCGGCCAACCCTTTCGGCCGAACCCCTTCTTCGCTTATGTCCTCAGTCATCGAAGCCCTCGAGCGCGCTCAACTGCGCCGCGTCCCGTCCTTTCAGGCCGGCGACCGCCTGCGCGTGCACTTCCAGGTCGTCGAGGGCACGCGCAAGCGCACCCAGGTCTTCGAGGGCGTCGTCATCAAGCGCCAGGGCCACGGTGCCCGCGAGACGTTCACGGTGCGCAAGCAGTCCTTCGGCGTGGGCGTCGAGCGGACGTTCCCCGTGCACTCGCCAAAGATCGAGAAGATCGAGGTCGCCGCTCGCGGTGACGTGCGGCGCGCGAAGCTCTACTACCTGCGCGACCGTGTCGGCAAGCGGGCCCGCGTCCGCGAGCGCCGCTACACCGGGCCGGAGGAGAAGGTCGTCGCGGGCCTGCTTCACGACCCCGCCGAGCAGCTCGAGGCCGAGGCGGCCGCCGAGCCCGAAGCGATCGACGCCGAAGGTGCCGTGGCCGACGAGACGGTCGCAGAGGCGAGCGCTGCAGCCGCCGGAGGCGAGGCCGAGACGGCCCCCACCGGCAACCCGGCGTGACCGAGACCGGCGCGTCGGTCCGTGCGTGATCAGGCGCTGCGTCCGCAGCCCGGGATCGTGGCAAGCGGGGTGCTGACGTGACTCCGGATCGCGGTCGCGGCGGCAAGCGCAAGACGGCGAAGTCCGAGGACTCGAAGGGCAACTCGCCGTTCGAGCTCGTCCTGATCGTCGCGGTCGCGCTCGGGCTGGCGCTCGCCATCCAGGCCTTCCTCGTCAAGCCGTACCGGATCCCATCGGAGTCGATGGTGCCGACGCTCGTGATCGGCCAGCGCGTGCTCGTCAACCGCATCGGCAACCGCTTCGGCGATCCGCACATCGGCGACGTGACCGTGTTTCACCCGCCGAGCGGCGCGGAGAACGCCAACGAGTGCGGCGTTCCCCACGACGACGACCAGCCGTGCCCCGCGCCGACGAGGACCAAGGCGGACACGAACTTCATCAAGCGCATCGTCGCCGGCCCCGGCGACAAGATCGCGATCGTGGGCGGTCACGTGATCCTCAACGGCGAGCGCCAGCAGGAGCCCTTCATCAACCCGTGCTCCGGCGGCGACCAGTGCAACTTCCCGACGGCGATCACGATCCCGAAGGACCACTACTTCATGATGGGCGACAACCGCGGTGCCTCGGACGACAGCCGCTACTGGGGCCCCGTCCCGCGCGAGTGGATCATCGGCAACGCCTTCGCGACGTACTGGCCGCCGAAGAAGATCGGCGTGTTGTAGCGCTCGCTCCGGCGGCCGGTCGCGATTCCGCCCGGCGACTCGTGCATGATGCAGGCGACCGTGGAGCTCCCGACGACAGCCACCATCGCCGCGCCGCCGACGGCTGCGGCTCGGCGTCGCAAGGCTGCCGCCGCCCGCAAGCGCTCGAGCGGCCGCCGGCTCTTCGCGTTTGACCGCAAGCTTGGCGTACGGTGGGTCGCGGGCGCCGACGAGGCAGGGCGCGGGTGCCTGGCCGGGCCACTCGTCGCCGCTGCCGTGCTGTTCGACACCGAGTCGCTGACCACGCGCGAGCTGCGCGCGCTCAGCCGCCTCAACGACTCCAAGCAGCACACGGTCGAGGTTCGCGAAGAGCTCTATCCCATCGTGCTGCGCACGGCCACGAAGGTCTGCGTCGTCTCGCGCTGCGCCCGCGGGATCGACGAGCGCGGGCTGCACAAGACGAACCTCGCCGCGCTGCGCGACGCCCTGCTTGGCGTCGCCCGACCCGGGTGCATCTGCCTCTCGGACGGCTTCGCGGTCGGGAAGCTCGGCTACGACCAGCGGGCGATCGTCGAGGGCGACGCCACCTCGGCCGCCATCGCCGCCGCCTCGATCGTCGCCAAGGTCACGCGCGATCGCTACATGCATCGCGCCGACGCCCTGCATCCCGGCTGGGAGTTCGCGTCGCACGTCGGCTACTCGACGCCCGAGCACCGCGACGCCATCCAGCGTCTTGGCGTGTCGCCGCTGCACCGGCTGAGCTTCCAGTCGACGGCCTACCAGCAGCTCGCTCTGACCTGATCCCCCGGACTGCAGGGGATTTCTCGGCTTCCACCGGGTAACGCCTTGGGTGTCAACCAGGGAGGAGCCAGGATGTTCGACGAGCAGCCGGAGGCGCTGGCGACAGACGCGCCGGGCGACGAGACCGACCCGGAGGCGCCCGCCGCTGCGGGCGACGACGACGACACGACGGCCGCGGCCGACGACGCGGTCGAGGCCGAAGCGCCCGCGGACGCCGAGGCAGCCGCCGAGCCCAGCGCGGAAGACTCGGGGGCGCCTGCGGAAGCGGAGGCCGCAGAGGCAGAAGCCCCCGCGGAGCCGGTCGAGGCCGAGGCACCCGCGGAGCCCGAGGCCGAGGCGCCCGCGGAGCCGGTTGAGGCGGAAGCGCCCGCGGAGCCGGTTGAGGCGGAAGCGCCCGCGGAGCCGGTTGAGGCGGAAGCGCCCGCGGATCCCGTTGAGGCGGAAGCGCCTGCGGAGCCGGTAGAGGCGGAAGCGCCTGCGGAGCCCGAGGCCGAGGCGCCGGATCTCGGACAAGACGACGGCGAGGAAACCGCCACGGTGGATCCTGAGGTCCAGGAGCACATCGGCCAGGACACGACGGTCGTCCACGAGGGTGGCCTCGGCGGAGTCTCGAGCCCATTCCGCACGCCACCCGGCATCCCGTCGGGGCTTGACCCCGGCAAGCCCGACGAACGCGGCTGACACGAGCTCGGGGGAGAGGTCAGCAGGGCGCGCGCTGCGGCTGATCGCCGCGCGCGCCCGGTGATCTCGTAAAGGCTCGGCGCGGACCATCTCAGAACGCCGCCTCGAGATGATCGAGGCGCACGAGCCGGCCGCCGTGGTCGACGGTGATGCCGATGACGTCGAAGCGCAGCTCGCTCGAACGCGGCCGGTCGTCGTTCTCGACGAGCCAGGAGGCGGCCATCCCGCGGACCTGACGCTGCTTGCGCGGAGGCACGGACTCGAGGGCCGAGCCCGCGTTCGCGCCCAGCCGGCGCGCCTTGACCTCGACGAAGACGATCGTCGCGTCATCGCAGACGATGAGGTCGAGCTCGCCGAAGCGCGTGCGGTAGTTGCGGGCGAGCGTGCGGAAGCCGAGCCGCTCGAGGTGCTCGACGGCGAGATCTTCGCCAAGGCGGCCGAGGTGCTGTCGGAGGTCGCTGGACATGGACCGCGACGCTAGGCACCAATGCGTCACAAGTCAGCACGCGATCGCAACAATTCTGCGCAGGAACTGCAACGTCTTCCCGCGCCGCGATTTCGTGCGCAGATCACGCGTGATTTGTTGCGATTACGTGGTGTTTTGTGACACGCGATTCCCTAGCTTGCGAGGGGTGCTCGCCCGCGTCACCACCTTTGCGATCGACGGCCTCGCCTCGCGGCGGGTCGCCGTCGAGGTCGACTTGCGCACCGGCCTGCCGGCCTTCACGATCGTCGGTCGCGGCGACGCGGCCGTGCGCGAGTCGCGCGAGCGCGTCCACGCCGCACTGCTGAACTCGGGCTTCGCGTTTCCGCAGCGGCGCATCACGGTCAACCTCGCACCCGCGCACCTGCGCAAGATAGGCCCCGGCTTCGACCTCGCCACCGCGTGCGGGCTGCTCGCGGCATCCGAGCAGATCCCGCCCGAGCACCTGGATCGCTGGGCGGTCTTCGGCGAGCTCTCGCTGGGTGGCGAGCTCCGTCACTGCCGCGGCGTGCTCGCCGTCGCCGAGGGCACCAAGCGCGCGCAGATCGCCGGACTCATCGTCCCGCGCGAGTGCGCACGCGAGGCGGCGCTGGTCGAGGGAATCGTGGTCGCCGGAGTGACGAGCCTGCGCGAGGTCGCCTCGATCCTGCGGGGCGGTGCGGTGCCGGAGCCGCCGGCCGCAGCGCCGGCGCCGATCGGCGCCCAACCCGCCGATCCAGTCGATCTTGCCGACGTGCGGGGGCACGCCCCGGCGATCCGCGCGCTCACGATCGCGGCTGCCGGCGCGCACAACCTCCTGCTCTCCGGGCCGCCAGGGACGGGCAAGACGATGCTGGCTCGCCGCCTGCCGTCGATCCTGCCGCCGCTCAGCCGCGCGGAAGCGATCGCCGTTACGCGCATCCACAGCATCGCGGGGCTCTCCGTCGGGGGCGAGCTCGTATCGCGGCGGCCCCTGCGCGCGCCGCATCACACGATCTCGGCATCCGGGATCGTCGGCGGCGGAACCGTCCCGACCCCCGGCGAGGCAAGCCTCGCGCACCATGGCGTGCTGTTTCTCGACGAGCTGTCGGAGTTCAGCCGCTCGGCGCTCGAGGCGCTGCGCCAGCCGCTCGAGGACGGCGTCGTCGCGATCGTGCGCGGGCAGCGCACCGTGCTGTTCCCGACGCGCTTTCAGCTCGTCGCGTCGACCAATCCCTGTCCGTGTGGCCTCGCCGGCGAGACGCGCTGCAAGTGCTCGGAAGGTGAGATCGCGCGGTACCGGCGCAAGCTCAGCGGGCCGCTGCTCGATCGGATGGACCTGCTCGTACACATGGATCGCCCGACCGCCGACGAGCTCGAGGCGAGCGCCGTGACGACATCGAAGGAGGTCCGGACCGCCGTGCAGGCCGCGCGCGAGCGCCAGGCGGCGCGCCTGGCGGGCACCGGCGCCGTGACGAACGCGGCGATGTCCTCGAGGCTCGTGCGCGAGTCCGTTCAAGCCGAGAGCGACGCCGTGGCCGTCCTGCGCAGCGCCTACCGGGAAGGCCGGCTCAGCGCGCGCGGACATCAGCGCATCCTGCGCGTCGCGCGGACGATCGCCGATCTCGGTGGCAGCGAGCGCGTCGAGGCCGACCACGTGGCCGAGGCGATCACGCTGCGCCAGGACGTCATCGGCGAGGAGGTGCTCGCAGCATGAGCGCGTGCGACGACTGCCTGCGCAGAACCGCGCTCGTCGCGCTGCTGGCGCCGCACGTCGAGCGCGCGCGACGAAACCGGCGCCACATCTCCGAGCTCCTCGCACTCGCAGACCAGGATCTGCTCGGGGCGCTCGCCGGCGAGCGGCGAGACGAGCTCGACCGTGCTCGCGAGGCGTTCGAGCCCGACATCGCGCGGGAGCACGCAGCGCTCGCCGGCCTGCAGCTCATGTGCCGCCACGACGGCGACTACCCGCGCCGGCTTGCCCGGACGTCCGACGCGCCCGCGGTGCTGCACATCGCCGGCGATCCGCGACGCCTGGCCGTGCTGGGCGGCGACGACGAGCCGGCGGTCGCGATCGTCGGGGCACGGCGAGCGGGGCAGGACGGGCTCGAGGTCGCGCACGGCCTGGCGCGCGGGCTCGCCGCCGCGGGCGTGACGGTCGTCAGTGGGATGGCGCTCGGGATCGACTCCGCGGCCCATGTCGGGGCGCTCGAGGTCGGCGGCCCGACGGTCAGCGTGCTCGCCAGCGGGGCCGACGTGCCGTACCCGCCGAGCAAGCGCACCCTGTATCGGGCGCTGGTGCGCACGCAGGCGGTCGTCTCCGAGATGCCGCCGGGCTTCAACCCATTTCGCTGGTGCTTCCCGGCGCGCAACCGGATCATCGCCGCGCTGGCATCGCTCACGATCGTCGTCGAGGCGGCCGAGCGCTCGGGCTCGCTGATCACCGCCGAGTTCGCGCAGGATCTGGGGCGAGCCGTCGGAGCGGTGCCGGGGCCGGTCGCGGCGCCGCGCGCGGCGGGGTCCAACGGCCTGCTGCGCGACGGCGCGCTCGTCATCCGCCACGCGCAGGACGCGCTCGACGAGGTCCTCGGGATCGGCGTAGCCACGGCGCTTGCCGGCCGGCGCTCGGACGAGCTCGGCGGGCCGTTGTGCGCTCTGCTGCATCGCGTGGAGGACGGCTGCGACACCGTCGGCCGGCTGGCGGCGACCCCGGCGCAGGCGCAGTCGGTCATGGCCGGGCTCGCGCAGCTTGAGCTGCGCGGTTTTCTGCAACGCGGCCCGGGAGGACGCTATGTACGCCGCACGTAGTCAGTCAGTGGCGCGTTCACCCCTATATCCGGGGTCAACGTGCCAGCCGCCGGGCTCGGGTCGAGCGCGTGGCACGTTGACCCCTATCCCCGGGGTCAGCACGCCAGCCGCGGTTCCGGGACCCGGCGCGGCACGTATCCTCGCGTCCGTGCCCGAGCGCCGCGTGCCAGTCGCACTCTCGATCGCGGGCTCGGACTCGGGCGGGGGTGCCGGGATCCAAGCGGACCTCAAGGCGTTCGCGCGTGCGGGCGTCCACGGGGCGACCGCGATCACCGCGATCACGGTGCAGAACACGGTCGGGGTCAGCGCGGTGCAGGCGATCGACCAGGAGATCATCGCCGGCCAGATCCGCGCGGTGGCGGAGGACCTCGGCGTCGACGCGGTGAAGATCGGGATGCTCGCCGACGTGGCGACGATCGAGACCGTGGCGGCGGCGCTCGACGCGCTGCCGGGCGGGCCTCCGGTGGTCCACGACCCCGTGATGGTGGCGGAGTCCGGCGCACGACTCTTGGCGCTCGACGCCGTGACCGCGCTGCGGGAGGAGATCCTGCCGCGGGCGACGGTCATCACGCCCAACCTCGCCGAGGCGCGCACGCTGGCGGGCGACGACACGCTCGACGGCCTTCAGCTCGTCCGCGCGCTGCACGCGCTCGGGCCGTCGTACGTCGTGGTGACCGGAGGCCACCGCGACACCGCGACCGACCTCTTCTTCGACGGCGACACGCTCACCGAGCTTCCCGGCGAGCGCCACCGCGACGGCGCCGCCCACGGATCGGGCTGCACTCACTCCGCGACGCTCGCGGCCCGCCTCGCGCTGGGCGACGAGCCGCTGGCCGCGGCACGCCACGCCCGCGCGGTCGCCGCCCGCGCCGTCGCCGACGGATTGCGGCATCTGGGGGCCGGAGCCGGCCCGGTCGACGTCTTCGGTCTGTCCCATGGCGATTGAGCCCGGGTTCGACGGCCTGCGCGCCGAGCCCGCGCGAAGGACTTGTTCGCTTTGTCATAATCGCTCGCGGATGCGGTTCTTGCGGATGAAGCCGGGGCACGGCGAGGTGCTCATCGCCGAGGGCGACGTGGACGTGCGCGAGGAGCACGAGGCGCTCGTCGACGCCTTCCGCGCGCAGCTCGACGAGGGCATGTGGGCGGCGGTCCCGCTCGCCTCGGCCGGCGGCCGGCGCGAGGCGCAGATGGTGACGAGCTTCGACGACATCCCGGCGGATGCCGACCGGGTGATCTTCTTCCCGCGCGCCGCCGGCGGGCGCTAGGACGAACGGCGCGCACACATGGCTCTCGCGATCTCGGCCAGCGTCATCGTCGTCCTGGTGCTGCTGTGGGAGGTCGCATGGCCGGTCGCGTCGGAGCGCATCGAGCGCTGGCGCGCCAGCCGCAGGCTCGTCCCGGCCGACGGCTACGACCCCGGCCGCGAGCGCCGCGCCGAGCAGCGCGCCCGCACGCTTCTGAAGTCGTGCGTCAACGAGGAGGAGTGGGCGATGTACCGCGACCTGGGCTTCATCCGGGTCTGGGGCTCCCTCGCCGAGGGGCCGCTCGCCGACCGCGACGGCCAGGGCGCCCCTTACGCCTACCTCGTCTACCCCCACAAGCCGATCGTCGCCTACCTGCCGCAGACCCGCCGCCTGCTCAGCGAGTACTGCATCACGTTCCTCGACGAGTCGCGCCCCTACGGCTCCGCGCTGCTGCCCGACTCCGACGACGTGCTCGCGAAGTGGATGGCCCTGACCGGCGACGAGCGGCGGATCATCAACAGCGCGAACATGCACCTTCCCGGCCGCCAGGTCGACCCCAAGCAGGTCCGCCGCGACCTCTGGCGCCTCGGCCAGTGGGAGCAGGCGCGTCTCCGCGACCAGCGGCGCGGCGCGGGTAGTGTTCCCGCCCCGTGACGACGACCACCCCGACAGCCTTCGACACCAAGCATCGCAGCCGCGCCCTCACAGAAGGTCCCGCGCGGGCCGCCGCACGCGCCTACCTCTACGGCATCGGCTTCGACGAGGACGCGCTGAAGAAGCCGATCATCGGCGTCGCGTCGACGTGGATCGAGACGATGCCCTGCAACTTCCACCTGCGCGCGCTGGCCGCAAAGGTCAAGGAGGGCATCCGCGCGGCCGGCGGCACGCCGATGGAGCTCAACACGATCGCGATCTCCGACGGCATCACGATGGGCACGAGCGGCATGAAGACGAGCCTCGTCAGCCGCGAGGTCATCGCCGACTCGATCGAGCTCGTCGCGCTCGGCCACCTCTTCGACGGGGTCGTCGCGATCTCCGGCTGCGACAAGACGATCCCCGGCACGGTCATGGCGCTCGCCCGCCTCAACGTTCCCGGCGTCATGCTCTACGGCGGCTCGATCGCACCCGGCCGCTACAAGGGCCAGGACGTCACGATCCAGGATGTCTTCGAGGCGATCGGCAAGCACGCCGCCGGCACGATGAGCGACGAGGAGCTCGACGAGCTCGAGCACGTCGCGAGCCCCGGCGCCGGCGCCTGCGGCGGCCAGTTCACGGCCAACACGATGGCGATGGCGTTCGAGGTCCTCGGCATCAGCCCGATGGGCTCGGCGATGGTCCCGGCCGTCCACACGAACAAGGCCGAGGTCGCGGTCGAGGCCGGCAAGCTCGTCATGGATGTCCTCGAGCGGGGCTTGCGGCCGCGCGACATCATCACGAAGGACGCGCTCGAGAACGCGATCGCCGCGATCGCGACCAGCGGTGGCTCGACGAACGGCGTCCTGCACCTGCTCGCGGTTGCCAGGGAAGCCGGCGTCGAGCTCGACATCGACGACTTCGACCGCATCTCGGAACGGACACCGCTGCTCTGCGACCTCAAGCCCGGCGGCAAGTACGTCGCCAACGACCTCTATGCCGCCGGCGGCGTCCCGCTCGTCGCCCAGCGCCTGCTCGAGGCCGGCCTGCTGCACGAGGACGCGATCACCGTCACCGGTCGCACCGTCGGCGAGCACGCCCGCATGGCCCTCGAGACCGACGGCCAGCAGGTCGTCCGCCCGCTCGACAACCCGATCAAGGCGACCGGCGGCCTCGCGATCCTGCGCGGCAACCTCGCCCCCGGGGGCTGCGTCGTCAAGCTCTCCGGGCACGAGCGCCGCCGCCACGAGGGTCCGGCGCGCGTCTTCGAGGACGAAGAGCAGGCGATGGCCGCGGTCGTGACCGAGACGATCAACAAGGGCGACGTGATCGTCATCCGCAACGAGGGCCCCGCCGGCGGCCCCGGCATGCGCGAGATGCTCTCGGTGACCGCCGCGCTCAACGGCACCGGGATGGGCGGGCATGTCGTGCTGCTCACCGACGGGCGCTTCAGCGGCGCCACGCACGGCTTCATGGTCGGCCACGTCGCGCCCGAATCCGTGAAGGGCGGCCCGATCGCGGCGGTCCACGAGGGCGACACGATCACGATCGATGTCGACGAGCGGCGCCTCGACGTCGCGCTCGACGACGAGACGATCGCCCAGCGCGTCGCCGACTACGTCGGGCCCGACAACACCGCGCTCGGCGGCGTGCTCGGCAAGTACGCGAAGCTCGTGTCGAGCGCCTCGGAGGGCGCCGTCACGTAGCGCCCCGCGCGAGCGCGGACTCGCCGGCCCGCGCTGCGACCATCCGGCGCAGATCGTGCGCGTTGCGCGGCGCGAAGGCCTCCCAGTCGTTGTTGAAGTACGCGTACACGTCCACAGACGACGTGCCCAAATCGCAGATCCGCGCCGCCCACTCGCGCAGCTCGGCTTGCGAGTAGTTCCCGCGCCGCCCGCGCCGGCCGTGGTGAAAGCGGATGTAGGCGAAGTCCGCCGTCAGCTCGTCCGTCTGGAAGTCGAGATCCGGCCGGTCGGCGAGCGTCAGCGCGACGCCGTGCCAGCGCAGCAACTCGTAGACCTCGTCGCAGAACCACGACGGATGGCGAAACTCGAACGTGTGGCGCCCCGCCGGCAGGCGATCCAGGGCCGCCGCCAACCGCTCGTCGTCGCGCCGGAAGTTCGGCGGCAGCTGCCAGAGCATCGGCCCGAAGCGCTCGGCGTCGGCCAGTGGCTCAAGCGGCTCGTACAAGCGCTCGACGCCCCGGTCGAGATCGGTGAGCCGCTTCATGTGCGTCAGGTAGCGCGACGACTTCACCGCGAAGCAGAAGCCGGAGGGCGTCTGGCTCACCCAGCGCTCGACCGCCGAGCGCTTCGCGAGCCGGTAGAAGGTCGTGTTGACCTCGACGGTGTCGAACACCGAGGCGTAGTGCTCGAAGCCACCGCGCCGGCCCGAGCCTCTTCGGATAGAAGGTCTCGCGCCACGAGGCGTAGTTCCAGCCGCTGCAGCCGATCCGGATCACGACTGGCGGATACCCCGCACGGGCTCGACAGATCGGCGACGTCGCCTTGCCGCTCGTCTACGCTTGAGCTCGGGCTGCCATGCGCATCGCGATCGACATCGACTCCACGCTGCACCACTACTGGGATCGGCTGTCGGACGCGGCGCGGCGGCGCTTCGGCATCGACCTGCCCTACGAGGAGCAGCTGGACTGGGGCATCACCCGTCTTCGGCCCGATCAGCTGCACCTCTGTATCCAGGAGACGCACTGCGACAAGGCGATCCTGGCCGGCGACCCCTATCCGGACGCGGTGCCGACGATCGCCCGCTGGCACGCCGACGGCCACGACATCCACGTCATGAGCCATCGCGACCCGCAGTGCTACGACGCGACGGCCCGCTGGCTCGAGCAGATCGGCCTGCCCCACCACGACCTCTACTGCGCGCACGACAAGCTCGGTCACTGCCTCGCCACCGGCATCGAGCTGCTGATCGACGACAGCCCCGAGAACCTCCTGGCAGCGATCGAGCACGGCCTCGTGGTAGCCACGATCAGCCACCCCTGGAACCGCGACCTGTGCGAGGAAGAGGACGTCATCTGCGGTGCGGACTGGCGCGAGCTGTCCTCCAAGCTCGACCCCGTGCTGCGCCGCCGCGCCAACGTGTGACGCTCGTCACATCCAAGCCGTAGCAGCCGACCTATGCGTCCCCTAAAGTGATCCGCGATTCGCCGACCCTCGAACCGTCACGGAAGGCATGCGACGCACTCCCATCATCATCTGCGCGGCCGGACTCGTCGTTGTGCTCGCTCTCGCGGGCGGCATCTACGCCTATGACTCGAGCCGCAGCGACACCGTCGCCAAGGGCGTCAGGGTCGGTACCGTCGACGTCGGCGGGCTGAGCGCCGCCGCGGCCAAGGCGAAGCTGCGCGCGCAGTACGTCTCGCACCTGCAGAAGCCGCTGGTCCTCGTCGCGGGGGAGAAGGAGTTCCCGCTGTCGGCACGCGAGGCGAGGATCAAGGCCGACGTCGACGCGATGGTCGGCGACGCCGTCAAGCGCGGTCGCGACGGATCGATCTTCGCGCGCACGTGGCGCGGCGTCACGGGCGGCGAGGTCAAAGCGACCGTCCAGCCCGAGGTGGCGTACTCGGTGCCCGCGGTCCGGCGCATCATCGACAAGGTCCGCGTCCAGATGTCGCGCAAGCCCGTCGAGGCAGACATCGCGATCCATGGCCAGCGCGTCGACGTCAAGAAGTCGAGGATCGGCCTGTCGGTCGACGCGAAGGCGCTACGGCCGAAGGTCGAGCAGGCGCTCGTGTCGGACATCGACTCCAACCGGGCCGTGCGCGTGACGCTCAAGAAGAGGAAGCCGAAGGTCACGACAGAGCGCCTCGCCAGGAAGTACCCGGTCGTGCTCACCGTCGACCGCAGCCACTTCCGCATCAGCCTCTACCGCAGGCTCAAGAAGGTCGTGAGCTACCCAATCGCCGTCGGCGTCGCCGGGCTGGACACGCCGGCGGGCCGCTACAAGATCCAGAACAAGGCGGTCAACCCGGCCTGGTCGGTCCCGAACTCGCCGTGGGCGGGCTCGCTCGCGGGCTCCGTCATCCCCGGCGGGATCCCGTCCAACCCCCTCAAGGCGCGCTGGCTGGGCATCGCGGACGGCGTCGGCGTCCACGGCACCGCCGACCGCGGCTCGATTGGCTCGAACGCCTCGCACGGCTGCATCCGCATGCTCGTCGAGGACGTCATCAAGCTCTACGACAAGGTCCCGGTCGGGACCCCGATCTTCATCAACTGAAGATCGACGGGCTCACCGGCCCGATCTCCTCGAGCGGGACATCCGCCCAGCCCTGGCCGAGCAGTCGCCTGTGATGGTCGCCGTGGCGCATGACGAGCGTGCCGAGCCAGATCCCGCGCTCGCGCCTGCGCATGATCGAGTACCACATCGTCGTGGCGTCGCCGCTGCCCTGGATCCGCAGCCAGGGGCGCGGCGGCGGGTCCGAGCCCGCGGTGACGCCCTCGGCGATGAGCTTGTGCACGGTCGCGACCGTGCCGTTCGACGTGTCGATGTAGAAGACCCCCACGGTTCGAGGCTAGCGGGCAGGGCGTCGCCGCCCCGGCGTCGAACCACGACAAGCCGATGCAGCCGCCGACCTCCGAACCCCGCGAGACCAGCCCGGCCTGGCGCGCGGCGCTCGTGCGCTTCGACGAGGATCTGCGCCGCCGCGGGTCGGCCGCCAAGACGCGCGAGGCCTACGGCATCGACCTGCGCCACTTCGCCGCCTGGGCGACTGGCATGCACGCCGACCCGCCCGCCGTCACGCACCGCGTCCTGCGCCGCTACGCCGCCGCGCTGTCCGAGCGCCGCCTGTCGCCCGCGACCGTCGCCCGCAAGCTCGCCGCGCTGCGCTCGTTCTTCGGCATGCTGCGCGAGCACGGCGACATCGAGGCCAACCCAGCCGACCTCATCGCCGCGCCGAAGCTCAACTCCGAGCTTCCAAGCGTGCTCGCCCCCGAGCAGATCAGCCGCCTGCTCGACCGCATCCCCGCGTCGACGCCGCTCGAGCTGCGCGACCGCGCGCTGTTCGAGATCGCCTACGCGAGCGGGCTGCGCGCCGAGGAGCTCGTCGCCCTCGACGTCGTCTCGGTCGACTTCGACGGCGAGCAGCTGCGCGTCGAGGGCAAGGGCTCGAAGACCCGCATGGTGCCCGCCGGCGAGCCCGCGCTGAAGGCCGTCGCGCGCTACCTCGAGCGCGCACGCGCGGCGCTCAGCAGGGGCCCCGAGGAGCCCGCGCTGTTCCTGAGCAAGTCGGGCCGCAGGCTGTCGACGTCCGACGTGCGGCGGCGCCTGAGCGTGTGGTCGCGACACGCCGCGATGCAGGGCGCGGTCCACCCGCACGTGCTGCGCCACTCCTTCGCCACCCACCTCCTCGAAGGCGGCGCGGACCTGCGATCGATCCAGGAGCTGCTCGGTCACGCGTCGGTGTCCACGACGCAGACCTACACTCGGGTAGAGTCGGCGCGCCTGAAGGTTGCCTATACGCGTGCGCACCCGCGGGCTTAGTGACTGATGGAGACAAACGTCAAATCAATCGAGCTCAAGGATCTTTGGCGCCGCTACAAGCGCGACGGGGACGAGCGCGCCCGCGAGCGGCTGGTCATCGCGTACTCGCCGCTGGTCAAGTACGTCTCGGGCCGGATGGCGTCGGGCCTGCCCGCGCACGTCGAGGAGGCCGATCTCATCTCCTACGGCCTCGGCGGGCTGATCTCCGCGATCGAGCGCTTCGAGCTCGAGCGCGAGATCAAGTTCGAGACCTACGCGATCACCCGGATCAAGGGCGCGATCATCGACGAGCTGCGCTCGCTCGACTGGGTGCCGCGCTCGGTGCGCGCCCGCGCGCGGGCGATCGAGCGCGCCAACGCGAAGCTCGAGCACAAGCTGCAGCGCGCGCCGACCGACGACGAGATGGCGTCCGAGCTCGAGATGACCGTTGGCGACTTCCAGGACGCGCTGCTGCAGATCTCGAACTCGACGATCGCGGCGCTCGACGAGCTGTGGACCGTGTCCGACGCGTCCGGCGATCAGGTCTCCCTGCTCGACACCCTGCAGGACCCCGGCGCGCCCGATCCCGCCGCGGTGATGGACGCGACCGATCTCAAGGACCGCATCGCCGACGCGATCGCCCGCCTGCCCGAGCGCGAGAAGCTCGTCGTCGCGCTCTACTACTACGAGAACCTGACGCTTCGCGAGATCGGCGAGGTCCTCGGCGTCACCGAGTCGCGCGTCTCGCAGCTGCACACGAAGGCCGTCCTGCGCCTGCGCGGGCGCATGTCCGACGAGAACCTCGGCGACGCCGCCTAACTCTTAGCTCCGCGTTAGTTCACGCGCTGGAAACACCGGCGGCGCGGTAATAGCATCGCGGCTCCCCGAGGAGAGGAGGCGCGGTATGCACAAGTCTGCCGACCGCATTCGCAACGTAGCCCTTATCGGTCATCGCGGGAGCGGCAAGACGTCGCTGCACGAGGCGCTGCTCTACGAGGCACGGGCTACGAACCGGCTCGGGTCCGTGCTAGACGGCACCACCGTGTCGGACTCAGAGCCCGACGAGCAGGCGCGCAAGATGTCGATCTCCGTCGCCTTGAGCTCGTTCGAATGGGCCGATCGCAAGATCAACCTGCTCGACACGCCGGGGGAGCCGAGCTTCGTCGCCGACGCGCTCGGCGCGATGCGCGTCTGCGAGTCGGCGATCTTCGTCGTCAACGGGGTCATGGGGGTCGAGGTCTCCACGCGCCGGCTGTGGGCGCGCGCCATGCAGCTCGACCTCGCGCGGATGATCTTCGTGAACATGCTCGACCGCGAGCGGGCCGACTTCTTCCGCGCGCTGGACTCGCTGAAGGAGGCCTTCGGCGGACACGTCGTCGCGACGGAGATCCCGATCGGCTCCGAGCACGAGATCTCCGGGGTCATCGACCTCATCGACATGAAGGCCTACCGCTACGAAGGCACGAGCGTCGACAACTGCACGGAGATCCCGATCCCGGACGACATGCAGGCCACCGCCGAGGAGTACCGCGAGAAGCTCATGGACCAGATCTGCGAGGTGAGCGACAGCCTCATGGAGCGCTACCTCGAGGGTGAGGAGATCGCCCACGACGAGATCGTGACCGCGCTGAAGGACGGCACGAACCACGGCTCGCTGTTCCCCGTGACCTGCGGCGTCGCGACGCGCAACCTCGCCACGAACCGCCTGCTCGACGCGATCGTCGAGGACCTCCCGTCGCCGGTGAAGCACGGCGGCCTCGAGCTTCCGGAGATTACGCTCGAGCATCGCGACGACGCACCGCTGTACGCCTACGTCTTCAAGACCCGCGCCGACCCGTTCGCCGGCCGCATCAACCTCTTCCGCGTCTACCAGGGCCTCATGCAGCACGACACGCACGTGATGAACACGACGACGCATCACAAGGAGCGCGTCGGCCAGCTGCTCGTGTTCAGCGGCAAGGAGTCGGGCCATGCCGACGAGTTCGGCCCCGGCGACATCGGCGCCGTCGCGAAGCTCAAGGAGACGCGCGCGGGCGACTGGCTCGCCGAGCGCGACGAGCCGATCTCGATGCCGAAGATCGAGCTTCCGGCCCCGGTGATGGCGTTCGCGATGGAGGCCAAGGGCGACGAGGACAAGGTCTACACGTCGCTGCGCCGCCTGCAGGAGGAGGACCCGACGATCGACCTGCACCGCGACCCGCAGACCGGCGATCAGATCATCGCCGGGCTCTCGCAGATGCACGTCGAGGTCATCGTCGACCGTCTGAAGGAGCGCTTCGGCGCGGAGGTCGCGCTGCACCCGCCGCGCGTCCCCTACCAGGAGACGATCCGCAAGCAGGCCAAGGCCCACGGCCGCCACAAGAAGCAGTCCGGCGGGCGCGGCCAGTTCGGCGACTGCCACATCGAGATCGAGCCGCTCCCGGCTTCGGATGCCGACGAGTTCGAGTTCGTCAACCACATCAAGGGCGGCGTCATCCCGACGTCGTTCATCCCGGCGGTCGAGAAGGGCGTCGTCGAGGCCATGCGGTCCGGGCCGATCGCGGGCTGTCCCGTCAAGGGCGTGCGCGTGACGGTCTTCGACGGCAGCTACCACACGGTCGACTCGTCGGAGATGGCGTTCAAGCTCGCCGGCTCGATCGCGATGCGCGAGGCGATGAGCAATGCCGCGCCGGTGCTGCTCGAGCCGATCATGCTCGTGACCCTCACGATCCCCGAGGACTCGGTCGGCGACGTCATCGGCGACCTCAACTCGCGCCGCGGGCGCCCGCAGGGGATGGAGGGCGTCGGCGGGGGCCTGACCGAGGTCAAGGCCGAGGTGCCGATGGCCGAGATGCTCACGTACGCGCCCGACCTGCGCTCGCTCACCGGCGGCCAGGGCGACTACACGATGGAATTCGAGCGCTACGAGGAGGTTCCGGCGCACCTGCAGCAGAAGGTCGTCGATCAGGCGACCGACCAGGAGGCGGTCAACGCGTAGCCTCATGGCCCCGTGTGGCCACCCGACGCACTCGAGTTTCTCCGCGAGCTCGAGGACAACAACGACCGCCAGTGGTTCAAGGCCAACCGCGCGCGCTACGACGAGCACCTCGTCGAGCCCGCGCGGGCCCTGGCCGCGCGCCTCGAGCACCTCGGCCAGCCGCGGCTGTTTCGGCCCTACAACGACGCGCGCTTCGGCAATCGCCCGCCGATCAAGGAGCAACTCGGCGTCGCGATCGGCTACACGGGCGCCGGCGGCTGGTACGTCGAGCTCTCGCTCGACGGCTTGCTCGTAGGCGCCGGGCTGCATCACCCCGCGACCGACCAGCTCGAGCGCTTCCGCCAGGCGATCGACGACGCGCGGCGGGCGAAGGCCTTCGAGCGCGCGCTGCAGGCCGCTCGCGACGCAGGTCTTGAGATCATCGACCCGGTGCTCAAGCGCGCCCCCCGCGGCTACCCGCACAACCATCCGCGCAT
The DNA here is from genome assembly GCA_963839905.1 of uncultured Actinomycetes bacterium. Classification (GTDB taxonomy): domain Bacteria; phylum Actinomycetota; class Thermoleophilia; order Solirubrobacterales; family Solirubrobacteraceae; genus CADCVQ01. The sequence continues at coordinate 221,553 of CAWIXC010000016.1, read as the reverse complement.
CGAGCACCTGCGCCGCAAGCACCTGACGGTCTTTCGCCGCCACGCCCTCGAGCCGTGGCTGCACGAGCCGGCGTGCACCGAGCGCGTCGTCGCCGAGCTCGAGTCGACCAGGCCGCTGGTCGCCTGGCTCGCCAAGCACGTCGGACCGTCGGAGCTCGAGCAGCGCCGCCGCTGACGCAGCGGGCGAACACGCTGGGCGCAGCTCGCGCCTCGGCGGTACTCTGGTGCGGCGATGGAGCGCAAGTCGATCAGCACCACCCGCGAGGCCGTCGCCTGCGATGTCTGCGGGCGGACGTTGCTTCGCGGCGAGCACGCCGATCCGTTCATCGCCGGCGGGGCGCGCAGGATGGTGTGCGAGCTGTGCATCGCCCGCGCCGCCAACGAGGGCTGGATCCGCGAGGGCGCCGACAACACGCTCGGCGTGCGCCGCAGCGGCTCGCGCGGCGGCCGCTCGCTGCTCGGTCGGCTGCGCCCCGCTCGCGCTCCGCGAGCGCCTGCGCCCGAGCCGGTGCTGCCGTACTCGCGCCGCAACGGCAGGGTCGAGCGGATCGAGCCGGCCTCGCAGCGCGCGGACGAGCCGCTGCCGCCGTCCGAAGAGCACGAGGAGCTGCCCGCCGCCGCGGCGCCCGAGGCCCGCGACGGAGCCGCCCCGGCCCGCGAGCAGCGCCACGTGCGCGCCGTGCCGACGAACGCCGACCTCAAGATGGCGCGCGCGCTGGACGTCTTCAACACGAGCGCGCACCCGCGCCGGATCGCCGGCGTCGCCCGCTCGCTCGGGCAGCCGGCGGTGGCGGTCCTGCCGTCCGCGACCGAGGGCTCGATCGTCTCGATCGTCGTCGGCTGGGAGCTGTGCTGGTATCGCTACGAGGTCGATCTCGCCGACGAGGCCGCCGGGGTGCGCGTCTCCGGCCAGGGCGCGGAGCTCACGGAGCTCAGCGCGGCCGAGCTCGAGTCAAACGCCGTCGCCGACGCGCGCGGCCTGCTGGCGCTGGGCGGATGACTCGCCGCTTGGTTAGGGTGGCGCGATGATCTACTGCGTCGTCCCGGAAGCGCTCGAGGAGGAGCTCTTCGAGAAGCTCACGGCGTACTACGCCGACGACGACAACGTGACCGTGATCGTCGACCGCCGCAAGGCCGATCGCCGCAACAAGCGCGGCCCGGACGGCGAGGCGCCGCCGAAGGCCGATCCCGAGGTCGTCAAGCAGCGCGAGGTGCGCGACCGCCGCCGATCGCGCGTGCCGGGGGACCTGCCGCGGCTGTCGGGCGAGTAACGGAGGGCTTTGAGGGTCGTCGTGCACGTGGACGGCGGCGCCCGGGGGAACCCCGGACCGGCCGCCGCGGGTGCTGTCGTATCGACTCCCGACGGTGACGTGCTCGACGAGGCGAGCGAGGCGATCGGCGTCGCGACGAACAACGTCGCCGAGTACCGCGGGCTGCTGCTGGGGCTCGAGCTCGCCCGCAAGCTCGGAGCCGGCGAGGTCGACGTCGTCAACGACTCCGAGCTCGTCGCCAAGCAGGTAAACGGCGTGTACAAGGTCAAGCATCGCGACATGAAGCCGCTGCACGCGGCCGCGCTGCAGGCGCTCTCCGGGTTCGATCGCTGGTCGATCCGCTCGGTGCCGCGTGCCGAGAACGCCGACGCCGACGCGCTCGTCAACCAGGCCCTCGACGCGCACGGCTGAGCCCTGCAGGCGCTGACCGCACGCCCCGCGCTGGCCGCGCTCGCGGGCGCGCTGACGATCGCGTTCTCAGCGATCCTCGTCGACCTCGCGGGCGTCAGCCCCGCGACCGCCGCGGTCTTTCGCTGCGCCTATGCGCTGCCGGTGCTCGGCGCGCTCGCCTGGATCGAGCACCGCCGCTACGGCCCGCCGCCGACCGGGAGCTGGTGGCGCGCCACGGCCGCCGGCGCGTTCTTCGCAGCCGACCTCATCCTCTGGCACCACGCGATCGCGGACGTCGGCGCTGGCCTCGCGACCGTGCTCGCGAACCTGCAGGTCGTGCTCGTCGCGGTCGCGGCGTGGCTGCTGCTCGGCGAGCGCCCGTCGGCCCGCGTCGCGCTGGCCGTCCCGCTCGTCTTCGGCGGCGCGGTGCTGATCTCGGGCGTCGTCGGGGAGGGGGCCTACGGCGACGACCCGGCGCGCGGCGCGCTGTTCGGGGTGCTCACCGGCGTCGCGTACACGGGCTTCATCCTCGTCCTGCGCGAGATGGGCCGCGACCTGCGCCGTCCCGCCGGCCCGCTGTTCGCCGCCACGCTCATGGCGACGATCGTCGCGATCGTCGCGGGCCGGCTGCTCGGCGAGCTCGACCTGCGACCGAGCTGGCCGGCGCATTGCTGGCTCGTCACACTCGCGCTGACGTCGCAGGTCCTCGGATGGCTGCTGATCGCGCTCGCGCTGCCGCGGCTGCCGGCCTCGCTGACCTCGATCGTGCTCACGGTGCAGCCGGTCGGCTCCGTGATCCTCGGCATCGTGCTGCTCGGCGAAGACCCCGCGCCGCTGCAGCTCGCGGGCGTCGCGGTGATCGTGGCGGGGATCGTCGTCGCGACGCGCCGAGCCCCGCAACGCACCGTTTAGGCGCCCGGATGAATGGCGATGATCGTTGCTGGTTGCGCTTGGCGTAGCAAAGGTAAACACTGCCGTTCATACCATCGGCGCGCCCGGGCATGGAAGGCGCGCCGTCTCTCGGAAGGAGACCGCGTGGGCACTACCGTCCCAGTGCAGATGACCGTCAACGGTCAGACCGTCGATGCTGTAGTCGAACCTCGAATGCTGCTCGTGCACTACATCCGCGACGTGCTCGGATTGACCGGCACGCACATCGGCTGCGACACGTCGAACTGCGGCGCGTGCACCTGCCTCGTCGACGGCGAGTCCGTCAAGAGCTGCACCGTCCTGGCCGTGCAGGCCAGCGGGTCGGAGGTCAAGACGATCGAGGGCATGTCCGACAGCGACGGCGCGCTGCATCCCCTGCAGGAGGCCTTCTGGGCCAACCACGGCCTGCAGTGCGGCTACTGCACGCCCGGCATGATCATGGCTGCCGCCGACCTCATCGAGCGCCACGGGCCGGGGCCGCTCTCCGAGGAGGAGGTCCGCCACGGCATCGAGGGCAACCTCTGCCGTTGCACCGGCTACCACAACATCGTGAAGGCCGTCCAGGCGGCCGCCGAGGAGATGGGGAAGGTGACGGCGTGAGCACCATCGAGGAGATGCCGACCGCCAAGCACGTCGGCCAGTCGATCCGCCGCAAGGAGGACCCGCGGCTCATCACGGGCCGCGCGACGTACATCGACGACTTCGTCCTGCACGGCATGCTCTACATGGCCGTCGTCCGCTCGCCGGAGGCGCACGCGAAGATCGTCTCGATCGACACGTCGGAGGCCATGGCCCGGCCCGGCGTCAAGGCCGTCTTCACCGGCGAGGACATGAGCGACCTGCTCGCGCCCCTGCCGATGGCCTGGGCGCCGCCCGGCGTGGAGATCAACACGCCCGAGCGCTGGCCGCTCGCTCGCGGCGAGGTCAACCACGTCGGCGACGCGGTCGCGATGGTCATCGGCGAGGACAAGTACGACGTCGTCGACGCGGCCCAGTCCGTGCGCGTCGAGTACGACCCGCTGCCGGTCGTCGTCGACGTCGAGGAGGCGCTGAAGGACGAGGTGCTCGTCCACGAGTCGCTCGGCACGAACAAGGTCCACGAGTGGTCGATGGGCGGCGGCGACGTCGACGCCGCGATCGCCGCGGCCGACGTGGTCGTCGAGCAGCGGATCGTCAACCACCGTACCGCCGGTGCCGCGATCGAGCCGCGCGGCGTCATCGCCGAGTACCGCGCCGGCAGCCTGACAGTGTGGTCCTCGACGCAGGTCCCGCACCTCCTGCGCCTGTTCTACGCCGTCCAGATGGGGATCCCCGAGGATCACGTGCGCGTCATCGCGCCCGAGGTCGGCGGCGGCTTCGGCGGCAAGCTGCAGGTCTGCGCCGAGGAGACGCTGTGCGCGTGGGCCGCCAAGGCGCTCGGCCGGCCGATCAAGTGGATCGAGACGCGCTCGGAGAACATGGCGGTCTCACATCACGGCCGCGACCAGGTCGACTACGTGCGGATGGCGGCGACGTCGGACGGCAAGATCACCGCCTTCCACGCGAACATCATCCAGGACTGCGGCGCGTACTTCGGCCTGCTGACCCCGATGATCCCCGAGCTCGGGGCGTTCGTCATGACCGGCTGCTACGCGATCCCGAACGTCAAGACCGACATCACGGGCGTCTTCACGAACAAGTTCATGACCGACGCGATCCGCGGCGCCGGCCGCCCCGAGATGACGCACATGCTCGAGGTGACGATCGACCTGCTCGCCGAGAAGCTCGGCATGGACCCGCTCGAGGTGCGGCGCAAGAACTTCATCGCCGAGGCGGACTTCCCGTATACGACGCCCTACGGCATCACGTACGACTCGGGCGCGTACGAGACCGCGCTGGACAAGGCGCTCGAGATCCTCGACCTCGACGCGTTTCGCGCCGAGCAGGCCACGCTGCGCGAGAACGGCATCCTGCGGGGGGTCGGCTTCAGCACATACACGGAGATCTGCGGCCTGGCGCCGTCGCGGGCCGTCGGGCCGAAGGGCTTCGGGCTCGGCATCGGCCTGTACGAGTCGGCGCTCGTGCGCGTGCACCCGACGGGCTCGGTGACGGTCTTCACCGGCGCGTCGCCGCACGGGCAGGGCCACGAGACGGGCTTCGCGCAGATCGTCGCGGACCGCCTCGGGACCGAGCCGGCGGTCGTCGAGGTCATCCACGGCGACACGGCGACCGGGCCGATGGGCCTTGGCACGTACGGGTCGCGGTCGCTGGCGATCGGCGGAGTAGCAGCGGCGCACGCCGCGGAGAAGCTCGCCCAGAAGTGCCGCGAGATCGCGGCGTTCAACTTCGAGGCGTCGGTCGACGACATCGAGGTCGGGCGCGGCGGGTTCTCGCTCGTCGGCGACCCGGACAAGACGATGACGCTCGCCGACATCGCGGGCTGCGCCTACATCGACGCGACGCTCATGCCCGAGGGCATGGAGCTCGGGCTCGAGCAGACGCTGATCTACGACCCGTCGAACTTCGTCTTCCCGTTCGGGACGCACATCTGCGTCGTCGACGTGGATGCGAACACCGGCAAGGTCGAGGTCGTGCGCTGGGTCGCGGTCGACGACTGCGGGCCGGCCGTCAACCCGATGCTCATCGACGGGCAGGTCCACGGCGGCGTCGCGCACGGCATCGGCCAGGCGCTCTACGAGCAGGTCGTCTACGACGACCGCGGCCAGCTCGTGACCGGCACGTTCATGGACTACGCGCTGCCGACGGCGGCGGAGATCCCGAGCTTCGAGCTCGATCGCACCGAGACGAAGTCGCCGTCGAACTCGCTCGGCGTGAAGGGCATCGGCGAGGCCGGCACGATCGCCTCGACGCCCGCGATCGTCAACGCGGTCATCGACGCGCTGCGCCACGAGGGCGTGACGTACATCGACATGCCGCTGACGCCGCTGCGCATCTGGGAGGCGCTCGAGGAGGCGCGCGGCCGCGGGTCGGGGCCGGAGGACACCGAGCAGGGCAAGGACCTGCCCCCGCAGGGCGAGGGCTCCGCGGGCTCCGGGCCTACGAGCCCCGAAGGAGGTGCGGCATGATCCCCGCGGCGTTCGACTACGCGGTTGCGGAGTCCGTCGACGACGCGATCCGCCTGCTCGGCGAGGGTGGGGAGGACGCGAAGCTCCTGGCCGGCGGGCACTCGCTGCTGCCGCTGATGAAGCTGCGCTTCACGTCCCCGTCGTTGCTCGTCGACATCGGGCGGATCGAGGGGCTGCGCGGCGTCGAGACCGGCGGGGACTCGTTTCGGATCGGGGCGATGACCCGCCACGCCGATCTGCAGTCGCGTGACGACATGGGCCTGATCGCGGCGGCGGCGAAGCAGATCGCAGACCAGCAGGTGCGAAACCGCGGCACGATCGGCGGGTCGCTGGCCAACGGCGACTCCGCCGCCGACCTGCCGGCGGTGCTGCTCGCCTTCGGCGGGTCGGTTCTCGTGCGCGGCCCGCAGGGCGCGCGCTCGATCGCCGCGGAGGACCTGTTCACGGGCTACCTCACGACATCGCTGGCGCCGGGCGAGGTGCTCACGCAGATCAGGATCCCCTCCCGCGCCGGCTACGGCTGGGGCTATGAGAAGTTCAACCGCCGCGCCGAGGACTGGGCGATGGTCGGCGTCAGCGCGCTCGTCAAGAAGGCGAGCGATGGCACGTGCGAGGACGTGCGCATCGGCCTCGGGCACATGGGCCCGACGCCGCTGCGGGCAACCGTCGCGGAGGACGCCCTGCGCGGCAAGCCGCTGGACGGCGACCACATCGCGGCCGCCGCGTCGTTCGCGGCGGACGGCACGGACCCGGCGGGCGATCTCAACGCCACGCCGGACTACAAGCGCCACCTGGCGCGCATCCTGACGCTGCGCGCGCTGGCGACCGCGGCGGAGGGCGCTGGTTGATCGCGGCCGTCGTGCTCGCGGCCGGCGGGGCGTCGCGGTTCGGCTCGGCCAAGCAACTGGCCGAGCTGGACGGCGTCCCGCTGCTCGAGCACGCGATCCGCGCGGTCGAGGCGGTCCCGGCGATCGAACGGATCGTCGTCGTGCTGGGCGCACGGGCGCAGGAGATCCAGGCAGGCGTCGACTTCGGCTCGGCCGAGGTCGTCGTCTGCGAGGACTGGGCGACGGGCCAGGCGGCGTCGCTGCGCTGCGGCATCGCGGCGATCCGCGACGACGCCGACGCCGTCGTGCTCACCCTGGGCGACATGCCGAAGATCACGCCGCAGGTCATCGCCCGCTTCGCTGACCTCGCCGCGGAGCACGGCGCGCACACCCGCGCCCGCGGCATGTTCGACGGCGCACCCGGCCACCCGGTCGCGCTCGGCAGCGCCTACTTCGACGACATCGCCGCGCTCGAGGGCGACGTCGGCGCCCGTGAGGTGCTCAGGCGCATCGGCGCCTTCCCCATCGAGTGCGGCCACCTCTGCTCGGGCATCGACATCGACACGCCCGAAGCGCTCGAAGACCTTCGCGGCTAACGCAGCGCACGTCGCACGGGAGGCGCGGGCGCGAGGCGCACGACGAGCCGCAGCGCGCGGGGGTAGGCTCAGGTGAGCGCCGATGGCTCTGGGGTAGACCCACGCCAAGAGCGGGGTTGCGCCAGCTACGGCCCTGTTCGATCGCGCTCTCTCTATGAGACACGCCGAACATTTCGCTTGAACGCAAAGAGAACGACAGTGAGGATGCCCGCATGACCCTGGTCGAGGAGCCGGCCGGTGCCGCCGTGCGCGCGGCGCCCGAGCTGCCCAAGCGCCTCGAGCCTCTGGCCGTCGCCGCCGTGCGCAACGCCGCGATGGCCGCGTTCGTGTGGGCGGGTCGCGGGGACGGCAAGGCCGCCGACGGGGCCGCGACCGAGGCGATGCGCCTCGCCCTCGGCGAAGCCCATGTGCTGGGCAAGGTCGTCATCGGCGAGGGCGAGAAGGACAACGCCCCGATGCTGTACAACGGCGAGGAGGTCGGCGAGGGCGACGAGGTGAGCTTCGACATCGCCGTGGACCCCGTCGAGGGCACCGACCTCTGCGCCGCCGGCCAGTCGGGAGCGCTGACGACGATCGCGTTCGCCGGCGTCGGCGGGCTGTGGTCGCCGGGTCCCGCGCACTACATGGACAAGCTCGTCGTCGAGGCCGCCGCACGCGATGCGATCGACCTGCGCGACGAGCCCGAGCGCGTGCTCAAGCGCGTCGCCGCCGCGCTCGGCAAGCGCCCCAAGGACATGGTCGTCGTCGTGCTCGACAAGCCCCGTCACGTCGAGCTCATCACGCGCCTGCGGGCGTGCGGCGCGCGCGTGCAGACGCCGACCGCCGGCGATGTCGCGGGCGCGCTGCTCGCCGCGCTGCCCGGCACCGGCGTCGACCTGCTGATGGGCTGTGGCGGGACGCCCGAGGGCGTCATGGCCGCGTGCGCCGTGAAGTGCGTCGGCGGCGGCATGCAGACCCGCCTCGCCCCGCAGCGCGAGCCCGAGCGCGAGGCGATCGCGGCGGCCGGCCTCTCGACCACCGAGATCCTCGAGGTCGAGGATCTCGTCAGGGGCGACGCGATGTTCGCGGCGACGGCGATCACCGGCGGCACGCTTGGCCTGAGCGCCCCGCGGCGCTCCGGTGGCTGGAACGTCACCCATTCGCTGATCGTGCGACCGGGCTCCGTGCGCCGGATCGTCGAAAGCAGACCCGTAACCGACCAGGAGTGATCAGATGCCGCTCGTGACCATGCGCCAGCTGCTCGACGAGGCCGCCGCCGGCGGCTACGGCGTCGCAGCCTTCAACGTCAACAACATGGAGCAGATCCAGGGGATCATGGAGGCCGCGCAGGAGACGCAGTCGCCGGTGATCGTCCAGGCCTCTCGCGGCGCGCGCAAATACGCCGGCGACCGCTTCCTCTACCACATGATGCTGGCCGCGGCCGAGACCTATCCGGACATCCCCGTCGCCCTGCACCAGGACCACGGCAACTCGCCGGAGACCTGCATCTCGGCGATCGAGCTCGGCTTCACGAGCGTGATGATGGACGGCTCGCTCGGCGAGGACGCCAAGACGCCGCTGAGCTTCGAGGACAACGTCGCGGTCACGAAGAAGGTCGTCGACTACGCCCACGCACGCGGCGTCACAGTCGAGGGCGAGCTCGGCACGCTCGGCGGCATCGAGGACGGCGTCGGCTCCGGCGAGATCTGCCTCACCGACCCGGCCCAGGCCGAGGAGTTCGTCGAGTGCACGGGCGTCGACGCCCTGGCCGTCGCGATCGGCACGAGCCACGGCGCGTACAAGTTCTCGCGCGAGCCCGACGGCGACATCCTCGCGATGGAGATCATCGAGGACATCCACCGTCGCCTGCCCGACACGCACATCGTCATGCATGGCTCGTCGAGCGTGCCCGCCGACATCGTCGAGCGCGTCAAGGCCGCCGGCGGCGAGGTCGACGCCGGCTTCGGCGTGCCGATCTCGGCGATCCAGCGCGGCATCGAGCACGGCGTGCGCAAGGTCAACATCGACACCGACGGCCGCCTTGCGATCACCGCGTTCATGCGCGAGCATTTCCGCGACACGCCCGGCGACTGGGATCCTCGCGGTCCCGGCAAGGCCGCTCGCGCGGGCCAGAAGCACATCTGCGCCCTGCGCATGCAGGAGCTCGGCATGGCCGGCCACGCCGGCGACTACGAGGCGATCTCGCTCGAGCAGATGGCCGAGCGCTACGCCGCTGGCGTGCGCACCACGGTCTAAGGAGATCGGCAAGCGTGAGCACGAGATGATCGACGTCGCGTTCCTCGGGGCGCATGTGCGCCCCGCCGCGACGGCGGTCGTCATCGACGTGCTCCGCGCGACGACGACGATCACGCTCGCGCTCGACTCCGGCTACGAGCGCGTGCTCGTCGCCGGCGGGCTCGAGCAGGCCGAGGAGCTGCGCGCCGAGGGCCGCGTGCTCGCGGGCGAGCGCGACTGCGAGCGCCCGCCCGGCTTCGATCTCGGCAACTCCCCGGAGGACATGCTGAGGCCGCTGGGCCCCGAGCTCATCCTCGCGACGACGAACGGGGCACCGGCGATCGTCGGCGCCGTGGCGACATGCGACGAGGTGCTGCTCGCGTGCCTGCGCAACGAGGACGCGGTCGTACGCGAGCTGGCGGGTCGGACAGGCGACATCCTGATCTTGTGCGCAGGTACGAACGGCAGTGTCACGGTCGAGGACACGTACCTCGCCGGCCGCCTCAGCGCCGCCCTTGACGGACCGAAGACCGACGCGGCGCTGATCGCCGAGGCCGTATCCGCGGCGTACCCCGAGCCGATCGACGCCCTCGAGGTGAGCGCCGGCGCGAAGCAGCTGCAGATCGTCGGACTGGGGGCGGACGTGACGTTCTGCGCGCAGGTATCGACCACCGACGTCGTGCCGAGGGTCGCCCGCACGATGGGGGAGACCGCCGTACTCGAAGCGGCACTCATAAACGTTTAGCAATGTAAACGAAACGATCTTTGGCTTTTTATCTTAGGATTGCCGAGGTAGTGTGCCGATCAGGTACACGCGAGAGAGGACTGAATGAGCACCACCGAGAAGGATGGGCAGAAGAAGACCAAGAGTCGTTGGGACTCAGGGGTCACGCCGTACGCCGAGATGGGGTACTGGAACCCGGATTATGAGGTCAAGGACACGGACATCCTCTGCGCCTTCCGGATCACGCCGCAGGAGGGCGTCGATCCGATCGAAGCTGCGGCAGCGGTCGCCGGCGAGTCTTCGACCGCGACATGGACCGTCGTCTGGACCGACCGCCTGACGCCATACGAGCACTACCAGGCCAAGGCCTACAGCGTCGAAGAGGTACCGGGCACCCCGGGCCAGTACATCGCGCTGATCGCCTACGACATCGACCTCTTCGAAGAGGGCTCGATCGCCAACCTCACGTCTTCGATCATCGGCAACGTCTTCGGCTTCAAGCCCCTCAAGGCTCTGCGCCTCGAGGACATCCGGATCCCGGTCGCCTACGTCAAGACGTTCCCGGGCCCCCCGCACGGCATCGTCATGGAGCGCGAGTACCTCGACAAGTTCGGCCGCCCGCTGATCGGCGCGACGACGAAGCCGAAGCTTGGCCTCTCCGCGAAGAACTACGGTCGCGTCGTCTACGAGGCGCTGCGCGGCGGCTTGGATTTCACGAAGGACGACGAGAACATCAACTCGCAGCCGTTCATGCGCTGGCGCGACCGCTACGTCCACGCGATGGAGGCCGTGCAGCGCGCACAGGCAGCCACCGGCGAGGTCAAGGGCCACTACCTGAACGTCACCGCCGCGACGATGGAGGACATGTACGAGCGCGCCGAGTTCGCCAAGGAAGTCGGCTCGATCATCATCATGCAGGACCTCACCGTCGGCTACACGGCGATGTCCTCGATGTCGCACTGGTGCCGCGCCAACGGCATGATCCTGCACCTGCACCGCGCCGGCCACGGCACGTACACGCGCCAGAAGACGCACGGCGTGTCGTTCCGCGTGATCGGGAAGTGGTGTCGCCTGCTGGGCGTCGACCACATCCACGCGGGCACCGTCGTCGGCAAGCTCGAGGGCGATCCGGCGATGATCATGGGCTACTACAAGATCCTCCGCGATGGCTACAACAAGAAGGATCTCTCACTGGGCATCTACTTCGACCAGGACTGGGCCTCGATGCCGGGCGTCATGCCGGTCGCGTCGGGTGGCATCCACGCCGGCCAGATGCACCAGCTGCTGCACTACCTGGGCGAGGACTCGATCCTGCAGTTCGGTGGCGGCACGATCGGCCACCCGATGGGCATCGCGGCGGGCGCCAGCGCCAACCGCACCGCCGTCGAGGCGATCATCCAGGCCCGCAACGAGGGCCGCGACTACTACACCGAGGGTCCGGACATCCTCGTCGAGGCCGCCAAGGGCTGCCCCGAGCTGAACGCCGCGCTCGAGGTCTGGAAGGACATCACGTTCGAGTACACGTCGACCGACACGGCTGACGTCGAAGTCACGCCGACCTCGGCGTAGAGGAGATAGACATGAGACTCACACAAGGAACGTTCTCCTTTTTGCCCGACCTGACCGACGAGCAGATCGAGGCGCAGATCACGTACGCGCTCTCAAACGGCTGGTCGATCATGGTCGAGTACACCGACGACCCGCACCCGCGCAACGGGCTGTGGGACATGTGGTCGCCGCCGATGTTCGACCTCGAAGAGGACGAGGCCGACGTCGTCATGCGTGACGTGCGCGCGTGCCGCGAGGCGCATTCGCACCTCTACGTGAAGGTCGTCGCGTACGACCGCTCCAAGGGGCGCCAGACGTCGGCGCTGTCGTTCATCGTCAACCGCCCGGAGGTCGAGCCCGGCTTCCGCCTGGAGCGCCAGGAGACGCACGACCGCGTCATCCGCTACACGATCCACTCCTACGCCGGCCTCAACACGCCGGCAGGCGAGCGGTACGGCGGCCCGGGCGGGGACCTCGCGCCGGTCATCGCCCACGGAGCCAAGTCGAACGGCAAGTCAGGGGACTAAGTGGCACAGACGATCGAAACCCTGCCTGAGAAGGTCAAGGCGCTCGACGACGCCGACGCGGTCGAGGCGGTGCTGTCCGAGCTCGACGAGGAGCTCGTCGGCCTCGGCCCCGTCAAGGAGCGCATCCGCGAGATGGCGGCGCTCCTGGTCATCGACAAGCTGCGCCGCGAGGCAGGGCTCGAATCGTCGCGCCCGTCGCTGCACATGACGTTCACCGGCAACCCCGGTACCGGCAAGACCACCGTCGCGCTGAAGATGGCGGAGATCCTCCATCGGCTTGGCTACATCACCAAGCCGAAGGTGGTCTCCGTCACGCGCGACGACCTCGTCGGGCAGTACGTCGGACACACCGCGCCGAAGACGCGCGACGTGCTCAAGCGCGCCAAGGGCGGCGTGCTGTTCATCGACGAGGCGTACTACCTGTATCGCCCGGAGAACGAGCGCGACTACGGGCAGGAGTCGATCGAGATCCTGCTGCAGGTCATGGAGACCGAGCGCGACGACCTCGTGGTCGTCCTCGCGGGCTACAAGGATCGGATGGACACGTTCTTTCGCTCGAACCCCGGCATGGGCTCGCGCGTCGCGCACCACCTGCACTTCCCGGACTTCACAGTTCCGGAGCTCGCCCAGATCGCCGAGATGATGCTCAAGCAGCAGCAGTACGAGTTCACCGACGAGGCACGCGAGGCGTTCCTCGAGTACATCGAGCGTCGCGTCGAGCGTCCACGCTTCGCCTACGGGCGCTCCATCCGCAACGCGATCGACCGCGCACGCATGCGCCAGGCCGGTCGCCTGTACGATCGTCGCGATGAGCTCACCAAGGAGGATCTCGTCACGATCGAGGCCGAGGACATCCTCGCGAGCTCGCTGTTCTCAGACGAGGACGGCGAGTCGTCGGACGACGGCAACGCCCCCGGCAACCAGAGCTAGTCCAGGAGTCATCTGATGGCCCGTCCGATCATCCTCGGAGTCGTCGGCGATTCCGCGACCGGCAAGACGACGCTCTCCCGCGGGCTCGTCCGCATGCTTGGCGAGAACAACGTCACGCACGTTGCCGCCGACGACTACCACCGCTACGACCGCCGCCAGCGCGCGGAGCACGGCATCACACCGCTGCACCCGGATTGCAACTACGTCGACATCATGGAGCGGCACTTCGCCGAGCTTCATGCGGGTCACGCGATCCTCAAGCCCGTCTACCAGCACAAGGACGGCACGTTCGGGCCGCCGGTGTACACGAAGCCCAACCAGTTCACGCTCATCGAGGGGCTGCTCGGCTACCACACGGAGGCGCTGCGCGACTGCTACGACGTGCGCGTGTTCCTCGCTCCGCCGGAGGAGCTGCGGCGCCAGTGGAAGGTCCAGCGCGACTGCTCGCGCCGCGGGTACACGACCGACCAGGTGCTCGAAGAGCTCGACCGGCGCGAGCCTGACTCAGAGCTGTACATCCGCCCGCAGCAGCGCTGGGCGGACATCGTCGTGTCGTTTCAGCCGGGTCGCGACCAGGACCACCTCGACGCGGAGATCGTCCTGCGCAAGGGCCTCGAGCACCCCGACCTGTCGGACTTCGTCGACGGCGGCGGCAAGGGCCTGACGCTCGAGGAGAACGACGTCGAGCACAAGCTCTTCGTCCCCGGCGACATCGACCCGGCCCGCGGCTCGGAGATCGAGGAGGCGGTGTGGGCGCGGATGCACTTCGCGAGCCACCTGCGCTCCGAGCGCCTCGGCGAGTTCACGGTAGGGACCGAGCTGCATCGCTCCGAGTCGCTGGCGGTCGTCCAGGTCATCGTGCTCTACCACCTCGTGACCGCGCGCGCCACTGTCGCGCTTGGCGGCGACGGCACGCGCGTGGACCGGACGGCCGCGACTCCCGCGACGTAGCGTTTAGACGAGCGCCTCGCGCGCGTCGGGCGACGCGACGAATGCCATGAACCGCTCGACGGCTGTGCGCTGGGGGCCGACCGTCGAGCACATCGCATACCAGCGGCGGGCGGCCGGGCGGTTGCGCACGGGCAGCGCGGCGAGCAGCCCTGCGTCGAGCTCGAGCGCGACTGCGGCCTTGGAGATGAACGAGACGCCGATGCCCGCGCGCGCGGCCTGCTTGATCGCGCCGTTGGAGCCGAGCGTCAGCGTCTGCGGCTCGAGACCGGCGGAGGTCAGGAACTCCTCGTTGACGATGCGCGTGCCCGAGCCGGGCTCGCGCAGCAGCCACACGCGTCGCTCGAGCTCGGTGGCGTCGATCGTGCCGCCGCCGACGTGCGGGTCGTCGGGCGCGGTGATGAGCACGAACTCGTTGGCGAGGATCGCGGTCGACTGGATCCGCGGGTCGCGGGGCGGGCGGCCGCCGATCGCGACGTCGGCGCGGTGGTCGAGGACGAGGTCGAGGACCTGCTCGCGGTTGCCGACGGCGAGCGTCAGCCCGATGCCCGCGTTGCTCTGGCCGAAGGCGCGCATGAGCGGGGGGACGAAGGACTCCGCGGCGGTGGTCACCGCCGCCAGGCGCAGGCGCCGGTCGGCGAGGTGCGCGGCCTCACGGGCCGCGCGGCGACCCTCTTCGAGCAGGCCGATGACGTCGGCGGCGAACGGTGCGAACGCCGTGCCGGCGGCGGTCGGCCGGATCCCGCGCCCCTCGCGCTCGGTCACGGGCGTGCCGAGCTCGCGCGAGAGCGCCGCGACCGCGGCCGACACGGACGGCTGTGTGACGACCAGCTCGTCGGCTGCGGCGGTAACGGAACCCCCGCGCATGACCGCGAGAAAGCTCCGAAGTTGCGTCAAAGTTATAGACACGAGCCACAGCTTAGCGGCTAATCGAGAGCATTCCCACGATACAGCCGGGTATTGCCTCTGCGTCGCGCCTCAATCGCGCACCTGCAGTAAGCGCGGAGTCTGGCACGACCGGCGGACACACCGCGGGCGCCGCGTGCCGGAAGGGTTGCCCGGCGTCCACTCGGGTACAGACTGGGCGTGCCCCCGCAGCGCAACTGGCCGAGCCTTCGCGTCGACGACTGGGCCGCGACCCGCGACACGCTGCACATGTGGACGCAGATCGTCGGCAAGGTGCGCCTCGCGAAGGCCCCGATGGTCAATCACTGGTGGCAGGTGCCGCTCTATGTCACACCACGGGGGCTGACGACCTCCGCCGTTCCCGACGGCCCGACGACCTTCGAGATCGAGTTCGACTTCTGCGTCCACGAGCTGCACATCGACCTCGAGGGCGGCGAGCGGCGCACGGTGAAGCTCGAGCCCAAGCCGGTCGCCCGGTTCTACGCCGAGACGATGGCCGCGCTGCGCGATCTGGGCATCGACGCGTCGATCCTGCCCGTGCCCGTGGAGGTGCCGCGGGCGATCCCGTTCGAAGACGACGAGGAGCACGCCTCCTATGACCCCGAGCACGCCCAGCTGTTCTGGCGCCAGCTCATCCAGGCCGACCGGGTGATGAACGCCTTTCGCAGCCGGTTCATCGGCAAGGTCAGCCCGGTCCACTTCTTCTGGGGAGCCATGGATCTCGCGGTGACCCGCTTCTCCGGGCGTCCGGCGCCGCGCCACCCGGGCGGGGCGCCGAACGTCGGCGACTGGGTGATGGTCGAGGGCTACTCGCATGAGCTGAGCAGCTGCGGGTTCTGGCCCGGCGGCGGCGAGGAGGGCGCGTTCTACGCCTACGCCTACCCGGAGCCCGACGGGTTCTCGGGCCACCGCGTGGCGCCCGCCGAGGCGTTCTACAGCGACGACGCCGGCCAGTTCCTGCTGCCCTACGAGGCGGTCCGCGGCGCCTCGGATCCCGACGCCGTGCTGCTCGAGTTCCTGCAGACGACCTACGAGGCGGCGGCGACGCATGGCGGGTGGGACCGCGACGCGCTCGAGGACGACCCCGCGCGCCGCGCGCGCCCGCGCTGAGCCGTCTCACGCGGACCCCTGATGCCCGCGTGTGAGCGGGGCCGTCGTCGCGAAGCGGATGAAGGGACTCGAACCCTCGACCTTCTGCATGGCAAGCAGACGCTCTAGCCAACTGAGCTACATCCGCGCGGTCGCCGATTATAGCCCCGCCGCTCGGTGCCCGCGGAATGCCGGAACCGTGCGACGAAGGTCGTGGCCGTTTGCGCGATCGCGCACCGGTCGTGCGAGAAGTGCGCAATCGCGCAGTTCTGTAACCCGCAGTTGAACGGCGGGGTTCGGCAGTGGTTCTCGTGGCTAGCTCCGATGTAAATACCGTCGGTACGTGAAATCCTGTGGCTCGTTGATGGTCTTGGCTGACCATGGGGCCAACGTGTTAGGGGCGAACTTCATATGCAGGACTTGACTCATGTTGCGCCGGACAGCGCGCCGCTGATCTCGATGCTTGCCGATGGCGAGCTTGCGGCACGCCGCGTCGAGGGCGTGCTTGCCGCTGACGGCATGCTCGTCGCGATGCGAGGAGGGCACGCCGACGACCTTGTCGTCGGGACCGTGCTCGACCCGGACGTGCTGATCGTCGTGTGCGGGCGCGGCATCACCGAGCGCGATCACCAGATGCGCCGCATGCGGCGCGGCTTCCCGCAGGCGGGGATCGTCGCCGTCATGCCGGAGGACTCGCGCCGCGGCGTTCGCCGCGCGCTCGAGGCGGGCGCCGACGGCGTCGTCTTCGACACGATGCTCGAGAGCACGCTGTCGGTCACGGTGCGCTCGGTGCTCGCGGGGCAGACCGTCGTGCCCGCCGCGGGCCGGCTCGAGCTCGACCGGCCGACGCTGTCGACGCGCGAGAAGCAGGTGCTGAGCATGGTCGTCGCCGGCATGAGCAACAAGGCGATCGCCGCCGAGCTGTTCCTCGCGGAGAGCACCGTCAAATGCCACCTGTCGTCGGCGTTCTCGAAGCTCGGCGTGCGCTCGCGCAACGAGGCCGCGGATCTCATCTTGCACTCGGGCGCCGACAGCGGCGGCGGCGTGCTCGCTCCGTCCTACGCCTACTCCGGAAGCTAGGTTCGATTGATGAAGCGCTTGCTGATCGTCGCCGATCGCTCGATGGTTGTGCACTCGATCCGCCTTGCCCTGCGCCAGACGGCGGGCTTTGAGGTCGTCGGGTTCGTCGACGGCCGCGCGCCCGTGCGCGACGCGCTCGTCGAGCAGCGCCCGGACGTCGTGCTCGTCGACGAGCTGGCCGACGCCGGCGCGGCGCTCGCGCGCCTGCGCGAGGCGACCGAGCACGCTCCCGACGCGCAGGTCGTGCTGCTGACGCTGCGGATGGAGGACGGCTGGCTATCGGAGGTGTTCGAAGCCGGAGCTGACGCGGTGCTGTCGAAGAGCATGCACCCGGTGAGCCTCGGAACGACACTGCGCGAGGTCGTGCGCGGCAACGTCGTGCACCGCTACGAGAGCCCGCGGCGGGCGGCCGCGGAGGCGTGCCCGCTCACGCGCCGCGAGCTAGAGATCCTGCTGCTCGCCGCCGAGGGCCACACGAACGGGCAGATCGCGCGGTCGCTGTGGGTGACCGAGCAGACCGTCAAGTTCCACCTGTCGAACACGTATCGCAAGCTCGGCGTCGCCAACCGCACGGAGGCGAGCCGCTACGCGCACCTGCACGAGCTCGTCGAGCCGCGCGAGCGGCTGGCGTCCTGACGCGCGCCGCCAGCGGATCTCCACAAGGGCAGGGACATGCACCGGCTGCCGCCGGCGGCCGATACGGGCCGCCGGCGGAACCGGCCGTGTGTGGGTGCCTTCCGTGGCCTTCCCGCCACTCGGCGCGCGTCCGGTCGTGGGGCGACGACAGCAGACGCGCTGGTCAGTCGGACACCACTGAGGAATCCTGGCTGCCGACTGCCACTCTGAGCGTAGAGGTTCCGCCGCGTACTGGCCATTGGTGTAGGCCCGAATGCGTCGGGGACCTTTCTCCGCCGCGGCTGCCGGCCTACGGTGAAGCGGGCGCGGCGCCGCCCGTCGGCGCGGTGCGATCGCCGTCGCCGAGCTCCGCGAGGATCTCATCGGTGTGCTCTCCCAGGCGCGGCGAGCGGACCGCCGGCAGCCTGCCGTTGCGGGAGAACCGAAGCGGCGAGGCCGGCGTGAGGTACGTCCCGACCGGGTGCTCGACCTCCGTGAGCATCGGGTTCTCCGTCGAGCAGCGCGGGTCCTCCGCGACGAGCTGCTTGAAGGTCTGGTACGGGCCCCACGAGACGCCCGTGCCCGCGAACGCCGCGCGGATCTCCTCGAGCGAGCGCTCGGCGAACCACGGCGTCAGCAGCTCGCGGATGAGGTCGCGGCCCTTGTAGCGGCCGGCCTCGCCGCGGAAGTCGTGGCCGGTCGACTGCTCGATCGTGGCGAACAGCTCCTCGGTGCCGGTCGCCTCCTTGAGGGCCTTCCACTGGCGGCCGGTGAGGCCGACGACCATGACCCGGCGGCCGTCCGACGTCGGGAAGTCGCCGCCGAAGGCGCCGTAGAGGTAGTTGCCGTCGCGCGGCTGGTCGCGGCCCTCGAGCTGGACCTCGGCGATGCGGCCGAGGTTGCCGACGGTCGCGATCGCGACGTCCGACAGCGCGATCGTGACGAGCTGGCCCTCGCCGGTCTTGTCGCGATGCCGGAGGGCGGCGAGCAGGCCGACGACCGCGAGGCCGCCCATCGCGGTGTCCCAGGCCGGCATGAGGCTGTTCGTGGGCACGGCGGAGTCGCGCGGGCCCATCGCCTCGGGGAAGCCGACGGACGGGTTGACGGTGTAGTCGACCTCCGACGAGCCGTCGTGGTTGCCCGTCATGACGACCATGATGAGGTCGGGACGGCGCTCGGCGAGCTTCTCGTAGCTCATCCAGCCGCGGGCGGGGAAGTTCGTCAGGAAGATCCCGTTGCCGGGGCCGGGCGCGGTGATGAGCCGCGCCAGCGTCTCGCGACCCTCGTCGGAGCGCAGGTCGACCGTGAACGAGCGCTTGCCCTGGTTCAGGCCCGACCAGAAGAGGCTGTCGCCGTCGCTCGTCAGCGGCCAGCGCTTGTGGTCCAGGCCGCCGCGCGGGTCGTCGAAGCGGATGACGTCGGCGCCGAGTTGGGCGAGCGTCATGCCGGCCGTGGGCGCGGCGACGAACGCCGAGCCCTCGATCACGCGCACGCCATCCAGGATTCCGTCGCTCATGCCATCGCTCCTACGAGTCGCCAGTCGAGTACCGCGGCCTGCTCGCCGTCGGCGCGCTGCGCCGCGACCTCGATGCGCAGGGTCACGAGGCCGCCGCCGTCGGGCAGCGACTCCGTCGCTTCGAGGTGCACGGTGCTGCGCAGCACGTCGCCTTCGAAGACGGGGGCGAGGTGGTTGCAGTGATGCCAGCCGATGATCGTCACGAGGTTGGGCAGCGCCTTCGTGAGCTGCGCGGCGGCGATCCCGATCGTGTGGCCGCCGTAGACGAGGCGCTTGCCCGAGCTGTGCGAGCCGGGGTCTGTGTGCGCCTTGGCGATGTTCAGCGACAGGCGAGCGAGCTCGGTCGCGGCCGTGACGCTGTCGCCGCCGTCGATGACCCATGTGGTCGGGCAGGTGAGCTCGGCGAAGTGGGGGCCGGGGACGGCGGCGCGGTAGGCGCCGAGGTCCAGGCCGTCGAGCGTGTGGTGCAGCGCGTCAGCGGGCAGGTCGGCGGGGAACTGGTCGAGGTCGTCGGCGTGCGGCTGTGACGCGTCGAGGTCGGCGATCGGGAGCATCGCGCAGCGCCAGTAGTCGAGGATCGCGCGCTCCTCCTGGTCGGTCGTGACGATGTGCAGGACGGCGAGACCGGTAGGCTTGCGCCCTTCCTTGATCGTGTTGCGCTTGAGGGCGACGATCTCCGTGGTCGTGTAGAGGGTGTCGCCGATCGCGGGCAGGCGGCGCAGCATGAGCCGGCGGTAGAAGAGGTTGCCGATGACGCGCTGGGTCGGCAGTGTGGACTGGCCGATCGAGACGTCGCAGACGAGCATCGGGTGCGCGAGGCGCCGCCCGGCGATCTTGTCCGAGAGGGTCGCGTCGAGCGCGAGGCGCAGGCGGTCGCCGACGATCGACTGGTGCAGGGCCGCGTGCCCCTCGGTGAGCGTCATGGCGGGGAACTCGACGTAGCGGTCGCCGACGGACAGCTGCTCCCAGTAGGGCCCGCCGACCTGCACGGCGTCGCTTGCGATCGTGGGCTGTGCACTCATGCTGAAACCTCGTGGTCGGCGGTGCGCAGAACCCCTCGACACGGGCGCGCCGGAGGCGCCGAACCTACCACGGGCGCGCGAGTTGCGACGTTGTGGGGGCGGCGTCGAAAGTGAGGTGGTCGCCGGTCGCGAGCGGCTCGTGGGGGTCGGCGATCGGGCCGTGACCGTCGAGGATGGCGACGAGCCGGGTCGCTCTGGCGGCTTGCGCCGCGGCCGCGAGCGTGGCCGCGTTGGCCGTCTGCGGCTGCGGGTCGTGGGGGGTTAGCACCGTGATGCGGGGTGCTTCGCGCGCGCGTGCCGCGGCGTACTCGTCCGGCGTGTTGAGGTTCAGCAGCGAGTCGAGCTGTGGGTCGTAGGCGTTCACCCGTGGGTCGGCGAGCAGCTTTGCCTCGTCGAGTTCGTGGGCTCGCAGCCGGGCGGAGAGCGCGCCGACGGCCAGCTGCTCGCGGTCGATCTGCTCGGCGAGTGCGGGCGCGAGGGCTCCGACGCGGTAGGCGGCTGCGAGATGCTGGCGCCAGCCGTGGACGTACGGCATGGCGGCGTCGTCCTCGTCGCGCAGCGATCGCAGCACATGGGCGATGAGCGCCGGGTGCAGCAGCGGCGCGTCGACGCCCGTGACGAAGACGACCTCGGCGCGCCCGCCGAGCTGCTCGAGGCCGGCAGCGATGCCGTGCAGCGGGCCGAGGTACTGCTCGGCGTCCGTGGCGATCTCGATGTGCTCCGGGAGCGGCGGCAGCTCCTGGCCGGCGGCGCGAACGACGACGACCGGCCCCGCCACGGCGCGCGCGACGAGGCCCGCAGCGCGGCGCACGAGCGTCGAGCCGTGCCACTCGAGCGTCGCCTTCGACGCTCCCATGCGCTTCGAGCGACCGCCGCCGAGCACGATGCCCGCCGTGCGCTCAGCCACCGAGCGCGTCCTCGAAGGCTGCGAGCGCCTTGGGGTCGAAGAGCCAGAAGCGTGCTTCCTCGACGCTCGGGTATGCGTCCAGCGCCTCGGCCGTCGAGGTGATCGCGATCGTGGCCGCTTGCGCGAGCGGGTAGCCGTACGCGCCGGCGGAGATCGCGGGGAAGGCGACACGCTTGCAGTCGTTGGCCGCGGCGAGCTCGATCGCCTTGCGATAGCAGGCGGCGAGCAGCTCGGGCTCGCCGTCGTCGCCGCCGTGCCAGACCGGGCCAACCGCGTGGATGACGTGGCGGGCCCTGAGGCGGCCGCCGGACGTGATCTTCGCGTCGCCGGTCTCACATCCGCCGAGCGCGCGGCACTCCTCGAGCAGCTGCGGCCCGGCCGCGCGGTGAATCGCCCCGTCGACCCCGCCGCCGCCCAGCAGGCTCGGGTTCGCGGCGTTGACGATCGCGTCGGCCTCGTCGTCGGTCGTGATGTCTTCGAGATGCAGCGTGATGCGCGGCATTCGAGAGGCGCCGTCCGGATTCGAACCGGAGTAAACGGCTTTGCAGGCCGCTGCGTAGCCACTCCGCCACGGCGCCGGGAGGGCCGGGGAGAGGGTACCGACCGTCGCCGGATCGGTCTCAGTTGGGCGGTGGGTTGGCCGCGGCGGCCTGGATGCGCAGACCCAGACGGCGCACGACCCCGCCGTCGGCCAGCGCTCGTACGGTCCACGTGCGCTGGTCGCGCGAGGTGCTGCCGATGACGGTCGGCGCGGTCGCGAGCCAGAAGCACCCGTCCTGGAAGTAGGCCTCGGGGTGAAGCTCCTTGAGGCGTGCGACGCTGTCGCCGACCCGCAGTCCGGCCTGGGTCTCGATGCCGCTGCCGTATGCGGTCGCGGTCTGCAGGACGCCGAGCCGCCCGACGCAGGTCGTCTTCGGCGGGAAGGCGGAGCCGAGGCTGACGAACGTCGCGCGCAGGCCGAGCTTGCGCCAGGAGAGCGTGCAGGCGACGCGCGAGGTGCGCTTCGTCGCGGAGGGTCGCCCGAACGCGGTGATCGCGCGCGTGATCGTGGGCGGCGGGGCTTTCGACGCGGTTCGCAGGCTGCCGATGCGGGTGATCTCGTCGCCGGCCCAGCGGATCGTCGGGACGTCCTCGTCACCGGGAATGGGGGCACTCGCGCCCGCGCTTGCGACCGGCAGCGCCGCGAGGGCCATGCAGATGAGCCCGATGATCCTCGCGCACGTCACGCCGGGTCAATACCCGCTCGCGTGCGATGCCACGCCCGGCCGGGTCGGCGCTGCGTCACAGCATCGGGGGCTCGCGACAAGATCATCACGATGGCTCGCTCGCGCCTTGCCGCTGACGATCTCGCCGCCGCCTACGAGCGCGACGCGCGGCGGCTGCTCGTCTTCTTCACGCGCCGCACGTACGACGCGCAGCTCGCCGTCGACCTCGTCGGCGAGACGTACGCCCGCGCGTTCGAGCTGCGCCGCCGCTACTCCGCGGACCCGGGCGACGCGGACGCGCTCGCAGGGTGGGTCTTCGGGATCGCGCGCAACGTCCTCAACGAGGCGCTGCGGCGCGGCGCCGCCGAGCGCCGCGCGATGCGCCGCGCGGGCGTGCAGGCGCCCGTGCTCGACGGCGAGGAGCTCGTGCGGATCGAGGAGCTCGCCGCCCTCGGTGAGCTGCGCGGCGCCGTGGCGAGCGCGCTGACGGAGCTTGCAACCGAGCAGCGCGATGCGGTGCGCCTGCGCGTCGTCGAGGAGCTCGACTACGCGGCGGTCGCGGGCCGGCTCGGGATCAGCGAGCAGGCCGCGCGGGCGCGCGTGTCGCGCGGCCTGCGCGCACTCGCGGTGGCGCTCGACGGGCTTGGCCCGGCGCCGGAGGCCGCGTCATGAGCGCCGCGCGCGGTGCCGCTGCGCCGTCCGGGGGCCCGTCGTGAGCGCCGCGCGCGACCCCGACACGATCCTTGCCGAGCTCGGCCGCGACCTGCACGGCTCGTGGCGCCGGCCGCCGCGCCGCTCGCGCCTTGCCGGCTGGCGGCGCACGGCGCTCGTCGCGCTCGCGACGCTTGTCCTCGTCCCGACCGCGCTCGCCGCTCGCGACGTCGTCTGGGCGCCCGCGCCGGCCCGGCTGCCCGACTCGGCGCGCCCGCCGGACGCGGTCGCGCCGCGGCACGCGGGTGAGCAGGTGTACGTCGCGAGCGGCGCGTTGCGCGGCGTCGCGTGGCGGCTCAGCGCGTCGGCGTGCGACTACGGCGACGTGCGCGCCGTCGGTGTGTTCCTGTCGGTGCCGGGCGGCGGGGGCGGGGCGCGCTGTGACATCGCGTCGTCGGGCGCCGCCGGCGTGAGCCCGCGGGACCTTGCGCAGCGGCTCGTCCAGACGTACTTCGACCCGGTGGCGAGCCGGACGTGGGCCTTCGGTGCGGTGCCTGCGGCGGCGCGCAGCGTCGAGGTCGCGGCCACGGGCGCTCGCGCGAGCGTCCCGGCTGCCCAGGCCGACGCGACCGCCGTCGGCCGGGGCGACTTGCCCGCCGGCATGCGCGTGTTCGTCGCCGCGTTGGATGGCGCCCGCGAGGTCCCGCGCGTCACCGCCCGCGACGCAGCCGGCGCCGTCCTGATCGTCTGCCTCGACGGTCGCTGCACAACTCCGACGAAAGATGGCCCTTCGTGATCGCCAACGCGCTGTCCGCTCGCCGTCTCGTGCTCTTTTGCGTGGTCGTGGTCGTCGTCGCCGTGGCCGCCGTGGCCCAGGCGGCGGGTGGTTGGACGTCGGCCAAGTCCCGCGCGACGACCGCTCCGGCGCGTGCTGCGGCGGCGCCCGCGCCCCGGGCTCGCCCGCGCGGCAGTGCCGCGAGGCTGGTGGCCGCGCAGCCGGTGGTCGCGGCGCCCGTCCCGCTGCTGTGCAAGCCGCGCGGCGGCAGGCCCCCCAGCCCCGCCGCCCGCAAGCCGCCGACCGACGCGCTGAAGGAGTCCTTCGGGATCCTGCGCGGCGACCGCCAGGACAACGACGCGCTGCCCGCTCGCGCGCTCGCCGCGCTGAAGTCAGCGGGGCTCGAGCCGGTCGATCCGGATGCGGCGCGACTGCTGCGAGCTGACGGCGCGGCGCGCGCTTGGGTCGTCCCGGTGCCCGACGTCTCGCTGGCCGGGCTCTTCGGGTGCGCCTCCGCCACGGGCGGGGCAAGTGAGGGGCTCGCCGTTGTGTCCCTCGGCGGCGCGGCGGCCGGCGGTGGCGGCGCGCTGCGCAACCTTCAGCGCGGGCAGGCGCCCGTCGCGGTCGATCCGTGCGCGGGGACCGGGCGCGACATGCTCGGCGTGTCGGGCATCGTCCCCGACGGCGTCGAGGCGGTCTTCATCACCGCCGCGGACGGCACGGCGACGCGCGCGGACGTGCACGACAACGGGTACGTGTTCGTGCTCGCGCGCCCGACCCGGCTCGCGGTGCGCTATGTCGTGTGGACCGGTCGTGACGGCGCTCCACACGTGCAGCCCCTGCCGCCGACCGGCCTCGCTGGGAGCCGCGTGGTCTGCGCGCGGAAGGTCGTCGAGCGCCCGCGGGTGACGCCGGATGGCTCCCAGTCGGGGTGCACGGCGTTCGGCGTGACACCGCGTGTCGCCACGCCGGGCGTGCGGATCTTCGGGCCGCTGGGCCGGCCGCCGCGGGCTGGGCGGGCGGCGAGGCGCCGGTTGCGGCGTGTGCCGGCTCCCGCTCGCCCGCCGCGGACCTTGCGTGACCCCGCGCCGGCCGCGCCCGGCACGTTGCCGCCCGCGGCGCCGGCGTTGCGACCGCCGCGGGTGCCCGCGGGCCCGCTGGCCGGCGTCGCCGCTCGGGCTGCGTCGGCGCTGCGCGCGATGGTGTGCGCTCAGGCCGGGCTGCCGGCGTTCGTGCTGCCCAGCGGCGGCGGCCCGCCGATCGCGATCGTGCCGCCGCGGTCGCGACGTCGCGGGCCGTAGCGCGCGTCAGGCGTCGCCGCCCTCCTCGGCGAGGCGGTTCGCTTCGCGCGCGAGCAGGCCGAGCCGAGCCTCGCGCACGAGCGGCACCTCGCGGCGGCGCTTGCGCACCATCGCGAGGTCGATCTCGGTCGTGACGACGGACTCCTCGTTGTCGGGCAGCGCGCAGACGATCTTGCCCCAGGGGTCGACGATGTGCGAGCCGCCCCAGAAACGCAGGACGGAGCCCTCGTCGCCGACGCGATTGCAGAAGACGACGTAGCACTGGAACATGCGCGCGTAGAAGACCGTGATGTCGCGCCAGTAGGTGCGCGAGTCGTACTGCTCGGGAAAGCGGCTCTGCGAGGAGTTCGTCGGGACGAGCAGCACGCGCGCGCCGTCCTGAACGGCGAGGAAGACGAGGTGCGGCTGCCAGGCGTCGTTGCAGATGAGCGTCGCGACGCGGCCCTGGCGGGTGTCGAAGGCGCGCATCGTCTGGCCGGGGGAGAAGTGCTTGCGCTCCTCGAAGATGTCGTAGGTGGGCAGGTAGAGCTTGCGGTGCGTATGGATGAGCGCGGCGCCGTCGAAGTACGAGGCCGCGTTGTAGTTGTGCACGCCGAGGCCGTCCTCGTAGAAGCCCATCAGGACGTCGGTCTCCGGTGCGACCATGCTCAGCTTGACGAGCCGCGGGTCGTCCGCGGACATCGAGACGTCCGTGTCGACCTGGCCGAGCGCGTAGCCGGTCAAGAAGAGCTCGGGGAAGACGACAAGGTCGCTGCTCTCGTCGCCGGCCTGCTCGATGATCCCGGTCGCGCGCGCTAGGTTCGCGTCGACGTCGCCGAGCTCGCTGGCGACCTGGGCGAGGGTGATCCGCATCAAGGGTGTCGAGGTCCGGGTCGCATGCGCCGCCGAGCGTAGCCGTCCGTTCCCGAACGCGCGTTGCGTTGCTATTCTGTCCGCCTCCCAGGGCGATTAGCTCAGCTGGGAGAGCGCCGCCTCGACAAGGCGGAGGTCACTGGTTCGAGCCCAGTATCGCCCACTACCTACGGCCCCGAGATTCCGGGGCCGTTCGTGTTTTCGGGGCCGGGCGAGGTAGCAATGAGGTAGCAATCTCATTGCACCACGGTGCGATCTGGCGATGCGCGCCGGCAAGATGCTTTCCGTCCGACGGGCCGTGCACGCTTCATGCACACAGAGCCCCAAAGGCCCCCGCGGCGTCCGTCGCGAGATTGGGCCGGGCCGCTCCCGAGGATCACCGGCACCACCGGCCCTCGCGAGC
This sequence comes from uncultured Actinomycetes bacterium, assembly GCA_963839905.1. Taxonomy (GTDB): domain Bacteria; phylum Actinomycetota; class Thermoleophilia; order Solirubrobacterales; family Solirubrobacteraceae; genus CADCVQ01. The sequence continues at coordinate 195,261 of CAWIXC010000016.1, read as the reverse complement.
CCCTCACCGCGGGCCACCCAATCGAATCGACGCCATGCCGCGTCGTGATCCCAAGGTGGCTACAGATGACCCTCGAAGAGCTACGCCGGCAGCGCCACGACAAGGCGCGCGAATGTCGCGGCATCCTGAACAAGGCCGAGGCCGAGAGCCGCGACCTCACCCGCGAGGAGCGCGGCAGCTTCGACGCGCTCGACGGCGAGATCGGCGACATCGACCGGCGCATGGCGATGGCCGGTCACGGCGACGAGGAGCAGCGGTCGAACGGCCGCGGTGGCTCGGAGTTCGCCGACCTCGGCCAGGGCGCGCCGTCGCAGCGCGCTGACTTCCTGCTCGGCGAGCGCCGGATGGCTGACTGGCAGGCCGCGCGCAACGTGCGCTCGGAGTTCGAGCCCGACGCGGCCCGCGAGTTCTCGCTCGGTCGGCTCGTGCAGCGGATGGCCGGCTACAGCATCGGCGGCGACGACCTCGAACAGCGCGCGCTTGCCGCGGGCGCCGACGCGACGGGCGGCGTGCTCGTGCCGGAGGCGCTCGCGTCGTTCGTCATCGACCGCATCCGTCCGCAGGCGCAGGTGCTCAACGCGGGCGCGCAGGTCGTGCCGATGGACTCCGACGAGCTCTCAATTCCGCGGATCGCCTCTGGCGTCGTCGGCGGCTGGCGCGCGGAGAACGCCGCGGTCGCGGTCGCCGACATGGCCTTCGAGCGCGTGAAGCTCACGGCCAAGACGCTCGCGGTGATCGTGAAGCTCCCGATGGAGATGTGGGAGGACGTGCGGCCCGAGGGCGCCCAGGCGATCGAGAACGAGCTGAGCAAGGCGCTCGCGTTGGAGCTCGACCGCGTGGCGCTTCGCGGGTCCGGCGTGGCGCCCGAGCCGCGCGGCGTGCGCAACCAGCTCGGCGTGGAGGTGCAGTCGCTCGGCGTCAACGGTGCGACGCCGACGAACTTCGACCCGCTCGTGCGGGCCGTCGGCGGCGTCATGCGAGACAGCTTCCTGCCGAACGCGGCGATCTACTCGCCGCGGACGTGGGAGACGCTCTCGCTGCTCAAGGACACCACGGGGCAGCCGCTCCAGCGGCCGAACTTGCCCGACGGCTTCCGCGAGCTCGTGTCCGCGCAGGTGCCCGACAACATCGTGCAGGGCACGAGTGCTGACACGGGCGAGCTGTACGTCGGTGCGTGGGGCAACCTCCTGATCGGCGTCCGGCCGAGCATCGGCGTTCGGATCAAGGCGCTCGATCAGACGTTCGCCGGGAACATGCAGGTCGGCCTCCTCGCGTGGCTGCGCGCCGACGTGGCGCTCGCGCACCCGGAGGCGTTCTCCGTCGTCACGGGAGTGAGGCCGTAATGGCGGCCGAGCGCAGGGTGAAGGTTCGCGTCCGCGAGCACCGGAGCCTCTACGTCGGCGACGGGATCGTCCGGACCGGCGACGAGCTCACGCTCCCCGTCGACGAGGCTGAGGCGCTCATCGAGCAGCGCTTCGTGGAGAAGCCGAGCGACCCGCTCGACGCCGACGACGTGCGCGACGCCGAGGAGGCTCGCGCGGTCGCGGAGTCCGAGCAGCAGCGCGCGACGGTCGACCGTCGGATGGCGCGCGGGATGGCTCACGCCGTGGCGCGCCAGGCGCAGCAGGAGGCCGACGAGGAGTTCCGCCAGCGCAACGCCTACGAGCGCCATCTCGCGGTCGCACGGCAGCGCAACGCGACGGCGACGCCGGTCGCGCTACGCGGCGACGTGGTGACCGATGTCGTGCGCGACGTGGGGGACGACTGAGCGACGCGCTCCCCGCGCCGGCCGTTTACACGCGGGCCGCGCGGGGGGCAGGGACGTGGCAGCGGTGGAGGGGTCCGTCCGGTACGCCTGCGACGCTTTCCAAATGGAAGCGACGACGAAACTCAGCCGGGATGCAGTGGCCGGAGCCCTCGCCGCCGCAGACCTGACGCCGAGCCAGGTCGGATTGCTCGCGGCACGCCACATGCTCGGCCACCAAGCCGATCCCGGCAAAGTACAGCGACTCGGCGACTCCCTGCGCGTCACCGTGAACGCCGTGCTCAAAGCGACCGCGGACGCGACGCCCGCGAGGTGTGATCGCGCGGACGCAATCGCGGCGGCGCTGCAACGCCCTACCAACGACCTGACCGTCCCTCGACTGTGGGGTCTGCGCGAGGCCAGTCACGACGAACGGCTGATCGCGCCGGGCGGCATCGCGGTGCTCAACACCACCGAGGGGCTCGCGTGGCGGACGGCGGGCATCCTCATGGGCGCGAACGGCTCGCTGCCGGCACAGATTGCGGACGCCGCCCCGGCTGCATTGTTCGCGAGCGACCGCGAGCGATGGATCGCTACCAACTTCGATGACCTCACTAGCGACGAGCGCGAGCACGCCATCGTCGTCGATGCGCCATACGACTTCCTACGCGTGCTGTGGCACCTCGATGTGGCCGCCACATCGACGAACACGGACGAGCGCCGCCTCGCGGTTGAGATCGGCCTAGTCCGGGCGCTGAGCACGCCCGAGCTTGCAGAGGTCGGATCGCCCGCCGCGATCGCGCTTGACACGATCGAGCAGGCGCACGATCTCGCCGACCGCCGGCTGCGCTGCGACCGGCTTCGGGACGCGCCCAGGCCCGTCTACGCCGAGTGGGGCCGGCAGGAGCGAAACCTTCGCGCCGCCGTTGAGCTAGCCCGCCGCCTTGTCGGAGACACCACGTGATCTGACCCTGGCCACGCGAACGCCCCGCCGTGGAGGGCAGGGCGCCGCAGAGAGGACAACGCATGACCGAATACAGCACCGTATCTCAGCAACAGGACAGCAGCCGCTTCGACGCGCTCACGCTCGCCGAGATAGCCGAGCTCGAAGATCTCGAGCGGGCCGGCACGATCCGCGACCACGATCGCGCAGCGCTGACGAGCGCGCGTGCTCGTCTCGCGCCCGTTGGTGGCGGACTCGCCCACTGCGCCGCGAGGCTCGCGTTCGTCGGCGACACGATCGCCGCAGGCGTGGCCGCCGCTCGTCGCCGACACGCGACGGGACGGCCGACCGCCGCACGCTGTGCACGAGCAGGACGGCGGCGTCCCGGACGCAGCCGGTCGTTTACACGCCGCACCGGGGCGACTCGCGCCGGCCCCGACGACGACCCGGGAGAACCGGTCGCTCATGCCGCCCGTGGTGATCGGGCATGAGCGACACGCGTCTCCTCACCGCCGACGAGGTCGCCGTCATTCTCGGCGTGCCGAAGACCTGGGTATACGCCGAGACGCGCGCCGGGCGCATCCCGCATCTCACGCTCGGCCGATACCGCCGCTACCGGCGCGACACGCTCGACGCGTGGATCGCCGAGCGCGAACGCGGCCCGGTTGTCCGGAAGGCGAGGGCGTAGTGAGCCGCAACGCGCGTCGCCGCGGCTCGTGGCGACGCTTTCGCATCGACGCGACCGACCGACTTGTGGCGCTCGCCCTAACGAGGCCAGAGCACGAGCGATCGGCCGCGGTGCTGTACGTCCTCGAACCGGGGGTCGCTGCCGCCGCACTGTGGCATCTGCGCCGCGAGACGCGGCAGGACGCCCGCCGGGCTCACGGCCGCGCCTACGCACATGTGTGCGAGTTCGTGCGGCCTTACGTCGATGCCGGCGTGCTCGACGGCCAGGACGCCGCCCGAGCGGCACACGACGCCGTGATGGCCGCCGATGTCGAGCTCGCGGCACGACCCAGGATGCGAGGCGCTGCATAATGACGGCGGTAAGCCAGACGGCCGCCGCCGCGCTCTACCTCACCGCCGAGCGCGCGCTCCGCGAGCGCCGCCGGTTTGGCCGGCCGACCGTGCGGCACTTCGCGATCGACATCGTCCGCGGCGAGCTCGACGGCGCCGTGCGCGTCGGAGCGCTCACCGCCGCGCAAGCCGACGCCGGCGCGCGCCGTGCCGTGCTCGCCGCCGAGACGGAGCCCGTGCGTGTGGAGGCCGAGCGGCAAGGCGTCTTCGAGCACCTCCGCGCTGGCCGGCGCGTCACCCGTCACCTCGACGAGGACGGCGAGTGGACGCTCGAAGCGACCGGATCGCACCGTGGTGCGATGCCCGCGGGGATCGTCAACGTGGAGTTGACGACCGCCGGGGATTCAGGGCACGAGGCAGCCGGAGACACGCCGAGCGGCGCGATCGGCGGGAGCGGGCGATGAGCGACCCGCCGGCCGACCTCGACGAGACGTACGCCGACGAGTGCCGGCGCGGCCTCGCGCGCCTCGTGCAGATGCGCGAGAACCTGCGCCGCGCGCGCGTCGAGCTCGGCGGAGCGGCCGAGAGCGGCGCCGACCTCGTGCGCGAGGAGGCCGAGCGCCTCGCGTTCGACGCCGACGATCTCGAAGGCGAAGGCGAGACGGAGCTCGCGGCCGAGATCCGCGACGCCGTGACGGCCACGCTCACGACCATCGAAGACCCGGCCGACACGGCGGCGCCGGAGTGGCAGGAGCGCGCCGCGGCCGAGGTGCGCGCCGCCATCGCTCGCGCGCAGGAGAGCGGCGATCCGGCGCACGCGTACGACGCCGCGAAGCACCTCGCGGCGCTCGACGACGTGGAGCTCGCCAAGGCCAAGGCCGAGCTCAAGGCGGCGCTCAAGCGCGACCTCAACATGCGCGACCTCAACGCCGCGGTGAAGGCCGCCCGGCGCCAGCGTCGCAACGCCGAGCACACGAGCGATCTGCCGCGGATCGTCGTCGCCGACCAGCCGCTCCGCGACCTCTCCGGCGAGTCGCTCTCCGCGCTCAAGATCGCCAATCGGCCGCCGCGCCTCTTCGTGCGCGGCGGCGCGTTGTGCCGTGTGCGCGCCGACGAGCACGACCGGCCGTTCATCGAGCACCTCCGACTCGAACACGTCAAGGGCGAGCTCACGCGCGCCGCCGACTTCGTGCGCCCGACGGAGAACGGCTACGTGCACGAGTTCCCGCCCGATGCCGTCGTCGCCGACGTGCTCGTGCGCGGCGACTGGCCGATGCCGAGCCTCCAAGCGATCATCGAGACGCCCGCGCTGCGACCCGACGGGACCGTCCTCGACACGGCCGGCTACGACGCCGCGACGAGCCTCGTCCTTCATCCCGCGCCGGGCCTCGCGATGCCCGCGATCCCCGCGACGCCGACGCGTGCCGAGCTCGACCAGGCGCGCGAGCTCGTGCTCGGCGAGCTGCTCGGCGACTTCCCCTTCGACGGCGACGCGAGCCGCGCGAACGCGGTCGCGCTCCTGCTCACGCCGCTACTACGTCCGGCGCTGCGCGACGGTGTGCCTCTCGCGCTCATCGACGCGCCGCAAGCCGGGACCGGCAAGGGCTTGCTCGCGAGCGTCGCGGCGCTCATCGCGACCGGTCGGCCCGCCGCGATGATGGCCGCCCCGCAACGCGAGGAGGAGTGGACGAAGACGATCCTCGCGGTGCTGCTCGGCGGCGCGACCGTCGTCGTCATCGACAACGTCGAGCACCGCCTCGCGTCCGCATCGCTCGCGCTCGCGCTCACCGCCTCGACGGTCGAAGGCCGCGTGCTCGGCCACAGTGAGCAGGCCCGCGTCCCGCAACGCGCGACGTGGGCCGCGACGGGCAACAACCTGCGACTCGGCGGCGACCTCGCACGCCGCTGCTACCGCATCCGCCTCGACGCCAAGCACGGCCGCCCGTGGACACGCGCCGGCTTCCGACACCGCGACCTCCTCGGCTGGACCGCCGAGCACCGCGGCGAACTCATCGCCGCGCTCCTCACCCTCGCCCGCGGATGGTGGGCCGCCGACCAACCAACGGCCGACACGCCGACGCTCGGCAGCTTCGACGAGTGGGCACGCACCACGGGCGGCGTGCTCGCTCACGCCGGAGTGCACGGCTTCCTCGACAACCGCGACGAGCTGCACGACCACGCCGACGAGGACAACGGCGAGTGGTCAGCGTTCCTCGCCGCGTGGGCCGAGCAGAACGGCGACGAGCCGGTACTCACCACACAGATCGCCGAGGCCATCCGCGCCGATTCTGTCGGTGTGCTGCGCGACGCGCTGCCCTCCGAGCTCGCCGACGCACTGGACCGACCGCACGCCTTCAAGACGAGGCTCGGCAAGGCACTCGGCAAGCGCCAAGGCACACGTTACGGCGACCCCGAGCGACGCCTCGAACGCGCGAGCGTGGACTCGCGAGGCGGCCGAGTGCTGTGGCGCGTCGTCACCACAGAACCGCCTCCAACGCCATCCGCAGGGGTGCAGGGGTTGCAGGGGTCTGCGCAGCGCCTCTTGGGAGAACCCACTTGATGCGCACGCTGCACAAATTGTGGGTTCGCCCGCGTAGGGCTGAAAACAACCCTGCAACCCCTGCACCCCTGCGAGCTGTGGAACGGCCCGGCAGCAGGTGGGGATGGGGGGTCCGATCTCTAGCGATCGGGCGGCCGTCACGCTCCCCTAGGTCCCCTCACGCGCACACCTCCCCGGTTCGATCCGAAATCCGGGTGAGCGAGTGCGCACGTGGACCCTTCGGCGGCCCGCGTTTACACGCTTTCGACCCGTTTTCAACCTGCGCGAAAGGAGCGCTAGACGATGGCTAGACAGGCACCGAAGCACCTCAAGGCGCCGACGGCTGCATGGTGGCGACACGTGATCGCGGAGTACGAGCTCGAACAGCACCACGAGCGCATCCTCACGCTCGCGGCGGAGGCGTGGGATCGCGCGCAGGAGGCTCGCGAGGTCATCGCCGACGAGGGCACGTACGTGGACGATCGGTTCGGGCAGCGCAAGACGCATCCGGCCGTAACGGTCGAGCGCGACGCGCGCATCGGCTTCGCCCGGCTCATCCGCGAGCTCGACCTCGACGGCGAGCCGGGACCGGACCCACGGCCGACGAGGAGGCGGTAGCGATGCCGCGACGACGGCGCATGTCGAAGCGGCGGACGCTCTCGCCGGGCGAGCAGTTCCTCGCGGCGATCGAGGAGGGACTTCCGCCGAACTCGCTCGTGCGGCGCGGTCCCGACGAGCTCGACGTCGAGCTCGTGGCCGGCGACGTGGACTTCGCCGATGGCCGCGTGGAGCTCGACGAGCTCGACGACGAAGCGCAGGGCGGCGAAGCGTGAGCTTGCGCCCGCTCGCCATATCTGGCAGTCTGCCAGATATGGCACTCCCCCTCGCATTCCGAGCCGTCGACCGTGACGAGGACGGGACCGAGTTCGTGGACTACCTCTACGAGCGCGCGACCGCCGTCGCCGACACGCCGACGCAGGCGCGATCGCTCGCGCAGCGCGCGTGGATCTTCTTGCAGCAGTACGACCACATGCGCGACCGCATGCACGCCGACGGTGATGTCGGCGAGCCGACCGTCGAGCAGTACGCCGAGCGTTGGCGGATGCCTATCCGCACCGCTCACCGCGCGTTCGCCGAGTTCGACTCGCTCTTCCCTGGCGAGGCCGACGCCGGCCGCGTGTGTCGGGAGCTGTGGGAGGGCGTCGGCCGCCAGGCGCCGCCGCGTCGCCTGATGGCGCTCGCCGCCGTGAAGGTGGCGGCGACCTGATGGCCGCTCGACGCTCCTACGGCACCGGCTCGCTGTACGTCCTCAAGGATAAGGCGGGCCGCGGGACGTGGTACGGCCATTGGCGCGACGGCAGCCGGCAGGTGAAGCGCCGCATCGGTCCCGAGCGCCCGTCGGGCACGCGAGAGGGACTCACGCGCACGCAGGCCGAGGCCGAGTTGCGGCGGCTCATCGGCGACACCGTGGTCGACGCGCCGGTCGGCGACCGGTTGTCGCTCGAAGAGCTCGGCCGCCGTTACCTGATCCACCTCGAACAGAAGGGCCGCAAGAAGGCGACTCTTACCGGGGTTCGGAGTGTCCTCGACAACTGGCTCGTGCCGCACTTCGGCGACCGTGCTGTGGACTCGATCGAGCCGGAGGACGTGCGCGACCTCATGCGCAAGATGCAGCGCGGCGGCGTGGGGCGCCGGAGCAACAGGCCGGTCGGCCCGAAGAGCATCCGCAACTACATCGGGACGCTCAGCGCGCTCTTCAACTTCGCCGAGCGCAACGGATGGGCGCGACGCAACCCCGTGCGGCGCGTCGAGCTCCCCGGCGTTGAGCGCAACGAGGACATTCGGTTCCTCGATCCCGACGACGTGACCGCGCTCGCTGCCGCGGCCATCGAGGGCGAGTACCAGGCGCTTGACCGCGCGCTCTACGTCACCGCGGCGATGACCGGGCTTCGGCAGGGCGAACTCGTCGCGCTGCGCTGGCGCGACGTTGACTGGACGGCCGCGCGGGTGCGCGTCCGACAGAACTACGTGCTCGGCGAGTTCGGCACGCCAAAGAGCAAGCGGTCGACACGTAGCGTGCCGATGGCGACGCCGTGGCGGGCGAGCTCGACCGGCTCTTCAAGGCCACGGGCGACCCAACTGACGACGCGCTCGTGTTCCCCGACCCGCGAACCGACGGGCCGCTGAGCAAGGCGGCGATCCTCAGGCGCTACCGCCGCGCGCTCAAGGCCGCGCGCCTCGAAGAGAGCCATCGCTTCCACGATCTGCGCCACACGTTCGGGACGCGCATGGCCGCGGCCGGCGTGCCGATGCGCACCTTGCAGGAGTGGATGGGGCACCGCGACATCGAGACGACGCAGCGTTACGCCGACTACGCGCCGAGCGCCCACGAGGCGGCGTTTGTGGCCGCCGCGTTCTCGCAATCCCCCGCGCAGGTATCAGCTCCGACTGAGCCCGTCGCGGCCGACTAGTCGGTCTGGGGCCATCCGACGGCGGGGGGATCATGCGGCGCACCCATGCCCGATTGGACTGCCATCACGGGAATCGTCGTATCCGGCGTCGTCGGGCCGGCCGCGGCTGCGTGGCTGGCTATGCGGCGATCCGAACGCGAGCACCAGTATGCGCGCGTCCTCAGCGACCGGGCCGAGCTTCGCCACCTTCTCGATGAAGCCGAGCAGGCCATGCGTGCCGCGGAGCGCGTGGCCGTGCTCGTGCCCATGATGCTCCGGCGTTGGACGCGACCCGCATCCCGTGCATCGCCGCAGATCGACGAACTGCGCGAACTGTTGCGGGAGGTGGATCGTCACGTCGGTCGTCTCTCTCTGCGACTCGGCCGCGAGAACCCCGTAGCAACGTTGTACCGAGAAGCTTTCGAGGCGCTCCTGAAGGTGGACGACACGTTGAGCCTCGTGAGCGGGAACATCGTCTACTCGGACGACGACATGAAGAGGGGGCAGGCGGAGAGTCGCGACCGCTACAAGGACGCGACTGTGGCCCACGCGGGATTTCTGGCTGCCGCGAACGACCTCGTCGCGAGCCAACTCGCGCCCCGCACGGACGGCCGTGGTAGCAACTGAGGTAGCAATCTGAGCGAAACTCAGATCACCTCACGGCACCGGATCCCAGCGCACATGCGGGTTAGCGTCTGACCGAACGGCATGGGGTCGGTTCGAGCCCAGTATCGCCCACTCGACAAAGCGCTGGTAATCGGACACTATCTGGCTTGGATTGCGGCAAAGTGGGCAATGACTGGCTAACGCAGCCTGCGTGGACCGCGCGAAAGGGCCTGCGCAACGAGGACTTCCGGTGTGCGCGGCCGGAGAAGTTCGGTGAGCACCCAGTATCGCCAGTGATCGGCGGCCAGGGAGCGCGCCGCCCGCGCGTCACCCACGACACCCGTCGCGAACCCTTCGCCGTCGTCCATTCGCCGTAGAACGCCCGATCCAGAGCTCAGGTGCGGCGCCGTCGCGCCGCTCGGGCGTCTTGCGGCCGGCATGCGTTCAAGGTGCTGGTGCGCCTTGGGACTCGTCGACGAGCTCCTTGGTCGGGAAGTTGATGATGAACGAGGGTGGCTGCAGCCGCCCGGTGGACGACCGCGCTTCGCCGAGTGTGGCGGCGCCAGTGTCGATCCACCGCACGAGATCCCAAGCGGGATTGCAGATCTGCCGGTGGGCATCCTGCCGATCAGCCGGGGTGTAGTCTGCGGATCTGCCGATGCTAAGCCTGCGGATCTGCCGAGCTAGGACGATCTTGCCGTGACGAGCATTGTCGAGCGCCATTTGCGGCCGCGGGTGCTCGAGGCCCTCGACGACACTCGGGTGGTGGTCGTGCTTGGTGCCAGGCAAGTGGGCAAGAGCACGCTGGTGCAGGATGTCGCGACCCGAGATCGAGCGGCGACCGTCCTCACTCTCGATGATCAAGCGACTCGTGATGCCGCGGCCGCCGATCCGACCGGCTTCGTCGCAGGCCTTGTCACACCGGTTGTCATCGACGAGGTCCAGCGCGTGCCCGACCTGCTCCTGGCGATCAAGGTGCGAGTCGATCGCGACTCGACTCCCGGGCAGTTCCTGCTGACCGGCTCGGCGAATATCCTGACCGCACCTCAGATCGCCGACGCCCTCACCGGACGAGCAGAGTACCTCCGTCTGTCGCCTTTCAGCCAGGGCGAACTACGTGGGACGACCGAGTCGTTCGTGCCGAGACTCTTTGACGGACGCTGGCCGCAGGTCACGAGCCCGGATGTCGGCCGCGCGGCGTACGCGGAGATCGTTGCGGTCGGCGGCTATCCAGCGGTGAGGAACCGTGTCGCTTCGCGGCGCGCTCGATTCTTCGACAGCTACGTCGACACGATCCTCCAGCGCGACCTCAGCACGATCGCGCAGGTACACGATCAGGCGAACGTCCGCAACCTGCTCTCTGCCATCGCGTCGACGTCCGCCTCGCTGATGAACTTCGACAGCCTCGCCCGCGACCTGTCGCTCTCGCCGAACACGGTGCGTTCGCATGCGGCGCTGCTCGACACGCTGTTCCTTACCACGCGTTTGGAGGCGTGGAGCGCGAACCTGCTTAGCCGCGTCGTCAAGACCCCCAAGGCGTACATCGCCGATAGCGGCTTGCTCTGTCACCTGATCGGCGCCGACGCGGATCGGCTCGCCGACGACGGTGGGATCGCCGGCATGGCTTTTGAGACGTTCGCCGCGATGGAGATCCGCCGTCAACTGGGTTGGCAAGACAACTCCCCGCGACAGTTTCACTACCGCGATCGGGACGGCCGTGAGGTCGACGTCGTGCTCGAACGCCGCGACGGGTCAGTCGTCGCCGTCGAGGTCAAGACCGCGGCCTCGGCGTCGCCCTCCGACTTTCGCGGCCTGCGGCATCTGCGCGACAAGCTCGGCGATCGGTTCAAGGCCGGAGTGCTGCTCTACACCGGGGAGAGCACCGTGCCGTTCGGGGACAGGTTGGCCGCGGTCCCGCTGTGCGGGCTGTGGGCTATCTGATCTGAGAAGCAGGCGTCTCACTTCGAAACTCACGCATACCCTGCGGCCGGCGGCTGACCCCGCGCTCGATCTCGACGGCCAGCGTCACCGGGCGCGCCTCGGCAAGGGCGTGCGCTCGCCGCGCAGCGCGCCAAGCTGCTCCTGCACCTGAGCCGCGCGCGTGAGGTGCGGTGCCGCAGCGGCGGCGACGAGCCGGCTGATCTTCTGACGAACCCGCCGGAGGGCATGGTTGAGCTCGGTGACCTCGTGACGCTCACCAACGAGGGGGCCGAGCCGATCGTCGTCAACGCGCGTTCGCGCCGGGCTACGCCGGGTCGCTGTCACGCGAGGTCTACGCGGAGCTGACGACCCCGGACGGCGCGCCCGCCGCGCACAACGCGGTCCGCTTCGACCGCGACTGGCCCACTCGAGGTCGCCTGACCGTGATTCGTGGTGACTACCTCTGACACTAAGGTGGTCACATGCGGGAGGTCGGCATCAAGGAGCTCAAGCGCGACGCGAGCGGGATCGTCGATGCGGTCGAGGCGGGCGAGACGGTCGTGATCACGCGGCGGGGGGCTCCGGTTGCGCGCATGGGTCCGGTTGCTGCACCGCCTCGTGTGCGGGCGCTCGTCGATCAAGGCCTGATGACCTGGCCGGCGGGGTCGACGAGCGTTCCTGCCGACATCTCGACGCTTGTGACCGGCGACGGCCCACCGATCTCGCAGCAGGTCGTCGAGGACCGACGCTGACCGCCTTCTTCGACACCAGCGCGCGGCTGGCGCTGGTCCTCGGAGAGCCTGCCGCGCCGCGGATCCAGGAGATCCTCGTCGAGCATCAGGTCGTCGCGGCATCGGCGATCGCGGCAGTGGAGGCGAGCCGGTCTCGCGCGGGCGAGGCGCGGACGGCGCCTCACCGACACCAATGAGCGCGAGGCGTGGGCTCGCTTCGAGCGGATCTGGGCGACGTCGGCGATCCTCGACGTCGACCGGACGCTCCTGGCCGTCGCGACTGACCTCGCGGCCCGGCGGGGTTTGCGTGGCTACGACGCCGTGCAGCTCGCGAGCGCTCTACGCGCCGCGGACGTGACGGGAGCGGCCGGTTTCGTGTGCCTCGATCGGGAGCTCAACGAGGCAGCTGCAGGCGAGGGGCTGACGTGCTTGCTGCCATAGCGGGGAGCGGCTCTTGAGCCTTCGTGCTTGTGATCGCAGTCACTCCCGGGCGCGGCGCTACGGACTATGGTGCTCCCAGGATGCTGCGTCAGGCGGATCCCACTCGTGTCTCGCGCAGGCCCGCGCCGAGGGCGCCGGATCGCACGCGTGCCCCGCTGGACGCGGCCCCCGCGCCGCCCGCTTCGGCCGCCACCGTGCTCGCCCGCAGCCTGGTCGCGGATGACGGGCTTGCGGCGCTGCTCCAGCGATCTGTCGGCCAGCGCGTCCTCGCGCGGGCGCCCGGCCCGCTGACCCCGGCACAGGAGCGGGCGGCTGTCGTGGCCGCGAGGCGCTTCAGCTCCAACGCCATCCGTGCGATTCAGATCACGGTGGCCACCGTCTCGGACGGGCAGTTCGGCCCGATCAGCGCGCAGGCCGTCGCGGTCTTCCAGGCCGGCATCCCGCACACGCAGGACGGGATCGTCGACCAGGCGACGCTCGACGCCATGGTCGTCGCGAACCACCCGGCCGGCTTGGACGACGAGACGCTCGCGATCGTGGAGAGCTACTTCGGGATCGACGTCAGGCGCGACACGCTGTCCGTGCGCAGCGACGCGTCGCTCGCAACTGCGTCCGCCATGACGACCGAGAGCGCGAGCCTGCGCATGATCACCATCGGGCCGTCGGCGTTCACGAGCGCCACCGCCGTGCGCGACGCCATCAACGCCCAGCTCGTCGCTCCGATCGCCCCCGGCGCGGCGCCCGGGCCGGTCCCGGCGGTCCTCACGGCGCCGCAAGCCAGAGCGGCGGTGCAGTTCAACGTCTCGCACCTGCGCGACCGGCGTTCGGTCGTGGCGGTCCAGTCGCTGGTCGGCAACGCGATCACCGGGGTGTGGGACGCGGACACCGCGCAGCGCGTCGCGGCGCTGCAGCAGACGGCCGGCGGCCTGGTCGTCGACGGCAAGATCGGCCAGCAGACGATGCGCGAGCTCGGCATCCAGCTCGAGGCCGCGGGCCAGCGCAACTCGCTACTGCGGCTGATCGTCGACTTCTTCAAGCTCGACGAGAACGGGCTGCTCGACATCTCCTTCGACCCGACGGTCGCCACCAACGCCAACACCGGCAGCGCCGCCATTCCCGGGCCGACCGTGATCCGCGTCGGACCGAGCGGCTTCACGCGGGGCTACGAACGGCTCGTCCACGTTGTCGCGCACGAGTTCGAACACGTGCGCCAGCGGCGCGTCGGCATCCAGAGCAGCGACATCCGCGAGTTCCTCGGCGAGCGCATCGAGATCCTCAGCAAGGGGATGCTCGAAGAAGACATGGACGGCTTCGCGAGCGATGCCGCGCGGGCCGTCAGCCACTTCAACGCGATGACGGTTGCCGAGCAGCGCGCCGAGTGGGGGCACTTCACCGAGGTCCGCAACAAGGTGCGCCAGCGCTTCCGCGCCGCGAGCGCCGTCGATCAGGTGATCCACGCCCAGGTGCTGATCGACATCAACGCCGTCGTGCGGCCGTGACGCTTCGCCTCGAGGCCGAGCTCACCGACCCGCCGGCACAGCGTCGCGACCCGAGTCCCGTGCGCGTCACGCTCGTCAACGACGGTCCCGAGCCCGTGGTCGTCAACGGCCGCCTCGCGCCGGGCTACGCCGGCAGCCTGTCGCGCGAGATCTACGCGGACCTGACGACCGCCGACGGCGCGCCCGCCGCCCATGCCGACATGGACTACGAGCGCGACTGGCCGACCGAGGCGGACTTCGTCGAGCTGGGCCCGGGGGAGTCCGTGAGCGGCGAGTTCAACCTGTTCGAGTGGTACCGGCCGCGCAAGCCGGGCGCCTACAGGGTCGTGCTCGTCTACGCCGACGAGCACGGCAGGTGGCGCAGCCCGCCGCTCGAGCTCGAGGTCGCCTAAACGACGACGAGCTTGCCCTCAGCGCGCGGTGCGGCACGCGGCGACCGCCAGCTCGTCGCAGCGCTCGTTGAGCTCGACCCCCGCGTGGCCGCGGACCTTCGTCCACGTCACCGTGTGCGGCGCGAGCGCGGCGAGCAGGTCCTCCCACAGCTCCTGGTTCTTCACCGGCTGCTTGGCTGACGTCTTCCAGCCGCGCGCCTGCCAGCCGACATACCAGCGCTTGACGATCGCGTCCATGACGTAGCTCGAGTCGATGTGGACGCGCACCGTCGACGGGCGCCGTAGCGCCCGCAGGCCCTCGATGACCGCCTGCAGCTCCATGCGGTTGTTCGTCGTCGCCGGGTCGCCGCCGGAGAGCTCGACCTGCTTCGTGATCGACCCCGCGGCGTCGCGCGCGACGAGGATCGCCGCCCAGCCACCCGGGCCGGGGTTGCCGGAGCACGCGCCGTCGGTCCAGAGCTCGAGCAGGTGCACGGCGGCGAAGACTAGGCGGAGCGCCCGACGCCACCCAGCGTTTGTAGCGAACGGCACACGGGAAGCAACGCCACACGATGGAGGGTCGACCGTCTCGCTGGTGGTACGCGCTGCTCGCCCTGCCGCTGCTCGGCCTGCTCTACCCGCCGCTCTACGCGACCCGTGACCCCGAGCTCGCCGGGATCCCGTTCTTCTACTGGTACCAGTTCGCCTGGGTGGTCGCGGCCGTGCTCATCACGCTCGTCGTCTACGCGAAGTCGAAGCGATGACGCCCCTGGCGCTCATCTCCGAGCCGCACGACACGAACGCCACGGCGCTCGTCGTGTTCGTCGTGCTGTTCGCCTTCGTCACGGTGCTCGGGTTCGTCGCCTCCCGCTGGCGCCGCGCGAAGCTCGACCACCTCGACGAGTGGGGCCTCGGCGGGCGCAAGTTCGGCACCGTCGTCACGTGGTTTCTGCTCGGCGGCGACCTCTACACGGCCTACACGTTCATCGCCGTCCCCGCGCTCGTCTTCGGCGCGGGGGCGATCGGCTTCTTCGCGCTGCCCTACACGATCATGGTCTATCCGCTGATCTTCGTCGTGATGCCGCGGCTATGGTCGGTCTGCCGCGCGAACGGCTATGTCACGCCCGCCGACTTCGTCAGAGGCCGCTATGGCTCGCGCCACCTCGGCCTCGTCATCGCGCTCACCGGGCTGCTCGCGACGATGCCCTACATCGCGCTGCAGCTCGTCGGCATGCAGATCGTCCTCGGCGCGCTGGGCGTCGACGGCGACTGGCCGCTGATCATCGCCTTCGTGATCCTCGCCGCCTATACCTACCAGTCGGGCCTGCGCGCCCCAGCGCTCATCGCCGTCGTCAAGGACACGCTGATCTACATCACGATCCTCGTCGCGGTCATCTACATCCCGTCGAAGATCGGCGGCCTCGGCGCGATGTTCGACGCCGCCGACAAGGCCCTGCCGCAGCGCGACCCGCCCGGCTCGCTCATCCCGAAGGGCCCCGACGCGCAGATCGCCTACGCGACGCTCGCCCTCGGCTCGGCGCTCGCGCTGTTTCTCTACCCGCACGCGATCACCGCTGTCCTCAGTGCGAAGTCCGCCCAGACCGTGCGCCGCAACACCGCGCTGCTGCCGGCGTACACGTTCCTGCTCGGCCTCATCGCGCTGCTCGGCTACATGGCGATCGCCCGTGGGATCGACCCGAGCAACCCGAACTTCGCGGTTCCCGACCTGTTCCTGAACGTCTTCCCGTCGTGGTTCGTCGGCTTCGCATTCGCGGCGATCGCGATCGGGGCGCTCGTGCCCGCGGCGGTCATGTCGATCGCCGCGGCGAACCTCTTCACGCGGTCGATCTACAAGGCCTACCTGCGGCCCGACGCGACCCACCCCGAGGAGGCGCGGATGGCGAAGCTCGTCTCGCTGGGCGTGAAGGTCGGGGCGCTGGTCATCATCATCACGCTGCCGACGAAGTACGCGATCGAGCTGCAGCTGCTCGGCGGCGTGTGGATCCTGCAGACGCTGCCGGCGATCGTCATCGGGCTCTACACGCGCTGGCTGCATCGAACCGCGCTCGTCGCGGGCTGGGCGGTCGGGATGGTGCTCGGCACGCTGATGGCCGCCTCGCAGGACTTCGCGCCCGCCTATCCGCTCGACGTCTTCGGGACGACGATCAACGCCTACACCGGCATCTTCGCGCTGGCCGCGAACCTCGTCGTGACGCTCGTGCTAACCCTCGTCCTGCGCCGGACGAACGTCGGCGACCCCGGTGACGAGACGAGCCGCGAGGACTTCGACGAGCTCGCCGAAGACGCCGTCTATCCGGCCCCCGCGGCGCCAGCGCCCGTCGCATAGGCGACTATGTGGGGCGTGCGCGCGACCCTGGCCGTCATCCTCGTCCTGCTCGCACCTGCGACCGCGCAGGCTCTGAGCCTGCAGCCGGTCGGGTCGTTCACGGCGCCGATTCACCTCGCCGCGCCGCCCGGCGACACGTCGCGCCTGTTCGTCGTCGAGCGCGGCGGCACGATCCGCGTCGTCAAGGACGGCGTCAAGCTGGCGACGCCGTTTCTGACGATCGCGCCGGCGGAGCTGTCGACGGACGGCGAGCGCGGGCTGCTCGCGATGGCGTTCGCCCCGGACTACGCGAGCACGGGCCGGCTGTTCACGTATTCGACCGACGCCGGCGGCGACATCCGGGTCGACCTCTGGCGGCGCTCCGCTAACCCCGACGTCGCGTCACCCGCGCGCACGCTCGTGCTGCGCATCGAGCACAGCTCGCGCAACAACCACAACGGCGGCGACCTGCATTTCGGGCCCGACGATCGGCTGTACATCTCGACCGGCGACGGCGGCGGCAGCGACGATCCCGACGGCAATGGCCAGACGCTCATCCGCGCCGGGACACCCGACCAGCAGAGCACGGCGTTGCTCGCCAAGCTGCTGCGCATCGCGCCGGGCGCCGACGGCGGCTACGCCATCCCCGCCGACAACCCCTTCGCCGGCCGCATCGATGCGCGCGGCGAGATCTACGCCTACGGGCTGCGAAACCCGTTTCGATTCTCCTTCGATCGTCTCACCGGCGACCTGCTCATCGGCGACGTCGGCCAGGATGACGCCGAGGAGGTCAACTACTCCGCGACGCAAGGCCGCGGCGCGAACTTCGGCTGGAAGTGCTTCGAGGGCCGGCTGCCGAACGACGGGACGTCCCCGGCCTGCACGCCACCCGGCCACGTCCCGCCGGTCTTCGAGTACGACCGCGCCGGCTGCCAGTCGATCACCGGCGGCTACGTCGTGCGCGACCCGGGACTGCCGAGCCTGCTCGGCCGCTACGTCTACGCCGACTACTGCGTGGGCGAGATCCGCTCGATCGTGCCGAGCACGGGCGCGGGGGACACGTCGACCGGCGTCGACGTCGCGGACTTCACGCTCGCGGCATTCGGCGAGGACGCCTGCGGGCGCATCTACGTCGCGCAGCTCTCCGGCGAGGTCTCGCGGCTGATCGACGGCGTGGCCAGCCCGTGCCCTGCCGCGTCGGTGCAGCCGCCACCACCGCCGCCGCCGGCGGTGGTCGGTGACCCCGACGGCGACGGGGTGAGCGCCCCGCTGGACGCCTGCCCCGCCGCGGCGCACCGCACGATCGACGGCTGCACCCCGCGCTTCTCGCTCAGCGTCACATCGCCGCAGCGTGTCGCGCGCACGCGCCGGCTGTCGGTCAAGTCCATCTCGACGAACGTGGCCGGGCGCATGACCGTGACCGGACAGCTGCGGGCGAAGGGCAAGCCGCTTCGCGTGCGGCTGCGCGCGGCGCGCATCACGATCGCTCGAGCGGGCGCGTACCGGACCTCGCTCACGCCGAACCCGGCGACCCGCCGGATCATCGCGCGGCGCCTGCGCCAGGGTCGCGTCGAGATCGACGTCACGGCGACGATCCGCGGCATGCGCCGCACCGCGCGCGTTCGAGTCCGCGCCTAGAGTCCACGCCATGGCGACCCTTCGCTTCACGATCCCCGAGGACCAGGCCTCGATCACGCTGCTCGAGGCGAGCGGCGCGCTGACCGCGCTGTTCGCGCTCGACGCGCACATGCAGCACCACCTCAAGTGGCTCGCCGAGGCGGCGGAGGCGTTCGGCAAGCCCCCGGACCTCGACGACGAGCGCACGAAGGACGCACGCGCGGTCGCCAACGCGCAGACCGAGCGCATGCGCGCGCTGCGCACCGACCTCGCCGAGCTCGCCGCCGACGCGGAGGCGCAGCTGCCCGCCGGCGAGGCCGGGCCCGGCGAGATCGTCGAGGACAACGAGCTGCCGTTCCTGCCCGACACGCTCGGGCCGAAGGAGCTCATCATGGTCGAGCGCAGCTTCTCCGCCGGGATGGCCCGCTACGTGCACAACGCGTCGACCTCGCTGCGACCGCTGCGCGCCCGGCTGAGCGGATTCGGCGACGAGCAGAGCGCGCTGCTCGCCGAGCACGTCGACGCGTTCCTCGCGGCCGTCCACAGCTAAAGCCGCGGAGGTCGGGCTAGACGACGTCGCCCGGCAGGACCGGCGCCTTCCACGTCACGATGAGGCGTACGCCGCCCTGCAGCCGGAACGTGAGGCCGTTCTCGCGCTCGGCCACCGAGTCGACGGGCGCGTCGGACAGGTCGAAGCGCGTGTCGCCCAGGGAGTAGTGGCCGTAGAGGTCGAAGTGCGGTGCGCCCGCCGTCGGCGCCTCGTCGGTGATGTCCAGATGCCAGTTCTCGAGGTGGCCGCTGGCGATCAGCAGCGGCCGCTCGTGCGAGACCTCGACCCATGCCGTGACCTCGTGGCCGAGGCGGTCGTTCAGCGCGAGCAGAGCCTCGTCGAGCGTCATGGCGCGCACCGTACTAGCCTCTTCAGCACGATGGCGAGCGCCCCACCGATCATCTTCGAGGTGAACTTCACGGTGCCCGGCGAGATGCGCTGGTGCATGCGCGCGAAGAGCGCGTTCGACGACTGGATCCACACCGAGGCCGAGGGCGCCGAGCCGCGCCCGATCTCCGAGCTGCCCGCCGCCGACCTGCAGATGAAGGTCGATCACTGCGAGCTCACGCTGACGTGGATCGAGCTGCCCGCCGACAACGCGTGGCACGCGATACAGCGTGCGAGCGAGGTCGTCGCGCAGGTGCTGCCGGAGCTCCTGCGCACCCGCGCGCTGCGCACGGACGCGACGATGCAGAACCCCGACCCGGACGTCCGCCGGCCCGCGGGGTAGCCACCCGCCGCGCACCGCGAAGCCCGCGTCCGCGAAACCCGCGCGCGGGCCGGGCCGTCAGAGCTCGGCGACGAGCCGCAGCAGCTCGAGCGGGCTGAACGGCTTGGTCAAGAAGAAGTCCGCGCCGGCCTCCTGCGCGCGCCGGCGGGCCGAGTCCTCCGCCGTGGCGGTCAGCATGACGATCTTCGCGCCGGCCGTCGCCGGGTCGGTGCGCATCCTGCGACACGCCTCGATGCCGTCCATCCGCGGCATGTCGATGTCCAGGAACACGAGCCGCGGCGAGCGCTCGCGCGCGGTCTGCACGGCCTCCTCGCCATCGCAGGCCTCGTGCAGGTCGAACTCGGCCACGCCCTCGAGCGTCGTCATGATGAGCTTGCGGATGAACGGGTCGTCGTCGACGATCAGCACGGCGCGGCGCGTGCTCATCCGATGCGCCGCCCGATGGCCTCGATGTCCGCGTCGGGCAGCCCGCCGAACGCGACGATGACGTCCGGATCGAAATGCGACCCGGTGCCGGCCACGATGATCGAGCGCGCCTCGGCGATCGTCGAGGGCTCGCGGTAGGGCCGGCGCGTCGTGAGCGCGTCGAGGACGTCGGCGACGGCGAACAGCCTGGCCGAGAGCGGGATCGTCTCGCCGGCGAGGCCGTCGGGATAGCCGCTGCCGTCCCAGCGCTCGTGGTGTGAGCGGATGACGTCGCGCGCCGCGCCGAGGAACTCGATGTCGCGCACGATCTCAGATCCCGTCACGGGATGCTGTTGCATGACGATCCGCTCGGCCTCGGTCAGCGGGCCGGGCTTGAAGAGGATCGCGTCGGGGACCGCCACCTTCCCCACGTCGTGCAGGATGAAGCCGAACTCGATCTGCGGCTCGTCGCGCAGCGAGAGCCCGTACGCCTCGGCGAGCGCGAGCCCGTAGGCCGCGACGCGCTCGGCGTGGCGCCCGGTGTAGGCGTCGCGGGCCTCGACCGCGCTCGCGAGTGCGCGCACGGTGAGCATGTAGGAGCGGTGCAGCTCCTCCGAGCGGGTGCGCTCCTCGATGAACGTCTCGCGCAGGTCGGCGGCGTAGCGCTGCAGCTGCAGCTCCTTGTCCTCGGCCTCGTCGGCGCGCCGGGCAAGCGCGGCCTCGAGCTCCTCGATCCGGCTGCGGAGTCGTTGCTCGGTCGGCACGTCTCTCATCTTGCCCCGGGAGCGGTGGTTTCGCTCGCGAGCGTCGTGCGCAGCGCGGCGATCGCCTGAGCGAGCGGGAATACGGGCATCCCGACGCCGCTCGCCAGATCCTGCGCGTCACCGCCGGTCGAGAACAGGATCACCGAGCGGCCGCCCCGGCGCCCGCGCAGCGCCGCGCCTTCGAGCAGCTTCAGCGAGTCGCTCATGCTCGCGTGCACGAGCGCGACCTCGAAGAGCTGCTCGCTGCCGGCGCGAGCCGCGCCCTGCGCGGTGTCCTCCCAGCGGTACTCGATCCCGAGCCGGGTCAGCGCCGGCGCGAGCTGCTCGCGCACGGCCTCCGGCGCGACGACGAGCACCCGCGAGCGCTTCGCCTGGATCGCGGACTGCAGCACGTCGCTGAGCCGGCGGCGGTCGATCGGCTTCGTGACCGCCCACTCGCCGTCGAGCTGCGCCAGCGTCGAGGAGACCGAGACGAAGATGACCGGCAGGTCGCGCAGGCTCGGGTCGGCGCGCACCGCATCGAGCACGTCGAAGCCGTTCATGCCCGGCATCAGCACGTCGAGCGTCATCGCGTCGAAGTGCTCGCGCCGCAGGCGGTCGAGCGCTGCCGCTCCGCTGTGCACCTGCACGCTCTGGACGCCGAGTGGCTCGAGCTGCTGGGCGATGAGCGCGGCGAGCGACGGCTCGTCGTCGACGATCAGCACGCGGCGTGCCGCCAGCGGTGGCCGGCCGCCGGGCGCCGCGGGGCCGAACGCGCCGCCGGGGGCGGCGGGCAGGGTGATCTCGAACGTCGTGCCGCGGCCGAGCTCGGACCGCACGTCGATCGACCCGCCGTGCAGCTCGACCAGCGACTTGACGATCGACAGGCCGAGGCCGGTGCCGGGGCTGCGGCGCTCGTCGGACGATCCGCGATAGAAGCGATCGAAGATCCTGCGCGCGTCCTCGGGCGACATCCCGCGGCCGGAGTCCGCGACGGCGATGCGCGTCGCGTGCGCGTCGCCGGAGAGCGTGACGGTGATCGTGCCGTGCCCGCCCGTGTACATGTGCGCGTTCGTGAGCAGGTTCGTGATGATCTGCCGCACGCGCGCCGGGTCCGCGAGCGCGGGCGGGCGGGGCTCTGAGATCTCGACGACGAGGCGCTGGCCCTTCTCGTCGACGCGCGGCTGCATGAGCGCCGCGACCTCCTCGACGGTCGTGCGCAGGTCGCAGCTGCGCGGCGAGATCTCGAACTGGCCGGACTCGATCCGCGCGACGTCGAGCAGGTCGTTGACGAGGTCGACGAGCCGGTCGGTGGACTGCAGCGCGATCTGGATGAACTCCTGCTGGCGCGACGTGAGGTTCTCGTTCTCGGTGGACTGCAGCAGCTCGATGAAGCCCTTGATCGAGGTCAGCGGGCTGCGCAGCTCGTGCGACGCGGTCGCGACGAAGTCGCTCTTGGCCTGCTCGAGGCGGGCGCGCTCGGTGACGTCGCGCAGCGTCCACACGACGCCGCCCTCGGGGCCCGCCAGCCGCGCGGCGGTGACGGCGAGCGCGACGCCGTCGTGCTGGACCGTCACCTCGCCGGTGAGCGCGGCGTCGAGCGCCGGCAGCGGGCTGTGGGCGTTGTGCGCGCGCTCGCCGGTGTGCAGCCGCGCGACGAGCTCGCCCGCGCGCGGGTTCATCGCGACGACGACGTCGTGCGCGTCGCAGATGACGAGGCCGTCGCCGAGGCTCTCGATCGTCGTCGCCAGCCGCTGGCGCTGGGACTCCACGCGCGCGCCCGCGACAGCGAGGTCGGCGCTCATGACGTTGAACGACTCGCCGAGCGCCGCGAGCTCGCGCGGGCCCTCGGCCTCGACGCGAACGGCGAGATCGCCGCCGGCCATCCGCCGCGTCGCGTCGACGAGCTCGTCCAGCGGGCGGCGCATCGTGCGGATGAGCAGCGTGAGGAACGCGAGGACGGCGACGAGCGCGAGGCCCGCGCCAAGCCCGATCGCGATGCCGGCCGAGCGCGTGCGGCGCGCCGCGTCGTCGCGGGCTTGGCGGCGCATCGCGCGTTGGCGGGTGGCGAGCCGATCGACGGCGTCGCGCACGGCCGGCAGGCGCCGCGCCGCCTTGGTGCGCGTCGACGCCCGCTCCGGCAGCCGCGCGAGGACGCGCGACGCGCGCTGGGCGGGGGCGATCGCGGGCGCGAGCGAGGCGCTGACGTCGTCCTTGCGCGCGAGCGCTCGCACGCGCGTGGCGTCGGCTTCGAGCTGGCGGGCGGCGCGCGCGACGAACGTCGTCGTCCGGGCGGACCGCGGGCGCGCGAGGTTGGCTTCGAGCGCGATCGTCGAGGTGAGCAGGTTGGCGGCGGCGATCTCGAGCGCGGACGTCTCCGTCAGGGTGTTCTCGTAGTCCTGGCGGGCGTTGTAGAGCGCGGCGATGCCGATCGCGCCGATGACTGCCAGGCCGATCGTGACCCCGAGCAGGGCGAGGCGCAGCGTGCGCCCAATCGAGCTGCGGCGCCCGCTCACGGTCGCACCTGTCCGCGGGCGCCGCCGCGACCTATCATCGGACGCATGGATCCCGTCGGCGCATGGCTGCGCCAGCTGCTGCGAGCCGGGACGGCTGCTGCACTTGTCCCGATCGCGGTCGTGGGGGCGCTCGTCGCGGTGGTCGTCGGAGCGGGCGGCCCGGGTGGGCTCGGCTCGCTCGGCCAGCTCGTGACCGGCCCGCGGATCCCACCGACCGAGGTCGCCTTGACCACCGCGTCGCGCACCCGCGCGACGGCGCTCGTCGCGCCGCCGACGCCCGTGGCTGCCGCCGAGCCGCCGGTCGTGCCCGTCGCGCCGGCGCCCGCGCCCGCCGAGGACCTGCCGGCCCCGCCGCCTCCGCCGCGGCCTCCGGTCACGCCGCCTCCGCCGCCCCCGCCGCCTCCTCCGCCACCGCCGCCGGTCCCACCTGCGCCGCCGCCGCCACCACCACCGCCACCGGCGGCCCCGACCGCGGCGAACGACCCCGCCGAGGAGCTCGTGGAGGGGCTCGAAGAGGCCGTGAGCGAGTTGGGGACGGTGGTCGGCGAGGTCATCGGAAACCTGGGGGAAGCCGTCGGGGGCATCCTCAACGTGCCGCCACCCGGCCGCTGAGTCCCCCGGGACTCGGGACGGACGCTACATCGGTGACACGCTCGCCCGGGCGCCCAACCGCAAAGCCGCGCTACTTCAGCTCGTCTTCCGGGACAACGTAGTACGGCTTCGGCGCCTCGCGCGGCTTGAGCGTCGGGCCGCGCCCGCGGCGCGTGCTCGTCGCGAACGACTTGTCCGGATAGCCGCCGTGCGCGCGGACCCACTCGAGCACCTCGTCGGGGTCGCCGCCCGCGTTGACGACCTTGCTCTGCATGATCGCGACGGTGCCATTCGGGTTGCCCATGAACAACGCCGGGGTGCAGCCGGCCAGGAGCGTGCGGATCGGATCGTCGTCGGGCTCGGCCACGGGCGCGAGGATAGCGGCGAGCGCGGCGCACCGGCCGCACGATCGCAGCGTCGCTCAGGCGCCGGCGCCGGCGCTCGCCGCGACCTGCGGCCGCTCGCGCGCCGCGTCGAGCGGCGCACCCGCGAGCTGGCCTCCGGCGCAGCCCGCGCACGCGACGTCGCGGCGCGGGTTGCGGACGAACACGATGCCCACGATGCCTCCGAGCGCGACGAGCCCGGCGCTGATCGCCATCCCGACGTGAAACGCGTGAACCGACGCGGCCTCGGTGGCACGCGCGACCACGGTGGCCTCGCCGCGCGGCAGTCCCGACACGTCCGCCCGCGCGAGCACGCGCTCCTCGGCCTCGCGCACGATCGCCTGCCCGCGCGCCGACAGCGACGACACGTCGACCTCCGCGCGCAGCGCGCTCGTGAACTGCGCGGCCACGACGGCGCCGAGCGCGGCGACGCCGAGCAGGCCCGCGGCGCGCGCGATCGCGTTGTTGACGCCCGAGGCGATCCCGGCGTGCTCCTCGTCGGCATCGGCCAGGACGGTGGCGGTCAGCGGCGCCACCGTGGCCGAGAGCCCCAGCGAGAACAGGACGAGCGCGGGCAGCAGCTCGCGTGACGTAGTCGACGTCGGCGCCCACGCGCAGCAGCAGGATCAGGCCGATCGCGCCGACGATCGGGCCGCCGCCCATGAACCAGTGCGGGCCGATGCGGTCGGCGAGCATGCCGGCGCGCTTGGAGATCGCGAACATGACGATCGTCGTCGGCAGGGTCGCGAAGCCGGCCTGCAGGGCGTCGTAGCCCGCGACCTGCTGCAGGTAGAGCACGAGGTAGAAGAAGAGCATCGCCAGGCCCGCGTACATCGCGAACGTCTGCGCGTTGCCGGCCGCGAAGTTGCGCCGCCGGAAGAGCTCGAGTGGCAGCATCGGGTGCGCCGTGCGCGCCTCGCGCACGAGGAAGACGGCGAGGAACGCGACGCCCGCGACGCCGGGGATCAGCACGTCCGGCGCGCCCCAGCCCGAGCGCGGCTGCGCGATCAGCGCGAGCGTCGGCCCGGCGAGGGCGAGGAACGACAGCACGCCGCCCTGCCAGTCGATCGGCGGCCGCACCGCCGCTCGTGGGCGTTGCGGCACGGCCATCGCCACGACGACGAGCGTCAGGATCACGAACGGGACGTTGATCGCGAAGATCCAGCGCCACGAGGCCCCGTCGATGAGCTGGCCGCCGACGAGCGGGCCGATGACGGTCGCGATCCCCGACCACGCGGTCCATGACCCGACCGCGCCGCCGCGCTGGTCCGGCGGGAACGCGGCGACGATGACCGCGAGCGCGCTCGGCGTGAGCAGCGCCCCGAAGACGCCCTGCGCGACGCGCCCCGCGACAAGCACCTCGATCGACGGCGCGAGCGCGCAGATGAGCGACGTCAGGCCGAAGCCGAGCACGCCGAGGCTGAAGATCCGCCGCTCGCCGAAGACGTCGCCGAGCGAGCCGCCGACGAGGATCAGCGCGGCGAGCGCGAGCAAGTAGCCGTTGGACACCCACTGCTGGCCCGCGAGCCCGCCGCCGAGCTCCTCCTCGATCGCCGGCAGCGCGACGCTCACGACCGTCGCGTCGAGCCCGACGACGAACGACCCCATGATCGCCGCCAGCAGGCTCAGGCGCTGTGTGCGGGTCATCGTGACCCGTCGCACGCGACCGCGATGGCAAGGGCTGCGCACAGCTCTGTCATGCGCTTCCCGCGACGGGGCCAGGCCTACCAGTCAAGGTCGGCTGCTCTCAGGCCTTCGAGGCTCAGCTCGGCCCAAGCCCGCCCCTCCGGTCCCGGGGGCTTCGCCGCGTAGCCGGCGGCGAGTTGCTCGTCGATCGCGGCTTCGCGCTGCTGGCGCAGCAGCTCCCGCACGGCGCCGCGGAGGACCTCGGCACGCGAGCTCGACTCGCTCGCGGCGAGCTCGTCGATCTGGCGAAGGCTCTCGCTGTCGAGCCGGAACGCGACCCGTGGGACGTCGGCCATGGATGAACCATACGGTTAGTCATCCAGGACTCCAACGAGATTTGCGGCTCAGCTCAGCATCGGCGAGGGTGGGATGCGGGTCTCGCCGTGGACCTGCGCGATCCGCATCGCGAGCTCGTCTGGAAAGCACCAGGACCAGGTCTCGCCCGGCTCGAGCGAGCGGATGATCGGGTGGCTGGTGCTCGCCGCGTGGCCGCTCGCATGCTGGCCGGGCGAGTCGTCGCAGCAGCCCACGTGCCCGCACTGCAGGCAGATGCGCAGGTGCAGCCAGACCCCGCCCGCGGCGAGGCAGTCCTCGCAGCCGTCGACCGCGTCGGGGAGCTCCGTGACCTGGATCGAATCGAGATGGGTGCAGCTCGCCATGGCGCTCCTTCTCCACTTCGCGGGACGGTGCCCTGGAGGTTACGGTCCCCGGACATGAGCTCGGAGGAGACAGCCGCTCGGCAGGCCATCGGACGCACGCGGCTTGCCGCGGA
This sequence comes from uncultured Actinomycetes bacterium, assembly GCA_963839905.1. Taxonomy (GTDB): domain Bacteria; phylum Actinomycetota; class Thermoleophilia; order Solirubrobacterales; family Solirubrobacteraceae; genus CADCVQ01. The sequence continues at coordinate 168,681 of CAWIXC010000016.1, read as the reverse complement.
GCTGCGCCGGCTCGGGCTGCGCGAGGGCGCGATCGCGATGGTGCACACGCGGATGAGCGCGCTCGGCTGGGTGATCGGCGGCTCAGAGACCGTCGTTCGCGCGCTGCTCGACGTCCTCGGGCCCGAGGGGACGCTCATGACCTACGCCTCCTGGGCGGACCACGTCTACCACGCCGAGGACTGGCCGGCCGAGCATCGCGACGCCTACCTTGCCGAGCCACCGGTGTTCGACCTCGGGACCGGCGAGGTCGACCCGGACTACGGCCGCATCCCGGAGCGCGTGCGCACGTGGCCCGGCGCGCGGCGCAGCGCCCACCCCGAGGCGAGCGTCGTCGCGGTCGGCGCCCGCGCGGACTGGCTCTGCGCGTCGCAACCCGACGACGACGCGTACGGCGCCCGCAGCCCGTTCGCCCGCCTCGTCGAGGCCGGCGGCCAGGTGCTCATGCTCGGCGCCCCGCTCGAGACGATCACCCTGTTGCATCACGCCGAGGCGATCGCGCGCGTGCCAGGCAAGCGCCGGGTGACGTTCGAGGTCCTCGTCGCGCAGGACGGCGACGTCGTCAAGCGGATCTATACCGACATCGACACGTCGGAGCCCGGCACGCTGCCCTACGCGCAGCTCGGCCACGAGGAGGACGAGTTCGAGATCATCGGCCGTGCGGCGCTGGCCGCCGGCGCCGGCGTGCGCGGGCACGTCGGCCAAGCCGAGTGCCACCTCTTCGACGCCGCGCGGCTAACGCGCTTCGGGGTGGCCTGGCTCGAGGAGCGCTTCGGAGGCGACGGCTGAGGCGTCGCGGGCGCCGCGCGCGATCCGCAGTGCCAGCCGGCCGTGCAGCGCCGCCGTGTCTTGCGCGCTGCGCGCGCCAGCCGGGTCGAACCACTCCGCGACGAGCACGACCATGTTGAGGATCGCCATGCTGGCGGCCTGGATCGCGTCGTCGGAGCCGAGCTCGCCGAACGAGAAGTCCCCGCGCCGCTCACCCTCGCGCAGCACGTCGGCAAACAGCGCGCGGACGCGGCGGCGGCGGCGCACGACGCTGTCGCGCTGCGCGCGCGGGAGGTAGATGTAGTCGCGGTTGGCGACGCGCGTCTCGCGCGGCCGCGCGATGTGAAACGCCGTGAACGCGGCGGCGAGCGCCTCGAGCTGGCCCTCGGGGTCGCCCCCGGCGCCGCGCAGCGTCTCGGACAGGACTCTGTCGGCGAGGTCGTGGACGCGGTCGACGATGGCGAACAGCAGCGCGTCCTTGGAGGCGTAGTGGTTGTAGATCGCACCCGGCGTCAGCGCGCACGCGTCGGCGAGCTCGCGGACCGTCGTGCCGGTGTAGCCGCAGTCGTTGAAGAGCGTCAGCGCGGCTTCGTGGATTCGCTCCGCCGTTGAGCGCTCGTTCACCCTCATGCGACCTCAGCATAACCGGCCCAGAGCCAAGAATTGCGGCGCGGTGAACGGATGTTCATACTAGGGACGATGGACCTCGACCTCTCCGACCACCACGAGCTGCTGCGCCGCACCGTGCGCGAGTTCGCCGAGGGCGAGGTCGCGCCGGTCGCGGGGGAGCTCGATCGCACGAAGGCCGTGCCGTACGAGATCATCGCCAAGCTCGGCGCGCTGAACCTCATGGGGATCCCGTTCCCGGAGGAGTACGGCGGCGCCGGGGGCGACACGCTCGCCTACACGCTGACCGTCGAGGAGCTCACGCGCGTCGACTCGTCGGTCGCGATCACGCTCTGCGCGCACACCTCGCTCGGCACGCAGCCGGTCTACCTTTACGGCACCGAGGACCAGCGGCGCGAGTGGCTGCCGCGGCTGTGCGCGGGGGAGATCCTCGGCGCGTTCGGGCTCACCGAGGCGGAGGGCGGCTCGGACGCCGCGAACACGACCACGCGTGCGCGCCGCGCCGACGACGGCGAGGGCTGGATCATCGACGGCGCCAAGCAGTTCATCACGAACGCGGGCACCGACATCTCGGGGCTCGTCACGATCACGGCCCTCACCGCCGACAAGCAGATCACGAACTTCCTCGTCCCGAACGGCACCCCCGGCTACGAGCAGGGCGAGCCGTATCGCAAGATGGGCTGGCATGCCTCCGACACGCGGCCGCTGACGTTCACCGACTGCCGCGTCGGCCCGGAGAGCCTGCTCGGCATCCCCGGCCGCGGGCTTGCGCAGTTCTTGCGGGTGCTGGAGATCGGGCGCATCGGCGTCGCGGCGATGGGGCTCGGGCTCGCGCAGGGCGCGCTGGACCAAGCGCTCGCGTACGCCAAGCAGCGCCGCGCGTTCGGCCAGGCGATCTCGAAGTTCCAGACGATCCAGGCCAAGCTCGCCGACATGTCGACGGAGATCGAGGCCTCGCGCCTGCTCGTCTACCGGGCCGCGCTGCTGAAGGACACCGGGCGCCCGTTCGGCCTGGCGGCGGCGCAGGCGAAGCTCATGACCGGGCGCCTGGCGGTGCGCTGCGCCGACGAGGCGGTGCAGATCCACGGGGGGTACGGCTACATCGAGGAGTATCCGGTCTGCCGGATGTACCGCGACGCGAAGATCCTCACGATCGGCGAGGGGACCGACGAGATCCAGCAGATGGTGATCGCCCGCGGTCTGGGGGCGTAGGTTGCTTCCGGCGGCGGTGAAGATCCGCGAGGTCGGCCCGCGCGACGGCCTGCAGAACGAGCCCGAGATCGTCGCGACCGCCGACAAGGTCGCGCTCATCGAGCGGCTTGCCCGCAGCGGGCTGCGGCGGATCGAGGTCACAAGCTTCGTGCGCGCCGACGTCATCCCGCAACTGTCCGACGCACGCGAGGTCCTGGCCGCGATCGACGTGCCAGCGGACGTGGCATGCAGCGTGCTCGTGCCGAACTCGCGCGGCCTCGACCATGCGCTCGAGCTGCGCGACCGCTTCGACGAGATCGGCGTGTTCCTGTCAGCCTCCGACACGCACAACCTGCGCAACGTCAACCGCACGGTCGCCGCGTCCCTAGACAGCCTCGGTCGGGTGATCCCGCGGGCGCGGGACGCGGGGCTGCGCGTCGAGGCCGTCATCGCGACGAGCTTCGGCTGCCCGTACGAGGGCGTCGTCGCGCGCGAGCGGGTGCTCGAGATCGCCGCGCGCCTGCGCGACGCGGGCGCGCAGGAGATCGCGTTCGGCGACACGACCGGCATGGCGAACCCGGTGCAGGTCGCCGAGCATTTCGCGGCCGCGCGTGCGGCGCTCGGCGCCGACGTCGAGCTCACCGCGCACTTTCACAACACCCGCGGCCAGGGCCTCGCGAACGTGCTGGCGGCGCTGCAGGCCGGCTGCGCGTCGTTCGAGTGCAGCGTCGGCGAGCTCGGCGGCTGCCCGGTGCCGCCCGGCGCGACCGGCAACATCGCGACCGAGGACCTCGTGTCGATGCTGCACGAGATGGGGATCGAGACGGGCGTCGACCTCGACGCGCTGGTGAAGACGGCGCGCGGGGTCCGCGAGCTGCTCGGCCGCCCGCTCGGGTCGCACACGCTCGTCGCGGGCCCGATCGACTGGCATCCAGCATGAGCGTCGTGCTCGGCACGAAGGTCCGCCCCGGCGGCAAGACCTTCGCCGCCAACGAGGCCGCGCACCGCGCGCTGCTCGACGACCTCGACGCCCAGCTCGAGCTCGCCCGCGCCGGCGGCGGCCCGGTCGCGGCCGAGCGCCACCGCGCCCGCGGCAAGCTGCTCGCACGCGAGCGTGTGCAGCAGTTGCTCGACCCCGGCGCGCCGTTGCTCGAGCTCTCTCCGATGGCGGCCCACGGCCTCTACGACGGCGCGGCCCCCGGCGCGGGGATCGTCGCGGGGGTCGGCCGGATCGGTGGGCGCGAGGTCGTCGTCGTCGCCAACGACGCGACGGTCAAGGGCGGCGCGTACTTCCCGCTGTCGGTCAAGAAGCATCTGCGAGCGCAGGAGGTCGCGCTGCACAACCGGCTGCCGTGCGTCTACCTCGTCGACTCGGGTGGCGCGTACCTGCCGATGCAGGACGAGATCTTCCCCGACCGCGAGCACTTCGGCCGGATCTTCTTCAACCAGGCGCGCATGTCGGCACTGGGGATCGCGCAGATCGCGGCCGTCATGGGCTCGTGCACGGCCGGCGGGGCCTACGTGCCGGCGATGAGCGACGAGACCGTGATCGTCCGCGAGCAGGGCACGATCTTCCTTGGCGGGCCGCCGCTCGTGAAGGCCGCGACGGGCGAGGAGGTGAGCGCCGAGGAGCTCGGCGGGGGCGACCTGCACGCGCGCCAGTCGGGCGTCGTCGACCATCTCGCACAAGACGACGCCGAGGCGCTCGAGATCGTACGCTCGATCGTCGCTACGCTCGGCCCGAAGCCGTCCGCGCCCTGGGAGCGCCGCGAGCCGGAGGACCCCGCCGTCGATCCCGGCGAGCTGCTCGGCGCGGTGCCGGTCGGCGCGCGCACCGGCTATGACCCGAGGGAGATCGTCGCGCGCGTCGTCGACGGGTCGCGCTGGCACGAGTTCAAGGCCCTCTACGCGCGCTCGATCGTGTGCGGCTTCGCGCATGTCCACGGACATCCGGTCGGCATCCTGGCCAACCAGGGCGCGCTGTTCGCCGAGAGCGCCCGCAAGGCGGCGCACTTCATCGGGCTGTGCGACCAGCGCGGCGTGCCGCTGCTGTTCCTGCAGAACATCAGCGGGTTCATGGTCGGCCGCGCCGCCGAAGCGGGCGGGATCGCGCGCGACGGCGCGAAGATGGTGGCCGCGGTCGCGTGCGCGCGGGTGCCGAAGCTCACGGTCGTCGTCGGCGGCTCGCATGGTGCGGGCAACTACGGCATGTGCGGTCGCGCGTACGATCCGCGCTTTCTCTGGATGTGGCCGAACGCGCGAATCTCCGTCATGGGCGGCGAGCAGGCCGCGACCGTGCTCGGCTCGCTGCGTCCCGATCGCGACGCCGGCGAGGCCGACGAGCTGCGCGAGCGCATCCGCTGCCAGTACGAGACGCAGGGCCATCCCTACTACTCGACCGCGCGCCTGTGGGACGACGGCATCATCGACCCGCGCGCGACCCGGGACACGATCGGCTTCGCTTTGTCGGCGTGCGCGAACGCCCCGCTGGGCGAGCCGCAGCGTCCCGTGATGCGGATGTAAGCGAGCGATGGTAGGTTTCTGCCATGCGAACTACCATCGACAAGGCTGGTCGCATCATCGTCCCCAAGGCGCTGCGCGACGCGCTCGGCATGCATGCCGGGGCGGTGCTCGACGTCGCCGCGGTCGACGGCGCGTTGGAAATCAGAGCGGCACCGACACCGGTGCGGCTGGAGGAGCGCGACGGGGTGCTCGTCGCCGTCCCCGAGCGACCGGTCCCGCCGCTGACGACCGACGAGGTGCGAGCGACGCTCGAGCAGACGCGGCGGTGATCGTCGCCGACTCTAGCGTCGTGATCGCAGCCTTCGCCAGCTGGCACGACCAGCACGAGCCGGCGAGGCGCGCCGTCGGCGCCGGAGTCACCGTCGTCGCACACAGCCTGCTCGAGACGTACTCGGTCCTCACCCGCCTCCCCGAGCCGCACCGCATCGCCGCGCCGAATGTCGTTCGCTATCTCGAACGTCAATTCTCGGAGCGCCCCCTCGCACTCGACCCCGCCGAGCAGCAGGGCATGGTCGCCCGGATGGCGTCGGCCGGAATCAGCGGCGGTGCCGTCTACGACGCGCTCATCGCGTTCACCGTCCAGGCGCATGGCGGCACGCTGCTGAGCCTCGATACGCGTGCCGCACGGACGTACGCGCGCTGCGGAGTGCGCTTCGAGCTGCTCGCGGCGTGACGGCGTCGAGCGACGGCGCGCGTTTGGCGCGGCGGCACCCCCGACGCGACCGCCTCCCGGTCTGCCACCATCCCCGGGAAGTTGCTCTCACCGACCGGGCCACCGCGTCGTTTCGCGGCACCCCGGGTTGTGGGGTCAACCGCCGCGGAGCGCACCGCGGCGAATACGCCTGCCGTGAGGACGCGCAAAGGCGATCGACGATCCCTGAAGAAAGAGACCCGCATGTCGCCCAACCTCAGATCCATCCGCATCCCGACGCTTGCCGTGTCGGCCGGTATCGCGCTGGCGGCCCTCGCCGCCACCGGCGGCGCGACAGCGTCCGCGGCCCCGGTCCTGCGTGCATCGCAGACCTGCACGCCGCCGAAGTATCCCGGCTCGGGCTACTTCACCGGGAAGATCCGCGTCACGAACATCTCGTGCTCGTACGGCAAGCGCTTCGTCGTCGCGTACTACAAGTGCCGCACGAAGAACGGCAAGTCGCCGAGGGGCCGCTGCACCACGAAGGTGCTCGGCTTCAGCTGCACCGAGCGGCGCGAGTCGATCGCGACCGAGATCGACGCGCGCGTCACGTGCCGCCGCGGCACGCAGCGCATCGTGCACACCTACCAGCAGAACATCGAGTAGCTCGCGCCAGCGTCGGGCCGGCCCGCGAGGGGGCCGGTGCCCCGGCGCGCTCGACGGCGCCGCGCTCAGTAGCCGTTGAGCGAGCGGACCTTGCGCAGCAGGTACGGCCCGAGCGAGGACGCGAAGACGTCCGTGATGTGCGAGATGTCCTTGTAGACGAGCGCGCCGCCGACGACCGGGAAGCAGTTCCTCGTGCTGCAGAAGAACGAGGTCATGTCGATGAGCTTGACCCGCTTGGAGGGGTTGCGCACCACCGCGGACGCCGCGGCGTCGCGGTCGAGCGCCTTGGAGCGTCCCAGCGCGCACGTCTGGCCGGCGTTCTTGCGCTTGGCCATCGCGGCGCGCACGCAGTTCAGCGTGTCCGGCGTGGACTTCGGCGTGTCGCGGATGACGATGACCCGCTTGACCGACTTCGGCAGCGCCTTCCACGCCCGCTTGTAGCCGGCCATCTTCGCCTTGAACTCGTTCTCGGGGTTCTTGACGACGATGGTCGAGTCGAAGTGCGCGACGACGAAGACCGTTGTGATCTTCGGATTGGCCGCCAGCCAGCGCGGGACCTCCTGGTTCCAGCGCACGCACGACTGGCGCCGGCTCGCGGGATCGAGGCGGGCGACCGCGCGCGTGTACGGGCAGCCCGAGCGGGTCACCGAGATGCCGCGCCACTTCGCCGTCTGGGCGACGATCTCGAGTGCGGCTCGCCAGTGCGCGGCGTGGCTGTCGCCGATGAGCGCGACGTTGGTGCGCGCGTCGGGGGCGGGAACCCCGAACTCGCATGGGATGACAAGTCCGATCTGCTTGAGCGGGGTGCAGGGGATGTTCGGCGTGATGACGGCGTTGTCGGGCGTCGGGACGACCGCGCGCGCGAGCTTGGGGTTGCGACACGGCTTGCTGCGGTCCCGCGACGCCGCGCCGAAGCAGCGCTGACGCGCCTCGGGCGAGATCGACAGCGTGATCTGCACGCTGGCCTCGCCGGCGTTGGGCAGGTCGTCCTCGCAGCCGGCGGGCGGCGGGCAGCGGATGTCGTCGCGGAACTGGCTGCGCGCCACCCAGTGGTAGAGGCCGGGCTTCAAGCGCAGCAGCGACGGCGGGAAGCTCGTGCGGATCGTCGTCTTGCTCGGGCGCGAGACGACGGGTGACAGGTCGCGGATCCCGCGCTGGATGCCGGTCTGCGGGTCGAGCACCGTGTAGCGCAGCGCGAGGCCGGACTTCGCGCTCTCGCTCGGATACGCGCACAGCCGGCCGGCGGGCAGGGGCTGCTCGTCGCTGCGCAGCATCAGGCACAGCGTGCGGCCGAAGCGCGGGTTGATCGCGTCCGTCTCCCACGGCTTGTGGGTGCGGATGATCAGCGTGAGGTCCGTGCTCGCCGTCTGGCCGAAGCGCACGCCGAAGATGTCGAGCGGCGTGTTGCCCTCCTCCGCGTCGAAGTAGGCCGTCAGGCCATCGCTGGTGGCGGGAGCGCCGCCCGAGAGGCTCGGCAGCGCGAGACCCGCCGCGAGCACGACCGCGACGACGCACCAGCGAAGGGGAGTGAGGTTGCGCAGTCGTCTGATCATTCGTCGCGATCCGCCCGGTCGCAGGCGGGACCGAGCGGGCAGCACATAGCGGCTGCCCGCAGCATCATCGCCAATCGGGTGGACGGATGAGGCACCTGGGCTCGTTCGCTTGTTCGCGGCGCGCGCACACACCCCTGCACACGCGCCCGCCCGCGGGCGCCAGGTCTACCGCGCGGCGGGGCGGCGAGCCGGGGCGCGCGGCGCCGGCGCCCCGGGGGCGGCCGCCGGCGGCGAGGCGCGTCCGACGGTCAGGCCGCGCCGGCGGCCGGCTGCTCGGTGGCGGGAGCCGCCGCTGGCGCCGGCTCCCCGGCCTCCTCGATGCCGTCGAGCTCGCTCGTCGGCGCGCCGCGCAGCCAGACGATGTCGTCCGCCCCCAGCTCGAGCTCGTCGGCGGCGTGGCGCGTGAGCTGGGCGCTGACCGCGTCGCCGCTTGACAGCATGAGCTCCACGCGGACCTCGAAGCCGAGGTGGATGACCCGCGACACCATCGCCTCGAGCCCGCCGTCGAGCGGGTCGGTGGCGATCACGATGTCGTGCGGGCGCAGGAGCTGATCGCCGAGCCGGCTGACGGGGCCGAGGAAGCCCGCGACGAAGGCGCTCGAGGGCTGGTCGTAGAGCTCGCGCGGCCCTCCGACCTGCGCGATCCGCGCGTTGTCCATCACCGCGATGCGATCCGCGATCGACATCGCCTCCTCCTGGTCGTGGGTGACGATGAGCGTCGTCACCGCGACCTCCTCATGCAGCCGGCGCAGCCACTCGCGCAGCTCCGCGCGGACCTTCGCGTCGAGCGCCCCAAACGGCTCGTCGAGCAGGAGCAGGCGCGGCTGCACCGCCAGCGCGCGCGCGAGCGCCATCCGCTGGCGCTGGCCGCCGGAGAGCTGGTTGGGGTAGCGCTCGGCGTACCCCGCCAGCCCGACGATGCCGAGCAGCTCGTCGGTGCGGTCGCGGACGCGCTCCTTGGACTGCTTGCGGACCTTCAGGCCGAACGCGACGTTGTCGCGGACGGTCATGTGCCGGAACGCCGCGTAGTGCTGGAAGACGAACCCGATCCCGCGCCGCTGCGGCGGCACCCGGGTCACGTCCTCGCCGTCGATGAGCACGCGCCCGGCGTTCGGCGCCTCGAGCCCGCCGATGATCCGCAGCAACGTCGACTTGCCCGAGCCGCTCGGCCCCAGCAGGGCCGTCAGCGAGCCGTCCGGCACCTCCAGCGAGACGTCGTCGAGCGCGACGAAGTCGCCGAAGCGCTTGGAGACTCCTTGTACCGAGATCATGCGAGGTTCCGCCTTCGGTCCAGCGTAGTCATGAGCAGCAGCGTCACGAGCGCGAAGGCCATCAGCACGCTCGAAGCGGCGTACGCGCCGAAGACGTTGTGGTCGTCGATGTAGCGCGCGTGGACGAGCAGCGTCAGCGTCTGCGACTCGCCCGAGACACCGCCCGACACGACGATCAGCGCGCCGAACTCGCCGAGCGCGCGGGCGACGGTCAGCACGACGCCGTAGACGAGGCCCCAGCGGATCGCCGGCAGCGTGATCCTCCAGAACGTCTGCGCGCGCGACGCGCCGAGCGTCGCCGCGGCCTCCTCCTGCTCGTCGCCGATCTCCTGCAGGACCGGCTCGACCTCGCGCACGACGAACGGCAGCGTGACGAAGATCGTCGCGAGCACCATCCCCGGCAGCGAGAAGATGACCTGGATGCCCGCGTCCGCGAGGCCGCCGAGCCAGCCGCCGCTGCCCCACAGCAGGATGAGCGACACGCCGACGATCACGGGGGAGACCGCGAACGGCAGGTCGACCACGGCCTGGACGATCCCGCGCCCCGGGAAGCGCCCGCGCACGAGCGCGAGCGCCGTGACGAGCCCGAAGACGACGTTCAGCGGAACGACGATCGCGACGATCGTCAGCGACAGCGAGATCGCGGCGATCCCGGCCGGCGTCGTCACCTGCGCCCAGAACGCCGCAAGGCCGTCCTCGAACGTCCGGTAGAAGATCATCGCCAGCGGCACGAGCAGCAGCGCGACGAGGTAGCCGAGCGCGGCGACGCGCAGCGACAGGCGAGTGCGGCTCGTCAGGGCCATGCGCTAAGACCGGGCCTCGTGACGCCGGCTGTGCGCGGCGATCGCGCGCAGCACGAGCAGGACGAAGAACGAGATCGCAAGCAGCGTCATCGAGACCGCGGCGGCGTTGACGGGCCGGTCGATCTCGATCTGCTTGGCGATGTACTGCGACGCGACTTCGGTCTTGTGCGGGATGCCGCCGCCGATGAGCACGACCGAGCCGAACTCGCCGATCGCACGGGCGAAGGCGAGCCCGGCGCCGCCGAGCAGCGCCGGCCCGAGCGACGGCAGGATGATCCGGCGGAAGATCGTCCAGTTGCTCGCGCCCAGCGACGCGGCGGCCTCTTCGGCCTCGCGGTCGACCTCGATGAGCACGGGCTGCACCGAGCGCACGACGAACGGCAGCGTCACGAACAGCAGGGCGATGACGAGCGCCGGCCGCGTCGCGTTGAGGTGCAGGCCGATCGGGCTGCGCGGCCCGTACAGCGCGAGCAGCACGATGCTCGCGACGATCGTCGGCAGCGCGAACGGCAGGTCGATCAGCGCGTTGACGAAGCGCTTGCCCGGGAACTCGTCGCGCACGAGCACCCACGCGACGAGCGTCCCGGCGACGACGTTCACGAGCGCGACGATCAGCGAGATCCCGACCGTGAGGACGAGCGCGGCTCGCGCCGCCGGCGCGGAGATCGCCTCCCACAGGCCGGCGACGCCATTGTCGAGCGAGCGCGTCGCGACCGCGGCGAGCGGCAGCAGGACGATGACGCTCAGCCACAGCGTCGCGACGCCGAGGCCGAGCGGCCCGACGCCGCCGACCGCCGCGGGCCGGCGCCCGCCGCCTCTGCGGCGGACGTCGGCGCCGGGGAAGTGCGCTGCGCTCGCCATCGCGTGCTAGCCGGTGGCCTCGTCGTAGATCTTCGCGACCGAGCCCTTCTCCGGGTCGAACAGCTCGTCGTTGACCGTGCCCCAGCCACCGAGGTCGGCGATCGTGTAGAGCTTCTCCGGAGCCGGGAAGTCGCTCGAGAACTCCTTCGCCACGGTCTCGTCGACCGGCCGGAAGCCGGCCTGCGCGAGCGCCTTCAGCGCCTCGGGCTCATAGAGGTAGTCGACGAACGCCTTGGCCTGCTCGGGGTGCTTGGACTTCGACGTGACCGCGATCGGGTTCTCGATCTTGAACGTCGCCGGCGGCGTGACGTGCTCGACGTCCTCGCCGTTTCGCTCGAGGAACAGCGCCTCGTTCTCATAGCTCAGCAGGACGTCGCCGGTGCCCTGCGTGAACGTCTCGGACGCCTCGCGGCCGGACTTCGGCTGCACCTTCACGTGGTCGGAGATGAGCTTGTCGAGGTAGGCCAGCCCCGCCTTGGGGTTCTTGCCGCCCCCGCTCTTGTCGGCGTACGGCGCGAGCAGGTTCCACTTCGCCGAGCCGGAGCTGAACGGGTTCGGCGTGACGACCTCGATGCCCGGCTTGAGCAGGTCGTTCCAGGTCCTGATCTGCTTGGGGTTGCCCTTGCGCGTCACGATCGTCACGACCGAGCCGAACGCGACGCCCTTGTGCTCGCCGGCGTTCCAGTCCTTCGCGACGAGGTTCGCGTCGACGAGCTTCGTGACGTCGGGCTCGACCGAGAAGTTCACGACGTCGGTGGTCAGGCCGGCCGCCACCTTGCGCGACTGGTCGCCCGACGCGCCGTAGGACTGGCTGAACGTCACGTCCTTGCCGGCGTCGGTCTTCTGAAAGAGCGGGATGACCTTGTCGAAGCCGACCTTCGGCACGGCGTAGGCGACGAGGGAGAGCTTCGTGGCGGCGTCGCTGCCGGACCCCGAGCCGGCGTCGTCGGTGCTGTCGCTCGCGCCGCCGCAGCCGGAGACAGCCAGGGCGGCAGCGGTGGCCATCAGGGTTACGACGAGGTGTGCGCGGGTCTTCACAAGCCCTCCAAGTTCAATTACATGTTTGTGGATCGGGATTGTGGATATTACAGCTTGCGACGCTTGGCGCCATGATTCGCGCATGCGCGTGTCCGCCAAGGTCGACTACGCCGTGCGTGCGTCGGTCGAGCTCGCCGCGGCCCAGGGCTCCGACGATCCGTCGCGGCCCGTGAAGGCCGAGGCGCTCGCGCGCGCTCAGGACATCCCGCTGAAGTTCCTCGAGAACATCCTGCAAGGGCTGCGTCAGGGAGGCATCGTCGAAAGCCGCCGCGGGCCCGACGGCGGGCACCTGCTCGCGCGCCCGGCCGCCGAGATCGCGCTCGCCGACATCATCCGCGCGATCGACGGGCCGCTCGCCGGCGTCGGCGGCCGGCGCCCGGAGGAGCTCGAGTTCACCGGCACGGCGGAGCCGCTGCGCGACGTCTGGATCGCGGTGCGCGCGAGCCTGCGGCGCGTGCTCGAGGAGGTCACGATCGCCGACATCGCGGCCGGCTCGCTGCCCGATCACGTGGCCGAGCTGACCGCCGACCCGGGCGCCTGGGCGAAGCGCTAACCGCGCTCGCCCGGTGGCGCCGGCGTCACAGGACGGCGAGCAGGCGCTGCAGGTCCGCCTCGTCGTTCCAGGCGCCGACCGACGCGCGCAGCAGGCCCCTGCCGGGGAGCTCGCGGATGACGACGCCCGCCGCGTCGCAGAGCGCCTTCGTCGCCGGCGGGTCCGCGACCTTCCACGAGACGAGCGTCGTGCGATCGCGCGGCTCGACGTCGAAGCCGCGCGCGGTCAGCGCTGTGGCGAGCGAGTCCGCCAGCGCCGCGGCGCGCTGGTGCACCTCGTCCCAGCCGGTCGTCGCGAGCAGGACGAACGCGGTCGCCGCGGCGACCGCCGTCTCGAGGCTCTGGGCGTAGGCGTCGTGGCGGGCGGCGCTCGCCTTGGGGACGGCATCCAGCCCGGCCGCGGGGTCTTCGAGGTTCACGTATGTCGGGCCGATCGCGCGAACGCGCTCCGCGTACTCCGGCGCGACCCACAACAGGCCCGTGCCGACCGGGCCGCACAGCCACTTCTGCCCCGACGCGGCGTAGAACGCGCAGCCGAGCTTGCCGACGTCGACGGGGATGGCGCCCGCGCCCTGCGCGCCATCGAGGAGCACCGGGACGTCGAGGCCGGACATGTCCGGGGCCAGGCGCCCGTTGATCCAGCTCACGTGCGAGCACGCCACAAGCCGCGTCGCGGGGGAGACGGCCTCGGCGAGCTGGTCGAATGGCACTTCGCGCACCGCGACGGCGCGCTGGGCGCGGGCGGCGGCGAGCGGGCCCGTCAAGCCGGGATGCTCCTCGTCGGAGGTGAGGATCTCGTCGCCCGGTCGCAGGTCGAGGCCGGTCAGCACCCGCACGATGCCCTCGCTCGTGCACGTGGTGAGGGCGATGTCGTCGGGCTCGGCGTTCAGCAGCGCGGCGTAGGCGGCGCGGCGCTGGGTGGCGAGCGCCCTCGCCTGCTCGTGGTACATCCCGGTGCGACCGGAGCGCGCGCACTCCTCGAGCACGCGGGCCTGCACGGTGACGGCGGGCGCGGGCAGCGGCCCGCAGGTCCCGGCGTTGAGATAGGCGAGCCGCTCGCAGACGGGGAACTGCTCGCGAAACTTGACGGCGTCCACGCGCCGGGAGGCTAGCGATCGCGCGGGTCGCGCCCGCGCGCCCGACCTGACGGCCTCGGATGGCGGCGAGCACGAACGCCGACTGGCCGACGCGGTACGTTGCGGGCGAGATCGCACGCACGATGAGCGAACTGTCGATACCGAGCCCGCCGGGCGCGCCTGTCAGCGCCGCCGTCGCGGCGCGCGACGCACGCACGGCGCGGCTCGTCGAGCTTGACCGCGAGCACGTGTGGCATCCGTACGCGCCGATGCCGGCCACCGTTCCGGCGATCCCCGTGACGGGCGCGCGAGGGGTTCGGCTCGAGTTGGCGGACGGCTCGGAGCTGATCGACGGGATGTCCTCCTGGTGGTGCGCGATCCACGGCTACCGCCACCCCGCGATCGACGCCGCACTGCACGCGCAGATCGAGCGCATGTCACACGTGATGTTCGGGGGGCTCACGCATGGGCCGGCCGTCGGGCTCGCCGAGCGCCTCGTCGCGCTGTCGCCCGAAGGCCTGAACCACGTCTTCTTCAGCGACTCCGGGTCGGTCAGCGTGGAGGTCGCGATCAAGCTCGCGCTGCAGTTCTGGCAGGCGAGCGGCGAGGCGCAGCGCCGGCGCCTGCTGACGGTTCGCGGCGGCTACCACGGCGACACGTTCGGAGCGATGGCGATCTGCGACCCGGAGCGGGGCATGCACCGCCTGTTCACGGGTGTGCTGGCCGAGCACGTGTTCGCCGACCGGCCGCCCGGGGGGTTCGCGGCGGGGCTCGACGCCGCATGGTGCACGCGTGCGAGGCGGCTCGTGGAGCAGCACACGGACGAGCTGGCGGCCGTGGTGCTCGAGCCGGTCGTCCAGGGTGCCGGCGGCATGCACTTCTACTCCCCGGAGTACGTGCGGTTCTGGCGGCAGGTCGCCGACGAGCACGGCCTGCTGCTCATCCTCGACGAGATCGCGACCGGCTTCGGAAGGACCGGGGCGTTCTTCGCCAGCGAGCATGCCGGCATTGCCCCCGACGTGATGTGCGTCGGCAAGGCCCTGACGGGCGGCTATCTCACGCTGGCCGCGACGCTGTGCACGACCGAGATCGCCGAGCGGATCAGCGCCGGGCCCGGCAACGCGTTCATGCACGGCCCGACGTTCATGGCCAATCCGCTCGCCTGCACCGCTGCGCTCGCGTCGCTGGACCTGCTCGCCGACGGCCGCTGGCGCGCTGACGTCGCTCGCATCGAGGCGGGCCTGCGAGCCGGCCTGGCCGTCGCGAGAGGCTCCGATCTCGTCGCCGACGTCCGCGTCATCGGCGCCATCGGCGTGATCGAGCTTCGGTCGCCGGTCGACGTCCCGGCGGCGACGGCTGCCGCCGCCGAGCGCGGGGTGTGGCTGCGGCCCTTCGCCAACCTCGTCTACACGATGCCGCCGTACATCACGAGCGATGACGAGATCGCCGCAATCTGCGAGGCGGCCGTGGCCGCCGCGCTGGCGGGAGCCGGCTCGTGACGAGCGAGGGCGGTAGCGGCACCGCCCTCGCTCGCTCGAGTGCTGCGAGCTTGTTTGTCAGGCCCGCACGCGTACCTGTGCTCTAGCGACCGCAGACCGGCCACTGGCCGGGCCCGTCGCGGCGATAGAGCATCGCCGCGCGGCGATCCTGCTCGGTCTCGGAGGCCCGGGCCGGATCGCCCTTGCCGCCGACCGTCCGCCAGGTGACGAACGAGAACTGGTACTTGCCGCGGTAGGTCCCGCTGGCCGAGATCGCCCGCGGGTTGCCGTGCGACTCGCACTGCGCGATTGCGGCGAGCGCCCCGGGAATCGGGACGTCGGGCGCGCCGCCGTGGCGGTTGGCCAGGCGCTTGCGCAGCGAGCGGATGTCCCGGCGCAGGCCGCGCGTGCGAGCGCGCAGGTGCGCCGGGGTGAGGTTGCGCAGGTGGTCGCGCAGGTCGCCGCGCTCGGAGCGCGACAGCCGCTCGCCGAGCAGCCGCACGTGGCGGCGCTTCGTTGCGACGTGGCGGTCGAGGAGGCCTCGCATGACGACGGCGTGCACGGACGAGGCCGTGGCCGGGCCGACGAGCGGCGCGGACAGGGCCGCCGCGGGTGGCGGTGGCGCGTCGGCCGCCGAGGCCGGAGAGGGCGCCGCTGCAGCGCACGAAGCGCAGACGACGCCCAGGGTTCTGAGACGCATGTGTGACGTGTCCTTCATCGGCCACCGAGGCGACGCGCGACGGGCGCGCGGCGCACTGGCCGGTCGTTTTCGGGCGGTCAGCGGCGCCGTGTGAGGCACCAGTCATCGACCGCCAGCGGGGCAGGCTAGCAGCGAAGGACGAACCTGCGTTCGCTTCGGCCCGAACGAGCGCGGGCCGGGGACGCGCATGCCCGGTCGTCGGGCGATGCCGCGAATACGGGCGGGCCCATCGTGGTGTGACAATGGCAGCGTGAACGTCACGCTCCCTGATGGAACCGAGCTCGAGCTCGACGACGGCGCCACCGGCGCCGATGCCGCCGCGGCGATCGGCGCCGGCCTCGCGCGCGCCGCGCTCGCCGTGCGCCAGAACGGCGAGGTCCGCGACCTCACGCGCCCGCTCGTCCCGGGCGAGCCGCTCGAGATCATCACCCCGAAGTCCGACGGCGCGCTCGACGTCATCCGCCACGACGCGGCGCACGTGCTGGCGGCCGCGGTCATGGAGCTCTATCCGGGTGTGAAGATCTCGATCGGGCCGCCGATCGAGAACGGCTTCTACTACGACTTCGAGTTCCCGGCGGGCTTCACGGTCTCGGACTCGGACTTCGAGCGCATCGAGCAGAAGATGCGCGAGCATGTCAACGCAGACGAGCACTTCGAGCGCGAGGACGTCACCGTCGCCGAGGCGCTCGAGCGCTTCCGCGGCGAGGAGCAGGACTACAAGGTCGAGCTCATCGAGGACCTCGTCAGCGCCGCCGACCCGGCGGACCCGCTCGAGACCGTCAGCCTCTACACCAACGGCCCGTTCACCGACCTCTGCCGCGGCCCGCACGGGCCGGGGACCAAGCGCATCAAGGCGTTCAAGCTGCAGTCCGTGGCGGGCGCGTACTGGCGCGGGGACTCCGACCGCACCCAGCTCACCCGCATCTACGGCACGGCGTTCTTCTCCAAGGACGACCTCAAGGCCCACCTCGAGCGCCTCGAGCAGGCGCGGGCGCGCGATCACCGCAAGCTCGGCAAGGAGCTTGACCTGTTCATGTTCAGCGAGCTGTCGCCCGGCTCGCCGTTTTGGCAGCCGGCGGGGATGGCGATCTGGAACGAGCTCTCGAAGCTCTGGCGCACCGAGAACGTGCGCCGTGGCTACCGCGAGGTCAAGACGCCGATCCTCTACGACGTCGACCTCTTCAAGCAGTCCGGCCACTGGGACACCTACCGCGAGAACATGTACTTCACCGACGTCGAGGATAGGCCGATGGGCCTCAAGCCGATGAACTGCCCGGCGCACATCCAGCTGTTCTCAAACGAGCGCCGGTCCTA
The DNA here is from genome assembly GCA_963839905.1 of uncultured Actinomycetes bacterium. GTDB lineage: Bacteria > Actinomycetota > Thermoleophilia > Solirubrobacterales > Solirubrobacteraceae > CADCVQ01. The sequence continues at coordinate 151,631 of CAWIXC010000016.1, read as the reverse complement.
CCGCGACCTGCCGATCCGCTACTCCGAGCAGGGCCTCGTCCATCGCCACGAGCCGTCGGGGACGCTGCACGGGCTCATGCGGGTGCGGCACATCACCCAGGACGACGCCCACATCTTCTGCACCGAGGACCAGGTCCGCGACGAGGTCATCGGCGCGTTGGACTTCGGCTTCTTCCTGTACGACCTGTTCGGGTTCGAGCCACGCCTCGAGCTCTCGACGCGGCCCGAGAAGCGCGTCGGCTCGGACGAGATGTGGGACCGGGCCGAGGCCGCGCTGCAGGACGCGCTTGACGCGCGCGGCCTCGCGTACGAGATCAACCCGGGCGACGGCGCGTTTTACGGCCCGAAGATCGACCTGCACATGAAGGACTCGCTGGGTCGCTCGTGGCAGCTCGGCACCGTCCAGCTCGACTACTCGATGCCCGACCGCTTTGAGCTGGCCTACATCGGCGCGGACGATCAGGAGCATCGGCCGGTGATGATCCACCGCGCGCTGCTGGGGTCGTTCGAGCGCTTCATCGGCATCCTCATCGAGCACTACGCCGGCGAGTTCCCGCTCTGGCTGACGCCCGTCCAGGCGATCGTGCTGCCGATCTCCGATCGCCACCTCGACGCCGCCCGCGGCGTGCTCGGCGCGCTGACGGACGCCGGGCTGCGGGCGGAGGTCGACGAGCGCACGGAGTCCGTCGGGCGCAAGATCCGAGACGCCGAGCTGCGCAAGGTGCCGTACATGCTCGTCATCGGCGATCGCGAGGCGGAAGGTGGCAGCGTCGCGGTGCGCGAGCACGGCCAGGGCGACACGGGCTCGGAGCCCGTGGGCGAGCTCGTCGCGCGCCTTGCGGAGCGATCGGCCAAACGTGCCGCTTGACCCCGGCGTATACTGCGACGCGTTGACTTACATTCAGAACTTCACGCAGCGCCTGCGCACCGCTTGACGCGCGCACCGAAAAGCTAGTGCCGGTTCCTCGCAGGTTTGACCGGCGCCCGCCCGAGCGCGACTCGACGCGGATCAACGAACGCATTCGCGTGCCCGAGGTCCGCCTGATCGACGAGCACGGCGACCAGGTCGGTGTCATGAAGACCGATGCCGCCTTGCGCTATGCGCAGGATCGCGATCTCGACCTCGTCGAGGTCGCCCCCGAGGCGCGCCCGCCCGTCTGCCGCGTGCTCGACTACTCGAAGTACAAGTACGAGCAGGCCCAGAAGCTCAAGCAGGCGCGCAAGCACCAGCAGCAGATCACGATCCGCGAGATCAAGTTCCGGCCGAAGATCGCGGAGAACGACTACAAGACCAAGAAGGGCCATGTGGAGCGCTTCCTGCGCCACAAGGACAAGGTCAAGATCACGATCATGTTCCGTGGCCGCGAGGTCACGCACCCCGAGCGCGGCGTGATGATCCTCGATCGCCTGGCGGAGGAGCTCGCGGAGCTCGCCGTCGTCGAGCAGCGCCCGCTGCAGGACGGGCGCAACATGACGATGATGCTCGGACCGTCCAAGGCCGTGCTCAGCGGCGAGATCGACTCGGGATCCTCCGCGGCCGACGACGGCGCGGGCGACGCCGGCGCGCCTGCGGCAGCGAAGGCGACGGCCCCCGCCGGCAACGGCGCCGTCGCCGGCAGCGACGTCGCCAAGACGTAACCGCAGTCGCTCGACGAAACCGCGCCCGCGAGGGCTGGCAGACTGTTGTGGTGAGCACCGGTCCGCAACCGTCTGGCCCCCCGCCGCCGGTCGCCGGGTTTCGTGAGACCAACGGCCTTGCGATCGGCTCGCTCATCACGGGTGTCATCGCGCTCGTGCCGGTGGCGATCGTGCTCGGGATCGTCGCGCTCGTGCAGATCAAGCGCCGCGGCGACCGCGGGCGCGGCCTGGCGATCGCTGGCATCTGCATCGCGTGCGGATGGGTCGTCGCGCTGGTGGTCGCGATCGCGCTGCTCGCCGCCAACGAGGTGGAGCGCGACGTGTTCGGGCGCGTCACCGAGGCCGGCTACCTCAACGAGATCGAGCTGCTCCCCGGCGACTGCCTCAACGACCCGAAGGAGGACGCGATCCTGCTCCGGGTGGTCCCGTGCGACGAGCCGCACGACACGGAGGTCTTCGCGCGCTTCGAGCTCAAGGGCGACGGCTACCCCGGCGGTGGCAGCGTGCGGCGGCGCGCGTCCGCCGGCTGTCGCCACCGGCTGGAAGACCTCCTGCCCAAGGGCTACGGCCGGCCCGTCAGCAAACCGAGGTACTTCTCGCCCGACCGCCTCGACTGGGCGATCGGCGACCACGACGTCACCTGCTTCCTCGAACATGGCTCGAACCGATCCGAGCCGGTGGACTCGCTGTTCACGAGGGCGCGCCGTCAGACGACCGGGCCTGTCCTATACTGACGCCCTCGCTATGCCCAAGATGAAGACACATTCCGGCGCCAAGAAGCGCTTCAAGCTGACCGCCAACGGCAAGGTCAAGGCGCGTCATCCCTTCTCGAGCCACATCCTCGAGAAGAAGTCGCCGAAGAAGAAAACCGCGATGAGCCGCCCGCTGATCCTCAACGATCACGACTCGCCGCGCGTCAAGAAGCTGCTTGGAGCCAAGAGCAAATGACCCGCGTCAAGCGCTCAGTCCACGCTCGCAAGAAGCGCCGGGCGACCCTCGAGCGGACGAAGGGCTACCGCGGCGAGGCGAACTCGAACTACAAGCGGGCCAAGGAAGCGCTGATGAAGGCGGACGCGTACGCGTACCGCGACCGGCGCAACCGCAAGCGCGACTTCCGGCGGCTGTGGATCACCCGCATCAACGCCGCCGCGCGCCAGAACGGCATGACGTACGCCACCTTCATCCACGGCCTGCAGGTCGCCGGCATCGAGCTGGACCGCAAGGTCCTGGCCGACATCGCCGTGCGCGATCCTGAGACGTTCTCCCGATTCGTCGACGCCGCCCGCGAGGCGTCGGCTGCCTAACCGCACCAAGCCGACAGCATCACCTCTACGGGCGCCGAATCCTCTCCGAGGTCGGCGCCCTTTTCATTTCATGATCATCTCAAGCCCCCACAACGACAAGCTCAAGGAGATCCGCAAGCTCGCGCGGCGGCGCGAGCGTGACGAGCGCGGGCGCTTCGTCGCGGAGGGCGAGGATCTGATCGAGGCGGCGGCGCGCGCGGGGTGGGCGCCGGTGCACCTGTTGTCGGCGGCCGGCAGCGGCCTCGCCGGCGAGCTCGTCGAGCAGCCGCTGCTCGATGCCGTCAGCGGCCTGGCCTCGGGCTCGCGCACAATCGGCGTCTACGAGGCCCGCTGGGGCGCGCCGGCCGGCCCGCTGTGCGTCTACCTGCATGGCGTCGCGGACCCCGGCAACGTCGGGACGATCCTGCGCTCGGCGCTCGCGTTCGGCGCGGCGTCGGTGGTCCTGGGCCCCGGCTGCGCCGATCCGTTCGGTCCGAAGGCCGTGCGCGCGTCGATGGGCGCGATCTTCGACATGCCGGTCGCGCGGTCGGGCGGCATCGACGACGTGCCGGGCACGCGGGTCGCGCTGGTCGCGGGGACTGGTACGCCGCTGAGCGGGCCGGCGGACGGCGAGGTGACGCTCGTCGTCGGCGCCGAGCGCGACGGCCTGCCCGCGGACGTCGTGGCGGCGTGCGACCGCGTGGCGCGGATCCCGATCGCGAGCGAGTCCTTGAACGCGGCGATGGCCGCTACCGTCGCGCTGTACGAGCTCACCCGGGGGGAGATGTGATCGAACGCATCGCAGCGTTGCGCGCGGAGGCCGACGCGGCGATCGCCGCCGCGTCCGCGAGCGCGGAGCTCGAGGAGCTGCGCGTGCGCTACCTCGGGCGCAAGGCCGAGCTGCCGAACGTCCTGCGCGGGGTCGGCCAGCTGCCGCCCGAGGAGCGCGGCCCGACGGGCAAGGCGGCCAACCAGGCGCGCCAGGCGCTCGAGGCGCTGATCGCGTCGCGGGGGGAGGAGCTGTCGGCGGGCGAGCTCGAGTCCCGCCTCGAGACAGACGCCGTCGACGTGACCCTGCCCGGCTCGCCGCCGCAGCAGGTCGGCCGGCTGCATCTGCTGACGGCCACGCGGCGCGAGATCGAGGACGTCTTCCTCGGCCTGGGCTTCAAGATCGTCGAGGGCCCCGAGGTCGAGACCGTCTACTACAACTTCGACGCGCTGAACCACGCCCCGACGCACCCCGCCCGCGGGCGGATGGATACGTTCTACGTGAGCGATGACGTGCTGCTGCGGACGCACACGTCGCCGATGCAGATCCGCGCGATGGAGGCGGAGCCGCCGCCGCTCTATGTCATCGTGCCCGGCCGCGTGTATCGCCGCGACTCGGACGCGACGCACACGCCGCAGTTTCATCAGATCGAGGGTCTCGCGGTCGACGAGGACATCACGCTCGCCGATCTCAAGGGCACGCTGCTGGCGTTCGCCCGCGCGATCTTCGGCCCCGACCGCGACGTGCGCCTGCGCCCGCACTTCTTCCCGTTCACGGAGCCGTCAGTCGAGGTCGACGTGTCGTGCTTCAACTGCAAGGCGGGCTTCCTGCGCGACGGCTCGCGCTGCACGGTCTGCAAGGGCACGCAGTGGCTCGAGATTCTCGGCTCGGGGATGGTCGATCCGAACGTCTTCGCCCACGTCGCCGACCACGGCTACGACCCGGAGCGGGTGCAGGGGTTCGCGTTCGGCATGGGTATCGAGCGGATCGCGATGCTCAAGCACGCCGTTCCCGACCTGCGCCTGTTCTACGACAACGACGTGCGCTTCCTGGAGCAGTTCGGATGAGGGTCGGGCTGGAATGGCTCGCGGAGTACTGCGACCCGGGGCTCGACGTGCGCGAGCTCGCGACGCGTCTTGCGATGACCGGCACCGAGGTCGATCGCATCCACCACCACGGGGTCGGCAACCTCGACGCGTTCGTGGTCGGGCGAGTCCTGTCCGCCGAGCCGCATCCCGACGCCGACAGACTCACGATCTGTCGCGTGCAGATCTCTGAGAGCGCCGAGACGCAGATCGTCTGCGGGGCGCCAAATGTCGCCGCCGGTCAGACGGTCGCCATCGCGCGTCCCGGCGCAATCATGCCCGATGGGACCAAGCTCAAGAAGGCGAAGCTGCGCGGCGTCTCCTCGGACGGGATGATCCTCGCCGAGGACGAGCTCGCGATCAGCTCCGCGCACGACGAGACGATCGTCCTCGCGGACGGCCTGGAAGCCGGCTCGCCGCTGGACGGCGTCCTGCCGATCTCGACCGAGGTGCTCGAGCTCGAGATCACGCCGAACCGGCCCGACTGCCTGGGCGTCTACGGTGTTGCGCGCGAGGTGCACGCCGCGACCGGCGCGGAGCTCTCGCCGCCTCCGTGGGCCGAGGACCCCGGGTCGTTCACGGGCGATGATGTCGGCGTGGAGGTCGTCGTCGAGGCGACCGACCTGTGCCCGCGCTTCACGGCGCGCGCGTTCGACGGTGTGACGATCGGCCCGTCGCCGATGTGGCTCAAGGCGCGGCTCGTGGCCGCCGGCCAGCGCCCGATCAACAACGTCGTCGACATCACGAACTACACGATGCTGCTCACCGGCTCGCCGCTGCACGCCTTCGACCTCGACCGGATCGCGGGCGCGAAGCTCGTCGTGCGCCGCGCGGGGGACGGCGAGCAGGTCGTGACGCTCGACGGCCAGACGCGCGTGCTCGACCCCGATGTCTGCCTCATCGCGGATGCCGATGGCCCGACCTCGATCGCCGGCGTCATGGGCGGCCTGCGCTCGGAGGTGCAGAACGACACGACGCGCGTGCTGATGGAGGTCGCGAGCTGGGACGGGCCGAACATCCACGCGACCTCGACGAAGCTCGGGCTGCGCAGCGAGGCGAGCGCCCGCTTCGAGAAGGGGCTGTCGGTCGAGCAGGCGCTCGAGGCGCAGGTCGTGGCATGCAAGCTCATGCTCGAGCTCACGGGTGCGCGCCTGCGGCCGGGCACGGTCGACGTGGGCCCCGCCGCGGCGCTGACGCGCGGGGAGGCACGCGCGACCGGCATGGCCGGCGGCGTCGGCGGGCGCGGCGCGCCGGCGCCGACGATTCGCCTGCGCGACGCGCGCGTCAGCGGGCTGCTCGGCGTCGAGATCGAGCGCGCCGAGAGCGCGCTGCACCTGCGGCGCCTCGGCTTCGCGACCGCCAAGCGCGACGACGGCCTTGACGTCACGGTTCCGCACTGGCGGCGCAACGACGTCACCCGCGAGGCCGACCTCGTCGAGGAGGTCGCGCGGCTGCACGGCGTCAACGACCAGCTGCCCGCCACGCTGCCTAGTCGCCGTGGTGCCGTCGGCGTCCTGAGCCCCGCCCAGCGGCTGCGCCGCCGCGCCGAGGACGCGCTCGCCGGCCGCGGCCTGCTCGAGATCGTCGGCTGGAGCTTCGAGGCACCCGGCATCGACGACCGGCTGCGGCTGCCCGCCGGCGATCCGCGCCGATCGCACGTCGTGATCGAGAATCCGATGAGCGCCGACCAGTCGGTCCTGCGCACGACGCTGCTCGGCTCGCTGCTCGGCGCGGTCGCGCACAACGCCGCGCGCGGCCAGGGGATGCCGGGGCTGTTCGAGTCCGGAGGCGTCTATCGCGCGACCGGCGAGAAGCTCCCGCACGAGCACCATGCGATCGGTGCGGCCGTGCCCGGTGACGTCTTCGCGGCGAAGGGCTGGGTCGAGGCGTTGATGCGCGCCCTGCGCGTCGAGGGGACGTTCGATCGCGCGCCCCAGCCGTTCCTGCACCCCGGCCGCAGCGCCGAGGTCCGCGTGGGGGAGGAGGTCGTCGGCTGGGTCGGCGACGTGCACCCGCTCGTCGCGGCGCACTGGGACCTCACAGGCGTAGCGGCGTTCGAGCTCGACCTCGACGCGGTGATCGCGGTGGCGCAGACGGTGCCGCGCTACGAGGACCTGACGTCGTTCCCCGAGCTGCGCGAGGACATCGCGATCGTCGTCGACGCGGGCGTGCCCGCCGCGACGGTCCTCGCGACGGTTCGCGCCGCGGGCGGCAAGCTGCTCGCGCGCGCCGAGGTGTTCGACGTCTACCGCGGCGAGCAGATCGCGGCGGGGCGCACGTCCCTGGCGATCGCGCTGACGTTCCGGGCGAAGGACCGCACGCTCACCGACGCGGACGTCGCGCCGGTGCGCGAGAAGATCGTCGCGCGGCTGGCGAAGGATCTCGGGGGTGAGCTGCGTGGCTGACCCGCGCGTTCTTGTCGCGGGCGGCTCCGGCTACGCGGGCGCGATCGCGGCGCGGCTCGTCGACCGCCACCCGGCGTTCGCGCTGTCCGCCGTCACGAGCCGCAGCGATGTCGGCCGGCCGCTGAGCGAGCTCTATCCCCACCATCGCGTCGACGCCGTCCTCGAGGAGCTCGACCTCGACGCCCACGGCGACGTCGAGGCGGCGATCGTCGCCTACCCGCACGGCGCGGCCGCGCCGGTCGTCGCCGCGCTGCTCGACCGCGGCGCGCGCGTCGTCGACCTGTCCGCCGACTTCCGCCTGCGCGACCGGCCGACCTACGAGCGCTGGTACGGCGAGCACGGAGCGCCCGAGCGCTTCGGCTCCGGCGTCTACGGCCTGCCGGAGGTCTACGGCGAGCAGATCGCGAGCGCCGACCTCGTCGCGAACCCCGGCTGCTACCCCACCGCGACCCTGCTCGCCCTGGCGCCGCTCGCCCGCAGCGGCACGATCGCCGACATCGTGGTCGACGCGAAGTCCGGCGTCTCGGGTGCCGGCCGCGCGCCGAGCACGAAGACGCACTTCGTGACGGTCGCCGAGAACCTCGTCCCGTACGGCGTCGGCGGCCACCGCCACATGCCCGAGATCGACCAGGAGCTCGCCGCGCTCGGCGCGCCCGTGACGACGACGTTCACGCCGCACCTCATGCCGCTCGACCAGGGCGAGATGGTGTCCTGCTACGTCACGACCAAAGAGCCCTGGACCCAGGACCGCGTCGACGAGGCGTACGCGGAGTGGGCCGACGACAAGCCGTTCGTCGAGATCGTGGCCCAGCCTCCCGGCGTGCGCGACGTGCGCGACTCGAACGTCTGCGCGATCTGGCCGCGGGCCGACGCGCGCACGGGCAAGGTCTTTGTCTTCGGGGTCATCGACAACCTGTGGAAGGGCGCGGCGTCGCAGGCCGTGCAGAACCTCAACCTCATGTTCGGGCTGCCCGAGACGCTGGGGATCGAGCCGTGAGCTCGTTCTTCGACTCGCGCTGGGTGCCGTGCCCGCAGCACGTCGTCGACGCGACCGGTACGGGCGGCCTGCCGGCGGGCTTTCGCGCCGGCGCCGCGGCCGCCGCGATCAAGACCGACGGCATCCTCGATGTCGGGCTGCTCGTCTGCGATGCCCCCGACACCGTCAGCGCCACGCGCTTCACCCGCTCGGGCGTGCTCGCGGCGCCGGTGCTCGTGACCCGCGACCACGCCCGCAACGACGCGCTGCGCGTCGTCGTCGCGAACTCCGGCAACGCGAACGCGGCGACCGGTGAGCCGGGCATGCGGGTCGCGCTCGCGATGCAGCAGGCGGCCGCGGCGGCGACGGGTGTCGACGCAGATCAGGTCGCCGTCAACTCGACCGGCGTCATCGGCGTGCAACTAGACGCCGACCGCGTCGCAGACGGCATCGAGCTGGCCGCAAGCTCGCTGCACGCCGGCGGCGACGTCGAGCTCAACCAGGCGATCATGACCACCGACGCCTTTCCCAAGCGCGCGACGCTCGAGGTGACGCTGCCGTCCGGCACCGTCCGCCTCTGCGCCCAGGCCAAGGGCGCGGGCATGATCGAGCCGGCCTTCGCGACGATGCTGTGCTTCGTCCAGACCGACGCCAAGCTCGGCGCCAAGACCGCCGACCTGCTGCTCGGCGTCTGCGTCAAGCGCTCGTTTGACCGCATCTCGGTCGACGGGCAGCTCTCGACGAACGACACGGCGATCCTGCAGTGCTCGGGCGAAAGCGGCGTGTACGTCGCGCCGGCGTCAGACGACGAGCGCCAGCTCGGCCTCGCGCTCGACGCGCTGCTGCGCCAGCTCGCGCTGCTGATGGTGCGCGACGGCGAGGGCGCTCGGCGGATCGGCCGCGTCGTGGTGCGCGGCGGCGTGGGAGACGACGCGGAGCGCTGCGCGCGCGCGGTCGCGAACTCGCCGCTCGTGAAGACCGCGCTGCACGGCGCGGATCCCAACTGGGGGCGCATCGCACAGGCCGTCGGCCAGGCCATGCCGGGGACCGCCCCGCTCGGCCTCGACATCGCGATCGAGGGCATCGCGCTGTGTCGCGACGGCGCGGCCGTGCCCTACGACGAGACGGCGCTGAACGCGGCGGCCATCGGCACGGAGATCGAGTACGAGGTCGTCCTGCCCTCGCCGGATCCGGCGACCGCACCCGAGACAGAGGTCTTCTTCTCCGACCTCTCCCACGCATACGTGACGATCAACGCGGAGTACACGACATGAGGACCGCGACATGAGAGACGTCGGCACCCTTCTCGAAGCCCTCCCGTACATCCGGGAGTTCCATGGGCGAACCGTCGTCATCAAGTACGGCGGTGCCGCGATGACCGACCCCGATCTCGTCGACGACTTCGCGCGCGACATCGTGCTGCTCAAGTACGTCGGGATGAACCCGGTGGTCGTGCACGGCGGCGGCCCGGACATCACGGCGTACATGAAGCGCCTCGAGATGCCGGTCGAGTTCGTGGGTGGCCTGCGGGTGTCCGACGAGGCGACGGTCGAGGTCGCGAAGATGGTGCTGGTCGGCAAGGTCAACAAGGACATCGTCCTGCGCCTGAACCGCCACGGCCAGCCGGCGGTCGGCTTGTGCGGCGACGACGGGTCGCTGCTGCGCGTGCGCCGCCAGGCGGCGCCGAGCGGCGAGGACATCGGCTTCGTCGGGCAGATCGAGAAGGTCGACGTCGACGTGCTGCTGCACATCGCGACGGACTACATCCCGGTCATCGCGTCGGTCGGGGCGGATCGCCAGGGGCGCTCGTACAACATCAACGCCGACGAGGCCGCGGGCGCGATCGCACGCGAGCTCGGCGCCTACAAGGTCATGTTCCTCACCGACGTCGCGGGCTGGCTGCGCGATCCCGCCGATCCCACGTCGGTCATCACCGGTGCGCGCGCCAACGAGGTCGAGGACGCGCTCGAGCACATCGACGGCGGCATGCGACCGAAGCTCAAGGCGTGCGTCGACTCGATCCACGGCGGCGTGAAGGCCGCGCACATCGTGGACGGCAGGGTCGCCCACTCGCTGCTGCTCGAGCTCTTCACCGACGCCGGCTCGGGCACGAAGATCATCCCGGCGGCATGAGCACGCTCGCGGATCTTCAGGCGATCGAGCGCGACCACCTCGTCGGGGCGTACGCGCGCATGCCCGTGCAGTTCGTGCGCGGCGATGGTGCGCGGCTATGGGACGACGAGGGCAACGAGTACCTCGACTTCCAGACCGGCCTTGCCGTCACCTCCCTCGGCCACTCGCACCCCGCCGTCGTCGCGGCGATTCGCGAGCAGGCCGCGCAGCTCATCCATGTCGGCAACCTCTTCTACTCCGATCCCTGCCTGCGCCTGGCGCAACGCCTCGCGCAGGGCTCGATCGCAGGCGCGAAGGTCCACTTCGCGAACTCCGGCACGGAGGCCAACGAAGCGGCGCTCAAGGTCGCGCGCAAGGCGAAGCAGGGCGGCGACGTCATCTCCGTGCACCGCGGCTTTCACGGGCGCACGTACGGGTCGCTGTCGGCGACGCCGCAGGAGGCCAAGCAGGCGCCGTTCGCGCCGCTCGTGCCGGGCTTCTTCGCCGTCGCGGCGACCGCCGAGGCGATCACCGCCGCCGTCGGCGCGAACACCGCAGCTGTGATCCTCGAGCCGGTCCAGGGCGAGAGCGGCGTCTGGGTGCTCGACGACGAGGTCCTGCACGCCGCGCGCGCAGCCTGCGACGAGCACGGCGCCGCGCTGATCTACGACGAGGTCCAGTGCGGGCTCGGGCGCACCGGCACGCTGTGGGCGTTCGAGGACGCCGGCGTCGTGCCCGACATGATCACCTCGGCGAAGGCGCTCGGCGGCGGCCTGCCGATCGGCGCGCTCATCTGCGGGCCGCGCTTCGCCGACGTGCTCGAGCCCGGCGACCACGGCTCGACGTTCGCCGGCGGGCCGGTCGTGTGCGCGGCTGCCCACGCGGTGCTCGACGTCGTCGAGGATCCGGCGCTGCTGGCCCGGGTGCGGGCGCTTGGCGCGCGCCTGGCCAACGGCCTGCTCGACCTGCCGGGCGTCGCCGAGATCCGTGGCCGCGGGCTCATGCTCGCCGCGGACCTCGTCGCCGGCGGGGCGCCCGAGCTCGTGCGCCGCGCGCTGCTCGAGCAGCGCCTCGTGCTCAACGCGACCGGCCCGGCGACGATCCGCCTGCTGCCCGCGCTGACGATCTCCGAGGCCGACGCCGACGAGGCGCTCGCCCGGCTCAAGGCGCTGCTGCGGTCCTAGAACGACCGCGGGCCCTCCGAAGAGGGCCCGCGGGCAATTACCTGACGCGGAGCGGTGCTAGCGGTTGCTGCCGCGCACCACCGTCACGACCTTGCGGACGTTCTGGCGGTTGTTGTTGGCGTCGATCACGGTGACGATCGCCGTCGAGCGAACGCGACCCTCACGCCGCAGCACCGACCGCCGCTGAGCGTTGAAGTTCAGGATCGCGAAGCCGACCTTGCCGACGTCGAGCTGCACCGCGTCCGTCGCGAACGTCACGCGCCGCTTCGGCTTGGTCGGCAGCCCGAAGCTGTTCGGGAGGATCGGGTTCAGCGACCTGACCTTCAGGTTGCCGGAGCATGTCCGCACGGCGATCCGGCGGCAGAACACCCGCACCCGCACGCGGCCGATGTTGCGGCCCCGCGTCGGCACGGAGATCGTCGTCGCGTCGATGCGGATCATCGCCAGGGCGCTGCTCGAATCGGCGTCCGGCAGCGACGCGCCACTCGTGCCCTGCGCGCCGGCCGGGCCGCGTGCGCCGGGGGGACCCGCCGGGCCCGGGGCGCCGTTGGTGCCGTTCGTGCCGTTGGCTCCCGGAGCTCCCTGGGGTCCCTGAGGTCCGCCGGGACCCTGCGGCCCGGTCGGGCCGGTGGGACCTGTAGCGCCGGTACCCGCTGTCGTGAACCGCACGGGGTTGCCCTCCGCCTGGCCCACCGGGTTGACGGCGACCACGCGGTAGCGGTAGGTCGTCTCGGGCACGAACCCGCCGACCACGACGGTGTTCGGGCCGACGAGGTCCAGACCGTCTCCGATCGGGCCGTAATTGGCCGGCGCGGCCGGGACGCGGAACGGGAACGGCGTCCCGTCAGGGGCCTCCGGGCCGTACTCGTAGAAGTACGTCGTGGTGCCGCCGTTGGGGTTGATCCGGCTGTTGAACGTCGCCGTGTCCTTGCTCGCGGCGGCGGGGTCCGTGATCGCGGTCGGCGGGCAGTCGGTCTTGAACGACTTGGGCGCTCCGACCGTCGGGACCTGACCGCCCGGCCCCGTCGGGCTCTGCGTGTTGGTGGCCTCGATGCGGAAGTAATACGTCGTGCAGGCGGTCAAGCCGGTCACCGGCCGTGACCGCGGTTGATCGTCGGTCCGCGATCCGCCGTTGAACGGCCCGAGGACCGTGCCCGTCGCCGCGGTGGCGTCGGTGTCGCTGTAGCGGAACGAGTAGGTCGTCGGGTGGCCCTGGGCGTTGACGATGCCGTTGAGCGTCGCCGAGTGGTTCGCCGCGCCGGTCCCCGTGATGTCGGTGGCGTCGAGCGTCTCGACCGTCGGGGGCCCGAACGTCGGGGTGCCGTCGACGACCCGCACGCGGACGTTGTCGTACTGGGCACGAGCGGTGTAGAGCGCCCCGACGGCGGTCAGCAGGGTCAAGGGGTTGGCCCTGAAGGCGGTCACAACCCGGATCCGGTAGGTATGGCCGGACTGAACGCTGTTCGCCGGCAGGGTGATGGGACCGTGCCCGCTGAACGGCGGATCCTGGTTCCGGTTGACGTCGACCGTGTCACCGTCGAGGATGAGCGGCGCCCCGCCGGCGGTGTCCTCGAGGAAGAAGTTGTAGTTGAAGCGAGCCGGCACCTCGGTGATCAGACCGAGCGGCAGCAGCGCCTCGAGCGTGAAGCGGCGGTCGACCGTGAAGGTCGCCGCTCCGCCCGTGGGGACGGTGAACGCCGGTGACAGCGCCGTGGCCTGCCCCCGGATGACGCCGAGGAGGCTGCCGACGGCCGCCGAGGCGGTCTGGTCGCTGGCCTGCTCGAGCGATCCCGCGGGAGTTCCGTGGCCGGCCGAGTGGACGGTGTGGGGTGAGCACAGCGGCTGCGGCGCGCCGAGGTCGAGCAGTGGATCTCCGTTGAGGTCGACGAGGAAGCACTGGTTGCTGAAGTCCGTCCAGCCGTCCAGGCCCGCATCGAAGGAGGTCCCCGTGATCTTGTTGTCCGGGTAGATGGTGTCTGCCTGCGCGACTGGTACCGCCGCGAGGAGGACGAGGGCCAGCGCGAGCAGTGCCCCGCTGACGCCGCGCTGAACGCGACGAGCCTCGATCGTCATTGGTGTTTCCCCCTGCTGTCGTTGGACCGGTCCTGCACGCCCCCGCGTAACGCCGGTACATGGGACGCTAGCCGAAAACGGTCCAAACGTCACCTTTTGAGCGTTATCCCCACCCGAAGTCGCGCTTCGCGCGCAAGGATGGCAGCTTGACCGGCGCGAGGCGTCGCGCCGGTCGCCGCCGCCCGGCGCGGCGCCTCGTAGGCTTGTGCGCCTATGGCCGAGACGACCAACCAGACGCCGCACACCCGAACCGCCTCCTACGAGGCCGACCCGAGCGAGGTCGGTCGCGTCCTGCTGCTGTACTCCGGCGGCCTCGACACGAGCGTCATGCTCAAGTGGATCGCCGACGAGTACGAGGCGGAGGTCGTGACGCTGACCGTCAACCTCGGCCAGCCCGGCGAGGACTACGCGGCCGTCGAGGCCAAGGCGCGCCAGATCGGCGCCGTGGAGTGCCACACGATCGACGCGCGCGAGGAGTTCGCCCGCGACTTCGTGCTGCCGGCCATCAAGGCCAACGCGCTGTACGGCGGCGGCTACCCGCTGTTCACCGCCCTCGGGCGCCCGCTCATCGCCAAGCTCGCCGTCGACGTCGCCCGCCGCACCGGCTGCGACACGATCGCCCACGGCTGCACCGGCAAGGGCAACGACCAGGTCCGCATCGAGGCGACGATCGCGACGCTCGCCCCCGACCTCAAGGTCATCGCGCCGGTCCGCGGCTGGAAGATGGGCCGCGAGGAGGAGATGGAGTACGCGCGCAGGCACGGCATCCCGCTGAAGACGGGCACAGAGATCCAGCCGTACTCGATCGACGACAACCTCTGGGGGCGCTCGTCGGAGGGCCGCTGGATCGAGGACCTCGAGCACGCGCCGGACGACGACGTCTTCCAGCTCGTCACGCCGCCCGAGCAGGCGCCCGACGAGCCCCGGGTCGTGCAGGTGGGCTTCGAGCGCGGCGTGCCCGTGGCGCTCGACGGCGAGCGGATGGAGCTCGTCGAGCTGCTCGAGGCGATCGCGGACATCGGCTGCGAGCACGGCGTCGGGATCGTCGACCACATCGAGGATCGCATCGTCGGCCTGAAGGTGCGCGACATCTACGAGGTGCCGGCGGCCGCGATCGTCCTGCTCGCCCACCAGGAGCTCGAGAAGCTCGTCGGCACGATCCACCAGAACCAGTTCAAGCCGGGCCTCGAGCGCCAGTGGGCGTACCTCGTCTACGCCGGCCTGTGGTGGGAGCCGCTGCGCGCGGACCTCGACGCGTTCATGGATCGCGTCAACGAGCAGGTGACCGGGACGATCGGGGTCAAGCTGTTCAAGGGCTCGGCGCGCGTCGCGACCCGCCGGAGCCCGAACGCCGTCTACGACCAGTCGCTCGCCTCGTTCACGGAGTCCGGCGGGCTGTTCTCACAGCAGGCGTCGCCGGGCTTCATCGAGCTGTGGTCGCTGCAGTCGCGCATGGCCCACCAGTTGCGCGCGCGCAACGCCGCGTCCGCCGATGACTGATTTCAGGCGCACCGATCGGGTACCCCCACGGGCATGAGATACAAGATCCTCGGCTACGCCGTCTGGCAGGGCGCGCGCTGGTATGTGCGCCGCCGCTTCGCCCGTCTCGTCCCGTCGCGCCGCGTGCTCGCCGCCTCCGCGGTCGTCAGCACCGTTGCCGCGCTCGCGATCGTCGCGGCCCAGCGCAACTCCGACTCCGATTCGTAGGCCGCGCGGCCGGTGCCGCGCGCGCCGGCCGGCCGCCTGACAGACGCGCGCAAGTAGCGGGTTTGGAGTCCGCGGGCAGCGCCGAACCATCCGACGCGCCGCCTATTCTGGACCGCCCGTGACCGCCCCCGCCTGCGCCCATCTGCACGTCCACTCCGAGTACTCGCTGCTCGACGGCGCGTGCAGGGTGGAGGATCTCGCCAAGCGCGCGGCGAGCTTCGGGCAGCCCGCGCTGGGCCTCACCGACCACGGCGTCATGAACGGGGCGATCGAGCACTACCAGGCGGCCCGCAAGCACGGCGTCACGCCGATCATGGGCTGCGAGATCTACTTCGTCGACGACCACGCCGCGCGCGGGCGCCACGAGCACAACCACCTCACGCTGCTGGCGGCATCCAACGCCGGCTACCGCAACCTCGTCAAGCTGTCGAGCGCGGGCTTCCTGCGCGGCCTGAATCGCGGCAAGCCGACCGTCGACCTCGGCCTGCTGGACCGCTACAGCGACGGGATCATCGCGCTCACCGGCTGCCTGGCCTCGCGCTTCTGCCAGCGCTTGATCGACGACCGCGACGACGAGGCGCGCGCCCATGCCGACGACCTGCTGCAGGTCTTCGGCCGCGAGGACGTCTACTTCGAGGTCCAGCGCAACGGCCTCGCGCCGCAGGACAAGGCCAACGAGAAGATCGTGCGGATCGCGCGCGAGCTCGGCCGGCCGATCGTCGGCACGGCCGACGTGCACTACCTGCGCAAGGAGGACTACAACCACCACACGGCGCTGCTGTGCGTGCAGACGAAGTCGACGTTGCGCTCACCGAAGATGACGTTCGACACGAACGAGTTCTTCCTGAAGTCCAACGAGGAGATGGCCGCCTCGTTTGAGATGTGGCCGGAGGCGCTCGCCTCGACGATCGAGATCGCGCAGCGCTGCGACGTCGAGATCCCGCTCGGCGGGCAGCTGATCCCCGCGTACCCGACGCCCGGCGGCGAGCCGGAGCCCGACTACCTGCGCGCGCGGGTGCTCGAGGGCCTCGCCGAGCGCTACGGCGACCCGCCGCCCGCCGCGGCGCTCGAGCGTGTGGAGATGGAGCTCGGCGTCATCAACCGGATGGGCTTCGACGCGTACTTCCTCATCGTCTGGGACTTCATCCGCTACGCCAAGCAGAGCGGCATCGCGGTCGGGCCGGGGCGCGGCTCGGCGGCCGGCTCGATCGTCGCCTACTGCCTGTCGATCACCGATGTCGACCCGCTGCGCTACGACCTGCTCTTCGAGCGCTTCCTGAACCCCGAGCGCGTGTCGATGCCGGACATCGACATCGACTTCTCCGTGCGCGGGCGCGCGCAGGTCATGCGCTACGTCGTCGAGAAGTACGGCCGCGAGTCGGTCGCGCAGATCGTGACCTTCGGCAAGATGTTCCCGCGCGCGGCCACGCGCGACGCGGCGCGCGTGCTCGAGCACGACTACGGCGTGGGGGACAAGCTCGCGAAGCTCATCCCCGATCCGATCATGGGCCGTGCGCCGTCGTTCGACGAGTGCCTGAAGGTCGGCCAGCCGCTGCGCCTGGCGTATGACTCCGACCCGATCGCCAAGCAGATCGTCGACGTCGCGGTCGGGCTCGAGGGGATCGTGCGCAACTCGTCGATCCACGCGGCCGCGGTCGTCATCGCGGAGGGGCCGCTGACCGACATCGTCCCGCTGCAGCTCGCCGACTCAAACCAGGTCGACACCGACGGCAACAAGATCTTCAACATCGTCACGCAGTTCTCGATGAAGCCCGTCGAGCAGCTCGGCCTGCTGAAGATGGACTTCCTCGGCCTGCGCAACCTCGACGTCATCGAGGACGCGCTGGACATCATCGAGCGCTCGACGGGGGTGAGGCCCGACATGGCTGCGCTGCCGCTCGACGACGAGGCGACGTACGCGATGCTGTCCGCGGGCGACTCGATCGGCGTCTTTCAGTTCGAGTCCGAGGGCATGCAGAAGGCGCTGCGCAACGTCCGCCCGAGCGAGTTCGACGACCTCGTCGCGTTGAACGCGCTGTACCGGCCGGGCGCGATGGACTCGATCCCGACCTATGCGCGCGGCAAGCGCAACCCCGAGTCCGTGGACTTCCCGGACGAGCGGCTGCGGCCGATCACCGAGTCGACGAAGGGGGTGATCCTCTACCAGGAGCAGTCGATGCAGATCGCCAAGTCGCTCGCCGGCTTCTCCGGGGCCAAGGCGGACGACCTGCGCAAGGCGATCGGCAAGAAGAACCGCGAGGCGATGGCGAAGCTCGAGCCGGAGTTCCGCGCGGGCTGCCGCGCGTCGGGCACGCGCGACGATGTCATCGAGCAGCTCTGGCAGACGAACGTCAAGGCCGCTGACTACAGCTTTAACAAGTCCCACGCTGCGTGTTATGCGCTGATCGCCTATCGGACGGCGTGGCTGAAGGCCAACTACCCCGCGGAGTACATGGCGGCGCTCATCTCAAGCGTCATGTCGACGAAGGACAAGGTCCCGTTCTTCGCGACGCAGGCCGAGCAGATGGGCATCGAGATCCTGCCGCCGGACGTCAACGTCTCCGATCACGACTTCGTCGTCTTCGAGGGCAACATCCGCTTCGGCTTGGACGCGGTGAAGGGCGTCGGCTACTCGGCGGTCGAGGCGATCAAGGCCGCCCGCGAGGAGGGTGGCCCGTTTCAGTCGCTGTGGGACTTCTGCGCGCGCGTCGACGCGCGGACCGTCAACAAGAAGTCGATCGAGGCGCTGATCAAGTGCGGCGCGTTCGGCTCCACGGGCGCGACGCGCAAGGGCATGCTCATGGTGCTCGAGCAAGCCCAGGGTGCCGGGCAGAAGGCGCAGCAGGACCTCGAGATCGGGCAGGGCTCGATCTTCGACTCGCTGGACTTCGGCGGCGGGTCCGGCGGGAACGGCAACGGCGCCGCGGCCGCGTTTGCCGCGCCGGCGCATCCGCCGATCCCGACCGACGAGTTCGACCAGCCGGAGCTGCTGGCGATCGAGAAGGAGTCGATCGGGCTGTTCATCTCCGCGCACCCGCTCAAGCAGGTGCGCGAGGCGCTGCGCCTCGTCGTCGACTGCTCGCTGTCGGACCTGGCGGCGCGCAAGGACAAAGACTGGGTGAGCGCCGGCGGGATCATCACCGCTGCGAAGAAGATCCGCACGCGCAACGGCGAGCACATGATGTTCGCGACGCTCGACGACCTCGAGGGCTCGGTCGAGATCCTCGTCTTCGGCAAGGCGCTCGCGGAGTACGAGGGCGCGCTGGGCGTCGACTCCGTGGTCGTGGTGCGCGGCAAGGTCGACCACAAGGACGCCGACAAGACGTGTCTCGTTGTCCAGTCGGTGGAGCCGTTCGCGCCGACGCCCGAGGAGGTCGAGCGCGCGAAGGCGTCGGCGGCGACGCGCCAGATCGGCCCGCTGCCGCTGCACGTGCGCCTCGACGCGGCGGCGCTCCCGGCGACGATCATCGACGACCTCAAGCACCTGCTGGCGAACTTCCCCGGCGAGTCCGACGTCGTGCTCGAGGTGCGGATGAGCGCGGGCGACCCGCGGACGCTGAAGCTCGGCCCGTCCTACAAGGTCGCGCCGACGCCGACCCTGCGCGCGGAGCTTGAGCACGTCCTGGGCCCCGGGTCGCTCATCGCCGTCTGACGGCTGGGCCGGGCTGCCTACGCGCCGGTCGCGTTGCCCTCAGTCGCGCCTGGTGCTCGGCGGTGCGACGGGGTGCTCGCCCGGCGGCTCGGAGAGCTGGCGGCTGCGCAGGACGAGGGAGACGGCGAAGAAGATCGCCACGAGCATCGCGATCGCCAGCAGCGCGACCGTGATCGGGGAGTCGGGCGCCGCGAGCCACAGGCCGAGCGCGAGCACCGGAGCCGCCAGCATCACCATCCACTGCCAGAACGGGACGGGCGGGCGCTTGGGAAGGTCGTAGGTCTCTCGTACGGTTCGCATATCGCACCGCGTACCCGGTGCGATGCGATCGCTAGCTCCGGCCCGAGGCCTGCCGTGCTCGCAGCCGCCGCCGCGCCGCTTGGCCGTGCTTGCGCAGGGTGTGCGCCAGCGCGATCTCTTCCGCGCGCGGGCCGGAGTGATGCGGGCCGGGCGTCTCGAGGACGCATGGCAGGCCGTCGAAGCGAGGCTCGGACAGGAAGACCGCGCAGCCGCGCACGCCGATCTCGCCTTCGCCGACGTTCGCGTGGCGGTCGCGGTTTGACCCCAGCGGCGTCATCGAGTCGTTCAGGTGCAGCGACCCGAGCCGCTCGAGCCCGACGAGCCGGGAGCACTCGTCGAGCACGGCGTCGAGCGACTCGACGGTTCGGATGTCATAGCCGGACGCCAGCAGGTGACAGGAGTCCAGGCACAGGCCAAGCCGCTCGTCGCCGCCGGCGAGCTCGACGAGCGCCGCGAGCTCGTCAAACGACCGCCCGAGCGTGCCGCCCGTGCCGGCGGTGTTCTCGAGGTGCAGCGGGCATCCCTCGGACTCCGCCAGCGCTTCGGCGATGACCTCGCTCGCACGCGCGAGCGCGGGTCCGACCGCGCCCTTCAGCGCCGATCCGGGATGCAGCACGACGGCGTGCGCGCCGAGCGCGGCGCCCGCGCGCAGCGAGCTCGTCAGCGACGCGAGCGTCTTCGCGCGAATCTCCGGGTTCTCGGACGCGCAGTTGAGCAGGTACACGGCGTGGATGAGCAGCGCGTCGACACTTGAAGCCGCCAGCGCGGATCCGAACGCCGCGACCTCCTCGTCGGAGTACGCCCGCGGCTTCCACGCGCGCGGGTTCTGGTTGAAGATCTGGATCGCCCGCGCGCCGCGCTCGACGCCACGCGCCACCGCCTTCGCCGGGCCTCCCGCCGGCGAGACATGGGAACCGATCAGCACGAGGCCACGGTCATAGTGTGTCGGTCCTCAGCCATCGCCCACGAACGCCCGCGCGTGCCGTTCCATAACGAATTTCGCGCGGACTCTCAACCAAATGTCCATACCTGCCGATACCGGGGGTGCCCCACCGATCCCGAACGAGAAGGCAGGGACCGCCGAACATGATCTCTCCCGCAGCACCCGTACGCACCGGCGCCAGCAGCGCAGCCGTCCAACGGCACCACAACGAGGGCCACGGCCGCCGGCTGACCGCCGCGTTCGAAGCGCTCGAGGCGTTCCCGGCGCTCGCGGAGTCTCGCAACCGCCTGTTGCGTCTGGTCAGCGCCGAGCGCGTGTCGCCGGCGGACATCGTCGCGACCGTCGAATCCGACATCGCGCTCGTGATCAGCGTCATGCGCCTCGCCAACCAGCTCGACGGCCCGCGCCGCGGCCGGGTCGAGTCGGTCGTCAAGGCCGTCGAGATCCTCTCGCCCGAGTCCGTCCAGGCGCTCGCCAGCCGTGCCCGCACCTTCGACTTCTTCGAGCGCTCGTCCGTCTGGGACGCCGCGCCCGAGCGCTTCCGCCTGCACGGCGTCGCCACGCAGCGCGCCGCCGACCGCCTCGCGCAGGAGGCCGGCTACGAGCACCGCGACCGCCTCATGGTCACCGCCCTGCTGCACGACATCGGCAAGCTCGTTCTCACGCATGCCTACCCCGGCTACCCCGACCAGGTTCACGGCGACGCCAAGACGCCCGAGGAGCGCGTGCACCGCGAGCGCCGCGAGCTCGGCGTCGATCACGCGCTGGTCGGCGGCGTCCTCGCCCGCCGGTGGGGCCTGCCGGGCCCGGTCGCCTCGGCGATCGAGCGCCATCACTCCGAGGATGCGCAGGGCGAGGCCGCCTTCGTGCGCCTCGCGGACATGCTCGCGCACTACGCCCACGGCGATCAGGTCTCGCCGAACTCGCTGCTGAAGACCGCCCGCGCGGTCGGGCTGGGGCCGGTCGAGCTGCGCTCGGTCATGTACGACCTGCCGTACCCGACCTCCGGGCGCCCGCGCCAGATCGACCCGTGCCCGCTGTCGGGTCGCGAGGTCGAGGTGCTCAAGCGCCTGGCCGAGGGCAAGGTCTACAAGCAGATCGCCGCGGAGCTGCAGCTCTCCACGTCGACCGTGCGCACCCACCTGCACAACATCTACGGCAAGCTCGGCGCCGTCGACCGGGCGCAGGCCGTGCTCATCGCGACCGAGCGCGGCTGGCTCTAGCCGGCTTCGGTCGCGGGCGCGCGCAGCGGCCACGGTGGGCCGGGGCGCCCGCGGCGGCGTGCGGTCAGCGTCCACGCGAGTGCCGCGACGCCCATGCCGATCGCGTCGATCGCGACGTCCGACACGGAGCCGTGGCGACCTTCCACGAAGGTCTGATGGAACTCGTCGCTGCCGGCGTACAGCAGCGCGAACACCGTGGCGGCGATCGGCCGGCGCCAAGCGGTGGCGCGCGCGAACGTCAGCCACAGCAGCGCGAAGATCGTGATGTGCGCGGCCTTGCGTAGGTAGAGGTCGACGGTGCCGAGACCCGAGCTCAGATCGGGCGTCGCGGAGAGCGCGAAGATGAGCGCCATGACCGCGACCGGCGGTCCATATCGACTGACGGGTCGCATACAGTGACGATAGTCCGATGATCTCGATCACCACGAAGTCGCCGTACGCGCTGCAGGCACTCTCCGAGCTCGGCCGCTCCGGCGACGGCCCGGTCCCGATCGGCGAGCTCGCCCGCCGCCGCGACGTCCCGGTGCAGTTCCTCGAGCAGCTCTTCGCCACGCTGCGCCGCTCGGGGGTGCTGAAGTCCCAGCGCGGCGTCAAGGGCGGCTACACGTTCGCCCGCCCCGCGGCCGAGATCACCGTGCTCGAGATCGTCGAGCTGCTCGACGGCCCGTTCGGCCGCGATGCTCAGGGCATTTTCGGCGACGCCGCAGCCGCCGCGCGCGCGGTCCTCGAGGCGACGACGATCGCCGACGTGGTCGAGCGCGAGGCCCGCGCGGCGGGCGTCGCGATGTACCACATCTGAAGGGCTCACGCCCGCAGGAGAGAACTTCCACGCTCGACCGGTGCGGCCATCCTGAGGGCGAGCGACGACGCGCTTGCCATGAGCCTGCGTCAGCCGCGAAATCCAGGAGAAGGGCGACCAGCGGGCAACGTTCAAGCCGTGCCGAGCTGACCGAAGATCCGAGGCTCGCTGTTTACGACAGTCTCAGCGCCGACCGCGTCAGGCGTAGATGACGCGGTCCGGCCGCGTGATCCCTTCGACCGGCACGCCCAGCGTGGCGGCGAGCGTGCCCTCGATTGCAACCGTCATGATTGTGGTCGAGACGAGGCCGCCGCTCGCACCCGTCGTCGTGGGCACCTGCCCCGGCGCGCCGGCCGCCACGATGGCAGATGCAATAGCGTTGCGCCGGGTGTGGAGCTGGAAGCGATCGACTGCAGCGTCCAGGCCCATTCCCATCGCCGGGTAGAGGAACTCAACGCCTATCGCTTGGCCGTCGGCGTCGACATCGACGTACGTGGCTTCGTCGATCTCGACCGCGCGCGTGCGGACGCCGTCGCTCAGCGTGACATACAGGGCGTCCGCTTCGGCGTCATATCGGGCGATGATCGACATGGGGCTTCTCCTCGGTAGCTCGCAAAGTCCATGACCGCGATGATGGGACTCATCATCGTCTCGCTATCTGTCCAGGTCAATGACGGTGATGATGAACTCGCGATCGTCAGCAGCGACAACAACCTTGATCCGCCGTCCGTTGAGCTCTCGGACGAAGCATGGGTTCCCTTTCTTGTCATTCCACGATACCTCGTGGTCCGAGATGACGTGCCGAATGTCATCCAGCGTGATGTCACGCTCGGTCATCCGCTGCGACGCGTGCACCGAGAGGCGCAGCATCTGTGCCTTACGACTGCGGGATCGGGGCCACGAACAGCCGCACCGGTTCGCGGGCCTCGGTGCCATCCCACATCACCGAGAGGTGGTATCGGCCAAAGCTGGGAAACACGACGCCCGCGAGCGTCAGGACTAGGCCGATCCCGATCTTGCGACCCGCGGGGATCTGCTCGCGCTGCTCAGGCGCAACCGGCCCAACGTCGGCGTTGAGCCTTGCGAGTTCCTGACCGTCTTCGCCGACGAGAGCCAGCGCGACAGTGTGCCCGGTCTCGACCTCCTGCTGCGACAGCAAGAAACGGACAGCCACGTCCATCCGCGGATGGGTTGCCGGTACGGACGCCGCGAAGACGGTGTCCCAGCCCACGCCGTGGAGGTCGAGCTTCCCGTCCGGCCGCGGCGAGATGACGTCGGCAAGGACCATGTGATCGAGTTCCATGTGAACTGCTGCTCCTTACGGCCGCCGCCAGAGGGGACGCGGCTGCACGCATTCGTGTTGATCGTCACGAGCAGTGAACAGCACAGCTCGGACGGCTCCACGACGAGACGGGCCGCCTGTTCCCACCCGCCGACCAACCGACGATGCACGCAGCAGCGCAGCCGCATGAGCTTCGCACGCGATCCGGACGGCAAACGCCTCCGAGGTCGTGGCAGCGAGCGCGCGGGCTCGGGCCTGGGTCGCTCGCTCGACGCGTGCAAGCACGAGCGCATGAGACGACGCTTCGGTTGCGCTCCGGCGAGAAAGGTGTTGGGATCCGCTCACTCGGCCCCACACCGGGTCGCGCTCAGAGTGTTCACTCGCCGGCGCGCTCAGTCCGCGTCAACGACGGCTCGGCGCCGCCGCTCGAGCGCCGCTCGCTCGGCGGGGTTGGAGGACAGCTCGATGGCGATGGCGTACTCCGCGTCCGCGGCCGCCGCGTCGCCCGCGCGGCGCAGCAACTCCGCTCGCGCCGCGTGCAGCGGCTGGTAGCGCTCGAGGCGCGCGTCGGAGCCGAGCTCGTGAAGCAGTGCCAGGCCGGCGAGCGGGCCGTCGGCGAAGCCCACCGCCACCGCGCGGTTGATCGTCACGACCGGCGACGGGTCGTGGCGGGCGAGCTCGGCGTAGAGGCCCGCGATCTGGGGCCAGTCCGTCGCCTCCCACGACGCGGCCTGCGCGTGCAGCGCCGCGATCGCCGCCTGGATCACGTACGGACCAGGCCGGGGGAGGCGCAGCGCGCGCTCGAGCGCCGCCACGCCCGCGTCGATCAGCGCGCGATCCCAGCGCGAGCGGTCCTGCGCTTCGAGCGACACCAGCGCGCCGTCGGCGTCCACCCGCCCGCCCCGCCGCGCGTCCGTCAGCAGCAGCAGCGCGAGCAGCCCGCCGGCCTCGGCGGCGTCCGGCATGAGCCGCACGAGCAGCCGCGCCAAGCGGATCGCCTCGTCGCAGAGCTCGCCGCGCACCGCCTCGTCGCCGCGCGTCGCGACGTGACCCTCCGTGAACACGAGATAGACGACGCGCAGCACGCCCGCCAAGCGCTCGCCGAGCAGCTCGTCGGGCGGCACGCGAAACGGGATCCGCGCGTCGGCGACCTTACGCCGCGCGCGCGTCAGCCGGCGCTCCATTGCCTCCTCGCTCGACAGGAACGCGCGGGCGATCTCGGGCACCGTCAGCCCCGCGACGCTGCGCAGCGTCAGAGCCATCCGCGCCTCCACGGCGAGCGCCGGGTGACAGCAGGTGAACAGCATCCGCAGCTGGTCGTCGTCCAGCGACGAGCGCTCCAGCTCGATCTCGAGGTCGTAGCTCACGGGTTGCACTGCCAGCGAGGAGGCGTGGGCGCGGGCGACGCGGTCGTGGCGCAGCCGATCCAGCGCCTTGCGCCACGCGGTGACCGTCAGCCAAGCGCCGGGCCGCGCGGGCACGCCGCCGCGATCCCACTCGACCGCGGCGGCGACGAACGCGTCCTGCACCGAGTCCTCCGCGAGGGCGAGGTTGCCGTCCAGCCGGCGCGTCAGCACCGCCAGCACCGCGGCGCGCTCGTCGCGAAACGCCCGCTCGAGCGCGCCGTCCGCGCGCGTCACGCCAGCTCGAACCCCGTCATCGGGCGGATCTCGATGGACCCGTACTCGGCCGCCGGCATCTTGGCCGCCCAGGCTGTCGCCGCGTCGAGATCCTCGACGTCGAGGATGTAGAACGAGAAGAGGATCTCCTTCGTCTCGGCATACGGACCGTCGGTCACCACGAGGTCCCCGTCGCTCGCGCGAACGGTCGTGGTCGCATCGACGTGCAGGCCGCTCACGCCGACGTACACGCCGGCATCCTTGAGCTCGGCGTTCAGCGCGCCCCAACGCGTCATCTCGGCGTCGAACTCGGGCGTGCCCTCCTGCGGTCCCTCGTCGGGGCGAAAATGAAGCAGCATCAGGTATTGCATGGTGGTCGACCTCCTCGGTCGTGGGGATCGTGTCAGCCTGACGACGCCCGAGCCTTCCACCACCCGACACCCCTCCTCGTGGTTGGCGCGTTGGCGCTCTTCGCGCGGCGCAAACGCGCGACCGGCACGCGCGCCACCCACGCGCCGCGCTGGACGAATAGCGCCTTGTGCCGCGGGCCGCACCGGAGGAAGCTGCCCACACGGGGCAGCAGCGATCAAGGAGGACACATGGCGGACGCACGACGCAAGCGCCCCTGGTGGCACTGGGCGCTGGGAGCGTTCGCCGGCCTGCTGATCCTCAGCGCCCTGTTCGGCGCCGACGACAAGAAGCCCGCGAAGGCCGCAGCGACGACCACGACCGCGGGCACGTCCACCACGACGACCGGCGTGTCCCCGCCGGCGCCGCCCGCCGCCGCGACCATCGCCCGAGCGCGAGCGGCAGCCGATGACGGCCGGTACGCCACCGCGGTCTCACTCGCGACCGACGTCGGGGCGAGCGCGCGCAAAGCGATCAGAAACCGCATCGCGAACCGCATCGCACGGCGCGCGGCCGCGGCTGTGCGGTCCGGCGACCTCGGCCAGGCCCGCGCCCGGCTCGCACAGGGCGGCCGCTTCCCGACGACGACGCTTACTCGCACGGCGCGAGCGAGCTACCGGGCGGCGAAGGCGCGCGTCGCTGCTCGCGCGCTGCGCGCACGGCAGGCGGCCGCGCAGCGTCGCCGCGACGCAGCGACTGCGCGGGCAGACAAGCGCCGAGCCGCGCGCGAGCAGGCGGCGTCGGCATGCGACCCGAGCTACGCGGGCGCCTGCCTGAACCCGAGCTCCGCGGACTACGACTGCGAGGGCGGCAGCGGCAACGGCCCCGACTACACGGGCACCGTCCAAGTCGTGGGCGACGATCACTTCGACCTGGACCGCGACGGCGACGGCACGGGGTGTGAGTAACGACGCGCCGCGTTCCGGCGTGTCGCCGCACCGGCTGGCATGATTTCGCGCCGCACCCGTCAAGCCGTTGCACAGAAGGGACGCTTTCGATGTCGGCACGCCAGCCCACGACAGGCCGGCCGCGCGGGTGCGTGGCACGGATCGCCGCGTGACGCTCCTGCACGCCCGCGCGGGCGTGTTCGTCGATCAGCGCCGGCCATGCGACTGCATGCGCGGAGCGGTCGCGACCTATCTCGGGCTGCCCTACGAGCACACGCCGGACATCTCCGGCCGCCACGACGCGCTGACGTTCTGGTCGGACTGGGCGGAGTGGCTCGCGTCGATCGGCGCGGTGATGGCGACGTTCGCGTGCGCGCCCGGCCACCTGCTGCGCTGGATCGCGATCGTCGGGCATCGACAGGGCACCGGGCTCCACGCCGTCGTCATGTCGAGGACCGAGCTCCTGCACGACCCGGCCCCGCCGGCCAGCCGCATGGCGAGAGTAGGGCGAGACGACGTGCTCTGCGCGATGGTCATCGGGCCGCTCGCCAACACGAGCTGGGCGAGCGGCATCTCCGAGGCGATGCGCCACGCGCTCGCCGCCGGGACGCATCACACCTGGACCCTGCGGCGGCTCATGGACGCGCCGTGGAACGTCGAGCTGCTACGCCTGCGCGGCCAGCACGCCGAGGCCGACGCGATGCGCGACCGTCTCGCACCGCTCGTGCATCGCTGGCCGGCGGCCGCGATCGCCGCGGCCTGACCAGCGGGCTACGAGCGCCGACGCGCCGCGCCGGGCAGCGACGAAGTACGGTCCGGCGCATGGACTACCTCGCCATTCGCGAGCAGTCGGTGGCGAAGCTCGCGCACTGGAAGCTGTCGGATCCGGGCGTGCTGCCGCTGCACTCCGACGTCGACTTCGAGTGGGTCCGCGACGCGGCGCACGTCGCCGCGCGCTGCCACGCGATCGCCGCCGCGCTCGCCCTGCAGCAGGGCGCGCCGCCCAAGCGCATCCGCACGGCGCTCGAGGACAACGACCTCGTGCGCTGGATGGGCGATCGCGAGCTGCGGCTCCTGCGCCACCTCGAGCAGCAGGTCACGATGAACACCGAGGAGCTGCACCAGACGTCGGTCGACATCTCCTGGCGCGAGGAGGCGCTGTGGGCGCTCATGTGGAGCCTCGGGCTCGTCGACGACCTGCCCGCGGACGAGCTGTGCGACCGCAAGCCGTTCTACGAGCGACTCGCCCCCGACCTCGATCCCGCGCGCGGCCGGACGGACGTCGCGCTACGACCGGTCGCCGAGATCGCGGTGATGCTCGACTTCTACTACCTGCTGCACTGGCATGCGCGCAACGCCCAGTACCACGGCCAGATGTGGGATCCCGAGATCGCCCCCGGCGTCGTCCTCGAGCGCCGGCGCGCGCTCGAATGGCTGTTTCAGGACGTCCCGTGGGAGGACGTCGACCTCGGCGCATGAACGCCTGGCGGCCGCGACCACGCCACGGCTGCCACAGCTGCCACGGCTGCCACGGCCACGGCCACGCTACGCGGTAACGCGCGCTGCCGCCGCGCTGCCGCGCGAGAACCGCGCCCGCGGCGGGCCGACCTCGACGTCGATCTCGAAGCGCAGCAGCACCTCGGTCCCCCCGCCGTCGGCGCTGCGGACCTCGAAGTGGTCGGCCTCCGAGGCCATGAGGCTCAGCCCGAGGCCCATGCCGGGGCTGTCGGGGCGCGGGGCCATGCCGCTGCCGTTGTCGCGCACGCGGACGTCGATGATGCCGCGGTCGACGCAGACCGTGACGTGGATGCGCCCGCCGCTGCCAGGCGCGCGATAAGCGTGCAGGACGACGTTCGTCGCCGCTTCGCTGACGGCGAGCTCGAGCCGGATGAGGGTCTCCATGTCGGCGCCGCCACGTCTCGCCATCCCGCTCACGGCGCGCCGGATCACGGCCACTTGCGGAGGTTGCGCCGGATACGAGGCATCGAGCCCGATCACGGCTTCGGACAGAGCCATTGCACGCCACTACCCGCTGCGGCACGGCCCATCACATCGCACGGCGGGATACGGTGTCAGAACTAATGGCGAGAATCCCGGTCAACATTGCGGAGCATGTCGGGCGGACCCCGATGCTCGAGCTCGCTCGCATGGCGCCCGAGGGCGTCCGGATCTTCGGCAAGCTCGAGTCGTTCAATCCGGGCGGGAGCGTCAAGGACCGCATAGGCGTCGCGATGATCGAGGCCGCCGAGGCGGACGGCCTGATCGAGCCCGGCAAGACGACGATCGTCGAAGCGACCTCCGGCAACACCGGCATCGCGCTCGCGTTCGTCTGCGCGGCCAAGGGCTACGACCTCGTGCTGACGCTGCCCCAGGGGATGAGCCGCGAGCGCGAAGCGCTGCTGCGCCTGTACGGCGCGCGCGTCGAGGTCATCGAGTCGATGGGCGGCATGAACGAGGCTGTGCAGGCCGCGCGCGACATGGCCAAGCGCGACGACGTCTTCCTGCCCGACCAGTTCTCCAACCCCGCGAATCCCGAGGCCCACCGCCGCACGACCGGCCCCGAGCTGTGGGAGGCCCTCGACGGCGACGTCGACGTGCTCGTCTGCGGCGTCGGCACCGGCGGCACGATCACCGGCGCGGGCGAGTTCTTGAAAGGCCGCAACCCCGAGCTGCGCGTCGTGGCGGTCGAGCCGGCGACCTCGGCCGTGCTGTCGGGCCGCTCGCCGGGGCCCCACAAGATCCAGGGCATCGGCGCCGGCTTCGTGCCGGCCGTGCTCAACCGCGAGATCATCGACGAGGTCGTCGCGGTCGACGACGAGGACGCCCTCGACACGGCGCGCACGGCGGCTCGCACCCAGGGCGCGCTGGTCGGCATCTCGTGCGGCGCGGCGTTGTGGGCGGCGATCGAGCTGGGCAGGCGGCCGGAGTCGCAGGGCAAGCGGATCGCGGTCGTGCTGCCGGACTCAGGCGAGCGCTACGTCTCGACGCCGTTCTTCGCGCCGTAAACTGCACTTAAGCACTCCGCATTAGGCCCATTTGCAGGGAGAGCCGGCCCGCTACTCTCCGGACATGCTCGGTCTCTCGACGCTGTCGCGCGTGCTGGGGGAGGTGCGCCGCGACGTCGCTGCGGCACACGCTCGCGATCCGGCCGCGCGCGGCGCTCCGAGCGCCGAGATCCTCTCTTCGTGGCCCGGCGTGCAGGCGCTGCTCGTGCATCGCGTCGCGCACGAGCTGCACGAGGTCGGCATCCCGATCGTGCCGCGCTCGCTGTCGATGGCGTCGCGGATGCTCACCGGTATCGAGATCCATCCGGCCGCGCAGATCGGCCAGGGGTTCTTCATCGACCACGGCGCCGGCGTCGTGATCGGCGAGACCGCGGAGATCGGCGACGACGTCACGCTCTACCAGGGCGTGACGCTCGGCGGCACCGGCTTTTCGACCGGCAA
Organism: uncultured Actinomycetes bacterium; assembly: GCA_963839905.1. GTDB lineage: Bacteria > Actinomycetota > Thermoleophilia > Solirubrobacterales > Solirubrobacteraceae > CADCVQ01. The sequence goes on along the minus strand of CAWIXC010000016.1, from coordinate 121,840 downwards.
GCGCCACCCGACGCTGCAGGACAACGTCACGGTCGGCGCGGGCGCGAAGCTGCTCGGCGCGATCACCGTCGGCCACGGCGCGAAGATCGGCGCGAACTCGGTCGTCATCCACGACGTCGCGCCGAACTCGACGGTCGTGGGCAACCCCGGCCATGCCGTGCGCGTCGACGGTCGCAGGCCGGAGGGGCCGGACACCGACTGGATCCACCTGCCCGACCCGATCGCCGACGCGATCAAGGGCCTTTCGGCGCGGATCGGCGACATCGAGCGGGATGTCGCCGAGCTGTCGGGCCGCGAGCGCCGCCCCGAGGCCGACGTCCGCGCGCTACGCCAGGTCCGCGGGCCGAGCCCCGCCGGCGGCTGAGCCCGCTCGACCGCTTCAAGGCTCAGTAATAGACGTTCCGGCAGCGGTGCCGGGGCCGTGCCTTGTACGCCGGCGCCTGCCCGCGGCTCCACAGCCAGTTGTCGAGCTCGTGCGCCGCGACGCCGGCGCGCCGCGCGATCAGCTCGCACGCGTGCACGGCGCAGGCGCGGATCTCGCGCTCGCGGGCGCCCGCGGGCAGCAGCAGCCCATCGTCGATGTGCGCCGCGAGCGCGTCGTCGTAGCGCAGCACGCCGTCACAGCGCAGGACGTGGGGGACGAGGTTGTCGGCGAAGATCGTCAGCTTGTCGAGGTCGCCGAAGCGCGCGACGCCCGCGAGCGCGAGGTCGGCGGCCGCGATCTGCGCGCGCTTGTAGAAGCCGCGGTCGTCGAAGAGCGCCATGCCGGCGGCGAGCATCGTCGCGAGCCGCTCGGCCGAGCCGCGCGCCTCGGCGACGAGCGCGAGCGCGTCGCGATCGCCGAGGAACGCGCCGAGCGAGCGCAGCGCCTGGGCGTAGAGCGCCATCAGCTCGTGGTCGCGCGCTTGGCCGAGCGTGGCGGCGACCTCGTCGGCGCGCAGCGCGCGCAGCTGCGCGCCCGACCACGGCCCGTGCGCGCGGAAGCGGTCGGCGAGCGACCAGGCGACCGTGAAGTAGCCCGAGCAGCCCTGGCGCTTTCGCAGCGTCGGAAACCAGCCCGAGCCGAAGTTGATCGCGTCGAGCGTGAGCATGTACATCGCGACGTCCGCCTCGGACCCCTCGAGGTAGTGGCGCACCGGGTCGAGCGCGGGCGGGGGCGCCGGCTGCACGTCGCCGAGCACGTCGACGTCGATGCTCACGTGACGCGCGCTCCCCGCGATCCGCGCGCAGGACGTGCGGACGTCGTCGCAGAGCGCCATCGCCCGCATGATGGCGGGTGGCGACGGCTTCAGCGACTGCCGAAGACGAGCGTGAGCGTCGACGCGGCGCCCCTGGCGGCACGCGTCGGCGCGCCGAGCACGAGCCCGATGCCAAGCTCGCGATACCGGCTCTGCAGCAGGATCGAGCGGTGCTGGCCGCTTCTCATCATCGACGCGACGAGCCTGAATGGCGTCGAGCGCTTGGCGGCGCCGTAGGCCATCGTCTCCCCGACGGCCTTCCACGGATAACCGGTGCGCGAGACGCGCTGGGACACGTCGTCTCCGCCAAGGCCCGTGTGCGAGAAGAACTTGCCGGCGACCATGTCGCCGCTGTGGGTCTTGGCGGCCGTGGCGAGCTTGTCCGACGTGCGCATCGCGCCCAAACCGCGCGACGCGCGCTCGCGGTTGACGAGGCACAGCAGCGCGTCGCTCGCCTTCTGCAGCGTCGCGTCGTCGACCGCCATGACGTAGGCGCCGCGGCAGGTGCCCGCGCCGGAACTGCTCTTCGCGCTCGCGCCGGCGGTCCCCAGACCGCACACCGCCAGCGCAGCGATCGCCCCAGCAATCGCCGTGCTGCGCCACATATCCCCTGCTTCCCTCGTACGACGAAGGGCGAGTATAGGAGCGCTCGCGGCGGTCGTGCAACCACAGACCGGTGGCCGCCGACCCCGGGCCTATCCTGAAACGGATGCCAGACACCGCCGCAGGCGACCGAATCGACGAGCTCCTCGCCGGCCTCAACGCGCCGCAGCGCGAGGCGGTCGTGCACGGCGAGGGCCCACTGCTCATCCTCGCCGGGGCGGGCACCGGCAAGACCCGCGTGCTGACGCACCGGATCGCGTTCCTCGAGCGCACCGGGCAGGCGCGCGCGAGCGAGATCCTCGCGATCACGTTCACGAACAAGGCCGCGCAGGAGATGCGCGAGCGTGTCGAGGCGCTCGTCGGCCGGCGCACGCGCGCGATGTGGGTCATGACGTTCCACGCCGCGTGCGCGCGGATGCTGCGCGCCGACGGCGACAAGCTCGGCTACACGCGCCAGTTCACGATCTACGACCAGGCCGACGGCCGCCGGCTCGTCAAGCGCTGCCTCGACGAGCTCGGCGTCGACACGAAGCGCTACACCCCCGGCGCCATCCACCACCAGATCTCCGACGCGAAGAACAAGCTGCGCGACGCCGAGGCCTACAAGCGGCTCGTCGGCTCGTACTTCGAGCAGACCGTCGCCGATGCGTTCGCGCTCTACGAGCGCGACATGCACCGCATGAACGCGATGGACTTCGACGACCTGCTCGTCAACGCGGTCAACGTCCTGACGCTGTTCCAGGAGGTCCGCGACCGCTACTCGAGCGCGTTTCGCCACGTGCTCGTCGACGAGTACCAGGACACGAACGCCGCCCAGTACCGCTGGCTGCAGCTGCTCGCGGGCGAGCACCGCAACCTGGCCGTAGTGGGGGATGACGCCCAGTGCCTGGTCGCGGGCACGCAGGTCACGCTGGCCGACGGCTCGCTGCGCCCGATCGAGGACGTCCGCGAGGGTGATTACGTGCTGTCCTGTTACGGGAGCGGCGACTTCCGGCCGGCGAAGGTCACCGCCGCGTTCGCGAGCCACGATCGCCGCGAGGGCGTGGCGATCGCGATGACCAGCGGGCGGCGGATCGTGTCTACCCCTGAACACGTGCATTTCGCGGGCTACAAGCTTGGCGCCAGCCCGCAGCTGCACATGACGTACCTCATGCGCAAGCGCGACAAGGGCTACCGGGTGGGCACGTCGAGGACATACACCCGCGGGCAGGTCAAGCCCGTGGTTGGATTCACGCTGCGTTGCCGAAACGAGGCTGCCGACGCGGCATGGGTCATATCGACGCATCGGAGCGACGCCGAGGCGCGCGCAGCCGAGGCACTGCTGTCATTGCGCTACGGCCTGCCGACGCTGCCGTTCGTGGCGCGAAAGACGGCCAGCGGCAACAGCCTCGTGGGCGATCAAGCGCTGATCGACAGGGTCTTCGACGCGGTGGACACGGAGGCAGGGGGCTTGGCGCTGCTGGAGGACGAGGGGCTTGGCTGGTCGCGACCGCACCACGCGTCCCAGGCGTACAGCGGGCGTCGCCGCCGGCTCGTCGCCTGCTTGTGCGGCGACAGGCGCGGCCGGACGCCGATGCATCGACTGAGTCTGCACGGCGATGACGACGAAGGCCGCGCGGCACTGGAAAGCATCGGGTTGTCCGTCCGTGCCGCTCGCGCCGGCAGCAGTGGCTGGCGCTACGAGAGTTGCTTCTCGGATGCCGCTCGGATGCTCGACGTCGCCGATCGCATCGGCTCCGTTCTCGACGTGACGCTGTCCTCGGTCGCGCGATTGGGGCGCAACGACGGTCCGACGGCGCAGAGCAACTCGCTGCCGTTCACGACGGCGGCATCGGTTCGACCCGGCATGGTGATGTTCGACGAGCACGGCGGCTACGACACCGTCGAGAGCGTGGAGCGGCTTCAGCTGGAAGGACCGGTCTTCGACCTCGACATCGAGGGCACACACAACTTCGTTGCGAATGGCCTCATCACGCACAACTCCATCTATGGCTTTCGCGGAGCCGACATCAGCAATATCTTGGACTTCGAGGAGACGTTTCCGGACGCCCATGTCATCAAGCTCGAGCAGAACTACCGCTCGACGCAGACGATCCTGAGCGCCGCGAACGCGGTGATCGCGCACAATCGCGCGCAGAAGCCGAAGTCGCTGTGGACCGACGAGGGCGACGGCGACAAGATCAAGATCCGCGAGCTCGACGACGAGCATGCCGAGGCGCGCTACGTCGTCGGCGAGATCGAGCGGCTCGTCGACGAGGGCGCGAGCCGGTCGGAGGTCGCGGTCTTCTACCGGATGAACGCGCAGTCGCGGGTCATCGAGGACACGCTCGTGCGCCGCGACATCGGCTACCAGGTCATCGGCGGCACGAAGTTCTACGAGCGCGCCGAGATCAAGGACGCGATCGCCTACCTCACCGTGCTCGGCAACCCGCAGGACGTCGTCTCGTTCGAGCGGATCGTCAACTCGCCGCGCCGCGGGATCGGCCAGACCTCCCTGCAGCGTGTGACGAGCTACGCGCAGACGATGGGCATCGACATCTGGGATGCCGCGGCCGACCCGGCCGCCGTGCCAGGCCTCGGCACCGCCGCGCAGCGCGCGCTCGGGCGCTTCATGACCACGATGACCGAGCTGCGCGAGCTCGCCGAGCAGAACGTCCCGATCGGCGACCTGCTCGACGCGCTGCTGCACGAGACGGGCTACCTCGACTTCCTCAAGGCCGAGCGCACGATCGAGGCGCAGGGCCGCGAGGAGAACCTCGAGGAGCTCGTCGAGGTCGCGCGCGAGTTCGACGCGACGGCCGAAGCCGGGCAGGGCACGCTCGACGTCTTCCTGCAGGGCGTCGCGCTCGTCGCCGACGCCGACACGCGCAAGGACGACGACGGCCTTGTCACGCTCATGACGCTGCACAACGCCAAGGGGCTCGAGTACCCGATCGTGTTCATGGCCGGGATGGAGGAGGGCGTCTTCCCGCACGCGCGCGCGCTCGACGAGGGCGGGCTCGAGGAGGAGCGCCGGCTTGGCTACGTCGGCATCACGCGGGCGATGCGCCAGCTCTACCTCACGAGCGCGCGGCGCCGCGCCGTCTTCGGGGCGACGCAGTACGGGATGCGCTCGCGCTTCCTCGACGAGATCCCGGCGGAGCTGACCGACCGCCCATCCGACCGGGCGCGCCGGCCGGGCCTTGGCGGCGGGCCAACGCAGCGCCCGGCCTCGTGGGCGTCGTCGAGCGTGCGCGAGGCCGCGCCGGCCGCCGACTTCCGGATGGGCGACGACGTCATGCACGCCGCGTTTGGCGCCGGGGTCGTGACCGGGATGGAGCCCGGCGGGATCGTCGTCGTGCGCTTCGCAGGCGACGGCAGCGAGCGCAAGCTCATGGCCGAGTACGCGCCCGTCACGAAGCTTTGAAAGGCTGCTCCGCAATGAGCGCCGAGATCATCGATGGCAAGCAGATCGCCGGGCGCGTGCGGATCGACGTCGCGCGCGAGGTCGAGCGCTTCGGCGAGGAGTCCGGGGGCGAGCGGCCCGGCCTCGCGACGATCCTCGTCGGCGACGACCCCGGCTCTGCCGTCTACGTCGCGGGCAAGCAGAAGGCATGCCGCGAGGTCGGGATGGAGGGGTCGAACTATCCCCTTCCAGCCGACACCTCGCGGGCGGACCTGGTCGCGCTCATCGAGCGCCTGAACGCCGATCCGTCGGTCAACGGGATCCTGCTGCAGCTGCCGGTCCCCGAGCACCTGGATGGCGTCGAGCTGACGGGGCTCATCCATCCCGACAAGGACGTCGACGGCCTCACCCCGGTGAGCGCGGGCCGGCTCACGCTCGGGATCGAGGGTCTGCGACCCTGCACGCCGCAGGGCGTGATGACGCTGCTCGACGCCGCGGGCGCGCAGCTCGAGGGCGCCGAGGCCGTCGTGATCGGGCGCTCGAACCTGTTCGGCAAGCCGATGGCCCAGCTCTTGCTCGGCGCCAACGCGACCGTCACGACGTGCCACTCGCGCACGCGCGACCTCGCCGCGGTCTGCCGCCGCGCGGACGTGCTGATCGCCGCGGTCGGGCGCCCGAAGATGGTCGAGGCCGCCTGGGTCAAGCCGGGCGCGATCGTCATCGACGTCGGCATGAACCGGACCGAGGACGGCCTGTGCGGCGACGTCGACTTCGCGGCCGTCAAGGAGGTCGCCGCGGCGATCACGCCGGTGCCCGGCGGCGTCGGCCCGATGACGATCGCGTTCCTGCTGCGCAACACGCTGCAGGCGGCGCGCATGGCTCGGGCGAAGGGCTGAGGATGGACGTTCGCAGACTGCGTGGCGGCGAGCTGCTGGCGGGCGCGAGCGCCGTGGGGCTGGTCGTCGTGATGTCCCGGGACTGGTTCGGCGGCGAGTCGGGCTGGGAGACGATGAAGATCGCGCGCGTCGCGCTCGTCGCCCTCGTGCTGTGCGCGCTCGCGCTCGTCGCGCTCACGGTGTGGCGGACGGTCGCGATGGCGACCTCGGCGGCCACGATCACGGTCGCCGTCGGCACGATCACGCTGCTGCTCGTCGTCTACCGCGTGGTCGTCAACGAGCCCGGGCCCAACGCGCTCGTGGCGGTCGACCTCGGCGCCTATCTCGGGCTGGCCCTCGTGCTGGGGATCATCGCGGGCGCGTTCCTCGCGCTCAAGGACGAGCGCACGCGGGCGCCCGCCTCGCTGCGCCAGACCGAGCGCGTGCTCGGCGTGCGCGGCGCGGCCCGCGAGCCGCCACCGGCGCGCGACCCCGGCCGCGGACAGCCGCCGGCGTAGCCCTCAGCCCACCGCGACGGCGGACACGTTCAGCAGGGCAAGCGCGTCGTACCCGACCAGGGCTGCCCCGAGGGGCTCGCCAGCGTTCAGCAGGCGCGCCCAGAACGCATCAGCGCCGCTGGCGCGGACGACGGCGAGGTAGCGGCGCTGGCTCTCGCGCAGGATCGCGACGACGCTGCTGTCGCCGGCGTCGGCGCCGATGGCGCCGATCGCCAGATCCCCCGGCAGCCTCGCGGCGGCGAGCAGCCGTGTCGCGCGCGGCCCGAGGATGCCGATGATCGCGAGCGTCGCGCCGATGTCGCGGTGCGGCAAGGCGTCGCGGCCGCGGCCGCGACGCATCGCGGCCCCCGAGTCGAGCGCGGCGCGCGGGCCGACGAGCAGGGCATGGCGCGCGTCCAAGCGCAGGTGCCAGACGCCCCGCCGGCGCCGCGCGTTGCCGATCTCAAGCGGCGGGTCGCCCAGGCGAGCGACGAGGGCGCGGTCGAGCATCCCGCGGTCGCCGCGCAGCTCGACCACGCCGTAATCGGAGTGGTCGGCAAGCCCGACGCTCTTCATGCAGACCGCGATCTCGCCGTGAATCGACCCGTAGTGCGCGACGACCTTGTGCCCGGCGAGGTCGTGCAGGACCGCGGACGCGGCGAGGCAGGCCTTCGGAACGTAGGCGTCCGCGGGCCGGTGTGAGGAGCTCATGTGAGCGAAGCGGCCCGCCGGAGCGGGCCGCTTGATCTCGCAAGCTCAGCCGACGCCGAGTTTTTCGGCGGCCATGCGGGTGCCTTCGACGCGTGCCTTGATCTTTTGGAAGGCGATGTCGCGGGCGTAGTCCGGTGAGCCGTGGTTGGGCTTCTCGTCGATCGAGAATGGTGAGAAGCCGCAGTCGTCGGTCGTGCCGATGCGCTCTTTGGGAATGAAGTCCGCGGCACGCACGACCATGTCGCAGATCTCCTGCGGGCTCTCGGGGCGCGGCGATTGGGTGACGGTGACGCCGAGGTAGCACATCTGGTCGTCGCGGCTGTGCTGTCCGATGGACTCGAAGATCGGGTCCTTGTCGCGTTCTGAGGCCAGCTGGATGAGGAAGTAGCCGGCGTTGATCTTGAACATCTCGGGCAGCAGGTTGTTGTAGGGGACGTCGGCGGAGTGCACGGAGTCGCGGTCGCCGCCGGGGCAGGTGTGGATGCCGATGCTTTGGCGCTCTTCGTCTGAGAAGTTCGCCAGGACGCGGTTGTTGAGGTCGATGAAGTGCGGCAGCAGGCCCGCACCGGTCCATGGGTTGCGCGGATCCTCACGCGTCGCCAGGCGGCCTTCGGTGAAATCGATCGAGACGCGGGCGGCGCCGGCCTCAAAGGCCTTGCGGATGTCCGTCACGCACTCCTGGACGATGTCCTCCTCAAACGCCTCACGCGTGTAGCCCTCGACCGGATCGGTCAATGGGTACAGCAGGGCGAGCATCGATGGGGCGATGACGGCCTGCTTCATCGGCTTGGTCGCATAGGGCAAGGACTTCTTCAGGGTGTCGGCGGCGTAGAAGTTGTACTTCAAGGGGCCGCTTTCGAGTTTTGGCAGCTGGCGGCCGTGGCCGTCGGCGAAGATCGCAAAGAACTGCCCGCCCGGCCCAAGGCCCGCAGCCAGGCCGGTGCCGGCGAGGGTGTCTGCGATCGGGTAGGTCGCAAAGCTCGACCAGCGCTGCTCGCCATCGGAGATGATCGGCGAGCCCGTCGCCTCGCCACGCTCGATCGAGTCCTTACACGCCGCATCCTGCTCCTTCTCCAAATCCTCCTTGGAAATGTTCCCAGCGTCATACTCGCCATACGCCGCCTGAAGCTTCGCGGGCCGCGGAAGCGACCCGACGGGCTCCGTCGGGATCCCGGTGTCGGTCCTCGGATCGAAATCGGTCATGCCATTCTCCTCCTCGTATCTGTCGCCTGCTACCGCCGCACCTGCTGTGCTACCGCTCGCGTTCGAGCACCGTGATCACAGCGACCGCGTTGTCGCCTTCGACGAAGCCGCCGGCGTTCTGAGCGAGGGCCAGCCGGGGGTCGAGGTTGACCTGGCGCTCACCCGCTCTGCCGCGCAGCTGCGCGACGAGCTCGACGATCTGCAGGACGCCGGTCGCCCCGACGGGGTGGCCGCGCGACAGCAGGCCGCCGCCGGTGTTGACCGGCAGCGCGCCACCCAGCAACGTCTTGCCCTCGGCGATCAGCCGGTTGCCCTCGCCCGGCTGCGCGAGCCCGAGGTGCTCGTAGGCCTCGAGCTCGGCGGACGCGGTCGCGTCATGCACCTCGATGACGTCGACGTCCTGCGCCGTCAGGCCGCTCTGCTCGCGCGCGGTCTCGCTCGCCCGCTGCACGACCGACCCCGGGGCCGGCCCGCCCGTGGCGCTCAGGGCACTCGCGCGCACCCGGATCGGCGCAGCGGCGCCGTTGGGCGCGCCGGTCACCACGAGCGCTGCGGCACCGTCGCCGATCGGTGAGCACATCGGCAGCGTGAGGGGCTCGGTGATCATCCTGCTGGAGAGCACCTCCTCGACGGTCATCTCCTTGCGAAACTGGGCGCCGGGGTTGTGGACGGCGTGCCGGCGGTTCTTGACGACGACGCGCGCGAAGTCGGCGGCGCTCCATCCGTCGCGTTCGATCCGGCCGCGGGCGCGTTCGGCGTAGCTGTCCATGAACACGCTGTGATCCTCGGGCGCGTCGGCGAGCAGATCGACGTCGGCGGCGCCCGCCAGTGCCTGGATCGACCGGCGCTTGTCGGGATGCGACATCTTCTCCGAGCCGACGACGGCGACCGTCTCGTACGTGCCAGCGTCGATCGCCATGCACGCCAGATGCAGCGCAGTCGAACCGCTCGCGCACGCGTTCTCCACGTTCACCGTCGGGATCCCGCCGTAGCGCGAGTGGCGCAGCGCGACCTGGCCGCGCACGCACTCCTGCCCGGTCATCAGCCCCGACAGCGCGTTCGCGAAGAAGATCGCCTCGATGCGACCGGCATCGGGGCCCGCATCCGCGACCGCCGCGTCGAGCGCCTCGATCGCCATGCCGGCGACCGTCGCATCGGGAAAGCGGCCGCAGCGCGTCGCCGCCGATCCGATGATGCGGGCGGTGGTCACGGTGTCTTGCGCGTGGGGCTGCTCATCGTCGGGTCTCTATCAGCGCGGTCGCGCCATGGCACGCAGGACTGCCCCATGGAGCAGGTGATTCACCTCTTCCGGTGCGTTGTAGGGCTGCACGGGTCGGCCGTATCGTCGCCGGGGCCGGTCCCCCGCGCCGTGGTCGACTCAGAGCGGGTGGCAGCGGACCACGACCGAGAGGTGGAAGACGATGACCCAGCAGGCGACGATCGTGACGGCGGCATCGCAGTCCGACCCCGAGAGCGACGCGGCCGACGCGCTGCTGCCGCCCGCGCCGGTAGGCGCCCATCTGGTCGGCAGCGTGCCGCTCGGTGGGGTCGAGGAGGTCTTCAGCCGCACCGCGGAGGCGCTCGGAGACCGCCTGCGCCGCCTGCCCGACGGCGAGCCGGGCCCGCGGTCGGACTGGATCCTGTGGCAGTACCCGGTGTTCAGCGCGCTGCCGCAGTTCGAGGTCGGGCCTCCCGGCTCGGACACCTACCGCGCCCTGCCCAAGCTGCGGCTGCGCGACGGCGAGCGTGCCGAGGACATCGTGCTCGACAACCTCGGCTTCGCGGATGCCGCGACGTCCTCCTACGCGATCTTCGCCAAGCTCAAGCGCGACGGCGTGATCCCCGCACACGTGCGCTTCCAGGTCTCGCTGCCGACGCCGCTTGCGCCGGTCAGCGCGTTCATCGATCCCGAGCACCAGGCGCAGGTCGAGCCGGTCTACGAGGCGCGGGTCCTGCGTGAGCTCGACGAGATCTTCGCGGCCGTGCCGCACGACCAGCTCGCGCTGCAGTGGGACACCCGGCTTGAGTTCGCGATGCTCGAAGGCATCAGCCGGCCATGGTTTCAGGGGACGCGGGCCGGAGTGCTCGAGCGCCTTCTGCGCATCAGCCGCGGCGTGCCCGCGGACGTCGAGCTCGGCTTTCACCTGTGCTACGGCGACGACAACCACGGTCGCTTTCTCGCGCCCGACGACATGGGCAAGCTCGTGGAGGTGGCGAATGCCCTCGCGACCGCGCTGTATCGCCCGCTGAACTGGATTCACATGCCGGTGCCGGCGCAGGCCGAGGCCGCGTACTTCGCGCCGCTGCAGCAGCTGCGCATCCATCCGACCACCGAGCTGTATCTCGGCGTGCTGCACCTGCAGGACGGCAAGGTCGGCGCGCGGGCGCGGATCAGCTGGGCGAGCCAGTACGTGCAGGGCTTCGGCGTGGCCACCGACTGCGGGTGGGGACGCGGCGGCTCCGCGGCCGTCGACGAGCTGCTCGAGCTGCACCGGGCGACCTGCGATCGGCTCGACGTCCCGCGGCCCAAGACGGCGTTCGCCTGGCCCGCCGGCTTCGATCGCATCCCCGACGCGGAATGGACGCGCGCGCCGCTCAGCGCGGCCGGCCTGGCGTACGACCACGTCGACGAGCATGGCTGGTACGACAACCTCAACCCCAGCGTCGCGCAGCTCGCCGCCCACCTGCAGGACGGCGACATCCTGGTCGACTACTCGGGCGGAACCGGCATCCTGCTCGACCGCCTGCGCCTGCGGATCTTCGACCGCGCTGTCGGCGCCGTCGTCGTGGACGCGTCGGCGAAGTTCCTGCGCGTCGCGCACGAGAAGTACAAGGACGACCCGCGCTTCGCGGCGCGACTGCTGCGCTTCATCAAGGAGGAGAAGCGCTTGCAGTCCCTCGACGAGGTCCTCGGCCCCGAGCTGCTGGCACGGGGCGTCGACGCCATCGCCGCGGTCAACGCGATCCACCTGTATCCCGACCTCGACGACGTGGCCTCGGCCTGGGTGCGGGCGCTGAAGCCGGACGGGAAGGTGTTCATCAACTCCGGCAACCTGCGCAACCCGAGCGCGAAGCCCGGCGAGTGGATCCTCGACGAGACGGTCTGGGTCATGAACGACCTCGCCGAGAGCCTCGTCCGCAGCGATCCCGAGTACGCGCAGTACCGCGAGGTGCTCGACGACACCAAGCGGCTGGCCGCGCATCACGCGCACCGCGACCGCGTGTTCATGCAGCCCCGCCCGCTCGAGTACTACACGGACGCCTTGGTCCGCAACGGCCTGACGGTGACCGACGTCAGCCAGGCGACGATCGTCGCCAACGTCGACGAGTGGTATGAGCTCATGACCGCATATCACGAGGCGGTGCTCGGCTGGGTGGGGGGCACCAAGCGCATCGAGGGGCAGGAGCCCTCCGAGCAGGCGGTCGCCGATCGGCTGCGGATCATGCGCCACGCGCTGGGCACGATCTTCGGCGCGCGCGACTCGTTCAAGGCGTGCTGGACGTACATCACCGCCACGAAGGCGGGCTGAGCCGGCGAGCACATCAGCTTGACGCGCCGCGCAGCCGAGCGTAGTGTCGGCTCGGGGGGAGACCGGTCGGTCTCATTGCGATTATCGTGTCAGCCGTGCAGACGACGCACTCACAGCAGTACGGTCGAATCCTCGACAAGCTCGGCGCGCGGGCGTGCGTCGTGCTCGACGGCGCGACCGCCACGGAGCTGCCCCACCTCTCAGACGCAGAGCACGCGGCCGACGAGCGCCTGTGGGGCACGCGCGCGCTCGTCGAGGAGGCGGCCGCGGTGCTCGACGTGCACCGCGGCTACGTCGCGGCCGGCTGCGACGTCATCTCGACCAACACATGGGGCCTGCCGAGCGCCCTGCTTCACGGCGTAGCGCCCGTCTGGAACTCCACGGAGCCCGTCCATTGGATGGATCTCGCGAGGCGCGGGCTGCGCCTCGCGCGCCAGGCCGTCGACGAGGGCGCGCGCGAGGAGGGCTGCGCGGTCGCGTTCTCGATCAACGGCGATGTCGACTCCGACGAGGGCGAGAGCACGATCAGGCTGCTCGCGCGGCTCTTCGCCCAAGAGCCACCCGACCTCATCCTGCTCGAGACGCTGACGGTCGTGCGGCCGTCGCTCTTCGCGACGGTGCGGTCGCTGCTGGACACGGGCATCCCGCTGTGGCTGTCGTTCCGGCGCTGCCGGCACGGCCTGTGCAGCGTCTACGGGCAGCACTGGGGCGGGCCGGAGGGCGATGCGTTCGGCCGCGCGGCCGTGAGATTCGAGCAGATGGGCATCGGCGCGCTGATGATCAACTGCATCCCGCCCGACCATGTCGCCGGGATGGTGTCCTACCTGCGCGACTTCACGGACCTGCCGCTCGGCGTGTACCCCAACCTCGGCTACTACACGGACGCGGGCTGGCGCTTCGATCCGGGCGTCGGCAGCGCCGAGTACGCGGAGATGGCCCTGCGCTGGCGCGCGGAGGGAGCGCAGATCATCGGCGGATGCTGCGGCGTCGGGCCCGCCCACGTCGCGGCGGCGCGCGAGCTGCTCGAGGAGACCGTGCCCGGCGAGCCGGGCCAGGCCGACGCGTCCGTTCCCGTGGCCGTGCGCGACGAGCTCCTCGAGGGCGACGCGTCGCCCGCGCCCGCGTGGAGCGACCGCCGGGGACGGCCGCTGCACCCGCTGCCGTTCCCGGAGCTCGTCGCGGATGCGGGCGTCGTCTCGCCCTCCAGCGCGAGCCTGATGGCATGGCGCTACCTCTACGACGAGGCGATCGGCGCGCATCAGCGCTGCCTGGACGTCGGCTGCGGCACCGGCATCCTGGGCATCCAGCTCGCGCTCAACGGCGCGTCGCACGTGCGCGCCATCGACATCGACGAGTGCGCCGTTCGCAATACCGAGGCGAACGCCCATCGAAACGGCGTCGGCCAGCGGCTGGCCGCCGCGCGGATCGACATCTTCCCGTGGGTCCCGGAGGAGCGCTACGAGGTCATCGTGGCGTGCGTCGACCAGACGCCCGTCGATCCCGAGCAGCAGCTCACCGGACACCGGCCGATCGACTACTGGGGGCGCACGCCGCTTGACCCGGTGCTCACCAAGCTCGCCGACGCGCTCGCGCCGGAGGGCGCCGCCTACGTGGTGCAGCTGTCGATCTTGTCGCAGCGGCGTACGGCCGACCTGCTCGCCGCCGCCGGCCTGGAAGCTCGGGTCGTCGACTACGCCATCGTCCCGTTCGGGCCCGAGCTCGACGACCACCGCGCGCAGATCGGCCGGGTGGAGCAGCTCAGCGACGCCAGTCACGTGCGCGCCGGCGATCGCGACCTGCTCGTCGCGTATCTCCTGGAGATCCGCTGGCGCCCGTCGCCGCCGGGCACGCTGCCGGGGCTCGGAGCGCTGTGACGGCCGCCGACGACGCGCTGCGGCTCGAGTCCCACGAGCGCGTTCGCCACGCGGTCGACTCGCTGGCGCACCTGGGACCCGCCAGCGAGATCATCGAGCGCTGTCCCGAGGCGGCCGCCGCCGCGGCGGACCTCGACCGCGTCGTGCTGAGCAAGATCGATGGCGGGACGCTCGTCGTCGAGTGCGTGCACCACAGCGGGGCGAACTGCAACGGCGAGAGCGAGCAGCTGGGCCACGCTGTGCTGCGACTGGACTACCCGCTGCTCGAATGCGAGCTGCTGCGTCGCCGGCAGGCCCGGCTCGTGGCGGACATCGACCGCTCGCAGCCGGCGCGCTACGCGTTCCTCGACACGCTCGGCTGGAGCGAGTACGTCGCCGCGCCGATCCTCGTGGACACGACGGCCGTCGGCTTCCTGCACGGCGACCGCGCGCCGGGGCGGCGACCGCTCGCGCAGCTCGACGCCGATGCGCTGGAGCACTTCGCCGCGGGCTTCGCCCTGGTCTTCGAACGCGCCGTCCTGCGCCGCCGCCTGCGCGACCAGCGCCGCGAGATCCGCCGGATCTCGTCGTGGGCGGAGGCCCGGACCGGCGAGTTGAGCGACGGGGCGATCAACCTGTCGGGCGACCTGGCGGAGGAGCGCGACCGGCGTGCCGCGGCCCCGGAGCTCTTGACCGAGGATGGCATGGCGACCCACCTGACGACGCGGGAGATCGACGTCCTGCGCCTGATGGCCGACGGCAAGACCAACAGCGACATCGCGCAGCTGCTGTTCGTCTCGCAGGGCACCGTGAAGTTCCACGTCAAGAACATCCTGCGCAAGATGCAGGCGTCCAATCGCGCGGATGCCAGCGCGCGCTACCTGCGCCTGACCCTGCACGACTCGTAAGCCGAGACTCCCACCCTTCGGCAGGGCAAGACCACCCCCACGGGAGGTGTGCGCGGCCCCGGCTCACAGCATGCTGCGCTGATGCCCATCACGGTCGTCGGGTCCATCGCGTTCGACACGGTCAGCACGCCGTTCGGCAGGCGCGAGCGCATGGTCGGCGGAGCGGCGACGCACTTCGCGCTGGCCGCCTCGTTCTTCGACGAGGTGCGCGTCGTCGGGCCGGTCGGCGACGATTTCGACGCGCCTGCTCGCGCCGTCCTCGCGACGCGCGGGACGAACACCGACGACGTCGAGCACGTCGCGGGCGGCAAGAGCTTCTTCTGGGCCGGCGAGTACGGCTGGGACCTGAACTCACGCGAGACGCTCGACACGCAGCTCGGCGTCTTCGAGACCTTCCAGCCGAAGCTCGGCGCCGCCTCGCGCGAAGCGGACGTGCTGTTTCTCGCGAACATCCAGCCCGCGCTGCAGCGCGACGTGCTCGAGCAGTGCGAGCGCGCGCGGTTCGTAGCGCTCGACTCGATGAACCTGTGGATCGAGATCGCCCGCGAGGATCTCGTCGAGGTCATCGAGCGCGTCGACTGCCTGATCCTCAACGACGCCGAGCTGCGCCAGCTGACCGGGGAGGCGAGCCTCCTTTCGGCCGCGCGGCGGGCGCTCTCGTGGGGGCCCTCGGCGGTCGTCGCCAAGCAGGGCGAGTACGGGGCCGCGCTGATCACGCGGGACGGCTTCTTCTCCCTGCCCGCCTATCCGCTGGAGACCGTAGTCGACCCGACGGGCGCCGGCGACACGTTCGCCGGCGGCTTCGTGGGATACCTCTCGCGCGACCTCGACAGCGCCGGCGACGACGACGCGCTGCGCCACGCGATGGCCTACGGCACCGCCCTGGCCTCGTTCAACGTCGAGGAGTTCGGGACAGATCGCGTCGCACGGCTGACGGCCGGCGAGCTGCACGAGCGCGTCGGCGATCTGCACGCGATGACACGCCTGCCGGATCTGCGAGCACGCCCCATCACCACCGCGACCAGGAGCGCCAGCCATGAGCAAGTCCGCTGACAACGAGTACCTCTTCACGTCCGAGTCGGTGACGGAGGGTCATCCCGACAAGGTCGCCGACCAGATCTCCGATGGCGTGCTGGATGCCGTGATGCGCGACGACCCGACCGGTCGCGTGGCGTGCGAGACGCTCGTCAACACCGGTCTCGTCGTCGTCTCCGGTGAGATCTCGACGGAGACCTACGTCGACATTCAGGCGATTGCTCGTGAGACGATTCGCGGGATCGGTTACATCGATGCCGATCTTGGCTTCTCGGCGGATTCGTGCGCGGTGCTGAATGCGATCGACAAGCAGTCGGCGGATATCGCGCAGGGCGTCAACCGGTCTTACGAGACGCAGTCCGATCCGACCGATGACGACGAGCTGGACCTCGCCGGTGCCGGCGATCAGGGGATGATGTTCGGCTACGCGTCGAACGAGACGCCGTCGTTGATGCCGCTGCCGATCTCGCTCGCGCATCAGCTCGCGCAGCAGCTCGCCGAGGTGCGTCACGACGGGACGCTTGGCTACCTGCGCCCGGACGGCAAGACGCAGGTGTCGGTGCGCTACGTCGACGGCCGGCCGACGGCGATCGAGAAGCTGTTGATCTCCACGCAGCATGCCGAGAGCGCGACGCGCGAGCAGATTCTCGACGATCTGTGGGAGACGGTCGTCGTGCCGATCCTGCCCGAGGACATGTACGACGCCAACGCCCTGCGCAAGGACTTTCTCGTCAATCCGACGGGCCGGTTTGTGATCGGTGGGCCGGTTGGCGATTGTGGGCTGACGGGTCGCAAGATCATCGTCGACTCCTATGGCGGCATGGCGCGCCATGGCGGTGGGGCGTTCAGTGGCAAGGATCCGTCGAAGGTCGATCGCAGCGGGGCGTATGCCGCGCGCTGGGTCGCGAAGAACGTCGTGGCGGCGGGCTTGGCTGATCGGTGCGAGGTGCAGGTCGCGTATGCGATCGGTGTTGCGCATCCGGTGTCGGTGATGGTCGAGACGTTTGGCACCGAGAAGATCGGCAAGGGTCAGATCGCGGCGCTCGTCGACGAGCACTTCGATCTGCGCCCCGGCGCGTTTCGCAACGAGCTTGATCTGCATCGGCCGATCTATCAGAAGACCGCGGCGTACGGCCACTTCGGCCGCGACGACCGCGACTTCACCTGGGAGCACACGGGCAAGGCGGAACTGCTCCGCGAGGCCGCCGGGCTCGGTGCCCTCGAGGCAGTGGCCTAGTGGTCCCGGCGATGGACACCGTCGGAATCGTCGGCGCGGGGATGATGGGCTCCGGGATCGCGGAGGCCGTCGCCGTCGCAGGGCTGCACGCGATCGTCTACGAGCCCGAGCACGCGCCGCTGCGCCGCTCGTACGAGCGCATCGATGCGTCGCTCGAGAAGGCGGTGGCGCGCGGCAAGCTGCAGCCCGACGCGGCTGCCGACGCGCGCTCGGCCATCGTCCACACGACGCAGATCGAGGACCTCCTCTCCGCCGAGTTCGTGATCGAGGCGGTCACCGAGCACGAGGCGACCAAGACCGCGGTCTTCAGCGCGCTCGACGAGCTGGTGGGCCCCGACGTCATCCTCGCGTCGAACACGTCGTCCATCCCGATCACGACGCTCGCCGCCGCGACCGTGCGCCCCCACCGCGTGCTGGGGCTGCACTTCTTCTCTCCAGTCCCCGTGATGGGGCTGGTCGAGATCGTGCCGGGCCTGCAGACCAGCGAGGAGGTCGTGGTGGCGGCGGAGGACTTCGCACGCCGGGTCGGCAAGCACGCGATTCGCTCGAAGGACCGTGCGGGCTTTCTCGTCAATGCGCTGCTGATCCCCTACCTCGTGGCCGCCGTGCGGCTCTTCGACGACGGCCTCGCGACGCGCGAGGACATCGACGACGGCATGCGCCGGGGCTGCGGCCACCCGATGGGGCCGCTCGCGCTGTGCGACTTCATCGGCCTCGACGTCGTCCACGGGATCTGCACGAGCATGTACGACGAGTTCCGGCGCGACGAGTACAGCCCGCCGCCGCTGCTGCGGCGGATGGTCTCCGCCGGCAGGCTCGGGCGCAAGACGGGTCACGGGTTCTACGACTACGCCCCGCTGCGCGCACGCGCGTTCGCCTGACGATGAGCATCGTCACCGCCGAGATCCCGCTCTACGGGCTCACCGACGAGCAGCTGGAGTTTCGCGACGTCATCCGCCAGATCGCTCGCGAGCGCGTCGCGCCGCGCGCCGCGCAGATCGATGCGAGCGGCGAGTTCCCCGAGGACATCCGGCGGCTGTTCGCCGACCACGACCTCTTCGGGCTGCCCTTCGACGAGGCCCACGGCGGGACCGGCACCGGCGCGCTCATGCTGTGCGTCGCGATCGAGGAGGTCGCGAAGGCGTGCGCGTCGTCCTCGCTGCTGCTGGCCGTGCAGGACCTCGGCTCGCTGCCGATCCGGCTGGCCGGCTCGGACGAGCTCAAGGCTCGCGCCCTTCCCCGCATGGCCAGCGGCGAGTGGCTGGCGGCGTTCGCCCTGTCGGAGCCCGACGCGGGATCCGATCCCGGCGCGATCCGCACGCGCGCTCGCAAGGACGGCGACGAGTGGGTCATCGACGGGGCGAAGAACTGGATCACGAACGCCGGCGTCGCGGACGTCTACGTCGTGTTCGCGCTCACCGACCCGGGCATGCCGGGGACGCGTGGGATCTCGGCGTTTTTGGTCGAGGCCGACCGGCCCGGGCTGTCGATCAGCCGGCTCGAGCACAAGATGGGGATGCGCGGCTCGCCGACGGGCCAGCCGGTCTTCGAGGGCGTGCGCGTCCCGGCCGCGAACCTCATCGGCGAGCGCGGCGACGGCTTCAAGATCGCGATGCGCACGCTCGACCACTCGCGCCTGGGCATCGCCGCGCAGGCGCTCGGGATCGCGCAGGGAGCGACGGACTACGCGGTCGCCTACGCCCGCGAGCGGATCGCGTTCGGCAGGCCGATCATCGAGCTGCAGGGCATCCAGTTCAAGCTCGCCGACATGGAGACGCGCTGCGCTGCGGCCCGCGAGCTGCTGTACCGGGCAGCCGCGAAGGCCGAGCGCCACGAGCCCGACCTCGGCAAGTACTCGGCGATGGCCAAGCTCTTCTGCTCCGACGCGGCGATGGACGTCACCGTCGACGCGGTGCAGGTGCTGGGCGGCTACGGCTACGTCACCGAGTATCCGGTCGAGCGCATGATGCGCGACGCGAAGCTCACGCAGATCTACGAAGGCACGAACGAGATCCAGCGCGTCGTCATCGCCCGGGCGCTGCGCGCATGAACCCTCCGGCCGCAGCCACGATGCCGACGACCTACGAGGAGTGGGAGGCGGCGTACGGCCTCTCGCCCGAGCACGGCGCGCCGTTTACGACCCTCAGCGGCGAGCCGGTCAAGGCGCTCTACACGGAGGCCGATCTGCCGATCCCCGCGGCGATCGGTCTCCCGGGCGCCTATCCGTTCACGCGCGGCGTCTACTCGTCGATGTACCGCGGGCGGCTGTGGACCGTGCGCCAGTTCGCGGGCTTCGGGACCGCCGAGGAGACCAACGAGCGCTTCCGCTACCTGCTCGACCACGGGCAGCAGGGGCTGTCGACGGCGTTTGACATGCCGTCGCTCATGGGGCATGACTCCGACCATCCGCTGTCGCTCGGGGAGGTCGGCCGGGAGGGCGTCGCCGTCGACACGCTCGACGACATGCAGACGCTGTTCGCGGGCATCGACGTCGGCGAGGTCAGCGTCTCGATGACGATTAACGCCCCGGCCGCGATCATGCTCGCCTTCTACGTCGTCGCGGCGGAGCGCGAGGGGATCGGGCCCGACCGGCTGAGCGGGACGATCCAGGCCGACATCCTCAAGGAGTACATCGCGCAGAAGGAGTGGTGCTTTCCCATCGACCCCGCGATGCGGCTGCTCGGCGACATGGTCGAGTGGTGCTCGACGGACATGCCGCGCTGGCATCCGGTGTCGATCTCCGGCTATCACATCCGCGAAGCCGGGTCGACGGCGGCGCAGGAGCTCGCGTTTACGCTCAAGGACGGCCTGACGTACGTCGAGCAGGCGATCGAGCGCGGCCTCGACGTCGACGACTTCGCGCCCCGTCTGAGCTTCTTCTTCAACGCGCAGATCGACTTCTTCGAGGAGATCGCCAAGTACCGCGCCGCGCGGCGCATCTGGGCGCGCGAGCTGCGCGAGACGTTCGGCGCGCGCAACCCGAAGTCGTGGCTCATGCGCTTCCACACGCAGACCGCCGGTGTGTCGCTCACCGCCCAGCAGCCGCTGAACAACATCACCCGGACGGCGATCGAAGCCCTCGCGGGCGTCCTCGGCGGAACCCAGTCGCTGCACACGAACTCCTACGACGAGGCGCTCGCGCTGCCGACCGAGGAGGCCGTCCAGATCGCGCTGCGCACGCAGCAGGTCATCGCGCACGAGACGGGGGTCGCCAACACGATCGACCCGCTCGGCGGCTCGTACTTCGTCGAGGCCCTGACGGACCGCCTCGAGGAGCACGCGTACGACTACTTCCGCAGGATCGACCAGCTCGGCGGGATGGTGGAGGCGGTCAAGCAGAACTTCCCGCAGCGCGAGATCGCCGACGCGAGCTATGAGCTTCAGACCGAGATCGACGCGGGCGATCGCGTCGTCGTCGGCGTCAACCGCTTCCAGAATTACGGCGACGCGGAGATCCGGACGCTGCGGATCGACCCGGCCGTCGAGCGCAAGCAGCTCGACCGCCTGCAGGGCGTGCGCGCCCGGCGTGACGGCCGCGCCGTCGAGGACACGCTCGCCGACCTGCGTGCGGGCGCGGCGCGCGCGGACGCGAACCTCATGCCGGCGCTGCTCGAGTGCGCGCGCGCCCACGCGAGCGAGGGCGAGATCATCGCGGCGCTGCAGGACGTCTGGGGCGCGTACCGCGAGACCCCCGTCTACTGATGGAGACGGGCGGCGGTCGCAAGCTGCGCGTCGTCGTCGCCAAGCCCGGGCTCGACGGGCACGACCGCGGCGCGAAGATCATCGCGCGGGCGCTGCGCGACGCCGGCATGGAGGTCATCTACACGGGCTTGCACCAGACCCCGGAGCAGATCGTCGAGACCGTCATCCAGGAGGACGCCGACGCCGTCGGGCTGTCGATCCTGTCCGGCGCCCACATGACGCTGGTGCCGCGGATCGTCGGCCTGCTGCGAGACCAGGGCGTCGACGACGTGATCGTCACCGTCGGCGGCACGATCCCGGCTCACGACATCCCCGAGCTCGAGCGCCTCGGCGTCGCCGCGGTCTTCACCCCCGGCGCGCCGCTGCGGGACATCATCGAGTTCCTGCAACGCAGCGTCGGCGAGCGAACGCCGGTGTGAGAGCCCGGCATCCGCACGCCGCGGCGGACGCGTAGCGCGACATGCCGCCCGACTGGCTGCTCGCGCCGCTCGACGTCGCCGCGATCACTGCGCTGGCCTGCGCCGGCGGTGCTGTTGCGCGCTGGCTGCGCCAGCCCCGCATCGCCGGCGAGATGGCGGCCGTGTTCGCAGCGGGAGCGCTCCTCGGCGGCCAGATCGCGGGCGTCGCGCCGGGCCATCAGGCCGAAGGCAGGATCGGCGCGATGTTCCCGGAGACGGCGGTGGCGCTCGTGGGCGCCATCGGTGGCATCGGCCTCGCGCTGTACATGCTGCTGGTCGGCATCACGATCGATCCCTCGCCGATCCGCCGGCGGGCGGGCGCGCTCACGCTGATCGCGGCAGCGCCGATGGCCGCGATGCTGGCGCTGGCGCTGCTCGCCGTCGCGCTGCTGGGGGATGGTGGCGGGTGGAAGCCGCCCGCTGTCAGCGACAGCGCGTTCGTGCTCGCGCTCGCCGCGGCGCTCGCCGCGAACGGCTTGCCGATCGTCGCGCGGATCCTGGAGGACCGCGCGATGTCAGACAGCACGGTCGGCTCGACCGTGATCGTCGCGGCGACCGTGGCGACCACGCTCGCCTTCCTCGCGGCCGCGGTGGCCATCGGAGGCGGCGACGCGCCGGCCGTCGCGCGCGTCGCACTGCGCGCCGGGGCGGCGCTCGTCGTGCTCGCGGTCGTGCTCGCGATCGTCCGGGCGCGCTGGTTCTCGCTCAGGCCCGCCGTCGCGCTGCCGGCGGTTGTCGTCCTGGCGCTGGCGTCCGCCTACGCCGGCCACAAGCTGCTCTCGAGCGTGCTGATCGGGCCGCTGATCGTCGGCGTGGTCGTCAACAAGTCCGGCGCGACGGCGCGTGCCGTCGAGCGCTGGCTGGGCGACGCGGTTCGCCGGGTCGGCCTGCCCGCGTTCCTCGGGCTCGCCGCCCTGCACACCGACCTGACCGCGCTCGGCTCGGACATGCTCGCTGCCGCCCTGACCCTGCTCGCCGCCGTGATCGCGCTCAAGCTCGGCGCCGCCTATCTCGCCGCGCGAGCCGCCGGCTTCAGCCCCGGCGATGCACGCGCGATCGGCGCGCTCACGCAGTGCGGCGGCGTCATGACGATCGCGATCTCCCTGGAGATCGCGCACGCCAACCTGATCGACGCCCGCATGCATGCGATCCTCACGATCATCGGCCTCGCGACGACGCTCGCCGCCGGGCCCCTGCTCCCGCGCGCGTGGCGCGGTGTCGCCCGGCCAGGATTCGCGCGCCGCGGCTTCAGTCCTGTAGCGCGGCGACGCGGTGCTGCTGCGGGCTGATGCCGCGCACGCGCTTGAACGCGGTGCTGAGCGCGAACGGGCTGCCGTAGCCGACGCTGTGGGCCACCGAGCCGACGGTCGCGCCCGGCTCGCGCAGCAGGTCGGCGGCGAGCGCGATGCGCCAGCCGGTGAGAAAGCTCATCGGCGGCTCGCCGACGAGGTCGTTGAAGCGGCGGGCCAGGGCGGCGCGCGACACCCCGGCGGCGTCGGCGAGATCGGCCACGGTCCACGGGTGCGCGGGGTTGTGGTGCAGGAGGCGCAGCGCCTGGCCGACGATCGGGTCGCCATAGGCGCGATACCAGCCCGGCGCCTGCGCCTCGGGGCGCGCGAACCACGCGCGCAGGACGGCGATGAGCAGCAGGTCGAGCAAGCGGTCGAGCACCGCCTCCTGGCCGGGCTCGTCCTTGACGATCTCGTCGGCCATCAGCGCGACGAGCGGGCAGTCCCAGTCGCCGTCGCGCAGGACGAGCAGGCCCGGCAGGGCGCGCAGCAGGCGCTGGCTCACCTCGCCGTCGAGCAGGTAGGTGCCGGTCAGCATGACCGTGGCGCCGTGGGGCGCGTTGCCCCACGTCCGTACGCCGAGGTCGGTCATCTGCTTGAGCTCCTGGCCGTCGGGCGCGGTGCACACCTGGCCGGGGAGGATGATCGCCTGCGGTGGCGTCGCCGGGTCGTCGGCGACGGTGTAGGGCTCGGGGCCGCGCACGATCGCGACATCGCCGTCCGCCAGGCGCACCCCGCCGCCGTCGTCGGGCACGATCCACACCTCGCCGCGCACGACCGCGACGAGCGTCAGCGGCGCCTCGTCCTCGATGCGCAGCGACCACGGCGGGTTCATGCTCGAGCGCAGGAGAAACGCGCCGCGAGCCCGCGGCCCGTCGAGCAGTCCGGCGACGGCATCCATGCCGCGATCTTAGACGCTCGCACATGATGTTGCGCAATCGAACTATGGAGACGCTCAGCCCGGCGCGATTGACTCCCCGCCATGAGCACACAGACGCAGGACACCACACTGGTACTGGGCGCCACGGGCAAGACCGGCCGGCGCGTGATCGAGCAGCTCGAGGCGCGCGGCGTGGCGGTGCGAGCCGGCTCGCGCACGAGCGACCCGCCGTTTGACTGGGACGACCGCGCGACGTGGGGTCCGGCGCTGCAGGGCGCGACCGCGGCGTACATCTCCTACTTCCCGGACCTCGCGGTCCCCGGCGCGCCGGAGGCCGTGGGCGCCTTCGCGGAGCAGGCGGTGGCCGCCGGCGTCACACGGCTCGTCCTGCTGTCGGGCCGCGGCGAGGAGGAGGCCGAGCGCGCCGAGCGGGCGGTGCAGGCGGCGGGCGCCGACTGGACGATCGTGCGCTGCGCGTGGTTCGCGCAGAACTTCAGCGAGGGTCACTTCCTCGAGCCGCTGCTCGAGGGCGAGGTCGCGCTGCCGGTCGACGGCGTGCGCGAGCCGTTCGTCGACGTCGACGACATCGCCGACGTCGCGGTCGCGGCGCTCACCGAGGACGGACACGAGGGACAGCTGTACGAGCTGACCGGACCGCGGCTGCTGACGTTCGCCGACGCGGTCGGCGAGATCGCCGCGGCGACGGGCCGGCAGATCGCGTTCGTGCCGATCACGCGCGACGACTATGCCGCCGGGATGGCGGCGATGGGCCTGCCCGACGACGTCGTCTGGCTGACGAACTACCTCTTCGAGGAGGTGCTCGACGGGCGCAACGAGAGCCTGTGCGACGGCGTCCAGCGCGCGCTCGGCCGCGAGCCGCGCGACTTCGCCGACTACGTTCGCAGCACCGCGGCGACCGGCATCTGGAGCGCCGGGCGATGAGCCGCGTGGTGCAGGTCGCGACGCTCGCCGGGGCCCTGGTCTGCGGGCTCATGGGCGGCGTGTGCTTCGCCCTTCTCGGCGTTCGGTGAGCTCGCCGCCCAGTCCCTGCTCGAGCAGCGCGAAGCCGCGCTCGGCCTGCGCGCGGACCTCGCGGCCCAGGCGCGGCGGGCGGGCGCCCGCGAGGATCCGGCCGCGCGCGAAGTCCACGAGCGTGCGGTGCACGCCCATGAGCGCGTTGGCCTCGACGCGGGGGCCGATGCCCGCGTCCCCGCGCTCGCCCGCGATGAGCTCAGCGAGCGTCGCCGTGTAGCCCGCGAAGATCTGCTGCTCGCGGGCGCGCAGGGCGGGGCTCTCGCTGATCATGCGCGTGAAGCTCTCGAGCTGCTCGTGCGCCGCGGGATCGACCTCGCCCATCAGCCCCCGCTGGCCGAGCAGGAAGCGCCGGAACGCGGCGAGCACGGACTCGCCCGCCGGCCGCTCGCGGATCGTCTCGAGCAGCTGGGCCTCGAAGGTCCCGAGCCGCCAGTACACGAGGTCCTCCTTCGTCGGGAAGTAGTTGAAGACCGTCTGCTCGGAGACGTCGGCCGTGCGGGCCACCTCTGCGACGGTCACCCGTTCGAAGCCCCGCTCGGCGAACAGGCCACGCGCGGTCTCGGCGATGTGCTCGCGCGTCTGCTGCTTCTTGCGCTCGCGCAGTCCCGGCTGCGGCGTCGTGGCCATCGCGGAAATCTAGCAGCACAAAAGGTAGTTGCGAAAAAAGATTAGGGTTGCTATAAATTTATGGCGACCCGATCACGAAGGAGGCAAGCCATGCGCCAGCCCGACCTGCAACCACCCACCGCCGCAGCCCCGACCCACCGATCCGACCGCGCGGCGATCGCGCTGCCGGTTCGCCGCGATCGTCCTCGCGATGCTGCCCGCGGTGCTCGACCAGACGATCCTCGCGACCGCGCTGCCGGTGATCGCCGGGGAGCTCGGCTCGATCGGCGACCTCTCGTGGGTCGTCACGGCCTACGTCGTCGCCGCCGCCGTCGCGACGCCGCTGTGGGGCAAGCTCGGCGATCGTCACGGACGCAAGCTGCTGCTGCAGCTCGCGCTCGGCGGGTTCGTCGGCGCGTCCGCGCTGTGCGCCGCCGCGCAGGACATCACGCAGCTCGTCGTCCTGCGGACGCTGCAAGGCGTCGCCGCGGGCGGGCTCATGACGCTCGCGATGGCCGCCGTCGGGGACCTCGTCGAGCCGCGCCAGCGCGGCCGCTACCAGGGCTACATCGCGGCGACGTTCGCGGTCGCGACCGCGATCGGGCCGCTGGTCGGCGGCGTGCTCGTCGATCATGCGAGCTGGCGCTGGGTCTTCCTCGTGAACCTGCCGCTCGGCGCCGTCGCGCTGGCGGGGCTGTCGGCGCGGCTGCCCGCCCCGGCCACCGAGCGCCCGCGGCGCGCGCTCGACGTCTGCGGCGCGGCCCTGCTCGCGGGCGCGACGAGCACGTTCATGCTCGCCTGCATCCAGGGTGGCTCGCGCAACGCCTGGGGCTCTGCGCCCGTGCTCGCCCTGATCGCGACGACCGTCGTGCTGTCGGTCGCGCTCGTGGTGCGCGAGCGGCGCGCCGAGGACCCGATCGTCCCGCTTGACCTGCTGCGCACGCGCACCGTTGCGATCGCGAGCGCCGCGATGTTCCTGGGCACGGCCGCGCTCTTCGCGGTGACGGTCTTCGTCCCGCTGTTCCTGCAGATCGCGACGAGCGCGACCCCGACGCAGGCCGGCCTTCTGATGATCCCGGCGATGGCTGGCATCACGCTGTCGACGATGCTGTCGGGCCGCCGGATCGCGAAGACCGGCCGCTACAAGGCCTTCCCCGTCGCGGGGCTCGGTCTCATGACGGTTGGGCTCGTGCTGCTGGCCGCGCTCGCCGGCGATCCCTCGCGGACCGCCACCGGCATCGGGCTTGCGGTGTTCGGCATCGGCTTCGGCATGGTCACCCAGATCCTCGTGATCGCCGTGCAGAACTCGGTGGAGCGCCGCGACCTCGGCGTGGCCACCGCGACGGCGGGATTCTTCCGGGCGCTCGGCGGCGCGGTCGGCGCGGCCGTGCTCGGCGCGGTCTTCGCTGCCCGGGCCGGCACGCCGCAGGGCGCGGCGGACGCGCTCGCCCCGGCCGCGCGCGCCGATGTCGTCGACGCGGTCCAGCACGTGTTCCTCGTCGCCGCGCCGCTCGCGGCAATCGCGCTCGTCGTCGTGCTGGCGCTCAAGGAGGTCCCGCTGCGTGCTGCCGGTCTCGCCCGCGGCGCGCAGCAGCGCCCGCCCGGTCCGCCGACCGATGCGACCGCGCGCCGGCCAGCGGCGGCCGCGTCGCGCTGATCCCTCCCGCGAGGTGCGGCTCAGGCGTCGGCGATCCGGCGCAGCAGCTCGACGGCCCGGTGGAGCGATTCGCGCTCCTCCGGGCCGAGATCGTCGGCGATGACGGTCGCAAGCCACCCCTCGCGGTCGCGCCGGTCGGCTTGCAGCGTCTCAAGGCCCTCGGGCGTGAGCTCGACGAGGGCGCGGCGGCCGTCGGCGGGGTCGGGGCGTCGCGTGACCATGCCGGCCGCCTCGAGGTCGGACACCGTCTGTGCCATCGACTGCGGCCGCACGCGCTCGGCGGCGGCGAGGTCGCTCACGCCCATCGCTCCCTGGCGGTCGAGCCGGCCGAGCACCGTGCCCTGCGAGAGCGGGAAGCGGTGCTGCGCGCGCAGGCGCCGCACGACCTGGCCGAGCACGTCGCGCAGCTCGGAGGCCAGCAGCGCGGGATCGTCGGGGGCGGCCATGGGGGAGGCCGAGTTATACAGGCTACCTGTACAATCGTGCGGGATGGCCATCCTCTCGAAGGCCGCTCCCGCGCGGCTCGCGACCAGCGATCCCGACGACCGCTACAAGTGGATCGCGCTGTCGAACACGACGCTCGGCATCCTGCTCGCGACGCTCGACGCGTCGATCACGATCATCGCGATGCCCGACATCTTCCGGGGCATCCAGCTCGACCCGCTCGCGCCCGCCAACAGCTTCTACCTGCTGTGGATGATCCTCGGCTACCTCGTCGTCTCGAGCGTGCTGATCGTGAGCCTCGGGCGCCTCGGCGACATCTTCGGCCGGGTTCGCACGTACAACCTCGGCTTCGTCATCTACACGGTCGCGTCGCTGCTCCTGACGATCACCTGGATGCGGGGCACCGCGGGCGCGACGTGGCTCATCGTGTTCCGCGTCGTCCAGGGGATCGGCGGCGCATGCCTGCTCGCGAACTCGGCGGCGATCCTCACCGACGCCTTTCCGGCCAACCAGCGCGGCATGGCGCTCGGGATCAACAACATCGTCGGCGTCAGCGGGATGTTCGTCGGGCTCGTGCTCGGCGGCCTGCTCGCGCCGATCGACTGGCGCCTGGTGTTCCTCATCTCGGTGCCCGTCGGCCTGTTCGGCACCGTCTGGGCGTACCTCAAGCTCGAGGAGCGCAGCGAGCCGCGGCGCGTGCCGATCGACTGGCTCGGCAACGTCACGTTCGCGCTCGGCCTCGTCCTGGTCATGGTGTCGGTGACCTACGGGATCCGGCCCTACGGCGACAGCCCGACCGGCTGGGGGAGCCCGCTCGTGCTCGCCCTGCTGGGCGGCGCGGTCGTCTCGATCGCGGCGTTCGTGCTCGTCGAGCGGCGCGTCGCCGAGCCGATGTTCAGCCTGCCCCTCTTCAAGATCCGCGCCTTCACGTTCGGGACGATCTCGACGTTCCTCGCGGCACTGGCCCGCGGGGGCTTGATGTTCATGCTGATCATCTGGCTGCAGGGCATCTGGCTGCCCCGGCACGGC
This sequence comes from uncultured Actinomycetes bacterium, assembly GCA_963839905.1. GTDB lineage: Bacteria > Actinomycetota > Thermoleophilia > Solirubrobacterales > Solirubrobacteraceae > CADCVQ01. Next base: position 93,665 of record CAWIXC010000016.1, on the reverse strand, counting down.
TATGACTTCGTCGAGACCCCGCTGTGGGCCGGCATCTTCATGCTGCCGCTGACGTTCGGGATGCTCATCGCGGGACCCGTGTCGGGCTGGCTGTCGGACCGCTACGGCGCGAGGTACTTCGCCACCGGCGGGATGCTCGCCGCCGCGCTGACCTTCGGGCTGCTGCTCGCGCTGCCGATCGACTTCCCGTACCTGCCGTTCGCGGCGATCCTGCTGCTCAACGGCGTGTCGATGGGGATGTTCGCATCGCCGAACCGCGCGGCGGTCATGAACAGCCTGCCGCCCGGCGACCGCGGCGCAGGCGGCGGGATGAACCAGACGTTTCAGAACTCCGCGCAGGTCCTGTCGATCGGCGTGTTCTTCACGCTCATGATCCTCGGCTTGGCGGCGAGCCTCCCGCACGCGCTGAGCACGGGCCTCGAGGCGCACGGCGTGTCCGCCGCGACCGCCGACCGGGTCGCCGGCCTGCCGCCCGTCTCGATCCTCTTCGCGGCGTTCCTCGGCTACAACCCGATCGAGCACCTCGTCGGCGCGCAGGCGCTCGCGTCGCTGCCCGCCTCAGACCAGGCGGCGCTGACCGGCAGCTCGTTCTTCCCGCAGCTCATCTCGGGCCCGTTCGAAGCCGGCCTGCACGCCGCGTTCGCCTTCGCGATCGTCGCATGCCTCGTCGCGGCGGCCGCGTCGTGGATGCGCGGCGGGCGGGAGGCGCTCGACGCGGCGCAGGCCGTGCCGGAGCCCGGGCCGGGCGCGCCCTAGAATCGCCGAGCAGATGATCGATCGAGAGCAAGTGCTGCACGTCGCCCGCCTCGCCCGGCTCGAGCTGACCGACGAGGAGGTCGGCCGCATGAGCGACGAGCTGTCGGCCGTCCTTGGCCACATCGAGAAGATCGGCGAGCTCGACCTGGACGGCGTCCCGCCGACGACGCACGTCGTCGAGGTCTCGAACGCGCTGCGACCGGACGTCGTGGCGCCGTCGCTGCCGCGCGAGGTCGCGCTCGCCAACGCGCCCGCGGTCGCCGACGGCGGCTTTCGCGTCCCGAGCCCGCAGGCCGGATGAGCGCGACCGACCCCACGGCGCTGACGGCCGCGGCGGCCGTCGCGGCGATCGAGCGCGGCGAGCTGGGCGCCGGCGAGCTCTTCGAGGCCTACCGCGCGGCGGCCGCCGCCGACGAGCTGAACGCCTACCTCTGGGTCGCGGAGGACGGCGCGGTGGTCGCTCCCGGTGCTCCGCTCGCCGGCGTCCCCCTGGCGGTCAAGGACCTGTTCTGCACCGAGGGGGTCCCGAGCCAGGCGGGCTCCAAGATCCTCGAGGGCTACCGCCCGCCGTACACGGCGTCGGTCGTCGCGCGCCTGGCCGCCGCGGGCGCGCCGCTGCTCGGCAAGACCAACCAGGACGAGTTCGCGATGGGGTCGTCGAACGAGAACTCCGCCTACGGGCCGGTGCTGAACCCGTGGGACCGCACGCGCGTGCCCGGCGGCTCGAGCGGCGGCAGCGCCGCGGCCGTGGCCGCCGGCAGCGCGCCGTGGGCGCTCGGCACCGACACCGGCGGCTCGATCCGCCAGCCGGCCGCGCTGTGCGGGATCGTCGGCCTGAAGCCGACGTACGGCACCGTCAGCCGCTACGGGATGATCGCGTTCGCGTCGTCGCTGGACCAGGCCGGCCCGCTCACGCGCGACGTCACCGACGCCGCGCTCCTCTTGCGCCACATGGTCGGCCAGGACGAGCGCGACTCGACCTCGATCGGCTTTCCCGGCGCGATCGACCTGCCGACCGCCGAGCGCCTGGATGGCATCCGCCTCGGGGTGCCCGAGGAGCTGACGGGCGAGGCCGAGGGGATGGAGCCCGGCGTGCTCGCCGCGTTCAATGCGACGCTGACGCTCGCCATGCAGCTCGGCGCGAGCATCGAGACGTGCCGGCTGCCGCACGCGCCGCACGCCCTGAGCGCGTACTACGTGCTCGCGCCCGCGGAGGCGTCGTCGAACCTCGCGCGCTACGACGGCGTGCGCTACGGCCCGCGCTCGGCGAGCAACGAGGGCGGGCTGGTGGAGATGTACACGCGGACGCGCTCGGAGCACTTCGGCGCGGAGGTCAAGCGGCGGATCATGCTCGGCACGTACTCGCTGTCAAGCGGCTACTACGACGCCTACTACGGGCGCGCGCAGCGGGTGCGCACGAAGATCGCCGAGGACTTCGCCGCTGCGTTTGCGCGCTTTGACTTCGTCGTGACGCCGACGGCGCCGACCGTCGCGTTCGAGCTCGGATCCAAGACCGCCGACCCGCTGTCGATGTACCTCAACGACTACTGCACGGTGCCGATGTCGCTGGCAGGGATCCCCGCGATCTCGATCCCGAGCGGGCTCAGCGAGGGGCTGCCAGCCGGGTTTCAGCTCGCCGGGCCCGCGTTCAGCGAGAACGCGATCCTGGACGCGGCGTTCGCGCTCGAGACCGCGATCGGGTTTGACTCGGGCGGCGGGAGGATTCGCGCATGAGCCCGGTCAACCACGGGGGCGTCTGGGAGCCCGTCATCGGCCTCGAGATCCACGTCCAGCTCGCGACGAACACGAAGATGTTCTGCGGCTGCGCGCTGTCCTTTGGCGAGCCGCCGAACACGCTCACCTGCCCGATCTGCCTCGGCCTGCCAGGCACGCTGCCGCTGGCCAACGAGCGGGCGATCCACTACGGCCTGATGATCGGCCTCGCCCTGGGCTCGAAGCTCGCGCCGCGGTCGATCTTCCACCGCAAGAACTACTTCTATCCCGACCTGCCGAAGGGCTACCAGATCAGCCAGTACGACGAGCCCCTGTGCAAGGGCGGGCGCCTCGGCGACGTGCGGATTCACCGCGTGCACCTCGAGGACGACGCGGCGAAGCTCGTGCACGCCGGGTCGAGCGGGCGCATCCACGGCTCGGACTCGTCGGTCGTGGACTTCAACCGCGGCGGCACGCCGCTGGCGGAGATCGTCACGGAGCCCGACATCCGCAGCGCCGCGGAGGCGCGCGAGTGGCTGACGCTCTTGCGCACGACGCTGCGCCAGCTCGGCGTCAGCGACGTGAACATGGAGGAGGGCTCGCTGCGCTGCGACGCGAACATCTCATTGCGGCCTGTCGGCTCGAGCACGCTCGGCACGAAGACCGAGCTGAAGAACATGAACTCGTTTCGCTTCATCGAGCGCGGGATCAACGCCGAGATCGCGCGCCAGGCGGCGCTGCTCGACGCCGGCGAGCAGGTGACGCAGGAGACGCTGCACTTCGATCCGCGGACGGAGGCGATCACGTCGCTGCGCTCCAAGGAGGAGGCGCACGACTACCGCTACTTCCCCGAGCCGGACCTCGTGCCGGTGGCGGTCACGACCGAGATGCTCGATGCCGCGCGTGACGCGATGCCCGAGCTGCCGGCGGCGCGCGAGGAGCGGCTGCAGGGTCTCGGGATCACGGCCGCGAACGCCCGCCAGCTCGCGTGGCGTACGGAGCTCGGCGACTACTTCGAGGCCGCGCTTGCCAGCGATGGCGCCGAGGCGCAGCCGCTGGCGAACTGGGTCTGCAACGAGCTCGTCGCGCGCGTGGGGGAGGAGGACCCGGCGCAGTCGAAGGTCGCGCCCGACGCGCTCGCCAAGCTCGTCGCGCTCGTGGGGTCGAAGGCCGTGACGGTCTCAAACGCGAAGGTCGTGCTCGACCGCCTGGTCGCCGAGGGCGGCGACCCGGCCGCGATCGTCGAGGCCGAGGGCCTGGGCTCTCTGGGCGGCGGCGAGGACGAGCTCACCCCGATCGTCGAGGCGGCGCTCGCGGCCAACGCCGACGCGGCCGAGAAGATCAAGGCCGGCAACATGAAGGCGATCGGCGCGATCATCGGCCACGTCATGCGCGAGACGAAGGGCCGCGCGGACGGCTCGGAGGTCACGCGGATCGTGCGCGAGAAGCTCGGCGTCTAGGCTCGTATCGGCTCGGTCTCCATGCTCTCGGGGTGCCAGGTCTTCCATCGTCAGTGACGATCGATGACGTCCTTGTGGAGTTCACCGCCGGACCGATCCGTGCTCAGAGGACCGACATGCGACAGCGTCACGGTCTCCCGATCGTGTTCGACAAGCACATGAGCCGAGACGAGATCGGCGACGGCGAGCTCGTTGCGCTGTTGACGATCGGGAGACGCCCGTGCCGGAAGACTTCGACGCTGCCTTTGCGCGATGGCGTGCGCGTGCTCTCGCCGCGGCCGAGATGGTTGCGGCCGTGCTCGACGAGCGTGTTGTAGGACGCGAGCTCTTCGAGGACGCGGTGCTGCTGCGCGACGGCAAGTTCGTGCTCGCGGCCGACATGCTCGGGAGGGTGCGCTCGCACGTACCGCTCGACGTCAACACGGCGGGCCTTTCCGAGCTGGAGAGCTTGGCCAGTGCCTCGGTATGGATCCGGATGGACTGCCTGTGCCCGTGGGGAGGCTCATAGAGCCCCGCGGCAAGATCCAACACCGCAGGCTTGAGGTCGATGATCGGCTTTCAACGGCGTTCTACGAGATGGAAGCGGTGTTCGCGCGCCCATCGGTCTCCCAGCACCTACCACGGCGTGTTCCGAACCCCGAGCTCGATCCCCGAGTAGACCTTGATGCGGCACTTGGCGACGCGCGAGCACTCGTGGCTGGACTGGTCGTAGACGCACTCGAATGGCAGGCTCCGGATGCCACGATCGCCGTGCGGTGTGGTCGTCCCGAGCATGTCGCGCCGGGAAACACCATCGGCGCGGATGCAACATCGAGCTGGATTGACCCGGAGCTCCTCGAGGGTTGGGCTGACCCGGACCATCCCGAGGTGCTCGTGAATCTCGCGTGGGATCTTCACGGGTCCGTAGCGGCGTCGTTGGCGCAGCGCGGACGGAGATGCGTCGCTCGTACGCATCCCGGACGATCGGGGTGCTCTTGCGCTCGGCAAGCTTGCTGGATGGGCGGCAGCCGGCGACATCCGAGCGGCAGGCGCCGTGAAGCAACTGGTCGGTCGCGATAGAAGGTTGGCTCGGTCAGCGAGCGTTGTGCTACGGTGACGCACATGGCGCGATCGGTCGGCGTTCGTGAGCTTCGGCAGAACCTGTCGCGGTACCTGGCCGAGGTGAGGGAGGGGGAGAGCTTCACCGTGACCGAGCACGGGCGCGAGGTCGCGCGGCTGACGCCGTCGGGCCCGCCGGACTCTGTGCTCGCGAGGCTGGTGGTGGAGCGCGGCATGACGATGCCGACGGGCAACCTCCTCACGCTCATGCCACCGAACGGCAAGCCCGCAGAGGGCCCGCCCAGCGGGCGGGTGCTTGACGAGTTGCGCGAGGAGCGGCTGTAGCCGGTCGGCTCGCGTACTTGGACAGCTCGGCGTACGTCAAGCTGGCCCTGCGCGAACCCGAGGAGCATGCGCTCCGTGATGAGCTCACTCGCTGGGAAGGACAGGTGTCCAGCGTCCTGCTGTCCGTCGAGGCCGTCCGCGCCTGCGCCAGATATGGGTCGCGATACGTCGCTCGCGTCGAGGCGGGGTTGCAGGGAATGGCGTTGATTCCGATCGACACGCTTGTCATCGGGCACGCGGCGCACTTGGATCCCCCGGCCTTGCGCACGCTGGACGCGATTCATCTGGCGACGGCGCTGAGCCTCGGTGTGGACCTGGGCGTGCTGATCGCCTATAACGTCCGGCTCCTCGACGCCGCGCGGCACCACGGCCTCGAGGTCGCGTCACCGCGCTGATCGCGGCGCGGCCAGGCGCCAAGCCTCGCGTGCGGGCTCCCGACGGGCGTACCATCAAGCGACGCTCCCCGCCGCCAAGGAGGCACGCGACATGTCGAAGCTCATCCGCATGGATCACACCGGTCACTCGACGCTGGCCGAGTGGACGCCGGGCGACCCGGCGGCCGTCGAGGCCGCGGTGTCAGCCTTTCGCGCGGAGCTCGACCGCGGCTATCTGGCGATGGTCAGCACCGGGCCCGGCCACGCCGAGCAGGTGCGCGAGCTGCCGGTCGACGCCCCGCTCGTGATCCTGCGCCTGCCGATCGCCGGCGGCTAGGCGCGTCGTGGCGGCGGCCGCGGAGCATCCAGCGCTCGAGCCGCCGCTCGCGGACGTTCTGCCCGAGACCGCGTCGGTGCACTGGCGCGCGCGCGTCGACGATGCGCGCCTGCGCCGGGTCGGCATGTGGTGGACCCTGACGACGGTCTCGCACGTCGTGCCGTTCCTCGGCGCCGCGGCCCTGCTGATGTGGCTGAACCCGCTGGCGCTGCCCGTCGCGCTCGCCTGCGTCGCGCACGCGTGGGTGATCCCGGAGCTCTACGCGCAGCGCGGCGCGAACGTCCTGCGCCCGCGGGCGCGCGCCGGCGACGGTGCCGAGCGACGCTCCGTCGGCCTGCTCGGCGACCTCGTCGACCACGACGCGCGCGAGCTGCACGCCGCGACCGGCCTCGTGCTCGAGCCGGGCCGACTCGGCATCTGGCTCGTGGGGGAGGGCGGCGCCGTGCTGCTGCGCGGGCCGCGCGGGCGCCACGTCTACTGCTGGTGCATCCGCGTCGACAACCGGATCGAAGCCGCGAACGCGCTGCCGTCGGGGGACCGGATCGCTCACCTGCTGCTCGCGCTGCGCGCCGACGAGCAGGGCTTCGCGACCGTCGCGAACCTCAGCTTCGCGGGCGCGCGCTGGCGCCTACGCCGGCGCGTCCCGGCGGCGATCCGCCCCGCGATTCACGCGGCTTCACGACGGCTGGACACGCGGTCCACAGGTGCTCGCTGAATCTCCGACACCCGGCCAATGGCGCCATTCACGGCGGTCAGCATGATGCTTCACATGCCCGCCTCCTCCGATCTCACCCGCCGCATCCTCGTGCCGGTTACCGGACAGCAGCGCACCGCAGCAGCGCCTCGGGTCCGTCGATACAAGATGGCCCGCATGGCTCCTGTCAGCCGTGAAGATCCGACGATCGACCGCTTCTCGCACCTGCGCCGAAGCTACGACTGACGCATCCTCTACCCGCACTCGCCCGCTCGCCGGCGAGGTAGGCTTGAAGGCATGTCCACCTCCACTCCTTCAGGCTCCTCAATAGGCAAGCGGGCGATCGCGGTTCTGATCCTGGCGATCGCGGCTTGGATCCTCTTCAAGGCGGTCATCGGGATCGCCGTCGCTGTGTTCTGGGTCGTGCTCGTCGTGGCCGCGATCGTCGCGGTGATCTGGGCCATCCGCGTCCTCTGAGCCGAACCCGGTGGCCGGCGGCGCGTACATCACGATCGCGATCGGCTTCGCTCTCGCGGGCGGCTTCGTCGGGCGCATCAAGGGCAGCTCGTTCTGGCTGTGGTTTCTCATCTCCGGGGCGATCCCGTTCTTCGGGCTGCTCGCGGCGGTCTGCTATCGCTCAGAGCGCGACGAGCTGCGCCGCCAGTGCCCGACGTGCGGGCGCGTCTGCAAGCTGCACGACGCGCTCTGCGTGCGCTGCGGGACCGAGCTCGAGTTCCCCGACGAGGCACTGGCTTCGGAGGCGGCGGCGCCCGCGTTGCGCTGACCCCCGCGCGCGCGTCGTCCCACTAGACTGACCTGCTCTTGCCGGCCAGACGGGCTGGCTCGTTCTTGCTGAGAGGAGGTCGTGACATGCGTGCGGTCGATGCCATCATGGAGTGCTTGAAGGCGGAGGGTGTGGACGTCGTATTCGGCCTGCCCGGCGGAGCGAACCTTCCCACCTACGACGCGTTCGTCGACGCCGGCATCCGCCACGTCCTCGTGCGCCACGAGGCCGGCGGTGGCCATGCCGCCGAGGGCTACGCGAAGGCGACCGGCAAGGTCGGCGTGGCGTTCGCGACGAGCGGCCCGGGGGCGACGAACGTCGTGACCCCGATCGTCGACGCGATGATGGACTCGGTCCCAACGGTGTTCATCACCGGCCAGGTTCGAACCGACCTCATCGGCACCGACGGCTTCCAGGAGACCGACACGCTCGGCATCACGATGCCGGTCGTCAAGCACTCCTTCCAGATCCGCTCTCCGCTCGAGATCCCGCGGGCGATCCACGAGGCGTTCTACCTCGCGCGCTCGGGGCGCCCCGGCCCGGTCGTCGTCGACATCCCGCAAGACCTCAGCCGTGCCGACATCGACTACCAGCCGATCACCGACCTGCACCTGCCCGGCTACCAGCCGACGACGGACGGCAACACCAAGCAGATCCGCCAGGCGGCGAAGGCGATGGCGTCCGCGCGGCGCCCGGTGATCTACGCGGGCGGCGGCGTCATCAACGCGAACGCGTCCGCCGAGCTGACGGAGTTCGCGACGAGCGACCGCTTCCCGGTCACGTGCACGCTGATGGGGCTCGGCGGCTTCCCGGCGCCGCACCCGCAATGGCTGGGCATGCTCGGGATGCACGGCACGCGCGCGGCGAACTACGCGATGGACGAGGCAGACCTCATCTGCTGCATCGGGGCGCGCTTCGACGATCGCATCACCGGCAAGCTGTCGGAGTTCGCGCCGCACGCGAAGTTCATCCACATCGACGTCGACCCGGCGGAGATCTCGAAGAACATCCCGGCGCACATCCCGATCGTCGGCGACTGCAAGAACGTCCTGACGAAGCTCATCAAGGAGTACCGCTCGCTCGAGACGACGGACCCGTCGCGGATGGACGAGTGGTGGTCGCGGATCGAGAAGTGGCGTGCGGACCATCCGCTGCGCTACGACGACTCGTCGGATGGCGAGATCAAGCCGCAGTACATGGTGCAGGCGCTGTACGAGGCCACGGGCGGCGACGCGATCGTCTGCTCGGACGTCGGCCAGCACCAGATGTGGGCGGCGCAGTACTACCACTTCGACAAGCCGCGCCGCTGGATCAACTCGGGCGGCCTGGGGACGATGGGCTTCGGCCTGCCGGCCGCGATGGGCGCGCAGGTCGGCTGCCCGGAGGCCAGCGTGGTCTGCATCTCCGGCGACGGCTCGATCCAGATGAACATGCAAGAGCTCGCGACCTGCGCCCAGAACGAGATCCCGGTGAAGATCTTCATCATGAACAACGGCTATCTGGGCATGGTCCGCCAGTGGCAGGAGCTGTTCTGGGACAACCGCTACTCGCACGTGGACATGGGCTCGTTCCCGGACTTCGTGAAGGTCGCGGAGGCCTACGGCGCGACGGGCATGCGGATGACCGAGAAGTCGTCGCTGGTCGCGGACATGAAGACCGCGTTGGAGACCCCCGGCCCGGTCATGGTCGACGTCCGTGTGACGCGCGAGGAGAACACGTACCCGATGATCGCGCCCGGTCAGCCCGCGCGCGACATGGTGGGCTGAGGTCATGGGCGAGCCGGCGACGAAGGACCGCCTCAGCCTCGAGGACCTCGAGGCGACCGCCAGCCTGCGCACGGGCCGCAAGCACGTCCTGTCGATCCTCGTCGAGAACAAGGCCGGTGTCCTGACCAGGGTCGCCGGGCTGTTCGCGCGCCGCGGGTTCAACATCGACACGCTGACGGTCGGTCCGACGGAGGACGAGCAGTTCTCGCGCATCACGCTGACGTTCGACGGCGCGATGCACCCGGTCGACCAGGTCACCAAGCAGCTGCACAAGCTCATCAACGTGCTGAAGATCCGCGACCTCGAGCCGGCCGACACGGTCTCGCGCGAGCTCGCGCTCTTCAAGGTCGCCGTAGAGGGGCCGCAGCGCGCGGAGGTCATGCAGATCTGTGAGATCTTCCGCGGCAAGGTCGTGGACGTCACGCGCCGCTCGGTCATCCTTGAGATCACCGGCACGACCGACAAGATCGAGGCCTTTGAGCGGATGGTCCGCCCGTTCGGCCTGATCGAGATGATGCGCACCGGCGAGATCGCGATCTCGCGCGGGCGTGGCGAGACGTGAGCTGAGCCAGGAGGCGGTGCCGCGCGACGCTCGCGCCGCGCTCAAAGGGCTGAGCGCGGGCGAGCGGGCGCTGCTGCACAAGCGCCTCGAGCGCGCGGTCCGGCGTGTGCGCCGCCGGCGGCGGCGGTCGGAGGGCGTGCTCGCTGCGCTCACGGTGCCCGTCGCGGACGACGTCGATCCTTCGGCGGTCGCGCTGCTGTGCCGCCGCCCCGGCGAGTCGTGGTTCTGCATCGAGCAGCCCGAGCGCGAGCGGGCGGCGATCGCGGCGCTGGGCAGCGTCGTGGCGCTCGAGGCGCACGGGCCGGGGCGCTTCGACGAGCTCGCGGCGCGCTGGCGAGCGCTCGCGCGCGAGGCGATCTGCGACCCGCCCGACGGCCCCCGCGGCGCCGGCCTCATCGCTTGCGGCGGCTTCGCGTTCGCGCCCGAGGGCGGGGCGAGCCCGCACTGGTCGGCGTTCGCGCCGGCGTCGCTGCACGTGGCGGAGGTCGCGCTCGCGCGGCGCGGGGAGGAGGTGCTCATGACGGTCGCGGCGCTGGCGTGCGCCGACGACACGGCCGATGAGCTGCTCGCCCGCATCGAGGCCCGCCTCGCCGAGCTGCGCAGCGCGCCGCTGCCGCTGCTCGACCCGGCCCCGGTCGGGCGCTACACCGTCGCGGCCAGCACGCCGCCCGAGCACTACGAGGGCGCGGTCGCACGCGCGGTCGAGCGGATCCGCGCCGGCGAGATCGAGAAGATCGTGCTCGCGCGCGAGGTGCAGGTCCACGCGCCCGCGCCGCACGACGTCGCCGCCGCGTTCGGCGTGCTGCGTGAGGACTTTCCCTCCTGCTTCTGCTTCTGTGCGGGCCGCGGCGACGACGCGTTCATCGCGGCAAGCCCCGAGCTCCTGATCCGCCGCGACGGGATGCGCGCGTCGACGCTCGCGCTCGCCGGCTCGACGCACCGCAGCCCCGACCCCTCCGTCGACGACCACCTCGGCGATCAGCTGCTGCGCTCCGGCAAGAACCGCGGCGAGCAGGAGATCGTCGTGCGCCGGATCGAGCAGGCGCTGCGGCCCTACAGCGTGTGGGTCACCTCGGCGCCGGAGCCCGTGATCGTGAAGATGGCGAACATCCAGCACCTCGCGAGCCCGATCCGCGCGCAGCTGCGCGAGCCGATCGGCGCCGTGCGCCTCGCGGGGCTCCTGCACCCGACGCCGGCGGTCGGCGGCGAGCCGTTCGCCGTGGCCGAGCCGCTGATCCCGGCGCTCGAGGGGATGGATCGCGGCTGGTACGCGGGGCCGGTGGGCTGGACGGACACGAACGAGGACGGCGAGTTCTGCGTCGCGCTGCGCTGCGCGCTGCTGAGCGGGCGGGTCGCGCGCTGCTACGCGGGCGTGGGGGTGGTGCGCGACTCGATTCCCGCGGCCGAGCTGGCCGAGACCGACGTCAAGCTGGGAGCCCTGCTGCCGGTGCTCGCGGGCTGAGAGCACTCCACGAACGTTCGATGTTCGGGACGGATGTGCGCGGGTAAATTGCCCTGTCGTGGTCGCTCGCGCAACCCAACGGAACGTCGCGCACGCCCGGCGCCCCGCCCAGCCGCCGGTGCTCGCGCGCAGGCCGGCGCCGGGGCCGCGGGCGAGGGTCGCGCGGCGCCCGGGGCAGAGCCTCCCGCTCGACGGGGTGCTCGCGCGGGCCGTGGCGCAGCGCGGCCGCGACGTCCCGCGGGCCGGCGGCCCCGTGCTGCAGCGCTACGCCCTGCAGCAGGCCGCGGTCGTCATGGGCGCGCAGTTTCACGCGCAGGTCAAGCAGGGCAACGGGAGCTTCCGGACCGGAGCGGGCGTCGTCACCGCGGCCGGCCCGAACACGACGCAGCTGCGCGTCTCCGAGGACGGCAAGATGGCGATCGAGGACACGGACCTCAGCCAGCGCCAGCCGAAGGTGTTCTACGCGACGCAGGCGGTGTTCAACTCGGCCAACCGCGCGCTCGGGCGCCACAACTCGCACTATCGCCTGTTCGTCGACCAGACGAACGCGATCACCGTGACCGACGCCGGCGGAGCCAGGGTCCGGCTGCATCGCATCCTGCCCAAGCGCGACATCTCCTGGTACAAGAAGCACACGCCGACCACGAAGGGCATGGGCGTCACCGTGAAGGACGTCTGCGACCAGGTGGCGTCGGAGATCGTCGGCCGCGACGTCGCCCTGCTGCTGCCCAAGCTCGACAAGGCCATCGGGATGGACCCCAACGTGACGGCGCACGAGTACAAGGTCGCGCGCTGGCTGTTCGAGAAGCACACGATCAACGAGGGCGCCGCCGATCAGCACGTCAACGTCGACGTCATCCAGAACGCGGGCACCCGCGACCAGATCGCGCACGACTACATGCAGGTGCTGATCAACGCCCCGGTCGCCGCCGCGGCGATCGCGCAGGAGCTCGGCATCAACGCCTTCTCCGACCCGCGCGTCGGCCAGTCGTTCGGCTCGATCAGCATGGGGAACCCCACCGACCAGGGGATCCTCGACGAGGTGACGGGCGTCCGCCGTCGCCCGCTCTCGCCGTCCGCCGCGCCGTCGGGCTACGCGCGCGACATCTGGGGCACGCACTACGGGGCGGTCGTCGCCGAGAGCGCGGGCAACAAGGTCACGTTCGAGAACTACGGGCGCAAGGGCGAGGACCCGACGAACCTCGCGGGCGACCCGATCTACTACTTCCAGATGTACGGCCCGACCACCAACGCGGCGCAGACCTGGCACGGCCAGTGGACGACCGGCGCTCACCCCGTGATCAACCCGATCACGATGGTCTACGGCTGACCCTCCGGCGCGCGAGCGCCGCCGGCGACGGTATGTTCGGCCCGCCACCGGATGCGAAAGGAGCCGAGCATGGTCGTGACGTCGTCGAGGCTCGCGGCCGACGAGTGGGTGCAGGACGACGCGTTCGTCCCGCTGACCTACGAGAAAGTCGTCGGCCTGAACAACCTGCTGAGCATCGGCTGGGTCAGCAGGGCGCTCGAGCTCGCCGCGTGCGTGTGCCGCGTCAACACACCCGCGGGCCCCGGATCGGGCTTTCTCATCGCGACGGACCTCCTGCTCACCAACCACCACGTGCTGCCCGACGCGCAGACCGCGGGCCTCACCGTCGCGGAGTTCAACTACCAGGTCGACTGGGGCGGCGAGCTCGAGCCCGTGCGGCGCTTCACGTGCGACCCGTCGTTCTTTCACAACGACGACAAGCTCGACTACGCGATCGTGCGCGTCAACGGCGCGCCCGGCGACCTCTACGGCTTCGTGAACCTCGCCAAGCGCGCCGACCCGACCGTCAACGACTTCGTCAGCATCATCCAGCACCCGCAGGGCGGGCCGAAGAAGATCGCGTTCACCGACAACAAGGTCTCGGCGGTCTTCGACGACCTCGTGCAGTACTCGACGGACACCGAGCCGGGCTCGTCGGGCTCGCCGGTCTTCAACCAAAACTGGGAGATCGTCGGCCTGCACCATCGCGGCGGCGGGCTCGCGGGGCCGGACGGCAAGAAGTACTTCACGAACGAGGCGATCCAGATCGGGGCCGTCGTGCGCGACGCCGCGGGCTTCCTGGGCATGTCCGACGAGCTCTACGACCTCGCGTTCGGCGACCTGCGGGCGGCGCTCGTCGGGCTCGTCAACGTCAGCGACCCGCCGAGCGATCCGGACGAGGTGGCGCGCGACCTGCTCCTGCGCCGGCCGCGGTTCTCGTACGCGCTCGAGCAGTGGGGCAAGCTCAACGGGATCGCCGGGCAGCGGCCGGCGCTGACGACGGCGATCGCGGGCGTCGCGATCGGCGGGGCGCTGCGCCAGTGGGCGCGCACGGACGGCCATGAGTCGATCCAGGCCGTGGCGTCCGCGGATCCGCCGCCGAGCGACGCGCTGATCGCGCTCGTCGGCGCGTTCAACGGCACCGACTCGCTGCCGCGTGACGTCTACGACGCGCTGCTCGCCGACCTGCGGGCGCAGCCGGGGCTGCTCGACGCGACGGTCACCGCCTCGGCCGGCGCTGACGACGGCCTCGCGGCGACCGGGCGGTCGTTCATCCGCGGCGTCGTGGTCGGGGCGAAGGCGTACGGCGGGGCGGGCACGGCGGCGCCCGGGCGGGTGCCGCCGGGCGAGCCGGCGCCGCCGTCGGGGGCCGCGCCGGCCGGGCCCGCGTCCGACGCCGCGGCACCGCCATCGGCGACGCCCCCTCCGCCGCCCGCGCCGGGCTGAGCGTCAGGCGACAGGGGTTGCGGCGGCCGCGAGCGCGCGGTGCAGGGCGAGGTTCGCCGCACGCGTCGTGCGCACCTCGAGGATTGCCGTGCCCGGCTCGCGCTGCGCGCGATCGAGCGCCGCGCGCAGCTCGCCGACCGTCCGCACGAGCTCGTGCGTGCAGCCGTACAGCGCGGCGGCGTGCGCGAAGTCCAGCCCGTGAGGCGTCGCGATGTGCTGCTCGAACGCGTCGCGCTCGCCGGCGACCGGGAGAAACTCGAAGATGCCGCCGCCGTCGTTGTTGAGCAGGACGATCGTCAGTTCGAGCCCGGTGCGCCGCGCGGCGAGCAGGCCACCGACGTCGTAGGCGAGGGCGACGTCGCCGATGAGCAAGACCACCGGCCCGTCGGACACGGCGGCCGCGCCGAACGCGCTCGACACGGTCCCGTCGATCCCGTTCGCGCCGCGATTGCAGAGCACGCGCGGGGCGTCGGAGCGCACGCCGACGTACGTCTCTACGTCACGCACCGGCATCGACGACGCGACGAACAGCGTCGTCGACGCGGGGAGGCATGCGCCGAGCTCGCGGGCGACGCGCGGCTCGGACAGCTCCTCGCCGAGCACCTCGTCGATCGCGCTCGCCGCGCGCCTATCGGCGTCGCGCCAGGCGGCGAGCCAGGCGGGGTTCGCCGCCGGCGCGTGGCCCGAGGTGGCGGCGAGCGTCGCCTCCGGGTCGGCGGGGAGCAGCACGTGCAGCGCGCCCGACGGGTCGTGCCAGGCCGACTGCGGGTCGAACGCGAGCTGCGTCACGCCGGGATCGAGGCCGGCGAGCCAGGCGCGCAGGGGCTTGGAGGTCGGGAGGTCGCCGCAGCGCACGACGAGGTCCGGCTGCAAGGCGGCGGTGAACGCCTCGGAGCGCAGCAGCAGGTCGTAGTGGGCGATCGCTGCGTCGCCACGCCGCGCGCCGCTCAGCGGGTCGGCGAGCAGCGGCCAGCCGAGGCGCTCGCACGCCGCCCCCAGCGCGTCGAGGCCGGGCTCCGCTCGGCCGGCGACGACCAGCGGCCGGTGCGCGTCGCGCGCGAGGACCGCGAGCGCGCGGCCGGCCGCCGCCGTGTCGTGGCCGGGCGCCGTGCGCAGCAGCCACGGGCGCCCGCTCGCGCGGCCCGGCAGCGGGTCGGGCCCGATGTCGGCCGGCGGGACGAGCGGTTCGCGCAGCGCGAAGTTCAGGTGCACGGGGCCCGGGCGGCCCTCCAGCGCCGTCCAGACCGCGCGGCACGCGAGCATTCGCATCCAGCGCACGCGCTCGGGTGTCGCGTCGTGCGTGCCGACGTCGACGAACCACTTCGACGCCGACCCGTAGAGCTTGAGCTGGTCGATCGTCTGCCCGGCGCCGACCTCGCGCAGCTCCGGCGGGCGGTCCGCCGTGAGGACGACGAGCGGGACCCGGGCCTCCCACGCCTCGATGACGGCCGGCGCGAGGTTCGCGGCCGCCGTGCCCGAGGTGACCGCGACCGCGACGGGGCGACACGCGGCCTTCGCGGCGCCGACCGCGAAGAACCCCGAGCAGCGCTCGTCGATGTGCGAGAAGCAGCGCAGGTGCTCGTCGCGCACGAGCGCGAGCACGATCGGCGAGCTGCGCGACCCCGGCGAGGTGCACGCCTCGCGCACGCCGCAGCGGGCGAGCTCGTCGACGAACGCGCGCAGCAGGATGTGGGTGTCGGGGCTGGGCGGCATGATGGCGGGCGTGCCCGAGCCGCTCCTCCTGCTGCACGGCTTCACGCAGACCGGGCGCGGCTGGGACGAGGTGGCACGCCACCTCGACGGCGAAACCTACCGGCCCCTCGCACCCGACCTGCGCGGGCACGGCGCGGCCGGGTCACGGCGGCCGATCGACATGGCCTCCGTGGTAGCGGACGTCGCCGGGCTCGCCGCCGGTCGCTTCGCGCTGGCGGGCTACTCGATGGGCGGGCGGATCGCGCTGCATGTCGCGCTCGCGCACCCCGATCGGGTGTCCAGGCTCGTGCTCGTCTCGACGACGGCGGGCATCGAGGACCCGGCCGAGCGGGCGGCGCGGCGCGCGCGCGACGACGCGCTCGCGACCTGGATCGAGCAGCACTCGATCGCGGAGTTCGCCGACCGCTGGGGCGCGCAGCCGCTGTTCGCCGGCCAGTCGCCCGAGGTCGCGGCAGCGGCGCGAGCGGATCGCCTCGACAACGATCCGGGCCACCTCGCGGCGTCGCTGCGCGGGACCGGCACCGGGGTCGTGGAGCCGCTGTGGGAAAGGCTCGGTGAGCTGCGCATGCCGGTGGTCGTGCTCGCCGGCGAGCGCGACGCGAAGTTCGTGGCGCTGGCCCGGCGGCTCGCGGCGGGGCTGCCGTGCGCGACGCTGACGATCGTGCCGGGCAGTGGGCACGCGCTGACGCTCGAGGCGCCGGCCGCCGTGGCGGAGGCGATCGCGGCCGGCTGACGACGGTCGCTACAGCCCGGGGCGCGGGATGTCGAGGCGCCGCGCGCCGCGCTCGATCGTGACCGACGCACTGCGCTCGCATTGGGGCAGCGGCCGGCTGGCGAGGAACGCCTCGACGGCAGGCGTCGCGCAGCCGTTGGGATCCAGGCCGAGGACCCCGTGGCCGATGCCCTGCTCGACGACGAGCTTTCCGTGCAGCGCGGTGGCGAGGCTGCGCGCCTTCTCGAGCGGTGTGCGCAGATCGAGGTTGCCCGACAGCACGAGCGCCGGCACGGTCGTCGGCAGCGCGGGGTGAGGTGAGCTGAAGACGCGGTCGCGTGCGGGCCACTCGCCGCACAGCGGCAGGAGGCCGAAGTTCAGCCCCGCGTCGCGGTCGAACGGCGCGAAGACGGATGCGGGGATCGCGTCGAGCGCCGTGCGGGCCTGGGAGCGGCGCGCCTGGGGGAGGGCCGCCGGGTCCCAGACGGGTGTCGCGTCCTCGCAGCTCGTGGCGGCGTAGACGGCCGGGCTGAACTGGCTGACCGGCTCGCGGCGCCCGCCGCCGTCGCCGTCGCCGGAGAGGCCGAGCTTGAGCCGCACGAGCGGCCCGCTGTTGCCACCGACGGCGGCGCGGACCGCGGGCGGGATCCGGCGCATGAACGAGGGGTTCAGGTCGCCGGAGACGAGCATCCCGAGCAGGTCGTCGACGCCCACGGAGACCGCCACGCGCCGGCTGCCGCGCCGCACGACGCGGCGGATCGGCGTGCGCCGAAGCCGCGGGACGAGCCGCGCGAGGTCGGCGACCGGGTGGGCCTGCGCGCCGCCGCAGCCCTGGCGGCAGACCGTGCGCAGGACCCGGCCGACGGCGCCCAGCGTCTCGCGCGCGAGCGAGTCGGGCTCCTCGACCCCGACCGGGGAGTCGAGCACCATCCGGTCGACGCGCTGCGGATAGCGGCGCGCGTACTCGACCGCGACCCGCGTCCCGTAGGACACGGCGTAGAGCGCGATCTGCGGGACGTCGAGGCGCTTGCGCAGCGCTTCGAGGTCGTCGGCGGAGTCGATGCTCGTGTAGAAGCCGCGCCGGCTGCCGAGCCTGCGACCGCAGGCCGCGGCCGCGCTCGTGAAGCTCGTGGCGATCCGCCGCTCGAGGCTGGGGCAGCGCAGCAGGCCGGATGCGCCCGTGCCTCGCTGGTCGAGCACGACGAGGTCGCGGCCCGCGGTCGGCAGGATGTAGTCGTAGCCCGACGAGAAGATCACGCCGGCCTGGCCGGGCCCGCCGGTGAGCCCGACGAGCGGTGGCCTGAAGGCGCGCCGCGACCGGATCCGCGCCGCCCTGATGCGGATCGCTCCGGGGACCGTGCCGCTGCGGTCCAGCGGGACGACGAACGTGAAGCAGCTGGCCGGGCGGGCCGCCGGGCACGAGCGTGCCGCCGCCATGGCAGGCGTGGGCGCGGTCAGCGCGAACGCGGTGATCAGCAGCAGTAGGGGGGCGTACGCGCGCAGCGCAGATGGTGTAGCACGTATGGTCGAGTGGTGAGCCAGATCTCAGCGGTGTTCGCCGCGCTGCTCGCCGGCTTCCTGCAGAGCGCGCTTGGCGGTGGCGGGGCCGCGCGCGCGGCGCCTGCGACGCGGCCCGCGCCAGCGGCCCCCGTCGCGCAGCCGGCTTCGGCCGGCGCGGCGGGCCTGACGTTGAAGCAGGTCGTCGGCCAGCACATGGCCTTCGCCTACGACGGCCTCGAGCCGCCGCCGGCGCTGCGCCGGCGCATCGCCCGCGGGGAGGCCGCCGGCGTGATCCTCTTCGCCCGTAACGTCCGCTCGGCCGGGCAGGTGCGCGAGGTCGTGCGCGGGCTGCAGGCGATCGAGCGCCCGCGCGGGCTGCGCGCGCCGCTCATCGTCATGGTCGACCAGGAGGGTGGGCCGGTGCGGCGCATCCCCGGCGCGCCGGCGCGGGCGGCGGCCGAGGTCACGACGGCCGGGCAGGCGCGCGCCGACGGCCGGGCCGCGGCGCGGACGCTGCGCGGCGCCGGGGTGAACATGAACCTCGCGCCCGTCGCCGACGTCGGCCGGGCCGGCAGCGCTCTCGTGGGCGAGCGGCGGATCTACTCGACCTCGGCCGAGCGGGTCGCCGCGTTCGCCGGCGCGTTCGTGGCCGGCCTGCACGACGGCAACGTCCGCGCGACGGCCAAGCACTACCCCGGCTTCGGCGCGGCGACGGTCAACACCGACAACGCCCCTGCGCGGGTCAGCGCCTCGCTCGACACGCTGCGAGGCGTCGACGCGCGCCCGTTCGAAGCGCTCATCGCCGGCGGCGTGGACGCGGTGATGCTGTCGACTGCCGTCTACCCCGCGATGGACGCGCGCCCGGCTGCCTTCTCGTCGAAGTGGGTCACGGACGAGCTGCGCGGGCGGCTGGGCTTCAAGGGCGTCTCGATGACCGACGACCTCGGCACGCCCGCCGTGCAGGCCTTCGGCTCGAACGCTCGCCGCGCGGTGCTCGCGGTGCAGGCGGGCGTCGACCTGCCGCTGTTCTCGTCGACGTACCGCGACAGCGCCCGCGCGGCGGAGGGCCTGCTCGCGGCCGCCAAGCGCGGCGAGGTCAGGCGCGCCGCGCTGGACGCGCAGGCCAAGCGCGTGCTCGCCCTGCGCGCGAAGCTCCCGCGCTGAGGGGCGCGACGCACCGCCGCGGCCGCAGCGTGTCGCGCGGCGCGCGGGCGATGCACGGCCCGCAGGCGGCCCTGCGCGCGAAGCTCCCGCGCTGAGGCGGCCTCAGCCCGGCCCCAGCCAGTCCGCCGCGGCGCGCCAGGCGGGCTTGGAGGGGTCGATCGGGTCGCGGTGCTCGCCGGCGGGCTCGATCAGCGTCACGGGCGCGCCGGCCGCCTCGGCGGCCGCGGCGTAGTCGCGCGAGCGCTGCGGCGACACCGTCTGGTCGCGCGTGCCGTGCACGAGCGCGACCGGGACGGCGAGCGGGATCCGCCGCATCGGGTCGGCCTGCGCCCAGCGCTCGGGGACCTCGGCGGGAGCGCCGCCGAGCAGGCGCGCGGCGACCTTGCCGGCGTGCGGCAGGTCGCAGACCGCGGCCAGCGCGAGCACGCGCTGCGCGACGACCCGCGGCGCCGAGCCCGGCGCGTCCGCCGCCAGTGCGGACCGCCCGGCGGCCCACAGCGCGAGCTGGCCGCCCGCCGAGTGGCCCACGAGCGTCACGCGCGAGAGGTCGAGGTCGCCGTCCTCGAGCTCGGCGAGCAGGTCGATGCCGTCCGCGACGTCGTCGAACGTCATCGGCCAGCCACCGCCGTCGCGGCCGAGGCGGCGGTACTCGACGTTCCACGCGACGTAGCCGCGCCGGGCGAGGTCCTGGCACAGCGGGCGCATGATGAGCTTCGTATACGGCGGCTGCCAGTAGCCGCCGTGCAGGACCACGGCGACGGGAAACGGGCCGGGCCCTCGCGGACGGTGCAGGTCGCAGACCTGGTGTGGCAGGCCGCCATAGCGGTGGTGCTCCGGAGCGCGGCGCAGCAGCGAGCGCGCGATACGCCACTCCAAGACGGTCACAGCAGCCCCGGTCCGGCCGGCACGGCGATCACGCCGCCGCGCGCGGGGAAGGGATCGTCGAGGTCCTCGAACAGGCCGAGCGTCGCAAGGCCGCAGGCGGGGGTCAGGCGCAGCGCGGCCGCGGCGTGCAGCGCCGCCGCGATGCCCAGCGGCCCGTCGAACGTCGACGCGACGTAGGGCTCCGCGCCGGTCGCGCGCACGAGCGTCGCGGCGGCGAGCAGCCCTGAGATGCCGCCGCAGCGCCCGACCTTCAGGCAGACCGCGTCCGCAGCGCCGGAGGCGAGCGCGCCGGGCTCGGCCGTCGTCTCGTCCATCGCGATCCGCACCGCGACGCGCTCGCGCACCGCCCGCAGCCCCGCGAGCCCGTGCACCGGCTCCTCGACGAGCTCGAGGCCTGCCGGCGCCAGCGCCTCGATCATCCGCACCGCCTCGTCGACCGTCCACGCGCCGTTGGCGTCCAGGCGCAGCGTCACGTCCGGCCCGAGCGCGGCGCGCACGGCGGCGACGCGCCCCGCGTCATCCCCGACGCCGACCTTGAGCTTCACGCAGCGATGGCCCGCCGCCGCGGCGCCCGCCGCGGCGCCCGCAGCGCTTGCTCGATCGAGCGCGCCGATCGTCGCGTTCACCTCGACCTCGGCGAGCGCCGACTCGGCGAGCAGCGTCGAGACGGGCACGCCGGCGCGGCGCCCCGCGCGATCCCACAGCGCGAGGTCGACGGCGGCCAGCGCCTGGGGGAGGTCGTCGGCCTCGCGGCACGCCTCGAGCAGTGCGCCGCCTTCGAGGCCGTCGCCTTCGGTGATCACGACCCGGTAGGCCTCGAGCGCGGCGCGGGCGCGCGCCACCGACACGCCGTCGTAGGCCTCGAGCGGTGCGCACTCGCCGCGCCCCTCCACGCCGTCGGACCCCTCGATCGCAAGCTCGAACAGCGAGCGCTCGGTCACCGCCCCGTACGATGTCTCGATCGGCGTTCGCATCCGAAACGTGCGCTGCGAGATCTCGACGCGCACCGCGTCAACCCGCGAGGATGCCCGCGCTCAGCACCAGGCAGAACGCGAGCTGCAGCGCGCCGGTCTGCGCGAGCGCCTCGTTGAGCGTCGGCCCGTCCGCATGCTCGCGGACCGTGCGGACGAGCTTGACGGCCAGCGGCAGCGTCAGCCAGGAGAACATGAGCCACGGCGACAGTGGGCCGAGCAGCCACGGCAGCGGCGCGACGAGGTAGGACCCGAAGACCATGACGGCGTACATCAGCCGCCCGCGCTCGCGCCCGAGCCGCACGGCGAGCGTGCGCTTGCCGGCGCGCTTGTCGGAGTCCATGTCGCGGACGTTGTTGACGACGAGGATCGCCGCCGCCAGCAGGCCCACCGGCACGGCCAGGACGAAGCCCTCCCATGGCCACGTCTCGGTCTGCGCGAAGGTCGAGCCGGTGACCGCGACGATCCCGAAGAACAAGAAGACGAAGACCTCGCCGAGCCCTTCGTAGCCGTACGGCCGCGGCCCGCCCGTGTAGAGGACCCCCGCCGCGATCGACGCGATCCCGACGAACAAGAGCTCGATCCCGGCGGTCGCGATGAGGTAAACGCCGCACAGGACCGCCAGGCCGAACGTGATGTACGTCGCCAGCAGCACCTGCTTGGGCGGCACGAGCCCGCCCGCCGTCACGCGGACGGGGCCGACGCGATCCTCGGTGTCGGCGCCGCGGCGCGCGTCGGAGTAGTCGTTTGAGAGGTTCGTCCCGATCTGGATGAGGATCGAGCCGAGCATGGCCGCGACGAACGAGCCCGGCCGGAAGACGTCGTAGAGCTCTTGCGCCAGCGCCGTGCCGACGAGCACCGGCGCGATCGCGGCGGGCAGCGTGCGCAGGCGTGCCGCCATGAGCCAGATGCGCACGCTCAGGTCCTCACGGGCGCTTGGGGAAGCGGGAGAAGTCCGGCTTGCGCTTGGCCTTGTAGGCCTCGCGGCCCTCGCGCGCTTCCTCGCTGGCGTAGAACAGGAGGTTGGCGTCGTGGGCGAGCTGCTGGATGCCGCTCAGCCCGTCCTCGGCGGCGTTGAAGCTCGCCTTCATGAGCCGCAGCGAGAACGGCGACATCGCGAGCATCTCGTGGCACCAGCTGACGGTCTCGTCCTCGAGCTCGTCGAGCGGCACGACCGTGTTGACGAGGCCCATGTCGAGGGCCTGCTGCGCGTCGTACTGGCGGCAGAGAAACCAGATCTCCTTCGCCTTCTTCGGCCCCACGAGGTTCGCGAGCAGGCCGGCGCCGAAGCCGCCGTCGAACGAGCCGACCTTCGGGCCGGTCTGGCCGAAGCGCGCGTTGTCGGCGGCGATGGTGAGGTCGCAGACGAGATGCAGGACGTGGCCGCCGCCGATCGCGTAGCCGGCGACCATCGCGACGACCGGCTTGGGCAGCCGGCGGATCTGGATGTGCAGGTCGGTGACATGGAAGCGCCCGACGGCGCCCGAGCCCGGCTGGGTCTCATACCCCGTGTCGCCGCGCACGCGCTGGTCGCCGCCCGAGCAGAACGCGAGCGGGCCCTCACCCGTCAGCACGACGACGCCGACCGACGTGTCCTCGCGGGCGAGCTCGAGCGCCTCGGAGATCTCGATGAGCGTCTGCGGGCGAAACGCGTTGCGAACCTCGGGGCGGGCGATCGTGATCTTCGCGATGCCGTCGCCGCTGAGCTCGTAGCGGATGTCCGTGTACTCGCCGCCGGCGGCGGTCCAGGCGACTCCCATGGCGTGCAGGCTACTTTCACTGAAGTGTTCGTCGAGTCCTGGCTTGCCCGCGCCGCTCGCATGCGCCCGGACGCGGTCGCGCTCGAGGCCGCCGACGGCAGCCTGAGCTACGCGCAGCTCGACGCCGCCGCCACGCGCGCGGCGCGCGGCCTGAGCGCGCTGGGGGCCGGACCGGGCGACCGGGTCGCGCTCGCGCTGGCGGCCCGCAGGCCGTTCGTCGAGGCGCTGCACGGGTGCATGCGGCTGGGCGCCGTCGCGGTGCCGATCGACCTGCGCCTGGCCGAGGCCGAACGCGCCGCGCGCTGCGCGGGCTGCGCCGTCGTGGTAGACGCGCCGCTCAGCGCCGAGGAGTCCTACGTGCGCGGCGGCCCGCACACCCACGACCTCGACGCGACCGCGATCGTCGTGCACACCTCCGGCACGACCTCGGCGGGCCGGCCCGTCGAGCTGACCTACGGCAACTGGCTGTGGAGCGCGCTGGGCTCGGCGGTCGCGCTCGGCCTGGACCCCGAGGAGCGCTGGCTGTGCACGCTGCCGCTCTCGCACGTCGGCGGGCTGTCGATCCTCGTGCGCAGCGCGATCTACGCCACGACCGCGGTGCTGCACGACGGCTTCGACGCGCCGGCGGTCGTCGACGAGCTGACGCGCGGGAAGGCGACGCTCGTCTCCGTCGTGCCGACGACGCTCGCGCGCCTGCTCGACGCGGGCCTGCGCGAGCCGCCGGCGCTGCGGGCGGCGCTCGTCGGCGGCGCCCAGATCCCGTGCGCGCTGCTGGAGCGAGCGCGCGCGGCGGGCGTGCCCACGGTCACGACCTACGGCCTCACCGAGGCGTGCTCGCAGGTGACGACCGCAGGCCCCGCGCTGTTCTGCACGCGCGTGCGCACGAGCGAGGAGCACGAGATCCTCGTCGCCGGGCCGACCGTCGCGCCAGGCCAGGCGCGACCGGACGGCTGGCTGCACACCGGCGACCTCGGAACGCTCGACGGGCAAGGCCACCTGACCGTGACCGGGCGTGTCGCCGACACGATCGTCACGGGCGGCGAGAACGTGGCTCCGACGGAGGTCGAGGAGGTGCTCGCGACGCACCCCGCGGTCGCCGATGTCGCCGTCCACGGCACCCCGGACGAGGAGTGGGGCGAGCGCGTCGTCGCAACGATCGTCCTCTTGCCTGGCGCCACCGCAACGGCGGCCGAGCTCACGGGTTACTGTCGTGTCCGACTAGGGCGCTACAAGGTGCCCAAAGAGTTCAGGTTCTCCCTAGACTTGCCGAGGACGCAGTCAGGAAAGCTCCTGCGCCGAGATCTGGAGGAATGAATGCCACGAACGGGCCGTCGTCGCTCGCTGACAACCGCCGCTGTAGCTCTCGTCATGCTCGCCGCCCCCGCGGCGGCACAGGCGGCCACGTACACGGTCAAGGCCGGTGACGGCCCATGCGGCGGCGGCGATCTCGCGTGCGGCGAGCTCGCCAACGCGGCCAGCGCCGCGGCCTCCGGTGACGTGTTCAACGTCTCGCCCGGGACCTACGGCCCGGCGACCTTCACCGTCGGAGGCGTCACGATCGCCGGCACCGCGGCCGGCGTCGCGGTCAACGGCGCGCTGACCTTCAGCGGCGGCTCGGGTGGCGCCTCGAAGCTCTCGACCATCGTGATCTCGCCGCAGGACGGCAGCGGCCCCGGGGTCTCGGTCACGGGCGCGGCGGGCCTCGAGATCGCCGACTCGATCATCCTCAGCCCCAACGGCGACGGCGTGCAGTTCCACGAGGGCGCCAACAAGATCGTCCGCAGCACGATCGCCACGGGCGGACAGCAGACGTCCGCCGTGCACGTGCTCTCCGCCGACGCCTCGACCACGACCAAGGCGCTCACGATCGAGTCGACCCTCGTCAGCGGCGGCTACGCAGGGGTCAGCGTGAACACCGGTGTCAACGGTCTCACGTCGACCGCGGGTCCCGCGACGCTCACGCTGCGTCACGTCACCTCCGCCGGCTCCGCGCACGGGCTCGTGCTCGACGCGAGCAAGGCCGTGCCGCTGCTCACGGGCGGGCCGTACGGAAACATCACCGCCGACGTCGTGGACTCGATCATCCAGAACGGCACGCTCAAGGCGAACTTCCCGGGCCTGCTGCTCGCCCCGGCGAACGTGGTCACCGACACGTACACGCGCACGCTCCAGACCTTCGACGCGAACGCCGTCTTCCAGGATCCCGCCAACAGGAAGTACCGCCTGAAGGCCGGCTCCCCGGCCATCAACGCGGGCGGCTTCACGCCCGGCGAGTCGACGACCGACTTCGAAGGTCAGGACCGCTCCGCCGCGCCGACGGACCAGGGAGCCGACGAGTACGTCGCCCCGCCGCCCGCCCCCGCGCCGCCGCCACCGTCAGGCAGCGGTGGCAACGGCGATGGCACGGCGCCCGCGATCGCGATCACGAAGCCGAAGGCCAACGAGAAGATCAAGCTCGTGACCACGACGACGAAGACCGTGACCGTCACGAAGAAGGGCAAGAAGGTCAAGCAGAAGAAGAAGACGACGAAGAAGACGAAGATCAGCTTCGCCGGGACCGCGAAGGACCCGTCGGGGATCCGGGGCGTCATCCTCACGATCGAGAAGCTCAGCGACAAGGGCACGTCGGGCAGCGGGACCGCCACGGCGGCGACGACGAAGTGCCGCTGGTTCAACGCGACCAAGGGCATCGTCCTCAAGAGCTGCGCGAAGCCGGTGCTGCTGCTGGCCAAGCTCGGCAAGGACGGGGCGTGGACGCTCAACGTCAAGAGCACGATCAAGCTCGGCGCCGGCCAGTACCGGATCCTCGCCGCGGGCGTGGACAACTCCGGCGCGCGCGGGAACTCCGCGCCGCGGGCCGATGCCATCCACCGCTTCTCGCTCCTGAAGAAGTAGCCGCGACGGGTCCAGCACAGATGAGCGAGCGACGGGTCGTGCGATGAGCGCGTACGACCCGTCCGCGTTCCGGGCCCAGAGCCTGGAGCGCTGGGAGCGCGTGGCCCGCGGCTGGGGCGAGCACCGCTCGGTCTTCCAGGCCGGCGCCCGGCCGGTGTCGGGCTGGCTCGTCGACGCGATCGAGCCGCAGCCGGGACATCGCGTGCTCGAGGTCGCGGCGGGGCCGGGGGACACGGGCCTGCTCGCCGCCGAGCTCATCGCGCCGGGCGGCACGCTCATCAGCACCGACGCGTCCAGCGCGATGGTCGAGCAGGCCCGCGCCCGCGCCGCCGAGCTCGGCATCGAGAACGCCGAGTTCCGCACGATGGACGCCGAGTGGATCGACCTGCCGACAGCGAGCCTCGATGCGGTCATCGGGCGCTGGGTCTACATGCTGCTGGCGGATCCGGCGACCGCGCTCGGCGAGGCCCGCCGCGTGCTGCGCCCCGGCGGTCGCATCGCGCTCGCGGCCTGGTGCGACCCTGAGGACAACCCGTGGGCGTCGGTTGCGCAGGAGGAGATCGCGGCGACCGGGGTGCTCCCCGAGCCGGACCCGCAGGAGCCGAACATGTTCGCGTTCCGTGACCCCGCGACGATCCGCGCGCTGCTCGAGGAGGCGGGCTTCACGGACGTCGTCGTCGAGCAGCTCGACCTCGTCTGGCGCTTCGACGACCTCGATGCCTGGTGGGACACGCAGCTCGACCTCTCCCCGGGGTTGAACAGGGGTGTCGCCGCACTCACGCCGGCGCAGCGCGACGACCTGCGCGACGCGATCGACGCCCGCCACGCGCGCTACGTCGCCGGCGACGGATCGGTGGCGCTGCCGGGTCGCGCGCACGTCGCCACCGCCAGCGCCTGACCGATCCGCCCGCCGTCTCGGCTTGGCAGCGCGAGCTCAGCGGTGCAAGGCCACCAGAGCGCTCGCCGCGTCGCTCACGCCTTCGCCGGTCGCATGGACCGACACGGTCGCGTCGCCCGCGCTGAACGCCGCGCCGAGCGTCGCGTCGACGGTCGCCGTCCACGCCGCGCTGACCGGCGAGCAGGCGGCGAGGCGCGAGAAGACCGCGGTCGACGGCTGCCCGCGCTTGGGCTGCTGCACGATCGTGCCCGCGATAGTGACCTGTGCGGGGCGGTTGCACGTCGCGCTGCCGTGGACCGTGACCGCCCCGGTGCGCCGGTCGACGGTGGCGTTTGGATCGACCGACACGACGACCTGCGCCGGCGGTGGTGACGGCGGGCCGAACTCGACGGAGCCGCGCAGCGCGGGCACCTTCCCCTCGCAGTGCTGCTCGAATGTCGCGCGCAGGCGCGCCAGCGTGCCATCGGCCGCGTAGCGGGCCTCGTGAACCTCGAACGAGCCGGTCAGCGTGTTGCAGCCGCGTCCCTCGCCGGACACCGACAGCCCGGGCACCGACGGCGCCTGGAACGGATAGCGGGTGGCGCCGGCGTAGGTGCCGGGGGCGAGCTGCTGTCCGTTGGGCGCTGAGAAGCGCACGTACCACCAGTCGCCGTTGGCACCGTCGACGGCGATCTGCACCGCCTCCCCGGTGTAGGACGTCGAGAACGCGTCGCGGCCCGCGGTGGCGTAGCTCCACGTCTGCCCCTGGCCGATGAAGTCGCCGGGGTCGCTGGTCATCGTGAGCGATGCCGGTGCGACAGGCGCGGCGCTCGCGGTCGCGCCGCCGCAGAGCCCGAGGGCCAAGGCGGTGATCAGGGTGGCGCGGGTCAGGGCCCGGCCAAGCGTGCGGGACATGTCGTGTCGTCCTCCTCGTCGGTGGTCTCCCCGAGGCGATCGACCCGGATGGCCGCGGCCTGCGTGAGTGCGCTCACACGGCTGGACGGTTGTCGGACCGGCGCGGATGCTTGCTGCGCAGCAGCCGACGACTAGGATCCCGCGCCATGTTCTACGACGACGACGCTGACCTCACGCTCCTCGACGGCAAGACCGTCGCCATCATCGGCTACGGCTCCCAGGGCCACGCCCACTCGCTGAACCTCAAGGACTCCGGCGTCGAGGTCGTCGTCGGACTGCGCGAGGGCTCCAGGTCCGCCGCGAAGGCCGAGGCCAACGGCCTCGAGGTCCTCCCGGTGGCGGATGCCGCGAGCCGCGGCGACCTGATCATGATGCTCGTGCCCGACGAGCTTCACCGCGAGGTCTACGAGGGCGCCGTCAAGGACGGCATCGCCGACGGCAACCTCCTGCTCTTCGGCCACGGCTTCTCGATCCTCTACGGCGAGGTGCAGCCCCCGCCAGGCGTCGGCGTCGCGCTCATCGCTCCGAAGGGCCCCGGCCATCTGGTGCGCCGCCAGTACACCGAGGGCTCGGGCGTCCCCGGCCTGATCGCGATCGAGCAGGATCCGCAGGGCAACGCGCAGCAGCTCGCGCTCGCCTACGCCAGGGGCATCGGCTGCACGCGCGGCGGCGTCTTCGAGACGACGTTCAAGGAGGAAACCGAGACCGACCTCTTCGGCGAGCAGGCCGTGCTGTGCGGCGGCGCCTCGGAGCTCGTCCAGGCCGGCTTCGACACGCTTGTCGAGGCGGGCTACGACCCGCAGATGGCGTACTTCGAGTGCCTGCACGAGCTCAAGCTCATCGTCGACCTCATGTACGAGAAGGGCCTCGCGGGGATGCGCTACTCGATCTCCAACACCGCCGAGTACGGCGACTACAGCCGCGGCAAGCGCGTCATCACCGCCGACACGCGCGAGAACATGAAGAAGATCCTCGAGGAGATCCAGTCCGGCGACTTCGCCCGCGAGTGGATCGCCGAGAACCGCGCCGGCCAGGAGAACTTCAAGCGCATGCGCGCCGAGCAGGCCGCGACCCGGGTCGAGACGACCGGCAAGGAGCTGCGCTCGATGATGGCCTGGATCGACACGGACTTCCACGAGTAGCGGGCGGCCTGTCAGCGCCGCGTCACCGTGACGTAGCGCGCCTCGCCCGCGTTGCCCACGGAGTACACGATCGTGGCGCTGCGACCGGCCACGGCGATCTGCGGCGCGAACCCGTGCCGGGCGATCAGGCGCGCGCGGCCGAATCTCCCGCCGCGCGGCCGGATCGCGAGGCGGATCCCATCGCGCGCCCCGTCCGGCCCGGCGAACAGCGCGGTGCCGTCGTCGAGCACCGCGAGCGCGCTCTGGCGCACCCTCACGCTCGTCCCTGGCGCACGGCGGACCGGGCCGAACCGGGCCGCATGCGGGGCGCGCGCGGCGACGTCCAGGGGTCCGGGCACGTCGAGGGAGCCCGACGCCCACGCGAGGACCGTCGATCCGGTGCGCCCCGCGCCTAGCAGCACGCCCACGGTGCGGGCGTCCGCGACGTGGCGCGGGGGCGCGAACGTCCCGCCGGGACTGCCGATCGCGGCGCCGACGCTGCCGTATCGGGGCATGTCGATCGTGTCGAACGAGGTCTCACGCCACGCCGCGACGACGGCTCCGTCCGGGGCGACGGTCAGCGCGGGCTCGGCCGCGGGGCTTCCCGACACCCGGCGTGGCATGTTCCACGCGCCGCTGGCGTCGCGCGCCGCGACCTCGACGAACGACCGCGGGCGGTCGAGGGCCAGCTCCTGCGCGGGCGCCGTGGCGTACGCGACGTACGCGCGGCCGCTGGCGCTCGTCACGAGCGCGAGCGAGCCGGCCGGGTGGCTCGCGAACGTGATCGGGCGCTCGAACGGCTGCCCGGTCGTGTGCCGTGCGACCGCAACTCCGTGCGGATCGACCGCGATTCTGCGACGTCGACGCCGTAGCGCGCGCCCGAGAGGCGGCGAGCGGGCATCCAGCGCCCGTTCGGCCGGCGGATGGCGACGTACAGGGGCGAGACGCCGCCGTCCCCGGGCCCGGTTCGCGCGAACACCACGGCGAGCGTGCCGTCACGCCCTGCGGCGATGTCCGCGGGCGCTTGAACGTCGCGCGGCAACGGTCGGGGCGCCGAGACGGCGACGCCCCCGGGCGGCGGGGCCGACGTGCTCGAGCCACAGCCGGACGCTGCCGCGCACACCGCGGCGATGCACAGCGTCGAGCCGAGCGCTTCGTGGCGCATGTCACTAAGACGCTTGGCGCGGGCAGACGTTGCGTCGAATCTCGACGGATCACCGGGGATGCGACCGCTAGACTGCCTCGGGCCGTCGCGACTGGCGTTAGTTCTGGTGGAGCACACCACCGGGGAGCGATGGAGAAGTCCGCGCCGCACGCCTGGGCATCAGTCCTGACCACCGCAGCCACTGCGAGGACCATTGCCATGACGACGAGCACCGTGCTCGAGATTCCCCAAGACCTCCGACCCGCCGACGGCCGCTTCGGATGCGGCCCGTCGAAGATCCGCCCCGAGCAGCTGTCGCGGTTGGCAGGCGAGTACGCCGGGCTCATGGGCACGTCGCACCGCCAGCAGCCGGTCAAGGAGCTCGTCGGCCGGGTTCGCGCCGGGACCGCCGAGCTGTTCGGCGCGCCCGACGGCTACGAGGTCGCGCTCGGCAACGGCGGCACCACCGCGTTCTGGGACGCCGCCGCGTTCGGGCTCGTGCGCGAGCGCGCGCTCGCGCTCGTCTACGGCGAGTTCTCGCGCAAGTTCGCCGACGTCACCGCGCGGGCGCCGTTCCTCGAGGAGCCGATCCTCCTGAAGGCCGACGCGGGCGACGCGCCAGCCCCCGCCGCGCTGCCCGGCGCCGACGTCATCGGCTGGGCGCACAACGAGACCTCGACCGGCGTGATGGTGCCGGTCACTCGGCCCGCGGACAGCGGCGACGCCCTCGTCCTCGTCGACGCGACCTCCGCCGCCGGCGGCCTGCCGCTCGACGCGTCGCAGGCCGACGTCTACTACTTCGCCCCGCAGAAGTGCTTCGCCTCCGATGGCGGGCTGTGGCTCGCCCTGCTGAGCCCGGTCGCGATCGAGCGCATCGACGAGATCGCCGCGAGCGGCCGCTGGATCCCCGACTTCCTGTCCCTGTCGCAGGCAATCGACAACTCGCGCAAGGACCAGACGCTCAACACCCCGGCGATCGCGACGCTCGCCATGCTCGCCGACCAGCTCGACTGGATGCTCGAGCAGGGCGGCCTGCCCTGGTGCATCGCGCGCACGACCGCGTCGTCGGAGCTGCTGTACGGCTGGGCCGATGCGTCGTCGTACGCGACGCCGTTCGTCACCGACCCCGCGAAGCGCTCGCTCGTCGTCGGCACGATCGACATCGCCGACGACGTCGACGCCGCGCTCGTCGCGTCGACGCTGCGCGCCAACGGCATCGTCGACGTCGAGCCGTACCGCAAGCTCGGGCGAAACCAGCTGCGCGTCGCGATGTACCCGGCGATCGAGCCCGCCGACGTGCAGGCGCTGACCGGCTGCATCGACTGGGTCGTCGAGAGGATGGCTGCCTGATGGCTTCGATCGCAACGACCGACCAGGCCGCGGCCGACGCACTCGTGGACGATCGCGTGAAGGTGCTCGTCGCGGAGGACGTGGGCGACTCGGGCCTCGACGTGCTGCAGGTCGCGGGCTTCGACGTCGAGACCGGCTTTGACTGGACGCGCGAGCAGCTCGAGGAGCGCATCGCCATCTACGAGGCGATCGTCATCCGCTCGGCGACGAAGGTCGATGCGCCGCTCCTCGCGAAGGCCACGAAGCTGCGTGCCGTCGCGCGCGCCGGCGTCGGCGTCGACAACGTCGACGTCGCGGCGGCGACCAAGCGCGGGATCATCGTCGTCAACGCGCCGCGCTCGAACGTCGTCACGGCGGCCGAGCACACGATGGCGCTGCTGCTCGCGCTTGCCCGCAACGTCCCGCAGGCGCACGGCGCGCTGACCGCGGGGCGCTGGGAGCGCAAGAACTGGAGCGGCACGGAGCTCATGGGCAAGACGCTCGGGATCCTCGGCTTCGGGCGCATCGGCCAGCTCGTCGCGCACCGCGCGAAGGCGTTCGACATGGACGTCATCGCGTACGACCCGTTCGTTGCGACCGAGCTGTACAGCAGCCTGCGCGTCCAGCGCGCCGACAACCCCGAGGACGTCTACGCGGCGTCCGACTTCCTCACGCTGCACATGCCGACGACCGACGACACGAACGGCATGATCAACGCGGCGGCGTTCGCGCAGATGCGCGACGGGGTGCGGATCCTCAACGTCGCGCGCGGCTCGCTGATCGTCGACGAGGACCTCAAGGACGCGATCGACAGCGGCAAGGTCGGCGGCGCGGCGCTCGACGTCTTCCGCGCCGAGCCGATGACCGACCATCCGCTGTTCGGCTACAAGAACGTCGTCGTCACGCCGCACCTCGGCGCCTCGACGGCCGAGGCGACCGACCGGGCGGGCTACCAGGCCGCTGAGCAGGTCGTCGCGGCGCTGCAGGGCGGCAGCGTCACGACGGCGGTCAACGCGCCGTCGATCTCGGCCGAGGACCTCGAGCTGCTGAGCCCCTTCCTGCCGCTGTGCACGCAGCTCGGCAAGCTCGCGGCGTCGCTCGCCGCGTGCGGCTCGGTCGACAAGATCGAGATCGAGTGCCATGGGCGCATCGGCGAGCGCGACACCGGCCCGCTCGGCATCGCGGTCGTCCTGGGCGCTTTGGGTGGCCGCACCGAGGACTCGATCAACGCGGTCAACGCGCTCTCGATCGCGAAGGAGCGCGGCATCGACGTCGTGCAGTCGCGGTCGAGCTCTGCGCGCGACTACACCGACCTCGTCCGCGTGGCCGTGTGGTGCGGCGGCAAGCGCCAGAACGGCGTCGTCGGCACGACGATCGGCAGCAAGCACCGGCCGCACCTGCTCGCGGCCTGGGGGCAGCGCTTCAACATGCAGATCGAGCCGTATTTGACGGTGTTTCGCTACCGCGACGTGCCGGGGGTCATCGGCCAGGTCGGCATGACGTTCGGCGCGCACGGCATCAACATCGGGTCGGCGGCGGTGGGCCACACCCCGCCAACGGCCGAGGGCGACCGCCCCGCCGTGATGATCGTCACGACGGACGCACCGGTGCCGCAGCGACTCCTCGACGAGATCGTCGACGCCGAGCACATGATCGACGGCCGCTCGATCGCGCTGCCGGCCGGCTGAGGGGGGCGAATTTCGGGCGCTACGGCCTCTACTGTGCGAGATGCCGTATCTCGTCTTCATCTCTCACGCGTCGCACGACAAGTGGGCGGCCGGACAACTGAGGAAGGAGCTCACCGCGATGGGTGCCGAGTGCTTCTTGGACACCGGCGCCATCGAGACGGGCGACGAGTTCGACGCACGGCTCAAGCAGGCGCTGCACGACGCCTCCGAGCTTGTCGTCTTGGTGACGCCCGAATCGCTGAAGCGACCCTACGTCTGGATTGAGATCGGCGTCGCTTGGAGTCGGGGCACGAGAATCGTCGGCGTGCTTCACGGCATGAGCTCGCGTGACATGCTCGCGTATGACGGCGCCCCGGCGTTTCTGAAGGGCACGCAGTTGCGCGACATCAACGAGCTCGATGAGTACCTTGTGGAGCTGCGACGAAGGATCGATCATGGCTGAGTCGGCACCAGACATCTTTCTCTCCCACACGCTGGACGACACGCTGTTCGTGCGCGCGGTCGCCGACGAGCTGAGCCGACAGGGCGTGGCTGCGCGCGACACGGCCGACGCGCGTACGGGCTCGGTGACGAGCTGGGTCGATCCCGTGGCGGAGTCCCTCGCCGCGTCGGACGTCGTGGTGGTCTTCATCGGCCCGGTCACCGAATCGCCATGGCAGAACTTCGAGATCGGGGCCGCGGTTGGTGCAGACAAGCGTGTCGTTCCGGTGTACCTCACCGATGGGGCGATGCGGACAGCGCCCGCACCGCTCTGGGGATTCGACGGCATCGATGCCCACGATCAGACGCCGCGCCAGGTCGCTGACCACATCATGCGCGCCATCGGCGTGCCCGCTTAGGCTCGCCGCCGGCGCCGGCTATGCGGCGACGTCGCGCTCGGCGCGGGGGACGCTGTCGCGGAAGTCCTCGGCGAGGTTGGCGACCAGGCCCGCGAGGCCGTCGCGATCGGCCAGGCGGCGCTGGCGCGCCGGCCCGCCCTCGACGAGCATGCCCGCCACGAGCTTGAGCTCCTCCGAGCAGCCGAGCTCGGCGGCGTGCGGCGCGCAGCACACCATGAGGTCCGCGACCTGGTCGACGATCGACACGGCGTGGCCCTTCACGGGATCCACGAGCTCGGCATCACAGCCGTCGCGTGCGGCGAGGAAGCGGTTCTCGTCGAGCACCTCCGGCGCGTGGACGAGCGCGGCGTCGGCGTGCCCGTCGACGAGCTCGAGGCGCACGAGCGACTGCACGAGCGCGGCGAGCGCGGCGGTCCCGCCGAGCGTCGACTGGGTGTCCATGATCCGCACCTCGACGGTGCCGAGCCTCGGCTGCGGGCGCACGTCCCACCACAGGTACGTGGGGTCGGGGAACGCGCCGCAGCTCAGCAGCAGGTCGACCGCGCGCACATACTCGCCGTAAGAGCCGAACGTGCGCGGGATCCCGACGCGCGGAAAGGCCTGAAACAGCGGCGTGCGCGCCGACGCGAGGCCCGTGTCGCGGCCCTGCCAGAACGGCGAGTTCGCCGACAGCGCGAGCAGCAGCGGGAGGTGCGCCCGCACCCGGTTGTACGCCGCGATCCCCGCCTCGCCGGACGGCACGCCGACGTGGACATGCAGCGCGAACGTCGGCTCGCGGTGGGCGAGCTCACGCATCGACCCGTAGACCTCCTGGTGGCGCTCGCGCGACGAGACCCGCATCTCGTGCCAGACCGCGGACGGGTGGGTGCCGGCCGCGCCGGCCGCCAGGCCGAGCGGCGACAGGACGCTGCCGAGCTTCACGCGCAGCTCGCCGAGCTCGGCGACGGCGCTTCCCACGGTCGCGTGCACGCCGGTGCGAAGCTCCACCGCGGACGAGTGCGTCTCTGAGCTCACGTGGTCCGCGAGCTCGTCCGGCAGCGCGGCGAGCACGTCGTCGATCGCCGGCGCGAGCGACCAGTCGCGCGGGTCGAGCAGCATGACCTCCTCCTCGATGCCAAGCGTGTACTCGTTGCCGTGGCGCCACTTCGACCACGGCACCGTCGTCTCGGACGGCGTCTCGTCCTCAGGCGGCACGCGCCGCTCCCGCGCCGTAGGCCATCGCCGTCTGGGCGAACGTGCGCAACAGCCGCGCCTGCTCGGGCGAGTCGATCATGCTCTCGGCGTGCCACTGGACGGCGAGCGTGAAGGCGCGGTCGGTGGCCTCGACGGCCTCGATGACGCCGTCCGGCGCCCAGCCGACGGCGCGCAGCCCGTCGCCGAGCACGTCGATCGCCTGGTGATGAAAGGAGTTCACGGCGATGTCGGGCATACCCAGCGCATCGGCGACCCGACTCGCGCGCTCCAGCGTGACGTCGTGCGTGGGTACGCGCGCGGCGCGCAGCTGGCGGTGCACGATGTCCGACGGCCGCTCGCTCGGCAGGTCCTGCACGAGCGTCCCGCCGCGCGCGACGTTGAGCACCTGCAGCCCGCGGCAGATCGCGAGCACCGGCAGGTCGCGCGCCTCGGCGGCCCGCACGAGCGCGACCTCGAAGACGTCGAGGTGCGGCTCGGTCGGGCCGAGCGCCGGGTGCGGCTCGGCGCTGTAGACCGTCGGGTGCAGGTCGGGGCCGCCCGACAGGCACAGCCCGCACAGGCCGTCCAGCAGCGGCGCGATGCTGTCGGTATCCAGCGGCGGGATGATCACCGGCACCGCGCCGGCGCGCCGGATCGCCTCCGGGTACGTGAGGCCGAGCGCGAGCTCCCGCGACGGCACCGGCTCGGAGTGCGGGTCGTGGACGACGCGCTCGGGTGTGCGCATCTCCGAAGTGCTCACGCCGATGATCGCGTGGGTGGCGCGGGCCGTGGTGGAGGGCGCGGTCATCAGCTCGAAACGGGCGTCCATCGGCCCGACGGTTCTATCCGCCGTACCGTACAGCGGCACTGTCCGATGGTCCAAAGGCCGGCTGCTGCGCTGGCCCGCCTGTCCGGGCAGGGGCAGCTTCGGGCACCATGGGCGCATGCCCACGCCTCCCGACGCACCGTGGTGGCGCAACGCCGTCGTCTACCAGGTCTATCCGCGCTCCTTCCAGGACTCCGACGGCGACGGGGAGGGCGACCTGCGCGGCGTCGAGGCGCGCCTTGACCACGTCACGAAGCTCGGCGCCGACGCGATCTGGCTGTCGCCCTTCTACCCCTCGCCGATGGCCGACGGCGGCTACGACGTGGCGGACTACACCGACGTCGACCCGCGCTTCGGCACGCTCTCAGACGCCGACGCGCTCGTCGCGGCCGCACACGAGCGCGGCCTGCGCGTGCTGCTCGACATCGTGCCGTGCCACACCTCGATCGAGCACCCGTGGTTCAGCGAGCATCCCGAGCGCTATGTCTGGTCGGGTCGCGACGGGCCGCAGAACAACTGGCTCGCGTCCTTCGGCGGGCGCTCGTGGTCGCGCGACGAGCGCTCGGGCCGCTGGTACCTGCACTCGTTCTATCCCGAGCAGCCGGACCTGAACTGGCGCCGCGACGACGTGCGCGCCGCGATGGCCGACGTCCTGCGCTTCTGGATCGCCCGCGGCGTCGACGGCTTCCGGCTCGACGCGATCGATCGCCTCATGAAGGACCCCGACCTGCGCGACGACCCACCGGCGAGCGGGCCGCCCGCGCTGCCCGAGCACGGCGAGTGCGCGACGCTCGACATGCGCCACAGCCGCGACGCCCCCGACATCGGCGAGGCGCTCGCCGTCCTGCGCGAGGGCGCGGGCGATGACGCGCTGCTCGTGGGGGAGGTCTACCTCCCGGCGGCCGAGCTCGGCCCGTACCTCGAGCACGTCGACGTCGCGTTCGCCTTCGAGCCGCTGCACGCGCCGTGGGAGGCGAGCGCCGTGCGGGCGGCGGTGCAGGCGGGCCTACAAGCAGGCCGCGTCGCCTGGGTGCTCTCGAACCACGACTTCCCGCGGCTGCCCGACCGGGTGG
Source organism: uncultured Actinomycetes bacterium (assembly GCA_963839905.1). Taxonomy (GTDB): domain Bacteria; phylum Actinomycetota; class Thermoleophilia; order Solirubrobacterales; family Solirubrobacteraceae; genus CADCVQ01. Next base: position 57,034 of record CAWIXC010000016.1, on the reverse strand, counting down.
GCGCTCGGAACGTGCGCGCCGCCGCGCTGCTCGCCCTGACGCTCCCCGGCCCCGTGTTCGTCTACCAGGGCGACGAGCTCGGGATGGCCGACGGCCCGGGCCGCGAGCCGCCCGACGACCGCGCCGGCCGCGACCGCCACCGCCACCCGATGCGCTGGGACGACGACGCGCCGCACGGCGGCTTCTCGACCGGCGAGCCGTGGCTGCCCGCGATCGAGGTCGCCGGCGGCGGTGTGGCGACGCAGGAGCGCGACCCTGACTCCGTGCTCGCCCTCTACCGCGACCTCATCGCGTTGCGCCGCGACCTCGAGCCCGGCCTCGAGTTCGGCCTCGATGCGGCCGCCGGCGAGGGCGTCCTCGCCTACGGTCGCGGCGCCGGTCACGTCGTCGCGATCAACCTCGGCGACGGGCCGGCAGACGCTCCACCGGCTGGCGAGATCCTCCGCGCGACGCACGCTGCAAAGCACCCCGCCGGGTCCGCGGCGCCACGCCGGCTCGCGCCCGGGGAAGGGTTCCTGGCGCGAGCCTGCTAGAACGTCCGTCCGAGATCGCGACTGTGCGATTCGACACGAGCGGGCGGGGGTACAGGCGATTTCCATGTGGAGGGGGGTCATCGTCGCATTGGGTCTCGTGGTGCTCGGCCTCGGCATCGCCGCGTGCGGCGACGAGTCGAGCGGCAAGGCGCGCGCGACGCTCACGTGGTTCATCTTCAACGAGCCCAGCGGCGCCCCGCAGAAGATCGCCGAGCGCTGCTCGAAGGAGTCCGGCGGGGCCTACGAGATCAAGTTCGAGTACCTCCCGTCGCAGGCCGACCAGCAGCGCGAGCAGCTCGTGCGCCGGCTCGGCGCGAAGGACAGCTCGCTGGACCTGCTCGGCCTGGACGTCGTGTGGACCGGCGAGTTCGCGAACGCCGGCTGGCTGAAGCCGCTCCCGGCGAAGACGGCCGCCGCGGTGTCGGAGAACGTGTTCGACAGCGTCCTGCAGACCGCGCGCTTCAAGAACAGGATGTACGTGGTCCCGATCTGGTCGAACACGCAGTTCCTCTGGTACCGCAAGGACCGCTCGCCGCAGCCGCCCAAGACGTGGGACGAGATGATCGACGCGGGCGAGAAGCTCGGGCCGTCGGAGGGCCGCATCCAGGTGCAGGCCAACCGCTACGAGGGCCTCGTCGTGCTCGTCAACCAGCTCATCGAGTCCGCGGGCACGTCGATCCTGGCCGGGCCCAAGCAGGTCAAGCTCGACAAGGCGCCGACCGAGAAGGCGCTCGCCGTCCTCGGCCGCCTGTCGAAGTCGAGCGCCGCTGCCTCGAACATCACGACCTCCACCGAGGACACCGCGCGCCTCGGCTTCGAGAGCGGCGACTCGACCTTCATGATCAACTACTCCTTCGTCTATCCGTCGGCGAAGTCCAACGCGCCGGACATCTTCAAGGTCATGGCCGCGGCGAAGTACCCGCAGGTCGATCCGAACACGCCGAGCAAGCCGCCGATCGGCGGGATCAACATCGGCGTCTCGGCGTACTCCAAGCATCCCGCCGAGGCGTTCGCGGCGACGGAGTGCCTCGTCAAGCCCGAGAACCAGCTCGAGGTCGCCGAGCTCGGCGGGCTGCCGCCGGTGCGCTCGGACCTCTACGACCAGCCCGAGATCGAGAAGGCCTATCCGGGCTTCGCTGACGTCGTGCGCGAGTCGATCGAGAGCGCGGCGCCGCGCCCGTCGGAGTCGCCGGCCTACCAGGACCTGTCGCTCGCGATCCAGCGCGCCGTCCACCCGACGACGCAGATCGACCCGCAGAACCCCGGCCCGGCGTACGACAAGCTCAAGGACTACGTCGAGAAGGCCATCAAGCGCGAGGGCCTCCTGTGACCGCGGTCCCGCTCGGCAAGGGTCGCAAGGGCAAGGTCCCGATCTCCGACAAGACGCGCGCCGAGCGCAAGCTGGCGTACATGCTGTGCGCGCCGGCAGTGATCTGCATGCTGCTCGTGACGGTCTATCCGATCCTCTACGCGATCGCGCTGTCGGTTCAGAAGGTCGACCTGCGCTTCCCGGAGGAGTCGGGATTCGTCGGCCTGGACAACTACACGGCCGTCTTGACGTCGGACCTCTGGTGGCAGGGCGTCTTCAACACGACGCTGATCGCGGTCGTCTCCGTGACGATCGAGCTTGTCATCGGCATGGTCATCGCGCTCGTCATGCACCGCGCGATCTTCGGGCGCGGGCTCGTGCGCACGGCGGTCCTGATCCCGTACGGCATCGTCACGGTCGTCGCGGCGTTCGCGTGGTTCTTCGCCTTCGACCCGTCGAGCGGCTTCGTCAACCACCTGCCGTTCGTGCCCGACGACAAGGCGTGGTTCGGCTCGCACGGCAGCTCGCTCTCGGTGATCATCATGGCCGAGGTCTGGAAGACGACCCCCTTCATGGCGCTGCTGCTGCTCGCCGGCCTCGCGACGATCGACGAGGGGCTCTACGAGGCGGCACGCGTCGACGGCGCGACCGCGTGGCAGCGCTTCTGGAAGATCACGCTGCCGCTGCTCAAGCCGGCGCTGCTCGTCGCGCTGCTGTTCCGCACGCTCGACGCGTTCCGCGTCTTCGACTCGATCTTCATCATGACCCGCGGCTCGCAGGACACCGAGTCGGTCTCGATCCTCGGCTACAACCAGCTGATCTCGCGGCTGAACCTCGGCCTCGGCTCGGCGGTCTCGGTGCTGATCTTCCTGCTCGTGCTGCTGATCGCGTTCTTCTTCGTGCGCATCCTGGGCACGAGCAACCCCGTCGGGCAGGGCGAGAAATGACCGGAGCGCGAGGCGGGCGGGACTACCTGAAGTGGACCGTCGGCATCATCGTCGTCGTCTTCTTCGCGCTGCTGCCGGTCGTGTGGATCTTCATGGTCTCGCTGAAGACGCCGGCGACGGTCTCAGACGGGGCGTTCATCCCGAAGGACTTCACGCTCGACAACTACACGACGCTGTTCGAGGGCGGCTTCGACTCGCCGCTCTTGCGCCCGCTCATCAACTCGGTGTCGATCGCGTTGATCGCGACTGTCATCGCGGTGACGCTCGCGGCCTTCACGGCGTACGCGATCGCGCGGCTGGACTTCCCCGGCAAGGGGCTCATCCTCGGCGGCGCGCTGGCGATCGCGATGTTCCCGCAGATCTCGGTCGTGGGGCCGCTGTTCGACATGTGGCGCACCCTGCATCTCTACGACACGTATCCGGGCCTGATCATCCCGTACCTCACGTTCTCGCTGCCGCTTGCGATCTACATCCTCGTCGCGTTCTTCCGCGAGATCCCGTGGGAGCTCGAGCAGGCGGCGCAGGTCGACGGCGCGACGCCGTGGCAGGCGTTTCGCAAGGTCATCCTGCCGCTCGCGGCACCCGGCGTCTTCACCGCCGCGATCCTCGTCTTCATCTTCGCGTGGAACGACTTCATCTTCGCGATCACGCTGACGTCGTCGGACAAGTCGCGGACCGTCCCGGCCGCGATCGCGTTCTTCCAGGGCGACTCGCAGTTCACGGCTCCGACCGGCAACATCGCCGCCGCCGCCGTGCTCGTGACGATCCCGATCATCATCTTCGTCTTGATCTTCCAGCGTCGTATCGTCGCCGGCCTCACCGCCGGCGCGGTGAAGGGGTAAAGGAGACCACCAGCACATGTCCGAGATCTCGCTCCACGACGTCACGAAGCGCTACCCGGACGGCACCGAGGCCGTCAAGAAGCTCAACCTCGAGATCGCCGACGGCGAGTTCATGATCCTGGTCGGCCCGTCGGGCTGCGGCAAGTCGACGGCGTTGCGGATGATCGCCGGCCTCGAGGACATCTCCGAGGGCGAGCTGTCGATCGGCGGCGAGGTCGTCAACGACAAGGCCCCGCGCGACCGCGACATCGCGATGGTCTTCCAGAACTACGCGCTGTACCCGCACATGACAGTGCGCGAGAACATGGGCTTCGCGCTGAAGCTCGCGAAGGTCGCGAGGGAGGAGATCGACCGCAAGGTCGAGCACGCCGCCGAGATCCTCGATCTCAAGGCGCACCTCGATCGCAAGCCGTCGAACCTCTCCGGCGGCCAGCGCCAGCGCGTCGCGATGGGGCGTGCGATCGTGCGCGACCCAAGCGCGTTTCTCATGGACGAGCCGCTGTCGAACCTCGACGCGAAGCTGCGCGTGCAGATGCGCACCGAGGTGTCGCGCCTGCAGAAGGACCTCTCGACGACGACGGTCTACGTCACCCACGACCAGACCGAGGCGATGACGCTCGGCGATCGCGTCGCGGTCATGCGCGGTGGCGTCCTGCAGCAGGTCGACACGCCGCGGGTGCTCTACAACAGCCCGGTCAACATCTTCGTCGCGGGCTTTATCGGCTCGCCGGCGATGAACTTCTTCTCCGCGACGGCGAAGGGCGGCAAGCTGCGCCTGCCGTTCGCGGAAGTCGACGCGCCGTCGGGGGTCGGGGAGGCCGGCGACGTCATCGTCGGGATCCGCCCGGAGGACTTCGAGGACGCGAAGCTCGCGCCCGAGGGCCGCGCCCACGGCGTCGAGTTCGACGCGCCGATCGAGGTGCTCGAGTCGATGGGCTCGGAGATCTACGCGTACTTCGAGTTCGAGGGCGGCGAGGTCAGCTCGGACGAGCTGGCCGAGCTCGCGCGCGACTCGGGGATCGCGGAGACGCCAGGCGGAGGCGCGGGCCGTGCGGTCGCCCGGCTGAACCCCGAGTCGCGGATCGACGCGGGCTCCAAGGCGCGGCTGTGGTTCGACGCGAGCAAGCTGCACGTCTTCGACGCCGCCGATGGCACGAACCTCGTGCACGCCGCCGCGGCGTCGGCGCAGGCGCCATCGGTCGCCGAGGAGGAGGACCCGGAGCCGCCGCCGGCTGCCTCGAAGCCCACGGGTGACGAGCCGCGCGCCGCCTCGGAGCCGCCGCCGGCCGCGCCCTCAGTCGAGGAGTAGCCTCGCGCAGATGCACATCGGCGTCCTCGGCACCGGCATCGTCGGCCGGACCCTCGCGCAGGCCCTCGTCGACCGTGGTCACGAGGTGCGGATGGGCTCCCGGTCCGCCGGCAACGCGACGGCCGTCGAGTGGGCCGAGCAGGCCGGGCCGCTGGGCTCGGAAGGCAGCTTCGCCGACGCCGCCGCGTTCGGCGAGCTCGCGATCAACGCGACGGCCGGCGCGGCATCGCTCGAGGCGCTCGACGCGGCCGGTGCCGAGCAGCTCGCGGGCAAGGTCCTGCTCGACGTGTCCAACCCGCTGGACACCTCGAAGGGCATGCCGCCGACCCTGACGGTCTGCAACGACGACAGCCTGGCGGAGCAGATCCAGCGCGCGTTCCCGGAGGTCCGGGTCGTCAAGACGCTCAACACGGTGACCGCCAGCGTCATGGTGCAGCCGGACCTCGTGCCGGGCAAGCACACGGTGTTCGTGTGCGGCAACGAGGACGCCGCCAAGGCGCAGGCCGCCGTCGTCCTCGACGAGCTGGGCTGGGCGCCGGAGTCGATCCTCGACCTCGGCGACATCACCGCCGCGCGCGGGACCGAGATGTACCTCGCGCTGTGGATCCGCCTGTGGGGCGCGACCGGCACGGCGGTGCTCAACGTCGAGGTGCGGACCGGCGAGTAGGCCGTCCCGGCGTTCGGGGACGCCGACACACCCGGATCGGGGAGAGGCGCGCTTGGTCGCGCGGGAAGCGTCGGCGTCGTGTCCGGCCACCGCTTCGTCGCGCGCCTCCCGCGAGCGGTCACTTCGTGCTGCAGTACGCCTGGGCGATGAGGGCCATGTAGAGCGACCCCGCGGCCGCCGGCAGGGTCTGCGCGTCGTGGTTGACCATCAGCAGCGCCTGGCGCGAGCCGTCGCCGCTCGCGAAGACGAACGTGAAGTAGCCGGGCACGACGCCATTGTGTCCCCACGCCCGGCCGCACGGCGTCGGGAACGACTCGAGGCCGTAGCCGTAGCGCTGGCCCGGGATGTCGACGTGCTCGCCTTCGGAGATCGTCGTCTTCATCGCCTTCATGGTCGCCGGACGCAGCAGCCGCCCGGACAGCAGCGCACGGTAGAAGCGCGTTGTCTCCGCGGCCGTCGAGACGATCGCGCCCGATGCCGGCGACAGCGACGGGCTGAGCCCGGTGACGTCCGTGGCTGGCGGCTCGCCGAGCACGAGGTAGCCGTGGGCGTAGGGGCTCGGGAGCCCCGGCTTGGTCGGGTAGCTCGTGTGGCGTAGGCCGAGCGGGCGGAAGATCCGCCGGCCGAGCTCGGCGCCGATCGAGCGCCGGGTGACGCGCTCGACCACGAGGCCGAGCAGCACGTAGTTCGTGTTCGAGTACGACGACGTGCGGGTCGCGCCGGGGGCGAACACGGCAGGGTGCGACACGGCGAGCTTCACGAGCTGGCGCGGCGACCAGTAGAAGCCGAGGTTGCCGCTGAGGTACGGCTTGAGGTAGCGCCCGTCGGACTCGTAGTCGGGGATGCCCGAGGTGTGGTTGAGCAGCTGGTGGATCGTGATGCGGTTGCCGTTCGGGACGAGGCGGGGCAGCCAGCGCGCGACGCTGTCTGTCAGGCGAAGGCGGCGCTCCTGCACGAGTTGCAGCACGACCGTGGCGGTGTAGGTCTTCGTCAGGCTCGCGATCTTGAAGTGCTCGTCGCCGCGCATCGGCGTCCGCTGCGCGACGTCTGCGAGCCCGCCATGGAGGCGGTGCGTCTTCGCGCCGTCACGGACGAGCAGAATCGCGCCGGGCGCGCCGGCGGCGACGAGCGCGTCGACGTCTTGGCGCAGCGTCGTGGTGCTCGAGGCCGCGGCGGCGGTCGCCGCGCCGGGCAGCGCAACGCCGAGGCAGGCCACCGCGGCAGCGCACCAGCGCATGCGAAGGCGGCGGCGCGGACGATCGGTGAGGTAGGGCAGGACGGTCATGAGGTCTCCAGTCGGCTCGGTTGAGCCGAGCCTGCCGTCCCGCGCCCGCCGGGTCATCGGGGCGACTCCCTGAACCGAGCCCGGTTCGCGCGCGGTCAGCGGCCTCGGCGCACGCGCTCGATCGCCTCGTCGGACCAGTTGTGGGTTCGCATCAGGCGGTAGCGGTCGCAGGAGAGGCGCAGGTATGCGTCGGTCTCGGTCTCGCGGCGGCCGACGAGGTCGGCCTCGCGCAGGATCGCGACGACCGGCTCGTACTCCTCCTCGAGCCACCGCCGGGCGACCTCGGCGCGGTCGAGGTAGACGCCGTCGTGCTGGCTCAGGCGAAAGCCCCACGCCTCGATGCCCTCGGCCAGCGACCCGAAGCCGTACGGGTCGGTGAGGTCGATCTGCGCGCGCGCGTCGGGCGCGAGCGGCACGCGCTCGAGGAACACGCGCTCGTGGCTCTTCACCGGCAGGACGCCCGAGCTGATGGACGCGTCCGCGGCCACGCGGGTCACGACCTCGACCACCCGCGCGTCGATCTCGTCGCGCCCCTGCGCCCGGGCGACCGCGACGCGGTGGTGCCCGTCGCGCACGAAGTGCAGCTCACCGACGCGGTACACGTCGATCGGCGGCAGCGACACCCCGCGGCGCTGGGCGTTCGCGATCTTCTCGAAGCGCGCGCGCACGCGCGCCGAGGTCGGCCGGAACGCGCGGTCGAACTCCTTGCCGCGGTCGACGGTGCCGACGATCGAGTCGATCGCGATCGTCTGCACGCCGAGGTCGCGCTCGCCGACGCGTCCAAGCGCCTCGACGACCTCGTCGTAGGACAGGATGACGTCGACATCACCCGGCTGCAGGCGCAGCACGGCCGACAGCCGGGCGAGGACGCGGCGCCGGCGCGCGCGCAGGAAGTCGTCTTGCGCGTCGTTGGTCGGAAAGCCGGTGTCGCGGGCCTTCGGCACGGTCATCCCGAGGATAGGCGCGTGCGGCGGGGCCGCAACCCAGCAACCCCGCCCGCGGCGCAGAGGTTGCCGGCCGCACGCGCCGGGTATCAGCGCAATCGCGTTCGCACCGATCGATACGAGGAGTCGTCAAGCAATGCCGATCGCCGACAGGGCCGCAAGGCCGAACGACGTCCGAAGCCTCGAGGCCGGCACGCTGCTGCTCGGCGCGGGCGCAATCTTGCTGCTCGTGAGCCTGTTTCTCGAGTGGTATCAGCCGGGGATCGACGCCTGGGAGATCTTCGAGGTCTGGGACCTCGTGCTCGCGGGGCTCGCGATCGGCGCACTCGTCGCGACCGCGAGCCGCTTCGGCGTCGGCGTGGTGCGCCCGCCGAGCTGGACCTTCGCTCCGGCGATCGCCGCGCTCGTGATCGTCGTGTACGCCTTCCTCGACCCGCCGCCGCTGATCGCCTCGCCCGGCGTCGACGGGGACCCGAGCACCGGCCTGTGGCTCGCGCTCGCCGCAGCCGTCCTCATGACCGCCGGCGCGGTCATGTCCGTCGCTCGCATCTCGGTCGCGTTCCACGCCGCAGGACCCGCCGGCGCCGCCGACCCCGCGGTCCGGCACCGCGCCGCCGCCGCCGATCCCGACGCAGCGGACCCGTACATCGCCGGCCCGGGCGGCGTCGTGCCCCCGGCCGCAGGCAGGGGACCCGGCGGCCTCTTCTCTCGCCGCGCGGGCGGCCCTGCCGTCGGCGATCCGGTCGACCCCGGCGATCCTGCCGCCCCCGTCGGCCCGTCCGGCCCCGCCGCTCCCGGCGCCGTCCCGCCGACCGAGCCCACACGCCGGCTCTGACCCCACGGCTCGGGTGTCGCCACTGCGGCGCCCGTCCGCCGTGACCTCCGTCGTCACGATCGGCGTCTACGAGTTCGACCTCGACGGCTTCCTCGCGGCGCTGCGCGAGGAAGGCGTCGGACTGGTCGTCGACGTGCGCCAGCGCCGCGGGGTGCGCGGGGCGCGCTACGCGTGGGCGAACGCTCGCCGCCTGCAAGCCGCGCTCGCTGACGCGCAGATCGCCTACAGCCACCACCGCGAGCTCGCCCCGACGACCGAGCTGCGCCGCCTGCAGTACGCCGCCGACGACCGAGCGGGCGTCGGCAAGCGCTCGCGCACGCTGCTCGATCCGCAGTACGTCGAGCGCTACACCCGGGAGATCCTCGACCACGCCGACCTCGACGCGGTCGTCGCGCAGATGCCGGCCGCCGCGGCCACCGCGCTGCTGTGCGTGGAGGCCGACCCCGAGGCCTGCCACCGCTCGCTCGTCGCCGAGCGCCTGCAGGAGCGCTACGGCCTACCGGTCACGCACATCCGGCCGGGGGACCACTCGGCGATCAACCGCAGGGCGGCTCGACGAACGTTTGACGCTGGACAACCCACAGAACCCGGAAGACCGTTTAGACTCACCGGCGCATGACGCGCGCTTTCGAGCTTTCCCTGCTTCTCCTGCTCCCCCGATAGGGGGAGCTATCTGCGTGGCGGCCGCACTGCCGCAAACCGACTGAGAAGCAGCGAACCTCGAACCTTCACCAAGGAGAAGAACCCGTCATGAGCCTCATCGATCCGAACCACGTCCGCATCTTCGACACCACGCTGCGCGACGGCGAGCAGTCGCCCGGCATCTCGCTGAACACCGGCGAGAAGCTCGAGATCGCGCACCAGCTCGCCCGCCTCGGCGTCGACGTCATCGAAGCCGGCTTCCCGATCGCCTCGCCCGGCGACTTCGAAGCGGTCCAAGCGATCGCCCGCGAAGTCCAGGGCCCGACCATCGCCGGCCTCGCTCGAGCTCAAGCGCCCGACGTGGAGTCCGCCGCACGAGCTGTACGCGACGCGGAGCGACCTCGCATCCACACGTTCATCTCGACGTCGGACATCCACATCGTCCACCAGTTCCGCTCGACCCGCGAGGACGTCCTCAACCAGGCCCGCGCGGCGGTCGCCCACGCGAAGTCGTTCGTAGACGACGTCGAGTTCTCCCCGATGGACGCCACCCGCGCTGAGCTCGAGTACACCGCGGAGGTCATCGCCGCCGCGATCGAGGAAGGCGCGACGACGATCAACATCCCGGACACCGTCGGCTACACCGTGCCCGACGAGTACACCGCGTTCCTCGACGGCCTGTACCGCCTCGTCCCCGAGATGCGCGACGTCATCCTGTCGGTGCACTGCCACGACGACCTCGGCCTCGCTGTCGCCAACTCCTACGCGGGCCTCGTCGCCGGAGCCAGGCAGGTCGAATGCGCGATCAACGGCATCGGCGAGCGCGCGGGGAACTGCTCGCTCGAGGAGATCGTGATGCTCCTGCACACGCGCGGCGAGGTGAGCGGCCTGCACACGACCGCCGTCACGACCGAGATCGCGCGCACGAGCAGGCTCGTGTCAAGGCTCACCGGCTACGTCGTGCAGCCCAACAAGGCGATCGTCGGGCGCAACGCGTTCGCGCACGAGTCGGGCATCCACCAGGACGGCGTCATCAAGGAGCGCACGACCTACGAGATCATGGATGCGACGAGCGTCGGCCTGGACGCCAACTCGCTCGTGCTGGGCAAGCACTCCGGCCGGGCCGCGCTGAAGCAGACGCTCGCCGAGCTCGGCTTCACCGTGGAGGGCGCGGCGCTCAACACGGCCTTCAAGCGCTTCAAGGAGATCGCCGACAAGAAGAAGCAGGTCACGGCGATGGACCTCGAGGCGCTCGTCACCGACGACCTGCGCAACGAGCTCGCGAGCTACACGTTCGACGACTTCGAGCTCAGCGCCGCGTCGGGCACCGAGCCGCGGGCGAAGGTCACGGTCACGCCGCCCGACGGTGTCCCGGTCACCGCCAGCGGCTCCGGCGACGGCCCGATCGACTCGGTCTTCGCGGCGATCAACGCCGCGACCGGCATCGACGCGCAGCTGCGGGTGTTCCGCGTCGACGCGGTCACCGGCGGCCAGGACGCGCTCGGCGAGTCGTCGGTCGTGCTCGAGTTCGAAGGCCAGTCGGCGTCCGGCCAGGGCGTCGCGACCGACATCATCGAGGCGGCCGGCACCGCCTACGTGCGCGCGCTGTCGAACGTCGTGCGCAAGGCGCAGGCCGCCGGCGAGGCGATCGACCTCGGGGCCAACGCCCCGGTCCCGACGCCGTAAGCCCGGCGGCCGTGTCCGCGGAAGTCGCGATCGAGGTCGACGGCCTTCGCAAGTCCTACGGCGGCAACGAAGCGGTTCGCGGGGTCTCGCTGCGCGTGCAGCGCGGCGAGATCTTCGCGTTCCTCGGGCCCAACGGCGCGGGCAAGACGACGACCGTCGAGATCCTCGAGGGCTTTCGCAAGCGCACGTCGGGCGAGGTCCGCGTGCTCGGGGTCGATCCCGAGCAGGGCGGCCGCGACTGGCGGGCGCGGATCGGGATCGTCCTGCAGGAGGGCAAGGCGCAGCCTGAGCTGACCGTCCGCGAGACGCTCGCGCTGTGGTCGGCCTACTACCCGAACACGCGGCCGGTCGCCGAGACGATCGAGCTCGTCGGCCTCGGCGAGAAGGCCGACGACCGCGTCGCGCGCCTGTCGGGCGGCCAGCGCCGGCGCCTGGACGTCGGGCTCGCGCTCGTCGGCAATCCCGAGCTCGTCTTCCTCGACGAGCCGACGACCGGCTTCGACCCCGTCGCGCGCCGCGCCGCATGGGAGGTCATCGGCGGGCTGCGCGACCTCGGCGCGACGGTCTTCCTCACGACGCACTACCTCGACGAGGCGCAGGAGCTCGCCGACCGCGTGGCGATCATCAAGGGCGGGGTGATCGTCGCCGAGGGCGCGCCGCAGGACCTCGCGGGCCCCGGCGCGCAGGAGACCGAGATCCTCTTCGTGCTGCCCGCGGCGGTGGCGCTGCACGAGCTGCCCGGCGGGCCGGCGGCCGAGATCGGGCACGACGGCCGCGCGCGCCTGCGCACGAACGCGCCGACCCGCCTGCTGGCCGAGCTGTGCGGATGGGCGGCCGCCAAGGGGATCGAGCTCGAGCGCCTCGAGGTCCTGCGGCCGTCGCTCGAGGAGACCTACCTGGAGATCGTGGGGGAGACCGGCACGGACGCGCTGCCCGGCGCCGCGGCGGACGCACCCGAGGAGCCAGCGAGATGAACGTCCTGCTCGCCCAGCTGCGCGCGGACCTCAAGGTCTTCGTCCGCAACCCCGCGGCGCTCTTCTTCACCGCGATCCTGCCGGTGATCTTCCTGTGCCTCTTCGTCTCGATCTTCGGCAACGACCGCGCCGAGTCGATGGGCAACGTGCGCATCGCGACGCTGCAGGTGCCGGCGTTCATCGCGCTCGCCGTGATCTCGGCGTCGTTCGTCGGCTTGGCGATCGGGCTGACGAGCGTCCGCGAGGACGGCGTGCTGAAGCGCATCCGCGGGACGCCGGTCGCGCCGTGGGTCGTGTTTGGCGGGCGGATCGGGACGGCGATCGTCAGCGCCGCGATCGTCACGACGATCCTCGTCGCGATCGGCGCGCTCGGCTTCGACGTCAGCGTGCCGACGTCGACGCTGCCGGGCTTCGTCGTGTCGCTCGTGCTGGGGGCGTTCGCGTTCTGCGCGCTCGGCATCGCGTACACGCGCGCGATCTCGAGCGAGGATGCGGCGCCCGCGATGACGAACGTCGTCGTGCTCCCGCTCTACTTCATCTCCGGGGTGTTCGTCCCGGTCAGCGAGCTGCCCGACGGCCTGCGCCAGATCGCCGACGTGCTGCCGGTCAAGGCGTTCGTCGACGCGCTCACCGTGGCCTTCGACCCGGCAACGACCGGCGCGGGCTTCGCCGCGGGCGACCTCGCGATCCTCTCGGCGTGGGGCGTCGCGGGTCTGCTCGCCGCGATCAAGACCTTCGGCTGGACGCCGCGCCACCAAGCCGGCTGACGGTTGACCGGCGGTCGGGCGCCGGATACGTTCAACCGTGTCGTGCGCTCGCGCATCAGCCGCCACCTCGGTCTCGTCCTCGGGCACTCGCAGGACGACGCCAGCTCGCTCGACGAGGCGCTGACGGTCACCGCGCCCGGGGAGGCGCCGCTGCTGCCGCCCGAGCTCAGCGGCCGCGACTACGCGATCTTCCTGCTGCGACTCGCCGCCGAGGTCGAGCATGCGCTGATGGTGCAGTACCTGTTCTGCGCCTACTCGCTCGGGGCGCCCGGCCTGCCGGCCGACCGCCAAGCCGAGGTGCGCGCCTGGCAGGAGACGATCCTCGGCATCGCGAAGGAGGAGATGGCGCACCTCATCACCGTCGAGAACCTGCTCACGTTGCTGTCGGCCCCCCTGAACTTCAACCGCGAGGAGTTCCCGCACCCCACGCCGCTGTATCCCTTCGGGTTCAGGCTCGAGCGCGCGAGCCTCGACTCGATCGCGGCGTTCATCGTCGCCGAGAGCCCCGCAGTCTGGCCCGACGTCCCCGAGGAGCGCGAGATCAAGCAGCGCGCGCAGCAAGGCACCGGGGCGCCGGTCAACCGCGTGGGGCGGCTGTACGCGGAGCTCGCGCGCGTCGTCGGCAGCCGGACGCTCGTGCCGGACGACGCGTTCAACGCGGATAGCATCGCCTTCCAGGCGAGCTGGGACGAATGGGGCCGCGGCTATCGCGAGGGCGAGCGCGGCGCGGATCCGCTGAGCGGCTTCCCCGAGCTCCAAGCGCCGGAGCTGCTCATCCTCGACGCGCGGTCGCGCGCCGAAGCCGTGCGGAGCATCACCGTGGTCGGCGAGCAGGGCGAGGGCGAGGACCTGCCCGGCGCCGGCGACGACTCGCACTTCTTGCGCTTCCTCGAGATCTACCGCGGGATGAAGCGCCTCGGCGATGGCGCCGGCGTACGGCCCCTTGCGCAGAACCCGACGACCGACCTCGACGGGCCCGACGTCCCGCGGCCGCAGGACCCGCCGCCGGCGGTCCCGGCCACGGCCATCACCCACCCCGAGGCGAGGCTCTGGGCTCACCTCTTCAACGTGCGCTACCGCAAGCTGCTGGTAAACCTCTCGCACGCGTTCGAGCTGGCCGACGACCCTGGCGAGGGCAGCCGGCTGAGCCCGCGCGGGGCGCTCATCCACCGCACGTTCTCCGAGATGTACAATCTGCGCGCGATCGCTGGCCGCCTGGTGGTCCTCCCAATCGACGAGGCCGACACCGATGGGCTGCGCGCGGGGCCGCCGTTTCAGATCCCGCACACGCTGATGCTGCCCACCGACGACAACGGGCGCTGGCGGCTTCACCGCGATGTCCTCACCGCCGCCGCCGACGTCATCAGGCAGCTGGGCGACGTCGCCGCACCCGATGCCCGCGCCTACCTCGACGCGCTCGCGCAGATGGACGCGATCGAGCGCGGGCAGCTCGAGCTGCTCATCGCCGGCAGCCGCCGGGGGGCGCCGACGCCATGATCGAGGAGCTGCGCATCCTGCCGCCGCTGGCGATCGCGCGCTTCGGCGCCGCGCCGACGCCGATGGACAACTACGACGCGCTCGTCGATCCGGCGCGGCCGCTCGGCCACCGCGTGCTGCGACCGGCCGAGACGCTCGAGGTCGACGACGCCACCGGCGAGATCGCCAGGACGTTCGTGCCGCTGCGGGTGTCGTTCACGCAGTCCGGCCTGGTCCGCCCCGTGGCGCCGTTCCTCGAGCTCTGGGCGCTGACGGACGCAGGGCAGCTCGAGCCGCTGACGACCGCGCTGCTGCAGGCGGAGGGCGCGACGCCGTCCGACGTGCGCTGGCGCGTGGAGGTCGCCAACCGCAAGGCCGAGCGCCGCACACACGACCCGCTGGATCGGATCGAAGCGACGGTCGACGTCGACGACCACGAGCAGCATCCGCTCGACGGCACGTGCGAGCACTTCTGGCCGGGCAAGTCGATCCCGTTCGGACACGTGCGCTACATCTCACCGACCACAGCACATCCCGAGATCCGGCTGCGCTTCACGCCCGGCGGCGGACACGTCTACGGGGCCAGCCGCGTCAGGCCCCCCGGGGGCCCGCCCATCCCGAACGTCGTCGACGTCGTCTACGACGGCCGCAACGGCGACTGGCTCGGGCACGTCGACCGCACGAGCGACGTCACCGTTCCCGCGTTGATCTACTACGGCGGCGCGGACGACAGCGGTGCGAGCCGCGGCTATCTCGACGACGGTTGCGACGGCATCGTTCGCGCGAGCCTCGAGCTGGGCGGCAGGACCCTGACCGCCGTCGGGCGGATCGGCTCCGGACCGCCGACCTACGCGCCCGACGCCGCCCCGATCCGCTCGGTCGCCGACGAGCTCGAGCAGGCGCTGCTGGGCCCGGAGGTCGAGCCCGACGAGGCGACGATCGAGCGCGTGGAGGAGATCATCCGCCGCGCGTTCGAGAACGTGCGCCTCATGAACAGCGACGTCATGAACCGCCGGGGCATGGCCGGCCACGATCGCGCGTATGGCCGCCGCGGGCCGATCATGGCCCCGTCCCTCGTCGACGACATCGCGGTCGAGAACCTGCATCAGAGCCTGCTCGTCGCGCTGCGCAGCGGCCACGCGCCGTGGTTCGCCGATGTGCTGCGCGACTACGACGCGGTCGGCGACCTCACCGACAGGGGCCGGCGCAAGATGCCCGCGATGATGCGGGGCGCCGACGGCCTGCACTTGGCGCTCACCCGCCGCCAGGTCGATCTCATCCGAACGCTCGTGCGCGGGCCGATCTTCTCCGAGCCGGACGGCGGGGAGCCATGAGCATCGAGCCCACCAACCTGACGGCGCAGATGCACCACCGGGCCGCCGGCAACCCGCCGAGCACGCTGCCCGACGCCGCGATCTCGAACTGCTTCCCCGGTCTCGAGTTCGACTTTCGCAACATCTGGCGGCGCATCCTCGTGGGGATCGAGCTTCACGAGGCGCACGGCCTCGTGGTGGGCACCACCAACGAGCTCGCGCGGCTGCGCGGCCTCGAGCTCGTGCAGGTCGCCGACCAGCGGGTGCTGGTCGAGGTCCGCGGGCCTCGGGGAGCCGACGCGGACGTGCTGCTCGACGCGTCGTTCATCGAGTGGTCAAACGCGCTTGCCGGCGTGCTGCGCTCCAGCGCGGGCCAGCGCGTGAGATGCAGCTTCGCCGCGGCACCCGCCAACCCCAACGCGCCGCGCGACCCGGACCCGCCGATCGTCGCCACCGCCGACCTCGTCGTGCGGCCGCTGTTCGCGCGCTCGACGGCGGTGATCGACGAGGTGATCGCGCAACCGGGGGAGCTGACGCAGAGCCTCTGCTCGCCCTGGCAGAACGACTACCGCGAATGCGGCTGCTACTACTGGGCCGCGAGCCGGCCCGACTACGTCAACCGCGAGTCGACGCCGCAGGGCCCGAGCATCGGCAACGACTGGATGGCGCGCAGCTACTCGCCGAAGACCTATCACGAGCCCGACAGCGGCGCGGATCCTCAGCAGCTGAGCTACGAGGACCTCTTCGACGACTGGCAGGGGCTGCTGCGCTTCATCGTGGGGGGCCGGGATTCCGGCGGCTGACCTCTTCGCCCTGTCGGCGCCGCTGAGCGCGGACGCCCACCTCGTCGACAGCGGCGACCGGCTGCACCTGCTCGTGCCGAACGGCAGCCGGCTGTACGACGTCGAGGCGGAGGTCTACGAGCAGGTCGATCGCGCCCGGCGCGCCGGCGACGAGACCGCGCTGAGTGACCTGCTGGCACGGCTCGGCGTCGACGCGCCCGCCTACGTCGACGACACGCCGCCCGCGCGGCCACCGGTCCGCGCGCTGTCGCTCGCCGTCGCGCAGAAGTGCAACCTCGGCTGCACCTACTGCTACGCGGAGGGCGGCAGCTTCGGGGGTGCGGCGAAGAGCATGGAGCTCGCGACCGCGCTGGCCTCGGTCGACCTGCTGTTCAGCGACGTGCGCGCCGGCGAGCGCGTGAACCTCGCCTTCCTCGGCGGTGAGCCGCTGCTCAACCGCTCCGTGATCCGTGCCGCGACGCTGCGCGCGCGGGAGATCGCCGCCGGGCGCGACGTCCGCGTGACGTTCTCGATCACGACCAACGGGACGCGGCTCACCGCCGCCGACGGCGACTTCTTCGAGGAGCACGGCTTCGCGGTCACCGTCAGCCTCGACGGGCTCGGCGCCGCCAACGACCGGCTGCGGCCGTTTCGCAGCGGGCGCGGGAGCTACGACCACATCATCGAGCGCGTCAAGCCGCTGCTCGAGCGCCAGCGCCGGATGCAGGTCTCCGCGCGCGTCACCGTCACGCCGTCGAACCTCGAGCTCGAGCAGACGCTCGACGCGTTCGTCTCGCTCGGATTTCACAGCGTCGGGTTCTCGTCGCTCTTGCGCTCGCCGACCGGCGCCGGCGAGCTGGGGACCGGCGAGCTCGCGTCGATGCTCGACGGGATGGTCCGCTGCGGCGAGGAGTTCGAGCGGCGCGTGACGGCCGGCGAGCGCTACCCGTTCGCCAACGCGGTCAACGCGATGCGCGAGATCCACCGCGGCACCCACCGGCCCTATCCGTGCGGCGCGGGCGCGGGGTACCTCGGCGTCTCGGCCGACGGTGATCTCGCGGCGTGCCATCGCTTCGTCGGCGACGAGGACGGCGCGCTCGGAGATCTCGCCGGAGGCGTCGACCGCGAGCGTCAGGCGACGTGGCTGAGCGAGCGCCACGTGCATCGCCAGGAGCCGTGCCGTTCGTGCTGGGCGCGCTACATGTGCGGCGGCGGCTGCCACCACGAGGTGATCGCGAGGGGCCGCCCGGCGTGCGACTACATCCGTGGCTGGCTGCACTGGTCGCTCGGCGCGTACGCGCGGCTCTCTCGGGCCCGGCCGGACTACTTCGCCAGCGCGCGATGACCACCGAGGCCGAGGTCTGCGTCGTCGGCGGCGGGCCGGCGGGTGCGACGGTCGCGGTGCGCCTCGCGCAGCTCGGCCACGACGTGGTCGTCGTCGAGCAGCATCCGTTCCCGCGGCCGCATGTCGGCGAGTCGCTCAGCCCGGCCGCATGGCCCGTGCTCGACCTGCTCGGCGTCGGCGACCTTGTGGCGAGCGCGGGATTCGTGAGGACCGGCACCGCCATGGTGCGCTGGCGCGGCGAGCACGCCGAGCTCGTGGAGGTCCCCGGCGGCCTCACCGTCGACCGCGGGCGCTTGGACGCGATCTTGCTGCGCCACGCCCGCGACTGCGGGGCGCGGGTCCTCGAGCCGGGGCAGGCACGGCGGCCCGTCCGGCGCGACGGCCACTGGGAGCTGTCGCTGGACGGGGGCACCGTGTGCGCCCGCTATCTGGTCGACGCGAGCGGCAGGCGGCGGGTGCTGGCCGGCGGCCGCGCGACGACGGGCCCGCGCACCCTGGCGCTGCACGCGACCTGGCGCGGCGGGCCGGCGCCCGACGGCACGCAGACGCGCATCGAGGCGATCGCCGAAGGCTGGCTGTGGGGCGCCTGGCTGCCCGGCGGCGCGTTTCGCGCGATGGCGTTCGTCGATCCTCCGGCGCTGCTTGCCGAGGGGCGCGACAAGTCGCGCCTGTATCACCGGCGGCTGGCGTCGTCGGAGCTGTTCGCCGAGCCCGTGGGTGGCGCTGCGCGGGCCGGACCGGTGCACGCGTGCGATGCCACGACATACGCGGTCGCGAACGCGATCGACGAGACGAGCCTGCGCGCCGGCGAGGCAGCGTTCGCGATCGATCCGCTGTCGTCGTCGGGCGTTCAGACGGCGATCCAGTCGGGCCTGGCCGCCGCCGCGGCGGCGCACACGATCCTCGCCCCCGGCGGCGACACGTCCGCGGCGACGGAGTACTACGCCGCCATGGTGCGCCACGCCGCCGCGCGCCACGCCGCGACGGCGGCGTCGCTGTACGCCGAGCACGGGCTCCACGCGAACGCGCCGTTCTGGCAGCGCCGTTGCTTAGGCGCCGCGCCGCCACGTCAGACTGCCCCCGCCCCGACGACGCTTGCCGACCTCCTCGCGCTGCCGGCCCGCCTGCCGCAGGATGCGACGCTGCGGCCCACGGCCGTCCTCGTCGGCGACCGTGTCGAGCGGCGGCGAGCGCTGGACCATCCCGCCCTGGATCGCCCGGCCGCCTTCCTCGGGGGGACCGAGATCGCCCCGCTCATCGACGTCCTGCACCGCTCTCCGACACTCGCCGAGGCCATCCGCCGCTGGGACGAGGTCCTCCCGCCCAGCCGCGCCACGGCGATCGCCGGCTGGCTGCACGAGCGCGGCCTGCTCGTCGCCGATCGCGTCGCGGCCCCGGCCTGACCGGGCGACGCGCTCCAGCGTCGCTGCTGCGGCCTGATCCGGGCCAAGCGCTACGACCGGCGGTCGGGCGCCTCGTCGGGCCAGTGCCCGTGCTCGTCGAGGTAGTCGCGCGCGGCGGCCTCCTCGTCGCGCTCGAGGTCACCGGCGACCCCGACGCGGTAGAGCACGTTGAGCAGCAGGATCGCGCCCGCGGCGCCGACGAACATCGCCGCGCCCTCGAGTCCGTTGATCGAGTGGTTGAAGACGAGGATCACGACGCCCGCCACCGCGACGAGCGCGGGCAGGACGTAGCGCACGAAGATCCTGGTGTTGCGATCAGTCATCCAGGGACTCCGGTAGGCCACCGGCGAACACCGGCCACGCGAGTTCGCCAAGCGTGCGCCGCGCGAGCTCGCCGTTGCCGAAGAGCTGCTCGCGCACGGCGCGCGGGTCGGTGATCTCGTCGAGGATCGCGGTGATGACGCGCATCGGCCCCGTATGTGAGCAGATGATGACCGTGAGCGGCCGGCGCAGGTGCGCCGCCAGGCAGCGCAGGTCCAGCAGGAAGGACAGACAGCGGCGCGTCATCGTGATGTAGCTCTCGCCGCCGCTCGGAGCGAGCGTCAGGTCCACCGCGAGCCGCGGGTCGCGCGGGCGGATCGGCGTGCGCTCGAGCGTGCCGAACGAGCGCTCCACGAGCCGTGCGTCCTGCACGGTCTGGGGGAGCACGAGGTCGCCGGCGCGGGCCATGAGCTCGAGCGTCTCGATGCTGCGCACGAGGCTGGACGCGAAGCCCAGGTCGAACGCCGCGCCCGCGATCGCGCGGCCCGCATCCTGGGCCTGCAGGCGCCCGAGCACGGTGAGCGGCGCGTCGACCGTGCCCGTGAACAGCCCCGCGGCGTTCGTCGTCGTCTCGCCGTGGCGCACGAGCCAGAGCGCGACGTCGGGCGCCGCCGGCTGCGAGGCGACGCGCCCGCGCAGCCGCGCGGCGTCCTCGGGGGCAGCGGTCACGACGGCGCGCCATGCGTCAAGCGGTGTGCCCGCGGTGGGTGGATGAAGGCTCATCTGCAGTCCTTCATAGCGCAGCGGGCACGCGGGCAAGGCTCGGCCGGCGGCCACCAAGGGCGAAATCCCGCGCCGGGGCGAGGCGCGGGACCCTCGGATCAGAGCCGCTCAGGGGCTCTCCTCGAGCTGCTTCTGAGCGTCCTCGAGCTGCTTCTTCTGCTCGTCGGTGAGGTTCGAGTTGTCCTTGACGGAGTCGATGGCGTCCTGCGTCGTGTCCTTGGCCTTCTCCTTGAGCGCCTCCGACTTCGCCTCGAGATCCTTCGCCGCCTCCTCCGCGGTGATCTTGCCGCTCTTGACGTCCTCGGCCGTCTGCTCGGCGTCCTTCTGCAGCGCCTCGCTCTGCTCCTGGAGCTGCTCGCCCTGCTGCTTGAGGTCCTCGGCCTTCTTGTCGTCGTCGCCGCAGCCCGCGAGGGCGACCATGGCGGCCGTGGCCGCGACGGCGAGCAGGCGCCGCGAGCGGCGGGGTGAAGCGATCATCTGACATCTCCCTGTGTCGGTTTGCGCCAACGTATGGTGCCGCGGCTTCAAACGAGTGTGCGATCGGCCACGGTCAGGACGTTTTTCAGACCCACGGCGGCGCGCCCTACCGGCCTCCGATGGCGAGGCCCTGGGCGTAGCCGCCCGCGAGGACCTGCTCGCGGCGACTCGCGTCCATCAGGTTCGGGCCCATGACCCGCGCGATCTCCTGCTCGGGGCCGATCATCCGCACCTTCGCGCCGCGGCTTCGCAGCGACAGCGTCTCGAGCGCCGACGTCGAGCCCGCGATCGCGCGCAGCAGCCCGAACGGCGAGGCGATCGCGATGTCGAGGCTGAGGATGGGGTTCAGGCACAGCACCTGCGTCAGGCGGGCCGCGGGTGCGACGTCGAGGTTTGTGTTGCTCCAGACGCCGCCGTCGACGTACTCTCGGTCGCCGATCCGCGTCGGGGCGAAGATCCAGGGGACCGAGCACGACGCCTGGACGGCCTCGGCGACCGTCGCATCGGGCGCCCCCGGCGAGCCGAAGACGACGCGCCGCCCGCTCTCGCGGTCGACGGCCACGACGCGCAAGCGCCCGTCGAAGCGCGCCCCCGTCTCGGCCACGCCGTCGTGGATCGCGCTGAGCGACTGGTCGGTGCCGGGCGCCCGGCCGAGCAGCGCCGCCCGCAGCGCCGTGCTGCCGGTCGAGCCGACGGCCAGCGCCATCGGCGCGAGCGGCGTCGCCGCGACGCCGGCCAGGCGCGCGGCCTCGCGGGCGACGCTCTGCAGCGCCGAGCGCGAGATCGTCGGCAGCCAGGCCGGCAGCTGGGACGCCGCTTCGGGTGCGACGTCGGCGGCCGGCGTCACGCCCGACGTCAGCTGCAGCGTGCCCGGCGGCGGCTTCGGGCGCCGTGGCCGCTGCCCCGCAGCGAGCGCCGCGGCGATGAGCGACCCGGCCGACGTGCCGACGAGCGCCTCGGCTGAGCGGAAGTCGTGGCCGGTGGCGTCCTCGATGCCCGCGAGCAGGCCGCTCATCCAGGCCTCGCCCAGGGTGCCGCCGCTCGCGAGGACGAGCACGTCGGGGGCGATGAAGAGATCGCTCACGCCGCAGCAGCGTAGCTGCCGCTCAGCGTGGATCCAGGCTCAGCGCGGCTGCGCGACGACGAGCCGCATCCCGCAGTCGAGCTGCTCCTGCGTTCGCAGGTGCCCGTGCGCGGCATCCCACGTTCCCGACGCGAGATCCGCCGCCAGCCGCGCGACGACGCGCTCCTCGACGCCCGGCGCGAGCAGCGCCCACGTCGACTGGGCCGCGCGGACCTCGGGATCGAGCAGCGCCTCCGGGCGCCGCCAGAAGGCCGGGGTGAAGCCATCCGAGCAGTCCGCCGACGTGGCGATGCGCTCGACGCGGATGTCGCCGCCGAGCGCAGCCTCGACCACGTCGAGCCCGGGGAACCGCGGGCGCTCGAGGTCCAGGCACTCGGCGCAGTAGTCCTGCTGCCAGGCCGGCAGCTCGTCGAGGTCGAAGGTCAGCACGACGACGACCCCGCGCGCCACGCGCCGCAGCTCGGCCAGCCCGGCCGCGGGCGGCTGCCAGTGGTGGATCGTGACGCACGCCATCGCCGCGTCGAAGCTGTCGTCGTCGAACGGGAGCGCCTCGGCGCGCGCCGCGAGCGCGGGCGCGGCGCCGGGCGGTCGCTGGGCGCGCATCGTCGCGCTCGGCTCGACGGCGAGCACCCAGCGGTCGGCCGGCTCGTATGAGCCGGCGCCGGCGCCGACGTTCACGACCGTCCGCGCGTCGCCGAGCGCCGCGTGGACGCGCGCGGCGATCCGCGGATCGGCGCGGCGGTGGCGGGCATACGTGCGGCCGTGCTGCTCGTAGTCGACGCGTGAGCTCGCCATGGCGGCAACCGTAACCCACTCAGTACGCGCATACGCTTGTACGTGATAACGTACAAACCATGACGACGACCATCGAGCACCCCGCGCCGATCGGCCCGCGCGTCCGCGCGCTGCGCGACGCCATGGAGCTCAGCCTGCGCGACCTCGCCGACCGCTGCGGGGTCAGCGCGCCGATGCTCAGCCAGGTCGAGCGGGGCGAGACGAGCCCCACGCTCGCCGTCGCGGCGCGGATCGCCGCGGGCCTGGAGCTGACCCTGTCGCAGCTGCTCAGGCTCGACGAGGGCGCGACCGTCGCGATCGTGCGCGCGGGCGACCGCCGGCCCGGCACGAGCGACCCGCGCTCCGGCCATCAGGCCGAGATCCTCACCCCGCCCTTGCCGGGCCAGCGCGCCGAGCTCTCGCGCCACGTCCTCGCGGGCGGGGCGAAGACCGGCGGCCCCGGCGACCCGCCGATGCACGAGCCCGGCAGCCGCGAGACCGCGCTCGTCCAGGACGGGGCGGTCGTGCTGATCATCGACGGCGAGCGCTACGAGCTCGGCGTGGGCGATTGCGTCACGTTCGACGCCGACCTGCCGCACCACTTCGAGAACCCCGGCACCGACGACGCGGTCCTGCTCGCCGTCGTCTCCGCCGGCCTACGCAGGAGCTGATCGAAGATGACCACGCTGTTCGACAAGATCTGGGCGGCTCACGAGGTCGCGCCAGGGATCCTGTGGATCGACCTGCACCTCGTCCACGAGGTGACGAGCGCGCAGGCGTTCGACGGGCTGCGGCTCGCCGATCGCCAGGTCCGCCGGCCCGACCGCACGCTCGCGACCGCCGACCACAACACGCCGACCGACGGCACGCCGGTGTCCGCGCGCATCAAGGACGAGCTCAGCCGCGTCCAGGTTCAGACGCTTGAAAAGAACTGCGAGGAGTTCGGCGTGCCGATCTACTCGCTCGGCTCGGACCGCCAGGGCATCGTCCACGTCATCGGGCCGGAGCTCGGCGTGACGCAGCCGGGCATGACGATCGTCTGCGGCGACAGCCACACCGCGACGCACGGCGCGTTCGGAGCGCTCGCGTTCGGGATCGGCACGAGCGAGGTCGAGCACGTCCTCGCGACGCAGTGCCTCGTCGCGAACAAGCCCAAGTCGATGCGGATCAACTACACCGGCGACCTCGGCTTCGGCGTCACCGCCAAGGACCTCATCCTCGCGACGATCGGCCAGATGAGCACCTCGGGCGCTGTCGGGCACGTCGTCGAGTTCTCCGGCCCGGCGATCGAGGCGCTGTCGATGGGGGGCCGCATGACCGTCTGCAACATGACGATCGAGGGCGGCGGCCGGGCGGGCATGATCGCGCCCGACGAGACGACGTTCGCATGGGTCTCCGAGCACGCAGGCATCGACATCCCCGACGAGTGGCGTTCCCTCAGAACCGACGAGGGCGCGACGTTCGACCGCGAGATCACCGTGGACGCGAGCGCGATCAGCCCACAGGTCACGTGGGGCACCGCGCCCGACATGGTCGCCGGCGTCGCCGAGGACGTGCCCGAGCCCACCACCGAGGGCCACGAGCGCGCCCTGCAGTACATGGACCTGCGCGCGGGCACGCCGATCCAGGACATCGCGCTCGATCGCGTCTTTATCGGCTCGTGCACGAACAGCCGCATCGGCGACCTGCGCGTCGCGGCCGAGGTCGTGCGCGGGCGCAAGGTCGCGTCGACCGTGAACGCGATGGTCGTGCCGGGCTCGGCGCAGGTGAAAGCCGAGGCCGAGGCCGAGGGCCTCGACGAGGTGTTCCGCGCGGCGGGCTTCGACTGGCGCGCGGCGGGCTGCTCGATGTGCCTGGGCATGAACCCCGACACGCTCGCGCCCGGCGAGCGCTGCGCCTCGACCTCCAACCGCAACTTCGAGGGCCGCCAGGGCCGCGGCGGGCGCACCCACCTCGTCTCACCCCAGATGGCCGCCGCGGCCGCGATCGAAGGCCGTTTCGTCGACATCAGGGAGTGGATCTAATGGAGCCGATCGTCAAGTTCGAAGGCGGCGTCAGCGTGCTCGACCGCGCCGACGTCGACACCGACCAGATCATGCCCAAGCAGTTTCTGAAACGCGTCGAGCGGACCGGTTTCGGTGAGTTTCTGTTCTACGACTGGGCGAAGGAGCCCGACTGGGACCTGCCGCGCAACCCGATCCTCGTGACCGGCCGGAACTTCGGCTGCGGCTCGAGCCGCGAGCACGCGCCCTGGGGCCTTGAGGACTACGGCTTCAAGGCGATCGTCGCGCCGTCGTTCGCGGACATCTTCGCGTCGAACTGCACGAAGATCGGCCTGCTGACGATCGCGATCTCCGAGGACGACGTGCGCGCGCTCATGGCCGCGAGCGCCGCGACTGTCGACCTCGAGGCGCAGGAGATCTCGTGGGACGGCGGCAGCGCGTCGTTCGACATCGACCCAGAGACCAAGCACCGGCTGCTCAACGGCCTCGACGACATCGCGCTCACGCTCGGGCAGGAGGACGCGATCGCGGCGTACGAGGCCGAGCGGGAGCGGTCGGGGCCGGTCACGACGGCGCTGTCGTGAGCGCGGTCCGCGGCTGGAACGCCGACGCCTACCACCGTGTCTCGGGCCCGCAGGTCGCGATGTCCGGGGCCGTCATCGACCGGCTCGACTTGCGCGGCGACGAGACGGTCCTGGATGCGGGCTGCGGCTCGGGGCGGGTGACGCGGCTGCTGCTCGACAGGCTCCCGCGCGGCCGGGTCATCGCGGTCGACGCCGACGCCGACATGGTCGCTCGCGCCCGTTCGGAGCTGGGCGACGCGCCGGCCGACGTCCGCCAGGCCGACCTCGCAAAGCTGCGGCTTGACGACGGCGAGCAGGTCGACGCGGTGTTCTCCAACGCGACGTTTCACTGGGTGCCCGACCACGACGCGCTGTTCGCCGCGCTCGCCGCCGCGCTGGCACCCGGCGGGCGGGTCAGCGCGCAGTGCGGGGGCGAGGGCAACGTGGCCGCCGTGCACGAGGCCGCGCTGCGCGCCGCCGCCGACGCCGGGCTGGCCGGGCGCTTCGCGGACTGGCCGATGCCGTGGAACTTCGCCTCGCCACAGCTCACCGAGCAGCGCCTTCGCACCGCGGGATTTCAAGCGGTGAGCTGCTGGCTGCAGCCCTGGCCCGTCGAGCCCGACGAGCCACGGGCCTACCTCGAGACCGTCTGCCTGGGCCCCCACCTCGAGCGCTTGGCGCCAGACGAGCACGAGCGCTTCGTCGACGCGGTCATGCTGCGTCTCGGTGAGCGCCCGGTGCTCGACTACGTGCGGCTGAACATCGTCGCCAGCCTCTGAGGTCAGGTCATCGCGCCCTTCGGCTGGCGCGCGGGCAGCGGGCTGCGGACCGGCAACCGGACGCCCTGCAGGGCGAACGCCGCGAGCAGCAGGCCGACGAGCAGGAACGCGCCCCCGACGGCGATGCCGAACAGCGAGACCTGCTGGGCCATGTAGCTCGTGTTCAGCGCGTTTGACAGCGCGGTCTCGGTCACCCAGACGTTGCGCGCCGGGTTGTCCATCGGCCGGCCGTTGGGGTAGCGCAGCGCCGCGGCCTCGCTGTTCGTGCCCTTGCCGTCCTTCGTGGCGAAGCGCGGCATCTGCGCATACGTCTTGCCACCGGTCGCCATCAGCGCGTCGACGCGCATGTACTCGGCGAAGCAGCGCGCGCTTGCGCCGTCGTCGATCGGCTTGCCCGCGACGTCGCATGTCGGCGCTTGGATGCCGCTCACGCCGCTCTTGCGGATCTCTGCAGCGATCGCCGGCGGCGTGAACGTCGGGATGCCGACGATCGACTCCTGCGTGAGCTTGTCCTGGACGAGGGCGTGCCCGTTGATGCCCTGCACGGCGGCGGCGATGCCGAACACGATCAGCACGGCAGCGGCTGCCATCCCGCCGACCCGGCGGGCACGACGTGGTGCCTTTTGCATGAGAGTCTCCCCTTCGATTGCGGCGATGGATGAACGCCGGCGAGCCAGCCCGGCGTCACCGATCCTCAGCTTTCAGGTGTGGCGCGGGAACCCCCGCGCGGGGGGAGCGGGCTCACCCGGCGGCCCGCTCCTCGCAGCCGGTAAAGTCGGGCAAGTGACATCGAAGGCACCGCTTCGCAAAATGACTGCGCAGGAACTGCTCCAGTCCAGCCACGAGCCGTACAGGCAGGAGCTCATCGACGGGATCCTCTACGAGATGGAGCCCCCGGGATTCGAGCATGGCGTTGTGGCAGCCAACATCGCCATGGACCTGATGCGACACGTCAGGGCCGCCGACCTTGGCATCGCGGCATCGTCTGAAGTCGGCTTTCTCCTGGCGTCCGACCCGGACACCGTGCGGGCGCCGGACGTGTTCTTCGTGTCCAGCGAACGGGTGGCCGCGGGCGGGATCCCCAAGGGGTACTGGCCCGGGCCGCCCGACCTGGCTGTCGAGGTCGTCTCGCCGAACGACCGCCGCACGCAGGTCGAGGCGAAGGCGCTCGAATGGCTCGCCGCTGGCACGCGCGCGGTGATTGTCGTCGACCCGCCGACCCGGACGGCCACCGTCTACTTGAGCGCCGACGACGTGCGAGTCCTGCATGCCGACGAGCAGCTCGACCTCGGAGACGTCGTGCCTGGCTGGTCGCCGCGAGTCGGCGACTTCTTCGTCTGAAGCCATAGCCTGCGGGCCATGCCCACCATCGTGACCCTGCCCGGCGACGGGATCGGCCCGGAGATCATGGCCCCCGCGCTCGAGCTCCTGCGCACGATCTCCGAGGACTTCAGCTTCGAGGAGCACGTCTTCGGGGGCGCCGCGATCGATGTCCACGGCACCGCCCTCACCGACGAGACGCTCGCCGCCTGCAAGGGCGCCGACGCGGTCCTGCTCGCGGCCGTCGGCGGGCCGAAATGGGACACGACCGACCCCGACGCGCCGAGGCCCGAGCAGGGCCTGCTCGGCCTGCGCCAGGGCATGGGCCTGTACGCGAACCTGCGCCCCGTGCGCCCCGTGCCCGCGCTCTACGACGCGAGCCCGCTCAAGCGCGAGCGCATCGAGGGCACCGATCTGCTCGTCGTCCGCG
The DNA here is from genome assembly GCA_963839905.1 of uncultured Actinomycetes bacterium. Taxonomy (GTDB): domain Bacteria; phylum Actinomycetota; class Thermoleophilia; order Solirubrobacterales; family Solirubrobacteraceae; genus CADCVQ01. Next base: position 29,501 of record CAWIXC010000016.1, on the reverse strand, counting down.
AGCTGACCGGCGGCATCTACTTCGGCGAGAAGACCCGCACCGCCCGCAGCGCGAGCGACCTCTGCTTCTACACCGTCGAGGAGGTCGACCGGATCGCGCACGTCGCGTTCGACGCCGCCCGGCTGCGGCGCAAGAAGGTCGCGAGCGTCGACAAGGCCAACGTCCTCGAGACCTCGCGGCAGTGGCGCGAGGTCGTTCACATCGTCCACAAGGCCCGCTACAACGACATCGACCTCACCGACGTGCTCGTCGACAACGCGGCCATGCAGCTCGTCGCCCGCCCGGCGGACTTCGACGTCATCGTCACCGAGAACCTCTTCGGCGACATCCTCTCCGACGAGGCCGCGATGATCACCGGCTCGATCGGGATGCTGCCAAGCGCGAGCCTCGGCGAGAGCGGCGACCCCGGCCTCTTCGAGCCCGTCCACGGCTCAGCGCCGGACATCGCCGGCACCGGCGCCGCGAACCCGCTCGCGATGTTCCTGTCCGCGGCGCTCATGCTGCGCCACGGCCTCGGCTGGGACGCCGAGGCCGCCGCGATCGAGGCCGCGGTCGACGGCGCGCTGGACGCCGGCCTGCGCACCCGCGACCTCGGCGGCGACGCGACGACCGCCGAGGCGACGCGCGCGGTCGTCGACGAGCTCGGCAAGGGGTAGGGGGCCAGGGCGGCGTCCCGACGCGCCGGGATCCGGCGATTCGTCCAACATCCGGCTAGTCGCATGGTGCGGCCGTGCTCTGCGGCCGAAGGGGACGGCATGCGACTACTGGCCCCACTTTCCATGCTGGTGGCGATCGCGATCGCGCTGCTGTCGGCCGGTGCTCCGGTCGATGCGCTTGCGCCGTCGCGAGTCGTCGTGAACTCGGTGACCGAGCCGCCGGACCTCAGGCCCGTCCGGGGGCACTGGCGCACCACCATCACGATCTACAACCAGGGCGCGCGGACCGCGGCGTCCGCCCGCCTGCGCATGTTCCTGTCGTCGGGCCGGCGCTTCAGCCGCGACGACCTCCCGCGCGAGCTGGTCCTCACGCCCGCTCGCGTGCGGACGTTCCCGCGCATGAGCTCAAAGCGCCTGCTCACGCGGCGCGTCACGGCGACGATCCCCGCTTCGATCCCCGAGCGCGCGTACTACGTGGTCACGTGCCTCGGCACCGCACGCGTCAACAGCGACGGGCTCGCGTGCCACTTCTCCGGCCAGACGATGCGCGTCGGCACCGCGACCCCGACCACCGAGCAGAGCGGCTCCGGCGGCGGGGTCCCCGGTCCCCCCGGACCCGCCGGCCCGTCGGGCGCGACCGGTGCGACCGGACCTGCCGGACCTCCCGGCCCGGAAGGGCCCAAGGGTGAGACCGGCCCGCAGGGCGAGGCGGGAACCGGTGGCTAAGCCTGAGCCGGGCAGGCGCCTCGGGCGAAAGCCCGCCGCGCTGGTGGCGCTGTCGGCGGCCCTCCTGGCCGCCGGCGTCCCGGCGATCTCCGTCGCGCGCCCGAAGCTCGTCGTGAGCCACGTGACCGAGCCGCCGGACATCCGGCCGGTCCGCGGGCACTGGCGGACGACCGTCACGATCTCAAACCAGGGCAGCACGAGCTCGACCGAAGGCAAGCTGCGCATGTTCCTGTCCAAGGGCCGGCGCTTTAGCCGCGACGACCTCGCGCGCGAGCTGCGCGTGACCCCCGGGCTCGTGCGCCTGTATCCGCGGATGCGCTCGATGACGATGCGCCTGAGCCGCATGACGGTCACGATCCCGGCAGCGATCCCCCAGCGCTCGTATTACGTCGTGACCTGCCTGAGCACGGCGCGCGTCAACACCGACACCCTGTCGTGCCACTTCTCCGGCCAGACGATGCAGGTCGGCTCCGACCCCGCCGCCAGGCCGACCGGCACCACGCCTACCGTCGGGCCGCCCGGCCCGGCTGGCCCAGCGGGCGCGACCGGGGCGACCGGAGCCCAGGGCCCCGTCACGCCTGGCCCGCAGGGCCCCACCGGCGACCCCGGCCCCCCGGGAGTCGGAGGCACAGACGGCTGAGCCAGGCTAAGCGGCCGGGGGGCGAACGCGTGCATCTCGCCCCCTGGCTGGCCCGCGGGTCGCCACCGCCCTAGAATCGGTCGTACGCCATGACGCACCGGCCAACCGCTAGGAGCTCGACGTGAAGCAAGCCGACCTCATCTGGATGAATGGGGACTTCGTCGCTTGGGAGGACGCCAAGGTCCACGTCCTCACGCACGGGCTCCACTACGGCACCGGCGTCTTCGAGGGGATCCGCTGCTATGACACGGAGTCCTCGGGCCCCGCGGTCTTCCGCCATCGCGACCACCTGCGGCGCCTGGAGCGCTCGGCCGAGCTGTACTACATGCCGGTGCCGTTCGACCTCGAGGCGCTGCGCACGGCGACGAACGAGCTCATCGGCCGCAACGGCCTGCGCTCCTGCTACGTGCGCCCGATCATCTACCGCGGCTACGGCCAGATGGGCCTCAACCCGCTCGACGCGCCGGTCGACGTCTCGATCGCCGTCTGGGAGTGGGGCGCCTACCTCGGCGAGGAGGGCAAGAAGAAGGGTATTCGCACGAAGGTCTCGAGCTGGCGGCGCATCAGCCCCGGCTCGCTGATCCCCGCGGCGAAGGCATCGGGCCAGTACCTCAACAGCGTGCTCGCGAAGATCGAGTCGACGAAGGCCGGCTACGAGGAGGCGATCCTGCTCGACGACCACGGCAACGTCTGCGAGGGCTCGGGCGAGAATATCTTCGTCGTCTGGGACGGGCGGCTCGTGACGCCGCCGCCCGCGGCCTCGATCCTCGACGGCATCACGCGCAAGTCCGTCATCACGATCGCCCGCGACCTCGGCTACGAGGTCATCGAGCGCAACATCGCGCGCGCCGAGCTCTACATGGCCGACGAGGTCTTCATGACCGGGACCGCGGCCGAGCTCGTGCCGGTGCGCGAGGTCGACGACCACCCGATCGGCGCCGGCGAGCCCGGTGAGATCACCCGCGCGATCCAGACGACCTTCGAAGACGCCCTGCACGGGCGCAGCGACCGCTACTCAGACTGGCTGGACCCCGTCCCGGCACCCGCCAAGGTCGCATGACGAGCACCGGGTCCATCGTCGGTCGGCGAATTCAGCAGGCGGCCTGACGCGCGCGCGTCGGTCGCCTCGCCACGAACTCGCCCTCTCTTCGAAAGGATCCACACTGCCATGACACAGATCGAGCTCTACGACGCCACGCTGCGAGACGGCATGGGCGGCGGCGGGATGACGCTGACCGCCGACGAGAAGGTGCGCCTCGTCCACCGCCTCGACGATCTCGGCGTGCAGCTCATCGAAGCTGGCTTCCCGTCGTCGAACCCCAAGGAGGCGGAGCTCTTCGCGCTGCTCGAGCACGAGTCGCTCTCAAGCGCGACGATCGCCGCGTTCGGGATGACCCGCCGGCGCGGCGTCGAGGCGTCGCAGGACGCCGGCCTGCGCATCCTGGCGGACTGCTTCGCGCCCGTCACGACGATCGTCGGCAAGACGTGGACGCTGCACGTCGACAAGGTCGTCCGCGCGACCCGTCACGAAAATCTCGCGATGATCGCCGAGTCCGTGGCGTTCCTCGCCTCCCGCGGCAAGCGCGTGATCTTCGACGCCGAGCACGTCTTCGACGGCCTGCGCGCCGATCGCGACTACGCGCTCGCGTGCCTGCGCGCGGCGGCCGACGCGGGTGCCGAGCGGCTCGTCCTGTGCGACACGAACGGCCCGTCGCTGCCGAGCTGGATCGCGGCGGCGGTCGCTGATGTCGTGCGCGAGCTGCCGGGCGTGAGGATCGGCATCCACTGCCACAACGACGGCGGCTGCGCGGTCGCCAACAGCCTCATGGCGGTCGAGGCCGGCGCGACCCAGGTGCAGGGCACGGTGAACGGCATCGGCGAGCGCACCGGCAACGCGAACCTCGTCACGATCATCGCCAACCTGCAGCTGAAGATGGGCCACCGCGTCGTCTCCGACGAGCAGCTGCGCCGCCTCACCGACACCGCGCACTTCGCCGACGAGCTGCTCAACCGCCAACCCGACGCCGCCCAGCCCTACGTCGGCAAGCACGCGTTCGCCCACAAGGCGGGCCTGCACGCGGCCGGCATCCGCGCCGACGCGACCTCCTTCGAGCACGTCGATCCGGCGCTCGTCGGCAACCGGCGCGACCTGCTCGTGTCCGAGCTCTCGGGCAAGGGCACGGTCGCCGACAAGGCTGAGAACGCGGGCATCGAGCTCGAGGACGAGGTCGCCGCGCGCGTGCTGGCGCGGATGAAGGCGCTCGAGCACGACGGCTACCAGTTCGAGGCCGCGGACGGGTCGTTCGAGCTGCTACTGCGCAAGGAGGCCGGCGAGTACGAGCCGCTGTTCGACCTCGAGTCGTGGCGCGTGATCGTCGACCAGTCCGCCGACGGCCACGTCGAGACCGAGGCGACGATCCGGATCCGGGTCGACGGCGAGCGCTACGTGCACACGACGCGCGGCAACGGCCCCGTCCACGCGCTCGACGCCGCCCTGCGCGCGGTGCTCACCGAGGCGCACCCGCACCTCGCCGACACCTGGCTGTCGAACTTCAAGGTCCGGATCCTCGACGAGACGAAGGGCTCGGACGCGACGATCCGCGTGCTCATCGACGCCACCGACGGCGACGGCACCTGGGGCTCGATCGGCGTGTCGACGAACCTCATCGCCGCGTCGTGGTCCGCGCTCGTCGACTCGCTCGAGTACGCCGAGCAGCCCGGTCGCGTGCGCGGCGCCGCGACGGTGCGGTAGTCGCGCTCGGCGGCGACCCGTGCGCGTGGCAGTCGACGAGGAGATCCCGCTCGCCCGGCCCGTGCTCGGCGACGCCGAGGAGCGGGCCGTCATCGACGTCCTGCGCTCCGGCCAGCTCTCGCTCGGCCCGCGTGTCCCCGCGTTCGAGCAGGCGTTCGCGGCCCGCCTCGGCGTCGCGCACGCATGCGCCGTGTCCAGCGGGACCGCCGGCCTGCACCTCGCGCTGCGCGCGGTCGGCGTCAGCGACGGCGACGAGGTCGTCACGACGCCGTTCTCGTTCGTCGCGAGCGCCAACGCGCCACTCTACGAGCGCGCCCGGCCGGTCTTCGCCGACATCGATTCGCGCACGCTGAACCTCGACCCGGCCGCCGCGGCCGCGGCGATCACATCGCGCACGACGGCGATCCTGCCGGTGCACATCTTCGGCTATCCGGCCGACCTGCCGGCGTTCGAGGCGCTTGGCCTGCCGATCGTCGAGGACGCCTGCGAGGCGCTCGGCGCGGTGCACGCCGACGGCGTCGCGGTCGGCGCGCGCGGGCACCCCGCGGCGTTCGGCTTCTACGCCAACAAGCAGCTCACCACCGGGGAAGGCGGCATGGTCACGACGGGCGACGCCGCGGTCAAGGCGCGCATCGACTCCGAGCGAAACCAGGGCCGCGCGCCCGACATGGGCTGGCTCGACCACGACCGCCTCGGCTTCAACTACCGCCTGTCGGACATCGCGTCCGCGATCGGCCTCGCCCAGCTGCAGCACCTCGACGCGATGCTCGCCGGCCGTGCCCGCGCCGCCGCGCTGTATCGCGAGGCGCTCGGCGGGATCGAGGGGCTCGAGCTGCCGTGCGAGGACTCAAGTGGCGACCGGCGCGGCTGGTTCGTGTTCGTCGTCCAGCTTCCGCGCGACGCCGACCGCGACGCGACGATCCGCGCGCTGCGTGAGCGCGGCGTGCAGTCCAAGCCCTACCTGCCGGCGATCCACCTCATGTCGTACTACCGCGAGACGTTCGGCCACCGCGAGGGCGAGTTCCCGGTCTGCGAGGACATGGCCGCGCGCTCGGTCGCGCTGCCGTTCTTCCCCGAGCTGACCGAGTCCCAGGTGGAGCGCGTCGGGCTGGCGCTACGCGCGGTGCTCGGCCGCGGCTGACGGCGACGGCTGCTCCTGCGCGCCCGCGTGGTGGCCGCCCTCGTTGTAGCTGCGAAGCCACCAGCGCCCGTCGGGGAAGATGATCAGGCGCGTGATCGAGCAGTTGTCGGCGCGCACGAACGCAAAGCGCGAGCTGCCGGTGGCCTGGCGGCAGAGCTCGCCGATGACGCCGCCGTGGACGACCGCGGCGACGCTCGCGCCGGCGGGCACCGATGCGACGATCCGCCCGACGCCGGCGCGCGTGCGCTCGGCGAGGTCCTCCATGCGCTCGGCTCCCGGGATGACGTCCCAGCGCTCCTGCGCGAACACCTCGCGGACGACGGGGTCGCGCGCGGCCAGCGCGATCCGGAAGGCGCCACCGTCGAGCTCGCCGAGGTGCACCTCGCGCAGCTCGGGGATGACAACCGGCTCGAGGCCCGTGGCCTGCGCGATCGGCTCCGCGGTCTGGGCGGTGCGGCACAGCGGCGTGACGAACAGCGCCTGCAGCGGCTCGCCGGCGAGGAACGTCGCGACGCGACGCGCCTGCTCGATGCCCTCGGGCGACAGCGACGGGTCCGCCTGGCCCTCGAGCAGCTCGAAGGGCTGGCCGTCGACGGCCGCCTGCGAGGCCCCGTGGCGCACGAGCAGGATCTCGATCGCCTCCGGCGGGCGCGAATAGTCGCGCTGGGGGTAGCTGCGTTCGGTCACGGCGGGTGAGGGTAGCCGCCACATAGACTCGCTCGCCATGTCGCGCTTCTCCGAGCCTCAGCACCCGGTCTTCCGGGCGCTCAACACGTCGCTCGGATTCGACCGCCGTCTGTGGCACCACGACATCGCGCAATCGCGCGCCCACGCGCGCATGCTCGCCGCGCGCCAGATCATCGGCGACGCCGACCGCGACGCGCTGCTCGAGGCGCTCCACGCGGTCGAGGCGGAGCTCGCGGACGGCGCCTTCGACTTCGATCAGGGCGACGAGGACATACACATGGCGATCGAGCGGCGCGTGACCGAGGTCGCGGGTGCGGTCGGCGGCAAGCTGCACACCGCTCGCTCGCGAAACGACCAGGTCGCGACCGACGTCGCGCTCTTCACGCGCGACGCCGCCGGCCACGCGACGCGAGCCGTCGATGCGCTCGCCCAAGCCTTGATCGATGCCGCCGAGGCGCATCTGGACTGGCCGCTGCCCGGCTACACCCACCTGCAGCGCGCGCAGCCCGTCTACCTCTCACACCACCTGCTCGCGTACGTCTGGATGCTCCTGCGCGACCGCGAGCGCTTCGCGTTCGCGGCGGCGCAGACGGCCGCGCTGCCGCTCGGCGCGGGCGCCCTGGCGGGGGTGAACTTCGACACCGACCGGGCGGCCGTGGCCGCGGAGCTCGGCTTCGAGCGCGTGGCGCCGAACTCGATCGACGCGGTCTCAAACCGCGACTTCGTCCTGGACTACCTGTCTGCGGCCGCGACATGTGCGACGCACCTCAGCCGCCTCGGCGCCGAGCTCGTCCTGTGGTCCAGCGAGGAGTTCGGCTTCGTCACGCTGCCCGACGCGTGGACGAGCGGCTCGTCGATCATGCCGCAGAAGAAGAACCCCGATGCCGCGGAGCTCCTGCGCGCGAAGGCGCCGCGCGTCGTGGCGCACCTGACGGCGCTTCACGGCGTCATGCACGCCCTGCCACTGACCTACAACAAGGATCTGCAGGAGGACAAGGAGCACCTGTTCGACACGGTCGACACGATCGACCTGTGCCTCGCCGCGGCGACCGGGATGATCGCTGGCGCGCGCTTTCACCGCGACCGAATGTCGGCGGCGGCCTCCGACGACCTGATCGCCGCGACCGACGTCGCCGACCACCTCGTCAAGCGGGGCGTCCCTTTCCGGACGTGCCACGGGATCGTCGCGGGGCTCGTGCGCGTCGCCGTCGACTCCGGGCGCACGCTCGCGCAGCTCACCGACGACGAGCTGGCCTCCGCGTCCGAGGAGCTCGACCCGGCCGCCTTCCGCGCGCTGCTCGCGCAGAGCGCGTGGCTCGAGTCGAAGGTCAGCGAGGGCGGGACGGCGCTCGCGCGCGTCCGCGAGCAGCTCGAGTTGGCTCGCGCGGCGCTCGCGCTGCACGCGGGGTGAGCGACTACCACCTCCGCGCGCTCGAGCTGCCGGTCGTCGAGGCCGCTCGCGCCCTCGTCGGCTGCACGATCGCCTACCAAGACTGCCTCGGCGTCGTCGTCGAGACCGAGGCATACCACGACTCCGAGCCGGCGTGCCACGCGTTCGCCGGCCTCACGCCGCGCACGAAGCCGCTGTTCGACGCGCCGGGGATCGCCTACGTCTACCGCTCTTATGGCATCCACGCGCTGCTGAACGTCGTCGTGGAGCCCGCCGGCGTCGGCGCGGCGGTCCTCATCCGCGCGCTCGAGCCGGTCGAAGGCCTCGCCGGGATGCACGAGCGCCGTGGCCGCCCGCTGTCGACGGACCTGTGCTCGGGTCCGGGCAAGCTCACGCAGGCCCTCGGCATCGGCCTCGCGCTCAACGCGACGTCGTTGCTCGACGGACCGATCCGGCTCGGCCCGCCGCTGCCCGATCGCCCGTCGCCGCCCGTCGTCACCGGGCTGCGGGTCGGCATCACGAAAGCGGTCGAGCTGCCATGGCGCTTCTGCGAAGCCGGCAACCGCAACGTGTCGCGGCCCTGGCCGCCGGGGCTGCTCGGCGCGTCAGGGCGACGTCGGCGACGCCCCGCCTGAGGGGCTCGCACCGCCGGACTCGGACGCCGGCGGCTCCTGCGTCGCGGGCGGCTGCGCCGCGGGCGGCACGGCGGGCGGCGCCTGCGGAGCGGGGGGCTGGGCGCCGTTGGGATTCGGGTTGGGGGTCGCCGGATTCTCCCCGTCGGCGGCCGTCGCGTCGCCATCGCCCTTCTGCGGGTCGACAGGCGTCGTCGAGGTCTGCCCGCCGGCCGGAACCTCCCCGTCGACAGATGCGCTCGGATCGGTCGCCAGCCCGGCGCGCACGCAGCTCGCGGGCGGCGGTGGGGGCTCCTCCTCCACGGGGTCGTCGGGGTCGTCGGGCGGTGTGGCGGCCTCGAGCTTCTTCTGGTCGGCCTCGCAGGCGCGCTCCTGGCGCGTCTTCTCGGTCTCGATCGCCGCTGTCATGAAGTCGTGCCAGATCTGCGCGGGGAACGTGCCACCGGCGACGGGCGCGCCCTGGTACTCGGTCGTCATCGGCTTGAGCGCGTTCGGGTAGCCGACCCAGACGGCGACCGTGAGCTTGTCCGTCGAGCCGGCGAACCACGCATCGCCGTAGTTCTCGGTCGTGCCGGTCTTGCCCCATGCCCGCACGCCGCCGATCTGCGCGACCTTGCCCGTGCCGTCGTTGATGACCGACTCGAGGATGTTCGTCGTCGTCTCGGCCACGTTCTTCGGCAGGACGCGCCGCTGCAGGCGCTTGTTGCGGTTGCGCACGCGGTGCGAGTCGCGCATCGACACCTTGCGGATCCCGACGGGCCCGCGCTTGCTCGCGCCCAGCGTGCCCGAGACGAGCACCCCACCGGTCGCGAACGTCTCGTAGGCGTGCGCGAGGTCGAGCGCCGTGACGCCCTGCTTGAGGCCACCGAGCGTGATCGCGTAGTTGCTCGACACCGGCGTGCGGATCCCCATCCGCTCCGCCGTGCGCGCGATCCGCTTCGTACCCGTCTTGATGCCGACCTGGGCGAAGACCGAGTTGTCGGAGAACGTCGTCGCGCGCGCCAGCGTGCTGACGCCGGAGTAGTTGTTGTCGTAGTTGTTGACCGTGAACTTCTCGATGCTGTTGGGCACCGTGGAAGACCATCCGCTTGGACTCCCACGTCGAGTACGGCGAGACGCCGCGGCGCAGCGCGGTCGCGAGCACGAACGGCTTGAAGGCCGACCCGGGCTGGCGCTGGCCCTGTGTCGCGAGGTTGAACGGCACCTTCGAGAAGTCCGTGCCGCCGACCATCGCGCGGATCTCGCCCGAGTCGTTGTCGATCGCGACGAGGGCGGCGTGCGGCCCCTGCGGCGGATCGCCGAGCCAGCGCTTGACGGCCTGGTCGGCGGCGCGCTGCAGCCCGAGGTCGAGCGTCGTCTGGACGCGCAGCCCGCCCTCGAGCGCCTGGCGCGCGCCGTACTTCTCGATGACCTGCTGCTGCACCCAGGTCGCGAAGTACGCGGCGGACTGGGTCGCGGCCTGCGCCTGCGGCGGGCGGATCGTGTCGCTGCCCGGCACCGGCTTGGCGCGGTTCGCGACGTACTCGCCGCGCGTGAGGTAGCCCTGCTCGTACATCTTCGCGAGCACGACGTTGCGCCGGCGCTTGGCGGCGGCCGGGTTGGCGATCGGGTCGAAGGCGCTCGGCGACGCCACCATGCCGGCCAGCAGCGCGGCCTCGTGGGGCTTGAGCACCTTCGCGCAGCGCTGGCTGGGCTTGCCGCAGCCGAAGTGGTCGCCCTGGCCGAAGTACGTGCGCGCCGCCGACTCGATCCCGTACGCGCCGTTGCCGAAGTAGATCGAGTTCAGATACTCCGTGAGGATCTTCGTCTTGGACCACTTGCGGGTCAGGTGGTAGGCGAGCGCGGCCTCGCGCAGCTTCTCGAAGACCGTGCGGCGATTCTGCGCCTGCGTCGCGTTCTTGACGAACTGCTGGGTGATCGTCGAGCCGCCCTGGACGGCCTTGCCGGTCGTGACGTCCTGCCACAGCGCGCGCCCGATGCCGCGGATGTCGACGCCGTCGTTCTGGTAGAAGCGCTGATCCTCGATCGCGATGATCGCGTCCTTCATGTGCGGCGAGATCTCGCGCGACGGGATGATGATCCGGCCCTGGTTGGCGAGCGTCGCGAGGTAGGTCCCGTGGACGTCGGTGAGCAGCGAGTTCTGCGCCTTCTTGAACTCCTCGCGGTTCTCGAGCTCCGGCAGGTCGGACGCGACCGCCATCATCATCCCGAAGGCGGTCGAGACGAGCGCGAGGATCGACAGGCCGAGCAGGATCAGCGCAAGGCGCAGCCGCTTGAGCCGCGGGCGACCGAGCGGTGGGTCCGAGAGGACCAGGATGTCAGGGCGTTCGGAGTCGCTCATGCAGCGATAGTGGAACGTCCGCTTCCGGTGCGATCCGCGCACCCGGCACCGTCGGATAACGGGTGGCAACCCGCGCCACGGACGGCCCGGACTCTAGCATTGGCCCGGTGACGACCCCTGAGGCCAGCGACCCCGCCTTGCGCCCGGAGGCCGTCGCGTCGCTCGCCCGCGAATCCGCCTCCACCGACGGCGCCGACGCCCGCGCTCTCACCGACCAAGCCGCGTTTCTCGCGCGCGACGCGGTCGACTGCCTGCCCGCCGAAGGGCTTTCGCGCAAGCTCGCGCTCGGGCGGCCGCTGCGCGTCAAGCTCGGCCTCGACCCGACCGCCCCGGACGTCCATCTCGGCCACACCGTCGTGCTGCGCAAGCTGCGCGAGTTCCAGGATCGCGGCCACGTCGTCGTGCTCATCATCGGCGACTACACCGCCCGCGTGGGCGACCCCAGCGGCCGCTCGTCGACGCGCCCCGTGCTGTCGGGCGAGCAGATCGACGCGAACGCGCGCACGTACGTCGAGCAGGCCGCCAAGGTCCTCGACGCGTCGCGCATCGAGCTGCGCCACAACTCCGAGTGGCTGGACATGGCGATGGTCGACCTTTTCGCGCTCGCGCGCACGACGACGGTCGCGCAGCTGCTCGAGCGCGACGACTTCTCAAAGCGCTACGCGGCGCAGGAGCCGATCTCGATCCTCGAGCTGCTCTATCCGCTCATGCAGGCCTACGACTCCGTTGCCGTGCGCGCCGACGTCGAGCTAGGCGGCACCGACCAGAAGTTCAACCTCCTGCTCGGGCGCGACGTCCAGCGCGCATACGGGATCGACGAGCAGGTCGCGCTGACGATGCCGATCCTCGCGGGCCTCGACGGCACGCGCAAGATGTCCAAGTCGCTCGGCAACCACATCGGCGTGTCCGAGGCGCCGGAGGAGATCTACGGCAAGACGCTCAGCCTGCCCGACGCGGCGATGGACCGGTGGTACTCGCTCCTGCTGGGCGAGCCGGCACCGGCCGGCCTGTCCCCGCGCGACGCCAAGCACGCGCTCGCACGGCGGCTCGTCGAGCGCTTCTGGTCTGGCGAGGCGGCATCGGACGCCGCCGAGCACTTCGATCGCGTGTTCGTCCAGCACGCGCTCCCCGACGACATCGAGGAGGCGAGCTTCGACGGGTCGTCGGGCGTCGTGCACCTCCCGGCGCTGATCGCCGACAGCTTCGGCCGCTCGCGCGGAGATGCCCGGCGGCTGCTGGGCCAAGGGGCGGTGAAGCTCGACGGCGAGGCGCTCTCGGGCGAGGATCTGGACGTCGCCTCCGAGCGTCTGGATGGGGCCGTCTTGCAGGTCGGCAAGCGCGGATTTCGTCGCTTGCGACGCGCGGCGTAGGCCGCCGGGGCGGCGCCGTCCGAGCCGCCGGCGCGGTGCCGTCCGACCGACCTGTCTATACTCCGCGCTGCGCTGGTCCCTGCGCCTCTGACCGGAGCCCTTTTCCTGGGCCCCTTCGGAGCGCTATACTGGCGCGTCCTGTCTGCAAGCGGCTCCGGCTACTTGCTGTAGCGCAGGTTCTTAGGAGGAGTCCCCTCCATGGGAACGCGCGGCGGTCTTTGAAAACTCAACAGCATGCGCACTTGGATCGCACCTAGCGATCCAGTGTGCGTCCAGGTTCGACCCCTCGGTCGATGTCGCCGGCTTGCCGGCGTCATGGTCGCGAGGGGCCTGAGAATGAAACCCGTCATAACCGTGGCCCCATCGTGTATTGGGGGCCACATTGGTCATGACAGCTCTACGTGACGAGCGGAAGAGGCCTTCGGGCTGACGCCGCTCAGAAGTTCTTCACGGAGAGTTTGATCCTGGCTCAGGACGAACGCTGGCGGCGTGCTTAACACATGCAAGTGGAGCGACGAACCGGGGCTTGCCCCGGGGCAGAGCCGCGAACGGGTGAGTAACACGTGGGTTACCTGCCCCAATGACCGGGACAACCCGAGGAAACTCGGGCTAATACCGGATGTGGTCTTCGGACGAAAGGAAGCTTCGGCCTCCGCATTGGGATGGGCCCGCGGCGCATTAGCTTGTTGGTGGGGTAACGGCCTACCAAGGCGACGATGCGTAGCTGGTCTGAGAGGACGATCAGCCACACTGGGACTGAGACACGGCCCAGACTCCTACGGGAGGCAGCAGTGGGGAATCTTGCGCAATGCGCGAAAGCGTGACGCAGCAACGCCGCGTGGGGGAAGAAGGCCTTCGGGTTGTAAACCTCTTTCAGTTGGGACGAAGGGCTCGCGGTTAATAGCCGTGGAGTCTGACGGTACCTTCAGAAGAAGCCCCGGCTAACTACGTGCCAGCAGCCGCGGTAATACGTAGGGGGCAAGCGTTGTCCGGAATCATTGGGCGTAAAGAGCGTGTAGGCGGCCCGATAAGTCCGCTGTGAAAGTCCAGGGCTCAACCCTGGAATGCCGGTGGATACTGTCGGGCTCGAATCCGGAAGAGGTGAGTGGAATTCCTGGTGTAGCGGTGAAATGCGCAGATATCAGGAGGAACACCAATGGCGAAGGCAGCTCACTGGGACGGTATTGACGCTGAGACGCGAAAGCGTGGGGAGCAAACAGGATTAGATACCCTGGTAGTCCACGCCGTAAACGATGGTCACTAGGTGTGGGGGGTGTCGACTCCCTCCGTGCCGGAGCTAACGCATTAAGTGACCCGCCTGGGGAGTACGGCCGCAAGGCTAAAACTCAAAGGAATTGACGGGGGCCCGCACAAGCAGCGGAGCATGTGGTTTAATTCGACGCAACGCGAAGAACCTTACCTGGGCTTGACATGTGCCTGACCGGCCTGGAAACAGGTCTTCTCTTCGGAGCAGGTTCACAGGTGGTGCATGGCTGTCGTCAGCTCGTGTCGTGAGATGTTGGGTTAAGTCCCGCAACGAGCGCAACCCCCGTCGCATGTTGCCAGCATTTAGTTGGGGACTCATGCGAGACTGCCGGTGACAAACCGGAGGAAGGTGGGGATGACGTCAAGTCATCATGCCCCTTATGTCCAGGGCTACACACGTGCTACATTGGCGCGTACAGAGGGCTGCGATACCGCGAGGTGGAGCGAATCCCTTAAAGCGCGTCTCGGTTCGGATTGTAGGCTGAAACCCGCCTACATGAAGGTGGAGTTGCTAGTAATCGCGGATCAGCACTGCCGCGGTGAATACGTTCCCGGGCCTTGTACACACCGCCCGTCACACCACGGGAGTGAGCAACACCCGAAGCCGGTGGCCTAACCCGCAAGGGAGGGAGCCGTCGAAGGTGGGGCTCGTGACTGGGGTGAAGTCGTAACAAGGTAGCCGTACCGGAAGGTGCGGCTGGATCACCTCCTTTCTAGGGAGCCCCGTAACGGGGCCCGTACAGCACGGCGCCATGGCCGGCGCATCGCCTTCGTCTCGCCCTTCGGGGCTTGACCTCGCGATGTGCTTGATGCCTTGGTCACCGACTGTGCGGCCTAGTATGTCGACCGAACCTGGCGTGAGCGAGCTCCTGCATACCGCAGGGCTTTAGCTCACTGCATGCTGTTGAGTTTTGAGAGACCGCGTCCGCGAGTCCCGCGGCGCGAACTCCCTGCGGCCCTTGAAAACTGCACAGTAGCCACATCGCCACCCCTATTCGATAAGCGGGGGTGGCGACGGGTATCACCGAACCGCCGCGGAAGCGGAGGGTTCGATCACCGTCAAGATAATAAGGGCACATGGTGGATGCCTTGGCACCTAGAGTCGATGAAGGGCGTGAACGGCTGCGATAAGCCACGGGGAGGCGCTGAATAGCCTTTGATCCGTGGATGCCCGAATGGGGAAACCTGGCGCTGGTAATGCGGCGTCGCCGCTGGCTGAACACATAGGCCGGCCGGAGACAAGCGGGGGAAGTGAAACATCTCAGTACCCCGAGGAAAGTAAATCAACCGAGACTCCCTGAGTAGTGGCGAGCGAAAAGGGATCAGCCCAAACCGGAGGCGTGCAAGCGGTCACGCGTTGCGCCGCCGGGGTTGTAGGACGTGAGTTCCAGGCCGTGACCGGCCTGGCGGAAGTTACAAAGTCGTGTGGTAGTCGAAGCGCGTGGAACCGCGCACCAAAGAGGGCAACCGTCCCGTAGACGAAACTGCATGACCTTCCGTCGCACGTTCCTGAGTAAGTCCACACCCGTGAAACGTGGACTGAATCTGGGGGGACCACCCTCCAAGGCTAAGTACTCCTAGGTGACCGATAGCGGACTAGTACCGTGAGGGAAAGGTGAAAAGTACCCCGGAAGGGGAGTGAAATAGTACCTGAAACCACGTGCCTACAAGCGGTGGGAGCATCCTTGTGATGTGACCGCGTGCTTTTTGCATAACGAGCCGGCGAGTTAGTCGTCTGCGGCAAGGTTAAGCGATGAGCGGAGCCGAAGCGAAAGCGAGTCCAAATAGGGCGACCATAGTCGTAGGCGCTAGACCCGAAACTTGGTGAGCTACCCATGGGCAGGTTGAAGCGGGGGTAAGACCTCGTGGAGGACCGAACCGACCTAGGTTGAAAACTGGGCGGATGACCTGTGGGTCGGAGTGAAAGGCTAATCAAACCAAGTGATATCTGGTTCTCTCCGAAATATATTTAGGTATAGCCTCGGATCAATTGCGTATTGGCCGTAGAGCACTGTTTGGACTAGGGGCCCTACCAGGTTACCGACTTCAGGCAAACTCCGAAGACCAATACGTCTACTCCGGGAGTCAGTTGCTGGGGGATAAACTTCAGCGTCAAAAGGGAAACAGCCCAGACCGCCAGCTAAGGTCCCCAAGTTCTAGCTAAGTGGCAAACGATGTCCGAGTGCACAGACAACCAGGAGGTTGGCTTAGAGGCAGCCACCCTTGAAAGAGTGCGTAACAGCTCACTGGTCAAGTGCTCGGGCGCGGATAATGTAACGGGGCTCAAGCTAGACACCGAAGCTGCGGGTGCGATCCTTCGGGATTGCGCGGTAGGAGAGCGTTCCCTGGCCAGTGAAGCGGCGGCGTAAGCCAGCCGTGGAGGCCTGGGAAGTGAGAATGCCGGCATGAGTAACGAAAGAGGGGTGAGAATCCTCTCCGCCGATTGCCCAAGGATTCCTGAGTAAAGTTCGTCTGCTCAGGGTTAGTCGGGACCTAAGGCGAGGCCGAAAGGCGTAGTCGATGGCCAACAGGTTGATATTCCTGTACCACGTCGCAACCGTTTGACCGATGGGGGGACGAGGAAGGCTAAGGGAACCCAGGCGATGGTCGTCCTGGGGTAAGTGTGTAGGGGTGACCCCTGTGAAATGCGGGGTCGCATAACCTGAGACACGATGCCAGCTGGCTCTAAGCCGGCGAGTCCCCGACGCCATGCCTCCTAGAAAAGCCTCTAGGGAGGTTGCGCGTGCCCGTACCAAAACCGACACAGGTGGGCAAGTAGAAAATACTAAGGTGATCGAGATAACCCTCGTTAAGGAACTCGGCAAAATTGCTCCGTAACTTCGGGATAAGGAGCGCCCCGGTAGGGTAATGCGCCTTGCGCGCGGAGCCCGAGGGGGCCGCAGTGAATTGGCCCAAGCGACTGTTTACCAAAAACACAGGTCTCTGCTAAGTCGAAAGACGACGTATAGGGGCTGACGCCTGCCCGGTGCCGGAAGGTTACGTGGAGTTGTTAGGGGTTCGCCCCGAAGCAGCGAAGCTAAGCCCCGGTAAACGGCGGCCGTAACTATAACGGTCCTAAGGTAGCGAAATTCCTTGTCGGGTAAGTTCCGACCTGCACGAATGGCGTAACGACTTGGGCGCTGTCTCAACGAGGGGCTCGGTGAAATTGCAGTCTCGGTGAAGATGCCGAGTACCCGCGGCTAGACGGAAAGACCCCGTGCACCTTTACTACAACCTGGTATTGGAATGCGGTGCATTTCGCTCAGGATAGGTGGGAGGCTTTGAAGCATCGGCTGCGGCTGGTGTGGAGCCAACCTTGAGATACCACCCTTGATGTATTGTGTTTCTAACACTGCGCCGTGAATCCGGGCAGCGGACAGTGCCAGGCGGGTAGTTTGAC
>CAWIXC010000016.1:0-10000 GCA_963839905.1 uncultured Actinomycetes bacterium | reverse complement strand
CGAACCTGGCGTGAGCGAGCTCCTGCATACCGCAGGGCTTTAGCTCACTGCATGCTGTTGAGTTTTGAGAGACCGCGTCCGCGAGTCCCGCGGCGCGAACTCCCTGCGGCCCTTGAAAACTGCACAGTAGCCACATCGCCACCCCTATTCGATAAGCGGGGGTGGCGACGGGTATCACCGAACCGCCGCGGAAGCGGAGGGTTCGATCACCGTCAAGATAATAAGGGCACATGGTGGATGCCTTGGCACCTAGAGTCGATGAAGGGCGTGAACGGCTGCGATAAGCCACGGGGAGGCGCTGAATAGCCTTTGATCCGTGGATGCCCGAATGGGGAAACCTGGCGCTGGTAATGCGGCGTCGCCGCTGGCTGAACACATAGGCCGGCTGGAGACAAGCGGGGGAAGTGAAACATCTCAGTACCCCGAGGAAAGTAAATCAACCGAGACTCCCTGAGTAGTGGCGAGCGAAAAGGGATCAGCCCAAACCGGAGGCGTGTAAGCGGTCACGCGTTGCGCAGCCGGGGTTGTAGGACGTGAGTTCCAGGCCGTGACCGGCCTGGCGGAAGTTACAAAGTCGTGTGGTAGTCGAAGCGCGTGGAACCGCGCACCAAAGAGGGCAACCGTCCCGTAGACGAAACTGCATGACCTTCCGTCGCACGTTCCTGAGTAAGTCCACACCCGTGAAACGTGGACTGAATCTGGGGGGACCACCCTCCAAGGCTAAGTACTCCTAGGTGACCGATAGCGGACTAGTACCGTGAGGGAAAGGTGAAAAGTACCCCGGAAGGGGAGTGAAATAGTACCTGAAACCACGTGCCTACAAGCGGTGGGAGCATCCTTGTGATGTGACCGCGTGCTTTTTGCATAACGAGCCGGCGAGTTAGTCGTCTGCGGCAAGGTTAAGCGATGAGCGGAGCCGAAGCGAAAGCGAGTCCAAATAGGGCGACCATAGTCGTAGGCGCTAGACCCGAAACTTGGTGAGCTACCCATGGGCAGGTTGAAGCGGGGGTAAGACCTCGTGGAGGACCGAACCGACCTAGGTTGAAAACTGGGCGGATGACCTGTGGGTCGGAGTGAAAGGCTAATCAAACCAAGTGATATCTGGTTCTCTCCGAAATATATTTAGGTATAGCCTCGGATCAATTGCGTATTGGCCGTAGAGCACTGTTTGGACTAGGGGCCCTACCAGGTTACCGACTTCAGGCAAACTCCGAAGACCAATACGTCTACTCCGGGAGTCAGTTGCTGGGGGATAAACTTCAGCGTCAAAAGGGAAACAGCCCAGACCGCCAGCTAAGGTCCCCAAGTTCTAGCTAAGTGGCAAACGATGTCCGAGTGCACAGACAACCAGGAGGTTGGCTTAGAGGCAGCCACCCTTGAAAGAGTGCGTAACAGCTCACTGGTCAAGTGCTCGGGCGCGGATAATGTAACGGGGCTCAAGCTAGACACCGAAGCTGCGGGTGCGATCCTTCGGGATTGCGCGGTAGGAGAGCGTTCCCTGGCCAGTGAAGCGGCGGCGTAAGCCAGCCGTGGAGGCCTGGGAAGTGAGAATGCCGGCATGAGTAACGAAAGAGGGGTGAGAATCCTCTCCGCCGATTGCCCAAGGATTCCTGAGTAAAGTTCGTCTGCTCAGGGTTAGTCGGGACCTAAGGCGAGGCCGAAAGGCGTAGTCGATGGCCAACAGGTTGATATTCCTGTACCACGTCGCAACCGTTTGACCGATGGGGGGACGAGGAAGGCTAAGGGAACCCAGGCGATGGTCGTCCTGGGGTAAGTGTGTAGGGGTGACCCCTGTGAAATGCGGGGTCGCATAACCTGAGACACGATGCCAGCTGGCTCTAAGCCGGCGAGTCCCCGACGCCATGCCTCCTAGAAAAGCCTCTAGGGAGGTTGCGCGTGCCCGTACCAAAACCGACACAGGTGGGCAAGTAGAAAATACTAAGGTGATCGAGATAACCCTCGTTAAGGAACTCGGCAAAATTGCTCCGTAACTTCGGGATAAGGAGCGCCCCGGTAGGGTAATGCGCCTTGCGCGCGGAGCCCGAGGGGGCCGCAGTGAATTGGCCCAAGCGACTGTTTACCAAAAACACAGGTCTCTGCTAAGTCGAAAGACGACGTATAGGGGCTGACGCCTGCCCGGTGCCGGAAGGTTACGTGGAGTTGTTAGGGGTTCGCCCCGAAGCAGCGAAGCTAAGCCCCGGTAAACGGCGGCCGTAACTATAACGGTCCTAAGGTAGCGAAATTCCTTGTCGGGTAAGTTCCGACCTGCACGAATGGCGTAACGACTTGGGCGCTGTCTCAACGAGGGGCTCGGTGAAATTGCAGTCTCGGTGAAGATGCCGAGTACCCGCGGCTAGACGGAAAGACCCCGTGCACCTTTACTACAACCTGGTATTGGAATGCGGTGCATTTCGCTCAGGATAGGTGGGAGGCTTTGAAGCATCGGCTGCGGCTGGTGTGGAGCCAACCTTGAGATACCACCCTTGATGTATTGTGTTTCTAACACTGCGCCGTGAATCCGGGCAGTGGACAGTGCCAGGCGGGTAGTTTGACTGGGGCGGTCGCCTCCCAAAATGTAACGGAGGCGCACAAAGGTTCCCTCAGCACGGCTGGAAATCGTGCGTAGAGTGTAAAGGCAGTAAGGGAGCTTGACTGTAAGACTGACAGGTCGAGCAGGTGCGAAAGCAGGTCTTAGTGATCCGGCGGTAGCAAGTGGAAGTGCCGTCGCTCAACGGATAAAAGGTACGCCGGGGATAACAGGCTTATCGGGCCCAAGAGTCCACATCGACGGCCCGGTTTGGCACCTCGATGTCGGCTCGTCGCATCCTGGGGCTGTAGTGGGTCCCAAGGGTTGGGCTGTTCGCCCATTAAAGCGGTACGCGAGCTGGGTTCAGAACGTCGTGAGACAGTTCGGTCCCTATCTGCCGTGGGCGTTGGAGAATTGAGAGGAGTTGTCCCTAGTACGAGAGGACCGGGATGAACGCACCTCTGGTGTATCTGTTGTCCTGCCAAGGGCATAGCAGATTAGCTACGTGCGGATTGGATAACCGCTGAAGGCATCTAAGCGGGAAGCCAACCTCGAGATGAATTCTCCCATCCCCATGAGGGAGTAAGACCCCTGGTAGACCACCAGGTTGATAGGCCGGATCTGTAAGCACAGCAATGTGTTGAGGAGACCGGTACTAATGGGTCGAGGGCTTGACGGATGACTTTTTGATACTCGTCGCACAGAAACGGTGGCTACCGTGCAGTTTTGAAGGGCCCTGGGAGACTCTCGACGTTTTCCGGTGGCTACGGCGAGAGGGAAACACCTCTTCCCATTCCGAACAGAGCAGTTAAGCCTCTCAGCGCCGATGGTACTTGGCCCGCAAGGGCCCGGGAGAGTAGGACGCCGCCGGTTTCTTCATCGAAAGGCCGCCCTTGGGGGCGGCCTTTCGTCGTGTACGCCGGGCATGACCAGCCGCTCGGGGGTGCAAGTCCCCTGTGGAGGTTGATGGCACCAACCACAAACCGAGGGCAACTGCGTCGCCGTGAGGCGGGGTGGGAAGGAAGCTGGAGGCGAAATCGCGATCTGAGGATGTTCGTGCTCGCGGCCGTTGCGATGATCGCAGCCAACCCCCTTGTCGGGGGCCTGGTCGGGAGGGTTTGAGGGTGAAGCCCGAGGACGCCCGGTCAGAGCGCAGCAACGGTCCGGCGCCGGACGACACCATCGCTCACCCCGCCGCTGCGGGTTTGTGGGAGCAGGTCTTCTCCCGCGAGAACCTTGTGGCGGCGCTCAGACGTGTTGAGCGTAACGCCGGTGCCGCTGGCATCGACGCGATGACGACTCGGAGTTGCGGCCGTGGCTCAAAGAGCACTGGCCGGGGGTGCGGGCGACGCTTGACGAGGGCACCTACCAGCCGCAGCCGGTCCGCCGGGTGATGATCCCCAAGCCCGGGGCGGGCAGCGGGCGTTGGGGGTGCCGACGGTGCTGGACAGGTTGATCCAGCAGGCCATGTTGCAGGTGCTCGAACCGCGTGTTCGAGCCGCATTTCAGCGACCACAGCTACGGGTTTCGGCCCGGGCCGCTCGGCCCATCAGGCGGTCGCGCGGGCACGCCAGTTCATGCAGGATGACGCGGCGTGGGTTGTGGACGTCGACCTGGACGCGTTCTTTGATCGCGTCCAGCACGACGCGCTGATGGCGCGGGTCGCCAGACGGGTTGATGACAAGCAGGTGCTGCGGCTGCTGCGGCGCTATCTGCAGGCCGGGGTCATGAGCGATGGGGTTTGGCAGCGAGCGCGGAGGGAACCCCTCAGGGGTCGCCGCTCTCGCCGCTGCTGGCCAACGTCATGCTCGACGACCTCGACCAGAGCTGGAGCGCCGCGGCCACCGGTTCGTTCGTTACGCCGACGACCTGCGTGTCTACGTGCGCCAGCGAACGGGCAGGGCAGCGTGTCATGGCGAGCATCACGACGTTCATCGAGCAGCGCCTGAAGCTGCGCGTCAACCGCCGCAAGTCGGCGGTCGCTTGGGCGACGACCCGGCCGTTTCTCGGGGTTCGGGTTCTACCGGCGAGGCGGCCAGGTCAAGATCGGCGTCAGCCCGAAAGCCCGCCAACGGGCCAAGGACCGCCTCCGAGAGCTGACCGCGCGCACCTGGGGCGTCCGATGGAACGGCGCATCCATGCGATCAACCGGTTCACGGTTGGCTGGACGGCCTACTTCGCGTTGGCCGAAGGCGAGCGCCCGTTCTCCGATCTCGATGAATGGCTGCGCCGGCGGCTGCGGCAGGTGCGGTGGAAGGAATGGAAGCGCGGCCCGAGACGCGGCGCGCAACCTGCGCTCGCTCGGCATCCCCGCCGGCAAGGCCCACGAGTGGGCCAACACCAGCAAGGGACCCTGGCGCATCGCGGGCTCCTGGATCCTGCAACACCACCCTGACCAACGCCTACTGGGTCAGCCACGGCCTGCGGGGATTCACCGATCCCTACCGCCGTTTCCGGGACGCGACGCGAACCGCCGGATGCGGACCCGCATGTCCGGTGGTGTGGGAGGGGCCGGGGTAAGCCCGGCCCCTACCCGATTGCCGGGCGGGGGTCCTTGACGCTCGGTCGGTGCCGCCGCGTGGTCCTGGCGCAGGCTGGCCGGGCGGGTAAGGGCGGCGGAAGCGGTCCTCGGGGCCGTTCGCCGCTCGCGCGGTTGGGTCGACGCGCGTGGGCTCGCGCCGCGACTATCCGCGGGAGCGGTCGCGCGGTGTCGATGTGCCAACGCGGGCGGTGCGCGTGCCGGCGACGGGTGTGATGCATGGGGATGGTGGGGGCGGGCCAGCGCCGGGGCGGCGCGCGCGCCGCGGCGCGCGCAGCGGCGTGCGGTGGGGATGCCCGCGCTCCGGGCCGCGAGGGCCGGCCTTTCGGGTCGGCGCTGCATTTCCGCTGACGTCGCCGGAGGCGCGGGGCACGGTGGCAGCGGAGGCGCGGGGCACGGTGGCGGCGGAGGTGCCGGGCACGGTGGCGGCGGTGCTGTACGGCGGCGTCGCACGAGCGGGAGGCTCGAATTCCCCCAGGAGGGCGAATGCCCGAATCCATGCGCCGAGGCGGCGCAGACGGGGTGGGACCGAGCGAGGCAGCGAGGACACGAACATGTGTTCGCAAGCTACCGAGGGGACCGGACGGAACGCAACCGCGAGGCTGGATTCTGGTCCTCCTGGCCGACAGATCTGTCCGGCTGCAACGGATGTTGCAACGAGGATCGCTGCGGTCGTCGGTGCGGCGAGCGCTGTGTCGGGAGGGGGGTCATGTTCGAAACGTGAGCTATAGGCCCGGTGCTCGGGTCGGTGTCACTGGGGGCAAACTAGGCTTGGATCGCTGTGGCGGGTGGGTCGAGGTCGAGCTGGCTGTCCATATCGAGCGTGAACTTGCCGTAGGGGTTGACGTGCGTCCAGAACAGCGGGGTGAGCGCGCGCCGGTCGGCGTCGGTGAGGCGGTTAGCCCAGGCGGGTTCGCTGAGGATGCGTTCGACGAGCAGGGTGTTGATGTGGACGAGGGCTGATCGCAGGAGGTGCAGCGCGAGCATCGAGATCTCTTGCTCTTCGCGGTCGGGGTCGGTGAGGTCGCTGTTCTTGCCGTAGAACAGTTCGGTGTTGGCGCTGTTCCAGGTCTCGACGATCTGTAGGCCTTCGTGGATCTCGCGGCGTAGCGGCTGGCTGGTGAGGTACTCGCAGATGAAGATCGTGCGGGTCGCGCGCCGAGCTCTTCGAGGGCTTGGTAGGTGGGGTGTTTGGGGCCGCCGCGCGTGAAGCGGCGCAGGACTTGCTCGGCCTCGGCGGTGCCGAGCTTCAGCGCGGTGGCGTACTTGACGAGCTGGTCGTACTGCTGAGCGATGAGGTCCCAGTCGATCGGCCGCGCGGAGATCACCGGCGCGAGCTGGGCCCAGTCGGCGTCGGTGGGCAGGCCGGGCCGGTAGAGCGGGCGGCGCCGATGCGTTTGAGGCGTGGCAGCAGGCGGAAGCCGAGGAGGTGACAGAACGCGAAGCCGACGATCGATGCGCCGTGCGTATCGGTGTAGTTGCGGTCGATGTCGGCGCTGGTGTCGTGGTGCAGCAGGCCTTCGAGCATCGCGGCGACTTCCGTGGCTGAGCAGGTCTTCAGCTGGCTGTAGATGCAGACGCTCTTGCGCTCGACGTGCCAGTAGATCATCACGCCGGGCCCGCCGTAGCGGGCGTGCGGCTCGGTCATCAGGTTCGAGGACCAGGAGCCGAACTCTTTGCGCCGACGCGCACGCGGTCCCGTCGCCCCAGAGCGTGCATTGACGGACGTCGAGGGTGGCGTTGACGAGCTTGGCGATCGCGGCTCTGAGGTTGTCGCGCGTGATGTACAGGCGGCGCACGCGACGCAGCGTCGCTTCGCTTTCGCCGGCTTCGGCGGCGCCGTCGACGATGTGCTTGATGCCCATGTTCGTGCCCAGTGCGAAGAGCACGAACAGCAGCCGCCGGCGCAGCACGCTGCGGCTGGTGATCTCCCGCGACGCGACTGATGAGAACTCGCTGGTGAACTCGGTGAAGACGTCGGCGTGCTTGAGCAGATCAAGCAGGTCAAACATCCCCCAGCGACGCATGACCTCCTGCTTGAGCGCCTCCAGCGTCTGCGGCTCGGGCTGGGCGTCCAGCGCCGGGACCGTGATCCACGGCTCCCCGCGACGGTTGGTGATCCGCACAGCGCCGGCGCCGCCACCGGCGACCGCACCGTCGAGGCTGCTCAGTGCGGCGGCGAGCCGGTCCTGCAGGTCGGTGATGAACGCGCTGGGGTCCAGTGGCTGACGCAGCGCGGCGTAGTGGATGTCGCGGTTGTCTTCGAAGTCGGTCGGCAGGTCGTCTTCGGGGTCGCGCCAGCGGTTGGCGCCGACGACGGAGATCTCGCGGCGCCGGATCGCGTCTCTGAGGGCACGCAGGACGCACAGCTCGTACGGGATGCGCTCGATCCGGCCGTTGTCGTCGATGACCGCGCCCGCCACTCGCGCGGCACGACCCCATCGACGGGCACGGCCTCCGAGGCGGGGTAGAAACGGTCCTGGCCGGGGCGCTGGGCGTACCTGGCCAGCAGCTCCAAGGCGTCCATGACCGGGCGGTAGCGCGTGTTCGCGCAGCGAAACTCCAGGCGGCCAGCAGCCGCGGAAGCATCCGGCGGTAGTGCGAGGAGTACGACGCGCGCAGCACCGTCCGCACGCGCTGGCGAAACGCCTGATCGTTGGCCTTGGCCTCGCGCACGAGGTCGCGCAACGTGCCTTCGCCGACGACCGGAAACAGCGCCGCTCGAACGGTGTCGTCGGGGTGCTCGATCGCGGCCTCGGCGAGACGAAACAGGATGCCCTGCTTGCCGCGCACGCGACGCAGGTCGTTGATCAGCTCACGCTCGACACGGTTCTCCGCCCGAGTGCCGATGCCATGCACGAGCTCGATCAGCAGATCAACGAGCGCGTCGGTGATCTCCGCCGTGCGCGACCAGCACAACGCGGCCAGCAACGTCAGCCGGACCGGCTCGCCCGCCGCACGCAGATCTGACGGATATAGCTTCGCGGCGCGCGCCCGCCACGCGGTGACCTGTCGCTCAGACGCGTCGGCGAAGAGGTCCCCCGGCAGACCGATCGCGCGGACACGCTCGAGCTTCTCGATCTCCTCAAGCAGCGTCCGCAGCCCGACGCGGCCCGGATCGGCCTTCAGCTCCGCCAGAAACCCGGACCCGCCACCGAGACCGCCATGTCCGGCGCGTCGCCGACCAGACGGAGCGAGGCGCAGCTCCGCGCCGTCAGACAGACGCGACAGTGTCCTTGCGGTGAACTGCGCGTCGTGACCGGCTCGCGCGCTGCCGAGCACCCGCTCGATCCTGGACGCACCGGGGGGCTCGACACGCTCGCTGCGACAGCGCCGCAGCAGCGCGTCGCGCACACGGTCCTCGCTGAGCTCGACGGGGCAGACTTCGCGCTGCAGCCACGTCTGTCCAGCGCTGCTCATCGGCGACCGTGCACTCGCGAAACCCGAACGCTTCGCGGACCTGCGCGCGGTGATACTTGATCGACCGCCCAGCCCAGTCATAGCCCGCCAGCTCCGCCGGCGAGACAGCGACCTGATCTGCGACGAACGCGACCGCCGCCGGCGGGATCTCCGCACGATCGCGCGGGAAACGCGCATCGAGCTCAAAGAACTTCAGCAGCAACGCGAACCCCAGCCGGGTCGCGCCCGCCCTTATTGGCCACCAGCGCCCAATCGGCGTCAAGCAGCGTCCATGACGCCACGAGCTCCTCGGGCTCCCACTCCTGCCGCATCCGCGGCACCCTTCCCGACAGCCGGCGCCGACTGCAACCCTGCTTGAGCGCCGATCCCGCAACGTCCGTCAGCGAGTCTCAGAGGCGCGCGCGGGATGTCGCGCAAGGAACGCTCAGCGGGGTGCGGCTGCCGCGGCCGGCGCTACCGCGGTTGCCTCGGAGCCACAGGGGCCTGCGAGACTTGAAAGGTGCCGATCGACGCCGTGGAGGCCAGGAGCTGGCGACGCGCGAGGTCGAGCGTGTCGGCGCCGAGTGGGGATTGGACGACCTCGTTCTCATCCCTGACATGACGGAAGAAGTAGCGGAAGGCTGGGTCTTCTTCTGGGATAGCCGAAAGCATCTGACGACGGGCGACGCTCGTGACGCGTTGGGCGGCGGCGGGCCAATCTTGATCGACCGCCGCGACGGCTCGTTGGCGATGGTCTGGTCGGGCGAAAGCTGGGAGACCGCGCTCGCGCGCTATCGCGCCGGCGGCTCGATCCAACCGTGGTAGAGCGAACTGCTCCTTCGCCTGGACGGCGCGATCTGGAGGAGCTCGAGATCGACGCCCGCAGCCCGTCCGTCAGCGCCAGCGCTGAGGGACCACGCAGCCGACGCCGCCGGCGCCGCCACGCATCCCGCAGGCGAACGCTCAGCGACACAGTTCGGGCGGGCCGCCGCCGGCGCTCGGGCCGGGGAGAGGCCGCGTCCCGAAACGGATCCGCGACCGGGACGTCGGGTTGGCGCCGCTGGACGTGCCGCGCGGCGCGCGTGCGCGCTCAGCGTCGCTACGGGGTGACGCGGCGACGCTGTCGCAGCGCCGCTGCTTGTCTCGCGTGTCCAGCAGCGCGAAGTCGCGGCCCGGGCCGCAGTCGACGGTGTCCTTGGTGTCGCCGGCGGTGCGGATGTGGTCGTCGCCGGCGGCGCCGAAGAGGCGGTCGTTGCCGCGGCCGCTGAGGTGCATCTCGTCGAGCAGGTCGTCGCCTTGGCCACCGTCGACGCGGTCGTTGCCGTCGCCGCCGCCGAGACGATCGTTGCCCGCACCGCCGCGCAGGTCGTCGATGCCGGGGCCGCCGAGCAGCAGGTCGTTGCCGCTGTCGCCGAGCAGGCGGTCGTTGCCGTCGCCCGAGCGGATCGTGTCGTTGCCGGGGCCGCCGCGGACGCTGTCGTTGCCGGCGCCGGAGCAGATCGTGTCGTCGCCGCCACGCCCGTCGATCGTCTCGG
>CAWIXC010000015.1:0-6989 GCA_963839905.1 uncultured Actinomycetes bacterium | reverse complement strand
TCGGCGAGGCGAGGGGGCGCGGCGAGGGCGGTCCTCCGACTGGCGCGGGCGAAGCGGGTCGCTCGGCCGCCGCCCGCTGCTCGGCCGCCAGGACGCGGGTCGCCTCGGCGAGGGCGTCGAAGAGCGCGAGATCCTCGGGCGCGCGCTCGGCGACCGCCTCGCGCTGGCGCTCGACGGTCCGCTCGTCGCCGCGGGCGATCGGGCCGGTCAGCGCCTCGGCGGCACCGGCCGCCGCCCAGTTCTCCACGCTCGCGCGCACGAGCTCGGCGAGCGGCTCGCGGCCGATCCCCGCGGAGGCCGCCAGCCGCTCCGCCACGCCTTCGAGCGTGACCAGGAAGTTCGAGGCGACGCAGGCGGCGGCGTGGTAGGCGGCGCGATCCTCGTCGGCGACGTGCACGGCGCGCATCCCGAGCGCGTCCGCGAGCTCTCGGGCCGCGGCGAGAGCCCGCGGGGTCGCGCCGGCGATCGCTGCGGTGGCGCCGCCGAAGCGCGCGCCGCGCTCGGGCACGGTCATGAGCGGATGCAGGCTGAACGCCTCGCCGTGCCCGGCGAGCGGGGCGAGCGTCGTCGCCGCCGAGCAGTGGCCGACGAGCAGCCCGGGCCGGTCGCGCGGAAGGGCCGCGGCGGCCTTCCCGATCTGGGCGTCGGGCACGCAGAGCAGCACTGCGTCGACGCCGGCCGGCAGCGTGGCGTCGCGCCCGAAGGGCCCGTCGACCCGTACGCCCGCACGTTGCAGCGCCGCGGCGAGCGCGGTTCCGAGGCGCCCGGCACCGACGATCGCGGTGCGGCGCACGAACGTCGTCCCAGCAGGCAGCTTGGAGTCTGAATCGGTGTCCATGTCGGTCCAGTCCTCGGGAGGTACCGGTCGCGTTGTATGGGTGCCGTCGCAGCGCGTGCGACGACGCCACGAACCATAGCCGACGCCGCCACGCGGACTACGCTTGCCCCGTGTCCACGAGCGCAGAGCGCCGCGAGGAGCTCACGTCGGTCTACCGCGAGGCGCGCGGCTGCCCCCGCTGCCCGGAGCTGGCGCGCACGCGCAATCAGGTCGTATTCGGGGCCGGCAACGCGGACGCGGACCTGATGTTCGTCGGCGAGGCGCCGGGCGCCAAGGAGGACGAGCTCGGCATCCCGTTCGTGGGCGCGGCCGGCAAGCTGCTCGACGAGCTGCTCGCGGAGGTCGGCCTCGCGCGCTCGGACGTCTTCATCGCGAACGTCTTGAAGTGCCTGAGGTACAACGCGATGGTCCAGCTCGGCGATGGGACCTGGGAGAGCGTCGGGCGGTTGGTGCGCTCGGAGTACGACGGGACCGTCATGTCCGTCGACCACGACGGGCGCCTCGTGCCGCGAAGGGTCATCGGCTGGCACGCGAGCCCGCTCGGCTCGCGCTCGGTCTACCGGCTGACCTACCGGTCGGCCAAGCACGCGGGTCGAGGCCGGGTGGGGGTCGAGCTCACAGGCGACCACCCGGTGCTGACCGAGCGTGGGTACGTGCCGGTCGAGGAGCTGCGAGCCACGGACCGGGTGGCGACCGGCCAGGGGTTGAGCGCGCTCGCGTTCGACGTCGTATGCGGATCGGTCCTCGGAGACGGCTCGCTGACCTCGAGGTCGGCGATCCTGACGTGCTCGCACGACGAGCGGCAAGCTGACTACGCGCGCTTCAAGGCGTCGCTGCTCGACGAGCTTGACCCCGTCGTAGACGCGGTGAGGACGATCGCGGTCGGGGGCCGCCCGGGCACGTATCCGGTGGTGCAGACGAGGACGCGTACGGATCGCTCGCTGCATGTGCTGCGGTGGGAGTTCTACGACAACCGCAAGGTCGTTCCCGACTGGATCGCGAGCAAGCTCAACGCCCGCATGCTCGCGTTCTGGTTCATGGACGACGGCCATCTGCGAGCGCGCCCGCCACGCCAGCCGAGCGCTGACATCGCCACCGACGGCTTCTCCGACGTGGATCGCAAGCTGCTGCTCGAAGGGCTCATGCGCCTGGGACTTCGAGCGAAGCCATCGCGCGGGCGCCTGCATTTCGACGTCGAGGCGACGCGGCGTCTGTCCGCGATGATCGCGCCCTACGTCCCCGCGTGCATGCGCTACAAGCTGCACCCGGACATCGAGTCGACGCTGCCGTTCGAGCCGGGCGCGCTTCACCGCGGCGACCGGGTCGTCCTGTACGACGAGATCGACGTCGAGGACGTCACGCATGTCGAGCGCGCGGACACGACGTTCTTCTGCATCGACGTCGAGGACACGCACAACTTCGTCACGGCCGGTGGGGTCGTCCACAACTGCCGCCCGCCTGGCAATCGCGACCCGCTGCCGGCGGAGATCGACAACTGCCAGGACTACCTGATGCGCCAGGTCGAGCTCATCCAGCCGCGTGTGATCTGCACGCTTGGCAACTTCGCCACGAAGCTGCTGCGCGGAGAGCCGGTGGGCATCTCGCGGCTTCACGGCCAGGCGGAGATCGTGACCGTCGGCAACCGTGCCGTGCGGCTGTACCCGCTCTATCACCCGGCCGCCGCGCTCTACACCCGCTCGCTGCTTGACACGCTGCGCGCCGATGTCGCGCGGCTGCCGGCGCTGCTCGCGATGGATCCGCCGCCGCAGCCCGAGCCGGTCGCGCCGCCCGAGCCGGCCGTTCCCGAGCCCGAGCTCGCGGACGAGGAGCCGGAGACCCCGGCCTGGGCGCAGTTGCGCGACGACGAGCCGGAGGATCGCCAGCTCGGGCTGTTCTGACGATCGGTACGCCAGACCGCACCTTCACCTGATCGCGCGGTTTGCGCTCACTATGGTGACTCTCCTCCTGCGCGGGTGCGCGCTCACATTGATGGCAATGCTGGTAACCGTTCCGGCGACGCACGCCGCGGACGCGGGCAACCCCGGCATCGATGCGGGGCACGCCGGCTACGCCGCGACCGGTCCGGCGCCCCCGCTCGTGCAGGGGTGGTCGCGGCCGGAGCTCAAGGTGCATGTCCTGCAGCCCGTCGCCGCAGGCGGGAGCGTCTTCGTCGCAACCACGAGCCTCCTGGCGCTCGATTCGGCGAGCGGCGCGACCCGCTGGACGGCCCCGAGCACCGCCGGGCAGATCGCCGCCGCCGGCGGCCGGGTCTTCACCGGAACGCCGCCGGGGTTCGCGATCGGCGCGGTCGACGCGACCACGGGCGCCGCCCGCTGGACCGACACCCAGACGATGTTCACCGGCCCGGTCGCCGATGCCGGGCTGGCCGTCGTCAGCGGCGTGCTCGGGACGCGGGCGCTCGACGCGACGACGGGCAAGCTCCTGTGGGAGGCGCGTGCGGACGGCGTAGGCGACCTCGCGCTCGACTCCGCGCGGGTGTACGCGCTCACCGGCGGCAAGTCCGGCTGTGTCGCGCGCGCCTACCGGCGCGACGCGCTGCTTGGCCTGCCGGTGCAGGTCTGGGCCACGCCCTGCGGCAACACGACGTTCGGCATGAGCATCGTCGTCTCGGCCGGCCGCGTGCACGTCGAGGGACTGGTGCTCGACGCGGCGACGGGCCGCAAGCTGCACGACCTGCCGCGACCGATCGAAGCCGGAGGCCTCGCGGCCGCACCCGACGGGACCGCGTTCGTCACCGGGGACGGCGAGGTCGTCGCGTACGCCCCGAGCGGGTCGCGACGCTGGCGCACCGCGGTGGCCGGGGCGTCCGCCGGCTCGCCGCTGATCGTCGGCTCGCGGGTGTTCGCGGCCACCAAGGACGGCACCCTGCGCGCCTTCGACGCCGCGACGGGCGCGGTCGTCTGGAGCGCTACCACGCCGCTGCGCGAGTTCGTCGGGATGACCATCAGCGACGACACGCTGATCGTGGCCGGCGACCAGGGCGTGTTCGCGTTCGTCCCCGCCGTCGTGGACTCCCTCATGGCTTTGGCGCTTCGGCTGCGGCGTGGACAGCTCGCGGCGGTCGCCGTGCGAATCCGGCTGCAGCGTGCCGCCGCGGTGCGCACGATCGTCTACCGCGGCACCCGGGTCCTCGCGCGGCGCGCCCTGCAGGTAGGCGCCGGGCGACGGACCGTCCGCGTGCCCCTCACCGGGACCCAGGTTCGGTCGATGCGCCGGGCCCGGACGCGCTCGCTTCGCATCGTCGTCGAGGCCCGAGCGGCGGACGGCACCTCGCAGCGAACGAGCCGGCGCATCGCGGTCCGGCGGTGAGGCGCCACCTGCCCGAGCAGCGACGTCAGCCAGGCAGCCGGTGGCGGACGCCGGCGAAGCGCGCGAAGTCGCGGTCGTAGGAGACGATGTCCGCACGGTGCTCGATGGCGAGCGCCGCGAGGTGCGCGTCCGTCGAGAGGTTCCCGGCGGTGCCCGCCTCCCGCAGCAGTGCGCCCAGCAGGCCGGCGTGCCGAGCACCCGGCTGAGCGACGACCGCTGCCGGGGCGCCGATCCACGACTGCACCTGCTCGACCGCATCGTCCACCGTCGCGGGGGTGGCGAAGATTGCGGGGTTCGTCGAGATGCGGAGGAACGCCAGCAGTGCGACCCATGCGAGCCCGACCGACTCGCCGCCCGCGAGCGACGCGTCCAACCAGGCGAGCGCGTCGTCGTGGTGCGCGGCGGCAGTATCGACCGCGCACAGCAGGACGTTGGCATCGACGATGACCACCGGCGTCAGCGACCCTCGGCGAGGCGACGAGCGAGCGCTTCGTCCTCGAGCTGCTCCCCGAGCGCGAGTGCCTTGGTGAGATCGACGCGCGCGGGGCCCAGCGCTCGCGGCGTCGTGTAGGCCTGCCGTTCTGTACCCGGGGCGCCGAGACCCGCGCGAATCGCGAGGTTCACAGCCTCCTTGAACGAGATCTTGCGCTCCTGCATCGCGCGCTCGACGAGCAGGCGCGTGTCGGGGTCAAGGCTAACGGTCGTCCGCATGCGGGCATCGTAACATCAGATCCACCGATGCCATGATGCGCGGGTGGCGGAGACCCAGCGGCGCCGCCAGCCCGTCAGTCAGGACCCGACCGCTGCCTCGCGCAGGGCCGGCAGCACGCGCTCGCCGTAGGTGCGGATCGAGCCGAGCGGGTCGGCGCGGCCGATGAGCTGCAGGCAGACGACGGTCGCGCCAGCGCGCTCCATCTCGCGGATGCGCTCGACGTGCTCCGCCGGGTCCGAGCCGATGAGGAAGCCCTCCTTCGCGAACTCCTCGTCGCTCATGCGGGCGTCGGCGCGGCGCTGCATGTCGTCCTGGTCGGCGATGTCCTCGAGGTAGAGCTCGGGCAGCTGGGTCGGCTTCCAGTGCCGGGCGCCGTCGATCGCCGCCTGCTCGTCGTCGGCCCAGGCGAAGCCGGCCTGGAAGATGATCTCGCCCTCCTCGCGGCCGTGCTTGCGGCACGACTCGCGGTAGGCGTCGATGATCTCGGGCGCCTGCTCGGGGTCGCCTAGCGTCCAGAGGCCGTCGCCGTAGCGCCCCGCGAGCTCGGCCGAGCGCGGCCCGAACGCCGAGATGTAGAGCTTCGGGCGGGTCTCCGCGCGCGTGAAGAGCTTCGCCTCTTCGAGCCGGAACCAGCCGCCGTCCATCGTCACGGTCTCGCCGTCCCACAGGCGCGTGATCGCCTCGAGGCCGGACTCGAAGCGCCGGCGCTGCTCCTCGTAGGACGGCCAGTCAAGGCCGAGCGGCGTCTCGTTGACCGCCTCGCCGGAGCCGGCGCCGAGGAAGACGCGACCGGGATAGAGCTCCTCGAGCGACATGAATGCCTGCGCCACGACCCCCGGGTGGTAGTGGTGCACGATCGGTGTCACGCCGGTCCCGATCGGCTTGGCCGTCACCTGCCCGAGCGCGCCGAGGTAGACCCACGCGTTCGCGGCCTGGCCGTCCGGAAACCAGGGCGCGAAGTGGTCGGAGGTGCCCAGGCCGTCGAAGCCCGCGCGATCGGCGGCCTTCGCCTGCTCGAGCATGTCGGACGGCGTGAACTCCTCGGTGGACGTGGCGAACCAGTACTGCATGCGTGGGCGCTCCTAAGGTCGGGAACTCCCGCCGGTGTACCCGCCCGAGGGCCTACTCGCTCGCCGGCTGCAGCGTGAGCGCGCAGCCGTTGATGCAGTAGCGCTCGCCGCTCTCGCCAGGGCCGTCCGGGAACACGTGCCCGAGGTGCCCACCGCAGCGCTTGCAGACGACCTCGGTGCGGACCACGCCGAACTTGCGGTCCGTGCGCGTCTCGACGTGCTCCGCGACGGCCGGGTCCGTGAAGCTCGGCCAGCCGGTGCCCGAGTCGAACTTCGCGTCGGATGTGAACAGCGGCGACCCGCAGCCGGCGCAGTTGTACATCCCCGGGGTCTTCTCGTCGACGTACGGGCCGGTGAAGGCGCGCTCGGTGCCGGCCTTGCGCAGGATCTCGTACTGCTCCGGCGTCAGCGTCGCGCGCCACTCGTCGTCGGTCTTCGTGATCGGTGTCGTGTCGGTCTTCTCCATGCCGCTCAGGCTAGCTCGCAGGTGTTACGAGGAACGCAACTTGGCGGCCCGGCGTCGTGCCAGGCCGCGGGCGAAGTACGGCATCTGCGCGGCTTGGGCGATCGCGTCGAGCACGCGCTCGCCGTGCGACAGCTCGGCGTGGACGTACTCGGCCAGCGCGCCCTCGCGGCCGAAGTACCGCCACGCGCGCGAGGAGCCGATCGTGCGCAGCAGCGCCGTGGTCAGCGCCGGCGATGCGAACGCCCCGTAGATGAACAGCGTGCCGCCGGGGACGACGCGCGCGGGCCAGCGCTGAAAGAGGTCCAGCGCGACGCTGAAGCGGCTCGTCGGCCCGATGAACAGCACGTCGATCGAGCCGTCGACGCGCTTGATCTCGCCCTCGTCGACGACCAGGACCTCGACGCCGTCGCCGGCGCCGGCGGTCACGGCCGCGCGCGCCGCCGGGCTGACCGCGCCGGTCATGACGATCCGGCCCGGGGCGTCGAGCACCCGGGCACAAGCCTCGAGGCGCTCGGACTGGCTGGGGGTCAGCACGCCGCCCGACGCTAGCGTAGCTCGGGTCTTCGAGGTGTC
>CAWIXC010000014.1:0-43708 GCA_963839905.1 uncultured Actinomycetes bacterium | reverse complement strand
CGCCGCGCACGGGCTTCTGGCCGGCGCGGCCTGAAACGTCGCGCGATCGCCGGCCAGATGACGACGCTGCGGACCCGCGTAAGCACCCCGACGGCCCTCGGGGTGCTCGCCGTCGTCGGCTTGGTCGTCGCCTTCTCGCTCAGCTCGACGCTCGTCAAGCGCGCCGAGTCCCCCGGCGTCCTCGTCGCGTTCTGGAGGATGGTGACCGTCAGCCTCGTCTGGAACCTGATCCTCCTGACCATGGGCCGGCGGATCACGATGGAGAACGTGCGCCAGGTCTGGCTGCCGGGCGTCTTCTTCGGCCTGAACCTCGCCGTGTTCTTCGCCGGCGCGACGCACAACAGCGTCGCCAACGCCGCGCTGATCGGGTCGCTCGCGCCGTTTCTCATCGTGCCGGTTGGGGCGTGGCTGTTTCGCGAGTACATCAACCCCCGCGCGCTCGTGTTCGCGGTGGTCGCGTTCGGCGGCGTGGCGCTCGTGCTGTTCAACGCGCCGCCCAACGGCGACGCCTCGCTGCAGGGCAACGTCTTCGGGTTTCTCGCCATGCTGCTCCTGGTCGCGTACGTCGCATCGACGAGGCACTACCGCCGCGACATGGACGTCACGACGTTCATGGCGACGATCTGCCCGATCGCGACGCTGGCGGTGCTGCCGCTGGCGATCGCCCACGGCGACGTCTTCGGCATGAGCGACACCGGCTGGACGTACATGCTGATCCTCACCCTCACAAGCGGCGTCGCCGCCCAGGGCCTGCTGGTGTTCGCCCAGAAGTCGATCCAGATCGGGACGATCGCGATCGCGCAGGTCGCACAACCCGCCCTCGCCGTCGTGTGGTCGTTCCTGATCCTCGGCGAGGTGGTCAATCAGCGCCAGGTCGCGGGGATCGCCGTCGTCGTCGCCGGCCTGCTGGCCTTCGTCGCGCTGCACCAGCGCGGCGACCGCCGTCGCGCGGAGCTCGAGCCGCTCAGGCAGACTGCCTGACCGCCCGGGCATCCGTGCGGTCGAGATCCGTGATGACGTGCGATGCCCCCTCCATGCGGCGGTCGGCCTGCAGGCAGAGCTCCCGCCCCGCGGCGGCGTCGCCACCTTCGATCGCGAGACGGGCAAGCGCGTCGAGCGCGAAGATCTCGACCGGCGCGTCGTCGTCGCGGCGGGCGTCGCCGAGGAGCGCGGCGAGCCGCTCCCGCGCGCCCGCAACACCATCCGCGGCGTCGAGTGCCGCCAGCAGGCACTCGCCGAGCGATGCCAGCTCACCGCCCCCGGCCGAACGGTGCCAGGCGGCCGCCGCCTCGAGCGCCACCCGCGCGCCAGCCGGCTGACCGAGCGCGCGCAGCACGCGCCCGAGGTGGACCCGCCCGAGCGCCGCCAGGCGCACGTCACCGGTCGCCTCGGCCTTCTCGATCGCCGCTTGCAACGTGGGCGCGCCGGTCGCGTAGTCGCCGGCCTGGCACTGCGCGCGGCCGAGGCTGAAGACATGGTAGGCCTCGGTCTGCAGGAAGCCGAGCCGTCCCGACGTCTGCGCCGCCCGCGCGATATGGACGACCGCGTCGTCGAAGCGATGCTCGATGCGGGCGAGCTCGCCGAGCATCGCGTCGCGCCGGACGTGCAGCCACGGGTCGTCGACCGTGCGCAGCCAGTGCTCGACCCGATCGCGCGCGTGCGCCGCGCGCACACGATCGCCGGCCGAGATCGCGGCGCGCGACGCGAACAGCTGGCTCGCGGCCTGGTCCCACGGCCGGTCGAGCCCGGTGTACAGCGCGCTCGCGCGATCGGTGAGCTTGAGCGCCTGGGCGAACTCGCCGTGATGTGACACGACGTAGGCGAGGTAGTAGCAGCAGCGCGCCTGCAGGTCGACGTCGCCGATGGTGTCCGCGAGCGCGCCGGCCGCGGCGACATGCTCGCGCGCGGACTCGAGGTGCCCGGCCGACGCCTCGATCCAGCCCGCGAGCAGCAGCGCGCCCGCTCGATCGCGCGCCGGTGACTCGTCGCCGGCGGCGTGCAGCGCGGTCAGGATCCGCTGCGCGCCCCGGCTGTCGCCGAGGACGATCCACGCCCAGCCGAAGCCGTTGACGAGCCTGAGCGCGAGCAGCGGGTCGTGGGCGACGCACCACGCCAGCGCCGCGTCGATGTTGGCGCGCTCGGCGCGAGCGAACGCGAGGTGCTCGGCTTGCTGCGCACTGCGCACGCCGCGCGTCGAAGACGCGGCCCGCTCGGCGAACCACGTGGCGTGCGCGGCGAGAGCCTGGGCGGTGAGCCCTGCGTCCGACAGCGCTTCGAGCGCGAACGCGCGGATGCTGTCGAGCAGCCGGTAGCGCGACGCGACGCCCTCGTCGTCGACGATCACCAGCGAGCGGCTCGCCAGCCGCCCGACGACGTCGATCGCCGCGGACGCCGGGACGTCGAGGGCCTCTGCGAGGACGAACTCGAGCGCCGCAAGCGGCGCGCCGCCGGAGAACGTGGCAAGCGCCCACAGGCCCCGCTTGTCGTCGGGAAACAGCAGCTCGTAGCTCCACCCGATCGTCGCCCTCAGCGCCCTGCGCCGCTGCGGCCGGCGGCTCGCCGGGTCGCTCAGGACGCTGAAGCGATCGTCGAGGCGGCGGGTGATCTCCTCGATCGACAGCGTCTTCGTCCGTGCGGCCGCGAGCTCGATCGCCAGCGGCAGGCCGTCGAGCGAGCGGCATAGCTCGCGCACCGCGGCGCCGGCCTCGCCCGCGGGCTGGTCCCCGCGCCGAGCGGCGGCGCGGCGGCCGAACAGCTCGACGGCGTCGGCCAGGTCCAGCGGCGCCAGCTCGAAGACGGCCTCGCCGTCGAGGTCGAGCGCCACCTGGCTCGTGCACAGCACGCGCAGGCCGGGCGCGGCGTCGAGCAGCCCGACGGCCAGCGCGGCCGTGGCGTCGACGACGTGCTCGCAGTTGTCGAGGATCAGGACCGCGGAGGAGGCTGCCCGGAGGCGCTCGAGCAGCGCCGCCTCGCCGCCGGTCACGCGCAGCGCGGCGATCACCGTGTCGAGGACGTCGTCCGCCGTCGTCGCGGTCTCGAGCCTCGCCAGCCAGACGCCTCCGGACGGGGTGAGCCGCCGGCCGACGGCAAGCGCGATCGCCGTCTTCCCGATCCCGCCGGGTCCGACGACCTCGACGAGCCGCTCGCGTGCGAGCAGGTCGCCGATCGCCGTGATCTCCGCCTCGCGACCGACGAGCTCGACGAACAGCGCCGGCAGGTTCCCGGCCGCGCGATCGGGGGCTCGCAGCGCCGGGTCGTGGCTCAGGACCTGCTGCTCGAGGCGGCGCAGCCCCTCGCCCGGATCGAGCCCGAGGTCATCCGCGAGCAGGGCCCGGGCGCGCTGGTAGGTCGCCAGCGCATCGGCCTGGCGGCCCGCGCGGTACAGGGCGAGCATCAGCAGCTCCCACAGGCGCTCCTGGTAGGCGTAGCGCGCCACGGCCGCTTCGAGCTCGCCGATGACGTCGCCGACGTCGCCGAGGCGCAGCCGCGCGTCGCAGCGGATCTCGACGAGCTTCATGCGCGCCTCGTCCAGGCGCGCGCGGTGCGGGTCGGCCCACTCGCCGGCCGCCGGCAGGGCGTCCCCGCGATAGCGCTCCAAGGCCGATGTGCTCAGGTCGGCGGCGCCGCGGTCGTCGCCGGCGTCGAGCAGCGCGGCCGCGCGAGTGGTGTCTGCGAGCACGGCGAGCGCGTCGACCGCCGGCGGCTCGACGTCGAGCCGGTACCCACCGTCGGCGCCGATGATGGCCCGCGGATCGCCGAGCGCCCTGCGCAGCCGCGTGACCTTCGACTGCAGGGTGTTGCGGCGGGTGTTGACCGCCTCGGCGGCCCACAGGTCGTCGAGGAGCCGGTCGGTGCGCACGGACAGCCCCGCCTCGAGCGCGAGGCGCACCAGCAGCTCGGAGGTCTTGCCGCCCGGCACAGGTAAGAGCAGGCCGTCGCGCCTGACCTCGACGGGGCCGAGCACCGAGACGTTCAGCACGGGCGAAGTCTATGGCCGGGTCGCGAGCTCGTCAGGGTGCTGTCAGCGCGCTGTCAGCGTCCGGGTCGACGCTGCCCACATGCCGCCAACCCTTCCCGAGCTCGTCGCCGCGGCGCTGTTCGCGCCAGATGGAGCGGCGCTCATGGTTCGGGCCGGGGAGCTGGCGGTGACGACCCGCGACCGCCAGCTCGTGGCGATCGCGTCCGCCCACCTGCGCGGCGAGCGCGAGCTCGTCGACGCCCTCGCTCGGGACCACCTCGTCGACCACCCCGACAACGTCCTCGTCGCATGGATCGCCGGCGCAAGCCGGCGGGCAGCGGCATCCAACCAGGAGCAGTCATGAACCTCAAGCTCACCGCAGGCCTGCTGATCCTCGCCGCCGTCCTGGCCAACATCGGCTTCACGGCACTCGGCTCGATCTTCAACTACCCCGACGTGCTCGACGAGCCGGCGGCCGACGTCCTCGCGGACTTCCGCGCGCAAGAGGCGGCGGTCAGCGCGTGGTTCGCAATCCTCGCCCTGTCCGCGGCGCTGTTCGCTCCGATCGCGATCGGCGTGCGCCGGCTGGCGTCGTCGTCGCAGGCGATGCGGATCGCGGTCCCGGTCGGGATCGCGGCTGCGGTCGTGCAGGTCATCGGCCTGTCGCGCTGGCCGCTGCTCGTGCCCGGCTACGCGTCCGACGCGGCGAGCGCGAACGCCGGCGTCGCGGCCGCGGCGCGCGACTCGTTCACGACGGCGAGCGACATCCTCGGCACGGCGATCGGCGAGACGCTCGGCTACGCGCTGACAGCCGCCTGGACGGTGCTCGTCCTCGTGGCGCTCGGGCGCCGCTACGCGGGGCGCTGGTTCGTCGTCCTCGGCGGCGTGTCGGCCGCGCTCGTCCTCGCCGGCGTGCTGTCGCCGCTCGGGCTGCCGGTGATCGACACGGCGAACTTCCTCGGCTACGTGCTCTGGTGCGTGTGGCTCGTCGCGTTCGCGGTCGTCATCGTGGTCCACGAGCGCAGGGCAGTCTCCACGTCCGCGGCGTCGCGCTCGTCCGCAGTGCGCGTCTCGTAAACGGTGGTCGGCGGCCGGCTGGACCTTCGAGCGATACCGGCGACCCGAGGTGTGACCCGCTAGACCTCGGGTGGGTAAAGCTCGCCGCCGACTCGGCCGATCATCGAACCGTGACCTCACCAAAGCGCATGTTCACCATCGCAAGCCACGTGGTGAGACGCAGGGCCACGCTGGGATGCGTGGCGGCCTTGCTCGCGGTCGTGTTGCCGGCCGCCGTCGCGCCGCAGCCGGCAGCCGCGCTCGAGTCGGGCCCGCGCCAGGCGATGAGCAGCGAGCGGCCCGCGGCGATCCGGCTCGGCGACAAGGACTCGGATATCCGGTTCTGGCTCAAGGTGGTCGGAGGCCTCGTCGGGCTGGCCTTCAGCCTCGGAACCTGCTGGTACCGCATCGTGTACGACACCGACGACGTGCCATGGCCCTGGCGCAGGTGAGACCACGACGCGCCTCGCGCCCGGGCTCAGCCGAACGGGTGTGGCATGACGCCGGCGGCGGCCTTGGCCGGTAGGCGCCCCGCGCCCGGCGCTACGACCCGCACGACCGCGATGTCCGCGCCCGTCCCGCGCGCGCCGGAGTCGACGACGACGACGTCGTCACCGGTGTGCTCGGCGACGGCGGCCGCGAGCTCGCGCTCGGGTCGCGCGCCCAGGTCCCCGCCGGCGGTCGCCGCGGCCTGCCAGTGGCCGAGGCTGTCCTGCGCATGGAAGGTCCACAGCGCGTGCTCGAGCGCGTCGGCCGGCAGCGGGGGTTGCTCGGGGCGCAGGCGCATCGCGTCCCACGCGCGCGCCGCGACGGGCGTGGTCATGCTCCAGCGCACCATCAGCGCCTCGTAGGCAGCCCGTTCGAAGCCGACGGCGAGGTCGTCGTCGCCGCTCGCGCAGCGAGCTCCGAACGTCTGCTGCGCACGACCCGCCGCATGCAGGCAGGTCACGGCGCAGCCGAAGCCCCGCGGGCCGGGAAGCACGAGCGTCGACGCCTCGAGCGCGAGCGCCTCGAACGCCGCCGGCAGCGGCGACGGCCAGGGGCGATCACCGGCCTCGACCCACGAGCGGCCGGCTTGGAACCAGCTGCGCGCCACGAGGTCGCGCTCGAGCACCTCGCGCAGCGCGTGGCGCGTGGCCAGCGCCGTCGTGGCGTGCGCCGCGATCCCCGCGGAGCCGGCGCGCAGCGCGTCCGGCGAGCCCGGCGGCGGGCGGTGACGCAGGAACGCGGCGCCCGCCGGGACGAGCACGTCGCGGTCGTCGATCAGCGAGCGGCCCGTCACCCAGAGCAGCGGTGCCTCGCGCAGGTCCGCCTGACCCCACGCGGCCGGGTCGAGCGCGACCCTGCGCTCACGGCGCAGCTGCTGAAACGACGCGACGACCTCGGCGGCGCGCTCGGCCGCGCGCCCCGCGAGCACGTTGCTCACGCGCTCGACGAGCTCGTTGCGTGCCCGCGTCGCGATGTCGGCCTCGTCCCATCCCGCCGACGAGCCAACGATGATCGGCTTGCCGCCGCTCGCCTCGGTTGCCCCGAAGGCGTCCGAGCGCGCCGCCGCCCTGGCGAACACGACCTCCGGGCAGGCCGCGAACGGGCGGAAGACCTCGGCGCGCCCCCAGTCAGCCGCCATCCGCGCGGTCGCGCTCAGCCCGTGGCGGGAACCGCGCTGCGGCCGAGGAGGTCCCCCGCGTCCGTCACGACGGCGCGACCGTGGTCGGTCAGCTTGCTCGTATGGCCGCTGATCACGCGCAGCGCCTCGCCGGCCTGGCCGTGCAGCTTCGTGCGGCGGGCGACGGCCACGGGGGGAGGGGTGGGCGCGTCGAGCAGGCGGTCGTACAGGAGCACGCTGCGCACGAGCACGACGAGCTGCTGCAGCAGGCCGGTGAGCGGCCGCGGATCCTGGCGCAGGGGGGTCATGACGACGGGCTCGGAGCCGGACTTCGGATCGGCGAGGAAGGGCTCTGCGAGCGCCGCGGCGTTGCAGCGGTTGTGCGCGCCCTCGTGGACGAGCGCCTCCGCCATCCGCATCGCGCCGGGCAGCCCGGCATCGCTGGCTTGCAGGCGCGCCCGGTTGACGTAGATCGCGCCGTGCGTCGCGACGTCGGTGAAGCCGTCGATGCCGAAGCCGTCGATCAGGGCGACCTGCCGTACGACCTCGGTGAGCTCGTCGAGCATCTCGGGCCATGCCGCGGCCAGCAGGCAGGGGGCCTCGCAGAACGCGGATCGGTCGGCGGCCGACCAGTCGCCGATGCGCAGCGCGGCCAGCGCCTGGATCCGGTCCGGGCGCTCGGGCACCTGGGAGACCGCGCGCGCGAGCGAGGCGCGCAGGTGATCCTCCGGCGGCGCGAGGTCGACGGACCACGCCGGGCAGCCGCCGTCGGCGATGCGGGCGCGGCTGGCCCCGGCTCGCTCGACAGCGTCCTGCAGCCGTGCCACGAGCCGCTCGCACTCCGCCTCGGCCGGCCGCCCGGAGCGACAGGCCGCCTGCGCCTCATACGCCGCAGCGAACAGGCCGGGATGGGGCAGGCTCTCAGGTGAGACGTCGACCTGGCTCTGAAGTCGTGAGAGCACGCCGTCGAGTACGCCGGCGAGGATCCGGTCGACGTCCGCACGCTCGCTGCGGGCGCCCATCGCATCCGGCTGGACGTCCATCGCCGGCAGCCTACCCGAGCTCGATCAAGGCGACCCTGGCAGGGCCGCGACGTGCGGCCCTGCCGGGACGCAGCTGTGTCAATCGGGAAGATCGATGAGAAGCGCGAACTCCGCCAGCTCCTCGGTCTCGACCGCTTCGACCTCGACCTCGACCTCTTCGACTTCGGGTGTCTGCTCCATGAGGTCCCCTTCCACTCGGTATGGACAACCTGACGAGCGACGGACCCTAGCGCTGCGTTAGGCTTGCCGCAAATATTCGTGCACATCCTGTGAACAGCATCCTTCTATCGAAGAATCGCGGGTGATCGACGCCGTCGCCTCGGGGGTGCTGCTCGCGACCGCGGTCGCCTGGGGCGCCTTGACAAGCCCCGGCCGTCCGTTCTCCTGGACGATGTTCAGCGGTTCCTCGAAGGCGTTTCTGTGGCTTGACGAGCGGCCGCCGCGCCTGGCGTCGCCGGACGATCTTCACCTGACGCCCGACTCGCACTACCTGCTCGAGCGCGACCTGCAGCGTCTCGCGGAGACAGGCGAGCTGCCCGCGCTCGACGGTGTCATCGTGGGGTCGCGTGGCAGCTGCACGGTGGCGAGCGATGGCGAGGCAGGACTGCGCACCGAGCCGTTGGACCCCGGTGACGAGCTGGTGCAGCTTGCCTCGGCGCTGCGTCGCGCGTGTCCGCCGCCGCGCTGACCGCAGCGGGCTGCCTCGCGGTCGCCGG
This sequence comes from uncultured Actinomycetes bacterium, assembly GCA_963839905.1. Taxonomy (GTDB): domain Bacteria; phylum Actinomycetota; class Thermoleophilia; order Solirubrobacterales; family Solirubrobacteraceae; genus CADCVQ01. Next base: position 35,329 of record CAWIXC010000014.1, on the reverse strand, counting down.
CGGCTGGCGCGCCGGCCTGGTCGTGGCCGACATCCGCCGCCTCGATCGCGCCGGCGCCGGCGGGCGCGCGTATCGGCCCGAGCTGGGCTGGACGGACGCCGCGCTGCTGGCGCTGCGCGGGCGCTGGGCCCGGGTTGGCCTGCTCGCCAGCGGCGCCATCGCGGCGGCGGCCGCCGTGCCGGGCGCGGGCGCGATCGTCTGGCCGCTGGGCGCCGTCACGATCGCGGTCTGGGTCGCTCGTGACTCCCGCCTGCACCACGGCCGCTACACGTCAGTATGCATCGGCACCCTTGCCGCGGGCGTCGCGCTGGCCAGCGTCTCGGTCGAAGCCGGCGGCCTGCTCGCCTGCGTCGCGGCGGCCCAGCTCTACCTCGTCGCGGGGATCCGCAAGCTGGACTCGCCCGCGTTCATGAGCGGTCGCGTGCTGGTCGACAACGTCGTGTACGCCGCCTGCCAGGCGGCCGCCGGCAATCGCGAGTTCCTGCGTCTCGCCGGCCCGCGGCGCCTGGCCGATGCGCTCGAGCGTGGCACGCTGCTGCGCGCGTGCCGCGTCGCGTCGGTCGCGACGGCCGCCGCGGAGCTCGCCATCGGTGCCGCGGCCATCGGCCTTGCGCCCGTGTGGCTCATGTTCGCCATCGCGATCCCGATGCATCTGGGCTTCACGCTCCTGAGCCCCGCGCGGCTGATCCCGTTCACGTTCGCGTCCCTGGGCCTGCTCGCGCTGGCGACGGCGCATCCCTTGCTCGGCGTGTGGTGAGGCGCATACACTCGCCGCGCGATGCCGCCCGCCGACACCTACAGCGGCGAGACCGCCGCCGTCTACGACGCCTGGTTCGGCGGCTACCTCGGAGGCGCCCCGATCGTCGATCGCCTGGTGGAGCTGGCCGCGGCCGGCGGGCCCGGACCGGTGCTGGAGCTCGGGATCGGAACGGGGCGCGTCGCCCTGCCGCTGGCCGAGCGCGGGGTCGAGGTCCACGGCGTCGATGGCTCCGAGGCGATGGTCGCGCAGCTGCGCGCCAAGCCCGGCGGCGACGAGATCCTGGTCACCATGGGCGACTTCAGCGATGTGCCGGCCGAGGGGCCGTTCGCGCTGATCTTCGTCGCGGCCGGCACCTTCTTCGAGCTGCCGTCGCAGGAGGCGCAGGTGCGCTGCTTTGCGAACGTCGCGCGCCGGCTGCGCCCCGGCGGGCTGTTCGCGTTCGACTCGCTCGTCCCGGACGCGGGCCGCAGCGCGGGCGGCGAGGACATGCGCCTGATCCCCACCTCCGACGACCGGCTGATCGTGCGCTTTCGCACGTTCGACTTCGTCGCACAGCGGTACACGTCGAACTACCTCGTCGTCGAGGACGGGCGCTCGCGCCACGTGAAGGTGCAGTTCCGCTACGCGTGGCCCAGCGAGCTCGACCTGATGGCGCAGATGGCCGGCCTGCGGCTCAAGGAGCGCGTCAGCGGCTGGGGCGGCGAGCCGTTCACCGGGTCGAGCGCGTCGCACGTCTCGGTCTACGAGCGTCCGGCCGGCTGACTATGGGATGAGCGTTGGTGACACAGCGGCGCCGGCGCAGGCGCCGTGGCCGGTCGTCTTGTACTTCCATCACATCGGTCGGGACAAGCTGGCGCACTTCACCTCGATGTCCGAACGGCAGTTCGTGTATGTGCTCGACCTCCTGGAGCTGCACTGCGACGTGCTTGGCGCCAGCGCTCTCGTCGACGAGCGACCGAGGCCCAACGATCGTCCGTCGGTCGTCATCACCTTCGACGACGGCTACGCGGAGACGCTCGACACGGTGCTGCCCCTGCTGTCAGAGCGCGGGCTGACCGCCGCGTTCTTCGTCGTGACCAGCGAGATCGGTCAAGACCTCAAGCACACGACGCTGGACACGCCGGTGCGCCGTGCCTCGTGGCCCGAGCTGCGGGCGGCCGCCGCCGCGGGACACGTGATCGCGTCCCACGGCCACCACCACGAGCCGATGTGGGAGATCACCCACAGCACCCGCGCGGAGCTGCGCCACAGCCGAGAGCTGCTAGCGGCGGAGCTCGAGCGCAGCCACGACATCTTCGCGTTCCCCTACGGCGTCATGCCGAGCGACCCGTCGGTGCTGGGGTTCTCCCGTGCCTTCTCCACGGCGAAGGCGCCCCCGGCGCACTGGGGCTGCGCTCCGCGAGCGATCCGTCGCGTCTCGCTCGAGAAGACCGATGAGAGCGCGTGGGCCGGCGAGATCGGGTCGTGGGGTGCGCGCTGGTCGAGCGCGCGTTGCGCGGTCTGCCACGCCGGCGCAGACCACACGTCGCGCTAGCGCGGCTGCGATCGCGGCACCCAGCCCCGCGGAGCCGGCGGCGCCTGCCCGGCGTCCGCCCGATCGCGCATGAGCTGCTCGAGCTCGGCCGCCGGGATTTGCTGCAGGAGCGAGCCGAGGGTCTTCGACGCTGCCCGGAGCCCCTCCTCGAATGCCTGTCCGTCTCCCGCTGCCGGGATCGCCGCCCGCAGCTCCGGGCACTCGCGGGCGCGCTCGAGCACGGCGCCGAGCACGTCCAGCCAGGTGATGACGTGCACGCCCAGCGTGAGGTGGGTCGAGGCCTCCCCCGCTGTCGACGCGAGGTGGGGCCAGCCCCGCGGGATGTAGAGGCTGTCGCCCGGCTCGAGCACGTCGGCGAGCACCACGGCCCCGAGGTCTTCGGCGCGAACGCGCGGATCCACGCCCTCACCGGGGAGGGGATCGACGATCTGCCTTTCGTGGACGGTCCAGTGCTTGCGCCCGGCGCACTGCAGCACGAACACGTCGTGCAGGTCGTAGTGGATCCCGTGTCCACGGGCGTTGGCGGGCGTGACGTACGCGTTGGCCCGGACGGGATGGCCGATGTCGGCGGCCAGCGCCCCGCAGAACGCGGCAATCGCGGGGTGATAGCGCTCCAGCCCGCGCAGGATCAGCGTGGCTCCCTCCCCGAAGAGCCGCACGACGCCCTCGGGGTCGATCAGGTCGCCGACCTCGCCCTGTCCAAGCGGCGCGGTCATCGTGTACTCGTCGGTGCCGATCAGCGTTCCCTCGCGCACCATCCGAAACGTCGGCAGGCGCAGGCCTCGCCCGCCGACGAGCTCCTCGACCTCGGCCTCGTCGAGCAGCTGCGAGAAGCGCTGCGGAGCGCCGCGATCGAGCACGGGACGCCGCGACCAGTGCTCCGCCACGAAGGCCGCCGGGTCCATCATGCACGAGCCAAGTGACACGAGCGCCTCCTCGTTCGTTGTTCGCGGGTCATCTCGGACGCCGGCTCCACGGGTTCTCTGGCTGAAACGCCCGGCGCTTGAAGACCTGATCGCCGAGCGGTGCGACCAGCGAGATCATGAGCAGCCCGTAGCCCGTGGTCTGCCCGGGATCGGCCCGCACCGCACGGTAGAAGTACCGGCGCGCGTCGGCGTACCGGCCGAGCCGCGCCGAGCTGACGCCGGCGCTGCCCAGGTAGTTCGACAACATGACCTTCGACCGGCCCAGCCGGTCGCCGTGGTGCTCGAGGATGTATCGCGTGCCGGCCAGAAACCGCTCGGGATCGCTGCGGCGCCGGTCCGCCTCCGGCGCCCGGTGGATGCGCAGCAGCGGCTGCGCGACGCTCGCCACGCGGAGCCCATGGGCGCTGCACCACGGCACCATGCGCAGCGCGAACTCGGTCTGGTGGTGGGAGGGCAGCTCGGTCGCGTAGCCGCCGATCGCGTCGAACACGTCGCGGCGCACGGCGAAGCTTCCCGAGTGAAACAGGCCGACGCAGTGGTCGAACGGCGCCCCGAGGTCGCGCGGCCGGCGCACCTCGGTCACGGTCTGGCTGGCATCGACCACCTCGGCGCCGCAGCACGCCGCGCCGCAGCCCGGCGCCGCGATCACCTTCGCGAACGCCTCGAGCCAGCCGGGCAGGACCTCGTCGTCGTCGTCGAGGAAGGTGACGTAGCGCCCCGTCGAGCGCGAGACGCCGAGGTTGCGGGCCGCGGATAGGCCGGCGTTCGGCTGGCGCACGTACCGCACGCGACGATCCTCGAACTGCGCCACGACGGCGGGCGTGTGATCGGTCGAGCCGTCGTCGGCGACCACGAGCTCGAAGTCGTCGTAGGTCTGGGCCAGGACGCTCTGCACCGCACGCGGAAGGATCGCGGCTCGGTTGTAGGTGTTGAGGATCACGCTGATCACCGGCGCCGGCTCCGGAGCACCTTCGCTACGAGCCAAGGTGCGCTGATCCGAAGGAGGTCGTGCGGATCACCGGCTCTCCGGCCGCGTCGGAGGCGCCGAGATCGACCGTCGCGACGATCGCGAAGTCGTGGTGGGCCTCGGGGTCCGCGATGATCTGGCGCACCGTCCACGCACGCGGGGGCGTGTTCGCCGGGTTGCGGTCGATCATCAGCAGCTCGGGCGACCGCGCGTCGGGCCCGGTGTCCATCGACTCATGCTCGTCCCAGTAGGCGCCGAGCGCATCCTCCCACGCGTCCGCGCCTATCGTGACCCTTCCCGGCGGGTCGCTGAGCGCGGCGGCCGCGGCTTCAAGGCGGGCCAGCGCCGCCGCGTCGTCGCGTGCCGCCAGCTGGACCTTCTGGAACATGGCGTTGCGGACCATGACGTTGAACACGCGTGTGTTCGCGGTGATCGGCCGCGGCGGCGGGGCCGCCTCGCCCGCTGCCATGGCTGCCGCCACGCGCGCGACCGACTCCGGGTCCGTGAGCGCCTCCCACTCGTCGAGCAGGCTGGAGTCCGTCTGGCGGACGGTCTCCCCCAGCCACTCGATGATCTCGTCGAGCTCGTCGGTCTTGACCTCCTCGGGCACCGTCTGGCGCAGCGCCCGGTAGGCGCTCGAGAGGTAGCGCAGCACCAGGCCCTCCGAGCGGGCGAGACCGTAGAAGGAGACGAACTCGGTGAAGGTGCGCCCGTACTCGTACATGTCGCGCACGACCGATTTCGGTGACAGGTCGGAGTCGCGCACCCACGGATGGGTCTCGCGGTAGACGCGCAGCGCGTCGAGCAGCGGCTCCCCGAGCGGCTGCGGCCAGGTGACCTCCTCGAGCAGCTCCATGCGCTCGTCGTACTCGATGCCCTGCGCCTTCATCTCGGCGACCGCCTCGCCGCGCGCCTTGTGGGCCTGCGCCAGCAGCACGGGGAACGGATCGTCGAGGATCGCCTCGACGACCGAGAGCACGTCGAGGGTGTAGCTCTCGGCCTCCGGGTCGAGCAGGGAGAAGGCTTCGAGGGCGAATGACGCGAGCGGCTGGTTGAGCGCGAAGTCGGCCTGCAGCTCCACGGCCAGTTTGAGGGTGCGGCCGTCCGGGTCGGGCTCGGTGAGCCACACGAGCACGCCGGCGGCGACGAGCTCGTCTCCGAGCAGCTTGGCCTGGTCGGCAAGGCGCCGGCGCCCGCGCTCGTCCTCGTGGTTGTCCTCCATCAACGCCCGCATCGTCTCGACCTGGTCCGCGGGCTGGTTGACGACGTTGAGGATCATCGCGTGGTCGACCCGCATGCGCGACACGAGCGGCTCGGGCACGGAGTCGCGCAGGCGCGCGAACGTCTCCTCGGTCCAGCTCACGACGCCGTCGGGCGGCTTCTTGGTCTGGATCTTGCGCCGCTTCTTCGGATCGTCGCCGGCCTTGGCCAGCGCGCGCGTGCGCTCGATCACGTGGTCGGGCGCCTGCACGACGACGTAGCCGCACGTGTCGAAACCGGGACGCCCGGCGCGGCCGGCGATCTGATGAAACTCGCGCGACTTCAGCATCCGGTAGCGGGTGCCGTCGTACTTCGCCAGGCTCGTGAAGAGCACCGTGCGGATCGGGACGTTGATGCCGACGCCCAGCGTGTCGGTGCCGCAGATCACCTTCAGCAAGCCGGTCTGCGCGAGCTGCTCGATCAGGCGCCGGTAGCGCGGCAGCATCCCGGCGTGGTGCACCCCGACGCCGCCCCTGACGAGCTTTGAGAGCGTGCGCCCGAAGCCGGCGGTGAAGCGAAACGCGCCGAGCATCGTCGCGATCGCGTCGCGCTCCTCGCGCGTGCAGAGCTTCGCCGACAGCAGCGATTGGGCACGCTCCATGGCGGAGGCCTGCGTGAAGTGCACGACGTAGATGGGCGCCTGGTCGGCCGCGACGAGCTCCTCGAGCAGCTCGTGGATCGGCTGGACCGACCACGAGTGGATGAGCGGGACCGGGCGCTCGGCGTTGGAGATGACCGCCGTCTCGCGGCCCGTTCTGCGGGTCAGGTCGTCGGCGATCTCGCTGACGTCGCCGAGCGTGGCCGACATGAGGAGAAACTGCGCGTCCGGCAGGGTCAGCAGCGGCACCTGCCACGCCCAGCCGCGCTGGCCGTCGGCGTAGTAGTGAAACTCGTCCATCACGACCTGGCCGACGTCCGCGCCGACGCCCTCGCGCAGCGCGATGTTCGCCAGCACCTCCGCCGTGCAGCAGATGATCGGCGCGTCGGCGTTGACGGACGCGTCCCCGGTCAGCATCCCGACGTTGCTCGCGCCGAAGATCGTGCACAGCGCGAAGAACTTCTCCGAGACGAGCGCCTTGATCGGCGCCGTGTAGAACGTGATGCGGCGATCGGCCAGCGCCGCGAAGTGCGCGGCCACCGCGACCATCGACTTCCCCGAGCCGGTTGGTGTGCCGAGCACGACGTTGCTGGCGCTGAAGAGCTCGATCGCGGCCTCTTCCTGGTGTGGGTAGAGGCTCAAGCCCTGCCCCGCGACCCAGTCCATGAACGCGTCGTAGACGGAGTCGGGGCCGGCGTCGGTGGGAAGGGCGTCGACCAAGCTCATGCGCCCGGCGCACGCTAGTGGTCCGAGCCGGTGGCCGCCCACGGGGCCCGAACGCGTTCAGGCGAGCGCGAACTTCATGCGGATGAGCAGTCCCGGCTCGGTCTCGTGGATCTCGAGACGCTCGGTGACGCGTTCTATGAGTGCGAGGCCGATGCCCATCTCGCGGCTGTCAAGCCGCGTCTGCAGCCCGTTGCCGCGATCGCAGACGACGATGATCAGCGCGCGCCCCGAGCGCGATGCGCGCAACTCGATCCTGCCGGGAGCGGGGTGGCCGACGTAGCCCTGAAGGACACCGCTGGTGAGCGCCTCCGAGACTGCGAGCGCGACATCGCCTTGCTGGCCTACAGTCGAGCCGTGCTCGCGCGCGAACCGAACGGCTGCGCGTCGCAGCAGCGCGACGCTCTCGGGCCGAGCCGGCAGCAGTTCGCGCAGCTGTCGTACGCACACGCTCGGCACGCGTGCCCGGGTGCCCGCGCGTCGCCCACCCGATCTCGCGCTGCCGCGACAGTCGGGACGAGCCGCGGACCTAGACACCGCGGATGCCCGCGACGGATGGTTCGTGGCTGTCAGTGAGCTCGAGCATGGTCGCTCCTCGTCCTCGGTGGACCTACACCTCAGATGACGAGGCAAGTCGCCATTCGGATCACTGCGAGTTCACGCCTTCGTGAGTCAGCGCTCGGGGGGTCGGGAGTGGGGCGTGTCAAGGCGATCGAGATGTGGCCCGTGGGGCCGGTTCAAACGTGGACCACCATGCGGGTGGGGGTCCGTTTCGCGCGGCCATGTGCGGGCGAGGTCGCGATCTTTCACAAACAGCGGACGGACCTCGGCCTTGAACGGATCGACCGTCGGCCCGCGCCCCGGCCGCGAGTACTCCGCGGCTCGTCGCTTCTGATCGCACGCGGATCGTCTCGCAATGCAGCACCCCCTGCGGCTGATCTCCCTGATCGACTACCCGCGCACGAACCGCAGGCGCCGGATCTCCGCCCACCGCTCCATGCCAACCACCCTCGCCCCTCCAGGCTCGCTCTGCGCGGACGAGCGCTAGTGCGCATCAGTCGCCGAGTCTGGGGCGCGGCGGATGGTCTGTCCTCACCGGTGACGCGGCGAGATCGCGAACCTCGCTGCGGTAGCGACCGCGGCGCAGCACGCGCGCCACGATCGCCGGGCGTAGCAGGCGCGTTGGCTGTGCGAGCATCCCCATCACCTCGGTGAAGGCGCGGGCAACAGCTTCGTCGTGCTCGGCAGCCTCGAACAGGCGCTCCATGTATCGACCGATGACGCGTCCGGGAAGTGGGGCGCGTCCCGCCACCTGTGGCAGCGCGAGATCGGCACCGGTCGAAAGCCGCCACGCGGCCTCGATGGTCCCGCCTACCTCCTTGAAGAAGCGCCGCGCGAGCTGGCGATCGCCGTCGCGCAGGCATCGCTGGAGCGCCATGGCCTCGAACGCCGCGACCGTCATGCCCTGCGCGTAGACCGGGTTGAAGCTGCACAGCGCATCGCCCATGACCAGCATCCCGTCGGGAAAGCGCTTTAGGCGATCGTAGCGGCGCCGGACGCTGGTTGGATAGGCATGCGTGACGATCCTGTCCAGCGGCTCGGCCTGCTCGATCGCGGCGAGCACATCGGGTTCGGCGACTGTCGCAGCGAACGCGTTGAATCCGAGGGTGTCGGTGGGCGGATGCTGCGCGGCGCCGTAGCCGAACAGCGTCACGATCCAGCAATCGCCCTCCTGCATGATCATCACCATGCCGCGCGGGCGTTCTGGGGAGGGGCCGTCCAGCACGAATCTGTCTGTCCCCATGGCGGCCGGATGCAACCGCAGCAGCCGGCTGACGTAGACGATCTCGACGTCGACGCGCTGCTCGTCGGGGCGCTCGTAGCCCAGCGCCTCGAGCCACGCGGGCACGCGTCCGCCGCGCCCGGAGGCTGCGACGACGAGGTCCGTGCGCAGCGTCTTCACCTCGCTACCGGGGGCGCGATCGCGGACCCGCACTCCGGTGACGCGCTGGCCGTCACCGGCGAGTGCGAGTACCTCGCAGCGATCGCGGACCGTGACGTTCGTCAACTCGCGTGTCCGCCGACGCACCAGGCCCTCGACCAGCGGCCGGCTGGCCACCACGTAATCCGAGCCGATCAGCACCCGCGAGATCCGATGCCCGCCGACCCGAACCCGCATGTCGGTCGCGGCACGCATCGGGGGAGCTCCCGCAGCGAGCGCCTCATTCTGCAGGCCCGCGAACAGCTTCTCTAGCGCCTCCTGGCCGCCGAGCCGCAGGGTATGGACATGGTGGCCTTGCGGGACCCCGCGACGGTGGTCGCTCAGCCCCGCCGGCAGCGCGTCCCGATCCAACACGGTCACGTGGTCGTATGAGTCCGACAGCACCCGCGCAGCCAGCAGTCCGGCGATGCTGCCGCCGATGACGAGCGCGTGCTCGCCGATGCGCCCCACGCGCGACGTGGTGACGTCGCTCACCTCAAGCCTCCGCGTTCGGTGTCGACGTCGGCAGGGCGCGGCTGACGGGCGCGCCCACGGGCACCCCCGGCGGCAACGTCGTACATGAGTCGTGGGTCATAAAGCGAAAGCCTCGTCAGGTTGGTTGGGCATGGCCCGCGCGGCGGCGTCCGAATCCGACGACGTCCATGAAAGAGATGCTCGACGGCACCTGTTGATACGTCGAGTTGCCTGCTCACGGGGGCGCGCGCCAGTCAGTCAGGCGGCGTGCAGGCCGTGGTGCCACGCTTCGCGTCGCAACCGCCGCAGCACGCGCGCGCGGGTGGGCCCAATGCTGCCGACGGGCATCTGCAGCGTGACGCTGATCTCTGCGTAGCTGGCCGGGGGATCCATGATGAGCATGCCCAGCAGCTGTCGTTCGCGGTCGGGCAGCTCCGCCACCGTCGACCACAGCGCGCGGTCGCGCTCCTCTGTCAGCACTGCCGCATCGAGCGTCTCGCTGTCGCAGACCTGCTCGAACACGTCCTCGGTGGGGATCACGCGCGAGGCGTGGCGGAGATGCTGCAGACACTCTCGTCGCGCGGTCGTCGCCAGCCAGAGGCCGATGCGCCCGGGATCGCGTAGCCGGACGAGGTTCTCGACCAAGCGCAGCCAGGTGGCCTGTTCGACCTCGGCTGCGTCCGCATCGCTGAGGCGGTAGTCCCGAACGACGCTCGATACGAGGCCGCCGAACGTCTCGATGAGGCTGTCCCAGGCTCGCTGGTCGCCGGCGGCTGCGCTCTCGACGAGCTGCGCCGTATCTGCTCGTCTCACGAGGCCGACACAAGCCTTCTTCGACGGCGTGCCTTTGATGAACAGCTTAATCGGATTATTTAGTCGCGCCATACCCGCCACGCTATTTGCACCACCCTGCAATAACGCGTCGAAAAGGTTGCTGCCGTGCTGCAATGGACGTATCAGACACCCGCGGCAGGCACTCTTAACAGGTATGACGCGTGAAAATGCCGTCAGTGGTGGGGGGCCCTGGACGTGCGCCGGACCGAATGTTTCAGATCATGGTTGTGGGATCCGATCGTCGGATGACCTACAGCACCCGCCTGCGGCGTCCGCGTCGGCGGGCGAGCAAGCGCCCCTGCGGCTCGCGTTGTTCGGTGGGTTGCAGATCAGGCAGAACGGCTGCGAGCTCGCCGAGCGCCTGCCCGGGCGCAAGGGCCGGGCGCTCGTGGCGTACCTCGTGCTGAACGAGGACCGCCCCGTGGCCCGCGACGAGCTGCTGCATGTCCTCTGGCCGTCGCGGGCGCCTGCGGACCCGAACGCCGCACTGAGCTGCGTTCTGGCCAAGGTCAGGCGCGTCGTGGGGTCCGGTCTGATCCAGGGCCGCCAGGCGCTCGCCTTGCAACTCCCTGCGGATGCCTACCTGGACGTCCACGTGGTGGGCGCGCAGAGCGAGCGAGCGGAGAGAGCTGTTGTCGGCTGCGATCCCGCGACCGCGCTCGAGACCGCACAAGCACTGCTTGAGACGCTCAACCTGGCGTTGCTCCCGGATCTCGAGGGCGACTGGCTCGAAACGTGGCGACGGCGGTTCGACGAGCGCCTCCTACGGATGTTGGAGATCGCCGCCGGGGCAGGCCTGGCGCTGGGTGAGCGAACGCTTCCCGGTGCCGAGCGATCTGCCTGCGAGCTGGTCGCGCGTGAGCCGTTCCGAGAGGCGGGCTACATCCTGTTGATGCAGGCGCACGCGCGGCAGGGCAACGTCGCCGAGGCGCTGCGCACCTTCGAACAGATACGGGTGCGGTTGCGTGAGGAGTTGGGCACTCATCCATCGTCGTCGCTGACTGCGCTGCACGCGCGCCTGCTGCGCGAGGACGGCGGCGTGGCGGCAAACTCGACAACGCCGGTGCAGCCCGGCGCCCGGGCGACGAGCACGGTCACGTCGCAGATGATCGACGGAGCGTTCGTCGGGCGCGAGGCGTTCTCGCAACGATTGCGGATGAGGTGGGAGAAGAGGAGGGCAGCCGAGCCGGGGCTCGTGTTTCTCGTTGGTGAGGCTGGCATCGGCAAGACGCGACTCGCCGCCGAGTTCGCTGAGGAGGTGCATGCCACCGGCGCCACGGTGCTGTACGGCCGGGCCGACGAGGAGACGCTGCTTCCGCACCAGCCGTTCGTCGAAGCGCTGTGCCAACTGGTCGCGCGTCGCGAGCCGGTCGTTATGACCGTGGTCGAGCAGCACCGCGAAATCCTCTGGCCGCTGCTGCCCGACCTTCCCGCTCCCGCCCGCGAGAACCTCGCGACCGCCGAGGATCACAGGTCGCGTTATCGGCTGTTCGAGGCGGCGACGTCGCTGCTGTGCGCCGCCAGCCAGCGTTCCCCGCTCTTACTCATCCTCGACGACCTGCACTGGGCCGACAAGCCGAGCCTGCTGCTGCTCCGCCATGTGCTCCGCCATCCGCGCCTGACGAATCTCCTCGTCGTCGGCACGTTTCGTCACGTCGAGTCCGGCACGGGCCATCCGCTCGCGGAGCTGTTGGCGGACCTGCGCCGCGAGCGACACTATGACCGCCTGACACTTCCCGGCCTCGACGAGGATGCAACGCGCGCACTTGTCTGCGATCGGGTTGGAAGCTCGGTTGACCCAGGCTTCGTTCGGCGCGTTCGCGAGCAAACCCACGGAAACGCGTTCTTCATCGAAGAGACGATCCGCTCCCTGATCGATGCTGGTCTGTCGCGTGACGAGATGGTCACCGAATCCGCCCTGGACCGACTTGGGGTGCCCGAGGGCATATCGGAGATCGTCATGCGGCGAGTGGGCTGTCTCCCCAAGCAGGCCGCGGAGGTGCTGACCGCCGCGGCTGTCGTCGGGCGCCATTTCCGCCTTGAGGTCGTCGCGCAGATGGTCGGCAAGCCTTCGGGGCAGATCATGGGGGTGCTTGAGGAGGGCATGGACGCCGGGCTCGTGATCGAAAGGCTCGACCACGTCGACGAGTTCTCCTTCTCCCACGCCGTCGTACGCGAAGCGCTGTACATGCAGCTCTGCGTCAGCCGTCGCGCTCGCCTGCATCACCGCGTCGCCACCGTCCTCGAGGCCATGGCCGACAGTGAGAGCGTCAACCCGGCCGAGCTTGCCCATCACTTCCTCTTCACTCTTCACCTGACGGGGGCCGCGCCGGCGCGAAGATATGCGATTGCCGCCGGCGATCGCGCTACGCAGTTGCTCGCCCACGAGGAGGCTGCCGAGCACTACCTGCAGGCCGTCACCCTCTTCGAAGAGGACGACGCCGAACGCTGCGAGGTGTTGCTGGCATTGGGGCGTGCGCAGCGGCGTGCAGGCGACGACGCGGCGCAGCTCACGTTTCAAGCCGTCGCTGACAGCGCTGCTCGGCGCGACGACGCGCAGCAGCTCGCGCGGGCCGCCCTCGGCCATAGCGGGCGCTATCACGAATCGGGGTACACGGGGGCACGCAGTCGCGAGCTGCTGGAGCAGGCGCTCGCGATGATCGGAGGCGGTGACAGCCCGCGCCGCGCCCTGCTGCTGAGCCGCCTGGCCGGCACCATCGCGTTCACCGCCGAGCGCCACGACGACGCCTCCGCGCTGAGCGCGGAGGCCGTCGCGATGGCGCGGCGCGTCGTCGACGAAGAGGTCTTGCTCACCGCCCTGATGGGACGTCACGCGACACTGCTTCACGTGGGAGATCTCGATGAGCGCCTCGTGCTGAGCACGGAGTTCATGGAGCTTCGCATCCGGCGGGGCGAGCTGCGCGCCGAACGCCGGCACTGGCGCCTTTACAACCTCCTCGAAAGCGGAGACGCTGATGCTGCTCGTGCCGAGCATCCCCGCCTGGAGGCGCTCACGAAGCAGATGTGCCAGCCGCAGTGGCACAGCATCGCGGTCGGATGGCGTGGACTCTGGGCTGAGCTCGCCGGTGACATCGCAAAGGCCGAGCGTGACGCGACGGAGTGCCTGCAGCTTGGTCGGTGCGCGGACATGAAGGATGCGCTGAGCGTGTGGGCGGCCAAGCTGCTGATGCTCCGCAGGCGCCAGGGTCGCCTGGCTGAGCTCAAGCCGACTGTGCAACGGCTCGTCCGGGGTGAGGGCCTTCGCAAGATCGGATGGCGCAGCGCGCTCGCGCTGATCCTCGCCGAGACCGGCGACAAGGACACGGCCCGCGCGATCTATCGCGAGGAGGTCGGCGCCTACTCCCAAGCGTTACCCCAGTCCTGGCTGACGAACATCGCGATGCTCAGCGAGCTGTGCGTCAAGCTCGACGACGCCGCGGGGGCGAGATCCCTGTACGCAGCGCTGGCTCCGTACGCCCACCGAACCATCGTCGTCGCCTATGCATCGTGCTGGGGCCCGGTCGACCGCTATCTCGCCCTCCTTGCCGGCACGTACGGCGACGACGAGCTTCGCGGCCAGCACGCGCGCGCCGCACTGGCCCGCACCCGCGCGCTGAACGCGCCGCTGCTCACGGCCGAGGTGCAGAAGCACCATCCTGATCTACTCGTGCCTCCACCCGCTCCTTGATGACGGCCATTTGGATGCGCGAGTTGCGGTTGATGTAGTCCGCGGCCCCCGCATCGTCCGCAGGCGCGTCGGGCTTCATGGAGAACTCCTGAACCCAGCACATCTGCGTGCCCCCGGGCACCGCGGTGAACGACCAGTCGATGTGCATGTACTTGAACGGGCCGGTCTCGACCCTCTGCGCCTTCGACGTGTGTGTCGCGGGATCCGCCGTGCGCGTCGAGACCCAGCTCCAGACCTGGCCGCCGTTCTCGGCGTCGGGGTGTGTCGTCAAGCGGAAGCGAACGGTGTTGCCGTCGCGTTCCAGGATCTCCGCGCTTGCGTACTCCGAGAAGAGCTCCGGCCAGCGCTCGATGTCGTTGAGCGCATCCCAGACGACATCCATGGGCGCGTTGATGACGATCGCGTTGTCGGTTCGCGCTGGCACGTCAGATCGCTCCCGTAACGAGACGCTGGCGGTTGACGTAGTCGATCGCCTCCCGCAGCGTTGACATGGCGTGCGCGTCTTCGTCGGGGATCTTGACCCCGTACTCCGTCCGTAGCGTCAGATGCAGCGCGACGACCGCCAGGGAGTCCATGCCGAGCTCGTGAAATGGGGTGTCGATGTCGTCGGGCAGCTCTTCGTGCGTAAAGCCGATGCTCTCGACGAGGATGTGCCTCATGTCTTCATGCGTGAACGGGGCTGGGGTCATCGGACCTCCGGATCGGAGTGGGTTTGTGTAGGTGAGTCGTGGACGCGCCGCACCACGAGTGCGCTGTTGAAGCCGCCGTAGCCGCGCGCGACGACCAGCGCGGTGTGAACGTTCGCCGCGCGGCTGGCGTCGCGGACGATGTCCAGCCCATAGGTGGCGCTCGGCTGGACATGGACCGTCGGCGGGATCTGGTTGTAACGCATGCAGAACAGCGCGCTCGCGACGTCCAGCGAGGCCCCGCCGGCGTACATGCGCCCGGTCATCGTCTTCGGAACCGACACAGGCACGGCCAGGGCATGCTCACCGAGCGCCGCGTGCAGCGCGTGGGCCTCGAGCTCGTCCCAGCCGCGGCTGCCGGCGCCGTCGGCGAAGACGACGTCGACCTCCTCCGGCTCTATACGGGCGTCGCGCAGTGCGAGCGTGATTGCGCGCGCGAGCTGGCGGGCATCGGGCGGCGGCGACCATGGATGGTGGCCGTCGTGCGTAGCGCCGTAGCCGAGGATCTCGCCGTAGATCGCCGGCGCGTCACGGCGCCGGGCGGACTCGAGGCTCTCGATCAGCAGGATCGCGCCGCCCTCGCCCGGCACGTAGCCCGTGGCCCGTTCGTCGAACGGCCGATAGGCGCTCTTCTCCGCGATCGCGCTGAGGCGGCCCGTCGCCATCTGGCAGGTGAGCGCGTATGGCCCGATCGGCGCTTCGACGCCGCCGCTGACGACCGTGTCGGTCCCGCGCAGCACCGCCCGACGCCCGTGCGCGAGCGCGTCGAGGCCGCCGGCGCCCTCGGTCACCACGACGCCGCAGGTGCCCTTCATGCCGTGGCGGATCGAGATCTGGCCCGTCGTCGCGGCATAGAACCAGGCGATCGACTGATATGCGCCGACGTAGCTGGCGCCCTTGGACCACAGCGCCTGGATCTCCACCTGTCCGAACTCGTTGCCGCCCGACGAGCTGGCCGTGATGACGCCCATCGAGTATGGGTCGTGCTCCGCGGGTCGGAAGCTCGCGTCGTCGAGCGCCATGCCGGTCGCCGCGAGGCCCATCCACGTCCAGCGGTCGGTCTGGATCTTCAGTCGCCGCTCGATGAAGTCGATCGCCTCGAAGTCGACGACCTCGCCCGCGAACTGCGTCGCGTAGCGCGAGGCGTCAAAGCGCGTGATGCGGTCGATGCCGCTCGTGCCGGCCGTCGTCGCCGACCACCACGCCTCGGTGCCGATGCCATTCGGTGCGACCACGCCGACGCCAGTGATGACCGCCCGCCGGTCGCGTCGGGGCGTCGAGGTGATCACGCCGCCTCCGCGAGGCCGTCGCGCGACAGGATCATGGCCGATTGAAAGCCGCCGAACCCGCTGCCGGTCGACAGCGCCACTTCGATCGGCAGCCACCGCGCGACCAACGGCGTGTAGTCCAGGTCGCAATCGGGGTCGGCCTGCGTGAGGTTCGCCGTCGGAGGTGCGATCCCGTGCTCGATCGCGAGCGCGCACGCCGCCATCTCGATCGCGCCGATCCCGCCGAGCGAGTGTCCGACCATCGACTTGATCGAGCTGACTGGGACGTGGTAAGCATGCTCTCCGAGCGCGCGCTTGATCGCCGCGGTCTCGTGGACGTCGTTCTGCCGCGTGCCCGACCCGTGAGCGTTGACGTAGTCGATGTCTTTGGGCTCGTGGCCGCCCTGGCGCATCGCGTCGAGGATCGCCTCGGACATCTCCAGCCCGTCAGGCTTCAGGCCAGTCATGTGAAACGCGTTGCCGCGGGCGGCGTAGCCGGAGATCTCGCAATACACGTGCGCGCCCCGCGCGAGCGCGCGGTCGAGCTCCTCGAGCATGAGCACAGCGCCGCCCTCGCCCATGACGAACCCGTCGCGCGAGTTGTCGAACGGTCGTGCCGCGGTCTCCGCCTCGTCGTTGCGGGCGCTCGTCGCGCGGATCGGGTCGAAGCACGCCATCGAGATCGGCGAGATGCCGGACTCCGACGCGCCCGAGATGACGATGTCGGCCTCCCCGTCCTGGATCATCTGGTGGCCGTAGCCGACCGCGTCGATGCCCGATGTGCACCCGGTCGAGACCACGACGGACGGTCCCTGGGCCCCGAAGCGCACGGACACTTCGCTTGCGAGGGCGCTCGGCACGAAGCCCTGGTAGGCGTGCGGCGACGCATAGTCGGGGTCCACGAGCCAGTCGCGACCGCTGTCGCTGACGACGACGTACTCGTTTTCCAACAGAGTTGTGCCACCGACGGCCGACCCGAGCGCAACGCCGATGCGCTCGCTGTCCTCTGCCGCGATCTCAAGGCCGCTGTCGGCCACCGCCTCGATCGCGGCCGCCACCGCGAACTGGACGTAGCGATCCATTCGCCGCACCTCCTGTGCTCGCAGGCCGGCCGCTGCGGGCTCGAAGTCGCATTCCGCAGCGACCTGAGAGCGAAACTCGCTGGGATCGAACAACGTGATGCGACGAGTCGCCGAGCGCCCCGCCACGAGCATCTCCCAGAACGCCTCGCGCGTGACGCCGCCGGGCGCCACGACGCCGATCCCGGTGATCGCGGTGCGCCTCACGCCCGATCTCCTGTCGGTGCCGGGGTGACCGTGCCCGGGCCGCCGTCACTCTCGGTGTCGACGTGGCCGAGGTCGGGACGCGGGGCGAGCGGGCCGAGGTGAAAGACGAGGAAGGCGTCGGTCTTGCCGGAGTTGACGAATCGGTGACGGACGTTCGGCGGGATCATCACGCCCGCCCCGCCTCGCACGGCATGCGGCGTGTCGTCGAGCTCGACGCGGAGCTCGCCGGACACCACGTACAAGAACTCCTCGGAGTATGGATGGTAGTGCTCGGCGATGCGCTCCCCAGGGCCGATCGTCGCGACCCCGGTGAAGCCGGACGTCGAGCCGACGCTGCGCGGGCTGAGAAGGGTGCGGATGTCGCCGCCGCGGCGGGTGTCGGGCGAGACGTCGTCGGCCGCGAGGATCGGAAATTCAGTCATCGAGATGCTCCTGTTCCGGGTTCAGCGGGTCGGTGCGCCACGGCGCGACGGGGGCACGCATCCTCCACGGGATACCGCTCATGACAAAGGGGTCGGAGATCCTCACGCAGTTAAGTGAGGCAGTCACACGCTCTGTGATACGTCGGAAAGGTGGTATCAACCGCCGTAGGTCACACCTCTCCTACTAGTACAACCACGAAGGTGGAGGCTGACATGAACGATGAGACCCGCGACGACCCCGGCGCGGGACGCTTGACGCTGGCTGGCAAGGCGTTGGTCGTGCCGGGCGCGACAGGCAGCGTCGGACAACACCTCGTGCCCGCCTTGATCGAACGTGGGGCCGCGCTCGTGCTCGTCGGCCGCGACCCCGCGAAGCTCGAGTCGATGGTCGCCAAGCTGGATCCGGCCGACCGCGTGCGAATCGTCGTCGGCGACGTCTGCGAGGCTGCGACCGGCGCCGCCGCAGCGAGCTGCGCAATCGCTGAGTTCGGACGCCTCGACGGCCTCGTGCACCTGGTCGGCGCCTTCCACGCCGGCACCCCGGCCGTCGCCACTCAGACCGCGGTCTACGAGCAGCAGCTGCGAGCGAACTTCCTGTCGGCGGTCACGGTGACGCCTCCGGTTATCGCCGCGATGACAGGCGGCGGCGTGCTGCTCTACATGTCCTCCCTCCTGGCGTCGCGGCCGCGACCGACTACCGGTGCCTACGCCGCGTCGAAGGCGGCGCTGACGGCATGGGTCGGTGCGCTGCAGCAGGAGATCGCGTCCTCGCGGATCCGCGCGAACGTGCTCAGCACGACGATCGTCGACACCGGCAGCTCGCAGGGGCCCCAAGGCCTGGTGCCGGTGCAGTCGATCGTCGAGGCGCTCGCGTTCCTCGCCTCCGACGCCGCCAAGGACGTGTACGGCGCCACGCTGCCGGTCTTCGGCGTGCAGACCCCCCCGCCCGGCGGGCCTCCCGGCGGCGGACGTCCCGGTTCCGCCGGACCTGCAGGAGCGCCCGTCGCCGGCGCCAACGGGCGCCCGCTGCGGCCCGCCGTCGCTCCGATGCAGCAGCCGGCGTGACCGCGGCTCCCGCAATCGTCGTCGGTGGCGGCATCGGCGGCCTTGCCCTCGGCATCGGCCTGCACCGGCGCTCGATCCCGGTGACGATCTTCGAGCGCTTCGAGCACATCGACGAGGGCGGCACGTTCATCGCCGTGCAGTCCAACGCCGTCCGGGCGCTGGCGGAGATCGGGCTGGCCGACGAGCTCATCCGGCAGGGGTGCGTCGTCGACCGCTTCAGGCTGCGCTCCTGGGGCGGCCGCTCGCTCGCGGACATCGATCTCGGCGCGCTGTTCGAGCGAGCGGGCGCGCCCGGGATCATCCTCAGCCGCGCTCGCCTGCGGCGCGCCCTGATCGACGCCTTCCCCCGGGAGCTGCGCCTCGGCACGAGCGTGACCGGCGTCGAGATCGGCGACGACCAGGCGGTCGCCGTCACCTCCGCCGGGGACTCGGCTCGCGCCAGCCTCCTGGTGGGCGCCGACGGCCTGCGGTCGACGGTCCGCCATGAATTGCTCGGGCCACAGGCGCCGCGCTTCACCGGCGTTGTGGCATGGCGCGGGATCGCGCCGCATCGCCCCGCCGGGATGGCCGTCGGCACGGGCGAGCACACGCTCGGGCGCGGTCGCCTGTTCGGCACGTGGGCGCTGTCCGAGGACGCCGCCGGCGTCCCCGGCGGTGCGACGTTCTGGGTGGCGACGCTTGCCGCCTCAACCCCCGACAGCTACGTCGGAGATCCCCACGCGCTGCTGACGCACCACTTCCGCACGGCGCCATCGCCGATCGGCGACCTGCTCGCTGCCACGCCGGCCGACGCGATCCTGCGCACGCCCCTCTATGACCGTCCCGCCAGCACCTGTTGGGGGCGTGGCGTCGTCACGATGCTCGGCGACGCCGCCCACCCGATGTGCCCGCACACCGGCCAGGGCGCCGGCCTCGCAATCGAGGACGCCGTCACGCTGGCGGCCCAGCTACCGGATGCAGGCGAGCTCGACGACGCCGCGGCGGTCGAGCGGGCGCTGCGCGCCTACGAGCAACGGCGCCGGCAGCGCACGGCCGAGATGGCGGAGGAGGCGGCCATGCTCGGGCGGCTCTACCACGTCCGTGTGCCGGGCGTGCCCGCGCTGCGCAATGCAATCTTCCGCGCGACCCCGGCTCGCACATGGCGCTCGCGATTCTCGAGCCGGATGACGTTCGCACTCGAGCCCGCCGGGCCAGACTGACGTCTACGCGGGGAACACGGCCGTCAACCGCCCGGCCAGGATCTCCCGGCGGAGCAGTGCAGCAGCGTCGCATGGTCACCGCGCAGGCGTCCCGCCTCCCTTTGCGAAGACTTGAGGCCGTCGTAACTCGAGTTGACGAGCGCGGCGTGGCTCATGCCGAGTGCCGACGCCACGCAGGTGCGAGATTCCCCGTCGCTGCCGAGACACAGAAGGGACGCGGTCTCCTTCCCGGGCTTCCCGAAACGCTCGTTGATCCGCGCGACGATGCACTCGGTGAGTTGCTGGTAAGCGCGCTGGCGGGCGGCTGCCCGGCTCGGTGTCGTCCCTCGCTCGATGCCAACGAGCAGATGGGAGCAGACGTGCTCGTCGCCCAAGGCTCAGCCACGGCTCCTTCACCGGGTTCGGCGCGGCCGTCGCCGCGGGGACGATCGGGTCGTGACCTCCGGCGAAGCGCGGCACGCGCAGCTGGCGCCGCGTCGCAGCGCTCCTGCCTGGCGTCATTGGCGATGCGGTCGAGCCGGCGGCGGCGCGATCGTCGGCAGCCCCTCGAGGTTCGAGAAGGCGATGAGCACTCCCACCACGTCCACGACGAAGACACCCGAGCGGACGGGCGGATCGCAGGCGAGCAGGTCGAGCACCGTTTGCCGATCGGGCGCGTGGTAGAGCGCGAACCCACCATCTTGTCCGATCAGCGGGCCGCTGACGAGCAGCGCCCCGGCCGCGATCTGCTGCTGGTTGAACTCGGTATGGCCGTCCAGCGTCTGCTCGAACGCCGGCTTGCCCGCAAGCCAGCCCGGCCCCGGCAGGTAGCGCACGAGCCAGTTCTCCGGAGCGGGCATTCCCGGGCTCACACGCTCTCCCAGCAGCCCGATGCGTCGCTGCGGCGCACGGCGTCGATGATCCGCATGACGTGCCATCCGTCCTCGAGCGTCGGCGCGTCGGACGGCTCGCCATGGATGGATGCGACGAACTTGCCGGCGAGCTGGCCCCAGAGCCGCCATCCGACCTCCCGGGGAGTGTTCGCGCCGGAGCCGGCCGAGCCTTCGAACAGCGTCTTGGGCTCCTGGCCGGGGCGAAGCAGGGTGACGCCGTCCCCGCCTATCCACTCGATCGTCCCGTCATCGCCGTAGACGACGACGCGATCGTCGTGCCGGCCGACCAGGTGCCATGCCTCGAAGAACCGCACGCGGACGCCGCTCGCGGTCTCGCCGAGAAACTCATAGCCGGTGTCGACGTTCACGGGCACGCGCTCAGGCGCGGGCGCGCCGTCGCCTCCGGCTGCCGGCATCGACCACGCGAACGCGTCCCGGACGTTGTGAAAGCGGGGGCCGCGCGCTGCGTCCTCGACGTCGTGGTGCAGCCGGCCGACGACCTTCGTGATCTCCGAGTCCAGCAGCCAGCGCGCGCGGTCGATGACGTGGCTTCCGTGCTGCATGATCGCCCCGCCGCCGTGCGAGTGCTCGTACATCCAGTTGTGCGGCAGCACCGGCACGCCGAGGGCGCACGTCGACTGGATCTCGCGGATCGTTCCGATCGTCCCGCTTCGCAGCTCCTCGCGCAGGCACGCGAGGCTCGGGTCCAGCCGCCAGATGAAGCCCGTCGCGTGACGGACCCCGGCGGCCTGCGCGGCGGCGAGGATCTCGGCCGCCTCGGGCGCGTCGAGCGCGAGCGGCTTGTCGCAGAGGATGTGCCGCTGGGCCGCGATCGCCGCCAGCGACTGCGCGAGGTGGACGTCGGGCGGCGTCGCCACGGACACGATGTCCACGAGGTCGACGAGCTCGTCGACGGTGTCGACCACGCGCTCGACGCCGAACCTGGCGGCCATCTGCTCGGCGTTGGCTCGCGTCCGGCTCGCGATCGCCGTGAGCTCGACGAGCCCGGCACGGCGGTAGCCCTCGAGGTGCAGGCCGGCACCCCAGCCCGCGCCGACGACGCCGACCCGCAGCGGTTGCTGCGTCGTCATACCGCACCCCCGTTGGCCGCTGCGGCGCCGACGAGGCCCGCCCACACCGCGGTCTCGGCGCGCGGCTTGGGGACGGCGGGGGGCAGGATGTCCGTGACCTCGAAGCCGCATTCGCCGAGCAGGGTCCGCAGCTCGTCGACCGTGCGCTCCTTGCCGCCGAGGACGACGAGCATCTGCAGGTCCGCGAACTTGCCGGGGTCAAAGCCGGGGACGTCGGGCGTCATCTGGTCGACGACGAGCAGCCTGCTGCCGGCGTCCATGTGCGCGTGCACGGTGCGCAGCAGCCGGCGGGCGTCCTCGTCGGACCAGTCGTGCACGACGCGGCTGAGCACGTAGACGTCGCCCTCTGTTGGCACGCCGTCGAAGAAGCTCTGTCCGACGACCTGGCAGCGCTCCGCGACGCCCTGCTGCGCAAGGTAGTCCGGCGCGTCCGTGACGGCCTCGGGGAGGTCCTGCACGATCCCGCGGGCTTGCGGGTAGCGCTGCAGCAGGCTCGCGATCACCGCGCCGCGGCCGCCGCCGAGATCGACGATCGTGCCGGCGCCGGAGAGGTCGCACTGCTCGAGCACCTCGGGGGTGGAGCCCGCCATCTGGTGAAAGACCTGGTTCGCCTCGGCGTTCTGGGACAGGTACTCGAAGTGGTTCATCCCGAACATGTGCTCGAAGGCCGACTTGCCGGTCTTCACGGAGTACATGACGTCGCCCCAGGCGCGAAACGGCTCCTCGCCGTTGACGATGACGAACGCACGCAGGCCGCTCGGATCGTCGCTGCGCAGGACGCCCCCCATCGGCGCAAGCGTGAACTCGCGCCCGCTGTGCTCGACGAGGATGTCGATCGCGGCGAGCGCCCGGCAGAAGCGGTACAGCGCGCCCGGATCGGCGTCGGTGGCGGCGGCCAGGTCGGCGATCGGCATGGGCTCGTCATCGTCGAGGTGGTCGGCGATGCCGAGCTTGGCACCCACGTACACGGACTGACAGACCCACGGCAGGGCCATGAGCATCAGCCGCTGCAGCCCCATCTCGGGGGTGAGCGGCCCGCCGGGCGGCCCGCCGGACGGGCCGGGGGGTCCGGGTGCTGCGGTGCTGCCCTCGGGAGGGCCGATGGTGATTTCGGGCATGGCGAATCCCTCGCTTCGTTCATCGTGATTCGGAAAGGAGGCGCGGGCTTCGCGCGGCGCGGCGCCGGGTCAGGCGCCGGCCGCTGCGAGCCCGGCCGTGAACAGCGCTGCGGCTGCGATGCCGGCTGCGGTGCGCAGCCGGTGAAAGCGCACCCAGCGGGTGCGTACCGCGTCGGCGGTCGCCGGCGTCGCCCGCCGGTCCCACTCGCGCACCGCGCGGTTGAGCGGCAGGTTGAGCGTCTGCGAGACCACGGCGACGGCGACGTCGCCGAGCACCGCGGCCGCGAGCAGCACGCGCGTCGAGGCGGCGGGCGTGAGGATCGCCGCCACCGTTCCGGCCACGACCGCCGTGACCGTCAGCGCCGGCATGAACCGGTCGACGTAGCGATCGAGGGCGGCGTGCAGGTGCGTCCAGTCGGCAACCGGCAGCTGTTCGAAGACGGGCACGACGGCCAGCGCGACGAGAGTCAGCCCGCCTGCAACGAGACCGCTGCAGAGCACGGCGAGCACCATCCCAGCGTCAGCCATCGGGTGTCACTCGACCCCGACGGGGACCGGCGCGAGCCGGCTCGCGGTCTCGGTGACCAGCTTGCCGAGGAAGCGCGCGGCGGCGAGATCGTCCTCGGTGGGCACGAGGCCCTGCATGCCACCGCCCTGGGCGACCGCTCCGTACGGGCTTCCGGCGCGGTGGTACACCGGGTCGGCGTAGCCCGGGGGCACGATGACGAGCCCCATGTGCATGAGCGTGGTGAGCAGGTCGAGGACGGTGACCTCCATGCCGCCGTGTGGGGACGACGCGGTCGCGAATGCTGCGCCGACCTTGCCGACCAGCGCGCCCGTGAACCACAGCTGCGCCGCCTGCTCGATGAACGCGCGCATCGACGACGATGCCGACCCGAACCGCGTCCCGCTGCCGAGCACGATCGCGTCCGCCCAGCTCAGGTCGTCGACGGTCGCCACCTCGATCGGCAGGACGTTGGCCGCGAAGGCGTCCCCGAACCGTGGGTTGGCGACGATCTGGTCGTCGGGCATCAGATCGGCCACGCGACGGAGGCGGACCTCCACGTCCTCGACGCCGGCAGCGCCTTCCTCGATGGCCTTGGCCAGGGTCATGGTGCTGCCACCGAGACTGTGAACGACGATTGCGACGTTGGTCATGCGTACTCCCGTGGTGAGGGTTCAGAGGGCAAAGTGGATGACGGTGCGACTGGCCTGGCAGCAGGGGCGCGATCCGGGAGGCGCAACCCGGGGCCGCCTGGGCCGGGCGGGCCTCCCGGCCCGGGCGGGCCCGGCGCGACGGGCGTGGCACCCCCGCGAGCGGCTCGCACGACGAGGATCGCGATCGTGAGCGCCGCGGCAACCGGCGCGACGAGGAAAGCCGTGGGCAGGCCTTCGGAGGTGTCGGACGTGCCGATCGACAGCCACACGATGGTCGCGAGCGCGGGACCGAGCGCGAGGCCGAGCTGGCGAAACAGCCCCGACAGCGCGCCTGCCGTACCGCGGAGATCCGGTGGAGCGGCGGTCATGATCATGGTCTGATTAGGACCGGCGAAGAGACCGAGCCCGATCCCGCTTAGCAGGAGGCAGCCGACGACACCGGCGATGCCCCAGGGCCGGATGCCGATCGCCAGCAGCAGCGACCCGACGCCGATCAAGCAGGCGCCGATCATCGCCGTATGGGATCCGGACCACTTGTCGGTGAGCCAGCCGCCGATCGGCCCAATGATGCCCATCGCAAGCGGCTGGATCAGGATAACGAGGCCAATCTCCGCCGGGTTCGCGCCGTCCATCAGGCGCAGCGCGAACGGTGGCAGGAAGTACAGGACGCCGCTCGTCGTCGTGATCAGCAGCAGCGCGATCAGGCTGGTGGCCGCCACCGGCGATTCCAGCAGCCGGCGAACCACCACCGCAGCTTCGAGTCGGCGCCAGACGAGGAAGCCGCCGATGGCGACGGCGATCAGCGCCGCGATCAGGACCGGCTCGAGGGTCTGCGCGGCGAGCGCGGTCAGCGCGCCGAACAGCGCCAGGGTCGCGGTGCCGATCACGAGCGCCTCGACGAGATGGTCCTTCTGCGGGCGCGTCAGCGGTCCGAGCGTGCGCATCGAGCGCAACCCGAGCCACGCCGCGGCACAACTCGCCGGGACGACAACGAAGAAGATCGCCCGCCAGTCCACGGCTTCCGTCAGCAGCCCGCCGAGCGCCGGGCCGCTGACGGCGCCTAGCGGCCCGAGCGTCCCGATGATGCCGAGCGCTCGCCCACGCTGCTCGAACGGCACCGCGTTCATCGCCATGACGGGCACGAGGCTCACAAGCACGGCGCCGAAGGAGCCCTGCACGAAGCGGGCGGCGAGAAGCCACTCGAGCGACGGAGCGAATCCACACGCGGCGCTGGCAGCAGCGAAGCCGAACACCATGATGCCGAAGGCACTGCGCGTGTCCGCCTGGTTGAGCCAGCGACCGGCCGGCAGGACGAGCGCGACCATGGCCGCCGCATAGATGAGGATGACCCACTCGGTGGCCGAGACGGTGACCGACAGGTCCTCGCCGATCGTCGGCAAGGCCACGGTGACGGCGGTCAGGTCGAACGTGACCATGAAGACGGCCATGCCGGCGGCGACGACGAGTGGCCAGCCGGATGCGCGGACCAGACGAGCGCCGCCGGTCGGGGGAGGAGGTGTGCCCATGGGAGAGAGTTTGCCGGCTAAGTATTGCGATTGTCAAGCGGCCGGTCGCACCGGGACCGGTACGCAGACGATCGCGCTCTCGGCGCGCGGGTCCGAGCCGCGCGGCGGCGCGATCATCGCCTCGATCTCAAAGCCCGCGCTCTCGAGCAGCGCCGAGTACTCGGTCAGGGTCCGGTCGCGACCGCCGAGCACGACGAGCATCACGAGGTCGCTGATCTTCCCCGGGTGCGGCCCCTTCACCTCCGGGACCAGCCGATCGAGGACGTACATCCTGCCGCCGGCCGGGATCGTGGCGCGGACCTTGCGCAGGATGGCAAGCGCCTGCTCGTCGCCCCAGTTGTGCAAGACGCGCGACAGCACGTAGCTGTCGCCGTCGGGCATCACGTCGAAGAAGCTGCCGGCGACCGCCTCGATCCGGTCGACGACGGAGTCGCCGGCGACGTCGCGAAGCCCCTCCACCGCGTCGGGCAGGTCAAGCAGGACGCCCTCGAGCTCGGCGTCGTGCTCCAGCACATGAGCCAGCAGCGCCCCGGACCCGCCGCCGACGTCGACGATCTTGCGGGCGGAGGAGAAGTCGAGTGCGTGCACGACGAGGGGCGGCTGGCCGGAGACCCCCATCGCCGCGTTGAAGATCCGCTCCGCCTCGGGATGGTCGGCAAGGTAGGCATAGAATGGCGTCCCGTAGACGGCGTCGAAGGCCGGCCGGCCAGTCATGACGGTGTGCATCACGTTCGACCACGCGGTGAAGGTCTCCTCGCCGTGCATCACGACGACCGGGCGCATGCTGTCGCGGCGGTCGCTTCGCAGCTGCTCGGCCGGCGGCGCGAGCGCGAAGATGCCCGTCGCGCGCTCCTCGAAGACCCCGACCGAGGCAAGCGCGCGAAGGAACCGGTACAGGGTGTCCGCGTGGGCGCCGGTGGCCTGCGCGATCTCCTCCACGGGTTGGGGGCCGCCAACGAGCTCGTCGGCCACGCCGAGCTTCGCAATCACGTACAGCGCCTGCGAGAGCCAGGGCGCCGTCGAGATCTGCCGGATCTGCATCTTCGCGGCCATCACCGGGTCGGGTGGCAGTCCGGGGCCAGGCGGCGGTGGACCGGGTGCCGGCGCTTTTTCGGCGATTGGCGAAGTGGACATCGACGATCCTCCCAAAATTCAGGTAAACGCGGGAACGCGTACAACCTCTCTTTTAAGGAGAGGCAGCCGCGTCGCCCGTGATACCTGCAATATTCCCTCAGCGTCCTCCTGTGAGGCTGATGACCTCGCCGGTGATGCTGCGATTGGCCTCTGAGCACAGAAAGACGATGGCGTCCGCGATGTCCTCGGGCACGACCAGCCTGCCCATCGGCGTTCGCTCGGTCTCCATCTGCTTGAGCGCAGGCGGGAAGTTGGCCTGGTTGCGCTCGGTCAGCGTCAGCCCGGGCATGACGACGTTGACCAGCACGCCCGCCGGTCCCAGCGACCATGCCAGCGACCGGCTGAGGCCGTGCAGGCCGGCCTTGGCAGCGGCGTAGTACTCCGCCCCCGCCAGCCCGTCGACCGCCAGGTTCGTGGACATCAGGACCATCCGGCCCCAATCCTGCCGGCGCATGACGGGCGCCACGGCGCGGCTCAGCCGCACGGCGCCGAGGAGGTTCGACGTCACGACGGCCTCCGCCGTCTCCTCGTCGACGGATTCGAAGCCGTCACGGCCGCGTGGCCACCAGCGCACGGCGTTTGCTACCACGACGTCCACCCGTCCCGAGTGACCTACGGTCTCGTCGACGAGCTCGCGTGCGGACGCGGCGTCCTCCAGCTCGTAGCGCTGGACCTGCGCCGTCCCGCCGCCAGCGCGAACGTCATCCGCGACGCCCTGCGCGCGCTCGCGGCCCTCGTGGTAGGCCACGACGACGTGCGCGCCTTCCGCACCGAACGCGCGCGCTGTCGCGGCTCCGATCCCATTCGATCCACCTGTGACGATGACCGTGCGCTTCGCCAGCCCCAAGTTCACTTAGCGCCTCCAAGCATGATTTACGGCGCCAGTCGGCATCCGCGAGTTACTTTGCCGGCTAAGTGTAGTAGGTCCGGCGTGTCAGCCGGGTGCGAGCGCACGCATGTTCGCCTGTAGGCGCGCCAGCAGCGAACGGGCCTGCTCGCGATCGGTGGAGCTCAGCCGCGCGAGCAGCACTTCCTCGGTCTCCTCCCAGAGCGCGCGCACCCGGCTCTCCAGCGCGCGGCCTTCCGGCGTCAGGTCGATCATCACGATCCGCCCGTCGTGCTCGGCCCGCGTCCGCCGCACCAACCCGTGCTGCTCGAGCCGCTTCAGAGCCTTCGTCACGGTCGGCGGCTCGACGTGCAGCCGCTCGATGAGCCTTCCCTGCGACAGCGGCGCGGCGGCCCACAGCTCTGCGAGCAGCAGCTCCTGACCGGGATGCAGGCCGAGCTTCGCGAGCCCGCGCCCCACCGCGATTCGGTGCGCCCGAGCCGTCCGCACGAGCAGGTACCCGACGCTGTCGGCGAACTGCGCATGGTCGGTCCCGTCGCTGCTCATAGCCGACACTCGGCCGCGATCTGCATCGGGCCGGAGCTTAGCCGACTCATCTTCTGCCGGAGCGCGGGCTCAGGCGCTCGTCGCAAGCGGCGCAATCCCTCCCCCGGCAGGGGACAGACGCTCGATGATCGCAGCGCAGTCGAGGTCGCCGAGCCCGTCGTCGACGGCCCGAGCGTGGGCGTCGAAGGCGCTCGCGGTCATCGGCAGGTCCAGGCCCATCTGCGCGCAGCCCTCGACGACGAGCCCGAGGTCCTTCGCCATCAGCCGCAGCCGGAAGTCCGGGCCCTGGTAGCTGCCGGCGATCATCCTGCGCGACTTGAACGACATGACCGGGGAGGAGAACCCGCTCCCGGCGATGGCGCCCAGCACTGCCTGCCGGGGCAGGCCGCAGGCCACGCCGAACGCGACGGCCTCGGACATCGCCTGCATCTCGAGGCCCATCACGAGGTTGAGGGCGAGCTTGAGCTGCATGCCGGCCCCGACGGCCCCGATGTGGACGACCTCCTTGCCCAGCAGCTCGAGCAGCGGACGGCAGCGCTCGAGGGTGTCCGCGTCGCCGCCGGCGAACAGCCGCAGCTGCCCCGTCGCGGCGTGCGCCGCGTTGCCGAGCACGCCCACGTCGAGGGCCCGGGCGCCGGACGCGGCGGCGGTCGCCGCGACCTCGCGTGCGACCTCGGGCGCGACCGTGCTGGTGTTGATCAGCACGCCGCGTCCCATCCCCGCGAAGACGCCGTCCGGGACGGCGAGCACGGCCTCGAGGGCACTGTCGTCGGCGACGGAGACGAAGACGAAGTCCGCGTCCGTCGCGGCATCGCGGGGAGTGGCGACAAGGGTGGCGCCCGCGCCGACGAGATCGACGGCTTTGTCGGACGAACGGTTCCAGACGCGCATGCCGTAGCCGCCCTCGAGCAGCCGGGAGGCCATCGCGGCGCCCATCGAACCGAGGCCCACGAACCCGACCGTGGCGCGCGCACGCGCGGACACCTCAGGCCGCCTGCGCGATGGCACGCCGGTCTGTGACGACCGACATCAGCTGACGCTGGAAGAACGCCCGCAGCCCGTCGGCGGTCGTGAGGTCGACGCCGTCCTCGACGTGCTCGGCGAGGCCCCGGCCGGCGGTCTGCAACGCAGACGCGCGGACGAGGTGCTCGACCGCCTCGTCCAGGTCTCCCGTAACCTCGAACAGGCGCATGACGGTGTCGCCGTGGCGAAAAACCGTCGTGCTCTGCAGCCGGGTGGCGCCGACCTGCGCAGGCGGATCGCCGCCGCCCTGGAAGACGGCGTCGGCAGCGGCCCCGGTGCCGGGGCGCAGCGGATAGAGCAGCGCGTGTCGCGTGACAGCGGACTCGTCGGCACCGGGCTCGAGCGGGATCCGCCTGTCGACGATGCACCGCATCATCGCGCGGCGAAAGAAGGCGCCGGCGGCGGCCGGATCGCTGAGGTCGCGCGGCTCCGCGAGGCTCGAGTTCAGCGCCAGCTCGACCGCTTGGATCTGGGGCTGGCGCGAGAGGTGTCCCGCGACCTTCTGCAGGCTGCCCTCGATGTCCATCGTTCGCACGACGACGTCGCCGTGCATGAAGACCGTCGTGCGCAGCAGCCTCGTCTCGTCGTCGATGACGGTCACCGGGCTCTCGTAGTCGGCGAGGACCGCGGCGACGTGGTCTGCGGTGCCCGGCTTGAGCCGGAAGAGCAGGGAGTGGCGTGGCATGGTCGTTCCTTCGCTAGTGCGTTTGCAGGGGCACGGCTGGGGCGTCGTGTTCGCGGGGCATGGCGCTGCGCTGCAGGCCAAACAGCCGGCACGCGTTGTCGCCGAGGATCTGGGCGCGCTCGTGGTCGGTTAGCGCGAGTGCCTCGATGGCGCTGAATGGTCCTTGCGCGTGCAGCGGCAGCGGTGGCGAGTCCGTGCCGAAGAGCATCCGCTCCGCGCCGATCGCTTCGAGGTTCGCGCGCAACGCCGTCGTGCCGGGGGTCGCCGTGTCCACCCAGATCCGCCGCAGCGACTCGCTCGGTGGACGGCGGAGCGCCGGCGGGCCGTCGTCGCCGGCGGGCGGCGCGAGCCCGACTCCCCCTGGTGCACCCGGCGGCCGCCCCCCGGGCGGCCCCCAATGGCGACTGGCGGCGGCAGCGTCCAGCTTCTCGGCGAGCAGAGCGATCGCGCCACCCGCGGTGGCACCGATGAGGTTGAGGTCGGGGTATCGCTCCAACCACCCGTGCAGCAGGCAGCGCGCCAGCGCGGTGGTGACGTCGCAGAAGCGCGCCACCTGCTCGACGAGGCGCAAGTCGCGCAGCCCGGCGCCCGCGGCGGGGTCGGCGGGTGGATGCACCATGACTGGGGCGTGCAGCTCGGCTGCCATCGCGAAGAACCGATCGCTGCGCTGGGAGCCCAGGAACTCGCCGCGCACGCTGGAGTTGACGATGAAGCCGACGAACGCGTCGTCGCCCTGCAGCGTGTCGGCGGCGGCCGCGAGCAGCGCGTCGCCGGCGAAGGGATCGGTGTAGACGTAGGCCCGCAACCGCGACGGATGCTTCGCGCAGGCGCCCGCGAGCCAGTCGTGAAACGCGGCCAGCTGCGACGCCGTCTGCGCGTAGTTGTCGAATCCCGGGATCGGGACCATCGCGCCTGCGCCGACGGGGCTACCGACGATCGTGGTGTCGATTCCGGCGGCGAGCTTGCGCTCGATCATGCCTTCGACGTCGCCCAGCGCGGGCGGCATCGGAAAGCGCTTCAGCGACTCCGGCGGGCTGATATGCCCGTGGACGTCGACGATCATCGCGCCTCGGGCCTGTCCCAGCTGTAGAACTCCTCGGCCATGGCGTCCTTCGGCGAACGCCATGTCGCGGGGTCGTACGGCTCGATGTAGGGCTCCAGGCGTGCGCTGATCTCGCGGAAGAGCTCGTGCTCGCGCACGCCGTCCACGGCGCGCTCGAAGTCGTCGTCGATCTCGACGAGATGCACGTAGACGTCCTCGAGCACGAACAAGCTGCGGTGGCGAACGCCCGCGAGCGTGGGCAGCTGCGTCGCGTCGGACGCCGCGAAGATCTCGGCCACGTGGTCGCGCGCGCCAGGGCGCATGCGAGCGACGATCAGACCGCGTCGAACCATTTGTAGACGCTCCCCTCGTTATCGCTCGCGCTGCGGTCGACCGTCGTCCGCGGCAGGCGCGTCTCGTCGACCACGTCGAACTTCATCGATTGCGCACTGGCGATGCAGTCGCGCAGCGGCTTGGCGAGCTCCCGATGCGCCTCGCTGCGCTCCCAGGCCAGGAAGCATTCGAGGCTCTGCCACTCGCTCGTGATGAGCCAGCTGTCGTCGCCGTCGCGCAGCCGGCAGACCTGGTCGACGATGTGGCCGGGGACGGCAGCGACGTCGTAGCGGATGCGCTCGTACGCGGTCAGGAACGCCGGCCCCGCGTCGGCCTTCAGGCGCAGAAGGAAGACGACGCGGCCCTTGTGTCTGCGGTCCGGCATGCTCACGCCCCTTCGAGTGGACGTTGCACGCGCCGTCCGGCGACGCTCGGCACCGCCGGTTGCACCGGTGCGACGATCAGGATCGAGGCCGGGCTGCGCCCTGGCAGTGTCCGGCTCAGGCGGCTGCGCCAGCGCCAACGGCGGTGCTGGTCGGTGCCGATGACCACGAGGTCGTAGGACCCGTGGCGCAGCTCTTCGAGCAGGGCCGGGACAGGGTTGCCGTGATGCAGCCGCGTGATCACCGAGAGCGCGGGCGGCATCGAGCGCGCGAGCGTTTGCAGGCGCTGATCACACTCGCGCTGCAACGCGTGCAGCGGGTTCTCCGGCAGCCCAGGAACGAGCCAGATGAACATCGGCGGTGAGCCCATGGCCGATACGACGGTCAGTCGCGCCCGGTCGCGCAGCGCCAGCTCGATGGCGTATTCGACGGCGGCGGAGCGTCCGGCCCTCGGCCCGACGGCGACCAGGATGTTGCGGTAGCCGTTCACAGCGGGATGTTCCCCGTGCGGCCGCGACCGCCGCGGCCGCTGCCGGCCATGGACAGTGCCAGCGCGAGGCGCTCGCGCGTCTCGATGGGCCTGATGACGTCATCGATGTGCCCGGCCTGCGCCGCCGCCTCTGCGGAGAGATGCCGCGTGGCGTAGGAGAACGCAAGGCGCTCGCGCGCCGCGGGCGGATCGTCGGACTGCTCGATCTCGCGGCGGTTGACGATCCCGACCGCTTGGTGCGCTCCCATGATGCCGAGCTCCGCTCGCGACCATGCGAGCGTGAGATCCGCGCCGAGCTCCTTCGAGTTCATCGTGATGTAGGCCCCGCCAAAGGCCTTGCGCAGCACGACCGTGTAGCGCGGAACAGTTGCCTCCGCGAACGCGTGCAGGAGCTTGGCACCGTGACGGATGACGCCGAGTGCCTCCTGCTGGACTCCGGGCAGGAAGCCCGGGGTGTCGACGAGGACGACGAGCGCGATTCCGAATGAGTTGCAGATGCGGACGAACCGGGCGCCCTTCTGCGATGCATCGGCGTCGATCACGCCGCCCATGTGCTTCGGCTGGCTCGCGACGACGCCCACCGGTCGGCCATCGATGCGTGCGAAGGCGGTCACGATGTTGCGCGCCCAAGACGGCGAGACCTCGAGCAGCGATTCGCCGTCGACGATGCCCAGCACCGCCTCGCGCACGTCGTAGGCCCGCCTCGAGTCCAACGGCACGACGCCCCCCGGGTCGGGGCCTTCGGGCTCCGCCGCGCGGCTGCAAAGAGGTTCGGTCCAGGCGCTCTGCGGGAGATACCCGAGCAGCCGGCGGACGAGCAGGACCGCTTCGGGGTCGGATGGCACGACGAATTGACTGACGCCGTTGCGTCCGTGGACGCGTGTGCCGCCGAGCTCCCGCCTCGACGTCTGCTGGCCGGTGACCTCGCGGACGATCGCCGGTCCCGTGAGGAACATGCTCGCGGCGTCGGTCATGATCACAAAGTCCGTCAGCGCCGGCGAATAGCAGCCACCCCCGGCCGAGGTGCCGGTGATGACCGAGATCTGCGGGACCTCACCGGACAAGCTGACGTGCTCGCTGAAGATCCGCGCGTATCCGCCCAGCGCGGCCAGGCCCTCCTGCATGCGAGCGCCACCGCTTTCGACGAACCCGATGACGGGCACGCGCGCCTTGCGCGCCAGGCGCTGAATGCGCACGATCGTGTCGGCGTGCGCCGCGCCAACCGAGCCGCCGGCAAAGCTCACGTCTTGGGCGAAGCAGTAGATCGGCCGGCCGCCGACCGTGCCGGACGCACCGACGACGCCGTCTCCCGGGCGCGCTTTGGCGCCCATCCGCTCGGACGTCGCCGACGAGCGCACGAGCTGAAGCGATCCCTCGTCGCAGAGCAGCTGCAGACGCTGCAGCGGACGCATCGACGTGTCGCGCGACGGCTGCTCGGCGACTGGGGTGACGTTCCCGTCGCCGGCCACGACCCGTTCGACGGCCGTCCAGTGGGACGCATCGAGTTCCAGGTCGATCACGGCGCTCCACCGCCCGCGCCGGCACGCCTGTTGTCGCACACACCCTTTATGCCTCGTCCGTCGATCGTGCTCTTCACCGTTTCTCCGTTCGTGTTTGTCCTAAAGAGAGTGGCGCCGAGCACGATTGATACCGGCTGTGGTTCGCCCGGCATTAGCGAGCGGGTTTGCGATACGTGGTATCAACCCGCCGCCTGAAGGCTCTCTCTAAACAGGATCAAGTCCGTGGGACGAACAAAGACCGAGGAGCACCATGGCTGTGACCGTCGATCGCGTCATGCTCTTTCCCGGCCAGGGCGCATTTCGCGACCATGAGCTCGCGACCCTCGCTGCGCGCCATGCCGAGATTCGTGAGGTCTTCGCTGAGATCGACGGCGTCGCGCGACGTCTCGGCGCCCCGGAGCCGAGTACGTACGTTCTCGACGCGCCGCGCCCGCTGAAGCAGCTTGCGCGCGAGGCGCCCGACGTCCTGCAGCTAGCGATCTACGGCACCTCGCTCGCGCTGTGGACGGTGCTGCGAGCCCGTGGCCAGGACGCGCCGATCCTCATGGGCCACAGCGCCGGCGAGATCGCCGCACTCGTCGCAAGCGGTGCGTTCACGCTTGCCGAGGGCGCCGAGATCGTGACGCATCGCAGTGCTGTACTCGCCGATGTCGCCGGGGACGGCGGTGGCATGCTCGCGGTGGCGTGTGATGCCGAGCGGTCGTGGCGACTCATCGACGCAGTCGGCGACCCGTTGGTCGCGGTCGCCGTCCGCAATGGCCCGCGACAGGTGGTGCTCGCGGGCCCAGCCGAGGCGCTCGAGGCCGTCGCCGCCATCGCGCGAGCGCTGAAGATCGCCGCGACGCCGCTGCCCGTCGCCTACCCGTTCCACAGCCCGGCGCTCGCGCAAGCGGCGCCGGAGTTCGCTGCGCGGATCAGCCACATCGAGGCCCGCCCGCCAAGGGCGCTCGTCTTCTCGCCAATCCTCGGACGCTTCCACCGCCCGGACGACGCGCTGTGCGAGCACCTGGCGACCGCGCTCGTTGCGCCGGTCGCGTTCGATCGCGCCCTCGCTCGTCTCGTCGAGGCCGGGGCGCGCACGTTCATCGAATGCGCGACGGCAGGGACGCTGGCGCGGATCGTCAAGCGCTGCATACCGGAGGCCACCGTGGGACCTGCGCTAATGGAGGAGTACCCGGAGGTTGTAGGCGAACGCTCCGGACCGATGATGGCCGCGGTTGGCGAGGCGCCAATGGGAGCCCAGCTGCGCGACCAACCGTGACTACCCGTTGAAATCAGGTGCTGCCAGGCGGGGCGACAGCTCGCGGGCCGTTGCTTGTCCGAACGCCCCCGGACCAACCTTGCCTCATTTCAGAAGCCGCCGCGCCAAGCGCCGCACCACCGTTGCGGTCGCTGTCGCTCGCGAGCTGACCTTTTGCTTTGGCTGGGAGATCACCCGACAAACCCGACCAAGCAAGCCGCTCACCCGTTCCGGGTGGGTGGCGGCCAGCGCGCCACCACGGGACCCGCGATCGCGTCATGAGCATCAGCCTGCCGTATGCGCGTGCGATACCGGGCAGCAGCCCAGGCGCGACGAACAGCCCGTCTTGAGGGAGCCCCGACCTCGCATCTATGTCAGCCTGAAGCACTCGCCGCTTCGGCCGCCACCCGCACCCGAACCACATCACCGCCAACATCGGCCACATGTCACGGCCTACTTGACTACGGCCCGCCATGTCCACCTCGGTCGACCCCTGCCGAGATAGGACGGGTTCGGCATGGGCTGTTCATCTCGCCAGCGACGGCCCTTCACCGAGTCAAGTTCGCGGCGTCGGCCCTCCTTGAGTTGAGAAGTGGTCGAATCGCGACCACTTTCGCCGTGCACGCCCACGGGCGGACCGCTCCGAGCGG
>CAWIXC010000013.1:0-5683 GCA_963839905.1 uncultured Actinomycetes bacterium | reverse complement strand
CGCGCTCCACGTCGCGCTCACGCGACCGCAGTCCGCGGATCGACGATCGCCAACGCTCGTCGCTCGAGATCGGCGACGACGACATCGACATCCCGTCGTTCCTTCGCTGACCGTCTACCTGAGGTAGAGGAGCGTCTAGTCCGTCCGGTCGTCCGGGCTCATGAGCTCGTCGACGACGACCTCGATGATCCGATCGCGCTGCTCCGGCGCCGTGCTGGCGTCGAGCTCGCGAACCTCGACCCGTACTCGACGCTCGACGACCTCGCGCGCCGGGGCGGCGCCCTCGCCTCGCAGGTCGCGATAGATTCCCCATGCGAGGGTCGCGACGCTGACGACGAGCCCGGCGAGCGAGATCGGGTCGACGTACTGGTCGCGCGCTGGCGCCTCTGTCCGCGCGCGCAGCGCTGCCTCGACATCGCCTGGGAGCCTGGTCGCCGAACTCGCCGGCGAGCCTTCGCGCCGCAGTTCGGGCGGCGCGTTCCGCAGGCTCATCCATCGTCGCTCCCTTCGTCCTGGCCGCCGGCCGTCCAGGCGACGACATACTCGCGCACGGTCGCCGGCGTTGGGGATCCGGTGACATTCAGCCAGCACGCCTCGAGGGCGCCGACGCCGAGCACGTCCGTCAGCCGCGCGAGGTGGTTCGGGCCCGGCCCCGTCGCCGGATGCGGGAACTCGTCGAACACGGCCACGCAGCGCACCATCCACTCGAGAGCGCCCGCGAGATCGTCGTCCACCTCCGCGAGCAGCCCGAGCTGTCCGCAGGTCATGGCCATGCCGGGGCGGTTGCCGAGCTGCTCGGTGATCGTGAGTGATTGGCGGTACCAGTCTTCGGCGTCGTCGAGGCGGATGCGCTGTCGCGCGACGGTGCCGAGCTCGTGGTAGTTGCTGGCAATGCCGTGGCGGTCGCCGAGCTGCTCGTTGATCGTGAGTGATTGGTGGCACCAGCCTTCGGCGTTGTCGAGGCGCCCGCGCTGTCGCGCGACGGTCCCGAGCTGCCCATAGCCGGCGGCCACGAGCGGGCGGCTGTCGAGCCCCTCGTTGATCGTGAGCGCTTGGCGGTACCAGTCCTCGGCGTCGTCCAGGCGCCAACAGAGGAGCGCGACCATGCCGAGTTGGTGGTAGTTGCGGGCTACGACGGGGTCGTCGCCCAACTCCTTGTTGATCGTGAGCGCTTGGCGGTACCAGTCCTCGGCGTCATCCAGGTGCCCGCGGTCCTGCGCGAGCCACCCGAGTTGGTGGGAGGTGGCGGCCATGCCGCGGCGGTGGCCGATCTGCTCGTTCATCGTGAGCGCTTGGCGGTACCAGTCCTCAGCATCGTCGAGGCGGCCGCGGTCCTGCGCGACGTAGCCGAGCTGGTGAAGAATCGTGGCCAGTCGTCGACGCTGCTCAGGGGAAGACTCCTGGGCGTCGAGCGCTGCATGGAGATAAAGGTACGTGCGCTCGCTGGCCGCGAGCCGGCCCTGGTGTCGCTCGCGGTCGGCTTGCGAGTTGACGACGAACAGCCAAAGGCCGCCGGTAGGGGTTGAGAGGTCCGGGGGGTTTCCGTCGCGAGGTTCGGTTGCCAGGCGCACGCGGTCGACCCAGCCGCGTGCCTCCTCGTCGAGGCCGCGGCTGTTGAGATACTCATCGAGTGGCTGAGCGATCGACTGCGCCGCGTCCCAGCGGTTGCCTTCGAGCGCCGCGCCGAGCAGGTGGCCGATCGTGCGTCGCTGCAGCTCGACGATGCGTAGCGCGAAGCCCGCGTCTGCCGTCTGCATCTGCTTGAGCAGCCAGCCACAGAAGGCCGCGTACGCCGAGAGCAGCGCGCTCGCTGCGCGCGCATGCTCGCTGTCGTGGTCGTCGCCCGTCTCGCGGCGCCAGAGCGCGCCGAGATAGGCGGGCAACGCGGGGTGGATGCGGTACATCCCCGCGCCGATGCTTGTCAGGAGCCCGACCGCGGCGGCGGCGTCCAGCGCAGCTGCCCACTGCTCCCGCTTGCACCCCGCGAAGCGCTCCGGGACGTGCGCGATGGCGGACATCAAGCCGAGGACGTCGGCATCGACCACGCCGTGAAACAGCGAAACCGCTGGCAGGAGGTGCCTTGCCGCGGGATCGAGGTGCTCGAAGGAGTAGCCGACGCACCGCTCGAGCGATGCGAGCCGGTCCGTCCCGGCGCCGGCCGGCAGGTCGCCATGGCCGCGGAGCGCGTCGAGCAGCGCCTCGGGGTCGGTCGTTGCCACGTGCGGGAGGACGAGGCGCATGCTCAGCGGGTGGCCGTCGAGCGCGGTAAGCAGCTCGCCGAACGCCGGTCGCGACCTGCGCGCCTGAACCGAGCCGCTCCCGGCGAACAGCAGCGCGTCCGCGTACTCGGACGCCTCCGCTCGCGTCAGCCCGCCGCCCGGCCGCCGCGCGACCTCGTCGCCGAGCCACGGCTCCGTCGTACGGCTCGTGACGAGCAGCGCGCTGCGTGCGCCCGCGGCGATCGCGGCGACGAAGCGCCGCAGCCGCCCCCGCTCTTTCTCGTCGAGCGGCGGGGTGGCGCCTGCCGGGTCGGGCATCGTGAAGACCGACTCGAAGTTGTCCCAGACCAGCAGCAGGCGGTGCTCGCGCAGCGTGCGCAGGATGATCGCCTCGCGCGCCGCGGGCTCTTCGCGCGCGAAGTCCGCGCCGAACGATTGCAGGCCGATCGCGGCGAGCACGCCGTCAAGGCCAAACGACGCCACGCCGGGCTCGAATGAGTGGAAGACGACGAGCTCGGCGCCGGATGTATCGCGCCACCAGCGCCCGAATGCCTTCGCAAGCTCGGTCTTGCCGGTACCCCCGGGCCGTGCAGCACGGCGGCGCGTTGCGTTCGGCAGGAGACCTCGAGCTCGTAGAACAGGCCGTCGCGCCCGACGAACGTCCCGACCGGATCGAGCACGCCCTCGTCGCCCGAAGCCTCGGGGCGGTCGCGCAGATCATCGAGCATCGCCGCGAGCGGACGCGAAGCGGCGCGGGGCGTCGCGAGCGCCGGGAAGCGGATGTCCCGCCGACGGTAATGCACGGGCACGACCCAGTCGGCGAGCGGCAGCTCGCCCTTCGGGCTCGGGCGGCGGTCGCGGGCGAACAGGCGCCGGCGGCCCGCCCCGACGGCGTCCGTCACGCTCTTGCCCTCGAACAGCCGCTCGTAGAAGGCGGCCATGAACTCGGCGGCGGCCACTGCGTACACCGAGTAGGCCATCGCGACGACCGACGAGACGCCCTCCTGCAAGAGGCGCGTCGCGACCGCGGCCTCGAGCTGCTTGCCGACCGCGCCCGACTGGCAGGCGTCGAGCACGACGACGGGCACCCGCGCCTCCTTGAGCACCTGCGCCACGCTCGCGGCCGGAACATGATCGGCACCGCCCTCGGGCTTCTCGAATACGAGCATGCCCTCGCCGCCCTGGCCGTCGTACCACAGAGGTCCGCCACCGCCCGAGCGTCCGCGCCCGCGAGCACGCCGTGCCCGTCGAAGTGCACGATCTGAAACGGCGTGCCGGCCTCGCGTGCCGCCGCCAGCGTCCGCGCGAGCGCGTCGAGCGTTGGCGGGCGCAGGACCGTGAGCTCCACGCGACCGCGCACCGCATCCAGGCGCTCGAGCAGCGGCCGGGCGACCATCCGGTAGCCGACGTCATCGGCACCCGCCGGGCGCGAGATGATCATCAGCACGCGCAGCACATCGCCCTCGACCGCGAAGGACTCCGCGAGCGCCGCGACCGGCAGGCTCCGGCTGACCCCGACGAGATCGAGCGCGACCGGCGACGGACGGTCGGGGTCGTGCATGAGCGCCCACGGCAGCCCCAGGAACCCCGCAGAGGCAGACCGGAGCACGACCTCCGGCGGCGCGCCTCCCCGTCGCGCGGACACGTACGCGTCGCGCGCAGCACCCGAGCCGAAGATGGATGCGAACACCGCCTCGCCCCACCGCGGCAACGAGGCCGCGATCCGCTCGCCGCGCGCACCGTCGGCGCCGTAGGGGTAGCGCAGGTAGTCCTCGAGGTACCAGCGCAGGTCTTCGAGCTCGTCGCCGTCAAGCGGCCAGGACAGCTCGAACGGCGCGCCCGCGAAGTCGGGCAGCTCCTCGCCACGCTGGACGCCGACGGTCACGCGACCGCTTGCGTCGAGATCGACGAGCAGCCGGTCGCTCATCTAACGTGACTCGTCATGCGACGCGCCATCGACACCGTGGCGATCCTCCCACAGCCCGCGGCGCCGGCCGCGAACCCGAGCGGCCCGACGAGCGGGTGCTCAGCATCACGCGGCGCGCAGGAAGCGCCGCAGAGCCTCGCGGATGATCTCCGATGTTGTCGTGCCGTCCGACCGCGCCCGCTGTAGAAGCTGCTCGCGCAGCTCGGGGTCCAGACGCACGGATTCGACGCTCGCGGGGGCCGAGCCGAGCCGGGGGCGGCCCCGCTTTGGGCGGCGTGCGATGAGCTCGTCGACGTCGTAGCCGGCTTCGGCTTCGGCAGCGAAGGCTTGAACGTCGGCTTCCGTGATTGGTCGGCCGGACCGAGTGTGACCGTAGATGCGATCGTCGGTCATGGATCGAGCAGCCCCCGGAACCTCGCGCGCAGCGGCATCGCATGGATCGCAAGCTGCGTGCCCTCGACGGTCGTCATGACGACCACCTCGAGCAGGTTGGCCGCGCGATCCGGGCCGATGACGAGCCAGCGGTCCGGGTCCTCTCCAGCGTCTTCGATGACAATCGCATGGTCGATGGCGTGATCGATGTCCTCGTCGGCGACGTCGTGCTTGCGCGCCGAAGGGTGGATCTCCACGGTCATTTAGCGTACTACGAAATCATTGACCGTTCGACCCCGAGAGGAAACCTGGGCCGCGCCGCCGGGTCGGTGGAGCGCGATGCCCGCGGCACTAGAGTCGCGTCGCAGCGTGCTGCACATCCATCGAGCTGAACGGGCGGACGGGCTTGTCGACGCGCTTGCGACGTTGCTCGCCGAACCGCCGGACGACCCGTTTGCGCGCGAGGTCGTTGCCGTGCCGACGCGCGGGATGGAGCGCTGGCT
The DNA here is from genome assembly GCA_963839905.1 of uncultured Actinomycetes bacterium. Lineage (GTDB taxonomy): Bacteria > Actinomycetota > Thermoleophilia > Solirubrobacterales > Solirubrobacteraceae > CADCVQ01. Next base: position 662 of record CAWIXC010000013.1, on the reverse strand, counting down.
GACGCAGCGCCTCTCGACGCGGCTCGGGACGAGCGTCGACGGCGCCGACGGCGTCTGCGCGAACGTCGACTTCCCGTCGCCGCGCAGGCTCGTCGGCGACGCGGTCGCTGCGGCGTCCGGGATCGATCCCGAGACCGACCCGTGGATCGCCGAGCGGATCGTCTGGCCGCTGCTCGAGGTGGTGGAGACAGCGCTCACCGAGCCCTGGCTGCGCGTGCTCGCCGCCCACCTCGGCGCGTCGCCCGATGCCCCGGACGAGGCGCGGCGCGCGCGGCGTCTCAGCAGCGTGCGGCACATCGCCGAGCTCATCGATCGCTATGCGCGCCATCGCCCGGCAATGCTCGAAGCGTGGGGCCGCGGGGACGACGCCGCGGTCCCCGGCGACGCGCTCTGGCAGGCCGAGCTCTGGCGCCGGCTAAGAGCTCGCGTCGACGCGCCGGACCCGGCGACGCGTCTGAAAGGCGCGTGTCATCGACTACGCGAGGAACCGGCGCGAGTCGACCTGCCAGAGCGGCTGTCGCTGTTCGGGCTCACCCGGCTGCCCGCCGCGACGCTCGGTGTGCTCGCCGCGCTGGCTGCCCGCCGCGAGGTGCACCTCTTCGCGCTGCATCCCTCGCCGGCGCTGTGGGATCGGGTCGCGGCGGAGGTCGGCAAGAAAAACG
>CAWIXC010000012.1:0-21101 GCA_963839905.1 uncultured Actinomycetes bacterium | reverse complement strand
TGCCGCCGGCCCGCGGCCCCGCCGCACGGGTTTCCGGGCGCTGTCAGGATTCCCAGGAGCGCCGCTCGACCCGGCCCGCGATGCCCGCGCCGACGAGCAGCAGCAGCGCGACGATGTAGAGGCCAAGCAGCACGATCGCCAGCAGCAGGAAGATCTGCGCAGCGGCGAAGCCCGTCGCCGCGGAGACGTACAGCCCGACGATCGCGGGCACCGTCTGGATCGCCAGCCCGCCGGGGATCCCACCGAGCAGCGCCGAGCGCCAGCGCATCTTCGTGAGCGGCGCGTAGCGGTAGATGATCGCGAAGACGAACATCGAGCCGAGGGCGTTGAAGACGAGGATCATCGGGCCGGGAAAGCCCTCCCCCGGTCGCAGCTCGTACGAGATGTTCGTCACGACCGAGATGCTCATCGACGCGAGGATCACCGCGACCGCGACGAGCGCGCCGAGGCCAAGGTTGCGGACGCGCCCGATGAAGATGTGGTGGCGCGGGACGTCGAGGATCCGCGACAGGCAGCGCTCGATCACCCCGATCCCGCCGGACGTCGTCCACAGCATCGCGATCAGCGCGAGCGCGAGCAGCAGCGGCGAGTTGTCGCGCGTGCCGACGACGAGCCTGCGGATGTCGCCATGGATCGCCTCGGGCAGGAAGCGGTTGAGCTGATCGGAGACGGCGATCGCGGAGACGACGTCCTTGAGCAGCAAAGCCTCGAGCGCCGCAAGGCCGAGCGCGAACGGGGCCAGCGACAGCACGAGGTAGTAGGCGAGCGCCGGCACGTCGTCGGCGATGCCGTTGCCCCAGTAGAAGTCGAACACGCGCTTGGGAAAGCCACGCACGACGCGCGCGACCGCGTGCGACGTGCGCGGTCGCCTGACGACCTCGGCGGCGCGCGGCTCGCGGCCCTCCCGCCCGGGGTCGCCGCCCACCACGGCCGGCTCGCCGCGCGGCGGCGCCGCGCTCCACGCCCGACCAGTTCCCGGCGGATGACTTCAAGCCGCAGGCCCGGACTCGACGTCTCGTCGATGGCGCATACCTTCACGTCGACGAGCCCGCGCGGCAGCGCGACGTCACGGACGACGTCCTCGGTCATGTCGGTGGGCACCTTCGACGCACGCTCGGGCGACGCTACCCAGACCATGCCGTCCTGAGCGAGCTTGGCGTGCAGACCTCCGAGCTGGTGCTTGAGCTCGGCGCGCGAGACGACGAACAGCATCACGAGGTCGAGCTCCGGCGCGGCGCGCGCGAGGACGCCGGGACGCCGTCGGGCAGCTCGCCGAGCAGCGCGCCGAACCCCTCGGGGGCGGCGACGTAGTGCACGCGCATGCCGGGCTTGACGCCGAGCTTGCGCACGAGCGGCGTCCCGCTGTATCCGGCCGTCTGCGCGCGCGTGCTCTCCACCGCGGCGAAGCCTACGCCGCGGGGAGGCGGTCGCCTGCGCTCACCACGCCTCCTTCGCCAGCTCGGCGATGACCTTCGACAGGCGTCCTCCCTGCCACGCCAGCGGCGACCTGCCTTCCTCCTCGACGACGAGCCGGCCACTCGGCAGCAGTTCCGCGTACGCCTCGCCGAGCGCGAGCGGGTGGCCGGGGTCGCCTTCGTCGCGGCTGGCCACGACCACCGCCGGGCACTCGATCTGCTCGAGCGCGTGCAGGTCCTCGAACGGCCGCGAGCGCGGGACCGCGCGCAGCGCGTCGGCGACGGCGTCGAGGTGCTCGTGACGCGCGAGGCTCTGGCGCACGAACGTCGCGACCCCCTTGCGCCAGGCCTCCGGCAGGCGGTCCACGTCGTACGCCTCGAGATAGCCCTCGATGCCGTCGCGGCGCAGCCCGTCCGCCAGCGCGTCGTAGCGCACGACGCGCGACGGGTCGTCGAAGGCGACGGGGTCGTAGGCGGGCGTGATGACCACGAGCCCGGCCACGCGCTCGGGCCGATCGAGCGCGAGGCGCAGGATCGTGTGCGACCCCATCGACGCGCCCGCGAGCACCGCCCGCTCGAGCTCGAGCTCGTCGAGCAGGGCGGCCAGGTCGGCGCTCAGCGCGTCGTAGCCGTAGGCCTCGGGCGACGGCGCGGGCGTCGAGGCGCCGTGGCCGCGCGCGTCGTAGCTGATGACGCGGTGCCCGCTGCGCTGCAAGCCGGTCGAGCCCATGACGACGTAGCGGCGCACGCTGCTCAGGCCATGCAGGAGCACGACCGGGACGCCCTCGCCGTCGTCGCTGACGCCGAGGGTCACGCCATCCGCGCCGGCCACGGTCCGTTCGAGCATGCCCCAAGCCTGGCAGCCCGCCGCACGCGCCCGCCGCCGGGCCGGCAGCGCGGCCGCCTTGCGTACCCTCAGGGCATGACCGTCATCGACGTGAGCGAGGCCGAGTTTCAGGCCGAGGTGCTGGATCGATCAAATGAGGTCCCGGTCGTCGTCGACTTCTGGGCGCCGTGGTGCAACCCCTGCCGCCAGCTCGGCCCGACGCTCGAGAAGGCCGCCGAGTCGCGCGACGGCAAGGTCGTGCTGGCGAAGATCGACACCGACGAGAACCCGGACATCGCCACCGCCTTCGGGATCCAGGGCATCCCGGCGGTGAAGGCGTTTCAGGACGGCGAGATCGTCGCGGAGTTCGTCGGCGTGCTGCCGCCGTCGCAGGTCGAGCTGTTCTTCGACGGCCTCGTGCCGTCGGCGACCCAGCTCTTGCTCGAGGCCGGCGACGAGGCATCGCTGCGCAAGGCCGTCGAGCTCGATCCGAAGAACGTCGACGCCGCGTTCGCGCTCGCCCAGCTGCTCTACCGCGCGGGTGACACGGCGGGCGCGCTCGAGCTCGTGGCAAACGCGCCCGGCAACTTCCGCGCGGACGGCCTGGCGGCACGCATCGAGCTCGAGCAGGACGCGTCGCCCGAGCTGGCCGACGCGTTCGCCACGCTCGACGACGGCGAGGTCGAGGACGGCCTCGACAAGCTCGTCGCGCTGCTGGCCGCGAAGGACGGTGACGGCGAGCGCATCCGCCGCGTCATCGTCGCGATCCTCGACGAGCTCGGCGTCGAGCACCCACTCGCCCGCGAGACCCGCCGCAAGATGGCCGCTGCGCTGTACTGAGCACCGGCTACGGCGCGCCTGCCGCGGCCGGGATCAGCGATCGCACGATCTCGGCCGTGGGAGCCAGCCCGACACCGATGCGCCGGAGCTCCTCGCTGCCTCTCTCGTACAGGCCGGAGACGGCGTCATCGGCAAGCACGACGCGAAAATCGCGTTCGCTCGCCTCGTAGATCGAGGTGCGCGGGCAGTTCGGGAAGTTGCAGCCGCAGAACACCAGCGTCGAGACTCCATGGCCGCGCAGATGAGCCTCGAGGGCCGTCTCGTAGAAGGCCCCCCAGCGCGGCTTGTACATCGCGATCTCGCCGAGCCGCACCTCCTGGCTTCGCCCGGCGAGCAGCGCGCTCGCATCGAGCTCGAACCCGGCCGCATCGCCGAGCATCTCGGGTGCCAGCTGCGACCCGCTCGAGCCGGCGGCGAAGAAGGTTTCAAGACCCGCTTCGAAGGCTGCGCGCCGGCAGATGTCGACGTTGCTGCCGTCGCTGCGATAGACGCGCACGATATGGACGATCGGCAGCTTCGCATCGCGGAACCCCGCCGCGAGTGCGGCGATGCGCGGCATCGCGGCGGACGTGCCGGCGATCTCGGCCGGCTGACCGTCGAGGGTGTCGACCTGCACGTCGATCGTGATCAGCGCCGCCGAGCGGTAGTCCGGCATGAGGTAGTCCACGCGAGCGATCCTAACCCCGCCCGCAGCCGAAGCCTAAGCTAAGCGCGCGCGGCCGCGACGTGCTCGGCCACAAGCTGCGCGACCCGCTCGGGCTGCTCCCAGAAGAACAGGTGCCCGACGCCGTCGAGCAGCTCGAGGCGCGCGCCGGGGATCAGGCTTGCGACCAGCTCGCCGTTGGCCGGCGCGAGCATCTGGTCGGCGGTGCCGTGGACGACGAGCGTCGGCGCCGCGAGCTCGGCCAGGCGCGTGCTCGTGTCGTGGGCGATGATCGCCTGCACCTGCGCCATGACCATCGGCAGCGCTACCGGGTAGGCGGCCGCGAGCTCCGAGAAGCGCTCGAAGTTGCCGTCGGCGTTCGCGAACTCGGCCGATACGTTGAACCCCCAGCCGGCGCGCAGCTTGCGCTCCGCATCGCCCGAGAGGATCGCCATCGCGAGGTCGTTGACGACGCGCTCGTCGGTGAACTGCGAGCCCTCGCCACCGCAGTACGTCGCGCCGAGCGTCAGCGTCAGCATCCGCTCCGGCGCGTCGAGCGCGAGCTCCTGCGCGACCATCCCGCCCATCGAGATCCCGAGCACGTGCGCCCGCTCGATCTCGAGGGCGTCGAGCAGTCCCAGCGCGTCGGCGGCGAGGTCGGCGATCGCGAACGGCTCGCTGTACGGCGCGCTGCGCCCGACGCCCCGGTGGTCGTAGAGGATGAGCTCGAAGTCACGCTCGAGCGCGCTCAACAGGCCCTCGCCCCAGTGCAGGCTGTGGCCGGTCATGCCCTGGATGAGCAGGAGCGGCTCGCCGGCGCCACGGCGCTCGACGTGCAGCTCGATGTCGTTGACGGTCAGCGTCGGCATGCGTTCACGCTACAACGGCAGCGCGAGCTGGTCGGCCGCCGGCTCGGCGGCCTCCGCGGCTTCGAAGGACGCCACGCGCACGCCCAGCAGCCGCACCGGCCGCGCCGGCGCGTACTCGCGCAGCAGCGCGACCGCGACGCCGGCCACCGTCGTCACGTCGTTCGTGAACACGCCGATCGTGCGCGCGCGGGTCACCGTCGTGAAGTCGTCGAGGCGCACCTTGATCGCGATGTTGCGCCCGCGGCGCTCCTGCGCGGCGAGCTTCTCGCACAGCTGACCGGTCAAGTCGGTGAGGATCGCCTCGAGGCGCGCGGGGTCGGAGATGTCGGCGTCGAACGTCGTCTCGCGCGACTCGGACACCGCCACCCGGTCGAGCGTCAGCTCCGCCGACCCCTCGAAGCGCCCCCGCCGCTGCAGGTCCGGCCCCTGGTTGGTGCCAAAGCGCGCGACGAGCGTCTCGATCGGCGCCGCGGCGAGGGCCGCCAGCGTCGTGATGCCCATCGCCTCCAGGCGCGCCACCGTCTTCGGGCCGATCCCCGGCACGAGGCCCGGCGAAAACCCGCCGAAGCGCTCGCACGCCTGCTCGCGCGAGAGCACGACGAACCCGCGCGGCTTCTCGGCATCCGACGCGACCTTCGCGACGAGCCGGTTCGGGCCGATCCCGATCGAGCAGTCAAGGCCGGTCTGCGCCCTGATCTCCTCGACGAGCCGGCGCATCGCCGCGCGCGGCGACAGCAGGCCGTCGAGGTCGAGGTACGCCTCGTCGAGCCCCACGACCTCGACGCGCTCGACCTGCGCGCGCACGCGGTCCATGATCTTGCGCGACGCGGCGCGATAGGCATCGAAGTCCGGCGCGACGAGCACCGCGTCCGGGCACAGCCGCCTCGCCCGCGCCGTCGGCATCGCTGACCCGATGCCGAACTTGCGCGCCTCGTAGGACGCCGTCGTCACGACCGCTCGCGGGCCGGACCCCGACACGATCACCGGCAGCCCGCGCAGCTCGGGCCGGCGCTGCAGCTCGACGCTCGCGTAGAACGCGTCGACGTCCAGGTGGGCGATCGGGGCCATGGACCCACACGATGACGAACGGCTCGGAGGTCGTCACCCGGGCACCGATGCGAAGTAGAAGAGCCGAGCGAGTCGATAGGGCGCTACCGGCCCCGAAGGGCCTGGCCGATCGCCTTACGCGCCGTCTGCACCTCGTCGATCGTCGAGGCGTCGTAGCAGGCTCCGCCGAAGACCTCGACGACGTTGGGAATCAGCTCCTTCTCGCAGAGCTCGGCGCCGGCGGCGGTGATGAGGACCTGGACCGGATTGCCCTCGCTGACCAGGCCCGGGAGCACCGTCGGTGGGTCGTCCTCGTTGCGGACCTTGTTCTCGTCGGCGTCGCCGTCCGTCACGACGACGAGCGACTTCAAGGCTCCGTCGGGTGCCCTGTCACGCTGCAGCGCCTGCACGCCCGCTCGGATGCTCTTGTACAGGGGCGTGCCGCCGTTGTTGGGCCCCAGCCGGGGGAAGTCTGATCGGTCGGCGTGATCGCCTCCTGGACGCGGGTGCGAACGTCCAGGGTGGCTGTGGTCAACGGCTGCAGCTCGCACGGCCGCCGAGCGCGGCACCTCGGCGGCAGCCTGCGACTCGACGTGGTGATCAGCCAAACGCCCACCCGGTCGCCCGCCTGGTCGAGGAAGCCGATGCGCGGGATCGCGAAGTCCCGCACGGCCTCGATGCGGGTGTAGCCCGGCATGTCCGGGTCGCCGAGTGAAGCGCTCATCGACTTCGACAGGTCGATGAGCACGAGGACGTCCGCTACGGGCTCGTGCTCGCCGTCGTCGGGTCGGGTCGCGGTGATCGCGACAGCGAGGGCGGCCAGACAGGCGAGTAGGAGGAGGATCAGCGCGACCTTCCGGCGCCGCGACGACGTCGAATCGCCGCTCCCATCGGCCGTCGACCCGCTCGAGGTCCCGCTCGGTGGTGGGGCGCCGCCGCCCGCAGCGGCCACCGGCGCAGCGGCGATGCGGAGCGGCTGGTCAGCCGGCGTACGTGTCCCGTCCGATGCCACCGCCTCGGCGCCCGGCAGTCGGTCGTGCGAACCCGCCTGCGTCGGCGCAGCCGCGACCACCGTCGGCTTGGCCTCGCCCTGCGCGACCGTTCGCTCGGGCTCGTCCGGCTTGCGGCTTGCGAGCGCGGCCACCGCGGCGCGGCCAAGGTCTCCGGCCGACGGATAGCGGTCGGCGGGATCCTTGGCCAGCGCTCGAGCCACCACGCGGTCGAGCTCCCCGGGGAGCCCTTCGACGACCGCCGCGAGGGATGGCGGCGCCGCTCCGATATGCGCCATGTACCTCGCCGCGTCGTTGTCGCGGGGGTAGGGCACCTGGCCGGTGAGCGCCGTGTACAAGACGCACCCGAGCGCGTAGACGTCCGCACGTGCGTCGATCGTGTGACCCTGCACCTGCTCGGGCGCCATGTAATCCGGCGTCCCGGGCATGACCCCGGGGAGCGTGAGGCCGATCTCCGAGGGAATGTGCTTGGCCACCCCGAAGTCGGTGAGGTAGACGTAGTCTCGCTCGTCAAGCTCGCCGACGAGGATGTTCGCCGGCTTGACATCGCGGTGCACGAGCTGGCCTCGATGCAGCGCGTCCAAGGCGCCGGCGACCTGCATGACCAGATCCGTCGCGCGCGCCGGCTCGATCGGCCCCGACCCGCCGATGACCTGCGCGAGGTCCGTGCCTTCGACGAGGTCCATGGCGATGTACAGCTCGCCGTCGCAATCCGCGGCATCGTGGACGGTGACGACGTGGGGGTGCCGGATCTTTGCGGCCAGCATCGACTCGCGCTTGAAGCGCTCGCGGAAGGAAGCGTCGGCGGCGAAGGCCTTGTGGATCAGCTTGATCGCCACCGGCCTGTCGAGCTTGAGCTGATGGGCTTGGTAGACCACGCCCATGCCACCGCGCCGGATCACCGACTCGATGCGGTAGCCGTCGATGACCCTCCCGATGTGTGAGTCGTCCGATGCCGACATCAAGGGCGCGAAGCTAGCGCGGTTTCGCTACGTGGTTCTTAACGTGACGTGCGCGCTTGTGAACGAGCCCGGATTCCTTACGACAATCGGACGCCCGGCCCGCGCCCCTTGACTGCGACACCCTCCGTGGCCCATGGTTGCCCGCTATGGCGACCACCGGACCACGGGACTCCACGATCGCGATCGTCGGCGACGGCTTCGGCTCGCTGATCGTCTACTCGACCGCCATCTACCTGGGCTTCGAGCCGCGCGACATCACGATCTACGGCCCGAGCGACAACCCCGTCGGCACCTACCAGCAGTTCGCCTACAACCTCGGGCAGACCGTCCTGCGCTCGGAGTCCGAGTCGCACTTCCTGCCCGCCGACTGGCCGACGTTCGGCCAGCTCGACGCATGGGCGCATCGCAGCCCCAAGCCGCTGCTGCGCTCGGCGCGTCGCAAGTACAACCCGGGCGTCCCGGACATCCTCGCCGAGGCCGGCGTCGTCGCGCGCCGGCTGAACTGGGACGGCTCGCGGGTCGCCAAGCGCGTCGGGTGGCTGCAGCGCGAGCAGGCCGAGGTCCCCCACTTCGTCCTCTACGACGAGGACGCCAACCTCCTCGGCCGTGCCAAGCACGTGATGCTCGCGCTCGGGCACGGCCCGCTCGTCTTCCCCCCGGTGCTCGCCGAGGCCAAGCAGGACCCGGCGATGGCCGACCGGATCGTCCAGGCGTACGAGGCCAAGCAGTACGCCCGCGACGGGCGCTACGTCGTGCTCGGTGCGGGCATCGCCTCGATCAACGAGTGGGCCAACGCGCTCGACGAGGGCGCCCACGTCCTCGCGCTGCGGCGCAACCCTGCACCCGACGAGCAGGACCTCAACGTCCCGCGCTGCCTGTTCGAGGCGCTGGGCGTCGACACGTTCCAGGGCCTGTCCTTCGAGCAGCGCATCGCGTTCCTCGGCAGCATCCTCAAGGGCACCGCCCCGCGGCGCCGCGGCTGGCAGGCGCGCATCGAGCAGGGCACCGCCGAAGGGCGGTTCGCCGAGCTCGTCGGCGAGATCGACCGGGTGCAGCCGGGCCCGGCCGGGCTGCGGATCCACGTCTCAAACCGCCACGGCGAGGATCCCGGCTCGCTCGACGTCACCGGCATCGTGGCCGGCACCGGCTTTCAGAAGTCCGCGCTGACCCTGCCGCTGCTGCGCAGGCTCGTCGAGCACTACGAGATCCCCGTCGAGAACGGGCGCATCCCGCTGCTGACGAACTGCGGCGTCCCCAAGCTCGACCGCGCCGACTCGCGGTTGTGCGCGATGGGCCTGATCGCCAACAACGTGATCCCCCACGGCGACACGATCGCCGGCCTGAAGTACATCGGCCGGCGCTTCGTGGCCGACTGCGCGCGCGCCGAGAAGCTCAAGCAGCGGCCCTTCCCCAGCCGGCTGCAGATGCAGATCTCGCTCGGCAGGCAGAGCGCGCAAGCGATGCGCACCGTGCGCAGGACGGAGCAACTGGCCTGATGTGCCCCACACCCCTCGGGCGGACGCAGACGCGCACCGCCATCCTCGTCGGCCCGGCCATCCTCGGGCTCATCCTGTCGCTCGTCACGCATAACGAGGGCTGGATCGTCCTGATCGGGATCTACCTCGTCATGGGCGTCGTGCTCGACATCCTCTTCTATCCGCACGTCATCAAGTGGCAGCCGCCGTGGCTCACGTTCGTCCTGGCGACCGGTGAGTTCGTGATCCTCTACGTGCTCAGCCAGGTGCTCGAGGTGGGCCTCATGCCCGTCCAGGCGATCGTCTTCTACTGGGTCTCGTGGGTCCTCGCGAACTGGACGAAGATCGTCGTCCTGCCGCTGCTCGAGCTCACCTGGATCGAGAGCGGTGGCGAGTTCCGGACGACGGGCTGGTCGACGCCGGTCGAGCACGAGCTGCACCCGGTGCTCGCGACCGTGAACCCCGACCCGAGCGGCAACCGGCTCGTGCGCGAGTTCTCCGCGATCAACAAGGTGCCGGAGGAGCTGCTCGACCTGCCGCGGCTCTCCGGCGTGCACCGGCGCCCGTAACGGACGAAGGGCGCCGTCAGCCGGCGCCGGTGACCGCCGGGCCGGGCCCGTGACCCGGCGAGGACCACGAGAAGCGCGTGACGTCGCCCCGCGGCGCGAGTGCGCCCGGCCGGATCCCGCGGCGGACGAAGAGCACCGGCGCCGGCGCCGAGCGCGCGAGCTCCGAGCGCGTCGCCCCAAGGCCCTCCTTGCGCCAGCGGTCCGAGAGCCCGACGACGAGCAGCCCCGCCCCCTCGACCGCGGCCATCAGCCCTGGCATGCCCGGCTCCGCGATCAGCGGCTCGGCCGCGATCCCCGTGAACTGCTGGACGACGAGCGACGCGCTGCCCAGCAGGCGGGTCGCGTCGCGCCCGGACTCCGAGGTGCCGGCCGCGCCAAGCAGCCGCAGCGGCGCGCCGTTCGCCGCGGCGATCCACGCCCCGAGCTCGAGCGCCGCCCAGTCGTGCTCGGCACCGCTGAACGGCACGAGCACCGCGGCCGTCGCGCCGATCCCGAGCTCGGCGTCCTCGCGCGCGACGAGCACCGCGACGTCGCACGGCGCGCCAGCGAGCACGACGCCCACGTCGCCCCGCGGCACGCCTTCGCCGAGCAGCGGCCGGCGGCCGTCCATGATCACGAGGTCGACCTCCTCCGAGGTCGCCATCTCGACGAGGTCGCGGCCGGGCGCGACCGAGGTGAACGCGACGGCGCGCGCGGCCACACCGCGATCGAGCAGCCGTGCGCGAGCCCCGCCGACCTCGGCCCACGCCTGCCCGAGCTGGCGATCCTGCGTCTGCAGGCCACCGCGCACCGCCGAGCCGCCGCGCGGCTGCGCGAGCCGCGCGAGGATGAGCTCGCGCGGCGGCTCCGAGCGCGCGAGCGGCTCGGCCAGCGCGAGCAGCTGGTCGAGCGCGCCGTCGGCCTGCGGCGCGAGCAGGATCGACTGGTCGGGGACCGGCAACGGCGAGTCGACCAGCGAGTCGCGGCGCGCCGTCTTGAGCTCCTCCTTCACGGGCGCGCCGTACTCGTTCTTCGGATCGAGCAGCTTCAAGAGCGGCCCGGTCATGAACGTCGTGACGAGCGCCATGATCACGAGCGCGGCGAACAGCGCCTCGGAGATGACGCCCTTCTTGAGCGCGAGGTTGAGCACGATGAGCTCGGTCAGCCCGCGCGTGTTCATGAGCGCGCCGATCACGGCGGACTCGCGCCGCGAGAGCCCCGTCACGCGGGCGGCGAGCATCGCGCCGCCGAACTTGCACCCGATCGCGACGGCGAGCAGGACGAGCGTCAGCAGGATGAGCTCGGGCCGCTTGAGCAGCCCCACGTCCGTGCGCAGACCCGTGTAGGCGAAGAACAGCGGCAGCAGCAGGAGCACGACGAAGTCCTCGATCCGGCGCGTCACGTCCTCGGTGAGCTCCGCGCGCCGCGGCATGATCGCGCCCATGACGAACGCGCCGAAGATCAGCGCGATGCCGATCGTCTCGGTCGCGTACGCCGACAGCAGCACGCCAGCGAAGATCGCGGTGATCCACGCCACCGGCACGCGGCCGGCCTCGTCGTAGGCGACCGAGACGCGCGCGAGCAGGGGGCGCGCGAGGAACCCCATGACGAGGCAGAAGGCGACCGCCAGCGCGATCGTCGACACGACCCCCGTGGCGGAGCTGGCCGTCGCGACCGCGGTCGCAAGCGCGATGAGAAACCACGCCGAGACGTCGTCGATCGCCGCCGCGGCGAGGGCGATCGCTCCGACGGGCCGCTTGAGCATGCGCCGCTCGGTCAGGATCCGCGCGAGGACCGGGAACGCGGTGATCGACATCGCGACGCCCATGAACAGCGCGAACGCGACGAAGTTCGTATCTGGCGCGACGAGGTCGTAGATCGGCAGCGCCACGAGCAGGCCGGCGGCCATCGGGAGCAGCACGCCGGCATTCGAGATCGCGACCGTCTGCGACAGCCGGCCCTTGAGCTGGCCGAAGTCAAGCTCGAGGCCGACGAGGAACATGTAGAAGATCAGGCCGAGGTTGGCCGCGGCCCCGATGTACGGGATGACGTCGCTCGGGAAGATCGCCGCCTGCACCTCGGGCGCGAGCCGGCCCAGCAGCGTCGGCCCCAGCAGGATCCCGGCGAGCACCTCGCCCATCACACGCGGCTGGCCGACCTTCAGCATCGCCGCCCCCATCAAGCGCGCGGCCAGCATGACGATCGCGATCACGACGAACAGCGCGGCCAGCGTGTGGCCGAACTCGCGCTGCTTCTCGGCGGCAACGCGCTCGAAGCCCGGCGCCCCCGGCGCTCCGATCGTGAGCGTCAGCCCGCGGTTGGCGGCCTGCCCGGCGATCGCGATCGTGCGCGCCGCGCCCTTGCACATGACCTCCCCGGTGATCGCGCCGTCCGCGTAGCGCAGCTCGCCCGTGCTCGACTTCGACTTGCCCTTCAGCTCGAGCACGTCGCCGCGCTCCTTGAGCGCGAACGACGCCCCGATGCACTCCGATCGCGGCGACAGCGTGTAGTCGCCCGCGATGGCCGACGGCACGCGCACGCGCGCCCCCGGCGCGGGCGGCTCGCGATCGAGCGTGGCATTCAACGGACTGCCGCCGACCGTGCCGGCGAGCGCCTCGCGACCCGGGCGCAGGTCGACCGGCCGGGTCGCGCCGTCGGCGCACCTCACGTCGCCGGTGACGCGCCCGTCCTCGAGGCGCACGTCGCCGCCGCTCGATCGCTCCCCCGCGATGCCGACGAACTGACCGGACTGCTCGATCTCGAAGCGCTCGCCGAAGCACGAGCCTGGCTGCACGACATAGCCGCCCGCGATCGGCGCCGGCGGATCCTTGTCGTGGCCGGACGACAGCACGAACGCCGTCACCCCGCCGAGCACCGCGACAAGGGTCAGGTAGAAGATCGCGAGGCGTCGCCGGGAGGAGTCCACATTAATGCTCGTCGTCGCTGGCCGATTTCCCCGCGGCCCGGATGCGGGGCTATCCTAATCGTGTGAAGCACCGCGCGGTCAAGGCTGACCTCAAAGCCGGTGACACCCTCGGCCCGTACCGCCTCGTGGAGAAGCGCGGCGAAGGGGCGATGGGCTGCGTGTTCCTCGCACGCCGGGAGGGTTCCGCCGAGCCCGTCGCGCTGAAGCTCATCCGCGTCGAGCTGGCCAACGACGCGCGTTACCGCCAGCGTTTCTTGCACGAGGCGCGCGCGGCATCGGCCGTCGACCACCGCCATCTCGTGAAGGTCGTCGATGCGGGCGAGATCGACGGGCGCCAGTACCTCGCGATGCGCTTCGTCCGCGGCCGCTCGCTCGAGCAGCACGTGCGCGGTGACGGCCCGCTGCCCGCCTCGGAGGTCGTCCGCATCGCGACCGAGATGGGCGGCGCGATCGACGCGCTGCACGCGGCGGGGCTCGTGCACCGCGACATCAAGTCCTCGAACATCATGCTCGACGAGGACGACGCGCGCGCCGCGGCGCTGACGGACTTCGGCCTCGCGAAGGGCGCCGGCTACGAGCCGCTGACACGGCCCGGGCAGATCCTCGGGACGCTTGACTACATCGCGCCGGAGCGCATCCGCGGCGACGCCGCGTCCCCGGCGAGCGACATCTACGGCCTCGGCTGCGTGCTGTACGAGTGTGTGGCGGGGGTGCCGCCGTTCGCGTCGAAGTCAGCCGCCCCGATGGCCGCCGCGTTCGCGCACCTCGAGTCCGAGCCGCGCGACCCGTGCGCGAGCCGGTCGGACCTGGCGGCGCCGTTCGGGGATGTCCTGAACCGCGCGCTGGCGAAGGACCCGGCCGATCGTCCGCCCAGCGGCGCGGGCTACGCCGACTTGCTTCGCGACGCGTGCGCTGGCTAGGCTGACCGCCGTGCCCGCGCTCGTCGCACGATCAGGTCCGCTGGCCGGGCGCCGCTTCGAGCTCGCAGAGACGGTCGTCCTCGGGCGGGAGAACGCGACGATCACACTCGACGACGAGGAGACCTCGCGTCGCCACGCCGAGATCCGCGTCGCCGCCGGGGTCGTGGTGATCGAGGACCTGGGCTCGACGAACGGCACGTTCGTGGATGGCCGGCGCATCGTCGGCGGCGTCGCGCTGCGCGGCGGAGAGACGATCCGGCTGGGTCAGACGACGTTCGTCGTCGAGATCGAAGCGGCGCCGGAGCCCGACCGCGGCGCCACGCGGCTTGCCGTGCAGCTCGATCCGCTGGACGACCCCGACCGCACGATCCTGCGCCAGCGGCCCGCGGCGCCCGACCCCACGATCGCGCCAGCGCCGCCGGCGGGCTCGAAGCCAGCCCGCGAGTCGGTCCCGGCGCCGCCGCCGGCGGGCGCGATGCCGGCGCCCGAGCCGGTCCCGGCGCCGCCGAGAGCGAAGCCCGCGCCCCCGGCTCCGCCACCACCCGCGGCGGCGGCCCGGCTGAAGCCGCCCGCCCCTGCGGGCCGCGCCGCGCCGAAGGCGCCCCTCGCGGCGCCGTCCGCCCCCGCGCCGGTCGCGGAGCCCTTCGGCACCTTCACGCCCCCCTCGCCCCCGCGCCGCCGGGGCGCAGCGAGCCGCAAGCTCGGCCCGTCGATCGTGTCGCTCGCGACGATCCTCACCACGGCGGCAGTGCTCGTCGTGTACTTCGCCGGACGCTGACGCGCGGCCCCGAGGGCCACGCGGGCGCTGTGTACGCTCGCGGGCGTGGCGATGCTGAGGCTCGAGATCGTGGAGGGCGCGGGCGCCGGGACGAGCATCGCGCTCGGCGACGTGCTCGTGATCGGCCGCGACCCGGCCGCCGACCTCCACCTCGCCGACCAGCTCGTCTCGCGCCGTCACGCGCGGATCCGCGCCGACGCCGGCGGCGCGATCGTCGAGGACCTCGGCTCGTCGAACGGCACGCTCATCAACGACGTCGAGATCTCCGAGCCGACGCGCCTCGCGGCCGGCGACCGGCTGCTGATCGGGGGCTGCGTCATCGTGGTGCTCAGCGTCCGCGGCGACGAGGGCCTCGTCGGGTCGGTCGTGGCCGGGCATCGCATCCTCGACGTGGTCGCGCGCGGAGGCATGGGCGTCGTCTACCGCGCGCGCCACGAGCGGCTCGGCCGGGTCGTGGCGCTCAAGGTGCTGCCGCCCGAGCTCGCCGCCAACGCGGGCTTCAAGGAGCGCTTCGAAGGCGAGTCGCGCCTGGCGGCCGCGATCGACCACCCGAACATCGTCCCGCTCTACGACGCCGGCACAGCCGACGGGCTGCTGTTCATCACGATGCGGTTCGTCGAAGGCCTCGACCTCAACGGGCTGCTGCGACGCGACGGGCCGCTGTCGCTCGAGCGCGCCGTGTCGATCGTCGGCCAGGTCGGCGCCGCGCTCGACGCCGCCCACGCGCGCGGGCTCGTGCACCGCGACGTCAAGCCCGCCAACGTGCTCGTGGCGTCCGGCGCGGGGCCCGAGTCCTCCGACCACTGCTACCTGACCGACTTCGGCTTGACCCGGGACACCTCGGCGACCGAGCGCCTCACGAAGCCCGGGGAGTTCGTCGGCACCACCGACTACGCGGCGCCCGAGCAGATCCGCGGCGACGCGGCGACCGGCGCCGCCGATCAGTACGCGCTCGGCTGCCTGCTGTACGAGTGCCTGACGGGCGCGCCGCCGTTTCGCCACGCCAAGGAGATCGACGTCCTGCGCGCGCACCTCAACGAGGACCCGCCGGCCGTCGGCCGCGGCGACCTGCCCGCGGGCGTCGACGAGGTCATCGCGCGCGCGATGGCGAAGGAGCCCGCGGAGCGCTTCGCGAGCTGCGGCGCGCTGACGGCCGCCACCCGCGCGCTGGCGTCGGGCCGGCCAGCGCGCTGATCAGGCCGACTGCGTGCCGAGGTAGATCGCGACGACGAGGATCACGAGCAGCAGCAGCGCGAACGGCGCGAGCCGCGCCTGCGCCTTCGTCCGCGCGTCGAGCAGGCGATCGAGCTCGGGGACCTGCGGGCGCGGGGAAGCCTGAGCAGGCGGCTCCACGAAGTCCGGCTGGCGCTGCGCGACCGCCAGCGCGGGCGGGACCTTGCGCACCCCCGACGGCTTCGCCGCGACCTGCTTGGCGCTTCGAAGCTGCAGGACCGACACCCCGACGAGCAGCTCGTCGCCCGCGGACACGGGCGTCGGCGCGTGCACCGGCTGGTCGTTGACGAACGTGCCGTTGGACGAGCCGAGATCCTCGACGAGGGCGCCACCGTCGTGCGCGGTGATGCGCGCGTGGCGGCGCGAGACCTGGTCGTCGCTCAGCGCGAGACCCACCGCGGGGCCGCGGCCGATCTCGATCGCGCCCTTGAGCGTCGCGGTCGTTCCCGCGTCGGGTCCCTCCACGATCTCGAGTGTGAGCGGCGCCATGCCGCGCAGCGTATACCCGCGTCCGCCCGCGCTTCGTGGAAGATGTAGCGCACATGGCCCACGGTGACCGCATCACGGCGCTCGACGCGTCGTTCCTGCACCTCGAGAAGGCCGGCGCGCGGCTGCACGTCGCATCGGTGACGATCTTCGAAGGCCCGGCGCCGACGTGGGACGAGCTGCGCGCGCACGTCGAGGCGCGGCTGCACCTCGTGCCGCGCTTTCGCCAGCGCCTCGCCGAGGTCCCGCTCGACCAGGGCCGCCCCGTCTGGGTCGACGACCCGCACTTCAACCTGCGCTACCACCTGCGCCACGCGGGGCTGCCGGCCCCCGGCTCCGAGGAGCAGCTGAAGAACCTCGCGGGCCGCCTCTTCGCGCAGCCGCTGGATCGCACGAAGCCGCTGTGGGAGCTCTCGCTCGTCGACGGCTTGTGGGACGGGCAGTTCGCGCTGGTGGCGAAGAGCCATCACGCGCTGGTCGACGGCGAGCTGTCGGTCGACATCACGCGGGTGCTCTTCGACACGGAGCCCGACGCGGCGCCGCCGCCCGGCCCGGCGAGCCCGTGGGTCGCGCGCCCGCTGCCCACCCCTGCGCAGCTGCTCTCCGACGCGCTGCTCGAGCGCGCGACGCAGCCGCGCGAGCTGCGCCGCTCCGCGCGCGCGGTCCTTCGCGGGCCGCGGCGGATCGTCCGAGGCACGCGCGAGCGGCTGCAGGCCTCCGGCGCGCTGGCGTTCGCAGGCCTCGAGCCCGCGCCGCCAACGCCGCTGAACGTCAAGGTAGGGCCGCACCGGCGCTACACCTGGGTCGACGCCGAGCTCGGCGAGCTGCGCGCGATCAAGGACTCGCTCGGCGGCACCGTCAACGACGCGGTGCTCGCGGTCGTCGCGGGCGCGCTCGGGCGCTACCTGCGCCACCGCCGCGTCGACACGCGCGACCTCGTGCTGCGGGCGCTCGTGCCGATCTCCGTGCGCTCCGACGACCCGGAGCACGAGAGCGTCGTCGCGCCGCTGGACGCGCCGCTGCCGGTCGGCATCGAGGATCCCGTCGAGCAGTACCGCGCGATCCGCGATGTGACGAGCGTCCTCGAGGGCACGCGCGAGGCCATCGACGCGCGCACGCTGACCGAGCTCGCGGGGTTTGCATCGCCGACGATCATGAGCCAGGCCGCGCGCCTGCAGCCCAGCCAGCGGTTCTTCAACCTCGTCGTGACGAATGTGCCCGGGCCGCAGTTCCCGCTGTACCTGCTGGGGCGGCGGCTGCGCGCGCTGTATCCGGTCGTCCCGATCACCGGCCGCCAGGCGCTCGGCATCGCGGTCATGAGCTACGACGGGCGGCTGGGCTTCGGCCTGCTCGCCGACTACGACGCGCTATCCGATGTCGACGTCCTCGCGAGCGAGCTGCGCGAGGCGATCGACGCGCTCGCCGCGGGCGCGTCGATCTCCCGGCGCGCCGCGCGCGGCCGGCGCAAGGCCGCGGCCGGCCCGTCCGTTCCGAGCGGGGCCTAGTGCCCCCTCCTGCCCGCCCCCGGACGGACCGCTAGCCGTGCGGCGGGCCGCCGTCGCGCTGTCGATCGTGGTGCTCGCTGTCGCCGGTGCCGTCGCCGTCATGCTGATCCTCAACGCGCGCGACGACGCGACCGTGGACCGCTCCGGCGGCGGGCCGGGCGCTGAGCGCGTGGAGGGCGCGCGGCCGGCCGTCGCGCGCGGCAACGTCGTCCTGCTCTACAGCGACGAGCGGCTCACCACGGCGCTGCGCGAGCTGGCGCTCGACATCGGCGGCCCCGCGACCGCGCAGGTGCGCGCCGCCGGGCAGGCCGTGCTCGTCGTGCGCCAGCCCGGCCTGCGGGTGCCCGTCGTCGGGCTCACGACGGACCGCCGCCTCGACGCGCGCGGCCCCGACGACCAGCGGCTGCGCGCGTTCGTCGAGTACTGGCTCGGCCGGGACGGCGGGTAGCCCGCGAGCGATGCCCGCACCGCTTCGCATCGCGCTCGCCCAGTTCGACGCCGTCGTCGGCGACATCGCCGGCAACGAGGCGCGGATCGCGGGCCTCATCGCCGACGCGCGCGACGCGGGGGCGCAGCTCGTCTGCTTCCCGGAGCTCGCGCTCACCGGCTACCCGCCCGAGGACCTGCTGCTCAAGGAGCATTTCCTCACCGACGCGCGCGCCGCGCTGCACCGCCTCGCCGGCGAGGCGAACGGCATCGTCGCGATCGTCGGCTACCCGGAGCGCGCGGAGGACGTCCACAACGCCGCGGCGGTCCTCGCGGACGGGGCCGTTCAGGCGAGCTATCGCAAGGTCCACCTGCCCAACTACGGCGTCTTCGACGAGCTGCGCTACTTCCAGCCGGGTGCGCGCGGCGCGACGATCGAGGTCGACGGCGTCACGGTCGGGCTGACGATCTGCGAGGACATCTGGCAGCCGGGCCCGCCGTTGAGCGACGAGGCGCTCGCGGGCGCGCGGCTGATCGTGAACATCTCGGCGTCGCCGTATGACGCCGGCAAGGGGCTGCGGCGCGAGCGGATGCTCGCCCAGCGCGCGCGCGACGACCTCGCCGCGGTCGCGTACTGCGGCCTCGTCGGCGGCCAGGACGAGCTCGTCTTCGACGGCATGTCGGTCGTGCTCGACCACGAGGGCACGCCGATCGCGCGGGCCGCGCAGTTCGAGGAGGCGCTGCTGATTGCGGAGGTCGACACGGTCGCGGCCGGCACTGCGCGCCTGCGTGACACCCGCCGCCGCGCGCCGGCGGCGGCTGCTGCGGGCACCGTCGATCAGCTCGGCTCGTTCACGGTGCGCGAGCGGGCGGCGGACGCGCCCCTGGCCGCACCGGCCGTCGCGCCGCTGCTCGACGATGTCGACGAGGTCTACGGGGCGCTCGTCCTCGGGACCCGCGACTACACGCGCAAGAACGGCTTCGAGCACGTCGTGCTGGGTCTCAGTGGCGGCATCGACTCGACGCTCGTGGCGCTGATCGCGGTGGACGCGCTCGGGCCCGAGTGCGTCACGTGCGTGACGATGCCGTCGCCGTACTCCTCGGAGGGCACGCGCGGCGACGCGCACCGGCTCGCGGAGAACCTCGGCTGCGAGCTGCTCGAGCTGCCGATCGAGCCGATGATGAAGGCCTTCGACACGGCGCTGGCCGAGCCGTTCGAAGGCCGCGAGCCCGACCTCACCGAGGAGAACCTGCAGGCGCGCATCCGCGGGAACCTGCTGATGGCGCTGTCGAACAAGTTCGGCTGGCTCGTGGTGACGACCGGCAACAAGTCGGAGATGTCGGTCGGCTACTCGACGCTGTACGGCGACAGCGCGGGCGGGTTCGCCGTCATCAAGGACGTCCCGAAGCAGCTCGTGTATCGATTGTCGCGCCGCCGCGACGAGCGCGCGGGCGGCGGCCTCGTCCCGCCGGAGCTCTTCACGCGCCCGCCGTCGGCGGAGCTGCGCCCCGACCAGCGCGACGACGACTCGCTGCCGCCCTACGAGGTGCTCGACGCGATCCTCGAGGGCTACGTCGAGCACGACCTGGGGCGCTCGCAGCTCGTCGCGCGCGGCCTGCCCGCCGAGGACGTCGACCGCGTGATCCGGCTCGTCGACCTCGCGGAGTACAAGCGCCGCCAGCAGCCACCGGGCATCAAGATCACGACCCGCGCCTTCGGCCGCGACCGCCGCGTCCCGATCACGAACCGCTACCGCGGCTAGCGGTCCCTGTTCGATCATGCGGCGCCCGCTCGCGTGGTCTATTACCGGGCCGTGGCCTGCTCTTCACGCGCGGCGGCCCAGTGGCGAGTGATGGCTGCGGCCAGCTCGTCGGCCTGTTCGTCCGGGAAGAACAGCCGCGCGCCGGGGAGCTCGACGACGGTGCGCGCGCCGGGGATGGTGTCGCGCAACCAATACGCCCACTTCACGGGGAAGAACCGATCGCCGGTGCCCCACACGATCAGCGTCGGCGCCGTGAGCTGTTTCAGGCGGTCTTCGACTGCCAACAGGTCGCGCTCGTGCAGCGAGCGGATCAGCCGCTGGACCTGCCGTGCGCTCTCCACCGTGCCGAACAGCGGGGTGAGGTAGGCCGCCACGACCTCCTCGGGGAGCTTCGTGACGTCTTCGAACCCGGTGGCGTAGACGCGCTTGCGGGCGCGGCCGGGGTCACGCAGCAACCTTCGCCCGAGCGGAGCGATCAGGCCGAGGCGTGCGAGCACCACGACCGGCACGAATGCCCGGGGCGGGAGGTTGCCGCGGGTGTCGCAGTCGGTCAGCGTCAAGGTCGCGACCCGGTCCGGGTGAAGCGCCGCGAACACCTGCGCGATCGCGCCGCCCGTGTCGTTGGCCACGAGTTCCACCGCCGGTAGGTCAAGCGCCGCGCAGAAGTCCTCGACGAACCGGGCGAGGCCGGTGAGGGAGAAGTCCTGGGCGGCCGTGCCCGGGCTGTGGCCGTGCAGTGGGAGGTCGACCGCCAGGCAGCGACGCTGACCGGCCAGCCGCGCGATGACGTTGCGCCAGAGGTACGCGCTCGTCGCCAGTCCGTGCACGAATACGGCAGGCGGTCCGGCGCCGATGTCGAGGTAGCTGGTCGCCCCGTAGCGCGTCGTCACGGTGTGCCGATGGCGCTTGAGCTCGCCGATCTCCACGTCCAGCAGCGTGCCCATCTCCGGCTGCATGGCGGCGATCTTACCCTCGCCTCGCGGAGCCTCACATCTGCCTCGCGCGCGGCGCCTCGGCAGAGATACGATCGATCCGATGAGCGGCGACGAGCAGGAACGGTCGGTGCTCCTCGCGGAGCGAGCCCTGCAGGCCGCCATGCGCGCGGGGGACGTCGAGGAGCTCGACCGGCTCCTGCATCCCGAGCTGCTGGCGGTCAGTCCCGATGGCGGGATGATCGACAAGGCCGGGGATCTCGCCGCACACCGGGCCGGCATCTTCTCGATCAGCGAGCTCACGGAGGAGGAGGTTCGCGTGACGGTGCTCGACGACGTGGCGGTGACGTTCGTCGTGCTGCGGATCCGCGGAACGATCGGCGATGCGGACGTCAGCGGGCGCTTGCGCTACACGCGCACTTGGACCCGCGATGGCGGCGCGTGGCGGGTCATCGCTGCCCACATCAGCGCAGCGGCGGGTTGAGCGGCTGCGCGAC
>CAWIXC010000011.1:0-24577 GCA_963839905.1 uncultured Actinomycetes bacterium | reverse complement strand
CTTGAGCGTCGGCGTGCCGTGCAGGCCGCGCGCGGCGAAGACGCGCTCGGCGGCCTGCAGGATCGTCTCGCGCCGCTCGTCGGCGGTGGAGAGGGTCCGGGTCGATGCGGTGGAGGAGGCCATGAGCAGGTGTGAGTATGCACTCACTCACTGCCGCTTGTCAAGGGCCTATTTCGAGCGCTTGCGGTTGATCAGGACGATCGCGCCGACGATGAGGACCAAGACCGCCGCCTGGATGCCGAGCGAGACGCCCTGCGGGCTGTCCTCGGCGAGCGTCGCGATCGCGCGGAACAAGATCGAGCAGCCGAAGAAGAGCGCCAGGCTCCAGAGGATGATCTTGCGGTCCACGAGCCCGCCACCCTACTGCGGTTGCAGGGCCCGTGAACGCGAGCCCGGGCTGCTCTCGCCGGGACGCTCCTCAGCGCCGCAGCGCAAGCGTCTTGGTCAGCCGCGTGCGCCCCGTGACGGCGGACACCGTCGTCCGCAGCACAAGGCCGCCGCGGCGGCCACGGCGCACCGATCGCACCCCGCGCCGCGTCAGCGCGATGGTCACGCGCCGGGTCTGTGCTCGTGCACAGCGTCCGGTGCCGGAGCCGAGCAGCATGCCGCGGTGATACGCCGTCGCCTTGAGCGTTGCGGGGAGCGAGCACTGGACCTTGACGCTCGTGCGCCGGTCGAGCAGGCTGGCGCGGCTCACGCGTGGCGGCAGCCCGACGAGCCGCGGCGCCGGCGCGTCGGTGACGCTCACGACCTGGCGGGCCACCGCGCGGTCGCCGTCGGGATAGGACTCCTGCACGCGAACGGCGCGGACGCCCTTCTGCGTCGCCGGCGCCTGTACGACCGGGCCCGAGGCGTCGCCGAACGCGCCGTCGCCGTTGAGATCCCAGCTGAAGGCGGGCGCTGCCGGCTGGCTCGCCGGCTTGCCCGCGAGCGCCGTGAGCTGGACGACGTCGCCGACCCACGGCGACGCCGGCACGGCCGCGATGGCGGCCGTCGGCATGATCGCGCGGATCCAGTTGCCCAGCGCCGGCGCGCCGACACGCGCGAAGACGCCAGGGTAGCCGGGGCTCGTGCAGTCTCCGCGGCCGCCGGTCACCGTACCCGCCAGCACCGGCTCGCCCAGCCGGCCGACCATCAGCGGCCCGCCCGAGTCGCCCGCGCACGCTCCCGCGTTGGCGGCCCCCGCGCACAGCATGAGCGCGGGGTCGAAGTTGCCGCCGTGCGCGGCTGCGCACGCGGCATCGGTGACGATCGGGATCGTCGCCTCCTGCAACCGCTGGCTGCCGGGGCAGCCCGAGCACAGGCGTCCCCAGCCGAGCACGATGGCGCTCGTCCCCGGCGCCCACAGCGCCGGCTCACCCGAGGGGGCGATGCCCAGCGGCTCCTGTGTGGCCGCCGCCGGCCGCTCGAGGTGCAGCAGGGCGACGTCGTGGGCGGCGAGGTCGCCGGCGTACCCGAAGCCGGGGTGGCGCTGGACGTCCACGACGCGGTAGTCGTCGGCCGGGTTCCTCAGGCTGAGGTCGGGCCTGCCGAGCGTCACGGTGAAGGCGGTCGCGGGTGGCACGAGGCGCGGCCTGTCGACGTCCCGGCCTTCGAACGTCACGCAGTGGCCGGCGGTGAGAAACCAGCGCGCGCTGACGAGCGTCCCGCCGCATGTGACCACCGAGCCGAAGGCCCTCAGCGTCATCAGCCCCTGAGCCGACCACACGCGTGTGGCGTCACTGCCGCCGATGACCCTGAGCTTGGAGGGCGGGGCCGCCGAGGCCGGACCGGCGCACGCGCACACGATCAGCGCCGCGAGCACACCGGTGACGCATGACCGTCTCACCACGTGGACAGTATGCCCGCGCCCGGGCGCCGAGCGGGCCGGTACCGAGACCTGGTCGTGCAACCGCTTGGCGGCCACCTTCGTCCACGGCGCCGAGCGCGTGGCATAGACTCGCTCGCGGACCGTGCTAGGCGGGGAGTCAGCGGTGCCCTGTCGCTCGTAATCCGCTATAGCGAGGCCGAATCCCCTCTCGAGGGGCGCGGCCTTCGGGGTCAGCCCGCATTCGGTGGTGCTGATGGCCCGGGTCCCGCGCGGTGTCGGCCCGTGAATCAGGTCAGGTCCGGAAGGAAGCAGCCTTAAGCGGTTACCGACATGCGCAGCGGGAGCACCCGAGCCGGAGTCATCGCATGCGCCAGCGCCCGGGGGACGTGTCTCGATTGAGGGTGCACGGTCCACTTCCTTCGCGCCGGGCCGGCGTCCTGCGGGGCGCCGGCCGGACCGCGCTCATGCTCTCAGGCTCAGCGGCGGATCGACTGCGTCGGGCCGAACTCCTGGCGCCGGGAGCCGGCGGTCACGACGACGCTCAGCGTGAGCTTCCCGCTGCGGACCTTGCGCAGCCGGTTGGCCGTGCGCCGGGAGAGCTTGATCGTCACGTTGCCGGTCTTGGCCTTCGTGAAGCGGGTGCTGCCGGTGCCGATGGTCACGCTGCCACCCCGGCCGAGACCGGCCGTGCGTGCGGCCGCGGCGCTCAGGCGCAGCTTCGCCACGATCTTGCACGCCACCGTGCAAGCCACGCGGACCTTCGCGCGGCGATCGAACAGGCTCGAAGATCTTGACGCTGCGCTGCACCCCGACGAGGCGCGCGAGCGCGGGCTGCGCGGGCGGGGGCGGCGGCGGGACGACCACGGGCGGCGGGGGCGGCGGCGGCACGACGACCGCGGGCGGTGGTGGTGGCGGCGGGGGAGGCGGCGGTGCGGCGACGGTGATGCTTTCGCGCGCCAGCGCCCGGTCGCCGTCTGCGTATGCCGCTTGGACACGGACGACCCGTGATGTCCCGGCCGCGGCGGGGGGCAGGCTTGCGGTCGGCCCGGTTGCGTCGTCGTACGCGCCATCGTCGTCGAGGTCCCACGTGATGGACGTCGGCGCGGTTGCGGGAAGGGCCGTTCCCGCCGGCAGGGTCGGGTTGATCGCGGTGGCACTGAGCTGCACGGCCTCGCTCGCCTGCGGCGCGAGAGGAGTCGCGGTGATCGCCGCCGTGGGGATGCGGTCGCGCAGCCACTGGTTCAGCGCGGGCGCGCCGATGCGCGTGTAGATCCCCGGCTTCAGGGCGCGTGCACAGCCATCGCCCCACGAGGTGATCCCGGCGAGCACGAAGTCGCCTTGGCGCGGCACCATGAGGGGCCCGCCGGAATCGCCCTGGCACGTGTCGATCCCGCCGATGCCGGCGCACACCATCGTCGTCGGATGGAACCTCGAGCCGTAGGAGCTTGGCGATGTGCACGTCGCGTCGGCGTCGATCGGCACCGTCGCCTCGCGCAACTGCGTGCTCCCGCTGCAGCCCGTTTCGCAGGTCGTGCCCCAGCCGATGATCGTGGCGGTCGTGCCCGGTGCCCAGAGCGCCGTCTCGCTCGCGGTGACGACGCCCAGCGGCTGCAGGGGCGGTGCCGCCGGCGTGGAGATGTGCAGCAGGGCGATGTCGTTGTCGGTCGTCGTATCGCTGTACTGGGCATGGCGTATGACCGCGTCGACCGAATGGCGCTCGCCGGTCGGGTCGACGCTGAGATCCGACCTGCCAAGCGTGATCTTGAAGGCGCTTGGCAGCAGGACGGTGCCGTTCTCGTTCGTCGCGCAGTGCGCCGCGGTCACGAACCAGCGGCCGCTGACGAGCGATCC
The DNA here is from genome assembly GCA_963839905.1 of uncultured Actinomycetes bacterium. GTDB lineage: Bacteria > Actinomycetota > Thermoleophilia > Solirubrobacterales > Solirubrobacteraceae > CADCVQ01. Next base: position 20,916 of record CAWIXC010000011.1, on the reverse strand, counting down.
GCCGCAGGAGTATGTGCCCGCGGAGGTCGTCAGCCGCAGGAAGCCCTGGGCGGGCCATGCCCTCGTCGCGAGCGTGCCGCCGACGATCCGGTCGCTGCCCGACGGCGCCGCCTCGGCGACGCCGGCTGCCGACAGCCACCCGAGGAGGCTGGCGGCGAGCAGGAGTGTCAGGCGCGGGCGCGTGGTCGTGGGTATCGGTCGTCGGCGTGGGCGGCTTGAGCGCGAATCGCTCAACAGCGAGACGCCGCGATCCACGATTCGTTCGACTCCACGGTACGAAATCCGGCGGACGGCGGCGCCACCCGTCGGTTCAGGTCGCGCTTGTCGAGGATGTAGTCGCTGGCGACCTTCGGGGTGCGCGGCACGAGGTAGGTCCCGCGTGGCGGCAGGCCCGACTGCGCGTCGACGATCGCGCCCGGGTCGAGCTTCAGCCAGAGCGCCAGCAGGGGGATCGGCCGGCGGTTGGGCACGGCGACCGGCTGGCAGCGCACTTGGTTGTCCACGACGCGCGCGAGGTCGCCCTGGATCGACTCCTGCCGGCGCAGGGCGTCGCCGAGGCGGTCGACCCGGGTGGCCTGGCTCGGGACGTAGAGCGCCAGCACGACGAGCCCGAGTGCCCCGAAGCGCGCCCACCACGTCCGCTGGGAGCCGCCGGGCAGGTCGCGCCAGCCGAAGATGCCGGCGCCGGCGAAGATCGCGAGCACGGTGGCGGTCAGCAGGAGGTAGCGGGTGATGATCGGCAGGCCGGCGGCCGCGAGCACGCAGAACGCGAGCACCGCGAGGGCGCCCGCGACGACGCCGAGGCGCGTGCGCCGGTCGCGGTGCCAGAGCACGGCCATGACCCCGCCGCCCGCGGCGGCGAGCAGAACCGGCTCGCGCAGGATCTCGCCGAGGCGGCGCGGCAGCGTGATCGGGACGTCGTCGAGGCCGGTGACCCGGCCGAGCGTCGCCGCGTTGTCGCGCGTGCCGGTCAGCGAGTGCAGGGGATTGCCCGTAAGGAGAAGGTCGTGCAGGCACCACAGAAGCGGCCCGCTCGCCGCGAGGGCGATGAGCGGCGCCGCATCGCGCCACGCGCTGGCGCGCTCCGCCGCGCCGCCCTCCGCCGCGCCGTGCCGCGGCGTCGCCGGGTCGCGGTCGGGGTCGGCGCCGCGCCTGGCGCGCAGCCCCGGCGCGAGCAGCCAGGCCAGGTAGGCGAAGCTGAAGAGCCATGCCTCGGGCCGCAGGAGCCCCGCGAGCGCGAGCAGCGCGAGCACGGGCCCCCCCGCGCGCGGGCGCCGCGTCTCCACGAGCAGTGCCCCGAGGACCAGCACGAGGTACGGGATGTCCACGTACGCTCGCGCCCCGAAGTCGAGCACGGGCACGCGCGTGAGCACGATCGCCGCCGCGACGAGCCCCGCGGCGGCGTTGAACCACTCGCGCCCGAGCGCGAACACGACCCACCCCAGCAGCGACAGCGACACGAACGCGACCCCGACGGCAGCCGTCGCCGCAAGCTCGCCGTGCAGCCCGTCGACCTCGAGCGAGCTCAGCGGCGACAGCACGATCGCGCCGAGCGTCGCGAGCGGATGGGGCGTCGGCGCGATCGCGACGTCAAGGTCGGGCAGCGTGCCGTGCGCGAGCTGGCGGCCCCACACGAGCGTGTAGAGCGTGTCGTAGTTGACGAGCCCCCGCTGCGTGATCGTCCGCAGCAGGAGGGCGCCCGCGAGCACCGCGGCCGCGAACCGGATCCGAGCCATTCGAGCCGGGACGGTAGTGGTTCGAAGCTCCCTCGACCGGCCCCGGGTCCGGACCGCCCGCGAAGCTATCCTCGACGCGTGCCCCAGGCCCCATCGCTCTACCGCCGCCACCGCCCGCGGTCGTTCGCCGAGGTCGTCGGCCAGGAGCACGTCGTGCGGACGCTGCGCAACGCCGTCACGCAGGGCAAGGTCCACCACGCGTACCTCTTCGTCGGCTCGCGCGGCACCGGCAAGACGTCGATGGCGAAGATCCTCGCCGCGTGCCTGAACTGCGAGCGTGGCGGGCCGACGATCGAGCCATGCGGCGTCTGCGACTCGTGCCGGTCGATCGCGAGCGCCACCTCGCTCGACGTCATCGAGATGGACGCGGCGTCCAACAACTCGGTCGACGACATCCGCGACCTGCGCGAGAGCGTCGTCTACGCGCCGGTGTCCGGCCGGCACAAGGTCTACATCCTCGACGAGGCGCACATGCTGTCCACACAGGCGTGGAACGCGTTCCTCAAGACCTTGGAGGAGCCGCCGCCGAACACGGTCTTCGTGCTCGCGACGACCGAGGCGGCCAAGGTCCTGCCGACGGTCGTCGACCGCTGCCATCGCTTCGACTTCGCCCGCCCGACGGTCGAGCAGCTCGCGGCGGTGGTGCGGCGGGTGGCCTCGATCGAGTTGATCGTCATGGCGCCGGACGCGGTCGCGCTGCTCGCCCGCCACGCGACGGGCTCCTTCCGCGATGCGCTGGGCACCCTGGAGCAGCTCGTCACGTACGCGGGCTCGGAGATCGCGACCGAGGACGTGCTGGCGGTGCTCGGCGTCGCCGACGCCGACCTGCTGTTCGCCGCGCTGGACGCGATCGGCGCGTCCGACCCGCGCGGGGCGCTGCTGGCGGCCGCGCGGCTGACCGACACGGGGCGCGACGCGCTGGGCTTCGTCCGCGACCTCGAGGCGCACGCGCGCGACCTGATGATCGTCCAGACGCTCGGTGAGGTGCCGGTGGAGCTCGCGATCACGCCCGAGCGCGACGCGCGCCTGTTCGAGCAGGCCGGCCGCGTCGGCGGCGCTGCGGTCGCCCGGCTGCTCGACCTGCTGGCCGCCGCGATGGAGGCGACGAAGAACGGCTCGGACGCGCGCACGCAGCTCGAGCTCGCGCTCGTGAAGGGTGCGTCGCCGGGCATCGACGCGTCGTCGCAGGCGCTGCTGCAGCGCATCGAGCGCCTGGAGGCGGCGCTGGCGGTCGCGACCTCGCCCGAGTCCCCCGCGCCGCCGAGCGAGCCCGCTCCCGGCCCGGAATCCCCGGCTCCACCCTCCGGCCCCGCGCCGGAGGCCCCGCGCCCGCCGAGCGAGCCTCCGCCGCCCGCCCCACCGCAAGAGCGCGATTCCGAGCCGGCTCCGACGAACGGCCACACGATCTCGGTCGGGACCCCTTCGGGCGCCGGCCCGGCGCTCGAGCTCGACGGCCTGCGCGCGGTCTGGCCAGCGGTCATCGACACCGTCCGCGGCGAGAACGCGCTGTGCGCCGCGCTGCTCGAGGACGCCGTGCCGATCGCGATCGACGGCACGCAGGTGACCGTCGCCTTCCCGCCGACCGCGGACTTCCTGCGCCGCAAGGCCGACGACGACGGCTACCGCCAGTGCGTCGCGATGGCGGTGCGGACGGTGACCGGCGCCAAGGCGCAGATCTCCTACGTGCTCGCGGAGCCGCCACCGCCCGACGAGGTGCCGATCGCCGCCGCCCCGCCGACCGACGACGAATGGGTGCGGCGCTTGGTGTCAGAGTTCGACGCCGAGGAGATCGTCCCGGATCCCGAAGCCCCCGGACCACCGAGCGAGAGCGAGGCCAAGTAGATGCCCCAGCCCAACATGAACCAGATGATGAAGCAGGTTCAGAAGATGCAGAAGGACATGGTGGCCGCGCAGGAGCAGCTCGCCAACGAGACCGTCACGTCCTCGGCCGGCGGCGGCATGGTGACGGTGACGATCACCGGCGACCTCGTCCTCAAGGACATCACGATCGACCCCGACGCGATCGATCCCGAGGATCCCGAGCTGCTGCAGGACATGGTCATGGCCGCCGTCAACGAGGCGCTGCGCCAGGCCCAGGAGATGGCCGCGACGAAGATGGGCGGCCTGACCGGCGGCCTGGACCTCGGCGGCATGGGCCTGCCGCCCGGCCTGGGCTTCTAGGCAGCATTTGTACGCCCCGCCGATCCAGCGCCTGATCACCGAGCTCGGCAAGCTGCCGGGGATCGGCGCGCGCACGGCGCAGCGGCTGGCGTTTCACATCCTGCGCGCCTCGGCCGAGGACGCGACCTCGCTCGCGGACTCGATCCGCGAGGTCAAGGACAAGATCGGCCTGTGCGAGGTCTGCTTCAACCTCGCCGACGCGCCTCGTTGCCGGATCTGCGAGGACACGCGCCGCGACCCGAGCCTCATCTGCGTCGTCGAGGAGGCGGGCGATGTGATCCCCGTCGAGCGCACGCACGAGTACCGCGGGCGCTACCACGTGCTCGGCGGCGCGCTGTCGCCGATCGACGGCGTCGACCCCGACGACCTCAAGATCGCCGAGCTCTACCGTCGCGTCGGCGACCCCGCGCAGCCGATCTCCGAGGTCGTGCTCGCGACGAACCCCACGACGACCGGCGAGGCGACCGCGCTGCACATCGCCGACGCGCTGCGCGAGCGATCGCCGGAGGTCGTCGTGACGCGCCTCGCGAGCGGCCTGCCGGTCGGCGGCGACCTCGAGTACGCCGACGAGGTCACGCTCGGCAAGGCCTTCCTCGGCCGCCGCCGGCTCTGACGTCCCTGCGGCCGGCTCCGATCAGCGGCGGCGGGCCTCGTCGTCCGTCAGCCCGGACCTGCCGGCGAGGCGGGGGTCGTCGTCCGTCAGCCCGGACCTGCCGGCGAGGCGGGTGTCATCCCCGTCGTCGACGAGCTCGTGGTCCGCGAGCCCTTCCTCGTGCAGCGCGGCACGCTCCTCGTGCAGCTGCGCCTCGGCGCGGTCGCGGCGGGCCTCCTGCTCGGCGATCCGGGCGCGGCGCTCGGCTTCGTCGGCCCGCTGCTCGCGAACCTCGGCCTCCTCGCGGTGCTCGGCGGAAACCCGCTTGCGACGATGGTCGAGCTCGCGCTCCTGGCGCTGTAGACGGGAACGCTCGCGGATCTTGGGCAGCGCCACGAGCAGCGCGACGATGATCAGGACGACGATGACGATGGCGACGATGAGGGTGTCCATCGCAAACCTCCTCTGGCTCGGTGCAGTGCGGTCGCACATACCCGCGAGGCAACCGGCGCGAACCGATCAGCGGTCGAGCAGCTTGGGTGTCAGGTCCGCGATGACCTGGCGCGCGTCTTCGGGCAGCAGCGCGGCGAGTGGTAGGAGGTCCGGCAGGAGATCCCCGTCGACTGCCGCGTCGAAGACCGCGGTGAGCACCTCCGGCGCGTGCAACGCGGGGAGCAGGGCGAAGCGCTGGCGCCCCTCCTCGCTCATGTTGCGCACGACCGGCAGCACGACGTCCCACAGGCCGTCGCGCTGGGCCGCGAAGACCATGCCACCGAGCACGTCGTCCTCCTCCTCGGCCGCGAGATCGGCCAGCCAGCCCGCGCGCGACGGCGTGACCCGCGTCAGCAGGTCAAGCGCCTGCGGCCACAGGTCCTGCGCGGTGGCGTCGCGCATCGCCCCGCGCACGCGCTCGACCTCGAGCAGACCGACGACGTGGTCGAGCTGGTCCTTCTCCTCGACGAAGTAGGAGATCCGCAGGAGGGTCGCGTCGTCGATGACCGCGAAGCACGCGCGCAGCGCGTCGTCGGTCATGTTGCCGACGAAGCGGCCCATCGCGATGTGCTCGTCGCGGCGGTTGAGCTCGTCGGCGACCTTGCCGATCAGGACCGGTGGCAGCGCGAAGATGATGTCGCGCGCGCGGCGCGGGTCGAGGTGCATCGCGAGCTTGGCGAGGAACTCCGGCGGCATGCGCTTGGCGAGGTCGACGGCACGGCGGGTGTCCAGCAGGCCGGCGACGCGGGCGCACAGCAGCGGTCCGAACAGGTGCTGGGCGATCCACGCCGTCACCGCCGCCGGCGGGATCTTGCTGGCGAGCGCGACCCGGCCCAGCCGGCGGTCGTCCTCGTGGAACACGTCGTTCGCGCGCTCGCGCAGCGCGCGCGTGTCGGCCGGGTCCAGGCGGCCGAGGTACTCGAGGCGCTCCGGCGTCGTGCCCAGCAGCCGCGCGAGCTTCATGACCTCCGCATGGCTCTCGAGGTTCATCCGATCAGCACCTTCTTGACGAGGCCCGACAGCGGCCACGGCAGGTAGCGCAGCGTGTGGTCGATCGCGCCGTCCAGGGCCCGCGACTGCTCGCGATGCCCATCGGCGAGCGCGGCGGCGAGGTCGGCGAGCTCGTCGTCGGTCAGCTCATCGAGGCCGTCCGGCAGCGGCCCGCCGATCTGCGCGCGCACCGGCTCGAGTCGATCGCGCGCGGACGGCGCCACGCTACTCACCCGCCTGCAGCGGGTCGCGCGAGTCCTTCGTCAGGGCACGCAGATCGGCGATGTGGCCGAGCGCATCCGACACGCGCCCCGGGTCGATCGTCCGGCTGCGCACCGCGGCGACGACCGCGCGGTACGCCTCGTCCTGCTGCGCGCGTCCGCCGGGCACGATCAAGAGGTCGACGCCGGCCTTCAAAGCGTCGATCGCGGCCTCGGCGACGCTCCCGCCGGTCGTCGCGGTCGTCGCGACGAGGTCCGCTGACACGATGGCGCCCTCGAAGCCCAGCCGGTCGCGCAGCTCGTCGACGGCCTCGGGCAAGAGCGTCGCGGGGGTCACGCCGTCGAACGCCGCGTAGATCGCGTTTGACATCTGGATCGCCGGGACCGCACGCTCGCCGGACGCGACCGCCTCGAACGGCTTCATGTCGGCGCCGCGCAGGTCGCCGATCCCGAGGCCAACCTGCGCGGGGCCCTCCGACGGATCCTGCGAGGCCGCGCCGTCGCCCGGAAACGGCCCCGGCGCCGCGACGACCTTCGCCTGCCGGTACGCCGACACCGACGCCCTGACGGCGCTCGTCACGCGCGGCTCGCGGTCGGAGAACGCACGCCCCTGGCCGGGCCCGCCCGCGACGGCGATGTCGGCGTTGGGCGCGAGCGTCATGCCGACGCCGAGCGCCCGCAGCTGGCGGCCCGCCGCGAGCGCCGCGTCGCGCGTGCCCTTGCGCGCGTTGCCGATGTCGACCTGCGCGGCCGGCGCGAGGTTCCCGAACGCGTTGAACTCGCCGCCCTCCTGCCCCGCAGCGACGAGCGGCGCGGGGTGCTGAGCATCGCGTGCCGAGCGCTGCAAGGCGGCCGTGAGCGCCGAGAGCTTCTGGGGATTGACGTAGTTCGTGCTCGTCAGCAGCACGCCGCCGTAGGGCCGCGCCTTCAACCGCTGGAAGAAGGACGCCTCGGAGTTCGTGCCCTTGAAGCCGACCATGAACAGGCCCGCGACGGCGTCCTGCGGCGCGCGGCCGACCTCGTCGGCGCTCGGCGCCGCCGGGTCCGACCCGCTGCGGACCGAGCGCGTGCGCACCGCGAGCACCGGTGCGAGCGTGTCGATCAGCGTGCCGCCGCTGCCGCTGCCGGTGTCCTGGCCGAAGCGCGAGCCCGCCTCGACGGTTGGCGCGTCGTCGCCGCCGCGGAGGAACAGCAGCCAGATCCCGCCGCCGAGCAGCAGCACGACGACCCCGGCGAGGATTGCCAGCCGTCTCACCTCCACGAACGACTACCCTCCGACCCCGAAATGCCGGGAACCGTGGTCATGAAGTTCGGCGGGACGTCCGTCGCGGACGCCGAGCGCCTGAAGCGCGCGGCGCAGCGGATCGTGGCCAAGCGCGAGGCCGGCAACCGCGTCGTGGCGGTGCTGAGCGCGCGCGGCAAGACGACCGACGCGCTCATCGCCGAGGCCTTCGAGATCTCGCCGCAGCCCGATCCGCGCGAGATGGACATGCTCCTGTCGACCGGCGAGCGCCAGTCATGCGCGCTGTGCGCGATGGCGATCAACGATCTCGGACATCGAGCGATCTCCCTGACCGGGTCACAGGCGGGGATCGTGACAGACACGTCGCACACGAAGGCGCGCATCCTAGACGTGCGAGCCCAAAGGATCAGCGACGCCCTCGACGACGACGCGATCGTGCTCGTCGCGGGCTTTCAGGGCGTGTCCACGGCGAAGGACGTCACGACGCTCGGGCGCGGCGGCTCGGATACGACCGCGGTCGCGCTGGCGGCGGCCATCGGGGCGGACGTCTGCGAGATCTACACGGACGTCGCGGGGGTCTTCAGCGCCGACCCGCGGGTCGTCCCCGACGCGCGCAAGCTGCCCGTCGTGTCGTTTGAGGAGATGCTCGAGATGTCGGCGTCGGGGGCGGGCGTGCTGCAGCTTCGCTCCGTCGAGTACGCCCGCAACCACGGCGTGCAGATCCACTGCCGCTCGAGCTTCAGCGACGCCGAGGGGACCGTCGTCGTGGACGACGCCTCCGGGCCGCGGCCCGCGATCACGGCCGTGACGCACTCGACCGACGAGGCGCGCGTCACGCTCGAGCACGTTCCCAACGCGCCGGGCATGGCGGGCCGGATCGCCACCGCCCTGGCCGATGCGAACGTCAACATCGACATGATCATCCAGAACGAGCCGGCGGTGGCCGGCGCCGGCGCGGACATGTCGTTCACGGTCCCGCGCGCGGACCTGCGCGAGGCGCTCGCGTCGCTGGCGGCGCTCGCGGAGGAGCTCGGCATCGAGATCTCGACGGACGAGTCCGTCGGCAAGGTGTCGGTCATCGGCGAGGGGATGAAGACGCAGTCCGGCGTCGCCGCGCAGGTCTTCTCGACGCTCGGTGCCGAGGCGATCAACATCCAGATGATCGCGACGTCGCCGATCAAGATCTCCTGCGTCATCGAGCTCGAAAGCGTGCAGGTCGCCGTGCGCGCGCTGCACGCCGCCTTCCTGAGCTGAGCGCGGCCGTGGCCTTCTCCGGCTGGTCCTTCACGGGGCAGTGGCGGGGCTATCAGTCGCAGTGCCTGGACGCGTTCGAGGCCGACCTTGCCGCCGGCCGCCACCAGACGCTGCTCGTCGCGCCGCCGGGGTCGGGCAAGACCGTCGTCGGGTTGGAGGTCGTGCGGCGGCTCGGCGTGCCGGCGGTCGTGCTGTGCCCGTCGCGGACGATCCAGCGCCAATGGTCGGAGAAGCAGGCGCTGTTCGGGCCTGTGAGCGAGGATCTGCATGCGCTCACCTACCAGGCGCTGTGCCGGACCTCCGACCCCGAGGGGATGCTGCGCGAGGCGGCTCTCGGTGTTTGGGCACGCGAGCGCGCGGGCGTCACCGGGCAGGCCGTCGAGGAGGTCATGGCCGAGGCGGCGGGCTGGGAGGGGCAGGCCGCCGCGCAACGCGAGCGCGACATCTCGCGGCTGGTCGCGCGGATCAAGCGGCAGGTCGCGGCGGGCAAGCTGCCCGACCTCCCGGCCGACCAGCTGCTGTCGGCCGCGGCCCGAGCGCGGGTGGGAGCCCTGCGCGACGCGGGCGTGCGCGTCGTCGTGCTCGACGAGTGCCATCACCTGCTGTCGCTGTGGGGCGCGCTACTGAAGGCCGTGCTCGACGAGCTGTCGCCGCAGCATGTCCTCGGCCTGACGGCGACCAACCCGCGCGACGTCACCGCCGAGCAGGCGCTGCTCTACGCGGAGCTGCTCGACAGCGAGGACTTCTCGGTGCCGACGCCCGCGGTCGTGCGGGAGGGGTTCCTCGCGCCTTACCAGGAGCTCGTCCAGCTCTGCACACCCTTGCAGTCCGAGCACGAGTGGCTGGCCGACCGCCATGCGCGCTTCGAGGTCGCGCTCGACGAGCTTGCGGTGGTGCCGGCCGGGGAGGAGCACCTCGGCCTCGACGTGTGGCTCTCGTCGCGGCTTGCCGAGCGGACGGCCGCGGGCGGCGGGACGCTGTCTTGGGCCGAGCTCGCGCGATCGCGGCCGCGGCTCGCCGACGCCGGGCTGCGCTGGATGCACGCGCGCGGCGTGCGGGCGCCGCCGGACGCGCCGCGCGGCGAGCAGCACCGCGCCGCGCCGACGATCGACGACTGGGCCGTGCTGCTCGAGGACTACGCGCTGCGCTGCCTGCGCGCCGACGCGAGCGCGGAGGCGTCGCGCCGCCTCGATGCGCTGCAGGTCGCGCTGGGCGACCTCGGCTTCGCGGTGACGCGGCAGGGCATCCGCCGCGTCGGGGGAGAGGTCGACCGGGTGCTGCTGAGCTCGGCCGCCAAGCCGCTTGCGATGTGCGACGTGCTCGCCTGCGAGTTCGACGCGCGTGGCCCGGCGCTGCGGGCGGTGGTCATGTGCGACTCCGAGCGCCCACCGCGCCAGCCCGCGGACTCGCCGTTGATGCTGACCGGCGGCGGCCGCGGCCTGCTCACGTCGGCGGGGGCGGACGAGCGGCTCGTCGGCGCACGGCCCGCCTTGGTGACGGGCGAGACGTTCGCGGTCCTGGCGGTCGACGCGGACTGGTGGGCGGAGCGGTTCCGCGCGCTCGCGGCCAGAACCTTCGCCGGGGCCGCGTCCGCGCCGGAGGCCGCCTCGGGGCCCGAGGCCTCTCCCGCGGCCTGGCCGGGCTTCTCCGGGCGCCTGCGGCGCGACGCCGGGGACGGCCTCGTCGTCCTGCGCCACGACGACGCCGCCTTCGACTCGCAGGTCTGGACGGCGTGGGCCACCGAGCTGCTCGCGGCGGGGGAGACGCACGTGCTGATCGGGACCCGCGGCCTGCTGGGCGAGGGCTGGGACTGCCCGCCGGTGAACGTGCTCATCGACATGACCGCGGTCGCCGCGGATGTGTCCGTGCGCCAGATGCGCGGCCGGTCGCTGCGCCTCGATCCGGCCGACCCCTCGAAGCTCGCGAACAACTGGGACGTCGTCTGCGTCGCGCCCGAGCTGGGGCGCGGCCACGCCGACTACGGGCGCTTCGTTCGCCGCCACGCGCACCTGCACGCGCCCTGCGAGGACGGGACGATCGAGACCGGCCCGTCGCATGTGCATCCCGAGCTGTCGCCGTACGGCCCTCCGGCGGCCGAGCGCTTCGTCGCGATCAACGTCGAGCAGCAGGAGCGAGCCGCCGACCGCGACGCGGCGCGGGCGCGCTGGAGCATCGGCGCGCCCTACCGCGGCGTCGACCTCGACGTGCTCGTCGTCCGAAACCCCCGTCGCGCCACGGCCGATCCTCCACGGACGCTCGCCGCCACGCGCCCGCCCCGCCTGCGCTGGCTCGCGCCACGCCGCGGCTACCCCGAGCACCTGCCGCTCGAATGGGCCGCGGCCGCGGTCTGCGACGCGTACGTCGCGCTGGGCGAGCTGCCGGACGAGGTCGCGCGCTCGATGCAGTTCACCGTGCGCCCGGAGGGCTGGGTGCGGGTGAGCCTGCCGGACGCCGACGTCGAGGTCAGCCGGAACGTCAGCGCCGCGCTCGACGAGCTGTTCGGCGGCGGCGGGCTGGCGCGCTACGTCGTCTCGCGCAGGCTGGCGGCGGGCGCCCTCGCGCTCGTGCGACGACGGACGGCATGGCACCCCGTCCCCGCCGACCTCGCGCGGCGCAAGGAGCGCGCCATGGCGTTCCACGTCGCCTGGCAGCGCTGGCTCGGCAAGGCCGAGCTCGTCTACTGCCACGGCACCGACCCCCGCGCCCGCGACCTGGCCGTGCTGGCGTCGAGCGTGCCGGCCCTCGAGACCCAGCGCCGCCGCATCTGGCGGTAGGGGTGTCTCGTTCTACTGGCGTATAGGACCAGTAGAACGAGACACCCCCTCGTCAAGCGGCCGCCGGTACCGTGTCGCCCCGCTCATGAAGATCATCTACACCCACACCGACGAGGCGCCCGCGCTCGCCACGCACTCGCTGCTGCCGATCGTCCATGCGTTCGCGGCCGCAGCGGACGTCGACATCGAGCTGCGCGACATCTCGCTCGCCGGCAGGATCCTCGCCCAGTTCTCCGAGCTGCTCACCCCCGAGCAGCAGGTCCCCGACGCATTGGCCGAGCTGGGCGAGCTCGCCAAGACGCCCGAGGCGAACATCATCAAGCTGCCGAACATCAGCGCCTCGGTGCCGCAGCTCAAGGCGGCGATCGCAGAGCTTCAGGCGCAGGGCTACGCGATCCCCGACTACCCGGCCGATCCAGCCGCCCCGGCGCGTGAGAAGTACGACGCTGTCAAGGGCAGCGCCGTCAACCCGGTCCTGCGCGAGGGCAACTCCGACCGCCGCGCGCCCGCGTCGGTGAAGGCCTTCGTGCGCAAGCACCCGCATCGCATGGGCGCCTGGTCGCCGGACTGCAAGTCGCACGTCTCGACGATGTCCGGCGGCGACTTTCGCTCCACCGAGCGGTCCGTGACGGTCGAGGCCGAGGGGGCGGTCCGCGTCGAGCACGTCGCCGCCGACGGCACCGTCACAGTGCTCAAGGCCGAGACCAAGGTGCTCGCCGGCGAGGTGCTCGACGCGGCCGTCATGCGCCGCGAAGCCCTCGACGCGTTCCTCGCCGAGCAGGTCGCCGAGGCCAAGCGCCAGGGCGTGCTCTTCTCGGTGCACCTGAAGGCCACGATGATGAAGGTCTCCGACCCGATCATCTTCGGCCATGCGGTGCGCGCCGTCGTCGGCGAGGTGTACGACGGGCTCGAGAACGCCAACCCCAACGACGGCCTCGGCAGCCTGCTCAGCGCGCACCCCGAGGCCAAGCCGGCGGTCAACGCCGCGCTCGCCGCCGGCCCGTCGATCGCGATGGTCGACTCCGACAAGGGCATCACGAACCTGCACGCGCCATCGGACATCATCGTCGACGCCTCGATGCCCGCGGCCATTCGCTCGTCGGGGCAGATGTGGAACGCGGCCGGCGAGCTGCAGGACACCAAGTTCGTGATCCCCGACTCCTCGTACGCGCCGCTGTACGCCGAGACCGTCGACCACTGCCGCGAGCACGGCGCGTTTGACCCGGCGACGATGGGGACGACGCCGAACGTCGGCCTCATGGCGCAGAAGGCCGAGGAGTACGGCTCGCACGACAAGACGTTCGAGATCAGCGCCCCAGGCACGGTGCGGGTCGTCGACCAAGACGGCGCGACGCTGCTCGAGCACGAGGTGGCCGAAGGCGACATCTGGCGCATGTGCCAGTGCAAGGACGCGCCGATCCGCAACTGGGTCGAGCTCGCGGTCGCCCGTGCCCGCGCGACCGGCGCGCCCGCGGTGTTCTGGCTCGACGAGATCCGCCCGCACGACGCGCAGCTGTTGAAGAAGGTCCGCCCGGCCTTGAAAGAGCTCGCCACCGACGACCTGCGCATCGAGATCCTGCCCGTCGCCGAGGCGACGCGCTTCACGCTCGAGCGCGCCCGCGCCGGCGAGGACACGATCTCGGTGACCGGCAACGTCCTGCGCGACTACCTCACCGACCTCTTCCCGATCATGGAGCTCGGCACGAGCGCGAAGATGCTCTCGATCGTCCCGCTGATGAACGGCGGCGGCCTGTTCGAGACCGGCGCGGGCGGCTCGGCGCCCAAGCACGTCCAGCAGCTGCTCAAGGAGAACCACCTGCGCTGGGACTCCCTTGGTGAGTTCCTCGCGCTGGCGGTGTCGCTCGAGATGCTCGCCGAGAAGACCGCCAACGCCAAGGCCAAGATCCTCGCGCGGACGCTCGACCGGGCGACCGGCCTCGTGCTCGAGAACGGCCGCTCACCGGGGCGCGAGGTCGGCGACCTGGACAACCGCGACAGCCACTTCTACCTCGCGCTGTACTGGGCGCAGGAGCTCGCGAGCCAGACCGAGGACGTCGCGCTCGCCGAGCTCTTCGCCGAGGTGGCCGACCAGCTCGCAGCCAACCAGGACAAGATCGCCGAGGAGAACCACCTGGGGTCGGGTCAGCCGGTCGACGTCGGTGGCTACTACCGGCCCGACCCGGCGCGCGTCGAGGCGGTCATGCGCCCGAGCGCGACGTTCGCGGCCGTGCTGGCGGGCCTCAGCGCCGCTTGACTCGGAACGCTCCGCGCATGAACGGGTGCACCCTGCAGAAGTAGCTGTAGGTGCCGGGCGACAGCGTCTTCGGCGTCTTCCACGCGACGCGGTTGGCGGCCGCGGTCGCCTGCGGAGGGCCGAAGCCGAGCTCGCCGGAATCGAATGGCCGGGCGCTGTCGGCGAGCGGGTAGGCGATGCCCGTCGCCTTGTTGCAGGGCGCCTTGCAGGCCGTGATCGTGTGGTAGATCGCGAACGCCGGGTCCTGGCCGCGCGGTGAGTCGAGGTTGCGGAACTCAAGCGTGCCGCCCTGGCGGACGGTCGGCGGTCGCTGCTTGGCGCCGCCGCTCGTGAGGCTGCCGAGCGCGTAGACGAACGACTTGATGTCGACCGGGCCCGTGGCCGCCGTCCCGTCCGCCAGCCGGCGGGCGTCGGGCAGGGTCGCGCGGCCGGTGCCGCCGTGGTTGTCGTTCTCGGGCAGGTGGCCGTGCGTGACCGCGCCGCGGATGTCGATCGGCCGCGTGAAGGGATCGGGCGCGCCGGCGATCGGCGTCGTGTACCAGAGCGGGTCGATGATCCCCATGACCTCGTACCACGAGGCCCGCGAGGTGTCGTACGTCGCCGACACGCTGAGCTCGTCGCCCTTGCGGATCGCGACGCGCCAGTCCGGCTTGGTGAACGTCATCGACGCGTCCCACGACACGGCGCCTGCCGGCTCGTAGTACTTCGCCTCCGAGCGGAAGATCGTCTTCGTGCGGCCGCCACGCGACGCCTTCAGGTCGACGTGCAGGCCACCGGGATGGACGTGCCCGCCGGCCGCGACGAGCGTCACATCCTCGGGCATCGTGATCCGCTGCGAGGATCCGATCTTGCGCCGCTCGGCGCCGCGCGCGTCGTCGGGGAACGTGTAGCGGCCGCGCTTGCCCCAGCCGCGCTGCGCGTCGAACACCGGGTAGGCGCCTTCGCCGACGTCGAGCCACAGCGGCTGCACCTCGCGGATGTCCGCGGCGGCGGGCGACGAGGCGGGCACGAAGTCGATGTCCCACGTTACGTAGACCTGCGCCGACGCCGGTGTGAGGTTGTGCAGCATGTGGTTGAGGATCCACGGGTCCGACGGGTCGTAGCGGTAGCCGAAGCCGCGCGGGAACTGCGTGATCGTCTTCTCCTCGCCGACGGCGAACGTCGGATAGCCGCGCATCGACCAGACGCCGTGGTGCAGGTGCAGGACGTCGACCCCCGGCTTCTTGCCGCTCGTGTAGACGAGGTCGGGTGCAAAGCGCGTGATGTAGCCGGGGACGCTCGGCTTCTCCGAGTTGGGCTCGAAGACGATCGGGTTCTGGCCGGGGCGGATCGTGATCGGCCCGAAGCGGTAGTGCTGGCGCTGCACCCCGGCGTAGGCGACCGGCGCGACGACGCCCCGCGCGGCGCGATTCTCCGGCGCCGACGTGCGCTGCGCGGCGGAGACGCCCTCCGGCGAGGCGGCGGCGGGCGCGGCCTCCGCGGGCACCGCACCCGAAGATCCTCCGCCGCAGCCCGTGCCGAGCAGTGCCGCGACGGCGAGGACTGCGAGCGACGGGCGGTGCAGATGCGCCACCCCATCAGGATGCCAGGCCCGATTCGCTACCGTAGATCGGCCCATGGAGCAGCCGCTGATCACCGCCGTCACGCATTCCACCGAGGAGGCGCGCTTGACGCTCAAGGACGTCCCGCACAGCCCCGGGATCGTGGGCCGGATCGCGACGGTGCTCGCCGACAGCGCGGTCAACATCGACATGATCATCCAGAACGAGCCGGTGTCCGCGGGCAAGCTCGCGGACGTCTCGTTCACGATCCCGCGGTCGCGGCTGCAGGCCGCGTACGCCGCGCTTGCGCCGCTCGAGTCCGAGCTCGGGATCGAGGCCTCCGGCGACGAGCTCATGGGCAAGGTGTCGATCATCGGCGCGGGCATGAAGTCGCATCCCGAGGTCGCCGCCAAGGTCTTCACGGTGCTCGGCGACGCGGGCGTCAACATCGAGATGATCGCGACCTCGCCGATCAAGATCTCGTGCGTCATCGCCGGCGATCAGGTGCCCGGCGCCGCGCGCGCGCTGCACTCCGCGTTCGCGCTCTCCGGCCCGGACACGATCCGTCCCGAGCGGCCGTTCGGGGAGTTCGCATGAGCGGCGTGCGCGTCGCGGTCGTGGGCGCCACAGGCGCGGTCGGCACGGTCATGCTGCGGCTGCTGCGCGACAGGGATTTCCCTGCAAGTGAGGTGGTTCCGTTCGCCTCGGAGCGCTCCATGGGCCGCGTGCTCGACGGCGGCATGACCGTCGCGGCGCTCACCGAGGAGAACATCCAGGGCTTCGACGTCGCGCTGTTCTCCGCGGGCGCGACCCGCTCGCGCGAATGGGCGCAGCGCTTCGTCGACGCCGGCGCCGTCGTCGTCGACAACTCGAGCGCCTTCCGCAAGGACCCCGCGATCCCGCTCGTCGTCTCCGAGGTCAATCCGGACGCGCTCGACGCCCACACACGGATCGTCGCCAACCCGAACTGCACGACGATGGTCGCGATGCTGCCGCTCAAGGCGCTGCACGACGCCTTCGACCTGCGCGCGATGGTTGCGACGAGCTTCCAGGCCGCGGGCGGCGCCGGCCAGAAGGGCATGGACGAGCTGGCTGCGCAGGTCGCGCCGCTCGCCGCGGACTTGGCCCAGCTCTGCGACGACGGCGCGGGCGCCGCCGCGAAGGTCGAGCACAGCGTCCATGCAGCGACGCTCGCGTTCAACGTCGTGCCGCAGCTCGGCACGATCGGCGAGGAGGGCTACACCGACGAGGAGCTCAAGCTGCGCGACGAGTCGCGCAAGATCCTCTCGATCCCCGATCTCGCGGTCTCGCCGACCTGCGTGCGCGTGCCGGTCATGGTCGGCCACGGCGTCGCTGTGCGCGCGACGTTCGCTCGCGAGGTCGACCTCGACCAGGCGCTCGACGCGCTGCGCACGTTCCCGAACCTCGTCATCGACGACATCCCGACGCCGCTGGCGTACGCCGGCCGCGACGAGGTCGCCGTCGGGCGCATCCGGCGCGACCTCGCCGATCCGCACGCGCTGAACTTCTTCGTCGTCGGCGACAACCTGCTCAAGGGCGCGGCCCTGAACACCGTGCAGCTCGCCGAGGTCCTGCACGAGCGCGGCCTCATCGGCGCGCGCGTCGCGTAGGACCCGAAACGCCCGGCGGAACGTGACCGCCATCGCAGCCAAGGGGTCGGCGTGGCCCGTTCTCGTCATCACCGTCGCCCTGCTCGCGGCGCTCGGGCTCGCGTTCTGGTTCGTCGAGCCGCTGCGCGGCGTGGCAACCGCCGCGTTCGACGGCGACGGTGCGCTCGTGCGCTCGCGCACGCACGCGCTGGGCGTCGCCGGGGCGCTCGTCCTGCTGGCGCTCGTGCTTGCCCACGCGGCGATCCCCTACCCCGCGGAGCTCACGACCGCGGCCGCGGGCTACGTCTACGGCTTTGGGCTCGGGTTCGCGCTCATGATGGTCGCCTGGTTTCTGACGGCGCTGCTCGCGTACGAGCTGGCGCGCGAGGTCGGGCGGCCGGTCGCGCGCAAGCTCATCGGCGAGCGGCGCCTCGAGAAGGCCGAGCGGTTCGTCGACCGCGGTGGGCCGACCGGCCTGATCGCGTCGCGGTTCGTGCCGCTCATCCCGTTCAACGCGGTCTGCTACGCGGCGGGCATCACTGGCGTCGCGCGGCCGCGCTACGCCTGGACGACGGCGATCGGCATCGCGCCGTTCTGCCTGATCGTGACCTACCTCGGCAGCCGGCTGCAGACCGTGAGCATCACCGACTGGCGCCTGTGGCTCGTCGTTCTCGCCCTGCTGGCGGTGCTCTTCGCCTGCCACCGCTTCCTCGCGCCCCGCGACGGGTGACCTGCGCCGGCGGGCGCCCCGTTAGCTGTCGGTGATCCGGCGCAGCGCGAGGCGCACGCCGTAGTACGGGTCGCCAAGGCGCACGAACTGGGCCGTCAGCGGCGAGAGCCCGAACGTCTCACCATCGGCGACGATCGTGCGGCCGCCGTCGCCGATCGCCTCGATGACCGCCGGCGTTCGCGCTCGGAGGTGCACGATCGTGACCTCCATCCCGACGTAGGGCGACTGCCTGCCTGAACGCGGCAAGGTGGGGTGCTTCTGGTATGCGCTGCTGTCGCCGACCGCCATCGAGGCCGACAGCCTAGCCGCGCGGCGAGGTGCGCTCCGGGATCGGGTAGCCGCGTTGCGGCACCCTTGCGCCGCCTTCGCCCCACAAGCCCAGGCCCTCGCGCCAGACCTCGGCGACCGCTCCCGCTTATCGACGTGCATCACGAGCGCCCCCCGATGTGTGTCACGCGAGCTCCTGCTCTGGTATGCCGGCGCCCTTGAGGGCAGGCGTAGCTCTGCGTCGTCGGAACGGCTTGATCAGAGCGATGCGCGGTAGCGTACGTCGGGTGATCGACGAGGCGCAGATCCTCGAGGCCGGACGGCGGCTGGCGCTCGCCGCGCCGCAAGCGCGCATCATCCTGTTCGGCTCGCACGCGCGCGGGGGTGCTGGGCCGCGCAGCGACGTCGACATCCTCGTGATCGAGCCGGATGTCGACAATGCGGCGATCGAGTCCGTGCGCCTGATGCGAGAGGTGCGGGATCTGCGCCTGCCGCTAGAGGTCGTCGTGGTGAGTGAGCGCGACGCCGAGGACTGGCGCGAGGTGCGCGGCAGCCTCATGCACGCCGCCATGACCGAAGGGCGCGTGCTGGCCGGCTGATGGCCGATCAGCACGACCTCGCGCGCAAGCTCGTCGGGCTGGCTCACGACGATCGCGCCGCCGCGGAGGCTCTCGTCGACGTGGCGAACGTCACCGACGCGATCGTCGGGTTTCACGCCCAGCAGGCCGTCGAGAAGGCATTCAAAGCGGTGCTCGCCATGGTGGGAGCGGAGTTCCCGTTCACCCATAACATCGCATTGCTGATGCAGCTGTGCGAGGACACAGGCATCGAGTTGCCCGCAGCCTTGGCGGAGGCCGATCTTCTGACGCCGTACGGCGTAGCGCTGCGCTACGGCGCCCGATCCCCGGTCACGCTCGACCGTCGGTCGGCGTTGGGTATCGCCGACGAGGCGGTCGCGTGGGCGCGAGCACGCATCGAGGATTGAGCGGGGCGTCTCCCCGACCGTTCATCTCGGTGAGGACGAAACCGGCCCTTCCGGTCGGGCGGCTCGTGCCACCAGACCCACCGCGCTTCAGGACCGCCGGTGCTTTCCGAAAGCACCTGTCGGCGGCTTCCTCTTCGTCGATCCGGCGGAATATACGATACGGAGCATTGGCTTGAGAGCTCGAGGACGACGGTGCCGTTAAGGTTCGCGGGGCGTTGACCCCGTTGCACACGCGCGGTGCCGAGGAGGACGGTCGGCTGGAGACGGCGCGCGCCGCGTTCCTGCGCGCTTCGAGCTAATACCGGACCGCGGGCGTGATGCTCATGGGAACGCTGCCGGATCCACGGCTGATCGCCTGCAACCGCGCGCAGACCGAGGCGTTTCGCGCGGCGGCGCGCCTGATGCCGTGGCGGTCCGAAGCGGTCGAGATCGCGTACGAACGGATCGCTACGGGGTACTTGTGGTTGACGAGCGGGGCACCGGGACGTCGTGCGGCCGTGATCCTGGTGAGCGGGTACGACAGCACAGCCGAGGAGCTGTATCTTCTCAACGGCGCCACTGCGCTGGCTCGCGGGTACCACCTGCTGGCCTTCGACGGACCCGGGCAGGGCGCCGCGCTGCTGCGCCGCGGCTGGCACATGCGGGCGGACTGGGTGACGGTCATCGCCGCCGCTACGAGCATCGGGTTGCGGCCTGCATCGCCGACTGCGGATCCTTCGACCTCTATGCGGCGGCGCTCGAGCGCATGCCGGCATCGCTTACGCGCGGTCGGCGCGAGCGGCGGTGCTGGGCGCGCGTGGTCGCCTCCGGCATCCTGCGCGTTCTGGCTCGCGGACCGACGGCTGGCTGGGCGCTTCGCCGCGGCGTGCTCGTCCACGGCGCCGCCGCCCCACTTGCCTACCTCGACGGCCTGCGCGAGTTCACGCTCGCCGACCACGCTCCTCTGATCAGGTGCCCGACATGGGTCTGCAACGCCGGAGGACGACATCGGCGCCTCGGCCCCGCAGCTGGTCGAAGTGCTGCAGACCGACAAGGAGTTCGTGCGCTTCCGCTCCGCCGACGGCGCCGGCGGCTACTGCGAGCAGGGCGCGCGGACGCTCTCGCGTGCCTGGTCAGACCGGTTACCGGAGCCAGTGGACGAAACTGCGGTAGGGAGGGCCGCCGGTGAGAAAGGATTCCAGCGAGGCGACGAGCGGCCCGATCGTCTGGTTGCCTTGGGCGAAACGTCGCGGGTGCAGGACGACGATGCCGTTGGTGGTCGCGGCCCGCTTGGCGATAATGGCCGTCGAGTGTGAGGAAGTCGTCGCGGTTGTAGGTGACAATCGCGCGCCCGTCACCCGGCGCGTGTTCGAACAGCTCGTCGTCGGGGAGGCCGCGGAACTCGGGGAGATCCGCGACAGCGAGGACGTCATGGCCTCGATTGCGGAGCTGCTGCGCGATCACGGTGGGCAGCATCTCGTCGCGCAGAAGCTTCACGCCAGCGCGTCGCGCTCACGACGCCACTGCGCTTCGGCCGCGTCGGCCTCCTCGACGTGGCGGCCGATCCGCTCGTCGATCTCCTCGCGATACTCGCCGTAGTAGCGAACGGCCGCACGAACCTGCATCGTTGTCAGGTTGCCCCACTCGGCGGCCGCCACGAGCGCGGCGTCGCCCTCACGCCCGCTCGCGCGGATGGCGGCGATCACCTCCCATACGTCGGGACCGCCGGCCAGGCCGGCGCGCCGACCGCTGGGCCCGTCGCGGAACACGACGCCCGGGTGGTCCTCCATGCGCATCCCCTCGTCGAGATAGCGCTCAGCGAGACGGGACTTGTTGAGCCCCGCGCGCGCCCCGCGGCGTTCCAGCCGGTCGAGCACCGCGGCGTCCAGCCGTGCCGAGAACTGGCGTGCGCGAGCCATGTAAGACACTGTAACGCGGTGCCCGGGCATGGGCGAAGAGCCGCCGCGCGAGCTCGCGGCCAGTGCTCGCAGCTTGGCAGGCGGCCGGGAAGCCCGCCCCGGGTGCGGGCTGGCTACCGGGCGTGGCCCGACAGCTCGCGCCTGCTGC
>CAWIXC010000010.1:0-13739 GCA_963839905.1 uncultured Actinomycetes bacterium | reverse complement strand
GACGCGCTGCTGTAGGCCGGGCCGGCCGCACGCGCCTTCGCGGCGCGCGCGGCCGGCGGGCCTGCGGGACGTCGGGTCAGGGGGTCGTCAGCAGGTAGTCGTAGTGCAGCAACCCGCTGCATGCACCCGACTTGTCCGCGCTGTAGGACCACCACCAGCCACCATTCGGGCGACCCTCGAACCACGTCTTCTTGTGCTCGGTGGTCGTCGTGGCGGGCCAGCACCACGAGCCGGTGCTGAACTTGCCGTAGGTGTCCGTGAACGCGCGGGCACACGACAGCCCGTGGTTCCAGCGGTAGCTGTCGCGCCCCCAGCCGCCGAGCGTGTACCAGCCCCACGACGCGTTGTGCGTCGACCAGTTCACGCATGACGGCGTCCCGCTCCACTCGACGCGCGACTGCGTGCTGCTGACGTCGATCTGCGACGCGAGCTCGACGCTGAGCTTCAGCACGCCGATGTAGCGCGTTGCGGCGGCGGCCACGGCGCCGTCGGTCGCTTGCGCCGTCGCCCCGGGGACCTTCGCGAGGCGGGCCTGGATCGCCGGCGGGGCGTCTGCGATCGGGTAGGAGGCCGCCGCGAGCGTGCGCGTGCAGCGCTTCGCGTCGAACGTCAGCTCGGCCATCCGCGTGACGACCGGGCCACCCGCATGCGGGCCGCCCGCGCCGGACGCGGTGAACCTGCAGCGGTCACCGGGCTTGGCCGTCCCGCGCTGGCTGACGACCGTCGCGCCGGGCATCTCCGCCGCGTCGAACGCGTAGCGCACGACGCCGGCCTTGTCCTTGTGCGTCTTCTGCACCGACGCCGGCTGTGCGGCGCCGGCCGGCGCCGCGACGACGAGGCCGGCAGCGAGCGCGACCAGGCAGGCGGCCGCGCGCGATCCATGGATCACGTTCATGGAGGTTCCTCTCGAGGTTCAGGTGGCCGCGATGACCGCGGCCACGATGAGATACGGAAGGGCGCCGAGCACCACGCCGACCGCCACGAGCAGCGGCGTCCGCGAGGCGGCGCTTGGCGCCCACCGCTCCAGGGCCCAGCCCAGCAGCGCCGCCGGCACGCCGAGGGCGACAGCCCAGACGACGGTGATCGGCGACAGCAGCAGGCTCGCCACCGCGGCCACGGCGATCACCGTGGCATCGCGGCGCGAGATCCGGGGAGCGGGCCGGGGGTCGATCGTCGTCATCCTAGGGATGGCCGACGATGTGCTCGTAGTGCAGCAAGCCCGTGCAGCCGCCCCACTTGTCGACGCTGTAGGACCAGTACCAACCGCCGTACGGGCGACCCTCGAACCACGTCTTCTTGTGCTCGGTCCAGGTGTCGATCGTCAGGCAGAAAACACCGTTACGGAATTTACCGTAGGTGTTGGTATATGCACGCGAGCAATTGTTGTCGTAGTTCCACGACGCGTTCGTGCGATCCCACCCCGACGGCGAGTACCAACCCCAATTAGCGGCGTGATACGACGCGCCGACGCAGCCCGAGGCGTTCCATTGCACGTTCGCCGTGGTCGACGTGACGTCGATCTGCGGCGGGTCCTCGACGTTGAGCTTGAGGTAGCCGCTGTACGAGTACGCCGCGGCACGCGCGGACGCGCCCCGCTTCGCGCCGGCCTTCTTCGCGGCGCCTCGCGAGGCGGCGGATCGCGTCGCGGCCAGGGCGTCGGCCTGCGGCCCGAGCCGCTGCGCGACGACGGGCGGGATGCTCGACGCCCGGTACTTGGCAA
The DNA here is from genome assembly GCA_963839905.1 of uncultured Actinomycetes bacterium. Taxonomy (GTDB): domain Bacteria; phylum Actinomycetota; class Thermoleophilia; order Solirubrobacterales; family Solirubrobacteraceae; genus CADCVQ01. The sequence goes on along the minus strand of CAWIXC010000010.1, from coordinate 12,019 downwards.
CGGCGAGATCGCGCTTGCAGTTGGCGGCGTCGAACGTCAGCTCGCGGCTCACCTCGATCGTCGGCCCGAGCTTGCTGGCCTTCGCACCCTCGCCCGAGTCCGTGAACCGGCAGCCGCCCGTGGGCGACCGCTTGCCCTGCTGCGGCGCGACGGTGCTCGACGGCAGCGCGTTCGGATCGAACGCGTAGTGCACGACGCCGGCGCCGTCGGTGTAGGTGGCCTGCACCTGCGCCGGTGCTACCGCGGCACTTGCGGCGGGGACGCTCGCCACGCAGACAAGGGCGAGCGTAGTGACCGGCACCGCGACATACGCGAGCCGTCCCAGTCGTGGAGACATGGGAATGTCACCTCCTTTTCGTCTTTATCTTGAACACAACACTCTAACCGCGGCCTTAGGATGAGTTCAAGCTAAAGACGGGCGGGTGTGATGCGTCTCACAGAATTGCCCGCACCGTTTTATGGTGTGTCCGTTTCGCGGGTCGCCGAGCGCCCGCACGCCGCGGCGGCCGGGCCGGCCGATGAGTTTTCGCGCGACCGGCGGTCCAACGACCAGACACCCACGAGCCGGAGGGCAGCGACGTGAGCACGACCACCAGCCGCATCAGCACGATCAACCTCGTCACGATCCCGTCGAGCGACCAGGACCGTTCGATCGAGTTCTACGAGCAGACGCTCGGCAACACGCTGCTCGTCGTCGAGCAGGTCTGACCCGGGCACGCCATGCGACCGTGACCTCGACGGCCTGCTGGCGCTGCGCGACGCGCTGATGTAGCGCAAGCGCGACCACACGCCGTCTGACAGGATCGCGCCGTGGTCGCCGCTCGCACGAAGTCGCCGTCGCGCCGCGTCGCCGCCGCTGCGCTGCGCGCGTGCCGTCGCTGGGCCTGGGGCCGCACGCTGTCGCAGGCGCTGCGGCTTCGCAAGCCGTGGCGATACCTCATGCCCGTGCTGCTGCGCCACAAGGGCGCGCGGTACTACGAGCTGCGCGGCACCGGCGTCCACGTGCTGCTGCGCCACGGCTCGAGCGACATCACGACGTTCGACGAGGTGTTCTGCTCGTCGGCGTACGAGCCGCCCGCCGACGTCGCGGCATGCCTGGCCGAGCTCGGGCGGCCGCCGCGCGTCGTCGACCTCGGCGCCAACATCGGCCTGTTCAGCGCGTTCGGCATGGGGCGCTGGCCGGGGGCGCAGATCACCGCGGTCGAGCCGGATCCCGAGAGCATCGCGATGCTGAGGGCGTGCTTCGCGCGCAACCGGGCCGGCGGCGACGTCGCGGTCGTGAACGCCGCCGCGGCGGCCTCGGCGGGGGTCATGCGCTTCGTCGCCGGCCTCGCTGCGGAGTCCCACCGGGCCCACCCGGACGAGCATGCCGCGACGGTCGAGGTCCCCATGATCGACGCGTTCGAGCATCTGGCCGGCGCCGATCTCGTGAAGATCGACATCGAGGGCGGCGAATGGGAGCTGCTCGGCGACGCGCGCTTCGCGACGTCCGGGGTGCGCGCGCTCGTGCTCGAGCACCACGGCCGTCACTGCCCGACGGAGGACCCGCGCGCCGCGGCGACGCGGCTCCTGGTCGGCGCCGGCTACGAGGTTCGCGCCGACACGCCGTCCGTGCGCGGCGTAGGCCTGCTGTGGGCGTGGCGCCCGGCTCAGGCAGCCGCGGAGCCGGCTTCGGCCAGTAGCTGATCGGCCACCGAGCGCAGGTCGGAGTCGAGGTGGCCGCAGAGGACGTCGCGCAGCAGCGCGCGCAGGTGCGACGTCAGCTCGGCGAGCAGGACCTGGATGCCACCATCGGACGGCGCTAGGCCCGCGACGACCGCCCGTTCCAGCGACACGGCGTGCGCGACCCGCTCGGTCACGCGCACGCGCTCGTCCTCGGTGGCGCAGAGCGCCGCGACGCGGCCCGCGAGCCGGCCGCTCTGCGGGCCCTCGGGCTCGAGCAGCGCCCGCAACGCCAAGAGGTGGTCGGTCAAGGCCTCGAACAGCGACGGGCGCTCGCAGCCGAGCTCGTAGCGGCGCAGCGCCCACGCGAGCTCGCCCGCACGCGGCGTGCGGCGCGTGACGAGCGAGACGAAGGCGCGCAGCTCGTCCTCGCCGGCCGGCTCGACGTCGAGCACGCCGTGCGGCCGCCCGCCCGTGCGCAGGTCGCCAAGCGCCCACGGCCCCGCGCCGCTGCGCTCCCATGCCACCGGCCCGATCGCGACGCGCGCCGGGTCGTACAGCCGCAGCGCGCTCAGCAGCCGGCGAAATCGCACGCGCGCCTCGGTCATCGGCGCCGGCTTGCCGGGGTCGCTCGTCAGCGTCAGGCAGGCGAGCACCGCAGCCTGCTCGGCGCCCGGCTGCCAGATGGCCTCGGGCGGCGCGTCCTCGAGCAGCTCGCCGCGAACGAGCGACAGGCCCTCCCCCAGCGCGATCTCGGGGGACTCGATCCGCAACCCGAGCACCGGCGCGACGACGACCGACTCGGCGCGGCCCTCGAACAGGGCGCTCTCGATCTCGCCGTACGCGCGCTCGAGGCGCTCGGGCGTCATGACGAACTCCGTCGCCTCGCTGAAGACGCGGCTGACGAACACGCGCAGCGCCGCGTCGGCGAGCTCGCGAGCGTCGCTGGGGATGCGCTGCTCGCCCTGCTCGCGCAGGTAGTCGGCGATGCCATCCATCCCGACGAGCGCGCGAGCGGCCGGCGCGTACGTCGGCAGGCGCCCGAACACGCCGACGCGGTCGCGGATGAACGCGTCGGTCAGCGGGCGGTAGCAGTACAGCGGGGTGTCGCGGAGCCGGCCGCGGGACTCGACGAGCTCGAAGGGCACCTCGGCGCCGTCGGCGGCGTCGCCCGCGAGCAGCCACGCGGCTTCCTCGACGAAGGCTTCGAGCGCGTCGTGCAGCGGGCGGTTGCGCATGCGAGGGGCGTTCGCCCCGGCGCCGCACGCTCCTCCCGTTGCAGGCGGTCGTTCAGGTCGCGATGCGCCGCGCGCCCGGACGGGTCGCTCAGCCGGGGCGCGCGCGCAGGATGATGTCGTGGCTCGTCACGACGAGCCCGAGCCGCTCGCCGAGCCCCTCGATCGCGCGCTCGAGCTCGTCGTCCTCGAACGGGACGACGTCGCCGCTGTCCTCCATGACGATGTGGTGGTGGTGCTCGCCCGACGGGTCGACCGGCTCGTAGCGCGCGACGCCCTCGCCGGAGTCGAAGCGGCGCACGAGCCCGAGCTCGTGCAGCGTCTCGAGCGCGCGGTAGACCGTCGCCGTCGAGCCCGCGCTGCCGGTCTCGCGCAGGCGGTCGGCGATGTCCTGCGCGGTCAGCAGGCAGCTCTGGCACGCGAACAACTCGACGACGGCGTTGCGGCCCGCGCTCGCGCGCAGCCCGGCGCCGCGCAGCACCTCGTTCGCATGCTCGAGCCAGCTCTCCGAAGCGGTGCGATGCATGCGGCCATGGTGGCATGCGGCGTGTAAGCGAGAGCTGCTGGGTAGCATCGGCGGGGCATGCAAGCGTCCGACGTCCACGGGACGGCGGTTGCCACGCACGCGAAGAACGACCGGCGAATGGCATCCATCGACGGGCTGCGCGGCATCGCCGCGCTGTCCGTCTTCACCTTTCACGGGTGGCTGTACACGATGCCCACGCCGGACGCGTCGGACCGGTCGACCGTCGGCGATTACGCCGTCCACGAGCTGCGTCTCGGGCTCGTGCTGTTCTTCGTGCTGTCTGGCTTCCTGCTGTCGCGCCCCTGGTTCGCAGCCGCGCTCGACGAGCGTCGGCCGCCCGACCTGCGCCGCTACCTGCGCGCGCGGCTCGCGCGGATCGCGCCGGCGTACTACGTCGCGCTCGTCGGCTCGATCGGCCTGCTGTGGGGCCTCTCGGGGACCCCTGGCCTGCGCCTGCCCCCCGCCGGCGAGCTGCCGCTGTTCTTCCTCTTCGCCCAGAACACGTCGCCGACGAGCGTCATGAAGCTCAACCCGCCGATGTGGTCGCTCGCCGTCGAGGTGAGCTTCTACCTCGTGCTGCCCGCGCTCGGCTGGCTGGCGACGAAGCTGCCGGCGCGGCGGCGCGCGCAGGCGCTCGTGCCGCTCGGGCTGCTGGCGCTGGGCTTCCTGTGGAACTGGTCGATCGCCGGCCAGGGCCTCGGGCTGACGTTCTCGAAGTCGCTCGCCGCGATGCTGCCGTACTTCGCCCTGGGGATGCTCGCGGCGCTCATGCTGCACGGCCGCGTCCCCGGTGCCGGGCTGCGCCGCACGATGATCGCGGCGGGCATGGCGATCGTCGTCGCCGACGCGGTCGTCAAGGCGGTCCTGCCGGCCGAGGGGATTGACGCGACGACGTTCTTCTCGATGACCCGCGACGTGCTGTCGGGCGTCGGCTTCGCGCTGATCATCGCCGCGGCGGCCGGTGCGCCGAAGGGCCGCCTGCTCGGTAACCGCGTGCTGGCAGGCATGGGCGCGATCTCCTACGGCTTCTACCTCTGGCACGTCCCGGTGCTGATGTTCCTGCGCGGCCATGGCCTGCTGCCGCTTGACCCCGTGCTCGGCACGGCGGTCGCGCTCGGCCCGGCGCTCGCGGTCTCGGCGCTGAGCTGGTTCGCGGTCGAGCGCCCGCTGATCGCGTGGGCGGCGCGGCGCAACGAGCGCTCGCGGGCCGAGCGCACGCGCCCTCGGACACGGCCGGTGCCGGGGGCGGGCGGGGCGTTCTCCGCGTCAGGCGGCGGCGGCGCCGACCTCCGCGCCGGCGGGCGCGAGGTCGGCACAGTCCGCGTTTAACCAACGGCTGCCGTACTTGCGCATGTCGTCGATGATCGGCATGAGCGCGCGACCCTTCTCGGTCAGCACGTACTCGACGCGCGGCGGCACCTCGGGGTAGGTATCGCGTTCGACGATGCCTTCCTCCTCGAGCGCGCGCAGGCGCAGCGAGAGCGTGCGCGGGCTGATGCCCTGCAGCGAGCGCTCGAGCTCGCAGAAGCGCGAGCGACCCTCGGAGAGGTCACGAATGAGCAGCAGCGTCCACTTGCCGCAGACGATTTCGGCGGTCTTGCAGACCGGACAGGTGTCGTCCATAGCTCAACACTTTACAGACTGAAGTAGGCGCCTGGAGGACGACCGGGCACCTGAAGGTGTGGCGCTCCGGCTCGGCCGCCGTAGCGGGTGATCGCGCGTGCCCGCCGATCCCGTCATGCCCGCTCGCTACGGTCCCCCCGCGATGCCCGCGACATCCAGCGGACGTTCTACGACCTCGCAATTCGCGCGATCGAAGAGCAGCAGCGAGAGGTGAACGGCTTGCGAGGGCGGACCGGCACCATCGTCGCCGCCGCTGCCGTCGCAGCCACGCTTCTTGCCCGCGAGGTCTTCGCCGGCGCGCATCCCGATGGCTTGATTGCGTGGACCGCAACGAGCACGGGACTGATCGCCTTGGCGGCCGTGCTGCTGTCAAGCGTGTACCTCCTGAGGTCGCATGACCTGAAATTCAGTCTCGATGCAGCAGCCACGCTGGAGGACGCAACGAAGAAAGGCTTTGACTCTGAAGATCCCACCGGATTGTTAGAGGGTCTGACGTACGTGCTTTCATCCATGCAGGCGCAGAACGGCCTCACCGTGCGCAAGCTTCGGACGGCCTTCGCCCTGGCGCTGGGCGGGCTCGTCGTCGAGGTCGTTGGACTCGAAATCGGCGCCGCGCTAGCCTGAAGCAATGGCCATCGCTCGCGACAAGCACCGCGGCCCCGCCCAGCGCTTGGTGCTGTCGGAGGACGTATGGATCAGCGAGAAGCGCGGCATCTCCCGGGCGCGCGATCCAAAGACAGGGCGCCTTCTCAGCGAGCGCGATAGCACCGTACGGCAGCAGGACAGCAGTCTCCGCCCTCGGCGCAAGAAGTAGTCCGACCGTCCCACCCGACGCACTGTGCTCGGGCCGTTCGAGGAAGGCCGGGGATCATCGTCACGCCGTCTTGCCCGGGCTGATAGCGGCGCGAGCCGTCAGATCGCTGCGGCGGCCGGCGGGACGTAGTCGTCGGCGTCGGTGTGGGCGCAGGCCTCGCGCTGCGCCTCGATCTCGGCGAGGCGGCTCGCCATCGCCGGCTGCACCTGGCCGTAGGCGTCGGAGCCGAGCAGCAGCCGGCGGGGCGGGTCGTCGGACTCCGCCGCGGCGATCATCGCGTCGGCGACCTTTGCCGGGTCGCTCGCGAGGGCGGCTTGCGGCAGCGTCGCCATGAGGTTGCGGACGAAGCCCGCCGGGCCCGCGGCGTACTCCGCCATCGCGGGCGCCCACGACGCCGATGCGAGGAACTCGTTGCGCACCGAGCCGGGCTCGACGATCGTCGTGCGGATCTGAAAGGGCGCCACCTCCACGCCGAGCGTCTCGTAGAAGCCCTCGAGGCCCCACTTCGTCGCGCAGTAGATGCCCATCGAGGGAAACGGCGTCTGCCCTGCCGTGCTCGACAGCTGCATGAGGTGCCCGCCGCCCTGGGCGCGCAACCGTGGCACGACAGCACGGGCGAGCTGGATCCCGCCGACGAGGTTCGTCTGAAGCTGGCGTTCGATCTGCTCGTCGGAGAGCTCCTCGATCGCGCCGCACTCGGCGTAGCCCGCGTTCGAGACGACGACGTCGATCCGCTCGAAGTGGTCGAACGCCTCCTCCACGACGCGGCGGATCCGGTCGACGTCGCAGACGTCGAGCTCGCGCACCCAGATCCGGTCGCCGTAGCGCGCCGCGAGCTCGTCCAAGCGCGCGCGGTCGCGCAACGTCGCGGCGACGCGATCGCCACGCTCGAGCAGCCGCTCGGTGAGCGCGCGGCCGAGCCCGCGAGAGGCTCCGGTGATCAACCACGTGGTCGGCATGGATCCGGCCGGGAATGATCGCTTAAACGGTGACGGTCAGGCGACGCGCTGCGCTTGGGCCTGCTCGAGATCGGCCATCGTCGTGCCCTTGCGCCCGTCGGCCTGCAGCAGCAGCTTGAAGTCGTGCGGGCTCGTCGCGGCCTTCATGGCCTGCTCGATGTCGACGCGGCCCGCCTTGACGTGGCCGAACAGCGCCTGGTCGAAGGTCTGCATGCCGTAGTAGCCGCCCTCGCTGACGACCTCCGTCAGGCGGCCGGTCTGCTGCGGGTCCATGATCATGTCCCGCACGCGGCCGGTCATGCGCAGGATCTCGCACGTCGCGACGCGGCCACCGTCCGTCGAGCGCACGAGGCGCTGGGAGATGACGCCCTTCAGCGTCCCGGCGAGCATCGCGCGGACCTGCTGGTGCATGTGCGGTGGGAAGAAGTCGATGACGCGGTTGACGGTCTCGGCGGCGTCGACGGTGTGGACGGTCGACAGCACGAGGTGGCCGGTCTCGGCGGCGGAGAGCGCCGTGTGGACGGTCTCCTCGTCGCGCATCTCGCCGATGAGGATGACGTCCGGGTCCTGGCGCAGGACGCGGCGCAGCGCGCGCTTGAACGACAGCGTGTCCATCCCGACCTCGCGCTGGTTGATGATCGACCGCTTGTCGACGTGCAGGAACTCGATCGGGTCCTCGATCGTGACGATGTGCTTGGACATCGTGCGGTTGATGTGGTCGAGCATGGCGGCGAGCGTCGTCGACTTGCCCGAGCCGGTCGTGCCCGTGAGCAGGATGATCCCGCGCTCCTCCTCCGACAGGGTCGTGATGACCTCCGGCAGCATGAGCTCGGAGACCGAGCGGATCGAGTGCGGGATGGCGCGCGCGACGAGGCTCAGCGTGCCGCGCTGGCGGAAGGCGTTGACGCGAAACCGCGCGACGCCGGAGATCGAGTACGAGAAGTCGACCTCGAACTCCTCGGCGAGCTCCGCGAGCTTGATCGGGTCCTTGAGCATCTCGCGCACCGCGGTCTCGGTGTCCGCGGCCTCCAGGACCTCGGAGCCCTCGATCGGGCGCAGCTCGCCGTCGATGCGAGTCATCGGCTGGCGCTGGACTTTCAGGTGCAGGTCGGAGCCCCCGTCGGCGACGAGCGTGCACAGGGCGTTGTCGATGTCGAACACGTGCGTCGCATCGGTCGCGGCGCAGGTGGCCGTGAGCGCGCGTCGGGCCGCGCTGGACGAATGTCAGGCTTCTTCGCGGGCCGTCAGTCCCACTCGGGGCCGATCGAGGGGTCGATCGTGCGCCCGTCGTGTGCGAGGCCGGCGATCGTTCCGCGCTCCTCGTCGGACAGCTCGAAGCCGAAGACGTCGAGGTTCGACGCGCGGTGCTCGTGGCTTGCGGCCTTCGGAATCGCGGAGACGTTCGGCTGGTCGAGCAGCCAGCGCAGCACGACCTGCCCCACGGTCTTGTCGTGCGCCTCCGCGATCTGCGCGATGACCGGGTCGCGCAGCACCGCGCCCTGGGCCAGCGGCGAGTAGGCGGTGACCATGAGGTCGCGCTCGCGGGCGAGCTCGAGCACCGCGGGCTGCCCGAGGTAGGGGTGGTACTCGACCTGGTCGCAGACGATCGGCGCGAGCTCGAGCGCCTCGCGCAGCATCGCCGTCGGGAAGTTCGCGACGCCGAGATGGCGCACCCGCCCCGCCTCCCGGGCCTCGCGCATCGCGTCGAGGGTGTCGGCGAGCGGGACCTGCGGGTTGGGCCAGTGGATGAGCAGCAGGTCGACGTACTCCGTGCGCAGGTCGCGCAGCGAGTGCTCGAGGCCGCCGCGCACGCCGGCCGCGTCGAGCTCGTCGCGCCAGAGCTTCGTCGTGACGAAGACCTCGTCGCGGTTGAGCCCGGAGTCGTGCAGGCCCTGGCCGACCTCGGCCTCGTTGCCGTACATGCGAGCGGTGTCGATGTGGCGGTAGCCGAGCTCGAGCGCGTCGCGTACGGCCACCTCGCACGCGCGGCCCGTCAGCTGCCAGGTGCCAAACCCGAGCTTCGGGATCTCGACGCCCTGGACGGTGAGGGTCTCGGCGTCGACGGCTTCTCTTGGCATGCGTCCCGGGTGCCCGCCGCGGGGCGACGCGAAACCAGGCGGCCGGCCGCTCAGCCGTACAGCGTGTCGGCGTAGCGCGGGCCGTAATGCGCCTCGAGCGCCTCGAGCGTCTCCTCCGGGCGCTCGAGCGTCCGCGCGATGACGGCCCGCGAGGCGAGCGCGTCGGGGTCCCACGTCTCGGGCTTCCACAGCTTCGAGCGCATGAAGGCCTTCGAGCAGTGATAGAAGACCTCGGTCAGCTCGACGACCAGCGCGAGCTTCGGGCGGTGCCCGGCGACGACCAGCTCGTCGAAGAACGGCGCGTCGTGCACGAGCGTGGCGTGGCCGTTGATGCGCAGCGTGTCGCCGCGGCCGGGCACGAGGAAGATCAGCCCGACCTGCGGGTTCTCGAGCACGTTGAGAAAGCCGTCCACCCGGCGATTGCCGGGCCGGTCGGGGAGCGCGATCGTGCGCTCGTCGAGGACGTGCGTCGAGCCCGGCGGGTCGCCGCGCGGGCTGACGTCGCACGTGCCGTCGACCGCGGACGTCGCGACGAGGCACATCGGCGATGCGGCGAGCCACTCGCGGTCGAGCTCGTGCAGGGTCGTGCGCACCTTGTTCGCAACGCTCGGGACCGGGTCGCCGACGATCTCGCGCAGCTGCTGCTCGTCGGAGACGACTGCCCAGGTCGCGCTTGAATTCGTCACGAGCACAAGATGACACACCGTCCCGGCTTGGGCGACTCGGGCTCAACGACGACGGGACCCCGGAGGGCCCCGTTTTCGTAGTGCTCGGGCGCGGTCGCCTTGGCTAGGCGACGTCGCGGAGCTTCTGCGCTTCCGCGAGGGACTGCAGCTTCTTCAAGGACTGGTTCTCGATCTGGCGGATGCGCTCGCGCGTGACGTTGAACGTACGGCCGACCTCGTCGAGCGTGCGCGGGTGCTCGCCGCCGAGGCCGTAGCGCAGCTCGAGCACGCGGCGCTCACGGTAGGAGAGGTTCTCGAGGGCTTCGCGCAGCGCTTCCTTCGTGAGGATCTCGGCGGCGCGCTCGTAGGGAGACTCGGCGCGCTCGTCGGCGATGAACTGGCCGAACTCGGACTCCTCCTCGTCGCCGACGGGCTTCTCGAGCGAGACCGGAGCCTGCGCGGAGCGCTTGATCGAGTCGACCTCCTCGGGGTCGATGCCGGTGACCTCGGCGATCTCCTCCGGCGTGGGCTCGCGACCGAGCTCGGTGACGAGCTTGCGCTCGGCACGGCCGATCTTGTTGAGCTTCTCGACCACGTGGACCGGGATGCGGATCGTGCGCGCCTTGTCCGCGAGCGCGCGGGCGATCGCCTGGCGGATCCACCAGGTGGCGTAGGTCGAGAACTTGAAGCCCTTGCGGTAGTCGAACTTCTCCGCCGCGCGAACCAGGCCGAGCGTGCCCTCTTGGATGAGGTCGAGGAACGGCAGTCCCTGGTTGCGGTAGTTCTTGGCGATCGAGACGACGAGCCGCAGGTTGGACTCGACCATCTTCTGCTTGGCGTCGAGGTCGCCGCGCTCGATGCGCTTGGCGAGATCGACCTCCTCCTGGGCGGTCAGCAGCCGGACCTTGCCGATGTCCTTCAAGAACAGCTGAAGGGAATCGGTCGTCATGTCCGGCTTCAGGTCGATCGTCGCCTTCTTGCGCGCGCGGCGCTTGTCCGGCGCTCGCTCGACCGCGTTGGCCGCCTGGACGGCTGGATCGATCTCCTCGACGAGCTCGATCTCCGACTTCTCCAGGTAGCCGTGCAGCTCTTCGATGTCAGCCTCGTCGAGATCGATCTCGGCGACGGCACCGGCGATCTCGGCGTACGTGAGCACGCCTGTCAGCTGGCCCTTCGTCAGGAGGCCCTTGATCTCTTCGAGCTCTTGCAGTTCAACTACGGACATTCGCGTTCGCTTTCACGTCGTGCGCCGACTCGGGACAGCCCGAGCACTCGACAAGATGGAGGGCGGGCAAAGGACTTCCTGGGGCAGTACCTCGCCCAACCTAGACCCGAAACTCTAGCGTGCCAGGCTAGGCACTTTACTTTTTGAAGTCAACGACGTCTTCGCAAGCTCTTACGGCGACCGGGGTGGTTCGTTTCACGCGGGACGCGGTGATGGCGCAAAGCGCGTGACATCATGCGCATTGTGCCCAATCCAGAAGATCCTGAGCGCGAAGTCATGACGAGCCTACCGCGCACCCGCCCGGTACGGCGAAGCGCCAAGCGCGGAGAGCTCGCGCCCGCGCCCGGCGGGAAGGCTGCCGGTGCGAAGGGCGCTGCGGCGACGGCGAAGGCGGCCAAGCCCGCGAAGGGCAAGGCGTCCGCGAAGGCCGCGGCGAGCTCCAAGGGCTCGAAGGGCAAGGGCTCGAAGGCGAAGAAGTCCAAGGGCGCGAAGGTCAGTGCGTCCAGCACCGAGGCGAGTGGCGCGTCCAACGGCGTGGCGCCGCGCGAGCCGCGTAGGACGCCGCGACCGAAGCCGGCCGCAGCCGAGCCGCGCGCGGTCGCGACGCCGTCCGCCGCCGACCTCGGCGCCGCGACGGCCGCGAAGCCCGCCGCGCCCCCGCCCCGCAGGACGCCGCGGCCCAGGCCGGCCGCCGCCGAGCCCGCGAAGCCCGAGCCTGCCGCGGCCGAGATCCGCAGCGTCGCCGCGGCCGCCCAGGGACCTCCCGGCGAGCCGGCCGGCGGCAGCGCGCACCCCGACGAGCCGCCCGTCGCGCCCAGGCGCAAGGTCCCCGCCGCGGGCTACGCCGCACCCGCGGCGCGCAGCGAGGAAGCCGAGAACGCGGTCGCCGATCTCGTGACCACGACCGCGCAGGCCGCGCGCGAGCTCGCACAAATCGGGATCGAAGTCGGGCGGGCCGCGGTGCGGTCGATGCTCGACCGCCTGCCCCGCGCTTGACGCGGTAGCCCTCACCCATGCCCCGGTTTCGCCGCGATCGCGCCCCGCTCGTCGCCGTGCTCTGCACGGGAGCGTGGTGCTGCACGAGCGCGGTCGCATCGGCGGTCCCCGCGACCGGCGGTGCGCAGATGCCCGCTCAGATCCCGCCGAGCACCGTCGCGCCGGGCTACGGCGCGCCCGGCACGCGCTCGGTGCTCGTAACCCCGACGGCGCTCGTCGGCGAGCTGGTCCTCGTG
>CAWIXC010000009.1:0-207553 GCA_963839905.1 uncultured Actinomycetes bacterium | reverse complement strand
CGGGTGGCCGGGCAAGGTCGTCATCATCGCCTGCGAGCCGCTGACGATCGAGGAGATGGGCGTCGGCCTGAGCCCCGTCGTGGAGGAGGCCGTCGGCCGCGCCGTCGACCTCGTGCTCGAGCAGGCCACGGAGCTGCTCACCGACGAGGCCTACGCCTCGCTCGACGAGAAGAAGTAGGCGCCTTGCACGAGTTCGATCTCTCGAGCGCGGTCGTCCAGACCGTCAACAAGCACGCCGCCGGCCGCAAGGTCCAGCACGTCACGCTGCGGATCGGGCGCCTGCGCCAGGTCGTGCTGCGGACGCTCGAGTTCTACTTCGCGATCGTCGGCAAGGACACGGTCTGCGAGGGGGCTACCCTCGAGATCATCGACGTGCCGGCGGTGCTGCGGTGCAAGACGTGCAAGAACGAGTGGGAGATCGAGATCCCGGCGTTCATCTGCGCCACGTGCGGTCCCGGCGCGGTCGAAGTTGCCACCGGGGAAGAGTTCATGGTCGAGTCGATCGAAGTCGAAGACGAGGAGAAGGCCGCATGCACCGCACCAAGGTGAGGGTCGTCGAGGACGCTCTCGACGCCAACAACACGATCGCTCAGGCCAACCGCGCGGACTTCGATCGCGAGCACGTCACGGTCGTCAACCTGATGAGCGCTCCGGGCGCCGGCAAGACGACGGTGCTCGAGCGTGGCCTCGTCGGCCTCGCCGAGGAAGGGCTGCGGGTCGGCGTCCTCGAGGGCGACGTCGCCGGCAGCTTCGACGCCGATCGCCTGGCCGTCCTGAACATCCCGGTCGTCCAGCTGAACACCGACAACGGCTTTGGCGGCGAGTGCCACCTCGACGCGAACATGGTCCGCTCGGCGCTGCCGGGCGTGCCGCTGCCCGAGATGGACGTGCTGGTCGTCGAGAACGTCGGGAACCTCGTCTGCCCGGCCGAGTTTCGCATCGGCGAGGACGCGCGGATCATGGTCTGCTCGGTCACCGAGGGCGAGGACAAGCCGCTGAAGTACCCGCTGATGTTCCGCGCCTGTGAGCTCGTCGTGATCAACAAGATCGACCTGCTGCAGTACCTCGAGTTCGACGTCGATCGGCTCGAGGCGAACATCCTGCAGGTCAACCCGCAGGCGACGGTCCTGCGCGTCAGCGCGAAGACCGGCGAGGGCATCGAGCCATTCCGCGACTGGCTCAAGGCGCTGCCCGCTCGCTTCTTCGAGGACGACGAGCACGAGCACGAGCACGGCGAGCACACCCACACGCACGCCCACGGCGAGCACGGCCACACGCACGCCGACCACGAACACGCCCCCGCGTGAAGGACGCGCCGACAACGGTCGGCGCGGAGCGCGTCGAGGCCTTGCTGCGAGAGCGCAGCGAGGCCAACGCGCTCTTCTTCACGGCTGAGGCGGAGCGCCTCGCCAAGCTCTGCCACAAGATGGCCGAGCGCTTCGCGCGTGAAGGGCGGCTGGTCGCATTCGGCGCGTCGCCCGCCGACCGGTCGGACGCGCGCCACGTCGCGGTCGAGTTCGTGCACCCGGTGATCGTCGGCAAGCGCGCGCTGCCGGCGCTCGGGCTCGCCGGCGAGGGCGGCCAGATCGCGCCGCAGGTCGCGCTCGAGGCCGAGGCCGAGGACATCGCGATGGCGTTCGGCGGCGAGCCCGACATCCTCGCCGCGCTCGCCGCGGCGCGCGATCGCGGCTGCCTGACGGTCGCGTTCACGCGCGACTCCGGCGCCGAGTGGGAGTTCGACCTCGGGGTCATCACCGACCCGCTCATCCGCCAGGAGATCGCGGAGACGCTCTACCACACGCTGTGGGAGCACGTCCACATCTTCCTCGATAACCGCGGCCTGCTTGAGGGTCGCGCCGCGCGGCCGGTCCATGACTCCGGCGCGTCGAGCTTCCTGTATCCGTTCCTCGGCCAGCAGGAGACCGACCTCGACGCGATCCTCGCCGACGTCAAGCAGTCGATCCTGCTGAAGGCCGACGAGATCACGGCGCTGCGCGCGCAGACGCTGACGGAGTTCGGCGACGATCTCGTCGCCGCCGCGGGCGTACTGCGGGCGAGCTTCGAATCCGGCGGCCGGCTGATCGCTCTGGGCAACGGCGGCTCGGCGACCGACGCGATGGACGTCGTCGCCGACTTCCGCACGCCGATGTTCGGCGGGCCGCCGCGGCGCGCGCTGGACCTCACCGAGGACACCGGCATCATCACCGCGGTCGCCAACGACATCGGGACGGACGCGATCTTCCTGCGCCAGGTCATCGCGTACGGCCGCGGGGGCGACGTGCTGCTGGCGCTGTCGACGAGTGGCAACTCGCTGAGCATCCTCGAGGCGCTGCGCGAGGGGCGCAAGCGCAAGATGGTGACGATTGCGTTCGTCGGCTACGACGGCGGCAACGTCGCGCTGAACAACCTCGCCGACCACGTCTTCATCAGCCGCTCCGAGAACATCCCGCGCATCCAGGAGGCCCACGCCAGCGGCTATCACGTGCTGCGCGAGCTCGTCGAGCTGGTCGCGCCCGCGGCGTGAGCACCACCGCGAAGGACGCGCTGCGGCGCGTCCGCGCCCGCGTCGACGGCACGGTGCAGGGGGTTGGCTACCGGCCGTTCGTGTACCGGCTGGCGCATGAGCTCGACGTCGCGGGCTGGGTGCTCAACGACGAGCGGGGAGTGCTCGTCGAGGCGGAGGGTCCGCCGGACGTCGTCGAGGCGTTCGTCGCGCGGCTCGCGAGCGACGCGCCCCCGCTCGCCGACGTCCGCGGGGTCGAGGCGCAGGACGTCGAGCTCGTCGGGGAGCCGGGCTTTCAGATCGTCGCAAGCGAGCGTGGTGGTGCCGCGTCGGCGCCCGTCACGCCGGACTCGGCCACCTGCGAGGACTGCCTGGCCGAGCTCGCCGACCCGGCCGATCGCCGCTACCGCTATCCGTTTCTGAACTGCACGAACTGCGGGCCGCGCTTCACCATCGTTCGCGGGGTCCCCTACGACCGGCCGCTGACGACGATGGCGAGCTTCGTCATGTGCGACGCGTGCCAGGCGGAGTACGAGGATCCGCTGGATCGGCGCTTTCACGCGCAGCCCAACGCGTGCCCGGTGTGCGGGCCGCAGGTGCGCCTGCTCGAGCGCGACGGCGGCGCCGTCGACAGCGACGACCCGCTGCGCGCCGCCGCGCGCGACCTCCTCGACGGGCGGATCCTCGCGATCAAGGGCCTCGGCGGCTACCACCTCGCCTGCCGCGCCGACGACGAGACCGCCGTGGCGCTCCTGCGTGCGCGCAAGCATCGCGAGGATCGCCCGTTCGCGCTGCTTGTCGCCGACATCGACGCTGCCCGCGCCCTGGTGGAGGTGGGCGAGCGCGAGGAGGAGCTGCTGGTCTCGCGCGAGCGGCCGATCGTGCTGGCCCGCCGGCTTCCCGACGCCGCCGCCGGGGCGGACCCGGCGGTCGCGCCGTCGGGTGCTGCCTCCGGCGACGGCCCGCGCGTCGCGCCGTCGGTCGCGCCGCGCGCGCCCGACCTCGGGCTGATGCTGCCGTACACGCCGCTGCACCAGCTGCTCGCCGAGGACACGGGCGTGCCGCTCGTCATGACGAGCGGCAACGTCTCCGACGAGCCGATCGCCTTCGACGACGCCGACGCGCTCGAGCGCCTCGCGGCCATCGCGGACCGCTTCCTCGTCCACGACCGCCCGATTGCGACGCGCACCGATGACTCGGTCGTGCGCGTCGTGCGCGAGCGGCCGCTGCTCATGCGCCGGTCGCGCGGCTACGCCCCCGGTGCTCTTGACCTGCCCGTCGCCGCGACGCGCCACATCCTCGGCACGGGCGCCGAGCAGAAGAACGCGTTCTGCCTCGCGAAGGGCGACCGCGCGTGGCCGAGCCACCACATCGGCGACATCAAGAACTACGAGACCTTGACGTCGCTGCGCGACGGGGTCGCGCACTTCGAGGCGCTGTTCGAGGTGGCACCCGAGGTCGTCGCGCACGACCTGCACCCCGACTACCTGTCGACGCGCTACGCGCTCGAGCGCGAGGGCGTCGAGCACGTCGCCGTCCAGCATCACCACGCGCACCTCGCGGCGACGCTCGCCGAGCACGGCGAGGCCGGCCCGGCGGTCGGCGCGATCTACGACGGCACCGGCCTCGGGCCCGACGGGACGATCTGGGGCGGCGAGATCCTCGTGGGCGGCCTGGCCGGGTTCGAGCGTGCGGGCCGCCTGGCGGGCGTCAGGATGCCCGGTGGCGAAGGGGCGATCCGCGAGCCGTGGCGGATGGCCTGCTCGTGGCTCACGCAGATGCGCGAGCCGCTGCCGGCGGCGTTCGAGCCGATCGCCCAGCAGCGCTGGAACATGGTCGCGCGGATGGTCACGACCGGGGTTGGCGCGCCGTTCACGTCGAGCGCCGGGCGGCTCTTCGACGCGGTCGCGGCGATGTGCGGGGTGCGCCTCGAGGTCAGCTACGAGGGCCAGGCCGCGGTCGAGTTCGAGGCGCTCGCCGATCCGGGCGCCGCCGAGCCGTATCCGTTCGTGCTGCAGCCGATCCCGCCCGCGATCATCAACCCGCAGCCGGCGATCCTCGCCGTGCTCGCCGACCTCGCGGCAGGCGTGCCCGTGCCGGCGATCTCGGCGCGCTTCCACGCGGGGCTCGCGCGGGTGACGGTCGAGGCGTGCGCGCTCGCGGCCGAACGCGCGGAGCTCGATCTCGTCGTGCTGTCCGGCGGCGTGTTCCAGAACCGCCTGCTGCTCGAGCTCACGTCTGCGTGGCTGCAGGACGCCGGCTTGCGGGTGCTCGTGCCCGAGCGCCTGCCGCCGAACGACGGCCAGATCGCGTTTGGCCAGGTCGCGGTGGCAGCCGCACAGGGAGCCGCCTCGGCCCTGTAGCGAGTTCCCCGCTAAACGGACTCGATTGCAATAGCGATCGTAAGTGTGTTACCTTCGGCGCCCCCGCAGCCGAACGGCGGCGGGATCGATCGGGGAGAGGCATGTCCAAGGCTCGTTTCGTCGGGGTCGTCGTCGCGCTCGCGTTGCTGCCCGGGGTCGCCGGATGCGGATCCGACAACGCCGCCGACACCGCCGCTGCCGGTGGAACGCTCGTCATCGCGCTGCCGAGCCAGCCCGAGAACCTCAACCCCATCGCCGACGACAACATCTACGGGGGCAACCAGAGGTTCTTCAACGGGCTGCTGCGCTACGACAAGGACCTGACCGCCGAGCCCGACCTCGCCAGCGCGATGCCGCAGCGCAGCGCCGACGGCAAGACGGTCACCGTGAAGGTGCGCGACGACGTGAAGTTCCACGACGGCTCGACCCTCACCGCCAAGGACGTCGCGTTCACGTACAACGCGATCCTCGACCCGGACTCCGCCTCGCCGATGGCGACGCCGCTCGACACGCTCGAGTCCGCGAAGGCGACCGACGACGCGACGGTCGAGTTCAAGCTCAACCGCGCGGACCCGGCGTTCTACGACAAGCTGCAGGTCGGGATCGTCCCGGCCGCGGCGCTCGAGGGCAAGGACATCAAGACCGCCGCGTTCAACCGCAAGCCGATCGGCACCGGCCCGTACGTGCTCAAGGAGTTCCAGCCCGGCGGGCGGATCGTCATGACGTCGAACCCCGCCTACTTCCGCGGCGAGCCGAAGATCAAGCGCATCGTGCTGACGGCGGTCGAGGACGAGAACGCCCGCGTGGCGCTGCTCGAGAAGGGCACCGTCGACGCCGCGGGGATCGTCCCGAAGCTCGCCGAGCGGGTGCGCAACAACGGCAACTACAACGTCTTCGAGGTCCGCACCGCCGATGCCCGCGTGGCCGCGCTGCCCAACCGCGATCCCGTGCTTCGCGATCCCGCGGTGCGGCGGGCCCTGAGCTACGCGGTCGACCGCCAGAAGATCGTCGACAGCGCGCTCGACGGCGCCGGCGAGCCGGCCTACGGCCCGATCATGAAGGACCACTGGGCGTACTCCGACGTCGCCGAGCGGCCGTTTGATCCGGGCGAGGCGGGCAGCCTGCTCGATGCCGCGGGCTGGACCCGCACCGGCGACGGGACGCGCACGAAGGGCGGCAAGAAGCTCTCGTTCACGCTCATGTACCCGTCCAACGACAGCGTGCGCAAGGACGTCGCGCTCGCGTTCACGTCGCAGATGAGGGACGTCGGCGTGGAGGTCAAGCTCGAAGGCCTGTCGTTCGACGTCATCGAGAAGCGCCAGGACAGGGGTGCGACGGAGTTCGGCTACGGCACGCCGTACGACCCCGACATCGAGCTCTACGGGCTCTTTCACTCGAAGTTCGCAAGCGCCGACCCCGACCCGTTCACGAACTACACGCGGACGCGCAACGCGAAGATCGACGCGGCGCTGGACGCCGAGCGCTCCAAGCTCGACCAGGACGAGCGCAAAGCGGACTTCGCGAAGCTTCAGGCCGAGCTCGCGAGCGACGCGAGCTGGCTGTGGCTCGTGCGGCTGCGCCACATCTCGGTCGTCTCCAAGCGCGTGAAGGGCGTCGATCCGCAGGTCGAGCCGCACGCCCACGGATTCTCCCGCGGGACGTCCTGGAATCTCGAGGACTGGTCGCTCGAGCCCAAGCGCTGAGCGGAGCCCGGATCATGGTCAAGCTCATCGCGCGACGGCTGGCACTGCTGCCGGTCATCCTGCTGGCCGTCGCCGCGATCACGTTCGGGCTGACCGAGATCTCGCCGTTCGATCCGGTCAACGCGTACGTCGGTGCGGAGAGCCAGGTCTCGCCGGAGCGCAAGGCCGAGATCGCGCACGCGTGGGGGCTTGACCAGCCGCTCTACGAGCGCTTCGGCCGCTGGGTCTCGAATCTTGCGCAAGGCGACATGGGCAACTCGATCGTCGCCGGCGGGCAGCCCGTCCTCGACGAGATCCTCGCGCGCTGGGGCGCGTCGGTTGCGCTCGTCGGCGGGGCGCTGTTGCTCGTGCTCGTCGGCGGCCTGGTCTTCGGGGTGCTCGCCGCGGCGTTCCGCGGCTCGTTCTTCGACTGGTTCGTGCGCACGATGTGCTACTTCAACACCGCCGCGCCGTCGTTCTGGGTCGGGCTGCTCGCCCTCTACGTGTTCTCGATCGAGCTCGGCTGGCTGCCGGCGGGCGGGACGTCGGATCCGCGCGCGGTGGGCGCGCAAGGGGTCGACCTCGAGCATCTCGTCCTGCCGATGGTGATCCTCGCGATGACGCAGTACGCGTGGTTCACGCTCTTCGTACGCAACACGCTGCTCGAGGTGCTGCGCGAGGACCACGTGCAGTTCGCGCGCGCCCAGGGGATCGGCGAGGTCGCGGTGCTGCTGCGCCACGCGCTGCCCAACGCGCTGATCCCGTTCGTCACGCTCATCGGGACGCACCTCTCGGAGCTGATCGGCGGCACGATCCTCGTCGAGGCGATCTTCGGCTGGCCGGGGCTCGGGCAGCTGACATTGCAGGCCGCGCTGGGCGAGGACATCCCGCTGCTCGTGGGGGTCACGTTGTTCGCCTGCGTGCTTGTCGTGCTCGGCAACCTGCTGGCCGACGTGCTGTACCGCGTCATGGATCCGCGCGTGCGCGAGGCCGCGTCGTGAGCGCCGCGGGCGCGGCGATCGGGCTCGGCGCCGGCGGCCTGCGGCAGCGGATCGGCACCGCGGTGTCGCGCTGGCCGACGTCGATGCGCGTCGCGACGGCCTTTCTCGCGCTCATGGTCGTCGTAGCGCTGTTCGCGAACATCATCGCCCCGCTCGACGACACCGCGGTGGACCTCGACCGCGTCCTCGAGGGCCCCTCAGCGGCCTATCCGATGGGCACCGACGAGGTCGGCCGCGACCTGCTCGTGCGGGTGATCCACGGCGTGCGGATCTCGCTCGGGCTCGCGGTGCTGGCGGCCCTCGCGGCGGTCGTGTTCGGAACGCTCGTGGGCGTGGTGGCCGGGACGATGGGGGGCAAGGTCGACGCCGTCGTCATGCGCGTCACCGACGTCTTCGCGTCGCAGAACCACCTTCTCTTCGGCATCCTGCTGCTGGTGCTCTTCCGGCCGGCGCTCGGCGGCGCCGGGGCCGTCATGCTCGCGATCGGGCTCACGCACTGGCCCTCGCTCGCACGGATCGTGCGCGGCGAGCTGCTCTCGCTGCGGGAGCGGCCCTTCGTCGCCGCGGCCGTCGGGGGCGGAGCCAGCCGCTGGCGCCTCGCTCGGCGTCATTACCTGCCGCACATGCTGCCGGCCGTCGGCTTGGCGTTCGTGCTCACGGTCCCGCACGCGATCTTCCACGAGTCGGCGTACTCGTTCCTCGGGCTCGGCCTGCCGGCGCACCAGGCGTCGCTTGGCAACATCCTCAACGACGGGCAGCGGTCGCTGCTCGCGGGCGGCTGGTGGATCGCGCTGTTCCCGGGCCTGGCCCTGCTCGCAGCCGCGATGACGATCGGGACGATCGCGGAGTACTGGCGCGAGCACCTGCATCCGCGCTGGCGCTCGGAGCTCGAGCTGTGAGCGCCCTGCTCGAGATCGAGGACCTGTCGGTCGGCTTCCGCACGCGGCGTGGCGTCGTGCAAGCGCTGACGGAGGCCAGCGTCACCCTGCAGCCGGGCGAGCTGCTGCTCGTCGTCGGCGAGAGCGGCAGCGGCAAGACGGTGCTTGCGCACGCGCTGCTGTCGCTGCTGCCGCGCAACGTGAACGTAAGCGGGTCGGTTCGCCTCGGCGACCAGGATCTCCTCGCGCTCGCGCCTGCCGAGCTGCGCCGCGTGCGCGGCCGCCGGATGGCGCTGATCCCGCAAAGCCCCGCGTCGTCGCTGAACCCGGTGCGCAAGCTCGGCGGCCAGCTGCTCGAGGCGGCCAGGGCGCGCGGGCTGAGCGAGGAGCGCGCGCGTGCCCGGCTGCGCGAGCTGCTCGCCGAGCTCGGGCTGGACTTCGACTTCGTCGGCGGGCGCTACGTGCACCAGCTCTCGGGCGGGATGCAGCAGCGCGTCGTCAATGCGATGGCGCTTGTCGGCGAGCCGGACATCGTCATCGCCGACGAGCCGACGTCCGGCCTTGACTCCGACCTCGTCGACACAACGGCCGCGCAGTTGCAGGCGATCTCGGCGCGCGGCGCGTCGCTGCTCGTCATCACGCACGACCTGCGCCTGGCGCAGCGCCTCGGCGGGCGGCTCGCGCTGCTGTACGCGAGCCGGATCGTGGAGGTCGGCGCGACGGCGGCGTTCTTCGCGGGACCGGCCCACCCGTACGGCCGAGGGCTGCTCAACGCGCTTCCGGAGCGCGCCGGCACGTCGATTCCCGGCCTGTCACCCGAGCTGACCGCGCTGCCGGCGCACTGCGCCTTCGCCGATCGCTGCCCGGATCGCTTCGCGCCGTGCACCGCGTCTGTGCCGTCGATGTATCCCGCCCCCGACGGCGCGCTCGCGCGCTGCTTCGCCCATGCTGAGCGCTGAGCAGATCACCAAGACGTTCCGCTTGACGGGCGGGCGGGTCGTGGCGGTCGACCGCGTGTCGCTGTCGGTGCCCGCGGGCGGCCGCGTCGGCCTCGTCGGCCCCAGCGGCTCGGGCAAGAGCACGCTGGCGCAGATCATGACGATGCTGCTCGCGCCCGACAGCGGGACGCTCGTCATCGATGGCGAGCGCGTCGATATCTGGGGCGTGCGGTGCGGGCGCGACATGCGCCACCGCGCCCAGCTCGTGTTCCAGGCGCCGCGGATGTCGGTCGATCCGCGCCTGCGCGTGGGCGCGGCGATCCTCGAGCCGCTCGCTGCGAGCCGGCTGCTGCCCGACAGCGCCGCGCGGCGTGCCGCGCTGCTCGCGACGTGGGCCGAGCGCGTCGGCCTCACCGACGACCTGCTCGAGCGCTTCCCGCACGAGGTCTCCGAAGGGCAACTGCAGCGCGCATGCTTAGCGCGGGCGCTCGTCGTGGAGCCGCGCTACCTCATCTGCGACGAGCTGTCCTCGATGCTCGACGTCTCGACCCAGGCGGCGCTGCTCGAGGCGATCGCGGCGGTCCAGGCGCAGCGCGAGCTCGGCGTGCTGCTGATCACGCACGATCGCATCCTGGCCGACACGTGGTGTGGCGACGTCGTCGACATCCGCCGGCTCGGCGAGGAGGCCGGCGAGGTGGTCGAGGCGGCTCGCGCCCCGCTGGCGCGAGCTGGCGCGTTGCACGCGCTGCGCGCTGGGCTCCGGGCGCGTTCGCAGCTATTCTCGGCGCCATGGACAGCTTCGCGCTGAGCGAACGCTGGAACGGCTGGACGGACCTCGACGTCGTCGTCGCGGCTGCGCGCGCCGCTGCGGACGCCGGCCCGCTCGATCCGCTCATCTGCGAGGTCACGGTCGAAGGGGACGTCGACGACGTGACGCTCGGGAGCCTCGACGAGCTGCAGGCGCTGCTGGCGGCGGGCGAGGATCCGATGTCGCTCGAGATCTACGTCGCGCACGTGGTCGAGTCGGAGGCCAACGTGCGGCTCGTCTTCAACGGTCGCTGGCTGCAGATCTACGGCGCGGGCGGCGACTGGACGCGTGCGAAGGCCGCGTACGACGCGGCGCAGGTCGAGATCGCGCTCGTCGCCGGGATCACGACGTTCAAGCTGCCGAGCCTGCCGGTCGACACCGTCGCAGACGTGCGCAAGCGCGTCGGGGCCAAGGACCGCGACCCGGGGCGCGTGGGCGGCGACGAGCAGCCGCCCAACCCCGGCGTCTAGGCACGCGCGCGATTAGGCGCGCAGGCGCTCGCCCCGGGCGCGCGGACGCTCATCCTTTGCCGTCGGTCGGCAGCTCGTCGGGTCCCGGTGCGAACCACTCGGGGATCACGAGGGTGCCGTCCGGCTCGCCCGCGATGCCGTCCGGCGGCCAGCGCTGGGGATACGGCGGCTGCTTCCAGACCCACTGCTCGCCGGCGTAGGCGTAGTGAAAGCGGATCGACTTCAGCAGCGCCTTGCGATGGTCCGGGCACGCGTAGCGGCGCGGGCCAAGCAGGCCGCCGGCGTGCCAGACGAGCCACTTGCCGGGCATCGCGTCGATGAGCTCGCCGAAGAGATCTTCCCGCGTCGAGGCGCCGATGCTGCGGCGCGTCTCGTCGTCGGGGATGGTTCCGCAGATGTCGCAGCGAAACCAATAGCGAACCGGCATCGCTCTAGCGTAGGCCCCATGACCCGGCGGCGCCACCGGGATCGCGTGGCGCGGTCCGGTGGGTGGGCGCCGCCGAGCGCACAGGCGCTACGCAGCTTCCGCGCCGGCTGCGGATGCCTTCCCGGCGGGATCGACGTAGTCGGGGGCAGGAAGGCTCGCCGCGTAGTCGTCGACAGACGAATACGGGTTGGCTGGCACGTACAGCGGAAGGGCCGGTTCCGGGACCGGCTCGGGTGCCGGCGGCGCCGGCGCCGCCGGCTCCTCGCTGACGGGAGTCTCCGTCTCCTCGCCGCCCTCCTCCTGGTTACCGCCGCCACCGAACAACGCTCGCAGCTTGCTCATTCTGTACGGGCTCCTTGTCTGCGGTTGACACGAAGCGCGTCTTATTAGCATGCGGTCGCAATAGGGGCAATCCGCACAAATTCGCCGCGCGTGCGGGGGAAACGCCCCTGATGGCGGCGAGGCGCGGGCCGGCAGCGCCGTGCGTTGCCGGGCCCGCCCCGCGTGCGACGTCAGGCGTGCTCGTGCTCGTGCACGTCCTCGAGGCCGGCCTCGTGCACGTGCGGGTGCTCGTGGGTGTCGCCGTCGTGGGTGTGCTCGTGCGCGTGCTCGACGTGGTCGTGGTCATGCGCCGTGTGGGCATGAACATGCGTGTCGTCGCCGTGCTCGTGCTCGTGGGCGTGTGGTGCGTCGTGTGTGTGCTCGTCGCTCATGCTGCTCCTTCGTTGATCGTTGTCATGTCGTGAGCGGTGGGGCTCGGCGTCTCGGCCGCCCCCACCCTGAGGTGCTCGATGTGGCGCAGCGCCTCGTCGAGCAGGGTCGCCACGTGCGAGTCGTAGAGCCCGTAGATCACGTGGCGGCCGTTGCGGCTTCCCTGGACGAGGCCCAGGTCGCGCAGGACGCGCAGCTGGTGGGAGACGGCTGGCTGCTCCATCTCGACGGCAAGCGCCAGCTCGCCGACCGGGCAGGGCCCTTCACGCAGGCGCCCCAGAATCCGGACGCGGCTCGGCGTCGCGAGTGCGCTCATCACGCGTGCGACGTGCCGCGCGTCGTCCGCGCTGACCGGGGTGCTGGAGCTGACGCCGTGTGCGAATCCCATCTGCACGCATGCTTACATGCACACTTACGCATGTCAACGCGGAACCCGTCGCACTCACGCGCCGCGATTGACGCATCCGATACGCACGCGTGAGTGGGTTGCAATACGGACACTGAACAGGTTGAATCTGCGATCGAGTCGCAGGTTGGATCGCAGGGCCAGAAGCGCGCCGGACCGCCGAGCAGGTCTCGGCGCACATCTCCAAGGAGAGACCAGCATGTTCATCATCGCCATGCACATCCCCGACGGCTTCCTCGGTGGGGGGGTCGCGGCCGCACTCTGGCTGCTTGCCATCCTCGCGGTCGCCAACGGCCTGCGGGTGGCCAACGCGGAGCTCGACGAGTCGCGCGTCCCGCTGCTCGGCGTGCTGGCCGCGTTCATCTTCGCCGTGCAGATGCTGAACTTCCCCGTCGCCGGCGGCACGAGCGGGCACCTGCTCGGCGCGACGCTCGCGGCGGTGCTGCTCGGTCCGTGGATCGCGTGTCTCGTCATGGCGGTGGTGCTCACCGTCCAGTGCTTCGCGTTCGCCGACGGGGGCGTCAGCGCGCTCGGGGCGAACGTCGTGAACATGGGCGTCCTCGGCGCCCTGCTGGCCGGCTATCTGATCAAGGTCCTGATCCCGCTGCTGCCCAAGACGCGCGGGGCGTTTCTCGGCTCGGTCGGCGTCACTGCGTGGCTCGCGGTCATGATCGGGGCGACCGCCACGGCGGTCGAGCTTGCGATGTCGGGCACCGTGCCGCTCGGCACCGTGCTCCCGGCGATGCTCGGCGTGCACGCGCTGATCGGCATCGGCGAAGCGGTGATCACCGTCGCCGCGGTGAGCGCCGTGCTCGTCTCAAGACCGGATCTCGTCGCGCTCGGGCGGGTGCATGACGCTCCGCTCCGCGGCGATGTCGTGCCCGCAGGGAGCGCGTCGTGAAGTTCTTCGTCATCGTCGCGCTGGCGATCGCGGTCGGGCTGGCGACAGCGGTCTCGCCGTACGCCTCCTCGTCGCCCGACGGGCTTGAGAAGGTCGCGCAGGACAAGGCGTTCATCGAGAACGGCAAGCTGCACGCCGTCCAGCAGGACGCTCCGGTCGCCGACTACGCTTTCCCCGGCATCGACAACCCGCGCGTCGCGACGGGCGTCGCCGGGTTCGTCGGCACGCTGTTCGTCTTCGGGCTCGGATACGGCCTGGCATACGCCGTGCGCCGGCGCGATTCGTCGAGGACGAATGCCGCCGCGGCCTGAGCGCCCGACCGCGTGAGCGGGCTCTGCAACCACTCGCTCGAGCTCACCGGCCTCGCCGGCGATCCGCACAGCCGCGTCCATCGCCTCGATCCGCGGGCGAAGGTCGTCGGCTTGATGTCCGTCACGATCGTGGCGGTCTCCGCGCCGCTGCACCTCTGGCCCGTCTACGCCGTGTGCGCCGCGGTCCTCGTGACGTTCGCCGCGGCCGCGCGCGTCCGTCCCGGCGACCTCTGGCGCAGGGTGCGGGTGGTGCTGCCGTTCGTGCTCGTCCTGGGCGCGCTGGTGCCGTTCGTGCGCACGGGCGGCGCCACGTTCGACCTGGGCCCTTTGACGCTGCACCAAGCCGGCCTTGAGATCTGCGCGGCGGTCAGCGCCAAGGCCATCATCGGCACGCTGAGCGCGGCGCTGCTCGGCACGACGACCACCTTCCCGCAGGTGCTGCGAGCGCTGGAGGCGCTGCGCGCGCCGCGCCTGTTCGTGCTCATCGCCGCCTTCATGTACCGCTACCTCTTCGTCATCGTCGAAGAGACGTCGCGCATGCGCTCGGCGCTCGTCTCCCGCGGCTACAACCCGCGCCACTCGCTGCAGGCCGGCCCGATGGGTCGCATGGCGACGGCGATGTTCCTGCGCACGTACAGCCGCGGCGAGCGCGTCTACCACGCGATGCTCGCGCGCGGCTACACGGGCGCGATGCCCCAGCTCGTGCCGCTTTCGTTCGCCCGCACGGATGCGGTGTTCGTCGCGGGCGTGCTGTCGCTGATCCTGTCGGTGCGCATCGCCGGGGTGCTCGCATGACGTGCGTCGTGCACGCGCGCGGCCTGCGCTACCGCTATCCCGGCCACGGCGAGGCGCTGCGCGGCATCGACCTGCGCATCGAGCATGGCGAGCGCGTCGCCCTGCTCGGCCCCAACGGAGCGGGGAAGACGACGTTCATGCTGCACCTCAACGGGCTCATGATGGGCACGGGCGAGCTCGAGGTGGCCGGGCTCGAGGTCGGCAAGCGCACCCTGCAGCAGCTTCGGGCGCGGGTGGGTGTCGTCTTCCAGGATCCCGACGACCAGCTGTTCATGCCGACCGTCCGCGAGGACGTCGCCTTCGGCCCGCTGAACATGGGCGTCGACCGTGCGGCCGTCCACGAGCTCGTCGACGAGGCGCTGGGCAAGGTGCGCATGACGCATGTCGCCGACCGCGCCCCGTATCAGCTGTCGATGGGCGAGCGCCGGCGCGTCGCGATCGCGACGGTGCTGGCGATGGACCCGTCGCTGCTCGTGCTCGACGAGCCGTCCGCCAACCTCGACCCGCGCGCGCGGCGCGAGCTGCTCGAGGTGCTCGAGACGATCGAGCGGACGATGCTCGTGACGACGCACGACCTCCCGCTGGCCGCCGAGCTGTGCGAGCGGGCGGTGATCCTCGCGGCCGGCCGGATCGTCGGCGACGGCCCGTGCCACGAGATCCTCGCCGACACCGCGCTGCTGGCCGCGCACGACCTCGAGCTGCCGGCCGGCTTCGACCTCGGCGCGATCCAGCGCCGACCGCGACCCGGCGCGCCAAGCCGGGTTCGCGCCACGCCAGCCGCCGCCGGCTGAGGCCGCGCGTCAGTCGTCGGCGCCGTTGCGCCGGGCGCGGCCCTTCTGCTTGCGCGCGCACTTCGCACACAGCCCGACGATCGGGAAGTGCGAGAACCGCGCTTCGAAGCCCGACAGCTCGCGCACCGCGCTGCGGACGCCGTCAAGCGACGCGGGGTCGACCGCTTCGAGCGCCCCGCAGGACTCGCACGCGAGGTACTCGCTGTCGGCGAGCCCTTCGAGCACGTAGCGGCCAGGGCCGTGGCCGGCGTGGAAGTGGCGCACGAGGCCGAGCTCGCCGAGCGTCTCGAGGTTGCGGTAGACCGACGCGATGTCCGACTGCGTCATGCGGCCGCCGAGGCCGTCGGCGATGTCCTCCGCCGAGATGGGCCCGCGCGCGGCGAGCAGGGCCTCGAGCACGAGCCGCCGCGCCGAGGTCGCTCGCAGCCCGCCATCGCGCACGACCTTGATGGCTTCTTCGAGGTCGGCGACCACAACGGGCTGCCGGTCTGGTGAGACGGTCACTCGCAACGCTCCTTGTCAATGCCCGTACTCAAGCTATAGGCGAGCGCGGCGGCACGCAAGATCCCTCAATCCTCGGGCGGCGGGCTGAGCAGCGCCCCGACGATCCCCACCCCGAGCAGCGCGAGCACGACCAGCGTGACGAGCGTCAGGACGTTCACGCCGCCTGCGATCACCGCGACGACCGTGAGCGTGGCCAGGACCGCGATGAACAGCAGCGCCGAGCCGAGCGCGGCGGCGCGCAGCACCTAGTACACGGGGTACTTCGGCGGCGGGCTGTAGTCCTTCTGGCGGCTGGCGAAGAGCTTGATCGCCAGCAGCCCGAAGACGAACCCGCCGATGTGCGCGAAGTACGCGACGCCGCCTCCGCCGCCCGCCGGGTTCGCCAGGCCGTACGCCCCGAACGCGACCTGCTGCAAGAACCAGAAGCCGAGGATCAGCATCGCCGGCAGCTCGACGACCGTGAAGAAGAAGATGATGAAGATGACGGTGATCACCCGCGCCTTGGGATACAGCAGGATGTAGCCGCCGAGCACCGCCGCGACGGCGCCGGACGCGCCGATCGTCGGGACCGCGGCGTTCGGCTCGATCGCGATCTGCGCTGCGATCGCGGCGAGGCCGCCGAGCACGTAGAAGAGCACGAACTTCACGGGACCCATCGAGTCCTCGACGTTGTTGCCGAAGATCCAGAGAAACAGCATGTTGCCGCCGAGGTGCAGGATGCCGCCGTGCATGAACATCGACGAGAAGGCGGTGATCCACCACGCCGGCTGGCTCGGTGCCGATCCGACGACATCGGGCATGCCCTCGCACGCGATCTGCCCGGCCGCGATCCCGCACTCCTTGCCGGGATGCGAGAACTCGTAGGGGATCGCCCCCCAGTCGACGACGATAGCGTCATCGGGACCTGAGAAGATGCCGCCCTTCTGCAGCAGGAGGTAGACGATGACGTTGATCGCGATGAACGCGATCGTGACGACCGCGAGCCGATCCGTCGGGATGTTGTCCTTGAGCGGGAACACGCGCGATCTCTCGCGCGCAGGCTACCCGGAGCCGCTGGCTTCAGGCTCGAACAACCGCTGCTGCACCGACGCCATGAGATCGTGCGGAACGCCATCGGGATCGATCAGCCGCTCGAGCGCGAGGCCGTTCGAGACCGCGAGCGTGACGATCGCCCAGCGCTCCTCGTCGAACGGCGCGCCCGCCGGCGCGATCTCGGCGAGCTTGGACCGCAGGCGCCGGTAGCGCTCGGAGAACTCGTCGAGCAGCGCAGGCTCGCGCGCGGCATGAACCCAGAACTCGATCGTCAGCAGGAGGAACTGCGACCGCGTGTCGTCGATGGGCTGGTCGGCGAGCGCCGCGAGCTTCCCCTCCCCGTCGTCGTGCGAGGCGAGCACCTGGCGGATCTCCTCGACGCGGCGATCGACGATCTCGTCGAAGAGCGCGAGGAACAGCCCGCCCTTGCTCTTGAACGTCGAGTAGACCGCGCCCTTCGTGTAGCCGGCCTCGTCGGCGATGTCGTCGAGCGTTGTGCCGTGGTAGCCGTCGCGGAAGAAGCGGCGTTCCGCGGCGGCGAGCAGCTCGCGCCGCGTGAGCGCCGCGCGCTCGGTGCGGGTGAGCCGGGCTGCGGTCGCCATGGCGGTCAGACCACCGGCACGGCGGCGACCCGGTCGCCCGCCGCCGTGGCCCCTCCGGCAGCCTTCGCGGCGGCGTCGTCGTGCAGCGGCGCCAGCCATTCGTGCGGCAAGATGTCAGGGACGTGGCCGACGTAGTCGGGGGCCACGCGCCGGCCAAGCGCCGCGGCGGGGCGGCCCTCGATGAATGGCCGCAGCTGGTCGAACAGGAGCATCGCGGAGACGTTGACCGCGATCTGGAAGTCGGCGGCGTTGAGCTGCTCGCCGCCGAGCACGCCCTCGGCGATCCACGCGTCGATCTGGTCGAGGCGCTCGGGCAGCAGCTCGAGGTCCTCGCGCCCCGCGGCGTCCGAGGCGCGGTGCGCGCCGGTGGCGAGGCGGATGACGATCGGCGTCGCCACGTACAGCGCGGTGCGCATCGGCAGCGAGCGCGCGGGGCTCATGACGCTGCGAAAGACGTCGTGGTCGCGGCGCCCCGCGCAGTAGAAGAGCCGGCGCACGGCGTTCTGCAGCTCCTCGCCCCAGCGCTCGGCGTCCTGCACCGCCTTGCGCGCGACTGGATCGGCGGGAAACAGCGGCCGCTCGGCGACGAGCTCGTCGAGCGCTCGCGCGATCGGGCGGGTGCCCTGCACGCGCCTGCCGTCGATCTTCAGCGCCGGGACGCCCATCGTCTCGAAGCCGAGGCCAAGCATGATGAACGCGTGCGGCCCTGGCATGAGCATGACCGGCTTGTAGTCGATGCCCTTGTGCTCGAGCATGAGCCGGCCCGTGTAGACGGAGTTCGACCCCTGAAATCCGTAGAACTTCACCTTGACCGGCACGGCTACTCCTCGTGGGGGGAAACGAATACCCGAGGGATGTTGATACCGACGGTATGTGAAGTCAAGGGCGGCGCTACGCGGGAGCGAGTGCCAGCGGGCCGCTGCCGGGCTCGTCCTGCGGTACGTGCTGGTCGGCGTGGTAGCTGGACCGCACGAGCGGGCCGGCGGCGATGTGGTCGAAGCCCAGCTCGTAGGCCGCCAGCTCGAGCGCCTTGAACTCGTCGGGGTGCCAGTAGCGCACGACCGGCAGGTGGCGCTCGGTCGGGCGCAGGTACTGGCCGACGGTGAGCACCTGGACGCCGTGCTCGCGCAGGGCGGCGAAGGTGTCGACCATCTCGTCGTGCGTCTCGCCGAGGCCGACCATGAGGCCGGACTTCGTCGTGACCTCGTCGCCCCCCATCTCCTTGGCGTTGCGCAGCACGCGGCAGGAGCGCTCGAACGTCGAGCCGCGGCGGGCGACGGGATACAGGCGCGGCACGACCTCGACGTTGTGGTTGAAGACGTCGGGCCGCTCGGCGATGACCTTCGCGAGCGGCATCTCCTGGCCGCGGAAGTCCGGGGTGAGGACCTCGACCTTGCAGCGCGGCGCCTGGATGCGGCACTGGCGGATGACGCCGACGAACGCGCTCGCGCCGAGGTCGGGCAGGTCGTCGCGGTCGACCGAGGTGATGACCGCGTGGCGCAGGCCCATCTTCGCGATCGAGCGCGCGACGCGAGCGGGCTCGAGCGGGTCGTTCCACGTCGGCTTGCCGGTGCGCACGTTGCAGAAGCCGCAGCGCCGCGTGCATGTGTCGCCGAGGATCATGAACGTCGCGGTGCCGCGCTCCCAGCACTCGCCGACGTTCGGGCAGGCGGCCTCCTGGCAGACGGTGTGGAGGTTCTCGTCCTTGATCAGCTGCGTGAGCTCGCGGTACTTCGCGCCACCTGGCGCCGGGACCTTGAACCATGGCGGCTTGCGCTCGCGCATCGGGCGCACGTCCGGCCCGAGGACGCTCAGCACGTCCATCCCCCCCGGGTTGGATCGCGAGCGGGTGGAGAGCCGGCGTTCGTCTGAAGACATAGCCGTTTCTAGGCTAGCGCCCGGCCGTTGCGGGTCGTAGGGTCGCACGCATACCGGGCCCGAGGGGCGCGAGGCCCCCGAACTCAAGGAGCGAGAGATGATTCGCAAGGCGACGATGGTGCTTGTCGCGGCGGCCGCGTGCCTGACCTTGGCAGCGTGCGGCGACTCGGAGGAGCCGTCCTCCGACGACGGCGCGCTGTCGCGCAGCGAGCTGGCCGCGAAGGCCGACACGATCTGCAAGACCGGCGAGACGGATGCGGAGGCCGTCACGGCGCCGGCGAGCTTCGAGGACGCCGACACGGCGGCCGCGTACTTCGAGAAGATCGTCCCGCTGCACCAGAAGCAGACCGACGGCCTCGCGGCGCTCGAGCCCGACGCCGACGCGAAGGCCGACTGGGACGCGTTCATGGCCACGCAGAACGCCAACCAGGAGCTGCTGGACACGATCCTCGCCAAGGCCAAGGCGAAGGACGCAAGCGGCCAGCAGGATCTGCAGGAGTTCACCGCCAAGTCGCGGGAGTTCGCGACCGCCGCCAAGAAGATCGGCTCCGAGGAATGCGCCGGCACCGCATAGCCGCGCTGGTTGTCCTCACCGCGGCGGCGCTTGCCGCCGCGGGCTGCGGATCGAGCGACGACGACGGGACGAGCGACGCCAAGACGGCGACGACCGCGACGGCGCCCGCCGGGCCCAACGGCAAGATCACGGTCGTGTACGAGGAGCCCAACGACGATGTCGGCGCGCAGGCGAAGGAGATCCTGCGGCTCGGCGGCACGGACGGCGTCGCGGCGGGCTTCACGAAGTCCTTCAAGCTGCCGTTCGACATCACGATCCACGCCGTCAACGGGCTCGTCGGGCCGAGCTACGACCCGGCGGCGAAGACGATCACGCTCTCCTACGGGTTCGTGAACTTCACGGCCAGCGTGCTGAAGAAGAACTTCCCGGAGCTGCGCACGAATGACGAGGAGTTCGGCCGCCAGCTCGCGGCGGTCGACGGGTTCATCCTCGTGCACGAGTTCGGGCATGCGTTCGTCGATGCGTTCGACCTGCCCGTGCTCGGCCGCGAGGAGGACGCGGCGGATGCCGTGGCGACGGTGTTCCTCACGCGCGCCGTCGAGAACGGCAACGAGTACGCGTTCGACGCGGCGCGCTTCTTCAACGCGCTGTCAGGGCGCCAGCGCGAGCTCGCGCCGGCGGACTTCTTCGACGAGCACTCGCTCGACAAGCAGCGTGCCTACAGCATCGTGTGCTGGATCGCGGGGTCCGGCGAGCAGGCCTACAACGACGTCGCGAAGCTGCGGATCATCAGCGAGGAGCGCCAGCGGCGCTGCCCCGCGGAGTACCAGCAGAAGGTCCAGGCGGTCGAGCAGCTGCTCAAGCCGCACGCCCGCGCGGCGTAGCGATGGCTCGCGCAGGCTTCGATCGCCACGGCATGCGAGGCGCTACGGTTTACGACATGAAGGCCGACGCTGCCCGATCCACCGATCCTTTGTCGCTCAGGCTCCGGAGGCTCGTCGACGAGGGCAAGGCGGTAGCGCCCAGCAGGAGTCTCCGCGAGGTGCTCGCGGAGGTCGGTGGTCCGCCGGGTCCTGTGACGGACGCCGGAACCCGCGCGTTGCAGGAGCAGCGCAGCGGTCGTGTCTGAGCGAACGGGGGTGCTTTACGCCGACAGCTCGGCGCTCGTGAAGCTCGCTGTGCGCGAGGCCGAGACGGCTGCGCTTAGTGACGAGCTACAGCGTTGGCGCGATGTTGCGACGAGTGTCATCACGAGATCGAGCTGGCACGCGCTGTAGCGCGCGTCCGCGCCGACGGCAACGAGGCGGTCGATGACGTCGTGGTGTGGTCGATCACTGCTGCGGCGCTGGAGATCGAGCTGACGCCGAGTATCAGGCGGGTCGCTGCTGAGCTCGTACCCGCGGGCCTGCGCGCGTTGGACTGCATCCACGTCGCGAGTGCGCTCAGCCTTGCAGGCGACCTCGCTGCGATCTTGACCTACGACGAGCGAATGCAGCGTGCGGCGATCATGAACCGGGTCGAAGTGCTCGCACCCGCGTAGGAGACCCCTTCACACGGGTCGGCAGATGAAGATCAGATCGCTTGCGAGCAGGCGGTAGCGCGCGGCCTGCTCGGCGCCGACCTCGGCGTGCATGTCGATTGTCTCGACGTCGAAGCCGGCGGCTCGCAGGCGATCAGCGATGTCGGGCGCGTAGAGGCGGACGTGGTCGAACTGCAGGAACTCGCGCTCGCGGTCTTCTGGCGCGGTGATCGTGGGGTCTTCGTACGTGTTTTCCCGGTCGAGCGCGAGCGGGACCATCGCGAGGCAGAACCCTTGCGGCGTGGTGATGCGGCGCAGCTCGCGCATCGCGGCGGTGTCGTCGGGGACGTGCTCGAGGACGTGTGAGCAGAGCACGGCGTCGAAGGCGTCGTGGGGGAGGTCGAGCCGCGTGAGGTCGAGCTTCAGGTCGACGCCTCCGGGGTTCAGGTCGGCGGTGACGTAGCGCAGCCCAGGCATCGCTTCCAGGCGCCGCCGCAGGCACCACTCGGGCGAGAAGTGCAGCAGCGAGCGCGCGTTGTCGAGGAGCTCCGGGCGGCGCTGCAGCAGCAGCCACTGCGCACGGTGGCGCTCGTGCGAGCCGCAGCGCCAGCACAGCGCGCCGGCGCGGTTCCAGTCGTCCTTGAACGCGTCGAAGCTGTGCTCGCAGACGGGGCAGGTGACGGCGTGGCCGCGATGGCGCGCTGTGACCGCGCGCAAGCGCACGGCAGCGGCGATGCGGCTCACGTCGCGACCAGCGCGGTGTCCAGCCGGTCGAGCGTGACCGTGCGGGCGTCGCGGCCGAAGGCGGTCGCGAACTGCTCGGTGACGGCGGCGCGGAGCGCCGGCAGCAGCGGCTCGCCGGCCTGCGCCGGCTCCGCGGAGGTGTGCGACGGCGACGCGGATGGCTCACTTCGGGCGAGCTCCTCCCGCACGGACGTCATGCTCACGCCGTCGAGGCCGCAGGCGACGACCCACTGAAACGGCTCGAGGTCGTTGTCGACGTTGACCGCGAAGCCGTGGGTCGTCACGCCGCGCGCCACGTGGACGCCGAGCGATGCGATCTTGCGCTCCTGCGTCCAGACGCCCGTGTAGTCGGGACCTTCGTCGGGCCGCGCGCGCGCCTCGATCCCGGTGCCGGCGAGCGCGGCGACGACGGCCCGCTCGATCGTGCGGATGAAGGCGATGACGTCGATGATCTGCATGATCGGATAGCCGACGAGCTGGCCGGGTCCGTGGTAGGTCAGCTTGCCACCGCGGTCGACGTCGACGATGTCGATCCCCCGCTCGCGGTACCAGGCCTCGCCGAACGGCAATTCCCCCGCGAGCGACCGGCGCCCGCGCGTGTAGACCGGCGGGTGCTCGAGCAGGAGCAGCGTGTCCGGGATCGCGCCGGCCTGCCGTGCGGCCCGCACGCGTTCCTGCAACGCGAGCGCCTCGCGGTACTCGACGAGGCCCAGCTCGCAGACCCACAGCTCGTCGTTCGTGGCGGACCCGGGGGGCATGTGGCGAGTGTAGGTCGCCGGCGTCCGGGCATCATCCGGGCAGTGAGCGAGCGGTTGCGGGCGGTTGTGGCGGGGCTGGGGATCGAGCCCCGTCACCGGGTGCTCGAGATCGGGTGCGGGCATGGCGTCGCGGCGACGTTCGTCTGCGAGCTGCTCGATGGCGGGCGGCTCACGGCTGTCGACCGCTCGGCGAAGATGATCGAGGCCGCGGCGCGGCGCAACGCGCTGTACGTCGAGGCCGGGACGGCGGAGTTTCTCGTCGCCCGGCTGGAAGGGCTCGAGCTCGGCGAGCGACGCTTCGACGTCGTGTTCGCCGTGCGCGTCGGGCTCTTTCATCGCGAGCCGGAGCGCGCGCGGGCGCTCGTGGAGCCGTGGCTCGCGCCCGGGGGTCGCTGCGTGGCGGTCTTCGATCCACCTACGCGCGCGTAGGCTGCGCACTCCGCATGCGAACGCTGACGCGCGAAGAGCTCACGGCTGCGCTCGCGGCACGCCAGATGCTGCTCGAGCGCCAGCCGCTCGACCCCGCCGAGGCGATCCGGCGGCTCACGCCGCTTCAGGGCCAGGACTCGCCGGCGCCGTACGTCGCGCTGGCCGCGCGGCTGGACGGCTTCACGCGCGACGCACTCGAAGCGGCGATCGACCGGCGCGGGGTCGTCAAGACGACGATCAACCGGCTGACGCTGCATCTGGTCGCGGCCGACGAGTATCCGGCCTACGCGCAGCTGACCCGCCAGACGCGCATCCGGGCCTGGCGCAAGACGTACGCCCACCTCGACGAGGAAGCCGTCGCCGCCGAGCTCGGCGCGTGGCTTGCACGGCCGCGTACGAATGCCGAGATTCGCACCCGCGTGGGGCGCTACGAAGGCGTGGCGGACGACGCGGTGACGCCGATCATCTTCGCCCGCATCCTCCTGCCGCTCGTGCAAGTGCCGCCAGCGGGGCACTGGGGCGACCGGACGCGGGCGAGCTTCGTCTGCGATCCCACGCCGCGGCCCGAGCCCGCCGACGCCGCGACGCTCGTGCTGTCGCGGTACCTGCGCGCGTTTGGTCCCGCCAGCCGGCGCGACGTAGCGGCCTGGGCGGGCGTCGCGCAACGCGACTTCGCCGAGGCGTTCGAGCGCCTCGAGACCGTCTCGTACGCCGATGAGCACGGCATCGAGCTGCTCGACCTCCCCGGCCAGCCGCTACCGCCGGCCTCGACGCCGCTGCCGGTGCGCTTCCTCGCGCGCTGGGACCAGGCGCTGCTCGCCTACGCCAAGCGCGAGCGGATCATCCCGCTCGAGCTGCAGCCGCTGAAACTCACGCTGAGCGGCGATCAGACGGTGACGGTCGACGGTCGCGTCGCCGCGAGCTGGAAGCTCGAACGCTCGGCGAAGGCGGTCAGGTCGTCATCGAGCCGCACCGCGAGATCCGCCGCTCGGCGCACGCTGAGATCCGCTCGGAGGCGCTGCGCGCGGCACGGTTCTGCGCGCCCGGCAAGGAGCGCGGCGAGGTCGAAGGCCACTAAGCCTCGTAGCTCTCGATGCGCTTCTTGACGTTCGCGAGGAAGCGCGCGGCGAGCGCGCCGTCGATCGCGCGGTGATCCCAGGACAGGCCGAGGATGACCATCGGGCGGATCGCGATCGCGTCCTCGCCGAACTGGTCGGTGACGATCACCGGGCGCTTGACGATCGCCTCGATGTCGAGGATCGCGACCTGCGGCAGGCTGATGACGGGGGTCGCCATCATCGAGCCGAACTGGCCCGGGTTCGTGATCGTGAACGTGCCGCCGCGGACGTCGTCGGGGGTGAGCTTGCGCGATCGCGCGCGGTGCGCCAGGTCGCGGATGCGCCGCGCGAGGCCCTCGGGGCTGAGGTCCTGCGCGCCGCGGACAACGGGCACGATGAGGCCCTCGTCGCCGAGGTCGACGGCGATCCCCAGGTTGACCTGCTCGTGCACGGTATGTAGGCCGTCCTCGAGCCAGGCGTTGACGAGCGGGAAGTCGACGAGCGCGTGGATCACGCAGCGCGAGATCAGCGGCAGCGCGGTGAGGCCGAGCTGCTTGCGCGACAGCTCGATGCGCGACATGTCGACCTCGATCCAGGTCGTGCACGTCGCCGCCGTCTGCAGTGAGCGGTGCATGTGCTCGCCGATCGTCGCGCGCATGCGCGACAGCGGGCGGCCGGGCGGCGCGACGTACGGACCCTGCGACTGCGACCCGCCCGCCCCCGCGCGGTACGGGCTCTCCGAGTGCAGGACGGGCTCGTCGGGCTTGCCGGCGGACGGGAACGCCGCGCTGCGCGCCTCGACGACGGCCATCACGTCCTGCTTGCGGATGCGGCCGTCGCGGCCGGTGCCCTCGATCGTGTCGAGGTCGACGTCGTGCTCCTCGGCGATCCGCTGGACGACGGGCGAGTAGCGCTTCGCGGCGCTGCCGCCGCGGGGCGCACCGCCGGCCGGCCGCGCGGGCGGCGCCGAGCGCCACTCCTTGGAAGCCGCCGCCCCCGACGGGGCGTGAGCGGCCGGCGGCGGAGCGGGCGGGTGGGCTGCCTGCGCCGCGGGCGGCGGAGCGGCGGGGTGGGCTGATTGCGGCGCGGGGGACGCCGGGGCGCCGTTGCCCGAGCTGCCGCCGTCAGGGACATCGGTCGCGATGCGCGCGAGCGTCACGCCGACGTCGACCGTCACCCCGATCTGCACGCAGATCTCGACGAGCTGGCCGGCGGCGGGCGACGGGATCTCGGTGTCGATCTTGTCGGTCGAGACCTCGGCGATCGTCTCGTCCGCCT
The DNA here is from genome assembly GCA_963839905.1 of uncultured Actinomycetes bacterium. Classification (GTDB taxonomy): domain Bacteria; phylum Actinomycetota; class Thermoleophilia; order Solirubrobacterales; family Solirubrobacteraceae; genus CADCVQ01. The sequence continues at coordinate 182,252 of CAWIXC010000009.1, read as the reverse complement.
CGACCCGGTCGCCCGGCTGCTTGTGCCACTCGACGACGGTCCCCTCGGCGACGGAGACCCCCATCTGGGGCATCGTGACGTCGACGATGGTCGAAGACTCAGTACTCGAGGAGCTGACGGCAGGCCTCCCTGATGCGTTCGACGGATGGCAGCACCGCGGCTTCGAGCGGCGGCGAGAAGGGGATCGGGCAGTCCGGCGTCGCGACGCGGATGACGGGGCCGTCGAGGTCGTCGAAGGCGTGCTCGGCGATCAACGCCGCGACCTGCGCGCCGGCGGCGCACGTCTCGTTCGCCTCGTCCACGACGACGACCTTCGACGTGTGGCGGACCGCATCGAGGATCGCCTCGACATCGAGCGGGACGAGCGAGCGCAGGTCGAGCACCATGATCGACGCGCCGGGGATGTCGGCGGTCGCCTCGAGCGCGATGTGCACCATCGCGCCGTAGGTGATGACGACGAGGTCCTCGCCCTCGCGCGCGACGCGAGCGCGAAACGGCGTCTCGTACGAGCCCTCCGGAACCTCGCCCTTGACGTGGCGATACAGGTTCTTGTGCTCCATGAACACGACCGGGTTGGGGTCGCGCATGCTCGCGATGATCAGGCCCTTGGCGTCTTCGGCGGTGCTCGGCGCGACGACCTTGATGCCGGGCGAGTGCATGAACCACGCCTCGGGGTTCTGCGAGTGAAACGGGCCGCCGGAGAAGCCGCCGCCGCTCGGCAGCCGCACCGTGATGTTCACCGGCAGCCGCTGCCGGTAGTACATCTTCGCCGCGACGTTGATGAGCTGGTCGAAACCGCACGCGATGAAGTCCGAGAACTGCATCTCGCAGACCGGCCGCATCCCGACGACGGCCGCGCCGATCGCGCAGCCGATGATCCCGGACTCGGCCAGTGGCGTGTCCATGACCCGATCGGCGCCGAACTCCTCGAAGAGGCCGTCGGTCACCTTGAACGCGCCCCCGAAGACCCCGATGTCCTCGCCCATCATGAGCACCCGCTCGTCGCTGCGCATCTCCGTGCGCAAGCCGTCGGAGATCGCCTTCAAGTAGGTCATCTCGCTCATGGCTGAAAGCCGCTCCACGGGGCGGCGCCGTCCTCGAGCAGGACCTCGGGCGCGTCGCGCGGGTGAAACACGCCCTCGGTGGCGGTCTCCGGCGCGGGCATCGGCCCGGCGAGCGCCTCCTCGGCCGCGGCGTCGACCTCCGCCTTGACGCTCTCGCGCATCGCGTCGACGTCGAAGCCCAGCTCCGCGACGCGCTTGACCTGGCGGTCGATCGGGTCCTTCTTGCGCCACTCCTCGACGAGCGCCTTGGGCACGTACTTCATGTCGTCGTGCGCGCCGTGGCCGTGCATGCGCATCGTCACGGCCTCGATGAGCGTCGGGCCGCCGCCGGCGATCGCGCGATCGCGGGCGATCCGGGTCGCCTCGAAGACGGCCTCGACGTCGTTGCCGTCGACGCTCACGCCGGGGAAGCCGTAGCCCTCGGCGCGCTGGACCGGGTTGATCGCGAACTGCAGGTCGATCGGCGTGGAGTACGCGTACTGGTTGTTCTCGAGGATGAAGATCACCGGCAGGCGCTGCACGCCCGCCCAGTTCATCGCCTCGTGGAAGTCGCCGCGAGAGGTCGAGCCGTCGCCGAACCACGTCAGCGAGCAGCGCGCCTCACGGCGCAGCTTGAACGCCATCGCCATGCCGGTCGCGACGACCATCATGTCGGGCAGCATCGAGACCATCCCGACGCAGCCCGTGCGGTAGTCGCCGAAGTGCACGTTGCCGTCGCGCCCGTGGGTGATGCCTGCCGCGCGGCCCATGTACTGGCTCAGGATCGTCGCTGGCTGCACGCCGCGGACGAGGTGCGCGCCGAGGTCGCGATGCAGCACGCAGAGGCGGTCTTGCGCCGCCATCGCCCAAGCCGCGCCGACCGACACGGCCTCCTGGCCGAAGCCGTCGTAGAACGACCCCGGGACCTTGCCCTGGCGGTAGAGGTTCATCGCGCGCGACTCGACGGCGCGCATCATGAACATGGCGCGCAGGAGACCGGCGCTGTCGTCGGGCGTCAGGTGCTCGCTCTGGGCGGCTGTCGTGGGACCGCTTGGGAGTTCCGTGCTGCTGGTCGCCATGTTCGCCTTTCCGTGTGCGCGTGGGTCGGGATCTCCGACTCACCCTTTCGGCATCCCGTCGGGATCACCGCGCGAGATGCGCTACGTGCTAGCCGAGGGTACCGGGAACGTAGGCTGGTTGACGTGCATGCGAGCGACACGTCGGAGGCAGGGGCCGGGTTGCGGCGCATGCGCTGGCGCCTGCGCGGCGCGTGGCTGTGGCCGACGTTCGTGGTCGCGACCCTGCTCGAGATGGCCCTGCTGCACTGGCTCCCGGTGCAGGGCGACTCCACGCGATGGATCTCCGCGCTGCTCGCGGCGGGCTGCCTGAACCTCATCGCGGTCGTGGTCGTCGGCGGCCCCGCCGGGATCCTGTTGCGCCGCCGCCGGACGGACCTGCCGAAGGTCGTCGCCGACGACTACGCCGGCACGGCGGCGCTCGGGCTCGTGGCCGTCGCGCTCGTCGTGGTGGGGCTCATGCACCATCCGCAGATCGACGACCGCCGGGCGGCGTACGACGAGCAGCTGCTGCTCGTGCACCAATGGGTCACGCAGCACGGCGACGAGTACGCGAACGAGCACATCTCGCTCGCCGACAGCGTCGTCGTCGACGAGGACCTGTTTCGCACCTGCGTGCCGGGTCGCGACCCCAAGCGCTCGCTGTGCCTGATCGTCGACACGAGCCGGTCGCCGGCGGTCGTCAAACGCGACCCGAATCGCGAGCCAAACGCAAGCTTCAGGCCGCGCGGTGACTTCAGGTAGCACCCTGATTTGCCGATAGATGGGGCATGGGTGGTGCTCGTGCTTTCATCGCTTCGTTTGGCGCCGGCATCTCGCTGGTCGCGGGCGCGGCGATCTCGCTGCTGTTCTTGAGCCTGCTCTTCGCCTACGACGGCATCACGGGCGGCGTCGACGTGCCGGCCACGGCGAGCGTCGTGGTCGTCGGATCCGAGTCTTCGCAGGGCACGCCGGCGCGGCGTGCCACGGACAGCACCCCCGCCGTCGTCATCCGCCCGGCGGCGCCCGCGGCGCAGCAGGCCAAGCGCTCCGCGGCGCGACCGCCGCGCACGTCGCTGGCCGAGCGCCCGACGCCGGAGGCGGCGTACAACCCCGGCGTGCGCGAGCTCGACCCCGCCCCGCCCGCGGCCGCGGAGCAGGCCCCGGTCGACCGCCCGCCTGCCGTCGGCGACGGCGTGCGCGAGGTCGGCGACGCCGTCGGCGCGACCGTGCAGAGCACCGGCAAGTCGGCCGGCGCAGTGGCTGCCCCGCTCCTCGGCCCGCCCGTCGCCAAGGCCGTGCAGGACGTGCTCGACCTGCTCAGCTCGGTGCTGCAGGGTGCGACCGGCGCACTCGCCGGTGTGCTCGACCGGGCCGTCCCGCGGTAAGCGGCCCTTCTTCAGAACGCGAGCGCGAGCGGCTGCTCGAGCAGCTCGCGGATGCGTGCGAGGAACTGCGCGGCATCGGCGCCGTAGAGGATGCGGTGGTCGCAGGCGAGCGTGACGCCCATCGTGTTGCGCGCGACGAGCTCGCCGTCGCGGACGACGGCTCGTGGCGCGAGCGCGCCGACGGCGAGGATCGCGGCCTGCGGCGGGTTGATGACCGCGGTGAAGTCCGTGACCCCGAACATGCCGAGGTTCGAGACCGTGAACGTCCCGCCGCTGAGCTCGGGCGGCGCGACCGTGCCGGCGCGGACCTTCTCGGCCAGCGCTTTCGATTCGCGCGCGATCTCGCGCAGGGACTTCCGGTCGGCGTCGAAGATCGTGGGCACGACGAGCGCGTCCGTCGCGGCGACCGCCAGCCCGACGTTGACGCGGCTGTGCAGCTCGAACTTGCCGTCCTTGTAGCTGCCGTTGGCTCGCGGGTACTCGCGCAGCGCGAGCGCGCACGCCTTGACGACCATGTCGTTGTAGGACGGCACCTCGCCGCCGAGCGCCTTCAGCTCGGAGCGCAGCTTCACGCAGCCCTCCATGTCGATCTCGCTTCGCAGCGTGAACTCGGGGACCGTGGCCTTGGACTCGGCCATCCGGCGAGCGATCACCTGCTGGATGCGCGTGAGCTCCTGGATCGTGATGTCGCCCTTGGCCGTGCCGGTCTCCTTCGGCTTGGGCGGAGGTGCCGGCGCTTGAGCGGCAGGCGCCGCCTCGGGCGAAGGCTTGGGCTCGCCTGGCTCGGGCGCCGTGACGGGGGCCTCGGTGGAGATCTTCGCGGTGCCTTCCTTCGCCGCGTCCTCGACGTCGGACTTCACGACGCGCCCGCCGGGTCCCGTCCCCTCGATGAGGTGGAGGTCGATGCCCTGCTCGCGGGCCATCCGGCGGGCGAGCGGGGAGGCCTTGACGCGGCCGGTCTTGCGTGTGGGTGGAGGTTCCTCGGGCGGCGGCGCCTCGGAGGGCGTGGAGCCTTCGGACGGCGCGGGGGCGCGCGCGGAGGCCTCGGCGGGGGCGGAGGCTTCGGCCGGGGCGGAGGCTTCGGCGGGCGCGGATCCGGAGGGCGGGGACGCGCCATCGCCGTCACCGTCGTCCAGACGCGCGATGACCTCGCCGATCGGCAGCGTCTCGCCTGCCTGCACCACGATCGTCAGGGTCCCCGCGCCGTCGGACTCGTACGTCAGCGTCGCCTTGTCGGTCTCGATCTCCGCGAGCGGCTCACCGCGGCTGACCGCGTCGCCGTCGGCCTTCAGCCACTTGAGGATCGTGCCTTCCTCCATCGAGTCCGACAGTCGTGGCATGACGATCTCGGGCATCGGCAGCAGCCCTCAGCGCCTGGCCGTCGTCGCGAGCACCGCTTCGATCACCTGCGGCTCGTGCGGAAACGCGAGCTGCTCGAGCGGCTTGGAGTACGGCATCGGCACGTCGGCGCCGGTAACCCTTTGAATCGGCGCGTCGAGGTCGTCAAACGCCTGCTCGGCGATCAACGCGGCGAGGTTCGCGCCGACACCGCCGTGCGGCCAGCCCTCCTCGACGATCACGCAGCGATTCGTCTTGCGAACCGACTCGAGGATCGTGTCGAGGTCCAGCGGGCGCAGCGTCCGCGGGTCGATGACCTCGGCCTCGATGCCGTGCTTCTCGCTCAGCGTCTTCGCCGCGCGCGCGGCCGTCAGCGCCATCCGCGAGATGCCGACGATCGTGACGTCCGAGCCCTCGCGCCGGATCGCCGCCTGGCCGAACTGCACGGTGTGGTCCTCGTCGTCGGGCACGTCGCCGCGCTGGCCGTAGAGGTACTCGTGCTCGATGAAGATGACGGGGTTGTCGTCGCGGATCGCGGACTTCAGCAGGCCCTTGGCGTCGGCGGCCGTCGTCGGCACGGCGACGAGCAGGCCCGGCACGTGCAGGTATAGCGCCTCCCACGAGTGCGAGTGCGTCGGGCCGAGCTGGTGGCCCGCGCCCTGCGGCATCCGCACGACCAGCGGCACCTTCACCTGGCCGCCGAACATGTAGCGGATCGAGGCCGCGTGGTTGACGATCTGGTCCATCGCCAGCAGCGAGAAGTTGATCGTCATGAGCTCGACGACGGGGCGCAGGCCGGTCATCGCCGCGCCGACCCCCATGCCGACGATCGTGTTCTCGGAGATCGGCGTGTCGCGCACGCGCTTCTCGCCGAACTCCTCGAGCAGGCCCGCCGTGACCTTGAACGCGCCGTTGAAGACGCCGATGTCCTCGCCCATGAGCATCACGGACTCGTCGCGAGCCATCTCCTCGCGCAGCGCGGAGTTCAGCGCGTCGCGGTAGCGCATGACCGCCACGCCCTAGTCCTCGTCCTTCTGCGCGTCGTCGGTGGGTCCGGGCGTGCCCTGCTGCTCGCCCATCGCGCGCTCATACGCCTTGTGGCCCGGCAGGTTCTCGTCCATGCCGCGCTCGTCCTCGCCGCGGTGCGGGGTCGAGGTGCGCTCGTCGACGGAGTACCAGCCGCGGACCTGGTCGCCGAGCACGTAGATGTCGTCGTAGAGCTCGTTCGGCGACGGGTGCGGCGAGGCGTCGGCGAAAGCGACCGCCTCGTCGATGCGCTTGATCGTCTCGGCGTCGAGCTGCTCGCGCTCCTCGGCGCTCATGACGCCGGCCTCAACGAGCTGGTCGCCGAAGACCGCGATCGGGTCGCGCTTGCGCCACTCGTCGACCTGCTCCTTCGTGCGGTACTCCTCGGGGTCGGCCATCGAGTGGCCGCGGAAGCGGTAGGTCAGCGCCTCGACGAGCACCGGCCGGCGCTCGTCGCGCGCGATCCGCAGCGCCTCGGTCGTCACGTGGTAGGTGTCCATGACGTCCATCCCGTCGCAGCGCATGCCGGGCACGCCGAAGCCCTCGCCCTTGCGCAGCAGGTCGGTCACGGCCGAGTGGCGCTCGAGCGACGTGCCCATGCCGAAGCGGTTGTTCGTGATCATGAAGACGACCGGCAGCTTCCAGAGCGCGGCGAGGTTCATCGTCTCGCCGAACGTGCCCTGGTTCGAGGCGCCGTCGCCGAACTGGCACAGCGTGACCTCGTCGAGGCCGTTGTAGTCCGAGGCCAGCGCGAAGCCGGCGGCGATCGGCAGGTTGCCGCCGACGATCCCGTAGCCGCCCATGAAGCGCTTGTCGAGGTCGAACATGTGCATCGAGCCGCCGCGGCCGCGGCACAGCCCGTCAACGCGGCCGAACAGCTCGGCCATGACGGCGTTCGGATCGCTGCCTCGCGCGAGCGTGTGGCCGTGGGAGCGGTACGTCGAGATGAGGTAGTCCTGGTCGCGGAGCGCGCGCGTCGAGCCGACGATCGTCGCCTCCTCGCCGATCGCGAGGTGCAGGAACCCGCCGACCTTTGCCTTCGCGTACATCTCCCCGGCGCGCTCCTCGAAGCGGCGGATGAGGGTCATGGCCGCAAGCCAGTCCCGTGCGACGCCCGGTTCGGGGAGGTCGGCTTCGGTGGGGTCCGCAACGGGCTCTGCCATCTGTGAGGTCAGCGTAGCGGGCGAGGGTTGCCGTGCCGTTTCGACGAGCGGCCAACGTCGTTGCCGCTTGACAGTGCGAGGTGGACGTTGTGAGGCTGCCAGGTCGTGACCGAGCGGCGCATCAGCAGGCGGGAGCTCGTGGTCGGTGCGGCGGCGGTCGCGGCGGCGGCTGCGGCGGGGTCGCCGCCTCCGGGCGCGGACGCCGTCGCGGCGACGCCACGCGCGCGCCGTCGCACGCGGCGGCGCGAGGACGTCGTGGTGGTCGGCGCGGGGCTGTCGGGCTTGATCGCGGCGCGCGAGGTCGCGCGGGCGGGGCGGTCGGTCGCGGTGATCGAGGCGCGTGACCGCGTCGGCGGGCGGATGCTGAGCCGGGCTGTTGCGGGCGGCTCGGAGGTCGTCGACCTTGGCGCCGAGTTCATCGGGCCGACCCAGAACCACATCCGCGCGCTGGTGGACGAGCTTGCGATCGCGACGTTCCCCTCGTACGCGACGGGGCTCAACGTCTACGTCGCCGGCGGCAAGCGGTCGACGTATCCCGACACGGGCCTCACGGGGCAGGCGCCCCCCGACCTCGCTGCGCTCCCCGACCTCCTGCTCGCGATCCCCGCGCTGGACTCGATGTCGAAGTCGGTGCCCGTCGACGTGCCGTGGAAGGCCGCGCGTGCGGCCGAGTGGGACGGCCAGTCCCTCGAGCGGTGGATCCGTCGCAACACGACCGGCAGCAAGCGCTTCCGCGACGCGTCGACGGCCGCGATCCGGGCGATCTTCGCCGCCGAGCCGCGGGACATCTCGCTGCTGTTCGCGCTGTTCTTCATCGCGGCGTCGGGTGACGAGCGCAACGTCGGGACGTTCGAGCGCAACTTCTCGACGCGCAACGGCGCCCAGCAGGATCGCATCGCGGGCGGCGCGCAGGCGATCGCGCTGGCGGTTGCCGGGCAGCTTGGCCGGCGGGTCGTGAAGCGCTCGCCGGTGCGGCGGATCGTGGTTGGGCGCGGCTACGTCGACGTTATCTCCGATCGCTACGTCAACCGCACGCGGCGGGTGATCGTCGCGCTGCCGCCGGCCGTGGCGGGCTTGGTTCGCTACGAGCCCGGGCTGCCCGCGCTGCGGGAGGGGCTGATGCAGCACCTCCCGCAGGGGCACATGGTCAAGGTCCAGGCGGTCTACTCGCGGGCGTTCTGGCGCGACGACGGGCTCAACGGCTCCTCGGTCTCCGACGCCGGGCCGCTGAACATCACGTTCGACAGCTCGCCGGAGTCCGGCGCGCCGGGCGCGCTGCTGGGGTTCGCTGGCGGCGACGAGGCGCGGCGGCTCGAGCGCCTGCCCGAGGGCGAGCGGCGCGCGACCTGCCTAGCGAGCTTCGCGCGCGCGTTCGGCCCGCGCGCGCTGGAGCCCATCGACTACGTCGAGATGAACTGGTCGCAGGAGGAGTGGTCGCGCGGCTGCCCGGTCGCGGTCGCGCCGCCGGGCGTGCTGACGACCTACGGCCCGGCGCTGCGCGAGCCCGTCGATCGGATCCACTGGGCGGGCACCGAGACCGCGACGTACTGGAACGGCTACATGGACGGAGCCGTGAGCGCGGGCAAGCGCGCAGCGCGCGAGGCGCTTGAGCGGCTGTAGCCCCGGGGGCGGGGCGCTGGCGCGCGGGGCGCCGCTCGCCTAACCTCGGCGCATGCTGCCGACCGAGCACCTGCTGGCTTTCATGGTCATCGCGACGGTGCTCATCGCGGTGCCCGGCCCGAGCGTGCTGTTCGTCGTCACGCGCTCGCTGACGCTGGGCCGCCGCGCCGGCCTCGCGACGGTCGTAGGCAACGCGGCCGGGGTCTACGTCCAGGTCGTGGCCGTGGCCCTTGGCGTCGGGGCGATCGTGCAGGAGTCGATCGCGGTCTTCACGGTCATCAAGCTCGCTGGCGCGCTGTACCTCGTCTACCTCGGCGTGCAGAGCGTTCGCCACCGCAGCGAGCTGGCCGCGGCGCTCGGCCGGGTGGTCGAGCCGCGCGAGTTGCGCCGCATCCTCGTCGACGCGTTCGTCGTCGGGATCGCCAATCCGAAGGTCATCGTGTTCTTCGTCGCCGTGCTGCCGCAGTTCGTCGACCCGCACACCGGGTCGGTGGCGCTGCAGCTGCTCACACTCGGCGCGGTCTTCTGCACGATCGCGCTCGTCTGCGACGGGATCTGGGCGCTCGCCGCGGGCGCGGCGCGTGCGTGGCTCGTGCGCTCGCCGCGGCGCCTGGCGGCGATCGGCGGCACCGGCGGCATCGTGATGATCGGGCTCGGCGCCGGACTCGCCGTGTCGGGCCGCACGGACTGACGCGGGCTACTCGCGGATCGCGTCGACCGCGTCGAGGTCCATCGCGCACCAGCGGTCGATGAACGCGTCGACCTCGAGCACGTTGAGATCCTCGCGCACGCGCCGCGCACGGCGGGCGGCCTCGGGCGCCGGCAGATCCCAGAACAGGACGACCTCGCCGGTCGCGACTTCCACGACCTCGATGTGGTCGATGCGCGTCGGATCGAGCGCCGCGGGGCGGCGGCCGGCACGCGTGTGGAGCAGGCGGTAGCCGCGGTTGGCCTTCATCTTGGAGAAGGTAGCTCGCGGGAGCAGGTCGGGTGTCCGGTGAACGCGTTCTGGCAGCGCACGAGGCGGCGACAAGGGCGAGGCGGCGCTGCCTCCTGCACCGGTCGCCGGAGGCAGCGTGCACCACGGCGCTCAGCGGACGATGAACCGCCGCCGGATGATCTGCGCCTTCTTGTTGGCCCTCGGGACGCGCGCGGTGAGCGTGTAGGTACCCGCACGCAGTGCGCGACCGAGCTTCAGGTCGACGCTGCTCGAGCCGCCGCTACGAACGCGCCCCTTGCCGGCCGCGACCAGGCGACCGTTGCGCGACAGGCGGATCCTGACGCTCGACCCGCGCGGCACCGCGAGGTTGTGGGTCGTGCACCTGATGCGGTTCTTGCGCGCGCCGACGAGCCGGCAGGTCACGCTGATCCTCGCGGCACGGCCGCGCGGCCCGCGCGCTCCGCGTGCGCCCTTGGCGCCCGCCGGCCCGCGCGCGCCTGTCGCACCGGCGGGCCCGGCCGGGCCGGTGGCGCCCGTCGGCCCGGCGGCCGGGGCCGCCGACACCGTCTCGCAGTCGCCATCGACGGTGTCGACCGCGTCGTTCGTGACGCCGTCGGCCCCGGCGCCGCAGCCGACCTGGTCGCCACCCTCGTCGGTGCTCACCAGCGTGTCGTCGCCGCGCTCGCCTCGCAGCTCGTCGTGGTCCGCGCCGCCGGTGCTCGTGTCGTTGCCGGACGCCTCCGAAGAGCCCGTCGCTGCCGCCAAGGCCCGACAGCGTGTCGGCGCCGGTCCCGCCGTAGAGCTCGTTGTGGGCAGCGGCGCCGGTCAGGCTGTCCGCGGCGCTGCCGCCGTAGACGTTCTCGACGGTGTCGCGCACGTTGTCGCCCTCGCCCGCGGCACCGTCGTTGGCGACGTTGTCGTTCGTGGTCACGGTCACCGCGAGGCGGATCCGCCATTGATCACGTCGTTGCCGTCGCCGCCGCCGACGGTGTCGTTGCCGGGTCCGCCGTCGAGCGCGCCGAGGACGAACGGGAAGACGGCGATGCCGGCGTCGTCGCCCGTGCCGCCGTCGATGATGTCATTGCCGCTGCCGCCGGCCGCGGTGTCGTTTCCGGGGCCGCCGCTGATGGTGTCGTCGCCGTCGTCGTCATCCGGCGACAGCCCCGCCGGGCCGCCGTTCAGCGTGTCGTCTCCGCCGTTGTCGGCATCTGCTCCGCCGCTGAGCGTGTCGTCGCTCGCCCCGCCCTGGATGGTGTCGTCGCCGGTTTCCCCGTCCACCGTGGCGGGAGCGGTCAGCGAGTTGTCGATTGTGACCGCGTCGGCCCCACCGCCAGCCAAGACGGAAACGCCGCCGGAGGGAAATGGCGGGGGAATGACCAGCAGCGGGCAGGTGGCGACGTTGCCGCTGACAACGCAGCCGCCCGCCCCGTCGCCGTCGACGGGTGGCGTTGCGGTGTCGGTAAAGACGATCTGGCCCGTGCCGTCCTGTAAGACGGTCACCGCGTTGACCTCGTGCGCGGTGTCGGTGAAGCTCACGCTTGGAGGTAGGACCGTCGACTGGACGGTCGCGCTCTGAGCGGTCGCGGGGATCGCGCCGGCCGCGGCCAGCGATCCCAGCATGAGGGTGAGCGCGAGTGTGCGCGGGCGGGTGTGGCGGGGTCTTGCAACTGCGGCCATCGTGGCGTTTTCCTTAAGTTCCCTCTCATCGTGAGAGGGGTCCGTCCCCGTGGCGCGAGCGTAGGTGGCGGTTTCGGAGCCTGCCAACGGGGCCATCCGGCCAGCGCGAAGGCCGGCAGCGACGACGTGTCCTATCTGGCGAGTGCCCCGGCTGCGGCGTCCAGCGCGTCATCGCCCGCGAACACGCGCTCGCCTCCCAGCCATACGGCCGGAACGTCGCGAACGCCGCGCTTTTCGGCCAGCGCCGTCGCTTGCTCGAGACGGGTCGCGATCGACATCAGCCCAGCGCCCTTGAGGACCGCTGTGGGATGCATCTCACACGCCGCGGCGGCGATCAGGACGTTGTCGGGAACGCTCAGGTCGCGCCCGCCCGCGAACGCCTGGCGAAAGGCCGCGAGCGCGAACGGGACCGTGCGGCCGATCTGCTTGGCGTAGGTCGCGGCGCGCAGCGCGAACGCGCTGTCGAACGGAAACGGCTGCGGCCAGCGCAGCGGCTGCAGCCCGCGCCGCTCCGCGGTGCGGGCGATGCGCTCGAAGAAGGCCTCGCGGTCGGTCTCGCAGCGAAAGCCCTCGAGCGTGTCGGCGGCGGGCAGGCGCTGCGAGGCGATCGGGATCCACTCCGCAGCGACGGGCAGCACCTGCAGCACCCGCTCGGCCGCGAGATAGCACTCGGGGCTGCGCAGGTCGAAGTAGAACGCGGGGACCTGCGCCGCGGGCGGCACGTCAGCCGTGGATGATCCAGCCGTCGGCGTCGCGCGCGGCCTCCATGACCGCTTCGGACAGCGTCGGATGGCCGTGCACCATGCGCGCGATCTCGCCGAAGCCGCCCTCGAGCGCGCGGACGTTCACGAGCTCCTGGATGAGCTCGGTCGCGCGCGTGCCGACGATGTGGCCGCCGAGCAGCTCGCCGTACTTGCGGTCGCCGACGATCTTCACGAGCCCGCTGCGGTCGCCGTAGACCGTGCCCGCGCCGACGGCACCGAAGCTGCACTTGCCGACGACGATGTCGTGGCCGGCGTCTCGAGCTTGCTGCTCGGTGAGCCCGAAGCTGCCGACGTTCGGGTAGCAGAAGGTCGCGCGTGGGACGTCGATGTAGTCGATCGGATGGGTCTGCAGGCCGGCGGCGTCCTCGGCGGCGATGATGCCCTCGTCGGAGGCCTTGTGCGCGAGCGCCGGGCCGTGCACGAGATCACCGATCGCGTAGACGCCGGCGAGCGAGGTGCGCATGGCGCCGTCGACCGCGACGTGGCCGTCGTCCGTGAGTGCGATGCCGGCCTCCTCGAGGCCGAGGCCCTCGACGTCGGGCGTGCGCCCGGCCGCGATGACGAGCCAGTCCGCGCTGCTCTGCTCGCCCGCGACCGTGAAGCTGACCGCGTCCTCACCCGTCTCGACGTTCTCGACGAAGACGCCGATGCGGACCTTGATGCCCTGCTTCTTGAACGCGCGCTCGGCGATCTTCGAGATGTCGGCGTCCTCGGTCGGCAGGACGCGGTCGAGCCCTTCGTAGAGCGTGACGTCCGAGCCGAGGCGCGCGTAGGCAGACGCGATCTCGGTGCCCGACGCACCCGCGCCGACGACCGCGAGCGTGGCCGGCAGCTCGGCTAGCGCCCATGCCTCCTCGGTGCCGATGACGCGACCGCCGAAGCGCGTGCCCGGCAGCGGCTTCTTCACCGAGCCGGTCGCGAGGATGACGACCTTCGCCCCGTACTCCGTGCCGTCGAAGTTCCCGCCGACCTTGACGTTGGCGTCGTCGGTGACGACGCCGTGCCCGTCGATGACGTCGATGCCGTTCTTCTTGAAAAGCCCCGCGACGCCGCCGGTGAGCGTCTTGATGACCTTCTTGCGGCGCGCGGTGACGCCGTCGAAGTCGACCGTCGGCTCGGCGACGGTGATGCCGTAGGCGCTCGCGTCGCGTATCTCGCCGAGCACGTCGGCGACGCGGAGCACGGCCTTCGCGGGGATGCAGGCGTAGTTCAGGCACCGCCCGCCGACCTGGTCGGACTCGACGACGGCGGTCGTCATCCCAAGCTGAGCGGCCCGGATGGCCGCGACGTACCCGCCGGGCCCCGAGCCGATGACGATGCAGTCATACGAGGATTCGGGCATGTGGCGGGAGGCTATCGGGTGGTTTCGGTCTTGCCGGGGCGTTCGGGCATCTGCAACCTGGCCATCGCGCGGATGAGCTTCCAGAACAGCCAACCGAGCAGGCCGATGAAGACGACGAGCCCGAGCCCGACCCACCATTTCTGCACGCGCGAGAGCGCGAGCGTGAAGAAGACGATCTGCAGGCCGAGGATGCACTGAAAGCCGAGCACCGCCCAGTACTTGCGCGCGAGCATGCCGGCGCCGGCGAGGACGAGCACCGCGGTCGTGACGACGGCCACGGTCGTCGGGTTGCCATTGTCTGAGGAGAGGTCGTCGACGGTGAGCGTCGCGACGACGTTCGCGACCGCGAAGGCGAAGGCGACGATCGCGGCGATCGTCACCGAGCGCGGCCGCTCGCCGGGCTCGAGCGGCTCGAGGGTCATGCGGATCGCCTCATCGCGGGCGCGTCCGCGGGCGTAGCGGTCGGGCATCGGGTCGGCGGGCGCGGGCGCCGTCGCTTCGGGGCGCGCGGGCGAGGCGCCGCGACCGCGCCTACGCGATGCCATCGATCGGCTCCCCGGCGATCGCGGCGCGCAGCTGTGCCGCGGCGGCGCGCGGGTCGGCGGCGTCCGCGATCGCGCGCACGACGGCGACGCGCCGCGCGCCGGCGTCGACGACGGCAGCGACGTTCGACGCGTCGATCCCGCCGATGGCGAAGAACGGCACGGGCGCGAACGCCTCGGCGAAGCGCACGAGCTCGAGCCCGACCGCGTGGCGCCCGGGCTTCGTCGGCGTCGAGTGGACCGGGCCGACGCCGATGTAGTCGGCCTCGCCGCCGGCGTCGATCTCGTCGGGGAAGTGCGTGGACTGCCCGACGATCGCGCCCTCGCCCGCGAGTGCGCGCGCGGCGGGCACGTCCACGTCGTCCTGCCCGACGTGGCAGCCATCGGCTCCAGCCTCGGCGACGAGGTCCGGGCGGTCGTTGAGGATCAGCAGCGCTCCGGCGTCGTCGCACAGGCGCCGCGCGATCGCGGCGGCCGCGAGGAGCTCAGCCTTCGATGCCTCCTTGTCGCGCAGCTGCACGATGTCGACGCCGCCGGCGAGCGCCGGTCCGAGCACGTCCGCGAGCGCGCGCCCGCCGGGACGCGTCGAGCAGACGAGGTAGAGCACGGCACGCTCGAGGCGCTCGCGACGATCGCTGGAAAGAGCCATCGCTGCATTGTCGCAACGCCGTGCTTGCAGCCCGCTCGGACCCTCTAGCATTACTCGTACGGGAGCCCGCGAGCGCGGGCTGAGAGGGCGTCACGCCGACCGTCAGCAGCTGATCCGGATCATGCCGGCGAAGCGAGGTGCAATGCCGCAGGACCCAACCGCAACCCCCGACGTCGTCGTCATCGGCGGCGGCGTCATCGGCCTCGCCGTCGCATGGCGCGCGGCGCAGCGCGGGCACGCCGTCCGCCTGTTCGAGCGCGGGGAGCTCGGCGGTGGCGCGTCGCACGTCGCGGCGGGGATGCTCGCGCCGGTCACCGAGGCCGATCCGGGCGAGCTCGCCCTGCTCGAGCTCGGCCTGCGCAGCGCGCGCGACTGGCCGGCGTTCGCCGCCGAGCTGGCGCAGGCTTCGGACATCGATCCCTGCCTGCGGCGCTGCGGCGCGCTCGTCGTCGCCCGCGATCACGACGAAGCCGAGGCGCTCGATCGCGAGCTCGAGCTGCGGCACGAGCTGGGTCTGGGAGTGGAGCGACTCCTGCCAAGCGCCGCGCGCAGGCTCGAGCCCGCGCTCGCTCCGACGATCCGTCTTGCGCTGGTCGTTCCGGGCGACCATGCAACAGACCCCCGCGCGACGGTGACCGCCCTCGCTGAGGCGGGCCGCCGCGTAGGGGTTGATGGGTGTACGGGCGTGACCGTCGATCGGATCGAGTGCCGGGGCGCCAGGATCACCGGCGTGCGCCTCACGACCGGTGAGATCGTCGCGGCGCAGCGCGTCGTCGTCGCCGGAGGCGCGTGGAGCGGCGCGATCGGCGGCCTGCCCGAGGTCCCGCTGCGGCCGGTCAAGGGGCAGATCCTGCGCCTGCGCGACCCGCACGGCCCTGGTCTCGTCGATCGGATCGTGCGCTTCGAGGGCGGCTACCTCGTGCCGCGCGGAGACGGGCGCTACGTGCTCGGCGCGACGATGGAGGAGCGCGGCTTCGACACGACCGTCACCGCTGGCGGCCTCTACGAGCTGCTGCGCGACGCCGGCGAGCTCGTGCCGGGCGTCCACGAGCTCGTCGTCGAGGAGTCGGCGGCCGGGCTGCGTCCCGCCACCCCCGACAACGCGCCGCTGCTCGGCGCGGACCCCGAGATCGAGGGCCTGCACTGGGCGACAGGCCATCACCGCAACGGGATCCTGCTCGCGCCGGTCACCGCCCAGATCGTCGCCGCCGCGCTCGACGGCGAGCACGCCGCCGTCCCGCCCGCTTTCGCCCCGCGCCGCTTCGAGCAGGTGATCGCGTGATCTACGTCAACGGCAAGCCGACCGACCCGGCCGCCGAGCGCCCGACGATCCGCGACGTCCTGCTCGCCGCCGACATCGACCCTGAGACGACCGGGATCGCGGTGGCCGTCGACGCGGAGATCGCGCGGCGCGGCCTGTGGCCGACGCGCACCGTCCCCGACGGCGCGCGCGTCGAGGTCGTCACGGCGACGCAGGGCGGATGACGGGGCCACTCGTCATCGCCGGCCGCGAGCTGCGCTCGCGCCTGCTGCTCGGCACCGGCGGCTTCACGCGGATGCAGACGCTCGGCGACGCGATCGACGCCTGCGAGTGCGACCTCGTCACGGTCGCCATGCGCCGCGTCGATCCCGGCCAGCAGGGCTCGCTGCTCGACGTCATCGCGGCGCATGGGGTCGAGGTGCTGCCGAACACCGCAGGCTGCTTCACCGCGCGCGACGCCGTCCTCACCGCGCAGCTCGCCCGCGAGGCGCTGCAGACCGACTGGGTCAAGCTCGAGGTCATCGGCGACGAGCGCACGCTGCTGCCCGACGCGCCCGAGCTGCTCGCCGCCGCCGAGCAGCTCGTCGACGACGGCTTCGTCGTGCTGCCGTACACGAACGACGACCCCGTCCTCGCGCGCCGGCTCGAGGACGCGGGCTGTGCGGCGGTCATGCCGCTCGGATCGCCGATCGGCAGCGGCATGGGGATCGCGAACCCCGCGAACCTCACGCTCATCGTCGAGCAGGCGGGCGTGCCGGTGATCCTCGACGCGGGCGTCGGCACGGCATCCGACGCGGCGCTCGCGATGGAGCTCGGCTGCGACGCCGTGCTGTGCGCGAGCGCGATCTCGCGCGCCGCGGATCCCGTCGCGATGGCGCACGCGATCCGGCTCGGGGTGGAAGCCGGCGTGCTCGCGCGCGGCGCCGGGCGGATCGCACGGCGCACGCACGCGCGGGCGAGCTCGCCCCTCGAGGGGATGCCGGAGTTCGCCGAGTGAGCGAGCCCACCGAGCTCGTCGGCCGCTTTCAGGCGGCGTGGTCGGCGCGCGACTTCGCCCAGGAGCTCGCGGCGACGTGCGCGCCCGATCTGCACTACGAGGATCCGCTGACGTTCGAGCCGCTCGTGGGCCCGGCGGCGCTCGCGGGGCACGTCGCGAAGCTGCGCACCGGCGCGCCCGACGCCCGCCTCGAGCCGACCGGCGAGACCCTCACCGACGGGCGCTTCCTCGCCGCACCCGCGCGCGTGCTCGCGACCCACACGGGCACATTCGGCGAGTTTCCGCCGTCGGGCAAGGCGATCGTCGTGCAGACGGTTCTCTACTGCGAGCTCGACGAGACCCGGACGCGGCTGTGGCGCGTCCGGGCGTTCTTCGACCTCTACGACGCCGCGATCCAGCTCGGCGTGCTGCCCAAGCCCGGCTCGGCAAGCGCTCGCGCGCTGATGGTGCTGCGCGGGTTCGGGCTGCGCTGAGCTACTTCGTGACCTTGATCGTCCCGGTCTGGCCGGAATGGATCGTGCACACGTAGTCGATCGTGCCGGCCTTCTTCGGCGTGTAGGTGAACTTCGCGCCGGCCCCCATGTTGCCGGAGTCGAAGTCCACGCCGTCGGTCGTCGAGGTCACCGTGTGCGGGATCTGGCCGTCGGTGTTCTCCCACTCGATCTTCTGGCCGACCTTCGCCTCGATGCTCTCAGGGACGAACTTGATGTCCTTCATCGTGACCTTGACGACGTCGCCGGCGGCGGAGGCCGCGGTCGTCTCGGCGGGTGCCGTCGCGGCTGGCGGCGGCGCCGGCGTGCTGGCGGCATCGTCGTCGTCCGAGCCGCAGCCGGCGATGGCGCCGGCGGACAGCGCGAGGCACGTGAGGAGGGTGACGGGCAGGCGGGGCATGGGCGGGTCCTCCGAAGATGGGGTCGGGCTCGGACCCTACCCCGCGGGTGAGACCTCGCGCCGCACTACGTCGACGATCACGGGCGCGTGGTCTGACAGCGGGCCGTGCTCCGGAAGCTGTGGCGGCCCCGCGGCCTGGAGGCCGGCGCCGAGGATGTGGTCGACGTGGTGTGCGGCGAGCGCCTCGAAGCCGAGGACCTGCGGCGCGCGGACGTTGAAGTCGCCGCCGAGGATCGCCGGCGCGCCCTGCGCCCAGGCGCGTGTCGCGGTGGCCGCGCGCGCGATGTCGGCCTGCGCGCGCCCGGCTCCGTGCGCCTCGGCGTGGAGGTTCGCGCACCAGGTGCCGTCGGCGAGGAGCACCGCGTGGCAGACGCGCCGCTCGGGCCAGCGGCGCAGCAGCTCGCGCCGTTGCGCCGCGACCGGCCCGCGCACGAGGATCGCGTTCGCGCCGCCGCCGTTCGACTTGATGAGGTCGGGCCGGCGTTGCGCGCTCGCGCGGCGCGCGGGCAGGGCGAAGTTGCGCGACGTCAGGGCCGTGCTCTGCGTCGCGTCGCAGGCGCGCGCGAGCTGCTCGGGCCACCACGGCGGGACCTCCTGCAGCAGCGCGACGTCCCAGTCCCAGCCGGCGAGCGCGGCCTCGAACTCCACGCGCAGGTCGTGCCCGGCGCCCGGCACCGAGCGGCCGTGAAAGAGGTTCCAGGTCAGCATGAGCATGGCCGTCGTACACTGCCCGCTTGACGCGCCACCTGCTCACCGGCACCGAGCTCGATCGCGACGAGCTCAACGCGCTGCTTGACCGCGCCGACGCGCTGAAGGCCACGCCGCTCGCGTCGCGGGCGCTCGAAGGCCGCAGTGTCGCGCTGATCTTCGAGAAGCACTCGACGCGCACGCGGCTGTCGTTCGAGGCGGGGATCTTCGAGCTCGGCGGCCAGCCGATCGTGCTGCGCCGCGACGAGATGCACCTCGCGCGCGGCGAGTCGATCGGCGACACCGCGCGGATCCTCTCGCGCCACGTGTCCGCGATCGGGATCCGCACGGGTCCCGACGCGCTGCTCGAGGAGCTCGCGTCGGTCGCGACGGTGCCGGTCTTCAACATGCTCACCGCGGGCCACCATCCCTGCCAGGCGCTCGCCGACCTCATGACGCTGCGCGAGGCGTTCGGCCGTCTCGAGGGGCTGAAGGTCGCCTACGTCGGGGACGGCAACAACGTCGCGCGCTCGCTCGCGCTGCTCGGCGCGATCGCGGGCGTTGAGGTGGCGGTCGCCTCGCCCGCGGACTACACGCTCACGGGCGCGCCCGGCGCGCTGGTGACGACCGACCCGGCCGAGGCGGTCGCGGGCGCGCACGCGATCTACGCCGACGTGTGGGTCAGCATGGGCGACGAGGAGACGGCCGACGACCGCCGCGCCGCGCTGCGCCCCTACCGCCTCGACGACGAGCTGCTCGACCTCGCCGCGCCGGGCGCCATCGCCCTGCATTGCCTGCCCGCGCACCCCGGCGAGGAGATCACGGCCGAGCTGCTCTACGGCTCACGGCAGCGCATCTGGGATCAGGCCGAGAACCGCCGCCACGCGCAGAAGGCCCTGCTGGAGCTGCTGCTGCGGTGATCGGGGTCGGTCTGCTGCGCAAGGCCGCGGCGCTGGGTCGGATGGCCGTCGAGGACGCGGCGGATCTCACGGCGGTCTTCGTGCAGGTCGCAAGCCGCCAGGCCCGCGACGGGCTGACCGCGGCGCGCCGCCGCGCCCGGCAGCGCTCGCGGCCGCCTACTTGACCGAGAGCTTCATGCTCTGGTCGGACTGGCCGTGGATCGTGCAGAAGAGGACGTACGTGCCCTTGCGCAGGGCGGGCGTCTTGTAGGTGCCGCTCTTGCGCGTCGGCGAGGTGAACTTCGACGGGCCCGACTTCACCTTGACGTTGTGCGGCTTGCGGCCGATGAACTTGAACGTGACCCTCGTGCCGGTCTTGGCGCTGACCGTCGGGACGCCGGACGGCCGGACGAAGTAGTTGTCGCCGACGTTAACGGACGAAGCAGCCCCGGACGCCGCGGCGATGACCCCGCAGGCGGCGATCGATGCGGCTGTGGTGAGCAGTGCGGTCGACGTGCGCATGGGTGGGCTCCTCCGTGACGGTTGCGGCCCTGACCCTATCCTGGGGCCACCCATGGAATCCACCACCACCTTCACGCGCCCCGAGCTTCGCGCCGAGCTCGAGCTCACCGTCGAGGCGCTCGCCTACGGCGGCAACGGCATCGCCCGCCTGCAGGCGCCGGACGACGGGCGCCGCGGCTACGTCGTGTTCGTCTCGGGCGCGATCCCCGGCGACCGTGTGCGCGCCGTCGTCACGAAGCGCAAGCGCGGCTACGCCGAGGCGCGGACGCTCGAGGTGCTCGAGCCGAGCCCGGAGCGCCTCGCACCGCTCGCCGACCATCCCGGCGCGCCATGGCAGGTGCTGCCCTACGAGCGCCAGCTAGCCGTCAAGCACGAGCAGGTGCGCGACGCGCTGACGCGGATCGGCAAGCTCGAGGGCTTCGTGCTCGACGACATCGTGCCCGCGGTCGAGCAGTGGCGCTATCGCAACAAGCTCGAGTACTCGTTCGGCACCGCCGGCGACGGGACGCTCGTGTGCGGCTTCCACGCGCCGGGCTCGTGGCACGAGATCGTCCCGGTCGCGGATTGCCTGCTGGCCTCCGAGCGCTCGAACGTCGCGCGCGAGCAGGTGCTCGCGTGGTGTCGCGAGCAGGGCCTGCAGGCCATGGACCGGCGCACGCACACGGGGCTTCTGCGCAACCTCGTCGTGCGCGAAGGCCGGCGGACGGGGGCGCTGCAGGTGCGGATCGTGACCGGTCCCGGCGACCTCGACACCGCGTCGCTTGCGGGAGCGGTCGACTGCGAGGGGCTCATGTGGACGTGCACCGACGCGGTCGCCGAGAGCACCGCCGGTGGCGAGACGTCGCTGGTTGCGGGCGCCGCGGCGCTGCAGGAGGAGATCAGCGGGCTGAGCCTCGCCATCTCGCCGCTCGCGTTCTTTCAGACGAACACGGAGATGGCCGAGCGCCTGTACTCGATCGCCGCGGACCTCGCCGACCTCAAGGGCTGGGAGCGGGTCTTCGACCTGTACTGCGGGATCGGCACGGTTGGGCTGAGCGTCGCCGCGCGGGCCGGCGAGGTGTGGGGCCTTGAGATCGTCGAGCCGGCGGTCGCCGACGCGATCGCCAACGCGAAGCGCAACGAGATCTCCAACGCGAAGTTCTTCGCGGGCGACGTGCGGTTGGCGCTGCGCGAGCTTGTCGACGAGGCCAGCCGGCCGGACGTCTGCATGATCGACCCGCCGCGCGCCGGTCTGTCGCAGAAGATCGTGCGCCGGATCATCGAGGCCGCCCCGCGGCGGATCGTCTACATCTCGTGCAACCCGACGACGCTCGCGCCGAACGCCGCCCAGCTGGTGGAGGCCGGCTACGCGCTGCGCCGCGTCGTCCCGGTCGACATGTTCCCCCAGACCCCGCACATCGAGTGCGTGGCGGTACTCGACAGGGCGTAGCGCGTGCGCTCGATCGGCATCCGGGAGCTGCGCCAGCACGCGGGCAGGTATGTGCGCGGCGCGGAGGCAGGCGAGACGATCGAGGTCACGAACAGGGGCCGCCCCGTAGCGCGCCTGATTCCGATTCCACCGCTGAGTCCGTCCGAGCGCCTTATCGCCGAGGGCCGGATGACTCGGGGCACGCGCGATCTCTTCGAACTCGGTGAGCCGCTTGAGCCGATCCCCGGCCAGCGGTTGCCATCCGAGGTGCTCGCCGACATGCGGGATGACAAGCACTGAGCGGGCCTCACGCCTTCGACTCGTAGGCCCTTCGCGCTGCCACGGTGATCACGACCAGTGCCCAGAGTGAGCCGAGGGCCCAGCCGCCGAGGACGTCGGTCGCCTCGTGTGCGCGCAGGTAGACGCGCGAGAATCCGACGATCGCGATCACGGCGAGGGCGATGGTCCGCAGCGCGGCTCGGCGCCGCAGGCTCGCTCCCGGGCCGGCAAGGACCGCAGCGAGGGCGAGCCAGCATGCCGCGGATGCCGTCGCGTGGCCGGAGGGAAACGCGTGGCCGGCGGCTTCGACGAGCGCGTCCGCGGGCCGGTCGCGGGCGACGGCGACCTTGATCGCGTTACTCAGCAGCGTCGAGCCGGCGACCGTCGCGGTCAGCACCAGCAGCGGGGCCGAGGTTCCTCGCGAGCGCCGCAGCGCGAGGCCGGCGAGCAGCAGCAGCGGCACGAGGACGGCGAGGCTGCCCAGCCAGGTCACCCGCTCGAGGATGTCGGTCAGCCACGGCTCGCGGTGCGCGACGACGAACGATGCCGCCCGGTCGTCGATCGCACCCGGCTCGCCGTGAACGACGACGACCAGCAGCATCGCGACGAACACCGCAGAGGCCGCGAGCATCGCGGCCATCGCGCTCCGGCGTGCGGGGTCGAGGCCGCTCACGCGGCCGAGCGTACGCGTCAGCGCGATCGCGCAGGCGGCCCGCGGCGGGCCGACGTCGGGATGCAGCGCACGCACCCCTTACCCCGCGAGCATGACCACGCCCATCAGCGCGACGAGCGCGCCCGCGCACAGCGTGCGGTTCGGCCGGCGTGCGAGGTGTTGCCAGCTCGTCAGCGCCGTCAATGCGGCCATCAGCGCCACGCCGTGGCCGGGCACCATCGCCAGCATGGGCGGCCAGCACGCGCCCGCGCACTGGCGCGCGTGAAACACGCCGTAGCGCAGGCACGCGCGGTCGGCGGCGCGGCCGCGGGCGCCGAGCGGCATCGTCCGATGGCAGCGCTTCAGGCAGCGACGGTGGTGCGGGGCGAGCTGCCAGTTCGCGGCGACCAGGAGGATCGCGCCGGTGGCAGCCGCGCCGTGGATCGCGTGCCCCGCGCCCAGCAGCGTCGCGAGCTCCCACGCGCCGAGGGCGACGGCGCCGAACGCCATCCAGACCGCGACGAACGCCGCGAGGAAGAGCAGCGGCGAGCGGTAGCGGCGGTGCCACATGCTGTCGAAGCTGATCCGGCGCAGGACCGGGATCGTGGCCGGGACCATCATCGCCACGACCATCAGCGCCCACCAGGCGAGCCCGGCGGGAAGGGTGTGGCCCGCCACGCCCGCGACGAGCGCCACCCACGCCGCGACGACGAGCACGACCCACGGCCACTCCGGCCGCAGCCACATGCGGCGCCGAGCCGCGGCCGGGACGGCGAGCGTCGCCACTACTGCATGAAGAGGCTGACCCGGCCGATCCGCACCGGCGGGATCGGCCCGGCGCTCGCGAGCTCGTCCTCCCCTACGCCGATCGGCGAGAACGTCACTCGCAGGTGCTCGGGGTCCCAGCGGCCCTGCTCGGCGAGCGCCGCCGCGAGCGACGTGATGTCGAAGACATGGCGCAGCCCGTGCGGCGCCTCCTCCTCGTCGTCGTCCTCCGCGTTCGTGCTGTCGATCCCGAAGAACGACAGCGCCCCGGCGTAGTGCGGGCCCTCGGGATCCGGCGGCTCGCCCTCGGGCAGGTTGACGTAGACGCCGTAGAGCACGCCGGGCACCGCGTCGCCCTCGATGTTCTCGACGTTGAGGTACATCGCCGGCGGCGGCCCGGCGAGCTCCTCGGTGCGCTCCGCGGGCCCGGTCGGCGCGCTCACCGGGATGCTGGCCGCTGTCGTCGAGCCCTCGAGCGTCACCGGCTGCTCCGTCGCGCCGACGAGCTCGGCCGGCCGCTCGTCTTCGCCCTCGTCACCGATCTGCATCAGCTCGTCGACCTCCTCGGCCGCGACCGCCTTCGGCAGCCCGCTGTAGCTGTAGCCGAGCTGGCGCTCGATGTCGAGCACGTCCTTGACGGCCATCGTCACGCGCTTGCCGCGCCGGTCGACGAGCTCGAACGTCTGGTTGAGCCACGCGCTCGCGGTCGGGTTCTTGCCCGGGGGATGGCCGCCGGCCGGCGCGCGCAGCCAGCGCTCCCACAGGCGGTCGAGGTTGCAGTGGTGCAGCCAGAAGATGGGGTCAAGTGCGGCGGTCCCGAACGAGGACATGAAGCCGTCGCCGCCCACGAGCACGTGGACCGAGCCGTGCGGCGTGACCTCGAGTGGCCCCGCGGGCCCGGACGAGCCGTGGTGAAACGACGTCCTGCCGCCGCCGAAGCCACCGGTCGTGCCCGTCCCGGGCCGGGTGAACACCCGCTCGGCGAGCGCGGCGCGGGTCGAGACGCCCGGTGACGGCAGCCGCTCGCCCCCGTTGATGTCCGGGAAGCTCGTCGAGCGCTCCCTCACGAACAGCGGGTTGGGCCTGCCGTCGGGCAGCTTGGGCGCCCGGAACGCCGGCGGCAGCGCGCGGTGCGACGCGACCTCGGTGTAGTTCCAGAACGGCAGCGCCCAGGTCGCGGCGGTCGCGGCCGGCATGTGCGAGCGGACGATCTCCTCGAAGCGATAGAGGTACATCCGGTGCCACGGCAGGAAGAACCAGCCGGCGTGCTGGCACTGGTTCTCGAGGCGTCCCGGCACGCTTGCCGCGCGGCGCTCGTGGATCGCCGCCTGGTTGATCCAGCTCGCACCGTTCGTCGGATCGGTGCTGTGGAGCTTCTGCATCGCCGCCACCGCGCGGGCGTAGGCGAGGATCGCCGGGTCACGGAACGGGTTTGCCTCGTTGCCGAGGTCCCAGATGTCCTTGCGGACGCGCACGCCTGCCATCGGGCCACCTCCTGGTTGGGCCCGATGCTAAGCGCGCACGCACCGCCGCAACGTGCAGCGCGTCACACGACCACTACTAGGACTTCGGCTTCGACTTCGCGGCGGCGGGCTTCTTGCCGAAGCGGTTCGTGCACGAGCGCTTCGCCGCCGCCCGCTTCTTGGCGCTCTTGACCTTGTTGGCCTTCTTGTTGCAGCTCGCGAGCTTCTGCGCGCGGGTCGCGGGCTTCTTCTTCGGGGCTGCCTTCGCCGTCACGGCGGGCACCGTCACGCCGTTGACCGACGGGGTCGCGGCCGAGCCCGGCGCGGCGTTAGGGTCACCGCCGATCCTCGCGCCGTTGCCGAACGTCGACTGACCGCTACCGCAGCCGAGGTTGACCGTCGCCGTCTGGCCGCGGTCGATGACGAACGGCATGCGCTCGAGCACCGTTCCGTCGGGCTGCTCGCAGGTCAGCTGGTAGGCCTCCTTCTGACCCGGGATCGCACCGACGAACGGGCGCGTCGACTGCCCGATGTGCCACTCGTACGCCCCGCCCGCGGGAACGGTCGTCGTCGCGTCGAGCGCGTCGTCGAGCGTCAGCGGCGGCTTCTGCCCGGTCAGGCAGATAGCGCTGAGGCCGATGTTCAGCACGAGCTCGATGCCCTTGGAGCAGTAGGAGCTCGTCTTCGTCTGGAACGTCTTGTGCAGTCGCAGGACCTTGCCCGCGGGAGCCGAGCCCTTGAGGATCGCGTGGTCGGCCGGGTCGGCGGCCGCGCCCGCGGCGATGAGCAGCGCCTCCTTCAGGCCGCCGCGGTTCTGCGAGTGGCCGTTCGCCCCGGTCCACTCGTCCACGACGCCGGTCTGGTAGGGCATGTGGAACTCGCCCTCCGGCGGCCCCATCTCGATCGTGTAGCCGAAGCCGCCGGTCGCCGCGTACGAGTCGTCCTCGGTGGTGCCGCTCGTGTCGTAGAGCTCGTAGCCGAACTGCGACGTGTAGCCGGCCGCGGTGCCCATCGCGTCGCCGATCGCCTTGAGCTTCGCCTCGTCGGGCGCCTGGCCGGCGGCGCCCGTGCCGGGCGGGCGCAGGACGAGCGCCGCGACGTTGTGCAGCGTGAGCAGCGTCGTCACCTCGTGCGTGCGGACGTAGTTCCAGACCGCCTGGACCTCGGGTTCCGAGCGCGGCGCCGGGCCGTGGTAGCTCTGCGACGTGACGTCGGGCGAGCTGCCCGAGCCGCCCCAGTTGTAGCCGTAGTTGCGGTTGGGGTCGATGCCCCACGCGAGCTCGCACGGCAGCGACGGCGGGAAGATCTCGCCATCGCAGTTCTTGCGGCGGTAGGCGAACTGGCCGCCGAACGGCAGGAGCGCGCCTTCGACGAGCGTGAGGTCGGGCGGCTGGCCGAGCTGGTCGGCGAGGTCGAACGCGTTGCGCGACGAGATGTACCCGTCGGGGTTGACGAGCGGCAGGATCACGACGCGCTCCTTGGCCAGCAAGCCGGCGATGCGCGGCTCGTCCTTGCCCTGGACGAGCAGGTGCGCGAACTCCATCGCTCCCTCCACGGTGGGCCACTCGCGCGCGTGGTGCAGCGCCATGAAGAAGAACACGGGGCGTCCGTCGTGCTCGCCGACGTTCTTCGAGATCTCGACGCCGGAGATCTCGCGGCCCTGAAACGACGTCCCGAAGACGACCTTGCGCACGAGGCCCGGGTTGTTGTCGACGAGGCTCTTGAGCTCGGCCTGGACGTCTTCGTAGGTGCGGTAGCTCGTGCGGCCCGTCGGCAGCGGCGAGCCGCCCTCGCCGACGCGCGCGGCGTAGCGCCTGTCGGCGGCGCGCGCGGCCGTGAACGCCTTGCCGAGGTCGGCGACCTTCACCGAGTAGCGCAGGCCCGAGGTGACGAGCGTCGCGAGATCCTTCACACCGGAGACCAGGACGTCCGCCCAGCCGAGGCCACGCGCGTGGGTGACGTCGAGGCCCGCGGCCTCGAGCGCGTTGATCTGCTTCTCGCTGCCCTGCACGCGCAGGACCTGCAGCGCCCCGGTCAGCTTGGGCAGCGTGACGCTCGACAGGCGAAACGTCGTGCGCGCGCTCTGCCCGGCGCGGCTGCGCCGGCAGCCCTGCGCCGCGACGACCTGGCCGGCACGCACCCACGTCTGCACGACCTCGCGGCCGCCGAAGGCGCGCGATGCGCCGATCGTCTTGCCGGCGACGTCGCGCAGCACGAGATCCCAGTCGCCGGTGCCGCGCAGGCGCGCGTCGAGGAAGCCGGCGAGCGGCGCGCGATACGTCGTCGACGTGCAGGTCGAGCCCTGCTTCGCCTTCAGCGTCTTGGCGATCGACGGGAGGGGCTTGAACGAGACCGCGGCGCCGGCGGGCGTCGCGAGGATGAGCGCGGCGACCGTGCCGAGCGTGAGAAGCGTGAGCCGTGGCATCTAAATCCTTTTGCGCGGGGAACTGCGGCCGAGAGGCAGCGTACCGGCGCCCCGCATTTCTGACCAGTCCTGCGGGCGCGCCGGCATCTTACGAGGGGTTCGTCAGCCGGCGCAGCGCGGCGCGCAGCTGGGCCATCTCCGTCTCGAGCGTCGCGACGCGCTGCTCGAGCGTGCGCTCGCCGGGCGAGAACGGCGAGCCGGGCCGCGAGGCGGATGACGCGGCCGGCCCGGCGGCGGCGGGGCCGGGGCCAGGCCCCGGGGCGGCGGCGCGCGGCGCGGCGGGCGCGGGCGCCGCGACGTACGCGGGCGCGGGTTGCGTCTCGTCGTCCTCGCCGAGGCGCTGCGCGTAGCGCTCCTCCTTCTGGCCCGGCCGGCGCTCGAGCTGCAGCACGAGCTCGCGATCGATGAGCCGGCGCAGCGTCTCGTGGACCGCCGCGAGGTCGGCGAACGGGTGCAGGCGGTCGGTGCGCTGCTTGAGCTCGCCCGGCGTCTGCGGCCCGCGCAGCATGAGCACGCACAGCACCGCGAGCTCGTCGGGGGCGCGCGTGAGCGCGTCGTCGAGCAGGTGGCGGAACTTCGCCGCGCGCCCGCCGCCCGCCAGGCGCGCGTATCGCCGGCGGCTGAGGCGCGTCATCGCGTCGCGGACGGTGGCGTCGTCGTAGCGGACGACCGGGTCGCGCGCGGTCGACTGGTTGCACGCCATGCGCAGGGCGTTGAGCGTGAGCGGATAGGTGTCCGGCGTCGTGCGCTGCTTCTCGATCAGGCAGCCCAGCACGCGGATCTCGGTGGCCGTGAGGTCCACGGTCGGGAATCTACTTCTCGGCGGGAGGCGGGTCTCCGTTGGCCTGGTCCCCGGTCTTCGAGGCGCTCTGGGAGTCCTGCAGGTTGCGCAGCCAGTCCGACAGCTGATGGCCGGCCGTCGAGACGTGCTCGCCGGCCTCCTTGAACGCGCCCTTGAAGACGTCGGAGTAGTGCGCGGCCGCGTCGGCGGCCTCCTTGGCGGGCGGGCGCGGCGGGTCGCCGCGGCGCGGGTACTCGCCGTCGACGATGCGGTTGTAGTCGCCGCTGCGCACCCAGGCCATGAGCTCGTGCACGCGCTTGACCGGCATCCCGTGGTCGAGGTTGAGGTCCGACAGCATCCGCTGCAGGCGATCGAGGCCGGCGCCGCCTTCGGTGTAGTCCATCGCCTGGCGCTCGAATGCGTCGAGGTTGAGCTCGTCGGCCGCGGCGCCGCCGGTCATCGCCATGAGCATCTTGCAGACGGTGCGCGGGTCGCGCACGGTGAGCGCTGCGGCGCGATCGCACGAGAGCTCGGCGGCGCGCGCCCATTCGAGCAGCGCGTAGCGCACCGCGAGGAGCGGCAGGTTGCCGCCGGGGATCGGCAGGCGCACAGAGGTGCTGAGTCGGATGATGATCATCAGCGCCGTGCGGTAGACCACGTGGTCGGACAGGATGTGGCCGAGCTCGTGGCCGATGACGGCCTCGATGCCGCGCTCGTCGAGCAGCTCCACCGTGGCGCTGTTGAGGATGATGATCGGCTTGCCGGCGCCGATCGTGACGGCGTTGGCGTATGGCTGCTGGGCGAGGTAGAGGTCGTACTCCTCGGGCATGTCGAGGGCCGTCAGCGCGCGCTTGTAGACCTCCCAGATGCGTGGCAGCTGGTCGGGCCCCAGGCGCACTGACGAGCCGAGGTACGTCTGGCGCAGCGCGCGCTCGTAGCCCATCTCGATGAGCTTGCGCACGACGAGGTCGAGCATCGGGATCGAGGCGAGCGCGGCGGTCGCGGCGCGGTCGGCGGGGTGCTCGTACGCCTTCGACGAGATGTCCGTCAGCCGATACGCCTCGGCGGGTAGGGCCACCAGAGCAGCCTAGACCCTCGCGCAACCGCGCGAGCCCGGGCCTAGACTGCGCCATTCATGCGAGCAGCCACGATCCGCGACGGCGAGGTCTTCGTCGAAGAGCATCCGGACCCCGTCGCGGGTGCCGGTCAAGTGCTCGTGCGCGTGCGCGGCGCGGGCCTCAACGGCGCCGACCAGATGCAGCTTGCCGGGCGCTACCCGGCGCCGCCCGGCAGCCCGCCGGACATCCCCGGCCTCGAGCTGGCGGGCGTCGTCGAGGCGCTGGGTGACGGTGCCGCGCGCTTCGAAGTCGGTGACCGCGTCATGGGGATCGTGGGCGGAGGCGGCCAGGCCGAGCTCGCGGCCGTGCACGAGCGCCAGCTCATGGCGGTTCCGTCGTCGGTCGAGCTCCCCGACGCGGGTGGCCTGCCCGAGGTCTTCACGACGGCGCACGACGCGGTGTTCACACAGGCGGGGCTGCGACCGGGTGAGCGCCTGCTCGTCCACGGCGCGGCGGGGGGCGTCGGCACCGCGGCGGTCCAGCTCGCGCACGCCGCGGGAGCGCACGTCACCGCGACCGTCCGCAACCCCGACGCGCGCGACGCGGTCGCCGCGCTGGGCGCGGACGAGGTCGTCGAACCCGAGGGCTTCGAGGAGCATGGACCGTTCGACGTCGTGCTCGAGCTCGTCGGCGCGCCGAACCTGAAAGGCAATCTGAAGGCCGTGGCGACGAACGGCCGGATCGTCGTCATCGGCGTGGCCGCGGGGGCGAAGGCGGAGATCAACCTGCTCGCGCTGATGAGCAAGCGCGCGCGCATCATGGCGTCGACGCTGCGCGCTCGCCCGCTCGAGGAGAAGGCGCTGACGGCCCGCGCGATGGAGCGCGAGGTGCTCCCGCTGTTCGAGCGCCGCGCCGTGCGCGTGCCGGTCGCCGAGACGTTCTCCCTCGAGGACGTCGCCGAGGCGTACAAGCGGTTCGCCGGCGGCGGCAAGCTCGGCAAGATCATCCTCGTGCCGTAACCCCGGCTGTCACACCCGCCGCGCTGCGTCTTGTTCAGTGGCAGACGGCTGTTATCGTGACTGCCGCGCGAACGGGGGCGCGTCCCAGCCACGAATGGATCGGGAGAGCATGAGACGACACGGACGCTGTCTGCCCTGCACCACGAGCTTCGCATGGCTCGCCGCCTGGGTGGCCATGGCACTCGGCGCGTTCTGCTCTTCGGCGAGCGCCTACACGTTCGTCCTCACCGGCGACCAAGCCGCCGTTGTCGCGGCTCCCGGTGAGATCAACGCCCTCGAAGTCCAGGACCTCGGCGGCGGGCTGCTGGTCAGCGACCTGGCGGCCAACCCGGTGACCTCGACATTGCCGGCCGGCTGTGCCGTCGGGCTTGGGTTCGAGGTGATCTGCCAGCCCGGCGTCGTCGCCGGCGTATCGGTCGACGCGGGCGACGGCAACGACTCGCTCGGCAACGGCAGCGTGCTGACACGCGCGACGCTCGTCGGCGGGGCGGGCAGCGACCAGATCTCCGGCGGGCCTGCCGCCGAGACGCTCTCGGGTGGCGATGGCAGCGACACGATCCAGGGCGGCGCGGGCGGCGACATCGTCGATGGTGGTGACGGCACCGACCAGATCGTCGGCGGGGACGGCGACGACGCCCTATCCGGCGGCCCCGGCGACGACCGCCTCGACGCGTCGGACGGCAACGACCGCTCCGACGGTGGCGCCGGAGCGGACACGCTGACCGGCGGGGATGGCACCGACGCCTTGTCCGGGGACACGGGCAACGATCAGCTCAGCGGCGACGACGGCGTCGACAGCCTGCTCGGCGGCGACGGCGACGACCTGCTCGACGGCGGGCGCGGCGCCGACCGCCTCGAAGGCGGAGGCGGTGCCGACGACGTCGACGGCAGCGAGGACGCCGACGCGCTGCTCGGCGGCGACGGGCCGGACCGGCTCGACGGCGGCGACGGCAGCGACGATCTCACCGGCGACGCCGGTGCCGACACGCTCGACGGCGGCGATGGCGACGACCGCCTCGATGGCGGCGCGGACGCCGACGCGCTCGACGGCGGCAGCGGCAACGACGCCGCGACCGGGGCCGACGGCGACGACACGATCGTCGGTGGCGAGGGGGCCGACGACCTGGCCGGCGGCGCGGGCTTCGATCTCGTCAGCTACGCCGCGCAGACCGCGGCGCTCACGATCTCGATCGACGGCGCGGCCGACGATGGCGCCGATGGCGAGCACGACGTCGTTCGCCCCGGCGTCGAGCACGTGCAGGGAGGGGCGGGCCCGGATCGCATCATCGGCTCGCCCGCCGCCGAACGCCTCGACGGCGGCGCGGGCGACGACGTCCTGGATGGCGGGACCGGGCCCGACACGCTGATCGGCGCAGACGGCATCGACACCGTCACCTACGCCTCGCGCACGGCCGCCGTCACGGCCACGATCGGCGCCGGTGGGGCGGGGCAGGCCGGCGAGGGCGACGTCGTCGATGCCTCGATCGAGCACCTCACGGGAGGCAGCGGACCGGATCGTCTGACGGGCGCGCTCGGCGAGTCCAACAACCTCGTCGGTGGTCCTGGCGACGACCTGCTCGTGATCGCCAGAGACGGCGGCGAGACCGACCAGGCGTTCTGCGGCACGGGCAAGGATCGCGTCAGCAAGGATCGCCGCGACATCGCGGCGCTTGACTGCGAGCGCGTGCGCACCGACGGCCGGCTCGTCCGCCCGTCCGCGGGACCGAAGGTGATCGTCGGCGCGCGGCGGCTGCGGCCGGACGCTTCAGGGCAGGCCGGCCTGAACGTGCGCTGTGCGGCGGCGACCGAGGGGGTCTGCATCGGCACGCTGACGCTCACCCGCAGGCGTGACGGCCGCGGCCCGTCGCTCGGCACCGGGCGCTTCCGGATCGCGCCGCGCGCGGCCGCCAGCGTGCCGCTGCGCTTGACCGCCGCGGGGGTCCGGCGCCGCAAGCAGGTCGGCCGCCGCGAGCTCGTCGTCTGGGCGCGCATACGGTTGCGCGACAGCGCCGGCCGGCAGTCCGTGCGGTCGCTGCGCCTGACCCTGCTCTCCGGCACGCGCACATGAGCATCTCGAGGCGTCTGCGAAGCGGCGCGCTGGCGGGCGCCCTGGCCGCGATGCTCGTCCCCGGCTCGGCAGCGGGCGCGATCGCGCCGAGTGCCGGCCGCGCGGCCGACAGCCTGAAGGCGAGCTTTCCCGAGCTCGCCGACGCGCCGCAGGCGCCCGGCGTCCCGGCCGGTAGCCGCGTCGACGCGTACGTGGGCTCGGACATCGCGCGCGTCACCGATGCTCGTGGACGCCGCAACGTCCTGCTCTCGTCGATGCCGCTGCGCTCGCGCGTCGGCGACGACACCTTGCAGCCGTTGTCGCTGGAGCTGCGCAACGCCGGCCCTGGCGAGGTGCGGCCACAGAACCCCGTGGCCGAGGTCCGGATCGCCACCGATCCGCGCCGGGGCTTCACCATCGGCCCCGACCCGCAGCGCCTCGTCACGATCGTCCCGCTCGACGTCGACGACGCTGCGCCCGGGGCCGCCCGGTTCGCCGGCCAGCTGCTGTTCGCCGGAATCCACGCCGCGGCGGACCTGCTCGTCCGGCCCTCTGCGGTCGGCGTTCAGACGTTCGAGCAGCTCACCGGCGCCGACGCGCCCGAGTCCTTCGCGTACCGGCTCGTGCTTGGTCCAGGTCAGCGCGCGGAGCTCGCGAACGGCATCGTGACGATTCGCCAAGCCGGTGAGGTCATCGTCCAGTCGACGCCGCCGATCGCGCTTGACGCAGACCATCGCTCCGTCCCGGTCACCACCACCCTCGAGGGCGATGTGCTGCGGCTCGGCGTGCCTCACCGTGGCCGCGGGCTGCGCTACCCGATCGCGGTCGATCCCGACTGGACGTCGTCGTATGACTACTACGACCGCCCGGGGCTCGGCCTCCAGGGCTGGCACGTCGCCGGCCAGGCCCCCGGTGGCGAGGGACCGGAGAACTACTACGACGCGTTCATCAACACCGTCTGGGACCCGGCGGTCGATCCGCAGCGCAAGG
This sequence comes from uncultured Actinomycetes bacterium, assembly GCA_963839905.1. GTDB lineage: Bacteria > Actinomycetota > Thermoleophilia > Solirubrobacterales > Solirubrobacteraceae > CADCVQ01. The sequence continues at coordinate 149,561 of CAWIXC010000009.1, read as the reverse complement.
CGCTTGGCTTCTTCATCAGGCCGCGGGTCACGGGAGCCAGCCGGGTGTTCCCGACCGGCGTCGGCGCGCAGCTGTTCTTCAACGCGCCCGGGACGACGAGCATCCGCTCGGTGAGCTACGAGCACGTGCACCGCTTCAACGACCGCGATCGCCAGACGCTGCGACTCGGGCTCTACGGTGGCTCGTACGGCGAAGCCGACGACGTCTTCGAGGCCGAGCAGCTCAGCGAGGACTCGGTGACCCTGCCGAGGGACCCGTTCGCAGACGACGAGGACACGCCGGCCAAGAGCGCCGTCATGTGGATGTTCAGCAGCCCGTGCGTGGCCGGCACCGACATGAACTGCCCGCCGACCATCCCGAGCGCCACGCGCACCCTGCTGCGCGTCGGCTCGGTGCAGCTCGTCCTGACCGACTTCGACTTCCCGACGACCGAGGCGCCCGGCACGCTGCGCGACCTGCAGGATCGCTGGACCAACACCACCGGCAGTCGCGATCTCAACCCGTCGGCGACCGACGAGGGCTCCGGCGTGCGCGACCTCACCGTCACCGCCGAGGACGACGGCGGCACGCATCTCGTGCGCGCGATCCAGGCGCCGTGCCGGCCCGATCACGACCAGACCAACCCGCCGCAGGACAACGCCATCTGCCCGCGCGTCCTCACGCTCGATCCGCTGATCCTCGACACGAGCCTGTTGCCCGACGGTCGCTCGGTCTTCACCGTGGACGCCGCCGATCTGGCGGCGAACACCGCCGCCGACGGTGGCAGCGCGACGGCCTTCGCGATCTACCTGGATCGCAAGCCGCCGGCGAGCACGGCCGCGGGCGAGCTCTACGCCGCCGGCGGCGGCTGGTATCGCCCACAGCGGCCGGGCACGCTGACGGTCACGGGGACCGACACCGCAGGCGGACAGGGCAAGAACTCCGGCATCGCGTTCAACCGCCTCCGGGCAACGGACCAGGCGGGCGCTCAAGTGCTCAGCCGCGACGCCGACACATGCACCCCGCCCGGCCCGATCGCGGCGCCGTGCGATCCCGGCAAGTCGTCGACCTTCACGGTCGACCCGCGCCAGCTGCCCGAGGGCGAGGTCAACTTCAGCGCCGGCAGCAGCGACCTCGCCGCCAACGACAGCGACCCCGTCACGTGGACCGTCGGCCTCGACCGCACGGCGCCGGCCGCTCGCGCCACCGGCGACCTGCTGGGCCTGACGAGCCAGCACACCAACAGCACGACGCCCACGAGCGTGACGCTGCATGGCCGCGACGCCGCATCGGGTGTGGCCCGCCTGCAGCTGGTCGCCTCCAACAGCGATGGAGAGAAGGTCCTCGCCGACCGCGACACGTGCACCGCGGCCGACCTCGACCCCGGCGACGGCTCGTGCCCTCACACACCAGCGGTCACGGTGGCGATCGATCCCGCCGAGCTGCCAGACGGGCCGACGACGTTCATCGCGCGGGCGATCGACCATGCGGGCATCACGTCGGCTGACGACCAGGACTGGGACACGTACGTCGACCACACGCCGCCCGACCCGCCCGACAACATCACCGTCACGCAGACCAGCAACACGACCGTGCAGATCACGTGGCCGGCGGTCGTCGACCAGCCGCTGGGCTCCGGCAACGTCAGCTACGAGTACCTCGTCACGGCCGGCGGCCAGCCGATCGGCACCTGGCGAGCCACGAACAACCCGTACGCCCAAGCCGGTGGGCTGCCGCCGGGGACGACGATCAAGATCCTCGTCCGCGCCGTCGACGCTGCTCACAACGTCGGCAAGCCGGCAGGCGGAGGAGTGACGCTGCGTGCCGCGGTCGGCTACTCGCCCGAGCGCATCTACGTCAACGAGGGGCTCGATCAGCTCGAGCGGTACGCCAACACCGCCGGGCTGCGCCTTGCGGGGCAGGGTGGCGCCGCGACCGCCCTGCGCACCGCGCTCCGGCGGCTGGGATCGTTCGTCAGCAAGGCCGGCGGGATCTTCACGTTCATCGCGTCGTTCCTCACCTCCGAGGGAGATCTGAGCTGCGAGCAGGGCCCGATCATGCGCCAGGCCAAGGTGGCGTTCACGAACGCCGGCCGCGTGCTGCAGGCCGCCGGCTCCGCAAGGGTCGGACGTCATCCGACGATCACCAGCAACGTCGTCGGAGCGCTGGCGAGCCTGCAGGGACTCGAGGCCGAGGCCGAACGCCTCCTCGACGTGCTCAAGGACAAGCAGTGCGAGGCGCCGTCGAAGGTGGCGCTCGGGGTCATCGGCAAGACGACGCCGGCGCTCAACAACGCGCTGGGCCACCTGGCGTCGCTTCAGGCGCAGCTCGTCGCCCGCGGGCGCAGCGTCGGGCGAGAGCACTGCAGCGACGCGCGCGAGCTCGTCAAGCGGCTGGGGCCGGGACGCGGGCGCCCGAACTACGTCGTGTACTGGTCGCCACCGCCGCCGCCCGCCGCCCGGGTGCAGTACGTCGGCATCTCGCGCGCGCTGGACAGCCGCTGTCAGGCGCATCCCGCGGCCCGCAGCCGATCGCTCGAGACGCTGAACCTCCCACCGCTCTTCCGTGCGGAAGCCACCAGCGTCGAAGAAGCCCTGATCAGCCACTTCGGGACGCGCTTCGAGCTACCCACCCCCGGGCAGCTCGACAACGTCATCCACGCGATCTCGTCGCTGCGTCCCGACTACTGCGCGCGCCTGCTGCTGGGCCAGGCGATCCTCGCGCTCAACGGCTACCGCTCCCCCTACGCCACGGCCCACTTCACGAGGGCCGCGCGCTGCCCGCCGTTCGTCTGATGGCGCCCGGCTTGCGCAAGGAAGGCGGCGCACACGGCGTAGCGGGCGCGTACGCGGTCTCGGGCTCGCTCGCCGGGATCGAGGGTCCCGGCAAGCGAACCGTCACATCGCTGAGCCTGCGCCGGCTCGATGCCGGCGAGGATCTGTCCGTGCTCCAGTCCTTCGAAGACCTCGAGCAGCTCGAGCTCGACCATGTCGCAGACGTCGATCTCGGGCCGCTCGCCGGCCTCGGTCTGCGGCGGTTGGCGGTCAAGTACGCGTCGGGTGAGCTCGACCTCGGCCCCCTTGCGCAACTGCCGCGGCTCGAGCTCCTGATCCTGGCCAACCTGCGAGCGGTGTGCGTCGCGCGTCTGCCTTTCGCCGACACGCTGAGGTCGCTGACCGTCGTCAACGACGACCCGGCACTGACGGGCGCTCCCGTCAAGCACGTCGTCGAGGCGGTCGGGTGGGACGACCTGTCCGACCTCCGCGCGTTGTCGGTCGGCGTCGGCGGCCTGCACGAGATGCCCCCTGTCGAGCTGGACCTCTCGTTCCTGCGTTCGCTGCCGGCGCTGGAACGGCTCGACATGCACACCGGCATCCGGCACTCGGCGAAGACGCCATCGCCGCTCGATCCGCCGTTCGAAGGCTTGTCCAAGCGGCTGTCGTTCGTGCGCATCGACGCCGAGGATCCCGAGCCGGTGCGCCGCGCCCTGTGCGCGTATCTCGCCATCGATCCCGACGATGTCGAGGCATCGCCGGTGGTCTACGAGCGGGCCGCGGCGCGCGACAGCCGACCGCCGTGGACGACCTTCGAGCTGTCGGACGGCAGCGGCTGGGGCACGTACGGCAGCCTCCTGCGCGCGCTCGGAGAAGGCGACGACGAGACCGAGGCCGACGCGCTGCGCCGCGCGAAGCGCAGGCTGCGTGCGGCCGACGCGCAGCTGCTTCGGCGTCTGGACTTCGATCCCGAAAGCGCCGGCACGGGGATCGCGGCACGCTTGCGCGAAGACGTCGAAGGAGCACTCGCCATCCTCGGATTGACGTCTTGACCGGGCGTCTGCGGCATGCGCTCGCTCCGCTGCGAGCGCGGACGGCGTGGCCGGCCGCCCTCGCCGCCGGCTTGATCGCGACTGGATCCTCCAGCGCGGCGTTGCCGAGCGACCCCGCGGGCGTCCCGTTCGTGACGTACGCGCAGGCACTTGCGGCGGGCGACGCGGTCGTGGCGTGCGACCAGCTCGCGGCGACGACGCTGCTGCGCGCCACGAGCCCGCCACCGCCGACGCTCGGCGCGGCCCGAGCGGCCTGCCAGCGAGCGCTTGGTGCCGAGGCCGAGGGGCTCGACGACGCGCACCGCGCGAGCCTTGTCGCCACGCGCGTGGTGCAGGTCACCGTCAAGCCCGGCCGAGCGCGCGTGACCGTGCAGACAACGCTGTTCGGCATCCAGCCCCGCGCCACCGGAACCGCCGTCATGGAGGCCGGACGCTGGAGGATCGGGACGCTGGCGTCCGACGCCCACGTCGGCAGCTCCTACCTCAGCCAGGTCACGAACTCGAGCATGCAGCCGGCGCTTCGCGTAGGTGACACCATCTTGGTCGACCACGCGGCCTACCGCCGCGCGCGCCCGCGCATCGGCGACGTCGTCGTCTTCCATCCACCCGCGGGAGCCGAGAGCTCGGTGTGCGGAGCGCGCCCCGCGCCTGGCCAGGGGTGCGTCGTGGCCACGCCGCGCGACGCGAGAACGACGTTCCTCAAGCGGATCGTCGCCGGTCCCGGCGACCGGGTCGCCATCCGCGGGGGCCGGGTCATCCGCAACGGCAGGCGCGCGCGGGAGAGCTTCGTGACGCCGTGCCGCGGACGCGCCGCCGGCTGCGATCTGCCGCGGTCGCTGATCGTCCCGGCAGGGCGCTACTACGTGCTCGGCGACGACCGCGGCGCGTCGGACGACAGCCGCTTCTGGGGCGCCGTACGTCGCCGCGCGATCGTCGGCCGCGTCACCCGCCTCGGCCCGTAGGCCCGCGTCTCTACGCCGCGTGTCGGAGCAGCCGCGGCAGCCGGTCGAGGTTCGGCAGCAGGTAGCCCACCGCGATCAGCGGTAGGGCGGGGATCGCACGGTCGAGCACGATGCTCAGGGCGAGCGAGGCGATCAGACCCAGCGCTAGGCCGGCGAGCGTCGCTGCGCGACGAAAGCCGTAGCCCATGGCCCACGCGGCGAACATCGACAGGAAGACCGCGTCGCTGACGCCCAGCTGGCCGGCGGTGCCCTGATCGCCCCACGCGGGCAGGTCGAAGCTCAGCGGATCGGAGCTCTTCGGATCGTTCTCTAGCAGGCGCGAGGTCGGCCCGCTCGCCACCGACCACACGTCGATCGCCGCGACGAACACGGGCACCGCGATCGCGACCGCGGGCGCGCTCAGCCAGTGCGCGAAGAGCAGTCCTACCGCAGCCGCGAGCATCGCCTCGGCGACGTTCGCCCCCGCGCCGACGCCCGCCGCGTTCAACGCGCCCGCGAGCAAGCCGGTACCGAGCACGATGAGCAGCGGGCCGATCAGCGAGTCTCGCGCCGGCAGCAGCGACAGCGTCGTTGCCGCCACCATCAGCAGCCCGATCCCGCCCGCCACGACGACCGTCGCGTCGCCGGCGGGCAGCGCCGGCAGGGCGGGCGCCGCGAGGAAGTACGCGAGCGCGAGGAGCGGGAGCCCCAGCGCGACGACCCCCGGGCCCGGAGGGCGGCGACGGCGGCTCAGTACGGGGGGAGGTCGGCGTACCACTCGCCGAGCACCCTGAACGCCGACCAGAACGCGCGCTTGGCGGACTCCTCGTCAAGCGCCTCGTCGATGTTCGGCACGTACAGCGCTTCGATCGACGGCGTGAAGCGCTGGACCTCGCCGGGTTGCGGGAGCACCGTGTCCGACAGCGGCAGGGCGAGGTCATTGAGGATCTCGAGCGTGTCCTCGCCCATGACGACGACGATCTTCGGCTGCACGATCGCGATCTCCTCGCCGACGCGCGCGACGCAGCCGGGATCCGCCAGCGACGTGTCGGGCACCGGACACTTCACGCACAGCGTCCCGTAGACGGCGAGCGGATCGATCGCCAGGCGCTTGAACGCCTTCATCAGCGCGGTCCCGGCGCGGCCGTAGAACGCGACGCCCTCCTCGATCTCCGGCGGCATCGGCGCGAGCTTGAGCAGCATGATGTCCGCCTGCGGGTGCCCCGAGCCGAGCACCGGCTGCAGATGTCCGCGCGGGCAGTGCGGGCAGGCCTGCAGCTCGCGTGTCAGGGTGTTGAGCTCGCGGATCGCCCGCTCGAGGTATTTCTCGCGGATCTCGTCGTCGGTGGCGGGCATGCTCGCCCGTGGTTTCGACGGTCCGGACTCGGCACCCTGCGCGTGCATCACGACTTGCGCGTCGCTCGCCGGACCCTCCGCTCGCGCCGCGCCGCGCGGGCGCCGGAGGGCGTCGCCTTCGTCTCGAGGAACTTCAGCGCCTGCACGTAGAGCAGCGACGAGGGCTTGGTCGTGATCTCCGCGTCGCGCAGCGCTTCGAGGAACTCCTGCGGCCCGTCGAAGTCGGCCATTCGGACACGAACCGATCCCAGGCCGGGCGCGACGTGCGAGTCCGACCCCGCGCCCGCGAGGATGCGGTACTTGGCCGCGAAGCGCTCGGCCTCCTCGTTGAACGAGCCGATCGCGACGCGCGGGTTGTAAACCTCGATTGCGTCGATGTCGTCGACGATGCCGAGCAGGTGCTCGTAGTCGGGCACGGCGTGCATGCGGTCGAACGGGTGCGGGACGTAGACCAGGCCGCCCTGGCGCTTGATCTCGGCGACGGTCTCGGCGAGCGTCATCCCGCGGTCGATGTGCTCCTCGATGAAGAGCCCGATGACCTCGCCCTGGTCAGCGGTCTTGACCTCCTCGGCCACGATCACCTTCACGCCGAACTCCTTGGCCTTCTCGCGTGCTTCGAGCGCGCCTGTGATGACGTTGTGGTCGGTGACGGCGATCGCGCCGAGCCCCTGGTCGCGGGCGGCGGCGAGCAGCACCTCGACGGGTGTCGCGCAGTCGTGCGAGTGGTCGGTGTGCATGTGCAGGTCGACGTCGATGCGCTTGCGCGTGCTCAGCCGGAACGCGATCTCGGGGTTGCCGTTGAGCGAATGTCGACGCTTGGTGAGGCTCGCGTAGACGTCCTCGAGCTCGTCGGTGACGCGTGGCCAGGAGAGCTGGTCGCGGATCGGCGCGGCCTGCTCGGTGAGGCGGGCTCTGAATCCGGGCTCGTCGACGAGCTTCTGCAGCTGGGCGGCGAGCGTGTCGATGTCGCGCGGCTCGAACAGCCGGCCGTGGGCGCCGAGGTCCAGCGCCTCCTCGTAGACGGGCAGGCGCGAGGCGAGCACTGCCACGCGGGCGTTCAGCGCTCGCAGGACGAGGCCGGGAGCGGGCGCCGCGCCATCGGATGCGGCGACGAGGACGTCCGCTTGCGCGAGCGCCTGCGCCTCACCGAGCTCCTCGGGCGTCACGTAGGTGACGCGTTTCGCGAGCTCCGCGCGCAGCGGCGTGCTGCTGGACGGCCCACGGGCGGAGACGATCGTCGCCTCCCACGCAGTTTCGGTGTCGAGCTTGCGCAGCGCGCGCAGGAAGAGCCGCAGCGCCGCGCGCTCCTCGTCGTCGACGAACAGGATCCTCGTCGGCCCGCCGGCCGTCGCTTCGGCGCGGGGCGCCGGCGGATCGGCACCAGGGAGCAGCACCCGGTACTCGGCCGGGAAGAAGCGCTGCATGAGCTCGCGCGTGGCCTCGTAGCTCGCGGTCCGAGCGTCGAGCCGGCCGAGCACGAGCTGCACGACCTTGCGCGCGACCTGCGTGGACAGCAACCGCTCGGTGGGCGTGTGAAAGGTCCCGACGTTGAGCGCGCGGGAGTGCCTGAGCGCCGCGCTGGAGGTCGAGGGCGCGAACGGCTCGTGGACGTGGCAGACGTCCAGCGGGAGGATCGTTAGCAGATCCTCGATCGTGCGGGAAACGTCGACGGGCAGCGCCGGCACCCGCCTGCTGGCCCCCGGTAGATCCGGCAGCGCGTCGCCGACGGCGAGCACCCGCGGCGGCGCCCCCGGCTCGGGCAGCAACTGCTCCGGATCCTCGGTGGCGGCCCGCAACGCCTGCCGCGTCTCCCGCACGGCGTCGTGCGATCGAGAAGGCGCGACGATCACGACACGATGCCCACGCCGGGCCAGCTCAGCGGTGACCCGCTCGACGTAGGTCGTGACGTCCTGCGCCTCGCCGCCCCAGGGATAGGGCGTCACATGGGCGATCGCGAGGCGCTCAGAGGGCACGCCTGCAGGATAGGGACGCTCACGAACCGCGGGCGGCGGCCGAGGGCCGTCGCCCGCATATCACCGGGTGTCTCCGATGGCGATCAATCGACCTACGGAATCGGCGCGTCGGCGCAGATAACCCAGACCGTCGGCCTGATGTTCGGGTTGGCACCAACGTTCTTCACCGTAATTTTCCAGCCGTCGAAGCCTTGGCCTTCGGGCGGCGGCTCGTTGGCATCGGGGGTAGTCGTGCTGAGCGCTGGACGCGAGGACGTGACATTGGTCTTCTCAGACTCCAGATTGTCGCCGCGTCCGCCGCCGGCGATCGCCTGCTGACCGGCGGGACAGGTGGCGGCGTAGGACGCCTTCTGGTCGGCGGCCATGTCAGCGGTCGCGGTGAACGATCTTGCTGTGACGGCGCCCAGTGCGCCGGTCTTGCCCTGTGTTCCCTGGGCGCCTGTCGGGCCCGCCGGGCCGGTCAGGCCGGTCACGCCCCTGGGTCCCGCCGGGCCCGCCGGGATCTGGCCAAGTGCGAAGTCTCTCGCCTGCAGGGAACCGTTCTTGACCTTGCCCGACGTCACGGCGCTGTCGCCGAGGTCTGAGTTCTTGACAGCCTTGGACTTGATCTGGTTGCTGCCGACGCTGTTCTTCGCCAGGCCCGCCGCGTAGCTCGTGCCGCCGAGCGCGATCATGACTGCCGTCATCGACATCACGTTCGCGAACGACAACCTGCCCCGAATCCGTTCGATCATCTTGTCCTCCTGTCGGGCGCCCGGTCGGCCGCCGTGCGACGTAGAGCTTGGGATGAGCTAAGGCTGGCACGCCAAACTGGCTCTGGCGCCGCATGCCTCCGAGAACTGGACCATTGGGGAGGAAGCTGGCCGTTTTTCAGCCGAGCCGCCCTGGGCCGCGCAAGCTCAGCGCTTGCGCGCGTACAGCTCCGCGAAGCGATCGGCGTAGCGCTCGTAGACGACGTTGCGCTTGACCTTCAGCGACGGCGTCAGCTCCTGCTCGGCCTGCGACAGGTCGCGCTCGAGGATCTCGAAGCGCTTGACCTGCTCGATCCGCGCGAAGCGCTTGTTGGCCTCGTCGACCGCACCCTGGATCTCTGCAATGACGTCGGGATGCGCGGCCAGAGCCGCCGGGTCGGCGTCGTCGGCACCGACCTTCTCGGCGAGCGCGGCGCACTCGTCCGGGTCAAGCGTCACGAGCGCCGTGAGATACGGCTTGCGGTCGCCGTAGACGACCGCCTGCGACACCCAGCGGCTGAGCTTCAGCGCGTTCTCGATGTTCGACGGCGAGACGTTCTTGCCGCTCGACGTGATGATGAGGTCCTTCTTGCGGCCCGTGATCGTGAGGTAGCCGTCGCCGTCGACCTCGCCGAGATCGCCGGAGTGCAGCCAGCCGTCGATCAGCGTCGCCTTCGTCGAGGCCTCGTCGCGGTAGTAGCCCTTGAAGATGTTCGTCCCGCGCATCAGCACCTCGCCGTCCTCGGCGATCCGCAGCTCGCAGCCGGGGATCGCCTTGCCGACCGTGCCCGGCCGGTGATGGGCGATCGTGTTGAGCGTCGCCACGGACGAGGTCTCGGTCAACCCGTAGCCCTCGAGCACCCACACACCGGTCGCGTGGAAGAACGACAGGATGTCGACGTCGATCGGCGCCGCGCCCGTCATCGCGAGCCTGATCCGCCCTCCGAACAGGTCGCGCACCTTGTGTAGGACGAGCTTGTCGGCGAGCGCGTACTGCGCGTTGAGCAGTGCGCCGTTGTGGCCGCCCTTGCGCTCGCGCTCGCGCACCTTGCGCCCGACGCCGACAGCCCACCAGAACAGCTTGGCCTTCGGGCCACCGGCCTCCTCGACCCGGCTCGTCGCCGCCGTGTAGATCTTCTCGAACACGCGCGGCACCGACGGCAGCTGGGTCGGCGCGATCTCGCCGACGTCGGCGACGATCTTCTTCGGGTCGCGATGCCAGAATGCAAGCGTCGCGCCCCCGGCGATCCCCACGAGCTGCACGAGCCGCGTCAGCACATGCGCGAGCGGCAGGAAGATGTAGATGACCTCGTCGTCTTCGAACTTCACGACCGCGGCGATGCCGTCGAGGTCGGCGCGCAGGTTGCCGTGCGTCAGCATGCAGCCCTTCGGCGGGCCTGTCGTGCCGGAGGTGTAGACGATCGTCGCGACGTCGTCCTCCCCCGCCGCGGCCCCGCGCTCGGCGAACTGCTCGTCGCTGATCTCCGCGCCGGCCTCCTTGAGCTGCGAGAGCGTCAACGCGCCCTCGCTCTCGCCCTCGAAGCGGATGACGTGCTTGAGCGCCGGGATCTGCTCGCGGATCTCGACGAGCTTCTCGACCTGGCTCTCGTCCTCGCAGAAGATCGCCATCGCGCCCGAGTGCTCGAGCACGTAGAGGCACTCCTCGGGCGAGTTCGTCTGGTAGATCGGCACGACGACGGCGCCCGCGCACATCGCCCCGAAGTCGGCGAGCGTCCACTCGGCGCGGGTATTCGAGAGCAGCGCGACGCGGTCGCCGGGCTGCACGCCAAGCGCGATCAGGCCCTTGGCGATCTCCCGTACGCCGGTGCCGAGCTTCGGATAGGAGATCTCGCCCCAGCCCTTGCCGAGGGGGTACTTCAGCGCCGTGCCCTTGTACTTGGCGGCGGCGTCGAGCACGAGCGCGGGCATCGTCTGCGCGCTGGTCGTGCTCGGCTTCGCCGGGGTGGCGGCGTCGGGCGTGGTCTCGCTCGTGGGGCTCAAGTCGAAGGTCCTCGTGTGCGACAGCGGGGTCCACGCAGCATAGGGGCGCTCGCCGGGCGCGTCGCCGGGTGGGTCAGCGCGAGCGGCGCTCGGCGCTGGCGTACGCGTTCGGGCCGAGCGCGGTGCGCAAGGCCTTCAGGCGGGCCGCTCGCGTGCCCGAGCCCATCGCGGGGAACGTCAGCGACACGCGCTTGCCGAACGCCCTACCGGTGATGCGCACCGGCTGGCGGGTGATCGGCCGGTAGTCGCGCGTCTCGATCTGAAACGACTCGAGCAGCGCGGGCTTCAGGCGCCGGCAGGCCGGGCCAACGCTGGGCCAGTCGCCGCCGGCGGGCTTGCAGCGCAGGCGCCAGGTCCGGGTGGAAGCACCCTTGCGGGCGCTCGCGGCGATGGAAATGCGCACGTCGACGCGCGGCGACGCCGCGTCGGCGCTTGGCGGCGCCGAGCGCAGGCCGGCTCCGCCACACGCCGCGACCGTGACGACGAGCGCCGCCACGGCGACGGCGCTCCCGAGGCGCGAGCCCGGCACGACGACCCGCTCAGGACTTCGCGGCGCGCTTCTTCGACGACTTCGCCTTGCCCGCGACCGGCTCGGTGCCCGGCTTGCGCGCGTACTTCGCGATGAAGTCCGTCGTCGCCCGGTGCGCCTCCTCGTCCGGGCGCTGGTTCATCGGCGACTTCATGAGGTACGACGAAGGGCCGTCGAGCTGGCCGGACAGGCCGTGGTTCAGCGCGAGCTTGCAGCAGCGCACCGCGTCGATGACGATGCCGGCGCTGTTGGGCGAGTCCCACACCTCGAGCTTGAGCTCGGCGGTCAGCGGGACGTCGCCGAAGGCCTGCCCCTCGAGGCGGATGTGCGCCCACTTGCGGTCGGTCAGCCACGGCACATAGTCCGACGGGCCGACGTGGACGTCGTCGGCCGGCAGGTCGTGGCCCATGATCGACGTCACGGCGTTCGTCTTGGAGATCTTCTTGGACTCAAGGCGCTCGCGCTCGAGCATGTTGAAGAAGTCCATGTTGCCGCCGACGTTCAGCTGCGATGTGCGCATGAGCTTCACGCCGCGGTCATGAAACAGGCGGGCGAGGTTGCGGTGCACGATCGTCGCACCGACCTGCGACTTGATGTCGTCGCCGACGATCGGCAGCCCGGCCTTCTTGAAGCGCTTGTGCCAGTAGTCCTCGCGGGCGATGAACACCGGGATGCAGTTGACGAAGCCGCAGCCTGCCTCGAGCACCTGCTCGACGTACCACTTGGTCGCGTCCTCCGAGCCGACCGGCAGGTAGGAGACGACGACATCGGTGTGCGTGTCCTTGAGGATCTGCACGATGTCGGCCGTCTCGCCCGGCGCCTTCGTGATCTTCTGCTTGAGGTACTTGCCGAGGCCGTCGTGCGTCATCCCGCGGTGGACCGGGACGCCGAGCTTCTTCGGGACTTTCGCGAACTTGATCGTGTCGTTCTGGCCCGACCAGATCGCGGCGCCGAGGTCCTTGCCGACCTTCTCGACGTCGATGTCGAAGGCGGCCGTGAACTCGATGTCGGAGATGTGGTAGCCGCCGAGGTCGACGTGCATGAGCCCGGGGACGTCGAGCGAGGGGTCGGCGTCGCGGTAGTAGTGGCAGCCCTGGACGAACGCGTTGGCGCAATTGCCCACGCCGACGATCGCGACTCGCACCTTGTCGGACTGGTAGCGCGCTGCGCCGTTTGCGTGTGCGGCGCCGTTGCCGTTGCCGTTGGTGGGGCTCATGTTGTGCTGGTTTCCCTTCGGTGAACGTTCCGGGGCTAACACCCCGTGAGGTGTGCCTCGTTACACGGCCGCCGCGCGGATGAGCTGCCGGCGGACGTGCAAGATGCGCTGCAGGACGGTGAAGCTCGACAGTGCGGCAAGCAGGTAGACGGCGGGCTCGAGCGCGCCGAGCGCCGCGAACACGAGGCCCGCCGAGAGGATGACGACGCGAACCGCCCGCGTCGCGAGGCCGACCTTGCACTCGACGCCGATCGCCTCGGCGCGCGCCCGCGTGTAGGACACGACGAGCGACGCGAGCACGGCGATGACGACCGCCGCGACCGCCGCCTCGTTCTGCTCCTTGGCGAACCACACGGCGACGCCCGTCAAGACGATGCCCTCCTCGATGCGGTCGAGCGTCGAGTCGAGGAAGGCGCCGAACGGCGTGGCCTTGTCGGACATCCGCGAGTACGCGCCGTCGAGCGTGTCCATGATCGACCCGACGATGAACGCCACGCCGCCCCAGAAGAACTCGGTCTGCCAGATCAGCAGGGCCGCGACGACGTTCAGCATGAAGCCGGTGAGCGAGATCGCGTTCGGCGTCAGGCGCGACTCGATGAGCTTGTTGCGGTAGGCCTCGCGCCGTACGGCGCCCGCCCCGCCGGTGGGGCGCGCACGGGATCCGGAGGGGTCGGTGGCCGGCTGGCGGGGAGCCGCCATCAGGGCGATGCGGTGGCGTTTGACGGCACGGCCGGATGTCGCAGCGAGGGGCGGAACGTCCAGACGCGCGGACGTGCCCGGGCGAGCGCGCGGGCGGCGAGCGCCCCGATCCCGGCGGCGAGGGCTCCGAGCACGGCGTCGGCGATGAAGTGGTTCGCGGTCGCGACGATGACGAAGCACACGAGCAGCGGATAGATCGCCCAGAAGACCTTCAGCGCGCGCCACTTGACCAGGCGCGACAGCGGGATCCCGATCATCAGCGCGAACGCCACGTGCATCGACGGCACGGCCGCGTACGGGTTGAAGAGGTTGTTGATCGTGACGCTGTCCTGCGGGACTCCCGTGAAGTCCGAGACCGCGTCGAAGAAGCCGTACTCGGGGAAGAAGCGCGGCGGCGCGGTCGGAAACAGCGCGTAGCCGACCAGGGCGATGCCGAACGCGATCAGGAACATGTTGCGCACGAAGTAGAAGCTCTCGTTGCGAAAGAGGTACAGCCAGGCGAGCGCGCCGACGGTGACCGACGTCTGCGCGTTGATGTACATCCACGACGCGGAATCCAGCAGCCACTGCTGCCCGGACGTGAACGCCTGCACGGACGGTTCGACGAAGAGGTTCAGCGAGCGTTCGATCCCGATGAGGTCACGCGCGTTCTGGAAGGCGACCGTCGCGGCCTCGGGGTGGTTGACGAGCCCGCGCGTGAGCCGGTAGAGCTGGTAGGCGGCCATGAAGAGCAGCACTTGGCGCACCAAGTCGAGGGGGCCGTGCGGCAGAAGGCGCGCCTGGAGCGTGCTGAGGCGGGCGGGCATAGGGCGCACCTCATCCTACTCAGGGCATCGATGTGACGAAAGATCACATCCGGCCCCGAGGCTTCGAGCAGCGTGCCCTGCGATCGAGCAGCCGGCGCGGGTCGAATGCCGTGCCGATCTCGATCGAGCCGGGGCGCGTCGAGCGCACGAGCGTCCAGCCGCCGGTCGCGCGTGACACGCATCCCGAGCCGCGCGCGATGCGCCAGTAAGGGGTGTAGCGCACGCGCACGAACGTGAAGCCGGGCCTGCGCGCGCGCAGCGTGAACGACTGCGGGCCGATTCGCGTCAGGCGCGCCGCGCCGTTCGTCAGGCCCGGCGTGTCCAGGACCTCGAACACCCGCCAGTGGCGGTCTGCGAAGACCGGCCGCAGGAACGGCAGGCCGCGGCGGATGAGCTTCGCTTCGGCGCGGCCGGTCGGATCGAGCGCGACGTCCGGCAGCGCGACGTAGTGCACGCCCTCGCGGCGCAGCCACGCGCGGTAGGCCCGTGGGGTGAGCTTCGGCTTGGCGCCGGCGCGAAAGAGCGCGTTGTACTTGACGTCGAGCTGGGTCTCCCAGCCGCGCGCGAGCGGCGTCGTGCGCGCGACGTGCACCGACTCCCAGTGCAGCCGCGTGAACGGGACCTCGACGCGGACCGGGGAGGCATCGGCGCGCGCTTGCAGGAACGACAGCAGCGGGCGGAAGTACGCGCGCTGCGCGGACGGATCGCCCGCGCCCTTGATGGTCTCGCGCACCGGCGCCCACCACTGCCAGACGAGCAGCGGGACCGCCGCGGCGAGCACGAGCCGGCGCCGCCGCGGGGAGGTCGGGAGCGCGGCGCAGAGCAGCAGGGGCACGGCGAGCGCGACGCCGAGGCGGCTTGCGTTGCCGCCCATCGGCGATGCGACGGCGAAGGCGAGCAGCGCCGAGCCGAGATACAGCGCGATGGCGCAGCGCAGCACCCGCTCGCGTGCGGGCAGCAGGCAGAGCAGTACGCCGCAGCACAGCACGATCGCGCTGAACGCCTCGGTGGAGAAGGGCTGGCTTCCGCCCTCGGGGAAGAGGACCGCGAGCACGGCCGCCGGCGTGAACGCGGCGGCGGCGAGCCAGAGGCCCGCGCTCCTCGGGCTCGCGCCGCCGCGCGGAGATGCGGCTGGCCGGCCGGCCGCCAGCCGGTGCGCGATGCCCGCGAGCGCGAGGAACAGCCCGGCCACGGGGCTTGCGAGCGAGCACAGGACGCCGAGCGCGAGGCCGAGCCGGCGCCGCCCGTGCTGCAGGGCGAGCACGGCGCCGAGCGCGAGCGTCATGCCGAGCGCGAATGTCAAGCGGCCGATCAGCAGGTCGGCCACGGTGCCGGCGGCGAACCACATCGCCCCGCGCCGTGCGGCCCGCGCTTCGAACTCGCGCCGCGCGATCCGCTCGAACAGCACGGCCGACGCCACGGCGGCGAGCGCGCCCACGACCCGCACGCCCAGCAGCGCGCCGAGCGGCGGGAACAGCAGCGAGTAGGCGGGCATGTGGTGGCCGCCGTACCAGGAGAGGTCGAAGATCGCCCAGCCTTCGCGCTCGAAGAGGCCGGCGCGGTAGACCTGCGCGGCGAGGTCGGGCGTGGGCGGGCCGAGCGCGAGCCAGGCGAGGGCGAGCACGGCCGCGACGTGCCAGGGAGCGATGCGCGAGATCGCCATCGCGGCGACCGTAAGGCCGCCACGCGCTCGCGATGTTGCCGCGCCGTCAACTCGCGAAGCTGGGCGGCTCGCCACCGAGCTCGCGGGTCGCGCCGGCGGCGACGACCTTGCACAGCGTTGCGCCATGAGGATCGGTCAGCGAGCATCCCTGCGCGACCCCGGCTCGAGCTTGGCGGCTAGGCTGATCCGCGCCCGCGTGAGGTGGTGGACGACCTCGCTCTCGCTGACGCTCAGGCTCACGGCCGCCTCCGGCGTGCTGAGGCCGACGACGTCGATCGCGGTGATCGCGGCGGCGAGGTCTTGGGGGAGCGCGGCGATCCAGCCCGCGACCTCGGCTTCGCGGGCGCGCTCGTCGGGTCGCTCGGCCGTGTTGGGGTCCGCGACCTCGAAGCCCTCGGTCAGCTCGGCGGTGCGGGGGCGTCGCGCGGTCGCACGGTGGCCGTTGATGTGGGTGTTGCGCAGCGCGCGCAGCACGTAGCCGACCTCGTCCTCGGCGTGGATGCGGCGCGGCCGTGCGAGCAGGCGCGCGCACGTCTCCTGGACGAGGTCCTCCGCGTCGTGGCGGCTGCGGCACATCGTCCGGGCCGCGCGATGCAGGCGGTCGAGGTGGCCGGGGAGCCGGTGGGGATCGAGGAGGCGGTGCATGACGATCGAGAGCGTGACCGCGACGCGTCCCGGGGTGCGCAGCGTGACCGCGGCGCGTCCCGGTGCGCCAGGGCGCTGTGGCCCGGGCTCGCCGGGACATTGGGCCGGTAGGCCCGGGCTCGCGACGCGTTGGCACTCCTTCGCGTGACGGGTGTCGCTCAGCCCGGCTCGGCGCTCAGCGCTTCGGCGAGCGCCGCGCGACCGGTGATATCCAGCTTGCGGTAGGTCCGGCTGAGGTGGGTCTCGACCGTGGCGAGCGTCACGAACAGCTCCTCGGCGACCTGCCGGTTGGTCCGCCCCGCGGTCGCCAGCGCCGCGCGCGCAGCTCGCTGGCGGTCAGCGCTTCGCGCCCGCTCACCGCCCGGCGAGCGCCGCGCGCCTGTCGCGCGGAGCTCGTCGGCCGCGCGCTCGGCGAGCGGGGCCGCGCCGCACGCGTGCGCCTCGTCCATCGCGAGCGTCAGCACCTCGCGGGCGTCGCGCCGGCGCCCGCGCGGCGCAGCGCGCTGCCCAGATCGCAGCGCGCCCGCGCGCGATC
Source organism: uncultured Actinomycetes bacterium (assembly GCA_963839905.1). Taxonomy (GTDB): domain Bacteria; phylum Actinomycetota; class Thermoleophilia; order Solirubrobacterales; family Solirubrobacteraceae; genus CADCVQ01. Next base: position 132,661 of record CAWIXC010000009.1, on the reverse strand, counting down.
CAGCCGCCACGGCGTGCCGACCAGCAGCGCGACGGCCTGCTCGAGACCCGCGATCGCCTCCTCGCCGCCGGCGGTCAGCGCGAGCGCGCGGGTGGCGATCGAGATCGACTTCGGCGTGTCCCAGGCACGGGCGAGCTCGAGCTCCTCGGCGGCGAGCGGCCGCGCCTCGTCGGGGCGGCCCGCGCCGATCAGGGCCAGCGCGGCGCCCGAGCGCCACGGCGGCGTCGGGCGCGTCATGCCCCACGTCGCGTGCCGCCGGCCGAGCTCGCGGAAGTCCGCCTCAGCCTCGTCGAAGCGCCGCTGGCGCAGGCGGATGCGCCGCGATGAAACAGCGTGTGGTTGTAGTGCATCTGCGGCGGGATCTCGCCCTGCAGGTCGTGGTCGGTCAGCATCTGCTCGGCCTCCCCGACCCGGCCGAGCTGCTCCAAGACGGTGGCCCACACCGCGAGCGTCGTGTGCGTGAGCCGGCCTTCGCCGAACTCGCGCCAGATCCCAAACGCGGTCTCGAAGTCGGCGTCGGCCGCGCGCAGGTCGCCGACGTCCTGCGCGAGGCACGCGCGGGAGACGACCGCGATCGAATAGCGCATCGGCGAGCCGTCTTCGCGGGTCGCTTGCACCAGGGCGTCGGTGTACGAGCGGGCCGCGTCGGGACGGCCCGCGTGCAGGTACATCGCGACGACGCCGATCCCCGTGGGATCCGGCCAGACCCGCTCGGCCGCCGCGCGCTCGGCCATCAGGGTCGCGCGGTAGAGGCCGTCGGCGTTCGGTCCGGGACGCTCGCTGAGCGCCATCGACTGCACGAGCCGCTCCGCGGGCGTCGCGCCCTCGAGGCGCTCGGCGAGGTCCACGAGGCGCCCACGCGTCCGCGCCTCCGTCTGCAGGTCGTAGCGGCCGACGAGGCCGAGCAGGGCCTCGAGACGCAGCCACTCCTCGCGCAGGGCGGGGTCGTCGCGAGCCTCGTCGATCGCGGCGAGCAGGGCATCGACCCCGTCGTCGTGGCGGCCACCGTGGTAGCAGCGACATCGCGAGCGAGAGCGCGATCTCCGCGCGCTCGCGCGGATCTGCGGTGAGCTCGCGGGCCCGGGCCAGGTGCTCGGCGGCCTCGCTGTCGAGCATGTCGAGCTCCACCGCACCGAGCTCGCGCAGGACGGCGGCGCGCTGCGCGTCGTCCGGCGGCGGCTCGCGCAGCGCGCGGCGCAGCAGCGCGACGGCCTGCTCGGGCACCCCCTGCGCGCGTGCCGAGCGGGCGGCGGCGCGCAGCTCTCCAACCGCCCACGGCGCGCCCGCAGGGGTCGCTGCGAGCAGGTGCGTCGCGACGCGCGCGCTGGGCGCCCCGTGCCGGCTGAGCAGCTGCGCGGCATGGCCGTGGCGGGCGGCGAGCTCGAGCGGCGGCGATTGCGCGAGGACCGCGGCGCGCAGCAGCGGATGGCGAAAGCGAAGCTCGGGCGCGTCGACGAGGATCTGCGCCGCGATCAGCTCGCCTGCCGCGGCGGCGACGCGCGCGATGTCCATCCCGGCCAGCTCGCCGGTCAGCGCCGGGTCGCGGCCGTCGCCGAGCACGGCCACCGACGCGGCGAGCGCGCGGGCGTCGGCGCCGACGCGGGCGAGATGGCGGCGGACCGTGTCGCCGACGCGCTCGGGCACGACGTGGGCCATGAGGCCCGCGTTCCCGGCGACCGGCGCCACATCCTCGGCGGCGAGCTCGGCCACGAGCTCGGAGACGAGGAAGGCGTTGCCGCCCGTCTGCGTCCGGCACGCTTGGGCGAAGGCCTCGTCGGGTGCGCGCCCGAGGCTGCGCTCGAGCACCTCGGCGACCGCGTTCACGCTCAGCGGCGCGGGCTCGACGCGCAGCGTGCGGACGTGCCCGGCGAGCTCGTCGATCGCCGCGGCGGTGAGCTCCGAAGCGCCGGCCGGCAGCTCGGCGCCCCGGCCGTGCTCGCCCGTGCGCACGGTCGCGAGCAGCGTGATCGGCACGCGCTCGAGCCGCCGCGCCACGTACGCGAGCCAGCGCAGGGACGGCTCGTCGGCCCACTGCAGGTCGTCGACCGCGACGAGCAGCGGCTCGCCCGCGGCGAGGTTGACCAGCAGCCAGTAGAGGCCGTGCAGGGTGGCGTGCACGTCGCGGTCCAGGCCGCGTCGGGGTCGAGGTCGAGCACGGCCGCGGCCTGGCGGGCGGCGCCCGAGAGCAGCTCGGCTCGCTGCTCGCCGGCATCCAGCACCGCGGCCTCGAGCAGTTGGCGCACGACGCCGAACGCGAAGTCGCGCTCGAGCTCGCTGCTGCGGGCTATCGAGCGTCTGGATCCCCTCTGCCCGGGCGTCGGCGATCACGGCTTCGAGCACCTTCGTCTTGCCCAGCCCGGCGGGCGCGGCGATCACCACGACGCCGCCCTCGCCGTCCAGCACGCGGCGGATGCGCCGCAGCTCGTCGGCCCGTTCGAGCAGGGAGTGGGCCGTCGCCGGTCGCACGTCCACGTCGCGGAGGATGCCAGGCGTCAGGGTCGGCGGGCGCAAAGATCAGGGTCGTCCGGGGACGCGAAGGCGACGCGCGGACGGCAGCATCCGGGTCAACCGATGCCCGACCTGACCGCGACACCTCTCCCCGCCCCTCGCTGCGCGCCGCGCCGTGGGCAATGGGTCCGCCGCGGCTGCGCGCCGCGGCGCAACGGGGTCCGCCGCGCTGCACGCGCCGGACGAGGGCTGCGCCGCGCTGCACGCGCCGGATCGCGACGCGGCCGGGCTGGACGCCGAGCGCGAGCGCCTGCGCGACGACGTGCACGACCGCCTCGCGCCGCTCGTCGCCGGTCTCGCCTTCGGGCTCGCGGGCCTCCGGGCTCGGTGCGCGCCGGCGGCCACACCACCGAGCTCGAGCAGCACGTGGCCGAGCTGCACGCCCAGGCGCGCGACGCGGTGGCCGAGGTCCGCTGCCTCATCGACGGGCTCGCGCCGCTCGCGGTCGAGACGGGAGGGCTGCCGGCGGCCCTCGGCGAGCTCGCGCGCCGGCGCTCGCGGGCGGGCGGCCCGAAGGTCAACGTCGACTGCGACCGCGGCCTCGCGATGCTGCCGCATGCGGAGGCTGCGGTCGCCTACGAGATCGCGCTCGAGGCGATCGCCAACGCGCAGCGCCACGCCGGGGCGTCCCGCGTCGACGTGCGCGTGCGCCGCACAGACACCGCGCTCGTACTGAGCGTCGCCGACGACGGCTGCGGCTTCGACGCGTCCGCCGTGCCGGGGTCGGGCTCGGCTCGATGCGCCGCCGCGCCGAGCGCCACGGCGGAACGCTGCTGGTCGAGCCGCGGCCGGGCGCCGGGACGCGGGTCCACGCGCAGCTGCCCCTATGCAACGACCGCGCGGCTGCGCATGAGCTGCCGCGGCGCCGGCCGTATTGTGTGCTCGTGCCCGAGACCCGGAGCGCAGACCACGCGGGGCCGCGCAAGCTGCGCGTGCTGATCGCCGATGATCACCCGGTCTTTCGCTCCGGCTTGCGCGCGCTGATCGACCAGACGGACGATCTCACCTGCGTCGGCGACGCCGACAACGCCGACGCGGCGGCCGACAAGGCGCGCCTGCTCGCACCCGACGTCGCGGTGCTCGACCTGCGGATGCCGGGCGGTGGCGGCCTGTCGGCGACGCGGCGGATCGCCGCGACCTCGCCCGGCGTCGGGATCCTCCTGCTGACGATGCACGACGACGAGCGCTCGGTGCTCGCGGCCATGCGCGCCGGCGCTCGCGGCTACGCGCTCAAGGGCTCCGACGAGGAGGACGTCATTCGCGCGATCCGCGCCGTCGGGCACGGCGAGGTGATCTTCGGTGCCGCCGTCGCGGATCTCATGCTCGGCGTCTTCGCCGACGCCCCGGCGCCGGACGAGCGCGCGTTCCCCGGCTTGACCGAGCGCGAGCGCGAGATCCTCGTCCTGCTCGCCGACGGTGCGAGCAACGGCCAGATCGCGCAGCGCCTCGGGCTCTCCCCGAAGACGGTGCGCAACCACGTGTCGAACATCTGCAACAAGCTGCAGGTGCTCGACCGTGCCCAGGCGGCGCTGCGCGCGCGAGAGGCCGGGCTCGGCCGCGACCCGGCGGCCTGAGCGCGCCCCCGACAGGCCCGCCTCAGGCGCAGTCGGCGAGCACCGTCAGGAGCGGCAGGCTCGCGCGCACGCGGGTGCCCCCACCTGGCCGCGACCTGATCGTCAGCTCACCGCCCAGCTCGGCCGCACGCTCGGTCATCGACGCCAGCCCGATTCCGGCCGCGGGCACCGCGGGCAGCCCACGGCCGTCGTCGCTGACCGTCAGCACGACGGCCGCCCCGGCACGGTGCAGGCGCAGCTCGACGACGTGCGCGCCCGCGTGGCGTAGCGCGTTCGTCAGCGCCTCGGACGCGATTCGGTACAGACACGTCTGGACGCTGGGCGGCAGCGTGAGCTCCTCGGCCGCGACGAGCACCTGCGGCCCGCTGCTCAGACGCGCGAGGGCGCGCAGCGCCGCGCCGAGATCGCCGTGCGCGATCGCGCCGGGGGCACGGCCGCCCGCGACCCGCCGGACCTCGTCGATCGCCTCGCGAACCTGGCCGCGTAGCTCGCGCACCCGCGCCACGGCGCCATCCCGATCCGCGTCGAGGCTGCGCTCGAGCGCGGCCAGCCCGAACCCGATCCCCGCGAGCAGCGGGCCGACACCGTCGTGCAGCTCGCGCTGAAACGCGTGGCGCTCGCGCTCGGCCCGAACACGACCGGCGGGGGATCGGTGTTGACCGCGTGGAGCACGTGTGCAGAGTTGCCGTAAGTGGACGATCGCGCATCAGCAATCGACTACTCAACGCGCCAGAGGACCGCCGTGTGGCCGCTGATCGGCCGTGAGCCGAGCTCGAGCTCGCCGGCGAGCTGCTCGCCGGGCGCGGCAACGCGGGTCGTGCTGATCGGGTCGGCCGGCGTCGGCAGACCCGCCTTGCGACGGCGATCGCCGAGCTCGCCGACCCGGCCAGCTGCTCGACGACGCCTCCGCCACGCTGCTGCATCAGCTCGTTCGAGCGCCCGCCGTGTCGGCCCGGACGTCGACAGCCACCTGCAGCGGCCTTGCGCACGCTCGGGGCCCAGCGGCGGGCGGACCTCGCCGGCCTGGTGGCATCGCCCGCCGGTCCCGAGCGCCCGGCCGAACGTCCCGGTGGCGTGGGCGGGCGCCCGCGGTCTGAGGAGGCATCGGCGACATCCGATCGCCGGCTCCCCTCAACACCAAAGGACCACATCTCAAATGCTTCGCAAAGGCCTCATCGCTCTCACCTCACTCGTCGCGGCCGCTGCCATCGCTGCCCCGGCTCAAGCGGATGTCGTGCAAGTGATCAACGACTCGGTGCCGTCGATGGCACTGACCAACACCAGCACGCCGACCACCATCGGCGGCCCGCAGATGCAGACGAACAACCGCTTCTCCTCGCAGATCTGGACGCGCGAGACCTCCGGCGCGTCCGGCGGCGGCTTCTTGCTGCGCAACCTCGCCAGCCTTTCGCAGCCCTCGGTGTGCCTCAGGGACAAGCCCAACGGCCTCGCCACCGCGGGTGTCCGGCTCAGCTCGTGTAACACGGCCGCCGACCGAGATCAGCTGGAGGTTCAACGCGACGCGTCAGCTCATCAACGTCGGGACCGGCCGTGCGCTCACGGTGCTCCCGAACAACGGGTTCTTCGCCGGCCTGCAGATGCAGTCGCCGTCGAACGTCGCCGCCAAGCGGTGGTCGCTGCCCCTCTGCGGCCCGTTCTCCTGCTGAGCCACTGCTCGTCCGCGCATCCGGCGGTCCCACCTCGGGTGGGGCCGCCGCGCGCATCGGCGACATCCGGTCGCCCTCCCTTTACGACCTCAAGGACTACTCATCTCTCATGATTCGCAAGCCCCTCATCGCTCTCTCCGCAGTCGTCGCGGCGGCCGGCTTCGCGGCCCCGGCGCATGCGGAGGTCATCCAGCTGATCAACGACTCGGTGCCGTCGATGGCGCTGACCAACACGTCCACAACCCCCGCCACCAGCGTCCCGCAGATGTACGGCAACTTCGGGTTCAGCTCGCAGGAGTGGAACAGGGACTACACCGGGGCGAGCCCCCAGGGCTACTTCAAGCTCATCAGCCAGTCCGTCGTCTCGGAGCCGATGTGCCTCAAGGAGAAGCCCAGCACGTCGCCCACCCCGCTTCCGCGGGTCAGCAGCTGCTCCGCGTTCTCCGCCGACATCAGCTGGAGGCTCAACGAGACGCGCCAGCTGGTCAACGGGAGGTCGGGCAAGGTCCTCGCGGTGCTGCCCTCGTCGAGCCCGTCGTTCGCCGGCCTGCGGTTGCAGGCCCCGTCGGACGTCCCGGCCACGCGCTGGAAGATCCGCGTCTGCGGCCCCTTCGTCCCATGCTGACCCTCTCCATCGCGCGCATGCGGCGCTCCCGGGGTCGCCTCGCGGCATGCGGCCTGATCGTGACGGCGGGACTCGCCGTCACGGCGGGTCGTGCCGATGCCGCCCTCGAGCCCGTCTCGGTCTCGTTCACGCGAGGCACGCTCGTCGTGACCGGCGACGCGAGCAGCCAGCAGATCGCGCTGCGCCTGCGCGCCTCGGCGCCGGGCGTGCTCGAGGTCGACCCCGGCTCCGGCACCCCGATCGCGATCGAGCGCTGGCGCTTCAGCAAGATCGCCGTCGTGACGGGCGGTGGGGACGACACCGTCCGCATCGACGAGACCGCCGGCGCGTTCGCCGGCGCGACGCCCACGACGATCGACGCCGGCGAGTGCGCCGATCGCGTGGACGTCGTCGGGTCGGCCGCCAACGACGCGCTTGACGTGTCGAGCAGCGGTTCGCGCGTGCGCCTGTCCGGCGCGGCGGCGATGGACCTCGACGGCGTCGAGGAGATCGCCGCGGCGCTGGTCGGCGGCCGCGACACGCTGACCGTGCACGACCTGAGCGGGACCGCGGCCACCGGCGTGACCGCGGACCTCGCCGGGGTCCCGGGCGGCGCGGCCGGCGACGGCAGCGCCGACGCGGTGATCGTCGAAGGCACCGACGGCGACGACAGCATCGACGTGAAGGGCTCCGCCGCGGCTGCCGGTCGCACCGTGACCGGGCTGCCGGCGCTCGTGCGGATCGAGCGCCCCGAAGCCGGCGACTCGCTGCAGGTCAAGGCGCGCGCGGGCTCAGATCGCGTGTCGGCGCGGGCGCTGATGGTCGACGTGCCCGAGCTGACGATCGACGCGGGCGACGGCGACGACGACGTGGTCGGAAGCTTCGGCGCGGACGTCCTGATCGGCGGCGACGGGGACGATCACGTCGAGGGCGAGCGTGGCGACGACGTCGCCTACCTCGGCTTCGGCGACGACAGCTACGCGACGTACACGGGTCTGGGCGACGATCGCATCGAAGGCCAGGCCGGCCAGATCGCATGCTCGTCAGCGGCTCGCACTCCAACGACAATGTCGACGTGTCGCCCGTCGGCGGCCGCGTTCGCGTGCGTCGCGACATCGGGAGCTTCACCACCGGTCCACGCACGACCTCGACGGCCTCGAGCAGGTCGACCTGCGGACGTTCGGGGGCACCGACACGGTGCGCGTGGGCGATCTCGCGCGCACGGAGCGACCGCGGTCGACGTGAACCTCGGGCGGCTGCCGACCGATGCCGCGGGTGACGGTCAGGTGGACCAGCTGATCGTCGAAGCTCCCTCGACCGACGATGCGATCACGGCGACCGGCTCTGCCGGGGACATGACCGTCTCGGGGCTCGCGGCGGTCGTGCGCATCACGCGCGCCGACGGCGCGAAGGACAGGCTGGCCATCGACGCGGGGCCGGGGACGACGCGTCGATGCCACGGCGGTCGCGGCGGGCGCGAGACGCTGAACGTGATCGCGGGGATGGCGACGACGAGGTGCTCGGCGGGGCCGGCGACGACATGTTCAGCGGGATGGCCGGTAGCGACGTGCTGTTCGGCGGGGCCGGCGCCGACACGCTCCTCGGCTACTCGGGCGACGACGTCCTGGATGGCGGCGATGGCGACGACGTGCTGGCCGGCGGCGACGGGAGCCGACGTGCTGTTCGGGCGGGCGGGCGTCGACGTCCTGCTGGGCGGCCCGGGCGACGACATCGAGTTCCAATGACCGCCCACGAACGGGAGCTTCCATGTCAGAGCGCCTTGCAGGCGAAGCCGTCGAGCCGGCCCGCACGCGAGTCGGCAGCCGCGGCTCAGCGGCGGCAGGCGGAGCCGCCCAGGCGGGCCTGCACGCGAACGTGGCCAGGGCGGAGCACGCGCACGCGTGTCATGTCGCCCGGGCCGCGCTCGACGCACGCGCGCCCGCCCGTGACCGACCACCAGCGCGTGTGGCGGACGCGCACGAGCGCGGTGCCCCGGTAGCCGGCGCTGAGCGTGAAGCCGTCGGGCTCGAGCTCGATCGACCAGGCGGCGCCGCTGACGAGGGGCTTCGGGCGTTGAACCGCGAAGACGCGCCAGTGCGGGCTGCGCCAGACCGGCCGTAGGTATGGCGGCCTGTCGGCTATGAGCTTCGCCTCATCGTGCGCGGAGTAGTCCAAGGCGACGTCGGGCACGGCGACGTACTCGACTGCGTGCTCGTCGAGCCAGGCGCGGTAGCTCGCGGCGGTCAGCGTGCCGTCGTAGAACAGTGCCCCGTAGCGGCGGTCGAGCTGGCGCTCCCAGCCGCGCGCGAGCGGTACGCGCGGTGCGACGTGCGCCGCCTCCCAGTGGTTCTCGGTGAACGGGATCTCGACGCGAAACGTGCCCGGCCGGCCTTCGAGGAAGCGCAGGAGCGGCGCGTAGTACGCCGCGGCGGTCGAGGGATCGCCGCTCGCCCGCACGACGTCGCGGACCGCGGGATAGAGCTGCCAGTAGGCAAGCGGCAACGCGAGGAGGGCAAGCAGCGCGTGCCGCGCCACCCCCCTGCCCGCGGGACGCCGGCCTGCCGCGAGCATCGCGCCGGCAAGCACGGGGCCCGCGGCCAGCGCGCCGAGGCGGGTCACGTTGCCGCCGAGCGGCGTCGCGACTGCGAAGCCCGCGATGCACGTGAGGCCGTAGAGGAACGCACCAATCCGCAGCGTGCGCTCCCGGGCTGGCAGCGCGACGGCGACGAGCCCGATCGCGACGAGCGCGGGCCAGAACGCCGAGGGGACGAACGGCTCCGTGCCGCCCTCGGGGAAGAGGATGGCGAGGATCGCCGCGGGGGCGAGGGCGGCCAGCGCGAGGACCGCGGCGACCCGCGGCGCGGAGGGGCCGGGGGGCGCGAGCGCGGGCTGCGCGGAGGGGTCGGGGTCCGCGGTCGCCGACGGCCCGGCGGGCTCGCGGCGGGCGGGCGCGGGCGGCGCGGAGGGGTCGCGGCGGGCGGACGCGGGCGGTGCGGCGCGGGCGGTTGCGATACCTCGCGCGATTGCGGCGAGCGCGAGGAAGAGGCCCGCGACCGGACTTGCCACGCTCGTCAGCAACGCGAGGGCGCAGGCGATCAGCGGACGCGCGCGCTGCAGCGCGAGCAGTGCCGCGAGCCCGAACGCCGCGCCGAGCAGGAACGTCAGCCGGCCGCTGACGAGCTGGGCGAGCACGCCGATCGCGAACCACACCGCCGCGACCGAGCCCGCGCGCGGGCCCCACGTCCGCTGCGCGATGAGCCCGAACAGCCCCGCGGCGAACACCGCGCTGAGGGCGCCCGCGACGCGGACCCCCAGCAACGCCCCGAGCGCAGGCGACAGCAAGCTGTACGCGGGCGTGTGGTGGCCCGCGAACCAGCCGTTGTCCCACAGGCCGACCCCCAGCCCGGCGCGGTACTCCTGAGCCGCATGGTCGGCGGTCGCGGGATCGAGCAGCAGGTACACGGCGGCACCGAGCGCCGCGACGACGCACGCCCACCGCGCGGCGATCACGGCGGCGGCGGGTCAGCCGCGCGGCACGCAGCGCAGAGGACCGGCGTGAGGAGGAGCCGGGCCGCCGAGGTCTCGACGCAGCGGGCCGGCGAGGGGATCCGGGCCGCCGAGATCACGACGATGGAGGCTCGCCCGCCAGCCAGCCGACGATCCGCTCGCCGAGCTCGGGCTTCTCGAGCCACGGCCAGTGGCCCGCGTCCTCGACCGTCTCGAGCGTCGCGTCGCCGAGCGTCGCCGCGTAGCCCGCGCCGAAACGCGCACCGAGCCACGGGTCCTGCGCCCCCCACAGCACAAGCGCGGGCGCGAGAACGCGGCCGAGGTCGGCGCCCGCCGCGGCCAGCGAGTCCGGCGTCGCGCTGCGCAGCAGCTTTAGCAGCGCGCGCTCGGTGCCGATGTCGACGTGCTCGGCCGCGCTCTCGAGCATCGGCGCCGGCAGCGGCCCCGCCGACGCGCGGCGCGCGACCCGGCGCATGATCCGCGGCGTCGCGAAGCCGACCGCGACCGGCCCGACCAGCGGCATGCGCACCGCCCGCGCCCAGCCGCGCCAGCGAAAGCCCGCCAGCAGTGGCACCCCATTCAAAACGACGATCCGCTCCACGCGCGAAGGATTGGCAGCCGCCCACGCGAGCCCGACCGCGGCGCCCCAGTCGTGCACGCACAACCGCACGCGGTCGATGCCCAAGGCGTCGAGCAGCCGGTCGACGAACGCGACGTGGCCCGCGAGCGAGTAGTCGAGGTCCCCCCGCTTGCCGCTGCGGCCGAACCCCGGCAGGTCGACCGCGATCCCGCCGCCGAGCTCGAGCGGCCCAAGCCAGTCGAACGACGACGTCGGCAGCCCGTGCAGGTAAAGGATCGGCGCCGCGCCGCCCGCGCCCAAGACACCGGCTCGCCGCAGGAAGACGGGCTGGTCGTCGAGCTCGATCGTCTCCTCGGATACCGGCGGCACGGACGCGGAAGATAGTCTCAGCGCCGTGCGGACCCTCTGCTTCGGCGAGGCCATCGTCGATCTGATCTGCCAGCGCCCCGTCGCCTCGCTCGCCGAGGCCGACGCGTTCGTGGCGCATCAGGGCGGCGTGGCGGCCAACGTCGCCGTCACCGCCGCTCGCGCGGGAGCCGACGTCGCGCTCGCGGGCGGAGCCGGCGACGACGCCTGGGGCGCCTGGCTGCACGACCGTCTCGAGGCGGCGCAAGTCGGGCTCGACTGGTTTCGTCTCGCGGGCGGCCAGCGCACCGGCCTCGCGTTCGTCACCCTCGACGAGCACGGCGAGCCGACCTACGAGCACCACGGCGACGGGGTCGCCGCGACCATCGCCGGCCTCAAGCGGCGGCTCACCGACGCGCTCGGCCAGATGGACGCGCTGTTCTTCACCTCGAACGTCCTCGCCGGCAAGGCCGAGGCCGCGCTCGCGACAGGCGCTCGCGAGCGCGCCCTCGAGCGCGGCCTGCCGATCGTCTTCGACGCGAACATCCGCCTCGGGCGCTGGGACGCAAGCAGCGGGCGTGCGGGGGCGGCGTGCGGCGCGTGCATCCCCGGCGCGTTCCTCGTGAAGTGCAACCAGGCCGAGGCGCGCATGATCACCGGCGAGTCGCATCCCGAGCAGGCCGCGGCGTCGCTGCTGGCCGCCGGCGCGCAGCACGTCGTGATCACGCTGGGCTCGCAGGGAGCGATCTTGCGCGCGCCCGCGCTAAGCCGCGACGTCCCGAGCCGCTCCGCGAAGGTGCTCAGCACCGTCGGCGCCGGCGACGTCTTCACGGGCGTCGTGCTCGCGGCGCTCGGCAAGACCGACTTCTACGCGCCCGCGATCGCGGCGGCGCTGCCGGACGCCGTCGAGGCGGCCGCCCGCGCGTGCGAGCGCTGGGGCGCGGTGGATTGAGAAGCGGCGCGGGCCTCGCGGCGCTCGCCGCGGCCACGGAGGCCGTGCGCCGGAGCCCGCCCCGGTGAGCCTGGCTTCGAGCCGCGCGGCGCGCGCCGCCTGGACCCCGCCGCGACCCGACCGCGTTCAGCGCATCCGGGCGCGGCTCGCCGAGACCTACGGCGTGCCGGTCCAGCCGCCGCACGGCCACCCGATCGCCGAGCTCGTGCTGACGGTCCTGTCGCAGTCGACCAACGACCGCAACCGCGACGTCGCCTACCTGCGCTTGCGCGAGCGCTTCGAGGACTGGCACGCCGTGCGCGACGCCCCGCTCGAGGAGATCGAGGAGGCCATCCGCCCCGGCGGCATCTCGAAGGTGAAGTCCGCGCGCATCCAGGCGATCCTGCGCGCGATCGGCGATCCGCTGGACCTCGACTGGATCGAGCACGCGCCGGTGAGCGAGTCGCGGGACTACCTCTGCGCGCTGCCGGGCGTCGGGCGCAAGACCGCCGCCTGCGTGCTGCTGTTCACGTTCGGCCTGCGCGACGTCCCGGTCGACACGCACGTCTCACGCGTCGGCACAAGGCTGCGCCTGCTGCGACCCAAGGCGCCGTTCGAGGAGCTCCACGACGCGATCGTCAAGCTCACGCCGCCCGGAGCGGAGCTCGAGCTGCACGTCAACCTCTTGCGCCACGGCCGGCGCACGTGCCACGCGCAGCGCCCGGCGTGCCACATCTGCGCCCTGGCGCGGATGTGCCCAAGCCGCGATGAGTTCTCGAGGGTGCCTCGGTCCTAACAGCAACCCGTCAAGAAGCGAGGAGCTGAGCACCGTGACCACCGAGACCGCCGCCGCACCGACCGCCGCCGCCGCCACCACCACCGCCACCGCCGGCGACGACCGCTCGCGCTGGGCCGCGCTCGTCGTCCTCTGCGTAGGCATGCTGATGATCGTCCTCGACGTCACCGTCGTGAACGTCGCGCTGCCGTCGATCCAGGCCGACCTCGGCTTCGATCAATCGAGCCTCGCGTGGGTCGTCAACGCGTACCTCATCGCCTTCGGCGGCCTGCTCCTGCTCGCCGGACGGCTCGGCGACCTCGTCTCCCGGCGCGGCGTCTTCCTCGCCGGCCTCGGCGTCTTCACGCTCGCATCGCTGGCCTGCGGCCTGGCCCAGAGCCAGGAGATGCTCGTCGCCGCCCGCTTCGTGCAGGGCATCGGCGGCGCGATGACCTCCGCGGTCATCCTTGGCATGATCGTCACGATGTTCCCCGAGCCCGCCGAGCAGGCCAAGGCAATCGGCGTCTACGGCTTCGTCGCGTCGGCCGGTGGAGCCGTCGGCCTGCTGCTCGGCGGCGTGCTCACGCAGGCGATCAACTGGCACTGGATCTTCTTCGTCAACGTCCCGATCGCCGCCGTCACCGCGATCCTCGCCACCCGCCTGCTCGCCAACGACAAGGGCCCCGGCTTCGCCGGCGGCGCGGACATCCTCGGCGCCGTCCTGGTCACGTCGTCGCTGATGCTGCTCGTCTACACGATCGTCGACCCCGCGGCCGAGCTCGGCTGGGGCGCGACGCGCACGCTGGCGCTCGGCGGCGCCGCGCTCGTCCTGCTCGCGCTGTTCATCGCGCGTGAGGCGACCGCGAAGACGCCGCTGATCCCTCTGCGGATCTTCCGCTCGCGCAACGTCACGGGCGCGAACATCATCCAGGTCGTGTCCGTGGCCGGCATGTTCGGGATGTTCTTCATGGGCGCCCTGTACTTGCAGAACGTGCTCGGCTACGACGCGCTGCAGACCGGCCTCGCGTTCTTGCCCGCGACGGTGATCATGGGCGCGCTGTCGCTCGGCTTCTCGCACAAGCTCGTCATGCGCTACGGCGCGAAGACGACCCTGACGCCGGCGCTCGGGCTCATCGCGGTCGCGCTGCTGCTGTTCACGCGCGCGCCGGTCGACGGCAACTACGTCGTACACGTCCTGCCGGTGACCGTCCTGCTAGGCGCCGGCGCCGGCCTCGCGTTCCCCGCGCTCATGACGCTCGCGATGTCCGGCGTCGAGGCGCAGGATGCCGGCATGGCCTCGGGCCTCGTCAACACGACCGCGCAGGTCGGCGGCGCGCTCGGCCTGGCCGTCCTCGCCACGCTCGCCTCGACGCGCACAGGCGACCTGACGGCGGCCGGCGACGCCCTGCCGACCGCGCTCGTCGGCGGCTACCACCTGGGGTTCGCCATCGCCGCGATGCTGATGGCGGTCGCGATCGTCGTCGCCGCCGTGGTGCTCGCGCCGGACCGGCCGAAGGCCGAGCAGCGGCGCGCCGCGGCGTCCGCCAAGCCGGCGTTCGGGGACGCGCGGTAGGCACGTGGGCCACGCGCAATCACTGCCTGCCGGGCTGCTCGTCGCCGCGAGAGGCGGCGACGAGCACGCCTTCGGGCGCCTCGTCGAGCCGCACCGCCGCGAGCTGCAGGCGCACGCCTACCGGATGCTCGGCTCGGTCCACGACGCGGAGGACGCGCTGCAGGACGCGCTCCTTCGCGCGTGGCGCGGGCTGCCGCGCTTCGACGGCCGCAGCACGCTGCGCGCGTGGCTGTACAAGATCGCCACGAACACCTGCCTGGACCTCATCGCCCGCCGCGGCAAGCGCGGCCTGCCGATCGACCTGCAGCCGGCGGCCGAGCTCGGCGAGGCGCCGGGGCGCCCGCTCGTCGAGTCGGCCTGGGTCGAGCCGTTTCCCGACGTCATGCTCGAGGCCCAGCCCGCACCCGACGCGCGCTACGAGCAGCGCGAGAGCCTCGAGCTCGCGTTCATCGCCGCGCTGCAGCACCTGCCGGCCAACCAGCGCGCGGCGCTGATCCTGCGCGAGGTGCTCGGCTTCTCGGCGAAGGAGGTCTCCGAGCTGCTCGAGACGAGCGTGCCGTCGGTCAACAGCGCGCTGCAGCGGGCGCGCAAGACGATCGACGAGCGCCTGCCGGACGAAAGCCAGCAGCGGGCGTTGCAGGCGCTCGGCGACGACGGCCTGCGCGAGATCGTCGAGGGCTACATGGACGCGATGGCGCGCGGCGACGTCGAGGCGGTCGTAGCGATGCTCGCCGAGGACGCGGCGTGGTCGATGCCACCGCTCGGCACGTGGTACCGCGGTCACGAGGCGCTGCGCGTCTTCCTGCAGATGGGGCCGCTGTCGGGCCGCTTCGAGTGGACGCACCTGGCGGCGAGCGCCAACGGCCAGGCCGCCATCGGCTCGTACACCTGGCGCGAGGACGAGGGCTGCTACCTCCCGTTCGCGCTCGACGTGCTCACGATCGGGGAGGGCGGCAGGATCGTCGAGGTCACGTCGTTCATCGCGCGCTCGGCGGAAGAGCCGGCGAGCGGCGGCTTCGACGACTACCCATCCGAGCCCATCGAGGACTGGCGCCTCACCGGCTACGAGCGCTTCGGCCTGCCGGCGCGGATCGACCGCGGTTCCGCCCGCACGTCGTAGTCCCGCAGCCACGACCATGGCGCGCCACCACCGGCCTGATCTTGGCGATCTGCGGGCGTGGGTGTAGGCTCCGGGATACGCCGGGGGAGTCGGGCAGGCTGCCCCCGGTGCTCGCCAGAACTTTTGGTGGGCAGCCTCGCTTTCCTGCGAAGCGCGGCGGCTTGCCTTTCGCTCGTTCGCACCTGACACAGGAGGTCGAGACCGGCGATGGCCGCGTACCGCAAGCAGTCTGAACCCGAGCCGTTTCGCTGCGACGTCGCGCGCGACGGCGAGATCGAGCGGATCACGCTCGCCGGCGAGCTCGATCTCGCGAGCACTGACCAGGTCGAGCCGGTGCTCCGCGCTAACGGCGTCGATCAGCGGCTGCTCGACCTGAGCGACCTGACGTTCATGGACTCGTCCGGGCTGCGCTTGATCTTGAGCGCGCACGCGGCGGCGCGCCGCGAGGGCTGGTCGCTTCAGATCGTGCCCGGGCCGCCCTCCGTGCAACGCGTCTTTCAGATCTGCGGCGTGGAGGACGAGCTGCGCTTCGTCTCGCCCTGACGCCTGCGTTGCACCCCGGGCCCACGCCCGGCTGTAGCTTTCGAGCCTGGTCGTGCGGCGAGTGAGGGAGGACAGATGGCGGCTGGCGGTACGAAGCCCGCAGGGCGCGGGCGCGCATCGGATGCGAGCAAGGCGCCACCCCCGTCCGACGGGGACGGCTTCAACGCGCGCGACGAGCAGGCGCTCGAGGAGGTCCTGCGTGTCCTGACCGCCGCCCGCGACGGCGACTTCTCCGTACGCCTGCGCGCCCGCCGGCGCGACGTCATCGGCGACGTCCAGCAGCGCTGCAACGAGCTCATCGCGCTGAACGCCCGCCAGGCGAAGGAGCTCGCCCGCGTGTCGAGGGTCATCGGGCGCGAAGGCCGCATGACCGAGCGCGTGTCGCTCGGCACCGTCGACGGCACGTGGAACGAGACCGTCGAGTCCGTCAACGCGATGATCGACGACCTCGTCCGCCCCACGATCGAGATCTCGCGCGTGATCCAGTCCGTCGCGCGCGGCGACCTCAGCCAGAAGATGGCGCTCACGATCGAGGGCCAGCCGGTGAAGGGCGAGTTCTCGGCGATCGGCAACACGGTCAACGCGATGGTCGACCAGCTCAGCGCGTTCGCCGACGAGGTGACGCGCGTCGCGCGCGAGGTCGGCACGGACGGCAAGCTCGGCGGCCAGGCGCAGGTCAAGGGCGTCAGCGGCACCTGGTACGACCTGACGGAGAACGTCAACTCGATGGCGTCGAACCTGACCGACCAGGTGCGCCAGATCGCCGCGGTGACGACGGCTGTCGCGACGGGTGACCTCAGCCAGAAGATCACCGTCGACGCGCGCGGCGAGATCCTCGAGCTCAAGGACACGATCAACACGATGGTCGACCAGCTCTCGTCGTTCGCCGACGAGGTGACCCGGGTCGCGCGCGAGGTCGGGACGGAGGGCCAGCTCGGCGGCCAGGCCGAGGTCAAGGGCGTCAGCGGCACATGGCGCGACCTCACCGAGAACGTGAACTTCATGGCGTCGAACCTGACCGACCAGGTGCGCCAGATCGCCGTCGTGACGACCGCGGTCGCGCAGGGCGACCTCTCGCAGAAGGTGACGGTCGAGGCGAAGGGCGAGGTCGCGACGCTCGCCGAGACGATCAACTCGATGACCGACACGCTGCGCGTCTTCGCCGAGCAGGTGACGGGCGTCGCGCGCGAGGTCGGCACGGACGGCGTGCTCGGCGGCCAGGCCGAGGTCTCCGGGGTCGCGGGGACGTGGAAGGACCTGACGGACTCGGTCAACACGATGGCGTCGAACCTCACCGACCAGGTGCGCCAGATCGCGGTCGTCACGACCGCCGTCGCCAACGGCGACCTCGGCCAGAAGGTGACGGTCGAGGCGAAGGGCGAGGTCGCGACGCTCGCCGAGACGATCAACTCGATGACCGACCGCCTGCGGGTGTTCGCCGAGCAGGTGACGGGCGTCGCGCGCGAGGTCGGCACCGAGGGCATGCTCGGTGGGCAGGCCGAGGTCGAGGGCGTGTCCGGAACGTGGCGCGACCTCACCGACAACGTCAACCTCATGGCGAACAACCTCACCGGCCAGGTGCGCAACATCGCGCAGGTCACGACGGCGGTCGCCAACGGCGACCTCAGCCAGAAGATCACGGTCGACGCGCGTGGCGAGATCGACGAGCTGAAGGGGACGATCAACACGATGGTCGACCAGCTCTCGTCGTTCGCGGCGGAGGTGACGCGCGTAGCGCGCGAGGTCGGCACCGAGGGACGCCTCGGCGGGCAGGCGGAGGTGAAGGGATGTCAGCGGCACGTGGCGCGACCTCACGGAGTCCGTGAACTTCCTCGCCTCGAACCTCACCGACCAGGTGCGCAACATCGCGCAGGTGACGACCGCGGTCGCGACCGGCGACCTGTCGCAGAAGATCGACGTCGACGCGCAGGGCGAGATCGCCGAGCTCAAGGACACGATCAACACGATGGTCGACCAGCTCTCGTCGTTCGCGGCGGAGGTCACGCGGGTCGCGCGTGAGGTCGGCACGGAGGGCAAGCTCGGCGGCCAGGCCGAGGTCGAGGGCGTCAGCGGGACGTGGCGCGACCTGACGGAGTCCGTCAACCAGCTCGCCGACAACCTCACCGACCAGGTGCGCAACATCGCGCAGGTGACGACCGCGGTCGCGACCGGCGACCTGTCGAAGAAGATCACCGTCGACGCGCAGGGCGAGATCCTCGAGCTCAAGGACACGATCAACACGATGGTCGACCAGCTCAACGCGTTCGCGGCGGAGGTCACGCGGGTCGCGCGCGAGGTCGGCACCGAGGGCAAGCTCGGCGGGCAGGCGACGGTCGAGGGCGTGTCCGGCACATGGCGCGGGCTGACCGACAACGTGAACCTCATGGCCGGCAACCTCACGTCGCAGGTGCGGGCGATCGCGCGCGTGACGACGGCCGTCGCCAACGGCGACCTGTCGAAGAAGATCGACATCGAGGCCAAGGGCGAGATCCTCGAGCTGTCGGAGACGATCAACACGATGGTCGACCAGCTCTCGTCGTTCGCCGACGAGGTGACGCGGGTCGCGCGCGAGGTCGGGACGGAGGGCCAGCTCGGCGGGCAGGCGGAGGTCAAGGGCGTGTCCGGCACGTGGCGCGACCTCACCGAGAACGTGAACTTCATGGCCGGCAACCTCACCGACCAGGTGCGCAACATCGCCCAGGTGGCAACCGCGGTCGCCAACGGCGACCTTTCTCAGAAGATCACGGTCGACGCGCGCGGCGAGATCCTCGAGCTCAAGAAGACGCTCAACACGATGGTCGACCAGCTGCAGTCCTTCGCTGCCGAGGTCACCCGCGTCGCGCGCGAGGTCGGCACGCAGGGCCAGCTCGGTGGCCAGGCCGAGGTGGAGGGTGTTTCGGGCACGTGGCGCGACCTCACCGAGAACGTCAACCAGCTCGCCGGCAACCTCACGACGCAGGTGCGTGCGATCGCCGAGGTCTCGACCGCCGTGACTCAGGGCGACCTCACTCGGCAGATCTCCGTCGAGGCCGAGGGCGAGGTCGCGGAGCTCTCGGAC
This sequence comes from uncultured Actinomycetes bacterium, assembly GCA_963839905.1. Classification (GTDB taxonomy): domain Bacteria; phylum Actinomycetota; class Thermoleophilia; order Solirubrobacterales; family Solirubrobacteraceae; genus CADCVQ01. The sequence continues at coordinate 113,876 of CAWIXC010000009.1, read as the reverse complement.
ACGATCAACCAGATGATCGCCAACCTGCGCGAGACGACCCGGAAGAACGCCGAGCAGGACTGGCTGAACACGAATCTCGCGCGGATCTCCGGCCTGATGCAAGGCCAGCGCGACCTTGCGACGGTCTCGCGGCTGATCATGTCCGAGATCTCGCCGCTCGTGACCGCTCAGCACGGCGCGTTCTTCTTGTCGGAGGCCGACAACGGCTCCGAGCCCGAGCTGCGGCTGATCGCAAGCTACGGCTACAAGAAGCGAAAGACGGTCTCAAACCAGTTCAAGTTCGGCGAGGCGCTCGTCGGGCAGGCCGCGCTCGAGGGCAAGAGCATCCTGATCTCAAACGCGCCGGCGGACTACGTCAAGGTCACGTCCGGGCTCGGCGAGGCGCTGCCGGTGAACATCATCGTCATGCCGATCCTCTTCGAGGACCAGGTGCTGGCGGTCGTTGAGCTCGCGTCTTTGCGCGAGTTCTCCGAGGTCAACCAGGCGTTCCTCGAGCAGCTCGCCGAGACGCTCGGGGTCGTGCTGAACGCGATCATCGCCAACCGCCGCACGGAGGAGCTGCTCGAGCAGTCGCAGTCGCTCGCCGAGGAGCTTCAGTCCCAGTCCGAGGAGCTGCAGTCCCAGCAGGAGGAGCTCAAGCGCTCGAACTCCGAGCTCGAGCAGCAGACGTCGTCGCTGCGGGCGTCCGAGGAGCTGCTGCAGACCCAGCAGGAGGAGCTGCAGCAGACCAACGAGGAGCTGCAGGAGAAGGCCGAGCTCTTGAGCGTGCAGAACCGCGACATCGAGGTCCAGAACGAGGAGATCGAGAAGGCGCGCCTGAACCTCGAGGAGAAGGCGGCGCAGCTCGCGGTCAGCTCGAAGTACAAGTCGGAGTTCCTCGCGAACATGAGCCACGAGCTGCGCACGCCGCTGAACTCGCTGCTGATCCTCTCCAAGCTGCTCGCCGAGAACCCCGAGCAGAACCTCACCGACAAGCAGGTCGAGTTCGCGTCGACGATCCACACCGCCGGCGCCGACCTGCTCTCGCTGATCTCGGACATCCTCGACCTGACCAAGGTCGAGGCGGGCAAGATGGAGATCAACGCGGGCCTCGTGGAGCTCGCGACGATGACCGAGTACGTCGAGCGCGCGTTCGGCTCGGTGGCCGAGCAGAAGGGCATCGCGTTCGAGGTCACGACCGCGGACGCGGCTCCGGCTTCGATCTTCACCGACGAGCAGCGCGTGCAGCAGGTGCTGCGCAACCTGCTTTCGAACGCGTTCAAGTTCACGGAGGCCGGCGAGGTCAAGCTGCACGTCGCCGGCACCGAGGAGCGCGCCGAGGACGGCACGCCGTACGTGGTCTCGATCGCCGTGAGCGACACCGGCATCGGGGTCGCGCAGGACAAGCTGCGGCTGATCTTCGAGGCGTTCCAGCAGGCCGACGGCACGACGAGCCGGCGCTATGGCGGCACCGGCCTCGGCCTGTCGATCAGCCGCGAGATCGTGCGCATGCTCGGTGGCGAGATCCGCGTGCGCTCGACGCCCGGCGTGGGCAGCACGTTCGAGTTCCTGCTGCCGACGTACGTCGAGGCGCCGGAGCCGGTGCAGGAGACACCGCCGCCCGCGCTTTCGGCTTTTGATGACGGTGCGCCGGCTGCGGCCGAGGCTCCGGCCGGCGTTGCGGCGCGCGCGATGGCGGCGGCCGAGGAGATCGTGCTGGCGATCGAGGGCGACGGCACCGAGGATGCGCCGGCCGCGCCGCCGGACGACCGTGCGCAGCTGTCGGACGCCGATCGCGTCGCGCTGATCATCGACGACGACCCCGAGTCGGCTACGCGCACGCTTGTGCAGGCTCGCGAGCACGGCTTCCGCGGGGTCGTCGCGCCGCGCGGGAACATCGGGCTGTCGCTCGCGCACGACCTGTCGCCGGACGTCATCGTCCTGTCCGTGCCGATCCGCGGCGGCGCGGGGATCCTCGACCAGCTCAAGCACCATCCGCGCACGCGTCATGTGCCGGTGCATGTCATCGCGGAGACGAGCGAGCGCCATGCGTCGCTCAGTGCGGGCGCCGCGGGCTTCCTTGCGCGCCCGGCTTACGCGGAGGAGCTCGCTGGGATGTTCGACGTGGTCGGGGCGTTTCTGGATCGGCCGGTCCGCCAGCTGCTCGTCGTCGAGGACGACGAGGTCGCGCGGATGAGCGTCAGCGAGCTCGTGGGCGCGGGCGATGACGTCGAGGTGACGGCGGTCGGCTCGAGCGAGGAGGCGCTCGCGGCGATCGAGGAGCGCGCGTTCGACTGCATCGTGTTGGATCTCAAGCTGCCGAAGATGACGGGCTTCGCGCTGCTCGACCACCTCAAGGAGGACGAGCGCCACCGCGACGTGCCGGTGATCATCCATACGGGCAAGCAGCTCACGCGGCGCGACGAGACGAAGCTGCGCAGGTATACGGACTCGATCATCGTCAAGGACGCGGGGTCGCCCGAGCGCCTGCTGGCTGAGACGTCCTTGTTCCTGCATCGCCCGCCGAGCGCGCTGCCGGCCGACAGCCGGCGCATCCTCGAGCAGCTGCATTCGGCGGATGCCGTGCTGCAGGGCAAGCGCGTGATGATCGTCGACGACGATGTGCGCAACGTCTTCGCGCTGACGAGCGCTTTGGAGCCGCGGGGCATGAGCGTGCGGTTCGCGGAGAACGGCCGCGAGGCACTTGAGTCGTTGGATGCGGACCCCGGCGTCGACCTTGTGCTGATGGACGTGATGATGCCCGAGATGGACGGCCACGAGACGACGCGCGCGCTGCGCAAGGACGCGCGCTTCACGGACCTCCCGGTGATCGCGCTGACGGCGAAGGCGATGAAGGGCGACCGCGAGAAATCGATCGCGGCGGGCGCGTCGGACTACATCACGAAGCCCGTCGACATCGAGCAGCTGATCTCACTGATGCGGGTGTGGCTTTACCGGTGAGCGCCGCTCCGGCGCTGCCCCGTGCGGCCCTGCCCCGTCCGGCCCTTACTCCGCCGGCGGCCAGTCGATCTGTGCGACGAGGTCGGCGGCACTCATGTCGATCAGGGCGCTGCTCTCAACCGGCTCGTACTTGTCGGCGAGGAGGGCGCGCCAGTGCACCGCCCGCTCGTGCGGATCGACAACAAGAACTTCGTCGATCCGCTGGCGGGCATAGAAGGGCAGCTTCTCCCAAGACTCGTCGCCGGGCGACACGATCTCAACCACGATCGCCGCGGTCGCAATCCACACACCGCGAGGACGCTCACGATGAACGCCTCCGTCGGGAACGCGGTAGTCGTGCTCGGACTCGCCGAGGTTGAACCTCCCGATCGCCGGCACGAGCCCTGCGTCACGGGCGGGAGGGCCGAGCGTCACGGCGAGCTGTTGCGTGATGTACGCATGCTCCCCGCGCGGCGCGGCCACCATGTGCAACACCCCTTCCCAGACCTCGTCCAACCGACCCAGTCCCGACAGCCGCCGCCGCTCCAGGAGCTCATCGAGCCCGGCCGAAGCCGGGTCCAGAACAAGCGCTCGCATCGCGCCAATGTATCCCGCAGCGCCCGTCGGAGGCCGTCTTACGTTGCTGTCAAATAGCGTTGCGAGGCGTGACCCGGGCGGGATGCCCGAGAGGGTCCGGGGGTTGCGCCCGGTGCCGCGCTGCTCGTGTCCTCACCGACGTGTGGCGAAGAGCACGCCGAAGTCGACCGACCTGTCCGAACCGTCCCCGCTTGCCCCGTCGGCGCGCGCCCCGTGGTCCGGCCTGCACATTGCGAGCGGTCGGAACCACCCGCGATAACTCCTGGAAGTCGGATGACGATTACCCCGCGGCGCATGGTTCGTCGCTTTCGCGCACCCGCGATAACGGCGATTCTCAAGGGTGCATTTCGTCCGATGCCGCGGCATCATGCGGTCATGAACTCGACGTCGACCGCCGGCCGGCGGCGCCTCGTGCTCGTCGAGCCGCAGGCCGTGGTACGCAGCCGCGCCGAGCTCGGCGCTCGAGCGCCCGCGTGAGCTCGAGGACGAGCGCTCGCGGCTGCTCGCTCTTGTCGTCCGTGACCACCTGCCGATTGAGCTTGCGCAGCGTGCCGCGGCGCTGACTAGCGAGCTCGAGCACTTCGCATGACCACGGTCGCGCTGTGCGAGCCCGGACGTGGGGGAGGGGAGCTCGTCGACGTCGATGCCTTCGACGAGCGGGCGCTCGTGATCGCCGGTATGGCGGCGTCGCCGAACACCCGGCGCGCGTACGCGACCCGCCTATCATGCGTTCGCCGGCTTTCTGCGCGCGCGCTACGGCGAGGCGTCGAGGGACACCGTCACGATTGCGTGGGTCGCGGCATGGCGCGACGAGCTCGCCGCCCGGGCCTCGCGCCCAGCTCGATCACCCAGCGCGTCAGCGCCGTCCGGCGACTGGCTGCGACGTTTGGTGCCGACCCGCTCGTGCAGCAGGTCCGCTGCAGCCACGTCCAGCACGACGAGCCGCGCGCTCTCGGACGTGGAGCTCGACCGGCTGCTGCGCCAGCCCGACCGCCGCACCACGATCGGCGTCCGCGACCGCGCAATCCTCGAGCTCCTCGCGCGCGCGGGACTCCGCCGCGCCGAGCTCGCTCGTTTGACGCTCGGCGACATCCAGGAGCGCGGCCGCCAGCCCGACGCCCGCCGGCGCAGCGCGATCGCGCCCGGGCGCGCCGAGCGGACGCGGCTTGAGGTCGTCGTGCGAGCCTCCAAGCGTGGCCGAACGAGGACGGTTCCGCTGCATGCCGAGGCGCACGACGCGCTGGCTCGTTGGTACGTCGCGCCCAACGTCGACGAGGGACGCGCTGTTCGTCAGCTTGCGCCAGCGCCGCTCGGCCCAGCCGGAGGCGATCTCGGCGAGCGCCGTGGGCGATGTCGTCACGAAGCACGCCGCCAGCGCCGGTGTCCGCGAGGACCGTCGTGCGGCGCACGCGCTGCGGCACACGTTCTGCGCGATGCTCGCCGAGCGCGACATCGCGCTGGAAGTCATCCGCGAGCTCGCCGGCCACGTCGACGTCCGCACCACCCAGATATACGTGGACGTCAGCGATCAGCGCAAGAACGAAGGCATCGCGGCGCTTGAGCGCACACCGCATCCTCTGGTACGCGACACGATGGCGGGCAGCGGGGCGTAGATGTCTAACGACCCGGACTCCCCCGCGAGCGCGATCTGACGGTGCAGGCAAGAGGCTGGGCGCGCGTCGCGCGGGCCAGCGCCCGCGTCCACAATGACCCGTATGACCCGGGCGTGAACGCCGCACTGTTTGACGCGATCGAGTACGCCGCGACGCAGGCGCGGCTTGGCACGCGCGACCTCGTCGACGCGTACCTCGCCGGCGCGCCGCAGCTCGACGTCCACGAGGCCTGGGAGAACGTCGAGGTATCTGCAGCGCATCGCCGACGTACACGCTCGGAACATCGCCAGCGAGTACGCGCGCGTAGACCGCGCGTTGCCCGACTGGCACCGCGTCTAGCGATGCGGATCGCCGCACACGATCTCGCGCTCACCACGCACCGCGCGATCGGCGCCCAGGACGAGCGCATCGATGTCGCGCGGCGCGCCGTGGTGGAGGTCCTCGACGGCGCCCAGGCCGCCGGTGCCACCGAGGAAGAGCTCGACAGCTACATCGCCGAGCTGCGCGTGGCGCAGTGCGATCTGGCGGCCGTGATCATCACCGCGGCCTGGATCGCCGCCGAGCGCGCTGTCCTCGCACAGCGACGAGCCACCCCGCTGCCACGGTCCGCGTGGGCGACCGTGCCCGAGATCGCCGCCGACCGCGGCGTCAGCGTCGACGTTCGTCGCCGCGCTGATCGAGGACGGTGTCCGCCGCGGTCTGCTCGAGCATGACGATGCTGGCGGTGTGACGCTCACCGCAGCTGGTCGCGAATACTCCGAACGCTCGGCCCGCCAGTGACCGAGTCGAACTCCGTTCCCACCAACCCATTCGACCCGTACCGCCAGCTCTGACGGCACGCCTCGAGCTCGGGCGACCGTGGATATCCCACGCCGATCCCCGCACCACCCGCCGCTTCATGGCAACCCACCAACACCTGGATCGCCACGCCACGCACGCCTTCGCTGCCTGGTTGCGCCGCACGCCCGGTTCGACGACGCGGCGCGGCCCGATTAGTGCACGTCTACGGCTGCTCGCTCGGAAGCGCGCGCTTCAGCGCAGCGCGCTCACCCGCCAAATCCCCGCGTTGGCGGAGCATTCGCGCGAGGTTGATTGAACCCTCCCGGTTGCCACGTTCGTCAGCGCGTTCGTAGGCCGCCTCAGCTTCGCGCAACTCGTGACGCTGTTCGAGCAGGAAGCCGAGATTGCATGCGCCCGGACCACTGCCTTGGTCGTCCGCACGCCGGTACGCGTCTTCGGCACCTTCGAGGTCACCGGCTTCCATGAACAGGTGCCCGAGGGAAGCCGCGCCTATTGGCGCGGCTGCATTGAGGCCCGCGATGAGCTCTTCCACGGCGTCGAACGAGGGCCCGCCGTCGAGCTGGTGTGCGAACTGCTCTGATGTCTTGGCCCCACCGTTCGCGAGATCGTCTTCCGAACGCTCGAGACTCTCGACGAAGGTCAGTGATTGTGCTGCCATCTGAGCTGCGTGACGCATCGCGTCCGCGGGGCTAACGGGCTTGATCACGGCTACCGGTCGACCATGGTTGGTCAGGGTGGTTGGTATGCCGGCGTCTCGAACTGCTGCGAGGACCCGCGTCGTGCAGCGTGAGAACTCCCGCATCGACACCGACCGACTACTCGTCGATGCCGCAACTCCGGGGATCGGCGCAGTGATCATCGCGACCAGTTCGTGGTGGCGCTTGGCGACAAGAACCGGGGCGGCGTTCGGAGCACCAAGCCCACGGATGATGGATGTCGCACGCGTATGGAGGTCGCTGATCCCTACAAGCATGTCGGTCCTTTAGGGTCGCTCCGCAGGAAGCATCGTGGAGCCGCAAATGTCGTCATCTGGATAACGACATGCGTGCATTCCACTGGCAGTACGCCCGCGAGACCACAGCCGTTTACGTAGGGGACCCCTACGTTGGGGTGCTCGGCTGCGGGAGTCCTGAGCACGTCCGCCAGTACGCGCGCATCCCCAAGATCCCGTGGCGGCTGGGTTGCTCCACGGAGGTAGCGGGGGTGCTGTAACGCTCAAATGAAGTCCTCCGGCCGGACGAGACGGTGCTCGAGCGCAAGCTCGACGAGCCTGAAGCGGTTCTGTTCCTTCGTTCCCACGAGGTCGTACTTGACGTACAGCTGGCTCAGTAGGTCGCTCACGCGCTCGGCTCCGATCGGCGGCTTGAGTTCTGAGCCGATCTGCGAGTTGCTGGGCGTCGCCATCGGGGCGCCCACCCCACCGAACTGCGGCCTACAAAGCTCCACGAGAACGTCGCGCTCGCGTGCGGTGGGCACCGGCAGGTCGTAATGGCGGTCGCCGGTCGCGCCGCGGTCGACGGGGATGCCACCTATGCGCATCCACACTTCGCCTGCGAGATGCACGTCGTGGTCGCCGGGCTCCAGGCGCAGTGGGCCGGCGGGCTGGCTGGGAACAGGCTGTAGCCCCCGAGCCGGGCTCTCCGCCCCGCGCTCAAGCTTCAGCGGGCGATGGGAGGTGCCGTGCTTCGAGCGCAGGTCCAGCAGGAACACCGACGCGTCCATCGGCTTGCTGCGCACGCGCAGCAACACCTCGGCGTGGTCGCGGGAGACCAGGAGGTGCTCCATGGCGATCGTGTTGTCGACCGACCGCCCGATCGTGACGGGCTTGCCGGGACGCAGTGCCCGCACCTGGAGCACCCTGGCACCATCGCGCCACGCGACGAACGGCCCGGCACGGCGGGCCTCGGCGAGGCGGTTCGACTCCTCGACCGTCGCCGCGCGCACGGGCAGGAAGTACGTCGGCTTGACGGCGCTTGCCGACGTGCTGGTGCGCATCGGTTTCTCCATCGCAGCCAATGCGACAAGCAGGGCGTCCGCGAGCGCTTCAAGCAACTGCGGCTCGTGTTGGAGGCGAAATGTCTGGGGCGTCATGCCTAGAAGCTGGCTGGCGGCTGCGCGACGCGCCCCGAGGCTCGTTCCTTCAGTGGACGCCACCAGTCCGAAGAAAACAGCGGCGACCTCGGAGTCCGACAGGCCTCGAATCGCATCGACGACGACGACGGCGGCGATCGCCGCGGCCACTTCGTCGTCAGCGTGCTCCGCTCGCCCATCTCGGACGAGCCTTAGGACCGCCGGGCACAATAAGGTCGAGCTTCGAGAAACCCTCCCCTGCTCGAGTAGCTCCCCCAAGGCAGTGCGCGCGACATCGAGGCGTGCTTCCGCTTGCCGGTTGTCGCGAACCACTGCACGTCTGACGATAGTACGATTGCTGCCCGGCACCCGATTCGCCAGCCCAACTGCAGCGGGTCGCAACTGCGGTCCTACTGGGTGGCGCGACTCGAACCCGTGTCAGCCGATGGGGGGGAACGACGCTCCACGACCACGTCCCCGGCGGCGCTGCGGCCAACGGGCTCGCGCAGGATCTGTGGAGCTGCCTCCTGCAACGCGTGCAGTGCTGCGCCCACGAGATCGGTTGCTGTCTGGAAGCGGTCGCCCGGACGCTTCGCGAGGCCCTGACGCAAAACCATGTCCAGAGCCGCACTACGGAGACCATCGTCCTCAGGAAGGGGCGGTGGCTCGGTGAGAGTCGCGAACACGGTCTCCGCCAGAGTCTGCTGCTCAAAGGGTGTGTATCCCGTCAGGCACTCGTAGAGGATCGCCGCAAGCGCGTAAATGTCGCACGCAGACGTCACGGGATCGCCCAGAAACTGCTCGGGCGCCGCATATGCCGCTGTGCCCACAAAGACATCGGCAGGCTCCGCATCGTCAAGCGACTGGGCGAGCCCGAAGTCTGCGAGATAGGCGTTGCCGCGTCGGTCGATGAGGATGTTCGATGGCTTGATATCGCGGTGCACGAATCCAGCGAGATGCGCCGAATCCAACGCCGACGCGATCTCCGCGAGGATCCGTAGTGCTTGTCCGATCGTGAGGTCGGCCAGCTGGAGTCGATCTTGCAAGGTCCCGCCGTCGATGAGCTCCATGGCAAGAAAGCGCAGTCCGTCTGTCGTACCAGACTCGTTCACGCGCACGACGTGCGGATGCTGAAGCGCCGCGATGCTCGCAGCCTCGCGATGAAAGTCGCGCAGACCCCTCGCGACGGCCACCTTGAACGCGACGCGCCGTCCGGTAGCCAACTGCGTCGCCTCATAGACGACCGCCCTCCCACCAACACCGATGATGTCCCCAACGGCGTACCCAGCCAGCACGCGACCGGTGAGGGAGGTGGGGAGCGTCTTCGTCGATCGCCGGTCCCCGGTCACACGTTGCCCCGCCTGACGCGTTGGCCGACGGCAGCGTCAGGCGGCGTCATCCCGGCTACTCGCTCGTATGGCGCGAGGCGTACGAACGACGTACCCCGAATGGTGATGTCGTTCCCATGCCATCGACGATATCGCGTCCATGGGCACCTGCCGCGGCCGAGCCTAACGCGGCCTGGGAGCACGGCCGCGCGGGGCGCTGCGACGTTGCAACGGCGCCACTGCGGCGGCACTGCCGGCTCGACCCAAAGCGGGCAGCGACGCACTCGCCCGGACACCGATCCGAGAAGCGCTGTGTGCTCGATCACACACGCATAGTGACCCGGACACTGCTTGCCCGGAAGGTACGGTGATGGCCTGTTGAACAGCTCGAGCCGTCCACCCGCATCCGAACCGCCGCTCCGGACTCTTGCCGCAGCAGCCCAGAAGCAGCGCATCAATCCGTACTGGTGCTGCGCTCCATTCGCGCTGGTGCTCGTTGTCGCGGTGATCGCTTGGTTCCTGGGACCGCAAAGCATCGACGACGCCAGCCACGAGGAATGGGCCGGATTCTTCGAGACCGGCGCACTGGTAATTGGTGCGCTGATCGTCGGGCTGGTCGTCGAGGTGCGTAGGCCATTCGCCCGAACAGGTGCGCGGGTAGTACGAGTCGCGACGATCGGTACGGCCGCTCTCATGGCGGCCGCGGGCTTGGGGGCGGTCGTGGCGATGATCCCGATACTCCCGGCCTGGCTCTACCGTGTGCTGTTCAGCCTGACGCTCGGAGGTCTGGTAGGCGGCATTCTCTCGGTGATGGCTATCGGAATCTCCGTGTCCCTCGGGTCACTCGACGACGTGGAGCGTCAGACGAAAGCGAGACTCAAGCAGCAGGGCGATCGATGACCCCGTCGTCGGCGTCAGTCACGGTGCGCCTGTCGGTCGCCTGGGAGGTGGCAGACGCTCGTCGAGATGATCGAGCGCAGCTCACTCAACGTCGCCGAGTAGACGGATGTCCTTTACGAAGCGAAGCCCACTGGGCTCGTCGCGCTTGGCAAAACGAAAGTAGACGACGTAGCCTGCGACCAGGGTCAGCCGGACACGCGAGCCGTCTTTGAGGGGCACGCTGTCGACGGTCAGATGGGGCACCGACAGCTGGCGCCGGATCATCGACTCGATCACGCGTCCTCTCTTCATCCTCAGAAGAGCGAGCTGGGCCTTCTTGGAGAAGGTGACGAGGTACGCAGTTGGCACGGTGACGCGGCCCGATGGCGCAGTGCGCTCGAGGATCGAGCCCATGTGAATCGCAAACCGTACCCTGTACGTGGGGCTGCTCGTCGGCGTATGGCTGACGCCCGGCCGTGAGGCGGATGTCAGCGGGACGAGATGCACGAACCCCAGACGCGCCGAAGACGCTCAAGAACGCTGGTTTGTGGACCCCACAGGGCCGGAGTGCGGCCCTCCATGCGGCCTGCTGGCAGCCTGCGGAATGGTGTCTGTCAATCGACTGACGTCCCAGAATGGCGAGCACCAGCGTCGCTACTTTCGCCACCGGCGTCGACGATCACGCCGTTCGTCGCCCCTCGCGTCGGTGCGGCTCGCAATCCGAGCTTGCTCCCGAAGCCTCTGCAAATCCACCAGGTCGCGCAGCGCCAGAAGTATCGTCTCAAGACCCTTGCGTGATTGCAACGTGGCGGGATGCTCATCGCCGAGCACTCGCTGCCGAGATGCGAATGTCTCCTCGAGCAGCTTCCGTGCATCCGCAAGGTCACCGTGCCGTGCCAGCATCGCACCAAGGATGTACATCGAGGTGAGGGTGGCGGGATGCTCGTCGCCAAGCACGCTCCGCCGCGCGGCGAGCACCAGCTCCTCCAGCTCGATCGCGTCCTCAGTCCGACGCGCCAACGCGTACGAGGTGGCGAGGTTTTCGCGGGCGGTCAGCGTGTCGGGATGCTCATCACCGAGGATCCGCTCACTGTCGGCGAGCACTCGCTTTTTCAGCTCGATCGCGTCCCCCATCCGACGCGTCAATGCGTAGGAGCCGGCGAGGCTGCCGCGGGCGGTGAGCGTGTCGGGATGCTCGTCACCGAGCTTCCGCTTACTGTCGGCGAGCACCCCCTCCTGCAGGTCGATCGCCTCCGCGAGACGACCTGCCGCTGCGTACGAGGCAGCGAGGTTCCCGCGTGCGGTCAGCGTACGGGGATGCTCCTCGCCGAGGATCCGCTCACTGTCGGCAAGTACCCGCTCCTCAAGCCCGGTTGCGTCCGCGGTGCGCCCCGCCGCCGAGTAAAGGACTGCGAGGTCCGCGCGGACGATCAGAGTGCCCGGATGGTCATAGCCGAACATCCGCTCCCGATCGGCGAGCACGCGCTCCTGCAAGTCGACTGCGTCCCCGGTACGTCCCGCCGCCGCATAGGAGCCAGCGAGGCTGCCGCGGACGGTGAGCGTGTTGGGATGTTGGTCGCCGAGGACGCGCTCCATGTCGGCGAGCACGCGCTCCCGCAAGGCCGTCGCGTCGGCGGTGCGCCCCGCCGCCGAGTACGACGTGGCAAGGTTGGCGCGGACCGTGAGCGTGTGGAGATGCTCCACGCCGAGGATCCGCTCCATGTCGCCCAGGACACGCTCCTCAAGCGTGATCGCCTCCGCGGTACGACCGGTCTGCTCGTACGAGGCAGCGAGATCCGCAAATGCGGCGAGCGTGTCCGGGTGCTTGTCTCCGAGCAAGCGCAGGTAGGCGCCCAGAACCTGCTCTCGCTCGGACTGCGCCAGGCGATACTCGCCACGGAAGCTGTCATTAGTCGCGACCAGGCCCAGCAGCCGTGCATGGCGTGCTTCGAGCGGTGAGCCAGCGAGATAACGCGCGTGCGCCAGTACCAGGGCGTCGGCCACATCGCCGCCATCATCGGTCGCCGCCTGCAACTGGGCGATGATCGTGTTAATCGCCGTGTCGGCCAGCGCCTGGGCGCGCTGCGACCTGGGCTCCAGAAGCCTCATCGTGCGGGAGACAAGCGTGTGCACACGCCGTGCGCTGCCACCGTCCGTTGGCTCAGCCAACGACCGCGCAATCGCTGCCCGCATTCCCGCAACAGCTCGAGCGTGCGCCGTTTCGGCCGCGAGGTCATCGACGCCAGCGAACACGCTGACGACCAAGCCGGCCGGGATCGGATCCGCGGCGAGTACCGAGGCCAAGCGCAGCACATCGAGTCCGGGCTCGTCGAGCTGCATGATGCTGCGCGCAAGCGTCGTCGCGACGCTGGCCTCATGGCCACCCGGAAGTTCGCCTGCAAGACTGGCGGCGACCTCGAGCTCCGCTCTATGCGGATCTTCGAGCGCGGCGCGGTACTGCGCATAGGAGCGCACGCCGCGCTCCGCGTGCAGCGCGGCGCCCGCAACATCCAGAGCCAACGCGTGACCTCCCAGATCCGAAACCAGTCCCCGCGCCGATTTGTGTTCTGCGGCGCCATCGGGCCAACGGTGCTTTGCCAGCAGCTCAGCGCCCTCCTCGGGGCCAAGCACGCCGAGATCAATCTGCGCGCCCACGCCTCCGTAGTCGCGACTTCGGCTGGTCATCAAGGTACGCCCGAATCGTCCGGGCGCATACCAATCCTCAAGCTCGGTGGTGGACAACCCGCTCGGCAGATCGTCAACGATCCACAAGAACGCCCCGCCGCGCCGGTCAAGCTCTGCCGCCATCGCGCCAACAATCTGCCTGGGTGCAAGCTCGGCTGTCGCGATCTGCAGCTCGGTAGCGAAACCCCCAAGCTGGCTCGTCCGGTATGCCTCGCGCGCTGCGGCGGCCACCGTTCCGTCGCGATCGTCATGGCCGTATGCGCGCAGCCAGAACACGCCGCCCGGATACGCGGCGCCGAAACGCAGCGCGTACTCGAGCGCCAAGAGCGACTTGCCGATCCCGCCCATCCCGGTCACCTTGAGTGCCGGATCACCGCCGTGGGCGCCCGTGATCAGTCCCACCTCCGAGGTGCATAGCGCGCTATGCACCGCCCACATGTCCCTCAGCCGGCCGACGAACCGCGCCGCACCGACCGGCCGACGGCCCCGCCAGGGCGGCCTCACGCCGACCCCCAGCGCACCCAACAGCCCGTCCAGGCCCGCGACGTGCGCAGCGACCGCCGCCGCGAGATCGGCGAGACGGCCCGCGTCACGCGGCGGAGGCGCGGCGGCGAACAACGCGTCACGTAGCTCGACAGGCTCAATGTGCGCTGTTCCTTGCTCAGGGTTGACGACCAGCACCCGAGCTCGTGGATCCTGACCCGCCCGATGCGCCGCGACGAACGCTGCTGTGAGCTCCCATTGACACGCCCGCTTCATCGGGTACGACCGCGAGTAGAACGCCAGCAACACGCTGCTGCGCGCGAGTCCGCTTCGGATCGCGCCAGTGATGGACTCGAACGTCTCGATCTCGCGATCATCGAGCCATACGTCAAGGCTGAGCGCCTGCAACGCCTCACGCAGCTCAACCACCCGCTCGCGATCGGCGTGCGCATAGCTGATGAACACGTCGAAAGAGGCCATCGCGTGCCGATCGTGCAGCACCGTCCCGCTCACGTCTAGCGTCCCGCTCACGTCTCGCGCCCCGCGTCGCCCCGCCTAACGCGCACCGCCAAATGCGCGAGAACCCGGCTTATGGAACCCACGTGCGTCGAATCCGCTGGTGTGGGATCTGACGCTCACGAGGCTCAGACGTCTGCGGCGCGTCCGGCCGATTCGGGATCATGGGCCACATGTCGCAACTGGCGGTCGGACTTGCAGGTGGTGCGATTGGTGCGGTGCTGGCAGGCATCGGCTTCGTTGTCCTGAGGCTCTCGGCTGTGCCCGGCGATGTAGCGCGCCACGATCGTCGCGTCGCGGCCCTGGACGAGGATCTCGAGCGGTGGGTGGCCGATGACCATAGAAGGTTGAGGCAGCAGCTCGACCAGGTGACAAACAAGTACGCGGCGCGCGGACTTGTCCACAGCTGTGCGCACCTCGCCGGGCGCGCCGAGGAGAAGACGCGGACGTTGCAGCGGTATCGCGATCGCCAATCCGAGTCCGAGCGGCGGCTCGCGGACCTGGTTGCTGAAGAAGGGTGGCCGCATGAGTTCTGGCGCCGAGTGAGGAAGCGTCCGCGCCTTTCGCTTGGCGCGCCAACCCGCGTAGAGCTGGTGATCGACGAATGGCGCCGCGCGTCGTCGGTCGCTGGCATGTCCGAGCAAGCGGGGGTTTACGATCCCACCCGCTGGAGGACCGAGGATTTGCTAGCGGACGTCCGTGAACGCCCACTTCAATCGGATCGCGAGCCCGAGCTCACGCCGCCCATACGAGTCCAGGTCCGCGAAGCTTGGCGTCCGCCAGTCGTGCCGTTCGTGATGGTGACGTGCCGCCACCATCACCGCAGCCACCGCTCATCCTCGAGCTGAAGGTCGTCGCCATCAACGTCAGCGATCAACCTGTCTCCGTGGAGGTCCTAGGTCTGGAGGCGGCCGCCAGCACTGCTGGATGCGACGATCGCGCTTCGAGCAACGTCCGCGAGATCCCCGCTGGCGGCAACGGGTCCCTCGTGGTTGCGGAGGACGAAACAGACTTCGACATGCGGTCCGGGGTCCGAGGCTACGCCGAGATGGCGACGGCTCCACGTGTCTACAGCGAAGTCCTTGTCGCGACGGAGCCACCCCGCGACCCACCGGCCTGAGCTCGACCGGGGAGTGCCAGACACATCGCGCGGGCGCTCCGCGATCGATCGCCATATTCGGGACCGCGGGGCGTGCCGGTTGGGCCGCATCATCGGGATGCCCAGCGAACCGGTCTTGTTCGACACCACTCGCTCCGTGGGCGGTGGACTTCGTCCCCTGTCGGCGGTGGCGCACGCTGTACCGGTAGCCGGTTCCGCTTACGAGGTAGCCGGGGTCGTCCCCGGTTGGTCATTAGTTGTCGCCTCGCGTGTGCGAACAGCGATTCGTGATCTGCCAGGGTTCCCATAGCGTGCCTGTGGTCGTCCCCCGTCGCTCGATTGAGGTCTCGCTCCCGGACTGGGCGGGTAGGGCAGCCACGACGTTGCCGCACGCCCAACGACGCCGCACTTGGAGACAATGGGACTCATGGTCAGCATCCGACGCGCGTTCGACGGGGCCGCGTCGGGCAACGGCACGAGCCATCGCGCGGCGTCCGCGGTCGCGCGCATGGGCAGCCGCACGTCTACCAGCGACTGCGCCGTCTGCCGCGGGCCGCTGTTCCTGCGCTACGCCGGAAGCGACGCGCCGCCGAGCGCCGCGAGCTTCGCGCCGAGCCGGCATCAACCGGGCGAGCACGGCGACCTGTACGAATGCCGGCGCTGCGGCACCGTGCAGCAGCCCTCGCTGCCGGGCGGGCGCGCGCTTCACTCCCTCTACCGCGCCATGGACGACGGCGACTACCTCGCCGAGGAGACCGGCCGCAGGCGGACGGCCGCCCGCCTGCTCGACCTGATCGGGCAGCACGTGCCCCAAGGCCGCCTGCTCGACGTCGGCTGCGGCCACGGCGTGCTGCTCGCCGAGGCCCAAGAACGCGGCTACGAGGTGCTTGGGCTCGAGCTCGCGGCCGGCGCTGTCCGGCATGTGCGCGACAACCTCGGCCTACCCGTCCGAGACGTGCCGCTCGAGGAGTTCCGGCCCCAAGCCGGCGAGGAGTTCGACGTCATCGTCCTCGCGGACGTGCTCGAGCATGTCGACGACCCCGTGGAGGCGATCGACGCCTGCTGCACGATGCTGAACGACGGCGGCATCCTGTGTGTCGTCACGCCCGACCCCTCGTCCGCGGTCGCGCGGCTCGCGGGCCGCCGGTGGTGGGGCTACCTGCCCGCTCATCGCTGCCTGCTCCCACGTCGCACGGTGCTCGAGCTGCTCGCCTCCCGCGGGCTCGTGATCTCCACCGACGTGCCGCTCGTGCGGTCCTTCAGCGCCGGCCGCTGGGTGGCGGGCCTCGCCGAGCGCGCCGGTGCGCTGAAGCGCCCGCTCCAAAGGCTGGCCACGCACAAGCAGCTGCGAACGGGCGAGCTCTCGCTCTCGCTGGGCGACGAATACGTCGTGCTCGCTCACAAATTGCACCCGCAGCAGCCCGAGCACGCCCGCGTCCACGACCGCGGCGGCGGCGCCAGCAAGGTCCACGTCGTGCTCCCCGCGTACAACGCCGAGGCCACCGTGACGCAGGTGGCCGAGGCGCTCGACCCCGCGGTCGCCGACCGGGCCCTGCTCGTCGACGATGCGAGCCAAGACCGAACGGTGCAGGTCGCGCTCGACGCGGGCCTCGAAGTGCTGCGCCACCCCTCCAACCGCGGCTACGGCGCCAACCAGAAGACCTCCTACGTCCGCGCCCTGCAAAGCGGCGCCGACGTCATCGTCATGGTGCACGCCGACAACCAGTACGACCCCGAGCTCGTCGGCGAGATGGCCCGGCCGATCCTCGAGGGCCGCGCCGACGTCGTCATGGGCTCGCGGCTGCTCGAAGACCGCGCGGTCGCCGGCGGGATGCCGCCGTGGAAGTGGGTCGGCAACCGTGGTCTCACGTGGGTTCAGAACCGCGCGTTCGGCGCGCGCTTCTCGGAGTACCACACCGGCTACCGCGCCTTCTCGGCGGAAGCGCTGCGCGGAGTCGCGTTCCTGCGCAACGACGACGGCTTCGTCTTCGACCAGGAGATCATCGCGCAGCTGCTCGAGCGTGGCGCGCGCGTCGTCGAGATCCCGATCCCGACCCGCTACTTCCACGAGGCCTCGTCGGTCTCGTTTCGCTCGAGCGTCGCCTACGGGCTCCGGACGCTGCTCGTGCTCGTGCGCTTCCGCAACCACGTCCGCGGCCGCTGGGCGAACCTCGAGGCGCCGATCGGGTCACTGCGCCCTCACGACGAGCGGATCGCGCGCGCCGCGGCGCGCCGGCAGTCGGGCGCCGCGTAGAGCTCCCAGCGCGACGTGCGGGAAACGCGGCGGAAGCGCTCGGCGAACCCGGGCTCGGCGAGCACATTGGACCGGGTCGTCCGGCCGACGTTCCTGAGCATGCGGCGCTGGTAGCCGTCCGCGGACGTCGGCAGCAGCACGACCCCTCGCGTCGGAGCCGCGTCTCCGAAGTCAAACGCGACGGTGCGCGCCGGGACGTTCAGCCAGTAGCGCAGGAACGGCCGGTAGCCATAGCCGGGGACGCGGATCGGGTGGCAGGCGGCGGCGACCAGGTACGGACGCTGGGCGGGCGCTGTCGCCCAGTCCTGCAGGTGGTCTATGAGCGCGACTCGCTGCTGCTGGTCGCGCCGGTGGCTGTCCCACACGCGCGCGCGGTCGTGCGCGAGCACGAGGATCGCGAGTGCCACAAACGCGAGGCCGCCCGCCCGCCACAACCGCTTCGCGCGGCGCGCGCCCGTCCACCCGAGCGCAGCGACCGCGAACAGCACGGCGATCATGGCCGCGGGCAGGACGAGATAACGCCGCAGCACCGGGCTCTCGCCGAGCAGCGACGGCCCGGCGGTGGCCAGCAGCGCGACGGCCCCGGCGACGAGCGGCACCGCGACGCAGCGGCGGCCGTCGCGCCAGGCGAGTGCAACCCCCGCGAGCGCGCCGAGCACGAGCGGCCAGCCGCTGACCGACGCAAGCGCGTTCCAGACATCCCGCGGGGAGGCCGTCGCCGCCGCCTTGTCGGTGTAGACGCGCGTGACCTCGACCGAGTGCAGCGGGTCACCCGTGAGCAGCGCGTCCATCGCCATCCAGACCAGCGGTGCGGCGGCGACCAGGGCGGCGAGGCCCAAGCGCTCCGCCCACCCGCGCGCCGGCAGCAGGTAGAGCCAGTACAGCCCGGCGAGCAGCCACGCCTCCGGGCGCAGGAGGCCGGCGAGCCCGAGCAGCACCAGCACCGCGACCCCGCGGCGCGGGCGCGCGAGCTCGGCCACGGTCGCGGCGGCTATCAGCGCGGCGAACCCGACATCGCCGGGATTGCGCGCGCCGAGCTCGAAGATCGGGGGGCTGGTGAACACGAGCGCCGCGGCGAGCAGCCCCGCCGGCCACGACCCGAGCAGCGCGCCGATTCGCAGCAGTGCCCAGCACAGCAGCCCGAGCGCCGCGAGGCCGATGAACGTGAAGATCGCGAACGCCGCGTCACCGAACGGGACGGCGCCAAGCGCGAGGCCGAGCGTGAGCGGATGCGGGACGGGGCTGTAGACCGGGACCTGGTAGCCCGTCGCACGCCCTTCCAGCACATCCTGCGCCGAGGCCAGGACGAACGCGTAGTCATACGACGGGAACGCGTTTGGCTCGAGCACGGCCGCGAGCCCGGCGACCGCAGCGATGAAGGCCACGGCGAGCGCCAGGCGGGTGGGCCACATGGGGCGCGATCGTAGTCGGCGGACCGCGGGCCGCAGCGTGAGATGATGACGAGCCCGTTTGGCACCGCCGTATAGACCGCCGAAGAGCGTGACAGCCGTGATCGGTGTCCCGTCGGCGCCGAGGCAGGCTATCGCTGGTGCGCGCCCGAGATCGGCTGGTCGCCTCGGGACGCACCGCTCATCGTCGACTGGGCCACCATGGTCGCGAATTGCGGCGCCCGTGCGCAGCGGTCCACGCGCGCTGTGGCCGGCACGACCAGGATGAGAACGCCGCCGACGCGGCGTCAGGCCGGTTATTCGCTGCGTGCGTTCCTGATAGCGACGCCAGGCTGAAAGAGCAGCGATCCGTCGGCGACCGGTCGTCGGGGGCCGAGCTACTCGGTGGCCGGCCAGTCGATCCGCGCGGCGAGCTCTGCCGCACTCACGTCGATCAGGCCGCTACGCTCAATCGGCTCGTACGTGCCGGCGGCAAGGGCGCGCCAGTGCACCGCACGCTCTTGGGGATCGACGATCAAGACCTCGTCGACTCGTTGGCGGGCATAGAACGGCAGCTTCTCCCACGACTCGTCTCCGGGAGACACGATCTCGACTACGATCGCTGCGGTGCCAAGAGCTCGTCGAGCCCGGCCGAGGCAGGTTCCAAGACCAGCGTTCGCACACCGCGAGTGTAATCGCCACGGCATGTCAGAGGCCGAGGTACTCCTTTGCGGCCTTCTTGAGAGCGTTGGTGCGCGCGGTCAAGAAGAGTGTCCAGACGGCGTTGTCGATGCCGTCACGAGGCGTGAACTTTGGCGGCCCGAGGTACTCGGGCGGATGTTGCGGGTCGAATGTGCCGATCGTTCGCGAGTACTTGGCCGCCTGTGTATGCGCGCGGGCATCGACCTCGGCGAACTTCCTGTGCCAGACGTAGATCCCTTGCCCGGGGTCAATCGCGAACAGCACAATCTCTGCCGGATCGGTTGACCAAGTGAGCAGGGTGACTTGGTTGAAGCTCACACGCCCGCTCTTGACAGTACCGGTAACAAGCCGTACGGCGCCGTTGGTCACAACGGTGAGCATAGAGCCCGTTGCGGCCCGCCACTGCGGCGCAGGATCCCTCCGAAGGCTCGAATAGGCTCCGCACGTGGTAGCGCCCCCGAATCGAATCGTCCTCGGCGACAGCTTGGATGTGCTTTCGGGCCTAGCGTCTGACGCGTTCGAGCTGATCTACGTCGACCCGCCGTTCAACACCGGGAAGCGCCAGGTTCGGCGGTCGCTCGCAACCGAAGCTGATGGGGCCGGCGATCGGACCGGATTCGCCGGACGGCGGTATGCGACGCGGCTACTCGCAGAGTCCTCGTATGCCGATGAGTTCGAGGACTACCTCGCGTTCCTCGAGCCGCGCTTGCGGCAGGCCCAGCGCGTCCTTGGCGAGAGCGGCACGCTGTACTTCCACATCGACTATCGCGAGGCGCACTATTGCAAGCTGCTGCTCGACGAGATCTTCGGGCGGGAGAACTTCCTTAACGAGATCATATGGGCCTACGACTACGGTGCTCGGGCGAAGCGACGCTGGCCTGCCAAGCACGACACGATCCTCGTATATGTCAAGGATCGAAACGCCTACCATTTCGATGCCGAGAACGTCGACCGCGAGCCGTACATGGCGCCAGGCCTGGTGACCGCCGAGAAGGCCGCTCGCGGCAAGCTGCCGACGGATGTCTGGTGGCACACGATCGTGCCGACCAACGGTCGCGAGAAGACGGGCTACCCGACCCAGAAGCCGGAAGGGATCATCCGCCGGATGGTGCTGGCGTCGACGCGACCGGGCGATGCCTGCCTGGACTTCTTCGCCGGCAGCGGAACGCTCGGCGCCGTAGCCGCGAAGCACGATCGAACCTACGTCCTCGTCGACTCGAACGAGGAGGCTGTTCGCGTCGCGACACAGCGGCTGGCGCGCATCCATGCCGGTCGCGACGACGCCGACGCAATGTTGTTCTAGGCTCGCTCCCCCGCGCCGCACGAGCCCGAACGCGGTCGGCTGCGACCTTCGATGTGATGATGCGTGGATGGCTGGTCACCAGACAAGCGCCCGGGCGCGGCTTGACGCCGAGCATCGCCGAGCGGGTATGGCTACGCACGTGAACCCTGCCGCCGACGAGGACGCACGCGAGCGGATCGAGATCGACCTCCTGCTCGAGGCGATCCAGCGCCGCTACGGCTATGACTTCCGCGGCTACGCCGTCGCCTCGCTGCGCCGCAGGCTCTGGCATCGCGTCTACGGCGAGGGACTGCAGACGCTGTCGGGGCTGCAGGAGCGCATCCTGCACGAGCCCGGCTGCATGGATCGCCTGCTGCGCGACCTGTCGATCAACGTCACCGAGATGTTCCGCGACCCGAGCTTCTACCGCGCGCTGCGCGAGCGCGTGTTCCCACTGCTGCGCACCCACCCGTTCATCCGCGTCTGGAACGCGGGCTGCTCGACCGGCGAGGAGATCTACTCGATCGCGATCGCCCTGCGCGAGGAGGGCCTGCTCGAGCGCACGCGCATCTACGCGACCGACATCGACGACTCGGCGCTCGAGCGCGCGAGCTCCGGCAGGTTCCCGCTCGACCGCATGCAGCGCTACACCGAGAACTACCTGCGCGCGGGCGGCAAGGAGGCGTTCTCCTCCTACTACGCGACCGACGGCGACAGCGCCCGCTTCGACCCGTCGCTCGGCGCCGGGATCGTCGTCGCGCAGCACAACCTCGTTACCGACGGCTCGTTCAACGAGTTCCACCTCATCGTGTGCCGTAACGTCATGATCTACTTCGGCTCCGCATTGCAGGAGGAGGTTCTGACGCTCTTCGGCGACAGCATGACCCGCTTCGGCATCCTCGCGCTCGGGCGCAAGGAGTCGATCCGCCGCTCGCGCCACGCCGCCGAGTACGAGCCGCTCGACGAGGCCGAGAAGATCTTCCGGCGGCGGATGTGATGGCGGTCGAGGTCGTCGCGATCGGCGCGTCGTGGGGTGGGCTGCACGCCGTCGAGCGCGTGCTCGAGGGGCTGCCCGACGACTTCGCCGCGGCCGTCGTCATCGCCCAGCACCGCCGGGCGGACTCCGACGGCGACCGTCTGGCGAACCTGCTCGGCGCCCGCTGCACGCTCGACGTCCGCGACGCCGAGGACAAGCTCGCGCTGCATCCCGGCACGGTGCTCGTCGCGCCCGCCGACTACCACCTGCTCGTCGAGCGCGGGTCGGTCGCGCTGTCGGTCGACGCCCCCGAGCACTTCAGCCGCCCCTCGATCGACGTGCTGCTCGGCTCGGCGGCCGACGCGTACGGCGACCGCGCGGCCGGCGTCGTGCTGACGGGCGCGAACGCCGACGGCGCCCTCGGCCTCGCGCGCATCGCGCGCCGCGGCGGGCCCGCGATCGTCCAAGACCCCGACACGGCGCTGCGGCGCGAGATGCCCGATGCCGCCCTGGCCGCGACGCCGGACGCGCAGGTCGTCGCCCTCGAGGACATCGGGCCGCTGCTCGGCCGCCTCGCCGGCGCCCGCGAGGAGGCGCAGCAGTGAGGGACGCGGCCGTCCTGCTCGTCGACGACCGCGAGGAGAACCTCCTCGCGCTCGAGGCCGTGCTCGAGCCGACCGGCTGTCGCCTCGTCAGCGCGCGCTCGGGCGACGACGCGCTGCGCGCCCTGCTCAAGGACGACTTCGCGGTGATCCTGCTCGACGTCCAGATGCCCGGCCTCGACGGCTTCGAGACGGCCGAGCTCATCCGCGCGCGCGAGCGCTCGCGCTCGGTGCCGATCATCTTCGTGACCGCGATCAGCAAGGAGCCCCACCACGTCTTCCGCGGCTATGAGACCGGCGCGGTCGACTACCTCTTCAAGCCGCTGAACGCGGTCGTGCTGCGCTCGAAGGTCGAGGTGTTCGTCGAGAGCTACGAGCGCGGGCGCGCGCTCGCCGAGCGCGAGGAGCTGCTGCGCGCGACGTTCGAGGACGCGCCGATCGGCATGGCGCGCGCCGACGACGCCGGCCGCCTGCGTCACGTCAACCGCGCGCTGTGCGAGACCGTCGGGCGCGCGGCCGAGGATCTCATCGGGCGCACCCTCGACGAGCTCGGCCCGAAGGCCGACGCCGGCATCGACGAGACGCAGCGTCGCGACCTCGCGGCTCAGACGATCACGCGCTACCAGGTCGAACGCCATCTCTCGGGGCCCGCCGGGACGTCGATCCCGGTGCTCGTGAGCGCCTCGCAGGCGACGCCCCGCGAGGGCGCCGCCGCCGACCTCATCCTGCACATCGAGGACCTGCGCGAGCGCCGCCGCGCCGAGCGCGACCGCGAGCAGCTCATCCGCGCGCAGTCCGCGCGCGCACAGGCCGAGGCCGCCTCCGAGCGCCTGCGGCTCATGCAGTCGATCGCGGTCGCGGCGCTCGGCGCCGAGGATCTCGAGGGCCTGCTGCGCGAGCTGCTCGACCGGCTGCTCGAGGCGCTCGACGCCGACCGTGCCGCGGTCGTGCTGACGGACGACGGCGCGAGCGTCGTCGCGCGCGCCGCCGGCGGCGTCGAGACCAGCGTTCAGCGTGGAAACGGCGCGCTGATCGACGACGTGGTCAAGCGCGTGGACGCGGCACGCGGCGTCGTGGCGATCCTCGACGTGCCAGGCGAAGGCATCGACACGAGCTCGCTCGGGCCGGCGATCACGTCGCTGATCGCGGTGCCGCTCGTCGCGGGCGCGCAGATCATCGGCAGCCTGCACATCGGCACGCTGACGCGGCGCGAGTTCGACGACGAGACGCGCGACCTGCTGGCGCTCGCCGCCGGGCGCGCGAGCCTCGCGATCGCCCGCACGCGCCTGTACGAGCGCGAGCGGCGGATCGCCGAGGAGCTGCAGCGCTCGCTGCTGCCGAGCTCGCTGCCTCTCGTGCCGGGCGTGGCGCTCGCCGCGCGCTACGAGCCGGGCGACAACGGCTCGACGGTCGGTGGCGACTGGTACGACGCGATCGCGCTGCCCGGCGGGCGGGTCGCGGTGGCGATCGGCGACGTCGTCGGGCGCGGGATCGCCGCGGCCGCCACGATGGGCCAGATGCGCAGCGCGCTGCGCGCGATCCTCATGCAGGCCGACGACAGCGGCGCGATGGCCGAGCGCCTGAACCGCTTCGCGCTGGGGCTCGGCGACTGCGTGCTGACGACGGTCGTGCTCGCCATCTTCGAGCCCGCGACCGGCGTGCTGCGCTATACGAACGCGGGCCATCCGCCGCCGCTGCTCGTCGGGGCGGACAGCGAGGCGCGCTTCCTCGACGACACGCCCGCGCCGCCGATGGGCGTGATGGAGACGCCGCGCTACGTCGAGCGCACGCTGACGCTCGAGCCCGGCTCGACGCTGCTGCTGTACACCGACGGCCTTGTCGAGCGCTCGACCGAGGTGCTGGACGTGGGCTTCGACCGGCTGCGCGCGGCGGCGGTCCCCGGCCCCGACATCGACGGCCTGTGCGAGCGCGTCATCGCCGAGCTCGTGGACGCGGAGGCCGCGCAGGCCGACGACGTCACGATGATCGCGCTGCATGCGCTGGTCGCGCTCGACGAGCGGATCGTCCTCAAGGTCGCCGGCGACCCCGGGGCGCTGACGTCCTCGCGCGACATCGTGCGGCGCTGGCTCGGCGAGGCGGGCGCGGACGCCGTCGAGACGCACGACATCACGATGGCCTGCAACGAGGCGTGTCAGAACGCGATCGAGCACGGCTACGAGCTCGGCGCCGACCTGTTCGACGTCGTGCTCGAGCGTGCCGGCGCGGATGTCTCGATCACCGTCCGCGACCACGGTGGTTGGAAGACGACGACCACGCCCGACCGCGGCCGCGGCCTCGAGCTGATGCGCGAGCTGATGGACGACGTCGACGTCGACGCGAGCGAGCTCGGCA
This sequence comes from uncultured Actinomycetes bacterium, assembly GCA_963839905.1. Classification (GTDB taxonomy): domain Bacteria; phylum Actinomycetota; class Thermoleophilia; order Solirubrobacterales; family Solirubrobacteraceae; genus CADCVQ01. The sequence goes on along the minus strand of CAWIXC010000009.1, from coordinate 89,330 downwards.
GCACGGTGTCGCTGCGCCGGAGGTTGCGAGACCCGGCCCCGGAGCACCCGGTCGCCGAGAGCGCCGCGGCTTCTTCGCGCTGAGCGCCCCTCGCACCTCGCACCTCGTAGGATCGCGCCGGCATGGAGGTCCCGGTGCTGCGCCCACGCGAGCTGAACCGCTCCCTGCTCGCGCGCCAGGGCCTGCTCGAGCGCTCGGAGGAGAGCGTCGCGTCGATGCTCGAGCGGCTTGTCGGGCTGCAGGCGCAGGTGCCGGAGAACCCCTACGTCGCGCTGTGGTCGCGGCTGCGGGCGTTCGACCCGCTGTCGCTCAGCGAGCTGATCGCGAGTCGCGGAGCGGTGCGCGCGCAGCTCATGCGCTCGACGATCCACCTCGTCATGGCGCGCGACATGCGCGCGATCGGTCCGCTGACGCTGCCGGTGCTCGCCCGGACGTTCAAGAGCCCGTGGGCGGCGAAGCTCGCGGGCGCGCCGGTGCAGGAGGTGGTCGCGGAGGGCCTCGCGCTGCTCGCCGCGCAGCCGCGGACGCGCACCGAGCTGGCCGAGCTGCTCGCGCCGCACTGGCCGGAGGCGGACCCGGCTGCGCTTGCGCACGCGGTGACGTTCAACAGCGCGCTCGTGCAGGTGCCGCCGCGCGGGCTGTGGGGCGGCCGCGGCCAGGCGACGTGGGCGCCGGCGGAGGCCTGGCTCGACGCGGAGCTCGACCCGGAGGCTTCGGTCGAGGCCGTCGTCCTGCGCTACCTCGCGGCGTTCGGCCCCGCGACCGTGGCCGACATCCGGACGTGGTCGGGCCTCACCGGCCTGCGCGCGGTCGTCGAGCGCCTGCGCCCGCAGCTGCGCACGTTCGCCGACGAGCACGGCCGCGAGCTGCTCGATGTCGACGGCGCGCCGTTCCCGGATCCCGACACGCCCGCGCCGCCCCGCTTGCTGCCCGAGTACGACAACCTCTACCTCTCGCACGCCGATCGCGCACGCGTGCACAACGGCCTCGGCCCCGGCCTCCCGCTGCCGACCGGCGGCCGCGCGTTCGGCTCCCTGCTCGCCAACGGCTTCTTCCGCGCGTTCTGGCAGATCGTCGAGGAGCCCGGCCGGGCGACCCTCACGATCGACCGCTTCACCCCGGCGCCCGGCGACCCACCGAATCTCCTCGAGCAGATCGTCATCGAGGCAGAGGGCCTGCTCGCCTTCCTCTCACCCTACGCGAGCAAGCACCACGTGCGCTTCGACCCGCATCCGTGAAGCTCAGCGAATCCCCTCGCCAGCGGCGACCTTCGCGACCTTGCGATCGAACGTCACGAGCTGTCCGTCGAGATGACGCGCGGTGGCTACGGCGTAAGCGTCCGGCAGGCTGATCGGGTAGCGGCCGCGAAGCCGCGCCGCATCGACTGCGATGGCCTCGTTCGGCGCGTGCCCAGCGATGCCCAGCGCGGCAATCGCTTCGCGAGCGGTGCGCAGCCGTCCCGAGTTGCTCGCCGGGGCGATCAACACCTCCGTGAGGTTGACGATGCTGATGACACGCGCCGTGCCCGCTCGATCCCATTGCGCGAACCGCTCACGTGCGGCCGCGTGATGCGCATCGGATCCGTCCAGGGCGCCGATGACGACGTCGGCGTCGAGGACGACCGTCACCGCTCGCGCTCTTCGCGGTCGAGCCGTTCGAGGAAATCAGCCGGATACACCCCCGTAAGCGCGCCGAACGCATCCTCGAAGGTGAGGGTGTCCCGCCTCACCCGCAGCTCACCGTCGCCGACCGGCTCGATGACCACGCCGTCGCCGGCGCGAAGACCGGCCTCGGACATCGCCGTCACCGGCAGCGTGATCTGGTTCTTCCCGGAGATGCGCGGCACGCCTTTACCGTATCAGTAAAGGCGGGCCCCGGCAGGTCAGCCTTCGGAGAACAGCAGACGACGACGTCGCGCCCGCGTCGTGACGACAGCCGCCGGCGCGAGGCGCTCGAGCAGCTCCACCCGGACGAACTGCGGACGTCCGGGTCCCCGCGAAGGCGCGTCCCCAAGGTGCGCGGACACCGTGTCGCCGCGGATCAGCAGCGTGCAGGGGGTGCGGGCCATTCCGCCTTCGGGCACGCTCGCCCAACCGGCATAGCGGCCGTCGGCAGGCGTGGCCAGGCCGGGAGCGACCTCGAGCTCGAGCCGCTCACCGTCGGCTGCCGCCAGCTCGCAATCCAGCGCGTATGGCGCACCGAGCAGCTCGCCGGCCTCGGCGACGGCGCCCGCGGCGACCAGCGCCCGGATCCGGGTCGACGAGATCGCCGCCCCTGCGGCCATGACCGGCTCGACGACGCGCACGCGCAGCCGTGGCTCGGCCGCGAGCATGGCCGGGGTCCCGCGAGCGCGATGGCCGAAGCGAAAGCTCGCACCGACGCGCACGCCGACCGCTCCAAGCCGCTCGAGCAGGATGTCCGCGACGAAGCTCTCCGGCGAGCGGGCGCGCATCTCGTCGTCGAACGGCAAGACGACGAGCTCGACGACGCCGAGTGCACCGGCGAGCTCGGCGCGGCGGTCGAGGTCGGTCAACAGCGGCGGCGCGCCGTCGGGGTTGAGGACCGCCTCGGGGTGCGGATGGAAGGTGCACACTGTGTCGCAGCCGCAGGCGACGGCACGATGACCGAGGTGCATGCCGTCGAACTTGCCGATCGCGACACGGCGGCGGCGGGGCTCGATCGCGTCGAGCCGGATCACGGTCGCGCTCATGGCGCCGACGGCGAGGTAGCGGTGATGTTCTCCGGCGTCAGCAGGCGACGGAACTCGGCCGGGGCGCGGGTCTTCACCCACGCGAGCATCAGCAGCCGGCGCGCCAGCGTGAAGCGGTACACCCGCGCGTCGGGATCGCCGAAGCGATACAGCGGCGGCACGATCGGCTCGCGCCGCAGACGGGCGAACACCCGCCCCGCGGCGACGCTCTTCGGCACTTCCTGCCTCCCCGCCGCCTCGATGTCGGCGAAGCAGCGGTCGAGCAGGCCCGGCAGCGCGGACGGCACGTCGAACCAAAACGCGCCGCGGTCGAAGCGCTCGAGCGCCGACCAGTCGCCCAGCTTCGCCGCATCCAGCCGCGCCCTTTTGAGCGCGAGCGCCGACAGGATGCTCCACAGCAGCCAGACGCGCAGAAACGCGTTGAACAGGCCGAAGTCCGCGCTCGCCGTACGCGCTGCCGCGACGAAGCGGTCGTGCGTCTCGAACAGCCCCCGCTGCAGCTCGCGCAGCGGCGCGAGCGCATCCGGGCCGAACGGCTCCCCGCGTGCGGCCGCGCCCAGCAGCGTCGCCGCGGCCGCGTGCGTGAGCTCGAGGCCGGCGGTGAGCTCGCGCGAGAGCAGCAGGTCATGGCGCAGCGCGGCGCGATCGAAGAGCACACAGCGCGACGGGCCCGCGTCGCGCGTGCCCGGCCACGCGTCGTCGACGAACCACTCGCGGGTCCGCTCGGCGTCGGCGAGCTGGGCGCGCACGTCTGGCAGCTCACAGAGCACCGCGGCGAGATGCTCGTCGGGTGTGCGATCGCGCGCGGGGTAAAGCTCCGGGTCGAGGCTGACCGTGACCGAGCACTCGCCCGTCGTCGCCTCCGGATGGTTGTCGAACGGCGCGACCTGAATCCAGCCGCCGTGAAAGACGTGCATCGTCGTGCCGCCCGAGAAGGGGAGCGCATGCTCGTAGCGGGAGAGCTGCACGCGATCCTCGAACCCCGCGACCCCCCGCATCCGCGTCGTCATGAGACGCGTGACGTGGCGCTTGCTGGGTGCCGTCGCGGCCGCTGCGAGCGGCCGCGCCGCGCCGTCGATCAGGCAGGCCGCCTCGATCTGCTCGCCGTCGCCGAGCCCGACGCGCACGGCGCCGTCGCGCTCGGCGATCGACTCCGGCGCCGGGACCGCGACGGCGCCGCAGCCAAGCGCGAGGCGCCGCGTGTAGTCATCGACCGCCGGCCGGTAGAGGTGCCACTCGGCGTGCTCGGCCGGCACGTGGAACTGCACGGATTCCCGCGGGTCGTGGGCGCGACCGCGGCGGTGGTGCAGGAACGAGAGCGAGCGCTTGACGCCGCAGGTGCGCCGCAGCTGCGCTGGCAGCCGGTCGAAGGATCCGAGCGCCGCGATCTCCGGCACGTCGAAGCGCTCGCCGAGCAGGAGGAACAGCTCGGCGGTGTACGGAACGGTCGTCTCGCCCGCGGGCGCCTCGGCGTCGCCGGGGGTCATGGCCAGCGCGACGCGCAGCCCGTGGCGGGCGAGGATCGCTGCCAGCAGGTTCGTCGTGAGGTGCGAGCCGACGATCGCGACGTCGAACGTCCGCGTGGGCGCCTGCGGGCGCGCCCGCGCGACGCGTGGGGAGGCGATGTGAGCCATGCGATGTCTCCGATCGGTATGCGTGGCCCGGCGGTACCCGCCGGGCGGTTGACGTTGGTTTGGGCACGCTCAGGCCGCCTTCGCGTCGAGGTCGCCGGTGAGGTAGCGCTGCACGGTCGGCCCGACCGCCCGGACGATCGCCTCGCGATCGGCCCGCGCGAGGACCTCGACCTTCAGGACGAGCCGGCTGAGGGCGATCCCGACCAGCGCCGAGCCGACGAGCGCGGCCCGCAGCGCGGAGTCCGGGCGCCGGATCGCCTGCTCGACGCGCGCGTAGAGCTCGTTTGCGAGGAACGCGCGCAGCCGCTCGGCGACCTCGTCGTGCGTGACCGCCGAGCGCAGCACGGCCAGCAGCGAGTCGCCGGCCGCGGCGGACTCGATCCGCTCGAGGAAGCGGCGCACGAGCGACTCGCCGAGCGTGTCCGGCTCGGGCTCGTCCTCCCCGATCATCTCCGACGGCCGCAGCGCGTCGTCGACGGCCGCCGCGAAGACCTCCGCCTTGGAGTGGAAGTAGTGGTGGACGAGCGCGGGGTCGACGCCCGCCTCGCGCGCGATCGAGCGGATTGACGTATCGGAGTAGCCGTTGCGCGAGAACAGGCGCCGAGCGGCGACGAGGATGTCGTCGCGCGTGTGCGTCACGCCGGGCCGGCGTCCTGTTCGTCGCGCTTCGGCCATCATCGCGCTAGAACGCGGGCGCCGCGGATGGGGCGCGGAGGGTGCCGAGGTGCTCGTGCCAGAGGTGGTCGGGATCGCTCTCGACGGCCGAGACGATCTCGCGCATGGCGGCGAGCGCCCTGGGCTCCTCCTCGTCGTAGACGTCGCCCTGCAGCATCTTCAGGACGTCGATGCGGTAGCGCGGGTCCTGGACGAACGCCGTGAACAGGATGTTCAGGCGGTAGTAGATCGAGATGAACTCGTACCAGTTGCGCACGCCGCGGCGCAGCTTCCCGGCGTAGCGCGAGAAGGCGTCCTTCATGTAGTCGCCGCCGGCGGCGTGCTCGACGAGGATGTCCTCGCAGGCGATCCGCGCCGAGTTCAGCGCGACGCTCACGCCCGACGAGAAGATCGGGTCGACGAACCGCGCCGCGTCGCCGATCATGACGAAGCGGTCGCCGCAGATCTCGCGCATCGCGTAGGAGTAGTCGCCCTCGGACTTGAACGGCCGCACCTGCGTGGCTGCGCGCAGCGCGCGCTCGAGCTCCGGCCGCGAGCCGACAGCCGACCAGAAGAAGCCCTCGCGATCCTGCTTGGCGGCGCGGAAGCGATCGCGCTGGGTGACGACGCCGACGCTCGTGATCGTGTCGCTGATCGGGATCTGCCAGACCCAGGTGTTCTCGAGCGGCAGGAAGTGGATGAAGATGTAGTCCGCCTGCTCCTGCTGCTGGGCCACGGCGAGCCGGTCCAGGCCCTCGAACCAGGTGTGCAGCGCGTACTGGTCGAAGACGGGATCGGGCTCCTTGACGCCGAGCTTGTTGCCGAGCAGCGTCTTGCGCCCGGAGGCGTCGATGACGAGCTTGCAGGTCGTCGTGAAGCCGCCGCCGCCGTTGCGCGCCTCGACGCGGACGCACTCGGGGTCGGAGAAGTCGATGTCCGTGACGCTGGTCTGCTCGCGAACGTCCGCGCCTTGCTCGCGCGCGTGCTCGAGCAGCAGCTGGTCGAACTTGCCGCGGTCGACGTGAAACGTGTGGTCGCGGTCGACGCCGGCCTGGTCGCGCTCGTTGAACAGCACGTCGGCGGCGCGGAAGTCGTGCGTGCGGCCGCCGAAGCCCTGGTTGGGGATGTCGGCTTCGACGGCGGACGTCCAGGCCGCGCCGTACTTCTTCGGGAAGCCGGCCGCCGCGACCTTGTCCATCGCGTCGATGTCGAGCAGCACGGGCGTCGTCGCCGGGACGAGCGACTCGCCGACGTGCTCGCGGGGGAACGCGGCGGCTTCGAAGACGCGGACCGAGAGCCCGCCGCGGGTGAGGTATGACGCTGCGGTCGAGCCGGCGGGGCCTCCACCGATCACGCAGATGTCGACGTCGATCATGGGCATGGGCGCAAATCTCCCTTGGTCTTCCGGTCAGCGAGCGAGGTCGGCTACGAGGGCGGCGATGCTGCGCGTGTCACGCAGGTGCGACGCCGTGATCGCCGTCGGCGGCACATCGACGCCATACGTCTCGCGGATGTGCGTCAGCAGGATCACGGTGTTCAGCGAGCTGAGCACGCCCCACTCGAGCAGCGGGCTCTTGTCCGTGAGGGCGACGTCGTCGTCGCCCTGCATGAACTGGTCACGGACGTAGCCCGTGAGCTCGACGGCGAGCTGGGCCGGCGCGGGGATCGTCGGCTGGATCGTCATGTCTGAGTAGCTCCGTTGGGTTGTGGTTGGGGATCGAATTCGGGCGACGCCTGCGCCCAGCAGCCGTAGCTGCGCCGCCAGTACAGGAGCGGCGAGTGCACGTCGTCCTCACCGGGAGCGCGGCACTTGCGGATCTCTCCGATGAGGATCGCGTGGCTGCCGACGGCGATGTCGGCGACGAGCCGGCAGTCGACGTGGGCGAGCGCGTCGTTGCCGAGGTACGGCAGGCCGGAGGGCTCGCTCGTCGTCCAGTCGATGCCGACGTGCTTGTCGGAGCGTGCCGAGGCGAAGCGCGCCGAGAGCTCGTCGTCGCCCGCGCGCAGGAGGTTGACGACGAACCCGCGGCTGTCGCGGATCGCCCGCAGACTGCCGTTGCGCAGGTTCACGCACGCCAGCAGGAGCGGCGGCTCGGCGCAGAGGCTGCAGAACGCCGAGCATGTCAGGCCGCGCGGCGTCCCGGACTCGTCCCGGCTCGTCAGCACCGACACAGCGGCGGGGAACGAGCCCATCGTCTCGCGGAACGCGTCGGGGTCCACGGCGGCATCGCTCGCCGCCGCCATCGCGACCGTCGTGCGGAAGACGTCTTGAGCGCTCATGCCGCGGCCTCAGTCGAGCGGCCGGGGATCTGCGCCAGCGCGGCACGGTCGATCTTGCCGTTGGGGGTACGCGGGAGCGCGTCGACGGGCACGACCTCGTCGACGGCCATCCAGGCCGGCAGGCGCTCGGCGCAGGCGCGCCTCACGGCGATCGGGCCGGGGGCCGGATCGCCAGCCACGAAGGCCACGAGCCTGGCGTCGACCGCCACGCCGGCGACCGTGACGGCGACCTCCTCGACGGTTGGCAGCGCGCCGATCGCGCTCTCGACCTCGCCGAGCTCGATCCGGTGGCCGCGCACCTTGACCTGGTGGTCGCGACGTCCGACGAAGTCCAGCGCGCCGTCGGGCCGGCGGCGAACGATGTCGCCGGTCGCATACGGGCCGCGCTGCGGCGGGCCGCCCTCGTAGCCGAGCATGACGCTCGGCCCGCTGACGTGCAGCTCTCCGACGTCGCCGCCGCCGGCGACGACGAGCTCGTCGCCTGACGCGGCGCGGCCGATCGGCACCGGCGCGTCGCGCTCGAGGTCGGCGTCGGTGACCTCGTGATACGTGCAGACGTTCGTCTCGGTCGGGCCGAAGAGGTTCAGCAGCCGCGCGGAGGTCCAGTGCCGCAGCCGCCGGACGTAGTCGATCGGGAACGGCTCTCCGGCGAAGATCACCGCGCGCAGGCAGGCGGGCGCGGGCGCCTCGGTGAGCCCGCCCTCGCGCAGCATGAGCATCAGCGCCGAGGGGACGGAGTACCAGATCGTGATGCCGCCGTCGCGCAGTAGCTCGGAGAGCGCCCGGGGCGTGCGGCCCATGCCGGACGGCACGATCTCCGCGGCGCCGCCGGCCGCGAAGGCTCCGTAGAGATCCAGGACGGAGAGGTCGAAGCCGAACGACGCGTTGTTCGCGAAGACGTCGTCGCTGCCGGCTTGCAGCTCGTGCACCGCCCAGTCGACGAACGCCAGCGCGTTCGAGTGGGAGATGCGGACGCCCTTCGGCTGGCCGGTCGAGCCCGACGTGTAGAGGATGAACGCGAGCGCGCCGGGGTCGGCGGGCACGTCCTCCGGCACGCCGGCGCCGTCCGGCGTCGCGGGCTCGTCGAGGCGCAGCGTCGCCACGCCGCGCGGTGCGAGGGCCGCGGCGCGCTCGGGCGCGTCGGTGACGGTGGCTGCCGCGCCGCAGTCGCGCGCGACGAACGCCGCTCGCTGCGCGGGCGCGCTCGCGTCGACCGGCACGTACGCCGCGCCGAGCCTCAGGACGGCCTGGAAGGCGGCGACGGTCTCCGCCGACTTGTCGGCGTACACGACGACGCGATCGCCGCGTCCGACGCCGAGGTCGCGCAATCGCCGCACGAAGGATCCGGCGAGCGCGTCGAGCTCGCCATAGGTGAGGTGCCGTCCGGCGCAGCGGACGGCGACGGCGTCTGGGTCCCGGCGCGCCGCGACGCGCACGAGTTGGTCGAGCGTCATAGCCCTGCTCCTCTCGCGATGAGCTCGCGTTGGATCTCGGAGGTGCCGGAGAAGATCCGCGCGCCGAGGGCGTCGCGCAGCTGGCGCTCGACCCCGCCGGTGCAGGCATAGCCCGCGGCGCCGAGGAGCTGGATCGCGTCAGACCCGTTCGCGACCGCGGCCTCCGACACGGCGACCTTCGACAGCGCGGTGGCCGCCGGGTCGGGGCGACCGGCGTCGGCCAGCCAGCAGGCGCGGTAGAGCAGCATGCGCGCCGCCTCGAGCCGCCCGATCATGTCGGCGATGCGGTGCGAGACCGCTTGGTGGCGAGACAGTCGGGCGCCGAACTGCACGCGGCTTGTGACGTGGTCTACGCACGTCTTGATCTGGCGGTCCATCTGGCCGAGGTAGATCGCGAACAGGCAGGCGCGCTCCCAGCCCATCGAGTGCTGGAACACGGCCTGGCCCGCGCCCTCCGCGCCGAGCCGGTGGCGCTCGGGCACGTGGCAATCGTCGAAGCGGACGCGACCGGCGAGGCAGGAGTCAAGCCCCATCTTCTGAAGCGGTGCCGAGCAGCCGACGCCCGGGAGGCCCACGGGCACGGCGAACGCCGTCTGGCCGAGGAAGCCGGCGTCGGGATCGGTGATCGCGTACGTGACGACGATGTCCGCCTCCGGCGCGTTGCTGGCCCACGACTTCTCGCCGTCGAGGACGTAGCCGCCGTCGCCGTTGCGGCGCGCCGTCGTGGCCATGCTCGCCACGTCGGATCCGGCGCCGTCCTCGGTGATCGCGTTCGCCGCGACGAGCCGGCCGGTGGCGAGCCCGGCGAGCAGGTCGTCGCGCAGCTCGGGCGACCCGTGATCGGCGATCGGGACGGCGCACGCGAGCAGGTGCGCGGCGACCGCGAACGCGAAGCCGGTGTCCTCGCAGTGGCGTCCGAACGCCTCGAGGACGAGCGCCGTGTCGAGCCGGCCGAGCCCGCTGCCTCCGTGCTCGAGCGGGAGACACAGGCCGAGCAGGCCGGCGTCGCCGGCCGCGATCCAGCGGTCGCGGCCCGGCGCGCTGCACACCTCCGGCTCGAGCGCGCCGGCGACGCGCTGAGCGTAATGCGCTACGCGGTCGCGCTGCTGCGGCGTCGGGTCGAAGTTCAGGGCGATCTCTCCCTCTGAAGTACCGGGTTACTTGAATACGAACGACGGCGTCCGGGCAGCGTGCGACAACTGCCGTACGACGGCCGGGCTCAGCATGAATTTGCTGATTTATGGTGCGACTCCACAGCGGAGACCTCAGAAGCCTCGATGCGGAGGTTGTGGGACGTCGCTGCGGCGATCCATCCAAGCAGCGACTTCGCGACAGGATGTCATCCCCTGATGAACTCGTCAAGTGCTGACTTCACGAGTCGCGAGATTTCAACATCTTGGCGTGGCGAGCCGGGCGTGCCGAAACTTGCTGTTAACAAGCCGTTTGGGGGTGAATGCTAATAAGCGATGCTTCCCGCGGGCGCGGGTGGCCCGACCAGCGCGAGAATGTGAAAGGCCAACGGGTGCCATAGTGGAAAATCAAAGAGAAGCCACGGGTCGCCAGCGCGTCAGATGCCGGCCCGGCACGGTCGAGATGTTGTGGGAGGCGTGGCAGCTCGCGTGCGAGGACGCGCGCGACGCCTGCCGAGGATGGCTCGATGCCGGTGGGGAGGATCGCGCGCGGGCGTACTGGGTCTACGTCGCCGCCGCCGACCGCGAGGCCGCGGCTGGCGCGCTGCTGAGCGCGCGGGCCGCGCCGCTGGGGTGACGCCGCCTCGGCGGCGACTACGCGAGGGGCTGCTGGCACGACGGCCGCCAGCGGAATATCATCGGCTGATGGATAAACCGCTGGAAGCAGCCGCCGCGCGGCGCCGCACAGGCCGCCGTCCCGGCAAGTCGCGCTCGCGTGAGGACATCCTCGCAGCCGCTCGGCGCCTCTTCGCCGAGAACGGCTTCGACGCCACGAGCGTGCGCGCGATCTCGCGCGAGGCCGGCGTCGACCCCGCCCTCGTACACCACTTCTTCGGCAGCAAGGAGGAGGTCTTCAACGCGGCGCTCGAAGACGTCGTCAAGCCCGGCGAGTTCTTCGCCAAGGTGCTCGCGGGCGATCCGCATGGCGTCGGCGAGCGACTCGTGCGCAAGTTCCTCGAGATCTGGGAGCACGAGGAGTCGCGCGGCGCGCTGCTCGCGATCCTGCGCTCGGCCGTGTCTCACCCGCACTCGGCCGAGCTGCTCGGAAAGTTCATGGCGGGCAGCCTGCTGCGCCACATCGCCGAGAGCGTCGACCCCGAGGACGCCGAGATCCGTGCGGCGCTCGTGAGCTCGCAGCTCATCGGCCTCGCGTTGCTGCGCTACGTGCTGCGCACGGAGCCCCTCGCGAGCGTGTCGGTCGAGCAGATCGAGGCGATGATCGGCCCGACGATCGATCGCTACCTGCTCGAGCCCGGTGTCGCCGCGGGGGCCGACCCGGGCGAGGACTGGGTCGTGCGCGCCTAGCGAGCTCGCGCGGTCGCGGCGGGCTGCGGGAGGAGCGGTCGCAGGATCGTCCGCGCGAAGCCGGGCTCGTGGAGGAAGAAGTGATCGCCGGCGTGTGTCGACGTCGTGCAGCGAGCTGTCGTCTCGGCGGCCCACGTCGCCGCGCCGGCGGGCGTGACGAGGGGGTCCTCGGACCCGATGAGCACCTCGATCGGGCAACCTAGGCGCGGTCCCCCCGGCGGCCTGCGCCACGTCTCGGCGATGGCGATGTCGCGGCGCAGCGTGGCCACGAAGTACGCGACGAGATCGGGCTCGGCGAGCACGGCCGGCGGCACGCCGCCGAAGCCGGCGACCGCGGCGAGGAACTCGGGCTCGGGCAGATCCGCGATCGCGTCGATGGCGTGCGGCAGGCGCGGCCCGTTGCGCCCGCAGGCGACGAGCAGGGCCGGTGGCAGGCCGGCGGCGACGAGCTCGTCGGCCAGCTCCCGCGCGACGAGGGCGCCGAGGCTGTGGCCGAGGAGCGCATAGCGCGCCGCGCCGCGAACGGCGGCGATCGCGCGCTCGCGGTGCGCGGCGACGAGCTCTGGCATCGACGTCGCGGGCGCTTCGCTGCGGCGCGCTCCACCGCCTGGGGGCTCGAGCGCCACGACCTCCGCGATGCCGCTGAGCTGCTCGGCCCAGCCGCGAAAGGTGGCGGCCGTTCCGCCGGCATGCGGCAGACACAAAATCATCATGGAGAGAATTTTAGTTGCCGGAAAAGTCACTAGCTGTAGAATTCCGCCGCGATCCTGCTCGCCGCTCTGTGGGGAAAGGCCGATGTCCACACCTGCGCAAGCCCGCTCGAACCAGTCCTCGTGCGATCCGATCGCCGTCGTCGGAGCCGGGCTCCGGCTGCCCGGTGGCATCCGCGACCTCCCGGCGCTGGATGCCCTGCTGTCCGCCGGCGGCACGACGTTCGGCCCGGTCCCCCCGTCGCGCTGGGATGGAAGCGAGCTGGGGCCGCGGGCGCCGGTCGGCTCGTTCCTCGACGACATCGACCGGTTCGATGCGCAGGCGTTTGGCTTCTCCCCACGCGAGGCCCGCGAGCTTGACCCGCAGCAGCGGCTCCTGCTCGAGGTCGGCGCGGAGGCCCTCGACGACGCGGGCGCGCCTCTGGCCGACTGGGCGGGCAGCGCGACCGGTGTCTTCACCGGCATGCTCGCCGCCGACTACTGGCTGCTGCATGCGCGAACGCGCGGCTTCGAGGCGATCGACCCGTACTACGCGACCGGCAAGGAGCTGTCGTTCGGCGGCGGCCGGCTGGCGCACTTCTTCGATCTTCACGGGCCGGCGCTGACGCTCGCGAGCGCATGCGCGTCGTCGCTCGTCGCGGTCCACCTCGCCTGCGCGGCGCTGCGCACAGGTGAGATCGACGCCGCCCTAGCCGGCGGCGTGAACCTCCTCCTCGCCCCCGAGCTGAGCCTCTTCATGGACCGCGTCGGCGCGCTGTCGCCGAGCGGCCGCTGCCGGCCGTTCGATGCCGCCGCGGACGGCGTCGTGCGCGGCGAGGGCTGCGCGCTCGTCGTGCTCAAGCGCCTCGACGACGCCATCGAAGCTCGCGATCGCGTCCATGCGGTGATCCGCGGCTCGGCGCTCGGCCACGACGGCCACAGCGCGGGCCTGACGGTCCCGAGCACCGCGGCCCAGGTGCGGCTCGGCGAGGCCGCGCTGCGCGCCGCCGGGATCGTCGCCGCGGACGTCGACGTCGCCGAGGCCCATGCGACCGGCACGCCGCTCGGCGATCCGATCGAGCTCGCCGCGCTGCGGGAGCTGCACGCGGGCCGCAGCGCGCCGCTGCCGGTCGGCTCGCACAAGGCGAACCTCGGGCACCTCGACGCGGCCGCCGGCATCGTCGGCCTTCTGAAGGCGATGCTCGTCGTGCGCTCGGGCCGCGTCCCGCCTCAGCCGGGCTTCGACACGCCGACCGAGCGCGTGTCGCTGGATGGGACGCTCTCGATCCTCGGTGCCGGCGGACAGCTGCGCGACGGGACGATGGATCGTCCGCTGCGCGCCAGCGTCAGCGCGTTCGGCCTCAGCGGTACGAACGCGCAGGCGATCGTGGAGGCGCCGCCGGCGCTGCCGCCGGCCGAGCCGCCGGCCCGCCCGGTCCTGGTCCTGCCGGTGAGCGCGCAAACGTCCGGTGGCCTAGCCGCGCGCGCGTCGCGGCTCGCGGCGCAGCTTGACGCGGCGCCGGGCGACGGCGCGCTCGTCGCCGGCGCGGCGGCGGTGCGCCGCGAGCACCATGACGTGCGCGCGGCGGTGGCGGGCGCTGACGGGGCCGAGCTCGCCGACGGGTTGCACTCGCTCGCCGACCCCGCGAGCGAGAGCGGCCCGGATCAGGTCGTCTTCGTCTTCTCGGGCCAGGGCGCCCAGTGGCCTGGCATGGGCGCCGACTTGCTCGATCGCGAGCCGGCATTCCGGGAGGCGGTCGAGGCCTGCGACGCGCTCGCCGCGCCGCTGTGCGGCTGGTCGATCGTCGACGAGCTGCGCTCGGAGCAGGGACGCCTCGAGCGCACGGAGGTCGCGCAGCCGCTCGTCTTCGCGGTGCAGGTCGGGCTGCACCGGCTGCTCGCGTCGCTTGGCGTCTTGCCCGCGGCCGTGGTCGGGCACAGCATGGGCGAGATCGCGGCGGCCCACGTGGCGGGCGCCCTCCCGCTCGCCTCCGCCGTCGACCTCGTCGTGCGCCGCGGCCGGCTGCTCGAGGCCGTCCGCGACGAGGGCGCCATGGTCGCCGTGGCGCTGCCCGCAGCCGACCTCGAGGCCCTGCTCGAAGAGCTCGGCAGTGACACGGAGCTGGCGGCCGACAACGGCCCGCGCTGGTGCGTGGCGAGCGGGAGCGACGGCGCCCTCGACGCGCTGGTCGGCGCGCTCGACGCGCGCGGCGTGCGCGCCGTCAGGCTTGCGGGGCGCTACCCGTTTCACTGCCGGGCCGTCGCCGGCGCGGCGGCGGCGCTGCGCGCCGAGCTCGACGGCCTGCAGTTCCGCGAGCCGTCGCTGACGCTGCTCTCGTCGGTGACCGGCGGCGCGATGCCGCCGTGCGACGGCGCCTACTGGGAGGCAAACGCGGCGCGGCCCGTGCGGTTGTGGCCCGCGCTGCGACCCCTCGTCGAAAGCGGCGATCCGCTGCTCGTCGAGCTCGGCGCGCATCCTGTCCTGCGTGGGGGGCTGGCGCCGGCCACGCGCAGGCCGGTCCTCCCGACGCTGCGGCGCCGCTGCGACGGCTCGCGCGCCGTCGCGGAGCTTGTCGGTGCCCTGTACGCCGAGGGCGCCGACGTCGACTGGGGCGCGTGGATCGGTGGACGACCGCGGAACGTGACGCTTCCGCCACAGGACTGGCGCGACGAGCGGGCCTGGCTCGAGGGTCTGCGCCCGGGCGATCAGGGGCGGGCGGCGGCGGGCACGATGCCGTCGGGCCCGCTGACGCTGGTGGATGCCGAGGGCCGAACCGTTGGGACGCTCACCCTCGACGGCGCTGGCGAGGCGGCCGGCGGGGCGCGGCCGCCGGAGGCCGGCGAGCCGCCCGGCTCGGCGCCCGCCCGCGATGTCGCGGCGCTCGCGCCGGAGCCCACCCGGGACGCCGTCGCACCCGAGCCGGAGCAGGCCCGGGACGTCTCCGCGCCCGAGCCAGAGCCCACCGGGGATCCCTCCGCGCCCGAGCCGGAGCAGACCCGGGACCTCGCCACGATCGTCCAGGACGCGGTGCGGTCCGTGCTCGACCTCCCGCTGGACCGTCCCGTGCCGGCGAAGCGCAGCCTGTTCGACTCGGGCCTTGACTCGATCACCGCGGTCGAGCTTGCCAAGCACCTGTCGCGCGAGATCGGTGGCGATGTGCCGGCGACGCTGGCGTTCGAGCATCCGACGCCGGCACGGCTCGCGGCGGCGCTGGAGGCCTTCGCGCCGAGCGCGGTCGCGCCGGCTGCGTCCGCGCCGAGTGCGCCCGTGCCGAGCGCGCCCGCGGCGCGGCCTTCAGAGCCGGGCGGGGCTGCGCGCGAACCCGTCCCTGCCGGGGCGGAGCCGATCGCCGTCGTGGGGATGGCATGCCGGCTGCCCGGCGCGGCGTCCCCCGCCGAGCTGTGGTCGCTGCTGGCCGGCGGGCGCTGCAGCGTGACCGCGCTGCCACCCGACCGCCGCGCTCGCGACGGCTGGGACACCGCGGACGCCCCGGGCCACGCGGGTCTGCTCGAGGACGTCGACGGCGTCGACTGCGCGTTCCTCGGCGTGTCGCCACGCGAGGCGGAGGGCATCGACCCCCAGCAGCGGCTCTTCTGCGAGGTGGCGTGGGAAGCGCTCTGCGACGCGGGCACCACCGAGGCCGCGACCCGTGCGGGGGACGTCGGGATCTACGTCGGGCTGAACTCCGCGGACTACGGCCAGCGCGTCGCGGCCGACCCTGCCGCGGCGCCAGCGCACTTCGGCACGGGCACGTCGTTCGCGGCGACGGCCGGGCGCCTGTCGCACCTGCTCGGCCTGCGCGGGCCGAGCCTCGCCGTCGACACCGCGTGCTCGGCCTCCCTGACAGCCGTTCACCTGGCAGCTCAGGCCCTACGGGCACGCGAGTGCTCGATCGCGGTCGCGGGCGGCGCGAACGTCATCGCGAGCCCGGCCATCTCGGTCGCGATGAACCGCGCGGGCGCGCTCGCCTCCGACGGCCGCTGCAAGACGTTCGCCGCGGAGGCCGACGGATACGGCCGCGCCGAAGGCGCCGCGGCGCTGATCCTGCGCCCGCTTGCCGATGCCCAGGCGGCCGGCGATCGCGTCCATGCCGTCCTGCTGGGCTCGGCCGTCAACCAGGACGGGGCGAGCGGCGGCCTCACGATCCCCGCGGCCGACGCCCAGATCGACGTCATCCGCCGCGCCCTCCGTCAGACGGGCCGCGAGCCCGCCGACGTCGATCTCGTCGAAGCGCACGGGACCGGGACGCCGCTCGGCGACCCGATCGAGCTGCGGGCGCTCGGCGAGGTCTTCGCCGGCCGCGCCGACGGCGGCCCGGCGGTGGGCTCGCTGAAGGCGAACGTCGGTCACCTCGAGGCAGCCGCTGGCGCCGCGGGGCTCGTCAAGGTCGTCGCGGCGCTAGGCGCGGGCGAGCTCCCCGGGCACCTCCTGCACGGCAGCCCGACCTCACGCGTCGACTGGGACGCGCTGCCGCTGCGCCTTGCCGTCCCCGGCGAGTCGTGGACGGGCGCGCGGCGGGTCGCCGGTGTCAGCGCGTTCGGCTTCACGGGCTCAAACGCCCACGTCGTCGTGGGCGCCGCGCCCGAGCGGCCGCCGCTCACGCAGGCGCTGCCGCTGCCATTCGTCCTGCCGCTGAGCGCCGCCGGCGAGGATGCGCTGCGCAGCTTCGCGGCGGCGCTCGCCGACGAGCTGGGCGCCGGCGGCGCCCCGCGGCTCGCCGACGTCGTCTTCACGCTCGCCCGCAGGCGGATCGCGCTCGCCGACCGAGCGGCGATCGTCGCCTCCGAGCCCGATGCGGCGATCGCGGCGCTGCGCGCCCTGGCCGCGGGCCGGTCGCATCCGGCGCTCGTGCGGCCTGCCGCGCCAGCCGCCACCGCCTCCTCGCCGGCCGCCGTGTGGGTCGCCGGAGATGACGTCGACTGGGGCGAGTTGGCCCCCGAGCGCGGCGAGGTCGTCGCGCTGCCGCGCTATCCATGGCAGCGCCGCTGCTGCTGGTGGGGCGCTGCCGGGCAACCGGCGCAAGAGCCGGCCGTCGCCGCCGAGCCCGACGCCGGCCCGCGCGCGCTCGACGCGGTCATCGCGTGGGTCGACGCCGAGGCTCCGGAGCCCGAGCCGGACCGCACGATCGGGCTCGTCGGACGCGCTGACGGCCTCGCCGGCGAGATCGCGGCCACGCTGCGCGCCGACGGCTTCGACGCTCGCGTGTGGGCGCTGCCCGACGATGGCGCGGCGGCGGGCTGGCGCGGGCTGCTCGACGCCGCCGTCCAGGCGCGCGTCGATGTGCTCGCGCTCGTCGCCGCGGACGCCGCTCGCGGGTCCGGCGCGCAGCTGCTCGCGGCCGGCCGCGCCGCCATGGGTCTCACCGGCGCGCGCACCTCGCTGGCGCTGCTCACCGACGGGGCCCACGAGGGCGATCGCGACCACGCCCGCGCATGGGAGATCGGCCGCGTGCTCGCCGTGGAGACCGGCGACGCCTGGCGGGCGGCCATCGATGCGCCCGCATCGCACGCGGCGCTCGCGGCAGCGGCCCTTGTGGGCGACCCGGACGATCAGATGAGGATCGTCGAGGGCGCCTGGCAAGCGGCTCGCCTGCGTCCGCTGGCGACCCCGGGCCCGGAGCCCGCCGTGCTCGACGAGCGGCTGTGGCACGCGGTCACGGGCGCCGACACGCCCGCGGGGCGCGGCGCGATCGGCTGGCTGTGCGCGCGCGGGGCGCGCCGCCTCGTCCTCGGCACCCGCACGGGCACGACCGCACCGTCCGGCACCGAGCTCGGCGCGGAGGCGACCGCGCCGTCCGGCACCGAGCTCGAGCGCGTCGCCGAGGACGTCCTGCCCGCGCGCTTGAAGCAGCTCGCGGCGCGGGGCGAGCTGGCCACGGTCGTCCACTGCCCGGATCCGATCCCGTCGGCCCCGCTGGCGGCGACCGACGGCGCCGATCCGCGCGCCGCCCGCAGCACCTCGCTGCTCGAGGCGATCGACGGCGCGACCCGCACGCCGAAGCCGCCGCTCCTGCTCACGATCGCCCAGGGCGCGAGCACCTGGGGCGCGCTCGGCGCCGCCGGCGCCGCGCTGGCAACGGGCCCGGCGGCGGCCCTCACCCGGGCGCGCGCGCCGCACGCCCCGGCGCGGCTGCTCGGGGCGCTCGTGCGCGCCGGGATCGGCGAGACCGACGAGCGCCAAGCCGGCCTGCTCGCCGAATCCGGGGTCGCCGAGCTGTCGGAGGCGGCGCTGCACGCGGCGCTGGATCGCCTCGTCGCCGGCGACGAGCTCGAGCGCACGAGCGGCGTCGTGGACCTGCCGCGCTACACGGCGCTCAGCCAGCAGCTCGCCCCGCGAGCATTGCTCGCCGAGGTCGCGGCGACCGCGCCCGACCCCGGAGCCGGCCGGGCGAGCGCGCTGCGCCGCGAACTCGAGGCGCTGGCCGCCGCGGAGCGCGAGCGCCGCCTCGCCGAGCATGTCGGCGGCTGCGTCGCCGACGTGCTCGGCCTCGACGAGGCGGAGGTCGGGCCACGCTCGGGCCTCTTCGACCTGGGCCTGGACTCGATCATGGCGCTGACCCTGACGACGCGCCTCGAACGCGCTCTCGCGCCGATCGAGCTGCCCGCGACGCTGACCGTCGAGCTGCCGACGCCCGCGGCGATCGCGAAGCACCTCGCGGCGCTCCTCGAGCCGGAGCCGGAGCCCGATCCTAGGCCGGAACCCCAGCCCGAGCATGCGCCGGAGCCCCATCCCGGGCCGGACCGGCAGCCCGAGTCCGAGCCGGCAGCCGAGCCGGCAGCGGCCGACGATCCCGAGCCGCCATCCGAGGACGACCCGCTAGCCGCGCTCGAGGCGGCGCTGCGATCGGCGGACGACCTCCTGACCCAGAGGGAGCGCCCATGACGATCTCACTCGACAGCCCGGCCGTCGCCGATCGCCTGCGCGAGGCCGCGCACACGATCGAGCGCCTGCGCGACGAGCTCGACCGCACGCGCCGCCGCCGCGCCGAGCCGCTCGCGGTCGTCGGGATGGCGCTGCGGATGCCCGGCGGCGCCGAGACGCCGGCGGCGTTCTGGCGCATGCTCGAGGACGGCGTCGACGCCGTCGGGCCGTTCCCGGCGGAGCGCGGGGACGCCGCCGCGATGCACCACCCCGATCCGGATCACCCCGGCACGGCATACGTCACCCGGGGAGCGTTCCTCGACAGCATCGACGGCTTCGATCCGGCGGTCTTCGGCATCTCTCCGCGCGAGGCCGTCGGAATGGACCCGCAGCAGCGGATCGCCCTCGAGCTCGCATGGGAGGCGCTTGAGCGCGCCGGCTACCCGCCGGACAGCCTCGTCGACTCCGCGACCGGCGTCTTCGTCGGCGTCTCGACGACGGACTACGTCCGCATGCGCCAGGAGCTGGGCGATCCCGACGACGTCGACCACTACCAGCTGCTCGGCGAGCCGAGCTTCGTCGCCGGCCGCATCTCGCACGTGCTCGGGCTTCAGGGCCCGAGCCAGGTCATCGACACGACGTGCTCCTCGTCGCTGGTCGCGCTCGACGCCGCGGCCCGCGCCCTGCGCGACCGCCGCTGCGACCTCGCGCTCGCCGGCGGTGTGAACCTCATGCTCTCGCCCTACGGCTTCCTGCTCATGAGCAAGTTCCGCGCGCTCGCGCCGGACGGCCGCTGCAAGACGTTCGACGAGGCCGCCGACGGCTACGTCCGCGGCGAGGGCGCGGGGCTCGTCGCGCTCAAGCGCCTCGAGGACGCCGTGGCGGCCGAAGACGACATCCGCGGGATCGTGCTCGGATCGGCCGTCAACCACGACGGCGCGAGCTCGGGCATGACCGTTCCGAACGGCGCCTCGCAGGAGCGCGTGCTGCGCGCCGCGCTCGCCGACGGCGGCGTCGATCCCGCGAGCGTCGACTACGTCGAGGCCCACGGCACGGGCACCTCGCTCGGCGACCCGATCGAGCTGCGCGCGCTGGAGGCGGTCTACGGCGCCTGCCGCCGCGCGGACGACCTGCTGCTCGTCGGCTCGGTGAAGACGAACGTCGGCCATCTGGAGCCGGCGGCCGGGATCGCCGGCGTCGCGAAGGCGCTGCTCGCGCTCGAGCACGAGCGGATCCCGCCGCACCTGCACCTCGAGCGGGCGAGCACCCGGATCCCGTGGTCGTCGATGCACGTCGAGGTGCCGGCGAGCGGTCGCCCCTGGCCCGCGCGCGAGGGCCCGCGGCGCGCGGCGGTGAGCTCGTTCGGCGCGAGCGGCACAAACGCCCACGCGGTGCTCGAGGCGGCGCCGACCCCGCCGCCCTCGCGGGGACCGGCCGACCGCCGGCCCGAGGCGATCCTCGTGAGCGCCCGGACCCCGGCCGCCCTCGCCGCGCTCGCGAGTCGCTACGCCGCCCACCTTCGCACCGGCGCCGCGCTCGCCGACGTCGCGTTCACGACGCAGGTCGGCCGGGCGCGGCTCGGCGAGGGCGCGGTCGTCGTCGCGGCCGATCGAGACGAGGCGATCGAGCGCCTCGACGCGCTCGCCGCCGGGGAGCCCGATGCGCCCCGCCGGACCCGCCGCCGCGCCTCGCGACACCAGCGCGCGGCCTGGCTGCTGCCGGGACAGGGCGCGCAGACGCTCGGGATGGCCGCCGGCCTGCGAGCGATCCCGGCCTTCGAGCGGCCGCTGAGCGAGGCGCTCGAGCACCTCGACGACATCGGCGGGCGGCCGCTGGCCGACATCGTCTGGGGCGGCGACGACCCCGCGGCCGTCAACGACACCGGCGTCGCCCAGCCCGCCCTCTTCGCGGTCTCGTACGCGCTCGGCAGCATGCTGCTCGAGCTGGGTGCGCGCAGGCCGGCCGCGCTGCTCGGACACAGCGTCGGCGAGCTCGCCGCCGCGTGCCTCGGCGGTGCGCTCGACCTGCCCGACGCCGCGCGGCTCGTCTCGGCGCGCGGCCGACTCATGTCCGCCCTGCCGGCCGGCGGCGCGATGGTCGCGCTCGGGTGCACCGAGGAGGCCTTGCGCGCCGCCCTCGAGCCGGGGGATGTCGTGGCGGTCGCTGCCGTCAACGGCCCGCGCGACGTCGTGGCGTCCGGCGCCGAGCCCGACGTCCGGCGCGTCGTCGCGCGCCTCGAGGCGCAGGGTGTCCGTGCGCAGCCGCTGCGCGTCTCGCACGCGTTTCACTCGCCGCTCGTCGAGCCCGCGCTCGACGATCTCGCGGCGGTCGTCGAGAGCGTCACGCTGCGCGAGCCCGCGATCCCGATCGTCTCGAACGTCACGGGCACGTGGTGGGACGAGCGCTCGCTCACCGCCTCCTACTGGACGTCGCACGCCGCGTCGGCGGTGCGCTTCGGCGACGGCGTGGCGCTGCTGGCGGCTGAAGGCCTGCGAACGTTCGTCGAGCTCGGCGCGCACCCGGTGCTGCTGCCGATGGCGCGCCGGGTCGTCGAGGACGACGACATCGCGTGGCTCGCCACGCTGCGCCGCGGCACCGACGACCTCGCCGCGCTGCAGGATGCGCTCGGGCAGCTCGACCTCGACGGCGACCGGCTGGACTGGCGGGTCCTGCACGCGGGCCGGCCCGTGCGCCGCGTCGAGCTGCCGACCTACCCGTGGGAGCGCGAGCGCTACTGGTTTCGCGAGCGCACGAGCCGGCGGCCGGACACCCCGGCGATCGACGGGCTCGGCCGCCGCGTGCCCGGTGCGACTGACGTCTTCGAGGAGGAGCTGCCGGCGGCGCCCGAGGCGACGCTCTCCGCGGTCGTCGAGCGGGCGCTGCGCGCTGCCCGCGCCGCCGGGATCGCCTGGGGCCGGCTCGGGCGGGCGCACGCGGCCGCGCCCGTGGGACCCGGCGCCGCCGGGCCGTGGATCGTGCAGACGGCGGTGCGCGCGGAGGACGGCGGAGCGGTCGTCACGCTGTCGGGCGCGACACCGCAGCAGCGCGACGCCGGCGCCCTGTGGACGCCGCACGGCAGCGTGGCGCTGCACGGGCCGGGCAGCGGCGGCGACGCCCGCGCATGGGCCCGGCTCGTAGCCGCGGCGGGCGCGGACCTGCGGTCCTTCGAGTCCGCCACGTGCCCCGATCCCGCCGCGGCGACAGGCTGCGAGGCCGGCCCGCGCGGGGTCGTGCTGACCGATGCCACGCAGACCGCGATCGGTGAGGTCACGGCGCCCGTCCGGGAGCCCGATGCCGCGCGCCAGACGCCGTGGTATCCCGTGCCCGACATCGTGCTCGAGCTCGACTGGGACGACGCGGCCTGCGAAGGCGAGCTGCCCGGATCCGTCCGGCTCTGCGGTGGCGACGACCGCCTCGCCGCGGCCGTCGACGCGGTCCTGCGCGAGCGCGGCGCCGCGACCGTGCGGACGCCCGCGCCGCCCGAGCCGCAGGACGTCGCGCCCGGCGAGCTCGTCGTGCTGCTCGCGCCGGCGGACGCGCCCTGCGGCGCCGACCTGGCCTACGCCGACCTGCGCACCCGCGGGCTGGACCACGAGCTCGCGCTCTGCCGGCTCGTCGCGGCCCTCGACGAGCGCGGTGACGGCGCGCGCGTCGCCGTGCTCACGCGCGGGGCCGCCGCGACGCCCGGCCAGGCCGTCCACGCCCCGCTCGGCGCGACGCTCCACGGCCTCGGTCGGGTGCTGGCGCTCGAGCATCCGGGCGCCTGGGGCGGGGCCGTCGACCTCGACCCCGGCGGCGAGGACGACGCGGCCACGATCGTCGCCGCCCTCGCCGCGCTCGAACGCGAGGACGAGCAGGCCGTCCGCGGGACCCGCCGCCTCGCCGCCCGCGTCACCGGCCGCGGCGACCGGCCGCTACCGGCCGTCCCGGCGCGGCTGCACCGGCCCGGCACGGTGCTCGTCACCGGCGGGCTGGGGGCGATCGGCGCCCGCCTCTGTCGCCGCCTCGCTCGCGCGGGCACCGAGCGGCTCGTCCTGCTCGCGCGCTCGCCGCTGCCCGACGAGTCCTCCTCCGACATCGCCGCGGACGATCCCCGCCGCGGGCGGATCGACACTGTCCGCGCGATCCGCGCGCTCGGCGCGCAGGTCGAGGTCGAGGCCGTCGACGTCACCGATGCGGAAGCAGTGCGCACGCTGGTCGAGCGCCTGTGCGCCGACGAGACGCTGCCCCTGCGCGGCGTCGTCCACGCCGCGGGTGTGTCGGGCCCCCAGTTCGCTCGCGACGTCACGCCCGAGGCGTACGCCGCCGTCTGGGCGCCGAAGGTCGAGGGCGCCTGGGCCCTCCACGAAGCGACCCGCGACGCCGATCTCGACCTGTTCGTCTGCTTCTCCTCGGTCGCGGCGAGCTGGGGCTCGCAGCATCTCGCCAGCTACGCGGCGTCGAACGCGTTCCTGGACGCGCTCGCGCACCAGCGCCGCGCGGAGGGGCTGCCGGCGTTGACGGTCGCGTGGGGCACCTGGGCGCTTGACTCCGCGCTCTTCGGTGCCGACGTGCTCGAGTTCATGGAGTCGATCGGGCTGCGCCAGCTCGCAGCCGACCAGTGCCTCGACCTGCTCCTGCGCCTGCAGGCCTCCGGCGCGACCGGCGCGATGGTCTGCGCCGCGGACTGGGCGACCTACCGGCCGATCATGGAGGCGCGCCGCCCGCGGCCGCGCCTGTCGCGGATGCACGCCGCGGAGGCGGACGTCGCCGAGGGCGACGAGGAGCTGCTGCGCTCGCTCGCCGCCGCGGCGCCCGGCGATCGAGCCGCGCTGCTCGTCGCCACGGTCAGGCGCGCCGTCGGCGCCGTCCTCGAGCTCGATCCCGAGCGCGTCGACGCCGACGGCGACGTCTTCGCGCTCGGCATCGACTCGCTCATGGTCATGGAGATCGTCGCGAAGCTGCGTGCCGCGCTGGCCGTCGAACTGCGGCCGAGCGAGCTGTTCGAGCGCTCGTCGGCCCGCGCGTGGGCGGAGCTGCTCGCCGAGCGGGTCGGCGGTGAGGTCGCGCCCGAGCAGCGCGAGTCGCGCTGGGAGCAGCCGTCCGAGCTTGCGGCCGATGCCGTGCTCGCCGAGGACATCCTCCCCGGCCCGGCCGTCGGCGCTCCCGCCGGCGCGCTCACCGATGTCGTGCTCACGGGCGCGACCGGGTTCGTCGGCGCGTTCGTCCTGCGCGACCTGCTTGCGGGCGGCGCGCGGCGCGTGCGCTGCCTCGTGCGGGCCGAGAGCGCCCGCGCGGGCTGGGAGCGCATCGCCGCGAACGCCGCCACGTACCTCGACCTGCCGCCGGATGCCGCCGATCGCGTCGAGCCCGTCTGCGGGGACCTCGCGCAGCCGCAACTCGGGCTCGAGTCCCCCGAGGCACTGGTCGTGGGCGCTGGCGCCGTCGTGCACGCCGGGGCGCATGTGAACTTCGTCCATCCCTACGAGCGCGTCCGCGACGCGAACGTCGCCGGCACGCAGGAGCTGCTGCGCATCTGCGCTCGCGCCGGCGTCCCGCTGCACCATGTCTCGACGTACGGCATCTGGGGGATGCCGCTCGACGGCCGCGACGTCGTCCGCGAGGACGACGACATCGCCACCGCGGGCCGCCTCGTCACCGGCTACGTGCAGAGCAAGTGGGCGGCCGAGCGGCTCGTTCGCGATGCGGCGGGCCGCGGCGTCGCGGTCAACTGCTACCGGCTCGGGCGCGTGCTCGGCGACGCGACGACCGGCGCCGCGCTGACGTCGCACTTCACGCTTGGCGTGGTCAAGGGCTGCCTGCAGCTCGGCGCCGCCCCCGCGCTCGACCTGGACGTCGAGATGACGCCGGTCGACTACGTCTCGGCCGCGCTCGTCCGGCTCGCCGCGACGCAGCGGGCCGACGGCAGGACGTTCCATCTCGTCAGCGGCCGCCACATGGCGTTCGCCGAGCTCGTCGAGCACCTGCGGGCGCGCGGCTGGCCGCTCGAGACGCTGGCGCCGCAGGACTGGTTTCATCGCCTCGAGGAGGCGCTCGCCGGCGGGGAGGAGAACGTCCTGCACACGGTGATGGAGACCGTCCGCGAGCTCGTCGTCGGCGGCGAGCGGGCGATCGTCTACGACGATGCCAGCACGCAGGCGGCGCTCGACGGGTCGGGCATCGCCTGCCCGCCGCTCGACGCGCGCTTGCTCGACACGTACCTCGACCGGCTGCTGGCCGACGGCTTTCTGCCCTCGCCCGCCGGCGCGGGCGCCGCGAGCGGGAGCGCTTCGTGACCACGCTCGCGGCAAGCGCCCAGGACGAGCTGCTCGCGGTCCTGCTGCTCGACCTCGCGATCGTCGCCGCGTGCGCGCTCGCTCTCGGTGCGCTGGCGCGGCGCCTCGGCCAGGCGATCGTCGTCGGCGAGATCGCCGCCGGACTCATGCTCGGCCCGAGCCTGCTCGGCCTGCTGCCCGGCGACATCGACGGGCTGCTGTTCCCCGAGAACGTCCGCCCGTACCTGCAGGTGCTCGCGAGCGTCGCGCTGACGCTGTTCATGTTCGGGGTCGGCTTCGAGATCGACCTCGACCGCGTTCGCCGCTCGAGCCGCGCGGCCGCGCGCGTCGCGTCCGCGTCGGTGCTGCTGCCGACGCTGGCGGCGATCGCCATCACGCCCGCGCTGTGGGCCGCGCATCCGCCGCCCGTCGAGGGCGTAAGCGCGATCGAGCTGGGCGCGTTCCTCGCGATCGCGTTCAGCGTGACGGCATTTCCCGTGCTCGCCAGGATCCTCACCGACACGGGGCTGTCGAAGACGCGGATCGGCTCCCTGGCGCTGGTGATCGCCGCGATGACCGACCTCGTCGCCTGGATCGCGCTCGCCGGGCTGACGGCGGTGCTCGGCGCGGGCCACGCGCTGCCGATCGGCGTCCTGCTCGCTGCCCTGGTCGCGTTCTTCGTGGTGCTCATGTTCGGCGTCCGGCCGCTCTTGCGCGCGGGCCTGGCGGCCCGCTGGTGCGCGCGCCACGGAAACGGCGGGGCCAGCCTGCTGCTGCTCGTCGCGCTCGCGCTGAGCGCCGCGGGGACGACGGCACTGGGCCTGCATCCGGCCTTCGGCGCGTTCGCGCTCGGCGTCGCCTGTCCGCGGCCGAGCAGCGCGGACGCGCCGGGCGCCCGGGCTGCTGCGCTCCGCGTACCGGGGGAGGGGGCGGCGGTCGGCGCGCACACGCTCTCCGCCGCGGGGCTCGTGCTCGTGCCGCTGTACTTCATCGTCACCGGCCTGAACGTCGACGTCACGAGCCTCGGCCTGGCCGGCGCGCTCGAGGTCTGCGGCCTGCTCGTCGTCGTGAGCGCGGCGAAGATCATCGGCGTCGCGTTCGCGTCGGCGCGCTCGGGGATGGAACGCGGGCCGTCGGTCGTGCTCGGCCTGCTCATGAACACGCGCGGCCTGACGGAGCTCGTCGTCCTCGATGTCGGTCATCGGGCCGGCGTCATCGACAACCGCCTCTTCACCGTGCTCGTTCTCGTGGCCGTCCTGACGACGGCGATGACGACGCCGCTGCTGCCGCGGGCCCTGCGCATCGGCGCCGGCGCGCGCCAGCCGCTGCCGGTCCGCGGCTACGCGGGGGGCTGAGCCGCGGCGGGGCTCAGCCGGCGAGGCCGGCGAGCGCCTTGAGGACCTCGTCGTCGTGCGTCTTGGGCGACGCCTTCTCGATGACGTGGACGATCGTGCCTGTCGCGTCGACGATGAACGTCGAGCGCTGCGCGCCCCAGTAGGTCTTGCCGTACATCGACTTCTCGACCCAGACGCCGTAGGCGTCGCAGACCGCGTGATCCTCGTCGGCGAGCAGCGTGAAGTTCAGGTCGCGCTTGTCGTGGAACTTCTTGACCTTCTTGACCGGGTCGGGCGAGATGCCGAGCACCCGTGCTCCCGCGGCCGTGTACTCGTCGCCGCGGTCGCGGATCGAGCAGGCCTGCGTCGTGCAGCCCGGCGTGTCGGCCTTCGGATAGAAGTAGACGACGACCGTGCGCCCGCGCAGCGAGGACAGCCGCACCGGCTCCCCATCCTGATCGGGCAGCTCGAAGTCTGGGGCGGACGCGCCGGGGCTGATCATCTGTGTTCCGTTCGTCGCTGGGTCGAGGATCACGCGAGTATGGCTCCGATCACGTCTAGTCGCCCGCTGCGCGTGTGATGCCGCTAGGAGGAGCATGAATAGCGCCAATCGCGCCGATATGATGCTAATTTAGCAGCCGGTTATCACTATTCTGTCCTGCCGTTGCCATCATGCGGAGCTTTACCGACCTCAGCCGCATCTACGACGGCCAGCCCGCGCGGATCGGTGTGCTGTTGCAACGCATCGACGTTGGTCGAGGCCGCGAGGAGCTCTATCGCGACCAGGCGCCGCAGCTTCTCAAGGCGCTGACCGAGAACGCGCGGATCGAATCGATTCGCGCGTCGAGCGCGATCGAGGGAATCCACGTGCCCGCCGAACGGGCAGCTCACATCGCCGCCTCACCCGGACCGCGGTTCAGGAACCGCAGCGAGAAGGAGTTCGCCGGCTACCGCGACGCGATCGACTACGTCGTCTCACTCGATGAACCGCAATACCCGACGGTCGGCCTCGCGCTGCACCTGCACCGCCAGCTGTACCGCCACAGCGGGGGTCGCGGCGGCTATCTCAAGGAAGAGGACAACGAGATCGCCGATCGCGACGAGGAAGGTCGGCGGCGTACGCTGTTTCGCCCCGTTTCGCATAAGGAGACGGCGTTCTACATCCAGGAGTTGATGGCTCGCTATGAGCAGGCCTGCGAGACACGTGCGGCTCATCCGCTCGTGCTGGTTTCGGCCCTCGTCCTCGACTTCCTCGCGATCCACCCGGTGCTCGATGGAAATGGCCGCGTCGCACGGCTGCTGACAGCCCATGAGCTCATGCGCATCGACTACGGCGTCGCGCGCTACGTCAGCATCGAGCAGCGCATCTACGAGACCAAGAACGCCTACTACGGCGCGCTGCTCGAGTCTCAGGTCAAGTGGCACGACGGCGAGCACTCGATCTGGCCGTGGACCGAATACCTTCTGGAGGTCCTTAGCGAGGCCTACGACGACTTCGAGGCGCGGGTCGCCGCGGCGGGTGCCGGCAAGAGCAAGCAGGAGCGAGTGCGCCAGCAGATTCTTCAATCGGGACCGGTCCGGTTCAAGCTGCGAGAGCTCAAGCTCGCCGTGCCCGATATCAGCGACGCAACGGTGCGCATCGTCCTCAACGAGCTCAGACAGCAGGGGCTGGTTCGGACCGAGGGGCGCGGTGCGGGAGCCGTCTGGATCCGCACGCCCACGCGGTGACGGATCACATCCGCCGTGCTCCTGCTGGCGTGGACGAGCGCGGCGCAGCTGCGCAACCGGACGACTGAGAGGCCGCTTCGCCACCGCGCCAAGTCGCGATAGCATCGCGTCATCCGACGCAGGGAGGCTTGGGGAAATGCGTGGTAACGGGGTAGTTGCCTGGACGGTCACGATCGGTGCGATGGCGTTTCCCGCCGCCGCGGCCGCCGCGGCAGGGACATCGTCGCCACGCGAGGCCAGCTTCGGCGCGGCGGTCTCCGCCGACGGCCGCTATGTCGCGTTCTCCTCATCCTCCGCCGATCTCGTCGCCGGTGACACGAACCGCTCGATCGACGTCTTCGTGCGCGACCGCGGGACCGGGCGCACCGAGCGCGTCTCCGTCGGCGCGGGCGGCGAGCAGGCACGGCGCAGCTCGCTGGGGTCCGATCAGCCATCGATCTCCGGCGACGGGCGCTTCGTCGCGTTCAGCTCCGCTGCTTCGAACCTCGTGCCCGGCGACACGAACGGCGAGCCCGACGTCTTCGTCCGCGACCGCCTGACGGGCAAGACCGCGCGCGTCTCGCTCGCGACCGGTGGCGCGCAGGCGCGCCGCGGGTCGGCGCTGCCCGCGATCTCGGCCGACGGGCGCGTCGTCGCGTTCGTCTCGGCGGCCGCGAACCTCGTTCGCGCCGACACCAACCGCGAGCTCGACGTGTTCGTCCGCGACCTCACCCGCCATGTGACCGAGCGCGTGTCGGTCAGCTCGTCGGGCGCCCAGGCGCGCGACGGCTTCTTCCCCGGCCTCGCGCACCGCCCCGCGGTGTCGGCCGATGGCACGTTCGTCGCGTTCGCGACGCCGGCCGGCAACCTCGTCAGCGGCGACCGCAACCGCGCCGACGACGTCTTCGTGCGCGACCGCAAGACCGCGAAGACGACCCTCGTCTCGGTCGACTCGGCGGGGGCGCAGCGGCGCTCCGCCGCGAGCCGTGCGCCGGCGCTGTCGGCGGACGGGCGCCTCGTCGCGTTCGACTCCGAAGCCCCGTTCGCCGCAGCCGACGCCAACCGCGCCGACGACGTCTACGTCCGCGACCGCGAAGCGCAGACCACGACGTGGGCGTCCCCCGGCACGGGCCGCCGCGGCAGCGAGGCGCCGGCGTTGTCGGGCGACGGGCGCTACGTCCTGTTTGACTCCGAGTCGAAGCTGCTCGCCGACGACACGGACGCCTTCTCGGACGTCTACCGTTACGACCGCACGACCGCGGCGATGTCGCTCGCCTCGATCGACAGCTGGTACGGCCGGGCCGGAACAGGCGATGCGGTGCGCCCGTCGACCTCCACCACGGGCTTCGTGGCCGCGTTCACGTCCGCCGGTGGCCTGATCCCGGACGACCTCAACCCCGCGCCGGACGTGCTCGAGCAGGTCCTCGACTCAAACCGCCTCAGCGTCTCGTTCCTCGGGCTCGTCTCGCTCGTGCCCGACGACGTGGGGGCACCGCAGCCACCGATCTCGTCGACGCCCGTCGCCGGCCAGGTCGTCTACCGCACCTGGGGCGGCGGCACCCGGGAGTTCGGCGCGTCGTGGACTCCGGTGCCGCCAAGCGGGCTCGGCTCGGATCGCTACCGCTACTCGACCGGGCTGCCGGACCGCCTGAACTCCGGCGAGACGATCACGTTCGGCACGCTCGACACGCCGGCGAGCGTCGTGCTGATCCGGCCGGCGCTGCCGCTGAACCCGCGCGACGACTTCGGGATCCCGGCGTTCGTCGACATCGGCGTGACGTATCGCAGCTATACGGGCGGAGTCATTGAGTACATCATCCCCGGCGCCGACGTCCACGTCCTCAACCCGCAGCGCGAGACCCCGGACCCGGCGTACGGCGGCGTCCCGGAGGGCTGCACGCCGGCGCCGCGCGGCTGCGTCGGCGACCAGGCGCCGTAGCCGGCGAGCGCAGAGCGGCATGACCCCGAAGCTCGACCTCGATCCCGGGGTCGTCAGCGGGTGCCGCGACGCGGCGCAGCGGATTGCCAACCACACGGCCGAGGCGATCGGCGGCAAGACCACGACGTCGATCGAACGCACGGTCGCGCGGCTGCTCGGCGTCGACGGCGCCGACGAGCTCGGTGTGCCGCTGGCGAACGTGCTGGTCGATCGTGTCCATGAGCGCGGCGAGCTCGGACGCGGGATCGCGCACTGGCTGGGGGCGGCGATGGTGGTCACGGGCCGCTCCGTGACGGACATCGCGACGGCGGTGAGCAGCGGAGGGCTCGACCTGTGCGCAATCGGTGACGAGCACCACGCGCGTGACGCGGTGCGTGCGGAGGCCGAGCTGCGGCTGCGCGCGATCGACCGGCGCTGGGAGGAGCGCCGCGAGCTGCGCGACCGGCTCGGCGAGGGCCGCCCGCCGCTGCGCTACGTGCTGACCGCGACGGGCAACGTCTACGAGGATGTCGTGCATGCCCGCGCGGTGGCCGAGGGAGGGGGCGACATCGTGGCGGTCATCCGCTCCACCGCCCAGAGCCTGCTCGACTACGTCCCCGACGGCCCGACGACCGAGGGCTACGGCGGCACGTTCGCCACCCAGGCCAACTTCCGCATCATGCGCGAGGCGCTCGACGAGTGGTCCGTCGACAACGGCCGGTACGTCCGCCTGTCGAGCTTCTGCTCGGGCCTGTGCATGCCCGAGATCGCCGCGAT
Source organism: uncultured Actinomycetes bacterium (assembly GCA_963839905.1). Classification (GTDB taxonomy): domain Bacteria; phylum Actinomycetota; class Thermoleophilia; order Solirubrobacterales; family Solirubrobacteraceae; genus CADCVQ01. Next base: position 58,562 of record CAWIXC010000009.1, on the reverse strand, counting down.
GGGCGCCGCCGAGGGCCTCGACAACATGGTCAACGACGCGCTGTACGGGATCCTCTACCGCGACATCAATCCCGTCCGGACGCTGATCGACCAGGGGTTCTCGCGGCGGGTCAACGGGCGTTTCGGGGTCGTCATCAACACCGGAGAGGACAACTACCTGCGGACCGCGGACGCCGTCGAAGCCGCGTCCTCGGTCGTCGCCTCCCAGTTCATCAACTTCTACCTCGCGACGGCCTGCGGGCTGCGCGAGAGCCAGATCGCGCTCGGCAACGCCTTCGAGATCGCGCCGACGGTCACGAACGGGCTGCTCTTCGAATGGGCGCAGGCCCAGCTCACGCGCGAGCTGTTTCCGGGCTGCCCGGTGAAGTACATGCCGCCGACCAAGCACATGGACGGCAACCTGTTCCGCACGCACGCGTGCGACACGCTGTTCAACCTCGTCGCGACGGCGACGCAGCAGGGCATCCAGACAATCGGCGTCCCGACGGAGGGCATCCACACGCCGCATATCCACGACCGCGTGCTCGGGCTTCAGAACGTCGACTACGTCGCGCGGTTCGCACAAGACCTCGGTGACGAGATCGAGTTCCGGCCCGGCGGGATCATCCAGCGGCGCGCAGCCGACGTGCTGGGCGGCGCGCATGCGCTGCTCGAGGCCATCGCCGACAGCGGTCTGCTCGCGGCCATCGAGAGGGGTACATTCGGCGGGGTCTCGCGCGAGGCCAGCGGCGGACGCGGAGCCGAGGGCATAGTCGAGATGCACCCCGAGTACTTCAACCCCTGCGCCGAGCTGATGGCGCAGGTGCAGCATGCGTAGGCAGGCCGACCTCGCGGCCGTCCGGCCGTATGGCGATCATCTCGACGACGGGCTGATGGCGCTGACGTTCACGCTGCCCGTTCCCTACACGCTCGCGGCGCGCAAGGCGGCTCTGACGCTCGTCGGTGACATGGGTCTCGTCAGCGCGGAGATCGGGCACTACCAGCGGCTCGCCGACGGCTACACGTACTTCGTCGTCCACGGCCGCTGGCCGGGGACCGTCGACTACGAGGCGATCAGCCAGGACGGCTTGGACATCGCGTTCTTGTCAGAGGACGAGGTCGACGAGCTGGCCGAGCGCGAGGTCGGGCACAGGATCGTCGTCGTCGGCGCGAGCACCGGGTCCGACACGCACAGCGTCGGGATCGACGCGATGCTCAACCTCAAGGGGTTCGACGGGCGCCGCGGCCTCGAGGGCTACACGGCCTTCGAAGCCCACAACCTCGGCAGTCAGGTCGCAAACGGCGATCTCGTCGCGCGGGCGATCGAGCTGCGCGCGGACGTCATCCTCGTCTCGCAGACCGTCAGCCAGCAGAACCTGCACCTCCACAACCTGACCGAGCTCGTCGAGCTCGTGGAGGCCGAGGGCTGCCGTGGCGACATGATCCTCGTCTGCGGCGGCCCGCGGGTCTCCATGGAGATCGCCAAGGAGCTCGGCTACGACGCGGGCTTCTCCAAGGGCACGTATCCGAACCACCTCGCGACGTTCCTGGTGGGCGAGATGGTCAGCCGGCTGCGTGTGCGGGCGGGCGATGCGTCCGAGGCCGGTCGCACCTAGCCGTGGTCTCGCTCTCCGAGCTGACGTCGTCGGCGCCGCGGGTCGCGTTCGTCGGCATGGCGAAGAACTCCGGCAAGACGGAGGCGCTGGCAGCGACGATCCGCGAGCTCGGCGTCGCGGGTCGCCGCATCGCCGTGACGTCCGTCGGGCGTGACGGCGAGCGCCACGACGTCCTCGACCGCCGCATCCCGAAGCCTCGCATCGAGCTTGCGCGCGGAAGCCTCGTGGCGACGACGGCCGCGCTGCTGCATGCGTCCGGCGTGCGTGCGCGCGACATCGAGTCGACGCGGTTTCGGACGCCGCTCGGAGACGTCGTCATCGCCGAGCTGCTCGAGCGGGGTGCCATCGAGGTGGTCGGTCCTGGCGGCGCGCAGCACACGGGCGCGCTCGCGACGATGCTGCTCGCGCGCGGTGCCGAGCAGGTGCTCATCGACGGCGCGATCGACCGGCGCGCCGCGGCATCCCCCGATATCGCCGACGGCAGCGTGCTGTCGACGGGCGCCGTCGTCCATGACCAGGTCGACGAGATCGTGCGACGCACGCAGCGGGCCGTCGAGCTGATGCGGATGGCATGCGTCGCGGACGATCGCGTCGCGCGGCTGGCCCGCGCGGCCGGCGGCGACGTCCTGATCGACGATGACTACGAGGCCGTCGGGCTGCCCGTACGGTTCGCGCTCGGCGGCTCGCGTGCCGATGTCGCCGCCCTGCTGCGGTTACATCCGAGCGCCCGCGCGCTGATCGTGCCCGGAGCGCTCCGCGCGTCCTTTCTCGACCACGTCGTCGCCGCGCGGCCTCGTGACGCGGTGACGATCGTCGTCTCCGACCCGACGAAGGTGTTCCTCGAAGCCCGGGGCTGCTCGTGGTATGAGGAGCACGGCGTTGACATCCGGTCGCTGCGGCCCGGCAATCTCCTGGCTGTGACCGTCAATCCGCTGGCCGGCTGGCCGCACCCCGTCGCCGCCCACGAGCTGCGCCGGCGCTTGGAGGTCGCGCTCGAGGACGTGCCCGTCATCGACGTGCGCGACCCCGCCTACGTGGCACGTGAGGACGCACATGCGAGTTCCCGGAGTTGAGGTGACGTTCGAGTTCGTCGTTACTTCAGCAAGCGCGACAGGCGGCGGTCCTTGAGGACCTTGCCGCCCGTCTGCTCGTCGGGGCAATAGCACATGACGTAGTCCTCGTAGTGGACCGCCTCGATGGTCGCGCCGCAGCGCGGGCACGGCTCGCCGGCCTTGCGGTGCACCTGCAGCGGCAGCGGCAGCTTGTCGGGGATCGGCAGCTTGACGACCTGCTCGTAGTGCTCGAGCGTTGCGTCGAGGGTGGCCACGATCGCCTCGCGCAGGACAGCGGCCTCCTCCTCGTCGAGGTCGTTGCCGCGCTTGAACGGGGAGAGCTTGGCGGTCCACAGGATCTCGTCGACCCACGAGCGCCCGATCCCGGCGATCACCCGCTGGTCGCGCAGCAGCGTGTGCAGCGGCCGCGGCGCCTTGAGCAGCGGGCGCAGGTCTTGCGGGGGGTCGGGCCAGGCCTCGGGCCCGAGCTTCGCGATGACCTCCTCCTCGCCGACGGCGTCCGCCGCGAGCAGCTTCACCCAGGCCGCCTGCTTGGTGCCGAACTCGCGCAGGCGCAGCTCGCGGCCGCCTTCGATGCGAACGAGCAGCCGCGACGTGCGGTCGCGCGGGCCGGCGCGCTTGTCGTAGAGCTGCATCCGCCCGGCGCTCATGAGGTGCGCGAGCAGCACGAGGTCGCCGCTGATGTCGACCGCGAGGTGCTTGCCGATGCGCCGCACGCCGGTGATCGTGCGGCCGGCCAGCGCCTCGAGCGGCGGATCGAAGGTCTTCAGCGCGTTGATGCCCGGCGCAGCCGCGGACTCGATCGTCGCGCCTGCGAGCGCGGTGCTCAGGCGCCGCGCCGTGATCTCGACCTCCGGTAGCTCGGGCATGGTCGCCGTCAAGGCTACGCGCCCGCGCGTGACAGATCGCACACTGCGCCCACCGGTGCCGGGTGACGCTCGAAAGGGCAATGACTCTCCCGCGAACACGAAAGGGGAAGATCCTGATGTCCAAAAGGATTGGAGTGGCCATCGTGAGCGTGCTGGCGGCAGGCACCGTCGCGCTCACCGGTGCGACCGCGAGCACGGCTCGTGAGGTCACGAAGGTGGCCTGCTCGTTCAGCTGCCCGGACGTCTATCAGCCGGTCAGCTGCGACATGAGCAACGGCAGCACGATGACGTTCTCGAACCGCTGCTACGCGAGCCTCTACGCCTGCCAGCACGGCCTGACGATCATCAGCTGCCGTAGCGGCGGCGTCTGAGCGTCCCGCCGGCGGCCCGTCTGTTGCAGGCGGGCCGCCGCGGCGGCTTCGGTTGGCCCCGTCTCGCTCAGGCTAGGCTCCCGGCATGGCGCAACGGCTGGCGATCATCGGCGGCGACGCCGCGGGGATGAGCGCCGCGAGCATCGCACGCCGGCGCGACGAGAACCTCGAGATCGTCGCGTTCGAACGCGGGGAGTACACGTCGTACTCGGCGTGCGGGATCCCGTACTACGTCGGCGGCGACGTCGAGGATCTCGAGCGGCTCGTCAGCCGAGACCCCGCCGAGCACCGCAAGCGCGGGATCGACGTGCGCACCGGCTGTGAGGTCGTAGCGATCGACCTCGCGGCGCGCACGCTCACCGTGCGCTCCTCGCAGGACGGCGAGTCGAGCGAGCCCTTCGATCAGCTGGTCGTCGCGACCGGCGCGCAGGCCGCGCCGCCCCCGATCCCCGGCGCCGACGCGGCCGAGCCGGCGCGCACGCTCGACGCGGGCGCGCGGCTGCGGGCGTCGCTCGAGCGCGGCGGGCGCTGCGCGGTCGTGATCGGGGCGGGGTACATCGGCCTCGAGATGGCCGAGGCGTTCGTCGCGCAGGGCCTGAACGTCACGATGATCGACCGTGCGCCGCAGGTCATGCTGACGCTCGATCCCGACATGGCCTGCCGCGTGCAGGAGGCCGCGGAGGGAATGGGCATCCGCGTCGTGCTCGAGGCGTCGATCGAGGAGATCGTCACCGACGACGACGGCGCGCCCGTGGAAGTTCGCACCGAGGACGACACCTACGCGGCCGACCACGTCGTGATCGGCACGGGCGCCAAGCCCGCGGTGGCCGTTGCGGAGGAGGCGGGCCTGCAGATCGGAGACAGCGGCGCGCTGCGCGTGGACGACCACCAGCGCTGCCCCGGCCACGACGGCGTGTTCGCTGCCGGCGACTGCGCCGAGAGCCGGCACCGGGTGCTCGACAAGCCGGTCAACGTCCAGCTCGGCACGCACGCCAACAAGCAGGGCCGGATCGCCGGAGCCAACGCCACCGGCGCCGACCTCGCGTTTCCCGGCGTCATTGGCACGGCGGTCTCGAAGATCTGCCGCTACGAGGTCGCGCGCACCGGCATCTCCGAGCGCGAGGCGGCCGACGCCGGCATCGAGGTCGTCAGCGCGACGATCGAGGACCGCACGCGCGCGGGCTACTACCCGGGCGCCGGCCGGATCTGGGTCAAGCTCGTCGCGGAGCCGGGCACGGGGCGGCTGCTCGGCGGGCAGATCGTCGGGGTCGAGGGCGCGGCCAAGCGCATCGACGTGCTCGCCACCGCGATCTGGACGCACCTCGCCGTGGACGAGCTCGCGCTGCTGGACCTCTCCTACGCGCCGCCGTTCAGCGGCGTCTACGACCCGCTGCTGATCGCCGCGCGCGAGGTGGCGAAGCGGGTCTAGCCCTCAGCCGGGCGGGTCGGGCCGCGGGCAGATCCGCGCGATCTCGCGCGGGCGCAGCACCGCGAGCAGCGTCCCGCGCCGCCCGTCGAGGCGCACGGCGGCTATCCCGCCCTTCTTGAGGTGCACGCGCGCGCCGGTGAGGTCGTGCAGGACCTGCTCGAAGTCCGGGTTGTGGCCGACGATCAGCACGCGCTTGTCGCGCCCGGCGGCGCGCGCGAGCTCGATCGCGTCGTCGGCGTCGAAGCCCTTGCCGAGCGCCTTGTCCGCGACCACCTCGCACTGCAGCGACTCGGCGGCCAGGCGCAGCGTGTCGCGCGCGCGCACGAGCGGGCTCGTGACCGCGAGCTGGAAGCGCAGCTCGAGCGCGACCAGGGCGCGGCCCGCGGCCCGCGACTGCTCCTCGCCGCGGGACGTCAGGCGCCGCTTGTCGTCGGGCCGGGCGTCGTGCGGCTCGGCCTCGCCGTGACGCAGGAACCACAGTTGCTCGGCCATGTCGCGGAGCCTAGATCGAACCGGGGACCGCGCGCACGCTGACCCAGCTCTTGACGAGCGGACCGGCGCGCTCGGCCAGCGGCTCGCCGAAGAGCTCGGTCATCTCCGCGCGGCGAAGCAGCGCCACGTCCTCCCAGTCCCCGGCGACGCCAAGGCGCCAGTACGGCCGGCGCAGGCGCGGCGGCAGCCAGTGCGCGAACGGCAGCAGCGCGTGCGGCTCGACCGGGAACGAGTACGCGGGCGTCTGGACGTACCAGCCGCGCGCGACGCGCCGCAGCTCGCGGGCGAATGCCGCGCGGTCGGACGGTGCGACGTGCTCGATGACGCTCGAGCAGTAGGCGAGGTCGAACTCGCCGTCGGCGAACGGCAGGCCGTCGAGGACGTCCGCGACCACGAACGGCCCCGGGTAGTCCGGGCGCTCGGTGACATCGACGCCGGTGATGTCGAGGTCGGGCTCGTGGCGGCGCAGGCCGAGTCGCCCGCAGCCGACGTCGACGATCCGGCTGCCCGCGCCGGCGCCCGTCAGCGCGAACAGCCGCGCGTGCCGGCGCTCGCGGGCGCGGCCCGACGCGACCGACGCCGCGCGCGCCCGCAGCCCCGGCTTCGCGGTGCCGTAGACGTTGTCGGGGGCCCAGCGGGACACTGCGGGCACCCTAGCCGTCGCCGAGCTCCCGCAGGGGTAGCCTTGCGGCCGCTGCCGATGAGCGAGGCCTACACCCCAGAGAACCTGCTCGACCGGCTCAGCGACCCGGCGACCCTTGCCGAGCAGTACGAGCGCGGCAAGCTGCGCGAGCGCGAGCTGGTCGACCGCCAGCTCGGCCTCACCGGCGGGGACGCGATCTCGATCGGCTGCGGCTGGCACCCCGGTCGCCACCTGCTGCCGGCGCCGCAGTGGCGGCTCGTCGCGTCCGACATCAACGGCGACCGAGCGCGCATCGCCGTCGAGCAGGGCGGCGCCGACGAGGCGCTCGTCGGGGCGGCGGGCAAGCTCGACGCGCTGCCCGACGCGTCGTTCGACGTCGTCCTGCACCGGCTGGTCCTGCACCACGTCGCCTACGCCGGCCCGCTCGAGCCCTGCCTGCGCGAGGCGCACCGGCTCCTGCGCCCCGGCGGCGCGCTCGTGGCGATCGAGCCGAACGTCTACCACCCCATCGGCGCGGGGCTCGCGCTCGCCAACCGCGCCGGGCTCGGGATCAAGGTGCACGGCACGCCCGACGACATCCCGCTCTCGCCGCGCCGGCTCGCCGCCGCCGCGCGCGCGGCCGGCCTCGACCCGCAGGTGCACGCCGTGAGCTACTCGTGGCGCAGGCTGCCGCGGCGCGCGCAGCGCGCGGTCGGCGCACTCGACCGCTTCGGCTCGGCGCCGGGCCTGCGCTGGGCCGGGCACACGTTCATGCTCATCGCGCGCAAGTAGCCGGGCATCAGCGGGTGTAGGAGCCCACGGGGGAGCCGGACTGGTCCTGCCACGTGACGTTCCAGCGCCGGCCCGCGCGCCACGACGTCTGCAGCGAGAAGTAGCCGAGCGCGTTCGTCTGCACAGTGCGCAGCGGCAGGAAGCGCGACGAGCCCTTGTTCGCGTAGGTGATCGTCGCGGTCGTAACGCCGGTCGCCGGGCGCACGAGCCCCCAGATCGACGCCTTCGAGCCGACCCGCCGGACGGCGATCGGCAGCCGGAACGCGGGCAGCGACGGCTTGGGCCTGCCGTCGGCGAAGCGCAGACCGGACTCGAATCCGCCGTACTCCTTGGGACCGGTGGGGTCGGAGTCGCGCAGGAGGTACTGCGAGAACGACACGACCCGCGGGTTCTCGTAGGCGATCCGCTCGGCGATCGCGCGGTACTCGACCTGCTTGGCGAGCGAGACGCCCTGGATCGTGTCCGGCGTCGACTGGATGCCGAACTCCGTGAGGTGCAGCGGCAGCCGGGTCGTGAGCGCGCCGGCGGCGGTGGCGCGATCGAGCGCCTTCGTCAGGCGCGACAGGACGCCGATGGTCACGTCGTTGGGCGGCGGCTTGAAGAAGGGCCCCTGGCGGGTGGTGTACGCGTGATGGGCGTAGCCGCTCGCGCTCAGCGCACCGCACTTGCCGACCTTCTTGTAGCGGTTGTTCAGGCACAGCACGCCGCGCAGGAACGTCAGCGGCGCGACGACGCGCGACGTCCCGCGCGGCGAGGTCTCGCCGAGCAGGATCTTGTCGTTGCCCTGGCTGGCCTTCTGCAGCCCGCGAACCCCGGAGCGATACAGCTCGCGATAGATCCGCGGCGAGGCCGCCTTGCCGCCGCCGGCGAACTGCGGGCGCAGGAACTGCGGCTGGTTGGGCTCGTTCCAGATCGCCCACAGGTTGACCTGCGCGCCGTACTTGCGCCCGACCGCGGTCGTGAACGCGGCGAACGCCGCCGGGCTGGGGCGGGTGAGGTTGTCGAGCTTCGACGCGGTCGCCCACTTCGGGACGGGGCCTGAGATCGTCAGCAGCACGGGCCAGCCGCGATCCTTCGCGGCGGCGAGCACGGCGTCGTACTCGCCCCAGTTGTAGGCGTTGGGGTCGGTCGGCTCGAAGGCGGGCTTGACGGGGTCGTTTGCGCCCGGCGCGACGGCGGCCCACCCGAGGATCACGCGCAGCGAGCGCACCCCGAGGGACTGCAGCTCGGCAAGCGCGGCGGGACGGGTCACGGGGTTCATGAGGTCGCGCGGCGCCTCGAAGGTCAGGCCCTGCGCGCGCGAGGCGCTCGCGGGAGCGCTCAGCAGCAGGCACAGCAGGATGGTCAGGGGGAGGAGTCGGAGCACGGGGACTTCAAACGCACCTTTCGGGGCTTTGTTGCGGCCGGTCTAACCTCGCTCTCATGAACGAGGCGGCGCCGGACGACATCGTCGCAAGCCGCGCGGCGATCGGCGCTGGCGCGCGCGAGCCGCTCCTCGTGCTCGACGCGCTGCGCGCGTTCCTCGACGACCACCGGCTCGGCACCGGCGACGTGCACGCCGAGCCGATCGGCGAGGGTCATTCGAACGTGACGTACCTGATTCGTCGCGGCCCGCGCGCGGTCGTCCTGCGCCGGCCGCCGCGCGGGCCGCTCGCGCCGAGCACCCACGACGTCCTGCGCGAGGCACGGCTGCTGCGCGCGCTCGAGGGCACGGCCGCGCGCGTGCCGCGGATGCTCGCCGTGTGCGACGACGCGGAGGTCGTCGGGGCGCCGTTCTACGTCATGGAGCGCGTGCACGGCGAGGTGCTCACGAGCACGCTGCCGCCCGCGCTCGACACGCCGGCGCAGCGGCGGCGCTGCGGCGAGGAGCTCGTCGACGCGCTCGTCGAGATCCACGCGGTGGACTGGCGCGCGTGCGGCCTCACCGGCTTCTCGAGCGACCCGGATGGCTACCTCGAGCGCCAGCTGCGGCGCTTCGCCGGGCTGTGGCAGCGCCATCGCACGCGCGACGTGCCGGCGGTGGAGGAGGTCGAGGCGTGGCTGCGCGAGCACCGCCCGCGCTCGGGCGCGCCGACGATCGTGCACGGCGACTACCGCTTGGGCAACGCGATGCTGTCGGCCGCCGCTCCCGCGCGGCTGCTCGCGATCTTCGACTGGGAGCTCGCCACGCTCGGCGACCCGCTCGCCGACGTCGGCTACCTCTGCGCGCTGTGGAGCGAGCGCGACGACCCGCCGCTCGGCACCTTCGAGCTGTCGGGCGTGACGCGCGCGGAGGGATTCCCGAGGCGCGCCGAGCTCGTCGCGCGCTACGAGGCGGCGAGCGGGCGCGCGATGACCGACATCGCCTGGTACCGCGCGCTCGCGCTGTGGAAGGCGACGATCTTCATGGAGGGCAACTACCGGCGCGCGCTCGCGGGCACCACGGACGACCCGTGGCTGCGCGGCTTCGGCGACGGCGTGGTGGCGCTCGCGGAGCGGGCACTCGCCGCGACGCGGGGCTGAGGACCCGGCACGACGCGGCTGAGAGCCCGGCACGCCGCGGGCTGAGGGGCCCGGCACGCCGTGGGCGGGCGGCCGTTTCGAACCGGCTTGGCGCCGGCGGTCGTCTTGTACATTCACGCGATCCTTCGCTCCCGCAGATCGCTCCTCGCAGCCGCGCTCGTCACGCTGGGGTGCAGCGTCTTCGCCGGCCCGTCGCACGCGGCCGCGCCCGTCGGAGACCAGGTGCAGATCTCCCAAGCGGGCACCGACCGCGACGCCGCCCGCCGCGCCGCCAACCCCGCGTCGGCGTTCAACCCGGCCTCCGGGCTCGCGCTCGTCGTCTGGGCCGCCGACGACCAGGTCGACGAGAAGTACGAGATCTTCGGGCGCTTCGTGACCTCGGACGGGGTCCCGCAGGGCGGCGAGTTTCGGATCGGCAGCGCCGGCCCGGCGGGCGACGCCGCGTGGGACGCCACCGACCCGCGCGTCGCCTACAACTCGAGGCTCAACGAGTTCCTCGTCGTGTGGAGCGGCAGCGAGAGCGCCGTCGCCGGCGACGTGGAGATCCGCGGCCAGCGCGTCGCCGCCTCCGGCGTGCTGCTCGGGGCGTCGCGGCGCATCTCGGACATGGGCATCGGCGACAACCCCTTCAAGGCCAGCCAGCCGCAACTCGCCTACAACCCCGTGCGCAACGAGTACGTCGTCGTGTGGCACGGCACCGACAACGCGCTGCCGGGCCGGCTCGAGATCTGGGCCCGGCGCGTCGCCGCGACCGGTGCCCCGCAGGGCATCGACACGAAGATCTCGTCGGTGCGCAACGCGGCGTCGTGGCCGACGATCGCCTACAACTCCGTCGCGAACGAGTACATGGTCGCGTTCATCGGCAAGAACTCCGCGACGAGCGTCAACAGCCAGCGCGTGTTCGTGCAGCGGCTCACGGCGGACGTCGCGCTCGTGTCCGGCAACCGGCAGATCTTCCAGGCGGGCGAGACGCACAAGCCGGCCGTGGCCTACAACCCCGTGCTCAACGAGTATCTCGTCGCGCTGCCGGGGAGCGTCGGCGGCGAGATCGAGGCCTACGTGCAGCGCCTCAACGCGCTCGGGGTGGAGATCGGCGTCAACGACGAGCGCATCAGCCACATGGGCCCCGACGGCGCGCCGGACTACGGGCTGCTCGTGGACGTCGCCGTGGGCTACAGCCCGCGTGGCGAGTACCTCGTCACGTGGAGCGGCGACACGACGCTGTTCGGCCTGCTGCGCGACGAGAACGAGGTCTTCGGCCAGGGGCTCGACAACGCCGGCACGGAGGTCGGCGCCGACGACTTCCCGATCTCGAGCATGGGGCCCGACGGCAGCGCGCAGTTCGGCGTCGGCTCGCAGCAGTTCACGGGGCCGCTCGCCTACGCCCCCGACCGCGATCGCTTCTTCGTCGTGTGGAACGGCGACAACGGGCCGCCGCTCGTCGACAACGAGATCGAGGCCTTCGGGCGGATGGTCTCGACGTCGGTGCCGGTCGCCGCCCCGGCTCCGCCGCCCCCGCCGCCGCCCGCGCTCGGCCCGCGGCTCATGCCGGAGTTCGTCCCGCTGTTTGCGACCAAGCAGCGCTCGCGCCGCGGCGTTCGCGGCTACCTGTACGGGATCTCCGGGCTGAAGAACCTGCCCTACGGCACCGTCGTCAGCCTGCGCTGCGAGCGCGCCTGCAAGCTCAAGCAGGTCAGCTTCGTCGTGCGCACGCGCGGCAAGAAGAAGAAGACCTCGCTGAGCCTGCGAAAGCGCGTCGCGATCACACAGAACTCCCGGGTGCGGGTCACCGCTCGCCACGAGGGCTACGTCAGCCGCTGGATCCGCTACTCGTTCCGCCGGACGAAGCCCGGCGTCACCGCGCGCCGCGTCGGCAGCGGCTGCCAGACGTACTCAAAGCCCGTGCGCAGCACCCGCTGCGTGGGCCGCTGACCGGCGCGCCGCACCGCCTTGGCAAGCGGCCGTCGCGGCCTCGGGCTTTCAGTACATTCACGTGATCGCACGCTCGCGCCGGCCTCTGATCATCGGAATTGTGCTGTGTCTCGCCGGCTTTGCCATCGGCGTCGGGCTCGCGAGCATGGGTGAGGGCTCGGCCTCCGGCGACAAGCCGAGCGCGCGCGTCACGTCGACCATCGCGAAGACGAGGAGCACGCCGAAGGTCGTGCCACCGGCGGCCGTCATCGACGTCGCGGCGCTGCCGGCGCTCGCACGCGAGCCGAAGCCCAGGCGCCCGTCGCGGCCGAAGACGACGCGGCGCAAGATCGGGGCGGCTGCGCCGTCCTCGGGAGGCGGTACCGCCCCCGCACCGCCTCCGCCGCCACCTCCGCCCCCGGTGGCGACCCCCCGGCCGCCGCCGCCTCCCCCGCCGCCTCCACCGCCACCGAGCGATCCCGGTGTCGTGGTGGCGCCGCCGTCGTGAGCGTCACTCGAACCGGCGCGCTGCTCGCGACGCTGGCCGTGCTCGCTGCGTTCGCCTCCGCGGCGCCGGCGCCTGCGGCCGTCCCGGTCGGCGATCAGGTGCAGGTCTCCCAAGCCGGAGCCGACGGGGACGCCTCGCGCAACGCGGACAACCCCTCCGCGGCGTTCAACCCGGCGACGGGCCTCGCCCTCGTCGTGTGGACCGCCGACGACCAGCAGGACGACAGGTACGAGATCTTCGGGCGGTTCGTGAACTCCGACGGAGCGCCGCAGGGCGGCGAGTTTCTCATCGCGAGCGCCGGTCCCCCGGGGGATGCGGCCTGGGACGCGACGCGTCCGCGCGTGGCGTACAACACGACGCGCAACGAGTTCCTCGTGGTCTGGGCGGGCTCTCAAAGCGCTCAGCCGGCCGACTTCGAGATCGTCGGCCAGCGGGTCGGGCCGTCGGGCGCGCTGTTGGGAGGCGCGAAGCGTATCTCGGACATGGGGCCGGGCGAGAACGCGTTCGGAGCCAACGAGCCACAGGTGGTCTACAACCCGGCGCGCGACGAGTACGTCGCGGTGTGGCACGGAGCGAACGATGCGCTGCCGGGGCGAACCGAGATCTGGGCTCGCCGCGTCAACGGCGCCACTGCAGAGCCGCAGGCCGAGGACGTGCGGATCTCGATGCTGCGCAACGAGGGCTCGTGGCCGACGATTGCCTACAACCGCATCGACAACGAGTACCTCGTGGCGTTCATCGGCAAGGACTCGGCGACCGAGTCCCAAAGCCAGCGGATCTACGTGCAGCGGCTGACCGCGGACGTCGCGCTCGTCGGGGGCAACCGGCAGGTCTTCCAGGCCGGCGAGACGCACAAGCCGGCCGTGATCCACAACCCCGCATCCAACGAGTACCTCGTCGCGATGCCGGGCATCGTCGGCGGCGACAGCGAGGCCTACGTGCAGCGGCTCAACGCGCTCGGGGCGGAGGTGGGCATCGACGACCAGCGCATCAGCCACATGGGGCCCGACCTCGCGCTCGACTACGGCACGATGGTGGATGTCGCGGTCGGCTTCAGCCCGAGCGGCCGCTACCTCGTGACGTGGAGCGGTGACACGACGTCGTTCGGGCTCGTCAAGGACGAGACCGAGATCTTCGGTCAGGAGCTCGACAACGCCGGTGCCGAGATCGGCGACGACTTCCCGATCTCGAGCATGGGTCCGGACGGCACGCCGCAGTACGGGGTGACGAGCTTCCAGTTCACGGGGCCGCTCGCACATGCGCCAGGGCCCGACCGCTTCTTCGTCGTGTGGGACGGCGACAACGGCCCGCCGCTCGCCGACAACGAGTTCGAGACCTGGGCGCGGATGGTCGCGGCCACTCCCGCCCCCGCCGCACCGCCGCCGGTCGCGCCCAAGCCGGGGCTGAAGCTCATGCCGGACTTCGTGCCGCTGTTCTCGACGAAGGAGCGCGGACGCAAGGGCGTCAGGGGCTATCTCTACGGGGTGTCGGGCCTCAAGAGCCTGCCCTACGGCACGATCGTGAGCGTGCGCTGCGAGAGCGGCTGCAAGCTCAAGCAGGTGAGCTTCACCGTGCGCACCCGCGGCAAGAAGAAGAAGACGTCGCACACCCTCCGCAAGCGCGTCGCGATCACCAAGCGCAGCCGGATCCGCGTCACCGCGCGCCATGCGGGCTACGTCAGCCGCTACATCCGCTACGCGTTCGTTCGCACGAAGCCCGGCATCACCGCGCGGCGGGTCGGCAGCGGCTGCCAGACGCCGACCAAGCCGGCGCGCAAGACTCGCTGCCTCGCCGGCTGACTACTGCGGGCAGCGCGTGACCGTGCGCGGCCTCTCGCTTGACAGGCAGCCGGCGTTGACGAATCGCGCGAGGGTTGCACGGCGGGTGCGGCGCAGGCGGTAGCGCTGAAAGCGCGTGACGAAGCCGGGCATCGACTCGCGCAGCTCGATGCGCGTGCGGCTGAGCAGCGGCAGCGGGCGGCGCAGCGTCAGGCGCGCACGCCCGCGGGTCGTGGCTTTGCGTGACTCGTTCACGCGCCGCACGCAGCCCTTCGTGCAGACGATCCTGATGCGGCTGCCGGGCCGCAGGCCGGCGACGTCGCCGAGGCCGATGAGCGTGCCGAGGCGGCCGTTGCGGCCGGTCCTCGTGGCGAAGTACGGGGTGAACGCCCCGAGTCGCGTGGAGTTGGTCGGTGGGACGGGCACCTCGTAGACCTCGAAGGCCGAGACCGACGAGCTCTCGCGCCCGCCGAGGTCGTACGCGCGAACCTGCACGCTGTTGGTTCCCGGCCCGAGCTCGCTCGAGCTGAGCGTCGCGGTGTAGCCGGACGTCCCGGCCGTCGGCGCCGTCACATTGACGACCTGCGTGCCGGTGGCGAACGTGACCCGCGAGATCCCGCGGTTGTCCGTCGCGTCGGCGCTGACCGTGATCGCGTCGCCGCGCTTGACCCGTGCGGGCAGCGCCGTGATCCGCAGCGTGGGCGCCTGCGCCGGGATCACCGTGTACTTGAAGTACAGCGATCCCTCCGGGGCCATCCAGGTCACGAACTCCGCGACCGGCTCGTAGTACTCCGTGTAGTCGCCGACCTGCTGGGGCGCCGTCGAGATCCACGTGAAGCGGCCGACCTCGCCCGGCGGGGTCTTCTCGGAGTCGAGGCCCGTCGGTCGGGCCGGCGAGATCCAGTCGCCGGCTGTGAAGAACGGGCTCGTACGGTTGCGCGGCACGCCCGTCCCGATGCGGACGGGGATCGCGCCGTCGCGATACCAGGTCTCGTCGCCGGTGTTGCGCATCGAGTAGTAGTTCTCGAGGGTGTCGCCGGGCTCGAGCGTGGCGTAGCAGCAGGCGGAGACGAGTTGCGCGGCGTAGGTCGCGGAGGCGGGCGGCGCGGCGGCGAGCAGCGTCGCGGCCGCGGCGGCTGCTCCGGCGATCAGCCGCACGAGCCGCGCCCGCGCGGGGGCGGTCATCGAGACGTCCCGGGGATTGGACACGGCACCACTATTACGGGCATCGGGTCACGGTGCGGAGCATGGTCAGCCCGCCGGTCGCGGTGCGGCCGGGTCGAGGACGGGCAGCACGCGCGCGTCGTGCATGCGGGCCTGCGCGAGCTCGCCGGCGGCGCGGCGCGTCATGTCGAGCTCCTCGGCGACGGCGGCGGCCGCCTCGCTCACTCGCCGGCCGCCCGCGAACTGCCCCGCGTAGTAGGTCTCGTCGAGGCTCGAGACCTTCACGACGTCGCCGGTGCTGGGCGCGTGCAGGAACCGTCCGTTGTCGAGGTACAGGCCCTCGTGGTGGATGTAGCCCGTCGAGTCCCGGAAGAAGACGATGTCGCCGGTGCGCAGCTCGTCGCGGCCGATGACCTGGCCGACCTTGAACTGCTCGTGGGTCACGCGGGGCAACTCGACGCCGGCCTGCTTGTAGACGTACTGGACGAGGCCCGAGCAGTCGAATCCGGTCTGGGGTGACGCGCCGCCCCAGACGTACGCGTCGCCGAGGTAGGTCCTGGCGAGCCTGACCGCGCGGTCGGCCGCGGACGGCACCGCGGCGTTGGGGTCGATCGACCGGGCGTCCGCTGCGAGCGCGGCTGCCGAGACCGGCGCGGGCGGGGCGGCGGCCGCGGCGCGCGCGGCGACGGGCGGTGGCGTACCGTCGCGGTCGCGGGTGTGGGCCAGGAGCTTGCGCGCCTCGTCGAGCTGCAGCTGGTAGCGGAAGCGGTAGCGCGCGTCGGGTCGCTCGACGTCGGCGATCCAGGTGCCCCAGCTGCTCGAGTCGCGGCCGAAGCTCGTATCCCCGCCGGCGACGCGGCGGGCCTTCAGCGCTGTGGCCTGGTCGATGAACCACTTGAGCTGCAGTTTGGCGTCGTCGGGGTAGCCGCGGTAGGCGCCCTGGTTCCAGATCCCGACGCGCATCTGAAAGAAGCCGACCGAGTCGCGGTCGCCGTGGTTGAGGTTTGCCAGGCCGGACTCGACGAGGGCGGCCATGACCGGCAGCTCCTCGGGTAATCCCGCCGCGGCCGCGCGCCGCCCCATCCAGGCGGCGAGCTCGGGCTTGGGCGCGTCGTCGCCGGGATAGCCGCGCGGCGGCCTGTGGAGCTGCTCGGCGACGGCCTCGGGTGCGGTGGTGTCGATCGGGGGGTCGCGCGGGACCGGAGGTGTCGCGACCGGAGCAGGCTGCGCGGGTGCGGGCTGGCCGGTGGCCGCAGGCTGGCCGGTCGGGGCCGGCTGGCCGGCGGTGGGCTGGCCGGCGGGCGGAGGTTGGCCGGCGGGCGGAGGCTGGCCGACAGGCGCGGGCTGGCCGGCAGGCGCAGGTTGGCCGGCGGTGGGCTGGCCGGCGGGTGGGGGCTGGCCGGCGGGCGCGGGCTGGCCGGCGTGGGCGGGCTGCGTGGCGGGCGTGGGCTGGACGACCTGGGGCGGGTTCGCCGGCTGTGGCTGGGCGGCCGGCTGGGGCTCGGGCTGGTACGTCGCGATCTCCTTGCCGGAGCCGCGCGACGCGGGCTCCCGCGCCGCAGGCGCGGCGGGGGACGCCGAGCGCTCCGTCGCCGGGAGCGCGCTAGGGGCCGAGGCGGCCGGCCTGGCACCTGCCGGGGGGACGCCGGCGCCCGAGGGTGGCGCCGTGCCGGCGGGCGCGGGCGCGGTCGCAGGCAGGCCCGCGGGGCTCTGGGCGACTGGCGCGGCGGCGGCCGCCGCCGGCTGCGCGCCGGTTGCCGGCAGGCCGGCCGGGTCCGTCGGCGCGTACGACGCGGGCACGGCCGACGGCAGCGCGCCCGCCGGAGCGGCGCCGGTCGGGGCGAGCCCCGCGGGCTCCGCCCCGGAGGCCGACCCGGGCGCACCAGCGGCCGCAAGGCCGGGGTTCGCGCCCGCGCCCGCCGTCGCGCCGCCACCCGAAGGCGCGCCGCTGCCGCCGCTCCCGGCGCCACCCGAGGCCGCGCCGCCGCCGCCGCTCCCGGCGCCACCCGAAGACGCCTCGGCGCCGCCCGGCGCCGCGCCGGCGGCGGCCGCGTCGTCCCCGTGACCCCCCACGCGCTCGATGAGCTGCGCGGCGCTCGTCACCGACGCCTCGCCCAGCTGCGCGGCGTGCTGCGCGATCAGCTCGACGAGGCCGACACCCTCGGCCGCCGCGGCGATCATCACCCCCGCCATCCCGGAGCGCGACTCGCGCTGCTCGAGCGTCGCGGTGCCCCTAATGCCCTGGTCGAGCTCGTCGGCGAGCTCGAGCAGGTCGTGCGCCCGGCACGTCGTCGCGGGCCGGCGCCTGAAGTCCGCCCGCAGCTGCGGGTCCGCAAGCAGGCGCTCGAGGAACGCGGCCGCTTGGCGCTGGCGCTCGGGTGTGCTCATGTCACTCCTCACGCCCGCGCGCCCGCCCGCGGAGCGGGCGCAGCACGCCGACAGCCGCCGGCAGCAGCACGAGCGCCCACAGGCACCCCAGCAGCACCCACACGAGACCGTCGGGAGCGAGCGTCAGCAGCCGCTCCTGGTAGCGCAGCGACATGAAGATCACGAACCCGGCCGTGAGCATCGACCACGCGATCGTCGCGAACGCGTACACGGCGACGCTTCGGGTGTCGCTGCCACGCCGCCCACCGGCGGCAAGCCATTCGCGCGCGTGGCGACGCAGATTCGGGATTCCAAGCCGGTCCACGAGCATGTGATAGCCATCGCGATCGAGCAGCGGGTTCAGGTTGAACAGCGCACCAGTGTACGCGGACAGCGCGACTTGAAGTGACACTTCGCGGGCCGTCGAGCCCGGGCTCGCGACGCACACGAGCGCGAATCCACCGCCCACCGCGAGATCCGCGAGCGGCCCCGATCCGCTGACCGCCAGGCGCCGCCGCGTCGGCTCGAACAGGGCGCCGGTCGTGTCCACGAACGCGTAGGGGAACCCGAGGATGAACTTCACACCGCTGCGCTGGACCGGGCGCCCGAACGCGATCAGGGTCAAACCGTGGGCGAGCTCGTGCAGCGCGACGACGAGCAGCCGCCCGGCGATGAACACGAGGCCCCCCAGCCCGACGTGGTTGGCCACGACGAACGGCGTCGCATAGTCCCCGGCGATCGCGACGACGAACGCGACGAGCCCCGCGATCGCGACGGCCACGAGCGCCGACAGCCCGCCGCGCGTGAAGAACGCGTACCCGCCCGCGCGGTAGACGCGGTCGAACGCGCGCCCGGCGCCGGCCCAGCAGAAGGTCCGCGGCTCGACGAGCCGCCGCAGCCTGCCCTCCGGCACCGGCGCGCCCTCGATGCCGAACAAGAAGCCGTGCTCGCCGAGATCGGCGAGCAGGTGGGCCAGCACGGCCGGGCCCGCCGGCCCGCCGCGCGACTCGGCCTCCGCGACGAGCTCGCCCAGCGAGTGCCGGCCGTCGATGAGCGCGATGAGCTGCTTCTCGGGCTCGCCGAGGCGCAGGATCGCCGTCCCGGCAGGGTCGCGCAGGATCCAGCGCTGATCGCCCTCGGCGGCGTCCATCCGCTTGAGCGCGAGGCCGTCGCGCACGCGCGGCTTGCTGCCCTCCGGGGCAGGGCCGGCCATCGCGGCGTCCCCGACGAGCGGGACGACCATGCTCATCCCTGCGTGTACGACGATCGTGCGGCCGGCTTGCGCGTCGTCGCGGCGGCGCTCCACGGTCACCCGCGAGTCGCCGACGCGGATCGTCGCGCCGTCGTAGAGGGGCTCGGGACCCGTGAGGCGCCTGCCGTCGAGCCACGTGCCGTGGGCCGAGCCGGCGTCGGCGAGAACCGGGCCGAGACCGGGCTGCGGCGCCAGGATCCGGGCGTGGAGGCGCGATACGCTGGGATCGGTGAACTGGATGGCGTTGCGTGGTGCCCGCCCGATCGTGAGTGCCTCGACCAGCGCGATCCGCGTGCCGTCCGCGAGCACGACCTCGAGCGGCGGCGCGGCCTGCGACAGCTCGCGCCCGCATGCCGTGCACCACGATGCGTCGCGCTCGGTGTACCGGCGGCACTCCGGGCACAGCGGGCTCACCCGGCCACGCCTATCGATCGCTTACAGCCGGCACGCGGGACACCGTAGCTCGTGCGCTGCGCGACATGGCCGGCGATGAGCGACCGCCACGACACGATCCACTACCCGCGGCGCCCGCCGCTGCCCGAGCGCGAGCCCGAGCAGCCGCCGCCCGCGAGCCGCCGCAGGACCGTGACGATCCTCGCGCTCGCGGTCGCGGCCTCGCTCGGCGCGGGGTACGCGTCGGCGCAGCTGCTCGACGACTCCGAGCAGACCGCGCGCACGCCGGCCACCGCCACGACGCGCACCTCGACCACCCCGGCGACGACGCTCAAGCGCACGCCCGCCGGCACGCTCGCGCCGAGCCAGCCGGCGCAGCCGCCCGCCGCGACCCAGCCCGCCCCTGGCACCCCGGCCGCGCCCGGCGCGCCCGCTGACCCCGCCGCGCCGCCCGCCGCGCCGCCGGCCGCGCCCACGGCGCCGGTCGCGCCCGCGCCGCCTGTCGCAACCCCGCCGGGGCAAGCGGGCGGCGCGAGCTTCGACGCCCCGATCCCCTCGGGCTGGAAGGAGCGGGAGTTCGCGGTGCAGCATTCCGGCTACCTGCAGAGTCGCTGGGACGATCCCCGGGACGCGCGGACCTACGTCATCATCAACTGGCAGGACGGCGACACCAGCGGGCCGGCCGCCGCGGCGGCCGCGCTGCGAGCGACCGTCGTCAATCGCAGCGACTACCGCGAGATCCGCTTTCAGCAGACGCGCAACAAGGGCTGGATCTGGGTCTACACGATCCTCGACGAGCGGGGCAAGCGCGCGGCCCGCGTCGACGTCCTGTCGCGCCGCTGCGGGGTGCTGTTCGCGGTGCTCGGCTCGACGTCGCCGAAGCGCTTCGCCCGGCTGCAGCGGGTGTACATCGCGATCAGCCAGGGGATCCGCCTGAAGGAGCGGCGGTGTTGAGCGTCAGGCCGGGATCGCGGCGAACAGCCGGTTGAGCTCGCGCTCGTCCTCGGCGACCTTGCTCTGAGCGGCCCGGTAACGCTTGGGGAAGTGGCCCCTGGCCGCCGCGGCCAGGTCGGAGTAGTGACCGCCGGTGCGCCGCAGCTGGCTGCGCACCTTCGCCGCCGCGGCCTCCTGCGCGGCGGCCGGCTTCAACCCCGCCAGGTCCTTCGCGGCCGCGCGGTAGTCCGCCGCGATCAGCCGCAGGGTCGTCGCCTGCGTCTTTGACAGCTTGGCCTGGCGCAGCTTGCCGATCCTCGCCGTGTGCGCACGCGAGAAGCGCTGCATGACCGCCGTCGCATCGGTCACGAAGCGCTCACGGGCGGCCGAGTCGCCCGCCGCCGGGGCGCCCACGGCCGGGGGCGCAGCCGGAGCCGGTGGTGCCGCGTCGTCGCCGGAGAACAGCGCATAGCCGGCGATGGCGGCCACCGCCGCAACCGCCGCGACGAGCATGGGCAGCCTGCGGCGCGACCGGGCGTCGGGCGGCGCCGCCAGCACCGCATCCGCCGCCGCCGCGCGTGCGCGGCGCTCGCGCACCGCCTCGCGGAACGAGCTCGTGCGGTCGCCAAGCTCGCGCGGCGCGATCGTGGTCTCGGGGGCGGACGCCGCTTCGTGGATCGACTCGAGAAAGCGATCGCGCGGCCGGTCGTCGTCGAGCTCGTCGACGCGGGCCGGCGTCAGCGGCCGCGCGGTCTCCGGCCCCACCTTGGGCGCGGCGAGCCGCGCGTCGCGCCGCCAGCGACCGCCGAGCAGGTCGAGCACGATCTCCTCCAGCGCCTCGAGCGCGGCGTGCGCCGTCGGCGGGCGGTCGTCCGGATCCTTCGCCAGCAGCTCCTCGAGCCACTGGCACAGGCGCGCGTCGAGGTCCGGTCGGGCCTGCCGCGGATCGGGCAGCGGGTCGTTGACGTGCTGCCAGACGATCGCAAGCGGGTTCTCGTCGGAGTCGAACGGCACGTGGCCGACGAGCATCTCGTACGCGACGACGCCGACCGCGTACAGGTCCGTGCCCGGGCCCAGCTTCTTGCCTGTGCCCTGCTCGGGGGCCATGTACTTCGGCGTGCCGACGGTCGTCCCCGCGACCGTCAGAAACGATCCGCTGAGCGCGGCGTTGTAGGCCTTCGCGATCCCGAAGTCCGTGAGCTTGACCCGCCCCTCGGCGGTCACGAGGATGTTCTCCGGCTTGATGTCGCGGTGGGCGATGCCGCGGCTCTCGGCGTGCGTCAGCCCCGCCAGCAGGCCCTCGAGCACACCCATCGCCTGGGCGATCGAGAGGTCGTGCAGGTACTCGCGCAGGCTCCCGCCCTCGACATGCTCCATCGCGATGTACGGCCGGCCCTCGTGCTCGAAGTAGTCGAGCACCGTGACGATGTTCGGATGATTCAGCGACCCGGCGAGCTGCGCCTCGCGCGCGAAGCGCGACGCGAAGATGCGCTGGTCGGCGACGCCGAAGCGGTCGAGCTCCTTGAGCGCGACCTCGCGCTCGAGGCCGGGCTGGCGGGCGAGGTAGACCGTCGCCATCCCGCCCTGGCCGATCCGACGCAGGATGTCGTAACGCCCGACAGTGCGACTCTGTGCGTCGATCTGATCCCTGGTCATCGCGCGCGGCTTCCGTTCCGTCGAACGCACCCATCCTACCGGCAGCCTCGCCGCGACCGCGAAGGGCGCAGTACCGTGGCGAGCATGTGGGTTGCACTCAGCGCGTCGCTCGAAGGCTAGGCACCGGTGCACATCGTCCTGCGCACGGCCGCGGGCGATCGCGAACTGGACTTCGAGCCCCGCCACCACGACGCCACGATCGACGACCTGCTGCGGGCGGCGCTCGGCGGCCGGCCGCCGGAGACGGTCGTCATCGGCGACCGCGCCGTGCCGGGGTCCACCCCGATCGGCGACTCCGGGCTGCACGAAGGTGCCGTCGTGACCACGGCGGGCGATGGGCGCCCAGCGCCGCCGCGCTCGCGGTCGGGCTTCGAGCTCGTGATCCTCGCCGGCCGCGACGTCGGCCGCGCGCTCGCGCTGGACGTCGGCCGCAGCACGGTCGGCCGCACCCGCGCGACGACGATCGAGCTGCGCGACCGCACCGTCTCGCGCGAGCACTGCGTCCTCGAGCTCGCGCCGGACGGCAGCGCGGCGATCACCGATCGCGGCTCGGAGAACGGGACGTTCGTCGAGGGCCGGCCGATCGAGACCGGCACCCCGGTGAAGGTCGCGCCCGGCGACGTGGTCGAGGTCGGGGCGTTCGCGCTGACCGTCCGCCCCGTCACGGAGCACGATCGGCCGCAGAGCCTGGACCTGCGCCGCCAGGTGGGGCCGGGCGGGACCGTGCCCCACAACCGCCCGCCACGCCCGATGGGCGCCCCCTCCCCGGCGCAGATCGAGGTGCCGCGCAAGCCCAGCGACCCTCCGAAGGCGCACTTCAGCGTGGCGTCGACGGTCGGCCCGCTCGTCATGGCCGTCGTCATGATCGGCATCACCGGCAACCCGCAGTACGCCCTCTTCATGCTGCTCACGCCGATCATCGCGATCGGCACGTACGTCGAGTCCAAGCGGCGCAGCACGAAGGGCGGGGCGCAGTCGCGCAAGGAGTACGAGTCCGAGCTGCACGAGCTCGAGCGCCGCGTCGACGAGGCGAGCGAGGCCGAGCGCGAGCGCCTGCGCGACATCTGCCCCGATCCGGCCGAGGTCCTGCGCCGCGCGGCGCTGCCGAGCACGCGCCTGTGGGAGCGCCGCTCACACCACGAGGACTTCCTGCACCTCTACGCCGGGCTGACCGACCTGCCGTGGAAGCCTCCGGTCAAGGAGGGCCACGACAAGCTGCCGCCCGAGCTCGCGACGAGCGTCGCCGAGAACAAGCTGCCGGTCTCGCCGGTCGAGGTCGACATCTCGCACGGCGGCATCGTCGGGATCGTCGGCGACCGCGAGGCGGCGCTTGCGACGGCGCGCTCGCTCGTCTGCCAGGTCGCCGTCCACCATGGCCCGGCCGACGTGACGATCGGCGTCTTCGTCGATCCCGGGCGCGAGCCGGGCTGGGAGTGGTGCAAGTGGCTGCCGCACACGCGCAACGCGGGCGGTGGCGGCGAGCGCTGGCTGTCCTTCGATCGCAAGGTCTCCGACGACATGCTGCGCGCGCTCACGGCGGGCACCGGCGTCGGCACGACGCTCGTCGTGCTGGACTCGGACGTGCTCACCGAGGGCAAGAACGCGCCCGCGCGCGACCTGCTGAACGCCGGCGTCGAGTCGCGCACGAGGTCGTCGGGCTTTCAGGCGAAGGAGACGGTCGCCGTGGCGGGGATCGTCGTCGCCGCGACGCGCGACCGCCTGCCTGCCGCGTGCAACACGGTGATCGAGATCGCGGCCGCCACCGGCGACGCCACGATCCGCCGGCCCGAGGAGCGCGGCGAGGTCCGCGATGTCCTGCTCGCCGGGCTCTCGGTCAGCACAGCGCGCGCGTGCGCGCGCGACCTCGCGCGCTTCGACGACCCCGAGCTCAAGCTCGTCGGCGCGGGGCTGCCCGACGGCGTGCGGCTGCTGCCGCTGCTCGAGCTCGACCGCATCGACGCCGAGTCGGTGCGAAAGCGCTGGCGCGCCGCGGGTCGCGACCCCGGCGCGATCGCCCCGCTGGGCGTCACCGAGGGCGGCACCTTCAACCTCGACATGATCCGCGACGGCCCGCACGGCCTCGTCGGCGGGACGACGGGCTCGGGCAAGAGCGAGCTCCTGCGCAGCCTCGTCGCGGGGCTGGCGGTGCACACCGACCCCGAGCACCTGACGTTCATCCTCATGGACTTCAAGGGCGGCGCGGCGTTCGACGAGTGCTCGCGCCTGCCGCACACGGTCGGCATGGTCACCGACCTCGACGAGGCGCTGGGCGAGCGCGCGCTCGAGGCGCTCGAGGCGGAGATCCAGTACCGCGAGCGGCTGCTGCGCAGCGTCAGCGCCGACAACCTCCACGAGTACCTGGCGCTCAGCCCGGCCGAGCCGCTGCCCCGCCTGCTCGTCGTCATCGACGAGTTCGCGACGATGGCGAAGGAGTTCCCGGACTTCCTGTCGGCGCTCGTGAGCGTCGCTCAGCGCGGGCGCACGCTCGGGGTGCACATGCTGCTCGCGACCCAGCGCCCGTCCGGCGCCGTCAACGAGAACATCAAGACGAACACGAACCTGCGCATCGCGCTGCGCGTGCAGGACGGCGAGGACTCGATGGACGTCATCGGCAAGCGCGACGCGGCGGAGCTCAGCCGTCACCGCCCCGGCCGCGCGTACATCCGGCTCGGGCCGGGGGAGATCGTCCCGATCCAGACGGCGCTCGTCACCTGCGTGACGAACGAGAGCGCGCAGGACGCGGTCGACGTCGCGCCGTTCGTGTTCGGCCCGCGGCCGACGGACGGCGAGCGCGCCGCGCCGCCGGACGGCGACGACGGCCAGCCCGCCAAGACGGACCTCGCGCGGCTCGTCGACGCGATCGCTGACGCCAACGCGCAGGCGGGCTTCGCGCCCGCGCGCCGGCCGTGGCCCGAGCCGCTCGGCGGGCTGATCGACCTCGCAGACCTGCTGGCCGACGCGCACGAGCCCGGCAAGGCAAGGCCGGTTGTCGCGCTCGCCGACGACCCGCGGCGCCAGCGCCAGTACCCGGTCGGGTGGGACCTCGCCGAGGGCAACCTGCTGCTGCTCGGGATTCCCGGCAGCGGCACGACGACGACGCTGGCGAGCCTCGTGCTGAGCCTCGCGACGGTCCTCTCGCCAGACGAGCTCGAGGTCTATGCGCTGGACTACGGCGCCGGCGACCTCACGCCGCTCGAGGGCCTGCCGCACACCGGCTCGGTGATCCTCGCGGGCGACCGCGAGCGCCAGATGCGCCTGATCCGCCGCCTGCGCGCCGAGCTGGACCGGCGGCGGGTCGAGGGGCCGGGCAGGCGGATCGTCGTCGCGATCGACAACCTCGCCGCGATGCGCTCGGAGTTCGACGACATCGAGGGCCTCGAGCTCATGGACGTGCTCACGCGGGTGTACTCCGACGGGCGCGAGTCGGGCATCTGGTTCGCCGTCGCGGCGGACCGGCTGAACGTGATCCCCGGCGCGTGGTCGGCGATCACGACGCAGAAGTGGCTGTTCCGGCTGCCCGACGCCTACGACTACGTGACCGCGGGGCTCACGCGCAAGCACGTGCCGCCGCCGGTGCCTGGGCGCGCGGTCATGGCGGAGACGGGGCTGCAGATCCAGGTCGGGCGGCCGCTGCCGACGCTGGCCGAGGCGGTCGCGCAGACCGCGCTGCGCTACCCGCGCGACAGCCGCCGCGCGACCTCGATCGACGTGCTGCCGGCCAGCGTGTCACGTGCCTCGCTGGGCGCCGAGAGCCGCCTGGCCGGCGAGCCCTGGACGATCCCGTTCGGCGTCCGCGAGCACGATCTCGCGACGGCCGAGCTCGTGCTCTACGAGGGCGACCACGCGCTGATCGCCGGGCCGGCGCGCAGCGGCAAGAGCAGCGCGCTGCTGACGCTCGTCGAGTCGCTGCGGGCCGGGCCGGGCGGGGGCGAGCTGCACATCGCCGCGACCGGCGGACGGCGCTCGCCGCTGCGCGAGTGCGCGGCGCTCGACCGCTTCGCGGCGGCCGGCGGCGAGGCGACGGCGATGTTCGCGACCCTGCGCGCGCAGCAGGGGCCGGTCGTGATCCTCATCGACGACGCCGAGCAGTTCGACGACGGCGACGGCGCGATCTCCGGGCTGCTGTCGGCGGGGCGGGCCGACCTGCACGTCATCGCCGCGGGGCGCTCGGACACGATCCGCGGGCTCTACGGCCACTGGACGCGCAAGGCGCTCGTGGTGGCGAAGACCGGCGTCCTGCTGCGCCCGAACATCGACCTCGACGGCGACCTGCTCGGCGCGAACCTCCCGCGCCGCGCGCCGGTGCGGATGATCGTCGGGCGCGGCTACGCGGTGCACAACGGCGACGTCGAGATCGTCCAGGTCGCGCTGCCCGAGGGCTCGGACGCGATCACGCCGGCGCGTTAGCGGGTGGACTCGAGGGTCCTCCCAGCTCGTCGTCGAGGCTTTCACGTCCCGCGATCGCCGAACACGAGGGCGGCCAGGCGCTCGCCGCCCTCCTGTGCGCGTGGCCTGAGGGCCTCGCTGCCGGCGCCGTCCTCGACGGCGCCCGCGAGGTCCTGCTCGATCCCGGCGAGCGCCTCCTGGACCACGGGCGTCGCCAGCAGCGCGTCCTCGGCCCGGGGATCGTTGAGGTCGAGGTCCTCGACCTGGCGTTGAGCCGCGTAGTCGGCCGCGTCGTAGAGCTGGCGAGCGGCCCAGGCGGCCTCTTGCGGGTCGCCGCCGAGGTGGGTGCGCAGCGCGTACGCGACGGCTGCCGCCCCGTTCTGGCCGTATGCGCTCTCGTCCACCCAGCCGTCATCCTCTTCGTCCGGGACGAGCCCTTCCGCGACGTCCTGCAAGCGCGCGAGATCCTCCGCCGCCGGCTCGCCCGCGGTGGCCTCCCATGCGGCATCCAGCCCGGCCCGCAGCTCGTCGGTCGTCAGGCCGGTTCGCTTGGCGTAGCGCGCGTACAGCGGGAACAGCCGTTCCGCGACGGCGGTGGCGAAGGCCGCTCGGCCGGCCGGCGACCCGGCCGCCAAGCGACGCACCAGGTCGGGCTCGTCATAGCGCAGCATGCCCGTCATGGGTCCATCCAGGACGCGGTGCGCTGCCCGGTGACCGTCGCGCCGGACTCCTCGAGCACCGCTCGGCAGTCGGGGCAGATGTCGCGCGAGGTGCCGATGTCGCGCGGCGTAAGTCCGCGATTGGTCGTCTCGCGCAACGCGGTCACCTCCGCGTGGTCGCCCGGCGATCTGGCGAGGATGTCGCCGTCGCGCGCGAGGGCCCGCTGCGCGGGGTTCAGGTCGCGGCCACCGCCCGCCAGGACGTCGGCGCCCTCACGCGTCCCGAGCGCCGCCGACGTGCGGCTGTTCTGGGCGATCGGGTCGAGCACCGAGGTGAGCTCGTCCGCGCGTGACGCCAACCGCGCGGTCTCGTCGGCATGCGACGGCAGGTGCCCCGCGCCGAGCCGCCCGCCGGCCCCGCCCGCGACGCCGCCGAGCAGCAGGTCGTTGCGCATGCCCGCCGGGTCGAACGGGTTCTGCCCGTGGATCCCGCGGTTGGCCGCGCCGCCCGCCATGCTCTCCGTGGCGCCGGCCAGCGCGCCCCGGCCGACCGCTGCGGCCCGCGTCGTCCCCTGGACCGCCGCGCCCGCGGCGTACCCGAGCCCGCCCGCCGCGCCGCCGACGACGCCCGCGACCGCGACCTCGCCCCAGTTCACCTCGCCCGTCGTGACCATCTGGATCCCCGCGCTGGAGCCGGCGCTGAGGAGCGCCCCGCCGATCATCGCGGCGCCGACCGGGCCGCCGACCCCGGTCGCCATCACCGCGATGCCGCCGACGATCATCGCGCCCGCCGCGATGTACTCCCAGTTGTCCGAGACCCAGTCGGCGCCGCGCTCCCAGACGTTGCGGCCCATCGACTCGCGGATGTCGCGCAGCTCCTGGTCGGTGACGGGGCGCAGGCCGAGCGGGTCGGCGAGGCCGACCGGGTCGTTGGCCGCGTAGTGATACGGGTTGGCCGCACTGGCGGTGCCGGGCACGGCCGGCAGCGGGTCGGGCGTCAGGAACGAGCGCGTCGCCGGCTCGTAGACGCGGTTGCGCAGCCAGGTGTGGCCGGCGACCTCGACCTCGCCGTGGTAGCCGAGCGCGGGACCGCCGGCCTCGGCGACCGGCTCGCCGAAGGGATCGCGCTCGGCGCCGACGGTCCCCTGCCAGTCGGGCGCGAGCCAGCTCTGGTCGCCAGGCCCGGCCGTCGCCCACGGCGCGCCAAGCCCGATGACGGCCTGGTCGTCGACGTACGCCAGCGGCGAGAACGGCGTCGCCGTGTCCCACATGAGCGTGCGCCCGTCGACCTCCGCGAGCTCGCCGAGCGCGTCGACGCGCAGCTCGGTCGTGGTCTCGCCGCTCGCGATCTGCACGAGCCGCCCGAGCTCGTCCCAGCGGTAGCTGCGAGCGCCGTCGCCGTCCACCTCCTCGCGGATCCGCCGGCCCGCGCCGTCGTACTCGTAGCGCGACGCCTCGCCGGCGTCCGAGCGCCGGACGAGGAGCTGGCCGGCCGCGTCGTGCTCGTACTCGAGCAAGGCTCCGGGCGCGGACTCGGCCTTCAGGCGACCGCTCGCGTCGTAGGTGAACGCGTACGAGCCGCGGCCTGTCGTCGCGGCCACGAGCTGGCCTGCGGCGTCGTAGCCGTACGCGTGCTCGGCGCCGTCGACGACCGCGGCCACGACGCGCCCGATCGGGTCGCGCGTCAGCTGTGCCGAGCGCCGCCGCGCTCCCGCGACGACGTCGTAGCCCGCGAGCTCGCCGTCCTCGTAGCGCCAGCTCGCCCGCATGCCCTCGCCGGCGGCCCCGACGAGCCGGCCGGTCGCGTCGCGCTCGAGCTCGATCGTGCCGATCGCGGAGTGATGCAGCCGGGACGGCAGCCCGCTCGCGTCATAGGCGTAGGTCGTCTGGCTGCCGTCGGGATACACGAGCGCCGCGCGGTTTCCGTCCTCGTCGTAGCGCCAGCACAGCGAGCGGTCATCGCGCCGGCGCTCGACGAGCCGTCCCGCGCGGTCCCAGGTCAGGCGGTGGACGAACGAGCCGGGCTCGTCGATCGCGATCGCGCGGCCGAGAAGGTCGCGCTCGATCGTGATCGGGTCGGCGTCCGCGGCTCCGAATGCGCTGACGCGGCCCGACGCGCCGTAGGACCAGCGCTGGCGCCGGCCCGAGCCGTCGACGCGCTCGACGAGCCGGCCGGCGGCGTCGTAGACGTAGGTCGTGCTGCGCCCGAGCGGGTCGGTCTTACGCACGAGTCGCCCGCTGTCGTCGTAGGCGCGGGTCGCGACGCCGCCGAGCGGGTCGCGGATCTCGGTCAGCCAGCCGCGCTCGTTGTAGGCGAAGTGCGTGGCGGCGCCGTTGGCATCGGTGGCGACGAGCAGGTTGCCGGCCGCGTCGTAGGCGAAGCGCCGCGTGCCCGAGGTGCGGTCGGTGATAGCCGTGACGCGGCCGGCGGCGTCGTACTCGTAACGCGTCACGCCGCGACCGGGCGCGACCCACTCGCACACCCGGCCGCCCGCGTCGTACTCGAACCGCTCCGCTTCGCCGTTCGGAGAGATCCGCTCGACGAGCGCGCCGTCGTCGTCGTAGCGAAACTCCGTGCGCCGGCCGGCGCCGTCGGTGTGCGCCGCGAGACGCCCGCGCCGGTCGTGCTCGTAGGAGTCGGTCCGGCCCGACGGCTGGATGACCCGGCGGACGCGGCCGCCCGCCGTGTACTCGATCCGCATCGTGCCGCCCGCCGGGTCGTCGATGCTGGTCCGCCGGCCGCAGCGGTCGTATGCCGCCCGCGCCTGCGCGCCGTCGGGCCGGCGCTGGGCGAGCGTGCGGCCGAGCGGGTCGAAGTCGAAGGTGGCGGACGTCAGGCCGTCGTCGAGCGCGGTGACACGGTCGAACCGGTCGATTGTCGCGCGGTAGTGCGTCCCGACCGGGTCGATCCGGCCGGCGAGGTTGCCGTTGGCGTCGTACTCGCGCAGCCAGGTGGCGCCCGAGGGATCGGCGATGCTCGTCAGCCGGCACAGCGCGTCGTAGCCGAACTGCCAGGCCGCGCCGTCGGCCGCCACGAGGCCGATCTTGTTGCCGAAGACGTCGTAGCGATGGCCGGTCGCGTTGCCGCGGGCGTCGACCGTCGTCTCCGGCTGCCCGTGCTCGCCGTAGCGGATCTCCTCGCGCGCCCCGGTCGGGTCGACGAGGCTCGTCAGCCTGCCGCCGGGCGAGTACTCGTAGCGCCAGACCGCGCCGCTCGGGTCGGTGCGCTCGACGGGGCGGCCCTGCGCATCATGGGTGAACGTCGTGCGCCGCCCGAGCGGGGTCACGGCGGCGATCACGAGCCCCGCCGCGTCGCGCTCGAGGCGGGCGACGGCCCCCTCGGCGTCGATCGCCGCGACGATCTCGCCGCCTGCGTCGAACTCGAACGACAGCTCGACGCCGTCCGGGTCGGCGATGCGCCGCACGAGCCCGTCGCGGACCTCGAGCCGCGTCACGCCGCCCTCGGCGTCCGTGATCTGCACCGGCGTGCGCTCGTCGCCCGCGTAGGCGTGGCGCACGACGACGTCGTCGGGCGCGCGGACCTCGAGCACGCGCCCCTGCTCGTCGTACTCGAAGCCGAACTCCGCGCCCGTCGGCAGGGCGCGGCGCACGACGTTCGCGGTCTCGTCGTACTCCTGGATCGTCACGGCGCCCTTGCGGTCGGTGACCGCCGTGGGGTTGCCCCACTCGTCGTAGCCGATACTCAGCCGCTGGCCGTCGCCGTCGACGATCGCCTGCACGCGGCCGGCCTCGTCGTGGATGTAGACGTTCGACGGGCCGTCCTGCTCGTCGGCGGCGACCGTGACGTTGCCGGGCAGGTAGGCGAGGTGGGTGCGCCGGCCGAAGGGCGAGCGTTGCGCGAGCACGCGGCCCTCGGCGTCGTACTCGTTGACGACCTCGGCGACGTCGTCGGCGTCGAGCACGCGGACGACGCGGCCGTCCTCGCCGACCTCGTAGCGGCGCACGCCCGCGGCGCCGTCGGCGCGCTCGAGGTCGCCCGCGTCGTCGTAGGCGTAGGCGACGCGGCGACCGTCGGAGCTCGCGAGCGCCGCGATCCGGTCGCCCGCCCAGTCGAGGCGCACGCTGCGCCCGCCGACGTGCGCGAGCTCGACGAGCCGGCCCTCGTCGTGGCGCAGGCGGACGTCGGTGCCGGGGCCGGCGCTGGTCGAGATCGGCAGCCCGGCGCCGTCGAAGCACCAGCGCGTGCCATGAAACCAGCGCAGCACGAGCCCGTCGCCAAGCGGCTCGACGAGGGCCTGCACGCCGAGCACGCGGCCGTAGCCCGCGCCGAGCCGCGGGAACGTCGCGCGCTGGCCGTCGGGCCCCTCGTACTCGGCGCCATCCGGCGTCGCCCGCAGGCGCGTGTCGGCCCACGAGGACCAGCCCGTGCCGAACGCGCCGGCCCGATCGGAGCGGCTGTTGTAGACGCGCGCCAGCCGCAGGCCCCGCGTCAGGCCCAGGAATGGCAGGTCGTTCTCGAGCTCGACGAAGTTGCCGCTCGCGGTGTTGACGGGGTCGTTCGTGTAGCCGGTCGTCGCCGGGAACCCGTAGGCCACCGGGCTGTCGAACGTGATCGACGCCCGGCCGCCGTCCAGGCCCGCCGCGCGCAGGCTGGCGGCGATCGCCTCGTCGGGCAGCGAGCTGATCGCGCCGTCGCCGCCGGCCTGGCGAAACGCCGACGCGATCCGCGCCACCCAGCGCGCGTCGACCTCGTTGAGATCGATGTAGCGGCTGAAGCCCAGGAGCATCGAGTCGGCGTTGAAGATGCCCCACTGCGTGCCGGCGGTGAACGAGCCGTAGACGCCGCGCAGCCGGCCGTCGTGCCCGCGCAGCGCGTCGTCGGCGCGCCGGCTGCGCCGCGCGAACGTGTCGAGGTCGTCCGGCCTGGCGGAGCTCGTGCCCATGCGCTACTCGCGCCCGGCCGGCGCCGGCAGCTCGGACGTCCAGCGTGGCGGCTGCACGGGCGGCGGGATCGGCGGCTTGTCGTCGTCGCCGAACACGAAGTCCGAGGCCTTGTCGAGGAAGCCCTTGTTGTCGTGCTCGCGCTTCCACTCGCGCGCGGCCTCGCGGCGATCCTGCTCCTCGCGTGCGAGCCGCGCCAGCTCGTCGACCTGGTCTGCGGCGAGCCGCATCGCGTCGGCCAGGCGGCCGGCGTCGCCCGTGCAGACGTCCATCCGCCCGCCGAACTGCTGTGAGAACCCGCCGCGCCAGTCGCGCAGCGCGTCGTCGGCGTAGGAGTTGCGCTCGGGGGTCTGCGTGCCGAGCGTCGTCGCGGTCGCACGCAGCTCGGCCGCGAGCCGGGTCGCGCCGTCCCAGTCGAAGGGCACGTCCTCCTCGATCCCCGCCAGGTTGTCCCCCATCGCTGCGCCATGATGATCCATGCCATGCCCGCCTTGCGCAAGCCGCCCGCCAGGCCCCCGGCGGGTCGCCGCGTCCGGGCGCTCTTCGACGACGACACGATCGTCGTCTACCAGGCGTTCGGCCACCAGATCGCGGATGGGGCACTCGCGGCCGGGACGTTCGTGGCACCC
Organism: uncultured Actinomycetes bacterium; assembly: GCA_963839905.1. Taxonomy (GTDB): domain Bacteria; phylum Actinomycetota; class Thermoleophilia; order Solirubrobacterales; family Solirubrobacteraceae; genus CADCVQ01. Next base: position 26,279 of record CAWIXC010000009.1, on the reverse strand, counting down.
TTCAAGCGCGACCGGATGACATGGATCAAGCCGTCGTTTCTCTGGATGATGTTCCGCAGCGGCTGGGCGACCAAGGCCGGGCAGGAGCGCGTCCTCGCCGTCACGATGACGCGGGCCGGCCTCGAAGCGGCGCTTTTCGGCGCATGCCTGAGCCACTTCGATCCGGATGTGCACGCCAGCGAGCGCGACTGGATCGAACGCAAGGAGGCGAGCCCCGTCCGGGTTCAGTGGGACCCGGACCGCTCACTGCGCCTCGAGCGCCTCGACGATCGCGCGATCCAGATCGGCCTGGCCGGCGACGCGCTGCGCCGGTACGTCGAGGACTGGATCCTTGCGATCGAGGATGTCACGCCCGCGGCGCACGAGATGGGCCGGCTCGTGACCGCCGGGGACCTCGCCGCCGCGCGAGAGCTGCTTCCGGACGCCAGACCGTATCCGCTGCCTGCCGAGATCGGGGACCTGATCGGCGCGTCCTGACGAACGCCGCTCAGCGTGGATCCAGGCTCAGGCGCCGGCGTCGAAAAGCTCGCGCTCGGCCGCCTCGCGGACCCACTCCGACGGGTTCGCGGCTGCTTCGCGCAGCACGGCCATCGCCTCCGGCGTGCCGATCGCCGCGAGCGCCGACAGCGCCTTGACGGCGAGCTGGCGGAACTCGTCCCAGGGCGGCTCCCACACCAGCGTGTCGCGCAGGCATCCGATCGCTGCGGGATCGCGGCTGCGATCGAGCGCGGTCACGACGTCCTCGTTGTTGAGCGCGTCGCTTCGGCGCCGCAGCACGTCGCACAGCGTCGGCGTGTACGCGCTGGACGGGTGGTGGTAGGCCGCCAGGACGTAGCGCTCGAACATGTCCCAGTCCTCGCTCGCACTCGATCGCCGCAGGCCGTCGGCGATGCACTCCTCTACGCCCGTCAGGCCCGCGAGCCACGCCATCCGGGTGTCCCTCGCCTGCGACCAGCGGGGATCCGACAAGCCTTCGTCCAGCTCGCGGCAGGGCTCGGCGGCCATGTCAGTGCGGTCCGAAGCCGAGGATCCGGCTGTTGAAGATCTCCGCCGACCCCGGCCGCAGGCCATAGTTGATCGCGTCGAGCTCGGCCTTCACGTGGACGACGTTCGGCATGCCCCTCGAGATCATCGGCAGGTGTCCGAGGCCCTCGTCGACCAGCAGCCGGCCGGGACTTCGCGCGCCCGCCGACACGAGCGCCTGCTGCGTGCCGGGCTGCATCTCGAAGCGCACGATCGTCTGGTAGAGGTTCGGGTGTCGTGCGGCGAGCTGCTCCACGTAGGGTAGGTTCTGCGTGACGAAGCTCTCGCCGCGAACCGAGAGGGCGCCGGTCCGGCTCAGCCCGGCAAGCTCGGCGTTGGACATCCCGCGGTAGAACGTCTCGGTCGCGCCGCCGAGCCGCGAGCTCAGCGCCGGCGTGGCGCCGCGAGCAAAGAGGGACGAGGCCATCACCCGTGGCGCGAGCGTCACGGCGCCGCTGATCGCGCCCGCCGTTACGGCCCCAATCGCACCGTCGACGGCGACCCGGCCCCAGTCCACCTCGCCGGTCGTGTAGCGCTGGATCGCGGCGCTGCCGCCCGCGGCGATCAGCCCGCCCGAGGCGGCCATGAGCGCGACGCCGGCGGGCCCGCCGACGCCCGTGAACATCAGGGCGACGCCGCCGACGATCATCGCGCCCGCGGCGATGTACTCCCAGTTGTCCGTGACGAAGTCGCCGGCCTGCTGCCAGACGTTGCGGTTCATCCCATCGCGGTACTCCTGCAGCTCGGCCTCGGTGACCGGACGCAGGCCAACCGGGTCCAACCGGCCGACGGGATCGTTGGCCGCGTAGTTGTAGGGGTTCGCGGCGCACCCGGTGCCGGGGACCGCCGGCAGCGGGTCGGGCTGCAGGAAGGAGCGCGTGCCCGGCTGATGGATGCGATTGCGCAGCCAGACGTCGCCGCTGAGCTCGACCTCGCCGCGGTAGCCCAGGTTCGCGAACACGCGCTGCTCGGTAGATGGCGTCGCCGCTCCCCACGGATCGCGGGGTGCGGCGCCGTCGATCGTCCCCTGCCAGTCGGGCGCGAGCCACTCGTGTCCCGCATCGCCCGCGAGCGCCAACGGCGTTGCGTCGCCGATGACAGCCCGCTCGCCGATCCATGCGAGCGGTGCCAGCGGATCTGCGCTGTCCCACAGCAGCGCCGTGGCGCCGACCTGTGCGAGCTCTCCGAGCGCGTCCACGGCTACCGGCGTGGTCGTGTCGCCGACGGTGATGGCGCTCAGGCCGCCCAGCTCGTCGAACGCGTACTCGCGCTCGTGTCCGCTCCCCTCCTCGCGAACCCGGCGTCCCGCGCCGTCGTACTCGTAGCGCGTGTGCGGGCCGCCGGACGCCGAGCGCCGGACGAGCTGGCCCGCGCTGTCGTGCTCGTATTCGATGATGCCGCCCGCGGATGCCTCTCGCCTGAGCCGTCCGCCCTCGTCGTAGGTGAAGGTGAACAGGCCGGCCGGGGTCTCGGCGGCGACGAGCTGGCCCACTGCGTCGTAGGTGAACCGGCGCGCGGCATCGTCTGTGATCGCTGCGACGACGCGGCCGATGGGATCGCGCTCCAGACTCGTCGTGCGGCGGCGGCCGCCGACCTCGATCTCGTGGCCCGTGAGCTCGCCATGCTCATAGCGCCACCGAGCGCGCATTCCGTCGCCCCGCGCTCCGACGAGGCGGCCCGCAGGGTCGCGCTCGAGCTCGAGCGCGCCGAGGCCCGTGTGGCGCTTGCCGACCAGATAGCCGCCGGCGTCGTAGTCGTAGGTCGTCTCCGTGCCGTCCGGATAGCCGATCGCCAGCCGTTCGCCATCGGCGCCGTAGCGCCAGCGCATGGCCAGCTCACCGCGTGTTCGCTCGACGAGACGCCCGGCCTCGTCCCAGCGCAGGCGCGTCGAGGTCAGCCCTCCGGGCTCGTCGAGGGCGATCTCGCGGCCGAGCGCGTCGCGCTGCACGGTCATCGGCGGCGAGCCCGCGGCGCCGAAGGTCGCGACACGGCCCGACGCGTCGTACGTCCACGAAGCGCGCCGGCCGGAGCCGTCGACGCGCTCGATCATCCGGCCCGCCGCATCGTAGGTCGTGGTGGTCGCGCGCCCAAGCGGATCGGTCTCCTCGACGAGCCGGCCGGCCTCGTCGTAGCGGCGCGTGGTTGTCGCGCCGAGCGGGTCGGTCGTCTCCGTCAGCCGGCCCTGCGCGTGGTACGCGTAGCGCGTGGCCTGGCCGTTGGCGTCGGTCGCCGACACCAGGCGCCCGGCGGAGTCGTAGCCGAACTCGCGCGTCCCCGACAGCCGGTCGGTGATCCGCACCGGCCTGCCCGCGGGGTCGTAGTCGTAGCTGATGACGCCGATTCCCGGCGCACTGCGCTCGAGGACGCGGCCGGCGGCGTCGTAGGTCACCCGCTCGGCCTCGCCTCCCGGCGCGATCCGCTCGACGACCGCCCCGTCGGCGTCGTAGCGAAACTCCCAGCGCCGCCCGGCTGCGTCGATGCGCGCCGAGACGCGCCCGCAGCGGTCATGCTCGTAGCGCTCGGCGCGCCCGCTCGGCGACACGACTCGCCGCACGCGCCCGCCGGGGGTGTACTCGAGCCGGGTCCGGCCGCCGGAGGGGTCCGTGATCGCCACCCGCCGCCCGCAGCGGTCGTACTCGGCGCGCTGCTGCGCCCCGTCGGGCCGGATGTGCGCCAGCGTGCGCCCGAGCTCGTCGAACTCGAACGCGCTCGACGTCAGGCCGTCGTCCAGGCCGGTGATGCGGCCGGCATGGTCGACGGTCGCGGTGCAGTGCACGCCGGTGGGATCGACGCTGCCGACGAGGTTGCCGTTGACGTCGTACTCGCGCTGCCACGTCGCGCCGGCTGGATCGGTGATCGCGGTCAGCCGCGAGAGCGGGTCGTAGGCGTAGTTCGTCGCCCCGCCATCGGGCGCGACGACCCGGTTGACGTTGCCGAAGGCGTCGACGCCGAGCTCGGTGACGTGGCCGAGCGCGTCGACCGTCGCCGCGGCGAGCCCGTGCTCGCCGTAGCGGACCTCCTCGCGCGCGCGCGTCGGATCGACGACCGCCGTGAGGCGCCCGGCCGCCGAGTACTCCGAGCGCCACACCCCGCCCGCCGGATCGCGACGTTCGACGGGGAGCCCTGCGGCGTCGTGGACGAACGTCGTGCGATGGCCGAGCGGGGTCACGGCGGCGATCACGCGCCCGGCGGGGTCGCGCTCCAGGCGGGCGGTGTTGCCGTCGCCGTCGGTCGTCGCGATGACGTTGCCGTCGTCGTCGAAGTCCAGCTGCAGCTCGACGCCGTCCGGGTCGATGATCCGCCGCACCAGGCCGCCCTCGACGGTCATCCGCGTGACGCCGCCCTCGGGGTCGACGATCTCGACCGGACTACGCTCGTCCCTCACGTAGCGGTAGCGCGTCACCGCGCCCCCGGAGGTGGTCACCTCGACGACACGGTCCGCGTCGTCATAGGTGAACGCGAACTCGGCGCCCGAGGGCACCACGCGCCGCACGAGACGGGCACGGTCGTCCCACTCTTGAACGGTGACGGCGCCGTTTCGCTCGGTGATCGCGACCGGATTGCCCCAAGCGTCGTAGTTGAGCGACAGTCGCTGGCCCTCGCCGTCGACGATCGCGAGCATGCGCCCGCTCGCGTCATGGACGTAGGTGTTCGCGTTCGCACCCTCGCCGTCGGCCATGACCGTCACCCGCCCCGGCAGATAGGCAAACCGCGTCCGCCGGCCGAAAGGCGAGAGCTGCTGGACGACCCGCCCGTCGTCGTCGTACTCGTTGCGGACCTCGACCACGCCGTCGGCGTCGACGACCGCAACGATCCGTGCACGTTCGTCGACGTCGTAGCGACGCGAGGCGCCGCCCCCCCGCAAGACCTCGACGAGGCAGCCGTGCTCGTCGTAGCGATATGAGGCGGTGCGCCCATCCGAGCACGCGAGGCCGGCGATGCGCTCGCCCTTCCAGCGCACGTCGATGCGGCTGCCGTTCGCGTGCACGAGACCGACCAGGCGATGCTCGTTGTCATGGAGCAGGCGGACCTCGGTCCCCGGTCCGCGGCGGATCGCCAGCGGCAGGCCGGCGTCGTCGAACTCCCAGACGTCGCCGCCGAACCACCGCAGCGCGAGTCCGGACGGCAACGGTTCGACCAGGGCGTTGACGCCGACCACGCGCCCGTAGCCCGCGCCCATAGACGGGAAGATCGCGCGCTGGCCGTCGGGTCCGGTCAGCTCCGCGCCCTCCGGTCGCGCGTGCAGCCGCGCGTTCGCCCATGACGACCAGCCCGGACCGAATGCCCCGCTCGCCGTGGATCGGCTGTTGTACGTACGGGCGAATCGCAGGCCTCCGACGAGCCCGCCGAAGGGCAGGTCGACCTCGAGCTCGACGAAGTTGCCCGTAGCGGTGTTGACGGGATCGTTGGCGTAGCCCGTGGTCGGCGGAAATCCGAACGCGACCGGGTCGTCGAACGTCACGGACCCACGGTCGCCGTCCAAGCCAGCCGCGCGCAAGCTCGCGAGGATGGCGGCATCCGGCAGCGTGGCGATCGAGCCGTCCCCGCCGGCGCTGCGAAACGCGGCCGCGATCTGCGCCACCCAGCGCGCGTCCGTCTCGTTCCAGCCGATGTACTCACCGAAGCCGCCCAGCAGCGACTGGATGTCGAAGTAACCCCAGCTCGTGTCGCCGAGGAAGGCGTTGTAGTCACCCACGAGGCGGGTGGCATCGCTTCGCAGCTCGTCGTCGGCGGCTCGGCTGCCCGTCGCGAACGCGTCCAGGTCGTCGGGCCGCGCAGAGCTCGTCGACATGCGGCGGTTTACTGCTCGCGGTCGGTGGCCGTCGGCGCGGGGCTCGTGTGGCGCGGCTCGGTCTTGGGCGGTCCGACGGGGCACACCGGCTCGTCGTAGTCCGTGATCCCCACCCCGTCGGTGAAGCTCTCGAACATGCCCTTGTCGTCCTCCCGGCGCTGCCACGCGTCGTGCTCGACCTTCCACGCTCGGGCGAGCTCGCGCCGGTCCTGCTCCTCGCGGGCGAGCACCGCCAGCTCGTCGAGCGCGTTCGCCGCCTCGCGCATCGCGTCGGCGACGCGATGCGCATCGCTGGCGCAGATCGACATGCGTCCCGTGAACTTCCCGGCGTAGACGCCGCGCCACTGCGCCTTGGCCGTGTCGGCGAGCGTGTTGCGCCGCGGGATCTGCGCGACGACCCCGTTGGCGGTGGCGCGAAGGTCGGCCGACAACGTCGTGGCCGCCCCCCAGGCGAAGCGGACGTCCTCTTCGATGGGGCCGAGGTCAGTCATCGCGGGGAGGGAGCGTAACCAACGCGCCCGCGACGCTCAACGGGTGACAATCCGCGAGGCCGTCGCTACGGTGCCTCGTTCAAAGCTCTCGAACCGAAGGGATTCACATGGCGGAACGCGTCCTCTCGACCGATCAGGCCAAGACCTCGATCCAGCAGGTCCAGGCGATCATCAACGGTGGACTCTCCGAGCAGATCCAGGCGCTCGACTCGCAGGGCAGGATCCTCTCGGACCCCAACGTCTGGGACGGCCCGCTCGCGCAGCAGTTCCGCGACTCCACGTGGCCCGAGACCAAGAGCGCCCTCGACAAGGCGAAGACGGAGCTCGACGACCTGCGCAACCAGCTCGAGCGGATCTCGCAGAACATCATGACCGCCGGCGGCGGGGCGTAACGAGAGCGGGTTGTCCACAAGCTCCGCACGGCCCGACGACCTCGACGCGTTCGCGACGGGCAGCAGGGCCGCCGACGACGAGCTGCGGGCGTTCGGCAACCGGCTGGGGCCGCACTACAACGAGTTCCTCTCGGGCACGAGCTGGGGCTACTTCGACATCCAGTCGCTGCTCGGCGATCGCGGATCGGTCACGTTCGACGACCCGGTCGCGTTCGGCTTCCCGCCCACCACGGGCTACGCCAACGATCCGGTCAACACGGCGACGGGCAACTTCGTCGACCTCGAGACCGACCTCGGCTTCGGGGGCCTGCTCGCGGGCCTGACGCTCGCGCGCGCGTACAACAGCCGCTCGGATCGCGGCGGTCCGTTCGGGCCCGGCTGGTCGTCGTGGGCCACGGCCCGGCTGCGGCCGACCCCGGAGGGCGCCGCGTACGAGGGCCCCGACGGCCAGCGCGCACTGTTCGGGCGCATGGGCTCGGGCTACGGCCCGGTCCCCGGCATCCGCGCCGTGTGCGAGCCGTTGCCGGCCGGGCTCGCGCTCGCGTGGCTCGGCGGCGAGCGCTGGGAGTTCGACGACGCCGGCTTGCCGGCCCGCGCGACCCGTGGGCCGGGCACCGAGGTGCGCTTCAGCCACGATGCGCAGGGCCGGCTCGTCGCGCTGACGCACGAGGCGGGCAAGCGCGTCGACCTGCAGTGGGACGGCGAGGTCGTCGTCGCCGCGAGCGCGTCGGATGGGCGCCAGGTCGCCTACGAGCGCGACGACGCGGGCAACCTCGTCGGCGTGCGGCGCGGCGGGGGCACGCGGCGCTACGGCATCGACGACCAGCGCCGGATCGCCTCGGTGACCGACGCCGACGGGGTCGTCGAGGTCGTCAACGAGTACGACGGCGACGGGCGCGTGCTCGCGCAGCGCTCGCCGTTCGGGCGCACGACGCGCTTCGCGTACCTGCCGGGCCGCGTGACGGTCACCGGCGGAGAGGCCGACGACGCGATCAACACGTACGTCCACGACGACGCCGGGCGGCTGCTCGCGATCGTCGACGGCGAGGGGCAGCGCACGACGTTCAACTACGACGCGCAGGGCAACCTCGTCCTCGTCTCCGAGCGCGGCGGCGCGGACACGATCCAGGTGTTCGACGAGCGGTCGCGGGTCGTGCGGCGCGTCCTGCCGGTCGGCGCGGAGCAGGCGTTCGCCTACGACGAGGCCGACCGCGTCGTCGAGGTCGCGGGGTCCGGCGGCGCCCGCAGGCGGCTGCGCTACGACGGCGACGAGCGCAGCCCGTGCGAGATCGTCGACCCCGAGGGCGGGGTCACGCGGATGGCCGTCGAGCGCGGCCTCGTGCGCGAGATCGTCGACCCGGACGGGGTCGTCCTGCGCTTCGAGTTCGACGCGGACGGCGCGATCGTCGCGACGACCGACGGCGACGGCAACGTCGCGCGGCTCGAGCGCGACGCCGCGGGCCGGGTCGTCGCCGCGGTCAGCCCGCTGGGTCGGCGCACGACGTTCACCTACGACGAGCGCGGGTTGCCCGTCGAGCGCCGCGATCCCGCCGGCGGCGTCTGGCGCTACGCGCACACGGCGGCTGGCCGCCGGCGAGCATCACCGATCCGACCGGCGCGCGTGAGGAGATCCGCTACGGCGAGCACGGGGCCTCGGCCGCCACCGTCGACGCGCTCGGCCACGTGACCGAGCGCCGCTACGACGTGTTCGGCAACCTCGCAGAGGTGCTCGCGCCGGACGGCGCGACCCGGGCCTACGGCTACGACGCGCTGATGCGCCTCACGTCGATCGACGATCCCGCGGGTGCGCGCTGGGCGCGCGAGTACGACGTCGACGGCAACCTCGTCGCGAGCGTCGACCCGGTCGGCACGCGCTACTCGGCGACGGTCGACGCGGCCGGTCGCACGACGGCGCTTGACGACGGGCTGACCTCGGCGGCGTTCGAGTTCGACGTCCTCGGGCGCGCCGTCGCGCAGCTGCGCCCCGACGGGACGCGGGCGCGCTGTGCGTACGACCGCTGCGGCCGGCGCGTGTCGATCCTCGATCCTGTCGACGGCACCACGCGCATCGAGTTCAGTCCCGGCGGCAAGGTGCTGCGGGTCGTCGCGCCCTCCGGTGCGGCCGACGTCTATGCGTACGACTGCTGCGGGCGACTCGCGAGCTGGACCGACGGTGCCGGGCGCCGCACGGAGTACCGCTACGACGCCGACGGCGCGCTCGTCGAGCGCGCCGAGCCCGACGGCGAGGCCACGCGCCTCGAGTACGACGACGCCGGCGGGGTCGTGTCCGTCGCCCAGCCGCGCCATGGCGTCACGAGCTACGAGTACGACGCGGCCGGTCGCCGGACCGCGGTCATCGACCGCGTTTCGGGCCGGCGCGCATTTGACTACGACGCCGCCGGGCGGCTCGTCGTAGCGATCGACGCCAACGGCGCGGCGACGCGCTACGAGTACGACGACGGCGGCCGGCTCGTCGCCGCGATCGATCCCCTCGGAGCGCGGCACACGCGCAGCTACGCCGCCGCCGGGCGCCTAGTTGCCGAGACCGACCCGCTTGGGCGAAGGCAGACGCGTACCTACGACGCGGCCGGCCGGCTCGTCGAGCACGTCGACGGCTCGGGTCGCGCGCGGCGCTGGACCTACGACGCCTCCGGGCGCGTCAGCATGTTCGGGCGCGGGGGCGACGACGCGGTCACGATCGAGCGCGACGCCCTCGGCCGCGAGACGACGATTGCCGAGCCCGGGTCGTTCGTCAACGAGCTGCGCTGGGACCGCGCCGGCCGGCTCGTCGAGCGCCGCCGCGACGAGCTGGCGATGCGCTGGAGCTACGGCCCCGACGGCGAGCGCACCGCGATCGGCTTCCCGGACGGCTCGCAGACGACGTTCGAGCGCGACGGCGCCGGCCTCGTGACGCGCCAGCGCCATCCTGCGCTCGGCGCGGTCGACTTCGAGCGCGATGGCGCGGGCCGGCTCGTGGGCGCGGTCGCGGAGGGCATGCGCGCCTCATGGCGCTACGAGCGCGGCGACCTCGCGGCGTACCGCTTCGAAGCTGCCGGAACCGTCCGCGCCGCCGAGCTTCGTCGCGACGGCGTGGGGCGGGTCGTCGAGGCGATCCTCGATGGCGCCGCCCGGCGCTACTCATATGACTCCGGCGGCCAGCTGCGTTCGGCGACCACGCCGGCCGGCGAGCTCGCGCTCTCCTACGACTCCAACGGCCGCCTGACGCGAGAGCGCTCGGGCGGGCAGACCTCCAGCTACGAGTACGACGCGGCCGGCCAGTTGCTCCGTCGGTTGAGGGAAGACGGTGTCCGCAGCGCTCTGACCGAGTACGCGTACGACGACGCCGGCCGCCGGATCCGCGAGGTCGGCGACGGCCTGGATCGCGCGTGGCGCTGGGACGACATGGGCCGGCTCGTCGCGATCGAAACCGGCGGCGACGCCGTGCGCTCCACGGCGGTCGCGGTCGACGCGCTGGGCGAGCTCGCTCGCGTCGACGACACGCCGCTCATGTGGGACACCGCGGACCCGTTCGCGCCGCTGACGTGGCTCGGCGACAGCGCCGTGGTCGGGCACGGCACGCCGTGGGCGCTGGCCGGCGAGGACGGCGCGCACTGGCTCGCGCGCGACTGGCAGGGCACGATCGGCGACGACGCCCGCGACCCGTGGGGCGCTTCGGCGCAGCCATCCGCCGCACTCAAGGTCGGCTACCGCGGTGAGCTCGAGTTCGAGGGCCAGCACTGGCTGCGCAACCGCGTCAACGATCCCGCCTCGCGCGCGTTCATCGCGCCCGATCCGCGACCGCCCGTGGCCGCCACCGCGTGCTCCGCCAACCCGTACCACTACGCCGCGAACAACCCGGTCGGCATGGCCGATCCCCTCGGTCAGCGGCCGGTGACCGAGGCCGAGCTGCAGGAGTACCGCGACGGGATGAACCGCAACGTCTGGCAACAGGCGGGCGACTTCGTCTCCGACAACTGGGAGTACATCGCCGCGGGGACGATGATCGTCGTCGGGGTGGGGCTCATGTTCACCGGCGTCGGCGGGCCCGCCGGCGTCGCGATCATGGCCGCGTCGGGCGGTCTGATCTCTGCGGGAGCCAGCGCCGGATATCCAGCGCCTGACGACCGGCGAGGTGAACTGGGGGCAGGTCGCGGTCGCCGGCGTCACCGGTGCCGCCGCGGGCGGCCTCGGGTTCGCGGCCGGCGCGTACGTCAATGGGTCCAGCGCGCTGGCCGGCGCCAGCCCGTTCGTGCGCGGCGCGGTCGTGGGTGCGACGGAGAATGTCGTCGGCGGCGCGGCGGGCCGCGGCCTGACCGGCCAAAAACCCGTTCGACCCGACCGCGATGGGCGCCGACCTGCTCATCGGTGGCGGCGTTGGCGGAGTTGGTGGCCACCTCGGCGATGCGTCGCGCGTCGACCCGCCCCCGCGCTTCAGCGGCACCGAGAAGCCGTGGACGACTGGCGCGACGCCGGACTCGATCTACACCCACGTGGATCCCGTTACCGGCGCTCCGAAGCAGAACGCGATCTACAACGCCGACGGCGACGTCATCGGGCACGTGGACTTCAAGCAGCACGGCCCCTCGCCGCCCGGCCATGGCCACATGTTCCCCGAGCCGGGCAACCCCGCCTCCGGGCACGGGCCGGCAACCCGCACTACGACCCCGAAGACCTGCCGCCCGGCTGGGGCGACGTGCCATAGGAGCCCACCGATGATCGATCTCACCGACCAAGGCGCGATCGACGCGCTGCTCGAGCGCTTCTCGAGCTTCTACGACGCGGTTCTCGTCGAGGTCCACTTGGAGCTGCCTCGCACCTCCGGCGACCGCCGCGCCACCGTGCGGCTCCTCGCGCAGGACCGCGAGGGGGAGTGGAGCTCGGTCACGTTCGTCGTCGAGTCGCTGACCGAGTTCAAGTTCGCCGAGGGGCGCAGCTCGAACCTCGTGCTCTCCGACGGCCTCGGCATCCACCTTGTCGACGGCCGGGCGTTCCTCGACCTTGCGCCGTACACCGAGAGCCCCGCCGGGATCGACGACCTCCGGCGCTCGTCGCAGTACGCCGCCGGCGCCTCGTGCTCCGCCGACGTCGGCGCCTTTCGCGAGTAGTCGACCGCACTGTGATCAAGGCGCCGCCGTGACCCCGGCGAACTTCCTCGTCGAGTCCTACCTGGACGCTGCCGACTGGGGCTCGCTGCGCGCGATGGGTGACGCGGCCGTGGTGCGCGGGGCGGTGCGGGCGCTCGTGTCCGCCGAGACCGCCCACGCAGCAGACGCTGCGTACTGGCGTCTGGACAACAACGTCGTGGTCCAGGGGCAGCTTTTGCGGCCGCGACTGCCGTGCCGCCTTCGCCGCGGGGTTGTGGCTCATCTACGCGCAGCTCTCGGCGGACGAGGCGTCGCTGCGCGAGCGCGCCGTGCAGGTCGTCTACGCCGCCGACCCCGACCGCGCCAGGGTCGGCACGGTACTCGACGAGGCCGCGGCTAACGACCCCGACGACGGCGTGCGATCCGCCGCCGCCGAGTTCAAGCGCTACATGCCGGGTGTCGTGTTCGACGACGACGCCGGCGGTTGAGCCGGTTTCAGTCGGGTCAGGCGGGCTTTGGGCCGTCGGGTGGCGTGCCGGTCCCGCCGGTGCTCCCACCCTCGCGCATCTCGGCGAGCTTGCGCTTGGCCTTCTCGACACGCTCCTTGTTCTTCGGGTCGTCGGCGAGCGCCTGGACCTTGTCGGTGAGCTTCTTGGCTTGCGGGGAGTTGACGAGCTCGGTGAGCTTCTGCTGGAAGTTGGACATGCCACTGACACTACCCACTCGGCCGATCCTGCTCGATTCGCGCCCGCAGCTCGGGCCCGCGCCCGGCGGCCACGGCCCGCGCCGCGCGCCGCTCGTCGAGCGCCACCCCGCCCGCCGCGGCCAGCTCGAGCAGCTCTTGGCGCTCCTGGCCCTCGCGCGCGCTGCGCAGGAACAGCCAGCAGAACAGGCAGAGGGTGAGGATCGAGCCCTCGACCATCATGATCGAGCCCGCGACGACCTGATCTGACTGCGGCGAGATGCCGTGCTCGCGCTCCCCGGCGGCGTAGACGTCGTAGTACGCGGTCTGCGTCCAGACGAAGACGTTCGCGAGCACCGTCGACGTGAGCCGGACCGCGACGATGTAGCCGAGCTTGGCGGCGTTGCCGAACCACGCCGGCTTGGGCAGCGGGCCGAGCAGCGCCATCCACATGTTGATCCCGAGGCCGACGAACAGCATGTGCTGCAGCGCGTGCACGGCTTCGTTGCGGACCGCGGCCTCGTGTGGCCCGGCGATGTGCCAGAACAGCAGGTCGACGGCCCACAGGGAGAACGCCGGCACCGGGTGCGCGAGCCCGCGCAGCCAGCCGAGCCCCGGCGCGCGCAACAGCGGGGCGAGCAGCGGGCCCGTCAGGCCGAGCACGAGCGCCAGCGCGCCGATGTCCGCGATCAGCAGGTGCTCGGCCATGTGCGCCGCGAACAGCTCGTCGGACAGCGAGCCGAGCGGCGAGCAGAGCGTGAGGACGATGATCGCGAGGCCGCCGTGCCAGCACCACTGCCGCCACGACGCGACGGCGCTGCCGCGCGCCGCGAGCGTCCGCGCCCGCACGAAGTACATGACGCCGAAGGCGAGCGCGGGGGCGACCTGCAGCGGGGCGATCTGCACGGCGGCGTCGGCGAGCGGCGGCATCGGGGCGAAGGCTGACAGGTCTTCGGCGGTGGCTTGCCACCCTGCCGGGGGGCGAATTTCGCCGCCCTGGCGCCTATACAGGGCATGAACACCCAGCCTCCTTGCGAATCCGGGGACCGCGCGATCGCGGGCCTCGTCGCCCAGATGCTTCAGACCACCGCCACGTTGACCGTCATGGTCGACGAGATGATGCGCTTCGAGTCCGCGGGCCACTCCGCGCCGGACGCGCCGCCCGTCATCGACGTCCTCGGGCGCCTGCTCTGCGACGTGCTCCCGGCCCTGCTCGCCGACCACCAGCCTGCCGCGATCGACGCCGTCACGACCGTGCTCCGCGACGCCGACGCGATCATGTGCCGCGACCTCTACTTCATCCCGCCCGAGGCGCTGCCGCCGACCCGCCAGCGCCGGCCCGGAACGCCGCGCCCACGGCCCCGCCGATGAGCTGGCCACCGACGATCGATGGACGACGGCGGTGGTATTCTGGCCGCGCCGCCTCCCCGAAGCCCCGCATCCACGTCACGGTCGACGACGAGCTCGCCCAGGCACTCGCTCGCATCGACCCCGCGCCCGCGAGCAAGGCGGCGCTGGTTCGCGACCTCGCGATCCGCGGAGCGCAGGCGCTCGAGGAGGAACGCGCTCGCCGAGAGGAGGCGATAAAGGTCCTGCTCAAGATCCAGGACGGCACGCTGGACTACGACTTCGCTGCTCTCCAAGAGCTCTACGAGCGGCGCGGCGAACATCTGACGTGACACCGTACGGACCGGGGATCCGGCGCCTTCCAGCCGCCGATTACCTGATCGCGGCCGCTGCGGCCGAGCGCGGCTTCGGCGTCCTGCATCTCGACGCGCACTACGACACCCTGGCTTCGGTGCTGGGGTTCGTCAGCGTCCGTCTCGACCGCGACTGACTACGTCCCCGCCGCGATCAGCACGACCCCGCACAGGGCGATCACGACGCCCGTTCGCTGCACGCCGCGCACCCGCTCGCCGAGCAGCGCCGCGGCCAGCAGCACGGTCGTCACGGGGTACAGCGAGCTCGCGACCGCCACCGTCGACAGCTCGCCGATCGTCGTCGAGACGTTGTAGCAGGCGTTTGCGCCGAGGTCGAGCAGGCCGATGACCGCGACGATGGCGATCTCGCGCCCCCGCAGGCCGCGTCCGCCCCTGCGCAGCGCGACCAGCGCGAACGCCACGGCGAACGGCGTCGCCCCGATGCGCGACAAGAGCAGCGCCCAGCCGACGTCCTCGCGCGAGGAGATCTCCGAGAACAGGAAGTACATCCCGAAGCCAAGGCCCGCGCCCACGGCGAGCACGATGCTCTGGCGCTGCAGGGGCGTCTTCTCGGTGCCGGCGTCGCTTGTGCGCGAGGCGAGCACCACGCCGACGACCGCCGCCGCGAGGCCGACCGAGCGCAGGACGCTTGGCTGATCGCCCGTCGCGAGCCCGACGAGCACCGGCAGCGCGACACCCGTCGACGCGACCGGCGCGACGATGCTCATCGTGCCGATCGCAAGCGCCCGGTAGAAGCACATGAGCGCCGCGATCCCGCAGACGCCCGCGGCGAGGCCGGCCGCGAGACCCTGGCGCGACGGCGGCCCCTCGCCGGTCGCCGCCACGACGACGAGCATGGTCACCAGCGACGAGAGGTACATGCAGGCGAGCACGACCGCCACCGGATAGGTGCGGCTCTTGAGGCCGCCGAGGAAGTCCGCGACGCCCCAGAGCACCGAGGATCCCAGCGCGAGGGCGACCGCGAGCATCCTGCATCTATACCGGGCGCGGGGTCGGCCGCTATTGTCGGCGGCCGGGTGGGGATCGAGGGGTCAGTCGCGAGCACCTCGCCGGTGAGCTCCTTCACCGAGTGGGGCCCGCTGTCGGAGGTCATCGTCGGCGAGGTCGACAATGGGCACGTCCCCGTGTCCGCGGACGCAACCGACCTCTCGTTCAGGCTGTTCTACGGCGACAACGTGGCGGCGACCGGCGCCCCCATGCCCGGCCTGCGGCTGGCCACGGTCCGGCCCTACGCCACGCGCGTCGTCGAGGAGCGGCGCGAGGACGTCGAGGGCTTCGTCGCGCTGCTCGAGGGGCTCGGGATCACGGTCAGGCGGCCACGGCGCCTCGACGCCATCGCGCCGGTGGCGACCCCCGACTGGAGCTCGCTGACGTCCTTCGCCCACAACGTTCGCGACCAGTGCCTGATCGTGGGTGACGAGATCATCGAGACCCCGCCACTGTGCCGCCACCGCTTCTTCGAGAACGACCTGCTCAAGCCCCTGTTCATGGACTACTTCGAGCGCGGCGCCAAATGGACGGTCGCGCCGCGCCCGCGCATGCTCGACGTCTCGTTCGATCAGACGGAGCCCGGCGGCGCGGGCGACGAGCGGCCGCCGGGCCGGCCCGTGCCGGAGCTTGAGATCATGTTCGACGCCGCCCAGTGCCTGCGCTTCGGGACGGACATCCTCATGAACGTGGCGACCGAGAACCATCGTCTCGGCGCGCGCTGGCTGCAGCGCCACCTGGGCGAGCGCTTCACCGTGCATGCCATGGACGGCATCGCCCACGACCACCTCGACGTCTCGATGATGCCGCTTCGGCACGGCGTCCTGCTCGTCAACGCCAACAGGCTCGACCCCACCGACCCCCGCCTGCCGCGCGGGCTGTCGTCATGGGACGTCATCAGCTGCCGCGACACCGACGAGACGGTCTACGACGACGGCGAGCTCCGGCTCGCCAGCGAGCAGATCAGCTCCAACGTCCTACCGCTCGGCGAGGACCGGGTCGTCGTGAACGAGGACTGCACGAACACGATCCGCGCGCTCGAGAAGCACGGCTTCACGGCGATCCCGCTTCGCATGCGCCATTCGCGCCTGTACGGCGGCGGATTTCACTGCATCACGCTCGACGTGCGGCGCGACGAGCCGCTCGAGACCTACCTGTGAGGGTCGTCAGCCGCGCTTGCCGCGCCCGTAGAGCATGCGCACGCCCTTGAACAGGAGCTTCGAGCTCTTCGTCTTGTAGGGGAACATGAACGGGTCGCGCTTGAGGTGCACGCGGCTGATGAGCAGCGACTGCTGCTTGGCGTACTTGCGGATGCCGCCCTGGCCGTGGCGCGTGCCGATTCCCGACGCCTTCCAGCCGCCCATCGGCAGCTCGACGGCGAGGTAGTTCAGCAGCGCGTCGTTGACGCACACCGCGCCGGCCTGGACGCGCCGTGCGAGCGCCTCGGCACGCGCGCGCTTGCCGTAGACCGAGGCGCCGAGCCCGTACGGCGAGTCGTTGGCCAGGCGCAGCGCCTCCTCGGCGTCGTCGACGCGCATGATCGGCAGCGTCGGGCCGAACGTCTCCTCGGTCATCGCCTGCATCGTGTGGTCGACGTCGACGAGGACCGTCGGCTCGTAGAACAGGCCCGCGCCGGAGGCGCGCTTGCCGCCGGTCCGCGCGTGTGCGCCCTTCGCGATCGCGTCGGCGACATGACGCTCGACGATGTCGAGCTGCGCGGCGGTCGTCATCGCGCCGACCTCGGTCGTCGCGGGGCCGGTCGACGCGCCCTGGCGCAGCCCTTTAACCTTTCCTACGACGCGCTCGACGAAGTCGTCATAGACCGCCGCCTCGACGTAGACGCGCTCGACGGAGATGCACGTCTGCCCGCCGTTGAGCATCGAGTAGTAGACGGCGGCGTTGGCCGCCTGCTCGAGGTCGGCGTCGGACAGCACGATCATCGGGTCCTTGCCACCGAGCTCGAGCGACAGGGGCGTCAGCGTCTGCGCGGCTCGCGCCATGACCTTCTTGCCCGTCGCCGTCGAGCCGGTGAACATGATCATGTCGGCCTCGTCGACGAGCGCCGCGCCGGTCGCACCGCGGCCGGTGGCGACCTGGAAGACCCCGGTCGGCAGGCCGCAGGCCTCGAGGCCCGCGGCGAGCTTCAGCGACGTCAGCGGCGTGAACTCCGACGGTTTGAGGATCACGCTGTTGCCCGCCATGAGCGCCGGGATCGCGTCGCCGAAGGAGTTGACGAGCGGATAGTTCCAGGGTCCGATGATCCCGACGAGCCCGAGCGGCTCGTAGCGCGTGACGAGCTTCTTGCCGGTGACCGCGAGCGTGCTGACGCGCACCGACTCGTCCGCGAGCAGGCCCTTGGCGCGCTTGGCCCAGTAGCTCAGCGCGCCGCCGGTGTACAGCAGCTCGATGAGGTTCGCGTCCTCGTAGGTCTTGCCGGTCTCGGCGACGAGCGTCTCGGCGACGTCGTCGCCGTTGTCCATCAGCCAGCGGCGCATCCGCCGCATGACGGCGGCGCGGCCGTCGAAGCCAAGCGCCTGCCAGCCCGGCTGCGCGTCGCGGCCGACGCGGGCCAGCTCGGCGACCTTGTCGGCCGGCAGGTCCGCGACGTGCGCGATGACCTCGCCGGTGGCGGGATTCTCGACGGGGATCTCGGCCCCTGCTCCGCGGCCGTTCGTGCTCTGCGCGGCCGTCGTATCGACGCTAGCCATGTGTCGCTTCTCCTCGATTCGAATCTCCCGACACCTTAGTCGGCGATGTCGTCGCTCGGTTCAGGCTGCGCCCCGTGGCACACTTCGGGATCGTGCTGACGTACGCGCCGAACCCGGCCTACAAGCCCAGGTGGACGGACCTTGGCCCGCCCATGCCGTGGTCTGACAAGACCCCGTGTCCGACGGACATGACCGTGGTCGAGCGTCAGGATCTTCTGGCGGCCTCGATCCCGGAGACTCCGGGCGATCCGCGTTCGCGTCGCTACGCGGTACGTAGGTCGGATCGCGGACCCGAACTTTTCGCAGCGCAGGCCCACTCGCCGCTTGGCCAGGAGCCCATCGAGTTCCACGGGTATCCCGTGCCCACTGCGCCCGCGAGGGTCCTGCGCGCGCTGCGAGATCGCGGCGATCTCCTATTAGCTGAGTACCGCCGCCTGATCAAAGGATTGACGTGATCTTCGGCGACCGCGGCGAGTTGGCCATCGAGGTTGATCGCTTCGATGCGCCGTGGGGCTCGGCCGATGCGGTGGACGAATCGGTGTGGGGCGCGGTTTCGATCTGGATCGCCGGTCGGAACTTGAGCGAACACCGCCGGATCGGCACTGACCGCATGCGGGATGAGCTGCATGTCCCTCTACTGCCGCTCGTTCGCTGGACTCTGAATGCACGCGATGCGCTGCGCTACGAAGAGCGGTCTCCGCTCGGCGCGTCCGCCTCGCCTCACGACGAGCTCGAGCGGTGGAGTGAGGGTCCGCCACCGCCGGGCTTGAGTGAGGCGGAGTGGCTCGATCGCCGAGACCGCTGGTGGTCCGAGCATTTCACCGGGGCCGGGGCTCCCGATATTGTCGCGCCCAGCATCGGCATCGTCCGCAATGACGATCGCGCGCTGGTCAGCTGGCGAACGCCGGCACTGCCGCGACCCGACCGGTCCTTCGTGTTTCCTCAGGGTTCTGAAGTTGTCTCGTGGGCGGCCGTCGAAGGCGCATTCGATGACTTCGCGGACGTTGTGTCCGCCTGGGCACCGCACGAGGTTCGCTTCGAGACGGCCGGCGCGGTGTCGCCACGAGCGCTCGAGTACTACACGGGCCTGTCAGAGCACGAGATCCGCCACTTCGGGTTCTTGGCCGAGGCTGCCGAGGACCCGGCTGCGGATCCGCTGGCGCAGGTCGCGCGCGATCTGACATGGCGAACAGCGACAGGGTCCGCGCATAGCGCGATCGTCGACGGTGTGCGTGCGGCGGTTCGCTCGGATGTCCACGGGTGGTGGGATCTGCGCCAACAGCTCTCGGCCCCCGGTGGCCAGCAGTTTGAGAGCGAGGGCCACGACGGAGCACAAGCCACGCGCAGGCTCTTGGACTTGGACGGCCAACCCATAGCTGACATCACGGCGATCCTCCGCGGCGTGGACGTCGAGGTGAGCCCGACCTCTCCAGAGTCGGAGGCTGACCGCATGGTCGTGGCCGGTATCGCCGCGGGTCGGGCCGTGGCCATGGTTCTCGCCAACGAACGGACGGCGAAACCGTGGGGCAAACGGTTCGAGCTCGCCCGCGCCCTCGGACACCTTCTTCTCGATCCCGTTCGGGGTGAGGCGATCGGTGCCGCATCCGGACCGCAAGGAATCGCGAGTCGCCGGCGGCGAGCTGGCGCGTTTGCTGCCGAGATGCTGCTTCCGTCCTCCGCACTGGACGAGGCATCCGACGGCGTGCTCGACGGCGTCCTTGAGGGTCAACGGTTCGCCGACCTGCTGGATCGCTTCGGCGTGGGCGCGACCACGGCTGCATTTCATCTCTACAACCAGCGCTATCTGAGCTCGGCGGAGGTTCGGGACGACCTCATCGCGTCGTACGAGGGCAGGCGCGATCCGAACACCGGATCGCGCCTGCCGAACCAGCTCACACGGGACCGCTGATGCGGTATTCGAGGAGGTAGTCGGCGCCGTCGAGATTGAACGGCAAGCCCGCATACGGCAACGCGTTCGTCCAGACGTACCACGTGCCGAGGTGATCGTCCGCGTCGGGCCAGTCGTCGTCGTAGAGGCTGACCTTGACGAAGCTCGAGAAGTACGTGAACGGCACTGCGCCGTTGAACGCGTGCTCGCAGTAGCCCAGGCCGCAGTCCGGAATCCCGTACGGGCCCCACACGATGCGGTCGTTGATCTTGAGATAGATCTCGTCCCAGCTTGCGTCCTCCGTTGCGCCGACCCAGAGGCCGATCGCGTTGAAGACGTACTTGGGCGGCGGCGGGCCGATCGGGCCAGGCGGTGGCGGCGGAGGGGACGGCTCGCAGGTCTGGCAGATCGCGCCCGCGGGCTGCTCGGCCTCACGCACCGCGCCCGGCGGCTCCGGTTGCGGGTTCAGCCGCACGATGCCCGGTGGCTCGGGCTGCGGGTTCAGGGTGAGCTTCGCCGGGGGCTGTGCCCGGCGCTCGTCCGCGGACGCGACGGTGGCCGTGCCCGCCAGCGCGACGGCGGCGATCGTGACGATCGCCCCGGCGACGCGGGTGATGCTGTTCATCTCAATGCCTCCTGGTGGCAGTCGTTGACATGCCACGCAGCGTGAACGCCGGCGTTCAGGCCCGCATGAGCAAGGCGCTACTCAACCGCCGGGCGCGCGGATCAGGCCCTTGAGCTCCTCGCGCTGGGAGATCCCGAGCTTGCGGTACGTGCGCTGCAGGTGGTTGTCGACCGTCCGGATCGAGACGACGAGCCGGCGCGCGATCTCGCGGCTCGACAGTCCGGATGCTGCGAGCAGCGCGACCTCGCGCTCGCGCGACGTGAGCTCCTCGGCCTCCATGCCGGCGCGCTCGCGCAGCAGCGTCGGCGGCTGCGCGCCCTCGCAGCCGCCGAGCAGCACCGCCGCCCGCCGCGCGGCGCTGCGCGCGCTGGCGTCGCGCCCGTTGGCGCGGTGAACGGCGGCCGCGGCGTCGGCGGCCTCGGCCGCGAGCAGCAGCGCGCCGGATGCCGCGAACGCCTCGGCGACGGCGAGCAGCGCGCCGCCGTCGCGACGCACCAGCGCGTCGGCGTGCGCCGCGGCGGTGCGCGCGAACGGCCCCTGGACGCGGCCTGCCAGGCGGCCGAGCCCCTCGGCCGCCGCCGCCGCGCCGCCCAGGCGCGTGAGGTCGTGCAGCGCGCGCACGGCGAAGCCGTCCTGGCCGAGCGCCTCGGCGTGCTCGGCCGCGGCGAGCGCCCCGGTCCGCGCGAGCGACAGCTCGCCACCCGCGGCGGCCGCCCACGCGTGCGTCAGCTCGAGCGCGGCCTCGAAGTTGCGCGTCCCGCGGCCCGGCGCGGCGTCGAGCTCGTCGAGCGCCTCGCGAGCGGCCGCGCCGTCGCCGGCTTGCGCCGCGGCCTGGGCGATCCCCGTCAGCGCCCACGGCCGGAAGCCGATGATGTCGGTCTCGCGCACCAGGGCGGCGCTCTCGCGGTAGGAGCGCAGTGCCGTCGCCACGCGCCCGCGGGCAAGCCACGCCGAGCCGACCGCGAACGCCGCGAACGCCGTCCCCTCGGCCGAGCCCGTCGCGACGTCGATGTCGTACGCGCGCTGCGCCGCATCGGTTGCCTCCTCGAGCCGTCCGGCGACCTGCAGCGCGAGCGGGCGCGTGCCGAGCAGCTTGGCCTCCATGAGCGGCAGCTCGTCGCGCAGGCGCCGCGCGGCCGGCAGCCACGTGTCGATCACCGCGACGGCGTCCTCGCTGCGGCCGCACATCGTCAGCGCCGTGGCGACGGTCAGTGCCGCCCGCAGGCGCGTCTGCTCGCGCGCCGTCGCGCTGCTCAGCAGCGGCGCCGCAGCGTCGAGCGCGGCGCGCGGATGGCCAAGCGTGCACTGCAGCCACGCGCGCAGCACGACGAGCTCGTCGCGCAGGCCGCCGTCGCCGATCGCGCGCTCGGCACGGCGCAACGCCGCCTCGGCGTCGGCCGCGCGGTCGAGGCCGAAGAACAGCGTCGTCGCGCGCGCGAGCGCCACGGCCCAGCGCCCGATGTCGTCGCCGGCCTCGCGCTCGAGCTCGACGAGCAGCGTCTCGGCCTCGGCGGCGCCGCCCGACCCAGCGAGCGCGCGGGCGAGGGCGAGGCGGGCGTGAAATCCGCCGCCGGCCTGCACGGCGGCGCGGGCGAAGCGCTCCGCCAGAGCCATGTCGAACGCGGCCAGCGCCTGCTCGGCCGCGCGCACGAAGAGGCTCGCCGAGCCCGCGACGCCGCTTCCGAGGCGCCAGGTCGCGACGCGCAGCACGTCCGCGCGCCGCCGCGCCCCGCACGCCTCGACGGCGTCCGCGAGGCGCGTGCGGATGCGCTCGAGCCGCGTGCCGCTGAGCCCCGCGCGGATCACCTCGCCGTGCAGCGGGTGGGCGAGGTCGAGGTGGCGGCGGCGCCCGTCGGCCGCGTGCTCGACCAGGCCCCGGCGCTCGAGCGTCTCGAGCGCCGCGGTCTCGCCGGCGTCGAGGATGCCGGCCTCGAGCGGGGCGCCGACCGCGACGAGCTCGAGCACGCGCAGCTCCGCGGGCTCGAGGCCCTCGAGCCGGGACGCGACGAGCGCCCCCAGTCGCTGGCCGACGGCGACGTCGCCGCGCCAGCGCCAGATCCCACCGTCCTGCACGAGCGCGTCCTGCTCGGCGCCGTACAGGACGAGCTCGCGCAAGAACAGGGCGTTGCCGCGCGTGCGGTCCCAGAGCGCCTCGAAGCTGCGCCCATCGACCGCGGCGCCGAGGGCCTGCTCGAGCAGGCGCTGTGCGGCGTCGCGCGGCAGCGCTCCGAGCTGCACGAGGTCGCACAGCTCGTCCTTCCACAGCGACTGCACGGCGTCGGGCGCCGGCTCGCCGGCTCGGACGGTCAGCAGGACGAACGCGTCGCCCGCCGCCGCGAGCTGGTGCACGAGCGCGGCCGACGCGTCGTCGAGCAGGTGGGCGTCGTCGACGCACAGCACCATCCGTGCGCTGCCCGCGGCCGCGACGACCGCGTGGCGCGCGCGGGCCAGCAGCTCCGCCGGCTCGGCGGGCGCGCCCTCGAGCGGCGGCAGCAGCGCGGCGAAGGCGCCAAGCGGGATCGACGCGGCCGAGCGCGTCGCGCGCACGCGCCGCACGGCGCACCCGCGCGCGCCGGCGGCGGTCGCGATCTCGCTCGCCAGCCGCGTCTTACCGACGCCCGGCTCACCCGCGACGACGATCCCGCCGGCGGCTTCGTCGGAGAGGCGCTCGAGCCCGAAGGCGAGCTCCGCGTCGCGTCCATGCAGCGGCCAGGTCAGCCGCTGTGCTGCAGGTGCCGTGACGCTCACGGTCGCGACGCTCTCACAGACGCGCGCGCCCATGTGGGAGGCGCGTCACGTTACGCGATCGTGTGGGTCCCGGCGAGCACGAGCACCGCGGCGCCCAGGACGACGCGGTAGGCGACGAACACGCCCGTCGTGTGCGTCGTGAGGAACTTCAGCAGGAACGCGATCGAGGCGTAGCCCGAGACGAAGGCGAGCAGCGTGGCGACCGCGGTGGGGCCGATGCCGATCGCCCCCTCGGCGCTGCCGTCCACGACCCCGCGCAGCTCGAAGAGCCCGCTCAGCACGACGGCCGGGACCGACAGCAAGAACGAGAAGCGCGCTGCGGCGACGCGGTCGAAGCCGAGGAACAGGCCCGCGGTGATCGTCGCCCCGGAGCGCGACACGCCGGGGATCAGCGCGAGCGCTTGGGCGAAGCCGATGACGATCGCGTCATGGCGCGTGATCGTCTCGATCGCGCGCTCGCGTCGCGAGACCTTCTCGGCGACGAGCAGCAGCAGCCCGAGCGCGATGAGCGTCGTGCCGATGACGTAGAGGTCGCGCGCGCCATTCTCGATCTGGTCCTGAAACGCGAGTCCGAAGATGCAGATCGGGATCGTCCCGAAGACGAGGTACCAGCCCAGGCGCGCGTCGAGCTCCTTGCGGCGCGACGGGTCGCGCAGCGACGCGAGCCACGCGCGGGCGATCCGCCACAGGTCCTCGCGGAAGTACAGGACGACCGCGGCCATCGTGCCGAGCTGGATGACGGCGGTGAACGCGGCACCGGGATCCTCCCAACCGAGGAATGCCGGGACGATGCGCAGGTGGCCCGAGCTCGAGATCGGAAGGAACTCGGTCAGGCCCTGCACGATGCCCAGGACGATGGCCTGGAGGAAGCTCACGTAGGGCGGTGCGGGCGGCGAGCGCCCGCGGACGGTTCGCTAGTCGCCGAGCTCGATGGAGGAGATGAAGACGGGCGTCTCGGGCTTGTCGGCCGCGCCGGTCGTGACGTTGTTGAGGTTGTCGATGACGTCCTCGCCCTCGACGACCTGGCCGAAGACCGTGTGCTTGCCGTCGAGCCACGGCGCCTCGTCGGCCGTGACGATGAAGAACTGCGACCCGTTCGTGTTCGGCCCGGCGTTCGCCATCGCAAGCGCGCCCCGGACGACCTTGTGGTCGTTGAACTCGTCTTCGAACTGGTAGCCGGGGCCGCCGGTGCCGGTGCCTTCCGGGCACCCGCCCTGGGCCATGAAGTCCTTGATGATCCGGTGGAACGTGAGCCCGTCGTAGAAGCCGTCGGCGGCGAGCTTCTTGAAGTTCTTGACGGTCTTCGGCGCGTCCTCGTCGAACAGCTCGAAGACGATCACGCCCTCGGTGGTGCGCATGGCGGCAACAGACATGGCCGGGAGCTTACGGGGTGCCGGCGATCGTCACCTTGCCGATGGCGACGCGCGGGTCGGTCGGCTCGCCGGGAGCGGTGACGTAGAGCAGCACCTGCGCGAACTTGCTCTTGGACTTCTTCAGCAGCGAGACGAGCTTGCCGTCGGTGACGCCCTTGATGTCCGTGATGTGCTCCCAGCGCTTGTCGAGGATGTCCTCGGGGACGGCCTTGTTGTCGACCGCGCCATACAGCTCGACGGTGAAGCCCTTGGTCGGCGTCGCGATCTTGATCGCGCGCAGCGCGTAGGGCTTGCCGAGGTCGAGCCGCAGGCCCGCCCCGATCGGCTTGCCGTCGGCGGGCACGCTGACGTCCCAGACCGTCTTCGGGCTCGCGTCGATCGCGTTGGCGGACGGGCCGAACTCGGCGCCCGCCCGCTTGGCGGGGTCGTACGTCGCGGCCGCGTCCTTCTTGAACGCGACGATCTCGGCCTTCGGGGTCGCCGGCGGCGGCGGAGGCGTGTTCGCCGCGGGCGGAGGCGGCGGGGTGTTCGCGGCGGGCGGCGGCGTGACCGCGGGCGGCTTCACCGCGGGCGGTGTGACCGCGGGCGGCGTCACGGCTGGCGGGGTGACTGCCGGCGGCGTCGTGCCGTTCGGGATCAGCGGATTCGTGCCGGCCGGCGGTGCGACCGCGGGCGGCGTGGTGCCGGGCCCGGTGGCGCCGGGCGTGACGACGGCGGCGGGCGGTGCGACGGCCGGCGCTGCGCCCGCGATCGGCGCGCCGTCGCCGGCGGAGGGAGCGGCCGCCTGGCGCTCGGCGTCGCTCGTCAGGGCGGCGTAGCCCGCGACGGTCGCGGCGCAGACGAGCAGCAGCGTGAGCCCGACGACGGTGAACGCGGCGCGCCAGCCGGGGCGTGCACCGAGGCGTCCGGGCGCGGCTGTGCCACACTCAAGACACCAGTCCTGGCCGGCCTTCATCGCCGCGCCGCACGTCTCGCAGGCGAAGTCGGGGGCGACCGCGGGCACGCCGTCGCGCGGTGGCTCGGTGGCCACCTCGGAGGGAGCCTCGCGATCTCTGAGCAGCAGCGCCACAGTTTGAAGGGTAACGCGACCCGCTCGAACGAGTTGCGGTCCTGGACGCTCGGGTGGCCGCTACCCGAGCGCGGTGAGCAGCTCGATCTCGTCGCCGACCGCGAGCGTGACGGCGGCGGCGTCGAAGGTGACCAGCCGCGTGCCGTGGCGCCTGGCGACCGCGAGCAGGTGAGCGTCGGTGACCTGCCGGTAGCCGGCCAAGGGCGGGATCGCGGCGTCGGCGATCGATACGTCATCGCGTAGGAAGCGGTGGCCTTCGTGTTCGCGCAGCGCGCGGAGGACCGCTCGCGCCTGCTCGACGCTGATCGGGTTCGGGAGCACCTTCGGGTTCGACGACACGCGCACGAAGCCGCTCTCGGTCAGCGGACAGGTCGCCCAGCCCTCGGGCGCCGACCTCGCGAACCACGCTCGGACGGCGGCGTGATGGACGTGTGCGTCCCACGCGAGGGCCACGAGCGCGTTGACGTCAAGCAGCGCCACGTTCAGTCCTCGTCGAGCGCGCGCCTCACCATCTCTGGCGTGATCGGCGAGCTGCCGGTGGGGACCCGGATGAGGGGCAGCGAGCCGTCGATGGCGATCTGCGCCGGCGTCAAGCCGCGCCTCGCGAGCTCGGAGATCACCGACCCGATCGAGCGTCCTTCGATCGCCGCCAGCTCGCGCGCGGCGGCAACGACATCGTCGTCGATCGTCAGGGTC
>CAWIXC010000008.1:0-273584 GCA_963839905.1 uncultured Actinomycetes bacterium | reverse complement strand
CGATGTAGCGATGTTCGGCGGGGGAAGCTCGATTCAGATCGCACGCGTGTTCGGCATCCGGATCGGTGCGAGCCCGAGCTGGTTCGTCGTCCTGTTCGTCTTGATCTACGTGCTGTCGGGCTACTTCCGCGACCGCATCGGCGGCACGGCGACCGAGGGCTACCTCGTCGCGGTCGCCGCGGTGCTGCTGTTCTTCGCCTCGATCGTGCTACACGAGCTCGGCCATGCGCTCGCCGCGCGCCGCGAGGGGATCACGACGAACGCGATCGACCTGTGGTTCTTCGGCGGCATCGCGAAGCTCAGCCGCGACACCGACTCGCCCGGCGCGGAGTTCAAGATCGCCGCGGCCGGGCCCGCCGTGACGGCCGTCGTGTGCGCGGTCTGCATCGGCCTCGCAGCGGCCCTCGCCGACGGCGTGGCGCTCGACGTCATGCTGCTCGAAGACGACGTCGCCGCGTCCCCGGCGATCGCGCTGCTCGGCTTCCTCGCGCTGTGGAACGGGGCGCTGCTCGTCTTCAACCTGATCCCCGCGTTCCCGCTCGACGGCGGGCGGCTCATGCGCGCGGCGGTCTGGGCGATCACCGGCAACCGCAACAAGGCGACGCGCCTGGCCGGCCGCGTCGGCGAGTACTTCGCCTACCTGCTCGTCGGCCTGGGCATCTTCATCGCCGCGAGCGGGTCGCCGATCGACGGCATCTACCTCGCGATCGTCGGCTGGTTTCTGGCGATGGGCGCGCGCGCCGCGATCGCCTCGACGGCGTTCACCGAGCGCATCGACGGCATCACGGTCGCCGACATCATGGACGCAGAGCCCGTGACGATGCCGGCATCGACGACCGTCCTGCGCGCTCAGGACGAGTTCTTCCTGCGCTACCGCTGGGAGTGGTTTCCCGTCGTGGACGAGCTCGGGCGCTTCGTCGGCGTCGTCTCCGAGCAGCGCATCGACGAGGAGATCACCGCGGGGCGCCCCGCGCTCGAGGTCGGCGGGCTCGTCGCGGTCGCGGACGCCGAGCGCTGGCGCGTGCCATCGGACCGCCCGCTCGAGTCGCTGCTCGGCGACGAGCACCTGCGCACGAACGGGGCGCTGATGGCGGTCGACGCCGACGGCGTGCTGCGCGGCGTGGTCACGATCGAGCAGGTCCGCCGGGCGCTGAGCGCGGCCCTCCCGCAGCGGCTGGCGTAGCGCCGCCGGCGGCCTCCGGTCGCGCCAAGCGCGGCCTATAGAGTGCAGAACGTGCCCTCACACGACGTGCTCATCATCGGCGCCGGCCTCGCCGGGCAGCGTGCCGCGCTAGCCGCCGCCCGCGCCGGAGCGAGCGTCGCGATCATGAGCAAGGTCCACCCCGTGCGGTCGCACTCGGTCGCCGCGGCCGGCGGCATGAACGCCGCGATCGCGGTCGACGACGACTGGACCGAGCACGCCTACGACACGGTCAAGGGCTCGGACTTCCTCGGCGACCAGGACGCCATCGAGATCATGTGCTCGGAGGCGCCCGGCGAGGTCATGCACCTCGAGCACATCGGCGTGACGTTCTACCGCAACGAGACCGGCCACCTCGACCTGCGCGCCTTCGGTGGCGCGTCGAAGAAGCGCACGGCCTACGTCGCGGACATCACCGGCCAGGCGATCCTGCATGTCCTCTACGAGCAGCTCATGCGCCACCACCTCACGGTCGACCGCTTCGAGGAGTGGTTCGTGACGTCGCTCGTCCTCGACGACGAGGGCGAGTGCACGGGCGCCGTCGCGCGCGACATCCGCACGGGCAACATGGAGATCTTCAACGCGAAGTCGGTGATCCTCGCCAACGGCGGCGCCGGCCAGTGCTACAAGCCGACCACGAACGCCTTGATCTGCACGGCCGACGGGATCGCGCAGGCCTACGACATCGGCGCGCCGCTCATGGACATGGAGATGGTCCAGTACCACCCGACGACGCTCGCCGAGAACGGCTTTCTCATCACCGAGGGGGCGCGCGGCGAGGGCGCGCATCTGCTGAACGCCGAGGGCCGGCGGTTCATGGAGGACTACGCGCCCAACAAGATGGAGCTCGCCTCGCGCGACGTCGTATCGCGCGCCGAGCAGACGGAGATCAACGAGGGGCGCGGCGTCGGGCCCGACGGCCAGGGCATCTACCTCGACATCACGGTCGTGCCGCGCAAGCGCGTGCTCGAGGCGCTGCGCGAGATCGTGAACATCGGCCGCGACTTCGCCGGCACGGACATCACGCGCGAGCCGATCATGATCCGGCCGGGGCAGCACTACATCATGGGCGGCGTGAAGACGGACGTCGACGGCTGCACGCCGATCACGGGCCTGTACGCGGCGGGCGAGGTCGCGTGCGTGTCGGTCCACGGCGGCAATCGCCTGGGCGCGAACTCGCTGCTCGACACGCTGATCTTCGGCCGGCGCTCGGGCGAGCACGCCGCCGAGCGGGGTCGCGAGATGACGATGCCGTCGGCGCCCGAGTCGCGCTTGCAGGACGACGTCAAGCGGATCGACGACATCATCGCCCGCGAGCGCGGCGGCCGGCGGATCTCCGCGATCAAGGACGAGCTCGGCACGATGATGAACCAGAAGGTCGCCGTCTTCCGCGACGAGGAGGGCCTGACCGAGGCGCTCGAGGTCATCGGCCGCCTGAAGGAGGAGGCCGAGGTCGCTGCGATCGACGACCGCGGCACGGTCTTCAACCAGGACGTCCTCGGCGCGATCGAGCTCGGCTACCTGCTGACGTGCGCGGAGACGACGGTCGTGGCGGCGATCGAGCGCAAGGAGTCCCGCGGCGCGCAGTATCGCCTCGACTACCCCGAGCGCGACGACGACGAGTGGCTCAAGCACATCGACCTCACCCGCGGCGACGACGGGTCGCCCGAGATCACGTACTCGCCGGTGACCATCACGCAATGGCAGCCCGAAGTGAGGAAGTACTGACGTGCCTGAATACACGCTGAAGCTGCGCCGCTACAACCCCGAGTCGCACGAGCCGGCGTACTGGGAGGAGCACACCGTCGAGCTCGAGCCGCACCGCTCGGTGCTCGAGGCGATCCTGCAGGCCAAGGCCCTGCACGACGGCTCGATCGGGATCCGCTGCTCGTGCCGCGCCGCGATCTGCGGGTCCTGCGGGGTGCGCGTCAACGGCCAGCCGGGGCTCGCGTGCCACACGCATCTCGACAAGGCCGCGCGGGGCGGGGCCGGCGGCGTCATCACCGTCGAGCCGATGGGGAACATGCCCATCATCAAGGACCTCATCGTCGACATGGACGCGGTCCACTGGACGAAGATCCAGCGCGTCAAGCCGTGGCTCGAGGCGAAGCTGCCGGTGCCCGAGCGCGAGTACGTCGTGCCGCACGAGAACATGGTCGACGTGACGCAGTCGATGGCCTGCATCCAGTGCGGGGCGTGCGTCTCGGACTGCCTGTCGATGGAGGTCGACCCGCTGTTCATCGGGCCTGCCGCGCTGGCGAAGGCCTACCGCTTCGTCGGCGACCCGCGTGACTCCGAGACCGAGGAGCGCCTGCAGGACCTCGCCGACGACCCCCACGGCATCTACGACTGCACGCACTGCTTCAAGTGCATCGACGCGTGCCCGAAGGGCGTCGCTCCGATGAGCCAGATCATGCGGTTGCGCCGCCGCGCCGGCAACGACTTCCACATCTCTGATCCCAACAACGGCGAGCGCCATGAGCGCGCGTTCGTGTCGCTGGTGCGCCAGTACGGGCTACTCAACGAAGCCGAGCTGCTGCCGCGCTCCTACGGCGGCGACTCGCCGCTGGCGAAGTTCAAGCCGGCCGCGGCGAAGGAGCTGTCGTCGTCGCTGCCGGTGATCGCGAAGGCGCTGCTGCGGCGCAAGGTCACGCCGAAGACAGCTCTGGCCCCGCACAAGCTGCCGAAGTCCGACCTCGCCGCCATCAAGCGCATCTACGACACGGTCGAGGGGCGCGACAAGCGCTACGAGCTCAACCTGTACATCACCGGCGACGACGAGGACCTCCAGCCATGAAGGTCGCCTACTGGCCCGGCTGCGTGTCGCGCGGCTTCACCCCGGAGCTACATGGCTCGATGGCGAAGATCGCGCCCTTGCTGGACATCGAGCTCGTCGAGCTTGACCGCGGCGCGTGCTGCGGCGCGGGCGTCATCGCCGAGCACTCGCAGGAGCTCGCGGACACCTTGAACGCGCGGACGTTCGCCTTGGCGCAGCAGGCCGAGGGCACGGCGCTGATGATGAACATCTGCTCGACGTGCCAGGGCGCGCAGTCAGAGTGCCAGGAGCGGCTGGACGCGAACGCCGAGTACCGCGCGCATGTGAACGAGACGCTCGCCGGCGAGGGCCTGACGTACTCGAAGGGGCTGTCGAACAAGAACCTGCTGTGGCTGCTCGTCGAGGAGATCGGGCTGGCGGAGCTGCGCGCGCGCGTCGTGCGGCCGCTGACGGACCTTCGCGTGGGGCCGTTTTATGGCTGCTACATCGTGCGGCCGACGACGCGGCTGGGGATCGACGAGGAGCAGCCGCGCGACTCGTACCTCGGGCTCGTGATCGAGGCCCTGGGCGGGACAGTCATCGACTACGCGGGGTCGCACAAGTGCTGCGGCTTTCCGATCATCACGATGAACAAGGAGGCGTCGCTCAAGCAGGCGGGGCGCCACCTCGGCGACGCGGCCGACGCCGCGGCCGACTGCCTCGTGACGCCGTGCCCGCTGTGCCACCTGAACCTCGACCTGCAGCAGCCGCTGGCCGAGAAGGTCGTCGGGCGCGAGCTGAACATGCCCGTCCTGCACCTCCCCCAGCTCGTCGGGCTCGCGCTCGGCTTGGCGCCGAGCGAGCTCGGCATGCAGCGCCACGTCGTGAAGCCGTCGGCGGTGATCGACTGGACGACCTCGGTCGTCGCTGAAGTCGGTGCGGCCTCTGGCGGGTAAGCGGCCGGGGGCGCGGCGGGTGGCCGCCGCCCTGTTCGGAGGCCGCAGCAAGCCAGCGGTGCCCGCCGCGGCCGAGCCTTCGCCAGCGGAGGCCGTCGTGGACGACGCGGCGGCGCGGGCTGCGGCGGCCGAGGAGGCGGCGGCGCGCCTGGACGCCGCGCGCGACCGCCTGCGCGCGACTATCGCGGCGCCGGACGACGAGGAATCGGCTCCACCCGATCCTCCTCCGCCCGCGCGGTAGCCGACCCTGGACGCCAAAGAGGGGCCCGAAGGCCCCTCTCCCGCCGTACCCCTTTGTGCCGATCCCCGCGAGAAGATCTCTGTACCGCGAAGAATTCCCGTTCACCGCGGTGCTGGCGAGTCCCCTGATGCTTTCGCGGCTCGCCTTGCTGACGCTTGTCATGGTGGCGGATCGCCGGTCGGGTTTCGTCACCCGCCCGGGGTGATCTTCGGGGGAGGGACCGGCTCACCCTTCGCCACCCGGCTGCCGATAAGAGCGTCAATGGATCCCCGCCCCATCACCGTCCTCCTCGCGCGCTTCGAGGATCTCATCGCCGCGGGCCTGCGCAGCCTCATCTCCGCCGACCCGAGCCTGCGGATCGTCGCGTCGGACGTGGCCCCCGATCGCCTCGACGCGATGATCTCCGAGCACGAGCCGCGCGTCGTGATCCTCAACCTCGCCGCGCTCACGACCCCCGCCGACGTGCGCCGCCTGCACGCCGGCCACCTGCAGACGCGCCTGGTCGTGCTCGCGAGCAACCCGACCGCCGCGGAGTCCGGCCACCTGCTGGCGCTCGGCGCGACCGCCTGCCTCGGCCGCGACGTCCAGAGCCGCGACGTCCTGAACACGATCCACCTCGCGTCGCGCGGCCTGCAGGTGCTCCCGCACGCCAACGCGGGCGGCCACGAGATGCTAACCCCGCGCGAGGCCGACGTCCTCGGACTGCTGCAGCTCGGGCGCTCCAACGGCGAGATCGCGGCGGCGCTGTCGGTCTCGGTCGAGACGGTGCGCACCCACGCGCGCAGCGTCTTTCGCAAGCTCGGCGTGCGCAGCAGGCGCGAGCTGTCGGGCCACGCCCGGTAGCCAGCCCGCACCCGGGGCGGGCTTCCTCGGCCGCCTGCCAAGCTGCGAGCACTGGCCGCGAGCTCGTCCAGCGGCCCGGAGCGCGAGCTGTAGCGAGCGTGGATCCGAATGGCGACGCGGCGCGCCCGCCCGAGCCTTCTCGCGGCGACCATCCCAAGCGCGATCTTCACCGTGCGATTTCGCGCTGAAGGACCCCCGCGCGAGCGTCTTGCCCTCCGGTAGCGCAAGCTCGATGCGACCGACGCACGGATGGGTGCGCGGCGGATCGCCGGCGACGAGACACGGGTTTCGGAACGTCCAGGCGCGGCGCCCGCGACGCGTCGGGCGCGGGTCGGCGACCGGCGCCACGGCAACGCCCGGAAGCGTGAACGGGACCCGCTCGCAGTCGCGCGCCAGGACGTCGAGGGGGTCCGGGCGCCGCCACATCTCGCCGGTGAAGTCCTCTTCGAAGGGGTCGCCGACGACGTCGCGACCGCGGCCGCACACGGCGCGGTCGGCGTCGGCGGGCATCGGCTGCTGCGCGTCAAGGCCCGTGCCAAGTCGGTCGTCGCCGTCGCCGCCGATGAGGGTGTCTCGCCCGATCGCGCCCACGAGCTCGTCGTTGCCGCCCTTGCCGTCCAAGCGATCGTCACCGCCTTGCCCGTCCAGGCGGTCCGCGGTGCTGGCGCCGACGAGCACGTCGCTGCCGAATCCGCCGACGATCTCCTCGATGTTCGACAGCCGGTCGCGCTCGCCCGGCTCGCCGCCGCCCGCCGCCTCGCCGCCCAGGTCGAGCCGCAGCGGGCGCGTTCGCCGGCTGTAGTCCGCGGTGTCCAGGCCGGGCCCGCCGTCGGCGACATCCGGCTCGGCGCCGTCGGGGCTCTCAGGCGCCGTCGTGCCCAGCCGGGGGGCGGTGAAGAAGACGTCATCGCCGGCGCCCCCGCCGAGGCGATCGGAGCCCGGGCCGCCGGTGAGAACGTCGGCGTCCACGCCACCGACGAGCACGTCATCGCCGGGTCCGCCGGCAAGGAGGCGCGGGACGCCGATGGCAAACGCGGGAGCCAGCGAGCCAGCGACGACGATCGAGTCGTTCTGATCGCCGCCGTCCAGCCGGTAGCCCACCAGCGGCCGGCCGCCGGTCTCACAGTGCGCGACGCCGGCGCTCGCCGACGCGCATCGCCCACGTGCGTGCAGCGTGGCTCCGCCATCCGCGACATCGATGCCATCCCCCGTCCGCCCCACGGCGACGCTGTTGCGCTCACCCGGCTCGCCCAGGTACGTCAGCAGCACGCCCTGCGAGTACTGCATGTACCTGCAGCTGCCCCAGAGGTCGGTGCAGTACTGGACATCCTCGAGCGCCACCGTCGCCGCCGAGGCCGGCGCTGCGAGCACGCCCGCGAGGACGGCGGCGAGGATCACGATCCGCTGAAGCACTGCCATGTTTGGAACGCTGGCGGTCGCCGGAAGTTCCGAGAGGCCGGCCGGAGCGTCTTGAGGACGCGATCGCTGCGGCGTGTCCGCTGTCCTCCCTCGGGCGCCGCGTTACAGTGTCTTACATGGCCCGCGCACGCCAGTTCTCGGCACGCTTGGACTCCGCGGTCCTCGATCGGCTGGAACGCCGCGGCGCGCGCGTGGGACTCAACAAGTCCCGCCTCGCGGAGCGCTACCTCGACGAGGGGATGCGCATGGAGGACCACCCCGGGGTCGTGTTCCGAGACGGCCCCAGCGGCCGGCGCGCGGGGCTGGCCGCCGGTCCCGACGTATGGGAGGTGATCGCCGCTATTCGCGCGAGCGGACGTGAGGGCGACGCCGCCCTCGTGGCGGCCGCCGATTGGGGGGGCCTGACAACGATGCAGGTCCGCGCGGCGGTTCGCTACTACGGCGAGCACCGCGAGGAGATCGACGAGCGGATCAGCCGCCACGTCGAGGAGGCCGACGCGGCCGAAGCGCAGTGGCGTCGTGGGCGCAACGCCCTGGCGTGAGGCTCCTCCTCGACGAGATGCTGCCGGCCGCGATCGCGCAGCAGCTCCGCAACCGTGGCCATGACGTCCTCGCCGTCGCGGAGCTGCTCGAGTTCCGCGGCCTCCCCGACGACGAGCTGTTCGACCACGCCCAGCGTGACGGGCACCAGACGATCGGGCCACTCGTGACCTCGCTTGAAGCCTTTGTCACAGCCGAACAGCCGTACTCCGGCTTCGTCCACTGGCTCCGGCAACCCTCGTGAGAAAGCGTCACCTGTCACTGGTTGCCGGATCTCGCGCGTCGGCACCCGCGCTGCGCCGTATTGACGAAGCACGACGACCGCGCCACCCTGACGAGCGAGTGACCGTGCCTTCGGTGCGGCTAGCCTGTCGCCCTCGATGCCGGCCGGCGACAGCAGCGCATACGAGGGACACCCCGCCTTGCCACGTTCAGGCAGGCAGTCGCCGTACGTCGGGATGGAGGTCACGATCGTGCACCTCCGCGCGCGGACGCCGGCGGTGATCGAGTCGATCGGCGACAGCGGCCGCACGATCGTCGCCGATGGTGAGACGTTCGGGCTCTCGCCGCTGACCGCGCAGTTCGTCCGCCTCGGCGACCCGTATTACGGCGTGCGCCTCGCGCTGCGCCGGCTCACCGACAGCTAACGGGGCGCCCTCCGGCGCAGCTCACCCCTCGCGGGGCGCGAGGAAGCGGTGGCAGGCGAAGAGCACCGCCAGCAGGGCGACGACGACGAGCCACAGCCGCCAGTCCGTGATGCTCACGGTCTGCAGGCGGCTGCCGAGGTACGTCACGATCAGGCAGAACGGCGCGATGCCGATCGCCGTCGTCCAGGCGTAGCGCGGCCGCGCGACGCCCGTGATGCCCGCCGCGTAGCAGACCGCGTTGAACGGGATCAGCGGCACGAAGCGCGACGCGATCAGGCCGGTCGGGCCGCCGCGGTCGACGAACCGCTCGGCCTTCTCGAGGCGCCGCTCGCCGATGAGCTTGCGCGCGACCGGCCGCCCGACCTCGCGCGCCAGCTCGTACGCGAGCAGCGCGGTGAGAAACCAGCCGACCATCATGAGCGCGAAGCCGAGCCCGAACCCGTAGACGTAGCCCGCGGCGGCGGTCGTGAGCTCCGCGGGATAGGGGATCGCCGCGTGCGCGAGCACGAGCGCCAGCAGGACGAGCGCCCCGGCCGCACCCAGCTCGTGCGTGCGCGAGCGCACGAGCTTACCGTCGCCGTCGAACGCGGCGGTCGCCACGCCGCGCAGCGGCTCGACGAACCAGAACGCGAGCCCGAGCGCCGCGAGCAGAAGCGAGGGTGGCGACGAGCACGGGCCACGCCGACCCCTTGGCGGCGATGGCGGTCATGTTCCGCCGGGAGTTTCCGCGAACTACGCGACGCGCGCGCCGATGAGGCCGCGCTCGTGCAGGACCTCGGCGAGCTGCACGGTGTTCAGCGCCGCGCCCTTGAGCAGGTTGTCGCCGACGACGAAGAAGTTCAGCGAGCGCGGGTCGGCGAGGTCGCGGCGGATGCGCCCGACGGCGACCTCGTCGCGGCCGGCGTACGCCAGCGGCGTCGGGATGTCGTCGATGACGAGGTTCGGGAACGCGCGCAGCGACGTCGAGCGCCTCGTCGAGGTCGACCTCGCGCGCGAACGTCGCGCGCACCGCGACGCCGTGGCCGACCATGACCGGCACGCGCACGCACGTCGGCGAGACCGCGAGGTCGGGGATCGAGAGGATCTTGCGCGACTCGTCGCGCAGCTTGAGCTCCTCGTCGGTGTAGCCCTCCTCGCCGATCGTGCCGAGCTGCGGCACGACGTTGAACGCGAGCGTCGCGGCGTGGACGGCGTGCTCGACCTTCGCGGCGGCCGTCGCCCCGTCGTCGCAGAGCTGCTGGACGTCGGCGGCGAGCGGCGCGACCTGCGCGGCCAGCTCGTCGATGCCCTTCTGCCCTGCGCCGCCGGCGGCCTGGTAGCTCGTCGCGACCATCGCGCGCAGGTCGAAGGCGTCGTGCAGCGCCTTGAGCGGCAGCATCGCGACCATCGTCGTGCAGTTCGGGTTGGCGACGATCCCGCTGTGGCGCGTCGAGCGCGTCCGGGTTGACCTCGGAGACGACGAGCGGGATCGCCGGGGTCCTTGCGGAAGGCGCTCGAGTTGTCGACGACGACCGCGCCCGCGTCGACGAAGCGCTGCGCCCACTCGCGCGAGCGGGTCGCGCCGGCGGAGAACAGCGCGACGTCGAAGCCCTGGATGTTCTCCTCGTCGAGCGCCGCGACCGTCAGGCCGCCGTCGAGCACGCGGCCCGACGGAGCGCTCCGACGCGAACGGAACGACCTCGGACGCAGGGAACTCCGCGCTCGCGCAGCAGGCGCAGCATGACCGTGCCGACCGCGCCCGTGGCGCCGACGACGGCGACGCGCAGGCCGCTCATGCGAACTCCCCGAACGGCCGCTCGGGCCGGATCGTGTCCGGGCCCGACAGCTCGAACGCCGAGTGCAGCGCGCGGACGGCGTCCGGCACCTGGTCGCCGGCGATGACGCACGAGATCTTGATCGGCGACGTCGCGATCATCTCGATGTTGACGCCCTCGTCGCCGAGCACCGTGAAGACCTTCGCCGCGACCTCGGGGTGCGACTTCATCCCGGCGCCGATGATCGACACCTTGCCCATGAGCTCGTCGCCGGAGGCCTCGATCCCGAGCTCGGACTCGAGCGGCGCGAGCGCCGCGCGCGCGGCCGCGAGGCGCGAGCGCGGGATCGTGAACGAGATGTCGGCGAGCTTGCCCGCCGAGACCGGCTCGTTCTGGATGATCATGTCGATGTTGACCGCGCTGTCGGCGAGCGCCGTCGCGATGCGACCCGCGATCCCGGGGCTGTGCGGGACGTCCTTGAGCGTCACGCGAGCCTCCTCGGTGGAGTGCGTGACGGCGGTGATCAGCGGCTGCTCCATGGGCCGGTCAACGGTAGCGAATCCGGCCGCGCGCCCGGTGGCGTCGAACCAGCTCGCGGCGCCCGAGTCGACGACGACGATGCTCAGAAGTCGACCGCTCGAGGCAGCGAGTACGTCTGGATCGGGCTCGCGTCGCGCGCCGTGTGGCGAACCTTCGTGCGCAGCCGGTAGACGGCTGCCGACTGCCCGGCGGGCGCGTCGACCGTCGCGGTGAACCGGCCGTCCGCCCGCGGAACGAGCTGGCCGACCTTCTCGGTCTTCGAGCACGTCAGCCGCCGCTGGACGACGATCGCGCGGTCGGCCTTGCGACGCAAGAACGGACCGACCACGCGCCCGGTGATCGTGACCTTGCCGCCCCTGGCGCCCACCCCGCTGACGACGAGGCGGCGCATGAGCTTGAGGTTCAGCGACCGCTCGTTGCCGATGTGCGCCATGTAGCGCGCGCGATTCGTCGCCCGCAGCCGGCGTGGCGGCAGCGGCGCGGTCGCGGTGAACGAGCCATCCGCCTGGACGGTTGGCCGCGCGACCGTCTTGCGGCTCGCCTCGAAGACGATCTCCACACGACGGCCGGCGAAGCGCCGGTCGGCCACGCCGATCAGGCGGACCCTGCGCGCCTCGGGCACGACGTCCACGAGCACGACGTCGCGCTTGGCGCAGCCGAGGATGAGGCTCCCCCGGTCGCGCTCGGGGTCGCGGTGAAGCGCGCCTGCGCCGACAGCGGCGGCGTGCCGTCGTCGGCGACCCGCACCCCGACGCTTGCGCACCGTCCGCTCGCCGTCCACCCGATGACGCCGGTCCGCACGTCGATGGTCGCGCCCGCCGGGGCTTCGGCGAGCGCGAAGGACAGGCCGTTCGCCGGCACGTCCGGATCCGTCGCGGTCGCGTGCGCGGCCAGCGGAGCGCCGGCGGCAAGCGCCTGATCGCCGAGCGGGCCCGGCACGGGCGCCCGGTTGACCTCGGCGACCGTGATCGTGACGGGGACCGCGACGCTGAGGAGCCCATCGCCGGCCCGCACCTCGAAGCGGTAGGTCCCCGGGCCCTGCTCCTCCGTCGGCGTCCACGTCAGCCGCCCGCTTGCCGGGTCGATCGCGGCGCCCGGCGGGGCGCCATCGAGGCTGAACGCCGGCCGGTCACCGTCGGGGTCGGCGGCCACCGCGGTCAGCACCAGCGGCGTCTGCTCGTCGACCGTGCGATTCGCGACGGCCTCGAGGATCGGAGGCCGGTTCGGCGTCGCGGGCGTCACCGTCACGCGGACCTGCGCCGTCGCGCTCGCGCCGCGCCCGTCGGCGATCGTGTA
The DNA here is from genome assembly GCA_963839905.1 of uncultured Actinomycetes bacterium. Lineage (GTDB taxonomy): Bacteria > Actinomycetota > Thermoleophilia > Solirubrobacterales > Solirubrobacteraceae > CADCVQ01. Next base: position 261,392 of record CAWIXC010000008.1, on the reverse strand, counting down.
CTCGAATGTCGCTTCGCCGCTGAAGCCCGCAAGCGGCGTGTACGTCGCGCTGGCGGGCCCGAGCACCGCCGTGCCGTGCGTCGCCGGCCCGGAGTCGACGGCGCTGACCGCCAGCTGGTCGCCGTCGGGGTCGGAGTCGTTGGCCAGCAGCGTGGCGAGCGGCACGACAGCGAGCGTCCCCTCGCTCGTCGTCGTCGCGTCGGGCTCGGCGACCGGCGCGCGGTTCGCGGCGCGCCACGTCTTCGCGGCGCTCGCGCTGACGCGCCCGAGCAGCGCCGTCACCAGGTCCTGCCCGACGGTCGTGCCGGTGTAGCAGAAGGTCGCCCGCCCGTCGGCGCGCGTCGACGCGAAGCCGGTCGCGGCATTCGCGCCGGCGACGGCGAAATCGATCCGCACGTCTGGCACGGCCACGCCGGCCCCGGTCGTCGCGCGCGCGTCCACGCAGCCCTCCGTCCCCACGTCGCGGGTCTCGGTCGCAGGCTCGATGGCGAGCTCCGTCACGGTCGCGATCGAACCGGTCCCGAAGCCGCCGCCGTAGCCGAAGGAGTCGTACTGGTCGAAGCCGTACACGATCACGCCGAGCGGCTCGGAGCTCGTGATCCGATGATCGCCGGGGCCGACGGTGAGCTGGCGGCCCACGAAGTCCGAGCCGGGGACGGGGACGAACGAGTCCGCCGGCAGCGTGACGCCGTCGACCGTCACCGACCCGGCTCCGGCGGCACGGACGACGAGGTTGAGAAAGTTCGCCTGAAAGCCGCTCGCCGGCGTGGTGACAGTGTAGTTCGCCTGAAACTGCTCGAACGGCGGGATGACGACCATGAACGGGTCCGAGATCGAGCTGTCGAACGTCGATCCGTTGGAGTACTGCGCGACGAGCACCGGCCGGTCTGCGGTGATCGTCGCCGGACCGTCGATGAGCCGCTCGACGTAGGCACCGGCGTCCAGCACCGCATCGGCCTGGCCGGTGATCGAGACGCGCGTGCCGTCCTCCGACGCGAGGATCCGGAACGTGTCGCCGCGGCTGCGGGTCGCGAGCGGCATCGTGACGAACTCGCGGCCCCACGAGTCCAGCGGCGGCATCTGCTCGACGAGGTGATCGCAGTACGCCGTCCCGCGCGGGACATTGGCGCACGCGTGCGCGCCGAACGCCGCGACGGGCGCGTCGGCCTCGACGAGGGTCCCGGTGAGGTCGCCGGCCCCCGAGAGCTGGTAGGTCTCGCCGAGATCGAGCTCGACGGTGAAGGGCACGCCCGCCGGCCGCCCGTCGACGAGCGCGGCCGCGGGCGTGACCGTGACCGTCGTGTCGTTGGCGGTCGCCACGATCGCGGCCTCGGGCGCCAGCAGCTCGGTGTAGGACATGATCCGGTAGCGCGTGCCGAGCGCGTCCACGGGTAGCCCGACGTACGCGTCGGTCGTGTACTTGATGCGATTGAGGCCGTACACGCTGACGTCGCGTTCCGCGGTGACGTGGACGCCGAGCAGCGAGCGCCCGTCGCGAAGCTGCGCCGCCGGGGGCAAGACGACCGATGTCACGTGGCCGGGGTTCACCGCGAAGTCCTCCGTGAACCCCAGGTCGGGGATCTCCACTCGCCCGGACGTCGCCTCCTCGGCCGCGAGAAACAGCGTCAGCACCGGCGTCTCGATGTAGTTGAGCGGAAACGTGAGCCAGAACTCCCTGCCGCGGGTGTCGCGATCGCCGGCGCGCGGGCCGACGACGAGCGAGTGGTGCACGCTCGTCGTGGCCCCGTCGCCGTCGGAGACGTCGAGGCGCACGTCGTAGGTGCCCGGCTGGGCGTAGACGTGGGTGGTCCGGTCGCCCGAGGCGGTCATGCCGTCGCCGAAGTCCCATGCGAAGGTGAGCACGTCGTCGACACCCGGGTCCCGGGCGAACGCGCGCATCGAGACGGGGGCGCTTGCGTCGGGGCCCGGGGTCACGAGCATGGTGGCGACCGGCGGTGCGTTGGAGACTTCGATCTCGGCCGAGTCCGAGATCGTGGCCTTGTCGTCGGCCACGGTCACGGTCGCCGTGTACGTGCCCTCGTCGCGGTAGATGTGGGTCTGCGGCGTCCCCGAGCCGGCCTCGCCGTCGCCGTACTGCCACACGACCTGCGTGCGCGAGTCGCTGGGCGTCGTGTTCCCGCCGAACGTCAGCTGTTCGCCCTCGACGGCCGTTTGATCGGGGCCCGCGTCAGCGACGGCGTCCGCGACGATCACCGGCGACTGGGCGCTCGCGCTGGCACCGCTGCTGTCGACCGCGCTCACCGCGACGACGTACGTGCCCACCGCGGCGTAGGCGTGCTCGACGCCGATCGAGCCCGCGCCCGTCGTCTGCCGCGTGACCTGCGGCGTCCCGTCGCCGAAGTCGAACGTCACGGTCGTCGGATCGCTCGTGCCCGTGGCGACGTAGGCGTAGTACGTCCGCGGGGTCCCGACCGGCGCGCGCTCATAGCAGCACACGCCGACCGTCGGCGCTGTGTTCGCGACGACGACCGTCAGCGTGTCCTGCGCCGTCGCGCCGCCGTCGTCGACGACCGTCAGGCGCACCTCGAACGTGCCGGGCCGACCGTAGTAGTGGGCGTTCGACGGGCCGCCGCTCACCTCGTCGCTGCCGTCGCCGAAGTCCCAGCGGTACTCGACGATCTCGCCGTCGACATCCGTCGATCCGCTGCCGTCGACGAAGAAGATCGAGCCCTCGGTGGCTTGCGCGTCCGGCCCCGCCACGGCGACCGGCGGCTCGTTCGTCGCGCTCACCGTGACCGCAACGGTTGCTGTGGCGACGCCGTTCTGGCCGTCGTCGACCGTGTAGGTGAACGCATCGTCGCCGACGTAGCCGGGCTCCGGGACGTACGTGCAACGGCCGCTCGCCGTGCAGTCCACCGAGCCGTGCGCGGGCGCCGAGGCGCCCGTCACCTGCAGCGGGTCGCCGTTGGGATCGGTGTCGTTGCGCAGCACCTCGATCGCCCGCGTGACGCCCACCCGCGTGACGAGCGTGTCCGCGACCGGCTCGGGCGGGAAGTTCTTGCGCGCGATCGAGACCAGGACGTAGGTCGTTGCGCTGCCACCGCGAGGATCCTCGACCGTGTAGTAGAAGTAGTCGCCGCCGCTGGCGTTGCGATTGGCCGTGTACGTGCACTGCCCGTTCGGCTGGCAGGTCACATGGCCCTGGCCCTGGCCCGGGGCCGTGGAGTCCGAGACGTGCAGCGGGTCGCCGTCGATGTCGCCGTCGTTCGCGAGCACGTCGATGGTCGCCGAGTCGCCCGCGTCGACTGCGAGCTGGTCGGGCACCGGGGTCGGCGGGCTGTTGGACGTGAGGTCCTCGGCGAGGTTCGTCGCCTGCGTGATCGCGTCGCGGACGCCCGCCCGGCCATCGCGCGCCGCCGCCGCGAGCGCATCGAGGCGCGCGTCGAGCGAGCCGGTGAGATCCGCCGCCAGCACGCGCAGGAGCTTGCGCTTCAGCTCCTCGATCGTCGCCGGCCCGGCGCCCGCCGCCTGAAACGCCGCGAGCTCGCCGGCGTCGAAGCCGTCGGCGGCGACGCGGGCCTGAGCGGACGCGAGGTTGTCGCGCTGCTCGTCGCTGAGCGCACCGGTGGCGCCCTCGTCGCGGAGGAGGTCGGCGAGGCCGGTGGCCGCATCGTCCAGCCGGTCGAGTGTCGCGACGAGCGTCGTCCCGGCGGCGCTCAGCGCCTGCGCCTGCAGGCGCACGTACGGGACGGCGTCGTCGGCCGCCGCGCCGTCCCCACGCTCGAGCGCGTGCAGCACGGCACGCGACTCGCCCGCGGCCGCGACGGCGGCGTTCGCCACGCGCGCGAACGCGTTGTAGACGGGATCCGCCGTGCCGGCATCGAAGCGGTCCGCGACGGGGTCGGGATCGGCGATCGTGGTGTACGCCGGATCGGGCGGGTCGGCGTAGATCCCGAGCGCAGAGCTGTGCAGATCGTCGGCCGTGGCCTCGAGCTGGCCGGCGGCCCACTCGATCGCGTCGTGGGGCCCGGTCGCGACGTGGGTGAGCTCGTCGGTCGCGGCGTCGCTGATCTCGGTCGCGTAGCGAGCCTTCGACGGCAGGTCGGCGGCGTGCTCGGAGAGCTCGTAGATCGCGTTGCCGGCGGTGAAGCCGGTCGTGAACAGCCCGAGCGCCTCGTCGAACACGCGGTAGACCTGGACCGTGCCGGCAAGCTCGGCAGCCGTCAGCGCCGCCTCCATGACCGGCCGCGCGAACTCCTCCTTCATGCGCGTCTTGTCGATCGTGCGATGGTTGCCGTCGTAGAAGGCGACGAAGCCCGGCTGCTCGTCGAAGCCGAGCACCTCGTCGGTGTCCTCGCCGTAGACGCCGTCCTGGTCGTTGTCGATGACGACGTCGTAGCGGCCCACCCGCAGGTACGGCAGGTAGATCGGGTGCTCGATGACCTCGAACCCGACCGCGGTGTTCGGGATGCCGTCGGGGTTCGACACGTCGGCGAGCGTCGCGCCGTCGCGCGAAGACCAGTCGAAGTTCGGCGTGACGAAGATGTCCGAGGACGGGATGATCTCCCCGAACTCGCGCGCCGGCGCGCCGGTGGCGAGCACGGCCTCCGACGATCCGAACCGCTCGGTCAGCAGGCCGGAGTCGCTTTGGAGCACCCAGCGCTCGGATTCCGCGGCCTGCGCGGGGGACGCCGGCGAGATCGCGAGGCCCGCGAGCACCGTCATGACGCACGCGAGCCGGACCGTGGCGACGACGAGGCGCGATTGCAAAGAGCTCTCGCGTGTCATGCCAGCGCTGCGTATGTAATTCACTTAAGTGCTATCAAACCACGATCAGGAGTAACAGTCAACGTCACCGCAGCTCGATGGCCGCCGACTGCAACGAGTGCGTGCGTCAGTGCGTCAGCGCGTCAGCGTCGCCAGCACGGCGGCGAACGTCGCGCTCGGGCGCATGATCGCCTCGACGCGCGCCGGGTCGGGCCGGTAGTAGCCGCCGACGTCGACCGGCTGACCCGACCCCAGGTGGTTCTCCTCGGCGATCTTGTCCTGGTTGGCGGCGAGCTGGTCGGCCACCTCGGCGAAGAGCTCGGCGAGCGCGACGTCCTCGGTCTGGCGCGCGAGCTCCTGCGCCCAGTAGAGCGCGAGGTAGAAGTGGCTGTCGCGGTTGTCCAGGTCGCCGACCTTGCGCCCCGGGGAGCGGCCGTTCTCGAGCACGAGGCCGGTCGCCCGGTCGAGCGTCTGCGCGAGGATCTTCGCCTTGGCGTTGGCGGTCTTCTCGGCGAGCATCTCGAGTGACACCGCAAGCGCGAGGAACTCCCCGAGCGAGTCCCAGCGCAGGTGGTTCTCCTTGAGCAGCTGCTGGACGTGCTTGGGCGCCGAGCCGCCCGCGCCGGTCTCGAACAGGCCGCCGCCGTTCATCAGCGGGACGATCGAGAGCATCTTCGCGCTCGTGCCGAGCTCCATGATCGGGAAGAGGTCGGTGAGGTAGTCGCGCAGGACGTTTCCTGTGACCGAGATCGTGTCCTCGCCGGCGCGCGCGCGTTCGAGCGTGAACCGCGTCGCCTCGGCCACGGGCAGGATCTCGATCCGCAGGTCGTCGGTGCCGAGCTCGTCGAGCGCCGGGCGGACCTTCTTCAGGAGCTCCGCGTCGTGCGGACGGGTCTCGTCGAGCCAGAAGACCGCGGGCGCACCGGTCGCGCGGGCGCGGGCGACCGCGAGCTCGACCCAGTTGCGGATCGGCGCGTCCTTGCACTGGCACATGCGCCAGATGTCGCCTTCGGCCACGTCGTGCTCGAGCAGCGTCGCGCCTTCTTGGTCGACGACCCGCACCGTGCCGGGGGCGCTTATCTCGAATGTCTTGTCGTGCGAGCCGTACTCCTCGGCTTTCTGCGCCATGAGGCCGACGTTCGGCGTCGTCCCCATCGTCGCCGGGTCGAACGCGCCGTGCTCGCGGCAGTGGTCGACGGTCTCGGCGTACAGCGGCGCGTACGAGGAGTCGGGAATGACGAACTTTGTGTCCTGCAGCTCGCCGGCCGCGTTCCACATCTGCCCCGACGAGCGGATGGCCGCGGGCATCGAGGCGTCGACGATGATGTCCGAGGGGGCGTGCAGGTTCGTGATCCCCTTGTCGGAGTCGACCATCGCGATCGACGGGCCGGCGGCGAGCGCGGCGTCGACGGCCGGCTTGGCGTCGGGGTGAGCGCTCAGCAGGCTGGCGAGGCCGTCGTTCGGGTTGGCGTCCTCGAATTTGTCGTACACCTCCCCCACGACGGCGCGCACCGCGTGGCCGAAGATGATCGGGTCGGAGACCTTCATCATCGTCGCCTTCAGGTGCACCGAGAAAAGCACGCCCTGGCGCTTGGCCTCGGCGACCTGCTCGGCGAGGAACGCGTCGAGCGCTTCGCGGCGCATGACGGCCGCGTCGAGCACCTCGCCGGCGAGCACCGGCGTCTCGGCCTTGAGCACCGTGACGCTGCCATCGGCGGTGACGTGCTCGACGCGGACCGCCCCCTCGGCCTCGACCGTCACGGACTGCTCGGTGGAGCGAAAGTCGCCGCCGGCCATCGTCGAGACGTGCGACGTGCAGTCCGGCGACCAGGCGCCCATGCGATGCGGGTGCTTGCGCGCGAACGCCTTCACCGATGCCGGCGCGCGGCGGTCGGAGTTGCCCTCGCGCAGGACCGGATTCACGGCGCTGCCCTTGACCGCGTCGTACTTCGCGCGCGCCGGGTCGGCGGGATCCGCGGGGTAGTCGGGGATCGCGCAGCCCTGCGCCTGAAGCTCGGCGATCACCGCCTTGAGCTGCGGCACCGACGCGCTGATGTTCGGCAGCTTGATGATGTTCGCCTCGGGGGTCTTGGCGAGCGCGCCGAGCTCGGCCAGCGCGTCGGGGACCCGCTGCTCGGGCGTGAGCAGCTCGGGGAACTGGGCGAGGATCCGGCCGGCGAGCGAGATGTCGCGCAGCTCGATGTCGACGCCCGCGGCGGCCGCGAACGCCTGGACGATCGGCAGCAGCGAGTGCGTGGCGAGCGCGGGCGCCTCGTCGGTGTGGGTGTAGATGATCTTCATGAGCGGGGCGACACGGTACCGGCGGGCTCGACGGGGGGGTGGTGCGTTCTACTGGTCTATACGCGAGTAGACCGCACCACTACCGCCAGATCCGGCGGCGCTGGGTCTCGAGGGCCGGCACGCTCGCCGCTTGCACGGCCAGGTCGCGGGCGCGCGGGTCGGTGCCGTGGCAGTAGACGAGCTCTGCCTTGCCGAGCCAGCGCTGCCAGGCGACGTGGAACGCCGCGGCGCGCTCCTTGCGGCGGGCGAGGTCGGCGGGGACGGGGTGCCATGCCGTCTGGCGCCGCACGAGCGCGAGGGCGCCCGTCGCCACCTTGCGCGAGACGACGTAGCGCGCCAGGCCGCCGCCGCCGAACAGCTCGTCGAGCGCGGCGCTGACTTTCCGGCTGACCTCGACGTCGGCGTCGGGCAGGCTCACGCGCACCCAGCCCTCCGGGCGCACGGTGAACTGCATCGCGCGCGCGACCTCGGCCGGCAGCTCACCCAGCGCGACGTACGCGTCGCAGACCGCGGCCGCGGCCCATTCGAGCGGCAGGTGCTCGGGATAGCCGCGGCGCGGCGCGAGCCAGCGCCAGCGCGGCGGGCGCGTCGTGGCGAGGTTCTGTGGAGGGTCGGCCGTGGCGCGGCGGGGGTTTCGGACGACGAGGACGTCGAGGTCGACGCCCCGGTAGGGCGCGCCGATGTTCCAGCGCGCCCGCGCCGCATCGCGGTCGGCGGCTCGCTCCTGCTGCTCGACGTTGATCGCGACGAAGCGCTCGGCCGCCGGCGGGCCGTACGGCGAGAGCTCGGGGTGCACGTGCGACGGGCCGGTCTCGATCGTCCCGTCCTCGCACGGCGCGTGCAGGTGCGCGTGGCGGCGCACGAAGCGCCCGTAGTCGGCGTGGCCCCGGCCCAGCTCGGGCGCGACGCAGACGACGTCCCAGTTGTTCGCGAGCTTCGACGGGTCGGCCGGATCGAGGCGCAGCGACCGGCCGCGCATCTGGCGCACGGACACGTCCGCCGCGACGGCCGTCATGTCGACGAGCACGTTGACCGGCGGGCAGTCCCAGCCCTCGCCGAGCAGGCCGCGGGTCCCGATCAGCACGTGCGTCTCCCCCGCCGCGAGCAGCTCGGTGGCCCACGCGGTCCAGACCTGCGAGTCGAAGGCCGCGTCGTCGTGGCGCAGGACGACGAGGCCGTCTTGCGGCTCGGCGCGCAGGCGCCCGGAGAAGCCCGGCCAGTGCGCGGCGGAGGCCTCGGGCGCGGAGGCGGCCTCCGGGGCGGAGGCGGGGGGGGGGCCGCGGCGAAGACGCCGGCCGCGAGCGCGGAGAACCGCTCCGCCCACCAGTCGGCGTCGACCGGCAGGACCGCGAACGTCTCGCCCGTCACCAAGGCAGGCCGCGCACCGACGAGCCGCTCGTCCGCGCCCGCCGACGCGAGCAGGCCGCGGCCACCGCCGGTCAGCATCAGCGGTGAGTCCGCGGGCTGGCGCGGCGGGCGCTCGGAGTCGCACATGACGACCGCCCGCAGCGCCGAGCCGCGCGCGTCGTACTCGCACGCGAGCACGTCGCACATCGCAAGCGGCTTGGCGGCCGAGCTCAGCAGCACCCGGTCGACCTCGCCGCCGACGCGGCGGATGCCCTGCCGGGTCACCGCGAAGCCGAGGTCGCCCAGCGCGACCTGCAGCGCATCGAGGCGGCGCGACGCCTCGGCGCTCGCGTCGGCGCGCAGGCAGCGCAGCGCGTAGTCCTCGAGCAGCACGGCCCAGTCGTCGATCGTCGGCGCGGCGCGGTGCTGCTCGCCGCGCGGCGCGTCCGGCGGCGCGCGCACGCCGCGCGCGTGCATCCAGCGCAGCCCCGCGTCGGCGAGCCGCGGCCGCGATCGCGCGAGCTCGGCCCAGGACAGCGTCCCGCCGCCCGCGGCCGTCCGCTCGGCAAGCCGCGACGAGAGCCACACGTCGAGGCCGAGGTGCTCCTCGCCGACCGGCACCACCGCCAGCTCGTCGAGCGCGACCTCGAAGCGAGCATGGCGGTCGGCCAGCCACTCGTGCTCGGACTGCAGCGGCGTGCAGAGCTGGACGAGCTCCTGGTAGGGCGCGAGGAACCCCTCCCGCACGACGGCGGGCGTCGGCACCGAGAAGTCCTCGCTGTCGAGCAGCTCCGCGTAGAGCAGCGCCTGCTCGGCGGTGACGTCGCGCGGGTTGGTTGCCGTCAGGCCGAGGACATGCTGCGGCGACAGCTCGTCGAGCACGGCCTTCAGCAGCGCGCCCCACAGCGACAGCAGGTGATGGCACTCGTCGAGCACGACGACGCGCACGCCCGCGTCGCGCAGCGCTGCCACCCGCGCTCGCGCCGCGGCCGACAGCAGCTGGTCGGCCGGCAGGTCGGGCAGCTTGCCCGCCGCGACCTGCCGCTTGATCCGCGCGACCAGCCGCGAGACGTCGCGCTCGCGCTGCGCCGCGGCCTGCCCCTCCCAGCCCGCCGCCTCGGCCACGACCTCCTCGACGGCCTGCCCGGTGACGCCCGCGCGCTCGCGTGCCCAAACGCCGAGAGCCGCCTCGCGCAGCATCCCCTCGGGGTCGGAGGTCCGGCACAGCGACTGGTAGGTCAGCGCATGCAGGTCCTCGCTCACAGGCCCGAACAGCGCCTGCTTCTCCGACCACTGGCGCTGGATCGTCCGCGACGGGCACAGCACGACCGCGGGCACGCCGAGGCGCCGCACGACCTCCAACCCGACGACCGTCTTGCCCGACCCCGGCGGCGCGACGAGCAGCGTCTGGTGGCGCCCGGCCGCGCGGTCGGCCTCGAAGGCGTCCAGGCACTGCGACTGATAGCCCCGCCACTGCCCCGTGAAGGACCAGCCGGAGAAGGCCACGGGCGCGCTCAGCTCAGGAAGGCGGCGTGCAGCGCGCGCACGGCGGCCTGCACGCGTTCGAGCTCGATGACACAGGAGATCTTGATCGGCGACGTCGCGATCATCTGGATGTTGATCGCCTCGGCGCCGAGCGTCGAGAACACCTGCGCGGCGACGCCGGACTGCGTCTTCATCCCCTCGCCGATGACCGACACCTTGCCGACGGACTCGTCGGTCGAGATCTCGATGCCGAGCTCCTCCGCGAGGGTCGCCAGCGACGCAAGCGCCTCGCGCAGGTCCGCGCGCGGGACCGTGAACGACATGTCCGCGCCGGCGCCGGCGACCGCCGGCTCGTTCTGGATGATCATGTCGATGTTGACGTTCGCGTCGGCCAGGGCGGTGGCGATCCGGCCCGCCATGCCCGGCGCGTTGGGGACGTGCTCGAGCGTGACGCGCGCCTCGTCGGTCGAGTGCGTCACGGCCGTGATCGCGGGCCGCGGCCCGGAGGCGTCGTCCACGACGACGGTCCCCTCGGCGTCGCTGAAGCTCGACCGGCAGTGGATCTGCACCCCGTGGTTGCGGGCGTACTCGACGGAGCGAAGCTGCAGCACGCCAGCGCCGGACGCCGACATCTCGAGCATCTCCTCAAACGACACGACCGGCAGCTTGCGCGCGTCGGGGACGACCCGCGGGTCGGCGCTGAAGACCCCCGCGACGTCGGTGTAGATCTCGCAGACGTCCGCCCCGATGGCCGCCGCCAGCGCGACCGCGGTCGTGTCCGAGCCGCCGCGCCCGAGCGTCGTGACGTCCTTCGCGGTGGACACGCCCTGAAAGCCCGCGACGAGCACGATCGCGTCGTCGTCGAGGGCGTCGCTGATCCTTTGGGCTCGCACGTCTAGGATGCGCGCCTTCGTGTGCGACGTGTCTGTCACGATCCCCGCCTGTGACCCGGTCAGGGAGATCGCTCGGTGTCCGAGATCGTTGATCGCCATCGCGCACAGCGCGCATGACTGGCGCTCGCCGGTCGACAGCAGCATGTCCATCTCGCGCGGATCGGGCTGCGGCGAGATCTCGAAGGCCTCGGCGATGAGCGCGTCGGTCGTCTTGCCGCGCGCGCTCAGCACCGCCACGACGCGGTTGCCGGCCTCGCGCTTGGCCACGATCCGCTGCGCCGCGCGCTTCAGGCGCTCGGCGTCCGCGACGGACGTCCCGCCGAACTTCATGACCACGGTTCCCGTCATTTCGGGGTCGGAGGGTAGTCGGTCATGGAGGTGAGACGGCTGGCAATCCTCGCCGGGGTCGTCGTGCTGCTGCTCGGCGGCGGGATCTGGCTGCTGTTCCTCCGCGGCGGCGACGACGCGCCGACCGTCGAGGCGGGCTCGCGCTTCGGCCAGGACACCGGCAGCGGCAGCGGCGGCACGCTGATCGACACGCTCGCGCCGGTGCTCGCGGTGCGCACGCGCTCGGTCCGCAGCGGGTCGGATCCGGCGGCGCCGAGCGCCGACGAGGTCGGCCGCGCGCCGCAGGACGCCGTCGCCGGCCTGTTCATGGTCGGCTTCAAGGGCACGAACTCCGAGGCGTCGTTCTTCCAGCGGTTGAAGGCGCGGCCGTACGGCGGCGTCCTGCTGACGAGCACGAACTACGCCAATCCCCAGAAGCTCTCGGCGCTCACGGCCGCCTTGCAGCGCTCGGCGCGCGAAGCCCAGCACCCCGCGCCGCTCGTCGCGGCGGCGCAGGAGGGCGGCGAGTTCAACGCGTTTGGCAACCTCGCTCCGGCCGCGCAGGTCGACATCGGCAACGCGCGCAAGGGCACGCGCGAAGCGGCGCTCGCCGCGGGCCGCCAGCTGCGGGCGCTCGGCGTCGGCATGACGCTCGCGCCCAACGCCGACATCGCGGTGGCGGGCGGGCCGGGCCAGGGGCGGGCGTTCTCCGACCAGGAGCCGCGCGTCACGAGCGCCGTCAAGGCGTCGGTGTCCGCGTACCGCCAGGCGAAGGTCGTCGCGGCGCCGGGGCCGTTTCCGGGCGACGGCGCGGCCTCGCAGGATCCGTCGGAAGGCCCCGCGCAGGTCGGCCTGGGCATCGACGACCTGCGCGGCGCCGACATGAAGCCGTTCGAGGCGATCGCGACCGGCGAGCGCGCGGTCCCGGCGATCCAGATGTCCAACGCGATCTACGCGGCGTTCGACGGCGTCACCCCCGCGACGCTCCTGCCCGAGGCCGTCGACGAGCTGCGCGACCGGCTGGGCTTCGAGGGCGCGATCGTGTCGGCGGACCTCGTCGCGACGACCGCGACGACCGGCGGCAGCGTCGCCGAGGCCGCGATCGACGCGCTGAAGGCCGGCGTCGACCTGCTGATCGTGCCCGGCGGGCGCGCCCAGCAGGACGAGGCGTACCGCGCGGTCGTCGCCGCGGTGCGCAGCCGGACGATCGACCCGGGGCGCGTCTCCGACGCGCTCGGCCACATCGCCGACCTGCGAGCGCTGACGAAGGACTCGCGCGACCCGCTGCAGCCGGGCGAGTAGCGTGGCGCCGCCCGCGCGCGACCGCCTCGAGCCGGTGCGCGCGCAGATCGGCGGCCCGCTGCCGGACGGCCTCGCGGAGCTGACCGACGACGAGCTCGCCGACCTCGCCGCCGCGCTCGCCGAGGCGCACCGCGAGCAGTCGCGGGCGCTGGACGGCGCGATCGACCACACGCTGCGCTACCTGCCGTGGCCGCTGTCGGGCCTCGTGAAGAAGGTGCTCATCGGATGAACCTGGAGAGCCATGCGGAGGTCATGAAGCTCGCCCGGCTGCTCGGCACGACGCCGGAGCGCCTGGAGTACCTCGGCCGCCTGGACCCGGCCGACACGCGCGCGCTGCGCGAGCGCGCGAACGACGTGTTCCACGAGGACGACCGCCGCCTGGGCCGGGTCGCGCTCGCCAGCCAGATCCCGCCGGCGGCGGTGACGGCGTGGATCGCCCAGCACCTGTTCGGCCCGCTGCTGTGCGCGCGCGTCGCCGGCCTGCTGGACACCCGCCGCGCGGTCGACCTCGCCAAGCGCATGCCGCCGGAGTTCCTCGCCAAGCTCGCGATGCACCTCGACCCGCGCCGCGCGCGCGACATCATCTTCGCGCTGCCGCCGGCGCTGATCGGCAAGGTCGCGGACGAGCTCAACCGCCGCGACGAGCACATCGCGATGGGCCGCTTCGTCGGCAACATGACCGACGACGCGCTGCGCGCGTGCTTCGCGGTCATCGACGACGCGACGCTCCTGCGGATCTCCTACTTCGTCGAGGAGAAGGACCAGCTCGACCACGTCGTCGGGCTGCTCGAGGTCGAGCGCGTGCGCGGCGCGATCCGCGACGCCACCGAGCAGGACCTGTGGCCGCAGGCGCTCGACCTGCTGACGCGCGTCACGCCGGCGCGCGCGGGCTGGCTCGCCGACCTCGCGGCCGAGGAGGAGGACGACGTGCTCGGCGGCATGGTCTTCGCGGCCCAGCGCGACGGCCTGTGGGACGTCGTGCTGCCGGTCGTGCGCAACATGAGCGAGGAGGGCCGCCAGCGCTTCGCCCTGCTCCCCGCGCTGCACGAGCCCGAGGTGCTCGCCGCGGTCTTCGACGCGGCGGTCGACGGGGACCTCCTGCAGGACCTCCTGCCGCTCGCCGCGCTGCTGCCCGAGGACGCGCGCCAGGTCATCGCGGACCTCGCGCCGAAGCTGCTCGACCGCTGACCGGTTCGCGCCGGTTGCCTCGCGGGTATGCGCGATCGCACTGCACCGAGACAGAGGAGGTTTGCGATGGACACCGCTCATCATCGCCATCGTCATCGTCGTCCTGATCGTCGTCGCGCTCCTCGTGGCGCTGCCCCAGATCCGCGAGCGTTCCCGTCTACAGCGCCAGGAGCGCGAGCTCGACCATCGTCGCAAGCAGGTCTCCGCCGAGCACCGCGAGGAGGCAGAGGTTCGCGAGCAGCGTGCCGACGAGGCCGAGCGCCGCGCCCGCATCGCCGAGCAGGAGGCCCGCCGCGACCGCGCCGAGGCGCAGCTGCACGAGGAGCGCGCCGCGCTGCACGAGGAAGGGCTGGCCGACCACGAGCTCGTCGACGACGGGGACGACACCCGCTTCGCCGGCAGGTCCGGGCTGACGAACGACGACCCGCCTCGCGGGCAGGTCCGGGCTGACGGACGACGAGGCCCGCCGCCGCTGATCGGAGCCGGCCGCAGGGACTCAGAGGCGGCGGCGGCCGAGGAAGGCCTTGCCGAGCGTGACCTCGTCGGCGTACTCGAGGTCGCCGCCGACCGGCAGGCCGCTGGCGAGGCGCGTCACGACGACCTCCGGCGCGCGCTCGCGCAGCGCGTCGGCGATGTGCAGCGCGGTCGCCTCGCCGGTCGTCGTGGGGTTCGTCGCGAGCACGACCTCGGAGATCGGCTGCTCGGGGTCGGTGACGCGGCGGTAGAGCTCGGCGATCTTCAGGTCGTCGGGGTCGACGCCGTCGATCGGCGACAGCGCGCCGCCGAGCACGTGGTAGCGCCCGCGGTACTCGTGCGTGCGCTCGACCGGGATCACGTCGCCGGCCTCCTCGACGACGCAGATGAGGCTCGGGTCGCGGCGCGTGTCCTCGCAGATCCGGCAGCGCGGCGCGTCGGCGAGGTTGAAGCAGACCTCGCACAGGCCGATCTTGTCCTTGACCTCGCGGATCGAGTCCGCGAGCGAGGTCGCGTCCTCGGCCGAGGCGCGCAGGATGTGAAACGCCAGCCGCTGCGCCGTGCGCGCGCCGATCCCCGGCAGCTTGCCGAGCTCGGTGATGAGGCGCTGGATCGGCGGGGCGTACAAGTGCTGCCTAGAAGCCCAGGCCGGGCGGCAGGCCCATGCCGCCGAGGTCCAGGCCGCCGGTCAGGCCGCCCATCTTCGTCGCGGCCATCTCCTGGGCCTGGCGCATCGCCTCGTTGACGGCGGCCATGACCATGTCCTGCAGCAGCTCCGGATCCTCGGGGTCGATCGCGTCGGGGTCGATCGTGATGTCCTTGAGGACGAGGTCGCCGGTGATCGTCACCGTCACCATGCCGCCGCCGGCCGAGGACGTGACCGTCTCGTTGGCGAGCTGCTCCTGCGCGGCCACCATGTCCTTCTGCATCTTCTGAACCTGCTTCATCATCTGGTTCATGTTGGGCTGGGGCATCTACTTGGCCTCGCTCTCGCTCGGTGGTCCGGGGGCTTCGGGGTCCGGGACGATCTCCTCGGCGTCGAACTCTGACACCAAGCGCCGCACCCATTCGTCGTCGGTCGGCGGGGCGGCGGCGATCGGCACCTCGTCGGGCGGTGGCGGCTCCGCGAGCACGTAGGAGATCTGCGCCTTGGCGCCGGTGACCGTCCGCACCGCCATCGCGACGCACTGGCGGTAGCCGTCGTCGTCGGCCTTGCGGCGCAGGAAGTCCGCGGTCGGCGGGAAGGCGACGGTCACCTGCGTGCCGTCGACGGCGATCGGCACGGCGTCCTCGAGCAGCGCGGCGCACAGCGCGTTCTCGCCGCGGACGGTGTCGATGACCGCGGGCCAGACGGCGCGCAGGCCGTCGAGCTCGAGCGCCGGGCCGGCGCCCGGCGGGGTCGCGACCGAGATCGTGTGGCCGTTCGTCGGAGCCGGCTCGGAATCGCGCTCTTGCGGTGGGGCGGGCGGCGGAGGCTCGCTCGGCGGGCGCGGGGCCTCCGGCGCGGGCCGGGGGGGGCGCGGCGACTCCGGGCCGGGAGCGGGCTCGCTCGGCGGCGCGGGGACTCGGCGCGCTGGCGGCGGGGCGGCGCGGCGACTCGGCGGCGCGCGGCGCGCTCGGCGGCGCGCGGCGCGCCGGCAGCCGGCGCGGCGAGCGCGGCGGCGCGCGCTCGGCGACGTCGCGGCCGCCAGCGCCGCCTCGAGGCGCTCGATGCGCTGCAGCAGCGCCTGCGACGACGCGTCGACGCCCGGCGACGCCGCCTTCACGAGCGCGAGCTCGAGCTGCGTGCGCGCGTCCGAGCCGTTCTTCGTCGCCTCCATCGCGGCGGCCAGCAGGTCGAGCAGCCGCGCGACCGCCGCGCCGCCGACGCGGCCGGCCTGCTCGAACAGGCGCGCGTCGCGCTCGGGCGTGATCGCGAGCTCCACCGGCACCTCGCCGAGCGTCTGGACGATCATCAGGTCGCGCGCGTGCGCCTCGAGATCGCGGACGAAGCCCAGCGCGTCGCGCCCCGTGTCGGTCAGCCGCGCGGCCGCCAGCAGCGCGCCGCGCGGGTCGGACGCGCCGATCGCGTCCAGCGCGGCGAACAGCAGGTCGGCGTCGGCGACGCCGAGCACCGCCAGCACGTCCTCGGTCGCGATCTCCGAGCCCGCGTACGTGACGAGCTGCTCGAGGGTGCCCAGCGCATCGCGGAAGGAGCCCGTCGCGTGGCGCGCGAGCAGCGCGACCGCGTCCGGCGCCATGAGATCGACTCGATCGAGGCCACCCGCCGCACGACCGCCGCGAGCTGCTCGACCGTCGGGCGGGCGAAGTCGAAGCGATGGCAGCGGTCGACGACCGTCGGCAGGACCTTCGCCGCCTCGGTCGTCGCGAGCACGAAGACCGTGTTCGGCGGCGGCTCCTCCAAGGTCTTGAGGAACGCGTTCCACGCCTGCGTCGACAGCATGTGCGCCTCGTCGAGGATGTAGACCTTGTGCCGCCCGGACACCGGCGCGTAGACGACGCTCTCGCGCAGGTCGCGGATGTCGTCGACGGAGTTGTTGGACGCCGCGTCCATCTCGATGACGTCGAGCGAGGTGGCGCTCGCGATCGAGAGGCACGAGTCGCAGACGCCGCACGGCTCGATCGTCGGCCCGCCGCGCTCGCAGTTCAGGCACGCGGCGAGGATCTTCGCCATCGACGTCTTGCCGGTGCCGCGCGAGCCGACGAAGAGGTACGCGTGGTGGACCTTGCCCTGCGTGACGGCGTTGCGCAGCGTCCGCACGACGTGCTCCTGGCCGACGACCTCGGCGAACGACCGCGGGCGGTGGCGGCGGTAGAGCGAGGGGGCCTGGGGCACGCGTCGAGGATAGCTTCGCGGGCGTCCGGACCCGAGGCCGGCCGAGGGCGCTTCGAACCACTACCGTCCCGGCTCGAATGGCTCGGATCCGCTTCGCGGCCGCGGTGCTCGCGGGCGCCCTCCTGCTCCGGACGATCACGCAGCGGGGGCTCGTCAACTACGACACGCTCTACACGCTCGTGTGGGGCCGCCAGCTCGCGCACGGCACGCTGCCCGACCTCGACGTCGCGATCGCGCCGACGCCCCACCCGCTCGCGACGCTCGGCGCGATCGCTGCTGTCGCCGCTCAGCTCGCTCGAGGTCGACGGGCTGCACGGCGAGCTCGCGGCGACGGCCGCCGTCGGGGTCGCGTTCGTGTCGCTCTCGCTGCTGGGGTGGGTCGTGTTCGCGCTCGGGCGCGAGTGGTTCAACGCCGCCGCGGGGCTCGTCGCGGCGGCGATCGTGCTCACGCGCGTGCCGGTGCTCGACTTCGGGGCGCGGGCGTACGTGGACATCCCGTACCTCGTGCTCGTCCTCGGCGCGCTGCTCGTCGAGACGCGCCGCCCGCGCGCGGGGCGCGCCCGTGCTCGCGCTGCTCGCGCTCGCGGGGCTCCTGCGGCCCGAGGCATGGCTGTTCAGCTTCGCCTACCTCGCCTGGCTGCTCGCGCCGGGGCTGCGCGCCAGGCGCGGCGCCGACCCCGACCGCGACCCGGCGACGCCGCGGCACGGCGCGGCGGAGGGCGGCGCGGCGGAGCGCGCCAGCGCGTGGCGCGACGCGGCGCCGCTGCTCGCCCTCGCGGCGAGCGGGCCGCTGCTGTGGTGCCTGCACGACCTGCTCCTCACCGGCAATCCCGCTGCACTCGCTGACCGGCACGCGCGACAACGCGGCGACGCTCGGCCGGGTCACCGGCCTCGACGACGTCCCGATCACGCTGCCGCGCCGCCTCGGCGAGATCCTGCGCGAGCCCGTCCTGCTCGCCGCCGCCGGCGGCGGGGTCATGGCCGTGCTGTGGCACCGCGACCGGCGCACGCGCCTCGGCGTCGCCGCGGGCGCCCTCGCGGTGCTCGCGTTCTGCGTGCTCGCGGCCGCCGGCCTGCCGATCATCACGCGCTACCTCCTGCTGACCGCCACCGCTGCTCGCGATCTTCGCCGGCGCCGGCGTCTTCGGCTGGCGCGACCTGCCCGGCGGCGCGCCAGCGGACGTGGTGGGCGCGCTTCGGGGCGCTCGGCGCTCGTCGTGCTGGCGCTCTACGTCCCGAGCCAGGCCAGCCGGATCGACCGCCTCGGCGACGCCCTGCGCCGGCAGGAGTCGATCCAGGGCGACCTCGCGCGCGTCGTCGACCGACGGCGTGCGCTGCCAGCCGGTCGCCGTGCCCAACCGCCGCCCGATCCCCCTGCTGGCGCTCTGGCTGAAGCTCGACCCGGGCGCGATCGTCGACGCGCAGTCGGGCCTGCCGCCACGCGGGACCTACCTCGTGCCGCGCACCCCGAAGGTCGCCAGCGACTACATCCTCGACAAGCGCGACCTGAACCGACGGGTGGCGCCGCCGTCCGCCGGATTTCGTACCGTTGAGTCGAACGAATCGTGGATCGCGGCGTCTCGCTGTTGAGCGGTTCGCGCTCAAGCCGCCCACGCCGACGACCGATACCCACGACCACGCGCCCGCGCCTGACACTCCTGCTCGCCGCCAGCCTCCTCGGGTGGCTGTCGGCTGCCGGCGTCGCCGAGGCGGCGCCGTCGGGCAGCGACCGGATCGTCGGCGGCACGCTCGCGACGCGGGCATGGCCCGCCCAGGGCTTCCTGCGGCTGACGACCTCCGCGGGCACACTACAGCTGCGGCGGATCGCTCGTCAGCGGCCGCTGGTTCGTGACCGCGGCGCACTGCGCGACGAACGACGAACGGCACCGTCCTGCCGCCGAGCGCCTTCAAGATCACGCTCGGCAGGTCGGATCTCAGCGTCGACCCGACCGGCGAGCGCCACTCGGTCGACACGGTCATACGCCATGCCGACTACAGCGACGCGACGACCGACAACGACATCGCGCTGCTGCACATCTCCACGGCGACGGCACCGCCCCAGCAGCCGCTGGGCGTCGTCACCGCGAGCGAGACCGCGCTCTGGGCGCCGGGCACGATCGCCACGATCATCGGCTGGGGCACGACCTGCGAATCGGGCTGCAGCGGGAGCACGCAGCTGCGCGAGGCGACGGTGCCGATCGACCGCCGACGCGACGTGCTCCTCGCCGACGTCCTACGGCGCGAGATTCCATCCGGCGACGATGGTCTGCGCCGGCATCGGCGGGATCGACACGTGCCAGGGCGACTCCGGCGGGCCGCTCATGGTGCCGCGCCAAGGCGACTTCGTGCTCGCCGGGATCACGTCGTGGGGCGATGGCTGTGCGCGCGCGCAGTACCCGGGCATCTACACGCGCATCGGCGCGCCCGCGCTGAACCAGTGGCTGCGCGACCGCATCCCCACGGCGGCGATCACCGCGACGCCTGCCGCGCCGCAGGCGAGCGAGACCGTGCAGCTCAGTGCCACCGCGATCAACCCGACCCTGCCGGCGGGAACGGCCGTCCCCACAAGCGCGCCGACGTCCATCACGTGGGACCTCGACGACGACGGCGCGTACGACGACGCGACCGGGCCGACCGCAAGCCTGCCCCCCGCGGCGGCCGGGACAACACGGGTCGTCCGTGTCCAGGCGGCATACGCAGACGGCGACCGCGCGCTGGCGCGCGAGAGCGTCACCGTCGCCGCACCTCCGCCTCCGCCGCCGCCACCACCACCGCCGCCGGCGATCGTCGTGCCGCCGCCGCCCCCGCCGCCCGTGGTCGTCCCGCCGCCGCCCCCGCCGCGCAGCCCCCGCTCGCGCGGCTCGTCGGCGTGCCGCGCAGCGTCAAGATCTCGAGCCTGTTCGATCGCCGCGCGAAGGTCCGCGTGGCGTGCACGGCGGCGTGCAAGATCGTGGCGAAGCTGCGCCTGAGCGCCGCGGCCGCCCGCACGGCCGGCCTCGGCCGGGGCGGCAGCGTCACGATCGGCACCGGCAGCGCCCGCTTCACGAAGGCCAAGACCGGCAACGTGACGATCAAGCTCTCCAAGCGCACGGCCACCCGGCTGCGCAAGGTCCGCAGCGGGAAGCTCACGCTGAGCGTCGTCGTGACCGCCGGCGCTCGGCGCCAGGAGTTCGGCCCGAAGCAGTCGATCCGCCGCTGACCGGCGCCCCGCAGGACGCCGGCCGGCGCGAAGGAAGTGGACCGTGCACCCTCAATCGAGACACGTCCCCCGGGCGCTGGCGCATGCGATGACTCCGGCTCGGGTGCTCCCGCTGCGCATGTCGGTGACCGCTTAAGGCTGCTTCCTTCCGGACCTGACCTGATTCACGGGCCGACACCGCGCGGGACCCGGGCCATCAGCACCACCGAATGCGGGCTGACCCCGAAGGCCGCGCCCCTCGAGAGGGGATTCGGCCTCGCTATAGCGGATTACGAGCGACAGGGCACCGCTGACTCCCCGCCTAGCACGGTCCGCGGTCGAGTCTAGACCGTCGGCCGTGAGCCCGACCGAACAGCCGGTGCACCCGATATAGAGAGCACCAGGATGCGCTCACGCCGTCACGAACACTTCCACGCCGCACATGGGCTCGACGGGTTCGAATCCTGGTCGGCCCAGCGCGGGATCGCGGCGCTCGCGCTATGGCCGCCGAACGCCGACCGGATCCTTGCCATCACCGCTGTCGGCCATGCGCTGCGCCCGGGGACGCCGCGTGATGCGCAGCGGCCCGCGCTCGGCGCGGCCGACCTGCGCGCATGGCTCGCATCTACCGCTAGCGGTGACGCGCGGTCGCTGGTACCCGATGGGTTCTACGACGCGCCGCCCCTCGTGCAGTCCGCGGTAGCGGGCAGCCGCTTCGCGCTGCTAGGGGGGCTTCTCAAGGATGCGGACTTG
This sequence comes from uncultured Actinomycetes bacterium, assembly GCA_963839905.1. Lineage (GTDB taxonomy): Bacteria > Actinomycetota > Thermoleophilia > Solirubrobacterales > Solirubrobacteraceae > CADCVQ01. The sequence continues at coordinate 240,580 of CAWIXC010000008.1, read as the reverse complement.
ATGCTGCGGATCTGGACAGACGCGCTTGCGGCGACGCTCAGGCGCGCGAGGACGACGGACTCCGGGCGGCTCTCCGCACCCTGCTCGCCGCGTGCGCGGTCTCCGACCTCGTGATCGCGCGCTCCGGCGTCGTCGGCGACACCTCCTGGCCGGATCACGAGCTGGCCGGTGAGATCGGTGTCCCCGAGGACGAGGTCTTCGAGCGCCTGTGCGCGGCACTCGTGCTGACATCCCGCGATCTCGGCGGGCTCGGGTTGCGGGCCGAGGACATCGACCCGCTCGTCGGCCGGCCCAGCGCGGCTCCCACCGAGCGCTGGCGGTTTCCCCTCGTTCGCGACGACGCCGACGGCTCCGTGCTCCTCCTCGCCAGCCCAGCCGAGCTGCTGAGCGCCGCGCTGGTACGTGCCAGTCAGCAGGTGGGGTCGTCGACGCTCGCACGGGAGTTCTCCGGCAAGCTGACCGAGCGGGCGCTCGCGGTCGTCCGCGGGCTCGCGGGCGACATGGACTGGGTCGTGGAGAGCGTCACGCTCACTGGCGCGGTTCTGCGTTGCGACATCGACAAGGTCATCGCTGTCGAGCTCGCCGTCAGTCCGCCCATCGCGGAACGCAGCCCCCCGGAGGTCATCCAACTCGGCAGCGCGCTGCACGCCGCCTGCGACGGCTGGACGCTCGGAGGGAGGATCCCGAAAGTCCTCGGCCTCGTGGCCCATGTAGGCGACGGCGGCCCTTCGCGTTCGGCATGCCCGACCCCGATCCAGCGTTCGGCCCCTGGGTCACCCCCTTCGCGAGCCTGCGCTTGATCGGGGACGCGCTACGACGAGATCAGCTTGCTCTCTGGCGGTTGCTGGCGGACGGGCGGCCGAAGGAGTTCGCCGGCGCCGAGTTCGGCGACCTCGTCGGCATGATGAGCGCGGCCGAGGAGCTCGCGCAGTCGTCGACGACCAGCGGCACCCCGGCTCGGGTACCTTCACCGGGCGCGCGGATGCTCGCCGCCACCCGGCGCCAGCCCCGCCGGATTCAGTGGGTGACCGTGAGCCGTTCGGGAGGAACATCCGATCCGCACGTCTTCGAGCGCGAGGACGGCCCCGCGACGGGACCGTCTTGGCATCGCGACCCCGCGGTTCGTGTGGGCCGGCCGTGTCGTCCGCTGACGGGGCCGGGGACGGTGGAGGCCACGCTCGTGTCCATGACGGCGTTCTGGTCGGCGCGCCTCTTGTCGCTCGGCTGGATGCGGAGGCCGGACGCCGACGAGGTGGCGATGAGCGTCGTGGTCGATTCGACGACCGGCCCGGTCCCATGCTCGTGGCCTGCACCGCTCACGGCGTGCGACTCGTTGCTGGAGCCGCGCTCATGCTGCCCTGCGCCGGGGCGACAACCTCGCCGACGCGCGCTGCTGCTCGCGCGGGCGCCTCGGGGCTGCCGGTCGCGGAGGTCAGGCGCCTGGGCGAGCCGGTGCCCGGCTGGCGGGTACGTTCATCGTGCGGTCCCAGCCACATGACCGTGAGCTGTACGAGCCCCGGCGCCCCTACCGTCTTCCCGTCCGGCGTGCGCCGCCGCGTGGAGCACACGTGGTGGGTCGCGTCGATCGAGGCCGACCAGTTCACGTTCGTCCCGACGACGCCGTGCTCCGGTCGCTAGACAGCTGCATCGGCGCGCTCCTCGAGCTCCGCGAAGACAGGCTCGCGGAGCTTCGACCTGACGCGGTGCGTGAGTTCGTCGCGCTGCACGAGCGGGCGCTCGTACAGGAGCCGCGCGAGGAGATCACGCTCCCCGCGCGCGTCGCAATGCTCAGCACCGACGAGGTCCTCGGCGAGCCGGAGGCGAGCATCCGTCGCGGGTTGGCCCTGCGGGGGCTGGTAGATCGTCTTGCCGCTCGTCCGCCGCAGGGTGAAGCGCCGTTGAGTCTGGAGCGCGCCACGTTGATCCGCGCATGCGCCGAGACGCTCGTCGAATGGGGAGCCAGCCGCGACGCGCTGAAAGCCGGCAGCGCGCACGGAACGCTCGTGCTCTCTCGGGCGTACGGCGTGGTGCTCAGCGCAGACGGTGCGTCGGTGTCCGCCGTGGGGGCTCAGCGCGATCAGTTCGTCGCGTCCGCCCCCGAGCGGATGCTGGAGGCGCACGAGAGATGGTGGACCGAAGAGCCCGCGCCCGACCCCGACCTGCGACTCGACGAGGTCATCGACCTCCCGGACCCTTTGCGGCTCGCCCTCGACGAGGCGATGCTGCAGACCTGGGGCTTTCGCTGGGAGGAGCTGCTGCGCATCCTTCGAGCCCTCTCAGACCGTGCCCTACGGTGCCCCGACAGCACGGACAGCGAGCGCGCCGACGAGCTCGCCGCGGAGCTCGCGACACGCACGCACATCGCGCCGTCGCGCATCTCGGCCGCGCTCGCCCAGTTGAGCCTCGGCTCCTGCGCGGAGTACCGCGTCCTCGAGCGCGAGCACAAGCCATGGGGCGTCAACAGGGCGCGCTCCTACGTCCGGCGCCCGCTGGTGGTCCTCCCGAATGGCGATCTGGCCTGGAGCGCGGAGCACGTCCTGCGCACTGCGCGCTTCCTCAACACCCTCATGGCGTCCAATCGGCTCAATGCGCCTGAGCCCCTCCGCGCGGTCGTCGGCAGGGTCAGCCAGGCGAACGACGCGGCATTCGAGCGCGAGGTGGCGCGCCGGGCGCAGGCCGCCGGCTGGCACGCGCGCCACGGCCTCAACAAGATCGGCGGGCTCCGGCTCGAGCGCGTGCGGGGAGAGCACATCGGGAACCTCGATGTCGTCGCGTACGACCCTGACCGCAGCCGGGTGTGGCTGCTGGAGGCCAAGCGCCTGTACCCCGCCCTCGTCCCGTTCGTGCTGGAGCACGAGACCGCCCGGCTGGAGGCCTACGCGACGAAGCACGAAGAACGCCTCACGTGGGTTCGCGCTCACCCGGATCGCCTCGAACACGAGCTCGGCCCTCCGGCTGCGGGCGGCGCCTGGACGGTGGCTGCGGCGATCGTCGTCGACAGTCCGCTCGCCGGCGCGCACCACGGATCGCCGTCGCTTCCGATCTGGACGATCGACGAACTCGCGGCGCGGCTGACGTAGGAGCCGGTCGCGAGGCCGTGTCACTAGGGTGGCGGGCTCGTGGACCGCAAGATCATCCTCTGGAGCCTGGCGCTCTTCTTCGGCTGCTCGATCTTGTTCCGCGCGATCGCGACGCTCGCCGAGGACAGCCCGCAGGGCGTCTCGCTCGGCATCCAGGCGGCGGTCTTGGTCCTCATCGTCGGCGCGATCGTCCTGATCAACCGCAAGCGCTCGAAATAGGCCCTTGACAAGCGGCAGTGAGTGAGTGCATACTCACACCTGCCCATGGCCTCCTCCACCGCATCGACCCGCACCCTCTCCACCGCCGACGAGCGGCGCGAGACGATCCTGCAGGCCGCCGAGCGCGTCTTCGCCGCGCGCGGCCTGCACGGCACGCCGACGCTCGAGATCGCCAAGGCCGCAGGCATCTCGCAGGCCTACCTCTTCCGCCTGTTCCCGACGAAGGCCGAGCTCTTCACCGCGCTCAACGAGCGCTGCAACAGCCGCGTCTACGAGACGTTCGTCGCGGCCGCGGCCGAGGCGAAGGCCGCCGGCGAGGACGTGCTTCAGGCGATGGGCCGGCGCGTACGTCGGCCTGCTCGCCGATCGCAACCTCCTGCTCAACCAGCTGCACTCGTTCGCCGCCTGCGACGACCCCGCGCTGCGCGAGCAGATGCGCGCGTCCTTCGCGCGCCTCGTCGAGCTCGTCGAGCGCGAGTCGGGCGCCGACGCAGAGGAGGTGCGCGTGTTCTTCGCCTACGGGATGCTGCTGAACGTCCTCGCGGCGATGGGTGCGCAGGACGTCGACGCCCACTGGGCGCAGGTGCTGCTCGGCCCGAAGACCATCGACTGCGGCTGACCTCTCTTTTTTTGTCCGTCTAGTGAGTGATCGATCACACCCCATGCGAAAGGACCACGTCATGCCCGCTGCGAAGCCACGCACCGCCTGGACCCTCGCGATCGTCTCGATCGCGCTCTTCATGACCGCGCTGGACAACCTCGTCGTCGGCGTCGCGCTGCCGTCGATCCGCATCGACCTCGGTGGTTCGATCGAGTCGCTCGAGTGGACGGTCAACGCCTACACGCTCGCCTTCGCGGTCCTGCTCATCACCGGCGCCGCGCTCGGCGACCGCTTCGGGCGCAAGCGGATGTTCGTCATCGGCCTCGGGATCTTCACCGGCGCGAGCGCCCTCGCCGCGCTGGCGCCGAGCATCGAGGCGCTGATCGCCGCGCGCGCCGTGCAGGGCCTCGGCGCCGCGATCGTACTGCCGCTGACGCTCACGCTGCTCTCCGAAGCGGTCGCGCCCGAGAAGCGCGGCATGGCGCTCGGCATCTGGGCCGGCGTCAGCGGCCTGGGCGTCGCGCTCGGGCCGTTCGTCGGCGGCGCGGTCGTCGAGGGCATCGCGTGGCACTGGATCTTCTGGCTCAATGTCCCGATCGGCCTCGTGCTCCTGCCGCTCGCATGGCGCCAGCTCGACGAGTCCTTCGGCCCCGCCGGCACGCTCGACATCCGCGGCCTCGGCCTCGCCGGCGCCGGCCTCTTCGGCCTGACGTTCGGGATCGTCCGCGCGACCGAGCTCGGCTGGACGTCGACGACCGTGCTCGTCTCGATCATCGGCGGCGTGGCGCTGGTCCTCGCGTTCATCGCGTGGGAGCTGCGCGCGCCCGCCCCGATGCTGCCGATGCGCTTCTTCCGCTCGCGCGGGTTCTCCGCGTCCAACGGCGTGTCGTTCGCGATGTTCTTCGGCGTCTTCGGCGCGATCTTCCTGCTGTCGCAGTTCTTCCAGACGGCACAGGGCTACGGGCCGTTCGAGGCTGGTCTGCGGACGCTGCCGTGGACCGGCATGCCGATGCTCATCGCGCCGATCGCCGGCCTGCTGAGCGATCGCATCGGGGCCCGGCCGCTGATGGTCGCCGGCCTGGCGCTGCAGGCGGTCGCGATGGCGTGGCTTGCCGTCGTCGCCTCGCCGGACGTCGCGTACTCGAGCCTCGTGGGGCCGTTCATCCTCGCCGGCAGCGGCATGGCGCTCGTGTTCGCGCCGTCGGCGCATGCGGTGCTGTCGGCCGTGCGCCCGCAGGAGGCCGGCCAGGCCTCGGGCGCGACGAACGCGATCCGGGAGCTCGGTGGCGTGATGGGCGTCGCGGTCCTGGCCTCGGTGTTCAGCGCGAACGGCTCGTATGCCTCGCCGCAGGCGTTCTCGGACGGCGTCGCGGCGGCGCTGCCGGTGGCGGCGGTCGTGCTCGCGGTCGGGGCGCTGCTCGCGCTGCTCGTGCCGAGCAAGCCGCGCGTCGCTCGCGCCCCGGCTCCTGCGCTCGGCGAGCCCGTCGCGGAGCCGGTCGCCGCGTAAGCGCTGCTCAGCCCACCAGCGCCGCGAAGCGCGCCGCGTCGACGTTCGCGCCCGAGAGCACGACGCCGACGCGGCTGCCGACCTCGTGCAGCCCGCCCGCGAGCAGCGCGGCGAGCGCGCTCGCGCCGCTCGGCTCGGCGACGACCTTCAGGCGCTCGAACAGCAGGCGCATCGCGGCGACGATCTGCTCGTCGGAGACGGTGACGACGTCGTCGACGAGCGCGTCGATCACCGGCCAGGTCAGCGCTCCCGGGGCCGGGAGCTGCTGGCCATCGGCGATCGTCTTGCCGACGACCACGCGCTCGCGCCGCCCGCTCGCCTTCGAGCGCGTGACGTCGTCGGAGGCGATCGGCTCCACGCCGACCACGCGGGTGGCCGGCGCGAGTGCCTTGACGACGGTCGCACAGCCGGAGATCAGCCCGCCGCCGCCGACGGGCACGAGCAGGAGGTCAAGCTCGCCGGCATCCTCGAGCAGCTCGAGCGCGGTGGTGCCGGCGCCGGCCATCACGAGCGGGTCGTCGAAGGGGTGTACGACGTGCACCCCGCGTTGGGCGGAGAGCTCGGCCAGCAGGGCGTCGCGATCGTCGGCGTAGCGGTCGTACTCGACGACCCGGGCGCCGTAGCCCTCGGTCGCGGCGCGCTTGCTCGCCGGCGCGTCGCGGGGCATGAGGATCGTCGCGCGGGTGCCGCACAGGCGTGCGGAGAGCGCGACGGCCTGGGCGTGGTTGCCGGACGAGCCGGCGAGCACCCCGCCCGCGAGCGCCTCGTCGCTCAGCGACGACACGGCGTTGTACGCGCCCCGGAACTTGAAGGCGCCCGCGCGCTGCAGACCCTCGGCCTTGAGGTGCACGTCGGCGCCGACGAGCGCGTCGAGCGTGCTCGACGTGAGCACCGGCGTGCGGTGCGCGACGCCGCGCAGGCGCTCCGCGGCGCGGCGGACGTCGGCGAGCGTGGGGGCGGCTGGCGCGGGCATCGCGAGCCAGTATCGCTCGGGACATCGCCCGACCTGGACGCCCGGGGAGTCTTGCGTTGACACCGATGGCCCGAGGGTGCTGGTATGGCACGACATGGCCAAGCGCGATCCCTTCGGGCGCCTTCCCGACGAGAACCCCCTTGCGGGTCTCGGCGTTCTGAGCGACGGGACGACGAGCCAGGCGGGCGAGCCGGTCGTCGTCGCGGCCGACGAGGACTGGTCGGGCGGCGAGCCGGGCGTCGCGCAGGCGCGACCCTCGGCGACGGACCAGCCGTCTTCCCGCCCCGCGATGTCGTCCTCGTCGGCGCCACCGTCCCAGCAGCGTCCCTCGAACCCGATGCTCGACCAGTCGCTCGCCGAGGTCATCCGCCAGGCGGAGGCGATGAGCGGCGTGAAGGTCGTGCAGTCGGTGAAGGTCGCCGGGCGGGTCGTCAAGCTCGTCGTGATGCTCATCGTGATCGGGGTCGTCTTCGGCGTGGGCAACACGATCTTCGACGCCGGCAACGACGTGCGCGACGCGATCTCAGACCTGCCGTCGCCGCAGAAGATCGAGCTGCCCTCGGTGCCTTCGGAGCCCGCACGCGGAGACGAGCGCGCGGAGGCGAAGGTCCCGACGGGCTTGAGCTCGAGCTCGATGCTCGTGCGGCGCAACTTCTCCCGCGCGATGAACAGGCTCAGCAAGAGCGGGCTCGGGCGCATGCGCAGCATGTCCGTGCGGCCCGAGCGCATCGACGCCCAGCTGCTGACCAAGGGCGGCAGCCTGCGCTCGGTGCAGATCAAGTTCGGCGGGTCGAAGATCGAGCCCGGCGGCGCGAGCGGCGGCGGCTTCTCGCATCTCGAGACGATCCCGTTCGCGAAGATCGACGCGGGCGCCCCGGCGCGCCTCGCACGCAGCGCAGCCGGGCGCCTGCGAAAGCCGGCCAGCCAGATCGACTACGTCGTGCTGCTGAGCTTCGCGAACAAGCCGCTGTGGGCGGCGTTCTCGAAGACCGGTAAGCACTTTCAGGCGAACGAGCACGGCCGCATCACCCGTCGTGTGAACTAACGCACATTGCGCCGGGGCGCCGCAGCGCCTACAGTGAACGGGGTATGCGCACGCTCCTTCACCCGTCCGTCAGCAGCGCCACGACTGCCTAGGCGGGCGTCGGGCCTCTCGCCCGCACGCCCTCCCGCGACCGTGACCCTGACGAACTTCGTGGAGGACCCCCTGATGCAAGTCACACCCGCCGGCCTCGGCCGGCGACCCGATCTCGACGCCGAGCTCGAGCAGCTCGGCGATCCCCTGCTGGTTGCCGGCCGCGTGCTGGCGCAGCATCGCGCCCGCTGGCTCGTCGCCGGCCTGGATGGCGGCCCGCCGCGGCTCGTGCCGGCGCGCGGGCGGTTGCGCTCGACCGAGGCACCGACCACCGGCGACTGGGTGGCGATCGACGCCGACGGCGCGATCGCCTTTGTGCTGGAGCGGCGCGGCACGGTCGTGCGGCGGGCCGCGGGCGCGGCGTTCGCGTCGCAGGTGCTGGCGGCGAACGTCGACCTCGTACTGGTCGTCGAGCCGCTGCCGTCGCCCGAGGTACGCCGGTGCGAGCGGTTGGTGGCGCTTGCGCTGGCCGGTGGCGTGCCGGCGGCACTGGCGCTGACGAAGGCCGACCTCGACCCGGCCGCGCTCGACGTCGCGCGGACGATGGGCCGCCGGCTCGGCGTGGCCGATGCGCTTGCCGTGAGCGTGCACGACGAGTTCTCGGTGGCGGCGGTGGCGTCGCTGCTGTCGCCCGACACGACGACCGTGCTGCTCGGGCCTTCGGGTGCGGGCAAGTCGACGCTCGTCAACGCGCTGCTTGGCGTCGATCGCCAGGCGGTCGGTGCCGTGCGCTCGCACGATGGTCGCGGGCGCCACACGACGGTCACCCGTGAGCTCATGACGCTGCCGAGCGGCGCGCTGCTGATCGATACGCCGGGCATCCGCGAGGCCGGCCTGTGGGATGGGACCGGCGGCGCGTTCGCCGACATCGAGGCGCTGGCGCTGCAGTGCCGGTTCACCGACTGCGGCCACACGAACGAGCCTGGCTGTGTGGTGCGGGCGGAGGGCGACCCCGAGCGTGTGGAGGCGTGGCGCAAGCTCGAGCGCGAGCAGGCGTGGCTCGAGGATCGCCGGCAGGCCGCGCGGGAGCGCGAGCAGCTCGGGCGCAAGTACTCGCGGGCTCAGCGCGCGGCGCGGCGGGTCAAGGGCAACGAGGAGTAACGGGCCGGCGTGCCGGGACGCGCCGGGCCTGCGGTCCGGCGCGCCTCAGCGCCCCTGCGCGCCGTGCAGGAGGTCGAGGCAGACGACGCAGTAGGGCCAGGGCGGGTTCCACGGCCAGCCCGTCACGTCCTTGCCGCAGAGCGCCGTGTCCGGGTCCTCGTCGGTCACGATGTGGCAGATCTCCTCGCCGTGGCCCGAGGGCCCATCGACACGGCGCGGCTCTTTGACGGTGCTCGGCATGCGCTGCGTTGAAGGGTGCCACGCCTCGCCGCGACGCGCCAGGGGTGCGCCCGGCGCCGGGTCTCGTACAATCCGCGACCCCTGAGGGCGCGTAGCTCAGTGGGAGAGCGCTCGCTTCACACGCGAGAGGTCGCAGGTTCGAAACCCGCCGCGCCCATGGACGGGAAGTAGCTGCATAGGCGCATCTTTCGATCCTTCGACTCTAGGAAGGTCACGGTCTCAGCAATGAGTTTCGGACATCTTGTTGTCCCGAACCATCCTATTCCCGCAGCCTGACCGCTCGGGCGAAGCACACGGCGCTCCAGGCTCCCAGCGAGAAACCGAGCCGCCGAGCGGCGACGTAGTGTGGCGTCGAGATGGCCGAGCCGATGATGATGCTGCGAAGGATCGAGCTGCAGGTCTTGGAGGAGCCCATGCGGCTGTTCAGGATCGTGCAGCACCAAGACTCACCGGCATTTCAGGACGCGTTTCGCTCCCATTACGAGCTCGGACGTCCGCCACGCGGACCCGAGAACCGCGCGGCCGCGATCCACATGGCGTTGTCGATGTTCGACCAGCGATCCGTAGCCGCCCAGCTGGCCGCGCGCGTCCCCAAGCTTGGCGGGCACATCGCCGAAATGGCGCTGAAGCCGGACCTTGGGATCTGCGTCGCTCCTACCGGTGGCCCGGCACACTGGTCGGTCTGGGGCCGACCAGCTCAACTCATCCTGTGCGTGGCCGATGTTGAGATCGTGACGCGATGACGCGTACCCTGTGTACCAGAGCCATGACCTACTCGATCTTCGACAGCACCGGCAACCTCGTAGAGGCGTTCACCGAACGCGGCCCCGCGCTCGACTACCTCGCCGGCATCGCCCAAGCCGAACCGGCCGCCGCCGACGAGGTCTACCTCGTGGCGCAGGACGACACCGGCAACTTCATCGGCGAACCGATCTACGCATCGTCCGTGTCGTTGCCGGCGTAATTGCGGCCCCCATGACAAGTGGCTCCCGGCCAGTCGCCTGACGGCCACGAGAGCTGCAGCCGCGCCGGTCAGCGGACCTTGAGACGCGATCCCACCATGCCGAAGCGGTTGTCCCCAGGCGTTGCGCCCGGTTCCTCGCGCCGGACGTGACTGATCCCTCAGCGGAGCCTGTAGAGACCGGCGCGCGGGACCACGTGCGCCGGGGCGCGCCGCGCACATCGTTCCGGCGGGCCGGGGGACCGCCGCAATTCGGCCTACGCTGCAGCCAGAGGGCCAGCGAAGGCTTGGCGCATCTGGGTGTAGTGGTCGAGCGAGATGACGACGGCGCGCATTCGGTTGTGCTGGCAGAGTACGAACTTCTCGGCGCTCCGCCGGCTCAAGCGCGACACCGCCGGCCTAGTCCGACACGACGTCGTACGCGCGCCCGGCGATCTCGACCACGTCGCCAATGGTCACGTCAAGTCGCTTCGCCGCGACAGCCATATCCGCATGGTCACCTCCTTCGCCCCTCCGCTGGATGGTGGCGCTGCGTCACGACGCCCGCGCGAATGGGGAGCAGGCGGAAGGGTCCGGTGACGTCAGGGCGAGGTGTAGGAGCCGTCGATTCGGTCGTCGGCGTGAACGGTCTCCTGCTCCAGCGTCGCCGACCAGCTGCCGAGCAGGTCGAGCGCCTCCTGCGACCGAGTGCCCGGCTCGGCGCTGTAGGTCAGGATCGTGAGGCCGTTGTCGGCCCGGAGGTCCAGCATCTCGTAGGTCAGGCTGAGGTCGCCGACGACCGGGTGGTGGAAGTCCTTGACGCCCGTCTGGTGGATGCGAACGTCGTGCGCCGCCCACCTCGTGCGAAACGTCTCGCTGCGCGTCGACAGTTCGCCGACGAGGTCGGACAGGTTGCGGTCGTAGGGGTCGCGGCCGGCCTCCGCGCGGAGGATCGCGACGGTGTCGTTCGCGACGCGCTCCCAGTTGCCGTAGAGCTCTTGCGCACGCGGGTCGAGGAAGATGAACCGCGCGTGGTTCGGGCCGGCCGGGTCGTCGTACATCGACGCGTACAGGGCCCGTCCGAGCGCGTTGGCGGCGAGGACGTCCAGGCGGCCGTTCTGCGCGAGCGCGGGCGCGGCGGTCATCGCGTCGAGCAGGCGCTGCACGCTCGGGCGAATCCGTTGCGCCGGCCGCCGGCGCGGCCTCGGTGCGGCGGGGCCCGCGGCGCGTGCGAGGTCGAACAGGTGCGCGCGCTCGGCCTCGTCGAGCTGCAGCGCGCGGGCCAGCGCCTCGAGCACGCCGTCGGACACGCCGTTGATGTTGCCGCGCTCGAGGCGCGTGTAGTAGTCGACGCTCACCCCGGCGAGCAGCGAGACCTCCTCGCGGCGCAGCCCGGGCACCCGCCGCTGGCCACCGTAGACGGGCAGGCCGGCCTGGTCGGGCGTGATCTTGGCTCGCCGTGAGGTGAGGAACTCGCGGATCTCCGTCTTCGTGTCCACGGGTTCGAGGGTACCCGGGCACCGTGCCAGCTGGGGGGCTCTGTCAGTACCCCGAACAGCAAGGACTCTCAGGCACGCACGATCGGTGCTTTCCTGGTCGCCATGACCAACGTGACGACACAGACCAAACCATCGTCGCGGACGAGAACCGCCCACGCCTACGGCGTGCCGTCCGCAACCGAGCCGCTCGCCTCATTGTCCATCGAGCGCCGCGAGGTCGGCCCGCGCGACGTCCAGATCGACATCAAGTTCTGCGGCATCTGCCACTCCGACATCCACCACTGCCGTGGCGAGTGGGGCAAGGTGCCCTATCCGGCCGTCCCCGGCCATGAGATCGCTGGCGTCGTCGTCGCGGTCGGGGAGGAGGTGACGACGTACGCCGCGGGCGACCGGGTGGGCGTCGGCTGCATGGTGAACTCGTGTCGTGAGTGCGTGAACTGCCGGAAGGGCGACGAGCAGTACTGCCTGGCCGGCGCCACGCTGACGTACGGCTCGGTCGTTCGCGACGGCACCGTGACTCAGGGCGGCTACTCGACGCACGTCGTCGTGGACGAGGACTTCGTCGTGCGCGTTCCCGACGGCTTGGAGCTCGACGTCGCGGCCCCGCTGCTGTGCGCCGGCATCACCACCTACTCGCCGCTGCGCCATTGGGGCGCGGGTCCCGGCGCGCAGGTTGCGGTGGTGGGGCTCGGCGGCCTCGGCCACATGGCGGTGAAGATCGCGCACGCGATGGGCGCGGACGTCACCGTCCTGTCGCAGTCGTTGCGCAAGCAGGACGACGGCCTGCGCCTCGGCGCCGGCGCCTACTACGCGACGAGCGACCCCGCGGCCTTCAAGGAGCTCTCCGGCCGCTTCGACCTGATCATCAACACCGTCAGCGCCAAGATCGACGTGAGCGCGTTCCTCGGGCTGCTCGCGACCGATGGCACGATGGTGAACGTCGGCGCGCCCGCCGAGCCGCTCCCGGTCAACGCCTTCGCGCTCATCGGCGGACGCCGGTCCTTCGCCGGGTCGGCGATCGGCGGGATCCGCGAGACGCAGGAGATGCTCGACTTCTGCGCCGAGCACGGCATCGGTGCCGAGATCGAGGTCATCGGCGCGAATCAGATCAACGACGCGTGGGAGCGCGTGCTCGCCTCCGACGTCCGCTACCGCTTCGTGATCGACAGCGCGACGCTCGAGGCCTAGCGCGCAGGCCGCCGGGCGCCGGTTCTCAGCGCCCGGCGGCCTGCCGCGGGCCGCTCGGCCTACAGGTCCGGGGCGGGGGTGGTCGTGGTGGGCGCGTCCGACGTGCCGGAACCGCGCGGCGCGCCTCCGCCTCGGCCCTTGTCCGGGCAGTCCTCCTTGTCGGGACGGTCGGAGCCCGCGGGCGGGTCGGCCGGCGTGGTCTCTTGGACCGGCATGTTCTCGACGGACTGCGTCGCGGCCGCCGGAGCGCTCGAGCTCGTAGTCGTCTCGGCCGACGACGAGGACACCGCCGCGACGAGCGCGACCAGCATCGCCAGGGCGATCAGGCCGATCGAGCGCTTGCGGGTCATGCCGGTGGGGTGGTTCTCCATGTACATCACCTCCTCTCGGTGGAGCGATCGCGGCGAAGGCTCACTCCCGCGGCGTCACCCGGCCGTAACCGCCCGCGGTTATGCGCTGGTGACGGGCCGTCGGCGAACCTCGCGCTCATGTCCGACGAGACCATCGAACGCCGCCGCCAGCACCTCGCCGTGGGCGGCGCGGCGATCATCCTGTTCCTCGCGCTGCTGGCGTTCCAGGCGAGCCGCGGCGCCGCGCAGCCGGCGGCGCTTCCCACGACGACGACCGCACCGCCGGCCGCCGCGATGCCGGACCCGGTCGAGCCGCAGCAGTTCGCGCCGCAGCCGCGCGGTGACGGCTTCCGGCGCGGGGGCCGCGGCCCGGGCGGAGGCGGAGGAGGTGGCGGCGTGCCGCCTGGCTTCGAGCCCGGCGGTGGCGAGGCCGCGCCCGGGCTCGCGCCGGACGGCGGCGAGGTAGCGCCGGGCGACGGGTCCGGGGCCGCCGTGCCGGGAACGGCGGCCGCGTCGTGAGTGCGCTCGACGTTGTCGCCGGCGCGTTCGGGGCCGCTGGCAATACGGGCGGCGTGGTCGCGTACACGCTCGTGGCGGGCGCGGTCGTCGCGGGGACGCTGCGCGAGCGCGGCCTCGCCGAGGTCGCCGTGCTGTGGGGACTCGCCTTCGTCGCGGCGCACGTCGTGCTCGGCGCCCTGGGCGGCGTCCTCGAGCTGAGCATCTTCGGCGTGCTGGCCGCGATGACCGCGGCCGGTGTCGGCGCCGTGCTCCGGCAACCGGGTGCCGGCGCAGAGCGGAACGTTGATGAGCGCTGGCTCGCGGGCGGGGTCGTCGCGCTGTGGGCGCTGTGCGCGCTGCACGCCACCGTCGTGGCTGGCGACGAGACCCTCGTCCGCGTGCTCGTGTGGTGCTCGTCGGCCGCGGTACTCACGACGCTCGGGCTGCGAGCCCACGATGAGTGGGCGCGGCTCGAACCGGCGAGGCGGGCAGCGCGGCAGCCCGCCCCCGCGGCCGGCCCCGAGCCCGAGCCCCGGCCCGGCCCCGAGCCCGAGCCCCAGCCCAGGCCGGTCGAGCCATCGACCCACCTGTGGTCGGTCGATGGTTATCGGGAAGCGACAAGCCCGTCGGCACGCTGAGCACCATGCACACGACCTCGCCAAGCCTCTGGACCGACCGCCCGGACGACTGGGACGACGCGCCCCCCGACACGCCGGGCGCACCACCGCCACAGCACGAGCCGCCGAGCTCCCGAGGCGGCCCCCGGCCGCTCGCCGTCGCGCTCGTGATCGCCGCCGTCGCCGCCACCGGCGGCGGCGCATACGCGATCGGCAGTCGCGGCGACGAGTCTCAACAGCCCGCCACCGCGGAGGTCATCGCCCCCACGCCGAAGACCGACGTCGGCAAGGTGTACGCGAAGGTCGCCGCCGGCGTCGTCTCGGTGCGCGTCGGCAACGGCTCGGGCACGGGCTTCGTCATCGACCGGAAGGGCACGATCGTGACGAACGACCACGTCGTCGGCGAAGCCACGACCGCGAAGGTCCGCTTCGGCGACGACGACGCACTCGTCGACGCACGCGTCCTCGGCACCGACCCGTCCTCGGACCTCGCGGTGCTGCGCGTCGACCCCGGCGACGTAGACGTGCTCAAGCCCCTGACCTTCGCGCCGTCAAGCAAGGTCGCGGTCGGCGACACCGCGATCGCCGTCGGCTACCCCCTCGGCCTGGACCGCACCGCCACGGCGGGCATCATCTCCGGCCTCGGGCGCGAGATCCAGGCGCCCAACGGCTACCGCATCGACAAGGTGCTGCAGACCGACGCGCCGATCAACCCCGGCAACTCCGGCGGCCCGCTGCTCGACGCCCAGGGCCGCGTGATCGGCGTCAACTCGCAGATCGCGACGGCCGGCGGCGGCTCGGGCAACGTCGGCATCGGGTTCGCCGTCCCATCGGACACCGTGCAGGACGTCGTCCCGAAGATCGCCGAGGGCCAGGCGATCAGGCGCCCGTGGTTCGGCATCTCCTCCGAGGAGACCGCGAGCGGCAGCGGCGCGCGCGTCCGCGGCGTCACCGCCGGCAGCCCGGCCGCGAGCGCCGGCATGCAGGACGGCGACGTCATCACCGCGATCGAAGGCACGACGATCACCGGACCCGACGCGGTCGTCGACGCAATCGCCGACCGCGAGCCCGGCGACGAGGTCAAGGTCGAGCTGAGCCGCCAAGGTGAGAAGCGGACGCTGAAGCTCACGCTCGGGACCCGGCCGGAGACCGCCCCGTGAGCTTCGGCGCGCCGCTCGCGCTGCTCGGCCTGATCGCGATCCCGCTGCTGCTCGCGCTCTACGTGCGCTCCGAGCGGGCCGGCCGCCGCGCGCGCGCCGCCTACGTCGCCCCCGCGCTGCTGCCGGCGCTGACGCCGCGCCGCCCCGGCTGGCGCCGCCACGCGCCGCTGGCCGGCTACGCGCTCGCGCTCGCGGCGCTCGTCGTCGCGATCGCGCGGCCGGAGACCACGCGCGCCGTCGCCGTCGAGCAGGCGACGGTCGTCGTGGCCACGGACCGCTCGGGCTCGATGCTCGCCAAGGACGTCGAGCCGAACCGCCTGGTCGCGGCGCGCAACGCCGCCGAGGCGTTCGTCGAAGCGGTCCCCGACGATGTGCGCGTCGGCGCGATCGCCTTCAACCACGAGCCGACGGTGCTGCAGAGCCCGACGCGCGACCACGAGGCGGTCGCGGCAGCGCTTCGCACCGTGAAGGCCGCCGGCAGCACCGCGACCGGCGACGCGCTCGCCAGCGCGCTGCGCCTCATCCAGACGTCGAAGACGCCCGGCCGGGACGATAAGGCGCCCGCGGCGATCGTGTTGCTGTCGGATGGCAAGAGCGTCCGCGGCGAGGACGCCCTCACCGTGGCCGCCCGCGCTGCCGCGGCGAAGATCCCGGTGTACACGGTCGCGCTCGGCACGGCCACCGGGACGATCGAGGGCAAGGGCGCCGCGACGACGCGCGCCGTCCCGCCGGACCCCGCCACGCTGAGGCAGATCGCCGAGCGCACGGGCGGCAAGGCGTTCGAGATCCAGGACGCGAAGAAGCTCGAGCAGGTCTACGAGCAGCTCGGCTCGCGGCTTGCGACCGAGGAGCGCCCGCAGGAGGTCACGGGCCTCGTGGCCGGCGGCGCGCTGCTGGCGCTGCTCGGCGCGCTCGCGGCGTCGCTGAGCTGGTTCGGGCGGATCGTCTAACGAACCCCGGGCTTCGCCCAGCATCTTCTTACGGACCTTTCGCATTGGAGAGCTTCACTGCACGCATGCGTTTCTTTCCGAAAGCTCGGACCCTCGCCGCCACCGCCGCGGCGGCCGGCGCGGCGCTCGTGGGCGTCTCCGTCGGCGGCATGACGTCCGTCGATCGCGAGCTTCAGGCCGCGACCGCCCCGGCGCCGGTCACCCGGACCTACCGCGTCGTCTACGAGACGCGCGACAAGACCGACTGCCACACCCACCGCAGCGACGACGCTTGGAAGAAGTACTAGCATGCGCGTGCTGCTGGCCGAGGACGAGCCGCGCGTCGCCGCCGCGATCGCGAAGGGGCTGCGCCGCCACGGGGCGGCGGTCGACGTCGCGCCCGACGGCGCCGACGCGCTCTACCACGCGCGGGTGCACGGCTACGACGTGATCATCCTCGACCGCGACCTGCCCGAGGTGCACGGCGACGACGTCTGCCGCACGCTGCACGACGAGCAGCCCGAGACGAAGATCCTCATGCTCACCGCGGCGCGCAGCACGAGCGACCTCGTCGACGGCCTCGCGCTCGGCGCCGACGACTACCTGCCCAAGCCGTTTCGCTTCGCCGAGCTCGTGGCCCGCGTGCATGCGCTCGCGCGGCGGGCGGGCGCCGCGCGGCCCGCGGTGCTGCGCAACGGCGACGTCGAGCTCGATCCCGCGCGGCGCACCGCCACGCGCGCCGGGCGCGACCTCGCGCTGTCGCCGAAGGAGTTCGGCGTGCTCGAGACGCTGATGGCCGCCGACGGGGCGGTCGTCTCGCTCGAGCAGCTGCTCGCGCGCGTGTGGGACGAGAACGTCGACCCGTTCACGAACACCGCGCGCATGACGATCATGAAGCTGCGCCGCAAGCTCGGCGAGGTCCCGGTCGTGCACACGGTCCCGGGCATGGGCTACCGGGTGTGAGCCGCCTGCCGATCCGGCTGCGCCTGACGCTGACGTACGTCGCGCTGCTGGTCGCCGTCATGGCGCTCGTGCTCGGCGCGAGCTGGGTGCTGCTCGCGCGCCATCTCGAGCGCACGGTGCCGGCGCAGTACGTCGACGGCGTGCTGGCGCAGCTCGGCTCGCAGTACGCGCTCGCCCTGCTCGGCGCGGCGCTGCTGGCGCTCGGCCTCGGATGGGCGGCGACCGGCCGCGCGCTCGCGCCGCTGCAGCGCATCGCTGCGACCGCCCGGCGCGTCACCGAGGACCGCCTCGACGAGCGCGTGCGGCTCGGCGATGGCCCCGACGACGAGCTGCGCGAGGTCGCCACGGCCTTCGACGCGATGCTCGACCGCGTGGCTGCCGGCGTCGCGGCGCAGGGGCGCTTCGTGGCCAACGCGTCGCACGAGCTGCGCACGCCGCTGACCGTGATCCGGACCGGCGCGGAGGTCGTGCTCGACGACCCCACGGCGGATGTCGAGGACCTGCGCGCGGTCGCGCGCGAGGCGGTCGAGACCACGGAGCGCATGGAGGAGCTGCTCGACGGCCTGCTCGTGCTCGCGGCGCTGAGCGGCTCGGAGCGCCCCGGCATGCGCGACGAGCCGGTCGACCTGGGCAGCGTCACGCGGCGCGCGGTGCGCGCCGCGCGGGACGAGGCGGACGCCGCGGGGGTGTCGCTGCACGCGTCGGTCGGCACGGCGCCGCTGCGCGGGGACCCCGCGCTGCTCGAGCGCCTGGTCGCCAACCTGCTCGAGAACGCGATCCGCCACGGCGAGCCCGGGCCGGTGACGATCGCCGCCGGAGCGGACGCGGAGGGGGCGCGGCTGCGCGTCGTCAACGGCGGGCAGCCGATCGCGCCGGCGCACGTCGCGCGGTTGACGCAGCCCTTCGAGCGCGGCTCGCGCGGTCGCGGACGCGGCAGCGGCCTGGGCCTGTCGATCGTGCAGGCCGTGGCCCAGGCGCACGGCGGCTCCCTGCGCCTGACGGCGCCGGCGGCCGGCGGGCTGAGCGCCGAGGTGCTGCTGCCGGTCGTCGTTATGAGCAGGTGACGAGCGCGCCCGTAGCTTCGGCGCATGACATCGATCTCCGCCCACTCCCCCCTCTATCCGAACCCCGAGCACGACGCGGCGCCCGACGTCGACACCGAGGCACGCCGCGCGCTGCAGTCCGCGCTGTGGGAGTGCAAGCGGGTCGTCGTCGGCCAGGACGCGATGCTCGAGCGCGTCCTCATCGCGATGCTGTGCGGCGGGCACGTGCTGCTCGAAGGCGTCCCCGGCCTGGCCAAGACGCTGACCGTGCGGACGCTCGCCAACGTGCTCGGCGGCAGCTTCGGCCGCGTGCAGTTCACCCCCGACCTCGTGCCGGCCGACCTCGTCGGCACGCGCATCTGGCAGCCCGGCACCGGCGAGTTCAAGACCGAGCTCGGGCCCGTGTTCGCCAACCTGCTGCTCGCCGACGAGATCAACCGCGCGCCCGCGAAGGTGCAGAGCGCGCTGCTCGAGGTCATGCAGGAGCACCAGGTCACGATTGGCGGCACGGCGTACGCGGTGCCCGAGCCGTTCCTCGTCCTCGCGACCCAGAACCCGATCGAGTCCGAGGGCACGTACGCGCTGCCCGAGGCGCAGGTGGACCGCTTCCTCTTCAAGCTCGTGATCGAGTACCCCGCGCCCGAGGACGAGGTCGCCGTCGCGCGCGGCCTCGTCGGCGTGCACAGCATCGCGAAGGAGGTCCTGCAGCCGGCGGCGTTGCTGCGCTACCGCGAGGCGGCGCGGGCGATCCACGTCGATCGCGAGATCGCGACGTACGCCGTGCGGCTGGTCGGCGCGACGCGCGACCCGGCGGCCTGCGGGATGCCCGATCTCGTACCGCTGATCGCCTTCGGCGCCTCGCCGCGCGCGTCGATGGGCCTTGTCGAGAGCGCCCGTGCGCTGGCGCTGCTGCGCGGTCGCACGTACGTGACCGCGGCCGACGTGCACGACCTCGCGCTGGACGTCCTGCGCCACCGCGTCGTGCTGACGTACGACGCGCTCGCCGATGGTGTCGACCCCGACGAGATCCTCGGGCGCGTGCTCGAGCTCGTCGCCCCCGAGGGCCGCGCGCCGCTGGCGGAGGCGTCTTGAGGTCCGCGCTCGTCATCCCGCTCGGCCGCCAGGGGCCCGGACGCCTGCCGCCGGCGGTGATCGCGCGGCTCGAGCACAAGCTGCGCCGCCGGGCCGCGGCGACGCTGCCCGGCGATCACCTCACGCCGGGCGCGGGCGACGGCATGGAGCTCGCGCAGCTTCGCGTGTACGAGCCCGGCGACGACGTGCGCCGGCTGGATCCGGCCGCGAGCGCGCGCACCGGCGAGCCGCACGTGCGCCTGCAGGTGCCCGAGCGCGCGGTGACGACCTGGCTCGTGCTCGACGTGTCCCCGTCGATGGCGTTCGGCACGCAGGGCCGGCTGAAGAGCGACGTCGCCGAGGGCGTGGCGGAGGTCGTCGGGCGGGTCGGCGTGCGGCGCGGCGGGCGCGTGGGCTCGTGGTCGCCGGCGGCGAGGAGCCGCGGGTCGTCCCGCCGCGTCCGGGTCGCGCGGCGCTGGCCGCGCTGCGGGCGATCATCCGCGAGGGCGTCGTCGCTGACGCGCGAACGCAGCGCGGAGGCCGGGCGCCGTCGCGGCTCGCGCCGGCCTCCGCGCCCGCGTCGCTCGCGCTGGCTCCCGCGCCCGTGCGGCTCGTGCCGGCGGCCGCGCCGTCGCCGCTCGCGGCTGCGCTCACGCGCGTCGCGCGACTCGCGCGCAGCACGGGCATCGTCGTGGTCGTGTCCGACTTCCGCGACGAGGGCTGGGCCGCCCCGCTGCGCGCCTGCGCAGCGCGCCACACCGTGCTCGCCGTCGAGGTCACGGACCCCGCCGAGGCAGAGCTGCCGGCCGCCGGCCTGCTGACGCTCGTCGATCCCGAGAGCGGGCAGGTCGTCGAAGCCGACACGAGCGCGCCGCGGCTGCGCGAGGCCTACGCCGGGGCCGAGTCAGAACGGCGCGCGGCAGTCGCCACCTCGCTGCGCGGCGCACGCGCCGACCACCTCGTCCTGAGCACCGAGCGCGACTGGCTGCGCGACCTCGGCCGGCGGATGTCATGAGCTTCGCGTCGCCGCTCAACCTGCTGGCATTGCTCGTACTGCCGCTCGTGGCGATCCTGTGGGCGCTCGCGCGCCGACGCCGGCGGGCCTTCGCGGTGCGCCATCCGGGCGCGACCGTCGTCGCCGGCGTCGCGTCCGCCGCGCCCGCGTGGCGGCGGCGCGCGCCCGCCCTCCTGCTCGCCGTCGCGGCCGCCGCGCTGGCGCTCGCCTTCGCCCGGCCGCAGGCGACGGTCGCCGTGCCGGTCGAGCGCGCCTCGGTGATGCTCGTGACCGACAAGTCCGGCTCGATGCTCGCCGCCGACGTCGAGCCCACGCGGCTCGCCGCCGCGCAGAAGGCCGCGCGCTCGTTCATGGACTCCGTGCCCGACTCGCTGCAGGTCGGCTTTCTCTCCTACGCGAACGCGGTCGAGGGCGTGCTCGAGCCGACGCTCGACCACTCGACGGTGACCGATGCGATCGACGCGCTGAGCGCGCAGGGCGGCACCGCGACCGGCGACGCGCTCTCCGCGGCGCTCGATCGCCTCGAGGCGCGCCGCGGCAAGGGCGGCGACACGGCACCCGCGGCGATCGTGCTGCTCTCCGACGGCAAGACGACCGACGGCACGGACCCCCTCGTGGCCGCCGACCGCGCGAAGAAGCTCGGCGTCCCGATCTCGACCGTCGCGCTCGGCACCGACCAGGGCGTCGTAAACGGCCCGATGGGCGAGCCATTTCCCGTCCCGCCGGACCCCGCGACGCTCAAGGCGATCGCCGACCGCTCCGGCGGCCAGGCCTTCGCCGTCGACGACGCCGACCAGCTCGACAAGATCTACGAGGAGCTCGGCTCGCGCATCGGCACCAAGCAGGAGGCCAAAGACGTCGGCTCGATGTTCGCCGCCGGCGGCCTCGTGCTGCTGCTCGGCGGGCTGTTCACCGGCGTGCGGCGCCGCGGAGCGCTCGTATAGTCGTTGTCGCAGTCGCTCTCTACGTGATCTGAATCGCCGACGGCTGCGTTTGGCAGGACAAGCCCCGAGCGCGCAGGCTTGATCGCTCCAGGTTCCAGTGGCCCCCCGCGGGACGCGTGCGCTGTGCAAACGGCGCGTTGCGGATCTCGGAACAGCACATCCCACCCGAGACCCGGGGGCCGAATGACGACTGTTCAGACCAACCCCGCCGCGATCGCAGACCGCCACGACGTGCGCCGCCGGGCCACCGTCGAACGGCGGCTGTTCGCCCGACGCGACGCCGGCGACCGGCGCGCGCGCGACGAGCTCGCCGCTCGGTACCTGCCGCTCGCACGCTCCGTCGCGCGGCGCTACGAGCACTCCGGCGAGCCGATCGACGATCTCGTGCAAGTCGCGTCGCTGGCGCTCGTCAAGGCGATCGATCGCTTCGACCCCGACAACGGCGCCGCGTTCACGAGCTACGCGGTGCCGACGATCGCCGGGGAGCTCAAGCGCTATTTCCGTGACAAGAGCTGGGCGGTGCGCCCGCCACGTGGCCTGCAGGAGATGACGCTGCGCGTCGAAGCGGCCGTGTCGGAGCTCACCCAGCTGCATGACCGCGCGCCGACCATCGCGGAGCTCGCGGCGGCGATCGACGCGACCGACGAGCAGGTCCTCGAGGCGCTGCAGGCGCGCGGCGCGCGCGGTGCGCTCTCCTTCGACGCCCCCGGGACCGGCGGACAGGACGACCGCCCGACGCTCCAAGACACCCTTGCCAGCAGCGACGACGGCTACGGGCTGGCCGAGCAGCGCGCGATCCTGGACCCACTGCTGCGCACCCTCTCGTCGCGCAGCCGCGAGGTTCTGCGACTGCGCTTCCAGGACGACCTCACCCAAGCCGAGATCGGCGCGCGCTTGGGCGTCAGTCAGATGCAGGTCTCACGACTCATCCGTCAAGCGATCGTCCATCTGCGCCACGTCTCAGAGCAGCAGCAGCTGCTGGCCCACAACGGACGGCCATGATCGCGATGTCGTCTCGCAGCGGGCGATCGGCGTCTCGCAACGCGTGCACGAGTCGGTCCACGAGCTCTTGGCTGGCCTGCGAGCTGCCCGCGAGCAGCTCTACGACGCGTTGCTCGTCGATACGGACGCCGTCGACATCGCATTGATGTACATGAGGATCGCGTCGGGTGACTGATGAAGCATCGCCGCCGTGCGCATCGTGTACCACGCCAGCGACGTGAGCGCGGCGGCCTGCGGGCCTTTGCCGCAGACATCGCCCAGGAAGAAGCCCGACCGCTCTCCCGTGAGCGCAACAGGTCGTAGAAATCAGCGCGTGCAGGCGCTCGCGCGCCGCCTCTTCGCGATCGCGTTTCGCCATCAGCCGATCCTCGGCCGCGCTCATACGAGCCCGCGCCGCCGGCGTGCGCTGCGGGGCGGCTCGTTCGCCCAACCGAGCGACCCGCAGGGCGGGGAAGGCGACCGTGCGCGCGCTCGCGCCGTCGGCCTGCTCTCCGCCGCGGCGTGCTCGCCCTCGACGTGCCGGTGGATGCTCTCACCGCCACGGTCGCCCTGGCCGGCCATGAGACGTTTCTCCTCGAGCCGATGCACGGCTGGCGCGTCACAGGGTGATGACGAGCTTGCCTCGCGCCTGGCCGCTTGCGAGGTGACGCATCGCGTCGGGCATGTCGCTCAGCGCGTACGTGCGCTCGATCGCCGGGATCAGCCGGCCCTCCTCCGCGAGCTGCGCCAGGCGCTCGAGGCCGGCGAAGTGCTCCTTGCAGACGAACGTCGTCATGCGCTGGCCGACGAACGGCGACAGGGCGAGCCCGCGCAGCTGGCGGTCGATGCCGCCGGTCAAGCGGCCGCCGTCCTCGCCGCCGGCGATGACCAGCGTGCCCTTCGCAGCGAGCGCGCGCCGCAGCCGCGACAGCGAGGCGTTGCCCGCCATGTCGAGGATCAGGTCGTAGGTCGCGCCGCCGGCGGAGAAGTCCTCGCGCGTGTAGTCGATGACGTGGTCGGCGCCGAGCGACCGCACCAGATCGAGCTTGCCCGTCGAGCACACACCCGTGACCTCAGCGCCGAGCGCCCTGGCGATCTGCACCGCGTAGGTCCCCACGCCGCCCGACGCGCCGATGACGAGCACCCGCTGCCCGGCCTGCAGGCGCCCGGCGTCGGCCAGGCCCTGCAGCGCGGTCAGGCCCGAGACCGGCATCGCGGCCGCCTGTTCGAACGTCAGCGCCGACGGCTTGAGAGCGAGCTTGTCCTCCCGCGCGGCGCACAGCTCGGCGAACGAGCCCTTGCCGATGCCGAAGACCTCGTCGCCCGGCGCGAAGCGCGTGACCTCGGCGCCGACCTCCACGACGACGCCCGCCACGTCGTAGCCGGGGACCGCCGCCTTGGGCGCCCGCAGGCCCGACACGAGCCGCACCGCGAGCGGCAGGCCGGCCATGAGGTGCCACGTCCCGCGGTCGAGGCCGGCCGCGCGGACCTCCACCAGCACCTCGCCTGACCCGATCGCCGGGCGATCGACCTCGCCCATGCCGAGAACATCCGCGGTGCCGTACGCGCGCTGGACGATTGCCCGCATGCGGCCTCCGGAGATCGGAGGGGTGGTGCGAGTTGGGGCGTCCAGTGCGGGCATTGCGTTCCTTCGGCTTGGGTTGACCTTACGTCGTAAGGTCTGTCGCTCACAGTAGCCATACGCTGTAAGGTTGTCAACCCCGCGACGAGGAGTGACGTGCATGGCCAAGGAGCCGCAGAGCAAGCCGCGCGCCCCCCTCACCCGCGAGCGGGCGCTGTCGGCCGCCGTCGAGCTGGCCGACGCCGAGGGCATCGGCTCGGTGACGATGCGCAAGCTCGCGCTCAAGCTCGGCATCGAGGCGATGTCGCTCTACCACCACGTCGCCAACAAGGACGACATCCTCGACGGCATGATCGACATGGTCTTCGCCGAGATCGACCTGCCATCGGACGGCGCCGACTGGAAGACCGCGATGGGCGACCGGGCCCGCTCGGCACGCGCGGCCATGACCCGCCACCCATGGGCGATCAGCCTCATGGAGTCGCGCAGCTCGCCCGGCCCGGCGACGCTGCGCCACCACGACGCCGTCCTCGGCGCCTGCCGCGCGGCGGGTTTCTCGGTGCAGATGGCGGCGCACGCGTTCTCGCTCATCGACAGCTACCTCTATGGCTTCGTGCTGCAGGAGGTGAACCTGCCGTTCGACGACGGCGACAACCTCGAGGAGGTCGTCGAGTCGATGCTGCTGCCGTTCTCGGCGGACGACTACCCGCACCTCGTCGAGCTGACGACGGAGCACATCCTCAAGCCGGGCTACAGCTACGGCGACGAGTTCGAGTACGGCTTGGGCGCCATCCTCGACAGCCTCGAGGCCGCGGCGCGTGGCTGACCTGCCGCGGCGCGTGGCCCTGGGCGCGTCCAGCCGGGCGGTCGACGAAGCAGGTTTGGGCGACCCTTCGATACGCACAAATCAACGGATTCGGATCACCGGGTGGAGGTGATTTGCGACCCGGCCTAGCCGGCGGAGAAAGGTCGCACCGGTTTCTTGTATTTGGCCGCAATGTTGGCGCAATCGGCCGTACTCGAGGCGCTACGGTGCTCGCCAGCGCGGTCGCGGTGCGCGGTGACGAGGGGTCGCCGAGCAGCGGATTGCGTCGCATGCGGGGGAGCGGCTTCGCGGTCACTGTGGCTGGGACGGCCTGTCCCGTGGCCTTTACACACATCATTGGTCAAGCCAAGGAACGACACCCGGTGCCCGCCGCTCAGCCACCCGCCGACCCCCAGGAAGCGCCCGAGCTCGACGCGGAAGCGAGCGAGCTGATCGTCGCCGCGCGGGTGCGTGACGCGATGGCGCAGGCCCGCGACCGGGCGGCCGTCACCCGCGACGAGGCTGCCGAGGTCCGCGATCGCGAGCTTAGCCGGCGCGAGGCGGCCGCCGGCACGTCCATCGGCCCGCGGCCGATCACCGGAGCCGAGATCGTCATGCGCGCTCAGGAGCAGCGCAAGCTCGCGGCCCGCCACCGCGCGGAGGCCGCCGAGCACCGCGCGCTCGCCGCGCGCGATCGCCGGCTGGCGGCGCTCGATCGCGAGCAGGCGGCGCGCGACCGCGAGCTGTCCGCCGCCGACCGCGAGGCGCTCGCGCGGCGGGTGGCGCTCGCGACCACCGACGAGCTGACCGGCGCGCGGACGCGCTCGGCCGGGCTCGCCGAGTTCGAACGCGACCTCGCCCGCTGCCGCCGCGCCGCGGAGCCGCTGGTGGTCGCGTTCGTCGACGTCGTCGGGCTGAAGGCGGTCAACGACAGCGCCGGCCACATCGCCGGCGACGACCTGCTCAGGCGCGTCGTCGCGGAGATCCGCGCTCACCTGCGCTCATACGACCTCGTCATCCGCCTCGGCGGCGACGAGTTCCTGTGCGTCATGGCGAACACCACCAAGCGCGACGCGCGCGGTCGCTTCGAGCGCATCGCAGCCGCGCTGTCCGCCGACAGCGACGCGGCGGCGATCAGGGCGGGCTTCGCGGAGCTCACGTCCGACGAGACGGCGGACGAGCTCATCGCCCGCGCCGATGCCGAGCTGACCAACCTCCACGGCGCACGATGATCGCGCCCGAGGTCGACTGGACGCTGACGCTGCACGAGACGGCGCTGGTGCGCGTGCGCGCCCACGAGCACCGCGCGGCGCGGTCGCCGGCACTGCTGACGCTCGGCTCGCGCCGGCGCACGCACCGCTTCGTCGAGGTGCCGCGCGACCCCGACGACGCGGCCGGGCTGCGCGCGACGACGGCGACCTTCGAGCTGCCCATCGCCTGGCTGCGGCGTGAGGGGATCGCGGCAAGGGTGCGCGTCGGCGGCGTCGAGAGCGTGCTGGACTGGGAGGAGATCGTGCGTCGCGGCCCCGCCCCGGTGGCAGCGCCGCCGCCCGCGGCGCCTCCGCCCGCGGCGACGCAGCCCACGTCTCGGCAGCCCGGCGCGGAGCAGCCTTCCTCGCCGCCCGAGGAGCCGCGCGTCGAACGCCGGCTGCACCCGCGGCCGCTCGCGTCCAAGGCGACCGCGGACGCGATCTTCGCGCGCCGCAGGACCGCCTCCGCGGGCCACGCGCCGCGGCCGCTCGTGCGCAGCCGACCGCAGCCGATGGCGCACCCGCGCGCCCCCGGCGGCGCGCCGCGCCAGGCCGATCGCTTCGCGCCGATCGATGTCGACCTCGCGCTGCTCGAGTACCTGCCCTACGAGCACGCGGCGCCCCTGCTCGCGATGCCGATCAGCCTGACCGGGGACGTGCTCACGGTCGCCGTCGCGCTGCCGAGCGTCGACCTGTCGGTCATCACCGAGCGCACCCCATGGCTCGAGGTCCGCCAGGTCGTCGCCGGCTACTACCCGATCGTCAAGGCGCTGCGCGAGGTGGAGGCCCTCCTCGACCTGCGCGCCGTCCCGTGGCCGCCCGAGCGACGCGTCGTGCTGGGGCCCGCGGTCGACCCCGCCGCGCAAGCTGCGAAGAACGACGCCAAGGCGCCGAGCGACGGCGCCGGGCATGGGCAGCCACGCGGGCACAACCCGCGCGCGGACGCCGGCGACGGGCGCTCGTGGCGAGCGGGCTGGCATCGCGGGCCGCGCCCGCGGGCCGGCGGCTGGCGCGCAGAGCGCGAAGCCGTGTTCCGCGCCAGCCGCGGCCTGCTGGCGCTCGACGCCCCGCGGGCGCTCGCTCAAGTCTGCGCGACCATGCCCGTCGCGCTCGGGCTCGGCGCCTTCGCCTTCACGAGCGCCCTGGCGATCGCGCTGTCGGGAAGGCCGGGCCCGGAGGTCGCGGGGATGGGCGCCCTGTCGGCACTGTTCCTCGCCGCGACGCTCCTTGCCGTCGTCCGCGAGCTTGTCGCGTACGGGCGCCAGCACGCCGAGCACGCCGTCGAGGGCGAGCGCCGCCGCCTGGCCCGCGAGCTGCACGACGGCGTCGCGCAGGAGCTCGCGTTCATCGTCAGCCAGGCGTCGAGCCTGGCGCGCAACGAGCGCCCGTCCGGCGGGCCGCTGCGCAACATCGTGATGGCCGCCGAGCGCGCGATGGTCGACGCGCGCCGGTCGATCCTCACGCTCACGACCACCGACGAGCCGCCGCTCGTCGACGCGATGCTCGAGCAGGCGTCGCAGTGGGCGGCGCGCGCCGGCCTGCAGCTCGAGATCGAGATCGCCGAGGAGATCGCGACGACCCCCGAGGTCGAGCACGCCCTGCTGCGCATCGTGCAGGAGGCGATCTCAAACGCCGTCCGCCACTCGGGGGCCACGAAGCTCGTGGTCAGCGTCTCCCAGCGCGACGGCAGCGTCACCGCCCGCATCTCCGACGACGGCCGCGGCTTCGACGCGCGGCGCGGCCCGGCGCAGGAACGCACGGGCTTCGGCCTCGTCAGCATGGCCGAGCGCGCGGAGGAGTCCGGTGGCCGGCTGCGCCTCGAGTCCGAGCCCGGCCAGGGCACGGTCGTCGAGGTCGCGTTCTGATGCGATCGCCGGTGCGCGTCGTGCTGGCCGACGACCATGCCCCGACGCGGGCCGGCGTCCGGCTTGCGCTCGAGCAGGCGGAGTTCGAGATCGTCGCGGAGGCCGCGACCGGGCCGGACGCCGTCCGCGGCGCGCTGGCGCACCACCCCGACGTCTGCCTGCTGGACATCTACATGCCCGGCGGCGGCATCGAGGCGGCGGGCGAGATCAAGGAGGCGCTTCCCGGCACCGCGCTCGTGATGCTGACCGCGTCCGACAGCGACGACGACCTGTTCGCCGCGCTGCGAGCCGGCGCCACCGGCTTCCTGCCGAAGACGACCTCGGCGGACCGGCTCGCCCAGGCGCTGCGCGGGGTGCTGGACGGCGAGGCCGCGCTGCCGCGGGCGCTCACGGCCCGCCTGATCGAGGAGTACCGCCAGCGCCCCGCGCGCGGGCGATCCGCGCGACCGGGCGCCGGCGGCGCCGAGTACGGCATCGCGTTCACCGATCGCGAGCTCGAGGTCGTCGAGCTCATGCTGCGCAACCTCAACACGATCGAGATCTCCCAGCGGCTGTCGATCTCCGCCGTCACCGTCCGGCGCCACATCTCCGCTGTCGTGCGCAAGACCGGCGTGCACAGCCGCCGCGCGGCGGTCGAGGTGCTGCGCCGCCGCGCCGCGGCCGTCCTGTAGCCCGTTCACACGACTGAACCCATTTGGCCCCGGCGAGCCATTGCCCGGCTTCGAGGGCGAGGTGATAGTGGCCGCATGTCATCAGGCCCGCTCTCCCACGTCATCCGCGCCCCGCGCTTCGCCTCGGCGGCGCTCGCATGCGCGCTCGGACTGCTGCTGCTGCCGGGCCTCGCCCAGGCGCGCCCCACCTACGTGTCGCTGACGTTCGACGACGCCAGCGCCGACCAGATGGCGGCGCTGCCGATCCTCGCCGAGCACGGGATGAACGCGACGTTCTATGCCGTCAGCGGGCAGCTCGGCAACACGCCGTACTACATGACGTGGAACCAGCTCGCCCAGGTCGCGTCCGCCGGCAACGAGATCGGCGGCCACACGGTCGACCACAAGGACCTGACGACGCTCACCCCCGCGGAGCAGGTCGCGGAGGTCTGCGGCGACCGCCAGGCGCTGATCGCGCACGGCCACCAGCCCGTCTCGTTCGCCTATCCGTTCGCGAACCACGACGCGTCCAGCCGCGCCGCCGTGCAGTCCTGCGGCTACACGTCCGGCCGGGGCGTCGGCGGCACGAGCTGCCTGCCCGGCTGCGCGCCGGCCGAGACCGTGCCACCCGCCGACCCCTTCGTCCTGCGCACCCCGCCAGGCATCACGAATACGACGTCTGTCGCGACGCTGCAGGGCTACGTGACGCGCGCCGTCCAGAACGGCGGCGGCTGGCTGACGCTCACGTTCCACAACATCTGCGACAGCGGCTGCGGATCGAACTCGATCAGCGCCGCCAACCTCGACGCGCTGCTGGACTGGCTGCAGGCGCAGCCGGCGAACGAGGTGTCCGTGAGGACCGTGCGCCAGGTCATGGCCCTGCCGGCGCCGCCGCCCCCGGCCAACCTGCTGCAGAACCCCGGCCTCGAGAACGGCCTGACGGCGAACGGGCTGAGCTGCTGGCTGCGCACCAACAACAGCGGGAACACCGCGACGTGGTCGCACTCGAGCGACGCGCACTCGGGCGCCAACGCCGAGACCGTGACGATCAGCTCGTACTCGTCCGGCGACCAGAAGCTCGTCTCCACGCAGGACCCGGCCGCGACGCCGAGCTGCTCGCCGCCGGGGATCCCGGGTCACGTCTACCAGGTCGGCGCGTGGTACAAGACGAGCGCCGGCGCGAACGTCCGCATGGTCGCCTACTACCGCGACGCGGGCGGCGCGTGGATCTTCTGGCGCGAGCAGCCGCTTCCGGCCAGCACGACGTGGCGGCAGGCGTCGTGGCAGACGCCCGTGCTCCCCGCCGGCGCGACCGCGCTCAGCGTTGGCTTCTCGCTGCGCTCGGCGGGCACCGCCACGGTCGACGACCTCACGCTCGGCGATCTCAACGCGGCGCCCCCGAGCTACCAGCAGGAGGTCACCGCCGACGGCCCGCGCCAGCACTGGCGCCTGGGCGACGCGTCCGGGAGCTCGATGACCGCCGCCACGGGCGAGCCCGGCCACTACCAGAACGGCGTCGCGCTGGGCCAGCCCGGCGCGCCGGTCGGCGACGCCAACACCGCCGCGCGATTCGACGGCACGAGCTCGCACGCGTATGTCAACAACGTCGCCGCCCCGCAGTCGGCGTACACGATGGAGATCCTCATGAAGGCCGATCCGCCTGCACAGAGCGGGACGTTGATCGACCACGGCGGCGGCGGCGCGCTCTACGTCGGGACCGATCGGTTCTGCTTCAGGCAGACGACGACCGACGTGTGCTGGCTGCACGCCCCGTCGCCGGGCGACTGGTACCACGTGGCCGGCACCTGGGACAGCACGTCGAGCGTCGCGCGGCTGTACGTCAACGGCATCGAGCGGGCCGCGGCTGCGGCGCCCTCCGCGCCGTCGGGCTCGAGCACGCTGTTCATCGGCTGGGGATCGTCGGCTGGGTGGTTCAAGGGCGTCCTCGACGAGCCGGCGTACTACGCGACCGCCCTGGGCGCCGACCGGATCGCGGCGCACTACGCCGCCTGCTCGTGCTGACCGCGGCGCCCCGGAGCCGTATAGACGGCTGACCGAGGGGCGCGCGGCTTACGGCAGCAGGCCCTCCCGGATCGCCTGCACGGCCGCCTGCGTGCGGTTGTCGACGGCGAGCTTCGTCAGCACGCTCGACACGTGGTTCTTGACCGTGTTCTGGCTGATGTGCAGCTTGCCGGCGATGGCCGCGTTGTCCAGGCCCTGCGCGATGAGGCTCAGCACCTCCATCTCGCGCTCGGTGAGCAGCTCCTGGGGCGCCACGGCGCTCGCGCGCGGGTCGCTGCGCAGGCGCTCCATCAGCGGGCCCGCGACCCGTGGTGACACGAGCGCCTCGCCACGCACCGCGGCCTCGATGCCGGCGACGATCTGCTCGACCGACGCGTCCTTGAGCAGGTAGCCGGACGCGCCCGCGACGATCGCGGCGAGCACCTCGCGCTCGTCGGCGACCACCGTGAGGACCAGCACGCGCACACCGGGCATCGCCGTCGTGATCCGGCGCGTCGCCTCGACGCCGGAGATCCCGGCCATCTTGAGGTCCATGACGACGACCTCGGGCGCGAGGCGCTCGGCGACGAGCACCGCGTCCTCGCCGTTGCGGGCCTCGCCGACGACGTCCACGCCCTCGTCGCGCAGGAGCTTGCTCAAGCCGCGCCGGTAGACGTCGTGGTCGTCGACGACGACGACACGGTAGTTCTCACGCGCTCCGTCGGCCACTTTCATGCCGCGAGCGTACGCGACCTGCCCGGTCTCCAAGCACCAACCGTTCACGCGTCGCGATGAACACAGATCGTCCACGTCGCCTATTGAGGCAGCGCCCGGCGCTGGTGAAGCTGCGTGCCATGTCCATCTCCGTCGATCGACCGATCCCGACCGTCTTCCCCGCACCCGGGGATCGGCCGGTGCCGTTCGTCGCCCTGGGTCGCCACCACCTGCCCGTCGCGGCCGAGCTGCAAGCGGCGTTCGACCGCGTGCTCGGCGCGAGCGCGTTCGTCCTCGGCGCCGAGGTCAGCGCGTTCGAAGCCGAGTTCGCCGCCTACTGCGGCGTCGAGCACTGCGTCGGCGTCGGCTCGGGAACCGCCGCGCTGAGCATCGCGCTGCTCGCCGCGGGCATTGGGCCCGGCGACGAGGTCATCGTGCCCGGCCACACCTTCATCGCCTCCGCGCTCGGCGTCCTGCACGCCGGCGCCACCCCGGTCTTCTGCGACGTCGACGACGCGACCGGGCTGATCGACCCGGTCCGCGCCGCGGCGGCGATCACCCCGCGGACCGCCGCGATCCTGCCCGTGCACCTCTACGGCCAGGTCTGCGACATGTCCGCGATCAACGAGCTTGCCCGTCTCCACAGCCTGTTCGTCCTGGAAGACGCGGCACAGGCGCACGGCGCGACGCTTGGGGAGCGTCGCGCCGGCGCCCTCGGCGGCGCGGGCGCCTTCAGCTTCTATCCATCCAAGAACCTCGGCGCGCTCGGCGACGGGGGCGCGATCTGCACCGACGACGCGGCCGTCGCGGAGCGCGCGCGGATGCTGCGAAACCTCGGCCAGCCGCGCAAGGGCGAGCATGTCGAGGTCGGCTTCAACGAGCGCCTCGACGGGCTGCAGGCGGCGCTGCTGCGCGTGAAGCTCCCGCATCTGGACGAAAGCAACGCCGCGCGCCGGCGCGCGGCGGCGGCCTATCGCGCCGCGCTCGACGGGCGCGTCGGCCTGCTCGGCGAGCGCGACGAGAGCCCCTGCATCTACCACCTCTTCCCGATCCGGCTGGCCGATCGCGACGGCGCCGCCGCGTTCCTCGAACGCGAGGGCGTCGCGACCGGCGTGCACTACTCGCCCGCGGCCCACGCGCACCCGGCCTGGGATGGCGTGCTCACGCCGCCCGCCGAGCCGCTGCCCGTCGCCGACGCGTGGGCGCGCGAGGAGCTGTCGCTGCCGATGTTCGGAGAGCTCGAGCAGGACGAGATTCAGCGCGTGCTCGAAGCATGCGACCACTGGCTGCGAAGGAGTGCGACATGATCGGGGAGCTTGCGATGCAGGGCGGCGGTGCCGTTACGGAGCGGGTGCTGAACGTCGGTGTGGTCGGGTTGGGCTACTGGGGGCCGAACCTCTTGCGGGTGCTGGTCGAGAACCCCGGCGTGAACGTCGGCTGGCTGTGCGACCTCGACGAGAGCCGCCTCGCACGCCTCGCCCGCCGAGCGCCTTCGGCGCGGCTCACGCGCTGCTTTCAGGACCTGCTCGACGACGCCACGCTCGACGCGATCGTCATCGCCACGCCGGTCTTCACGCATGTCGAGCTGTGCACGCGCAGCCTGGCCGCCGGCAAGCACACGTTCGTCGAGAAGCCGCTCGCGACGTCGGATGCCGACGCCACGGAGCTCGTCGCGCTCGCTCAGCTGCACGGGCGCACGCTCATGTGCGGGCACACGTTCGTCTACAGCCCGGCGGTCCGCGCGGTCAAGGGCATGCTCGACGCGGGGACGCTCGGCGACGTCTACTTCATCTCCTCGAGCCGCGTGAACCTCGGCCTGCACCAGCGCGACATCTCGGTGGTGTGGGATCTCGGCCCGCACGACTTCTCGATCCTCCTGCACTGGCTCGGCGAGATGCCGATCAGCGTGCGCGCGATGGGTCGCGACTCGATCGTGTCCGGCATCGCGGACGTCGCGTTCGTGACGCTGACGTTCGCTTCGGGGATCGTCGCGAACGTCGAGCTGAGCTGGCTCGCGCCGTGCAAGCTGCGCCGCACGGTCGTCGTCGGCAGCGAGAAGATGGTCGTCTACGAGGACGGCGCCACCGAGCCGATCAGGCTCTTCGACCACGGGGTCGTCTACCAGGACCCGGCGACCTTCGGGCAGTACCACCTCTCCTACCGCACCGGCGACGTGCTCGCGCCGAAGCTCGAGAGCTTCGAGCCGCTGGCCGCCGAGCTCGACGACTTCGCGCACGCGATTCGCAGCGGCAGCTCGATGCCCGAGCACACGCGGCTGGCGTGCGATGTGGTGCGAATCACCGAGGCCGCCGACCGGTCGCTGCGCAGCGGCGGCGCGGTCATCGACCTCGAGCCTCGGTTCGCGCGCCGGCCGGGGCGGTCCGTGCTCGCGGTCGAGGCCGCGTGAGAGATGTCGCGTCGCAGCTCATGAAGCGCGCGCTCGATGTCGTGGGCGCGCTGCTCCTCGGTGGGCTGACGGCGCCGTTGATGGCCGCGATCGCCGTGATCATCCGGTTCGCGTGCCCGGGGCCGGCGCTGTTCTGGCAGGTTCGCGTCGGCGAGGGCGGGCGGCCGTTTCGGCTGCTGAAGTTCCGCACGATGGTCGTCGGCGCCGACGCGATGACGGCCGATCTCATGGCCCAGAGCCGGGATCCCGACTGGCTGCTGCTCGATTGCGACCCGCGGGTCTTCCCCTTGGGTCGCCTGCTGCGCCGCACGAGCATCGACGAGCTGCCGCAGCTGTGGAACGTGCTGCGCGGCGACATGAGCCTCGTCGGGCCGCGGCCGCTGACGATCAGCGACCACGAGCGGGTGCCCGACTGGGCGCGGCGCGGGCGCTCGAAGGCCAAGCCCGGGCTCACGGGCCCGTGGCAGGTGTCGGGGCGCACCGCGGTGCCGTTCGAGGAGATGGTGGAGCTTGATTGCCTGTACGTCTCGAGCAACTGGTCGTTGCGCCGCGACCTCGAGCTGCTCGCGCGGACGGTGCCCGCCGTGCTCATGCAGCGAGGGGCGAACTGATGACGTCGCCGGTCAACGACGCGCCGTACCGCCTGATCTCGGACTGCTCGTTCGGCCCGGATGTCGTCGTGCATCCGTTCGCGAACCTCTACGGCTGTCGCATCGGTGCCGGCACGAGGATCGGCCCGTTCGTCGAGATCCAGCGCGACGCCTCGGTTGGCGAGCGGTGCAAGATCTCGAGCCACACGTTCGTGTGCTCGGGCGTGCGGATCGAGGACGCCGTGTTCGTCGGGCACGGCGTGATGTTCTGCAACGACAAGCACCCGCGCGCGTGCCGCCCCGACGGCTCGTTGCAGACCGGCTCCGACTGGGAGCTGCTGCGCACGGTCGTCGAGACGGGTGCGAGCCTTGGCTCCGGTGCCGTGATCCTCGGCGGGGTGCGGATCGGCGCGGGCGCGATGGTCGGCGCGGGCGCGGTCGTGACCGCCGACGTCGCGCCGCACGCCACCGTGACCGGCGCGCCCGCCCGCGCGCGGGTGGCGCATGGCTGAGCTTGTAACGCCACCGCAGGCGCTGCGTCGCCTGCTCGTTATCCTGCGCCGGCGGTGGGTCGCCGCCGTGGCGATCCTCGTGCTGACGGTCGCCGGCGCGCTGGCGGTGACGCTCGGGAAGGCCAAGGAGTACAGCGCCTCGGCGCAGATCCTGCTGCAGCCTTCGGATGCCGTTGGCCAGCTCGTGAGCCCCGGCTCGCTGCCCTCGCCGGCCAACGCCCAGCGCGACGTCGATACGAACGCGCGACTCATCACGTCGCGCCCGGTTCTCGACCTCGTGCGCGCGCAGCTCGGCTCGCGTGCCTCCGACGAGGAGCTCGCTCGTAAGGTACAGGTCGACGGGCAAGCGGACTCGAGCCTGATCTCGATCACGGTGACGGATGCGAGTCTGGCGGCGGCACGGCGGCTTGCGGCGGCGCTGGCGCAGCAGTACCGCGCCTACCGCCAGGCGAGCGCGCAGGAAGCGGTGCGCCAGGCGATCGACGCGGGGCGCGAGCGCCTCGACGAGCTGCGGCGCACCGGCGCACCGGCCGAGCGACGTTTGGCGCTGCGCACGCGGCTCGCGGAGCTCGAGACGAACGCGGCGGTCGCGACGGGCGGTGTGCAGATCGTGCAGCTTCCGGTGGTGGACGAGGGGCCGGCGCCGTCGACCGTCGCGACGAGGTCCGAGACGCTGGCCGACGCCGCGACGCAGCCCGCGACCGCTCCGCGCCCGGACGCGTCAGCGGCGGTGCAGGACAACCTCACGCCGCGAAAGCTTGTGCTCACGCTCGTGGTCGCCGGGTTCGTGGGCACGCTGCTCGCGGTCGGCGGAGCCCTCGCGCTCGAGGCCGTGGACCGGCGGCTGTGGTCCGCCGAGAAAGTCGAAGCGGCGTTCGGGGTCCCGGTGCTCGGCTGCCTGCCCGCGGCCGCCGCGGGCGCGGGCGGCCGCGGCGGGCGCCATCCGCGGAGCCTCCCCGCGGCGGAGGGTCGCGGCGGGCGGCGCCAGCGGAGCCTGGGCGTCGCACGGGGCGCGGGTCGTCGCAGCGAGGCGCGCCCGGAGGCCGACGCGTACGCGGACCTTGCCGCCAGCCTTGGCTTCAGCATCCGCGGCGGTGGGCCGCGGACGCTCATGATCTGTCCCGCGAGCGAGGCGATCGAGGGCTCCGCGGTCGCCGGTCGGCTGGCGACGCAGCTCGCGTCCTCGCGGCGGCGGGTCATGGTCGTCGACGCGCAGCTGCGGGGTCCCGCGAGCGGGCGCGAGGATGACGGTCCGCACGGCGGCGGCCTCGCGGAGATCCTCGCCGGCGAGAGCTCGCTCGCCGAGGAGCTCGCGGTCGTGCACGTCGTGCCGGGCTCGGCGGCCGCGCCGGGCGTGCGGGCCGGCGACGTCATCTCCTACGAGCTGTTGTCCGCCGGCGAGCCGGTCGACAACCCCGCCGCGCTGCTCGGCCGCCCGGTCCTCGCGACGACGCTGCGCGAGGCGCTCGCGCGCGCCGACGTCGTGCTGGTCGACGCCGGGACACCGGCTCCGGTGGGCCGCTCCGCCCCGCTCGCCGCGCTGAGCGAGCGGATCCTGCTGCTGGCGCATCCGCGCCGCACGACCGACGCCGACGCGCGCGCGGCGCGTCGCGCGCTCGGCCCGCGCTACGACCGGGTCGTCGGGGTCGTCTTGCTGACCGACCGCGCCGTCGTGTCCGGGCGCGGGAGCGCTGCAGCGGCATTCGCGGCGGCCGCAGAGGTCGAGCCACGGGCCGACCTCGCCGCGCCCAACGGCAGCAACGGCTACGGACCCTGGCCGCCCGCCGGGCCGGTCGGCGCGGGATCGGGGCGCGAGCATGCCTAGCGACCGCCCCCAACACCCCTCGACGCCGGCCGCGCGCGTCGCCGGCGGCCCGGCCTCCTTGACCGCGGGCGGCGCGCAGGATCCCGTTGTTTCGCTTGGCAGCGTCGCGCGCGGTGTCTCTTGGGTCGGTGCGGGGCATGTCATCAGCCAGCTCGCGTGGTTCGGCTCGCTGATCTACGTGGCCGCGCAGCTCTCGCCGGCCGCCTTCGGCAGCGTGACGATCGCGATGGTCATGGTCCAGGTGGCGTGGCTCGTCGTGGGCTCCGGCACGCGCGGCAGCTTCGTGCTCGCCAAGCAGGTCACTCGCGCGCAGGTGCAATGGGCCGTCGCCGTGAACGTCGGCAGCGGGCTCGCCGTCGGACTGGGCGTCGTGGTGTTCGGCGGCGCGCTTATCGCCGCCGTAGCCCCGGGCGCGGACGCGGACATCCTGCGCGTGCTCGCGCTCAGCATCGCGCTGTACGGCGCGTCGGTCGTCCCGCTCGCGCTGCTGCAGAAGGACCTGCGCTTCAAGCAGCACGCCGCCGCGAACGCCGGCGCGGCGCTGCTGTCGTCGGTTGTCGGCGTGATCTCGTTCGAGCTCGGTGCCGGCGTCTGGGCGCTCGTCGTGCGCCAGGTCTGCTTCCAGGCGCTGCTCGCGGCGTTCGGCTGGATCGGCGCTTGGCGGATCATCCCGCGCGGCGACGCGCTCTCGCCCTTGCGCCGCGCGGCACGGCCGGGCGGCGGGAGCGGGTTCATGGCACTCGCGATGATCAGCTTCGCCGCGCTGAACGTCGACTTCGTCATCGTCGGGCGTGTCACGGACGTCGCGCAGCTCGGCTTGTACGCGCTGGCGTTCACGATCGCGTTCGCGCCGATGACGCAGTTCGCGTGGCAGATCGGCAAGGTCCTGTTCCCGGCCGCCGCGCGCACCGAGGCGGCCGGCGACGTCGGCGCGCGCGCTTCGAAGGCCGTGCGCGTCACCGCGACGGTCATGCTGCCCGCGGTCGTGCCGGCGCTCGCGCTCGCACCGGTCGCGCTGCCGGGCGTGCTCGGCGCGCAGTGGGAGCCGATGGTCGTGCCGTTTCAGATCCTGGTCGTCGTCGGGGTGGTGCATGCGCTGCTGGCGATCGTGCGCGAGTTCATGCTCGGCGCGGGGAGCGTCGGGTTCTGCGTGCGCGTCGAGGCGCTGTGGCTTGCCGGCACGGCGGCGGCGCTCGTCGCGGGGACGCAGCTCGCCGGCATTACCGGCGCGGCGCTCGCGCACCTCGCGCTCGTCGTGCCGCTCGCGATCGCCTACGCCGTCCGCGGGGCGCCGCGGATCGGCCTGGACTGGCGCGCGCTGAGCCGCGCCGTCGCGCCGGTCGCGGCGGTCGCGGGCGCGCAGGCGCTCGCACTGGCCGCAACCCGCGTCGCGCTGGGCGGTGAGGACGGCGCGTGGGTCGCGGGCGCGGGGGCGGCGGCAGCCGTCGCGCTGATCGCGCTGCGACACACCGTGCGCGGCGCGAGCGGGCCGCGGCACGCGATCCAGATCGCCGTCGGCCTGCGGGAGCGCGCGGCATGACAAGTTTCGCGCAACGAAGTGCAGGATTTGATCAGGCGCTGCTCACCGTCGCCCTCTGCGCCGTCGCGGTCGTCTTCGGCGCAGCGGTCGCCCTCATTCCGGTGCTCGCGATCGGCGCCGTCGCGCTCGCGCTCGTGTTCGTGTTCGCCTTCAAGGCACCGGTCGCGCACCTGCTGACGCTCGTCGCGCTGACCGCGCTCGTGCCGCTCGAGCTGCAGAACCGCGCCTCCAGCCTCGTCCTGCCGTCCGACGTGCTGCTGCTTGCCGGCCTGGCACGCGCCGCCTTCGTGCTCGCGCAGCTGCAGATGCGCCGCCGCACGCTGCTCGTCGTCGGGATCACCGTCGCGTTCCTCGGCGTCATCGCGGTCCAGGTCGCCCAGGCGACCGCCCTCGGCCGGTCGATCAGCGCGACCGGCGCCGAGGCGCGCACGCTGCTCGGCCTCGCCACGCTGCTCGTCGCCCTGCCGATCCTCCACGACCCGGCCGCCCGCCGGCGGCTTGTGCCGGGGCTCGTCGCGATCGGCCTCGCGCTCGGGGCGTGGGGCGTCGCGCAGTTCGTCTTTCAGATCCGCTTCGACATGCCCACCGACCTCGGCGCCGGCCCGATCGGCTACAACACCGCCGGCCGCGTCGTTGGGATGTACGCGTTCCCGGTCGCGGCCGTCCTCGCGATGGCCGCGCTCGCAGCCGGCACCGCATCCGCGCGCATGAAGCTCGTCCTGGCTGCGGTGCTCGGCCTGAACTGTGCCGCCGTCCTGCTGACGTTCGAGCGGACGTTCATGGTCGCGACGCTGCTCGGGTTCGCGGCGCTGCTCGTCTTCGGGACGCCGGTGGTGCGCAGGCGGGTCCTCGTGGGCGCGCCACTTGGCGTTCTCGCGACGCTCATCGCAGTCGCGCTGCTCGCGCCGAACGTGCTGTCCGCGGTCGGCACGCGTCTGGCGACGATCGGCAACATCGAGGCCGACCCTTCGGCCTACTACCGCGTCGTCGAGGGCCGGATGGTGCTCGACCGCATCCAGCAGCGCCCACTCGCCGGGTCGGGCTTCGGGGCGGCGATCCACATCGGCCGACCGGGCACGACGCAGCCGATCCGCCCGCGGCGCTACGCCGAGAACGGCTACCTGTGGCTGTTCTGGAAGGTCGGCATCGCGGGCGGGGCGGTGCTGCTCGCGCTGCTGGCGGCGTGCATCGCGTCCGGTGCCGCGCGGCGCCACGACCCGGCGACCGGGGCGCTCGTCGCCGGCGCGCAGGCCTCGCTCGTGGCGCTCGCCGCCGCGACGTACTTCTTTCCGAGCTTCAACCAGCTCGCGATCACGCCGACGTTCGGGGTCCTCGCCGCGATCTGCATGACGCCGCCGGCCCGTCCGGGGGTCGCATGACCCGCGTGCGCGTCGCCGTCGTCGGGCTCGGGGCGATCGCCTTCGAGCACCTCGCGAAGCTCAACCAGCGCACGGACGCCGACGTCGTCGGGGTCTGCGACCTCTCGCAGACGCTCGCCGATGCCGTCGCCGAGCGCTTCGGCGTCGGCCCCGCGTACGCCGACTACGCGCGGATGCTCGCCGCCGCGCGCCCCGACGTCGTGCACGTGCTCACGCCGCCGCAGTCACACCGCGGTCTCGTGATCGCGGCGCTGCACGCCGGCGCGCACGTCCTCGTCGAGAAGCCGATCGCGACCACGCTCGACGAGTACCGCGAGATGCACGACGTCGCGAGCGCCGCCGGGCTCATGCTCTGCGAGAACTACAACTACCGCTTCTCGCGCGGGGTCCTCGCCGCCCTCGAGGCGCACGCCCGAGGCCAGCTCGGCGAGGTCGTCAGCGTCGACGTCTCCTTCGGCGGCGTGATGGGCGCCGGCGGGCCGTACGACGACCGCCTCGTGCCGCATTTCGCGCACGCCCTGCCCGGTGGGGCGATGCAGAACTTCGTCTCGCACCCGGTGTCGCTGGCGCTGCCGTTCATCGGCCGCTGCGACCGGGCGACGGCGTTCTCGAGCCGCTCCGACGAGGCGCTGCTGTCCGACGACGAGCTGCGCGCCGTGCTCGAGGGCCCGCGTGCGAAGGCCCTCGTCACGGTCAGCCGCAACGCGTGGCCGCCGCACTTCCTGCTGACGGTCCAGGGCACGCGCGGGCGCGCCGACGTCGACGTCTACGGCGGCAGCGCGCACGTCCATACGAGCGAGTCGGCGATCGGCGGCGGGCTGCGCCGCGGGCTGCACGAGCTCGCCGTCACGGCATCGACGACCCTGCGCGCGTTCACCGGCCGCCGCGACGCGTTCGAGGGGCTCGGCTCGCTCATGGACGCGTTCTACGACGCGGCCATCGCCGGCGGGCCGTCGCCCGTAAGCCACTCCGAGATGCTTGCCGTCAACGAGGTCGTGCGCGACCTCCTCGTCGGACCGGAGCGGTCATGCACGTGATCGTGACGGGAGCCAACGGCTTCGTCGGGCGCCACACGGTGGCCGAGCTGCTGGACCGAGGCCATAGTGTGACCGCCGTCGTGCGGCCGTCGCGGCCCCTGCAGCCCGAGCTGCGACGGCCCGGCGTCGAGGTCGTGCGGACCGACCTGCGCACCGAGACGGCGCTGCTCGCCGGCAGCCTGCGCCGGGCCGATGGCGTCATCCACCTCGCGGCCGGCATGCGCGGTTCGGCGCGTGCTCGCTTCGGCGAGACCGTGCTTGCGACCGAGGCGCTGCTGGACCTCATGCGCGAGCTCGACTGGCGCGGGCGGCTCGTGCACGTGAGCTCGCTCGCTGTCTACGGCTTCAACCAGCTGCGCCCCGGCGCGGTCATCGACGAGACGACGCCGCTCGAGCCCGAGCTGGCGCGGCGCGACGACTACGCGTGGACGAAGGCGTGGCAGGAGCGGGTTGTCGGCGAGCTGCGCGACGGCTCGGAGGTCGAGGTCGTGGTCGTGCGTCCCGGCGCGATCTACGGGGCGCAGCGAACGTTCCAGCAGCGCTTGGGGCGGCGCCTCGGCGAGCGCGCGATCCTGCTCATCGGCGGGCGCAACCGCATCCCGCTGAGCTACGTCGCGAACACCGCGTCGCTGCTCGTGCGCTGCCTCGAGCACTCGCGCGCGGCGGGCGAGACGTTCAACGCGATCGACCCCGATCCGCCACGGCAGTGGTCGTATCTCGCGCGGCTGCTGCGCGCGGAGGGCCGCGCGGTGGTCGTCCCGATGCCGCTGCCGGTGTTCCGCGGCCTGGGCGCCGGCTACGCGCTCGCCGAGCGCTTGAGCGCCGGCCGGATCCACGCACCGGGGATCGTCGAGCCGTACTCGACGCGGCCGAACTTCGGGAGCTTTGAGTTCGACGGCGCGAAGGCAACGCGCGTGCTCGGCTGGCAGCCTCCGGTGTCGCGGGCGACGGCGTACGCGCTGACGTTCGGGCCCGCCGATTCCTCGGCGCCGGGCGCGAAGCCATCCGGCGCGGAGCCGACCCTCGCCGCGCGCGTGTCGACATCCGCCGGAGAGCGCACGTGAGCGCGCTGCGCATCGCGATCGTCGTGCCGTTCCTCGACGAGGAGCGCTACCTGCCGGAGCTGCTCGCCTCGCTCGCCGCGCAGAAGCGGCGCGCGGACGTCGTCGTGCTCGTCGACGACGGCTCGTCGGACGCGTCGCCGGCGCTCGCCCGCGCCTTCGCTACGGACCACCCCGGGGCGGTCGTGCTGAAGCGGCCGCCGCGCGCCGTCGGGCGCGACCGGCTCGCCGGTGGCGCCGCAGTGCGGGCGTTTGCGTGGGGGGTCGAGCAGATCGAGGGCTGGGACGTCGTCGCGAAGGTCGACGCGGACCTGCGCCTGAACCCGCGGCTGCTGGCCACCCTCGAGCGCGAGTTCGAAGCCGATCCATCGCTCGGGATCGCGGGCACGTACCTGAGCGCGCTCGACGAGGACGGCCGCGCCGTGCGCCAGCGCTGCCGGCCCGAGCACGTCGAGGGCGAGTCGAAGTTCTACCGGCGGGCGGCGTTCGAGCAGATCGCGCCGCTGCCGGCCATGCTCGGCTGGGACACGATCGACGAGGTGCGCGCGCGCCTGCGCGGCTGGCGGACCGCGAGCTTCGAGGTCCCCGGCGGCGACTCGCTGCACCTGCGCTCGATGGGCGGCCACGACGGCCTGCTGCGCGGCTTCCGGCGCTGGGGCACGTGCGCATGGGCTTACGGCGAGCACCCGTTGCACGTCCTCGCGGTCGGCGTGCAGCGCCTCGGCGACCGCCCGCGGGTCGTCGGCGGGGCGAGCTACGTCGCGGGCTACGCGCTCGCCGCGCTGCGGCGCATGCCGCGCGCCGAGCGCGAGGTGCGCCGCGAGGTCAGCCGCGACGGCCTGCGGCGGGTGTTCCGTCGCGCGATCCCGGGCCTGCCGTCGTGATCCTCGTCGCCATCGTCTGCTTCCTCGACGAGGAGGAGCACCTGCCGCAGTTGCTCGAGACGATCGAGCGCCAGGAGCGCCTCCCCGACCGCCTCCTGCTCGTCGACGACGGCTCCAGCGACCGCTCACCGCAGATCGCCGAGGCGTTCGCCGCACGCCATGCGTTCGCAACCGTCCTGCACCGCGAGCAGCGACCGCCCGAGCGCGACCGCATGGTGCAGGCGCCCGAGCTCAAGGCCTTCACCTGGGCGCTCGCGACCGTGCCGCAGTGGGACGTCGTCGCCAAGCTCGACGCCGACCTCGCGCTGAGCCCCGACCTCTTCGCCGAGATCGAGCGCCGCTTCGACGCCGATCCCGGCCTCGGGATGGCCGGCGCCTACCTCTCCGCGCGCGACGAGCGCGGTCGCCTGCGCCGCCAGCGCTGCCCGCCCGAGCACGTCGAGGGCGAGAACACGTTCTACCGCCGCGCGTGCTGGCAGCAGATCGAGCCGCTGCCGGCGATCCTCGGCTGGGACACGATCGACGAGGCCCGCGCGCGCATGCACGGCTGGCGGACCGCGAGCTTCGCCATGCCCTCCGGCGACCCCATCCACCTGCGCCGGATGGGCTCCCACGACGGGGTGCTGCGCGGCCTGCGCCGCGCCGGGCTCTCGGCCTACGCCTACGGCGCCCATCCGCTGCACGTCCTGCTCGCGGGCGTCGCGCGGATGGCCGACCGCCCGCGCGCGCTCTGCGGGCTGCACTACCTCGCGGGCTGGGCGCTCGCGGCGCTGCGCGGAGCGCCCCGCGCCGAGCCCGAGCTGCGGCGATTCGTGGCAGAAGAGAACCTGCGGCGCATCCGCGGCCTGCTGCGCGGCCGCGGCCCCGGCCGAGCTTCGCAGCGACGGAGGACCGGGCAGCCGCCGCGCGCTGGCGAACGGAGGCAGGACATGAGCGCCGCGCACGCAGCGCGGCGCGGACGGAGGGCGCGCAGCATGCGCACGGCCCGCGCGCGCGGCCCGACGGCGCACGCGAGGAGCGGGC
Organism: uncultured Actinomycetes bacterium; assembly: GCA_963839905.1. Taxonomy (GTDB): domain Bacteria; phylum Actinomycetota; class Thermoleophilia; order Solirubrobacterales; family Solirubrobacteraceae; genus CADCVQ01. The sequence continues at coordinate 197,401 of CAWIXC010000008.1, read as the reverse complement.
ACGTGCTCGTTCTCGCGGAGGGGCTGCCCTACCCGTTCGACCCGCGCATCCGCGGGCAGGTCGCCGCGCTCAAGAGCGCCGGCTACGCGGTCACGGTCGCCGGCCCGACGGGTCCCGGCGCCGAGGCCCTCGACGAGACGCTCGACGGCGTTCGCGTGCTGCGCTTCCGCGCGCCGTCGGGCGGGCGCGGGGCGGTGGGCTACCTGCGCGAGTACGCCGTCGCGACGCTGCGGCTGGCGCGGCTCGTGCGGCGCATCAGGCGCGCATGCGCCGTCGACCTCGTGCTCGTCTGCGGGCCGCCGGACTCGCTCGTCGCGCTCGCCCTCCCGCTCGCCCGCCGCGGCGCGGGCATCGTGTTCGACCTGCGCGAGATCTCGCCCGAGCTCTTCGAGGCCAAGTTCGGCCGTCGCGGCCAGCTGCACCGCCTCCTGCTGGCCTCCGAGCGCTTCGCGCTGCAACGCGCCGACGCCGTGATCACGGTCAGCGAGCCCTGCGCGCAGATCGCGCGGACGCGCGGCGGCGTCGCCCCGCACAGGATCTTCCACGTCGGAAACGGCCCCGACCCGCAGCGCATCTTCGACGTGCCCGTGCGCGCGGAGCTGCGCCGCGGCCACGAGCATCTCGTGCTGTGGCTTGGCTGCATGTCGAGCCAGGAGGGCTTGTCGCGGTTGATCGAGGCCGCCGACCACGTCGTCCACGACCTCGGCCGCAACGACGTGCAGTTCGCCCTCGTCGGCCCCGGTGACGTGCACGACGAGCTGCGCGAGCTCGTGCGCCTGCGCCGGCTCGAGGACGCGGTGCTGATCGAGGGCCAGGTCGACGACGACTGCGTCCGCGCGTACATGGCGACCGCCGACGTCTGCGTGAACGTCGACGAGCGCAACGCGATGAACGACCGCGCGGCGATGCGCAAGGTCATGGAGTACATGGCGATGGGCCGGCCCGTCGTGCAGTTCCCGCTCGCCGAGATGCGCCGTCTCTGCGGCGACGCGACGGCCTACGCGCGCAACGCCGACGCCCGGGATCTCGCGGAGCAGGTCGTGAAGCTGCTCGACGACCCAGAGCGCCGCGAGCGCCTCGGGAACCTCGCGCGCGCACGCGCGCAAAAGGGCCTCATGTGGCCGCGGCAGGTGCCTGCCTTCCTCGCGGCGGTGGCGGTTGCCGCCGCCGTCGCCGGCTGCGGAGACTCGACGGACCCTCCCGGTGCGGCGCCGACGCACGGCTCCGGCGCCGGCGAGCCCCTGCTGTTCGACGCCTTCGCGAAGGCCAACGGACCGAACGGCCTCATCACGAACGAGTACGCGCTCTCAAACGCCGACGGCGTTCGCTCGCCGCGCTGGGAGATGACGAGCGGCTCGCTGTTCGTGCGCGACGGCACCGGCTGGAGCGGCGTGCCCGACACGACCGCGCCCGACCGGCTCTCCCGCCGCGCGACCGACTCGGCTGTGTTCCGGCTGCGGACGAAGGCCGCGCGCTTCGGCGACGTCGTCGTGCGCGCCGAGGTTCGCGTCAACCGCTGGATACGGGCGCGGGGCGGCGTGCTGCCGGCGATCGTCCTGTGGGTTCGCTACGCCTCGGAGCGCCGGCTGTACTGGCCGTCGGTCCTGCGCGCCGACGGCAAGGTCGACGTCGAGAAGAAGGTGCCGGGCGGGCCGTACCCCGACAACGGCGGGACGTACTACATCCTGCCGCCGTACACGGTGCGCGGCTGGCCGGTGCGCCTCGGCCACTGGTATCGCGTCGCGGTGAGCGCGCGCACGGCGAGCGACGGCTCGGTCGCGATCTCCACCTATCGCGGCGGCCGCCGGATGCTCACCGCGGTCGATCGCGGCCGCGGCCAGGTGGTGCAGCAGGCTCGCGATGGCGATCGCGCCAAGAACCCGACTGCGGCGCTTGCGGGCCTCGGGCGTCTGGGCATTCGTGCCGATAACGCCGACTTCAGCATTCGTAACTACGAGGTCCGGGCCGTCGGGCCTCTCCCAAGCGTGAGCCGTGAAGGTCGCCTGGACGGCGGCTGACGGCTCGCGGTGACCCACGCAGCGAGTCGCGGCAAACTTCTCCCTGCCCGCCGCTCAGATGCAAACGGCGCGTCCGGTGTCAACACCACCGGGCGCGCCGGGGTCTACAGGCCGGGCGCAAGCGGCGCGGGCGGGGACGCCATCGCGCCACCCTCACGCTCCCCGGCGCACCGAGCCGCTTCTGGACCGGCCGCGGCGGGTACCGGCGCAGGACGATGCCCACCGCCGACACGCTGGCTCAAACCACCGACGGCTACGCGCCGCCCGACGAGGAGCGCCCGCTCCCGGCCTACGGCGTGCTCATCACGACGTTCGGCGCGTCGCTGACCGCCGCCCTCGTCGCGCTGCGCGCGGCCGGCCGCGACCTGCCCGAGGGGCCGCGCGCGAGCGACCTGGTGCTCGCCGGCGTCGCCACGCACAAGGTCAGCCGGCTGCTCGCGAAGGATCGCGTGACGAGCTTCGTCCGCGCGCCGTTCACGCGCTACCAGGAGGCCGCGGGCCACGGCGAGGTCGAGGAGCAGCCGCGCGGCAGCGGCCTGCGGTTGGCGCTTGGGGAGCTGCTCGTCTGCCCCTTCTGCCTCGCGCAGTGGGTGGCGGCGGCGTTCGCGGTCGGGCTCGTCGCCGCACCCCGCACGACCCGCTTCATCGCCGGGATCTACGTCGCCGAGACGATCTCCGACGCCCTGCAGCTCGCCTACAAGGCAGCCGAAGACCGGGCCTGACGAGCGCGTGCCGGCCCCGATCGCAGACCACGCGCTGCTGTCGGACTGCCAGTCGGCGGCGCTGGTCACGTCGACAGGATGCGTCGACTGGTGGCCGGCGCCGCGCTTTGATTCCGCGAGCGCGTTCAGCGCCCTGCTCGACGACGACGCCGGCCATTGGACGATCCGCCCCGCCGAGCCCTTCCAGCCCACCCGCGCGTACCGTCCCGGCACGCTCGTGCTCGAGACGACGATGCGCTGCGCGTCCGGGACCCTGTGCCTGACCGACGCGCTCGTCGTCGCGGCCGGGACTCGCGGGCACGACCTCGGCAGCGACGTCCCGCACGCGCTCGCGCGGCTCGTCGAGGTGCTCGACGGCGACATCGAGGTCTGCATGACGTGCTCGCCGAAGCTCGAGTACGGGCTTGCCGTGCCGAGCTGGCAGCGCGACGCCGCAGGAGCGGCGACGACCGGCGGGCCCGAGCGGCTGTTTTTGCGCGGCGACGCGCCGTGCGAGCTCGACGGCTCCACCGCCTGCGCACACGTGCACCTCCGAGCCGGCGAGCACGCCGGCTGGATCCTGCACCGAGCCGCCGGCACCTACGCGCCGGCGCCTCCGCGGCTGGACCCGCGGAGCGCGATCGAGGACACGGCCGCGGCGTGGCGCTCATGGTCCGACGAGCACGACGGCTACGAGGGCGCGCACGCCGACCGGGTCCGGTTCGCCGCCCGCGTGCTGCAAGGCCTGACCTACCAGCCGAGCGGAGCCGTCGTCGCCGCCGCCACGACGTCGCTGCCGGAGATCGCCGGCGGCGAGGACAACTGGGACTACCGCTACGGCTGGCTGCGCGACGCCGCGATGACCGTGCGCGCGCTGTCCGTCTCGACGTGCGCCGAGGAGCCACGGCGCTACTTCGACTGGATGGTGCGTGCGGCCGTCACGTGCCGCGCCGAGGAGCAGGTGCAGATCGTCTTCAGCGTCGACGGCGAGCGCGACCTCTCCGAGCACGCGCTCGAGCACCTCGACGGGCACCTCGGATCGCAGCCCGTGCGCGTTGGCAACGCCGCCTGGCGCCAGAAGCAGCTCGACGTGCTCGGCCACGTGCTCGACAGCGCGTGGACGATCCGCGACGAGCTGGACGACGCCGACGAGCTCACCCGGAGCTTCCTGCGCCAGCTCGCCGACCGCGCCGCGCGGCAGTGGCGCGAGGCCGACTCGAGCATCTGGGAGGGCCGCGAGAGCGAGCGCCACTACGTCGTCTCGAAGGTCGGCTGCTGGGTGGCGCTCGATCGCGCGGTGCGACTTGGCGCCCATGTAGGCGACGCCACAGACCGCCGACGCTGGGCGCGCGCGCGCGACGAGCTGCGGCGGGTGGTCCTGCGCGCGGGCTTCGACGAGCGCCGCGGCGCGTTCACCGGCGCATTCGGCTCCGACCACCTCGACGCGGGCGTGCTGCTGGCGCTCCAGGGCTTCGTCGAGCCCGACGACCCGCGCATGACGAGCACGATCGCGCTGCTCGAGGACGAGCTCGGCGACGACGGGCTGCTGCGCCGCTGGACCGGCGCCCGGGACGGCGCGTTCCTGCCGGCGTGCTTCTGGCTGGCGGAGTGCCACGCGCGCGCCGGCCGCCTCGCGCGCGCGCACGAGGTCTTCGAGCGCGCCGCGGAGGCCGCGAGCGACCTCGGCCTGCTGTCCGAGGAGGTCGATCCGCGGACCGGCGACGCGCTGGGCAACGTCCCGCAGGCGATCTCGCACGTCGCGCTCGTCAACGCTGCGCAGGCGCTGAAGGAGGCGGAGGCCGGAGGTGCCGCGCAGGGCGGCGGGCGCGGCGACACGACGGCGGCGGGCTCCGGCCGATGAGCGTCGTCGTCATCACCGGAGCCTCCGCCGGCGTCGGCCGGGAGGCGACGCGCGCCTTCGCGCGCCGCGGCGACTCGATCGCGCTCATCGCGCGCGAGCCCGACCGTCTCGAGGCCGCTCGTGCCGAGGCGCAGGCGCTCGGGGCGCGCGCGGTCGCACACCCGCTCGACGTCTCCGACGCAGCGGCCGTCGACGCCGCCGCAGCGCGGATCGAGGAGCAGCTCGGCCCGATCGACGTCTGGGTCAACAACGCGATGACGGCGACCCTCGCGTTCGTGCACGAGACCGACCCCGCGGACTTCCGCCGCGTCATGGAGGTGACGTTCCTCGGGCAGGTCCACGGCACGCTCGCGGCCCTCGCGCGGATGCGTCCTCGCAACCGCGGCGTGATCGTCATGGTCGGCTCGGCGCTCGCCTACCGGGGGATCCCGCTGCAGGCGACGTACTGCGCCGCCAAGCACGCCGAGCGCGGCTTCGCCGACGCGCTGCGCTGCGAGCTCATGCACGAGGGCAGCGGCGTGCGCGTCACGACCGTCCACCTCCCCGGGCTGAACACCACGCAGTTCGGCTGGGTCAAGACGACGTTGCGCCGCCACCCCCAGCCCGTGGCGCCGTTCTATCAGCCCGAGCTCGCGGCCGACGCGATCGTCTTCGCCAGCGAGCATCCTCGCCGCGAGCATTTCGTCGCGGGCTCGACGGTCGCCTCGATCCTCGGCAACCGGCTCGCCCCGCGCGTCGCCGACCGCTACCTCGCGCGGACGGCCGTCGACGGGCAGCAGGCCGACATCCCGATCGACCCGGATCGCCCCGACTACGTTCACGCGCCACTCCCCGGCGACCGCGGCTCGCACGGGATCTTCGATGACGACGCCGAGCCGCGCTCATACGTCTGGTGGCTCACCAAGCGGCGCGCCCCGCTCGCCGCGGCCGGAGCCTTCGCGACGCTGGTCTGGGTTGCCCGACGTGCCGTGCGCGGCTGAGCCTAGAGAGCCAATGGGGTAGTCAGGCGTGGATGCCGGGTACGACCCGCCCACGCGGGCTTCGCGCGGACCCCTCAGCAAGAGTGGGACGCCGCCAAGGGCGCGGGCGCACAAGGTGGATCACCCGTCTCCTTGGTCACGCCCCGTGCGCTCTGCCCGTTCGACCAGGAGACGAGATTCCGGAGCGACGCGTGGCTGTCACAGACCAGCCGTCCTCGACCCCCAACGGCTCACGGTCGTCGGCGATCTCGAACCTCACGATCCGCCTGCTGAGCCAGTACACAGGCCGCGGGCCGAACAAGGTACGCACGTACTTCAACGACGACATGGTCACGATCGTCCTGCGCGACATCCTGACCAAACCCGAGACGACGCTCCGCGACAACGGTGAGGCGGATCTCGTGCTGACGACCCGCAAGCGGTTTCAGGAGCTCATGTCCGAGGAGCTCATCGCGGGCGTCGAGGAGGTCACGCAGCGCAAGGTCATCGCGTTCATGAGCGCCAATCACGTCAACCCGGACATGGCAGTAGAGACGTTCATCCTCGCCCCGGCACCGGAAGCGAACGCCTGATCCCGGACGCCTGAGCTGGCGTAAATCGGGGGTGTACAACCCGGCGACCATGGGGTAGCGTGCTCATAGTCGGAGGTGGTCGACCAGGCCGCCGAAGGAGTTTGTCGTTCCGATGGAGCGCGCACCGCAGGCATGCCGGCGGTGCACGGCCCTCGTATTGAAGCGCTACGCGCTACTTCCCGAGGAGGCCCATCGATGCAGGAACTCGCCGACCGCCGTACCGCGACCTCGCAAGTCACCGATCCCGCGCGCCGCGCGCGTATCGATCGACAGCTCTTCGCCCGCCGCGACAGCGGCGACCCCCGCGCCCGCGACGAGCTGATCGAGCGCTTCATGCCGCTCGCGCGCTCGATCGCCCGGCGCTATGAGCACAGCGGCGAGCCGCTCGAAGACCTCGTACAGGTCGCCTCGATGGCGCTCGTCAAGGCGGTCGACCGCTTCGACCCGCACCGCGGTGCCGCGTTTTCGAGCTACGCCGTGCCGACGATCGCCGGCGAGCTCAAGCGCTACTTCCGCGACCGCACCTGGGCCATCCGGCCGCCGCGCGACCTGCAGGAGCTCGCGCTGCGCGTCGACCGCGCAGCCGAGCGCCTCAACACAGAGCTCAACCGCTCGCCGACGATCCGCGAGCTCGCCGCGGCCGTGGACGAGAGCGACGAGCAGGTGCTCGAGGCCGTGCAGGCGCGCACCGGGTACAGCACGCTCTCCTTCCAGGCACCGCACGGGCGCTCCGACGACCATGCGGTCCTGCAGGACGTGCTCGGCACCGATGAAGCGGGCTACGAGCACGCCGAGCGGCGCGCCGTCATCGACCGCCTGCTGCGTGGCGTCTCCGAGCGCGAGCGCCTCGTCCTGCGGCTGCGCTTCCAGGAAGACCTCACGCAGGCCGAGATCGGCAGCCTCTTGGGCGTCAGCCAGATGCAGATCTCGCGCATCCTGCGCGGAGCGATCGACCGCGTGCGAGAGATCGCCGAGTACGAGCCACGAGCGCTCGCGACGGCTGGCCGCGGATGGAAACTGCAGGGACAGGAAGAGTGATCGGCGCCAGCACCCGTCGGCTCGACCCCAACGGAAAATCGGGGTCGAGCCAGGCGTCCTCCGGCTAGGACTGGGGGCTGCCCTCGTCCGGCGCGCGGTGAACGGGCGTGCCGCCGCTCTTCGGATCGGCGTTCTCGTCGGTGTCCTGCGAGTCGGTCGGGTTCTGGCCTACGCCCTGGTCGTCGACCGCGGCGCCGTCCGGCGCGCCAGGGGTGTCCTCGTCGACGCGCTTCGTTTCGTCGCTCATGTTGGCCTCTCCCTCTGTTGGATGCCGTTCGGGCGTACCCGTTCCGCGACGCGAACACGCCGCCTACATCGGAGCGCTCATGAAGGCGGCGAGACTCAGCGCATAGTCACCTACACGATGCCGACGGCGTCATCGCCCTCGGTCGTGCCGGACGCGGGGCCAGCCACGCCCGAGCGCTGGCTGTCGTCAGCGGGCTTGCCGCTTTGGGTACCGCTCTTGATGTCGACGTCTCCGGCGAGCGCGTCGGGCTCGGGGTTGTCCTCGGGCGCGGCGTCGGGCGCCGGGCTGCGAGCGTTGTCGATGCCTACGGACTCGTCGCCTTGGTCGTCGTCGAACATGTGCGTCCTCCTCTGGTCGAGTGCGATGCGCCTGCCGCTTACCCGGGCCCGGGCACGTCAGAAACGTGTTTTTGGAGAACGAAAGGGCGGGTTCTTAGAAGCGGGAATGCCGCTCGAACGCGCCGGGTAAGCGGCTCGCGCAATCAACCCACAGGGAGGCCGCAAAATGCCCGACGATCAAGGCAACGTGAAGGGCCCGGGGACCAAGAGCCCGGATCAGGCCTACAAGGAGGGACGCTCCGAAGACGTGCAGCCCGGCTCGCTCGGCGTTGACACCGGCGGAGCAGGCGAGCAGGTCTCGCGGCTGACGCAGGACCCCGGCGCCGCCGACGAGCAGGGTACCGCGCAGTCCGGCGGCTTCGCCGGCCAGGGCGCCGACGACGCGCCCGACGCGGGCACGATCGGGGCTGCGGCGGGCACGGGCGACGCCTCGCCGCATGCCGGCACCGACAACACGTCCGACGCGAGCGCGAGCGACGTCAACCGCATGGACGACGCTCCCGGCCAGCAGAACGCGGCGCCGGGTGCCGCCCAGGACTCGCAAGGCTTCGGCCAGCACGACGACCAGGACGTCACCGACGTGGACTCCAAGCAGGATCACCCGAAGACCCCGGCCGACATGGGCAACCGGTAGAGCGCGCTGCCGTCCCTCGGCATCGAACGAGTGCGGCCCCGGCACGGTGCCGGGGCCGCGCGCTCGGTAGCAGCATGCCCCAAGCACGACACGACCCCAACACGACGAACCCACTCGACCCCGCCGGCGGCGACGCGCAGCCGCTATCCGGGACAGGGCTGCCTGTCGCGCCGCCCTTTCACGAGATCGGCGGCACGAGACGATCCACGACAGCCGGCAGGACGCGGCTATGTGTCCTCTGCGGCGCCCCGCTGCTTGCCGGCCAGCGCATGCTGCGTATCCATGGCAGCACCGTCCACGCACGCTGCACCGCTGGGCCGACACGCGACTGAGCCCGCAGGGAGTCGAGGCCGCGCACCGCGGCTGCGCCCGGTCACCTTCGCTGGTTTCACTGCGGGTGGCCTTCGGGTAAGCGCCCCGGCCATGCGAGCACTCACTTACCATGGCACCCGCGACGTCCGCGTCGACAACGTGCCGGATCCGAAGATCGAACAGCCGACGGACGCGATCATCCGCGTGACGTCGAGCGGCATCTGCGGCTCGGACCTTCATCTCTACGAAGTGCTCGGCCCGTTCATCGACAAGGGCGACATCCTCGGTCACGAGCCGATGGGGATCGTCGAGGCGGTCGGCCCCGAGGTGACGAACATCGCGCCCGGCGACCGCGTCGTGATCCCGTTCAACATCTCATGCGGGCACTGCTACATGTGCGACAAGGGGCTGCAGTCGCAGTGCGAGACGACGCAGGTCCACGAGCAGGACACGGGCGCCGCGCTGTTCGGCTACACGAAGCTCTACGGCCAGGTCCCCGGCGGCCAGGCCGAGTACCTGCGCGTGCCCCAGGCGCAGTACGGCCCGATCAAGGTGCCCGAGGGCCCGCCGGACGATCGCTTCGTCTACCTCTCCGACGTGCTGCCCACCGCGTGGCAGGCGGTCGAGTACGCCGACGTCCCCGACGGCGAGACGCTGCTCGTGCTCGGGCTCGGGCCGATCGGCGAGATGTGCACGCGCATTGCGCAGCACCGCGGTGCAGGACGCGTGCTCGCCGTCGACCTCGTGCCCGAGCGCCTGGAGCGCGCCCGCTCGCACGGCGTCGAGGCGCTGGATCTCGAGCAGTACAACGGCGACCTGCCCGACGCCGTCCGCGAGATGACCGGCGGCCGCGGGCCGATCTCGGTCATCGACGCCGTCGGCATGGAGGCACACGGCGCGCCCGTCGGCAAGCTCGCACACCGGATCGCGGGGATGCTGCCCGACGCGATCGCAGCGCCGATGACCGAGAAGCTGGGCATCGACCGGCTAAGCGCGCTGCACTCCGCGATCGAGCTCGTCCAGCGCGGCGGCACGATCTCGCTGTCGGGCGTCTACGGCGGCGCCGCCAGCCCGATGCCGCTGATCCAGATGTTCGACAAGCAGATCAACCTGCGCATGGGCCAGGCCAACGTGCGCCGCTGGATCGACGACATCCTGCCACTCGTCTGCGGCGACGACGACCCGCTCGGCGTCGACGACTTCGCGACCCATCACGTCCCGCTCGAGGACGCGCCGGAGGCCTACGACACGTTTCAGAAGAAGCAGGACGGCGCGTTCAAGGTGCTGCTGGCGCCATGAAGGCGATCTGCCTGAACTGCACGCTGAAACGCTCGCCGGAGCCGTCGAGCGGGGGATCGCTGGCGGACGTCGTCATGTCGGCGCTGCGCGACGAGGGCGTCGAGGTCGACACCATCCGCCTCGCCGATCACACGATCGAGCCGGGGGTCGTGTCGGAGGCGATCACGGACGCCGACGAATGGCCCGCGATCCGCGAGCGGGTCGTGGCGGCGGAGATCCTCGTGATCGCGACCCCGACGTGGCTCGGGCAGCCGTCGAGCGTGTCAAAGCGTGCCTTGGAGCGGATCAACGCGTTTCTCTCGGAGACCTACGACGACGGCGAGACGCCGCTCGCGTTCAACCGGGTCGCGGGGGTCGTGGTCGTCGGCAACGAGGACGGCGCGCACCACTGCATCTCGGAGATCAGCGGCGCGCTGATCGACATCGGCTACACGATCCCCGGACAGGCGTGGACGTACTGGAACAAGGGACCGGGGCCGGGCGACGAGCAGTGGCTGACGACCGACGAGCGCGAGTGGTCGATCACGACCGGGCAGACCGCGGCGCGCAACCTCCTCGCGGTCGCCCGCGCCCTGCAGGCGCACCCGATCCCGCCGCCGCCGTCGTCCGGATGAGCACCCCGATCGTCGGGGGTGGGAAACCCGCGCGGCGGGCATGCAGCAAGGCAGAAGCCGTAGCCCTGACCGAAAGGACGTCCGGATGAGCACCGCAGCGATGCTCGACACGCATCCCGCCAACCCCACCGTCGACCGCGAGACGCTCGCCCGCGCGATCGACGCGTGCCTCACCTGCTCGCAGACGTGCACCGCCTGCGCGGACGCGTGCCTCGCGGAGCCCGACGCCTCGTCGATGCAGCTGTGCATCCGCGACGACCTCGACTGCGCCGATGTCTGCGCGACGACGAGCCGGGTCCTGACGCGCCAGACTGCGTGGGACGCGCCGCTCAAGCGCGCGGTGCTCGAAGCGTGCATCCAGGCGTGCTCGACGTGCGCGGCGTCCTGCGGCGAGCACCGCGATCACCACGAGCACTGCCGCATCTGCGCCGACGCCTGCGAGGCGTGCGGGCAGGCCTGCCGCGCCGTGCTGCACGCGCTGTAGGACGGGCGCCGCAGCTTCACACGACGACGAGCGCCTGCGGCGCGGCCTGCTTCATCCTCGTGCGCAGCCAGCGCACCTGCGTGCTCGTCTCCCCTTCGCAACGCGATACGACTGCGAGCAGCTCGCGGTCGCGTGCACCGCGCGCAGCCTGGCCGACCAGCGCCCACGAGAGCTCGCACTCGCACGCCATGAGATAGAGGTCCTTGAGGTCGCGCAGCAAGCCGAGGGGCCCGGATCGCACGCCGCCGAACAGGTCGCGGTGCGGCTCGTCGAGCTCGCTGGGCTCCTCGTCGCCGTAGCGGTCGGCGAACGGCGCGAGCTGCTCGGCATGGGTCTCGCACTGCTCGGCAAGGACTTGACAGGTGCGCAACACGTCGGCCTCGGCGCCATGCCCGTCGCCCACGGCGAGCAGCCCCGCCGCAAGCCGCTCCTCCGCGGAGTGCAGCAAGCGGAGCTCGTGGGCGAGCTGCATCTCAACCCCCGCGCGCGGCGCAGATGGAGGGCTCGCGCGCGGGCGATGCCGCAGCCGCCAGCGTCACGCGGACCGCGCCGGCCTTGAAGAGGGGCTGCTTGGAGACGGGGTCCCAGCTCGTGATCGTCAGCTCGTTGGCCGCGCGGCCGACGCCGTCGGGCGGGCCGATCCCATCGGAGACGTCCCAGTAGCCGTAGTGGAAGGGAATGAACACGACGCCCGGCCGGATGCCCGTCACCCGCACCGTCGCCTCCAAGCTGCCTCGCGCGGACTCCACGCGCGCAAGCGCACCGTCGACGAGCCCGAGCGCCCCGGCATCCTGCGCGCTGAGCTCGACCCACACCTCGGGCGCGGCGTCCTCGAGCTCGGGCGCGCGGCCGGTGCGCGTGCGTGTGTGAAAGTGGTAGACGGTACGTCCCGTGTTGAGCAGCAACGGGTAGTCGTCGCTCGTCACCTCCGCTGACGGCCTGTACTCGGCGGCCTGCAGGATCGCTCGCCCCGCTGGCGCCTTCGCGCGGTAGGCGGTCTCGCCGAGCTCCGCGCCGGTGAGGAGGTCCTGCCCGAAGGTCTCCGAATACGCCGGATCGGTGTTGAAGACACCATCGACGTAGAGGCGCTCGGTGCCCTCGGGGGCGTCCTGCGTGCACGGCCACTGGATGCCCGACGAGCCACGGAGCGTGGCGTAGCTCAGCGCGCTGTAGTCGCACGGCCGCCCGCGCGAGCACGCCTTCCACGCCTCGAATGCCGATTCCGGATCGCTCCACGTGATCAGCGGCTCGCCGTCGCGATCGCGGAAGCGCATGCGGCGCGCGTAGTCGAGGAAGATGTCGAGGTCGGCGCGCGCCTGCCCCGGCGGCTCGACGGCCTTGTCGACGAGATGCACCGTGCGGTCGGCGTTCGTCAGCGTCCCGGTCTTCTCGCCCCATCCCGCGGCCGGCAGCACGACGTCGGCGAGCCGCGCGGTCTCGGTGAGGAAGAGGTCCTGCACGACGACCAGCAGCTCCCGGCGCGCGAGGATCGCGCGGATGCGAGCGAGGTCGGGCAGCGAGACCGCGGGGTTCGTCGCCGAGATCCACAAGAGCTCGATCGAGCCCTGCTCGGCGTAGCGCCAGATCTGCATCGCGTGGGTCGGCGGCGACCAGTGCGGGATCGTGTCGAGGTCGACGTTCCAGAGCTGCGCGAGCTCGCGCACGTGCTGCTCGTTGTCCCAGTTGCGAAAGCCCGGCAGATCGCCGTCGGCGCCGGTCTCGCGCGTGTTCTGCGCGCTCGGCTGCCCGTTCATCTGATAGATCCCGGCGCCCGGGCGGCCGATCATCCCGCGCAGCAGGTGCAGGTTGTTGACCTGGCAGGCGGCCGCCGTCGCCTGGTTGGACTGGTAGAAGCCCTGCAGGACGGTCGACAGCAGCCGCTCGCACGTGCCGAGCATCTCGGCGGCCGCACACAAGCGAGCGGGCGCGATGTCGCAGATCTCGCCGACGCGCCGCGGCGTGTAGCCCGCGACGGTCGCGCTCAGCTCGTCGAAGCCTAGGGTGTGGTGGGCGATCCAGCGCTCGTCGATCCACCCATTGGCGACGATCTCGGCGAGCAGCCCGTTCATGAGCGCGACGTTCGTGCCGCTGCGCGGCGCGAGGTGGATGTCCGCCTCGAGCGCCACCGGCGTCGTGCGCGGATCCACGCACAGCATCCGCGGCGGGTCGCTGCCACCCCTGCGGTCGAGCATCCGCGACCACAGGCTGACCTGCGTCTCGGCGACGTTGTGGCCGAACAGCGCGATCGCATCGCAATGATCGACGTCCGTGTAGGAGCCCGGCTGGCCGTCGGTGCCGAAGCTCGCCTTCAGCGCCGCCCCGGCCGTGGCCGTGCACAGCCGCGTGTTGCCGTCCATGTGCGGCGTACCGAGGCCGGCCTTGCCGATCACCGCGAGCGTGTAGTACTCCTCGAGCAAGAGCTGGCCGCTTGTGTAGAAGCCGAATCGCCCCCAGCCGCCAGGGCGCCCGAGCAGGGCGCGCGAGCGGTCAACGATGCGTCCCATCGCTGTCTCCCAGTCGGTCTCGACAAGCTCGCCGCCGTCGCGCACGAGTGGCCGCGTGAGCCGATCCGGCGAGCCGAGCGCGCGCCAGCCGTAGCAGTCCTTGGGGTCGAGGCGACCGCGGTTGACGCGGTCGTTCCCGCGGCCTCGCACGCCTACGATGCGTTCGTCGCGGACCGCGATGTCGATCCCGTCGCCGTTTGAGTGAAGCGTCGACGCTGCCTGAACCCAGCGCTCGACGGCATCCGGGTCGAGGCCGTCGAGGCAGACGTCGACGCGTTCGGGCCAGCCGTGCCCTGGCCCATACGGCGTTCGGGCTCCCCACGGGTCGGCGATCCGGTCAGGGTCTGTCACGGCTCGCCGCGTACCCGTGAGGGTGCCGGGGAGAACCATCGATCACCCTCGACGCTGTCGCGTTCGCCTGCTGAGCGCGGCCAACTGCGTGCCCGTGGCGACCTCGGCCCGCATGTTTCGGCGCATCATCTGAAGCGCGGCTCGGGCCAGATCGGCGTCGATGTGCGCCACGCCGTCGCTCGGCACCGCGACCTCGAAGTGGCGCACGTAGGCGTCGAGCGCGCTGTAGAGGATGCACTGCTCGGTGACCTGCCCGCACAGCACGATCCGCGACACGCCGAGCTGGCGCAACAGGTACTCGAGCGGCGTCTCGTAGAAGATCGAGTGGCGGGCCTTGATGACGAAGCTCGCGTCCACGGGGGGTCGCAGCGGCTCGACGAGCTCGGGATGGCGTCCGCCGAGCGCCGTCTTGAGGAGCTTCGCGGACGACGAGTTCCACTGCCCGTAGTTGTCGTTGACGTACACGACGCAGGCGTCCTCTTCGCGCGCTCGCCCGACGAGCCCCGCGATCGGCTCGACCACGCCGCGCATGCTTGCGACCAGCGCGTCCGCGTCCTCGTGCTCGTACGGGTTCAGGACATCGACGACGATCAGCGCGGTGTGGCCGCCGGGCACGTCCTCACTCAGCTCCTCTTGCCGCCCATGTCGCTTCTCCTTTGCGTGACTGGTCCAGGCTGTCGCCCGAGTACCCGCACGCCGGCACGGCGATGCGGGAACGACTTGTCACAGCGGTGCCCACGGGGGAGCGGGCATCGAGGGAGGTTCCTGTAGGCGGCGGCGCTCCGAGGGGCACAGGCGACAGCAGGCTGGCGCTTCGACCTACTGGAGAACCGCATGCTCGAACCCCGCAATCCCTCGGCGCGGACCGGACGATGACCTACCAGCACTGCCCGCGATGCAGGCTCGCGATCCGCTGTCACGCCAGCTACCTCACGTTGACCACCTGCCCGCGCTGCCTGGCGCGCGCGGGCATCGTCTCCCCGATGTTCAGCTCGCCGCTGAGTGCCATGGAGCTGCGCGGAGCCGAGCCCGATCCCCCTCTCGCCGGGTCGGAGGCCCGCCGGGCCCGGCGCCGGTCGATCACGTCTCGTGATGGCTGGCCCCACGAACACGTCTTCGACTTCTCGATAGCGGCATGAGAGGCTTGCGGGCATGGAGCTTCGACACCTCAGGACGGTCGTCGCGATCGCACGACACGGATCCTTCACGAAGGCCGGCGACGAGCTGCACCTCGCGCAGTCCGCGGTCTCTCAGCAGCTGAGCCGCCTCGAGGCCGAGCTCGGCATCACGCTGTTCACGAGGTCGAGCCGCAGCGTCGAGATCACGCCCGAGGGGACGCTCGTCCTCGACTACGCGCGCCGCGTCCTGAGCGAGGTCGACGGGCTGCGCGACGAGCTCGACGAGATGGCCGGCCTGCTGCGCGGCGACCTGCGCCTCGGGGGCATGTGGCCGACCGGCCTGTACGACCTGTACGCGGTTATCGCCGACTTCCACAAGCAGCACCCCGGCGTGGCGATCCACTTCGTCGAGGGCACGCAGGAGGAGCTGCTCGCGCAGATCCGCGCGGACGAGCTCGACGCGATCTTCACCGCGGTCGATCCCGACGCCCTCGGCGACGAGTTCGCGGCGACGCTGCTGTCCGAGGAGGAGTTCGTCTGCGCGCTGCCCGTCGGCCACGAGCTGGCATCGCAGGATCACGTCACGTTCCCGCAACTGGCGGGGCTCGACCTCGTGACCTACCGCGAGAACTCGGCGCTGCGCCACCGCCTCGAGCACACGCTCGACGAGCACGGCCTCAAGCCGCGCAACGCGTTCATCTGCACGGAGATGGGCGCCGTGCGCGCGCTCGTCTCCAAGGGGATGGGCGTCGCGGTGATCCCGCGATCGGCGGCCGAGGAGGCGGGCCCGCCGATCGAGCTGCGCCCGATCGGGCCGCAGCCGTTCACGTGGCCGGTCGCGCTGGTGTGGCGCGGTCGCCGGCGCCAGCCGCCGGCGGCGAAGGCTTCCTCGCGCTCGCGATCGCAAGGGCCGAGCAGGCCCCCGCGGTACGCCTCGCCGCCTGACCGGCGCTTGCCGGGCCGCCGCGTGCTGGCTCAAGCGCGGTCCTCGGCGCGCGGTCAGCGCGAGAAGTGGCCGAGGACGTCCGTGCGGTAGTCCGTGTAGCCCAGGTAGCGCCCCTGCATCCACACGGCGTCGCGCTCGTTCGCGCTGCCGCGCGGCGCGATCGGGCGCAGCGCGTCACCCCCGTGCGAGCCCGTGTCGATCCTGCGGTGATTCCACGTCGCGCCGCGGTCGGCCGTGCGCCAGCGCTCGACCACGCACCGATCGCCGATCTTGCGCGACAGCAGCACGACGTTCGGGTTCTCGTGGTCGAGCGAGACGCCCGGCGCGTAGTGGCCCAGACGCGCGCCGCCGTTGACGATCTTGTGGCTGCGCCACGCGCCCCCGGTCCACTCGGCGTACATGTACGTGCAGTTGTCGCTGCCGTCGGGCAGCAGCGCGTAGACGATCACCGGCCGGCCGTCGCGGCGCGCGGCGACATCCCAGACCCACGCCCGCACCCCGTCGCGCCGGGCGTCGTAGACGCGGTGCCCGGCGCTCGGCGGCAGCGGCAGGCCGCGGATCCCGGCGACCCGCTCGCCGTCGGCGCGGTGCAGCGCGTCGCCTTCGAAGCGCAGGTAGTAGACGCTGTTGACGAAGCTGCCGGGGTTGCCCTCGGTGTAGGCGATGTGGATCGTACGCAGGCCGTCGGAGTGCAGCTTGAGGTACGGGCGCTGCCCTTCGATCCGCAGCAGCGTGCGCGCCGGCGTCCACTTGCCGCCCTCGCGGCGGCGGGAGAACGCCGGCCACCACTGCCCCCCGCGCCAGAACAGGTACGTGCGCCGCTCGCCACGCAGGTGGATCGGGTTCGGATAGGTGTAGCCGCGGGTGCCCTTCGTGTTCGTCGGCAGCGTGCGCTCGGGACCCCAGCTCGTGACGTCCTCCGGGCGGGTCGTGCGCTTGTAGAACATGTGCGCGCGGCCGGGACCCATGTAGTAGACGGTCAGGTGGCCGTCGGCGCCCATGAGCAGGCCGGGGCTGTTGTGATCGTCGACGCTGAGCCCGCGGCGCAGCACGACGCGCTCGAGATGGCGGGTCGCGTGGTCAAAGCTCGCGACCGTGATCTCGCCGTCGCGCGACACCCAGCCGACGTACGTGCGCCGGTGGCGGCCGGCGTGGAAGACCGCGCGCGGATCGCCGAACCACGACCAGCCTCCGTCTCCGAGCGAGCGCGCCACGCCGCCTGACGCTAGTGGCCGGGCTCGGGCGCCGTCAACATCCCGGTGGTGACCCGCGCGGCCGAGGACCGAAACCGACGCATGCTGCGCGCTCGCGACGCGATGGACCGCTCGTACGCCCAGCCGCTCGACGTCGCGGCCCTCGCGCGGGTCGCGCACGTCTCGCAGTCGCACTTCATCCGCGAGTTTCGTGCGACGTTCGGCGAGACGCCGCACCGCTACCTGCAGCGCCGCCGGGTCGAGCGCGCGATGTTCCTGCTGCGCGAGACCGACCGCAGCGTGACCGAGATCTGCCTCGACGTCGGCTTCAACAGCCTGGGCACGTTCAGCCGCACGTTCCGCGCGATCGTCGGCGAGTCGCCGACCGCCTACCGCCAAACCGCGCCCCCGGCGAGCGCGCCGGCGTGCATCACGATGTCGTGGATGCGACCGAGCGGTTTCGGAGAAGCGCGCGGGCCGGACGTCGATTAGCTTCAACCGCATGCTCAACGCCATCACTCACACACCGATCTTCGTCCTCGACCAGGACGAGGCACTGGACTTCTACGTCGGCACGCTCGGCCTCGAGGTCGCCACGGACGCCGACCTCGGCTTCATGCGCTGGCTCACCGTCATCGTGCCGGGCGAGCCCGGTCGGGAGCTCTTGCTCGCGAAGCCCGGCCCACCGGCCCACGACGACGCGACCGCCGAGCAGGTCCGCGAGCTCGTCACGAAGGGCGCCGGCCCGTGGGTCATCTTCACCACGCCGGACTGCCAGCAGGCCTACGAGGAGCTCCTGGCCAAGGGCGTCGAGTTCACCGAGGAGCCCGTCGAGCGCTTCTACGGCACCGACTGCGCGCTGCGCGACCCGTTCGGCAACTCGATCCGGATCACGCAGCCGGCGACCGAGCCGTTCGAGATCCCGGCGCCCGCCGCCGGCCCGTCCTAAGGCAAGAAGCGCGGGTCCGGCTGGACGTTCTTCCGCCGCCCGGCGGCCGCGACCGTCCTGCGGTAGGAGGCGCGCAGCGTCGCGGGGTCGGCGAGCTTGCGGCGCAGCGCGACGCCGATCGGCAGCACCGTGTAGTCCGAGCGGCGCACCCACGTCGGCACGTAGCGGACCGCTTTCACGCGCGACCTCGACCCGTCCACGACGATGTCGAGCAGTGCGATGAGGCCGTCCTGGCTCCCCGGGGGCGTCGTCTGGTTTGACAGCAGGTTGCCCTCGCCGAAGACGACGAGCTTGCCGTTGACGCTGCGGATCGGCTGCACGACATGCGCGTGCTGGCCCACGACCGCGGTGATGTCGCGCGAGCGCGTGAGCGCGCTCGCAAGGCGCCTCTGAAACGCGCTCGGCGTCACCTGGTACTCGTTGCCCCAGTGCAGGTTGACGATGACGACCCTCGCCCCCAGGCGCCGCGCCAGGCGCGCGTCGCCGAGGATCCGCGAAGCGCTCGCGATGTTCACCGACCACGGGAACGGCAGCGGGATCCCATTCGTCATCTCGGTGTAGGACATGAACGCGACCTTCACGCCCTTCACCGTCATGAGCAGCGGGCGGTCGCGGGCAGCCTGCGACGCGAACGTGCCGGTGTGGCGGATCTTCGCGCCGTCCAGGGTGCGAAGGGTCGAGTTGAGCGCGGTCTGACCGCCGTCGACCGAGTGGTTGGATGCCGTGCTGCACGCATCCCAACCCGTTGCCTTGACGGCCGGCGCCAGTCCCTTCGGGGTGTTGAACAGCGGGTAGCCGTGCGGCGGGCCCTGGCCCATCGGCGTCTCGATGTGGCACAGGCCGAGGTCGGCCTCCCGGACGATCGGACGGACGTAGCGGAGCATCGGCCGGAAGTCGTAGCGCCGCCCGTTCCCGAGCGCCTTCGCGCGGTTGAAGATCGGCGAGTGGATCAGCAGGTCGCCGTTGGCCGAGACGACCAGGTCGACCCGCTTGGCCGCGGGCTCCGCAGCGGCCTTGCTCGGCGTCTTCGCGGTGCGCGGGACCGCGTTGCTCGGCGTGCCCCACGCCAGTGCGAACGCCGCGGCGGCGAGGAGCGCCAACAGGGCGTCAGCCATTGCCGGCCTGCGCTTGGTGGCGCGCCTCGGCGAGGATCGCGCGCTTGATCGTGCGGCCCATCAGCAGGGCCCCGCGGGTGTTGCAGTGAATCGAGTCGTAGGTGACGCCGCGGCGGTTGGATGCCGCCGTCCAGTTCGCCAGCACGACGTCGCGACGGGCACGCGCGATGCGCTTGAGGCGGGCGTTGACATACGGGAAATACCACGAGTACTGGCTCAGCTCGCCGCGCGCGCCCGGTGGCACGGTGCGTGCGTTGGGCTGGCGCAGCTTCACCCACACGATCTGCTTGGCCCCGAGGCGCTTGAGCGTCGCGATGAGCTTGCGCGCCTCGGCATCGAAGCGCGCCGACCAGCGGCCGTAGTTCCTGCGATTGCGCTCCCACAGCGAGTTGTAGCCCAGCCCGACCACGACGATCGGCGACACGCGCCTCCCCGACGCGCGCAGCTCGTTCTCCGCGATCCGGATCATGAGCGCGGGACGCCCGCGCTTGGCGGTGTGCCAGCACGGCATCGCCCTGCGGATCCCCGGGTAGGCGCTGAGCAGGACCGAGTCGACGAGCAGCGTCGCCCGGCGCGGCTTCGCCCATGATGCAAGCTCGCCGTCGCGCTTGACGTTGTACGACTTGCACTTAACGCCGCGAGCGGCCGCGTCTTCTTCGGCGGGCGCGCCCAGCAGGGCGAACGCCACAGCCGTCAGGGCGATCGTCACCAGTGCCCGCACGACGCGCACTCTACGTGCCTTGGCCGCTGCTCGCTGGCCTTTCACCCGGCAATCCGGGCGGTCTTGGCGAATATGACCCTATATGCGGGTCATTCGCGCCAAGACCGCGACCGCGCGGGCGCGCCGGGCACGGCATGGCGGATCGGTCTGCCCGAGCGAACGCCGCCGCGCGCGTTAACTTGCGGGGTCGTGCAGCGTGCCCTCACCGATCTCGCGGCGGTCTTCGCCGACCCCGGCGCCCCGGCCTCCGCGTCCAAGCTCGCCGAGTTGCGCGCGCGCTGGGCGCAGCTCGCGCCGGACGAGCGCGACGCGCTCACGCCGCTCGCCAAGCTCGCCGCGCAGCGCGTCGAGGCGGCGGCGCGGCCCGCGGCGGCCTCCGAGGACGACGCCTATCTCGCCTACCTCGCCTCGATGGAGGCGACGATCGAGGCGGAGGCCGCAGGCGGCCTACCCGAGGCACCGCTCCCCGCGCTGTCGCGGGGCCGCGGGGAGGATTCGTACGGCGGCACGCCGCCGCGGGGCGCCCGCGCGGAGGATTTGTACGGCGGCTCGCCGCCGCGGAGCGCGCGCGCGGAGGATTCCTACGGCGGCTCGTCGCGCGGCGGCTCGCCCGACGCGCCGACGCTCTTCGCCGACCTGACCCCGGCTCCGCCGGCGCGGCCCGCGGGCGGGCGGGGCGCTGTCGAGCGGACGCCGCTGACGGACGTCACGCCCGAGAAGCTCCTCGGCCTCCTCGGCCTGACCACCTTCCGGCCCGGTCAGCGCGAGGCCGTGCAGTCGGCCCTCGACGGCAAGGACTCGCTCGTCGTCATGCCGACCGGCGGCGGCAAGAGCCTCTGCTACCAGCTCCCCGCGCTCGCCGGCCGGGACCTCACGGTCGTCGTCTCGCCGCTCATCGCCCTCATGCGCGACCAGTGCGCCCGCCTCACCGACCTCGGCCACCCGGCCGTCATGCTCGCCTCCGGCGGCGACGGCGAGTCCAACCGCCAGGCCCTCGAAGCCGTTCGCGAAGGCAGCGCGGCCGTCTGCTTCGCCGCCCCCGAGCGCTTCGCCTCGCAGGCGTTTCGCAACGCGATCAGCCGCCGGGCGATCGCCCTCTTCGTCGTCGACGAGGCGCACTGCGTCAGCGAATGGGGCCACGACTTCCGCCCGGACTACCTCAGGCTCGTCTCGGTGATCGCTGAGCTCGGCCACCCGCCCGTCATGGCCTGTACCGCGACCGCGACACCCAAGGTCGCCGAGGAGATCGTGGCGCGCCTCGGCCTGCGCGACCCCGTGCGCGTGCGCTCCGGGTTCGACCGCCCGAACCTCTCCTTCGACGTCCTGCCATTCGACGGCGAGGGCTCGGTCGCCCGCAAGCGCGCGACGCTGCTCGCCGGCGTGAACATGCCCGAGAACCGCCCCGCGGTCGTCTACTGCGGCACGCGCAAGAGCACCGAGGAGGTCGCCGACCTGCTGAGCGGCGAGGGGCTGCAGGCCGTCGCCTACCACGCGGGCATGAACGCGGAGACGCGCTCTCGCCGCCAGGACGCGTTCATGACGGGCGCGGCCGATGTCGTCGTCGCGACGAACGCCTTCGGTATGGGCGTCGACAAGGCGGACGTCCGATCCGTCTGGCACTGGGCGCTGCCGTCGAGCCTCGAGGCCTACTACCAGGAGGCTGGCCGCGCCGGCCGCGACGGCGAGCCCGCCCGCGCGGTGCTGCTGGCAAGCCGCTCGGATCTCGGCCGGCTCGTGAGGTTCATCCGCGAGGCCGAGGTCACGGTCGAGCAGGTCGGCGCGATCGTCGGGCGGCTGCGCGCGCGCAGCGGCGGCGAGGGCGCGATCGAGCTCAGCCCCGAGGACGACCGCGACCGCATCGCGCTGGCCGTCGCCGAGCGGGCGGGCGCGCTGAGCCTCGCGCCCGGCACTGGCGGGCGCGTGCGCGTGCAGCTGTCGACGCGAGACCTCGACCACGGCAAGGCGCGCCAGCTGTGCAAGGAGGCGACCAACCGCCGCTGGGAGTCCTACCGCTCTATCGAGCGCTACGCGACCGGCGACGAGAAGTGCCGGCGCCGCCAGCTGCTCGACCACTTCGGCGACGCGACGCCCGCCGCGCCGACCGGCCGCTGCTGCGACGTCCACGACCCGCCCGACTGGCTACCGCCGATCAAGGTGGCGTCCAAGCGCGGGCAGACCGCGCTGATCGAGGACGGCCCACCGGTCTCCGACACCGAGCTCGCGCCCCTGAAGGCGTGGCGGCGCGATCGCGCTGACGGCAAGCCCGCCTACACGGTCGCGACCGACGCGACCCTGCGCGAGGTCGTGCGCCGCAAGCCGCAGACGGCCGACGAGCTCCTGGCGATCAAGGGCATCGGGCCCTCGTTCGTCACGAAGCACGCCGACTCGCTGCTCGAGCTGCTCGCCGCAACCTGACGGCGCGGCCCGTCTCGCGACGCGGTCAGTCCTTGCGCAGCAGGTCCTTCGCCTTGTCGGCGACGCCGCCCACGGCATCCTTGACCTTGCCGGACGCGCGGTCGACCTTGCCCTCGTCCTTGAGCTCCTGGTCGCCGGTCAGGTCGCCGGCGGCTTCCTTCACGCGACCCTTGGTCTCGTCCATCGATCCGTCTGACATCTCATGCTCCTCGCTGTCGTTGTGTGGTGCACGGGTACCCCGGCGAGGGCATCCGCACATCCAACCCGGCGCCTTCGTCCGAACGTCCACCGGCTCGGCCGCGCGCGTCAACCTTTGTCCGCGCACAAGCACGGCCCCGTCGCGGAAGTCGCACCGCGGCGGGGCCGCTGCCTTCCCGGCCCGCCGCGTGCGCCCCGATCGAGTAGACCGCCGAGCCCGAGCGATCGTTACCGTGCCCGCACGATGTCCTTCCCAGCGAGAGGTTCGTACATGAAGCGCAGGCTTTCTGGTGCCGTCGTCACGCTGCTCGTGGCAGGCCTGACCGTCGCGGGCTGCGGCGGAGGCGACGACGACAAGCAGGCGGCGACGACGGGCACCCCCGCCCCCGGCGCGACGCTCACGAAGCCGCAGTACGTCGCGGCCGCGGACAAGGCCTGCGTGGCGACGACCGCCAAGATCGAGGTCGCCGCCGCCAAGCTGCGCGCGGCCGCCGCGAAGACCGGCACGATCCCTGTCCCGCAGGTCACGAAGTTCCTCAAGCAGACGTCGCTGCCCGCCTACGAGGACATGCTCACGCAGCTTCGCGCGCTCACGCCGCCCAAGCAGGACGAGCAGACGATCGACAAGTTCATCGCCTCGCTGGCGAGCGCGATCGACACCGCCAAGGGCAACCCCGTCAAGTACTCCAAGAACGGCGCCCCCGACCCGTTCGACGACGCCAACAAGCGGGCGATCGACTACGGCCTGAAGGCCTGCGGATCGTAAGGAGGCTGTGGGCGAAGGTCGCGCCCGACCTTGGGGCGCTGCGCGCGTCGCGCGAGCTGCGGCTGCTGGTCCTCGGCAACTTCGTCTCGGGGCTCGGCACGCAGGCGGCGCTGGTCGCGCTGCCGTTTCAGGTCTACACGCAGACGCGCTCGGCGCTGTTGACGGGCCTGCTCGGCGCGGCGGAGCTGGGGCCGCTCATCGTGATGGCGCTGCTCGGCGGGGCGCTCGCCGACCGCATGGACCGCCGCCGGCTGCTCCTGCTCGACCAGATCGCGCTCGTGCTCGTAGCGGCCGCGCTGTGCGTCGCGGCGCTCGCCGGCGAGCCGCACGTGCTGGCGCTCTACGTCCTCGGCGGGCTGCTCGCCGGCTTCGGCGCGCTGCAGAACGTCGCGCGCACGGCGATCGTGCCGAACCTCGTCGCGCGCGAGGACATGCCGGCCGCGCTCGCGATCAACTTCGGCCTGTTTCAGCTGACGATGGTCGTCGGCCCCGGCCTCGGCGGCCTGCTGATCGCGGCGGGCGGCGTGGAGAGCGCGTACGCCGTCGATGCCGTGAGCTGCCTCGCGATGGTCGCCGCGCTGCGCGGCCTCGGCCCCCAGCTGCCCGCCGGCGGCCGCGAGGCGCCGGCGCGCATCGGGCGCTCGATCGCCGACGGCCTGCGCTTCGTGCGCCGCAGCCCGGCGCTGCTGGGCTCGTTCGCCATCGACCTCTCGGCGATGACGTTCGGGATGCCCCGTGCGCTGTTTCCCGTGCTCGCGGTCAGCGTCTACGGCGCGGGCGCCGCCGGCACCGGCCTGCTGTTCGCGGCGGTCTCGGCGGGCGCCGCGGTCGCCGCCCTGACGACCGGCTGGCTGGGCTCGGCGCGGCGGCTCGGGCTCATCACGGTCGCGGCGGTCTGCGTGTGGGGCCTCGCGATCGCGGGCGCCGGATTCGCCGGCTCGCTGTGGCTCGCCGCTGCGCTGCTCGCGATCGCGGGCGCCGCGGACAGCGTCAGCGCGGTCTGCCGCCAGGTCATCAACCAGACGGTGACCCCGGACGCGATGCGCGGGCGGATGTCGTCCGTGTTCTCGCTCGTCGTCACGAGCGGCCCGCGGCTCGGCGACGTCGAAGCGGGCGTCGTGGCATCGCTGACGAGCGTGCGCACCTCCGTCGTCTCCGGCGGCCTGGCGTGCGTCGCGGGCGCGCTCGTCGTGTCCGTGGCGTTCCCCGCGCTCATCGCCTACGACAAGCAGCAGGCGCTCGCGGAGCAGTAGGCCTACTCGTGCTCCAGCGCGACCTTTGGCAGCAGCCGCTCGAGGCCGCTCGGCAGCCACCAGGCCCGCTCCCCGGCGATCTGCATGAGCGCAGGCACGAGCAGGATGCGAATGACGAACGCGTCGAGGAAGACGGCCGCCGCCAGGCCCAGGCCGAACTCCTTGATCACGCGATCGGGGCCGAGCGCGAACGTCAGGAACACGACGATCATGATCGTGGCCGCCGCCGTGACGACGCGGCCAGTCGTCGCGAGGCCGTTGCGCACCGCGCGCGTGGCGTCGCCGGTGCGCAGCCACTCCTCGTGCATGCGCGAGACGAGGAACACCTCGTAGTCCATGCTCAGCCCGAAGACGATCGCGAACACCATCACGGGCACGAACGACTCGACCGGCCCGGTTCCGCTCGACAGCAGGGATGACAGGAAGCCGTCCTCGAAGACGAGCGTCACGAAGCCGAGCGCCGCGCCGATCGACAGCAGGTTGAGGATCGCGGCCTTGATCGGGATGAAGATGCTGCGGAACATGATCATCAAGAGCAGGGCGCTGAGCAGCACAATCGAGCCGACGAAGATCGGCAGCTTCCCGGCGATGACGTCCGCGAAGTCCTCCTGCGACGCGACCTGCCCGCCGACGAAGACCGTCGCCTGCGTCGACTGCTCGACCGGCGGAAGGATGTCGTCGCGCAGGCGCTCGAGGAGCTTCGTCGTCGCCTCGTCCTGCGGGCCGGTCTTCGGGAACATGACGATCGTCGCGATCTCGCCGTCCGGCGACAGCTGCGGCGGGACGACGATCGCGACGTTCGGATCGGCCCTCGCCGCGTCCGCGATCCGCGCGGCGGCCGCGGAGTCGCCCTTCTTCCCCAGGTCGGTCGCGAGCAGGAACGAGCCGTTGACGCCGGGGCCGAAGCCCTGCGCGATCAGGTCGTACGCGTTCTTCGTCGTGGTGCCCTCGGGGTCAAGGCCCGCGTCCGCCGTGCCGAGGCGCATGTGCAGCGCGGGCGTGGCCAGCGCCAGCAGGACGAGCACCGCGACCACCACCGAGGGCCACGGCCGGGCCTGGACGAACTCCGACCAGCGCGCCCAGCGGGGGCTCTCGGCCGCGGCGGCCGCCGCCGCACGGCGCTCGCGACCGGGAATCGGCAGGCGCAGCCGGTCGATCCAGTCGCCGGACTTGCTCAGCACGGCGGGCAGGACGGTCAGCGCTCCGACCATCGTCAGGAGCACCGCGAGCGCCGACGCGATCGCCGCACCGTGCAGGAACGACAGCCCGAGCAGCAGCAGCCCGAGCAGCGCGATGATCACCGTGCAGCCCGCGAAGAAGACCGTGCGCCCGGCGGTGTCCATCGCCATGAGCAGCGCGGCGTCGCGCCCCACGCCGCGACCGACCTCCGCTCGGTAGCGCGTGACGACGATCAGCGCGTAGTCGATCCCCACCGCCAAGCCGATCAGCGCGGCGAGCTGGCCGGCGAACTCCGGCGTGTCCACGAGGTGGGAGATGACCGGGACGAGGCCGAGCGTCGTGCCGAGCGCGAGCATCGCCGTGAGCAGCGGCACGCCCGCGGCGATCGCCGAGCCGAAGAAGAACAGCAGGATCAGCGCGGCCGCGATGAGGCTGATGAACTCGGTGCCGCCGCCCTGCTCGGAGAAGCGGACGGTCTCGGCGCCAAGGCCGCCGTGCTCGATGCGCAGGTCCGGCCCGCGGGCACGGAACGCCTCCTTCTGGACGCGCTGGAAGTCCGGGGGCTTGAAGGCCTGAAACTCGTCCTTGTAGGTGATCGTCGCGACGCCGATGCGCCCGTCCGGCGTGAGCTGTCCGCCCTTCGCCAGCGGATCGGAGACGCCGGCGACGATCTTGTCGCCGCGCACCGCCTTGATCGAGGCCTCCATCTTCGACTTCGCGGAGCCGCCGCGCAGGGTGCTGCCCTTGGGCGCGACGTAGACGAGCTGGTCCGTCCCGCCGTTGGCCTCGGGCGCGTGCGCGGCCAGCAGGTCATACGCGGATTGCGACTCGGTGTCCGGCAGCCGGAAGCTCGCGATGTCGCGCGTGCCGACCGCGCCGCCGATGGAGAACGCCGCCACCAGCGCGACGACCCACACGAGGAACGTCAGCAGGCGGTGCGACATGCACCATTGCGCCAAGCGCACGAAGACGGAGTGTTTGGACGGAGACTCGGTTGTCATGCGCTGGGTGGCGCTGGCACACTGCGTGTGCCGGGTTGGGGTCCGCGCATGATGACGCATCCGGCAGCGGAAAGAAGGTTAAATAAGTCGATGGCCGACGGAATCGAGATCGAGCGCAAGTTCCTCCTGGACGGGCTTCCGCCCGCTCTGGCATTCGCGCGGCGCCGCGCGATCTTGCAGGGCTACCTCGCGATCGACGGCGACACCGAGGTGCGCATCCGCCGGACGCCCGACGGCGCGACGCTGACGATCAAGCACGGCAGCGGCGAGGTCCGCGTCGAGGAGGAGCTCGAGCTCGGCGAGCGCCAAGCCGACGCGCTGTGGGAGCTCACGGACGGGCGGCGGCTGCAGAAGTCGCGCCGCCAGATGCGCGTGGATGGCCACGACGTCGACGTCGACGAGTACGCCGCCGCGCTCGACGGGCTCGTCGTCGCGGAGATCGAGTTCATCGACGAGGCGTCGGCGCAGGCGTTCGAGCCGCCGCCGCTGTTCGGCCGGGAGCTGACCGGCGAGCCGGCCTACGCGAACCGCAATCTCGCGATGTTCGGCCTGCCCGCAGACACGCCCAGGTAGTGCCTAAGGACGCAGATTCAGAACGGATCTGCGCCGGAAACACATGAACTCGTAACGACAAGCACGAGCTTTATGGCTAGGCTTGGGGCTCGCGATGGCTGACGGAGCGTCAACCCACGCCGCCACACTCGCAGGGCACCGGACGCTGGGCTCGCAGTTCGAGCCCGGGGCAGTTCTGGGACCGCGGGTGCTCAACCGAGCGCTGCTCGAGCGTCAGCTGCTGCTGCGTCGCCAGACTCTGCCCGTACGCGACGCGCTCGAGCATCTCGTCGGGCTGCAGGCGCAGAACCCCAACGGCCCCTACTTCGGGCTGTGGTCGCGCCTCGAGGACTTCCACCCCGACGATCTCGCAGGGCTCATCGAGAGCCGCCTCGTCGTGCGGATCGCGCTCATGCGCTGGACGCTGCACGTCGTCACGGCGCGCGACTGCCTCGGGCTGCGACCCGCGGTGCAGTCGGTCATGGACCAGCGCATGCGGGCGCTGTTCGGCCGTCAGCTCGAGGGCGTGGACCTCGAGCGGCTCGCCCAGCGCGGCCGCGCGCTCGTCGAGCAGCAGCCGCGCTCGCTCGGCGACGTCGGCCGCGAGCTCGCCGACGAGTGCCCCGGAATCGAGCCGAGCGTCCTCGGCAACGCGCTCGCCGCGCTCGTGCCGCTCGTGCAGGTTCCGCCCCGCGGCCTGTGGGGGCGCAACGGGCGCGCGGTGCAGACGTCCGCGGAGCGCTGGATCGGCCGCCCGCTCGAGCCGGTCGCCCCACCCGACCTGCTGCTGCTGCGCTACCTCGCGGCGTTCGGGCCGGCGACGATCGAGGACATGGCCAAGTGGTCGGGGCTGCGCGGTGTGCGCTGCGCGGTCGAGCGCCTGCGACCGCACCTGCGCAGCTTCGTCGACGACCATGGCCACGAGCTGCTCGACGTGCTCGACGGCTCGCTGCCGGACCCCGACACCCCGGCGCCCGTCCGCTTCCTGCCCGAGTGCGACAACGCGGTGCTCGCGCACGCCGACCGGTCGCGGATCGTGGGCGAGGGGCACAAGCGGCTTGTCACCGCCCACAAGACGTTCCTCGTCGATGGCTTCGTGAGTGGCACGTGGAAGGTCATCCATGGCTCGCGGACCGACACGCTCGTCATCACGCCGATCGCGCCGATCTCACGCGAAGACCGCCTCGCGGTCGCCGAGGAGGGCGCGCAGCTGCTCGCGTTCGCGGCCGGCAGCGACGACGTGAAGATCAGCGTTCGCTTCCACGAGTGATCGCCAAGCGGCTGCGTCCGTTCGGGACGACGATCTTCACCGAGATGTCCGCGCTCGCCGCGCGCACGGGTGCGCTGAACCTCGGCCAGGGCGCCCCCGACACCGACGGCCCGGCCGAGATCATGGACGCGGTGACCGCCGCGATGGCCTCGGGCGACGCCAACCAGTACGCCCCGCTGGCCGGCGTGCCCGAGCTGCGGGCAGCGATCGCCGCGCACCAGCGGCGCCTGTACGGAATCGAGCTCGACGCCGACGACGGCATTCAGGTCACGTTCGGCGCGACCGAGGGAATCGCCGCCGCGATGCTCGGCCTGCTCGAGCCGGGCGACGCGGTCGTCGTGCTCGAGCCCTTCTACGACTGCTACGCGCCGATGATCGCGATGGCCGGCGGCGAGCGCCGGCTCGTCACGCTGCGCCCGCCCGACTTCGCGCTGGATCTCGACGGGCTCGCGGCGGCGGCGCCCGGCGCGCGGATGCTGCTGCTCAACTCGCCGCACAACCCGACCGGCCGGGTGTTCACGCGCGACGAGCTCGAGGCGATCGCGCGGGCGTGCGTCGAGCACGACCTCATCGCCGTCACCGACGAGGTCTACGAGCACCTCGTCTACGACGGCGAGCACATCCCGCTCGCGACGCTGCCGGGGATGGCCGAGCGCACGCTGACGATCTCGAGCGCGGGCAAGTCGTTCTCGTTCACGGGCTGGAAGATCGGCTGGTGCAGCGGGCCGGCGGAGCTCGTCGCCGGCGCGCGGGCCGCGAAGCAGTTCCTCTCGTTCTCGGGCGGGACGCCGCTGCAGGTCGCCCTCGCCGGCGCGCTGAACGACGCCGAGCGCCACACCGCACCGCTGCGGGTATCGCTCGAGACCGGGCGCGACCGCTTGTGCGAGGGCCTGGCGGACGCGGGCTTCGCCGTCACCGTGCCGCAGGCCGGCTACTTCGTCCAAGGCGACGCGGCGCCGCTGGGCGTGGGCGACGCGGCGGCCTGGTGTCGCGAGCTGCCCGCGCTGGCCGGCATCGTCGCGATCCCGACGAGCCCGTTCTACGCCGACCCCGCGGCCGGCCGCACGCTCGTGCGCTTCGCGTTCTGCAAGCGGCCGGAGGTCATCGAGGAGGCCGTGCGCCGGCTCGGCGCGCTCCACCACTAAGGTCCGCCGCCATGGGCGCGTTGAGCGGCAGCGCGAGCAGCGAGATCGACGCCCCGCTCGAAGCCGTCTGGGCGATCGTGGCCGATGTCGAGTCCGCGCCCGCGTGGCAGCGCGCGATCGACAGCATGCGCGCGCTCGAGCGCGATGGCGAGGGCCGCGCGACATGCACGGAGACCGTCACCGACCTGTCCGTCAAGCGCTTCGACTCGCGGCTGCGCTTCGCCTACGAGCCGCCGGCGCGCCTGAGCTGGGTCCAGGAGCGCGGCGACCTGAAGTCGCTCACAGGCTCGTGGCAGCTCGAGGACCTCGGTGCCGGCCGCACCCGCGCCGTGTACGCGCTGGACGCCGACCCGGGCGCGCTGCTGGCGCGCTTTCTCAAGGGCGCGCTCGAGGACAAGCTGCGCGCGGTCCTCATCGACGACCGCCCCGCCGAGCTGAAGGCCCGGGCCGAGGGCGGCGTGCGCGGCGAATCGTGAGATGTCGATGAGGGAGCGGGCCGCTCGGGATTGGCGCCCCGAAGCCCCGGGCAGCAGGAAGCCGACGCACAAACCGCACCTTCAGGAGATCACCTTGCTTAGAACGTCTCGTCGGATCAAGACCGGCTTCGCGATGGCTCTGGCCCTCACGCTCGCGCTGCCGGCCATCGCGCTGGGTGCCGGCAAGGCAGTCGTCACAACCGGCGGGGTCGCGAATCTCACGCCCTCGTCCGCGACGCTGCAGGGCAAGGTCAACCCCAACGCCGCTGCTACGACCTACTTCTTCCAGATCGGCCCGACGGTCCTCTACGGCGTGCAGACCGCGCCGACCCCGGCCGGAGCCGGCGCGAAGAACGTCAACGTCGCCGTGCCCGTCGGGGCCCTGGCACCCGCGACGACCTACCACTACCGGCTCGTCGCGTCCAACCGCTTCGGCATCACACGCGGCGCGGACCGCACGTTCAAGACGAAGAACCAGCCGCTCGGCTTGACGCTCGCCGCGACGCCGAACCCCGTGCCGGTCGGCAAGCCGACCGTGCTCGGCGGCACGCTCAGCGGCACCGGCAACGCCGGCCGCCAGGTCGTGCTGCAGGCCAACCCGTTCCCGTACACGCAGGGCTTCGCGAACGTGTCCAACCCGCAGGTCGTCAACGCGCAGGGCAACTTCGCGTTCACGCTGCTGTCGGTGGCGCTGAACACGCAGTACCGCGTCCTGATCCCCACCAGGCCGGGGATTGTGAGCCCGATCGTGAGCGTCGGCGTAGCCCCGACGGTGGGCACGTCGGTCACCGACACGCGCGTGCGCCGCGGCCAGCGGGTGCGCTTCACGGGCTCCGTGAAGCCCGGCGTGGGCGGTGAGCGGATCGCGATCCAGAAGCTCAAGCCCAAGGGCTGGGTCACCGTCGCCGGCGCGACCACGCACCGCTCGAGCAGCACGTCGTCGCGCTACAGCAAGCGCATCCGGATCTCCAAGGGCGGCAGCTACCGCGTGTTCGTGGCGAGCGCCTCGGGCAACTACGTGGCGGGCATCGGGCGGACCGTGAGGATCCGCATCGGCTGACGCCTCAGACGCCGGCGGGCTCGCGGTCGCGATCGCGAGCCCAGCCGGCGCGGGCCGCGTCGAAGTCCGACCAGTCGACCTCCGGGCCGTCCGGGCCGCCAAGTGGCTCGGGCGGCGCGGGCGGGATCGGCTTGCGCGGCCGGCCACCGCCGCCATCCGAGCCGTCCTCGCCGTCGTCGCGCTCCGACGACGACTGCGACAGCGCGACCCACAAGCACACGACGACCAGCACCAGCGCGACGCAGCCGGCGACTGCCGACTCCATCCACAGCCCCACGAAGGTCAGCGTGATCGCCCCCGCGATCGCAGCCCCGCCGCCGCACGCGAGCGCCATGCGCGCGACGCGCACCCGGCGCCCCGCGCCCTCGGGCACCGGCGTCAGGACGCAGAGCGACAAGCTGAGCGCCGACAGGTAGAGCACCGCGTTGAGCGCGAGCAGCATCCGGTCCATGATGCTTCCCCGGCCGCTCGCGATCAAATCGCAAGGACGGACGTACGGCGAGCGGTCGCACCGGAGACTGGGCGATCGACAAGCGGCGCGCACCGGCGGGCCGCGGCTATGGTCACACCATGGCGCCCGCCGGCGAGGCCCCGACCGAACAGGGCATCGAGCACGCGGCGACCTCGGAGTCGTGGCTGCGCCACACCCTCGACGAGATCCTGTCGCAGATCCGCGTGCTGCTCGACGTCGACGGCTGCGCGTTTCAGACGATCGACTTCGAGCGCCGTCACATCACGCCGGCCGCGTCGTGGTTCGAGACACCCGAGCTGCGCATGGCGATGCAGCCGGTCTTCGACCGCCCGTACGACCCCGAGCGCGGCGGGGTGACCGAGGCGGCCGTCGAGCGCGGCGAGACCGTGCTGATCAACGACATGGAGCGCTGGAAGGGCGCCGGCGCGTTGCGAGCGCGCCTGGCCTTGCAGCTCGACGAGGAGGCCGCCCGCGCGGCCTGGGAGTGGTACCGGACGTCGTCGTTCATCTCCTGCCCGGTCCGGACCGCCGGCGGGCGCGTGCTCGGGGTGCTCGCGCTCTCCGCCAGCCCGCCGCGGCCGCCGCTCTCCGAGGAGCACCTGCGCGTGACCGAGGTCTTCGCGAGCCTTGCCGCGCTGGCCCTCGAGCGCTCCGAATTGCTCGAGCGCGAGGCGAGCCGCGCGCGCGCCGAGCAGCTCCTGCATTCCGCCGCGCAGCGGATGACCGCGTCGCTTGACCTCGACGCCGTCTACCGCTCGATCGTCGAGCAGGCGGCGGCCGTGACCGGCGCCCCGATCGCCGTGCTGACGCGGCTGGACGTCGTCACGCAGCAGCTGCGCCCGGTCGCGAGCGTCGGCGCGCCCGAGTGTCTCGCGACCCGGCGCTTCGCCGTCGGCGAGGGCATGGTCGGGATCGTCGCCGAGACCGGCGAGCCGTACGTGAGCGGGGCATCCGACGACGGTGCCGGGATCGGCGTCGACGGCGTGCGCTCCTTCGTCCACGTGCCGATCGCCCTCGGGCCCCGGCGCTTCGGCGTGCTGTCGGTCGGCCATCCCGGCGACGCGGCGCTCGGCGAGCGCGAGGCCGCCCTGCTCGAGTCGCTCGGGCGCCCCGCCGCCGGCGCGATCGCCAACGCGCTCGAGTTCCAGCACGAGCGGCGCATCGCGCGGGCGCTGACGCGCGGCTACATCCCCGACGACCCGCCGGAGCTCGAGGGCTTCGCGCTCGGGCTCGTCTACGAGCCGGCGGGCCACGAGGTCTCCGGCGGCGACATCTTCGGCGTCTGGCGGCTGCCGGGCGGCGCGCTCGCGGTGCTCGTCGGCGACGTGAGCGGCAAGGGCCTCGAGGTCGCCGCGGTCAGCGCGATGGTGCGCTTCTTCATCGAGGCGCGCACGTGGGACTCCGACTCGCCCTCCGCGGTGCTCGAGCAGACGAACGCGATCCTGCGCAGCCGCCTCGCTGAGCGCATCGCGCTCGTCACCGCGTTCCTCGCGATCGTCGACGACGGGGTGCTGCGCTACGCGAACGCCGGCCACGTCCCGCCGCTCGTCGTCGGCGCGAGCCGGCCGTCGAGCGAGCTGCCGGCGAGCGGGCTGCCGCTCGGGATCGACGACGACGCCGGCTACGGGCAGCGCGAGCTGTCGCTCGGCCGCGACGACCTCCTGTTCGCGAGCACGGACGGGCTCTTCGAGGGACGTCGCGACGGCGAGCAGTTCGGCCAGCGGCGCGTCCGCGAGCTCGTCGCCGAGCACGCGCAGAGGCTCAGCCCGCAGGAGCTCGTCGAGCTGGCGTACGCGCGCGCGGTCGCGTGGACGCCGCAGCTCGGCGACGACGTCGCGATCATCGCCCTGCGCCCGCGGTGAGCGGTCGCGGCGAGCTCGAGCTGCGCGACGCGCCGATCGCCGGGGCGGCGTCGCGCGCGCTGCTCGACGAGTACGTCGCGCTCGTGCACGCGCGCCTCGCGGCGCTGGGCGTCGCGCCGGGCGCGCGGTTCTTCGTCACCGAGGACGTCTTCGACGGGCCGGGCTCGGCCTGGCTCGTCGCCTACGAGGACGGGCGGCCGGTGGGCTGCGGGGGGCTGTGTGCGCCGGCGCCCGGCGTCGGGGAGGTCAAGCGGCTGTTCGTGACCGGCGCGGCGCGCGGTCGCGGCTACGGCCGCCTGCTGCTGCGCGAGCTCGAGCGCCGCGCGGTCGCCGCCGGGCAGCGGCGCATGCGGCTGCTGACGGCCGAGGGGCTCGGCGAGGCGAGCGCGCTGTACGAAGCGGAGGGCTACGCCGTGGTGCGGCGAATCGAGCTCGAGGACGGGCCGGTCGAGCTCGAGCTCGAGAAGGCGCTTGCCTACTCGTAGACGACGAGGTCGGGCGCCGGGCGCAGGGCGAGGACCTGGTCGTGGTTCATGAGGTCCGAGTCCTCCTTGAAGAAGAGCTTGAAGCCGTTGCGGTAGCCCGGCGTGTTGGTCGCGGTGAACTGCTTGTACTTCGGGATCTTGTCGCCGGGGTAGCCGAAGCCGTCGACGTTCATCGTCATGGCCAGCCCCGGCTGGCGGACCAGGCGCTCCTTGCCCTGGATCATCCCGTCGGTGAACTGGTGGACGACGAAGAGCTTCTGCGGCAGGTCGTGCTTGATCGTCAGGTTCGAGACGTACGACGCGACCTCGTTGACCTGATCCGCCGTCACCGAGCCGATCGTCTGACCGGGGACCTCGTTGTCGCCGACGTGCCACTCGGGATCGAGCGCCAGGCCCACGTCGGGCTGAAGCAGCCAGCGCTCGAGCCGCTGGGCCTCCGAGAGGAAATCGCCCCGGCCGGGCTGGACGTCGAGCAGCAGCAGCGCCTTGGCCTTGCGCGCGGCGAGCAGGTACCGCTCGATCGTCTCGTGGGATTGGTGGGTGCGGTACATGCCGTCGTCGCCGGGATGGGCGTTGGCGATGGTCGAGATGAGCTCGAAGGCCGGCAGCACCGGTCGCGCACGGGTGGCGTAGGCGCGCGCGACGCGCTTGAGCCGGGCCGCCGCGCGCTCGGGGGAGCCGATCCCGAGCACCCCGAGCTCGTCGTCCTGCGGCGCTCCGTAGAACGCGACGACGCGCTTGCGCGGGTAGATCGTGCGGCCCCCGCCCGGCAGCTGCGCGACGAGCGGCTTCGGGGGCGGGCCGGCGCCGGCGCTCTCTTCCCCGCCGCCGCAGGCTCGCGCCGTGA
The DNA here is from genome assembly GCA_963839905.1 of uncultured Actinomycetes bacterium. Taxonomy (GTDB): domain Bacteria; phylum Actinomycetota; class Thermoleophilia; order Solirubrobacterales; family Solirubrobacteraceae; genus CADCVQ01. The sequence continues at coordinate 162,425 of CAWIXC010000008.1, read as the reverse complement.
GCACGATCAGCAGGCAGAGCGCCGCGAGCACGCCCGCCGCCGCGACGCGCCGGCGGCGGTAGATGTGCGCCGGCTCGTTCATGTGCGCGTTTGCATAAGAGTGGCGTTGAGTCTGACCCGTTTGCCGATTCGCGGGCGGCCGGGCTTCAGTTCCGCTCACGGGCTGCCGAAGAGCGACGCGTGCAACATCGTTACGAGCGCATCTCCATTGACACGTCGCGCCACCGCATCGTCGGTACCGCGACGCTGGCCAGCGATGGCTACCGCAGCCGGCTCTCGGACCTGCTGAATTCCCCCGAGCGCGAGTTCATCGCGCTGACGGATGCCACCGTGGAGATGCTTGACGGCGTCTCCGAGGTCGATCACCACGACTTCATCGCGGTTCACCGGCATCACGTCGTCTTCGCCGTGTCGGTTGGCGAGGTCGGGCAGCCGGTCAGCGGCTCGCTCTTCGCCCACGGCTAAAGCGCCGCGGTCTCCATCGTCCGGCGGGCCGTCGTGCCGGGTCCGCTGGCGGCTGGGCGGATGTGGCGCCTGCGCCGCTTCACCGCACCGGGATCTCGCCATCGAGCTCGAACGGCGGCACGAGCGCGATGCGGTCGCCGCTCCAGAAGCGGCCGGGGTCATACCAGCTCGCCGGCCGCTGCGTGGGTAGCAGGCCCATGTGCTGGTAGGTCGTCGCGACCAGCTCGGCGCAGTAGACGGTCTCGAGCGCCGTGGTGCGGCGAAAGCGGCCGGTGACCCACCCGCGCGCGAGGCCGAGGGTCGTCGGGAAGGCGCGCCCGTCGAAGCGATCGATGATCTCGACGAGCCGGTCCTCGTGCTTGCGCTCGATGCTGCCGCGCAGCGGCCGGACCCACGCGCGCTGGCCGTAGCGCTCCTCCCACTGGGTGACGGCCTCGCGCAGGTGGTGCAGCTGGACGCCGCGCTGGCGCTGGCCGGTCCAGACGTCGGTCAGGGAGCGGCCGAGCTCGGCGTGCCACAGCAGCGGCGGCAGGTCATCGAGCGCGACCACCATGCCGACGTGGTTGACCGGGCTGTTCGTGACCGTCTGGATCGCGCGGTCGGCGAACGAGCGCCCGCGAAACAGCCAGATGTCGCCTGTCGAAGCCGCCGCGACGGCGTCCTCGAGCGAGAGCGCGGTGTCGTCCATCCGCCGTAACCTACGCAAACCGATGGGCTCGTCTAAGACCACGGCGCTCGCGCGCCGCAAGCGCAGGCGCGCGCGGGTGACGCTGCCGGGGCGGCTCGGGGCGGTCAAGCGGCCGTCGTGGAAGGTCGTCGGGCTCGCGGGAATGGCGGGGGTCGCCGCGACGGGCGTCGTCGTCGCGCGCCAGCGCCGCGCGCATCGCGAGCTGGCGCCGGACGAGCTGCGCGAGCGCCTGCACAGCCGCTTGGCGGAGGTTCGCGTCTCGGCCGAGCCTCCTTCCGCGTAGACGGCGGGCGGCGCGGCGTCCAGATTGCCTGGACGGGGGGCTTTAGTTGCCGGCGTCCGTGCCGATGACTATCCCGTGCTGACCGTCACCTCCTCCTCTCAGAGCAGCGAGCGATCGCTCGCACCTGCGTCCGGCGTGACGCCCCCACCCGCGGAGGGCTCGTCGTATCGCTTCCTGTCGGACGTCATCATCGCCCGCGGGCTCGTCCAGCCGGCCGCGATGAAGACGGCGCTGCAGGCCTCTTTGGCCGGGCGCAGCCTGACCGAGATCCTCGTCGACAACGGCCACCTCGGCGAGGACGACCTGGCGCGCACGCTCGCCGAGCACCATCGCCTGGATCACGTGGACCTCGAGGCCTTCGAAGTCGACACCGAGGCGGCGTCCCTGATCGCGCCCGATGTGGCGCAGCGCTTCGGCGCCGTGCCGATCGCGGTGCTGGCGTCGGGCGTGCTCGTCGTCGCGCTGCACGATCCCAACGGGTCGACGGCGGCGCTCGAGTTCGCGCGGCTGACGGGGCGGATCATCCAGCCGGCCGTCGCGTCGCGCAGCCAGGTCGAGGCGCTGATCGAGGCGCTGCGCCACAAGCATCCTGCGGACGAGATGCTGCGTGCCGCGTCCTCGAACGCGGGCGGGCACCCGGCTTCGGGCCAGGCCGTCGCCTTCCCGGCGAGCCACGAGCCGGCTGCGGGTGGCCCGGGCGTGGCGTCCCCGGCGAGCCACGAGCCGGTTGCGGGGGGCTCGGCCGTGGCCTTCCCGACGAGCCACGAGCCCGTCGCGGCGCCCGCTGTGGCCGTTCCGCCGCCGGTTTCCGCGGCGTCCGCGGAGGTGGTCGCGCAGATCGGAGCGGCCCGGCAGCGCGCCGAGACGGCGGAGTGGCGCTGCCAGCTCGCCGAGGACCGGGCGCGGGCGGCCGAGGAGCTCACACGACTTGCGGAGGCCCGCGCGCGGGCCTCCGAGGAGCGCGCGCAGGCGGCCGAGGAACTCGTCGAGGCGGCAGCCCGCGCCGGCGACATGTCCCCGGCCGCCAGTGCCGCTGTGTCCGAGATGCTCGAGCGCCTGCTGCACGCCTGCGAGCTGCTCGAGGGCCAGGCGCTGTCACGCGGCCCGGAGGCCGAGGCGCTACGAGCGGTCATCGAGGCCGAGCGCTCGCATTGCATGCAGCTCGAGGCGCAGCTGCGCTACCCGCCCGAGGCGCTGCTCGCCTTGCAGGACAAGGTCGCCGAGCTCGAGCGCCGCATGACCGAGCCGGAGGTCGCCGCGGAGCGCGACCTCGACGTCCTCGCGACGCCCGACCCCGACCTCCTCGCAGTACCCGAGCCCGAGCCCGACCTCCTCGCGACACCCGACCCCGAGCCCGACCACCTCGCAGCACCCGAAGCCGAGCTGGCCGCCGAGCCGGGGCCGGACCCCGCCCCAGCGTTCAAACCCTTCGCTGCGCCGAGCGCCAGCAACGCCCCGCTGAGCACACCGCCGAGCGGACCCATGAAGGTGCGCCGGCGCCCGGGGCTCTTCGCGGCACGCAGGCGCGGCACCTGACGGAGAGGCCTTCGACACTCGTGGGGAGGAGTTCAGCGGCGGCTCGCGAGGGCCGCCGCTGACGCGTCGCGACCCGCGCGGCGCGCGATCGCCTGCAGCGCGACCAGCATCGCCAAGCCGAGGGCCGCCGCGCCGACGAGGTACCACGGCCACTGCCCCATCGAGTCGAGGATCGAGCCGTTGGCGGGCTTGTGGCGCAGGTACATGTAGTTGCCGCCGGTAACGACGCAGCCGATCGCCGCGACCACCGCGAAGGCCGCGGTCACGCCGAACGCTCGCCACGCCGCTCCCGGCCGCGGGACCAGGCGCATACCGAGCACCAGCAGGCACGCTCCGGCGATCGCGCCGGAGTGCGTCGCGAAGTACGTGACGTACAGGATGTCGGGGAACGTCTCGCCGAGGTCGGGTGTCAGCACGGCCTGCAGCGCGGCGCTGAGCGCCCAGAACCAGACGAGCTCGGACAAGAGGCCGGCCCGCGGCCGCCACAGCGCCGCGATCGCGGTGAACGTGACGGCGTCGGAGAGCTGCAGCGGCAGGTTCACGCGCGCGCGCCAGTCGCCGCGCGCCACGTACGTCGCCTGCTCGACGACGAACCCAACGAGGATCACGACCGCGAGCCCCCGCGCGAGCCCGATCGCCGAGGGGGTGTGTCGCCCGAGTCGCGCCATGCGCGACCTATCCGACACACCTTCCTCGCGGAGCCTCGCCGCGACGCTGAGCACGCCCGCCGCGAGGACTGTCGCGGCGATCGCGGCGAGGTGCTCGGGCGAGAAGAGCCGCATCGAGCGCGATCGTGGCAGCCTCGGGCGGCGAAGCACGCCAGCGCAGGCCCTAGGCTTTGTCGCATGTGCCGAAACATCCGCCCGCTGTTCAACTTCGAGCCGCCCGCCACACCCGAAGAGGTGCGTGACGCGGCCGTGCAGTACGTCCGCAAGATCAGCGGCTTCACGAAGCCGTCCGCCGCGAACGCCGAGGCCTTCGAGCGCGCGATCGCCGCCGTCGAGCAGGCGTCGGCCGAGCTGCTGAGCGAGCTCGTGACGAACGCGCCGCAGAAGAACCGCGAGGTCGAGGCCGCGAAGGCGCGCGCCCGCCGCGAGGCGCGCGAAGCCGCATAGCCGGCGGCGGCGCGCCGCGCCGCACGAAGCCAGCCCTCCGCCCGCGACGCCCTCTGCGCGGCCGCGCTGGCCCGGCGGGCGTTCGCACCTGGACCGCCGGGCCGTAGACACGCGCGAGTAGGCTGCGATCGTCGCTTCGATGAGCACCCCACCGGCCACGCAAGACGCGCTCACGCTCGCGGTGGGCTGCGCGTTCGAGCTCGAAGCCGCCTTCCCGATCGCGGCGATCATGCAGGTCGCGCCCGGCCTCGACCCGGGGCTGCAGATGCAGCGCGAGGTCTGGGACACCGGCGTCGACCACCACGGCTACGTCGACCTCTACGGCAACCGCTGCGAGCGCCTCGAGATCGCGGCGGGCCACAGCCGGATCACGTACGAGGCGCAGCTCGAGCTCTCGCATCCCGCCGATGTCATCGACCTGGACGCCGAGGAGACGCCGGTCGCAGAGCTGCCCGACGAGACGATCGCCTTCACGATGCCAAGCCGCTTCTGCCTGCCGGACGAGCTCGGCCACGAGGCCTGGCAGCGCTTCGGCTCGCTCGATCCCGGCTGGTCGCGCGTGCAAGCGATCTGCGACTTCGTCCACAACCACCTCGAGTGGCGACCGGACGCCTCGAACCCCTGGACGACGGCCGCCGACGTCTTCGTCTCGGGCCAGGGCGTCTGCCGCGACTTCGCCCACCTCGCGATCACGTTCTGCCGCGCGCTGAACATCCCGGCGCGCTACGTCTTCGGCTACATCCCGGTGATCGACTGCCCGCCGCTCACCGAGCCGATGGACTTCGCGGCCTGGTTCGAGGCGTACATCGGCGGGCGCTGGCACACCTTCGACGCGCGCAACAACATCCCCCGCACGGGCCGCGTCGTCGTCGGCCGCGGCCGCGACGCGGTCGACGTTGCCCTCATCACCTCATTCGGCCCGCTGACGCTGACAGGCTTCGAGGTGCGAGCCGAAGCGCTGCTGCCCTAGTGGTCCGTCCTGTAAGTGTTGTTGGTCATGCGGCGAGGACTTTGCCGGTGTGTGTCCAGGCGAACGGGCGGGCGGTGAGGTTGTGATGCTCGACATAGGCCAGCATCTGCGTGGCGAGGTCGTCGGGATCGCTGAACTGGCCGTGCTTGAGCAGCCGGCGAGTCAGGATCGAGAAGAAGATCTCGACCTGGTTGAGCCACGAGGCGTGCTTGGGCGTGAAGACCAGGTGCCAGCGCGGATGCTCGTCCAGCCACGCCTGGACGGCCTGGGTCTTGTGCGTCGAGAGATTGTCGAGGATCGCGATGACCTGCTCGCCGGCGGGGATCTCGGTCTCGAGCTGGTCGAGAAACGCGATGAAGTCCCACTGGTTGCGCGTCGACGCGGTCATCCCGGCGACCGTGCCCGAATGCACCTGCAACGCGGCGAACAGGTTCGTCGTGCCGTTACGCACGTACTCGCTGTCGCGGCGCGCCGGACGGCCGGGCTGTGCGAGCCGATCGGGGCGGGCGGGCTGACGCGCCGCGATCGACGTCTTCTCGTCGATCGACACGACGATCGCGTTGGCCGGCGGATCGAGATACAGGCCGCAGACCACCGCCGCGTCGGCGTCGAAGTCCGGTCCGAGGTCGCTCATCACCCAGTACTCCGTCAGGTGTGGACGCACGTCGGCGCCACGCAGGATCAGGTGCGCTTGGGACTCGGACATCCCGACCATCTCGGCCAGCTCGAGATGCGTCCAGCGCTCACGCCGCACGCCCTCCCGGGTGTTCGGCGGGCGCGTGCATGCCAACGCGATCAAGCGTGCGCGGACGTCTTGGCCATGCGTCAGCGGCCTGCCCGTCTTGGGCCTGTCGCGCAGCCCATCCAAACCATCGCGCGCATAGCTGGCTCGCTGCCGGCGAACGGTCTCCGCCGACCGCCCGACGTGCTCGGCGATCTCGTCGGCCGGCCGGCCCTCAGCCGCCATCAGCACGATCCGCGCGCGATCGCCAAGACGCCGCTCGATCGCTTGGGCGTTGGCCCACTTCTCAAGCACCAATCGATCCTCGGGCGCGATCTCGACGCGCTTGGGGTGCGCTGCCACGTTGGCCTCCATCGTCGCTCAACCCGGACGACAAGGCAATTCGCCTGCAAACCCCAACCTTCCTGCAAGAACCACAAAACTTGCAGGAGGAACCACTAGCGGCCGTCCGCGGCATCCGACTCGACCTGGCTACGGCCTCATCCCGTCCGATGATCGGAGAGGCTCACCAGTCCCACTGGACCGTGTAGGTATGGCCACGCTTCGGGCTGCGCAGAGCAATCTCAACCCGCTGGCGACCGTCCGGTAGCCCGCGGGGCTGCAAGTCAGTCGTCTGGCTCATGTTCTCCGAAGTCGCCAGCTTGACGTTGCTTGGCGGGCGGTCCGCGGGGAAGTGGATGCGAAGCGTCTGGTCGTGCGTGACGTATGCGATCCGCACGTTGACGTACTCCGAGTCGTTCAGGAAGGCATCTTTGTAGTCGCGCTTGGTGGAGACCTTGAAGACATCTCCACGCTTCTTGCTTCTACGCAGTGAGATCAACGAGATGCGCCAGCCAGCTTCGGTGTAGTGGTCGACCGCGTGATACGGCGCACATCCATAGGCGTTGCTGATGACCCCCTCGCCTCGCGCGTAGTCGAAGAACGAGTTCAGGTTGTCATGGAGCGCTCGGAGTTCGCGGTCGCGCGTGATGACTGCCAAGTTGCCGGTGCGGTCTGCGATCTCCCAGTGATCAGTGCCGGCTACGACCTCGAAGGGGTCACCAAGCTTGGTCCGGATGACCAAGCTGTAGACGCCCAAGGTCGTGAGCGCGATAAGCAGCGCTGCGAAAACGATCGCCGCTGCAAGCGGATCCTTGAACAGGCTGAGAACGCCAAGCGCGATGCCGACGATCGCCAACACGAAAGATCCCATGCTGGTACGCCACAACAGACCAACGGAGTCCCGCAACGAGCGCTGCCAAGTGCCTGCCATCGCTCAAATCTACTTCTGGCAACAAAGGTCCCAACACTTAGGGCTTGCTGCTCTGGTCGGCTAGCCGATGCCGCCGCCTCCACCGATACTCATGAGGACTCCTTTCAGACCCGAGCTTACTACGCGTGCTCCGCGCGTCATACCCGAGTCTTCGGCCTGGTCGCAGGGTTGCCTGATACTTGCGGGGCGGATTTCGTCGCACGACTCATGGAGCCCGAAGAGTACCGCGACCGGACGACGCCGCAAAGCGAATCCATCGAGGCGGTGCGGTACGACCCCGTGGCCATCGGCGGGTGGGCGCCCATCGACAACGTCGCGGCCTTGCGGGGGCGTCTCGCGATGTCCGCTCTGCGGAGTGCGCACCGAGGCGCAAGGTCGGGCCCCGGGCGATCCCACGGCCCCAAGGGCGGCGCGTTGCCACGGGGCGAACGGGACGTTATGCGAACCCCGAGCACACCGCCGACGGGCTGATCGAGTGTCTCATGGATCCGGCCGGGCAGGAAGCCCGGCGGCGCGCGATCTGGGACGCCTGATCGTCAAGCTCCTCAGTAGCCTGACGCGATGGGCTACGCACCAGACCAGCGGACGACACCGCAACTGCTTGAGGATTGGGCAGCGATCATGCACCAACTCCGGGACCGCGGAATCATCCGCACGAGCAACAACCCGGTCGGCGATATCGCCGAGGCGATCGTGGCCGAGCACTTTGGCGGAATGCGAGCGCCTTACGGGCAGAAGAACTGGGACGTCATGGCCGATGGGGGCGAACGAATCGAGGTCAAGGGCATCCGTCAGCTGCATGGCGGAAGCCGGCGAAGCAACGTCAGCCCCATCCGGGGCGCCGAGTACGACAGCGTCGTCATCGTTCTGCTGGACGACGACTTCAAAGTGACCGAGGGCCTCCATATCCCGCGGGCGGTCGTCGAGGAACTCTTCGGCCACAACGACCACGTCAACGGCGTCGTCATCAAGGTTTCGAACACGCTACGAAACCACCCCAGCGTCGAGGCCATTGACCTGACCGGGGCCGCATCCAGGCTTCACGCGCAGTAGCGCTATCAGGATGGTGCAGATGCCACGCAGTCGGTCCGCATCCACCGGATATCAGTAGTACCTGTTCAGGATGGCTAGCTCGAGCCGCTGCCTGCGCGCCGCGATTGCTTGCATCTCCGGGGTGAACCTTAGCGGTCCGTGGTAGGCGGCGAGCTCGCCACGGTTCGTGACCTCGTAGAAGTCCTCGGCCGCCCGAATGAAGCCCCTGATCAACTTGTCGTCGCGCAACGGAACTCGCACGTTATCGATCTGGCGCCCCTCGTAGACGAGGTCGGCGTCGGGTAGAAAGACAATCTCGGTGATGCCCGGCAACTCTTTGGGCGTGACGTCATGTCGACGCCCGGCGTCGTCGATCCATACGGCGTGAAACTCGGCCTCCACCATGACGCCTGGGAGCGTTTCCCATAGTTGCCAGCCATATTCAAGCCCGCCGCCGTGGCTTTCGATCACTCGGGCAACGTTCGACGTGCATTCGTTCGGTTCCGCCCACGCAGGCGCATCAACTTGCAGGATCACCGGGATCTCGCCGGGGACCAGTCTCCCGCAGAGCTCGCGAACCTCTGAACTGTCAACGACGGGCCGAGGGAAGGGTGGAGTGGCGAGCATCGCTAGTGTCCATGTCCGGTCGGAACTGGAACACGCGCATCCTCACTCTGCGGCTCCTGCCGACTCGTCTCGCGCGGGAAGGGCTCGGCGCCGGGCCAATCCGTCCCAACGCCCAACAGCCCGCGCATGTCGGGTTGGGCCCCGCTGTACGAGATCTCGCCGCGGTCGCTCGCGGTGGCTGACGGGAACGGCCATCCCTCATTTAGCGGACGATTGGCCCAAGGGTTGATCCACAGGTGAGGTATGACGTCGGCAGCGTTGGCGTGATGTAGACCGACGGCCGTCATCACGGCGGACACCCGCTGATTTTGTGGTCCGTCGCGTCGGGTCCAGAGTCCGTTTCGCTGCCGTATCAGGCGTGGCTCGCCACCACCGCCCCAGGGAAGCTGGAAGGCCTCCGATCCAAAGAGGGCTTGCTCGATGTCGAGTGTCTCCATGAAGCTCGACTCGCAGAGCACGGCGATGACGGCGGGGACGTCCGGCTGCCCGAACTGGCCAGTCTTCGACTTGAGCGTGCTCTTGAGCTGCTCGACGTCGTTGACGACGCCACCCTGCATCAGGCCCATGCCGAGTACCCGGTGATCGGGTCGGCCACGCGCCTCGGGCTTGACCGGGATGGCTTCGAAGGCTACGTCCCAACCACGGCAACTCAAGTGATAGCTCGGGAGAACCTCAGCCTGCTCGTATTGCCGAGTGACGTCGTCGGGATCGAGGGCGTCGAGCCACTGCTGTAGCGGCGCAGCGATCTCGCGGTTCTTCAAGCGTTCGGCGCCAGCGCTGTCGACTGATTTGAGATTGACGAAGAAATTGCCGTTGTCAACGCGGTTGATGGCGTCCTGGAGCCAGCCGGGGGCGTCGTGATCGTCCGACACGATGCCTGAGAAGACGACAGCGGCTTCAAGATAGAGTCGCGAGTCGCCGCGTCGCAGCTCGAAATCTGGATGCTTAGCGGAATCGGGCAGCTCAGGATGAACCGTCACGTCGTAGCCGAGGCACACGCACAATTCGTGCAGGTACAGTTCCCACCACGCTGACCGATGGTGTCCGGGATGTCTGGACCGAAACCTCTTTCTCAGCTCGTCTGCATGATCGGCGGGGAAACGCGCGAACCACTCTTCGAGCACCCGCCGCACCTCACACCAGAACGGCGTCTCAACGCGGTTAAGGAACGCAAAGGTGTCCTCCGTCGCGGTGCGGGGAGAAGGATCGGTACGAACAGTGTCATCAAATAGGGTCATTCATTCTCCAGTTTGCGAGTCCGACTCACATACGTCAAGTCGAGTCGAGTGCGGACGGGTGTCGTCTGACGGCCGAACGCGAGGGCCTGGACGTACAGCGGTTGAAGCTACACCGACCTGCGGACGGATCCGGCGAGCGGCTCGCGCGGATGACGCGACGGTCGCGGACGGCGACGAGCCCGGTTCGATTCCGTCGTCGCTTGCTGCGCCTGATCGCTGCGCCCGCGTGCGCGAAGTCTCGCCCCAAGCACATCCCGTGGATCAGCTGTCGAGTCCCAGCTCCAACACGCGAAGGAGCGCCCGCGTCGGTAAAACGAACTGGCCATGGCGCTGCAGCAGGCCGGCACGGGCAAGCTGCTGGACGGCGATCTCGATCCCGTCGCGCGAGGCGAAATCGTCAGGCGTGTCGGTCAGCTCGCGGACGAGCTCGGCGAGCGTGAGCTGGAGGGGATGGAGGTCGACGACCGTCTCGACCACGGCCCGCTGCACGTCATCGGGATCAGGCTCACCGGTGCGGTTGGCAGGCAGCGAATCGGCCATCGGCCCTTCTCCTTCGTCTTGGTACGGGCGGCGGACCGTAGGGCTGTGCGCCCGATTGCCGCAAGCCGTGCGCCCGTCCCTCAGCCGGACCGACTGGCACCCCGGTCTGGCCATCGGATATATCCGATGGCGTGCGGCTCGTCAAGTTGTGAGGTTGGCGAGCGATGGCCATCCAACCGCCGACTCCGCAGGCGATCGGTGCGGCCGTGCGCGCCCTTCGTCAGGCTCGTGGCCTGACGCTCGAAGCCCTGGCTGATGCGGCTGGCATGAACGTGACCTATCTCTCGGACATCGAGCGCGGGCGCAGCAACCCGACCATCGGCAAGCTAGGCGACCTCGCCATCGTCCTCGACATCAGCGTGTCCGAGCTCATTGCATGGGCTGAGCACGAGCAGACATAACCCCGGCGCTCATCGGCCGGCCAACCACCGCCCCGTCCGGGGCAGGTGTCGATGCCCAACTCCGATGCACGGAGGACAGCGCGGGTCGATAGAACGAACTGGCCTTGGTGATGCGCGACGCCGGCGGCGGCGACTGGCTGAACGGCGCCCTCCAGGGCGGTTCGTTGGACACCTCCTCGTCAGCCCTGGAGGCGGGCCGCGGTGCTGGCGACTCTCGAGGCACGCACACCCTTCCGATCGGGGGCTTGCCGCACGTCAGCGACCGTAGAACCCTTATGGCTGGGTGTCGTACACGTCTCCCGGGTAGGCCTCGTTCTCACAAGGGCTGGGACCCCATACCCCGAGCCATTCGACCGGGACGAGCGGCACGGGCGTTTCAACACGTACGCCACTACGGAGCAGTAAACGTCACCGTGGCGTCGTCATTGCGGGCGCGGCGCCCTTCCCGCCACTCTAACTTCAGTCGGACCGTGTCGCCGGAGTGTCCACCCAGAACCTGTAGCCGCGTCGACATTCCGGACTGGAGATCAAACGCAGCGCCGGCCCGTACTAACTGTATCGTCGATGGTGCCACAGATACTATGACTCGCACGTCCTGGCAGTCAACCGTGCCCTCGTTGGCTATGATTAGCACCGCGTTTGTCTTGGACTTCGCTTGCCCCACCACCCGCAGTAGTCCGCCGCCATCGCTGAATCCTGCGACCGATTCTGCTGACAGGCGGTGGGTGTCAGCGTCGAGCGCCTTGCGCACTTCCTCGCGAAGCTCCTCGTGACTGCTGAAGCTGCCTACCAGTCCGCGCGTGCGAAGCTCCCTCTCCAGCGACCGGACCTCATCGAGAGCGACAAGGTCGACATCATGGCTCAGCGGCATCCTGCTGAAATACACATGCACCGGAAGACCTCGCAATAAGGCCTTGTCAATCTCTTCGACGGTCCCTGATCGAGCGGCAGGTGTCGGCGTGCCCGCACGTGTGCCGAAGAGCGCGATGAGAATATCCGCCTTCTCAAGCAACTGCGCGTTGATGACCGCCTGTCCACCCTTGAAGCCTGACATCGGTACGGCCCCGCTCTCCCACCGCACGGGTAGGAGCACAGCGGACTCTCGTTCCGAGCGCGATGTGTTCCAACTGTGTATCGCGTGCTCGACAACATCGCGGGGTTCACCCATGTCGCCAGGAGACGCGATCATTACCTGCTGTGCGATGCAGCGGAACACCGCCCACAGCCTGCTAATCGCCGGCAGGCGTTTGTTGGGCCGCGGACGGCGATTGCGCCGTTGGCTCTCGTTGTAATGCAGCTCGCAGCAGCCGCCGCGCGATCTCCCGCGTCGCGGGCACAAAGCGGTAATAGCTGTTCCCGTCTGCGCCGACGTCATGGCGAACCAGAGTACCACCACTTACTGCGAAGCAGTCCTCCCGCTCGCGCGCCGTGATCCGCGTGACAGGGTCCACCTCACGTTGATTATCTATCGTGCTCATACTTCCCCCTTCATCATCATCTTAACTCGCGGGATCGCTCGGCGTCAACTGGCTAGCTACGCTGTCCCAGGTCTCGTCCTGTTCATCGAGGCGTCGGAGGACGCCCCATTCTGCTAGCACGTGTGAGAGTTCAAATAGCGCATCCACCTTGTCCGAAGGCTCTGCATCGGGGCTGAGGTGATAGCCAAGGACAGTCGCGCGCAGTCTTCCGTCCTCGCCCCGATTCCATTCGACCTTGGATCCTGCCTGCTGGTCCGGCGCCTCTAGGAGTTTGCCAAGTGACGGCTTCCGGGGGATCCAGTCAAAAAGAATCTGAAAGCACCGAGGCGCGATCCCGACGAACGGCACAAAATGCATGCGGTCCTCGGCTAGCTTGCGCGCCGGCGGCCCGGTGTGGAAATCGACGGACCGTTTGCTATATAACTTAGACGCAAGCGACTTACCGTACGGCTCCACATACACGACCCGGGCAATCCCCGCAGCGACAATATTGCGCGAGCATTCATGACAAGGGAACGTCGTCACGTACAGAGTGGCGTCCTGTACTGCGACGCCGCGTCGGGCGGCATCAGTTAGTGCAGCAAGCTCAGCATGCACACACCGCCCAAACTCGATGAGATTGACAAGCCGCGTTGGCGATATGGCGCGCTCCGAAACGAGAGACACGACATGTGACCGCTGCAGCGGTGCAAGCTGTGCCGTCGCGTTATGGAACGCAAGCCACCACCTCCGCTCCTCCGTCGGGAGGCTGCGCTCCTCCATAGGGAGGCTTTCGTCGGCCACGCTGTCGGACCAAGTACCGGACGCCAAAATGGTTTTCAAGAAGTAATGCAGCGAGTCCAACCGATACCAATCGCTGGGGTCAGGCTCGTTATCCGAGCACTCAGGATAAAGGCCCCCTCCGGGCTGCGGTGGATCATTCCAGCCGACTCCGATGATGCACCCTTCAGAATCAAGAATCGCTGCCCCGACCTGACGAGCGAGCGCACCGGACCGGGACGACGCAAGGAATGCGTACGCCATCCCCATCTCCGCCGGGGTCGGTGTACCGAACGGATTGCTGAACACCTGATCTATAAAACGACGCAACGTGTCCTCCGCGTGCTCGCTCCCGCCTGCGGATGAAGACAGCGAAAGAAAGACATCCGCCATATGGAACGTCTTATCCACGGCGAGAGCACCCTCGGAGATGTGGATGGATGAAGGCTTGGTGCCGGCGTCGATTTGAGCGAGACGCTCAGCATTGCTCTCAGCGTCTACCTCAGAGTCGCCACCTTCGGACAGCCTCCGCACGAGTTGGTTGTGGCGGTCGGCCGCGTCGCCAAATACTCCAAGTAGGAAGAACCGCTGCTTATAAATATTGCGAAGCTGAGATACCTCGGCAGGGTGCATGAGGTTCCGCACGATGTAGGCCACCCCATTAGCGTTGCTCGCCCGCGCCCGCTGCTGAGCCGCTGGACGCATCGACGCAATCTCCGCGATCACAAGATTGGCGGCCGCCTCGGGGCCGCGTATGTAGCGGAGCAAGTCCCCGAACCTCATAAGACGGTCATAGCGTTGGGATGCGGTCTCCGACGACACGTCGGGTTCGTCAGTGAGCCGCTTGCTCAAAGCATCGATTAGGCCGGCGACGGAGACGGCTTCCGTGATGAAGCCCGTGCGACGAAGTTCCCCTTCGAGAGTGACGCGAATCTCGTGGGTGTTGGTCCCAAGCGGTCGGGCGAATCCGATGACAAGCTCGGGTACCGCGGGGATCGTGAGACTCGCAAGGTCGGGGAGCGCACCTGCACTCGTGGGTGGCGTATCGGAGGAACCGGTGTCGGCCTTGGGTGAAACCACGGTTCCCCAGCTCAGGAGGCGAGGCTTGCTCGCGACGCAGCGCTGTCGTCCGAGGGCGCGCCAATGATCGCTGCTTCCGCCTCGTTGACGCGCGCTTGAAGATGCCGGCGCGTCGCAAGGAGCTTGACGCGATGTTCCCGCAGGGCTACGGCTGGATTGGGCTCGCGAGCAATGATCGATTCAAGATCGCTGAGCTCGGCCTGAACCTCATTCAGACCTCGTGTCAGCTCACCCGCTAGCTCCGGATCGATGTAGTAGGTGCCGGGCTCGTCGGCCCGGCGGACGATCGGCGATCGACCCACGGCCGTCAGGAAGGTTGCCTGCGGGCGTTTGCCGAGGACAACGAAGCCGGCCTCGAGGAACATCTGGTACCAGTCGCGATAGTGCGTGGGGCGGTGTGGGCCCATGTGCTGCAGGAGGAGCCGCGTGGCTTCCACGCGAAGCTTGGAACCCTTCAGGACGACGCCAGGCGACGCGTCAATCTCCCCGCCCCGCGTGGGATCGATGATCTGCTCCAGAAGCTGCTGCCGCTGCTTCAGCCGCGCCTTCTCGTCGCGCAACTTCGCACGCTCCGCATCCAACGCCGCAAGCCGCTCGTCGATGCGGGCCAGAGCACCGTCGATGCGCTGATGCTCAGCCTGCGCAGCGCGCTGCAACGGGAGCGAGAGGTCGAGTTGAGAGACGGACACGACGTGTATCGGAGCGAGTCGACAGGTCGGACGTCGTGCGCCACCGCAGTCGAGACCGACCGCGGCGCCAGCACACTCCGCGCGCTACAGACCCCGCCAGAAGGTCGCTATTTGCGGGATCAATGTGCAGAACGATGTGCATAACTCAGCCCCGAGACCTGATCCCGTGTTGATAACCGCGCCAACGGTGTGCACAACGTCAGGCGCGGCGTAAATGCCGCCAGGGCGGGGGTGCCCCGGCATAAATCCCGCTCGGAGCGGCAAATCTTGAGCGTTTTCTGCGCGCTGTGCAGAGAGCGCATGTTCGGATCGATACATCGCTGATACATGATCGCTCCGACGGTCGAGGACGCGGCACAGCGTGGCGCATCTGTATCAATGTCGCAACAGTTCTCGGGCCTTTTGTTGCGCTTGCTGGGGAGATCGACCCTGTGGAGCTCGCAACCGGTCTCAGGGGACGAAGCACCGGCTCAAGGCTGCTGCTGCGAGGGGCATCTCGAAGGTTGCGACGAGGGAATAACGACGACCACCCGGTTGTCGTCAGCTACCGCCAGGTTGGGCAGGACAGCTCACCCCGGCCAGCTCAGCTCATACCGATGCCCGAGCACCGCGTCGATCGCCACCACGATCGGGCACTCATCCGTCCGCTCGACCCGCCGTGACGGCGCGACCTCGCGTGCCAGCTCGTCCCGCCCGTCCCACTGGATCAGCCGGTAGCTCGGGATGACGCTGCGAGGGGCGTCGATCTCGAAGCGCAGCTGGTGCGCGACGTTGACGCTGGTCATGGTGGCCGAGCCGCGCAGCGGGTCATCGAGCGTGACCTCGCGGAAGCGAACCGTCTCCTGCTGTCCGACGGTGAGCACGCGGCCGAAGTAGACGAAGGCCAACCGCGGACCGGCCGGCTCGTTGGCTTCGAGCGGCACATCGCCGAGCCAGACGTGCCCGTCCGACTCGTCGCTGATGAGTTCGAAGGACTGCTCGGTGGCGCCGCGCAGGCGGCGTCCCATGACGTAGACCCGCTGTCCCGGCCCCATGATCTCGACGGTGTGGCTGTAGATGGCGACGCGCCGCTCGGGCTGGTCCGCCGCAATCGTCAGGTGGTAGGTCGAGTGGACGTGCATGTACCCGCCGGTGCGCTTGGTCGTGCCGACCTCCTGCACGCCCATGGCACGGACGTAGAGATAGAAGGCGACATGGGCCAGCAGGCTGCGGTGCAGCCCGCGATCCTTGAGCGCGCGGTCGTTGCGATGCAGCGTGGCGGCCAATGCCTCCATCCGGTTGGTGATCGGCACTTCGTTGAGCGACTCGCCGTCTTCGGTCCTTTCGTCGCTGAGGCGGAGCAGGGCTCGCAGGAGGCGGCGATCCTCGCCCTCGACTACCAGCGGCACCGCCGTGCGGATGTCGGCCGCCAACAGCGCGGCTTGCTCGGCCACTACCGGCAGGGTGGCGTAGCGCGGCAGGGCGAGGAAGCGACGGCAGGACTTGACCGAGCCGGCGTCGAGCGGCCCGGTCTGCCGCGTCGGCACCAGCAGCTCCTCGACCAGGTCGGCCAAGAGCGGGATGCCCTCAAGTGGCCATAGATGAGCATGCGGGTCGGGTGCTGCCATGCCGAGCATGATCACTCACGACGCGGCGCCTTCCAGCGCCACCACCGATCGCTTTGCCCCGGCGCGGGGCGGCGCTCCATCGACGAGGCGGGCGGGCGCATGAGTCAGCGCGACAGCCTGCTCCCCGCCGCCCTCACCGGCTCCGCCCTGGCTTCCGCCGGCCAGACCGCGCTGACTCCGAGCCGGCTGAACCGCCGCACCGCGATGGCCCTCGACCAGCTTGAGCAGCGATCGATCGTGGCCGAAGCGGCCGTGACGGCCCGAGCGCACCTGATCGGGCAAGCCACGCATGCCAGCCTGCGGACGTCGGCGGCGATTCACGCCGAGGCGGTCATGCTGGCCCAGATCGCGCCGGCGGCAGCTGATGCCCTGGCCAAGATCGCCAGCGCCAGCACGGCCGGGCTGACCCGCATCGTCATCGACGCCTCGGAGTAGGTGATATCGCCATGGTTGAACTCTTGGTGGTACTGCTCGTCGCGGTGGCCTACGCCCTCGGGCGAGCCCAAGACGAGCGGGATCGACTGCGGCTCCGGCTGTCCGAGCTGTGGTCGGGCTCATGGTCGCCGCGAGCGCACTGGCAACCGATCGAGGAACGGCTTGCGACCGAGCGCCTGATCTGGCGTCAGACCGCCGCGGTGCAACGCGCGGCCCGCCAGGCCATGCGCGACGTAGTGGCAAGGCTGGCTGAGGACGAGAGATCGGCTGCGCCGAGGACGTCGACCGACGCGGCGCGTGAATCATCGGCGCCGCACCAGGCGCGACCGCAGGCCAAGGGTGAGCGTCGATCCGGCACGGAGCCGACGCCGTGAACCTCGGCTGGCTCTACACGCTCTACGCCTGGGCAATCGGCTTTCTGGCGGCGGTCTGCGTGGCGCTGGGCGTCATCGCGGCGCTGGGCCAGTACGTGCCGGCGCTCGGCGCCATCCTGATCCTCCTCATCATTCTGCGGTTGGTGTGGTGGTACACGCGTTGGTGACGTTCTTACCTCTGGTCGCTGGGGCTGTTGTGAATTCCACCATTGACGACGTCAATGACTCGATCCACAATAAGGAGCATTACTACATTGACGCGGTCAATGACAACGAAGGAGGTGATATATGACAAACCACAAACCCAACAGCCATGGCAAGCGCCGCGCCCGGCCGAAGGATCAAGCCGCGGCCCGTGGCAAGCGCATTCGGATTGAGCCGAAGCGCCGTCAGCGGGTCGATCCGGACATGATCGCCCTCTGCTATTGGCTGCTGGCCCAGCGCATTGTCCAGGAGGCGGCCGATCACAACGACGGAGCTGCGCAGGCCGAGGCGTCGAGCGACACCGACACTCCCGCCGACGACCGCGCGACCCGGAGTGCGTCGTGAGCGACGGCGGGCTCCTCGTCATCGAGAGCTTGGTCGGGGCTGCCGTTGTTGGCGGCGTAGCGACTTGGGCGCTGGCCTCGCGCGATGATCCGCCGGTCCCAGCCGAGGTTCGCTTCCCGACCGACCTGACGGCCGTCCAAGTCGAGACGCTGCTCGGGCACATTGCCAGCCTCGGCCGCGGCGTGTCGATCACCTTCACGGTTGAGGCGACGGCGGAGGGACTGTGCTTCGGTCTGAGCGCTCCCTACGGCCCGTTTCACAGCCTGACCTCGGCGCTGCGTGGCATCGCCCCCCGAGGTTCGGATTGAGGAGATCGACTCGGGCAGCGCTCGCTTCGGTCATGGCGCGCGGCTGGTGTGGCGCGGCCCGTGGCCGCTGCTGCGCACCGACGAGCCCGAGCATGCCGTGGCCAGCCTGCTCGGCGGGCTGACGGGCCTGCGAGCCGGCGAGCGGTTGCGGTTGGTGGTTTCCGTCCGTCCGGCCGGTCGCGTCCGCGGGCCACAGCCGAGGCCATCGAGAGCCAACAACGACGGCGCCCTGGAGCGCGCCGGCTTCGGCCGCCCTCCACTTGCCAGCGAGGAACTGCGCGCCATCCGCGCCAAGCTGGCTGGCCCTCTTCTTCGAGTCCGCCTCGTCATTGCGACCGAGGCTGGTTCGCGCGGTCGGGCCGAGCACTTGCTGGGCCGGGTGTCGACTGCCCTGCGCTCGCGCCAGGCCGGGCGCGGTCATCTCGTCGTCCGGCGGCTCAGCCCGAAGGCTCTGCGTCGTGCGCTGCACAATGCCATTCACCCAAGCCCGTTCGGCTTCGGCCGATCGGGCTTGGTGCTCAGCCCGAGCGAGCTGGTGCCGCTGATCGGTTGGCCGCTCCAGGCGCCACGCCTACCGGGCCTGAGCTACGGCACGGCACCGCGCCTGCTGCCCTCGGTTCGGATTCCGAGCGGCGGGCGTGGCCGGGTCTTCGGCCTAAGCGATTGGCCCGGCCTGACCGGTCGCCGCTTGGTGCAACCCACTCAAGGCGCAGCCACCCATTCTCTGATGCTCGGCCCGACCGGCGTGGGCAAGTCGACGCTCGTCACCGGCCTGGCCCTTCAGCAGGCGAGAGCCGGCGAGGGCTTCGTCTTCATCGATCTCAAGGGCGACGCCGCCGACGAACTGCTCGCGGGCCTGCCGCCTCGGCGCCACCGCGACGTCATCGTGCTGGACCCCAGCGGCGGCCTGCCGGTGCCGGGCCTGCGCACCTTCGGCGCCGGCGACCCGGAGCTGACGGCCGATCTGCTGTTGGGCACCTTCCGCGGTCTCTTCGCGCACAGCTTTGGTGTCTATTCCGAGCACTATCTGAGCCTGGCCTTTCGGACGTTGGCGCACGACCCACGCTCGACCCTCGCCGACATCGAACCGCTGTTCAGCAACCCCTCCTTCCGGCAGCGCGTCATCGGGGCCGTGGCGGACCCGATGACGCGCTCGGCCTGGGTGGCGCTGGATGAGCTGTCACCGGCGCAGCGGGCTGAGCAGTTGGCCTCGCCGCTACGCAAGATCGGCGCCCTGGTTGGCCGGCGGACCATCCGCACGGTCGTGGCCCAAGCCCACCCACGATTTGATCTGCGCCACGTCCTCCGTCGCGGCCAGATCGTGGTGGTGTCGCTCTCGCCGGGACGCCTCGGCAGCGAAGCGACGCGCCTGCTGGCGGCGCTCCTGCTGTGGGAGCTCTACAGCGCCGTGCTGGCCCGGCAGTCCTTGCCTGCAAGCGAGCGCCGCAGCTTCGGTGTCTATCTCGACGAGCCGAAAGTGCTGTCGTCGATTCCGGTCCCACTGGACTCGATGTTCGAGCTGTTCCGCGGCATGAACGTCGGCCTCACCATGACCGGCCAGGCCATTACCCAGTTGCCCAAGAGTGTGCAGAGCGCCGCGCTGACCAACGCCGCGACTTTGGTGGTCTTCCGCCAGAACGCCCGCGCCGATGCCGAGCTGCTGGCCCATCAGCTACCGGACGTCAGCGCCGAGCAGTTGCAGCACCTCGACAAGTTCGCGGCCGTCATGCGCCTCGGGCTCGGCGATGGCGAGGTAGCGCCGACGGTTACCGGCACGACTGAGCCGTTGCCCGCGCCGATCACCGATGCGATCGAGCTACGGCGTCGCTCAGCCGAGCGCTACGGCCGCAGCGCCGAGGAGGTCGACGCCGCGCTGGCCGAGCGCCATGGCCTCATCCAGCCGACGAGAGCAGACGAGACGGCGAGCGACAGCGGCACCGGTCGGCGCAGGAGGGCATCGTGAGCCGCCCCATTGACCTGTCGGCGAGAGCGCCGGTCGCTGCGCCGCTCGGATCGAGTCGCGTGGCCCGGAGAGCCCGCACGCTCGGGCCATTACGCGACAGCCAGCAGATGACTGACTCGCCCTCCGGTCGTGTCCGTGCCGCCGCCCGCGGAGGTCGATCGTGAGCCGCCGCAGCACTCGGCTGGAGGCTCTCGACCAGCGGCTGTCGAACCGTGACCGGGCGCTCGTGCAGGCATTAGTGCGACTCCGCTTCCTGAGCGCCGGGCAGCTGGAGCGGCTCTGCTTCGATGCCATCCCCGAGCCGGTGACGCGGGCTCGCCGGACACGGCGCCAGCTGGCTCGCTTGGTCGAGCTCGAGCTGCTGTGGCGACTGGAACGGCGGGTCGGCGGCGTGCGGGCCGGTTCAACCGGCTACGTCTACGGCGCCACGGCCGAAGGTCGCCGGCTCGATGCGTGGCTGCGCGGCGAGCCGCTGGGCCGCGCCCAAGCCGCGCATGAGCCGGGTGGGTCGTTCGTCGAGCACAACCTCGCCTGCGGCGAGCTGTTCGTGCAGCTCACTGAAGCCGACCGTGCTGGGGCGCTGGAGCTGCTGGAGCACCAGGCCGAGCCGGACTGCTGGCGGCGCTTCCTCGGCGCGATGGGTAGCCAGCGGCATCTCCGACCGGACGCCTTCGTTTCGATCGGCGTGGGTGAGTGGGAGCAGCTGGCCTTCATCGAGGTCGACCACGGCAGCGAGGGCAGCGCCGCGCTGGCTCGCAAGCTCGAGGTCTACGTGGCCTATTGGCGCTGCGGCACCGAGCAGCACCAGCGCGGCATCTTCCCAAAGGTCGTCTGGCTGGTGATGAGCGACCGTCGCCTGCGGCTGCTACGGCGCGAGATCGCCCACTTGCCGGCCGATGCGCAAGCCATCTTCGCGGTGGTCGCATTCGACGCTGCGGTGCACGAGCTGCGCAGTAGCGGAGGTGCGTCGTGAGCGGCCGGGCCGATCGCCGGGCGGCGGCCGTGCCGCTGCTCTACGGCGATCTACGCCATTGGGGTGTGATCGCGGCCGACAGCCTGATGCTGCTGGCGGCCTTCCCCGATGCCAGCGTTGATGCGGTCGTGACCGATCCGCCCTACGGCCTGAACTTCAACCAGCAGGCGTGGGACGGAGGCGCGCTGGCCAGCGGCGAGGGCTTCCAGACGTTTACGGCTACCTGGGCGACCGAGCTACGGCGCGTCCTCAAGCCCGGCGCCTACCTGGCGGCCTTCGGTGCTAGCCGCACGGCACACCGGCTCATCGCCGGCATCGAGGACGCCGGCCTCGAAGTCCGCGACCAACTGCTCTGGCTCTACGGCAGCGGCGTGCCCAAGAGCCGCCGCCTGCCGGGCGGGCTGGGCTCGGCGCTGAAGCCGGCCTACGAGCCGATCGTGCTAGCCCGGCGACCGCTGGATCCTGACACCCCGGCGACGCTGGCCAACATGGCTCGACACGGCACCGGCGCCCTCAATATCGACGCCGCCCGGATTGAGCGTCCGCCCACCGAGCCAACGGGCGGGGGCTTCTGGCCGCCCAACCTGGCGCTCAGCCACGAGGCTGGGTGCCACGCCGCGGCCTGTCGGCCCGCCTGTGTTACCCGGCTGATCGATGAGATTGCGGCGCGGGAGCGCCAACCGGGGGCGGCACCGTTCTCTCGGCTGTTCTACGCCGCTAAGGCGGCACGGGCCGAACGCGAGGCGGGCTGCGAAGAGCTTGAAGCGAGCATCAGCCCGATCTTCGCGCATGGCGAGGGCACGACGAGAGCTCGCGCCAACGCGCACCCCACGGTCAAGCCGATCGGGCTGATGCGCTGGATCGTCCGTCTGGTCGTGCCGCCCGGCGGGGTGGTGCTCGACCCGTTCGCCGGCAGCGGCAGCACCGGCATCGCCGCCGTGCTGGAGGGCCGTCAGTTCATAGGCATCGAGCGGGAAGTCGAGTACATCGCCATCGCCCGAGCGCGGATGACGCACTGGGCCGGCGCAGCGGCAGCGGGGGAACCCGCTGCGTGATCGCCGAGCACGCGCGCGAGCCAGGGGCGGGATGGCCCCGCGGCGGGCGGAAGGAGCTTCGGCTCTCTTGCACCCGCCGCCAATGCCATCCAATCCAAGGAGGTGGTCTTCGTATGACGAAGGCCCAGCAGACCTACGAGCGGGTCAACACGCTCGTCGACGGCGGCATGCAGAAGGCCGCGGCCTTCAAGCTGCTCGCCGAGGAGTACGGACAACCGGTCGACTCGGTGCGCGGTGCCTACTACGGGCACAAGCGCGTCGTCGAGACCGGCGGCCAGCCCGGCACCGGTCGCAGCGGCGTGCGTCGCTCGCGCAAGCGCGAGACGACCACCCAGGACGCCATCGCTTCGGCGGTAAGCACCCTGGAGGCGGCCATCGACTCGATCGAGCGCGAGCTGGAAGCCGCCCGCGAGCGGGCCGACGAGGCCCAGGCCGAGTACGAGGCCATGCAGGCGGCGAGCGCGGGCCGGATCGAGGAGATCCGGGGCAAGATCGCCGTGCTGGACCCGGACGCGGCCGAGCCGCCGGCTGCGGCCGCGCCGACCAAGGAGGTCAAGGGCTCGTAGTGGCCCGGACGCTGATGGCAAGGGGTACTCAGGGTGGAGCGCTGCTCCCCTGGGTGCCCCGCTCTTCACACACATGAGGCGCAGCCATACCCGTTGAACTGCTCCCAGGCTCAGTTGTAAATTTCACCATTGACCAGGTCAATGGACGGGCGCATACTAGAACCATTATTAGCAAACCCACGTAACGCCGAAAGGAGAGAACACACATGACTGAATCACAAGCCATCCAACTCGGACGCATTGTCCGCAGCGCCCGCTTGAAGAAGGGCTGGTCGCTGGCGGCGACCATGGAGCGCGTCGGCATCGATCAGGCCTGGCTGAATCGCTTGGAGCTCGGTCGCTACGCCGATCCTGACCCGGTCCACCTGGCGCACTTGGCCGAGGCGCTGGACATCGACCCGGCCCGCATCGACCGCGTCAGCAAGAACCACTTGGCCGACTCGATGCCGACGATGCGCACCTACCTGCGCAGCAAGGAGAAGCTCTCGCCCGAGGCCATGGACGCCCTTGAGCAGGCCCTGGCCGACATTCGGGCCGAGGACGCCGCCCGGCGCGCCGATACGAGTACACCGCTGCGCAAGACGGAAGGAACGCCATGACCACCGTCGCCAGCATCGTCGGAACCTTCCCCTATGCCGATGAACCGGAAGCCAACGTCCGCGATGAGCGCTTGGCGCTGCTCGGCCTGCGCCAGCCGACGCCGCTCCCCGAGGCCGACCTCGCCACGGGCATGATTGCCCGTCTGCGCGCCGTCGTGCCGAGGCGTCCGCTCGGCGTCCGCGAGGCGGAGAAGGTGGCCGAGCGCCAAGCCGACCGGCTGCGCAGCGAACTCAAGATTCTGCGGCCCTGCCTCGATGAGGCGGACCTGGCAAGCCTGGCGTGGCTGAGTATCACCCGGCGCGAGAATCTCCCGACCGCCGGCGCGGCCACCAAGACCGGCTACGGCTGGATCGTCGTGCTCCGCGCCGACGACCCGATGGTGCGTCAGCGCTTCACGCTTGCGCATGAGATCAAGCACATCCTCGACGACAGCCTGATCGACGTTCACGGCGGCCTCTATCCCAGCCTCGGCGGCTACAGCCAGCACGAGCGCACCGAGTACGTCTGCCACCGCTTCGCCGGTGCCCTGCTGATGCCCAAGCCGCTGCTGCGCGCCGATTGGTTCGACGGCCTGCAGGACATCGCCAAGCTAGCCCGCCGCTACCACGTCTCACGCCAAGCCATGAGCGTCCGGCTCAGCCAGCTCGGTCTGCTCGAAGCCGTGCCGCGCTGCCTGCCACCGGATCAGCACGCCGTAGGCGAGGCCGGGCGATGAGCACCAGCGCCGCAGCGGACGCCGCCAAGACCGCAGTGCTGTACCTGCGCGTCTCAACCGTCGGACAGGTCAACACCGCCGTCAACCGCGAGGGTCACTCGCTGCCCGCCCAGCGCGACATCTGCACCGCGCATGCCAAGCGCCTCGGCGCCAGCGTCATCCGCGAGTACGTCGAGCCCGGCAAGTCCGCTACCACCCGGAACCGTCCCAAGTTGCAGCTGATGCTCAGCGAGCTGGCCGAGCTGCAGCCCGACTACGTCATCTTCTACGACCTCAGCCGCAGCGCCCGCGACGAGTTCGACGCCTTCTGGCTGCTGCGCGAGATCACCGCCCACGGCGCCAAGCTCGAATCGACCCAAGAACGCGTCGACGACTCAGCCGAAGGCATGCTCCAGTTCGCCATCATGAGCGGCGTCAACGCTTTCCGCTCACGCAACGACGGCAAGAAGGTCCGCCTCGGCCAGGCGCGCAAGCACCTTGAGGGCGGCACGCTCGGCCCCGCCCGCTTGGGCTACCTCAACGTCCGCGAAACGATCGAGGACCGCCAGATCGCCAGCGTCGCCATCGATCCCGAACGAGCGCCGCTGATCCGGATGGCCTTCGACCTGGCCGCCACCGGCCAGCACACCATCCGTTCCATCACCGAGATCCTCGGCGAAGCCGGGCTTCGCACCCGTCCGACTCCGGCCCGACCGGCCAAGCCGCTCACCACCTCGGCCGTGCATCGCCTGCTGCGCAGCGACTACTACCTCGGCATCGTCACTCACGGCGACACCAAGCGACGCGGACGTCACGACGAGATCGTCGACCAGGCCACCTTCGACCGCGTCCAAGCCGTCCTCACCAGCCACCGGGCCTGCGGCAGCCGCGGTCGCAAGCATCACCACTACTTGTCCGGCCAGATCGTCTGCGGTCGGTGCGGCAAACGGCACGGCTACGGTCGGCATCGCAGCAAGCTCGGCGCCCACTACGAGTACTACTCCTGTCTCAGCCGGGTCACGCCGAGCGGACCCTGCGGGGCCGGCTATGTCCGCCTCGAGCTCATAGAAAACTGGCTCGAGACCATTCACGCCGACGACTGGCTCACGGTCGAGGAGCGCGAGTACGTCCGAGAGGCTGTGCGCAGCACCATCGAGAAGCGCGCCCAGGTCGCACGCACCGAGAGTGAGCGCCATGCCCGCCGCCTGCGCGAGCTGACCACCCAGCAGCAGAAACTCGTCCAGCTCTTCTACCGCGATGCCGTCTCCGAAGACGTGCTGCGGGCCGAACAAGCCCGCATTACCGCCGAGCAAGCCCAAGTCGAGCAGTGGGCACAGTCCGCCCAGCACCAGGTCGATGACGTCATGGCTGCCCTCGACGAAGCCTTGCTACTCGTGGACGCCCACCAACGGGCGTACGACCTCGCCAGCGCGTCTCAACGACGGCTGCTCAACCTCGCCATCTTCGAGCACTTCACGATTCACGAGGAAGCCGACGAAGTCATCATCGAGCCCCGGCTCGAAGCCTTCTACGAGCAGCTGATGGACTGCGCCGACGCGCTGCGGCCGACCAACGCCCACGGCCCCGAATCCGGCCGGCAAACCGCGACAGCCGCCCGGCCCCGGCCAGCCGCCCTGCCGGCCCCGACGGGCGCCCGAATCCGGCCCATACGCGAAGCGAACCCCAGCCCCATTGCCTGGGGTCGGGGTTCGCACAACGAACATTTGGCGGAGAGGGAGGGATTCGAACCCTCGGTGGACCGTGAAGCCCACACACGATTTCCAGTCGTGCCCGTTCAGCCGCTCCGGCACCTCTCCGAGGTCGCTCAGAGTAGCGGCCGCACCGGGCTCAGACCTGCCAGGCGCCGCCGCGCAGGACCGGCACCCGGTCGCCGGCCGCGGTCACGCCGGTGACGTCGACCTCCGGCGAGCCGATCATGAAGTCGATGTGGATCTGCGAGCGGTTGATGCGCTCGACGTCCCCCTCGCCGACCGTGAACTCGTACGCCGCGCCGAGCGCGACGTGCGACGCCGCGTTCTCGTCGATGAGCGTGTCGTAGAAGACCGTGTCGAGCGGGCCGATGCGCCCCTCGCCGTCGACGAGCGCGACCTCGCCGAGGCGCGAGCCGCCCTCGTCGCGAGCGGCGTACTGGGCGAGCAGCTCGCCCCCGGAATCGGCGTCGAACGCCACGGCGACCCCGTCGGAGAAGCGCACGCGCAGCCCCTCCACGATCGTGCCGCCGACCACGAGCGGCTTCGTCGAGCGCACCTCGCCCGACACCCGCAGCGGATCCGGCGACGTGAAGACCTCCTCCGAGGGCAGGTTGGGCATGTGGTCGATCCCGTCCACGGTCTGAAAGCGCGCCGACAGCCAGCGTGACGTCGCCAGCAGCCCGACCCGCAGGTCGGTCCCCGGCCCCTCGAAGTGCAGCGCGTCGAAGCGCAACTCGGTCAGCCGCGAGCTCACGGCCACCAGCACGTCCTGGCGCGTCCGCCACGCCGCTACCGGATCGGGCTCGTCGAGCCGGCAGATGTGCAGCACCTGCTCCCACAGGCGCTCGAGCGCCGCCTCTGGATCGAGATCGGGATACACGAGCGACGCCCACGGCCGGGTCGGGCAGGGCACCGCCGTCCAGTTGGTCGTGCGCGCGTTGACGACCTCGGAGGCCTCGCGCAAGAACGGCAGCTGGTCGCGACCCGCGCGCACCGGATCGAGGTCGTTCAGCAGCCCCGGCGCGGACGGCCCGGTCAGCCCGATCCGCGCGGCCCGATGCTCACCGAGAGCGAGGATCCGCTCGCCGAGCCACGGCGGCACGTAGTCGAGCGTCTCGTCGTCCGCATGCAGGATCCGCGCGCGCTTGATATGCAGGTCGAACTGCGTCACGTCGACGTACTTCGCGCCCGCCCGGTAGGCGGCGGCCGCGACCGCGCGCGTGACGTCGAGCTTGCCCGGCTCGGTGCCGATCGCGACGATCTGCCCCCGCTGCACGTTCGCGGCGAAGCGCACGATGAGCTCCGCGAAGCGCTGCAGGGTCTCGCCGTCGACCGCCTTCACGCCCGCGATCCCCGACTGAGTGGGCGCGCCCGGCGCGGGGAGAGACGGCTCGACCTGCATCAACGCGCAGCGTACACGCGGCCCGTGTCCCTCCAGGCAACTCCAGGAGAGCCGGTTCTCGCGCAGCCCCGGTACATTCGTAGGGGTCATGGCCGTGCATGCGCCAACGAGCTCGCTGACCGAGCGCTCAGCCACCGACCTCGCCGCCGCGATCCGCAGCGGCGAGACGAGCTCGCGTGAGGTCGTCGAAGCGCACATCGAGCGCCTCGAGCGCACGCACCCGCGCCTGAACGCGATCGTCGTCGACCGCTACGACGCGGCCCGCCAGGACGCCGACGCCGCCGACGAGCTCCTCCGCGAGACGACGGACCCGGACGCGCTGCCCGTCTTCCACGGCGTCCCCTGCACGATCAAGGAATCGATCGCGATGAAGGGGATGCCCAACTGCGCCGGGCTCGTCTCGCGCAGCGCGTGGCGCGCGCCCGAGAACGCACCGACGGTCCAGCGCATGATCGACGCGGGCGCGATCCCCCTCGGCGTCACGAACACGCCCGAGCTGTGCCTGTGGATCGAGACCGAGAACCGCCAGTACGGCCGCACCCACAACGCCTACGACATGACCCGCACGGCCGGCGGCTCGTCCGGCGGCGAAGGCGCGGTCGTCGGGGTCGGCGGCTCGCCGCTCGGCCTCGGCGCCGACATCGGCGGCTCGATCCGCATCCCCGCCTTCTTCAACGGGGTCTTCGGCCTCAAGCCCTCTCCCGGCGTCGTCCCCAGCACCGGCCAGTTCCCGGTCACCGAGACCGAGACCGCCGCGATGATGCTCACGATCGGGCCGATCACCCGCCGCGCCGAGGACCTCATGCCGATGCTGCGCGTCATCGCGGGGGCCGACGGCATCGACCCGTACGCGTTCGACACGCCGCTCGGCGATCCGGCGGACGTGCCGATCGCCGGCATGCGGGTCCTGCTGAGCGAGGACACGTCGTACGTCAAGGTCAGCCGCGAGCTGCGCGCCGCGCGCCAGCGCGCCGCCGAGGCACTCGAAGCCGCCGGCGCGACGGTCGAGCTCACCCCGCTGAAGTCGATGAAGCGCGCGCTCGAGCTCTACCTCGCCGTCCTGAAGCTCGAGGCGGGCGTCAGCGTGCGCGACCTCATCGTCGCCGAGGGGTCGGCGCACGTGACCGTGCGCGGCGGCCTGAAGCGCAAGGGCCCGCACACGCGCGCGCTGCGCCTGCTGCTCATGAGCGAGTGGATGACCGGCAAGATGCCCCAAGGCCGGATGACGAAGCAGGTCGCCGCGCGCGAGGCGTTCGCCCGCGAGGTGACCGACGCGATCGGCGACGGCGTGCTGCTGCACCCGACGCACCCGCGCGTCGCGCCGAAGCACGGCCAGACGATCGGCAAGCCGTGGCTGCTCACGACGACGGCGGTCTTCAACCTCGCCGGCGTTCCGGTCGCGCAGATCCCGCTCGGCCTCAACGACCGCGGGCTGCCGCTCGGCGTGCAGGCCGCCGCCGGACGGGGGCGCGACCACGTCGCGGTCGCCGTCGCGCTCGAGCTCGAGCGGGCGATGGGCGGCTGGGTGCCGCCGCCCGAGCGATGAGCGACCCCGTCGTCCATCAGGTCCTGTTCTACGACTACGTCGAGGACGTCGTCGAGAAGCGTGCGCCCTACCGCGCCGACCACCTCGCGCTGGTCGGGCAGTGGAAGGCCGAGGGCAAGGTCACCGCCGGGGGCGCGATCGGGCAGCCGCCGACAGGCGCGATGATCGTCTTCCTCGTCGACGACCCCGCGGAGGTCGAGGCGTTCGTCGCCGTCGACCCGTACGTGCAAGGCGGCATCGTCACGGGGCACCGCATCGTGCCCTGGACCGTCGTCGTCTAGAGGTTCCCGGGGAAGTCGTAGGTCGCCGGCACCGGGTCGGGCATCTGCGCCTGCGTGCCGTACGCGATCACGATCTGCTGGTGCTCGGCGAGCACGATGCGGGTCGGATCGCCGTCGACGGGCAGCCCGTTGACCCACGTGCGCAGCTGCTTGGCGTGGCCGGCGCACTCGCCGCCGAGGCACTTCGCATCCAGGCGCACACCCCAGACCCCGAAGAACTGACCGAGGCTGAAGCGCTCCTCGGTCGGCGACTCGACGTGCAGGACGCCGTCGCCGTTCTCGTGCGTGTGCAGCGGCGAGATGAACCCGCCGTTGGGGTCGATGCCGATGTCGTCGGGGACCGCGACCTCCTTGCCGTCGACGAACAGCTCGAGGTGCTGGTGGATGTGCACGACCTGACCCTCCGCGGTGAGCGCCGGCAGGCCGATCGCGCGCAGGCGCTGCTGCAGCTTGCCGGGGTTCTTGTCCCACGGCGGCGGGGTCTTCAGGACGCCCGGCAGGTCGTTCATCGAGCCGAACGGCGGGCCGAGCTCGGGGGGCGTGGCGGCCGCCGCCGTGGCGGTCGTCGGCGGGGCCGTCGCCGGGGTCGACGTCGTGTCTTCGGAGTCACCGCAGCCGGCCAGGACGAGCGCCGCCACGATCGCGGGCAGCAGGACACGGAGGGGCGCACGCTGGCTCATCGGCAGATCACATCACACCGCGCGGGCGGCCATCGCCGGGCGCGGCTACTGTCCCGTGCGCGATGACCGGCGCCGACGACCTCGACCAGCGCTCCTCCGAGCAGCTGCACGACCTCGCGGTGCGCTACGCGCTGCGCCATCTCGACATCGCGTTCTTCGTGCGCCTCATGAAGACGCTGCCGGTCGCGGAGGCCGCGACCGGCGAGGTCGACGAGGCCGAGGCCGACGTCATGACGCTGCGCGCGCACGTCGACGACATCACGGACTCGGGGCGCGGCGAGGTCGGCGAGCTCATGCGGCCGATCTACCTCGAGTACCTGCGCGAGCACGGCGTGACGAAGGGCTGAGCTCGACTCGACGGCGGGCGGCAAGCGCGCCAAGTCGTCGTATATGTGTCCACGGGGGTTCAAGACGGCGCCCAAGGGGTCGACACGGGACGGGACGCCTCTCCCGAAAGGACCCGCACACTCATGCAGCCGCTGTCTCGTCGTAACGTCGCGATCCTCGCGACGGCCGCGACACTCGGAGCAGGATCGCTTACCACCGTGGCACAAGCCTCGAGCGCCGCCACCGTCAGCAACTCGGCGGTCAAGACGAACCGCAGCATCCCGATCCTCGATCAGTTGCTCATCGACACCGCGCTCGCCGCGCTCACGGCGAACCTGCTGCCGATCACGAGCATCGTCTCGGCGCTCGGGCTCCCCCTGCTCGACGACTTGATCGCCCAAGCGAACCCGACGCAGCTCACCAGGCTGCTGAGCGGTCTCGACGCGTCGCAGGTCACGACGGCCGTCACCGGCCTCATCTCCGGCGGCCAGCTCGCCGGCGTGCTCGGCTCGGCGACGGGCGCCCAGACCGCCGTCCTGCTCGGCCCGCTGACCGGGAACACGCTCGCCACCGCGCTCGGCCTCCTCGACACGAGCAAGATCATCGGCGCGCTGCCCTTCCTGAACTCGACCGAGCTGCCGTCGGTCCTGAGCGGGCTGACCAACGCCCAGACCGGCTCCCTGCTCGGCGTGCTGGGCAGCACCGGGAACCTCACGCAGCTTTCGTCCGTGCTCGGCGTCCTGGGCGGCACGTCGCAGCTCACGAACGGCCTCGCGACGCTCGGCCTCCCCGCGATCGGCGACCTGCTCGCGCCGCTGACCGGCGGCAACCTCAGCGCCGTGCTCGGCGGCCTGACGAGCGGCCAGCTCGGCGGCGTTCTCGGCACGCTGACCCCCGCCGAGCTCACCGGCCTGCTCGGCGCCGCAAACCTGACGCAGCAGACCGCGATCGTCGGCGGGCTGACCAACCGCGCGAACGGCCTCGCCGCCGCGCCGAACGTGACGGACATCAACGGGCTGCTCGCGCAGGTGCAAGGCCTGCTCGGCGGCGGGCTGTCGTCGGCTCCCGGCCTCTCTGGCCTGCTGGACGCCGTGAGGCCACTGCTCGGCGTCGCGGGCCTCGACACGTCGCTGCTGACCGGCCTGCTGTCCACGCTCAGCACCACGGCCGGGGCCACACTGCCCGAGCCGCTCGCGACGGCCGTCCAAGGCCTCATCGGCACGACGCAGACGGCACTCGCCGCCAGCGGCGTCGTCGCGCCGCCGGCCGGCACGGGCACGACCGCCAAGCCGCTGGCCAAGCCCGCCACGGGCACGGCCGCGAAGCCCGCCCCGGCCGTCTTCAAGGCCTACCGCGCGTCGGTCGGCACGATCAAGGTCGCCAAGAGCCGCAAGACGGCGAGCGTGAGCGTGTCCTGCCCGGCCCTGGCTCCCAAGGGCTGCCTCGTGACGCTCGACGGCGTCGTCGCCGGCAAGAAGGCGTTCGCCCAGAAGGTCTTCGTCGTGATGCGCAACGTCAAGCAGACGGTCACGGTGAAGCTCACGAGCGCCGCCGCGAAGCGCCTGAAGACGAAGGGCGGCTCGATCAAGGTCTCGGCTCGCACGGTGAACGGCTCGCTGGCGTCGATCAGCAAGACAGCGAAGGTCGCCAAGCCGCTCAAGAAGGCGGCGCGCAAGCGCTGACAGCACCGCAAGGCACCGATCCCTCCCGACCCCTCGAGGTCCATGGCGTGCGGCCATGGGCCTCGCGGTCGTTTGTCGGCACGCCGTTAGCCGCGCGGCGGGCGGCCGGCGGCGGCGACTCGGGCGAGCCCGAAGGCCCGCCCGGTTCCGCCCGGTCATGGATCACCGCTGAACTACTACGTCCCCGGAGTGTGTGTCACCGGGGTTTGCGTGACACTCCCGACCACCGGGACTGGCTGCGAGCGCGAGGCCCGCACGTTGCCCGGCTGAGCGCCGAGGGCGCTCCGGCCGAGTAGGCGATCCGCCGGACGGGAGAGGTTACCGGGGTGACCCCGGGTCTAGACTCGGCGCGATGGACGCCGAGGACGAGGGCTCGCCGGTCGCGCCGGAGGGGGAGGATCGGCCGGCGGCGGCCGACGACGAGCCGGCCCCGGAGGCGGTGCCGCTCGCGACGACGCCTCCCGGCGAGCCTCCCGCGCAGGCCCCCGCGGACCCGGGCTCCGACGACCCCGTCCCAGACTGGCTGCGCTCCGGCGCGGCGATCGCCTGGCGCCTGCTCGCGATCATCGCCGCGATCGGCGCGACGGTCTACGCGCTCGCCTACCTGCGCGTCGTCGTCCTGCCGGTGATCATCGCGCTGCTGCTGAGCACGGTGCTGCGCCCGCCGACGCGCTGGCTCACCCGCCACCGCTTCTCCGACGCGGCAGCCGCGGGCGTCGTGATGATCGCCGCCGTCGCCGTGCTCGCGGGCGCGCTCGCGATGGCCGGCGCCGCGGTCGCCCGCCAGTTCTCCGACCTCGCCGACAGCGTCCAGGACGGCGTGCGCGAGGCCAGCGACGTGCTCGCCCAGCCGCCGTTCAAACTCAGCAAGGCCGACATCCAGGAGAAGATCGACGAGGGCGTCGACAAGCTGTCGGACTCGAGCAGCGAGCTGACCGGCGGCGCGCTGCACGGCGCGATCCTCGTCGGCGAGGTCATCACCGGCCTGATCATCACCCTGCTGCTGCTGTTCTTCTTCCTCAAGGACGGCCCCGGGCTGTGGCGCTGGGTCGTCGAGACGACCGGGGGCCGCCAGCGCAAGCGCCTCGACGAGCTCGCGCGTCGCTGCTACACGGCGCTGTCGGGCTACGTGCGCGGGCTCGTGCTCGTCGGCGCCGCCGACGCGACCATGATCGGGACGGGCCTGCTGATCCTGGGCGTCCCGCTCGTCCTGCCCCTTATGCTGCTGACGTTCCTGGCCGCGTTCGTGCCGCTCATCGGCGCGTTCGGGGCGGGTCTCGCGGCGGTGCTCATCGCGCTCGTCAGCGGCGGCCTCGTCAAGGCCCTGATCGTGCTCGGCCTCGTCATCGCGGTGCAGCAGGTCGAGGGGCACCTGCTGTACCCGATCATCATGGGCCGCACGGTCAACGTCCATCCGATCGCCGTCATCCTCGCGCTGGCGACCGGCGGCATCACCGCCGGCATCATCGGCGTCTTCATCTCCGTCCCGATCGTGACGGTCGCCGCGACGGCGCTCGCCTATTTGCGCGAGACGCGCGAGCGCGCGGCGCTCGAGCCCGGCCCCGCCTGAAGCGCCCGGGGCTCGTGTTCGGCCGGCGAGACCTGCCCGGAGCGTGGTCCGGGGTCGCAGGGGGTATTGGCCGTCCGGGACGTGCCTGCCAGTCCCCGGGATTCGCAGCGCTGGCGCGCGGGATCGCGCCCACACTCAACCGACTCATCGAAGGAGACTGCTGTGCTTCTCATCCTCGGGATCATCCTGCTCGTCATCGCCATCGCGGGCGGCGCGATCGTGCATCCGCTGCTCTTCGCGCTCGCCATCGTCGCGATCGTGCTGTTCTTCATGAACCGCTGACACCAACCGGCTGCCGGCCGGGCGCTCGCGCCACATCGTCCGGCTGCCAGCCGGAGCGCGCGAGCAGCGGGCCGGCAAGCAGCGTCGTGACGAGCCCGACGAGCGTCATCAGCGCGTGCGTGCGCGGGGTGATGATCCCGGCGTGCAGGACGTCGAGCGAGATCGCGATCGTCATGACCCCGCCGCACTGCAGCATCGCCCCCATCGCGCGCGCCTCGCGGCGGCCGAAGCCGGCGAGCCGACCACCTGCGACCGCGGTCGCCATCTTCACGACGACCACCGCCACGACGAGCCCGAGCACCTGCGCCACCGCATCGGCGTGCAGCAGCTCGCGCAGGTTCGTATAGAGCGCGGCGACACCGAGGAACACCGGCAGCAGCAGGCCGCGCACGAGGTTGCCCAGGCGCTCCTCGAGGAAGACCGCCGAGAAGCCGGCGTTGCGCACGGCGATCCCGACGATCAGCGGGCCGATGAGCATCGTCCCGAGCAGCGCCTTGCCGCCCTCGCCGGCGGCGAGCACGATGACGAGCAGCACCGCGACCGCGATGCGCGGGGAGAGCCGCATCCAGCGCGAGCGCGCGAGCGGCGCTGCGATGGCGACGATGACGGCGCCGGCGGCGAGGACGAGGGCGAGCTCGGCGACCGCAGCCCGGTCGCCGCCGCGGATCGCCACACCCGAGGCGACCAGCGCCAGCGTCGTCACGCAGGCGCCGGTCGCGATGACGATCCCGCCGATCTCGCTGCGCAGCATCCCGCGCTCCTCGAGGATCCGCGCGACGATCGGAACGCCCTGCGCGGAGAGCACGGCGGCAAGCGCGAGCAGGAAGGCGAGGCTCGTCCCGTGTGGGCCGCGCCAGCCGCCGCCGTCGGAGAGCCACGAGGCCGCGACGACGGCGACCAGGGCCGTGGCCGCGAAGACCGACACCGCCAGCAGCAGGATCGTGCCCGCCCGCCGCGCCATCGGCGCCGGATCGATCGTCAGCCCGACGAGCAGCATGTAGAGCATCATCCCGACGGCGCCGACCGCGGTCAGCGCCTCGACGCCGGCCGCCGGGAAGAGCGTCCCGGCGAGCCCGCTCGCGACGACGCCTTCCACCGCGCCGTCGACCTGACCGCCGAGGACGGTCGGCCCGATCAGGATCGCGCCGATCATCTCGCCGGCGATGTGCGGCTCGCCAAGACGCACGGCGAGCGCCCCGCCGAGGCGCGCGGCCACCACGACCAGCGCGAGGTCGAGCGCGACGAGCAGCGCGTCAGGCAGCACGGCGACTCGCTGGCCAGCGAACACACATGAGACCGAGCAGTATCGGGGCAAATGCCGCGCGGCGGCGTGTGCCCGGTTCGACGGCGCGTCGAACGATCGCCGTCGAAGTTCAGCCACCGGTCCATGTCGCGTCTCATCGACGGGCGCCAATCTGATCGGCAACACCATGCGAGAGAACTCCATGACACGCGGCCTCGCCCGCGCGCAGATACGCAAGGCGTCGAACGCCGAGTGTGTGAGCTATCGCTCGGTCCGCGACGTGTCGATGGTGAGAACATGCATTACCAGCAGGTGCAGCGATAGGAGCGCGAGATGAAGCCAGTGGGACTCGACAGGCGCACCGGAAGGCTCACGATCGAGCAGTACCTCGGCTTGGCCGACGGGATGAGCTTCAAGGTCGCGGGCCGCATGCTGACCCTGGCCGGCGACTACACCAATGACGTCATCGGCTTTCACGACGACGCACTCGATCCGCGCCTGGACGCCGACGCGCTGACGCGCCTCGCGCGCGCCGCCACGCGCGCCGAGACGCATCTCGCGCGCCTGATGGTGATCGCAGCCGAGCACTGCTCCGAGCTCGAGCTCATGGAGGTCCCGCTCGCGATCCGCTCGAACATGAAGACGGTCAGCCGCTGCCGCAGCGCGGTCTGCCGGCTTGCGCTGACGGCCCAGCAGCGCGGCCACGGCGAGCAGCTCGCGGCGTAGGGCGGGCTGCCTCGCAAGCGCCGGGTGCGAGCGCGCCGGCGCGCGGACGCCACCGCGGCACGCGCGCGCAGGCGTTCCGCGCGCCCTTGCGCGGGGGCCTATGATCGGCTTTCGCTCCCACCAGGAGACAGACCGCTCTCTCTAGGCCACGTGGACCCCTCGCGCCAGACCCTCGACTCACCGGTTCCCCAGACCTGCCTCGCGGCCGGCGCCACGCTCCACAAGCGCGACGGCCGTCTCGTCGCGACCGACTACGGCTCGGTGCCCGGCGAGATCGCGGTCTGCATGAAGAGCGTCGGCCTCGCCGACCGCTCGGACCTCGGGGCGCTCGAGCTGCGCGCCGCGACGTCGCTGCTTGACCGCGCGCTCACCGCGCGCCTCGGCGACCCGCCGGTCGCGCCGGGCGCCGCGCGGCGCCTGCGCAGCGTGTGGTTCCTGCGCCTCGACGCCCGGCGCACGCTGCTCGTCGGCCCCCACTCCGCCCTCGCATCGGGCCCGATGATCGGCAAGGGCCACGACCGCGCGGAGCTCGCCTGCAAGGACATCGGCTCGACCGTCGCGATGATGAGCGTCATCGGGCCGCGGGCCGGTCGCCTCATGGCCGCCGCCGGCCTGCCCGACGGCCTCGCGATCGGAGCCCTCGGCCGCGACCCTCACGACCCGTCGGTGATCGCCATCTTGCGCGAGAGCCAGCGCCGCCTGATCGTGATCGTGAAGGCCGCCGACGCCGACGCGATGTGGGCGCGCCTGCTCGCCGCCGGGGAGCCGCTCGGCGCCGCGTTCATCGGCTACGACGCCCTCGCGCTGCTCGGCGTCGCACCACCCGATCCCAGCTGAAGTCGCTGATACCGTCAGGGCCATGACCGAACTGGGACCTGACTACTTCACCAAGCCCGTATCCGAGGTCGATCCCGAGATCGCGGACCTGCTCGCCGCGGAGGCGCGGCGGCAGGAGACGACGCTCGAGATGATCGCGTCCGAGAACTTCGTCCCGCAGGCGGTCATGGACTGCCAGGGCTCGACCCTGACCAACAAGTACGCCGAGGGCCTGCCCGGCAAGCGCTACTACGGGGGCTGCGAGCACGTCGACGTCGTCGAGACGCTGGCGATCGACCGCGCCAAGGCGCTGTTCGGCGCCGAGGCCGTCAACGTCCAGCCGAACGCGGGCGCGGGCGCCAACGCGGCGGCGATGATGGCCCTGATCAGCCCCGGCGACAAGATCCTCGGGATGCGCCTGGACCACGGCGGCCATCTGACGCACGGGATGAAGCTCAACTTCTCCGGCAAGCTCTACGAGGTCGTCGCGTACGGGGTCGCCGACGAGGACTCACGCGTCGACATGGACGCGCTCGCGCGCATTGCCGAAGAGGAGCGCCCGCAGCTCATCATCGCCGGCTGGTCGGCCTATCCGCGCCAGCTGGACTTCGCGCGCTTCCGCGAGATCGCTGACGCCGTCGGCGCGAAGCTCATGGTGGACATGGCGCACTTCGCGGGGCTCGTCGCTGCGGGCGAGCACCCCAGCCCGGTGCCGCACGCCGATGTCGTCACGACGACGATCCACAAGACGATCGGCGGCGCCCGCGGCGGCATGATCCTCTGCAAGGAGGAGTGGGCGAAGAAGATCAACACGGCGGTCTTCCCCGGCCAGCAGGGCGGGCCGTTGATGCATGTCATCGCCGGCAAGGCCGTGTCGCTGAAGATCGCGTCGACCGAGCTGTTCCGCGACCGCCAGCGGCGCACGCGCGCGGGCGCCGCGGCGCTCGCCGACGAGCTGCTCGACGTCGGCGTCAACGTGCTGACGGGCGGCACGGACGTGCATCTCGTGCTCGCCGACCTGCGCGAGTCCGAGCTCTCGGGCCAGGACGCGGAGACGCGGCTGGACGCGATCGGCATCACCGTCAACCGCAACGCCGTGCCCAACGACCCGCGCCCGCCGATGGTCACATCCGGCCTGCGGATCGGCACGCCCGCGCTCGCGACGCGCGGCATGGGCGTCGAGGAGTTCCGCGAGATCGGGCAGGTCATCGGCGCCGCGCTGACCGGCGGCTTCGGCGACGCCGAGCGCGCCGAGCTGTCCGAGCGCACGCGCGCGCTCGCCGAGCAGTTCCCGCTCTACCCGCACCTCACGCCGGCCGCCGTGTGACGCCCGGGGCGCGAGTTACTTGGGCGGCATGCGGGTCACGTCGCCGACGGGCAGCGTGAGGTCGCTGCCGCCGGGGAACCGCACGACGACCTGGTAGTCGTCGACCATGCCGACGACGGTCGCCTCGATGATCTGGATGTCACCGGTGATCGGCGCGAGGCGCATCAGCGCGACGCGGTCGCCCTCCTCGAAGCTCTGAAGTTCGTCGCTCATCTCGGTCTCGCTTCGAATCCTGGCACGCTCGGGCGCCGCGCGAGGCCGACGACGTGGTCTGCGGCTACGCGGCGGAGGCGATCTGCTGGTCGGAGGCCACGCCGCCGTCCCAGTCGAAGCGCTCG
The DNA here is from genome assembly GCA_963839905.1 of uncultured Actinomycetes bacterium. GTDB lineage: Bacteria > Actinomycetota > Thermoleophilia > Solirubrobacterales > Solirubrobacteraceae > CADCVQ01. Next base: position 124,474 of record CAWIXC010000008.1, on the reverse strand, counting down.
AGCTCGATCGCGTGCCCGGCGCGCCGTGCTTCGACGATCAGACCCCACGGCTTGTGGTGCACGAGCACCTCGGCGCGCGGATGGCGGCGGCGCAGGCGGACGATCTCTCGCATCTGATCGAGCGTGAGCTCCTGCGCAGCGGCGGACCCGGTCTCCATAACCGCTGTATCGGCGCCTCCGCGCCGATCCATGAGCCGGGGGTTCGCTCAGCTCGCGGCGGCGAGCGTCTGCAGCTGCAGGTTCGTGAAGACCTCGCTGACGCCGCGGGCCTTGTTCAGCGAGTAGAAGTGAAAGCCGGGAACGCCGTAGGCGAGCAGCGCCTCGCACTGCTCGGTCGTGTAGTCGATGCCGAGCTGCAGGGCCGCGTCGCTGTTGTCCTCGACCTTCGCCAGGCGTGCCTCGAGGCCGGCGGGGATCTTCGAGCCGCACATCGTCGCGATCCGCCGGCACTGAGCCGAGGACTGGATGAGCATCATCCCCGGCACGATCGGCACCTCGACCCCCAGCGCGCGGACGTCCTCGACATAGCGGTAGTAGTCGTCGTTGTCGTAGAAGAGCTGGGTGACGACGACGTCGGCGCCCGCGTCGACCTTCTCCTTGAGGTACCTGAGGTCCGACTCGCGGCTGACCGCGCGGGGGTGGATCTCCGGGAAGCCCGCGACCGCGACCGAGAACCAGTCCTCGTCGAACGCGCGCGCGTCCTCGACGAGCTCGCGCGAGTGGTGGTAGCCCTCCGGGTGCGCGGTCCAGTCGGCCTCCTGCTGGCCCCTCGGCGGGTCGCCCGCCAGCGCGATGAGGTTCTCGATCTCGTTCGCACGCAGGAACTCGAGCACCCCGAGCACCGTCGACTTCGGCTGGTTGACGACGGTCAGGTGGCACATGACCTCAAGCGCCACCTCGGCCTTGATCCGGCGGACGACCTCAAGCGTCGTGCCCTGAGTCGAGCCGCCGGCGCCATAGGTCACGGAGCAGAACGCGGGGCTGAGCGCCTTGAGCTTCTCGATCTCGGTGAACAGGCGCTCGACGCCCGCATCGTCCTTGGGCGGATAGAACTCGACGGAGAACGTCTTGCCGGGGCGTGCGTAGATGTCTCGCAGCTTCATATGCGCCCCCAGGCTACGCAACGCGTCCCGGACACGCGCTCGCAGCGCCGCAGCCACGGCGGCGGAGCGTGCGTCAGGCTGTGCGGACATGCGCCTGCTCTTCGTCTGCCTCGGGAACATCTGCCGCTCGCCGACGGCCGAGGCCGTGATGCGCGACCTGCTGATCCGCGAGGGCCACGAGGACCTTGTCGAGGTCGATAGCGCGGGCACCGGCGGCTGGCATGTCGGCGCGCAGCCGGACCGGCGCTCGGCGGCCGAGGCGCGGCGGCGCGGGATCGCGATGAGCGGGTGCGCGCGGCAGGTGGAGCCGGCCGACTTCGCTCGATTCGACCTGCTGCTCGCTATGGATCGCGCGAACCATCGCGCGCTGCTCGCGCTCGCGCCCGATGCCGAGGCCCGCTCGCGCGTGCGGATGCTGCGCACGTTCGATCCGCAGGCGGTCGCGTCGGGCGACCTCGACGTCCCCGATCCCTACTACGGCGAGGGCGACGGCTTCGCGCTCGTCTACGACCTCGTCCAGGCCGCGTGTCGGGGCTTGCTCGACGAGCTGCGGCCATCGCTGGATCGCGCGTGAGCCACGACCGCGTCGCGCGAGCCGTGGCCGCGGCGCTTGGCAGCCGCGTCGAGCGGGCTCGGTCGGTCGTGGGCGGCAGCCTCAACGAGGCGCTGCGCGTCGAGCTCGCCGACGGGCGCTCGCTGTTCGTCAAGACGCGGGCGGGCGCGGCGGCCGGCGAGTTCGCCGCCGAGGGCGCGGGCCTGCGCTGGCTGTGCGAGCCGGACGGCGGGCCGCGCATGCCGACCGTGCTGGGCGCGGGCGACGAGCCGCCGTTTCTCGCGCTCGCCTGGATCGATGGCGGCTCGCGGGCGGCGGACTTCGACGAGCAGCTCGGGCGCGCGCTGGCGAGCATGCACGCCGCGGGCGCACCGGCGTTCGGGGCGGTCGCGCCGGACACGCCGGCCGCCGCGGGTCACGACCACCCGCCGATGCGCCTCGGGCCGGTTGTGCTGCCCAACGATCCCGCCGAGGGCTTCGCGGCGTTTCTCGCCGAGCGCCGGCTGCGCCCGCTCGCCGAGCAGGCCGAGAGGCGGGGCGCGTTGCCGCGCGGCACGCGGGCGGAGATCGACGCGCTGTGCGTCAGCCGTCTTTCGGAGCTGCTCGGCCCGCCCGAGCCGCCTGCGCGGATCCACGGCGATCTGTGGTCGGGCAACGTCATGTGCGACGCCGACGGCGCCCCTGTGCTGATCGACCCCGCCGCGCACGGCGGGCACCGCGAGACCGACCTCGCGATGCTCGAGCTCTTCGGCTCGCGCTCGGCGCGCTTGCTCGCCGCGTACGACGAGGTGCATCCGCTGGCCGGCGGGCGCGACGAGCGGGTCGGCCTGCACCAGCTCGTGCCGCTGCTGGTGCACGCGGTGCTGTTCGGCGGCGGCTACGGATCGCAGGTCGCGGCCGTGCTGCGGTCGCTTTGACCCGCTGACGCGCCTGCGTGGGGTGTGTCGCCCCGTCGCGTTCGTCCAAGCGTTCAGCGCCAGGGCTTGCGCCGGCCCTCGCGGCGCAGCGTGTCGCCGATGAGCCAGAGCGTCGGCGGCCACAACCCGACGAAGAGCGCGCGCCGCTCGGCGTTGCCGCGCTCGTCCTGGTCGACGGTCTTGGCGCGGATCCAGAGCGTGATGCACAGCGCGACCGTCCCCATCGACAGCGTCTGCATGTGGCCGCTGCGCAGGCCGGCGGCGTGAAGGGCGGAGGCGAGCATGCCCGTCCTGGTTCCCCGGTGTGGCGAGCGCCATGCGGCGGGTATGCGCTTGTGCGATGACCAACCGCCTCCCGCCCTCCCGCCGCATCGCAACCGCCGCGCGCTGGCCGCTGGGCGTGCTGAAGACCGGCTGGGACTACCTCTGGCGCACGACGCCGATGCACCGCAGCGAGACGGCGGGGTCGCTGCCCGCCGACCGGCCGCCGGCCCTGCCGTCCGGCTGCGACCGCACCGACCTGCAGGGCGTGGACGATGGCCATGGGCCACTCATGCACCGCTCTTACGTCGCGTGCGTGCGCGAGGCCGAGCTGAGCGCGCGCGAGCTCATCGGTCGGTTCGGCGACTGTCCGAATCGGGCCGCGCCGAAGGCGCTCGGGAGCTTTGAGAAGCTGCGCGGCGAGGAGGACACGCTGCGCGAGGGCGACGAGTTCACCGTCCGGATCCCCGGCCCGTGGGACGGGCCGGTGCGCGCGGTCGATGTCGACTCCGAGGGGTTCACGCTCGCAACGCTCGACGGTCATCTCGAGGCCGGGCGGATCCGCTTCAGCGCGCGCGACCTGGGGCCGGGGCGCGTCGAGATCCGCATCGAGGCGTGGGCGCGCGGCGGCGACGCAGTGTCGAACCTCCTCTTCAACCGGGTGCCGATCAACAAGGAGGTCCAGTTGCACATGTGGACCTCGGTGCTCGAGCGGTTGATCGCTATGTCCGGCGGTCGGCGCGACGGGCTGTTGGACATCACGACGCGGCGCGTCGACGAGGCCGAGCTCGCCCGTGCCGGATGAGCGCCTGGCCGGGTCGGCGCGCGTGCAGCGAGCGCTCGCGGACCTGGCCGGACGGTCGCTGAACTTCGATCCGTCGGAGATCGCGGCTGCTCGCGAGACCGAGGGCTGGCACGTGGACGACTACCGCGTCTCGCTGCCGTCCGAGCCTTGCGGAGAGCCGGTCGTGGGCGGGAGCTTCGAGGTCGCGCAGCGCCTGATGTGCGACTACGCGTTCGCCGACCCGGCGATCGTCCACGCGGTCTTCGACCCGGCCGCCGAGCTTGGCGGGCGCAACATGCTGCTGCAGGCGCGCTTCGGCCCGCTGCGCTTCCTGCTCGGCTGCCGCGTCGGCGCGACCACCGACGAGACGCGGATCGTCGACAGCCGCACAGTGCGAGTGTGGGGTTGGAGCTACGGCACGCTCGAGGGCCACCTCGAGCGCGGGCAGATGGACTTCAGCGTGTGGAAGTGGCTCGACGACGGGGCAGTGGAGTTCCGCATCCACGCGGTCTCGCGCCGCGCGCGGGGGGTCGGCAACCCTGTCGTGCGCTTCGGCTTCCGCCTCGTGGGCCGCCACGAGCAAGTGCGCTTCGCGCGCCGCGCGTGCGAGCGGATGGCCGAGCTCGTGGAGCGCGAGCTGCTGGCTCTCGGATCAGCACCCCACCGCGTCGCGGAGCGTGCGACAGGCCTGGGCCATCCTACGCGCTGAGAGCGCGGTGACGCGACGCCGGAAGGCCGATCGCGGAATCGTGTGAACGTTGTCGAAGTTCACGACGCACTCGCTAGCGACACCGTCGTCCGCCGGCGTCAGCAGCAGCTCGGAGACGAGCTCGCGTCGAGTCCGCGTCAGCCCGGCGACGACGACCGATCCGATGCGATCCGCAACCGGATCGCGGGTCAGCACCAGTACAGGCCGGTCGCCGCCCGGGGTGGCCGCGAACCAGATCTCACCCCGCTGCATCGTCCCAGTCCGTCCAGTCATCGGCGGGGCCCCAGTCAGCAATCTGCGCGAGTGACCCTTCGGCCTCGGTCTGGGGCGCGCGCTCCCACCTGTCGGCGTCATGCTCGCCTCGCAGCTGCACGAGATGGCGGTGTAGAGCTTCGCGAAGAATGGCTGAGCGATCGACGCCGAGCTCTTCGGCCCAGCGCTGGATCTCGGCGGCCTCGCTCTCGGCGACTCGGAAGCTGAGCATAGTCATACAGGCGACGCTACCACGTATGACGGCGTTGGATCCCAAGCCTTCAATCCCTGGTGAACTGCGCGCTTACCTTCTGTCGCGGGCGCGATCCTCGAGCAGGCGCGCCGCCATCCCGCCTTTGGCAAAGCGGCCTCCGAGCCCGGCGGGCCGGCGGCGCGCGATCAGCACGACCTCGTCGCCGCGCAGCTCGAGTCGACCTCGTCACCCGGATGCCGGTTCGCGCGATCACGCAGCTGCTTCGGGATCACGACCTGGCCCTTGGCTCCGATTCGTCCAGTCATGCTCGGCGAGTATGCCGCCGGGGCCCATGTTGTGAAGACCGAGCGGGTCCCACGTCGCGGCTCACGGCTCAAGGTGGTTCGCGGGATTGCCGAAGCGTGTGGTGTGAACGCATTCGAAGAGTCCACATGAAGCTCCGCATCGCTGCTGCCGTCGCGGCCGCATCAGTCACTCCCGCCCTAACGATCCCGGCGGTTGCGCCGGCGCACCGCTCGGGCTGCCACGGCCACCACTCGTGTCCGTCGGATCACGCGACCTACAAATGGCGCGGCAAGCTGTGCGTCAAGCCGTCCTCGGACAAGCGCACCAGCGCGTTCAGGCACAAGGTCCGCTACGGCGGGCTCACGTACTACTGCAAGTAGCCGGTGCTCATGCGAGCGACACAGCCACACTCGACGGTGTCGGCTCTGCATCGGCGTGCCAGCGGCATCGATCGGGCGGTCCAGATCCAATGCTCGTCGATCCGACGAGACGTGCCCGCGCCGTCGAGCGGCTGGCGCACCGGAGCGCTGCTAGCGCGGCTGTCCCGAGGACGGCGTTCGGTACCGTGGGTGGACACGTCCGTACGCCGTCCGTACGCTTGACGCAATGAAGACGAACCGGCTCGAACTTCGACTCACGGACGAAGAACGCGACCTCGACGCCTCGGCAGCTGCTGCCGTAGGCGAGACCCTGAGCGAGTTCTTTCGCCAAGCCGCGCGAGACCGTGCTGTGCAGATCATCGACGAGCAGCGCACGATCAGCCTCAACGAGGCCGAGGCTCGGCGCTTCCTCGAGGCACTCGACAGTCCTGACCCGGAAACGATCACCCGGCTTCGGGACCTGTGGGATCGCCCCGCTGAGCGTCGGGGGGCGTGACCCCACGCTACGACCCGGCCGCCCACGACGTCAGCACGTTCGACTGCGGCGTCGATGCATTGAACCGCTGGCTACGCCATTCCGCGGGCCAAAGCCAGCGACGCGACGCCGCAAGGTCGTTCGTCACTCTCGCGGGGCAGCGACAAGTGATCGGCTACTACACAACCGTGGTCGGCGAACTGCACCACGAGCAGGCCAGCCCAGCTGTCCGCCGGGGCATGTCCAGGCACTTCCCGATTCCCGTGGCGCTCATTGCCCGGCTCGCCGTCGACGTCGACTACCACGGGAGAGGGATCGGCGCACTGCTGCTGCGCGACGCGCTCACGCGAGTGCTCGCAGCGGCGGAGCAGGTCGCCATTCGGGCGGTGGTCGTGCACGCGATCAGCGACCACGCAGCGGCCTTCTACTTCCGATTCGGCTTCAAGCCGCTCGCCGACGAACCGCGGACGCTCATGCTCACCCTTGACGAGCTGCGGCGCAGTCGGGAGCAGCGCTGATCGACACGCGGGCCGGAAGACCCTCCCCGAGTCGCTACCCGCGCGGCTCGCCCCATGGATCCGGTAGGCCGCCCCTCGGACAGGGGCCAGCCCTCGGACAGGGGTCAGACGGGGTGAACGGGCCGCCATGCGAACCCCGGGGTCCGGCTTGGGCGCGCTCGTCCAGGCTCTGATCTGAACCTTCACCGGGCGCGACCACGCACGCTGGTATGGTGGCCCGCGAACGGGGACGAGAGCGTGATTGCGCGCGGCACGCTCGCGCGCAACGACGACCCAAGGCCAGAGCCATGACCGAGTCCCCAAAGCCGTATCTCACGCGCGTGGACGCGACCGCCGAGAAGCCGCGCCTGCCGCCCGGCGGACCCACCGAACCCGGCACCGCGACCGCCGACCCGGCGCGCCTCGCGGCATCGCCGGGCCGAACGCCTCCCCCGCCGAGGGCCCCGACGGAGGAGCGTGCGCCACGCGACGCGCCGGGCACTGGAGCCGACCGATCCATCGAGGCCCCCACGCCGCCGGCCGAGCCCCACGCGCCGATGATCCACCCCGACGGCACCGTCGTCTTCGAGGTTCACGACTACCAAACAGGCCACGACTTCGTCGCTGCGATGCATTGTCCGCTGCGCAGCGGAAGGCATCCGCGCGAGGCCGAGCTTCAGCAAGAACATCGTCGCTGGGCACGAGAGCAGGAGCTCTTCGCGGCGGCCGACTACGCGCGATTCTGCGCCGCGCGGTTCGACGTGCTCGTGTCGGCGCAGTGTCACATGCTGCCGCTGTATGGCGCCATCGTGGTGTCCCACTTCATGACGTGGGTCTTCGCCTTCGATGACGCGCAGGAGGGTCGTCATGCGCTGGGTTCCGCCGGCACCGAGACCAATCGCCGGGCGGCGCGCCGGCACCTCGAGATCCTCGACGGCGACCACCCGCGCGCCGACGACCCCCGCTTGGTGTTCGCGTTCGTCGACATGCTCGACCAGGTGTGCTCGCTCGGCGACGGGCGCTGCGATCCGTGGTATGAGCGCTTCGCCGACCACCTGCGGATGTACTTGACCGGCACCGTCGGGGAAGGGATCCTGGCCCCGTCCGTCAGGCTGAACACCGCCCTCCAGTGGCAGGTGCGGTGGTTGACCATCGGCGTGCTCCCGGCCATCAAGGTCGCGGCTTCGGCACAACGCCTGCCGCCCGCGTTCCTCACGCGCGACTGGTGGGTTCAGCGCATGGACCGGTTGTGCGTCAACTACAACATCTGGGTGAACGAACTGCTCGGGCTCGACCGAGATCAACGCTGCGGGTTGGGCAACACGGTCCTGATCCTGCGCGACGAGTATCGGCTCTCGCTCGAGGAGGCGACGCGCCGGACGGCGCATCATTCCGATCAGGAGCTGCGCGCATTGCTCGAGATCGAGCGCCGGCTCCCGGAGCTCGTTGGCGAGGCGTGGCCCTCTGTGGCCGCGGACATGTCGGCCTATGGCGACATCCTCAAGGGCTGCATGCGCGGCTTGGTGGACTGGACCGCCACGAGCGCCCGGTACCGCGGAAGCGACGACGCGTCGTCGCAGGACGTACCCGCCGGCGAGCACGCGCGTGACGATCGATCGGATCGCGTCGACGGGAGCGCGCTTGACGAGGACTACGCGCCCGCACGAGTCGACGTTGCTCACCGCCCGCGGCTGGGCGGACCAACGGGAATCGGGACCGGGGCCGCGCGTCTCCCGCACCTGCTTGATCTCGGCTCGCGCGTGCCCGCGGAGACGGGTCGCAGCTCCGACAAGGGGATCGCCCGGATCCCGTCCGGCGGTCGGTCGTCGGCGGGTGGTCGACGTCACGCCGGGACCGTCGCGGTGTTCGGCGGCGGCGTCGCAGGACTCACAGCCGCGCACGAGCTCGTCGAGCGCGGCTTCGACGTCACGATCTACGAGCGCCGCGCCTGGGGCGGGCGCGCCCGCAGCACGGAGGTCAATGGCAGCGCCGGACCCGGGCGGCGTCCCCTGCCGGGCGAGCACGGCTTTCGCATCACGGCCGGCTACTACCAGAACCTTCCCGAGACGATGCGGCGGATCCCGTTTGGATCCAACGCGAACGGCGTGCTCGACAACCTGGTCGCGCTGTCGGAGATGCGCTTTGCACGCGAGGGCCGCCAGGACCTCATCCTTCCGCTCGACGCGCCGGATCCGGGGCCGCAAACGCCGCAGAAGATGTTGGATGTGCTGTCCGGCGCGCTCACCACGCTGGACGTCTCACCTCGTGAGGTCGCGCACTTCGTTCGTCGCATGGTCGTGTTCCTCTCGAGCTGCGATGCGCGACGCAGCGGACAGTGGGAGCCGATGAGCTGGGCGGAGTTCATCGGCTTGGACGACTTCTCCGATGGCTGCCGCCGGATTCTCAGTGTCGCGTCGGAGGTGTTCGCACCCGAGAGCGCCGAGCAGACAAGCGCCAGGCATTCCGCATGGAAGCTCGAGCTCGCGAGCCATTGCTGGCCGGGTCACGGCGCGAGCGGCCCGGCGCGGCGCGTGCTCGACCTGCCCACCAACGACGCCTGGATCGACCCCTGGATCGAGCATCTCGCCCGTCAAGGTGCCGAGCCCCGCCTCGGTTGCGAGCTGGTCGACCTGCCGCTGCGCGACGGCGCCGTTGCGGGCGCGCGCGTCGCCACGGCGCGCGGTACGCAGACGGTCACCGCCGAATGGTACGTGTGCGCGCTCCCGCTCCGGCGCGCACGCGCGCTGCTGAGCGGGCCGTTGGATGCCGCGGACCACCGGCTGCGCGGGATGCGCGAGCTCAGGGTCGGGTGGTTCGCCGGGATCCAGTTCTACCTCGCCAATCCGACAGACCTCTGCGACGGCGCGGGCGTCTGCGGGGATTCGCCATGGGTCGTCGGTTACATGGAGTACGAGCGCTTGTGGTCGGTCGACATCGCAAGCACGTTCGGCGACGGGCGCGTCCGGCAGATCATCGCCACCGTCGTGAGCAACTGGCGAGCACCCGGCGTCGTACACGGCAAGCCGGCGCGCGAATGCACGCTGGAGGAGATCGCCCGCGAGACGTGGGAGCAACTCAAGTCGCACGTCAACAAGTCCTGGGAGAACCCGAAGCTGACCGATGACATGCTCGTCTCCTGGTCGATCGACGAGGGACTCACCGAGCGCGACGGGCAACTCGAGCTCGAGGATCCGTTCGTGCTGCCGACGGCCGGAACCGCGCAGCACCGTCCCGGCGTGACGACCGCGATCCCGAACCTCATGCTCGCCGGGGACTACCTGGATGGCGAATGGGAGGTCGGGACGATGGAAGCGGCCTGCTTCAACGGCCGCCGCGCGGCGAACGCCATCCTCGAGCGCGCCGGCTCGCGGGAGCAGCCGGCGGCGGCGATCGCGCCCTTTCGCCCGCCCGAATGGGAGCCGCTCAAAGAAGTCGATGCGCTGCGCTACGCGCGAGGCGAGCCCAATCTCTTCGACGTCGACGGCGCGCTGCCGCCCGACAGCCGGCAACTGCTCGACTGGCTGCCACCGGACATGGCCCCGCTCGCGCGGAGCTGATGTCGACCGGCCGGCGCGCAACAGAGGCCAGCGGAGGGGGTGGGATTCGAACCCACGGTACGGGGGTTGCCCGCACAACGGTTTTCGAGACCGCCCGATTCAGCCACTCTCGCACCCCTCCGAGGCGCGCTGGCGCAGCGTCGAGGATAGGAGATCGAGCTTTACAAGTGCTTTGCCAGGACGTGCGAGGGTTCGCGCCGAACCCGCCCCACAGCAGACAGGAGCACGTGACATGCCCGAGCGGACCAGCTACCCCAACGGCGTCCCGTCCTGGGTCGACCTCGCATCGGCCGACGTCGACAAGTCGATCGCCTTCTACGGCGGCCTCTTCGGCTGGGAGCACGCTCCGGCCGGCACGCCCGAGGAGACCGGCGGCTACGGAATGTTCACCCTGCGCGACAAGCTCGTCGCCGGGATCGGGCCGCTGCAGGACCCCGAGCAGCCGCCGGTCTGGAGCACCTACCTCGCCGTCGACGACGCGGACGCCACCGTGGCGAAGGTCGCCGAGGCCGGAGGGCAGGTCGCGATGCCCGCGATGGACGTCATGGAAGCCGGCCGCATCGCGTTCCTGATCGACCCCGACGGCGCCTTCGTCGGCATCTGGCAGGCCGGCAACACCATCGGCGCCGAGCTCGTCAACGAGCCCGGCGCGCTCGGCTGGAACGAGCTGCAGAGCCGCAGCAAGGACGCCGCGCTCCCCTTCTATGTCAGCGTCTTCGGGCACGAGCCCGAGGACCTGCCCGGCGCGATGCAGTACACGGTCCTGAAGGTGGACGGCCTGGTCGTCGCCGGCATCGTCGAGATGGACGAGCAGTGGCCCGCAGGCGTGCCGCCGCACTGGCAGGTGTACTTCGTCGTCGCCGACGCGGACGCGGCAACGCAACGCGTCACCGAGCTCGGCGGCATCGTCGACGTCGATCCGTTCGACGTGCCCGGCACCGGCAGGATGGCCTTCGTCAGCGACACGAACGGCACCCACTTCTCGATCATGCAGCTCGAAAACCCGGGGGCCTGAAACAGCTCAGCGGCGCGAGCCGAAGAAGTCCGTCAGCAGCAGCGCGCACTCCGCCGCGAGCAGGCCGCCGGCCACGGCAGGCCGGTGGTTGAGCCGCGGCTCGGCGAGGATGTCGAGCACGGATCCGGCCGCGCCCGCCTTCGGGTCCTTCGTCCCGTACACGACCCGCGGGACCCGAGCGAGCACGATCGCGCCCGCGCACATCGCGCACGGCTCAAGCGTCACGTACAGCACCGATTCGAGCACGCGCCAGGACTCGAGCACGCGGCTGGCCTCGCGCAGCGCGAGCAGCTCGGCGTGCGCCGTCGGATCCTGGCGCAGCTCGCGCTCGTTGCGCGCCGCCGCGATGACCTCGCCGTCGTGCACGACCACCGCGCCGATCGGCACATCGTCGTGCGAAAGCGCCGCCTCGGCTTCGCGCAGCGCGAGGCGCATGAAGTACTCGTCGCGCGGGAAAAAGGGCGTCGCCATGACAGCAGGGCGCACTATCGCAGCGCTGCAAGGAACATTGGCGCCCCCGTGACCGGCCCTGCGTATCGTGTGCGGCAAGAGAGACGCGAACCGGCGGTGCCAGCGCGGCTGGCCGCGGTCCGCTCGCCGGAGACGACCCCTCCCCCGTTGCGCCATCCCCCCCGCATGCAGCAGCCGTGCCTCGCGCTCGCGGCAGCGTGCGCCGTCGCGCTCGCGAGCGCACCCGCGGCACACGCGGCGACGCACACGTCAGGCAGCCGCCTCGTCGTGCGCTTCAAGCACGACGTCAGCCAGGCCGTCCGCGCGGCGACGCTCCGCGCGGCCCGCGTGTCCGCCGACGAGCGCGTCGGCGGCGCCGACGTCGTCGCGCCGCAGGCCGGCACCTCGCCGGCGCGAGCGCTGATCAGCCTGCAGCGCCGCCGCGCGGTCGCCTGGGCCGAGCGCTCGCTGCAAGCGCGCGCGGCGTACGTCCCCAACGACTCGGGGGTCGCGAGCGCGGCCGGCCCGGCAGCCGGCTGGGCGGCGGTGCAGTGGGAGCTCAACGGGCCGTTCGGGATCAACGCCCCAGCCGCCTGGTCGCAGGCCTCAAAGCTCGGCGGCAGCGGCGGGCGCGGGGTCACGGTCGCGATCCTCGACAGCGGCGTCGCCTACACGACCCGCGGCCCCTACCTGCGCTCCCCCGACCTCGCGGCGGCACGCTTCGTCCGCGGCTTCGACTTCATCGACAACGACCAGTTCCCAAGCGACGAGTTCGGCCACGGCACGTTCGTCGCGAGCATCATCGGCGCGACGGCGAACAACGGCTATGGGACGGTCGGCGTCGCGTACCGCGCGCGGATCATGCCGGTGCGCGTGCTCGACTACGAGGGCAAGAGCGACGCGGTCACGATCGCGCGCGGCATCGAGTACGCCGTCAGGCACGACGCCGACGTGGTCAACCTCTCGCTCGAGCTCTTCGACGCGCCGCCGCTGCCGCCGACCCCGCGCAGCGTCATGACCTCGAAGACCGTCCGCAACGCGCTGCGCAACGCGCGGGCGGCGGGCGTCGTCGTCGTGTCGGCGACCGGCAACAGCTTCGACCTGCGCGTCCCGAGCAAGCTCTACGACACGCTGGCGATCAACGTCGGCGGGACGACCGAGCACGGCTGCCTCGGCAGCTACTCGAACCACGGGCGCGGGATGGACGTCGTCGCGCCCGGCGGCGGTTTCGACGCGCCGCTGCTCAACGACGCCAACTGCCATCCCGACGCCCTGCCCGGCCGCGACATCTCGGGCGTGAGCTTCAAGGCCGGCGCGCCGGGCCGCTTCGAGATGCTGCCGGCGTTCCGCGGCACGTCGTCGGCCGCCCCGCACGTGACCGGCATCGTGGCGCTCGTGCTCGCGTCCGGCGTGCTTGGCCCGCATCCGACGCCCGGCGAGGTCGAGCGCCACATCGAGCGCACGGCACACGACCTCGGGCGCAAGGGCCACGACCGCTACTACGGTGCCGGCCTGGTCGACGCGACGGCGGCGACCGCGCCGCTCAGACCGTCCGGATGATCAGCACCGAGCAGGGCGCGTGGTGGGAGACCTTGTTCGGCACCGAGCCGAGCAGGAAGCGCTTGGCGCCCGTCATGCCCTTGTTGCCGACGACGATGAGATCCGAGCCGCGCTCCTCGGCGACGTCGAGGATCGCGTCCGCCGGATCGCCCTGACGGGCGAAGACCTCGACGTCCACGCCGGCCTCCCGGATCCGCGCCGCCGCGGCCTCGAGCGTGACCTCGACGTCCTCGCGCGGGTTGATGATCCAGTGCAGGTCCTCGGGCATGGCGATCGACTCGCGCAGGCGCGCGTCGGTGACGGGCTCGTACGCGGACACGAGCTCGATCCGCGCGCCCACGGAGCGCGCGAGCACGGTCGCCTGGCGCACCGCCTCGGCAGCGGTGTCCGAGCCGTCGATGCCCACGACGATCGAGGAGAACATCTAGACCAGCTTGACGATCGCGATGATGCAGCCCGCCAGCACGAAGAACACGATCGCGCTCTGCACCCAGATCCACATCGGGTTCATGAGGCGAGCTTCGCGTCGATGTTGGTGCCCGCCTGGCGCAGCGACTGGTTGAACGTCTGGTTGGCGACCGCGATCTGGCGCTGGGCGCGCTCGACGCCGTCGCGCGACGGCTTCGCGATCGCCTTCGTGAAGCGCTCCACGTCGTCGTGCCAGGTCACGAACACGTCGACGAACGCCTTGTGCTCCGCGGTCACCTCCGACGGTGGGTCGATCGCGCGCAGCGCCGTGATCGTCTCCGAGATCGCCGCGGAGAAGCGATCGAGCGTGCGGCGGTCCTGGCGTGGCGTGCTCGTCGGCGTGGCGTCGGCCTCGATCCGCTTGGCCTTCGTCTGGTACTGCGTCTGCGCGGCCGTGAGCTCGCGGATGTACGCGTTGTTCTCGGTGTTGTCGCCGCCGCACCCCGCCAGCGCCGTCGCGGCGATCAGCAGCGTGGCGAGGAACGCGATCCGCGCGAGCCGGGCCATTGCGGGGCAGATTACTCGTCGGGCTACGCCCGGGCCGCCGCCGGCACGGAGTGCGCGTCGGGTGGCGCCCCCGACCCGCCGGGGCTGTCGCCGCCCGCGACGACCTTGCGCTTGCGCTCGAGAAACGGCCGCTCGACATAGCGGTAGGAGAGCGCCGCGATCGCCGTCGTGACTGGCAGCGCGATCGCGGCCATGATCGCCAGCCGCGTCCCGACGCTCTCGCCCGTGCCGAGCGCGTAGTCGATCTCGTAGAGGACCCAGATGTGCGCGAGGTAGAACGAGTACGAGCGCTCGCCCATCCACAGCATCACGCGGTTGACGAACAGCCGCGGCCCGCCGCCGGTGCCGAGCTGCAGGACGATCAGACCCGCGATCAAGAGGCCGCAGCACAGGACGGCGAGCAGCGCGCGCTGGCCGAGCGCGTGGTGGATCGGCGTCTGGCGCGGGTCGTAGTCGGTGGCCGCGTAGGCGACCGCGAGCAGGGCGGAGAGCGCGAACGCGCCGTAGGCGATCAGGCGCGCGGGCTTCGCACGGTCGCGCAGTCGCTCGGCGAGCAGCGGCTCGACCAGCGCGAGCGCCACCCCCGGCATGAAGACGTACATGATCGCCGGCGGGCTCGTGAGCCAGGCGAAGCGGTACTGGTCGACGTTGCGCGATGCGATGCTGACGAGCATCACCGCGCCGACGGCCACGACGCCGAGCGCCGCGCGCTTCTCGGGCCCCTCGAGGCGAGCGGCCACGCGCATCCCGATCCACGCCGCGATCGGGATGAGGAGATAGAAGCCGACCTCGGCGCCGATCGACCACGCCGGGCCGATCGGGACGACCGCGGGCCCGCCGGTCTGGCCCTGGACGAAGAGGAACTGGCCGAGGATCTGCAGCGCGTCGCTCGAGTTCTCGTGGCCGGGCTCCAGGGTGCCGTCGAAGCCGAAGCGCAGCAGGACGAGGACTGTGAAGAGGTAGAAGGCGGGCACGACGCGCAGCACGCGATTGCGGGTGTACGAGCGCAGGCGCGGCTTGCGCGTGCCGATGACGTAGTGGCGCGCGAACGGCCGCGCGATGAGGTAGCCCGACAGCGCGAAGAACGCGGCCAGGCCGAGGTCGATGTGGCCGAGGATCGGCGCCGCCCAGCCGTAGGAGCGCATGTTGTTGTCCGGCTCGGTGTCGGCGAGCAGGAACAGGTGCGTGCAGAACACGAGCAGCATGCCGACGCCGCGCACGCCGTTTCCAGCCAGCAGCGTGCCGATGCCCGCGTCCGGCGTGCCTTCGGGACGTTCTCCGGCGGCGGCGTCCATGCTGTGAGCGACGGTACTAACCCGGCGCGTTTGACGTGATCGCCCGGTAAGCACCGCTCGCTACCGTTGAGGACAACTACCGAAACGATGCGGGGGCACCGAAATGCTCAACTTCCTGACCAAGAACAAGACCGCGATGCCGGACGCGGAGACCGCCCTCCCCGGCCGCTCCACCGAGATGCCCGTTCCCGACCGCCACTTCGTCCTCGACACGCCGCTGCGCGGGCCGTTCCCCGAGGACACCGAGCAGGCGATCTTCGGCGCCGGCTGCTTCTGGGGGGTCGAGAAGAGCTTCTGGCAAGCGCCGGGGGTCTACACGACCGCGGTCGGCTACGCCGCGGGCCTGACGCCGAACCCGACCTACGAGGAGGTCTGCAGCGCGCGGACCGGCCACAACGAGGTGGTGCTCGTCGTCTACCGCCCGTCGGAGATCTCTTACGAGGACCTGCTCAGGCGCTTCTGGGAGAGCCACGACCCGACGCAGGGCATGCGCCAGGGCAACGACCTCGGCACGCAGTACCGCTCGGGGATCTACACGACGTCCGACGAGCAGCGCGCCGCCGCCGAGGCCTCGCGTTCGCGGTATCAGAAGGCCCTGACCGAGGCGGGCCGCGGCGAGATCACGACCGAGATCCTGGCGGCGCCCGAGTTCTACTACGCCGAGGACTACCACCAGCAGTACCTCGCGAAGAACCCGCGTGGCTACTGCGGCGCTGGCGGCACGGGCGTGAGCTGCCCGATCGGCACGGGCACGAGCGCGCCCGCGCCCGCGGCCGGCTGAGCGGGCGGCGCACGACGCGTGTGGTGCAAAACGCAAGCCTGGCTTGCGTTTTGAACCACGCAGATGTGCGGGGGCACCGGCGAGCTGCGTGCGGCGCGCCCCGATGAGCTCGGCGGCGGAGCTCGTCGACGCTGGCGCGATCGCTCGCGATGTGAGCCGGCTCGTGCGGGTCCCGAGCGTGACGGGCGACGAGCGGGCGGCTGCGGTCGAGCTCGTTGCGATCGCCCGCGGCTACGGGCTGGACGCGCGGCTCGTCGAGCACGACCTCGACGCGCTGCGCGCGGCCGCCGGCCACCCCGGCGAGGAGGCGCCGCGGACCGAGCTGGTCGGTGCCGAGGTGATCCTGCGCGGCGCCGACCCGGCCGCGCCACGGCTGTGCGTCAACGGCCACGTCGACGTGGTCGGCCCAGGCACGGAGCCCTGGCAGCGCGACCCGTGGTCGGGCGACGTCGAGTACGCGGCGGCGCAGGCCGCGCCGGTCGCGGCTCCGGCGGCCGGGTCTTCGGCTGTGCGGGATGACGGCGTCGTGCACGGGCGCGGCTCGGCCGACATGAAGGGTGGCGTCGTGGCCGCGCTGCACGCGCTCGTCGCGCTGCGCGCCGCGGGCGAGCCGCTGCGCGGCGACGTCGTCCTGCACGTCGTCGCCTCCGAGGAGGACGGCGGGCTCGGCGCCTTCGCCGCGCTCGAGCGCGACGACGACTTCGCCGCGTGCCTCATCCCCGAGCCGACCGCGCTTCAGATCGTCTGCGCCCACGGCGGAGCGCTGACGTTCACCGGGACCGTCCGCGGCCGCTCGGCGCACGCGGCGCTGCGGCTGAGCGGCGTCTCGGCGATCGACCGCTACCTGCCGATCCACGCCGCGCTGCACGCGCACGAGGCGGCGATCAACGCGCTGCCGCGCCATCCGCTGTTCGCAGATCACCCGCTGCCCTTCCCGCTGCTCGTCGGCCAGCTGCGCGCCGGCGCGTGGTCAAGCCAGGTGCCCGACGAGCTGCGCTTCGAAGGGCGCCTCGGCGTGCCCGTTGGCATGACGCTCGCGGAGGCACGCGCCGGCTTCGAGGCAGCTGTCGCGGCCGCGGCGGACAGCGACGGCCCGCCCGTCGAGATCGCATGGGACGGCGGTCAGTTCGCGTCCACCGCGACCGCTCTCGACGCGCCGTGGGTGCGCATCGTCCAGGAGGCGGCCGCCGCCGAGCTCGGCGCGCCGCCGCCGCTCGTCGGCGTCGGCTATGGCTGCGACATGCGGCTGTACTGCGAGCGCGGCATCCCGACGGTCCTGTTCGGGCCGAGCGGCCTGCACCTCGCCCACGCGGTCGACGAGCACGTGTCGGTCGCGGAGCTCGCGACCGTCGCGCGCGTCATCGCGCGCAGCGCGCTTGCGTTTTAGTACCGCGACGCGCCCGACGTGCGGCGGACGTCGGCGCGGAAGAGGTAGTGCGTCGGCTGGCCGCCGGCGTCGCGCAGCATCGAGACCGTGCCCTCGATCGGGACGAGCAGGCCGCCGGCATGCATGTAGATCGTCTCGATGTCGGCGCTCTGCAGCTCGCCGGCGCGCAGCGCGCGGGCGATCTCGCGGTGGGCCTTGAGGTTGTCGCGGTCGATGATCGAGGGCCAGCGGGCGGCGCGCAGCTCGTCCTCGCGGCAGCCCAGCAGCGAGCAGAACGCGTCGTCGAGGCGACGGAAGGTCCCGTCGAGGCCGATGAGCGCGGCGGCGATGCCGGGCTCGCAGGGCGGCAGCTCGGGTGCGGCGCCGTTGGATTGCGCGGCGACTGGGGTCGTGGGCGCGTCGGGGACCGGCTTGGCGAGCGGCGTCCGCGGCGCGTAGGGGGCGGGGCGCGCGAACGGGGCGCCCGGGGCCGGTGGCGCCCACGGCGATGGCCGCCCGTTCGAGGCAGGCGGCCCGGCGGGTGCTTGCGAGTCGGCAGGCCCGGCCGGCTCGTCGAAGGCGAACTCGGCGCGAATCGCCTCGGCGGCGGCGCGGGCGCTCTCGGCTTCGCTGAGCAGCTGGCTTGCGCGCTGGCGGGCCTGCTCGCGCTCGGCGCGGACCTGCTCGGCCGCGGCACGCTCGGCCTCGAGCTCCGAGCGCACGGCGTCGAGCTCGGCGCGCAGCGACGCGGCCTCCTCCTGCGCCGCGGCGAGCTGCCCGGCCTGCCCGGCGGCTTCGGTGACGACGCCCGACAGCCGGGCGTCGCGCGAGCTGAGCTGCTCGCGCATCGCCTGCAGCTCCGCGGACTGCGTGGCGCGCTGCGACGCGGCGTCGCGCAGCTCGCTGGCCAGTCGCGCAAGCTCGGCGTCGCGGCTTGCCACGTCCGAGCTCGCGGTCTGAAGCTCGACCGCCCGCGCCTGCAGCGCGTCGTTGAGCGTGCGGATGTCCTCGTCGCGCTGAGCGAGCGCGGCACGAACGCCGGACAGGTCATCGAGCTGCTCGCGCGAGCTCGCGAGCTCACCGCGGACGGCGTCCAGCTCGTCCCCACGCGCGGCGGCCTCGGCGCGCGCGGCGCTCAGCTCGTCGGCGCGCGCCGACGCGTCCGCGCGCAGCGCGCTGAGCTCGTCGCCCCGCGCGGTCGCCTCGGCGCGCGCGCGTGCGAGCTCGTCGCCGCGCCCGTCGAGCTCGCCCCGCGTCGCGGCCAGCTCGGCCGCGCGCGTCTCGAGCTCGGCACGGACGTGGTTGAGCTCACCGCCCACGGAGTACAGCTCCGCGCGCAGCACCGCGGTGTCGCCGTGCGTCCCCGAAAGCTCCGCGCCGATGCGCGCGAGCTCCTCGTCGCGCGCTTCCAGCTCCGCGCGCAGCGCCGAGAGGCCGTTCGCGCCTGCCACCAGCTCCGAGCGCATCTGCGCGAGCTCACGGGTGCGCAGCTCGAGCTCCGACCCGACCGTCTCGAGCTCGGCGTGCGCGGCCGCAAGCTCCGCGGGCGCCACGCCGGCCTCGCTGCGCGCCGCCTCGAGCTCGCGCCGGGTGGCTTCGAGCGCGGCCCGCGCGGCTTCGAGCTCGCCGCGCACAGCGGCCAGCTCGCCGCGGGTGAGCGCGCTGTCGCCGCGCGCGGCCTGCGCGTCCTCGCGTGCCGCGTGCAGCTCGGCCCGCGCGACCTCGACGTCCGCCTGCGCCTCATCGAGCTCTGCGCGCAGCGCCTCCATCTCGGCGTCCGCGGTGACGCTCGACGCCCGCTCGGCGTGCATCGAGGCGCGCGTCGCCTGCAGCTCGTGGCGCAGCCGCTCGCCCTCGGCTCGCGCGACGTCGGTCTCCGCGTGCGCGGCGTCGGCGCCCTCGCGCGCCGACTGCGCCTCGGCGTGCGCCGCATGCGCCTCGGCGCGTGCGGCTTCGATCTCGCCGTGCGCGGACTGCGCGTCGGCGCGCGCGCTCGCGGCGAGCGCCTCGGCAGCCTCGGCCTGCGCGCGTGCGGCCGCGGCGGCGGCGCGTGCCGCGACAAGCTCGGCCTCGGCGGTGGCCGCGGCCGCGACGGCCTCGTCGCGCTCGCCCGCGATCTGCTCGACGCGGCCGTCACCGGTCTCGCGCGTCGTCGCGGCGCGCGCCTCGGCGGCTGTGCGGCGCTGCGCCTCGGCGTCGCGCTCGGCTTCCACGGCGGCGAGCCGCGCGAGCGCCTGCGCCCGCTCGGCCTGCTCGGCTTCCAGCGAAGCGAGGACCCGCTCGCGCTCGGCCTGCTCGGAGTTCAGCCGCGCGATCGCACGCTCGCGCTCGGCGTGCGCGGTCTCGACCTGCGCGAGCGTGCGCTCATGCTCGGCGACGCGCTCGGCCTGCAGGCTCGCGAGCTGGGCGAGCGCCTGCTCGCGCGTGTTCTCGGTCTCGGCGAGCCGGGCCAGCACACGCTCGCGCTCGGCCTGCGCCTCGGCGACCTGCGCCTGCGCACGCTCGCGCTCGGCCCGAAGCTCGGCTTCCGCGGCGGCGGCGCCCGACTGCGCACGCTCGCGCTCGGCCCGAAGCTCTGCTTCCACAGCGGCGGCACGCGCGTGCACGCCGTCGCGGCCGGCCTCCATCTCCTGGCGGGCCGCGGCGAGCTGCGCGCGCTCGGTCTCAAGCTCCTGGACCGCGGCGGCGACGCGCGCGTCCGCCTGCTCCTGCAGGGTCTCGAGCTGCTTCTCGGCGGCGGAGAGGCGAGCGAGGGCACGCTGGCGCTCGAGCAGCGCGTCCGCGGCCTCGCGCTCGGCCTCCTCGACGCGCTCGCGCAGCAGGTGCGCGCGCTCGACGAGATCGGCGAGGCCGCCGGACTCCGGCGGGGGCAGGCCGTCCGTCACGTGACCACCGGTGAGCCCCATCGCCTCGCGCCGCGCCTGCTCGACCTCGGCGCGCGCCGCGGCACGCTGCTCGGCCATCCGCTGGCCGACGTCCTCGCGGGTGAGCGGCGGCGCGTCGGCGTCGCGCACGACGATCAGGATGCCCGCCAAGCGGGTCCCCCCCTCGGGCTGCGCGCCGGTCATGAACACGGACTCGACGGCTTCGAGCGCGCGCTCGTGGCGCAGGCGCAGCTCCTCGGGATGCCAGGAGTCGGTGTCGCGCGAGCCCAGCTCGCCGAGCAGCGACGTGAACTCCCAGCCGAGCGCGAGTGGGACGCAGACGACGACCAGCCGCAGCGAGCGGACGCCGTGCTCGGCGGTCGCCGTCGGGAAGGCGTGGTCCTCGCGCGACCCCGACAGGACGCGATCGAACGAGGCGCGCTGCCCCGGATCGGCGGCGGAGGCGAGCACGTCGGCGACGCGGCGGCCAGCGAGCTCCTCGGCAGTCGCGCCGATCAGCGCGACGACCCCGACGCCGCACTCGGCGACCACGCCGTCCGGTGTGCTCAGCACGTAGCTGCCGTCCGCGAGGGCCAGCAGCGCCTGCTCGACATGGGGATCCGTGGACACGGGCGCGGCGAGCTGCTCGCCCTGAAGACTCATGCGCGCTGTATCGGTCCGCGGGCCCCTGGAGGTTGAGCACAAGCCGCCGGGATGCCGAAATGTCCAGCCACCGCCTTCAGGTCGCGCGGCCGCGGCCGATCACCGTCTCCTGGCGCATAGCCGCCCGCCCGCGGCCATTCTGGCGCGCGCACATTTCCCGCTCCGAGCGGGTAGTGGCATGCAGACAGCAACCCCAGGAGAGGCACATGCTTGACGAGACGCAGGAGGCCCCGGACGAGGCCGCCGACGACGCTGTGGACGTAGCGGACGCGGGCGGCGGCGACGACGACGCCGTCGATCTGGCGGCTCTGGGCGGTGAGGTGGAGACCGCCGACGAGCCGGCCGTCACCGCCGAAGAGCTCATGGAGATCCCGGATGCCCCGGAGACCCCCGGCCCGGATGAGCTCACCGCTGCACGCGCCGACGAGGCCGGCGCGCTCGGTGCGCAGGCTGCCGCAGAGGACGCCGACGCGGGCGAGCCCGCACCCGTCGAAGACGACGACAGCGGCGACGCCTAGCCGCCTCTCGGGTTGTCTCCGTCGTCCGTGAGCCGGACGACGGAGGCGCCTTGCGTCAGCTCACGCGTCGCCGGTGACGC
Organism: uncultured Actinomycetes bacterium; assembly: GCA_963839905.1. Lineage (GTDB taxonomy): Bacteria > Actinomycetota > Thermoleophilia > Solirubrobacterales > Solirubrobacteraceae > CADCVQ01. The sequence continues at coordinate 102,920 of CAWIXC010000008.1, read as the reverse complement.
GCGCCGCAAGCACGATGTACTGCGTCCCGCGGCGCTCGAGGCGCACGGCATGGCTCGTGTTGCCCTCGGCTGTCGACAGCATCCCGCCGCTCGGCCGTCCCCGCGCGATCCCGAGGTGCGAAGCCTTCACGCCCTCGCGGAACTTGTAGAAGACGATGTCGCCACGCTGGATCTGCCCGATCGCGATCCTGCGCAGGCCGCGACGCCCGGCCACCGCGTCGCCGAAGGAGAGGTGCGGGTCGATGAGCCTGCGCGAGAGCTGCACGCCGGCCTGGCGAAACGCCTGGTGCACAAACGCCCCGCACCACACGCGGCACGGCGGCACCTTGAGGCCCATCTCGCGCTCCCAGCGGTTGATCTGCGGCCCGCAGTTCGACGTGCCGTTCTCGTGCAGGCCGTTCTGGCTCACGGCCCATGCGGCGGCGCGCTCGCGCACCTGCGCGCTGCCTGATGCTCCGCCGGCGATCGTGGTCGGCAGCACGAAGCCCGCGACGAGGACGGCAAGGACGGCGAGGGTGCAGCGGCCCGGCATAGCCGCCATTGTGACGTGAGCGCCGCGCGAACGCCAGCGCCAACCGCGGCTCACGGCGACACCGTGACGTGCGGCTCCGCGGATCCCGGCCCGGCCGCGAGCCGCTCCGAGGCGACCGCCTTGAGCAGCGACTCGTCGAACGCGATCGGCTCGACGTCGAACAGCGCGGCACCGCTCGGGTCGGTCACGACGGTCTCGGTCGACAGCCCCTCGATCAGCGGCCGGGCGACCCGCACGTCGACCGGCGTCACGAGCCCGATCCACAGCGACGACAGCCACGGCGTCAGCAGCGGCACCGGCAGCTTCGGCCGCGGGCGCTTGCCGAGCGCGATCGCCATGCGGTCGAGCATCGCGCCGTAGGCGAGCACGTCGGGGCTTCCGATCTGGACCTCCCGGCCCGTGGACGCCGCGACATGCGGCGCGGCGGCGAGGTAGGCAACGACGTCGTCGATGTCGATCGGCTGCGTCGGCGTCGACAGCCAGCGCGGCGCGATCATGAACGGCAGCCGCGCCACGAGATGCCGCAGCGTCCGGTAGGACTCGCTGCCGGCGCCGACGACCATGCCGGCGCGGAAGTAGGTCAACGGCGGGCCGTGCTCTGCGAGCGCGAGCGCGGTGCCGCGGCGGCTGCGCAGGTGCTTGGAGCCGGGGTCGTCGCCGAGCCCCCCGAGGTAGACGACGCGCTCGACGCGCTCGGTCGAGCACATCCGCGCGAACGCCTCCGCGGCGCGCAGCTCGCGGGCCTCGAAGTCGCCGGCGTCCGCGCCGCGGCCCATCGAGTGCACGAGGTAGTAGGCGACGTCGACGTCCTCGCCGGCGCCGGTGAGGGTCTCGGGCTTGAGCACGTCGCCCTCGTGCAGCTCGAGTGCTTTGGCCGGCAGGCCGCGCGTGCGCTTGGCGTCGCGCACCAAGGCCCGGACGGTCACGCCGTCGCGCAGCAGCCGCTCGCAGAGCGCCTGCCCGACGAAGCCGGTCGCTCCTGCGACGAGTGCACGCACGCCGTCAGGTATAGCGAGGCGAAGCAGCCGGCCGCCCGATCAGCCGGCCAGCACGTCGAGCTCGGCGCGTTCGAGCCGGCCGTCGGGGAAGCGCAGGTGCGCGTCGTCGGCGAGGCAGATGACACTGCCGGCGTCGCCGCCGAGGATCTTCGCCGCCAGCAGCGTGGCCGCCAGCCGGTGCACGTCACGCACGATGCCGAGCGCGAGCAGCGACCGCGTCTCGTTGGCGACGTTGCCGTCGCCGACGCGCAGCACGGTGCGGATGCCGGGCTCGATCCCACGGGCCGTCATCGCCACGGAGATGTTCTCGAGGTCGTCGGAGGTCACCGCGACGACCGCCCGCGCGGTGTGCAGCGACAGGCGCCGCATGACCGACGGGTCGGCGCCCCGGCCGATGACGACCGGCAGGCGGTATTCCTTGGCGAGGCCGACGCTCTCGTGGTGCTCGTCGGACTCGACCGCGACGAGCGGGATCCTGCAGGCGCGCAGCAGCAGGCACAGGCGCATGCCGACCTGACCGAGGCCGACGACCACGACGTGATCGCGTCGCGGCACCGCGCGGCGGCCGACGAGCCCGGTGAGGCTGCGCTCGACGACGCGGTTGACGAGGCCCGCGGTCAGCGCAGCCGCGAAGAACAGGGCGACGAGCATCGTCGCCGAGGTGAAGAGCTTGTACCACTTCGGGCCGTCGGTGACCGCGGGGTTCGGATCGACGGTGACGAGGGTCTTCGCGGAGCCGTAGATCGCGTCGATCGCGGTCTGGTCGAGCGTGAACACCGCGGTCGTCGTCTCGACCACGAAGACCGCCACCAGCCCGATCGCGCCGTACAGGAGCATGCCGGCGCTGCGGTCGTACGGCGTGAACAGCGCACGCATCAGCGCCTCCACGCGCCGCGGCCGCGGGAGCTCGATGCGCTCCTCGCGCACGCCGCCGTCGCGCTCGACCAGGCCGACGGGCTTGCCGTCCTCGAAGGTCACGGTCACGAAGCGCTCGTCGATGGCCGGGCCGGCGAGGGACGGCGCGACGATGTCCGCGAGCGAGGTGACCTGCGTGTTCGGCACCATCTCCGCGACCTGCTCGGCCATCGTCGGGTCGAAGATCGTCAGCAGCAGCGGAACGTCCTTGGAGACCGACCGCACCATGAGCGCCATCCGCAGCACGATCGCGTCCGACCGCGCCACGACCGCGGCGGCGACGATCTGCTCGTCGGTCAGCGCGTCGCGGACGTCGTCCTCGTCGGGCTCGCGCAGACGCACGACGCGCGCCTCGGATGCTTCGAGGGCGCGCGTCGTCTCGTCGCTGAGGTCGCCGTCGCCGATGACGAGGACCGCCGGCGGTTCGTCATCGAGCTTGGGCTCCTCCGGCGCCATGCCGGCGAACTTCCGGCGCGGGGGTGCGATTCCTGCCGGCCGGGATCGCGAGGACCCCGGCCGGCAAGCGCGGCGGTCGCTACTGCTGGGCGATCGTGCGCATGTGGCGCGCCCAGCGCGGCCGTTCGCGACCGCGCAGAGCGAGCGCGTCGGCGCTGAGGCGGCCCGCGCCCGCGACGGCCAGCGCGAGCGACGCGACGCCGAGGATGAGGACGAACTCATAGCCGCCGTCCTGCGCGAAGAAGCCCTTGTCGGCGTGCACGACCAGCCCGGCGACGGCCATGTCGATCGTCAGCGCGATGGCGGCGATCGGGGTGAGCAGGCCGGCGATCAGCAGGCCGCCGCCGATCGTCTCCGTCAGCGCGACGAGCGGCGCCATGAACGAAGCGGCCGGGATGCCGAGCTGCTCGAAGCCCTGCTGGGTGCCGCTGAGGTCGCCGAGCTTGTCGATGCCGTGCATGATGAATGCGACGCCGAGCACGATGCGAAGCAGCAGCAGGCCGAGGTCGGTGCGGGCGGTCATAGCGTCTTCTCCTTCGGTCGGGATGGACTTGCGGCGTGCTCTGCCCGCGCCCTGCCCCGCCCCGTCAGGGACCATCGTCCCGGCCGCCGCTGGACCCGTGGCCCGGCGGGTATGTCTCCCGCCGTGGCCAGCGACCCGCACACGCCGCGCTCGGACGGCTCGCGCGCCGACCGCTGGGCGATCGCGCAGTTCGCGGTCTCGGGGCTCGTGGCCGTCGCCGTCGTGCTGATCCTCGTGCTGGTCGCGTTCGGCCGCACCGGCCGCGACGAGGCGATCGACAACGCCGAGGAGCTCACGCGCATCGCGGCGCACGGCGTCGTCGCGCCCGCGCTGACCCGTGCCGCACTGGGCGGCGACGACGCCCGGGCCGCGCGCCAGCTCGATCGCACGGTCCGGACGGGCCTGGTCCGCGAGCCGGTGCTGCGGGTCGTCGTCTGGGACGAGGCAGGCAAGATCGTCTACTCGACCAAGCCCGGCCTGGCCGGCACGCGCGCGACGCCCGACGCGGAGATGCGCCGCGCCCTGCGCACGGGCGCCACGCAGTCGAAGGTCGGCGACCCCCAGCAGCCCGGCAACCGCTTCGACGACGGCACGCGCCTGCTCGACGTCTACGAGCCGATCACGACCGCGGACGGCCGCCGCTTCATCGTGCAGTCGTGCCGGCGCCTTGAGTCGGTCTCCGCGGACAGCCGCGAGCTGTTGAGCGCGTTCGCACCGGTGCTCATCGGCGGCGTCCTGCTGCTGCAGCTCGTGAACCTCCCTCTGGCGCTGCGCCTGATGCGCCGTGTGCGCGCCGCCCGCCACAAGGAGCAGGAGCTTCTGCAGCGCGCGGTCGCCGCGTCGGACCGCGAGCGCCGCCGGCTTGCGACCGACCTGCACAATGGGGTCGTGCAGGATCTCGCCGGCATGTCGATGTCGCTTGCCGCCGCCGCGCGCACAGCGGGCGGCCGCGGCGACGACGCGACGGCCGCGCGGCTGAACGAGGTCGCCGCCGAGAGCCGGCGGACCACGCGCGTCCTGCGCCACGTGCTCGTCGACATCTACCCGCCGAACCTCGAGCGCGCCGGCCTGGCGAGCGCGTTGGCGGATCTGCTCGAGACCGTCCGGCGCCGCGAGATCGCCGTCGACGCGGACCTCGATGCCGACCTCGACCTGCCGCCCGACGGCGCCGCGCTCGTGTTCCGCGTCGTGCAGGAGGCGCTGCGCAACGTCATCACGCACGCGGCCGCGACCCACGTCGAGCTGCGCATCTCCGACGAGCCCGGCTCCGATGAGCTGCTCGTCCACGTCGCCGACGACGGCCGCGGCTTCGACCCGCTCGGCGAGCCGCCTCCGGACGGGCACCTCGGGCTCGCGATGATGCGCGATCTCGTCGAGCAGGCGGGCGGCGAGCTCGCCGTCGCCTCCGCTCCGGGTGCGGGCACCGTCATCCGCGCGCGCGTCCCGCGGTGATCGACGTCCTCATCGTCGACGACCACCCCGCGCTGCGCGCGGGGCTCAGCGGGCTGCTCGAAGCCGACGGGGACGTGCGCGTCGTGGCGGCCGCGGGGGGCGGCGAGCAGGGGGTCGCGCTCGCGCGCGAGCTGCGGCCCGACGTCGTGCTCATCGACCTCGAGATGCCCGACCTCGACGGCGCGGCGGCGACGCGCCGGATCGTCGCGGAGAACCCTGCGGCGCGGATCGTCGTGCTGACGTCGTTCGGCGACCGGCCGCGGATCCTCGAGGCGCTGGCCGCCGGCGCGGTCGGCTACCTGCTGAAGGACACCGAGCCCGACGAGCTGCTGCGCGCCGTGCGCTCGGCGGCCGCCGGCGACGCGCCGCTGGATCCGCGGGCCGCGCGCGAGGTGCTCGCGGCCCGCCGCGACCGCGACGCGATCGTCGAGCTCACCGAGCGCGAGCGCCAGATCCTGACGCTCGTCGCGGCGGGGCACGCGAACAAGGTGATCGCGCTGCGGCTGGGCATCAGCCACAAGACCGTGCGCAACACGCTGTCGGCGGCGTGTCGCAAGATCGGCGTCAGCGACCGCACGCAGGCCGCGCTGTGGGCGCAGCGCGCGGGCCTGACGACGGCGCGCTGACGGGGGTTACCGAAACGCCTGGTGCGTCGCCGTGACGACGACGAACACGAGGCCGACAGTCGCCAGGAACAGCGCGATGCTGACCGCGTCGCCGACCGCGGCCGGCGGGACGATCAGCTGGCGCAGGATGTTGAGGACGAACAGCGGCACCGCGTAGGCCCACCACGGCGCCCATCGCTCGTTGGTCATGACAGCTCCTTTCTCATAGATTTTCATACGATCGTATGGCATTGTAGCGCGGGGCGGGGCGCGCAGCACGAGCCCATCGTGCCGCCGGGAACGGATGCGCTCGGGATTACGGCGCGCACGATACGAGCGGTCCGGGCCTCCGGCTAGGGTGCCCGCTGGATGAACGCGTTCCCCGTCGCCGCGCCCCCGACTGAAGCCAAGCTGCGTGGCGGGTACTACACCCCGAAGCCGATCGCACGGTTTCTCGCGCAGTGGGTCGCGGCGGCCGGCCCGAAGGTCCTCGAGCCGAGCTGCGGCGACGGTTCCATCTTGCGATTCCTGGGGCCCAGCGCGGTTGGGGTGGAGTTGCTCGCCGAGGAAGCCGCGAAAGCGCGCGCCGCCGCACCCGAGGCCTCGGTCGACGTGGGCGACTTCTTCTCCTGGCTCTCGCCGGACGACTTCGATCAGTGGGACGCCGTTATCGGCAATCCCCCGTTCATCCGCTTTCAGCACTGGACCGAGCCGACGCGTTCGGCGGCGTTTGACGTCATGCGGCAGGTCGGGATGCGCCCGACGAAGCTCACGAACGCGTGGGTGCCGTTCGTCGTCGCATCGGCGCTGACCGTGCGACCGGGCGGGCGGCTCGGCATGGTCATCCCCGCGGAGCTCTTGCAGGTCACCTATGCCGCCGAGCTGCGGGCGTTCCTCGTCGACGAGTTCGCCGAGCTCACGGCCGTGACGTTCAAGCGTCTGCTCTTCGCGGGCGTGTTGCAGGAGGTCGTACTCGTGCTCGGCTTGCGCGGCAAGGGCCCGGCGCGGATCCGCGTCGTGGAGGTCGAGAGTGCGGACGAGCTGCCGACGCCGGACGAGCTCGCGGCGCTGCCGCACGCACCCGCACTGCGCCACGAGACCGAGAAGTGGACGAAGTACTTCCTCCCGCCGGAGGAGATCGCCGCGCTGCGCAGCGCCCGCGAGGACTTCCCGGCGATCACGCGCCTCGGCATGCTGGCGGACGTCGACGTCGGCGTCGTCACGGGGCGCAACCAGTTCTTCGTCATGAAGCCGTCGAACTCCGCCGGCCGCCGCCTGGACGCGCTGGTCATGCCGCTCGTGAGCAAGTCCGCGCACGTGCGCGGCGTGCGCTTCGGCCCGGGCGACCTCGCAGTCCTGCGCGAAGCCGACGCGCCGTGCGAGCTCTTGGCGGTTGGCGGTGGGGCGCACGGCGAGAGCGCCGCGCTTCGCACCTACGTCGCCGAGGGCGAGGACGCGGAGGTCCACCTCGGCTACAAGTGCTCGATCCGCAAGCAGTGGTGGGTCGTGCCGTCGATCTGGCGCCCGGACGCGTTCCTGCTGCGCCAGATCTACGACCACCCGCGGATCATCGCCAACGACACCGCGGCGACCTCGACCGACACGATCCACCGCGTTCGGATGCTCAACGGCACCTCGCCGTCCGTGCTCGCGGCCGCGTCGATCAACTCGCTGACCTTCGCGTTCTCGGAGGTCGTCGGGCGCTCGTACGGGGGCGGCGTGCTCGAGCTCGAGCCGCGCGAGGCCGAGGCGCTGCCTTTCCCCGATCCAAGCGGTCTCACCACCGACGACGTCCGCGAGGTCGACGCGCTCCTGCGCGGCGGCAAACTGCTCGCGGCACTCGACTACGTCGACGAGCGACTCCTCATCGCCGGCGCGGGGCTCGACACCGAGCTCGTCACGCGCCTGCGCGGCGTCTGGAGCCGGCTGCGCGACCGGCGTCTGGCGCGCGGCCGCACGCACGCGCGCTGACGGCCCGGGCGAACCGTGCTCGGTCAGTCGACGCGCAAGCAGGCGGCCGCGGCGCGCGCGACCTCCCGAGCCGCGGCCGCATCCTCGCCACGGGCGAGCGTCACGGCCATCCGGCGGTTCGGGCGGGCGTCGGGCTTGGCGAACACGCGCACGTCCACGCTTGGGTCGACCGCCATCGCCTCGCCCACCCCGCACACGGCCGGCGCGTCGCCCTGCGCCGTCGCAAGGCACACCGCCGACGCCCCGGGCGACAGCAGCGGCACCTCGCCCGCCGGCACCGGCAGGCCGAGAATCGCGCGGACGTGCAGCGCGAACTCGCTCAGGCCCTGGGTGACCATCGTCGTCATGCCCGTGTCGTGCGGGCGCGGGGAGACCTCGCTGAAGATCACCTCGTCGCCACACACGAAGAGCTCGACACCGAAGATCCCGGTCCCGCCGAGCGCGTCCGTGACCTGCCGGGCCAGCTCCCGAGACGCATCCAACGCTGCCGCCGACATCTCATGTGGTTGCCAGCTCTCGCGGTAGTCGCCGTCCTCTTGGAGGTGGCCGATCGGCGCACAGAACGACGTGCCGCCGGCGTGGCGGATCGTCAGCAGCGTGATCTCGTAGTCGAAGTCGACGAACGCCTCGACGATGACGCGCCCGGCGCCGACCCGGCCCGCGTCCTGGGCGTACCGCCACGCGCCCGCGATCTGGTCCTCGACCGCGATCACCGACTGGCCCTTGCCCGACGACGACATCACCGGCTTGATGACGCACGGCGTGCCAAGCGCGGCCACCGCGTCGCGCACCTCCTGCTCGGTGTCGCAGAAGCGGTAGCCGGACGTCCTGAGCCCGAGCTCCTCGGCAACCAGGCGCCGGATGCCCTCGCGGTCCATCGTCAGCCGCGCGGCGCGCGCCGTCGGCACGATGTGCAGCCCGTCCGCCTCGAGCTCGAGCAGCACGGGCGTCGCGATCGCCTCGAGCTCGGGGACCACCAGCAGCCGCGCGCACGGCCGAGCGCGCTCGGCCTCGAGCACCGCGCGCAAAGCCGCGGCGTCGGTCATGTCGATGACGGCGTGCCGGTGGGCGACCTGCATCGCCGGCGCACCCGCATACCGGTCGACCGCCAGCACCTCGCACCCGAGCCGCATCGCCTCGATCGCCACCTCTCGCCCCAGCTCGCCGCTTCCGAGCAGCACGATGCGCACGGCGGTGTCGGTCAGCGGAGGTCCCGGCGCGAAGCTCACGATCGCGCAGCCTACGTGCGTCGCCGCCATCGCGCACTCGCCAAGGACCGCGACCTCGGCGATCGCGGGCGTCATCCAGGGCGCCGCGAAGGCGTGCAAGGTGAGCGCCCGCTAACCGCGGTCGCGCGCCGCCCGCAGCCAGCCGGCGAGCCCGCTCGGCAGGTGCAGCAGCAGGTCCAGGGGTCGCCACAGGTAGCTCGCGGCCAGGCCGGGCCGGCTGCGGCGAGCGAGCGGGTAGGCGGAGCGCATGAATCCCGTCGAGGGAACGAGCTTCACCGCGACGAGCTGCACGCGCGCGCGCACTCCGGGCGTGCTGAGCAGGGCCTCGATGCCGGCCGCGGTCTGCGGCCGTGACCCGCCCAGCAGCCGCAGGTGCCGCGGGATGCCCACGTCCCCGAGCCCGAGCTCGTCGATCAGGTCCTGGCCCCCGTCGACGCGACCGAGCCCGGCGACAAACGCGGCTTGTGCGTCCAGCTCCCGCGCGAGCGACGCGGCGGCGCGCCACGTCGCCAGGTCGACCAGCCGCAGCGCGCGCGCGAGATCCTCCCGCGGCTTGGCGGCGCCGTGGTCATGCCACGCGGCGTGCATCGCGACGAGCAGGGCGGAGGCCGCGGGACCCGGGGTCTCGACGGATCCGCACGAGATCTCGAGCGTGCGAGCGCCATCGCTGAAGCGGGCCCACAGCGTCGCGGGCGAGACCCCGGCGAGTGGCAGCGTGTGGTGCAGCTCCACGGCCACGCGGCGCGGCCCGCGGCGCAGCCAGCGCTCGTCGTGGGTGCGCTCGTGCGCGTGCGTGCCCGCCGGCAGCGGCTCGAAGCCGAGCCCCGCGAGCGCCGAGCGGGCGGTGTCGACGTCATCGGGCGCGACGAGAAGGTCGAGGTCTCCGCACATGCGGTCGCTCGGATTGTCGTACAGCCAGCGCGCGAAAGCCGGGCCCTTGAGGACGAGCGATCGCACGTCGCGGGCCGTGAGCGCGGTGACGACTTCGACGAGGGTGAACTCGAGCGCGAGGCGACGCGCGGCGCGCAACTGCGCGAGCCGCGGTGTCCCGTGGTGCGCGCCCGCACTGGCGCGGCTCGGAGTGGCAGGGCCGATCGCCGCAGCGTAATACGTCTGGTATGTTGCGGCTGCTCGAAGGCGGGGGAAATCGAGCCACGGCCAAGAGACCGAAGGGACCTTGCAGATGGCGACTCGGGTGGACGATGTATTAATCGAACGTTGCGGATCTGAGATGGTCGTCTTCGTCCCGGCTTCGAACGAGGCCCACGCCCTGAACCAGACGGCCTCGTTGATCTTTGACCTGTGCGACGGTGTGACTACCCGCGCGCAGATGGTCGCCGCGCTGCGGGACGTAGGGCTGCCGGCCGACACGGCGATCGTGAACCTCGCCCTGGCCGAGTTGGCCGAGGCGCAGCTGCTGGTCGCCGACGACGAGCGCCCGCAACTGGGCGTCAGCCGTCGTACCGTGATTCGGAGACTCGGCCTTTCGGCCACGGCCATCGCGCTGCTGCCGGTGGTGGACACGATCCTCGTCCAACCGGCAGCCGCCCAGGGATCCGGTACCACGACGACGACCTCTACGACGTCGACGACGTCCACGACGACGTTCACGACGACGGCGTAGCGACGAGCTCGTCGCACATCGCGAGCCGCCGCCCCGCCCCGTCGCGTTCACCCGAGGCGATGGAGAACGCTCGCCCGTTGCTCGAGCGCCTGCTTGGGCAGCTCGCGAAGACCGAGGACGTACGCCGCGCGATCCCCGAGCCGAGCGCGCCCGGCCCACATAAGCGCCTGTGCGCCGGGATGGCGACGTACGACGACTTCGACGGCGTGTACTTCACCGTTCAGTGCATGCGGCTTGCCCACCCCGAGGTGCTCGCGGATACCTCGTTTCTGGTGGTCGACAACCATCCCGAAGGTAAGACCGCTGCGGCGCTGCGCGCGCTTGCGGCCAAAGTCCCGAACTTTCGGTATCTCCCGTTTCGCGGGTACCGCGGCACCGCGGTGCGGGACCTCATCTTCCGCGAGGCCGCAGCCGACATCGTCATGTGCGTCGACCCGCACATCCTCGTCCGGCCGGGCGCGCTTCGTGCGCTGCTCGCGTACTTCGACGCAGCTCCCGAGTCGCGCGACATCGTGCAGGGGCCGTTGCTCGACGACACCCTCGACGGCATCGTCGGAACCCACTTCAAGCCAGCCTGGGGCGGAGGGATGTACGGACAGTGGGCGACCGACGAGCGCGTGCACGACGACAGCGGCGACCCGTTCGAGATCCCGATGCAGGGGCTGGGGCTGTTCGCGTGCCGGCGCGAGGCGTGGCCGGGGCTGAACCCGCGCTTTCGCGGCTTCGGTGGGGAAGAGGGCTACCTGCACGAGAAGTTCCGCCAGGGCGGCGGGCGCGCGGTGTGCATCCCCGCGCTGGCGTGGGGGCATCGCTTCCCGCGCCCGGGGGGCGTCCCCTACCCGGCCGACTGGCAGGACCGCATCCGCAACTACCACCTCGGCTGGGCCGAGGTCGGTTGGGACACGACCGAGATCGACGCGCATTTCCGCGGCCACCTCGGGCCGCGCCACGCTGCGGCGGCGATCAGCCGGACCAAGCACCAGGTAGACAACCCCTTCACGTTCTTCGACGCGATCTTCTGCCTGAACGCCGACCGCGACGCCGACCGGTGGGACGAGATGGACGAGCGATTCGCGGTGCTCGACATCGCTTGGCGCGTGGAGCGGGTCGTCCCGCTCGTCGACGACGACGACGAGCGCCGAGCCTCCGTGCTGTCGTTTCGGTCGATGATCGCCACCGCGCTGCGCCGCGGCTACGCGAACGTCTTGGTGGTGCACGACGGCGTCGTGTTCATCGATCAGACACTGCAGATCCTCGCCGACGCCGTCGGCGATCTCGCGGGGCGACCATGGGATCTGCTCTGCCTCGGTGGCGGCGACGGGTCGCGGTCGTATGAGTTCGCGGACGACAGCATCGTCCTGCAGGTCCCCGACGGCCTCACGCGCGCACACGCCATCGCGGTTGCCGGCAGCGCGTTCGAACGTGTCCTGCTCGAGCTGCCGGCCGAAGACGGTCCGCAGATGGACGCGTTTCTCGTCGAGCACGCAGACCTCGACGAGTACCTGGGCCACCGCATCGCCGACCACACCTACCGCGCGCTGATGACCTTCCCGCGGGTCGCGAGCGAGCAATCGCTGCTTGAGGAGGAGGACGCGGTATTAGCGGTTCGCTACGTCATCTAGTAGGTGCGCCAGCGTGATCGCCGCCACCGAATATCCGGAGATTCCGAGGGCGCCCGCCTGGGTGGTGGACGGCGTCTACCGGGCCCTGGACGTCACCGACACCCTGCTCGGCCGTCTGGAGATCCCGTACTCGATGGTCGCGGGGACCCTGCTCGGCGCCGTGCGACATCGAGCGATGATCCCGTGGGACAGGGATGCCGATCTTGCGATTCGCCAGCAGGACGTCGCGCTGCTGCAGGCCGAAGCCATGTCCTACCTGCACCCACGCGGCTTCGGCTTCTGCGAATACGAGAGCTCCGTCATGCGGATCTTCCCCCTGGACGGCCGCAGGACCGGGTATCTGTTCCGCTTTCCCTATGTGGACGTCTTCCCCATGAGCCCGATCGACGGGACATGGGCGTACGACCTCCCGCAGTACCGTAAGTGGTGGCCGCAGGCGTACCTCGAATCGGACAGCTTCGACAACCTCCGGCGTTGCGAGTTCGGGGCTCTCCGGCTGTCCGGTGTGTCAGACGAAGCCGCTCTCGCGTATGTCAAGCGGGTGTACGGCCCGGGCTGGTCAAAGCCCAAGCCTCGGCCCTACCGTCCGGCTCAAGTGGCGCCTGGCCTGCCGCCGGTCCTGCTGGCGGCGCCGCCGGCCACGGGTGCCGGGGTCGGGCCGTCGCAGGTGATCGACGCCGAGGTCGACGAAGTCGACGACGGCCTCGTGATCTTCCAGCGCCGCCCCGCGCGGGTTCACTACCTCAACAACACCGCGGCCCTCGTGTACTTGATGTCCACCGGCGCGACCTCGGCGATCGAGATGGCGATCGGCCTCGAGCAGGCGTTCGGCTTGACGGCCACGCCGCTCGCCAGAACCACCGATTGCATCGAGCGGCTGGTGGATCTCGGAGTCCTCGAAATGCTCCCGGAGCTCGCCGCCGACCGACCGGCAGCAGCCCGTAGGCGGCGGCGCGCGTTCGTGCGCGGGCTCGTCGCCTCGGGCTTCAAGGCGCCCGCGGTGAGGACCTTCTCCAGCGCGACCGCTCGCCCGAGCCGATCGCGTGGCGCTCCGGCCAGGTCGGCGGACTCGGTGGAGCCCGCGGAGGAGGTCGTGCTCGTCCTGACCGGCTTCGGTGTCGGCATCTCGGTGAGCGACACGTCCTCGCTGGCGATCGCCGATCGCGTCGCCGCGCTCATGCCCGCCGAGCTGATCGGCGGTGTCGACGATGGCGTGCAGCTGTCGTTCGTCGTCGAACCGGGGCAGCGGGGCGGTGTGTCGGTCGGCGTCGATGACGACCCGCGACGCACGTTCCTCACGGCGTCACAGGCCGTCACCTGGCTGCGCGGCCAGATCGACGATGCCATGGCGCGGCGGGCGACGGAGGAGATGTTCGTGCACGCCGGCGTCGTCGGCTGGCGTGGTACGGCGATCCTCCTACCCGGCCGGTCGGGCACAGGGAAGACCTCGCTGGTCGCCGCTCTCGTGGAGAGAGGCGCGGTCTACTACTCCGATGACCTCGCCCCGATCGACACAGACGGCCGCGTGTGCTCATACGCTCGCGCGCCTTCGGTAAGGCGCGACCCGAGCCCGACGCGGTGCATCGAGCCGCCGGTGGGGACGCGAGCGGGGCCGCCATTGCCGATCTCGCTGGTCGTCGCGACATCGTTTCAAGCGGGCGCCGGCTGGAGCCCGACGGTCGTGCGTGGAGCCGCCGCGATGCTCACCCTCCTCGACAACGTCATCATGGCGCGCGAGCAGCCCCGACGTGCCCTGGCCACGGTCAAGACCGTCGCCTCGAGCTGCGTCACGCTGTCGGGCAGCCGGCCCGAGGCCCGCGAGATCGCCGGCGACCTGCTCGAGCGTCTGGACAGGATCCTCGACGGCGAAGCCCGGGGAGACGACGCCCCGCCGGCAACGGCGAGGCATCGCGCGTTGTCGAGCCCGGGCCTGCGCGACGACATCGCGCAGCGCATGCGCGTGGACACGTGGACGGGCGAGGTCGTCGCGGCGTGCGCGGAGGCTGGCGTGCGGCCGATCCTGCTGGCGAGCCGGGCCGTTCGCTTGCTGTCTGCCGACGACCCCCTCCGACGGGCGGACTGCCACGCGGATCTCCTGGTCGGACCCGACGATCAAGCGGCCGCACGCCGGATCCTCGCGGCTCGCGGCCTCACGGCGCAGGCGCCACCGCATGCCGATCATGCCCTGCGCTTCACGCGCGAGGAGGATGAGGCGACGGTCGACCTGCATCGCGCCCTGCCCGGCATGCTCGACGTGCCGGCGGCGCGAGTCTGGGAGGCCGCCCAGCGGGGCGCCGGCAGCGTGATCGTCGGCGGGTCCTCCGTCGCGGTGCTCGGCCCGGCGCTGCGGCTGCTCGACGTCGCCCTGCGCGTCGGGGCGGACGATGCCCCGGGCGACCGCGCCTGGACCGATCTGGCGCATGCCCTCGAGGTCGGCACGAAAGTGGAGTGGGAGTCGGCGCTCGAGCTGGGCCGGGAGCTCGGCTTGGCGGACGAGCTCGCGGCACGCCTGCGCCTGCGCGACGAGGCGGCGTGGTTGACCGCGCGCCCGGGTTCGTAGCGACGGACGATGCGCGACGCGGTCCCCAAGCTCCTCCGTGGCGGGGCATGACGGAGTTACAAGCCGTGATCCTCGCGGCGGGACGAGCGCGCCGGATGCGGCCCCTGTCCGACGACACGCACAAGGCGCTGTTGACGGTCGGCCAGACGACGATCCTCGAGCGCATCGTCGAGGGCCTGCACAGCGTCGGCGTGCGCCGGATCACCGTCGTCACCGGCTATCGCGCCGGCGACGTGCGTGACTATCTGCTCGACCGGTTCCCGGATGGCGGTCTGTGGTTTCTGGAGAACGCGGACTACGCCTCGACCAACAACGTCGTCTCGCTGGCGCTGGCATTGGAGGCGATCGACATCGCCGACGGGGATCTCGTGCTCGCCGAGTGCGACCTGCTGGTCGAGCCCGAGGTGTTCTCCCTGCTGCTGCGCCCCGGCAACGTCGCGCTCGTGGACACCTACCGCACGGGGATGGACGGGACGGTCGTCTCGGTCTCGGGCGGCGTCGTCAGCGCGGTTCACCCGCCGCACACCCAGGGACCGGGGTTCGTGTACGCGGACAAGCGCAAGACGCTGAACCTCTATCGCTTCGAGCGCGGGTTCGTCGAGAAAGCGCTGCGTCCGATGGTCCGCTGGTACGCCGAGGCGGTGGATGCCGGCTCCTACTACGAGCTCGTGCTGGCCAAGCTCGTCGACCTTCCCCGCCAGCGGATCGCCGCCGTCGAGGTCCCCCCCGGATCGTGGATCGAGGTTGACGACCCCAACGATCTCGCGGCCGCGCGGTTTCTGTTCGAGCCGGGCCGCCGATCGGAGATCCTCGACGACGCGCTGGGGGGCCACTGGAGCTTCGAGATCCTCGACTTCGCGTTCATGGCCAACCGCTACTTCCCGACTGACGGGATGCTCGCCGCCATGGGCCACGCGCTGCCCGAGCTCGTGGCCAGCTACGGGTCCAGGCAGGCCGTCGTGGACCGCAAGCTCGCGTGGGCGCTGGGCTGCCGGCCAGAGCGGGTGCGGGCGCTGGCGGGAGCCTCGCAGGCATTTCCGTGGCTGGCCGAGGTCCTCCCGGCCGGCCGCGTGGCCGTGCCCGACCCGACGTTTGGCGAGTACCGGCGCGCGTTCCCGGATGCCGTGCGCTACGACGACCTTCCGGGCATCGACCTGGGCGTCCTCGACCAGCTCGCGGCGGACACCGACACGATCGTCGTGGTCAACCCGAACAACCCGACCGGCACCACGCTCGACACGGTGGATCTCCACGCGCTCGCGGCGCGGCATCCGGGGACGCGGTTTCTCGCCGACGAGTCGTTCGTGGCATTCAGCGGCCAGCCGTCGCTGACCGAGCGCCTCGAGCAGCATCCCCTCACGAACGTCGTCGTCCTCACGAGCCTGAGCAAGGTATTCGGGGTTCCCGGTCTTCGTCTCGGGTTCCTGTACACGGCCGATCCGGAGGTGCGCGCCCGGATCGATGCTCGCCTCCCCGTGTGGGGGATCGGCGCGATGTCGGAGTACCTGCTGGAGCTGCTGTTGAAGTTCCGGCCGCAGCTCGAGGCCTCGATCGCGCGCACCGTCGAGGATCGCGAGGAGCTCTCCGCGGGCCTGCGTGCGATCGACGGCGTGCAGACCGTGCACGAGAGCGGCGCGAACTTCGTCCTCTTCACGCTCGCTGCCGCCGCGGCACAGGGGCCGCGACTGCGCGCGCTCCTGCTCGCGCGACACGCCATCGAGATCAAGGACGTGTCCGCCCGCATCGCCGGCGGCCGGGCACACCTGCGCGTCGCCGTGCGGACGCCCTCCGACAACGCGCGCCTCCTCGAGGCGCTGAGGCAGACGATCCCGGACCTCGACGGGGGCTGAGCCTTCGTGTGCCCGGCTGCGATTCCCCAGCCCAGCCTCGGCGACGGCGTGGTGCTGCTGCGCCCCCTGCGCCGCGAGGACGCGACCACCAAGGCCACATGGGGCGCCGATGCGGACATCGTGCGATGGACCGGGGTGCCGGCCGGCGACACGCCCGCGGGAGCGCTCGAGTACATCGCCGCGGCGGAGGAGTCCAGGCGGGCCGGACGGGCGATCTTGCTCGCGATCGTCGACGCGCAATCCGCCGAGGTGATCGGCTCCTGCGACATCCGCCGCCCCGAGCCGCGTGATCCCGAGCTCGGCGAGATCACCGTCTTGCTCTCGCAAGCGGCCAGGGGGCGCGGCCTGGCGACCCGCGCGCTTGCCCTGCTGATCGAGTGGGGCGTTCGCGAGCTCGAGATGCAGCGGATCCAGGCGGTCGTGCATCCCGAGAACGCCCGGTCGATCGCCATGTTCGAGCGCCTCGGGTTTCAGCGCGAGGGGCTCCTGCGACGCCTTCGCCCCCGCGCGACGGGCCGCGAGGACCGCATCCTGTACGCCGTGCTCGCCGACGAATGGCGCCCGCCGGATAGGGACTGGCGCGCACCGGATTCCTGATCTACGATCTGCGGCGATGCGCGCCCTCACGGTCGCTCACCGCATGCCCCTCGCCGCCCCGCGAGCCGCCCCTCGCCGGCCGGCCCCCGCCGCCCCGCGCGCGATCACGGCCGCGGTCGGGCGCGAGGAAGCATCCCGCCGCCACGACGCGCTGAGCGCTCCGCTCGCGCGCGCAGTGGCGCAGCGCGCGATGCCGGCGCCGGCGGCGGCCGGCCCGGTGCTCCAGCGCAGCAAGAAGAAGTGGGGCAAGCGCCGCGACCAGATCATCGCGACGCTCGAGGCGCGCGATCGCAAGGACGCGAAGCTCATCAGCGAGCTGCTGGCGGGCCTCGACGACCAGGGTCGCGATCTGAGCAAGAACGCCTCGCTGCACGGTGCCGCGAACAAGCCGAAGTCGAGCGCGGCCCGCGCCGACCTGCGTGCCCAGAGACTGCTCGACGAGGTCAAGCAGCGCTACTTCAGCCCGCAGAACCTCCCCACCGTCAACGTCAGGCGGCTCGGGGGATATCTCAACAGCGCGCAGGGCTTCGGCGTGTTCAGGGAGGCGCTCATCGCCGAGCTCGTGGCCGCCAACGACGGCTGGACGCTCGCGGATCTCATGAAGTACCACGACCTCGGCATCAACTACAGCGGCGCCGGCGCCTGCTACAACGCCGGGCTGCTCATGACCGCGATGCTCAAGGCAGCCGGATACCAAGCGGAGTCCAGGCACAAGTACGGCACGACCGATGTGCCGCTCGTCGGCCGGCGCGACCATGTCTGGACGCAGCTCGGCAACGGGAAAATCGTCGACGCGACGTGGAAGCAGTTCTGGAAGCCGCGCGATCATAAGGGCGATCCCGCCGTGACCGACGACCAGTGGGCGGTGCTCAACTCCGAGCCCGACGTCTTCGTCGGAACGCAAAAGCAGCTCCGTCGCCGGGTTCTCGCGCTGAACGAGCGCCTCGGCGGCGTCTTCGACGCCGAGCATGTCGCCGACGTGCTCAGCCTGTACGGCGCCGACGCGAAGAAGCCCGACAACCTCTTCCTCGAGGTCAATCCCTGGAAGAACGTGCGGCCGACGGCGGTCGCCAACTGAGGCGCGATGCGGGCACTGATCGCGGTGCTTGTCATCGCGCTTGGCGGGGCGACGGCCGCGACCGTCCCGCTCATACTGTTCGCAGTGCCACGGTAGGCGGCATCCGGGACGCTCGCACGGCCGGCATCAGGCCAGCGAACGCGCCGATCAGGATGGCCGAGGCGATGCCGCCCGACCAGGCCTCGACGGGGATCACGACGGCCCAGCTCTTCGAGCTGGCGTAAGCGGCCGTCGCCGCGGCCCCGGCCAGCACGCCGACGACGCCACCGATGACGGCGAGCAGGATCGACTCCGCGAGGAACTGCGTCCGGATCTGGGCCTTCGTCGCACCGAGGGCGCGACGCAGGCCGATCTCCGAGCGGCGCTCCAGCACCGAGATGATCATGATGTTGGCGACGCCGACAGCACCCACGATCAGCGCCACCACCCCGAGCCCGAGAAAGAGGCTGTCGAACGCCCCCGCCGCAGCGGCACGGGCGGTGAGCGCGTCGGACGGCTGGCTGACGTTCACCTCGTTCGGCGCCTCGGGGTTGGCCGTCCGCCCGAGCAGCGACTGCACTGCCGCCTCGTGACCGGTCGCGGCGCGCACGTAGATCGAGCTCGGCGGGCCGGCCTGCTCCTCGCCGCCGACCATGCCGACATAGCCGAGGTACTCCCGGGCGGCCGGATACCCGATCAGGGCGCTGCTCTCGATGTCGGGTGCCAGCGGCGAGGGCTTCAGGATGCCCGCGACGTTGAACCACTGGTCGCCCAGCCAGATCCGCTGATCGGCGTAGACCCGGTCGATGCCAAGCTGCTGCGCGGCGGCCGAACCGAGCACCGCGACCGGCTCGCGGGCCGTGCCCTCGTTGAGCCAGTTGCCGCGTGCGACGCCGGTGCCAAGCACGGACGGCAGGTCCAGGCTGGTGGCCTGCACCTGGAGGCCACGGCTGTTGCCTACCGGGATCATCGAGCTGCGGTAGACCTTCTCGTCCTTCATCAGGCCGGTGTGCGCCAACGATCGGACGTCGTCCAGGTGTGTGATCCGCGCCGGCGCTTCGAGGGGCAGCTTCGCCTCGCCCCCGGTGAGGCGCTGTCCGGCCTCGACGGTCAGCATGTTCGTGCCGAGCCGGTCGATCTCCGTGAGCAGTCCGGCCTGCGAGGAGGAGGACAACCCGAGGACCGCAACGATCGCTGCCGTTCCGATCGCGATCCCGAGCGCCGACAGCGCGGCGCGCAGCGGCCGGGCGCGCAGCCCGACACTCGTCACCCGCAGCCCGTCGTTCAGCCGCAGCCGTCCGCCCTTGGCAGTCATGAGTCGGAGACCACCTGGCCGTCCAGCACCCGGATCTGGCGAGGCAGCCGATCGGTGAGGCCCACGTCGTGCGTGATCATGATGATCGTGGCGCCGGCAGCGTTGACCTCGGTGATGAGCTCCATGATCGAAGCGCCGGTGGCGCTGTCGAGGTTCCCGGTCGGCTCGTCGGCGAGCACGATCGCCGGACGTCCGACGAGGGCCCGGGCGACCGCAACCCGCTGGCGCTCCCCACCGGAGAGCGTGGTGGGCTTGAACTTCGCACGCGCGGAGAGGCCGACCCGCTCAAGCGCCTCATCCGCGCGCCTGTAGCGCTCGCCGGCGGGGACGCCGGCGTAGAGCAAGCCGTCAGCGACGTTCTCGCGCACCGTGGCATGCTCGGCCAGGAAGAACTGCTGGAAGACGAACCCGATCTCCCGAGCCCGCAGCAGCGACAGCTCGCGGTCGCTCAGCCGTGCCGCGTCGACCCCACCGATCCGGACCACGCCACTGCTGGGCCGCTCCAGCGTCCCCATGACGTGCAGGAGCGTGGACTTGCCCGACCCGGAGGGCCCGACGATCGCCACCAGCTCGCCCCGCCGGACGGAGAAGGACACCCCCCGGAGGGCGGCGACCGGCGGCTGCTCGCCGTAGACCTTGGTCACCCCGTCCAGCTGCAGGACCGATTCGCCGCTCATGGCGACGGCACGACCACGCGAGCGCCTTCGTCAAGATCGCCCTCCACCTGGACTCGCCCGCCCGCGGTGTCGAACAGGCCCAGCTTCACCGCGACCAGCGCGCGCCGCCCGCCGGCGCGCACGACCTCGACCGCGAACCCGCCGCCGGACTTCCCGACGAGCGCGGTGACCGGGACGCTCAGGGCGCGCTTCACCCCCTCGGTCGCGATATCCACCTGGACCGGGGCCCTGTCGAGCCCGCGCGCCTTCCGTGGCTCGTCTAGACTGATGGAGGCCGCGATCGTCGCGGTCCCGATGTCGTCGTCCTTCCCGGCGGTCCGGGCGACGCTCCCGAGCCGATCCACCTGCCCCTTCACCGAGCGGTTGCCGGGCAGCGTGATCCGCGCACGGTCGCCCTGCTTCACGTCACCCTGCTGAGACGCCTCGAGGGCCACCTGAACCTCGAGCGTGTCGGACGTGGCCTGCGCGATGAGTGCACCCGGCCGGGCGAATCCACCCAGCTCGCCGGTCACCTTGGCGATCCGCACCGACTTGGGCAGGAAGACCGCATCATCGATCCCAAGCGCTCCGGTCACGTCGTCAAGGCCCTTGTCGTGCTGGAGCTTCTCGAGCGCGTCCTTCGTCCGCCAGGTGAAGTCGTTGTCACCGGGAGCGATATCGGCGCCCACGTCGTAGCCGAGCGCGCGCAGGTTCCGGTTGATCTGCCGGACGTCGTTACCCTCATCACCGATGTCCAGGTCGCGGTACGCCGGGACCGTGCCGCACAGCAGCAGCACCGGGTCGTCGTCCACGCGGTAGAGCGCGTCGCCGCACTCGACCTTGTCGCCGTCGTCGGGCAGCCTGGTGTAGATGCCGCGGGCCTGGTTGATCGCGGCGTACGGCGAGCCGTCCGATCGCGCCTGATAGGTCAGGGTCCCATGCAGGGAGATCATGGCCGAGAGCTCCCCCAGCTCCACCTTCACAGTGTTCGTCGGCGCCTTGAGCGCGGGCGGGGTCGCTTGCTTGGCACTGGACATCACGACCGCGCCGCCGGTGCCGGATACCGCGACCAGGACGGCCGCCGCGGCCACCACCCGGCGCGTCACCGGCCCCCCACTGCGTCCGCGGCGACGTCGCCGCACTTGCGCATCGCCGCGTTGAGAATGGTCATACCACCCTCCGTGGCGGAGGATGGGATGCGATTCGTGTCGACGAGGGGCTCGCCCTTGGCGGGGTCCGAGAAGTCCTTTACGCCGTTGTCGCGCATGCACCGGGCGAACTCGAGGCGCGCCTGCTGCTTCTCGGGAGTCACCTCCTTGTCGCCCGTGAACCCCGGTGGCTGCAGGTCCTTGCACGCGCCGATGGCCTCCTTCCACGCCGGGGCGTTCGGGTCCAGCGACGAGCCATTGAGGACCCCGTCGATCGTCAACCCGCCCGACGCGTCGGGGTCCGGGAACTCGGTGACGCCGTTGTCGCGCATGCACTCGGCGAACTTCACCGCCTGCCCCTGACCGGCGGCGTTCGTGTTGACGGCGGTGTCGTTCTCGGCGGACCCGCTCGAGCAGCCCGCACCGATCAGGGCGACAAGGGCCAGGGCGGCGAGCGCCCGTCGTTGCTGCGTCATTGGTGCATCCTTGGATCGTGCGTCGGGTCGGCGTACAAGGGAGGGCAGCCGCGATCGCTGGCTTCGGGGCGCAGCTCGTAGTGCCAGGGCTCGTTGGCGTAGATCCGGCACAGCCCGTGCGCCGCGCCGTGCTCGGACAGCCACGCCGTGGCAGCGGAGGGGCCGACGTCGACCGCGTCGCCCGACACGTGAGCGGACGTATCGGGGGCGGCCACCCAGCGGGCGGCTTCCTGCTCTGAGCGGTACTTCGAGACCGCCTCGTCGCGGAGTCGCTCCTGGTACTCCGGGGAGCGCCAACCGCTGTCGACGACGAACTCGACCCCGGCGTCCGCGGCGGCAGTGGCAGCGTGGCGCAGGGCGCCGAGCAGATCGGCGTCGAGGTTGGCTACGCCCGGGATCCCGTCATCGAAGACCGACGTGCCGTCGGGGACGGCGCCGTCAGCCTGGCCAAGCGCACCGCGGTGCTCACCGCGAAGGACGTCGATGACCGGTGCGGCCGTCGAGAACGAGGACGCCGGCAGCTGGTAGCCGAGGGCGGCGGCGATCGCCACCATGAGGACCAGCAGGCCGGCGCCACGGACCTTGCGAATCCGAATCCGACGGCTCGACGTCCATGCTGTCTCGCTGTAGGCCACGCCGCCATTGAAGGCAGCGTGGTGTTGCCGGCACGTATGCAGTTTTCGATACGCCGACGATATGCGCCGGCTCTAGCATCCGAGCGTGCGCGTGTTGATCGTCGAGGACGAGCCCTACATGGCGGAAGCCATCCGCGACGGCCTGCGCCTGGAAGCGATCGCGGCGGACATCGCCGGTGACGGCGACACCGCCCTGGAGCTGCTGGGCGTCAACGCCTACGACATCGCGGTTCTCGACCGCGACATCCCCGGCCCCTCCGGTGACGAGATCGCCAGGCGCATCGTCGCCTCCGGCAGCGGCATGCCGATCCTCATGCTCACCGCCGCCGACCGGCTCGACGACAAGACCACCGGGTTCGGGCTCGGCGCCGATGACTACCTCACCAAGCCGTTCGAGCTCCAAGAGCTCGTGCTCCGTCTCAGAGCGCTCGACCGCCGGCGTGCGCACCACAGGCCGCCCGTGCGAGAGATCGCGGGTCTGCGTCTGGATCCGTTCCGCCGCGAGGTCTACCGCGACGGCCGCTACGTCGCGCTCACACGCAAGCAGTTCGCCGTGCTCGAAGTCCTCGTCGCCGCCGAAGGCGGTGTGGTCAGCGCCGAAGAGCTGCTGGAACGGGCGTGGGATGAGAACGCCAACCCGTTCACCAACGCCGTGCGCATCACGGTCTCCGCACTGCGCAAGCGCCTCGGCGAGCCCTGGATCATCGTCACGGTGGCCGGAGCCGGGTACCGCATCAGCACCGGGCACGAGGGAGGAGACCGTGGATAGGGCCCCCGGTCTAAGCGTCCGCCTCAAGCTCGCCCTCAGCTACGCCGGGTTCCTCATGGTTGCCGGCGCCTTGCTGCTCGCGGTCGTCTGGGTGTTCCTGCTGCGTTACGTACCCGAGGTCCTGGTAGGACCCGGCCCTCTCATTCCCACCCGCTCGGACCTCCAGCGCGCTTTCGCTCCGAAGGCGGCCATCGCGCTGGCGTCCCTGCTGGTGTTCGGTCTCGTGGGCGGGTGGATTCTCGCCGGCCGCATGCTCGCACCCCTTGCCCGCATCATGGACGCCACACGCACGGCTGCGACCGGATCGCTCGCCCACCGCATCCGCCTACCGGGCCGCAGGGACGAGTTCCGCGAGCTCGCCGACGCGTTCGACGCCATGCTCGCGCGCCTCGAGGCACACGTCGCCGAACAGCAGCGATTCGCAGCCAACGCCTCCCACGAGCTGCGCACCCCGCTCGCGGTCACGCAGACGCTGCTCGACGTGGCCCGCAAGGATCCGAACCGCGACAACGGCGAGCTTGTCGAGCGCCTGCACTTCGTCAACGCCCGAGCGATCGACCTCACCGAAGCGCTGCTTGTGCTCAGCCGCGCCGATCAGCGTTCCTTCGCCCGAGAGCACGTCGACCTGTCCCTCGTGGCCGAAGAAGCCACCGAGACGCTCCTCCCTCTCGCAGAAGAGCGCGGCCTCACCATCGAGACCTCCGGCGACGTGACCCCCACCACCGGCTCATACGCGCTCCTGCTGCAGCTGACGACGAACCTCGTCCACAACGCGATCGTCCACAACCTGCCCGAACAGGGTGCCGTGTGGGTCACGACCAGCGCTCACCCCGAGAGCGTGGTGCTCACCGTCGAGAACACCGGCGCGAAGCTCACCCCACAGGTCGTTGCCACGCTCGTCGAGCGGTTTCGTCGCGGCACCGAACGCATACGCACCGAGCACGCAGGCGTCGGGCTCGGGCTTGCGATCGTCAAGAGCATCACCCAAGCACACGACGGAACCCTCACCCTCACCCCCCGGGCCGCCGGGGGGCTCTGCGTCACGGTGCAACTGCCCGCTGCGCCACCGGTGACCGGCAGTTGACGATCGGGGAGGGCGGCGATGAGCTTCGCCGTGGTTCGAAGTCTGTATTCACACCCGACCAACTGGACTCGCGAAGGAGAGCATCATGGCCTCGACCTACACGTTCGACGTCTTCTCCAGCCTCGATGGCTTCGGAACCGCCGACAGCAGCGGCAACTGGACCGGCTACTGGGGCAAGCAAGGGCCCGAGCTGCTCGACCACCGCCTCGCCTTGTACAGCGCGGAGCAGCGGATGGTCTTCGGAGCCAACACGTATCGGGCGTTCGCACGGATGCTGGCCTCGGGCACCGAGGAGTCCGAGGTGCGCGACGCATGGGTCTCCCGGATGGTGAGCCTGCCGGCGACGGTGGTGTCGACCACCCTGGAAGGACCCCTCGATTGGCCGGACGCGACCGTCGTGAGCGGCGACGCCGTCGATGTCGTCGCCCGGATCAAGGAGGAGTCCGAGGTGCCGTTGCGCTCGCACGGCAGCCTGTCGATGAACCGGGCGCTGATGGCCGCCGGCCTGGTCGACCGCGTCCAGGTGACGCTCTTTCCTGTGATCACCGGTCAGACCGGACGCGACCCGATCTTTCAGGGTGCGGCCGACTTCGACCTCGAGCTGATCGAGAGCCGGACGCTCGACGGCGACATCCAGGAGCTCACCTACCGACCCACGCTGCATGTCTGAGTCCGTCCACGACCCCAGGTAACCGCGAGATCCTGCCGCACCTTCGCCGGGCGCTAGTCCGCCCACCAGTCGCGCTGACCCTCCACGTCATCGCGTGGATTCTCACCGAGATTGGGCGCGCCGAATACGAGGATCTCAAAGCCCTCCGGCCCGGCCTCGTAGCCTCGCCAGGTACCGGGCGGCACGCGCACCACGTCCCACTCCTCGACATCGACGATCTCGTCGTCGAGCTTCATCCGCCCGCTCCCGCGCACGACCACGAACACCTCCTCCTGCGCCTTGTGCGTGTGGCCGTACGGAAAGCGATAGCCGGGCGGGATGCGCTGGTAGCACAGGCCGGACCGCTCGAGCTCAAGCGCCTTGGTCGCGAGGCGAAACTCGAGATCCGGCGCGCCGTCGAAGTTGGACCCGACGTCCCCCACGTCCGCCTTGAGGTTCTTAAGCGTGAACGGCACGGCCGCGATCCTACCGCTCGATCCCCGCACCATCTGCCTCAACCCGAGTCTGGTGGAGCGCGTGGAGGAACCCGCCGAATGTGGATCCGGGCCGTTCGCTCCGGCCGGCCGCTCTCAGAGGCGTCGTCTGCGGGCGCCCGGCCGCGGGGCCGCGGCGTCCGGTCGTCACAGGGAGCGCGACCGACAGCTCGATGGCGTAGCGGGGAACGAAGCTGCGGTCGGTCACTCGGACGCCTTCCATCCGATCCACGCGATACGCGCGTACCTCCCCGGTACCGGCCTTGATCGCGTAGACGAGCAGGTTGCCCGCCTGGGACCGGCGCAACGCGTAGGGCTCGATGAGCCGGGACGTGCCCTGGTATCGCAGGTCGACGAGCAGGTGGTTTGCGCCGGCGAAGCGGATCTGCTCGAGCGGCACGCCGCCGGGCCAGCGCGTCATCGTGGGTGGGGCGACCCAGGTGTCGTCGGTTGTCGCGCTCCTCACGGGGGGAACCGGTTCGAGACGTGCGAGCTCGTGTCCGCCCAGCCACTCGAACAGCTCGCCGAGGGTGCCGATGAAGTCATCGATCGCAGGGAGGACGGGGAGCTGGTGGGCGAGCATCGCCGACCAGTCGCCGCGCAAGTCGGCGAGCTTGTCGGCCGCCGTCACCGAGTCGAACGTCGGGACCAGCACGGCCTTGTACTCGCACTTGCGTGCGAGCACGTCGACGACGAGATCGCGCTCGCCGCGCAGGTCGGCGCGCCGGAAGAGGTTGACCACGTCGTAGAGGTCGCGCGGGCGGGTTCGTTGGCCGAGTGCGCGGAGCTTCTCTGCGAAGACCTCGACGAACGAGTAGCAGCGGACCGCCCCATCACCCGGGAGTTGGTCGTCGTACGCGTGCGCTATGGGCTGCCGGCTCGTCGGCTCGACGATGACCTCGTCGTAAGTGAGGTCGAGCTTGACGCGCGCCTCACCGGGGGCGCCGCGGGGTCCGCGGTAGTAGATGCGCCCCTCGGCCGACCTGCCGTCGGGGCGCATGCGCAGCCGGGGTGGCCGGGTGCGAAGCCCCAGGCCGGACGCCGACTCGACGGACTCGAGCATCTCGTCGAGCACCGGCATGAGCTCCTCGGGCTCGAGTGGGCCGCGTTCGAGGACGGTGAAGTCGAGATCTTCGGAGAAGCGGTAGGTCTCGACGAAGCGCTTCTTCAGGCAGGTCCCGCCCTTGAAGACCCAGGCGTCGCGTAGTGCCGGGTGGACCCCGATGCCCCACAGCAGCCAGCCCAGAACGTAGTCCTTCTCGACGACCTCCTCGGTGAGGCCCCGCTCGCGCACGCGCGATTGGAGGTCGGCGCGGATGATCACGCGCCAACGCTCACGTTGCGGCGCAGCCCCCACCGGCGCACGACAGGCCCCTCGGCCGGACGCCCCGGGTCCAGCCGACCGACCCCGGCGCTGACCCGTTCCCGACAGGCCTCCAGCAGAGCATCCGCACCCCGGAAGTCGAGCTCTTCGGCGATCAGTCCGAGCCGCTTGAACACGGTGCGGTTGCCGACCCGATCGCCGTACTCGACGACACGCGCCCACTCGAGGCTGTCGCCGGCGGCGTACTCCTCCAGCGCCTCGGCCACGTGCCGGATCCCGCCACCGATCGAGGGGTCGTTGAGGCAGTCGACGAGCGTGCGCTCCCGGTCGGAGACGTCCACAGCCACGCGGCCGCGCCAGACCCGCTTGGTACCGAACCGGTCATCGCCGCCGATGTGGCGCAACTCGAACCGAGCGCCGCCGATCTCGCGCTCCCGGTACGGCACCGGACGCACCGTCAGATAGACGGTCGTCGTGAAGATCTGATCGGTCAGATCCCAGTGGTGCAACGCCGTCCAGCCCCCGATGTAGCCGTCGCCGATCGCGGCATCGACGACCGCCCACGGATCGACCCGCCAATCCTCCGGGCTCTCCGCCTCGAGCGGAACCGTCGCGTACAGGCCGCGGCGCACGCGGGTCAGCCAACCCTGCGCCGCGAGGTGTCTCAGAAGCCGGGCCGCTCGCGCTGGCTCGATGCCGGCAGCGGCCGCAGCGGCACCAGCATCGAAAGGGCCGTCGAGCCCGCGATGCATGCGGCTCAGTAGCGTTCGGTTGGCATCCGACAGTCCGGCCATAGCCCCACATCATAGATGCCAAAGCGACCCTGTGGTCGGCGTTCGACGATTTATGATGTCACCCCCGCAGCGGCGGGATCGTGCGCTGAGGCGTGGCCCCTTCGAAATGCGCCGCGACAAGAAAGCGGCGACAAGTCTCGGCCAGCTGTCCATGCCAGCCAAGAAGGCCTTCGGGGCGCGACTGGACCGAGAAGGACGCGCTGCCCCACCGGCAACCTGCGCACGAGGACACCGAGGCCCAGTTGCAGGCCCTGGCACCGACGCGCGGCACCGCCGTAGCGTCAACCGGCTACTCACCGTCATGGGCTCGAACCTCGAGCGCGCCAAGCAGACCCACGGCCTAGTCGACAAACCCCGTCCGCGACGTGCCCAAGCTCCGCGAGCGCTGGGACCCAAACGCCTAATGCTTCTTTACGCCCGACGAGATGCACGAGCTCGCCGGTGCTGCCGCCTCGAGCGTGACGCCGGAGCACGGCTCGGCGTGCAGTGTTGCTCAGCCGAGCTCCTCGACCAGCCCGATGATGCCATCGGGGCCACGCTTGCGATCCCATGCACCAGGAGCGCCTTTGCCTCCGCAGGCGAGTCGCCGACATCGATCGTGATCGCGACGCTAGGACGCGACGACAGCGCCTTCACCTTGGGCGCGGTCGCCGCCGTGCAGACGACGATCTAGTTTCCGTTCCAGTAGAAGCCGAGCGGGATGACTCGCGGGAAGCCGTCTGATCCGTCTTAGGCGAGCCGGAGCAGCGTTGCGGAGGCGAGCGGGTCCGCGCACCGGGATGCTCGAGCTCTTCGGTGATCTCTTGCGCGTCCATGACCTTTCTTCTCGGCGCGTCAGCTGAATGGCTCGCCGGCCCGAGCGCGGGCGGCCTGACGGACCAAGTGGTCGCGCTCGGCGACGTTCGTCGCGAGCCGGGCGGCTTCGACGTACGCCGTGGCGGCAGCGGGTAGGTCGCCGTCGAGCTCGTGCAGGTGGCCGCGGACGGCATGCCACCGGTGGCGGTCGCCGAGCACCTCGCGCAGCCGATCGGTCTCGAGCAGCCCCGCGGCGGGACCGAGGACGTGGCCGACCGCGACCGCGCGGCCGAGCACCGCGGCGGGGTCCCGGGACACGGGGTCGTCGGTGAGGGCCACGAGGTCGTCGTACCAGGCGCGGATCTGCGGCCAGTCGGTCTCGGCGGCGCTGGCCGCGTCGTCGTGCAGGGCGGCGATGGCGGCCTCGATCTGGTAGCGCCCGGGGCGATGTGAGGCCAGCGCCGATTGCAGGACGCGCACGCCCTCGGCGATCTCGCGGGTGTCCCACAGGCCACGGTCCTGCCGGTCGAGCGTGACGATGCGACCCTGCGAGTCAAATCGCGCCGGAAGGCGGGCGTGGTTGAGGAGCATCAGTGCGAGCAGCCCGCGCGCCTCCGGTTCCTCGGTGGCGAGCGTGAGTTGGCGGGCGAGCCGGATCGCCTCGCGCGCCAGGTCCAGCCGGTCCGCGTGGCCGGCCGTGTAGACGAGGTAGAGCACGCGCAGCACGACGGCGAGGTCACCGGGCTGGTCCAGGCGGCGCCCTCGCAGGGCGCGCTTGGCCCGGCTGATCCGCTGCGCCATCGTCGCCTCCGGCACGTAGTAGGCGTCGGCGATCTCTTGGGTCGTAAGGCCGCCGACGGCGCGCAGGGTCAGCGCCACCTGGGAGGCGGGCGCGAGGTCGGGGTGACAGCAGCAGAAGAGCAGGAACAGCGTGTCGTCGCCCTCCTTGGGAGTAGGACCGCCCGCCTGCGGCTCGGGCCATCCGGCGTCCGTCTCTTCACGGCGCTGCCGGGCGGCCTCGCTGCGGCGGACGTCGACGAGCCGCCGGGTCGCGACCGTGGTCAGCCACGCCCGCGGGTCGCGTGGCGCGGCTTTGGGCCACACCCGCAGCGCCTCCAGCAGTGCCTCCTGCAATGCGTCCTCAGCGGCATCGAAGTCCTCGCCCCGTCGGACCAGGCTCGCGAGCACCCGAGGGACGAGGGCACGCAGCGCGCCCTCGTCCAGCCCTCGCGCCGGCTCGTCGATCACGCCGCGTCAGTCGTCTGAGGACGCTCCCACATGATCTCCCGGACGTCGATCCACTCGTACAGCGGCTCCCCGCCCGGGCCGGGCTCGGAGGAGACGTAGGCCGCGAGCTCAAGCGCACGCTCGCGCGAATCGACGTCGATCATCCACCAGCCGGCGATCAGGTCGCTGGTTTCGGGGTGCGGGCCGTCGGTGGTGACGGGAGCGGCGTCCGGGCCGCCGTAGCGCACCCACGTGCGCGCCGGCGCGAGTGCCCGCGTGTCGACGTACTCGCCGTTCTCCTCGAGTAGCTCGCTGACGTGATGCTGGAATGCCATATGGGCCTCCACGTCCTCCGGGGCCCACTGGTCGATCGGGGGCACGGGAAGGTGCGGCTCCGGGCCGCCGCGGTAGTGCTTGAGCAGCAGGAACTTCGGCATCGTGGTCTCCTGGTGTCGTGGGCCGCGGCTGTCGAGGCCCTTCACCTGGTGAGCGGAGCCGGTCAGCGCTTCTCGACATGGAAGCACTCATTCGGCTCGCAGATCGTCGCGCAGGGGACGCCTTGCGGGCGCTATGCGGGACGGCCCGGACACCGACCGACGATGCCCTTGCCGGGGCCTCAGGGAGGAGATGCTCCCGCTTTCCAGGCCTTTCGCAGCGCGCCCGAGAGGATTCGAACCTCTGACCTTCGGTTCCGTAGACCGACGCTCTATCCAGCTGAGCTACGGGCGCAATGGGTGGTGCAGTGTAGAGCGGAGAGGGCGGGATTCGAACCCGCGATGGGGGTTGAGCCCCATACTCGCTTAGCAGGCGAGTGCCTTCAGCCACTCGGCCACCTCTCCTTGAGGCTCTCCTCGGCAGTGTAGAGCGCCTTGCGCATAGGCGCACGAACACGCCCGCCGCGGTGCATTACGTGGACTTCATGGGACGCGAAGCAACGATCCGCGTCACGGGATAGCTTGGGCGACATGCGTCTGGGCATCGCCGATCATCTCGGCTGGGCTGTCGCCGTGACTGCGTCAGCCGACCACGAGGTCGTCGACCGCCGGCGGATCGAGCTGGTCGAGCCGGGCCTGTCGGCGGCACCGATTCACTGGCAGAGCCGCCGGCTCGACGTCGCCGCGACGGCTGCGCTGGTCGGCCACGTGCGAGCCTCGGTCGTGAGGGCGACATCGGCTGCGCTCGACGAACTCGCCACCGCGCTGCCCAAGCCGATCGTCTCGATCTCGCTTCGAACCTGGCCGCCGGACTTCCCGGACGACATCGCCGTCCAACGCCGCGCGCCATACGAGGCCCGCGCCGACGCGATCATGTATCGCCAGGTGCTCGCCGAGCTCGCACGCGAGCGTGGCTGGGAAGTCCAGTTCTACACCGCGAAGGAGATCGTCGATCGAGCGATCGACCTGCTCGGCGCTCGCGCCCACGAGATCCTGCACGGTCCTCGGGCGACGCTGGGGCCGCCGTGGACGAAGGACCATCGACTGGCGCTCGCCGCGACCATCGTAGGCCGCTAAAGCGGGAGTCGGGTGGCGCCGGCGGGGGCCGCCTCCTGTTCGCATGGGACAATCCTTGCGGTATGAGGGCGCCGCGGTGCCGAACGTGGGTCGAGGGTCGCCTGGATGCGGCCCGATCCGACCGTGGTAGGATCGCCGTTCATGGCCGTCAAGGTGTCCGTGACCATCGACGACGAGATCCTGGCGGAGGCCAGGGGCCTGGCGCCCGGCGGCAACCTGTCCGCGCTTGTCAACGACGCGCTGTCCGAGCGCGTGCGGCGCGAGCGCCTTCGCACCCTGCTCGCCGAGGAGTCTGCGACCGAAGGCCCGATTCCAGCCGACCTGACCGATCACGTAACGAGGCAATGGCCGTTCTCGTCCTCGACGCCGGAGTCCTGATTGCCCACGAGCGGGGTGATCGCTCTCCAGCGGCATGGCTCGACCGCGCCGCCCGAGAAGGCGTCGACATCGCCGTCGCCGCGCCTACGATCGCCGAGGTGTGGCGCGACGGCTCGCGCCAGGCCCGCCTCGCCCGGCTGCTGAACGTCTGCCGGATCATCGACTGCGATCGGCAGCTAGCGAGATCAGGGGGCGAGATCCTGGCCCGGGCGAACTCGCGGGAAACGCTCGAAGCGATCGTGGTCGCTGCGGCCGCCACCGTCGGTGGCGCCGTCCTCACCGACGACCCGTCGGACTTCAGACCACTCGGCGCTGCTGCCGGAGTCCGCGTCCTTCCGCTCCGCCACGCGTTGGCCGGGCCGTAGACATCACGCCGACCCCGGCAGAACTCAACGGGGCGAACGGGACGCCATGCGAACCCTGCGGCCACCATTGACCGGCTGATCGATTGCCTCATGACTCCGGCCGGGCGTCACGCGCGGCAACGTGCGGCATCGCGAGGGGTGTGAGGATCGCAGCTCGACGATCGAACCTCTCGCGCCGGCCCGCTGTCTCACGGAGGCTGTCCGGGGCGCCCGTCGGGAGAGTGCGGGGCCGGGCCGGCGCGCGGGCCTCTCGGGATACCGCCACGTTTTCACAAGCCCGACGACCGGCGATGTAGCCTGGGCAGCTCAAGCCAGAGGGGGTGGCATTCATGTTGAGCGACCTGCGACGTCGCAAACTTACGACCGCGTTCAACGCGATCGACTTCAACCGGAACGGCGTCGTCGAACGGGCGGACTACACGGCCGTCGCCGACAAGCTGTCGACGCTCAGCGGCTGGGAGAAGGGATCGGACGGCGACGCCGCCGTCCACGAACTGCTCAGCGCATGGTGGGATCGCACCAAAGACAGCGCCGACCTCAACGACGACGGCATCGTGACGTGCGAGGAGTTCTGCACGATGGTCGACACAGCAGACGAAGCTGCGCTTGCGCAGGGCGGGCCGGCGTTGTTCGACGCCCTCGATCAGTCGGGCGACGGCGTCATCTCCCCCGCCGAGTACCGGATCTTC
This sequence comes from uncultured Actinomycetes bacterium, assembly GCA_963839905.1. Lineage (GTDB taxonomy): Bacteria > Actinomycetota > Thermoleophilia > Solirubrobacterales > Solirubrobacteraceae > CADCVQ01. The sequence continues at coordinate 70,620 of CAWIXC010000008.1, read as the reverse complement.
GGAACGGCCTACCGGCTCGCGGGCGATGCCGACGCGCTCTTCGCCCGACTCGACGCCGACGGCGACGGCCAGATCTCACGAGATGAGTTCACGCAGCTTTGGCTTGAGTTCATCCTTGGCGAAGACGAGAGCGCAGCCGGCAACTGGATGTTCGGCGAGTTCTGATTGCGCTGGCGCGGCGCGGGCCTCGCTCGCGGACGCGTCGTCGTCTGATGGCCACATCCGGGATGACGGCAGCGCGAAGCTGACACGTGGACTGACCGCCGCGCAAAACAGAGATCAGCGGGCGAACGGGACGCTCTGCGAACCCCGGGCACGGCACCGTGAGGCTCATCGAGGCTCTCATGAATCCGGCCGGGCGCGAGGCGCGAAACCGGGTGCTCAGGATGCAGGACGGCCGCCCGGGGCGGGAGCTACCATCTCGACCGTGGCTTCCATGTCTACCTTCATCTCCTTTTGCGAAGCAACGACTCGGCGTGCACGAGAACACGGTGAGGCGCTACGCCGACCGCGGACTGATCAGAGCGGTCCGTCTGCCGACCGGCGTTCGTCGACTACGGCGCACCGACGTTGAAGCCATGCAGCCGGGGTCGCCCGCCGGGGCTTCGCCCGTCGGAGCCGTCGATCACCCGCCGGTGACGCTCGACGCGCTCGTTGGGCGAGCCCGCGCTCAACCCGTCAACGACCTGGCCGCGCTGGCCCGCCCCGATCTTTGGGACAGCGATGAAGACGTCGACCGGTTCATCGCCTTGACGCGCGCCGAGCGTGATCACGATCGCTGAGCGGATCCTGCTCGACACAGACGTCGAGTCGCGACTCCTACGCGGGTCGCTCACCGACGACGTGCCGAGCGACTCACCGGAGCCGTGCTGCTCATCACGTTCGTCACCGCGAGCTGTTCCGCGGAGTGGGCCATGCTCGCTGGGGGCTGCGGAAGATCGCCACGCCGACATCCTGGCTGCAGGATGTACCTGCGATCACAGGCGATCCGATCGTCCGCTCGACGCTGGGGCGAGCTCACGGGATCCTCGCTGCGGGCAGGCCGGGGCGAACGGGACGCGATGCGAACCCCGAGCCCGACCTTGACCGGCTGATCCACGATCTGATGGATCCGGCTGGCCGCGGCGCACGACGCCGCACGTTGCGCTCGACGATCAGCGCCGACAAGGAGCAGCCGTCATCGCGGTCCCACGATCCTCAAGAGCAGCGAGGCGATCTGACGATGCGTCGCCGGATCGACGGCGCCCCAGCGCTGTTCAAGTCGCGAGCGTCAAGCGCGCGCACCTGGTCGACGAGCGCGAAGCTCGTCGTGCGGACACCGCCCTCCGGCGGGTCGATTCGGACGTGAAGTGGAGATCCTCGGTCCCGCGACGACAGCGGGACGCACACGCACAGCCGCCACCCGGCTGCGTTGACTGCGTCACGCGAGACAACGATGACCGGCCTGGCGCCAGCCTGCTCGTGACCGGCGGTCAGATCCAGTCGCGCAAGCCAGACGTCGCACCGAGCAGGCTGGTCACCCGTCATCGATCGACGCCGCGAGGTCCGAGCGTTCCCAGTCGCTGTCCTCCGCCTCGATCTCGCGCAGCAGATCCGGGCGCTCGGACTTCAACGTCTCGTAAGCGGTCGCGTGGCTCGCGAACAGCTCCTCGTCCTCGGCGCGGTCGATCAGGCTCCCGATCAGGTCCGGCGCGGATACTCCGCGTGCCCCGGCCAAGCGGTTGATGCGATCCCGCGTGTCGCGGCGAACCCTGATCGTTGTCGTCTCGGAAGCCACGTCACATCGCCGTAGACACGAGCGTAACAACGAGTTGCGGCAGACAGCACATCCCGCGTCGCCCGACGACCGGCCACGATTCGCACGACCTCTGGAAGCGGAGCGAACAGGACGCTATGCGAACCCCGAATCTGACGTGGATCGCCTGATCCGGGCGCTCATGGATCCGGCCGCGCTGGAAGCCCGCCGGAGCGCCATGCAGCTTCAGCCGTCCACGGCGACGTGCCCGACCCCGCAGCGTCAGCCGGTCGACCCGCCGGACCTCAGGCTGACGACGGGCACGGGCATGGCGCGCGCTCTCAACAGGCCGCCGATCGATGGGCCATCATCACCGCGTGACCGAGCGCCTCGACGAGCTCATGCGTGCCGCACGGACGTTGGCGTACTCCGTGCTTGCAGCAGCCGCCGACGCGCTGAACGCGGGCGCTCCGCTCGATCGAATCCAAGGGCACTTCGTCACTCGCGCCGCGAGCCTGCTCTCGGGAGCAGAGGCGGACGCGGTGCTCGCCACGACCGGAGACGTATCAGCGTTTCCGGCAATCGAACGCCGCGTCGAGGATCTTGCCGAGCTGCGAGCTCAGCTCGAAGCCGAGTTCGGCGACGTCTGATCATCGCGTGCTCTGCGCTCGAACTCGGCTGCCGCCTCGTCGACGACTCGCTGCTCGCGTTCCGCAAGACCCGTCTTCAGGGCGCGCAACGTCTGCGCCACGCGTAGGTTCTCGCGGGGAGTGCGTCGGATCAGCTCACGCTCGGCCTTCTCGACCTCGGCCCGATGGGTGTCGGCACGCGGCATGCTCGTAGCCTAGCGGCGCGATGCCACGGCGCGATTCCGGGCTGCTTGCGCCCGCCCGTCCCATACCCATTGGCGACGGACGCGCGTCTGAGGTCACGGAGCGGGAGGGATTCGAACCCCCGGGCCGCTTGCACGGCCGGCTGCTTTCAAGGCAGCTGCGATCAACCGGACTCCGCCACCGCTCCGAGACTCGGAACGGTAGCGGCATCCCGATCGGCTCAGAACGACAGCATCCCGCTGACGAGCGCGCGCCACGTGATGGGGCCGACGATGCCGTCGACATCGATGTCCAGCGCGTCCTGAAAACCGCGCACGGCCTTGTCGGTCTTCGGGCCGAAGATGCCGTCGATCGCCGGGGCGTTCGAGGGGTCGTCGGACAGGTTGCGGAACTGGAACTCCCACTGCACGCCGCGCACGGCGTCGCCCTTGGAGCCCTTCTTGACGGTGATGATGATCGCCGCCCACGTCTTCGGGCCGACCTGTCCATCGACGGAGAGCTTCTTGGCCTTCTGGAAGGCCTTGACGGCGGCCTCGGTCTTCGCGCCGAAGATCCCGTCGACCGCCACGGTCTGCTTCTGCGCGCGCAGCAGGTGCTGCAGCGTGGTCACGGGATGGTGGTTATCGCCCTTCTTCGTCAACGGCCACGGCTGGATCGGGTCTGCCATGAGGAACTCCTTTGCGCCTTGGGGTGCCCACCAAGGGTCGACGCCCGCGGACGGCCGATGTGTGACACCGCGCACTCGCATAGGCGAGCAGCCGCCGACCCCAGAGCCGCCGGCGCGTGATCCGAGGCGCGCGTCCACTACGTTTATGCGTGGGTCTGCGCGCCGCTCGGCGCGCGTTGGAGCAGGCGAGAACGGAGGACGTGGATGGCGGAGGTGACGGAGCAGGAAGAGGCACTCGCGGCCGAGGCGGCCAAGGACGGCATCGAGCTTGAGCCGCAGCAGTTCGAATGGGCTTCGGAGCCCGGTCATCTCGCGGTGTCGTATCTCGCCGACCAGTCCGGCATCCCGGACGTCATGCAGCGCGCGGAGATCGCCGTGCCGGCCCTCGAGCAGATGTTCGGCCGGCTCAAGGGACTCATGCCCGTCCTGCACTCCTGCCGCGTGAACATGCCGTACATGGCGGTTCTCGTGCACATGCCGTCCGCGACGCTCGTCGAGGTCGACGACGTCCTGCACTTCACGACGCAACGGCTGACGACGCTCGACCTGTACCCGGCCGAGGTGCCGCTCGGCTTCGACATCAAGGAGTACAAGGACCTGTGCCGCGAGCACGCGCCGACAAGCGACAAGTGGCGCTACGGCATGGCCTCGAAGATGTTCGGCTTCCACGGCCAGCAGAACGAGCGCGCCTACCAGGACGCGGTCCGCGACCTCGCGGTGTGGGTCATGGGCCTTCCCCCACTGCTGCGCGTCCCGGCGATCGACGGCGACGGCGCCGCCGCCTACGCCCGCGTGAAGGACGCCCTCATGAGCAGGGCCGGGGCGTAGCCTGAGGCGTGTGGCGCTCCGCCAGGCGAAGAAGCAGACCGATCGCTGTCCGCGCTGCGAGGCCGCCTTCGGCTGCGGCATCGCGTCGGGCGCCTGCTGGTGCGCGGAGGTCGCGCTGAGCCCGGAGCGCCAAGCGCAGCTCGCCGCGTCCTACGAGGGCTGCCTGTGCCCGACCTGCCTGCGCGAGCTCGAGACCTGACGCGGACCGCCCACGCCGTCGTCTAGCCTCGAGCGATGGCCACCACGATCGACCACGCGCCGTTCTCGCTCGAGCTCAGCGAGGATCAGCGCGACATCCGCGACTGGATCCACGGATTCGCCGCCGGCGTCGTGCGCCCTGCCGCCGCCGAATGGGACGAGCGCGAGGAGACGCCCTGGCCGATCATCCAGGAGGCGGCGAAGATCGGCCTCTACAGCTTCGACGGCTTCGCCCAGTTCTGGGCCGACCCGACCGGCCTGACGTTGCCGATCGTCAACGAGGAGCTCTTCTGGGGCGACGCCGGCATCGGCATCTCGATCATGGGCACCGCGCTGACGGTCGCGAGCATCTTCGGCGCGGGGACGCCCGAGCAGATGAGCGAGTGGGTCCCGCAGTGCTTCGGGACCCCGGACGACGTCAAGGTCGCCGCGTTCTGCGTCTCCGAGCCCGACGCCGGCTCGGACGTCTCGGCGCTGCGCACGACCGCCCGCTACGACGAGGCGAAGGACGAGTGGGTGCTCAACGGCCAGAAGGCGTGGGCGACCAACGGCGGCATCGCGAACATCCACGTCGTGGTCGCGAGCGTCGATCGCGAGCTGGGCTCGCGCGGCCAGGCCGCGTTCATCATCCCGCCCGGGACGGCGGGGCTCACGCAGGGGACCAAGGTCAAGAAGCACGGCCTGCGCGCCTCCCACACGTCCGACGTCTTCCTCGACGACTGCCGCGTCCCCGGCCGCTGCCTGCTCGGCGGCAAGGAGAAGCTCGACGCGAAGCTCGCCCGCGCCCGCGAGGGGACGCGTTCGAACTCCCAGGCGGCGATGCAGACGTTCGAGGCGACGCGCCCGGTCGTCGGCGCGCAAGCGCTCGGCATCGCGCGCGCTGCGTACGAGTTCGCGCTCGACTACGCCAAGGAGCGCAAGCAATTCGGCCGCGCGATCATCGAGAACCAGGCGATCGCGTTCACGCTCGCCGACATGAAGCTCGAGATCGACGCCGCCCGGCTGCTCGTCTGGCGGGCCTCCTGGATGGGCCGCACGGGGCAGAAGTTCACGGCCGCGGAGGGCTCGATGAGCAAGCTCAAGGCCGGCGAGGTCGCGGTCTGGGCGACCGAGCGCGCGATGCAGATCCTCGGCGGCAACGGCTACACCCGCGAGTACCCGGTCGAGCGCTGGCATCGCGACGCGAAGATCTACACGATCTTCGAGGGCACCTCGGAGATCCAGCGGCTTGTCATCGCGCGGGCGATCTCGGGCGTGCAGATCCGCTGACGGGCTCGATGTCCGAGCCCGCCGAGATCCACCTCCACGGGCACAAGCTCAGCTACCGCACCGGCGGCGAGGGGCCGGCGCTGATCCTCGTGCACGGAATCGCGAACTCGTCGTCGAGCTGGGAGCCCGTGCTCGCGAGCCTGAGCCGGCGCTTCACCGTGATCGCGCCCGACCTGCTCGGCCACGGCGACTCGGCCAAGCCGCGCGGCGACTACTCGCTCGGCGCGAACGCGTCGCTGCTGCGCGATCTCATGCTCGCGCTCGGCCATCAGCGGGCGACGATCGTCGGCCACTCGCTCGGCGGCGGGATCGCGATGCAGATCGCCTACCAGTTCCCCAACCGGGTGGAGCGGCTCGTGCTCGTCTCGAGCGGCGGTCTCGGCCGCCAGGTGACGCCGGTGCTGCGGGCCGTCGCGCTGCCGGGCGCCGAGTACGTCCTGCCGCTGCTGGCCTCCCAGCCGATCGTGAGCGCGGGGGCCAAGGTCGGCGGCTGGGCGAAGCGGATCGGCGTGGGCCTGCGCCCGGACGTCGGCGTGCTCGCGCGGGGCTTCGCCTCGCTGAACGACGTGGCGGCGAGACGCGCGTTCGTCCACACCGCGCGCTCGGTCATCGAGATCGGCGGCCAGCGCATCAACGCGGCCGACAAGATGTACCTCACCGCCGCGATCCCGACGCTCATCGTGTGGGGCGACCGCGACCCGGTGATCCCCGCCCGCCACGGCATCCGCGCGCACGAGCGCATGCCCGGTAGCCGGCTCGTGCTGTTTCAGGGCGCGCGCCACTATCCCCACCACGACGACCCGACCGGCTTCACCGCCGCGATCACGGACTTCATCGACACGACCGAGCCATCCCGGCCCGACGAGGACACGCTGCGCCGGCTGCTGCTCGAGCGCGCCGCGGCGGCGGCTAGACTAGGCCGCGCGCCGCGCCCGCCGGGCCGGCGCTGTCTGCCGGTCGGGCACGTTTTTCTGTGAAGAGTGTGAGAGATCTCGTCACGCGCATGTGGAGGCGTTTACGGTCGTGGCCCGGGACGAGCCAAATCTGGCCTGCGACGAGCCTTCACTGGCTCGCTGCGAACCGGGAATTGCAGTCAAGCTCCGGATCACTATCCGGAAGGCGCGTCTACACGAAATCGGAGCGGCCATGGGCCTTGCTGCGCAGTACTCACACGTCGTCAACCCGCTCGCGAAGCAGGCCCGCGCATCGGGCATGTCAACTCCGACCGCAACCATCCGGCGCGGCTGTCTCATCGTTGGCGCGTTCATCGCGCTCATGCTCGCCATCGCCGCGCCGGCGCATGCCCACGGCTCACCCGATCTGCAGCTGAGCGGCGGTCCAGCGCCCTCCGTTCTTTTCGGTCACAACTACACCGTCAGCCTGACGACGTCGCTCGCGCCGCATGCAGCCAGGGGGCTTCAACGTCGCCTACTACGCGCTGCTTCCAAACGGCGTGCACTACGTACCCGGATCGTCGCCCGAGGGCAATCCGCGCCAGGTCCAGGTCATCGACGCGGCGAATCCCGGATACGCCAAGACCGCGCTGCAGTGGGACAACACCGGCGACCTCGTGCCCAACTCGACGCACACGCTGACCTTCGACGTGAGCTACAACACGACCGCCTACAGCGGGCCGGAACGCAGCTTCGACGTCGCGGACACGATCGCGATCGACGCGGAGGCTTACATCTCCCCCAATACCCGCGACGAGACGGACTGGCACCTGTTGACCGGCAAGGGGGACGGTCCGGCAAGCATCGCGAACCCCGACACCTTCACCGGATGGGCCTCCGGTGGGGGCAGCACCACGCTCAGCGCGATCGAGGTCGTGAAGTCCGAGCCAAGCCCCGAGCACGAGCTGCCCGCGCGGCGTGCACGACAAGCAGACGGTCTACACGCTCACGATCAACAACAACTCCGTCAACCCGACGTCCGGCGTCTCGCTCGAGGACTTCATCCCCGCAGGCATCGAGTACCTCGGCTGCAGCGGGCCCACCGACAACACGACGGACGCGCCGACCAACCCGAGCTCCGTCGATCCCGGCCACGAGTACGAGGGCTCGGGCCCGATCGTGGTCGGCCCGGACGGCGGACCGACTGCGACGCTCCCGATCGCGTCGAGACGGTCGGCCCCGTCGATCCCGACGGCACACGGCCCGCTCCCGCTGGGCGATCTACACCCACCTGAAGTGGGACTCCGTTCCGCGGCTTCGCGGTCGGCGAGTCGAAGACGTTCACGCTACGCCGCCGCGATCCCGCTTCGCGCGAACACGATGACCTGGCCCGGCGGCAACGCGCCCGGACCCGACGACCGGCGCGCAGGCTTCGAACCTCGACAACAACTCCGGCCCCGAGACCTACGACGAGCAGCCGCTGCTCAACGGCGCGTTCGTCGAGGGGACCTACCAGCCGCCGTCCAAGCCGCCCAAGGCACGTGTCCAACTGAGGGAACCGCTGCTGCGTCATCGCCGAGGACATCGCGATCCAGAAGTCCAACAACAACCACGGCCTCGAGGTAGGGCGACTTCACGCTGTGGACGCTCGACATCCAGGCCTCGGAGTACCGCTCGCTCGACGACGTGGTGATCACGCGACACGGTCCCGGACGGCCTCTGCCCGCTCGACCCGCCCAACGACGTCGAGCACACGCCCCCCGTCTCGACGACCGAGTGCGAGGACATGGACCTGACTCACCGCCCAACCGAGGGCCCGCCGGCAGCCGGCGCGCCAGCTGGCGCCGTACACGAGCGTCGCCGAGCAGCCCGGCGGGGCCTACACCGTGGTCTGGGACAAGAACACGGTCACGTCGCTGGCACACATCGCGCCGAGCAAGACGCGCCAGATCAAGTTCTGGACCAAGACGCGCGAGTACTACCAAGGCGAGGACTTCAAGAACGACAAGCCGGTCGTCTCGCGTGACTCCGTGGAGAACGCCGTCCAGGTGAGCGGCAACGATTGGGTTCGCTGCACGGACACCCCGAACGACTGCGCCGCGGGCGGCATGAAGATCGAGCACGACGAGCTTCCCGACGGCGAGCCCGACCTCGACGTCTCCGGGTCGAGCAAGACAGCCGGCGGAGTCACGATCGACAAGCAGGTCGCGCCGTGCCACCCATCACCGGCAGCTGCGCGACGGCCACCTACAGCAACGCAGTTCCCGAGTACGGCCCCGGCGACAAGGTCTGCTGGAAGCTGCGCGTCGACTTCCCGACCAAGGTGCACACCCGCAGCCAGCACGTCCGCGACTACCTCCCGGACACCGTCACCTTCGTGGGCCAGGGACGCAGATTGCCCCGCCCAACACCATCCCCCCGACCGCGGTCACGTTCACGCCGGGACCCCGCTCGACTGGGCCGCTCGGCACCGGCGGGTCCTCCGAGGACATCGTGCAGCTCGGGCCGGGGGTCTTCGAGTACTACGTCGAGACCACGGGCGGGTCGCCGCTCGGCCATCACTCCGGTGACGTCGAGGGCAACCTCATGAAGTTCTCCTACGAGAACACCGCCGGCCGGGCCTTCGCGCTCCGCGACCACGCGGACTTCAAGCTCAAGATCCCCGAGCTGTCGCTGCTGAAGGGCGTTGCGGCGATCACAGGCCCCAACGGGACCGTCACGAGCGACGGCCCGAACGAGGACAACAAGCAGGTGACGGGCCGCGACAGCGTGCAGTTCCGGCTCGACGTCACCAACAAGGGCACGGCCGACGCGAGCTCCTCGCGGATCATCGACGAGCTGCCGCCGGGCATCACCTGCGCGGACATCGTTGCGTCGAGCATCTCCCACAGCGGGTTCTGCGTCGGGCAGTCACATCGAGTGGAAGGACGTTCCCGTCGCGGCCCAAGCCACGGTGACGCTGACGTACACGCTCAAGATCCCGAGGAACGTCAGCCCGTGCACGCCGTACCACAACGTCGCGGGCGTCGTCGAGGCCGAGTACACGACCAACAAGGGCGGCATCTACCAGCTCATCCCGAACAACCCGACCGTGCGCGACCCGTCGCTTCCCGCGGCGAACATGCCGGCCGCGGAGGACTGCGTCTACAGGTCACCGTGCGCTGCGCGACCGTCGTGAAGGAGCGGACCACGTCGGTCAGCGAGCCCGGCAACGCCGCCGCGTCGGAGGCCGCGATCGGCGAGACGATCCACTACACCGTCACGACGACGATCCCGGAAGGGACGACGATGTACGGGCCGACCGTCCTCCTCGACAACCTCGGCGCGCGTCAGACGCTCGTGGTCGCACGCCGACGGCGACCCTGAACGGCAACACGCTCCCCACCGCGGGCCTGTCGGTGTTCGGCGCCGGGCAGCGTCGTGGTCGTCGACGTTCCCCACGACGTATCGCCAACCCGACGGGCGACGACGTGCTCGTCGCTGAAGTTCTCGGCCAGCGTCCTCGACGTCGCCGCCAACGAGCGCGGCTCCGACCTTCCGAACACCGCGACGCTCGCCTACCACGACCAGGACGACGTCGGACGGACGAGCAGCGGCACGGTCGCGACGCGGATCGTCGAGCCGAACCTCGCGATCGTGAAGAGCGCATGCGCCGTCCGAGCACGATCTCCGCCGGCCAGACGATCGACTTCACGATCACAGTGACCAACCCGGTCGGCGCGGACGTGTCGACCGCCCACGACCTCGTCGTCAGCGACCTCTTGCCAGCCGGCATGCTCCCCGTGCTCACCGGCACTGCGAACAGCGTCGCCGGACCGGAGAACGGCCACTGGGTCGGCAACGACTCGACGATCACGTGGAACGGGTCGACGACCCCCGGCTTGTCTCGCTGGCGCCGGGCGCCTCGATCGTCCTGCACTACCAGGCCGTGATCGGGTCGAGCCCCGTCGCCGGCAACTGCTACGACAACTGTCGCCAGCGTCGCCGCCGCCAGCCTCGGCGCCCCGATCGGGGCGTGCGCACTCCCAACTCGACGGCGACGACCGCGCCCGACTACGCGGCGCAGGACGTGGACCGCATCTGCGCCGCGACCGCGTCGATCACCAAGGAGGTCACACCCGACAAGATCACGATCGGCGACAGCGTCACCTGGAAGCTGACCGTCACGCTCCCGAAGGGCTTGCAGTACTACGACGCGACGGTGACCGACAGCATCCCCGACGGCTTCGAGCTCGACGGGCCCGCGACCATCAGCTGTCCCGCGTGCCCGATGACCGACCCGCCGGCGGCGCCACTGCCCGCAGCCACCGGCTCCGGCCCGCTTCAGACGGGCTGGTTCCTCGGCGACCTCCCCGCGATCTCGAGCAACCGGGTGTACCTGATCGAGTTCCACGGCCACCTCCGGGACACGTACGCCAACGGCACGAAGGTCAAGGACGGCGACACGCTGACGAACTCCGCGCGGGTCGGCTCCAACGGCGAGAACAGGGTCGCCGGCACTCCGACGACGATCCCCGGCTCGGACTACCCGTCGAGCGCCGCGACCGCGACGAACCACGTCGTCGAGCCGAAGCTCAAGATCACGAAGTCCGCTGACACGGGCACGTACGTCGAGGGCGACGAGGTCGTCACGTACACGATCACGATCACGAACACCGGGACGTCGCCCGCGTACGACGTCGCCGTCGAGGACTCGCCCGACAGCGAGCTGCACGAGCATCGTGGTCGAGCGGCCCGTACTAACGTCGTCCCCTGGATGGCGAGCGGCCCGCCCATGCGCTGGCTGATCCCCGGGCCGATCGCGCCCGGAGCCACGGTGACGCTGACCTACACGGCCCACGTGAAGCCGGCGGGCGACGTGCATGCCGACGACCAGATCACGAACACCGCGGACATCGACGAGTACTGGGGCGTGCCTGCCGCGACGCGCGGCGCACACCCCTTCGTGTACCGCTCCTACGACGGCCCCCAGTCCACCGTCACGCTGACGGTCGCCGTCCCGCGGATCACGATCGAGAAGACGCCCGACGACTGCATGGTCACCGCGGGCTCGCAGTCGACGTTCACGATCACGATCACGAACCACGACACCCACGCCACGGCGAACAACGTCGTCGTGAAGGACGTGCTGGACCCGGGCCTGACGTACATCCCGGGCACAGGCAACCGCCACGCCCGCCAGCGGCTTCAGCGAGACGAGCGCGAGCGGCCAATCGATCGCGTGGCTCATCTCGACGCTGGCCCCCGGCGCGACGGTCACGATCACCGTGCCCGGTCAGCGTCGGCGCGAACGTCCCCGAGGGCACGGTTCTCGTCAACACCGCGACGACGCACAGCAAGGAGGACCCGACCGCGAAGACGGACACGGGATCGCTCGTCGTCGAGGCCAAGGCCGATCTGCAAAGTCACGAAGGCCTCCGAGCCTGGCCCGGAGGTGCCGGGGACGAACGTCGTCTACACGATCGTCGTCACGAACGACGGCACGTCCGACGCGCTGAACAGCAAGCTCGTGGACACGCTCCCGCCGTACCTGAGCTTCGTGTCGATCGACGACACGACGCACTGCGTCGTCACGGGGCAGCTCATCGAGTGCGACTTCGGCACGCTCGCGGCAGGCGACTACGCGCACGATCCACGTGACCGCCAAGCTCGACGCCTCTCGCACCACGCCGATCAAGAACGTCGTCGACGTGACGACCACCACGACCGAGGCGCACGACGCCAACAACCGCGCCAAGGCCCACGACGACGTAGCTCCGAAGGCCGACGTGTCGATCCACAAGACAGCCAGCGGGACGCTGTTCGACGCGGGTGACACGGTCACGTACACGCTCGTCGCCCACAACGACGGCCCGTCGGTCGCGCAGGGCGTGACGGTCGACGACGACCTCCCGGGCGGCGTGACGTTCGTGTCGGTCACGCCGGGCCCGCCCGTCTGCACGTACGCGGCCGGCCATGTGCACTGCGACCTCGGGCTCGCTCGCGCCGGGTGCCGATCGCACGGTGACCATCGTCGCGACGGCGAACGCACCGTCCGGGGGCACGGGCTCCGGGTCGCACGCGATCACGACGTCCAGGGTCGTTCAGATCGACGCGTTGAATCCGGGCCAGACGAAGACCGTGGATCTCAACTGCCCCGCCGGCGGCAGCGCCACCGACGCCGGGATCGACTTCCACGGCACCCCACCATCCATCGCTGTCCGCGTGCAAGAGATGCGCTCGATCGCGCGCGGCAACTTCCATTTCACGGTGAAGAACGGATCCTTCCCCGCGCTGCCGGTCACGTTCAGCCAGATGTGCATCGCGCAGGACATCGGCCCCTCCGGCGGCCATGCCCATCAGATCGGAGTCGGGACGCTGCAGACGCTCACGACCGGGACACGCGCTCCGGGCCGCTACGTGTACACGATTGCGGGACTCCCGGCACGCGTGCCGTGGCTCCCGGCATCGAGGTCCTCTCCGGGGAGGCTCGGCTCGCGGGCAGCGAGCCCGCCGGCAACGGGCGCAAGTTCACCGTCGAGGTGCTCGTGACGGCGGATGTGAAGCTCAGCATCCGCACGCTCGACACGGACACCGGTCCCGGCGGAGCGCCGGCGCACGTGCACAGCCTCGACTTCGCGCACCCGACCAAGACGTTCGTAGCCAACCCGGGCGACAGCGAGAGCGAAGTCCCCTGCCCGCAGGGCTACGCGGCCATCGTGGGGTCGTACGACCTGCCCGACGGCCTCGTCGCGCTCGGCTTGACGACGTTGCAGCACAGCCACCAGATCTGGCTGCGCAACACGACGCAGCAGACGCGCGAAGCGAAGCTCGACGTCGAGTGCGTCGGGCTCCGGACCGCCGGGACCGCCGCGGAGACCCCCGTCGTCAACACGGCGACCACCGACACGACGACCTCGGATCCCAGCGTCGACAACGACCACGACAGCGCCACCATCGGCGTGAGCTCCGGCGCCGTCCACGCCGCCGCCGCCGCCGCCTCCCACCACCGCCTCCGCCGCCTCCTCCTCCGCCGCCGCCCGGACCGGGGCCGGGGCGGCCAGCAGCCTCGGACGCCCGCCCATGGCGCCGGACCGGGCCCGACGCGACGGCACCCGTGGTGCCGGGCCCGCACGACGACGGCGCCCGTAGGGCCGTCCGGCTCACGCTGGCAGCGTGCAGCTCAGCGCGAGCGCCGCGCGCTGACCGTCCCCGTGTCGTGCACGCTCCCGAAGACGTGCAGCGGCAAGGTCACGGTCACCGCGCGGCCGCCGGCCAAGCTGCGAAGCGTGAGCGCCAAGCCGCCGAAGAAGCTCACGCTCGGCCAGACGACGTACCGGATCAAGCCGGGCAAGTCCGCGTCGATCCGCGTGACGATCGCCAAGCGCTACCGCTCGCTCCTGCGCAGCGGCCGCATCCGCAGCGTGACGATCACGGCCGGAACGAAGACCGTCACGAGGAAGATCGTCATCCCGGCCAAGTCGAAATAGACCGAGCAAGGTGAGCCGGCGTCATGCCGGCTCACCGACCTCGATTCCCTCTGACCAGCCAGTCCTTCGCGTCGGGCTCGGCGAAACGCAGCAGCGCCTCGCCTTCCGCCTCGAGCTCCGCGACAGCGCGCTTGGGCAGCGTGCCGAACGGGGCCAGCGTCAGCGTGGCGACCTTGCGCTTGACCGCGATCGTCCACGTGCCGGCCACGTCGCCGTCGACGAGGAACGTCGCCTTCACGCGCAGGTTTTTCGTCGTGACGAGCGGGCGGCGCTCGTCGGCGATCACGCGCGTGCGGTCGTCGTGGGCGAGCACGAGGTTGTCGAACTCCGGCAGGAAGCGCGGCGGCGCTGGCACGTCGTCGCCGGGTCGTGGCGCGTCGGGGAGGTCGAAGAGCTCGCGTCCGCGCTCGTCGGCGAACACCTCGAGGCGATCGCGCATGCCGTCGAGCACCGCCTTCATGCCGCCGACCGCCGACCAGCGCTCGACGTCCTTCGCCGTCGCAGGACCGAACGCACCGAGGTAGCGCGTCACGAGCGCCTCGGCGGCGGCCGCGGGCTGCGCGGCGAGCGGCTCGTCGAGCCACTCCTCGGCGAGCGCGAACGACGCGACCCGCGGAAAGCCCCAGCGCCCGTCCTCGCTCGGCACCATCACGAGCGGCACGAGCGTGCGCACCGCGTAGCCCAGCGCGCGGTGGTTGACGTCGGGAAACTGCTCGTGCAGCCGGGCGCGGATCTCGTCGAACGGCAGTGGGCTCCCGGTCAGCAGCGCGCGCGCAGCCGGCAGCACCTTGTCGAGATCCAGCCCCTCCGAGCGGGCGCCGAGCACCCGCAGCGCGACCGACCGCGGCGGCTGCAGCGCCATCCGCATCGCGGCGTAGTCGGCGGCGCTCATGAGGTGCAGGGTCGAGCGCATGAGCGTCGCCCGCGCCACCTCGCGCGCGTGCAGCGCGGCGAGCAGCTCTTCGGCCTGGAAGCCCTCGACGCGCGTCCACAGCCCGATGAACGGGTGCTTTGGCTCCTGCGCCTGCATGCCGGCGAGCCGCTCGACGGCCTCGACCGCGCTCTGCGGCTCGCGGGCGAGCAGGAGCTGGCGGGCGAGCGTCGCGCGGTTGAGCTGCCGGCGCGAGAGCGTCGCGGGCACGAAGGCGTCCTAGGTCGTCTGCGGCGCCGAGTCGCGCGCGGCAGGCTCGCCATCCGGCGCAGGCTGCGCGTCCGTGGCGCCGTCGCGCGCGGCCGGCTCCGCGCCCGCGAAGGCGTCGCCCCCCGCTTCGCGCTCCATCGCCTCGCGCTCCTTGGCGATCCGCTCGACCTGGCGGCCGAACTCACGCTCCGTCGCCTCGCCCATCGCCAGCCCGAAGATCGCCACGACCGACTCCGACGCCAGCGGATGCAGGCGCTCGAGCGCGTCGTGAACGTCGGGCCAACGCTCGCCCGGCTGGCCGGCCTGCTCGAAGGGCCGCCAGACCGCGTCGAGGAAGATCTCGACGTACGCCTCGGCGATCTTGTCGGCCTGCTCGCGGACCCGGCCGATGATCTCGAGCTGGCGCTCGAGCCCGATGCCAAGCTTCGCGAGCTCGCGGCCGTGATGCACCAGGCGGGGGCTGGTGAGCTCGAAGATGCCGTCGTCGCGGCGCCGGACGAGCCCGACCTTCAGCGCGCGGTCAAGCAGCGTCAGGTCGGTCGTGCCCCACTCCTCGGCAAGCTCGAGCAGGTTGACCGGCCGCGCCTCCTCGTCCGCTCCGAACGGCCGCGCGAGCGCGTGCTTGAAGCGCAGCACCTCCCTGCTCGATCCGCTCGCGCTGTCGAGCAGCCGGCGGATGAGGTCGAGGTTGAAGCCGTCGGCCTGCAGCTCCTGGATGAGCTCGAGCCGCGCGACGTGATCCGGGCCGTAGTAACCGGTCCGCCCGCGCACCTCGGGCGCCGGCAGCAGGCCGCGCGACTGGTGCGCGCGGATGTTGCGGACCGTCATCCCGATCCGGCGGGCGAGCTCGTCGATCGTCAGCTGCTCGTCTTCGGCCACGTGGTGATCGTAGACCGGTCGGGTACTTGCGCATTGACAGTAGGCCCCCAGCAGAGTCTGATAGCTCCGTGTCGCCAGTCGTCCCGCATTTCGATCTCAGCGAGGAGGAGTCCGCCTCCGGCACCCACGTGATCAACGTGCGTGGCGAGATCCATGTGCAGACCGCACCCCGCTTCGCCCAGCGCCTGTCGAACGCGATCGACCGCGGCAACACCTCGATCGTGCTCGATCTCAGCGCCGTCGAGTTCATCGACTCGACCGGGCTGAGCGTCCTGCTGAACGGCCTGCGCCAAGTCGTGCAGGCGCAGGGTCGGATGGCGCTCGTCTGCGCGAACCCCACGGTCCTGCGGCTCTTCGAGATCACGAGCCTCGACGAGACGTTCGACATCTTCCCCGGCCGCGTGCAGGCGTTCGCCTACGTTCAGGCCGGCGGAAGCTCCTCCGGCGCGCCGTAGGGCACGAGCGCCGTCGGCACCCGGACCGAGCCGTCCTCGCGCTGGCCGTTCTCGAGCAGCGCGATGAGCGTCCGCCCGACCGCCACCGCCGTGCCATTGAGCGTGTGCACGATCTCGGGGCGCTTGTCGCCGCGCACCCGGATCTCGAGGCGCCGCGCCTGGAAGTCGGTCGTGTTCGAGGTCGAGGTCAGCTCGCGATAGCGCCCCTGGCCGGGCAGCCACGCCTCGATGTCGTACTTCTTCGCGGCGCTCGCGCCGAGGTCGTTGACCGCGATGTTCACGACGCGGTAGGGGATCTCGAGCGCGCCCATGATCTCCTCCTCGATCGCCAGCAGCCGCTCGTGCTCCTCCGCGCTCGCCGACGGCTCGACGAACGAGAACATCTCGACCTTGTCGAACTGGTGCACGCGGAAGATCCCGCGGGTGTCCTTGCCGGCGGCGCCTGCCTCGCGCCGGAAGCACGGCGAGAAGCCGGCGTAGCGCAGCGGCAGCTCGTCGGGGTCGAGGATCTCGCCCGCGTGCAGCGACGCGAGCGCGACCTCGCTCGTCCCCGCGAGGTACAGGTCGTCCTCGGCCAGGTGGTAGATCTGCTGCTCGGTGTCGGGCAGCATGCCCGTGCCGTACAGCGCCTGCTCACGCACGAGCACCGGCGGGATGACCGGCTCGAAGCCGTGCCCGCGCAGCCGCGCCATCGTCCACTGCACGAGCGCGAGCTCGAGCATGACGAGATCGCCGCGCAGGTAGGCGAAGCGCGAGCCCGACAGGCGCGCGCCGCGCTCCATGTCGATCCGCTCGCCCGCGAGCTCGAGGTGGTCGCGACCGGTCTTCGAGGCGTCGCCGACGACCCGCAGCACCTCGTCCTCACGCTCGGCGGCCGAGGGGTCGGGGAGGTTCGGGAGCGTCACGAGCAGCTCCTGCAGCTCGGCCTCGGCCGACTTCGCCCGCTCGCCCAGCGCCTTGACCTCACCCGACAACGACTTCAGGCGATCGAGCTGCGCCGAGACGTCGCGCTGCTCGCGCTTGCCGGCGGCGACCTGCTCGGATGCCGCCTTCTGCTCGGCCCGCAGCGCCTCGGCGCCCTGCTGAGCGGTGCGCCAGTCCGCGTCGAGCTCGACGAGGCGATCGACGCGGTCCGCAAGCTCAGGGGCGCGACGCGCCAGCGCCGTGCGAACCGCATCGGGCTCGCGACGGATCAGCCTGAGGTCCAGCACAACGGCGCCGCGGTGCGGCTATCCGCCACCCTCGGCGACGTCGTCCGTGCCGCCCTTGCCGGCGCCGCCGGTCGGCGAGGCCGTCGCGACATCGCTGCCCGCGTACTTGGCGAGGAACCGCGCGATGGCCTGCTTCTCGGCGCCGGTCGCGATGTTCTCGGGCATGATCGCGCCGGAGAAGCCGCCGTTCTCGATCGCGTAGACGACGTCCTCGACGTCCTCCTTGCGGGTGTCGAAGTTCGGCCCGTCGACGTTCTCCTTGTCGGCCACATTCTCCGCCGATCCCTGGGTGCCGGCGGCGGTGAGCGTGTGGCATGAGCCGCAGCGCTCGGCGAAGAGCACGGCGCCGCGGTGGTTCGGATCGTCCGCCGAGACCTCCACGCCCTGCGAGCCGCAGCCGGCCGAAACGAGGGCCGCGGCGGCAAGGCAGGCAGCGGTCAGAAAGCGGCGGGCCATGGGCGGCGCAGATCATACGGAACAATGCCTCGGGCGAATGTCTCGCTCCCGCCCGATAGCCGCCTGTCTCGCCGCGTCCTGCCTTGCCCTCGGCGGATGCGGCGAAGGCGAGGTCAAGCGCACCGACCGGCCGATCTTGCGCCTCACGCTCGACGAGTACCGGATCGTCCCGCAGGACATCGTCGCCAAACCGCCGCGCGGCCGGATCAAGATCGTCGTGCGCAACACCGGGCGCCTGACGCACAACCTCGTCGTCCAGGTCCCGGCGACCGACGTCGACGAGAAGCCCGAGGAGGTTCCCGGCGCGCGGGTGAAGTCGATGCAGCCCGGTGAGGCGGCCGAGCCGATCAAGGTCACGCTCGAGCCGGGCGAGTACCGCCTGGTCTGCACGATCGCCAACCACGACGACCTCGGCCAGTACGGCAAGCTCGTGGTCGAGGGCCCGTCGCGGTGAGCGGCGGCCAGGCCGAGCTGCAGCGCACCTATCGAGACACGATCGGCCTGTTCGCCTCCGGGGTCACGATCGTCACGTCGACCGGGCCCGACGGCCCCGCCGGGATGACGACGACCGCCGTCACGTCCCTGTCGCTCGACCCGCTGCTGCTGATCGTCTGCTTCAACCGCGGCGCGCGGACGCTCGACGTCGTGCGCGCGTCGCGGCGCTTCGCGGTCAACGTCCTGCGCGCCGACGACCTCGAGCTCGCGGCCGTCTTCGCCTCCAAGCGCGTCGCTCGCGAGAAGTTCGAGAGCGTCACCCACTCCGAGGCGCACGGGGTGCCGGTTCTCGACACCGCGCTCGCGTGGATCGCTTGCGAGCTGCGCGAGCTCGTGCCGGGGGGCGATCACGAGATCGGGATCGGCGAGGTCATCGGCATGGGCACCGGCGACGCCAGCGACCCGCTGGTCTGGTTTGGCGGGCGCTACACGACGACCGCCGGGTGATCGATCTCACACTTCTCTCACGCACGCGGCCCGGGAGCCCACTTACGATGGGCCGCGCCCGGAATCCATCGCAGGGGAGAGATTGATGCCCGTACGCCGCACCCTCGTCGCCGCCGTCGCGATCGCCGGATCCGCCCTGGCAGTCGCCGCCCCGGCTCACGCCGCGACGCTGACCACGCTGGTGCCATGCGTCCCCTACGACGCGGGCGTCCGGAACCTGCCGATCGCCGGCACCGGCTTCACGCCGGGTGGTCGCGTCACGATCCAGTCCGCGCCGAAGGGCTCCACGACGCCGACCTTCCTCACGGGGGCGGACGTGGACCCAGCCGGCAACTTCACGATTGCGGCGCTCCCGCCCTCGTTCAACCCGTTCAGCCGCAAGCTGCAGACATTCGGCCTGCTCGCGACGGACGGCACGAACCCGGCGCTCGTCGCCGTGGCGTCCTACCAGCAGGTGCGACCCGGCTATGACTTCAACCCCTCGAGCGGCCGTCCGGCCCGGAAGGTCACGCATACCGCCCGCGGCTTCGCTCCCGGCAAGACCGTCTACCTGCACCTGCGCTTTGGCGGCCGGACCATCCGCACCGTCTCGCTGGGCAGTGCCTCGGCGCCGTGCGGTGTGGCCACCAAGCGGCTCGCGCTGCTGCCCACCCGCTCGCGCCGTGGCACGTGGAAGTACTACGTCGACCAGAGCAAGACGTTCTCCGCATCGACGCGCCCGCAGGCGCGGTCGGGCCTGATCATCAGGACCGTCTACCGCTAGAGGTCCGCGGCGGCCACGCGCTCTCGCCGAGCGCGTGGCTACCTGCGCAGAATCGTCACGAAGCGCGTTGCACCCGTCACATTTCGCCTGCGACAATCGAGGCCATGGCCGACGACACGCTCGCGCGGATCGAGGCGCACGTCGAGCGCGGCAACGCGCTGCTCGCCCGCATCGACGAGCACCTCGAGCGCGGCATCACCGACACGTCGCCTGAGCATCTCGCCCGCGGCGCGGAGTTCGAGGCGCGCTTGGAGGCGCACATGGCGCGCTGCGAGGAGGTCATCGCCGCCCAGAGCAGGGCGTACGACGGCTGGCGCTTCTCGATGCGCCAGGACAGCCTGCGCAACGAGCGCATCCTGGGCGAGATCTCGCAGTCGATGCGCCTGCTTGGCGAGCGCTTCGATCGCCTTGACGAGCGATCCGACAGCCGCGCAGATCGGATGGACGACCTGATTCGTGACATTCGTGCGGACGGTCGCGCGTATCGCGACGCCTTGTGGAGGATCCTCGACAAGCTTTCCGGGATACTCGACAAGCTGTCCGGCGACGATGGACCTGAGCGGGCCCCCGGCTGACCGGGCTTACGGCTCCTTCTTGCGGTGACGCCCGCCGCGGTTCAGGCGATCAGCGCCGCGCGCAGCGCGAGGAACGCCACGACGAGCGCCGCGAGCGCCATGACCCCGATCTCGCGGCGCACGACGGACAACACGATGGAGCGCTGCTCGGGCTCGGGCAGCGCTCCGACCGCTTGGGCGTCGGGCAGGCCGCGGTTCTCGAGCACCTGCTCGGCGGACACGAGCCGCAGCTGCTCGGCGACGAAGCCGATCGCGACGGGCAGCAGCGCGTAGAGCCAGTACAGGTCGTCGGCGGGCTGAAAGCCGGTCGCGAGCAGCACGCCGGCGAGCACCGCTTGCAGGCCCGCGACGACCTGGCCGGCCCGCAGCAGCGGCCAGACGGCGCGCGCCGTGCGCACCTGCCACCAGCACAGCCCGGCGTACGCGCCGGCCGCGCCGTTGACCGCGAGCGTGACGTACGCCGCGATCTCGGCGATCGTGGCTTCAGGCACTTGCAATCGAGGCGTGGCGCATAGGTGATAGAAAGACCTGGTGCTGAACAGCTATCTGCCGGCGCTCGTCTTCGTCGCCCTCGGCGGAGTCGTGGGCGCGACCTTCGCGGTCCTGAACTACGCCTTCGGCCCCAAGCGCGACGTCCCGCACAAGCAGGACCCGTACGAGTGCGGCCTGCCGTCGGAGGTCCAGCAGGGCTTTCGCTTCGGGATCAGCTTCTACCTCATCGCGATGCTGTTCATCTTGTTCGATATCGAGGTCATCTTCCTCTATCCGGTCGCGATCCAGCTCAAGGCGTTCGGGACGTTCGCGCTGATCGAGATCATCGTCTTCATCACGCTGCTCATGGCCGCGTTCGTCTACGTCTGGAGAAGGGGAGCCCTCGAATGGAGGTAAAGCGCCAGAAGCTGCCCGCGCTCGGCACGGACCTCGGCGACCTGTCCGGCGAGGACTTCCGCATCCGCCAGCTGCGCGCTCGCGACATGCTGCGCGGCGACCTCGAGGGCCGCGAGCTCAACCAGTACGTCGAGGAGCGCGTGCTCACGACGACGATGGACAAGGCTGTCGCCTGGGCGCGCTCGAATGCGCTGTTTCCCGCGACGTTCGGCCTCGCCTGCTGCGCGATCGAGATGATGTCGATCGTCGCCGCGCGCGTCGACGTCGCGCGCTTCGGCTTCGAGGCCTTCCGCGCCTCGCCGCGCCAGGCGGACCTGCTGATCCTGAGCGGCCGCGTCAGCATCAAGATGGCGCCGGTCGTGCGGCGCATCTACGACCAGATGCTCGAGCCCAAGTGGGCGATCGCGATGGGCGCCTGCTCGAGCTCGATGGGCGTCTTCAACAACTACGCGATCGTGCCCGCGGACAAGTTCATGCCGGTCGACGTCCACGTCCCCGGTTGCCCGCCGCGCCCCGAGGCGCTCATGCACGGGATCCTCAAGCTGCGCAAGATGATCCAGGACGACCCCGACATGGGCTGGCGCGAGGGCTATGGCGCGCGCGGCACGGAAGAGGTCTTCCCCGAGGAGGGCTCCTCGCAGGAGACCGCGATCAACGTCTTCCGGTCGGGGAACACCGCCGGTGCCTGACGCGACGGGCCTTGAGCTCCTCGCCCAGGAGCTGACCGAGGCCGACGCCGGCTCGGTGCTCGGCACGCTGTACTTCCGCGACAAGGGAACGCTGCTCGTCGACCCGGCGAAGATCGTCGACACCCTCGAGCGGCTGCGCGCGAAGGGCTTCTCGTCGCTCATGAGCGTGCACGGCGTCGACTACTACCCCGACGAGCCGCGCCTCGGCGTGCACTACGAGCTGCTCGACATGGATGCGCTCGACCGCCTGACGGTGAAGCTGCGCGTGGCGCTCGACGACCCGAGGGTGCCGTCCGTGACGCCCGAGTGGCCGACCGCCAACCACCAGGAGCGCGAGGTCTACGACATGTTCGGCGTGGTCTTCGAGGGCCACCCCGACATGCGCCGGATCCTCATGCCCGAGGACTACGAGGGCCACCCGCAGCGCCGCGACTTCCCGATCGGCGGCGAGCCGGTGCAGTTCACGATCGACGAGGCCGAGGGGAGGTCGTACACCAGATGAGCATCGTCGCCACAGGCGCTAGTGACAGCGACGACTACCGCAAGCTCGAGGAGTCGATCACGATGGCGCCCGTCGAGCGCCTGCCCTCCGGCGATCCCACGCAGGAGCTCCTCACGCTCAACATGGGCCCGCACCACCCCGCCACGCACGGGGTCCTGCGCCTGCTCGTGACGCTCGACGGCGAGGTCGTGCGCGACCTCAAGCCGATTATCGGCTACGTCCACACCGGCATCGAGAAGACCGCAGAGGACAAGTCCTACTGGAAGGCGATCCCGGTCATCGAGCGGATGGACTACCTCGCCTACTACTTCAACGCGTACGCGTTCTGCGGGGCGACGGAGACGCTGCTCGAGGTCGAGGTGCCGCCGCGCGCGCAGTACCTGCGGGTCATCCACATGGAGCTCAACCGGATCATGAGCCACCTCGTGTGGCTCGGGACGAGCGCCCTGGACCTCGGCGCGATGTCGATGTTCTGGTACTGCTTCCGCGATCGCGAGCTCATCCTCGACCTGTTCGAGCAGTCAAGCGGCCAGCGCATGCACACGCGCTACTTCCAGGTCGGCGGGGTCATCGAGGACATCCCGCGCGGCTGGGCGGAGAAGGTGCGCGAGTTCACGAAGCAGATGCCGTCGCGCGCCGACCAGTACAACGACCTGCTCGCCAACAACGAGATCGTGCTGCAGCGCCTGCGCGGCGTCTGCCCGCTCGGCGAGCCCGAGCTGCGCGCGCTCGGCGTCACCGGGCCGCTGCTGCGCGCCGCGGGCAACCCGTGGGACCTGCGCAAGGCGATGCCCTACTGCTCCTACGAGGACTTCGACTTCAAGATCCCGGTTGGCGTCGACGGCGACAACTGGGATCGCTTCGCCGTGCGCGTCGCCGAGATCTACGAGTCGGTGAAGATCATCGACCAGGCGCTCGACGGCCTGCCCGAGGGGCCGTGGATCACCGACGACCGCAAGGTCGCGCTGCCGCCGCGCCACGAGCTCGCGACCTCGATGGAGGCGCTCATCCACCACTTCAAGCTCGTCACCGAGGGCTTCCGCGTGCCGCCGGGCGAGGTCTACTTCCCCTGCGAGTCGCCGCGCGGCGAGCTCGCGTGCTTCGTGCGCTCCGACGGGTCGTCCAAGCCCGCCCGCGTGCACATGCGCGACCCCTCGTTCGTCAACCTGCAGGCGACCGCGCCGATGACCGAGGGCTCCTACATCGCCGACCTCATCGCGACGCTCGCGATGCTCGACCCGGTGCTCGGGGGGATCGACCGGTGATCGGCCGGCGCAAGAAGGACAAGGTGCTCGTGCCGGCAGCGCCGGTCGCTGGCAGCGAGGTGGCGCCGTCCGACGGCCTGCCGGTCGCGCCGCAGCGCACGGTCACGCGCTTCAGCCACGGCTCGCGCGTGCCCGGCTGGGACGATGCCGCCGACCTCACGAAGGACCCCGCGGAGGTCCCCGACCCCGCGACGACGCCCGTGCCGCAGACGCTGCGCGACGAGATCGAAGCGCACATGGCGAAGTACCCGGACTTTCGCAGCGCCGCGATCCCGGCTTTGGCGGCCGCCCAGCGCCACTACGGCTGGTGCTCGCCCGAGGCGATCGAGCAGGCCGCGTGCGTCATGCGCCTGACGCCCGGCTATCTCATCTCCGTGGCCTCGTTCTACGACATGCTCGAGACGACCCCGGTCGGCTCGCAGCGCATCTACGTCTGCACGAACATCTCCTGCTCGCTGTGCGGCGCCGACGAGCTGCTCGAGCGCATCCAGGCCGAGGTCGGCGACGACCCGGACTTCAACGTCCGCTCGTTCGAGTGCCTCGGCGCATGCGACATCGCGCCGATGGCGTCCGTCAACGACGTCTACGTCGGCCCGATCGCGCTCGACGACGTCCCGACGCTCGTCGAGCAGGTCCGCAACGGCACGCCGCCGCTGCCAGGCAAGCAGCTTCACCTACGCAAGTGCACTGATCCTGGAGCGGCGTCATGAGCGAGACCATCCTGTTCAAGGGCATCGACGAGCCCGGCCTCAACACGATGGACGGCTACCGCAAGCGCGGCGGCTACGACGCGTTGCGCAAGGTGCTCACGCAGATGCAGCCGGGCGAGGTCACCGACGAGCTCATGGCCTCCGGCCTGCGCGGCCGCGGCGGCGCGGGCTTTCCGAGCGGCAAGAAGATCTCGTTCATCCCGAAGACCGACGTCGACAAGTACCTCGTCTGCAACGCCGACGAGTCCGAGCCCGGCACGTTCAAGGACCGCGAGCTCATGCAGAAGAGCCCGCACATGCTCATCGAGGGCATCGTCATCGCCGCGTACGCGGCCGGCGCGAACAAGTCGTTCATCTACATCCGCGGCGAGTACGTCGAGCAGGCCGACATCATCGACGCGGCGATCCTCGAGGCCGCCGAGGCGGGGTTCATCGGCGAGAGCATCCTCGGCTCGGGCTTTGACCTGTCGCTCGTCCTGCACCGCGGCGCCGGCGCGTACATCTGCGGCGAGGAGACCGGTCTCCTGGACTCGCTCGAGGGCAAGCGCGGCAACCCGCGCCTGAAGCCGCCGTTTCCCGCCAACCAGGGGCTGTACCAGGGGCCGACGGTCATCAACAACGTCGAGACGCTCATGACGATGCCCCACATCATCCAGATGGGCGGCGCGGAGTACGCGAAGATCGGCACCGAGACGAGCGCCGGGACGAAGGTCGTCAGCGTGAGCGGCAACGTCCAGCGCCCCGGCAACTACGAGGTCGTGCTCGGCACGCCGTCGCGGGAGATCATCTTCGACCTCGCCGGCGGCCCGCCCGAGGGGCGCGAGGTCAAGTTCTGGTTCCCCGGCGGCTCGTCGTCGCCGGTCCTGACCGCCGACGACCTCGACCTCCCATACGACTTCAACACGCTGCAGAAGGCGGGGTCGATGCTCGGCTCGGGCGCGATCATCGTGGTCGACGACAGCGTGCCGGTCGTCTCCGTCGCGCTGAAGCTCGCGAAGTTCTACCGCCACGAGTCGTGCGGCAAGTGCACGCCGTGTCGCGAGGGCACGCGCTGGACGGTCTCGATGCTCGAGCGCGTCGACAACGGCCTCGCGACCCCGATGGACCTCGACATCATGGCCTCCGTGCAGGAGCAGATCATCGGCAACTGCCTGTGCGTGCTCGGCGACGCGATGGCGATGCCGATCGGCTCGATGGTCGCGAAGTTCCGCGAGGAGTTCGAGCAGCACATCGAGGACGCGCGGCTGCGCAACCCCTACGGCGGCGACCACCCGCCTGACCCGGACCCCGTGCTGATCCAGGGAGCCGCGGGTGCCTAGGCCCGTCAAGGAGACGATCGCCTTCTCGATCGACGGCCTCGAGGTCAACGCACCGGCGGGCACGATGCTCGCCGACGCGGCGAAGTACGGCGACGTCGAGATCCCGGTCTTCTGCTACGAGCCCAAGCTCGGTCAGCCGGTCGGGGCGTGCCGCATGTGCCTCGTCGAGATCGAGGGCATCCCGAAGCTGCAGACCGCGTGCTCGACGCCGGTCCGCGACGGGATGGTCGTCTTCACGCAGACCGATCGCGTGAAGGAGGCGCAGCAGGCGATCGTCGAGTTCCTGCTCATCAACCACCCGCTCGACTGCCCCGTGTGCGACAAGGGCGGCGAGTGCCCGCTGCAGGACATCACGATGGGCTGGGGCCCCGGCCGCTCGCGCTTCATCGAGCCCAAGCGCCACTTCGTCAAGCCGCTCGCGCTGTCGCCGCTCATCGCGATCGACCGCGAGCGCTGCATCCTCTGCTACCGCTGCGTGCGCTTCAGCCAGGAGATCTCCGAGGACTACCAGCTCGTCCTGCAGGAGCGCAGCGCCGCCACCTACGTCTCGACGTTCGACGGCCACCCGTACGTCGCGCCGTTCTCCGGCAACATCATCGAGCTGTGCCCAGTGGGCGCGCTGACGTCGCAGCCCTACCGCTTCCGCGCCCGGCCGTGGGACATCGAGGGCTCGGGCTCGGTCTGCCTCGGCTGCACGGCCGGCTGCAACGTCGAGTACACGGTGCGCGACGAGCGCGTCCTGCGCGTCCTGGCGCGCGACCACGAGGGCGTCGACGACGGCTGGCTCTGCGATCGCGGGCGCTTCGGCTACCAGTCCTTCCACGTCGACGAGCGGCTCACGCACCCGCTGCTGCGCGTCGATGGCGAGCTCGTCCCCGTCAGCTGGGATCGCGTGCTGGACGAAGCCGCGTCGCGGCTGCGCACAGCGGGCCGCGAGGCCGCGGCGGTCGCGGGCGGCGAGACGACCAACGAGGAGGGCTTCCTCCTCGCGCACCTCATGCGCGGCGCGCTGGGCTCGTCGCACCTGGACTCGCGCTCCGGCGGAGCGCTGCCGCGCGAGCTGCACCTCGCGCTCCACTCGCCCGGCCTGCAGGCCGCGATCCCCGACCTCGAGTTCGCCCACGCCGTGCTCGTCCTCGACTGCGAGCCGGTCGACGACGCGCCTGTGCTCGACCTGCGCATCCGCAAGGGGGTGCGGCGCAACGGCGTGAGGCTCTGCGTCGCGACGAGCCGGCCGTCGGCGCTCGATCCGAACGCCAAGGCCGTCGCGCGGTTCGCGCCTGGCGCCGGCGAGGCGTTCTGCACCGCGCTGAACGCGGCGCTCGGCGGCAACGGCGTCGTCGAGGAGCTCGCGGAGGCAGCAGGCGCCGATCCGGCCTCGGTGCGCGCGCTTGCCGCGATCCTTGCCGACGCCGGCGAGGACGTCGTGGTCGTCTACGGCGAGCGGCTCACCCACGGTGCGCGCGGCGCCCACGCGGCGCGCGCGCTGCTGAACGTGGCAGGGCGGGTCATCACGGCCGGCCACGACGGCGGCGGCCTGCTCGAAGTGCCGGTCGGCGCGAACGGCCGCGGGCTGCGCGAGGTCGGCGTCCTGCCGAACGCGGGGCCCGGGCTCACGCCGGTGAGCTCTCCGGGCCTCGACAGCGACAGCATCGCGGACGCCGCGGCCACGAACCAGCTCTCGGCGCTGTACCTCCTGCACGTCGACCCGCTGCGCGATCTCCCCAACCGGCGCCGCTGGGCGAAGGCGCTGGCCCGCGCGACGACCGTCGTCGCCCACGCCGCGTTTCTCACCGAGGGGCTGTGGGATCACGCGGACATCGTCTTCCCGGCGGAGTCCTACGCGGAGAAGGAAGGCACGATCACGAACCTCGACGGGCGCGTGCAGCGGCTGCGCCCGGCGGTCGCGCGGCCCGACGCCGTCCGCGGCGAGTGGTCGGTCCTCGCCGACCTCTGCAAGCGCCTGGACCACGATCCAGGCGTGCTCACCGGTCCGATGACCTCGACGACGCTGTTCGGCGCGGTCGGCTTCCTCGCGGGGCTGACGCTCGACGAGATCGGCGGGCGCGGGGTGCGCTGGCCGGCCCGCGAGCAGGCGGCCGCCTGGCCCGAGGCCGACACCGGCCCGTTCGGGCTCGAGGCCCCGCCGTATGCGCCCGTGCCGAACGGCGCGCTGCGCCTCGGGACCTTCCGCTCGATCTGGGCCGCGGCGCAGGTCGAGCGCTCGCCCGCGCTGAAGTTCCTGCGCCCGCACCAGCGGGCCGAGCTCAACCCGGTCGACGCCGAGCGCCTCGGCGTGGACCACGGCGATCGCGTGACGGTCGCGTCGGCGCCGACGGGCGGGCTGGACCGGACGGCCGACGGGCCGTTGGTGGGGACGCGGGTCACCGCGATCGCGACACTGCGCGCGGCGGTGCCCGAGGGGTCGGTGTTCCTCGAGTCGGGGCTCGGCACCGACTCGGCATCCGAGCTCGACGCGAGCCTCGTGGAGATCCTGCCGTCGTGACCGGCCTGCCGATCGCCGAGGTGACGTTCGTCGAGCCGTGGTGGGTGCAGATCCTGAAGTCCGTGATCCTGTTCGCGATCGCGGTACAGATCGTGCCGATCGTGCTGCTCGCCGAGCGCAAGCTGCTGGGGCGCTTCCAGCACCGCTACGGGCCCAACCGCGTCGGCCCGATGGGCATGGCGCAGCCGCTCGCGGACATCATCAAGCTCGCGACGAAGGAGGACTTCCGGCCGTCGACGAGCATCGGCTTCCTCTACGCGATCGCCCCGGTGATCTCGCTCGTGACGGCGTTCGCGGCCTTCGCGATCCTGCCGTTCGGTGACCGGGCGAACATCTTCGGCCAGGACGTCGGGCTGTACGGCATCGACGTCGGGATCGGGGTGCTGTACGTCTTCGCGTTCGGCGCGATCGCGTTCTACGGGCTGATGCTCGGGGGCTGGGCAAGCGGCTCGAAGTACTCGTTCCTCGGGGCGATGCGCGCGGCCGCGCAGCTCATCTCCTATGAGGTCGCGATGGGGTTGTCGTTGGTGGGCGTGCTGATGATGGCTGGGACGCTGTCGCTGCCGGCGATCGTCGAGGCGCAGTCGAACCTCTGGTACATCGTGCCGCAGTTCGTCGGGTTTCTGATCTTCCTCGTGTCGGCGTTTGCCGAGACCAACCGCGCGCCGTTCGACCTGCCCGAGGCCGACGCCGAGCTCGTCGCGGGCTACAACACCGAGTACGGCGGCTCGAAGTTCGCGTCGTACTTCTTCGCCGAGTACGTGAACATCCTCGTCGTGTCGGGGATCGCGGTGACGATGTTCCTCGGCGGCTGGCAGCTGCCGTTCGTCGACCCGCCCGGCTGGGTCGACCCGTTCGTCGTGTTCGGCAAGATCTTCGCGTTCGTGTTCTTGTTCGTGTGGATCCGCGCGACGCTGCCGCGCCTGCGCTATGACCAGCTGATGAGCTTCGGATGGAAGGTGCTCTTGCCTTTGGCTACGTTGAACGCCCTCGTAACCGCGATCGTGGTGGTGGCTGTCTCATGACCTGGAACCCCGGTGACGACATGCTCGTCGTGCAGCGCGCGCCGCAGCCCGGCGCGGCCGGTGGCACGTATCGCGCGTTCGGCGAGACGCTGCGCGGCATGAAGACGACGATGGCGCGGCTGTTCGAGGGCCCGAAGACGATCTCCTATCCCGAGGAGAAGGTGCCGGTCTACCCGCGCTTCCGTGGCCGCCACAAGCTGCACCGCTTCGAGGACACGGGGCTTGAGAAGTGCGTCGGCTGCTCGCTGTGCGCGGCGGCCTGCCCTTCGGATTGCATCCGCGTCGTGGCGGCGGAGAACACGCCGGAGAACCGGGTGTCGGCGGGGGAGCGCTACGCCGCCGTCTACGAGATCAACCTCGCGCGCTGCATCTTCTGCGGCTACTGCGAAGTCGCCTGCCCGTTCGACGCGATCACGATGGGCCAGGACTACGAGATGTCCGACTACAACCGCTCGGACCTCATCTTCACGAAGGAGATGCTGCTCGACGAGCCCCTCGAGCGCACCCCGCTTCGCAACGAGGGCGAGTAGCCGCCCCGCGTCGGCGCCGGTACTTAGGTGCCGCACCTTGTGTGCGGTGTTACACTCGCGTGCGATGCCGACATCTCGCCCGCGCCACACCATCACCGAGAGCGACGAGATCGCGCTCGCCCTCCGCGACGCCGCTCGCCGCTGGCCGGAGGATCGCGACTCGCCGCGGGTGCTGCTCGAGCACCTCGTCGCCGAGGGACACCGCGTGCTCACGCACGACCAAGATAATGCTCTGCAGGAGCGCCGCGCGGCGATCTTGCGGACGAGCGGCGCGCTCACCGGGTCATATCCGCCCGGCTACCTCGACCGTCTGCGCGAAGACTGGCGCGAGTGATCGTCGTGGTCGACGCGAGCGTGCTCATCGCACACCTCGATGAGGGCGACGGCCACCACGACGCCGCCACGCAACTGCTGTTGGCCGCCGCTGGATGCGAGCTAGTCGCAAGCCCGATCACGCTGGCCGAGGTCTTGGTCGGGCCAGCGCGCACGAGGCGTGTCAGCGAGGCCCAAGCCATGCTCGACACGCTCGCCGTGCGCGAGGTCGCGCTCGGCTCCGAGGCCGCGACGCAACTCGCACTGCTGCGAGCCCAGACCGGCCTCAAGCTGCCCGACTGCTGCGTGCTACTCACCGCCCGCGACGCCCCGGCACAGTCCGTCGCAACCTTCGACGAGCGCCTGGCGAAGGTCGTCCGCGGCCTCGGACTAAAGGTGCGCTGAGCAAGGCGGCCTCACCCGCAAGCGCCGGTGGGCGGCAAGCACGGGGTCACAGTGCTGGAACCGTCGACAAGCAGCACTCAGCGGCTTGCAGGCGAGCACGTCGCGAAGGGTGGCGCGTTCGCGATCATTGGGAATCCCATGCCGGACTATGCAGCGACCCCCCTACGCTGGCTCGAAGGTATTCCGGTAGCCGGCCTGCGGCCGTCGAGCACTCTCGTTGCCACCGGGTCCGATCGCACGGAAGCAGCGTCGCCGTTGTGTTTGGTCAATCTGCGCGACGGTTTGAGGCGGCCGTAGTCGCGTGAGACAGTCCGGCATCCTGCGTCTCCGAGCAGCGGGTCCGCCAGTTCTGCGGCTGAGTCTTTGGGTCAGTCGACCGGCAGCACGAGCCGCCAGATCGGACGGAGGCGCAGAAGGGCCTTGGCCTCTTCGTCGAGGCGGTCGTGGCGCGCAATCCACAGGCGGACGAAGTCGGCGCCATCGAGCAGCACGCATCGACGCTCGTACGATCGTGCGTCCATCTCCGCATTCTTGGTGAAGCCGCCGAGGGCGATGAAGACCCCCACATCGTCGCTCTTGAGCTTGGACAAGAAGGCGCCGACGTCACCAACGTCCTGCTTGGACTGCTGCCTCTTGGCTTGCCCTTTGATGCGGCGGCCGCTCGCTCCGATCGGGTCGGCGAACGCGACGAAATCGAGGCCGCCGTCGGGTCCGGGCGGGCTGATCCACACGACCTCGTGCCCGAGTGCGTTGACGAGCTTGGCGCAGCAGGTCTGAAAGTCGTAGGGCGGCATCTTGGCTAGGAAGTCGAGGATTTCTGCCCGTGCCGCGTCCTCGTCGTCCTCGAGCGAGACCGCCGAGTCGATCTCCTCCTCGGTGGCTTCTTCGTCGTCGGAGCCCTCGGCGGCTGCGGCAGCTTTGTTGGCTTTCTTCCAAGCGAGATAGAGCTGGCGGGCATGCTTGAAGAACTGCTCCGGGTCGGGGAGCTGTTCGAGCGCCTTCAGTCCTTCTTCCGTGACGGTCCACGTGCCGTCCTGCTTGACCATCCAGCCGGCCTTGGTCGGAGGGATGGTCGCGAAGCGGATCAGGCGCGGGAACCTCTGCTGACCTGTCTGCTCGAACGCCCCGGTCTCCGACGGGTCCAGCTCGATGGCCTCCTCAACGGCTGAGATCGCGTCCTTTGCTGCGAGGCCGTCGGGGTGCTCCTTGAGCACCGCAAACAGCGCTCGGATCAGCCTGCCTTGCGGTAGGTCGCCGTCATCTGCGTCATTGCGACGACCCTACCTGGCGCGCACACGACGACCGCAAGTGCGCCGTCGCTGCGAGTAATGGCTGGCTGTCGTTAGACGCGCTGGGGCAGCCGAAATCGGAGCCGCGGAAGAATGCTCTTATTCGCGCAACGCACAAGCGAGGAAGGGCTGGCTGGCGATCCGCGGATGCGTCACCCCAGCCACCGTCAGAGGCGGCCCGCTCGAATGGACATGGCTCCCACACGGATCAGAGAGGACCGTCGACGACAGCCAGTGCCGGCGCGTCGGGGAACAGCCTGGCGAGCGCCTCCGCGAGCGTCTCGAAGTCGGTGCGGTTCTCCGTCGCGATGTCGAGACCCGCGGCGAAGGCGGTGGCGGCGATCTCGATGTCCAGCAGCCAGGACGCCTGGCGCATCGTCTTCGAGCGGCGGTCGCGCCGACTCTGCGGCGGATGAGGTAGTACGCCACGCAGGCGGCCGGCGACGAGCGCCGCGCGGCCGTCGAGGACGACGACCGAGAACGCGTCGCTGGCAAGCAGCCGGGTGAACCAGGCGAGCAGGTTGTCGTAGCGGGCGTCGCGGGAGGCGACGCGCTGGTAGCCGTAGGCGACCTCGAGAACCGCCGGCGCGGCGACGCGCACCGGCGTCCCTGCGGCAAGCTGGTCGACGACGTAATCGAGGACCTCACCGTGCGGATGCAGGCGCGACGCGAGCGTCGTGTCCCACAGCTCTGTCACGGCACGGGTTGGTCAAACGCGGTCGCCGCTGGGGAGTCGTCGACTGCGAAGATCGCCTCGCGTGCCTCGTCCAACGCGGGGAGTTCGGCGCGGTCGATGTCGAATACCCCCGGGACGACCGCGGCCCAACGTTCCTGGCGACGCGCAGCGATGCTCTGCTCAAGCTCGTACAAGCGCGCCCCACGAGTCGCGAGCCTGAGCAGGGCGTCGTTGCGGGAAATGTCCAGCTCACGGGCGAGCCGATCGGCAACGTCCGCCAACGCCGCAGGGAGGCGCAGCGTCGTGCGCGGCCCTTCGGAGCGCCGCGCTCGCGCCGGCGGGCGCCGTGCCGTCTCACCACTGCGCTTGAGCTCATCAAGTGCGGCCGCCCCGACTGTGTCGACGTCTCGTATGCGGCCATCCGCGCGGTGAACGACGACCTCAGCGCCACCACTCTTCAACGCGAGCCGGCGTGCGGCCGCGACGGCATCAGCCTGGGTGCGGTGCATCGACGTCGCGCGCTGGGCACCCGAACTCCGCACCTCCCAGCCGTTTGAGGGCCGCTTGACGATGTGAAAGCCGCTCGCCATGTCATCGATGGTAACGCATCACCAGATGCGCTCGGTCTGAAAGGGTTGCCAGCGGCCGCTTCCGGCCTGGGCGCGCCAGCGGGACTGCGGAGTCGCAGGCGCAGCGCGCCGCTCCCCGCGCAAGGCGGCGTTCGCTCCGACTGACACGGATGGCGAATTGACCCCGGATATCGGGGTCAACACGCCAAACGACGACGGGTCGAGGCAGGTTTCGCTTCCGCGTGGGCGGGGCGTTTCTGGCATACGCGGGCGTAGAGCGCTTATCGTTGGGCACGGGGACGCGTTCGCCACGCCTTGCGATCGACCTGACGCGTCAGTCCCGCCGAAGCGTGGGCGCCGGCATGACGTCCGCGTGAAGTCCTCGCCGTTGAGAGCAGCGGCCGGGCAGTGTCGCTAGGTCGAGAGGCCGTCGGGGCCGTAGCTGCTGATCTCGTCCGCGCTGCGGATGTCGAGCACGAGGCGAGCGGCGCTGCGGTCAGCTATCGCCCGTGCTGCGGTTGCGCGCTGCTCTCGCCGGACGGGACCCCCGGATGCGCTCCAAGCGCTCTCGCACCGCGACGGTGACGGCGGTCGTTGGGCTCTCGCCGGTCTCCGCGGCGAGCTCCTGGATCAAGCGCTCAGCTCGATCGTCTGTGATGTCGAGGGCCATCGACAGGGAGGGTACGCCTAGATCTCTTCCTCGTCCGGAAGCGCCTCGGGGTCGGGCTCGTCGGCTTCCCAGGACGCCTCGAGGCGGGCGATCTCGCGCTCGCGGTGCCAGGCGAGCTCGTCGTCGTTGTCGCGGTTCCAGCGCGTCTGGTGGACGTACATGTAGACGTGGTCGGCGGAGATCGGTGCGTTGAAGTCCCCGACGCGTGCGATGAACGCGTCGCGCAGGCGGGCGTAGTCGTCCTCGAGCGCCAGCGCCCAGCCGTCGGCGCCGAACGTTGCGACCTCGCGCCCGTCCTCGTCGCACAGCGCACGACCGCCGAGCGCGGGCTCGAGTGGCATCAGCACGCGTTCGAGCGGCGCGCGGATCGCCCACGTGTCGTTCGTCAACGCGATCCGCACCTCGAGCCGCAACGGCCGCTCATGGATCCGCAGATCGATCCAGTAGCGGTAGGGATCGCGGAGGATGAAGTCGCGGCGCGCCGGATCCTCCGGCGCCCGCTCGATATCCAGCGCGTCGAAGAGCGCCGCCGCCGCCCTGGCCTCATCCTCGCCCGACAGCTGCAGCACCCAGTGGGCCGACTCGCGTCCCATCCCGCGCGGGCGCGCCGAGGCGTCAGTCCGAGTCGTCGGCAGAGTTCAGGGCATCCCAGGTCTTCGGGCCGACGATACCGTCGACGTCGAGCCCCTTGGCCTCCTGGAACGCCTTCACGGCCGCCTCCGTCTTCGGGCCGAAGCGCCCGTCGATCTCCCCGGCGTCATAGCCCAGAGCGAGCAGCCTGCGCTGCAGCCCACGCACGGCGACCCGATGCGAGCCGCTGCGCAGCGTCGGATCGCTGACGTCCGCGTTGTCGAGCTTTTCCCACGTCATCGGGCCCACGATGCCGTCCGTGCTGACGCTCGCCCAGTTCTGAAACGCCTTGACGGCGCTCTCGGTGAAGACGCCGAACTTGCCGTCTACGGCACCGGGCTTGAAGTCGAGTTCGATCAAGGCCTCCTGCAGGTCCTTGACATCCGGGCCCTCTGATCCGCGCTCAAGCGTCGGCTCTGCCATCGGTGACGTCCCCCTCTGGGTTCAAAAGAATTGGCCGCGGAGGATACGGCTCGGCGGCCGTCGCACGCGACCTGGCTCAGCGCCGCTCGCCCTCGGACTCGAGCGCGTTGACGACAGCCCACGTCTTCGGGCCGACCTGGCCGTCGACGACGAGCCCCGCCTGCTTCTGCAGCGTCTTGACCGCGGCCTCGGTCTTCGGGCCGAAACGACCGTTGACCTCCGCGATCGCGAAGCCGGCGAGCTGCAACCGCTTCTGCAGGCGGCGGACCGGCAGCCCCTTCGAGCCGTTCTTCAGCAGCGGCTCGCTCTGGTCGGCCTCGTCGATGTTGAGCCACGTGATCGGGCCGGCGATGCCGTCGACGCCGATGCCCTTGAGCTTCTGAAAGGCCTTGACCGCGTCCTCGGTCTTCTTGCCGAACACCCCGTCGATCGGCCCCGGCGCGAGGCCGAGCGCCTTCAGCGCCTCCTGCAGGTCCTTCACGGCCTGGCCCCTTCGCACCCTTCTTCAACGTCGGCTCAGCCATCGATCCTCCTCAAGTCAGAACTGGGTTAACGTCGGCGCACGGTCACGGTCTTGCGTACCGTCTTGCCCGCGCGCCCGCCGGTCGGCCGGAACCCCACGGACAGGTTCACGCGCACCTTCGTCTTCGCGCGCCGGATGGCGCGCTTGCCGCGAGCGTTCGGCGTCACCTTGACATGCAGCACCGTGGCCTTCGTCGGCCGCCGCGTCCTGCGAGCGATCGTGAACCGGCGCGACCCCGTGCCGATCGTCTCGAGCACGGACACCACCCCACGGCCCGCGACGGTGACGTCGAAGCGGATCGTCCCGTCGCGGCTCGCCCGCACCTTGGTCACCTTGAAGGCGTTGCTCGGGAGCTTCGGTGCGACGACCGGTGGCGGTGGAGGCGGAGGCGGCGGGGGCGGCGGGGCCAGCGGCGGCGGCGTCACGAGCAGCGACGCGCTCGCGGCCGGGCCTGCCCCGGCCTCGACGGAGCTGACGGCGCTTGTCGTGCTCGTCTGCGTGCCGAGCGCCGCCGCCCTCACGGCGACGCTGAACGTGCAGCTCGCGCTCGGCGCCAGCGCGGCCCCGACCAGCGCGATCGATCC
The DNA here is from genome assembly GCA_963839905.1 of uncultured Actinomycetes bacterium. Lineage (GTDB taxonomy): Bacteria > Actinomycetota > Thermoleophilia > Solirubrobacterales > Solirubrobacteraceae > CADCVQ01. The sequence goes on along the minus strand of CAWIXC010000008.1, from coordinate 34,791 downwards.
CGAGCCGGCCGCAGCGGTGACCGTGCCGCTCGGGCACGAGCCCGTCAAGCCGCTGGGCGTCGCGAGGACCAAGCCGCCGGACAGCGTGGCCGTGAAGCCCATCCCGCTCAGCGCGAGCGCCGGGTTCGGGTTGGCGAGCGTGAACGTCTGCGAGGTCGTCGCGCCCAGCGCGACGGACGGCGCGGCGAACGCGGACGTCAGCGCCGGCGGAGCGACCACGACGAGGGTGTCCGTCGCGCCCGGCGCGGTCGCCGCGCGCAGGTCACCACCGCCGGAGTCGTAGCTGTAGGCCAGCGGCCCCGTCGGGTTCGGCGCGATCGTGGCGCCCGTGCCCGTGACGTCGACGGAGAAGGCGCACTGCGAGCCCGCATCGAGCGGTAGGCCCTCCAGCGCGATCGTCGTGGCACCGGCATCGGCCAGCACCCCGGCCGCGTCGCACGTCGCGCTCACGTTCGCCGGCGACGCGACCGCCAGGCCGGCCGGCAGCACGTCCTCGAGCCCGAGGTTGTAGAGCTGCCTCGTCGCGTTCGGGTTCTGCATCGTGTAGGTCACGCGCGCCGTCTCGCCGACCCTGATCGAGGCCTTGTCGAACGACTCGTCGATCGTCGGCTGCGAGATCACGGTCAGCGACGTCGTGTTGCTCGGCGAGCCCGCGCCGCTCTGGCTCGATGTCGCGGGCCCGGTCGTGACGCTCACCGTGCCCGGTGCCGGCGCGACGACGTCGAGCACCACCGTGCAACTCGAGCCGGTCTCCGCGTCGGCGTCCTGCAGCGTGGCGCCGCTCACGTTGATCGCGCTGCCGCCGGCGACCGCGGTCACCGTCCCGTCGCACGTCGTCGAGAGCTGGCTGGGTGTCGAGATCACAAGCCCCGGGGGCAGCGCTACGTTGAACCCGACGCCAGTCAACGTCAGCCCCGAGTTCGTGTTGGCGACCGAGAAGCCGAGCCCCACGCCGGTGCCCGGCGTCGCAGCCTCCTGAAAGAAGAAGGCCTGGACGACGGGTGCGGCGACCTGCGCGTGCGCCGCGGCGGGCGCCAGCGCGCAGGCGACGAGCGCCGCGGCGACCAAGCGCGCCGCGGCGAGCAGCCGGCCCGACGTCATTCGCTACTTCGGAACAACGGTGTTCGTCGGCGCTCCGTCGGTGCCGTTGCCGTTGACCTGGTTGTTGCCGAACGAGGTGATCTTGCCGCTGCTCGACGAGCTCAGGCCGACGGTGTTGCCGTTGATGTCGTTGCTGCCGATCCGGATGTCGGCGTTGGCGCCGAAGGACAGCAGGCCGTTGCCGTTGTCGGTGATCGAGCTGCGGAAGATGTTGACGATCGCAGGCTGCGCGGTGGTGCCGTTGGCCGCGACGCCGGCGAAGTTGTCGTCGAGGCGGCTGTTGCGCACCGTCACGGCCGCGCCGGCGGCGGTCGGCAGCACGGCGACCCCGGCGGCCGCGCCGACGTTGTCGTGGATCACCGTGTTGTCGATGATCAGCTTCGCGTTGGCGGTGCTTGGCGTGAAGCTCACGCCCGCGGTCGCGAACCCGAAGATCTGGCTGTTCTCGATCCGCAGTGACTTGCCGGAGTTGAACTTCACGCCGTTGGCGGCCGTGTCGAGCCCGTTGATGTCCAGGCCGCTCAGCGTGACGCGGTCGTTGACGCCCGCGTTGACGTTGATCGCGTTCGCCGCGTTCGTGAGCACGCCCGCGGTGTTGCCGCGCGCGCGGACGTGGAGCGCCTTCGTGATCGTGAGGGCGCCGAAGCCGCCCGGATCGAGCACGTTGATCTCGCCCTTCGCGGCGGTCTTGGAGATCGCCCCCGCGAAGGTCTTGCAGGGGGCCGTGCGACTGCACGGGTTGGCGTCGTCCCCGACGCCGGAGACCCATGTACGCGTTGCCTGGCCGAAGGCCGCGGAGGGAAGAGCCCCCACGGCGACGATGGTGATGAGGGCGGCCACGGCCGCACATGGGCGAAGTCTGATCATGCTGGCGACCCTATTCCTGACCCCCGCGGGGGGCAACCCAACCTTCGGCTAGGTCTGGCCCGCGGCCACGCGCCACCCTCCCGCGCGCGTGCATGACGCAGGTCAGGAAGGGTTCGTGACGCTTGCGACGATAGATTGCGCGCTTCATGGCGGAGGTGCTGTTCTTCCTGGCTGGAATCGGGGCGATTGCGGGGGCGATTGGGGTCGTCGTTGTCCGCAACCCCTTCTACAGCGTGCTCGCGCTCGTCTGCCACCTGCTGTCGCTCGCCGCGCTGTTCTTGCTGCTGCGCGCGGAGTTCGTCGCGGCGGCGCAGGTCGTCGTCTACGCGGGCGCGGTGATGGTGCTCTACGTCTTCGTCGTCGCGTACGTCGGCGGGCAGGACGAGCCGCTCGGCGCGCGACCCGGCCGCGGCCTTCGCGTCACCGCCGCGCTGTGCGGCGCGGCCCTCTTCGTCGAGCTCTGCATCGCGACGCTCGGCTCGGGCCTGAAGGCGATCGACACCGACGGCGCAGCGCTGACGCCCGGCTACGGCTCGCCCGCGCAGATCGGCGAGCTGCTGCTCACGGACTTCCTGCTGCCGTTCGAGATCGCCTCGTTCTTGCTGCTCATCGCGGCCGTCGGCGCGGTCGTGCTCGCGCGGCGGCGCGGCGGGATCACGGCCGCTGAGGACCAGGCGCGCTACAGCGCGATGGACATGCTGCGCCCGGCGTACACCGGCACGATGGCCGAGGCCGTAGCCGGCCCGCGGCCAGGCGCCGCACGACCGGTCCTCGCCGCCAGCGAGCCCGCGGACGACGATCCCGCGGACGACGACACCGCGGACGCCGATCCTGCGGACGACGGACCCTCCCCGGCGGACCGCGACTGATGGCGATCGGCTGGTACCTCGCGGTCTCCGCGCTGATCTTCACGATCGGCGCCGCGGGCGTGCTCACGCGCCGCAGCCCGCTCGTGATCCTGCTCTGCCTCGAGCTGATGCTCAACGCGGCCAACCTCGCGCTCATCGCCTTCGCGCGCATGCACGGCAATGCCGAGGGCCAGATCTTCGCGGTCATCGTCATGGTCGTTGCCGCGTGCGAGGTCACGGTCGGCCTTGGCCTGATCGTCGCGATGCACCGCCGCCGCCTGCCGATCGACGTCGACGAGATGCGGGAGCTCCAAGGATGAGCTCCGTCAAGCTCTTCGCCTGGGCGACGCTCCTGTTCCCGCTCGCGGGGACGATCGTCGTCGCGCTCGCGGGCCAGCGCCTGAAGGGCCGCTCGCCCGGCTTCGTCGCGACCGGCGCGATGGCGCTGTCCTTCGCCTCCGCCATCGCCGACGCTCTTTGCGCTGCAGGGCCTCGATCACGAGCACCGCCAGGTGGTCGCGGTCGCGTGGGACTACGCGAACACCGTCGGCGTCGACGCCCAGCTCTCGCTGCTCGTCGACCCGCTGTCGGTCTTCATGATCCTCGTCGTCGCGGGCGTCTCGACGCTGATCCACCTCTACTCGATCGCCTACCTGGACTCCGACCGCGGCTACACGCGCTTCTTCTCGTACCTGAACTTCTTCGTCTTCTCGATGCTGCTGCTCGTCCTGGCGGGCAACTTCCTCGTGCTGATCATCGGCTGGGCGTTCGTCGGCGCCGCGTCGTACATGCTGATCAGCTTCTGGTACCGGCGCACGACGGCGACGAGCGCGGGCATCAAGGCGTTCGTCATCAACGTGCTCGGCGACGTCGGCCTCGTGCTCGGGACGTTCTTCATCTTCAAGCACGTCGGCACGCTGGACTTCCTCAAGACGTTCGAGGGCGCGAAGGAGGCCTTCGATCCCGGCGACGCCGACCTGACCGCGGGCTGCATCCTGCTGCTCGTCGGCGCGTTCGCGAAGTCCGCCCAGGTCCCGCTGCACACATGGCTCCCGGACGCGATGGAGGGCCCGACCCCCGTCTCCGCCCTGATCCACGCCGCGACGATGGTCACCGCCGGCGTCTACCTCATCGCCCGCATGCACCCGCTGTTCGAGCTCGCGCCGACCGCCGCCGACGTCGGCGCGGTCGTCGGCTGCCTGACGCTGCTCGTCGCCGGGTCGATCGCGCTCGCGGTCACCGACCTCAAGCGCGTCATCGCGTACTCGACGATGTCGCAGATCGGCTACATGGTCATGGCCGTGAGCGCCGGCGCCTACGCGGCCGGCCTGTTCCATCTCATGACGCACGCGTTCTTCAAGGCCCTGCTCTTCATGGCGGCCGGCTCGGTGATCGCCGCGATGGCCGGCCAGCAGGACCTCGACAAGATGGGCGGCTTCCGGCGCGCGATGCCGTTCACGTACGGCTGCATGGTCATCGGCGGCCTCGCGCTCGCGGGCATCCCGCCGTTCTCGGGCTTCTTCTCCAAGGACGAGATCCTGCTGCTCATCGGCGACCGCGGCGGTTGGTACTGGATCCTCTACGTCGCCGGCTACCTCGGCGCGTTCCTCACCGGGATCTATACGTTCCGGATGATCTTCCGCGCGTTCTGGGGTGACCCGGTGCCCGAGGCGATCGAGCTCGAGGACGGCCACCTGCACCACGCCGAGGTGCACACGAACCCCGCGAGCGGCGAGGTCGAGGACACCGACGTCGGCTTCCCCGGCACCGAGCATCACATCGCCGAGCGCGAGCAGTCGATGAAGATCGCGATGGGCACGCTCGCGTTTCTCGCGATCGTCGGCGGCCTGCTGCAGATCCCGAAGGTGACCCACGTCATCGACCACTTCCTCGAGCCGACGTTCCACGACTCGGTCTTGTACGAGCGCGAGCCAAGCGGCGGGCTGATCGGCTTCGGCCTGCTGCTCGGCACCGTCGTCGGCCTGGCGGGGATCGCGATCGCGTACGTCATCTGGGTCAAGAACCCGGGCCTGTCCGAGCGGATCCGCGCTCGCCTCGCGCCGGTCCACACGGTGCTTGCGAACAAGTGGTACTTCGACGAGCTGATCGACGTGCTCGTCGTCCGGCCGAGCCTGTGGTTCGGCTCGTTCGCCCAGCAGACGTTCGAGCGGATCTTCGTCAACGGCCTGCTCGTCGGCGGCGCGACCGGGATCGTGCGCGTCGGCTCGTCGGCGGTGCGCGCGGCGCAGACGGGCTTCTTGCGCTACTACGCCGCGGCGCTCGTCGTCGGGATGCTCGGCGTCACGACCTGGTTTCTCTTTCAATCATGACCCTGCACCTCTCCATCGCGCTGTGGGTGCCGCTCCTGTTCGGCGTCCTCGGCCTGCTCGCCCCGCCGCGCTTCGCCTCCAAGCTCGCGCTCGCGGGCACGCTCATCGTGCTCGGCTACACGATCACGTACGTCGCGGACTTCGACAGCGCGTCGGGCGGATTGCAGTACCTCACCGACGAGATGTGGATCTCCGAGCTCGGGATCCACTACAAGCTCGGACTGGATGGGCTGAACCTCTTCCTCGTCCTGCTGACCGGGATCCTGTGGTTCGCCTGCACGCTGTGGGCGTCGTTCTCGGCGTGGGAGAAGCCGCGCCTCTTCTACTTCCACATGGCCCTGGCGCAGACGTCCGTGCTCGGCGCGCTGATGGCGCAGGACCTCGCGCTGTTCGTCGTGTTCTTCGACCTCATGCTCGTGCCGTTCTTCTTCCTCACGGGGATCTGGGGCGGCGCGCGGCGGGTGCAGGCGACGATGAAGCTCGTCATCTACACGCTCGTCGGGTCGCTGCTGATGCTGACCGCCGCGGTCGCGACCGGTGTGCTGGCGGCGTCGGGCCAGCCCGACGTCTCGTTCGCCTTCTCCGACCTCGCGCAGCGCGCGCTCGGCGAGTCCACGCAGAACTGGCTGTTCCTCGCGTTCGCGGCGGCCTTCCTCGTGAAGATGCCGGCGTTCCCGTTCCACGGCTGGATGCCCGACGCCTACAAGGCGATGCCGCTGCCCGCGCTCGCGGTCTTCTCGGCCGTGCTCAGCAAGGTCGCGGCCTACGGCTTCCTGCGCATCGTGCTGCCGTTCTTCCCCGACGCGACCGAGCACTTCCAGACGCTGATGCTGCTCATCGCGCTGGCCTCGATCCTCTACGGCTCGGCGATGGCGTTCACGACGACGCAGGTCCGGCTGATCCTCGGGTACTCGTCGGTCGCCCAGCTCGGGTTCATCGTGCTCGGGATCTTCGCGCTGAACTCCCAAGGCGCGCAGGGGGCGATCCTGCAGGCCTTCAACCACGGGCTCGTCGTCGCGCCCGCGTTCTTCATCGTCGCCCTGCTCGCCGCGCGGTCGGACGGTAGCGAGGACATCCGCGACATGGGCGGCCTCGCGATGCGCGCGCCGGTGCTGGCCGCGCTCTTCTTGATCGTCACGTTCGCGACGCTCGCGATGCCCGGCTCGTCGAACTTCGTCGGCGAGTTCCTGATCCTGCTCGGCGTCTTCGAGGCGAAGATGGCGATCGCGATCATCGCGTCGACCGGCGTGGTGCTGGCGGCGTTCTACGCGCTGCGCCTGTACCTCCGCTCGATGCACAACCGCACCGGACCGCGCGTCGAGTCGCGCGAGATGAGCGTGCGTGACGGCTTCGTGCTCGTGCCGCTCGTGCTCGCGATCATCGCGATCGCGCTGTTCCCGCAGTTCGCGCTGGACCGCAGCGACGAGACGGTGTCGGCGCTCACGCCGAGCGGCCTCGAGGGTGCGGCCGCGATCCCGGAGGCCTCGGGACCATGATCTCCGCCGCCGCAAAGGTCGCCGGGCCTGAGATCGACTGGGCGGGGCTGTCGCCGCTCATCGCCGTCTTCGCCGGCGCGCTGCTCGTGCTCATGCTCGGCCTGCTGCGCTCGCGGGCGATTCGCGAGCAGGCCGTGCCGGCGCTGTCGATCGTGAGCCTCGCGACCGCGGCCGGCCTGTCCATCTGGCAGTGGGGCGAGCGGACGGACCTCGTCGCGGGGGCGCTGCGCCTCGACGAGCTGACGCTCTCGCTGACGCTGATCTTCTGCGTCGCGGGCATCGCGACCGTGCTGCTGTCCTGGCGCCACGTGGCGCCGCGCGAGGCCGCACACGGCGAGTACTACGCGCTGCTGCTGACCTCGATCGCCGGGATGATCGTGCTCGTCGCGGCGCAGAACCTCGTCTCGGTGTTCCTGGGGCTCGAGCTCCTGTCGATTCCCTTGTATGTCCTGTGCGCGACCGAGATGCGCCGCGCGTCGTCGCTCGAGTCGGGGCTGAAGTACCTCGTCGTCGGATCGGTCGGCTCGGCGACGCTGCTGTACGGGACGGCCTTCCTCTACGGCGCGACCGGCTCGACGGACTTCTCGGGCATCGCGTCCGCGCTGACCGGCGACGCCGGCCTGACCTCTGATCCGCTGCTGCTGACGGGCATCGCGCTGACGATCGTCGGCCTGGGCTTCAAGGCGTCCGTCGCGCCGTTTCATCAGTGGACGCCCGACGTCTACGAGGGCGCGCCGACGCCGATCACCGCGTTCATGGCGGTCGCCACGAAGGCCGCGGCGTTCGGCGTCCTCCTGCGCCTGTTCGACGTCGCGCTGATCGACGCCGCGATCGACTGGGCGCCCCCGCTCGCCGTGCTGGCCGCGTTCACGATCGTCGTCGGCAACGTCGGCGCGCTCGGGCAGTCGTCGCTGAAGCGGCTGCTGGCGTACTCCTCGGTCGCGCAGGCCGGCTACATGCTCGCGGGCGTCGTCGTCGCGTCGCGCCTCGGCCTGCAGGCGACGGTCTTCTACCTCGTCACGTACCTCGTCATGAACCTCGCCGCGTTCGCGGTGATCGTCGCGCGCGAGCGCGAGACCCCGCTCGGCGACGACATCTCGTCGCTGAACGGGCTGGGCGCGACACGGCCGGCACTCGCGTGGCCGATGACGATCGCGATGCTCGCGCTCGCGGGCTTCCCCGCGACCGCCGGCTTCGTCGGCAAGTTCTACTTGATCGATGCGGCCGTGAGCGGGTCGTACGCCTGGCTCGGCGTCTTCATCGTCATCGGGTCGATGATCTCGCTCGCGTACTACCTGAAGGTCGTGGCGGCGATCTGGATGGTGCCCGCGCCGGAGGCCTCGACGGAGGTCGCTTTGGGCGGCCCCGAGCCCGTGCTCGGCGGCGGCTCGGACGACGCGACGAGCATGATTGGCCAGGGCGAGGTCGTGGCCGTCGCGGTCGTCTTCGGTGCGCTGACGGTCGTGCTCGGGGTGATCCCGCAGCCGCTGCTGCATCTCGTGCGTGACGCGGGCGCGGCCCTCGGGCTGCTGTAGGATCAGCGACCGGACCGCCGCGGCGGCGGCGGGTGCGCCATGACCGGTCGCAGCTGTGCCGAGTGGCCCATTGCCGCATGCGCCATTACCCCGTGACCCCCGGTGTCCGGCGGAGGCTCGATCGGATCCTCCGACTTCCGGCGCACCTGGATCGTCGCCATCATCCCGAAGTCCTCGTGGTCGAGGATGTGGCAGTGGAAGACGAACCACCCGTCGAAGTCCGTGAACCTCGTGCGCATGACCACCCTGCCAGGGACGAGCTTGCCATCGATCAGGCGCTGCTTCGGGATGATCACGACGTCCTTCAGGCCGTCGGCCTTCCGGGCCACGCCGTCCACGCGCATGACCTGGAAGTCGTTGACGTGGATGTGGAACGGGTGGTCGTCGAGCGTCTCGTTGACGAGCGTCCATTCCTGCACCTCGCCGAGGACCGGTGAGACCGCGGGCATCTCGCTGGGAACGAACTGCGCGTCGTTGATCGCGGGCGCGAACGCGCCGCCCGGGAGGTCGAGGTATGAGAAGCGGAACGTGTGCTTCGCGTCGACCTTGGCGCTCGCGAGCCCGCTCTTCGGAAACAGGCCGCGCGGCAGCTTCGGGATCCGTCTCGGGAGCTTGCCGCGCGTCACCCTGACCTTCGCGATGTTCTCCGTCGTCGCGGGAGCGAGCTTCTGCTTGACAACGCCGTCCTTCAGCGTGGCGCTCTGGGCGTAGGGGAGGCTCTGCAGGTAGTACGTGCCCGGCTTGCCGCCCAGGACGAGGACATCGAAGCGCTTGCCGGGAGGCATGAGCAGATCCTGGCGCTTGGTCACGTTCCACACCGGCGAGCCGTCCTCGGCGATGACGACGAAGCGGTGCTCCTGAAGTGACACCTTGAAGAAGTCGTCCGAGCCGATGTTCGCCAGCCGCCAGAGCTCGTAGCGCCGCGACCGGATCGCGAACCTCGGCTGGTACAAGGCGTTGACGAGCCGCGTCGCCGTCGGCAGACCAGGGCTGATGCTCTGCTCGCCGACGATCGCGTTGTCGTCGACCTGCACGGTGCGAAGCCCGAGCTGGCGCTGCGGCACGCGCCGCAGATCCTTGGGCAAGAGCTCGGTCAGGCCGTCGACGACCAGCAGGCCCGACAGCCCACCCATGATCTGCTGGTCGCTGTTACCGTGGAAGTGGACGTGGTACCAGAAGGTCCCCGGCTCCTGATTGGCGGGCACATCCACGATCGACCTGTTTTCGGTGCCGGCCGGAAATGTGCGAAAGACATTGTCGCTGATGCCGAGCGGGCTCACGTGCATGCCGTGGTAGTGGATGTTCGCGCGCTGGTCGTCGATCGCCCCGTTTCCCGGCACGAACTTCAGCTTGTTGACGAACTGCACCTGAATCCTGCCCTTCGGGCGCACGTGGATCGTCGGTCCCTGCAACTTGCCGTTGAACGGCGTGGCTTGCAGCGCCGTCCCGGAGACCTCGATCTTCTCGCTGGTGGCCACGAGCTTCACGTTCACGACGCCGTACGAGTTCGGGCGGATCTGCAGCGGTTCGCGCAGGTCGAGGTTCGGCGTGGGGTTCCACCCGGTGAGCGGCGGTGGCGGGGGAGGTGGCGGCGGTGGCGGCGTGCCCGCCGATGCGGGGATCGTGGTCGCTCCGACCCACGCGAGCACCACCAGCGTCGCGATACCAAGCAGCGCTTTCTTCAAGATTCCCCACCCCACCCCAAGCTGTGGCCGCCTCGATGCGAAGCTACCACCAAGCGCGGCGGCGCGCCTACTTGACAGCGTCGCGGCGGATTGGGACGCTGCGATGACTGCAAGTCCAATCGATGGTCGGCGAACGTCATTGCCATCGACGGCCGGAGCTGGCAGCTACTTAGACGATCGACGACGGGGCGTAGCGTGGGTGGGGGATCCAGCAACGACCAGCGCAGCACGAACGGCTGCGCGGGCGCTGCCCGTCGACCCGGCCGGCCGCGGCTGACGCATGCGGTCGATACGCGACTGCCAACCGAGTTCGGTGAATTCGTCCTTCGCGCATACACGGAGAACGGGTCGTCACACCCCCACCTCGCGCTCATCCAGGGTGACGTCGGCGGGACCTCGGTCGACGCGGGACGCCCGCCGCTCGTGCGCATCCACTCCGAGTGCATGACCGGCGACGTGTTCTCCTCGCAGCGCTGCGACTGCGGCCTGCAGCTCGAAGCCGCCTTGCAGATGATCGCGCTCGAGGGCGCGGGCGTGCTGCTCTACCTGCGGCAGGAGGGACGCGGCATCGGGCTGCTCAACAAGCTCCACGCGTACAACCTGCAAGACGACGGCCTTGACACCGTCGACGCGAACCTGCACCTCGGGTTCAACGCCGACGATCGCGAGTACGGCGCCGCCATCGTCATGCTGGAGGAGCTCGGCGTCAGCGAGGTCCGGCTTCTCACCAACAACCCGGCCAAAGTCGCGGCCTTCGAGGACTCCGACATCTCCGTGTGGGCGCGCATGCCGCTCGTCGCGCCCGTCACCGATCACAACCGCGGCTACATGGCGGTCAAGCGGCGGCGCATGGGCCATTTCCCGCCGGAGCTCGACCCATGACGACGATCGACGGCTCGCAGACCGAGGCGGCCGTGGCGCCATGCTGGCGGGCACTGCAGCTGCTCGCGGAGACGATTCGCCACCACGGCGCGCCGCTGCGAAGCTGCTCGCTGCTGATCGGCGACGACCCGCAAGCGTGGATCGGTCCCGCGATGCCCGGCGGCGCCGATGGCCGGACGGTGTCTGTCGTCGTGGACGGCGACGGGGACGCAGGCTTGGCGGCGCCGGTGCCCGGCGAGTGCCGCTACCGCATGCACGACCTCATCGCGCCGGAGCGGATCGCCGGCGGCGACCTGCCACCAGTCGTCGCCGCGATGATCGAGCTCTACCTGCCGTATTGCCTGGCCCCGCTGCACGCCCGCCGGCTCGGGCGCGCGTTTACCGTGAGCCATTTCGCGCAATCGCTCGACGGGCGGATCGCGACCCGCGACGGCGACGCCCGCTGGATCGGCTGCGACGAGAACCGCCTGCACGCACACCGGATGCGCGCGCTCTGCGACGGGATCCTCATCGGCGCCCACACGTTGCGCACGGACCGGCCGGCGCTGACGGTGCGCCACGCGGAGGGCGTGGACCCGATCCGGATCGTCGTCGGCGACGCGGACGACTTCGACTGCCTCGAGCAGGCCGGACCGAGCCCGATCATGCTCTTCGGCGAGGACAACAGTCACCGATCCGACAAGGTCCAGCAGGTCACGCTGTCGAGGATCGGCGGCAGGATCTCGACGTCCGCGATCCTCGAGACGCTCTACAACCAGGGCATCCTGTCCGTGTACATCGAGGGCGGCGCCGCGACGACGTCGGCGTTCCTCGCGGAGGGCAACCTCGATGTCGTCCAGCTGCATATCTCGCCGATGATCATCGGCCCCGGGATCAACTCGTTCACGAGCCCGTCGATCGGCTCAGTCGACGACTCCGTGCGCTTCGACCCTCACGTCTACCGCTCCGTCGGAGACGGCATGATGTTCATCGGCAGAGTGGCGCAGTGACGAAGCGGGCCTTGCTCGTCTCCACCTCCAACCCGTACCCCGTCGTCAAGGACGGGTGCCAGCGACTGGTCCGCGACTACGTGGACGCCATGTTCCCCGAGCACGAGATGCTGTTCCTGCACGTCACAGGCGACGCATGGTCACCGCTCGCTCTCCTTCGCGACGGCCAGCCGGTCGACGGCGACATCGATCTCAAGCGGCTGCGCGAGGAGGCGTTCGACTTCCTCGTATTCATCGGCTTCAAGCCCACCGAGTTCACCGCGCTGCTCACCAGGCACTGGCCGTCGTACTGCCACACGGACACGTTCCCGCATCCGAACGTCCCGGCCGGGGTCTTCAGCGGGATCCTGTCGCATCGCACGGCCCCGGATGCCGGCGACGAGCGGATCCTGCTCGTCGGCGGCTCGTTCGACGACGCGGTCTTCCGTCCCGATCGCCAGCGCGAGGAGCTCGTGCTCGCGGTGGGCCGGATCCATCCCGACAAGCGCCAGCTCGAGCTCGTATCGCGCTACCGGGAGCTCATCTTCGAGCCTTTCGGACTGCCGCTGTACCTCGCGGGCGGGGCGCAGGACCATGCCTACTACGAAGCCGTGGCTTCCTATGTCGACGGCGTCGCGGTGATCTCGAGCGTCGTCGATCACGCCGATCCTCGCGCAGATGCCAACTGGCACTCCGGCTCGGAGCTGGCCGAGCTGTGCAACCGGGCGCGGCTGTTCGTCTCGGCGTCGCCGAAGGAGGCCTTCAGCATGGCGATGATCGAGGCGATGGCCTGCGGGACGACATGCGTCGTCAACGGCGACTACGTCGGGTTCGACGAAGCAGACCTGCGCCCCCGGGTCTACGGCAACATCACGGGCAAGCAGGGGTCGGTGCTCGAGCTGACCGCTGCCGCGCTGCGCGACGGCGTGCGCATCGACGCGTCCGCCTGGGCCGGCAAGTACTCGCTGCGCGCCATGCGCGAGGACGTCTCGCGGTTCGTCGATGCACGGGTCTAGCTCGAGCCGCGCCGTGCAGTTCACCGCCCCCCGACAGGTGGCGGTGGTCGACGAGGCGATCGCCGCGCCCGCGGCCGGGCAGCTGCTCGTCGAGACGGTGGTGTCGGCGATCAGCCCGGGCACGGAGATGCTCGTGTACCGCGACGAGGTGCCCGGCGCGATGACGCTCGACGCATCGATCGCCGGCCTGACGCGGCGGTCGGGCTACCCGTTGAAGTACGGCTACGCGGCGGTCGGGCGGGTCGCGGGCGTGGGTGCGGGCGTCAGCTCGGAGCGGCTCGGCACGCTCGTGTTCTGCATGCGTCCGCACGCGAGCCACTTCCTCGCCGCCGAGGACGAGGTCGCGGCCGTCCCCCCCGGGGTCTCGGTGGAGGCCGCCGCGATGTTCCCGAACGTCGAGACCGCCGTCACGCTGGCGATGGACGGGCGGCCGATGGTCGGCGAACGCGTCGCGGTCCTCGGGCAAGGCGTGGTGGGCCTGCTCACGACAGCGCTGCTGGCGCGCTTCCCGCTCGACGCGCTCGTGACGTTCGACTTGCATCCGCTGCGCCGGCGCCTGTCGGAGCAGCTCGGCGCGCACGCGGCGCTGGACCCCGCGGCGCACCACGAACTCGAGGGCTTCGACCTGTCCTACGAGCTGTCCGGCAGCCCCGCGGCGCTCGACCACGCGATCGCCGTCACCGGGTTCAACGGCCGCGTGGTGATCGGCTCGTGGTACGGCGAGCGGCGGGCGGCGCTCGACCTCGGGGGCGCGTTTCATCGCAGCCGCATGCGGCTCGTGAGCAGCCAGGTCAGCACGATCGACCCGGCGCTGACCGGACGCTGGACCAGCGGGCGCCGGCGCGACGCGACGTGGCGCGTGCTCGCCGAGCTCGACGTCGCGCGGCTCGTCACGCATCGCTTCCCGCTGGCAGCCGCGGCGCAGGCCTACGCCCTGCTCGACGAGCGTCCCGACGAGGCCGTGTCCGTCCTGCTCACCTACGACGACTGATGCGCGTCGGCCTGGTGATCTACGGTAGCCTCGACACGCTCACCGGCGGGTACCTCTACGACCGCAGGCTCGTCGAGTGCTTGTCGGCGCACGGCGACGAGGTCGAAGTCGTGTCGCTGCCGTGGCGCGGCTACGGCCGGCACCTTGGCGACAACGTGACGCCGGCGCTCGCGCGTCGGCTCGACTCGGGACGCTTCGACGTCCTGCTGCAGGACGAGCTCAACCACCCGTCGCTGTTGGTCACCAACCGCCGCCTGCGGCGCCGCGACGCCTGCCCCGTCGTCGCGATCGTCCACGTCCTGCGCTGCGACGAGCTGGCCGCGTCGCGGCTTCGCTCCGTGTACGCCGCCGCCGAGCGGCGCTACCTCGGGAGCATCGACGCCGCCGTGTTCTGCTGCCGGGCGACCCGCACGCAAGCCGAGCGCCTGCTCGGCGCCGCGCTGCCCGGCGTCGTCGCGCATCCGGCGAGCGACCACCTCGGGCCGCAGCCCGAGACGGCGGCGGTCGTGGCTCGAGCGAGCGAGCCCGGCCCCTTGCGCGTCGTCAGCGTCGCGAACGTCGTCGCGCGCAAGAACCTCCACATCCTCGTCGCGGCGCTCGCGCGGCTGCCGCTCGACACCTGGCGCCTGACCGTCGCCGGCAGCCTGACGATGGACGCCGGCCAGGTGCGCCGCGTGCGCCGGCTCGTCGACCGCGCGGGCGTCGGCGCGAACGTGAAGCTGCTCGGTCCGGTCCCCAACCCGGCGGTACGCGAGCTGCTCGCCGGCGCGCACGTGCTCGCTGTGCCGTCGTCCTACGAGGGGCTCGCGATCGCCTACCTCGAGGCGATGCGCCTCGGCGTGCCGGTCATCGCCACGACTGCTGGCGGCGCGGGCGAGATCGTCACGGACGGCCGCGAGGGCCGGCTCCTGCAGCCGGGCGACGTCGACACCCTGAGCGCGCGGCTCGGCGAGCTGGCTCGCGACCGCGCGCTGCTCGAGCGCATGAGCCTCGCCGCATGGCGACGGGCGAGGGACCACCCCACCTGGGAGCAGTCGTTCCGTCGCGCGCGGGCCCTGCTGACCTCGCTCGCCCACGACCACAGCTCGGCGGCGGGCACGGAGGCGGCATGATCACGCACGACCGGATCGGGCACTTCTACGACTGGCTGTCGCGCTACGTACAGCTGTCGAACTGGATGGCATATCGCGATCGCTTCGCGGCGTTCACGATGCACAAGTCGCTCGCCGTGTCCGGCGATACCGGCGAGGACCGCGACGGGCTGCGAGCCGGGCTGCGGTACGCCAATGACCGGATGCTCGCGATCGCCGGCGAGGCCGGGCTGCCCGACGACCCCCGCGTGCTGGACGCCGGCTGCGGGTTCGGCGGGACGGTGTTCGACTGGCACCGGCGCGCCGGCGGCCGCTACGACGGGCTGACGCTGAGCAAGGTGCAGGTCGACGTGGCCGAGCGCCACGCACGCAAGCGCGGCATCGCCGACGCGTGCCGGTTTCACCTGCGCAGCTACGACGAGCCGCTCGCGCGCGAGTACGACGCGGCGGTCGCAATCGAGTCGCTGATCCACGCGCCGGACCTCGACCGGACGATCGCCAACCTCGCCGGCGGCCTGCGACCGGGTGGCCTGTTGCTCGTGCTCGACGACATGGCGACCGGCGATCTCGACACGGCGCGCCCCGCCGACGCCGCCCTCGTGCGCGCGAACTGGGGCTGCCCGGGGCGCTTCCCCACCGGCGCCGACTTTCGCGCCGCGATGGAGCGCGCAGGCATGACGGTCGTTCACGAGGAGGACCTCAGCCCACTCATGCGGCTGCGCTCCGAGGCGTTTCTCGCCAAGCAGGAGCGCGCCTACACCCTGCTGCGGCGGGCGATCCCGGTCAGGCCGGTCCGGACGGTGATCTCGGCGTTCCTCGGCGGCGTGGCGCTCGAGCGCCTGCACGGCACCGGCGATGTCGACTACCGGCTGATCGTCGCCCGCAGCCCGGTCGCGACGGGAGCGTGAGCGGCGTGTCGCGACGCGCGCTGCGCTACGACGGCTGCCCGGAGGTCTGCGGCCGGCTCGAGCACCCGGGCCTGGCGACGGCCATCCCGAGGTGGATCAACCACGTCGACCTCGAGACGACGGTCGACCAGGCCCGCATCGAGGAGGCGCTCGCAGGCCTCGACCCGGGCCCCGAGCAGCAGATCCTCCACGTCGGGGTCGGCAACTCGCAACTCGCGCAGCGCTTCGCCCCCCGCGTCCGGCTCGTCGACGGCCTCACGGTGTGGGAGCCCGAGAAGGCGCTCGCCGACTCGCTGCGGATCTCGAACTACGCGGTGCATTTCGTCAGCAAGTACTCGCGCGAGTTCCTGCTGACGATCGAGCACTCCTACGACTACGTCGTCGACAACAACCTCGCGAGCTTCGCCTGCTGCAAGTACCACTTCCACCGCATGCTCGACAACTACGTGTGGTGCCTGCGCCCGGGCGGGCGGATCCTGACCGATCAGCGCGGCATGGACTGGACCGTCGAGGACGATCCGCGCTGGCAGCTGACCTACGACGACCTCGACGATGTGGGCGCGCTGTTCTCGCTGACGGCGGGCCGACTCACCGACACGGTCTACGAGCTGCGTCGCGGGACGAGCTCGTGAACCCCGCCCTGCGCGAGCTCGGATACTCCCCGCGCGACAGGGTCGTGATCGTGCATGCCGACGACATCGGCATGTGCGGGGCCTCCGTCGACGCATTCGCCGAGCTCGCCGACGGCGGGTTCGTCTCGTCGGGCGCGGTGATGGTGCCGTGCCCGTGGTTTCCGGCGGTCGCGGCGCTCTGCCGCCGTCGCCCGGGCCTCGATGTCGGCGTCCACATCACGCTCACTAGCGAGTGGGAGGACTACCGGTGGGGACCGATCTCGACGTGCGACCCCGCATCGGGCCTCATCGACGACGAGGGCTACTTCCATCGCCACCAGGACGCGTGGGGCGCGATCGACCGCGACGCGGCGCGCGCGGAGATGGAGGCGCAGGTCGCTCGCGCCGCGAACGCCGGCATCGACCCGACCCACGTCGACACGCACATGTGCTCCGTGCTGCACGCCTCGCTGGCCGACGACTACGCGGCGCTCGGTCACGCACGCCGCATGCCCGTGCTGCTCGTCCGCCAGGCGGGCTGGCTCGCGCGCGTGCCCGAAACGCGGATGCGGGCGTGGGAGGACGAGGGGATGCCGATCGTCGACCACGTGCGGTCGATGCCGCTCGATGCCCCGCCGACCGACTGGCTCACCATCGCCGAGCGCTGCTTCGACAACCTGCCGCCCGGGCTGACCCACCTTCTCCTGCATCCGGCGGCGGACTCGCCGGAGCTGCGCGCGATCACGCCCGACTGGCGCCAGCGAGTGGCCGACTTCGAGACGTTCCGCGATCCGCAGCTCGCGCGCCACGTTCGCCGCGCCGGGATCGAGATCGTCGGATACCGGCCCTTTCGCGAGCTCATGCGTTCGCGTCAACCCTCGAGGACCGGCCGGTGATCGCATGTACAGCGTGACCGTCAAGCGCGCCCTGATCGCGCAGCACTACCTCATCGGGGGCGACTTCGGCCCCGAGAACGAGCTCAACTCGCATCGCTTCGAGATCGAGGCCCGCTACGAGGGCCCGAGCCTCGACGGGCACGGGTTTCTCATCGACATCGACATCGTCTCCGGCATGCTCGACGCGATCGTCGAGCGCTACCGCGACCGCACGCTGAACGACCTCCCCGAGTTCGAGGGCCTGAACCCGAGCGTCGAGCACCTCGCACGGATCCTGGCCGGGCGACTCGCGATCGACGCGCCCAACGTCACCGCGCTGGAGGTCACCGTATGGGAGGACGGCAGCGCCGCCGCCGGGTTCCGCCAGCCGCTCGGGGCTGCGGGCTGAGCGCCCGTACGATGACCGCCGATGACCCGCTTGCAGGCAGTGCTGCTGGACTACGCGAACACCGTCGTGCAGTTCGACCGGCCGCAGATCGAAGCGATCCACGGCGCGCTGGCCGACCACCTCTCGCGAGCGGTCGGGCCGATCGGCGCGCACGCGCTCGGTGCCGTGATGGACCGCGTGTGCGTCGCGCAGCCGCTCTCGGAGGACCAGCGCGAGCTCACGCCGCACGAGCAGATGCGGCGGATCGTGCAAGAGGCCTACGGCCGGCCGTTCAGGGCCACGGACGCGGTGGTGATCGACGCCGACCGCGTCTATCAGGAGGAATTCGTGGCGTCGCTGTCGATCGACGCGGCGACGCACGACGCGCTCGATCGCGTGCGCGCCCGTGTGCCGGTCGGGCTCGTGTCGAACTACCCCTGCGGCACGTCGCTGCGGCGCTCGCTGGCGGCGCTCGGCATCGCCGGGGGCCTGCACCCGATCGTGATCTCCGGCGAAGTCGGCTGGTGCAAGCCCCATCCGCGGCTCTTCGAGGTCGCGCTCGCGGAGCTCGGGATGCCCGCGAACGCGGTGCTGTTCGTCGGCGACAGCTGGGCGAGCGACATCGTCGGGGCACACGCCGCGGGCATGGTGACGTGTCATCACCTCGGGCTGGCGAGCCCCGAGGACCACGCGGAGCACTACGCGTCCTACCGCCCGGACTTCGTCATCTCGCACCTCGGCGAGCTCGACGCGATCCTCGCCGGCACGTGAGGCACCCGACGTGACGCCCGGCCACATCCGGCCGAGCTTCTTCGTCATCGGGGCGAACAAGTGCGGGACGTCGTCGCTGTACCGCTACCTGCTCCAGCACCCAGCGGTCCTGCCGTGTGCCGAGAAGGAGCCGAACTTCTTCGGTGAGCACTCCGCCGAGCACATCGCGCGGCACATCGACGACTACCTCGCGCTGTTTCCGACCGTCGAAGATCGCGGGCCACTGGCGTTCGACTGGCATGCCACCGAGGTGGCCGGTGACGCCGACCTCGTGACGGTCGTCATCGACCGCGAGCCCGATCTGCAGCACGTCACGGGCGAGGCGACCGCGAGCACGCTCCACGACGTCGCGCCCGAGCTGCTGCACGAGCACCTCCCCGACCTCGACCTCGTCGTCCTCGTACGCGACCCCGTCGAGCGCGCCTACTCGCACCATCGGATGTACCGCCGCTTCCAGCGCGGCGGCTGGGACCCGGGCTTTCCGATCGGCCGCTTCGAGGACGACATCCGCGTGGAGCTCGCCGCATACGAGCGCGGCGAGCGGACCGAGTACGTCGGCCCCGGCGTCTACGACGAGCTGCTCGATCGCTGGGCGGCGGTCTTCGGCGAGGAGCGGCTGCTGGTGCTCGTCGCAGAGGATCTTCGCGATCCCGCGCGCGCTCAGGGGGTGATGCGCGATCTCGAGCGCCACCTCGGCCTGACGCCCCACGACTACGGCGACATCCTCATGCGACGCTTCAACCGCGCGACGCCGGCCGAGATCCCGGCGCCGGAGCGGGCGTTGCTCGCCAGCTTCTACCGTCCGCACAACGATCGCCTGCGGGCTCGCCTCGGTCGTGAGCTCGCGTGGGACTGACGTGACGAGGCCGGCGGCGTCCGCAGACCCCGAGTGGGATGCGCTACGCGCGACGCTGACGCTCGACCCCGCACACCTACCCGACCCACTCGCCGCGCCCGGCCCGCGCGACGTGCTCGTCTGCGGAGCGTCGCGCTCGGGCACGACGCTCCTGTCGGCGATGCTCTTTCAGCCGCCGGCATCCGTATGCGTGATGGAGCCCTGGGACGCGCTGCGGCTCGCGCCCGCGGAGCTCTTCGCGTCGCTGCGGGCCGAGCTGCGGTCGGGCGTTCTGCGCCGCGGCCATCTCGATGGCAATGCGCTGCGGTCGCGCGGCGCGGTCGTCACCTGCACGCAGCATGAGGCGAGCGTCCCCGTCTCCCTCGACGACGCGAGCTACGTGCTCGCGGTCAAGTGCCCGGCGCTGTGGCGCTATCTCGATCGCCTGCCGCACACGCGCTTTGTGGTGTGCCTTCGCGAGCCGGGCGAGGTGATCGCGTCGTCGGCGAGGTCGGCCGGCGACCTCGCCGAGGGACTGGACTACGACGTGCCGCTGAACCGCGCGATGAACCGCCACCTGCTCGACGCGACGGCCGACCCCGGGCTGCGCCGCGTCCTGCTCTACGACTACGTCTACGAGCGGATCCTCCCCCACCTCCGTCGTCCGGAGGTGTTCGCGGTCCGCTACGAGCGCTGGTTCACCGAGCCGGATGCGCTGCTCGCAGAGCTCGGCGCCTTTCTCGACACGGACCTCTCGCGCCCACTCGCATGCGTGCGTGAGCGGCGCGAGCGGACGGACGGACCGCTCGAGGACGAGGTGGCCGCGCTCGTCCGCGAGCACTGCCGGACGGCCGCCGCGCTTGGATACGCCGGCGCACGCTGAACGCACCGATTTGCAGTTACATGGATTGCGAGCGAAAGCTCCACTGGCGGGCATGAAGTTGGTAGCGTCGCGCGCAGGGCGTCCAGCAGGGAAACTCTTACGGGGGTAGGGGAATGACACGCTTGATCGCGGCTGCGGCTGCCGTCGCTGTTGTAGCCGTCGGGGTTACCGGAACGGTCGTGCTGACCGGCGATGACGACGACGGTGGCGGCTCGAACGTCGCGTTCTCGGAACCCGGGCCATGGACGCCGGAGCAGGGCGCCACGTTCGAGGAGCCCGTGCAGATCCCCCGCCCCAAGGTCGAGGGTCCGACGAACGTCGATCTGAAGCTCGAGGCCGGCAGCGGCCTGACCCGCGTGGCCGGGTCGGACGTCTACGGGCGCACGTACAACGGTGACTTCGTGGGCCCGACGATCCACGTCCAACCGGGCGACACCATCAGGGTGAGCTTCGAGAACAACCTCGGAACGCGTCCGGACAAGCAGGCCGTGCTGACGAACATCCACTACCACGGGCTTCACGTCAGCCCGGAGAAGATCTCCGACAACATCTTCCGCACGTTCCAGCCCAAGCCCGACAAGGAGAACCCGTACGCGTCCGTCGTCAAGCTCGAGCCCAACCAGCCGGTCGGGACGTACTGGTATCACGCCCACTTCCACGGGATCAGCGACGGCCAGGTGCTGGGCGGCATGTCGGGCCTGATCATGATCGACGGCCTGAAGCGCCTGCTGCCCGATGACTTCAAGGGCGTGCCGGAGCGCCAGATCACGCTGCGTGACGTCCAGATCTCCAAGGACAAGGCCGACGACGGACACGACATCATCGCCTCCGACAGGTCGGAGATCGACCCGGCACCGCGGCAGACCTTCCGCATGGTCAACGGCCAGTACAAGCCCAAGTTCACGATGCCCGCCGGCAAGTACGAGCTGTGGCACCTGGCGAACGTCGGCGCGGACGTCTATTACAAGGTGGGGCTCGCCAAGCACGCAGACAACGCCGACCTGCAGTCGTTCTTCATCGTCGCCGAGGACGGTCTCCCCGTCTGGGACGTCGTCAGCAAGAAGGACCTGCTGATCCCGCCCGGCAAACGCTTCGACGTCCTCGTCCGCGCCCGAGATGCGGGCACGTACGAGCTGCTGACGCTGCCCTACGCGCAGACCAACAACGACAAGCTCAACCAAAACAGGCAGATCCCGTGCACGCCGTCCACTCCCGAGGTCGGGTGGCCGGACTGCAAGCCGGAGGTTCAGACGCTCGCGACGATCACCACCACCGGCGACAGCTCGGCCAACCCACCCGATCCGCCCTCAAGCGTCGTGACCAAGGACGATCCGAAAGATCCCACGACCAAGGACCTCTCGACCGTCCCCATCGACAAGAGCGCCACGGAGACGTTCATCTTCGACTACCCGACGGCGCCGGAGGGCAAGTTCACGCCGGTGATGTACACGAAGGCCGCCAGCGAGAAGCCTGGCTTCGCCGACGAGGCATATAAGGAGGCCTTCGAGATCGCGCAGCAGCCGATCATCGCTCCCGTGCTCGGGGCGACGCAGGAATGGACGCTCGTCAACAAGACGCGCGACGACCATCCGTTCCACATCCACGTCAACGGCTTCCAGGTGACCAAGGTGAGCGACGAGAACGGCGTCCTGCGCACCTACAACGCGAATGGACACCAGGACGTCGTCAACATCCCGCGGGCGAGGATGGTAGACACCGACGACGACAGCGCGACCGCCCCCGTGAGAACGAGCGGGCAGGTGGTCATCCGCCAGAAGTACCTGGACTTCGACGGCTGGTATGTCTTCCACTGTCACATCCTCAACCACGAGGACGCGGGCATGATGCGGACGATCCAGATTCGCGAGAACGCGAGCGTGGAGCCCTCGCCGCCGCCGGAGGCCGAGGATCACAAGGCGCACGCCATGGAGGAGTGACCGCCGGCAATGGGCCGCGGCCCGCGCAGCTCGCCGTGACGGATCGACGTCGCGAGGTCGATCCGGATCGCGAGGCGGCGCAGCGCGTACCCGATGTCGCGGCCGTTGAACGTCAGCGGGCTGATGGCGCGCTCGTCGAGCAGCCCGGCGAAGCGGGCCTCGAGTCGCGCGTCGATGCGCCCGACGTCGTCCCAGAGCCCGTACCAGCCGTCGATGCGCCCGTCGAGCCCCGCCGCGACGAGATCCTCGATCACCGCCAGCTCGGCACCCTCGATATTCATGCGCACGATCACCGGGCCGTCGTGGCCCGCGTGCTCCGCGAAGAGCACGGCCGACAGACAGGTCGCCGGCACCTCCTCGCGCTCCTCGCCGCCCTCGGCGAAGATCGAGTCCGCGTAGCCGCCGGGCGACCGGTGCAGCGTGACCGTCGCGCCGGCGTGGTCGGGCCCGACGAGGGCCTCGCGGCGCAGGTCCAGACCCGGGACGTCGGCGAGCGCCTCGGCAGCCACGGCGAACTGCCGGCTGCCGGCCTCGAAGGCGACGATCCGGACGTCGAAGCGTCCGCCGAGCCAGCGCCGGACCAGGCGGATCTCGTCGCCGTGCTCGTGGACGCCGCAGTCGACGTAGAGCACCGGGGCGAGCGACCGCCGCGGCCGCGGCATCAGCGATCGGACGCCGAGCAGGCGGACGCGCCGGCGCGCCACCCAGCCCAGCAGCACGACCGTGTCCGCGAGCATGACGAGCCAGACCAGCGGGGCGGCGGCGCGCCGCGAGTGCAGGGTCGCCTCGATGGCGCTCACGAGCGCCCGGTTCCACAGACGCTGACGCGGGTGCCACAGGAGCGCCCGCCAGTTCGCTGGCAGCGAGCGTTTCACGGTTCGGACGCCATGGCTCGCCGGTCACCATATGCTGCGCCGATCTCGGCCGTCCGCTTCGACCTGCAGTCACACTCGACGTATTCGGACGCCACGCTCTCACCTGCGGACGTCGCGGGTAGTGTCGAGGACGTCAACTCGGGGGAGGAGGAGCCATGCCGCCAGTCGCGTTCTGCATCGGCCTGAGCCGCACCGGGACCAAGTCGTTCGGGGAGGCTGCAGAGTCGCTCGGCTTCGCCCCGCGGCTCGGATGGACGGATCGCAGCGACGGGCTCATGCGGGCCTGGCACGAGGGGCGCATCGACGAGCTGCTTGCCGCCGCCGCCCCGTTTGCGATCCTGCATGACATCCCGTGGGCGCTCGTCTACGAGCAGCTCGCCGAGGAGTTCCCGGACGCGAAGTTCGTGCTCACGCGGCGCGCGTCCGCCGATGTCTGGCTGCGGTCGATCATCGCCCATACGAACCGGTCGCCGCCGTACTGGGGCCACGAGGCCGCGTACGGCGCGGCGATGCCCGCCGAAGCGCCGGAGGTCTACCGCCGCTTCTACGCCGACCACCTCGACCGCGTCCGCGAGTTCTTCCGCGGCAGCGACCGGATGATCGAGGTCTCGTGGGACAGCGGCGCGGGCTGGGAGGAGCTGTGCGGGCTGCTCGGGGTCCCCGTCCCGGAAGGAGCGGTGTTTCCGCACTCCGGCGCGCTCGCCACGAGGCAGGCCGCGGCGCCACCGGCGGTGTGACGGGCGCCGTCCGCGACCGCGCGGTGCGGCTCTTCGGGGTCGTGGGCGCGTGGATGGAAGAGGACGTGATCGGCGCGAGCGTCGCGAACGCCTTTCATCAGGGCTGCGAGGAGGTCTTCCTCGTCGACAACGACAGCCCCGATCGGACGGTCGAGGTCGCGGTCTCGAGCGGCGCGACCTTCGCCCGCTCGTTTCGGACCGAGGGCTACGACGAGCGCGCCCGGATCGCGCTCATGAACGAGACGATGCACGCCGTCACCGAGCGCGCGGGCGCCGACCGCACCTGGTGGCTGTGGTTCGACGCCGACGAGTTCCCCCACGGCCCGCGCGGGCAACCGCTCGCGCGCTGCCTCGCGACGCTGGAAGACGCCTGCCGGGTGGTGGGCGCGCGGTACTTCCACCACTTCCCGACGCGAGCGCCGCATTGCGCGGCGGGCTTGCACCCGCTCGAGCTGCAGCCCCTGTGCTACGAGCAGCGCTCAAACCAGGCGCGCTGCACGCACCGCAAGCACCCGCTGGTCCGCCTCGATCGCGGGGCGCCCGTCGTGACGATGGGCGAGGGCTTCCACGGCTACGACCTCCTCGACACGCTGACCGAAGCCCCGTGGTCGGCGTTCATCCACCACTTCCCGTTCCGCGAGCCCGAGGTCACGCGGCGGCGCATGGCGGCGCTGTGCGACGCCGGTGAGACGGGGACGAGCCGGATCGCGCCGCAGGATCGCCACGAGCTCACCGCGTTCGGAGCGCGCAGCCACGCATCGCAGCGCTTCGCGCTGTGCGATGCCGTCTACGCCGGCCGCTGGGACGAGGTCGTGCGCGCGCTGCCCGGCCGGCACTCCTACGAGATCGTCCTCGCGGACTGGGCGCAGAAGTGGGACGTCGGCCTGTGGTATTGATCGCTTCCGGGCATCGGCCCGTCCCTTGACGGCGATGAGCCGGGCGAACGCGCAGGTCGTCTTCACCGCAGCCGCTTGGTACTCCGGCTCGACGCTGCTCGGCATGATGCTCGGGGCCCATCCGGCGATCTTCTACGCCGGCGAGGCGAACAAGACGCGGACGCTCAACGACCCGTCCGCGCTGCTGAAGCGGCGCGTGTGTCGCGCATGCGGGCCGGGCTGCCGCGTCTGGGACGGCCTGCCGCTCGCCGGCGGCGAGGATGTGTACGAGACGCTCTCGCGCCGCACCGGGCGCCCGATCGTGTTCGACTCCACGAAGGAGATCCACTGGATCGCCACGCAGCTCGCGGCGTTGCGCGACGCGGCCGCGGTCCGGCTCGTCGTGCTCACGCGCGACGGGCGAGCGGTCATGAACTCGCGCCGGCGCAAGCTGCCCGACGGCAGCGACGCCGGCGAGCTCGCCGCCTTCTGGGCGCAGCAGATGCGGGGCGTCGAGACGCTCGCGGACGACTTCGAGGGGCCCGTGCACCGCGTGCGCTACGAGGAGCTCACGTCGCGCCCCGAGCAGACGCTCCGCGCGCTCGCCGACTTCGTCGGTGTCGAGTTCGATCCGCGGATGCTCGATCCGTGGAGCTGCGAGCAGCACCCGCTCGGCGGCAACGACGGCCCGCTGCTGCTGCTGAGGCGGGCGAGCGCGCGCACGACCGTCGCGGGCGTGATCACTCCCGACGACCCCACGAGCGCGTGGTACGCCGCGCATCCGGTCGACATCGTGCCGGACCTGCGCTGGCGCCGGGAGCTCAGCGACGACGACCTCGCCGCATTCGACGAGGTGGCCGGCGAGGCCAACCGCGCCTACGCGTGGGACGAGCCGGCGTGACTACCCGCCGCCGCGCTCGAGCGGCGGGACGAGCTCTCGCCAGTCGCAGACCTCGATGCCGAGCAGGGGATCGCCACTGAATCCGGACGCGATGAGCTCGTAGCGGCCCGCATACAGGTGATCCAGCGCCTCGAGCCGCTCGCGCAGCCGGTCGTGGGTGAACCCGTCCGGGCTGGCCGCGTAGCGACCGCCGGGAGCCATCGCGCGTCGGAGCCGGGCCTCCGTGCGCTCGCGCGCGCGCAGTGGGAAGTGGTGCATCAGGAGCGTCGCCTCGTGCTCGCGCGCTCGCCGGCCGTCGCCCGTGCCGACCGTGTGGTGGCCGGGGAGCGGGACCACGTCGCCCGCCCGGCGCACCCGCATGAGCGGGTGCTTCCAATGGCCTCGAGCGCAGAAGGCGCGGCGAAACCAGCGTGCGTGCGGGAAGTACTCAAGCGGCGCCCGCCGCGAGACGTACTCGAGCGAGAGCCCCGGGACGTGGTCGAGCACGCGGGCGCCGACGACGTCGACCCACGGCGGGGCGCTCTCGACGAGCTCGCGCACGGTCGTGCCATCGGGTCCGCGCGGGAACTCGTCGGCGTCCAGCACGAGCCACCACATGTCGCCGCCGGCATCCGTGCCCGTGGCGATCGCGTCGCGAAAGCGCCGTGTGCGGACGGCCTCCGAGTACCCGCCGGTGCTGCGCATCGGCAGCACCTTCGCGCCGGCGAGTGCCGCCTCCCGGGCGGTCGCGTCATCGCTCTCGTCGTCGATCACGAGCACATGGTCGACGCCTTGTGCGTGAAGGTGCTTGACGAGCGCGTAGACGATGTCCTCCTCGTTCCAGACGCCGACGACGGCATGGATCTCAGGACGGGCGCGGGCGCAGGGCGCGGCGGGGCCCGGGCCGGGGCCGTCGACCTGCCACGAGACGATCCTGCGCCGCAGCCACGACGGCGGGGGCGCCTCGCGGCCACGCGCCCGCGCGACGCTCAGCTCGAGCAGCCGCCCCGGACGGTCGCGGATCCGCGGGACGACCGCCTCCGGGAACGGCGACGTCGGGTCGAGCTCGCGTCTCGGAGCGGCCGGGGTCACGGCTCGCCGGCCGGCGCCGCGCGCTCGAGCGCGACGAGGATCGCCGCGACCTGAGCATCGACGGCGTCGCCATGGCCGGCGACGCGAGCCTCCGGCGCCGCGGGCACGTCGTAGCGATCGGAGATCCCGGTGAACGTCCCGATCTCGCCGCGGCGCGCGCGCGCGTACAGGCCCTTCGGGTCGCGCCGCTCGCACTCCTCAAGCGGCGTGTCGACGAAGACCTCGACGAACGGCACGTCGGCTTGCGCGTGGACGGCTCGCGCGGCCGCGCGGTCGGCGGCGTAGGGGCTGACGAGGCTCACGATCGCCACCGCTCCGGAGTCGGCGAGCAGTGCGGCGACGTGCGCGGTGCGCCGGACGTTCTCGGCGCGGCTGGCGGGATCGAACCCGAGGTCGCCGTT
This sequence comes from uncultured Actinomycetes bacterium, assembly GCA_963839905.1. GTDB lineage: Bacteria > Actinomycetota > Thermoleophilia > Solirubrobacterales > Solirubrobacteraceae > CADCVQ01. Next base: position 7,913 of record CAWIXC010000008.1, on the reverse strand, counting down.
GAGGCCGTGCCGGAGGTTGTCGCCGTCGAGCCGGTACGCCTGGCGCCCGGCGATGACGAGCCGGCGCTCGACCTCCACCGCGAGCGTGGACTTCCCCGACGCCGGCAGGCCGGTGAGCCAAAGCGTCGCGCCCGACTGTCCAAGGCTGCGCCAGCGCTGCTCGCGCGTCAGGGCGGATGGGCTCCACACGACGTTCGTGCTGCGGGCGCCGTCCACGGCATCCGGCCTCGCGGCCGCGTGCAGCACCATGCCTCCGCCGACGGTCTGGTTGGATGCCTCGTCGATGACGATGAAGCTGCCGGTGGCCCGGTTGCGCCGGTAGTCGTCGACGGCGAGCGGCGCGGCCAGTCGCAGCCGCACGCGACCGATGTCGTTGAGCCCGAGCTCGGCCGCCGACTCGTCGCGGTGCAGCGTGTTGACATCGATGCGGTACACGATCTCCTCGGCGACCGCTTGCACCGTGCGCGTCGTGTGCTTGACCGCGACCCGGCGGCCGGCATGCAGCGCATCGGAGTCCATCCAGCAGACCATCGCGTCGAGCTCGCCGACGACCTCGGGCTGGTTGTTGGCACGGCATATCAGATCTCCGCGCGACACGTCGACATCCTCGTGCAGCCGGATGGTCAGTGACATCGGCGCGTGCGCCTCGGCAAGCGGCCCGTCGTAGGTCTCGATGGCCGCCACCGTCGCCCGGCTGCCGGCCGGCAGCACGACGACCTCGTCGCCCGGGCGCAGGACCCCGCTCTCCATCCGGCCGGCGTAGCCGCGATAGCCGGTGCCGGCGTCGCGGATCACCCATTGCACCGGAAACCGCGCGTCGAGGAGGTTGTGGTCGGCCGCGATGTGAACGCGCTCGAGGTGATACAGCAGCGGCGGGCCCCGGTACCACGGCATGTGAGCCGACGGCTCGACGACGTTGTCCCCCGCGAGCGCGCTGATCGGGATGAACGTGACATCCGCGATGTCGACCCGCGAGGTGAACCGGGAGAACTCCCCGACGACCTCGTCGAACACGCGCTCGGACCAGTCGACGGTGTCCATCTTGTTGATGCAGATCACGAGGTGCGGTACGTGCAGCAAGGAGGCGATGAACGTGTGACGGCGCGTCTGCTCGAGCACCCCCTGGCTCGCATCGACGAGGACGAGCGAGACGTTGGCGGTCGAGGTCCCGGTGACCATGTTGCGGGTGTACTGCAGGTGCCCGGGCGTGTCAGCCAGCACGAAGCGGCGGCGGGGCGTCGCGAAGTAGCGGTACGCGACGTCGATCGTGATGCCCTGCTCGCGCTCGGCACGCAGCCCGTCGGTCACGAGGGACAGGTCGAGATGGCCCGCGCCGCGCTGCTCCGACAGCTCGGCGACCTCGGCGAGCTGGTCCTGCATGATCGACCTCGTGTCGTACAGCAGGCGGCCGATGAGCGTGGACTTGCCGTCGTCGACGGAGCCGGCCGTTGCCAGGCGCAGGAGGTCCGGCTGGGTGGCCGTCGGAGCGTCCGCCATCCGGGGCGCCATGCTGCCAGACTGTGCCGCGTCCATGGTTCCGGGTGACACAACGCCATGAGCCGGCTCGTGACACGACCGATCGGCTCTGCCCGAGAGCTGATCGAGCACTTCGACCGGATGGCGCCGGCGTACGTCGACACACACGGTCATGCGGAGCGCCTGCTGCGCTATCGCCTGGCGATCATCGAGGATCTGCTCGGCGTGCAGCCGATCGGCACGCTGCTCGAGATCGGCTGCGGGAAGGGCATTCACCTGATCGGGCTGGCTGGCCGATGCGAGCGCGCGATCGGGACCGACGCGTCGGGTGAGATGGTGCGAATCGCGCGGCGCGACGCTGCCGACTCTCGCTGGAGTGAGCGCCTCGAGGTGCGCGTGGACAGCGCCGAGGTGCTCGCGACCGTCGCGGACGGCTCGGCCGACGCCGTCCTGTGCGTCGGGGCGCTCGAGCACATGCTCGACCGGCCGCGGGTGCTCGCGCAGGTCCATCGCGTGCTCTGCGACGGAGGGCGCTTCGTCTGCCTGACCCCGAACGGCGACTACTGCTGGTACCAGTCGCTCGCGCCCCGGCTCGGGCTCGACACGCGCCACCTGTCGACCGATCGCTTCCTGACGCCGGCTGAGCTGCGCGAGCTTGCAGCGGAGGCGGGCCTGGTGTTCGAGCGCCTCGAGCGCTGGCGCTTCATCCCGAAGGGGGACATCCCGCCGGTCTGGGGCAGCGTGCTGCACGGCCTGGACTGGGTGGGACGCGTCGCAGGCGGACAGTGGCTGCGCGGCGGGCTGGCGCTGCTGGCGCGGGCGGACAGACGACCACCGAGGAGGGCTGCCCGAAGTGGCGCCCTAACATGAACATAGAAGAATGTGACATGGTTTGACGACATCGTGCTAGGGTTCCGGACATGAGCTCCCTGCACGCCGGTCTCAGCCTTCTCGCGGCGATCGAGCCGCCAAAGTCGCCCCCCGCCGGGGGGTTCTCCGAATCCGACCTCGGCTATGCGGGCGCCGCGGCCGTATTCGCGACGATCGTGCTCATGATGGGCGGCCTCGGCCACCGTGCCGGGATGGTGCCGGTCATCGGCTGGTTCAGCCGCTTCGCCGAGCGCATCTCGGGCCAGCCGGGCTGGGCTTCGATGCCGTGCGGCCTCGCGATCGGCTCGCTCATCTGCGCGCTGTTCGGCTTGTACTGGGATGTCGCGCTGCACGTCGACGTCGGTCGTGACCAGGGCCCGTTCGGCACCCCCGCGCACTACTTCATCCTGGCCGGCCTGTACGGGATCGTCATGGCGGGCTTCTTCGCGATGTGCCTCCCGGAGAAGAAGGAAGGCCCGACGTTCATCAAGATCACGCGCGACTGGCACGCGCCACTCGGCGGCGTGATCATGTTCGCGGCGGGCACCTTCTCGCTGCTCGGCTTCCCGCTCGACGACCAGTGGCACCGGCTCTTCGGCCAGGACGTCACGCTCTGGGGCCCGACGCACCTCATGCTCATCGGCGGCGCGTGCATGGCGCTCTTGGCGATCGCGATCCTGCAGGTCGAGGTCATCCGCGCGATGAAGCGCGACGGCACGTTCGATCGCGAGGTCTGGTGGATCGGGGGCCTGCGCCGCATGTGGTGGCCAGGCGGCATGCTCATCGCGCTGTCGACGTTCCAGCTCGAGTTCGACCTCGGCATCCCGCAGTTCCAGCTCATCTTCCAGCCGATGCTCATCGCGTTCGCCGCCGGCGTCGTGCTCGTGGCCGCGCGCGTCTACATCGGCCCGTGGGGCGCGATCAAGGGCGTCGCGTTCTTCCTCGTCATGCGCAGCCTGCTGTCGCTCGGCGTCTCCGGGCTCGGCGAGTCGCTCGTGCACTTCCCGCTGTACATCGCCGAGGCCCTGCTCGTCGAGGGCATCGCGCTGCTCGTCTCCGCGAAGCGCAACCCGCTCGTCTTCGGCGCGTGGTGCGGCGTCGCGATCGGCACGATCGGCCTCGCGGCCGAGTGGGGCTGGTCGCACGTCTGGATGCCGCTTCCGTGGCCGACCGAGATCCTGCCGCAGGTGGCCGCCCTCGGCCTGGCCGCGGCGCTGGCCGGCAGCCTCATCGGCGCGTACATCGGCGCACGGCTGGGAGCCGACGAGATCCCGCAAGTCGGCGGCCTGCGCTGGGCCGGGCTGGCCGGCGCCGTGGCGATGACGGCGATGATCGCCTTCGCGCTGCACACGCCGTCCGACCCCACGGGCGCGACCGCAAAGGTCACGCTGAGCGACGTCGGCAAGGGCGCCGAGCGCTCGGCGGTCGTCACCGCGCGGATGATCCCGGCGAGCGCCGCGGACGACGCGACCTGGCTGACCGTCACCGCCTGGCAGGGCGGCGGCCTGACGGTCAACAGGCTCGAGGAGATCCGCCGCGGGGTGTACCAGTCGACGAAGCCGATCCCGATCCACGGCGACTTCAAGTCGCTGATCCGCATGCACAGCGGAAACTCGCTCTCGGGCCTGCCGATCTACGCGCCCGCGGACGCCGCGATCCCGGTGCCCGCGGTGCCGGCGCCGCGGGCGTTCGTGCGATCGTTCGTCTCCGACCACAAGCTCCTGCAGCGCGAGGCGAAGACGAACGACTCCGCCATCACCGCCGGTGCCTACGGCATCATCGGGTTCTGCACGTTCGCGCTGCTGGTGATGCTGGCCTGGGGGCTGCATCGCGTCCGCGTGACGGCTTCCCCCGACAGCTACCGCCCGGCGTCCGAGGCACGCCGCGCATCCGTCCTCGCCACTCCCCCCGCCGCCTGAGAGGATCGACGTCATGGCTGACACGCTCGAGCTGGTGCCCGACGACAGCGCCGCGCCCACGGGCGACCCCCGCGGCGCGGAGCACGTCCGAATCGCGATCGTCGGCAGCGGGTTCGCCGGGATCGGCATGGCGATCCGCCTCAAGGAGGCCGGGATCGAGGACTTCGTGATCCTGGAGCGCGCCGACGACGTCGGCGGGACGTGGCAGGCGAACACGTACCCGGGCTGCCAGTGCGACGTGCCCTCGCACCTGTACTCGTTCTCCTTCGAGCCGAACCCGTCGTGGACGCGGACGTACTCGCGCCAGCCGGAGATCTGGCAGTACCTGCGCTCGTGCGCCGACCGCTACGGGCTGACCGAGCACCTGCGCCTCGGTCGCGAGCTTACCGGCGCGACGTGGGACGAGGGCCGCCAGCGCTGGGACGTCGCGACGTCGGGCGGCGTGTTCTCCGCGTCGCTGCTCATCGACGCGACGGGCCCGCTCAGCCACCCGGCGGTGCCGGCCATCCGCGGCCTGCGGCGCTTTGAAGGCAAGCTGTTTCACTCGGCCGAGTGGGACCACGACCATGACCTGACCGGCGAGCGCGTCGCGGTCATCGGGACGGGCGCGTCGGCGATCCAGTTCGTCCCGCGGATCCAGAAGAAGGTCGGCCAGATGCACGTCTTCCAGCGCACCGCGCCGTGGATCATGCCGCACTCCGACCGGCCGACGACGCGCTTCGAGCGCCAGCTCTACAAGCGGATCCCGCTCGCTCAGCGCATCGTGCGAACCGCCGTGTACTGGGGACGCGAGACGCTCGTCCTCGGCTTCGCCAAGCAGCCGAAGATGGCGCAGCCCGCGGAGCGCCTCGCCAAGCTTCATCTGCGCAAGCAGGTCCGCGACCGCGAGCTGCGGCGCAAGCTCACGCCGGACTTCAGCCTCGGCTGCAAGCGCGTGCTGATCTCGAATCACTGGTATCCCGCGTTGACGCAGCCGAACGTCGAGCTCGTCACCGACGCGATCTCGCACATCGACGGCAACACGATCGTGCTCGCCGACGGCAGCTCGCGCGAGGTCGACACGATCATCCTCGGCACCGGCTTTCATGTCACCGACCCGCCGACGGCGCACCTCGTACACGGCCGCGGCGGCGTGAGGCTCGCCGAAGCCGCCGGCACGAGCCCGCAGGCCTACCTCGGCACGGCGATGCCCGGCTTCCCGAACGTCTTCAAGATCATCGGGCCGAACACAGGACTCGGGCACAGCTCGATGGTCTTCATGATCGAGTCGCAGCTCGCCTACGTCATGGACGCGATCCGGGTCATGGACTCGCGCGGGCTCGCCACGGTCGAGGTGCGGCCCGAGGCGCTCGCGAAGTACAACGAGGAGGTGCAGGCGATGATGCCGGGCACGGTGTGGGCGTCGGGCTGCGCGAGCTGGTACCTCGACGCGCAGGGCAACAACACGACGATCTGGCCGGACTTCACGTTCCGCTTCCGCCAGCGCACACGCCACTTCGACGCGGACTCCTACGAGCTGCGCGTCGGCGCGGCCGAGACGGCGGCGGCCGCGTGATGCGCCTTCCCTTCTCGCGCCCCGACTACGACGTCGCCGGGCGAACGGTCTTCATCACGGGCGCCGCGCGCGGCATCGGCGCGGCGATCGCGACGCGCCTGCACGCGGCGGGCGCGAACGTCGCGCTGGTCGGGCTGGAGCCCGAGCTGCTCGACGAGCTCGCGGCGACGCTCGGCGACCGGGCCGCGGCGTTCGAAGCCGACGTCACCGACCTCGAGGCGCTGCAGCGGGCGGTGCGCGGCACCGTGTCGCGCTTCGGCGCGATCGACGTCGGGATCGCGAACGCCGGCATCAGCTACATCGGCCGGCTCGCGACGGCGCCGGTGCAGCAGGTCGAGCGCGCGTTGGAAGTGAACCTCATGGGGGTGTGGCGCACGGACCGGGCGCTGATCGAGCAGATCACCGCGCGGCGCGGCTACCTGCTGAACATCGCGTCGCTCGCGGCGGCGAGCCACACGCCGTTGATGGGGCCGTACTCCGCGTCGAAGGCGGGCGTCGAGGCGCTGACGAACAGCCTGCGCGCCGAGACGGCACCGAGCGGCGCGCGCGTCGGCTGCGCGTACTTCGGCTTCATCGACACCGATCTCGTGCGCACGAGCTTCGCCCACCCGTCGTCGCAGGTGCTGACGCAGACGCTGCCGAAGTTCGTCGCGACGCCCGCACCGCTGTCGGAGGCGATCGATGCGATCGAGCAGGGGATCCGGCGGCGGTCGGCGCGCCTGTGGGCGCCGCGCTACGTCGGCGGCGCGCTGGTCCTGCGCGGCGTCCTGCAGCCGCTGACCGAGCTGCAGATGCGCTTCAACCGCGACCTCCCGCGGGCGATGGAGCTCGCGGATCCCGCGCACGGCGGGCTCGAGGACCAGCACTCCGAGCTCGGCGTGTCGGGCGACGCTTCGCGCCGCGCGAAGGCCCCGGCGCCAGCCGCGCGCGAGCAGCCCGCGCAGCGCTCGTAGCTCAAGCGCGCATCCCACGGCGGGTGACCTCACCGGCGCCTCGGTGTCGCCGGTCGTCCCCGGCTTTCGATCACCAGTTGACTTGGGGTCGTTCTCGGTGGCACGATCGTCCGCACGCGAGTTCGAAGGAGGAGGAGGAGACATGGAGAGGTGGATGGCTGACTGCCGTCGCTTCGAGAGCGACAGCAAGTGCCAGCTGACGATCATCGGGCCGCAGGACGATGTGGTCGCCGCCGCAGCCCAGCATGCGGCCGCAGCGCACGGGCACGCAGACACGCCGGAGTTGCGCGACCAGCTACGCAGCATGCTCGAGCCCGAGAGCGCATACGTCGCCGGCGAGCGGACGCCGGAGGCATTTCCCGCCTGAGCCCGAGCCCCTTGGCGCTGGGCTTAGACGTCGCGCTTGAACGCGGGCTCGTAGGCGCGCCGCGGGGTGCTCTCGCAGGCCTGCTTCGCCATGCGCCCGGGGCCAAACGTGCCGAGCTTGAGCTGCTCGAGGGCGTCCCCGGTGAGCACGGACGAGCGGCCGGCGCGGCCCGAGACCACCACGACGACCGGGTCTGAGCGCACCCAGCGCGCGACGATGCACAGAACGTCGGCCGTGCAGCGATCGAGCCGGTCGAGGTCATCGGCGACGACGACGACCGGGGCGTCCAGCGCGGCCACGGCCAGCACGTCGAGCACCCCGAACGCGACCCGGAACGGCTGCGGCTCAGACCCCTGCGTCATGCCGAGCGCGATCCGCAGCTCGTGCGACTGCGACCGGGGAAGCTCGTCGACGACCGGGAGGATCGGCTCCAGCAGCCGGCCCAAGCCCGCGAACGGGCGGCTGTCATCCGCTGCCTTGACCCGCAGGACGCACATCCCGCGGTCGCTCGCCAGCCGCGCCGCGCGCGCGAGCAACGGCGACCGGCCGGCTCCCGGGCCGCGAAGCGCGGCGAGCGCGCCGCCCCGTTGCGCGATCTGAGCGAGCAGGCGCTCGAGCTGGCGGGTCTCCGGGCCGCGACGGTTGCGCGCCCGGGAGCGGGGTAGGGCGCAACCACGATGCCTCGTTCGCACAACGCAAGCATCGCGCCTGCAAACCTCGGCGTCTGCGCCGCCAGCCTCCATCTCGCGGCCATGCCAGCACCCGGGCAGAAC
>CAWIXC010000007.1:0-28418 GCA_963839905.1 uncultured Actinomycetes bacterium | reverse complement strand
ACGTCGGTCTGTACGAGGATCCGGCTCTCGACCTCGAGGATCCGGTCGATCTTCTGAGCCTAGTATCGAATGGGCGCCGTCGAACACGAGCGCCCAGCTCCTGTCGGGCTTTCGCGGCGCCTGGAAGAGCACCGAGCTGCGCCGCCTGCGCCGCGACCTCACCGAGGCCGGCTACCTCGTCCTGCTATTCGACGTCGGCGACTACCTCAGCCCGTCGGCGCCAATCGACATCAGCGACTTCGTGATCGTCGTGGCGGGCGCGCTGAGCGACGAACTGGACGAGCTCGGGGTGCTCCCGCGCGACGCCAAGCACGAGGGGTATTGGACGCGCCTGCAGAACTTCATGGCGACGCGCGTCGAGTTCGAGGAGATGGTCGGCAAGGCCGGCCCCGTCAGCATCAAGGCCAACCTACGCACGGACCCGATTCCGGCGCCGGCCGCAGGAGCACGCGGCCGGCCACCTCGCCGAGCTCGTGAGCGACATGCGCGAGTACGTGCAGGAGACGGTCAACTCGATCCCGCCGGACGCACTCGGCGAGGGCTTGTCCTGATCGCCGACTCGATCGAGAACATCATCGACACGACCACGACGCGGTCGACGTGCAGGAGTCGCTTGAGCGGCTCTTCACGAGCCAGGCGGCCAACCTGCACCTGCCGGGCGTCTACGTCGTATACACCGTGCCGCCGTGGCTCAAGATCCGCGCGCCGGGGATCGGCGCCCGATTCTCGGGCGGCATGCAAATGCTGCACCCGCTCACGATCCGCACGCCCGACGACGATCGCGCGCCGCAGCAGCCGTCGCTCGACGCGCTCTGCCGCGTAGTCAGCGCGCGCGGTCCTTGGGAACAACGCTCGCCGAGCGCGACGTGCTCGACCGCCTCGCTCTCGAGTTCGGCGGCCACTTGCGCGATCTGCTTCGCGTGCTGAGCGAGATCGTGCGCCGCGCGAAGAGCCTTCCCGTGGACGCACTCACCGTCCAGCGCGCGCTCGCGCAGGTCAAGAGCGAGCTGCTGCCGATCGCGATCGCGGACGCGCGCTGGCTACAGCGATCGCCGAGACGCACGACGCGTCGCTCGAGGACATCGACCGCCTGCAGCGGTTCGTGACATCCCTCGATCTGCCGCCCGCGCTCCTGCTACCGCAGCGACGACAACGACTGGTACGACGTCCACCCGCTCGTTCGCGACGAAGGGCGCCAGCACCGGCCGCGACCCCGCGTGCTGCACGGCGGCAGCCGTCGACAAGCAGGCATCGGAGGCGGCGCCGGCATGAGCCGCAACTCCCCTCCGCCGCCGACATCGGCCTCGGCCCGGCCGGCGAGGAGCAGTGGGCGCGCCTGCGTCGCCAGCTCGACGAGCTGGCCGAGGGCTTCTGGCTGGGCTTCGTCTTCACGTCCTCGCCCGTGATGCTGGCGCGTGCTCATGGATCGCACGGAGCACGTCCTACGGGCGCGGGCGCGCGCGCAGGTGGCGCTGGCGCCGCCCACGCCCGACGAGCTCGTCAGCGAGGCGACGCGGATCGTCGAGCTGCAGGGCACGCCGATGCTCGGGTGCGTCTGGCTGGCGGGCATCGCGGTCGACGAGCCCGGCCGCGCCAACGGCCCCTGGGAGCAGGCGTGGGACCGCGCCTTGTTTACGCTTCACCAAGCCCGCCAGCCACTGCGCAGCAGCCGGGCAGGCCTGATCGTGGCGGCCCGCGGCGCGCGAAGCCGAGGATCCGCGAAGCCGCGCGGACATCTGGTCGATCCGCTCGCTGGTCATCGATCTCGACGAGGCCGCAGACCACGGCTCCGTCGAAGCGGCGCACCTACAGCGATGCCGCTTGCACGCGTCGCCGCAGCCCCAGCCAACGCCTGTCCCGCACAGTCCCCGCCGCCGCTGCAGGCGACGAGACGGACGAGCCCGTGAGCTTGTGCGACCCATATGCGCTCGGAGGGCAGGCCGGCCGGGGGCGATGCGGCCGAAGCGGTCGAGCTGGCGGCGCAGGCGGCGACCTCGCCGCACGGCTGGGTGATCTCCGGCTCGCTGCCCTGGCACGACCTTGCTCGGCGAGGCAACGTGGGCGGACGGCGACATCGGCGCGGCGACGGACCACGCTGAGCAGGCCTCGAACGCCGCGGGGTCGAGACGCCGCGAGGCTCGGCGACAGCCCTCGAGCGGGCTGGCGAGCTCGCTGGCGCGCGCGGAGACCTGAGCGAGCGGCCAGGGCCTCCGTCGAGTAGTCGCCGGAGAGGAGCGCTGCATGCCGGCGAAGGCCACAGTCATGCAGCGTCGGCCTCCTCTTCGGGCCTCACTGGGTCGGCAACACGCGCCGCGAGATCGGCGCCCTCGACGGTGCCGCCTCCCGCGTACGACGAGCAGCCCGGCTGCCCGCGCGGAGACTGCCCTCACCGACGGTGAACAGCCCCCAGACCCGGCGCGACCTCAGCGTCAGCCCCGAAGGTCGGCAACGTGCACCGCGAACGCGGCGACCTCGACGCCGTCATAGCCGCCGACGACGAATCCCGTCGCTATCTCCCGGCGCCTGCTCCACGCCTACGGCGACAGCCCACAAGCTCTCTGCGACCTCAGCGTCAGCGCTCGAAAAGGTCGGCCGCACGCGGCACGAACGCGGCGACCCCCATGCGGCCGACAGCCGCCGCGCCACGGAATCCCCTCACCCTTCGTCTGACGCCTGCCCCAGACCTGACGGCGAGACAGCCCCGAGCTCTTCGCTGACCTCAGCGTCAGCCTCAGCAACGCTCGGCAACGCGGACCGCGAAACGCGGTCAACCTCGATGCTGCGACAGCCGCCTACGACGACTCGGTCACCGTCCGCCGACGCCCGCTCCTACACCTACGGCGACAGCCCCGAAGTCGCCCTCTGCGACCTCAAGCGCCGTCCTCGACAACGTCGGCAAACGCGACGGCACGACCGCGGCGACCTCGACGCCGCCAGAGCCGCCTACGACGCATTCTTCTTGCCACTCCCGGCGCCGCTCAGCACCGACCGCGACAGCCCACAAGCCCTCCGCCACCCAGCGTCAGCGTCGAACCGGTCGGCCGCGCGCGGCACGAACGCGGCGACCTCTATGCCGCCACAGCCGCTCAAGACGATGATCCCTGACCCTCCGTCTGCGCCGTCCTCGACACCGACCGCGACAGCCCCCAGCCCTCCGCGACCTCAGCGTCAGCCTGAACAACGTCGGCAACGCGCGGCACGAACGCGGCGACCTGACGCCGCCACAGCCGCCTACGACGAATCCGACGCTATCCCCCGGCGCTTGCCGGACACCTACGGCGACAGCCCACAAGCCCTCCGCGACCTCAGCGTCAGCCTGAACAAGGTCGGCAACGCGCAACGCGAACGCGGCGACCTGACGCCGCCAGCGGCCTACGACGGATCCGACGCCATCTCCCGCGCTCGATCGACCTACGGCGACAGCCCCAGCCCTCCGCGACCTCAGCTCAGCCTGACAAGGTCGGGGACGTGCAACGCGAACGCGGCGACCTCGACGCCGCCACAGCCGGCTACGACGAATCGCTCCCCGCCGCCGAGACCTGCTCGACCTACGGCGACAGCCCCAAGCCCTCCGCGACCTCAGCGTCAGCCTGAACAACGTAGCCGGGCTGCTCCGCGAGCGGGGAGATGTGGACGCCGTGGCGCTGCTCGACGCTGAGCGCGACGCGCTGGCCGACCGGGCCGAGGCCGCCGTGGCCCTTGACCGCTCGCCGCGACGGCGGGGCAGCGCCCGGCCGAACCCTCAGGTCCGCGTGAGCTTCTTGTACGTGATGCGGTGCGGGCGGTCGGCTTCGTCGCCGAGCACCGCGCGGCGGTGCTCCTCGTAAGCCTCGAAGTTGCCCTCGAACCACGTCACGACGGAGTCGCCTTCGAACGCCAGCACGTGCGTCGCGACGCGATCGAGGAACCAGCGATCGTGGGAGATGACCACCGCGCAGCCGCCGAACGCCAGCAGTGCCTCTTCCAGCGCACGCAGCGTGTCGACGTCGAGGTCGTTGGTCGGCTCGTCGAGCAGCAGCACGTTGCCGCCGGAACGCAGGAGCTTCGCCAGATGCAGGCGGTTGCGCTCGCCGCCGGAGAGCTTGCCGACCTTCTTCTGCTGGTCTGAGCCCTTGAAGTTCCACGACGAGCAGTAGGCGCGCGAGTTCATCGTGCGGTCGCCGACCTTGATCGTGTCCATGCCGTCGGAGATCTCCTCCCAGACGTTCTTCTCGTCGTCCAGCGCGTCACGCGACTGGTCGACGTAGGCGAGCTCGACCGTGTCGCCGACCCGCAGGACCCCCGCGTCGGGCTCCTCCTGGCCGGTGATCATTCGAAACAGCGTCGTCTCGCCGGCACCGTTAGGCCCGATGACCCCGACGATCCCGCCGCGCGGCAGCTTGAAGTTCAGGTCCTCGATGAGCAGGCGGTCGCCAAAGCCCTTGCGCAGCCCCTCGGCCTCGACGACGACGTCGCCCAGGCGCGGGCCGGCGGGAATGTGGATCTGGATCTGGTCGAGCTTGACGTTGCGATCCTCGGCGAGCAGGGCCTCGTAGTTGTTCAGCCGCGCCTTGGCCTTCTTGCGCCGCCCCTTGGGGTTCTCGCGCACCCACTGAGCTCGGCCTCGATCGTCTTCTGGCGCGCCTTGTCGGACTTCTCCTCCATCGACAGGCGCTTCTGCTTCTGCTCGAGCCACGACGAGTAGTTGCCCTCGTACGGAATGCCCCGAGAACGGTCGAGCTCGAGGATCCAGCCCGCGACGTTGTCGAGGAAGTAGCGATCGTGGGTGACCGCGACGATCGTGCCCTTGTACTCGGCGAGGTGGCGCTCAAGCCAGTCGACGGACTCAGCATCGAGGTGGTTCGTCGGCTCGTCGAGCAGCAGCAGGTCGGGCGCGGCGAGCAAGAGCCGGCACAGAGCGACCCGGCGGCGCTCGCCACCGGACAGCTTCGCGACGTCGGCGTCGGCGGGCGGCAGGCGCAGCGCGTCCATCGCGTACTCGAGCTGCGTGTCGAGGCTCCACGCGTCAGCGGCGTCGATCTGGTCCTGCAGGCGGGCGAACTCGTCGGCCGTCTCCTCGGTGTAGTTCGCGGCGAGCTCGTTGAAGCGGTTCAGCAGGGCCTTCGTCGCGGCGACGCCGTCCTCGACGTTGCCCTTGACGTCCTTGTCGGGGTCGAGCTGCGGCTCCTGGGCGAGCATCCCGACGGTCGCGTTGGGCGCGAGCATCGCGTCGCCGCGGAAGTCCGTCTCGATGCCGGCCATGATCCGCAGGACGGTCGACTTGCCGGCGCCGTTGTAGCCGAGCACCCCGATCTTCGCCCCCGGCAGGAACGCGAGCGTGAGGTCCTTGAGCACCGTCTTGTCGGGCGGATAGGCCTTCGACAGCTTGTGCATCGTGTAGACGTACTGGGCCGACATCGGCTGTCAGGGTAGCTGCCGGCGTTTATTGGAAGAAGTAGCGCGTGAGGTGAAAGAACACCGGCGCCGCGAAGGTCAGCGAGTCGATCCGGTCGAGCACCCCGCCGTGGCCGGGGATCAGCGCGCCGTAGTCCTTCACGCCGCGATCGCGCTTGATCGCCGCCATCACGAGCCCGCCGAGAAAGCCGACGAGCGCGATCGTCAGCGACATCGCGGCGGCCTCGAGCGGCTCGAACGGCGTGGCCCAGTACAGCGCCGTGCCGATCAGCGTCGCGCACAGCACACCGCCGAAGAAGCCCTCCCAGGTCTTGTTCGGGCTGACGCTCGGCGCGATCTTGTGGCGGCCGAAGAGCTTGCCGAACACGTACTGCAGGACGTCCGAGAGCTGCACGACGAGCACGAGGTAGAAGAGCAGCAGCGCCTCGCGGTTGTCGTAGCCGGGGATGTCGAGCAGCAGCAGCGCCGGCGCGTGGCTGATCGCGTAGACGCAGATCGTGAGGCCCCACTGGATCGTGGCCGTTCGCCGCAGGAAGTCGCGCGTGTCGCCGATGACGGCCAGCACGGCCGGGATTCCGAGGAACACGTAGACGGGGATGAAGATCGAGAAGAGCCCGTACCAGTTGAACCCGACGAGCACGTACTGCGCGGGCGTCGCGATGAAGAACGCGATCAGCAGCGCGCGGTGGTCGGCGCGCGAGGAGTCGATCAGCGTGACGAACTCGCGCAGCGCGAGAAACGACAGCAGCGAGAACAGGACGATCGAGCCGATCCCGCCCGTCACGACCGCGACCCCGAAGACCGCGCACATGACCCACCAGGCCATGATCCGCTGGTTGAGGTTCGCGACCGTGGCGCGCGCGGTCTCCGAGTGCGCGCGGCGAGCGAGCACCTGCCCGGCCACCGTCGCCAGCGCGAGCGCGCCGAAGACCCCGCCGAGCAGCTGCTGGATGACGGGGTCGCTCAGGTTCGCCATCGCGCCAACGCTCTCACACCGGGGGCGCGTCGAGGTCCAGGACGGCCTGCCTTGCGCGCGCCAGGAACTCCTCGCGCGGCTCCTCCGGTCCCAGCGCGAGCGGGACGCCGAACGTCAGCCGCGCGATGACCGGAACCGGGATCGACGCGCCCTTGGGCAACACGCGGTTGAGGTTCTGCAGGCGCACCGGCACGAGCTCGGCCTCGGGCGCCGAGACCGCGAGGTTGTAGAGGCCACTGCGAAACGGCGCGATCTCGAGGCCGTCGCCGCGCGTGCCCTCGGGGAAGATGATCAGCGAGTCGCCATCGCGCAGCGCCGCGGCCATGAGCTCGAGCGCCGCCTCGCGGCCGCCCTCGCGTTCGATGAGCACGGCGCGAAAGACACGGGCGCCGACGTAGCGGCGCACGGCGCCGGCGCGCCAGTAGTCCGCCGCCGCCACCGGGCGCGTGCGCTCGCGCAGCGACGGCGCGAGCGCCGCCCAGATCGTGACGAAGTCCGCGTGGCTCGAGTGGTTGGCGAAGTACACGCGCTGGCGCTCGCTCAGCGGCTCGGCGAGCCACTGCGCGGTCGCTCCCGTCACCAGGCGCGCGAAGCCGGCGATCAGCGAGGCGACCATCAGCCGGGCAGCTTGGCCGCGATGGCGCGCAACCGCAGGACGAACGTCAGCGCCGACCCGAGCGCGATGATCGCCAGGCCGACGGTGAGCACGACGCCGTCGAGGTCGCCGGCCGCGACCTCGACGATCGAGGCCAGGCAGGCGAGCGTCAGCACGAACATCCGCTGCGGCTTGGACTGCGGGCCGGCGAAGGACTGCGCCTGGCCGAGCGAGCCGCCGAGCAGGCGAACGTAGGCCGTCAGCACGGCGAGCAGCGCCGCCGCCCAGCCGAGCTCGGGCCCCCACGAGATCCACGTGATCGCGTAGCCCGCCGGCACCAGCACGAGGACGTCCGCGAGACGGTCGGGCACCTCGTTGAAGAGCGGCCCGGTGCGCGTCCCGCGCCCGCCTTCGATCGCCACGAGCCCGTCGAGCATGTTCGACGCCAGGCGCAGCTGGATGAGGATCGCGGCGCAGAGCAGCAGCACGGCCTGGCTTGCGGCCGATCCGGCATCCGAGACGAGCAACAGGCAGACGCCTGCCACGCCCGACAGCATGAGACCGGCGATCGAGATCGCGTTGGGCGTGGCGCCGCGCTCGGCGAGCCATGCCGCCACGCGGTGGGCGGCCGGCCGGCCGCGAGTCTGAAGTGGGCGGCGATCGTTGGGCATGCGTGGGTGATCGGGGCGTCGCGGTTCGTGACAGCCTTGCAGGGTGAGGTTCGCCGCGCGGCCGTCGCATGCCCTGTATGACCGCTGGACGCGCTTCGTCGAAAGTCGCGCCGCGCTGCCGGTCCTGTTCGCGTGGGCGGTGGCCGAGGCCACGATCTGGCCGATCCTGCCGGACTTCCTGCTGGCACCGATGATGCTCGTGGCACGGGCTCGCCGCCGCCTGCTCGTCGCGGCGTGCGTCGCCGGCATGGCCGTCGGTGGCCTCGTGACCGTGCTCGTCGCGCACTGGGCGCCGGGCTTCGCGCTTGACCTCCTGCGTGACCTCCCGCTCGTCACGACGGACCAGATCACGGGCGCCGCGCAAGGCCTCGACGACCACGGCGCCGCCGGCTTTCTGATCCAGCCCATCAGCGGGATCCCGTTCAAGGCCTGGGCGACGATGGCCGGCGTGAAGGGCATCGGGCCGGCGCTCGTCGTCCCGGCGTTCATCGTCGCGCGCGGGACTCGCATGATCGCGACGGCGGTCATCGGCAGCGCGCTGGGGCACGTCCTGCGCCGCCGGCTGCGCGACTGGTTGGCCGTCGTGGCCGCGATCTACGTCACCGGCTTCGCGCTCGTGTTCGTGAGTCTCGTCCTGTAGGCCTTGAGTCTTGCGCGCCGCGACGGCGCCGTGGCATAGTCGCTCGATCGTCCGCTCGCACCAGCATGGGTAGCGCTCGCGGCATGGCATTCACCTCGCCTGCGCTGGCCGCGCCGAGCGCGACCGCCGCAAGGCCCGAACGCGCGCAAGCGGCTGCGCGGGCGGAGGTCGCCCCGCGCACCGGCCCAGCGACCACGCCCCGCGAACGCCAAGATCCACTCGCCAGGGCGCTCGCGCGCTCGGTGAGCCAGCGCGGCCCGCTGCTGCAGCGAAGCTTCTTCGACGATCTCCTCGACGCCGTCACCGGGGTGGTTGAGGCAGCGCGCGCCGGGCCGGCGCTCATGACCGTGCGGCTGTTCATCAAGGGCGGCAGCACCGACGAGAACTACCTCACGAACATCGCCTTCTGGTTCGTGCACCCGGAGATCCAGGGCACGAAGCTGCGCCCCAACGAGGTGCCCGAGCACAAGCCGCTCGTCGAGCAATGGCTGGCGATCCGCGACCAGCTCGTACGCCCGGAGCTCGCGAAGGCCAAGGCGGCGCATCCGCCGGCCGCGGAGCCGAGCCCGCCGGCGCCCGTGCCCGCCCCGGCGCCGCCGAGCCCCGCGCCCGCGCCCGCACCGGCCGGCAAGCTCGACAGCAAGCAGTTCCTCACCGACCACCGCGATCTGCTCGCCCAGCTCGGCGCGACCGACGACGAGCTGCTCATGCTCCTCGACGACACCCTGAAGGAACGCTCGGCCGTGCGGCTGGAATACAACTCCTACAGCAAGGCCAAGAAGCCGATCCCGCTGACGCAGAAGCTCTTCATGAAGCGCAACCCGACCGTGGACGTCGTGGAGCTCGTCGGTGCGACCCCTTTGAAGGACTGGAAGAAGCAGGCGGACAAGGCGGGCGGCTGGGCGAAGCTCGGCGTCACCGAGGCGCAGTGGTCGGAGATCGCCGGCATCCGCGACAAGATCGTCTATCCGTTCCTGCGCATCGTCCTGCCGCGCATCGAGTCGGCCGGGACGCTCGGCCCCAACGCGACCAACGGCGAGAAGATCGCCCACCGGGCGCACGCCTACCTGGGCGTGCGCTATTCGATGGGTGGCCGCTACGAGGAGAAGCTCCCCAAGGGGCAGAAGCCGGACCCCGCGAACAAGCGCGACCCGCTGCAGGCCGATCCGTCGAAGGAGACCGGCGCGACCCTCGACTGCGCATCGCTCGTGCGGCTCGTCCTCGCGGACCTCAAGCTGACCGTCAAGAACGGCGCGAGCACCGAGAACGGTGGAGCTGCCTCGCCGCTGCGCAACAGCCCCGACGTCGAGGAGGTCGACGCCGGCTCGCTGCGGCCCGGCGACCTGCTGTTCCGGCCCCGCTACGAGGACGGCAAGCTGGCCGGCGAGCATGTCGGGATCCTCGTCGACTCGTCCTGGCTCATCGAAGCACCGCACACCGGCCGGGTCGTCAGCAAGACACCGTTTCATGCCGACAAGTGGACGTGGTTTCGCCGGCGCAAGCCCAAGTAGCGTCCCGCTGGTTCGAACCGCCGCCGATCGCGGCGCCGCGATGAGTTTCTAGGACACAACTGGTCCTAAGTGCATGACTAGCCTGTCTCGCATGCCCAACCTCGCAATACGGCTGCGCGCCGTGGTCAAGCACTACGGCGAGATCGTCGCCGTCGACGGCCTCGATCTCGACGTGCCCGAGGGCACGTGCGTCGGCCTGCTCGGCCCCAACGGCGCCGGCAAGTCCACGACGATGAAGATGCTGACCGCGCAGGCGATCGCCGACTCGGGCGAGCTCGAGGTGCTGGGCTACAGGCTGCCTGGCGACTCGAAGCAGTCGCGCGCCGAGATGGGCGTTACGCCGCAGCTCGACAACCTCGACACGACGCTGACCGTCGAGCAGAACCTGCTCGTCTTCACGTACCTCTACCGGCTGCCGCGCGGCGAGCGCAAGGCGGCGATCGAGCGCGCGCTCGACATCGCCAACCTCAAGGACCGCCGCCACGCGAAGGTCGACGACCTCTCCGGCGGCATGCGTCGCCGCCTGCTGATCGCGCGCGCCCTCGTGCACCGCCCGCGCCTGCTGCTGCTCGACGAGCCAACGGTCGGTCTCGATCCGCAGGTGCGCCAGGAGCTGTGGGCGTTGATCGACGCGCTGCGCAGCGAGGGCACGTCGATCCTGATGTCGACGCACTACATCGAGGAGGCCGAGCGCCTCGCCGACACCGTGACGATCATGTCGCACGGCAAGGCCGTCGCGAGCGGGCTGCCGCGCGAGCTCGTCGTCCAGCACGCGGGTCGCGAGGTGCTCGAGGTCTACGGGCCGCCGTCGCGGCTCGCCGAGGTCGAGGGTGTCGCGGCCTCCGAGGGGCTGCGCACGCGGCGCACGGGCACGAGCGTCGCGCTGCTCGGCGTCGAGCACCGCAACGGCGACCTGCCCGACGGCGAGCGCCGCGCGACGACGCTCGAAGACGTCTTCGTCCTGCTGACCGGAGAGGAAGTCCGATGACCGCGCTGAGTGGACGGACGATTCGCCGCCCGCGTGTCGGGCGCCTCGACTGGGCCGCGCTGCAGGGCGTGCTCGTCCGCGAGATGGTGAACTTCAGCTCGTACTGGCGCGGGACGACGTTCTCGTCGACGATGGAGCCGACGGTCTACCTGATCGCGTTCGGCTTCGGCTTCGGGTCGCTGGTCTCGCAGGTCGCCGGCTATGACTACGTCGACTTCGTCGGGACCGGGACGGTCGCCACGGCCGTGCTGTTCAGCTCGGCCTTCCCCGCGATGTTCGGGACGTTCGTCAAGGCGTCGTTTCAGCACACCTACGACGCGATCCTCGCCGCCCCCGTCGATACCGAGGAGCTCATCACCGCCGAGGCGCTGTGGATGGCCGTCCGCGCCGGAACGTATGGCTGCATCCCGCTGCTGGTCGCGATGT
Source organism: uncultured Actinomycetes bacterium (assembly GCA_963839905.1). Taxonomy (GTDB): domain Bacteria; phylum Actinomycetota; class Thermoleophilia; order Solirubrobacterales; family Solirubrobacteraceae; genus CADCVQ01. The sequence goes on along the minus strand of CAWIXC010000007.1, from coordinate 17,217 downwards.
GCTTCGGGCTCGACCCGTCGTGGGGCATGCTCACCGTGCCGTTCATCGCCTTTCTCTCCGGGTTCGGCTGGGCCTGCTTCGGGATCATGATCTCGGGGCTCATGAAGAGCTTCGAGAACTTCAACTACGTCGTCAGCGGCGTGCTGACGCCGATGATGCTGACCGCCGGGACGTTCTTCCCGCTGAGCACGCTGCCGCAGTGGGCGCAGGTGCTCGGCAACTTCAACCCGCTGCATCACTGCGTCGAGCTCGTGCGCCACGCGGCGTTCGGCTGGCAGGGGATCGACGACGTCCTGCACCTCGGTGGGCTCGTGCTCTTCGGCTTCGTGACGTGGCGCATCGCCGCCTGGGCGATGCAGCGCAAGCTGGTGACCTAGCCGCCCTGCTCGGTGGGGCGGATGAGGACCTCGTTGATCGCGACGCGCCGCGGGCGGGTCACGACGTAGGCGATCGCGTCGGCGATGTCGTCGGCCTGCAGCATCTCGATGTCCGCGAAGCGCTTCATCGCGACCTCGCGGATCTCGTCGCGGATGTGGTCGGCGAGTTCGGTTGCGACTGCGCCCGGCTCGACGACGCAGACGCGGACGTGGCGCTCGGTGACCTCCTGGCGCAGCGACTCGCTGAAGGCGCCGACGCCCCACTTCGTGAGGTTGTAGACGCCGGATCCGCTGCGCGCGACGCGGCCGGCAACCGAGCTGATGTTCACGACGTCCGCGACCTGGCGCGGGTCCTGTTGGGCTGTTTGCAGGAGATGCGGCAGCGCCGCGTGCGCGACATACAACAGGCCCTGCAGGTTGAGCGCGATCATCCGGTCCCATTCCTCGGTGGGCGCGTCGACGATCGGCCCGAGCAGCATGACGCCCGCGTTGTTGACGACCGTGTCCAGGCGACCGAGCTCTTCGACGGTCTGCGCGACGAGCGCTTTCGCCTGCTCCTGGTCGGTGACGTCGCACTCGATCGCGAGCGCGCGCCCGCCGGCGGCCTCGATCTCCGCGGCCAGCTCGTCGAGGCGCTGCTTGCGCCGCGCGGCGATCGCGACGGCCGCGCCCTGCGCCGCCAGCGCGCGCGCCGTCGCGGCGCCGATGCCGCTCGAAGCGCCGGTCACCAGCGCCACCGTGCCCTGCAGTCCGTCAGCCATCAAAGCCTCGTTTTCGTGTCGGAGGGGCGCCCGCGATGGGCCTGTTCCTCGGTACCCTGGTGGGTTCATGCCCAACGTGCTCGATCTCGAACAGGCGCTCCTTCTGCTGGAGATCGCTCCCCCGTTCGGCAAGCGCGACGTGCAGATGGCGCGCCGCCGGATGGCGAAGGTCTGGCACCCCGACATCGCCCCGCCCGGCAAGCAGTTCGAGCACGAGCGCCACCTCAAGGCGATCAACGAGGCGGCCGACCAGCTCGAGCGCCTGGCCGAGGGATCGCGCGGCGGGAAGGTCTCGCGCAACGCGGTCAAGGTCAACGCGGCCGCGGCGCGCGAGGCGCGCGCCGAGGAGGGCCGGCGGGCTTACGAAGAGGCCGAGCGCCAGCGCGCGCACGAGACCGACCGCAGGACCAACGACCCGTTCGGCAGCCAGATGCCCGACCACTCGGTCGTGCACCGCTACGCGCGCTGCGTGACCTATCCGGAGTGGGGCGTCGGCAGCGTGACCGGGATCTACTTCACCGGTGGCGGCGACGACGTCCAGCAGTGGGCGCGCGTGAAGTTCTCACCGGGTGTGCGAACCGTGCCGGCAGGCTCGCTGCAGTTCGTCGACTTCTCCAAGCCCGACCCGGGCGCCGACCGCGTCCAGCGCTTCCTTACGGCGGCGCAGCATGCGATCGCCGAGGGCAACCACGAGCTGGCGGCGCAGCGGCTCATCTACGCGCGCGATGCCGAGCCCAACAACAACGCGGTTCTGCGGCTGATGACGCTGGCCTTCTGGCAGGCGGGCAACCTCCCGGCGGCGGGGCGCGCGGTCCGCGACTGGGCACGCGTCGACGGCGACCGGCCCACGGCGCATCGATTCGCGGCGCGGATCTACGAGGACATGGGCGCGATCGACCTCGCGGCGGAGGCGGCGGTGCGGGCCGCGACGCGGGGCCCGGAGGACGCGGACGCGTGGGAGCGCGTCGGCCGGCTGCGGCTGCGGCTCATGGATCGCGATGGCGCGATCGACGCCTTGGAGCGCGCGCGTGCGCTCGGGCCCTCGGTCGACGGGCTGCTCGACCTCGCGCTGGCCTACCAGCTGGCGGGCGATCTCGGGGCCGAGGTCACGGCCTGTGAGCAGGCGACGCTGATCGACGACCGCAACCCCGCGGCGTGGTCGCGGCTGGCCCACGCGCTGGCGCGAACGGACCGGGTCAGCGACGCGATCGACGCCTGCGACCGCGCGCTGCGGTTCGGTCCGGATCCCGAGGTCGCCGACCTCCTGGACCACCTCCGCGCGGAGCTCCCGCGGGTCCTGCCGGCCGCCTGACTCGCTGCGCGATCCGGTTGCACGATCACGCTCAAATTGTTGCGATCCACGGCTGACACGTCACACATCTCTCCGTAGCGTCCGGGGTGCGGAGCGTGAAGCGGCGGGGTCGTCGCGACCACTTCAGAAGTGGAAGATCGGGGGTCGCTCCCTCGATTGGGGTTCGAGTCCCCCGCGCTCCGCCGTCAAGCCGGGGGCGGCCGTCGATCCGGATCGGCCCGCCTGCCGGCTGCTATCTTCACGGTTCTTCTGAAGTGGTTCACGCTCAACGCGGGGTCGCTCCCCGCCCGTCCTGACGGCCCGCTCCGGCGGGTCGTTGCGGTTCAGCCGGCGAAGGCCTCGCGGGCGGCCATCCGGTGGTGCTCGCGCAGGCCGGCGAGCTGCGACTCGGCGCGCTCGATCAACTGCTGCAGCCCGTCGGGGTCCAGGCGATCGTCGGTTTCGGAGATCTCGTACAGCGAGTCCCACAGGGCGAGCTTGCCCTGGACGCCGGAGCGCAGCATCTCGATCTCCAGCACCCGGCTGAGCGGCGAGTAGCCCGAAAGCTGCTCGTTGGGCTTCAGGCGACCGAGCACCTCGCCGACCTTCGCGCCCGCCGTCTTCAGTAGCGCCTTGTCGATCCCGAACGCCTCCATCGTCTCCTCGAGCGTGAGCACGTCCTCCTCGATCTGCTGCGCGAGGAGCGTGAGGAAGTCCTCGTACGCCGTGCCCTCGTTCTGGTCGCGCAGGCGCTGCGCGAGGTTGACCCCCATCTCGGCACCCGCCCGGTGGTCCTGCAAGTAGGTGCTCAAGTAGTCGATCGCTGCCGGCATCAAGGGTCTCCTCGTTCGCGTTGCGAGAGGGGTACCCGGGATCCGATCCGGACCGACATGTACGGTCCTCAAAGCATGAGGTTGATCGTTGCCCGCTGCGAGGTCCGTTACACCGGCCGGCTGACCGCCGTCCTGCCCGAGGCGCTGCGCCTGCTCATGATCAAGTCCGACGGCTCGTTCATGGTCCACGCCGACACCGGCGGCTTCAAGCCCTCGAACTGGATGACGGCGCCGACCGTCATCGAGGAGGAGCCCGACCGCATCGTCGTGCGCAAGCGCGCTGGCGCGACCGAGGACCAGCTCGAGATCCTCATCGCCGAGGTCGTCTCGGACGTCACGCACGACATGGGCGAGGCCGCCGCGCTCGAGAAGGACGGCGTCGAGCGCGACCTGCAAGAGGCGCTCGCGGCGGCCCCCGAGAACTGCGGCGAGGGCTTCCGGCTCGTCCGGCGCGAATGGCCGACCGACATCGGCCCCGTCGACCTCATGTGCCGCGACTGCGACGACGAGTGGATCGCCGTCGAGATCAAGCGCATCGCGACGATCGACGCGGTCGAGCAGCTCACCCGCTACCTCGCGCGCATCCGCCTCGACCCCGCGATGGCGAGCTGCCGCGGGGTGCTCGCCGCGCAGGCGATCAAGCCGCAAGCGCGCGTGCTCGCGGAGTCGCGCGGGCTCGCTGCGTCGAGGTCGATCTCGCGATCCTGCGTGGCGAGCGCGAGCCCGATCTCACGCTTGTTCGTGGCCTGAACCCCCCGGCATGGACAGCCGGTCCAGGTGGCGCGGGTCGCACCTGGCCCCAGCGCGCAAATATCGCTGGAGATCTCGACAAGGCGGCCCGCGAGCCTCATGCTCGACTTGAATGGTCCTGCGCCCCCCACAGATCGTCGCATTCGGTGGGGGCGGCTTCTCGATGGACGGCAACCCGCTGCTCGACGAGTTCGTCCTCGGGCTGACGCAAGCGGAGCGCCCGAAGGTCTGCTTCCTGCCCTCCGCGTCGGGCGACGCCGACCACTACATCGTGCGCTTCTACCGCGCCTTCTCGCCCGCCAAGTGCGAGCCCTCGCACGTCTCCCTCTTCCGGCGCGACAAGGGGGCCGGGCTGGGCTGCGACATCGCCACGCACCTGCTCTCCCAGGACCTCATCTACGTCGGCGGCGGCAGCGTCGTCTCGCTGCTCGGCGTGTGGGGCGCGCACGGCATCGACGAGGTGCTGCGCGAGTGCTGGATGCGCGGGATCGTGCTCTGCGGGCTGAGCGCCGGGTCGCTGTGCTGGTTCTCGGATGCGGTCACCGCCTTCCACGGCCCGCCCCAGCGCCTGCCGGGCCTCGGGCTGCTGCCGTACTCCAACTGCGTGCACTACGACGGCGAGCCCGCGCGGCGCGAGAGCTATCACCGGTTCCTCAGCCAAGGCATGGCCCCGGGCTACGCGGCAGGCGACGGAGCGGCGCTGCACTTCCGCGGCGAGTCGCTGGCGGGCGTCGTCTCGTCGCGTCCACAGGCGAGCGCGTGCTGGGTCGAGGAGGTCGGCGGGGACATCTCCGAGGTCGCGCTGCCGGTCCGCTGGCTCGGGGAGTCCAGGACGTTGACAGCGGCGGCGTAGGCTGCTCCCCATGAGCCGGACGATCCTCGCGATGGGCGGCGGCGGGTTCACGATGGAACCCGCCAACCCGGCGCTCGACGACTTCATCCTCACGCTCGCGCGCAGCCGCGAGCCGAAGATCCTCTTCCTGCCGACGGCGAGCGGCGACCCGAACGCGCAGATCTCCGCCTTCCGCTCGACGTTCGGCGACCGCGCCTGCCGGCCGCTGCAGCTCTCGCTGTTTCGGCTCGAGCACCAGCCGTTCGACCTGCGCGAGCTGATCCTGTCGCAGGACATCGTCTACGTCGGCGGCGGCTCGATGCGCAACCTCCTTGCGATCTGGCGCGAGCACGGGATCGACAAGCTCTTGCGCGAGGCGTGGGAGAGCGGCGTCGTGCTCGCCGGCATCAGCGCCGGCGCGATGTGCTGGTTTCAGAACGGGATCACGCGCTCGGCGGGCAGCCCGGCTCCGGCGGCCGGCCTCGGCTTCCTGCAGGGCAGCATGTCCGTGCACTGCGACGGCGACCCCTCGCGGCTGCCGGTGTTCATGGACGCGATCGGTCGCGGCGTCATCCCCGACGGCTACGCCGCCGACGACGGCGTGGGCCTGCTGTTCGAGGACGAGCAGCTCGTGCGCGTCGTGAGCTCGCGGCCGGCGGCGCGCGGCTACCGGGTGACGCGCGGCGCGGAGGGCGCGATGCGCACGGTCATCGAGCCCGAGCTGCTGGCCGCGGCGCCGCACGGCCTGCACCGCGACGTCCCCGCGGACATCCGCGAGTTCCGCGCCGAGCGCTACGGCGCCGCCGGCCGCCGGTAGGTGCTGGTTCGAAACGGCCGCTGAGCCGCCGTTTTGAACCACACGCCCGCTCGCCGGGCCGGCTACTCGCCGTTGAGCGTGACGAGCAGCGAGCGCGGGCCGCCGCGGTCGCGGTGCTCGCAGAGGTAGATCCCCTGCCACGTCCCGAGCGCGAGCCGGCCGTCGGCGATCGGCAGCGTCAGCGACGGGCCCATCAGCGCGGCCTTGATGTGCGCGGGCATGTCGTCGGGGCCCTCGAGCGTGTGCGTCCAGGCGAAGTCCTCGGGCACGTAGGCGTTGAGCCACGTCTCGAAGTCGCGGCGCACGTCGGGCGAGGCGTTCTCGTTGAGCGTCAGCGACGCGGAGGTGTGGCGGATGAAGATGTGCGCGAGCCCGATGCGCAGATCGCGCAGCTGCGGCAGCTTGCCGACGATCTCGCTCGTGACGAGATGCACGCCGCGCGGGCGGGCTCGAAGGTGATCTCGTGCTGGCTCCAGCTCATGCGCCCCATCCTGGCACGTAGACGTGTCTCTAAGCGAATGCCGGGTACGGTCGCGCTTATGCCAATTGATGCAGGTACGCACACGATCGGACCCAGCAACGGATCGCTGAAGGTCAAGACCGGCAAAGAAGGCGCGGCCGCGAAGATGGGCCACGACCTCGTTCTCGGCGTCAACAGCTGGGAGGCAACCGTCGAAGGTGGCGACAGCCCGTCGATCTCGCTGACCGCCGACCCCGGCTCCGTCGAGGTCATCGAGGGTGCCGGCGGCGCCAAGCCCCTCGGCGACAAGGACAAGGCCGACATCAAGAAGAGCATCGGCAGCAAGGTGCTCGGCAGCTCGCAGATCACGTTCACCTCGAGCTCCGTCGACGACGGCAGCGCCCAGGGCGACCTCTCGATCGCCGGCAAGAGCAGCTCGGTGAGCGTCCCGCTGCAGGTCGGCGGCGGCAAGATCTCGGGCAGCCTCACGCTGAGCCAGAAGGACTTCGGCATCAAGCAGTTCTCGGCGATGATGGGCGCATTGAAGGTCAAGGATCAGGTCACCGTCGAGTTCGAGGGTCAGGTCCCGACGAGCTGAGCACCGCCGCGCCGTCGCTGTGGGAGCGCGAGCGCGGACTTCGCGGACAGCGCTCCCGGCATGCGCACCGCGTACATGGAGCAGTGGCGTTCGCGTCCGAGCGCGGCTGGTCTCGGACGGCATGACCGTGACTACGCGAGCTGTGGCGCTGGTCGGTCGCTGACGTCGAGGCGTTCTGGTCGTCGATCGCCGACGTACTTCGACGTGCGCTTCGACGAGCCGCCGCGCGCGGTGCTCGGCTCGCGCGAGATGCCGGGCGCGCGGTGGTTCGCCGGCGCGACGCTCTCCTATCCCGAGCACGTCTTCCGCGGGCACGAGGACGGCGACGTCGCGATCCGCCACGCCTCCGAGCTGCGGCCGCTTGCCGAGATGACCTGGGGCGAGCTGCGCGAGCAGACCGCGCGCATCCAGGCCGGCCTGCGCGCGCTCGGCGTCGGCCGCGGCGACCGCGTCGCCGCGTACATGCCGAACATCCCGGAGACGATCGCGGCGTTCCTGGCCGTCGCGGGGCTCGGCGCGATCTGGTCGAGCTGCTCGCCGGACTTCGGCGCGCGCTCGGTCGTCGACCGCTTCGCGCAGATCGAGCCGAAGGTCCTGCTCGCGGTCGACGGCTACCGCTACGGCGGGCGCGACCACGACCGCGGCGGCGGTCGTCGACGACATCCACGCGCAGGTCGGCGGGACGCTCGTGCGCCTCGGCTACCTGTCGGGCGACGGCTGGCAGGACGGCTTCCTCGGACCCGCCGGACGCCGAGCTCGAGCTCGTCGCGGTGCCGTTCGACCATCCCCTCTGGGTCCTGTACTCGAGCGGGACGACCGGCCTGCCGAAGGCGATCGTCCACGGCCACGGCGGGATCCTGCTCGAGCAGCTCAAGAAGCTCAACCTGCACATCGACGCGCACGCCGGCGACCGGATCTTCTGGTTCACGACGACCGGCTGGATGATGTGGAACTTCCTCGTCGGCGCGCTGCTCACCCCGGCCTCGATCGTGCTCTACGACGGCAGCCCGGGCGCGCCGTCGCTCGACCGCCTGTGGGACCTCGCGGCCGAGGCGCAGATCACGTGCTTCGGCACGAGCGCGGCGTTCATCGCGAGCTGCATGAAGGCCGGCGTGAAGCCCGCCGCCGGCCGCGACCTGAGCGCGCTGCGCAGCGTCGGCTCGACCGGATCGCCGCTGTCGCCGGAGGGCTTTCGCCTGGATCTACGACGAGCTGGGCGACGACACGTGGCTGTTCTCGACGAGCGGCGGGACCGACGTCTGCACGGCGTTCGTCGGCGGCGTGCCGCTCGAGCCGGTGTACGAGGGCGAGCTGCAGGGCCCGTCGCTTGGCTGCGACGTGCAGGCGTTCGACGAAGCGGGGCGCTCGGTCGTCGACGAGGTCGGCGAGCTCGTCATCACGCAGCCGCTGCCGTCGATGCCGGTGTGCTTCTGGAACGACCCCGACGGCTCGCGGATGCGCGACGCGTACTTCGACATGTACCCCGGCGTCTGGCGCCACGGCGACTGGATCGAGATCACGTCGCGCGGGCACGGCGGTCATCAGCGGGCGCAGCGATTCGACGATCAACCGCGGCGGCGTGCGGATGGGCACGAGCGAGATCTACAGCGCGGTGCTGGCGCTCGACGAGGTCGTCGACGCGCTCGTGGTCGACGTGCCGCGCCCCGGCGCCGAGAACTGGATGGCGCTGTTCGTCGTGCTGCGCTCCGGCGCCGCGCTCGACGACGTGCTGCGCCGGGCGATCGCGCGGCGCGTGCGCGAGGACTGCTCGCCACGCCACGTGCCCGACGACGTCTTCGCGGTGGCCGAGGTCCCGCGGACGCTGTCGGGCAAGCTGCTCGAGGTGCCGGTCAAGCGGATCCTCTCCGGCACGCCGCCCGAGCAGGCCGCGAGCCGCGACTCGCTCGCGAACCCGTCCGCGCTGGACTGGTTCGTCGAGCTCGCCGCGGCTCGTGCCGGCCGGGAGGATGGCTAGCCGGCGAGCATCGCCTCGCCGATCTTCTTGCTCAGGCCGGCCGCGCTGTGGCCGCCCTTCCAGCGGTTGGAGAGGACCGCCACGACGATGCCGTCGTCCGGATAGACCCGCAGGTAGGACTTCGCGCCGGGCTGGCCGCCGGCCTTGCCGACGAGGCGCTGACCGGCGGGGCCCGTCGCAGACGTCCCAGCCGTAGGCGTAGCTGCCGATCGGCGTCCACAGCGTCGTGCGCTGCGCCGGCGTCAGCAGCGTCCCGTCGAGGATCTTGTTCGCGAACGAGACGAGGTCCGGGCGCCGTCGAGACGAGCCCGCCGCCGAGCGTCTTGTTGGACATGTTGTCCCCCGCGTACTCGGTGTTGTTCGTGTTGTAGAGCTGGACGCGGTCGGGCAGGCCGGCCGCGAGCGTCTCGGGACGCAGCGTGTTCAGGCCGAACTTCGTCGTGAGCTCGTCGAGCACGATGCGGTTGATCGGCTTGCCCTCGTACTTCTCGAAGATCGCGCCGGGAACCTCGTAGGCGTGGGTGCTGTAGAGGTACTGAGCCCGGCGTGCAGCCGAGGCTGTCGGCCATGAACGCCTTGACGGAGTCCGCCGACGTGTCGTACTGCGTCGCGTTCTGCGACGTCATCGGCGACGGGTAGCTCTTGACGCAGCTGCGGTTCATGACGGCCTGCTCGATCGTGTAGTCGTGCTTGGCCGGCAGCCACGGCAGGTGCGTGCGGACCTTGTCGGCGAGGCTGAACTCCGGGTGCTTGGCGTCCATCCGCAGCGCGAGCACGCCCGCGACGGCCTTGCTCACCGACGCGGTGCGGTTGACCGAGCCGCCGTGCATCCAGATCCCGTCGGCCTTGTCCTGATAGCCGAAGCCGCGCCGGTAGACGACCTTGCCGTTCTTCGACGCGGTCACGCTGATGCCCGGCACGTCGAAGTCGTCGAGCTCCTTCTGCACGAACCCGTCGACCTTGCCGCGCAGCGACCAGTTCGGGCGGTCGGAGTTCTGGCGCCAGACGCCCGCGTAGCGCGCGCCGTTCGCGGTGTCGTACTTCTCGTAGCCGTCGAGGCGGTAGCCCTTGTCGCTCAGGCGGTTCCAGTGGTTGCGAAAGCCCGTGGCGGTGAGGTCGCGGTAGGCGTACCAGCCGCGGTGTGAGCGGTTCTCGATCCAGATGCCGGCGTAGCGCTGGCCTTGCGACGTGCGGGCCGAGTCCACGACGATGCTGCGCAGGCCCTGATCAGCGTACGTCTTGAAGGCGTCGGCGTACTGCGACGACGTGCGGTTGCGATGCAGCTTCCAGGCGAGGCCGTCGGCGTTCTTCACCCAGGCGGCCGCGTAGCGCAGCGCGCCGGAGGCCGTGCGGTAGACGTCGATGTCGACTGGCAGGAAGCCGCCGTCGCGGTAGGTCTCGAACTTGTCGTCGAACTGGGCGGCGGTGGCGCCGCGGTAGGAGGCCCAGGCGAGGTGCTCGCGGTTCTCGATCCAGACGCCGGCGAAGCGGTCGTGGCCGTTGACGGCGTAGACCTCCTGGTCGACGAGCCGGAAGCCGCGGTCGCGGAGCTCCGTCCATTTCGCGCCGAACTGCGCGCTCGTCATGTCGCGGTAGCTGTACCAGCCGCGCCCGTCGGCGTTGGGGCGGAAGACAGCGCCGACGCGGTAGTCGCCGCCGATCTTGTCCGCGTCGAGGTCGATGACCATCATCGAGCTCTTGAGCTGGTCGAAGCGGCTTGCGAACTGCGCGCTGGTGGCGTCGCGCAGCGAGAGCCAGCTGGTCTCGGCGGGGTCGAACGTCGCGCGCGGCAGGACGGGGGTGGCTTGAGCTTGCGCCGTCAGCGCGAGCGCGGCGAGAACCGGGGCGAGCGCGGCGGCGACGGCGTGTCGCAGGCGCGGCGTGCGGCGGCGGGTGGCGGGGAGACGCATGGTGGTGCCTTTCGATCGGGTTGGCATGTGCTCTCTGAAACCGCGCCGCGCGCCGCGACTTACGGTCGCCGCGTGAAATACGTTGGTGCGCATGAGCAAGGCCCGCGCGAAGAAGAAGCGCCGCCAGCGGGCGCGGGCTGCCGAAGGGTCGTTGCGTGAAGCGGGCGCGAAGGGCACCAAGGAGCCTTCGCGCGACGGGGCCGCTGCTCCCAAGCCCGTGTGGGCGCCGTTCCCGTTGACCGAGATCGGGATGGTCGCCGGGATCGCGATCTTCGGCCTCGGCTTCGCGACCAACGACGTGCGGACGCTCGCCATCGGCGCACTCGTGCTCGCGGTGGTCACCGGCGAGCTGTGCCTGCGCGAGCACTTCAGCGGCTTTCGCTCGCACACGCTGCTGCTGGCGGCACTGCCGGTCGCCGTCGCGCACGGCCTCGTCGTGTTCGCGATCACCAGCGATTACCGGGGGCCGGCGGCGCTCGCCGTCGACCTCGCGGCCGGCGGCGCGCTCGCATGGTGGCTGCACCAGCGCTTCCACCAAGCGCACGAGCGCAACGGCGCGGCGTAGTCGGCTGGCACGCGCACGGCCGCGCCGGGTGTCGCACGTGACACCTTGGTTGCTGGCCGCGCAGCCCGGGCCGTGAGAGCATGAGCGCAACGGGGCTGGTCGAGAGCGAAGGGAGGTCGCGATGGGCAGAGCCGGCACCGCCGCCCTGGCGGCCATCCGCCGTCGCCTGGCCGCACGCCGTCAGCTCGCGACGACCCCTGGGCGCCTACGGCTCGCCGTCACCCTGATCACCTTCGGCGCGATCGCCTTCGGCATCGTCACGGCGACGGCCGCCGGGACGCGCAGCCGGGCCGTCGACAAGGTGGCAGATACCGGGTCGCTGCTCGTCCGGGCCGTGGACGTCTCCGCGTCGCTGTCGGACGCGCACGCGACCGCCGCGTTCAGCTTCCTCGAGGGCGGAACCGAGCCCGCCACCTCGCGGCTGAGCTTCAAGAGCGAGCTGCGCCAGGCATCCGTCGGCCTGGCGGACCTCGCCGGCGACGTCGGGCGGTCCCCCGGCAGCGAGCTCGCCGTGCGGCGCATCACCGAGCGGCTGCCCGTCTACTCGGGGCTCATCGACAGCGCACGCGCCTACCAGCGCCAAGGCTTTCCCGTCGGCGGCGCCTACCTGCGCCTGGCCTCGCAGGAGTTGCGCCAGGAGATGCTGCCGCAGGCGCGCGCGCTCTACGTCATCGAGGCGGACAATCTCATGGCCGGCTACCGGGCGGGTGTCTCGGGCTCGACCTGGCTCGCGGTGATCATCGCGGGGTGCGCGATGCTCGCGCTGCTCGTCGCGACACAGGTCTACATCGCCCGCGCGACGCGGCGGATCGTCAACCCGCCGCTGGCGCTCGCGACGACGATCCTCGTCGCGCTCATGGCCTGGATCGTCGTGGCGTTCGCGGTGCAGCAGCACCACCTGTCGAGGGCGCAGAGCGACGGGTCGGATCCCGTCGAGCTGCTCACCGCCACAAGCATCCTGGCGTCGCGCGCGCAGGCGAACGAGAGCGTCGCGCTCTCGCTGCGCGGCGGCGGCGAGAACGAGAAGCGGCTGGCCGGGATCGATCGCGGCTTCCGCGTGCTCGTCAACCAGATCGGCGGGACCAAGGCCGCGTCCGCCGGCGACAGCGGTGGCCTGCTCGACGTCGCGGTCTCGGAGACGGGCCACTCGATCGCGGCCATCGACGAGATCTACGCGGCGTACCGGCTCTACCGCGCCGCCCACGACGATGTGGTCGAGCTCCAGCGCGTCGGCGACTTCACCGCCGCCGTGAAGCTCGCGACCGCGTCGACGAAGGAGGCGGCCGTCCGCCTCGACAGGGTCCTCACGCGCGAGGTCCAGGTCGCCCAGAGGCGCTTCAGGTCCGAGGTCGACCACGCCGGCGCCAAGCTCGACGGGCTCGCCGCCGGCATCCCCCTGCTCACCGCGCTGCTCGGCGTGCTCGCGTTGCTCGGCGTGCGGATGCGGCTGCGGGAGTACCGGTGAAGCGCAGGCGCGCCACGCTCGCGCTGGTCTGCGCGCTCGCCGTCGCGGCCGGCGGTTGCGCCTCGGTGTCCGACACGGCGCAGAACCGCTCGCTGGACGCGCTGAAGACGCAGGACCCCGAGCCGCTCGCCGGCCTGAAGGACCTCGATGGCCTTCCGGCCTGCGAGCGCGATCCGTACCGCAGCTTGGCGCCCGGCGCCCTGCCGAGGCCGGGGCACATGCCGCCCGGGACGCTGATGGCGACTATCCAGCGCCGCGGCCGCCTTCGCGTGGGCGTCGACCAGAACTCGCTTGGGCTCGGCTACTTCGATCCAGTCACCCAGCGCATGCGGGGCTTCGACGTCGAGGTCGCCCGCAGCGTCGCGCGCGCGATCTTCGGAGGTCGCGGCGACATCGACGACCACATCCGCTTCACGGCGCTCTCCACCGCGCAGCGCGACGCGGCGATCCCGTTCAACAACGTCGACATCGTCGCGAGCGCGTACACGATCACCTGCGCTCGCAAGCGGCGGATGGCCTTCAGCTCGGTCTACCACCGCGCGCACACGCGGCTGCTGGTCCCGGTGGGCTCCGACATCAAGCGCTTCAGCGACCTCGTCGGCCAGCGCGTGTGCGTGACCAGGTCCTCGACGACCGAGAAGGAGCTGATCAGGACGGGTGTGATCCCGTATCCGGTCGAGCTGCGCTCGGATTGCCTCGTCGCGCTGCAGGAGCGCGTCGTCGCCGCCGTCAGGTCCGACGACGCGATCCTGCTCGGGTTCTGCCGGCAGGATCCGCAGACGAAGATCGTCGCGCCGTTCGAGGACAGGTACATCCAGCCCTACGGCCTCGCGATGGATCCTGACCACAGGGAGTTCGTGCGCTTCGTCAACGCGGTCCTCAAGCGCGTGGACCTCGACAAGCTGCGTAAGCACTGGCTCGGAGCCTTGGAGGGGCGGTCCGACGACGAGATCCGGCGCTGTCCGATCCCGGGGACATGACGCCCGCCGCCGACACCTGCGCGCAGATCGGCTGCGACGGCACGCTCGACGGCGGCTACTGCGACCGCTGCGGGATGGCCCCGGCCCGCGCGGGCGCCGCCATGCCGCCCGTCGCCCCCGTCGATCGCGACGAGATGACGCGGCCGAGCGGCGCGCGCTCGGCCGCGAGCATCGTCGCGCCGACGACGCGGCGCTGGGGCGGATCGGCGCGCACGCTCACGACCTCGCGCCCGCACCTGGGAGCCGGCCTCGTCGAGGTGCCCGACGTGCCGTTTCGCGACCCGTCCGGCGCGGTCATGGCCGACCCCCGGGTCGCGGAGGGCCGGCGCTTCTGCGGGCGCTGCGGCAGCGCGGTCGGGCGCGGCCGCGGGGACGAGCCCGGCCGCGCCGAGGGGTTCTGCCGGCACTGCGGCGCGCCCTTCTCGTTCACGCCGAAGCTGGGCGCCGGCGAGGTCGTCGCCGAGCAGTACGAGGTCGTCGGCTGCCTCGCGCACGGGGGCCTCGGCTGGATCTACCTCGCGAAGGACCGCAACGTCGCCGACCGCTGGGTCGTCCTGAAGGGGCTGCTGAACGCCGGCGACGAGGAGGCGATGGCCGCAGCGCTCGCCGAGCGGCTGTTCCTCGCGGAGGTCGAGCACCCGAACATCGTGAAGATCATCAACTTCGTCGAGCGCGACGGCTCGGGCTACATCGTCATGGAGTACGTCGGCGGGCTGAGCCTCAAAGACCTGCTCGCCGCCCGGCGTGAGGCCAACGGCGGCGTGGCCGACCCGCTGCCGGTCGCGCAGGCGATTGCCTACGTGCTCGAGATCCTGCCGGCGCTCGGCTACCTGCACCGCTCGGGCCTGCTGTTCTGCGACCTCAAGCTCGACAACGTCATCCAGACGCAGGCCTCGCTGAAGCTCATCGACCTCGGCGGCGTGTATCGGATCGGCGACATGCACAGCCCGGTCTACGGGACCGCCGGCTACCAGGCGCCCGAGATCGATCAGGCCGGTCCGTCGATCGCGTCGGACCTCTTCACGGTCGCCCGCACCCTCGCCGCGTTGTGCCTGCACTTCGAGGGGTTTCAATCGACGCACCGGTTTACGCTCCCTGCGCGCGAGGACACGCCGCTGCTCGAGCGCTACGGCTCGCTGTACGAGCTGTTGTCGAAGGGCACCGCGCCCAACCCCGACGACCGCTTCCAATCGGCGGACGAGATGGCGGGCCAGCTGTACGGCGTGCTGCGCGAGGTGGTCGCGCACGAGACGGGTGCGCCGGTGCCGGCGCGCAGCACGCTCTTCACCGCCGACTTCCGCCCGCGCGGCGGCGGGCCCGACCGGCGGCTGCTGCCGGCGCTGCGCGTCGACACCGACGACCCCGCGGCCGGCTACCTGGCGACGCTCGCCGCCGCGCACCCGAGCGAGCTTGTCGCCGTCCTGCGCCGCGCGCCCGAGCGCACGGTCGAGGTGCAGCTGCGCCTCGCGCAGGCGCTGATCGACGCGGGACGTTGGGACGAGACCGCCGACCTGCTCGCCGAGATCGAGGACCGCGACCCGTGGGAGTGGCGCGCGCACTGGTACCGCGGGATCGCCGCGCTCGCGCGCGACCAGCCGGCTGCGGCCGCCGCGAGCTTCGCGCTCGTGTATCACGCGGTGCCCGGCGAGCTCGCTCCGAAGCTCGCGCTTGCGGTGAGCGCCGAGATGGCCGGCGACCCGGCGAGCGCGGCCGGCTGGTACGACATCGTCTCGCGAACGGATTCGAGCTACGCGACGGCGGCGTTCGGGCTCGCCCGCTGTCGCCTGGCATGCGGCGATCGGGCGGGCGCCCTGGCCGCGTACGAGCGCGTGCCGGAATCCGCGAG
This sequence comes from uncultured Actinomycetes bacterium, assembly GCA_963839905.1. Taxonomy (GTDB): domain Bacteria; phylum Actinomycetota; class Thermoleophilia; order Solirubrobacterales; family Solirubrobacteraceae; genus CADCVQ01. The sequence continues at coordinate 1,757 of CAWIXC010000007.1, read as the reverse complement.
CGCGCACGACGAGGCGCAGACGGCGCGCGTACGCTGCCTGCTCGGCGGGGTCCCGGGGCTGCCCGAGCTGCGCGCCGCCGGGGAGGCGATCGACGCGCTCGCGATGGGCAGCGAGCGGCGGGCGCTGCTGACGGCGGAGCTCCTGCGAGCGGCGGTCGAGCTCGTCGAGCTCGACCCGGCGGTCTCAGATGCCGCGGTGACGCTCGGCGGTCGCGCGCTCACCGATGGCGACCTGCGCCGCGGGCTCGAGCGCACGTATCGCGCGCTCGCGGCGGTCGCGCCGACGTCGGCTGAGCGCATCCGCCTCGTCGACGAGGCCAACCGCGTACGGCCGCGGACGTGGACGTGAGCGCGTTCGCGGTCGCGGCGTTTCACGACCCGGCGCTGCCGGTCGGCGCGGAGCGTGTGGAGGCGACGGTCTGGATCAGGGCTGCGGGGGTCGCCGCGGCCGGGGTCGCCGCGCGGCTGCGGGTGTGGACGCCGGCGGGCTGCTCGGTCGCGGCGCTACGCGAGATCGAGCCGGGCTCGCGCGACCTGCTCGCGGACGGCGTCTTTGTCGACGACCGCACGTTCGAGTTCGCGTGCGGCCGGTGGTTTGACGGCGTCTACGAGTACGAGGTCGAGGTCGCGCTTCCGGCGCGCAGCGCGGGCGAGGAGATGTTGGCGGCGCGGGTCGGCGTGGTCGCCGGCAGGGAGGTCGTGGGCCGGGCGCTGATCGCGGTGACGTGGGTCGCCGAGCGCGCGCCGCAGGCGTCCTCCGCCGGGCGGGGCGAGCTGCCCACCGGCGCCTCGGGCGAGCCTCCCGGCGAGCTCCCGACCGGCGCGTCGGCGCAACCTCCCCGCCCAGGCGGCCCGGTGGGCGGCGGCGAGCCCTGCCCTGCCTGCGGCGCGCTGCCCGAGGAGGGCGACCGCTTCTGCGAAGCCTGCGGGCGCAAGCTCGCGACCGCCTGAGCGGCCCCGGCGCGGAAGCCTCCCGCCGCGCGCTCGGCGTACCGGAGACGCGGCCGTCAGAAGTCGCGCGGCGAGACCGAGCCCGACGCGAACGCCAACTGCGCGAGCCGCACCCGCTTCTCGTTCTGCGCGAGATCGCCCAGCCCGAAGCGCTCGAACAGCAGGCGCAGCTGCGCCTTGACCGCATCGACGCACAGAAAGACCTCGTCGGCGATCTGCTTGTTGGTCGCCGGCAGCGCCGACGTCGCGTCGTTCAGCGGGCGGCACAGCGCGACGAGCACCTTGTGCTGCGTCGGCGTCAGGGGCATCGCGGTCGAGCGCGCGTCGCGCCGGGTCGCCTCGGACTCCGGCGGACCGGGATCGCGGAAGAGCAGTTGCGTCGTGCCAAAGCACAGACGGTCGCCCTGGCGCAGGCGCTGACGTCCCACGACCCGTTGGCCGTTGACGTACGAGCCGTTGCTCGACAGCCCGTCGTCGACGAGCGTCCACTGGTCGCCGATGGGCTCGAGCAAGGCGTGCGCGCGCGACACCTCGACGTCCCAGCCGATCGCGATGTCGGACTCCGGCTCGCGCCGATGCTCAGCCGCCATTCGTCGCGTGGCAGCAGGAAGATCACCTGGCCGCCGTCCTCGCCGCGGCCCGTGAGAAACGGCTGGCCGCTGCGTTCGGCGGCGATCAGCGCCTGCACGTCGGCGGTCGTGCGCGGACCGCCGGTGGCGTGGGAGGCGGCGAATCGTCACCGATATTCAACGGACGGTACCGGCGTTCACCGAGCGCGTTCGAAATCCCGCCGGTGAGTCGCCCAT
>CAWIXC010000006.1:0-24875 GCA_963839905.1 uncultured Actinomycetes bacterium | reverse complement strand
CCGGTCGCGACGGAGGCGGCCGCGAGGCCGCCGCGCTTACTCCTCGATCGACTCGTCGCCGCCTGACACGACCGCCGGTGGTGGTGGCGGCGGGGGAGGCGGAGGTGCCGCGGGTGGGTTCGAGCCGCCGCCGCCGCTCGAGCTGCTGCCGCCGTCGCTTGAGCTGCTGCCGCCGCCGCCCGAGCTGCTGCCGCCACTCGAGCTGCTCCCGCCACTCGAGCTGCCGCCGCTGCTCGAGCCACCGCTGCTGCTGCCACCGCTCGAGCTCGAGCTCGAGCCGCCGCCGCCTGACGACTTCTTCAGCCCCGGCGCCGACGGCCCGGCCGCCGGCACGGGCACGGCCTTGCTCGCGCCGGCGACGTCCTGCGCGGAGCCCTGCAGCCCGCCGTCGTCGCCTCCGAGGGCGCCGCCGGCCACGAAGCCGACCGCCCCGACGACGACCAACACGACCAGCGCGACGATCAACGCTCGCATCGCTCAACCACCTCCACGTGGGTATCCCGCAGCGGCCAGCGCGCTGCGGGCTCGGGTCACGCGCGCTCGCGCGCGATCGACGGCTTGCCGCGCCGAGCTCACGCCGCCTGAGCTGCGCGAGTCCGCCGCGTTCGAATAGCGCGTCCAGGCAGCGGCGACCGCGCCGAGCGCCGACGCGAGCTGGGCGCGCGCGGCGTTGGCGAGCGCGCCGACCGGTGCGCCGCGCACCTCGCGGGAAGCCGTGCGGAACGCCCGTGCCAGGTCGCTCGCGGCGGTCGCCTGCGTGCCCGACGACCCGGCCGACCGCAGATCCTCGGTCGGGTTCTCGATGCCGGCGCTCAAGCGCCTCAGCGCGCCGCCCAGCGCGCGGGCGCCCTCGTCGGTGGGCCCGGGCGAGACCGCCTCGCCATCGGTGAGCACCGCCGAGCCGGCGGCCTGCGAGCACGCCGCGCGCACGGCGGCCCCCGCGCTGCAGCCGATCACGACGAGCCCGGCGTCGGTCGGCAGCACGAACAGCGTCGTCGCGCCGGAGGCGATCCGAACGGCCTCGCCAGCGCCGAGCTTCACGCGCGTCGCGTCGCCCTGCAAGGCCAGCGAGGCGAACCGCGCAGAGGGCACCCGCGCGCCCGCGATGCCCTCGCCCGGGGGTGCACCGGGCGGCGCCAGCGCGGCGCTCGTCGCGCGCAGGCCGGGGATCGGCACGGCGGTCGCGGGCTTCCAGCCCGGCGGTGCCTTGAGCTCAAAGCCGTCGCCCTTCGCGGTCGCCGGCGGGTCGGACTTGCCGCTTGACATGCCGACGACGAACGCCGCGATCGCGACGACGACCGCCAGCGCGACGATGACGCCGACCGGCAGCGGGCGGCGCTCCTGCGTCTCGGACTCCTCCTCCTTCGGCAGCTTGGCCGTCGTCGCCGGCATGCCGGAGACCGACGGCACGGGCACCGCGGGCGAGGTCGAGCGGCGCGGGACGGGCTTCGCCGCCTTGCGCGGCGGCGGCGTGACGACGGCGGGTGCCGCGTCGGGGTCGCCCTCGAGCACCTCGTGCAGCGCGGCCGGGGCCTGGTAGGTCTGATAGCCGGTCGTCGCGATCGGCGTCGAGGAGGGCTTGCGCGGCGTCGGCTTGTCGGTCTGCTCGGGGATGTCGGAGACGTCGATCTCCGAGGCCGGCTCGAGCGTCGCGTCGCGTCGCCACAGCGGGCCGATGAACTCGAGCACCGCCTCCTCGAAGGCCTCCCACGCCGCGGCCGCGTCGGGGAAGCGGTCGTCGGGGTCCTTCTCGGTCATCGTCGCGACCCAGGCGGCGACGGACTCCGGGATCAGCGGGTCGACCTCGCGGACGTCGGGCACCGTCTCGGAGACCTGGCGGACGAGCAGCGCGCCCTGCGTGTCGCCGGAGAACGGCAGACGGCCGGTGAGCATCTCGTAGGTCATGCAGCCGATCGAGTAGAGGTCCGACGGCGGCGCGACGCCCTTGCCCAATGCCTGCTCGGGCGACATGTACTCCGGCGTGCCGACGGTCATCCCCTCGGAGGTCAGGCCCTGCTGGCCGCTGGCGGCGGCGCCCTTCGCGATCCCGAAGTCGGCGACCTTGATGCGCCCGTCCTTCGTGATGAGCGTGTTCTCGGGCTTGATGTCGCGGTGGACGATCCCCGCCTTGCCGGCGTGGCCGACGGCGGCGAGCAGATCCTCGAGCACGCGCGCGACGCGCGGCAGCGAGAGGTCTCCGATGAGCGGGCGCAGCGAGCCGCCCTCGACGAGCTCCATCGCGATGTACGGCGTGCCCTGGTCCTCGAAGTACTCGTAGACCGTGACGATGTTCGGGTGGTTCAGCGAGCCCGCCATCCGCGACTCGCGCAGGAAGCGCTCGACCGAGGCGGGGTCGCGGGCCTGAAATCCGCCGAGCTCCTTGAGGGCCACGAGGCGCTGCATCTCCCGCTGGCGCGCGAGGTGCACGACCGCCATGCCGCCGCGGCCCAGCTCGCGAATGACGTCGTAGTCGTCGAGCGCCACTAGGCCAGAACGGTGGTCTGCCCGGGGAAGGCGACGATCAAGGGCGAGGGCGGGATGCCGCTCGTGATGCCGTTGATGCCGGCCAGCAGCACCGGCTTGCCGCCGACGAGGACCTTCGGGCTCATGCCCACCATGGGGATCGGGATCTCGCTCGCGACGACGAGGCACGGCGCGGTCGCGGGCGTCGGCGGCTGCGCGCAGCCCACGATCGGCGAGCCGACGAGATCACCCACGCACATCGCCGGCGAGCCGCCGACGAGGACCTTCATCTGCTTGGGGATCAGCGTCACCTGGCCGCCGTGCGCGCACATGATCTTGGCGGCGGTGTTGATGATCGGCGCTGGCATGCCCCCACGGTACTCCTCGGCGTCAAGCCCGTGGCCAGTCAATCGGGTTGGATTCCGGGCACCGCCGCAGTCCTCAGCTCGGTCGCGGTCGACCCGCCGCGCGGCGCTTGGCGTGCCTCATCCCGCGACGGCTGGCCGCTCGCGCGTGGCTGGGCTTGTTGGAAGGTCTACGTGACCCTTCTCCATCGCGGTCTTGTTCGCCTCGTCGTCGCGGGTGTAACGCGAGGCCGCTCCCGTGGACTACGTGCTCATCCACGAAGGGAGAGGGCGATGAGACGGGTGCGGATCACGGTGATGCTGGCGGTGCTGTCGAGCGTGGCTGCGGCCGCGAGCGCTCACGCGGCGACGTACAACGTCACACGCACCGATGATCCCGGCATCGGCGCCTGCATGACGCCCGCATCGGGCTGCTCGCTGCGCGACGCGCTTCTCGGCGTGATCGTCAACCCCAGCCCGCCCGATGTCATCAACCTCCCCGCGGGGGACTATGCGAACGCCCTCGGGACGCCGTTCGTGGTCGCCGGGAACGTCGCGATCGTGGGTGCGGGCTCGAAGGCGACGACCGTCCACGGCTCCGCCACGAGCGGCGTCTTCAGCCTCGACAGCCTCGCCGACGACACCGTCTCGATCTCCGGCGTGACGATCACCGGCGGCCATGCCGGCGCCGATCCGGGGGGCGGGATCTCGAAGGAGACGACCGCCGCCGTCAGGCTGACGCTCAGCGAGGTCGCGGTGATCGGCAACGTCGCCGCGCGCGGAGGCGGCGTCTACTACACGGGCCCGTCGGCGCGACTGATCGTGAGCGACTCGCTCATCGCCAACAACGCCGCGGTCTTCGGCGGCGCGGGCGTCTCCATCGGGAGTGCGACCACGATCTTCGAGAACGTCACGATCACCGCCAACACGAGCGGTGCGGCTGCGCTGGGCGGTGGGCTGGAGGTCTCGCCGGCCGCCATCGCGTACGTCACCAACTCGACGGTCGCCCGAAACACCGTTGGGGCGGCCGGGCAGGGCGGCAACATCTACGGGAGCGTGCGTGCCCACAACTCGATCATCGCGGCCGGGACCGGGCCAGCGGGGACGGAGAACTGCTCGACGGCCTCGTTCACCACCGGAGACAACATCGAAGATCGCCACCAGTGCTTCGCCGCACCGGCGGCCGGCGACCGGTTTGACACCGACCCGATGCTCGGGACGCTGGCGCCGTCTCCGGATGCGACGAGCTCGCTGGCGCTGGCGCCGTCGAGCCCTGCGATCAACGCGGTGGGCGTCGCGCACTGCGTCAACGACGTCGACGCGCCCGTCGCGCACGATCAACGATCGGTCGCGCGGCCGCAGGGCGCGCGCTGTGACATCGGCGCGTTCGAGTTCACCGCGCCGGTGATCCGCGGCGCCCCGGCCATCGCCGGCGCTGCCGAGCCCGGCCGGACGCTGACGTGCGAACAGCCGGTCGTCGACAGCCCGGATGGCCCGGCGACCACCACGTTGGCATGGCTGAGCGACGGGGTGCTTGCTGGTGACGGCCCGACCTACGCGGTCGCAAGCGCCGACGCCGGGCACGCGCTGAGCTGTCGCATCACGGCCACCAACGCGGCCGGCGGGACCAGTGCGACGAGCGCGAGCGCAAACGTCCCGGCTCCGCCGGTGACCGGCGGAGGCACCGCGACCCCGCCGCCGCCCGCCTCCGGCGCCGTCGTGCCGCCGCCGGCGCCACTCCCGCCGCCGCCAGTCCCGCCGTCCGGAGTCGTCCGCGTCGCCCCCACGGCGCTGACGCTCAGCGCACGCTCCCGCCGCGGGCGGATCACGATCTCGGGCAGGCTCGTCCTGCGGCGCGGTTCGCGCTGCGAGGGCCGGGTCGCGATCGAGGTCAAGCGCGGCAGGACCCGCGTCGTGCGAAAGACCACGCTGCTCCGCACGCGGGCCGGCGCGTGCCGCTACGCCACGACGACCCGCCCGCGCGGCGTTCGCCGCCGCGCACGGCTGCGCGTCAGCGCGCGATTTACGGGCACGAGCGCGCTGCTCCCTCGCGCCGCGGCCACCCGCATGGTGCGACTGTGAGGGTGCCCGCCGTGAGGCCGAGAGGCACGGTGCCGAGCGACCTCGATCGCGCCGGAGTGACCTCCGGCCGACACGAGGCGCGCCAGCCCGCCTGACCGCGGGGCCCGGCGCCGCCCGCTCGGAGCGGCTTCCGGGCTCCGGCGACGGGTCAGTGGAGCACCTCCTTGAACGTCGGCACGCACAGCATCTCGGTCTTCACCGTGCGCAGCGGGCCGAAGCCGAGCTGGTTGCGGATGATCACGTCGCGCTGCAGCAGCGCGCTGCCCTCGCTGATCGCGTAGCACGCGAGGTGCGCCAGCGGCCGTGCGAACTTCGTGACGTTGCCGCGGTAGGTCTTGCGAACCGGCGTGCACAGCCGCACGAGCTGGCTCATCTTCGCCGAGCGGTCGGTGAACTGATCGCTCAGCTGGACGGCGAGCGACCGCGGCCTCTTCTCGACGTCGTAGCAGCGGTAGTGGTCGAGCACCTTCTCCGGGTTCGAGCCGCTCGGCGGGACCGGCTTGCCCTTCGAGATGCGCTTGAGCGACGGGACGCACAGCCGCTTTGCTCCGAGGGTCGTCGTCTCGACGGTGCCGAAGCGGTTGCGCAGGCGAACGTCGTGGTTCGTGATCGTGCCGGGGATGTCGGTCGTCCGGTGGCAGACGAGGTGCGCCTCCGGGTGGCGGACGCCCGCGGACGTGCCCTCGGCCGCCACACGAGCCGGGTTGCACAGCTCGCGCGGCTCGGACGCGCGCGCACGGGTCGTCCCGAACTGATCGCGCAGCGTGACCGACCGCGTTGGAGCGCTCTGACGCTTCAGCGAGTAGCACTTGAAGTTGTCGACGCCGGCCGGGACGGGCTCGACGAGCTTGTAGGAGACGGTCGCCTCGAAGTCGAGCCCCGTGGGCCCGTCGCAGTTGCGCACGTCGAACGTCAGCGTGTTCACACCCGGGCTGACCGGCGCCGAGAACGGATCCGCGGGCGCGCGGAAGGCGTCGGGGCTGGTGCAGGACTGCGGCGTGGCGCCGGCGACCGCGCCGTTGACCCGCGCCACCGCCGAGTTGTCGGCGAGCATGAGGCCTGTCAGCGAGGCCGAGACCGCGTTCGGCGGCACGGTGAACGTCACCTGCATCGTCGAGGAGCCGGCGAACCGGCTCGGGGTGGCGCTCACCCACTTGCTGGTGCCGATCGGCGTGTCCCAGCCGGGGTACTGCGCGACGACGTCGGCGAGGCGGGGCACCATCCCCGTGGACGGCTGCACGATCTGGACGGCCGGATCGGGCCCGCCCGGGGGTCCGGTGCCGCCGCTGCGCAGGGTCATCCCGGCTGCGGATGCGGGCGACGCGCCCGCCGCGAGCGCGAGGGCGGTGCAGCACGCGAGCACGCCGACCCGAGGTCGGCGCAGGACGTCGCGAGCGTGCGATGTGAAGGATCGACTGGTCATGCGAGGCTCCTTGGTGCGTGGCGCCGGCGAGACGGCGAGTGATGGATGGGCTACACCCGCGTGAGGGCCGCGACCTTGCGAGCTGGATACGAGGTGCTGGCGCCGTGTGCGCGATGTCACGTTGAATGGCTCGGCGTGCCTGTCTCGTGGTGGCCAACGCCTTCTCCGGCGACGTCTCGTTCTTCCCCGGCGATGGCTTCGGCGGCTTCGGCCTGCTGGGTGTGTTTGGCGTCGGCGCCACGCCGCAGGCGATCGCGATCGGCGACTACGACGGCGATGGCAAGCGCGACCTCGCCGTCGCCAACCGCGACTCGGGTGACGTCGCGGTCCTGCTACGGCGCGGGCTGCTTCTGCGGGCCTGTCTTCTATGGCGTAGGTGCTTCGCCCTCGTCGGTCGCGGCCGGCGACCTGGACGGGGACGGCAGCCTGGATCTCGTCATCGCCAACGAGGAGGACGACAACGTCTCGGTGCTGATCGGCGACGGCGCGGCGGGTTCGGCACGGCCACCGGCGCGGCGACGGCGACCGCGACCTCGTCACCGCGAACGCCTTCAGCGACGACCTCTCGCTGCTTCGTGGCGACGGCAACGGTGGCTTCGCCGCGGCGACGAGCCTGACGGCAGGCGACGCCCCGTTCTCGGTTGCCGCCGGCGACCTCAACGGCGACGGCCTCCCCGACCTCGCGGTCGCCAACTCCGGCTCCGGCAATATCTCGGTGCGCCTCGCGACCGGCGCGGGCGGGTTCGGAGCGGTGACCAGCATCGCCACGGGGTTGTCGCCGGTGGACGTCGCGATCGGGGACGTCGGCCGCGACGGCAAGCTCGACGTGGCCGTCGCCAACAACGCGAGCTCCACGGTTTCGGTGCTGCTGAACACGGGCGCGCCGGGCGCGCCGGGCCTCGCGCCGGCGTCGCATGGCTTCGGCATTCAGGCGCAGGACACGATCGGCGCGGCGCAGTCGTTCACCGTGACCGCGACGGGTAACGCCGCGCTGCACGTCGGCCGCGTGCGCGTTGTCGGCACGCACGCCGACGCGTTCCTGATCGCGTCCGACGGGTGTGGGGGAGAGACGATCCTCGTGGGCCGGAGCTGCACGGTGCGCGTGCGGTTCGCACCCGTTGGGCCGGGGTCGCACGGGGCGCAGCTGCAGATCGCAGACGACGGACCGGGCGGCGTGCGAACGGCGACGCTGAGCGGCACCGGCGGGGCGCTCCCGCAGGGTCCGCCCGGAAACGACGGGGCCCCGGGTCCCGCGGGGGTCGGGACGCCCGGACCGGCGGGAGTGGGCGCTGCCGGGCCGGCGGGTCCGGCCGGAGCGCAGGGTCCCAAGGGCGAGCGCGGGCCAGCGGGCGCGCCCGCGACGATCGTCTGCCGCAGCACGGCGCGGACGCGCCTGCTGTGCAGGCTGACGCTCCCCAAGGGCGCCTTCAAGGTGCAGTCCGCGGCGGGGACGCGCGTGCGGGTGACCCTCTCGCGAGCGGGCCGCGTCTACTTCCGCGGCGAGCGCCGGATCCACGGCGGCCGGCTCGAGTTCGGCGTGCCCCGCGCCCGCGCGCCGCGCGCGGGCGGCTACACGCTCAAGCTGTCCTGGCGCGAGGGCGGCCGCGCGGTCACGCTGACGCAGCCCGCCCGCCTGACTCGCCCTTGACACGGGAGCCCGGCACCGTGCCGGGCTCCCGGATGGCCGCGATCGCGCGAAGGCGTACCCCGCGGGGCACTTGCGGCGATTGCAGGCATGTGGGGCCGCATCGAGCGGCTGTAGACCAAGCGAGGACGCCCGCCATGTGCCTGCGGAACACCGCCGTACCGCCTGCCTGCGAGCTCGTTTCGGTCGTGCCGAAGCGCTACCCGTACCACCAGTGGGCGCCAGACGCGCGCGCTCTCGATGTCGTCGGCGACAAGTGGACGCTGCTGATCGTCCGCGACCTCTCGGCCGGCCCGCGGCGCTGCATCGAGCTGCAGCGGATGCTGCCCGGCATCTCGTCGGAGCCGTTGCGCGCGCGTCTGAAGGCAATGGTCGCCAGCGGGTTGGTCACGCGCCGGCGCTACCGGGAGGTGCCGCCGCGCGTGATGTACGAGCTGACTGCGAGCGGGAGGGCGCTGCTGCCGGTCCTGGGCGCCGTCGCACGGTGGGGCTGGGCGTGGGCGTGGACCGCGCCACGTGAGGGAGAGCGGATCGACATCGGCGCGATCGTCCGGCTCATGCCGGGACTCGCCGGACTTCCGCAGGACATCCGTGGCGTCGCCGTGTTTGTCGTGGAGCTTGACGCGACGATGCGCTCGTCGGCGTATACGTTGATCGTCGACGGTGGTCGCGTGTCGATCGCGCACGGCGAGGTGGCGAACGCGGACGTGCGCGTGTCGGGTTCGCAGGATCACTGGGTCGCGGCGCTGGGCCCGGACGGCGACGCGCGATCGCTGCTGATCGCTGGGCGCGAGCCGCTGGCGACGCTGCTGCTCGATGCCATCGGCATCTGCGCGTTCGCGCGCGCCGCGGGCCCGGCCACCTGAGAGGAGGCCACCCGCGGCAGCGCGCGGGGCGTCAGCGCATGTGGAGGATCCTGTGCCCGGGAGCTACGGGCGGCGCTTGAGCTCCTCGACCGACGTCGCCTCGAAGCTCGAGTTGACGAGGACGACGACCTCGGTGCCATCGGACTTGCGAACGTGCGCGTGGTAGGCGGAGCCATGGCCGCCCTTCTCTGTGCGCAGGACGGTGCCGCCGGGCACCTTCGCGAGCGCCGCGGCCTTGACCTTCGCCGCCGCGTCGCCCGTCAGCGCTTGGTCGCGACCGCGGTCGCCGGGCCCGTGTCCACGGTGACCGGGTCCGCCGCGCCCGCCGGCCGGGCGCGTCTGCACGGAGGTCGCCTCGAAGGTCGCGGTGACGAGCACGACGACCTCCGTGCCATCGGCCTTGCGGACGTGAGCGTGGTAGGCCGCGCCGCCGGGGCCGCCCTTCTCCGCGCGCAGCACGGTCCCGCCGGGGACCTTCGCGAGCGCCGCAGCCTTGACCTTGTCGGCAGTCTCGCCGGTCGGCGCGGCCTGCTGCGGCCGAGCGCCGGACGAGGACTTGTTGCTGCTGGTCGCGGCGCCGGCGAGCGTCGCGCCACCGGCGGCGAGCGCGGAGACCGTGGCGATCGCGGTGAGCGTCTTTCGTGAAGAGGTGAGCATGCGGGGGTGTCCTCCTGTCGATGGTCCTACCTGGTGACAAGATCGACGCGCTGGCTGGAAGAACGTTCAGAGCAAGCTGAGAATGTGCCGAGCATCGGCGATGTGGAATACGAACCCTCGCTATGTGGGTGGTTGCTGTCTCGGCGGGTAGAGGTCGAGGATGGCGGCAGACGAGGCTCGCACGATGGCTCCTTCGGAGGATGTCGCGGCGATCATGCGCCGCGCCGAGTCCCTCGGCATCCCGGCATGGCGGGTGGCCACGGCGCTGAACATCCCGCTCCCGGTGGACCACCACCCGCCCATGCGTGCGGACGGCAACGCCCGCTGAGATCCGGCGGCTGGTCCCGCGCACGAACACGGGAACGGCAGGTTCGGGCAGGCCGAGGTTGGGGCTCCCGCGGACCTCGGACCGCTGGGGGCCTACGAACCGGACGCCGCGCCGATGGCGCCGACGAGGCAGAGCACATGGCCATCGACGTCGGTCAGCACCGACTGACGCTCACCCCACGCCTGGTCGGAAGGCGAATCCAGGACGTGCGCGCCGGCGACGACAGCAGCCTCGGTCATACGGTCGACGTCATCGACGCGCAAACTCACGGCAACACCAGCCACGCTGGGCTGCGGCGCGCGTCGGTGCAGCAGCACCTGCGGCCCGCCGCCGCCCGCGACCGCGAGCATCGCCACGTCACCGTTGCGGTACCTTGCAAATCTCGTTCATCTCGGCCCGAACGGCCTCCGGCCTCTGCCTGGCGCGTTGTCCGAGGGGACATCGACACAATATGGGGGAGGGTGAGCGGATGGAGCGAGTAGAACCGCCGAAGGGGTATGTCCTCGCCGACAAGGAGTCGGCCGAGGAAATCCTTGCCGTGGAAGCAGAACTGCTGCGCAGCGAAGGGATTGACCCGGCGTGGCCGGGATTCCGAGACGCCGACGGCGACGCAGACCGCGCGGAGTAGCAGCCGGACGCGGGTCAGTCCAGCGCGCCGACGGGCAGCACAAACCGCGACGCCTTGCGCGCGTCCGGCTCCGTGATCGCGCCGAGGCGCCACCCGTGGATGCCGCGCGTGTCGGCGGCCTTCACGGTCGCCTCGGGCGTGCCGCCGTGCGCGACCACCCACGCCATGACATCGGCGGATCCGGTGCCCTCGGCCATGATCGCGGCGCGCTCGATGACCGTCCCACCGCTCGGGTGCGAGCGCGCGAGGCGCTTCACGAGCACACGTATGGCGTCGTCGTCCACGCCCTAACCGTAGTCCTTTTCGCGGCGCGGCGTCTATGCGGCCATGCGCGCGACCGCCGGAACCGACCACGACGCGCGCGCGTTGAGCTCCTCGACATCGAAGCCCGCGGTGCGCCGGTAGCCCGCGACGATCGCCTGCAGCTCGCCCGGCGCGATCACGTCGTCGATGTGCGCGAAGCCGTCCGGCGCGCGCTGTTCGACGAGCGTCATGACCTGCTCGGGGCCGTGCCTCCGGTTCGACAGCACGATCGCGTTCGTGACCGGCCGCCGCACGTCCTCGTAGGCACGCAGCGCGCTCGCCGGCTCGTCGCTCAGCGCGAGCTCGCGCGCCAACGCGCGCGCGTCGCTGATCGCCTGCGACGCGCCGTTCGACCCGATCGGATACATCGGGTGCGCGGCGTCGCCGAGCAGCGTCACCCGGCCGGCGCCCCACCACGGCAGCGGATCGCGGTCGATCATCGGGTACTCGAAGATGGACGGAGTCCCAGCAATGAGGCCGGGGACGTCGAGCCAGCCGAAGTCCCAGTCCGCGAAGTGCTCGACGACGCGAGCCGGGTCGCTCGTGCGCGCCCAGTCGTGGGCGCCCGGCGCGGCGTCCTCCGGCGCGAGGCGGACCTCCGCGACCCAGTTGACGAGCCGGCGGCCGTCGCGGCCCCTGATCGGGTAGGCGACGAACTTCTCGCGCCGGTTGGACCCGGCCATGATCATCGTGCGGCCGCTGCCAAACGGCTCGGCCTCGCTGACGCCGCGCCACATGCCGACCCCCGACCACCGCGCCGCGCCCTCGTCGGGATGCAGCTGCGCGCGCACCGCGGAGTCGATGCCGTCGGCGCCGATGAGCAGGTCGGCCTCGATCGCGCGCAGCTCGCCGGTCGCGCGCGAGCGGACCGACGCCACGACGCCGCCCGCATGCTGCTCGAAGCGCTCGAACGCGAGGCCGCACGTGATGACGTCCGCGCCGAGGCGCTCCTGCACGGCACCCAGCAGCAGCATCTGCAGCTCGCCGCGATGAATCGAGATCTGCGGCCAGCGGTAGCCGGCGGCGCGCCCGCGCGGCTCGCCGTGGATGCGGCTGCCGAAGCGGTCGTGGTAGACGAGCTCCTTCGTCGCGATCCCGGCGGCCTCGACCTCCTCGCCGAGCCCGAGCTCGGTGAGCTCGCGGACGGCGTGGGGGAGCAGGTTGATGCCCGCCCCGTAGGCCTGGATGCTGCGGGCCGACTCGACGATCTCGACCTCGAACCCCGCCTCGTGCAGGCTGAGCGCGGTGGCGAGGCCGCCGATCCCGCCGCCCGCGATGAGCACCCGCATCAACGCTGCGCTCCGAATCCGGCTGCAGGGAACTGCTCGTGCACGATCATCAGCGGGCGACCGCCGGCGTTGATCGCATAGGTGCGCCAGCACATGAGCCGGGGGCCGAAGTGCGCGGCGGCCTCATAGCTGGCCGGCTTGATCCCGATGCTCAGCGGGACCCGGAAGGTCTCGATCTCGTGGGTGCGCAGCACAAGCCCGATGGCGATCTCGCCGCCGAGCAGCGCGTCGCGGGCCGGGCGTGGGAGACGGTGCGTGACGATCCGCGACGCGCCGTAGAGCAGCGGCGTCCGGCTGTGCGCGCCGTGTAGGAGCACCCGCCGCTCGAGCACCTTCGCGCCGGTCCACAGCGAGAGCTGCTCGTCGTCGTCGCTGAGGGCGACGGACTCCTGCGCGAGGGTGCGCACCCCGACGGGCTCGCCGGCGATCGCCGCAAGCGCGGTCGTGACGGTGCCGTCCGTCGTCAGCAGCAGGCGCGCAAACGCGGGCAGCTCGGCGACCGCCGCGGCCTCGTCGGCCTCGCGCGGCGCCCACGAGCCACGCCACTCGACGCTGAGCGGGGCGGCGGGGCGCAGGGCGGTAGCGGGCATGCGCACACCTTGGCGCCCGGGCGGCGCGCGAGCACTGGGGCTGGCTGGCGTCTGGGTGTTCGGTTAGCCGCACATGGCGCGATCGGGGGCTCGTGCGGAAGCCGCGCCGCGCCGACAACATGTCGTAGCTCGGCACGGACGCCGGGTACGCCCACGTCGGGGAAAGCGAGGGTGTTGAGCCTGGTGGGTGACGGGTATCCGCCAAGCAGCCAAGGAGCAAGGTCCCGATGCCCATCACGCCGGTCGTCGACACAGAAGACGCTTCGCCCCCGCAAGCCGCGATGTCGCGGTCTGCCACCGCAGCCGCCCCGCGTTCGCCGGCCGCGCAGGTCGGCGCGGGCGCCGTGGTCCGCTCGCCCGCCACAGCAGACCCGTCCGCACCGGCCCGCCCGCGCCGCGCCCCGGTCCGCCCGCGCCCCGCTCCGCCTCGCCTGACTCGCCAGGCCGCCCCGGTTCGACCACCCGACCCCGTACCGGCTCCCCCCGCACGCCCCGCCGGGCCGGCCCGCATCCGCGAACCCGAGCAGCACAGCTTCAGCGGCTCGGTGACCCTCACCGCCGGGCCGTTCGACGACCTCGACCAGATCGGCGAGTTCCGGCGCGCGCTGTCGGCGATCCAGGGTGTCAGCGGCGTCGCCGTCCGGACCTTCCAGGGGCGGCGCGTGATCTTCGAGCTCGACATCTCCGAGCCGACCGTCCTCATCGCGGCGCTGCGCGCCCGCTCGGCGCGGATCCCGCAGCTGCTGCATGCCAGCGAGGACATCGTCCGCGTGTCGCTGACCTGAGCGTCGCCGGCGGGTAGGACCGTGCCGTGCCTTCGTTTCACGTCCTGGCAGTCTTCGTCCCGGCCGCCCTGCTCGTAGCGATCTCGCCAGGAGCGAACAACCTGCTGGCGATGCGCAACGGGATGCGCTTCAGCGCCACCGACGCGGTCGTCGCGCTTGGCGGGCGCGTCGTCGCGTTCGCGCTCATGGTCGGGCTTGTCGTCGCCGGCTTGGCCACGGTCGTCGCGGGCTCGCGCACGATCTTCGAAGTGGTCAAGTGGGCCGGGGTCGCCTACTTGCTGTACCTCGGCGCGCGGACCCTACGCGGCAGCCGGGAGGTCCAAGACGACGCCGACGGGCCCGGCCCGCGACCCGTGGCGGTCGGGCGGCGCCGACGCGCACTCGCCCGGCAGGAGCTGCTCGTCGCGGCGGCCAACCCGAAGGCGCTGCTGCTGTTCACCGCCTTCGTCCCGCAGTTCGTCGAGCCGGCTGAAGCGGCGGCGCCGCAGCTGCTCGTGCTCGGTGGGCTCTACATCGCGATCGAGTTCGTCGCGGCATGCGGGTGGGCGGTCGCCGGCAGCGGGATCGGCTCGGCTGGCCTGAGCGCGCGCGCCCGACGCCGGCTCGAGCAGGTCGCGGGCGGCGTCTTCGTCGGTCTGGCCGGCTGGCTCGCCACGGCCCAGCGGTAGTTCACAGCCGCGCCTTCACCGCTCGCGCGTAGGTCCGATAGCCCGCGACGGTTGGGTGAAACGAGTCGGTCACCGGGTTGGTCACGCCGTGGATGCGCGGTGTCGGCGAGCAGACCCCGGCGCCGTCGAACGCCTGGCGCACGTCGACGAAGCGAAACCCGCTGTGACGGCGCACCGCCGCGGCGGTCGTGCGGGCGAGCGCGTTGCTCGCGTCGTTGAGCCGGCGCTGCTCGCGTTCGTCGATCCGGCCGGCGTCACCGCACGGCCGGACGGCGAACAGCCGCGGGTAGCCGGCGACGAGCACCCTGGCCTGCGGGGCGCGGCGGCGGATCGTGTCGTAGACGCGATCCAAGCGGGCGGGCAGCGATTGGCGCACGAAGCGCTCCGCCTTGGCGACGCGGGCGCTGCAGCTCGTGGGCGAGCCGAGCAGGCAGGTCGTGACGACGTCGACGAACCCCGCGTCGTTGCCGCCGATCGAGATCGTGACGAGCCGGGTGTTGGCCGGGAACGCGCGGAGCTGGCCGGCGAGAACGGTGCCCGTGGTCGCGCCCGCGCACGCGCGAAACGACGAGACCGGGCGCCCGAGCTGGTAGACGTACGACTGCCTGCTGCGCAGGCACGCCCCTGAGCCCGCGACGTAGCGCTCCGCACCGACGCCGGAGGAGTAGGAGTCGCCGAGTGCCACGTAGGCGGCGGGCGGCTCGTCGGCGGGCGACTGGGCGCACGCGGCCAGCACGAAGCACGCCGCGAGGGCGAGCACGATGAATCCGGTGGACGGGTAGCGGCGCAGACCCCGCGGCTTACCCGCGGCGGCCTCCGTCCAGTAGCGCCCTGCGCGAGCTCGGAAGCGTTGACAGGGCGCTGACGGCGCCCATACGCTGAGCCGATGCGACGCCTGTTCCTCCCGATCGCGTCGCTGTGCGCGTGTGCGGCGGTGGGCGCGCCGGCGCTAGCCGTCAGCCCCGCGCCGGACGCGCAGGTACGCCGTGAGCGCAGTGCGAACCCGCCCGCGTGGACCAAGGCCCGCCCGGTCTGCAAGCGGATCTCGCTCACCGACGAGTATCCGTTCGGCGTCAGCGGCCCGCTCGCCGGCGGCTACAACGCCACGCTGCTGCTGGTCGTCAAGAAGGCGGGGATGGGCTGCGATCGTGCCCGCACGCTCGCTCGGCGCGACTGGGTGGAGGGTCACAAGCTGCCGCTGCGCTGGACGTTGCGTCGCTACTGGCGCAGCACTGCGGGATCCGCGTACGTCGGCGACTATCGCGGTCGCAAGGGCGCGCAGCTCGTCGAGTACTTCGCGGTCCACTGATCGGCGGCCGCGGCGGGTCAGGCGTTGGCGCCGCGCGCGGCGATGTCGCACGCGACCTCGTCGAGGCCCTCGCCGATCATCGCAAGCGGCAGGCCCTCCTCGCCCGCGAGTGTCCGCGCGAGCGCGTCGCGCTTGTCCTCGCCCGTGACAAGCAGCAGCGTGAAGCGCGCGCGACCCACGACGGGCAGCGTCAGCGTCACGCGCTCGGGCGGCGGCTTGGGCGACTCGCGCACCGGCGCGACCGGGGCCTCGGACACACCGAGGACCGGGTGGCCGGGAAACAGCGAGCACGTGTGCCCGTCCGGCCCCATCCCGAGCAGGACGACGTCGAACACGACATCCGGCACGAGCGCGGTCACCTGCAGCCCGTACAGCCACGCCGCGTCCTCGGGGACGAGCGGCGATGGCACGGCATGCAGCACTGGCGGCTCCGCGCGCTCCACCGCAAGCAGCGACTCGCGCACCATCTGCGCGTTGGACTCCGGGTCGCCGTCGGGCACGCAGCGCTCGTCGCCGAGCCACAGGTGCACGTGGCTCCACGACCCCTCGACCCCCGCGAGCAGCTCGTACGCGCGCTTCGGCGTGCTGCCTCCCGCCAACGCGATATGCAGATCGCGACCGGCGAGACCCGCCGAGGAGATCCGCGAGGCGATCGCATCGGCCGCATACCGCGCCACCGCTTCGCCATCCTCGAAGACCCGCACCGTCGGGCTCATGCCAGCATGCGTCGCGCGGCCGCAAGCGCCGGCGGGAACGTCGAGTCCGGGATCAGCGCGTGGCGGATGCCCTCCCCGAGGATCCCCGGCTCGCCGCGCGAGGCGCCGAGCACCGTCCACACGCGCTCGGAGCCCTTGCGCTCCACGCGGCGTGCCGTGAGCCCGCCCTCGCCGCGCTGCAGCGCGAACATGGTTCCCAGGTCCGACCGAATCTCGAGGCCGGCCAGCCCGGGGACGCGCATCCCGTCGACGGGCTCCAGGCGCAGCTCGACCTCGCCGCGGCGCCCGCGCGCGCGACCCCGCAGCAGCGCGTCATGGCGGGTGAGCAGCTCGGTGCGCCAGCCGAGGCGCTCGCACAGCCAGCCGACGAGCAGGAGCGCCGAGATCAGCGAGTCCCTGCCATGGCGCACGGAGATCTTCGACAGCGTGCGCAGCTCGGGGCGCCGGTCCGGAGGGTCGAAGTGCGCCGCGAGCCGCTCCCGCCATGGCGTGATGCGCAGCCACGCGAGATCGACGACGTCGACGACTGCGGCGAGGTCGCAGACGCGGTCGAGCTTCTCGTGCTCCTCGGACTCGTGCGCGGAGTCGGTCAAAAGGCACTGCGCGATGGGGCGCACACCGGCGGCGGGCATGACGAGCGCGTCGATCGCCTCGCGGTGGCCGTGTGGCGACCAGACGACGGTTGCGAGGTCGGTCACGACCAGCGGGTCGACGATGCTCGCGAGATGCTGGAGATGGCGCTCGCCGACCGACACGACGACGGTCTCGCGCATGAGCGAGAACTCGCCGGGGCGCGGGTCGGCCTCGCTCGCGACGGTCGCGCGCGCGTCGATCGTCGTGCGGCCCGGCTCGACCGAGCAGACGACCGTGCGCGAGGCATGGTTGCGCCCGACGCGGCGCAGCCGGTTGGCGATCTCGCCGCTGTATTCCTGGTCGACGATCGTCACCATGTTCAGCGCGCGCGCGGCGACGTAGCCCTCGTTCTCGCGGTGGCGCTCGGTGACGAGCTGGCGCAGCGCGGCCTCGATCGCCGCGGGCGTGGTGTCCTGCGCGCTCCAGTAGGAGTCGAGGACCGAGGTGCTCAACTCAGATCATCCTCCACGTCCGGTCGCCGTCGAGCAGTGTGTCGGCCGCCGCGGGGCCCTGCGCGCCGGCCTCGTACTGCTCGAGCGGCGCGGTGTCGTTCTCCCACGCGGCGATGATCGGGTCGATGAGCCGCCATTGCGACTCGACCTCGTCGTTACGGGTGAAGAGCGTCGCGTCGCCGCGCATCGCGTCGAGGATCAGCCGCTCGTACGCCTCCGGCGACTGCGACATGAACGCCGAGCCGTACAGGAACTCCATCTGCACCGGGCGGATCGCCATCCGGGTGCCGGGGATCTTCGCCCCGATCGACAGGGACACGCCCTCGTTGGGCTGCACGGTCAGCACGAGCACGTTGGGTCGCACGCCTTGGGAGCCGTCGGAGAACGCGAGGTGGGGGACGGGCTTGAGGGTCACCGCAATCTCGGTGACCTTGCGCGCCAGGCGCTTGCCGGTGCGCAGGTACATCGGCACCCCCGCCCAGCGCCAGTTGTCGACCTCGAGGCGCAGCGCCGCGTAGGTCTCGGTGCGCGAGTCCTCCGGCACGCCCTGCTCCTCGAGGTAGCCCGGCGCCTCGACCCCCGCGACGTTGCCGCGCGTGTACTGCGCGCGCACCGCCATCGAGGCGACCTCGTCCTCGGACGGCGGGTGGATCGCACGCAGCACCTTGACCTTCTCGTCGCGCACCTCGTCCGCGCTGAAATCGACCGGCGGCTCCATGCACAGCAGCGTGAGCAGCTGCAGCATGTGGTTCTGGACGAGGTCGCGCAGCGCGCCGGCGTGGTCGTAGTAGCCCGCGCGCGTGCCGATGCCGAGATCCTCGGAGGCCGTGATCTGGACGTGATCGATGTAGTTGCGGTTCCACAGCGGCTCGAACATGCCGTTGGCGAAGCGCAGCGCCAGCACGTTCTGGACCGTCTCCTTGCCGAGGTAGTGGTCGATGCGAAAGACCTGGCGCTCTGCGAACACCGACAGCACGATCTCGTTGAGCTCGCGCGCCTCGGCCAGGCGCGTGCCGAACGGCTTCTCGATGATCACGCGGACCTCGGTGTTCTCCGCGTCGTTGAGGTTGTGGTCGCCGAGCTGCTTGACGATGAGCGGGAAGAACTCCGGCGCGGTCGAGAGGTAGAAGCAGCGGTTCAGCGGCTGACCGGCCTCCTCGTCGACCTCCGGCAGCACCGTCGCGAGGCGCTCGTAGACCGTGTCGTCGTCGAAGGACCCGCCGACGTAGCGGGCGCGCTCGAACAGCTTGGCGAGCACCTTCTCGTCGGGCGGGCGGCGGGAGAACTCGCGGACGGCCGCGGTGGCCAGCTCCCGGAACTCGTCGTCGGGGAGCTGCGAGCGCGAGCTTCCGACCAGGGCGAAGTGTTCGGGCAAGGCGCCCTCGTGGGCGAGGTTGTAGAGCGCGGGCAGGAGCTTGCGGCGTGCGAGGTCGCCGGTCGCGCCGAAGATCACGAGCGTCGTGGCGTGGACCGGCAGGCGCTCGAGCCCGGCGGTGAGGGGGTTTGCCTCCTCGGTGAGCGGCGTCATCCGTCGGCCGACTTCTTGGTGGCGTGTCCGCCGAACTGGGCGCGGAGCGCTGCGAGCATGCGGTGCGTGAAGTCGCCGTTGCCGCGGCTGTAGAAGCGCGCGTGGAGCGAGGCGGTGATGACCGGCGTGGGGACGTCCTTGTCCATCGCGTCCTCGATCGTCCAGCGGCCCTCGCCGGAGTCCTCGGTGTAGCCGCTCAGGCTCTTGAGGTCGTCGCCTTCGAGCTCGAACGCGCGGGCGGCGAGCTCGCACAGCCATGAGCGGACGACCGAGCCCTGGTTCCAGAGGTGGGCGATCTTCGCGTTGTCGAGCTCGTACTCGGACTTGTCGAAGAGGTCGAAGCCCTCGGCGTAGGCCTGCATGAGGCCGTACTCGATGCCGTTGTGGACCATCTTCACGTAGTGCCCGGCGCCGGAGGGGCCGAAGTGGCCCCAGCCGCGTGGGCCGATCGCGTCGGCACTCAGCTCGTTGGTCTCGGGGGCGAGGACGTCGAGGAAGGGTTTGAGGCGCTCCACCGCGGTATCGGGCCCGCCGACCATCATGCAGTAGCCGACTTCGAGGCCCCAGACCCCGCCGCTCGTGCCGACGTCGACGTAGTGCAGCCCCTGCTCTTGCAGGGTTGCGGCGCGGGCCTTGTCGTCGGTCCACTTCGAGTTGCCGCCATCGACGATCGTGTCGTCGGCGTCCAGGAGGGACGCGAGCTCGTCGACCGTGCCTTGGGTGGGCGCGCCGGCGGGGACCATGATCCACACGGTTCGCGGCGCGTCGAGCTTTTCGACGAGGTCGGCGAGATCGCTCGCCGCGCGCGCGCCGGTCGCCTCGGCGATCTTGGTGACGACGGCCGGGTCGCGGTCGTAGGCAACCACGTCGTGGTCGGAGTCGCGCTTGATGCGCGTGACCATGTTGCCGCCCATGCGACCGAGCCCGACGAAGCCGATCTGTGCCAAAGCGCCCTCCGTGTCGTGAGGATCCCGAGGATTCGGAGCATAGGCCGGGCGTGCGGTCCGGACATTGTCCAGATGTGACATACCCGGCCGACTCGGATTGGCCGCGTGTACTCCGGGCGGTCGATCAGGCCCGCAGGGACGCTCCGTCCATCGTGATCCCGAGGATCGCGGCGACACGGTCAAGATCTGCGTCCTGGGCGAGCAGCGTCGCCTGCCGTCGCCACGCGACGGCCGCGATCATGCAGTCGATCATCCCCCGCGGTGTGACGCCGGCGGCGCGGCAGCGACGGTAGATCCGCGCTGCGGCATCAAAGTCCGCAACCGGATCGAAGGCTAGGAACGCGCTGCGTAGCAGCAGCCCGCGCAGCTGCGCCTCGCGGCGGTCATCGCGCGCGCCGGCGAGCACCTCCATGACCACCGGCTCCGTGGTCGCCAGCGGCCCGTCCTGGTCGATCAGCTCGGCGACACGCCGGTCCACGGTGCTGCCCGTGGCCCGGTCGTACTCGACCCAGGCGGACGTGTCGGCGAGGATCACGCCGCGGCGTCGGGCGGCGGCTCGTCAGCGGGGACGTCGCCGATCGCCCGTGCGCCCCGCATCGCGAGAGCTTCATCGCGCGTCATCGGCTGGCCGACGAGATGCCGCAAAGCGAGATCGACGGCGGCCGTCTTCGTCCGCGCGCCATACCGCCCCATGATCGCCTCCACCTGGGCGTCATCCAGCTCGATATTCGTCCGCGATCGCGCCATACACCAATCGTACACTCTGCCGCCGAGTCGAACCCGGCACGCGCGATCTCGCTCGAGCGGAGCACTGTGGTTCAAACGCTCACCAGGTGAGCGTTTTTGAACCACTGTCCTCAGCGCTCGTTCTCGCGCAAATGGGCTGCTCCGCTGCGACCGTCCCATCACTGCAACGGAATCTGGTCCCCGTGCCGTCGAAGGGCGCCGGATGCCCGACGACCTCGTCCGGGCACACGTCCGGATCGGGATACGACTACGACCGCCTGCTCGGTGATCTTGCCGATGGGGCTCGCTGCTGCCCGTATCGCACGACGGCGGCACACGCGCGGAACGTGGTGGCGGGTCAGGCCGCGGCGTCAGCGTCCTGCATGGAGGCCGCGAACGCCTCGGGGCCCTGCTCCGCCGCCGCCGGATCCATCCACATGACCTGCCAGCCGTGGCCGTCGAGGTCGAAGAAGCTGCGTGAGTACATGAAGCCGTAGTCCTCGGCGTCATCCGCCTCCGAGCCGCCCGCCGCGAGCGCAGCGGCGCTGACGGTATCGACCTCATCGCGGGATGACACGCTGAAGCAGTACAGCGCCAGCGTGTGCGTGGTGGGATCGGCGATCGGCAGTTTCGAGAACTCCGCGAACTTCTTGCGGCTGAGCAGCATGACGAAGGCGTGCTCGCCGACCAGCATGCAAGCGGCGGTCTCGTCGGTGAACTTCGGGTTGTAGCTGAAGCCGAGCTTCGCGAAGAACGCCTTGCTGCGCTCGAGGTCCGCTACGGGGATGTTCACGAACAGCATGCGGCCGGGGTGTGCGGGAGTGGTCATCGTGGGTCTCCAGTCGGTGGCTCGATGGCGTACACGCTGGTAGACCGGCCCGGCTGGCGAAACTCATCGGTCGATCTCGGCTACGGCTTCCGCGCAAGCAGCAGAAATCAGCGAGCTCACGCGAGAGCGCCCCACGAGCGGCTCCCGCGTGATCTCGACGTGACCAAACCCGCCGAGAACTCCCAGGCAGTTCGCGACGAACCGGTTGGGGGTTCTCGCAGGTCGTGTCGGCTCGCGGCACTCTCGCTTCGCGGCACGCCGGTCCGTCGGCTGTCAACACGCGACGCGCCGCCGCGGCCAAGCGGCGGACCGAAACGCGACTCAGCGAGACCGCGCGACAGGCTTGTCGGACGGCGCCAGCGGGCGGCGCAGCCGCAGGCTGCGTACCGCACGCACGGAGCCTTGGCGTGCGGTGATGCGCAGCACGTGGGCAGAGCGCGCGCTGCGCGGGAGCTTGAACATGGCGCGCGCGACGCGCTTTTGCGTGCCGACGACGCGAGTGCGCGCACGGACCACGAGGCGGCCCCCGCGCAGCGCCTGGTAGCTGATGCGAATCGGCTGGCCGGCGCCGCCCGCCGGGACGTCGACGCGCACGAACAGCCTGCGGTGGCGCACGAAGCGCCGGATGCGCAGTGCACGGCGATGGATGCCGACCGACGACGCGGGCGCGGGTGTCGAGGAGCCGCTCGGCGCGGGCGCTGTCGGACCCGGATCGCGGTGCCAGACGGCAGCAGCGTCGCTGAGCGCGGCCAGAGCGGGCTTGGCGGAGTCGTCCTTGCGCAGCAGGCCGGTGTGCATCGCCCACACGTCGGGGTGGCCAAAATTGGGCTCGACGTCCTTCCAGCGAAAGACGACGAATCCACGCAGCCCGAGCGCGGCGCGCCCACGCTGCATCGCGACGATCGTGTCGCCCAGCAGCCTGGCCTGCGCGGACTCGGATGTCGTGATCGTGACCGGCGGCCCGCCAGTCGCCCAGCCGAACTCCGTAGCCCAGATCGGGATGTCGCGATCGCCGCGCGCATCGAGCTTGGCGCGCACCCCCGCCAGGATGCCCATGACGCCCTGCACGTCGGCGGCGTACGGGTGGATGGCGAGCGTGTCGAACGTGCCGCGCGCTCCGGCCGCGTACATGCCGTCCAAGAACTCCGCGACCGGCGTCCCCATCGCCGACTCCGGCAGCCCGCCGGCGACGATCTCCGCGGTCGGGTCGACGTCGCGGATCGCGCTGGAAACCGCGCTCAACAGGCGCACGTACTGCGCCGGGTCCGGGCCACTGGCCCACCACGTCACGACGTTCGGCTCGTTCCAGACCTGCCAGCTGTGGATCGGCATCGGCGTGACCTCGGGGTGCGCGGCCCAGAGCGTCCCGAGCGGCCCGTAGCGATGCACGAGCAACGCGGCGAGCACGGCCATCGCCTTGGGGTCGCGTGGGGGATAGAAGCCATGCGCCTGTCCTACAGCCGGCGCTGCGCTGCGCCACGGGGGCGGGTCGATGAGCATCGGCAGCACCCGCATGCCGGCCGCCGCAGCGGTCAGCACCACATGGTCGTAGACCGAGAAGTCCAGATGTCCGGGGCGCGTCTCGATCCGCGACCACGAGAACTGGTCGCGCACGAGCCCGATTCCGGCCGCCCGCTGGCGCGCGGCCACCGCCGCGGGGTCGGCGCTGTGACCGTGCTCGAGCTCCTCGCTGTAGACCCCGACGGAGTCCGCCCCAACGCTCGTGCTCGCCACCGCGACGGGCGCACCGCTAACCGTAAAAACCCCAACGGCCACGGTCAACACTGCAGTCACAGAATGTCTGGTGAGCCTCCCACTATGTCTCATATTCCCTGTAACGAGCGTCACCCGAAAAGGTTGCGCGACGATCACATCGCAGTCGCGCCTCGAGCGCGGGTGCCATCGCGATCCACGACTACCGGCCGCGCGGGAGCACAGGGCGCGAGATGGCGCACTGGCCGCTGCGCTTGGCATCCGCCGCCGCGCCCGGGACCCTTCGCAGCATGACCGCCTTCATGTTCTACGACGTCGTTCTGGCCATCCACATCCTCGCCGTCGTGATCGCGTTCGGCGTCGTCTTCTCCTATCCGATGCTCGACGCCGTGCTCAAGCGCTCGGGCATCGATCTCGCCGCGCTGCACCGCCTGCACGTCGAGATCTCGACCAAGCTCATCCAGCCCGCGATGACGATCATCCTGATCGCGGGCGTCTACCTAGCGCTCGATCGCTACAGCCTCGGCGACCCGTGGATCAGCGTGACGTTCGCGATCCTGATCATCCTGTTCGCGCTCACGGGAGCCGTGCTGGTGCCGAACGACAGGCGCCTCGCCGAGCTGGCAGAGCAGGACGCGGGCGGCGCGCCGAGCGCCGCCTACGAGGCCGCGGAGAAGCGCGCGCAGCTCTTCGGCTCGATCGCGGTGCTGCTCGTCGTCGTGGCGATCTTCGTCATGACCCTGAAGCCGGGCCTCTGACCGATGGAGCGCCTCGACGGGCTGGACGAACGCTCGCTCGTCCTCGACGACGGCTGGCTGGACTGCATGCGCTACGGCTCGAGCGAGCACCGCTTCCGCGTCGGCGACCTCGGCGAGACCGAGATCGTCCGCGACGACAAGAAGAAGCTCTTCGGCAAGGGACGCGAGGAGCGCATCCGCGTGCGCTTCGGCGGGATCGCGACCGCGATCTGGGTCCCGGCCGCCGAAGACGAGGCCGCGCGGAGCTTCGCGGCCGCGGTGGACGCGGCCCGCTGACCTACCCACCCGGTCTGATCAGGGTCCGCGCAGGTCCGCGCGGGTCACGCCCAGCTCCTTGAGCCGCCCCTGCTCGAAGGGCGACTTGGAGACGGAGATGTCGCCGGAGAACGGGTGGTCCAGCTCGACGACGATCAGCAGGTTGAAGCTCGTGATCACCGCGACGCTGACGACCATGATCGACTGCAACCGCCGGTTCGACGTGGCGAGGAGGTACAGCGACGCGATGAGCAGCGCGACCCCCAGCACGAGCATCGTGCGAAACGCTCCCGGCATCTCGTCGGAGGCGTCGGTCAGGCGGGTGCGGCGCGCGTCGACGACGTCGTTGAGCCGCGCCACGGCATCCGCGTAGAACGCGACGCGCGCCGGCGTGTCGGGCTCGTACGCCTGCAGCACGCGATACAGGTCGGCCACGTGCCGATCGCCGGTGTCGTAGTCGCCCTTGCCGTCGCGCATCCTGTCCCACTCGCTGAAGCGCACGGCGGCGACGTAGTCCTTGATCTCCTCCCTGATCGCGTCTGCGCCCGACGGCTCGAACGCCTGCACGTCGCTGTAAAGCTGGATGAGCTCGGTCGCCTCGCTCTGGACCGTCGCTTCGGTATCGGTGAAGTCCTGGTACAGCGAGACCGTGACGAACCCGAGCAGGATCCCGAGCACCGCGGCGAGCACGCCGACGACGACCCCGACGATGTCGTTGGAGCGGTGTCGCTCGAGCTCGGGAAAGCGGCGCCGCACGAGCGCCAGACCGCCGAGCGAGAGCGCCACCGCGACGCCCACGGTCGCAAGCGCGAGCAGCCACGTCGGAAAGGTGTTCAGCAGTGTGCGCATCACCGCGGGTCTCCCGCTCGCACCCTAACCCCTCGAGGTGGCGTGCGCCCGGTCTCCGAGCCGGGGGCAAGCAGCACCCGCAGACGCCT
>CAWIXC010000005.1:0-110136 GCA_963839905.1 uncultured Actinomycetes bacterium | reverse complement strand
CAAGGACAAGGCCGACATCAAGAAGAGCATCGCTCGCAAGGTGCTCGGCAGCTCTCCGATCACGTTCAAGTCGAGCTCTGTCGAGGACGACGGCGGCCAGATGCTCGCCAGAGGCGACCTCTCGATCGCCGGTAAGAGCAGCTCGGTGAGCGTCCCGCTGCAGGTCGGGAGCGGCAAGATCTCGGGCAGCCTCACGCTGAGCCAGAAGGACTTCGGGATCAAGCAGTTCTCCGCGATGATGGGCGCATTGAAGGTCAAGGATCAGGTCACCGTCGAGTTCGAAGGTCAGGTCCCGGCGAGCTGAGCGCCCCGCGCGTCCTGTGGAAGCCGAGCGCGGACTTCGCGCAGCGTTCCCGCATGCGCGCGTACATGGAGTGGCTTGCGTCGGAGCGCGGTGTTCGGACGCAGACCTACTCCGAGCTGTGGCGCTGGTCGGTCGCTGACGTCGAGGGGTTCTGGTCGTCGATCGCCGCGTACTTCGACGTGCGCTTCGACGAGCCGCCGCGCGCGGTGCTCGCCTCGCGCGAGATGCCGGGCGCGCGGTGGTTCGAAGGCGCGACGCTCTCCTACCCCGAGCACATCTTCCGCGGGCACGAGGCCGGCGACGTCGCGATCCGGCACGCCGCCGAGCTGCGGCCGCTTTCCGAGACCACCTGGGGCGAGCTGCGCGAGCAGACCGCGCGCATCCAGGCCGGCCTGCGCGCGCTCGGCGTCGGCCGCGGGGACCGCGTCGCCGCGTACATGCCGAACATCCCGGAGACCATCGCGGCGTTTTTGGCCGTCGCGGGGCTCGGCGCGACCTGGTCGAGCTGCTCGCCGGACTTCGGCGCGCGCTCGGTCGTCGACCGCTTCGCGCAGATCGAGCCGAAGGTCCTGCTCGCGGTCGACGGCTACCGCTACGGCGGCCGCGACCATGACCGCGGCGCGGTGGTCGACGACATCCACGCGCAGGTCGGCGGGACGCTCGTGCGCCTGGGATACGCCTCCGGCGAGGGGTGGCAGGACGGCTTCCTCGGATCCGCCGGCTCCGAGCTCAAGCTTGTCACGGTGCCGTTCGACCATCCCCTCTGGGTCCTGTACTCGAGCGGGACGACCGGCCTGCCGAAGGCGATTGTCCACGGCCACGGCGGGATCCTGCTCGAGCACCTCAAGAAGCTCAACCTGCACATCGACGCGCACGCCCACGACCGGATCTTCTGGTTCACCACGACCGGCTGGATGATGTGGAACTTCCTCGTCGGCGCGCTGCTCACCCCGGCCTCGATCGTGCTCTACGACGGCAGCCCGGGCGCGCCCTCGCTCGACCGCCTGTGGGACCTCGCGGCCGAGGCCCGGATCACGTGCTTCGGCACGAGCGCCGCGTTCATCGCAAGCTGCATGAAGGCCGGCGTGAAGCCCGCCGCCGGCCGCGACCTGGGCGCGCTGCGCAGCGTCGGCTCGACCGGATCGCCGCTGTCGCCCGAGGGCTTCGCCTGGATCTACGACGAGCTGGGCGACGACACGTGGCTGTTCTCCACGAGCGGCGGGACCGACGTCTGCACGGCGTTCGTCGGCGGCGTGCCGCTCCTGCCGGTGTACGAGGGTGAGCTGCAAGGCGCGTCGCTTGGCTGCGACGTGCAGGCGTTCGACGAAGCGGGACGCTCGGTCGTCGACGAGGTCGGCGAGCTCGTCATCACGCAGCCGCTGCCGTCGATGCCGGTGAGCTTCTGGAACGACCCCGACGGCTCGCGGATGCACGACGCGTACTTCGACATGTACCCCGGCGTCTGGCGCCACGGCGACTGGATCGAGATCACGTCACGCGGCACGGCGGTCATTAGCGGGCGCAGCGATTCGACGATCAACCGCGGTGGCGTGCGGATGGGCACGAGCGAGATCTACAGCGCGGTGCTGGCGCTCGACGAGGTCGTCGACGCGCTCGTGGTCGACGTGCCGCGCCCCGGCGCCGAGAACTGGATGGCGCTGTTCGTGGTGCTGCGCTCCGGCGCCGCGCTCGATGAGGTGCTGCGCCGGGCGATCGCGCGGCGCGTGCGCGAGGACTGCTCGCCACGCCACGTGCCCGACGACGTCTTCGCGGTGGACGAGGTCCCGCGGACGCTGTCGGGCAAGCTGCTCGAGGTGCCGGTCAAGCGGATCCTCTCCGGCACGCCGCCCGAGCAGGCCGCGAGCCGCGACTCGCTCGCGAACCCGTCCGCGCTGGACTGGTTCGTCGAGTTCGCCGCGGCTCGTGCCGGCCGGGAGGATGGCTAGCCGGCGAGCATCGCCTCACCGATCTTCTTGCTCAGGCCGGCCGCGCTGTGGCCGCCCTTCCAGCGGTTCGACAACACCGCGACGACGATCCCGTCGTCCGGATAGACCCGCAGGTAGGACTTCGCGCCGGGCTGGCCGCCGGCCTTGCCGACGAGGCGCTGACCCGCGGGGCCCGTCGAGACGTCCCAGCCGTAGGCGTAGCTGCCGATCGGCGTCCACAGCGTGGTGCGCTGCGCCGGCGTCAGCAGCGTCCCGTCGAGGATCTTGTTCGCGAACGAGACGAGGTCGGGCGCCGTCGAGACGAGCCCGCCGCCGAGCGTCTTGTTGGACATGTTGTCCCCCGCGTACTCGGTGTTGTTCGTGTTGTAGAGCTGGACGCGGTCGGGCAGGCCGGCCGCGAGCGTCTCGGGACGCAGCGTGTTCAGGCCGAACTTCGTCGTGAGCTCGTCGAGCACGATGCGGTTGATCGGCTTGCCCTCGTACTTCTCGAAGATCGCGCCGGGAACCTCGTAGGCGTGGGTGCTGTACAGGTACTGGCCCGGCGTGCAGCCGAGGCTGTCGGCCATGAACGCCTTGACGGAGTCCGCCGACGTGTCGTATTGCGTCGCGTTCTGGGAGGTCATCGGCGACGGGTAGCTCTTGACGCAGCTGCGGTTCATGACGGCCTGCTCGATCGTGTAGTCGTGCTTGGCCGGCAGCCACGGCAGGTGCGTGCGGACCTTGTCGGCGAGGCTGAACTCCGGGTGCTTGGCGTCCTGCCGCAGCGCGAGCACGCCCGCGACGGCCTTGCTCACCGACGCGGTGCGGTTGACCGAGCCGCCGTGCATCCAGATCCCGTCGGCCTTGTCCTGATAGCCGAAGCCACGCCGGTAGACGACCTTGCCGTTCTTCGACGCGGTCACGCTGATGCCCGGCACGTCGAAGTCCTCGAGCTCCTTCTGCACGAACCCGTCGACCTTGCCGCGCAGCGACCAGTTCGGGCGGTCGGAGTTCTGGCGCCAGACGCCCGCGTAGCGCGCGCCGTTCGCGGTGTCGTACTTCTCGTAGCCGTCGAGGCGGTAGCCCTCGTCGCTCAGGCGGTTCCAGCGGTTGCGAAAGCCCGTGGCGGTGAGGTCGCGGTAGGCGTACCAGCCGCGGTGTGAGCGGTTCTCGATCCAGATGCCGGCGTAGCGCTGGCCTTGCGACGTGCGGGCCGAGTCCACGACGATGCTGCGCAGGCCCTGATCAGCGTACGTCTTGAAGGCGTCGGCGTACTGCGACGACGTGCGGTTGCGGTGCAGCTTCCAGGCGAGGCCGTCGGTGTTCTTCACCCAGGCGGCCGCGTAGCGCAGCGCGCCGGAGGCCGTGCGGTAGACGTCGATGTCGACTGGCAGGAAGCCGCCGTCGCGGTAGGTCTCGAACTTGTCGTCGAACTGGGCGGCGGTGGCGCCGCGGTAGGAGGCCCAGGCGAGGTGCTCGCGGTTCTCGATCCAGACGCCGGCGAAGCGGTCGTGGCCGTTGACGGCGTAGACCTCCTGGTCGACGAGCCGGAAGCCGCGGTCGCGGAGCTCCGTCCATTTCGCGCCGAACTGCGCGCTCGTCATGTCGCGGTAGCTGTACCAGCCGCGCCCGTCGGCGTTGGGGCGGAAGACAGCGCCGACGCGGTAGTCGCCGCCGATCTTGTCCGCGTCGAGGTCGATGACCATCATCGAGCTCTTGAGCTGGTCGAAGCGGCTTGCGAACTGCGCGCTGGTGGCGTCGCGCAGCGAGAGCCAGCTGGTCTCGGCGGGGTCGAACGTCGCGCGCGGCAGGACGGGGGTGGCTTGAGCTTGCGCCGTCAGCGCGAGCGCGGCGAGAACCGGGGCGAGCGCGGCGGCGACGGCGTGTCGCAGGCGCGGCGTGCGGCGGCGGGTGGCGGGGAGACGCATGGTGGTGCCTTTCGATCGGGTTGGCATGTGCTCTCTGAAACCGCGCCGCGCGCCGCGACTTACGGTCGCCGCGTGAAATACGTTGGTGCGCATGAGCAAGGCCCGCGCGAAGAAGAAGCGCCGCCAGCGGGCGCGGGCTGCCGAAGGGTCGTTGCGTGAAGCGGGCGCGAAGGGCACCAAGGAGCCTTCGCGCGACGGGGCCGCTGCTCCCAAGCCCGTGTGGGCGCCGTTCCCGTTGACCGAGATCGGGATGGTCGCCGGGATCGCGATCTTCGGCCTCGGCTTCGCGACCAACGACGTGCGGACGCTCGCCATCGGCGCACTCGTGCTCGCGGTGGTCACCGGCGAGCTGTGCCTGCGCGAGCACTTCAGCGGCTTTCGCTCGCACACGCTGCTGCTGGCGGCACTGCCGGTCGCCGTCGCGCACGGCCTCGTCGTGTTCGCGATCACCAGCGATTACCGGGGGCCGGCGGCGCTCGCCGTCGACCTCGCGGCCGGCGGCGCGCTCGCATGGTGGCTGCACCAGCGCTTCCACCAAGCGCACGAGCGCAACGGCGCGGCGTAGTCGGCTGGCACGCGCACGGCCGCGCCGGGTGTCGCACGTGACACCTTGGTTGCTGGCCGCGCAGCCCGGGCCGTGAGAGCATGAGCGCAACGGGGCTGGTCGAGAGCGAAGGGAGGTCGCGATGGGCAGAGCCGGCACCGCCGCCCTGGCGGCCATCCGCCGTCGCCTGGCCGCACGCCGTCAGCTCGCGACGACCCCTGGGCGCCTACGGCTCGCCGTCACCCTGATCACCTTCGGCGCGATCGCCTTCGGCATCGTCACGGCGACGGCCGCCGGGACGCGCAGCCGGGCCGTCGACAAGGTGGCAGATACCGGGTCGCTGCTCGTCCGGGCCGTGGACGTCTCCGCGTCGCTGTCGGACGCGCACGCGACCGCCGCGTTCAGCTTCCTCGAGGGCGGAACCGAGCCCGCCACCTCGCGGCTGAGCTTCAAGAGCGAGCTGCGCCAGGCATCCGTCGGCCTGGCGGACCTCGCCGGCGACGTCGGGCGGTCCCCCGGCAGCGAGCTCGCCGTGCGGCGCATCACCGAGCGGCTGCCCGTCTACTCGGGGCTCATCGACAGCGCACGCGCCTACCAGCGCCAAGGCTTTCCCGTCGGCGGCGCCTACCTGCGCCTGGCCTCGCAGGAGTTGCGCCAGGAGATGCTGCCGCAGGCGCGCGCGCTCTACGTCATCGAGGCGGACAATCTCATGGCCGGCTACCGGGCGGGTGTCTCGGGCTCGACCTGGCTCGCGGTGATCATCGCGGGGTGCGCGATGCTCGCGCTGCTCGTCGCGACACAGGTCTACATCGCCCGCGCGACGCGGCGGATCGTCAACCCGCCGCTGGCGCTCGCGACGACGATCCTCGTCGCGCTCATGGCCTGGATCGTCGTGGCGTTCGCGGTGCAGCAGCACCACCTGTCGAGGGCGCAGAGCGACGGGTCGGATCCCGTCGAGCTGCTCACCGCCACAAGCATCCTGGCGTCGCGCGCGCAGGCGAACGAGAGCGTCGCGCTCTCGCTGCGCGGCGGCGGCGAGAACGAGAAGCGGCTGGCCGGGATCGATCGCGGCTTCCGCGTGCTCGTCAACCAGATCGGCGGGACCAAGGCCGCGTCCGCCGGCGACAGCGGTGGCCTGCTCGACGTCGCGGTCTCGGAGACGGGCCACTCGATCGCGGCCATCGACGAGATCTACGCGGCGTACCGGCTCTACCGCGCCGCCCACGACGATGTGGTCGAGCTCCAGCGCGTCGGCGACTTCACCGCCGCCGTGAAGCTCGCGACCGCGTCGACGAAGGAGGCGGCCGTCCGCCTCGACAGGGTCCTCACGCGCGAGGTCCAGGTCGCCCAGAGGCGCTTCAGGTCCGAGGTCGACCACGCCGGCGCCAAGCTCGACGGGCTCGCCGCCGGCATCCCCCTGCTCACCGCGCTGCTCGGCGTGCTCGCGTTGCTCGGCGTGCGGATGCGGCTGCGGGAGTACCGGTGAAGCGCAGGCGCGCCACGCTCGCGCTGGTCTGCGCGCTCGCCGTCGCGGCCGGCGGTTGCGCCTCGGTGTCCGACACGGCGCAGAACCGCTCGCTGGACGCGCTGAAGACGCAGGACCCCGAGCCGCTCGCCGGCCTGAAGGACCTCGATGGCCTTCCGGCCTGCGAGCGCGATCCGTACCGCAGCTTGGCGCCCGGCGCCCTGCCGAGGCCGGGGCACATGCCGCCCGGGACGCTGATGGCGACTATCCAGCGCCGCGGCCGCCTTCGCGTGGGCGTCGACCAGAACTCGCTTGGGCTCGGCTACTTCGATCCAGTCACCCAGCGCATGCGGGGCTTCGACGTCGAGGTCGCCCGCAGCGTCGCGCGCGCGATCTTCGGAGGTCGCGGCGACATCGACGACCACATCCGCTTCACGGCGCTCTCCACCGCGCAGCGCGACGCGGCGATCCCGTTCAACAACGTCGACATCGTCGCGAGCGCGTACACGATCACCTGCGCTCGCAAGCGGCGGATGGCCTTCAGCTCGGTCTACCACCGCGCGCACACGCGGCTGCTGGTCCCGGTGGGCTCCGACATCAAGCGCTTCAGCGACCTCGTCGGCCAGCGCGTGTGCGTGACCAGGTCCTCGACGACCGAGAAGGAGCTGATCAGGACGGGTGTGATCCCGTATCCGGTCGAGCTGCGCTCGGATTGCCTCGTCGCGCTGCAGGAGCGCGTCGTCGCCGCCGTCAGGTCCGACGACGCGATCCTGCTCGGGTTCTGCCGGCAGGATCCGCAGACGAAGATCGTCGCGCCGTTCGAGGACAGGTACATCCAGCCCTACGGCCTCGCGATGGATCCTGACCACAGGGAGTTCGTGCGCTTCGTCAACGCGGTCCTCAAGCGCGTGGACCTCGACAAGCTGCGTAAGCACTGGCTCGGAGCCTTGGAGGGGCGGTCCGACGACGAGATCCGGCGCTGTCCGATCCCGGGGACATGACGCCCGCCGCCGACACCTGCGCGCAGATCGGCTGCGACGGCACGCTCGACGGCGGCTACTGCGACCGCTGCGGGATGGCCCCGGCCCGCGCGGGCGCCGCCATGCCGCCCGTCGCCCCCGTCGATCGCGACGAGATGACGCGGCCGAGCGGCGCGCGCTCGGCCGCGAGCATCGTCGCGCCGACGACGCGGCGCTGGGGCGGATCGGCGCGCACGCTCACGACCTCGCGCCCGCACCTGGGAGCCGGCCTCGTCGAGGTGCCCGACGTGCCGTTTCGCGACCCGTCCGGCGCGGTCATGGCCGACCCCCGGGTCGCGGAGGGCCGGCGCTTCTGCGGGCGCTGCGGCAGCGCGGTCGGGCGCGGCCGCGGGGACGAGCCCGGCCGCGCCGAGGGGTTCTGCCGGCACTGCGGCGCGCCCTTCTCGTTCACGCCGAAGCTGGGCGCCGGCGAGGTCGTCGCCGAGCAGTACGAGGTCGTCGGCTGCCTCGCGCACGGGGGCCTCGGCTGGATCTACCTCGCGAAGGACCGCAACGTCGCCGACCGCTGGGTCGTCCTGAAGGGGCTGCTGAACGCCGGCGACGAGGAGGCGATGGCCGCAGCGCTCGCCGAGCGGCTGTTCCTCGCGGAGGTCGAGCACCCGAACATCGTGAAGATCATCAACTTCGTCGAGCGCGACGGCTCGGGCTACATCGTCATGGAGTACGTCGGCGGGCTGAGCCTCAAAGACCTGCTCGCCGCCCGGCGTGAGGCCAACGGCGGCGTGGCCGACCCGCTGCCGGTCGCGCAGGCGATTGCCTACGTGCTCGAGATCCTGCCGGCGCTCGGCTACCTGCACCGCTCGGGCCTGCTGTTCTGCGACCTCAAGCTCGACAACGTCATCCAGACGCAGGCCTCGCTGAAGCTCATCGACCTCGGCGGCGTGTATCGGATCGGCGACATGCACAGCCCGGTCTACGGGACCGCCGGCTACCAGGCGCCCGAGATCGATCAGGCCGGTCCGTCGATCGCGTCGGACCTCTTCACGGTCGCCCGCACCCTCGCCGCGTTGTGCCTGCACTTCGAGGGGTTTCAATCGACGCACCGGTTTACGCTCCCTGCGCGCGAGGACACGCCGCTGCTCGAGCGCTACGGCTCGCTGTACGAGCTGTTGTCGAAGGGCACCGCGCCCAACCCCGACGACCGCTTCCAATCGGCGGACGAGATGGCGGGCCAGCTGTACGGCGTGCTGCGCGAGGTGGTCGCGCACGAGACGGGTGCGCCGGTGCCGGCGCGCAGCACGCTCTTCACCGCCGACTTCCGCCCGCGCGGCGGCGGGCCCGACCGGCGGCTGCTGCCGGCGCTGCGCGTCGACACCGACGACCCCGCGGCCGGCTACCTGGCGACGCTCGCCGCCGCGCACCCGAGCGAGCTTGTCGCCGTCCTGCGCCGCGCGCCCGAGCGCACGGTCGAGGTGCAGCTGCGCCTCGCGCAGGCGCTGATCGACGCGGGACGTTGGGACGAGACCGCCGACCTGCTCGCCGAGATCGAGGACCGCGACCCGTGGGAGTGGCGCGCGCACTGGTACCGCGGGATCGCCGCGCTCGCGCGCGACCAGCCGGCTGCGGCCGCCGCGAGCTTCGCGCTCGTGTATCACGCGGTGCCCGGCGAGCTCGCTCCGAAGCTCGCGCTTGCGGTGAGCGCCGAGATGGCCGGCGACCCGGCGAGCGCGGCCGGCTGGTACGACATCGTCTCGCGAACGGATTCGAGCTACGCGACGGCGGCGTTCGGGCTCGCCCGCTGTCGCCTGGCATGCGGCGATCGGGCGGGCGCCCTGGCCGCGTACGAGCGCGTGCCGGAATCCGCGAGCGCGCACGACGAGGCGCAGACGGCGCGCGTACGCTGCCTGCTCGGCGGGGTCCCGGGGCTGCCCGAGCTGCGCGCCGCCGGGGAGGCGATCGACGCGCTCGCGATGGGCAGCGAGCGGCGGGCGCTGCTGACGGCGGAGCTCCTGCGAGCGGCGGTCGAGCTCGTCGAGCTCGACCCGGCGGTCTCAGATGCCGCGGTGACGCTCGGCGGTCGCGCGCTCACCGATGGCGACCTGCGCCGCGGGCTCGAGCGCACGTATCGCGCGCTCGCGGCGGTCGCGCCGACGTCGGCTGAGCGCATCCGCCTCGTCGACGAGGCCAACCGCGTACGGCCGCGGACGTGGACGTGAGCGCGTTCGCGGTCGCGGCGTTTCACGACCCGGCGCTGCCGGTCGGCGCGGAGCGTGTGGAGGCGACGGTCTGGATCAGGGCTGCGGGGGTCGCCGCGGCCGGGGTCGCCGCGCGGCTGCGGGTGTGGACGCCGGCGGGCTGCTCGGTCGCGGCGCTACGCGAGATCGAGCCGGGCTCGCGCGACCTGCTCGCGGACGGCGTCTTTGTCGACGACCGCACATTCGAGTTCGCGTGCGGCCGGTGGTTTGACGGCGTCTACGAGTACGAGGTCGAGGTCGCGCTTCCGGCGCGCAGCGCGGGCGAGGAGATGTTGGCGGCGCGGGTCGGCGTGGTCGCCGGCAGGGAGGTCGTGGGCCGGGCGCTGATCGCGGTGACGTGGGTCGCCGAGCGCGCGCCGCAGGCGTCCTCCGCCGGGCGGGGCGAGCTGCCCACCGGCGCCTCGGGCGAGCCTCCCGGCGAGCTCCCGACCGGCGCGTCGGCGCAACCTCCCCGCCCAGGCGGCCCGGTGGGCGGCGGCGAGCCCTGCCCTGCCTGCGGCGCGCTGCCCGAGGAGGGCGACCGCTTCTGCGAAGCCTGCGGGCGCAAGCTCGCGACCGCCTGAGCGGCCCCGGCGCGGAAGCCTCCCGCCGCGCGCTCGGGCGTACCGGAGACGCGGCCGTCAGAAGTCGCGCGGCGAGACCGAGCCCGACGCGAACGCCAACTGCGCGAGCCGCACCCGCTTCTCGTTCTGCGCGAGATCGCCCAGCCCGAAGCGCTCGAACAGCAGGCGCAGCTGCGCCTTGACCGCATCGACGCTCAGAAAGACCTCGTCGGCGATCTGCTTGTTGGTCGCCGGCAGCGCCGACGTCGCGTCGTTCAGCGGGCGGCACAGCGCGACGAGCACCTTGTGCTGCGTCGGCGTCAGGGGCATCGCGGTCGAGCGCGCGTCGCGCCGGGTCGCCTCGGACTCCGGCGGACCGGGATCGCGGAAGAGCAGTTGCGTCGTGCCAAAGCACAGACGGTCGCCCTGGCGCAGGCGCTGACGTCCCACGACCCGTTGGCCGTTGACGTACGAGCCGTTGCTCGACAGCCCGTCGTCGACGAGCGTCCACTGGTCGCCGATGAGCTCGAGCAAGGCGTGCGCGCGCGACACCTCGACGTCCCAGCCGATCGCGATGTCGGACTCCGGCTTGCGCCCGACGCTCAGCCGCCACTTGTCGCGCGGCAGCAGGAAGATCACCTGGCCGCCGTCCTCGCCGCGGCCCGTGAGAAACGGCTGGCCGCCGCGTTCGGCGGCGATCAGCGCCTGCACGTCGGCGGTCGTGCGCGGCACGGCCGGTGGCGTGGGAGGCGGCGAATCGTCACTCATATTCAACGGACGGTACCTGCGTTCACCGAGCGCGTTCGAAATCCCGCCGGTGAGTCGCCCATCGTCTAGGCTGGCGCGCGCCGCGCACCGGCGCGTCACGGATGGCCACGCTCGACCCAGCAGAGGAGACACGATGAGACGTTCCGGACTTCACGCGGTATGCATCGCGGCGACGGCAGCGACACTGGCAGCGACAGCCACGGCCGCCTCGGCGAAGACGTTCCACACGCCGACTGGCAACGTGTCCTGCAGCGTCACGACCTCGAGCGCCGTCTGCACGGTGTCGGCCGTCAACCGGACCTTCAGCGTCTACGGCAGCGGTCGCGGGCGCATCTCCTCGGGCCGCGCCCTCGGGCGGGCGTCGGGCTTCTACGCGAACTGGGGGTCGACCGTGCGGTCGGGCAACTTCGTCTGCCGCATCCCGCGGTCCAACCAGACCAGGGGCGTGTCATGCCGTAACTCGGCGACGGGGCACGGATTCGAAGCCAGCGCGCGGCGGTCGCGCCAGAAGGCGTACTGAGGCGGGCGGCGGAGCCGTCAGCCGCAAGCGGGGCGCTTGCGCAGCTTCGCCCGGTAGACGTTCATGCTGGCCTTCGTGAAGTCGCCGTGCGTCTGGGACTTCAGCCGGGCGACGTTCTCGCGGTGGTAGGGGCTCGACCGGTTCTCGTTGTGGCCGATGACGTTCTTGATCGCGATGTCGTGGCGGCAGCGAAGCCACGCCGTCAGGCGCTGCGACGCGGCGAGCTGGCGCGGGTTGTTCAGGATCTCCGAATCCGAGTAGCCGACGTGCTCGATGCCGAACGACGTCCAGTTCAGCCCGACGGTGTGCCGGCAGCGGATGCTCAGCGAGACAAGCTGCACGATCGTGCCGTCTCGCGCGATGACGAAGTGCGCGCAGGTGCCCGGCAGCTCGTGCAGCTCGGGGTCGGCGACGTCGGGGGCAAACGTGTTGTACGTCGCCGACACGCTGTCGTTGACCGTGAAGTGCTCGACGATGACCTTCGGGTTCGTCAGCTTGTAGCTCGACTCGCCGTAGTGGCGCTTGGAGTACGCCGCCATCTCGTTCTTGCGCTTCTGCGGGAACGGGATGAACTTCTCGACGATCGTCGGCCGCCGCGGGCCAGCCCGCCGCACGGGAGCGCGTGGCGTGCTCGCTGCGGTGGCCGTCCTCGCGGCCTCGCGCGCACCGGCTGCAGCGGCGGGGCGCTTGTCGACTGCCGCGACGCCGGCCTTCGAGGGCTCGGAATCACCGTCAGCGACAGCGAGCGCGGCACCCCCCGCGAGCGCAGCCGTTGCCGCGAACGCGCACGCGATCCGTGAGGCTCGAGTCACGACCTCATCCTCGCAGCCTCAGACCCGCACGACCACGAGACGCGCACGCCCCGGGACGAGAAGGTCACGCCTCATAGCTCGTCGATCGTCGACGCGACGAGGTGCGCCAAGTCGGCGCTCAGCGCGCAGTCGGCCTGGCCGTCGCCGAGCTGCTGCGTCAACCACTCCCCCGGAAGCCACCGAGCGCGCCTGCCCGGCGGGACGATCTCTGCAGCCGGCGTACCGCTGTCCATCAGCGCTCGCCGGGCGTCTTCAGCGGGTACAGCGAGACGGGGATCGAGAGGTCGAGCGCCGTGCGGATGATCCGCGACTGCTCGGCGACGTGCGCCGCGGGATAGCCCTCGCCGGTGCTCGCCCGCTCCGGCCGGCCGATGTAGCCGAACTTCAGCTTCTCCGGGAGGATCTGCATGAGGCGCGGGAACATGTGCGCGCGGGCGCCCATGTTGCGCGGCTCCTCCTGCACCCAGACGACCTCCTGCAGGTTCGGGTAGCTCTCGATGAGCTCGAGCACCTGGCCCTCGGGGAAGGGGTACAGCAGCTCGACCCGCCCGATCGCGACGCCCTCGTTGCCCTCGCGGTTCGGATGTCCGACGAGGTCGTAGAAGATCTTGCCGGTGCACAGCGCCAACCGCTTGACCTTCTCGACCGGCACCCGCGGCTCGGCGAGCACCGGGAAGAAGCGCGACTCCGACAGGTGCGGCAGGCGGTTGGTCGCCTGCGGCAGCCGCAGCAGCGACTTCGGCGTCATCAAGATCAGCGGGCGCTGCTTGGCGACGCGCGCCTGACGGCGGATGAGGTGGAAGTACTGCGCCGGCGTCGTCACGTTCGCCACGCGCATGTTGCCCTCCGACGCCATCGTCAGGAAGCGCTCCAGCCGGCCGGAGGAGTGCTCGGGCCCCGAGCCCTCGTAGCCGTGCGGCAGCAGCAGCACAAGCCGCGACGTCTGGCCCCACTTCGCCAGGCCGCTCGAGATGAACTGGTCGATGATCACCTGCGCCGCGTTGACGAAGTCGCCGAACTGGGCCTCCCACAGCACGAGCGTCTCGGGCGCCTCGGCGCTGTAGCCGTACTCGAAGCCGAGGCACGCGACTTCGCTCAACGGCGAGTTGTGCAGCTCGAACGGCGCCAAAGCACCGGGCAGCGACTGGATCGGGCAGATCGTGCGCCCGGTCTGCGCGTCGTGCAGCACCATGTGGCGCTGCGAGAACGTGCCGCGCTCGACGTCCTGGCCCGTCAGCCGGATCGGCGTCCCCTCGGTCAGCAGCGACGCGAACGCCAGCGACTCGGCGTGCGCCCAGTCGATGCCGCCGCTCTCGCCGACCGCGTCGCGCCGGCGCTCGAGCTGCTTGACGAGCTTCGGATGCACGGTGAAGCCGTCGGGCGTGCGCAGCAGCTCGGCGTTGAGGCTGAGCAGCCGCTCCGCGCTCACCGCCGTCTTGACCTCCGGTGACGGGGTGCGATCGAGCTGGTACTCGCCGGTCGGCTGGTCGACGGTGCCGGTCTCAGCCGCGGCCTTGATCTGCTCGCGCAGCTGCTGGTGCAACGACGTGAGCTCGTCCCAGACCTCGCTGATCTGCGCCTCGACGTCGCGCCGCGTCACGACGCCGTGGGCGACGAGCTGGTCCGCCCAGATCTCCGCGACGCGCTTGTGGTGCTTGATGCGCTCGTACATGGCCGGCTGCGTGTACGCGGGCTCGTCGGCCTCGTTGTGGCCGAAGCGGCGGTAGCCGATGAGGTCGATCAGCACGTCGTGGCCGAACTCCTTGCGAAACGCCCAGGCGAGGCGGACCGCGGCGATGCACGCGCTGACGTCGTCGGCGTTGACGTGGATGATCGGCACGTCGAAGCCCTTGGCGATGTCAGACGCCCAGCGCGTCGAGCGGGCGTCGTCGGGGTCGGTGGTGAAGCCGACCTGGTTGTTCTGCACGAGGTGCAGCGTGCCGCCGACGTTGTAGCCGTCCAGCGCCTGCAGGTTCAGCGTCTCCGGCACGACCCCCTGCGCCGGCAGCGCGGCATCGCCGTGCAAGACGATCGGCACGGCGCTGTCCGTGTCGCGGTGCGCGTGCGGGCCCTGGCGCGTGGTCTGCGCGGCGCGTGAGGCGCCGACGACGACCGGCCCGACGTACTCGAGATGCGACGGGTTGGACTCGAGGTTGACGAGGATCGACGAGCCGTCGGGCAGCTGGTAGGAGCCCTGCGCGCCGTGGTGGTACTTGACGTCGCCGGTGCCGCCCTGGGGGATTGTCGTGACCGCTTCGAGCGTCGACGCGCCTTCGAACTCGGCGAAGATCGTGTCGTACGGGCGGCCGAGGTTGTGCGCGAGGACGTTCAGCCGGCCGCGATGCGCCATCCCGAGCACGACCTCGCGCCCACCGTGCATCGCGGCGAGCTGGATCGCCTCGTCGAGCATCGGGACGGTCATGTCGAGGCCCTCGATCGAGAACTGCTTCTGGCCGAGGTAGGCCTTGTGCATGAAGCGCTCGAGCGCGTCGACCTCGATCAGGCGCTTGAGCAGGGCCTTCTGCTCGTCGGGCGTCAGCGGGATGCGAAACGCGCCCGACTCGATCTTCTCGCGCAGCCACGTGCGCTGGCGGTGCGAGGCGATGTGCTCGATCTCGTAGGCGATCGTGCCGCAGTACGTGTCGCGGAGGTGCGGCAGCGCGTCGGCGAGCGTGTCGCCGGGGACGTGCATGCGCAGGATCTTCGCGGGGATCTTGGCCTGGATCTCGCGCGTGAGGCCGAGCGGCTCGGGGTCCAGGGCCGGGTCGCCCTCGGGCTCGGTGCCGAGCGGGTCGAGCGTCGCGGCGAGGTGGCCGAACGTGCGGTGCGCCTTGACGAGCGAGGACGCCGCCTGGATCGCCTGCATGAGCTCCTCGAGCGGCACGCCGGGGTCCTGCGGAGGTGCGGGGCCTGGTGGGGCGGCGGGGAGCGCGATCGCCGGGGC
Organism: uncultured Actinomycetes bacterium; assembly: GCA_963839905.1. Taxonomy (GTDB): domain Bacteria; phylum Actinomycetota; class Thermoleophilia; order Solirubrobacterales; family Solirubrobacteraceae; genus CADCVQ01. Next base: position 95,149 of record CAWIXC010000005.1, on the reverse strand, counting down.
GGGCGGTGTGGGCGGCGGGCCGAGCTGCGCGCCGAGCTCGCCGAAAATCTGCTCGTAGAACTCGTGGTCGCCCAGCAGGTGCTCCTCGACGACCTTCAGGAAGCGCCCGGACTCCGCGCCCTGGATGACGCGATGGTCGTACGTGGAGGTCATCGACATGACCTTCTCGGCTCCGATCTGCGCGCCGACCGCCCCGAGGCCGACGGGGTAGGCGATCGAGCCGGTGGCGACGATCGTGCCCTGGCCGGCCATGAGCCGCGGCACGGAGGCGACGGTCCCGATGCCGCCGGGGTTCGTCAGCGTGATGTTCGCGCCGGTGAGCTGGTCGGCGGTGAGCGTGTTGTCGCGCGCGCCGGCGACGAGCTTCGCGAACGCGTCGACGAACTGGGCGACGGAGAGGCGCCCGGCGTCGCGGATGACCGGCACCATGAGCGTGCGCGAGCCGTCGCGCTTCTCGACGTCGACCGCGATGCCGAGGTTGACGGCGCCGTCGTCGACGCGGTGTGGCTTGCCGGCGATCTCCGCGTAGTGGTGCGCCATGACGGGCATCTCGTCGGTCGCCGCGCGAGCGATCGCGTAGGCGATGAGGTGCGTGAACGAGAGCTTGTGGCCGGCGGCCTTGAGCTCGCGGCGGCGGGCGTCCATGACCGTGACGGTCATCGTCCGGAAGGAGGTCGCGGTCGGGATCTGGCGCGACTCCTCCATGTAGCGCGCGAGGACGGCGGCGCCGCCGCGCAGGGGCGTCGCGCCGGGGGCCGCCGCGGGCGAAGGCGTTGCGGCCGCGCCGGGGGCCTCGCGCGAAGGTTTCGCGTCGGCGGTCGCATCGGGCGGGTGCGCCGCGGCGCCGGGCGTCGAGGGCGCGAGCTTCGCCGACAGCACGTCGGCCTTCGTGATCCGCCCGGCAGGGCCGCTGCCGTGGACGGAGGCGAGGTCGATGCCCTCGGCCTCGGCGATCCGGCGGGCCACCGGCGAGATCGGGGGCGCGGAGGCGCCGTTGCCCGCGGTCGAGGAGGGCGAGGCGGGCGGCTCCTCGGCATCCTCCGAGCGCGGCGGCACGGACGTCCCGTCGCCGGCCCCCTCCGCGCCCGCGAGCATCCGCGCGATGACCTGGCCGACGCTCACCGTGTCGCCGACCGCGGCAAGGATCTCGGTGATGACCCCCGCGGCGGGCGCGGGCAGTTCCATGTCCACCTTGTCGGTCGACAGCTCGACGATCGTCTGGCCGTCGGTGACCTCGTCGCCGACCTGCACGGCCCATTCGAGGATCGTGCCCTCGGTCACCGACTCCCCGCCGCCGGGCGTGACGATGTCGAGGATGTCGGGCGCCATGTGCGCGGGCAGCTCGCCGATCGGCTCGTCCGGCGCGGTCGAGCGCGCGGCGCCCGCGGCGGAGGGCTTCGCAGGAGCCGCCCCGTTCGCGATCTCGCCGAGGACATCGCCGACCGCGATCGTCTCCCCCTCGGCCGCGACGATCCGCGTCAGCGTGCCGGACGCGGGTGCGGGCACCTCGGCGTCGACCTTGTCGGTCGACACCTCGACGAGCGTCTCGCCTTCGGCTACCTCGTCGCCCTCCTGCTTGTGCCACTCCAGCACGGTCCCCTCGCGGACCGACTCGCCCATCGCAGGAAGCGTCATGAGGGTCGTCGTGTTCACTGCCATCCAACGATCCACTCTAGACATCCATCGCGCGGGCGTGGCGGGTTGCATCCGCCTTCGCAGGATCTACGATCGCAGCATGCACGCAGCCGCTATGCCGGCGTCGATCGACGTCGTGCTCGACCAGCACTCCGGAACGCTGCGCGCCGGGTCCGGCGCGGCCGATCCGGGCGGGGCAGCCTTCGACCTGCTGCCGGCCACCGAGGAGCTGCTGCGCGAGGCGTCGCGGATGCAGATCCCGATCAGGATCGTCGTCGCCGAGGACCTCGACGGCGACCCGATCCACGAGCTCGAGGCGCTCGTCTCGGAAGCGGAGATCGTCGCCGGGATCGACGGCCTCACACCGCAGGATCGGCCCGGCATCCTCGTCGCCGCCGACCGCGTCGTACGGGCGCGGGCGGCAGGGCTCGGCTGGACGGCGGTCCCGCATCCCGCGCTGGCGGTGTCCGCCGCGCGCGGCGATCAGCTCGTGTTCGCGCGCCTCAGCGGCGACCGCGGCGCGATCGGCGGCATCGCCGGGCTCGTGCCCTACTGGATCGAGGAGCGCCCTGATGGCTCGTCGTGGGCGCTCGCCGCACTGCCCCGGTCGGCCGTCGGGCACGCGATCGACGCCGGCATCGAGGTGCAGCGCCTGCCGCTGGACCTCGGGCTCCAGGATCCGATGTTCGTCCAGCTCGACGCGGGCGCGAAGATCGGCGACGCGCTCGCCGGCTACGAGATCCTGTGGTCCGACGCGACGAGGGTGCTCCTCGCGCTCGACGCCGGGATGGTCAACGACGAGATCCCGGCGCACGGCGCGCACGGGCACTTCCGCTTCCTCACGCCGAGCCCCGAGCTGCTGGAGCCCGCGGCTGTGCTCGCGCTGGCGAGCGCCGGCGGCGCGAGCTTGCAGGCCGCCGCCGCGCCGGCGCCCGTGACCGCCGCGTCGTTTCTCGCCGACATCGCGCGCTACGCGGGCCTCGCGCCGCTGGACGCGCGCGGCGCGCTGCGCTCGCGCCACGGCTCGCACCCGGACAACGCTCGTGCGATCGACGCGCTCGTGGCCGAGCTGAGCGCGATGGGCTACGCGCCGTTCACGCACCAGTTCAGCTTCGGCGGCCGGACCCTGCGCAACGTCATCGCCGACATGCCCGGCAGCGGGCAGCTCGGCGTCGATGCGGGCATCCTCGTCGTCGGCTGCCACATGGACTCGACCGCGGCCCGCGACCCCGGCTATCAGCCCGCGACGAGCGCGGCGCGCGGCGCCGATGACGACGGCTCGGGCATGGTCGCGCTGCTCGCGATCGCGCGGCACCTGCGCACGCTCGGCGAGCCGCCGCACAACACCGTGCGCTTCGGCTTCTTCAACGCCGAGGAGTCCGGGCTCGTCGGAAGCCGCGCCTACGCGGCGTCGCTGAAGGCGGCCCGTGCGCCGGTCATCGCGGCCGTGTGCGCCGACATGATCGGCTACAACAGCGACGCGACGCTGGCCTGGGAGGTGCACGCCGGCTTCACCGACCCGCGCGTGCGCGACCTCAGCGTGCCGGTCGCACGGGTCGTGGCCGACGCGGGGGGGCAGCTGAGCGAGCTGCCGCCGGCCCAGCTCGTCACGGGAACGATCGCGACGGACGGCAACGACCCGACCCGCTTCGACGGCGCGATCAACCGCTCCGATCACGCGTCGTTTCAGGAGCAGGGCTACCCCGGAGTGCTCGTCAGCGAGGACTTCTTCCCCAACCGCCCGAGCGAGCCCGGCTTCGACCCGAACCCGAACTACCACTCCAACGCCGACATCGAGATCGACGGCGAGTACGCCGCGGCGATCACCCGCGCGATGAGCGTCGCGATCGTGGAGCTCGCCGCCCGCCCCGGCACGCTGCTCACGTAGCCGTCAGCCCTGCCGGCGCACCACGAGCCAGTTGACGACCCACAGCGCAACGCCCACCAAGACGAGGATCCCCGCTCGCGCGTAGATCTCCGCCTCGATCTGCGTCAGCAGCGCGAGCGAGATCGCGACGCCGATCACCGGCACGAACGACGGCACGACGAAGTGCTCGTGGTCGACCGGGTCGCGGCGCAGGACGAGCACGCAGGCGTTGACGATCGCGAACACGACGACGAGCAGCGCGACCGTCGTGTCGGCCAGGTCGTCCAGGTCGCCGGTGGCGACGAGCACGGCTGCGATCGCCGAGGTGAACGCGATCGCGAACCACGGCGTGCGCCGCTCGGAGAGCACCAGCGCGAACGGCCGCGGCACGACGCCCTCCTCCGCCATCCCGTACAGCAACCGTGACGCCATGATCATGTTGATCAGCGCCCCGTTGGACAGCGCGACCAGTCCGATCGCCGAGAAGAGCTTCTCCGGGATCCCGAGCGGGCCCTGCTTGACGACCTCGAGCAGCGCGGCGTCGGAGGCCGCGAGGTCGCTCGTCGGGACGACCATCGACGCGCCGATGGTGACGAGCAGGTACAGCGCGCCAGCGATCGCCAGCGCGCCGAACAGCGACTTCGGATAGGCCCGCGCCGGGTCTTTCGTCTCCGCGGCGACGTTTACCGAGTCCTCGAAGCCGATCAAGGCGTAGAACGCGATCGCGGCGCCCGCGAGCGCCGCGCCGAGCATCGAGCCGCCCTCCTTGAACTCGAACGCGCGCGCAGGCTCCGCGTCGCCACCGGCGATCGCCACCAGGCACACCACGACGATCAGCGTGAGCCCACCCATCTCGACGAGCGTGAAGCCGACGTTGAGCTTCACCGACTCCGCGATCCCGCGCAGGTTGACCGCGGCGATCAGCGCGACGAGCAGCAGCGCCGTGACGACGACCGGCACGTCGACGAACGCGCTGAGGTAGTCGCCGCCGAAGGCCCGCGCGAGCGCGCTCGCCGACGCGATACCCGACGCGACGACGGCGAATGCGACGACGAACGTCACGAACGAGTTGCCGAACGCGCGGTGGACGTAGAGCCCCGCACCGCCGGCCCGCGGGTACTTGCCGACGAGCTCCGCGTACGAGCCCGCCGTGAACGCTGCCGAGATCAGCGCGAGCACGAACGCGACCCAGATCGCGCCGCCGGTCTCCCCGGCAACCTGCCCGACGCGGGCGTAGATGCCGCCGCCGAGGACGTCGCCGACGATGAAGAACAGCAGCAGGCCGGGCGTGATCGCGCGCTTCAGCCCGTTGCCCTCGGCGCTGTCGGGCGCCGCCGCGGCGCCGTCCGGGGTGTTGGCCTCGCCCGATCGGCCACCGCGTCGCATCGCTCGCTCCTACCCCCCGGTCGGGCGGAGCATGCCGGGCGCTATGCAGGCGCGGGTGCGGCGTCGCCCACGCCGCGACGGCTCTGGCGCACGAACTCGTACGAGCCGATGAACGGGCCGATCCCGCCGAGCACCGCGACCGCGACGGCCAACCGCAGGTCGATGACGCGCAGCCGCACGGCGGCGATGCAGGCCAGCGACATCGCGATCCAGCCGAGGCCGTGCGCCATCCCGAAGATCGCCTCGAACGGGTGCAGGCCGGGCACGAGCCAGACGACGAGCAGCGCCGTGTAGATCCCCGAGTGCGTGAACGACGCGAGCTTTAGCCGGCGGAAGGTCAGCAGGCGGCTCATGGGCTGCCGGCGGCGAGCAGCGTCGCCATCTGGCGCAGCGGCTCCGTGGCCTCGGCGGGCCAGTCGGCGACGTCCGCGGGCCACCACGCGTGCTCGTCGTGCTCGTCGTCCATCTCGATCTCGGCGCCGTCGGGCAGCCAGGCGAGCCCGATGACCATGATCAGCCGCTGCGGCAGGCGCACGAGCGCCTCGACGGTCAGGCTGTCGGCCTTGACGGCCCATTCCTCGAGCAGCTCGCGCGAGAGCGTCTCCGCGGGGCTCTCGCCCATGTCGACGGCGCCGCCGGCGCCGAGCGCCCAGCGCCCGGGCCAGGAGGCCAGCCACCGCGCGCGGCGCCCGGCGAGCCAGCGCCCGTCCGCGGCGCGCGTGACCGTCAGCGCGGCGACCGAGTGCGACGCGTCGCCCTGCACGAGGCGCAGGGCCCAGCGCACCGGCTGCAGCTCGACCAGGAGATCGTCGCCCTCCTCGGCGTGGCCCACGAGCCGGCCGGCGAGCCCGTCGTGGCTCGGCGAGCCGCGCTCGCGCAGCGCCGCGATCGCGGCGTCCGCCGCCTCCGCGTGATGCTCGGGCGGCTCGTAGTGCTCCTCGCGCCAGTGCGCGCGCACGCGCTCGGCGGGCCAGTGGCCGCGGGCGAGGATCGCGGGCGCGCTCATGCGTCCAAACGATAGTTCGCGGCGGCGCGGCGGCGGGCCAGCGTCGAATCTGACGTACGAGCGGGCGCCGGCGAGGCTAGTGTGCTCGATGCATCGCTCCGACGATCCGTCCGCCCCGAACCCATTCAGGAGAGCCGATACATGCCGAGCCGCACCGCGCACCCGCCGACACGCGCGATCCGTTGAACGTCCTCGTTACCGGCGGCGCGGGCTTCATCGGCTCGCACGTCGTCGACAGACTGCTGAGCGAGGGTCACGAGGCGCGCGTATTCGACACGCTCGACTCGCGGGACCGGCGCGAGCACTGCGAGATGGTCGTGGGCGACCTGCTCGACCCGCCATCCATCCTCGCCGCGGCCGAGGGCTGCGACGCGATCATCCACCTCGCCGCGGCCGCCGACGTCGGGCTCGTGGCGAAGGACCCGGCGGCCGCGGAGGAGCTCAACGCGCGCGGCACGCTCAACGTGCTCGAGGCGGCGCGCGCGACCGGCGCGCGCGTGGTCTACGCCTCGACGATCTGGGTGTACTCGGACGTCGTGGCCGAGGAGGTCGACGAGGAGACGCCGCTCGCGCTCCCCTCCCACCTCTACACCGCCACGAAGCTCGCGGGCGAGATGTACTGCCGCTCCTACGAGAAGCTCTACGACGTCCCGTCGACGATCCTGCGCTTCGGCATCCCCTACGGCCCTCGCGCGCGCCCGGCCGCGGTGCTGCCGATCTTCGTCGACAAGGCGCTGGCCGGTGAGGCGCTGACGATCGCCGGCGACGGCAAGCAGACGCGCCGCTTCGTGTACGTCGAGGACCTCGCGGACGGCGTCGTGCGCGCGCTCGCGCCCGACGCGGCGGGTCGCATCTACAACCTCGTCGGCGACGAGGACACGTCGGTGAGCGCGATCGCCGAGGCCGTGCGCGCGGCGGTCGGCGACGTCGAGATCACCTACACCGAAGGCCGCGCAGGCGACTTCGCCGGAGCACGCGTGTGCGGGGAGCGCGCGGCGCTCGAGCTCGGCTGGCGCGCGCAGACGCCGTACGCGGAGGGCGTGCGGCGCTACGTCGCGTGGCATCGCGAGCACGCCGCGCTGGCGGCGGGCGCGGCCGCGAAGGCCTCCGCGAGTGCTCCCGCGGTCGTGGACGCAATGGCGTCGGAGCCCACCGTGGCCGCACCGGTGCGCGCGGCTTCGCAGCTCACCCTGCGGCGCGTCACCTCCGTGTTGTCGGGCCTGCTCGCGCTCGTCCTATACGTCGTCGTCCTGCACGCCGCGGGACTCTCGAACGACGGCTGGCACACGGTGCTGGTCGTCGCCGCGCTCGGCCTCACGGCGAGCGTCACGCTGCACTCGACGACGGCCCGCATCGCGGTCTGGCTCACGGCCCTCGCCGGCGCCGCGCTGCTGATCCCCGCCGGCACGAGCGAGGCGCTCGACTTCGCGCGCCTGAACCCGCAGCTGCTCATGCTCGGCCTCGCGGGCGCTGGCATCGGGCTGCTTGGCGTCGCCGGTGGCAAGCGCACGGTGCTCGAGCCGTCGTTCGCCGACCGCGGCGAGCGATGACCGCGGTCCCGGCGCCCGCGTTCGATCGCTTCGCCATCGGCTTCGACGAGCGCGACCGCGCTCGCCTGCACGAGCTGTGGGACGGGATCATCGACAGCCAGCGCTGGAGCGAGGGCGAGCTCACCGCAGGCTTCGAGGCAGCGTGGGCGGCGCACGACGGCTTGCCCGCGGTCGCGCTGTCCAGCTGGACCGGCGGCGCCCTGGCCGCGCTCGAGTGGGCGCAGGTGCGCGGGCGCAAGGTCGTCGTCCCGTCGAACACGTTCATGGCCACGCCGCTGGCGGTGCTCGGCGCCGGTGCCACGCCGGTCTTCGGCGACTGCCGCCGCGACGACCTCTGCCTGTCGCTGTCCGAGGTCGAACGGCTGATCGACGAGCACGACCCCGCGGCCGTCTTCCTCGTGCACATCGGCGGGCACCTCGCCTTCGACTCGGAGGCGATCGCCGACCTGTGCCGGTCGCGGGGCGTGAAGCTGCTCGAGGACTGCGCCCACGCGCACGGCGCGGTCTGGGACGGCCGGCGGCCGGGCTCCTTCGGCGACGCGGGGATCTACTCGCTGTACGCGACCAAGACGATCTCGACCGGCGAGGGCGGGGTGCTCGTCTCGCGCCATCCCGAGCTCGTCGAGTTCACGCGCGCGTTTCGCAACTACGCCAAGCCCGACCACGCCCAGCCGGGGCTGAACTTCCGCATGAGCGAGTTCACGGCGGCGCTAGGGCTCGTGCAGATCGAGCGCCTGCCGGAGATCGTCGCGTGGAAGAACGGGATCGCCCGCGCGCACCTCGACCCGGTGCACCCCGCGCGCCTACAGCTGCCCGACGGGATGGTCTCGGGCCTGTACAAGTACATCGTCTTCGACTGGCTCGAGCGCTCGACGGGGCGGGTGTACGACCAGCCGTGCCATCGCATCATGGGCACCGGGGACGAGCTGCCCAACTCCGACTGGGTCGCGGCCAACCACTCGTGCGTGCCGCTGTACTACCGCCCTTGACGGCCTACGGCGCGACGGCGTGCAGGTCGCGGGCGGCGAGGGCGTCGAGGATCCGCGGGAGCGCTTGGACGGTGCGCTCCCAGGATCCCGCCGCGGAGTAGTGGTCGGCGTCGTGGAGCAGCACGACGTCGCCGGCGGCGAGGGTGCGTGTCGCGTCATGTGCGATCGAGGCGGGCGTCGCGCGGGCGCGCCAGTCGCGTCCCCAGGCGGACCACAGCAGCGGCGTCCATCCACGCCGCCGCGCCTCGGCGAGCGCGAGCGGTGAGAAGACCCCGAACGGCGGGCGATAGCGCGAGGCGGCTTCGCCCGTGAGCTCCTCGACGAGCGCGGCGCAGCGGTCGAGGTCGGCGCGCAGCGCTCGTGGCATGCGCAGGCTCGTGCAGACGTGGCGGTCGCCGTGGACGGCGAGCCGGTGGCCGGCGGCGACGATCTCGCGCGCGACGGACGGGTGCGCGCGCAGCTGCTCGCCGACGACGAAGAACGTCGCTTGCGCTTTGACGGCTGCGAGCGCGTCGAGGACAGCGGGCGTGCCGCGCGGGTGCGGGCCGTCGTCGAAGGTCAGCCCGACCGCACCGGGCCCGAGGTCCAGGCGCCGGGCGATCCCGAGCGCGGCGCAAAGGGCCGGGACGTGCGCGGCGGGAGCCGGCGCCGTCCAGGCGGCGATACCGGCGGCGGCCGCCGCGCCGAGGGCCACCTTCACGCGGCGCCTCCGCGCCTCGCGGCCCACGCGAGTCCTCCGCGGCGCGCGGCCCACGCCAGCAGTCCGCGGCGCGCGGCCCACCCGACCCCTCCGCGGCGGCCCGTGCTGACCGGGATCCTTCTCACGCTCGCCGCCGCCGCGTGCTTTGAGTGCTCGTACGTGCTGCAGGCGCTCGAGGTCCGCGCGGTGCCCGAGATGGCGCGCGCCAGCGTCGGCGCGCTGCGGCGACTAGCGGTGCGGCCGGTCTGGCTCGCGTCGATCGCGCTGAGCGTCGCGGGCTTCGGGCTGCAGATCCTCGCGCTGCGCCACGCGCCGCTGTCGCTCGTGCAGCCGCTGCTCGCGACCGGGCTGCTCGGGCTGCTGGCCTTCAGCGCGACCGTCCTCGGCGAGCCCGTCGGGCGCCGCGAGATCGGCGCGGTCGTGGCGATCGTTGCCGGCGTGACGCTCGTCGCGCTCGCCGACCCCCAGCGCGGCGAGGACGCGGCGCCGCAGCTCGCCTTCTTCCTCGTCGCCGGGGCGCTCGCGCTCGCCGCCGCCAGCGCGTTCGTCCTGCGCCGGCCCGGCGCGACCGGACTGCTCGGCGCCGCGATCGCCGCCGATGCGCTCGCCACGCTCGCCGCGGCGCAGGCAGCCCGCGCGCTGCCCGGCGCCCTGCCGACCGCCGGCTGGTGCGCGCTCGCGGCCGCTGGCGGGGTCGCCGCCGTCGCCGCCGAGAGCGCGGTCCTGCAGCGCCGCGGCGCCGCGCGCGTCGCGCCGATCGTGCTCGCCGGCCAGGTCGCGGTGCCCGTCGCGCTGGCGCCGCTCGTCATCGGCGAGCGCTGGGGCAGCGGCGGGCTCCTCGTCTGCGGCCTCGCGCTCGTCATCGCGGGCAGCGCGCTGCTGGCCTCGTCAGCCGGCGTGAGCAGGCTCGCCCTGGGCCAGGCCGAGGACGAGGTTGGCAGCGGCCGGGAGATCCGGGATCGCGGCGTCTGACGGCGGGGCGTTCAGCGCGGCGACGAGCGCGTGCGCGAGCTGCGAGCGGTTGCGCGCCACCGCGACGAGGCCGAGCTCCTCGTAGGCCTTGTTGTTGATCCGCACGTGCCCTCGCGACCAGCCGTAGGAGATGACCTTGCAGTCGCACATGAGCGCCTCGAGCACGGTCAGCCCGGCCGTCGAGTGGATGAGGACGTCGGCGGCGGCGAGCAGCAGGACCATCTTGTCCGTGAAGCCCCAGATCTGGACGCGCTCCTCGGCCGCGAACTGCGCCGTCAGCCGCTCGCGCGCCTTCGCGTTGTTGCCGGTGAGCACGACGATCGTGTCGGCGGTGTAGTGCAGCGCCGTCTCGATCGCGCCCGCGAGGTCGCCGACGCCCCAGCCGCCGCCCGACACGACCACGAGCGAGCCGCGGGCGGGCAGCTCGAGCTCGGCGCGCGCCGCGCCGCGCTCGGGCGGGTCGGTGAAGCGCAGGTCGGTCAGGCCGTGGACGGCCGCGATCTGCGTCGCCGAGCCGGCGATCTCGCGCACCTCGGCGGCGGATTCCGGGTGCGTGATGAGATGCATGTCGACCCCCGGATGCGCCCAGTAGTGCAGCGCCGCGAGGTCGGTGATCGCGCTGACGACCGGCGTCGAGAGGCTGCCCGCCCGGCGCATCCGGCCGAGCAGCTCGGTCGTGAGCGGATAGGTCGAGACGATGACGTCGGCCGGATGGTCGCGGAGGAAGCGCTCGAAGCGCCGGCCCATGATCTGCTCGATGACCCGCGAGCCCGCGCGGCGCATCGGCGCGAGCCGGGTGCCGAGGACGTAGCTCGCCTCGAACGCGAGGTTGCCGGGCAGGTGCTCGAGCGACGAGGCCCCGCCGACGACCGCGCGCGCGACCGGCCCGCCGACGTGCAGGCCGTCGACGACCTCCGCGGTCGCGCCGCGCTCGCGCAGCGACGTGGCGAGCACTTCTGCGGGCAGGTCGTGGCCCGCCCCGATCGAGGCGGTGAAGATCAGCACGCGCGTAGACACGGGTCTATCGTCGCGCATATGCGGCGTCGCAAGCACTGGGGGTGGGGCTACGAGGACGACGCGTGGTCCGTCGCGCAGCTGCGAGCGGCCGCGCCGGGGCTCGAGGAGCACCTGCGGATCGCCGGCGACGGGACGTTCCGCGAGCCGGTCGCGCTCGCCGACGTCGTGCTGGCAGAGCCGCGCGTCGCGGCGCCGCCCGGCCTCGGGACCCTCTGCGCGAGCGACACGTACGCGCGAGCGTCGCATGCGTGGGGCAAGTCCTACGCCGACGTCGTGCGCGGCTTCCACGGCCGCTTCGACTTCCCGCCCGACGTCGTCGCGCGGCCGCGCGGCGAGCGCGACGTCGAGGCGGTGCTCGCATGGGCGTCGGGGGCGAACGTCGCGGTTGTCCCCTACGGCGGCGGGACGAGCGTCACCGGCGGGGTGCAGTGCGAGGTGCCGTCGCGCTTCGACGGCGTCGTCTCCCTGGACCTCGGCGCGATGGACCGCGTCCTGCAGATCGACGACGTCTCGCTCGCGGCGTGCATCCAGGCCGGCGCGACCGGACCCGCGCTCGAGCGCCAGCTCAAGGCGCTCGACCTGACGCTGCGCTTCTACCCGCAGTCCTTCGAGCTGTCGACGCTCGGCGGCTGGATCGCGACGCGCGCGGGCGGGCACTTCGCCACCGTCGAGACGCACATCGACGACCTCGTGGAGTCGATAAGAGCGATCACGCCGAACGGCGCGTGGGAGTCGCGGCGGCTGCCCGGCTCGGGCGCGGGGCCGTCGCCCGACCGGATGCTGCTGGGCTCCGAGGGGATCCTGGGCGTCATCACCGAGGCCTGGGTGCGCGTGCGCCCGCGCCCGAAGGCGCACTCGCTGGCGGCCGTGCGCTTCGCCGAGCTCGAGCGCGGGATCGGCGCGCTGCGGGCGATCGCGCAGTCGGGCCTGCGGCCGTCCAACTGCCGCCTCATCGACGCCGAGGAGGCGCGCATGACCGGCGCGAGCGACGGCGGCTCGGCGCTGCTCGTGCTCGGCTTCGAGGCCGCCGACGAGACGCTGCTGCCGGTCGGCGAGCTGCTCGACCGCGCGCTCGTGCTGTGCGCCGACGAGGGCGGCGAGTGGGACGATGCAGCGGTCCGCCGCCCGCGCTCGGAGATCGGCGAGAGCGGCGGCGACGCGGTCGGCGCATGGCGCACCGCGTTCCTGCGCGCCCCCTACCTGCGCGACGCGTTCGTCTCGATGGGCGTCCTCTCGGAGACCTTCGAGACCGCGATCACGTGGGAGCGCTTCGCCGCGCTGCATGCCGCGGTCATGGCGGCGGCGGGCGAGGCGATCGGGCCCGCGGGGCGGGTGACCTGCCGGGTCTCGCACGTCTACCCGGACGGCCCGGCGCCCTATTTCACCGTCCTCGCCCCCGCGCGCCGCGGCGAGGAGCTCGAGCAGTGGGCCGTGGTGAAGGCCGCCGCGTCGCAGGCGATCCTCGGCGCGGGCGGCTCGATCACCCACCACCACGCGATCGGGCGCGACCACCGGCCGTGGTATGACCGCCAGCGCCCGGAGCCCTTCGCGACCGCGCTGCGCGCCGCGAAAGCGGCCGTCGATCCGCGCGGGATGCTCAACCCCGGGGTCTTGATCGACGCGTAACGATCTCGCTACCCTGAGTTTTCGCATGCCCGTCGACACGACGAAGATCGCCGACAACCTGCGCCGCTTCGCGATCGCCATCAACGCGCACGACCGCGAGAATCCGACGCACACCGCCTTCGGCATCGGCCTCGCGCCATTCGACATGGAGCGGCTCGGATTCGAAGAGGGCGAGGAGGTCGTGCCGGGGATCACGATCCAGGCCGACGATGGCGTCACCGGCAACTTCCGCGTGCTCTGCGACGGCGACCATCTCGAGGAGTTCGAGGCCGCCGAGGAAGAGGTCGTGGAGGCCGTTTCCACCCAGCAGGTGGGCCTTCCCGCCGGCGCTCCGCGCGACGACGAGCGCTAGCACATAGCACGCCAGCGGCGCGCGCGCCGAAGACGAATGTGCCGAACGCGGCCGATCGCGGTAGATTGCGCGCCGAGCGGATGCATCGGCCCGCCTCAACGACTCAAGGGGAGCTAGGCAACATATGGTCAAGCCTGCGTACTTGTTCTTCGCATTTCTGACGTTCCTGGTGTTCGTCGCCATTCTGGTGGCGTTCACGACCCAAGTGGACAACGGCGGTCCGTGGGACCGTGGCGATACGCCGTCCGCAGTGTCGTCGGGCTCCCCGGGTGTGGAGAAGCCGAACCCCCAGCCGGACCACTGAGCCTTTCTCGGGCCGCTCGCTCCGCGCTTCGCTAGACGCCCTCGCCGCACGACGGGCGGGGGCCGTCGTGCGTAGTAGGGTCGCTCGCGGATGAGCGAGTACGGCAAGCTGGGCATCGACTACGAGGTTCTCGACGCGTCCAAGCGCGACGCGATCGGCTTCGCGCAATCGACGTCGCACTTGCTCGAGCAGCACGGGGGGCGGGCGGTCGAGGCGTCGCGGGGAGCCTCGGCTTTCGTGCTCGAGCTCGGCGGCCAGCACCTCGCGTTCGTCGTCGAGGGGCTCGGGACGAAGTCGATCATCTCGCGTCACTGGATGCAGGCCTCGGGGGAGGACCGCTTCGCGGACGTGGGGATCGACGCCGTCGGCGCGATCGTCAACGACGTGTGCAGCGTGGGGGCGCTGCCGTTCGTCATCAACGCGTACTTCGCGACCGGCCGCTCCGACTGGCACGCCGACTCGACGGCGCTGCAGTCGCTGCTCGAGGGCTGGCACCACGCGTGCGAGCTGTCGGGCGCGGCGTGGGGCGGCGGCGAGTCGCCGGCGCTGCCCGGGCTCGTCTCGCCCGACGACATCGAGCTCGCGGGGTCGGCGATCGGGCTGATCCCGGCCGAGTGGGGTCCGATCCTCGGCGAGGAGCTGCGCGCGGGTGATGCGATCGTGCTCGTCGAGAGCTCGGGCCTGCACGCCAATGGCGCGTCGCTTGCGCGCTCGGTCGCGGGCGATCTGCCGCAGGGCCTCTTGACCGCGATGCCATCCGGCCGGCGCTTCGGTGACGCGCTGCTGGATCCGAGCGTCATCTACGTCCCGCTCGTGGCGGAGCTGCGCAAGCGCGCCATCCGGCCGAGCTACCTCTCGCACATCACCGGCCACGGCATGCGCAAGCTCATGCGCGCGCCGGGAGATTGGACGTACGTGATCGAGACGGTCCCGGAGGTCCCCGAGGCGCTGTCCTTCCTCGTCGAGCATGCGGGCATCGACGAGCGCGAGGCCTACGGGACGTTCAACATGGGCGCGGGCTTCGCGGTCTACGTCGCCGCCGAGCAGGCGGGGGCGGTCGTCGAGGCCGCGGCCGCGTGCGGCATGCGCGCGAGCGTCGCGGGCCGGGTCGAGGCCGGCGAGCGCAGCGTGGAGCTGCCGAGCCTCGGCTTCGGCTACCGCGGCGACGAGCTCGACCTCGGCTGAGGCCCGGTTACTCCAGCTCGACGGTGATCCCGTCGGCTGCGAAGCAGACGTGGCCGGCGATCCTCATGGCGGCGGCCAGCGGCAGCTCGTAGGTCCAGGCAGCATCGGGGAACTTCTCGCCGTTCGCGTGGACGTGCCAGTACGTCGCGTCGCCTTTGTAGGCGCAGGTCGTCTGCTTCGGGCTCGGGGCGAAGTGGCCGGGGATGACGTCGCGGCGCGGGATGTACGCCCGCACGGGCAGGCTCGTCTCGAAGACGAGCACCGGATGCGCGCTCTCGGCGATGAGGTCGTCGCCCGCGGACACGCGCACCTTGCGCGAGCTCTGGTGGACGTCGACGCGGTGGTAGGGGTCGCGCAGGTGGCCGGCGACCGGCTCGTCCTCGACCATCCAGCGGTCGACGCGGTCGAAGTACAGCGCGGCGAAGCCCTTGAGCCACGGCGCGGACTCGACCGGCTCCTCGTAGGTCCAGACGGCGTCCTCGCGCACGTCGTCGCCGACGCGCAGCGACCAGTACGAGGCGTCGCCCTTGAACGGGCAGTGCGTCGTCGTCTCGGTGCGCTCGAGCAGGCTCTCGTCGATGTCGGCGATCGGGACGTACGCCACGGGCAGGATCCCGGTCTCGTGCAATAGGTTGGCGCCGGTCGTGTCGAGGACGACGGTGTCGCCGACGAATGCGCGCAGTCGGCGCTCGTCGGGCTCGAAGAGGATCTTGTGCGCGGGCGACTCGAACGTGTAGTTCGTCGCCGGCGCCCGGCCGCCGAGCGGCCCGCTGCCTGTGGTGAGGCTCATGCTGATTCCACCTTGAGTTGCTTGTCGAATGCGCGGTCGAAGAGCTCGACCTCGCGCTGCGCGGCCCAGCGCTCGACGGCGGCGGCGCCGTCGGCCTGCACCGCCAGGCGGACCGTGCCGTTGTCGGAGTGCACGTGCGCCTCGCGCACGCTCTGGTCGCGGCTTCGCTCGAGGTCCTCGGCGAGGCGCAGAAGGATCGCCATGCGGTCCAGGCGCTTGTCGTCGCCGTCGTCCGTCAGGGGCTTGAGCTCCTGGAAGTCCGGCATGCCCTTGCGGTGATAGCGGGCCGCCTGCGCGATGAGGGCGACCTCGCGCGGTGCGAAGCCCGGCAGGCCGGCGTTGAGGATGAGGTAGCGCGAGTGCTTGTGGTGGTCGTCGTAGTCGACCGACATGCCGATGTCGTGCAGCACGCACGCGCACCACAAGAGCTCGCGCTCCCAGCGGTCGCCGGGGTGCAAGCCGGCCTCGGCCAGCTCGTCGAAGAGCGTCAGGGCGAGCCGCGCGACGTGCTCGGTGTGGGCCGGGTCGACGTGGTAGCGCGCGGCGAGGTTCAGGATCGTGGAGCGGCGCACGTCGTCGAACAGCGGCGGCTCGCCGTCGAGCAGCTCGCCGAAGAAGACGCCCTCGCGCAGGCCGGCCTCGGTGACCTCGATCGCGTCGTAGCCGCCTGCTTCCAGCACCGACTGCACGACGATCGCCCCGGCGAGGATGAGGTCGGCGCGGCCGTACTTGATCCCCTTGATCGACGCGCGCTCGGATGCCGGCAGCGCGGCGAGCTCGTCGATGAGGTCGTCGAGCTGCTCGCGGTGGATCTGAAAGCCCTGCACGCCGAGCGATGGCTCGCCGGCCTTGGCCTGCGCGGCGGCGGCGAGGTTGCGCATCGTGCCGCCGATGCCGACGAGGCGGCGGCTGGCGCGTCCCAGCCAGGGCGCGTCGTCGGCGAGGATCGCGAGGACGTGCTTCTGCAGCGCCTTGCGCTCCTTCTTCGAGGCCTCGTCGCCGCCGGGCAGGAAGTGCTCGGTCATGCGCACCGCGCCGAGCGGCCACGACCCGACGCGGCCCGGGTGGCGGCTGTTGACCTCGATGAGCTGCAGCGAGCCGCCGCCGAGGTCGAGCACGACGCCGTCGGCGAGCGTCGTCGAGTTCACCGCCGCGAGGTAGCCATAGTAGGCCTCCTCCTCCTTGGCGAGCACGCGCACCTGCAGGCCCGTCTCGCGCTCGACGCGCTCGAGGAACGCCGCCTGGTTGGACGCGTCGCGGATCGCGCTCGTGGCGACGGGCGCGATGTCCCTCGCCTCGATGCCCGTGGCGGCGCAGAAGTGGGCGAAGACCTCGGCGGCTTCGAGCGCGCGCTGCATCGGCTGCTCGCCGAGCTCGCCTGTGGCGTCGATCCCCTCGCCGACCCGCACCGCGAGGTATATCTCGTCGGTGCGCTTCCACCAGCCGTCGGCAGCCGTGAAGACGACGAGGCGAAACGAGTTCGACCCGAGGTCGATGACGGCGGTCCGGTGCTCAGCCACGATCGCGGCGCTCGGCTCCGGCCACGGTGGTCATCGACCGGAGCTTAGTTGGCGGCCCCGGCGGGGCCGCCGAGTTGGCGAGCCGGGGCCTCGCTCGGTAGGGCTATCGTGTGCCGTGATGGGCGCGGATCGCACCATGACTGCGCAGGAGCTGTTTCTTTACAGCCACGAACCGTTCAGGACGGAGCTGATCGCTGGCAGGCTGTTCGAGATGGAGCCTGCCGGAGCACTTCACGGAGCGGTAGCGGCTCGGATCTGCGAGCTGCTCGCGGCGCATGTCCGGTCGCGCCGGCTCGGCACCGTCTTCGGAGCGGAGACCGGCTACGTGCTCGAAACCGATCCCGACACCGTGCGTGCGCCGGACGCGAGCTTCGTGTCGCGCGAGCGCATCGACGCGATCGGCGGCATCCCGAGCGAGTTCTTCCCCGGCCCGCCGGACCTCGCGTTCGAGGTCAGCTCGCCGCGCGACCGCCGCGGCGAGGTCGAGAGCAAGACGCGGTCGTGGCTCGATGCCGGAACGCTCGCGGTCGTCGTCGTCGACCCGCGGCGGCGTGTCGCGACGATCCACCGGCCGCCGGGCGCGTCGCAGAGCTACTCGGGCGCCGACGTCGTGGACCTGAGCGACATCCTGCCGGGCTTCGCCCCGACCGTCGACGACCTTTTGGCCTGAACCGTCCCTACCAGTAGTAGACGTGCCAATAGCCCTGCGCCGGCGTACCCCACCCGCCCGTGACCGTGAGGCTGTGGCTTCCGTCGTAGAACGCGCAGTGCGTATACCGATAGTTGCCGGAGGACCAGTGCGTGCAGCCCCCGGCCTCCATGCCAAGCGCCGACGGCGCCGTGATCGCCAGGGCGGCGGCTGCCAGCGCCCCCACGATCGCCATGTGAATGAGCCTCAGCACCCCACTCCCTCCGGTCGTTGTCCGATGCGCAAACGTGCCAGACGGCCACGGTACGCGCAGTCGCAAATCCGGTCAAGCCGTGCCGGGCCGGCTCCGCGCTCCCGCTACCGTCGTTCGATGATCTCGACCCGGTAGCCGTCGGGGTCGCGGACGAAGCACAGCAGCGAGCCGCCTTCGCGCACCGAGTACGGCGGCTTCTCGGGCTCGATGCCCTGCTCGGAGAGCCCGGCGAGCGCGGCCTCCATGTCGGGCACGGTGATCGCGATGTGGTTGTAGCCGCTGCCGTGCGTGTACTCGGAGACGCCGTGGTTGTACGTCAGCTCAAGCCGATCGCCGTCTCCGGGGAGGCCCATGAAGACGTTGATGGCCTCGTCGCGGATCGGCTTGCGGCCGCGCTCCTCGAACCCGAGCGCCTCGTAGAAGGCCACGGAGCGGTCGATGTCGCCGATGCGGTAGCAGGTGTGAATGAGCTCAGACATGCCCCGAGCGTACCCGGGAGGCGCCCGCGCGGCACTGGCAGGCGGACGCCGCAGTACATTGAGCGCATGCTCATCGAACGATCCATGTCGAGCGGATTTCTGACGAACACCTACCTGGCAGCCTCGACGCCGGGAGGTCCCGGGTTTCTCGTCGATGCGGGCGGTCCCATGCAGCCGCTTTTCGACTTCGCCGTGCGCGAGTCGATCGACGTCACCCACCTGCTGCTGACCCACCACCACCACGACCACGTCTGCGACATGGACGCCGTCAAAGCCCGCTATCCGAACATCATCGTGCTGGCGCATCCGGCCGAGAAGATCGAGGGGGCGAAGCGCTTCGTGCCGACGCGCATCGGCGACGTACTGGTCGACGCGATCCACACCCCGGGGCACACCGCGGGGATGCTCAACTTCACGGTCGACGGCCACGTGTTCACCGGCGACACGCTCTTCAAGCACTCGATCGGCGGCGTCCGCGCGCCCGGCTCGACCTCCTACGAGGACATCAAGACCTCGATCATGGAAGAGCTCATGATCCTCGACCCCGACACGGAGGTCTGGCCCGGCCACACCGACCCGACGACGATCGGCCACGAGTGGGAGCACAACGCCTTCATCCGCGTGTGGCGCGGCCTGGACCCCGAGGGCGACGAGCAGGTCACCGTCATGGGCGATCCCGCGACGCTCGTCGTCTGGGGCGACGACTACGACGGCGGTCACAAGGCCTGGGTGCGCTGGGCCGACGGGCGCGACGACATCGTCCCCGGCTCGAAGGTCGAGCGCGGCTAGCCGATGGCTGAGAAGGGCGCGATTCCGACCTCGCGCCTGAGTCGTTCGACGAAGGTCGGCCGGCTCGCCGCCACGACGGCCGCCAAGCAGATGGGCACGCGTGCGACGAACGTCGCGCGCTCCGACGAGGGCGCACAGCGCGCGCTCGCCAAGCGCCAGCTCGAGACCGCCGAGCAGATCGTCGCCGCCCTCGGGACGATGAAGGGCGCCGCGATGAAGCTCGGGCAGGTGATGTCGTTCCTCGACGTCGGCCTCGTCCCGGAGGAGTACCGCGAGGAGTTTCAGGCCAAGCTCGCCGAGCTGCGCGACGCCGCCCCGAAGGTCTCCTTCAAGGACATGCGCAAGGTCATCGAGGCCGAGTACGGCGAGCGCGTCGAGGACGTCTTCGAGACGTTCGACCCGGTGCCGATCGCCGCCGCGTCGATCGGGCAGGTCTACAAGGCCAAGCTGCACGACGGCCGCGACGTCGCGGTGAAGGTCCAGTACCCCGGGGTCGCGCAGGCCGTGCGCTCGGACATGAAGAACCTCGGCATGATCCTGCGGCTCATGAAGCGCGTCGCGCCCGGCCTGGATCCAAAGGCCATGGGCGACGAGATCCGCTCGCGCATCGACGAGGAGCTCGACTACGAGCTCGAGGCGCAGAACCAGCGCACGGTCGCGCGGCTCTACAAGGGGCACCCGTTCATCATGGTGCCGGCGGTCGTCACGTCGCTGTCACACGAGCGGGTGATCGTGAGCGAGTTCGTGTCGGGGCGCGGCTTCGAAGAGCTCAAGCAGTTGCCCCAAGCCGAGCGCGACCGCCTCGGCGAGATCGTCTTTCGCTTCTACTTCGGCTGCATGTACCGCCACCACCAGTTCTCCGGCGACCCGCACCCCGGCAACTCCCTGCTGCTCGACGACGGCCGGATGTGTTTCCTCGACTTCGGCCTGTTCAAGCGCATCCCGCCGGCGGTCGCGGAGTTCGAGCTGCAGATCCAGCGCCTCGCGGAGATCGGCGACGGCCAAGCGCTGATCGACCACCTGCACGCCGGTGGCTTCATCAAGGAGCCCGAGTACTACACGCCCGAGGGCATTCTTGAGCAGGTGCACGACATGACGTGGTGGTACGTCGACGACGAGGACGTCGCGCTGACCCCCGAGATCGCGACCGAGGTGATGATCGAGATGTCCGACCCGCGCTCGTCGCACTTCTCGAAGATGCGCCACGAGACGCTGCCGCCCGACCACCTCTTCGGCCGGCGCCTCGAGATGCTGACGCTCGCGGTCATGAGCCAGCTGCGCTCGAGCGGCAACTGGCATCGCATCGCGCGCGAGTGGATCTACGACGACGCGCCCGTCACCGAGCTCGGCCGCCAGGAAGCGGAGTTCTACGCCGAGCATCCCCCTGCCGCGGCGCTGCGCGGTGCCGCCTGAGGGAGCCGGCGAGGGCGTGCCTCCGGGCGGTCGCGCGCCGCTGCCGCGCGCGGCAGCCGCGCGAGCCATCGCCTTCGCCGTCGTGCTGGCGGCGGTGTTCGTGGTCGTGGTCGTGCTCGTCGCGCGCTCGCCGGACGAGATCCGGGACGCAGCCGACGGGGCCGGGGCGTGGGCGCCGATCGCGTTCGTCGCGCTCTGCGTCGGGCTGACGCTCGCGTTCTTCCCATTCCCGCTCGTCGCGGCCGCCGGCGGGGTGCTGTTCGGCACGCTCGAGGGAACGCTGCTGTCGATCCTCGGTGGCAGCGTCGGCGCGGTGCTGGCCTTCCTCGTCGCGCGCTACGCCGCGCACGACGCCGTGCAGTCGCTGCTTGGCGACCGGCTCGAGCGGGTCCAGCGAGCGATCGAGCGGCGTGGATTCGTCGCCGTCCTCTACGCGCGGATCGTGCCCGGCGTCCCGCGCGACGTCGCGAACTACGCGTTCGGCCTCACGCGCGTCGGGCTCGCGGCGTTCGCCGCGGCGACGGTCATCGGGATCGCGCCGCGCGCGTTCGCCTACACGGCGCTCGGCGGCTCGCTGGGCAGCTTCGACTCGACCGAGTCGATCGTCGGGATCGCGACGCTCGCCGGCATGGCCGTGCTCGGGCTCGTGCTCGTCCGCCGCGACGTGGCGGGCTGGCGGCGCGGAGGCTGAGCGCCCGCCGCGGC
This sequence comes from uncultured Actinomycetes bacterium, assembly GCA_963839905.1. GTDB lineage: Bacteria > Actinomycetota > Thermoleophilia > Solirubrobacterales > Solirubrobacteraceae > CADCVQ01. Next base: position 73,962 of record CAWIXC010000005.1, on the reverse strand, counting down.
GGCTCATCGGCGCCGCACGACCTCGCAGTTGCGCACGCGGTCGCGGCTGTCGCGGATGACCGTGTCGCGGCCGGGGCCGCAGTCGACGCTGTCGGTGCCGCCGCCGCGGGCGATGAGGACGTCGGCGCCGGCCCCGCCGAACATGCGGTCGGGATCGAAGCCCCCGGTGATCTCGTCGTTGCCCGCCCCGCCGTACATGACGTCGCGCCCGCGGCCGCCCTGCATGACGTCGTCGCCGCCACCACCGAACATGCGGTCGTTGCCGAACCGGCCAAACACGTTGTCGTCGCCCGCGTCGCCATAGAGGTTGTCGCTGCCGGCGGCACCCTCGACATCGTCCGCGCCGGCCCCACCCCGGCACGTGTCGGCGCGCTTCGTGCCGAGCACGAGCTCCCCCTTGGCCGTCCCGCCCTGCCGGCAGCTGCGCCGGCGGATGTCGGGGTCCCTTAGCGTGCGCTCGCAGTTCGCGGTCTTGTCGCCGGTCGTGTTCGTGTAGACGATGTCGTTGCCGGGCCCGCAGTCGATCGTGTCGCCGCCGGGGCCGCCGCGGATGACGTCGTTGCCGTTGCCGCCGGAGATCGTGTCCTTGCCGCGATTGCCGTCGATGCGATCGTCGCCGTCGCCGCCGGCGATGCGGTCGTCGCCGAAGCCGACCTCGACGATGCGGTCGTGGCCGGGGCCGCCGTCGAGGCGGTCGTCGCCGTCGTTGCCGTCGAGGGCATCGTTGCCGGGGCCGCCGACGAGCCGGTCGTTGCCGGTGCCGCCGAGGAGCAGGTCGTCGCCGCCGAGGCCCTGCAGGGTGTCGCCGCCCGACGCGCCGGAGATGCGATCGGCGTCATTGGTCCCGACGAGCGTCTCGGCACCGAAGCCGCCTACGATCGTCCTGGCCAGCGCCGGCGCCGCGAGCGCGAATGCGAGGACGAGGCAGGCGATCACGGTGTGGCGCAGCATGGCCACGGGAGGCTACAGCGACCGCGGGTCCCCCTCGACCAGTCCCTTCAGCCGCAGCAGCGCCTGACCGTACATGCGCTCGAGATGCGCGCGCGGCAGCGCCCACGTCGCCTGGTCGATGATCGATCCTTGGAGCAGCTCGAGGGTGAAGTTCACCTGGGTCGCCGTCCCCGGCGGATCGGGCGGGTCCGGCTCGCCGAGCGCGTACACGAACCGCATCCGCCGGCTCCCGTTGCGGCCGCTGCGCGACTCGAGGACGATCTCGTCGTCCGTCGCGGAGGTGATCGCGGCCTCGATGATGTCGTCACTGCCGCCGCCCTTGGCCCGCGTCCGCGCGGTCGCGCCGGCGCCGCGCGACGTCGCGCTCGTGATCTCCCAGTCGACGAGGAAGTGGTCGAGGTACTCCTGATGGCGCGCGAGGTCGGCGATGACCGCGCGGACCTGCGCGGGCGGGCGCTTGATCCGGACCGTGGCCGTCGCGGGCTTCATGGTTCGACGGACGTTACAACTGCTGGATCTGCAGCAGCGAGGTGCTGCCGGGCCGGCCGCTCGGCAGCCCCGCGGTGATGCCCACACGCTGGCCGGCCTGCAGCCAGCCCAGCTCGACGACACGCCGCGCGCTGTCGTTGATGAGGTCCTCGGTCACCTCGTGGCGGCGCATCGACGCAGCACGCACGCCCCACATCAGCCCGCAGCGGCGCACCGTCTCCTTGCCCGGCGAGAGGGCGTAGATCGGCACGGTCGGGCGGTGTGCGGAGACGAGCCGCGCCGAGCGGCCGGACAGCGTCGGGATCACGAGCGCGTCGAGCTCGAGCTCGATCGCCGCCCGGCACGCGGCGTAGGCCATCGTGTAGGACGGGTCGCGGGTGCCGCGGATCACGCGGTACTCGTTCCAGCGCTGGTAGGGCGCGCCGGGCTCCGTCGCCTCCGCGATCGAGGCCATCATCGCGACGGCCTCGACGGGGTACATGCCGACCGCCGTCTCCTGCGAGAGCATCACCGCGTCCGTGCCGTCGAGGATCGCGTTGGCGACGTCGGCGACCTCCGCACGGGTCGGCCGCGTCGAGGCGACCATCGAGTCGAGCATCTGGGTCGCCGTGATCGACGGGCGCGCGAGCTTGCCCGCGGTGTTCAACAGGTTCTTCTGCACGATCGGCACGAGCTCGATCGGCAGCTCGATCCCGAGGTCGCCGCGCGCGACCATCACGCAGTCGGCGGCGCGGATGATGTCCTCGGCGCAGTCGACGGCCTGCGGCTTCTCGATCTTCGCGATCAACGGCAGGCGCGTGTGCTCGCGCACGAGCTGGATGTCCTGCGCGCTGCGCACGAACGACAGCGCGACGAGGTCGACGCCGATCTTCTCGCCGGCGGCGAGGTGCTTGAGGTCCTCGTCGGGGACCGATGCGATCTGCTCGAGCGGGCCCGGCACGTTGAGCCCCTGGCGCGACGCGACCGAGCCGCCGACCTCGATCTCGGCGTCGATCTCGAGGTCGCCGCGGCGGATGCCCTTGACCCGCAGCCGGACGGCGCCGTCGGCGAGGTACATGACGTCGCCGGGGGACATCGCGACGCACAGCTCCGGGCGCGCGACGTACAGCCTCGCCGCTGTTCCAAGACCCTCGCCGCCGCAGACGAACGTCACGTGGTCGCCGGGCTTGAACTCCGCGATGTCGCCGTCGAGCGGGCCGATGCGCATCTTCGGGCCGGGGAGGTCCTGCAGGATCGCGACGGCGCGCCCCGCGCGGCCTGCCGCCTCGCGCACGCGCCGCGCGGTCTCGGCGTGCTGCTCGGCGTTGCCGTGCGAGAAGTTCAGCCGCGCGACGTCCATCCCCGCGTCGACCATCCGCGCGAGGGTCTCGGGATCCCGAGAGGCAGGGCCGATGGTGGCCACGATCTTCGTGCGACGCGTCAAGGCGCCTCACGGTACTCGGCGGGTACGGGGCTCCCCTGTTTCGAGCACGTGAAATCTGGGCGGTAGCGTGGGCGACCATGGCGACCGGCCACGACGCGATCCTCGAGCGCATCCGCTCGATCCCGCGCGGGCGGGTCACGACCTACGGCGACGTCTGCCCCGGCGCGCCCCGCCGTGCGGGCGCGGCGCTCGCCGCATGCGAGGACCCGACGGTGCCGTGGCAGCGCGTCGTGCGCGCCGACGGCTCGCTGGCCAAGGGCGAGCGACAGCGGCGGCTGCTCGAGGCCGAGGACGTGCCGTTTCGCGGCGCGCGCGTGGACATGCGCGCGGCGTGGGTGCCGCCAGCCGGCTGAGCCGTGCCCGGCGTCTTACGAGCCGGCGAGGTCGAGCAGGCTCTCGAAGTCCTCGCGGCAGGCGGGGCAGCCGTGCAGGTGCGCGCGCATGCCGGGCACCGCGCGATCCGGGTCCTCGCGACCCGCGAGCGTGAGGTCGACGTAGCGGTCGAGCTGCTCGAAGCAGTCCTCGCACGAGACCTCGGGCCCGTCGGGGCCGAGCAGCGCGTCGACGAGGCGATCGTGCTCGCCGGTCATCGCCGCCGCCCTCGCTCGGTGGGGTCCAGGCCGCCGGCGGCGAGCTCCGAGCGCAGCTTCGCGCGCGCGTCGAACAGCGTCTTGTAGAGGGCGCCGCGCGTCGTGTTCAGCCGCTCGGCGAGGACGTCGATCGGCACGCCGTTGAGCGTGACCGCGACGAGCACCTCGCGCTGGTGCGCGCTCAGGGCATCGTTGATCGCGTCGCGCAGCGCGCCGAGCAGCTCGCTCGAGACGAGCTGGTCGTGGGGCGACAGCGCGCGCGACGCGATGTCCGGCCAGCTGTCGGGCTCGAGCGGCAGCTCGCGGTCCTGCCAGGCGCGGCGGCGCAGCTTCACGGCGGCCTCGTAGAGCGCGAACTTGTAGGCCCACGTCGTGAAGCGGCTCTCGCCGCGGAAGGTGTCGAGCTTGCGCAACACAGCGACGAGCGCGTCGTCGGCGGCCTGGCAGGCGAGGTCGTCGTGGTCGCCGCCGCGCAGGTGCGCGAGCGTCCGGCGCCGGCGCGCGACCTCGAAGCGAGCGGCGCGCAGGAGGAGCGCGTGCAGCCGGACGACCGCGTCGTCGTGCTCGGGGCCGGTCGCGCCCAGCGCCTCGATCCAGTGCCGCGAGTCGGCGTCGAGCGCGTCCGGCGGCGCGGCACCGGCCGGCGGGGCGGGGTCCGCTGCCATCCGGCCGACCGTACCAGCGCGCCTCACCATGACGTGTCCAGCGGCGCGACGATCCGCGCGGCGAGCTGCGGTTCGCAGCCGCGATCGACCAGCACGAGCAGCTCGTGCAGATCCACGCCGTCGGCGCCGGCGAGCCGGGTCGCAAGCTCTGGCTCGAAGCCGGCCGCGACCAGCCGGCGACGGCGCCAGTCGTCAAGCGCGGGGGTGCTCGCCTGTGGCGATGGCCGGCTCATCGCTTCGATGAGCGTCGGCCGCTGCACCCTTCTTACCTGGCTCAGTGGTGATGCTCCGCGCCGAACGCCCCGAGGATGCTCCAGATGAACAGCGGCCCGGCGAACAACGAGGCGATCCGCACCCCGAGTCGCGAGACGCGGATGCGCCCACCGCGAGACGCGGCGAGCACGACCACGATCAGGACGACCGCCATGAGCTCGTCGAGCGTCGAGAACACGTCCGCGCCGCCGACCGGCTCGGGCGTCCACGGCTGGGGGCCGACCGGCAGCCCGACCGTCCGCGAGATCCCCCACACGGCGACGAGCACGCCGTTGCCAAGCGCGCCGGCGATGAGGTAGCGCCTGTCCAGTGGGGCGCGGTAGACGAGCGCCACCCAGGCCGCCTGCGCGCCCGTGGCGATGGCGAAGGCGAGGCCGAATGGAACCCAGTAGTCGAAGTGATCCGCGATGACCGCCGCGTGGATGAAGCTCGACGCGAAGATCAGCAGCGCCGCCACGAGCACGAGCGCCTCGGTGGCGGTCCGCTGACCCCCGCGCACGGCGGCCGCCCGGCCCATCCACTGAGCCGCCGGCCGCGGCTGCGCCACCGGCCCGCCCGCGCGAAACCGCGGGACCACGACGGTGAGGTATCCGGCGGCCGCGAACGGGCCAAGCCCATGAAAGCCCATGAGGAGCGTCAACGTGACCCAGAACCGGCGCTGGCGCCCAGCCGCCGCCCACGCCGTGACCGGCCGGCGCAGCTGATCGACGAGCAGGACGGCGGCGAAGACGAACGACGACGCGAGCCAGACATGGACGACGGTCAGCATCAGGCCTTGACGAGCGAGAGGAACTCCTGGCGGGTGCGTGGATCGTCGCGCAGAAGGCCGAGCAATGCGGAGGTCGTCGTGCGCGCGCCGGCCTTCTGCACGCCGCGCAGCGACATGCACAGGTGCTCGGCCTCGATGACGACCCCGACGCCCTTGGGCTCGAGGTGCTCCTCGAGGAACATGGCGACCTGCATCGTCAGGCGCTCCTGCAGCTGCAGGTCGCGGGCGAACAGCTCGACGACGCGCGCGAGCTTCGACAGCCCGACGATCTGCGCACCCGGCAGGTAGGCGACGTGCGCGACGCCTCCAAACGGCAGCAGGTGGTGCATGCACAGCGAGTGAAACGGGATGTCGCGCACCACGACGAGCTCGTCGTAGCCGGCGTCGTTCGGAAAGGTGGTCAGCGAGAACGGCTCGGGCGTGAGCAGCTGCGCGTACGCGGCGGCGACGCGGCGCGGCGTCTCGCGCAGGCCGTCCTCGGAGACGTCGCGGCCGAGTGCTGTGAGGAGGTCGCGCACGGCCTCGCGAGCGGCGCGCAGATCGATGGCGTCCGACGGCGGTTCGGCCGCGGGGTGCAGTGCGGTGACGCTGTTCACAGAGCCCATGGCGACGTCAGTGTCGCTCCCGGCGGGGGTCTTACGTCGTGCGCTTCGGATCCTGGCCGCCGTGCGACACGCCTCGGGCGGCCCTCATCGCCAGTACGGGAATCGCGCGACTTCAACTCTGGGATCCAGAATCTCGTGTCGGCGGGCCGCGCTGAGCAGCGTCAACTCGACGACGCGCTGGTCCTCGACGGCCTCGAGATCCTCAAGGACGTAGGGCATCGCGACCACGACCGAGGAGATCACCCGAGCCATGCCGCGAATGCCTTGCGCGGAGCGGCCCTGCTGAATGCCGATGTGGTGCAGACCGAGCGCTTGAGCGCCCGCGATTCCTCAACGAGTGCAGCTGGGACAAGTCCAGCGTCAGGACCGCGGCGTATCCGCGCGTGGCGGCGTCGGCGAACAGCTGGACGTCGGCCTTGCCCTTCCAGCCGAGCTCGTCGACGTGATCGAACTCATGGCGTCGGTTCAGCCGAAGCGGCGGGATCACCTGCACCGGCATGGCCTCGTCGACGAGGACCTGCATCAGATGGCGGCCGCGACCTGCTCGGCGAAGCTGACCGCGTCGCTGATGGCGTCTCGATCGACGGACGGGTACACCGCCGCGATCTCATCGGGCTCGAGCTCGTCCCTCGCGAGCGCGGCAACGACATCGAATGGAACGCGCGTGCCGGCAATCGTCGGGAACCCTCCGAGGATCGCCGGATTGACCGCGATACGCGCGCGCGGTCGGCGCAACGCCGGCACCTGGCGGCCATCATGTGTTTCGAACGGCGCGAGGACATCCTGCATCAAGGTTTCTTCGAGGACCGTTCCCGGCTGGCGATCCAGGTCGAGCAGCTGTCCCGACGGCGTGCGGACGAGGATCGTCGACGGCGTGCTGATCAGCCGATACGCGGAGAGGTGAACCCAGGTGTCCGCCTCAAGGCTCCTCAGTGTGCCGACTGCACGTCGGATTCGAGGCAGCGATTTCTCCTGCCGCAGGTACACGATCGATCGCAACGCCACGATGTCGGCCCACGAGTACAGATACCGGCCGCTGCGCTTGCCCTCCGGCACGAGTAGCGGAGGCGCAGACCGCGTCGGCTTGCGCCAGTAAGCCAGCTGCCGGACGGTTGCGCCTGTGAGGACACTGGCAATGGGGACTGGAAAGGCCACGAACGGACTCTACTCCTGCGAACAGACTGCGTTTCAGCCCCTGATGCAGGCATATACACCACAACCAGAGCGACGGTCCGACGCTACAGCGCGAAGCGTCCGTCCTGCAGGACGATCTCGCCGTCGGCCGAGAGCTTGCCACCCGGCCGCAGGTCGCAGATCAGGTCCCAGTGCAGCGCGGAGACGTTCTTGCCGCCGGTCTCGGGATACGAGCGGCCGAGCGCGAGGTGGACCGTGCCGCCGATCTTCTCGTCGAACAGCGTCGCGCCGATCGCGCGGTCGATGCCGAAGTTCGTCCCGATGCCGATCTCCCCCAGGCGGCGGGCGCCATCGTCGGTCTGCAGCGCGCGCTGCAGGTAGTCCTCGCCGCGCTCGGCGCTCGCGCCAACGACGAGGCCCTCCTCGAACTGCAGCTCGACGCCCGCGACGTCGATGCCGGCCGGCGACGACGGCACGTCGAAGCGCACGATGCCGCTCGCGCTCGCCTCGTGCGGGCCCGTGAAGACCTCGCCGCTTGGCATGTTGCGCTTGCCGTCGGAGTTCACCCACGTCCGGCCCTTGACGTTCAGCGTCACGTCGGTCCCCGCGGACTCGATGCGCAGCTCGCGCGCGCCGCTCAGGTGCTCGATGAGCGTCGCTTGAAACGCGCGCAGCTCGCCCCACGAGCGCTCCGGTTCCGGCTGGTCGAGAAACAGCGCGCGCGCGACGAACGCCTCGAAGTCGGCGAGGTTCATCCCCGCCTGCTGAGCGCCGGCCTGGGTCGGCCAGAGGGTCGAGCACCAGCGCTTCTTGAGCTGCAGCTCGCGCAGTGACGCGCGTCCGCGCTGGGCGCGGGCGAGCCGCTCGGGATCGAGGCCCGCGAGCGCGCGGGTGTTCTCGGGGGCCTGGATGCCGAGCTGCGCGTGCGCCCGCTTCGCCTCCGCGTACGCGACCTCGGAGAAGCCGTCGAGATGGCGGTCGCGGGCGTGGCGGTAGTGCGCCGCCGTCGCGCCCGGGACGTCGACGCGCAAGAGCGGCCAGGCATCGCGCTCGAGGATCGCGCGCTGCAGCTCGAGCAGCAGCGGCGCAGCGAGCGTCGTCGAGCGCACGAGCACTTCCTGGCCCGCCTGGACGTCGAGGCAGTAGCCGGCGAGGAGGTCGGCGAAGCGGGCCGCGTCGAGGCTCACCTACGCGCGCCAGCCCTCATCGAGCGCGGCGAGCGGCTCCGCCGTGTCCGCGCCGACCAGCTCGCAGAGCGCCGAGACGAGCTGCTCCTGCGGCTCGCGCCGCGCGCCCTGCCCCATCACGCCGATCCGCCAGAGCTTGCCGGCCAGCGGGCCGAGCCCACCCGAGATCTCGATGCCGTGGTCGAGCAGCAGCGAGCTGCGCACCGCGGCCTCGTCGATGCCCTCAGGCGGCGAGACCGCGAGCAGCGGGTGCAGCTGCTCGCCATCCGGCGCGAGGCGCTCGCAGCCGAGCACGCTCAGCGCGTCCTTCAACGCGTGGTGCGCCTTGCGATGGCGCTCCCACGAGTTCGGCAGCCACTCGTCGACGACCGCGATCCGCAGCGCCTCGCGCAGGGCGTAGACCATGTTGATCGGCGCCGTGTGGTGGTATGCGCGCGCCGTCGCACCCGCCGTCTCGGGGTTCCAGTAGCCGAGCACGAGCGACAGATCGAAGTACCACGACGGCCCCGGCTGCTCGCGCGCCTGCAGCTTCGCGATCGCGCGCTCGCCGGCCGTGAACGGCGCCAAACCGGGCGGGCAGTTCAGGCACTTCTGCGTGCCGGAGAACGCCGCGTCAACGCCCGCCTCGTCGAGGCGCAGCGGGTGCCCGCCAAGCGAGGTCACGCAATCGATCAACAGCAGCGCGTCGCGTTCGTGGCAGGCGTCGGCGAGGCCGTCCAGCGGCTGCGCGACGCCGGTCGAGGTCTCGCCGTGGACGACGACCATCGCGTCCAGGCCGTCCGCGGCCGCCGCGATGAGCAGCTCGTTGTCGATCGCCCGGCCCCACTCGGCCTCGACCTTCACGACATCCGCGCCGCGCCGCGCGAGCTCGTCGGCCATGCGCTCGCCGAAGAGCCCGTTCACGCCGCAGACGACCCGGTCGCCGGGGTTGACGAAGTTCGCGACGAGCGCCTCCATGCCGGCGCTGCCCGTGCCGGAGACCGGCAGCGTCGCGGTGTTCTCGGTCTGAAAGGCCTCGCGCAAGAGCTCGATCGTCTCGCCCATGATCGCCGCGAACGCGGGATCCATGTGGCCGATCGTCGGCTGGGCGAGCGCCTCGAGGACGCGCGGCGGGACGGGACTGGGGCCGGACCCGAGAAGGAGCCGGGTGGGGATGTCGGTGATCGTGCTCACGGGGCCTCGATGTCTGGGAAGTTGGCGGCCAGGTGCTGGCGGAGCGTGTCCCGGATCCAGCGCTTCTCCTCCGGGGTCGCGATGCGGTAGCGCATGAGCAGCTCCTTCTGGCCTTCGGTCGGCACGTCGTAGATCGTCCAGCGCTCGACCAGCCGCTCGAACAGGAACTCCACGGCGCGATGCCAGGAGTCGTCGGTGCTGACGCGCTGGTCGTGGAGCGTCGACTTGTACTTGTGGCGCGTCAGCGGCGACATCGACCCACGCAGCGTCAGGACGTTGCCGTCGGCGTCGCGATAGTCGGTCGTCGGGGCCGAGATCCGGCCAACTCCACGGTTGCGCTTGCCCATCGTGGTGGCAGGTTATCGGCCTCCGCGCGGCCCCCGATCCCGGCCCGCGGGCCGTATCGTGAGCGCCAATGCCCGAGTCGACCAGGCGTCGCGAGCTCGGCCGGGGCGAGCGCGTGCTGCCGGGCGTGTGGCGGCTGCGCCTGCCGCTGCCGTGGCCCGGCGTGCCGCACTGCAACGCGTGGGCGGTCGCCGCTGGCGACGGCGTGGTGCTGTTCGACTGCGGGCTGCACGAGGAGGGCTCGCTCGACCAGCTCGAGCGCGCGATGTCGCAGGTCGGGCTGCGCCTGCAGGACGTGCGCCTGCTCGTCTGCACCCACGCGCACTCCGACCACTACGGCCAGGCGGCGGACATCATCGACGCCAGCGGCTGCGAGCTGTGGATGCACCCGGACCACGCGCACATGACGGCTGCCGCGGAGGACCCCGACGAGGCGCTCGCCCGCCGGCTCGAGGTCGCCCGCATGAGCGGCGTGCCGGTGGCGCCGCTCGCCGAGTGGGCGGAGGTCGCCCGCAAGCGCGGCTACGGCATCGCGCGGCTCGTCGAGCCCGACCGCGAGCTCGTCGAGGGTGTCGTCGTCGAGACCGACCTCGGGCCGTGGACGGTCGTCGAGACGCCGGGCCATGCGCCCTCGCACGTCTGCCTGCACCAGCCTCAGCGGCGGATCCTCGTCTCGGGCGACCACCTGCTCGGGCGCGTGTCGCTGTACTTCGACTACGGCTGGACGCCCGACCCGATCGGCGAGTTCCTCGACTCGCTCGACAAGGTCCAAGCGCTGGACGCACGCCTGTGCCTCGCGGGCCACGCGCGCACGTTCACCGACGTCGTCGCCCACATCGAGGCCAACCGCGCGCTCGTGCACGAGCGTCTCGCGCGGGTCCGGGAGATCGTCGCGGAGCGCGGGCCGATCACGGCCTACGACGTCGTGCCGCAACTCTACGGCGAGCCGATCACGGCGTTCAACGCGGGCTGGTGGCTGCCCGAGACGCTCTGCCACCTACGCCACCTCGAGCTCGCCGGCGACCTCGCGGCGGACGGCGGCGAGCCCGAGCGCTGGCTCAGGCTTAGCCCTTGAGGAGCTTCATCAGCGGGCCGCTGCAGCCCTTGAGGTCGGGCGCGGCGGAGAGCGCCGCCTGGAAGCTCGGCCCGGTGGCGTACGGGCAGTCGATGGCCTTGTCTTCCAGCTTCGGGTTGGGTGGCAGCGCGACGTAGGTCCAGCGCACGACGCAGTCCGACCCCGAGCGGCTGCGGATCGCGTAGCGCACCTTCGTCCCGGCGAGCGCGCCGCCGCGGTTGTCGATGAGCACGCTCGCCGGCGAGCAGGCCGCGAACGCCTTGTCGAAGCAGGGCATCGAAGCGGGCCGCGGCGCGTGGGCGACGACCGTGCCGCAGTTTCCGGCGGCCCCGCCTGCCGCGGCAGACGCGGGATCGTCGCTGTCGCCGCAGGCGGCGAGCCCGCTGGCCGCGGCGAGTGTCAGCAAAGCAGCGGTCAGCCGTCTGCGCGTGGGCATGGCGGTCACCGTAACGCCGCGGGGCACGCGCGGCGGACGGCTGTACGACGGGCGGCCCACGCGTCGCGGGCCGCCCGGCGCATCACTTCGAGAACCCGAGGTTGTCGATCGCGAAGCCGGCATCCTCCTGGCGCACCGCTTGCACGCTGAAGCCCGTGATATTGCGGGCCGCGATCGATATCTGATCGATCCCGAGGTGGTCGGCGATCGCCGTCCGCGTCGTGCCGTTGGCGAGCTGCGCGACGATCTCGACGGAGCCCGGGTTGTCGATGTAGCCCGTGTCGAGCTGCAGCGTGTTCATCGTCGTGGGCGTGTTCGTCCCCGGCTCCACGAAGTGGGCGCGAATCGGGCTCGTGTACAGCACCGCGCCCGACAGCACCGGCGAGGTCGGGTTGGCGCCGTCCCCCGTGAGGAACGGCGACTCGTCGAACACGACGCCCTTGTCGGCGTACTGGTTGGAGATCACGGTTCCGAGCGGGAACTCGTCGAAGCGGATGAAGCCCTGCACCTCGGTTCCCCCCGCCTGCGCGAGCAGGAACGAGTGCTCGAACACCGTCAACGTGCCCGTGCTGATGTCCAGCACCGGGACGTCGAGCTTGGCGGTCAGCGAGACCGGCGCCTTCAGCGTCCACGCGGGATCGGTGTCGGTGGCGGCGTCGAGCCGCAGACCGGCGTTGAAGGCGACCTCGGGGCCGGCCACGCCGTAGAGGAGCATCTCGATGGTCGGGCTGAGCTTCGCGCCGAGGGTCGCCGATCCCGACGGGGCGGGCGGCGTGTAGCCGAAGTTCTTGTCGAAGTTCGAGATCGGGTCGATCGCGCCGTCCTCGTACTCAAGGCCGGCCTCGGCGGTGATCGATCCGTGCACCTCGGTCTCGACGTGCGCCTCCACCTCGCCATCGGCCGACAGGAAGACCGAGAGCTTGGGGAAGATGAGCACGGGAACGGGGCCGGCGAAGAACCTGATCGACGGGAGCTCGCGTTCGAAGAGCTTGCGTGGGGCAATGGCGCAGCTCGCGGCGGCCGCGGCCGACGCCTTGAGCTGGGAGCTCGCTTGCGCACTGCCGACCACGCGTGCGTGCGGCCCGTTGGTGAAGCTCCAGCCGCCCGAGAACTTGACCTCGGCCTTCAGCGAGATGTCACCCTCGACGACGACCTTCGCCTCGCTCTCGCACTCGAGCACGGTTCGCACCTTGCGGTGAATCGCGTTCGAGTGCGCGCTGCTGCTGCTCGAGCTCGTCGTGCCGGCGCGCTTCGCCTTGCCCGCCTCCTGCTCGCCGAGGTCGGCCGTCACGTCAAAGGATCCCTCGGGGACGGCCTCGGGCAGCGTCGCCTGCGTCGTCTCGACGAGCGTGTTCGTGCCGTCGAAGGTGGACGAGACGACCTTGCGCAAGAAGCCGTACGGCACGTCGGGGCCGCTGTCGGAGGCGATGATGTCGCCGGCCTTCAGGTCGACGCGGCCAGCGATCGTCACGGTGCCCGGCGCGCCGGGCTCGGGGACCGACACAACCGAGGACGGCGTGATCAGGATCGTGGCCGGTTGTGGCGGTGGTGGTGGTGGTGGCGTGGGCGGCGGCGTGGTGCCGGGGCCTGCGCCGCCGCCGGGCGGCGGAGTGATGCCGCCACCGGGCGGCAGGGCGGGACCGCCGCCGGGGCGCTTGGTGATCAGGACGCGGAACGTCCTCGTCTTCGCCAGCGAGCGGCTCGCGCGCCGGAGGCTCACGCGCAGGGTCGCTGTCGATGCGCGCGACGGGGCCCGGTAGACGAGCGCGAAGCGGCCCGAGCCCTTGATCGAGCGCGTGCCCTTGGCCACCCACGCCTTGCCTACGCGCTGCTGCAGGACGAGCTTGAGCAGGCGTCCGCGGGCGCCGGTCGCCTTCACGGTCACGTTCGCCTTCTCGCCGGCTCGAACCACGGCGGGCTTTGCGACGACACCGACCCTGGGCTTGGCCTTCGCCGCACCGGTGGCGGCCAGCGCCTCCGTGCTCGAGAACACGCCGGCGGCGAGCGCCACCAGCGCCGCGATGGCGACTGTCGGGGGGGACGTGCGTGACCTCATGAATCCTCCTGATTCGTGCGATGTCCGTCGTGGACCTCGGTTACCGCGCCAGCCGGGGCTCCGGAAGGCGGTTGATGGTCGTGTGTCCCCGCTGGCGTCCGGCGGATTGCTCTCGCCGCGTCAGCCACCCGAACCTTGTCGGCCACAGTGCCATGAAGGCCCCGCGAAGGCAAGCGCCGTGTGCCCAACCGCACGCTGTGCTCGATTCGCGACGGTGGCGCCTCCGTGCGCCGGCGACATCGCGCGACGCGCGCTCGGGGCGCTCAGCGGATGCGGCGCGCGAGGAAGTCCGCCTCGCGCATGTCGCTCACGCGGTAGCAGAAGCCCGCGTAGTAGATGCGGCCGTTCACGCGGATGGGGCGCGTCCCGCCCTGACCCCAGCGGCAGTAGACCCTGCTGTCCTTGTAGTAGCCGCCATCCTTGACCGCGGCGACCGCAAGCCGCAGCCCGGTCTTACAGCCAAGGGACCGCTGCAGGCGGATGACGCGCACGCCGTCCTTGGTGGCGGCCGGGCAGGTCGCGGACGCAGCGGTCGCGGGCGCCGGGCCGTCCCATGCCACGATGGCGACCGAGACGCACGCAAGCAACGCCAAGAGCAACCCGGACCGGCCATGCACACTGGCGCAGGTCATGGCTCCGACCGTAGCGAAAGCGAGCGCGACGGACCAGTCGACGCGCCGCGTCAGCCGGGCACATCGGGTGTGGTCCGCGCGCGATCGGGGGCCGGCGCACCTTCGCTACCCGGGCAACAGCCGGTCGATGATCCCGAGGGCGCCGCCGGCACGGATCGCAAGCCGCAGGCCAATCGCCGGGATCTTGGCGACCTCGCCCTCGTCCTCGGCGCGGTCGATGCCCTCGACGAGCGCGCTGGAGAGCTCGTCCTCGGAGACCCCGTCGGGGCGGTCGCGGTCGATGAGCGCGAGCAGGAGCTCCTCGCGGCCGCGGCCGAGCGCGCACGCCGCGCCGTCGATCGTCGCGAGCGTCACGCGCTGCGTCGTCTCGACCGCTGGTCGCGAGCGCTTCGCGCACGGATCGGCGACCGGCGAGGGCCCGTAGTCCGCGCCGCCGAGCGCGACGTACGCGGCGACGAGCAGCGTCGCGGCGACGCAAGCGGCGGGCAGCGCGACGTTCAGCGACGCGGCCGGCGCGAGGCGGTTGCCGTTCGCGCGGTGCGGCGCGGCCGCCGCGCGCGCGAGCGGGTCCGTGGGCCGGTCGCCGCCGGCGCCGCGACGCGCGCTCCGCGGGCGCCCGAGCAGGTCCACGGACCGGTCGCTCCCGGCGCCGCGCGACGCGTCCCGCGGGCGCCCGAGCGCGACCGCCGCGGCCACGGCGCCTGCGGCGAGCAGCGCCAGCAGCGCGGCGGCGAGGAACGACCGGCTGAAGGCCGATGTCGCGGCGCGGTCGAGCTCGTCGTCGAGGTCGTCGCGCAGCGCCTGCGCATCGGCACGCTCGTCGCTCGGGATCTTGACCGCCGCGAAGCCCGCGTCGAGGTCGGGCAGCTGCTGGCCGCCGGTGTTCGCCACCTCCGCGCTGAGCGCCTTCGCGAGCGCGATCTTCGGGTTCAGCGCGATCGGCGCGTCGATGACGTGCGCGAGGCCGGCGCGCTCGGCCGGGTCGCGCGCGCCGTCGAGGTCGGTCGTGAAGACGGGCGTCAGGACGAGCAGACCGATCACGATGCCGGCGTGGCGTGCGGCGATCGTCCACGCGGCGGGGCGCCCGATCGCGCTGCCGGGGCCCTCGGCGTCGACCGTCACGCCGATGAGCGCGCCGAGCGCGAGGCCGAGGCCCGCGCCGATCGCGAGCTGTGGCGCGATCGTCCACGCCGCGCCACTGCCCGGCAGCAGGCCGAGGGCCGCGAGGCCGCCCGCGAGCAGGACCGTGCCCGGCAGCGCAGGGCCCAGCAGGTGCCGATCGCGCGCCCAGCGGCCGGCGACGAGCGCGGCGAGCGGCATCGCGGTCACGACGAGCGCCGCCTCGCCGGGCGACACGCGCCAGCCCTCGATCAGCATGACGACGAGCAGGAACAGCGCGGCGGCGAGCGCCGCCGAGACGAGCGCGAGCGCGACGAGCGGAGCAACCGCGGCGCGCCCGGCGCCGCCAGCGGCGAAGGCTCCCGCGGCCTCGACCCGCGGAGGCTCCTCGGCGAAAGCCCCTCCGGCCGCGACCCGCGGAGGCTCGTCGCCGACGGCATCGCCGGCCGCGACCCGCGGAGGCTCGCCGCCGAAGGCTCCCCCGGCGGGGACCCGCGGAGGCTCTCCGGCGGCGGGGCCGCCGAGCGCGGGCGACGGCGAACCCCTCACGCCGAGCGCGCCGAGCAGCGCGACGAGCGCCACCGGCGCCTGCAGCGCGAACATCGCCTCCCACGAGAACGCCTCCGTGAGCACGCCGCCCAGTGCCGGGCCGACCGCGCCGCCGAGCACGCCCGCCGCCGCCCACGCTCCGATCGCCCGGCGCCGCGCCAGCACGACCGCCAGGAGCTCGAGCGCCGCCGCAACCACGACCGCGCCGAGCACACCCTGCGCTACCCGCGCCGCGATCAAGACCGACAGCGACGGCGCCGCCGCGCACGCCAGCGAGGCGGCCGCGAAGCCCACCGACGCGCCCGCGAACGCCGCCCGCGGGCGCCCGCGCGCGACGAGCCAGCCCGGCACCGCAGCCGCGGCCAGCGCCAGGTTGAACGCGATCAGGACCCAGGCGACCGCGGAGACGCTCGTGTCCAGCTCGCGCAGGATCGCGGGCAGCGCGAGCGTGACCACCGACGAGTCCGCCAGCACGAGCCCGACCGACAGCGCGAGCAGCAGCGAAACGCCTCGCGGCGGCGCGGTGGACGGCATGGCGGCGGGCGTACCCTCCGCCGCCCCCGGCGTCACGAGCCTGTCGCGCTCCCGCTCACGAGTCGTGCTCGATGTCGAGCCCCTCGACGAGCGCCGGGCGCCCGCCGCGCTCGTAGCTCACGTCGACGGAGTCGTTCTGGCGGTAGGTCCCGACCCCCCACGCGCCCAGAAACCAGCGCCAGAAGCCGAGCTTGCCCTCTTTCTTCAGCTCCTTCTCGAAGACGAGCGAGCTGCCCGCGACCACATAGTCCGAGCCTAATTCCTGGCGCACGCCGTTGACATAGACCTCGAAGGGCGAGCGAACGTCTGGCGGGAGTGGAACGATCGACGCCACGGGCGCATTATCGTCGCCGCGCCGATCGCACCGCGCCCGTCCTCGAAAGCCATGTCCGACGACCTCCCCTACCGCATCCGCCGTTCCGACCGCGCCCGTCGCGTGCGCGTCGTCGTCGACCCGCACACCGGCGTCGAGGTCGTGTTGCCGCGGCGCAGCCCGGCCAGCGCCGCGCCCGCGGCCGTCGCGGAGCTGCGCCCCTGGATCGAGCGGCGCCTCCAAGCGGGGCAGTCCGTGCGCGACGCGGTCAAGGCCCGCGGCCAAGCCGTCCCCTACCTCGGCACTGAGCTCGCGCTCACCCAGCAAGCCGGCCGCACCCGCGTGCACCGCCGCGGCGACGAGTTGCTCGTCCCGGCCGACCCCGCGACAACACAACAAGCGCTCGAGCGCTGGTTTCGCCGCCAAGCCCGCGACGAGATCGGCCCGCGCCTCGACGACGCCGTCCACGCACTGAACACGAGCTACACGGCGCTGACGATCCGCAACCAGCGCACGCGCTGGGGCTCGTGCTCGTCGACCGGGGCGATGAGCTTCAACTGGCGCCTGCTGCTGGCACCCGAGCCGGTCCTGGACTACGTCGTCTGGCACGAGGCCTGCCACCTGCGCGTCATGGACCACTCACCGCGCTTCTGGGCGCTCGTCCAAAGGCACTGTCCCGACTACCAGGTGCACCGGCGCTGGCTACGGCGCGAGGGGAATACATTGGTGCTCTAGTGGTACGCGGGAGGATCCTGGGAGGGGTCGTGGCCATCGCGGTCGTCGTGATCGCGCTCGCCGCTGTCCTGTCGAGCGCCGGCGGATACACCGTCCACGCGCGCTTTGTCTCCGCGAGCCAGCTCGTCAAGGGCAACGAGGTGAAGGTCGCCGGGGAGAGCGTCGGCAAGGTCGACGACGTCGCGCTGAGCGACGACGGCCGCGCCGACGTCACGCTCTCGATCTCCGAGGACGGCTACCACCCACTGCGCCGCGGCACGCGCGCGATCATCCGCCAGGCCTCGCTGTCGGGCGTGGCAAACCGCTACGTCGACCTGCAGCTCGGCGGCGCCGACCAGCCCGACATCGGCGACGGCGGGACCCTCGACACCGACAGCACCGAGGCCGCCGTCGACCTCGACGAGATCTTCAACACGTTCGACCCGCAGACGCGGGCCGCCACCTCGAACTCGGTGAAGTTCCTACGCGACTTCCAAGCCGGCTCGGAGGACGAGGCAAACGAGGCGCTCCGCTACCTGAACCCCGCGCTGACCTCGTCGAGCCGGCTGCTGCAGGAGGTCAACCGCGACACGCCCGACCTGCGGCGCTTCGTCGACGAGACCGCCAAGCTCGTCACCGACGTCTCCGCGCGCGACGACGCGCTGTCGGGCCTCGTGCGCAACCTCGCGACGACGGCCGAGGCGCTGACCTCGAATGGCGAGGCGCTCGGCGAGTCGATCGGCCTGCTGCCCGACGTCCTGCGCAAGTCCAACTCGACGTTCGTCGACCTGCGCGGCTCGCTCGACGACCTCACCCCGCTCGTCGACGACGCCAAGCCGATCGTCAAGGACAAGCTGCGCCCGCTGCTCGCCGAGCTGCGCCCGACGGCCCGCGACGCCGAGCCCGCGATCAAGGACCTGTCGGCGGTCGTGCGCAAGAGCGGCGCCGACAACGATCTCGTCGAGCTGTTGCGCCGCCAGCCCGCGATCGACGCGATCGCCAACAAGACGGCCACGCGCAACGGCGAGGAGCGGCCCGGCGCGCTGCCGGCGGCCACCAAGGCGCTGACGGACTCGGCCCCACAGCTGAGCTACCTGCGCCCCTACGCGCCCGAGCTTGTCGGCTGGTTCGACGACTTCTCGACGACGGGCGCCTACGACGCGCTCGGCAACTTCTCGCGCGCGGGCCTCGCGCTCAACGGCTTCACGGTCGGCGAGCTCGGCAACCTGATCCCGGTCCCCGCGGAGCTGCGCTCGGCGCTGCTCGGCGCGGGCACGAAGACCCGGCGCAACAACCGCTGCCCGGGCTCGCTCGAGCGCACCGCACCCGACAACTCGAACCCGTACATCCCGTCGCAGGACTTCAACTGCGACCGCAGCCAGACCCCGATCGGGCCATGACGCGCCGCCTCGTCATCGCCGCGATCCTGCTCGCTCTCGCGGCGGCCGCCACCGTCGCGGCCCAGAGCGCCGGCGCCGGCGACGGGCAGCGCTACACCGTCGTGCTCGACAACGCCTTCGGCCTCACCGAGGGCTCGGACCTGCGCTCGTCGGGCATCCCCGTCGGCCGGGTCAAGAGCCTCGACATCCAGCGCTCCACCGCCCGCGCGCTCGCCACGATCGAGGTCACCCGGCCCGACTTCGCGGGCTTTCGCGCGGACGTCTTCTGCGACGTCAAGCCGCAATCGCTGATCGGCGAGTACTACCTGGACTGCAATCCGGGCAAGGCGGCGGAGCCCGCGCCGAAGACGATCGGAGTCGAGCAGACCGCCGCGACGATCCCGCCCGACCTCGTGCTCGACATCCTGCGCCGCCCCGCACGCGAGCGCTTCGGCCTGATCCTGTCGGAGCTCGGGATGGGCCTCGCCGCGCGCGGCGACGACCTAAAAGCGACGATCCGCCGCGGCGTGCCCGCGCTGCGCGAGACCGACCGCGTGCTGGACATCCTCGCCGCCAACCGCCAGACGCTGCGCCAGCTCACAAGCGACGCCGATCGCGTGCTCGCGGGCCTCGCCGCCAACCGCAGCGATGTCGGGCGCTTCGTCGAGGAGGCCGGCGACACGACGACGGCCTCCGCGCAGCGCAGGACCGAGCTCGCCTCGAGCGTGCGCAAGCTGCCGCAGTTCCTGCGCGAGCTGCGCCCGACGCTGCGCGACCTCGGCACCGCCGCGGCCCGCCAGACCCCCGCGCTCGCCGACCTGCGCGCCGCCGCGCCCCAGCTCACGACGCTCCTGCAGCGCCTCGGCCCGTTCGCCGACGCGGCTCGCCCCGCGGTCCGCGGCCTCGGCAAGGCGTCGAAGACCGGCAGCGTCGCGGTCCGCGAGGCGCGCTCGACGGTCTCCAACCTGCGCGACCTCGGCACGGTCTCGACCGAGCCGATGCGCAACCTGCGCTTCGTCCTCGAGGACGTCAACAACCGCGAGCGCGCCGTCGAGCCCAACCGCCTGAGCCCCGGCAACGGCGCGGGCTTCACCGGCATCGAGGCGATGCTGCAGTACTTCTTCACGCAGTCCCAGGCGCTGAACATCTACGACTCCAAGAGCTACATCCTGAAGATCGGGATCCTGCTCAACGAGTGCTCGCAGTACACGAACGCGACGACGGCGCGCGAGCACCCGGAGCGTACCGCGAAGTGCAAGCAGTGGCTCGGCCCGAACCAGCCGGGGATCACCGGCGGCGCGGTCACCGCCCGCGCGGGCGACCAGGGCACGACGTCGAGTGAGTCGCAGCGCCCCGAGAGCGAGGCGCCGCCGCTTGCCCCGGGCGCGCCCGCCCCGCAGCCGACGGCGCCGGGCGCCACCGCGCCACCTGCACCCCCGCCGCCGCCTCCCCCGCCCGCGCTGCCGGACGTCGGCGGCGTGCTCGACGACCTGCTCCCAGGCCTCACCGACAACCTGCCGGGCCTGAAGCCGGGCAAGCGCGCCGCCGCCCGGTCG
The DNA here is from genome assembly GCA_963839905.1 of uncultured Actinomycetes bacterium. Lineage (GTDB taxonomy): Bacteria > Actinomycetota > Thermoleophilia > Solirubrobacterales > Solirubrobacteraceae > CADCVQ01. The sequence goes on along the minus strand of CAWIXC010000005.1, from coordinate 53,995 downwards.
GAAGCCTCCGAGCGAAGCCTCCTCGACTACCTCCTCGGCCCATGAGAGGCCGGCGCCCGCGCTCGATCGCCTCGGATCCGATCTTCATCGGGGCGCTCACCGTGCTCGTCCTCTTCGCCGCCGTGCTGCTCGCCTACCGCGCGAACCGCGGCCTGCCGTTCGTGCCGGTGCAGCAGGTCCGCGTTGACGTCCCGAACGCGGCGCGGCTGGTCGTCGGCAACGAGGTCCGTGAGGGCGGGTTCCGGATCGGGCAGGTCACGAAGATCGCGCCCGTCGAGGGCCAGGGGAGCGGCGCCGAGCTGACGCTGCAGCTCGACACGTCGGCGACGCCGGTGCCCGCCGACTCGACGATCAAGATCCGCCCGCGCTCGGCGCTCGGCCTGAAGTACGTCGAGCTCGTCCGCGGCAGGTCGACGCGCGAGCTGCCCGACGGCGGCACGATCAGCGCGAGCGCAGACGCGGTCGGCCCCGAGCTCGACGACTTCTTCTCGACGTTCGACGACCCCACGCGCAAGAACGTCGAGCGCAACCTCGACTACCTCGGCACCGCCCTCGCGGGCCGCGGCACCGCGCTCAACCGCTCGCTCGACGCGCTGCCCGAGCTCACCCGCGACCTGCCGCCGGTCATGCGCACGCTGTCTGACCCCGACACCCAGCTCTCGCGCCTCGTCCAGGAGGCGGGCGACGCCGCGCGCGTGGTCGCGCCGCAGTCGCAGACGCTCGCGAACGGCTTCACCTCGATGGCCGACACGTTCGAAGCCGCCTCGCGCGATCCCGAGGCGCTGAAAGACACGATCGCGCGCACGCCCGGCACGCTCGACGAGGGCGTCCGCTCGCTGCCCGTCACCAGGCCGTTCCTCGGCCGCCTGGCCGGCCTGTCCGACGAGGTCCAGGGCACCGCGCGCGAGCTGCGCGCCAGCCTGCCGTCGGTCAACAGCGCGCTCGCCGCGGGCACGCACGTGCTCGAGCGCACGCCCGAGTTCACCGACGACCTCGACGGCACGCTCCGCGGGCTGCGCGACCTCGCCCGCTCGCCGACGACCGACCAGTCGATCGCCGGCCTCACCGACACGATGAAGACGCTGAACCCGACGCTGCGCTACCTCGGCCCGCACGTCACGGTCTGCAACTACTTCACGTACATGTGGACGTTCCTCTCGGACCACCTGTCCGAGGAGGACACGACCGGCAACGCCGAGCGCGTGCAGATCAAGCTCGCCCCGCTTGCCCAGAAGAACTCGATGCTGAGCTACGGCGCCGTGCGGCCCGCGGCCGGCGGCGAGATCGACCCAGTCCAGAAGCAGGCCTTCGGCGACGCCGCCGCGCTGCACCAGTCCGACTACGCGCGGGCGATCGACGAGCAGGGCAACGCTGACTGCGAGGGCGGCCAGCGCGGCTACGTCGACGAGAACAACGTCTTCACGACCCACCGCACCGCCGGCAGTCAGGGCCCGACGTTCAAGGGCCGCCCGCGCGTGCCGGAGGGCCAGTCCTACTCCGCCGAGCCGACCGGGATCGCTCCCTCGGTGCTGCCATGAGGCGCGAGCGCGGACCGACCCCGTTCGCCGTCGGCGCGGCGCTGCTCGTGCTGGCGCTGCTCGCCGTGTACTTCTCGTTCGCCAAGGACGTCCCGCTGATCAACGAGCCCTACGTGATCAAGGCGGCGTTCCGCGACACGGCCGGCATCAAGCCGCACTCGCCAGTGCGCATCGCGGGCGTCGAGGTCGGCGAGGTGACGGGCGTCAAGCACACGAGCCCCGGCTCGCAGTCCGCGGTCGTGTCGATGGCGATCCGCGACGCGGGGCGCCCCGTGCGCGCCGACGCGGCGGCCAAGATCCGGCCGCGGATCTTCCTCGAGGGCAACTTCTTCGTCGACCTCGTGCCCGGCTCTCGCGGCGCGCGCGAGCTCGGCGACGGCGACACGATCCCCGCCTCGCGCACGACGACCCCGGTGCAGTTCGACCAGGTCCTCAGCGCGCTGAAGGCCGACACGCGCAACGACCTCGCGACGGTCTTCGACGAGGTGTCGACGGCGAAGGACGCGGGCGGGGCGAAGGCCTTCAACGACTCGCTGAAGTACCAGCCGGCGGCGTACAAGTTCACGGCGATCGTCTCGCAGGCGCTGCTCGGCAAGCGCCCGGGCGACCTCGGCGACTGGGTCCGCGACCAGGGGGTCGTCGCGGGCGCCGCGGATGCCAGCCCGCAGAAGCTGCGCTCGCTCGTCGTCGACTTCAACGCGACGACGCAGGCGCTTGCCGATCGCGAGAGCGCGCTGACCACCGCCGTCGGCGAGCTGCCGCGCACGCTGCGTGCGGCGTCGCCGGCGCTCGACGAGCTGCGAGCCGCGTTCCCGGACGTGCGCCGCTTCGCGCGGGGCGCGCGGCCCGGCGTGCGCTCGCTCGGCCCGACGGTCGACGCGACGCTGCCGTTCGCCAAGCAGCTGCGCGGGCTCGTGCAGCCCGCCGAGCTGCGCGGCCTCGCGCGCCAGTTGCACTCGGCGACGCCGCCGCTCGCGCGGCTCGCGAAGTCGGCGCCGGGCGTGCTCTCGGAGCTGCGCGGTGTCGCGAGCTGCGCGAACGAGGTGCTGATCCCGTTCGGCAACGACCGGCTCGTCGACGAGGCGTTCCCGACGAACGGGCCCGTCTACCAGGACCTCCCCAAGGCCCTGCCGAACCTCACCGGCGAGAGCCGCTCGTTCGACGCGAACGGCCCGTGGTTCAAGGTCCTTGGCAGCGGCGGGGCCGAGACGCTGAACCTCGGCAATGGGATCTTCGGGTCGGCGATCGAGCCCATCGTCGGCATCAACCCGCCGCCGGTTCGCACGCGGCCACAGCTCAAGCCCGACGTGCCGTGCGAGACCCAGGAGCAGCCCGACCTGCGCTCAAAGCCGCGCGGCCTGCCGGCGGCGATCCCGAACGCTGCCGGCACGACGAAGCGTGAGGCCAAGGCGCAGGCGTCCGCGGTCGCCGTGCTGCGCGAGCAGCTGGCGGGGACCGGCCGCAAGGTGGTCGACACGGTCGCGACGCTCGCCGACATTCGTGCGGTCGCCCGGCGCAACGGGCTGAGCAAGCAGCTCGAGCGGACCCTCGCGAGGACGAAGCCATGACCCGCGTGATCCGCAAGAACCTCGCCCCGTTCGCCGCGATCCTCGTGCTCGTCGCGCTCGCGGCGGTGGTCGGCACGTACGTGCTCAACGAGCAGCGGCTGCGCTTCCCGCTCGCCGAGCCCAAGCCGTTTCGGATCAACGTCGAGCTCGACAACGCGCAGGCCGTCACGCCCGGCCAGGGGCAGACCGCGCAGGTCGCGGGCGTGCGGATCGGCGACATCGCGAGCGTGAAGCTGCGCGACGGCCGCGCGATCGTCGGCCTGGACATCGAGCCCAAGTACAGCGACCTCATCCGCCGCGACGCGCGCGCCCAGCTGCGCCCGCGGACCGGGCTGAAGGACATGTACGTGCAGATCTTCCCCGGCAAGGACGGCGACCCCGTGGACGAGGGGTTCACGATCCCGATCACCGCGTCGCTGACCGACGTCGACCTCGACGAGATCCTGTCCGAGCTCGACGCCCGGACGCGCGACTACGTGACGCTGCTCGCCAACGGCGGCGGCGAGGGGCTGCGCGGCCGCGGCACCGACCTCGCGCGCGTGCTCGAGCGCTTCGGGCCGACCGTGCGCGACCTCGGGCGCGTCAACCACGCGGTCTCCGAGGAGCGGATCGCGCTGCGCCGGCTCGTGACGTCGCTCGCGCAGGTCAACCGCACGCTGGCCCGCAAGCCGAGGGAGCTGACGCAGCTCGTCAGCACCGCGTCGGCGACGCTGCGCGCCTTCGCCTCCGAGGACGCCAACCTGCGCGGCGCCGTTGGCGAGCTCGCGCCGACGCTCACCGAGGCGACGCGGACCTTGAACGCCGTGCAGCCGTTCGCCGCCGAGCTGGGGCCGACGACGCGCGCGCTGCTGCCGGCGGTCAAGGAGCTCGAGACCGTCAACGCGTCGGTCAGCCCGTTCGCGCGCGAAGCGACGCCGATCGTCCGCGACGAGATCCGCCCGTTCACACGCCGCGCGCAACCGGTCGTGCGCGACCTCGCGCCCGCCGCCCGCGGGCTCGCGCGGACGGCGCCCGAGCTCGAGCGAAACGGCGTGAAGCTCAACGAGATCGTCAACCTGCTCGGCCACAACCAGAACGGGCGCGAGGCCCCGGACCAGGCCAGCCGCGAGGAGGGCTACCTCTTCTGGCTCGCCTGGACGACGCACCAGACCGCGAACCTGCAAAGCATCGACGACGGCAACGGCCCGATCCGCCCGTTCTTTCTGACCGGCACCTGCAAGACGCTCACGAGCCTCGTCAACGACCAGCCGCCGCTCGAGTTCGCGCTCGGCCTCTCGGGCCTGCTGAACACCGTCTGCAAGAACCCCGACACGACGTCGCTGTCGGTCACGAAGACGCTGTCGAAGCTCGGATTGACGAAGCGGGGCGTCGGGTGAACACCTCCTCGCCCACGCGCGGCCGGATCCTCGTCATCGCGGCGTTCTCGCTGTCGTGCTTCGGCCTCTTGCTGTTCTTCTGGCTGGCCTTCGGCGGGCCGATCCCGCTCAAGCCCGCCGGCTACCGCGTGCAGGTCGTGTTCACCGACGCGGCGACGCTCGCCGACCAGGCCGACGTCCGGACGGCTGGCGTGTCGATCGGCAAGGTCGTCAAGAAGGAGCTCGCGCCGGGCGGCAACCGCACGCTGACGACGCTCGAGCTGAAGAGCCGCTACGCGCCGCTGCGCTCGGACGCGCGCGCGATCCTGCGCCAGAAGACGCTGCTCGGCGAGACCTACGTCGAGCTGACGACCGGCACGCGCGGTGCGGCGCCGCTGAAGGAGGGCGCGCGGCTGGCGAACGGCCAAGTCAAGCCAGCGGTCGAGTTCGACGAGCTGCTGCAGGTGTTCGACAAGCCAACGCGTACCGCGTTTCAGCAGTGGCAGGCGAGCCTCGCGCTGGCCGGGGCCGGGCGTGGGCGCGACCTCAACGACGCGCTCGGCAGCCTCGCGCCGTTCACCGAGAACGCGCAGGACGTCGTGGACGTGCTGAACACGCGCCGCGAGGCGCTGCGCAACCTCGTCCACAACGCCGGCAAGACGTTCGAGGAGGTCACGCGCGACGAGGAGGCGCTGTCGACGCTCGTGCAGCGCAACTCGGAGCTGTTCGGCGAGCTCGCCGAGCGGCGCGAGACGCTCGCCGAGACGATCAAGATCCTGCCGACGTTCCTCGACGAGACGAAGCTGACGCTCGCGCGCGTCGGGACGTTCTCGCAGAACACCGAGCCGCTGCTGCGCGATCTCGATCCGGTGCTCGACGACCTGCAGCCGACGCTCGCCTCGCTGCACGAGGTCGCGCCGGACCTGGAGCACCTCTTCGACAACCTCGACCCGCTGATCGATGCGGGCAACGACGGCTTGCCCGCGCTGTCGCGGACGCTGCGCGGCCTGGACCCGACGCTCGCCGCCGCCGGGCCGTTCCTGCGCCAGCTCAACCCGTTCCTGCGCTTCCTCGAGCTCAACCAGGTCAAGGTCGCGGACTTCTTCTCGGTGCCGCCGTCGACGTTGGGGGGCATCCGCGCGACGGTGCCCGGCAGCAAGAGCAACGGCCATGTGCTGCCGCAGATGATCGTGACGGGCGCGGAGACCCTGCCCGCGCTCTCGCGCTCGGGCGACAACCGCGGCAACGCGTACCCGGCCCCGAACGCCCGCCCCGACCCGACGGCGCAGACGCAGCCGAGCTTTGACTGCAAGCAGTCCGGCGAGAAGGCGCCATCGAACACGCCGGGCTGCAAGGTCGCCGGGCCGATGCCGTTCGGCGACCTCAGCCAGTACTACCCCCAGGTGCGCGAGGCCGGGCCGGGCGGCAAGCTGCCGTGACGCCTTCGCCGCGGGTGCGCGTCGCGGTCGTCGGGCACGTCGAGTGGGTCGAGTTCGCGCGCGTACCGCGAGTCCCGCGGGCGGGCGAGATCGTCCACGCCTCGGACGTCTTCGCGGTGCCGGGCGGCGGCGGGGCGGTGGCCGCGGTGCAGATGCGGCGCCTGGCGGGCAGCGTCGACTTCCTCACGGCGCTCGGGACCGGTCCCGACGCCGAGCGCTCGGGCGACGAGCTGCGCAAGCTCGGCGTCACCGTGCACGCGGGCGCGCGGCCCGGCCCGCAGCGGCGGACCTTCACGTTCCTCGACGACGACGCCGAGCGAACGATCACGGTGCTCGGCGAGCGGATCGTGCCGCTGCGCTCGGACCCGCTGCCGTGGGAGTCCTTGGCGAACGTCGACTCGATCTACCTCACCGGCGGCGACGCGGACGCGGTGCGCGCGGCCCGCGCGGCGCGCGTGCTCGTCGCGACCCCGCGCGCCCTAGCCGCGCTCGCCGAGTCAGGCGTGACGCTCGACGTCCTCGTCGGCAGCGCCCACGACCCCGGCGAGGTCTGCGAGCCGGGGACGCTGAACCCCGAGCCGCGGGTGGTCGTGCGCACGAGCGGCGGCGACGGCGGCTGGTGGGAGGCCCGCGAGCCTGCACCCGGCGAGCTGCCACTCCCCTGGCTCCCGACAGGCCGGCTGCGCGGGCACTGGCAGGCAACGCCCCTACCGGGGCCGGAAGTCGACGCGTACGGCTGCGGCGACTCGTTCGCCGCCGCCCTGGCCTGCGCCCTCGGTGCCGGCATGGCCCTCGACGAGGCGATCGCCCTGGCCGCCCGCTGCGGCGCCGCGGTCCTCACCGGCCGCGGCCCGTACGGCGCGATGCTCGACCTGAGCGCGCTCGCACGGTCGGTTGGGATGTGACTGGTAGCCTTCTCCCAATGAAGGCCTCGATCGACGCTGTGGGACGAATCGTTGTACCCAAGGCGCTGCGCGACGCTCTCGGGCTCACTCCGGGAACCACCGTGGACATCTCCAGGTACGGTGCCGGGCTGCAGCTGCTGCCGGCGGGACGTACAGCACGACTGGTCGAGGAAGATGGCCTGCTCGTCGCCACAGGCGACACCGAGATCGATGACGACATCGTCTTCGGGTTGATCGACTCCGGCCGTCGGTGACAGCGCTCGCGCTCGATACGAGCGTCGCGATCCCGCTGCTCGTAACGACCCATCGCGCGCACCTCGATGTACGTCGCTGGCGCAACGGCCGGGAGGTCTCGCTCAGCGGACACGCCGTGGCGGAGACGTACTCCGTCCTCACGCGGCTGCCCGGCGACCTGCGGCTCACGCCCGCAGACGCCGCGCGGCTCATCACCGAGCGATTCGCCGAGCCGCTGCTCCTCGGCCCCGACGTTGCCGGCCGTCTTCCGGCGGTGCTCGGTGCGCTGGGGATCGCGGGCGGCGCGGTCTACGACGCGCTCGTCGCGCTCGCGGCCGTCGAGCACGACGCGGAACTCGCCACGCGCGACGCCCGCGCCAAGGCGACCTACGACACGGTGGGCGCGCGCGTGGTCGTCGCCTCCTGATAGCGGCGCGCCGAACCTGGCGGGCGATGTATCTCGCCGGGCGTGTCGCCGCTCGTACGGGGAGATGGACGCGAGTCGCCGCGTCCCCGCGAACGAAGGAGGAGCGGCATGCCTGTTCTCAGGAAGGGCTCGAAGGGCGAGGCGGTCAAGAAGCTGCAGGAGTGGCTCTACCTGCTGGGCTATGACCCGAAGTCGACCGACGGCATCTTCGGCCCGCTCACCGAGAAGGCCGTCAAGGCGTTTCAGCGCGACGCCGGCATCGCCGTCGACGGGATCGTCGGTGAGATCACGTGGACGACGATGGAAGCATCGTTCCCGTTCACCGGCGAGCAGACCGCCGTCGGCTGAGCCCAGCGCCCGCCCGGCCGCGACGGTTGGCGGCCGGGCAGTGTGACGACCCTCGTCAGCTGACGCCCGCGCGCCGCGCCCGGCCGCGACGGTCGGCGGCCGGGCGCGTGACGACCCCCTGGGCCGACGCCCGCGCGCCGCGCCCGGGCGCGCTCAGCGGCCGGGCAGCGTAAGGACCGCCGCCTCGCCGGGAACGAGCGCGACGCGCAGCCGTCCCCCGGTGATCTTGCCCGTCGTCGGGGCGAAGCCTGGCCAGCTGCCGTCCGCGGCCACAGCGCGGCCGTCGATGCGCACCTGCGGCGCGTCGAGCGTGCGGCCGGCGCCGGTCGGGTCGTAGGGCGTCATGCGGTTGAGCTCGTAGCGCTTGCCCGGCGCGGCGATCGCGGTTGTCAGCGGGCGGTCGGACAGGTTGACGAGAAACAGCCGCCGGCCTTCGCGGCCCGCGTCGACCTGCCACGCCTTGACCCGAGCCGCGGGGTTCGAGCCGGGCGCCGGCGCGACGGGGCGCAGGCCGCCCATGCCCTGCGCGAAGCGCGAGAACAGCAGCAGCGCGTAGTACGGGGGCGCCGCGGCCGGAGCACCCGCCGCGGGCGACGGGTCGTACGCGATCGTGTTGTAGAACGCGTTGCCCTCCTCCGGGAAGAAGAAGCGGTTGACCTCCGCGTTGTGGAGGTTGATGCCGACGGCGCCGGTCGTGCACGACGCGTTCGCGCCCGGCGCGTTCGGCGGCTGCGGGCATGCGGTCTCGAACATCGCGGCGAGCGCCCATGTCGCGGCGGCCGCCACGTTCGAGACGCCGTCGACGCCCCGGCCCGCCGCGGTGCCGGTCTCCTGCAGGCGGTAGGCGAGCCCGCGATCGCGAGCCATCCCGGCGTGCGTGAACACCTCGTACGCGAGGTTCGCGAACCGCTCGTCCGACAGCAGGCGCTCGATCGACGCGCACCGGTACTCATCGGTCGTACAACCGCGCGCGAGCGGATAGAAGTGATCCGTCGCGAGCGTGCCGTGGACGCTGCGCACGGCCTTCATCGCGGGCGCGATCGTGTCGAGGATCGTCGGCCAGTCCCAGAAGAAGCGCGTCTGGATCGCGCGCGCCTCGATCGACTGCCACGGCGCGATCGTCTCGCTCGTGCTCGGCGCGACGATCGCATACGGCCGCGTCACCCCGGCGTCGCGGTAGGCGACGAGGTCGGCGAGGTAGCGCGCCAGGTCGTAGCTGTACTGGATGTCCGGCTCGTTGCCGAGGCCGATGCCGGCGACGTAGCGCTCGGCGCCGCCGCCCGCGAACGCGGGCACAACGCCCTGCTGCGTGAACGCGCGCGCGTGCTCGGGTGAGACCCACGGGCGCGACGGCTCGACCGGGGCCAGCGCGGTGCCGAGGATCGTGCCCCAGCTCGGGACGTCGCGCGGACGGTCGCCGGCGTTGACGGCGTCAAGCGTCGAGCGGACCGCGCGGATGTCCTCGGGCGTGATGTTCTGGATCGTGTTGGCCGCGGCCGGCTCGAACGGCATGAGGTCCTGCGAGCTGCCACCGATCCGCAGCTCGCCGGCACCGAGGTTTCGCAGGAGCTTCGCGAACGCCGGGCGGGCGGCGGGCCCCATGTAGCGCTCGATCAGCGACCACTCGACGCTCAGGCCGACGAAGTGCGAGTCGATCGTGCCCCCGCGCTGCCCGGAGCCGGCGTCGTCGGCCTGCAGCGAGACATCGGCCGGCGGGCCGGCGAGTGCCGAAGCCTGCTGCGCGACGGCAGGACTCACCGTCGCGAAGGCGAGGGCAAGCGCGGCCCCGAAGGCGGCACCGCACAGCCGGCCGGCGAGGATCCGGGTGGCCGGCGTCGCGGCGCCCGACCGCCGGGACCTCAAGGCCTCCGCCGCCGTCGCGGGCTTGCCGGCCGCCGCGCGCGCCGCTCCGCCGTCGCGGACGGCGGCCCGGGCGACGGGTCGGACTGCACGGGATCCGCGTCGGGCGGACCCGAAGGCGCCGCCCGATCGCGATCCTCGCCGCGCCCGACGAAGTAGAACACCGCCGAGATCAGCACCACCGCGAGGATCCCTCCAACCGCCATGCCGACCGCGTTACCCGACGACGCGGCAAGGATCACCATGTGCCCTGCTCGACGATGCCGGCGCGACGCATGACTGCACCCTGCCCACAACGGGCGGTTGCCACGCTGCGCGTCAGAAGCGGTACGACCTGCCCTTGGCGATGTGGAAGCCGTGGTTGTCGCGGTTGCGGCACGTCAGCCCCGACGTCTTCATCGAGCACGCGAGGCCCGTGCGCTTCCACAGATCGCCATAGCGCAAGGTGCGACGGGGCGACGTGAAGCCGGGGAAGTCGCCCCGCTCGGACAAGCGCGCGCGGCCGTTCGGACTCAGTGCGAAGTAGCTGTCCAGGTCGCCGACGTCCGGCAGGTACGGCGCCATGCACTCGATCCGCGAGCTGTCGCGCACCGCGTAGCAGGAGATGTTCTTCGTCGGCGAGACGATGTTGTTGTAGCGCACGGTCTTCGCCGACGCGACCGCGCCTGACGCCGCCGTCGCCACCACGACCGCCACCGCGACCACAGATCTTGACACCGTCATGTTCGACCTCGCTTTCGGGCAGGGGGTACGAATCGCAGCGTCTCCACGTTCTTGACGCGGAAGCGCCCGCCACGGGTCGGCACGAACGTCACGCCACCCCGCCGGCGCACGCCCTTCGGCCGCGCGAAGGCGAACACCGCGACGTCCGCGCCCGAGCCGCCGTTGACCCGCTCGATGCCGCCACCGGCATCGCGCGACTTCAGCACGAACACGTCGTCGCCCTTGCCGCCGAACAGCTCGTCGCGACCCGGCCCGCCGAAGATCATGTCGTCGCCAGCGCCGCACATCACGCGGTCCTTGCCTCCGAGCGCCAGGACGAGCGTCGGCGCGGCGCTGCACGTCAGGCGGTTGGCCTTCGCCGTGCCACGCAGCGTCACGCCCTCGACCGCCAAGCCGACCGTGTACAGGCCGGAGCCGGCGCCGGGGCTCGACACCGTCAGCTCGAGCGTGGAGGTCTCGCGCGGTCGCAGGACCAGCGTCACGCCGCCACCCGCCGGCGTGCGGGATCCCACCACGCTCGCCCCCGTCGGCAGGTCGATCGCGCTCGCGCTCAGCGCCTGGCCCTCGAGCGGCGTGACGGTCACGACCAGCCGGCGGCCGCGCTCGCCGAGGAACGTGAAGCGGTCGCTGTCGCGCGGGTTGGCGATCCGCGCGGTGCGCGCCAGGCCCGCGGCCAGCGCACCGTCGTCGTCGGAGCCGAACGGATCGTTGAGGTTCGCCGCCCCGTTGGCGTTGACGAGCTGCACGAACGCGCGCTGCGCCTCCGCGGAGTTGATCGTCGAGTAGATCCCGCCGGTGGCGTCGATCGCGCGCACGAGCTCGACGGGCGGCCCGCTCGACGTCTGGCGCAGCGTCGCGCGCCGCTCGCCGGGGCCCGCGCCCGCGCGAGCGGCCCGAACGGCCGGGACCGGGTTCGGCGGCGGCGCGAGGAAGCCGAAGGACACGCGGATCCCGAGCGACTGCGCGGTCGAAAGCGCGGAGGCGAGGCCGCCGGGCGAGTTGTCCATGCCGTCGGTGAGCACGACGATCCCGGCGCGGTCGCGGACCTCGTTGGCGTCGGCGGTCAGCACCCCGAGCGCGGCCGCGACACCGCTGCCGATGTCCGTCCCGCCGGACGCGTCGATCCCCGCGAACGACGCGGCGCTCGGGTCGGCAAGCGGCGAGATGACCGTCGCCGAGGTGTCGAAGTCGACGACCGCGCTGCGATCGGGCCGCGCGTCGGGCCCGGCCGCGGCGGCGGTCGTCAGGCTCGCGTTGAACTGCTGGCCCGCGGTGACGCGCAGGAAGCCGGGGTCCGTGTCGGTGTTCGAGCCCGAGGAGTCGATGACGATCGCGAGGTCGCGGCCCTGGCAGTCCTTTACCGGGTCGTCGTGCGTGACCGCGCAGACCATGAGGCCGCCGCGGCGCGGGCCGTAGGCGTTGAGGATCTGGCTGCGCAGGTCCGCCCACTGGCGGCGGGTGTCGGCGATCGCGCCCGCGACCGCCTTCGCGAAGTTCGAGCCGACGCGGCCGCGCGAGGTCGTCGGCGCGCTGGTGGTCCCCGTGACCGGGTCGATCTGGCCCTTGTCCTTGTTGAGGACGAGGTGGCGCACCCGGCGCCGGCAGGAGAAGACGCTGCCGCCGGTGAGCTCCTCGAGGGCGAAGCAGCCGGTGCTGAGGTCCGCGGGGACGCTCAGCGAGAGGCTGATGTGGCGCAGGTCGAGGAACGGCGGCAGCGACGAGCGGTTGAGGCCCGGCGGGTTGTTGCGATCCCGTGCGCCCGGCGCGGCCTCGTCGGCCCAGTTCGAATGCGCGTAGAAGTCCTGGACGCCGTGCAGCGCGCGGCCGAGGTAGTAGATGACGTCGCACTTCGCGCGCTGCCCGCCGTTGCCGCGGAACACGCAGTCAGGCGAGACCGTGACCTGGGCCGGGTCGATGACGTCGCGGCCGTCGAAGAGGATGCGGCGTGCGCGGATCCAGCTCTCGCTGAACTGCGCCTGCATGTGCGTGACGCACTCCTCGAGCGTGGCGGTGGCGGCCGCGCGCGAGATCGGGTAGCTGCCGGTGTCGAGGTAGTCGGCGTCGTCGCAGTGCGACTCGGCGCCCTCGGGTGGCGGGACGTCCGGCTGGCCGACCGCGCCGAACGTGCCGGTGCGCCCGGCGAGCTGGCCGATCGACGCCGGCTCGAAGCACGTGTCGTCGGATTTCATCCCCGACGGGCAGGCCAGAGCCGCGCGCGTCATGCGCTCGTGCTCGGCGGACTGGCCGGTCCCCGGCAAGTTGACCGTCCCGAACGCCGCCGCCGACCCCGGCAGCAACAGCGCCGTCAACACGCATGCGGCCAGAGCGATCGTGCCCCGGCGCCCGACGTCGTCCTGCGCGGCCGCGCGCGTGACCGCGCCGGCGAGCCCTGCTCGCGAGATCCCCATGGCCGGGACCCTAGGCCGCGGCGGGCCGCTTCGACGTGAGCGAGGTCACACTTCAGCCGGCGAGCACGCGCCGCAGCGCGTCGAACGGCGACTCGCCGCGCTTGGCCTTGACGACCTCGCGGTTGACCTTGCCCCGGTACGCCTCGATCGAGCCGTCGCCGCGCACGTCCGCCCCCGCGCGGACCGCGGGGCGCAGCCGGCCGGGGCCGCTCAGCTCGCCGCGTGCGGAGACCTGGTCGACGGGGGCGATCTCGCGGACGAACGCCTTCGCGGGCGCCCGCCGCGCCGACGGGCCGAGCGCGCGCAGCTCGAGCTCGAGCAGGTCGATCGCGTCGTCGAGGGTCGGGACCCGCTTGCGGGTCACCTTCGACGCGACGCGAATCGTGACCGTGTACGGCAGCGCCTCAGCGCTGGTCGATCGGCACGTAGTCGCGCTGGCGCTCGCCGGTGTAGATCTGGCGCGGCCGCGAGATCTTCTGCTCGGCGTCCTCGACCATCTCGCGCCACTGCGCGATCCAGCCGCTCGTGCGCCCGATCGCGAACATCACCGGGAACATCGCCGACGGCAAGCGCATCGCCTGGTAGATCAGGCCCGAGTAGAAGTCGACGTTCGGATAGAGCTTGCGCGAGATGAAGTAGTCGTCCTCGAGCGCGATCTGCTCGAGCTCGAGCGCGATGTCGAGCAGGGGGTTGCGCCCGACGACCTCGAAGACGTCCTCGGCCGCCGACTTGATGATCCGCGCCCGCGGGTCGTAGTTCTTGTAGACGCGGTGCCCGAAGCCCATCAGGCGCTCGTTGCCCTCCTTCACGCCCTTCACGAAGTCCGGGATGTTCTCGCGCGTCTTGATCCGCTCGAGCATCCGCAGCACGGCCTCGTTGGCGCCGCCGTGCAGCGGCCCGTAAAGCGCGCCGATCCCGCCGGCGACCGCCGAATACGGGTCGGTCTTCGCCGAGCCGATCGAGCGCACCGCGCTCGTCGAGCAGTTCTGCTCGTGGTCGGCATGCAGGATGAAGAGGATGTCGAGCGCCCGCTCGAGCCGCGGATCGGGCTCGTACTTCAGCTCGGTCATCTTGTACATCATGTTCAGGAAGTTGCCCGAGTACGCGAGGTCGTTGTCCGGATAGACGTACGGCTGGCCCTGCGCGTGGCGGTAGGCGAACGCCGCGAGCGTCGGCATCTTCGAGATCATCCGGATCGTCTGGATGTCGCGGTTCTCGGCGTCGTCGATGTTGTTGGCGTCCGGATAGAACGTCGACAGCGCGGCCGTTGCGCCCAGCAGCATCCCCATCGGGTGCGCGTCGTGGCGAAAGCCCCCGAGGAACTCCTTGATGTTCTCGTGGACGAACGTGTGCGTCGTGATCTCGTGCTGCCAGTCCTCGAGCTGCTTGGCGTTCGGCAGCTCGCCGTAGATCAGCAGGTAGGCGACCTCGAGATACGACGAGTGCTCGGCGAGCTGCTCGATCGGATAGCCCCGGTACTCGAGGACCCCGTTCGTGCCGTCGAGATAGGTGATCGACGACCGGCACGAGGCCGTGTTCATGAAGGCGGGGTCGTACGTCATCAGCCCGAAGTCGTCCTCGGCGACGCGGATCGCGCGGAAGTCCAGCGCGCGCACGGTGCCGTCGGTGATCGGGATCTCGTACGTGCGTCCCGTGCGGTTGTCGGTGACGCTCAGCGTGTCCGGGCCGCTTGGCCCGACGGCGCCGTTGGTGTCCTGCGCGGACTCGCCGCTGGCCTGCTCGGTGTCTTTCGGCGTACTCACGTCCACCGATTATGCCCCGCCCGAGCCCGATACAGAGCCTCGGCCGTGTGAAATTTTGTTGCGGGCGTCCTCAATCGCGCTTCCAGCCGCCCCCGAAGAGGCGGCTGAGACGCCCGCCGCGGGCGTTCGCGCGGAACGTCGGCGCGCCCTTGGAGTCGCGTTCTGGCAGTGCCGCGGCGCCCTCGGCGTCGAGCGTCAGGGCGACCTTTCTGAGTTCGATCCGGGCGACCTCGGGCGCGTCGACGAAGCGCGTGCCCGCCGGCGTGTCGATCACGAGGCCGTCGAAGATGTGCTCGGCGACGTTCTCGAGCACCTCCCGCACGCTGCCGACCTCGGCGCCGTCGGACGCGACGACCGGGGTGCCCTGCTCGAGCACCTTGTAGGAGACCGCGTAGCCGTCGTCGTCAGAGAGCGACATAGACGGCGGTGCCGACCGCCGCCATCATGAGCACGGCGCCCGCCGACATCACGCCGCGCGCGGCGGCCGCCGTCGCGGGGAAGTCGGGGCGCTTGAAGCCGTAGACGCTGATCAGGACCGCGAAGACGGCGAACACGCCGCCCGCGACGAAGAACGGCGTCTCGGACTTGTGCTCCTCCGCGTGCTCGGCGGCGGACGCGGCGTGCTCGGCGGCGGCGAGGATGAATGCGAGGTCCATGGCGGCGCGACCTTATCGCACCGGGCGAACGTCAGTGCTCGACGCGGCGCCCGCGCGCGATGACCGTCCGCACGCGCGGCGGCGGCAGCACGGCCGGCGCGCCGTGCGGGCCGCGGCGCGGGTTGCGCGGCAGCCGTGCGCGCGGATGCGGTGGGACGCGCGGCTTCGGCGCGAGCGGCTTCTTCGTGCCGCCGTCCTCGTCGCCGACCGGCTCCGGCTCGGGCGTCGAGCGGATCGCCCACCACACGATATAGAGGAGGGCGAAGATCGGAGCCTTCAGGACGACCATCAGGAAGATGAACGTCGCGCTCATTCGGGTGAGCCTACCCCTCACGGGGGCCACGCGCACTCCATCGCGACACCGCCGACGCGCCAGCTGGTGATCCGCGCCCCGCCCGGTGGCGCTATGGCAGCCATGCAGACCCGCCCTCGTGCTTTTCTAGCCGTTGCCGCCGTGACCGCCGCCGCCCTCGGCGGCCAAGTCGCGGCCTCGGGGGCAGCCGGTAGCCGGACGGTCACCCTGAAGGACATCGCCTTCTCCCCGGCGAGCCTCGCGATCTCAAAGGGGTCGACCGTGACGTTCGCCTTTCGCGACGACACAACGATCCACAACGTCGTGAGCGTCGGGAGCAAGCGGTTTCGGTCGATCTCGAACCGCTCCTCAGGCTCGACGAGGCGCGCGTTCAGCAAGGCCGGCGTCTACCGGTACGAGTGCACCCTTCACCCCGGCATGACCGGGCGCATCACCGTTCGCTAAGTCCCTACTCGAGGAGAGAATCCCCTTGTCCGATCTGCTCAACCTTGACCTGCTCGACGCCGATGGCGCGATCCGTGAGTCCGCGGAGGCCGTCGGCATCGACCGCGGCGACTTCCTGAAGAAGACCGCCCTCGCGGGCGGCGGCCTGATCGCCGGTGGTGCATTCTTCAGCCAGTACCTCGGCACCGCCGAGGCCGCGATCTCGAAGACCAAGAAGTCCAAGGCCAACGACGTCAAGATCCTGAACTACGCGCTGACGCTCGAGTACCTCGAGGCCGCGTTCTACAAGCAGGCCGTCGCCAACCAGGCCTACGGGACCGACGTCAACCTCAAGAAGTTCGCCGAGATCGTCGCCAAGCACGAGGCCACCCACGTGACGTTCCTCAAGAAGGCCCTCGGCTCGGCCGCGATCAAGTCGCCGACGTTCGACTTCGCCGACACGGTCACCGACACGGCGAAGTTCGCCGCGACGGCGCAGGTGCTCGAGGACACCGGCGTCAGCGCCTACCTCGGTCAGGTCGCGAACGTCTTCCAGGCCGGCGTGCTGGGCGCAGCGGGCACGATCGCCACGGTCGAGGCGCGCCATGCCTCGTGGATCCGCTTCATCAACGGCGCGACGCCGGCCCCCGCGAGCTTCGACTCGCGCAAGTCGGAGGCCACGATCCTCAAGGCCGTCGGCGCGACGGGCTTCATCAAGTAGCACTGCCCGAACAGGGCGCTGCGTCTGGCGGGGCCCTGCGGGGCCCCGCTGTCGTTAAGCGGCCCACGGCGAGGCCCGCGCGGTGGGCTCAGCCGGTGGCGAGCGTGATCGGCGTCAGCGTGCCGGAGCCTTCGTTGGTGACCCACACGCCGCCCGCGCCCAGCGCGATCGCCGACGGCCGCTCGCCGGTGCGAAGCGGCGGGCCGGCGACCGCTCCTCGCGCAGGATCGACACGCGTCACGCCGCCTCGCGCTCCCGCCGTGCCTCCGATCGCCGACCCGCTGTCGCTCACCCAGACGCCGTTGCCGGCGACGAGGTCGAGCGGGACGCCACCGGGCACCGCGATCGGGTCGCCTTCGAGTTTGCGCGCCCGGGGGTCGATCTGCACGAGCTGCACGCGATCGCCGTTGACGCCGCCCGCGCGAGCGACCCAGACGCGCCCCTCGCCGACGGTCACGCCCAGCACCTGACTGGCTCCGACCGCGATCGGCCGGCCGGCACGCCCGCTGGCCGGATCGATGCGGCTGACAGACCCGCCGCCGGCGTTGGCGACCCACACCGCACCGAAACCCACGGCGATGTCCGCCGGGCCGTCGCCGACCCGGATCGGCGCCCCGGCGCGACGCGTGCGCGCGTCGACCCGCGTCACGGTGCCGGCCCGCCGGCTCGAGACCCATACCCCGCCGTTGCCCACCGCCAGCCCGTTCGCCCCCGGGACCCGAGCTGTCGCGCCGGCCGGGCGGACGTCCCGCGGATCGAAGGCTCGCACGGCACCATCGCCCGAGGCGACCCACACGGCACCCTCGCCGACGGCCACGGCGAACGGGCCGCCGGCGACGCGCCGCGGCCGGCCGACGACCGCCCGGGTGGTCGGGTCGACCTTGATCAGGACCTGTCTCGACGCGTCGACGACCCAGATCGCGCCGGCGCCGATCGCGACGGCGATGGGGTCGCCGCCGACGTCGATCGGGGCGCCGACCCGGGCGGCAGCGAGCCGCGGCGGGGGTGGCTGGTCCGGGGCTCGGCCGCCGATCAGGACGATGGTGACGACGACGGCGACGAGGGCGGTGAATCCGAGTGAGAGCTTGACGCGAGTAGGCATTAACACGACCTGCGACAGGTCCGCGTCGTGCAGATCACTTCCCACTGCGCGCCAGGTTCAGCCGCTGACAGATCCGCGGCGCGCCGCCGCTCGCAGACCCCCGCATGAACCCCGTAAACCGCTGTGCGAGCGACGGTCTCACAAACGCGCGCACGTCACCGCAGGAGACTCGATGAGAAAGCTGCACCTCGCGGGCGTGCTTGCCGCCACCCTGATCGCCGCGCTGACGGCTGTGTCGCTGAGCCCGGGCTCAAGTCATCGTGAAGCCCCGAACATCATGCTCGACCCGGCGGCGGACAACACCGACACGTATGCGTTTACGGCCAACGACGCTCCCGGCTCCCTGACCGTCGTCGCCAACTGGGTACCGGGCGGCAATCCGGCAAACGGGCCGAACTTCTTTCGCTTCGACGACCGGGCGCGGTACTACATCAGCATCGACAACACCGGCGACGGCAAGCCCGAGATCCGCTACCGCTTCGTGTTCAAGACGAAGGTGAGCGAGACCTCTTACCGTCAGTCGCTGGTCGGCGTGCGGTCGTTCAACGACGCTCGCCTGATGCAGTCCCAGCGCTACTCGATCGTCCGCGAGAACTACCGCAACGGCAAGCCGACAGCGCAGCAGACGATCGCCACCGATCTGCCGGTCGCGCCCGGCAACAGCGGTCCGAAGTCCTTTCCGAGCTACAACCGCGTCGCCAGCGAGGCGATTCGGACGGTCGGCAACGCCAAGTACTTCGCCGGCCAGCGCGACGACGCCTTCTACATCGACCTCGGCGCCGCGTTCGACAACATCAACCTCCGCCTGCTGACCGGCAGCACGGGCCTCGGCACGGACACGCAGGCCGACACCTCGATCCAGACGATCACGATGCAGGTGCCGGAGTCCGACGTCACACGCGATCAGAAGCCCGTGTCCGGGCCGGACGCCGACAACGCCACGGTCGGCGTGTGGGCGTCGACGGAGCGGCGCAAGCTCGAGGTCACGAATGCCCGCTTCGACAGCAACAAGGGCGCGCGCGGCGCGTGGGTGCAGGTCTCCCGCCTCGGAACGCCGCTGATCAACGAGCTGTTCGTCCCCACCGGGCAGAAGGACGCCTTCAACAAGTCGCAGCCGAGCACGGACGATGCCCGCATCAAGAAGTACCTGCTGACACCCGAGTTCGCGCGCCAGATCAACGCCCTGCCGGCCGAGCTGCTGCGCAACGAGACGGGCTTGCCGATCGAGCTGCCGGTCAAGCTCAACGTGCCCGAGACCAATCGCACCGACCTCGTCGACGTGTTCCTGGCGGGGATCGGCGGCCTCAACCAGATCGACAAGACCAACCCGGTCGCGACCGACACGCTGAAGATCAACATGGGCGTCCCACCTGCCCGCACCCCCAACCGCTTCGGCCTCCTCGGCGGTGACCGCGCGGGGTTCCCCAACGGCCGCCGCCTGGAGGACGACGCGACGGACATCTTCGTCCAGCTGCTGGGCGGCTACTTCAAGGACAACAAGCTCTCCGCCGGCGATGGCGTCGATCAGAACGACAAGCCGTTCTTGGACACGTTCCCCTACCAGGCCGCGCCGACATCGGGCTTCGAGCAGAACGTCGGCAGCCGCATCGAGCCGCCGCACCTGCCGACCCCGCCGGGCAACAACCCGTCGATCCCGATCGTGCCCCAGCTGCCGCCGTTGCGGCTGCCGATCGGGCCGCAGCTGCCGGTCGGGCCGACGGTGCCCTGAGCCGGGGATGATCCGACCCGTGGCACGGGCACGGGTGCGGGTGCTCGCGGTGTCGGCCGTGGCGTTCGTCGTAGCGTTGGGCGCATTTCAGGCGCTCAACGGCGCGGCGACCCCAGCGGGTTCGAAGCCCGCCGACAGCGCCACGCTGACCGCGCGCGGCAACGACGAGCTCCAGCGTGCCCGGGAGACGGCCGATCCGGCGCACTACGCGCGGGCCGAGGCCGCGTTCGCCGCGGCGCTGCGCCGTGACGCGCGCTCGGTCGACGCCACGATCGGCATGGCCACGCTGGCGCTCGCTCGCCACGACTTCCGCGACGGGCTGCGCCACGCCGAGCGGGCTCGGCGCTTGGGGCCACAGCTGGCGCGACCGTTCTCGGTGCTGGTCGACGCGCAGCTCGAGCTCGGGCGCTACGAGCAGGCCGGCCGCTCCCTGCAGCAGATGATCGACTTGCAGCCCAACCTCGCGTCGTACGCCCGCGTGTCGTACTTCCGCGAGCTGCACGGCGACCTCGCGGGGGCCGCCTCGGCGATGCGGCTCGCCGTGTCCGCCGGAGCCGGAGCTCCCGAAAACGTCGCCTACGTGCAGACGCTGCTCGGCGATCTCGAAGCGCTGCGCGGCCGGCCCGCGGCTGCGCGTCGCGCGTACGCGGCCGCGCTGGCCGGCGTCGCGGGCTACGTGCCCGCGCTCGCGAGCCGCGCCTTGCTGGATGGCGCCACCGGGCGGCTGAAGCAGGCCATCCGCGGCCTTCAGGACATCGTGCGCCGGCGGCCGCTGCCGCAGTACGTCATCGCGCTCGGTGAGATCCAGCAGGTCGCGGGACGCGACGAGGACGCCCGCGAGACGTTCGCGCTCGTCGACGCGGAGCGGCGTTTGCTGGCCGCAAGCGGCGTGAACACCGATGTCGAGATCGCGCTGTTCGAGGCCGATCACGGCGACCGCCGGCGCGCGGTGGATGTCGCGCGGCGCGCCTGGCGGACGGCGCCGAGCGTGCGCTCCGCGGATGCGATGAGCTGGGCGCTGACGCGGTCCGGGCGCGCTCGGCAAGGTCTGACCTGGGCGCGACGTGCCCTGCGGCTGGGATCGCGCGATCCGCTGCTGCTGACCCGAGCGGGCCTGAGCGCGCGGGAGGCCGGGCGCGACGCCGAGGCCCGGCGGTACCTGCGCCGGGCGCTGCGCGCCACCCCGCACTTCTCCGCGGTGTGGGCTCCGCGTGCTCGACGCGCGCTGCGAGCGCTCACATGACCAAGCGCCTCGTCCTCCTCCTCGTCCTCGCGCTCGTCGTGCCCATCCTCTCGGCGCCCGCTGCCAACGCTCATCCACTGGGCAACTTCACCATCAACCACCTCACGCAGGTCGGCGTCACGCGCGACGCCGTCCAGCTGCGCTACGTCCTCGACATCGCCGAGATCCCGACCTTCCAAGCCCGCCGCCAGACCCGCGAGCAGACGCTGGACGGCGCGCGCCGGGAGGTCGCCCGCGGGCTGTCGGTGACCATCGACGGGCGCCGCACCCCTCTCCGAGACGCCGGGCCGGCGCTGCTGTTCCTGCGTCCGGGGCAGGGCGGCCTAAACACGACGCGGATCGAGATCCCCCTCGAGGCCGCCGTGCCCCGGGGTGCGGAGGTGGTGAACCTGCGAGACGACACCTACTCCGACCGGCTCGGCTACACGGCGCTCGTCGCCCGCCCCGGCGAGGGCACCGCGGTGCGCTCCAGCGTGTCCTCGGAGGACCCGACGCGTGGCCTGCGCTCCTACCCGCCGGCGGCGATCCAGCGGCCGCTCGACCAGCGCGCGGCGACGCTCGACGTGCGCGAGGGCGACGGAACGCTCGTAGCGCCGCGCTACGCCGGGGGCGAGTCGGTGACGACGCGCAATGCTGCCGGCGACGGGTTCGCCGGCGTGTTCGAAGACGCTGCGGCCGGCAAGGCCACGCTGCTGCTCCTGCTGCTCGCCGCCCTCGGATGGGGTGCCTTGCACGCCCTTTCGCCAGGGCACGGCAAGACCATGGTCGCGGCCTACCTCGTGGGATCGAAGGGCACGAGCCGGCACGCCGTCGTCCTGGGCGGGGTCGTGACGGTCACGCACACGATCGGCGTCTTCGCGCTCGGGCTGGTCACCCTGCTGCTCGCGCAGTACATCCTGCCGGAGGACCTGTACCCGTGGCTGACCCTGGCCTCGGGGCTCCTGGTCGTGGGCATCGGGGTCGCGGTGCTGCGCTCGCGCGTGCGCGAGCACCGAGCGCGCCGCGCCCACCGCCTTCATCACGAGCACGGGCACGAGCACGGCCACCACCACGCTCACGGCCACGGTCATAGCCACGGCCACTCTCACCACGAGACGGACACGATCACCTGGAAGGGGCTGATCGCGATGGGAGCCTCGGCCGGGCTGATCCCGTGCCCGTCGGCGCTGGTCGTGCTGCTCGGGGCCGTCGCCCAGCACCAGGTCGCGCTCGGGCTCGTGCTGATCCTCGCCTTCAGCGTGGGCCTCGCAGCGACGCTGACGGTCCTCGGGCTGCTCGTCGTGCACGCCCGCCGGCTGACGGCGCGGCTGCACGTCGCCCCGCGCCTCGTGACCGCGCTGCCGGCCGCATCGGCCGTGTTGATCGTCGGGCTCGGCGTGATGCTGACGCTGCAGGCCGCGCCGAAGCTGCTGTAGCGGCGCTCAGCCTTCGAGCGCGCGCGCGACCGCGCGGACGAGCGGCGCCGCGAACGGCTCGCCGCGGCGCACGAGCTCGGCGATCGCCAGCCCGACGACGACGTCGGCGACGTAGTGCTCGCCGAGGTAGACGATCGCGAACGATGCCGCCGCGACGTACGTCCAGCCGAGCGCGCCGTAGGCCGGCCCGAGCTCGCCGAGGCCCATCGCCGTGATCGCCGCCGACGAGATGTGATCCGACGGCATCGAGCCCCACGGGTTGCCCGGCACCTCGCCGTCGCCGGGCGGCGGGCGCTTGAAGATGTGGCAGACGACCTGGCGCGCGACGCGGTCGATCTCGCCGTTCATCCGGCCCTCCTTCTCGGAGGCATACCACGGCGGCGCTTCCGGCCACAGCCAGTAGAACGGCGTCGTGAGGTGATAGGCGGCCGACAGCCGCCCGCCGGCGCGCGGCACGTACTGATGGTGGTGCAGCAGCAGGTAGCCGAGCAGCAGGTGCGGCAGGAACCACGAGCCGTAGACGACCGTGACCGCGACGTCGAGCGCCGAGACCTCGCCGTCCGGCTTGCGCAGCGCGCGCTGCAGCCGCACGCCGACCGGCACGCCGCAGCCGACCCAGGTGTCGAAGCGGATCGGCTCGTCGATGAGCAGGCGCTTTCGCAGCCACTCGGGATCGTCGTAGGGCAGCTCCCAGCTGAGCTTGAACAGGTACATGTAGCCCGCCGCGATGGCGGCGTAGCGCGGGCGCCCGGGCGGCATCGCGATCGCGGCGGCGAGCGGCGTGCCGCAGCCGATGACGAGCGTCGCCGCGGGATGCAAGTTGATGCGCTTGCGCGCCATCGTCAGCGCGACGATGACGGGGATCGCCGCGATGGCGGTCGCTCGCGCGGATCCTGGATGCGATTGCAGCCGCCGCTTGACCGACCCGCTTGCATGGTCGAGCGCCTGCGCCACGATCGTCTTGCGCTCGGGTCCGCGGCGTCTGTAGAACGAGGATCGCTTTCGCATCGCGCTGAGAGTTACCCGAATGCGCTCGGGCTAGCGCAATGCGACCGAAGCTGTCGCGAAGGCGGTGATGCGCTGCAGGTCCTCGACGCGCGCCACGATCTCCTCGCCGGTCAGCCGCGCGACCCGCTCGGTGCCGAACTCCTCGACGTTGTACGACGCGATCGCCGTGCCGTAGGCCATCGCGAGGCGCAGGACGTCGCTCGAGACCTCGCCCCCGTGCGCCGCGATGCAGCCGACGAAGCCGCCGGCGAACGAGTCGCCCGCGCCCGTCGGGTCCGTGACGAACTCGACCGGGTACGCCGGGATCCAGAACGACTCGTCGGGCGTGACGAGCGCCGCGCCGTACTTGCCGAGCTTGACGACCATCGCGCTCGGGCCGTGCTCCATGATCTTGCGCGCGCCCGCCACGACCTCGCGCTCGCCGGTGAACAGCGCCACCTCTGAGTCGTTGAGGATCACGCAGTCGACGGCGGAGATCGCCGCGACGAGCGCCTCGTGCGCGATGTTGATCCACAGGTCCATCGAGTCGAGCGCGACGAACTTCGCCGCGTCGCACTGCTTGCGGACGTTGAGCTGCAGCTCGGGGAGGATGTTCGCGAGGAACAGCACGTCGGACTGCTTCGACGCGTCGGACAGCTTCGGGTCGAAGGTCTCGAAGACGTTGAGGTCGGTCTCGAGCGTCTCGCGCGAGTTCATGTTGTCGCCGTAGACGCCGCTCCAGAAGAACGTCTTGCCGCCCTCGACGTGCTCGATGTCGTCGGTGTTGACACTGCGGCCGTGCAGGACGGCGTACTCGTCCTCGCCGAAGTCGTCGCCGACGGGACCGACGACGCGCACCTCGTCGAAGAACGACGCGGCCAGCGCGAAGTGGACGGCGGCGCCGCCCAGCATGCGCTCGCGCCCGCCGTGCGGGGTTTGCACGGCGTCGTAGGCGATGGATCCGACGACAGTGACACTCATGCGGCGGGACCCTATTTGGCGGGGGCGTTCGCTGCGTGGCGCCCGGCGCGGAGGTCAGGCGGTCACGGCTCGAAGTCGGCCGGTGGCGGCGGTGGCGGCGGGGGCGGCGGGGGCGGCGGGGGCGGGACGACGGGCGGGGGGACGACCGGCGGGGGCACGACCGGCGGGGGCTGCGTCGGATCGACCGACGGCGGCGGCGTGGTCGTGTCGCCCGGCGCGGCGGCGTTGTCCGCCGGGTCCTCGTACTCGCCGAGCAGGCAGTCGTCGTCGTCGATGTCGGTCTTGCCGTCGCCGTCGTTGTCGATCTTGTCCTCGCAGTCGGGGCCCTCCGGCACCACCGGCTCCTCCGGCAGCTCCTTCTCCTTGAGGCTGAACAGCGCGGTGGCCGTTTGCGAGCGGTCGGTCAGCACCGTGCAGAAGCGCCCGCCGCCGCAGGAGCCCGTCCACGTGACGAACGTCGAGCCCGGCGCCGCGCGGGCGATGATCGTCACCGAGACGTCGCGATCGAGGCGGAAGCTGCATTCCTTGCTGCAGACCTTTGGCTCGCCGGCCACACGCACCGTGCCGCTGCCCGCGCCGGCGGTGGCGAGCGTGAGCGTCACCTTGGGCAGCTCGTCGACCGGCGTCGTGTCCGCGAGCGAGTCGGTCGACGTCTTCGCGGTGGCGGGCGCGCCGTCGGCGCCGTCGCTCAGGCCGATCGCGACCACGACGCCCAGGAACGCGAGCGCCAGGAGGAACGCCGTCAGCAGCGGGATCGTGCTGTCGCTCCCAAAGCCCGGGCCGGAGGATGCCATTACGCGCGCATGCTACGGCGCGCCAACTATCCTCGCGACCGGATGCGAGCGATCCAGATGTCCGAGTACGGCGGTCCGGAGGTTCTGCAGCTCGTCGACCTGCCCGTGCCCGAGCCCGGCGACGGCGAGGTGCTGGTCCGCGTCACGCGCGCCGGGCTGAACTTCGCCGACACGCACAAGCGCACGAACACGTACTTGTCGAAGGACGTGCTGCCGCTCGTGCCCGGGATCGAGGTCGCGGGCGTGCGCGAGGACACCGGCGAGCGCGTGATCGCGCTGTGCGGCGACGGCGGCTACGCCGAGTACGCGACGGCCCCGGCGGCGCTGACGTTCGCAATCCCCGACGCCGTCGACGACGCGACGGCGCTCGCCGTGCTCGTGCAGGGCCTCACGGCGTGGCACCTCTACCGCACGTGCGGGCGCGTGGGCGCCGGGGAGAGCGTCGTGGTGCACTCCGCGGCGGGCGGCGTCGGGTCGCTCGCGGTGCAACTCGGTCATGCGATGGGCGCCGGGCGCGTCATCGCGACCGCCTCGACCGAGGACAAGCGCTCGCTGGCGCTGTCGCTCGGGGCGGACGCCGCGGTCGACGGCGCGGCCGACGGACTGACCGAGCGCCTGATGGAATGCAACGGCGGCCGGCAGGTCGACGTCGTCTTCGAGATGGCGGGCGGCGAGGTCTTCGAGCGGTCGCTGGACGCGCTGGCGCCGTTCGGCCGGCTCGTGACCTACGGCGTCGCGTCGCGTGAGCCCAACAGCGTCCGCAGCGGCGACCTCATGCGCCGCTCGCGAGCGGTCGTCGGGTTCTGGATCATGCACTGCCTCGGGCGCCCGGAGATGGTCGACGAGGCGCTCGCCGACCTCTTCGCACGCGTCGCGCGCGGGGAGCTGCGCGCCGTCACCGGGCCCGCGTACCCGCTCGCCGAGGCGGCGCGGGCGCAGCGCGACCTGGCCGAGCGGCGCACAACCGGCAAGCTCACGCTCGATCCCGGGGTCTGAGCGAATCTGTTCAAGGCGAGGGCGAATCTGCTCATCGGGTGCCGCGACGGTCGCAAATCCCGCCGGGCAGTTGGGGTCAAGACCCCATAGACGCGATACAGGGGACATGTCCTCCATCTTCAGCCGCTCGCGCCTGACCCGTGCGAACCCGGACGGCTCGCGGCGCTGGATCGAGGCCGAAGATGCGATGGCGCTGTGGCGCCAGTACAACCGCAGCGGTGACGAGCGGCTGCGCGACCGCCTCGTCCTGACCTACGCCCCGCTCGTGAAGTTCATCGTCTACCGCAAGCTCGGCGAGCTGCCGGCGAGCTGCGATGTCGACGATCTCGTCTCCGCCGGGCTCGAGGCACTGATCAAGGCGATCGACCGCTACGACCCCGTGAAGGGCGCGACGCTCGAGCAGTTCGCGTGGACGCGGATCCATGGCGCGGTCATCGACGAGCTGCGCCGGTCGGACTGGGCGCCGCGCTCGCTGCGCCGCTGGGAGCGCGACGTGCGTCGGGCGCAGACCGAGTTCCACGCCATCCACGGCCGTGCCCCGGCCGAGGCCGAGCTCGCCGACTGCCTGCACATGACGACGCACGAGCTGCGCCGCCACCAGCGCGACCTGGTCGCCTCCGACATGACGTCGCTGAACTCGCTCGTGCTCGCCCACGACGGCGCGAAGGTCGAGCGCCTCGACGTGCTGCCGTCCGACGACGAGGAGTCAAACCCGTTTCGCGCGTCGGCCAAGCAGGAGACCAAGGAGCACTTCCGCCGGGCGTTCGCCGCGCTCGGCCGCCGCGAGCGCGAGGTCGCCGTGCTGCTCTACGTCAAGAACCTCACGCTACGCGAGGTCGGCGAGGTGCTCGGCGTCTCCGAGAGCCGCGTCTGCCAGATCCACGGCGAGCTCAAGCGCACGCTGCGCGCGGCGCTGGCGAGCGACGCCGAGCTCGTCCACGTGGCCTGACGTCCGCGGCCCTCGACCTCGCGACCCTCGACCCCCTCGGCCGTCGTCCCCCGCGGCCCTCGTCCCCGCGGCCCTCGGCGCTACGAGCGTGAGCGCTTGCGCTTCGCGGCGAGGCGGGCCTTCGCGAAATCGCGCAGGTTCGCCGAGCCGCCCTTGCGGCGCAGGTTCTCGGTGTTCGGCAGCGCGGCGAGCGCCGGGCGCAGCGCGGCTTCGCGCGCGACGAGCTGGTCTCGCAGCGCGCTGCGGGGGTTCGAGAGCACCGATCCGACGGCGTCCAGCCAGCTGGCTTCGAGCGTCAGCGCGCGCTGCAGGCGCCGGGCGGCGCTGCCGCCGTGGTCGCCGACCTCGAGTGAGAGCGAGCGCGCGGTGAGCTGGGACTCGCGCGTGCGGGCGATCGCGGCGGACGTGCGCAGCGGGCGCAGCTGCACGAGCCGCTGGCGCACGCGCTGGTCGGCGGTGATGAGCTGCTCGCTGATGTACGCCGCGTCGGCGGCCGGCAGGTCCGAGACGGGCCCGTCGGTGACGACGAGCGCGTAGACGGCGGCGGGAACCAGGCAGATCGCGACCAGCGCGACGAAGCGGCGGAAGTACTTGCCGGCGCGGCCGGAGCGCTTGGCCTGTGCCGCGGCCTCCGCCTCGGCGGCGGCCGCCGCGATCGCGGCGGCGGTCGCGACGAGCTCCGCACGGCGCGCCGCCGGCGTCGCCCTGCGTGCTGCCCGCGCGCGCTTGGCGGCGCGGCGGCGAAGCTTTGGCTCGGCCTCGGCGATGCGGGCCAGCAGCGCCGCGGCCTCCGCGGCCTCGGCCTCCTCGCGCGCGGCCTCCTCGGCGTAGAACTCGGCCAGCTCGGCCTCGCGCGCGGCCTCCTCGGCGTCGAGCTCCTCCAGCTCGACGTTCCCGGCCGCCGGGCGGCCGACGTCATCGACGTCCTCCACGGCGGGCAGCTCGAGCGTGCGGTCATCGGTGACGACCGCGCCGTTGGACGCCGCTGGAACCTCGGCTTCGTCGTCGGCGGGTTTGTGGCCGTTGGAGCCTGGCGACTTGCGCTTGGCGACCTTTGCGACGTGACCGTTCGCGGCGACCGCGGCCAGCGCCTTCTGCTTCTTGCGCTTCTTCGCGACGCTCCCGTTGGAGACGGTGGGAGCCGGAGGCCGGCCGTCGCCGACGACCTCGCTCTTCCCGCTGCCCGGCTTGTCCGTTGTCAGATCGCTTGGCCCCATGGTCCCGTCCCTGGCCTCCCCGGTGTGCACCGGGGCCGCATTCTCGTCTACTTGGGCCTTCTTGGCCACTCGTGTGCCCACTGTCACAGGATCGTCATCATCGCCGGTTGCGGCGAAGCCGGTCGCAGCCGGTCGCTTACGGGCCAACGCGGGCCGTCTCCAACGCGCGGCGTACGCGCTTCGCGGAGACCTGACCGCGCACGCCGACTCCCTGCGCGAAGTTGCTCACGCGCAGCTCCTGCAGCATCCATCCGACCTCGCGCAGCTCGGGAGCCGGGGTCCCGCCGGCGGCGTCGCGCCGGCGGCGCAGCTCGGCTTCGAGCTCGTGCAGCACGCGCATGCGGTCGCGGTCGGGTGCCGGGGCGTCGGGCAGCCGCTCGAGGCGCCGCACCGCCGCCCGCAGGTAGCGGGTCACGTCGGGCAGCCGCGCCGCGCCGGTCGCGGCGATGAAGCCCGGATAGACGAGGCCGCCGAGCTGCCCGGCGACGTCGAGGCGCGCTTCTCGCAGCGCCTCGTCGGAGGGCAGCGCGTCGAGCGCGAGGCGCACGTCGCGCGCCGCGTCGAGGATCTCGACGGCCTGCGCGACGATGCGCGCGGTCGTCGCGGCGAGCCCGGCGGCCACGTGCGAGCGCAGAGCAAGCCAGCCCGCCTCGTCCCACGCCGGGCCGCCGGCCTCGGCGACGAGCGCGTCGAGGGCCGCGAGCACCGCGTCGTCGAGCAGGGCGCCGGCCCCGCCGTGCGGCGCGCCCGCGAGCGCCAGCGCGGCGGAGCGGTCGAGGCCGCGCTGGACGGCGCGCAGCGGCGACGGCACGCCGAGCTCGAGCAGCCGCCGCGTGCCGGCCACCATCGCCGCGGCCTGCGCCGCGGCCGTCTCGAACACGCGCACGCCAACGGTCGCGCCTTCGTCGACGAGCGCGGGATACGCGACCGCGCCGGGCAGCTCGATCGTCCGCGGCAGGCCTCCGATCTCCCACGCAGTGAGTCCCGAGCGCTCGATGTGCGCCGTCGCGGCGGTCAGCGCGGCCCGCAGCCTGGGCGCGACGGTGGCGCGCAGCGCGTCGAGGTCGTCGCCGCGGGCGAGCACCGCGCCGCCATCGTCCTCGATGGCGAAGGACATCCGCAGGTGCGCCGGCAGCCGCGATAGGTCGAAGTCGGTCGCGGCGACTCGCACGCCGCGTGCGCGCTCGAGCTCGCGCGCGACCGCGTCGACGAGCCGCCCCTTGCGCGGCCGCAGCCCCGCGACGACCTCCGACGCGACCTCGGGGATCGGCACGAGCGGGCGGCGAAGATCCTTCGGCAGCGAGCGGATGAGCGCGACGACGAGCTCGTGGCGCAGGCCCGGCACGAGCCAGTCGAAGCCGGAGGCGCGCAGCTCGGATAGAGCGTGCAGGGGGACGTGGACGGTGACGCCGTCCTCGTCGGTGCCGGGCTCGAAGCAATAGCTCAGCGCGAGCTCGAGCTCGCCCTGGCGCCAGGCGTCGGGCCGCGCGCGGGGGTCGAGCAGGTCCGCGGCGTCCTCCTCGTCGACGAGCAGGTCGCGCGGGAAGGTCAGCTTGCCCGGGTCGGCGCGGCGCGCGGCCTTCCACCAGCGGTCGAAGTGCGCCACCGACACGACGTCGTCGGGGACCCGCGCCTCGTAGAAGGCGAAGATCGCCTCGTCGCCGGCGAGGATGTCGCGCCGGCGGGCGCGGTGCTCGAGCTCCTCGAGCTCTTCGAGCACGCGCGCGTTGTCGGCGACGAACGCGTGCTGCGTGTGCCAGTCGCCCTCGACCAGCGCGCAGCGGATGAAGAGCTCGCGCGACAGCTCCGGATCGATTGCGCCGTAGGCGACCTTGCGCCCCGTGACGACGGGCAGGCCGAACAGCGTCGCGCGCTCGGTCGCCACGACCGAGCCGCGCTTTCGCTCCCAGTGCGGCGCCTCGTAGGTGTACTTCAGGAGGTGCTTGGCGAGCGGCTCGATCCACGAGGGCTGGATCTGTGCGGCGGTGCGCCCCCACAGGCGCGAGGTCTCCATGAGCTCGGCGACCATGACCCACGACGGCTGCTTGCGCGCGAGCACCGAGCCGGGCTGGATCGCGAAGCGCGCGCCGCGCGCGCCCTCGTACTCGCGCCGGCTGACGTTGCGCAGGCCGATGTGCGACAGCAGGCCCGAGAGCAGCGCGACGTGGATGGCTTGCGGCTCGGCGGGCTCCTCGTTGATCGTGACCTCAACGGCGCGGGCGGCGCTTCGCAGCTGGCCGGCGAGATCCTGCCACTCGCGGACGCGCAGGTAGTGCAGGTACTCCGCCTTGCAGCGCTTGCGGAACTGGTTGCCGGAGAGGTCTCGTTGCTGCTCGCGCAGGTAGCGCCAGAGGTTGAGGAACGCGATGAAGTCCGACTGCTCGTCCTTGAAGCGGGCGTGCTGCTGGTCGGCTTGGGCGCGCTCCTCGAGCGGTCTGACTCGCGGGTCCTGGATCGAGAGCGCCGCGGCGATGACGACGACCTCGTCCGCGCAGCCGACGCGGTCGGCCTCGAGCACCATGCGGCCGAGGCGTGGGTCGACCGGGAGTTGCGCGAGGCTGCGGCCAAGCGGTGTCAGGCGTTTTCCGGACTGCTCCGAGGGGTCGAGGGCGCCCAGCTCGTGCAGCAGTGCGATCCCGTCGCGGATCTGGCGGCGGTCGGGTGGGTCGAGGAACGGGAAGTCCTCGACCTCGCCCAGCCCGAGCGACTCCATCTGCAAGATGACCGCGGCGAGGCTCGTGCGCAGGATCTCGGGGTCGGTGTAGGCGGGCCTTTGGTTGAAGTCCTCCTCGGCGTAGAGGCGGATGCAGATGCCGTCGGACTGGCGGCCGCAGCGTCCCTTGCGCTGGTCGGCCGAGGCTTGGGACACGGGCTCGATCGGCAGCCGCTGGACCTTCAGCCGCGCGCTGTAGCGGCTGATGCGGGCGGTGCCGGGATCGACGACCGAGCCGATGCCGGGGACGGTCAGCGAGGTCTCGGCGACGTTCGTGGCGAGCACGACGCGTCGCGCGTCGTGGGGCTTGAAGACGCGCTGCTGCTCTTGGGGCGCGAGGCGCGCGTAGAGCGGGAGCACCTCGATCCGCGAGTCCAGCCGGCCGGTCAGCGCCTCGGCCGTGTCGCGGATCTCGCGCTCGCCGGACAGGAAGACGAGCACGTCGCCGGGGCCGTCTTTGAGTAGCTCCTCGACGGCGTCGCCGATCGCGTCAACCGGGTCGCGGTCGGGGCCGGGGTCGTCCTCCTCGTCTAGTGGTGGGTCCGCGGCGAGCGGCCGGTAGCGAACCTCGACCGGGTACGTGCGGCCGGAGACCTCGACTATCGGGGCATCGCCGAAATGCGTGCTGAAGCGGCCGGGGTCGATCGTCGCGCTCGTGATGACGAGCTTGAGGTCGGGGCGCTGGGGCAGCAGGCGGTGCAGGTAGCCGAGCAGGAAGTCGATGTTCAGGCTGCGCTCGTGGGCCTCGTCGATGATGATCGTGTCGTAGCGGCGCAGCTGCCGGTCGTGCTGGATCTCGGCGAGCAGCAGCCCGTCGGTGACCAGACGCACGAGCGTGTCGCGCTGCGAGACGTTGCTGAACCGGACGGCGTATCCGACCGCCTCGCCGAGCGGCACGTTCAGCTCCTCGGCGATCCGCTCTGCCACGGTGCGCGCGGCGAGCCGGCGCGGCTGGGTGTGGGCGATCGCGCCGCGCACGCCGCGCCCGAGCTCGAGGCAGATCTTTGGTAGCTGCGTCGTCTTGCCCGATCCGGTCTCGCCCGCGACGATCACGACCTGGTTGTCCGCGATTGCTTTGAGCAGATCGTCGCGGCGGGCGCTGACGGGCAGCTGGGCCGGATAGCTGACCTCGGGCACAGCCGCGCGCCTGCGCGCGATCGCGGCCTCACCGCGCGCGATCTCCGCGAGCAGCTTGCCGAGCTCGTCGTGGCCGCGGCGCACGCGGTCGACACGACGGCGCAGGCGATGCTCGTCGCGGAGCGTCAGCGCGGCCAGCCGCTCGTCCAGCTCACCGAGCGGCGCGGCCTGCTCGGAGGAGGACGCGGCCATCGATCGAGGATAGGCCGCGCCGCGCGATGGACGACGGCCCCATCCAGCGCTACCGCGGCAGCACCTGTGCCCGCTGGCACGAGCGGATAAACGCGAAGGTCAGGGAGGGGCTCGTCGACGCCTTCGATGAGCAGCCCTCGCGATCGGCGGCATGGCGTTCTGCGCGGGCGGGGGCGCGGCACCCTGGGGGCTCGCACCGAGCTCATCATCCAGCGGGCAGCGCGGCCCGGCGGTTGTCCGCGACGCTCGGCGCCGACACGCTCGCCGCGTGGTGAGACAAGCGCGCCGCCAAAGCGCCCGATCGCGTCGCTCACACGCGCCTGGTGTTCGGTGACGCAGTCGGCGAACGCGCTGTAGGCGGTCGCGTCGTGCCGCAGGTGCGTTGCATCTCGTCCGCCCGAAACCGGACGTCCACGGAGGTTGCTGCGTTGCTGTCATGCCAGCGAGCTCGAGCGCGACTCATTGGGCGAGGGTTTCTGCCCGTTCTACGCGACACTCCGCTAGATGCGTGATCACGAGGCCCCATCACCCACCGCACAACACAGGCTGCCCAAGGCGATCAAGATGATCGCCGGCGGTGTGACGTTCCTACTTGCTGTCTGGGGCGCGTATACGGGCACCGTCGTGTGGCGGGAGGACCGCGAGGTGGCTGTGGACTTGAAAGCTCGCGTGTTCCAGGGACCGCTCGGCACCCAGGGGCTCGTAAGGTTCTCGGTCACTAACCGATCGAGGCATGCGATCACAGTCGCGGGCGGAGACCTACTGCTAGAGGGGCGCAAGGTCGGTGGGCTCGGCGCGGTCCGGACTGACCTCCCCGCACTCGGCTCATTCGCCGCAGCCCCACAAGATTTCTACCAACGAGCGCAAATTTCTCCCTTTGCTCGTAGGCGCCGAAACGACTAGCGCCGTCGCCGCGACATGGTTCTCGCTGTCGAGCGCAGCGTTCGTCGAGACGCACCTCGTTCGGGCGAACACGCTCCCAACGAAGGCGGGCGCCGCGCGCCGGATCAGCCACACCCGCCTTGAGCTCCGGCTTCGGCTTATTCCTGGGGGGGAACGCACCATCCGAGTACGCGTGCTCAAGACTCGGTACCGCTCCGCGCCACAGCCGGGCTTGGCTTCCGACTGGTTCGTCAGTCTTGCGCTGCGCCGCAGCAAAGTGACTGACATGACGGTCAGTAATTCTAGAGGGACAAACCACGAATTGCGGCTCAAGCTGTGGACAAAGACGTCGGCTCAGCCAGTACGAACCATGACTAGGCCGGTAGGTCCGACGGTTGGACGGTTTCATTTGCGCTGGCTAGATCGAGGGACCTACCTCTGGGCGCTGAGCGATGGTCGGCAAGTCGTCGGTACGGGAAGCCTGAGGCAGCCCTGCCCCGATAGCCGAGCGGCCAGCCCCTCAGAGGGTGAGCGCGCGTCAAGCGATAGCGTTTCGCCTTCGGCCTGTGCTGCGCCCCAACCTTCCGTTCCGTAGCACTTGCGTGCTGGGGTCGGCTGAGGCGGACGATGCCTCGTGCCGAGACGTCGTTGACTGCGTCATGAGGCCGATCCAGCAACGTGCTCGGTGCAAGCTGAAAGGGGCCTCCGCTATGTGCTCGCGATCTGAAACGGCCTCCCGGGCGGCGATGCTCTGGGCGCTCTCCTCGTAGAGCGGCTGCGCCTCGCTCGCGGGCCGCGCGCCGGGGCGCCAAGCCGAGCACGACGGCCGCGCGCCGCGTTTGCCCGATAGTGAACTCGAGCCGGTCCCCCGGCCCGATCTCCTCACTCAGCTTCACGCACGATGTCCAGCACCACGCCGGGATCCGCGAGTTCTCAAGAGTCGACCGGCCAAATCACGAGCCCCGGGGGTGACGTATCCGATCGCGCCAAGCGGAAGCAGCAGCAGCAGGATCATCCTGAGCGGCGTATCGCTGTCGGCACGAAAGATCGGCAACCGCGGAGCGGGCGGCGAAGCGCCTGTCGGGTACCCCTTCCCGCCCGGCCCAGGCCGACGACCACCAGGCGACATCCTGGCTGAGCACCCGACGCAGACACGACCGCGCTGCCCGACCGAAACGCGGCGGCGCAGGATTCCGGCGTCCGGTTCTGGCTCGCGCGTTTGCGCTCGGCGCGCGCGCGTGAGCCCGGAGCGGCCGATCAGCGGTCCGGCGACCACGCCCCGAGGACCATCAGCGTCTTGGTGCCCCCGACCGCGCGGGTGCTGCGCAGCCGGCCGATCGCGGTTTGAGGTCGTTGACGTCCCGTACGCCGATCGATGCGGCGCCTAGCCGCGGCGGCGACAGCGAGACCTTCGGCCGATCTCCGTCAGCGACGCCCGCGCGTCAGCGATCCGCAGGGCGACGATCTCGCTGTCGGTACCGTCGAGCGATGGCTCGATCACGTCAGCCCAGCCCTTGTATGCAATCGAAGGTCACGAGTCCATCTTGCAATCGATCCTTGCGCGTTTGCCGCCGATCGCCGCCATCGGCTGGATTTGATGGCCAACCGGGCGTTCACTGACGCGATGTCAGGTTCGGTATCCACGGCTGACGGGCCGCCCGCGCCGTCCGCCGAGCTGCTGCACGCCGTCGAGCAGCGCGTGCTGTGGATCGCGACCTCGATCGTCCACCACGCCAACAAGGTCCGCGCGAACGCCTCGGGGGTAAAGGTCGGCGGCCACCAGGCCTCCAGCGCGTCGATGGTCTCGATCATGACCGCGCTCTGGTTCGCGCACCTCCGCGCGCCCGATCGCGTCTCGGTCAAGCCGCACGCCTCGCCGGTCCTGCACGCGATCAACTACCTGCTCGGCGAGCTGGACGCCAAGTACCTCACGACCCTGCGCGAGCTGGGCGGGCTGCAGAGCTACCCGAGCCGCACCAAGGATCCGGACCCCGTCGACTTCTCGACCGGCTCGGTCGGGATCGGTGCCACCGCGACGATCTGGAGCGCGCTCGCGCACCGCTACGTCGCCGGCCACACGGACGTCGCGGTCGGCGGCCGCCAGATCGCGCTGCTCGGCGACGCCGAGCTCGACGAAGGCGCGATCTGGGAGGCGCTCGTCGATCCCGTCGTCGCCTCGCTCGGCGAGGTCATGTGGGTCGTCGACCTCAACCGCCAGTCGCTGGACCGCGTCGTCCCGGCGATGGCGATCGGGCGGCTGCAGGGCATGTTCGCCGCCGCCGGCTGGCAGGTGCTGACCGTCAAGTACGGCCGCCGGCTCGAGGAGCTGTTCGCGTTGCCGGGCGGCGAGGCCGTCCGCGCGCGCATCGATGCGATGCCCAACGAGCAGTACCAGCGCATGCTCCGCGCCCCGGCCGCGGAGGTTCGCAAGCGCCTGCTCACCGACGCACCGGGCATGCGGGACATCAGCCGGGCGATCACCGACTACGACGACGAGCGACTGCACCAGACGGTCCGCAACCTCGGCGGCCACGACCACCCGGCGCTGCTTCAGGCATACCGCGCAGCCGACGCCGCGGTCGGCCAGCCGAGCGTCGTCTTCGCCTACACCGTGAAGGGCTGGTCGCTGCCGACCGAGGGCCACCCGTCCAACCACTCGGCCCTGCTCTCCTCCGAGCAGTACGAGACGCTCGCGCCGGCGCTCGGCGCCGACGCACGCGACCCCTGGTCCGCGTTTGCCCCGAACACCCCGGAGGGCGAGCTGTGCGCACAGACGGCCCGCACGCTTCATCGCGACCCGCGCACGGCTGCCACGGGCGTCGAGGTCCCCGTCGCGCTCGACCTCGAGCACACCGGGGCGCTCTCGACGCAGCAGGTGCTCGGCCGGCTGCTCGTCGATCTCTCCCACGAGGCACCGGAGACGGCGAAGCGGATCGTCACGGTCTCGCCCGACGTGGCGTCCTCGACGAACCTCGGCGGCTGGATCAACCGCGTCGGGATCTGGTCGGTCGGGGAGCGCATCGACTGGTTCGCCGACGACCGCCAGACGCTCGTCAAGTGGCGCGAGCACGAGCACGGCCAGCACGTTGAGCTCGGCATCGCCGAGGTCAACCTGGTCGGTCTGCTCGGTGAGCTCGGCGCGACGTGGTCGCGCGACGGCGAGGCGCTGCTGCCGATCGGCACGATCTACGACCCGTTCGTCGCGCGCGCCCTCGAGCCGTGGTCGTTCGGCATCTACGCCGGCGGGCAGTCGATCCTCGTCGGGACGCCCTCGGGCGTCACCCTCGCCCCGGAGGGCGGGGCGCACCAGTCCATCAACACCCCGAGCATCGGGATCGAGCAGCCCGAGTGCATCGCCTGGGAGCCCGCGTTCGGCCAGGACCTCGAATGGACGTTCCTCTACGCGCTCTCCCGGCTCGGCCAGCAGGGCGGGACGTCGAGCTACTTCCGTCTGAGCACACGGCCGATCGACCAGGCGCTCGCACGGCGCCCCGCCGACCCGGCACAGCGGCGTGCCGACGTGCTCGCCGGCGGCTACCGCCTGCAGGAGGGGGGACCGGACGCACGGGTGACCCTGGTCGGCACCGGCGCCGTCATGCCCGAGGTCATGGAGGCCGCACGGATGCTCGAGCAGGACACCGGCCGCGCGCCGCACGTCGTCTGCCTGACGAGCCCGGACCTCGTCTTCCGGGCCACGCAGGCCAGGCGCGGCCTCACCGAGGGCAGCTCGGACATCCTCGCCCGCCTGTTCCCCGCGGACCGGCTGACGCCGATCGTCACGGTCATGGACGGGCACCCGCACACGCTCAGCTTCCTCGGCGTGACCGGCCGCATCCCGATCACGAACATCGGCGTCGAGCGGTTCGGCCAAGCCGGCTCGCTCGAGGACGTCTACGCCCACCACGGACTCGATCCGGAGACGATCGTCGGCGCAGCGCTCGACCTGATCGGCTAGCGCGGCCGAAGACGCGCCTGCGGAGCGACATCAACTGCCGGAGCGCTACCGTCGCCCGCGTCGCGCGCCGGGCGTCGCGTCGAACCGGCGGCGGTCGCGCTTGGTCGGCCGGGCGCCGAGATCCGCGCCCGGTGGCGGCGGCGCCAGGCGCCGCTGCGCCGCGGCGGCCTCCCGCGCCGCGATGCTCTCCGCCGTCTCCTCAAACAGCAGCGCCGCCTCGCTCGCCGGGCCACGCCGCGGCGCCACACCCAGCACGACGACCGCGCGCCGCGTCTGGCCGATCGTGATCTCGAGCAGGTCGCCCGGCCCGATCTCCTTGCTCGGCTTCGCGCGCTGGCCGTTGACCTGCACGTGGCCGCCCTTCACCGCCTCCGCGGCAAGCGCGCGCGTCTTCACGAAGCGCGCCGCCCACAGCCACTTGTCTACGCGCAAGCGCTCGGATGCGTCGTCCATCGAACGCATCATCGCGCGCGGGTCACGGCGCCGCCACCGACCGGCCGACGTGTGCTGTAGCGCACGGATCGTATTTCTCGCCCGGACCGGGCGGTCGTAGGAGGCATCCACCCCACGCCCCGGGTCATCGGCCCGGCAAGGAGAGCCCAAGATGCCTCGCCCATCCACTGTCCTCACGGCGCTCGCGACGTTCACCGCCGCGGTCGCCTGCATGGCCGTCGCCTCGCAGCCGGCGCTGTCGGCGCCCACGTGCCCACTCAGCGACGGGACGACCGACGCTGCCAAGAGCAACAAGCTGTTCGTGTACTTCCCGACCGTCGCCGACGCGAGCTTCCCGGCGTACGCGACCGCCGTCAGCCCGGCCAAGCGGTTCGACGTCGCCGACCTCAACCCCGCGATCGGCACGACGGCGGCGCTGCGCAACCGGATCTACGACGTCGTCGCCGACGACTACTGCGAGTTCAACGTCCAGACCCTCTCGACCACCACCAACCCCGCGACGCTCCCCACCCCACCCGCGCGGCGCACGACCGTCGCCGTCGGGTCCGACACCCCGCCAAGCGGCGCCTGGGGCCGCGCGCGCGACATCGACATCGGTGACGCGGTCGACATCGACTTCGCCCGCGTGTGGGCCGGGAGCTACACGACGTGCGAAGGCGCCACCCCCCTCGGCTGCACCATGACGGGCTCGCTGACGGGAGCCAACGCGACGGTCGAGCGCTGGGCACAGGCGATCGGCGGAACCGCCGCCCACGAGGCAGGGCACGTCTACGGCCTCCAACACGCCAACGACAACCCGCCCAGCGACATCGATGAGCCCGGCCCGCCGCCGACGCCGGGCGAGGACAGCTTCCACCGCCACCTCATGCCGGCCGGCAGGCAGCTCTCCGGCCCCGACCGCGCGACCTATCGCCGGCACTTCAGCGACCGCACGTTCGGCCTGCTGGCATCGAACGTCGGGCTCTCCGTGCAGACGATGCACAACTGGGATCTCGTCAACCCGAACGCCGCCGCAGGCCGCAAGCTGCGCATCGACTTCCTGTCTCCGCAGAGCTCGGCGCCGCCGATCTCGTGGACGTACAAGGGCACGAAGAGCCCGTGGATCAACCCAGTCGTCAGCGGCCCGACGGGCAACGGGACGTTCAAAGGCAAGTCCTACAAGCGCTACCGGATCACCTGGTCCGCCGGCAACCCGGCGTGGAGCGGCACCGCGGGCGTCGTGCCCGGCGGCGCCGAGTTCCATGTCGGCGCGACGTTCA
Source organism: uncultured Actinomycetes bacterium (assembly GCA_963839905.1). GTDB lineage: Bacteria > Actinomycetota > Thermoleophilia > Solirubrobacterales > Solirubrobacteraceae > CADCVQ01. Next base: position 15,310 of record CAWIXC010000005.1, on the reverse strand, counting down.
CCGGCGTGGACTTCAACACGCCCGATCCGATCATCGTCCAGGACGTCACGCTGCTCGACCAGAACTCCAACCCGCTGACGCTGCACCCGCGGCTCCCGGCGTACGACGCGGGAACCGCCGACTCGAGCGACGGCACGTTCAACCTGAGCATCGCGGCACCCCCGGGCAGCCCGAACCTCGCGATCGAGAACGCGACGATCCATCAGCTGCCCCGCGTGGCGTCGATCGACTCGCTGATCGGCGCGGGCCGCCCGGCGACGTTCGGCGGGGAGCCGATCCGTCCGTGGTCGACCAGGAGGTGCGACATCCGCAGGATCACGAGCGCCAAGCGCACGACCGCCCGCTGCACGATCGCCAAGGTCGGCGCCAAGCCACACGTGCAGGTGACGCACAAGCTCGGCGAGCGCAACGTCGTGGACTGCAGCAAGGGCGTTCCGGCCGGCCAGCCGGGCGACTCGCCCACGGCGCCGGACTACGAGGGACCGATCTGCGCCGGGACCCAGCGCGACCTGTTCCCATCGACGACGGTCTACGTCAAGGCGACGGTCGTCGATCCCAATGCGAGGCACTGGGATCCCCGGCGGCGCCGGTACGTCACCGGGCCGGTGAGGACGAAGGTCTTCTACCAGTTCGCCGGTCGGCGCATCGTGAAGCGCGGCTAGTGATTCGGGCCGGGGCGCAAGCGCGTCCCGGCCCGCGTCCGTCGTGACCTACGCGCGCCGGACGCGGAACAGCGTCGTGAACAGCACGCCGAGCCCGAAGATCACCGCGAGCAGCGCGACGAGCGCGCCGAGGAACGGCACGAGCGTCAGCAGGCACAGGATCAGGATGCCCAGCAAGAACGCCGGGATCCCCGAGTCCTTGAGGATCGAGCGGCCGATCACAAGCCCCGTCGTCACGTACGCGATCGCGCTGAGCGGGATCAACAACAGCAGCAGGATGATCCCCAGCGGCGTCGCGAGCACGCTCACCGAGAGCAGGCCCGCGAGGATCGGCAGCAAGATGAAGACCCCCACCCCCACCCCGATCGACAGCCCGAACTTCGCCTTCGCCGTGCGGCCGATCGCATCGGCCGCGCGCGGAGCGAGCAGCAGCAAGATCAGGCCGAGCAGCAGCATCGACACCGAGAAGATCACCCACAGGCCGATCGCGAGCTTCGCCAGCGTGTCGCCCAGCGACCCGCCGTCGAACTTCTTCGTCTCGCCGGCGACGCGTGCGCCCCTCGCCACCTTGGGCTTCTTGTCGAAGTAGACGAGGTCGCCCGACAGCCGTGCCCTGCGGCCGAGCGTCGCGCGGCCGGCGAACGTCACGACGTCGCCGCCGATGCGGCCGCGGATCGTCACGTCGCCGTCCGCCACGATGACGTCGCCGCGTACACGCCCGCGGATGAGGACGTCGCCCTGCCCGACGATGACGTCCCCCTTCACGGTCACGCCGCTGTTGACGCGCACGTTGCCGCTCAGGACGACCCTGTCGTCGGGGGGGTTGTCGGCCGCGAGCGCGGAGCCGACCGGGACGAGTGTGAACAGCGCGACCAGCCCGACGAGGAGGCGTCTCATGGCCGCCGAGACTACCCGCGCCATCGGGCGCCGGGAGATTCTTTCGGCGGCGCGACGCCCGCCTGCGCGCACCGCGGCGCGGGTCAGCGCGCGCGGGCCTGCGGGAGCGGCTCGCCCGTCGCGATCTCGAGCGCCCGCGCGGGCGACAGCCGCGACACCACGGCGCCGTCCATGTCGCACAGCAGGACGGTCACGCGCTCGCGCGTCGGCACGAGCGCGAAGCGCACCTGGCGCCCGGACTCGCGCAGCTCGCGCACGACCGCGGCGGCGATCGCGGTGGCGCCGAGCGCCTCGGGTTCCGGAGCGCCGGCCGTCTCGATCAGCCGCGGGTCGTCGAAGAGCATGTGCCGGGTCCTCCTGATCGTCGGCGCTGTCAGCGGGGCGGTGGTTCTCTCCCGTGGTCGGCCGGGAGTCGCAGACCTTGAGGCCCCATCAGCCCGCGTCGGCGAGCTGGCGCTGGTCGAGCGCGGCGAACAGCCTGCGCACCGCGACGATCTCCTCCCGCGGGCATGACCTGCGAGCGAGCGCGCGGGTCGCGGTCTCCGAGAAGCGCTCGAGCGCGAGATGGCGCTCGAGCAGCGACGCTCCGCCGCGCTCGGCGGCGCGCATGAGCGCGCTCGTGGCCGCGTGCAGCATGTCGTAGTTCGCCGTCGCGGCCGCCGACGCGAGCGCGCCGATCCAGCCCTCGGCCGCCGCGACGCCCTCGGGGTCGACGAAGAAGCCCGAGCGCAGGTCGCCATAGAGGCCGCGCCAGCTGAGCTCGGCGAGCGCCGTGCCGTGGCCTTCGATCAACCGCGCGAGGCCCGGCAGCGCGCGGCGCGGCGCGTCGGCGGGAGCCACCTGCGGCCGGCCCCGCTCGACGAGCAGGCGGCGCACCTCGGACGCGGCGAAGCGCCGGTGACCGCCCGCGGTCCGCGTCGCTCCCAGGCGCCCGTCGTCGGCCCACCGGCGCGCGGTCGAGGTCGAGATCCGCAGCGCCTGCGCGGCCTGCCCGAGGCTCAGCGACGCCTCGGGTGCCGCCGCATGGCCCGCCGTCGCGAGCCCGGCGGTGGCGTGCTCGCCGCCGGCCAGGCGCGGCTCGGGCTTGGTCGCCTGCAGCAGGCCCGACCACACGCGCCGCGAGCGCACGAGCTCGAGCGCGGCGTCGGCCGACAGGGGTGGCGCGAAGAGCTCGCCCTGCGCGCGGTCCAAGCCGAGCGAGCGCAGCAGCCGCAGCTGCTCCTCGGTCTCGACCTTCGCGGCCGTCATCGGCAGGCCGAGCGAGTGGCCGATGCCGATCATCGCCTCGATCAGGCGCGCGTCGCGCGTGCCCTGACCAAGCTCGGTGAGAAACGACGAGTCGACCTTCAGCGCGTCGAAGGGCAGCTGGCGGATCGCCGCCAGCGACGAGTAGCCGGTGCCGAAGCGATCGAGCGCGATCCGCACGCCGACGCCGCGCAGGTCGTCGAGCTGGGCGAGCGCGTGGCTGCCCTCGCCGGTGAACATCGTCTCGGCGATCTCGAGGACGAGCAGCTTGGACTCGAGGCCGCTGCGGCTCAGCGCCCGCGAGACGCTGCCGGCGAGCCCGGGCGCCGCGAAATGCCGGGCGGAGACGTTGACGTGCACCGCGGGCGCGGCCATGCCCTCGTCGCGCAGGACGTGGTCCCAGCGAGCGAGCTCCGCGCAGGCGAGCGAGAGGATCTCGGCGCCGAGCGGTACCGCGAGGCCGGTCGCCTCGGCGGCGGCCAGGAACTGCGCGGGCGCGAGCAGGCCGTGGTCGGGGTGCTGCCAGCGCACGAACGCCTCGACGGCCGCGATCGCCCCGGTCGAGAGGTCGAGGATCGGCTGGTAGTGCAGGCGCAGCTCGCCGTCGGTCAGCGCGCGGCGTAGGCCCTGCTCGATCTCCGCGGCGTGCAGCAGGCGCCGGCGCATGCCCTGCGTCGCGAGCTCCGCGCGGTCGCCGCCGCGCTCGCGCGCACGGCTCGCGGCGACGGTCGCGGTGCGCAGCACGTCGGACACGGACGCCGTGCCGCGCTCGGTGAGCACGACCCCGATGCTCGCCGTCATCGTGAGCTCGCGCCCGCCGGCGAGCATCGGCTCCGACAGCGCGGTGCCGATCCGCTCGGCGATCGCGAGCGCCTCGTCCTCGGTCGCGACGCCCGGCAGCAGCACCGCGAAGTCGTCGCCCGCGAGGCGCCCGGCGGTCGCGCCGGCGGGCAGCACCGAGCCCAGGCGGGTGCCCACCCCGACGAGGACCGCGTCGCCCGTGCGGTAGCCGAAGCCGTCGTTGAGCCTGCCGAAGCCGTCGAGGTCGACGAACAGGACGGCGGCGTCGCCCTGCTCGCGGCGGGCGCGCTCGAGCGCCTGCTCGAGGCGGTTCTCGAAGAGCGGCCTGCTGGCGAGGCCCGTCAGCGGGTCCTGCAGCCCGAGCCGCGCGATCTCCTCGTCGGCGCGCCAGCGCGCGATCGCCGTGCCGACGACGTTGGCGATCGCCTGCGCGAAGCCCTCGTCGCCGGGGCGCAGGCCTTCGGGGTCCGCGGTCGCGACGGCGAACATGCCGATCGTCGCGCCGCGGTCGCCCTGCAGCGCGACCGACAGGGCGCAGCCCATGCCGGCCGCGGCGGGCATCGCGACGATGGCGGCCGCGAGGGCGTGACCGGTCAGCCACAGGGTCCCGCGCGCGTCGATCGTGCTCTGCAGCATCGCCGCCTGCGCCTCGCCGGCCGGCTCGCCGTGCCCGGCGAGCGGGCCGAGGCCGATCGCCGCCTGGCGGCGCAGGCCACCGTCGGCCTCGAGCATCAACACGACGCCGCGGTCCGCGCCGAGGCCTTCGACGAGCGTCGACAGGCCCGAGGCGCAGAGGTCCGCGGGGTCAAGTCCCCCGAGCGCACTCTGGCCGAGCGCGACGACGAGCGCCTGCCGCGCGATCCGCTCGGCGCGCTCCTGCTCGACGAGCTTGTGGTCGGTGATGTCGCGGATGAAGCCCGTGTACGTCGCGTCGGAGCCGCTCATGCGGGTGATCGCGATCTCGACGGGGAACGTCGTGCCGTCGGCGTGGCAGGCCTCGAACTCGACGCGCTTGTCGAGGATGCGGTGCTCGCCGCCTTCGAGCAGCCGGCGCAGACCGCGGCGGTGGGCCTCGCGAGAGGCCGGAGGCACGATCAGCTCGGCCATGTCGGCGCCGATCGCCTCCTCGCGCGTGTAGCCGAACATCCGCTCGGCGGCGGGGTTGAACTCGAGCACGATGCCGTGCGCGTCGATCGAGACGATCCCGTCGAGCGAGGCACGCAGGACCGTGGCATCGACCTGCGCCGAGGGGATGATCGCGAGATCCATGTCCACTGGTACGCATCGGCCGCGGGATGGGCGCACTTGAGCGCGCCGCCGCCAGCGCATGGACGAGAGCGTAACGTGGCACGATCGATCGGTGCCCCCGAACGCGCCGGCGCTCGCCGACCCCGCCGATCCGCTCGGCAAGCTGCAGCGCGGGCTTGGGTCGGGGTACCTGTGGGCGATGGACGCCGACCGCGCGGTGTCGCACGCGCTGCTCGTGCACTGCGTCTTCAACGACCCGCGCTGGGACCGCCAGCTCGACGACCGCGACGACTATCACGCGACGCTCGCGTTGGACATCGGCCTGAACCTCGCGCCGCTCGAGGGGTGGCTGCGAGACAACGCGGAGGAGGACGGCGAGACCTCTCAGGACATCCTCGCGATGCTCGGGCGGATGGCGCTGCGCCGCCACGAGGAGGCGCGCCGCGTGCTGCGCGAGTACGTGGCGTATGGAGCCGCGTGGGGACGCGCGCTCGAGGGGCTCGTGGGCGGGGACGGCGCGCCAACGTCGAGCGGGCCGCCCTGGCCGGAGGTCGTCGCGGGCCTCGATCTCGTGCTGCTCGAGCGCTTCGACACGCAGGACGCGCTCGACGAGGCCCTTTCGGGGATCGATCCGCGCGAGCGCCCGTGGTCGCTGTGGTCCGTCGAGAACCCGGCGATCGCGCGGGCTTTGGAGTTCGACCACGGCGATGCCCCGCCCGAGCCCGTGAGCCGCGCGTGGCGCCCGCGCGAGCGCCAGGTCAAGCCGCACGAGATGTACACGGTCGAGCTTCTCGCGATCGCCGAGTCCTCGCGCTGGGCGCAGATCGCGGAGGAGCTCGCGACGCGCACCACGCCGTATGACGTCGAGCTGCTCGTGGCCGCCGCGAACGCGCCGGACCTGCCGATGCGCCGCGCGGCGATCCTCGCTTTGGGCCAGCAGGGGCGGCGCGAGGTGCTGGCGATCGCCGAGGAGAACACGCATCAGGCCGAGCGCGGCAAGCTGCAGGGCGCTATCGCGCTCGCGCTTGAGGCGATGCCGCTGTCGCAAACGCGGGCCTTGGCGCACGACTGGCTGGGCTCGGATGACTGGGCGCGGCGGCGCAAGGCGGCGGGCATGCTCGCCGCGTGGGCGGAGGACGAGGACGTCGCCCCGGCGCGCGTGGCGCTGTCGCGCGAGCTCGACCGCGGATTGGACGGCGACGTCTACGTCGTGTGCTCGTTGTCCGAAGCGCTGGGCCGCTGCGCGGTCCACGGCCCGTTCGACGAGCTCTCGCGCGCGTACGAGGCGATCCCGTATTCGTACGGCCGGCGCTACGTCGTCAGCGCGTTGGCGGCCGCCGACCCGACGTTCGGCGGCGACGTCGCGGTCGAGTGCCTGTGGGACTGCGAGCGCGAGGTGCGCGAGCTGGCGGCAGGCCGCGTCGACCGCCGCGTCCGGCTGGCGGCGCAGCGCCTGGACGAGCTGGCCGCCGACCCGGCTCAGGCGGCGTCGGTGCGGCGCGCCGCGGGAAGGTAGACGGGTCCCTCCGACGAGGCGATCCGCCGCGGTCCCGGCGGTTGCCTAATCGAGCGCGAGCGCCACGCGAAGCGCGTCGTCGAACGAACGCGACTCGGACGGACCGAGCGATCCGCGGCGTTTCGCGACGGCCGACTTGGGGACGGTGAGCACGCTGTCGCAGTTCGCCACGGAGCCTTCGACGAGGCCGTGCGCCTCGCCGAGCTCGACCTCGGTCGGCAGTCCGCGGACGCGCGTCGTGACCAGCACGACCGTGACGTTCGTCAGGTACGGGATGGCCGTGGGTCGCGTCGCGATCACCGCGGGGCGCATCCCGAGGCCCGGCCAATCGACGTCATAGACGTCACCCCGGTTCACGAGTCGGGACCGGCACCGGCCCCATCCTCGGCCGCCAGGAGCGTGGCACCGAGCCGCAGGCCCGCCGCGCCGACCGACGCGTCGTCGGGGTCGGTCGCGTAGGCGCGACGGTACGCGGCGGCAATCTGTGCCTCGCGCTCCTCGCGGAGCACCGCGACAAGGCCGGCGCGCACCGCCGCCGCCCGGCTGGCGAAGGCGCCGCGCGCAACCGCCGCGTCGAGGCGCGCGAGCTCCCCCTCGGCAAGCCGAACCGCGATCTGCACGCTCATACGCTCAGCATACCCGTGTGGTATGCACGCCAGCGGCCAGAGCGAGGGCGCCGAACCTGCGGGACGTTGGATTGCCCAGCGGCGGGGCGCGGATAGCCGCGCCCCGCCGCGCGCTGCGTCAGGGGCAGCCGGCAGCTGTGTCCCCCCAATTGCCGCCGGTGTTGCACGTGTCGCCGGTCGGCGGCGGCCCGCCCTTCAGGATGTCGGCGCCCGGCCCGCCGAGCAGGTTGTCCTGCCCGCCATGACCGAGCAGGACGTCGTTGCCGATCGAGCCCGACAGGAAGTCGTTGCCGGGCCCGCCGCGCAGCACGTCGTCGCCGGAGTGGTCGCGAAGCGCGTCGTTGCCGGCGTCGCCGAAGCTCACATCGTCGCCGGCCTCGGGCGTGATGGTGTCGTTGCCGGCGCCGCCGAGCAACACGTCGGCCTCGTTGCCTCCGCGCATCCTGTCGGCGCCGCCGTTGCCGACGACGACGTCAGCGCCGCCGTCGCCGCACAGCAGGTCGTTGCCACCGAATCCGATGATGACGTCGGCGCCGCCGAGCCCGGCGATGACGTCGGCACCGGGTGTGCCGAGGAGCACGTCGGGGCCAGGCGTCGCTCCGGGGACGGTGGTGGGGCTGCCGAGGCACGTGCCCGCTGACGCGAGGGCGTCGCCGCGGGCAAGCGCGAGGACTGCTGCGAGGCAGACGACGGTCGCCAGGCCAGCGGCGCACAGGGCGCGACCGCGGGGCGCGACCGACGACGGGCGGGGAGTGTGAAGCGCGTACATCGTGGACCTCCTTGCATCGGGGAACTGAGAACAGCCCCACCCTCTGCGCTCTCGGCAGCTCGTGGCGAACACTCTCAACGCGTCCTCATCTGCGATGAGAGTCCGGTGAGAGCGCCGCGACGGCCGGGCGCGCTACTCGTTGGCGCTCGACGCCCACGGACTAAGCTGCTAGGGACATGACAGCTTTCGCCGATCTCGGCCTCTCAGACAGCACCCTGCAGGCCCTGCAGGATGTTGGATACGAATCACCCAGCCCGATCCAAGAACAAGCGATCCCGCCGATGCTGCAGGGACGCGACGTCATCGGTCAGGCGCAGACGGGCTCCGGTAAGACGGCCGCGTTCGGCCTGCCGATCATCGAGTACGTCGACCCGACCGAGCCCGAAGTGCAGGCGCTCGTCCTCACGCCCACGCGCGAGCTCTGCATTCAGGTCACGCAGGCCATCCGCGCGTACGCGCAGCGCAAGGGCGCCGACGTCGTCGCCGTCTTCGGCGGCGCGCCGATCCGCACGCAGCAGGCGCAGCTGAAGGCCGGCGGGCACATCGTCGTCGGCACCGTCGGCCGCGTGCTCGACCTCATCGGCCGCAACTCGCTCGTCTTGGACTCCTGCCGCTTCGTCGTGCTCGACGAGGCCGACGAGATGCTCGACCTCGGCTTCCTCGAGGATGTCGAGAAGATCCTGCGCCTCACGCCCAACAGCCGCCAGACGGCGCTGTTCAGCGCGACGATGCCGCCGCCGATCCGCAAGCTCGCCGACAACTACCTCTACGACCCCGAGCACGTGAAGGTCCAGTCCGCGACCCTCACCGTCGACTCCGTCGAGCAGTTCCAGGTCACGGTCAAGACCGCCGACAAGGCCGACAAGCTCGTCGAGGTGCTCGAGGCCGAGAAGCCCGACCAGGCGATCGTCTTCGCGCGCACGAAGATCCGCACCGACCAGCTCTACAAGAAGATGAAGGACCGCGGCTTCAACGTGAAAGCGCTGCACGGCGACATGACCCAGGGCTCGCGCGACGGCGTCATGCTCGGCTTCAAGGGCGGCCGCGTGCCGATCCTCGTCGCGACCGACGTCGCCGCCCGCGGGCTGGACATCTCGACCGTGACGCATGTCGTGAACTTCGACGTCCCGCGCTCGCCGGACGTCTACGTGCACCGCATTGGGCGCACCGGCCGGGTCGGGCGCTCCGGCCGCGCGATCACGTTCGTCGAGCCCAAGCAGGAGAAGGAGCTCGAGGCGATCGAGAAGCACACCGGCGTGAAGGTCACGCCGTGGGAGCCCGGCGTCGTCGTCGAGCCCGCTCCGGTCAAGGAGAAGCCCAAGCGCCACACCAAGCCGCAGATCAAGCACAACGGCGACGAGGTCTATGCGAAGCTCATCGTCAGCGGCGGGCGCTCGGCGGGCATCGAGGTCGCCGACCTCGTCCACGCCGTGACGAAGGCCGCCGCCATCGACGGCGAGGCCGTGCGCAACGTCAAGGTGCTCGAGCACTTCGCGTTCCTGTCGGTCCCCGCCGCCGACGCCGATCGCATCGCCGAGGCGATCGACGGCGAGCGCGTGCGCGGCCGGCGCATCCGCGCCGAGCCGGCGAGGGTCTGACCCGGGCCTGCAGCGAAACGCCGGGCAGCCCCCGCCGACATCGAGGTCGACGGGGGCCACCGCGGCACGGCGGTCAGGTCACGGAGTCCCGATGGGGAGGGGACTCAGATCGATGATGTTGAACGGGCCGCCGACCATCTGGCCGTTCACGGTGTTGAGGGCGAACGGGCCCGGGCCGATCGTCTTGCTGCTGTTGGCGCTCACGCTCCGGATCGCGCGGAAGTACAGCGGCAGGCCCGTCCCGGTGCTCGAGCTGTCCGGCTTGCCGTTGGCGCCCCGCACGATGTGCACGTGCAGGTGCGGCTTCGTCGAGTTGCCGTTGTTGCCGGCGCGGCCGAGGAACTGCCCGGCGACGACGGGGATGTTCAGCCCGTACTTGTTCTCCTGGACGTCATGCGGACAGAGGTTCGCGTTGACCGAGCCGGCCTTGAGGTGCCCGTAGACCGCGAGCTCGCCGTTGCCGTGGTCGACGACGAAGTGGTTCTGCCCGGTGGAGTCCTTCTTGCCCGGCATGGAGTTCTCATTCGAGGACCACATGCACTTGACGATCTTGCCGCTCGCCATCGCGTGCACGGGCTTGCCGAAGATCAGCCAGTCGCTGTTCTTCTTGCCGTCCGTGTTCGGCTTGTTCCCGACCCACGCCTTCGCCGCCGCGTCGTAGCGGCTCACGCCGAAGTCGTAGCCGAACTTCTGCGAGCGGCTGAACGCGTGGATCCCGACGGTCCAGCGCTCTCCGGCCGCGAGGTCCGTGTGCTTGGCGGGGAACCGGTAGCTGCCCTGCGGGGTCTTGTTGTGGTAGGTCTGCAGTGCCACTCCGTGGCTCACGACCTCGGAGTAGCCCTCGAACCGCAGGCTGATCAGCATCCGCGTGGGCACGGGGAGAAACAGGCTGCGATCGCCCGGCTTGCCGGTCGGCCGGGCCATGCCGTCCTCCGCGATGAACACGGCCGACTTGCCGGGACCGATGATCCTGCTGTCGATCGCCGGGTCGTCGTTTGAGTCCTCCGCGTCGATGCCGATGACGGGCGGTCCGCCGGGGTACTCGACGAAGGTCTTCGCGAGCTTGATGGCCGTCTTACCGTTATTCTGGACGGTGAAGTGTGCGCGTACCCGCCAGCGCTCGGCACCGCCGTGCTGAAACGGCGCGATCCGCGCGACCTGATACGCCTTGTTCTCGACGGGCTGCAGGCTCTGGATGTCGGCCGGCGGCGTTTCAGCCATGGCCGTGCCCGGCAGGAAGCCGGCGATGGCGATACTGGTCATGAGGGCTTTCGTGGTGGTTCGCATGGTCGTCTCCTGTGTGGTGATGTGAGCCGAAGTGGCTGGGTCGCGGCAACCCTTGGCGACGGCGCCCACCGATCGCCCACGAGCGGCAACAGCCCGGTCACAGTCCGCTCGCGGACGGGACGAGCGAGGCGATAGCCGCGTGCGCTTTGCCATCCTCGGCCCGATCGAGCTGCGAGACGGCGAGCGGCGAACGGCCATCGGCAGCGCACAGCAGGTCACCCTGCTGGCGTTCCTCGTGTTGCACCGCAACCGCGCCGTGTCGATCGACCAGATCCATCACGCGCTGTGGACACGGCGCGGTCACGACGGCGCCGCCAAGCGCGTGCAGATGGCCGTGCTGCGGTTGCGCGAGGGCCTGGAACGCGGCGCCGCGTGCGGGCGCGCGCTGCGCACCGTCGGCGGCGGCTACGTGCTCGACGTCGCCGCAGGGGAGCTCGACGCCGACCTGTTCGAGGCGCGGCTCACGGAGGGCCGCGAGCTGCTGGACGGCGGCGACGCCGAAGCCGCCTCCGGCGTGCTGCGCGACGCGCTCGGGCTCTGGCGCGGGCCGGCGCTGGCGCAGGTGGCGTTCGAAGACTTCGCCCACCCCGAGATCCGTCGCCTCGGCGAGCTTCACCTTGCGGCGCTCGAGGCGCGCGTCGAGGCCGACCTCGCGCTCGGGCGCCACGCCACCGTGATCGGCGAGCTGCGGGCACGCGTCGCGGAGCACCCGGCGCGCGAGCGGCTCCACGGGCAGCTCATGCTCGCGCTGTATCGCTGCGGTCGCCAGAGCGACGCGCTCGACGCCTACCAGCAGCTGAGCACGCACCTCAACGGCGAGCTGGGGTTGAGCCCGGGGCCGGCGCTGCAAGCGCTGCAACGCGCGGTGCTGGAGCAGGCAGCATGGCTGGACGTCGCCGCGGCCCCGGCGCCCACCCCGCGTTCGTCACCGGACCCGCGCGCCGCGGCGGAGGAGGAAGCGTTCCCGCTGCCGCCCGCGGTAGCGCCCGCCGAGCGCGGACCGTTCGTGGGACGCGCCGCGCCAAGCGCGCAGCTTGCCGCCGCCTACGAGCGCGCGGCGGGCGGCGCGCGGCAGCTGGTGGTGCTGTCCGGCGAGCCCGGGATCGGCAAGACGCGTCTTGTGACGGAGCTCGCGCACGACGCGCACGCGGCCGGCGCGGTCGTGCTCTACGGGCGCTGCGACGAGGAGCCGCTGCTGCCCTACCAGCCGTTCGTCGAGGCGCTGCGCCACTACGTGCGCCACTGCCCGGCGCGCCTGCTCGCAAGCCGCGTCAAGCTCATCAGCGGCGAGCTGCGCCGGGTGGTCCCTGAGCTGGCCGAGCGCGTTCCGGAGCTCAGCCAGCCGCTCGCAGGCGACGCCGACGGTGCTCGTCACCGGCTGTTCGAAGCGCTCGCCGCGTTCCTCAGCGAGACCGCGCGGGAGCAGCCGGCCGTGCTGGTGCTCGACGACCTGCAATGGGCGGACGACGCGACCCTGCTGCTGCTGAAGTACGTCGCGCGCTACCCGAGCGACGCGCGGCTCATGGTCGTCGGCACCTACCGCGACACGGACATCGACGACGCGCACCCGCTCAGCAGCGTGCTGGTGGCGCTCGAGCGCGAGCAGCTGCTCGAGCGCGTCCCCCTGGCTCGCCTCGACGAGGGCGCGGTGTCCGAGCTCGTGGGTTGGCACACCGGCGAGCACGCGCCGGCCGACCTCCGGCGCATGGTCTTCGAGGAGACGCAAGGGCTCGCGTTCTTCGTGGTCGAGATCTCGCGCCACCTCAGTGACTCCGCGGGCGACCCCGCGCAAACCGATCGAGCGACGAGCAGGATCACGCTTCCCGACAACGTCAAGGACCTCATCCGGCGCAGGCTCGCGCGGCTGGGCCCGGAGACGAGCCGCGCGCTGGCGACGGCCGCGGTCCTCGGGAGCTCGTTCGCGTTCGACACGCTCCAGCGTGTCTGCAACGGCGGCGAGGACGAGCTCCTCGACGCGCTCGATCGCGCAGTCGGCGCGCAGCTCGTGGTGGAGCCCGTCGAGGGCGAGGCGCGCTACGCCTTCTCGCACGCGCTGATCCGCGACGTCCTGTACAGCTCGCTCGGGCACACGCGCCGCAGGCTGCTGCATCGCCGCGCCGCGGCGACGATCCAAGCGGCGAACGCCGGTGGTGAGCTCCCGTTTGCCGAGCTGGCCCATCACCTCGAATGCGCCGGCGCACCGGAAGACCTCCGCGGCGCGCTGCACTTCGAGTCGCGCGCGGCCGACAAGGCGCTGGCGTCGCTCGCCTACGAGCAGGCGGCCGAGCGCCTTCGCCGGGCCCTTGACCTGCTTGCGCGAAGTGGCGAGGCGACCCCGAGCGCCCGCTGCGACCTGATGACCACGCTTGGCGAGGCGGAGCGCAAGGCCGGTGTGGCGGGCCACCGCGACACGCTCCTGCAGGCCGCGAACGTCGCGCTCGAGCTCGGCGACGGCGCCAGGGCAGCGCGCGCGGGGCTTGGCAACGACCGCGGCTTCAACAGCTCCTATCAGGGCGTCGACCCGGAGCTGATCGCGGTCCTCGAGTCCGCCCGCGCGCTGCTCGGCGACGACGACGAGGCGACGCATGCGCGCATCCTCGGGCGACTCGCTCAGGAGCTCGTCGCCGACGACGACTGGCAGCGGCGAGCGCAGCTCTCGGACGCCGCGCTCGAGATCGCCCGGCGCGTCGGCGATCCCGCGACGCTCGCACAGGTCCTGACGCAGCACACGATCGCCCAATGGCGTCCCGACACGCTGGCCATGCGCACCGCCCACCTACGCGAGTCGCTGCTGCTCGCGGAGGCCGCCGGCGCGCGCCAACTGCGCGCCCACGCCGCGAGCATCGGGTACCACACCGCGCTCGAGTCTGGCGACCTCGCGCGCTCCGAAGAGCTGCTCGCGCAGCTCACGGCGGACGCCCAGGAGCTCCGCCAGCCGCTCTTCGAGTGGTTCGAAGCCGTCGCGCGGGCCAAGCGCTGCGCCGTCGTCGGCTCGCCGCACGAGGCCGAGCGACTCGGGTTCAGGGTGTACGAGATCGGCCAGCGTGCGGGCCAGCCCGACGCCGTCTTGTGGCTGCTCAGCCATCTGTATGTCGCGCGGCTGCTGCGCGGCACGCTGGACGAGGGCGAGCCGAACCTCCCGGCGCTGTTCGCGACGCCCGGTTCGTCGCCGATCACGGGGCCCGAGTTCACGCCCGGCCGAACCGTTCCATTGCTGGTGAGTGCCTCGATGAGCGCCGTCCTCTGCGAGATCGGGCGTCCCGCGGAAGCTCGCACCCACTTCGATCTCGTGATGGCGCAGCTCTCGGATCTGCCGACCGACTACTCGACGCTCGTGATTCTCGCCTCGTCGGCGATCGCATGCGCGCACCTACGAGACGCCACGATGGCGAACAGGCTGGACGCGCTCCTCGAGCCGTACTCCGGCCAGTTCGTGGACGCCGGCGCGTCGTGGCTGGGAGCGGTGGTGCACCATCGGGCCGTACTGCAGGCGGCGATGTCGCGGTTCGACGACGCGGACGAGCTCTTCGGCGCGGCCCAGCGCGCATACACAGGCCTGGCATCCGCTGCCTGGCTCGCGCGCTGCCGGCTGGATTGGGCCTCGATGCTGCTCGAACGCGGGAGTGGCGACGACACCGAGCGCGCGAGCGCGCTGGCTGCCGGGGCGCTCGCGACGGCGCACGAGCTCGATATGAGGAAGGTCGCGGAGCGGGCCACCGGGCTGTTGGCGCTGGCCGGCACCAGGGTCTGACGGCGCGCGAAACCTGGTCGAGAGTACGGTCGTCGCTGCGAGCGCGTCACCCGCATCCACACCTGATCAGCTCTGCAACAGCCCGGCTACGCCTGGCGCGTCGGGTACGACGTGCGGCACGTCTGCTTCGGTGAACGCCGCATCCGCGGAGACGATCGCCACAGCGCTCGACCGGCCCGCCGCCGCGGCAAGCACGGCATCGAAGGCGCCGAGGCGTTCGCCGCGCGCGTAGAGCCGCAGACCCTCCCGCAGATCGTCCTCGCCCGCGATCAACAACGGGCTCAGCACTTCCAGGTAGTCGCGTGCGAGCCGCGCCCCATCCTCCCGACCGCGACGCCGCGCGCGCACGTGCGTGAACTCCTGCAACACCTCGACGGTCGTCGTCGCCCGGAGAGTGCCGGCAGCGATCGCGGAGATGAGATCCCGGCAGGGGTCCCGCAAGGGATGGTCCGAGCCGACCGCATAGACGAGCACGGTGGTGTCGAGGACGATCACGGCCGGCGTGCGCGGAGATCGGCGAGCTCCGCGACAAGCTCGTCCGGTTCGGGCACCTCCATGGGCTCGGCGGCGAGAAGCCGGTTCGCCGCCGCGCGGCGGCGAGAGCCAGGCGCAGGCAGCCCGCGGTCGATCGCCTCCCGCACCACGCTCGCGACCGACACGCCGCGCTCTTCGGCGACCGCGATCAGGCGAGCGCGACGGTCGGCGTCGAGCAGGATCTGCAGGCGATGATCCAGCGACATGTGCATACATTAGCATGTGCATGTTAAGTACGGACGCCGACGCGATCGACGGCGAGCGCGTGCGCGGCCGGGCGCATCCGCGCCGCGCCCGCCGAGACCCTGGGCACGACGCACCTCGACCGAATGGGGCCAGGGTGATGCGGTGATGCTCTAGCATCGCTGAATGCGCA
>CAWIXC010000004.1:0-87138 GCA_963839905.1 uncultured Actinomycetes bacterium | reverse complement strand
TCGCGGCGCACAGGCGCTCGAGCGTCTTGTCGGAGCGCTGCGTGGCGACGAGCGCCGCGACCTCGCAGACGCGCGCGTAGTCGACGGTGTCCTCGACGCGATCGGTGACCGTCGCGTCGGCCTCCCCCAGCTCGAGGCGGATGTCGAGGATGAGGCGTTGCCCGACCTCGCGCTCGGCCGCGGTGACGCCGTGGTGCGTGTACAGCGACAGGCCGTTGACCTCGACGGTGACGACGGTCTGGATGCGATCCTCGTCGTCGTCGAAGTCGTCGTCGTCTAGCGCCTCGTCGTCGGCGTCGTCTCCGGGTCCCATCGCCCGCGCAACGTAGCAGCCGCCACCGCGAGGGCATCGCGCGCCTGCGCGACGTCGTGGACGCGGAAGACGCTCGCGCCGCGGGCGAGGGCGAGGACGTTCGTCGCGATCGTCCCGGCGACGCGATCCTGCGGGTCGCGGCCGGTGATCGTGCCGAGAAACGCCTTGCGCGAGGTCCCGATGACGACCGGGCGGCCGAGCGCGACGACCTCCTCCAGGCGCGCGAGCAGCTCGAGGTTGTGGCCGATCGTCTTGCCGAAGCCGATGCCGGGATCGAGCCAGACCCGGTCGGTGGCGATCCCGGCCGCGACAGCGAGCTCGAGGCGCTCGGCGAGAAACGCCGTGACGTCGCCGACGACGTCGTCGTAGGCCGGCTGGGCCTGCATCGTGCGCGGCTCACCGAGCATGTGCACGAGCACGCAGCCGCACTCGCGCTCGGCGACGAGCGCGGCCATCGCGGGGTCGCCGCGCAGCGCCGTGACGTCGTTGACGATCGTCGCCCCGGCGTCGAGCGCGGCGGCGGCGACGGCGGCCTTCGACGTGTCGATCGACAGCCGCGCCCCCGCGCTCGCGAGGCCCTCGAGCACGGGGACCACGCGCCGCAGCTCCTCGGCCTCGCTCACGGGCTCCGCGCCGGGCCGCGTCGACTCGCCGCCGACGTCGAGGATCGCCGCTCCCTGCTCGACGAGCTCGAGCCCGTGGGCGATCGCCGCGCCCGGGTCGAGCCACTCGCCGCCGTCGGAGAAGGAGTCCGGCGTGACGTTCACGACCCCCATGACGACCGGCTCGGGCGAGTCCTGGAGGGGCATCCGCTCGGACGCTACAGCGCGCCGCGCCTGATCCCGCGCGCCGTCGGCCCTGCTGATGGAGGGGTCGCTACAGCTCGGGCTTGCGCGGCTCGTCCGCGCGGGCCTCGAGGCCGCCGGCGAGGCCGGGGCGAGGCAGCGTGCGCGGGGCGTCGCGACCGGGCTGCTGATCGGAGGCCGGTGCCGCGGGCGGCGGCAGCTGTGGCGTGGCCTCCTCCGGGAAGACATCCTCCTCGGCCTGACCGTCGATGAGCGCCTCGAACTCGGCCTTCTCGATCGTCTCGCGGCGGACGAGGATCTCCGAGACCGTGTTCAGCGTCTCGCGGTACTCGGTCAGGATGTCCTTGGCGCGCTGGTGCGCGGACTCGACGATCCGGCGGATCTCGTCGTCGATCTCGCGGGCGATCTCGTCGGAGTAGTCCGGCTCGGAGGAGAACTCGCGGCCGAGGAACGGCTGCGAGTGGTCGCTGCCGAAGACGCGCGGGCCGAGGCGCTCGCTCATGCCGTAGCGCATGACCATGTTCTTCGCCGTGGCGGTGACCTTCTCGATGTCGTTCGACGCGCCGGTCGTGATCTCGCCGAAGACGATCTCCTCGGCGGCGCGGCCACCCAGGGTCATCGCCATCGAGTCGGTGAGCTCGGCACGCGTCGTGAGGAAGCGATCCTCCGTCGGCATCGAGATCGTGTAGCCGAGCGCCTGGCCGCGGCCGATGACGGAGATCTTGTGCACCGGGTCGGAGTGCTCGAGGTAGTGGCCGACGATCGCGTGGCCCATCTCGTGGTACGCGGTGATCCGGCGCTCCTTCTCGCTCATGACCCGCGTCTTCTTCTCCGGGCCGGCGATCACGCGCATGATCCCCTCTTCGAGCTCGTGCTGGCCGATCTCGCGCTTGCCGGTGCGAGCGGCGAGCAGCGCGGCCTCGTTGACGAGGTTCGCGAGGTCGGCGCCGGTGAAGCCGGGCGTCTGGCCCGCGAGGTCGTCGGTGTTGATGACCTTGGCCAGCGGCTTGCCGCGCGTGTGGACGTCGAGGATCTTGGCGCGCCCCTTGCGGTCAGGGCGATCGACGACGATCTGGCGATCGAAGCGGCCCGGGCGCAGGAGCGCGGGATCGAGGATGTCCGGACGGTTCGTGGCGGCGATCAAGATGATGTTGTCGGTCATCGTGAAGCCGTCCATCTCGACGAGCAGCTGGTTGAGCGTCTGCTCGCGCTCGTCGTGACCGCCGCCCATGCCGGCGCCGCGATGGCGGCCGACGGCGTCGATCTCGTCCATGAAGATGATGCACGGGCTGTTCTGCTTGGCCTGCTCGAAGAGGTCGCGGACGCGGGATGCGCCGACGCCGACGAACATCTCGACGAAGTCCGAGCCGGAGATCGAGAAGAACGGCACGCCGGCCTCGCCGGCGACCGCGCGGGCGAGCAGCGTCTTGCCCGTGCCGGGAGGCCCGAAGAGCAGCACGCCCTTGGGAATGCGGGCGCCGAGCGCCTGGAACTTCTTCGGGTTCTCGAGGAACTCCTTGATCTCGTGGAGCTCCTCGACCGCCTCGTCGGCGCCCGCGACATCACGGAAGGTGATCTTCGGCGCGTCGACCGACATGCGCTTGGCTTTGGACTTGCCGAACGACATGACCTTCGACCCGCCGCCCTGCATCTGGTTCATCAGGAAGATCCAGAACCCGATGAACAGCAGGAACGGCAGCAGGTAGGTCAGCATCGTCAGCCAGCCGTTGGTGCGCGTGCCCTTGACGTCGAACTTCTGGATCAGGCCCGTGTTCTCGGCCTTCAGCAGGTCCTCGGTGAGCTGGCCGCCGTAGTTCGTGGCGAAGCCGACGCGGTACTGGGTCTTGTCGTTGCGCGTGACCTGCAGCTCGTTGGAGCGGTTGCGCATCTCGACCGTCTTGATCTGCTTGGCGGCGAGCTGCTTCTTGAACGCGCCGAAGCCGGGGTCCTTCTTCTGGCTCGGCCCGCTGATGAGCTGCGAGGCGAAGAACGCCAAGATCACGACGATCAAGATCGGGAACGCCGCGCTCTTGGAGAACTTGCTCATGCTGAGAATTCCCGGTCGGACACGAAGCAGTGAGCCTAGCAAGTACGGGGTACGGTCCCGACCGATGGTCGGGGCGTGCCAAGTCCGCTCAGCCCGGGCCCGGGTCGGGTCCGGCCAGCACCGCCACGTAGGGGAGGTTGCGGTAGCGCTCGACGTGATCGAGGCCGTATCCGACGACGAAGCGGTTGGGGATCTCGAAGCCGACATAGCGCGGCTCGACCGCGACCTTGCGGCGCGCGGGCTTGGTCAGCAGCGCGCAGACCTCGATCGTCTCCGGGTCGCGTGCGGCGAGGTTGCGCAGCAGGTATTGCAGCGTGAGGCCGGAGTCGACGATGTCCTCGACGATCAGCACGTGCCGGCCCTCGATCGGGTCGTCGAGGTCCTTGAGGATCCGCACGACGCCGGATGAGTCCGTCGAGGAGCCGTAGCTCGCGACCGCCATGAAGTCGACCTCGCACGGCACCTCGATCTGGCGCATGAGGTCCGAGAGGAAGAAGATCGCGCCCTTCAGGACGCCGACGAGCAGCAGGTCGCGGCCGGCGTAGTCCTCGGTGATCTGCGCGCCGAGCTCGCGGACGCGTCGCGAGAGGTCATCGGGCTGGACGAGGATCTCGCCGACGGCTTCGTCTCGCATGAGCGCGGGAGTCTAGGTGGTGCCCTCGGGGGTGAGCGGTCGCGCTCGCGGCCCGAGTGCGGGCGGTCGGCGTCGCGTCGCGGCGCCCCGGGGAAGGCTGCGGGCGCGCCGCGACCGCAGGCGCCGTCAGGAGGCCCGCGGGGGTCCTGCGTGTGCGGGTGCCGCGCGGCCCGGCGGCGTGCGCTCGACGCGCAGCACACCACCCTCGACCACCGCGCGGGCACCGTCGCCGAGGTCGAGCGCCCCGTCGCCGAGCGCGACGATCTCCGCGACCCGCCCGCCCGCGCGGGCGCAGAGGCGACCGGCTGCGTCCTCGGCCAGGCGCCGCACGACGAGCCGGGCGAGCGCCGGTGGCAGCGCGGCGAGGTGGCCGACCTCGATCCGGTCGCGGCCGGCCAGTGCCGTGGCGACGACCTCGTCGAGCACCGCAGCCTCCTCGCGCAGCAGCTCGGCGGTGCGCACGACGTTGCGCTCCGCCGCCGGGTGCAGCGCCTGCAGCGCTGGGACCAGGTCGGCACGCGCGCGGTTGCGGGCGTAGGCGGGGTCGGCGTTGGAGGCGTCCTCGCGCCAGGCCAGGCCGCGGGCGACGCAGTGCGCCGCGGTTTCCAAACGGGTCGCGCCGAGCAGGGGGCGCACGAGCAGCCCGTCGCGCGCCGCCATGCCGAGCAGCGCGCGACGGCCCGGCGACGCCGCGAGTCGGTAGAGGACGGTCTCCGCCTGGTCGGAGGCGGTGTGGCCTGTCGCCAGTCGCGCGCCGCGCGCGGTCGCGAGGCGGGCGCCGGTGCCGAGGCGGACGTCGCGCGCCCAGGCCTGCAGGTTGCCGGCGTCCTCGGGCCGCCGCGCCGTGAGGACCTCGAGGGCGACGCCCCGCCGCGCGCACAGCTCACGGCACAGCGCCTCGTCGCCGGACGCCTCGGCGCGCAGGCCGTAGTTGACGTGCAGCGCGCTCACGGCCTCCGCGCCGGCAAGCCGCACCGCGACGTCGAGCAGGCAGACCGAGTCGCGGCCGCCCGACAGCAGCACGACGACCGGCCGCCCGGCCGCCAGCAGCCCCGTCGCCCGCACCCGCTCGAGCAGGTCGTCCGTCACACCGGCGAGTCTAGGCCCGGGCCGCTCCCCGGTTCGTCCCCTAGGGATCATTCCCAATAGGCACGCGACGCCCGCGAGCAGACACTGCAACGCATGAACTCGACACCAGACACCCCACTCTCGCCTCCACCACCGCCGCCGTCCGATCCCGGTCCGACGCCACCGCCCGACGGGCCCCCGCCCGGACCCAAGCGCTTCGAGCGCTCGAGCACCGATCGGCTGATCGGCGGCGTCTGCGGCGGCCTCGGCCGCTACTTCGGCATCGACGCGACCCTCGTGCGGATCGGCATGGTCGCGCTCGCGCTGCTCGGCGGCACCGGCCTCGTCGTCTACGCGGCGGCGCTCATCCTCGTCCCGTCCGACGGGGAGGTTGCACCCGGGCCCAACGACACGCGCGACCGAGCGATCGCCGTCGGCCTCGCCATCCTGCTCACGATCTTCGGCCTGACGTTCGGCCTCTTCGGGCTCGGCATCGGCGGAGCAATCGGCCCGATCGCCTTCCTGGCCGTCGCCGGCCTGGCCGTGTGGTGGCTCGTCTCCGGCGAGCGTCCATCGGGCACCGCCGGCCAGATCGCCCGCAGAGCCGCGCTGGGCGTCGCATTGCTGTTCGGCTGCTTTGCCCTGGCCGTCGGCAGCTTCTTCGCAAGCGGCTTCGGCGGCGGCGTCGTGATCGCCGGGCTCGTCATCGCAGCCGGCGCGGCGCTCGTGGCCGCGGCCTTCGTCGGCGGTGCACGCTGGCTCATCCTGCCGGCGATCGCGATCGCGCTGCCGCTGGCGTTCGTGTCGGCCGCCGGGATCGACCTCGACGGCGGCTTCGGAGATCGCCACGAGCGGCCCGGCACGGTCGCCGAGGTCAAGGACAGCTACCGGCTCGGCGCAGGCGAGCTGACGATCGACCTGCGCGACGTCGACCTGCCCGCCGGCGATCGCCGCGTGAAGGTCGGGATGGGCACGGGCCACGTGCTCGTGCTCGTGCCCGACGACGTCTGCGTCGCCAGCACGGCCACCGTCGGCATGGGCGGCGTGTCGATCTTCGAGCGCGACGGCGGCGGCATCGACGTCGACTGGGACGACGCGCGACGCGCGCCGGCCGGCACCCCGCGGCTCGTGATCGACGGCGAGGTCGGCCTCGGGCTGCTCGAAGTGCGCCACGACGAGCGCAGCGCAGGCGACCACGGCCCGTTTGGCGAGCGGCGCGGCTTCGACGACAACCGCGAGCGCAACAGCGCTTGCACGACGAGGACGGCAAGCAGCGGTGCATCGAACGGGTAAGTCGCCGGACCGCGTGTCGCTCACGGCGGGCCTCGTGCTCGTCGTGCTCGGCGTCGTCCTGCTGCTCGACAGCTTGGGCCCGCTCGAGCTGAGCTTCGGTGCCATGGCTCCCATCGCGTTCGCCGCGGTGGGAGCCATCCTGCTTGCGAGCGGCCTGTCGCGCGGCGCGTGAGGATGATGTCCGGCGTGGCAACCACACCGCACGCCGGCCGGGCCGCGCCGCTGCGCGACCTGCGCCGCGATCGCGAGAACGGCAAGGTCGCGGGCGTCTGCGCGGGGCTCGGCAAGCGCCTACAGGTCGACCCGCTGCTCATCCGCTTCGCCTTCGTCGCGACGACGCTCGCAAGCGGCGTCGGGCTCGTGGCCTACGTCCTGGCGTGGATCCTCATGCCGGCCGAGGCGGCTCCGGGCGACACCGCGGTCGCCGCGATCGAGGCCCACGGCCGCCGCGGCACCGTCGAGGTCGCACTCGGCGCGGGCCTCCTGTTGCTCGCCGTCCTGCTCGCTTTGCGCGAGCTCGGGCTGCCGTTCTCCGACGTCCTGGTCTGGCCGCTGGCGCTCGTGGCGGCGGGCGGCGCGCTGATCTGGCACCGCTCGACCGGCAGCGGTCCTGCCCCCGTGGCGAGCGAGCGGCCGCCGAGCGCGGCGCTCACGGCCCCGCGCGACGCCGCCGCCCCGGCGGACGGCGCGCCGGCGCCGGCCACCGAGTCGCGCCCGGCGGTCATCTCACGCATCGGGATCGGCGTGACGCTCGTCATCGCCGCGGCGATCGTCTTCTTGCAGTTCACGGGCGCGCTCGCCGCAGCGACGGACGTCGCGCTCGCGGCGCTCGTCGTAGCGATCGCCTTCGGTGTCATCTTCGCGCCGTGGTTCGTGCGCCTGGCGACGTCGCTGACCGCCGAGCGCGCCGAGCGCATCCGCTCGCAGGAGCGCGCCGAGGTGGCCGCGCACCTGCACGACTCGGTCCTGCAGACGCTCGCGCTCGTGCAGAAGCGCGCCGGCGACCCGCGCGAGGTGGCGGCGCTCGCTCGCCGCCAGGAGCGCGAGCTGCGGACGTGGCTGTCGGGCACGCCGGCGCGCGCGGACGGCGAGCGATGGCTGGCGGCCGAGCTCGAGGCCGCCGCGCAGGAGGTCGAGGAGGCCCACGGGGTGCCGATCGACGTCGTCGCCGTCGGCGACGCGCGGCTCGATCGCGACGGCGAGGCGCTCGTCGCCGCCGCGCGCGAGGCCATGCTCAACGCGGCGAAGTTCGCCGGGGACACGGCGCCGGTGGCGGTTTACGCCGAGGCGGCCGGGGAGCGCCTGCAGGTATTCGTCCGCGACCGCGGCCCCGGCTTCGACCCGTCGGCCGTGCCCGCCGACCGCCGCGGCGTGCGCGAGTCGATCGTCGGGCGGATGGAGCGCCATGGCGGCCGCGCCGCGATCCACGCCTCGCCCGGCGGCGGCACCGAGGTCGAGCTCGTGCTGGACCGGGGCGCATCATGACCGCGGCCGTCCGCGTCGTCCTCGTCGACGACCACGAGCTGTTTCGCGCCGGGGTGCGGTCGGAGCTCGACGGCCTCGTCGACGTCGTGGGCGACGCGGCAACCGTCGCGGAGGCGGTCGAGGTCATCGCCGCGACGGCCCCCGACGTCGTGCTGCTCGATGTGCACATGCCCGACGGTGGGGGCCTCGAGGTCATCCGCCGGTTGCGGGCGGGCGGCACCAGCCCGACCGCGCAGTTCCTCGCGCTGTCGGTCTCCGACGCCGCCGAGGACGTCATCGCCGTCATCCGCGCCGGCGCGCGCGGGTACGTGACGAAGACGATCTCCGGATCGGACCTCGCCGACGCCGTGCTGCGCGTGCACGGCGGCGACGCCGTGTTCTCGCCGCGCCTGGCGGGCTTCGTGCTCGACGCGTTCGCGGGTCCCGGCCGCGAGGTGCCAGCCACTCGCGGGCACGGGAGCGCGCGCCCGGGGTCGGACGCGGAGCTCGACCAGCTCACCCCGCGCGAGCGCGAGGTCCTGCAGCACATCGCGCGCGGCTACATGTACAAGGAGATCGCGCTGCGCCTGGGCATCTCGGCGAAGACCGTCGAGGCGCACGTCTCGGCGGTCCTGCGCAAGCTGCAGCTCTCAAGCCGCCACGAGCTGTCGCGCTGGGCGGCCGAGCGCCAGATGCTCGACGGCGACTGACTCGACGGCGCACCGCGCGGACGTCCTCGTGACGACGGCGGAGCCTCGGCTCCGCCGTCTGCGGGCGATGCGGCCCGCGCCCTCGGTCGACGGCGCTCGTCTTCGTGCCGGCGGCGCCTTGCGGATGGACAGCCACCCACTGCTCGACCTGGTGTCCATATGCATACGCCTCGCGGCGCGTGCTGTCAATCGCGCTTAATCTCCGCGCCCGGCCGGGCGGGATCGATTACGCCAGCAGGTGCGGGTGCTCGGCCTCGATGTACGCGCGGTACTGCGCGTAGACGGGCTTCGTGATCGGGATGAGCGCGAGCGCCGCCTTGATGTCGCCACCGGTCTTGATGCGTCGGCGCGCGATCGCGACGGGCACGTTCTCCTTGCCCTGGAAGTACTTGTTCGCGGTCTCGGCGGACATCTTCATCTGGACCTTGGACTTCCAGTCGACATCATCCGACCACTCCCAGTGCAGGCAGCCGTCCTCGCCGTCGCGCGCGGCGCGGATGTTGACGATGAGGTCGAGGTCCTCGAACTCGAAGCGCTGCGGCACGTCGGCGTCGCGCAGCTTCGGGCCCATGTCGGGATCCTCGCTCATGAGCTCGAAGACGCGATCCATGACCGTGCGGAACTCCCGCGGGCTGTCGAACTCGACGCCCATCAGGACCCCGACGCCGGCTTGGGCTTGGGCTTGGCGGCGGCGCGCTTGCGCGGCTTGGGGGCGGCGCTGCTCGCGGTGGACTTCGCCTTGGCGGCCGCCGCGCGCCGCGGCGCGGGCTTGGGCTTGGCCTTGGGCTCCGGGTTCGCGCGAACCTCGGCCTCGAGCGCGTCGACGCGGGCGGCGAGTGCCTGGAGGTCGGCGCGCAGCGTCTTGACCTCCTCGGCGGAGGCTGGCCGCAGATCGTCGACGGCGCCGCGCAGGCGGCCGGCGGTGTTGCCGAGCTCGTCGAGCAGCTCGGAGATCCGCTCGCGCGGGATCTGCGTCTGGAAGGCCTGATCGACGGCTTGGCGGACGGCGTCGGTGCGTGAGGTGGGCTTCTTCTTGGCCATGGCCCGATCATATGCCCCGCCCCTCATGCCGGTACACATCCACCCCACCGCCGACCTCGCGCCGCGCGCCCTGCTGCCGGGCGACCCCGGGCGCGCGCTCCTGCTCGCCCAGCTGCTGACGTCCGCGCCGAAGATGTTCAACCACAACCGCGGGCTGTGGGGCTACACGGGCCTGGCCGCCGACGGCGAGCCGCTGACGATCCAGAGCACCGGGATGGGCGGGCCGAGCGCCGCGATCGTGCTCGAGGAGCTGTGCGACCTGGGCTTGCGGTCGGCGATCCGCGTCGGCACCTGCGGGGCGCTCGCGAACGACCTCGCGCTCGGCGACGTCGTCGTGGTCGACGCCGCGCTCGCCGCGGACGGCACGAGCCGCGCCCTGGGCGCCGGCGACCGCGTGGCATGCGACGTCGCCCTCGTCGAGGCGCTGCGTGCGGCGGGCGGCCCCGGAGCGCGCGTCGGCACGGTCGCGACGAGCGACGTCTTCTACGACCGCGATCCCGCGCGCCCTCGCGCGTGGGTAGCTGACGGGGCGCTCGCGGTGGAGATGGAAGCCGCGGCGCTGCTGCGCGTCGGGGAGCTGCGCGGCGCCGCGATCGGGTGCCTGCTCGCGGTCAGCGACACGTTCGACGCCGGCGGTACGCGCCACCGGCTCGAGGCCGAGAGCCTCGTCGCGGCAGGCGAGCGCCTCGGCCGGATCGCTGCCGCCGCGCTCGAGCTGCTCGCCCTCGAGGACGAAGCCTCAGGCTCAGCCTGAGACCTTCATCCGCTCCTGGTGGGCCGGCACGGGCTCGGTCGCGCCCGGCAGCGCCTCGCGCAGCTTGATCAGCTCGCGCGTCAGCGCGGCGAGCTGGCTCTCCACCGCCTCGAGGCGCTGGTCCATGCCCGCGCTCGACGCCAGCGCCGAGAAGCGCTCGTCGAGACGGTCGATGCCGTCCTCGATCCCCTCGAGGCGCTGGGACACCGAGCGCACGCGCCGCGTCAGCCGCTCGATGTCGGCCGCGGTCGGGATGTTGAGCGCCGCGAACGTCGCCTCCTGGGCCGAGGTGGCCTTCTCGCGTGCCTCGAACGCGCGGGCCACGGCGCCGCTGACGATCGGGTTGGCGAGCAGGTCCTCGGCGAGCCTGCCGAAGGTGTCCTCGCTCTGCTTGGTGAGCCGCTCGCGCAGCCCTTCGGACTCGGTCTCGTCGCTCATCGGGCTGCGATCCTCCAGCCTGTAGGGGGCCGCTCCGAGGCTAGCGCAGCAACACTGCCGCGACCGCGCCCGGTTGGGCGGGGATGCCGAGTCGTGGCGCCGGGAGCGCGTTCGTGCCCTGCCTACACGTGGCGCGCGCGCGTGCGAGGGTTCCGTCCGCCGCGGGCAGTGCAATGCTCGTTCGCAAGCGGTCGGACGACGGGGTTAACGCTTCGTGCCATTTCCCGGTAGGCTGCCGCGCACGCGCATCGGGAGTCGCGTACTTGGAACACCTCCAGGGGGGAGATGCAGGGACACATGCACCACAAGCGTAGGCTGCTCATCGCTCTATTGGCGACAGGTGGGATCTCCGTCGGGTTGACGTCGTTCGCGGCTACCGCGAACGCGACCCCGCGGACGTTCGTCGTCACCGTCGTCGGAAACATCAAGAAGACCATCACGGTCGATGTCGGCGCCACGGTGCCGATCGATCAGATCCAGCTGCCGTCGATCCTCGGCTTGCCGATCTTGAACATCACGGAGATCACGCCCGCGGCGCCCGCCGCCCCGGCTGCTCCCGCTGCTCCGGCACTGCCCGGCATCACGGCTGATCCAGCCGCGCAGGCCGGCGAGGCGATCGCCGGAGACGGCGCGACCCAAGAGCAGCGCACGACCGGCAACAAGAAGCGCGTTCCACGCGCAGGTGAGCGTGCCCTCGACTCGGCAGGCAACGTCATCGGTGCCGTGGCCGACAAGGTGCAGCGCGCCCGCCCCGAGAAGACGAAGCTTCGCTTCCCGAACGGCATCCCCACCCTGCAGAACCCGACCATGTCCCTGGCACTCCCGGGCCCTGTGGCGGTCGGTGTTCCGAACTTCTTCATCGACAAGTTCGCCATCCCCGTCTTCCTGCTCCCGATCTACCAGGCGGCCGGCATCCAGTACGGCGTGCCGTGGGAGGTCCTCGCCGCGATCAACGAGATCGAGACGAACTACGGGCGCAACCTCAGCGTGTCGAGCGCCGGCGCGGTCGGCTGGATGCAGTTCATGCCGTCCAGCTGGAAGGCGTACGGCGTCGATGCCAACGGCGACGGCAAGAACGATCCGTTCAACCCGGTCGACGCGATCTTCGCCGCGGCGCGCTACCTCAAGGCCGCCGGCGCGCAGGACGACCTGCGCAAGGCGATCTTCGCCTACAACCACGCCGACTGGTACGTCAACTCGGTGCTGATGCGTGCACGCTTCATCGGCGGGATGCCGGCCGACCTCGTCGGCTCGCTCAGCGGCCTGACCCAGGGCCGCTTCCCGGTGCACGCCAAGGCGACGTACGCCGACGACATCTCCGAGCGGGCGGCCACGCGCCGGATCGCTCGCGGGAAGAACGCGGCGCTGCCGGTCGAGAGCACCTCCCGTCGCGGGCTGAACATCTTCGCGAAGGCAGGCTCGCGGGTCATCGCCGTCCAGGACGGCACGATCGTCAAGATCGGCAACAACCGCCGGCTCGGCAACTTCGTCGTGCTGAAGGACGCCTACGGCAACTCGTACACCTACGCCGGCCTGAGGAAGGTCGCCACGAAGGTGCTCGTGCCCAAGCAGAAGAAGCAGAGCAAGGCGTCGGTCGCCAAGGAGCTGTCGCTGCCGAAGGACAAGGCTCCCGCGAAGGCCGCGAGCGCCGGCCGCAACACGGGCAAGGTCGCGGGCAAGGTCGTCAAGAAGGTCGCCGACACGGCGGCCACCGTGAGCGAGGACGCCGCTGACGCGGTGGCCAAGGAGCGGCTGTTCGCCAACCCGACGCGCCCGAAGGCCCTGCGCGCCGGCGGCAAGCGCCAGCTCATGGAGTCCGAGTCGTCGCTGGCCGACGGCGCGAGCAGCTCGTCCTACTTCTCCGGGGTCTACGGCCTCAAGAAGGAGGACGTCGTCCTCAAGCCGCTCGTCAAGGGCCGCCGGGTCATCGCCGGCACGGTCCTCGGCCGCATCGGCAAGACGTCCGACGTGCTCGCACCGCACATGCTGTTCGAGATCCGGCCCGCCGGCCGCGGCGCGCCGCGGATCGATCCGAAGCCGATCCTCGACGGCTGGAAGGTCCTCGAGGCTACGGCGATCTACCGCGCGCAGGGCAAGAACCCGTTCTTCGGGGAGGACTCCCAGCGCGCCTCGATCGGTCAGATCCTGCTGATGAGCAAGGAGGCGCTGCAGCAGCGCGTCCTCTCGAACCCGCGGATCGAGATCTACTCGTGCGGCCGTCGCGACATCGAGGCCGGGATCGTCGATCGCCGCGCGCTCGCGGTGCTCGAGTTCCTCGCGTCGAGCGGCCTGAAGCCGACCGTGACGTCGCTGCAGTGCGGCCACGGCTTCTACACCGCCGGTGGCAACGTCTCGGCGCACTCGTCGGGCAACGCCGTCGACATCGCGAAGATCAACGGCATCTCGATCCTGGGCAACCAGGGCGCGGGCTCGATCACCGATATCACGGTGCGCAGGCTGCTGACGCTGCAGGGCACGATGAAGCCCGCGCAGATCATCACCCTGATGACCTACGACGGGGCGTCGAACACCCTCGCGCTGAGTGACCACGCGGATCACATCCACGTCGGCTTCAGTCCGCAGTTCGATGCGACGACGAAGGCCGGCAAGCTGGCCCGCTCGGTGCTGAAGCCGTCGCAGTGGGTCAAGCTCATCGACCGGCTCGGTCAGATCGACAACCCGACGGTGGCAGTCGCGCCGTCGAAGTACGCGATCAAGGCCGCCAAGGGTCGCGCGAGCGCGGCGCACGTCGCCGAGTAACAGCCATCGCAACCGGGCCTCCGGGCTCAGCAGTACCGAAACCGCCGTGACCTCGTCACGGCGGTTTCGCTTTGTCCAGCTCGAGTTCGCCTGGCCGCTGGGCCCGGACCCCGGGCGCTACTCGATCCGCGAGCATCTCGGCGAGGGCGTGCGCTGGATCCTCGTCCTGCGCGTCCTCGGGGCGGCGGAGCGCCGGCGGCTGCCGCGCCGGCGTCGCGGCGCCCCCGCTGTGCCCGCGGACCCGCCGCCATCGCCCGTGGTCACGTCGCGGGCGACGCTCGTCGACACCGTCGCGCTCAGCGGCCCGGCCGCGGCAGACGAGTGGCTGCGCTCGGCCGATCTCGGCGCGCTCGCAGTCGATGCCGTCGCCCGCCTCAACCGTGTCCTGCACGCACACCGGGTGGCCACGGCCGACCCGTTCACGCGCGAGGTCGCGCTGTCGCGGGCGATCGCCGTGCGCGTCGGCTACGGCGACGGCGAGCACGTCGCCGACGGCCGCTGGCAGCGGGCGTTCGAGCTGCCGCGCGGCCGCGACGAGCCGGCGCTGCGGCGCGTGTCGCTGCGTCCCCAGGAGCGCCTCGTCGCGGTGCTCGCGGGTCGCGATCCGGTGCTCGCGTGCGAGGAGCTCGTCCTGCGAGCGCGCGGCGATCTCGACGCCGGGCGCTGGCGTGAGGCCGCGCTGCAGCTTGGCGTCGCGCTGGAGGCGGCGCTTGCCGAGCTCGAGCCGTGGCGCGAGCAGGCGGGGCTGGCGGCGCGCCTCGACGAGCTGGCGGCGCGAGGCGACGAGGTGCG
Source organism: uncultured Actinomycetes bacterium (assembly GCA_963839905.1). Classification (GTDB taxonomy): domain Bacteria; phylum Actinomycetota; class Thermoleophilia; order Solirubrobacterales; family Solirubrobacteraceae; genus CADCVQ01. The sequence goes on along the minus strand of CAWIXC010000004.1, from coordinate 73,018 downwards.
AGCCGCCGCCGCGACCGCGCTGCAAGGCGGGCTCGAGGACGGCCAGATCGAGGCTGTGCGATTCGTGCTGGGGCGCATCGAAGCGGCCCTCCGCGCTCGCACCGCCGACGGTGTCTGACCGCGTCTGCGCGCCGCGGCGGAGGTGGTGCGGCGAAGGTGTCGCACGCGGGCGCCTTCTCCTCGGGGACCCTGCGGGTCTCCCGGCCAGGCTGGGCGGCGGCGCGAAGGTGTCGCCCGCCTACAAGGCGGCGACGAGCGCGCGCAGCTCGTCTTCGACGTCGCCGTCGAGCTTGACGGCCGCCCGGTCGTCGAGCGGCGTCGGGCCCTGCGTGACGATCGCGACGTCTCCCCCGGCCGCGAGCGTGAGCTGCGGGAGCTGGGCGACCGGATGGACCTCGAGCGACGAGCCGATGCACAGCAGGAGGTCCGCTTGCGCGCAGAGCTCGGTCGCGCGCTCGATCGCGTCGGCGGGCAGGTGCTCGCCGAACAGGACGACGTCGGGCTTCAGCGGCCGGCCGCAATCGCACAGCGGCATCGCGCCTGCGCCGAAGCGGGCGATGACCTCGTCCAGGCCGTAGCTCGCGCGGCATGCCGGGCACGACGAGGTCGCGATCGAGCCGTGGACCTCGATCAGCACCCGCGTACCGGCCTTGCGGTGCAGCATGTCGATGTTCTGCGTGACGACGGCGTCGAGCAGGCCGCGTGCCTCGAGCTCGGCGAGCGCCGCGTGGGCGCCGTTGGGCTGCTTGTCGCCAAGCGTCTGGAAGCGCTGACCGTAGAACGACCAGAAGCGCTCGGGGTCCGCGCGCCAGGCGTCGATGTGCGCGACCTCCATCGGGTCGACGTGCTCCCAGATGCCCGTGCCCGGCGTGCGGAAGTCCGGGATCCCGGAGGGCACCGAGATCCCGGCACCGGTCAGCGCGACGACCGACCGCGCGGACCGAACGAGCTCCGCGAGTGCCGCTACTCGCCCTTCCACGCCGCCTGGCGCTTGCTCAGGAACGCGCCGATGCCCTCGCGCGCGTCGGACGTCGCGAAGACCTCCGCGAACGCCGCCTGCTCGGCCGCGATGCCCTCGTCGAGGTCGGCGTCGCCGGCGGTCGTGCGCTTGATCGCCCGCACCGCCAGCGGAGCCTGGCCCGCGAGCTTGCGCGCCCACGCTATCGCGACGTCGTGCAGCTCGTGGTCGGGCACGACCCGCGTCACGAGGCCGATCTCGAACGCCTCCGCGGCGGCGATCGGGTCGCCCGTGAGGTTGAGCTCCAAAGCCCGCGCGGTGCCTACGAGCCGCGGCAGGCGCTGCGTGCCGCCGAGACCGGGGATGATCCCGAGGTTGATCTCCGGCTGGCCGAAGCTCGCCGACTGCGCCGCGATCCGCACGTCGCACGCCATCGCCAGCTCGCAGCCGCCACCGTAAGCGACCGCGTTGACCGCCGCGATCGTCACCGTCGACGAGGACTCCATGCGCCGCAGGAGCGCATGACCCTTGGCCAGCATCGCCGCGCCGGCCTCCGCGTCCATCGTCGTGAACGCCTTGATGTCCGCCCCGGCGCACCACAGCATCGGGTTCGCCGAGCAGATGACGAGGACGCGCACGGCTGGGTCGGCGTCGACGTGGTCCCACAAGCGCCCGAGCTCCGTGATGACCTGCGGCGACAGCGAGTTCGCCGGCGGCCGGTCCATCCACGCCACCGCGACGTCGCCGCGCGTCTCGAGCTTGACCGCCTCGCCCTGTTCGAACTCGCCGGAGTCGGGCTTGGCGTACGCGAAGAAGCCCTGGCCGGTCTTCGCGCCGAGCCGCCCCTGCGCGACGAGCCGGCGCAGGATCAGCGGCGGCGCGAAGCGCTCGCCCCACTCGGAGGCCGCGGTCTCCAGCTGGCCGAGCACGACGTCGAGGCCGGTCTGGTCGGCGCGCGCGAACGGCGGCGGGATCAGGCCGGCGCCGGCCATCATGCCGAGGTCGATGTCGCGCACGGTCGCCATGCCGTCCTCGAGCACGAGGCACGCCTCGACGAACGCCTTCAGGACGAACCGCAGCGCGAGCTCGTCGGCGTCGAACTCCGTCTCGCCGTCCGAGCGCGGCTCGCCGTTGTCGTAGAAGCCCTTGCCGGTCTTCGCGCCGAGCTCGCCCGCCGCCACCAGGGCGCTCATGCCCTCGTGGACGTAGAAGCTGTCGCCGTAGCAGTCGTGCAGGTGCTCGGCGACGTGCAGGACGGTGTCGAGCCCGAGCAGATCGGTGAGAAAGAACGGGCCCATGGGCGCGACCCGTGACGTGGCGACGGCGTCGTCGATCGCCTTGATCGACAGCCCTCCCTCCTCCTGCATCCGCCAGACCTCGGAGATCGCGGAGTTCAGGATCCGGTTGACGACGAAGCCGGGCTCCTCGCCGCAGGTGATCGGCAGCTTGCGGATCGCCTGGGCGAACGTCGTCGCGACCTGCATCGTCTCCGCCGACGTGTCCTCTCCCTCGACGATCTCGACGAGGCGCATCATCGACGCGGGATAGAAGAAGTGAAAGCCGACGACCTTGTCGGGGCGCTGCGTCGCGAGCGCCATCTCGGAGATCGAGAGCGCCGACGTGTTCGAGGCGAGGATCGCGTGCCCCGGCGTGCAGGCATCGAGCTCGGCGAGCACCGCCTGCTTGATCTCCATCCGCTCCGGGACCGCCTCGACGACGAAGTCGACGTCGCCGAAGCCGTCGTACGCCGTCGTCCCGGTGATCCGCCCGAGGATCTCCGTCGCCTGCTCGGCGGCCTGCTCCTCTGAGATCTTCTCCTTGCGCACGAGGTTGCCCAGCTGGGCTTGCGTGACCTCCTCGGCCTTCTTCAGGCCGAGATCGACGAACTCCTGCTTGACGTCCTTCAGCACCACCGGGATGCCGGCTGAAGCGATGACCTGGGCGATCTCGCCGCCCATCGTCCCTGCGCCGACGACCGCGGCCTTGAACACGAACACCTTGTGGGAACTCCTTGTGGTTGTGGGCGCGGCCTCATGGCCGCAGAAGATTGTCAGAACCCCCGCCGGACGCCGCGCGCGTGCTCCGTCCACCGGGCGATCTACCGTGCGGGAGATGGGGGATCCCGGAGATCACGGCGATAGCTACAGGCTTGCGTTCGACGAGGCAGGTCGAGCGCTCGATGCGCAAGAGCGCGCCGTGAACGAGCTCCGGTCGCGCGCAGGCATTCTCATCGCGGCGGCAGCAATCACGACCTCCTTCGTCGGGGCACGTACATCGAGACGACGTCTCCCGCGACGCTCGCTGAGATTCATCGTGACCTCGCGCTCCACCGAGCGACAAGCTACGACTGCAACGCAAGACAACTGGCGAGGCTCTATTTCGTGTTCGGCGTCGGGTTGATCATGCTTGCGGCAGAGCTCGCCGCGTGGGTTGTTGCCCTCACCAGCCGGGGCTGGACTCGCCGCATGTTCGGAAAGCCCAAAGCACAGCCGACGCCGACTCCCGGCCCCCAGCCCCTGCGTCCGAGCCCCATGCAGGGTGAGTCCGGTCGCGGGAACGGCTCGAAGAAGAAGTAGCACGCGGGCGTCCGCGCCCTCAGCCAAGCAGCTCGCGCCGCAGCAGGTCGACGGCGACGGCAAGCTCGTCCAGGCGCGGGCCGAACTCGGACACGAGCGCGTCGCGCTGGGACGCGCCCTCCGCGGTCAGCCGGTAGAAGCGGCGCGACCGGCGCTCGGGATGCTCCCACTCGCCAGCGACGAGGCCCTCGGCCTCGAGCGCGCGCAGCAGCGGGTACATCGTGTTGGGGTTCACGCCGACCAGGCCGTTCGTCAGCTCGCCGACGCGCTCCATGAGCTGGTTGCCGTACGACGGCCCCTGACCGAGCAGGTGCAAGACGAGCAGCCGCAGCAGCCCGGCCTTGCGCAGCCCCGCGACGAGCGGATCCGCCGAGCCGGGTCCGCCGCCCACACCACCACCGCCGGTGCCCGACGGCGTCGTGGCACCCGCCGCCGCGCGGACGTCGTTGTGGGCTGCCGTCTCGGCGACGGCCGCCTCGGTGCTCCGACGGCGTGGCGCCATCGGCGCAGTATGGCGGTCGACCCGGCACAGCCGTCGCGGCAGCGCCGCGCGCTACGCCGTCGCCGTCGCCGGCTCCTCGATGCGCCGCGGCAGCAGCGTCTCGCGGGCGATGACCAGGCGCTGAATCTGCGACGTGCCCTCGTAGAGCTGCATGATCTTCGCGTCGCGCATGAGCTTCTCGATCTTGTACTCCTTGATGAAGCCGTAGCCGCCGAAGATCTGCACGGCGTCGGTCGTGACCTCCATCGCGGTGTCGGCCGCGAAGCGCTTGGCGTGCGAGGACTCGAGCGTGTTGCGCCTGCCCTGGTCGAGCAGCACCGCGCTGTTCCACACCGCGAGGCGCGAGAGGTGCACCTTCGTCGCCATGTCGGCGATCATGAACTGAATCGCCTGGTGCATCGCGATCGGCACGCCGAACTGCACGCGCTCCTTGGCGTAGGCCGTCGCCATCTCGAACGCCGCGCGCGAGATGCCGGTCGCCATCGCCGCGACGCCGGGGCGCGTGCGGTCGAGGACCATCATCGCGAGCTTGAAGCCCTTGTTCTCCTCGCCGAGCAGATAGCGCGCGTCGACCTCGGTGTCGTTGAAGGTGATCGTCGCGGTGTTCGACGCCCGCTGGCCCATCTTGTCTTCCTTCTTGTCCACGATGACCGTGTCGTCCTTCGCGACGAGGAACGCGGAGATGCCGCGATGCCCGGCCTCGGGGTCGGTCTTGGCGTAGACGACGAAGTAGTCGGCGTAGCTGCCGTTCGTGATGAAGCACTTCGAGCCGTTGATGACGTACTTGTCGCCGTTGCGGACCGCGCGGGTCCGCATGCCTGAGACGTCCGAGCCCGCATCCGGCTCGGTCAGGCAGAAGGACGCGAGCTTGACATCGTCGACGAGCGCCTCGCAGAACTCGCGCTTGACGTCCTCGGCGCCGCCGAGCAGCACGGGTGCCGCGGCGAGGCCGTTGGCGCCGAGCGAGGTCTGGACGCCCGAGCAGCCCCACGACATCTCCTCCTCGATGACGCAGCCGTCGAGCGTGCTGAGGCCCGGTCCCCCGTACTCCTCGGGGATGTGGGTGTTCATCAGGCCGACCTCGTGCGCCTTGTCGATGATCGCCTGCGGCCATCCGCCATCGCGGTCGAGCTCCCACGCGACGGGACGGATCTCCTTCTCCGCGAAGTCGTGCGCAAGCTCTCGGAGGTCCTTCTGCTCGTCGGTCAGCGTGAAATCGACCATGGTGGCTCCTGGAAGTCTGGGTCCGATTGACTGGTCAGTCAACTCCTGTTACCCGCAGAGTATCGGACTTCCACGCGCTTTTCTGTAGAGGATTGCGATGATCGCCGCATGGAGGACGCCCTCGTGACGCTCGTCATCGTCGTCGTCGTGATCGCCGGCGTCGTCGCGCTCTACACGGTCGCGACGAGCGGGCACGCATACCGGGAGATCGGCAAGGGCGGGCTGGACTCACCGGCGGTCGACGAGCCGCCGCCCGCGATCGCCCCGCCCGACGACCGCGACGAGGAGATCCGCGAGCTGCTCGAGGCGCGCAACGCCCGCCGCGCGCGCCACGGGCAGACGCCGCTGGACGTCGAAGCCGAGCTTGCGGCACTGACTGGGGCGGGGCCCGGCGGCGCGGTCGGAGGTGACACGCACGGCGACGAGCTGCGCGACGAGATGCGCGCCCTCGTCGAGGCTCGCAACCGCCGCCGCGAGCGCGCGGGCCTCCAACCGCTCGACGTCGACTCGGAGATCGAGCGTCGCCTGCGCGACCTGAACTGATACAGATAGTCCATGGCCAACCCCCGCCAGTTCGACCTCGACGACATCGTCAACCGTCCCGGCACGTACTTCAACCCGCAGACCGAGGTGCTGATCGTCGTGGACGACTCACCCGACGTCGACACCGAGATCTTCAACATGGAGGACTTCGAGGGCGCCGACTGGGTCCTGATCTCCGACGAGTCGCCGATCGACGAGTCCGCCCGCGACGAGCTCATGCAGGCCTTCCAGGTCCGCCACGGGACCGCGCTCACCGCCGGGCTTCCGAGCGACGACGACGTGGTCGACGACGACGAGAACGCCGAGCCCGAGGCTGACGAGGTCGAAGAGCTGTAAGTCCTCGCGCGACGCTGGTAGCTTCGCGCCATGCCGGATGTCAGCGGAAGCGCGGTGCTGGATGTCGCCATCGGGCTGATCTTCGTCTTCTTCGTGCTGAGCATCGTCTGCTCGGCCATCAACGAGCTCATCTCCTCGTCGCTCGCGCTGCGTGCGAAGAACCTCGAGCAAGGCATTCGCAGCATCCTCGACGGCTCCGGCAAGCCGGACGCCGTGAAGGAGTTCTTCGCGAGCCCGCGCATCCAGGCGCTGATCGAGCCCGGCAAGACCCGGCTGCCGTCCTACATCCCGCCGCGCGCGTTCGCGCTCACGGTGCTCGACACCTTCGCCCCGCCGGAGGATGGCGCGGACGAGGGGCAGCAGCGCGATCTCGTGGCCCGCGCACGCACGGCCGTCGAGAAGCTGCGCGGCACGAAGCTCGAGAACAGCCCGATCGGCATCGCCCTGAAGGACGCCGTGGAGGCGGCGGGCACGGATCGAGACAAGCTCCGCGTGTCGCTCGAGCACTCGTTCAACGAGGTCATGGAGCGCGCGGGCGGTTGGTACAAGCGGCGCGTCCAGCTGATCCTCGTCGGCCTCGCGACGTTCATCGTCTGCGTGGCCAACGTCGACACGATCACGATCTCCCAGCGCCTGTGGAAGGGCGACGCGCTGCGCGCCGCAGTCGTCCAGCAGGCCGCCTCCCAGACCGCGGCCACGCCGGCCGATCAGGCCTGCGCGAACGGCGCCAACGGGCCGCCGACCTTCTCGGAGACGGCCTCGTGCATCAACGAGATCGGCGCGCTCGACCTTCCTCTCGGCTGGACCGGCGACGCCGTGCCCGAGGCGGAGCCCTGGTCCATCCTCGCGAAGATCCTGGGCCTGATCCTCACGATCGGCGCCGTGTCGCTCGGCGCGCCGTTCTGGTTCGACCTCCTCGGCAAGGTCTCGCGGCTGCGCTCGAGCGGCGTCCAGCCCAGCCCGCCGGGCGCCTCGACCGACCCGCCCACCGGGTCGGCCGGCTGACACACGGCGGACGGCTCAGCTCGTGCTGCCGCGCCGCGAGCTCATGAGCGCGGCGCCGCCCGCGAGCAGCCCGAGGGCGCCGACGATCAGCGCGACGATCGCCAGGCCGTTCCCGCCGCCGCCGCCGTCGTCGTCGCCGGCCGCGTCGTCGTCGGCCTCCGTCGCGGCGGGTGCCGCGGCGGCGCCACCGGTTGGGCTTTCGCTGTCGGCGACGAGCGTGACGACCGGCGCGGGCTTCTCGGAGCCCTCGGCGCCGATCCAGCGCACGACCTCGCCGCCGGTATAGGTCTGCAGCGCCTTGAACTGGAGCGCCGTGCCGGCCGGCTTGTCCGGCAGCCCGAGCGACAGGCCGAAGTCCCGGAACTGGCCGGGCTTGATCCCCTTGCCCTTCGCGGCCGTGAACGTGATCGTCGCGAGCTCGTCGGTGAGCGTGTCGCCGTCGTCGGTCTTCACGGGCGATGTGAGCTTGCGGCGCGTCTCCTTCACCGTCCAGCCCGGGACCGGCTCGTAGGAGGCGTCGGCGAAGCCGGGCGGCAGCTGGACCTCGACCTTCACCGTGTCCTTCGCGTCCTCCTCGTTGGGGACGCGCACGTCCAGGCGCGCGAAGCCGCCGGCTGGAGCCTCGTTGGGCTGCAGCGTGACGTGGGCCGCGGCGGCGGCGGGCAGCGTGAGCGTGGCCGCGACGGCGGCGAGGGCGATCGTCCTGCGGGTCATGGGGCGTGCTCCTTGTGGGAGGTGTGGGTCATCAGCGCACGGGCACCTTGAGCGTCGTGTCGTACTGGTCGAACTCCGAGACGCGGCTGGTCACGTGCAGCCGCCAGTCGCCGCCGGGCACGAGCTGGACGGTGTCGACGACGTAGTGGCCGGGGCCCGCCTCGCGCGCGGTGGTGTCGAGCGGGCCGATGCCCTTGGCCGGCAGCGACAGCGTGACCGTGAGCTCCTTCGTGCCGTCGAACGGCGTGCCGTCGGCGCTCTTCAGCAGGTAGAGGTGCAGCTCGTTGGGCCCGACGCGAGCGGGATCCAGCGTCGCCTCGAGGCGCAGCGGCCCGAGGGTCGCCGAGCCGCCGTACGGCCCGCCCGCGAGCGAGTCGGGCGGCGGGTAGCTCACGAGCGCAGCGGTCGCGCCGAGCACGACGAGCACGAGCGCGACCTCCGCGCGCAACGTGCGGCGCAGGAGGTGCCCGGCGGTGCCGGGCGCGGCCGCGGACTCGACGAGCGCGCGCAGCTTCGGGACGACGCGGCGGCGGTTGACGGCGCCGAGCCCGATGAGCACGAGGATGAGCGCGATCTTCGCGAGCACGGCGCGGCCGAAGCCCGTGTCCAGGAGCTGGCCGAAGGACGCGATGTGCTCGATCGCCTGGATCGTGCCGGTGACGAGCAGCACGACGACGCAGCCCAGCGCGATCGGCGAGAAGCGGATCAGCGCGGCGGCGAGCAGCCGCGTGCGGTCGGGTGCCTGCAGTCGGCGGGTCGCGGCGGGCAGGGCGACGAGCAGCATGATCAGCCCGCCGATCCAGGCGCTCATCGCGAGGACGTGCGCGACATCCAGCGGGAAGAGGAGCGCGATCGGCTGCTGCACGCTGGCGTGGCCGGCGAGCGCGGGGGCGATCGCGACGAACGCGACGGGGATCGCGGCGATCGCGAGCGCGGCGCGCGGGAGCGGGGTCGCGGCAAGGCCGTCCGCGCCGAGCGCGACGCGCTGCAGCCCGGCGGGCGCCTTTGCGCCGCGAACGCCGCGCAGCAGCAGGCCGGCGGCGCCAGCGAGGATGACGAAGGCGAGCACGCGCGCCGCCCAGACCTCGCCGAAGCGCGTGCCGAGCACGTCGCCGACGATGCTTGGGCTCAGCGCCTCCCAGGCGCTCGTCGCACCGGCGGTCGCGCCCTGTAGCACGATGCCGGCCGCTCCGGCGACGGCACCCGCGGCTGCGCCGCCGAGCAGCAGCCGGCGAGCCATGCGCAGGAAGCCCGCGGAGGCCGCGACCCACTCCTCCCCCGCGCCGGCGGCCGATCGCAGCGCGGGCAGCCAGACGGCGAGCAGGAACGCGAGGCCGCCGAGCACGAGCGCGGTCGCGAGGTAGGTGAGCCCGCGCGCGAGTCCGAAGGCGGCTTGTGTGACAGGTCCCGTGCCGGAGTCGCCGATGAGGTCAGAGACCGTGGGCGTCGCGGCGGCACCGGGGGCGCCGATGGAGAAGACGAGTCCGCCGGAGACGGGATGGCTGTCGGCGGAGATGACGCGGTACGTCGCGACGTAGGTCCCGTCGGGCAGGCCGGCCTTGAGGCCGACGGCGAGCTGCGACCCGGCACCGCCCGGATGCACGGTGTGGCCGTCGTCGACGCGCTTGGCGGCGGCGTCGAAGACCCGCACGGCTCCGAAGTTACCCTCGACGGACTCGCTGAAGCGCAGGACGACCTGCCGCGGCTGCTCGCGCAGGGTCGCGCCGCGCTGGGGGGTCGTCGACTCGAGGATCGCGTGGGCGGAGGCCGCGGCCGGCGTCAGCAGGACGAGGAGGATCCCGGTGGCCGCGAGGGCCGCGGCGCGCCGCGCGCGCCGGCCCTTCACCACGCCTCCGCCTGCCGCTTCGCGGTGGTCGCTTCGCCGCCCGCGCCGCGGCGCCGCCGCACGACGACGACCAGCGCGATCGCTGCGAGCACGAAGAGGCCGAGCCCGATGAACGCGCCGGTCGGCGGCCCGCCGCTCGCTCCGCGCCAGAAGAGCGTCCCGGTGACCGCGCCATCGGCGCTGCCGGCGTGCAGCGGCACGGTCCAGTCGTTGATCTTCGTGCGCGCCGACGTGTCCTTGACCTGCGGCGGGTTCTTGGAGCCCATCCAGTGCATGCGGTGGTCGTGGAACTCGTAGCGCCCGTCGCGGGTGACGACCTTCCACTGCGGCGGCGCGTTGGGGTCCGCGGAGGCCGGGACCGGCGCGGTGCCGTCGCGCTCGTTGTTGAGGTAGTACGCCGGCGAGCGGACGTTCACCGAGACGATGCCGCCCGCCGCCATCCGCACGTACGGCTCCTTGTTGTAGCCGTCGAACGTGATCGTCTGCGAGCTGTTGTTGACCGCCTCGAGGCGATCGTCGCCGTTGAGGACGACCACGCTGAAGCCCTTGATGCTCGGGTTGATGCCGTTGACGAGCGACTCGTAGTTCGGGTTGCCGGCGTGCGCGAACGCGGACGCGGCGACAAGCGCCGAGACGAGCGCGGCAAGCGCGGCGACGAGGATGGTGCGACGGGCCACGTGGCCCTCCTTCGGGGTTCGGGACGGAGGAAGGCTCCGGACCGCGAAGGCGCCGGAGCGAGCTAGGCGATGAGGCGCGGCGCCGCCGGGGGCGGGCGCACGGCGAGCGAGGCGGCGATGAGGCGACCACCGCGTGGCACGGCGATCGGCGAGCGCCGCGCTGCTGTGGGCAGCGAGCCGGTAGGCCGGCGGCGGGCCGTGACGAACACGGCCGCGAGCCGGGCGATGTGCTCCTCGCCGACGTAACGGCCGGCGAGCAGCGGCAGCGCGAACAGCAGCACGGGCAGCGACAGCAGGACGTCGCTGTGGACGCCGACGAGCGTGAGCGCCGCCACGGCGAGCGTGAGGGCGGCGAGCCCGAGCAGCAGGTGACGATCGCGCCGCGGCATGAGCATGCATGGTGACAGGCCGGGCGCGACACCCGCAACACGCGACCGGCCGCGGGCGGCGCGTGCACGATCCGAACGGCCGCAACCCGCGACCGCCGCACCACGCGACCGAAGTGGGCGGCGCCCCGATCCCGCGCCACGCACCGATCGCGCCGTGCTATACCTCCGCCGATGCGAGGACCGAACCCCGGCCGCAGCCGCCTGACCGCGCTTGGAGCGTTGGTCGTGCTCGCCCTCGGCCTCGCGGTCGGCACCGGCGTCGCATTGCTGCTGGCGCCGGCCGTCGTCCTGTTCTGCCTGCTCATGCTCGGGCTCAGGCCCGGCGAGCAGATGATCGATCGGCTGCGCCAGCGCCGCAGCCGGCCGCGTGAGCACCGCGCTCCGCGCACCGTCGGAACCGGTCGTCGCGCCGGCTTCGCACCGCGCACGACCTGGCTCGCCGCATCGCCGCTCGCGATGCGCCCGCCGCCGGTCCTGCTCGCCGCCACCAGCTAGGGCGCCGGGCCGACCGTAGGTCGGGCTCCGCGCCCGTCCTACTGTCGATCCAAGGAGGTGGGCGCTCATGCGCCCGAAGCACGTCGTCGCGACCCGCGTTCCTGGCGCGGTCGCGACCGCCGGTCACCACACATCCCATGCGGCGCAGCCACCGCGAAGGCGCGCCGCGATCGCCGCCACGATCTGCATCGTGGGCCTGGCCTTCTTCCCCGCCGCTGCCGTGGCGGCGCCGGCCCCATGCAACGCCATCGCCCAGATCTCCGACGCCAAGGGCGACGGCCACCACGCGAACTCCGACGTGACCGCCGGCTGGTTCTCCGAAGCCAGTGGGCGCCTGCAGGCCGTGATCCAGACGGACTTCGGCAACTGGGCGCCCGCCCACGAGGACTCCGAGTCGGCAGGCTTCGCGATGCTCTTCGCGACCGCGGGCCAGACGCGCTTCGTCCGGCTCGAGACGCCCCAGCTCGGCACGGGACCGCTGCGCTACGACTACGGCACGTGGTCGCTGGCGACCGGCTTCGTCAGCGCCGGCGCGGCGACGGGCGAGGTCGTCGCCGGGCTGCCGGGCACGGTGACGCTCGACGTCCCGGCCGCGACCGGCGCCGTCGCGGGAGCGCGGCTCGCCCAGCCGTTCGTCATGACCTACGACGGCGGCACGGCGCTCACGCCGCACTGGGTCGACCGCGCGCCCGGCGGGGCACAGGAGACCACGCCGACCGACCCGGCGTTCGGCGCCGACTACGTCGTCGGCTCCTGCCAGCCGGCCGGCGGCGGCGGCCCCGGGCCGGGCGCACCCGGAGTCCCAGGCGCTCCCGGCCAGGCGGTCACCACGACCGGCGTCGTCCTCGAGGCGCCCAAGCGGCTGGTCGGCGGCGGCAAGCTGCGCGCGAGCGGCCGGATCGCGCCGGCTCGCGCCGGGGTGCCGGTGCGCCTGACGCTCAAGCCCCGCCGCAAGAACACCGCTGCCGTCGTCCGGACGGTCGCAACGCGGGCCGACGGCGCGTACGCCTTCGACTTCCAGGCCGTCGAGACGTCGCTCGTCAACGCCGTCGCCGAGGGCGTCAACGCCCAGACGAGGACGGTGACGGTTCAGTCCACCGTGGCGATCAAGCTGCGCCGGCTGCGCAGCGGAAAGACGGTCGTCAGGGGGAAGGTCGGCCCGCGTATCCCGGGGCGCGTGCTGCTGCTGCGCGCCAACGCGGTCGCGCCGACCGCCACCACGACCGTGAACAAGGGCCGCTTCCAGTTCAAGGCCCGACGCCTTTCCCGCGGCCGCTACCAGGCCGTGTTCATCCCGTCCGGCGCTCGCGCCGAGCGTTCCACATCCAAGTCAGGAGTCATTCGATGAAGTCTGTCCGCACATCCAGCCTCGCCGTCGCCGCGGCGGCGCTCGCGATCCCGGCCGCGGCCTCGGCGCACCCGTCGGTCTACGTGTCGTCGGCGCCGGTCCTGTCGACTGGGCCGGTGCTGTGCAGCGCGACCGGCGCGACCCCGCCGTACACGGCCGCCGCGTTCCTCGCGACCTGCGTGACCCAGACGCGCTACGTGTTCACGAACCACGGCAACACGGTCCTATTGCGCGAGTCAAACGGCAAGACGACGGGTGGAGCGATCAGCTACTCGCATCGCCCCGCGGGGCTCGCGGCCGCGTCGGACTACGACGTGCTCTCCAACCCGCCGCAGGGGCCGGCCACCGGCGCGCAGGTGCACGCGACCTGCGACGTGCCAGCGCTGACGACCCCCGCCGTCATCGGCAGCTGGCAGGGCACCGATCCGTTCTACGCCTACGTTCCCTTCCAGCGGACCGCCGCCGGGTTCGACGACAAGCCGAGCACGTGGCTTGGCATCGTCAAGACGGCGACAGGCGTCGATCTCGAGGTGGTCGCCGACACCGACGCGGCGCGCGAGGCGGCGTGCGAGGCGCTGCCGGGGGCGAGCGCGAGCTCGTACGCGCCCTCCGACGCGACCCAGTCGACGAAGGCCGCGTGGGCGCTGGGCCCCGTCGAGGAGGCCGTCGTGCCGCTCGAGGCTCACGTCTCGAGCCTCACGAGCGACCTGGCCACCAAGACGACCGAAGTCGCGAACGCGAAGGGCGCGCTGAGCAGCGCCACGACCGAGATCGCCGCGCTGAAGGCGGCGCTGACCCGCCTCAAGCTCACGTTCCCCGCCACGGCGCCGTCGCTCGACGCGCTGGCGAAGGACGGGCTCGCCCTGAAGCTCGCCGGGCCGGCGAGCCAGACGGTGAACGTGCGGCTGCTGGTCCCGGCCGACAAGCTCAAGAAGCTGCGGCTGAAGTCGCGGATCGTCGGGACGCAGAAGGTCGCCCTCGCGGCGGACGGGACCGCGAGCTTCACGCTGAAGGCGACGTCCGCTGCCGGGGCCGCGCTCAAGAGGTACGCCGGCAAGCTGTCGCTGCTGGGCGAGGCCACGACGGGCGACCGCCGGTCGCTCGCGTCCGCGACCGTGAGCGGCTGATGATGCGCGCCCATCGATGCATGGTGATCGCGGTGGTTGCCGCGGCGCTGCTCGCCGTCGCCGCGGGGACGGCCTTTGCCCACACGAAGGTCAAGTCGACGAGCCCTGCGAAGGGCAAGACCGCGAAGACGAGCATCGACCGCGTGACGGTCACGTTCACGGGACCGCTGCGGCGTGGCACGCTGCGCGTCGTCGGACCCGGCTCGAAGGTCGTCTCGGTCGGCAGGGGCGGGCGCGACCCGCGCAACATCAACCGCCTGCTCGTGCCGCTGAAGGGGTCGCTGAAGGCCGGCGCCTATAAGGCGAGCTGGACGATCCTGGCGGCCGACGGGCACGACCAGAAGGGATCGTTCACGTTCAGGCTCAAGCGATGAGTGTGACCGCCGGGAGGCGTGGCCTCGTGCGAGCCGCGGCGGCGGTGGGCGCCGCGGCCGCCGTCGCGCTCGCCGTGCCCGCCGGCTCCGCTTGGGCGCACATTCAGGTTCGCCCGACGAGCGCCGCGCCGGGCGATCCCGTCCTGTGGACCGTGCTGATCCCGTCCGAGGAGCAGGCCGGCACGCGGCAGGTCGAGCTCGCCGTGCCGAAGGACGTGCTGCCGTTCTCCTACGAGGACCAGCCCGGCTGGACGCGAACGTCGAAGCCCAACCCCGACGGCTCGGTGCGCTCGATCGTGTGGCGCGGGCGCACCGCGGGCGACGGCCTTGCGACCTTCCGCTTCCTCGCCTCGACGCCCGAGCGGGAGGGCCGGATCGCGTGGAAGGCGATCCAGACCTACCGCGACGGAGACATCGTGCGCTGGATCGGCTCGGCCGACAGCGAGACGCCGGCCTCCGTGACGACGATCTCAAGCTCCGCGCTGCGCGAGAACGCCGGCGGCGAGAACGCCGCGGCGCCCGCCGCCGGCGCGGCACCCGCGCAGGATGCGAGCGACGACGACGGCGGCGACGACGAGGACAGCGCCGCGGACGGCGGTCCAGACTGGCTGGCTCGCGGCCTGGGCCTCGCGGCGCTCCTCGCGGCGCTCTGGGCGATCGCGGCCGCGCGGCGGCGGACGCCGGCACGAGACTGAGGCGGCGCGGCGCGGCCGCCATCGCAAGTCACCGCGGGGACGGCCGCCATCGCAGATCACCGCGGGAGCGTTCGCGAGCGGCTCGTTACAGCTCGTGCGCGTGCGGGTCGGCGTCCGGCGAGCCGGGCTCCTCCTCGGCCTCCGCCCGGCGCCGCGCGGCACCCTCGGGATCGCGGCGATCGGCGATCAGCGACGCGGCGATGCCCACGACGAAGGCCACCGCGACCAGCCCGAGGCTCGCCGCGGGCCCGATCTTGATCAGCGGCTCGATGAGGATCTTCACCGCGACGAGCGCGAGCACGACGGCGATCGTCTCGTCGAGGTAGCGGAAGCGCTTGATCAGGCCCTCGACGAGCACGAACAGCGCGCGCAGGCCGAGCAGGGCGAAGACGTTGCCGGCCCAGATGATCAGCGGATCGGTCGTGATCGCGAACGCGGCCGGGATCGAGTCGACCGCGAACGCGATGTCGGCGGCGACGATCGCGGCGAGGCAGAGGAAGATCGGCGTGACGTGGCGCTTGCCGTCCTCGCGGACGAACCAGTGCCCCTCGCGGAACCCATCGGTGACCGGGAAGAAGCGGCGGACCCCGCGCACGACGAGGTTGCGGTCGGGGTCGACGTCCTCGCCGACGCCGCGGTAGATCCGGTAGGCGAGCACGAGCAGCAGCACCCCCAGCGCGTAGAGCACGAAGTGAAACTGCTCGATGAGCGCGGTGCCGCCGAGGATCGCCAGCCCGCGCAGCACGAGCGCCGCGATGATGCCCCAGAACAGCAGGCGCGCGCGGTAGGCGTGCGGCACGCCGAAGTACGCGAACAGCAGGATGAAGACGAACAGGTTGTCGAGTGACAGCGAGCGCTCGATGAGGTAGACGGTGAGGTAGCTGACGCCGTCGTCGGACCCGTTGAGCCCGAACACGACGCCCGTCACCGCCAGCCCGAGGGCGAGCCAGCCGAGCGACCAGATGACGCTCTCGCGGAACGTCGCCTCGCGGCCGCGGGCGAAGAAGTGCGAGTCGAGCGCGAGCAGCGCGACAAGCACGACGACGAGCCCTGAGAACTCGACCAGCTCCATCTAACGACCGCCCACTACGCGTAGAAGAAGACGACGCCGAGCACGGCGTAGACGGCGAGCAGCTGCACGCCCTCATACCACGTCGACTCGCCGTCCTGGGTGACGTGGTTGGCGATGAGGATGGCTAAGAAGACCGCGCCGAGCTCAAACCCGTTGAAGACGAGCGCCATCGGGTTCGGGCCGACGAGGAAGGAGATCAGCACGAGCACCGGCGCCGCGAACAGCGCGATCTGCGCGCTCGACCCGATCGCGATGTTCACCGCGAGGTCCATCTTGTCGCGCGACGCGAAGTAGATCGCGACCCAGTGCTCGGCAGCGTTGCCGACGATCGCCACGACGATCAGGCCGACGAAGAACTCGCTGAGGCCGATCGTGTGCGAGGCCTCGGAGATCGAGCCGACGAGGATCTCCGACATGACGCCGACCGCGACGCCGGCGCCGGCGAGCGTCAGGGCCGACCGCTTGATGCTCCACGGCTCGTCCATGTGCTCCTCCGCTTCGGACGTCGGGTTGAAGAGCGCACGGTGCGAGCGCAGCGAGAACAGCAGGCCGCCGGCGTAGGACGACAGCAGGATGAGCGAGACGATCAGCGACATCGACTCGAGGTCCGATCCGAAGTTCACGCGCTCCTCGCCGACCTGCGGCAGGCCGCCGCCGGAGACGAGCTGGAAGACCGTCGGCATGACGAGGGCGACGGCCGCCAGCAGCAGCATCGAGGACTGCACCGACGCCGCGGTCGCGTTGAAGGTCTGGCGCTTGCGCTTGAGGCCGCCGACGAGCATCGCGGCGCCCATGACGAGCAGGATGTTGCCGAGGATCGAGCCGATCAGCGACGCCTTGACGACCTCCTGCAGCCCCTCGTTGAGCGCGAAGAAGGCGATGATGAGCTCGGGCGCGTTGCCGAACGTGACGTTCAGAAAGCCGCCGATGCCGGGTCCCGCGCGGTGCGCGAGCTCCTCCGTCGCGCGGCCCATGAGGGCGGCGGTCGGGATCACGCCGGCGGCGGCCGCCGCGAAGATCAGCACCGCGTCGGCG
This sequence comes from uncultured Actinomycetes bacterium, assembly GCA_963839905.1. Classification (GTDB taxonomy): domain Bacteria; phylum Actinomycetota; class Thermoleophilia; order Solirubrobacterales; family Solirubrobacteraceae; genus CADCVQ01. The sequence goes on along the minus strand of CAWIXC010000004.1, from coordinate 56,102 downwards.
TGCGCGAACTCGAGCGCGATCGCGATCGGGATGAACGGGACGAGCAGGTAGGGCCAGCCGGAGCCCGAGAGCAGGAAGCGGCGCAGGCCGCCGGCGCCTCCGTTCGACACGGGCGCGGGGTCGCTGCCGCGGCCGCCCTTCGGTGCGGGCGCGGGGTCGCCCCCGCCCTCCTTCGGGGCCTTGCCGTCGTTGGCGGCGGGCTCAGCCACGGGCGGCCGATAGCTGGCGCAGGTCGCGCTCGGGGTCGATGCCCCAGCGGCGTGCGACCTCGTCGAGGTGGGGGCTCATCCCCCAGCGGTCCGGGCGCGCGTCGCCCTCGTGGTCCGGCCCCGCGCCCTTGAGCGCCATGCTGCCCGCGTTGTCGCCGGTCGCGCGGAGCTGTGCCACCTCGTCGGCATCGAGCAGCACCTGCGCCGGTGTGGCAAGCAGCTCGGCGCGCTTGTCCTCGATCGCGCGCCCGCCTGGCTCCTGGATGAGGGTGGGAACGACGCACGCGACCGGGTCGTGCGCGAGGCACCACTGCGCGGCGAGCTGGATCTGCGTGAGGCCGTGGCGCTCGGCGATCGGCCGCATACGCTCGAGCTTCTCGATGCCCGCCTCGACCCAGCCCTTGGGGCGGTAGAGGCGGTGGTCCTTGGGCGCGAAGTCGTGGCCGGGGCGCACGTCGTCCCAGAACATGCCGCCGTAGTCGACGACGCGGGTGATGACCTCGACGTCGTGCTTGGCCGCGGCGGCGAGGCACAGCTCGCCGGGCCACGGCTCGAGCGGGTTGAGGATGACCATCGCCCAGTCGATGAGCTCGCCGAAGCGCTCGAGGCAGTCGATGACGTCGAGCGTGAAGCCGTTGGCCGGGCCGGGCGCGACGCCGAGGCTGTGCGCGAGGCCGTCGTCGCGCACCGCCCGCAGGGCGTCCCAGACCGCGTCGCTGATGTAGCCCGTGCGGTCGGGGTTGTGCAGCAGGAGCACGTCGAAGGCGTCGATGCCGAGCCGCTCGAGGCTGCGCTCGGTCGCCATCCGGACGTAGTCGCCGAAGTCCTCCGGCGCGCGGAGCGCCGGGTCGGTGAAGCGCGGGAAGCCCTTCGCGCCGTCGCGCTCGGCGGTGTAGAAGTCGTGCCCGATCGCGCCCACGACGCAGTAGGCCGCCCGATCGACGCCCGCCAGTGCGCGGCCGAGCAGCCTGTCGGCCTCACCGGATCCATACGCGTCCGCGGTCAGGAGCGTGTCGAGACCGTCGCCCGGCCGCAGCAGCGCCTCGAGCCGCTCCTCGGAGATCGGCTCGCCGAAATGCAGGTACCGGCCGCCGCTCCACGTCCCGATCGCGGCGTGAGAGGGCTTGCGCATCGCCGAAGCGTATTGGGATCGGACGGTTGTGGCCGTTGGTGCTAGGGACCGGGTGCGAGCTTGGACGCGCACTTGGCGATGTCGGCGGTCGTGCCACCGGCGGAGCTCAGGCACTTCAGGAACGCGCCACCGTCGTCGCCGCCGCCCGTCCCGGCCGCGATCCCGGCGCCGAGGCCGGACAGCAGCGCGCCGAGGCCGCCTTCGCCGGTGAGCTCCGACAGCGGGCGAGCGTGCTTGGGGACGGCGGTCTTGACGGTCGTGGCGTTGACGCGGTCCAGGCGCACGCGGAGGGTGATCTTGCCGCCGTCGAGCCCCGTGATCGGCGACTGTCCGTCCTTGAACCCCAAGTCGACGACGATCGCGAGCTGGCGCAGGATCCTGTCCTGCGCGCCGGACCAGATGTCGACCTTCGTGGCGGTCACGGCGTCCTCGATCTGCGCCCGGAACTTCTTGCCGAACAGGCCGTCCGTGCTCCCGCCAAGCAGCTTGGAGATGTCGTCGAGCAGGCGTTTGACGTCGATCTGACCGGAGACGCGGGTCGTGTCGACACCGCCGACGACCGCGGTGCCGTTCGCCCGCGCGTCCTTCACCCACGCGCTCGGATTCAGGCCGAGCGAGGCGATCCCGGCACCGGCGCCGTCATGGTCGAACGAGAGCAACTCGTCGACGAAGTCCTGGTCGATCTTGTAGTCGCGGCCGTCGATGCGCAGGAAACCCTGCTTGCCGGTGGAGATCGCGCGGGCGCGCAGGGCGTTGCGTGCGAGCGAGCCCGCGATCGCGAAGTCGAAGCGCGGCAGCTCGCGCTTGGCGCCCGAGGCGAACGGGCCGGAGGCGCGGAATGCGATCGGGCCGCCGAGCGCGACCAGGCCGTCGGGCGCGAGCTCGAAGCTCGCGGTGAGGTGCGCGTTGTCGAGCTTCGACGTCGCGTCGAGGGTCTGGGAGACCGAGCTCGCGGCCGCGGCGTCGGGCGCGTCGTCGGCCTCGCCGCAGGCCGACAGCAGGCCTGCGCACAGCGTGGCGCAGACGAGGAGGAGCGCGGCGCGGAGGGTCGGGCGGTGCACGGTGGGAGGCCTTTCCTGCAACGACAACTGCAGCGACGGGGACATCGGCAACCTAGCATCGGGGGCGTGCGCCGCACCTCAGTTGTGTGGGTCGTGTGGACGCTGGCGGTCGCACTGCCCGCCACCGCCTCGGCCTCGCCGCTCCTGACCCTCCGCCACGACGGCAAGACCGTCGCGCGCGACGACCCGTACCTGCCCGCGACGCCCGCCGCGCTGCCAACGAAGGCTCGGGCGCCAAGGACCGGTGGTGGCGTCCGCGCCGCGGCCGCGAAGCGCACCGTCCGCGGCGAGCTCTCCCGGATGCTCGCCGCCGCGGCGATCGACCGCGCCGCCTACGACGACCGCCTGCGCACCTACCTCGACGCGCGCAAGCTGCAGCGCAATCTCAGCGGCACGCGCCGCGCCGAGCTTGGCGCGGTGCTGCGCAACCTCGACGACGTCGCCGCCCGCGGCGACCTCACGGCCTCGAGGCTGCCCGCGCTGTTCACCACCGTCGCGCGCAACCGCCAGTGGTGGGCGAACGGCCGGCTGCTGAGCTACGGCCAGCGCGTGAGCTTTCAGGGCAGCCCGATCGTGTGGCAGTACTACACGGGCGAGGGCCTGCAGATCCAGTGGCTCGGGACGTTCGGCAAAGCCAACGCGCTGTGGAAGTCAAAGACCCACGACACCGACCTGCGCAAGCTCCTCGACGATGCGCTCGCGCTCGCCGCCCAGCGCGCCGGCGGGATCGCGTTCGAGTACCTGTTCGACTTCGACGGCGGGCGGCCGCCGTGGGCGAGCGGGCTGGCGCAGGGCACGGGGGTCCAAGCGCTCGCCCGCGGCGCGATCCGGCTCGCCCAGCCGCGCTACTTCGAGGCGGCGCGCGCCGCGCTCGGGATCTTCCGGACGGCGCCACCCAGCGGCGTGCGAATCGCCACCCCGGCAGGCGCGCACTACCTCATCTACTCGTTCGCGCCGGGCATGCGCGTGCTCAACGGCTTCAACCAGGCGGTCAACGGGCTGCACGACTTCGCGCTGCTGGCACACGACGCCGAGGGCATGGCGCTCTTCACCGCCGGCGAGGCGCAGCTGCGCACCGAGCTGCCCGCCTACGACACGGGCGCGTGGTCGCGCTACTCGCTGCACACCGAGGCCGACCTCGGCTACCACAAGCTCGCGCGCGACTTCCTCGGGAACCTCTGCTCGCGCCTGAAGGAGGACGCGACGCGCCCGGCGCCGGGCGCGGCCGCCGGCGCGCCGCAGACGGGAGGCTCGGTGCCAGGGGCCCCACCGGCCCAGCCGGCCGCGCCGGTCCCGGATGCGGCGCCGTACTGCAGCGCCGCGCAGCGCTGGACGAGCTATCTCAGCCAGTCCCCGGTCGTGAAGCTCGTCTCGCGGCGGGTGCGCGCGGGCAAGCCGGCGGCGTTGCGGTTCACGCTGTCCAAGCCGTCATACGTCAAGCTCGCCGTCGTTCGCGACGGGCGCACGTTCACGGTGCTGTCCGCGCGGCTGGGCAGCGGCCGGCGCTCGCTGCGCTGGGCGAAGCCGCAGGCCGGCGAGGCGTTCGTCGTGCAGGTGCGCGCCACCGACCTCGCGGGCAACGTCGCCACCACGAAGGGCGAGCTCGAGGTTCTGAAGAAGCGGGGCTGAGCCGGCGGGCGCGGAGGATCGCAGCGAGGCTTCGCGAGGTTCGGCGGACCGGGGTATGGCGCGCGTACAATCCGGCCGATGGCCGACGCCGCCCCGCGCACGTGGATCCTGACGTCCTCGCCCGACAATCACGTCGCGACGGCTGAGCGCGGCTTCGAGGTCATCGGCGTCAAGGAGCGAAACCGCGCCCGCGCGCTGCAGATGGAGCCCGGCGACCGGATCGTCCTCTACCTCACGAAGGTCATGCGCTTCGCGGCGGCGATCCGCATCACCGGGGAGCTCTACGAAGACCGCGAGAAGATCTGGCCCGGCAAGCCCGGCAAGGTCGACGCGTATCCATGGCGCTTTGCCACCGAGCCCGAGCTCGTGCTCGCCGAGCCGAGCTGGCTTGCCGCGGAATCCGTCAAGGACGACCTCGAGCACATCCGCAAGTGGCCGTCCCAGCACTGGAAGCTCGCGTTCCAGGGCCAGCTGCGCACGGTCTCCGACGCCGACGCAGCGCTGCTCATGGAGCGCATGCACGCGGCCGCCGGCGTCCCGGCGTGACGGGACGCGCGTCGCGCGTGAGCGCGGCGGGCCGCGCGCTCGATCGCGACCAGCGCTTTGTCGCGGCCGCAGCGCTCGCCCTGCTCGTCGCGATGTTCCTGCCGTGGTATGAGAAGTCGGTCGTCGTGGCGGGCAGCAAGGACTTCGCGAAGGACACGATCAGCGCATTCGGCGCGGTGTCGTTCGTCGAAGCGGCGATCTTCCTCGTGTCCGCGGGCGTGCTCGTGCTCGTGCTCGCGCGCGCCGAGGGTGGGAAGTTTCACCTGCCGGGCGGCGACGGGACGGTCATCTTGGCTGCCGGGCTGTGGGCGAGCGCGCTGATCTTCTACCGCGTGTTCGACCGCCCGGACGTCAGCGGTGACGCCGGCACTGTGGGGATCCAGTGGGGCTTCTTCGTCGCGTTCGTCGCGGCCGGCGCGCTCGCGTACGCCGGACAGCGGATGCGAGCGGCTTCGCGGCCGGCGGCGCCAGCGCGCGCGCCGCGCCGCCCGCGCACGACGTCCGACGACGGCAGCGAGGACAGCACCGAGCTCGTCTCGTGGTCAGACGCGCCCACATCGGTGGTTCGTGCAGAGCCGCGCCCACCACGCTCGGACACGCCCGCCGATGCGGAGGTCATCGAGCCAACGCGGACGGCGAGGACCGATGCCGCCACCGCCGGCAAGCCACGCCCACCACGCGACCGCGCCGTCCGGCGCGAGGACGCGAGGGTCGTCGTCGACGACCCACCCGACGCGCCGCTGCGTCCGGGCGAGGTCCCGCGCGACCGCGACCACTAGGCGGAGCAAGCGATCCGGGGGGACACGACATCGACGGCTCGTGATGAATCGTCGGAGCTCCAAGGTGACCGGCGCCTGATCTTCGCCAGGCGATGCCACCTTCCTTAGGAGAAGACGAGGCGCGTTTGGACGTCACGATCAACCGCGCTCGGCGTGAGCCCGGCCCGCTGTCGCGGGGCTCATTTGTCTGGTCACACGGGCGAAGTCGACCACGTGGACGGGCACGAGCGTTCAAAACCGGGACTGCGAGACGGCCGCGCCCTGGGCCAGTACCGGCGACCTCGCTTCAATTCAAGCCTCATCGTTGACGCCCGGGCTTAGACAAGCTACGTTGTCTAAGTGCGGATCGGCGTGCCAGCCCGTAAGCACGGCGTAGCCGATGACGACATGTTGCACGCTGTCCGCACCGCGATGCGGCGCGTGGTCATGGACGATGACCTGACGATGCTGATCGGGCCGGCCGGCGACGGAGCGCTGCTAGAGATCGGCGTCCTCGATATCGACGGCGAGGATCCCGTCCTCATTCACGCAATGGCGCTCCGATCCACCTTCTACCGCTTTCTCAGATGAAGAGCTGATCATGATGCGACACACAGACGACGAGATCGAACAAGCCGCGACGCGATTTGAGCAACTCGCCGACGATCTAGATCCCGCGACCGCGCGGGTCGATCTCACCGACGACCTACGTCAGATCGCTTCCGTTTCAGAGGCCGTGCGGGCCGACGAGGCCCGCCTGCGCGAGGCGATCGAGGTGGCCCGCGCGCACGGCAGGTCGTGGAACCAGATCGCGGTCGCGCTCGGCGTCTCCAGACAAGCAGCTCGCCAGCGCTTTGGCGACACGACACACGCCTAACCCTCGCATCACGCCCGCGGCCGACCACGGCTTGTCGCCGTCAGCGGGTTTACAGAAGGACTGTTATCGAGCATGAAAATGACGTGTCCGCAGGGCCGCACAGCTACAGGCCCGCGTCCCGGACGAGGACGTGCTCGAGAGTCGCGAGCATCGCCAGGACTGTCGTCTTTGCGTCGTCGGCGGAGGCCGCTCTGTTGTGTGCCTGCTGGTTGCGTGCTCGGCGGGCGGCTGACAGCAGATCGAAGTCTGTATCGCTCAGCCAGCCCTTGCGCCGCATATCCTCAATACGGAACGCTGCGGTGCGCGTTCGGGCGTCGCGGGGGTGCCTGGTCCGCGCGGTGGAGGCGGCGATTCGTGTTTCCCACCCGTGATGTACGAGCCGCTCGCACACCATCCAGCCAAAAAGGGTTGCCTCTGACGGGCGCCCCCGATGGTAGTGCCCGACTGCGCCGGCAACCAGAGCGGGCAGGTCCGTCGTAATGCCGCGCAGCGCTCGGGCATACGGGAGGTGCGTGAGGGCTGCGATCTCGTCTGCAGATGATCGCTCCCAGCCGGTTACCCAGTCCGAACCATCCCGCATATCTGCTTCCTGACGCAGACTCGCGGGCGCGTAGGGTCGGGTCGCCACCCAGGTGTACACCTGTTCTGGATTCTCCGAATACATGGCGCCACCGAGGTCCGACACGCTGAAGGCGTTGCATGCCACTCCGCACGCAAGAGCCAGCTCGCAGACCACCATGTTGAGCAGATCGACGGTCCGCCGACGCTCCTCCTCCATGTGCGTGGTTGGGTCGTTCGGTACCGGCTGCCTCGGGAACAATGCGAACACGCCGCCTCCATAGGTCAGGAGGACATCGACGTCACCAAGCGTCGTGCGCCAATGGACGTGCGTACCCTTCGATCGGGCAGCCTCTATTACGAGCCGGTCGCCGCCTTGGTCTTCCGGATTCGGAAGCTCGAGGCCACACAGCCGCGCAGGCTGGAGGTACGCGCCGTATGCACTGGGGCCGACGTCGGCGCCCCGGTGGCGCGTTCGTTTCTCACGAGCCATCTTGCCATCATCGCGAACCCGAGGAAGCGACGCGCACCCCGCTCGGGCACCCTGATCGACATGTCAAGTACGGTTGACAGAATCGTCGTTATCGCGCGCAGGATGAGCCGCCGCCCCCTCGACCCGAGGCCCGCTACGACGGCGGAGCCGCGGGATCCTGCTTGTGCGTCTCGGCGAGTGCCAGATGATCCAAGAGCGCGAGCAGAGCCTTGCCCACCCCTGCTGTAGCTGCCGCCTGCGCCCAAGCGATGGGATCTGGCGCCGGGCCTTTCGGATCTGCGCCCGGAGACAGCTTCTTCGACGCGAAGTCAAGAAGACGTATCGCGTCGGCATAGTGATTACTGGACATCAGAGCAGTCCTTTCGTCGAGGGGACCTGATCATGCACGCTTCAGAGAAGGTCGTCGGGTCTACGAATCACGAAAGTGCCGAGGACCGCAGCGCGTAGTACGGCTTCGGCGGCTGCCGAGCAGGTGTCGGTGTAGGCGATGGTTCCAGCGTCAAGGCCGCCCCCGCGTGCGACGGTCTCAAATGCTTCGGTTACTCGTCGTTGCGCACTGGGGTCACTCGAAACGTGCGGCTGCGGGGCCCAGAGGCCTTCGTGCGCCACCGCGTTTCGTACGTCCAGCCAGACGCCGACCTCGTGCCACAGCGTGTGTGACGGATGAGCAAGGAGCGGCGCATGGCTGAGAGACAGCGCCCCCAGGGTCTCGGCTACCAGCACGTAGACGAGACCGCGAGACGTCCTGGTGGTCGCTGGATTGCCCTTGTCGGGGTCGACTGTCTAATCGAGCGAAAACGGCGGACTGGAGTTCCCCCGCTTTCGTGGACACCTGACGGCTGCGCGATTCGGCGCGGCCGAGAGGATGTCTTCAGATGCCCAAGTCCCCGCCGTATTCGCCGGAGTTCCGTCGTGAGGCCGTGCAGCTGCTCAGATCCAGTGGCCGGTCGATCCCGCTGCTCGCCAAGGAGCTCGGTGTGTCACCGCAGACGCTCAGAAACTGGGCCTCGCAGCGTGACGTCGACGAAGGCAAGGCCGAAGGGCTGAGCAGCGTCGAGCGCGACGAGCTGCGCCGGTTGCGCCGCGAGGTCAAGGTACTCGCGGAGGAGCGCGAGATCTTGAAAAAAGTGCCTCTGGCCGCTGCCGCGGCCGCCTGTGCGCGGTGAGAATCCTGGCGTTGGGTGTCGCTCGGGTCGACGCCGTCGCCGCTTGGTGCGTTTGAGCCCGTAAAAAAGTGTGGCGTGGGGACCTGTGGTGCCGTTGACTGCTGCTTCGAGCGCGTACCTCAGACTCATCTCGGTAGGTCCCCTCCGGGCGACGCGACAAGCCGTCTCAAGAGGAGGTGTCTCATGGATGTGGTGGTGCAGCGGTGCGCGGGTCTTGACGTGCATCGCGACAATGTCGTCGCGACGGTCCGCGTCCCGAGCGATGATCGACGCCGCTGGGTGCAGCACACCAAGACGTTCGCGGCGACGCTCGCGGGGCTCGCTGCGCTGCGCGAGTGGCTGGCCGGCTTCGGCGTCACGCTCGTCGGGATGGAAGCGACGGGCGTGTACTGGAAGACCGTGTTCCAGGCGCTTGAGGATCGCTTTGAGTGCTGGCTGCTCAATGCGCAGCACCTGCGCAACGTGCCCGGTCGCAAGACCGACGTCAAGGACTCCGAGTGGATCTGTCAGCTCGTCGCGCACGGGCTGGTGCGAGCGAGCTTCGTGCCGCCGCCGGAGATCCGCCGGCTGCGGGACATGACACGGCTGCGCAAGGCACAGGTCAACGAGCGCACCCGCGCGATCCAGCGCTTGGAGAAGGTGCTGCAGGACGCGGGGATCAAGCTGACGAGCGTCGCGTCGCAGGCGTACTCGAAGTCCGCGCGCGCGATGCTCGAGGCGCTGCTGTCGGGCGTGACCGATCCCGATCAGCTCGCGCAGCTGGCGAAGGCCCGGATGCGCTCGAAGATCCCGCAGCTGCGCGAGGCGCTCGCCAACCGCTTCGACGTCGCGCATCACGGGATCCTGGTCGCGCAGCTGCTCGCGCACATCGACACCCTCGACGCTGCGATCGCGACGCTCGACGAGCGCATCGCGATGATGCTCACCGCTCACCAGGAGGTTGTCGAGTTGCTGTGCACGATCCCCGGTGTCGCGACGCGCACCGCGCAGGTCATGATCGGCGAGTGCGGCCTTGACATGACCCGCTTCCCGACCGTCGGGCACTTCGCGTCGTGGGCGGGGATGTGTCCCGGCCATCACGAGTCCGCCGGACGCCGACGCTCGGGACGCACGCGGCCCGGGCCTCGCTGGCTGACCGAGGCGCTGACGGAATCCGCGAAGGCCGCCGCGCGGACGAAGGGCACCTACCTGGCGGCCCATCACGCCCAGCTGCGCGGGCGTCGCGGTGAGGCCAAGGCGGTCGGCGCGACGCGCCACGACATCCTCGTCGCGTACTTCCACATCGTTCGCGACCGCGTGCCGTTCCGTGAGCTCGGACCCGACTGGCAGCGCAAGCGCTACTCGCCCGAGCACCGCGCTCGGCGCCTGCAGCGCCAGATCGAAGCGCTCGGCTACCGGGTCACGCTCAGCGAGGCACCCGTCACGGCTTGAACACGCCGCCACCGAGCCGTGCCACCGCGAGCGTGAGACGCTCGTGCGACCACTCCTGCTCGGGGCCGGCCGTGCGTGAGGGGATTCACACCTCAGCCGCGGCCTTCTTCGCCTCGGAGAGCAGGACCCGGTGAAGGTCTTCGGGTTCGTGCTTGCGAGGAAGGCCGAACACTCGATCGCGCTGATGTGCCGCGTGCTCGAGGTCTCGCGCTCGGGCTATCACGCGTGGGCGGCACGGCCGCTGAGCGCCCGCGGCGCCGAAGACGCGCGGCTGAGCGCCCGCATCGGCGAGCTGCATGCGCTGCGCCGCGGCGTCTACGGCTCGCCGCGGATCTGGGCGGACTTGGTCTTGGATGACGGCGAACGGATTGGGCGCAAGCGCGTCGAGCGGCTCATGCGCCAGGCCGGCCTGTCGGGCCTGATCACCAAGAAGTACAAGGCCACGACGATCCGCGTACCGGGCGTCAGGGTCGCCGAGGATCTGCTGGACCGCGACTTCTGCGCCGACGCTCCGAACCAGCGATGGGTCGCCGACATCACCTACCTCAGGACCTGGGAAGGCTGGCTGTACCTGGTCGCGGTGCAGGACCTCTACAGCCGCCGGATCGTCGGCTGGAGCATGGCCGACCACATGCGCACCGAGCTCGTCGGCGACGCGCTGCAGATGGCGCTCGCGCGCCGGCGCCCGGACCGCGGGCTGATCTACCACTCAGATCAGGGCGGGCAATTCGTATCCCTGGCGTTCGGCCAGCAAGCCCGCAAAGCCGGGATCGCGCAATCGATGGGCAGCAAAGGAGACTGCTTCGACAACGCCGTCGCCGAGTCGTTCTTCGCGACCGTAAAGAAGGAGCTGATCTATCGCCGCGCGTGGCCGACGAAGGCCGAGCTGCGCACAGAGGTCTTCGACTACATCGAAGTCTTCTACAACCGCGAGCGCCGCCACAGCACGCTCGGACAACGATCTCCCGTCGACTACGAAAACAGCACTCTGAGCCCGAGCAGTTCGATCGACGCCGCTTCGCGGCTCCCTTCCCCTGCGCAGATCAGCTTGACTGCCAGCTCACCAGCGACCCAAGTCGCCTAATCAACCCGTGTCCACCGAACCGGGGGAGGTCCAGACGGCGCGACCGGGCCGAACCTGCTGCGCGCCGACTCGGGCTTCTGGAACGCCAAGGTCTTCGCCAAGCTCGAGCAGGCAGGCTGGACATACTCGATCGGCATCAGGATGGCCAAGCACGTCCGCGCCGTCATCGACCTGATCGACGAGACGGCGTGGACGGCGATCGCCGACTACCCCGACGCGGGCGAAGCGCAGATCGCCGAAACGCTGCTCGGCGACCGGCGCTTGATCGTCAGACGCACACGCCTCGTCGGCGTGCAGGCCGAGTTGTTTCCCGACTGGCGTCACCACCCGTTTCTGACCAACCGCACGGACGCGATCGCGATCGTCGAGGCCGAGCATCGCCAGCACGCCGTCGTCGAGCTGGTCATCCGCGACCTCAAAGACCAAGCGCTCGCACACTTCCCCTCCGGCGAGTTTCACGCCAACGGCGCCTGGACCGTCATCGCCGCCTTGGCGCACAACCTGCTGCGCTGGACCGAACTGCTCGGCGCACCAGGCCAGATCATCCACGCCGCCCGAACCGTGCGCCGCAGATGGCTCGCGATACCCGGCCGCCTGACGACGCACGCCGCCCGCTGGACGCTGCACCTACCCGCCCGCTGGCCCTGGCAACAGGACTTCAACACCGCGCTCACCCGCCTTCGAGCACTCCCCGCCGCCGCCTGAGCGCGCCGGCGACGCCAAAGCCGTCCAGCAGACCACCCTGCCGACCCCGGCGCGATCACCGCTGCCCGCGAACGCCCCGACCACTGCCTCCGAACGCGCCAACAGCCCGCCCGAAACCATCCCGCGTTCCGATCGACACCCTCCAGCCCGACCAAGGCGCCGCTGCCCACACGATCTCAGCGATCAACCGCCCCGACGATCACCGAGCGGTGGTTTCAGGCTAAGTGCGCTTAGCGGAGCTCGCGGGCGCTGGGCTTCGTCTTACGCGGCCTCAGTGGGCTGCGATCGGCGCGGCGAAACGGTTCGTCTAACACGGCTCGCCGATTCCGCTCGGTTAGGCAGGCGACCCGTGCACCTGCGCGAGCGTGATCGACGAGATCTCGTCGCACAGCCGGCCGACCCATCGCGCCGCGGCGCGCGCAAACCGCGGCTCGTCGACGACGAGCAGCACGAGCACGAGCGCGTCCTGCAGGTCGACGTGTTCGAGCTCCGTCGCGGCCGCCCACGCCAGCGCCGGCCGCCCGGCCCGAAGACCATTCGCGAGCGCGCGCTGAAACCGCGCATACGGGGACCCTTGCGACGTCATGAGCGAACGCATGTTCGCAGCGCCCGCGCCCCGCGACATCTTTCGCTCACCGGGGGGGTGAACAACGCCCCTGTCGCGCCTAGAGAAGGCATGAGCACCGACGATCCCGACCGCCCCGCCGACCCCGACCCCGACCCCGACCCCGACCCCGACAGGCTGCCCACGCGCGAGCGCCGCGAGCGTCGCGCGGCGCGCCTGCGTGATTGGGCGGACGGATAGGAACGACGGGGCGGATTCCAGCTGGCGTTGCAACGCCAACGCGGCTGTGGAGGTCGGATGCGGGACAGGAGACGGACGCCGGCGGGCGGGGGCGCAGGCTGAGAAGCAGCGGCGCTATGTGGAGCTGATCGCTCAGGGCGTCAACAACAGCGAGGCGTGTCGGCTGGTCGGGATCGACCGCAAGACGGGCAACCGTTGGCGCTACGGCCGGAAGGTCCGGAATTCCGCCGGGGCGGTCGTCATCTATCCGCCGGTGAAAATCAAGGAAACGAGACCGCGGAGCCCGCGGTATCTCTCAGAACAGGAGCGGATCCGGATCGCCGACCTGCGTGTCGCCAGGATGTCGGTTCGCGCGATCGCGCTGGAGCTCGGCCGCGCACCGTCGACGGTCAGCCGCGAGATCCGCCGCAACAGCGACACCGACGGCCGGTACGCCTTGGCGGGGGGCTCACCGAGAGTCCAGCGCCGCTTGCTCCTGCGCTGTTGGGAATGCCCACGTTGTCGCCGTCCGGCGCTCCTGACGGAAGCTGAATAGCAGCTGCTGCGGTGGCCGAAGACCGTCAGGGGCGTTCGGGCGGAAGGTGGGACAAGGCTCATCCAGCTCGAGCGCGCACAGCATGTTGCGGCGAAAGAAGCAGTCGTCGCACGTGGGTGTCGTCCTTGATGTCGACTTGGGCATCAGTCTCCCTATCTGCGTCGTCCGGGCTCTTGACTCGACACTTCGAGCGCACCCGCCCTTATGCTACCGCCGCACCTGCACGCGTAGACCTTCGATCGGTGTAGGCCTTCCAATGCGACGGTTTGCGCGTTCGCACGCACGGCCGAGGTTCGTGTCCGACGTTGGGTCATGGATACGTCTGGTCCTCCGCGAGCCGATGCTCAAGGGCCTTGATAGCGGCCTTGGCGGCAGGGTCGGAGGCGATGCGCTCCCCCGCCTTGCGGCAGGCGTACATGACGGTCGTGTGGTCGCGCTCGCCGAACTCGCGCCCGATGGCGGGGAGGGTGGCGCCGGTGTGCTCGCGGGCGAGGTACATGGCCACCTGGCGGGGCCACGCGACGCGCCCACTGCGCCCGCTCGAGAGGAGCTCGTCGCGGGAGAGGGCGAAGGCCTCGCAGGTGAGCTCCTGCACGCGCGCGATGGTGAGCGGGGTGCGATCGGGGTTAGCGTGCGGGTACATGCCGGCGAGGACCTCGTCGGCGAGTTCGACGTCGATCGGCCGGCGTGTGAGCGAGTGGTAGGCGACGACGCGGATGAGCGCGCCCTCGAGCGCGCGGGCGTTGGTGGTGATGCGGTGCGCGATGGCGTGTAGGGCGCGTTCGTCGGCGAGCTCGATCCCATCGTTGTGCACACGCTTGCGCAGGATGGTGAGGCGGGTCGCGAGGTCAGGGCCCTTCAGTTCCGCGACGAGGCCTGACGCGAAGCGCTCGAGCAGGCGGGCCTCGAGCGCCGCCATGTCGGCGGGGAGGCGGTCGCTGGTAAGGACGAGCTGGCTCCCGGTCTGCTGCAGTGCGTTGAACGTGTGGAAGAACTCCTCCTCGGTCTTCGCCTTGCGCTGCAGGAAGTGGATGTCGTCGATGAGCAGGACGTCGGTGTCGCGGAAGCGCGCCTTGAAGTCGTCGACGTTGCGGGTCTGCAGCGCGGCGACGAACTCGTTGGTGAAGCGCTCGGCGGTGGTGGACCGCACGCGCAAGCCCATCCTGTGCCTGCGGATGTAGTTGCCGATCGCGTGCAGCAGGTGCGTCTTTCCAAGGCCCGGTCCGCCGTAAAGAAACAGCGGGTTGTAGGCCTGCCCCGGTAGCTCGGCGACCGCTAGCGCGGCGGCGTGGGCGAGGCGATTGGACTGACCGATGACGAACTGCTCAAACGTGAGCCTCGGATGAAAATCCTGTTCATGATCGGCGAGAGGCGCTTGTTGCGGAGAGGTCTCCGGAGGCGGGTCGTCGGGGCGCAGCACCATGACGTTGATGTCCGAGCCCAGGACAGCCGCGGCGCATGTCTGCAGAACGCTGCCGAAGCGGCCGACGACCCAGTCGTGGATCTCGGGCGGAGCCGTGACGAAGAGCGTCCCGTTGATAAACCGTCGCGCCGTGAGCGGCGCGAGCCAGATCTCGAACACCGAATTCGGGACAGCGGCGTGTAGCTCGGATCGGATGGAGGCCCAATCCCGCGCCAGCTGCGGAGTCAAGCCCATACCGAGTGGGATGCTCGGCGTTGCCGGCTGGACTTCGTACTGCACCGTGGGCGTCGGGTCACCTGCCGATCGACGGACCGGCGGCATCGGCCGCTCGCTGGGCGGCAGACGATGCGTAGGTTTGGGTCGCATCGCCTCGCTCACAACGGCAGCGAGTTCCTCTGTGTTGCGAGCGTCGAGGCGCTCAACGGCATCGATCACGTGCCGTCGAACCTGCCTCTCGGAGATCGTTAGTCGCGCTGCAATGTCGCGATAACGCGATCCCTCGACGAGCAATTCTGCGATCGCTCGCTGCCGGGGGGTCAAGCGCGTCAGGTCGTCCGCGCGAGCGAGGTCTGACAGGTACCCCGCGATGACCGTTCCAGCGAAGGCCAGCGCGAGTTCTAGCTCGGTTTCGCTGCGAGGGTGCGACGTGCGATCTTGCCGCGTGAGCGCGGGGTAGTCGGGCGCTCGGGTTACGTCGGCGGCGAGTTGTGATCGCAGCGCCTGGAGACCGCCCGTTCTAGCGACATCTCGGCGGTCGACGAACGCCCTTGCAGCAAGCCGCGTGAAGTGCGCGCGGTGTGGCGATCGCCTGAGGGCGCCCGAGAGGTCCAAACGGTCGTGAAGCGCCCGCAGGCGAGCCTCCGGAAGAATCCGATCGAGCGCTTGGTCGGCGTCGACCGGGTAGTACCGGCCGGGAGCCACCGTGCTCCCGGCGACGCTGTCGAGCATGGCAGTGCTGTGGACATACATTGCCGCGAGCTGCGGCAGCGTTCGCGCTCCGCTCTTGCGCTTCGCGGCCGCGATCAGCTTTCGAACCGCCGCGAGCGAGACCCCGAGGATGTCCGCCGCCTCGCGCGTGGTGATACCGCTAGCGAGGTAGCCGACGATCCGACGCTCCGCCGCCGTCAGAGGCGCCAAGCGATCGGCCTCGGCTGTTGGCGCCTCAGGCATAGCATCTACCTCGGATGTGCCGCCGTTGGCGAAGGAATACGACTTCGCGCCCTAAGCACGCGCCAAAGGTAGCATTTCTGACCGCTTTGGGGTAACTTTCGACCGCGGGCCAAAGTGGACGAGCCTCGGAAGCCAGGAAATCGAGCATCACCCATTCCGGGCCGGACGCGATCTTCCCTCCACATCAGTATCACTTTGGTCCCCGTCCAGGATCCTCGACTTATCAACATTCCCGCCAGACGGACCCTAGGCTCTGCCCTACCGTCGAATTAGGCGGGCCCGGACTCGTTTGCGGCGACGCCCGGACCCGCCCCCGGAGACGGCGTGGACCCATGGAAAAGGCCGTAGCCGAACCCGCTCGTGGGAGTGCAAGGTCCCACGAGCGTCTTAGCGTACGCGAGCAGGCACGCGGTGGCTAGGCATTTCCGCAAGACTCACGGGCTTTGGGCATCCGACCTCAGACGGCCCCCCGACCAGAAACGGGGGTTGCCGAACTCTCGGCTTGGCTGCTTGGGCTGCGACGATAACGCAGAGCTACGTCCGGTACCCGCGCGTGGGATGCGGCTGGGGCCGCGCTAGGGATCGTCAAGAGGGGCCAATCGGCGCAGCCGCGCGTAGCTTCTCGACGGACGTATCGAGTCGCTTCACGTGACGTCTTCGCGGCGGATGTCCAGCGCGCCATGAGTAGGCGACCGCCTCATGCAGCGCTTGTGCCACGTCATCAGCGCAAGTCACCAGTGCGTCCCCTTGGCTGCTCCCCTTGCGATGTCCAGTCCATCCGGGCAGACGTGTCAGTTCGCGCAAGGCGCTATCGGTCCCCTGCAGCGGATACCTCAACTGGCGGCGAAGCGTCTCCAGCTCGCCGGCGGCGCGCTCTCCACGCAGCCTCCAGCTCCGCACGGAGGTATCGGACGCCTTCACGGCGGACTCGAGGTCCGCCAAACGCCGCCGCTGAGTCAGAGCGACCTTGATCGTGTCAGCAGATGGTGCAAGCTGCTCTTCACGATCCGCTGTCTGACATTCGATCAAAGCGGCTTCCAAATTCGCCACCCTGACTTGGCGTTCCTGAAGCTTCTTATGCTGCGTGACAGACGCCGCGACAACCTCGTGGATCGCCTCGCCGAGGTTCGCGAGATGCTCTTTGAGCAGGCCTCTCTGTACCTCGCGACCTTCACTTCGCCGACCGGCGAAGAGCGCTAACAGTGCGGCTGCCGCAGCGATCACAGCCGCGACCAAGGTGGCGGTGGCCTGCTGGCTCTTAGCGTCCCCACTGCTCTCAACCGGCGCTCCTGCCACAGGCTGCGACTGGCTCGTGGTGGAACTCGCCGACGACGAGGTTGCGCCAGGCGATGCGTGAGCCCCGCTGGCGACGAGCGCAACAACGACCAACAGGAGGGTGGTCATGCGCCAGGCGATGCGTGAGCCCCGCTGGCGACGAGCGCAACAACGACCAACAGGAGGGTGGTCATTGGGCCGACCCTACGAGACCGGGGCCGGGTCAACGTCTCGCCACGGAACCGACCCTACGAGACCGGGGCGGGGTCAACGTCTCGCCACGGAGTGGATCGGCCATCACGTCGGTCTCGAAAACCCGTACCATAGGTACGTTTGCGCGAACAGCAGACGAAAGGATGGACGGCCGGGGGGGCTTTTCCACGGACCACCCCAAGCCATTTCCATTTGCGGTTGGTGCGCCCTGCAAGCGCACCGACCGCCGTCTGTTCGCGACTGCGACTTCCAGGTGTCTTACGGACCCAGACGACCGCGGCCTCTTTCCTGATGTGCATCTAACCAAGAAAAACGGGATTCCCTTCTTCGGGGGCGAGTTCTCGCGACAGAACGTACTCTGTATCCCAGATCTGGGCCGATATGTCGCAGATCGGTGCAAGATGCGATGCAGCGAGCGCGTTCTCTGCGTGCCTGTGCTTGCCGGGGCGGCGTGCTGGCTGCCTCCAACTAGCGTCCAACGACCCGCGGGGGCGCAAGGATGAGGCAGCAGCACGTCCCAGGGCCAGTCGTGTTCACGGCTGAGGATCACGCCAACGCGGCTCGGTTGCTCAGTGCAGCCCTGCCCGTGATCTACGAGGCGCTTGGCGTGAGCCCCAGCGCTGCCGCCAAGGTGTCAAACCTGGTCCAAGCCGATATGCATCACTTCGGCACCTCAGTCATCGCAGACCAGCGCGCACCGGGGGATTCTCCTGCCTCGCCGCAGAATCGGCACGTGGCCACGCTTAGCCAACTCGCGAAGGATGCTCACATCTCCCGCGCTGGGCTGTATCGCGCCGAGCTTGCGCCGGATCTCGAGCTCTGCGCGCTCGCGGTCGTGATCGTGCTGGCGCTTCGGGGTGACTACTCCCGCACCGTGTGGCGTGTCTGCGAGATCGAATCCCCTGTTGGGCGGGACGCACGCGGATATGGCATCGTCGAGCGACGCCACCAACGACGCCAGAAGCTCCTCGGCGTTTCCCTGGCAGGCGGGGATGTCGACATCCCCGCGCTCCTCGCACCCCAGGCAATCGGGCTTGACCGGCCCTCACTGTCGTCGGAGCTCGAAGGGATGCTCCGCCGGCTCGAAGTAGTCACGCGCATCCTCCCCCTGTACACGGAGCAAGGCGACGCGTCGCTGCTGCGCGAACTTGGGTTGCCACCCGGGGACCCGTTGCTTGCGGCCCCTCGCGTCTTCCTGATGCCGGCCCTCCACGCCGGAATGCCTACCAGTGCTGGCTGGTCGTCCACGCTCTATGGCGGCATCGACGCGGCGCGCCAAGCGAGCGAGCATGGTTTCCCCGTTGCCGTTGCCGAAGCGGCGAGCAACGGAGGACCGTTCAAGGACGGTCCCCAGCGGTGGAAGCAGGTTCCGCCCGCAACTCTGAGGCAGCTGGCCGCCCTCGGCGCAGGAGTCAATCTCGACACGCCAATACGGCCCTCACTCGTGACGTACTGGATGCACCAGATGAGCGCGTCAGAGGGCGTGCTCTACCGACGTCAGCACATCACGAGTGCCCACGACGATTTCCACGACACCGATGTCGCCGGCGAATTGACCTACAGCGTCGCTGGGCTTGACCTCGACTCGAGGAACCACTTGGCAACCGCGGTCGCTTACGCGGAGTTCCTAGCGCGTGGCCGTGGTCGCGGCTTCGCTCAGCAGTTCGGCGATCAGTTCACGCCGTCGCTGGTCAAAGGCCGGGACGAGCCAGCGCAAGCGATCTTCCGCTCATTGAGAATCATGCTCAACGCCGCCCTGGTATCCGCCGCACGGCGTCGTCAAGCCGAGATCTTGACCTCTGGCGGACGGTGAGCACCCGACGCTCGCGGCCCGACGGTCGAGGGTCGCCATCACTCGCGATTGGCTTCCCCCGGGCGCAGAGAGCGGTTTGCGCAGCGCGAGCGCGAGCAAATGTCGGCGGAAAGCCTCAGAGCGCCCCAGATCATGCGAACCCTTGGATCTAGGCCCCGATTTCCACAGATCCGGAGAGGTGGCCGATCGGCAATCCCTGGCCCTGACGCACCCGTGGGTTGGTGGGAAAGGAGCTCTCCCAACCCACTTGTGGGGGCTTGTCACAGCATCAGCACGCTGGTCGGCCGGCGCTGCCAGGGCGCTGGCTTACACGAGCGCGTTGGCTCGGCGTACGAGCTGCGCGAGCGCCTTCACCTGCCGGCGGAGGTCGATCGCGAGCGGAGATTCGCCGGTCCAGGTCCGGACGACGACTTCGGCGACTCGCGCCTTCCCAATCTCCGATCGGCGGCCGGTGATCTGTTCCTTGGCGAGCGGGTTGGTGTACTGGTCGCCTGACCACGTCAAGCGCGCGTTCGGATAGACCTGTGCGACAGCGGCAGCCAAGACCGCGGATGGGACGTAGTTCTCGATCGTGTAGCCGGCGGTGATCCATACATGGGTGTTCGCGTCGGATGCCTCGAGATCCGATCGCACGCGCCGCTTCGTTCCACCGAGGCGAGCGCCTTTCGTTGCGCGGTCTGAGTCGATGACGATGGCGAAGTTGCGATTGATCCTGGGCAGCGAAACGAACTCGTCGATCACTGGGTCTCGGGGCGAGAGATGTCTGAGCAGGCTGCCGCCGTAGAACATCACGGAGTAGTCCACACCTTCTCGAAGGTCGCCGTCGGCTATCTCGAGCAGGTGGCGCAGGTAGATGCGGTCCGACGGACCTTCGACCCAGATGATCGCGTTCGACTGGACGAGATCGGAGGCGCGGTAGCCGAGTTCGCTGCTGATCTGTGCAACCTCGGCGGGCGCGATGGCGCGCGCTAGGCGTGTGGTGCCATGCTCGGTCAGGCGTACCGAGGTGATCGAGGCTCGCTCAGCGTCAAGTAGGTGGGCCGAGTGCGTTGCGATGAGGTACTGGTTGTCTGTCTCGTCGTCGAGGTATCGAAGCAGCTTGCGCTGCAGCGTCGGATGCAGGTGGATCTCGGGCTCCTCGACGCAGATCAGCTTGCCCGAGACGACCGTTGCGGCGGCCGCCAGGATTACTACCTGGTGCAGTCCCGTGCCGTAGCTTTCGAGCGGGAGGCGGCGACCGGCGTGATGGATCAGGATCGTTGCCGCCTTGCTCGTGATCTCGATTCGAGCGTCGTCGTCGTCGAGAAGGTTCTGAACGAACCGCGTGATGGCTTGGAATCGCTCGCCCTCAGCGTAGGTTTCGTGCTCCGGGTGCTGCAGCTCCGCGAGCCGCCTGATTAGGCCCGCGCCGTTGAGGTCGTTGGCGTCGTCATCGGCGGCCCGGATCTGCCTGAACGCGTCCACGTGTTCGACGTCAGGTACGGCTCCGGCGACGTTCAGAGCCTTCACAAGCTTGGTCAGTGCCTCGCGCGCCTGGGCCTCGACGCTCCCACGAATGACTTGGCTACCGCCTAGACCGGCGAGGGCAGCAATGGTGCGTCTCGCCTCCTGCGCAGCGGGAGCGGGGCGCCCCGGACGTTCTCGCGCGAGCTCCATGATCTCCTCGACCTGGCGTGAGCTCTCGATCCAGTCGCGGCGGTGCTGCTCGAACTCAAACCACAGACTGTCGTCCTCGCCGCCGATGCTCGGGAGCGCCCGGATCGCGCCGGGTGTGGCATGGGGCGAAAGCTGGGCGAGCTGCTCATCCGTAACTCGGTGGAGAATGCCAAGGCGAAAACCCTCGGTTTCGACATCCGCGTCTTGCTGGGGTGCATCGAGCGATGAGAACTTTGGCTCGCGGGAGACCTTGAAGACCGGTAGTACGCCGGTTACTACGCGCAGGACGTTCGACTTGCCCGAATTGTTGGGGCCTGCCAGCAGGTGCACCTTCTCCATCGGCCCGACGCGCTGAATCGCACCGACCTCGAAGCTGCGGAAGCCGGAAAAACCGAATCCGCGGAGCAAGACGCCGTCCCTCATCGGATGCGTACGTCGGTTGTTCGGCGCCGGGTGTCGAGGTAGACCGGCCAGCCGAGGGTGGCGGTGGCGACGATCTCGGCGTATGCGGCGACGTAGAACGGTGGGTTGTCGGGCACTGCGGCGAGCGTAGCCTGGCCTCGGGGTCGGTCGGTGGCCAGCGCCCTGCCTGTAGCTCTGGGAGGGCGCTCGGGGCCCCTAGACACCGCGGTTTGCGACGTCCGTTTCCCGCGCCGTGGCCCGCTGGCGCTGGCCAACGGCCGTGCTCCAGGAGCGGGTGACCCGGGGGAAAGGTGGTTCCCCACGGTCACATCCGACGCATTTGAAACGCTGGACCCATGGCGAAGTCCGTCAATCCCTTGTCCGCGGCGCAGCTCACGCGACTCGCGCACCTGCTGGACGGCCCCACGGGCAGCGAGCTGCAGCGCGACCTCGAGGAGGCGCACCTGCCGATCGGCAGCCAGAGCACGAAGTGGCGCATGCTGCGCGAGTCCTTCGAGCTCGTCCAACGCCGAGACAGCAGCGCTAACGCGGTCCTGCGGTTCGTCAAACTCGCGCTCGACCCGGCCCGCGAGCTCGCCGCCGGCGACTTCCGCGAGCTTCGCACCGCCGTCAACGAGATCCTCTTGCTGTCCGGGCTGGAGCTCAAGCCCGACGGACGCCTCGTGCCGGTCGCAACCGCGCGAACCGCCGACGACGCTCGAGCGCGAGCCGATCGACTGAAGACACGTCTGCGCGAGCGCGGTGTGCACGCCGACGTCCTGCACTTCTGTCGCGCCGAGCTCGTGCAGCGCAACTACTTCCACGCCGTGCTCGAGGCAAGCAAGAGCGTCTCGGCGAAGATCCGCCAGCGGACCGGTCTTTCGAGCGACGGCACGAAGCTCGCCGACGAGGCGTTCACGCTCGCCGCCAACATGCCGCCGCTGGCATTCAACGCGCTGCGAACGCCATCGGAGCGCAGCGCGCACAGCGGGTACGCGCACTTCGTGCGCGGCGTCGTCGGCGCGTTTCGCAACCCAACCGCGCACGAGCCCAGGGTCGAGTTCGCGATCACCGAGGAAGACGCCCTGGACATGCTCGCGACGATCTCGATGGTCCACCGCCGCCTCGATCAAGCCGTCGTCACGCCGGCCGCACCGGCGTACGCGGCGGCGCACTTGGCGGCGACGTGAGCCCGACCGATCTCGACGAACTCGTCGTGCGCGTCCGACGCCAGCCGCTGCCGGCCACGGTGCGCGGCGAGCTCGTCGCGCCGGCCGACGAACTCGTCGACGCGTTCGCGCTGACGTACGTCGCGAGCGTCCAGACGCAGCGCACCTACGAGCGCGCCTGCCGGCGCTTCGTGCGCTGGCTCGGCCCGCTGACCGGGCCCGAGGATCTGACCGCGGCCGCGGTCGCGCGCTACCACGCCTGGCTGGTTGCGGGCGGACGCTCGAGCGCCACCGTCAAGAAGGACCGCGCCGCGCTTAACAGCTTCCTGCGCTGGCTCGCCGCGCACGACAAGGTCCCCGCCGCGCAGGCCCGCGAAGCACTCGCTGTTCGTCTGCCGCGCGCGCAGCGTGCCGACCGCGAGACACCCAAGGCGCTGGACGAGGCGCAGTACGAGCGGCTGCTGCGCGAAGCCAAGGCCCGGATCGCCGACGACGTGCTGCGCGGCGTACGCGACCACGCGATCGTGCTTGTCCTCGGCGACGCCGGCCTGCGCTGCGAAGAGCTCAGCCACCTTGAGGTCCGCGACTTCCGGGCCGCCCGCGAAGGAGCGCAACTACGCGCCCTGGACGTCCGCCACGGCAAAGGCGACCGCGCACGCGTCGTGAAGCTCAGCCCCCGCACGACCCGCGCGATCGTGCGCTGGGACCGCGAGCGCGCACGCACCCTCGGCGCCCCGGAGAACACCGACCGCCTGTTCATCACGGTTGGGCGCCGCGGCCGCGACGGCAGCTACCAGCGCGCCGGCGGACGCTGCAGCCAGGCCGTGCTCGCCGAGATCCTCAAGACGCTTGGCGCGCTCGCTGAGCTCCCGGACGACCTGCGCCACCCCCACGCGCTGCGCCACACGTGCGCGACCCAGCTACTGCAGCACGGCGCCAATGTCGCCGACGTCCGACGGTTCCTCGGGCACGCCTCCGTCAAGACGACGTCGATCTACCTCGCCTCCGACGACACGCGCCAGGAGGAGATCGTCGCTTGCCGCGCCCGCGGTCGCTCAGCGCTCGCCGTCGACCGCGGGCGCGCCGGATAGGGGACCGAGACCGTGCGCGCCGAGGCGAAGGCGAATGCCGTCATCCGAGCCGTGGCGAAGGTCATCGAGGCGACCTTCAGCCAGGGTCAGTGGCTTGAGCTTGGTCTGATCACGGACACCTACGACAGAATCAAGAATCACGATCGACTGCTGCGCAGCCTCGACTGGGGCGATCCCGACTACAGCGGCCACGTCCTTGCGATGGTCCCGTACGTCCTGGGCGACCGCGGCGCGCGGGCGGGCGCGCACTCGGCGCAGCAACGCTTCTCGAGCCTGCTCCAAGTCGAAGACTTCGTCGGCCTACAAGCATGGCTCGCAGAGCACGACCGAGCCCTACACGACGAGCTCTACGCCGGCGAGGACGCAGCCGTACTGGACGACCTCCAGGCGGCAGCGAAAGAGCTAGGCGTCCCCGACGTCGTCGAACACGCCGTTCGCATTCGACGCGGGCTCCACGACGACCCTGCGCAGGCCATTGGCTCCTCGAAGGAACTGCTGGAAACGGTTCTCAAAGCCATACTCGGCCTGCATGGCACTGGTCCTGAGACGAAGCTGGACATTCCGAAGCTCGTCAAACGGACCAGCCTGACGCTCGGGCTGGACGCAGCCGGTGTCCGTGGGGATGACCCCGGCTCCGCACAACGTCGCCAGCTGCTCGGCTCGCTCGCGACGATCGTCAACACCGCCGGTGAGGTGCGCAATGCGGGCTTCGGCACCGGTCACGGGAGCAGCCAAGCACCAGCACTGGATGTCGCCACCGCGCGGCTCGTCGTGTCAGCGGCCGTCGCGGTCGCCACGTTCTACATCGAGGCCCACGCCGCAGCCGGGCCCTCTCGGAAGCCGTCGCCCGATATCCCCTGGTAATCGCCTTTATCAAGGCAACATCCAGGCGACGGCGCAGCATCCTGTGGGATTTCTGGCCAGCAGCTAGCGGAATTATCGCGGCTCGATCCGACCGTTGACCGGGCCTAGCCCGACCCAGCCGCCCGCCGCTGCGCGAGCCGCGCCTGCCGCGCGAACACGTCGAACGATGGGCGCAGTGTGCCCTTCGCCGTGACCAACGCGGAGTCCCAGCTCGAAGTCCGGCCTGCGCGCCAGTGGTAGATGTAGACGCGCGAGATCCGCGGGCTCATCTTCGCCAGCTCGAAGACCCGCTTCGTTGCCGCGACGGCTCGGCGCGGCCCGGTGCGGATCAGCAGCCGTCGGTCGCCGTTCTCGGTCTTCGTCGGCTTGGCGCGGCTGACGATCGCACCCGTCTCGGTGAACCAGACGACCCCCGGCGCGAGGCGCAGCATCGTGCGCGTGCCCCAGCGCGAGGTCGAGTTGACGTCGACGTAGTTGTGCAGTCCCCAGAGCTTGGGCGCCCGCCCCGGCTCGAAGACCCCCAGGTAGGCGCGCATCCACGACCCGAGCCGCGAGTTGTCGACGACGTCGGCGCCGAGCACCTTGCACGCCCGACACAGCGAGCGTAGGGCGCGGTAGTACGCGGCGATCCGCCGCGGGTTTGAGTTCTGCGGGTGCACGGCGAGGTTCGGCTCGTTCCACGGGCTGAACTCGCGCACGTCCGAATAACGGCGCATGAACGCCCGCGCCGCGCGGCGGTACTCGTCAACCGGCGGCAGGCTGAACCGGCGCGTGCGGCTGCGCCCGAACGTCACGACGACGTCCATCTTCGCCGCGGCGGTCGCCCGCATCCAGTGGTCGATCTCGCGCCGCTGCCAGCCGTAGTCCAGCGCGTCCCAGGCGACCGACAGCCGCGCATGGCCGACCGGGAGCCCGGTCAGGCGATCGTCGGCGAACGAGGCCGCCTGCTGGTCGGCGATCCCCACGACGATCGCCTGCGCAGGCGCCGCGCAAGCGAGCGCGCCCAGCACGACGAGCACCGCGGCGATCGGCATGACGCGTCGGCGCATCCCGACAGGATGCAGGATCGCGGGGACGGGACGGCGCCATTTCCCCGCTGCGCGCGCCGCCGACCTGATAAGCACCCTCGATGACCACTCGTGCACGTGCCACGCCGGTCGCCGTGGCCGACGGGATCTGGCGGCTGACGCTCGGCATGCCGCTGAAGATCAACGTCTTCCTGATCCGCGAGGACGACGGCGTCGCGATCTTCGATGCCGCCTCAAAGCCGCTGGGCCCGAAGATCCGCCAGGCCGCCGACGCGCTGGGCGGCGCGACGCGGGTGATCATCGGCAACGCGCACCCCGACCACCGCGGCGGCGCGCGCTCGATCGGGGCGCCCGTGCAGTGCCACGTCGACGAGCGCGCCGACATGGAGTCCGACGGCGGCTGGCACTACTTCGACTTCGACGCGCTGCCGTGGTTCGCCCGCGGCCTCACCAAGCGAGTCATGCGCTCGTTCGACGACGGCGCGCTGCACATCGCCAAGACGCTTGAGGAGGGCGACCGCGTCGGCGACTTCGAGGTCATCCACCTCCCCGGCCACGGACCCGGATGCATCGGCCTGTGGCGGGCATTTGACCGGCTCGCGCTGAGCAACGACTGCTTCGCGCTCTTCGACCCCGCCCTGCCGCGCGCCGGAAAGCCGCGCATCCCGCATCCCGCCTTCAACTGGTCGACGGAGCGCGTCCCTCAGTCGATCGAGAAGCTCGCCGCGCTGGGGCCGCGCACCTGCTGGCCGGGCCACTTCGGCCCGCTGACCGGCGACGTCGCCGCACAGCTGCGCGCGATCGCCTGACGTTTCCGCACCCGCCCCGGCGGGGCACACTCCGGGGAGGGAGAGTCGCTGCGAAAGGAGACGCGAACCGATGACCTCCACCGACCTGCTGCTCGCCGAGGAGTTTCTCCTGCTTGCCCTCGACGACGAGAAGGGCCACGACAAGACGATGGCCGCCGACACCCCGCTCGCCGGCGCGCTGCTACTCGACCTCGCCGTCGGCGGCTGGGTGCAGGACGACGACGGCAAGCTTGTCGCGGCCACCGAGCCACCCGCCGGGGCGCCGCCGGCCGCCGTGCTCGAGGACGCGCTCACGATCATCCAGACCTCCGACAAGCCGCGCAGCGCGCGTCATTGGGTCGGCAAGCTGCCGGGCAAGCTCAAGCCGATCAAGGGCCGGGTGGCCGCGCGGCTCGTCGAGCGCGGCGTGCTGTCCGAGGACCGCCACAAGGTGCTGGGGCTCTTCGGCGTCGACCGCTGGCCTGAGGCCGATCCCGAGCCCGAGCGGGCATTGCGCGAGCGTCTGCGCGCCGAGCTCACGGGCGCCGCCGAGGTCTCCGAGCGCACGGCGCTGCTCACACCCCTGCTGCGCGCCACGGACCTCGTGGGCAAAGTGGTCGCCAAGGACGAGCGCAAGGACGCCAAGCGGCGCGCGAAGGAGATCGCGGACGACCCGGCGCGCATCGGCTCGGCCGTGCAGGCCACGGTGGACGCGACCCAGGCCGCCGTCATGACCGCGGTGATCGCGTCGACGACCGCCGTCACGATCAGCAGCGGCTAAGCAGGCGCGCGGCGATCAGCGGTCGCGCATGACCGCGAGCTTCAGCCGGCCCTCGCCGTCGATCTGACTCGACGCCGAGGCGACGCAGGTCCGCGGGTCCTTCTTGGGCAGCTTGAGCTCGCGGGTGTCGGGTGGCGTGACCTCGTAGTCGCCCTGCGCCGTGGCTCCGACGCCGCAGGCGAGCGTCCAGTTCACGGTGACCTTCTGCTTCGGCGCGGCGCTCACCCGCAGGGCGATCTTGTCGGGCTCGCGGGTCAGTGCGCCGACGTTCACTGCGGCGTCGCGGCCCTCCGAGCGCTTGACGGCGAGCGTGCGCAGCTCGGGCTCGTCGCTCGTGTCGGCCCCGTCGTCCGAATCGTCGGACTTCTTGTCGTCGCTCTTGTCCGCCGACTTGGTCGTCTTGTCGCCGGCCGACTTCGCGTCTTCGTCGTCGCCGCCGACGAGCAGCGTGACCGCCACGATCGCGATCACCGCGACGAGAGCGACACCGATGACGAGCTTGATCTTGGTACCCATGGTGCCTCCTCGATTCGACGCGTGCGCTCAGTGTGCCATCACTCGCACGTCCCCGCCTCCGCGCAGGGCCGCGGATCGACCGGGTCGTCGCGATAGGCGAGGTACCCCCCGGCGATCATGAGCACGCTGCCGGCGAAGAGGATCGCGATGCCGGTCGCGACGACGCGCCGCGACCCCGCGAGATGCCCTCCCAGCGCGACGAGCGCCCCGAGCACGATGATCGCCGCCACCGGTCCCGCGGGCAGCGCCGTCGCGACGAGGACGAGGAGGGCCACAACGACTTCCTATCAGCCCCGGCACGCCGCCGCCCGCCCCGGCGGAGCGCCGGGGCGGGCGATCGACCGGCGTATGGGACCTCAGCGCGGCAGCCGGAGGCTGATCGCGCGCGACCCGGTCGCGACGTTGCCGGCCGCGTCGCGCGTCACGGTCTGCGCGGTTGCGGCGATCGCGCCGCGGCGTGCCACCCGGCGCGCGCCACGCGCGAGCGTGACCGTGAGCGTCCGCCGCTGACCGGCGCGCAGCGAGTACGTCGCGCTGCCGAGCACGAGCCGCGCCTGCACCCCGCCGATGCTCACCTTCCCGGCGCTCAGCAGCGTGAGCGTCCCGCGGCAGCCGCCGCGCTCGGCCGCCGGGCACGAGACGACGATGCGCCCGCTCAAGCGTCCGCGGGAGGAGCGCAGCGTCGTCCGCCGCGTCACGACGGTCACGGCGGTCGCCTTCGTGTCGGCCACGGGAGCGGCCGGCGGAGGCGGAGGCGGCGCGACGACCGTCGCGTCCACCGTCTCGCAGCCCTCGATGGCGTCTACGCCCGGCGCGTCGGTCTGGACGCTGTCGGTGCCGGTGCCGCAGCGGGCGGCGTCGCCGCCGCCGTCGCGAGCGAGCAGGCCGTCGTCGCCGGCCTGACCGTCGAGCAGGTCGATCCCGCCGCCGCCGTTGAGGCTGTCGTTGCCCGACCCGCCGAGCAGCGTGTCGCCGCCGTTCGAGCCGGTCAGCGCGTCGTTGCCGGCGCCGCCGTCCACGAGCAGCGCGAGCAGCGCCTCGCTGCCCGCGGCGGCGCTGAACGTGTCGTCGCCGCCCTGGCCGCGCGCGTCGAGCAGTTCGGAGGTGCCGATGTCCAGCGAGAACGGCACGAGGTTCGTGCGATCGAAGCGGGCGCGTGCGCCGTTTGGCGCGATCGTGAACGCGTCGCCCGCCCCCGCGCCGTTGATCTCGACGCGGTCCAGGCCGTCGCCGCCGTCCATGACGTCCGTGCCGTCGCCGTTGTTCCAGACGAGCGTGTCGTCCCCCGCGCCGCCGCCGATGACGTCGTTGCCGCGGTCCGCGACGAGGCGATCGTCGCCGGCCGCGCCGACGATCGTGTCGACGTCCTCGCCGCCGTTGACGAGGTCGGCGCCGTCGCCGCCGGTGATCGTGTCGGTGCCCGTGGCGCCGTTGAGCGTCAGCGCGATCAGCGGCGCGAGGCCCGCGGCGCCGGTCATCTGGTCGGCGCCGCCGAGGCCGTTGACCGTCAGGCGCTCGGCGGCGATGTCGAGGTTGAACAGGCCGAGGTTGACACGGTCGAAGCGCACGCGGGCGCCGTTGGGGTTGATCGTGAAGTTGTCGCCCTGGGTCGGCGCGCCGTTGACCTCGACCTCGTCGTTGCCGGCATCGCCGTCCATGACGTCGGAGCCGTCGCCGTTGTTCCAGACGAGCGTGTCGTTGCCGTTGCCGCCCTCCATGTCGTCGTTGCCGCGAGCACCGACGACGCGGTCGTTGCCGTCGCCGCCGCGCAGCGCGTCGACGTCGTTGTTGCCGGTGATGAGGTCGTCGCCGGCCTCGCCGTCGATCGTCGCCAAGCCAGTCAGCGCGGTGGCGAGCGTGACGGTGTCGTCGCCGGCGCCGGCGTTGACGACGACCGCGATCGTGTCGTTCGCCGGCACCGTCTGGTCGCCCGCCGCGACGTTGTCGAAGTCCGACGCGGAGTTGAAGCCGTTGCCGACGAGGTTGTGGGTGAGCAGGCCGCCGGCGTCCGCGAGCGTCAGCGCGTCGGCTGCAGCGTCGCCGGTCAGGGTCACCGTCGTGCCGGAGATCGCCGAGCCGAAGCTCGCGTTCGCCAGCGCCGGCATCGCGAGCGCGCCGGTGGCTGTGAGCGCCGCGACCGCGAGGCCGCGACGGATGGTGGTGGGAATGCGTGATGTAGTGGTCATGCACGCAAAGGACGCCCCCGCCGCGGCTTTATTCCGCGTCCGCCATGCACGATGCTGCGGGGCATGGTCCCCGACCTCGCCCCCGAGACGCTCGCGGACCATCTCGATCGCCTGTTTCGCGCGGCATGGGCGCTGTCGGGCTCACGCGAGGACGCCGAGGACCTCGTCCAGGAGACCTATGCGCGCGTGCTCGCCAAGCGGCGCGTTATCGGCTCCGACGACGACGCGCTGCCGTACCTCATGCGCGTCCTGCGCAACACGTTCGTCTCGTCGCTGCGCCGGCGGGCGCGGCGGCCGCGCACGACGCCGCTGCCCGACGGCGGCGAGCGCCTCGAGGCGCCCGCGGCGCAGTCGCCGATGGCGGTGCTCGCGGCGCGCGAGGTGCTGGCGGCGGTCGCCGCTCTGCCCGCCGACCAGCGCGACGTGCTCGCCGCCGTCGACGTCGCTGGGCTCTCCTACGCCGAGGCCGCGGGCGCGCTGGGCGTGCCGGTCGGCACGATCATGAGCCGCCTGCACCGCGGTCGCGGCAAGATCGCGCGCCAGCTCGGCGGCTGATCAGAACCGCACGAGCCCGCGGCCCTGCCAGCTCGCGAGCTCTTGCAGCGTGTCCTGCGAGACGCCCGCGCCCGACAGCACGCACGTGTGGCCCTGGCGCCGCCATGTCACGACGTTTCGCCCGTCGCGCCGCAGCGAGCGCAGCTCGACGCCTTCGCGGCGCGTGGCGACGCCGTCCGATGGCTCCGGCAGCGCGTCTCCGGCGACGATCGTGTACGCGATCGTGGTCGTGCCTTTGCGGTAGAAGACCGTGCGCGTGGCGCGGTTTTTCACCTCGTCGGCGCGTACGCCACCGGGCTGCCACTTGAATCGGGCGGCGTAGTTCGGATACCGCACCCCCTCGAACTCCTCGTCGAGCAGCGGCCCCGGCGCGCCGATCGCCGCCACCCCGGCCGGCGGACGCGTCGCGACCGCCAGCACCGAGTCGACCGACACACCGCCGCTCCCGCCGCTCCCGCCGGTCCCGCCGAAGACGAGCACGAGCGCCACGACCGCCGCGAGCGCAAGGCCCGCTGCCGGTACGAACGCGCGCCAGCGGCCACCGCCGATCCGGCGCCGCGGCGCGGATCGCTTCGCCTCCATCGCCTCGACACGCCTTCGCAGCGCAACCGGCGCGCTGACCTCGCCCGCCGCGGCGGTGATCGCCGCGACAGCCACACGCTGGCGCTCGAGCGCGGCGGCGAGGGCCGGCTCGGCGGCGACGCGCGCGAGGACGCCGTCGCGCCGCGCTGGGTCCAGCCGGCCGTCGGCGAGCGCCGCGAGGTCGGCCTCGTCCTGCGGGGAGAGTCGATCGGGGTCTTCAGACACAGGGTCCCTCGAAGCTAGTGACGCCGCGATCCGCGACCGTATTCCCGCCGCCGGCGACCGTTGGCGCGTTGGCGCTCGTTCGTCGCGTCCGCCGCGAGTTCCTATCATCCGTCGTCCATGGCCGCCGTCCCCGATTCCGTCGCTGCCGTCGCCGACGGCCTGCGCGACGTGGGCTACCTGCCGGCCGCATCGACCGCGCTCGTGTCGTTTTTGGCGTGCAAGCTCGGCAAGCCGATCCTCGTGGAGGGCCCCGCCGGCGTCGGAAAGACCGAGCTGGCGAAGGCGCTTTCGAAGGTGCTCGACCGCAGGCTCGTGCGGTTGCAGTGCTACGAGGGGCTCGACGAGGCCAAGGCCCTGTACGAGTGGAACTACCGCAAGCAGCTGCTACGCATCCAGGCCGAGGCGACCGGCACCGGCTGGAGCGAGGTCCAGGACGACATCTTCGGCGAGGAGTTCCTGCTGTCGCGCCCGCTCATGGACGCGATCACCTCCGAGCTGCCGATCGTGCTGCTCATCGACGAGATCGACAAGACCGACCAGGAGTTCGAGGCGATGCTGCTCGAGCTGCTGTCGGACTTCCAGATCTCGATTCCGGAGCTCGGGCGCATCGAGGCGCGGTCGCACCCGGTCGTGCTGCTGACGTCCAACAACTCGCGCGAGCTGACCGAGGCGCTGAAGCGGCGCTGCCTGTACCTGTGGCTCGACTACCCCGAGCTCGAGCACGAGCTCGCGATCGTGCGCCTGCACGCGCCCGAGCTGCAGGAGACGATCGCCCGCCGGCTCGTCGAGATCGTCGGCATGGTCCGCGACCTCGACCTCAAGAAGCCGCCCTCGATCGCGGAGTCGATCGACTGGGCGCGGGCGCTGCTGCTGCTCGGCGCGCAGGACATCGACCGGGCGGTGTTCGAGGACACGCTGTCGGTGATCGTCAAGCACCGCACGGACCTCGACGTCGTCGCCGAGCGCGTCGGCGTCAAGCTCGAGCAGCGCGCCGCGGCGTCCTGATCAGATCAGCTGGGTCTTGACGAGCGGGAGCGCGGCCTGGCGCTTGTCGCGGGTGAGCAGCGTCAGGTCATGCGCGAGCGCGGTTGCGGCGATCCAGAGGTCGTTCGACGGGACGCGGCCGGCCACGGCGCGAAGATCGCCGTAGGCGGTCGTCACGGCGCGGTCGACCTCGAGCACCGTCGCCTCCGAGAGCACGAGGGCGAGCCGCCGCAGCCTCCCCGGCTGGCTGGCGTCCGTCCCGAAGAGCACGCCGGCGTACAGCTCGCCGACCGCCACGACGCTGACCGCGCAGCCGCCGGAGAGTTCAGGGTCCGGGCCGTCGGTCGGGCCCGCCAGCACGCTCGTGTCGAAGAGCCGCATCAGTCCGCCCATATGTCGACCGCGTTCGCGCGGTCCTCCTCGCGCATGCGCTTGAGATCCTCGGCCCACTCGGGATCGACCGGATTCTCCTGCAGGAGGCGCCAGAGCTCAGCCGCGCTCGTGCCGCGACCCGTGCGCGGCGGCGGTCCAAGCTCGGCCACCGGCCGGCCCGCCACCGTGATCGTGAAGCGCTCGCCGTCCTCGGCGCGGCGCAGGATCTCGGAGACGTTGTTGCGCAGCTCCCGCTGAGGGATCGTGGTCATCGCGTGGGCGAGCGTAGCAGTTCGTCTACGCAGCAGCCGCCGCCCTGCTGGCGATCGAGTGGATCGAGGCCCTCGACCCCGGGGGCTCTCCGGTTCACAGGGCCGTGGCGCCGCCGCACACTCCTTCGTGCATGGAGCACCTCCCGCGGGTGCCGCCCTACGACGAAAGGACTACAGATGCTGTTCCGAAACCGAATCCGTACCAACACGCCCGGGGGTCCCGCCCCGATGACCGCCCGCAAGTGGGCACGCCGCGCCGGCGTCCTCGGCGTCAGCGCCGCGCTGCTGGGCTCGGCATCCGCCGGGCCGGCCGTGGCCGCGACCGCGACCGCGTCGGACGCCGCGGCGAGCGTGAAGGCGGCGCCGGCGGGTACGCCGGTCAACCTCCACCAGCTCGAGGTCAAGAAGACCGAGGAGGGCGCCGACGACATCGAGATCCGCGTCGACGGACTCGCCAGGTGGACCGCTCCCAACGACGCCGCTGTCGAAGGCGCCGTGCTCAACGTCGACATCCCGGCCAACGTCGGCCAGCGTGTGACGCTCGTCGACCTGGACTCGGGCTTCTGGCCCGACGAGCACGACATCCTCGGCGAGGCCGTGATCACCGGCGACGGGCCGCTGTCGTTCACGAACTTCGGCACGGACTACAAGCTGACGCTGTAGCCCCGAGCCGAAGCGCGATCGGCGACGATCGCAGCCAGATGATCGACCGTGGCCCCGGCATCTCGCCGGGGCCACGCGTCGTCGAGCGGCGGCGCCGGCACGGCGCCGCGGGGCCGGACGCCGTGGGTTCCTATGATCGCGGCATCGGCGTCCCGTCTACATCCAGCGAGAGCGGCATCGCCGCGCGGCTCGTCGAGTTCGCCGCCGAGCTGCGCGCCGAGGGCGTCAAGAGCGGGACGGCCGAGCTGCTCGATGCCGTTGCGGTCCTCGAGCAGGTCCCGTGGACTGACCCGGACGGCTTCCGCGAGGCGCTTGCCGCAACGCTCGCGAAGTCCCAGGAGGACCGGCGCCTGTTCGAGCTCGTCTTCGAGCGCTTCTTCTTCCGCGCGACCGAGGCCGCGGCGATCGTCGAGGGCGTCAAGGAGGGCGGCGCGGGCGGTGGCGTGGACGGCGACGGGGGCGGCGAGGTCGACCTCGAGACGCTGCGCAAGCAGATCGCGGCCGCGCTGCGCGACGACTCGGAGAGCGCGATGCGCGACCTCGCCCGCCTGGCGATCGCGGCGTTCGGGCGTGCGAGCCATGGCTCGGGGGTGATCGGCGTCGACGTCCAGCGCATCCGCCGCGCGCTCGGGCTGCGCTCCGAGCCCCAGCTCGAGCTGCCCCGCGACGACCCGCGCCGCGACGGCGTTCCGCGCGAGCAGCTGCGCCGCTTCGAGGCCCTGCTGCGCCGCGAGCTCGAGCGCGGCCAGATCGAGCGAACCGCGACGCTGCCGCCCTCGCGCCCGCTGAACGAGCTCGACCGCGCGCTGCCGTCGGGCCCGCTGCAGGACCTCGCCGCCGTGCACCGCGTCGTCGCGCAGCTCAAGCGGCGCCTGAAGACGTCGGGGCAGGAGAGCCGCGGGCACCGCCGCCACGCGCACGTCGACGTGCGGCGCACGATGCGCGCGTCGCTGCAGACGGGCGGCGTGCCGGTCGATCTGCGCTTCAAGCCGGTGCGCCCGCGGCGGCCGGAGATCTACGTCCTGTGCGACGTCTCGACGAGCGTCACGAGCGCGTCGGTCTTCTTCCTGTCGGTGCTGCACGCACTGCACGACTCGTTTCGCAAGATGCGCTCGTTCGTCTTCATCGAGCGCATCTCCGAGGTGACCGACGTCTTCGACCGCGAGCGCGACTTCCGCGCCGTCTCGGAGGCGATCGGGCGCGACGCGGGCGTCGCGGACGTCAGCGGCTACACCGACTACGGGCGCGTGTGGACGGAGTTCCGCGCGCTCGTCGAGGACGACCTGCATCCGCGCGCGACGGTCATCGTGCTCGGCGACGCACGGACGAACGGGCGCGACCCGCGGGCGGACATCTTCGCCGAGGTCGCCGCGCGCGCGGGGCGCACGTTCTGGCTGAACCCCGAGCCTCGGCTGTACTGGAACTACGGCGACTCGGTGATCGCGACCTACGAGCAGCACTGCCAGGCGTTCGAGTGCTGGACGACGGGCCAGCTCGAGGACTTCGTCAAGGCGCTGACGCGCCCCGTCCACGCCGCCTGAGCCGGGCCTCAGTCGAGCGGGACCAGCAGGAAGATCTCGACCGCGACGTCGGGCTCGTGGAGGTTGTCGGAGAGAAACGCCTCGACTTTGCGCATCGTCAGGCGCTCGACGGCCGCGATGAGGTCCTCGCGCATCGTCTCCTGAAAGGCGCGGCGCATCGCGAGGACCTCGATCGCTTGGCCGTGGCTGGCCAGGGTGCGCTCGGCCTTCGTGAGGCTGTCGCGCAGCGTCACGACGATCGTGTCCGAGCCGATCGTGGTGCGCGCCTGCGTCGGTCCGCGCCCGGTGAAGTCACGCAGCAGGCCGACGACGGCGTTGGAGATGGCCGCCGTCAGCGGGCCATCGGTGGCAACAACGGGTGAGACGGGTGCATCGACCATTTGGGGTCGCTCCACTCTCGCCTTCCCTCGGCGTGCGGCGCGGCTCGAGGCGAGAGGAGGCGATGAAGACCCGAAGCCGGTGCGTCCCTGTTGAGGGTAGTCGGTCGGAGAAGACGCATGCGAATCCGGGCGCCCGGGGATGATGCACCCGCATGTCCGAGACCCGCATCACCTCCTACCGCGACGGGCCGCTCATCGTGCGTGGCCCGTTCGTCCTCGAAGACCAGGACGGGACGCCGATCGACACCGAGCGCGAGACGATCGCGCTGTGTCGCTGCGGCAAGTCGCGAATGCGCCCGTTCTGCGACGGGACCCACCGCCTCGTGCGCTTCCGGGCGCCGAGCTCGGCGGAGTCGGGGCGCGAAGCCGGCGCGGCAGCGTAGGGCTTTCGGGCCGGCTCAGGCCGGCAGCGGCGCGGGCAGCGCGGTGCGCAGTGAGCTGACCCCGAGCTCCCACGCCTGCAGCGTGTGGCGCGCTACGCGGTCGTCGAGGGCGACGAGCGTCGCCGCGCCCCAGAGGATGTCGCCGGTGAGCTCGGGCTGCTGACGCGCCAGGCCGCCCGCGAGATCCACGGCGGCGACCGACTCGTGGATCGCGTCGGCCATCACGTGCTCGTCGAAGAACGCGGTCGCCTGCTCCCCGCAGCCCAGCCGGCGCAGCCCGCTCGCATAGCGGCGGTTGGGGATCGAGGACTCCATCTCGAACAGCGCCAGATGTCCGACGATCGCGCCGCGCAAGCGCCGGTGCAGGCCGAAGAGCGACATGAGGTTGACCGTCGCGAGCGTCACGCCCGGCAGGTGCTCGACGTATGCGCCGTAGCGCGAGTCCAGGCCGACGGCGTCCATCGCGTCGGCGAAGAGCTTCGCGTGAATGCGATCGGTGACGCCGCCGCCGTACTCGTCGGCCTGGATCTGCACGAGCGCGGCCTTCGGCGAGCCGTACAGGCGCGGCAGCGCAAACGAGTGCGGATCGGCCTCCTTGAGCTGGTAGGCCGAGCGGTGTGCGAGGAACTCGAGCACCTGCTCGAGCGTCGCGTGACGCTCGATGTAGCGCGACAGCGACGGCGCCTCGGAGGCATCGGCGACGGCGCGCAACGCGAGGTCCATCTCCGCGGGAGACTCGGGCTCGGTCGTCACCGGCACGGCCTCGTGCAGCGCGTGCTCGAAGCGCGTCTCGAGGTCGCGCCGCAGCGCGAGCAGGCTCGGCTCCCACTCCCAGGCGTCGGCGACGCCGGGCAGCCCGCGGTAGTGCAGCTCGTAGCAGAGGTACAGCGCGAGCTGGAGGTCGTCGTCGGCGAGCGGGTCGTCGGGCGGCGTCACGAGCACGGCGGGCAGCGGGTGCACGGGCCGAGTCAGCGCCGCGAGCAGGTGCTCCGTGATCTCGCCGCGAGGTTCGGGAAGGTCGAGCACGCCGGCCGGTTACCCGGGGTCGGCGCGGGGCATGCTTCCGCGCCGGAGGCCGACAGGCCACGTGAGTTTCAGCGGCACGCTGTCGAACTCGATCACGACGCGGCCGTGCCGTTGCGTGTGCCTTAACTGCTTGAGCTGCGGCAGCAGGACCACGCTCTCCACTCGTCGGCGTCCGTTCGGGCCACGATGCATGTGGCAGGCTCCTTCTCGCTGACGTTGATCGAGAGGTGCGCGACGCTGGCCGGGATGTACGCCATCTCGCCATGCTCGAGCACGAAGTGACGCTGCAGACGATCGCCGTGCGAGCACACGGTCGAGCCCTGCATCTCAGAGATCGTCTTCTCGTGATCCTCCTGCAGGTGCGCGCGACCGCGCCCGCCAGGCGCTATCAGGACGACGTGCATGCACAGGGCGTGAGCATCAGCGCTCTGCGCCGAGATGCCCGCGACGACGTGATGATCCTGCTTGCTGTACGAGCGCCTCTCTCGGAGTCTGAAGGCGAGGCAATGCGGCTTGGTCTGCTGATCGTGCCAGCAACGGCATGGCAACGATACCCACGCTCTTCCCTTGTCATTGATCCGCGGATTCTTGGCTCCAGTCCCAAACGCGTACGAGCCGGTTGGGGGGGTCGTGCCGGACAGGCAGCCCTTTCGGGCAGCCTTGTCGAAGGCGGCCATCGGAGATATCGAATTTGCGGGAATGCGGCCATCCTCGGTCCTCGTCTTGTGCGAGGGTCGGCGGTGTGCCCGAGCGCTTCGATCGACACGCGAGAATCCGGCCGGCGTCCGTCTCGGTCGGACCCGTGGGGACAGCAATCGCGGATCGAGTTGCGCACCGCCGTGGGATCGACGTGGTCGAGGATGGGCGCCTTCCTCATGCCGACATGGGTCATCCTGCCGGCACGAGCTACGTGGTCATCGAGGCGCGCACGCTGCTTGACTGCGACCATGCAGAGGCCGCGCTGGGTGACATCAGCCGAGTTCCCGATCTAGCCTGGGAACGCGGTTGGCAGCAGGCGGCTAGCTCGGGTGGTCATCCGACGCTGCGGCTGCGGATCTTTCCGCCTGAGTCGCTCGCTCGGCCCGCCTAGCGTCTGCCCTGCGCTTGCGTTTGTCGCGTGCGACCTTCCGCTTCAGCTCCGCGTCCAGGCTCTCGAGCAGCGCGTCGAGGCAGGGCTCCTTGACCTTCGTGGCGGTTCCGTGCACGAGGTCGCGCTGGCGCTGCAACTGCTCGAAGTTTCGCGCGTCGTTGTTCCTCAGATGCTCGGCCAGAAGGTCGTACTGATGCACCATGCTCTCGTCGCGGTCTTGCACCCACTCCTCGAGGTAGACCACGCGTTCCACCCCCGCCTGGATGGCTTCCTTCAGGCACGTGAAGCACGGCGTGTGCGTCACGTACATCGTGCTCGCGTCGGTCCTCACGCCCGCCCGTGCCGCAGACAGCAAGGTATTGGCCTCGGCATGAACGCAGATACACAGATCGAAGTGCTTCTGCTCGTGACCCAGCGCTGGATACGCCATGTCGTCGAACCGGGACGCCTTCGCAAGCATTCGATCCCGGCACCGAACGCAGCCGCCGTCGAGACAGTTTGTGAAGCCCTGCGGGGTGCCGTTGAAGCCCGTGCTGATGATGCGGTTGTCGCGAACGAGCACCGCGCCGACGCTTGACCCCGTGCAGTTCGCGCGGATCGCCACGTCACTCGCGATCTGGGAGTAGTAGTGGTCCCATTCCACCTGGCGCACGCGCGGCAACGCCGCCCGCGGGTCTGCGAGAGGAGGCACGCTGCCTGCGCTGCGGTTTGCCATCGCGCCGGGATCGTGGCAGACAGCACACGGATCGGACGAACTGCAAGTCGCGTTGCACCCGTCGGACCGCCGTCGTGCTCCGCGCGGCGCCCGATCGGCTGCGCGCGGCGTCCTAGCGATCGATCGCCGGGCGGCCAAATGGCTCTGGTACCTTGGATCGCGCTGACAACCAGGGGTGCTGGGGTGTTCGCCCGGCTGAGATTCGCGGCCGCTGCCGCAAGACCCTTCGAACCTGTGGGGTAATGCCCGCGGAGGGAGCGATGCAGACGCGGACTCAAGCGCCTCTCGAGGCGCCGGCGACGGGAATCGACATCGATGCCGTGCGCCTGGATCGCGTGTCGAAGACCTTTCCGCCGGCCCGTCGCGGGGCGGCGCCCGTCACCGCCCTGGACGGGGTCTCGCTGCGCGTGCGCACCGGCGAGATCGTCGCCGTCGTCGGGCCCAGCGGCTGCGGCAAGACGACGCTGCTCGAGCTCGTCTGCGGGCTCGTCGAGCCCGACGCGGGCACGGTCGAGTCGCAGGCCGCGGCGCTCATGGCCCAGCGCGACCTGCTCCTGCCATGGGCCGGCGCCGCGGACAACGCCGCCCTCGCGCTGCGCGTCAGCGGCCTGGACCGCGCGACCGCCCGCAAGCGCGCCGCCGCGCTGCTGCACGATTTCGGCCTGCAGGGCTTCGAGCGCGCCCGGCCGCACGAGCTGTCGGGCGGCATGCGCCAGCGCGTCGCGTTCGCGCGCACGCTGCTCGCGGGCCGGCCGGTGCTGTGCCTCGACGAGCCGTTCGCCGCGCTCGACGCGCTCACGCGCCTGCAGATGCAGGACTGGCTCGCGGCGACGCTGCACGACGACCCGCGCACGGTCGTCCTCGTCACGCACGACGTCGAGGAGGCGGTCATGCTCGCCGACCGCGTCGTCGTGCTGTCCGAGCGGCCGGGGCGCGTGCTCGCGACGCTCGACGTCGGCGCGCGCAGGCCGAGACGCCGCGACGACCCCGAGCTCGTCGCCCTGCGCGCCCGCGCGCTCGAGGAGCTCGGCGCGTGAGGGCGCTGCTCGTCCTGCTCGCGCTCGTCAGCGGCTGGGAGGCCTACGTCGGCCTCGGCGGCGTCGACGAGCTGCTGCTGCCCGCGCCCAGCGCGATCGCGCAGGCGCTCGTCGACGACCGCGCGCTGCTGTGGGCGAACTTCGCGGTCACCGCGCGCGAGATCGCGCTGGGGATCGCCGCGGCGCTCGTGCTCGGCCTCGCGACGGCAGTCGCGATCCACCTCTGCCGGCCCGTGCGGCGATCGCTGTACCCGCTGCTCGTGACGAGCCAGACGATCCCGATCCCGGTGATCGCGCCGCTGCTCGTCGTCTGGTTCGGCTACGACCTGACCCCGAAGATCGTGATCGTCGCGCTCGTCTGCCTGTTTCCGATCGTCGTCTCGACGCTCGATGCGCTCGGCCGCTCGGACGCCGACCTGCGCAAGCTCATGCGCTCGTTCGGGGCCTCGCGCTGGCAGACGTTCCGGCTCGTCGAGGCGCCCGCGGCGCTGCCCGGCCTCATCACAGGCGCAAAGCTCAGCCTCGCGTTCGCCGGGATCGCCGCGATCCTCGCGGAGTGGGCGGGCTCGGAGAACGGGCTCGGGCACCTCGTGCTCCAAGCCCTGCCGCAGTTCGAGACCGCGCGCGCGTACGCGGGCGTGCTGATCCTGGCAGCGTTCTCGGTGGCGATGTTCGGCGCGCTGTCGCTCTTCGAGCGCTGGCTCGTCCCCTGGGCGTGGCCCGCCCGATGACCTTGACCCGACCGAGAGGAACCACCCCCGTGACGATCCGCCGCGCCCTGCCAGCCGTGCTCGCCGCCCTGCTCGCGCTCGGCCTTGCCGCGTGCGGCGAGCGCGAGGAGCCGACGGGCGGCGCGGGCTCGAAGCCCGAGCGCGTCGACCTCGTCCTCGACTTCTTCCCCAACGCCGACCACGCCGGCATCTACGCCGCACTCAGCGAGGGGCGCTTCGAGCAGGCGCGCCTGGACGTCAAGCCGCGCACGCCGTCGGACCCGTCGGCACCGCTGAAGCTCCTCGCCTCCGGCCGCGCGGATCTCGCGATCTCCTACGAGCCCGAGCTGCTGCTCGCCCGCGCGAAGGGCGCGAAGCTCGTCGCGATCGGCGCGCTCGTCCAGCGGCCGCTGACGTCGATCATCTCGCTCGGCTCGAAGGCCATCGACGAGCCCGGCCAGCTCGAGGGCGCGAAGGTCGGCACGGCCGGGATCCCCTACCAGGACGCCTACCTCAAGACGATCGTCGACGAGGCCGGCATCGACCCCGACCGCGTGAAGACGATCAACGTCGGCTTCAACCTCGTGCCCGCGCTCTTGACGAAGAAGGTCGACGCGACGCTCGGCGCGTTCTGGAACGTCGAGGGCGTCGAGCTGCGGCGGCGCGACAAGGACCCGAAGATCCTGCGCGTGGACCAGATCGGCGTGCCGACGTACAACGAGCTCGTGATCGTCGCCCGCGAGGCGGACGTGCGCAAGCGTGGGGCGATGCTGCGGCGCTTCATGCGCGCGCTGGCGCTCGGCCACCAGGCGCTGCGCGACGACGTCGGCAAAGCCGTCGACGCCCTCGTCGACGCGAACTCCGACCTCGACCGCAAGCTGCAGCTCGCGCAGGTCAAGGCGACGCTGCCGGTGTTCTTCCCGCGCGACAAGACCAAGCCGTTCGGCTACCAGGACCCCGCCGCGTGGAAGCGCTACACACAGTGGATGCTCGACAACGACCTGCTCTCAAGCCCGGCCGGGGCCAACCGCGCGCTGACGAACGAGTTCCTGCCGGGCGAGGGGATCTAGCCGTACGCACGCTCTCGCTGAAGCAGGCGCGGCGCATGGCCCTGCACGCGCAGGGCCTCGCGGTCGCGCCGCCGCGCGCTCGTCCGGGGCCGGAGGCGATCGCGGACGCCGTGCGGCGGATCGGCTGCCTGCAGCTCGACCCCGTCAGCGCGGTCGCGCGCAGCCCGCTGCTCGTGCTGTTCTCGCGGCTGGGGCCCGTGCGCGAGGAGTCGCTGCTGCAAGCGGCCTACGAGCGGCGCGCGCTGTTCGACGCGTGGGCGCACGAGGCGTCGCTTGTCGCGACCGCCGACCTGCCGCTGCACCGCTGGGCGATGCGGACCGTGCACGCCGGCACGGGCGCGCGGGCGCTGCGCGCGCGGGCGTTCCTCGAGGCGAACGCCGCGTTCTGCGACGAGCTCGTCGACGAGCTGCGCGCGCGCGGCCCGCTGCGCGCCCGCGAGCTCGAGGATCGCTCGGCCGAGCCGTGGCGCCACGGCTGGTGGACCGACGAGGTCTCCGGCCGCCAGACGATCGCGCGGCTGCTGCACCTGCTGTGGCTCGAGGGGCGCGTCGGCGTCGGCGGGCGCAGCGGTGGCGAGCGGCTGTGGGACGTCTTCGAGCGCTGCCTGCCCGCCGACGCCCCGCTCGCCGAGCTGACCGACGAGGAGGCCGAGCGCTCGGCGGCGCTGCGCGCGGTGCGGATGCTCGGCGTGGCCCGGCCCGCGCACGTCCGCGCGCACTTCCTGCGCCGGCGCTACCGCCGCCTGCCGGAC
Organism: uncultured Actinomycetes bacterium; assembly: GCA_963839905.1. Classification (GTDB taxonomy): domain Bacteria; phylum Actinomycetota; class Thermoleophilia; order Solirubrobacterales; family Solirubrobacteraceae; genus CADCVQ01. The sequence goes on along the minus strand of CAWIXC010000004.1, from coordinate 14,381 downwards.
ACGCTCGCCGCGCTCGTCGCGTCGGGCCGCCTCGAGCGCGTCGCGGTCGCCGGGCTCGGCGACGCCTGGTACGCCGCGCCCGAGGACGTCGATGCCGCCGGCGACCTGCGACCCGGCACCCGCACGACGGTCCTGTCGCCGTTCGACAACCTGCTCTGCGACCGCGCGCGGGCCGCCGAGCTGTTCGGGTTCGAGCATCGCCTCGAGATCTACGTCCCGCCCGCGCAGAGGCGCTGGGGCTACTACGTGCTGCCGATCCTGCACCGCGAGCGGATCGTCGCGCGCGCCGACGCGGCGATCGACGCCGGCGTGCTGCGCGTTCACGCCCTGCATCGCGAGCCGGGCGTACGCCGGTCGCCGGCGCTCGACCGGGCCTTCGCGCGCGCGCTCGAGCGCGTCGCCGAGTGGCGCGGCGCTGGCGAGGTGTCGATCGCTCGCGAGGCCTGACCGCGCGAGTGGCCCTGCTCGCCCGCCGGCGCAGGAGGTCCCCCTGGCGGCGCCCTCGCGCTCCGCCGCCTCGGGCCGGAAGGGTCCGCCGGCGGCGGCCTTTCGCGCGGTCAGGCGGCGATGAGCTGCCGCGCGGGCTGCGCCACGCCGAGCGCGTGCTTGGCGGCCAGACCGCGCCACGGGCCGAAGCGCTCGAAGAGCTCGCGCACCTCGGCCTCCTCGGCGCGCGCGGCCGGGTCGCCGCCGGTGCGCCAGCGACCCAGCAGCTTGAGGTAGCCCAGGTCGCCCGCCGGGAGCACGTCGTAGCGCCCCTGGCCGTGGGCGGCGAGCATCTCGACGGTCCAGCGGCCGATCGTCGGCACCGCGAGCAGCCGCCGCCACGCGTGTTCGTGGTCGGGTCCGTCGAGGTCGATCCGCCCGGCGCCGACCTCGCGGGCGACGCGCACCAGCGCGACCGCGCGCCGCGCGGCCAGGTCGAAGGACTCAAGCCGCGCCGGCGCGCACGCACCGAGGGCCGCGGCCGGCGGGACGTCGCGCAGGCCGCTGACCGCGCAGCGCGGGCCGAGCGCGCGGACGATCCGGCGCTCGATCGCCGCCGCGCGCGGCGAGTCGATGAGCTGCTCGCAGACCGCCCACGCGAGCGCCTCGAAGGCCACGGGGCGCCGTGCGATCCGCAGCCATGGCTTGTGCCGCACCGACGGGCCGATGAGCGGGTCGTCGCGGAAGCGCTCGTAGAACTCCGCCAAGTCGTCGTCGACGGCGAGCGCGAAGCGCATGCGCGCGATGGCTGCCTCGGCGTCGTCGCGATCGCGCGCGCGGGCGCCGAACAGCACACGGCGCTGCCCGGTCTGCGCGACGCGCACGATCACCGGGCGTCCCTCGACATGCAGCAGGCGCTCGAGCACGCCCCCGCGGCAGCGCAGCACTCCGTCGCTGCCGCCGCGGACGGGCAGGTGAAACGTCCAGCGCGGGATGACCTCCACGCGCAGCTGCACCTCTTGAGCGCTCATCGCGGCGCCGAGCCTACGCCGGTCGCAGGACGGTCGTGCGCGCCGATCGCGCTCCTTGCGGACATCTCGGCCATTCGTCCGGTCGCGGCGCCCGCGGTGCCCACGCCGGGCGCGCTGCCGATAAGGCCCCTGTGATCAGCGGCCGACTCCCGCTCGCGCGCCGCCCTGCGGCGCCGCGCCCGCGCTCGTGGCGCTGCCTCGCGCTCGCCGTCGTCGCTGCCGCGACCGCGTCGCTGTGCTCCGCCGCCGGCGCGTCGGCCGTCACGATCCATGAGTTCTCGGGTGGCGTCTCGGGCAAGCCGAACCGGATCGCCGCCAGCGCGGACGGCAACCTCTGGTACACCGACAAGGCCGCGGACATCGTCGGCCGCGTGACGCCGCTGGGCGCCGTGACCGAGTTCTCGACGGGGCCGGGGCCGGCGACCACGCCGCTCGGCATCACCGCCGGCCCGGACGGCAACATGTGGTTCGTCGAGATCTCGACGAGCGCGATCGCCAAGATCACGCCCGACGGGACGATCACGCGCTTCAGCACCGGCGCCATGCTTCCCGCGGGCGGCATCGCGCTCGGATCCGACGGCCGCCTCTGGTTCACCGGCACGGTCGACCTCGGCGAGGACATCTTCGTGCCCGCGATCGGCGCCATGTCGACGAGCGGCGACGTCGAGACGTTCACTGCGGGCCTCAGCGACGACAGCCTGCCGTACTCGATCGCGAGCGGGCCGGCCGGGACGCTCTGGTTCACCGACATCAACGACCGCGTCGGGCGCATCACGACCGCGGGCGAGATCACCGAGTTCACCGACGGCATCACGCCCAACGGCGTGCCGTTCGGCATCACGCAGGGCCCGGACGGCGCCATGTGGTTCACCGAGTCCGAGAACGCGCAGGTCGGTCGCATCAGCGCGGACGGCGAGGTCACCGAGTTCATGACGACGGCGAACGGGCGGCCGACCGGGATCGCGGCCGGCGCCGACGGCAACATCTGGGTCACGGAAACGCGATCGCACACGCTCGCGCGGGTCACGCCGGGGGGCGTCGTGACGCCCTTCTCGGACGGGCTCACCGCGGGCGCGGCGCCGCTCGCGATCGCCGCGGGCCCGTTCAACACGCTGTGGTTCGCCGACTCCGCGGGACCGCGGGTCGGCCGGGTCACGCTCTTCGAGGGGCCGCAGGTCGCGGCCGGCGACACGAGCGCGCTCGGCACCACCATGGCCACCCTCAATGGCACCGTCAACGCGGCGGGCGCCACGACGAGCGCGCACTTCGAGTACGGCACGACGGCGGCGTACGGGACGAGCACGCCAACCGATACGATCGAGGGCTCGACCGCCACCGCAGTCTCCGCGTCGCTCACGGGTCTGCAGCCCGACACGGCCTACCACTTCCGCCTCGTCGCATCCAACGCAAACGGCACGGCCGAGTCCGGCGGGACCTTTACGACGGCGTCGATCACGCCGCCGCCACCACCACCACCGCCCCCGCCACCGCCGCCACCACCTCCCCCTCCGCCACCACCTCCGCCACCACCACCTCCCCCACCGCCGCCACCACCACCTCCCCCTCCACCGCCGCCTCCGCCACCCCCGCCCCCGGCGGTGGTCCCGCCGCCCGCCGTGACTCCGCCGGCGACGCCTCCGGCAACCCCGCCTCCGGCGACCCCGCCACCGGCGGCCGCCAAGCCGGCCACCCCGCCGCCGGCGGTGTCACCGTTCGTCGCCGAGGCGGCGCGCCGCTGCCCGCTCGTCGGCAACACGATCGTCGCGACCGACGCCGCCGACACGCGGCTCGGCACGGCGGCCACCGATCTCATCGTCGGGATGTCCGGCGACGACGTCCTACGCGGAGCCGCGGGCGCCGACTGCCTCTTCGGCCAGCCCGGCGCCGACCGGCTGTCCGGCGGTGCCGGCGCCGACACGCTCGCCGGCGGCCCCGGCCCTGACGTCCTCAAGGGCGATGCCGGCGACGACACCCTCGACGGCGACGACGGCAACGACCAGCTCGACGGCGGCAAGGGCGACGACAGCCTCGCGGGCGGCGCGGGTGCCGACCGCGTGACCGACGCCTACGGCACCGACGAGCTGTCAAGCGGCGCCGGCAACGACCGCGTCAACGCCCGCGACAAGCTGCCGGCCGGCCGCCGCGGCGCGGACACCGTCCGTTGCGGCGCGGGCACCCGCGACGTCGCGATCGTCGACCGCAGGGATCGCGTGTCGCGCGACTGCGAGCGCATCCTGCGCCGCTGAGCCGGGCGCCGCGCGGAGCGGTGCTACTTGCGCTCGCCGAGCATGTGCACGTCGACGAGGAACGAGCGGCTCGCCAGCACCGGCGCGATCACCCGGCGCCGCTTGCGCGCGAGCCGGCGGACCTTGCGCCGGCGCACGACCGCCACCGCGGTCGCCCCGGCCATCATGCTGACGCCGACGAGCGCCGCGGTCTGCACGACCGCGGGCGTGAGCACGCCGGCCGAGCCTCGCGGCTCGACGACGCGCGGCGGGTCCAGCACGGCCACCCCGTCGACGACGTCCTCCTCGTTCACGCAGCACGTCCCGAGAGCAGGCGGTCGCCGGTGCCCAGCATGTCGCCGAGCTTCGTGAACTGCAGATGGTCGAGGTAGTAGTGCTGGAGCAAGGTAGAGAGGATGACGATGTAGTACGCCTTCTGCAGGTCGACGCCGAACGCGCCGTGCAGGATGAGCACCAGCATGCCCGCTATGGCGGTCAGAAGAACGGCCAGCCCGTAGAACTGCCACGGCCGATCGGGCCCGTTGCACTCGGCGACGAAGCGGTTGTCGAGCTCGCCGCGCTCCTTGCGCATCGACATCAGAAACCACACGAGGCCGAGGTACTGCACGGAGTGCCAGACGTTGAAGCCCTGAAACGCGACGTCGATGTTCGGAAACAGCGGCAGCGTGAAGCCGATCAGGATCGTCAGGCCGATGAGCAGGACGCTCGGGGCCAACAGCGTCCCGCGGCGCAGGTCGCGGATCGTCTTGGCGACCCACAGCACGAAGAACCCGGCGAACAGCGCCGCGACGCCGACGATCTGCACGTCGGCGATGAGGCCGTCGCGCGCCCAGTCGGGCACGTAGAGCTCCGTGCCGCCGAGCTGAAACGAGCCGTCGAGGATCTGCGGCGTCGCCATCGGATACAGGCACAGGAAGACCACCCCGTAGTCCACGACGCGCTCGCGCACCGGTCGCGGCACCGGCCCCTTCGCCGCGTAGCAGTCGTTGATGTACGTGATCTGGTGCAGCACGTGGATCGACGCCCACATGAAGAAGACCGTCAGCAGGACCTGCAGGTTCACGAACGCCATCGTCGTGACGATCACCGGCAGCGCGAGCGACGCGGCGAGGAAGCGGCGGTGCCGGCGCCGGTAATTCGGCTCCATGAACGTGTAGGTGAACGTCGAGTACAGGTGCGGGCCGCCGATGAGGCCCGCGACGATGAGGTTGACCGCCGTCTGCGAGACGCCGAGCCCGTGGAACAGGATCAGCGGGATCGGGACGAGCGCGGCGCTGAAGATCAAGAACGTCAGGTCCCAGCTCGGGGAGCGTAACCAGACGCCGGGGGCGGAGGGGGCACTCGATGCGGTTTGAGAGCGCAGCCGGGGAAGCACGGCGACATCCATCAGAACCTCGATTCATAGACGCGGAATCGCTTCACGATCCTGCCTCCCATTGCCTCCATTCCGCGGTTCATAGCTCGATTGGTCTCGAGGATCCAGCCCATCTCGCCCCATTTCTGTGGCGTGACGGTGGCCATATCGAAATGCTCCACGTAGAAGAGAGCGGCAGTCCCCGTGTGCTGATAGTCAGGTTTCACGCCGAGAAACCCGACGCGCACCCGATCGATGTACTTGCTTCGTCGAAACAGAAAGGTAAACCACCCGAACGGGAACACCCGCCCATTCATGATCTTCAGCAGTTGGTTGACGTCAGGCACGGTGATCGCGATGCCGATCGTCTCGCCGTCCTTCTCGGCGGCCATGAACCAGTTGCGGTCATAGACGAGCTGCAGCTCCTCGGCGTAGTGCTTGAGGTCTGAGTCGGAGTAGGGCACGAAGCCCCAGTTGCGCTTCCACGCGACGTTGTAGACCTCGCCGAAGACGCCCTTGATGTTCTTCGAGAGGTCGCGGCGGCGCAGGTGGCGCAGCTTGACGCCGTGCCTGGAGACCGCCTGCTCGGCGAGCTCGAAGATGACCGGCAGGATCTTCTCGCGGTCGGAGATCTCGAGCGACCACATGTAAAGGTCGATCGCCTTCTCGAGGCCGGCCTCCTCCATGCGCTGCTGGTAGTACGGCGGGTGCCACGGCTGCTTGATCATCGGCTCGCGCTCGAAGCCCTCGATGAGCACGCCGCACTCGTCGTTCATCGTGTAGTCCATCGGGCCGATCATGTGCGAGCGCCCGCGCTGCGCCAGCCAGGCCCGCGCGGCGTCGAGCAGCGCACTCGCGACCTCCGCGTCGTCCTCCAGCTCGAGGAATCCGAACATGCCGGTATCGCAAGCCCCGCCCACCCCGTGCTCGGCGTCGTAGGCCTCGTCGATCTGCGCGCTGATGCGCCCGACGACCCGCTTGCCACGGCGGGCCACGAACTCCTGCGCTTCGGCGTGCTTGAAGTACGCGTTGAGCTTGCGGCTGTGAAACAGCTTGCGCTCGAGGCGGATCGGGGGGATCCACTGCTCGGAGGTATGCGGCAGCGACTGGGCCGACTGCAACACGGACGACACCAGCTGCGAGACCCAGCTCGGTACGACCAGCAACTGCACCGGCTGCGGCATGGCGTGCTCGCTCGCGAATGCGGTGCCGAGCTGCGCCGGCAGCGCCGGCAGCCACAGCTGCGCGGTGGCTGCCTGCACGCAGAGCTACTACTCCAACTGCGACGGGGCGGCCGGCAACGGCTGCGAGATCGACCGGCGCAGCAACACCGCCAACTGCGGCAGCTGCGGCAACGACTGCAGCGCGCACGCACACGTCGCGACCGCGACCTGCAGCAGCAGCGCCTGCAACTACACCTGCAGCGGCGGCTGGGGCAACTGCACCGCCACCGCCGGCTGCGAGACCGCGCTCAACACCAACACCGACTGCGGCGGCTGCGGCGTTGCGTGCAGCCGCAGCAACGGCACCGCCAGCTGCAGCACGGGCAGCTGCCAGCTGACCGGCTGCAGCGCCGGCCACGACAACTGCGACGCCAACGCCGCCAACGGCTGCGAGCCGCTGACCTCGCTGCAGAACTGCGGCGCGTGCGGGATCCACTGCTCGATCGTGAACGCCACCGCGAGCTGCGCGACGCAGACCTGCCAGCTGAGCAGCTGCAACGCCGGCTGGGACAACTGCGACGCCAACCAGGCCAACGGCTGCGAGCGCAACGTGAACCCGCCGGCGATGGGCGGGCTCGGCCCGTGTCTACCGGACGCGGGCTGCACGCAGTTCATCTACAGCGGCCGCGCTTACTACTTCTGCACCGGCGCGCGGACGCTGGGCCGATGCGCGCACACGCTGCCAGCTGCAGCTGCTCGGCGACCTCGTGCACATCAACGACTCGGCCGAGAACACGTTCGTCGACAGCCACGTCAGCGCCAGCGCCTGGATCGGCGCGCAGCGACGCGACCGAGGGCAGCTGGCGCTGGGCGCAACGACAGCACGCTGTTCTGGACGGGAGCCAGCGGCGGCACCGCCAGCGCGTACGCGCACTGGAACGCTGGCGAGCCCAACGACTCCGGCGGCAACGAGGACTGCGCCGAGATGCGGCAGCGACGGGCTGTGGAACGACGAGCCGTGCACGGCTGCGTCGGCTTCGTGTGCGAGGTCCAGGCCGACCTGTGCCCGAGCGATGCGAGCAAGATCAATCCCGGCCAGTGCGGCTGTGGCGTTGCCGACACCGACACCGACGGCGACGGCACCGCGAACTGCAATGACGGCTGCCCGACAACGCGCCCAAGGTGGCGCCGGGCGTGTGCGGCTGCGCGGTCGCCGACACCGACAGCGACGGCGACGGCACGCCCGAACTGCAGCGACGGCTGCCCGAGCAACGCGCCCAAGGTGGCGCCCGGCCAGTGCGGCTGCGCCACCGCCGACACCGACAGCGACGGCGACGGCATGGCGAACTGCGTCGACGGCTGCCCGTCGACCCGACGCAGGCACGGCCTGCCTGACGTTCGCGCCGACCAACTTCGACCCGACCCCGATCAACTGGAGCGCGCAGCCGAGCACGCACGCTCAACTGCGGCATCACCACCGTGAACACGACCGACCCGGACGGCGCCGGGCCGCTGGTCGCCACGATCACGAACTGGTGCGGCACCGTGCCGGTGCCGATCGCGCAGAACCAGAGCGGCGGCCCGCAGGTCGTGATCATCCCGCTGCGCGGCCTGACGTCGACGCGGGCAACACGCTGCGCTTGATCGGCAACGCGGCCGGTGATCTTCGCGGTCGACGGCGCGGTCACGATCGCCGGCGTGATCGACGGCGACGCCAGCGGACCACCGCCGGCGCGGGCGGCAACTGGAGCTGCAGCACCAGCCAGGGCGGCAACGGCACCGGCAGCACCAGCACTTCGGCGCGCGGCGGCGGCGGCGGCGGCGGCTTCGGCACCGCCGGCGGCAACGGCGGCCAGGCGGCGGCAACGGCAGCAACATCCGCGGCGCGGGCGGCGTGCGTACGCGCGCAACACGACCAACCTGACGCCGCTGTTCGGCGGCTGCGGCGGCGGCCAGGGCGGCGGCTGCAGCACGGCGGGCGGTGCCGGCGGCGGCGCGCTGCAGCTCTCGGTCGTCCGGCACGCTCACCGTCACCGGGACGATCCGCGCCAACGGCGGCGACGGCGCAACGGCGTGCGGCCAGCGACCAGGGCGGCGGCAGCGGCGGCGGCTCGGGCGGCGCGATCCTGCTCGAGGCCTCCACGCTGACGACTACCGGCGCGACGGTTCAAGCGAACGGCGGCAACGGCGGCGCCAACGGCGAGTACGACAGCATCTACAGCTGCGGCGATACCAGCGGCGGCTCGGGCTCGACCAGCTCGAGCAGCCCGGGTGGCAACGGCATCAACTGCCAGGGCGGAAGCCCCGGCGGGGGCGGCGGCTACGGCCGCATCCGCACGCTCGAATCGCTAGTCGCGCGGGCGCGTCCGCGAAGAGGCGGCGCGTCGCGAAGAGCCGGCACGGTCGCGAATACTGGAGGGGGCTCCGGGTGGTGTGGTGCGTGTGGAAGCTGGGTGCCCCGGAGCCCCCCGTGCGGTCGGGCCCCATGGCATGGGGAAGCTGTGGGACCCGACCGCCAGGCTGAACCTACCGGCGCGGATCGGGCCGCGCAGTGAACACGTTCACACCGCGTGCGATTCTCAAGCCGTCAGCCGGCGGCGGATCCAGCGGCGGGCATAGAGCAGCAGCCCGGCCGACAGCACGAGGATGTAGCCGCAGTCCCAGAGCAGCGAGCGCCGCGCTCGGGTAGCCGCCGCGCGCGCCGTAGAACGCGAAGCGCGCGAGCCGCACCGGATGCAAGCAGCGGCAACGACCTCGGCGACCAGCAGCCAGGCGCCGCTGAAGCGCTCGGCGATCGGGAAGAAGATGTCGGAGAACAGAAACAGCGGCGTCAGGAACAGCGTGAAGTAGAAGCTGAAGAACTCCATCGTCGTCGACGCGCAGCGTGAACGCGAGGCCGATCGCGGCGAACAGCACGCCCGCGAGCGGGATCACCGGCAGCGCGAGCAGCGCGCGCGGGAACGGCGCGAGGCCGAACGGCCATCGTCACGAGCAGGAAGCAGCCGCCGTAGATGCCGGAGCGCGATCAGCGCCCACGAGCACCTCGCCGCTCAGGATGTCCTCGGGCTCGATCGGCGTGGTCAGCATCGCCGCGTACATCTTCTCGTAGTGCATGCGGACGTAGACGTTGTAGGTGACCTCGTAGCTCGCGCCGTTCATCGCCGCGACGCAGACCAGCCCGGGCGCGAGGAACTGCGACGTAGCGGCATGCCGCCCATCTCGCTGACGTAGGCGCCGACGCCGAGGCCGATCGACCACAGGTAGAACACCGGCTCGAAGAAGTTCGGCAGGATGTTGAGCTTCCACGTGCGCCGGTACATCGAGGCGTTGCGGCGGCAAACCGAGAGCGCGTACGGCCACGAGACGCGTGCTGCTTCATGCTCCGGTCCTCCAGATTCGTGCCGGTGGTGGCGAGGAACACATCTTCGAGATTCGCCGGCCGCACGACGAACGGACGCTTGGCGCCGTTCTCGAGCCGCTTCACGCGCAGCGACAGCGGCGCGGCGTCGTCGCCGAACGCGAACAGGCGCGTGCCCGAGCGCAGCGTCTTGACGCGCGTCCAGGCCCTCGAGCAGCACGCGCTCCTCGGCGGGCGTGCAGTCGAGCTCGAGCACCTCGCGCGCGAGCCGGCTCTCGACCAGCTCGCGCGGCGGCCCCTCGCAGACCGCCTTGCCGCTGCTCATGATCAGCACGCGGTCGCACAGCCGCTCGGCCTCGTCCATGTAGTGGGTCGTGAGCAGCACGGTCGTGCCGCGCGCCTTGCAGCTCGCGCACCTTGTTCCACAGCACGTGGCGCACGGCCGGGTCGAGACCGGTGGTGGGCTCGTCGAGGATCAGCAGCTCGGGCTGGTTGATCAGCGACATCGCGATCGCGAGCCGGCGCTTGAACCCGCCCGAGAGCGTGCTCCGAGCGCTGGCGCGCGTGCGAGCCGAGCTCGAACTCCGCGACCAGCTCGCTCGATCCGCCGCGACAGCTCCGGCTCGCGCAGCAGGTGGTAGCGGCCGAAGACGCGCAGGTTCTCGACCGGCGAGAGGCTGTCGATCAGCACGTTCTCCTGCAGCGTCACGCCGAGCCGGCTGCGCACGGCGCGGCCGTGCGTCGCCGACGTCGAGGCCGAAGACCGTAATCGCGCCACGGGTCGGCCGCGACACGCCGTAGATCATGCGCAGCGTGGTGGTCTTGCCGGCGCCGTTGGGGCCGAGCAGGCCGAAGCACGCGCCCGCCGGCACCGCCAGATCGAGCCCGTCGACCGCGACGCGATCGTCGAACTGCTTGACCAGCGCGGTGGCCTGAATGACGGGAGAGGCGGCCATCTCAATTCAGGACGAGTGAACCGCCAAGACGCCGCAGACGCCAAGTCCAAACAACAGATTTCACGCCCTTGGCGTCCTCGGCGCGCTGGCGGTGCAATGAGTCTTGGTCGCGAAGACCACCAACCGAGACAGACGCGCGACTACGCGTCGGGGCCTGCGCACAGCGCGGCGACCACGCTGTCCTGCTCGGCCTCGGTCAGCTGCGGATAGAGTGGAAGCGCGATCGTGAGCTGATCGGCCAGCCATGCGTTCGGGAAGGCCTCGACGCGCAGGTCGTACTTGCGCGCGTAGTAGCCGAGCGCGATCGGCGCGTGCGTGCCCTGGCGCGTGGCGATGCCCTGCCCCTCGAGCCTGGCCATCAGGCGATTGCGCCGCTCGTGCAGTGCCGCCACGTTGTAGAGCGACGGCTCCTCCGGCGCATACAGGCACACGTACGCCTGATAGCCGTGCACGGATCCGGCGGGCACGACCGGCGGGCGCAGCCAGGCGATGCCGCGCAGCAACTCGTCGTAGCGGCGCGCGAGCCGGGCGCGCTCGGACAGGATCCACGCCGCGCGATCCATCTGCGCGCAGCCGAGCGCGCCCTGGATGTCGGTCATGCGGTAGTTGTAGCCGAGCACGTTGTACTCGGAGAGCAGGAATGCGGCGCTGCCCTGGTGGCGAGCGAGGTCGGACCTGGAGGCGCCGTGGTCGCGCAGCGAGCGCACCAGCCGGTCGAGCGCGGCGCTCGCGGTCGTGACCATCCCGCCCTCGCCGGTGGTGATCGACTTGCGCGGGTGGAAGCTGAACGCCGCCAGATCGCCGAACGCGCCGGCGTGCTTGCCGCGATAGAAGCCGCCGAGCGCGCAGGCGGCGTCCTCGACGATCCACAACTGCTTGCCGCGCGCCAGCTCGAGCACGCGGTCCATGTCGGCGCACAGGCCGAACAGGTGCACCGGGATCACGCCGGCCGTGCGCGGCGTGATCGCGGCCGCGAGCGCGGCCGGATCGAGGTTGAAGGTCGCGAGATCGATATCGCAGAACACCGGCGTTGCGCCCTGGTACTCGATCACGTTCGCGGTCGAGACCCAGGTGAACGCGGGCACGATCACTTCCTGGCCGGGCGCGAGCCCGAGCGCCGCGAGCGCCATGTGGCTGGCGGTCGTGCACGACGTGGCGGCAGCGGAGAAGGGCAGCCCGGTGAACGCGCTGAACTTGCGCTCGAACTCGGCGACGAAGCGGCCCTGCACGACCCAGCCGGACTCGATCGGCGCCTGGACCGCGCGCAGCTCCTCGGGCCCGAACACCGGCTTCGAAATCGGGATCATCGCGCCGCTGCAGTATAGGAGAGCCGACGCGCAAACGCAGCAAACGCGGGCGTGGCGCGCGCTGGACGAGCGGCGTGCGGACGGGTCATGGTTCTGGCCGATGAATCGCCGCCGTTCGGCCGTGCGGGTGTCGGCGCTCGTGCTCGGCATGCTGGCAGTGCACGCGCGCGTGCAGGCCCAGGCCGGCGCCGGTCTCGGTGACGGCTTGCGCGTCGAGCCGAGCGCGGACGGCTGCGTGACGCTGGCGACGCTCGAGCCGCGCGTGCGGCGCTGGCTCGATGCGCAGGCGCGGCGCGGCGTGATCGCGGTCGCGGTGCACGCCGGAGGCGAGCCGCCGGCCTTCAGCGTGCTGCGCGACGGCAAGGTGATCGCGCGGCGCAGCTTCGACGTGCTACCGGCAGCGTGCAGCGATCGCCTGGACGCGATCGCGGTCGCGGTGGCGGTCGCGATCGAGCACGCGACCTCCGGCCGCATGGCGCGCGCTGCGAGCGAGCGCCGCGGCGAGCGCGCTGCGGGTCAGAGCACACGACCTGCGCCGGCGCAGACCGCGCCCGCGCGCGGCGAACCGGCGCCGGTCCCGCCGGCTCCAGCGCCGGCCGCGCCACCGGATGCGCAACCGCCGCCGCCGCCGACGGCGCCCGAAGCGGACGCGGAGCCGGAGGTGGGGCCGGAACCCAACGACGAGCGCGCGCCTGACGAAGCCGCGCCCGCCGAGGGCGCCGAAAACGCCGAAGACGCCCAAGACGCGGTCGGCGCCGGCGCGAGCGCGGGCGTCGGCGTGCGGCTGTTCGCCGGCGTCGCGCTCCTGGCGGAGGTGCTGCCCGAGGCCGCGTTCGCGCTCGGCGCCGGCGCGGAGCTGGAACCTTCCCCGCTGCTGCGCGTGGCCGCCGCGGCGCTGTTCACGCTGCCGAGCGAGGGCGCGCTCGCCGGCGGCACCTTCCAGAGCCAGCTGCTCGCCGCGCGCGCGCACGTCTGCCTCGGCAGGCGCTTCGCGGCCGACGCGCTCGATCTCGAGGGCTGCGGCGGCGGCGCGGCCGGCCTCGTGCTCGCCTCCGGCGACGACTTCGAGCAGGACCACGACGTGACCCTGGGCTGGGCCGCGCTCGTGCTGCGCGCCGCGCTGCGCTACCCGGCGAGCGCCCCGATTTCGTTGAGGTTCGCGCTCGACGGGCTGGTCCACGCCCTACAGCCGGCCCTCGAGGTCGAGGTCCCGGGTGAGCCCGCGGCCGCCAGCGCGGAGGCCGGCCCGGTCGGCGCCGCGGGGTCGCTGGAGCTCGTCATCGCGCTACCATGAAGGACGGGCGCAGCAGAGGGCATGAAGCAGGTGGGTAGCGGGCGCGAGCACGGATTCGGACGGTCGACTGGACGCGCAGGCTCTGTTCCTCGCGCACGCGCCGTTCGTCGCCTCGTTTCTGCACCGGCTCGGGACGCCTCGCGCCGACGTGGACGACCTGGTGCAAGAGGTGTTCTTGGTCGCACATCGCAAGGGTGGGTACGTGCCGGGCGCGGCGTTGCCGCGGACGTGGCTCGCGGCGATCGCCGTGCGAATCGCGCGCGCCAGCCACCGCGCGCGGGGCCGGCGGCGCGAAGCGACCGACGACGCTGCGCTGCAGCTCGCGGTCGCGGGCGCCGATCCGGCGGCTACGCTCGAGGCGCGCCGCTCGCTCGCACGCGTGCAGCGCGCGCTCGACGCGCTCGACCTCGAGCACCGCGCGGCGTTCGTGCTGTACGAGATCGAGGGCGAGAGCTGCGACAGCATCGCGAGCTCGTTCGAGGTCCCGGTCGGCACCGTCTACTCGCGCCTGCACCACGCGCGCAAGCGCTTCCTCGACGCGTACGCCGAGCTCGCGCACGACGGCGACCGAGAGCAGGCGCAGCGTGCGCGGCTCGCGGAGGGCACGTGAAGCCGCCGCCGCGGCTGCTCGACGACCCGGCGCTGGCGCCGGAGCTGCGCGCCGATCTCGAGCGCACCGCCGTCACGCCGCACGCGTACGACGCCGCCGCCGGGCTCGCGGCGCTGCACGCCGCGATCGGCGCGCTGCAAGCGTCCGGCGCGAGCAGCGTTGCCGCCGCGGCAGCGCCGACCGGCGCGCAGGCGAGCGGCGCCGGCGCAGCGAGCACAGGCGCGGTTGCCGACGGCGCGACGGCGGCAGCCGCCGGCGCCAAGGCCGCGTGGCTCGCGTCGACCGGCGGCAAGCTCGCGCTGGCTGCGACCGGCGCAGCGGTGATCGCGGCCGGCGCGATCGTCTGGCCGCGCGCGGCGACGGAGCGCGCGACGCTCCGCCCGCCCGCGGCGCTGCCGTCGCGAGCGCCGGTGGCCCCCGCGCCCGGAAGCGAGCCCGCCGGCGGCGACGGCAGCGCCGACGCCGCGCTGCGGCGCGAGATCGCCGAGCTCGGTCGGATCAAGGCGCTGCTCGAGAGCGATCCCGGCCAGGCCTACCGGCTGGCCGAGGCCGGCCATCGCGAGCACGGGAGCGGCATGCTGCGCCACGAGCGCGAGGGCCTGGCGGTGCTCGCGCTGTGGAACCTGGGCCGACACG
>CAWIXC010000003.1:252500-495675 GCA_963839905.1 uncultured Actinomycetes bacterium | reverse complement strand
AAGCCGTGCTCGACCTGCTGGTCTGCTGAGTCACGCTAGTCATACGCCCCCGGCGGGTCCTCGAGCGATTCGGTGTCGGATATTTGAAAGCTGTGCCAGTAGAATTCGTGCCGGCTGATCTTGCTCTCCGCGTCCGTCCTGAGGATCTGGATGGCCCTGACGACGACCCCGCTCTTGGTCTCTGTCTCGCGGTTGTAACCTTCGAAGTGGATCCAGAACTCGAGGTCGCGCGCGGCATTCGGAGCCAGGTGCATCGCGGGAGGATCGACGAACGTCATCGTCTTGCGTCCCGGGCTCGGCTCCCATTGCGTGAACACGTCGCTGTCGTCGGTGTACATGTCGGTCCAGGTGTCGGCCTCCATGTGGTGCAAATATGGCTTGTCGGTGCGCTCCCACCATCGAAGCTCATCGGGATCGTTCATCTGGACCGTCAGCGTGAACCGGTGCCCGAACAGCCTCCCCTCCGTGTAGCGCGTGACGCTCTTGGTGACGACGGGCATGGCGTGAACCGGAGCCTCCTCCGACGTCTCCTCCGACGCGGGCTCGTCCTCGGCATCTCCCATCATCCGCAGCAGCGTCGGCTTCTGCGTGCTGCCGCGCAGGGCGCGGGCGATCGCGGCGTTTCCGGCCGTCTGCTGCAAGGTCAGCATGCGCGCGCGGGGATCAAGCTGCGACGGCTCGCGCCGTGCACGCGACGGCCGCGACTTCGCGGATTCGGCCGCTGCAGGGCGATCGGAGGCGGGGAGGCGGTCGATGGCCGGATGGTATGCGCGCCGGCTCGCCGCCGAAAGCCTCGGGCGGATCAGCCTGCCCGTTCGGGCTGTGCTGCTGGCGCCCTTGCCTGGTTGGACGCCCCTACGGCCAGCCGCGGCCGCGCGCAGGCGGCCGCTACCGAGCCGCGGCGCGCCCGTCTTGCCGGCGCGCTCACGAACACCGGCGGTCACCACGCGACCGCGTCGACGTAGAGCGATCCGAGCCAGCCGTGGTCGGCGACCTGTAGCCCGATCGCCTGCAGCGGCGTGGTCGTGCCGAGCGGCACCGTGTACGTGACGGTGTTCCAACCGGCGGCGAGCGCCTTCTCCGGGCCGTAGCTGTTGGACCAGCCGTTGTTGGACACGTACGGCACGACGCCGACGCCGGCCGGAGCCGCGGGCGGGCGGTAGACGCGGAACGTGATCGTGGTGCCGGCGGCCGCGGCGGTCGTCGTGCGCATGCGCGCCGCAGGCCAGCCACCGCTCGGGAAGGACAGCTTCAGCGATCGCTTCCCGGCGAAGTACTGGTCGGTGGCGCTTGCGAGCGACAGTGTTCCCCACGCCGTCTCCCATGACTGCAGCGTGCCGTCCTCGAAGTCGGCGCGAACCGTGGGGGGCGGCGGCGGCGGAGGTGGCGGCGGTGGGGGAGGAGGCGGTGGCGGCGGCGGCGGCGGTGGTGGTGGTGGCGGAGGCGGGGCGCTGCCGCCGGCCAGCTGCTTCGCCTTCGCGAGCGTCACCGCGTTCAGCGGGTCGGCGGCGCCGATGCCGTAGCGGCCGTGACCGAGGTTGTAGGCCGAGCCCGAGGCGTCGGGGCTCTTCTCCCACAGCAGGTAGCCGTCGATGCCGCTCGCGAAGGCCGCGTCGAGCTTCGCCGAGACGAAGCTCGCGCGCCGCTGCAGCGTCGTCGCCGTGATCGAGCCGCTCGAGCCGCCGTACTGGTCGGCGTCGGCGACGACGCCCGACTCGCCGATCAGCATCGGCTTGCCGAGCGCGTTGCACTGCGCGATCCGGACCGCGAGGCCGTTGTACGAGTCGCCCGGCATGGGCTGCGCCGCGCGGTCGTAGTCGTGGTACTCGCACATGTCCGTGCCGGCCGACTGGTGCACGTACTGGTACTCCGCGTTCGCCGCCCCGCACTGCCCGCTGCCGATCGTGCCGAGCGAGACGAGGTGGTTGGGGTCCGCGGCGTGGACCGCGCCGCCGACGTCGTCGACGAATCGCCGCAGCACGTTCGCCGAACGCTGGTGGCCGTTTGACTCGATCGCCGTGGTGCACCCGCCGCTCCACGACGTCTCGGCCTCGTTGACGAGCTGCCAGAAGGCGATCGTCTCGTTGTCGCGGTAGTGGCGCGCGATGGCGATCGCGTAGTCGCGATAGGACTGCGGATAGCCCCAGCCCACCTGCTTGTAGCGTAGTCGTAGAAGCCCTCGTCCTTGCGGTAGCCGCTCGTCGGCTCGCAATCGGGGTAGTGGTTGACGAGCACGGGCACGACCCGCAGGCCCCTGGTGGCCGCCTTCGAGAGGACCCGGTCGAACGCCGCGTACGTGTTGCCCGCGCCGCGGTAGTAGCTCTGAAAGAACCACGTCCGGATGACCGTCGCGCCCGCATCCTTGGCGTCGCGCAAGACACGGTCGAGCGTGGCGTCGTCGAGCGCGCGACCGCACGTGTACTTGCCCGCGAGCGACGCCAGCTCGTAGTCGTTGTGGCCGACGAAGCGAAAGGCGCTCGCGCCCACCGCCAAATTGGTCCCCGATCGCTTGACGAACGCGGCCGGCGCCGAGGCGGCGCTCGCCAGGCTGACGAGGCAGGCCGCCACCACGACAGAGATCCGTCTCATCTGCGTCCTCCGATGCCGCGAGCGGGGTCTCGCTCACACCGCGCGCCGACCGGATCGCCGCGCCGTCAGAAGCGTGGCGCGGCACGACTCATGACCGGACGCGTGTACGAACCGGCTTTTAGGAGTTCAGGCGGGGCGCGCCCGCGCGCTCTGCGGCGCGCGAATGCGGGCGGCTGCTCAGCCGGCGCTGTCGTGCGCGGGCGCGACGGCCTCGACGGCCTCGTCGCGCGTCGCGCAGGATCGTGAAGATCTGATCCAGGCCCGTGATCTCGAACGTCTTGGCGATGTTCTCGTCGACGTTGACGATCGCCAGCGCGCCGTGGCTGCGACGCGCAGCCGCTTGACCGCGCCGATCAGGACGCCGAGCGCGGTCGAGTCGAGGAACGTCGTCTCGGTGAGGTCGACGATGATGCGGTTGCGGCCGGCCTCGATCGACTCGGCGAGCACCTGCTTGAGCTCGGGGGCCGTGAAGAGGTCGATCTCCCCGCGCACAGCGACCACGTGGCGCTCGGCGTCGATCGGGTGCTCGGTTATGGCGAACTCAGGGGGCATCTGCTTCCTCGGGGGCTTTCGTCGATTGCATGTGCGCACCGAAGCCGAGCCGGATGCGCAGGTACTCGTCGTCGCCGTTGTCGGCCGGCTGAGGCTCAAGCTCGTCCGCTACCCGCTCGAGCACGTTGCCGATCCCGGGCAGCGACGCCGATGCGATGAGTCCGTCCGCGCCATCGGCGCGCAGCGGGCCGACGTGCAGCTCGACCGATCCGCGCTCCGCGACGACGCGCACGTTCACGCGCCCGTCCTCGGCGAAGCTGCGCGGCCTTGGCGGCGATCGCGTCCGCGATCAGCAGCGCGTCGTCGAGGCGGTCGATCGGGCAGTCCGCGCGCGCGGCGAGGATCCCGACGACGCGGCCCAGGACGGGCGCCGCGAGCGGCCCCTCGGCGAGCCCGACGGCGGCCTCGTTGAGCCCCGGGTCGGTGCTCATGCGGCCTCGCGCCTCGTCGAGCCGGAAGGTCATGCGGACCTCGGTGTGGTCGCCGTCGTCGGTGCCGAGCTCGAGCGACTCGGCGAGCGTGGCGATCAGCGGCAGGCCGAGGCCGAGCCCCGGCGAGTCGGGGCGCGGGACGATGCCGCGACCGCGGTCGCGGATGACGACGGTGAGGCGCGTGTCGTCGAAGCTGGCATCGACTTCGAGCGACCCGGGCGCGCCGGCGTCGTACGCGTGGATGACGACGTTCGTGCAGGCCTCGGTGACCGCGAGCTTGATGTCCGCGAGCGTCTGCTCGTCGACGCTCAGCACTTCCGCGAACCCGCCGAAGGCGTGCCTGACGACCGCGACGTTCTCGGCGCGGGCAGGCAGCTTGAGCTCCAAGTCGGGCGTTGCGGTCACCTCCTCGGATGCGGACCCTGCGACCCGGATGGGCCGTCAATTCGGGAGGGTGCCCATCGCGTTCCTGTTTCACTCCTCGGGAGCTGCACTGGAGTCCGGGTCCCCTCGATCTCCGGCAAGCATAGACCGCGCGCGAACGCGGCGGTTCATTCACGCGAAGCCGTCGAGCGCGGCCGCGAGGGCGGCCGTCGAAGCGCCCCCGCCGAGCCCCGCGAGCAGGATCATCCGCGCCGCTCGCGGCGACAGCGAGCCGGCCGGCAGGGCGCCGCTCGAGCGCACGTCGCCCTCGCAGCCCTCGAAGCCGTAGGTCTCGTGCAGGAGCAGGCCGCGCTCGGGCCACAGCGTGACCGCGACCGGCACCGCGGCGGCCGCGTCGCGCAGCGCCCGCAGCACCGCGGGGGCGACGTGGCCGGCGCCGAGCGCGACGAAGACGACCGCGTCGGCGCCGTCGCGCACCGCGGCGCGCAGGCCCGCGCCGTCGTCGCCGAGGAACGTCGGCACGATCGGCACGCGCGCGTCGAGCGCGGCCGGCATCGCGCAGCGCGGCCGGGCGCAGCGGGCGCGCGGCGATCCGCACGCGACCCTCGGCGACGCTGCCGAGCGGGCCCGTGCGACGGCGAGCCGAACGCCGCCGGCGAGGACGACGAGACCTTGCGCACCGCGCGCGCCGCGTGCAGCTCGCCGGCGAAGCAGACGAGGACGCCGAGGCCGGCGGTCTCGGCCGCGCCCGCCGCCGCGACCGCGTCGAGCAGGTTGGCGGGCCCGTCGGCGCCCGCCGCGCCCGACGGCCGGATCGCGCCGGTCAGCGACGATCGGCTCGGCGCCCGCGTGCAGGACGTCGCAGAGCACGGCGGTCTCCTCGATCGTGTCGGTCCCGTGGGTGACGACGACGCCGCGCCCGGCCGCGGCCTCCTCGAACGCCGCCCGCGCGACACGCCAGGACGTCGGCGCACGTCAGGTGCGCGCCCGGCACCTCGACGACCGAGCGCGTGCGCAGGCCCTCGACCGCTTCGAGCCCCGGGACCGCCGCCACGAGCGACTCGACATCGAGCGCGGGTCGCGCGCGAGGCCCCGGCCATCGCGATCGTGCCGCCGGTAGACAGGACGGTCACAGGTCTGCGAAACACGCTCACGCGCGAAGGATTCGGCGCTTATCCGCTGCTAACCTTTTTCGCTCCGCCTCGCTGTGCCACTGCCCGGAGGCACGCTCATGAGCATGATGACCTTGCCGCCACAGGCCGACGGCCTCTACGACCCCCGCTACGAGCACGACGCATGCGGCGTCGCGCTGGTCGCGCGCCTGGACAACGTCCCGGTGCACGAGGTCGTCGAGAAGGGCCTGCGGGCGGTCGAGAACCTCGAGCACCGCGGCGCCACCGGCGCCGACTCGCGCACCGGCGACGGCGCCGGGATGCTGCTGCAGATCCCGCACGAGTTCTTCCGTGCGAGCGTCGACTTCGAGCTGCCCGACCCCGGCCGCTACGGCGTCGCCGTCTGCTTCCTGCCGCGCGACCCCGACCGCCGCGCGCAAGCTCGAAGCGCTGCTCGAGCTCAACGCCCGCGTCGAGGGCCAGGTCGTGCTCGGCTGGCGCGACATCCCGGTCGACCTCGACTACGTCGGCGACACCGCGAACGCGACGCGGCCGGTCATGCGCCAGCTCATCGTCGAGGCGGGCCCGGGCTTTCAGTCCGACCAGGACGCGTTCGAGCGCAAGCTCTACGTCATCCGCCGCATCTGCGAGCTGGCCGCGGCGCCCGACCTCTACATCGCGTCGTTCTCCTCGCGCACGATCGTCTACAAGGGGATGCTCGTCCCCGACCAGGTCCGCGGCTTCTTCCCCGACCTGACCGACGAGCGCATGAAGAGCGCGCTCGCGCTCGTGCACTCGCGCTTCTCGACGAACACGTTCCCGAGCTGGCCGCTCGCGCACCCGTACCGCGTCATCGCCCACAACGGCGAGATCAACACGCTCATGGGCAACGTCAACTGGATGCGCGCGCGCGAGTCGCAGCTGTCGTCCAAGCTGTTCGGGCTGGACCTGCAGAAGGTCATGCCGATCGTCGCGCCCGGCAACTCCGACACCGCGACGTTCGACAACGTGCTCGAGCTGCTGATGCTCGCCGGCCGCTCGCTGCCGCACGCGGTGATGATGATGATCCCCGAGGCCTACGCCGACCGCGAGGACATCCCCGACCACCTCAAGGGCTTCTACGCCTTTCACTCCTGCCTGATGGAGCCGTGGGACGGCCCGGCGGCCGTCGCATTCACGGACGGCAGCGTCGTCGGGGCGACGCTCGACCGCAACGGCCTGCGCCCCGGCCGCTGGGTCGAGACGCACGACGGGCTCGTCGTGCTCGGCTCCGAGGCGGGGCTGCTGCCGATCCGCAACAACGAGATCAAGCGCCTCGGCCGCCTGCAGCCCGGCAAGCTCTTCCTCGTCGACCTCGAGCGCCACCGGATCATCGAGGACGAGGAGGTCAAGCGCGACGTCGCCACGCAGCGCCCCTACGGCGACTGGTTCGAGCAGAACACCGTCCACTTCGACGACCTCGCCGAGGCGCACACGACGATGACCGGCCTGCAGCCCACCCGGCTGCGCCAGCTCGCGTTCGGCTACACGCAGGAGGACGAGCGCGTCCTCATCGCGCCGATGGCCGCGACCGGCGCCGAGCCGATCGGCTCGATGGGCAACGACAACGCGCTGGCCGTGCTGTCCGACAAGCGCCCGCCGCTGTTCAACTACTTCAAGCAGCTCTTCGCGCAGGTCACGAACCCGCCGATCGACCCGATCCGCGAGTCGATCGTCATGTCGCTCATCAGCGGCATCGGCGGCGAGCGCAACCTGCTCGCCGAGACGCCCGAGCACGCCCACAAGCTCATCCTCGACCAGCCGATCCTGCGAAACCACGAGCTCGAGACGCTGCGCATCGTCCACGACGAGATCTTCCGCGCGCACACGCTCGACATCACCTGGCCGATCAAGGACGGGCCGGATGCGATGAAGGCCGCGCTCGCCAAGCTCTGCGACGACGCGCACGATGCCGTCGCGGACGGCGTCAGCGTGCTGATCCTGTCCGACCGCCAGGTCGGCCCGAAGCGCGCGGCGATCCCGTCGCTGCTCGCCGTCGCCGCCGTGCACGAGCATCTCGTGCGCGAGGGCACGCGCCTGCGCACGGGGCTCGTGCTCGAGTCCGGCGAGCCGCGCGAGGTCCACCACATGGCCACGCTCATCGGCTACGGCTGCGGCGCGATCAACCCGTACCTGCTGCTCGACACGGTCGGCGACCTCGTCGCGTCGGGCCGGGTCAAGGGCGTCGACAACGTCGACACAGCCGAGAAGAACATCGTCAAGGCGATCGGCAAGGGCCTGCTGAAGACGATCTCGAAGATGGGCATCTCGACGATCCAGTCCTACTGCGGCGCGCAGATCTTCGAGGCGGTCGGCCTCGAGAAGGCGCTCATCGACCGCCACTTCACCGGCACCGCGTCGCGGATCGGCGGCATCGGCATCGACGTGCTCGCGCGCGAGACGCTCGACCGCCACGCCACCGCCTGGCCCTCCGACCATCAGAAGCTCTTGCCGGTCGGCGGCGTCTACGCGTGGCGCCGCGAGGGCGAGCATCACCAGTGGAACCCCGAGACGATCGCGCTGCTGCAGCACTCGGTGCGCATCGCCGACGGCAACGGCGCCGCTGCGGCGAAGTACAAGGAGTACGCCGAGCTCGTCAACGACGACGCGTCGCGCCGCGCGACGCTGCGCGGGCTCATGAAGTTCAAGACGAGCGGCGTGACCGCGATCGACGTCTCCGAGGTCGAGCCGGCGAAGGACATCGTCAAGCGCTTCGCTACCGGCGCGATGTCGCTGGGCTCGATCTCGCGCGAGTCCCACGAGACGCTCGCGATCGCGATGAACCGCCTCGGCGGCAAGTCGAACACCGGCGAGGGCGGGGAGGACCCGTCGCGCTTCACCCCCGACCCCAACGGCGACTCGCGCCGCTCGGCGATCAAGCAGGTCGCGTCGGGGCGCTTCGGGGTGACGATCCACTACCTCGTGAACTCCGATCAGCTGCAGATCAAGATGGCGCAGGGCGCGAAGCCCGGCGAGGGCGGCCAGCTGCCCGGCCACAAGGTCGACGCGTACATCGGCGGCGTGCGCCACACGACGCCCGGCGTCGGCCTCATCTCGCCGCCGCCGCACCACGACATCTACTCGATCGAGGATCTCAAGCAGCTCATCTACGACCTGCGCTGCGCGAACCCCAAGGGCCAGGTGTCGGTGAAGCTCGTCTCGGAGGTGGGGGTGGGCACGGTCGCGGCGGGCGTCGCGAAGGCCAACGCCGACCACGTGCTGATCGCCGGCCACGACGGGGGCACCGGCGCCTCGCCGCTGAGCTCGATCCAGGCGGCCGGCGTGCCGTGGGAGATCGGGCTCGCCGAGACCCAGCAGACGCTGCTGAAGAACGACCTGCGCTCGCGCATCATCGTCCAGACCGACGGCCAGCTGAAGACCGGCCGCGACGTCGTCATCGCGTCGATGCTCGGCGCTGACGAGATGGGCTTCTCGACCGCCCCGCTGATCGCCGCGGGCTGCATCATGATGCGCGCCTGCCACCTCAACACGTGCCCGGTTGGCATCGCCACGCAGGATCCTGAGCTGCGCAAGCGCTTCGAGGGCACGCCCGAGCACGTCGTCAACTACTTCTTCTTCGTCGCCGAGGAAGTGCGCGAGATCATGGCGTCGCTCGGCATCCGCTCGATGGACGAGCTGACGGGCCGCAGCGACCTCATCGAGGCCGACGGCGCGATCGAGCACTGGAAGGCCCGCGGCGTCGACCTGTCGAACATCCTCAAGCAGCTCGACCTGCCCGAGGGCACGCCGCTGCGCTGCGTCCGCGCCCAGGAGCCGGTGCTCGACGACGCGCTGGACTGGGACCTCGTCGAGGCGTCGCGCGCCGCGATCGAGGATGGCGACGAGGTGCGCCTCGAGCGCCCCGTGCGCAACGTCAACCGCTGCGTCGGCGGGATCCTGTCGAGCACGATCGCCGAGCGCCACGGCGAGAAGGGCCTGCCGTCGGGCTCGATCGACGTCGAGTTCAAGGGCTCGGCGGGGCAGTCGTTCGGAGGCTGGCTCGCCGACGGCGTCACGTTCACGCTGCACGGCGACGCCAACGACTACACCGGCAAGGGGCTCTCCGGCGGGACGCTCGCCGTCATGCCGCCCGACGGCGTGAGCTACGTCGCCGAGGAGAACGTGCTGATCGGCAACACTGTCCTGTACGGCGCGACGAGCGGCAAGGCGTTCTTCCGCGGGTTGGCCGGCGAGCGCTTCGCGGTGCGCAACTCGGGCGCGAGCGCGGTCATCGAAGGCGTCGGCGACCACGGCTGCGAGTACATGACCGGCGGCCGCGTCGTCGTGCTCGGCCCGACGGGCCGCAACTTCGCCGCCGGGATGAGCGGCGGCCTCGCGTTCGTCCTCGACGAGGAGGGCATGTTCGCCGGCCGCGTGAACCCGGAGATGGCAAACCAGATCGAGCCGCTCGACGAGGGCGACGAGATCGAGGTCCGTGCGCTGGTTGCCGAGCATGTCGAGCGGACCAGCTCACCGGTCGGCCGGCGGGTGCTCGACGAGTGGGACGCGCTGCGGCCGAGCTTCCGCAAGATCTTCCCGACGGACTACAAGCGCGTCCTCGCCGAGCGCGCCGCCGAGGAGGCCGCGGCCTCAAACGGCGCGTCGCCGAGCTCAAACGGCGCGTCGGCCGGCGCGACCCCTGCCGCGAAGAAGGTCTCCTGATGGCTCGTGGCGAGGGCGGCTTCTAGATGGGCGAGCTCGGGGCGTTTCTGAAGATCGAGCGCGTCGGCGTCCCGTACCGCGACGCGAAGGAGCGCGCGCAGGACTTCGAGGAGTTCACGATCACGCGGCCGGACGCGGAGCTGTCCGCGCAGGGCGCGCGCTGCATGGAGTGCGGCGTGCCGTTCTGCCACTCGGGCTGTCCGCTGGGCAACCTCATCCCCGACTGGAACGACCTCGTCTACCGCGAGCGCTGGGCCGACGCGATCGTCCAGCTGCACGCGACGAACAACTTCCCGGAGTTCACGGGTCGCCTGTGCCCCGCGCCGTGCGAGGCCGCGTGCGTGCTCGAGATCCGCGAAGGCGACGCGGTCTCGATCAAGCAGATCGAGAACTCGATCATCGATCGCGCGTGGGAGCAGGGCTGGGTCAAGCCGCAGCCGCCTAAGCGCGAGACGCGGCGCCGCGTCGCGGTCGTCGGGTCAGGTCCCGCCGGGATGGCGGCGGCGCAGCAGCTGCGCCGCGCCGGCCACTCGGTGACGCTCTACGAGCGCGACGAGTCCGCCGGCGGCCTGTGCCGCTTCGGCGTGCCGGACTTCAAGATCGAGAAGCGCATCGTGCAGCGGCGCGTCGACCAGCTCATCGCCGAGGGCGTTCAGGTCCGCTGCGGCGTCGACGTCGGCGTCGACGTCTCCGCCGACCAGCTGCGCTCGGACTTCGACGCCGTGGTCCTCGCGACCGGCTCGCGCACGCCGCGCGACCTGCCGGTGCCGGGCCGGGAGCTCGAGGGCGTCCATTTCGCGATGGAGTACCTGTCGGACCGCAACCGCTGGGTCGCGACGCAGACCGGCACGCCGACGGGGTCGGAGCCGCCCGAGCTGCTCGGCCTGACCGCGGAGGGCAAGCACGTCGTCGTCATCGGCGGCGGCGACACCGGCGCGGACTGCGTCGGCAACTCGCTGCGCCAGGGTGCCGCGTCGATCACGCAGCTCGAGCTGTTGCCCGAGCCGCCGCCCAAGCGCCCGGACGACCGCACGCCGTGGCCGCTGTGGCCGCAGAAGTTCCGCCTCTCCTACGCGATGGAGGAGGCGACGGCGGAGGGCGTCGGCGAGCAGGACTTCTCGATCGTCACGACGCACTTCTCCGGCGACGAGGACGGCCACGTGCGCACGCTGCACTACGCGCAGGCCGAGGCCAGGCCGCCGTTCAAGCCGGTCGAGGGCACCGAGGGTGAGCTCAAGGCCGATCTCGTCCTGCTGGCGATGGGCTTCCTCCATCCGGAGCAGGACCTGCTCGACGCACTCGGCGTCGCGAAGGACCAGCGCGGCAACGCGAAGGCGATCACGCCGTACACGACCTCCGTCGACGGGGTGTTCGCCGCCGGCGACGCGCGCCGCGGCCAGTCGCTCATCGTGTGGGCGATCAACGAGGGCCGCCAGTGCGCCCGCATGGTCGACCGCTTCCTCGGCGAGCTCGGCCCCGCCGAGGGCGATGACGCGGGCGACGCGGACGAGGGCCCCGCGGGCCCGCCGCAGCACGTCGGTCCCGGCGTACCTGCCTGAGTCTCGCTCGCGCGCCGGTAAGGTAGCGCCGGCATGGAGCTGGCCATTGCCATCGTCGCGATCACGCTGTGGTGCCTCGTGGTGGGCCTGTTCGCGCGCCTCGCGCTGCCGGGCAAGGATCCGATGTCGATCTGGGCGACGATCGGCCTCGGCGTCGTCGGCTCGCTGATCGCCGCCGTCTTCACGCTGGTGCTGTTCGGCCAGATCGCGGGCTTCCTGCTGTGCCTCGTCTTCGCGGTGGCGATCCTCTACGTCGTCCGGCGCCGGCGCGGCGGCGGGCTCATGAGCCCCGGCGGCGCGAGGCGGGGGGCCGACACGTGAGCAGCTCGGACATGAAGCTCGGCGTGGCGGTCAAAGGCGTCGAGTTCCTGCCCGGAGACGTGATCGCGGTTAAGATCGACGTCGGCACCGGCGCCGACAAGCATCTGCAGGCGATCCGGCTCGAGCTCGGCTACAAGAACACGTACTACGAGCGCACGCGCGACTCGGACGGCGACAGCCACGACACGCGCTCCTCCGACGACGTCGTGGTCGCGACGAAGGAGATGCCGGCAGATCACCCCGAGCTGGCCGGCGGTGAGGCCACGTTCGAGACGACCCTCGAGCTTCCCGCGGGTGCGCCGGCGAGCGTCCCGAAGTGGGTCGAATGGCACGTCAAGGCGATCCTCGACCGCAAGCTGCGCCGCGATCGCCGCGAGGAGGTGGGGATCCTGGTCCTCGCGCCGCGCGCCGACGCGGCCGGTGCGCCGTCGCCGGGGTGGGTCGGCGACACGTGCGACATGCGGCTGGAGATCGCGGCGCGCGTCGCGTGTCCCGGGGAGACGCTGACGGGCGTCCTGCACGTCGAGCCGCGCGAGGCGTTCGACGTGCGCCGGGTGCGCGTCGATCTCGAGTGCCGCATGCACCATGAGGACAACATCGTGCGCGAGCTCGGCGACGACGTCGAGCTGACGCTCGCCGACCGGGTGTCGTTCGCGGCAGGCGTCGCGCAGGAGTTCCCCTTCTCGATCACCGTGCCCGCCGGCGCCGCGCCGACGCTTCGCGCTCGCCACAACCTGGTCCGCTGGGAGCTCAAGGGCGTCTGCGATCGCGCGATGCGCGGCGACTACGACGTCGCGACGGAGCTGCTCGTCTACAACGGATAGCCGGCGTTCGCGCCGAACCGCGGACCGCCGCGACCGCCGTGCCGTAACGTGACGGCACCGTCACGTTCCGCGTCCCGGGAGGCCAGCCGTCCTCATGCCCCAGCTGCCCACTGTCGCCATCATCGGCGCGGGCTCGTCCGGGATCGCGGCCGCCAAGGCGCTGCACGAGCGCGGCATCCCGTTCGACTGCTTCGAGGCGTCCGACCGCGTCGGCGGCAACTGGGTGTTCGGCAACAAGAACGGGATGTCGGCCGCCTACCGCGACCTGCACATCAACACGTCGCGCGACCGCATGCAGTTCTCGGACTTCCCGATGCCGCCGTCGTGCCCGGACTTCCCGCACCACACGGAGATCGCGGCGTACTTCGAGGCCTATGTCGACGCGTTCGGCTTTCGCGACAAGATCCTGTTCGAGACCCCCGTCGTACGCGCCGAGCTACAGGACGACGGCGGCTGGGAGCTCACCGACGCGGCCGGTGTTCGCCGCGGCTACGACATGCTGCTCGTCGCCAACGGCCATCACTGGGACCCGCGCTGGCCCGAGCCCGCGTTTGACGGCAGCGACGAGTTCGGCGGTGTCCAGATGCACGCCCACGACTACCGCGACAACGGCTTTCTCGCGGGCAAGGACGTCGTCGTGCTCGGGATGGGCAACAGCGCGATGGACATCGCGGTGGAAGCGAGCTACGTCGCGGGCGCGACGCACCTGGCCGCGCGGCGCGGTGCGTGGATCGTCCCGAAGTACCTCTTCGGGCGGCCCGTGGACCAGTGGGCGACGAGCCACCGCGTGCCCGTGGCGGTGGCGGCGAAGGCCCTCGAGCTCATGCTGCGCGTCAACGCCGGCTCGCCCGAGCGCTACGGGCTGCCCAGGCCCGACCACCCGATCAGCGCCGCGCATCCGACGGTCTCGGGGCGGATCCTCGATCGCATCGCGCACGGCGCGATCGCGCCACGGCCGAACATCGCGCGGCTTGGCGAGGACTGGGTGCAGTTCACCGACGGGACGCGGGTGCACGCCGACGTCGTCATCTACTGCACGGGCTACCGGATCAGCTTCCCGTTTCTCGATCCGGGGCTCGTGTCGGCGCCTGACAACCGCATCGAGCTCTACCGCCGCGTCTTCTCGCCACAGCATCCGACGCTCGCGTTCGTCGGGCTGCTGCAGCCGATCGGGGCGATCATGCCGCTTGCCGAGGCGCAAGGCCGGCTGCTGGCCGACTACCTACGCGGCGCGTACCGGCTGCCGTCGCGGGGGCGCATGCATGCCGACATCCGCCGCGACTACGCGGCGATGCGCAAGCGCTACGTCGCGTCGCTGCGCCACACGATCCAGGTCGACTTCGATCGCTACCTGCACGACCTGCGGCGCGAGGCCCGGCGTGGCGAGGCGCGCGCGCGTTCGGCGGACTTCGAGCTTCCGGTTCCGGGCGGCGTGCACCGGGCGGGACGCGACCGGACGGTGGCGGTGTGACGGTCGCGCCCGAGAACGGGACGGGCCGGCGCGAGGCGACGAAGGCCGCCAACCGCGCGGCGATCATCGCGGCCGCGCGCGCGGTGTTCGCCGAGCACGGCTACGGCGGCGCATCGGTGCGCGACGTCGTCCGCCGCACGGACCTCGCCAGCGGCACGTTCTACAACTACTTCCCCGACAAGGAGTCGCTGTTTCGCGCGGTCGTCGAGGAGAGCGCGGTGGAGGTGCGCACGCGCGCGCAGGTCGCGCGGCGCCAGGCGCGGTCGCTCGAGGAGTTCGTCGAGGCCGGCTACCGCGAGTACTTCGGCTTCCTCGCATCCGAACCCGAGGCCTTCGAGCTCATGCGCCGCAACAGCGGCACGATCCGGGCGATGTTCGACGAGCCGATCTTCGGTGCCGGCATCGACGAGCTGGCCGCCGACCTGCGCGCCGCGATCGCGGCGGGGATCGTGCCGGACCTCGACGTGGAGTACATGGCGTCGGCGATGGTCGGCGCCGCGTTGGAGGTCGGCGTGGCGATGATCAAGCGCGAGCCGCCGGACGTCGAGGGTGCGACGCGCTTTGCCACGAGCGTCCTGCTGGGCGGGATCGAGCGCGTCGGCCGCCACGACGAGCGCTGACCTCGCCCGCCGCGCCCGCGGCCGCGCCGGCGCCCAATCGCCGGGGCCGGTCGCGAGGTTGCGCGGCATAGACTCACGAGCCGTGCCTCCGAGCTTCTGCCGCCACAACCGCTTCGTCGAGAACTGCCCGATCTGTCGCAGCCCCGACCCGCCGCCGGCGGCCCGGCGCCCGGCGGGCTCGTCGCCCAGCCGCGCCTCGCGATCGTCCGCGCCCGCGGCGTCGCGCGGGTCGCGCAGCGCGATGCGCGTGCGCAAGCTGACGCAGGCCGCCGACGATGGTTACCGCAGCGAGCTCGTGCCGGGCGTGAAGGCGTCGGCCGACGCCGAGCGCCTTGCCGCCGAGCTCGCGTTCGCGACGGCGCGCCTCGCCAAGCTGGCCGCCGAGCCGCCCGGGCTCTACGCCGAGATCGCCGCCGAGCCCGATCCCGAGAAGGCGCTGTGGCTCGCCTTCCTCACCGCGTACCTCTCGCCGACCGAGGGCGACGACCCGTTCGCCGCGATCCGCGCCGCGCACGTGCCGTGGGCGAGCGGCGAGCTGCCCGACCTCGACGTCGCGCTCGGGATCCGCACGTCGCACGACAAGTCGGCCGGCGGGCGGACCGTCCTCGCGTACCGCGCGTGGGCTGCGCGTGCGGGCAGCCAGGAGGCGGCCTTCGCGGGCGACGGGTCGTGGACGCCCGAGCGCCGCTTCGACCGGCTGTTCGAGCGCCTCGCGGTGCAGGGCTTCGGCAGGCCGGGACGCTACGAGCTGCTCGTCTCGCTCGGGCGCCTGGGCGTCGCCGACGTGCGGCCGTCGACGCTGCAGCTCACCGACGACGCGACGACGGTCGCCGCCAAGCGGGTGTTCGGGATCGGCGACAAGATGCTGCTCGAGCGCCGCGCGCGCGAGCTCGCGGACGCGGTCAGGCTGCCGATCGAGGCGCTCGACCTCGCGCTGTTCAACTGGGCGGCACCGGCGCGCGGCCGGGCGACGATGGGCTCGACGGCCGAGGCGTCCGACGAGTCGATCGCTGCCGTGCTCGGCGTCTGAGGACACCTGTTCGATCTCTCCCGGGCGATGCTCAGCTTGCGCGAGCGGGGCTCCGATCAACGATCACCATGACTCCCCGCGCAGCCCTTCTCAAGCAGCTCGTCGACGACGGCTGCTACCCCCTCGACGAAGCCGCGATCGCCGAGGCGATCGTCGTACGCTCGATCGCCCGCCGGGTCCTGCCCGACATGGCCTTCCGACATCCGCCGCCGAAGGCGCCGGTGCGCTCCTTTCGTCGTCACAGCGGTGCGCGCTCGTTTCGGCTCGCACGCCCCGAGCGCCGCCCGGCGGAGCGACACGTGAGCACGCGGCTCGGCGCGCCAAGCCCGGCGTAGCCCGCAAGAAGTTCGCGCAAATAGCGACAAGCCCGTGTGGCGAGGGGGGCGAACCTCCGCCTAGGTTTCCCTAACCGGTGAAAGGGGCCATCGGGGTCCTGGGAGTGGGGGATCGGCGATGGACGATTCGCAGGGCGGTGGAAGGCGCAAGAAGGCGGCCGAGGATCTGATCCTGCGGACGATCGCTGCGCATGCGGACTCGCTGCTGCGCACGGCTCGGCGCCATTCGATCTGCGTCGACGACGCGCAGGACGCCTACCAGCGGGCGATCGAGCTGTTCATGAGCCACGCCGCGCGCCTGGACGCGGCGCGGGCGCCGGGCTGGCTGCATGTCGTGGTCAAGCGCGAGGCGCAGGCGATCGCACGCTCGCGGCGCAAGATCCTGATGTCCAGCGAGGTCGACTTGGACGGGCACGAGGCCGTCACGTTGCCGACCCCCGAGGAGCAGTTGCTGAGCTTCGACATGGTCAGCCGCTCCGCGGAGGCGCTGAAGCGGCTGAAGCCGCATGAGCTGCGCGCCGTCTGGCTGCGGGCGCAGGGCCACAGCTACAGCGACATCAGCGCGATCACGGGCTGGTCGTACACGAAGGTCAACCGCTGTCTGAGCGAGGGCCGGCGCAGCTTCCTCGAGCACTACGAGGGCATCGAGTCGGGCGAGGAGTGCGAGCGCTGGCTGCCGGTGCTGTCGGCGATGGTCGACGGCGAGGCGACGCCTGAGCAGGTGGTCGCGCTGCGCCCGCACCTGCGCAACTGCCCGGGCTGCCGCGCGACGCTGCGGGCGCTGCAGGACAGCCATACGCCGCTGGCGGCGCTGCTGCCGGTGCCGTTCCTCGTGACCGATGTCGGCGTGGGCGACCAGCTGGCGCATTTTGCGACGCGGTTGTACGAGGGCGTGGCGAGCGGCTTGCACGAGCGCGCGATCAACTCGCTCACGAAGGCGCAGGCGGTCGTGGAGGCGTCGGCGGCGGGCAAGGTCGCTGCCGTGGCGGCGTCGGCGGCGGCTGTGGCGGGCGGGGGCTATGTCTCGGTCGATCGGATCGCCGAGCAGCCGCGTCAGCATCCGGTTGCCGAAGCTCGTCCGATGGTCGCGGTGGCGCCGATGAAGCAGGCCGCGTGGACGACGCCGGCCGCGCGGATCCAGAAGGCCAAGTCCACGCCGGCTGCGCCGCCGCCACCGCCCGCGGCGGCGCAACCCGCCCGCGGCGAGTTCGACGTCAAGCGCGCGCTGAGCGTGTCGAGCTCCGCCCCCGAGTTCCGGACGATGCGCGCGTCGCGCAAGCGGGGTCGCACGGTCTTCGCCGCGAGAGGATCGGCCGCGCCGCCGCCGCCGCCCGCCAAGGCCCCGGCAACCAAGGCCGCGCCGGAGTTCAGCTCAGGCCGAGCCGCCCCCGAGTTCGGCCCCTAACCACAGCGCTACAGCGAGAGGACACCGATGTCGAATCCGACCTTCCCGACCCGCGGCATCGCTTGCGCAGATCGACACCTGCGCGAGCGGCGGTAGCGCCGCCGTCTCCTTCCCGGGCGTTGCGTACATGCCGCGCCAGACCCGCGCAGATCTCAACCTCATCCGTCCCACTCAAGGGCCATGGAGCCGCGTCGGCTTTGCCGGGATTCGGCTGTGGGCCACGGCGCGGTTGAGCGGGTCGGGTGGCCCGCTCTCCATCCAGACCTTCCGCGCGGAGTCGGGTGGCGCAGGGCACGGCTGGGCCATGTCAATCCCGTCCGGCGACGGAGCCTCGCCACTCGAATGGAATCTGGACGCGCCCACGACATCCGCGGTAAATCTGGCGTTGGTGTGCAACAACCCGCCCGACCGTCCGGTGCAGGGCACGCGAGTCGAAGCGGAGGACTGCTACCCGGCGGACCGCACTCCGCTGGTGATACGCGGCATAGAACTTCGGCTTGAGGAGAACATGGCTCCCGCAGCTTCGATCGACGGTGGCACGGTGCTCGCCTCCGGCCCGCAGGCTGGTGAGCGAACGATGCAGTACTCCGCAAGCGACCTGGAGTCGGGTGTCGCCAAGGTCGAGGCGGTCATCGGTGACACCGTCGCGGGTTCGCGCGACCTGAGCCCGAAGTGTCCGCACGTCGGGTTCGCCGCTTGCCCTGAATCCGACAAGGGCGTCCTCGCGGTCGACACGCGCGCGGTACCGAACGGGAACTATCGCTTGACGCTGCGGGTCACGGACGCTGCGGGCAACGCGCAGATCGTCCCGGCCGCGACGCCGATCGAGATCGCCAACGCCAGCCCCCCGAGCGTGCCAGCCGCGGCGACCCCGGGGGTATCGGCGCCGCACGATCAAGCTCGGCTGACGGCACGCTTCTCGAGTTCGTCGCGGGCCGGGATCGTCGTGCCATTCGGGCGAGCGGTCACGGTGCGCGGGCGGCTCTCCATCGCCTCCGCGCGTCCACCCGCCGGAACGCGCATCGCCATCGTCCAGCGCACGACCAGCGCGGGAGCGAGGGAGCGCACGGTCGGCACTGCGCTCACGCGCGCCGACGGGACGTTCTCCTACCGCCTTGCCGTGCGCGGGCCGTCGCGAAGCGTTCAGCTCGTGTATCCCGCCGATCCCGCTGCGGGCGCAACGACGAAGTCGAACAGCCTGCGCCTCAAGGTCCGCGCCGCCTCGCGGATCGCGGTATCCCTGCGAGGCACCACCCTTGAGTACCGCGGCCAGGTGCTCAGCGGTCCCGTTCCGCGGCGGGGAAAGCGGATCGAGCTCTGGGGGCGAGCGCCGGGCTATGCGTGGAAGCGGTTCCGCACGCTCGTCACCGATCGACGCGGGCGCTTCGCCGGGAACTACCGGCTTCGCGCTCGGAGGCCCGGCGTGCGACTCCAGGTTCAGGTTCGGATCCCGGCAGAGTAGGGATATCCCTACCTGGGCTACCGCAGCAGCCCGCGCGCGGTGAAGGTGACGTAGGCGCGCGTCTGCGCGACAGCCGGCTCAGGCTTCGAACGGGCTGAGGATCAGCAGCCCGGCGATGCCGGCGACGAGGCCGTCGAGGTCGATGTCGGATTCCTCGAGGATGAACCACTGGGCGCTCTGGCCATCGCCGTTCTCAAGCACCGGGCCGAGGATCTCGCCCGCCACCGAGATGAAGAGCGGGAGCGGGTAGCGCTCGGAGGCGCCGCCCGGCCAGTGGTGCGTGTACTCGGTCTTGCGGGCCTGCTCGACCTTCCAGCCCCACGCGTAGTCGGGCTTGTGCAGCCACGTCGACTCGGTCACGGCGACGCTCTCGCGCGGCTCCTTGCCCGTCATGCGCCGCAGGAACTCCTCGGCGACCTCCTGGGCCGTGAGCGTGACGGGCAGCTGGCCGTCGAACCGACGCTCCTGCTCGCTGCGCGTCTGATCGCTCTGCAGCGCGACCGCGCGGTCGAGCCAGTGGTTCGGCAGCCGCGCGCGCGGCTCGCTGATCGCTTCGGAGATCGCACGGCGGCCGCGCTCGGCCCGGCAGTTCACGCAGGCGTCGCCGCCCATGAGGCGCACCGCGCCCGCGAACTTGATCTGGGCGTTCTCCGACAGGCCATCCGGCACCTGGGGGATCTCCTTGGCGTGGGCTTCGCACAGGAGCGCGCCACACCCCTGGCATCGGGCGATGGCGATGTACCCGCAGCTGCAGACTCCGAGGCTCCCGTGATTCATCGGCGGAAGTCTAACCAGCCGCGCGGATCACTTCCGGCCTCGGCGCCGCGCCGCTCGCAACCTGCCGATCTGCGGAGAACCCACGTTCAGCCGGGCGCCCTTTGAGCCGATACGGCCGAATGCCCGCCGCCCGCGCCATGCGCACCGGCCTCGTCGCGATCCTGCTCGCGTTGCCGGCGTGCGCGCTCCCCGCCACGGCCGCGGACGCCGCGAGCTGCTCGCTGCGCGGCACCGCGCGAGCCGACCGCCTCACCGGCGGCTGGCACGCCGATCGCATCTGCGCGCTCGCCGGCCGCGACCTGCTCCTCGGCGCCGCGGGCAACGACCGCCTCAACGGCGGCTCTGGCGACGACAAGCTGCGCGGCGGCAGCGGCAACGACGCGCTCGTCGGCGGCGTCGGCGACGACGAGCTCGGCCACGGCAACGACTTCAGCGCCGAGCGCGGCGACGACAAGCTCGACGCAGGCCCGGGCAACGACATCCTCAACGCCGGCCAGGGCGACGACACAGCCGACGGCGGCGACGGCGACGACGTCCTGAACATGGCCTACGGCGACGACCGTGTCGCGCGCGGCGGCGCGGGCAACGACCGCCTCGACGGCGGCAACGGCAACGACGGCACCCGCGTCGACGGCGGCGGCCTCTTCGGCGGCCCCGGCGCGGACCTCCTCACCGGCCAAGGCGGCGACGATCGCCTCGTCGGCGACGGCAACCCCGAGGGCCTGCCTGGCGACGACGTCCTGTTCGGCGGCGGCGGCGAGGACGAGATGGTCGGCGGCGAAGGCGACGACCTGCTGATCGGCGGCAAGGGCGGCGACAAGATCGACTCCGGCCCGGGCAACGACGTCCTCGCGG
Organism: uncultured Actinomycetes bacterium; assembly: GCA_963839905.1. GTDB lineage: Bacteria > Actinomycetota > Thermoleophilia > Solirubrobacterales > Solirubrobacteraceae > CADCVQ01. The sequence goes on along the minus strand of CAWIXC010000003.1, from coordinate 475,247 downwards.
GCGGCAGCGGCGCGGACACGCTGCGCGCGGGCACCGGCGACGACCTCGTCTGGGCGACCGATTTCGAGCGCAACTCGACCGACGTCCTCGACCCGGACTACCTCGCCGCGCCCGGCGACAACGTCATCGACTGCGGCGAGGGCAACGACATGGTCGTCATCGACCTCGCAGACGACCGCGGGCTCGTCACGAACTGCGAGTACCGCGTCGTGCTGCGCTCGACGCGCTCGAACTGCTCGCCGGTCTCGCGCTGGCTGCACGGCGGTCGGCTGAGGCCCGGCGCGCTGCTCGACCTCACGCTCTACCCAGCCAACCCCAACCGCGTGCTCGACGCGCCATCCCCCTTCCAGGAGAAGCCGGCATGGCCGACCGACGAGGCCACGCTGACCTCGTGCGCCGCCTACGCCGCGCGCTACATGAGCGATCCGACCGACGACCTGCGCCCGAACGTGCGCGGCACGATCGGCGACGACGTGCTGAGCGCCGTGCCGGCGAACCAGGTCGCCGACGCGCGCACCGCCACGCTTGGAGGCAGCCCGGACGGCGCGAGCGTCTTCAACGCGAGCGAGGGCAACGACACGGTCAGCGGGTCGCCGGGCGCCGACACGGTCCTCGGCGGCGAGGGCGAGGACCGCCTCAGCGGCCTTGGCGGCGAGGACAGTCTCGAAGGCGAAGGCGGCGACGACCTGCTCTGGGGCGGCATCGGCGACGACGTGCTGTTCGGGCGCTCGGGCGACGACACGCTGTGGGGCGAGGACGGCGCCGACTACATCGAGGGCGGTCGCGGTGCGGACGCGCTCTCCGGCGGCGCGGGCGACGACCGCCTCTTCGGCGGCCACGACGTCGATCGCCTCAAGGGCGGCAGCGGCGACGACGAGCTGATCGCCTACGACGGCTCGGCCGACCTCGTCGACTGCGGGCCGGGGGAGGACACGGCGCAGGTCGACCGCCGCGACAAGGTCGTCGGGTGCGAGCACGTCAGCGCGCCAGGCTCGGCCAAACGCGCCAAGCGCCGGTAGGTCGGTTTTCTAGACTGAACGGCCGTGTACGCCGACGACCTGCTGGCGCCGTGGTACGAGCAGGTCCTTGCGCAGACAGGGCCGCTGCGGACGTTCGACGCGCACACGCACATCGGCGTCAACGACCCCGACACGTTCAAGTGCACCGCGGACCAGCTGCTCGCGGCGCTCGCGACCATCGACGGGCGCGCCGTGACGTTCCCGATGCACGAGCCCGACGGCTACTCGCCCGCGAACGACCACGTCATCGCGACGGCCGCCGCATCCGATGGACGGCTGGTCGCGTTCTGCCGGGTCGACCCGCACGACGACCCCGTCGGCGAGATCCGCCGCTGCCTCGTGGCGGGCGCGCGCGGGATCAAGCTTCACCCGCGCGCGGAGCAGTTCGGGCTCGACGAGCCGGCTGTGCGCGACATCGTCGCGGTGGCCCACGAGGGGCGGCTGCCGGTCCTCGTCCACGCGGGCCGCGGGATCCCGGCCCTCGGAGCGCATGTGCTCGAGCTCGCGGCGGAGTTCCCGCGCGCGCAGTTCATCCTCGCGCACGCGGGGGTGTGCGACCTCGCGTGGATCTGGCGCGAGCTCGACCGCTACCCGAACGTGTTCTTCGACACGGCGTGGTTCAGCGTGCCCGACCTGCTGATGCTCTTCACGCACGTCGCGCCGGGACGGATCCTCTACGCGACCGACGTCCCGTTCGGCTCGCCTCGCCATGGCGTCGTGCTCACGTTTCGGTGTGCGTTGCAGGCGCGGCTGAACGCCGAGCAGCTTGCGAGCGTGGCCGGCGCGCAGCTCGACCGGCTCATCGCGGGCGAGGAGCCGCTGGACGTCGGGCCGGCGACGGGTCCCGGCGGCCTGCGCACCGACCCGTTGCTCGACCGCGTGAGCTACTTCCTGACGAGCGCGGTCGCGGCGGGGATCGCCGGTGGCGACACGGCCGAGTACGCCGATCTCGCGCGCCTCGCGTGCCTTGTCGGAGACGCCGCTCCGCAGGCGCCGATCTGCCGCTCGATCCTCGCGTTGCTCGAGCTCTTCGCAGGGCTGACACCGGGGGAGACGCTGCCCGAGCGCTTCAGCCAGATCCATGTGCTGGTCGCCGCGCTCGTGCTCGCGTCGACACCTGATGTGGCGGTCGCCTGACACCGCGCTACGATCCATGGCCCGGCACCGCCGGTCGTGGAGTCTTCGCCTTGTCCCTTCGCCTTCGCCCGTCGCGCTCGCCGCGGCCTCGATGCAGCCCTGCTGCCGCTGCGCCGCCCTGCCATGGAGGCCCGGCTGCGGGCCGTACAAGCGTCCGTTCGTGGTCGCCCGACGGGTGCGCGCGGGCGCCAATCGCAGACCGTGAGGTGGCTTTGCCTCAACCCTCGATAACCTGCACGCAGTGACTGGCGATTCGTCAGCCGAGACCACGGCCGAGCACCCCGGCCAGACGGCGACTCAGACTCCGGAGGAGATCACCCCCGCGCCCGCGGAGGCTGCCTCGTTCCCGGATGCGGAGGAGTCCCCGGCGACTGCCGACGAACCATCGCATGCCGCGTCCAACGGCCAGTCCGCGACCGCCGAGGCGGCTCCGGAGCCGACCGCGGCGCAGGTCCCCGCGATCGAGCAGGAGACGCCCGTAGCGCCCGAGCCGGCTGCCGCCGTCGCGCCCGAGGCGCCGCTCGTGCCCGAGCCGCCGCCCGCCGAGGCTCCCGCTGCTGCGCAGGCTCCCGCGGCCGAGGCTCCCGCTGCGGAGGCTCCTCCCGAGGCTTCGGCCACGGAGGCGCCTGCTGCTGCGGAGGCTCCCGCTGCTGAGGTTCCGGCGGCGGAGGCTCCTGCTGCTGCGGAGGCTCCTGCCGCTGCGGAGTCGCCGGCCGCGGAGGCTCCTGCTGCTGCCGCGCAGGCGCCTGCTGCTGCGGAGGCTCCTTCCGTCGAGGCTCCGGCCGCGGAGGCCCCTGCTGCGGACGCTCCGGCCGTGGAGGCTCCCGCCGCTGAGGCTTCGGCCGCCGCGGACCCGGCTCCCGAGGCTCCCGTCGCGGAGGCGGCCGCGACCGCCAAGCCGACGATCGCGCCCGACACCGAGAAGCCTGCGGTTGGCCCGAAGATCCTTGGGATCGCCGAGCCGGTCAAGCCGCTGCCGACCGTCAAGGCCGCCGTTCCCGCCCGCAAGCGCCGCCGCCGTCCGTCGGCTGCCGAGCGTCATCGCCGCGCCTTCTTCTCCGCCCTGACCGACCTGCGCCGCGGTGGTGCATCGCCCGCGGACACCTCGGCAGCCGAGGGCGATGCCGCGCCCGCCGAGGCAACGGCGACCGCCGAGGCACCTGCCGCCGGGGCTCCTGCTTCCGAGGCGCCCGCCGCTCCGGCGACGCCGGCCGTCGCGGAGGCGGCCGCGCCCGCCGCTCCGGCGACGCCGGCAGCCGCGCCCGCCGCTTCCGAGACGCAGGCCGCCGCGGAGGCTGCTGCGCCCGCCGCCCCCGAGGCGCCCGCCACGAAGGCAGCTGCGCCCGCCGCCCCCGAGGCGCCCGCCACGAAGGCAGCTGCGCCCGCCGGCCCGGAGGCGCCCGTGGCAGAGTCATCTACGCCCGCCGCCGCTCCCGCGACGGCTGCCGCCGAGGCTCCGCCCGTCGCCGAGGGTGCCGCACACGCGGACGCCGGACCCTCTGGCGCCGCGACGGAGACGCCGCAGCAGCGCGAGGATCGCTCACCCTCCTCTCCCGCCCGCGTCACGGCCGCCATCGAGCGCGTCGGCGGCGCCGAGGTCATCAAGGAAGCGCTGAAGCCCAAGCAGGACGAGAAGGGCCAGCCGCTCAAGTGGGCCGCCGTGTGCGCCCAGGCCGCCGAGGGGCTCAAGCCCGGCGATCCCGTCTTCAACGCCTGGGTGCGGCTCGCGGCCACGCCCGTTCGCGAGGTCAAGGGCCTGCTTCCGCGGCCGCCCGAGCAGGAGCGCGCCGGACGACCCGGCGAGTCCGCCGGCCGCAGGCCCGGCGGGCCGGGCCGCTCCGGCGGCGACCGCGGTGGACGCCCGCGGCGTGACGACCGTCCCAGCCGCCAGGAGTACGCCTCGCACGCCCAGGACGGCTCGCTGCGCAAGAGCATCCGCATCGTCACCGGGCACGACGAGGACCAGGAGCGCCGCGAGCGCGAGCGCATCCGCAAGGAGCAGCGCGAAGCCAAGCGCCGCGCCGAGCGCGAGCGCCTCGCCCGCCTCGGCTACTAACCCGCCGACCCGGAAGCCAGCTCGCGCGAAGGCCCAACCGGCCGAACCTCTGGCGTGTTGACCCCGGATATGGGGGTCAAGGTGCCAGACATCGCCTGAGGTAGCCTGACCGCATGCCGGGCAGGCGGCGCAATCTCGAGATCAAGGCGGTCGATCCCGACCCGCAGGCCACGCTGCGCGCCGCGCTCGAGCTCGGCGCCGACGACCAAGGCTGGCTGCACCAGCGCGACACCTACTTCCACGCAGTGCAGGGCCGGCTCAAGCTCCGCGAAGCGCCGCCCGAGCCCGCCGAGCTCATCGCGTACGCCCGCGCCGAGCTGGCCGGGCCGAAGGTCAGCCTCTACCGCGTCGTCCCGGTCGCCGACCACCACGCGCTGGCCGAGGCGCTCAGCGAGTCGCTCGGGGTCAAGGTCGTCGTCGAGAAGGCGCGCCGCCTGCTGCGCTGGCGCAACGTGCGCATCCACCTCGACCGCGTCGAAGGGCTCGGGGACTTCGTCGAGCTCGAGGCGGTTGCCGCGTCGCCCGGCGGCCTCGAGGTCGAGCGCGACCGCGTCGAGGAGCTGCGCGCCGCGCTCGGAATCGCCGACGACCAGCTCGTCGCGCACGGCTACGCCGATCTGTTTGCGCGCCACGGTTGTCGGTGACCATCGACCCTCGCGCCGCGTCGGGGTTCGCCGGCGTCGCCGAGGACTACGAGCGCGGTCGTCCAAGCTATCCGCCAGCGGCCATCGATCGGATCGCGGACCACCTGGGGCTCACCACGGCCAGCACCGTGCTCGACCTCGCGGCCGGCACGGGGCAGCTGTCCATCCTTCTGCAGCCGCGGGTGGGACGCATCATCGCCGTCGAGCCGGCCGCGGCCATGCGCGAGCGCATCGAGGCGCGGCTTCCCCAGGCAAGGGTGCTCGACGGAACCGCCGAGGCCATCCCGCTCGACGACCGCGAGGTCGACGCGGTCGTGGTCGGCGAGGCGTTTCACTGGTTCCAGACGCAAGCGGCGGCGGAGGAGATCGCACGGGTGCTGATGCCCCAAGGTGGCATCGCGCTGCTGTGGAACACGCCGACGTGGACCGTCGAGACCACGCCGTGGCTCGAGGACTTCCGCGCGGTCGTCGCGCGGCACAAGCGCGCGGCGGGCGAGTATCCCGCCGGTGCGGCCACGTGGCGGCCCAAGCTCGAGCGCACGGGCCTGTTCGACGACCTCACCCACGTCGAGCTCGCTCACGCGCAGACGCTCGACCAGGCGGGCTTCCTCGCGCAGGTCAGGTCCTGGAGCTGGGTCGCGAACCTCGAGCACGTGCGGCGCGAAGCGGTCCTCGAACAGGTACGCAAGCTCGTCCAACATCACGTGGAGATCGTCATTCCGTACCGGACCGACCTGCATCTCGCCCGGCTTCGTGAGCGGCCACGCGCCCGCTCCGCGTAAGCAACTCACGGTTCGTAAGTGGAGTTGGCTATGGTTGTGCGTGCAACGAAAGGAACCCACGCATGCCCAAGCTCTTGCTCGTCCCCCTGGACGACACCGTCATCTTCCCAACGATGGACATCAACCTCCCGGTCGACGTGACCGGCGAGGAGCGCGTGCTGCTCGTTCCCAGACACAACGGGGAGTACGCCAAGGTCGGAACGATCGCCAACGTCGGCGAGGCGATCCGGCTGCCAGGTGGGGCGCGGGGTGCCTCGCTCGAAAGCCTGCACCGCGGTGCGATCGTCGGCTCGGCCGAGGCCAGCATCGCCGGCCTGCGCGCTGAGGTCGAGGAGCACCCGGACGCAAAGCCGGTCGACAAGCGCACCCGTGAGCTCGAGCGCGAGTACCGCGCGGTCGTCGAGGAGATCCTCGCCGAGCGCGGTGCCGACGATCGCGTCTCCGCGTTCCTGCGCTCCGTCGTCGACCCGGGCCCGCTCGCCGACACAGCCGGCTACAGTCCCGACCTCAACACCGAGCAGAAGATCAAGCTGCTCGAGACGCTGGACGTCACCGAGCGCCTCGAGCTCGCCCTCGCCTATCAGCGCGAGCGCCTGACGGAGCTGCAGGTGCGCCGCCGCATCCGCGACGACGTGGAGAACGGCGCCCAGAAGCAGCAGCGCGAGTACTTCCTGCGCCAGCAGATGGAGTCCATCCGCAAGGAGCTCGGCGAGGACAACGGCTCGGTCACCGAGGACTACCGCGCGAAGATCGCCGAGGCAGGCATGCCGGACGCCGTGAAGGCGCAAGCCGAGCGTGAGCTCGACCGGCTCGAGCGGATGGGCGAGCAGAGCGGCGAGTCGTCGATGATCCGGACCTACCTGGACTGGCTTGTCGCCGTGCCGTGGGGCAAGAGCTCGGACGAGGTGCTCGACCCCGTGCTCGCACGCGAGGTGCTCGACAAGGACCATGCCGGCCTCGAGGACGTCAAGGATCGCATCACCGAGTACATCGCGGTCAGAAAGCTGCGCCAAGAGCGCGGCGTCGAGATGGACCGCAAGGCAGGCGCGATCCTGACCCTGATAGGCCCGCCGGGCACCGGCAAGACCTCGATCGGCGAGTCGATCGCCCGTGCGACCGGCCGCGAGTTCGTGCGCATGTCGCTCGGCGGGGTCCGCGACGAGGCCGAGATCCGCGGCCACCGTCGCACGTACATCGGCGCCCTGCCGGGACGGCTCGTCCGCGCCCTGCGCGACGCCGGGACGATGAACCCGGTGATCATGCTCGACGAGGTCGACAAGGTCGGCGCGGACTGGCGCGGGGACCCCTCCGCGGCGCTGCTCGAGGTCCTGGACCCCGCGCAGAACCACTCGTTCCGCGACCACTATCTCGACATCGAGATCGACCTCAGCCAGGTGCTGTTCATCGCCACGGCGAACGTCGCCGAGACGATCCCGGGGCCGCTGCTGGACCGCATGGAGGTCATCCGCTTCGACGGCTACACCGTGGCCGAGAAGACGGCGATCGCCCGCGACTACCTGTGGCCGCGCCAGCGCGAGCGCAACGGCCTGCGCGAGGACGAGGTCGCCGTGCAGGACGACACGCTGAAGCTCGTCGTCAGCGAGTACACCCGCGAGGCGGGCGTGCGCCAGCTTGAGCGCGAGCTCGGGACGCTGCTGCGCAAGGTCGCGACGAAGATCGCGTCGGCGAAGGTCGAGGCTCCGGTCACGATCGACACCGACGTGGTGCGCGACGCGCTCGGCCGGCAGAAGGTCTACCAGGAGGCGGCGGCGCGCACGGCGGTGCCGGGCGTGGCCACGGGCCTCGCGGTGACCGGCGTCGGCGGCGACGTGCTGTTCGTCGAGGCGAACACGATGAAGGGCAAGGGCGGCCTGACGCTCACGGGCCAGCTCGGCGACGTCATGAAGGAGTCCGCGCGGATCGCACTGACGTACGTGCGCGCCCACGCGGCCGAGCTCGGCATCGACGAGGACCAGTTCGACGAGCGCGAGTTCCACGTCCACGTCCCCGCGGGAGCGATCCCGAAGGACGGCCCCAGCGCCGGCGTCACGATGACGACGGCCCTGACGTCGCTGCTCACCGGCCGGCCCGTGCGCCACACCGTCGGGATGACCGGCGAGGTGACGCTGCAGGGCCGGGTGCTGCCGATCGGCGGCCTGAAGCAGAAGGTGCTCGCCGCGCACGCGGCCGGGCTCACGGACGTGATCCTGCCCGAGCGCAACCGCGCCGACCTCGACGACGTGCCCGAGGACGTCCGCGAGGTCATGACGTTTCACCCGGTCATGACGATCGGCGAGGCGCTCGAGGTCGCGCTCGAGCCCGCCCGCGTGGAGGCGCTCGCCTAACACCATCACCAACTCCCCACCCCACGCGCGGCGCGGGCCGTTCCCCCGACGGCCTCTTGCCGCGTAGCTCGCAGGACCGCAGGGCGGAGGCTTTCTCCCCTCCCGGGCCTCCGCCCCGCACGACTGAAAACCGCGCTCGCCAGACCACGATCTGGCGGGCGCGGCGTCGTTAACGCGGCGCGTGCCCGCTCGAACATCCGGCCACATGTGCCGCGCGTTCACGACGACGGTGCTAGGCGCCGCCGACACGACGGAGCGACACAGGCCCGAAAACCGGGCCTTCGACTCCCATGGAAGGGACGTATCCATGCAGGTCTTTGCCAGCACCATCAGCCGGCGTGCTCTCAGCGTGGTCGCCGCGATCGCGTCGACGTCGGCGATGTTCGTGGCCGGTCAGGCGGTTGTCGCCGTCAGCGACGCCAGCGCCACCTTGTATTGCGGCGGCTACCAGGACGCCGGCGCGCGCACCTCGTCTCGCTACGGCCGCGTTCGTACGCAGGCCTGCCTCGAGGACTCGGGCAACTCGACGCGCGCGGTCACGCGGATGGTCGTCGACAAGCCGAGCGGCTGCACCGCCGGCGCGACCCCGTCGGGCCCCGGCGTCACCTGTCCGCCGAGCGCGCTGTCGCTGTGGCCGGAGTTCCATGGCTTCCAGCTCGACGTCCGGGAGGACAACGGGACGCTGTACCGGTGCTCGTGGGGCGCCGGCGGCGGTGGCGCCCTCGAGCTCAAGTGCGCATCGCCTTGGAAGGCGGGTCGTGGGGCGCACTCGGCCAAGGCGCAGACGTGCTTCGACGTCAAGGATGACGGCGGGCCCTGGTACTGCAGCGCGGTCGCCACGTTCTCGCGGACGTTCTAGGAACGCGGGAAGCCCGCGTCGCCCGGGCGCCGCCGCCGGGGAGGGTGGCGGCAAGCGCTCGGTGCGCGGGGTGCTCCGCGGGGTTCGGGGCGGCGGCATCGGTCCGCCGCCCCGGTTACCCACGCGGTCTACGGTTCGCGTCGACTATCGGGAGCGCGAGCCGCGGTTCCTTGCACGGCGCTATTACGCCGGCGGGTCGGTTGAATGGGGGAGGGGTACCCAACCGACTTTGGGGGAACCTGCGGTGCATTCTTCACCCGGCAGATCAACCCCGGGTAAGTCGAGCATGAACGTTGCGTCAAGGTTCGCCGCGCCAGGATGAGAAACGGATTACTCGGCCGCGGCCACGGCGTGCGGCGCCGGCCGAGTCGCCCGCCATGCCCACCAGATGAGCAGGCCCTGCAGCGGCAGCCGCGCCCACAGCAGCGCGGGCGCGATCGACTGGAATCGCTCGGAGTTCACGGCCATGTTCACGTTCGCCGGGAATACCGCGATCAGCAGCGCGACGAGCCAGATGCCCGCCGCCGGGCGGGTGCGCCCGAAGGCCACGCCGGCGCCGCCAGCGATCTCCGCGGCGCCGCTGATCAGCACGATCTCGTGGTGCGCCGGCAGGTAGCCCGGGACGATCTCCTCGAAGTACGAGGGCCGCAGGAAGTGCAGGATCCCGGTGGTGAGAAACGCGACGCTCAGCAGTCGCTGCGACCACGTCACCGCGCGCGCAGCCCGTCCAGCGCGATCGTGAGGTACCGCTGCCAGTCCACGGGGGCGCCGGCGCGCTGCGCCGCCGCGACGTGGCCGAAGCCGCACATCGTGGTCCGCACGTCGAGCACCGTCACATCTTCGCGTATCGAGCCTTGCGTCCGCGCGCCATCGACGAGCCGTGCCGTGGCGGCCTGCAGGCGCTCCTGGCCCTCGGCGGTCGCCGCGACCGCGCCGGGATGGCCGCTGATGATCTCGCACAGCGCCACGTTGCCCGCGACGGCCTCGGCGCAGCGCCAGAGCGCGTCCGCGAAGGCCTGCCACGCATCCGCCGCGGGATCGGCCGCCTCGACGATGTCCGCGAGCCGCTCGAAGTGCGCCCGCGCGAGCGCGTCGAACAGCGCCTCCTTGGTCGGGAAATGCCGGTAGAGGGTGCCGACGCCGACGCCCGCCCGGCGCGCGATGTCCTCGACCTGCGCGTCGAGGCCGGACTCTGAGAACGCCTGCGAGGCGGCCGTGAGAACCTTCTCGCGATTGCGGCGAGCATCGGCGCGCTGGGGTCGGGGCGAGATGGTTGACAAGGCGAAGGACCCTTACATACGCTGGGCCGGCCAGAAACGGAACCGCCCTTCATCTTAGACCCGCGCACCAGGGGAACACCACCGATGACCGACGAACAGCAGGCCCAGCGCCGCAAGTGGATCGCGCTCGCGCTGCTTGCCACCACGCAGTTCGTGATCGTGCTCGACGCGGCGATCGTGAACGTCGCGATCCCGTCGATCGGGCGCGACCTCAACTTCTCGATCGAGAACCTCGCGTGGATCCCGAACGCCTACGCGCTGACGTTCGGCGGCTTCCTGCTGCTCGGCGGGCGGATGGCCGACCTGCTCGGGCGGCGGCGCCTGTTCATGATCGGGCTGGGCGTCTTCGGCATCGCATCGCTCATGGGCGGGTTCTCGGGCTCGGAGGAGCAGCTCATCGGGTGGCGCGCGCTGCAGGGCCTCGGCGCGGCGCTGCTCGCCCCGTCGGCGCTGTCGATGGTGACGAACATGTTCACGGAGGGCGCGGAGCGCAACAAGGCGCTTGGCGTCTGGGGCGCCGTGTCGGGCTCCGGCGGCGCCGCCGGCGTGCTGCTCGGCGGCGTGCTCACCGAGTACGCGGGCTGGGAGTGGGTGCTGTGGGTCAACGTCCCGATCGTCATCATCGCCGCGCTCCTGGCGCCGCGCCTGCTCGTCGAGAGCAAGGTGGAGTCCGAGACGCGCCACTTCGACGCGCTCGGGGCGTTCGTCGTCACGGCTGGCTTGTCGCTGCTCGTCTTCGCGCTCGTGGACACCGTCAACGCCGGCTGGGGCTCGACGCAGACGATCGGGCTGCTGGCCGTGTCGCTCGCGCTGATCCTCGTGTTCATCGCGATCGAGCGCCGCTCGGTCGCGCCGCTCGTGCCGTTTCGGATCTTCCAGCTGCGCACGCTGACCGGCGCGAACGTCATCGGGCTGCTCATCGGCGCGGCGCTGTTCTCCATGTTCTTCTTCCTGTCGCGCTACATGCAGGAGGTCCTGCGCTACGACGCGCTGAAGACGGGCCTGTCGTACCTGCCGCTGGCGCTCGTGATCATCGTGTCGGCCGGGATGGCGTCGGTCCTCGTGACGAAGCTCGGCTTCAAGCCGGTGCTCATCGCGGGCATGGTGCTGATCACGATCGGCCTGCTGTGGTTCACGCAGCTGCCCTCCGACGGGGTGTACCTCGAGCACATCGTCGCGCCGATGGTGATCGCCGCGTTCGGCCTGGGCTTCGCGTTCGTGCCGGTGACGATCGCCGCGGTCAGCGGGATCTCTCAGGACGACTCCGGGCTTGCGTCCGGGCTCATCAACACGTCCCAGCAGATCGGCGGCGCGCTCGGCCTCGCGGTGCTCGCCACGATCGCCAACACCCGCACGGACGACCTCATGACGGCGGCGCAGGGCAATCCGGCCGCGCTGCCGGGCGCGCTGACGGACGGCTTCAACGTCGCGTTCCTCGCCGGCGCGGGCTTCGCGATCCTGGGCATCATCGCGGCGCTCGTGATGATCCGGTCGTCGGACTCCCAGGAGCTCGTGGGCGTCGACCCGGCCGACCTGCCGGTCGCGGGCTGACGCGAAGCCGCGCCCGCCGGCCGGCCGGCGCCGCGTCTCTGCCGTAGCCTGCAGCGGCGCATGCGCACGCTCGTCACCGGCGGGGCCGGCTTCATCGGGTCGCATCTCGTCGACGCGCTCCTCGCGCGCGGCGACGACGTGACCGTCGTCGACGACCTCTCGAGCGGGCGCGAGCAGAACCTCGCCGGCGCTGTCGAAGCCGGCGCGCAGCTCGTGCGCGGGGACGTGCGCGACGGGTCCTCGTTCACCGCGCTCGTGAGCATCGCCCGCCCCGAGGCGATCTTCCACCTCGCCGCGCAGGTCGACGTGCGGGTCTCGCTGAGCGACCCGGGGTTCGACGCGCGCACGAACGTCGAGGGCACGATCAACGTGCTCGAGGCCGCGCGCGCGGCGGGCGTGGGGCGCGTTGTGTTCTCGTCGACCGGCGGCGCGATCTACGGCGAGACCGACATCCTGCCGACGCCCGAGACCGTCGAGCCGCTGCCGATGGCCGCCTACGGGCAAAGCAAGTACTGCGCGGAGCGCTACCTCGGCCTGTACGAGCGCCTCTACGGGCTGTCGACGATGGCGCTGCGCTTCGGCAACGTCTACGGCCCGCGCCAGGACCCGCATGGCGAAGCCGGCGTGATCGCGATCTTCTGCGGGCGCCTGGTCGCGGGCGAGCGCCCGCGGATCTACGGCGACGGCACGCAGACGCGCGATTACATCTTCGTCGCCGACCTCGTCCAGGCGCTGCTGAGCGCGGGTGGGTCCAGCGCGAGCGGCGTCGCGAACGTCGGTACCGAGGTCGAGACGTCGGTGCTCCACATCCTCGACGTGCTGCGCGAGCTGCACGGCCCCGGCGCGCCCGAGGCCGAGTTCGCGCCGGGGCGCACCGGCGAGATCGACCGCTCGTGCCTCGCGGCGGGGCTGGCGCGCGACGTGCTCGGCTGGAGCGCGAGCACGGCGATCGACGACGGGCTGCGGCTGACGTACGAGTCCGTCGCGGACAGCAGCTGAGAGGCCCTCAGGCGCCCGCGCCGACATCCCCGCCGCCGCCCGCGTCGCCGGCTTCGTGCTCTTCGCGGTCGCGCTCGCGACCGCGTGATCGCCGGCACTCGCAGCCGGACGCTTGCTCGCGCGGCGGCCGGGTAATCCTGTCCCGCCAGCCGGGAGGTCACCGACAGGATGGAGGCGGCGTGGCGCCCAGCGATTCAGGTGGTGCCGGTGATCCCGGCCGGGAGCGGCCCGGTGCCGACCCGCACCCACCGTCGAGTGAGCCCGAGCCGCAGCCGGGCACCGCAATCGACGACTCGTGGGCTCCCGAGCGCTTCCTCAAGGCGCAGCGCCCGCGCCGCGGTCGCCAAGGCGCGGCGGCTGGCGTCGCCGCGCTGTGCGGTCTGGGGCTCGCGATCGCGATCGTCGCGACCGGCTCCTCACGCGACGAAGAGCGCCCCGGTGTGATCGCCAGCACCACGTCGAGCGCGCGCACCGCGACCGCGCCGTCCGAGCGCAGCGGCGAGCCGGTCCGCAAGCGCTCGAAGCGCCGCGCGGCGCGCGCACGCTCCGAGCGCAGCCGCTCGGCCGGCCGCGCCGAGCGGCAGGCGCGCGCCGCGAACCGGTCGCGCAAGTCGCGCGCGTCCGCGGGTGCCCGGTCGCGCGCCACAGCGCCGCCGGCCGCCCCGCCAGGGGCGGCGCCGGTCGTCCCCGCACCGCCACCCGTCGCGCCGCCACCCGTCGCTGCCGCGCCGCCCCTGGCCGCCGCGCCGCCACCCCCGGCCGCCGCGCCCCCGCCCGCGGCAGCCGCCGCTCCGCCGCCTCCGCCGGCCAGCCTCCCGTGCGAGTTTCCGCCGTGCTGAGCGCCACCCGCCGAGGCACGTTCGCGATCCTCCTCGCCTTCGCCGTGCTGGCGGGCACGCCCGGTGTCGCCGGTGCCGGGGAGTACAGCGTGAGCGTCTGCCGCCACGCCGACGGCTCGATCGCGCCAACCGACGGATGGCAGTTCGCGATCGCCGACGACTTCTTCAACAACGACATCGCGGCCGACACGTGCTCGCTTGGCGGCTCGCTCGATCTCGAGCTGCGGGAGGGCACGCCTCACGGCCGCCTCAGCGGCATGAGCTATGCGGGCGCCGTGGTCTCGGTCGCCGTCACGCCCCCGGCCGCCACCGCCTTCAGCCGCGCGGTCGTGTGGTGGGCGTTCCGATCGAGCCCGACGACCGCCGGTGGCGGGTCGGAGCAGATCGCCGGGTCGATCAACGGCATCGCGCAGACGACGTGCGCCTGGGGCTCCGAGGGGACGAGCCCATGCTCGGCCCGCGGCGTCATCGGGGGCCCGGCGCTCGGTGAGGCAAATCGCACGACGGTGGAGCTCGGCGGCACGACGGCTGCGCTGGCGCTGGTCATCAGCTGTGCCAGCACGCCGCTCGCTTGCCCGGCCGCCCCGGGGGACACCCCCTACGCGCAGCTGCGAGCGTGGCGGCTGAGCGTGACCCTCGCCGACAACACCCGGCCCGCATTCGACGCGCAGCCCGCCCTGCCGCCGGCGTTCACCGGGACGAGCCTGCCGGTGACCCTCAGCGCCAGCGACGCCGGCAGCGGCGTGCACACCGCGCAGGCCGTCGTCGACGGCGCGCCGGTGGGCTCCCCGCGCGTCATCGACTCAAACGGCGGGCGCTGCGTCCAGCATCCCGACGCGACGTTCGGCTACATGGTCCCGTGCAAGCTGTCGCTCGCGTCCGCGAGCGCCGGGCTCGACCTTGCCGGCGTCCCCAACGGCCGGCACACGATCGCGGTGCGCATCGCCGACGCCGCCGGCAACGTCGCCGACTCCGCCGCGTCCGGCGTGACGGTCGACAACCCGCCGCCACCGGTGCCGCTCGCCGCGATCCCGCTCGACAACCCGCTTCGCGGCCAAGGACGCGTCCACAACGGCAGCGGCAGCGCGAGCGCGGGCACGCTCACGGCCGGGCTGCGGGTGCTTCGCAAGCCCGCCCGCGGCTCCTATCACCAGACCGCGAGTCTGCGCTACGGAACCCGTGCGCAGCTCGCGGGCCGCCTGGTTGGCACCGACGGCCGGCCCGTCGGCGGCGCGATCCTGACCGTGACGAGCACGGCACGAGGTGGCGGACAGCAGCGCTACACCGTGCGCACCGCCGCCGACGGGCGCTACCTGCGCGTCATGCACTGGGGACGCGTGCGGAGCATCGTCGTGAGCTGGTATCCGTTCGGCGATTCGACGCGGTCGGCCGGCCGAGCAGCCGTGCGGCTGCTCGGCCAGGCGCGGGTCACGATGAGCGTCAGGCCCGCGCGGCCGCGCAATGGCCAGTCGCTCGTGCTCAAGGGCAGCGTGGTCGGTGCGCGGGCCGGTGCGCGGGTCACGATCCAGGTGCGAGACGGCCGCGCGTGGCGCACATTCCTCACCCCGCGCATCGACCGTCGCGGGCGTTACACGGGCCGCCGCCTGCTGCGGCGCTCGGCGGGCGTCAGATACTGCCTGCGAGCGCGCGTGCTGTCTCAGCCCGGATTCGCGTACGTCGCCGGCTCGAGCAAGACCGTCTGCTTGCGCGTGCGCCGCTAGGAGCGCGTCCATTCGATCGCCAGGCGGCGCGCGGGAGCGGCGAGACGGCGGTACGCCTCAGCAGTCGAGCTCGAGCTCGTGCTCGGCGACGAGGACGAGAATCGGCTCCCCCGGGCGCCCGGCGAGGCCGAGCGGCTCGTCCGGGTCGGTCGTCTCGAACTCCGCGGCGACGACGCTCTCGCCGGGCAGCAGCGCCGCCGTCTGGCGGACCGCACGCCCGAGCATCTCGAGGCCGCCGAGGACACCGGCGACCGCGCCGGTCTCCGGATTCACCTCGAAGGGCGGAAGCTGGCGCATAAGCGGCAGCGCCGGGAGCACCGCACCCGCGGCGGCGTCGTGGGGCAGCGTGACCGGCTCGGCGCCCGCGTCGTGCACGACGATCGGGCCAAGGCGCTCACACTCGACGACCGCCGGCGGCGTTGCGTCCAGCGCGATGCTCACGCGCAGCGCGCCGCAACCGTGCAGCAGCTCGCGCGCGAGCGCGATCGCGAGCTCGCGAGGCTCGGCATCGGAAGCCTCGCCGTCCGCGCCGGCCATGCGGGTGCTAGGCGCCTTCGAACGTCGCCGTCTCGAAGCGCTTCTCGGGCGCGCCGACCCATGCCGCGTCGCTGTACTTCGCCCGCAGCGCGACCGGCACGCGCACGTGGTCGTAGCCGACGCGGCGCTGCTCGATCGTGCCGTCGTCGTGCATCAGCGCGTACGCGGCGCGATGGTCGCCGTCGAACGGCATCCCGACACTGCCGGGGTTGACGAGCTCGATCCCGCCGTGGCCCGCCGATTTGCGCTGAAAGGGGATGTGCGTGTGCCCGAAGACGAGCCGCAGCTCGACGACGTTCTTCAGCAGCTCTTCCTCGTCGTCGGCGGGCTCGGGCGCGAACGAGCGCACGTCGGAGACCGGCGAGCCGTGCCAACCGCGCGTGCGGTCGTCGAGCATCGCGCTCTCGGGCAGCGCCAGCAGCGACGTGACGAGCCCTTCTCCGAGCTCCTCGCGCGCCGCGGCCACCGCGCCGAGCACGTTCTCGGGCGCCTTGCCCGGCTGCCCGGTCCAGCGCTCGCCGTTGCCGCGGATCCAGACGGCGGGCTTGAGCTCGAAGAGGCGGTAGACCGTCTCGCGCGGGGCGGGCCCGAACAGCGCGACGTCGCCCCCGATGAACCACTTGTCGGCGCCGCGTTCGCGGGCGTCGGCGATGACCGCATCGAGCGCGGAGAGGTTGCCGTGGATGTCGTAGAGGATGGCGAGCATGCCCGTAGTGTTCCGGTCGTGATGAAAGCGCGCGTCCAGCCACCCGCTCGCACCGGCGAGCTCGCGCTCACGGGCACCTACCTGCGCCTGCGCGTGCCCCGCCTCGACGACGCGCCCGCCCTGTTCGAGGCGGCGTCCGACCCGGAGGTCACGCGCTGGTTCTCGTGGGGCCCGTACGCGTCGGCGGACGACGCGCTCGCCTACCTCGAGCGCCTGCCGGACGAGCGCCAGCGCGGCGTGCAGCTCGACCTCGTCGTCGAGCACGTGGCGACGGGCACGGCGATCGGGATCATCGGCTTCTCGGAGATCGCGCGGCGCGACAGGCGCGCGACGATCGGCACCTGGCTCGGCCGCGACTGGTGGGGGACGGGCGCCAACCGCGAGGCCAAGGCGCTCATGTGCCACCTCGGCTTCGAGCTGCTGGGGCTCGAGCGGATCGGCTCGTACACGAACGTCGACCACGCGCGGTCCCAGCGCGCGCTCGAGCAGCTCGGCTTCGAGCGCGAGGGCGTGCTGCGCGCCTTTCACCGCCACGGCGAGCAGACCCTCGACGTCGTCGTCTACGGCCTCCTGCGTGCCGCGTGGGAGACCGGCCCGCTGCGCGACGCGCCGGTCGAGGTGAGCGGCGAGCCGCCGCCGCAGTTCGTGTCGAGGGCGTGAGGCCCGCCCGCGCGCTCTAGCCCCGGCGGGCTTCCCAGCTGAACCCGCGCACCGCGAGCACCGTGCCGAGGGCGGCCCAGACGAGCACGACCGCGAGGTCGGGGAGGTGGTCGGCGAACGGCGCGCCCGAGACCATCGCCGCCGAGAGGCCGTCGATGAGGTGCGTCAGCGGCAGGACCTCGGCGACGTCGCGCAGGAAGTCCGGCGCGTTGTCGGCGTCGTAGAAGACGCCGGAGATGAGGATCACCGGCAGGAAGATCGCGTTGACGTAGGCCGGTGCGGAGTCGAAGTTCGGGATCGCGTGCGAGAGCGCGACGCCCAAAGATCCCAGGCACACCACGCCCGCGGCGACGAACGCCGCGAGCATGAGCCAGTTCTCCGGCAGGCCGACGCCGAAGATCAGCGCGCCGGCCGCGATGACGAACCCCAGCTGGATCGCGGTGTTCGTGATCGCGTGCGCCGCAAGCCCGCCGAGATAGGCGCCGCTCGGAAGCGGCGTGCCGCGCAGGCGCTTGAGCACCCCCTGCTCGCGCAGGAACACCATGTTCATCGCGAGCGCGACGAACGTCGTCGACATGACGCTCATGCCGGCGATGCCGGGCACGATCACGTCGAGGTCGGTCTGGCTGCCCGCGAACACCGCGCCGAACAAGAACAAGAAGAGCAGCGGCAGGACGAAGTTGAAGAACGCGGCGCTCGGGTTGCGCCAGAACATCTTGCGCTCGAGGCGGTACTGGCGCCAGGTGAGGGCGAGGTCGCTCATCGGCCGCGTCCGCGTCCCCGCGGCCGGCCGCTCCCGCCGGCGGGAGCGCGCTCGCTGTCGGCGGCACGCGTGTCCACCTCGGCGGTGAGCTCGAGGTAGACGTCCTCGAGCGACGGCCGGCCGACCGACAGGTCCTCGAGGCCGACCCCGCGCGCCAGCGCGGCGCTCGTGAGCTGGTGCAGCAGCGCGGTCGGGTCGTCGGTCTCGCGCGACTGCATCGCCCCGTCCTCGTCGCGCCAGCTCACCCGGTAGCGCGACGACGCGCCGACGCCGAGCTCCGCGGGGGCGCCGATCGCGAGGATCCGCCCGTCCTTGACGATCGCGACGCGGTCGCACAGCGCTTGCGCCTCGTCGAGGTAGTGGGTCGTCAGCAGCACGGTCTTGCCGAGGTCGGCGAGCGCGCGGATCGTGTCCCACGCGGCGCGTCGAGCTTCGGGATCGAAGCCGGTCGTCGGCTCGTCGAGGAACACGAGCTCCGGGTCGCCGACCAGCGCGAGCGCGAAGTCCAGGCGGCGCGCCTGCCCGCCGGACAGCCGCCGCGCGCGCACATGCTCGGACTCGCGCAGCCCGGCGAGGTCGATGACCTCCTCGACGTCGCGCGGCCGCGGGTAGAAGCCGGCCCAGTGCGTGACGAGCTCGCGCACCGTGACGTGGCGGTACGTGCCGCTTGACTGCAGCACGATTCCGACGCGCTCGCGCAGCGCGCGCGTACGCGTCGACGGGTCGTGGCCGAGCACCGACACGATCCCGCTCGTGCGCTCGCGGTAGCCCTCGAGCACCTCGACCGTCGTCGTCTTGCCGGCCCCGTTGGGCCCGAGCAGGCCGAAGACCTCCCCGCGGGCGACCTCGAAGTCGATGCCGCGGACGGCCTCCACGGTGCCGTAGGACTTGTGCAGGTCGCGCACGAGAATCGCTGGGGCCGCTGAATCCACGGGGGCAATCATGACAAGATCGATCGCTGCACCCGTGGCCCGCTGCGCCTGCATCGACATCGGCTCGAACACCACGCGGCTGCTGGTCGTCGAGGACGACGGGGCACGCCCGCGCGAGCTGTTCACCGAACGCGCCTTCACGCGGCTCGCGACATCATGCGAGCCGCACGGCGAGATCAGCCGCGAGAAGGTCGCGGAGGTCGCCGACGTCGTCGCCCGCCAGGTCGCGATCGCGCGCGAGCTCGGTGTGCGCGAGCTGCGGATCGTCGCGACGTCCGCGGTCCGCGGGGCGGTCAACGGCGCCGTGCTGACCGACGCGGTCTGCGCGGCGTGCGGCATCGCGCCCGAGATCCTCAGCGGCGAGGAGGAGGCGCGGCTGGCGTTCGCCGGTGCCGTGGGGATGCTCGCAAGCGCGCCGGCCGGCATGCTCGCGGTGGCCGACGTCGGCGGCGGCTCGACCGAGCTCGTCGTCGGGACGGCGGCGGCCGGCGTCTCGTGGTCGGTCTCGCTGCCGCTCGGCTCGAGCGGCGTCACCGATCGCGACCTGCCGTCCGACCCGCCGTCGCAGGCCGAGCTCGCCGCGGTGCGCGCGAAGCTCGCGGACGCGTTCGCCGGCGTGCGAGTGCCGGAGCTCGCGGCCGCGTACGCGGTCGGCGGCAGCGCCAGCTCGCTGCAGCGCCTCGCCGGCTCGGAGCTCACGTGCGACGCGCTCGGCCGCGCCTTGCGAACGCTCGTCGCCCGCCCCTCGGCGGAGGTCGCGCTCGCGCTCGGCCTGCACGCCGAGCGCGCGCGGCTGCTGCCCGCCGGGCTGCTGCTGCTCGACGCAGCCGCGCGCGCGCTGAACGCCCCGCTGCGGCTGGCCGGCGGCGGCCTGCGCGAGGGGGTCGTGCTCGAGCAGCTCGCGCGCATCGCGCCGCCCGGGCCGCGATCTTCACAAGGCCGTGACCTGCCAGGGCCGGCCGCGTAGTCTGGTCTGCGATGCGCTGCCTCGCTCGATGACGACATCCGACGCCGACATCCGTGTCCAGGAGTCCATCCGGGCGACGGACCCCCTGCCCGAGATCCCCGAGCCCGAGGACCTCGACCTCCACGACAAGTCGCTGTACATCGGCCGCGAGCTGTCGTGGCTGGACTTCAACGACCGCGTCCTGCAGCTTGCCGAGGATCCCGCCAACCCCCTGCTCGAGCGCGTCAAGATGGCCGCGATCTGGAGCTCGAACCTCGACGAGTTCTTCCAGATCCGCGTCGCGGGCGTGCACGAGCAGATCGACGCGGGCCTCGCCGAGTCGGGCCCCGACGGCCTGACGCCGCTGCAGACCGTCGACGCGATCCGCGAGGCCGTCGTGCACCAGCAGCAGCGCCTCGAGAACCTCGTCAGCAGCGAGCTCCTGGCCCGGCTCGCCGAGCACGGCATCCGCGTCGTCGGGATGGACGACCTCACCGGCCAGGAGCGCGCCGGGCTCGCCGAGCGCTTCCGCCGCCAGATTTTCCCCGCGCTGACGCCGCTCGCCGTCGGCCCCGGCCGGCCGTTTCCGTACATCTCGAGCCTGTCGCTGTCGCTGGCCGTGCTCGTGCGCGACCCCGTCACCGACGTGCGCACATTCGCCCGCGTGAAGGTCCCGACCGAGATGCTGCCGCGCTTTGTCGAGCTCGACGACGATCCGCACGCGTTCGTGCCGCTCGAGGAGGTCATCGCCGCGAACCTCGACGCGCTGTTTCCCGGGATGAAGATCGACGACCACGCGATCTTCCGGGTCACCCGCGACGCCGACCTCGAGGTCTCCGACGAGGCCGACGACCTGCTGCAGGCCGTCGAGGCCGAGTTGCGCCGGCGGCGCTTCGGCGAGGCCGTGCGCCTCGAGATGGGGGTCGGCACCGACGATGCGATCCGCGACCAGCTCACCTCCGCGCTCGACGTCGAGGAGCGCCAGATCTACGAGGTCGAGGGGCTCCTGGACACGAGCGCGCTGTGGCAGGTCTACGGGCTGCGCGGGTTCGGCGAGCTGCGCGACCCGCCGTGGACCCCCGTCACGCAGCCGCGCCTGCAGGGCAAGGAGTCCGAGCACGTGAACTTCATGGCGGAGATGCGCCGCGGCGACATCCTCGTCCACCATCCCTACGACTCGTTCGCGACGTCGGTCGAGCGCTTCGTCGAGCAGGCCGTCGCCGACCCCGACGTGCTCGCGATCAAGCAGACCGTGTACCGCACGTCCGACGACTCGCCGCTCGTGCCGGCGCTCATCCGCGCGACCGAGCGCGGCAAGCAGGCGGTCTGCATGGTCGAGCTCAAGGCGCGCTTCGACGAGCGCGCGAACATCACCTGGGCGCGCGCGCTCGAGGAGGCGGGGGTGCACGTCGTCTACGGCCACCCCGGCCTCAAGACGCACGCGAAGTGCATCCTCGTCGTGCGCCGCGAGGGCGACGGCGTGCGCCACTACGTCCACATCGGCACCGGCAACTACCACCCGAAGACCGCGCGCCTGTACACGGACTTCGGCCTGTTCACGACCGACGAGGAGATCGGCTCCGACGTCGCGGACATGTTCAACTTCCTCACCGGCATGGCGCGGCCGCTGGGCTATCGCAAGCTGCTGATCGCCCCCAACGGCATGCGCGAGGCGCTGCTCGACGAGATCGACCAGACCGTGCGGGCGCACGAGCGCGGCGAGCACGCGCGGATCGCGCTGAAGATGAACTCGCTCGTCGACCGGCGGATGATCCGCGGCCTGTATCGCGCGTCGCGCGCCGGCGTGCCGGTGGCGCTGAACATCCGTGGGATCTGCTGCCTGCGCCCCGGGGTGGAGGGTGTCTCGGAGAACATCGAGGTCGTGAGCGTGCTCGGGCGCTTCCTCGAGCACTCGCGCGTCTACACGTTCGAGCGCGGCGACGACACGCGCGTGCTCATCGGCTCCGCCGACCTCATGCCGCGCAACCTCGACACGCGCGTCGAGCTCATCACCCCCGTCGAGGACGACGCGCTGCGCGACGACATCCTCGACACGCTCGAGCGCTCGCTCGCAACGGACGCGAGCGCCTGGGGGCTCGGCGCCGACGGCGAGTGGGAGCCGCGGACCCCCGGCGACCCGCCGCGCTCGGTCCAAGCCGAGCTCATGCGGCTGCACGCCGCGCGCTCGAGCGAGGCGCACCAGAGCGACGCGTGAGCAGCGCAGGCGACGGCCCGGCCGCCCCGGCGGTGCGGGCGCGGGCGCAGGACGCGCGGGTGCACGCGCCGGCGCGCGGCAACCGGCGCCTGCAGGCGCTGCTGGACGCCGTCGACGCCGACATGCAGATCAAGGCGTGGTGGCATGCCGCCGGCGTCAACGCCGAGCGGCTGCACATGTCCGACCACTCGTGGGTGCACATCCAGATCGTGCTGAACATGGCGCTGCGGCTGTCGCGCCTGCTGCTCGCGCGCGGCGTGCAGCCGAGCATCGTCGCCGATCACGGGATGGAGGTCCGCGACGCGGAGGTCGTCATCGCGGGCGCGGCGCTCCTGCACTGCGTCGGGATGTCGATCCACCGCATCGACCACGAGTCCTACTCGCTGTTCATGGCGTCGCGCAAGCTCGGCGACCTGCTCGAGCCTGTCTACGAGGAGCCCGAGCGCTCGATCGTCGTCGCCGAGACGCTGCACGCGATCATCTCGCACCGCTCCAAGGGCGCGCCGTTCACGATCGAGGGCGCGATCCTGCGCGTCGCGGACGCCCTCGACATGAGCCGCGGGCGCTCGCGCGTGCCGTTCGAGGCGGGGCACACGAACATCCACTCGCTGTCGGCGTACGCGATCGAGGAGGTCAAGATCGCGGCGGGCGAGGAGAAGGCCGTGCGCATCGAGATCGAGATGTCCAACTCGGCCGGGATCTTCCAGGTCGACGAGGGTCTCGGCACGAAGCTGCGCGGGACGCCGCTCGAGCAGCACATCGAGGTCGTGGCGCGGATCTCGGCGGAGCATGAGCAGCGCCTGGTGCCGATCTTCCGTCTCTAGGTAACCCGAGCGCGCGCGCAAGCGAGCGGGCGAAGCGAGCGCTGACGCGCCACGGCGTGATCTGCGAGCACCCCGGCCGCGCAAGGACCCGCAGCATGTATTCACTCCCCACGATTCCGGAAGGGCACAACACGTGACCGACTCGGCACTGCGTGAGCTCGCGGACGACCCGTCTTCGCGCAAACGCTTCCTCAAGATGATCGGCGGCGCCGGCGCGGTCAGCGCGGTTGGTGTGCTCCTCGCCGCCTGCGGCGACGACGACGACAAGAAGAGCTCCGCCTCGAACACGACCTCGACGGAGACGAAGTCGGGCGACGATGGCATGAAGGAGGACCTCGCGGTCCTTAACTATGCACTCACGCTCGAGTTCCTCGAGGCGCGCTTCTACAAGCAGGTCATCGCAAGCGGCATCGTCAAGGACCCGAAGGTCGGGTCGATCGCCAAGAAGTTCGGCGAGTCCGAGCAGGAGCACGTCGACGCCCTCAAGGCGACGATCAAGAAGCTCGGCGGCACGCCCGTCAAGGCTCCGAAGACGAAGTTCGAGGAGACCCTCGAGAAGGGCCTCGACGCGGTCCTCAACGCCGCGGCCGACGTCGAGAACCTCGGCGCCGCCGCGTACCTCGGTGCTGCCGGTCGCATCACGAACAAAGAGGTGCTCGCCGCAGCCCTGTCGATCCACTCGGTCGAGGCCCGGCACGCCGCGGCGCTCAACCAGCTCCTCGGGCGCGGCTTCGGCGGCAAGGGCGGCCTCAAGGGCACGCTCCCCGACGGCGCGTTCGCCAAGGGCATGGACGAGGCCTCTGTCATGGCCGCGGTCAAGCCGTTCCTGGCCTAGCAACCACCACGACGACGAAAGCGAGATTCAGCATGGCTTCATCGCATCTGGTGGCTCCCGAGCTGGCCACCATCAAGGTCCAAGGCGTCACACGTGAGGCATTCCTCATCCGTGCGACGCTCGCCGCAGGCGCCACGTACGGCGCCATGTCGGCAACCCCGTACATCACGAGGGCGCTTGCGGAGAGTGGCGGCGGCGACGTCGACATCCTCAACTACGCGCTCACCCTCGAGTACCTCGAGGCGGAGTTCTACACGCTCGCGGTCAAGCAGGTGAAGGGACTCTCCGGCGACGAGATGAAGCTCGCCAAGGAGATCCGCGACAACGAGGAAGAGCACGTCGACGCCCTTGCGGCGACCGTCAAGAAGCTCGGCGGCACGGCGGCCAAGAAGCCGACGTTCGACTTCGGCGGCGCGTTCGGCAGCCGGGCGGTGTTCCTCAAGACGGCGAACACGCTCGAGGACGCAGGCGTCAGCGCCTACAACGGCGGCGGCCCGCTGATCTCGTCGAAGGACGTGCTCGCGGCGGCCGGCAGCATCGTGCAGGTCGAGGCGCGCCACGCGGCGCTCATCCGCCTCGTGCGCGACAAGCCCCCGGCACCGCTGGCGTTCGACAAGCCGGCCACGATGGACGCGATCCTCAAGAAGGTCGGGCCGTTCATCAAGAGCTAGGAGTCGTGTAGGGCGTTGTCCCATCCGAGGGGCTCGGCGTCTGCCGGGCCCCTCGTTGTCATACTGGGCGGCGTGAGGACTACTGCCATTCGCTGCGCGCTCGCCGCGCTGCTCGCCGGAGTCGTCGTCGCGCCGGGCGTGCTCGCCAGCCCCGCGTCGGACTTCAACGCGATCGTCAAGGACTACACGAGCGGCCGCAACATCACGCCGTGCCTGTTCACGCTGGCCCAGCTCGAGGCCGCCCGCACGCAGCTCGGGCCGGACGCGAACGCCTACGCGCCGGGGCTCGGCGTCGCGGTCAGCCGCGAGATCCAGCGCTGGAAGGACGGCGCCTGCACGGCCAAGAAGGTCGCGGCCGCCAAGGGCGCCGACGTGCGGATCGTCAAGATCAAGAGCAAGGGCGGGGTGCGCTCGGAGGCCGTGACGCTGCGCAACTACTCCTCGAAGGCCGTCAACCTGCGCAACTACGTCCTGCGCGACGCGAGCGACCACCTGATCAAGTTCAAGAAGACGTCGCTGAAGGCCAAGCGCAGCGTCGTCGTCGTGACCGGCTGTCGCAAGGGCTCGAAGAAGGCCGTGCGCAAGGGCACGCGCTACTACGCGTGCCGCTCGACGGAGTTCTGGGACGACGCCGGCGACGTCGTCGAGCTCGTCAACGCCAAGGGCGGGCTGCTGTCGCGCAAGACGTACGGGACCCCGCCGGCCTAACTGCTTCGGGTGCTTCGGGCGACCTGGGCGGGTCGGTCTACGATGCGCGCATGAGCTTTCCCGGGTCGCCACCGAACGCCGGCCCGGGCTGGTACCCCGACCCGAACGGGGGGCCGAGCTACCGCTTCTGGGACGGGACGCGCTGGACGGACGCGCTGTCGTCGGCGATCCCGCCGGCCGCGAGCGCGGCGAGCGACACGACGACGTGGGCGATGGCCGCGCACCTCACCGCGCTGGCGGCCCTGTTCATCGGACTGCCGTTCATCGGCCCGCTGATCATCTACAGCGTCAAGAAGGAGAACCCGTTCGTGCTGCGCCACGCGACGGAGGCGCTGAACTTCAACCTCTCGATCATGCTCTACACGGCGGTGCTGGCGGCCGCGACGATTGTCCTGCTGGTCGTGCTCGTGGGCATCCTGCTCATCCCGCTGTTCGTCGTGCTGTTCTTCGGCTGGATCGTGCTCGTCATCGTCGCGGCGGTCGCGGCGAGCCGGGGTGAGGAGTACCGCTATCCGCTGACGATCCGCTTCATCAGCTGACGCCGACGCGCCGCGCGGACGCGTCGACCGGCATCGTCGCTGTGCTGAGCGCTCTTTGACAGCGCTTCTTGGCACTGTCACCATCGCGTGGTCGGGCGGTCCCGCGCCGGGTGAAAGTTAACCGACCTCGCCTTGGCCTAAAGGGGGCCGGCAAACCGTGCTGGAACAAGAGCCCGCTCCGCCTCAGGTCGCGCCTTCGCAGTCCGCTTCGCTCGAGGGAGTGCGACCCGGTGCACGGCGCGCGCCGGCCACGTCCTCCCAGATCTCGCTCGCCGGGACGGGCTCTCCACCCGACGATCGGCTCGGCCAGCTGCTGGCGCGCTGCGTGGCGCAGCGCGGCGGCCGCATCTCGAAAGCGACGCTTCAGCGCACGCCTGCCGACGACATCGCCGCGCTCAAGGCCGAGCAGGCTCGTCTGGAAGCGATCGTCAAGCCCGGCTCGGGCAAGAGCCTCGGGGAGGTCGGTGCCGCCTACGCCAAGCTCGCCGACGTCATGCACGACCTGTCGATTCTCGAGAAGAGGACCGGCACGCGGGTCGGGTCGAAAGTGGCGGCCAAGGACAGGCCCAAGGGGGCGGTCGTCTCGGATTGCACGACCATCGTCATGGAGGTGCTCGCGCAGGCGTTCGCCCAGCAGAACCTCGGGGCCGTCTGGAGCAAGGTCACGACGAAGCTCGCGCAGAACCAGAAGATCCGCGAGACCGCCGGCGCAAAGCCGGGGATGTCGGGGCTCGACCTTCAAGCGGCGCTGCAGAGCGAGGCAGGCTGGAAGGGCGTGTTCTGGGCGCCGGATCCCGCGTACCAGGTTCCAGAGGCGGAGCTCGCCGGTGCGAAGCCCGACGAGGCCCGTTACACCTCAAGGCAGGGCACGTACTACAAGGGCGGCGCGAGAGGCAAGACCTATCCCGGCGTGAGCGTCGACCAGAGGGTCACCAACTACGCGCCCGAGGTGCCGAGGCTCGGCGTGGCTAGCACCACGAAGAAGGACATGGCGCAGCTCGAGAAGCTCAAGAGGCTGCCCTTCGGGGTGCTCTCCGCTCACGGCGCCCTGCACATGACGCTCATCACCTCCGGCAAGGTCCTCGAGGTCCACTGGGACAGGCAGGCGACGGATCCGAACCTCATCGAGCAGACGGACCTCGAGTCGTGGGCGGTCGGCCCCAACAGCGGCTACCACTATTACGCGAGCGGCGTGCTCGTCGCTCCCGCCGCGGACGTCGACGCCGCGTTCAAGTAGCACCTCAGGCGTCTCATCGACCGGCAAGCACGGCGTTCGGTGTGCCACTGGACAGCCGTGCAACGCCAGGGATATCGCGTTCTGCGCCTTCGAGCGATCAGCGGTGGAGGACCCTGCGATGCGACGCCGCAGCGTGCTCAATCACTCCGTTGCCTGGATGCTCAACCTCCTATGGTGTCGTTGCTGACGGCTGCGGTGGCACGGAGATCTTGCCGCGCAGCACGATGGTGCCCGGCTCGGTCGGGCTCTCGGCGCGCTCTCGCGTGAGGAGGACCTCGCGGTAGCTGGGCGTCTCCGGCGTGAGGTCGGCGGCGGCCTCGAGCGTGCCGTTCTTGTTCACCGTCGCCTTTGGAAAACCTATGAATAGAGCCTCGGCCGGCGAGCTGTACAGCCATAGGGCGTACGCCGCGCCTTGCGGGACGGGTTTCAGGCCCTTGCCGGCTAGGAGCAACTTGAATACCTTGGCCTTTTCGTAGTTGACCACCGCCGTCTCCGCCGAACCGCGCGAACTCGATCCTGCCGGCGGCCGCATGCTGCCCTGGAGCACGACTCTCGGCGTTTCATTAGGGGTCGTGCGCGTGGTACGAGACGCTCGGTCCGGCGGGGTCGTTTGCTGGTCGCGGGGCGGTAGTGCGAAGAATGCACCGGCGGCAAGGCCGGCGACGAGAGTAAGCGAGAGGAACAACAACGGCTTGCCGCGCCGCGATCGCTTCTGATCCGCAGACCGCTGGTGGGGTGCTGGCGGACCGCTCGAGGTCGCACGCGACCGATTGCCGGCTGCAGGGGCCGTCGAATCTCCGTCGGCCATCCCCCGAGCTCGCGCGCGCACGGGATGCTCGCGCTCGGCTTGCTCCTGCGCCGTATGTTTCAAGGCCTCCTGCCGTTCGGCTTGCTCGAGTCCGGCAGCACTCGCTTGCTCGGCGTCCTCACGTTGGGCGCGTCGGCGCTCGGCTTCCTCGGCGGCCGCGTGGTGTTCGGCGCGCTCAAGCTCGGCGCGCTCGATCGCTTCCTGTTGCTCGGCGTGCTCGCGTTGGGCGCTCTCGCGTTCGGCTCGCTCGGTCGCTTTCTGTTGCTTGGCGTGCTCGCGTTCGGCTTGGTCGACGGCCGCTTGCTGTTCGGCTCGCTTGCGCTGGGCGCGCTCGCGTTCGGCGCGCGCGACGGCTTCCAGTTGCTCGGCGTGCTCGCGTTGGCCGCGTTCGTGCTTCTGACGGTCGAGTACGTACCGAGTCAGGTGCTCGCGGAGCAGCGCCTCGAACTCCCTGCCGGTTGCATACTGCCACCACAGCTGTTCCTTAGGCAAATCCCGCTTGAACTCGAGTACCTGTTGCCATTGCGGCAACTCCTCCGCCTCTCGCGGCGCGTACTTGCGCGTGCTGAAGTAGACCAACACTTCCGGGCGGCCTGTCGTTTTCCACGACGCCCATGCGTGCCGAAGCTCATGCGCGGTGCCCGAGAGTGCGTCGCCCGTCGGAGTGCCGAAGCGCTTCCAGAAGACGCCGATTACGACGTCAGCGCTCTGGATGTCCATCAGATCGTCGATCAGGCCTTGCGGCCCCAGCAAGTGCAGGCCCGGACGTGCATCGGTTTCCCATCGCCATAAGACCAGCCGGTCCTGAGCAATAAGGCGGTTCAGCTCGTCGATCACGGTCTTGACCGTCGTCCGTTCCCTCGCCACGTCTCCAGGGGACACGACTACGACGCGGATTCGGGCCTCACTGGCGTCCATCGAGGAAGTGAGCGTAACCCGTGCAGGACCTAGGGGTGAGCCGCGGGTAGCTGCGTACCGGGCCGGCTCCGACGTGACCTACGACGCCGTTTCTCGACCTGGACGACGCGCGAAAATCCGAACGCGGCTGCCGCTTGTCGCGCCGCGGCGCTACCGGACCGCGCAGGCCGGGCGCCCAGGTACGTGCGAGGGCCCGGCCACGGCGGCCGTCAGGAGAGCCCACCTGTCGCGTTCCAGAGCCGCGTGGCGCCGCCACAAGCTCTGCCTATGGTCCGGCGCGCGGTTGGGCCAAGCTCGGCTCTAGTCGATCTCCGTCTGCGAGACCTGTCGTGCGGGCGCGTTATTTCGGCGGTCACAAGATTGTGCCTCGCGGCACTCTTAGGCCTGGATCCGCCGCGCCGGTCGACGAAGTGCCGTCCGGTGACCGAACAAGAATGACCTCCTGAGCAGGGCTTTTGTAGGCTGTGTGCGCAGCCGATGCCCGGCATCAGGAGGTCACCCTGATGGTTGATGATGGCGGGCCGGTCGGACTGGACGGCATCGAGGTTGCGTTTGACGACGAGCGGGTCGTCTCGGACGCGGGGGTCATGCTCGCCGCGACGCTCGCCAAGCGCCTGCAGATCGAGGAGCTTGTCGAAGACTGCGTGCATCTGGGCGTCAAGGGCGCGGCGTCCCGGGCAGGGCGCAAGGTGATGGCACTCGTCTACGCGATGGTGCTGGGCGCCGACAGCATCGATGATTGCGACATCCTGCGGGCCGGGCGCACGGGCCGGCTGCTGGGCGGTTGGATCCCGGCACCGTCGACGCTCGGCACGTTTCTGCGCGCGTTTACGTTCGGGCATGTCCGCCAGCTCGACCGGGTGCTCGCCGAGACGCTCAAGCGCGCGTGGACGGCCGGGGCCGGCCCGGGCTCAGGGCGGCTGACGATCGATGTCGATTCGTTTGTTCGGCGAGGTTCACGGCTATGCCAAGCAGGGCGCCGCGTTCGGCTACACCCGCAAGCGCGGCTACCACCCGATCCTCGCCTCGCGCGCGGAGACGGGCGAGGTGCTGCATCTGCGCCTGCGGAAGGGGTCGGCGAACACGCAGCGCGGGATCTTGCGCTTCACCGACGAGCTGATCGCACGGGTTCGGCGTGCCGGCGCGACCGGGCCGAACCTGCTGCGCGCCGACTCGGGCTTCTGGAACGCCAGGGTCTTCGCCAAGCTCGAGCAGGCAGGCTGGACATACTCGATCGGCATCAGGATGGCCAAGCACGTCCGCGCCGTCATCGACCTGATCGACGAGACGGCGTGGACGGCGATCGCCGACTACCCCGACACGGGCGAAGCGCAGATCGCCGAAACGCTGCTCGGCGACCGGCGCTTGATCGTCAGACGCACACGCCTCGTCGGCGTGCAGGCCGAGTTGTTTCCCGACTGGCGTCACCACCCGTTTCTGACCAACCGCACGGACGCGATCGCGATCGTCGAGGCCGAGCATCGCCAGCACGCCGTCGTCGAGCTGGTCATCCGCGACCTCAAAGACCAAGCGCTCGCACACTTCCCCTCCGGCGAGTTTCACGCCAACGGCGCCTGGACCGTCATCGCCGCCTTGGCGCACAACCTGCTGCGCTGGACCGAACTGCTCGGCGCACCAGGCCAGATCATCCACGCCGCCCGAACCGTGCGCCGCAGATGGCTCGCGATGCCCGGCCGCCTGACGACGCACGCCGCCCGCTGGACGCTGCACCTACCCGCCCGCTGGCCCTGGCAACAGGACTTCAACACCGCGCTCACCCGCCTTCGAGCACTCCCCGCCGCCGCCTGAGCGCGCCGGCGACCCCAAAGCCGTCCAGCAGACCACCCTGCCGACCCCGGCGCGATCACCGCTGCCCGCGAACGCCCCGACCACTGCCTCCGAACGCGCCAACAGCCCGCCGGAAACCATCCCGCGTTCCGATCGACACCCTCCAGCCCGACCAAGGCGCCGCTGCCCACACGATCTCAGCGATCAACCGCCCCGACGATCACCGAGCGGTGGTTTCAGGCTTAGGCGCGATGAGGGACTCCGTGGCTTTTGCGTCCGTGTATGAGCGTGAAGCGGAGATGGTGCTCGTCTTCGTGTCACGCCGCACGCTTGACGCGGAGGTGGCCGTGGACATCACAGCCGAGACCTTTGCGCAGGCATGGCGCTGCCGTCGATCGTTTCGCGGCTCGACCGAACCCGAGCAGCGGGCCTGGCTGCTGACGATCGCGCGTCGTCAGATCGCGCGCTACCTGAGACGTGGCGTCGTCGAGCGGCGTGCGCTGGAGCGCCTCGGGGCCAGCGTTCCGGTCCTGCACGAGGATGACCTCCGAGCGATCGAAGAGGCGGCCGAGATCGCGGACCTGCGAGAGGTGCTGAGTGCTGAGCTGGGCCGCCTTGGTGGAGACCAGCGTGAGGCATTGCGGCTGCGGGTCGTCGAGGAGCGTCCGTAACACGAGGTTGCCGCGACCCTGAAAATCTCCGAGCAGGCCGCTCGAGCACGCGTTTCGCGTGGCCTGCAGGCGCTTGGGCAAGCGCTCGAGCACGCCGCGGCGGTGAGGAACTCATGAGCAAGCGTCCGCAGATCCTCGACGAGTTGGGCCGCGAGCTGGTGGGTGCCGCACGTGCGGACGAGGCACGTCGTGCGCACGATGGTTTTCGGCGGCTGCCCCGTGCGGTCGTCCTCGCTCTGCTCGTGCTGCTGGGCTTCACCGCGATCGCGGTTGCGGCGGTGCTCGTCATTCGCCATGGCTCGCCGATTTCGACGGCTCGGGTCCTCGACGTCCCGGTCGAGCTGCGGCCGGTGGCGGGCAGCGCGCGCTTGAGCCGCCTCAATGTGCGCGACCCCGACGGCGGCCCGGTGTGGGATGTGCGCACATCGCGCTCCAAGACCGGCGCGACGTGCGCAACCGTGGGCAAAGTGCACGACGGCGAGTTCGGGTTGCTCGGGCTCGATCAGCGATTTCGGGCGCTGCCTGCCGGGGCCGCGGACACCTGCAGTCGCCGCCAGGCGAGCGGCGTGACCCTTGCCGGCGCACGCGCATTTCGCGGTGGGGGCAGCCTGAGCGACCTCACCGTGGTCAGCGGCGTCGCGGCGGCGAACGTCCGCAGCGTCGTGACGGTCGCCGGCGGGCGCACGGTGCGCACGCGACTTGGCGGCGATCACGCCTTTCTGGCGGTCCTGCATGGCGTGCCCGAGGGGCTGCGCCCACGGCTCGTCTTGACTGCGGCGTCCGGACGCCGCACGACCCTGCGCTTCGCTGACAGTGGTGCGTTTCTCGTGGACGATCCGTCGCGGGGAGCGGCCTGGACGCTGCACTACAGCGCCGGTCGCAATGGACTTCGCTGCGTGCAGGGGCTGCGTGGGCTCGGTTCGAACGCCGCAAACGTCGCGACGGTGCCGAAGCGGTGCGGTCGGAGGGGGACAGCGTTCGTCGCGACCCAGCGCTTCGTCCCGCGCGCGGAGGACCTCGACCCGGTCCCGTCGGGCGAAGTGGCGCCGGTCCCACCCTTCCTTTGGCGGCTGTATCCCGCTCGCACCGTGGTCTGGGGCTCGACGACGCGCGCAGACAGCGCCGTGGTCCTGCTCGGTGCCGGGGCGCCTCGGCGCTTGCGTCTCGATGCTCGCCGCGGCGATGATGCCGCCCGGCGCGCCCACGACCGCCAGCGGCCGGGACAGGTGGGGTTCATCGCCGTCCTGGATGGCCGTGTCGACCCACGGCGCCTGCGCGTGACCGTCGACGGACGACGACTGAACCCGGGCGACGCGCTCGACTCGGCCGGCAGGCCGATCGGCATCCAACCAGTGCCCGCGTGGCGATCGGTCGCCTCGGTCAAGCGCGAGCTGCCGTCGTTCGAACCCTTCGTGCCTGTGCCCGGGAGCGCGACGATCAGCCGGCGGGCGGCCGATCCCGCGAGTCGTTCCATCTGGGCATTGCGCAGCTGGTCGGCGCGCCGAGCGCCGGGTACGCCGTCGGCCGGCTCTGATCGCGATTTCCTGTGCTTCGCGGTCGGCGTCGAGGGCCATCGTCGATTGCTCGAGCCGCTTCCGGGCGACAGGAGACGGACCGTCGGGACCGGTGTCCGCGATGCGCGCTGCTTGGGCCCCAGCGAACTCGCGTCAGCTGCTCCGCAACCTGAGGTGCGCCCGTACGTCGACGACGCCGAGGCGCCGAACCCGCGGCTCGTCCGGGTCGTCGTCGCCGGATTGCTTGGCGACAACGCGCGCTCGGCCCAGCTGCTGGGAGCCGGGGCTCCGCGCTCTCTCCCGCTTGGTCCGCATGGCACGTACCTCGCCACCTTGGGGCCGGAGCCCGCCGACGCGGACCTGTGGGTGCGACGCGTGGACGACGACTCGCCATCCCCGGACGCGTCGAGGCAGGACCCGATGCGCTCGTTTCGCTGTGTGCCGACCCCCGGTCTGTCGGTTCGCGTCGCCGACCCTGACGGCGGGCCCTCGTGGACGAGGGGGCTCGGCCGCGCCGGCGGCCGCGACTGCGACTACGTCGGTCAGCTGATCGGCGATCGCGTCGCCACCGTGATCGGCGGACAGAACTGGGTCCTCCTCGCTCCCATGCAGGCGTTCTCCGCCACCGCGCGGCCCCGCCGGAGCGATCGCCCGCTGAAGCTGAACGTCAGCGATCCCCGCTCCGGGGTGCTCAGCGAGGCGGATCCCGGCGCGGCACCCTCGAGGGCACAGGTCGCGCGGCGCACCCAGGCCGGTCGCACCCTGCTGATGGGCGTTGCGCGCGATGACGTGCTGTCGGTCACCCTGCGCACGCCGCGCGACATTCGCACGATCCGCCCCGGGCCGGGCGGCCTGATCCTCGCCGTCTACGACGGCTTCTTCTACGGCGGGCAGGTCCACGCGAGCGCGCACCTGCGAAACGGACAGTCCATCACTCAGACCGTCCGCATCGGCTACCTGTGAGCACCAGGCGGCCGCCCTCACCTTCGCGCGAAGACGTCACACCCCATAGACGTGGACATCACCCGGGTGTCCACACGAATGCATGAAGGCGAATGAGCACGACATGCAGGCTGAAGATGGGCCTGGCAACCCTCGCGGCGTTCGCCGCGTTCATCGCGGCACCTGGTACGGCAGCGGCAGGGGTGACCGATTCGATCACCTGGAACGTCGGCACCGCCGCGTTCGACGACAACGTCGCCGGAACATATAACGCGGAGGCGCTCGTGGCATACGACGTCCCGGGCGACGGGTACGCGGTGTCGGCCAGGTTGTGGCGCAACGGCGAGATCTTCAGGAAGGTGCGCGCCCTCAACGGGAGGCACACCTTCCCGCTCACGC
Source organism: uncultured Actinomycetes bacterium (assembly GCA_963839905.1). GTDB lineage: Bacteria > Actinomycetota > Thermoleophilia > Solirubrobacterales > Solirubrobacteraceae > CADCVQ01. The sequence continues at coordinate 441,402 of CAWIXC010000003.1, read as the reverse complement.
TCGCCGAAGGACAGGCGTTCAACCTCCAGCTGTGCAGGCTCGACGCGTCGGACCTCAGCATCGAGCAATGCTCGGCGAAGGTGCCGGTCGTCTCGTAGGCCGAGCGAGGTACCGGTTGGCACGTGCGCACGCGGCGTCGTTCAGCCGCGGGCGCACGGCCGCTCACGCGCCGGCCGGCCTGACGTGCTTGCGGCCAGCTGCCGCAGGCGCCTTCACCGTCGGCGACCTCTACATCGCGCCGACCGCTAACCGTGCGTCCTCTACACGTGCACGCAAACTGTCAACGGTGACGATGACTCACCGACGCTGCGAGCACAGTTGATGGCGGGAAGGTCTCGGTTGACCTTGCCGCGATGAGCTCGCGCGCCGGAAATCACATTGGCATGGGCCAGGTGAGAGACTCGCGCGCGTGAGCCCGATCTGGCGCGTGGCCGTCGTCTTCGGCTTGGCTGTGGCCGCGTACGGCGCCGGCTGCGGCGGGTCGAAGTCCGACGACGCGGCGAAGCTCACGCCGCCGAACGTCGCCCCGATCATCCGCGCGGCCGTGCCACGGCCGGTCCCGCTCGTACGCTGGGACGGGCCCATCGAGCACCTGTTCTTTCACACGCTCGTCATCCGGCGCGAGCTGGCGTTTCGCGACGATGCGACCGGACGCGGGCTGCGCGACTTCTTCGTCACGGCCGGCGAGTTCCGCTCGATCCTGCAGCGCATGTACGCCAACGGGTGGACGCTCGTGGACCTGCATCGCGCAGTGGAGAACCGGGTGCGCGTGCCACGCGGCCGGCGGCCGTTCGTGCTGTCCGAAGACGACGTCAACTACTACGAGTACACCAGCGCGCGCGGCGTCGCGCAGCGCCTCGTGCTCGACGCGGCGGGCGACGTGGCGGTGGAGGAGAACGACGAGCGCGGCCGGCGCGTCACGAAGAACGACATCGTCCCGATCGTGGACGAGTTCGTCGAAGAGCATCCGCTGTTCTCCGCCGACGGTGCCAAGGGGGTGCTCGCGCTGACCGGATACGAGGGGCTGTTCGGCGAGCGCATCCAGCAGCCAGGGCCCGACCAGCTCGCGGCGCGGCGGCGGGCGCGCGCGGTTGCCGCGCGGCTGCGTGAGACCGGCTGGAAGTTCGCCAGCCACACGTACGGGCACATCGACCTCGCGCGCGCGTCAGCCGCCGTCGTCCAGCAGGACAGCGACCGCTGGGCGCGGCTCGCCTGGCCGATCATCGGCCGCACCGACGTGCTGATCTACCCCTTCGGAGCGCGCCCGCCCGACGGCTCGGAGACCGCGCGCGTGCTGCAGCGGGCCGGATTCAGGATCCAGTGCGACATCGACGTCGGCGCGCGGATGGTCCGCGGCGAGGTGTCGTACATGAGCCGCCGGCACATCGACGGCCTGGCGCTGTACGGCCAGGAGGAGCAGCTGCGGCCGTTCTTCTCCGCGCGCCTCGTGCGCGGACGCTGACCAGCCATTGCATTACTGTGGGCAGGCGTCGTCGACTTGTTTACGGGGAGGTCACATGTCTGAGCACGCGAGGGGCTCGTTGCTGCAACACGAGGTGCTGCCCGCCGAGTTCTGGCCCGAGCACACGGCGCACGCCTATCGCATCCTCTACGCGGGCCTCGGCTACCACGGCGGGCCCCGCGACGTCACGGGCATGACGCTCGTGCCGGACGTGCCCGTCCCACCCGAAGGGCTGCCGATCGTCGGGTACGCGCACGGCACGACCGGGCTCGGCGAGCGCGCGGCACCCTCGGAGGTCGGGTTCACCCGGCTCGAGCGCGAGCACATCGCGCGCTGGCTGGCGGCGGGCTACATCGTCGCGGTCACCGACTACGAAGGCCTGTCGACGCCCGGCCCGCACCCGTACCTCAATGGGGAGGCGGTCGCCGACGACGTCGTCGACGCGGTGCGAGCCTCCCGCCAGCTCGGCGTCGCCACGACCGGCGGCTGGGTCGTCGCCGGGTTCTCGCAAGGTGGCCACGCCGCGCTGTTCGTCGGCCTGATGGCCGCCCGGTACGCACCGGAGCTCGACTTCCGCGGCACGGTCTCGCTTGCGCCGCCCGTGCACATGCCGCTGCTGATCCGGACGGCGACCGCGGAGGGCTCGCGACAGGTCTCGATCCTGACGTCCTACCTGCTCGCCGGCCTGCCGATCTCGCACCCGGACTTCGATCCCCGCGCGCTGCTGACCGACGAGGGCGACCGCTTGGTCGGCCTTGCCGCGAACGCGCCGCTCGTGGAGGTCCTGAAGGCCGGCCGCGGGCTGACCAACGACCGCGTCGGCACGACGAACCTCGACGGCCGCGAGGGGCTCGAAGCGCTGCTCGACACCTGTCGCGTGCCCGTCACCCGCTTCGACCGCCCGGTGCTCGTGGCCGCCGGCAGCGCCGACGAGGTCGTGCCGTTCGAGGTCGTCGAGCAGTTCGTCGACGACCTCCGCGCCGCGGGCACCGATGTCGAGTTCGTGCGCCACGAGGGCGCGAATCACGGCGCCGTGCTGACGGCCGACGTCGACGCGCTGACGAGCTGGGCCACGCTGCTGCTCGCCGCGCCCGCGCCCGCGCCGCCAGCGAGCGCGGCGCCCGCGGATGCCCGCGACTCCCGCTTCAGCCTGCTCGACCCGACCGGCGACGGCTACATGACGCGCGACGACTACGAGGCGTTCGCGCTGCGGCTGGTGCAGAGCTTCGGGCAGCCGCCCGGCTCGCCCGCCGCGATGGCCGTGCGCGAGGGATACCGCCACCTGTGGCAGGCGCTGTCGGACCGGGCCGAGACCGATCGTGACGGCCGGATCAGCGAGGCCGAGTTCCTCGCGTGGATCGGCGCTGTCAGCGACGGCGACGGCTTCGAGGACGAGGTCGCCCCGCTGGCGCGGGCGGTCGTCGCGCTTGCCGACGACAACGCCGACGGCGCGCTGACGGAGGGCGAGCTTCTCGGCCTGCTCACCGCATGCGGGCTGTCCAGCGATCAGTCGCGCCGCGTGTTCACCGAGCTCGACCTCGATGCCAGCGCCAGCATCGACACCGCCGAGCTCGTTGCGGCGATCCGCGCGTTCTGCGTGAACCCGGGGGCCAATCAGCCCGGCGCCTGGCTGTTCGGCGCGATCTGACCGCGTCGCGTCGCGCCGGCGCAAACCATGCGCCGGCGCGACGGTGATCGCGTGGTCAGTCCGCCTGCTGCTCGGATCCGACGCCGTCGGATGCCTCGCCCGTGTTGCCTTCGCCCTGGCCGTCACCCGTGTCGCCGGTGCTGCCCTCGTCCGGGCGCTGGCCCGCCTCCGAGCCGCTGGTGATGTCGGCGTCCTTGAGTGCGTCTTCCTCTGACATTGCGACCTCCTCGTTGAATGATCCGGCGACCGCCGTTACCCGAGTGGTCGTACTCGCAACCTGGCGCTGTGAAGACCCTGGCTCGCGTCGTGGCGCGCTCGCCGATACGCCATAAAACGGCGCGGCCCGATGAGGCGGGCTGTAGGCTCCGCGCAGCGTTCACTCGGGGCGAACCGCCAGGGCACGCACGAAGCTCATGGCCAACATCTTCGTCAGCTACCGACGCTCGGACGCTCGCCATCCCGCCGGCAGGATCTCCGACGAGCTGCGGCAGCGCTTTGGCGAGGAGAAGGTCTTCACGGACCTCGACAGCTTGGAGCCCGGGGCCGACTTCGGTGAGGCGATCGAGGAGACGCTCAGCACCTGCGAGGTGCTCATCGCGGTGATCGGGCCCGGCTGGCTCGACGCCGAGGAGGATGGGGAACGCCGGCTCGACGACCCCGACGACTGGGTGCGCGTCGAGATCGAAACGGCTCTCGACCGGGGGATCCGCGTGATTCCCGTCCTCGTGGACGGCGCGAAGATGCCCTCCAAGCAGCAGCTCCCGGACGCCCTCGCGCGGCTCGCGAGGCGCAACGCGCACGACCTGATCACGAGCTCGTGGAGGGCGACCGTTCGCGAGCTGCTCGACAACCTCGAGCGGCTGTTCGAGCGGATGGCCGCGAAGGCGGCGGTGCCGCCTCCCGCGGCCGAACCCGCTCCCGCGGTGGAGCAGCCCGCGGCGGCGAAGATGGCGGATCCCGCGCCCCAAGCGGAGCCCGCGGCCGTGGCGGAGCCCGAGCCAGAGCCGGAGCCGGCGCCGGCACCCGCCGCCACGATCGACTGGGCCACGGGCGCCAAGGTGATCCGCGAGATCCAGCACCCCGAGTACGGGCGCAAGGGACGCGGATCGCGGAAGATCGCGTGCGTGGCGTTCAGCCCCGACGCGTCGCGCCTCGCGACCGCCGGCAGCGACAACTCGGCGCGCGTCTGGGAGATCGAAAGCGGACTCGAGCTGGCATGCGTCAAACGCGCCGAGACCGTCAACGCCGTGGCGTTCAGCGCCGACGGGCGGATGCTCGCGGTCGCCGGCGAGGACGACTACGTCGAGGTTCGCGACCTCGAAAGCGGCGACACAACAGCGCTGGTCGCCCACAAGCGCGACGCCGATGCGGTGAGCTTCCGCTCGCAGCCCGGCCCGGCGGGCGGTGCGCAGCTGGTGAGCGCCACGCGCGACGGCGCGTGGCTGTGGGAGATCGGCGACGACAGCGAGGTGCTGCCGGCCGCTCCCGCGGATGGCGCCCCCGCCGCACAGTTCGAACCCAAGATCGATCACCGGGCGCTCGCGATCACCGCGGACGGCCGCTTCATCGCCGGTGCCAGCATGCTGATGGTGCGAGTGTGGGAGCTCGACGGCGGCAGCGTCGTGACCGAGGTCAACCACCCGGGCGGGTGGGATGCCGTCAACGGCGTGGCCTTCAGCCCCGACGCGGCCGTGTTCGCCAGCGCGGGCGGGATGAGCAAGACCGCGCGCGTGTGGGATCGCGAGACGGGCCGCGAGCTGTGCTGCGTCGAGCACGACAACGGCGTCCAGAACGTGGCCCTCGGTTCCGACGGCCGCCGGCTCGCGACCGCGAGCTGGGACGGCACGGCGGCCGTATGGGATGTCGCGACGGGCGACAAGCTCGCGACCCTCCCGCACGACCGCATGGTGACGAGCGTGGCGTTCAGCCCCGACGGCCTGCGGATCGCGACCGCCTGCGACGACCACGTGGTGCGCGTCTGGGAGGCCGGCGCATAAGAACGGACAGAACCGGGCGCGGCGTCGGCCAGCCGGGAGCTGCTACCAGTGCACGCCCTTCATGATGTTCGCCATCGCGATCTGCTCCATGTTCGCCTTCTCGGCGTCCTCCGGCGCCTTCTCGCCCTTCGACGCGGCGGAGTCCGGGAAGACCTTGTAGGCCATGTGCAGGATCTGGTCGACGGCCTTCGGCGCGACCGCGTAGAGCACCTCGCCGGCCGTGCCGAGCTTCGTGTTAATCGACTTCGGCCGCGCGCGCAGCCCCTCGCAGATGAGGTCGGCCGCTTCCTCGGGGCTGATCGTCGGGAAGTGGTCGTACATCTTCGTCGGGGCGATCATCGGCGTGCGCACCAGCGGCATGTGGATCGTCGTGAACGAGACGCCGTCGCCGATCACCTCCGACGACACGACCCGCGTCCACGCGTCCAGCGCCGACTTCGAGGCCACATACGCGCTGAAGCGCGGCGGCGACGTCTGCACCCCGATCGAGCTGACGTTCACGATGTGGCCGAAGCCGCGCGAGCGCATGTGCGGCAGCAGCGCCATGATCATCTTGATCGCGCCGAAGTAGTTGAGCTGGATCGTGCGCTCGAAGTCGTGGAAGCGGTCCTCCGACAGCTTGATCGAGCGGCGGATCGAGCGGCCCGCGTTGTTGACGAGGAAGTCGATCGCGGGGTGGTCGGCGAGCATCCGCGCGACGACGCCGTCGATCGCGTCCATGTCCGAGAGGTCGGCGCTGTAGACGTGCGCGGTACCGCCCGCGGCCTCGATCTCGTCGCGCAGCGCCTCGAGCTTCTCGACCCCGCGCGCGACGAGCAGTGGGACGCCCCCGGCCGCGGCGACCTTCAGCGCTGTCGCCCGCCCGATCCCGCTCGACGCGCCCGTGATGACGACCGTGCGCCCGTTGACGAGGTGCTCGAAGGAGCGGTCCCTGTAGAGGTCGGGATCGAGCTTGCGCTCCCAGTAGTCCCACAGCAGCGGCGCGTACGTGTGCAGCTCGGGGACCTCGATGCCCGACCCCGCCAACGCGCGCTCGGTGTCGCGCGTGTCGAACTGGGGCTTGAGGGCCATGTGCTCGACGACCTCCGGGGGGATCCCGAAGTCCGCCAGCACCGTGCGGCGGAGGTCGCGCAGCTGCGGCAGCTTCATGAGCATCGACAGCGTGCCCTTGGGCAGCGCGTCGGTCAGGCGCTTGTCGATGCGCAGCGCGAGCTGCGGCGCGTGCGCGGCCTTGGCGAACGCGTTCAGCGACTCCCCGACGCGCATCGGCACCGGGTTGGTGAGATGAAACGCCTGGAAGTTCAACCCCGGCTGATGAGCGATGTGGTCCAGCGCAGCGGCGACGTAGTCGACCGGCACGAGGTTCGTGTAGCCGAGCTCCGGCCCGACGAGCGGGACCCACTCGGGCAGCGCGTGGCGCACCTTCTGGATCGCCTTGAAGAAGTAGTACGGGCCGTCGACCTTGTCCATCTCGCCGGTCTTCGAGTGGCCGACGACGATCGCGGGGCGATACACCCGCCACGGCACCTTCGCCTCCCCGCGCACGAGCTTCTCGGACTCGAACTTCGTGCGGTGATAGGCCGACGGGAGCTTCTGGCCCTCGTCGAAGTGGTCCTCGCGGTACAGGCCGCGCCGCTCGCCCGCGACCGCGACGGAGGAGACGTGGTGCAGGACCCCGCCGATCGCGTTGGCGAGCTGCACCGCGTGGCGGGTGCCGTCGACGTTCAGCGCCTCGTTGAGCGCGTCGTCGGCGGTCATGTCGTACATCGCGGCGAGGTGGAAGACGTGCTCGACGGCGCCCTTCAGCGCGGCGACATCGTCATCGGACAGGCCCAGCATCGGTTGGCGCAGGTCGCCCACGACGGGCTTGACCCGATCGCCGGCGCCCCAGCGCTCGACGAGCGCTTCGAGGCGCTCCAGCGAGCCCTCGCGGACGAGCACGTGGATGTCGCCCTCGCGCTCGAGCAGCCGCTCGACGAGATGGCGACCGATGAAGCCCGTCGCGCCCGTCACGAAGTACGTCATCGCTCTCCTCGCCGGTGGTGCTGGAAATACCGGGAGGGAGCCTATCGGCCACCGTGAGGCCGACCCGCCGGTGCTGCTACCAGCCGCCCTCGGCCTCGGCGGACGCCTTCGCGGCCGCCTTGCGCCGGTACTTGCGCTTCTCGAGCTGCCACTGCAGCAGCGACATGAAGAGGATGAACAGCGGGAAGAAGATGATGAGGATGAAGCCCGCGTTCGTGACGACGCGGTCGTTCGTCTCGCCGTACCAGCCCTCGCCGCCGTCGTGCGCGAGCACCGGGGCCGCCGCGACGAGCAGCGTGGTGAGCGTCAGGACGGCCGTGGCGGGCAGGTTGCGCAGCACGCCCGGCAGTCTAATGCCACGAGCGCTGGATCGCCTTGCGATCGGGTAGCCCGCCCTGCAACCCGCCCGAGACTGGAGCAGCGATGGAGAGCGAAGAGGAGCCGGACCTCGAGACGCGCGAAGAGCGGGCGGCCGCCGCCGAGGCCGCCGCGATCGGCGGGAGCGGGCCTGACGTCGGCGGCACGGACCCCTCCGAGACGGCCGACGAGGCGCTGCGCCCGGTGTACGAGGCGGGCGGCGGCGAGGGTGACGGCTTCGAGCTCGCCGAGCGCGACCTCATCCGCAACGCGTCGCACGACGACGGCGAGGGGTTCCCGGAGCTCGACGCGTTCACGCCGGAGGCCGAGGCCGACGAAGCGGGCGTCGAGTACGGCGAGGCCGACGAAGAGGAGCCGCAGGACCGGTAGGCGGGCGTGCCGGTCCGGCCAGGGCCGCGGCCGGGATCCTGGTCGCCGGGAGAAAGCGAGGCGGCGCGATTTCGGATTGCATAGCCGCCATGGGAACGCTCCAGGAAGTCGTCACCGCGGACGGGATCGCGCTGCTGCGGCTCGACCGGCCGGAGCGCCGCAACGCGCTGAACACCGAGCTGTTGTCGGAGATGGTCGACGCGCTCGAGCGCCTGGCCATCGACGAGACGCTGCGCGTGCTCGTCCTCTCAACGACGTCCGAGCGCGCGCTGTGCTCCGGCGTCGACATCACCGAGGAGCTCGACCATGCCGGCGGCGTGCTGCGGATGAAGTTCTTCTCACGCTTCCTCGCCGCGCTCGAGGCGTTCCCCAAGCCGACGATCGCGGTCTGCGTCGGCAACTGCGTCGGCGGCGGGGCGGAGATCGTCGCGGGCTGCGACCTGCGCATCGCGGGCGACAACCTCAAGCTCGCGTGGGCCGGCGCGCGACTCGGCGTGCCCGTCGGCCCGGCGCGGCTCACCCCGCTCGTGGGGGTCGCGCGGGCGAAGGAGCTCATCTTCACCGGGCGGACGGTCGGCGCGGAGGAAGCCGCGGCCATCGGCCTCGTGCACGACACGGTGCCGGCCGCCGAGGCGGAGGCGTCGGCGATGCGGCTGGCCGAGCACGTCGCGGCGCACTCGCCCGAGGGGGTGCACATCCTCAAGGAGATGTTCCGGGAGCTCGATGGGGCGCAAGGGCGCGTCGCGCACGAGAACGAGCTGCTCGAGGTCTTCCAGCGCAAGGGCGCCGGGCTGCCGCAGGGCAAGCGGCCGTAGCCCGCCCGCCGAGTGTGTGAAGAACGTCACACACTGTCACCAACACGGCGGGATAGCTTCGCCTCAACGGGGTGATTGCAGGACATCGAGAGGTACCGATGCTTGACGAGCTCGATCGTGTCACGCCGACCCTCGCGCAGGGCGACCGCCGCGCACTGCTCGAGCAGGCCGCGACGCTCCTCGACCAGCGCGCGGCGCACCTCGGATCAGGCGATGAAGCGCCGGCCACGCCGGAGGGTGAGATCGCGCGGATGTTCGCGACCGATCGAGCGACGCTCGGGCGTCCCGACCTGTATCCGATCGCCGCCACGCAGATCGACGCCGACCGGCGCGACACGCCGCTGACCGACTCCCAGCTCGAGCGCGGGCACCGCCACTACTGGCTGGCTCTGCCGGTCTCGCTGTGGACGCGCCCCGGCTGCGCGTTCAACCAGCTGCAGGTGAAGGTGAGCTTCAACGCAGACGACTCCGAGGAGCGCAGGCCGACGGTCTTCGACGCGCTGCCCGACCAGGAGCTCGTCACCCGCTTCGAGGCGAGCTCCGAGCTCGAGCTCGGCGTCGGCGCGGACTTCCACATCACCGCGAAGCTCCCGGACCTTCCAAGCGAGCTCGTCGGCCTGCCGATCGATGCGGGCGGTGGCGTCAACGCCGCGGCCGACGGCGGGGCGCGCGTCGTGGCGACCCCGTTTCACTACCGGGTGCGAGCCGCGAAGGTCACCCGCTCGGCGGTCGGGCTCGACCACATCCTATGGCGCCTCGAGGAGTCGGCGTTCGCGGACGAGAACGACCCCGGCCTGCGCATCGTCGTGCGCGTGCCGGACGGCGTCGACCGGCTCGACGTGAGCGCGCAGATGGTCGCGACGCGCTACGTGAGCCTGTTCAGTGCCGGGCTGCGCAGGTCGCTGCGCGACCTGCCCGCGAAGCTGCGCGAGTTCTTCGCCGACGGCACGCCGATCGCGCATGCCGCGACCTGGGATCTCAGCGAGGAGCTGTGACCATGAGCCTTCCCGAGAGCAACGGCCACGGCCCCGGACGCACCGCGACGATCGACATCACGGTGAGCGACCGCTCGATCATCTGGGGGGTCGGCAGCCGCGACGCCGAGGTCCGCTCGCGGACGGCGCTCGAGATGCGCCTGACGCCGCGCCGCAAGCAGACGATCAGCCTCCTGGCCGAGCTCATCCGCACCTCCACGGACGTCAACCTCAAGCGGACCGACCTCGAGCAGACGCCCGCCGCCGGCGGCAAGAGCATGCTCTACGACAACCTCCTGAAGGTCGCCGGCCACGAGCTCTTCGACCTGCTGTTCGTCGGCGATCTGCGCGGCGAGCTGTCAGACCAGCTCGTGGCGCTGCGCGACGGCGAATGCGAGCGCTTGCGCGTGAAGCTCTGCTTCACTGGCAACGACCAGGAGTGGCTCGCGATGCTGCCGTGGGAGTACGCGCGAACCCCGCCGGGCGACCCCGACTTCGACCCCAAGGGCGAGTTTCTCTCCGAGGTGGCGGAGCTGCTGCTCAGCCGGCGCATCGAGCTGCGCCGCCCACGGGAGCTCGGCCGCGGCCAGTGGCCGCTGCGCGTGCTGCTCGTGTGCTCAAGCCCGGCCCGCGCGGGCGAGCAGCAGCTCGCACCGGTCAGCGCCGTCCGGATCATCGAGCAGCTCGAGACGCTCGAAGCGGAGGGCAGGATCGAGCTTCGCAAGCTCGTGGAGGACGACGCCCCGGGCCGGCCGGTCGCCGACTTCGAGCCGCGGGTCACATGCCAGGCGTTCAGGTCGCTCGTGCAGGAGTTCCAGCCCGCGATCGTGCACTTCATCGGCCACGGCCAGTTCGACGGGACGGGGCGGCTCGCGTTCTCGGACGTGGACGGGACGGTCGACTGGGTCGACGAGTGGGCGCTGCGCAAGTACATCAACGCGAGCAAGGACCTCAAGCTCGTGTTCCTGCAAGCGTGCGAGAGCGCGCTGCCGGACCCGTACGTGAGCTTCTCCGGCGTCGCGCGGACGCTCGCGGCGAGCGGCGTGCCGGCCGTCGTCGGCATGCAGTACAAGGTCACCTCGGCGACGGCCAACGCGTTCGCATGCGACTTCTACGACGCGCTGCTGCGCCGCAACCTCGCCCCGGCGCTGGCGGTGCAGACCGCGCGCCGCGAGCTCGAGGACGGGACCGCCTTCGGGCTGCCCGTCGTGTATCTCGCAAGCGACGCCGATCTCGGGCGGCCGCCCGCCGAGGGGATGCACCCGGTCGTCGCGCTCGACCGCCGCGACGTGCCCGTGTGCGCGCGATCGTGCGCTCGCTGCGACGACGCCCTCGGCGCCGACGACATCTTCTGCGGCAATTGCGCGCTGCGCCTGGTCTGCGACAGCTGCAAGCACCCCTTCCACGACCCCTTGAAGGACCGCTTCTGCCGCCGCTGTCAGGACGAGGTCGTGCAGCAGCCGTACGCGCCGCGCGACATCGAGCCGGCGGCCCTGCTGCCCGGCGGCCGCTCGGGCGCCGCGCGCGCGGCGCTGTCGGTCCTGCAGCCACGGCAGGCCACGGGCCAGTGACCCCGGCACAGCAGATCGTCGCCGCGCCCTGTTCGCGTTGCGGCCACCCCCAGACCGCGGGCGCGCTGTCGTGCGGCGACTGCGGCTTGCCGCTCGTCTGCGGCACGTGCGGCGTGCCCTACCCCGACCCGCTCGACGACTGCTTCTGCGTGGCGTGCGGCAACTCGATCGCCGCGGCCCCCGCACCCGCTGCGGCGGCTCCGAACGGCGCCGCGCCCCATGAGCACCGCCGCGGCGGCGGAGCGGTCGCCGCCGGCCGGGCCGCCTCGGTCGCGACCGCCCGTCAGCTCGTCGAGCGCCTCGGGCGCCCGGCGTCCGACGACCCCGACGCCGCGTTCCGGCGCGACGCGCTCGCCGCCGGCCTCGGGACGTCGACGCGCCGCGCGCTGCGGCGCTGGAAGCCCGGCTCGGTGGCGCTGCGCTATCTCGAGCTCGGGGCGGCGCTCGCTCGAGAGGATCGCCTCGCCGAGGCGGTGGAGGCGTTCACGCGCGCGATCGCCGAGGACGAGCGGCTGCGCGGCGAGGCGCTGCGCGACATCGTGGACGCCGCGATCGCCGCGCGCGACGCGGACCTGGCGGTCCGCAAGGGCCTCGAGCTGGCGCTCGCGGAGCCGGCTCGCGCGTCCGCCGTGGTGCGCCAGGCCGACGGGCTGCTGAACGCGGACGTCGCCGCCGCTCACGGCGACTGGATCCTGCGGACGTTCTATCCGCAGATCGCCGAGCAGGACACCGACGCCGCAGTGTACGGCGCGCTCTTCGCTGCGCGCGTGGCGATCATGTGCGGCGACGACGACGCCGCGGTCGAGCTGTGCGAGCGCGCCGCCGGTCGCGCCCCCGAGATCGCGCGGGAGCGCGGCACGCTCGTCATCGACACCGCGCGCAGCCAGCGCCACCCGGACGCGCTCGGCGCGTGGACGCTCGCGCGCCTGTGCGCCGTACTCGGCCGCCCGCGCAAAGCGCTCGTGCACATCGAGGAGGCGCTCGCGCGCGGGCTGTCCGGCGGGCACCCGGACGCCGATCTGCCGGTGCTCGAGCTGAAGGCGAGGCTGCTCGAGCCGGAAGATCCCGAGCAGGCCGCCGTCACGCTGCTCGCGCTCGCTCGCGACCTCGACGTGCTCGCCCGGCACGGCGACGCGGTGTCCGTGCTTGATCGCGCGGTCGCCCTGGATCCGGGCAACATCGAGGCGTGGTGGTACGCGGCGGACTCGCGCCGCCTCGCCGCGCGCCGGCTCGCGTGGCCGTACGCCGACAGCCAGGAGATCGCCCGCGGGCTGCGCGACTGGCAGCGCGGCACCGAGCTCGGCCACCCGGGGCCCAAGCACGCCTGGGTGCACCTCAGCGGGGCGCTTCTGATCGAGGCGCACGCTCGCGACGGCGACGACCGCGGCGACTGGATCTGGTCGGCCGCGCTGCAGGCCGAGCAGGCGATCGCGCTCGAGCCCGACGCGGCCGACGCGTGGGCGCTCGCCGCGCGCTTTCATCGCATGCTCGGGCACCCGGTCACCGCGCGGCTGGCCGTCGACGCCGCGGTCGCGCGCCAGCCCGACAACGGGCCGGCGCTCGTCGAGCAGCTCGAGGTGCACCTCGCCGCCGATTCGCCTGAGCTCGACGGGATCATGGAGCGAGCGAGGGTCCTGCCGGAGTCGCAGATCTGGGCGATGATCGCGTCGGCCACGCGCAGCCTCGCGCACGGCCGCGCCCGCGAGGCGCGCCACGCGTTCGCCGCCGCCATCGCGATCGAGCCCGAGTCGGCGGGGCTGCACGTCGGGCGGGGGATCGCCGCGGCGCTCGCCGGCGACGAGGAGCAGGCGACCGGCGAGACGGCCGACCTCTCGCCCTGGTCGCGCTCGCCGGCCGAGTGGACGCACTCGCCCGAGCTGCACGAGCAGCGCGGGCTGGCGGCGCTCGTGCGCGGCGACGGAGACGAGGCCGTCGCGGCGTTCACCCGCGTCGCCGGCAGCCACCGGGTCGACCAGGCGAAGCTTTGCGGGCGCCTCGCGGCTGCCGAGCTGCTGCGCGGCCACACGCATGCGGCGCTCGAGCACCTCGACGAGCTTGCCGAGCGCGCGCGCGTCGCGATGCACGTGCTCGACGCGCGCCGGCTGGCGGAGCTGGCGGCGCTGCGGCTCGGGCGCGAGCTCGACGACGACGTCGCGCTGCGACTCGCGGCGGTGGCGAAGCGCGTGGACGAGCTGCCCGGCGGCGTTGCCGGGGCGGAGCTCGAGCTCGAAGCCGCGGCGGCGGGCGGTGGCGTTCGCTACGTCGTCGCGGTCGCGGCGCGCGCGCGGACGCTCGCCGAGGCGGGCGAGCTCGACCGTGCCGCGGCGCTGTACGAGCGCCTGCTCGCGCACGACGACGTCCACAGCGGCCTGCCCGCGGCGTGGCAGGCGCTGATCCGCGTCCTGCGTGCCGCGTCGGACGCCGCGGCGCAGGCCGGCGACGCGGCGCGCGTGCGCGCCGTCCAGGAGCGTCTCGCGGGGCTCGGCGCCGGCGACCCCGTCGAGGCCGCGCTCGCGATCGCGGACGCCGAGCTGCAGGCCGGACGCGCCGGCGCGGCGATCGAGGAGCTCGAGCGCCTGCTCGAAGCACCCGCGGAGCCCGCGGAAGGCCTGGCGGGCGCGGAGCGCGGCGCGGGCGCCATCTCGCCGCACCGGCTGCACCCTGCCAGGCTGCGCCACGGCGACCTGCTGCTGCGCGCCGGCCGCCACGACGGCGCCCGCACGGCGTACGACGCGGCCCTCGCCTGCGTCCGCGACGACGCGGGCGCGGGCTACGAGGTCGCCGAGACGCATGCTCGACTGGGCGTGCTCGCGGCCGCCCGCGGCGACCTCGCCGGCGCGGCCGGCGCCCTGCGCGAGGCCCTGAGCAACCCGACGCCGACCCCGGACGCGCAAGCCGTGGAGCAGGTCATGACCTCCTGCCGGGAGGCGACGGACGGCGGTCGCGAGCCATCCGGCCTCGCGACGGTCATGCGCGTCCTGACCGAGGACCGGGCGCTGCCCGAGCCGCTGCGCCGGGAGCTGCGCGCCGCGCGCTTCGCCGCCATCCGGGCCGCGACGCGACGCACGTCGCTCGCGCCGCAGGCCGCGATCGTCATCGAGTTCGACGTCGACGCCTTCCCACACGGCGGCGCGAGCGCGGAGGCGAGCCACCTCCTGGGCACGGCCCTGCCGGCCATGCGCGACGAGCTGAAGGCGGCCACCGGCGTGCGCACGCCGCGCGTCGTCGTGCGCACGAGCGAGCTGCTCGGCAGCGGCTGCTACCGCTTGCTCGTGCGCGGCGTGCCGTACGCGGGCGGGCGGCACGCGCCGGGCCGCTTCTTGTGCGTCGATCCGGCGGCGCCGGACGAGCTCGCCTCCGAAGAGCCGCCGCTCGCCAGCATCTGGGACGGCACGCGCGGCTACTGGCTGACCGGCTCGGCGCTCGGCGACGCGCGTCGTCGCGGGCTGCGGCTGCTCGAGCCGCTGGACGCCGTCGTCTGGCATCTGCGTGGCCTCGTCCGCGTGCACCTGCCCTCGCTCGTCGGCCTGACCGACGTGCGCCACGCGCTCGGCGTGCTGCTCGCAGAGGGCCACCAGGACGGGATCGACATCGCCGGCGTGATGGGCGACGTGGGCCGGCAGGTCCAGCTCGCGTCGGTCGTGCGCCAGCTCGTGCGCGAGCAGGTCGGCGTCGGCGACCTCGCGACGATCGTCGCCGCCATCGAGGAGGCCTCCGCCGGCGAAGACGTGCTCGCGTGCGTCGATCGAGCGCGAGCCGCGCTGCCGCTGGCCCTGCCGGGCGCCGAGGGCGGGCGCGCGCGGCTGACGCTCGCCCCCGAGCTCGAGGCGGCGATCGCCGCGGCCGATCCGGCGGTCGAGCACCCCCGCCTGTGCTTGGCCTGCTCGGAGCTCGTCGCCGGGCGGGCGCCCGGGTCGTTCGTCATCTCGGTGCAGGAGCGCGAGCGGCGGCGGGCGGTCCAGAGCGCGTTTGACCGGCTGCTTCCGACCGTCGCGGTCGCCGCCGCGCGCGATCTCCCCGCGGCCAGGGTGCAGCGGCGCCGCGGCCGGCAGCGCGCCACGGTGGAGACGGGCGCATGACCGTGCACGACGAGAGCGGCCCGCACATCGACGTCCGGCTGCACGCCGTGCTCGCGCCGGCCGTGCGCGCTACCGGCGTCCAGCGGCTCGAGGCCGAGATCGCGCAGCGCGTCGCCGGCGTGATGGCCGGGTTCGGCATCCCCGGCGAGCCGTCCGCCCGGATCTCATTCCGCGGCGGGACGCGGATGGTGACCGTCGGGGCGCAAGGCGGCAACGTGCGCTACCCCGCGGCGTTCTTGCGCCGGCTGTGGTTCACAGTCGCGCCCGAGCGGCTGCGGCCGCTGGCCACCGTCGTCGGCGACGCCTACCCGGACCGTTGGATGGCGGCGTGCGCGGACGTCGAGGGCGATCCCGATGCGCCGGCCGCCCTCGTGCGGCTGCTCGCCGAGCTGCCCGCCAACGTGCTGACGCTCGTGCCGTCCGCGCTGCTGACGTCCGGCGGCGTCGCGACCCTGATCGGCGACGACGGCCCCGACCCGGAGGTGGCCGCCATGATCCTCGCGCGGCTGCTCGACATGGACGTCGCCCTGCCGCAGCCCCCGCTGGGCCCGATGCTCAGCGAGCTGCTCGCGACCGGCATGACGCCCGCCGACGCCGTCGAGTCGCTGTACGACGGCCTGCGCCGCACGTCGGTCGACCTGCTGCTCGACCCGGGCTCGTTCGACGAGCTTGCGCCGGACGCGCCCGAGGGCCGGATCCGGGCCGACGACCCGCGGATCGATCCCGAGCTGCGCGCCGGCCTGTCGGTGATCCGCAGCGAGCGGCTCGAGCACCTCGGCATCCGCGTCCCGATCAGGCTCGTCCGCGACGAAGCGCTCGGGCCCGACGAGATCCGCATGCGGATGGACGATCGCGTCGGCGTGCCGGTGCCGGTGCCGCGCCGCGGCGAGGTGGCCGTGACGGCGCCGATCGCCGCGCTCGCGTCGCTTGGCATCGAGGCCCGCCCGCTCGTCGACGCCGTCACGGGCTTCGAGCAGGCGGCGGTGCCGGCCGGCGCCGAGGACGCGCTCACGGAGGCGGGCTTCCTCGCGGTGGGGCGCTGGGCGTACGTCGCCGCGGCGCTCGGGCGGACGGTGTCCACGCTGGCCTATCGCGTGTTCGCGTGCGACGACGTCGAGGCCGACCTCGCGGCGTTCGAGGAGCTGTGCCCGTCGCTCGTCCACGAGGTGCTGGCGCGGCGCTCGCTCGGAGAGCTCACGCGGCTGCTGCGCGCGCTGACGCGCGAGATGGTGAGCTCCCGCGACCTCTGGCAGATCCTCAACGCGATCCTGCGCCACGACCTGCTGCGCGAGGCCGCGGACCCAGTGGCCGGCGCGGGCACGCACGACGACCTCCTGCGCGCCGTCCGCGAGGCCCTGAGCTCACGCGTCGCGTTCGACACGGGGCAGATGGCCGAGCTCGGCGCGACCGCGCTGCTCGTCTACGAGACCGAGCCGGACTTCGAGGCCGAGTTGGTCCAGGCGCACGCCGGCGGCTCGCCCGACGAGGAGGCCCGCTGCCGGATCCGCGACCGGATCTGGCGCGCGCTCGGCGCGGCGCCGCCGCCGGAGCCCGTGATCCTTACGTCCACCGCGGTGCGCGCCCTGCTGCACCGGACGATCGGCGACGAGCTGCCCGGCGCGCGCGTGCTGGCGCACGCCGAGATCCCGCCCGGCCTGGCGGTGCGCCGCCTCGGCTGGATCGCTGGCTCGTCGTGAGCCGCCTCCTACCATGACCGCATGGCCGTCCTCATCGCATCCGACCTCAGCAAGGACATGGCCGGCAACCCGCTGCTGCGCGGGGTGTCCTTCAAGCTCGAGCGCAAGGACCGCCTGACGATCGCCGGGCGCAACGGCGCCGGCAAGACGACGCTGCTGCGGATGCTCGCGGGGGAGACGGGGATCGACGGCGGCGACCTGTCCTTCGAGAAGGGATGCAAGGTCTCGCTGCACGACCAGCGCCCGCCGCGCGACCGCTCGCTCACCCTGCGCGAGTACGTGCTGTCCGGCTGCGCGGAGCTGATCGCGGTCGAGGCTGACCTCTCGCGGCTCGCCCAGAAGATGGCCGACGGCGACGAGGCGGCCTTCGCGCAGTACTCCCGCGCCGAGGCGCGCCTCGAGCACGCCGGCGGCTGGACCTGGCGCGACCGCGCGACGAGCATGGTGCGCGGCCTGGGCTTCGAGGACGAGGCCGACCTCGACCGCCAGCTGTCGACCTTCTCCGGCGGTGAGCTCACCCGCGCGTCGCTCGCGCGCGCGCTCGCCGGCGACCCCGACCTGCTGCTGCTCGACGAGCCCACGAACCACCTGGACATCGAGTCGCTGGAGTGGCTCGAGAAGACGCTCGTCTCGCTCGACGCCGCGATCGTGCTGGTCGCGCACGACCGCTGGTTCCTCGAGGCCGTCGGCACCGCCGTGCTCGAGCTGGAGGCCGGCCGGTCGCGCTTCTTTCCCGGCACCTGGACGCAGTGGCGCAAGGAGCAGGCGGCGCGCGAGATCGCGCTCGGCCGCGCCATCGACAAGCAGCAGGCGGAGATCGACCGCCTCGAGAAGTTCGTCGAGCGCTTCCGGGCGAAGGCGACGAAGGCCAAGCAGGCGCAGTCGCGCGTCAAGCGCCTCGACAAGATCGAGCGGATCGAGCGCGATCCGCGCGACCGGGAGGGGCTGAAGTTCGACTTCAAGGCGCCCGAGCGCTCGGGTCGCGTGGTGTTCGAGCTGCTGGACGGGCGCGTCGAGGTGGGGGCGAACCCGCCGCGGGTGCTGCTCGACGGCGCTGAGATCCACCTCGAGCGCGGCGAGCACGTGTCGCTGGTCGGCCCCAACGGCGCCGGCAAGACGACGCTCATCGACACGCTCGCGGGCGTGCGCCCGCTCGCCGCGGGCAAGCTGCGCACCGGCCACAACGTGAAGATCGGCCACCTCTCCCAGCACGCCGACGATCTCGGCCGCGGGCCGGGCGGGAGGGCGAACAAGGTCGTCGAGGCGTGCGCGGTGCACACGGGCCTCACGCCGAACAAGGCGCGGGCGCTGCTCGGGCGCTTTCTGTTCAGCGGCGAGGAGGCCGAGAAGCCGTTGGAAGGGCTCTCCGGCGGCGAGCGGCGGCGGCTGTCGCTGGCGATCCTCGTCGCGTCGGGTGCGAACGTCCTGATCCTCGACGAGCCGACGAACCACCTCGACATCGAGAGTCGCGAGGCGCTCGAGGACGCGCTGCTGGCGTTCGAGGGCTCGCTGCTGCTCGTGTCGCACGATCGCGCGCTGCTCGAGGCGGTCGGGACGCGGACGGTCGCGGTCGACGACGGCAAGCTGCGCTCCTACGAGGGCGGCTGGCAGGAGTACGTGCGCGTGCGCGAGGAGCGGCGGCTCGCCGCGCGCGCGGCGAAGGGCAAGGCCGCGGCTAAAGGGAAGGCCCCGGCGCCTCCCGCACCCGCTCCGCGCTCAGTGCCCAAGCCTGCGAGGCGGGTCAAGCCGGCGAAGGTCCCTGTGGGCCCCGAGTGCGCCAGCGAGAAGCTCGCCGCCGCCACGGCGAAGTCGATCACGGGTTCCAACGGTAACGGCCTCCCGGCCGGGCAGCTCTCGAAGAACGCGCGCCGCCACATCCGCGAGCTCGAGCGCGAGATCGAGCGCGCCGAGGAGGCGCTGGCCGCACTCGAGACCGAGCTCGCGCTGCCCGACGCGTGGGCGACGCCCGAGCGCTCCAAGGACTCGAGCGCCCGCCACGCCGCCGCCAAGCGCGAGGTCGAGGAGGCCTTCGCGCGCTGGGAAGCCGCCGCGCCGTAGTCCGCCTCGCCGCACGAGGGCTTCAGGCGGCGAGCGCGGCGCGGATGCGCGTGAGCGTCTGCTCGGGCTCGTCGCGCGCCTGGTCACCGGTGACGCGCAGGACCCGGTAGCCGTGGGCTTCGAGGATCGCCTGCTTGTCGGCGTCGTTCTCGCGGACGAGCTTGTAGTCGTGCCAGGTGGCGCTGTCGGCCTCGATCGCCAGCCGCCGCGCGGGCCAGAGGTAGTCCGGGATGATCGTCCTGCCGTTCAGTCGCAACGGCGCGTTGATCTTGGGTCGTTCGATGCCGGCGGCGTCGAGCAGGTCGAGCAGGTCGTCCTCGAGTGTGCTCACCGTGGGCGCGTGCCCGTCCGCCACGACGGCCCGCAGCTTCGCCGCGCCGCGGTGGCCGCGGCAGCGCTGGGCGATCTCTAGCAGCTCAAGCACGGTGACGAGCCGCAGCGCCTGCGCCTGGCGTGCCGCGCGCCGCAGCGCCTTCTCGGGCAGCACGGCCGCGACGTCCAGCAAGGTGCGAGCAGGTGAGGTGACCGGGATCCCGCCGCGCCGGCGCACGTCGCGCCGCTCCAACGACCGCGAGCGGTGGACGCGCACTCCCTCGATCCGACGCGAGCCGCCGCCGGGAATGACGACCTCGACGAGGCGCTCCCGCCAAGGAATGAACGTCCAGAATGCTGCCGCGGAGAAGTTGCTGAGTGCCGCACCGGCGGGAGCGGCGAGCACCGCCGCCCTGAAGCGGCCTCGCAGCGTCAGCCCCCTGTGCCCCACCACGTAGACCCCCCGGTGAAGCCGATGCAGCCGGCCGCTGAGGACCCGTTGGGCGACGCCATGGTGGTCGATCCCGCAGTCGCGGAGCTGCGCGACCGAGATCACGCCGTCTCGCTTGGCCACGAATCGCGCCACTCGCGCGTCGGGTGGTGCGGCCTGCGCCGTCATAGACCGAGTAGACCGCACCACCTCTTTGGGCATGGCCTCATCGTCGCGCGGATCGTGTGACGAAACACCACGCGATTGCTACAAGTCTGCGGAGGGGAGGTGGGCCGCGAGCACGCGGTCGGCGTAGGTGTCGTCCGACGGCCACTCGAGGTGGCCGCGGGCGGCGCGCAGGGTCGCGAAGCCGTGCAGGGCCGACCAGACGTCGAGCGCCTTCAGGCGGCCGGCCTCGGCGTCGAGCGCCGGGTCGCACGCGCGCAGGAGGGTGGCGAGCCCGTCGAGGCTCGCGGCGCGGTCGACATCCGGCGGCGCGGCCGCGTCGAGCGGGCGGCGCGCCGAGAACAGGACCGCGTAGAGCGCCGGCTGCGCGCTCGTGAAGCGCAGGTAAGCGCGACCCATCGCCGCGAGCGCCGCCCGCGGGTCCTCGTGCCCGCCCGCGGCGGTCAGCAGCGTCTCGTTGAACGCCTGAAACCCGGCGTCGACGGTGGCGGCGACCAGGGCGTCGCGGTCGGGGAAGTGCAGGTACAGCGCCGTGGGGGACACGCCGGCGCGCTGGGCGATCGCGCGGACCGAGACGCGGTCCGCGTCGCCGACCTCGTCGAGGACCTCGGCCGTCGCGGCGACGAGCTGCTCGCGCAGCCGCGATCCCTCGCCGCGAGGGTTGCGCCGGCGGCTCGTGGACGACGCCATGCGAAAGATCCTAGCGGCAGACTTGACAGATGTACATGTACTGGTGTTCACTGAGCGTGAGTGAGCGACCACTCACCACGACCCCGACATACTGACCAGGAGGCCACCGTGTTCACCGCCCTCGCCACCCGCATCACCGCCCGTCCGAAGCGCACGCTGCTGCTGGCGCTGCTGTTCGTCCTCGTCGCGGCGGCGTTCGGTGGTCCGGTCGTCGGATCGCTCGAGGACTCCGGCGGCTTCACGCCCGACGACGCGGGCTCCGTCCAGGCCCTCGCGCGCATCGAGTCGGCCAGCGGCAAGCAGGCCACGCCGGGTGTCGTCGCGCTCGTGCGGACGCCCTCGGGTGCCGACTCGACCGCGGCCAAGCGCCGGATCGCCGCCGTGCAGCGCAGCCTCGCCGCGGATCCCGCGATCGCGTCGGTCGCCTCGGTGCAGTCGACGCGCGACGAGCGCTTCGTCAGCCGCGACGGGACGTCGACCTATCTCGCGGCGACCCTGAAGTCCGGCGCCGACGAGGAGCTCGTCGTCGAGCGGCTCGAGGCCGCCTTCGACAAGCAGCGCGACGTCACGCTCGGCGGCTCGCTGTTCGCCCAGACGCAGATCGGCGACAGCGTCGTCGCCGACCTCGGCCGCGCCGAGACGCTCGCCTTCCCGATCCTGTTCCTGCTCACCCTGCTCTTCTTCCGTGGCCGCGCCGCGGTGCTGCCGCTGGCCGTCGGGATCACGACGATCTTCGGGACGTTCCTCGTCCTCGCGGGCGTCAACCAGTTCTACGGCCTGTCGATCTTCGCGCTGAACCTCGTCATCGGGCTCGGACTGGGCCTCGCGATCGACTACACGCTGTTCCTCGTCACCCGCTACCGCGAGGAGCTGCGCCATCAGGGCCCCGGGGCGGGCGCGATCCGGACGACGATGGACACCGCCGGGCGCACGGTCGCCTACAGCGCGGTGACGGTCGCGCTGGCGATGATCACGCTCACGGTCTTCCCGCTCGGCTTCCTGCAGTCGATGGGCATCGCCGGCGCGGCGGTCGCGATCGTCGCGGGGATCGCCGCGCTGGTCATCGCGCCGGGGCTGTTTGCGCTGTGGGGCTCGAAGCTCGCGATCCGGCGCCGCGGCCCGGAGCGGCCGGCCGAGTCGGGTGCCTGGTACCGGCTCTCGCATGCGGTGATGCGGCGCCCGGGCGTCGTCGCGGTGGTCACCGGTGCCGTCATGGTCGCCGTCGCGCTGCCATCGCTCGGCGCGAACTGGACGCCAGTCGACACGTCCGTCATCCCGAAGGACCTGAGCTCGCGCACGGTGGGCGACACGCTCGCTCGCGACTACGGCGGCCAGGACACGAGCCCGTTGACGCTCGCCCTCTCGGCCGCCCCGTCCGAGCGCGCCGGGGTGGCCCGCTACGCGGACACGCTGCGCGACCTGGATGGCGTGCGCTCCGTGTCGCCGCCGCGCTCGCTGGACGGCGCGACGTGGCAGGTCGACGTCGCGGTCGCGGGCCAGCCCGACGGCGACGCGGCACAGCAGCTGGTCGCCGACGTGCGCGACGGCAGTGCGCCGTACCCGATCCTCGTCGGCGGCCTCGCGGCGGACTTCGTCGACCAGCAGGACGCGATCGGCTCCAACCTCCCGCTCGCGATCGGCCTGCTCGTCGGGCTGACGTTCCTCGTCCTGTGGCTCATGACGGGCTCGCTGATCCTGCCGCTGAAGGCGATCGTCATGAACGCGCTGACGGTCGGCTCCGCGCTGGGCGTGCTGACGGTGATCTTCCAGGCGGGGCGCTTCGAGTCGCTGCTCGGGTACACCGCCAACGGCGGGATCGAGCCGACCGACTTCCTCGTCGCGTCCGCACTGGTCTTCGCGCTGTCGACCGACTACGGGGTCTTCCTGCTCGGGCGCATCAAGGAGGCGCGCGAGGGTGGGCTGCCCGACCGCGAGGCCGTGGCGATCGGCGTCGAGCGGACGGGCGCCGTCGTGACGGCCGCCGCGATCCTGCTCGCGGTGGCGATCGGCTCGTTCATCACGTCGTCGATCTCGTTCATCCAGCAGGTCGGGGTGGCCGCGGCCGCCGGGGTCCTGATCGACGCGTTCGTCGTGCGCGCGCTGCTCGTGCCCGCCCTGATGGCGCTGCTCGGCAGGTGGAACTGGTGGTCTCCGCGGACGATGGCCCGCCTGCACAGGCGCATCGGCCTCGGCGAAGGCGTTGCCGGGTGATCACACGAGCCTTTCCGGGCTCGACGAGCCGCCTGTCACGGCACATCCCGCCAGGCCATCATCGCCGCACACCCCAGCCCGAGTCTCCGGGCTCGAGCGCGGGCCGGACGACCTCCGCCCACAACGGTCGGTGATCGGAGAACTTCGATCGGCCCACTTCCCCGCGTGTCACGGCCACGCCGTGGACGAAGATGTAGTCGATCTTACGTGCGAAGAGGCCGCCTTGCGTGTTGTCGCCGCTGAAGCGCAAGGGACGGGGATTCTCCTGGCTCGGGCCCGAATCGACTTCGATGAAGGACCCGGTCGCGCCGCGGCCGTAGACGGGGTCCCACAGCGGATCGAGCGCCCACTCGTTTGGCGTGGTGTTGAGGTCGCCGCCAAGAAAGACGGCGTGATTTGTGGCCAGCTCGGGCGCGAGGATCCGCCTGATCGCCTCGGTCTGCTGGCGGCGACTGGCTTCACGGTCCTTGCCCTTGTTTGCGGTGAGGTGCGCCGTGCAGGCGGTCATCCGTCGCGGACTTACAATGTTCAGGCACAGCATCGTGCGCTTCTCGAACTTGCCCGAGGCCAATGGGTGGGGCACCGCCGCAGCGATCGGGAACTTGCCCCAGCGGTACACAATGCCGACGCCGAAAGCCGACCCATGGCGCTTGTCGTCATTGCGGAAGCGCGCATGATCGTCGAAGCAGGCCTTGTCTGTCGTCTTCTTGAACTTGACCTCGTAGCCATGGGGGGCAAGATCGCGCTGCAGCCGGTCGCTCATGTTCTTGCACGCCTCCTGGAGAAAGACGATGTCCGCGCCGCGGCTCGTGATGCTCTTGCTGAGCGCGTCGGCCGTCGCGTGGTCGTCGCCATGCTCCTTGGCCCCGCCGGCCATGTTGAAGGTGCCCAGCGTGTAGATCTGCGCGAGCTCGCGATCGAACAACGGATCGCGGATGCACGGCTGCGGGCATGGAGGATCAGGTATCGCATGGACGGGGTCGGCGATCGCTACTCCGATGCCGATCGCCAAGAGGGCGAGCATGGCAGCCCGCACATGGTGAGAGCGACACGGCGGTGAACGGCGGGACGAACCTGCGTGCTCGCGAAACATGGTTCTCCTCTGAGAGGGTGTCCTGCAACGAGCCCTTTCACCGCGCAGGCCAGTCACCCGGATGGCATCCAAACTACGCCACTGCCTCTCGCGTCGATGTCTGCATCGTGGAATCGGCGAGCGCGCTCTTGCTCCGCCAGCCGCCTGGGTATGTGGCAACGAGTGTCCACCGCATCTCACGGCAGGCTGCACGAGCGCGGCCACGCGCGACCGCAGGCGATCGCGCCACTGCGGCGCGCGGTCGTCGCGTTCGCGCGGGCCAACGGCGCGTCGGCGGAGCGCCGCGAGGACATCGCGCTGGCCGTCTCGGAGGCGCTGACGGCGGCCGTCGCCCCGGCCGACGGCGGCGCGCTCGAGGGCAGCGTGGTGGTGGACGCGCACGTCGTGGAGCGGTCGCTGGAGGTCGTGGTCTGCGATGACGGCGGGCCGGCCGAGGCGCGCGACGACGACGGCACCGCGCTCGGGTTCGGATTGGTGGTGATCGTCCACCTGGCCGATGCGTTCGCGATCGAGGGCGCGACGCCGGGTCGGCGGGTCCGCATGACGTTCACGCTGACCTAGGCTTTTGGCGCGCAAGGAAACGACGCCTGGCGTCGAATGACGGTCGAATCTTGTCGAGATCGGCAAGATAGCGGCCTTTGCAGACGGTCGTCGGGGTGAGACCTTGTAGGGATGAGCTCAGATCTCGCCTGGGGCCGGCGCTTTCTCATGTGCCCGCCGCAGCACTTCGACGTCACCTACGCGATCAACCCGTGGATGGACCTCGCGATCGCCGTCGATCGCGAGCGCGCGCAGCGCCAGTGGGACGAGCTCGTGGCGACCCTGCGCGATGCGGGCGGAGAGGTCGAGGTGCTCGGCGCGCAGCCCGGCCTGCCGGACCTCGTCTTCACGGCGAACCTCGGGATCGTCGACGGGGACACGTTCGTGCCGGCGCGGATGCGCGACGCGCAGCGGCGGCCCGAGACGCCCCACGCCGAGCGCTGGTTTCGCGAGCACGGCTTCGCGATCCGGGAGCTGACCGAGGCCGTCACCCAGGAGGGCGCGGGCGATGCGCTGCCGTTCGCCGACACGCTCGTCGCGGGGCATCGCTCGCGCTCGTCGCTCGCGGCGTACATCGATCTCGCGCGGGTCGTGTCCGGGCCGATCCTGCCCGTCGAGCTCGCCGACCCGCGCTTCTACCACGTCGACATCGTCTTCTGCCCGCTCGACTCGGCCACCGCGCTGTACGCGCCGGGCGCGCTCGACGACGAGGGCGCGCGGGCGATCGCGGCGCTCGTGCCCGACGCGATCGCGCTGACCGACGACGAGGCGGCGGCGTTCTGCGCGAACTCCGTCGCGGTCGGGCGCACCGTCGTCATGCCGGCGTGCACGCCGCGCCTCGAGCGCGAGCTGCGCGCGCGCGGCTTCGACCCCGTCGTCGTGGACGTCTCGGAGTTCCTCAAGGCCGGCGGCGGGCCGCGCTGCCTGACGCTCGCGCTCGACGTGCGGCTCGGCGGCGCGGAGGGAGCGAGCGGGGGCGAAGGATTGCGCGGGGAGGAGTCATTCGCGGAGGACGCCCTTGCCCGGATCGGCGGCGAGCGGTCGCGCGGGGAGGATCCCTTCGCCGAGGACGCCGAGCGCTACACCGCGCACAACTACCACCCGCTTCCCGTCACGGTCACGAGCGCCGAGGGCTGCTGGGTGCGCGACGACCGCGGCCGCCGCTACCTCGACGCCCTCTCCGCGTACTCCGCGCTGAACTTCGGCCACCGCCACCCGCAGCTCGTCGCGGCCGCCCGCGCGCAGCTCGACCGCGTGACGCTCACCAGCCGCGCGTTCCACAACGACCAGCTCGGGCCGTTCGCCCGCGACCTCGCGGCACTGGCCGGCAAGGATCGCGTGCTGCCGATGAACACCGGCGCCGAGGCCGTCGAGACCGCGATCAAGGCCGCGCGCAAGTGGGGCTACGACGTCAAGGGCGTGGCGCCGGGCCGCGCGACGATCGTCGTCTGCGACGGCAATTTCCACGGCCGCACGACGACGATCGTCTCGTTCTCCGGCGATCCGCTCGCGCGCGAGGGCTTCGGCCCGTTCACGCCGGGCTTCGTCAGCGTCCCGTTCGGCGACGCCGCAGCCCTGGCGGACGCGCTCGCGGCGAACTCCGACATCGTCGGCTTCCTCGTCGAGCCGGTGCAGGGCGAGGCGGGCGTCGTCGTCCCGCCCGACGGCTACCTGCGCGAGGCGCGCCGCCTGTGCACCGAGCACGGCGTGCTGCTCATCGCCGACGAGATCCAGTCGGGGCTCGGCCGCACCGGGCGCACGTTCGCGTGCGAGCACGAGGCCGTCGTGCCCGACCTCTACATCCTCGGCAAGGCGCTCGGCGGCGGCATCCTCGCGCTGTCGGCGATCGCCGGCGACGACGACGTCCTCGGCGTGTTCGACCCCGGCTCGCACGGCTCGACGTTCGGCGGCAACCCGCTCGCGTGCGCCGTCGGGCGGGCGGTGCTCGACCTGCTGCGCACGGGTGAGCCGCAGGCGAACGCGCGCGCCGTCGGAGCCCGGCTGCGCGCGCAGCTCGACAGCGCCGCCCCCCGGGCGCTGCAAGCGATCCGCTCGCGCGGCCTGTGGTTCGGCCTGGACCTGGCGCCGGGCGAGGAGAACGCTCGCGCCGCCTGCGAGCGCCTGCTCGAGCGCGGCGTGCTGGCCAAGGATACGCACGAGCGCACGATCCGCCTCGCTCCGCCACTGACGATCTCAGACGGCGAGGCCGACTGGCTGCTCGACAGGCTGGTCGAGGTCCTGGGCGAAGGCGCGACCCTCTCGCACGCGGCGTAAGCGACGCGACCCCCCGGCACAGGCTGTACGGTTCGGCATTCGGATGACCCATGACGTAGCGGCTCGCCGGTGTGGCGCGGCCCAGCCTTAGGGGAGGCACTATGAGCAAAGAGGACTTCGACGCCATCGACACCGACGGCGACGGCTACATCACGGCCAGCGAGTTGCTGACGTCCCTCGCCAACAACCCGAACGTCACGGCGGACGAGATCGCGACCATCGTCACGATGGCCGACAGCGACGGCGACAACAAGATCGACTACGACGAGTACGCGAAGTTCGCGCGGTAGCTCGCCCCGCCGAGAGGCGCCGCCCCGCCGGTCCAGGCGTGGCACGATCGATACGACAAAACCGGAAAGTGGGGAACCAACGTGGCGCAGTTCGCATTCGAGCAGCCGTCGAGCCCGGGCCAGGAGTTCATCATCGAGCTCAAGGACGAGGCCAAGATCAAGCACGCCCGCAACATCCTGTCGGGGGAGGAGCAGAACGAGATCCATGTGCATGGCCGCATCATCAAGCGCACGGCGCCGTACAACCCGCGCTTCAGCTTCTACCTCGAGCCGGACACCATCAACTTCTTCACGATGGCGATCGAGGTCTGCGACGCGAACATGATGTACGTCGAGGACCATCTCGACGAGGCGTGCGGCGCGTTTCTGCCGGGCTGCCACTGGTGCCCGTGGGACTCGCGACTCACCCGCGAGGTCAAGTAGCGCCCACGCCCCACGCCCGCCTCACGGGCGCGTAGGGTTGCCGGCGCCGCAACGAACAGGTTGCGGCGCTCCGGCGTTCGTCTCCACGGGAGGGCTGCACAGTGAAGTTGTCTCCGGCCGATCAAGACAAGGTGATGCTGGCCGTGGTTGGCATGCTCGCGCGCGACCGCCGCGACCGCGGGGTCAAGCTCAACCACCCGGAGGCGGTCGCGCTGCTGTCGTGCTGGGTGATCGAGGGGGCCCGCGAAGGCCGCACGGTGAAGGACCTCATGGACGCGGGGCGCTACGTCCTGCGGCGCGACGAGGTGATGGAGGGCGTGCCGGAGATGGTGAAGGAGGTGCAGGTCGAGGCGACGTTCCCCGACGGTCGCAAGCTCGTCACCCTGCACGATCCGATCACGCTGGAGACGATGCCGGAGGTGAAGCCATGATCCCCGGGGAGCTTGACTGCGGCGACGGCGAGCTCGAGATCAACGCGGGCCTGGCGAAGAAGAAGCTCAAGGTGGTCAACAAGGGGGATCGCCCGATCCAGGTCGGGTCGCACTACCACTTCGCCGACGTCAACGACAAGCTGTCCTTCGACCGCAAGGCGGCGAAGGGGTTTCGCCTCGACATCCCGGCGGGCAAGTCGTCGCGCTTCGAGCCGCAGGCATCCGCGACGGTGCGGCTCGTGGCGCTCGCGGGCAAGCGGCGGGTGCCCGGCCTGCGGCTTCGCAAGGAGAAGGGCTCATGAAGATCTCGCGCGCGGACTACGCCGCGCTGTACGGGCCGACCGAGGGCGATCGCGTGCGCCTCGCCGACACCGACCTGTGGCTCGAGGTCGAGGAGGACCGCTGCTTCGGTGGTGACGAGGCGATGTTCGGCGGCGGCAAGACGATCCGCGAGTCGATGGCCCAGGGCAGCACGACGTCGGCCCAGGGCGCGCCGGATCTCGTCATCACGAGCGTGATCGTGCTCGACCACAGCGCGATCGTGCGCTGCGACGTCGGCATCCGCGACGGCCGCATCGTCGCGCTCGCAAAGGCCGGCAATCCCGACATCTCCGACGGGATCCACCCGAAGCTGCGCATCGGCCCGACGACAGACGTGATCGCCGGCGAGGGCCGCATCCTGACCGCCGGCGGCATCGACGGCCACGTCCACTTCATCTGCCCGCGGGTCGTCGACCAGGCGGTGGCGGCCGGTGTCACGACGCTCATCGGCGGCGGCAACGGCCCGACGGAGGGAACCCGCGCGACGACGTGCACGCCGAGCCCCAGGGCGATGCACGAGATGCTGATCGCGCTCGACACGATGCCGGTCAACGTCCTGCTGCTCGGCAAGGGCAACACGATGTCGCGCGAGGGGATGCTCGAGCAGCTGCGCGCCGGCGCGGGCGGCCTGAAGCTGCACGAGGACTGGGGCGCAACGCCCGCGGCGATCGACGCGTGTATGCGGGTCGCCGAGGAGACGGGCGTGCAGGTCGCGCTGCACAGCGACACCCTGAACGAGGCCGGCTACCTGAAGTCGACGGTCGAGGCGATCGCGGGCCGCTCGATCCACGCCTACCACACGGAGGGCGCCGGCGGCGGCCACGCGCCCGACATCATCGAGCTTGCCTCCTACGAGAACGTGCTGCCGTCGTCGACGAACCCGACGCGGCCGTTCACCGTGAACACGATCGACGAGCACCTCGACATGCTCATGGTCTGCCATCACCTCAACCCGGCGATCAAGGAGGATCTCGCGTTCGCGCAGAGCCGGATCCGCCCCTCGACGATCGCCGCCGAGGACATCCTGCAGGATCTCGGCGCGATCTCGATGGTGTCGTCGGACGCGCAGGCGATGGGTCGCGTCGGGGAGACGATCATCCGGACGTGGCAGACGGCGCATGTCATGAAGGGCCGCCGGCCGCCGGCCGCCGGCTCGCGCGCCGACAACGATCGCTTGCGCCGCTACGTCGCGAAGTACACGATCTGTCCCGCGGTGACGCACGGCATCGACGACGAGGTCGGCTCGGTCGAGGTCGGCAAGCTCGCCGACCTCGTGCTGTGGGATCCGGCGTTCTTCGCCATCCGCCCGCGCCTCGTGATCAAGGGCGGAGCGATCGCGTGGGCGCCGATCGGCGACGCGAACGCCTCGATCCCGACCCCGCAGCCGATCCTCGCGTCGGCGATGTTCGCGGGGACCGGGCGCCTGGCGGCCCGCTGCTCGATGGCGTTCGTATCGCCGCTCGCCGTCGCCGAGGGCAGCCTCGACGAGCTCGGGCTCGAGGCGCGGATCGTGCCCGTCAAGGACACGCGCAGCATCGGCAAGTACGACATGCCGCACAACAGCGCGTGCCCGAAGATCGTCGTCGAGCCCGACCGCGAGTTTCGCGTCTGGATCGACGACGAGGAGGTGCACCCCGACCCCGTCGACGTGCTGCCGCTGGCCCAGCGCTACGAGCTGTTCTGACGATGGTTCTCGGCATGCTGCTCGCCGACGGGCGCTTTCCCGCCGGCACCTACGCGCACTCGCTCGGCCTCGAGGAGGCCGTGTCCGATGGCCTTGACGCCGGCGGGGTCCCCGCGTTCATCGGCGCGCGGCTGCGGCTCGTTGCCGAGCCCGAGGCGCGGCTCGCGGTCGCGGCCCGCCGCGCGGCCCTGGGCGCGGGCGGAGCACCCGCCGCGCTGGCGGTGGAGGACGAATGGGCGGCGCGCTGTCCGAGCCCGGTGCTGCGCGAGAGCGCGCGCCGGCTCGGCGCGGGGCTGCTGCGCTCGGCCGCGATCGCGCTGCCGTCGCCGCTGATCGACGCCTATCGCGCCGCCTCGACCTCAACCCCGCGGACGGTGGCGCTCGGGGTCGTCGCCGCGGCGTGGGACGTCGGCGACATCCAGCTGGCCACGATCGCGCTGTACGACGACGCGGCGACGGTCGCGTCGGCGGCGCTGAAGCTGCTCGCGCTCGATCCCGCGGAGGCGAGCGGATGGGTCGCCGGGCTCGCGGGGCCGATCGCCGACGCCGCGTCCGCGGTTGCCGCGGACGCGCGGCCTCTAGCCGACCAGCCAGGCCCCGCGGCGGTCGGGCTCGAGCTCGCAGCAAGCATCCACGCCGACCACCGGGAGCGTCTCTTTGTCACCTGAACATCCTCGGCGCGCGCTGCGCGTCGGCATCGGCGGGCCGGTCGGCTCGGGCAAGAGCAGCCTGATCGCGGCGCTCTGTCGCGAGCTCTCCGACGACGTGCGGATCGGCGTCGTGACGAACGACATCTACACGACCGAGGACGCGGAGTTCCTGCGGTCGACCGGCGTCCTCGATGCCGAGCGGATCGTCGCCGTCCAGACGGGCTGCTGCCCGCACACCGCGATCCGCGACGACATCGCCATGAACCTCGAGGCCGTCGAGGAGCTCGAGCGCGAGCAGGGCCCGCTGGACCTCGTGCTCGTCGAGAGCGGCGGCGACAACCTCACCGCGGTCTTCAGCCCCGCGCTCGCGGACGTGCAGATCTTCGTCATCGACGTGGCGGGCGGCGACGACATCCCGCGCAAGGGCGGCCCCGGCATCGCGCGCGCCGACCTGCTCGTCATCAACAAGACCGACCTCGCGCCGTACGTCTCCTCCGACGTCGAGCGCATGCTGTCCGACGCGCGGGCGCGGCGCGACCAGCTGCCCGTCCAGGCGCTCTCGCTCGTCTCGCCCGAGGGGGCGCAACCTGTCGCGACCTGGGTGCGCGAGCAGCAGGAGCGCTTCGCCGCCGGGGACGCGCCGCGCACGAGCGTCGCTGAGATCGCCGATCACCATCACCACAGCCACGCGCACTGAGCGGTCGTCGGCGCTGCTCCGCGTCGAGCGGACGTCTGGCGGCGGCGGCCACGCGGTCACCGAGCTGCGCCGCGGAACGCGCCTCGCGCCGCGCATCCTGTCCAGGGACGGCCGCGCCGTGCACGTCTGCCTGCTCGCGACGCAAGCTGGCCCGCTGGCCGGCGACCACGACCGCGTGACGCTCGGCGTCGGCGCCGGCGCGACGCTCGTCGTCGTCTCGGCCGGCGCCGCCTACGCGCTGCCCGGCCGCGCCCCGACGCTGCTCGAGCTCGACGTCGAGCTCGGCGCCGGCAGCCGGATCGTGCTCGAGGACGCACCGCTGATCGTGGCGCCGGACGCCGACGTCACGCGCACGACGACGGTCAGGCTGGGGGAGGGCGCCGTCGCCGCGCTGCGCGACGTGGTGGTCCTCGGCGACGAGGGAGGCGACGCCTCCGCCGTGCGGCTTGCCAGCACGCTGCGGGTGACCGATCCGGCCGGGGTGCTGCTCCACGACGAGCTGCGCATCGACCCGGCGTTCGCTCGCGACGACGCGTACGTCGCGCTCGCACCGGGTCATCGCGTCGTGGGCACGCTGTGCCTGTTCGGCGAGAGCCCTCCCGGCGACGACCCGGCCGCGCTGCGCCTGGCACGCAACGGCACGCTGCGGCGCGCGACGGCGCCGGACATGGCGGCGGTCCACGCCGAGCTGGAGTCCACGTGGTCGCGGTGGAGCAGCGCGGAGCGCCGCTGACCCCGAGCGGGCGGGGCGCGGGCTGGCGCGCCGCCGCCGCCTCGCCCGGCATCCTTTGACGCATCGACGAGATCGACCGCCACATCGTCGCGCAGCTGCTGTCCGACGGCAGGCTGAGCCTCGCCGAGCTCGGTGAGCGCGTAAGCCTCTCCTCGCCGGCGGTCAAGCGGCGCGTCGACCGCCTGCGCGCGACCGGCGTCATCACGGGCTTCACCGCGCTCGTCGATCCCGGCGCGCTGGGCCAGAACACCGAGGCGTTCGTCGAGGTGTTCTGCGTCGCGAACATGAGCCCGACCGCGCTGACCGAGACGCTCGCCGGCGAGCCGGAGATCGTCGCGGCCTACACGGTCAGCGGCGACGCGGACGCGCTCGTCCACGTGCGCGCGACCGACGTCGCGCACCTCGAGGCGACCGTCGAGCGGATCCGCGCGCGGCCGGAGATCGCCCGGACGAAGACGACGATCGTCCTGAGCCGGCTCATCTCGCGATAGCCGCTCGGCCCGCGTCCGCCGCCGGCCGGCGCGCAGGAGCGCGCGGGCCGCCGGCGGTTTCGGCGCGCAGGCGCGCAACGCGCCGCCGGCCGTCCCGGCGCGCAGGCGCGCACGGGCCGCCGCCGGACGCGGTAGCTTGCGCCGATGCCCCGCTTCCCGGTGTTGATCAGGCTGTCCGCGATCGCGGGGTCCATCGCGCTGCTGGCCGCGGGCGAAGCCGCCGCGCACCCGGGCGAGGCGCACGTGCTGGGGCTCGGCGCCGCGCAGCAGAGCAAGGGCCTCTTCGGCTCGCTCGCCGGCGCTCCGATGGCGCGCGCCGCCGCCGAGGCGTCGCGCTTCGCCACGCCGCGCCAGGCAGCGGTGCCGGCGGGTCCCTGCACGGAGGACGCCGCGAAGTCGATGCCCGTCGGCGACGGCCACCGCCACGACGACATCGGCCAGCACGCGTTCGCATGCCGGATGGAGCAGGTCGCGTTCACCTCGCTGACCGAGCAGCTCAAGGACCGCCCGAACGTGATCCTCGGCGAGATGGACGTCAAGGCCGACATCGCCGCGGTCTCGATCACCTACCCGCAGGGCGGCG
Organism: uncultured Actinomycetes bacterium; assembly: GCA_963839905.1. Classification (GTDB taxonomy): domain Bacteria; phylum Actinomycetota; class Thermoleophilia; order Solirubrobacterales; family Solirubrobacteraceae; genus CADCVQ01. Next base: position 408,290 of record CAWIXC010000003.1, on the reverse strand, counting down.
TGCTGTTCTTCGACGTCTCGGACCCCGCGAAGCCGAAGTTCCTCTCGCGCTACAACGCGACCGAGTGCGACCAGCTGCTCGAGGACGTCAACTGCGGCGCCTTCGTCGACCTCTCCGCCGACGGCAAGACCGCGTACCTGTCGATCCAGAAGCTCACGCTGCTGCCGACGCTGCCGATCAACCTCAACGCGCTCAACCAATCGATCGCCGGCGTCGACGTCATCGACCTCGCCAACCCGCGCAGGCCCGCCAAGGTCCAGTTCTACCCCGTCCTCGGCCTCGGCGGCGTGCACACCGTGCGCTCGCACACGATCCCCGCGGGCCCGTCGAGCGCGAGCCAGCCGCGCGCCGCCGGCGAGTACGTCATCTCCAACCAGAACGGCATCGGCATCGACATCGCCAGGGTCACGAAGGTCGCCGGCAAGCGCCTGCTGACCACGGTCCGCCAGCTGGGCAAGATCGACCTCGCGGCGACGATCCAGAACAACGAGGTCCACGACACGTTCATCCAGAACGACCCGCTCGACGGCCGCACGTACCTCTACAACGCCGCGGGCTTCGCGACGGGCTTCAACGTCTACGACATCACGGACCCGTCGAAGACCAAGCAGGTCGCCGAGTGGGACCTCACGCCGCAGTGCGAGTCGGACTGGTACGCGCACACGATCGACGTCACGCACCGCGACGGGCGCCGCTACGTGACGATGCCCGCGGAGATGTTCCTGCGGCTCGACAACGGGTCGGCGAGCGGCATGGAGGAGATGTCCGACGACGACAAGGCGGAGGGCTGCGGCTACTTCGCCGGCAACGGCGACAAGCCGGGGCCGCTGTGGATCGTCGATGCGACGGACTTCTCCAAGCTCGGCCCGGCGAACGACAAGAAGTCGCCCGAGCAGGCATTCGCGACCGACGCCGCGCTGCGCAAGGCGTCCGAGGACGCGCTCGTCGCGACCTGGACGAACCCCGCCGGTCGCGCCGGCGGCTCGCTGACGTTCTCGCCGCACAACCAGCAGATCGTCGGCGACAAGATCTACCTCTCGCACTACCACGGCGGGGTCTACGTCCTCGACGCGTCGGCCGCGTTCGCCGGCAAGCGCGAGCGGCCCAAGGAGCTCGGCTTCATCGTGCCCCACGACAAGCAGACGCGCCCGCTGCTCGGCCAGACGCCGCTGACCGGCCTGATGGGGCGCTTCTTCACGGACTTCCCGCTCGGGCGCCCGGAGGTCTGGGACATGGTCGCCTACAAGGGCTACGTCCTCGCCGCCGACATGACGGGCGGCTTCTACTCGCTGCGCTACGACGACAGCCCGCTGTCGCAGTGCGCCGACACGAAGGCGCCGCGGTCGGTCTTCAGCCGCAAGAACTCAAGCCTGCGGGCGAAGCGCATCTTCCTGCGCGGCAACGCGAGCGACAAGGGCTGCAGCGCCGCGGCGGCGACGACCAAGCGTCCCGGTGCGGTGAGCAAGGTCAGCGTCGCGATCGCGCGCAAGGCGGCCGGCAAGTGCCGCTTCGCGTCCAAGAAGGGGACGCTCGGCCGGGCGCGCAGCTGCAAGTCCCCGGTGTTCCTGACGGCGAAGGGCACGCGGCGCTGGAGCCTCGAGCTTCGGGGCAGGTTCGCGAAGGGGAGCTATCAGGTCAGCGTCCGCGCGCGCGACGGCGCCGGCAACCGCGAGCGCGTCCAGACGCTCGCGCTGCGGCTGCGCTGAGATCCGGAGCATCGCAGCGGCGTGTCCGCCTGCCGCGCGGGTACTCTCGGGCCGTGCTCGACGCGAGGATCCATCAGCCGTGACCGTGGCCTCGCTTCGCCGCACGCTGCCCGCCATCCCCGCGAGCGTGACGGCGCTGCGCCACGAGGTCGCCGACTTCGTCACGGCCGCGGGGATCGGCGATCCGGTGCTGACGGGCGTCAAGCTCGCGGTCTCCGAGGCGGTGACGAACGCGGTCGTCCACGCCTACGTCGATGCCGACGCGCCGGGCGAGGTCCGCGTGCTCGCGTGCGTGAACGACGACGAGGTGCGGGTCACGGTCTCCGACGACGGGTGCGGGATCATGCCGCGGCTCGACAGCCCGGGGCTCGGCGTGGGGCTGCCCTTCATCGCCCACCTCGCCGACACGCTGGACATCGACCAGCACGACGGTGGCGGCACCGAGCTGCGGATGTCGTTCCGGATCACGGTCGGCGCCGACCGCTCCTGAAGCCCCCGCGCGGGGGCTGAGCGGACCGTGTCTAGACCCCGCGCGGGGCACGGACGTGCGGCTTCGGGCCGCGCCGCGCGTCCAACTCTGCGCGGTTTGTACACGTTTCGCACGGGTTCTGAGCACCAAGCTCCGCGCTTCGCTTTGCCCCCTTTCGCCGCGCTCGACCAGGCGTACCTTTGCCTGACCGAAGAGCTATGGAAGGTCGGGGGATGTTCGAATTTCGCATGCAGCCGGGTCGCGCCGCCCGATTGATCGGGTCTACGACGCTTGCAGCGCTGACGCTTCTCGGAGCGACGGCCGCTGTTGCGCCTGCGGCCAAGCCGGCATCGGCGGGCAAGGCTGCGAAGGCCGCGAAGCCGGCGGCGAAGGCCGCGGCCGCCCCCGCCGCCTGCATCGCCACGGGCGTCATCCCGTCCAACGCGTCCATGCGCCCCGCCGCTGCCGCCGCCGTCCTGTGCCTGATCAACCAGACGCGCGGCCAGCGCGGCATGGCGCCGGTGGTCTCGTCGGCGCAGCTCGGCAAGGCGGCCGACGGCCACGCCAGCGACATGGTGCGGCGCAAGTACTTCTCGCACGTCGCGCCCAACGGCGAGGACTTCCGCAAGCGCATCGCGCGCACCGGGTACCTGCGGGGCGCCCCCCGCGCCGCGCTCGGCGAGACGATCGCCTGGGGCTCGGACATCTACGCGACGCCGTCCGAGCTGGTCGCCGACCTCATGGCCAGCCCCCCGCACCGGGCGATCATCCTTGACCGGCGCTTCCGCGACATCGGTGTGGGCCTCGCGCTCGGCGCGCCGATGGAGGGCATGGGGAACTCGGGCAGCACGCTGTCGCTGAACTTCGGGCGTCGCTGAGGCGACGCACCGGCGGTCGCCGCCGTGGCCCCGGCGGCGACCGCCCCGAAGCCGTCCCGACCCGTCGGTCGGTAGGTCTTCTAGAGAACCTTGTCGACGGCGCGCCTGAGAAACGGCCCGAGCGTCGTCGCGAAGACGTCGGTCATGTGCTGGTCGTCCTTGTAGACGAGCGCGCCGCCGATCACCGGGAAGCAGCGCTTCTTGGAGCACAGGAAGCGCGACATGTCGATGACCGTCACGCGCTTTGACTTCAGGCGGCGCGCCGCGACGACCGCGGGATCCTCGCGCAGGGCCTCGCTGCGCTTGACGGCGCAGACGTTGCCGGCGTTGCGGCGCCTGGCCTTCGCGTTGCGCACGCACTCGTTGGCCTGAAAGCCGACGATCGGCGTGTCGCGGATCACGACGATGTGCTTGACCGTCGAGGGAAGGGCGTTCCAGGCCTCGATGAACCCCGCGACCTTCGTCTCGCGCTCGTTGTCGCCGTCGGGGACGACGACGTCGCCCGCGAAGTGCGACACGACGAACGCCGTGTGGATCGTCGGGTGTCGCTTGAACCACTTGGGCACCTGCTCGTTCCACTGCACGCACTCGGCCCGGCGATTGCCGTCGAGCTTCGTCGTCGCGCGCATGAGCGGGCAGCCCGAGCGGGTGATCGAGATGCCGCGCCAGCGCTCGCGCTGCGCGACGTACTCGAGCGCCGCGCGCCAGTGCGACGCGTGGCTGTCGCCGAGCAGCGCGACCGTCGATTTCGCGTTGGTCGCCGGCACCCCGAACTCGCACGGGCCGAGCACGCCTTCGAAGGACAGCGGCGTGCACGGCGAGTTCTGCGAGAAGATCGCGTCCTCGGGGGGCGGGACGATCGCGGTGCGCAGCTTGCGGTTCACGCAGCGGCGCAGCGGGTCCCGCGAGGCGGCGCCGAAGCAGCGCAGGCGGGCCGCGGGCTCGCCCGACACGGCGATGTCGAGCGTCACCTCGCTCTTGTCGGGCAGCTTGTCCTCGACGCTGCCGACGATGCTTCGCACCTGCCAGTGATAGCGGCCGGGCGCGAGGCGCAGCAGCGCGGGCGAGAACGACGCGGTGAGCATCGTCGGCCGCGGCCGGCGGACGACCGTCGACAGGCTGCGGATCCCGAGGCGGTTGCCGTCCTCGTCGAGGGCCGTGTAGCGCAGGATCACGCCGGACTTCGCCTTCGGCTCGGGCGCAGCGCAGAGGCGGCCCTGCGGGGCGGGCGACGCGTCGCTGCGCAGCCACAGGCATAGCAGGCGCACGGGCGACGGCAGGACGTCCGCCGGCTGCCACGGCTGATGCGTGCGGATGACGAGCGTGAGGTCGGACTTGCCGGTCTGGCCGAAGCGCGCGCCGTAGAGGTCGAGGCTCGTGCCGGGATCGACGCGGTCGAAGTGCGCCGGTGGCATGGCGCTCGCCTTCGCGGCCAGGTCCGGAGCCGAGCTTGCGCTGGTGTTGACGACGAGCAGCGCGATCGCCGCGACGGCCATGACGGCGGCAGCGATGCGCGTGCGGGTCGACATAACCGCACAGTCTGCCGCACGCAACCGGGTCACCGGGACGAGATGGCGCGGCGCGAGGGCGCTGGCCGGGCGACGCGCTCGTACGCGGCGGCGACGGCGTCGACCGCGGGCTTCGCAGAGCCGTCGTAGCGAAACAGGCCCTTCTCGTTGAAGGGGCCGGCGAGCTTGATGTGAGGAACCTGCGCACGCAGCGTCCCGCCGAAGAAGTTCGGCGTCACCGCGTACTCGCGCAGGACCCAGATGAGCGTCCCGGCGACGTCGGCCTGGCGCGCGTAGTAGCCGATGCGCCGCGACAGCAGCCGCGACTGGTAGCGATACCCGCCGGGCTCGCCGGTCGGGTTGCGACCGTTGGCGTTGGCGCCGAACTCCGTGATGACGAGCGGCTTGCCCGGCAGGAACGTGCGGGCGCGGCGCAGGAGCTTGGCGACCCGCCGCTCCTGCTCGGCGACCGGCGCGCCCGGCGCCTCGAAGATCCCGATGTACTCCGTCAAGCCGACGGCGTCGAGGTCGCGAAACAGGCGCCCGCCGGCGCGGCGCGGCGGGTGGCGACCCCAGACGTCGGCGACGACGAACACGCCGGGCGTGCGGCGGTGCAGCGTGCGCGAGAGCGTGTCGATGTAGCGGGCCTGACCCTTCGGGTGCCCGCGGCCGGCGACCTCGTTGGCGAGGTTGAACGCCAGCATCGACGGGTGCGCCGCGGTGCGCTCCGCGGACGCGACCGCGCGCGCCATCGCCGCCGCGCGGCGCTGCGGGGTCTGCGCCCAGAAGCGCCCGGCCTTGTCGAACGGGCCGATGTGCTGCCAGACGAGGATCCCGGCGGCGTCGAGGCGGTCGAGCAGCTCGTCGGACAGCGGGTGCTGCGAGCGCGCGGCGTTCGCTCCGATCGCCCGCAGCTCGTCGACGATGCGGTCCATGTCGGCGGGCGTGAGCGCGTCGCCGTGGCCCTCGGCGTCCATCGGCAGGCCGGCGCCCGCGATCCGCAGCGCGCGCCCGTTGAGCAGCAGGCGCCGGCCGCTGCGGCGCAGCTCGCGCAGGCCGACCTTGCGCTGCAGCCCCGCGCTGCCGGTCGTCAGGGCGAGGTCGTAGAGCGCGGCGCCGGACGGGCTCCACAGGGCCGGGCGCGCGACGAGCAGGCGCGTGCTGATGCGGCGCCGCTCGCCGGGTGCGAGCGTGACCGGCTCGAAGGCCACGGGGAGGACCTCTGGCGCCCGCGACAGTGTGCCGGCGAGCGTCACCGCCTGCGGAGCGCCCGTCGTGCGGGTGTCGCGCAGCTCGGCGGTCAGCGTGACGCGCGCGGCGCGCCGCGGGCCGAGCGTCGTCTGGACGTTGACGAGCGCGATCTCGGTGTCGGTCACCGGGGCGGCGGTGACCGGCCACGCGATCCCGCCCCAGTTGAACCACGCGCGGTCATAGCCCTGGCGCTGCTGGCGCTCGGGCAGGCGCCAGTTCGCGCGCAGCACCACGGCATGCGCGCCGGGGCCGAGCGTCGCCGGGCATTCGAACGGCTCGTAGGCGCCGTCGTGCTCGCAGGCGATCGCGCCGTCGATCCAGACCGTCGCGCGGTGGTGGACCGAGCCGAAGCGCACGACGTAGCGGCCGGCCGCGTTCGTCTGCAGGGTCGTGCGCCACCACCCGATGCTGCCGCGGTAGGCGCGCTCGCCGGCGGCGCCGGTGAGCGGTGCCGGGTTCGCGACGTGCGGCACGCTGACCGGGGTCATCGCGGGCGGGCGCTGGACCCAGCCCTCGCGCAGCCCGACGTCGTCGGGGTCTGCGACGTAGGTCCAGGCGCCGAGCTGTGCGCGGGGCACGTCGGCGGCGGCCGGGGCGAGCGCGAATGCGAGCGCGCCCGCCGCGGCGAGCGCAACGAGGTAGCCGATCGTCCTCACCAGGCGGGCGGGGCCAGGGCGCAGAGGCGCTTTGCCCCCGGCTGCAGCGCGGGGGAGGTGTCGAATGAGCCCATCGGCGCCGGCGGGCTCGCCAGCGTGACCGTGCCGGCCGCGAGGTCGGCGACCATGACGCGCAGCCCGCCCGGCCCGCCGCCCGCCGCCACGCCGGCGTCGGTCGTGTAGGCGACGCGTTTGCCGTCGCTCGAGACGTGCGGCTGCCCGGTCCAGCTCTTCGCCCCGCCGAGAACCGACTCACGGCCGCTCGTGACGTCGCGGGCGATCAGCCGCTGGGCCGGGCGCCCGGACGGGCTCTGCCCGCCGCCGCGCAGCAGCTCCGCGTAGACGACGCGGCGGCCGTCGGCCGAGATCGCCGGCTCGTGGGCGAAGCCGCGTGCCGAGCCGCTGACGGCGCGCGCCGTCCGCTGGCCGACGTCGCGCACGTAGACGCGCGCGCGCCCACCGGCCACGCGGCTCGCGCTGAACGCGATCCGCCGGCCGTCGTGTGACAGCGACGGCTCCCACGCCTCGGCGGCGCGCCCGCCGCGGCCGGCGATGCGGCTGACGAGCGTGACCACTCGCGTGCGCCGGTCGTACACGAACACCTGCAGGCGCTTGAGCGAGTACGCCGTGAACGCGACGACCCGCCCATCGCCCGAGATCGTCGCGTCGTAGGCGCCGGCGCGCGGGATCGTGGTCGCGGCCCCTCCGCGCAGGTCGCGCACGCGCACGCGGGTCGCCCAGCTCGTGCTCGTGGACATAGGGTTGGCGATGACGCTCTGGTAGGCGACGACGCTGCCGTCGTCCGACAGCGCGGGGTCGTAGGCGGTCTCGACGCGCGCGCCGCCGGCCTGGCCGTCGGCGACGACCCGCACCGCGCCCGTGGCGGTGTCGGCGACCGCGACGACGACGTTGCCGTAGCGCTTGGCGTACGTGCGGTTGCCGGCCGAGATCTCGTAGGCGACCTTCGTGCCGTCGCTGGACAGGCTCGGCCCGTAGCTCGAGCACGGACGGTCGAGCAGCGCGCCGACCGACGCGTCGCGCGGGTCGAGCTGGGCGCCGCTTGCGAGGTCGCGGCCTTCGAGCACGACCTCGCCGAAGCGCACGGCCAGCGGCGGCGCCGGCTGCTGGGCGTCGAAGAGCACGACGCGCCCGTCGCCCGACAGCGCCGGGCTCGCGAACGACGGCCGGAAGGGATAGCGCAGCTTGCCGGCGGTCGTCTGCGGCGGGCCGTTGTAGTGGTCCTCGCCAAGCCAGCGCGGCACCTGGCGCAGCTGGCGCTGCAGCACGATCTGCGCCTGGCGCGGCGAGGTGGCCTTCGTCTCGACACCCTCGCGCGCCGCCGCGCGCAGCTCGCGCTCGAGGCCACGCTGCATCTGCGCGCGGGTGCGCCCGTGCGTGCGGCCGATGCGCAGGGGGCTGAGGTCGAGCCGGCGCAGGCGCTGGAAGGCCTCGGTGTCCTTCACGCCGAAGAGCTCGGACGCGGCCTCGGGCCCGGCCTCCTGGTGCAGCGAGTGGAAGATCAGGTGCTGGGAGAGGTGGCCCTGGACGAGCACTCGCAGCGTCCGGGCCTGCAGCTCGCGCAGCATCTTGGGCGAGACGTCCTTCGCGCGCGGCGCGACGAGCGCGGCCGCGAGCTTGCTAGGCGATCTGTATCCGTGGGCTTTGCCCAACGCCGCGAGCGTCTGGACGTCGTTTCGCAGCCACTGCCAGAGGGCGCGGCGGCTCGAGTGCAGCAGCGACTGCAGGCGGGCCTCGTCGAACGGGACCCAGTGCAGGTGCACCCACATGTCGTGCGGCAGCCAGTGCGGCGCCGAGCCGGGCGGCGCGTCGGAGTCCGGCGGGCGGCCGGCGACGGGGGCGGGGATGCCGTGGTCCTCATGGGCCGGCGCGGGCGTCTGCGCCGGCGCCGGCACGGTGAACGCGAGGGCGGCAAGGCAGCCGAGGCTGGCGAGCGTCGCGGGGAGCCGGAGCATCGGCCGCGAGTGTACGCACGGCGGTCGATCCCGGCGCCACAGCCGGCGCGCCGCCGGGGGTGTCTCGTTCTACTGGCGTATAGCGACACCAGAACGCGACACCCTGGCCGATCAGCGTTCTGCGAAGGCGATCTCGCGCTCGCGGTCGACCGACCAGCGGCCGCGGCGCCAGGTGATGCGGGTGCCGTCGGCGAGGCGGACGGACGCGCTGCCCGCGCGCGGCTCGCCCCACAACGTCGCCTCCAGCGGGCGCTCGCCTTCGGGCGTGTCGCCGAGCCCGCAAGCCACGTGCTCCGCCGGGTACGTCACGACGATCGAGCCGCTGCGCACCCACACGGGGATCGTCTCGCGCGGCGCGGGCGCGACGACCTCGCCGCCGCCGCGCACCCGCGCGCCCGACCACGTCTCGATCCAGTCGCCGCGCGGTAGCGCGACCTCGCGCGAGCGCGCGCCCTCGTCAAGCACCGGCGCGACCCACAGCGCCGGTCCGTAGGCGAACGCGTCGGCGATCGACCAGCCGCGCTCGTCCGACGGGTCGACGAGGTGCAACGGGCGGATGATCGGCAGGCCGCAGCGCGCCGCGGTCGCCGCGGCCGCCCGCACGTACGGCACGAGGCGCTCGTGCAGCAGGACGTACGCGCGGTAGATGTTCAGCGTGCGCTCGTCGTAGGTCCACGGCTCCTGCACGAGCCGGCCATGGGCCTGCATCAGCGGCGTGAAGCAGCCGAGCTGCACCCACCTGACGAGCAACTCCGCAGGGCAGCGATCGACGAGCCGGTGGCCGAGGTAGCCGCCGACGTCGTGCGACCAGTTCGAGAAGCCGCTCGCCGCCGCCGACAGCCCCGCCGCGACGAGCACCCGCAGCGACCAGAAGTCCGACACCTGGTCGCCGCCCCAGAGCATCCCGGTCGCCTGCTCGCCGGACCAGCCGCAGCGGCCGAAGAGGACCCCGCGGCCGGGGCACGCCTCGTCGAGCGCGCGCTGCATCGACCGGCGGTACGCGCCGCCGTGCGCCCACGCCGTCGACGCACCCGTCGACCCGTCGGCGAAGCGCACGTCGTCGGGGAAGTAGTAGCCCTCCCCGTCGTCGGCCTTGATCCCCTCCACGCCGAGCGCCAAGGCGCCCTTCGCCTGCGAGCGCCACCACTCCTCGGCGGCCGCGGAGGTGAAGTCGATCGGAGAGCCGGTGCCCATCCACCAGCGCGCGACAAACGGCTCACCATCGGCCCCGCGCACGTAGTGCCCGCCCGCGGCACCCTCGGCATAGTTCGAGGCCGGCGCCTCATGCAGCGCGCGCGACGCGGCGTCGGGCGGCATCTGCCCGTCGCTTGACTCGATGTTCACCCACGGCGTCACCCAAACGACCGTGCGAACGCCGGACGCCCGGAACGCGGCAACCATCCCCTGAAAATCGGTGAATTGATGGGGATTGGGCTCCCAGGTGTTGTACTGCGTCTCCCATGGCGAGTCGAGCACGACCGCGTCCAGCGGGATCCCGGAGCGCTGGCAGCCGTGCACGTCGTCCTCGACGTCGTCCTGGTGCGGGTACACGTCGCGCGACTTCCAGAAGCCGTAGCCCCACTCGGGCAGCACGGGCGGCAGGCCGGTGGCGTGCAGGTAGCGGCGCAGGCGTGCCGCGGGGGAGGGGTCGGTGAACAGCCACAGCCGCAGTGGCCCGGCGCGAGCGCGCGCCGAGACGACGGTCCGGTCGTCGCCGAGCTCGAAGCGCATGCCGTTGCCGTGGCCGTCGGCCCACACGGCGTAGCCGCGCGAGGACTGAAGCCACGGCGCGGGCGCGTAGTCGCCCTGCGGGACGCCGCCGTCGGCGAGCAGGTCGGCCGGGCAGTCCGGCCCGGTGTACGCGCGGTCCGCGCCGAGCTGGATCTCGCGGCCGGCGTGGTCGACGCGCAGCGCGTGGCGCGCGCCCAGCCCGGCGAAGTGCTCCTCCGGTCGCGCATCCCAGTCCGCCGCCATGCGCAGCGGCGAGCCCTCGAGCTCGAGCTCGACCAGGACGGCGTGCGTCGCGGGGAGCGTGACGCGCAGGCGTCCGGCACGCCCGCCTTGCAGGCGGACCGCGATCTCGGCGCCGTCGGCGAGCTGCTCGGTGATGCTGGCCGCCACGACGCGCTCCGGCAGCCCGAGGTCCTCGCGGGCGATCACGCCCTCGGTGAACTGGATGAACTGGTCCTGCACCTCGCCCTGGACGGCCCACACGCCGAGGCCGCGGACCAGCCTCCGGCCGCTGCCCCGGACGGAAACGGCGAACGGCTGCAACGCGATCTCGACGCTGAGGGTGCCGCGCTCGAGGATGAGGGCGTCGGCGAGCGCCGCGGAGTTGACCGGCATCGATAGGGAAGATTCGCCGTCCCAACCCACCTCCGCCACTCGTTCACGCAATCGTTACATCTCCTCGCTCGCACACATCGAACGTCAATGATCGATAAAAAGTGATGTATCAAAATCGGGTGCAACGCGCTCTTGGCAAGTCATTGCTGTGCAATCGGACACACAAGTCACACATAGACGAATGTCCCGGGTAGCGTCACTCGTGGTCGCCCGAAACGCGGGCAAGACGATCGAGGAGGAATCACCATGGCAGACCACCCGGAGATCAAGGTCGGCTCCAAGGGCGCCGCTGTCAAGCTCGCCCAGGAACGCCTCGATAGGCGCGGTTACCATCTCAAGCAGGACGGTGACTTCGGCCCGACGACGTTGAAGCGCGTCAAGGAGTACCAGAAGGATCGCGCCAGCGACACGGTCCAGCCGCTGAAGGAAGATGGCATCATCGGCCCCAAGACGTGGGCGCGCCTCGACCCGCCGCTGACCAAGCAGGGCGCCAAGGGTGACGCCGTGAAGCTGCTGCAGCACCTGCTCGGCAAGAACGGCCACCCGGTGACGGTGGACGGCGACTTCGGCCCGAACACCAAGGCCGCCACGGTCGCGTTCCAGAAGGGGGCAGGTCTCTCGCCGGACGGCGACGCCGGTCCGCTCACGTGGACGGCGCTCAAGAGCTAGAAGCACCCGTGCTCACCGGACGTGATCGCCTGAACGGCGATCGCGTCCGGCCGGGACGCTTCACACGAAGGTCACAGGAGGAACTCAAGCCGTTCACGAACTCGCACCGTTTGCAGCGGAAAGTGCAGCGCAGAACAAGTGAAGCGAACTGCGAACGGGAGCAACGATGACCCCACAATCGACCAGCCGGGTCGACCTGCACTGCCACTCGACCGCGTCCGCGGTCTCCAAGCTGGGCGTTCAGCGGGCGCTCGGCCTGCCCGAGTGCGCCACGCCGCCCGACGAGGTCTACGAGCTCGCCAAGCGCCGCGGCATGGACTTCGTGACGATCACCGATCACGACACGATCGACGGCGCCCTCGAGCTTGCCGCCAAGCACGACGACGCGTTCGTCTCCGAGGAGCTCACCGCCTGGTTTCGCGGCGAGCCCCAGGCGGTCCACATCCTCTGCTGGGGCATCACCCCCGACGATCACGAGCGCCTGCAGCAGCTGGCCGGCGACGTCGAGGCCGTCGCCAACGAGCTGCGCGAGCGCTCGATCGCCTGCGCCCTCGCGCACCCGTTCTACGCGGTCGAGGCGCCGCTGCTGCCGCGCCACCGCCGGCGCCTCGCGCAGCTCTTCGGCGTCTGGGAGATCCGCAACGGCTCGCGTGCCCGTGAGCTGAACGCTCCCGCGGTCGTCTACATCGAGACGCACGGCGGCACCGGCGTCGGCGGCTCGGACGACCATGCCGGCGTCGACATCGGGCGCACGTTCACCGAGACCCCGGAGGCCGACAGCTGGCGCCGGTTCCTCGACCACGTCGTGCTCGGCAACGCCCGCGCTCGCGGTGAGCAGGGCAGCGCCGCGAAGTGGACGCACGCAGCCATGGGGCTCGCCACGCGCGCGCTCGGCCACGGCCCGGCCGGCCCCACGGCCGCCAAGCCAAGCCCCGAGGCCGTCTTCGAGATGGTGCAGCGGCTCATGCGCGAGGGCGACGCGCGGACCGGCTCGACCGGCACCGGCCTCGGCCCCGAGGACGCCCGCGCCCTGCTGCGCGCCTGGATGTCCTCCGTCGACCTGCGCCTCGACGAGCGCGAGCTGCTCGCCTTCCTGCAGCGCGACGACTTCACCCACGCTGACCTCTTCCGTCGCGCCCGGCGCTGCCATGAGCGCAAGCTCTCCAAGGCGGTCGAGCAGATCGCCACCGCAGCACCCGGCGGCGCGGACATCGCTGCCGCAGCGACGACGCTCTTCGACGCCTGCCTGGCGGCGATCCCGTACGCGCCCGCGGCCGCCTTCCTCGGTCGCGAGACGGCCAAGCTCGCCCATCGCGACGGCGAGCCGCTGCGAGTCGCGCTCGTCGCCGACGCGGTCGGCGGGATGCACGGCGTCACGCACACGCTCGACGAGCTGCGCGAGCGCGGCGTGCCGGGCTTCGAGGTCGAGGTCGTCGGCACGGACGCGAACGTGGACCGCCGCCTGAGCGCGGTCGCCGAGATCGACATCCCCTTCTACGCGGGGCTGAAGGTCGGCGTGCCGAGCCTGCCGGCGATCGTCGAGGTCCTCGCGGACGGCCGCTACGACCTCGTGCACCTGTGCTCGCCCGGCCCGTCGGGCGCGGCGGCCGGGATCATCGCCCGGATGATGGGCGTGCCGGTGCTCGGCAGCTACCACACCGAGCTCGCCGCCTACGCCGGGCTGCGCTCGCAGGACCCCGGCCTCGAGGTCGCCGCGCGGATTGCGATCGGCGCGTTCTACGGCCAGTGCCGGCGGGTGCTGTCGCCAAGCCCGGCGTCCGACGAGGTCCTGCGCGAGATGGGTGTCGCCGACGAGCGCATCGGTCGCTGGGACCGCGGCGTCGACCTCTCCCGGTTCTCGCCGTCGCGCCGCGACCCGGCGCTGCTGCCCGGCGAGATCACCGCCCTGTACGCGGGCCGCTTGACCCGCGAGAAGGGCGCCGACCTGCTCGCCGACGCGTTCCTCGCCGCACGGGAGCGCGACCCTCGCCTGCACCTCGCGCTCGCCGGCGGCGGGCCCGAGGAGGACGCGTTGCGAGAGCGCCTCGGCGAGCACGCGACGTTCCTCGGCTGGCTCGAGGGCGACGCGCTCGCTACGGCCTACGCGAGCGCCGACATCTTCCTCTTCGCCAGCCGCACGGACACGTTCGGCCAGGTCCTGCTCGAAGCGCAAGCGAGCGGGCTGGCCGTCGTCGCCGTCGGCGAAGGCGGGCCGACGAGCATCGTCACCGACGGCGTCACGGGTCGCCTGTGCCCGGCAGACGCGGGCGACCTGGCCGCCGTCGTGTGCGAGCTCGCCGCCCAGCCACTGCAGCGCGAGCGCCTCGCGCGCGGCGCGCTCGAAGCCGTCCGCGAGCGCACGTGGGAGCGCTCGCTGCAGCGCCTCGCCGACGGCTACCGGCGCGCGATGGACACGGGCGCCGTGCGCGCGGGCGCCGAGGGCGACGCACTCCGTGTCGCTTGAGGCGGCGGCCGTGCTCGAAGCGAGACGGCGCCTGGACGGCCGGCGCACCCCGGCCCTGCGCGCGGTCGCCGCGCCGCGGCTGCGAGTGGCGGATGTCGCGCTGTTCTATGGGGAGCGCTCGGGCGGGATCCGCACCTACGTCGATGCCAAGGCGACCTGGGCACAGGCGACGGGGGCCATCGAGCACCATGTGATCGTCCCGGCACCCGCGGCGCCCCGGCAACCGCAGCCGGGGCGGCGACCTCGGCCGCGGGCGGGAGGCTCCGCCGACCGCCACGAGCTCCCGTCGCTTCGCCTGGCCGCGACGAACGGCTACCGCGTGCCGATCGGGGTCGCCGCGCTGCGGGCGACGTTGCGTGCCCTGCGCCCGGACCTCGTCGTGCTGCACGACCCGTTCTGGGGACCGCTGCGGATCGCGCGCACGGCGCACGAGATCGGCGCGCAGGTCGTCGCCGTCCATCACGGCTCGATCGCACTCGACGCGGCCGGGCTGCCCGGGCCAGACCCGCTCTGGCATCCCGTGCTGCGGCGCTGGATGCATCACGCCTACCGCGACGCCGACGCGATCCTCTCCGCGGTCGACTCGCGCCCGGACTGCGGCCGCGCGGCGACGATCCCGCTGCGCTTCGGCCTCGATCGCGCGTTCGTGCCGCAGCCCGGCGTCCGGCTCGAGGACCACGTCCTGTACGTCGGCCGGCTCGGGCGCGAGAAGGGGGTCGTCGAGCTGCTGCACGCGGCGGCGCGCTCGGCCGAGCCGTGGCGCCTGCGCCTGCACGGGCGCGGCCCGATCGAGCTGCGCCTGCGGCGCCTTGCCGAGAACCTCGGGCTCGGCGATCGCGTCCAGTGGCGGCCGTACATCGCCGATCGCGCCGAGCTCGCCCGGGCGTACGCGGCCGCGCGGGTCGTCGTCATGCCGGGCGCGCACGAGACGTTCGGCCTCGTCGGATTCGAGGCGGCGGCGAGCGGCGCGTGCGTCGTGACGTGCGCCACGGCCCCGTCGGCCAAGCACATCGGCCTGCTCGCGCGGACGTTCGAGCCCGGCGACGTCGGCGGGCTGCTGGCCGCGATCGAGGCCGCGCGCGCCGCCGAGCCCGACCGCGTCGCGGCGGCCAAGCTCGCCGCCCGCTCGACCTGGGCGGCCGCGTTCGAAGCCGAGACCGCGCAGCTCGCGCGGCTCGTCCAGGCCGGCTGCACCGGACCTCGCGGCTCCTCGCCTTCGTGAGCCTTCGGTGCCGACCAGCCCGGCTCCAGCCACGTCGCGGCTCCTCGCCTCCGTGAGCCTTCGGTGGATCCCGGCTCAGCGGGCGGGTTGAGCGCGGCCGCGAGCGCGCTGCGCGCCGAGGCCGAGCGCGTCCTGCGTGCCAACTGGCGCGAGGGCACGCGCGGCGACGGTGTCCCGTTCGCCTACACCTGCCCGGCGCCGCCGCGCTACCGGCACATGTGGCACTGGGACTCGTGCTTTCACGCGATCGCGTGGCGCCTCGTCGATCCCGCGCGCGCCCGCGCGGAGCTGCGCACGGTGCTGCGGTCCGGGCGGCCGGACGGCTTCCTCCCGCACACGGTGTTCTGGGACGCCCCCGCCGGCTGGCGGCGCGCCCCGCTGTACGCGACGCGCGGGCTCTTCGGCGACCGCTGCACGGAGACGATCGGGCCGCCGCTGCTCGCGTTCGCGTGGGAGCTCGTGGCGGACGCCTCGCCGGACGGGCCGGGCTTTCGCGCCGAGGCCGTCGCGCAGCTCGCGGCGCACCTGCGCTGGCTCGAGCACCATCGCGACCCCGATCGCGACGGCCTGCTCACGATCGTCGTCCCCGACGAGTCCGGCCTCGACGACTCGCCGAAGTACGCGCCGGTCTTCCGCCGAATGACCCACGACCGCGCCGGCTACGCGCTGCTGCTCGAGCGCGGGCGTCGCGCGCGGTGGGACTCGCACACGCTGATCGCGCGCCACGACCATCACCTCGAGGACGTGTGGGTCAACGTCGCGTTCGCGCTGTCGCTGCACGCGATGGCGCGGCTGAGCGGCGACGCGGGCTGGGCCGCGAAGGGGCGGCGCGTCGAGCAGGCGCTGCTCGATCGCTGCCTGGACGAGCGCACGGGGCTGTTCTTCGACCTCGCCGGCCGCCGCGAGCAGCCGGTTCGCATCTCGACGTGGTCGGCGCTGTCACCGCTTGTACTGCCCGGCCTGCCGGACTCCGTGCGCCGGCGGATCGTCGAGGAGCACCTGCTCGACGCGCGGCGCTATCGCGCGCCGGTCGGGATCCCGTCGGTGAGCATGGACGAGCCGTCGTACAACCCGCGCTGGGATCGCTTCCGCACGTGGCGCGGGCCGTCGTGGGTCAACACGGCCTGGCTGCTCGTGCCGGCGATGTGCGAGCTTGGCTACGACGCCGCGGCTCGCGCGGTCGTGAGCTCGCTGGCGGCCGCCGCGCTGGCCGGCGGGTTTCG
The DNA here is from genome assembly GCA_963839905.1 of uncultured Actinomycetes bacterium. Taxonomy (GTDB): domain Bacteria; phylum Actinomycetota; class Thermoleophilia; order Solirubrobacterales; family Solirubrobacteraceae; genus CADCVQ01. The sequence goes on along the minus strand of CAWIXC010000003.1, from coordinate 391,925 downwards.
CGAGTACTACCACCCGGGGTCCGGGCAGGGGCTCGGCGCGCGCGGGTTCGGCTGGTCGACGCTGCTGATCGACCTGCTGCCCGAGGCCCCGATCGCGGCGGCGAGCGTGCCGAGGATCTCGCGCAGCTTGCGGCCGTAGAAGAAGTGCGCCTCGCCCGGGTGCAGCGCGAACCGGGCGCGCGGCAGGGCGGCGGCGAGGCCGATCGCCTCGTCGACGGGCACGATCGCGTCGAGCGCGCCGTGCCAGAGCTGGACCGGCGGCGCGACGGCGGCAGGCACGAAGCCCCACGGGTCCGTGCACAGCCGGTAGTCGTCGACCATGCCGCCGACTCCGCCGCGGGCGGCGGCGAGAAAGCGGCGCGTCGCCGCGGCGCGCGCGTCGGGCTCGTCGATCAGGCGCCGGTCGTCGCGCGCCGCGCCGGCGTACATCACGCGGGCGACGAGCCGCGAGTTGCGCCGCGCGAGCGCGAGGAGCGCGTCGCCGGCGCGCGAGCACCCGCGCGGGTGCTCGCGCAGCAGGCGCAGCCCGACGCGCGCCGCCGCCGGCAGACCGGCTGACAAACACGGCCCGGGGGTCATGCAGCTCACGACCGTCGCGAGCTGCACGCGCTCGGGCAGCGCGCAGGCGCAGGCCAGCGCGTACGGGCCGCCCGCGGACACCCCGACGACCGCGAACCGCGGGCGCTCGAACGCGTCGGCCAGTTGCGCGACGTCGCCGGCGAAGCTCGCCAGCGTGCGGCCGGGCGCGGGGTCCGAGTCGCCGAAGCCCGGGCGGCTGACGAGGACGTAGCGCAGGCCGAGCTCCTCGACGATCGACTCGAGCTGCGGGCACGCGGATTGCGGCGAGCCGATCGCCCCGTGGAGGTAGACGACGAGCGCGCCGTCGGCGGGGCCGATCGCGCGGTAGGCGAGCCGGCGCCCGTCGCGCAGGCGCAACGCGCCGCAGCCACTCACGAGATCGCCACCAGGACGCGCTCGAGCGCGGCGGCGAACGCCGCCGGCCGCTCGACCATCGAGATGTGGCCCGCGCTCTCGATCACCTCGCAGACCGCGCCCGGACGCAGTGCGAGCACGGTGTGCGCGCCGCCCGGCGGGATCACGCGATCGCCGGCGCCCCACAGCGCTCCGACGGGCAAGTCGAGCCCGGCGAGCGCCGGGCGCAGGTCGGCGTGCACCACGGCGGCCAGCGCCGCGCCCGACCGCCGCGCGCCGCGCGAGTTGCCGACGAGCTCGCGCACGACGCGCGGCGACAGCGCCGCCCCGTCGACGACGCCGCCGGTCATGAGCAGCCGCCGCCCCCAGCTCCACGTCGCGAGCGCCGACGCGTGCCGGCGCGCCGGGATGAAGAGCTCCGCCGCGACTCCGGCTGCCGCGCCGATTGGGAAGGGGAGCGGGCGCAGGCCCGCGGGCGAGACGAGCACGAGGCTGCGGACCGCACCGGCGTGCCGCACGGCGAGGGTCAGCGCCACGGCGGCACCGAGCGAGTGGCCCGCGAGATCGAACGGCTCGGCGACGCCGGCCGCGCGCAGGTCGCCGATCACGGCGTCGGCGACGCGGCCGAGGTCGAAGCCCGGGCCGGCGGGCGGCGCGGCGCCGAAGCCGGGCACGTCGAGCGTGACGACCTGGCGCTCGCGGCCGATCAGCGGCGCGGTGTGGTCCCAGATCGCGCGCGTCGTGGCGAGGCCGTGCAGGAGCACGAGCGGGTCGCCGCCGCCGAGCACGTCGACGGCCGCGCCGGTCACGAGCCGGCGGGCAGCGGGGAGGCGGTCAGGACGGCCCCGCGGCGGCGATACGCGGGAAGCCGTGGCCGCAGCGCGACGAGCAGCGCGTAGGCGAGGACGGCGATGACCGACGACGCGCCGAGCAGCAGCCCGGCGGCCACGGAGGCCCCGGCGGAGCCCGCGCCGAGGACCGCGACCGTGGAAGCCGGACCGGCGCCGGCACCGATCGGCAGCAGCCCGAAGACGCCCAGCGCGGCGAACACCGCGACGACCTCGGCGAAGCCATGCGGCAGGCCGCAGACCGCGAGCACGAGCCAGATGCGCGACAGTGTCAGGCCGACGATCGCGGCGACGAGCGTGGCAAGCACTCGCCGCCGCCGGGGGTCGCGGAGCACCGCCAGGCCGCGCGCAAAGGACCACCGCGCATGGCCGCGGGGCGCGAATCGGCGCGCGGGGGCGGCCAGCCGAGGCGCGCCGGGGACCAGCCGCCGCGTGCCCGCAGTGCTCGGCGCCGCCGGCGCCACGCGCGGCGCGCCCGGCGCAACGACGCGGCGCGCGCCCGGCGCCACGGCACGCGCCGCCGCCTGCGCGCCGCGCCGGGCGGCGCTCGCACCGTGCCGGGCGCCCTGTACGGCGACGGTGAGCGTTGCTGCGCCGAGCGCGATCCACCAGGCGCCACCTGCGACCCCGGCGGCGCAAACAAGCAGCGCCGTCGCGCACAGCTCGAGCGCGAAGATCGGCATGTCGGCCGCGAAGATGACGCCGGGGCGCGGCGCGCGCGGGCCGGCGAAGCGCCGCAGCATCGCCACGCGCGCCGGCAGCGCGGCCTGGCTCTGCACCGACCCGGCCACGAACGCCGCCGCGTTCGCGGCGTGCACCATCCCGCGGGACAGCACGTCAGGGTGCGCGGCGGCGAGCGTCACCCGCCACGCCTCCGAGCGCAGCGCCAGCGTCGCGACGTGCAGCGCCACGGCCGCCGCGATCGCCCCCGGCGCGATCCGCGACAGCGCGACCCCGACCTCGCTCGCGTGCATCACCCACAGCCCACCGACCGCCACCGGCGCGGCGAGCAACAGAGCGATCGAGCCGAGGCGTTTGCGCACACCCGGGTTTTCCCTGCTCAGCGCCGGGTTCGAGTGAACATCCCGTAGTCGGTGGCTACGGGCTCCCTCCGATCGCCGAGGCTCTACAGGCTCCACATCTCCCGCATGTCAGCGGCAAGGCCCGTCGGCCACTGCGGGGCGCGATGCGGATGGTTGCGCTGCGAGGCTAGCTTGAGAGCCGGGTCCTAGCTGATCGGGAGAGGTCCTATGACCCACGCCTCGCGCGTGGATACCTCGTCACCTGTCTAGCCCTCGAGGGCTTCCAGTACATGGTCGTCGATGATCTTGCGCTGCTGGCGGTATCGATCAAGATGCAGCGCGAGAGCGGCTCGATCATCACGCAGCGTCGAAGCGAGCGCTGGGCCAGAAATGGGCACCGGCAACTCTGCGAGGTCCTTCAATGCAGCCCCCGCGGCGGCGGCACCGTTGAGCCTTGCGACGAGAGCCTCGCGCAGGTCGTCCCGGTCCTCTCTGAGCCGAAACGCCTGTCGACGTGCGCCATCGCCGACCGCTACGACCTGGTCTCCGAACAGGGTGTGTTCGGTGACGATCTCCCGGATCGGGTGCTTGGTCACACGCTTGGGAGTCACCTCGTCCACCCACGTGACTGTAGACAGCGTCCCTCGTCGTGCCGCTGGGAAATCAGCCGGCGTCCACGCGCCGGCATCGAATGCGGTCAGGGTAGGGTCTGCCCGTAGGTCGTCCGTTAGCGTCGGCCACCGGCTGCTGAAGCTTCGCACGAGCTGCGTAACCAGGTTCGCCAGTTCGTAGCCGGCCGCGGTGATCTCGTGCCTAGCGGGATCTGGTAGCAGGGGAACGAGGAGATCCAGGATCTCGTCCATGCGAAGCTGCCCAGGTCCAAAGGCGTCCGCCAGGGATTGAATCGGCCCAGAGTTGAAGAGAGCCGCGAGATACGCCGCGTTGCTGTCGGGCGTCGGGATCAGCGCGTGCATCGAGGACTGCGGGACTGATCTGCGTGGTGCGAGCCCGACGGTAAGGTTGTGACTCTCTCCCCATCTGGACGTCAAGGCGTATTGCGCCCATGTTTCGTGCGCGCCTTCAGCCGCTCCGATGCGCGGACGACCGCGGTGAATCGTCCACCACGGCCGGTTCTCCTTGAATGCGGCTATCTTGGCGTCGAGGATCGGTTTGAAGCGTGTGAGGTGCCGTTCGAAGTTCGGCATCTCGACTGCGAGGTCGAACGGCAGCGCGTTACCGACACTCTCCTCAGCGTCGTCGCTGCCGAGTTCGTGTCTGGCGCGCGCAAGGTCATCGGGCCTCGGCAGATACAGCATGCGCCGCCCGTCGTCGTCAGGAACGCAGGCATAGGGGTAGACATCGCGCGTATTGATGATGGTGCGAAGCCGCTCTGTTTCGGTGTCGTTGAGGTCTCCGAGCGTCGAGACCTCTTCGGCCGTGAGAACGAAGATGCCGCGGACACCGCGCGTGTCGAGCTGGTTGAGCGTTTCCTGCCCGAGCCGATCACGGTCGGCGGCACGCATCCGATCAGCGCCCGTGATCACGCCTTCGTCGGCTGCTGCTACGGCGGGCGCTGATCCGCCAAGCTTCTGGATCCGACGTCGTCGGCTGATCTGATCGCGGGTCATGATGACCTCTGACCAAGAACCGGCCAGCAGTGCTCCTGGCGACACGCGCCCTGGGAAGCCCTTGACTGACACTGTGTTGCGAGCGGAGCGTCGGATGTCGTCCAACGCGACGGGGCGTAGCGATCTGTCTCGCGCAGCGGGCCGCGTGACGAAATGAATCATGGGTTTGTGATCAGGCGATGCCGGCCCCGCGTAGTCCGGCAGGTCCCCTGGCATCACGACGCGTCGGCCCGTGACGACGAGCGAGTGGTGACCGGGAGCGTCCGGAAAGAGGCGCATGTCTCGGAACAGGATCAGCCGCTCGATCTCGCAATGCTGAGCCAGGTACCGGCGCAGCTTCGATGCGCCGGTCGCCCGTAGCCAGTACTCGCTCGTGATGAAGCCGAAGCGTCCCCCCTCGCGCAGCTTGCTGATTCCGAGGATGAGAAACCACGAGAGATAGTCCATGTGCAGGGTGTGAAACTGCGCCCAGTATGGGCGCTCGCGACGAGTCCGATCGATGATCTTGGCTGCGGTCTTCTCGCCGACATAGGGAGGGTTGCCGATCGTCACATCGAACCACGCGCCGTTCTCACTGGGGTCGCAGAGGTCTGCGAACCGCTGCTGTCGAGCCGGATCGGTGAACTGACTGCGGTCCTCGGCTGCGCCGACCGAGTCGGAGCCGTCACCCGCGCCGAAGAGGTCGATGGGGTTGTGCGTGGCCAGTGTGTCGTGACAGACGATCCCTAGCGGCGGAATGGCCGGACGCCCTTCACCCTCGGCGATCCCCACCGATGCGCCGAGCGCGATCTGGATGAGTAGGTTCAACTCGCCGAGGTACGCCGGAAATCGTTGGATCTCAACGCCTGTCAAGCCCCGTGACGCGGTGCGGACCCAGTCGCCGGCAGACAAGGCTGAGCCCTGAGCTTTCTGCTGCGCAAACCGGGTCCGCAATCGGCGGGCACCCTCGACGAGGAACCCGCCAGATCCACTGGCGATGTCCAGGACACGCAGAGGGCGTCCCACATCCTCGGCGGTCTCCATCAGCTCGTCGACTCCGACTAGGTCCCAGATCAGCGAGATAACGTCGCGCGGCGTGTAGTACTGACCGAGCAGCTTACGATCGACTCGCTCGAGCAATCGCTCATACACGCTGCCAAGAACATCGCTCTCGATCGCCCCGAGAAAGGTGTTGGCGAGCTCGTAGATGACTTCGACCAGTGCGTCGCGGCGCGGTTCGAACCAGGTGTACGCGTTGCTCTGATCAAACAGCGAGGGGTAGCTTCGCCGCGCGCGGCGGAACGAATGAGTTACGACATCGGACAACGCGTCTTGCAGTCGTTCAAGCCAGTTGTTGAGCCCGCCGTCGTACAGGACAGGATCCAGCAAGCCGAGGTCTTCGAAGACTCTGACCAGCAGGATGCGCGTGGCAAAGAAGTACGCGACGTGTGCCTCGTACTGCGCGAGCGCCTTGCCGGGCAACGAGCTCGGTGACGCCGCGACGTAGGCGGCGAGGTCTCGCGATGGAGGGTCCGTGGTGTCGGCCAGCCGCCATTCGAGCTGTTGCAACTCGCCTTCTACCTGTGCGCGCATGACGTCGTGCACCTGGGCGTCGTCGCCCAGGACGCCCGCTGCTACTTGCGAGCGCACGTCCCCGGTGAGGGCTACGACGACGTTGTCAAGACGGGCGGAAAGCCAGTCGGCGTCGGTTGTCTCGAGTGCGGGAACCCATGGCCACGCGCATCGCGCCTTCTGCAGCTTCTCCTCCGGTGAGAGCGCTCGGCGCCGATAGTCGCGGAGGAAGCGTTCGAGATCTTGCGCCGACCCCAACGCGGCCGCCATGTCCAGGTCACCCAGCAAGAGCTGACCAAGGTCGATGCTGAGAATCGACACCAAGCCCTGTCCGGAGTTGTCGAGCTCGAGGACTTTCAGGCCGACGAGGTTCGTCAGCACAACTCTCTTGATGCGCTGGCTCGAGCCCGTGAGGTACTTGAGGACCTGGTTGTCCCAACCCTGCAGCGCGGTACCCAGGTTCGTCGATTTGATCTCGAAGATGAACGGGTGTGTGACGGCGTCTGCGGGCGTGAAGTCCGGGCGGCCGCCCCGGTCGAACTTCTCGGCTGCGAGCGAGATGCCGACCTCGAAGTCGAGCAAGTCGCGCACGAAAAGCGGGAATACACGCGGCTGCACCAACTGCTCCTCGTCCGCGTATCCCTCGCGGTGCGTGATGTGCGCCGCCCACGAGCGTGTCTCGCCCTTGTACGTGACGGTGGTCTCTGAGGCAAACTGTCGCCAACGGCGTACGGCTTCGCGCGACAAGTAGGACCCTTCGGCGGTAGGCACAGACGTTCGGAGCTCGCGAGCCTATCCCGCGAGCGGAGGACACCGCGGCCGGAGCCCTCGGCCCCAGGCTCGGCGCCTCAGGGACAGGATCACCGATCTGGGCGCTGCTTGGCGAGCGTGTGCGCGCACGACGAGGTTTCGCGCAGGGTTCCGAGGGCGCCGAGGTCGGAGCCGTGCCGTACGTGCGCCGCGCTGCTGAGGTCGCCTTAGACATCCCAGGCGTCCGGTTCGACGCACGCCACCGTCGTCGTCGAGGTGACACGATCGCGAGATCCGCCTGCGTCGAGCCCCGGTGGCTGTACGCTCCTCACGCGCGAACGTCCACAGCGGGCGTCATGCGGGAGGGGCGGCGCCGCAGCCTGCACTCGGCGTGGGGAGCTGTCCACTGAATCCGCCATCGCCGCCGACAATAAGAGCGCGACGAAGGCGGATCGCGATTCGAGCGAGCCTTGCGGCAGAGTCTTGGGCGTATTGTCGCGAAGGGCGCCACAAATGGAACGCGTATCGGCACACGTTGACTCGCGCGGGGGTAACGCAAGGCTGTGTGAGGCGGCGCCAACTCGCACGTAGTGGACGCGAGGCGGAGGCGGCAGTCCCTGCAGGGGCGCAGGCCGGGCCTCCCCGCGACGTTCGCCTCGGTGCGAGCCATGAGCCGCCCGCCCACCTCGGCGAACGTGAGCGCCTACGAATGCGCTGGCGTCACGAACGCGGCATCGAATGACCGCCGAGTGCTGGGCGGCGGTGCGAGCGACTACGCCGCGTCGAGCACGATCAGCAGATGGCTGCCGCCGTCGACCGTGACCGCGGTCGTCGCCAACCGCTCGATCACCGGCCCGACCAGCGGCAGCGCCGCGTGCTCGAGCAGCCGCGCCGCCTCGGTCCCCGCCAGCGGCCCCATGAGCAGCGCGAAGCTGCCGGGCCGTGCGGTCAAGACAAGATGGACCTCGTCGGCGCTCGCGGTGCCCGCGTCGGCGAGCAGCGCTTCGAGGATGAGGATCGCGTCGTCGATACGGTCGACGGGCAGCCCTGCCTTCGAGGACGTCCCCGCGACCGCCCGGCGCAGCACCGGCAGGCGAGCGAGGCTGCGCCCCGCGCTGACCTGGACGGTCAGCTCCGCCGCGCAGCTCACGACGCCGCGTCGAAGTCCGAGAGCGCGGGGTGGTCGTGCCCCGCGGTCAGGTCGAAGGTCATGAGGACGTCGGTGCCGACGGGACCGCCGACGATCTCGAGCGTCGCCGCGACGTGGTCCATGAGCGCGAGCCCATGCCCGGGCCGCGGCGTGTCGTCCGGCGGCACGATGCCGGCGCCGTGGTCGCGGACGAGCACGTGCAGGCGCCCGTCCTCCATATGCGCGACGACGGTCAGCGTGCCCGGCCGCGACCCGTACGCGTGCAGCACGACGTTCGTCGCGGCCTCGCTGATCGCCAGGACGATGTCGTCCATCGTGGCCGCCCCGATCTCGTACGCGTCGCGAAAGCCGCGCATGACGTGACGCAGCAGCGCGAGGCTCTCGCGATGCGCGGGCAGGGTGACCCGCAAGGCCGGGCTGGCGACCTCGCTCATAAGACGACGCGCGTCGATGTCATCGTTCATGTTGTTACCGATCGAGGCGCAATCGAAGCACGCGTTGGCGGCGCAGTCCGCCGATGCGGACGCATTCAGCCGTTTTTAGGACCCACCGGGTGCTTAGCGCGACGCGACGAGCTGGTCGCGATGCTCGGCGACGTGGTGCAGGTGGGCGATCGTCTGGCGGATGATCCGCGAGACCTGCATCTGGCTCACGCCTAGGCGCTCGCCGATCTCGGCCTGCGTCAGGTCCTCCTCGAAGCGCATCCCGAGCACGTCTCGCGCCCGCGCGGAGAGGCCGACGCTCAGCCCGTCGAGCAGCTCGCGGGTCTCCGCGCGCTCGAAGCCGTCCTCCTCGCAGCCCATGCTGTCCTCGAGCGAGGCCGCCTCGGGCTCGCGCGACTGGGGCGCGTGAATCGACAGCGCGCCGCGGCCGCTGCGCGCCTGCAGCGCCTCGAGGACGTGCTCCTCGTCGGCGCCGGTCGCATCCGCGAGCTCGGCGACGGTCGGCGCGCGGTCGAGCTCCTGCGACAGCTTCGTCGCGGTGCGGTCGACGCGCATGATGAGCTCCTGCAGCTCGCGCGGCGGGCGCACGGCCCAGGTGCGATCGCGAAAGTAGCGCTTGAGCTCGCCGACGATCGTCGGCACGGCGAAGCTCGTGAAGGCGTGACCGCGCGACGCGTCGAAGCGGTCGACGGCCTTGACGAGCGCCATCGAGGCGACCTGGACGAGGTCGTCCATCGGCTCGCCGGAGCTCTCGTAGCGGCGGGCGAGCGAGCGGGCGAGCGGCATGAAGCGCTCGACGAGCTCGGCTCGTGCCCGGGGATCGCCCTCGGCCATCCGAGCAAACAGCGCTCGGTCGCGGCGAGAGCGGGCGTCGGGGCCGCCGCTTGCGAGCTGCGGCCCGGTGCCAAGATCAGTGAGTCGCGCGTTGCCATTACGCATGAGGTCGGCCTCCTTTTGAAGACAACAACATGAGCCATGGTCCGCTGGCGGCGCTCGATCAGCGGCCGCTCGTCGTCCCGTCTGGTGATCGCGAAGGCTGCGACGCTCGTCCGTTCGCCTCAACCTCCTGGCGGTGCCTTACCCAAGGCACAAACGTGCCACACGCAACCTGGCACGAATCGTTGAGAGACTGTGCGCGTGCCCGCCGAAGCCCTGCAACTGCTGCTCCCGGAGGGTCTTTCGGCGTCGGCGGTGGCCGACACGCTGGCCGGCGAGGTCCCGGTCGTCACGAGCAAGGCGCACGTCGTCGAGCGCACGTTCTGGGACACGTTCGACGGGCGCGTGCGCGGCGCCGGCCTGGCGCTCGCGGAGGCGGGCCGCAGGCTCGCGCTCGTCGATGCCACGACGGCTGCCGAGCAGGCGTCGGACGGCCTCAAGCGCGGCGCCTCACGGCTGTTCGCAGGCGATCTCGCCGCCGGCCCGCTGCGCGAGCGCCTCGAGCCGCTGCTCGAGATGCGCGCGCTCGCGCCGGTCGTGCGCGTGCGCAGCCGCCAGCTGCCGGTGAACGTCCTCGACGACCTCGGCAAGATCGTCGTGCGCCTGCGCGTCGAGGAGCCTGTCGCGCTCGCCGGCGACGGGCCGGGCGTCGCGCTCGCGTCGCGGCTGCACGTCGTCGGCGTGCTCGGCTATGACCGCGAGCTGCGCGAGCTGTCCGAGCTGCTGGGCGGCACGATGGGGCTTGTGCCGGCGACGCGCCCGGTGCAGGACGATGCCGTCGCGGCGGTCGGCGGGGTCGTCGGCGGGGTCTCGTCGAAGCTGCGCGTCGCGCTGGATCCGGCCGCCCGCGCGGACGAGGCCGCGGTCGTCATCCTGCGGCGCCTGCTCGAGGTCATCGAGCTCAACACCCCCGGCACGCTCGCCGACACCGACACGGAGTTCCTGCACGATCTGCGCGTCGCTGTCCGGCGCTCGCGCGCGCTGCAGCGCGAGCTGCGCGGCGTGTTCGCGCCCGAGCCGCTGCGCGCGTTTCGCGACGGCTTCAAGGAGCTGCAGGCGATCACCGGCCCGACCCGCGACCTCGACGTGCAGCTGCTCGAGTTCGGCGAGCTCGCGGCGGAGCTGCCCGCCGAGGTCGCCGGCGACGTCGAGCCGCTGCGCCAGCTGCTCTGCGATCACCTCGCCGTCGAGCGCGGGAAGATGGTGCGGGCGCTGCAGTCCCGGCGCACGCTCGCACTGCTCGAGAACTGGCGCGAGTACGTCGACCGGCTCGTCGAGTCCTCCGAGGAGGATCGCCCCGATGCCGCGCGCCCGGTGGCCGATGTGGCCGGCGAGCGGATCTCGAAGGTCTACCGGCGGATGGTGAAGATGGGCTCGGCGATCGACGACGACTCGCCGCACGAGGCGCTGCACGACCTGCGCAAGAAGGGCAAGGAGCTGCGCTACCTGCTCGAGTTCTTCGCGTCGCTGTACCCGAGCGAGGTCGTCAAACCGATGGTCTCGACGCTGAAGGGCCTGCAGGACGTGCTCGGCCGCTTTCAGGACCGCGAGGTCCAGGCCGAGCTGCTGCGGTCGCTGGGCGACGAGGTCGCGATGCTGGAGGGGGGTGCCGCCGCGCTCATGGCGATGGGGGTGCTCGTCCAGCGCTTGGTCGCCGAGCAGGAGCTCGCTCGCGAGCAGTTCGCCGAGCGGTTCTCCGGGTTCGCCGCGAAGTCGCAGCGCAAGCTCGTCGACCAGACGTTCGGATGACGACGGTCGTCGCGCTCTACAACATCAAGGGCGGCGTCGGCAAGACGTCCGCCGCGGTGAACCTCGCGTGGCTCGCGGCTTCCGGAGGGGCGCGCACGCTGCTGTGGGACCTCGACCCGCAGGCCGCCGCGACGTTCCTGCTGCGCGTCAGGCCGAAGGTCAAGGGCGGCGCGCGCAAGCTCGTCGGCGGCAAGACCTCCGCGGCGTCCCAGCTCAAGGGCACCGATCATGAGCTGCTCGACCTGCTGCCCGCGGACTTCACCTATCGCAACATGGACCTCGAGCTTGGCGACGTCAAGCGCCCGACGAAGGGCCTCGCGCGGGTGATCGCCCCGCTGGCCGGCGACTACGAGTACGTCTTCCTGGACTGCCCGCCGGCGATCTCGCTGGCGTCCGAGAGCGTGTTCGGCGCGGCCGACGTCCTGCTCGTGCCGCTGATCCCGTCGCCGCTGTCGCTGCGGACGTTCGACCAGCTGCACCGCTTCGTGACGTCGGAGGTGTCCAAGCCGCCGCGGATCCTCGCGTTCTTCTCGATGGTCGACGGGCGCAAGCGCCTGCATCGCGAGGTCGTCGAGGAGCTGTCGGTGGCGCACGCCGGCGTGCTCGCGGCGGCGATCCCCGCGTCGGCGGACGTCGAGCGGATGGCGGTCCACCGTCGCGTGCTCGCGCAGAACGCGTCGGGCGGGCGGGCGGCGGGGGCGTACGCGGCGCTGTGGTCGGAGCTGCGCTTTCGCCTGTAGGCCCGGTGCTCGGGTCCGTGTCCAGGTCGCGCTGACGACGCGGCCTACGTTGCCGGGTCGCCCGCTCGCGCGAACGCGGTGCGTCCGCCGGCGCGTGCGACTGCCCGGTAAACGCGCTGCGCGCGGGACAAGCCGCACAGCTCGACGGCCCCGGGACCGTGCCGTGAGCGGGTCGGCCTACGCGGCCCGAGGAGACACGGTTTGACGACCCTCCCCGCTCGCAGCAGCGACCCGGCTCGCTTGCCCACGACCACGATCCCGGATCGTCGGAGGACGCCGTCCACCGCCGCCGTGGTGGGTCTGCCGCCGCGAGCCGTCGCGGGCGATTCGGGTGCTAACCCGCGACCGGGCCGAACAGCTCGTTGCCCGGAGCTTCGTCGACGCTGACGGCGTACTCCACCATCGCGCGGAGGAGCTCCTCTTTGGTGACGTACCCGTTGCCGTCGGCGTCGAGTGCGCTGAACGCGGCCTCAGCGTCGGCCTCGCTCGCGCCGTTGGCCGCCATCGCCCAGCGGACGTACTCCTCATGGCTGAGACGGTCATCGCCGTCCGCGTCCGCCATGACGCACACAGCCGCGCAGTAGCGCTCGGACAAGTCCGTGATCGCCTCCCTGCTCGCCCCGCCGAAGAAGCCGAGGAACTCTTCGAGGCTGATCTGCGCGTCGCCGTCCTTGTCGAGGTCGGCGAAGATCTGGTCGGTCCACACCTTGTAGACGTCCTCGATCATGGCGAACGCCGCGGAGTCGGGGCTCGCGTTCAGCGCTGCCGCGACGTGCGTCATGTCCTCGTCTAAATCGGCCATGGTGATATATCCGTCCCCGTTCCTATCCCAGGTGGAGAACACACCCGTCAGCTTCGCTCTCCACAGCTCTGAATCCAGTCGACCCATCGTCAACAAGCCTCCCACCTGGTTGTTGAGAATCCACGAGCGACATCATCGTCTTCGCGGCAGCGGCACGTCCTCGACGCGCGAAGCTTGGCGTTTCGTACCACGACGACACCGACAAACACAAGTCAACCCTCCGCTTGCCGAAGAAGGCGGCGGCGAAGCGCTCGCTCGCGGTCGGGTCGCCGCATGGCGGCAGTGGCGCCCCCGGGCGCTCGCTGCGCAGCTCGACGGCGGTCCCGCGCTGTGGGAGGACCTCGGTAGATTGCGGGCCGCTACTTGCAAATCGCAATCACCTTCGAAAGGTCGCGGATGCCGGACACCACCTGCCACATGTCGATCTCGCTCGACGGTCCGCGGTGAGTGGGAGGAGGACTGGCGCGGCTGGTGGGGGTCCGAGCCGCCTTACCACGCACCGGTGTTCGTGCTCACCCATCACGCTCGCGAGCCGATCGAGATGGAGGGCGGGACGACCTTCCACTTCGTCACCGACGGCTTCGACGCCGCTTACGCAGGGGCGGTGAGACGGCCGGCGAGGACGGCGTCGACATCGCGGGCGGCGCCTTCACCGTTCGGCAGGCGCTCGTCGCCGGGGTCGTCGATGAGCTCACGCTCGACATCGCCCCCGTCCTGCTCGGGGCCGGCGAGCGGATCTTCGACGGCGTCGGGTCTTTCGGGTTGGAGCCCATCGAGGTGCTGCATTCGCCGCTGGCCACACACATCCGCTACCGGCCCTGTAGGCCGCGCGCGGGGCGCCGCGTCTAGACTCGCGCCATGGCACAGTCGGACGACGACAAGCTGTTCGGCCCCGAGCATGTCCGCGTGTACCGCGAGACCGGCGGCGAGCGCGGCTACCACTGGCGCGGCACGACGATCCTGTTGCTGACGACCACGGGCCGCACGTCAGGCGAGCCGCGGACGACGCCGCTGATCCACGTCGTCGACGGCGACCGCTGGGTCGTGATCGCCTCGAAGGGCGGAGCCGCCGACCACCCCGATTGGTACAAGAACCTCGAGGCCGCCCCCGAGGCGACGATCGAGGTGCTGGCCGACGAAGTGCCGGTCGCGATGTCGGTCGCCGACGGCGACGAGCGGGCGCGCCTGTGGTCGGCGATGACCGAGGTCTGGCCAGCGTACGACGACTACCAGGCCAAGACCGAGCGCGAGATCCCGGTCGTGGTGCTCACCCGGCGGTAACGATCCGGGCGGGTGCGCGTTTACGCGCGCGGTGCGGGCCGATCCCGTCCGGGGTGCGCGCGAGCATGCGCTGCATGCGGCTGACGGCGATCAAGCCCGGCGACATCGTGCAGTGCAACAAGAAGGGCCGCCTGTTCTTCGCCAAGGTCGTCGGGGCCGCCGCGGCTCCCGGCACGCTGCGGGTGCAGCCGATCGAGCGCAACGTCAGCTACCGCCACGTCACCGCGTCGGAGATCGCCGATCACTGGTCGCACACCGTGACGACCCGCCGCGCCGATCGCCGCCCGCCGACACAGACGAAGCTCGACCTCGGGGACGCGTGATGGGCAGCGGCGAGGAGTGGAAGGACGCCGCGCACGCCGACCGCTACCTGGCCATGGCGGACGACGTGCCCCACCGCGCGGAGGGCGAGGGCGTCCTGGCCGACCAGGTGCCGCGCGACGCTCGCAGGGTCCTCGACCTGGGGACCGGCGACGGTCGCCTGCTCGCGCTGCTGCGAGCCGGCCGTCCCGGCATGCGCGGCGTGGGCCTGGACTTCTCCGAGCTCATGCTCAAGGCGGCGAGAACGCGCTTCGCCGGCGACGAGCGCGTCGAGCTCGTCAAGCACGACCTCGTCGAACCGCTCCCCGAGCTCGGGCGCTTCGACGTCGTCGTCTCGTCGATGGCCATCCACCACCTCGAGCACGAGCGCAAGCGCTCGCTGTACGGCGAGATCTTCGCGCTGCTCGAGCCCGGCGGCGTGTTCGCGAACTTCGAGCATGTCGCGTCGGCGAGCCATCGCCTGCACCTCGCGTTCTTCGCGGCGATCGACGAGCCGCTCGAGCACGAGGACCCGTCCGACCGCCTGCTCGACGTCGAGACGCAGCTGCGCTGGCTGCGCGAGCTCGGCTTCGAGGACGTCGACTGCTACTGGAAGTGGCTCGAGATGGCTCTGCTCGTGGGGGTCAAGCCCGCGGAGTCGCGGTAGGCCGCGGTGTGGGGCGGTCGCGGCGCTATGGGCTGGGAGGGTGCGGTGTGGGGGCGCTGGCGCGGTCGGAGTCGGGGGCGCGATGCGATTGGGCGCCCATGCTCGCCCGAACGGTCGCCGCGATGAACGCGATGACGAGTGCGTAGAGCGCTCCGATCGGAGCGCCTAGCTCTATCAGCGCCCAACCGCCGGCGAACACGCACATGGACCCGCCCGCAGTAGCGACGAGCGTGCGTCGGATCAACTCGACATGCTCCGGCCACCGCATCCGACGCCGCCGTTCAATCTCACGACTGCCCACACGCACATCCCGAGAACGGTACGCCGGGATCGCGCGGCTGCTCAACGGGCCCCGGGTCCTCGGGCCCTGCCGTTCGGTCCGATAGAAGCAGCCGGCGGACTCGCTGACGAAGCGCTCCCACGGTGCGCGAATAGCAGCGCTGCACTTGCAGCCGGCGAGCGCTCGTCCACCCGGACCGCGGAGAGGTTTCGAACAGAGCTCCGCCGCCGGCTGAGAGCTCCACGGCGGACGGCCGCACCGGCAGGCTGAGTTCGTGCGACAGCGATCAGGTTCAACGGTGATATCCCACGATGTCCGGAGCGAGCGGCATTCTGCGGTTGTGTTCGATGCGGAGGAGTACGAGGCGCGGCGGTGGCTCCGGTGGGCCATAGCACGGGCGCAGGGCTGGGCGCTCACCGATGTTGAGCTGATCGCGCGGCTCGATGTCGCACTCGCAGGTTCGGAGCGGGAGGACACGCTGCGCGAGCTCGAACGCCGTCTCATGATCTGGGAGGTCCCGCGCCTCGTCGAGTTGTCGTCGCGCCTGTCCAGCTTGGAGCAGCGCCATCGGAGCCCCGGGCGCGCAGCGCAGAGTGTGGACCGTCTGTTGCAGCGCTTGCTCCACCGAATCGAGCCGGCTCGAGCGCTCGCTGCGACGTGCGTCGTCTCCGACCGCCTCGGGCGCCGCCAGGGTGCGTGGCGCTACTTCCGGCGCCACGGATACGATCCGGCGGTGGAGTCGGTGCTGAGCGAGCAGCTCCGTCGCGAGTCCCTGCCCGACCTCCTCCTCAGCGTCGCGATACGCAGCCCGGGCGTCTTGCGTCAGGTGCCGCTAGCACCGCTGCTCGTACGTATCAAGGGGTTCTACTGGCGCGGCCGCGCGCTCGAGACGCTGCTTGGTGACGCAGCCGACGCCGAAGTCCTCGCTGTCGCGGCGTACTGGCCCGGCGAAGTCATCTTCGCCATCCGGCGCGCGGGTCGCCGAGACCTGCTTCCGCTCGTCCGCCGCTTGCTCGACGAGCATCCCGATAATCCGAACGTCATCACCGGAGCGATCCAGGCATTCGGGATCTTCGGGCAGGTGGAGGAGATGCTTCGGACAGCGGCGCTTGGGCGCGGCGTCCTCAGCGACCTCGAAGCACGCCTTGCCGCGCGACTCGGAGTTGCGCATGAAGACGTCGCGGCGGCCGCGATGTAGGCGTGCTGGCGCCTCTGGCATCGTCGCGCGAGGGCAGTGACCTGCCGCTTCGCCCGCACGCCAGCGCGGTCCGCAGCTGGAGAACGCCCCGCGGGGGAAGGGCGCCGCTCGTGGCCTTTTCACCGCCGGGGACACGGGCGACCGCCTGCGGCGTGCTAAGCGCCGTGCACCTCGGTGTCGCCCTTCTCGGCTGGCGGTCCGTGCCCCACGAGGCGGTGCAGGTGCGCGGACCTAGCGCATCACGTGCCGCCGGTGAAATCGACGTGCAGCATGAACGGGCTGTCCGTCAGATCGAGGTCGGGGCCGCTACGGAGAAATACCTGGAAGAACGTACACGTCGCGGCGAAGATCTGGACGGTCGTCGCTATCGCATTCACGAGGCTGAGGGTGGGGATCACGCACCCGTTGGCGTCCGAGAACTGGATGAAGTATGCGCCGTCCCCGTTGCGATCCAGCTTGATCGGCGCAATCCCGCTTTGCCAGACAGGTACCAAGCTCGAGCCGCTCGGTATGAGGTACGCGGCGTAGCTCGGCAGCCCCGGGCCTCGCGGGCCTGTGAGCCCGGTGTCGCCCTTGAGTCCGGTCGCGCCGGCGTCTCCCTTGTCGCCTTTGAGTCCGGTTGCGCCGGCGTCTCCCTTGTCGCCCTTGAGCCCGGCCTCGCCGGTCAGCCCGCGCGGGCCGCGCTCGCCGCTCTCGCCGTCCGCTCCGGTCAGGCCTTTGGCGCCCGGCGCGCCGGTGTCGCCCTTGGCGCCGGGGGCGCCCGGAGCGCCGATGGCGCCTGCCGCGCCCGTCGCGCCAGTCGGACCGCGCTGGTTGAAGAGGACCGCCGTCTCGTCGGGCCGGCAGCGAACGACGAACCGCACGCTGCCCTTCGCATGCCTGATCGTCGAATGGAAGTCGTTGGTGTTCGCGACGCAGGCCCGGATGGTGCCGCCGGTCGTCGGGATTGCCGCGTACGCCCAGCCGCCGAGGACGATGAGGAGCGCGGTGACGCCGATGGCCAAGCCCGGCGCCGAGATGCGCGGCGAGATCGGCCACGCGCGTCGCCGGGTCCCCATCCGATCAGATCGCTTGCTGCCCATCTTGGCCCCCTCCGGTCGCCGTACCGGCGCCAGTATGCGCGAATTAACAGGTAGTGCACATGGCTGAACCAACGCGGCACTATGTGACACCCCTCCGGTTCGGCCTCGCCTGAACGGGCAGCCATCCGGTCGCTGCGTGTCTGCGATGGTTGGCGGCCGATGCCTGCCCTTCGTGTCCTGATCGCCGACGACGAGGTGCTGCTGCGCGCCGGCATCGCGCGGCTGCTCGAGCGGGCCGGAATGGAGGTCGTGGCCGAGGCGGGGGATGCGGTCGAGGCGCTGCAGGCCGTGATAGACCATGAGCCCGACGTCGCGATCTGCGATGTCCAGATGCCGCCGGAAGGCACGGACGACGGGCTGCGGCTCGCGATCGCGATCCGCCGCGAGCATCCGAAGACGTCCGTCGTCGTCCTGACGCAGTTCGTCGAGGAGCGCTACCCGCTCGAGCTCATCGGCGATGACGCCGAGGGCGTCGGCTACCTGCTCAAGCAGCGCGTCGCCGACGCCCAGTCGTTCGTCGACGCGGTGCGGCGCGTGGCGGCGGGCGGGTCGGCGCTCGATCCCGAGGTCGTCGCGCTCATGGTCGGCCGGCGCCGCCGCGACAACGCCGTCGACGGCCTCACAGGCCGCGAGCGCGAGGTGCTGAAGCTCATGGCCCAGGGGATGTCCAACCAGGGCATCGCGCGGGAGCTCGACGTCACCCCCGCGGCGATCGAGAAGCACGTGACGAGCATGTTCTCCAAGCTCGGCCTCGGTCCCGAGCCGCTACAGCACCGCCGCGTCATGGCCGTGCTCACGCTGCTGCGCGCGTCCTGACGGACTGACACCATTGCGCCGGTGTCCGCTGATTCAGCCGATGCCGGTGTCGAGCGCCCGGCGAGCTCGTTCAGCGATCCGGACGCGGTCTCGCGCTACCGTGACGGGCCGCCTCGGCAGGTGCCCGGGTTCGCGGATCTGCACCGGATGACCGAGCTGCTGCTCGCCGAGCGGACGCCGGATGACGGGCGCGTGCTGGTCCTCGGCGCGGGCGGCGGGCTGGAGCTCGAGCATCTGGCCACCGGGCACCCGTGCTGGCAGTTCGACGGCGTCGACCCGTCGGCGGAGATGCTGCGCTTGGCCGAGGCCACGACGCAGTCGTTCGCGGCCCGGATCCGGCTGCACGAGGGCTATGTCGACAGCGCCCCGGCCGGGCCGTTTGACGCGGCCGTGTGCCTTCTGACCTTGCACTTCATCCCAGCGGCTGAGCGCCTCGACACGTTGCGCCATTTGCATCGCCGCCTGAAGCCGGGTGGGCGCTGGTGGTCGCCCATCACAGCTTCTCGCCGCAGCCACCTGAGCGCGATGTCTGGCTGGCGCGCTACGCGGCCTACGCGGTCGGCTCTGGCTTTCCGGCCGACCGGATGGGCAAGGCAGCCGTCGCGATCCGCGACCGCCTGCCCGTGCTGAGCCCGGAGGACGACGAAGCCCTCATGCGCGCGGCTGGGTTCAGCGACGTGAGCCTGTTCTACGCCGCGCTCACCTTCCGCGGCTGGGTCGCCTACGCCTGACCGCAGCCCGCCCGGCGGGCACGCGGAACGATGCCGCTTCGCGTTGTCTTGGCGAATAAGGCCCTCATGGAGGGTCATTCGCGCCAAGACCGACGTTCTCCCCGGGCCCCGACGTGTCCGCGGGCAGCGGCAGCTCGACGCGCACCCGTGTGCCGCGCGAAGCCGGGCTCGACACGCTCAGCGTCCCGTTCAGCGCCGCCACGCGATCTTCGAGACCCCGCAGCCCGCTGCCACGCCCCGCGTCCGCGCCGCCCGCGCCCTCGTCACGGATCTCTACGAGCACGTTCCAGCCTGCCCGCACCACGTGCACGGAGGCCTCGTCCGTCGAGGCGTGCTTGATGACGTTCGTCAGCCCCTCGGCGATCACGAAGTAGGCCGCGGCCTCCAAAGCCGACGGGAAGCGCTCCGGTGAGACGTCGAGCCCCACCACCAGCGGCAGGCGCGCCGTAAGTGACTCGACCGCGCTGCGCAGGCCGCGGTTCGTGAGGATCGCGGGGTGGATGCCGTTGGCGAGGTCGCGCAGCTCGGCGATCGCCGACTCGGTCTCCTCGGCCGCCTGATCCAGAAGGCCCCGCACCTCCGGGCCGACGCCGGCCCCGACCTCGCGGCCGAGCTCGTCGGCCGCCAACCGCAACGCGAACAGCACGCGCACAAGGCGCTGCTGCGCGCCGTCGTGCAGGTCGCGCGTCAAGCGCCGCCGCTCGGCGTCGGTCGCCTCCACGATCCGCGCGCGCGACTCGTGGATCTCCGCAGCACGCGCCGACTCGACCGCGCCTCGCCGCGCGGCCTCCTCCGCATCCAGGCGCGCGGTGACGTCGCGGAACACGACCACCGCACCGCGCCCGTTGCGCTGCGGCAGCGGCGCCGACGAGTACGCGACGCGGAACTTCGTGCCGTCCTTGCGCCAGAAGCAGTCATCGTCGACGCGCACGGTCTCGCCGGTCGCGCGCGGGCGCAGCATCGGGCACTCCTCCTCCGGAAACGGCGTGCCGTCCCAGTGGTGGTGGTGGATCGTCGGATGGCTGACGTGCCCGAGCAGCTCCTCCTCCTCGTAGCCGAGCAACGCGAGCGCGGCCGGGTTGGCGAACGCGACGCGGCCGTCCTTGTCGACGACGTACACCGCGTCGGCGACCGTCTCAAGCAGCGCCTCGAGGACATCCCGCGCCTCGTAGCCCAGGCGCTCGCCGACCTGCTGTACGGAGCGGGTGGTCACCGCCGGAGCAGAGCCCAATGGTGGGGTTGTCCGGACATCGCGCCTACGGGTTGTCCACCCGGTCCGGGCGAGCGAGCGATGTTCCGCCCGCCGGTCCATTCAGGCCGCGGCTCGCCACTCGTAGCTTGCTGATCACCCGGCCGCGAAGGCCCAGAACAGAGGAGCTCAGATGGCAGTCGAACCCATGCTCAGCGACCAGGCGATGGCCAGCCTGATGGAGATCCCGCATCCGTCGAAGGGTACGGGCGAGTCGATCTACGGGGCGACGAAGGTCTTCCCGGACTACCAGGCCGAGCCCGGCGAGACGTACCTCGGGATGGTCCACGGGATCGTGCACGAGTCGTCGGTGAGCTTCGTCGCGGTGCTGCTCGGGCTCCGGTCGCTCAAGAAGGGCTTTGACACGGCCCTGTACTTCTTCGGCATCGGCGCGCTGAACTGCCTCGAGACGCGGGGCTTCCCGACGATCGGCGACGAGATCTTCCCCGGGATGCGCAACGAGAACAACACGCTCAAGCGCTTCATGGCAGAAGGCGGGACCGTGTACGCCTGCCGCCTGGGCCTCTCCCTGCACGGCGCGCGCGAGGAGGACCTGATGGAAGGCGTCATCCCCTGCCATCCGCTCGACATGCAGGACGCGATGATCGAGTACGCGCGCAAAGGCGCGATCATCAACACCACCTGGATGTTCTGAGGCGTCGGTGCAGCTCGACCTGCGAACCGAGCTGGCCGTCAAGGGCCTGCGCGCGGCGCCGCCGGTGCGGCGCCGCGCCGGCGCCGGCCCATCGGACGACGGCCACTTCACGCTCGGCTGCTCGTCAGCCACGCTGCCGCTGGCACCCGAGTCGCCGTTCGCGCTCGACGACACCGGGCGCCTCACGCGCGACGGCGTGGTCGTCGAGGACGCGATGGTCGAGCCGATCGAGCGCCCGCGCTTCTACGACCTGACGACCGCCGCGGGAGTTCCATACGAGCAGCTCGCGCGGCTGCACGGCTCGCACGTCCTCGCGACGACCGTCGTGCAGACGTGCATCCGCTACACGCGCGAGGACACGCGCTGTCGCTTCTGCACGATCGAGGAGTCGCTGAAGGCCGGCGCGACGACGCAGGTGAAGCTCCCGGCGCAGCTCGCCGAGGTCGCGGAGGCGGCGGTGCGCCTCGACGGCGTGGAGCAGATGGTGATGACGACCGGCACGTCCAACGGGCCCGACCGTGGCGCCAAGCACCTGGCGAAGTGCATCCGCGCGATCCGCGAGCGTGTCCCACTCTTGCCGATCCAGGTGCAGATCGAGCCGCCGCTCGACCTCGTCTGGATCGACCGGCTGCGCGACGCGGGCGCCGACGCGATCGGGATCCACATCGAGTCGCTGGATCCCGCAGTTCGCGCGCGCTGGACTCCGGGCAAGGCGACCGTGCCGGTGGCGCGGTACGAGACGGCGTGGCGGCATGCCGTGTCGGTGTTTGGCGCGAACCGCGTGTCCACGTACTTGCTCGTCGGGCTCGGTGAGGACCCCGACGACCTGGTCGCCGGCGCCGGCCGGCTGATCGAGATGGGCGTCTATCCGTTCGTCGTCCCGTATCGCCCGCTGGAAGGCTCGCTCGCGTATGCCGACGGCGTGCCGGCGCCGCAGCCCGCCCAGCTCATGGACGTCACCGGGCGCGTCGCGGCGCGGCTGAAGCTCGCCGGGATGCGCGGCGCCGACCAGGTCGCGGGCTGCGCGGCCTGCGGCGCGTGCTCGGCCCTGCAGGTGGCCGGGGGATGAGCGCCGCACCGGCCACGCTCCTTCGCGGCGGCCGCGCCGCGGGACCCGCCCCGGCCTTCACGATCCGCGACGCCTGCGAGAACCCGCGCCTGCTCGCCGGCTACCACCGCTTACGCCAGCGCGCGTTCGTCGAGCAGCAGGGCCTGTTCGCCGGTCACGACCTCGACCTGCATGACGAGGCCGCCGCGACGGTCGTGCTCGTCGCGGTCGATCCGGAAGGTGAGGTCGTCGGCGGCGTGCGCCTGCACCCGCTGCCCGAGCACCCCGAGATCGGCTGGTGGAACGGCAGCCGCCTCGTGTGCAACGCGCAGCTCGGCGTGCGCCGCGGGGCGGTCGGCGCGGCGCTCGTACGAGCCGCCTGCGCGGTCGCGCTCGAGCGCGGCGCGCTGCGCTTCGACGCCCAGGTCCAGGAGCGCCACGAGCGCTTCTTCGCAAAGCTCGGCTGGGAGCGCACCGGCTCGACCGAGGTGGGCGGGCGCCCGCACGCCGCGATGCGCTGGCCCGTGCCGCGCTTCGCCACCCTCGTCGAGCAGACCAAGCAGTCGCTCGGCGACCTGCTCGACGCGCTCCTGCCGCACGACTCCTGGCGCGGCGACGACGGCGCGCCGGTCGCGGGCACGGACGTCGTCGCGTGCACCGACGCGATCCTGCCGTCGATGGTCGAGCACGACCCGGAGTGGGCCGGCTGGTGCGCGATGCTCGTCAACGCGCACGACCTGTCGGCGATGGGCGCCACACCGGTCGCCGCGCTCGATGCCCTGGGCGCGAGCGACGCCGCTCACGCCGAGGCCGTCCTGCGCGGGCTTCGCCGCGGATCAGGAGCACTCGACCTGCCGATCGTCGGCGGCCACACGCAGCTCGGCGTAGCGCCGTCGTTGAGCGTCACCGCGCTCGGCCGCACGAGTCATCCCGTCCCCGCCGGCGGCGGACGCGCCGGCGACGCGCTGTCGATCACCGCCGATGTCGATGGCACCTGGCGCCCCGGCTACGAGGGCCTGCAGTGGGACTCGACCTCCTGGCGCACCCGCGACGAGCTGCGCCCGATGCTCGACGCGGTCGCAACGGCGCGGCCGACCGCGGCCAAGGACGTCTCGATGGCCGGCATCGTCGGCACGACCGCGATGCTCGCCGAGGCGAGCGGCTGCGCGGCGCAGCTCGACCTCGCCGCGATCCCCAGGCCCGGCGCGGCGTCCCTCGGCGACTGGCTGACGTGCTTTCCGGGCTTCGCGATGGTCACGACCGGCGGCCCGCTGCCCGCAGGCGCCGCCGTCAGCAGCGTGTGCGGGCGCCTCGAACAGGGCGAAGGCGTGCGCCTGCGCTGGCCTGACGGCGCGATCACGACAGCACTTGGAGCCGGGGCCACGGGGCTCGGCCCGGCCACCACCCACGACGAGGAAGACCCACGATGACCCAGCTGACCATCGCCGCCGCCGCGGCGCCCTTCGATCGCGACATGGACGCGTGCCTCGCCACCGTGAGCAGGCTCATCGGCGACGCCCGCGACACCGGCGTCGGCCTGCTCGTCCTGCCCGAGGCCGCGCTCGGCGGCTACGTCACGACCCTGCACGACGACGCCGACCCGCCGCCCGCCCTCGACGCCGACGGCCCCGAGCTGCGCGCCGTCATGGAGATGGCCGGCGAGATGGTCGTCTGCGTCGGGTTCTTCGAGGACGGCGGCGACGGGATCAGGCACAACGTCGCCGCGTGCGTGAGCGGCGACGGTCTGCACGGCCTGCACCGCAAGATCCACATGCCGCTGAAGGAGGGGCGCATGACGACGCCCGGCGACCGGCTCACCGCGTTCGACACCCCGGTCGGCCGGCTCGGGATGCTCATCTGCTACGACAAGGCCTTCCCCGAGGCGTCGCGGACGCTCGCGCTCGACGGCGCCGAGATCCTGTGCTTCATGTCGGCGTGGCCGGCGAGCGCGACCGGCCAGGCCGAGCGCCTGCAGGACGACCGCCAGTGGCGCCGCTCGGAGCTCTGGGATCGCTCGCGCGCCGCGGAGAACTCGCTGATCGTGGCCTCGGCGAACCAGACCGGCACGTTCGGGACGCTGCGCTTCCTCGGGGACGCGCGCGTCGTCGGGCCGGGCGGCGACCCGCTCGCCGAGACGACGCCGGCCGGCGGCCTCGCCGTGACGACGCTCGACGTCGCGGCGACCGTCGAGAAGGCGCGCCGCGCGCTGTCGCCGATCCGCGACCTGCGCCCCGACGTGTACAGCGCGCCCGAGCCGATGCTGGCGGTGACCGTCGATGCCTGAGATCGAGTTCACCGTCCGCTGGCCCGACGGCCGCACGCAGTGCTGCATCTCGCCGTCGCGCTCGATCGAGAAGGCCATCGTCACCGGCGCGCGCTACCCCGTCGCGGAGTTCCAGCGCCGCGCCCGCGCCGCGCTCGAGGCCGGCCAGTCGCGGCTGCGCGAGATCCGCGGCTTCGGCTGCTCGGCGGCGACGCAGCTCATCGACGAGTTCGACGCCGCGGCCGCAAGCTTCGGCGACGGCGACCTCGTCACGATCCAGAGCATGCGCGGCGTGCGGCCGCGCCGGCGCTTCCCCGCCCCCGAGCGCCTCGGCGGCCACCGCAGTGTGGTCATCGTCGGCGGCGGCCAGGCCGGCCTGGCCGCGAGCTTCGAGCTCACGCGCCGCGGCATCGACCACGTGATCCTCGAGCGCGACCGCCTCGCCGCGTCGTGGCGCGACCAGCGCTGGGACGAGTTCTGCCTCGTCACGCCGAACTGGCAGTGCCAGCTGCCCGGCCACCCCTACGACGGCGACGACCCCGACGGCTTCATGCTCAAGGACTCGATCATCGATTACATCGAGCGCTATGCGGACGCGTTCGGGCCGCCCTTGTGCGAGGGCGTCGCCGTGACGTCCGTGGAGCAGTCGACTGACGCGTTCGTCGTGACGACCCCGCGCGGCGCGCTGACGTGCGACCACGTGGTGCTGGCGGTCGGCGGCTACCACGTCCCGCGGATCCCGCCGATCGGCGACACGCTTTCACCGAAAGTCACACAGCTTCACTCAAGCGCATATCGCAACCACACGTCGCTGCCCGATGGCGGCGTGCTCGTCGTCGGCAGCGGGCAGTCGGGGGCCCAGATCGCCGAGGACCTGCATCTCGCCGGGCGCGAGGTCAATCTCGCGGTCGGCAGCGCGCCGCGGGTGGCGCGGCGCTACCGCGGCCGCGACTGCGTCGCGTGGCTGCACGACATCGGCCACTACCGGATGCCGATCACTGAGCATCCCGAGGGCTTGAGCGCGCGGCGCGAGCCCAACCACTACGTTACGGGGCGCGGGGGAGGGCGGGACATCGACCTGCGCCTGTTTGCCCGCGACGGGATGCGCCTGCACGGCCGCCTGCTCGCTGGCGTGGGGGAGGAGCTCGCGTTCGCCGCGGACCTCGCCAAGAACCTCGACGCCGCCGACGCGACCGCCGAGCGCATCAAGGACACGATCGACCGCTGGATCCTCGGCCAGGACATCGCCGCGCCCGACGAGCCGCGCTACGAGCCGGTCTGGCATCCGCCGTATGACGGCGGCGAGCCGCTGGACCTCGCGGCTTCGAACGTGCGCACGGTGATCTGGGCGACGGGCTTCACGCCGAACTGGTCGTGGGTCAAGCTGCCGATCTTCGACGAGCGCGGCTACCCCGAGCACGAGCGCGGCGTGACGACGATGGAGGGCGTCAGCGTCCTCGGCCTGCCGTGGCTGCACACCTGGGGCTCGGGCCGCTTTGCGGGCATCGCTGAGGACGCCGAGCACGTCGTCGAGCAGATCGCCGCGCGGGCCACGGGACGCGCGCGCACCGCCGCCTGAGCCGCCCCTTCCAGACGCGAGCGCGCTGAACGAGGACGTTCACCTACCGGCGCGACACCGTGCCGTCGTGGCTAGCATGCCCGGCCGACACGACGTCACGTCACGGGGAAAGGGATCGTCATGAGGTACGGAGAACCGCGCTCACGCGCACGCAACGCGCGCGTCGCGCGACGCTTGGCGACGCCGCTGCTCGCGGCATTGGTGGGCGTCACAGCCGTGCCGGCAACGGCAGTCGCCGTGCAGGGCGAGCTGATCGTCACCACCTACCCGCCCTCGATCATCCGCGTCGACGCGACGGGTGCGCGCACGATCGTCTCCGACAACGGCTCGCCCGCCCAGGACGGCGACTTCGAGCTCGGCGAGATCATCGGCCTGGCGATCGCCCCGGACGGCGACATCTACGTCGCCGACTCCGGCATGTCGGGCAGCCGGTTCGGAAACACGGGCGGCGTGTGGCGCATCGACCCGGTCACGGGCATTCGCACGCCGGTCTCGAGCAACGCCGATCCCGTCAACCCGGCCGCTGAGTTCAGCGGTCCCGACGGCATCGCATTCGAGGCCGACGGGAATCTCATCGTCACCGACTACGCGACGGACGGGGGCGACGGCGCCGTGTTTCGCGTGAACCCGGAGACCGGCGAGCGGACCGTCCTCTCTTCGAACACCGCCCAGCCGGACGACGACGAGTTCGCCACGGTCGAAGGGGTGGCGATCGCGCCCGATCGGACGATCTACGTCGCC
Source organism: uncultured Actinomycetes bacterium (assembly GCA_963839905.1). Taxonomy (GTDB): domain Bacteria; phylum Actinomycetota; class Thermoleophilia; order Solirubrobacterales; family Solirubrobacteraceae; genus CADCVQ01. The sequence continues at coordinate 365,483 of CAWIXC010000003.1, read as the reverse complement.
GACTCCGACGCCTACGACGGAGACGGCGGCGTGTTCCGCGTGAACCCGGACACGGGGCAGCGGACGATGATCTCCAACAACGACAGCCCGACGGTCGGCAGCGTTCCGGACTACCAGACCCCGGTCGCGATCGCGATCGACGACAACGGCGAGCTGCTCGTCGCCGAGCGCATGTCGGAGGGCGACGACGAGGGGGCGGTGATCCGCGTGGATCCCGACACCGGGACGCGCAGTCTCATCTCGGCGAACGACGCCCCTGATCAGGACGACGACGACCTCTTCGCCAACCCCGCCGGCATCGTGGTCGCGCCCAACGACGACATCTTCGTCAGCCGCGGCGTCTTCTCCGCCTTCGGCTTCGGCGCCATCCAGCGGGTGGACCCGGTCACCGGGCTGCGGAGCGTGTTCTCCTCGTTCGCGACGCCGTACCTCAACGGGCCCTGGGCGATCGCCGTCGACTCGACCCCGACGCTCACAACCTCGTTCCTCACGGCCAACGTGCCCGCCGCCGGGCCGGCGCGGCTGCGCATGACGGTGACCGGCCTGCGCTACGCGCTGACCGGGCGCGACTGGTCGCTCACGAACGCGCTGTCCGCGGGCCTGGCGGTCGCGCCCAACCCGAACGTGGCCCTATCGTGCGAGGATCGCGACGGCGCGGCGACGACGCCGACCGCCATCACCGTGACCGCTCCCGCGGGCGGGACCGCCATCGACGTCGTCGGGCACCTCAACCGCGCCGATGCGCGCTGCAACGTCGACGTCGACGTCGTGGCGCCGGGCGGTCCGGACAGCTACGTCACCGGCCCCGCGAACATCGCCGCGCGCCAAGGTCTCGATCCGCCGTCCGTCACGACCTCGGCGGCGCGCTTTCATGCTGCGCCGTCCGTCACGATCGACAGCCCGGCCAATACCGTCACGGCCCCGGCCACGACGAACATCCCGCTGCGCGAGCCGCGCACGGGCGCGCAGCTCGCGCTCGCCTGCTCGGGCGCGAAGATCGCGCTGCTCGAGGTCGTCCAGGTCGGCAAGCGCGTGCGCTTCAAGGGCGTGACGTCGCGGGCGAACGCGGGGCGGCTCGTGCCGATCCGCCTGCTAGCGGACGGCAAGCGCGTCGTGCTCGCACGGGTCGGGCCGAATGGGCTGTTCGAGATCACCGGCCCGCTGCCCAAGGCGAGCGTCCGCGAGACCGAGCGGGCGCGTTACGTCGCCGAGCTCGGCCGCGAGCGCTCGCCGAGCGTGAAGCTCACCCGGCGCATGACGATGGACGCGCTGACGCTCACCCGTACGTCGGTGACGATCTACGGGCAGGTCGCCAAGCCGCTGCCGAAGGTCAAGCGCGACATCGTCATCACGGAGCGCACGTCGTGCAGCGGGGCGGCGAAGGTCGTCGCGACGGTGCGGCCGAACAAGCTCGGCAACTACCGCGCGAAGATCCGCCGCCCGCGGGACGTCGACTCCGCGATCTACCGCCTGCGCACCCGTGTGCGCGTGGATTCGCGCGCACGAAAGGAGACGTTCCGCACCTACACGCTCGTGCGAGCCGTGGACTTGTTCTGAGCTGAGGCAGGGCGTCCGCGCCGGCGGCTCAGACCGCGGCCGCCGCGCACGCCGGCGGCTCGCACGCGGTCGCAGCACGCCCGGAGCGGGGACGCGGGGCGATAGTCAGGCGGGCAGCGTGAGCGCCCGAAGAGCACGAGGCCTGCGAGCGGCCGGCCCGCGCCGCCGTCGCCGCGACGCCTGCGCGCCGGCCGCAGCGGCCGAGGATCCGGCGCCGCGCCGCGCCTACGGCGCCGTGCCGCGCCTACGGCGCCGGCGCCACGCCGGCTGCCGCGAGCAACGTTCGCGCGGCGAGCGTCGCGTCCGCTACCGCCGCGGCCGCGGCGCTCGGACCCGACACGACCACTCGTCCGGCGACGCCGTCGACGAGCAGCATGAGCTGCGAGGCGATCCGGTCCGGGTCGGGCGCGCCCGCATCGCGGGCCAACGTCGTGAGGAAGTCCAGCAGCCAGCGCTTCTCGCGCTCGACGACGCGCCGGGCGACGTCATCGGGATCGGGCAGCTCGGCGGCGGCGTTGAGAAAGCCGCAGCCGCGCGCGCCGCCGCGCTCGTAGAACTCGGCGAGCCACGCGAAGACCTCGAGCGGCCGCGCCCGTGGGTCCGCGACGGCCGCGATGCGGGTGCGCAGCTCCTCGGACCGCTCGGCGTAGCGCTGCTCGAGCACCGCGGCCACGAGCTCGGACTTCGAGTGAAACTGAGCGTAGAGCGTCGGCTTGGACACGCCGGCCGCGCGCACGACGGCGTCGACGCCGGTCGCGCCGATGCCGTGCTCGTAGAACAGCGTGCTCGCGGTCGCGAGGAGGCGCTGGCGGGTGTCGGCGGGCCGTGGCACGGGACGCAGCCTACCATATTGACTTACCGGTCTGTAAAGAAGCGAATCGCCCCCGGTGAGATACGGTTTCGCCCGTGCTTCGACGCGTTGTGTCCGCGCCGCGCCGCCTGCGCGCAGAGGTGCGCCGCCTGCGAGCCCGCATGGAGTCGATCGAGCTCGCGCGCCGCTCGCTGAGGGTGTCGGCCGCCGACGCCTCCGTCCTTATCCAGGACGAGGCGCAGCAGCACATCGCCGACGGCACGCTCGTCATGGGGCGCGAGAGCTACTACGCCCCGACCGTTCGCAAGTTCACCGGCGACACGGGACGCGTGTTCATCGGCAACTTCGCGTCGGTCGCACACGACGCGATCTTCTACTCCGGTGGCCTGCACCGCACGGAGTGGGTCTCGCAGTACAACCTGCGCGCGATGCTCGGCCTCCCCGGCGCCTACGAGGACGGCTTCCCCTACGGCAACGGCGACATCCACGTCGGCCACGACACCTGGATCACGCGCGGCGTCGTCGTGATGTCCGGCGTGACGATCGGTACGGGGGCGGTCGTGGCGACGCAGTCGGTCGTCACGCGAGACGTGCCGCCGTACGCGATCGTCGGGGGCATCCCCGCCAAGCAGATCGGCCAGCGCTTCGACGACGAGCAGATCGCCGCCCTGCTGCGGATCGCCTGGTGGGACTGGCCGCTCGAGACGATCAAGGAGCGCATCGACCTCATCGCGAGCCCGGACATAGACGGCTTCATCGCCCGCTTCGACCCGGAACGGCAGGCCAAGCGCGACGCCGAAGGGGGACCGGCAGAGCCCGGCGGCTCAGCCTCCGTCTCGTAGGCTCGACGGCGAGACCGCGGGCCGCGGTCAGGTCGCGTCGCTCTTCTCGCTGCCGCACTCCTTGAAGCCGTACGCGCTCGCGGCGTCGCGGGCGCTCGACAGCACGGTGACCTGCTGGGCCGACAGCTCCTTGAACTTGGCGACGTCGCCGGCCTTGGCGGCCGCGGCGAGCTTGCGCACGAGCTCGGCCTGCTTGTCGTAGAGCTTGCGGATCCGCTCGATCTTCGCGGCGTCCGCCGGCGGCGGGTTGACGGCCTGAAACGCCGCCGCGTTGTCGCGCACCTGCCCGTAGCCGCGCTCGAGGATCGGCGCGAGCGCGCTCAGGACCTCCTTTTCGCTGCCGGCCTTGCTAGACGCTCGCTGCCCCTCCTCGTTGAGCTTCTTCGTGCGGACGTTGGAGACCTTGCACTGCGCGTCGGTCTTGGCGATGAACCCGGCGCGGGTCGGGGCCGCGGGCTCGTCGTTGTCGTCGCCGCACGCCGAGAGGGCGAGCGCGGCGGCTGCGAGCAGGGCGGTGGCGATGATGCGCATGGCCGACATCATCGCGCGCCGCCCGCCCGCTGCGCGTTACTCCGCGCGGTGGGCGCTCGACGCGCGCGGGACCGGCACCGTGATCGCGTACTTCGACGGCGTCTTGGCGACCGTCGGGTTGTCGATCTCGCCGAGGCGGTCGATCAGCTTGATCCACTGCGACGGCTCGAGGACCGCGGCGAGCTCCTTCGCTGCCGGGGTGCCGGGCGCGTACGCGGGACGGAAGCCGACGTGGATGTGATCGGCGTGGTCGGCCAGCGCGAGCGTGTTGTCGGCGTCCTTGTAGGTCATGAGGCTGATGATCTGGTTGGGCTTCATCGTGCCCTGCAGCGTCAGGAGGCGGCGGATCGTGATGTCGGTGATCGACCCTTCGCCCTGGTGGCCGAGGATCGGGATACCGTTGACCATCGCGATGTCGACGGCGTTGCCGGACGAGTGCGCCGACACGTTGCCGCTCGCGGTGTAGTAGCCGTGGCCGCAGTGCAGCGAGGTGACCGTCGGCTTGAGGCCGCTCGCGGCGAGAAACTCGAGCGTCGCAAGGACGCGGCGGTCGATGCCGCCGGCCTCGATGTCGCGCCGGCCGCAGGAGTAGATCTCGATCCGCGGGTTGGTGAGGACGCGCTCCTGCAGCGCCTCCTTGCTCATGAGCATGATCTGGCCGATCGTGGCGCTGGTTGCGCCGCTGCCGGCGGCGGCGAGTGGGTTGCGGCCCTTCGCACGGTAGATCGCGGTCGCCTCGAGCAGCTTCCAGCCGTCGAGGATCGGCTTCGGGTCGATCCGCGGCGCGCCGCGCCCGGCGGGCCGGATCTCGAAGTGCAGGTGCGGCGAGGTCGCGGTTGACGTCGTCCCGATGCGGCCCAGGACCGTGCCCGCGATGACCTTGCGACCGGCGATCAGCGGCTTGAGCACGACGTCCTTCTCGCCGAGGCCGAAGTCCCCCGTGAAGTACGACTTGAGGGTTTCGCCCTTCGCAAGGGTCGACTCGAGCTCGAGGAGCTGACGGGCGCCGCCGTGGGGGAGGGCGCCCGGGCGGGCGGGGTGGGCGAACAGGCGCTCCTTGCGCGGCGCGGCCGCGGCGGCCTTTGCGGCCTTGACCGGGGAGGGCGGGCCGAGCGTCGGGCGCTTGTGCGTCGGGCGGCCGGCGGTGGCGGCGCGCGTCGGCTTGGGGTCGGCCTTGGGCAGCTCGAGCTCCTTGGCGATCGACGCCTTGCTCTGCGACGTCGTCTTCGGCACGGCGACGCGGGTCGCGACCTTCTTGAGGTGCGCGTAGGTGTACGTGTTGCCGTAGACGTCGCGCAGCCTGACGAAGCGCCCGAGGCGAGCGCTCTCGCCGACCGCGACGATCCGCCCGTCCTGGACGGCGCTCACCGGCGAGCCGGCGGCCGCGAAGATGTCGATCCCGCGGCGGGTCGCATCGGACTCGACCGGCATCGCGGCGTTCGTGCCGGCCTTGATGCGGCGGGTGGCGCGGGCCTCGGAGAGGTCGTCGGCGTAGCGGGCCTTCGCGTAGACGGGGAAGTGGCCCTGGGTCAGGCCGCTGAGCGAGCCGACGAGGTCCGACGGCATCCCGCCGATGAGGCGTGCGCGCATGAGCACCGACTCGACGTACCAGTCGGCGTGGTTGTAGGCGAAGATCGCCTTGCGCAGGTCGTCGTGCGCGCCCGCGGCCTTGAGGTAGCGGGCGGCGGCGAAGATCGCGTCGACCGGGTTGAACGGGTCCTCGCGCCCGTCGCGGTTGGCGTCGACGCCGTAGCTCTTCCACGTCGCGGGCATGAACTGCATCCAGCCGAGCGCTCCGGCCGAGCTGACGTTGAGGTTGCGGCCGTAGTCCGTCTCGATCTCGTTGATCGCCGCGAGGACCTCCCAGCGCACGCCGTACTGGATCCCGGCCGCCTGGTAGATCGGCAGCAGGAAGACGGGGATGCGGAACTTGTCGATGAAGAAGTTCGGGACGCCGATCGCGGCCGGGCCCGGCATGGCGAGCGAGGTCGTCGGGTTCTGCAGCGTCGGGACGCCCTGCTCGTTGCGCAGGTTCGTGCGCCCCGGCTTGTCGGCGCTTGCGGGCTTCTTGGACTTCGCGGAGTCGGGGCGCTTCGCGGACGGCTTGGCGGGCGTCTTGCACTTGACGGGCTTCCGGGTGGTCCGGGACGGCAGCGCGACCTCGGCGACCAGCCGGGGCTTGGCGCGCGCGGCGCGGCGGGCGGCGGGCTTGCGTACGCAGGGCGGGGTCGACGGTGCCTGCGGTGCGCCGGCGAGTCCGCCGAGCGGCTCGGGGTCGGTGGCGGACGGCTGCGGCGCGGCGGGTTGCTGCGGGGTCGCGGTGGTCACGGCGGGGGTGGGCGCGGCGGCGGGGGTCGCCGGTGCGGCGGGGGTGGCGGGCGCTGCGGGCGGCTCGCTTGCGGGTGCTTCGGGCGTGGCGGGATCCGTGACGGCGGGGGCGGGCGACGCGCCGGCGCTGTCGTTGGTCGCGGCGTGCTGCGCTGCGGGCGGATCGGCGGGCGTCGTCGACGTGGTGGTCTGGGTCGTGGCCGTCGCGGAGGCGACCTGCGTAGGCGGTGCGCCGACCGGCTCGCCGGGCACTTGCGGCTGGCTCTGGGCGCCGGCACCGATGAGGTTGCTGCCCAGCGTGCCGGCGACGAGCCCGGCCGCGCACAGCGCACCGGCGATCCGCATACGGCTCGCGCGCTGCATGGTGCCGGGTGCCTTCGCCTTCATGTCGCCTTGAACCTCGCCTCGTCGGGATGCTCGCCCGGACGGGCGATCGGCCCGGCTATCGGCGGGTCGCCGCGCGACCTTGACTCCCGGCACGCGGACCCGAATGTCCGTCCGGTGGGCTGTTACGTGGCCTGCCAGGGGTCTGCCAGCGACGACGCTCGTTCGTTGCGGCGGTCCGCGCGGCTGACCGTCACCCTCGACGCGAGGGTGAGGCCGGCTTCAGGGGCCGGCGGGGATGGCCGCGCCGGAGGGCGCCGGCGTGACGCGCGGGTTGTCGATCGAGGCGAGCCGATCGATCAGCTGGCGCCAGGCCTTGGGCTCGAGCACGCCGTCGAACAGGCGGGCGTTGAGCGTTGAGGGCGCGGTATCGGTGGGGGAGAAGCCGACGTGGATGTGGTCCGCGTGATCGGCGAGCGCGAGCGTGTTTGCGGCGCCTTGGAACGTCATGAGGCTGATGATCTGGTGCGGTCGCATCGTGCCCTGCAGGGTCAGCAGCCGCTGGATCGTCGTCTCCGCGATCGACCCGGCGCCTTGATGGCCGAGGATCGGGGTGCCGTTGATGGCTGAGATGTCGACGGCGTTGCCGCTCCAGTGCTCCGAGACGTTGCCGGAGGCCGTCATCCGGCTGTGGCCGCACTGCAGCGAGCTCACGGTCGGGCTCAGGCCGGACATCGCGAGCAGCTGCAGCGTCGCGAGCACTCGGTGGTCGACGCGGCCGGCTTCGATGTCCTCGCGCCCGCACGGGTAGATCGCGATCTTGGGATTGTCGAGCACGAGGCGCTGAAGCTCGTGGCGGCCGAGCAGCAGGACCTGCCCGACCGAGGTCTTGGCGGCCGCCTGGGCATCGATCGCGGGTGCCCCGGGGGAGGAGGTCTGCAGGAGCTTCCAGCCGGCGACGATGGGTCGCGGGTCGATGCGCGGGGTGTCCTTGCCAGCGGGCCGGATCTCGAAGCGCACGCGCGCGGCCTGGCTCGTGGCACGGCCGATGATCGTCCCCGCGACGACGCGCGTGCCTTCGCGCAGCGGCCGGTAGGCGACGCGCTCGGCCGGCACGCCGCCGAGCAGGCGCCGGTCGTAGCCGGTCGGGGTCCTCGCGCGCGGGCGCGAGATCCGTGGTGCCGGCGTCGGCGCCGGAGGTGCGAACCGCGCGCGAGCCTGGGCGTCCCAGTCCGTGGCCGCCAGCGGCCCACCGGGGGTCGAAGCGGTCTGCGCGGCGGTCGCGTCGCCCCCAGCCGGGCCCTTCGCGCCCGCGAGCGACTTGAGCACGCTGATCGCGGCGGCCAGGTCGCGCCCGCTGAGCTGGCGACTCGGAGCGCTGGGCGCGGGCGCCTGCGCGGCTTGGCGCAGCGCGGCCGTCGCCTTCGAGCTGCGCAGCACCGGATAGCGCTCGGCGAAGCTCGCCAGGCCGCCGTAGGTGTACGTGTTGCCGTAGGCGTCGCGCAATTGCACGAACCGGCCGAGGCGCGGGTTGCGCCCGATCCGCACGACGGTGCCGTCGGTCACGGCGACCGCCGCCGACCGATCCTTCACCCTCAAGTCGAGGCTTCGGGTGCGCGCGGCGGCCTTGCCCGCGACGAGCGTCTTGCCGAGCACCGGCGAACGCCCTTGCGCGAGGCCGGTCAGCGCGCCCACGAGGTCGCCCGGCAGCGCCGCGAGGCGCTGCGCGCGCTGCAGCACGGACGTGACGTACCAGTTGGCGTGGTTGTAGGCGAAGAGCGCGGCGCGCAGGTCGGTCTGCGCGCCGGCGGCCTGCAGGTAGCGGGCCGCTGCGAAGATCGCATCGACAGGGTTCTGCGGGTCCGCGCGCCCGTCGCGGTTGGCGTCGACGCCGTAGCTCTGCCACGTCGCGGGCATGAACTGCATCCAGCCCACCGCGCCCGCGCTCGAGACACTCAGGTTGCGGCCGTAGTCGGTCTCGATCTCGTTGATCGCCGCCAGGACCTCCCAGCGCACGCCGTACTGGATGCCGGCCGCCTGGTAGATCGGCAGCAGGAAGACCGGCACGCGGAACGAGTCGATGAAGTAGCTCGGGACGTCGGCCGGGGCCTCGGCGGGCATCGCCTCGAGCAAGCCGGGAGACACGGGGGCGTCCGGCGTGCCGCCATCCGGGGCGGCGGCGCCGGTCGCGGCCTTCGGCTTGGCCGACGCGTTGGCCTTGGCCGTCGCTTTCGCCTTCGCCGGCGTCTGCGGCGAGGTCGGGGACGCGCCGGGCTGCACGTCCTCGGTCGCGTGCGGCAGCTTGGGGTCGCCGAGCTCGAGCGGGGCCGCCGGGTCGATCGGCGTGGTCGTCGCGGGTGGCGTGGACGGCCGCTTGGCGGAGTCGGGCAGCACGGCGGTCGGCGGCGCCGTCGACTGCTTCGTGGCCGGATCCGGCACGCCCGCGGTGTCCGCGGAGCTCGCCGCCGCGGGCGCGAGCCCCGCAAGTCCCGCGGACAGCAGGCCGGTCGTGAGGAGTCGGGCGGGCGTCCTCACGCGTCGCTCGCGGGCTGCAGCCGGGCCGCGACGCGCAACTCAGCATCGACGCGGTGGTGTTCGCGGATCGCCATCGAAGACCAGCTCGCCGAGGTCCAACGCCAGCCGGCGAGCTGCCGGGTCAGCGTAGCGGGTGCCCGCCGGCGGCGCCCCGCCACAGGTCGCGGGGCGGCATCGCGTCGCGCGATCGAGGGTCCGGTGCGGGAAACCCGCACTTTGCGAGGTTCGCGGTAGGTCGCGACCCACGATGCTCGTCCGTGATCCGGGCGGTGATCGTTCCAACCCGATGTGCTCGGGGCCAGGGACGGCACCGGACCAGTCACGAGCGAAGGAGATCCGCATGGCCATCGCCGTCGCAACGTCAGCGCTGGACTTCGCCACGCGCGCGCACGCGAGCCAGCGCCGCGACAGCGACGGTGCACCGTTCATCGAGCATCCGATCGAGGTGGGGCGGCTGCTGCGCGACGCGGGCGGCTCCGACGAGCTCGTCGTGGCCGGCCTGCTGCACGACGTCGTCGAGAACACGACCGTGAGCGTCGAGGAGCTGGCCACGCGTTTCGGCCCGATCGTCGCAGCGCTCGTGCGTGCCGTCAGCGACGACGCGCAGATCGACGACTACCGCCAGCGCAAGCTCGCGCTGCGCGAGCAGGTGCGTGGCGCGGGCGAGGACGCCGCGCTGCTGTTCGCCGCCGACAAGATCTCGAAAGTCCTCGAGCTGCGCGACCGGACGGCGCGGGCGGGCACCGCGTCCGGCAGGCGGCCGGGGCTCGACGCCCGCGAGCGGCTGCGCCTCGAGCACTACCGCCACAGCCTCGCGATGCTCCGCGACATCCTGCCTCGCCACCCGCTCGTGAGGCAGCTGGCGTCCGAGCTCTCCGACGCTCGCCTCGCGCCCGATGGCGGCACGTCGCGGCGCCGCCTGCGTCACGCGCCGAACGCCGTCTGATCGCGCGCGACGGGGCGCCGCCTTTCACAGGTTGTTCTCCGGCCGCTAACCGCGCGACAACATCTACTGGTCCTCGCGGGCGGAGGCTGCGGCTCTCATCCAGAGACGCTGAGGGAGACCGCATGAAGGCTCGACGGACCGCCGTCATCGCAGTGCTGGGCGCTGGCGCCCTGACCGGGGCGACGGCGATCGCCATCGCCGCGGGCGACATCGACCAGTCGGCCACGCTGGTAGGGCGCATCGACCCCGCCAAGCCGAAGAACGTCATCCTGCTCGTGGGCGACGGCATGGGCGACGCGGAGGTGACGCTCGGGCGGTATTACGGCAAGGGTGCGGCCGGCCGCCTGAACATGGACCGGCTGCCGTTCCGCGGCAGCTCCCTGCACTACGTGCTCAGCCCCGGCCCGGGGCCGAGCTACGCGCCCAACTACGCCGGCGACTCGGCGCCCACCGCGACCGCGTGGTCGACGGGTAAGCGCACGATCGACGGCCGGCTGTCGCAGGGGCCGTCATCCGCGACGAACGTCCCGGGCTCCAACGCCGGCTTTCGCACGTACATGGAGATCGCCCGCGACAAGGGCAAGGCGACCGGTATCGTCTCCACCGCGGAGATCACCGACGCGACGCCGGCAGGGCCGAGCTCGCACATCTCACAGCGCGGCTGCCAGGGCCCGGCCGACGCACGCGCGTCGTGTGCCTCCGAGGCCAAGACCGCGGCGACACCCGGCCTCGGCTCGATCGCCGAGCAGCAGGTCGACGAGGACTTCGACGTCTACCTCGGCGGCGGGCGCGCCCGCTACGAGCAGACGCTGACCGCCGCCGGCCCGACGACGGTCGTCGACTACGCCCAGACCAACGGCTACACCGTGGTCGACGACAAGGCCGGGATGGACGCGTTCACGTCGCTGTCGGGCGGTGCGAAGCTGCTCGGGCTGTTTCACGCGAGCAACATGACGACGGAGTTCGCGCCGCTCATCGCCTCGACGACCGGGGCGGGCTCCCCGACGACACGCTGCGTGGAGACCAACCGCCCGGCGAGCGAGCCGTCGCTGTCGGCGATGACCAGGAAGGCGATCGCGCTGCTCGACGACGACCCGGATGGCTTCACGCTGCAGGTCGAAGGAGCGTCGATCGACAAGCGCGATCACGCGGCCGACATCTGCGGCCAGATCGGCGAGATGCTCGAGTTCGACAACGCGATCGGCGAGGCGCTCGACTTCCAGGCCGACCACCCGGACACGCTGATCATCGTGACGGCGGACCACGCGCACACGTCGCAGATCATCAACTCAGGGCAGGTGCCGGCCACCGGCGCGAGCTACGGCACGGTGCAGACCCGCGACGGCGCGCCGATTCGCGTGAGCTACGGCACGGCGAACCCCGGCGGCTCGCAGGCGCACACGGGCGCGCAGGTCCCGGTCTGGGCGTCCGGCCCGCAGGCGGCGAACATCCAGGGGACGATCGACCAGACGGACATCTTCGCCGTCCTCAACGGGCTGACTCCGAGCACGATCCCCGGGGCGGGGACGCCCGGCCCGGCCGGTCCCGCAGGCCCCGGTGGCGCGCCCGGCAGCCCCGGAGCACCGGGAGTTCCCGGCGCCCCGGGGATCGGGACGCCCGGTAACGACGGCGCCCCCGGCGCCAACGGCACGAACGGCACGAACGGCACGAACGGCGTCCCTGGCAACAGCGGCGCGCCCGGCAGCAACGGCGCGCCGGGACCGACCGGTGCCCCCGGCGCTCCGGGCGCCAAGGGCGCGACGGGGAAGGCCGGCCGCGACGGCCGCGTCACGTGCACGATCGCCAGGACCGGGCGCAGGGTCACGTGCGCCGTGCGGTACTCGAGCTCGGCCACGGCGACGTCGGCACGCCTCGTGCGCGCCGGCCGCACCCTGGCCCGCGGTCGGCTCGTGCGCGGCAAGGTCACGTTCGCCGCGAAGCGCAAGCTCGGCCGCGGCGCGTACACGATCGTCGCGGCGGGTCGCAGCACGCGCATCGTCATCAGCTGAACCACCCCGGTTCGCGCGGCGGGCGGCCCGGGGCGGGGCCGCCCGCCGCAAGGGGCAGGCACGCGACGCGGCCGCCCGCCCGCTGCGCGAGGGGGCGCGCATCGATTGACATCCGTGGCTTGAATCGATAGATGTAGATAGATGACCACCGCAATGGAGCTCACCCCCAAGCGCAAGCGCGCAGCCGGCGAGCGCTGTTGCGAGCCGGTCGTCTACCCCGACGTGCAGCGTGAGCACGCCGCGCGCATGGCGGACGTCGCCAAGGCGCTCGGCGACCCGATCAGGCTGCAGCTCGTCGACGTCCTGCGCCGCCACGCCGGCGAGGTCTGCGTCTGCGAGCTCGTGCCGCTGTTCGACATCTCCCAGCCGACGCTCTCGCACCATCTGTCCAAGCTGCGCGCGGCCGGGATCGTCGACTCCGAGCGCCGCGGCCTGTGGGCCTATTACTACGTCCGTCCCGATGCCCTGAAGGAGCTGTCCGCATGGCTGAGCTGAGCCCGAGCGCGCCCGACATCGAGATCCGCGAGGTCGTGCGGGAGCGCTATGCCGCGGCCGCGACGGCGATCGCCGCCGCCGGCACCGCGACGGCCGACCCGGCCGCCGCCCGGCCGGCCGACCCGACGGCCGCCCGGCCGGCCGACCCGACGGCTGCCCGGCCGGCCGACCCGACGGCCGACCCGGCAGCCGCCCGGCCGGCCAACCCGGCAGGCGAGCCGGGCGTCGCGTGCTGCGGACCCGCCTCCGCGGCCGGCTCGTCGTGCTGCGCGCCGGTGGGCCTCACCGACGCGGACGGCAACGAGGTCTTCGGCGGCTCGCTGTACGACGACGTGCCCGACGCCGACGGTGCGCCCGTGCGGGCGTCGCTCGGCTGCGGCGTGCCGACGGCCGTCGCCGACCTGCGCGACGGCGACATCGTCCTGGACCTCGGGTCGGGCGCCGGCGCCGACGTCCTCATCAGCGCTCGGCGCGTCGCTCCGAGCGGGCGCGCGATCGGCCTCGACATGACCGACGAGATGCTTGCGCTCGCGCGCTCGAACGCCGCCGCGGCCGGCGTCGAGAACGCCGAGTTCGTCAAGGGCTTCCTCGAGCAGCTCCCGCTGGCCGATGCGAGCGTCGACGTCGTGATCTCGAACTGCGTTCTCAACCTCTCGCACGACAAGCCGGCTGTGCTGCGCGAGGCCGCGCGCGTCCTGCGTCCCGGCGGGCGCTTCGCGATCTCCGACGTCGTCGCCGACGCGGACATGGACGCGGCGACCCGCGCCGACGTGGCGCAGTGGACCGGCTGCGTCGCGGGCGCGCTCACGCGCGTGGAGCTCGAGCGCTCGCTCGCCGGCGCCGGCCTCGTCGACGTCGAGATCCGCGAGACCCACCGCGTTCACGCCCATGCGGGCGCGGCGATCGTGCGCGCGCGCAAGCCGTAGCCGCGGCGCGCCGCCGTACCGGCTGGTGTTGTCCGGGGTCGTGAACCGGGCGCTTTCACCTGTGAACGTCTTGTTGACGACCCTTCCGTACGCCGGTGTTCACGCAATAGCGTCAGCTGCGCGTCCGAAGCCGACATCATCCTCGTGCTCTTGGTGGCGACCGCGGTCGGCTTCGACTTCACCAACGGCTTTCACGACACGGCCAACGCGATGGCGACGACGATCGCAACCGGCGCGCTGCAGCCGAAGATGGCCGTCACGATCGCCGCGATCCTGAACTTCGTCGGCGCCTTCATCTCGCTCGAGGTCGCGGCGACGGTCGCCGAGGGGATCGTCGACGCGGACGTCGTCACGCCGGCCGTCATCTTCGGGGCCTCATCGGGGCGATCGCCTGGAACCTCGCGACCTGGTGGTTCGGGCTGCCGTCGTCCTCGTCGCACGCGCTCATCGGCGGGATCGTCGGCTCGACGTTCGTCGCGGCCGGCAGCGGCGCGGTCCTCACGGACGGGATCGTCTCGAAGGTGCTCGTCCCGGCGCTCACCTCGCCGATCGTCGCCGGCCTCATCGCGGCGCTCGGCGTCTACCTCGTCTACAAGCTCATCCGCCGTTACAGGCCCGAGCGCTCCGAGCGCGAGTTCCGCTGGGCGCAGGTCGCCTCGTCGTCGATGGTCGCGCTCGCGCACGGCACGAACGACGCGCAGAAGACGATGGGCGTCATCTCGCTCGCGCTGATCGCCAGCGGCCACCTTTCGAGCGGCGGCGACTTCGCGGTGCCGTTCTGGGTCGTGTTCATCTGCGCCGCCGCGATCGCGCTCGGGACCTACTGCGGCGGCTGGCGGATCATCCAGACGCTCGGCACGAAGGTCGTCGAGGTGCGCCCGCCGCAGGGGTTCGGCTCCGAGGCGGTGGCCGCGACGGTCATCCTCGCCTCGTCGCACGCCGGCTACCCGCTCGCGACGACGCAGGTCGTCTCCGGGGCCGTCACGGGATCCGGCGTCGGCCGGCCGGGGCGAAGGTGAACTGGGTGGTCACGCGGCGGATCGTCTACGGCTGGCTGTTCACGCTGCCCGCCGCGGCCGCGGTCGGAGCGCTCGTGTTCGGGATCATCGACGTCCTCGGCGGAGGGGTCGTCGGCGTCGCCGCGGTCTCGGCCGTCGCGCTCATCGCCGCGTACTCGCTGTGGAAGGCCAACAAGGCGCAGGCGGTCGAGCCGCACGAGACCATCTCCGAGAACCCCGCGTTCGGACCCGGCGCGCCCGTCCAGGCGGCGGCATGATCACGGCGAGCGTCGTCGACTGGGGGCTGCTGCGCGAAGCGGTCGTGACCTCCGTCGTCTTCGGCCTGGGCGTGCTGCTCGTCGCCGGGCCGCGATGTCGGCGGCATCTGGGTGATGGCGCAATGAGCGAGCCGAGGGGCCGGGCCCGGCCCGTCACGAGCGTGCTCGACGTGTTGCGCGCGGAGCTCGACCACGAGACCTTCGATGCCGTGCTGTTCTCGCTCGAGTCGGTCGCGGCCGACCTCGGCTACGGCGACATCCGCGCGCTGCCGGGCTCGATCACCTGGATCGAGCGGCTGCGCGAGCTCGGCAAGCACGTCGGGCTGTTCGCCAGCCGTGAGCGGGTTGCCTCGGCGCTGCGGCTTGCCGGCATCGACGAGCTGTTCGACGAGGTCACGATCGGCGCGAGCACGGCGCAGACGCTGCGCGCGGCGATCGACGCGACCGGCGTCGCGGCGGCGGAGCGGACGGTCGTGGTGGCCGCCACCGCGGGCGCCGTGGCTGCCGCGCGCGAGGCCGGCGCGCTGTACGTCGTCGGGGCCGCACGCGGCATCTCCTCACCGGAGGAGTTGCGCCAGGCGGGCGCGGACACGGTCGTCGCCGATCTGCTCGAGCTGGTGCGCGCCGTCACCTGAGCTGCGCCTGGTCAGCAGCTGCTGAGCATGACCTGCAGCGACGACTTCTCGGCGGACTGCACGCGCAGGCTCCACGTGTACTTCGCGCGGATCCACATCCGCGAGTAGGTGCACTGGTAGGACGCGCGCGGCTTCCACGTCGTTGGGTCCTGATCGCCCTTGGAGCGATTGGACGACGCGCTGACGGCGATGAGCTGCGGGTGCGACAGGTCGTTGGCGAAGCTCTGGCGCGTGGTCGTCGCCCAGTTGTTGGCGCCCGAGCGCCAGGCCTCGGCGAGCGGCACGACGTGGTCGACTTCGACGCTCGACGAGCTCGTCAGCGTGACCCCGTCGTACTGGCTGAACCAGCTGCCCGACGTCGGGTTGCAGTCGCCGCCGACCGCGACGCCGCTGCCGTCGCGCTTGAGGACGGTCTCGCGCGCGTTGCACGTGCCGGAGATCGTGATCCAGTGCGGGAAGAGGTCGCGCGAGTAGCCGGTCATCGATGCCTCGGTGGCGACCGTCAGCGCCGTGAGCTCGGCCTGCGCGGTGGCGTGGCTCGGGATGTTGGGCGGCGCGGCTTTCGCGACCTGCTCGATGGCGAACGTCAGGACAGTCGCCGTGACGACGATCGCCCACAGGAGGCGGGGGGAGACGCGCGGCCCGGCGTGGCGGTGAGGCTGCGAGTGATCCATGCGGCGGATGGTCCAGAGCCCCGCGCGTGGTCTTGTGACCATTTCGAGTCTTCGGGGGTCCAGTCGCGGCGCCGAGCCGCTCGTCATCGGCCACCGCGGCGCCTCGGGCACCCGTCCGGGCACACGCTCGCGTCCTACGAGCTGGCCGCGCGGCTTGGGCGCGCGACTACGTCGAGTACCGGGTTCCGACGTTCCAGGGCGTGATCGACCTCGTCGAGCGGCTGTCGCGCGAGCTCGGCGGCCGAGCGGCATCTACCCCGAGACCACGCACCCGAGCTACTTCCGCTCGATCGGGCTGGCGCTCGAGGCGCCGCTCGTCGCCGCGCTGCGCTCCAACCGGCTGGACCGGCGCGGGTCCAGGGTCTTCGTCCGGTCCGTCGAGGTCCGCAGCCTCGAGGACCCTGCGGCGTGGGCAACGCGCTCGCCGAGTACCGGCAGTTCTTCGCGCTCGGGGTCGACGGCGTGTCCACGGACTACGCCGACACGGCGGTCGACGCCCGCCCGGTCAGTGGCGGCCGTGCTGAAGCGAGATGCCCTCGATGACGTGCGCGACGCTCTGGCAGGCGTCGACCGACGACTCGAGGGATTCGAAGATGTCCTTCCAGCGGATGACGACCATCGGGTCGATCCCGTTGGCGAAGAGGCACGCGAGGCCGTCGCGTAGCACGCGGTCGCCGTCGCTCTCGAGCCGGTGGATCTCGCTCAGCGCCGGCTCGAGCGCCTCCGTGTCGCCGGTGCCGAGCGCGGCGAGGGCGAGCGCGACCTGATCGCATGCGGCCACGAGCACCTTCGCGAGCTCGACGGATTGCTCCATCGGCGCTTCGACGCCGTACACGCCGAGCGCATCCGCCGTCTGCTCGGCGAAGTCGACGATGTCGTCGAGGGCGGTGGCGAGCGCGTGCCCGTCGACGGCGCCGAGGCCTGCGCGGCCCGCGCCGATGGCGCGCCGCCTGCCGTTGCCGTTCCCGCGGAGGCGATGGATGATGTCGCGGGCGATGCGGTCGCCGCGGTGCTCGCGATCCTGGACGGCGGCGATCATCTCCGCGTGCTCGGGATAGTCGACGAGCAGGTCGCGCAGCAGCCGCGACACCTGCTTGATGTTCTCGCCGGACTGCTTGAGCAGCGTCAGCAACTCCGGATCGAAGACGGCGCGGCGGCGCAATCGGAACATCGAACGGAGCGTAACTCTGGATGGCGTCCGTGACCCGCAGAGGCGCGGATTTTCACACGAGGTTCACGAGTCGATAACGAGGGCGGCCCCGGCGCCGGTCAAGGTGCGCGCCGATGGACGCCGCCGTTGACGACGAGCTGATCTCGGTCGGGGCCCTGCAGATCCGGGCCTCCGATGGTCTCGTCACGGCCGCGGGCCGCCCGCTGACGCTCTCGATCCGCGAGTACGAGCTGCTGCTCGCGCTTGCGCGGCGCAGCGGCCGGATCATCGCGAGAGACGAGGTCTACCGCGAGGCGTGGGGATCGGAGCGGCGCAAGGGCGACCGCTCGGTCGACGTCTACGTCCACAAGCTGCGCGACAAGCTCGAAGCGGCGCTGCCGGACTGGCGCTACATCCACACGCATCTGGGCTTCGGCTACCGGCTTGCCGCGGAGCCCGTGCCGATCCAACGCGCCCCGCAGACACCGGCTGACGAAGAGCCCGCCCCACGTTCACAGGATTTTCACAGCAAGGCAACCGGGCGCTAACAGGCTGTCATCCGTGCCCCTGGAAGCCTCGCGCCGTCTGCATTCATCGATGAAGGAGCACACGTGAAGCCCATCCGCATACTTGCGGTCACCGCCCTGTCCGGCGTTCTCGCGCTCGGGGTCGCCGCGTGCGGCGACTCCTCTGACAGCGAGAGCGACAGCGGCTCGAGCGACAGCAGCCTGTCGGGCAACATCAAGATCGACGGCTCGTCGACCGTCTTCCCGTTCGCGCAGGCCGCGGCCGAGCAGTTCAAGGGCGCGAACTCAAGCGTGGAGAGTTCAGTAGGCGAGTCCGGCACCGGCGGCGGCTTCGAGAAGTTCTGCGCCGGAGAGACCGACATCTCGAATGCATCGCGGCCGATCAAGGACGACGAGGAGGCCCCGATCTGCAAGAAGAACGGGGTCGCCTACTCGGAGGTCCAGGTCGCCAACGACGGCATCGCGATCATCACGAGCAAGGACCTCGAGATCGACTGCATGACGACCGATCAGCTCAAGAAGCTGTGGAACAAGGACTCGAAGGTCTCCAACTACAAGGATGTCGACCCGTCGTTCCCGGATCAGAAGGTCGCGCTGTTCGGCCCGGGCACCGACTCCGGCACGTTTGACTTCTTCACCGCCGAGATCAACGGCGAAGAGGGCGACACCCGCAAGGACTACTCGCCGAGCGAGGACGACAACGTCACCGTCCAAGGCGTGTCGGGCGACAAGGGCGGCATGGGGTACCTCGGCTTCTCGTACTTCGAGGACAACGCCGACAACCTGAACCTCGTCAAGGTCGACGCGGGCGACGGCTGCGTCGAGCCGAGCGCGGCGACGATCCAGGACGGCTCGTACAAGCCGTTGGCGCGGCCGCTGTACATGTACCCGTCGGCGAAGGCCATCGCCCGCCCGGAGGTCAAGGCGTTCATGGACTACATCCTCGCCAACCAGCAGGCGATCGCCGACGCGTCGAAGATCGTCGCGATGACGCCCGAGCAGGCGACGAAGGCGAAGGCCGACCTCACCAAGGCAGAGAGCTGAGCTCGAGCGCGTTGAGCTCGGCCAATCCAGCCGCCGCACGGGTGACGCCCGGGACCCCGGTCCTGGGCGTCGCCAAGCGGCGCAGGGGAGAGGACGCGATCCGCGTCGCGCTCTTCCTCGCCGCCCTGCTGTCGATCCTGACCACCCTCGGGATCGTCTTCTCATTGCTGTCGGAGACCATCGCGTTCTTCGGCGATGTCGGCGTCTTCGACTTCCTGACCGGCGCCGAGTGGTCGCCGCTGTTCTCCGACCCGCAGTTCGGCGTCCTGCCGCTGGTCACGGGCACGCTGCTCGTCACGGGCCTCGCGCTGATCGTCGCGATCCCGCTCGGGCTGGGGACCGCGATCTACCTCGCCGAGTACGCGAAGCCGGGCGTGCGCAAGGTCGTCAAGCCGTTCATCGAGCTGCTTGCCGGCGTGCCGACGATCGTCTTTGGCTACTTCGCGCTCACCTTCTTCACGCCGGTCATCCTCAACGAGTTCCTCGGGATGGACGTCCCGACCTTCAACGCGCTGTCCGCCGGGATCATCATGGGCTTCATGGTCCTGCCGACCGTCGCCTCGATCTCCGAGGACGCGATGTCGGCCGTGCCGTCATCGCTGCGCGAGGGAGCCTTCGGCCTCGGCGCCAACAAGCTGCAGGTGTCGCTGCTCGTCGTCTTCCCTGCGGCGCTGTCGGGGATCGTCGCGTCGATCGTCCTCGGCGTCTCGCGGGCGATCGGCGAGACGATGATCGTGCTCGTCGCCGCCGGCCAGCAGCCGAACCTCACGGCGGACCCGCGCCAATCGGTCGAGACGATCACGACGTTCATCGCGGCCACCGCGAAAGGTGACATCGCCACGGGATCGACCGCCTACAAGACGATCTTCGCCGTGGGCATGGTCCTATTCCTGATGACGCTGCTGATGAACACCATCGCCATCCGCTTCGTCCGCAAGTACAGGCAGGTGTACGAATGAGCGCCGCACCCGTCTCCCTGCGTCCGAAGTCCGGCTCAGCGCGCGTCAAGGACATCGGCTTCCGGATCTCGATGCTGCTGTGCCTCGCGCTCAGCGGACTTGTCCTGGTCACGCTGATCGTCGACGTGCTCATCGACGCCATGCCGGTGCTCGGCGGCCGGCTCTTCACGAACTTCCCCTCGTCGAACGCCGAGATGGCCGGCCTGCAGCCGGCGATCACCGGGACGCTTTGGATCATCGGCGTGTGCGCCGTGTTCATCGTCCCGATCGGTGTCGCCACTGCTGTGTACCTCGAGGAGTACGCCGACAGCTCCAAGTGGTGGAACCGCCTGATCGAGGTAAACATCCAGAACCTCGCTGCCGTCCCCTCGATCGTGTACGGGATCCTCGGCCTCGCGTTCCTCGTGCGCGGCCCGCTAAGCCTCGGGCGCGTGGTGCTGGCCGGGGGGATGACGCTCGGACTGCTCGTGCTGCCCGTGGTGATCATCGCGGGCCGCGAGGCGATCCGGGCGGTCCCGCCTTCCATCCGCGAGGGCTCGATGGCTCTCGGCGCGACGAAATGGCAGACGATCTGGAAGCAGGTCTTGCCCGCGTCGATCCCCGGCGTGGCGACGGGCGTCATCCTCGCGCTGTCGCGGGCGATCGGCGAGACGGCGCCGCTGATCGTCGTGGGCGCCGCGACCTTCATCACGTACAACCCGAGCGGGCTCGTCGGCGACGGAGCGGGCTTCGCCGCGCTCCCGATCCAGATCTTCAACTGGATCTCGCTGCCGCAGGACGACTTCCGCCAGCTGGCGGCCGCCGGCATCGTGCTGCTGCTCGGCATCCTGATCTGCATGAACGGCGTCGCCATATACCTGCGCAACCGGTACGAGAACAAGTGGTAGCCCCCGAGTCCGAACCCCTGGAGCCCGAGCCGATGAGCGAAACGACGAACCCCGAGTCGACACCGATCGACGTCGGCCCGGAACCGACCAGCGCCCCGAGCGCGATCCGGCTGTCGTCGGACGTGTCGAGCGGGCGCGCTGCCGCTCCCTCGACCGAGGCCGTCTTCGAGCTGCAGGGCCTCGGCGTGCTGTACGGCGGAAAGCAGGCCGTCCAGGACGTCTCGTTCGACCTCTATACGAACGAGATCACAGCCTTTATCGGGCCGTCCGGCTGCGGCAAGTCGACGATCCTGAGATGCCTGAACCGGATGAACGACCTCGTGCCGAGCGCGCGCGTCGAGGGCTCGATCCACTACCACGGCCAGGATCTGTACGACGCGAAGGTCGACGCGGTCGAGGTGCGCAAGCGCATCGGCATGGTCTTCCAGAAACCCAACCCGTTCCCCAAGTCGA
This sequence comes from uncultured Actinomycetes bacterium, assembly GCA_963839905.1. Taxonomy (GTDB): domain Bacteria; phylum Actinomycetota; class Thermoleophilia; order Solirubrobacterales; family Solirubrobacteraceae; genus CADCVQ01. The sequence goes on along the minus strand of CAWIXC010000003.1, from coordinate 344,574 downwards.
TCTTCGACAACATCGCCTTCGGCCCGAAGGTCCTGGGTATGAAGGGCGACATGGCCGAGATCGTCGAGCGCGCCCTGCGCCGCGCCGCGCTGTGGGACGAGGTCAAGGACCGCCTGAAGACCAACGCCTTCGGCATGTCGGGCGGCCAGCAGCAGCGCCTGTGCATCGCGCGCTGCCTCGCCGTCGATCCCGACGTCATCCTCATGGACGAGCCGTGCTCGGCGCTCGACCCGATCTCGACCGGCAAGATCGAGGACCTGATGATCGAGCTCAAGGAGCAGTATTCGATCGTGATCGTGACCCACAACATGCAGCAGGCCGCCCGTGTCTCGGATCGCACCGCGTTCTTCATCGTCGACCTCTCGGCCGGCGAGGGCAACCGCATCGGCCGCCTCGTCGAGTACGACGCGACCGACAAGATCTTCACGAACCCGGGCGACTCCCGCACCGAGGACTACGTCACAGGCAAGGTCGGATGACCTCGCGTGGGTGACGGACGGATTCATTTCCAGCAGGAGCTGGTCGCGCTCGAAGAACAGGCCCTTGGCGGGCTCGACATGGTCGTCGGGATCCTCGACTCGGCGCTTGAGGCGCTCGCCCACGGGGACGCCGAGCTCGCGGCGATCGTCGTCGCCGACGACGACCGCGTCGACGGGCGCTATCTCGAGGTCCATCAGGGCGTGCTGTCGCTGCTCGCCCGCCAAGCACCGGTGGCCGGCGATCTGCGGGTCGTCGCGGCCCTGCTGCACCTCGTCAAGCACCTCGAGCGCATCGGCGATCAGTGCACGAACATCGCGAAGATGGTGCCGCTGCTCGGTCACGAGCCGCCCACGGACCCCGAGATGGTGGAGTGGATCCGAGCGATGGGCGCGCAGGCGCGGTCCCAGGTGCGCCAAGCACGTCAGTCGTTCGCCCTGCGCGACCCTGAGCTGGCGATCGATCTCACGCGCCAGGACGACATGCTCGACCGGCTCAACCGCGACATCTTCCGCCGGGCGATCGAAGTCGGCGGTACCAACGCCGACGTGCGCGAGTGGGCGATGTCGATGATCCTCGTCGCGCGTGCGCTCGAGCGCATCGGCGACAACGCCGTCGACATCGGCGAGCAGACCGTGTTCGTCGTCACCGGGCTCTTTCGCGAGCTTGGCGAGGAACGCGTGCCCCTGCCCCACGAACGTCCCCAATGAGGCGGAGTCGCCGCACTTTGCGCGGATTCGGTTGTGAAAATCCCGTAACCGACCCCAGTTGATCACGGGTTTGCGTCGCCACTGGCCCATAGACTCCGCGCTGTCATGAGCGATACGAACACAGCTGCACCGACCCTGTCGCTGCGCGTAGCCGTCATCGACGGCGACTCCGGCTTCGTCCAGGTCCTGACCAAGCGCATGGACCGGCTCGGGTGGGAGCACCGCGTGCTGAGCGGACCCCTGCCTGCGGACCGGCTCGTCGCACTGCGCCTGGGTGCGCTCGTCGTCGACTTGGCGCTGTTGGGCGCCCACGCGTGGGAGTACCTCGAGCGCGTCGTGAACGAGCTGCCCGCGCTGCCGATCATCGTGTGCACGGGGCAGTCGACCGTTGCGCAGCGCGTCCGGGGCCTGCGGCTCGGAGCCGACGACTGGGTGACGAAGCCGTTTCACCCGGAGGAGCTCATCGCGCGTGTCGAAGCGGTGGCCCGCGCCCGCCGGCATGCCGACGGACCCGAGGCCGTCGAGCCGGTTGTGGCCGGCGAGATCGAGGTTCGCTCCGACCAGTTCCAGGCCTTTGCCCACGGGCGCTCGATCGACCTGACGCGGCGCGAGTTCGAGCTCATCGCGCTGCTGTCGGCGGCCGGCGGCCGCGTGCTTGAGCGCGAGGAGATCTACCAGCGCGTGTGGGGCTACACGATGGCGCACGGCGACCGCTCGGTGGATGTCTTCGTGCGCAAGCTGCGTGCCAAGCTGCAGCAGGCCTCGCCTGGCTGGAACTACATCCACACGCACTTCGGCGTCGGCTATCGGTTCGCAGCCGAGTCGGTCGAGGAGTCGGCGGCTGCCGGCGCTCCGCAGGCGAGCGATGCCCCGGCCCCGGCCGATCCACGCGACGCGCGCATCGCGGCCGTGTCGCCAGCCGGCCAGACGACCGCGCCGAAGCACTCCGAGAACGGCGCGAAGGCGAGCTCCGAGGTCGCCGCGTACGCGTAGCGGCCCGCTGGGTCGAGGCCGCACCGGACGTCCATTAGCCTGTCGGGCATGTCCTTGCAGGTCGCACGCAACATCGGGATCGTCGCGCTCATCGCGCTGGTCGTCGCGTTCGCTCCGGGGGGCGGCGAGGGAGCCGACCTCGTCGCCAGGACGCTGAACGCAGCGTTCATCGTCATGACGGCGCTGATCGTCGGAATGCTCTATCGCCAGTACCGCGGCGAGATCTTCGGGCTCGGAGATCAATGGCGCTTCGCGCTGTACGCCGCGGTCGGGCTGGCGATCGTGACCGTCTCGATCACGGGGCGCATGTGGGCGAGCGGCCCCGGCGCGCTTGTGTGGATCGCGGTCATCGGCGCGTGCTCGTACACGCTGTACGTGATCTGGCAGCGGTACCGCTCCTACACCTGAGGGCGTGGCCGCGAGCGGCCGCGCGGGCGCCTGGTCGATGCGCCGGGGCGTCGGGCGTGTTCGGGTGGGCGTCGTCATGTCGCCATCTTGCGGCACGATCCGGCGATTTCTCCCGTATGCAGGACTTTTGTTGCAAATTCACGCGTGATTTGTAACGAATGCGTGTAGTTCCGTAACACCTTCTGCGGGATGGTTCCGGCATGCCCCGGACCCCGCTGCCCACACGTCTCGCCGAGCACGGCCAAGCGACCGTCGAGCTCGTCGCGCTGTTGCCGCTCGTAGCCGTTCTGGCCGCGCTGCTGTGGCAGGGAGTCGTCGCGGGGCAAGCGGTCTGGTTCGCCGGATCGGCTGCACGGGCGGCGGCGCGCGCGAGCGCGATCGGCGCGGACGAGCGTGCCGCCGCGCGACGCGCGCTCCCGGAGCGACTCGAGGAGGGGGTCGCCGTGCGTCGCGAGCACGGGCGCGAGGGCATCCGCGTGGCCGTCCGGATCCCGTCGGTCATCGGCTTGGGCCGCCTGGGGACGGTCTCGGCACGTGCTCGGCTGCAGGATCAGACGCGATGACCGCACGGACGCGGACAGGCGAAGCGGGGCAGGCGTCCATCGAGCTCGTGATGGTCGCGCCGCTGCTCGTGCTGCTCGTGCTCGCCGCGGCGCAGCTGCTGGCGGCCGGAGCAGCGGGCGAGCTGGCCGATCACGCGGCGGAGGCCGCAGCCGTCGCCATGCTGCAGGGCGCCGATCCGAAGGAGGCCGCGCGAGATGCCGTCCCCGGGTGGTCGCGCGAGCGGATGACCGTTCGCATCGACGGGCGCCGTGTGCACATTCGGCTGCAGCCGCGCTCGCCCATCCCCGCACTCGCGGAGCTGCTCGAGGCGAGCCGGGAGGCCGACGCCGGACCGGTGACGCGATGACCTTCATCCGCGGTCTCCTTGAACACTTCGTGCAGCCGTCGGCCGGCCCCGGGCCGCCCGCGCACGAGGACTTCGTCTCCCCGGACGAAGGACCGGAATGGGCGTGCGCGGAACCCGCGCCGCGCACGCCCCCCGGTGTCGCCGTGCTGTCGCCAGTCGCCGACGCGCATCCGCTCGGCGCCGCGCTCGGGCTCGCGCTGGTGGCGCGCCATCGCGCTCCCGTCGTCCTGGTCTGCGTCTGGACGGCCGCGCCGGCGGCGCGGCCGGCCTGGCGAGCTCCGGCGATGCCGGCCGCGCGGCGGCTTGGCGCGACGCTTGGCGCGCGCGGTCACGATGCGCGCGCCGCGGGCCGGCTGGCGGTCGTTCGCCTACCGGATGCGCCGGAGGAGGCCGCCCCGCAGGCCCGCCGTGCGATGGCGGCGGCGGGAGACGCGCCCACGGTGCTGGCGCTCGGCGGCGCTCGGGTCGCCGCGTTCGACGGACTGCTCGCCGACCAGGACCTCGTTGTCGTCGCGACGCCGAGCGGAACCGATCCCGCGTTGGCGCGCCTCGCGCTCGCGGGGCTTGCGCCGGGCCCGGCGCGGACGTGCGCGTGCGAGGTCCCGCCCGCGCACCCGGCGCGTGCCGTGGCGGCGGCGGGCCTGACCTTGCTGCCCTCCGCGCGTCGCTCGCTCGCTGTCGCCATGGAGGCGTTGTCGTGAGCTCGCGGTCACGCGCGTGGCGTGGGGTTGCGGCGCTGCGGGATGAGCGCGGTCAGGCGACGATCCTCCTGCTCGGGGCGGGGATGGCGCTGCTCGTCGGCGCGCTGATCCTCGGCGCGATCGCCCGGGGGATGGGCGTGCGCAGCGACGAGCAGCGGGCAGCGGACCTCGCCGCGCTCGCCGGCGCTCGCGCGATGCACGACGCGTACTCGCGGCTGTTCGAGCCGGCCGTCCTGGGGCGGCGCGGGAATCCCGCGCATCTCGAGCGCGCGGCGTATGTCGAGCGTGGCCGCGACGCCGCGATCGCCACCGCGCGACGCAACGGCGCGCGGGACGTCGTGGTGAGCTTTCCCGATTCGGACACGTTCGCGCCGGTGCGCATCCGCGTCGACGTGCGGGATGTGATCGCCGTGCCCGGCTCCAAGGAGCGCGTGGCTGCGGGCGCCCGCGCCGAGGCGGAGCTGGCGCCGCCGGCGGACGTCGCGTTCGCGACCGGCGTCGGCGAGTACCGCGGTCCGCTCGCGATGCGCCAAGGCAAGCCGATGCGGCCCGACGTCGCCACCTGGTTCGATCGCATGGCGGCGGCAGCGCGCCGCGACGGGATCTCGCTGATCGTCGTGAGCGGGTTTCGCACCAACGCCGAGCAGGCGGCGCTCTTCGCGCGGCATCCCGACCCGAAGTGGGTCGCGCCGCCGGGCAAGTCCTTGCACCGCCTCGGGACCGAGCTCGACCTCGGGCCGGCGGGTGCCTACGGCTGGCTGGCGGCGAACGCGAAGCGCTTTCACTTCGTGCAGCGGTACTCGTGGGAGCCGTGGCACTACGGCTTCACCCTCAATGCCGGCACGGCGTCGGTCGGCTTCGGAGATGCCGGCGACGGTGAACGCACTCGCGCGATGCCGTCGTTCGTCCCGGCGCAGTTCGCCGCGCCGCTGGCGCGCGCGGCGCAGCGCTGGAATGTCTCCGCGGCGCTGCTCGGCGCGCAGCTGTACGCCGAGTCGAACTTCAACCCGTTCGCGCGATCCAGCGCGGGTGCGCTGGGGATCGCGCAGTTCATGCCGGGCACCGCCGCGGCGATGGGCCTCAGGGATCCGTTCGACGCGCCGGCAGCGATCGATGCGCAGGCGCACCTCATGCGTGACCTGCTGCGCCAGTTCGGGGCGGTCCCGCTCGCGCTCGCGGCGTACAACGCGGGACCGGCGCCCGTCGCGGCGTGCGGATGCGTCCCGCCGTACCCCGAGACGCGCGGCTACGTGGCGCGGATCCTCGGTCTGCTCGGAGGCGCTGGTGAGGCGGCCACCGGCGGTGGGCTTGACGTAAGGCTCGTCAGGTGAGGCGGCTACCGGGGCGCGGATTCGCAACGCGAGCCGGGCGAAGAGATATGCTGGCATACACCATGAAGCGCACGACCGTGAAGATCCCGGACGAGCTCGACGCGCGCCTGCGCCGCGAGGCGGCGCGCACGGGGCTAACGATCTCGGAGGTGACGCGCGCTGCGCTGAGCGCCTATCTCGCGGCCCCGGCCGCGGGTCAGCGGCGTGACCTGCTTGCAGCCGGGGCCGGACGCAGTGGGCGCAGCGACCTCGCCCAGAATCTCGAGGAGATCCTTGCCGGCGAGATGGGCTGATGGCGCTCATCGTCGATGCCGGTCCGCTCGTCGCGTACGTCGACGCTGACGAGGCATTTCACGACGCGTCGCTCGAGCTCCTGCAGACGCACCCCGGTCCGCTGATCGTCCCCGTCCTCGTCATAACCGAAGCCGTCCATCTCATCGGGGTCCGCCTGGGAGCCGAAGCGGAGCTGCGCTTCCTTGCGGATCTCGCGAGTGGCCCGTTCGTCATCGAGCACGTTGCGCCGAGCGATTGGCAGCGCATCGCCGAGCTTGCCTGGCGCTATCGCGACCTACACCTCGGGACAGTCGACGCGTCCGTCGTCGCGGCGGCGGAAAGGCTGAGCGTAACCACCGTCGCGACGCTCGACCGCCGTCACTTCGGAGTCGTCGTCCCCGCGCATGCACCCGGCTTCGAGCTGCTGCCGTAGGGCGAGGGAGGCGCAGCCCTCGGCGTGTTTACCCCGATATCCGGGGTCAATGCGCCAGAGGTGTCGTGGGTACCGCGGCTCTCAGCTCGCGAGCGCGTCCCGGCCGTGCGGGGCGTCGAGGTCGAGGACCGGGCCGGCCGGGACGATCCCGCTCGGGTTGATCCCGCCGTGCGTCATGTAGTAGTGGCGCTTGATCTGGTCGAGGTCGACGGTGGCCGCGACGCCGGGCGTCTGGTAGAGGTCGCGCAGGTAACCCGAGAGGTTCGGGTAGTCGGCGATGCGACGCAGGTTGCACTTGAAGTGCCCGACGTAGACCGGGTCGAAGCGCACCAGCGTCGTAAACAACCGCCAGTCGGCAAGGGTCTGGTGCTCGCCGAGCAGAAAGCGCCGGGAGGCCAGCCGCTGCTCCAGCTCGTCGAGCGTGTCGAAGAGCGGGAACACTGCCTCCTCGTAGGCCTCCTGGGTCGATGCGAAGCCCGATCGGTAGACGCCGTTGTTGACGTTCTCGTACACCGTCTCGTTGATCGCGTCGATCTCGGAGCGCAGCGCATCGGGGTAGAGGTCGAGATCGGGGTCGGACGCGAACGCGTCGAACGCCGAGTTGAGCATCACGATGATGTCGGCTGACTCGTTGTTGACGACGCGCCGCGTCTGCTTGTCCCATAGCACCGGCACGGTGATCCGCGCGTCGAAGGCGGGGTCGCTCGCGAGGTAACCCTCCGAGAGGTACGTCCACCCGTTGACGTCGTCGGGAGTCGTCCCCGGGGCGCCGGTGAACTTCCACCCGTCCTCGTCGCGGATCGGGTCGACGACCGACAGCCCGATCGCGTCCTGCAGGCCCTTGAGCTCGCGCAGGATCACGGTGCGATGCGCCCACGGGCAAGCCAGCGACACGTACAGGTGGTAGCGGCCCGACTCCGCCGGATAGCCGGAGCTTCCATCGGCCGTCACCCAGTCGCGAAACGCGCTCGTCTGGCGAGCGAAGCGGCCGCCGTCGCCCCGCTCGCCCCTGCCGAAGGTCTGAGTCGCGAGGACGTCGCTCATGACCGCGCCCCTGCAGTGGTGGGCTCGGGTGCGGAAGCGCCATGGGCGGCGACCACCTCGGGCCAGCCGGCGCGCGGGTCCGGCAGCGGCGTCAGCCGCGCCGCGATCTCCTCGCGCCGCGCCTCGAGGAACGGCGGCAGGATGAGCTTCGTGCCGAGCTCCTCGACCGGGCCGTCGACCGTGAACCCCGGCTCGGCCGTGGCGAGCTCGTACAGCACCCCACTCGGCTCGCGGAAGTACAGCGAATGGAAGTAGTGGCGGTCGACGTAGCCGCTGTTGGGCACGCGGGCGGCGTCGACCCGCGAGATCCAGGCAGGCATGTCCTCGTCGGTCGTGCCGAACGCGACGTGGTGCACGACCCCCGCGCTCTGGCGCCCGCGCTCGGCCGGTGCCGGGTCAAACGCGATCCACCCGCCGCGCCGCGGGCCGCGCAGCTCCCAGCGATCCTCGTCGCCGACGCGCTCCGCGCCCATCAGCCGCTCGAGCATCGCCGCGCTCTGCGACGAGTCGTAGCTGTACGCGCGCACGCCCTCGAACCCTTGCAGCGCGTGCTCCGCCGGCACCTCCGGATGCGCGGCGACGAGCGGCGGGTCCGGCGACGACGACACGACGAGCTCGTGCTGGAGGCCCTCCGGGTCCGCGAAGCGCAACGACTCGATCGCCGGCCCGCTCGCCGCGAGCGGGCCATCGGCGGCGGCCCCGGCCCCCGCGTTGGCGGCGGTCCCGGCCGCGGCGTCGGCGTCAGCCTCGGCGAAGACCCGCTCGACCGCGACGCCCTCGCGCTCCAGCCGCGCCGCCCAGAACGAGATCGCCTCGACGGAGCCGACGCGCGACACGATGCGGTGCACCATCCCGGCACCGGGACGGCCGGGCACGGCGCCCGGGTACTCGAAGAACGTCAGGTCCGCGCCCGGCCGCGCGAGCTCGTCGCCGTAGAAGAGGTGGTAGACGCCCGGATCGTCCTGGTTGACGGTCTTCGCCGTCATCCGCAGCCCGAGCACGCGCGTGTAGAAGTCGACGTTGCGCGGGGCGTCGCCGGTGATGGCGCTGATGTGATGGATGCCGTCGAGTCGCATGTGCTCTCCCTTATACTCAGGCGATCAAGATGATTGCGAGTGCAACCATATCAATAGTTGCGCGCGCAACCACTCCGGCGTCGACCATCACGACTCGTTGCTGCCGCGACTACCCGCGGATGCTCCTCGACCGACCGCCACGGCAGACGGCTACCGTCGTGTAACGGTCGGTGACCGACGCGTACACCCGGCCCCGCAGACGTCGCGACCGCTGGATGCTGAAGGTCCCGTTCGAGCGCGTGCGCGTGCTGCCGAATGACCTCGACCCGGAGCCGAAGCGCCGCAGCACGACGCGGCGGCCGACCTTGCACCCCAGCCGCGCTGACGAGGCGCGGCCGCTATAGCGCGCGCCACGCCGGCGCAGCGATACCGAGGTCGCGTAGCGCGGGCGTGCGGGCCGCGCGGCCACGGGCGGTGGCGGCGGCGGTGGCGGTGGCGCTGCAAACGGGTTCACCAGCGTGACGGCGTCCGGCGTCTCGATGCGAAATTGCCAGCCTCCGGTGAGGCAGTCCGAGTCGTCGACGCCGGCGCGGACGAAGTAGTCGTCCGGGCCGACGAGCGTCTGGTTGATGTGGCCAAAGGAGTGCGCGGTGGCGTAGGCACTGGCCACGTAGCTGTCCGATGCTGCTCCGCCGTACAAGGACACCTCCGGTGAGCAGCCACTGGAGGGCGCATTTGCCGGCGCGGTCACGGACAGGTCGAGTTGGTGCGGGCCGGGCGGCGCCCAAAAGAAGAACCAGTCCTCGTCGTTGACCGTGTCGTGCGTGCCGATGTAGTTGACCGCAGCTTGCAGCGGCCCGGCGGCCTGCGCGGGTGTCTCGTTCGGCTCGCCGGTCGGCGATAGGGCGCGGTCGAGCGCCGGGCCCCCCGTCACGCCGCCTGCGGGATCGATCCTGAATCGGTACGTCTGAGGATTCGAGCACCCGGACGTGCTACCGACCTCGAGACGGACGAAGTAGCGGTTGACGCCCGGCGGCGTCGTGTGGTCGTTGTCGACGAGCGCGCCGTTCGTGTCGACGAAGTCTGCGTCCAGGCAATAGTCGTCGTCCGGATTCGTGAGGTCGTCCGCCGTCAGGTGCAGCTGCTGCTGGCTGGCCGCGTAGAACACGTAGAAGTCGTGGTCGTCGGGCGTCGACAGGCTGCCGACGACGTCTACACCGCCTCCGACCGGTCCCTCCGCTTGCGAGATGACGTTGTTCGGCTCCGTATCCGCGAGCGCCGGGGCGGTCGATCCCATGGCCGCGCCTCCGACGACCAGCGCCATCATCGTCGCGCGTACCGCACCGCGCCGTAAACCCCGCATCGCACCCCTCCGTCGTTCGAAACCGTTGCCTGTCGCTCATCCGGCGCGGCGCCGATGTGACGCGGGAGATCGGCGCAGCCGCCGATCTATCCTCGAACGCGATGGCCTCGACGACCACCGCCACCCGCGCGAGCCGGCTCGCCGACCAGCGCCGCTCGTTGCCCGACGGCCCCGGCGTCTACCTCTTCCGCGACGAGCAGGGCACGGTCATCTACGTCGGCAAGGCGAAGTCGATCCGCAAGCGGGTCGCGGGGCACTTCAGCAATGTCAAGGGCACCGGCGCGACCCGCGGCGCGATCGAGATGGTCGCCCGGATCCACCAGATCGAGTTCCTGCTCGTCGCCTCCGAGGCCGAGGCGCTGCTCACCGAGAACACGTTCATCAAGGAGTACAAGCCGCGCTTCAACGTCCGCCTGCGCGACGACAAGTCCTATCCGTTCCTCGCGATCTCGCTCGACGAGGACTACCCGCGCGTGTACTTCACGCGCGAGCGCCACCGCAAGGATCGCGCGTACTTCGGCCCGTACTCGAACGCCAAGAAGGTCCGTGGCACGCTCGACCTCCTGCAGAAGGTGTTCGCGTTCAGGTCCTGCCCCGCCCCCGAGCCCGGACGGCGAAGCGGCTCGCCCTGCCTGGACTTCTACATCAAGCGCTGCGGCGCGCCGTGCGTTGGCTACCAGTCCAAGCAGGAGTACCGCCAGGCGATCGACGGCGTCATCGACTTCCTCTCCGGCCGCTACCGCCAGATCGAGAAAGACCTGGAACGGCGCATGAAGGAAGCCGCAAGAACGGAGGAGTTCGAGCAGGCCGCGCTCGAGCGCAACCGCCTGCGAGCGGTCAAGAGCCTGCTCGAGCGCCAGCGCGTCGCCAACGAGGCCGTCGGCACGCTCGACGCGATCGCCGTCGCCGTCGACGGGACCGACGCCAACGCGCAGGTCTTCCAGGTCCGCGACGGCGTCCTCTCCGACCGCCAGTCCTTCTACCTCTCCAACGAGACCGGCCGCGAGCTCGGCGAGGTCGCCGTCGAGTTCATCCTGCAGTACTACGACGCGACGCTGGCGATCCCGGCCCAGGTCATCGTGCAGCAGCAGGTCGAGGACACCGGCCCGCTCGGCGAGGCGCTCGGCACCCGACGGGGAGCGAAAGTCGAAGTCAGAGCGGCCGAACGCGGCGACAAGCGACGGATCCTCGAGCTCGCCGAGCGCAACGCGCAGCTCGCGCTCGACCAAGAGCGCCTGAAGGACGAGCGCCGCCGCCAGCAGCGCGTGGAAGCGCTCGACGGCCTGCAGCAAGTGCTGAACCTCGACGCGCTCCCGCTGCGCATCGAGTGCTTCGACATCTCCAACCTGATGGGGACGAACACCGTCGCGTCGATGGTCGTCTTCGAAGCGGGCGCGCCGAAGAAGTCCGACTACCGGCGCTTCAACATCCGCAGCACGCAGGAGGGCACGCCCGACGACTTCCTCGCGATGGAGGAGGTGCTCTCGAGAAGGCTCACCCGGTGGGAGTCCGAGCAGGAGCTCAGCCCCAACGACCCCAAGCGCAACGAGTCCTTCGCGACGCTGCCGAGCCTCATCGTGATCGACGGCGGCCCCGGCCAGCTGTCCGCGGGCGTGAGGGCCCTGCCGGGGTTCATCGACAAGGGCGTCACGGTCATCAGCCTCGCCAAGCGCATCGAGGAGGTCTTCATCCCCGGCCGCCACGAGCCGCTCGTGCTCGCGCACGACACGCCCGAGCTGCAGCTCCTGCAGCGGGTCCGAGACGAGGCCCACCGCTTCGCCATCACGCACCACCGCCAGCGCCGCGACCGCCAGATGACGGAGTCCGTCCTCGACGGCCTCCCGAACGTCGGCCCGAAGCGCAAGCGCGCGCTGCTGAAGCACTTCGGATCTCCCGATGCGGTGCTCAACGCGTCGCGCGAGGCGCTCGAGGCGGTGCCCGGGCTGCCCTCCAAGACGGCGCGCGACGTGTACGCCTACCTCAACCGCACCTCCGGTTGACCACGCCTGCGCGAGCGGCTAGACATCGCGAACACCGGAGGATTCCAAGGAGAGGAGACGCGCGATGCCGACGTACCCGAAGGACCTGCTGTACACGAAGGACCACGAGTGGGTGCGCAGGAACAGCGACGGAACGGTGACCGTCGGCATCACGGACTTCGCGCAGAAACAGCTCGGGGAACTCGTCTACATCGAGCTGCCGAAGGCGGGCGCGGAGTTCGGCAGATGGGATGAGTTCGGAACGGCCGAGTCCGTCAAGGCGGTCACCGAGATCTTCGCCCCGGTCGGGGGCGAGGTCGAGGCGGTCAACGACGCGCTGCAAGGCGAGCCCGACCTTCCGAACACCGACCCGTACGGCGAGGGCTGGCTGATCAAGCTCCGGCCGTCGAACAAGCAGGAGCTCGACGACCTGCTGACCGCCGCCCAGTACGAGGAGTTCGTCAAAGAAGAGGACTGACGCCGCGCCACACGCCAGAATCAACCGGGTGACCGTCATCGGCGAGCCGCCCGCCACGTCCAACCTCGAGGATCTCGTCGTCATCACCGGCTTCTCGGGCGCGGGCAAGTCGACCGCGATGAACGTCTTCGAGGACACCGGCTACTTCTGTGTCGACAACCTCCCGCCCGAGATGATCCGCGCGCTCGTGGACCTCTTCGTCCACGAGGGCTCGAAGGTCGAGCGCGCCGCGATCGTCTCCGACGTGCGCGGCGGCGACCTGTTCGTCGCGCTGTCGGACGTGCTCGACGATCTCCGCGAGCACGGTGTCCAGCACCACGTCCTGTTTCTCGACGCCGACGAGGACACGCTGCTGGCGCGCTACAAGGAGACCCGCCGGCGCCATCCGCTCAGCCCGACCGGCACCGTCGCGCAGGGCATCGCGGCCGAGCGCGAGGCCCTCGCGCCGTTCAAGGCGCGCGCCGATCTCGTGCTCGACACGAGCGGGATCAGCGCGGCGACGCTCAGGCGCAGGGTCATCGACGAGTTCCTCCCGCGCCAGTCGCGCGCGAAGCTCGCGCTGACGTTCACGTCGTTCGGGCACAAGCACGGGCTGCCACGCGACGCGGACACCGTCATCGACGTGCGCTTCTTGCCCAACCCGCACTGGGAGCCCGCGCTGCGCCCGCTCACCGGCTTCGATCCGCAGGTCGTCGAGTACATCGACAAAGGGGGAAAGTTGCAGGCGTTCTACGACCACCTGGACCCGCTGCTCGACTACCTGATCCCGGAGTACATCGCCGAGGGCAAGGCGCACTTGGGGGTGGCGATCGGCTGCACCGGCGGACGGCACCGCTCGGTCGCGATCGCGGAGGCGCTGGCGTCGCGCTACCGCGCCCGCGACGATGTCGAGGTCGAGGTCGCCCATCGTGACGTCGGGCGGCTCGCGCGATGATCGGGCACGTCGCCTACGAGGTCGCCGACCTCGCCAACTCCGCGCGCTTCTACGACGCGATCTTCTACGCGCTCGGCGCGCGGCGGATGTTCGAGAGCGACGGCGCGATCGCCTACGGCCGCGACCGCGAGCAGTTCTGGATCGTCGACCGCGGGCGGCCCCCGGCACCCGGCTACGGCCACGTCGCGCTGTCGGCGGCGGGCCGCGCGGCGGTCAACGGCGCGTACGCGGCGGGGATCGAGCATGGCGGGCGCGACGACGGCGCGCCGGGCCCGCGGCCGCAGTACGGCACGACGTACTACGCCGCCTACCTGCTCGACCCCGACGGCTTGCGCGTCGAGCTCGTCGCCGGAGCGCGCTGATGGCCGGGGAGGTCGTGCCCGACGAGCCCGACCAGCCCGACCAGCCCGCGCCAGAGGAGGTGCCGCAGCGCCTCGTCGTGGTGGCGTTCCTGCTCGCGCTCCTCTGCGGGGTCGCGCCGCTGGCCATCCTGGGCGCGGGATTCGCCGGTGCCATCCTGATTCAGCGTGGGCGCCGCGGCGCGGGCGCGGGCGTCATCGCCGTCGCCGTGATCTGCGCGACGCTCGGCGTGCTGTTGCGGTAAGCGCCGGCGCCGGGCTGAGACGCGGCGTCTACATCGTTCGTCCACCCATCTGCGGGAATGTCGTAGATCCGCCGACAACGAGCATGCGAGCCAAGCAGCTGCTCGGTCGCGCACCGCGCCACCACTGACGCCCGTCGAGCGGGCCAAGCCCCAGGAGTCCGGACATGTTCTCGAAGCACGCTGCACCGTTGACCTGCAGACGAGCGGCGCGCGCGATCGTGCTGGCGGGTTGCGTCGCGGGCGTGCTTGCTCCGGCGACGGCTCAGGCCGTCCCGAAGGCCGACGTCACGCCCGGCCTCGCGGCCAGCACCGTGGCCGTCGGCGACACCGACAAGGGGCAGCTCGTCGTGACCAACTCGTCGTCGTCGCCCGACGACGCGGCGCTGCTCACGTTCTCCGAGCTCACGCTCGTGCCGTCGTGCGGCGCGCAGTTCGCCAACCCCTCCTGCACGGTCGGGTCCGGCCCCGACCTCGGCGTGATCACGGTCGGCGACGCGCCAACCGGCTCGGGCGCATGCTCTGCGAACGCCTTCACCGTGGGTGCACCCGACCCGGTGAACGGCAAGGTGACGTTCACCGCGACCCCGCCCGTCCAGCTCAGCTCGTCCGGCGCGAGCTCGACCTGCAGCGTCAGCTTCAACTACACGGTCGCTCGCATGGCGAAGCTCGACTCGAGCGGCGCCGCCGGCATGCAGACCGACCTCGTCGCGTTCGTGGCGGCGACGCTCGGCGGCTCACAGATCGCGAAGGTGGGCTGGGGCCCGGTCACGATCACGAAGGACGCGCCCGAGCTCACCACCCGCGCCTCGCCGTCCGTGCAGGTGGGCGGTCAGGTCTCCGCCGCGGGGACGATCGCCGGCACCCACCCCGACGGGGACATCACCTTCAGGCTCTACGGGCCGGGCGACCCCGGTTGCGTGGGCGACCCGCTCGCCACGAGCAAGGTCGCCGTCAACGGCAACGGGACCTACCCGTCGACCTCCTTCGCCGCGTCCACGCCCGGGATCTACCGCTGGAAGGCGTCCTACGGCGGCGACGACGACAACGACGCCGCCACCTCGGCGTGCAGCGCTCCCGCCGCGGCCACCGTTGTGACGGCGGCGCCCGGGCCGCCTCCGCCGCCGCTCCCGCCGCCCCCACCGCCGCCCGCCAACCCCGGTGGCGGCGGGACCACCCCCGGCGGCGGGTCCGGCGCAGGCACGGGCACCGGCGCGGGCGCGGGCAGCGGCGCCGGCGCGGGCGCAGGGACCGGAGCCGGAGCGGGCGCCACCGCGGTGCCGGCCCAGCGCATCCGCCTCGATGCCTTCGCCCTGAGCCGCAAGACCTTCGCCCGCGCCACGACCTCGACGGCCCTCGCCGCGACGGCCGCCGCGGTCCCCAAGAAGAAGGCGGTCAAGAAGACGGCAAAGGGCACCACGATCAAGTACCGGATCTCGGCTCCGGCCACCGTCACGATCCTCGTCGAGCAGATCACGAAGGGCAAGCGCTCGGGCGCGAAGTGCGTCAAGGCGACCAAGAAGCTCAAGAAGAAGAAGAACTGCACCCGCTACGTCAAGGCCGCGACGATCAAGCGCGTCTACAAGAGCGCCGGAGCGAAGAAAGCCGCGTTCAGCGGCCGCGCGGGACGCAAGGTGCTCCCCGCCGGCAGCTACCGGATGCGCGCCTCGGCGGCCGCCGGCGCCGGCACGACGAGCCCCACCCGCACGGCGAGCTTCAAGATCGTCAAGCGCTAAGCGCAGCGCTCAGGACAGGCTCGACAGGGCGGCGGCGACGGCGAAGCCGAGCGTCGTCGCGAGCCCTGCGACCCGTCCCGCGCCGCTGCGCGCCTCGGGGATCATCGAGTCGATGAGCATGACGAGCAGCGCGCCCGCGGCGAACCCGTCGATGCAGGCGCGGACCTCGCCGGTCGCCGCGTCGGCCGCGAGGTAGCCGAGCACCGTGGCCGCGGCGCAGACCGCCGCGACCCCGGCCCACAGCCACAGGATCCGCGAGCGGGGCGTGCCCGCGCCGTGCATGTCGCGCGCGCCGCCGATCGCCTCCGGCAGGTTCGACACGAAGATCGCGACGAGCAGGCTCGCGCCGAGGCCGTCCCCGGAGGCGAGCCCGATGCCGAGCACGACCTGCTCGGGCACGCCGTCGAGAAATGCCCCGAGGGCGAGCGCCGTGCCGGCGTTCGCGCCCGCTTTGCGCCCCGCCCGCCCGCGCCCGCTCGCCGAGCGGCGCGCGATGACGCCGTCCAGCGTGAAGTACGTGATCGCCCCGGCCGCGAGGCCCAGCGCGGTCCAGCCGAGGCCGCCGGCCGCGATGCCCTCCTCCGCCAGCTCGAGGCTCACCGCACTGATCAGCGCGCCCGCCCCGAACGCGAGGACGAGGCCGACCTGCCGATCGGACCATGGCCGGGCGAACGCCAGCAGCGCGCCGAGCACGAGCGACCCGGCAGCGAGCGAACCCCACCCCAGGGCGCCGAGCATCCTCAGCGCCTCACGCGCGACGGGGACATGACTGCGGTTGTAGCGGATGCGCGAAACATCGAGCGATGCGGGGCCCCTCGCGCCCTAATCTTCCGCGCTTGATGGCCAGCGACCCTCCTTCCGCGTTCGATGGCGAGCGGGCTCCTTCCGCGCTCGATGGCCCGCGACCTCCTTCCCCGTGATGGCCAGGCGTAAGTCGGGCCCGCGCGGCGGTGTGGATCTCGGTGGGACGAAGATCCAGACGGTCGTCGTCGACAGCCGCCACGTCGTGCTCGGCGAGGCCCGCCGGCCCACGCCGACGACCGGCGGCCCGGCCGACGTCGCGGCGGCGATCGCGGGCGCCGTACGCGAGGCCGCCGCGGCCGCCGGGCTCGAGCCGAGCGACCTGACGCACGTCGGCGTCGGCTCGCCGGGGGCGATCGACGCCGAGGCCGGCACGGTCACGAGCGCGAGCAACCTGCCCGGCTGGAGCGGCGCCTATCCGCTCGCGGCGGTGCTCGCCGACGATCTCGGGACGCGGGTCGCGCTCGGCAACGACGTCCAGGTCGCCACCGACGCCGAGGCCCGCCTCGGCGCCGCGCGCGAGTACAGCTCGATGCTCGGGGTGTTCTGGGGAACGGGCGTGGGCGGCGGCATCCTGCTCGACGGCAAGCCGTGGACCGGGGTCGGCGCGGCCGGCGAGATCGGGCACGTGTGCATCCAGATGCACGACGGCCTGCGCTGCCCGTGCGGGCGCCGCGGCTGCATGGAGGCCTACGCGGGGCGTGGCGCGATGGAGCGGCGCGCGCGCGAGCTGCACGCGAAGGGCCGTGCCACGGAGCTCTTCGAGATCGCGCGCAAGAGGGGGCGCGAGCGGCTGACGAGCGGGATCTGGGCGCGGGCCCTCGAGCAGCGCGACCCGCTGGCGACCAAGCTCATGGCGGATGCCGTCGAGGCGCTCGGGGCCGGCGTCGCCTCGGTCGTCAACGTGCTCGACGTCGAGGTCGTGATCCTCGGCGGCGGCCTCGGCGTGCGGCTGGGGCGTCCGTACGCCGAGAAGATCGCCGCCGCGATGGCGCCGCACGTGTTCAACGACCACCGCCCGCCGCCGGTGGTCGTCGCGGAGCTCGGCGACCTCGGCGGAGCGCTCGGCGCGAGCCTGCTCACGCCCGCCGCCGCGTAGGGGGCTCGGGCCGCCCCGACCTCGGCGCGCAGCGCGCGTCGCGACCCGCGCGACCCGCCCCGCGTCCGCCTCAGCGGCCGGCTTGCGCCTGCGCGGCCTGCAGCTCGTCGTCCGGGACCAGCGCGAACCCGAGCCGGTGCAGCGTGACCGGGTCGGTCTCGATGCCACGCGCGGCAAGCTCGCCCGCGATCCGCTCCCACGCCTGCAGCCGCGCACCGGTCGGCGCCGCGCGCAGGCGCAGCGACATCTGCACGGACAGCTCGAGCCCGGCGAGCTTGGTCCGCTCGATGCTCAGGCTCGTCGAGGGCGGCTGCGGGTCGAGCACCTGCTCGCCGTTGTCCGTCGAGGCGAACAGGCACAGGTCGACCTTCGCGAAGTCGGCTTCCGGCGGGACGTCGGGGCTCAGCGACGCGATCGCGCCGACGTTGCGCACGCTCGTGGCGCCCTGCCGGGCGGGATCGTCGTCTGCGGTCATCGCGCCGCTACGGTAGCCGAGAGCCCGCCGCCCGGGCGCGTCCATGCGAGACCGACTAGATTTCCCGCTCCTGGAGCGAGGTGGGGTGGACCTCGCCCGCACGTAGCGAGTTCGAGAACCCCGAGGAAGGACATCCCGAGAATGCCCGTACGCGTTGGAATCAACGGCTTCGGCCGCATCGGCCGGAACGTGTTCCGCGCCGCCCAAGCGGCAGATGCAGATATCGAGTGGGTCGCGGTCAACGACCTCACGGACAACGCGACCCTGGCGCACCTGCTGCGCTACGACTCGATCCTCGGCCCGTACCCCGGCACCGTCGAGCTCGACGACGACGGCCTTGTCGTCGACGGCAACCCGATCAAGGTCATGGAGGAGCGCGATCCCGCGAAGCTCGGCTGGGGCGACCTGGGTGTCGACGTCGTGCTCGAGTCCACGGGCTTCTTCACCAAGCGCGACGACGCCGCCAAGCACCTCTCCGCCGGCGCCAAGAAGGTCGTCATCTCCGCGCCCGCGACCGACGAGGACATCACGGTCGTCCTCGGCGTGAACTTCGACCTGTATGACAAGAACTCACACGACGTGATCTCCAACGCGTCCTGCACGACGAACTGCCTGGCGCCGTTCGCGAAGGTCATCCACGAGGCGGTCGGCATCGAGCACGGCCTCATGACGACGATCCACGCGTACACGGCCGACCAGAACCTGCAGGACGGCCCGCACAAGGATCTGCGCCGCGCGCGCGCCGCCGCGATCAACCTCGTCCCGACGTCGACCGGCGCCGCGAAGGCCGTCGGCCTCGTCCTGCCCGAGCTCAACGGTCGCCTGCACGGCTTCGCCGTCCGCGCGCCCGTCCCGACGGGCTCGATGGTCGACCTCACGTTCGTCGCGGCGAAGGAGACGACGGTCGAGGAGGTCAACGACGCGTTCGCCCAGGCCGCCGCGAGCGGCCCGCTGCAGGGCATCCTCCAGTACACGACGGACCCGATCGTCTCGAGCGACATCGCCGGCAACCCGCACTCGTCGATCGTCGACGGGCTGCTGACGAGCGTCATGCAGGGCACCCTCGTCAAGGTCGTGTCCTGGTACGACAACGAGTGGGGCTACTCGAACCGCTGCGTCGACGTCCTGCAGCAGGTGCTCTAGTTGAGAACACTCGACGACCTCGGGGACATCGACGGCCTGCGCGGCCTCGTGCGCGTGGACTTCAACGTCCCGCTGGACGGCGAGACGGTCACCGACGACGCGCGCATCCGCGGCGCGCTGCCGACGATCGAGGAGCTGCGCGAGCGCGGGGCGAAGCTGCTGCTCGTCTCGCACCTCGGGCGCCCCAAGAACCGCGAGCCAGAGTTCTCGCTGGCGCCCGTCGCAGAGCACCTGTCGGGGCTGCTCGGCGTCGACGTCGAGCTCGCGCCCGACCTCGACCACGTGCCCGACGGCGCGGTCGTCATGCTCGAGAACATCCGCTACGAGGAGGGCGAGACCAAGAACGACCCGGGGCTGTCCAAGCGCCTCGGCGAGCTCGCCGACTTCTACGTCAACGACGCGTTCGGCGCCGCGCACCGCGCGCACGCGTCGACGGTCGGCGTCGTCGAGCATGTCGAGCGTTCGGCCGCGGGCCGCCTGCTGCAGCGCGAGGTCGAGACGCTGACGGGGATCCTCGCGAACCCGCGCCGCCCGCTCGTGGCGATCGTCGGTGGCGCGAAGGTGACCGACAAGATCGGCGTCATCGACGCGTTTCTCAAGGTCGCCGACACGATCCTCATCGGCGGCGCGATGAGCTATCCGTTCTTTCAGTCCCAGGATCACGAGGTCGGCGACTCGCTGTGCGAGAAGGCGGGCGTCGAGCCCGCCGCACGCGCGCTCGAAGCGGCGGGCGGCAAGCTGCGGCTGCCGGTCGACCACGTGCTCGGCGCGAAGTTCTCCGCCGACACCGAGCCGATCCAGTGCGACGAGATCGACGTGCCCGACGGCCTCATGGGCCTGGACATCGGGCCGGCGACGTCCGAGCTGTACGCGGAGGAGATCGCATCCGCCGGCACGGTCTTCTGGAACGGGCCGATGGGCGCGTTCGAGCTGAAGCCGTTCGAGGCCGGCACGCGCGCCGTCGCCGAGGCCGTCGCGGCGACCGACGCGGTGACCGTCGTCGGCGGCGGCGACAGCGCTGCCGCGCTCGCGCAGTTCGGCCTGGACGACCAGATCACGCACATGTCGACGGGCGGTGGCGCGTCGCTGCAGCTGCTCGAAGGCAAGAAGCTGCCCGGGCTCGAGGTGCTCTCGTAGTGGCCTCTGCGCGGACCCCCTTCATCGCCGGCAACTGGAAGCTGAACAAGACCGTGGCCGAGGCCGAGGAGTACATCCAGGCGCTGCTGCCGCGGGTGTCCTCGATCGACGGCATCGACGTCGCGATCTGCGTCCCGTTCACCGACCTGCAGGCGATGGTCGACTCGACGCGCGGCTCGCGCGTAGAGGTCTTCGCGCAGAACATGCACGAAGCCGAGAGCGGCGCCTACACCGGCGAGATCTCGGCGCCGATGCTGTGCGAGATCGACGTCCTCGGCGTCGTGCTCGGGCACTCCGAGCGCCGCGAGCACTTCGGCGAGACCGACAAGGCGCTGGCGCTGAAGCTGCCAGCCGCGTTGGAGGCCGGGCTCAAGCCGATCCTCTGCGTCGGCGAGACCGAGGACGAGCGCGAGCGCGGCGACACCGAGCGCAAGCTGCGCCATCAGGTGCAGGAGGGGCTCGACAAGCTGTCGGCTGAGCAGATCGCGCAGCTCACGATCGCCTACGAGCCGATCTGGGCGATCGGCACGGGCAAGGTCGCGACGCCCGAGCAGGCGCAGGATGCGTGCGGCTTCGTGCGCGCGCTCGTCGGCGACAAGGCCGCGGCCGCGGCCGACGTCGTGCGCGTGCTCTACGGCGGCTCGGTCAACGCCGACAACGCCGCCGAGCTGCTCGCGCTGGCGGACATCGATGGTGCGCTGGTTGGCGGCGCGTCGCTGGATGCCGAGACCTTCGCGTCGATCGTGGCTGCGGCGGCGCCGGCTTAGTGGCCGCGCTGCCCTCGGTCTGCCTCGTCATCCTCGATGGGTGGGGGCTGGCGGAGGACGGGCCGGGCAACGCGGTCTCCCTGGCTGAGACGCCGGTCTTCGACGCGCTCTGGGAGCGCTACCCGCACACGACGCTGACCGCGTGCGGCGAGGCGGTCGGCCTGCCGGCCGGTCAGATGGGCAACTCCGAGGTCGGCCACCTCAACCTCGGCGCGGGCGCGATCGTCAAGCAGGACCTCACCCTCATCGACGAGGCGGCGCGCCAGCCGGCGTTCGGCGGCAACGAGGTCCTGATCGCCGCGATGCGCGGCGCCCCGCGCGTGCACCTGCTCGGGCTCGTCTCCGACGGCGGCGTGCACTCGAGCATCGAGCACCTCGGCTCGCTAATCGACATGGCGGCGAGCGAGGGCGTGCCGGACCTCGTCATCCACGCGATCACCGACGGGCGCGACACGCTGCCGCACAACGGTGCCGGCTACCTGGCGAGCGTGGAGTCGCGGTGCGCGGCAGCGGGCGTGGGGCGCGTGGCGAGCGTGATCGGGCGCTTCTACGCGATGGATCGCGACAGCCGCTGGGAGCGGGTGCAGGCGGCGTACGACCTGGTCGTCGCGGGCCTCGCCGAGCACGACGCGCCGACGGCGGCCGCCGCGGCGAAGGCCGCCTACCAGCGCGGCGAGACCGACGAGTTCATCGCGGCGACGACGGTCGGCAGCGAAGGACTGATCCGCCCCGGCGACTCGGTCATCGCGTTCAACTTCCGGCCCGACCGCATGCGCGAGCTGAGCGCGGCGCTGGCGGCCCCGGACTGCCCCGGCGTCGACCGCCGCGGGATGCTCCCGATCGAGCGCTATACGACGCTGACCGATTACAGCGGCGAGGTGGCGCAGCATCCGATCGCGTTCATCTCGCAGCGCCCGGCGGTGACGCTGCCGAGCGTCATCGCCGCCGGCGGGGGCCGCCAGCTGCACGTCGCCGAGACCGAGAAGTACCCGCACGTGACGTACTTCTTCGGCGGCGGCAAGGAGACGCCGGAGGAGGGTGAGCGGCGCGAGCTCGTCCCATCGCCGCGCGACGTCCCCACGTACGACCACAAGCCGCAGATGAGCGCGTTGGAGGCGACCGACGCGTTCGTCGAGGCGTGGTCGGAGGAGGCGTTCCAGTTCGCGGTCATCAACTTCGCCAATCCCGACATGGTCGGCCACACCGGCGTCATTCCGGCGGCGGTGACCGCGATCGAGACCGTCGACGCGTGCCTCGCGCGGGTCGTCGAGGCGGTGCGTGGCACGGGTGGTGCGTGCATCGTCACCGCCGACCACGGCAACGCCGACCACATGCTCGAGCCCGACGGGTCGCCGAACACCGCGCACTCGCTGAACCCGGTGCCGTTCGTCGTGACGGTCGAGGATCGCGGGCTCGACCACGAGGGCGGCATCCTCGCCGACGTCGCGCCGACGGCGCTCGAGCTGCTCGACATCCCGCAGCCGCCGGAGATGACGGGCCGCTCGCTGCTCGTGTGACGATCGCCGCCGCCGCCCTCGCCCTCTTCGTCGGCGCCGCCCTGCAGTCGGCGACCGGCTTCGGCTTCGCGCTCGTCTCCGCGCCGATTTTGTTCGCGCTGCTCGGCCCGAAGGAAGCGGTCACCGCGGGGTTCATCGTCGCTATCGGGCTCAACAGCCTCACGCTGGCAGCCGAGGGCCGCCGGCCGCAGGTGCTCGCGCGCGACGCGTCAATGCTCGTCTTGTGGTCGCTGCCGGGGATCGCGCTTGGAGTGCTCGCGCTGCGCGAGGTGCCCGAGCAGCCGCTGTCGGTGCTCGTCGCGATCGCGGTCCTCGCGGGTCTCGCGCTGCGGGTGCGCGCCCGCCGCGCCGAGGCGCTCCCGCGAGCGCGGCCGTGGCTGCTTCCGGCGGCGGGCGTCACGGCGGGCGCGCTCGGCACCTCGACCTCGCTGAACGGCCCGCCGCTCGTCTTCTGCCTCCTGGCCCGCGGCGCGCCACCGCGCCAGATGCGCGACACGCTCGCGGCGATCTTCCTCGCCGAGGCGATCATCGGGGTGCCGGCGCTGGCGCTGAGCGACACGTTCACGCAGCCACGCGCGCTCGGTGCGCTCCTGCTCGCGGGCCTCGCCGGCCAGCTGCTCGGCCGCCGAGCGTTCGGCTGGCTGGAGGGCGAGCGCTACGAGTGGGCCGTGCTCATAGCCCTCGCCGCGACCGCGCTCGTCGCGCTCGCCACGAGCATCGTGTAGCGCGTTCACATGCCGATGTTCGGGAGCGTGTCGCGGCGCGTCCGGCCGTCCTTGAACGTCGTCGTGACGGCGGCGTTGCCGGTGGGAAAGCCGCCGGCGTAGACGATGAGAAACGCGTGGGCGGGGCCGCTCGGCGCGAGGGTCCGCACGTCGCTCGGGGTGGCGAACGTCAGGTAGCGCACGTCGGGGTCGGCCGTGCCGCTGTAGACGATCAGGCCTGGCAGCGAGCGGCGAGCGACGCGGCCGGCACGCGGGTCCTCCCCCTGCTCGGCGCCGAGCCCGCCGCCGTACGACGTGCCCATTGCGAAGGGCGGCTGGCTGCGGCCGCCGGGCAGGCGCTGGCCGCGCAGGGCCGCGCGCGTCGCGGGGCAGTTCCCCGAGCGATTGCCGCCGTTCTCGCGCAGGATGTCGAGGTCGTAGTCGACGCCTCCCACGCGGTCGCCGACGACGCGCCCGCCCCAGTTCGTGCAGAACTCCCCGGCGGTCGTCGGCGTCGCGGTCATCCCGAACGGGAGGCCGCCGTCGGGGTCGGGCGCCTGAGCCGCGAGCAGCGTCGCGGCGCCGGGCTTCGGCTGCTGAATGCGATTCGCGAACCTGCCGGGGAGGCGGCCTGGCCCGTCGTCGCGTGGCAGGACCGCGATCGTGCCGCGTCGCGGATAGCGCGCCGTCAAGCGCAGTGCCGCGACGCGCGCGCTTGGCGGGAGCACGGCGAGCATCGCACCGGCCGTTCCGTGGCGGATCGTCGCCGCGGCGCCGCCGGCGATCAGGCGGTGGTCGGTGGCGGCAGCGCCCGACAGGCCGTAGACGATCGTCTGCACCGCTTCGGCGGCCGGGCGCCGCGGCTCGGTGATCGTCGTGATGACCTCGGCGAACGGGTTGCCGCCGAGGTCGGGCCTGCGCGACAGGCATTGCGTCGGTCCCGCGACGAAGGTGGGCGCGATCGCCCGGAATGTCCCATCGGCCGTCAGCCAGCCGAAGCGCCCGCGGTGGATCCGGCCGAGCTGCACGCACCGGCTGTGGCCGACGACGTGCGGGCCGCCACGGCCGTCGGGTCCCGTGGGGGCCACGCGCTCGGCGAGGTACTGCCGGACCGCCCAATCCGGCCCGCCGCGGGGGTCGGCGACCGTTACGGCGACGCGGACCGGGCCGGTCGGGCGCAGGCGCAGGAAGCCGAGATCGCGGGGCGCCTCGCGGGCCTTGCCGACGCGCCGCACCCCGACGACCGTGGGCGGCGCCGCTGCAGCAGCGGGCGCGGCGGTCGCCGCCGGGGCGGACGTGGTCTGGGGGATCGCGACGGCGGCGACCGTGCCGGCGCACGCGCCGGCCGCCAAGCCGATGAGCAGGAGTCGCTTGACGATCACGGGCGCTTGCCTCCGATTCCGGGGGGCGGGAGCAGGCCGGTCGACGCGCGGCGCACGAGCGTGCGGCCGTCGCGGAAGCGCACGGTCACGACGACCTGGTCGCGACGGACGCGGGGTCCGAACATGTACGCGAACGCGCCGTTGGGACGGTAGAGCGTCCCGGTCCGGGCGGCCCCGCGCGGACCGCGGACGTCGACCGATGCGACGTCGCTGCCTGTGACGCCCCAGACGATCGTGCGGGCAGGCGTGTTGCGCCAGGCGCCCTCGCCGAACGGGAACGCTGGGCGCCGACTCCCGGTGCCCGGCGTCATGCGTCGGATGGCGAAGAACGCTCCGCGGCGCGGCTCGCCGAGCTTTCCGCAGGCCGCCGGGCTGACAGGAGGATTGCGCCGCTGGCGCGCGGGCGCGAGCGTGACGCACACGCGCGGGTCGCCGGACACGACGCCGCTCGAGATGCGCCATGCCCGCCCGCCGTCGGGGTCGGGCAGGACGAGCGGCGCGACCCCGAACGGGTGGCGCTCCACGCGGCCGCCCGCGAACCGCAGCCGCACGACGATCGCAAGATCCTCCGGCAGGCCCGCGAGCACCGCCAGGAACGTTCCGCCGTTGTGGACGGCGACGCGTCGTGTGCGTCCTGCCGCGTCGAGGGATACCGCGCGCAGCCGGTCGCCGGCGACGCCGGAGACGACCGTCCGCAAGTCGGCCGGGCGCGCCGCGTCGAAGACCCGCGCCCCGGCGAGCGACGTCGCGCCGGCTCGCACGATGCTGCACGCGTCGGCGGCTTCGGGCGAGAGCCGCCGGAAGCGGCCGTCGAGCCCGACGATCCCGAACTGCCCGCCGACGAGCTGGCCGACCGTCGAGCACAGCAACCCCGTCCGGCTGGTCGCCAGCCGCATCGTCCAGCGCGGCTCGCCCGGCCGTGGGTCGGCGACGCTGAATCCCGCGAGCCGGCCGGTGCCCGGCGCGGGCGTCTGCTCGAGCGGGGTCGCGCGCGGGGCGGGGATGACCGCGCCGCGCAGCGCGAGCAGGGTCGCCGAGGCCGACGCGGCGGCGGCGGACAGGACGACGAGTGCGGCGAGGCCGGCGACGCGCGGCGACAGCCGGCGCCAGGAGCGGACGCGCCGGGCGGCGTGCTGCCGCGGGTCGGCGTCGCCGCTGCCGCTCTGCGCAGCGTACTGCTGCGCGTCGTCGCCGTCGCGACCGCGCCGCGCGGCGTACTGCCGCCGCAGATACGCGCCGCGCCGGCCGCGACGGGCTGCGCCGTCCGCCGCTTCCGCGCGCTGCGCGGCCGCCGCGACGTCGTCACCGAGGCGCTCGAGTGCCGGCAGGTCGCTCAACCCGCGATCGGTCATCGCGCGCGCCCCGAGGTCGCCGAGTGGTCGGCTTCGTCCTCGAGCTGGGCGGCGAGGGTGCGCAGCGCGCGCGAGACCCGCGCCCGCACCGTCTGCTCGCTGACGCCGAGCGCGCCCGAGATCTCGCCGTAGGAACGCTCCTCGACGATCCGCATGCGCACCGCGACACGCCCGTCCTCCGGCAGCTCCTCGACGAGCGCGGCGATCCGCGAGCGCAGCTCGTCGAGCCCCGCGAGCTCCTCGATGCGCTCGACGTCGGCGTGGACGAGCAGCGGGCGGTCGATGCCGACCCGCTCGAGCGCGCGTCGCTCGATCGCGCCGCGCCGGTACCAGCCGAGCAGGTGATTGCGACCGATGCCATACAGCCACGCCGCCTGCTCCTCGCGATCGACGCCGCGACACCGCACCCGCTCGGTGATCGCCACCGCGAACGTCTCCGCCACGAGATCCACTGCAGCCTCGGCGTCGAGGGTCCGTCGAGCGAAGAAGGTCACCATCGCGCGGGCATGGCTGCGGTAGAGCGCATCGATGTCATCGGATGTCAGAGGCACGAAGTCGGAGCGGCTTCAGGCGGATCGAGAACCGCCGTCGTCTATCAGTGGCACTCCGCCGCCCGCTTGTGACGGCCCGCCTCGGCCCGGGGCGCGCGTTATCGCTTGAGCGTGCGGAACGTGACGCCGGCGAGCTCGAGGTCGATGCCCGCGGGATGCCGGGCGTCGCCCTCGAGGGACTCCGTCACGAGATCGAGCGTGTCCCCGGCTCGGAGCCCACGCTCGGCGATCGTGGCCGCGTCGACGTAGACGTTGATCACCACCTCCTGCGACGCCGTCGAGCCCTCACCGCGACCGTACATGTCGAACTGCGCGATCGGCCCTGCGCGCGGCGAGGATACGCGCAGCACGCAGGGCGCCCGTGGCATCCGCCGGAATCGCAGCTCCGCCGCGACGCCGGAGGCGGGCAGTGGATCCGGCAGCCGCAGGTGCATCAAGTGAGCGTAGAGAGCGAGACCCCCCTGTACAGGATCGCGTCGTGCGGCTCGGGTGCTCCGGTCTCGTCCAGCACCACGAGCGTCAGGTAGACGTCGATCGGCTCGCTCGCATCCTCGACGAGCCTGCGCAGGCCGCGCGTGCAGTCGAGCGCGTACCGAGTCTTCTCGTAGCGCAAGGGGTGCTTGCGGCGCTGGTCGTAGTCGCCACGTTCGGCCTGCGTCGGATCGCAGTGACCCGGCGCGCCGTAGCACGCGCCATGGCCGAAGAGGACCATGCGGCCGCCGAAGCTCGGATCGGAGATCGGCGTGCTCGCATCCGCTCCCTCGTTGTTGAGATACGCGCGCACCTCGTATGCCTTCTTCGGCGGTCGCAGCTGGTGAAAGTCAAGCTGCGCCCGCTTGAAGGGTCCCGACACGGGCCCGATCCGAAGGTAGACGGGCTCGGGCGTCGTACCGTCGCCGTCGGAGCCATCGCCGGTCGGCGGATCGCCTGCGGGTGGGTCGCCTGCGGGTGGGTCGCCTGCGGGTGGGTCGCCTGCCGGCGGGTCTTCGGCATCGCCGACCGTACCGCCGACATCCTCGGCGGTCTCGGGATCCTGGTCGGAGAAGATGTACAGCAGCTGACGCTCGGCGTCGATGACGTCCCGACCCACGAACCCCCCGTAGACCGGCGTATCGAGCACGTGCTGCGGGACCTCCGCGTTGGGGCGAGCGGTCTGCCAGTCGAACCAGACCTTGTCGACCATCGAGTGGTGCAGCCAGAAGATGGGGTCGTAGGCGGCCGAGATCACGGTGCGCATGTCACCGGTGCTGCCGCCGACGCGCACGTGCACCGTCCCGTGGGCGCCGCTGTCGAGGTCTGACGAGAACGCCGCGAAGTTGGGGTTGTCGAGGTTGCGCTCGATGTCGTCGGCGAGCGTGGGGATTGCGGCAGCGAAGTTGCGCGCGTCGCGTGTGGTGAACCGGGCGTCACCGGTCTGGCCCTGGCTGGCGATCCTGTACAGGCTGAGTGCGCGAAACAGCGGATTGGGTTGCGTGCCGTTCACCGGATCCTCGTAGGTCGGGTCGTTGAGCACCTTCGGGATCCCATTCGGCGCGTCCGTGTTCGGATCCGTGGTCGTCCAATTCCAGAACGGGAGCGTGAGCCAGAGATCCTCGACGCCACGCTTGGCCCGGAGCGCCTCGCTCAACGCGCGTTCGAAGACGTAGACGTACGCCCGGTGCCACGTCAGGAAGATCCGATTGTCGTTGTGGCACAGATCCTGGTCGTAGCCGTGCCCTCTCGCAGTTGCCCAATACCCCCGGTTGTCTCCCGCCTCCTCTTCCGATATCTCGTACAAGGCGCTGTAGGCGTCGCGCAGATCCTGGATGTCGTCCGCGCTCAGCTTCCGCAGATCGAAGCGAATAAGTGGGAGACCGGCCTCCTTACGGCGTCCGTTGAGCTCTGCGATTGTCATGTGAGACCCCTTTACCTCGTGGCAGACGGCCGGGTGTCACCACCGTACAGATTCATCGGTTCGGTGCGGCGAAAACTCGATCGCATCGTGCTCGCATGGCACGGCAGAGCGATCAGGCAGGCGGGTGCGCCAGAGGCCGCAGGGCGAGGTCGATGGTGTCGGTGCGCAGGCCGCGACGCAGGGTCTCGAGCGCGAGCACCTCGCCCGGCGCGATGTTGCCCAGGCCGACGTTCGTGCCGACGACGTCGATCAGCACCGCTTGCTGGCTCTTGCGCGGCGCTTCGAAGATCACGCGGTCGACCGGCACCGCCGCCGCGATCGCTTCGACGAGCTCGAGCCGGACCTCGCCGTCGGGCTCGAACAACCCGACCGTGCCGCTCTCACGCCCCTCGGTCACCAACCACGAAGCGCCCGCTTCGAGGTCGCCCGCCAGCTCGTCGCACCAGCGAGCCACGTCGACGGGCCCCGGCTGCTTTGAGCCCACCTCCGCGAGCACCTCGAACTCGCTGCTCAGGTCCGCGATCAAGCCGCGCTTCTCGGCCGGGCGCATCGGCACGGAGCCATTGGAGACCTCGACGCACGGGATCTTCAGCCCATGCGCCCAGTCGACGTACTCCGCGACCCGGCCCTGCGCCCACGAGATCTCGAGCAGCGTCCCGCCGAGGCAGGCGCGCACGCCGGCCTCGCGGCAATGCCGCACCTTCGCCGCCACGTCCTCGGACACGTACGCGGTCCCCCAGCCGAGCTTCAAGAAGTCGACGTACGGCCCGGCGGCGCCGAGCAGGCCGCGCAGGTCCACGAGCGTGAGCCCCTTGTCGAGCACGTGCGTGAAGCCCGAACCCCGCGGCTTGGCCGTGCGCTCCGGCAAGTCGAGGAAGTCGCCGAGCGCCGGCCGGCGCTCGGCGTAGCGGGCGATCTGCCCGCCCGTCAGGCCGTGGTCGGTGCTCACACGAAGCTCACAAGTCGACGAGCTCCCGGCGCCCCGCGCGCAGGCGCGACAGCTGGATGAAGTGCTCGGGGTTCAGGAACAGCTCGTTCATCTCGCCGAGCTCGTCGATCGTCAGGCCATCCGGGCGGCGCAGCAGGTAGTCGAGGTACTGAAACGCGTCCTTCGCGCCGTAACCGACGTGGTGAAAGCCCAGCACCCGCCGCGACGCCGCGTCGATGACGCATTTCTGCAGCCCCGACAGCTCGGGCTTGGCGAACGCGTACAGCATCGTCCCCTCGGCGCACGGCAGGGGATTGTCGCGCTCCTGCCCGCGCGGCGGCATCCGGATGATCGCGACGTCGTCGTAGCGCTCACGAGCCTCCTCCTCGCTCAAGCCGACCCACGTCACCTCGTACGTCGTGTGCAGGAAGTCGGGGTACTCACGGAAGTCGAACGCGTAGTCCTCGCCCATCGCGTTGCGCGCGGCGGTCATGCCGCACTTGCGCGCCTTGAACATCTCCATCGGCGCGCCGATGATGTCGCCCGCGGCGTAGACGCCCTCGACGCTCGTGCGCATATGGTCGTCGACGATGATCTCGCCGGCGGGGCCCGTCGCCAAACCCAGAGCCCGCACGGCCGGCTCGCTGTTCGGACGCTCGCCGGTGCAGTTGAAGACGAAGTCGCACTCCAGCGACTCGACGCGCCCGTCGGCGTGCTCGACGACCGCCCGCTCCACCCGACCGTCACCTTGCAGAGCGGTGACGTTCGCATGCTCGAGCAGCCTCACGCCGCGCGCGCTCATGCCGTCGAGCACATAGCGGCGGATGTCCTCGTCGACGTGATGCAGGCTGCCGGTCCGCAGGATCGGCGAGCGCGAGACGATCGTCGTCTCGCAGCCGGTCGACTGAAAGAACGAGCCGTACTCGACCGCGATCTTGCCGCCGCCGACGATCACGCAGCGCTTCGGCTCGTAGTCGAGGTCCTCGACGAGCGTCGCCCAGTCGTGCACGCCGGGCAGGTCGGCGCCGGGCATCTCGAGCGGCTTCTGATAGGCGCCGAGCCCGATGACGAGGTTGCGCGCCTCGAACGTGCGCCCGGCCGCCGACACCGTGTTCGCGTCGATGATCGACGCCTCGGCGTTCAAGACGAACTCGACCTCGAGCTGCACCTGCGTCTGCCAGTTCATGAACGCGTGCGCCGTCGAGCGGCCGGCGCGAAACAGCTCGACGAGTTGCAGGATGCTCGCCCGCGACGCGTCGAACGGCGGGAAGAACAGCTCGTCGGAGAACCAGCGCGCGCGGTCGAGCAGCGCCGCGGCCTCCGAGAACAGGTGGTGGGGCACGCACGCCTGGTGCGGGCAGCTGCCGCCGAGAAACGGCCAGCGGTCGATGATCAGGGCGCGCCCGCCCATCGCGCGCAGGTACGAGCCGCCGAAGCGCCCGGCCGCGCCGCCGCCGACGAAGATCGCGTCGTAGACGCCGTCGCCGTCGTCGCGCAGGTTCAGGATCGGGGTGCCGTCGGCCTGGTCCAGCGCGTCTTCGATCGCCGTCCGCCAGCCGACCACGTCGAGGTCAGAAATGGTCGCGTCCTCCTGCCGAGAGAGTTCCTCGCGGGAGCGTACGGGCGCGCGGACGCCGGCTCGTCCTCTCGCGCAGACAAAGCATCGCGATTCGTTTGTCTTTGAGAGAGCAGCGAAACATAGTTAGATTCCCCTTATGGGTCCCGTGGTGGCGGCGGAGGCTGGATATTCGGGCGTCTTCGACAAGGTCGCCGCGGACATCCTCAGCTCGCTCGAACTCGACGCGACGCTGCTGTCGGTGCTCAACGCCGTCATGACGACGACGCACGCCGACATCGCGGGCATCCTGCTCGCCGACGAGACAGGCGAGATCGTGCGGATGCAGGCGTGCACGGGGCACCGCACCGTCGGCACGGCGCGGCTCGTCGTCCGCCGCGGGCAGGGGGTGGCGGGCAAGGTCTTCGACGAGGGTCGCCCGGTCTGCGTCGACGACTACGACGCCGACCCGAGGATCTCGCGCGACTTCGCCGACATCGCGCATGCCGACGGCACGCGCGCGGCGCTCGGCGCGCCGATGCGGGTGCGCGGGCACGCGATCGGCGTCGCGATGAGCTGGCGCCGCACACCGGCCGCCTACAGCGAGGCCGACGTGCAGGCGCTGACGCGGCTCGCGAACCTCGCGGCGATCGCGGTCGAGAACGCGCGCCTGTACGAAGCGCAGCGGCACACCGTCGAGGGCCTGCGCGAGGCGAACCGGCGGCTCGAGTCTCAGAACGAGATGCTGCGCCGCGCCACCGAGGTGCACGACGAGCTCATGCGGCTCGTGCTCGAGGGGGTTGCGCTGTCCGAGCTCGTCGAGGGTGTCGCGCGCCTGCTCGACGCCGACGTCGCGACGCTCGACGCCGGCCGCCGCGCGATGGCCGCCAGCGGCGCCGCCGGGGCGGCGCTGCAGCGCCGGATGGCCGCGCGGCTGGACGCCCGCAAGCCCGCGGCCGCCGACGAGCGGCTGCTCGTGCGCGACATCGCCGCCGGCGGCGAGCGGCTCGGCTACCTCGGCGTCGCGCTGCGCCACCCGCCCGCGCCGCTGGACGTCGTGCTCGTCGAGCAGGCGACGATCATGTGCGCGCTCGAGCTCGCGCGCGAGCGGGCGATCCTGCAGGCGCGAACCCGCGTCCGCGGCGACTTCCTCTGGGACCTGCTCGACGGCAAGATCGCCGACGTCGTCGAGGCGCTCGTCTGGGCGCGCGCGCTGCGCCTCGAGCTCCCCGAGCGTGTGCGCGTGGCGTTGATCCGCGCGCAGGCACGCCCGTCGTGCGACAAGGAGGTCGACGCGCCGCCGGACTTCGCCCTGCGCGAGTCGCTCGCGCCGTTCGCCGAGCGGGTTGCCACCGCGCACGGCAGCGAGGCGGCGCTCGCCGCCGCGCGGGGCTCGCTCATCGCGCTCCTGCTGCCCGCCGACGACGACCCGCGCGCCTGCATCGAGGCGGTCGTCTACCGGCTCTGCGATCGCTTCGACGAGATGGACTTCACCGCGGGCGTGAGCTCCTGCACGGCCGGCATCGGCGATCTGCCGGAGGCCTACGCGCAGGCGCAGGTCGCGCTGAACGCCGCGCCCCGCGCCGACGGCTGCAGCCGCGTGGCGGTGCTCGACGAGCTCGGCATCATGCGCTTCTTGCTCGCGCCGGGCGACCGCGGCGACCTGCGCGACTTCGCGCGGCGCGTGGTCGGCGGCGTGCTCGACTACGACCGCGACCACCCGAGCGACCTGACCGGGACGATCGAGGCCTACCTCGCCAACGACTGCAACCTGCAGCGCACGGCCGCGGCGATGTTCGTGCACGCGAAGACCGTGCGCTACCGCCTCGACAAGGTCCAGGCGATCTCCGGGCTGGACTTCGCGTTGCAGCGCGACCGCTTCGAGGCGCAGCTCGCGATCAGCATCCTGCGCACGCTCGAGCTGCAGGAGGCGGCCGCGCCGTGATGCCGGCCGTCGCGCTCGTCACCGGGGCGGCATCCGGGATCGGCCGGGCGTGCGTCGAGCGCCTGCTGGCCGGCGGGAGCGCGGTGGCGGCCGTCGACCTCGACGCCGCCGCGATGGACGACCTGGACGTGCTCGCGCTGGCCGCCGACGTCACCGACGCCGGCGCGGTGCGCGACGCGGTCGCGCGCGCGGAGGCGTCGCTCGGGCCGCTCGACGCGGTCGTGAACGTCGCCGGGATCACCGGGTCCGCCGACGCCGCCGAGTGCCACGTCACGCCCGTCGACGAGTGGCGGCGCGTGATCGACGTCAACCTCACCGGCCCGTTTCTCGTCTGCCACGCGGCGCTCGAGGGCATGCTCGAGCGCGGCGCGGGCGCGATCGTGAACGTCGCCTCGGTCGCGGGCCTCGTCGCGTTCCCCGGGCGCTGCGCGTACTCGGCGTCCAAGGGCGGCGTCGTGCAGCTCACCCGCTCGCTGGCGGCGGACTACGCGGGGCGGGGGATCCGTGCGAACGCCGTCTGCCCGGGGATGGTCGACACCCCGATGACGCGCTGGCGCCTCGAGCAGCCGGACCTGCGCGCCGCGGTGCTGACGAAGATCCCGGCGGGGCGCGTCGCGAACGCGGCCGAGATCGCGGAGGCCGTCGCGCTGCTCGCGGGCGACGGCATGCCGTACATGAACGGCGCGATGCTCGTCCTCGACGGCGGCTGGACCGCGGTGTGATCCGCCCCAACTGGATCTGCCGCCCGTACCGCGGCGTCAGCGTGCAGCGCCTCGGCGTCGCGCTCACGGAGGAGGCGGTGCGCGACCACCTCGTCGGCCGGCGGGTCTACCGGCGCACCGAGGTGCTCATCGCCGAGGGCGACGAGGGGGGTCATGCGGTCGTGACCGTCGACAAGGGCCCCGAGAGCGAGGGGCTGTTCTGGCCGGTGACGGACGTCACGTGGATTTCCGGGCCGGGCGACACGGCGTTCGTGCGAGACCCCGAGATCGACACCGGCAACGCGACGCAGATGGCGCGCGCGGCCGCGGCGAGCGGCGTCGACGCGCGCGTGTACGTCGTCGAGGGGCGAAACCAGCACGTCAACCTGATCTTCGAGCCGGCACCGGTGCGAGTTCGGGTCGTCGAGGTCGTCCCGCCGCACCCGCCGAAGCTGCTCGACATGGCGCAGCGCGTGCTCGAGTACGACGAGGACCTCGACCCGGTGGCGCTCGAGCTCGCGGCGGTCGACCTTAACGAGATCGCCACGACGATCGACACCGGCCACTGGCTGCTGCCGTGCCGCTGCGGTGGCCTGACGCTCGAGGGCACGGTCGACTTCCTGGACTCCGGCCCGCCCGCGCCGGCCCCGGATTGGACGCTGCTCGGGTGCGAGCGCTCGCGCCAGATCCACGCGGAGCTCTACGGGGTGGAGCCCGCGGAGCGCGTCGAGATGTGCCCGCGGGTGCACGCGGCCGCGACCAGCGGGCCGACGCTCGTCAAGTGCTGCCTGCGCGAGCGCGGCATCGAGGCCGACGGGGAGCTGGTGATCGTGCCGTGGGGCGCGACGCTCGAGGAGGTCCGCGAGGCGCTGCGCCTGCTCGTCCCCGCATGGCAGGCGGCACCGGCGTGAGCGCGATGCACATGATCGACTCGGTCGTCTACGAGCATCTGTGGAGCACGCCGGACGCGCGCTCGCGGTTCGGCGAGCGGGGTCGCATGCAGGCGTGGCTGGACATCATCGCGGCGCTCGCCGAAGCCCAGGCGGACGTCGGCTTGGTGCCGCGCGCCGCCGCGGAGGAGATAGCCGCGACGGCCGACATCGACGGCTTCGACCTCGCGGAGATCGCCGCGGGCACGCGCGAGGCCGGCCACTCGTCGCTCGGCATCATCCGCGCGTGGCAGGGGCGCCTGTCGTCGGAGGCGAGCGAGTGGATCTACTGGGGCGCGACGGTCCAAGACATCACGGACACCTGGACGGGGATCGTCATGCGCGACGTGCTCGACGACACGGACGCGTCGCTCGCTCGGCTCGAGCGCGCGCTTGTCGCGCTGGCGACCGAGCATCGCGAGACCGTCGTGCTCGGGCGCACGCACGGCCAGCCCGGCCTGCCGATCACGTTCGGCTTCAAGGCGGCGGTGTGGCTGGCGGAGGTCCGAAGGCACCGGGCGCGGGTCGCGCAGGCGCGGCCGCGGGTCGCGGTGGGGCAGCTCGCGGGGGCGGTCGGGACGTGCTCGTTCTGGGGCTCGGAGGGTCTGGAGCTGCAGCAGCGGATGTGCGCGCGGTTGGGCTTGGACGCGCCCGACATCACGTGGCTCACCGCGCGTGACCGGGTGGCCGAGTTCCTCACGCTGCTGGCGATGGTGACGGGCACGCTCGCGAAGATCGGCCGCGAGGTCTACGAGCTGCAGCGCCCGGAGATCGGGGAGCTAGCCGAGGCGACTCGGCCGGGCCTCGTCGGCTCGATCACGATGCCGCACAAGCGCAACCCCGAGCTGTCGGAGCACCTCGGGACGCTGTGGCGGATCGTGCGGGCAGCGGCCGGGCTCGCGCTCGAGGGGCTCGTCCACGAGCACGAGCGCGACGGCGCGGCGTGGAAGGCCGAGTGGGCGTACCTGCCCGAGGCGTGCGTCATGACCGCCGCCGCGCTGCATTTCGGCGTCGAGCTCGTCGAAGGGCTCGAGGTCGACGGCGAGCGGATGGCGGCGAACGTCGCGGCGCAAGGCGGCTACGTGCAGTCCGAGCCGGCGATGCGCGCGCTGACCGACCGGCTCGGCAAGCACCGCGCGCACGAGCTCGTCTACGACGCGGCGATGCGCGGGCGGGCCGAGGGCCGCACGCTGCGCGAGGCGCTCGGCGCCGACCCGGTCATCGCCGCCGAGCTGAGCGCGGAGGAGCTCGACGATCTGCTCGACCCGGTGACCGCCGCGCGCCCGGCGATCGCCCTGGTCGACCGCGTACTCGCGGCGGGCGACGGAGGCGACCTGTGAGCCGCGCGGCCGGGGATCGCGACGGGCTGCGGCGGGAGACAGTGGTTCAAAACGCTCATATACGGCACGTTTTGAACCACTGTCCTCTCCGAGTGCGACCGCGACGGCGTCGCGCGGGTGCGTGCGGTGCAGGCGGCGGCTCGTGACCGAGACGCCGGAGGGCTACCTCGGCGCGACCGGGCGGATCGACGCCGGGCCGTCGCCCGAGCTCGTCGCCGCCGGCTACGAGCGCGAGCTCGCCGACAACGACCTGCTCGCGACGGGCATGGGGCTCGCCGACCTCGCGCACGTCCTCGCCCTCGGCGAGCACGACGTCATTCCGCCCGACCAGGAGCGCGCGCTGCTCCAGGCGCTGCTCGAGCTCGAGGGCCGCGACCCGGCGACCCTCGCCGACGCCCGCTACGGCGACCTCTACAACCTGCGCGAGCGCTGGCTCGAGCAGCAGATCGGCGGCGCCGGCGGCTGGCTCGCCGCGGGCAGGCCGCGCCGCGAGGGCGGGCGGATCGCCTTCCGGATCGGCCTGCGCGCGCTCGTCCTCGACCTCGAGCACGCGGTCGCGCGGCTCGCCGCGGCGCTCGTGGAACAGGCCGCGCGCCACCGCGCGACGCTCATGCCCGACTACACGTACCTGCAGGTCGCCCAGCCGACGACCGCGGGGCACTGGCTGCTGTCGTTCGCGGCACCGGTCCTGCGCGACGGCGAGCGCCTGCGCCGCGACTTCGCCTGGGTCAACGCGAGCCCCGCCGGCGCGGGCGGCGTCAACGGCTCGCGCATCCCGGCCGACCGCGAGCAGCTCGCGCACGACCTCGGCTTCGACAGCGTCATCGCGCACACGCGCGACGCGATGTG
Organism: uncultured Actinomycetes bacterium; assembly: GCA_963839905.1. Lineage (GTDB taxonomy): Bacteria > Actinomycetota > Thermoleophilia > Solirubrobacterales > Solirubrobacteraceae > CADCVQ01. The sequence continues at coordinate 308,118 of CAWIXC010000003.1, read as the reverse complement.
GCAGACCGACGGCCTCGTCGAGCTCGTCTCGCACGCCGCGCTCGCGGCGACGAGCGCGAGCCGCCTGGCCGAGGATCTCGAGATCTACGCGAGCGAGCCGTTCGGCTTCGTCGCCCTCGCCGCCGAGCATTGCCGCGCGAGCGCGCTCATGCCGCAGAAGCGCAACCCGTACGCGCTGCCGGTCATCCGCGGCGCCGCCGGGACGCTCGTCGGGCGAGCGGCGAGCCTGGCCGCCACGCAGCGCACCCCCTCGGGCCGCACGGACAACCTGCTCTACGCCTACGGCGACACGGCCGGCGCCGTCAAGCTCGCGACGGATGCCGTCGCGCTTGCCGCGGCCGTCGTGGAGGGGCTCGAGCTCGACCGCGACAAGCTCGCCGAGCCGCTGCGCGACGGGTTCGCGATGGCCGCCGACCTGGCCGAGGCGCTCATGCTCGAGACGGGCCTCGACCACCGCGCCTGCTATCGGGTCGTCGGACGGGCCGTCGCCGCCGCGATCGACCACGGCGAGGGTCCGACGGCGCTCGACCCGGCCGCGCTGGACCGCGCGGCGCGCGAAGTCCTCGACCGGCCGCTGACCGTCTCGGCCGACCTCATCGCCGACGCGCTGGACCCGCACGCCGCGATCGCTTCGCGGACCGTCACCGGCGGCGCGGCGGAGGCACCGATGACGGCGATGCTGCACGACGACCGTGTTCGGGCGCACGCGCTCGCGGGCGGCGTCGCCGAGCGCCGCGCCGCGCTGGGCGATGCCGAGCGGCGCCTGCGCGAGCGCGCCCGCGAGCGCGTCGCGCTGCTCGGTGGCGGACAACGGAACGGCGGATCTTTGTCTCCCGCAGCCCATCACGGCGGATCGGCGCCGAACTAGCGTCCGGCTCATGGGACGCCTCGACGGCAAGGTGGCGATCGTGACCGGCGCCGGCTCGGGGATCGGCGCCGCGACCGCGCTGCGCTTCGCGGCCGAGGGCGCGCGCGTCGGCGTGGCCGACGTGCGCGAGGACGCGGCCGCCTCCGTTGCGGGCAAGATCGCGGCCGCGGGCGGCGAGGCGATCACCCTCGTCGGCGACGTCCGCACCGACGACGGCGCACGCGGGCTCATCGAAGGGGCCGTCGACACCTGGGGCCGGCTCGACGCGCTCTACAACAACGCGGGCGTCGACGCCACCGGCGACATCCTCGACGTCAGCGAGCAGGACTGGGACCGCTGCTTCGACGTCAACGTCAAGGGCACGTGGCTGTGCTCGAAGCACGCCGTGCCGGCGATGGAGGACTCCGGCGGCGGAGCGATCGTCAACCAGGGATCGGTGGCGGCGCTCGTCGGGATCCGGCGCTTCTCGGCGTACTGCGCGGCAAAGGGCGCCGTCGTGTCGCTGACGCGCGGCATGGCGCTCGACCTCGCCCCGCGCGGGATCCGCGTGAACTGCATCTGCCCGGGCACCGTGCTGACACCGCTCATGGAGACGATGATCCGCGAGCGCGGCGGCGGCGACCTCGACAAGGGCATCGCGCTGACCGTCGAGAAGTACCCCATCGGCCGGCTGGGCGACCCGGACGACGTCGCCGGCGTCGCGCTGTTTCTGGTCTCCGACGACGCGAGCTTCGTCACCGGCTCGATCTACACCGCGGACGGAGGCATGACCACCCAGTGACCGTGCGCGCGCGGACGCTGCCCGACAAGCGGCGCACCCTCGAGGATGCGATCGAGCTCGTCCGCGACGGCGACACGGTCGCGCTCGGCGGGGCGCTGTCCTACCGCGAGCCGATGACGCTCGTGCGGGAGTTGGTGCGGGCGCGGCGGCGCGACCTGCGGCTCGTCGGCTCCGCGCACGGCGTCGACGTCGACCTGCTCGTCGGGGCGGGCGTGGCTGGCGCCGTGGAGGAGAGCTACGTCGGCTTCGAACAGGATCTCGGCCTCGCGCCCGCGTACCGGCGTGCCGCGGAGCGCGGCTCGATCGAGATCCGCGAGACCTGCTGCTACACGCTGCTGCAGCAGCTGCGCGCGGCCGAGTACGGGCTGCCGTTCATGCCGGTGCGCGGCGTCGCGGGCACGGGGATCCTCGGCCTGCATCCGGAGTACGGCGAGATCGAATGCCCGTTCACCGGGGAGCGGCTCGTCGCCGTGCCCGCGCTGGCGCCCGACGTCGCGCTCATCCACGGGCTGTGCGGCGACCGCCGCGGCAACGTCCACATCCGCCGCCCGCTCGTGCTCGACGAGCGCTTCGCCCACGCGTCGAAGCGGGTGATCGTCACCGTCGAGCAGTTCGTGGACTCCGAGGAGGTGGCCGCGGTCGGCGTCGTCGTGCCGTCGTTCCTCGTCGATGCCATCGTCGAGGCGCCGTTCGGCGCGCACCCGACCTCCTGCTATCCGCACTACGCCTACGACCATGCTCACCTGCGCGAGTGGGTCGGCGCGGCGCGCAGCGACGAGGATGTGGCCGCGTATCTCGATCGCTACGTCACGAGAGGGGAGGCGGCCTACCTCGACGCCGTCGGCCGCGAGCGGCTGGCGGGCCTCACCGAGTGGCAGGACTCGACCGCGCGCTGGATGGAGCTCGCCTCCGCATGAGCCCCGGCGAGTTCACGATCGACGAGTGGGTCTGCGTCGCTCTGGCGCGCACGATCCGCGACGGCGAGATCGTTTTCCACGGGTTCGGCAGCCCGTGCGCGCAGGTCGCGATGTACGTCGCCAAGCGCTGCCACGCCCCGCAGATGGTCCTCGTCGAGGGCTCGACGTACGCGCTGGATCCCGAGCCGGCGTTCATCCCGGCCACGTCGAATGACGAGGCGCTGATGCGCCGCGCCTCGCACGTGCTGCGCTTCGAGGAGCTCTTCGACCTCGCCGCGCGCGGCGGCCTGGATCGCATGTTCCTGTCCGGCGGGCAGATCGACCCGTACGGCAACACGAACGTCACCGCGATCGGCGGGCTGCCCGGGCCGAAGGTCAAGCTCGGCGGGGGCGGGGGCGGCTGCAACTTGTCGGCGACCGTCGGCGAGCTCACGCTCTGGACGACCCGCCACCGCTCCGGCCGCGCGCTCGTCGAGACCTGCGACTTCATCACCGACCTCGGCCATCGCACGCCGCTTGGCACGCGCGAGGAGCTCGGCATGCCGGGCCGGCGGCCCGCAGGCGCTCGTCACCGAGCTGGGCGTGTTCGACTTCCCGGACGGGCGGATGCGCCTGCGCGAGCGCTTCCCGGATGTGCCGCTCGACGAGATCGAGGCCGCGACGGCCTTCGAGCTCGACGTGGCAAGCGATCTGCGGACCGTTGCGCCGCCGCGCCCGGAGGAGCTCGCGGTCGTGCGCTCGATCGACCGGCTCGGCGTGCGCCGCAAGGAGTTCGACGCGCGCGAGCTCGAGCGGCGCTTCGCCTGGTCGGCGCATCAGGCCGGCTGCCCCTGCTGCACATGAGCGACCTTCGCGCGGTCTTCGAGCCTCGCGCGCGTCGCGATCGTCGGCGCGTCCGACCAGCCGGGCAAGGTCGGCACGACGCTCATGACGAACCTCGCCGGCTTCGAGGGCGAGGTCGTCCCGATCAGCTCGAGCCGCGACGAGGTCGCCGGCCGTACCGCGTACAAGCGCCTGCGCGACGTCCCCGGCGGCGTCGACCTCGCGGTCGCCGCGGTGCCCGCGAAGGCGGTTCCCGGCGTCGTCGAGGACGCGGTCGCCGCGGGGGCGGGCGCGCTCGTCGTGCTCTCCGGCGGCTTCGCCGAGACGGGGGAGGAGGGCGCGGAGCTGCAGGCCCGGGTCGTCGCCGCCGCGCGCGCCGGCGGCCTGCGGATCGTCGGCCCGAACTGCCTCGGCGTGCAGAACTGCGCGACCGGCCTGAACGCCTCGATGGCGGCCGGCACGCCCGACGTCGCCGGCGGCATCTCGCTCGCGACCCAGTCCGGCGCCTACGGGATGGCCGTGTACATGCTCGGCCTCGAGCAGCGGATGGGCTTCGCGAAGGTCTACGCCGCCGGCAACAAGGCGGACGTCACGGACGCCGAGCTGCTCGCGTATCTCGGCGACGACGAGCAGACCCGCGTCGTGTGCTTCTTCGTCGAGTCGCTGTCGGACGCGCGCGGGTTCGTCGAGGTGGCGCGCGAGGTCAGCGCGCGCAAGCCCGTCCTCGTGACGAAGACCGGCCGCACGGCCGCGGGCGCGCGCGCCGCGCTGTCGCACACCGCCGCGCTCGCCGGCGACGCCGCGATCTGGCGCGCGGCGCTCGACCAGGTCGGCGCGGTCGTCGCCGACAGCGGCCTCGAGATGATGGACGCCGCGCGCGCCCTGGACTGGCAGCCCGTGCCGCGCGGGCCGCGGGTCGCGATCATCACGAACTCGGGCGGCACCGGGGTGGAGCTCAGCGACCTGTTCAGCGAGCAGGGCCTCGAGGTCCCCGAGCTGTCGGAGGGCCTGCAGCGCGAGCTCGCCGAGGCGCTGCCGGCGTTCGGCAGCGCGCGCAACCCGGTCGACCTCACGACCGCGTGGGCGCGCTTCGCCGAGCTCTATCCGCTCGCCCTCGATCTGCTCGCGCGCTCGGGCGAGGTGGACATCGTCGTGCCGGTCCTGCTGCAGCGCTCGGCGATGGACCCCGAGGTCGTGGCCGCGGTGCGCGACGCCGCGGTGGCGCTGCGCGACGGCGCCGAAGGTTCCTCCGGCCCGCGGGACGCGGCAGCGGCCGGCGGAGGTTCCTCCGGCCCGCGCCACGCCTCCTCCGGCGCGGGCGACGGCGCCGCGGGCGTCGCGGTCTATGTCTGCTGGGTCGCTCCGGCGTCAGCGCGCGCGAACGCCGACCTCCTGCACGAGGCGCGCGTCCCGACCTTCGAGTGGCCGCAGCGCACCGCGCGCGCGGCCGCGCTGGCATGGCGCCACGGGCGAGCGAGCCGGCGCCCGCGCGACGCGACCCCCGCCACGCAGACCCTGCCGGACCTGCCCGCGATCGGCGACGGGCTGCTTGCCGCCGACGCCGCGGCGCAGCTCGCCAAGGCCTTTGGCATCGACGTCCCCGAGCAGGCGATTTGCCCGGACCCCGACGCCGCCGCCGACGCCGCGCAGCGCATCGGCTTCCCCGTCGCCGCCAAGCTCGCCGGCGGGCGCCACGTCCACAAGTCCGACGCCGGCGGCGTGCGCCTCGGCCTCGCCGACGCCGCCGAGATCCGGCGCGCGGCACAGGAGCTGCTCGACCTCGACCCGGCCGCGCGCGTGCTCGTCCAGCAGATGACGAGCGGCACGGAGGTCGTCGTCGGCGCACTGCGCGACCCCGCGCTCGGTCCTGTCGTGATGGTCGGCTTCGGCGGGGTGCTCGTCGAGGTCCTGCGCGATGTCGCGTTCAGGCTCGCGCCCGTCACCCACCAAGAGGCGACCCAAGCGATCCAACAGCTTCGCGGCTTCAAGCTGCTCACAGGCGTCCGCGGGCGACCCGCCGCCGACATCGACAAGCTCGCCCAGACCGTCGTGGCCGCTTCGCAGCTGATAGCCGCGAACCCAAACATCGCCGAGCTCGACCTCAACCCCGTGCTCGCCGGCCCGCGCCAAGCCGTCGCCGTCGACGTGCGGATCGTCGGCGCGCCTGCTCCGCGAGCGCCAACCGCGGGCCCCGGGATGCTCGTCGGGAGATAGTGATCCGGCCGACCGCGGCATCTAGCGTCACCCGCGGACGCACTTTCCTACCACCAGAGGAGGAATCCATCCGATGCGCGTCGGCACTCAGGACATCCTGCTGCCCACCACCATGGTCGGCAACTACCCCAACCCACGTTGGTACGACGGCCATGCCTTCTCCGAGTACCCCAAGGGGGAGTTCGTCTACGACGCGATCTCGCGCGAGGCGTTCGAGGACGCCGTCGCAGCGATCGTGCACGACCAGGAGGTCGCCGGGATCGACATCATCTCCGACGGCAAGGTCTACGGCGGCGACAGCCCCTACGGCCAGATCCTCTACCACTACTACGAGCGCATGGCCGGCTACAAGATGTCCGGCCCGCCCATCGGCCTGCCGATCTACTCGACGCTCTACGCGCCGACGGTGACCGGCGAGGTCAGCCGCCTGCACCCCTTCCACCTGGCCGCGCTGCGCGCCGTGCGCAAGGCGACCAAGAAGCCCGTCAAGATCTCCTACAACGGGATTCAGGTCCTGACGCTCGCGTCCAACGACACGTACTACAACTCAAACCGCGAGCTCGCCCGCGCGATCGCCAAGGCGTTCCACGAGGACTTCCTGCAGCTCGCCGAGGAGGGCGTCGAGATCATCCAGCTCGACGAGTTCGTGTGGCCGTACGGCATGTCGGACTGGGAGGTCGAGGCGTTCAACCTCGCCGTCGACGAGGTGCCGGGCGTGCAGTTCTGGGTCCACACGTGCTGGGGCAACTACTCGGGCACGCCGGGCTACTTCCCCGACGAGGGCGAGAAGGAGTTCGGCGCGTGGGTGCTCGACAAGCGCCCGTCCGACGCGGCGGCGCCCGAGCGCGCCGCGGCGATCTTCCCGACGGCGCTCGACGCCCACATGGACGTCCTGAACTACGAGGTCGCCCGCGGCGGCACCGACGACCTGCAGCCGCTCGTCGACAACAACTGGGACCGCGACTTCGTCGCCGGCGTCGTCGACGTGAAGTCGACGATCACCGAGACGGCCGACGAGATCGCCGCCCGGATCCGCAAGTGCCTCGAGGTCGTGCCCGCGGAGCGGCTCGGCCTGTCGACGGACTGCGGGCTCATCAACCTGCCCCGCATGATCGGCGCGAACAAGCTCCGGGCGCTTGTCGACGGCGCGGCGATCGTTCGCGAGGAGATCAAGCAGGGCACAGCCCCCAAGGCCGCGCTCGCCGGATAGCGCGAATGTCAATCCGCGTGGACGCCAGAGTCGCGGACGCGACGGCGGAGCAGTCCCTCGAGGTTCGCAGCCCCTACGACGACTCAGTCGTAGGCGAGGCTGCGGTCCCCACCAACGAGGGAGTGCACGTCGCGCTGGACGCCGCGGCCGCCGCAGCCGGGGAACTAGCGGCGATGCCGGCATGGGAGCGCTCCGAGCGCCTGCTGGCGGCGTCTGCGCGGATTGGCGAGCAGGTCGAGGCGCTCGCGCGCACGATCTCGCTCGAGGCGGGCAAACCGATCGGCGAGGCCATGGGGGAGGCCACGCGCGCGAAGTACGTCTTCCGCTGGGCCGGGGAGCAGGCCAAGCGGATGGAGGGCAGCTGGCTGCCGTTCGACACCGAGCCCGGGATCGGCAACCGCGGTGGGTTGCTGCGCCGCTTTCCGATCGGGCCCGTGCTCGCGATCACGCCGTTCAACTTCCCGCTGAACCTCGTCGCGCACAAGGTCGCGCCGGCGCTGGCGGTCGGCAACCCGGTCATCGTCAAGCCCGCGAGCACGACCCCTCTGTCGTCGCTGGCGCTCGCCGAGCTGCTCGCCGAGGACGACTGGCCGGCGGGCGCGATCAGCGTGCTGCCGGTGTCGGGCGAGCGGGCGGCGCGCATCGCCGCGGACGAGCGCGTCCGCGGGATCACGTTCACGGGCTCCGACGAGGTCGGCTGGCAGCTCAAGCGCGACAACCCGCGCAAGAAGATCACGCTCGAGCTCGGCGGCAACGCGGCGGTGCTCGTGGAGCCCGACGCCGACCTCGAGCTCGCCGCCCAGCGGCTGGCGTTCGGAGCGTTCGCGTTCGCCGGGCAGGTCTGCATCTCGACGCAGCGCATCCTCCTCGCGGAGCCCATCGCCGACGAGTTCCTCGCGCGCTTCCTCCCGCTCGTCGCCGAGCTGCGGCCCGGCGACCCGCTCGACGCGTCCACGAGCCTCGCGCCGATGATCTCGGCGGCCGAGGTCGAGCGCGTGGCGGACTGGGTGCGCGACGCCTATGACGGCGGCGCCAGCGTCCTTCATGGCGGAGGCAGCGACGGCCCGTTCCACGAGGCGACGGTGCTCGAAGGCGTGGCGCACGACGCGCGCTGCTGGCAGGACGAGGTCTTCGGCCCGGTCGTCTGCGTCGAGCGCTACGACGGCCTCGACGAGGGCATCCGCCTGGCGAACGGCACGCGCTACGGGCTGCAGTCGGCGATCTTCACGCGCGACCTCGACGCGGCGATGCGCGCGTTCGGATCGATCGAGGCCGGCAGCATCATCGTCAACGAGTCGCCGTTCTACCGGGCGGTGCAGCAGCCCTACGGCGGCGCGCGCGACTCGGGCTACGGGCGCGAGGGCGTCACGTTCGCGATGCAGGAGATGACCGAGCCGCGGCTGCTTGTCCTGCCGGTGCCGGCCGGCCTCTGATCAGCGCGCGCTGCGGCGCAGGCGGCCGAAGATCAGGTCCTTGACGCTGAGGCTTGCCGGGTCCGCGCCGGGTGCAGGCGCCTGCACACCCCAGCCGTCGAAGATCGCCGGGCCGTGGTCGCGGCCGTGCGCGGTCATCTCGGTCACCCATGCGTTGAGCTTGTCGAGCGACCACGTCGCCGGCGACGTCGAGCCGAGCAGCAGCCAGCGCTGCGTGCCGTCCTGCTGGTTGCGCGCGCCGCCTTGGAACTCGTAGTCGGTCGTCGTGCGCAGGTGGCGCATGAGCGCGCGCACCTCGTCCTCGCCCGGCGCGGTGTACTCGAAGTCCAGCCGCAGGCTCGTGTGCTCGTCGACGCCGCGCGCCTGCAGCGCCTCCCAGGTCTTCGGGTTGATGCTCAGGTGCGACTGCAGCAGGCGCTCGTAGCGGTCGGGCTCGGCCATCGGGGCGAGCTTAGAAGCTCGCGATGCGCGCCTGCGCCCACGCGGCCATGAGCGGCACGGTGGCAGGGTCGATGTGGTGGCCGCCGCCGTGCTCGTGGTAGTCGACGTCCAGGGTTTTCTCCAGCCGCGTCCGTGCGTCGCGGGCGAACTGCACCGAGATCACCGGGTCGCGCGACCCGTGGGTGATGAACACCGGCAGCTTCGCGCGGCTGGCGAGCTCGGGCTCCCAGCGCTCGACGGTGGGGATGAAGCCGCTCATCGCGAGGATGCCGGCGGGGGAGGGGCGCTGCGGCCCGAGGCCGACCGCGTAGGACATGACGCAGCCCATCGAGAAGCCGCCGACGATCGTGCGGGCCCACGGGATCTCGCGCTCGGCCAGCCAGCCGTCGAGGAAGGCCGTGAGCAGCGCGTAGGTCGCGTGGTAGGTCGCTGGGTCGGGGAAGCCGACGCGCGGCACCTGGTACCACCAGCGCCCGCCTCCGGGACCGGGCAGGGGCGCGCCGGGGGTGATGCCGACGAGCCGGCGCTCGGGGTCGAGGATGTCGAGCACCGGATGCAGGTCGTGCTCGTCGGCGCCGCGCCCGTGCAGCAGGACGAGCGCGCCGGCCGGCTCGCCCGCGCTCTCGCGGACGACCGAGACGAGCTCGGTCACGCGTGCTGCCGCGGGTTGGGGATCGGCGTCAGGCGCGCTTCGAGCTCCGCGCGCCGTGCCTCGTACTGCGGCGGCAGCATGAGGCCTTGGCCGAGCTCGTCGAGCGGCTCGTCGACGTCGAAGCCGACGTCACGCGAGGCGAGCTCGAACAGCACGCCGCTCGGCTCGCGGAAGTACACGGAGTGAAAGTACTGGCGGTCGATGATCGGTGTCGGCCGCGCGCCCGCGGCGGCGGTGATCTCGCGGTAGCGGGTGAGCTCGTCGTCGTCGGCCGCCGACCAGGCGACGTGGTGGATCGAGCCGGCGCCCTGCACGCCGCGGCCGGGCGGCGCATCGTAGTCCCAGCGCGCGCGGCGCTCTTTGCCCGCGAGCTGCCAGCTGCCGGCGTCGGGGTCCCTCGCGAAGCCCAGTGCTTCGAGCAGCGGCGCGCTCTTGTCCGGGCGGTCGGCGTACGCGCGGACACCCGCGAAGCCCTGCAGCGCGTGCTCTTCGGGGATGTCTTGCGCGGCCGCCCGCAGCGGCGCGTCGGGGACGTCGTCGGCGACGAGCTCGTGCTCGAGCCCCTCGTGGTCGGCGAACCGGACGCTGCCGGTGGCCGTGCGGGTGAACGCGACGCGCTCGTCGCCGAGGCGGGCGGCCCAGAAGTCGAGCGCTGCGGCGCCGGCGACGCGCCACGCGATCCGGTAGGGCATCCCGCTGCTATGGCGGCCGGGCGCGGCGCCTGGGAACTCGAAGAACGTCAGGACCGAGCCGGCGGTCGCGAGCTTGTCGCCGTAGTAGAGGTGGTAGACGTCGGGCTGGTCGAAGTTGACGGTCTTCTTGATCATCCGCAGGCCGAGGACGCGCGCGTAGAAGTCGACGTTGCGCGGCGCGTCGGCGGTGATCGCGGTGACGTGGTGCAGGCCTTCGAGTGCCACGCCATCCAACGGTAGCGCCGGCCGTTTTTCCGCCGCGATGCGCTGGCCGCCGCTGCGCCGCTGTGGGAGGGTGGCGCCATGTCCCCAACACGCCGCCGGGCCGTCGGCTCGCGAGCGCTCGCCGCGTTCGTCGCATGCGCGCTGCTGCCAGCGGTGTTCGCGCCGTCAAGCCAGGCGCTCGCCCTGCGCGCCACGCCCGGCTACCACTTCCTGCGCGTCGACCACCCTCGCGCCGCGAGCGTCACGGGCTTGACGACGATCGCCGAGAACGGCGACAGCGCCGGCTTCTACACCGACGCGGCGGGCCGCAGCCACGGCTTCGTCCGAGACGCGACGGCGGGCGCGTTCACCGACGTCGACGTCCCGGGCGCGCGCGACACGTACGTGCTCGGCCTGAACGCGCACGGCGCGGTGTCCGGGACGTTCATCGATCCGGCGGGCGCGCAGCACGGCTTCGTGCGCGACGGCGGGGGCTTTCGCACGATCGACGTCCCCGGTGCGGTGAGCACGTCGCCCGCGACGTCGGAGTTCGGCACCGGGCTCGGCACGGCAGTCGGCACGATCCGCGACGACGGCACCGTGGTGGGGGCGTGGGGCACGGCCGCGGGCGCGTCGCACGGGTTCGTCCTGCGCCCCGGCCAGCCGCGCGTGGATCTCGACGCGCCGGGCGCCTCGTCTGCGATGGATCCCGTCTTTCAATCCGAGGGCGGGACGGGTGCGATCCGCTCCAACGCCCGCGGCGACGTCGTCGGGTATTACGCGCCGAGGACCCGCTCGTCGCTGTCGCCGGTCGACATCCGCGCCTACCGCTTGCGCGACGGCGTCTGGAAGACGCTGCTGCCGCTGGGCTCGTTCACGTCGCAGGCGTTCGCGCTCAACGAGGCGGGCGACGTCGGGGGCGTCGCGTTCGGGGTCGACGGCTTGAATGGCAACGGCTGGATCTGGCAGAACGGCGCGTTCAAGCGCATCGACGCCGCGCCGCTCGTGCTGGTCTCGACCGTTGGAGACATCTCGGAGAACGGCATTCTCGTCGGCGAGACGATCGGCCTGGACTTCAAGTCGCACGGCTACATCGCCTGGCCTACGCGCTGAGTGCGAAGGCGCCACGCTCGGCGACCCGTCCGGGGGAACGGGCCGCCGGCGTTACCCTTTCGCGGCGCGAAAGGCACTGAGGGCATCGGCATGCATGCATGGCGCCTTGAACGTGTGGACAGATGGCCGATGGCCGTGTCGCGGCAGCCTGGACATAGCCGCGCGATTCGTTGTACGTGCAATCAGAATGTTCTATCGTGGGGGCCATGGCGATCACTCCGAGCCTCCCGCAAGCGCGCCTGCTTAGCGGCCAAGAGCTCCGAGCGTGGCGGGGCATGCTGCGCGCCCACGCGGCGATGGCCAAGGCTCTGGACGCGCAGCTCGAAGCGGCGCACGGCCTGCAGCTCAGCTCCTACGAGGTGCTCATGTACCTCGCCGACGCCGAGGACGAGCGCATGCGCATGTGCGACCTCGCGTCCTCGATCCTGCTCAGCCGCAGCGGCCTCACGCGGCTCGTCGACCGCCTAGCCCGCGAAGGCCTCATCGAGCGGGTAGCCTGCTCCGACGACGCCCGCGGCCAGTTCGCAAAGCTCACCCCGCCGGGCCGCGAGAAGCTCGCCGCCGCCCGCGTCACGCACCTCGCCGGCGTCCGCGCCCTGTTCCTCGATCGCTTCACGCCCGAGGAGCTCGACCTCCTGGGCAACGCGTGGGACCGCGTGATCGAAGGCGCCGGCTGGAGCTGCTGCAAGACCTGACGCCCGCTTGGTGCGAGCGTCGTCGCGCCCTTTACGAACTCGTGCCTCGCCCCGCGAGCAACGACAACTGCGGGCTATCGCCCCGCCGTGGCCTGCGGGCTGAACGTCGCGCGCGCGCTCAGCTCGCTCGCGCGCGCGCCGGGTGGGCGGCGAAGGCGCACGGTGACCACGCCGCCGGTGGCGGCGCGGACGGTCTGGCGGTCGGCGCGCCGGCCGCCTCGCCTGAGCGTCACCGTCACGCGGCCGGGCTGAGGCGCGCACGCCGACACGACCACCGACCGACCTTGCACGCGGACGGGGAGGCGTTGCCGGGACCGGCAAGCCGGCGTCGTCACCCAGACGGGCTGCTGGCCACCTCTGAGCACGCGGCGCTCTCGCCCCGGCGCGTCGGCGACGCGAGCCACGTAGATGCCGTCGTCGCGGGCGAACGCGATCCGCTGCCCGTCGGGCGACCACGTCGGCTGGCTGTCGCGCCCGGCTGTAAGGGTGCGAACGAATGTTGCGGTGGCTGTGTCGTACAGGGCGATCGGCCCCCCGCCGATCGTCGCGCCGGGAGCCCGTACCACCGCTACCAGCCGGCCGTCGGGGGAGAACGCCGGGCTATGGAGCTGCTGCATCGGGTCGCGCGCGATGTCGCGCTCGCAGCGGAAGTCCGTGTTCACTGCCAGCAAGCAGATGCCGAGCGGGAACGGCGCCGATCGCGAGCTGTCGGTTCTCACGAGCCGGCTCCTGAGCCAACCTGTGTCGACCACCGCGCGAGCCGCCGCCTCGCGCCCGGCGCCGTCGGCACCCACCACGAACAGGTACGGCTGGAAGCCGGAGAGGCCGGGGCTTCCGGGCGGACTGCCGACAGGAGCCGGCGTGACCTCGGGGACGAGCTCGATGGTCGCGACCTGACGACCGTCCGGGGCGATCTCGGCGACTACCGCAGTGCCGCCGCGCGGAAGCGCGCGGCCCACCGTCCGCCCGCGCGAATCCAGCACGTAGGCGAAGGTGGCACGCACGACAGCCATCCGTGACCCGTTGGTAGACGCGGACAACCATCCGTACGAAGGGCCGCCGACCCGGCCGTCGCTGGTCAGCTGCTGCTTGCCCGATCCATCGGGCGCGGCCCGGCAGACGTTCGGGCCGCAGCGGTACAGCAGCGCATCGGCTCGCGCGGGGGTCGTGGCAGCGAGCGAAAGGAGTCCTGCGACGATCGCCGCTACAGAGAGAAGGCGGCAGGGCGCCATGCTCGGCATGCGGACTCGAATGGTTCCAAGAATCTGCAGCTTGTGCGCAGCCTCGGCGGTGGCCGAGTGGCGCTGGGGCTCGAACGTGCCGGACGAGTGTCGGGGTCCACGGCGTGGATGCCACGACCTAGGCGACGCGGTGGAGTGCTAGCGGGAACGGCCATCGGATCGCTGAGTAGCGACCGCCCGCCACCGGCGATCATGCTCACGACGATGACGCAGAAGCGACTCACGATCGTCGCCGTGGCTCTGTTTGCGGTGGCCGCGTTCGCCTACCTGTGGGCGCAGGCCCACGAGTACGCACGCACCGCCAACATCGATCTTCGCGGTGCGGGCGAGCTGGTCGCGTATGGACTGGTCTTGTTGGTCCTGCCGTTCGTGGTCGGCTGCGCGATCGGCCGCTTCTGGGCTCCGGGTCTCGTTCTCGTGCTGGTCGCGTGCGCCGTGCTCGCGTCGGTGGTGGAGCCGCTGCCGCGCCCCGAGTCGGGGGAAGCCGAGGCGACGCCAGGGCTCGTAGCGCTGATCCTGTTGCTGTTTCACGTCCCGCTGTTGCTCGCGGGCGTCGCCGCGCGCAAGTTCGTGCACTGGCGAATCACGCTGCGGGCGCAGCGATCCGCGCGGTGACCGTCGTAGCTGAAAGCCCCGGCGCGCCGCCGTCCATGCGCGTCCTCCTTCCGGCGTAGCCAGCCAGGCGCGGCGGGCAAATCGGATGGTGCGCATGCACTCCAGCTGGAGGACATGTTGATCTGAAGTAGACGGGCGCTGAGTCGATCCAGCCACGGCTCCCGCAAGCCGAACCTTGAGGTTCTCGCGGTGATCGCAACACTGCTCTGATGGGCGGGCGCTCGGCCTGAACAGCGGCTCTGAACTTGATGGCTCGGTGGCGGGTGATTCTCCGCGATGGTGGCTCGAGCGGCCGGCGCGCCAACTGAGCGTCGCTCAGTTGCGCTCGCCCGCGCCCTGCGCCAGGCCGGCAGCCGGTCATGCCGTCCTTGTGATAGCCCGTGCCCAGATCTTCGACCCGCAACCGCGCGACAGTTCGTGCAGGTCCCGCCGCGCCATCCGACTGGTCGAACCCGTCGGCGGACCGTGTCACCGGGAGCCGTTCTCAATTCTGGCGCCAGTGTGTAGGATAAGCCGTATGCCAGAGCGGATCACCCCACAACTGCTGGCCGTTCTCGCGGCGCTCGTGGCCGACCCTACTCAAGAGTGGTACGGCCTGCAGCTGATGGACGCAACCGCATTGAGCAGCGGCACGCTCTATCCGATCTTGCACCGCCTCGTTGCGGACGGCTGGCTCATCGGACACGCGCGAAGTCGCCGTCGAGACTCCGGGGTTCAGGACGCCGCATGTACAAGCTGACGGCACTCGGTGCAGAGCAAGCGCGCATCTCGTCGTGAGTTCTCGAAGGAGATCAACGCCTCGCCGCAGTCCACTGGTGCGGCATGGTGCGCAGCCCGCATGACGTCGCGGCTGCTGTTTGCGGCCGTTATCATGCTTGCAGTCGCGTTGCTGCGCGCGATTGTGGTTTCGTTGATCCGCGAGTCTCGTCGCCGGTTATCAGCGCGGCCTCGCGAGGCTGCATCCCGGCGATCGCGAGAGCAGGAACAGAGTGCCTTGAGGACCTCGCCGTGCATCTGGAGCGGCCCGTTCGTGCGCTCCTGTTCACCCGTGGACTGACGCATGCAGCGCGATCGATCGCGGCCGACGCCTCGGCCTGCCGAGCAACGCTGTCACGGGGTGAGCCCCGAGGTGTAGCACCTCGGTGCTACGCTGGTTCGCATGTGTCCGGCAAGCCCCACGATGTACTCGCGCCACGCTGCGAGGCGCCGCGCTGCGCCCAGCGCCGATGCTGCGAGCATTTGCGCGCCTCAGGAGCGGACTGCGACGCCGAACCACGTCGTCATCCTGGCTCGCCTGTGCCAGAGCCCCGGGACGGTTGCGAGCCTGTCCGGTTCTGTCGATATGGAACAGCCTGCCGTCTCCCATCAGCTACGGATCCTGCGAGATCTCGGCGTAGTTGTGGCGCGCGCGACGGCGCCCGCTGCTCTAGGCCCACGATGGGCACGTGCAAGCGCTGCTTCGCCAGGCCGTGAGCCGCGTCGAGCGTCTTCGATCTGGCATGCCAGACGACCGTCCGCCCCGAAGCCTTCGTGCTGTCCATTACGACGCGTTTAACCTACTCGCGCCCTTAAGCTGGAACCGGCGGCGGCGGGCGCGGGCCTGCACTGGAACCCTGAGTCCGGCCGAGTTTTCCCGAATCGCTCGTGAACCCGACTTGGTCGTCGCGACGGACACGGCTCCTGCTCAGCCCGATGCGCTTTCACACATGCTACGGCTGGGCCGCTTGAGAACTGCCTCGGTCAGGACAGCCTCAGAGCGAATGCCCAAGCAATCCTTAAGCGTCGGCGGTCGCGCGCCGATGATCGCGGGCGCCGAGCGTTTCGAGCCTCATCAACCGTGTCGACGACTTTACATCCAGTACCGCCTTGTCCTCCGCGTAGCTCTCGTTGTAGTCGAAGTCGTGATGACGTGGGGTGTCATCTTGGCCCGTAGCGTCAGCCCGTAGACCAGG
The DNA here is from genome assembly GCA_963839905.1 of uncultured Actinomycetes bacterium. Classification (GTDB taxonomy): domain Bacteria; phylum Actinomycetota; class Thermoleophilia; order Solirubrobacterales; family Solirubrobacteraceae; genus CADCVQ01. The sequence goes on along the minus strand of CAWIXC010000003.1, from coordinate 292,268 downwards.
ACGTCCATCAACACCTGACCGAAGATCGACTCGACGCGATCGCTCCCCGATTTCGAACGCCGCTTGACTTCACCGATCGCCGCGCTCGGCCTCGTAACCGACTCAGGATCGAGCTCCACGCCCAGCGCCAGAACGCCGCGCTTCTCATCGAGACGCTCTGTAGCTGCCGCTTCCTTCTTGTGACGCGGCCGTCCTCGAGCCCAAGATCTCGCCCCTGAGGCTCGTCAGCGGTGCGCGGGGCCTGCCGCGGCCGTAGCGCGTCGCGGCCGCCTGGCCGCGCGGACACAGCTCACCGCCGCGGGGCGCCCACCGCAACCGGCTGACCCCGACTCCCGCGCCCGCCTGCCGCCTGCAGCACGGCGCCCGCGCGCGCCTGCGCCAGACCCCGGCGTCTACCGCAGCCCGCAGCGCGCGCAGCACCGCCACGCCGTCTGCGCAACCCAGTTGATCCGGGCGGTGCCATCCACCGACGGATCGACGCGATCCGCGGCACTGTACACCGGCTGACACCTCTTCGAGCTCCGTGCCACCGCTACGGGCTATCCATCTAAGCGGAGTAGCCTGGGTACGTGTCTCGACCTACGGCCGGAGTGCATTACCCGCGATCACTCGGCGAGTTCCAGCGTGGTTCGGACCGACGCCGACTGTCTGGACTACCTCGAGTGGCTGCGCTGGCCCGACGGCTTCGTCTGCTCGGCGTGCGGCACCGCGGCGTCTGGCGACTCGGCGATCGCCGGCTTATGTGTCCTGGCTGCGGCGCGCGCACGTCGGCGACGGCGGGAACGATCTTCGACCGCACGCGGACGCCGTTGACGGTCTGGTTCACGGCGTGCTGGCTGTTCGCCACGCAGAAGGACGGCATCTCGGCGCTCGCGCTGCAGCGGGCGCTCGGGATCGGCTCCTACCAGACGGCGTGGGCGATGCTGCACCGCTTGCGCTCGGTGCTCGTGCGCCCCGGCCGCGAGCTGCTGCAGGGCCGTGTCGAGGTCGACGAGACGTACATCGGCGGCGATCGAGCCCGGCCTGCGGGCGGCCGCGCGAAGGGCAAGAAGGCGCTCGTCGGGATCGCCGTCGAGCGCATCGAACCCCGAGGATTCGGGCGCTGTCGGATGGCGTGGCTGCTCGACGCGTCGGGCGACTCGCTGCGGGGGTTCCTCACCGACCACGTCGACCCGGCGCGACGGTCATCACCGACGGCTGGGCGCCCTACCGCCCGCGACCAAAGATCTCTACATCCACGAGCGCGTCGTGGACCCGGCGCGAAGGCGTCAGACCTGATGCCCGGCGTGCATCGCGTCGCGTCGCTCGTGCAAGCGCTGGCTGCTCGGCACCCATCAGGGCGCCGTCGACGACTCGCACCTCAGCACGCTACCTCGACGAGTTCGTCTTCCGCTTCAACCGCCGCCGCTCACGCAGCCGCGGCATGGTCTTCTACCGCGTGCTCAACTCGCCGCCGCCACTACCCGGTCGTCCCGCGAGCTCCATCCTCACCCGCGGCATCACGACCCATCGCCTCCCGCCGCCACCCGTGGACGCCCCGCGAGCCGCGACCGGCCGCCGGCGAGCCGCCCTGGAGGAGCGCCCCTCCGCCCAGCTCCGCTTAGATGGATAGCCCGAACGTTTCTAATCGAACGTTGCATTGTCGCTCGGGAGGGACCTGGACCGCTACACCCGTGCGACTGCGAAGGCGCCCTCGTCAGGACTGCCAATACGCGCTCATGCCACCGGACCGTCTGAGCGCAGTCCGAGGCCGTCAGTACGGCCGTTTCGCTGATCGGGACGGGCCCTGTCGCTAGTGCGGATCTCGGAAGCCCTCCCTGGCGAGACGCTGTCGGTGATGCTTGCTGTACTGCGCCGTGATCTCTCCGTAGCGATGCGCAATCGCGTCCTGGTTGCCCGCAGTGCCAGAAGCTGGCTGTACTCGTTCGTAGTCCTGCTGGATGGCGACGCCTAGACCTCCCGACCAAAGGCTGATGAGGTCTCCCACCTGCCTTGATCGAGTCCCCCGATTCGTGAATCGCGAAGATGCTCCACGAGGTCGCTTGCGCTCGGTTTCCCGCAGGCACCGCCTTGAGGCGATCGCTCACCCGGCGCCTGGCGAGGTCGGTCAGGTACGCCTCGATTACGTCACGCAGCGGACGATGCCGTCTCCTTGGAGTGTTCTGCGACCCGAGGAGGCCCGTCGTCCGGAGCTAAGTCGGCCTGGCGAGTCCAGGGCATACGTCTGGGTCGAGCTCGAGTAAACGCTGCGAGGGCATTCAGGCGCCTCAGGGCCTCCTCGCCTTCGACCGTCAGGACTGTGGTCACAGCACCGATTCGATCGGCTCGAGCATCAGGATCGCGACGGTTTGCTTGAGGATCACCTTGCCACCCGCGAGCGTCGCGACGAACTCGACCGACCAATCCGTGTTGGCGAGATGGATGGCGGCGATGTTGTCCGGGCGCGCTGGTGTCGTGGTCTGGCAAAGCTACGCGAGGATCCGGAGGAACGCGGGGGTGCGTGCAAGGCGATCAGCGCGCGGCCCCGCACGACCACGGCTCCGAGGACGAGAAGACCGTCTTTCGTAGCCAGTCGGCGAAGGCCTGGTCGAGCGCGTGCAGCAGCGAGAACGTCGACGAGCCACCCCTGGACCCACGGAAGGACCAGCGGCTCGGTCTTCAAGACAGCAACGACCGTGTCGACGACGGCCTGCTCATGCTCGGTACCGATCAGGCTGCCGAGGTACAGATTCACGTTCCGGACGTCGCGGGCCACGACTCGACGAGGCGTCTTCGCGGCAGCTGCAGTGCAGGTTGTGGAAGCGAGATAGGGGTATGGCTTCATCACCCCCTGACGACGGCGGTGCGCCGGTCTTCGTGCGCGCGCTCGAACGCCGCCTCGATGATCTCCTCGTCTGCGATGTCGAGCGAGATATCTGCGAACGCGTCGGGGTCGAACGTATACCCAGGCGGGCAGCTCCACGGTTTCGATCGCCGCCTCCTCCAGGAGCTTCTGATACGCGGATAGCCCCTTCTCGTACTGCTCGGCTGACAGGACCTGCGTCTTCTCGTGATTGAGGATCAGCCCCAGATCGCGCAATGACCGCTCAAGCGTAACCAGTTCTCGCCGCACCTGCCCGATGCTCTCAGCCTTGATCACGTAGTCGTCGTTGAAACGCCGCATGATGACCCCAGCGCGCAGCATGAGCCGATCCACCCGGCTCAGATACACGCTCGCGAAGATGTCCGAGCCGCGTGGGCCCTGGGGAACGCCGAAGCTGCGCCCAACGATTTCGGACATCACCTCGACGGCCACGGCAAGGCTAGCGCCTGGAGTTACGATCTCGTTCGCCAAACATCGTGTCGATGTTCATAGAAGCTTGCGACCTCGGCCATGCCGATGTATGCGGGCCTGGGCTCCTCCAGCGGCCATCGTCGAAGTCGATCTTCTGACCTTGCTCGGGTGCAAGCTGACCGGACAGGCCCAGTGATCCGAATCAGCCGCGAGAAGGTCCGCCAGAAGCTTGGCGAGCGCCTCAATGACCACGCGGGCCTCGATTGCGAGGTCAGGAATCGGACGCGTGCCTGACCCGTAACGGTGCGCGAAGACGACGTCGGCAGGCTGCAGATCGATACCCTTCTTGAGCGAGACCTTGATCCGCCGCAGGAACTCCTTCGCGTCCTTGCGCGCGGCGCGCGACGCCAGGGTCGACGGCAGGAACTCGCCTCGCTGTGACTCAAGTCGACCGAGGAGCAGCGTGCAGATCGAGCTCTGCCGCGAGTTCGGTGGTCAATCGCATCGCTGCATCTTCTACTACGGCTGTCGAAGCCCGCCGCCACTCGCCCCGGTCAGCCTCGCTGACGCCACGGCGCTGCCGACCAGCATGGGCGCATCGACGCACGGCGTGGTTGACAGAATCCCATTCTGGAGCGTTGGGATCCGGTGCGGACGATGGTGACCGTGCTCCCATCGCACCGACGGTGCCGGTGGACCGATGCGGCCCACCGCCGTTCCCTCTTGCGCAGGGCGGCGACGCGGCTGGCGTCGTCCACAGCGCTGGGTCACGGTCCAGTGGTTTCCACGCGCCAAGGTAGCCCCGCGCGTCCGGGCCAATAGAGACTCGGGTGCCGGGCCACGTAGCGCGCAGCCCGGCTACAAGCAACTTCGCGTGTGCTTCCGAAGCTCGCGCAGCGGCCAGTACGGATGCTGCGCGGCGTGTCGGCGCAGTTTGCGCCGCTCGCTCCATTCCCTCGCAGTGGCCGCGAGCGCTGGCACCGCCGCGGCAGCCCCAAACCCGGACATATCGACCGATCCCATTTGCCGCCGGCGATGACGGCGATCATCGCCGCGCTCGCTCCAACTGTGACGCGATCGCCTGCAATGCGCGCTAGGTACGGCATAAACATTGCGCTCGTCGAGCATCTCCTCGATCTCACCGATCCTGGGTCGACGTCTCGCTACGCAGACCTGCAGACGGCCTGGGCCAACGGGCATTTGCGTGCCAACTCTAGCGCGGCTCGTCGCCGCGGAACCGACTTAGCGGACGGTCCATGCGCTTGCGCAGGTCGGTACTTCGTCCATCGAGCGTCGAGGAAGGCTGGGAGTTCTCCCAGAAGCTCGGTCGCGGTCGCCCCTCGCCTGTGCTGACCATCGACCAGCGGGATCGAGACCCAGAGCAGCCGCTGTTTGTGATCCCGAAACGATCGTGCCGCCGTCCGACATCGCGCGGCGCAGGACGTCCAGGTCCCATGCCACCCCAAGAAGCCCAGCTGCTCGGCATACTTCAGTTCCGAAGGGCAGCACAGCAATCGTCAGCGGAGATCCCGTCGATCCGAAAGTTGTGGGCGCTCGCTCTCGCACACCGTCGAGCGTTCCTCGACTGACTCGGCGGACGGCGCTTCATGGCTTCGCCCGTGATCGTGGGCGCTGGAGGTCGTTGTGAACGTTGATTTGACCTCAACCAGTTCCTCCGAGGACCGGTCTCGTCGAGGCTCGCCGAATCCGTCCAAGCCTTGTCATATGCAAGCAAGCCACAGATTCGGGCTCGCTACGCCACACCGTCCGCATAAGAATGGCCGCCTTCACTAGCGCAACCTCACGCGCAGGATCACCCCGTACGCATTGAACTACCCAGCGTCGATCGTCCCGCATCGCTCAGTATCTCCTGCCACTCCGCTCCGACACGCACGCCAGGTCTACTCTGGTCCTGGTGGCTCTGCACACAAACGTCCTCATTTGCAGGCATTTGCATGACAACTCTTATCGAGCACTCGTTACGGCTCACCCCGGACCGGCGGCGAAGCTAAGGCGTTCGCCGCGAGCTGTCGTGAGCAGCGCCGTGTCGGGAGCCACGTGGATGAATGCGGCGCGTGTGGCGGCTGCAGCGCGCTCTAGCCCGAGCTCGGTGCAGGCGCCGGCGAGCGCGATGGCGGCGCTGCGGTCGGCAGCCGGCCAGCGCGGCCGCGATGAGCTGCGCCTGGTGCAGCGTCAGCGTCGGGCGCTCGAGGCACAGCCGGCCCAGCCAGCGCGCGCTGGCTCGCGCGTACCGTGGCTCGTCGACGACGAGCAGCACGAGCGCGAGCGCGTCCTCGAGACCGACGTGCTCGAGCTCAAGCGATGCGGTCCATGCGACCGGCGCGGCGGCCGGTCTCCAACGCGCGCTGAAAGCGCGCGTACGGCGTTCCCTGCGACGTCACGAACAGATGTTCGCACGCGATCTGTGGATGGCGCCAGAGCCCTCCGAACTTCACCGGGGTCGGCCAGCGGTAACCACGCCGTATATTTGCCTGGCGTGGGGACCGAGACCTGGATTCACACACCACACGGATCGCAGCGCCGCGATCCTGCTGACGTCTCGGCGATGCGCGCGTTCTGGTTCGCCGTTGCTGGCGTGGGGATGATCCTCGGCGCCTTTCTACCGTGGCTGTCGGTTTACATGCTGCTGGGCGGCGGATCCGGGACGTTTGTCTTCGGCACCGAGTTCGCCTCCATGAACACGCAGACATGGCACTCGCTGTTTGGCTCCTCGGCGTCGCTTGTCGCGCAGTTCGCGGGCACGGTCGGCCGGATCCCGATTGTGTGTGGCATGGGCATGCTTGTCGCAGCCGTCCTCTGGGTCTTTGTCCCGGAGAGCTCTCTGATCTGGGTACGCCGTCTCGCGATGAGCCTCGCGATCGTCGCGATGCTCGACTGCCTTCTCGTGATCGCCGCCGTTTCGCAGAACGACGCGAAGTACGCCCACCACGTGAGCACATCGATTGGCTGCTATTTCACGCTCGTCGCAAGCGTCGCAGCGCTGATCGCCGCGCTTATCGGCTCGCCGCGACGTGTCCCGGCGCAATCGGAGCGCCGCCGCCACGCGGCCACCCGCTCGCCGGTGAGCAACTCCGACACAACCGCGATCCGCTGACGCACCGCTTCCCCGTTTCAGCACGGAAGGCCACCGCCGTCGACGACGACTTGCGTCGGCGTCGCCGCGCCGCAGGCGAGGCCGCCCGCCTGACGGGGGCCGACTCGGCGACTCGGATCGTCGTGATGGGCGAGCTTCGCGGCGATGACGATGCCTCCCGCGGGCGGCAGCGGCCGGTGCGCCGAGACGCGCAAGACTTGACCTGCCCGGCATGACCGAGGGCGACGTCAACGTCGAGCTCGAGAACAACGTCCTGACGATCTCGGGCGAGCGCAAGACCGAGCACGAGGCGCAGCACGAGGGCTACTACCGCATCGAGCGTGCCACGGGCTCCTTCTCGCGCGCGCTGAGCCTGCCCGAGGGCGTCGAGCCAGAGGCCGTCACCGCGACGTTCGACAACGGTGTGCTCACCGTCCGCATCCCCAAGCCCGAGCAGGCCAAGCCGCGCCGCGTCAAGATCGGCGTCGGCGACGGCGCCCCGAAGACCATCGAGGCTGACGCCGAGTAGCTTGCGGGGCGCATGAGCGCCCTGCAGATCCTGCATCGCGACCCCGGCTCGAACGCTCGAGCCGGGGTCTTGCGTACCGCCCACGGCGCGGTGCGCACGCCGGCGTTCGTGCCGCTTGCGACCAAGGGCGTCGTCAAGGGGCTCGAGGCCCGGGAGGTCGCGGCGCTCGGCTACGACATGGTCCTCGGCAACACGTTTCACCTCTTCCTCGACCCCGGCCCCGAGCTCGTCGCCCACTTCGGCGGCCTGCACGAGTTCATGGCGTGGCGCAAGCCGATCATCACCGACTCCGGCGGCTTTCAGGTCTTCTCGATGGGCCACGGAACCGTCGCCGACGAGATCAAGGGCCGCGCGCCCTCCGGCAACAACCGCCTCGGCCGCGTGCTGTCGATCGAGGAGGAGGGCGTGCGCTTCAGGTCGTATGTCGACGGCTCCGAGCGGTTCCTCGGCCCCGAGACCTCGATGGAGGTTCAAGCCAAGCTCGGCTCGGACCTCGCGCTCGTCTTCGACGAGTGCACGCCCGTTCAACATCGACCGCGACTACACGGCCCGCTCGACCGAGCGCACGCACCGCTGGCTCGACCGCTGCCTGCAGTGGCACGACGCGAACGGCCCGAAAGGCCAGCTCGTCTACGGGATCGTGCAGGGCGGCGTCCACGAGGATCTGCGGATCGCCTCCGCGCTGCAGGTCGCTGCGCGGCCGGTCGACGGGATCGCGATCGGCGGCTCGCTCGGAGCCGACAAGCCGCAGATGTACGAGGTCGTCGGCTGGGCGATCTCGGCGTTCGAAGACGACGACCGGCCAAGGCACCTGCTCGGCATCGGCGACGTCGACGACCTCATCCGCGGCGTCGAGCTCGGCGTCGACACGTTCGACTGCGCGATGCCCACGCGCCTGGGCCGCCACGGCGTCGCGCTGATCTCCGACCCCGACAAGCGCTGGCGCGTCGACCTCACCGGCGCGCGCTGGAAGCACTCGCACGAGCCGATCATGGAGGGCTGCCCGTGCCCGTCCTGCGAGGCCGGCTACACCCGCGGCTACCTGCGCTACCTCTTCAAGCAGCGCGAGCTCACCGCGGTGCGCCTGCTCACGGTCCACAACCTCGCGTACATCGCGCGGCTCATGGCGGACCTGCGCGCCGCGATCGCGGGCGGCACGCTCGCCGAGCGCGCGGCGGCACTGCGCGCCGGCGCAGCACCGGCCGCGGACCACCTCGCGGCGATCGGCCGAGGCCGGGCGCGGCCTCGTGTGAATCGTCGCACATCCGTTGACCTCCAGCGGTGCCGATAGACGGTCGAGCGGGGTCCACGCGCGATAGCGCAGCGCCTGCTGATGCTTCGACTCCGGCAAACAGCGCTGAAGAGATAGTCCCCACCGCGCCCGCGATCCCAAGCGCCACTGATCGCGACCTTGAGGTCCCTGCCACGACCTTGTACGCTCGTGCTGCGGGCCGCCCAGATCGAGCAGCGCGCATGGTCCAGTACCTCTACGCCGCGTTCACGGTGCGGCCCGAGTACGCGGAGAAACTCCAAGGCGCCACCAGCGCGTCGGCGCGCACCTCGTGGGCTTCGCGTCCATGTGATGAAGCCCTCAGCGCCTTCAGCCAGCAGCTAGTCGCGCTCCGCGCGATGGTGCATGGAGCGCCACGACTTCCCGTACGAGCTGGACATCTATCCGTTCCCGTTTCACCTCGTGCGGATGACCGCGGTCCCTCGCGAATCACCTGACCGAGGCCTCCGCGGCGCCCTCGAGCGAGGCCCCGTCTCGACGCCCGATGATCATGCGTTCCTCGATCGCCTGGAGCAGACGCTCGGCACCGAGGTGCGCCCCAACCACCTCGGAAGCGTCTACGGCACCATGATCGAGCGCCTTACGGGAGCTCGCCCAGGTATCGCCGCACGAAGTCCGGTCGTGGCGCCGTGGACCGTGAAGCTCCCGGCGCACCAAGGGCGACGTGAGCACGACCATTATCTGTTCTTTCGCTCGGTCTTCATGGGTCAGCACGCGGCTTGGGGGACAACCCAGATGCGGATCGCTGTCCTGCGTCCGCCGCGTCGTTTGTTGCGCAGCGCGACGAGCGTTCACACCGACTGCGCCCGCGAGCCGCCGAAGACCGTGCCGGGCGCCGACTCCTGGATCGTCCTGATGTCGCGGGTCCTCGGCTACCGGCACGAGCCGCCGACTCGGCGCTCGCCCAACGGCACATGATCGAGCCGCTGTTCGCGCTGGGGCTCGATCTCGCCGCGACCGGTCACGGCATGCCGTTCGATTCGCTCAGCATGGGCTACGCCGGCGGCGTCGACAGGGCGGGCTCCGTGGAAGTCGTGCGCCGGCTTTCGCTGGAGGCCGGCTGCGTCGCGGCGACGCTCGAGGCGGCGGGCGACCTTGCCGCCGACTACCCGACCGAGATCCACACGGCGACCGCGCAGACGCTCGCCGGCATCTGCAGGGGACGACATGGCTGACGCGATGCAGTTCTGGTTGACTTCGACCGGCGTTCAACCCCGGCTTCGGGCAGGTGAGCGAGGCGGTGCTCGTCGCGACGACGCCACTGGTGCACCGTTCGGTATCGCCGCGAGGTGGCGCCGGCATCGCGCCGCGGGCACGTATCCCGCGGGGTTTCCCAGGACATGGCGGCGAACGCGGACTCGCTGAGCCTGCTCGCCGGCGAGCAGCTGAAGATCATCGTCGGCACTTCGGCGACGATGCGCGCCCAGCAGTCGGCGTTCGAGGCCTTCGGCCAAGGCGTGCTGTTCGACGACCGCCGGCCCGCCGGCGACAAGGTCCACAAGATGGACACCGGCGGGCCGGCCGACCCGCCGACCGGCTACCACAACTGGCACGCGTTCATTCGCGCGCCGGTGCTCGTCGGCGGTGATTTCGCAGCGTACTTGAGATCGACCGCCAGGTCGGGCTGGTCTGGGGCATCCACTCCGTGGCCAAGCCGGTCGAGGACGCGACGAACAACCCGTCGCTGCAGGCGACGACGCTGCAGCGGCTGCGCGACGCGTGGCTCGCACTCGACGCCGACGTGTCGAGGCGGGTTTGACAGCGAGCCCTTCCCACCCGACAGCCTCGTCTAGATCCGGAGGACAGCGGTCATGGCAAAGCTCAGAAAGGACGTGAACGCGCTGAGCGACGACGAGCTCAAGGACTACGTTCATGCGCTCGACGTCCTGCGCAAGCGCTCCGCGGACAACCCGGACGACCCGAGCGGCATGGACTTCCAGGCGGCGCTGCACAACGACGTGCTCGTCGGTCCGTGCGAGCACGGAAGCGACAAGTTCATGCCGTGGCATCGCGCGCACCTGCACTACTTCGAGCAGCTGCTGCAGGCCGCCGATCCACCGCGGACTGAAAGCGTGACGATCCCGTACTGGGACTGGATCCACGAGCAGGCCGACGGAAACTTCCCGCCGGCATTTGCCGGGCCGGGGCTCGTCTCCCCCGGCCGCAACGAGGACCCCACGCCGCTGCCTCCCGACACGCTTGAGATCGTGACCACCGAAACCGACCAAAAGCTGTTCGCCGGTTACCCCGAGGACGATCCGAACGGCGACTACGGACGCTTGGAGTTCGGGCCGCACAACTACATGCACGGGAACTTCATCGGCGGCAAGATGTCGAACCCCGGGACGGCGGCCGAAGATGCCATTTACTTCAGCTTCCATTGCTTTATCGACCTCATGTGGGCGGAGTGGCAGCGGCGCAACGCAAACCCGCCGCTGACCTCGCCCGACGAGGACATGCGAGGGTTCCTCGACCAGCCTCGGCACAAGGCCGGCGATTTCCGCAACACCGTGGACCTCGACTACGAGTACAAGTACAACGCCGCGCTCGAGGCGGCGTTTGACGTTGCGGTGCCCGATGTCGATCCCCAGCAGCTGTTCGCGACCGAGCCGCTCGAGCGGGCGTTCGCCGACCTACGCAACGAGCTTCCGAGACCGAGCTGCTCGAGTTCAGGTTCGCCGCCCTGCCGCAGGAGCGCAAGCGCGTGCTCGTGCGCCTTCAGGATCTGAAGGTGCCGCAGGGAGGCAGCTACACGATCCGCGCTTACGCCCTCCCGATAGCGTGCGGTTGCGCCGACGACGACAAGTTCGTGAAGAAGTACTCGATCGGCTACGTCGTCATGTGGCGCGCCCACATGCACACACCCGACGCCGGCAACGGCCCCGGTGAACACGGCGACACGGAGAGCACGGCGGCCATCGGCCCGCCGCCCACCATCCAGCGTCGTGCACGGTCCGCTTCGACGTCACCGCGCTGCTCGCCGCCGGCGAGTCGCCAGCGGACCAGAAGCTGACGCTCCGATATTCCCCGGCGCCGAACCCCGGCGACCCCGTACCGGCCGCGCAGATCGTCGAAGAGGTCGATCTCGAGGACGTCCTCGTGGAGGTGTACCACTAGATGCGCACGCCATTTTTCGAGATCCACATCCGGCCGATGTTCCGCCTGACCGACCGCGATCACATGAGCTTCGCGTTCGACCTGCACGACTACGACGCCGTGGCGCAGAACGCCGACGACATCCTCCAGCGCTTGGAGAGCGACATGCCGCCGCGGGTCGCGTCGGGCCCGTGGCCGGAGGAATGGATCGCGCTCTACAAGCGCTGGATCGACACCGGCAAGAAACGCCTGGAGCCAGGCACGGCCGTGGGCCTTCGCCGCCTCGGCCGCAGCGGTGACGATCACCGCGACCGGCTCCTATCCCGCGCCGGCTTCACGGGGTGGCTTCAGCTTGAGAGCGAGACCGAGACGACGAAGTCCTACGCCCTGTACCTCGAGCCCCCGACGCGCCGGGCGCAGGCGAGCCGGAGGCGTTTACGTTGAAGGAACGCTACCGCGCGGTGGACACGCGCACGGTCTTCGTGCGCGACGCAAACGGCGTCAAGCAGCTCAACTGACCGCGCATCCCCGCCCCCGCTACCCCTCGCGACGCGATGATCAACACGCGAGCGATGGCCGTCGCCGGGATCGTCCTCACGGTCCTGCTCACGTCGTGCATCGTGTTCGAGCTCGCCCGAGGCAACGACCCCAGCCCGTACACGCACCTCATGGCCACCGGCGGGGCCTCCTACGCCATCGCCCTGCTCGTGCTGCGCCGCCGCTCGTGAGCGCGGGTCAGCGCGTGTTGTCGTCGATCAGCTGATCGACCTGCTCGACGATCTCGCTGACGCTGTTGCCGTCGACCGGCGAGAGCCGGAGCTTGCCCGAGTCGCCCTGCGAGCTGCCGTATGCGAACGCGATCGCGGCCGCGATCGCGCCGACGACGAGCACGATGACCGCGATCCGGCCGATCCCGCTGCCGCGCGGCGGGGGATCGTTGCGGCGCGAGCGCAGCGGCGCGTCGAGCACGGGCTCGTCGTAGAGCGGCGGCGGGGGTGTCCGCGGCGCCTGCGGCTGCAGCCGCCGCGAGCTGCTCGGGATCGCGCGCGTCGCCGCGGTCGGGTCCTCGACCGGCAGCATCGAGGTCGCGGCGGTCCCGTCCGCGCCGGCGGGCGAGACCCCGCGCGCGCCGTCGTGCAGCGCGCGCCGCATGTCCTCGGCGCGGGGATAGCGGTCGGAGGGCGCGAGCTCGAGCGCGCGCTCCACCGCGGCCGCGAGCGCGGCCGGCACCTCGGGCGCGAGCTCGTCCAGGCGCGGCGGGTACTGGCGCTGCTGCATGAGCGCGAGCTCGGTGAGCGACGACGCGTCGTAGGGCAGGCGCCCCGCGAGCAGCTGGTAGGTCACGACGCCGAGGCCGTAGAGATCGGCGGGCGGGCCGACCTCGGCACCGGACGCCTGCTCGGGCGCGAGGTACGCCGCGGTCCCGAGCACCGAGCCCGCCTGCGTGATCTGCGACGCCCCGCCGACCATCGCCTTCGCGATCCCGAAGTCCGCGAGCTTCACCGCGCCGTCGTCGGAGCGCAGGATGTTGCCCGGCTTGACGTCGCGGTGGATGACGCCCATGCGATGCGCGTGGGCGAGGCCGCGGCACGCGCCGTCGACGAGCTCGAGCGTGTCGGCGACCCCGAGGCGCGTCTCCTCGCGCAGGATCTCCGCGCCGGAGCGACCGCGGATGTACTCCATGACGATGTAGTGGTGGCCGGAGGCCTCGTCGAAGCCGAAGTCGAACACCTGGACGATGTTCGGGTGCACGAGCTTCGCCGCAGACAGCGCCTCGCGCTTGAATCGCGAGATGAACTGGCTGTCGTCGGAGAGGTGCTCGGCGAGCAGCTTCACGGCGACCTCGCGCTCGAGCACGCGGTCCATCGCGACCCGCACGGTCGACATGCCGCCGTAGCCCAGGCGCTCGCCGAGCTCGTAGCGATCGGCGATGACTGCGGTGCTCACGGCTGCACCTCGGGTGTGGCACCGCCGCCGGGCGTGCCGCCAGGGGTGCCGCCGCCGGGCGGGGGCGCGGGCGGCTCGGCCGGATCGATCGGCGGCGAAACGGGCGGCGCGACCGGCGGGGGCACCGGCGGTGGGACCACGGTCGGCGGCGTCGTAGTCGTCTGCGGCGGCGCGGTCGTGGTTTGCGGCGGCGCGGTCTGCGTCTCGGGGGGCGCTTCCTGCGTCTCGGTCGTCTGGGTCTGCGTGGGCGTGCTGGTCGTCGTCTCGCGGTCGTTGCACTCGTTGGCAGCCAGCCGGTGCAGCCCGTCGCTCGCGTCGCGCAGGCGCTGCTGCAGGCGCTCGTCGACCGTGCCGGGCAGCTCGTCGATGCGCTCGTCGACCTGGCGCAGCTGGCCCGGGACGTCGTCGCAGCGGCCGTCGTCGACGGCCTGCTGGATGTCCTCGAACTCGCTCTTGAGGTCGCCGGCGCTCGCCGCCGGCAGGCCGCCCTTCGTGCCGCCGCCGCAGGCGACCAGCAGTGCGGCGCCGACCCCGAGCAGGAGCGCGAGGAGCGAGGGAAGTGGTCGCGGCATCGTCACTGACCGTAGCCGAGGCGCTCGGCGAGCGAGTCGGGCAGGCGGGCCGCGCGGATCGCCGCAGCGGCTCCGGCGATGTCGTACTCGACGCGCCGCCAGCTCGCGCGCCAGCGGTCGAGGTCGAGCATGAGCCAGGCGGCGCGGGGGTCGCCGTCGCGCGGCTGGCCGACCGAGCCGGGGTTCAGCAGCCACTCACCGGCGCCGATGTCGAGCTCGTCGCCGTCGCGGCGTGGCTCGCCGGTCGCGATGTCGCCCGCGGGGCGCACGAACGACAGCGCGACGTGCGAGTGGCCGATCAGCGCGACGCGCTGGGACTGGACGTCGAAGCACAGCTCCGCGAGCAGCGCGCTCAGGACGTACTCCCACACGGCGTCGCGCGGGCTCGCGTGGTAGAGGCCGACGCCCGCCTCCTCGCCGGACGGCGACAGCGCGCGCAGGAACTCGAGGTTCGCGGGGGAGATCGTGTCCTGCGTCCAGCGCGCGGCGAGCGCGGCACCGGTGGAGAACTCGTCGAGGCCGATCTCGCCGGTGACCCCGAGGTCGTGGTTGCCGGCCAGGCAGATCGCGGCGTGCCGGCGCGCGAGCTGCACGCAGGCGTCGGGCTCGGCGCCATAGCCGACGAGGTCGCCGAGACACCACATCTCGTCGGCCCCGGCGGCCTCGGCGTCGGCGAGCACCGCCTCGAAGGCGTGGCGGTTGCCGTGGATGTCGGAGAGGATCGCGACCTGCATGTAAGTACAGTTCGACCGTGGACCGGGCACGCCTTCGCTGGTCAGCGGCCATTGCGGCCGCCGTCGTGGTCGCGGAGGTGGCGGTGGTGCTCCTGCGACCGCGGGAAGGCCTCATCGAGCCCGCTCCAGTTCGTGCGGAATCGTACTTCAGCGCCTCGGAGATCGATCGCGCGCGCGATTACCAGCGCCCGCAGCTCGCGCTCTACGGTGGTGCGCTCGTCGTGCAGATCGGGGTCCTGGCGCTGCTCGTGCTGCGTCCGCCGCGGCGCCTGCAGGGTGAGTTCCGGCGGCCGCTGCTGGCTGCCGCGGGCGCCGGCGCGGCTTTGTCGGTGACGCTTGCGATCGCCGTGCTGCCGCTGAAGGTCGTCGGGCGCGAGCGCGCCCGCGACGCCGGCCTGATCACCCAGTCGTGGAGCGGCTACGCGCGCGACGCCGCGGTCTCGTGGGGGATCGGCGGGGTGATCGCGGGCGCGGGCGCCGCCGCCGGGCTCGCGCTCATCCGCCGCTACCCGCGGCGCTGGTGGGTGCCCGGCTCGGCCGTGGTCGTCGCGTTCGGGGTCATGACGATCTACGCCGGGCCCGTCGTGCTCGATCCGCTGTTCAACACCTTCAAGGCGCTGCCGGCGGGCGAGGTGCGCTCCGACGTGCTCGACCTCGCGCGCAAGGCCGGCGTCGACGTGGGGGAGGTCTACGAGATCGACGCCTCGCGGCGCACGACCGCGGCCAACGCGTACGTGACGGGGCTCGGCCACACGAAGCGCGTCGTGCTCTACGACACGCTGATCGAGAACTTCACGCGCGACGAGCTGCGCCTCGTCGTCGCGCACGAGCTCGGGCACGTGCACTACGACGACGTCCCGTGGGGCCTGCTGTACCTCGCGATCGTGGCGCCGTTCGGGATGCTCGCGGTCGCGCGGCTGACCGGACGACTGGCGCCGGAGGGCGCGGCGGGCAGCCCGGCGATGCTTCCCGCGCTCGCGCTGAGCATCACGATCATGTCGACGACGATCACCACGATCTCCAATCAGTACAGCCGCGCGATCGAGGCGCGGGCGGACTCGTTCGCGCTGCAGTCGACCGGCGAGCCGGAGCCGTTCATCTCCTTCGAGCGGCGGATCGCGCTGCGCAACCTCTCCGACCCCGACCCGCCCGGCTGGACCACGTTCCTGACCGCGACGCACCCGCCGACCGTCGAGCGCATCGGCCTCGGGGTGGCCTTCGAGCGCAGCGAGCGCAAGCCGTGATCGCCGATCCGAAGCTCTGGCGCGGGGTTTCGTCGGCGCTGCTGGTCGTGCTCATCGCCGCGCTGCTCGTCGGGCCGGGCGTGCCGCAGTGGGGCTTGATCGCGGCGCTCGGCAGCGGCGTCGCGTTCGCGATCGAGCTCGCGCTGAGCGCGAGAGCCCGGCGGCGAGAGGGGGTTCGCTGAGGGGTCGCGGCGGCGCTACGCGGAGTCGGGCGGAGGCACGTTGCTGCCGCCGCCGAACTCGGGCAGGTTCTTGATGCCCTCGCGCGTCGCCCACTTCGACCAGGAGTCCTCCAGCGCGTCCGCGAGCTCGCGCATGAACTTCGGCGAGAGGTTGATGCGCGAGACGACCACGCCGGGGATCTCCTCGGCGTCGATCTCGTGGTCGACGCGCGCGAACGTGATCGTGAACTCGTAGTCCGAGAACGAGACGTTCGCGAAGTTCGCGTACTTCCCCGCCATGACCTTCGGCGAGAAGTGGATGTTGATGTGCCGCTCGGGCTCGTCTTCGTCAGCCATGTGCGCGTCTAGTATCGCAGCGTGCGCCTGATCGTCCTTGCCGTCGGGCGATTGCGCCCGCCCTACGCCGACGACGTCGCGCACTACCTGAAGCTCATCTCGCGACACGCGCGGGTCGAGATGATCGAGGTGCGCGAGGAGGAGCGCGTGACCGGGCGCATCCCCGATCGGGCCTACGTCTCGCTGCTGCACCGCGAGGGCCAGCAGTTCGACTCGCTGAGCTTCAGCCGCTTCCTCGAAGCCCGCCGCCAAGCCGGGCGCGACGTCTGCTTCGTCATCGGCGGACCGCTCGGCCTCGACCTCGAGGACGTCGACCACCGCTTCTCCCTCGGCCCGCTGACGCTTCCCCACCAGCTCGCGCGCGTCGTCCTTCTCGAGCAGCTCTACCGCGGCCACAAGATCCTCGCGGGCGAGCCGTATCACTACTGATCTACGCTGAGAACGTGGACACCCCACTCACCCAGCTGCGGGCCGCGGTCCGGGCGGCGTCGAGCGCGATCACCGGTGGCAACGGCAACGCGCGCACCGCGCCGACGCTCGAACGTCCGAAGAAGGCCGGCTTCGGCGACTACGCGACGAACGCGGCGATGCTGCTCGCGCCGAGGGCCGGCGCGCCGCCGCGAGACGTCGCCGCGAAGCTCGCCGATGAGCTCGGCACGCTGCTCGGCCCCGCGCTGGATCACGTCGACGTCGCCGGGCCGGGCTTCCTGAACCTCTTCCTGTCGGACGCGTGGTGCGTCTCGGCGCTCGACCACGTGCTGTCCGCGGGCAGCGCTTTCGGCGGCGGCGGCGCCGACCCGGCGGAGCGCGTCAACATCGAGTTCGTCTCCGCGAATCCGACCGGCCCGATGACCGCGGCGAGCGGGCGTCACGGCGCCTACGGCGACGCGCTCGCGCGCCTACTGGACTTCAGCGGCCATGACGTGGGGCGCGAGTACTACTTCAACGACGCCGGAACCCAGATCGAGAAGCTCGGCGCGTCGATCCTCGCCCGCGCGCGCGGCGACGACGTTCCCGAGGGCGGCTACGAGGGCGACTATGTCCGTGAGCTCGCGGCCGCGATCCCGGGCGCCGCGGAGTTCGACGTCTCCGAGCTGTCGCGGCTCGGCGTCGAGGGGATGTTCGAGCAGATCAAGGCGGTCCTGCGAACCTACCGCGTCGAGTTCGACATGTTCTTCAGCGAGGCGCAGCTGCACGCGGGCGACCCATCGCAGGTCGAGACCGCGCTCGCGCGCCTCGACGAGGCCGGCCATCTGTACCGCGCCGATGGCGCGCTGTGGCTGCGCACGACGACGTTCGGCGACGACAAGGACCGCGTCCTGGTCCGTTCGAGCGGCCAGCGGACGTACTTCGCGGCCGACGTCGCTTACCTCGCCGACAAGCTCGGGCGCGGCTTCGAGCGCCTGATCCTCCCGCTGGGCGCCGACCACCACGGCTACCTGCCGCGGATGCGCGCCGCGCTGGATGCGCTGGGCGAGGACCCCGAGCGCCTCGAGATGCCGATCCTGCAGTTCGTGCACATCATCGAGCGCGGCGAGCGTGCGTCGATGTCCAAGCGCCGCGGCGACTTCGTGACGCTCGAGGAGCTCGTCGAGTCGATCGGCGTGGACGCGACGCGCTTCTTCATGCTGCAGCGCTCGCACGACACGTCGTTCGATCTCGACCTCGATCTCGCCCGCCAGCAGTCAAGCGACAACCCCGTCTACTACGTCCAGTACGCGCATGCGCGGATCGCGTCGATCCTCGCGCGGGCGGGGGAGGAGCGGGTCGCGCTCGCGCTGCACGAGGCGGGCTCGTTTGCGGGCGAGCTGCATGCCTCCGAGCGGACGCTCATCAAGAAGCTGCTCGCGTTCGGCGAGGAGGTGCAGGAGGCGACGGCCAAGCGCGCGCCGCACCGCATCGCGGCGTACGTGCTCGAGCTCGCCCAGGCGTTCACGGCGTTCTATCGCGACTGCCAGGTCATCGGGGCGGAGGGGGAGGGCGTCGAGTCCTTCCGGCTCGCGCTCGGCGTCGCGGCGAAGCGGACGATCGCGCGGTCGCTGGACCTGCTCGGGGTGAGCGCGCCCGAGAAGATGTGAAGCCGCGCCGGTGCGGGCGCGTGCCGCGGTGGTGGGCGGGCGCCGCGGTGGCGGCGCTCGCGCGTCAGGCGTAGCGGCCGAGGTCGTCGTCGAGGCGGCGGGCGTCGTCGTCTGAGAGCTTTGCGACGGCGCTGTCGCCGATCCCCTGCGGCGAGCGCCGGCGCCATCTCGGCAAGAGCAGCGCGAGGCCGCCAGCGAGCGCGACGAGCAGGGCGAACGGGATCGCGTAGGCCGTCCAGCCGATGCCGCCGGAACCGGGAAGGGCGAGCACGTCCTCGCCATACTCGGCGACGAGCGCGGCCTTGACCTGGTCCTTGTCGAGGCCCTTGGCGATGAGCCCGCGGATGAACGCGCGCTCGCGGTCGGCCTGCGGGCTCTCGGCGATGTTCAGCGGGACGTTGCAGGTCGTGCACATGACCTCGTCCTCGACGTCGACGAGCGATGCGGGGGCGGCGAGCGCTGACGCCGGCGCGATCGCGCTGAGTGCGAGCGCGCAGAGCAGCAGCGCGCGCCTCATTGGAGCGCCTTTGCGATCGCTCGGTCCAGGCGTGGCTGGTCGATCTGGCCGCGGTAGAAGTCGGCGATGCGGCCCCGGCGGTCGATGACGAACGTCTCCGGCAGGCTCGTCGTGCCGTACTCACGTGCGAGCTTCGTGCCGACGTCGCGGACGTTGGGATAGCGCACGCCGTGCTTGGAGACGAAGTCCAGCGAGTCGGGGGTCGAGTCGTCGTAAGTCACGCCGAGGACGGTGCCGGTGCCGTCGCGCTGCAGGCGCTGCTGGGCGGCGGCGAGGACGGGCGCCTCGGCCTCGCAGGGGTCGCACCACGAGGCCCAGAAGTTCAGCACGACGACCTTGCCGCGCAGGTCGGCGAGCGACTGCGTCCCGCTCGCGCCGAGCATCGGCAGCTCGCGACTCGCGGCGACCGGACGCTCGCCGCGGGCGACGGCCTGGTCGATCGAGGTGTCCTCGGCGCGCGAGAGCAGCCCGTACGCGAGCAGCCCCACGAGGGCGAGCGCGGCGACGGTTGC
Organism: uncultured Actinomycetes bacterium; assembly: GCA_963839905.1. Taxonomy (GTDB): domain Bacteria; phylum Actinomycetota; class Thermoleophilia; order Solirubrobacterales; family Solirubrobacteraceae; genus CADCVQ01. The sequence continues at coordinate 272,862 of CAWIXC010000003.1, read as the reverse complement.
GAGGCCGGGGACGAGGAGGCGCTTCATCGCCAGCCAGGGTAGAGAGGAGCGCGCGCCGGCCGCGCCGCAGCCCGTAGAATCGGCAGGCGCGCGGACGTAGCTCAGTTGGCAGAGCGTTGGCTTCCCAAGCCAAAGGTCGCGGGTTCGACCCCCGTCGTCCGCTTCACCCGCACGCACCCTGGCGCACCAAAACGCCTGCACGGACGCCGGATCCGGGGCCGCAAGGCCCGAGGTCTGCACCCCCTCGACAACGTCGCACGCACCCTCTTGGTGCGGAGTTGGTTCGATGACTGCCGCCGACATCTGTGCCGCGCTACGCCGCCGCGTGCGGTTCGGAGGTCGCGAGCGAACGCGTCGTCGGGTGGCGGGGCGCCCGCGATGAGCGCTCGAAACCCTTCTGCCGAGATGAGGCGGGTCCGCGGCGGCCCGATCACGGCGACCGGTGTGCCGCGCTCGTGACCTCGACGACCTCGCCGGCGGCCACTCGGTCGAGCACGTCCAAGAAGCTCCGTGCCGCTTCGCTGGCGGTCATGCGCGTCAGGGGCATCCAACGTATCTGATGCGTCAGAGACGCTTCTCGTAGCGCACTGAGCCGATCTCGCGGCCGCCGTAGTCCCTGGTTCGCTGCGCGCCGTCAAGGGTCCAGCCGCGGCGTTCGTAACAGCGCACGGCCGGCGCGTTCTCGGGGATGACCCAGAGCTTGGCGACCTGAAAGCCACTCGCTCGCAGTTTCCGCTCCGCGGCGGCGATGAGCGCGCTGCCGGCGCCCGCCCCGCGCTTGGCCGCGTCGAGCAGCACCACGAGCAGTTCGCCGACCGTGTCCGCGTCGCACCCGGCGTCGCGCGCCGGGCCCACCGCCGTGAAGCCGATCACGCTGCCCGCACGCGACGCGACGAGCACCGCATGACGAGGACGCGGTGCGCCGATCGGGCCGGTCCACGAGCGCTGGACCTCCGACTGCTCCTCCGCGGGCGGGTCGTACAAGCCGATCAACGCATCGCCGATGCAGCGCGCGTGCAGCGCCGTGATCGCAGCCTCGTCCGCGGCTCGCGCCGGGCGAATCTCGAGATTGTCACCCACGAGAGGCGAGCCTAACCGCCCACTCCGCGCGCCGACGTTCGAGGCAAAGTGTGCGGCTGGCGCGCATCTTTCTGTACCGAACACTTTCGCGCCCGACGACGATCCGTCCAGCACGCCGCCCAGCTCTCAACGCCGGAGCCGGGCCGCCCGATGAGCGCTGCATGCTTCCGCGCCTCCTCGCCGCGCTGTGCGCGCTCGTCTCCGTCGCCCTGCTCCTGGCCGCCACCGCGTCAGCCGCGACGAAGTCCAAGCTCCCGAGGATCTCGTCCGTCGCCCCGATGACCCTCGGCATCGGCGACACGCTCACGATCCGCGGCACGAACTTCCGCCCCGGCGCGCGGCGCAACTCCGTCGTCTTCAAGCGCGACGGCAGCCGCGCGGTCTTCGTCAAGGCCGGGAAGGCGACGCGCACGACCGTGAAGGTCCGCGTGCCGGCCAGCCTCGCGCGGTACATGCCCCAGGTCGGTGGCAAGCCCGCCGCCGCGCGCTTCCGGCTGCGGGTGCTGGCTGCCCGCTTCTCGCGCGGCTACACGCCCGCCGGCAAATCGCCCAGGATCGGTCCGGCCAGCACCGCCGGCCCGGGCCCCGGCGGCGCCCCGATCAACCCCGCCACGGCACCGCCGAACCTCGCGCCCCCCGACTGCGACGGCGACGGCACGCCCGACGCAAGCGACGGCGACGACGACAACGACCTGCTCTCCGACACGCTCGAGGCGGCCATCAAGCTCAGCCAGTGCAACGCCGACTCCGACGGCGACGGCATGTCCGACGGCTTCGAGTACCAGTCCGCGATCGACCTCAACAACGGCGTCGGCACGCTGCCGTACCCCGGCAAGCGGCCGTACCCCAACCCGCTGTTCGAGGACACGCTGACCGACTACGACGGCGACGGCCTGACCGCGGCGCAGGAGCACGCGCTGTGGCGCTACGCTGGCCCGCACGCGCTGCCGCTGACCTACAGCGCGGGGCTCAAGCGCACCGCCGGCCCGGTCGACGACGACCTCCGCGACGCCGACGCGGACGCGCTCGGCAACTGGGTCGAGTTCAACGGCCCGATGGTCCCCGAGTGGTGGGCCAAGGAGTACAAGAACGAGAAGCCCTACACCGAGTCCTACTCGGGCCCGAGCGCCGTCGACCCCGACAGCGACGGCGACGGCATCCGCGACGGCGCCGACGACCAGGACTTCGACGGCTGGGCGAACGTCGACGAGATCGACCGCGGCCCCTACCGGATCCAGCCGTTCAACCCGTGCCTGCCGAACTACAACTCACGGACCTGCTCGTCCTACATCCCGTTCGACAACGTCTATCCGCCGTTCGACTCGTTCCCGCTGCCGCCAGCGCCGATCGCCTGGCCGTGACCTGCGCCGCAGCCGCCGGAGCGCGAGTTATGCTCGCGCCGCGATGGCGTCGTACAGCTTCCTGAGCACCTGGTGCGTCGCAGCTCCGCTGCAGCGCGTGTGGGACGTCCTGTCGGTCCCGGAGCGCTACCCGGAGTGGTGGAAGGGCGTGCGCAAGGCGACCGTCCTCGAGTCCGGGGAAGACGGGAGCGCCGGCGTCGGCACGCTCTATCGCATGACCTGGCGCAGCCGGCTGCCGTACGCGCTCGAGTTCGACTCGCGCCTCACCCGCCGCGAGGCGCCGCACCTCATGGAGGGCCAGGCGAGCGGCGAGCTCGAGGGGGTGGGCGTCTGGCGGCTGTTCGAAAGCCCGCTCGGCACGGTCGCGCTCTACGACTGGAACGTCGCGACAACGCGGGCCTGGATGAACGCGCTCTCGCCCATCGCGCGCCCGATCTTCGCGTACAACCACGACTACGTCATGCGCCAGGGGGCGCAGGGATTGGCCGACAAGCTCGGTGTTGAGCTCATAACGCACAACTAAAACCAGAACGGACCGACGCGAATCGCTGGACAAGGGGGCCTCGCTGGCTCACTATGGGCCGCTCTGCGCTGATCCGTGACCCGCGAGGTGTGCCCGCATGGCTGTGCAAACGCAGGGACCCAACCTGTTTGAGTTCGTCTTCGAGGACACGAAGATCACGTACGCGCCGGGCGCATTCGGAGGCGAGCCGCGGCTCAGCTACGCCGGGCCGATGGGCCGGCACACGTTCGCGGGCGAGGAGATCCAGGCCGTCGAGAGCGCTCGGGGGCTGGAGGTCACGGTCTCGCTGGACCGCGTCTCGCACCTGCGCACGATCACGCTGACCGTCTTCGTCCCGGACCTCGAGCTCGACGGCGAGACCGAGCAGAGCTTCCGCACGGTCGGCATCCACGCGACGCAGCGGCGCAAGCTGCGCGGCGGCGCGGGGGCCACGCTGACGTCCGAGCCGCTCGAGTTCACCGGCCTCGCGAAGATCATGGAGTTCCGCGCCGCCGAGGCGTCGCAGATGCTCTGAGCCGCTACCAGGCCTGGACGGTGGCGCAGTGCGGGCAGTGCACCGAGGTCGACACCGGAGCCTCGAAGAGAAAGCCGCAGCCGCAGGAGTAGGTCGCCCGATCGTCGGGTCCGCCGGCATCGCGCATGCGCCGCTCGGCGGGGTGCATGGGCTCCGGCCGGGGGGCCGGCTGGGGCACGATGTGCAGCCGCCGCCCCATCGGCGTGCGGCGCGGTGCTGTGGCTTGTTTGACGGTCATCGCGGTCATGGGTCTATCGACAATGACTCCCGGACACCCCAAAGGTTTCTGTCTGCAACGGACATTTCCCCCTTGGTGGCGCCGCGCCACACCCCGCGACCGGCTTTCCCGAGCGGCCCGGCTGCGATACTGGACGGCCCGTGCATCCGGCTCGCAAACGCAAGATCCGCCTCGTCACCGCGCTTAGCGCGGCTGTCCTGCTTGCGGTGGCGCTCGTCTACACGAGCGTCAACGCGTCGAGCGAGACGGTCTCCCCGAGCGATCTCGCGACGGCGCAGGCCGGCACGTCCTACCAGCTGACCGGCAAGGTCCAGGACGGCTCGGTGCGCACGACGTCGGGCGGCGTCGACTTCCGCGTCCGCGATCGCGATGGATCGACCTCCGTGCCGGTGACCTACACCGGCGTGGTGTCCGATGCCTTCCGCGAGGATCGCGAGGTCATCGTGACGGTCCGCAAGGAGGGTGCGGTGTTCGTCGGCGAGCGCGACTCGCTCATCACGAAGTGCCCGTCGAAGTTCACGGAGGACGCCACGAAGTCCAAGAACACGACGAGCTAGCGCCGTGGCGACCGTCGGCCGTGCCCTGCTGATCCTCGCGCTCGTCGTCGCCGCGTACGGGATCTTCGCTTCGCTGTACGGGATCCGGCGCGGCAAGCCCGACTGGGTCGTGTCGGGGCGCCGGTCGGTCTACGCCATCGCCGCGCTGACGACCGGGGCCTTCGGCATCCTCGAGCTCGCGTTCCTGCGCAACGACTTCACGTTCGCCACGGTCGCGAGCCACTCGTCGACGACGACCCCGCTGTTCTACAAGGCCGCCGCCGCGTGGTCCTCGCAGGAGGGCTCGCTCCTGCTCTGGCTGTGGCTGCTGTCGATGTGGTCGAGCCTCGTGCTGTTTCTCACGCGCCGCTCGCTGCGCCGCGTCGCGCCGTACGCGACGTCCGTGCTGCTGAGCTTCGCGATGTTCTTCGCGGCGCTGCTCGTGTTCCTCGAGACGCCGTTCGGCCGCTCGGTCGTCGTGCCGGCGGAGGGCAACGGCCTGAACCCGCTGCTGCGCCACCCGAGCATGATGATCCACCCGCCGATGCTCTACTCGGGCTACACGCTGTTCGCGATCCCGTTCGCGTTCGCGATCGGCGCTTTGATCGCGCGGCAGGTCGGGGCCGCGGACTGGATCCGGTCCACACGGCGCTTCGCGCTCGGCGCCTGGTTCTTCCTCGGGATCGGGATCCTGCTCGGCGCGCGCTGGTCGTATGCAGAGCTCGGCTGGGGCGGCTACTGGGCCTGGGATCCGGTCGAGAACGCGTCGCTCTTGCCGTGGCTGACCGGTACCGCGTTCCTGCACTCGATCATGATCCAAGAGAAGCGCGGGATGCTGAAGATCTGGAACATCTCGCTCGTCCTGGCGACCGGGATCCTGTCGATCCTCGGCACGTTCCTCGTGCGATCGGGGATCCTCGACTCGATTCACGCGTTCGGCGCCTCGACGCTCGGCGTGCCGTTCGTGATCTTCATCGCGGTGCTGATCGCCGGGTCGATCGGCCTGGTGATCTGGCGCCGCGAGGCGCTGCGCTCGGAGAATCGCCTGGACTCGCTGCTGTCGCGCGAGGCGGTCTTCCTCGCCAACAACCTCGTGTTGGTCGCGATGGCGTTCGTCGTCTTCTGGGGCACGTTCTGGCCGCTGATCGCCGAGGCGCTGACGGGCACGCGGCGGGCGCTCGGGCCGCCGTGGTTCGATCGCTACACGGTGCCGCTCGCGCTCGTGCTCGTGCTGCTCAGCGGGATCGGCCCGGTCATCGCGTGGCGCAAGGCGACGGCCGCCAACGCGCGCCGCAACTTCCTGCTGCCGATGGCGGTCGCGCTCGGCCTCGGTCTCGTGCTCGTCGCGTTGGGGGTCGGGGAGCGCCCGCTCGCGCTTGCGATGTTCGTGTTCGGGACGTTCGTCTTCGCGAGCGTCGGGCAGGAGTTCTGGCGCGGGGTGGGGGTGCGCCGCGCGATGACCGGCGAGAACCCGCTGGCCGCGCTGCGCTCGCTCGTCTCGCGCAACCGGCGGCGCTACGGCGGCTACCTCGTGCACGTGGGGATGGCGGTGCTGTTCATCGGCGTCGCGGCGTCCACCGCGTTCAACGACGCGCGCGACGTCCGCCTGAGGCCCGGCCAGACGGCGCAGGTCGGCGACTACGCGTTCACCTACGTCAAGCCGACGTCGCGCATCTCGGCCACGAGCGACGGGCGCCTCGAGAAGATCTCCTTCGGCTCGGTCGTGCAGGTGCGCCGCGACGGCAAGCTCGTCACGACGCTGCGGCCCGAGCGCGGCTACTACCCGTCGCGCGACACGGCTTTGGGGCCCATCGGGCGCTACTTCGAGGGTGAGGCGACGAGCGAGATCGGCCTGAAGGCCGGTCTGAGGGGTGACGTCTGGGCGGCGATGACCCCGGACAAGGCCGTGCTGGCGCCGGCGATCGAGCAGGGCGACAAGGTCTTCTCCGACGCGGGCGGCAAGCTCCCGCCGCAGGTCGAGGCGCAGCTGCTCGGCACGGCTCTGCGCGGCCTCGGCAACCGCTACGTCACGCAGTCGCCGACCGCGACGTTCCGGCTCATCACGTCGCCGCTCGTGACGTGGATCTGGCTCGGCGCGATCATCGTCTTCCTCGGCGGCCTGATCGCGATGTGGCCGGGCGAGCGCGATGCGCTGCGCCGGCGCGTCCGGGCCGGCTACGCGGCGCGCGTGGCGCGCGACCTCGGCCGCGCGGCACCGCGGGGCGTGCAGCCGGTCGCCGCCAGCGGGCCGCCCGCGACGGGCCCCGGGCGCCGAAGCGCGGCCGCCCCCGGCGGCCGGCGCGAGCAGGTCGCGCCGGCGACGCCGCGGCGAGGCGTCGCCGACGACGCGCCGGCCTAGCGCCTCGCCTTCGTGGACCCCGTGGCACTGCTCGTCATTCTCGTCGTGATCGGCGCGCTCGTCGCGGTTCTCTCGCGACCGCTGCGCCTCCGCGGCGCGGACGAGACGGGCGCGGCGGGCGCCGACCGGCTCGCCGAGCTCGAAGCGCGCAAGGAGGCCAAGTACCGCGAGATCCGCGACGCCGAGATGGACTTCAAGACCGGCAAGCTGTCCGAGGAGGACCACCAGGCGCTCGATCGCCAGCTACGCGCCGAGGCGATGGAGGTCCTGCGCGCGATCGACGAGGAGGGGTGAGGATCGCCGCAGCGGGCCACGCGGTACCCTGACGATCTATGGAGAACATCCTGTCCGCCGTCCAGGTGATCCTGGCGGTCGTCGTCATCTTCCTGGTCCTCATGCACTCCGGCAAGGACGCGGGCCTCTCGGGCGCGTTCGGCGTCGGGAGCGGGGCGGGCCCGTTCGGCGGAGGGTCGCTCGTCGAGCGCAACCTGAACCGCTGGACCTACGCCTTCGCGATCGCGTTCGTCGTGAACACGATCATCCTCTTGAAGCTCTAGTCCGCCGTCACGCCCGTGACGCGGAATCCGTCCGCCCGCAGCGCGGGGCAGACGACGCCGTGCGCCGAGCGGCGGCCGTAGAACTCGCCCTCGGTCACGAGGCGCTGCTGCGTCGTCAGCTCTTCCGTGGCCGCGAGCAGGCGGAGGATCGAGTCGGTGAAGCGGACGTCGCGCAGAGGCCTCGAGATGCGGCCGTCCTCGATGAGGAACGTGCCGTCGCGGGTCATGCCGGTCAGCAGCGTCTCCTTCTCGCGCACGGTGTTGACGTACCACAGCCGCGTCACGTAGATGCCGCGTTCGATCGTGGACGCGAGCTCGGCCGCGTCCGCCGCCGCGCCGCCGTGCAGCACGAGGTTCGTCGCCGAGGGACCCCACGGCGAGCCGCCCGGCTGGGTCGCGTGGCCCGTCGAGCGGGCGTCGCCGCCCGCGAGCGCGGCCGAGCTGAGGTCGTGGACGACCCCCGCCGCGACGCCGCGCGAGATCAGCGCGAGCGGCGCCTTCGGCACGCCCTCCATGTCGAACGCGCGCGGCAGCGTCAGCGGGTGGATGGGCGTGTCCTCGAGGCTGACCGCCGACGACGCGACGACCTGGCCCAGCCGGCCGGCGAGCGCGCCACGACCTTCTGTGTGCGCGAGGCCGTTGTGCGCGAGCGCGGCCAGGAACTCGAGCAGCAGCCCGACGGCCTCGGGCTCGAGCACGACGGGGTAGGAGCCCGGCCCGAGCTCGGCGAGCGGCTCCGGCGAGACCTTCGAGGCCGCCCTGCGTGCGAGCGCCCGCGCGTCGAGCGCGGCGGCGGCGCTCGACGCGTCCACGGCGTAGCCGCCGCGTCCGTCGCGGTCGCGGCAGACGACCTTCATGAACGCGTCGCTGACGCGGTCGTGCAGGCGCACCCCGGTGCTCGCTGCGATGGCGGTCTCGACGTCGCCCACGGTCCACACGCCGAACGCCTCGAGCGCGTGGTCGCCGGCGACCGCGAAGGCGTCGCGCAGCGCGGCGGCCGCGCGCTGCGGATCCAGGCGCGCGGTGTCCTCGTCGAAGCCGTTGTGCTCGCTCGGCGGGGCGGGTTGGGCGAGGCCCTGGCGCTCGCTGGGCGCGGCGGGCTGCGCGAGGCCTTGGTGCCCGCCGGGGGCGGCGCGCTGCGCGAGGCCCGCGTGCTCGCTCGTGGAGGCCGGCTGGGCGAGGCCGGGGTGCACGCCCGGGCCCGAGCGTGCCGCGGCCAGGGCGGCGGCCTCGGCGTGGGCGGCGGTCGCACGCAGGGTGTCCTCGTCAAGCCGGTTCGTCGAGGCCATCGCGACGTGCCCGTCGCGCACGCAGAGGATCTCGACGCTCGTGTCGTCGACCGCCGTGGCCTGCGTCGGCGCCGAGCGCGCGAAGCGCGACATGAGCGAGCGCTCGCGCACGACCGTGACCTGCGCGTCGGCGCCCGCCAGCGCGAGCGCGCGCTCGGCGATCGCGACCGGGTCGCTCACGCGACGCCGACTTCGACGTCGCGAAAGCGCGCCGGGGCGGCGCCGTGCGAGACACGCATCACCTGGCCAGGCTCGCCCTTGCCGCAGTTGCCGAGGCCGCGCAGCCGCCACTCCGATGGCGAGCAGACCGCATCGAGGCCACGCCAGAAGCGCGGCGTGATCCCCGCGTAGGAGGGGTTTCGCAAGAGCCGCCCGAGCTCGCCGCCGCGGATCTCGCGCGCGACCTCGGTCGCGAACTGAAACTGTAAGCGGCGGTCGTCGATCGACCACGAGCGGTTGGTCTCGAGGTACAGGCCCTCGCCGGTGTCGGCGAGGAGATCGGTGAGCGTGCCCGCGCTGCCCGGCTCGATCGAGACGTTCGTCATCCGCACGATCGGCTGGCGGGCGAAGCCGTCGGCGCGTGCGCAGCCGCCCGAGCGCTCGAGCCCGATCGCCGCGGCCGACTGGCGATCGGACAGCGCGGCGCGCAGCCGCCCGCCCTCGATCAGCGGCGTCCGCGTCGCCGCGACGCCCTCGTCGTCCCAGCCGAACGAGCCGAGCCCGCCCGGCAGGGTCGCGTCGGCGGTGATGTGCAGGTGCTCGGAGCCGTAGCGCAGCGAGCCGAGGTCATGCGGCTTCACCCAGCTCGTGCCGGCGTAGGCAGCCTCGCCGAGCAGCATCCGGTCGAGCTCGAGCGCGTGCCCGATCGACTCGTGGATCTGCAGCGCGAGCTGGTCGCCGTCGAGCACGATCGTCGCGCGGCCAGCCGGGCAGGGCGGGGCGCTCAGCAGCTCGATCGCCTCGGCGGCGACGCGCGGCGCATGCCCGAGGAGGTCGAAGCCCAGCACGTGCTCCCAGCCGGTGCACGCGGCCGACCCGCCATGGGCGCTCGGATACGAGCGGACCTGCAGCTCGTCGCCTTCGAGCGCGATCGCGGCGACGCCTCCGCCGCACTCGATCCGCACCTGCGTGCACGCGGCGCCCTCCGTCGACGCGAACGCTGTGCGCACCCGCCGGCTCGCGCACTCGGCCTCGCTGCGCACGATCCGCGGGTCGCCGCGCAGCGCGGCCTCGGCGGCGAACAGCAGCTCGAGCTTGTCCTCGAGCGAGACGTCGAAGGGGTCGCGCTCGAACGCGCAGGACCAGTGGCCGCGCGCGGGCTCGACCGCCGCCAGCGCTCCCGCGGGCGCGGCCGGCTGCGACTCGGCGATCGCGAGCGCGCGGGCGAGGGCGTCCTGCACGCCGGCGGCCGTCTCCTCGCGCGTCGCGGCGAAGCCCCAGCCGCCGCCGACGCGCGCGCGGACGCCGATCCCCGCGACGCTGTCGTGGTCGACCTCGGCGACGCTGCCGTTGCGCACGAGCACGTCCTCGCTGTCGGTCGCGACGTGGCGAGCCTCCGCGTAGGAGGCGCGTGACGGCGCGGACGCGAGGGCGCTGGTCAGCAGGTCGAGGATGCCGGAGTCGGGCATGGGCGCAGGAGTATCCCGCGCCTGTCGCCCGCAGTCGTCGGGGAGCGGGTCAGTATGCGGCGGCGTACAGCTCGCGCAGCTCGTCGCGGTCGGCGCGCGGCGGCGTGAGGTCGAGCTCGGACCGGCCCGCCGCCGCGTCCGCGCAGCGGTCGAGCATCGCCTCGTCGACGCTGAGGTCGCGCAGCCGCAGCGCGCCCGCGCGGGCCGCGAGGTCGCCCGCGAGGCCGGCCAGCTCGGCCGCGCCCGCGGCACCCCGGCGCGCGAGCGCGAGCAGGGTGTGCGGCAGCATCGCCGCGTTCGCCTGCCCGTGGCCGGCCGGGGTAAAGCGCGCGAGCGTCTGCGAGAGGACGTGATGCAGGCCGTAGCCGCAGGCGTCGATCGCGTAGCCGGACAGCAGCGCGCCGAGTGCGAGCGTCTCGCGGTCGGGCTCGTCGCCGCCGCTCGCATACGCCTCCCCGATCAGCCGCGCTGCCTCGCGACCGGCAAGGGCCGGCACCGGCGAAGCGCGCGTGGTCGCGGGGCCCTCGGCCGCGTGCCCGAGCGCGTTCGCCGCGCTCGCGGCCAGGGCGGCCGGCGGCTGCGACGCGCTCAGCGCGGGGTCGTTGACCACGATCGTCGGCCGCACGCCCGGCAGCGAGCCGTCGGCGCCGGCCGCGCGGCGGTGCACCGCGGTCATCTCGGCGGCGCTGAGCGTCGTCGGCACGGCGGCGACGCGCGGTCGATCGCCGGGCTGTCGCGAGGCCGCGAGCGCCTTCGCCGTGTCGATCACGCGCCCCCCGCCGAGCGCGACGATGAGCGCGCCCGCGCCCTGGACGTCGTCGAGCAGCTCGCCCGCGAGCTCGTCGACCCGGCCCGGCGCGATCGAGATCATCGCCCCGGCGCGCTGCGCGAGCGTCGGCGCCATCTGCGAGCGCGCGCGAGGTCGTCAGCAGGATGTAGCCGTCACCGAGCGAGGGCAGCGCCCGCTCGAGCGCGCCGTGCCCGAAGTGGATCGTGCGCTCGCCGTCCTGCCAGTCGAAGCTCTCGGTCGCGATCCGCGCATCTCAGCACGGATGGCCGCGTCCCGCGCAGGCGAGCGACAGCCGCCGAGTGAGAAGGACATCCATGTTCTCGCTCGAGCTCGACGGCTTTGTGTCGCGCATGCCGTCGGCCACCCCTGGCCCATGCGATGAAGCGTGACATCCGTATCTGCACGCCATCGTTCACGATCGAGCACCCGTTGGCTATCCCCCGACCGGTCAGCGAGAGGCGGAGTGGGGCCTCGTCCGATCGGGGCTCAGCGCAGGATGCCCGCGGCGCATGGCCTCGGCCACCGCGGCCGCGCGCTCGGAGACGCCCAGCTTCTCGTAGAGGTTGCGCAGGTGGGTCTTGACCGTGGTCGTCGAGATCTCGAGCTCGCCGGCGATCTGCGGTGCGCTCGCGCCGGCCGCGGTGCGCTCGAGGATCTCGTGCTCGCGCGGCGACAGCGCCGGGCGGTCGTCGCGCTCGCGCATGCGCACCTGGTCGGCGAGCCCGGCCTGGATCTCGGCGGCGAGCACCGTCCGCCCGCGCGCGACCGCCGCCACGGTGTCGCAGATGACGGCGCGGTCGGCGTCCTTCGTGAGGTACGCCCGCACGCCGTTTGCGACCGCGCGGAAGACGACGGCGCCGTCGAGCGAGGCGGAGAGCATCAGGACGCGCGTCGGCAGCTCGTCGCGCGAGAGCGCGTCGAGGACCTCGCTGCCGAGCAGGCTCGGCATGTTCTCGTCGAGGATCGCGACGTCGGGCCGTAGGGCGCGGATCTCGTCGAGCGCGGTGCGCCCGTCCTGCGAGGACCCGACGACCTCGAACTCGGGGCGCTGCCCGAGCGCGCGCACGAGCCCGTCGAGGTAGATCGGGTGGTCTTCGGCGACGTAGACGGTGACCCGTGCGGCCATGCCCCGACCCTACGCGAACCGCCGGCCGGTCGGATGGTGTCCGCATCCTCCGATCGGATGACCCGGGCGGGGCGGGGAAGGTCTAGGCTGCGCCACGCGGACATGGGACGAGTGAGCCTGATCGCCAAGGCGCCGTCGGCGGCAGAGGCCTTCGCCGCGCTGCGGATCGGCGGCGCGGTCGTCGTCGGGGTCGCCGTCATGCTCGGGCCGGCGCCGCATGGTGGCGCGTTCTACGTCGCGCTCGCGGGGGCGCTTGCCTATGCGATCGCGATCGGGGTCATGGCACTGCTCGGGATGCGCAAGCAGCCGAGCGTCACGATCGCGCTGGTCGACGTGGGCGTCATCCTCGTGCTGATCGCGCTGAGCGGGGGCGCGCAGTCGGAGGCGCGCCTCGCGCTGCTCGTGTTCCCGATGGCGCTCGGCCTCGCCCACACCGGCCGCACGATCGCCCTCGTGACGGCGTTCGCGGCGACCGGCTTCGTCGCGGTGTCGGCCGCGACGCACGATCGCGCGGCGCACACCGCGTTCATCGAGACGCTCGCCGCGCTCATCATCGTCGGCGCGATCGGCGTGGCGATGGCGGGCGTGTTCAAGCGCCGGACGGCCGAGGTCGAGCAGCTCGGCGCCGAGCGCGCGGCGCTCCTGCACGACGCGCTGGACGCCGAGGAGCGCGAGCGGGCGCGGATCGGGGAGCGGCTGCACGACGACGCGCTGCAGTCGCTGCTCGCCGCGCGCCAGGACGTGCGCGAGGCTCGCGCAGGGGACCTCGCGTCGCTCGAGTTCGCCGACGAGGCGCTGGCCGACGCCGTGCGCGCGCTGCGCGAGACGGTGCGCGGCTTGCACCCCGCGGCCCTCGCCGACCGCGGCCTCGAGCTCGCGCTGCGCGTCGAGCTCGATCGGGCCGCGCGGCGCGGCGGCCTCGAGGTGACGCTGCAGGTCGATCCGGCCGCGGTGGGGTCGCACGACGCGCTGCTCTACGCGGCGGCGCGCGAGCTCGTCGGCAACGTCGTCAAGCACGCGGCGGCGACGACCGTGCGCCTGACGCTCGAGCGAACGTCGGGCGGCGTCGCGCTGACCGTCGCCGACGACGGCGCCGGCATGCCCCTCGATCGCGCCGGCGCGGCGCTCGCCGACGGCCACGTGGGCCTTGCGTCGACGCGTCAGCGCATCGAGGTCGCCGACGGGACGTTCGAGCTGCGCTCGGTGCCCGGCGCGGGCACGACCGTGCGCGTCACGGTGCCGGTCGTGTCGGCTGCCGGCGGTGACAGCCGCGTGCCGGCCGAGCCGGGGCCGGCTGCGGCGCCGGCCTGAGTTCCGATTCTCAGCAGCGCGCGGCCTGCGGGCGCCGCACGACGGACTTGACGCGCGAACTCCACGACTCGCGCCCGCCCTCGGTGGCGGCGATCGCGCGGGCGCGCAGGCGCAGCAGCTCGACGAGCTCGGTCGTGCGCGCGAACGGGTCGGCGGCGACGCTGCCGTCGTGCAGGTCGAGCGCGGCGCGGGCGACGCCGTCGACCTCGGCGAGCAGGGCGGGGCCCGTCAGCTCGGTGCGGCTGTCGAGCGCGGCGAGGCCCGCGAGCGTGCGGACGTCCTCGGCGACGGACTGGCGGATGACGATGCTGTGGCTGGGATACATGGCGGTGGCTCCTCGGTTCTCGGACTTCGCACGAGCAACTCTCACACCACCGGGCCATGAGCACAAATGACATTCCTGCGTGCCTGCGATAAGGTGCGCTAATGCTCGATGTGAAGCGATTGCGGGTGCTGCGGGAGGTCGCCGCCAAGGGGTCGTTCTCGGCCGCCGCCGAGTCGCTCGCCTACACCCAGTCCGCCGTCTCCCAGCAGATCGCCGCGCTGGAGCGCGAGGCCGGCACCGTGCTCGTCGACCGCAACGCGCGCGGCGTGCGGCTGACCGAGGCGGGCCGCGCGCTGGTCCGCCACGCCGACGTGATCCTCACACGGCTCGCCGACGCGGAGTCAGAGCTCGACGCGATCGCCGGTGTGCGCGGCGGGCGCCTGCGGCTCGTCTCGTTCCCGAGCGCGGGGGCCACCATCGCCCCACGCGCGATCGGACGCTTCCGCGAGCGGTTCCCCGGAGTCGAGGTCACGCTCGCGCCGCGCGAGCCCGACGAGGGCCTTGACTGCTTGAAGGCCGGCGAGTGCGAGATCGCGATCACCGTCGAGGCGGGCTTCGACCGGATCACCGACAAGGCGATCGAGCGCCACGCGCTTCTCGACGACCCGATGTACGTGTGCGTGTCGGCGTGCCACCCGCTCGCGCGCAAGGCACGGCTGCGTGTCAAGGACCTCGCCGACGAGGCGTGGATCATGGGCACGACCGGCACCTGCCCGGACGGCGCGATCCTGATGCGCGCGTGCCAGGCCGCCGGCTTCGAGCCGCAGGTCGCCTTTCAGTCCGACGACTACGCGGCGATCCAGGGGTTCGTCGCGGCGGGGGTCGGGGTCTGCCTGATCCCCGACCTGGCGCTCGTCGCCGTCCGCGACGACGTCGTCATCCGCGAGCTCGAGGGCCGGGTTCCCGTTCGCCACATCCTCGCTGCCACGCTCGCGGGCGGCTTCGTCTCGCCCGCGGCCACGGCGATGCTCGAGATCCTGCTCGAGGTCGGCGCGGAGTTCCAGGCGTCCAACCGGACGCTGGCGCTCGCAAGCTGAAGCCGTCGCGTTCTTGGCGCGCGTCCGCGCCGTTTGCCGTGATCCAAACGGCGGTGCGTTGCGATCTGACCTCTAACGGCAGGCGCTTTCCCCTGAACGCCCCCGTCCGCAGGCGCGCGCGGTCGCCCTCCCCCTTGCCGGGCGGCCGTGCAGCGCCTGCCTGTCGCTTCGGTAAGGCGCCGCGGTGCAATGCCCGTAGGCTGCGGCGATGTGTGGCGGTCCGCAACAGGATGGCGCGGCGGCGCGGGCGCGGGCGTGGCGCGATGGCGCGCACGCTGCCGTCTGCGACGTGATCGAGCCGTGGGCGCACGGCACGGTCGTACGGGCGACGCGCTACCCGAGCTACTTCGACCTGAACGTCGTGCGGGTCGAGACGCCGATCACGCTGGGCGTGGAGGCGCTGGCGGCGTTCGCCGACGAGGCGCTCGCCGGGCTCGCGCACCGGCGCGTGGACTTCGATCTGATCGATGACGCCGACCGGCTGCGCCCTGGCTTCGAGGCGCTCGGCTGGACGGCGATGCGGCTCGTGTGGATGCGTCACGAGGGCGCGGCTCCGGCTGGGCCGGCGGTCGCCGTCGAGGAGGTTTCCTACGACGCCGTCCAGGACCTGCGCGAGGCGTGGCTGCAGGAAGACGACCGCGGCGAGCCGGACCCGGTCGGCTACTTCGCGCAGGCGCGCGAGGTCGCGCTGCTGCGCGGCGCGCGGGTGTTCGCGGTGTGCGACCGCGGCGTCCCGGTCGCCTTTGCGCAGCTCGAGCACGACGGCGCGGGCGCCGAGATCAAGCAGGTGTTCGTGCATCCGGCGCTGCGCGGCGCGGGTCGAGGCACGGCGATGACGTGCGCCGCGATCGAGGCGGCGGGCGACGTGCGCGATCTGTGGATCGTCGCCGACTCCGAGGACCGAGCGAAGGACCTCTACGCGCGGCTCGGGTTCCGCCCGGTGTGGCTGTCGATGGAGCTCCTGCGGTTCGATCGCGGTTGATCGATCGCCGTATCTAGCTAGGATGCTAGCT
Organism: uncultured Actinomycetes bacterium; assembly: GCA_963839905.1. Taxonomy (GTDB): domain Bacteria; phylum Actinomycetota; class Thermoleophilia; order Solirubrobacterales; family Solirubrobacteraceae; genus CADCVQ01. The sequence goes on along the minus strand of CAWIXC010000003.1, from coordinate 257,175 downwards.
AATGCAGGTGAACATGCATGATGCGAAGACGCGTCTCAGCGAGCTCGTCGCTGCGGCCGAGGCGGGTGAGGACGTCGTCATCGCGCGCGGTGGGACGCCGGCGGTGCGCCTGGTGGCGATCACCGTCGAACATCGCCCGGTGCGCTTGGGTGCGCTGACCGGCCAGATCGAGATTGGCGATGACTTCGACGAGCCCCTGCCCGATTTCGAGCCATACAGCGCGTGAGCGGGGTTCTCGTCGACACGCACATCGCGCTGTGGGCGCTGGGGGATCCAGGGCGGCTGACCGAGTCCGAGCGAGCGGTGCTCGTGGACCCCGGGATCGATCGATGTCTCAGCCCGATGTCCGTCTGGGAGGCAGCTATCAAGCGCGAGGTGGGTCGCCTGCGGGCGCCTCGCAACCTCGCCACCGTGCTCGCGAGCGAGTTCCGGATGCTCGACGTGACCGCCGATCTGCTCGAAGCGGCCGCGGAGTTGCCGCGACATCATGGGGATCCGTTCGACCGGGTCCTGATCGCTCACGCGTTGCACGACGATCTCAGCGTTCTCACGCGCGACCCGATGTTCGCCACCTACGGCGTCCGCCTCGCGGTGCGATGAACCCCGTCGAGAACCTCGCGCGCCTTGGTTCGCCCGGCGTCGGTCGATGGAGCTCGGCCGGCTCTAACGTGGGCGCATGCCTCGAAATCCTGCTCAATCCACGAGTCGTAGCGTGCTGGACTCGCCACGGCCGGACCCGAGCGAACATCTCGCTGACGGCGGCGGTAAATGCTCCGCGCTGTCGCGTCCGCCGCGCCCTCTCGGACAATCCGCACATGCCTCGGCTTACGGCTTTCTACGGCATCGTCATCTGGATGTACCGGCCGGACCCTCCGCCGCCCCACCTCCACGCCCAGTATGGCGAACGGGTGGCCCAGATCGAGATCGACGGACTCCTCGTGCTCAACGGGTCGCTGCCGCCGAGAGCGCTGCGTCTCGTCGTCAATAAGCGCGGATGCACCACGATGAGTTGGCCGACAACTGGGACCTTGCACAAGCCCTGGAGCCGCTGGTAGCGATCGAGCCGCTGCCCTAGCATGATCTCGATGCTCCGAGTCACGGACGTCCAGCCGCTCGACGATCGGCGCCTCCGCCTCACCTTCAACGACGGTCTTGTGCGCGATGTCGATTGTTCGTTCCTGATGCACGGCACACTGGGGCAGCCGCTGAACGACCCTGACTACTTCAAGCAGGTGCGGGTCGATGAAGACGCGCGGACGGTGGTCTGGCCCAACGGTCTGGATCCATCGCCTGAGCTCTTGTACGGCGAGCGCGACCATCCGACCACCATGACGAGGGCCAGAACGACGCAGCGGTAAACGGCCCTTCGCTCGTGACGCGCATCCTGGCTCCCGGCGTAGGCGCCACGCTGTCCGCGCGGGCCACGCCAACCTGGCTCCACGGTTCAAGCGTCGTCTTCTTGCTTTCTTCGAAATGCGCCGAAGAGGACTCGAACCTCCACGGGGGAATCCCCCCACAAGGCCCTCAACCTTGCGCGTCTACCAATTCCGCCACCGGCGCAGGGGCTCGCGCAGTATAGGCGCTTGATTCCATCCGCTGGCCCCGCTAGCTTGTGCGAACAGATGTTCGCCTCCCACTTCAGTTCGCCTCTCCCCAAGGAGCTCGCCCGATGGATCTGACCAAGCGCCAGCAGGAGATCTTCGACTTCATCAAGCGCTACTCGGCCGGGCATGGGTATCCGCCTACCGTGCGGGACATCGGCAAGGCCGTCGGCTTGGCGTCGTCGTCGACGGTGCACGCGCACCTCGCGAACCTCGAGAAGCTCGGGCTGCTGCGCCGCGACCCGACCAAGCCGCGGGCGATCGAGCTGCTCGATCGGGCGGTCGAGCAGGTCAAGTCGATCGTGCGTCCCGACGGGCTGCCCCTCGTCGGGCAGGTTGCCGCGGGTTCGCCGGTGCTCGCCGAGGAGAACATCGAGGAGTACGTGGCGGTACCGGACCTCGCGGGCGGCGAGGACGGCGAGTACGTGCTGCGCGTCCGCGGCGAGTCGATGAAGGACGCCGGCATCCTGCCCGGCGACTACGTCGTCGTGCGCCGTCAGGACACGGCCGTCGACGGTGAGATCGTCGTCGCGCTCGTTGGCGAGGAGGCGACCGTCAAGCGCTTCTTCCGCGAGTCCGACCACATCCGCTTGCAGCCCGAGAACGCGTCGATGGAGCCGATCCGCTCGCGTGATGTCCAGGTGCTCGGGCGTGTCGTCGGCCTGTTTCGGAGCGTTCCCTGATGGCGACGCTCGATCTCGCACGTCCATCGGTCTTCACGTCCCCGCGCGAGGGTCCGACGCTGGAGGAGGTGCTCTCCGGCGCCTGGGAGGAACTCTCGGCGCACCGCGCCGCGGCGTGCCCGGTCTGTACGAACGGGGTGATGGAGCCCCGCTACGGATCCGGGCCGTCAGCGGTCGGGGGACGCTGCCGCAGCTGCCGGACCGACCTCGCCTGATCCCCACTCGCTCCGAGTCCGGCCGAGGACGCAGGTCAACGCATGATCTGCGACAACACGTCCTCGTCGGATGGCGGTGGGGGCGGCGCTGCCGGCCGTCCGTCCGTCGGGGCGTCGGCCGCGACGACACGGGTCTTCGCCGCGAGGTCGCCGAGGCGCTGCCGGCGCGGACCCGTCGCGAAGACGGTGATCAGCGCGACGAGATAGAAGAACAGCCCGTCGACGGCCCGCAGCAGTGTACGCACGAGGATCGCGCCGGCACCTGCCTTCGTCCCGTCGACGCGCTCGACGCGGATGCCGAGCACGCGCTTGCCGAGCGTCTGCCCGGCCATGAACGCCTCGGTTCCGAAGTAGTAGCCGAAGACGAGGATGAGGATCAGCAGGCGATCGGCCGCGCCATAGCGCGACGACGTGGGCGCGTCGGCAGCCACATCGCTGCCGAAGATGCCACCGACCAGCAGCGCGATGAGTATGACGATGCCGAGATCGATGACGCCGGCGCCGATCCGCCGGCCGAGCACGTCGGGTTGCTCCATGGTCGGACCCTATCCGGGCGCACCAAGCCGTGCCGTCGCGAGCGCGCCGCTTCGGCTGGACGCGGAGAGTTCGGGTGGCGGCGATCGCCGGCGCGATGGCGCGGCGCCGAGGACGATGGGCATCAGCGATCGCCCGCGCGATGGCGCGCCGCCGAGGGCGATCGGCGTCAGCGCTCGCCCGCGCGAAGTCCGGGCGCTACGCTCGGACGCGCAGGCCAAGCAGCCGCGGAGGTATCGCCTTCGAGGAAAGTCCGGACATCACAGGGCAGGGTGGTCGGGAACCCGACCCGGGGAAACTCGCGGGAAAGTGCCACAGAAACACACCGCCGATGGCGCGTCAGCACGTGCGACGCGCACAGGCAAGGGTGAAAAGGTGCGGTAAGAGCGCACCGGCGCCGTGGCGACACGGCGGCCAGGCAAACCCCACCCGATGCAAGGCCAAGCAGGACCGCTTGAAGGCTGCCCGCCGAGGTCCAGGTCGGCCGCTCAGATGGATGGTTGCTCACGACAGAATCCGGCTTATCGGCTTGCTACGGAAAAGCCCCGCACTTGCGGGGCTTTTCTATGTCCGGAGCAGCGTCGGCGCGGCGCGGCCGAGAGCGGTCGGGCGCGGCGCGGGAGGGGCCGGGGAGCCATCCGGCGCGGCGCGGGAGGGGCCGGGGAGCGATCCTGCGCGGCACGGCGGGGAGCGGTCCGGTGTGGCGGGGCCGGGGAGCGGTTCAGTGTGGCGGGGCCGGGGAGCGATCCTGCGCGGCGCGGAGCGGGGCCGGGGACCGATCCGGCTCACGCGGGCTCGACCCGCTCGGCCGCCGCCTCCGCGAGCGCCTCCTCGAGCGTGTCGTACATCGGCGCGACGCGCGAGAACTCGACGAGCTCCAGCGCGCGCAGGATCGGGCTGGACTCAGGGCTCACGACGTGCACGTGCTGGCGGCGCTCGGCAAGCCTCGCCGAGAGGGCGAACAGCTTGCGGATCGCCGTCGAATCGAGGAAGCCGACGCCGCTGAGGTCTACGACGACGCCGTGCGCGCCGGACGGAACCGCAGCCTCGATCGCGCCTGTCATCTCCGTGGCGTTGAAGACGTCGAGCTCGCCCCGGAGGGTGACCAGGACGTGATCGCCGCGGCGCTCGCTCTCGAGCGTCGCCGGAGGAGTCATGCGCGCACGCACGCGGCCAGGGTCTCGTCGCGCACGTGACGCGCCGCGTGGCTCATGCGGTCGCGTCCGCCCGGCGGGCGCCGATCGCGCGCGCGGCGCTCCGCGTGGCTCATGCGGTCGCGTCCGCCCGGCGGGCGCCGATCGCGCGCGCGGCGCTCCGCGCGGCTCATGCGGTCACCCGCGTCGTCAGGCGACGACGCAGCCGCACGGTCGTTCCGCCCGGCTGCGCGTCGACTCGGACCTCGTCCATCAGCGCCTCGATGAGGTCCAGGCCGCGGCCCTGGTCGTCCGGAGGACGGTGCTCGCGCCAGCGGCCGCGATCGCGCACGGTGATGTCGACGTCGCCGTCGTGCACCGCCGCGGAGAACGCGATCGTCTCCTCGGGCGCCGCACCGGAGTGCTCGATGGCATTCGTGCAGGCCTCGCTGCACGCCAGGACGATCGCGTGGACGTCCGCCTCGGACGCCTCGACCCGCGCGAGCCAG
>CAWIXC010000003.1:0-247500 GCA_963839905.1 uncultured Actinomycetes bacterium | reverse complement strand
CTCTTCTCGGGAAACATAAAAAACTATAACAACATCTCTCATCTCACTCTCTTTAAGACACACAACAAAAACAACACACTCAAAACACTACCAACAAACACTACTTAATATTTTTTAGCTAATCTATAATTTAACAATACAAAAACTATACCACTTATATCTCTAGCAACAATAAAACAACAACAACTTATTTAATATATACACTTAAATTTTTCTCTACAAAATCTAAAACACTATCTCTCACTCACTAAACAACACAACAAAACAAAAACATAAAACACTATAATCAATAATATACTCTAAACACTAAACTATCTCTCTCATACCAACAAAAACCATCATCAACAAACTAAAACACTTAAACTATATAATAATCCATTTCACTTTCTCTTCATACAACTACCTTCTCACTCTATATAACTCTCTTTTTTACAAACCTAATAATAACAATCTCACCATACAACATCACACTACTTTATCTTCTCAAACACTCACACTATAACATAAACAAATACAACACTTTATCTATATACTCCTCTAACTATTCCTACTCTAACAACATTATCTTATCTTCAACAACTCTACTCGATAACACTAACTCTCTTAATTTATTTACTCTACATCCTCTAACAACTATATTTTCTTCTCTGGCAACACAAACTATAAAAACTCAACCAACACACACACAAATAACAACAAAAAAAAATCAAAAAAAAACACTAATCTATAAAAACTAACTCTACTTTATATAACTATCAGCAAAACTACTAAACACTACTACAAACAAACTAAACATCTATAAACATAACTAAATATACCATCAACTCTTCTCAACAACAATATAATTCATACCCCTCATATATATTATCACTACCATAACCCCTATATCTCATCTCATTTCGCTGATAACTTGAGCTTCTTTACAACACACATATATCACTAAATCTATGAGTCGTACTAACACATCAAACTCTTTCTTTCTAAACACCACTTACAAAACAAACTAACTCACAATTTCATCTTCTCTATATACTCTTCTTAAATACTTTACTCACAACACTATCACAAAACTCACTCTAACAACACTCTAATATTACACTAAACTACATTATCGCATCTCTCTTCACACTATAACTCTTTCTCTTAACTCTCTTTATCTATTGCTCTATAAATCTCTTCTCCAAATATTATAATCTCTTCGACAAAAACTATCACAACCAAATAAAACTATCTCTAACATCTTACAACATTTTATCAAATATCACATCTAAACATCTCTTATCTATACCTATCTCTCTATCACTTCTCTATCTCTATCTTGCTAACAAAAAAACAAAATAATATTATAGTTATACATGCGCCTGCAACAAAACAACTAAACTAAAACAACTTTATCTCTTTCTTTCGGCGTCACAAACAAAAAACTCAAATCTATAGCACAAACTCTCACATCTCTCTCTAACTATAATCAAAACACCATCATCATATCTCTTTCTGTACTCTAACTTATCTAACTCATCACTCTAACTTATCACTTAAATCCAATAACATCTCTCTTCTTCTCTGTTTGATCACTCAAACATAACAACCAAACACTCTCAACACTTATCAGACCATCCTTGCTCATCATCAATCAACTCTATCTCTAAACTCACTCACATACCTCAAAACTCTCTTAAACTAACTCATCAACACCTCTAAACTCGCTCTAACTAAAACATCTTACAACATATCACAATCTAAATATCTCTCACATAACTATATCATACTCTTTCTATCACCTATCTCTCTCTCTATCATTTCTTATCTTATGGCCTATCAACTCAAAATACAACTCACCACAAAAAATTCTCAATCATACTACACAAATCTCACCACACACTCTCTCACTCTCATACACACTCACTCATTCTCTCACTCTCCAACCTACCTCTCTCCTCTCTCATTCTCTCTCTCTCTTACCTCACTCTCTTCTCTTCTTTCTCTACTCTCTCTCCTACTCATCTCTTTTACTCAACTCTCTCTAATTCTAAATTATTTCTAATACATCTTTCACTTACTTTATTCTACTATCTTCTCTATTTATTTATTTAATCTATATTTTCTCTTATCTTTTTTTCTTTCTCTTATTGCTACAAAAAAACTAAACATAAATAAACACACATAAAACTCACTCTCTCTACTTTCTCTTATTCTTTATATCTCTTCTATTTTATAATAATATTTTAATACTCAACAATTATATCAATTCTCTATTATCTCTCTCTATTATAAACTAAAATACATAAAACATATACTAATATACAATCAAAAACATAATATCTCATATCTCCTCATAACCAAACATATCTTATAAATATTTAAATATAACAAATATCTCTATATATATATCTTTAAATTAATACAAAAAAAATAAATATTTAAATAATTCTCAATTATCACAATCTCACATATTTCATCATTTTACTAATATCACTCTTAAATATAACTTATAAAAATATTAATAAATCTCTAAAAAAAAAATAAATCTCTAAAATCTCTAAATAATAAATAATAAATTTATCTAATTTTTAAATCTCAAAATATATAACTCAACATAAATAATAAATAATTCATTCATATTATCATCTCTATCTCTATAAAATCTCTTAAATATCTACATATAATCTTTATATTCTCTTAAATTCATAATATTTTTCTCTCACTATTTCTTCTCTAATTCTCTCTCAATATAATATCTCTTAAATTTTAAATTAATATATCTTAAAATATCTATTTAATAAATAATTTCATATATATTATCTCTTATATCATAAAATTATTTATATAAAATATTAATCTTAATTATAAAATATTACATTAATATATATAATAATATCTTAATTATAAATCACATAAATTATTTCTTATCTCTATATCATCTCTCTAATATATATCATAATAAAATTTTCTCTTACATAATAATATCTTATTTAAATATAATCATATATTATCTATATAATAACAAATAAATCACATATTATTTTATAATAATCTAAATAAATATCTTATCTTTCTCTTTCTCTTCTTCTTTTTCTTTTTCTTCTCTTTTCTCTTTCTTCTTCTTCTTCTCTCTTCTTTTTTCCTCTTTCTCTTTTTCTCTTCTTCTCTTTTCTTCTTCTTTTTTCTTTTTCTTTTCTCTTTTTTTTCTCTTTTTCTTCTCTTCTCTCTTTTTCTCTTCTTCTTTTTCTTTTCTCTTCTTTTTCTCTTCTTTCTCTTTTCTTCTCTTTTCTTCTTTTCTCTCTTCTTCTTTTTTCTTTTTCTCTCTTTCTTCTTTTTTCTCTTTTTTCTCCTTTCTCTTCTCTCTCTTCTCTTTTTTTCTTCCTCCTTTTTTCTTTCTTTTTCTCTCTCTCTTTTTTCTCTTCTTTCTTTTTTTTCTTTCTCTTCTTTCCTTTTCCTTTCTTTTCTCCTTTCTCTTCTTTCTCCCCTTCTTCTTTTCTCTCCTTTTTCTCTTCTTTTTTTTTCTCTCTCTCTCTTTTCTCTTTTTTCTTCTCTTTCTCTTTCTTTCTCTCTCTTCTTTTCTCTTTTTTCTTTCTTTTTTTCTTTTCTTTTCTTTCTCTCTTTTTTTCTTTTTCTTTCTCTTTCTTTTCTTTCTTCTCTCTTTTCTCTTTTTTCTCTTTTCTCTCTTTCTTTTCTTTCTCTTTCTTCTTTCTTTCCCTTTTTTCTTCTTTTTTTTTTTTCTTTTTTCTCTCTCTCTCTTTTTTTCTTTTTCCTTTTCTTCTTTTTCTTCCTTTTCTTCTTTTCTTCTTCTCTCTTCTTCTTCTTTCTCTCTCTTCTTTTTCTCTTCTTTCTTTTCTTTTTTCTCTTTTCTCTTTTCTTTCTCTTCTTTTTTCTCTTCTCTTTTTTCTCTTTCTCTCTCTTTTCTCTCTTCTTTTTTTTTCTTTCTCTTTTCTTTTTTCTCTCCTTTTTCTTTTTCTTTCTTTTTCTCTTTCTTCTTTTTTTTCTCTTTTCTTTTTTTTTTTTTTTTTTTTTTTTTTTTCTTTTCTTCTTCTCTTCTTTCTCTTTTTCTCTCTTCTTTTTTTTCTTCTTTCTCTTTTTTTTTTTTCTCTCTTCTCTCTCTCTTTCTCTTTTCTCTTCTTTTTTTTCTTTTTTTTTCTCTTTCTTTTTTTTCTCTTTTTTTTCTTTTTTCTTTTTTTTCTTTTTCTTTTTTTCTTTTTCTTTCTCTTTTTTTTCTCTCTTTTCTTTTTTTTCTTCTTCTTTTTTCTTTTTTTCTCTCTCTTTTTCTCTCTTTTCTTTTTCTTTTTCTTTTTTTTTTTTTTTTTTCTTTTCTTTTTTCTTTTTCTTTTCTTTTTTTTTTCTCTTTTTTCTTTTTTTTTTCTTTCTTTCTCTTCTTTTTTTTCTCTTTCTCTTTTTTTTTTTTTTTTTTTTTTTTTTTTTTTTTTTTTTTTTTTTTTTTTTTTTTTTTTTTTTTTTTTTTTTTTTTTTTTTTTTTTTTTTTTTTTTTTTTTTTTTTTTTTTTTTTTTTTTTTTTTTTTTTTTTTTTTTTTTTTTTTTTTTTTTTTTTTTTTTTTTTTTTTTTTTTTTTTTTTTTTTTTTTTTTTTTTTTTTTTTTTTTTTTTTTGACTTGCGCTGAGCTGTGATCGATGCGAACATGTGTTCGGTCATGATCGTATGCGTCCTGCTGGACAGATTCGAGCTCGTAGTGGCCGCCGGCGGCCGGGCGGGGCTGCTCGGCGAGCCCGCCGCGCTCGCCCCGGAGCCGGGGCGTGAGCTCTTCGTCGGCGAGGCGTCGCAGGCCGCCGAGGCGTTCGGGATCCACGCCGGGATGCGGATGGGTGAGGCGCTGGCGCGCTGCCCGGGGCTGACGCTCGTCCCACCCGATCCGATGGGCGTCGCCGAGGCCTGGGAGAGCGCGCTCGCTCGGCTGGAGAGCCTCGGCGCGGAGGTCGAGTCGCTGCGCCCGGGGGAGGCGTGCTTCGACGCCGGCGGGCTGCAGCGCCTGCACTCCGGTCGGGTCGTGCGGATGCTGAGCGACGGCTATCTTGCCGCCCGGGGATCCGAGCGCCTGCGCAAGGCGCTGGCCGGCGCGCGGGTCGGGCAGGGGCCGACGCGCTTCTGCGCGATGGTCGCGGCCAGCGGCGCGCGCGTCCGCCGGCCGCTGCGGATCGCCGGGGCGGCGGAGCTCGCTTCGCGGCCGGTCGCGCTGCTGCGCCGGCGCACCGAGACAGCCGTGCTCGTCGAGCCCTTCGAGCGGCTGGGGATCATGACGCTCGGCGAGCTCGCGGCACTGCCTCGAGCAGCCGTCGCTGATCGCTTCGGGCGCCCCGGCCTGCTGGCGCACGACCTCGCGCACGGGCGCGATACGCAGCTTCGCCCGCGGCGTCCCGGCGAGCTCTTGAGCGAGTCGCTCGAGCTGTCCGAGGCGGGCTCCGGCGAGCAGCTCGGGCGTGCGCTGGGACTGCTGATCGACCGCCTGCTGGCCCGCCGCGAGCGGCGCGGGCGCACGCTGCGCGCGGTCGTGCTGTCCGCGCGGCTCGTCGAGGGCGGCACCTGGCGCGAGCGCGTCGTCTTCCGCGAGCCGCTCGCCGACCCGCAGCGCATGCGGATGGTGCTCGGCGGGCGCCTGGCGATGCTCCCCGCCCCCGCCGAGACGCTGCTGTTGACCGTCGAGCGCTTCGGGCCGCCGCATCCCGAGGCGCGCGCGCTGTTCGACGACGGCTCCGTTCGCCGCGACGAGCGCCTGCGCGAGGCGGTGCGCCAGGCGCGCGCGGTCGCCGGCCCCGACGCCGCGCTGCGGGTGCTCGAGATCGACCCCGGCTCGCGCGTGCCGGAGCGTCGCGTGGTTCTGACCCCGTTCGAGCCGTGATCCAGCGGAGATCGTGGCGTCGCCAGGCGTGATCGCATGAGCCCGCGCCCGCGCAGGATCCGCGAGCCGCGGCCGGCGACGGTCAGCGCCGACGACACCGGCCAGCCGCTCGCTGTCGACGGCGAGGTCGTCGACGCCGTCCGCGAGTCGTGGCTCGTCGAGGATCGCTGGTGGGCCGACCGGCCGCTGCGCCGGCGCTACTGGGAGGTCGTCACCGACGCCGGGCGCAACGTCGTCGTCTTTCGCGACCTCGTCGCACACGGATGGCTCCGGCAGCGTTGAGCGGGCTACACGAGGAGCGTGCCCTATCGGCATGAGCCGCGCGAGCTGGCGGATCTTCGCGTTGGGCACGCGCACGCAGCCGTGCGACGGGCGGCCCGGTATGAGGCCCGGCTCGTTCGTGCCGTGGATGCCCACGACCCCGCCGCCCGGCCAGTCGCTGAGCACCGAGTACGCCGCCGTCCCGAACGCCCACGGGCCGTAGCTCGACCCGCCGCCCATGCCCTTCAGACGGCTGCGGATCCAGAAGCGCCCGGCGGGCGTCGGAGTGCTTCGCTTGCCGACGCCGATGCGCGAGGACCAGATCCGGCGACCGCCCTTACAGCAGCGTCGCCCGCAGCGTGCGCCGGTCGACGCGCAGCGATCGTCGTCACCGCGAACAGCGGGCCGAGGTCGTCGCGCTGCACCCAGCCGGTGCGCCCGTTCGGGCGTCCGGGATGCGGATGCGCACCCATACGTCGCGCGCCGCGTCGACGCGGCTCTCGAGGACGAGGTACGTCTCGAGCGGGCCGTCCTCGGTCATGTAGTGCAGCGTCGCGACGCGCGTGGAGCTGCGCTCGGCCCGCGCCGCACCGCCGCCGCGGCGACGGCGTTCGCAAGCGCGTGACGCGTCAGCTCGTCCGACAGCCGCTCTGTCGCCAGCGGCGCGTCGGAGTCCAGCGGGCGGACCGGGCGTGAGTCACCAGCGGGCGCCGCATGCGCCGCCTGCGCCGCGAAGCTAGTGACTCCGACAGCGCAGACGATAGTCAGGACCGGCGCTAAGATCTGCACGCATCAGCCGGTGAACGCCGGTTTGGCGGCTGCCTTGGCGCAGCGCTTGTAGACCAGGCGCAGCGTCATCGGGTTCGCGCCGGTGGCTGTCTTGAACGTGACTTGGCCGTGACGCGGCGCACGCCCTAGCGCTGGCCGCGTGGTCGATGATCTGCGAGAACACCGTCTGACCGGGCTTCGCCTTGATCGTCCGGCGCCACTTGCCGTCGAAGTAGAACTTCACCCTCGCGATGTCGCGGCCGATGACGCTAGCCTTGAAGCGAGTGTCGACGCAGCGCGCGGGACCGCTGAGCCGCACGGCCGAGCCGGCGCGGCCGCCGCCGGTGATCGACACGCCGGCGATGCCGCGGTCGCCCTTCGGCGAAGCGACGACTGCGGCGCCCGCGCCGGCGCCGGGAGTGGCGCCGGGAGCGCCGGTCCCGCCCGCACTGCCGGCGCCGGCTCCTGCGCCGCCGGCGCCTGCGCCGCCGGCCACCTGCGCCGCCGGCGCCTGCGCCGCCGGCACCTGCGCCGCCGGTGTCTGCGCCGCCGACACCTGCGCCGGCGCCAGCTGCGCCGCCGCCGGCGGGGGTGACACGATCGAGTCTGTCGCCGTGCTGGAGGTGCCGTTGGTGCTGCTGACCACGTACGTGTAGGTGTCCGTTCCGGCGTAGCCGGCGTCAGGTGTGTACGTCACGTTGCCGCGCGCCGTCGATCGGGCCGAGCGTGCCGTGCGACGGGGTGCTCGTGATCTCGTAGGTCAGCGGCGCTCCCGTGATGTCGATGCCCTGCAGCACTATGCCCACGGGCTGACCCGTGTCGCTGGTCGCGGGAGGTGTCGGCGCGCGGTCGGCGGGCTCGCGCAAGTCGGCTTCGTGATGAGGTTCGTGTCCAGCGTGACCGCGCCGTTGCGGGCGAGCGCGCTGCCGTTCAGCGTCGCGCCGGTGGTCATCGAGATCGAGGTCAGCGCCATGATGTTGCCGGCGAACGCGCTGTTCGAGCCGATCGTCGCCGAGCTGCCGACCTGCCAGAACACGTTGCACGACCTGCGCGCCGTTGATGAGCAGGACGCGGCTGGCGGAGCCGACGGTCAGGCGTCGAGCCCGCCTGGAAGATGAAGACCGCGTCCGGATCGCCCTGCGCGTCCAGCGTCAGATCGCCGCTCAGCGCCGATCGAGGTCGCCGACGTGTAGACGCCGGTCGCGAGCGTGTTGCCCGCCGAGGTTCGCGGGATCGTGGCACGCCGAGCTGCGGCCTGCGGCGTCGTCGTACGCCGTGGCGAGGTCGGCCTTGGCCTGCAGCGCCTACGCGTCGGCGACGTGGATCGTCCCGCCGAGCACCAGGCCGGGCGGGAACCCGGTGACGGCGAGTCCGGGGTACAGGCCGAGGTCGCCGGTGATGACGCTCGGTCCGGTGTTGGTGACCGTGCTGCCCGCGAGCACTGCGGAGGCGCCGGCGGTGCCGAGACCGACTGATTGGGCTTGCGCGCTCGATGTTGCCGCGGCGAGCGCGAACGTCGCCGCCAACAGCACGACGCTCGCGCGCGCGCCATGGCGGCAGCCGTGTACGACACGGTCTCCCGAGGATGGGTCGGTCAGGCGAGGCTGAGTCTCCATGCTGCGGCGCGCAGGCCGCGATATGTGAGGTAGTGTAGGACAGCGGGATTAACGGGGGAGCTTGTGAGACGTTTCTTTGTCTGCCTGCGCTTCGAGCGCAGGACGGAGTTGAGATCACTATCTGCCGCTAGCCGGGCTCGCACCATCCCCTAGACGTGTGAATTCCGTGCGATCTCCCCCGACGTGAGGACTACACCGACCACATGATCTGTCCGGTGACCAGCGCGATCGCCACCGCGTGAGCTCGGGTGTGCGCCACGAGCTTGACCATCACGTTTTGTGCATGGCTCTTGATCGTCTCCGAGGACAGGAACAGATGTGCGGCGATGTCCTCGCTGTGACCGCCAGCGGCGATGAGCGTCATGACCTCGCGCTCGCGCTTCGTGAGCTGCACGAGCTCGCTGCCCTCGGCCGTCACGGGCGCCCACGCCGCCTCACGGGCCGACCCGCTCTGCGCAAGTGCGAGCGATGCGTCGTCCGGGGTGACGAACACCATCAGGTGCCGCGCGCGCAGCACGTTCGCGATCGCTCTGAACTCGACGGGCATGGAGCCGCGATCGGGCACTTCGATCTCATACCAGCCTTCCGCGGCTCCGGCGCTGAGAAACGCCCGCCAATGCTCGGTCAGGCGCTTGCGCCCGCTCGCGGGGGTGACGTCGTCCATCGTGCGCCAGGGGATCTCCTCGCGACCCATCCCGAGGAGCTCGCACGCCGCGTCGTTGCCGGTCACCAGGCGCCGCTCGTCGTCCGCGATCAGCATCGGATGACGCGATCGCGCGAAGCCCACTCGCAGCCGAGCCTCGGTCTGCGCGCCGAATCAGCTGAGCACCCCCGCGTCGACCGCCGCGCCGGGTGGGCCTGTCGAGCTCCCGGACGACGCGTCGTGCTCGCCCTCGGTGTCGCCGGGGCCGCTCGCGGCTCGGTCCATGTTCACCTTTCCTGAAGTCCCGCGTGCCACCCCTCAGCCCGGTGGCGGAACGCCCGTCCCCCGAGCGTGTGCTGAACATACCAGCAGAGCCCCAGCGCGCCAGCCTATGCCACAAATCCGATGTGTGCTCGTGCCGCCTGACATAGTTTTCGTCTTGGAGGGACAGACCAGTCTCACTCGTCCTAACAGCGTGCGAGTTCACGCGGTGAATGTGAAGCCCGGCGCGCGCCAGCAGGAGCCTCGGCGCCTCGCGCGACTAGTTTCACTAGCGTTGCCGGCGATGACCCCGACCTACCGCAGCGCCTGCGCGCCGAGTGCCTCGTGCTCGCCTGCGCCGGCGCCCTCGCAAGCGCCGTCCTGCTGATCGCCGTCGCCGCTGCCTCCTACCGCGCCGCTCGACGCTCGGGCAGCTCGCGTTCGTCACGCTGCTGCTTGCCGTCTTCGCCCGCTGAGCGCGCGCCGCGCCTCGCCGCGCACGTCCCGTGCAGCCTCGCGAGCCGCTCACCCGCTAGCCCACGCCGTGGGATTGTGCCGGCAGGAGCCTCGGCGCCCCGCGCGACGAGACGGACCACTAGCGTTGCCGCCGATGACCCCGACCTACCGCGAGCGCCTGCGCGCCGAGGGCCTCGTGCTCGCCGGCGCGGGCGCACTGGCAAGCGCCGTCCTGCTGGTCGCCGTCGCCGAGGCCTCCGACCGCGCGGGATCGACGATCGGCCAGCTCGCGTTCGTCACGCTGCTGCTCGCCGTCTTCGCGCCGCTCAGCGCGCGCCGCGCGCTCGCGGGCGCCCGCCCCGTGGAGCCGGGCGAGCGGCTCACGGGCGAGCCCACGCCGCTGTGGGTGCCCCCGCTCGTCCTGGTCGTGCTGGCGACGCCGTTCGTCGTAGCGGGCGAGCTCGGCGTGGGCGGCGCCGGCTGGGACGCGGGGCTGCGCGTCACGGGCGGCTGCCTGCTGGTCGGGCTCGCGCAGGGCGTGCTGATCGAGCGGCTGGTCGCGGCGGACGAGCGACGCAGCGGCCGCTCGTACATCCGCATCCCGGGCTCCAGCGCGACTCGTGGAACGAGATTGGGGTTCTTTCGTAACGATCAGGTGTAGTTCCGTGACGCGATGCCCGGCAGCCTCAGGGCATGCTTCGAAGCGAGCGCGGCCAAGGCACGATCGAGTACATAGCGCTGATCGCCGTGCTGGCGATCGTGCTCGGCGCCGCGGCGACCCTCGCGACCGGCGGCGCGTCGGGCGTGGCGAACGCGTTTGTCGGCCAGGTCCGGCACGCGCTGTGCATCGTCAGCGGCCGCGCATGCCGGGCCGAGCGCCGGTTGCCGTGCGTCGTGGCGAGCGAACGTGACATCCACCACGTCGCCGTCACGATCCTCCTCGTCCGCCTCGACGGCGATCGCTACGTCCTGCGCGAGAAGCTCTCCGACGGGACCGTGCGGCTGACGCTCGCCCACCGCGGCGGCGCCGGCGTCGAGGTCGGCATCGGCTCACGCGTGAAGACGGCGCTGAAGGGGCGTTTCTTCGGTCTCGACGACGAGGCGCGCGCAGGCGCACAGGGGGTGCTCGGCTACGGCGAGGTCTTCGTCGCCCGCGACGATCGCGAGGCCGGCGAGATCCTCCGCGCGCTGCGCCGGCACGTGCCGCTCGTCGGCGGCGGTCTTCCGGATCCGCGCGAGCGCTTCGTCGAGGGCGGCCTGCGCGGCCTGGGCCGCGTAGGCCTGGGTGGCCTGGGCGCGGGCGCGTCGGTCGAGGGCCTCACCGAGGCGATCGCCGGCGGTCGGCGCGACGAGCGCACCGGCCACGTCACGATCACGCTGAACGCCGGGACCGCGGGCTGGGCGATGATGCACGTCGTCATGAGCGGGCTGGCCGGCGCGACAGACCGCCAGGCCGGCCTCGCGGTGACGCTCGACCGCGAGCGCCAGCCGGTCGAGCTCGCGCTGAACGCCTCGGGCACGCTCGCGGCGGGCGTCACCCTTCCGACGGGGGTGGCCGACGCGCTCCGCGTCCGCGGTGGCGGCAACGCGCAGCTCGCCACGACCGGCCGCCGCTGGGAGCTCGGCGCTCGCATCGACCTGCGCGACCCGCAGGTCGCGGCGGCATGGGCGGCGTTTCGCCGCGACCCGACCAGCACCGACGCGATCCACGCGCTCGGCGCGCAGCTGCGCGCCGGAGCGCAGCTCGATGTCCGCAGCTACGCGGTCAGCAGCGAGTCCGACGGCGGCGGCGTCGGCGCCGGTGCCGGGGTGCGGGTCGGCGGCGAGTTCGACCACACCACCGACCGCGCCCGGCTGCTGTCGGCCGCTACGCGCCCGCCCGGCGGCTTGTGGGAGCGCCGCGTCGACTGCCTGGTCGCGCGAGCGTGAGGCTCAGCAGGGGATCGTGCGGTCGACGGCGTTGCCGAAGTCCGTCGTCCAGTACCAGCCGAGCATCGTCCCGGCGCGGTACGCGCGCCCGATCCCGATGACCTTGTAGGTCGAGCTGAGCATGTTCTTCTTGTGGCCCGCCGAGCCCTTCCACATGGCGAACATCGCTGCCGCCGACCCGTTCGAGCCGCCGGCGATGTTCTCGGCGCGCGAGCCGCCGGTGTAGCCGAACGCCGAGATGCGCTTGCTGAAGCTGCGGCCGAGGCTGTCGGTGTGGTCGAAGTAGTCCTTGCGGGCCATGTCGGCGCTCATCCACTCCGAGGCCTTCGTCAGCGACACGGAGAGCTTCAGCGCCGGGACGCCGTTCTGTGCGCGGTAGGTGTTGATCTGCTTGCAGAACGCGCGCTCTTCGGAGTCCGGAGCGGGGTCGCCCGCGGCGGCGCCGGCCGCGACGGGGAAGGCGAGAAGGCAGATGATGGCGATGGCGAAGGAGCGAATGGACATGCTCGTTCATCGCCCGGGCGGAGCGCTTGTCCGACCCGCGGCCAGGCCTTTCTGGACGTTCATGCGACCCCCTAAGGTCCAGGCCCTAGTACGGATGTCCAGCCGGATCGAGGCGTGCTTGAGCGCCTGTTTGGAGGGGTAGGAAGGAGCGCCTCGCGCGCGGATTGCAGCGGCGCGGGCGACTTATCGGGCGGCGCGTGACAACCTCCGACCGGCCTGCGAACATGTGTTCGTATGTCGTACATCGAGCTGCACTGCCACTCCGCGTACTCCTTCCTGGACGGCTCGTCGCAGCCCGAGGAGCTCATCGCCGCCGCGCTGGCGCGCGGGCACAGCGCGCTCGCCCTCACCGACCACGACTCGCTGTCGGGCTCGATGGAGTTCGCGCGGGCGGCGAAGGGGCTGGGCCTGCGAGCGATCCACGGCGCGGAGGTGACGCTCGCGGAGCCCGGCTCCGGTGCGCCGAGCCCTGGCGACGGCGGCGCGCCCGAGCGCCACATCACGCTGCTCGTCCGCGACGCGACCGGCTGGCGCAACCTCTGCCGCCTGCTGACCGCGGCGCACGCGCACACCCGCGACGGGCCGCAGCGCGATCGCAGCGACCCCTGCGTCTCGCTCGACGACGTCGAACGCCACGCGGACGGCCTCGTCTGCCTGAGCGGGTGCGCGACGCACGGCATCCGCGACGAGCCGACGATGCGCCGCCTGCTGAGGATCTTCGGGCGCGAGCACATGCGCGTCGAGCTGCAGCGCCCGCTCGCCCGCCACGACCGCGCGCTGAACCGCGGGCTGTCCGGGCTCGCCGAGCGGCTCGGCGTGGCGACGGTCGCGACGGGCAACGTCCACGCCCACACGCCCGAGCGCGCGCTGCTGCAGGACGCCTTCGTCGCGATCCGCGAGCACACGACGCTCGACGCCTCCGAGCCGCTGCGCCGCGGCAACCACGCGCACGTGCTGACGACCCCGCGGGCGATGGCCGCGCGCTTCTCCGACCACCCGGAGGCCGTCGCCGAGACCGAGCGCGTGGCCGAGATGCTGCGCTTCGACCTCTGCAGCGACCTCGGCTACCGCTATCCCGGCGCCGAGGACGCCGGCGCCGACCGCGCCCTCGCCGAGATCTGCCATGCGCGCTTCGAGGAGCGCTATCCCCTGACGGGAGAAGGATCCATCCATCGTGACGAGGCCGCGGCACGCCTCGAGGACGAGCTGCGCGTCATCGACTCGCTCGGCCTCGCGGGCTTCTTCATCCTGCACCGCGAGATCCTCGAGCTCGCGCGGGAGGTCGCGGTGCAGGTGCGCGGGCGCGGGGGCTGGCCTTCGGGGACCAACCCGCGCGAGCTGCTGCCGCCCGGCCGCGGCCGCGGGTCGAGCGTCTCGTCGATCGTCTGCCACCTCACGGGCCTCAGCCACGTCGACCCGATCGCCAACAAGCTCCTGCTCGGGCGCTTTCTCAACGAGGAGCTCACCGCGCTGCCCGACATCGACCTCGACTTCCCGCGCGACATCCGCGAGGTGCTGATCCCGCGCGTGCACGAGATCTACGGCCGCGAGCGGTCGGCGCTCGTCGCGGCGTTCCCGACGTACCGCGCCCGCGGCGCGATCCGCGAGCTGGGCAAGGCGCTCGGCCTTCCGCCGGGCGAGATCGAGCGCGTCGCGCGCGGCAGCGAGGGCTGGTCGACGCGCGACGTCGACCGCGACATCGACACGGCCCTGGGCGAAGGGCGGCGCACCGGCCGCTGGGCGTGGCTCGCGCGGCTGGCCGCCGAGGCGCAGGGGCTGCCGCGCCACCTCTCCCAGCACTCCGGCGGGATGATCGTCGCGACGCGCCCGCTCGTCGACTGCGTCCCGCTCGTCCCGGCGGCGATGGAGGGCCGCCAGCTCGCGCAGTGGGACAAGGACTCCTGCGCGGATGCGGGCTTCCTGAAGATCGACCTGCTCGGCCTCGGCATGCTGAGCGCGGTCGAGCGCTGCGTCGAGCACATCGCCGTGCGGCGCGGCGAGCGCATCGACCTGTCGCGGATCCCGTTCGACGACCCGGCGACGTACGAGTGCATCCAGAACGCCGACACGACCGGCGTCTTTCAGATCGAGTCGCGCGCGCAGATGGGCTCGCTGAAGCGCACGCGCCCGAAGAACCTGGACGAGATCACGATCCAGGTCGCGATCGTGCGGCCGGGGCCGATCGTCGGCGGCGCGGTGAACCCGTACATCGAGCGCCGCCAGCGGCTGCGCGTCGACCCGTCGTTCCAGGTGCCCTACCTGCACCCGTCGCTCGAGGAGCCGCTGCGCGACACGCTCGGGACGATCATCTTCCAAGACCAGGTGCTCGAGGTCGCGCAGGCGTTCGCGGGCTTCAGCGTCGGGCAGGCCGAAGGGCTGCGCCGGGCGATGAGCCGCAAGCGCTCGGCTGAGGCGATCGAGGCTCACCACCGCGGCTTCGTCGAAGGCGCGATGGCCAAGCACCCGGACGTGGGGGAGGAGCTCGCCGAGCAGGTCTTCGAGATGGTCTCGGGCTTCTCGGGCTTCGGCTTCCCGAAGGCGCACGGCGCCGCCTTCGGCCTGCTCGCCTACCAGTCGACGTGGCTGCGCGTGCACTACGGCCCGGAGTTCCTCTGCTCGCTGCTCGACGAGCAGCCGATGGGCTTCTATCCGCCCGACGCGCTCGTCCACGAGGCGCAGCGGCGCGGGATCTCCGTGCTCGCCCCCGAGGTCAACGCCAGCGCCGCCGGCTGCACGGTGACGAATCGGTCCCACCCGCCCGCAGTGCAGATCGGCCTCGGCTATGTCCTCGGGGTGCGCGCCGACGAGATCGCCGCGCTCGTCGCGGCGCGCGAGGCGGGTGGGCCGTTTGCATCGCTGGAGGACCTCGCCTCGCGGGCCGGCGCCGGGCGGCCGGCGCTGGAGCGCCTCGCCTGGTCGGGCGCGTGCGACAAGCTCGCCGGCGGCGATCGCCGGGTCGCGCTGTGGCAGCTCGGCGTGGCGAATCCGTCCCACCCGCCCTCGCAGGTTCGCGGGCGCGAGGGCGTGCAGCTCTCGCTCGCGCTGGATCTGCCCGCGCCGCCGAAGCTGAAGGCGCTGCCCGCCTGGGAGGCGATGGTCGCCGACTACGCCACGACCGGGCTGACGGCGTCGACGCACCCGATCGGGCTGCTGCGCTCGCGCTTGGATGGTGCGCGCGCCGTGAGCATCGGCGATCTGGATCGTCTCCCGCACGGCGCTTTCGTGCGGGTCGGCGGGCTTGTCGTCGCGCGCCAGAAGCCGGGGACCGCGAAGGGCATCCTGTTCCTGCTCATCGAGGACGAGCACGGAACCGTCAACGTCGTCGTCTCGCCTGACCTCTACGAGCGCCACCGTCTCGAGGTCCGAACGGAGCCGCTGCTGCTCGTCGAGGGCCGGCTCGAGCGCCACGCGTCGGCCGGCGGCGCGATCAACCTGCTCGCGCGGCGCGTGCAGCGCCTCGAGGTCCCGGATCGCGTCGCGGCGCAGATCAAGGACATCTCACCGCTGGACCTCGCAGAGCTCGCCCGCCAGGCCGAGCTGGCCGCGACCGGGACCGACGACTTCCGTGCGGTCGCTCCGGCGGTGCAGAGCTTCGCGGCGGGGCGGCGGCGGTGAGCCGTCGTCGACGGCTTCACGGCGACGTCGCCGGCGATTGCGCGCACCGTGCGACGCCGTCGTGGGCGATCACGGCACACCGTCCGACGCCGTGAAGTAGATTGCGCGCCGCATGGCTGCTGCGCTCATCCTCGGGTTCTTCCTCGCTCTCGGCCTGGGTGTCGTCCTCGTCGCGATGCGCGGCGGGCCGCGCGGGGTGCGCGACACGCTCGAGGTCGGCCGCAAGCGCCCGCTGCACGTCGCGGAGTTCGCCGTCGCCGGGGCGATCGCGCTCTTCGGCCTCGCGGTGCCCGCGGTCGTGCTGCTCGGCGACCAGGCGTCCGCCGGGCCAGGCGGCACGAAGCTCACGGCCGAGCAGAAGGAAGGCCGCGTGCTGTTCGCAGAGAAGTGCGCGACGTGCCACACGCTCAAGGACGCGGGCGCCGTCGGCAAAGTCGGCCCGGATCTCGACATCCTGGCGCCGGCCGAGGCGCTGACGGTCAACGCGATCGAGCAGGGCCGCGCGGGCAAGGGCCAGATGCCGGCCCAGGTGCTCGAGAAGGACGAGTCGCAGAAGGTCGCCAAGTACATCGCCGAAGTCGCCGGTCGCTGAGCGCCGCGTCGCGCTCGCCCGTCTGAAGCCTTCGCGCCTCACCCCCGAACGTTCGTCCGCGCAGATCCTGCGCGCGAACCCGCAAACTGCGGCTTTCCGTCCGCGGTCTCCATAACACTGCGAATATGCAGGGAAATCGATCGCTGGTACGATGGCGCCGTCACAACGCCGAGTTCTGGTGCCGGGGGCACCGGGAGCGGGGGACCCAGAGACGTAGGGGCGAATCGTCCGAAGGCTTGGATGTAGCGCAGCTCTTTCAGCGCGAGCCCGTCAGCTAACCCCGTAGGCCTCACCGAAAGAGGACAACCAACGCATGGCACATTCGGAGGCCCGCGCCTGGTGGGCTGATGTCGAGCATCTGCGAGACGGCTACGAGCGCACCGACGAAGCGCGTCGCCGGGCCGACGAGGCCGACCTTGCCGCGCGCCGGGCGCTCCGCGAGCGTCGCGGCGTCGAGGCCGAGGTCAGCTCGATGCTGTCCGCGCCACGCCGGACCTCCGGAGCACCAGCCGTCGCACCGCGCCGTGTGCCCGAGCCCGCCCTGGCTCCGCGCCGTGGCGGCGAGCCTCTCTCGCAGCAGACGCCGCGCCGCGCGCACATCAAGGGCAACGCGACCCCCGGCCGCCGGACGATCGAGATCCGCGGACAGGCCGTGCCCGCGCCGATCGTCCCGCGCGTGGCCGAGACCGAGCGCCGCAGGCCGCCCCGCCGTGCGATCGAACGGGTGGGTGGACGCCCGGACCGCGTCGCGATGTGGGCGCTGCTGATGGGACTGATGCTGATCCTCGTCGCGATCGGCACGGCCGACGGCCCCGCCGCCGTCGCGCTCACGCTGTTCTGACGCGCCGCGCCGCGCCGCGGCAAGAAGGTTCGGTCGTGCGCCGCGGTAGCGGTTGCCCTGGCGCCCGAACCGCGCCACCACGACTAGCCCGCGCCGACCCCGGGAAGTCTTCGCAAATCCATCACATGGCGGTGAGCCCGCCTTAAGCGCGGCGCGTAGAAGTGGTGTCCGCCCTTGTATGGGCGCACGGAGGGGCCTACACTTACCTCAAGTAAGGAACAACCCCGAGTAGAGCAGGCGGCACGGATGGCCGATCCCCACCTCACCCCAGAAGGCCTCCCATGAAGACACCGATGAGCAGGTTCCAGATCCACGACGACCTCACCGCTCCCGAGGGCTCGGTCCCCGTGCTGCGTGGAGCCCTGGCCACCGGAGGCCAGCTGCCGAACTTCCTCGGCGCACTGGCCGGCTCGCCCGCCGCCCTGCGCGGCTATGCGCGCTTTCGCTCGGAGCTTCGCCGCGGCGCCCTCGACGTCGCGACGCTCGAGCGCATCTCGCTGGCGATCGCCGAGCACCACGGCTCGCGGCCCGGCGTCGCGATGCACAACCGGACGGCACGCCAGGCCGGCCTGCCGCTCGACGAGGTCGCCGCGGCGCGCAAGTTCCACTCCTCGGACGTCAAGCAGGCCGCGCTGCTGAGCTACCTCGAGGCCGTCGTGGAGAACCCCGGCGCGCCGCCGATGCACCTGCACGAGGAGGCTCGCGAGGCCGGCTGGTCGGACGAGCAGATCCTCGAGGCCATCGCGTACGTCGCGCTCGAGCGGTTCACGGCGATGGTGAACGTCGCCGGCGACGTCCCGGTCGACGGATCCGTAGAAGACACCCGGACGCTGCGCGCCGCATAGCCACCGTGGGGGCGGCCGAGAACCGCCGGCAGCCTCCGGTTGCTGCCGCGGACCGGGCCGACGCGCAGCTTCGCGCGGCCGCCACCGACGCCGAGCTGCGCGCGGCTGCCACCGACGCCGAGCTTCGCGCCGCCGCCGCCGGCGACCCGTGCGCGAAAGGCAATGCCCGCCCACCGTGCTGCCCGCTGTACCACGAGGCCATCGAGCTCATCGGCCGTCGCTGGACGGGCGCCATCGTCAGTGTCCTCATCCACCGCACGACCCTGCGCTTCGGCGAGATCGCCGCCTCCGTGCCCGAGCTCTCCGACCGCCTGCTCTCCGAGCGCATGAAGGAGCTCGAGTCGCGCGGGGTCGTTATCCGCACGGTCCGCCCCGGCAGGCCGGTGCGCGTCGAGTACGAGCTCACCGAGATGGGCCGCGAGCTCGCCCCGGCCGTTCGCGAGCTCGAAGCCTGGGCGCAGCGCTGGCTGGCGCAGCGCTGAATCGCGTCGCGCGCGGCCCGGCCCGGCCGCCCGCCAGATGCAGCCGCAGCGCGAAAAGCTGCGGAAACCTGGGTGAACTAGGGTTCCGCCCCATGTCCGCCGATCGCCCCCAAACGCCCGATGACGTCAAGGCCATCGTCGCCGAGCGCGACATCCGCTTCATCCGGCTCTGGTTCACCGACATCCTCGGTCAGCTGAAGTCCTTCTCGATCAACCGCGCAGAGCTCGACGACGCCTTCTCCGACGGCATGGGCTTCGACGGATCGTCGATCACGGGCTTCAACGCGATCGAGGAGTCCGACATGATCGCGATGCCCGATCCGTCGACGTTCGCGATCCTGCCGTGGCGCCCCGAGGAGCAGGGCGTCGCGCGCCTGTTCTGCGACGTGCTGACGCCGGAGCGCACGCCATACGAGGGCGACCCGCGCCACGTCCTGCGCCGCGCGCTCAAGCGCGCCGAGCACATGGGGTTCGACACGTTCAACGTCGGCCCCGAGCTTGAGTACTTCCTCTTCCGCGACGCCAAGAGCCCGCCCGAGACGCTCGACAACGGCGGCTACTTCGACCTCACGACGCTCGACGCCGGCTCCGACGTGCGCCGCGAGACCGTGCTCGCCCTCGAGCAGCTCGGCATCCACGTGGAGTACACGCATCACGAGGTCGGCCCGAGCCAGCACGAGATCGACATGCGCTACGCCGACGCGATGAAGATGGCCGACGACTGCATGACGTACCGCATCACGGTCAAGGAGTACGCGATGAAGTACGGCTGGCACGCGACGTTCATGCCCAAGCCGCTGTTCGGCGAGAACGGCTCGGGCATGCACACGCACATGAGCCTCTTCAAGGACGGCGGCAACGCGTTCTTCGACGAGAACGACCCGTACTTCCTGTCCGAAGTCGGCAAGGCGTTCATCGCCGGGCAGCTCAAGCACGCCCGCGAGATCTCTTCGGTCTTCGCCCAGTGGGTGAACTCCTACAAGCGGCTCGTGCCGGGCTTCGAGGCGCCGGTCTACGTCGCGTGGAGCCGCCGCAACCGCTCGGCGCTCGTGCGCGTCCCGCTCTATCACCCGGGCAAGGAGAAGGCGACGCGGATGGAGCTGCGCTGTCCGGACCCGGCGTGCAACCCATACCTGACGTTCGCGGCGCTGCTGCAAGCCGGGCTCGAGGGCATCGAGAAGGGCTACGAGCTGCCCGAGCCGATGGAGAAGAACCTCTACCACCTCTCGCCCGACGACCGCCGCCGCCTGGGCATCGAGCAGCTCCCCGAGACGCTCGGCGAGGCCATCGAGCTCACCGCCGAGTCAGAGCTCGTGCTGCGCACGCTCGGCGAGCACATGTTCAATCGCTACGTGGAGATCAAGCGCCGCGAGTGGGAGGACTACCGCGTGCAGGTCTCGCAGTGGGAGCTCGACCGCTACCTGCCCGTCCTCTGAGCGGATGAGCACGTTCGTCATCGGCGGCGACCTCGAGGTCCAGCGCCTCGGCTTCGGCGCGATGCGCATCACCGGCGAGGGCATCTGGGGCCCGCCGCGCAACCACGACACGGCGATCGCGGTCCTTCACCGTGCTGTCGAGCTCGGCGTGAACCTCATCGACACGGCCGACAGCTACGGCCCGAACGTCTCCGAGGAGCTCATCGCGGAGGCGCTGCTTCCCTACCCCGACGACCTCGTGATCGCGACGAAGGGCGGGCTCGAGCGCACCGGGCCGGGGCAGTGGCCGCGCAACGGCCGCCCCGAGCATTTGAAGGCCGCCTGCGAGGGATCGTTGCGGCGCCTTCAGGTGGATCGCATCGACCTCTACCAGCTGCACTCGCCGGACGAGAACGTCCCGTACGCCGAGTCGGTCGGCGCGCTGAAGGAGCTGCAGGACGAGGGCAAGATCCGGCACATCGGCGTCTCGAACGTCTCGGTCGAGCAGCTCGCGCAGGCGCGCTCGATCGTCGACGTCGTGACGGTCCAGAACCGCTACAACCTCATCGACCGCGAGGACGACGACGTCCTGGACGTCTGCGAGCGCGACAACATCGGGTTCATCCCCTGGTTTCCGCTCGAAGCCGGCAAGCTCTCAGAGCCCGGCGGCATCGTCGACGGAGTCGCGGAGCGCCATGGCGCGACGACGAGCCAGGTCGCACTCGCGTGGCTGCTGCAGCGCTCGCCGGTCGTGCTGCCGATCCCGGGCACGGGGTCGGTCGAGCATCTCGAGGAGAACGTGGCCGCGGCGCAGCTGCGCCTCGCCGACTCGGCCGTGGCCGAGCTCGATTACGCGGCGGGCTGATCCTTCACTCTGCGGACTTCGCGAGGGCCGACGGCGTCCACACCTTCGGGCCGACGTCCAAGACGAGCGCCGGCACGAGGATCGAGCGCACGATGAACGTGTCGAGCAGGACGCCGAACGCGACGACGAAGCCGATCTCCGTGAGGAAGATCAGCGGCAGCACGCCGAGCACGAGGAACGTCCCGGCGAGCACGATCCCCGCCGACGTGATGACTCCGCCGGTCACCGCGAGTCCGCGCAGCATCCCCGCACGGGTGCCGTGGCGGCGCGTCTCCTCGCGCACGCGTGCCATGAGGAAGATGTTGTAGTCGATCCCGAGCGCGACGAGGAAGACGAACGCGAACAGCGGCAGCGACGGGTCCGAGCCGGGGAAGCCGAACGCGATGTCGAACACCACCGCACCCACCCCGAGCGATGCCGTGAAGGACAGGATCACCGTCCCGATGAGCAGCAGCGGCGCCACGAGCGCGCGCAGCAGCACCATGAGGATGAGGAACACGACGATGAGCGCGATCGGCACGATGAGCTTCGTGTCGCGCGTCGCGGCCTCGCGCAGGTCCGATTCGACGGCCGTCGCGCCGCCGACGAGCGTGGTCTCGCCGCCCGCGCGCTTGGCAGCGTCGCGGATCTTCGGGATCAGCGCGTACGCACCGGTCGAGTAGGGCTCGGGCTCGAGTATGGCCTGCAGCCGGACGACGTTCGACGACGTCCCGGCCGGCTCCACCGACACGACCCCCGGCACGTTCGAGACGGCGGCGCGAACGGCCTCGGTCTTCAGCAGGTCGCGCACGATGATGTCGGTGGGCGCGTTGGACCCGCTCGGGAAGGACTCGCTCAAGAGCTCCTGCCCTTCGACGGACTCGACCTCGCCACGGAACGAGTTGCCGGTCGTCAGCCCGGTGTTGAAGTTCATGAGGCCGAGTGACAGCACCAGCAGCAGCGCGACGACGCCGACCCAGATCTTTCGCGGCCGCGCGGCGATGCGATCGCCCAGGCGCCGCCAGACGCCCTCCGGCTCGCTCGGCAGGGACGGGTCGAAGCGCGGGATGAACGGGAAGAAGACCCAGCGGCCGACGATCACGAGCAGCGCCGGCAGGAGCGTCAGCATCGCGATCATCGCGACCGCGATGCCGAGCGCGCCGATCGGCCCGAGGCCCGAGGTGCCGTTGACGTCGGCGAGCGTCAGGCACAGCAGCGCGGCGATGACCGTCAAGCCGGACGCGAAGATCGCGGGGCCGGCTGTCCGCAGCGCGAGCGCCATCGCCTCGTGGCGATCGGCGTGGCGGCGCAGCTCTTCTCGGTAGCGCGCGACGAGCAGCAGCGCGTAGTCGGTGCCCGCGCCGAGCACGAGGATCGACAGGATCGCCGAGGACTGGCCGTTGACGGTCACGCCGAGGGTCGTGAGCCAGTAGCCGATGCCCCGCGTCGCCACCTCGGCGAACCCCACGGCGATGATCGGAAACAGCCAGAAGATCGGGCTGCGGTAGATGAGGATCAAGAGCAGCAGGACGAGCGCGAAGGCCGCGCCCAGCAGCGTGCCGTTGATGCCCTCGAAGACCTTGATCGCGTCCGCCGAGTAGCCGGCGCCGCCGGTGACCTTGATCTCGAGGCCACCGCCATGGATCGCCATCCGGTCGCGGACGTCCTCGACGGGGTCGATGATCGTGTCGCCCTCGCCGTCGCTCTTGATCTGCGCGACGACGAGCGCCGCCTCGCGATCCTCGGAGTACCGCGGGCGGCCGAACGGCGACGTCGCGCGCAGCTTCTTCTTGTTGAGAACCTTGCGATCGCGCGCGATGACGCGCCGGTCGTCCGCCGTCAGCCCGTCGTCGCGGTGATAGACGATGACGAGCGGCGCGAGCTCTCCGTCCTCGAGGTCCGTGATGACCTCGAGCGCCTTCGTCGACTCCGCGTCGCCGGGCAAGAACGACGTGGACTCGTTCTTCTCGGCGTCGGCGAACTTGCCGGGCAGGTTCGCGGCACCCGCCCCGAGAACCGCTAGCAGCCAGGCGAGGGCGACGACCCACTTTGCGCGGCGACCAGCCACGACGGCGAAGAGCGAACCCATGCGACCGGGGGTTCTAGCGCATCAGGTGGATGTCGTGAGCAGCGCCTCCAGCGCGCCGGGCTCAGAGACCGGCTGCTTGCAGGCGAAGCCCTCGCACACGTACGCCGCCGCACGGCCATCGAGCGGCGTGCGTCCTTCGAGCAGCGGGACGCCGCCGGCCTCCGTGCCGTCGCCGCCCGCGAGCACCAGATGCGGGCGAAACGCGCCGCGCACGACGCGCTCGAGCGCCCGGGTGTCGTCGCCGACGAGCGCGACCTCGCGGGTCGTGGCGAGGTGGAAGTCCAGCGCCTGCAGCAGGTGTCCGAAGCCCTGCGGGAAGCGCCGCGCGAGGTCGCCGGCGAGCCGCAGGACGCCGGCGGCGTGCTCCTCGTAGCGCGCCTCGCCCGTCAGCGCGGACAGGCGCAGCAGCCCGAACGCCGCGCTCGACGCGCCCGACGGGATCGGGTTGTCCTCGAGCTCCTTGCGCCGCGCGACGAGCTGCTCGTGATCGCTCGAGGTCTGAAAGAAGCCGCGGCCTTCGGGGTCCGCGAAGCGCTCGATGATGGTGTCCGCGACCTCGACCGCCGCTCCAAACCAGCGTGCCTCGAACGTCGCCTCGTAGAGCGTGAGCAGCGCCTCGAGCAGGAACGCGTGGTCTTCGAGGTAGGCGTTGAGCTTCGCCTGGCCGGCGTTGTAGGTGCGCAGCAGGCGGCCGTCTGCGTCGCGCAGCTCGTCGAGCACGAACGCGGCGGCACGGCGCGCGGCCTCGAGGTAGTCGTCGCGCTCGAGCACCGCGCCGGCCTCGGCGAGCGCGCTGATCATGAGCGCGTTCCAGGCCGTGAGCCGCTTGTCGTCGAGGCCCGGCCGCACCCGTGGCTCGCGTGCCGCCAGCAGCGCCCCGCGGATCCGCGCCCGGACCTCGGGCGGTGGCTCGGCGCCGCGCGACTCGAGGATGTTCTTGCCCTCGAAGTTGCCGCGCACGCTCGCGCCGAACCACGCCAGGGCGACCTCGGCGTCGTCGCCGAGCACGTCGTGCAGCTCGTCGAGGCTCCAGACGTAGAACGTGCCCTCGACGCCCTCGGAGTCGGCGTCAAGCGCCGAGTAGAAGCCGCCCTCGGGGCCGGTCATCTCGCGCAGCACCCAGTCGAGCGTCTCCTCGGCGGTGCGCAGCAGGATCGGGTCGCCCGAGAGCTGCCAGCCGTGCAGGTACGCGCGAGCCAGCAGCGCGTTGTCGTAGAGCATCTTCTCGAAGTGCGGGACCGTCCACGACGCGTCGACGGAGTAGCGCGCGAAGCCGCCGCCGATCTGGTCGTTGATGCCGCCCGACGCCATCGAGCGCAGCGTCTGCAGCGCCATCGCCAGCTCGCCCCGGCGCATGAGCAGCTCGATCGCCGACGCGGAGGGGAACTTCGGCGCGCTCCCCCAGCCCCCGTGCATCGAGTCGAACGTCGCGCGCAGGCGCTCGACGGCGTCGTCGAGCACATCCTCGCCGGGCGTCTGCTCGGATGTCGTGAGCAGCGCGGCGCCCGACAGCCGCGCGACCATCGCCTCGCTCTGCGCGCGGATCTCGTCGCGCTGCTGCTCCCAGGCGTTCGCGACGCCGACGATCACCTGCGGCCAGGACGGGATCCCGCGACGCGGCGCGGGCGGGAAGTACGTGCCGGCGTAGAACGGCACCTGCTCGGGCGTGATGAAGACGTTCAGCGGCCAGCCGCCGCTGCCGGTCATCGCCTGGACGGCATCCATGTAGATCGCGTCGACGTCCGGGCGCTCCTCGCGATCGACCTTCACGCACACGAAGCGCTCGTTCATGAGCGCCGCGATCTCGGGGTCCTCGAAGCACTCGCGCTCCATCACGTGACACCAGTGGCACGCCGAGTAGCCGATCGAGACGAGCAGCGGCCGGTCGAGCTCCTGCGCCCGGCTCAGCGCCTGCTCGCCCCACGGCAGCCAGTCGACGGGGTTGTGCTGGTGCTGCAGGAGGTACGGCGAGGTCTCGCCGGCGAGCGCGTTGGCCATGCGCCTGACGGTACCCGGGGCGCGCAGGCGCGAGACGCCGGTCAGCCGGCGTGGCGCAGCTTGAAGCGGCGCAGCAGCGTGCGGTAGTCGGCGTCCACGGCCTCGGTGCCGGTGGCCGCGGCGCGCGCGACGATGCTGACCTTGCGGCCGCCGAGGCGCCCGGTGATCGACGTCGACGTCACGGTGAGCTTGCCCTTCGCCGCCTTGCTGCCGCCGAGCGTCAGCCGCTGGCGCCCGCCGTTGAGCGGCACGGTGCCGGAGACCTTCACGCCCGGCACGTACGTCACGCCGATCAGCGTCAGGATCTCCTTGCGCACGACGACGCGCCCGCCGCGCAGGCCGCCGGCGCGGCTCGGCAGGCGCCCGGCCTCCAGCGCGTCGCCGATGATCTGGCGGCGCATGTCCTGCGCCGTGGCCAGCGCGGCCGTGATCGTGCGCCCGACCTTGCCGGTGCGTCCGGTCGTCTTCAGGCGGCTGAACTTCGTCGGAGCGACCGGCGTGGGGGAGAACGGGTTGTCGCTCGCCGCGCACGGCGTGACGGCTTGGCCGGCGAAGTACTGGCGCACGGCGCGCGTCGCGCACTGCTCCTCGCTCAGGTCGCTCGCCAGCGTCGAGTGGCCGGTGTGCGGCACCGCGAGCACCTGCGCGGCCGGGATGAGCGCCTTGACCACCGCCGCGTCCTCGAGCGGGGTGCGGACGTCGGCGGCGCCGTCGATGACGAGCGTCGGGACGTTCGGGAGCGGGCCCGCGGGCGCGTACCCGCCGGTCGTCGACGGCCAGCCGACGCATAGCGAGATCATCTCGGTCGTCAGCGCCGTCGCGCTGTCGAACGGGCTGAACGCGCCCTCGCCTGCGGCCTTCGCTGCGGCGTTGACCTGCTGCGCGCGACCCGTGAGGCTCGATGCGCGGTTCCACGGGAAGTTGCCCTCCTCGCAGAGCGTCGCGGCGAAGACGGCGTCCGAGAAGTCGGTTCCGGACGTCTGGAAGCTGATGATCCCGGCCGAGCGTGCGACGAGCCGGATGAGCGGGGCCGAGTCGCCCTTGCGCGCGGAGGTCAGCGCGCCGGGCAGCTCGGCGCGCAGCGTCGGGTTCTCGTCGCCGGTGAGCATGACGTCGAAGAGGTTCGAGCGACCGATCGACACGCGCTGGTGCTCGCCGCGGGGGGACGTCAGCAGGCCGCGCAGCGGCTTGCGCTTGAGCCGTTGCACGCGGCTGGCGAGGTCGGCCGTCGGGTTGCCGGAGATGCCGGCGCACTCGCCGCCCGCGCAGAGCTCGGCGAGCACGCGCCGCATGGCGGTGAACGTCGAGCGCTGCAGCGGATCCGGGCCGGGGGGCAGCACGACGGAGTCGAGGATCAGCCCGGCGACGCGGGTCGGATGGCGCGCCGCGTAGTCGAGCGCGACCTTCGTGCCGTAGGAGACGCCGTAGAGGACGAGCTGCTCGTAGCCGCTCTCGGCGCGCAGCGCCTCGATGTCCTCGACGCTCGCGGCCGTCGTGTACTGCTGGCGGCGGGCGCCGATCTCGCTCGCGCAGCGCTGCCCGGCGGCGGTCAGCGAGCGGGCGTCGAAGCTGCAGCGCAGAAAGCCCGAGGCGCCGGTGCCGCGCTGGTCGAACATCAGCAGGTCGCGGGTCGCGAGGCCGGGGGCCATGAGCTGCGCGAAGTCGGCGATGAGCGGCAGCGCCGCCTGGCCGGGGCCGCCGGCGAGGCCGATCACGGCGGTCTTCGTCGGGTTGGTGGGCGCCACGCGGCGGGCGGCGGCGAGCCGGACGGTGCCGGGGACGGCGCCGCTGCGGTCCAGCGGGACGTCGAGTGAGCCGCACTGCAGCGGGGAGCTCGCAGAGCACGGCGCGTAGGCAATCGCGGCGTTTGCGGAGGGTGCGGCGGCGAGAAGAAGAAGGCCTGCGGCAACGAGCAGGACCAGCGGTGCCGGTAGGCGCATCTGCGTCTCACCGTAGCAGCGCTATACCTTCCCGCAACCCGGTTCTACGAGCGAAGAGAGCAGCCGACGTGTCCCAACATCGCGAGCCAGTGACCGCCATCGGCGCCCCAGCGGCCATCGGCCCGTACAGCCACGCCGTGAGCGCGGCGGGCCTGCTGTTCTGCTCCGGGCAGATCCCGCTGGACCCCGAGACGGGCGAGATCATCGGAGAGACCCCGGCCGAGCAGGCGAGCCAGTGCCTGCGCAACCTCGCCGCGGTCTGTGCCGCGGCCGGGGCGTCGCTCGCCGACGCCGTGCGGATGACGGTCTACCTCACGGACATGGGGGCGTTCGCCGCGGTCAACGCGGCGTACGGCGAGTTCTTCCAAGCCGACCCGCCGGCGCGCGTCGCGATCGGGGTGGCGGCGCTGCCGAAGGGCGCGCAGGTCGAGATCGACGCGATCGTCGCGCTGCCGAGCTAGCGGTATCACGCGTGGTACCATCGCCGCATGGCGATGACGTTGCGGCTGACAGACGACGAGACAGAGGCGCTTCGCACGACCGCGCAGCGTGAGGGACGCTCGATGCAGGAGGTCGCGCGCGGAGCGTTGCGCGAGTACATCGACCGGACCAGTCGCCGCCAGCTGCTCGACCAGGTGCTCGACGAGGAGCTGCCGCGCTACGCGGAAGCGCTCGAGCGCCTCGGCGAGTGATCTTCCTCGATCTCGAGGCGCTGCTGCATGTCGCGGAGCGAGCCCTCGGGATACCGCCGGTGGTCAGGGACCATGGCCTGCTCGAGTCCGCGCTTGGCCGTCCGCAGGCGACCGCCTTCGGCGAGGACGCCTACCGTGGGATCCACGAGAAGGCAGCGGCCCTGCTGCATTCGCTGGCGCGCAACCACGCGCTTGTCGACGGCAACAAGCGGCTCGCGCTCGCGGCCACGATCGCCTTCTACGGCATGAACGGCCTTCATCTGACGCTGTCCAACGACGAGGCGTACGACCTCGTCATGTGTGTCGCCACCGGAGCGCTCAACGACGTCCCGACGATTGCCGAGGAGCTCGAGCGGGGAACCTCGCCGCGCGGCTGACGTCCCGGATCACGTGCCTTCGCGCAGCAGCGCTCGGCGGACCTTGCCGCTCGCCGTCTTGGGCAGCTCCGCAGCGAACTCGACGATCCGCGGGTACTTGTAGGGAGCGGTCTCGGACTTGACATGGTCCTGCAGCGCGCGGGCGAGGTCGTCGGACGCCGCGAAGCCATCGCGCAGGACGACCACGGCGCGCACGACCGACCCGCGCTCGTCGTCGGGCGCGGCGACGACCGCGGCCTCGGCGACCGATTCGTGCGCGACGAGCGCCGACTCGACCTCGAACGGGCCGATCCGGTAGCCGGCGGAGATGATCACGTCGTCCGTCCGTCCCTCGAAGAAGAGGTAGCCGTCGTCGTCTTGCGTGACGCGATCGCCGGTG
Organism: uncultured Actinomycetes bacterium; assembly: GCA_963839905.1. GTDB lineage: Bacteria > Actinomycetota > Thermoleophilia > Solirubrobacterales > Solirubrobacteraceae > CADCVQ01. The sequence continues at coordinate 219,108 of CAWIXC010000003.1, read as the reverse complement.
CGCCACGGACCCTTCGGCGCGTCGGAACCCTCGTAATGCAGGAAGAACGTCGGCACGGTCGCGGGGTCGGCGACGAGCTCGCCATCGTCGATCGACAGCCCGATGCCCGGCAGCGCGCGGCCCATCGAGCCGGGCCGGACCTCCTCGCCGGGCGGCATGCCCGTGAGCTGGCCGGTCTCCGTCTGGCCGTAGCCGTCGCGGATCTGTAGACCCGTCGCCTCCTGCCATGCGCGCAGGACCTCGGGGTTCAGCGCCTCGCCCGCGGCGACGAGGCCGCGCAGCGCCGGCGCCGGGCGCAGGGTCACGCGCTTGGCGGTCACCCGGTACTCCGTCGGCGCCATGCACAGCACGTTCACGCGCTCGCGTTCGAGCAGCTCGAGGCGCTCGGCCGGGTCGAAGCGCGCGTCGTGCAGCAGGGCCGCCGCACCGCGGATCCACGGCGCGACGAAGACGTTGCGCGCCGACTTGCTCCAGCCGCTGGCGGCCGTGCACCAGACGAGGTCGCCCGGCGCGGGGGCGAGCCAGTGCTCGGCCTGCAGCGCCTGGCCGGCGAGGTAGCGCTGGCCGTGGACGACGGCCTTCGGCTCGCCCGCGGTCCCGCTCGTGAAGGTGATGAGGCAGGGATCGAGCGGCGAGAGGTCGGCGGGCGGCTGCGGGTACGGATCGATGCTGACGCGAGGGACGAGGATCGTCGGCCCGTCCCAGCCCGCGCCGTCGAGCACGTCGGTGTTGCGCTCGTGGCAGACGACGACGGTCGGCGGGCACGTCGCGAGGCGCAGCTGCAGGTCCTTCGCGCGCAACTGCTCGTTGCATGGCAGCACGACGTAGCCCTGGCGAAAGCACGCCACCATCGCTGCAACCCAGTCGGGCGTGTTGCCCACGAGCGTCAGCACGACGTCGCCGCGCCGCGCGCCGCATGCGTGCAACGCGGTGGCGACCTGCCAAGCCCTCTGCGCGACCTCGCCGAAGGACCACTCGCGCCGCGCTCCGTCGCGCGCCAGCTCGACGAGCGCGAGCCTGTCCGGCGGCGCCGCTTCGACGACGCTTGCGGCGAAGTTCCGCATCAGTGCGAGCGCAGTCTCGCATGCTCCCCGCGCGCCCGATCGCGCCGGTAGGCTGGCGACATGGCCATTGCTCCCACCTACAGCGAATACACCGACGAGCAGAAGGACATCATCGCGATGATCCGCCAGTTCGCCGACGAGCAGATCCTCCCGAACGCCGAGCACTTCGACCACGAGGACGAGTTCCCGCAGGACATCGTCGACCAGATGAAGGAGCTCGGGCTCTTCGGGGTGACGATCCCCGAGGAGTACGGCGGCATGGGGCTCGACCTCACGACCTACGTGATGATCGTCGAGGAGCTCTCGCGGGGCTGGATCTCGATCTCCGGGATCGTCAACACGCACTTCATCGGCTCGTACCTGCTGATGAAGTACGGCACGGAGGAGCAGCGCCAGAAGTGGCTGCCGCAGATGGCCACCGGGGAGCTGCGCGCCGCGTTCAGCCTGTCCGAGCCGGAGATGGGCTCCGACGTCCAGGCGCTCAAGGCGAGCGCGAAGAAGCAGGACGACGGCACGTACGAGATCAACGGCCAGAAGATGTGGGTCACGAACGGGCTGCGCTCGGGCCTCGTGTTCGTGCTCGTCAAGACCGATCCGGACGCCGACCCGCGCTACAAGGGCATGACGTGCTTTGTCGCCGAGAAGGAGCCGGGCGTCAGCGAGAACACGGGCGAGTGGGCGGGCTTCAACGTCCCGCCGCCGCTGAAGAAGATGGGCTACAAGGGCGTCGAGTCGACCGAGCTCGTCTTCGACGGCTACCGCTGCCCGGCCGAGAACATCCTCGGCGGCGAGGACGCCGGCCTCAACAAGGGCTTCGTGCAGATGATGGACGCGCTCGAGGTCGGGCGGGCGAACGTCGCGGCGCGCGGCGTCGGCATCGCCCAGCGCGCGTTGGAGCTCGCGCTGCGCTACTCGCAGGAGCGCAAGGCGTTCGGCAAGCCGATCGCCCAGCACCAGGCGATCCAGTTCAAGCTCGCCGACATGGCGACGCAGATCGAGGCCGCCCGCCTGCTCACACGCAAGGCCGCGCGGTTGAAGGACGCGGGGGAGTCGTCGGAGCTCGAGGCCGGGATGGCGAAGCTCTTCGCCTCGGAGACCGGCCGCTTCTGCGTCGAGGAGTCCTTCCGCATCCACGGCGGCTACGGCTACTCCAAGGAGTACGAGATCGAGCGCCTGTATCGCGACGCGCCGCTGCTCCTGATCGGCGAGGGCACCTCGGAGATCCAGAAGATGGTCATCGGCAAGAAGCTGTTGCAGCGAAACAAGATCTAGGAGGACAGCATGAACCGGATGTTCACCCTCGCTGCCGCCGTTGCGGCCGCGCTCTGCATCACGGCCGTGGCCGGCGCCACGCACTCCGGGCCGGGCGGCGGCTGCTCGAACTGCTCGGACCACAAGTACTGGCCGACGGTCAACGGCGTCTTCAAGAAGGCGGGCGCCGGCGCGGTGACGTACAACGGCACCGAGCGCTCCGACGAGCTGCTCGGCCATCACGGATCCGACACCCTGCGCGGCGGCGGGGCGAACGACATCCTGTGGGGCGACTGGGATCCGAAGGGCCAGCCCGAGAGCCAGAGCGACGTTATCTACGGCGGCGATGGCACGGACTTCATCTACGGCTCGCACGGGCGCAACACGGTCTACGCCGGCGCCGGCAACGACGTGATCTCGATCCACTACGGCCGCGGCCTGCTGGACTGCGGGCCGGGGCGCGACATCTACCACGTCGCCCGCACGCGCAAGAAGGGCTACAAGATCCGCAACTGCGAGAAGGTCGAGTACCGGCCCGAGAGCGTGCGCGGCGGCCCGATGAAGCCGCTGTCGTAGTCTTGGCCGCCGTGCCCGCCGACAAGATCGAGAAGACCGAAGACGCGAAGACGCTGATCGAGATCGCCGTCGAGCGGTTCGTCGAGGACGTGCCCGCCCTCGCCCCGCTGAAGCTCGTCTTCGCGGTCGAGCTCAAAGGCCGCGGCGACGTGCAGATGTACCGCGTCGAGCTCCTCGGCAAGGACGAGCAGGCGCGGGTCACGAAGGGCATCGCCGAGGATGCTCGCGTCCGCGTCCAGATGCCGCGCTCGTTCTTCAACGTCATGGCCAAGGAGGCCCACATCGCCGACTGGCGCGAGGCCTTCACCTACGGTCAGGCGAAGGCGAGCGGGGTGCAGGAGATCCTCAAGCTCATCGTGCACGTCGTCGAGAAGCAGGAGGAGCGGCTGCGCTTGCGGCGTGCGCGCAGCTGAGCGCGATCGGCTCGTGGCGAGCACGCGGTCCGACCGCTCCCGCGGCCGGACGGAGGTGGAGGTCCTAGCGGCGGCCGTAGGGGTCGACGTAGACGTCGTCGATCGACCAGCTGCCGCCGAGCGTCGGGGTGAAGCGGAACGCGACGGGCGTGTGCTCGCCGGGCAGCAGCGGCAGGAGGTTGGCCACGACCAGCATCGGCAGCACCGACGGCTGCCAGCTCGACGACGGCAGGGCGACGCCGACGACCGGCAGGCTGTTGATGATCCCGAGGTTGTTCTCGAAGAGCACGTCGACGCGCAACCCGGAGAGGCCGAGCGTGCCGCCGCTCGTGCGCTTGGCGAAGAAGCGGATCGTGGGATGCTCGAGGCCGACGCAGATCGCCGGGCTCGTCGCCGAGCCGCCAGCGGGCACCGACAGCGACGAGGCATCGCTCGCGCCGCCGACCTTCCAGGGCTCGTTGCCGGCCGCGACGGCGGCACCGCCCGACAGCGACCAGCCGGCGGCGGAGGACTCGAAGTCCCCGCCGCCCAGCGGCGTGTAGCTCGCGTTGTCATACCACGGGGAGAACGGGGTGGAGAGAGGCTGGGCGTCGCAGTTGGGCGCGGAGCTGACGAGCACGCCCGCGTTCGCGGAGGCGGCTCCTAGGGTCATCGCAGCGAGGGCGATCGATGCGGTGGAGCCGATACGCAGTTTCATGCGACGTGAAAGCAAGAGGGGTCCTTTCCCGGGTTTGGCGCGTGGCCGCTTCGCGACCATCGTCGGCGCGCCACGCCGCCGACTTGAGGACCCGGATGGCCGGTGGGACATCCGTCCACTCGCTCCGGCTAGGATCAAGCGGCGCCGATACTGGACGGGGGTGACTGTGTGAGAGACCACAAGCCGTTGACGATCTCTCGCCTACGCGGTGACATGAAGCCCCACCTCACCGGTGCGGCGGAGCGTCTCATGGCCGATCGGCGAGAGCGTCAGCGTGCTCCGGCAGCCCGCCGCGAGACCGTCGTGGAGATCAGCTGCGCCGTGGCGCTGCTCTTGATCGCCGTGCTGCTGCCCGTCGTCTTCGGGGCGGACGTGCCGCCCGCCGGCGTCGCCGCGGCCCTGATCGTGTCGGTCGCGCTCGTCTCCCGCGTCGAGTTCGACGTGGGCGCCGGCATCACCTATCCGCTGCAGCTCGTCTTCGTGCCGGCGCTGTTCGTCGTCGACCCCGTCTGGGCGCCGGCGATCGTCGCGCTCGGCCTCATCCTCGGGCGCCTGCGTGACGTCCTGCGCGACCGCAACCCCGGCCGCCAGCTGCTGGTCGCCGCGAACAACGCCTGGTTCGCCGTCGGGCCGGCGCTGGTGCTTGCGGCCGGCGGCGTCGACGGCCTCTCCGCCGACCACTGGCCGCTGTATGTCATCGCGCTGCTCAGCCAGTTCGTCGGCGACACCGTCGTCGGCGCGGGCCGCGAGTGGCTCGTGCTCGGCGTGCCGCCGCGCCTGCAGCTGCGCATGACCGGGCTCGTCTTCCTCGTCGACGTGCTTCTCACGCCGGTCGGCTTCCTCGCGGCGGTCGCGGCGCAGGACGCGCCGCTGGCGTTCCTGCTCGTCCTGCCGCTCGCGGGCCTGCTGCGCGTCTTCGCCCGCGAGCGCAGCGCGCGCATCGACCAGGCGATCGAGCTGTCGGCCGCCTATCGCGGGACGGCGTTCCTGCTCGGCGAGGTCATCGTCGCCGACGACGAGTACACCGGCGAGCACAGCTACGGCGTGATCGCGCTGTCGCTCGAGATCGCCGACGAGCTCGGGCTCTCCGAGGACGACCGCCGGCTCGTCGAGTTCGGCGCGCTCCTGCACGACGTCGGCAAGATCGCGGTGCCGAAGTCGATCGTCAACAAGCCCGGCCCGCTCGACGACGACGAGTGGGCCGTCATGCGCCAGCACACGATCGCCGGCCAGCGGATGCTCGACAAGGTCGGTGGCAGCATGACCGACGTCGGCGCGATCGTCCGCGCCTCGCACGAGCGCTGGGACGGCAAGGGCTACCCCGACGGCGTCGCCGGCGAGGAGGTCCCGCTGCCCGCCCGGATCGTGTCGGTTGCGGACACGTTCCACGCGATCACGACGACGCGCCCGTACCGCCGCGCCCAGACGCCCGAGGCGGCGATCAAGGAGCTGCGCGCGTGCGCCGGAACGCAGTTCGACCCGGAGGTCGTGGACGCGCTCGTCCGCGTGCTCGCGCGGCCCGGTGCCGCCACCCCGACGGAGTTCTTCGCGCGCACGGCGACGCCGGAGCCGCCGAGCCTGCGGATCGTGCGCGAGGACGACGACGCGGATGCCGGCGTCGATCGGGATGCCGTGGAGGACGGCAAGCAGCTCGATAAATCCCTCGAGGAGCAGTTGAAGAACCTGCTGTAGCGGTGGCCATGTGCGCCAACCCTTCCCACGCCCACCGGGCTGACCGGTAGAACATCGTCATGTCGCCTCCCGCACGGGGACGGGTGAGCGCCGGCCACGTGCCGGACGCGACCGCGCGGGCGCTCGCCGCGCTCGACGACCTGCCCGTGGGCGCGCTGCTGCTGCGCCCGGTCTGCGATGACGGCGGCACGGTCGTGGACTTCGAGATCGCCTACCTCAACCGCTGGGCAGCGCGGGTCGGCGGCGCCCCGGCGGCGGCGTTCGTCGGCCGGCGACTCGTCGAGACGCTGCGGTCGCTGCCGCCTGAGCTCTTCGAAGGCCTCGTCGGCGCGTGGGAGTCGGGCGAGCCGTTGAGCACGGCGCTCGACTATCGCGACCAGTTCGCCGGGCACCCCGACTTCTCCGGCAGCTTCCAGCTCACGGCATCGCGCCTGGACCGCGACCTGCTGATCGTCTACGACGACGTCGTGGCCCGCAGCGCCGAGAAGCACTACGGCGCCGTGCTCGAGGCGACGTCGGACTGGGTATCGATCGCCGATCACGAGCAGCACCTCGTGTACGTCAACGCGGGCGGGCGGCGGATGGTCGGCATCGGCCTCGACGAGGACGTCCGCGGACGGCGCGCCGGCGAGTTCTCGCCCGCGTGGGCCCGCGAGCTCGTGCGCAAGCAGGCGTTCCCCATCGCCCGGCGCGACGGGATCTGGCGCGGTGACGGCGGCCGCCTGCATCGAGACGGGCATGAGATTCCCGTCTCGCAGGTCATCGTCGCGCACACCGGGCCGGACGGCGAGGTCGACTTCTACGCCACGATCGCGCGCGACATGACGGGTGAGCGCGCGGCCGAGGCGGCGCTGCGCGCGAGCGAGGAGCGGTTCCGGATCGCGTTCGAGCAGGCGCCGGTGGGCATGGCGCTGTCGGATCTCGACGGCGTCTACGTGCAGGTCAACGACGCGTACTGCCGGACCGTGGGGCGAAGTCGCGAGGAGATCATCGGCCGGACCCCGCTCGACATCACCCACCCCGACGACATCCCCGACTCCGATCACGCGATGCGGCGCATGGTCGCGGGGGAGATGAACGAGTACAGCTTCGAGAAGCGCTACATCTCGAGCGAGGGCGACACGATCTGGGCCGAGCTGACGGTCGGCGTCTTCCGCGACGATGCCGGCTCGCCGCAATATCTCATCGGCATGATCCAGGGGATCGGCGACCGCCGGCTCGCCCAGACGCTGCAGCGCAGCATGCTGACGACACAGCTGCCGGAGATCGACGGGGTCGAGATCGCGGTGCGCTACCTGCCGGGCAGCCGCGAGATCGAGGTCGGGGGCGACTGGTACGACGTCATCCCGTTGCCGTGCGGCCGCGTGGGGATCGTGATCGGCGACGTCGTCGGCCGTGGCGTCGAGGCGGCTGTGACGATGAGCCAGCTGCGCACCGCGCTGCGCGCGTACGCCATCGACGGCCTCGAGCCGGTGGAGGTCGTGCGCAAGCTGCATCACATGACCGACCACCTCGCCGAGGGGCTGAGCACGACGCTCGTCTACCTCGATCTCGAGGTGGCCACCGGCGAGCTGCGCTACGTCAGCGCGGGCCATCTGCCCGTCCTGCACATCGGCCGCGACGGCGGGTCGTCGTACCTCGAGGAGGCGCGCTCGACGCCGCTCGGCACGCTGCCCGCGGGCGCCCCGATCCCGCAGGGTCGCCTCGAGCTGCGACCCGGGGAGCGCCTGTTCCTCTACACCGACGGCCTCGTCGAGCGCCGCGACGACGGGATCATCAGCCGGCTCGAGCGGCTGCGCCAGACGGTGGACAGCGCTCCGCCCGGGATCGAGGCGTGTCTCGACCACGTGACGGCGACCATGGCCGCGGACGCCATGCGCCTCGACGACATCGCGATGCTCGAGTTGAGGTACGCACCGCCGGCGTGATCGGTCGGTAGGGTCTGACGCCATGGAGTCCTACTGGTTCTTCGATCAGCTGATGGACGTGCTGGTCGGTGGCGAGAGCACCGGCGGCACGTACTCGCTGTGTGAGTTCTGGGCACCGCCGGGCTCCGGAACGCCGCTGCACGTGCACACCCACCTCGACGAGGGCTGGTACGTCATCGAGGGCGAGCAGACGGTCTGGGTCGGAGACGAGATGCATGTCCTCGGGCCGGGCGACTGCGCGCACGGACCGCGCGGGGTGCCACACACCTTCCAGGCCACCGGCGCGACCGAGCTGCGCGGCCTTGTCACGATGCTGCCGGCCGGCTTCGAGGACTTCGTGAGGAGCTTCGGCACCCCCGCCCTGGAGCACCGCCTGCCGGTGCTCGACGGGCCGCCCGACGCCGCGCGCGCCGCCGCCGTGGCGGCCGAGCACGGGATCGAGCTGCTCGGCCCTCCCGGCATGACGCCGGCCGACCTGAAGTCGTAGCTAGTGGTCCGTCCTGTAAGTGTTGTTGGTCATGCGGCGAGGACTTTGCCGGTGTGTGTCCAGGCGAACGGGCGGGCGGTGAGGTTGTGATGCTCGACATAGGCCAGCATCTGCGTGGCGAGGTCGTCGGGATCGCTGAACTGGCCGTGCTTGAGCAGCCGGCGAGTCAGGATCGAGAAGAAGATCTCGACCTGGTTGAGCCACGAGGCGTGCTTGGGCGTGAAGACCAGCTGCCAGCGCGGATGCTCGTCCAGCCACGCCTGGACGGCCTGGGTCTTGTGCGTCGAGAGATTGTCGAGGATCGCGATGACCTCTTGGTCGGCGGGGATCTCGGTCTCGAGCTGGTCGAGAAACGCGATGAAGTCCCACTGGTTGCGCGTCGACGCGGTCATCCCGGCGACCGTGCCCGAATGCACCTGCAACGCGGCGAACAGGTTCGTCGTGCCGTTACGCACGTACTCGCTGTCGCGGCGCGCCGGACGGCCGGGCTGTGCGAGCCGATCGGGGCGGGCGGGCTGACGCGCCGCGATCGACGTCTTCTCGTCGATCGACACGACGATCGCGTTGGCCGGCGGATCGAGATACAGGCCGCAGACCACCGCCGCGTCGGCGTCGAAGTCCGGTCCGAGGTCGCTCATCACCCAGTACTCCGTCAGGTGTGGACGCACGTCGGCGCCACGCAGGATCAGGTGCGCTTGGGACTCGGACATCCCGACCATCTCGGCCAGCTCGAGATGCGTCCAGCGCTCACGCCGCACGCCCTCCCGGGTGTTCGGCGGGCGCGTGCATGCCAACGCGATCAAGCGTGCGCGGACGTCTTGGCCATGCGTCAGCGGCCTGCCCGTCTTGGGCCTGTCGCGCAGCCCATCCAAACCATCGCGCGCATAGCTGGCTCGCTGCCGGCGAACGGTCTCCGCCGACCGCCCGACGTGCTCGGCGATCTCGTCGGCCGGCCGGCCCTCAGCCGCCATCAGCACGATCCGCGCGCGATCGCCAAGACGCCGCTCGATCGCTTGGGCGTTGGCCCACTTCTCAAGCACCAATCGATCCTCGGGCGCGATCTCGACGCGCTTGGGGTGCGCTGCCACGTTGGCCTCCATCGTCGCTCAACCCGGACGACAAGGCAATTCGCCTGCAAACCCCAACCTTCCTGCAAGAACCACAAAACTTGCAGGAGGAACCACTAGACCTGCAGGACCGCGTCGTCGTCGTAGAGCTTGATGACCTTGACGGCGCCGTCGGACTTCGCGAGGCACAGGCCGCAGAGCACGCACTCGTCGACGTTCTCGTCGACGATCTGCAGGCCGCCGCCCTCCGCCTCGCGGTAGATGTCCACGGGGCAGACCTGCGTGAGGTGAGCGGGCAGCTCGGGATGCTTGGCGAGCGTCGCGTCGTCGACCTCGATCGCGATGAAGATCGCGTCGGACCTCATGCCGCGCTCCTCGCCGCCAGCTTGGACTTCATGATCTCGGGGATCTCGGAGATCTCCTCGGCGACGGTGATCCCGGCCTCGGCGAGGCGCGCGATCTTCTCGGTCGCGGTGTCTTCTTTGCCCTCGACGATCGTGCCGGCGTGGCCGAAGCTCATGCCCGGCATCTCGTCCATGAAGCGCCCCGCCATGAACGCGACGATCGGCATCGTGCAGCCCGTCTCGGTGACCCATCGGGCGAGCTCGGCCTCCATGCGGCCGCCGGGCTCGGTGTAGATGACGATGCCCTCGGTCTGCGGGTCCGCGTCGAACAGCGGCATGAGCTCGGCGTAGGTCGAGCCGATGATCGCGTCGCCGCCGATCGAGACGGCGGTCGACTGGCCGAGGCCGGCCGCGCTCAGCGTGCTCGACATCTCGGTGGTCATGCCGCCGGAGCGGCTGATGACGCCGATCGGGCCCGGCGTGTAGGCCTGCGCGGCGTTGCGCGCCGGGCCGCCGATGCCGCCCATCTTGATGACGTCGGGGACGATCATCCCGAGGCAGTTCGGGCCGATGATGCGCGCGCCGCGCAGCGTCGCGAGCTCGACCATCTGCGCGACGTCGCGGCGCGGGATGCGCTCCGTGACGATCACGACGAGCTTGATGTCGTTCTCGATCGCCTCGAAGACCGCGTCCTTCGTGAAGGCGGGGGGGACGGTGACGACCGAGCCGTCGATCGGGCCGCCGTGCGCCTCGACGACCTGGGCGACGGTGTCGTAGACCTTGACGCCGTGGACGTCGCGCCCCAGGCGGCCGGGCGTGACCCCGCCGACGATCTTCGCGCCCGCGCCGTAGTCCAGGCACTCGCGCGTGAGGTTGACGGCCTCGCGGCCGGTGATGCCCTGGACGATGAACGTCGTGTCGGCGTCGACGAGGATGCTCATGCTTTGACCGCTTCCGGGCCGGCGATTTTCGCGACCGCGCGGCGCGCGGCCTCGTGCATCGAGACGGAGCGGTCCGCGTACTCGATCCCGTACTTCTCGAGGATCTTGAAGCCCTCTTCCTCCCAGGCGCCGGGAATGCGGAAGATCGCGATCTTCTCCGCCGGGTCCATGCCGAGGTCGAGGCAGGCCTTGATGACGCCGCGGGCGACGATGTCCACGCGCGTGTTGGAGACGATCGACATCATCACGGCGATCTTGTCGACGCCGGGCTTGGTCAGGACGAGCTTGGCGAGGCCGCAGGTCTTCTGGACGTCGGGGTTGCCGCCGATCTCGCAGTAGTTCGCGGGCTCGCCGCCGTGGGCTCTCACGGCGTCGAAGAGGGTGAGGCTGCCGCCGCCGGCGCCGATGACGAGGCCGATGTTGCCGTCGAACTCCGTGACGTTGCCAGCGACCCCGCGGTGGCTCGAGCTGTCGACGGCCTCGCCGGCGAGCTCGAACTGCGTGGGCTCGCGCGCCTCGCGGGTCTCGTCGGCGCCGACGCCGAGGTCCTTGAGCAGCTGCTTGTGGCGGCCGCGGGCCTCGTTCTCGATGTCCATGTGCGCGTCGAGCGCGACGAACGAGCCGTCCTGCATCTCGGCGAGCGGGTTGATCTCGGCGAGCGTCATGTCGTAGTCGACGAAGAGCTGCGCGAGCTTGCGGACGATCGGCGTGAGGCGTTGCAGCGCCTTGCCGGTGACGCCGGTCTGCGCGATGCACTCCTTGGCGTGGAAGTCTGCGAGCGGGAGGATGTTCGAGAGGTGCACGCGGCCGACGTGGTCGGGGTGATCGCGCGCGACCTCCTCGATGTCGATGCCGCCCATGTCGCTGAAGAGGATCACCGGCTTCTTCGCCACGCCGTCCCAGACCACGCCCGCGTAGTACTCCTGCTTGACGTCGGCCTTGGGGTCGACGAGCACGCCGCGCGGCTGCTGGCCGTTGATCTCGAGCTGCAGGATGTCCGCCGCGTAGGCCTCGGCCTGCGCGGGCGTGTCGGCGAACTTCACGCCGCCGGCCTTCATCCGCCCGCCGGTTAGCACCTGCGACTTGATGACCGTGGGGCCGCCGATGCGCTCCGCGATCGCCTTGGCCTCGGCCGCGTCGGTCGTGAAGCCGAAGTCCGTGACGGGAATGCCCGCGCGCTTGACGATCTCGCGGGCTTCGTATTCGAAGAAGCGCATGGCGCGGGACCCTACCCGCCCGCCTGCGCGGGCGACGGCTCCCACGGGTTGAGGACCCGGACGCCGGGGCGGGCGACGTGACGGACGTTGCGGGTCACCAGGACCATCCCGTGGACCTTGGCCGTGGCCGCCATGAGCCCGTCCTCCGGTGGGATCGGTGATGTCGCACCGATGCGACCCCATTCCTCCGCGATCTCGCCGTCGATCGGGAGGATTCTGTCCGCGAATGCATCGTGGAGCCCCCGCACCCAGCGTTCGAGGGCGAGGGCCTGTGCCGGATCGCGGCCGCGCAGGCGCTCGATGCCGCGGCGAACCTCACCCAAGACCAGGACGCTGATCGACATCGCTTCGTCCGGCGTCGACTCGTACCACGCCATGACCTCAGCGGACGCGCCAGTCCGTCGTATCTCCGAAACGACGTTCGTATCGAGGAGGTAACTCAATCCTCGAACGAGATCTCGCGCGGCAGTTCGGTTGAGCGGTCGAGCTCCAGGTCATCGAACGAGGGGCCACTCATCAGGAACTCCTTGAAGCTCGGCCGGGCGTTCTGCGAGCGCCGGTACTCGTCCGCCGCCACGACGACCACGACCTCTTCGCCGTGGCGCGTGACGACCTGCGGGCCTTCCTCGAGCGTGCGCCGCACCAGCTCGCTGAAGCGCTGCTTGGCTTCCTGGACCTGCCAGCTCATCCGATCCGCGCTCCTCTCTGTCTAGACAGCACAGACTAGCGGGAGCGGCGGCTCGTCAGGCCGGCGCGGGCTCCATCTCGTATGCGGCGGCGAGCTCGGGGTCCTTGCGGGCGAGCATCTCCGCGAGGTCGACCATGACGCGGCACTGCTTCCACGTCGCGTCGTCTTGCATCTTGCCGTCGATCATGTGGACGCCGCGGCCGTCGGGGATCGCCTCGATGACCTTCTTGGCGAACAGCACCTCTTCGGGGTTGGGGCTGAAGACGCGCTTGGCGATGTCGATCTGGACGGGGTGAAGGGACCACGTGCCGACGCAGCCCATGATGAACGCGGCGCGGAACTGCGCCTCGCAGCCTTCGACGTCCTTGATGTCGCCGAACGGGCCGTAGAACGGGAGCAAGCCGGCAGCCGAACAAGCGTCGACCATGCGACCTAGCGAGTAGTGCCAGAGATCCTGCTGGGCGGACTCCCTCGCGGTGCCGTCGGGTGTGCTCGGGTCGGGGTCGGAGATGACGCGGTAGCCGGGGTGCCCGCCGCCGACGCGGGTCGTCTTCATGCGGCGGCTGGCGGCGAGGTCCGCCGGGCCGAGGCTCATGCCCTGCATGCGCGGGCTCGCCGTCGCGATCTCGGTGATGTTGTTGACGCCCAGCGCGGTCTCGAGCAGGGCGTGGACCATGATCGGCTGCTCGATCTGCGCCTTCGCCTCGAGCTGGGCGAGCAGGCGGTCTACGTAGTGGATGTCCCACGGGCCCTCGACCTTCGGGACCATGATCACCGACAGCTTGTGACCGATCTCGGTGACGAGCTGGGTGATGTCGTCGAGCACCCAGGGCGACTCGAGCGAGTTGATGCGCACCCAGAGCGCGGTGTCGCCGAGGTCGATGTCGCGGCCGACCGTGATGAGGCCCTCGCGCGCGGCCTGCTTGCGCTCGACCGGCACTGCGTCCTCGAGGTTGCCGAGCAGGATGTCGACCTTCTTTGCGATGTCGGGCGCCTTGGCGACCATCTTCTCGTTGGAGAAGTCGAGGAAGTGGATCATCCGCGACGGGGTCACGGGGATCTCGCGCAGCGGGTCGGGTGCGCCCATCGCGAGGGGCTTCAGAAAGGCACGGGGGTCACGCAAGGGGGACGCCTCCAAGGCGGTCGGGGGGTCGTTGCCCTGAACCTATCGCGCCAGCTTCCTCGGGTTGCGGCTGAGTCAATGCTAACCTGACGTGTACGTAAGATGCCAGATCAGCTCTTGACAGCACGGCCGCGGCGCGTCGGTGTCGGCAGCGACCACCGCCACTACAAGTGGTGGGCGCTCTCGTGCACGAGCCTCGGGATGCTGCTTGCGACGATCAACTCGGGCACGCTGATCATCGCCCTGCCGGACCTCGAGCGGTCGCTGCACGCGGGGGTGCTCTCGTTGGTGTGGGTGATCCTCGCGTACATGATCGCGTCGACCGTTCTGGTGCTGACGGCGGGGCGGCTGTCGGATCTGTTCGGGCGAAAGCGCGCGTATGTCGGCGGGTTCGTCGTGTTCGCTGCCGCGTCGCTGGGCGCGGGCTTCGCCGACGACGCGACGCAGCTCATCCTGTGGCGGATCCTGCAGGGCGTCGGCGGCGCGTTCTTGTTCGCGAACGCGGCTGCGCTGGTGACGGACGCGTTCCCGCGCTCGCAGCTGGGGGTCGCGATGGGGACGAACACGATGGTCGCCGCGGTCGGGCTGGTCTTGGGGCCGGTGCTGGGCGGCGCGCTCGTGTCGATCTCGTGGCCGTGGGTGTTCTGGTTCAACGTCCCGTTCGGGCTGCTCGGCGCGCTGTGGGGTGGGTTGGTGCTGCGCGAGCTCGCGCGACCCGACGCGGTGCGAGGGCTCGATCTGCCGGGCACCGTGGCCTTCGTGCTGGGCCTCACGGGGCTCGTGCTGGGGATCTCGCGCGGCGGGATCACGTCGTGGAACGACCCCTTGGTGATCTGGTCCTTGGTCGTGGCGGCCGTGCTGCTGCCGGCGTTCGTCTTGATCGAAGCGCGCTCGCGGGCCCCGATGCTCGACCTCGCGATCTTCCGCGACCGGCTGTTCGGGGCTGCCGCGGGCGCGGCGTTCATCAACGGCCTGTCGCGCTTCGCGCTGATGTTCGTCTTCGTCTTCTACTACCAGGGTGCCCAGGGCGACGATCCGATCACGGCAGGGATCAAGCTCGCGCCTTTGGCGCTGGGGATGCTCGTCGCGTCGCCGTTGGCAGGGATGTGGGCGGATCGGCACGGGTCGCGCGCGCTGTCGGCCGGTGGGATGCTCGTGAGCGCCGTGGGTCTTGCGGCGATGACCACATTGGAGGTTCACACCCCGTACTGGGAGGGGTGTCTGTGGCTGACGATCGTGGGGATCGGGTCGGGGATGTTCAACTCGCCGAACACGGCCGCGATGATGGGTGTCGTGCCCGCTCACCGCCGTGGGATCGCGGCGGGCGCGCGGATGATGCTGCAGAACACGGGCGCGGTGCTGTCGATCGCGTTCGTGCTCGCGGTCATCACGAACGCGGTCCCGCGCGACACGCTGCTTTCGATCTTCTCGGGGTTGGCGTCGGGGCTGTCGGACGAGCGGCTGGCGCCGTTCATCCACAACATGCACACGGCGCTGTGGGTGCTGGCGGTGACATCTGTGGTTGGTGCGATCGTGTGTCTCATGCGTCCTGCGCACGTCGCTTCGCCATCTTCCTCGGACTCGTCGTCGCGGCCGGCCACGCCGCGTCCTCCGGCGGCCGTCGCGGACCGGAGCGCGGCATGAGCACCGCGGCGCCTTCGCGCGGGCTGCGCATCGGCGAGCTCGCCAAGCGGGCGGGCACGACGCCGCGGACGATCCGCTACTACGAGGAGCTCGGGCTGCTGCCGCAGGCGCCTTCGCGGGATGCGGGGCAGCACCGGCTGTATGGCGATGCGGACGTCGAGCGGGTGCTGCAGCTGCTGCGGCTGAAGGATCTGCTCGGCCTCTCGCTCGACGAGCTGCGCGACGTCATCGAGGCCGAGGAGGCGCGCGGCGCGCTGCGTGCCGAGTGGCATGGCGCGTCGCCGTCGGTCGCGCGCCGGCGAGAGATCCTGGAGGAGGCGCAGGGCCACATCGCGCGTCAGCTCGCGTTGCTGCGCCGGCGCCGCGAGAAGCTCGACGAGCTCGAGCGAGAGCTTGAGGCCAAGCGTTCGACGCTTCGCGACCGGCTGAGCGAGCTCGACGCGGGCTGACGGCCCTTCGCGTGGCCGCTGGGTCCGTCATGATGCCCCGGCTTCCTGACACGCAAGGAGACCGACCGGATGAGCGACGACTTCACGACCGACCAGGCTGAGCGCGAGGCCTCGGGCGCGCACCCGTATGGCCGCTTCCTCGAGGAGTTCGAGGTGGGGGCGGTCTACAAGCACTGGCCGGCGAAGACGATCACCGAGACCGAGGATCACCTCTTCTGCCTGCTGACGATGAACCACCACCCGCTGCACGTGAACGACGTCTACGCGGCGGCGTCGCAGCAGGGCCGCAACGTCGTCGTGGGCCCGATGGTCTACTCGCTGGCGCTTGGCATGAGCGTGTCGGACATCAGCGGCAAGGCGATCGCCAACCTCATGACCGAGGAGCTCAAGCACCCGGCGCCGGTCTTCCACGGCGACACCTTGTACTGCGAGACCGAGGTCCTCGAGAAGCGCGAGTCCAAGACGAAGCTCGATCGGGGCACGGTGCGCGTGCACACGCGGGTCCTGAACCAGGATGGCGTGCTGGTCGCGGAGTTCAAGCGCCTGGTGCTGGTGCCGCGCAAGGAGCACGGCGTGGCCGAGCCCGGCGGCACCCCGGAGGACGAGATCCGCCGCCGCTGACGGGCCGTGTCGGATAAATCGTTCCCAGTTTGCGGGGTCCGCGCGTTGCTCGGGGGGCGAACTTCCGCTTACGGTTCCTAACCGGTCAAAGGGCTATCGGGGCCCTGGGAACTCGGGGGTTGTCGCGATGCGCGATTCGAAGGGCGGCAGGGGTCAATACGCAAGGTCCTGGCGAGCGCTCGGCGAGAGGCCACGCGTCGTGTGCGCGATGGCGATGGCCATGGTTCCTGGAATCGTGTGGTCGGAAACCGCGAGCGCTGGGACGTACCCCATGCGCAGCTGCAATGTGCCGGGGCATCCGTCGGCTCCGCTCGGATCTTGGCGGCCAGCGCCGGCACCCGACATGGCGATGGCTGATTCGTGTGCCGCGGGCAACGGGTTCAGGTTCGTGCTTCCACCATCGCTCACGATGAGATATCTGACGCGCGCGACGATGGACCTTCACCTGCCCTCTGACGCACGTCGTGTCGTGATTGCCGAGCGCATGCGGGTGTGGACACGGACGCGACTGTCTGGCGTGGGCCTCTTCGTTGCGACCGTCCAAGTGATTCACGATTCAGGCGCCGAGACGATCGCATCCATCGCCGATGGCTTGGAGGTGTCAGCGGATCCGGTCGAAGCCGCAATCCCGGTGGGCGCTCGACGACTGCGCCTGGATCTGGTTTGCCGAGGAAGCGACCTGCCTGTCCGAATCGGCGCGGGCGATGGTTTCTGCCAGGCGTACCACCTGGTGCCGCTCCTGGTGCAGGGAATCGAGGTGACGCTTCGCGAGGATGTCTTGCCGTCCGGCTCAGCGTCAGGTGGAACGGTGCTGGAGGCTGCGCCGGTCTTCGGAACTCGCAGCCTCGAGTACGCCGCCACGGACGTCGAGTCAGGGTTGGCACGAATCGAGGCGGTCATTGGCGAGACGGTCGTGGGCGCCAGAGATCTGACCATCAGGTGCTCGTACGCGGACTTCACAGCGTGCCCAACCTCGGATCTCGACACCCTGCTGGTCGACACCAGCAGGGTGCCCAACGGACGTCATCCGCTGTCGCTTCGCGTCTTCGATGCGGCTGGCAATCGCCGGGACGTCGAGGTTCAGCCCATAGACGTACAGAACCCGCAGAACGCGATGGTCGCGCAAGCATCGTCGGGAGTGGCGCTGGGGCAACTCAGCGCCGCGTTTGCGGGCACGTCGCGGTCGACGCTCAGCGTGCCGTTCGGACGCCGCGTGGTCATTCGCGGTCGGCTGGCGTCGGCGTCGAATTCGGGTATCGCCAAGGCTCAGGTCGACGTCCTCGAGCGCTTGTCTCGTACTGGTGCGAACGAGGTGGCTGTGGGTCGTGCCCGGACGCGCTCTGACGGCACGTTCTCGTATGAACTGGCGGCGCGGCGGCCGTCTCGTGTCGTGCGGCTGGCGTACGGCTCGGTCGCGTCGTCTCGTCGGTTGCAGGTGCGTGTGCATGCTGCATCGGCGTTGCGGGCCACCTTGCGGGGGAGGCTGCTGCGGTTCAGCGGTCGGGTGCTGTCGCGGCCGCTGCCGGCGGGCGGCAAGCTGGTGCGGCTTGACGGGGTTTCGACGGGGTTCAAGTGGAAGCACTTCGCGACGCTGCGAACCGATCGCGATGGGCGGTTCTCGGGTCGGTTTCGCCTGGCTGGACGTCGAGCGGGGGCGCGCTACTACATGCGCGTGCGGATGCCGGCCGAGCGGGGCTATCCGTATCTCCCGGCGACGGGCAAGCCGGTCAGGCTGCGGGCTCGGGCGACGGTCCCTAGCCCATAAGTCGCGGTGTGGACGGTGCTCGAGGACCAGGTCGAGCTGATGCTCGTCGATGCCACGTCAGGCACGGTACGGGCCGCGTTGACCGGATGACCCACGAGCAGTGGCCAGTGTCAGCGTCTGGATCCGGGCTCCTGTGCGCGGGCGTCGTGCCGCCCAGCCGATCCCGCACGCCGCGCACCCTGACGCGCCCCGCAAGGCTCGGAGGCGCTCGATTCCCGCAGTCGGACCGCGGCACCGCGATCGCCTGACCCAGCTTCCGGAGTAGGACGCTCGAAAGCCGCTCAACCGAGCGGCTATCGAGCGTGCCGATGGAGCTGAGGGGGCTCGAACCCCTGACCTTCGCGCTGCCAGCGCGACGCTCTCCCAGCTGAGCTACAGCCCCAAGCGGTGTGCGACGGGCATCTTAACACCCTGACGACGCTCAACTGGCCGACGGCCGGCGCGAGTCGCGACCGTGCGGCGCCGGTCCTCGCGCTACCGGCGCTGGCGTGCGCGGGCGCGCGGGATGAACTCGGGGACGTCGAGCTCGGGGGCGGGGTCGGGCGCGGCCGCCATCGCAGGCCGGCTCGTGCTCACGCCGTTCCAGTGCGACGGGTCGGCGCCGTCGAGCCGGGACGTGAGCTCGGTGTGCGCCGCGCGGACATCGCGGAGCAGCCGCTCGGCGTTGGTGCGCAGTGCGTTGCCGAGCTCGCGCAGGTTGGCGCTGATCTCCTCGCCCTCGCGCAGAACCTCGCGCGCGGCGGCGCGGGCCTCGGACAGGAGCTCGCGGGCGGCGCTCGCTGCCTTGTCGCGCGCGTCCTGTGCCTGGCGCGCCGCCTCGTCGCGCAGCTCGTCGGCGGCGGTCGCGGCCTGCGCGCGCAGCTCGTCGGCCTCCTCGCGGGCGTCGGCTCGCACCTGCAGCGCCTCGTCGTCGGCGGCCTGCACGCGCATGTTCGCGGCGCGCTCGGCCTCCGCGATGCGCTCGGCGGCTCGCTGCTCAGCGGACTCGCGCAACTCCTGCGCAGCGCGCTCCGCTGCGGCGACGATCTCGGCCACTCGAACGGCGGCTGACGAGAGGTCGCCCGGGCCGGGCCGCCGGGTGGGGGAGGGCTCGTCGCTCATCGCCGTACCGATGGTATGCGCGGGCGCTGCGGCGGGTGGCAAGAAGCGGCCCACGCCGGGACGTGAGGCATGCTCTGTGCGTGCCGCCGGTCGCGAAGGTCGAGCCGATCACGACGGCTCGCGCATTGCGCGGGCCGTTCGACTATCTGCGCCCGGAAGGCGTCGGGGTGGGATCGGTGCTGGTCGTGCCATTCGGCCATCGCGAAGTGGTCGGAGTGGTCGTCGGCCTCGCCGACCACTCGGAGCTCGCCGACGACCGGCTCGTCGCGCCGCGCCGCGTCCTGGACCACGACCTCCCGCCGGACCTCGTCGAGCTGGCCGGCTGGATGGCGGCCGAGTACTGCTCGACGCCGGCCCGAGCCCTCGCCCTGGTCTCTCCGCCGGCGGACGCGCGGGCGAAGCTTGCATGGTGGGCCGCGGCCACGCCGGGCGTGGAGGATGGCGGGACCTCCGCCGCGGGCGGCGCGGAGGATGCCGGGGTCTCCGTCGTGGGCGGCGCGGAGGATGGCGGGGTCTCGGTCGTGGGCGGCGCGGAGGGCGGCGGAGTCTCCGTCGTGGGCGGCGCGGAGGATGGCGGGGCCTTCGCTGCGGCGGGCGCGGAGGGTGGCGGGGCCTCCGCCGCCGGCCGCGGGGCCTCGGCTCGTGCGGCCACGGGTGGCGGAGCCTCGGAGCGGCCGCTATCCACGCGCCGCCTCTCCGCACGCCAGCAGGCGCTGCTCGACGACCTTCGCGCCCGCGGGCCGCGGCCCGCCGGCCCCGACCTCGACGCTCTGCGCCGCCTCGCCGCCCGCGGGCTCGTCACGCTCGAGCGCCGCGCGGTCCGCCGCTACGTCACGCACGACGCCGTCGGCGCCCGCCGCGCGCAGCCCCCCCAGCTCACGCCCGACCAGACGCGCGCGCTCGCCGAGGTCGAGACCCAGCTTCACCGCGACGAGCCGGAGCCTCTCCTCCTGCACGGCGTCACCGGATCGGGCAAGACCGAGATCTACCTCCGCGCCGCCGCGACCGCCCTGGAGCAGGGCCTCGGCGTGATCGTGCTCGTCCCGGAGATCGGCCTGACCCCGCAGATCGTCAGCCGCTTCGCCGACCGCTTCGGCGACACCGTCGCGGTCCTGCACTCAAAGCTCTCCGCCGGCGAGCGCCACGACGAGTGGACAACGCTCCGCAGCGGCGCAGCGCGCGTCTGCATCGGCCCGCGCTCGGCCGTCTTCGCGCCGATCGAGCGGCTTGGCCTCATCGTCCTCGACGAGGAGCACGACGCCTCCTACAAGCACGAGGGCGACCCGCGCTACGACGCACGCCACGTCGCAACCAGACGCGCCCAGCAGTCCGGCGCGCTCCTGCTCGCCGGCAGCGCCACGCCGCGGCCAGAATCCGTCCACGCGCTGCGCCGGGTGCGCCTGCTCGCCCGCGTCGACGGCCAAGCGCTGCCGCCGGTGAGGATCGTCGACATGCGCCAGACGCAGGGGGCACTTCATCCCGAGACGAGCCACGCGCTCGTCGATGCGCCGAAGGCGATCGTGCTGCTCAAC
This sequence comes from uncultured Actinomycetes bacterium, assembly GCA_963839905.1. GTDB lineage: Bacteria > Actinomycetota > Thermoleophilia > Solirubrobacterales > Solirubrobacteraceae > CADCVQ01. Next base: position 198,508 of record CAWIXC010000003.1, on the reverse strand, counting down.
CGCCGCGGGTGGTCGAACTTCGTCGACTGCCGTACCTGCGGGTATGCGTGGATGTGCCCACACTGCGACGTCGCGCTCGTCCTGCACCGCACGCAGGGCACGCTCGCGTGCCATCACTGCGGCCATCGCGAGCGGATGCCGCAGCGCTGCGTGAAGTGCGGGTCGATGAACGTCGCGCGCCACGGGGCAGGGACCGAGCGCCTCGAGCACGACCTGCAGCAGATCGGCCACGAGGTCTTCCGCCTCGACGCCGATGTCGCCGACGCCGGCGCGCTCCTGCGGCGCTTCGAGGCCGCGTCACGCGGGATCCTCGTCGGCACGCAGATGGTGGCGAAGGGCCACGACTTCCCCGACGTCACGCTCGGAGTCGTCATCGACGCCGACGGCACGCTGCGCTTCCCGGACTTCCGCGCCGAGGAGCGGACGTTCGCGCTCGTCACCCAGCTCGCCGGCCGCGCCGGTCGCGGGCCCGGCGGCGGGCGCGTGCTCGTGCAGACGCTGTCGCCCGACGCGCCGTCGATCGCCGCCGCGGCGCGCCACGACGCCGATGGCTTCCTCGACGGCGAGCTCGCGCGGCGCGAGGCGCTGCGCTACCCGCCCTTCTCGCACCTCATCCGCATCGTCTGCTCGGCGACCGAGCTCGCGGCGGTGCGCGCCGCGGCGCGGGCGCTGCGCGCGGAGCTCGGGGACGTCGCGTCGGCGCAGGTGCTCGGCCCCGCGCCGCTGTTTCGCCTGCGCGGCCGCGAGCGCGCGCAGCTCGTTATCAAGGCAGGCGACCGCGCGGCGGCGGTGCGCGCGGCCGGCGCTGCGGTCGCCGCGGTCGCCGCCGACCGCAGCCGCAAAGGCGTGGCCTATTCCGTGGACGTCGATCCGCAGTAGCCGCGCCCGGGCCGCATCTAGACTCCGTTGCATGGCCGTGACCGACGAGCAACCGCCCGAGGAGCCTCGCGAGGAGGAGCCCGAGGCGCCGCCCCCGCTGGACCCCGAGGTCCTCGCGCGCCGCCGCGCCGCCCTCGCGCACGTGCGCCAGCTCGGCGACCCGGTGCTGCGCACGAAGGCCGGCCCGGTCGAGCGCTTCGACGGCACGCTGCGCGACGAGGTGAAGCGCATGCGGGCCCTCATGCACGACGCGCTCGGCATCGGCCTTGCGGCGCCGCAGGTCGGCATTTCGCACCGCTTGCTCGTCTACCGCGTCGAGCCCGACAGCCCGATCGTCGCGCTCGTCAACCCCGAGATCGAGTGGTCCAGCCGCGACGAGGAGATCGCCGAGGAGGGCTGCCTGAGCTTGCCGCTGGTCCACGTCGACGTCGAGCGGCCGGTCGGCGTGCTCGTGCGCGCCAAGGACGAGCACGGCGAGGATCTCATCATCGAGGCGAGCGGCCTCGAGGCGCGCGTCATCCAGCACGAGATCGACCACCTCGACGGCATCCTCATCCTCGACCGCACGAGCCGCGAGCAGCGCAAGGCCGCGATGCGCGCGATGCGCGAAGCCGAGCAGGCCGCCGCGAGCGTCGCGTAAGCGTGCGAACGGTCTTCCTCGGCACATCGGCCTTCGCCGCGGAGGTGCTGAAGCGCCTCGCGGCGACCGACCACCGCCCGCAGCTCGTCGTCACGCGCCCCGACCGCAAAGCCGGCCGTGGCCAGAAGCTCTCCCCGCCGCCCGTCGCCAACGCCGCGCGCGCGCTCGGCATCGAGCTCTTCCAGCCGCAGAACGTCAACGAGCCCGATGCCTGCGCCCGGATCGCCGCCGCTGAGCCGGAGGTCGTCGCGGTGTGCGCGTTCGGAGCGCTCATCAAGGAGCCGCTGCTCTCAGACCACGAGCTCATCAACGTCCACCCGTCGCTGCTGCCGCGCTGGCGCGGCGCGGCGCCCGTCGAGCGGGCGATCATGGAGGGCGACGCCGAGACGGGCGTCAGCACGATGCTCACCGAGGCGGGCTTCGACACCGGCCCCGTCTACCTCGCGGGCGCAGAGCCGATCGGCGCCGAGGACACGTACGGCACGCTTGCCGCGCGCCTCGAGCAGCTCGGTGCCGACCTGCTCATCCGCACGCTCGACGAGCGCCCGCCGCGCGTGCAGCAGTCCGAAGTGGGTGTCACGTACGCCGCGAAGATCGGCCCCGACGACCGCACGCTCGACCCCGCGGCCACGGCCGCCGTCAACGACCGCACGGTGCGGGCGCTCACCCCGCACATCGGCGCGCGCGCGCAGCTCAAGGACGGTTCGTTCCTCGGCATCCTGCGCGCCACGCCCGTCGAGCCCGCCGCCACGGGCGAGCTGCACGTCGCCGACGGCCGCCTCCTGCTCGGAGGCCTCGAGCTGCTCGAGGTCCAGCCCCCCGGCGGCCGCCCGATGGACGCGGCCGCCTACCTGCGCGGCCACGGCTTTGTCGAATAGTTCACGCATAGCGTGTATTAGGCGACAACGCACGTCCTAGCTAAGTTAGCTAGGGCTGCTAGCCTGGACAGCGTGAGTCAGGTCGGCATGCACGAGGCGAAGACGAAGCTCTCCCAGCTCGTCGAGCGCGCCCAGGCGGGCGAGGACGTCGTCATCACGCGCAACGGCAAGCCGGTCGCGCGGCTCGTTCCGGTGGAGCAGCCATCGCACACGTTCGCGTCGCTGCGCGGGAAATGGCGCGGTCAGGTGTACATGTCGGACGACTTCGACGAGTTGCCGGACGACATCGCCGAAGCCTTCGGCGTGCGTTGAAGCTCCTGCTCGATACTCACGCGGCGATCTGGTGGCTGAGCGACGATGACCGGCTTGGCTCGCTTGCGGCGAAGCATCTGAGAGACGACTCCAACCAGGTGCTGCTCAGTGCCGCAGTGGTCTGGGAGGCCGCGATCAAGCGGGCGATCGGCAAGCTCGATACGCCGGAGGATCTCGCAGCGACCCTTATGGCCGTGGGTGTACTGCCGCTGCCGATCGAGCTGGATCACGCCGCTGCGGCCGGCGAGCTGCCGCGTCACCACGGCGACCCGTTCGACCGGATGCTCATCGCCCAGGCTCGGATCGAAGGCGCGACGCTCGTCTCCGGCGACGAGGCGATGCGCGCGTACGACGTCCCGATCCTGTGGTAGTCGCGGCGGAGCGGGTCACGCCGGCACGCCGCGCGGCGTTCGCGGTCGTACGGCGGGTCTTCGAGCAGGGTGCCTACGCCGACCGCGCCTTCCACCGGGAGGCCAAGGACCTCGACCCGCGCGAGCGAGCGTTCGCGATGCAGCTCGCGTTCGGCACCGTCCAGCGCAAGCTCAGCCTCGACCACATGATCGAGCAGCTCGCGCGGCCCGTCGACGACCTCGACCCGCCGACCCTCGCCGCGCTCAGGCTTGGCCTCTACCAGCTCGCGTTCCTCGACGGTGGCGGCGCGCACGCGGTCGTCGGCGAGTCGGTCGAGCTCGCCAAGCAGGGCCACGGCGGCGGCCACAAGCTCGTCAACGCCGTGCTGCGCCGGGCGTCGCGCGAGCTGCCCCGCCTGCCGTCCGACATCACCCCCGCGGGCGCTGCCATCGCGCACTCCTATCCCGAGTGGCTCGTGCATCTGTGGTGGAAGACCTACGGCGGCGATGACGCCCGCGCGCTCCTCAAACGCGGCAACGAGCCCGCGGAGACCGCGCTGCGCGCCAACGCGCTCGTCACGACGCGCGACGAGCTGGCCGACAAGCTGCCCGTCGCGACGCACGCCGACGACGAGCTGCCCGAGGCGCTCGTCGTCGATGGGCCCTTCGACGCCCACGGCCACGAGCTCTGGCGCGCCGGCGCCTATGCGACGCAGTCGCGCGCGGCGATGCTCGTCGCCCGCGCGCTCGACCCGCAGCCCGGCGAGCGCGTCCTGGACCTCTGTGCGGCGCCCGGCGGCAAGACGACCCACCTGAGCGCGCTCATGTGCGCCGAAGGGGAGATCGTCGCGGTCGAGCGCCACGCCGGCCGCGCGCAGGCGCTGCAGCGCACGGCGCAGCGGATGGGCGCGACGAACGTCGAGGTGCAGGTCGGCGATGCGGCCGCGTTCGAGGCCGCAGAGCCGTTTGACCGGGTGCTCGTCGACCCGCCATGCAGCGGCCTCGGCACGCTGCAGAGCCACCCGGACCTGCGCTGGCGCACCTCACCCGAGGCGATCGAGACGATGGCGCAGGCGCAGCTCGAGATCCTCGAAGCGGGGGCGCGGGCGCTCAAGCCCGGCGGCACGCTCGTCTACTCGACCTGCACGCTGTCGCCGCGCGAGAACGAGCAGCAGGCAACGGCGGTGGATCTGCGGCTAGAGTCCAGCCGTCTCGTGCTGCCCCACCGCGACCGCACCGATGGCTTCTACATCGCCCGCCTGATCGCATGAGCGCGAGCTGTCCGTGAAATCCGATCTGGGCCCCACGTGCCCGAACTGCAAGGAGCCCTGGTTGCGCCCGACGAACCTCGCTGGCCGCTACCGCTGCGTGTACTGCCTGCACCGCTTCGAGCTGTGCTCGGTGTGCCCGGACTGCGGTGAGCACTCGACGATCGTGCGGATGTCCAAGACGGCGATCCTGTCCTGCAACGCGTGCTCGGCATCCATGCTGAAGGAGATCTAGCAAGTGACTCCCCTGTCCGAACGTCATGTCACCCCGTCGATCCTGTCGGCGGACTTCTCCCGGCTCGGCGAGCACGTCAAGGAGATCATGGATGCGGGCTGCCGCGTCATCCACTGCGACGTCATGGACGGCCACTTCGTCCCGCCGATCACGTTCGGCCCGATGGTCGTCGCGGCGCTGCGCGAGTCGCTGCCCGACGAGGCCTACCTCGACGTGCACCTCATGATCGAGAGCCCGGAGAAGCACGTCGCCGAGTTCCTCAAGGCCGGCGCGGACGGCATCACGATCCACGTCGAGTCCACGCCGCACATCGACTTCACGCTGTCGGCGATTCGCGAGGGCGGCGCCAAGGCGGGCCTCGTCGTGTGCCCCGGCACCCCGCCCGACCACTTCGCCCAAGCCGACGACCTCGACCTCGCGCTGATCATGACCGTCAACCCCGGCTGGGGCGGCCAGCCGTTCTTGCGCAACCAGCTCGACAAGATCCGCAAGGTGCGCGAGCTGCTCGGGCCGGACGTCGCGATCGAGGTCGACGGCGGCGTGAACCCGAGGACCGGCAAGGAGTGCGCGGACGCGGGCGCGACGTGGTTCGTCGCGGGCTCGGCGATCTTCAACGCGCCGGACCCGGTGGCCGCCTACCACGAGATCGCGCAGGCGGTCGGCGCCGAGTAGCGCCTTCGCGCGACGCACCACGGCCCGATCCCGACATCCCTAGGGGAGATCCCCGATGGCTGCCCGGGACGTCGCAGTGCATCCTTCGCGCATGACAACGATCGTCTCCACGACCGACCTCCACCGCCGCTACGGCGAAGGACCTGCCGCCGTCGACGCCCTCGCTGGAGTCACCGTCGAGATCGCCCGCGGGGCGTTCACCGCGATCATGGGCGCGTCGGGCTCCGGCAAGTCGACCCTCATGCACCTCATGGCCGGGCTCGACCGGCCGACCGGCGGCTCTGTCTCGCTCGATGGCGTCGAGATCGCCGAGCTCGACGACAAGCACCTGACCGAGCTGCGGCGCGATCGCGTCGGCTTCGTCTTTCAGGCCTTCAACCTGCTGCCCGTCTTGACGGCCGAGGAGAACCTCGTCCTGCCGCTGACGATCGCCGGGCGCAAGCCCGACGCCGCGTGGCTCGAGTCGCTCATCGCCGCGGTGGGGCTCGGCGACCGCCGCACGCACCGCCCGTCGGAGCTGTCTGGCGGCCAGCAGCAGCGCGTCGCGGTCGCTCGCGCGCTCGTCTCGAAGCCCGCCGTGGTCTTCGCCGACGAGCCGACCGGCAACCTCGACACGACCGCCTCGGCCGAGGTGCTCGGCCTGCTGCGCGGCGCGGTCGACGAGTTCGGCCAGACGGTCGTGATGGTCACGCACGACGCGGCCGCCGCGGCCTACGCCGACCGCCTGATCGTGCTCGCCGACGGGCGCATCGCCCACGACACCCACGCCGGCTCGGCCGACGAGATCCTCGACGTCATGAAGGCCGTCGCGTCATGAGGCGCGTGGCCCTTCGCGGCCTGCGAGCGCGACCGCTGCGCACCGCGCTGACCGCCCTGGCGGTCGTGCTCGGGGTCGCGATGATCGCCGGCACGTACATCTTCACCGACACGATCAACCGCTCGTTCACCGAGGTCTTCGCGCAGGCGAACACCGGCACGGACGTCGCGGTCACGTCGAAGAAGGTCGACGAGGACTTCTCGACCGACCCGCCGCCGCTGAACGACGCCCTGGTCGCGAAGGTGCGTGCGGCCGACGGCGTGAAGTCGGCGGCGGGCGCGATCTTCGGCGACGTCTCGATCCGCAAGCGCGACGGCGACGCGGTCGGCAGCGGCAGCTTCGTCTCGTCGCTGCAGCCGGCGCCGTTCGAGCAGTTTCAGTTCGTCTCCGGCCGCGCCCCGCGCGCCGAGACGGAGATCGGCCTGGACCGCGACACGTTCAAGGAGGAGGGCTTCAAGCTCGGCGACAAGGTCACGATCGTCGGCGAGCAGGGGGCCCAGCCCTACACGCTCACCGGCGCCGCCAAGTTCGGCGACGAGTCGTCGATCGCCGGCTACCCCGTCGCGATCGCGACGCTGCCGGCCGCACAGGAGCTCGCCGGCAAGCAGGGCAAGCTCGACGGCATCTCCGTCGCCGGCGACCAGGGCGTCACGCCCGCACAGCTGCGCTCGCGCGTGCAGATCGCGCTGGCGGGCCAGCCCGTGAACGTCCGCACCGGCGCCGACGACGCCAAGGCGCAGGCCGCCGACCTCGAGGACGAGTTCGGCTTCCTGCGCACGGCGCTGCTCGTCTTCGGCGGGATCGCGCTGTTCGTCGGCGCGTTCGTCATCTACAACACGTTCTCGATCACGGTCGCGCAGCGCACCCGTGAGCTCGCGCTGCTGCGGATGCTCGGCGCGACCCGTCGTCAGGTGCTGCGCTCGGTCGTGCTCGAGGCGGCCGTGATCGGGCTCCTCGCTTCGATCCTCGGGCTGCTGGGCGGCCTGCTGCTCGTTCCCGCGCTGCGCGGCCTGCTGGCGGCGATCGGCGCCGACCTGCCCGCCACCGACTCGGTCATCGCGACGCGCACGATCGTCGTCTCGCTGCTGGTCGGCGTCGTGGTGACGGTGATCGCGAGCGTCGTCCCCGCGCGGCGGGCGACGCGCATCGCGCCGATCGAAGCGCTGCGCGACGGGCTCGTCGCCGCGGCCAAGGCGGGTCGCGGGCGGCTGATCGGGGCCACGCTGCTGTGCCTCGCCGGCGCGGGCGTGCTCGCCTACGGCCTGTTCGGCGGCTCCTCGGGGAGCGGCGCGGCCGCCACCCTGGGCGGCGGCTCGGTGGCGATCTTCCTCGGCGTCGCGCTGTTCAGCCCGCAGCTCGTCCGGCCGATGGCGGCGGTCGTCGGCGCGCCGCTGCAGCGCCTCGGCGGCGTCAGCGGTCGCCTGGCGCGGGAGAACTCGACCCGCAACCCGGCCCGGACGGCGGTCACGGCGGCCGCGCTGATGATCGGCGTCGCGCTCGTCGCGTTCGTGTCGATCTTCGCGGCCGGGCTGCAAGGCTCGATCGATCGTGCCGTCGACCGCGCGTTCGCGGGCGACCTCACGGTCGGCGCGAAGAACGGCTTCGGCGAGACGCCGCCGGCCGTCACGGCGGCGCTGACTCGCGTTCCTGGCGTGGGCCCCGTGAGCGGCATCCGCTTCACGGAGGGCAAGGTCGCGGGCAAGGCGAAGACGACCTCGGTCATCGGCATCGACCCCGCCACGATCACGCAGACCTACAAGCTGAAGTGGAAGGACGGGTCGGACGCGACGCTCGCAACGCTCGGCTCCGACGGGATCCTCGCCGATGTCGGCTACTCGAAGTCCGCGAAGATCGGCGACCGCGTGAGGATGCTCACGCCGGCCGGCAAGCGCGTGAGCTACGTCGTCCGCGGGGTGCTCGACGAGGGCTCGGATTTCGGCCTGCTCGGCGGCGGGCTCGTCATCCCCAACGCTCACCTGGCGAAGGACTTCGGCGCGCGCGACGACGCGTTCGTCTTCCTGCGCTACGAGCAGGGCGCCGACCCCGGGTCGACCCGCGCGGCGATCGACCGCAAGCTCGCCGCGAGCTTCCCGGACGCGCAGACCCGCGACCGCGAGGAGGTCAAGGAGCAGCAGGCCGGCCAGATCAACCAGCTGCTGTACCTCATCTACGCGCTGCTGGCGCTGTCGCTGATCGTCGCGTTCTTCGGGATCGTCAACACGCTCGCGCTGTCGATCTTCGAGCGCACGCGCGAGCTCGGCCTGCTGCGCGCCGTCGGCATGTCGCGCCGCCAGGTCAAGCGGATCGTGCGCCTCGAAGCGGTCATCACGTCGCTCATCGGGGCGCTGCTCGGGCTCGTGCTCGGCGTGGCGTTCGCGCTGGCGATCAGCCGGCCGCTCGAGGAGGAGGGCTTCAAGCTCACGATGCCGGTCGGGACGCTCCTGCTGCTCGCCTTCGGAGCCGCGATCCTGGGCGTGCTGGCGTCGCTGTGGCCGGCGCGGCGAGCCGCCCGCCTGGACGTACTGCGGGCACTCGCGTACGAGTGAGGTAACAATCACGAGGTGCAAACGCGATCGACAGCTCTCCGGTGCCGCGTGCGCGTGCCCGTGCGGCGCGCCGCAACCGCGGTGGCGCTGAGCCTCGCGGTGCTGCTCGCCGGCGGTGCGGCGAGCGCGCAGGCCGGCCCCGGGGTGGTCCTGCGCAAGGACGCGGGCAGCCCCACGAAGTTCATCTCCGGCGGCCAGATCGCCGGCGCGTCCGACGCCGGCGGGACCTACACGCTGCGCGAGCGCCCCGGCGATCCGGGCGAGCGGATCTCGCTGCGCGGCGTGTCGATGCGCGGGCTGCTCGACCTCGCGGGCTTCAACCCGGCTGCGGTGCAGTTCGTGCAGATCCTCGGTGGGGACGGCAGCGTCATCACGATGACCGGCCCCGAGATCAACAGCCCGCCGTTTCCCGAAGGCCCGGCGATCGTGACCGACGAGGGCTCGAAGACGCGCTTCGTGAAGCCCGCGCGCTCGAGCGGGGGCACGTCGGAGAACGTGATCAGCGCGCCTGGGACGGCGCTCGAGATGACCGTCGAGGGCGGGTCGCTGCTGTCGATCCGGGCGACTGCCACGCCGGGGACGGTCAAGACCGGCCAGACCGTGACGTTCCATGCGGACGTGCGGTTCGCGCCGGCGGGCGCCTCGTTCATCTACACCTGGGACTTCCAGGACGGCGCGACCGGCAGCGGCGCGACGGTCACCCACAGGTTCCGGACGTCGGGCGACCTCGAGCCACGCGTCACCGTGCGCGGCAGCGGCGGCTCGACCGCGCAATGCCAGTCGGTCTGCGAGGGCACGGAGACGGTCAACGTGACGGTCACCGGCGAGACGCGCGACGGCCCGCTCGGCACCAGCGATGGCGATGGGGGCGCGGCGAGCCTTGGCGGCTCGGGCGGCTCCGGCGGCGGCTCGGGCACGGGCAGCGGTGGCAGCGGGACCGACGACACGGCCTTCGGCGCCTACGCGCCGGCGAAGCCGCAGAAAGCGATCCCGCGCCCGAGGGAGCGGCCGGAGCCACACCTGCCGTTCTCGGCGGATCCGGCATCGGGGGCGGGCAAGACGATCGTGCAGGGCATCCTGCTCTCGGGATCTGGCAAGACGGTCAAGGACGCCCTCTCCAAGGGCTCGCCCGGGGGTAGCCCGAAGCCGCAGAAGGGGGAGGCCGGCGTGCCCTCCGACCCCTCCCGGGTGGGCATCGCGCTGGCCCTCGCGGCCGCGATCATGTGGCTCGGAGCGCTTCAAGAGCGACGACGCGTCAGACTGCGCGTCGCATGATCGGCGCAGGGGGTATCGAAGAGGTCATCTTCCAGATCGCGGACGCCTTGCGCGTCCCGGTGCTGATCGCTGCGCTGGCGGCCCTGCTGATCGTGCTGTTCGACCTCGGAGCGTTCTTCGTGGAGCTCTCGCGGCGCAGCCGGCGCGACGCCCCGGCGCAGCTGCGAGCCGCGTCGACGGAGGCGCGCCAGGCGCTCGCCGCGGGTGACATCCCCGGTGCGGCGCAGGCGCTGCTGCCGCGCGCGACGAGCGTCCAGATGGCCGACGCGCTGACCGAGATCGTCGACCAGGTCGGCGAGCGCAACCAGGACGACAAGATGGCGAAGATCCTCGCCGACTTCGACCTGCGCTCGCTGCGCAAGCTCGAGCGCTCGCGCATGATGGTGCGCTTCGGCCCGGCGATCGGGCTCATGGGCACGCTGATCCCGCTGTCGCCGGCGCTCGAGGGCCTGGCCAACGGCAACGTCAAGCTGCTGTCGGAGAACCTCCGCGTGGCGTTCAGCGTGACGGTGCTCGGCCTGCTCATCGGCGCGCTCGCGTTCGCCATCGCGCTCGTGCGCGACCGGCTCTACGCGCAGGATCTGTCCGACCTCGAGTACATCGCGACGACGCTCACGCCCGAGCAGCGATGACGTCCCGCGTCCAGATCCGTCACGGCGCGCGCAAGGATCGCGCCGGCGACCCACTCGACGGCCTGGTCAACCTCTTCGACCTCGGGATCGTGCTCGCGGTCGCGTTCCTGCTGGCGGCGCTGCAGTCAGTCAACCTCACCGACCTCTTGACGAAGACGAATGTCACGGTGCTGCGCACGGACGCCAGCGGCCAGACCGTCATCGTCAAGGAGGGCGATCAGGTCAAGACCGTCAAGCTCTCCGACCAGACCGTGACCGGCACCGGGCAGCGGCTCGGCGAGGTCTACCGCCTGTCCGACGGCCGGCTCGTGTACGTCAAGGGCAAGACGCCCTAACCGCCACGGCGGTAGACGATCGCCAGCAGTGCGCACAGCAGCGCCGTCGCGCCGAAGTAGCCGGCCTCGGCGCGCAGCAGCTGGTCGTCGACGAGCGGGCTCAGCATGAAGGCGACGAACAGCCCCGCGCTGAGCAGCCACGCGAACGCCGCGAGGCCCGCTTGCTCGCGCGCGAGTGCCGCCTGGTTGAGCGTGCCCGCCACGAGGTGGCAGCCCATCCCCAGCCCGACGAGCGCGAGGCCGCCTCGCGCCAGAGACTCGTCGATGTGGAACATCGTCTCGACCACGGGCGGGCCGATCGCGAACAGCCCCAGCGCGACGACGCCGGCGAACCCCGCGATCGCGAGAACCGTCACCCGGATCGCGCGGCTGAACTCGTCACGGCCGGCCGTCGCCTCGAGCCCGGCGAGGTGCGGCAGCAGCGAGCCCTGCACGGCCTGAAAGAGCTGCAGCGGCGCACGCGCGATCAGCAGCACGCTGAACACGACACCCGCGAGCTCGGGGTCCGGCGACGTGCCCTCGACCGTCAGCACCGACGCGTTGAGCAGCGTCTGCTCGGCGACCATCACCGCGAAGACCGCGGCCGCGAAGCCCGCGCCGCGACGCAGCGTGAGCCCGCCCTCGGTCTCCTTGACCGCGGCGACGTCGGGCGGCGGGTCCTTCGTGCGGCGGATGAAGAACCACGGCACGACGAGCAGCGACGCGAACGGCGCGGCGGCCATGCCGAGCGCGACCGCGGTCTGCCCGGAGGCGATCCCGAAGACGACGGCCAGCGGGAAGCAGACCCTCGATACGGCCTCGAAGAACACGAGCGCGCCATACAGCTCGAAGCGCTGGTGGCCGGCGAGGAAGCCGCGCGCGAAGTAGCTCGCGGCGTACGCGAGGACGCCGACGACGAGCACCCGGTACAGCGCGGCCGACCCGTCGAAGAGGCCGTTCTGCAGATCGTCGCGGAAGGCGAGCGCCACGACGAGGAATGTGGCGGCGAACGCCGCCTGGATGAGCAGCGCGATCCGCAGATGCGCGCCGCCGGCCGGCTGCCCGCGTGCTCGGCGGTGGGCGATGGTGCGCGACAGCAGCTGCTCGATCGGCCGGTAGATGACCGACGCGACGACGAACAGGATCGACCAGACGAGCGTGATGTGCTTGTAGCGCTCGTCCCCGTCGAGCGCCTGCGCGGCTAACGCGAAGTAGGCGAGCGTGACGACGCCGGTCAGCGCGATCCCGACCGACAGGACGCGCGCGCCGCGGCCATACCCCGAGCGGGGCGCGCCCGCGCCTACGCTGGCAGCCACGGCGTCTTAGAGCCGGACGAGGAGCATGGTCCACGGAAACGGCGACCGTGCCTGCACGACCTCCCCGTGCTGCGACAGCAGCTTGACGAAGCTGCGCTTGGACCAGTGGTTCAGGTGCCCCGGGGTGTTGCCGAGCTGCTTGATGTAGGCGCCGCGCGCCATGTTCAGCCCGCGCCACAGCGGCTCGCGCGGCACCGACACGAGCAGGTGGCCGCTCGCGACGCGCGCCATCTCGGCGACGGTGTGCACGGGGTCGGGCACATGCTCGAGCACCTCGATCGCGCTCGCGACGTCGAACTCGCCGTCGGCGAAGGGGAGGTTCTCGGCCTTCATGACCTGATAGGTGAGGTTCGGCGCCTGGCGCTGCTCCCACTCGGCGTGCAGCAGTGGGTCGTCGAGGTCGATGCCGACCACCCGGCGCTCGCCGAGACGTTGCGCCCACCGGTGCGTCAGCACGGCCTCGCCGCAGCCGACATCGAGCAGCGACGCGGGGTCCGCTTCGGAGAAGAGCTCGTCGAGCGTGCGCTCGAACGCGCCCATGAGCCGTCGCACGACGGGGTTCGATGAGCCGTACTTGTCGTAGGTGTTGCCGGTGACCGTGCCCTCGGCATCGACGGTCACGACGGGGTTCGGCGGGGTCACAGGTGCAACGCCTCGCGCTCCTCGGTCTTGCCGGTCGCGCCGCCGGCGTCCGCGCCCGTCGTCTTGGCGTGGCCGGTCGGCTTCGCGCCGGGCTCGTAGTGCGACGGCTCGACGCCGAGCTGCAGCTCGATGCGGCGCACCCGCTCGAACGTGCGCTGGGCGATCGTGCGCTGGGCGGCGAGCAGGTCGCCCATCACGCCGAGGGCCGCGAGCACCATCGCCGCGTTGAACAGGACCGCGCCGAGGATGAGCGACTGGACGTGGCCCTTGCCCTCGTCCTCGAAGATGTAGAAGTAGGCGAAGCGCGCCCACACGACGATCGCGATCGTCCCGACGAGCAGCGCCGCGCTCATGAAGACCTTGAGCGGCTCGTACTGCGAGTAGATGCGGAAGATCGAGACGCTGTTGCGCCGCACGTAGGACCACATCGACGGAAACAGCCGTGACTCGCGCGTCTTGGGATTCGTCTTGATCGCGACGTGGTCGACCGCGACGAGCAGCTTGCCGGCCTGGATGATCGTCTCGAGCGTGTACGTGAACTTCGAGACGACGATGAGCTGGATCGCGGCCTCGCGGTTGTAGGCCCGGAAGCCGGACGTCGTATCCGGGATGGCCGTCGAAGAGGCCTGGCGCACGACCCACGAGCCGAGCTTCTGCAGCATCTTCTTCAGCGGCGAGAAGTGCTCGATGTTGTGGACCTCGCGGTCGCCGACGACCATGTCCGCGCGGCCCGCCATGATCGGCGCGACGAGCTTCGGGATGTCGTGGCCGGAGTACTGGTTGTCGCCGTCGGTGTTGACGATGACGTCCGCGCCGAGCTTCAGGCACGCGTCAAGGCCCGCTTGGAAGCCCGCGGCGAGGCCCTTGTTGTTCGTCAGCCGGATGATGTGGTTGACGCCGCCGGCGCGCGCGACCTCGATCGTCTTGTCGCTCGACCCGTCGTCGATGATCAGCCATTCGACCGCGTCGAAGCCGTCGACCTCCCGTGGGAGATCGGCCAGGACGAGCGGAAGGGTCTGCTCCTCGTCGAAGCAGGGGATCTGGATGATCAGCTTCATGCGGCGGGTCGGCATGGGATCCTAACGGCCATCGCCTCGTCACCCGTTCCCAGCGCCACAACCCCTGCCGCCGTCGTGTCGCCGCCGCCCGCCGAGGCTCCCGCGTCGCGCCGTCGCGCCGCCGCCCTGACGACCCCCGTCATGGAGCGCGCCGGCCTTGGCGCGCTCGTGCTCGCGGCGGTTGTCGGGTTCGTCATCTATCCGACCTATCCGAACTACGACTCGTACTACTCGCTGCTATGGGGGCGCGAGCTCGTCGGCTTCGACGCGCTGTCCTTCGAGGCCTACCGCGCCCCGACCGAGCATCCGCTGGCGATCGCGTTCGGTGCGCTGCTGACGCCGCTCGGCGACGTGGCCGATCGCGTGATGGTCGGCTTCACGGTGCTCGCGTTCATCGTGCTGGTGGCCGGCATCTACGCGCTCGGCAAGACCGCGTTCACCCCGCTCGTCGGCTTCGCCGCCGCCGGCCTGCTGGCGACGCGCTTCGACTTCCCGTTCCTCGCCGCCCGCGGCTACATCGACGTGCCGTACCTCGCGATCGTCATCTGGGCGGCGGTGATCGAGGCGCGAGCGCCGCGAAGACACCCGGTCGTCGTGCTGGCGTTCCTGGCGGCGGCGGGGATGATGCGCCCCGAGGCGTGGCTGCTCGCCGGTCTGTACTGGCTGTGGCTGCTGCCGCGCGCGACGTGGCGCCAGCGCGCGGGCTACGCCGTGCTCGCCGCGCTCGGGCCGCTCGTGTGGGCGGGCGTCGACTTCGCGGTGACCGGCCAGCCGCTGTACTCGCTGACCGCGACCGGCGACCTCGCCGACGAGCTCGGGCGCAACAAGGGTCTCGAGGCCGTGCCCGAGGCGCTGTACGCGTTCCTCATCAAGCTCGCGAAGTTCCCGGTGTTCATGGGCGGCGCGCTCGGCCTCGTGCTCGCGATCGTGCTCACGCCGCGGCGCGCCGCGATGCCGCTCGCGCTGTTCTTCGCGGGGGTCGGCACGTTCACGATGGTCGGCGTCGCCGGCCTGTCGGTCATCGACCGCTACCTGCTCGTGCCGTCGCTGTGTGTCATGGTCTTCGCGGCCGTGTTCCTCGCCGGCTGGACGATGCTGCGCGAGGGCACGTGGTGGCGGCGGATCTGGATGGCCGGGGCTGCCGCGCTCGTGACGTTCGGCATCATCTTCACGGTCACGAGCGTTAACCTGAACCAGCTCGACAACGAGCTTCGCTTCCGCGGCGACGCGCACCAAGCGCTCGAGCAGGTGCTGAGCGCTCCGGCCGTTGCCCCCGCGCTGCGCTGTGGCCCCGTCTACGTGCCAAACCACAAGCTCATCCCCGATGTCCGCTGGATCCTCGACCGGTCGAAGTCGGGCGTCCTCGCGCGGTCCTCGGCGAACGTGGGCGAGCCCCGTCAGGGCGTCGTCATCCTCGTGCACTCGCGCATCGCGCTCTTCAAGCAGGCGCTCGTGACGGCGGCCGACGACCCCGTCGACAACCTCCCGCCCGCGGGCTTCACGCGCGCGGCATCCAGCCAGCACTACGCCGCCTATGTCCGCTGTTGAGAGTCCGCCGGGCCGCGAGGCCGGCGCAGCGGCCGGCAACGGCCGCCCGCGCGGCGACGTCCTCGTGATGCCGTTCTTCGGCGAGCGCTCGATCTCGCCCGACAAGCTGTGGTGGGGGCTCGCGGTCGGGGTGCTGCTGGTGTTCGCGTTCTGCCTGCGGATCTGGGGCGTCGACCACGGCTTGCCCTACGCCTACAACGCCGACGAGAACGCTCACTTCGTGACGCGCGCGATCGGGCTGTTCGGGCACGGCTGGGACCCGCAGTACTACGTCAACCCGCCGGCGTACACGTACCTCGCGCACCTGCTGCTCGGCGTGTGGTACGGGGGGCGCTCGGGCGTCTCGAACGCGTTCGCGGCCGACCCGACGCAGATCTGGATCCTGACGCGCGTGCTCGCCGCGGTGCTCGGCACGCTCGCGATCTGGCTCACGTACCTCGCCGGCTCGCGGCTCGTCGACCGCCGCGCCGGCCTGCTCGCGGCCGGGATCTTCACCGTCGCGTTCCTGCCGGTCTTCTACGCGAAGCTCGCGCTCAACGACGTCCCGACGCTCGCGCCGCTGTGCCTCGCCTTGTGGGGGACGGCGGGCATCCTGCGCCTCGGCCGCCAGCGCGACTACGCCATCGCGGGCATCGGGCTGGGGCTGGCGTGCGCGACGAAGTACACCGGCGGGATCGTGCTGCTGCCGCTCGTGGCGGCGACGATCGTCCAGTTCACCGCGTCCGGTGGCCGGTCGGGCGCCGCTCGCGGCATCGCGATCGCGGGCGGCGTGGCGCTGCTCGCGTTCATCGTCGCCAACCCGTACGCGATCCTCAACTGGGACGCGTTCGTCAACGGCCTCACGCACCAGTCCGACGCGTCCGGCGACGCGGCCGGCAAGCTCGGGCTGACGCAGAAGAACGGCGTCCTGTACTACCTCTGGTCGTTCGGCTGGGGGCTTGGCTGGATCCCGCTGTTCTTCGCGGTCGGCGGCGCCGTGCGGCTGTGGTTCGACGAGCGGCGGCTGTTCTGGGTCCTGGTTCCGGCGGTCGTGCTGTTCGTGCTGTTCATGGGCTCGCAGGAGCGCTACTTCGGCCGCTGGCTCATGCCGGTGTTCCCGTTCGTCTGCGTCCTCGCGGCGTACGCCGCGTTCGAGCTCGTCGACTTCAGCGAGCGCTACTCGTCGGCGCTGAAGCCGACGATCATCGTGGCCACGGTCGTCGCGCTGTGCGCGCAGGGCTTCGTGTACTCACTGCACTCGGGGCTCGTGCTGTCGAAGGAGGACACGCGCAACCTCGCCCGCGAGTGGATGGTCGCGAGCGTCCCGCTGGGTGAGAAGATCGTCGTCGAGCCGGTGGTGCCGGACCTCTGGGCACAGGACATCGGCAACCCGACGCCGCTGACCTCCAACGGCTATCGCTGGACGAAGTTCCCGCTGAGCAAGTCCGTCATCGACCCGAAGACCGGCTCGCCGTTCCCGGACGGCTTGGCGCAGCCCGTCAACATCGAGGACTTCGAGAAGGTGCTGACCCCCGATCTCGTCTCGACGTTCGAGCAGCAGAAGTACTGCTGGGTGGTCGTGGGATCGACGCAGCGCGGGCGAGCGGAGGCGCAGCCGGAGGTCGTGCCGCGCGCGCTGGACTACTACCGCGAGCTCGAGTCGCGGTCGAAGGTCGCGCACGAAGTGTCGCCGTACGCCAAGGGCGAGGGGCCGGTGGCGTTCAACTTCGACTGGACGTTCGACTACTACCCGCTCGCCTACACGCGGCCCGGGCCGGAGATGACGATCTACCGCCTGCAGGGCGGGCGCTGCAAGCCGATGTAGACCGATCCCCTCGCCTGGCGCGCTGACAC
Source organism: uncultured Actinomycetes bacterium (assembly GCA_963839905.1). Lineage (GTDB taxonomy): Bacteria > Actinomycetota > Thermoleophilia > Solirubrobacterales > Solirubrobacteraceae > CADCVQ01. Next base: position 181,293 of record CAWIXC010000003.1, on the reverse strand, counting down.
GTATGCTGGCGGCGTGTCCCTGCTCACGGCGGCAGACCACGAGCACCTCGACCGCGCCATCGAGCTCGCGGAGTTCGGGCTCGGCCGCGTGCATCCGAACCCGATGGTCGGCGCGCTGCTCGTCCGCGACGGAGTGGTGCTGGGGGAGGGCTGGCACGAGGAGCACGGCGGGCCGCATGCCGAGGTCAACGCGATCGCCGCCGCGGAGGGCGCGCCGCTCGAGGGGTCCACGCTCTACGTCTCGATGGAGCCGTGCTGCCATCACGGCAAGACGCCGCCGTGCACCGACGCGGTCCTGGCGGCCGGCATCGCGCGGGTCGTCGTGGGCTCGGATGACCCGAGCGACAAGGCGGCCGGGCGCGGGCTCGGGATCCTGCGCGACGAGGGCCTCGAGGTCGAGGTCGCCGACGGCGCGATCGCGCGCCGCGCGCGGCTCGTCAACCAGCCGTTTCGCAAGCACGCGCGGACGGGACGGCCATGGGTGCTGTTCAAGTCCGCGATGACGCTTGACGGCAAGGTCGCCACGCGCACCGGTGACTCGAAGTGGATCTCCGACGAGTCCTCGCGGGCGCGGGCGCACCGCTGGCGGGCTTCGGTTGATGCCGTCGCGGTCGGGATCGGCACCGCGCTGGCGGACGATCCGGCGCTGACCGCGCGCGTCGAAGGCGTCCATCACCAGCCGCGGCACGTCGTCTTCGACGCGACCGCGCGCCTGCCCCTGGACTCCCAGCTGATCACCGCAGCGCCGGGGCTGCCGCTGACCGTCGTCGTGTCGCGTGCGGCGCGCCGCTCGGCGGCGGAGGCGCTCGAGCTGTCGGGCGCGGACGTGCTGGTCGCGACGGGCGAGAACGAGCCGGCGCGCGTGCGCTCGGCACTTGACCAGCTTGGCGCGGCGGGCGTGACGTCGATCCTCTTGGAGGGCGGCCCGCGGCTTGCGGGCGCGTTCCTGGACGCGGGCGCGATCGACGAGGTGCGGCTGTTCCTGGCGCCGCTGCTGCTGGGTGGTCGCGCGGCGCGCGACCCGTTGGAGGGCGAGGGCGTGGAGCGCATCTCCGACGCGCTGCGGGCTCTGACGTTGGACTGCGAGCGGGTCGCCGACGACCTGCTGATCTCCGCGCGCCTGCGGGAGTGGTGAGCCCGTGTTCACGGGCCTGGTCGCCGACCTCGGCTGCGTGGTCGCGGTCGACGCGACGGCCGACGGCGTTCGCCTGACCGTCTCTACCGGGCTCGCCGGCTCGATCTCCGAGGGCGACTCGATCGCGGTCAACGGCGTCTGCCTGACCGCCACGGACCTCTCGGCGTCCGGCTTTGTGGCCGACGTGATGCACGAGTCGCTCGACCGCTCGTCGCTGGGCGGGCTCGCGTGGGGGTCGAGGGTGAACCTCGAGCTCGCCCTGCGAGCCGCCGATCGCCTGGGCGGCCACATCATGCAAGGCCACGTCGACGGCGTGGGCTCCGTGGTGGCCGCGCGCGAGGACGGCTTCGCCCGCGTCGTGACGATCGCGCCGGAGGACCCGGCGCTGCTGCGCTACGTCGTCGAGAAGGGCTCGATCGCCGTCGACGGCGTCTCCTTGACGGTCGCCCGCATCGACGACGCGGGGTTCGACGTCAGCCTCATCCCCGAGACGCTCGAGCGCACGAACCTCGGCGCCGCGGAGCCCGGGCGGCGCGTCAACCTCGAGGTCGACGTCCTGGCGAAGTACGTCGAGAAGCTCCTCGCCGGCGCCCAGTAGTGGGGTTTGCGAAGCTGAAGGGCATGAGCTCCAAGACGCACAGCCCGTTCGCGACGATCGACGAGGCGCTTGAGGACATCCGCCAGGGGAAGATGGTCGTCGTCTGCGACGACGAGGATCGCGAGAACGAAGGCGATCTCACGCTGGCCGCGCAGTTCGCGACGCCCGAGGCGATCAACTTCATGGCGACCCACGGCCGCGGGCTCATCTGCCTCTCGCTCACGCCGCAGCGCTGCGACGAGCTTGGCCTCGACCTCATGGCGGCCAAGAACGAGTCCGCGTTCGAGACGCCGTTCACGGTCTCGATCGAGGCGCGCGAAGGCGTCACGACCGGCATCTCTGCCCACGACCGCGCGCGCACGATCCAGGTCGCGGTCGACCCCGAGAGCTCGCCACGCGACCTCGTGCAGCCTGGCCACATCTTCCCGCTGAAGAGCCGCTCCGGTGGCGTGCTCGAGCGCATCGGGCAGACCGAGGCCGCGGTCGACCTCGCCCGCCTCGCGGGACTCAACCCGGCCGGCGTCATCTGCGAGGTCATGAACGACGACGGGACGATGGCGCGCGTCGCCGACCTCGTCGAGTACTGCTCCCGTCACGACCTGAAGATGATCACGGTGGCGGACCTCATCAAGTACCGCCGCCGCCACGACAAGCTCGTCGAGCGCGTCGTCTCCACGAAGCTGCCGACCGGCTTCGGCGACTTCGAGGCCGTCGGCTATCGCGAGCTCGTCGGCGGCAAGCATCACGTCGCGCTCGTCAAGGGCGACGTCGACGGAGCCGCCGACGTCCTCGTGCGCGTGCACTCCGAGTGCCTCACCGGCGACGTCTTCCACTCGCTGCGCTGCGACTGCGGCGAGCAGCTCGAGTCCGCGCTGGCGATGATCGAGAGCGCGGGGTGTGGCGTGCTGCTGTACCTCGCGCAGGAGGGCCGCGGCATCGGGCTGCTGAACAAGCTCAAGGCCTACAAGCTGCAGGAGGGCGGGATGGACACCGTCCAGGCGAACCTCGAGCTCGGCCTGCCGGCCGACCTGCGCGACTACGGCATCGGCGCGCAGATCCTCGTCGACCTGGGCCTGTCGTCGATCCGCATCCTCACGAACAACCCGAAGAAGATCCGCGGCCTCGAGGGCTACGGGCTGTCGGTCTCCGAGCAGGTCCCGATCGAGCACATCTCAAACCCGCACAACGAGAGCTACCTGCGCGCCAAGCGCGACCGCATGGGCCACACCCTGCACCACCAGGGCCTCGACGTCGACAAGGAGATGCTCCACGACGAGGAGGAGCGCGACCGCGGCGAGCATGAGGCCGGGGGGGACGCGGCGTGAGGTACGCGATCGTCATCGCCCGCTTCTACGAGGAACTGGCCGAGCGGCTTGTCAAGGGCGCGACCGAGCTCTTCGAGCAGGCCGGAGCCGAGGCGATCGACGTCTTCGACGTCCCCGGCGCGTTCGAGCTGCCGCTCGCCGCGCTGATGGCCGCCGAGAGCGGGCGCTACGACGGCATCGCGTGCCTTGGCGCCGTCATCCGCGGCGAGACGAGCCACTACGACCACGTCTGCGCCGAGTCCGCGCGTGGCATCCAGGAGGTCGCGCTGCGCACGGGCGTGCCGTGCGGATTCGGCCTGTTGACCGTCGAGAACATGGACCAGGCGCTGGCGCGCTCGGGCGGCGGCAAGCGCGACGAGGGTGCCGACGCGGCCGAGGCCGTGCTGGCGCTCGTGCGGCTGCGCGCCCGGCTTGCGCCGGAGTGATCGCTGGCGGGTAGGCTGGTCGGCATGCCTGTCAACGAGGCATCGGAGATCCTGGCGCTCTCGCTGATCTTCGTCGTGCACGTTGCCGGGGGCCTGATGCTCGTGTGGGGAATGCTCGACGGCGACGCCCGACCCTTTCCGAGGTGGCGCCGGCGCGGTGGCGGTGGTCCCGGCGACCCGCCACCGGCCCCGATGCCGCCCACGCCGCCCGTATCGCGCACCCCGCTGCCGCTCCCCGACGCCGACCCGAGCCATGTGCGCCTGCGCGACGAGACGCCGCTGCGCGACGGCTACGAGCGCCCGGCGCGACGTCCCCAGCGCGCGCCTGATCGCGCGCCCACGCGTCGCTGAAGCCCGCGGCCGCGGCGCGCAAGCGCGCGCTCGGCTGCGCGCGCCACGCATCGCTGCGCCCCGCGACCGCCGCGTGTGTCGATCTACTCGGGCCAGGACCGATCAGATCGACGCACGGCGTCGTCAGCGCGGCGCGAAGGCCGCGCGCAGCGCGTCGTACGCGGGCTTTGGCCGGTACGAGCGGTCGAACAACAAGCCCGACTCGGCGGGTGCGAGCCACGACACCGCGTCGGTGAAGCCCCACGTCGTGAGGCGCGTGCACGCCGCGACCGCGTTGCAGGCCCGCGCGGCGGCGCCGTAGGCGAGCGCCTGGCGCTGCATCCGGTCGGCTCGAGCGACGCCGAGCAGCGACATGCCCACGTCCATCTCCGTGATCTGCACCTCGAGGCCCAGGCGTTCGAAGGCGCGCATGGTGTTCGTCAGCGTCGACTCGTCGGGGGCTTGGGCGATCTGGAAGTGCGCCTGCAGGCCGACCCCGTCGAGCGGGACGCGCCGCGCCTTGAGATCGCGGACGAGCGCGAGCAGGCCATCGAGCTTGGGACCCGGCAGCTCGACCGCGTAGTCGTTGATGAAGAGCTTCGCGCGCGGGCTCGCGGCGCGGGCGGCGCGCAGCGCCTCGGCGATGTAGTCGGGGCCGATGAAGCGCCGCCAGACGGTCTGCTCGAGCGCGCCGTTCGCGGCGATCGGCTCGTTGACGACGTCCCACTCCCGGATGTCGCCGCCGAAGTGGCGCATGACCGTCCGGATGTGGTCCCGCATGATCGCGAGGAGCTCGTCGCGGCGCCAGCCGGTCAGCAGCGTCGTCGTGTCGCCGAGGAGCTTGCCGAGCGGGTTGGGCAGCGGCGGCAGCACGATCGGCGGCAGGCGAAGGCCGAGGTCGTCGAGCGCGCCGTGGTCGAGGAGCCACAGCGGTAGCGACTGACCCCAGATCAGCGTGTGCCCGCGGACGGCCTTGCCGTTGCGGCGCGCGAAGTTCACGATCCGGTCGGCGGCGGCGAAGTCGTACCGGCCGCGGCGAGGCTGCAGCGCGGCCATCTTCAGCTCGTTCTCGGGCGTCAGCGCGTCGAACTCGCGCAGGAACGTGTCGCGGTAGCGCGCGTCGGCGTTGAGCGTCGCGAGGCGGACGGCGCTGCCGATCGGCACGTCGCGCAGGGCAGGCTGTGCGGGAGCGGCAGCCGGCGCCTCCGCGGCCGGCGAGGTCTTGGCGTGGGCGAGCGGCGGCGCCGCCAGCAGGACGAGCGCAGCGAGTACTCCGGTCCGACGAACCGATCCCCTGACCTCCATCGGACGAGCGACCCTAGCGCTCGCCGCTATTCGCCGTCGCGCTTGTCCTTCTTCTGCTTGCCGCCGCCCTTCCCGGCGCCCTTGCCCTGCGGCGCCGGTGCGGCGGCTCCGGCGTCTCCGGCGCCGCCGTCGGTCTTCGACAGCGCGTCGTCGAGCTCGGCCTGGACCGTGGCGCGCTGGTTGTCGAACTGCAGCCGCTCGCGCAGCAGTGGGATCGCCTCGGCCGGGTTGCCCGAGCGGTTCAGCGCCTGCGCGAGGTTGAACAGCGCGAAGGCGTAGGGCAGGCCGTTCTCGCCCGCGGCCTTGTAGCCGGCGACGGAGGCACGCAGCGGCTCGACGGCCTCGCCGAAGCTGCCCTGCTTGATCAGCGCGTAGCCGCGGTCGTTGAGTGCGGCGGGCGACTCGCCGCCGCCGCTCGCCGGCTCGGCGGCCGGTGGCGGTGGGGGCGGTTGCGGCGCGGCCGCGGCGGTGGTCGGCGTGCGCTCGGACCCCTCCGCCGCGGGCCCCGACGTGCTCCGGCTGGCGCTGTCGCGCTGCGGGTCGTCGGCGCGGCCGCCGGCGAGGACGAGCACGAGCGCGATGACCGCCGCCACCGCGAGGCCGGCGCCGAGCAGCGCCGGCCCCGGCCCGCGCCTGGCGGGCGACGAGGCCAGGCCGCGCGGCGCGGTTGCGGCGGCGCCCGCGGCTGTCGCGCGCCGCCGCCCGCGCGGCTCCGCCCTCGGAGGCTCGTCCTCCCGCGGCGCGGGGGGCTCGCGCGGCGGGGTCGGCTGGATCGGCGTCGCGCCCGGGCGCCCCGCCGGCTCGACCGGCTCAAGCGGACGCGTCGGATCGACGATCCCCGCGCCCATCGCGTGCGTCCGATCCACCGGCGCGCCGGCGCCGAGCGCGGCCTCGATCCCCGCGACGAGCTCGCGTGCGGTCCGAGGGCGCTGCGAGGGGTCCTTCGCCAGCGCTCGCGCGAGCACGCCGTCCAGCGCCGCCGGCAGGCCAGGCGCGGCCTGCGACGCGCGCACGGGCTCGGCCTCGGCGTGCTGGCGCGCGAGCGCCGTCGGCGGGCCGCCGGCGAAAGGCCTCGAGCCGGTCAGCAGCTCGTACGCGACGACCCCCAGCGCGTAGCGATCGCTCGCCGCGGTCGCCGGCTGGCCGAGCGCCTGCTCGGGCGAGATGTAGGCAGCGGTCCCGAGCACCTGGCCGGTCATCGTCATCTGCGTGTCGTCGGCGAGCCGGGCGATCCCGAAGTCGCCGACGGCGAGCCGGTCCTGCGCGTCGAGCAGGAGGTTCGCGGGCTTGACGTCGCGATGGACGATCCCGGCCGCATGCGCGACGTCCAGCCCGGCCGCGGCCTCGCGCAGCCAGCGCAGGGACGTCTCGCGCGGCACGCGCTCGCCGGCGTCGCGCGCGGCGCGCAGCCGGTCGGCGACCGTCCCGCCGGCGAAATGCTCCATGACGATGAACGCGTCGTCGCGGTGCTCGCCGATGTCGTAGATCGTCACGACGTGCGTCTGGTCGGAGACCTGGGCGGCCGTGCGCGCCTCGCGCTGGAACCGCTCGCGGGCACCCGGGTCGGCGGCGAACTGCGCCCCGAGCACCTTGACCGCGACGATCCGCCCGAGCAGCAGGTCCTCGGCTTCCCAGACGGAGGCCATCCCGCCGCTGGCGATGTGTCGTACGACGCGGTAGCGGTCGGGCAGCTGGATGGAGGCGGCGAGCGGCACTGTGCTCGGTTGACGGTACCCGGCTGCCCCGCCGCCATCACGAGGGTCCCGCGGTGAGCGACCGTCTACACTGCACGACGCGATGGCCAAGGTCTGTCACAGCTGCGGGAAGAAGCCGGCGTTCGGCCAGAGCCGCAGCCACTCGATGGTCGCTACCAAGCGGCGCTTCAACCCGAACCTCCAGAAGGTCCGGGTCCTGATCGCCGGCGCGCCTCGCCGCGTCTACGTCTGCACCCGCTGCCTGAAGGCCGGAAAGGTCACGAAGGCCGTCTAGCCCGGCCCGCGCGCGGCCGTGTCGGACCCCAGCCTTCTCCGCTTCCGCACCGTCATGCACGGTGCGCTCGCGCACCTCGAGTCGCGCCGACGCGAGATCAACGACCTGAACGTCTTTCCCGTCGCCGACGGTGACACGGGCGACAACATGGCGCTCACGCTGCGAGCGGTGCTCGCCGAGCTCGACCGCCTCGCCGCCGACGAGGACCGGCTGATCGACGAGATCGGCCGCGACGAGATCGTCGAGTCCGTCGCCCGCGCCGCGCTGCTCGGCGCGCGCGGCAACAGCGGGGTGATCCTCTCGCAGCTCATCCGCGGCGCGGCCGAGGAGCTCGTGAGCCGGCCCGGCGAGCTCGTCGACCCGGTGCTGATCGGCGCCGCGATGGCCCGCGCCGCACAGCGCGCGTACGGCTCGGTGCGCCAGCCGGCCGAGGGCACGATCCTCACGGTCCTGCGCGACATGGCGACGAGCGTGTCGACCGAGATCGCCCACATGGGCGACACGCGTCTCGGCGCCGAGGGCGACCCCGCGACCCAGAACGCCCTCATCGCCGACGTGCTCGAGCGCGCGCTGCACGCGGGCGAGGCGTCCGTACTGCGCGGTCCCGACCTCCTGCCCGTGCTCCGCGAAAGCGGTGTCGTCGACGCCGGCGGGCATGCGCTGACGGTCATCGTCGCCGGCATGATCGCCGCGCTGCGCGGCACGGCGGCGCCCGACGTCGCGGTCCAGGCGCCGGCGCGGATCAGCTATCCGCAGCACGACTCGTCGACGTTTCGCTACTGCACGAACTTCGCCGTCACCGGGCGCGACCTCGACCCGCGCGGCTGGATCGGCCCGCTCGAGGCGATCGGCGACTCGGTGCTCGTCGTCGGCGACGCGGCGACGCTCAAGATCCACGTCCACACCGACGAGCCCGAAGCGGCGGCGGCGCTGTTCGACGGGGCGGGGGAGGTCTCGCACCTCGACGTGGCGGACATGCACGCCCAGGTCCTCGCGCGCTCGGACCGGCTCGCCGCGGCGGTCGGCGCCGAGCCCGCGGAGCAGCGCTGCGGCGCGCTCGCGGTCGTCGCCGGAGCGGGGCTGCGCAAGCTCTACAAGAGCCTCGGCGTCTGGGTGCTGGACGGTGGCCAGACGCTCAACCCCTCGACCTACGAGCTGCTCGCGGCGATCCACGACGTACCCGCGCGCGAGGTCGTGGTGCTGCCGAACTCGCCGAACGTCGTGATGGCCGCCGAGCACGCGGCCGAGCTGTCGGACAAGCTCGTGCGCGTCAGCGCCGTTCGCTCGCAGCAGGCGGGCCTGAGCGCGGCGCTCGCGCTCGATCCCGAGCGCTCCGCGGAGCAGAACGTCGCGGCTGTCGACGCGACGCTCGAGCAGCTGCGCACCGGCGCGGTCGCGCCCGCGGCGCGCGCCGACGGCCAGGGGCGCTTCGCGGTCGGCGAGGCCGTCGGCTTCGTCGATGACGCGATCGTCGCTTGGGGCGATCCGGAGGCGACGCTGCGCACCGTGCTTGGCGCGCTCGGCGACGGCGCCGAGCTGCTCACGTGCATCGCCGGCGAGGGCGCGCCGCTCGACGAGGCGGGCGTCCGCGCGCTCGGCCCCGGCGGGGTGGAGATGGAGTGCGAGGTGGGCGGCCAGCCGAGCTACTGGTGGCTCGTGGCGGCCGAGTAGCCGCTCCTCGCGGAGACCGTAGGGCATGCTGAACGAGTGCGCGCGTTCTCCTGCCCGATCTGCGGGCGCCTCGTCAGGTTCGAGAACCTGCGCTGCCTGCACTGCGCGAGCGAGCTCGGCTTCGACTGGGGCTCGCGGCAGATCGTCGCGCTGCACGACCGCCCGCTCTGCGCCGGCCACCGGCTGACCGGCTGCAACGGCCTGGTCGCCGACGACGCGCAATGGTGCGCGAGCTGCACGCTCACCCGCAAGCGCCCCACCGACTCCGACAGCGACGGCCTCGCGGGCTTCGCCGAGGCCGAGGCGGCCAAGCGACGCCTGCTGTTCGGGCTGCTTGAGCTCGGGTTGCCGGTCGTCGGCTGGCGCGAGCGCGAGGGCGGCCTGGCGTTCGACCTGCTGTCCTCGGCGACAGGCGAGCACGTGACGACCGGCCACGCGGACGGCGTAATCACGCTCGACCTCGCGGAGACCGACGACGCGCAGCGCGAGCAGCGCCGCGAGGAGCTCGGCGAGCCCTACCGCACCGTCCTCGGGCACATGCGCCACGAGATCGCGCACTACTACCAGGACATCCTCGCGCCCGAGGGATCGGCCGCGCGCGACGAGTGCCGCGCGATCTTCGGCGACGACCGCGAGGACTACGCGGCGGCGATGGACCGCCACTACGCCAGCGGCGCGCCTCACGGCTGGACGGCGACGCACGTCAGCGCGTACGCGACGATGCATCCGTGGGAGGACTGGGCCGAGACGTTCGCGCACTACTTGCACATCCGCGACACGCTGCAGACCGCCGAGGCGTACGGGATGCGCGTCGAGGGGCCGCAGGTCGCGACGACCGACCTCGCCCCGCTGCACTCCGACCCGGAGGCGCCGACGCCGAACATCGAGGCCCTGCTCGACGCCTGGCTGCCACTCACCTACGCGCTCAACGCGATCAACCGCAGCATGGGCGCGGCGGACGTCTACCCGTTCGTCTTGACGGCCGAGGTCCAGCGCAAGCTCGGCTTCGTCGACCGCTGCGTGCGCGCCGCGGGTTGACGGTCCGGCGCTCCGATCATCATTGACGGCGTGCCGACCGCCTTCGCGACCGCCGATGAGCTTGATCGCGCCGAGCTGCTCGGCGCGCCGCTGCGGTGGCCGCGCCCCTCGGCGCTCGAACGCCCGCTGAAGGTCACGCCGGCGAAGGCCGCCGAGGCGGCGGCCGTGCTCGGGCTCGAGACCGTCGGCGACCTGCTCGAGCACCTCCCGCGCGACCGCCGCGAGGCGCGGACGGTCGCGACGCTGACGCACGGCGAGGGCGCGACGGTCGTCGTCGAGGTGCGCTCGATCGCGAGCCGGCCGGTGCGCCGCGCGGGGATGAAGCCGCTCGTCGAGGCCGTCGTCGCCGACGAGACGGGCATGATGAAGGCGACCTTCTTCAACCAGCCGTGGCTGGCGCGCAAGTACCCGAAGGGGACGCGCCTCGTCTTGCACGGCAAGCTCGCCGCGCGCAACGCGTTCCGGGTCGAGGGGCACGCGCCGACGGCCGAGAGCACGGGCTCGGGGCAGGAGGTCGCGCACTACCCGGCGACGATCGGCCTGTCCTCGACGCAGATCCTCGCCTTGGTGCGCGCCCATCTCGACGCCGCGCACAACGCCGTCGACCCGCTGCCCGTCCGCGCGCGCCGAGCCGAGGCGCTGCCCGATCGCGCCGCCGCGTTCGTCGCCGCGCACGACGGCGACCTCGAGGGCGGCCGCCGGCGCCTCGCGTTCGACGAGCTCTTGCTCGCGCAGCTCTCGCTGCTGCGCCGCCGCGCGACGCGCCGCGCGGCGGGCACCGCGCCCGCGCTCGACCAGCCGCCCGGGCTCACGGTGCGCTGGCGCGAGCAGCTTCTGCCCTTCACGCTCACCGGCGACCAGCGCGCGGCGATCGCCGTCCTCGACCGTGAGCTCGCGGCCCGGCGGCCGATGCAGCGGCTGCTCATGGGGGAGGTCGGCTCGGGCAAGACGGTCGTCGCGCTGCACGCCATCCTGCGAGCGGTCGAGCACGACATGCAAGCGGTCTTCATGGCGCCGACCGAGGTGCTCGCCGAGCAGCACTTCGCGACGCTGCAGGCGCTCATGCCCGGCGAGGCTGTGCGCACCGCGCTGCTGACGGGCTCCACCACCGCGAAGCGCCGCGCGGACACGCTGAACAAGCTGGTGTCGGGCGAGCTGTCGTTCGTCGTCGGGACGCACGCGCTGCTCGAGCCGGACGTCCTGTTCGATCGCCTTGCCGTCGTCGTCGTGGACGAGCAGCACCGCTTCGGCGTGCGCCAGCGCGCGACGCTCGACGCGAAGGCTCCGGAGGGATTGGTGCCGCACGTCCTGCACATGACCGCGACGCCGATCCCGCGCACCATGGCGCTGCTGCGCTACGGCGACCTCGACGTCACCGCGCTGCGCGAGCTGCCCAAGGGCCGGCGGCCGATCACGACGCACGTCGCGTCATCGGATGGCGAGCGCGCGCGCGCGTACGAGCGCATCCGCGAGGAGCTCGACAAGGGCCGCCAGGCGTTCGTCGTGTGCCCGCTGGTCGAGGAGTCCGAGGCGCTGGCGGCGCGGGCGGCGACCGCGGAGTTCGAGCGCCTGCGCGGCGGCGAGCTGGCGAACTATCGCGTCGCCCTCCTGCACGGCCAGATGCGCCCGCGCGAGAAGCAGGAGGCGATGGCGTCGTTCGCCGCAGGCGACGCGGACGTGCTCGTCGCGACCACGGTCATCGAGGTCGGCGTGGACGTGCCCAACGCGACGGTCATGCTCGTCGAGGGGGCCGAGCGCTTCGGCATCAGTCAGCTGCACCAGCTGCGCGGGCGCATCGGCCGGGGCGAGCACGCGTCGGTCTGCCTGCTGTTCGGGCCGAAGGCGTCGCCGCGCCTGCTGGCCCTGCAGCGGACCAGCGACGGCTTCGAGCTGGCGAACGTAGACCTCGAGCTGCGCGGCGAGGGCGAGATCGCCGGCACGCGCCAGTCGGGCCTCGCGATCTTCAAGTTCGCGCGGCTTCCGGACGACGTCGCGCTGGTCGAGGCGGCGCGCCGCTACGCCGAGGCGCTGTTCGACGCCGACCCCGACCTCGAGCAGCCCCAGCACGCCCTCCTCGCCGACGCGCTCGCGGCGGCCTACGGCGAGGCGCAGCTGCAGCCGCTGCCGGCGTGAGGGTCGTGCGGCCGGGGGTGGATCCATCCGGCTTCGCCATGCGCACCGAGATGGATCCACCCCCCCGGCAGGCGGCCACGTGAGGGTCGTCGCCGGCCTGTACCGCGGGCGGCGGCTGGTCGCGCCGGCAGGCGATGCGACGCGGCCCACCAGCGATCGCGTCCGCGAGGCGCTGTTCAGCGTGCTCGGGCCGTCGATCGAGGGCGCGCGCGTGCTCGACCTGTTCGCCGGCTCGGGCGCGCTGGGCATCGAAGCGCTGTCGCGCGGGGCAGCCGCGGCGGTGTTCGTCGACCGCGCGCCCGCGGCGATCAAGGCCGTCCGCGCGAACCTCGAAGCGCTCGGAATCGAGGCCGACGTGCGCCGTCTCGAGGCGCGTGCGGCGCTGCGCGCTGCGTCCGCCGGGTCGGAGGCATACGATCTGGTCTTCCTGGACCCTCCCTACCGCCGCGCCGCCGAGCTGGGGCGGGCGCTCTCGGAAGCGCTTCCCGCGGTCCTCGCGGCCGGGGCGCGCGTCGTCACCGAGAGCGACCGCCGAGAACCGCTGGAGCTGGTGCTCCCCGTGACCGACGAGCGCCGCTACGGCGACACCGTGATCCGCATCCATGACACCTGACCACCGCATCGCCGTCTGCCCCGGCTCCTACGACCCGATCACGAACGGGCACCTCGACGTCATCACGCGGGCGTCGGAGCTGTTCGACGAGGTCGTCGTGGGGGTCGTCAACATGCCGATCCGCAAGGGCAAGACGCTGTTCGACATCGACGAGCGCCTGAGCTTCATCCGCGAGGCCACGGAGCACTTGGCGGGGGTGCGCGCGGAGCCGTTCTCGGCCCTCGTGGTGGACTTCGCGCGGGACCACGGGTCGAAGGTCATCGTCAAGGGGCTGCGCGCGATCTCGGACTTCGAGTACGAGTTCGAGATGCATCAGCTCAACCGCCTGCAGGCGTCCGATATCGACACGCTCTACCTCATGGCCAGCCCGCAGTACAGTTTCCTCAGCTCGAGTGGCATCAAGGAGCTGGCCATGTTCGGCGGAACGATCGACGAGCTGGTCCCAAAGCGGGTCGCGGCACGGTTGAAGGAAGAGCTGAGCCGCTAGCGAACTGAAGGGTTGCTATGGACGTCCTGGTACTCATCGACAAGCTGGATGACTTGGTGCACAACGCCAAGCTCGTTCCGATGACCGGGCAGGTTCGCGTCGACAAGGATGAGATCTACGACATCCTCGATCAGATGCGGGCGACGATCCCGGAGGAGATCAAGCAGGCGCGCTGGATCGTCAAGGAGCGCCAGGAGATGCTCGCCGAGGCCAAGCGCGAGGCCGAGCGGATCGTCAAGGAGGCGCGCGAGCGCCAGAACCAGCTCGTCGGCGAGGAAGAGGTCACCAAGCAGGCCGAGCGCGCCGCCGAGGACATCATCGAGGACGCCCGCGCCCGCGAGCGCGAGATCCGCCTCGGCGCCGAGGACTACGCCGACGAGATCCTCAACACCCTCGAGGTGAACCTCTCGAAGTTCATCGCGGCCGTGCAGCGCGGTCGCGAGCGCCTGCAGGGCAAGGACGAGCCGGCCGAAGTCCGCTAGCAGCTACATCGGCTACCGGATCGCGAAGCTGTCGAGGCCTTCGGGCTCGACCTTGGCCACGCTGACATCGTCGACGTCCGCGTGACGCGGGCCTTCGCTGCACCATCGCACGAGCTGCTCGACGGCGTCGGCCAGGCCTTCGAAGAAGGCCTCGACGCGGCCGTCGGGCCGGTTGCGCACCCAGCCGACGATGCCGAGGCGCTGTGCTTCGCGGCGCGTGCTGTCGCGGAAGAAGACGCCCTGCACGCGCCCGGACACGACGACCTTGCGCGCGATCCGGTCCACGCTCATGCCGCGAGCAGCGCCGGCAGGTCGGCCATGTCTCCGAACGGCTCGCCGCCGGCCGCCGCGAGCTCCGCCGCATCGGAGTGGCGCGTGAATGCCAGGGCGCGCATCCCCGCCGCGACCGCCGCCTGGACGCCGGGCAGGCTGTCCTCCACGACCGCCGTCCCGGCCGGATCGAAGCCCATCCGCGCCGCCGCGTGCAGGAAGAGGTCCGGCGCCGGCTTGCCGTTTACCACCTCGCTCGCGCTGAAGATCCGCCCCTCGAAGCGCTCCCACAGGCCGGTGGCCCGCAGCGTCACCGCCATCTTGTGGTGCGGCCCGCTCGACGCGACGCACGACGGCAGCGAGATCCGGTCGAGCGCGGCGATCACTCCTGGCACCGGCTCGAGCTCGCGCGCGAAGACCTCCTCGACCTCGGCGTAGTACCGGGCAGGGACGTCGAAGGGCAGCGCCCCGCCGAGGTCGCGCTCGGCCAGCGCCAGCACCGACCCGATCGAGCGACCGCGGTAGTCGCGCATGCAGTCCTCGAGCGTCGTCGGCAGGCCGGCCTCGGTCAGCAGGGCGGCAAGCACGGTGTTCGAGACGAGCTCCGTGTCGACGAGGACGCCGTCGCAGTCGAAGATCACCGATCGCGTCACGGCGACGAGGCTACCCGCCGGCCGGTGGCCCCTGGCGTGCGCGTGCCCTCCTCGCCCACCCGGCGCAGACGTCGGCTGACGACCACCGCCACGAGCGCAAAGCCGGCGCCCAGCACGCAGATGGCATCCCAGCCGCCGGCCGCGTAGACCGTGGCCGACAAGGCGGACCCGATCACGCCGCCGCCGAAGAACGCGACCATGTAGGCCGTCGTCACGCGGCTGCGGACTTCCGGGCGCAGCCGGTGGATCGCGTTCTGGTTGTTGATGTGCGAGCCCTGGACGCCCGCGTCGAACAGCACGATGCCCACGATCAGCGCGGCGAGCGACGACGCCCCGAGCGCCAGCAGGCCCCAGCTCGCGAGCGTGGCGACGAGCAGGACGGCGAGCGCCGGGCGGCCATGTCCGCGATCGGCCAGCCGGCCGGCGAGCGGTGCGACCAGCGCGCCCGCCAGCCCGGCGAGCCCGAAGAGCCCGATGACGCCCTCGCCGTACTCGTACGGCGGCTTGGCGAGCAGGAACGCAAGCGAGGTCCACAGCACCGCGAAGCCTCCGAAGGCCAGCGCGCCCAAGGCCATGCGCTGGCGCAGGACCGGCTCGGACGCGACGAGCGACAGCACCGAGCGCAGCGCCTCGGGATAGCGCAGGTGCTCCGCCGGCGCCAGCGACGGCAGGCCGCGGTGCAGCGCAAGCGCCAGCGCCAGCATCGCGAGTGCGGCGAGCGCGAACACGAGCCGCCAGCCGCCGAGCTCGGCGACGAGCCCGCTCAACGTGCGCGACAGCAGGATCCCGACGAGCAGGCCGCTCATCACGGTGCCGACGACCTGACCTTGGCGCTGAGGGCCTGCGAGCGTCGCGGCGAGCGGCAGGAGGATCATCGCGACGACCGACATCGCGCCGACGGCGACGAGCGCGGCCCCGAGGACGACGATCGAGGGCGCAGCCGCGCACACCGCGGCCGACGCGGCGGCGCCCACGAGCAGCACGGTGACGAGCCGGCGCCGCTCGACGAGATCGCCGAGCGGGCCCAGCAGGGCCAGCCCGAGGAGGTAGCCGACCTGCGCGCACGTCACGAGCAGCCCGGCAGCGGACTCCGAGACGCCGAACGCCTCGCCGACGACGTTCAGCAGCGGCTGGACGTAGTAGAGGTTCGCGACCGCCGCTCCGCACGCGATGGCGAGCAGCAGCACGAGGCGCCGCGACATGCCCTCCCCGGCCACGCCCGCAGGTTCCCCGGTGATCGGCTCGGGCATCTGCCCGAGGGTAGGCGAAGGATCCCGGGGGTTACGCTCAGGACGTGGCGTGCTGCGCGGCGGCCGCGAGCAGCTGCTCGATCGCCGTCAGGTGGCTGCGCACGTCGGATGCCATCGACTCGAGGATCCGGCGCGACTCCTCGATGCTGCCGCTCGCGTTCGTCAGCTGCGCCTTGATGCGGCGCACGTTCTCCATCGCGCCGATCGCCCGCTCGACCTCCGCGCGGACCGCGGCCGGGTCGACGGCCTCGTCGTCGCCGCGGTTCATGAGCACGCGCGCCCGCGCGAGCGCGTACGCGACCTCGAGCGCCAGCCGCGCATCCTCCTGCGCGTCGTAGACGACGAACATCTTGTCGCCGTTGAACTCGCGCAGCGGCCGCGTGCGCGCGGGCAGCTTGTCCTCCGACGGCACGACGAAGATCGCGAAGTCCGCATGGCGCGTCTCGAGCGCGTCGTCGAGCTCGGCAAGCGCGCGGTTGCGCGACAGCTGCGAGTTCTTCGCCTCGAACACGATCCGGCCGCGCGCCGGCCCCGCACACGCGTCGATCGCCACGACGACGTCGCCCTTGCGCCCGCCCTCGCCGCGAACGTCGCCGACGGCCTCGCAGTCGTCGCCCTGCACGGAGGCGATCGCGTCGACCGCGAGCGCCACGGCCTCCTCGTACGAGCGGCCCTTGGCCGTGCCCTTCTCCGCCACGGCTGCGATCTCCGCGAGCTTCTGCTTCTCGGAGCGCAGGTCGGAGATCTCGAGCTTCATCGCCTCGAGCTTCTCGGCCATCGCGAGCAGGTGCTCGGACTGGCGGTCGGCGATCTGCTTCGTGCTCGCGAGATGGGCGTGCTGAAAGCCGGCGAGCGGGTTGGTCGCGCTGTCGGACGAGAACTGCTTGCGCAGGTCCTCGCGCATCCCGGTGGCGACCTCGTCGAGCACCGCGCGGATGCGGTGCTGCACCGCCACCGACGACTCGTCGCCGAAGTGCCGTGCGAGCGCCTTCGTCACGTGGCCGTGCTCGGGGCCGAAGACCTGCTCGACCTTCGCGTCGAGCCGCTCGGTGACCTCCCGCGCGCGCTCGGCGAAGGTCGTGTCGAGCTCGCGCGCGGTCTTCTCGAACTCCGCGCGCACGAACTCGGCGTTGACGCCCGTGAGCTCGCGGTCCAGCACGCGGGCGCCGATCTCGATCGCCTCGACGACGAAGCGCACCGGATCGTCGCGGTCGGCGGCCAGGCGCGCCGACGTCTCGTCGTCGACGGTCAGCTGCTCGACGTAGAGCCGGCCGTTGCGGACGTAGACCTGCGTGAGGGGGAGGCGGATGGCAGCTTCCATGACCAACGTCTCACCGTACGCCCTGCTCCCGACGGAATAACCCCCGCACGCTGCGATTTCGCGGTCAGGCCGAGCGCTGCATCCACCACTCGAACAGGTCGGCGCGCTGATGCGGAAGCGGGTTCGCCGTCGGCTTGCGCGCGCGCAGGAGCTCGAGCGCCGCACGCGGGTCGACGCTCTCGCGCAGCGTCACGATCGCCGCCACGACGGTCGCCGAGCGCTGCCATCCGGCGCGGCAGTGCACGTACACGCGCTCGCCTTCGTCCAGCCAGTCGAGCACCACCCGCGCGGCCGCCTCGATCTGGTCCGGCGTCAGGCTGCCGAAGTCGACGAGCTCCACGCGGCACTCCTGGATGCCGGCATCCGCGAGCGCCGCGACGCACGCGTCACGGGCGCCGGGGTCGTACTCGAGGTCCTGCACGAGGTTGAACACCCGGGTGATGCCGGCCGCGGCGAGCTCGGCGACGTCGTCGGCGTCCTGCGGGTAGGCGCCCATGATCAGATCCTCGCCGACGGGCGCGAAACCGAAGTGTGCGAACCAGCCCGACATGCCCTGGACCCTAGCCATCCGCCCGGGTTCCGCGCCGGGCGGTACGCGTGCGTCGCATCGACGCCGAGAGCCGGTATACGCTACGGCCATGCGGCGACTGGCGGCGTGCAACACAGGGCGGAGGCGCGCCGCGGGCGTCGCTCTCGCGCTCGCGCTCGGCGCTCCGGCGCTGGCCGCGGCGGCCATCATTCCCGACGTGCCCGACGCGCCCGCGGGCGCGCAGGCGATCGAGTCGCTGCCCGACCGGGCGAGCGCGGTCGTCGACCGCGCCGGCGACCAGGACTGGTACTCGATCGTCGGCCGCAACGCCGACGACTCGATCAACACGGTCTTCGTGCGCGTCCTGCAGACCACCCCGACGTGCGCCGGCCCGCTCAAGGTCGCGCTGTTCAACCCCGAGCGGCGCTGGATGCGCTCGTCGCAGGCGACTCGCGGCAATGTCGCAACGATGCTCGTTCCTCGCAAGCCAAGTCGCTACCTCGTCGACATCAGCTCGACCGAGCCGGCCTGCGCGGGCCTCGAGTACGAGGTCACGTACGTCAACACCGAGCCGCCGACGCCCGACAGCACGGCGAGCAAGTGTCTCGTCGCACGCGCCAAGCGCATCGACTCCAAGGACCGGCTGGACCAGCTCGTGGCCGAGCGGCCCAAGTACGCGCCCGACTCCCGCCCGCGCTACGACGCCTACGTCGCGAAGGCCAAGACGGCGCTGGCCGCGGCGCGCAGGTCCGAGAAGCGCGTCTGCAAGTAGTGGCCCGGCGGGACGGGTCCCGCGCGCACCGGCCGCCTCTACGCTCCACGTCATGCACCTGTTCGCCACGGCGCTCGAGGACGCCGGGGGAACGGCCGCGCCACGCGAGCGAGTCGCCCAGCTGCGATCCCTGCTGCGCGACGACCTCGCCCGTTCCGAGCGCGAGCTCGCGCTGCCGCGCTCGGGGCGCGAGCAGCCGGTGACCGTCGCGATCGCGGCGCTCGACGACGCGCTCGTCGCGGCCGTGCCCGTCGCGGCCGCGCTGCGCGCCGACCCCGACGCGGCGAGCGAGCGGTCGTGGCTGCTCACGGCCGCCACGATCGGCGCGCTCGTCGAGATCGCGCAGCCGCCGGCACCGACAGGCCCCACCGACCTGCTCCTGCAAGCCGGCTCGCTCGAGGGCCACCTGGCGCTGCGGCTGCCGACGAACGCGCGGGAGGACGCCGATCTGGTGGTCATCGCGTTCGAAGAGCACGTCGCGAGCGTCGCGCGGCTGCGGGCGCAGGCGCTCGCCGTCCCGCAAGGCGTGCTCGCCGATGCCGGCGACTGGCGCGCGCCGATCGCCCGCGCCCTGCACGGCGCCGAGACGATCGCGCGGCTCGGCGGGCACCCGGCCAACCCGGCGTCGGTCGCCGAGCACGAGGACGCGGCGCTTGCCCTGCTCGAGACCGCGGGCGATGTCGCCGCGCGGCCGCACGACGACCCGCAGCCGGCTCGCCGGATCGCGCGGCGGATCCTGCAGCGCCTGAACGGCATGGGCAAGTGGGGCGGCTACCACACGGACTTCCGCCACCTCTCGCGCGGCTTCGCGGGCAACGACCGCGCGCTCGCCGACGATGTCGGCGAAGCGCTGCTCGAGGCCGGGCTGCTCGAGGAGAAGCCGAGCGTCGGCCAGCGCCACGTGTACCTCAACCCGCGGCGCGCCGCCGACATCCACGGGCTGATCGAGCGCGGCGCGGTTCCGGGCGACCTGCGCCTGCCATGAGCGTCCTGATCGACACGCTGGCGACGAAGGCGTTCACCGCTCGGATGCTGGTGGAGACCGGGATGCTGCGGCCGCTCGGGCCCGTCAAGCTCGCGCGCACGGCCACTGCGCTGAAGCGCTGGGGGCCGACGGTCGCCGCCGGCTACGCGGTCGCCTCGATCGCCGACCCCGAGGGTGTCGCGATCGTCGACGAGCGCGGCTCGCTGACGTTCGAGGCGGTCCACCGCCGCACGAACGCGCTTGCCAGGGCGTGGCGCGATGCCGGCCTCGCCCCCGGTGACAGCGTCGCGATCCTGTGCCGCAACCACCGCGGCCTCGTCGAGGCGACGGTCGCCTGCGCGAAGCTCGGCGCGAACGCGCTGTTTCTCAACACCGCGTTCGCGGGGCCGCAGGTCGCCGAGGTCTGCAGGCGCGAGCTGCCGCGGGCGATCGTCTACGACCAGGACCTCGCGGAGGTCGCGGGCGAAGCCGCCAACGGACGGATGGCGTTCGTCGCGTGGCCGCTGGGCGCGGTGTCGGCCGTGCCGACGCTCGACGACCTCATCGAGTCGGCGGACCGCTCCAACCTGCTGCCACCGGCCAAGCGCGGGCGCGTCGTGATCCTCACGAGCGGCACGTCCGGCGCGCCGAAGGGCGCCAACCGCCACCAGCCGGCGTCGCTCGATCCCGCCGCCGCGCTGCTCGAGGCGATCCCGCTGCGCGCCCGCGAGCGCACGCTGATCGCCGCGCCGATGTTCCACTCGTGGGGCTTCGCCCACCTCGTCCTCGGGATCGCGCTCGCATCGACGCTCGTCCTGCGCCGGCGCTTCGACCCCGCCGCGACCCTCCAAGCGATCGACGACCACGGCGTCACCGCGCTCGTCGTCGTGCCGGTGATGCTGCAGCGGATGCTCGAGCTCGGCGAGCGCGAGATCGGCCGCCACGACCTCGGCGCGCTACGCGTCGTCGCCGCCAGCGGCTCGGCGCTGCCCGGCGAGCTCGCCACCCGCGTCATGGACGCCTTCGGGGAGGTGCTCTACAACCTCTACGGCTCGACGGAGGTCGCGTGGGCGACGGTCGCCACGCCGCTTGACCTGCGCGACGCGCCCGGCACCGCGGGCCGCCCGCCGCGCGGCACGGTCGTGCGCCTCTACGACGCCGCCGACCGGGAGGTCGCGCCCGGCGCGACCGGCCGGATCTTCGTCGGCAACGAGATGGTCTTCGAGGGCTACACCGGAGGCGGCGGCAAGCCGTCGCTGCACGGTCTGCTGTCGTCCGGCGACATCGGGCACTTCGATGCCGAGGGCCGGCTGTTCATCGACGGCCGCGCCGACGAGATGATCGTCTCCGGCGGCGAGAACGTCTTCCCGCGCGAGGTCGAGGACGTCGTCGCGCGCCTCGATGGCGTCGAGGAGGTGGCGGCCGTCGGGGTCGACGACGAGCGCTTCGGCCAGCGGCTGAAGGCGTTCGTGGTCGCGTCCGACGACGCGGCGCTGAGCGAGCAGGACGTCAAGGACCACGTGCGCGCGCACCTCGCGAGCTTCAAGGTCCCGCGCGAGGTCGTGTTCGTCGAGCGGCTGCCGCGCAACGCCGCGGGAAAGGTGCTCAAGCGGCAGCTCGCCGGGTAACCGTGCCTGCCCGGCCACCCGGGACCGACCCACTAGCCTTGGAGGGGCACCATGCCTGCCCGCACCGACAGCTTCGATCTCGGGCGCCTGCGGCTGACCGCCGGCGAGGGACGCCGCCTCGAGCTCGACGTCGCGCTCGACGCCCTGCAGTTCGGCGGAGAGACGTACGAGATCGAGCCCCGGGTCGTGACCTCCGTGCTCGACATCTCCGCGATGACTCGCGGCGGCTACGCCCTGCGGCTGCGCTTCGGCGCGTCGCTGCACGGCCCGTGCATGCGCTGCCTCGAGCCCGCGCTGCCGCAGGTCGCCGTCGACGCGCGCGAGGTCGACCAGCCCGGCGGCGGCGAGGAGCTGCAGAGCCCGTACGTGCGCGAGGAGGTCCTCGACCTCCACGCCTGGGCGCGCGACGCGCTCGTGCTCGCGCTTCCCTCGCAGCTCTTGTGCGACGAGGACTGCCTGGGGCTGTGCCCGGTCTGCGGGGCGAACCTCAATGCGGCGGGCCCCGAGCACGCCCATGAGCGCGAGCCCGACCCGCGCTGGGCGAAGCTCTCCGAGCTCAAGCTCGACTAAACCGCGGCGACAGCGCGCCGCGTCCGGGGCGCGAAGCTGCACGAATCCTCGCTCCAGAAATAGGAGTCATTCCCGCGCGGGTAACGGCCTGGCAAGTCCAAGCCGCGAGGAAGGGAAGGCCTCGCGGCACCCGGCAGGGATGCCACTCCGCTGAAGGGGTCTACATATGCAGCGAACCCGTTGGTTGCTCGCCGCGTCCGCGGCAGGAACGCTCATGCTCGTGCCCGCGCCTGCGAGCGCCGACGTCTACTCCGTGTTCTCGTGCCGCGACCCGCTCGGGCCGGTCAACGAGGCGATTGGGTGGGTGGGGACGAAGTCCGGCACCGGGCAGGTCACCAATGGCTGCGCCGCGGGCGGTGCGCTGACCGCCGTCCTTCCCCAGCCCCGGCCGGAGGGCGACGCGAGCGCGAGCTGGACGTTCCCCGCGCCGCCCGGCACCAAGATCGTGCGCTTCCACGCGCGCCGGACGACCGCCGGCCTGACCAAGAGCCTGCTCGCCAGCGATCTCGCGTACATCGTCGAGACCGACACGGCCACGCTCGAGAAATGCGCCCCCTCGACGGAGTCAAGCTGCATCGCCGACCTCAGCGCGCCCGTGCAGAAGGAGGGCCTCAACGGCTCATGGGTGCGCATCCGTGCGCTCTGCACGAACGCCGGCGACGCCTGCTCGTCGCCGCTGCGGGTCGACACTGCGCAGGTCAACATCGGCCTGCAGGACCTCTTCGCGCCGAAGGTCGCAAACGTCAAGGTGCTCGACGACGGCGACCAGTCGGGCAAGCTCGCGGTCGGCTTCGACGCCGCGGACATCGGCGGCGGGCTGTATCGGATGATCGTCAAGGTCGACGGCAAGGTCTCGTCGGTGGTGAGCGCCGGCGGGAAGTGCGCCGACGCGCTGGCGACCGACGCCGATCCGTACCAGTTCGCCGTGCCGGTCCCGTGCCCGCTGGCCACCAAGGACGCGCGGGGCGAGGTCAACGTCCGCGCGCTCACGCCCGGTCCGCACGGGGTCGAGCTCGCGATCGAGGACGCCGCCGGCAACCAGACCGCCGTCTACGGCCCGACCGAGTTCCCGCGCGCGAACGGCGAGAACGCCTCGACGAAGGCCAACCTCAAGATGTGGTTCGCGAAGGGCCTGCGCCGACTGGGGTCAAGGCTCACGAGCCGCCTTGGCCGGCGGGTCGTCACGCGCGGCATCCTGCGCAACGAGCGGGGCGTCGGCATCCAGGGCGCGCGCATCGACGTCTACCACGTGCGCAAGGGCAAGCGGAGGCTGCTGAAGACGGGCCTCAAGACCCGCGCACGCGGGGCACTCACGCTGATCCTGCCCAACGACGTCGACACGCGGTCGATCGAGTACGCCTACCGCGCCGTGCGTCCCGGCCCGGTCACGAGCCGCTCGACGCTGCGCCTCGACGTCCGCAAGCGCAACGGCAAGCTGTACTACCGCCGCTGAGTGCGAACGGGTGGCACCTTGACCCCGGATATAGGGGTCAGGGTGCCACGCCCTCGCGGATCTCTAGGTCAGAGGTTGGCCGCGACCGCGGCTAACCTGAACCGCCGTGCCGGCGTTCAAGCTCGACGACATCTTCACCCCCGCCGCCGATCAGCCGAAGGCGATCACGGAGATCTCCGCGGCGGTGCGCGCCGGCGACCGCTTCACGACGCTGCTCGGCGCCACCGGCACCGGCAAGACGATGACGATGGCCGGCGTCATCCAGGAGCTGCAGCGCCCGACGCTCGTACTCGCGCACAACAAGACGCTCGCCGCCCAGCTCTGCAACGAGTTCCGCACGTTCTTCCCCGACAACGCGGTCGAGTACTTCGTGTCGTATTACGACTACTACCAGCCCGAGGCGTACGTCCCGTCGCGCGACCTCTACATCGAGAAGGACTCGGCGATCAACGAGGAGGTCGACCGGCTGCGCCACGCCGCGACCGCCGCCCTGTTCGCGCGCCGCGACGTGATCATCGTGGCGTCCGTTTCAGCAATCTTCGGCCTCGGCTCGCCCGAGACCTACGAGATGAACATGCAGGTCCTGCGCAAGGGCGATGTCATCGATCGCGACGCGCTGCTGCGCAAGCTGGTCAGCATCCAGTACACCCGCAACGACACCGCGCTCGGCCGCGGCACGTTCCGCGTCCGCGGCGAGACGCTCGAGGTCTTCCCCGCCTACGAGGAGACCGCGTTCCGCGCGACGCTGTTCGGCGACGAGGTCGAGCGCCTGCAGCACTTCGACCCCTTGACGGGCGAGCTCATCGCCGACGACCTCGAGCACGTCGCGGTCTGGCCGGCGACGCACTACAACGTCAAGGACGGCTCGATCGAGGCGGCCGTCACCGAGATAGCGCGCGAGCTCAACGAGCGCTGCGCGGAGCTCGAGGCGTCGGGCAAGCTGCTCGAGTCCCACCGCCTGCGCCAGCGCACCCAGTACGACATGGAGATGCTGCGCGAGATGGGCTTCTGCAACGGCATCGAGAACTACTCGCGGATCCTCGACGGGCGGATGCCGGGCGCGCGCCCGTACTGCCTCATCGACTACTTCCCCGACGACTTCGTGGCGTTCCTCGACGAGTCGCACCAGACCGTCCCGCAGATCGGCGGCATGTACGAAGGCGACCGCTCGCGCAAGCAGACGCTCGTCGACTACGGCTTCCGGCTGCCGAGCGCCCTGGACAACCGCCCGCAGAAGTTCGACGAGTTCCTCACGATCACGCCGACGCTCGTGTTCGTGAGCGCGACGCCGGGCAAGTACGAGAAGGCCCACTCGGGGCAGGTCGTCGAGCAGATCGTCCGGCCGACGGGGATCGTCGACCCGATGGTCGAGGTGCGCGAGACGCGCAACCAGATCGACAACCTCATGAACGAGATCCGCACGGTGGTCGACCGCGGCGAGCGCACGCTGGTCACGACGCTCACGAAGAAGATGAGCGAGGACCTCACCGACTACCTGCTCGAGATGGGCTTCAAGGTCCGCTACCTGCACTCGGAGATCGACACGCTCGAGCGCATCCAGATCATCCGGGACCTGCGGCTGGGGGAGTACGACGTGCTCGTCGGCGTGAACCTGCTGCGGGAAGGGCTCGACCTTCCAGAGGTGTCTTTGGTGGCGATCCTCGACGCCGACAAGGAGGGCTTCCTGCGCGGGGAGACGTCGCTGATCCAGACGATCGGGCGTGCCGCGCGCAACATCGAGGGCAAGGTCCTCATGTACGCCGACAAGGAGACCGACGCGATGCGCGCCGCCCTCGGCGAGACCGATCGCCGCCGCGCGATCCAGCTCGCCTACAACGAGGAGCACGGCATCACGGCCGCGACGATCGTCAAGGGCATCTCGGACATCGCCGAGTTCCTGCAGTCGGAGTCCAAGCTGCCCGGCAAGGGCAAGCGCAAGCGCAAGCGGGCCGCCACCGAGGCGATGACGCTGTCCGAGCTCGAGCAGACGATCGTCGAGCTCGAGGAGGAGATGCTCGTCGCGGCGGAGGAGCTGCGCTTCGAGTACGCCGCCCGGGTGCGCGACGAGATCCGCGACCTGCGCCGCGAGCTCGGGATGGCGCAGGCCAACGAGGCGCCCGCGGCGTAGCGCGCCGCGCGGCCGGTCACGTGCGAGCGCGCCGCTCCATCTCGCGCCAGAACCGCCGCAACTCGCCCTTCGGGGCGTTCTGCCAAGGCGCCGGGCCGATCCTCAGCTGGATCGTCCTGCCGAGCAGCTCACGCTGCCGCCGGCAGAACGCCTCGCTCAGCTCGACGCGATAGGGCTGCTGCCCCTTCGCTGGATACGGGCACAGCCGCACCGGGCAGCCGCCTTTGCAGGTGTCGCCCGGTGGGCGCTTCGTCAGTCCCCGCTCGACCGGCCGCAGCTGCAGGTTGCGCTCCTGCGTGAGGCAGTGCGGGAGCTCCTGGCGGTTGATCTTGCGCAGGTTCGTCTCCCAGTCCTCGGGCCTGTCGCCGCGCTCGGCCAGCCCGAGCAGGATCAGGACATCGGCGACGAGCTGCTGCGCTCGCTTGTCGAGGATGAGCCACCCGGCGGATGGAGGTATCCACAGCTCTGCCATCGAGTGCGTTCTCGCATGCTTGGAGCGCGACCCGACCGTGCTCGCCACGCCACTTTCGTCGATCCAGATGTAGCGCTCGGGCTGCCGCGTCGCGAGCGCTCTGGCCGCGAGATCCGCCGCCTCGCGCACGAACCGATGCTCCGTTTGCCCGTCACGGCGTCGCGACCAGCGCTCGACCGCGGCCCGCGGACCGCGCCGGCCCCGGGGCTGGTCCGGCGATTCGAGCGTGCCGGAGAGCCCCCAGAGGCAGAGCGCATGCAGCAGCGCGATACGCGCGAACCAGAAGTCGGCGCTCTCGAGCATCTCCTCGGCGCGCGCGGCGAGATACGCGCGCGTGTCCGCTCGTTCGTATGGGTTCTGGGGCCGCCGGTTCGCCGCATACTTGAAGCCTTGCGCGAGCGCGGCCTCGAGCCAGGGCGGCATTCCCTTGCCGACGAGCTCGAGCCATTCCCCGAGCAGCCGCGTGGCGTCGTCGCTCTCGGCTCCGGATCCGACGATCATCGGCAGCAGCCAGGCCTGGGTGCTGTAGCGATAGCGATTGGCTCCGAGGGTCGCCTCACGATCTCTCATCCGCTCGAGGCGCTCCGCGGCCAGCTTGGACATGTCGCTGCGGAACTCCGCCTCGAGCTCCTCGAACGCATGCTTGCCGCCGGCGCCGATCTCCTGAGCCGCGGCGAGCCGGACCTGGTAGCTCGGCTCGGCGCAGCAGATCTTGAACAGCTGCGCGTAGTAGCCGGTGGCCGCCGACTCCCTCAGCGGCGTCAGGCGACGTGCGGCGGCGCCGACGAGATCGATGGCGACAAGCTTCGCGTCGCGCGTCGCTTCCTCGAACGAGCTCGCTTGGATCCATTGGTCAGCCAGCTTCGTGACGGCGCCGGCCGTGGCGGATGGCGCATGCACGCTGTCGATCTCGACGGCCGCCGTCAGCAGCTCGATCTTCTTCGAGTCGGACGGATGCGGTTGATCGGCCGCCTCCCAGAGGCGCTCACAGATCCACGATCGCCACGAGACCTCGCTCCCCGGACGGCGCTGGCCGGCCTCCTTGCGACGGGAGAACATGACGAGCGCCATGAGCAGCTCGCGCCCCGGTGCGTTGAACGCCTTCTTCCAGAATGCCTCGTCCTTCAGCGCTTCGCCGATCATCCACGAGCCGAGGTACGCCTGCATCGTGCTGTGCGGGAACCGCACGCCGCTTCGCCGGCGGTCGACGAGGCCCAGGCGGTCGCCTGTCGTGGCGGCGAGTTGCATGTTCACCGCCTGACACAGCTTCGTCTGGTGAGCCCGCGCGGCGGTCACGTGAGCGGCTTCCTGACTTGGGGGGAGCTCGTCGATCGCCGGCGTCGCAGTGGGTTGCAGGCGCTGCACGAGCCCGTCGCTCAGGTTCGTGTAGCGGGGTACCGGGACGAGGTCCCCCTCGGGCACCGTTTCGAACATGTCGAACTCGACCTGGATCGTGTCGTTGACAAGGCCGCAACAAGCAAGCGTGGCGAGCTGAAAGACCGTTGCTCTGCGCTGCGTCGGGTTGACCGGGATAGGCTGCTTGTCGAGCGTGCCCTCGATCAGGGCGCCGATCCACCTCCCCGCGAGGTTCATCCGCAGCCGCACCGGATCCATGCCGCGGGAATCGCCATAGGTGAGCTGCCCGGTGTCATGCAGGTCGCGCACGATCTGCAGGTACAGCGGCATCCGGACGACGCCGGCGGCCTCGACCACCTGCCCGAGCCGGCGCTCGTCCTGCACGCGCTGGTCCGGCTCGATGAAGTCGAGTGCGGCCTCCTCGCTGAGCGGCTCGAGTCGCAACAGGGCGGCATCGAGCGCGCTGAGGGCATCGTGCTCGCGAGAAGCGATGACGAGTGGGTAGCCGTGCCTGCGGGCCTGCGTGACCGCGGTGCGAACGCGGTGGTCGCGCTCCTGGTCTACGGCGTCGCTGGTGTCGGCCAGCGCCTCCTCCAGTCCGTCGGCGACCACGACGATCTTGTCCATCTGCAGCAGCCGGTCCCAGGCTCGCTGCCCGGCCGATGCGAGCAGGTGCGGCGACTGCGTCTCGCGCAGGAACGTCTGTCGGGCCATCTCGAGGAAGTCGATGTTGTCCTTCGCGTCGCGCAGGCGGATCGGCACCGGCACGGCGCCGCGCCGTGCGAGCAGCTCCGTGAGACGCACGAGCACCGCCGTCTTTCCGATCCCTATCCCACCCACGATGACGTAGGGCCGCCGCTCCCTGCGGTCCGCGAGGTTGTGCTGCAGCACGTTGCAGATGTCGTCGCGACCGACGACGGCTCCCGTGATCTGCGCCGCGGTCTCGACCAGCCGGTTCGGCTCGTTTCGTGCCTGCTTCACCAGTGGGCCACGCAGGCGCCACAGGGTCAAGGAGACGAACCAGAACGACCCGACCAGCAGCGGACCTATGGTGAAGAAGACCGACGTGGAGATATTGCAAGCAAATCCGGTGTCGTCGCAGCGTTGCTTGACGTCGAGCAGAGCGTCCAGCGTGTGATGAAAGACGACGGAGTAGACCGAGACGACCGTGAGGACGAGCAGCAGGAGGCCGAAGAGCCACCCCACGTAGCGGAGCATGCGCCGGCGCGGACGCCAGCGGCGACGGTGGTCGCGTCGCTTGAATGCCCGCAGAAGATCAACCGTGGCAGCCCAGATCCGTCCGGGCGTCTCGAAGCGCCCGAACCAGGTTCGTGCCACCCGGCGCCCGCGTCGCGCCCAGCTGGCCGCGAGCAGCCGAAGGCGGGTTCGCCGCGAGCGCCCTCCCCGCACGCTAGAACTCACCAACCCTTACCAACATGGAGGATTAGTATCAGCATCCGGCGCTGGCTCCAAATACAGCCATGGTTGACACTCGGGCTCGGTCACCTCGCCGGCAACGCCGGCCCGGACCTTATGCTTCCGCAATGACTACAGCGACGCTCGGCCCAGCGTGACGGAAGGGTCCGGCCTGTCGCCGGCACCGCCGCCCGAGGATCTCTGGGCGCCGCCGAGCTCCGCGCAGCCGTCTTCTCAGGTGCTTGCCGATTGGTGGCCCCGCGTCGGCGCGGCGACGATCGACTTCTTCGTGCGCTTGGGGATCGTGCTCGCGTTCGGCCTCGTCGGCGCGCTCGCGTTCCTCGCGGGCTCGTCGGCTGGCGAGATCGGCCTCGGGGCCGGCATCATCCTCGGCGCGCTGGTGGGCTACTTCGTCTACGCGCCGCTGATGATGGCCCGCACGAACGGCCAGACGGTCGGCCACCGCGCGACCGATACGCGCGTCGTCATGGCCAACGGCTCGCGGATGTCCGGGGGGCGCGCGTTCGTGCGCGAGGCGCTCGTCAAGAACCTGCTGATCGAGGGCGTCGGGGCCTTCACGCTCTACATCCTCACGATCCTCAACTACCTCATGCCGCTGTGGGACGACAACAACGAGACGCTGCACGACAAGATGTGCGGGACGCGCGTCGTCTCGACGGTGCCGTCAGCCACCTGAGTCGGCGAGCGTGCCGGCGGCGAGGAGGATCGCCAGCAGCGCAAGCCCGATCCCCACGCGCCACTTGCGCTGCCGCGACATGCCGCCGCACAGCGCCAAGGCGCTGTTGCGCGCGGCGATGTCGCGCTCGTCGAGGTCGGGATGATCGAGCGCGGCGATCCGGCGCGTGCCGCGGCGCAACATGCCGAACAGGATGAGGATGCCGGCGAGCAGGATGAGCATCGAGCTCACGGGGCTTCCTCTCGCAGGGTGCCGGGACAGGGGCGCGAACGGCTCGCGCGCGAAGATCGCTTCGATCGGGAGGTCGAAGAACTCGCCAAGGCGAAAGGCCAGCTCGAGGCTCGGGCTGTAGTCGCCGCGCTCGAGGTAGCCGATCGTCTGGAAGTTCACGCGCCCGAGCTACGCTGGCGCCCTGAGCCACGAGCCGCTACAGCACGCCGTCCTGGCCTGGTACGACGCGCATGGCCGCGACCTGCCATGGCGGCGCACGCGCGACCCCTACGCGATCCTCGTCTCGGAGCTCATGGCGCAGCAGACGCAGGTCGGGCGCGTCGTCGCGTACTACGAGCGCTGGCTGGCGCGCTGGCCGACGGCCGCCGCACTCGCCGCCGCCTCGCCGGCCGACGTGCTGCGCGAATGGGCCGGCCTCGGCTACAACCGGCGCGCGCTGCGCCTGCGCGAGGCCGCGGCGATCGTCGCGCGCGACGGCTGGCCGCGCGACGCCGCGGGCCTGCGCGCGCTGCCCGGCGTCGGCCCGTACACGGCCGCCGCCGTCGCATCGTTCGCGTTCGGCGAGCCCGTCGCCGCGGTCGACACCAATGTCCGCCGCGTGGCGAAACGCCTTGGAGCCGACCCGCAGGCGCTCCTTCCGCGCGAGCGCGCAGCGGACTGGAACCAGGCCGCGATGGAACTGGGCGCCGTGTTCTGCACGGCTCGGGCTGCGCACTGCGAGCCCTGCCCGGCGGCGCCGTGGTGCGCGTCGCGCGGGCGCGTGGCGATCGCGCCCCGGGCCGCCCGCCGGGCGGACGCCCAGCGCTTCGAGGACACCGATCGCTGGGTGCGAGGCCGCGTGATCGCCGCGCTGGTCGCCGGCGAGCAGTTCCCGAGCACGATCGCTGCGGAGCGCCTCGAGCGCGCGCTGGCGGCGCTCGAACGCGAGGGGCTCGTCGAGCGCGAGGGCTCCGAAGTGGGACTCCCCCGCCTGCCGCGGTAGGCTGCGGCCTCCGCCCGCGAAGATCCACGGAGGTCCAGTTGGCCCTCGACCGACAGTCCATCGAGAAGCGAGACTTCCCCATCGGCCGCCGCGGCTACGAGCCCGCGAGCGTCGATGCCCACCTTGCCAAGGTCGCCCGCGAGGTCGAGGCGCTGCAGCGCTCGTCGCGGTCGGCATCCGGCGCCGCGCCCGTGAGCGCCGCGCCCGCGGCCCCCGGCGCGTCGCTCGCGTCGATCGCGAGCACGCAGGTCCAAGCGATCGTCGAGGCCGCCGAGACGAGCGCCGCGTCGATCGAGCGCGAGGCCCGTGAGCATGCGGCCGAGGTCGAGCAGGACGCGGCCCGCGAGGCGCAGCGCATCCGCGACGAGGCGATCGCCCGCTCGCAGGACCACGTGGGCAAGGTGCACGAAGCGACCGCGCTCATGCTGCAGCGCGTCGACGCGATGGAGTCCGAGCTGGGTGCGCTCGTCGAGTCGCTGCGTACCGGTGCCAACCGGCTCAGCGCCGACCTCTCGCTGCTGTCGGGCAACATGGGCGAGCTGTACACGGCCGCCGGTGACACGCCCGCGGCGCCGGTCGCGTACGAGCCCGAGCCCGAGCCGGTCTTCGTCGAGGAGGAGGTCGTGATCATCGCGGCCAGGGAGGACGACGAGCCCGACGAGCCTACGGTCGTCGAGGCCGAGCCCGTCGCTGCCGAGGACGACGTCGAGGGCGCGCGGCTCATCGCGCTCAACATGGCGCTCAACGGCCAGACGCGCGAGGAGACCGACAAGTACCTCGCCGAGAACTTCGACCTCGCCGACCGCGCGTCGCTGCTCGACGAGGTCTACGCGACGGTCGAGGGGTAGCGTCGCTCAGGCCGTGAGCGCGGCCCAGCGGCGGGACGCGAGCATGCGCTGGGCGGCCAGCGCCGCGAGGCCGAGCGCGGCCACGCCGACGCCGTAGACGAGCGCGGTCGGCTTCAGGCCGTACGACGTGCTGGCGAAGCCCGCCGCGGCGGCGGGAAGGCTGAAGGCGAGGTACGAGATGACGTAGAAGACGGCCAGCATCTCGCCGCGCTCGTGGGGAGCCGCCATCCGCGCGAAACGCGCCGAAGTAGCCGAGCGCCGCGGCTCCGAAGCCGACGCCGGCGGCGACCGTGCCAGCGGCGGCAAGGCCCGCCGACTCGATCGCGACGCCGGCGAGCGTCACGACCATGCCGGCCGCCAGCAGGCCGGCGGCGGTCGTCACGACCTTCGCCGGCGGCCAGGCGCGCAGGGCGAACGCGGTCGCCGCGCCCGTGCCGCACAGGAGCGTCACGACGAGCCCGCCGACAAGGTGGCTGTGCAGGCCGAACAGGCTCGCGGCGACCGACGGGCCAAGCGACAGGTACAGGCCTCCGAGCGCCCAGCTCGCGGCGAGGATCGGGATCAGTGCGAAAACCTGGCCGCGCAGCCGCTGTGGGATCCCGACGCGTGGGCGCAGCGAGCTGAGCGCGCCCGCGCGGCGCGTCGAGGTCTCGGCATGCGCGCGACGATGACCGCCGCGAGCGCCATGCCACCCAGCAGCAGGGCGTAGACGAGGTGCGTCGGGGACGGCGCGAACTGGACGAGCGCGCCACAGCCCAGCGCGCCGGCGGCGAGCCCGCTGAGCGCGGCGACCCCGTTGACGAGCCCGGCGCGGCCCGGCGCGTGCGCCGGGTTGAGGTCGACGAGCGCGGCGCCGAGCGTCGTGATCGCGGCGCCGGTGGCGATGCCCTGCAGGACGCGGGCGATCGCCAGGACCGTGACGTCGCCGGCGACGATGAAGAGGACGAGCGACACGGCCTCGAGCGCGATCGCGACAGCGAGCACCGGGCGCCGGCCGAGGTGGTCCGACAGCGCGCCGAAGACGAGCAGCGACCCGAGCAGCCCGAGGACGTAGACCGCGAAGACGACCGTCAGCGTCGTGGGCGAGAAGCGCCACTCCTGCTGGTAGACGACGTACAGCGGCGACGGCGTGCTCGAGGCCGCTGTGAACAGGACGAGGATCGCGGTGATCGCTGCGAAGACGAGCGGGCGCCACAAGCTCGTCGTGGTCGCGGTGGGCACGCGTTCGCGCGGCCGTGCACCATGCCGTACAGGAGCTGCTCGCCGAGGGGCCGTCGGAGTCGCTGACGATCCCGATCGTCGCGGCTCGCGCCGGCGTGCATCCGACGACGGTGTACCGGCGCTGGGGATCGCTGGCCGAGCTCACGGCCGACGTCGCGTCGAGTCGCTTCAGCGGCGACATCGTCGTGCCGGACACGGCCACGCTGCGCGGCGACCTCGAGCGCTGGGCGGTGGATGTCGCCAAGGACCTCGAGGATCCCGACGTGCTCGCGATCATGCGCTCGGCCATCGGCGCGGGCGGCAGCGACGGCGGGAGCATGTGCGTCGCCGACCGCCACGCGCAGCTCAGCGCGATGCTCGAGCGCGAGCGCTCGCGGCGGGGCGCGGACGACCCGCGGTCCCGGATGTCGAGCGCGCCGCGGACGCGCTGCTCGGGCCGCTGTACTACCGGGCGATCTTCACCGGCAGCCCGGCGCCGCCGGACTGGGCGCGCGAGCTCGTCGGCGCCCTGCTCGGGTGACCGGAGCGCAGCGTTTCCCGCAAGGTGCGGGATCGCCCCGGGGGAACGTCTGTTCGCCCATCTACAATGGCTGAGTGGCCAAGCACGATCGCCTCGTCGTCTCCGGCGCGCGGGAGCACAACCTCAAGGACGTCACGGTCTCGCTGCCGCGCGACGCGCTGACCGTCATCACCGGGCTCTCGGGATCCGGCAAGTCGTCGCTCGCGTTCGACACGATCTACGCCGAGGGTCAGCGCCGCTACGTCGAGTCGCTGAGCGCCTACGCGCGCCAGTTCCTCGGGCAGATGGACAAGCCCGACGTCGACTCGATCGAGGGCCTCTCGCCGGCGATCTCGATCGACCAGAAGACGACGTCGCGCAACCCGCGCTCGACGGTCGGCACGGTCACGGAGATCTACGACTACCTGCGGCTGCTGTGGGCGCGCGTCGGGCAGCCGCACTGCCACGTCTGCGGGGCCGTGATCGCGGGGCAGTCGGTCGAGCAGATCGTCGACCAAGTCATGGAGCTCGACGAGGGCACGCGCTTCATGGTCATGGCGCCGATCGTGCGCGGGCGCAAGGGCGAGTACGGCAAGGTCTTCGACGAGCTGCGCACCGACGGCTACGCGCGCGTGAAGGTCGACGGCGAGCTGCGCCTGCTCGAGGACCCGATCGAGCTCGACAAGAAGTTCAAGCACGACATCTCGGTGGTCGTCGACCGCCTCGTGCTGCGTCACGACGTGCGCAAGCGGCTCGTCGACTCGGTCGAGACGGCGGTCGCGCTCGCCGACGGGATCATCGAGATCGAGCTGCTGCCGCGCGACGGCACGGAGGGCGAGACGCTGCAGTTCTCCGAGCGCTTCGCCTGCCTGAAGTGTGGCACGTCGATGCCGGAGCTGGAGCCGCGGATCTTCTCGTTCAACTCGCCGCACGGGGCGTGCGAGCGCTGCACGGGGCTTGGCTCGCAGCGCGAGATCGACCCCGAGCTGATCGTGCCCGATCCGGGCCTGTCGATCGCCGAGGGCGCGCTGGCGCCGTGGGCGAACAGCTCGTCGAGCTACTACGAGCAGATCATGGAGGCGATCGCCGAGCGCTACGGGGCCGACCTCGAGGTGCCGTGGAACGACCTCTCCGAGAAGCACCGGGACCTCTTCCTGTACGGCACCAACGGCGAGCCGGTGAACGTCAACTACCGCAACCGCTACGGCCGCCAGCGGTCCTACCAGACGCGCTTCGAAGGCATCATCCCCAACCTCGAACGGCGCTACAAGGAGACCGACTCCGAGTTCTCGCGCGAGAAGATCGAGGAGTACATGAGCGTGCGGCCGTGCCCGGCCTGCAAGGGCGCGCGGCTGCGGCCCGAGTCGCGCGCGGTGCTCATCGGGGGGCTCGGGATCCACGAGTTCGTGCGCCTGTCGGTCGTCGCGGCGCTGCGCTGGCTCGACGAGGTGCAGCTCAGCGAGACCGAGCGCCACATCGCGCGGCTGATCCTGCGCGAGATCGAGGAGCGGCTGCGCTTCCTCGAGAACGTCGGGATCGGCTACCTCTCGATGGATCGCGCGGCGGCGACGCTGTCGGGCGGCGAGGCTCAGCGCATCCGGCTGGCGACGCAGATCGGATCCTCGCTCGTGGGCGTGCTGTACATCCTCGACGAGCCGTCGATCGGCTTGCACCAGCGCGACAACTCGAAGCTCATCCGGACGCTGGAGCGCCTGCGCGATCTCGGCAACACGGTGATCGTCGTCGAGCACGACGAGCAGACGATGCGCGCGGCCGACCACGTCATCGACATGGGGCCAGGCGCTGGCGAGCACGGCGGCGAGGTGGTGGCCGAGGGGACGGCCGCGGAGATCGAGGCCGTGAAGCGGTCGCTGACCGGGCAGTTCCTCGTGGGCACGCGCGTCATCGAGATCCCGGCGAAGCGGCGCAAGCCGTCGGGCTACGTCGAGATCCGCGGCGCGGCGCAGAACAACCTCAAGGCGATCGACGTGCGGGTGCCGTTGGGCGTGCTGACCGCGGTGACCGGCGTGTCCGGGTCGGGCAAGTCCACGCTGGTCAACGAGGTGCTCTACAAGGCCGTGGCGAACCGGCTGCACCGCGCGCGGTCGCGCGCCGGCAGGCACACCGCGATCCTGGGGCTCGACCAGCTCGACAAGATCATCCAGGTCGACCAGTCGCCGATCGGCCGCACGCCGCGCTCGAACCCGGCGACGTACACCGGCCTGTTCGACGTCATCCGCGACCTGTTCTCCAAGACCCAAGAGGCGCGGACGCGCGGCTACAAGGCCGGGCGGTTCTCGTTCAACGTCAAGGGCGGGCGCTGCGAGGTCTGCCGCGGCGACGGCCAGATCAAGATCGAGATGCACTTCCTGCCCGACGTCTACGTGCCGTGCGAGCAGTGCCACGGCAAGCGCTACAACCGCGAGACGCTCGACGTGCGCTTCAAGGGCAAGACGATCGCGGACGTGCTCGACATGCCGGTCGAGGAGGCGCTCGAGTTCTTCCAGCACATCCCGAAGATCCGGCGGCGGCTCGAGACGCTGAACGCCGTGGGCCTCGGCTACATACGGCTGGGACAGCCCGCGACCACGCTCTCGGGCGGCGAGGCGCAGCGCGTGAAGCTCGCGACGGAGCTGTCGAAGGTCGCGACGGGGCGGACGCTGTACATCCTCGACGAGCCGACCACGGGCCTGCACTTCGCCGACGTGCAGCGGCTGCTGGAGGTCCTGCACCGGCTCGTCGACCAGGGCAACTCGGTGGTCGTGATCGAGCACAACCTCGACGTCATCAAGACGGCCGACCGGCTGATCGACATGGGCCCGGAGGGCGGCGAGGCCGGGGGAGAGGTCGTGGCGGGCGGCACGCCCGAGGAGGTCGCGGCCACGCCCGGCTCGCACACCGGCGAGTACCTCGCGGGCGTCGGCGTCGTGGGCGCGGCGCCGAAGGCGCGCCGCGGGCGGGCGAAGAAGGTCGCGGCCGCGGCCTGAGGGTTCACGCCCGGCGCGCCGGCCCCGGCATGTCGGCCGGAGCCTCAGGCGTGGTGGTGGGCGTGCACGACGGCGTGGCCTTTGCCGCGGGCGAGCAGCCAGCGGTTGGCGGGGTAGGCGGCGGCGCCCGCGATCAGCAGCGCGGCCGCGAGGGCGAGCCAGAAGCCGGGCTCGGAAAGGCTTGCCTCCATCGCGCCGGGGATCGCGAGCATGATCGCGTTGTCGACGATCTCCATGATCGTGATCGAGATCGTGTCCGAGGCGAGGGCGAGCGGCGCGACGGCGGCGAGCGTCATGCCCGACCGCAGCAGCGGCAGGCTGTGAGCGTGTAGCCGAAGGCGAACGCGAGCACGACGGCCAGCGCGATGGTCGCGAGGTCGCCGAAGCCGAGCGCGGTCCCGATCACCATGCCGAGGACCTCGCCGATCGCGCAGCCCGTGAGGCAGTGGACGGTGGCGCTGAACGCGAGCTTGTTGAGCGAAGGCGTCTGCTCCATGGCGCATGAGTATACCCTAGGGGGGTATCACGCCGACGGTCTTTGTCGAATAGTTCATGCATACCGTGGAATATCCGACAAAGGCCCGGCTGGCCGATGGGGTGGCGTAGCCTCCTCGCGGCATGCCCGACCTCGCGCGCCAGGCCAAGCTGTGGGCCCAGAAGTGGCGCTGGTATCAGCGCAACTCGCGCCCGCTGCGCCGCGCGCGCATCGACTGGCACCTCATGCGCCGCGAGGCGTTCGCGCGCTGGCCGCTGCACGGCGACGTGCTCGAGATGCTCGACGACGGCCGGCTCGCGATCGGCTCCGGCACGCTGCTCGAGCCCGACGTCTGGCTCACGGCCCCGGCGCCCGGCCGGATCGTCATCGGCGAGGGGACGTTCCTCAACATCGGCGTGATGGTCGCCGCCGTCGAGCTCGTCGAGATCGGCTCGCATTGCATGCTCGCCAACGGCTGCATGGTCACCGACGCCAACCACCGCTTCGACGACCCCGACAAGCCGATCACGTGGCAGGGCTTCACGAGCAAGGGGCCGACGCGGATCGGCGACAACGTGTGGCTCGGCGCGCACGTCGTCGTGACGAGCGGCGTCACGATCGGCGAGCGGTGCGTGATCGGCGCCAACAGCGTCGTCACGCAGGACATCCCGCCGTTCTCGATCGCCGCGGGGGCGCCGGCGAAGGTGCTGCGGGCGGTCACGTACGGAGAGGACGAGGGGTAGCCGGCGCGCCTCACCCGCCGAAGCGCGCTCGCAGCGCCATGACGTTGTCGACGTAGCGCCTCGTGTCGTCGAACATGCCGCGGGTGCGGACGGAGTTCAGGCCCTGGTAGTAGCCCGCCGCGGCGAGCCGGGCGTCGCCGCCGGTCTCGCGCAGCAGGCGGGCGAGGTAGGCCGATCCCGCACGCACGTTGTCCTCGGCCGAGGTCGCGCTCAGCGGGCCCACGCCGAGGTTGCGCTGGACCCAGTCCCACGTCCCCGGCATCACTTGCATGATCCCGCGCGCGTTCGCGCTCGAGACGGCGCCGTTGTTGAAGCCGCTCTCCTGCCACGCGATCGCCGCGGCGAGCGATGAGGGCGCGCCGTGCTCGGCGGCCAGCGCCCCGATGCGCTCGGCGCTCAGGCGCCCCGCGACGGGCACCGGCGCCGCGTGCGGGACGACGCGCACCGCGGGCAGGGGCGCCGACGCCCGCGCCGGAGCCGGCGCGCCGTTTGGCAGCTAGAGGACGGTCCCGGTAAGCAGGATCGCGGCGGGATCGAGCCCGTTCATCCAGGCCATCTGGCGGACGCTGACGCCGGTCTGCGCGGCGAGGGCGCTCAAGGTGTCGCCGGCGCGCACGACGTATGCGCCCTGTGGGCGCGGCGCGGAGGCCTCCGAGGCCGTGCTGCCGGCCGAGGCGGCGTTCGCGCCCGCGCCCGTGGCGGCGCCGCTCGAGCCCAGCGTGGCCGCCCCCTCGGCCACCGAGGGGACCTTCACCGTGCTCCCAAGCACCACCTGCGCGTCGGGCGAGAGGCCGTTGTAGGCCGCGACCGTCCGGGTCGTGAGGTTGCTCTGCGCCGCGATCGACCACAGGGTCTCGCCGGCGGCGACGGTATGCAGGACGTGGGCGCTCGCGGCGGGGCTCGCGAGGAGCGTTGCAAGGACCGCGAGTGAAATGGCTGTGAGGAGGCGCATGAGCACGCCCTGCCCCGCCGCAACCGCTTCGTGCGAGAAAAGGCATGGTTACGGAGCGCTGCAAAGGCTGCTGCGCCAGCGCACAAAGCGGCTGCGCATCGCATCTGAGAGTTTGACCACAGCCGCATCGACGTCGGGTATGGTCGCCACGAGAGCGTCTGGTAGGGAGCACCACAGAGTGGGGGATGACGCCTGTGCAACTTACGACAACCGTCGGTCGCAGCCGCGGCGGGATCGGGCGCGTCACCACGCTGAAGCGCCGGTTGGAGTCGGCGGGCGTCGCATGTGAGCTGGCGCTGCCGGGCGGCGAGGTACTGCGCTGCGGGACCGCCGCACCCGAGTTCACACTGTCCTTTCGCACGCCCGCCGCGCTGCGCACCGCACCGAACGAGTACGCGCTCGGACGAGCCTACGTCGACGGGATCATCGACTTCGAGGGCGATCCGCTGGCGCTGCTGCGCGCGCGAGGCGCCCTCGGAATGGGCCGCGCCCTGTGGCAGAAGCTGGCCTTCGCCGGCCAGCTGTTCATCACGCGGCCCACGAACGCGCACACGATCGCCGAGCACTACACGCTTGGCGACGACTTCTACCTGGCCTTCATCGACCGCCGCTACCGCTTCTACTCGCACTGCGTGTTCAAGAACGAGGACGACACGCTGGAGCAGGCCGCCGAGCACAAGCTCGACCAGATGTGGGATGCGCTCGGCCTGCAGCCCGGCATGCGCCTGCTGGACATCGGCGGCGGCTGGGGCGGCGTCACCGAGTACTGCGGCGCACGCGGCGTCGAGGTCACGTCGCTGACGCTGGTCGAGGACTCGGCGAACTACATCCGCCGGCTGATAGCCGAGAAGGGCCTGGAGGGCCGCGTCCTGGTCGGCGACTTCCTCGATCACAAGCCGGACGAGCCATACGACCACGCGGTCATCTACGGCGTGATCGAGCACATCCCGCGCTACCGCCGCTTCTGCGAGCGCCTGTGGGACGCGCTAGAACCCGGTGGCCGGCTGTACCTCGACGCCTCGGCGACAACCCGCAAGTACGCGATCAGCCCGTTCACGCGCCGTTACACCTGGACGGGCACGCACGCGTTCCTGGGCCTGCAGAACATGATCGACGAGCTGCTGCTGCACGGCTTCGAGCTGGTCCAGGTCCGGCGCGAGACGCGCGACTACGAGCTGACTATCACCGAGTGGGCCAAGCGCCTGGACGCCGCGCGCGACGAGCTTGTCGCCCGCTGGGGCGAACCGCTGTACCGGGCGTTCCGGGTGTACCTCTGGGGCGGTGCGCACGCGTTTGACACCAATCGGCTGCAGGCGTACCACCTCGTCGCCGAGCGCCGGGCGGAACCGGGCCCCCGTCCGATCGCTCCCGAGCGTTTCGCGGGCTTCCTCGCGTCGCTGCGCTGACGGGCGAACGGTCGCACCGGCCATGAACAATCCACCGGACGTCGGGCGGCCGGTGTACCCTCGCCGCACGTCTGACGCGCGAGACACCACGCCGAGGATCCGCCGGGCGAGCGACGAGCCGCCCGATCCGTTGCAGGTCGTCCCGATCACGCGCCGCGACGTCGTGGTCCACACGACGGGCGCGGCGCTGAACGTCGTCGCGATGAGCCTGTCGCTGGCATGGGTCGTGGCGCATGCGGGCACGCTCGCGAGCGCTTGGCTGCTGATCCCGCTCGCCCTCCTAGCGGGCACTTTTCTCGCCGACCTGGTCAGCGGCCTGCTGCACTGGGCCTTCGACACCTGGTTCGACGAGGACATCCTGCCGCTGCGCCGCATGGTGATGGTGGTGCGCGAGCATCACGTGCGACCGGCGCGCATCTTCCGCTACAGCTTGCACCACGAAGCGGGAGTGCTGTCGTGGTTCGCGCTGATCGTGGCGACCCCGCTCATCGTGTTCGCGATGACGCGGCCGTCGCCTGCCGCGTGGCACGTGGCGCTCGTCCTGGGGGCCGTGGTCGCGTCCGTCGAGATCGTTCTGATGCTCGAGTTCCACAAATGGGGGCACCGCGTCCGGCGCGGCCGCGGCATCCGCTTGTTGCAACGGCTGCATCTGCTGCTCTCGCCGGAGTTCCATCTTCGCCATCACGCCGGCGAGCACGACGGCAACTACTGCATCATCAACGGCATGGCAGACCAGACGCTTGGCCGCATCGGCCTGTTTCGCGCCCTGGAGCGTGCGGTGCAGCCGTTCACGAGCGCGCGGCCGCGCGTCAACGATCGCGAATGGGCGCGGCGCTACGGTCGCATGACCAAGTCCTAGGCTGGCATGAGCGACGCTCATGCCCGACTTCAGGCCTGGCTTGACGGCAGCGCCGACATCGCGCCGATCACGGCCTTGCTGGGCGTCCAGCCGCAGACGATCGGCGAGGGCACGGCCGTCGTCTCGATGGCTGCCGGCAGCGCCTTTCACAACCCGTTCGGCATGGTGCACGGCGGCCTGCTATGCGCGCTGGCCGACGTCGCGATGGGGGTGGCGCTCGCGACGACGCTCGGCGCCGGCGAGGGCTTCACGACCCTGAGCCAGCAGATGAACCACGTGCGCGCGGTCCGCGACGAGCAGCTCCTCGCCACGGCGACCGTCGTCCATCGCGGCCGCCAGGCCTCGCACGTCGAGGCGCGCATCGAAGACGAGGCGGGCCGCTTGGTGGCGACCGCGTCCTGCGCGTGTCAGATGCTGACCGTGCCGGCGTAGCGCGGCCTCGACCGGCCGCGCCGCGCGACCGCCCGGGCCGAAGCGAACCTCGGCCCGGGCGACTCGTCATCGCAGCGCTACTTCGTCACCTTCACGGTCAGCGGCGCCGTGCCCGCACCGCTGCGCCCGCTGTCGCCGGCCCACTGGGCGACGAACACCGACGAGCTCTTGATCGTGAACGTCGCCGAGTAGGAGCCGCCGTTGGCGCCCGCGGTCACCGTGCGGCGCGTCCAGTTGGAGCCGTTGAGAGTGCGCGTGGCGATCGTCACCTGCTCGCCGCCGATCGCGCCAGCGAGGGTGCCCGAGATCGTCACCTTGCCCTTCGCCGCCTTCAGCGACTTGCGGGTGAACTTGGAGGGCTTCGCCTTGATCTTCAGGGGCGAGGGCGCGCCGGCGTCGCCGCCGCTCGCGGTGGCGAAGAGCTGCCGCGACGGCGTAACGGTGCCGCGCGGCTTGACGAGGGCGAACGCCTTGCTTGCATCGGACGCGACGATGCCCCCGCCCGTGACCAGTCCGGGCGAGATCGCCTGTGGCCGCCACGAGCGGCCGCCGTCGGTCGTGTGCAGCACGTAGGCGTTGGTGCTGTCCGCGCCGAAGTCGTCAACGCTCAAGAAGCCGTTGGACGACGTCCCGAACGTGATCCCCGAGATCTCCGAGGTCCCGGCCGACAGCGACTGCTTCCACGAGCGCCCGCCGTTCTTCGTGCTCCACACGCGGCCCGACGGCTCGAGCAAGAAGCCGACCTGCGATCCGGTGAACGACACCTGCCGGACGCGGGCGGTTTTCGTCGGCAGCTTGATCGCCTTGAAGCTCTGGCCCTTGTTGGTCGAGACCAGCACGCGCTTGCCGTTCTCGGCCCACGCGAACACCGCGCTGCCGCCGGTGTCCGCGTTCGTCAGCGACGTCTGCGCGACGAGCTTGCCGGGGACGGAGTTGAACTCGCCGCCGCTCGACGAGCGCTTGATGCCCTTCGGGCCGAACAGCAGGACGTTCGAGCTGGCCGGGACGGCCAGCACGGCCCGCGCCGCGGCGCCCGCGCCGGCGTTCAGCGTCTGCCACGTCAGGCCGCCGTTCTGCGTGCGGAACAGGCCGCCGCGGATGTCGAGGGCGTAGCCGGTCTTCGCGTCCGACCACGACGTGTCGACGATGTCGGCCGACGTCGAGACGTTCGCGACCTTCCAGCTCGCGCCGCCGTCGACCGTGAACGCGATCTGGCCCTTGGCGCCCGGCGCGAACGCCGACGTCGGGACGGGCCCGCGACGCACGCGCGAGAACGCGCCGCCGATGTCACCGCCGATCGGCACGTAGTTGACGCCCGCGTCGTCGGAGACGACGGTCTGGCCGGCGGCGCCGACGGCGACCGCGCGGGTGACGTTCGCGAACGCGGCGCCGGCAAGCGGCACGCTCGACGCCGTGATCGGCGTCGCGGTCGCGCCGCCGTCGGTCGTGCGGTTGAGCTCGCCCTTGGCGGTCGTGATGAGGCAGACGTTCGGGTCCTTGCAGCCGATCGAGGTCAGCGTCTGGCCGGCGCCGAACGCCTGCTTGGCGAACGTCGCGCCGCCGTCGTCGGAGCGCAGGAGCGTCGCGTTGCCGATCGCGTAGATCGTGGTGGCGTCGAAGCGGTAGAGCCGGTCGACGCTGCCGGCCGGGATCGTCAGCGGCTTCCACGACACGCCGGCGTCGGTCGTGAAGTACGCCGCGCTGCCGGAGCCGGTGGCGACGAACGCGATCGCGCTGTCGGTGCCCGTGGCCAGGATGTCCTTGGCGGTCGCGCCGCCGGGCGTCGCGCTCGCCGTGGTGCCGGGGATCGCGGTCTGCTTGGAGAAGGACTCGCCGGCATCGGTCGTGCGCAGGACGGATCCGTCGGCGAGCAGGAGGTAGCCGGTCGTCTTGCTGACGAAGTTCATCGCCTGCACCTTGTCGGGGCAGTTGACCTCGGCGACGATGAACAGCTTCTTGAAGGTCTTGCCGCCGTCGTCGGTGCGGCGCAGCACGCAGCCGCCGCCGCCGAGGACCACGACCGTCTCTGGATCGATGATCTGCAGGCGTGTGAGGTCGGCCGCCGTGCCGGTCGCCAGGCCCGACCACGTCGCGCCGCCGTCGTCGGTGCGCAGCGCCGTGCCGGCGGTGCCGACCGCGTAGCCGCGGCCGCCGTTGAACTCGACGGCCTTCAGCGCGTTGCCCTGCGGCGCCGGGTTGCCCCAGTTCCAGCCCGACAGCGGAACGCG
Organism: uncultured Actinomycetes bacterium; assembly: GCA_963839905.1. GTDB lineage: Bacteria > Actinomycetota > Thermoleophilia > Solirubrobacterales > Solirubrobacteraceae > CADCVQ01. Next base: position 138,420 of record CAWIXC010000003.1, on the reverse strand, counting down.
GACGGACGCCGCGGACGTGCTCGCGAAGGCTGCGAGCACCACCACGGCGAGTGCGCCGGCGTGCTGCCCGAGACGCTTGAGTGACATGCGTGTACCCCTCTGGAAGATGATTTGCGGGCGCCCTGAGCCCCGCGATGCCACGTCTAGAACGTGGGAATCCGGACCGTAGTTGCGTTTCAGCGCGCGCTGTGTGCCAGGGCGCACGCACGCAGTCGGGCAAAAAGCCGGACTTCAGTCCTTCGCGATCATGATCAGCAGCCCGAAGACGAGCGCCGCCGCGAACAGCGACGCGCCGGCGGCGGCGACCAGCGCGTGCAGTGCCGCGGGCACCGATCGCCCCTCGCGGCGAGCCTCGAGCGCGCGCGTCATGCCGCGGATGACGAGCCCCCACGCGACGGTCACGGTGAGGACGGCGAGCGGCGCCACCCACACGAGCTCGAGCAGCGCGTCTGTGTCGAGCGCGCCGATCACGAGTCGACCGCCGTCGTCAGGGCCGGGCCGCGCTGCAGCCGCTTGCCGAACACGACGGCCATGAGCGCCAGCAGCGAGATCGACACGATCAGCGGACCGAGCGCGCCGGTGCCGAAGACCCGGCTGACGGCATAGGTCAGCCCGCCGACGGCCGCCGCGCACGGCAACGTCAGGACCCACGCGAGGAAGATGTTGCCCGCGAGGCCCCAGCGCACCGCGGACAGCCGCTTCGCCGCGCCCGCGCCGAGCACGGCGCCCGTGATCGAGTGCGTCGTCGACAGCGGGAAGCCGAGATGCGCGGCCGTCAGCAGGACGGCGGCTCCGCCGGTCTGCGCCGAGAAGCCCTGGGCCGGGTCCATCTTGATGATCCGGCTGCCCATCGTGCGGATGATCCGCCAGCCGCCGGAGTAGGTCCCCAGCGCGATCGCGCTCGCGGCCGAGACGATGACCCACGTCGGCGGCGAGGCATCGGCGGCGAGGTTGCCGTGGGTGATCAGCGCGAGCGTGATGATGCCCATCGTCTTCTGCGCGTCGTTCGTGCCGTGCGACAGCGACAGCAGGCCGAGGCTCGCGATCTGGCCGTAGCGGTAGCCGCGGTTGACGGGCCCCGGGCGCAGGCGCCCGACCATGCGGTAGGTGATGAGGATCGCCCCGCCGGCGGCGGCGAACGCGATGACCGGCGCGACGAGCGCCGGCACGATGACCTTCTTGAGCAGCCCCGCGCCCTTGACCGCATCGGCCCCCGCGGCGACGAACGCCGCGCCGACGACCCCGCCGATGAGCGCGTGCGACGAGCTCGACGGCAGCCCGAAGTACCACGTCAGGAGGTTCCAGAAGATCGCGCCGATCAGGCCGGCGAAGATGACGGTCGTCGTCACGATCCCGGCCTCGACGATGCCGTTGGCGATCGTCGCGGCGACCTTCACCGAGATGAACGCGCCGGCGAAGTTGAGGATCGCGGCCAGGGCGACCGCGGTGCGTGGTGCCAGCGCGCGCGTCGAGATCGAGGTCGCGACGGAGTTCGCGGTGTCGTGGAAGCCGTTCGTGAAGTCGAACGCCAGCGCCGTAGCCACGACGATGACGAGGATGATGTCCGAGTCCACGCTGCCGTGGGGCCCCTACGAGTTCTTGACGACGATGTTCGCCAGCTGGTTGGCGACGAGCTCGGTGGCGTCGATCGCGTCCTCGAGGCGCTCGAAGATGTCCTTCCAGCGGATGACGACCATCGGATCGATGCCGGTGTCGAACAGCGACGCCACCGCCTCGCGGGTCACGCGGTCGCCGTCGGTCTCGAGGCGGTGGATCTCCGTCGTGTAGTGCGACAGGTCCTTGAAGCCGCGCAGGCGGGGCATCGCCTCGGAGATCTGGCGGCAGGACTCCCTGAGGATGTGCGCGAGGCGCTGGGCCTGCTCCATCGGCGCCTCGATCCGGTACAGCACGAGGTAGTCGGCGGCTTCCTCGGTGAGGTCGACGATGTCGTCGAGGCTCGATGCGAGGGCGATGATGTCCTCGCGGTCGATCGGCGTCACGAACGTCGCGTTGAGCCGCTGGACGATGTCGTACGTGATCCGGTCGCCCTCCTGCTCGCAGAGCAGGATCGAGCGCGCGAGGTCGGCGCGCTCGGGGAACGTGTCGAGCATCTCGTCGAGCAGCTCCGCTGCCCGCAGCGCGTTTGCGGCGGACTCCTCGAACAGATCGAAGAACTGGCGGTCCTTGGGTGCGAACACCTGCGAGAGCCGGGCCATGTGGCCGGGACTCTACGTCAGGTGCTGGCGGAAGGCTTCGAGCTCGGCGGCATCGATCGAGTACCCGTGCTGCGCCTCGGGGTAGCGCCCGCTGCGCACGTCGTCGGCATATGCGGCCACGCCGGCGGCCATCTCGTCCTGGATGTCGGCGTAGCGCTTGACGAAGCGCGCGCCGAGCCCGTCGCGAATGCCGAGCAGATCGTGGAAGACGAGCACCTGGCCGTCGGTCGCGGGGCCGGCGCCGATGCCGATGACCGGGATCTCGATGTGCGCCATCAGCGCCTCGGCGACCCGCGACGGGATCGCCTCGAAGACCATCGAGAAGCAGCCCGCGTCCTGCAGCGCGAGCGCCTCGCGCGCCACGCGGCCCGCGGTCCGCGCGTTGCGGCCCTGGGCGCGGTAGCCGCCGAGCGCCGTCGCCGTCTGCGGCGTTAGCCCGACGTGGCCCATGACCGGGATCCCGGCCTGCACGATCGTCCGCGCGCGGGCCGCGGAGGTCGGCCCGCCGCCCTCGAGCTTGACCGCGTCGCAGCCCGCCTCCTTGACGAAGCGAAACGCGGTGCGCACGGCCTGCTCGTCGGAGATCTCATACGAGCCGAACGGCAGGTCGCCGACGAGCAGCGGCGTGCGCAGGCCGCGGCGCACGGCCTTGGCGAGCACGAGCAGCTCGTCGGTCTCGACGGGCACGGTCGACGGGTAGCCGAGCACGGTCATCGCGCCCGAGTCGCCGACGAGCACCATGTCGACGCCTGCGGCCTCCGCGGCGCGGGCGCTCGGGAAGTCGTACGCGGTGACCATGACGATCGGCTGGCCTAGGCGCTTCATCTCGGCGATGCCGGGGAGGGTGACCGGCAGGCGATCGGTGGTCGCCGCGGCGGAGATCTGGCTGGGGTGGCTGGACATCTAGCGTGCCTCGCTTGCGGTCAGGAGGGTCGATACCGCGCTGTCGACGTCGACGATCGCGTTGGTCTCGGCCTCGACGTGGACGACTCGGGGCTCGTACGCGGTGAGCTCGGCGCGGTCGTACTGGGCGTAGGAGATGACGATGATCGTGTCGCCGCGATGCACGAGCCGGGCGGCGGCGCCGTTGACCCGCATCGCGCCGGAGCCGCGCTCGCCGGCGATCGTGTAGGTCTCGAAGCGGGCGCCGTTGTCGATGTCGACGACGTGCACCTGCTCGTGCTCGAGGATGTCGGCGGCCTCGAGCAGGTCGGGGTCGATCGTGATCGAGCCGACGTAGTGCAGGTCGCACGCGGTCACCGTGGCGCGATGGATCTTGGACTTGAGCATCGTTCGCTGCATGTTCAGTGGCTCCCGGTCGAGGTGTTGTCGGGGTGGCCGCCGTTCGCCGTCAGCAGCTCGTTGTCGATCAGCCGCACCGCTCCGACGCGCGCGGCGACGGCCATCAGCACGGGGTCGCCGTCGATCCGGCGGACGGGGGCGAAGGTGTCGGGTATGACGAGCTCGAGGTACTCGGGCTCGACGCCGTGGTCGTGCATGGCGGCGCGCGCGACCCGGGTGATCGCCGCGGGGTCGCGCTCGCCTTGCTGCACGGCGGCGCGTGCCGCTTGCAGGGCGCGCGGCAGCGCCAGCGCTTGGGCGCGCTCTCCGTTCTGGAGGCGGACGTTGCGGCTTGACAGCGCGAGGCCGTCGGGCTCGCGGACCGTCGCGCCGACCTCGATGCGGACGGGCATGTCGAGGTCGCGCGCGAGCCGGCGGATGACCGCGACCTGCTGGGCGTCCTTCTGGCCGAAGAACGCGATGTCGGGCTGGACCATGTTGAAGAGCTTGGTCACGACGGTCGCGACGCCGGCGAAGTGCTCCTCGCCGCGCGACTCGCCCTCGAGCGGCGCGGCGATGGCGCCGACGCGGACCGTCGTCGTGAAGCCCTGCGGGTAGACCTCGCCGCTCGGCGGCGCGAACAGGACGTCGGCGCCGGCTTGCGCGGCCAGGCGGGCGTCGCGGGCCTCGTCGCGCGGATAGGCGCCGAGGTCGGCGGCATCGTCGAACTGCGTCGGGTTGACGAACAGCGACACGACGACGACGTCGCACGCCGCGCGTGCCCTCGCGATCAGCGATAGGTGGCCGTCGTGCAGGGCGCCCATGGTGGGCACGAGGCCGATCGAGCGGCCTTGGCGGCGTGGCGGGGCGAGTGCGGCGCGCAGGTCGGCGACGGTGCGAAGGGTCCTCATGGGCGCGTCTCCGCGCGCCTTCGGCGAGGCGAGGGGGCGCGGCGAGGGCGGTCCTCCGACTGGCGCGGGCGAAGCGGGTCGCTCGGCCGCCGCCCGCTGCTCGGCCGCCAGGACGCGGGTCGCCTCGGCGAGGGCGTCGAAGAGCGCGAGATCCTCGGGCGCGCGCTCGGCGACCGCCTCGCGCTGGCGCTCGACGGTCCGCTCGTCGCCGCGGGCGATCGGGCCGGTCAGCGCCTCGGCGGCACCGGCCGCCGCCCAGTTCTCCACGCTCGCGCGCACGAGCTCGGCGAGCGGCTCGCGGCCGATCCCCGCGGAGGCCGCCAGCCGCTCCGCCACGCCTTCGAGCGTGACCAGGAAGTTCGAGGCGACGCAGGCGGCGGCGTGGTAGGCGGCGCGATCCTCGTCGGCGACGTGCACGGCGCGCATCCCGAGCGCGTCCGCGAGCTCTCGGGCCGCGGCGAGAGCCCGCGGGGTCGCGCCGGCGATCGCTGCGGTGGCGCCGCCGAAGCGCGCGCCGCGCTCGGGCACGGTCATGAGCGGATGCAGGCTGAACGCCTCGCCGTGCCCGGCGAGCGGGGCGAGCGTCGTCGCCGCCGAGCAGTGGCCGACGAGCAGCCCGGGCCGGTCGCGCGGAAGGGCCGCGGCGGCCTTCCCGATCTGGGCGTCGGGCACGCAGAGCAGCACTGCGTCGACGCCGGCCGGCAGCGTGGCGTCGCGCCCGAAGGGCCCGTCGACCCGTACGCCCGCACGTTGCAGCGCCGCGGCGAGCGCGGTTCCGAGGCGCCCGGCACCGACGATCGCGGTGCGGCGCACGAACGTCGTCCCAGCAGGCAGCTTGGAGTCTGAATCGGTGTCCATGTCGGTCCAGTCCTCGGGAGGTACCGGTCGCGTTGTATGGGTGCCGTCGCAGCGCGTGCGACGACGCCACGAACCATAGCCGACGCCGCCACGCGGACTACGCTTGCCCCGTGTCCACGAGCGCAGAGCGCCGCGAGGAGCTCACGTCGGTCTACCGCGAGGCGCGCGGCTGCCCCCGCTGCCCGGAGCTGGCGCGCACGCGCAATCAGGTCGTATTCGGGGCCGGCAACGCGGACGCGGACCTGATGTTCGTCGGCGAGGCGCCGGGCGCCAAGGAGGACGAGCTCGGCATCCCGTTCGTGGGCGCGGCCGGCAAGCTGCTCGACGAGCTGCTCGCGGAGGTCGGCCTCGCGCGCTCGGACGTCTTCATCGCGAACGTCTTGAAGTGCCGCCCTCCTGGCAATCGCGACCCGCTGCCCGCGGAGATCGACAACTGCCAGGACTACCTCATGCGCCAGGTCGAGCTCATCCAGCCGCGCGTGATCTGCACGCTCGGCAACTTCGCCACGAAGCTGCTGCGCGGAGAGCCGGTAGGCATCTCGCGGCTGCATGGCCAGGCCGAGATCGTGACGGTCGGCAACCGTGCCGTGCGGCTGTATCCGCTCTATCACCCGGCTGCCGCGCTCTACACCCGCTCGCTGCTCGACACGCTGCGCGCCGATGTCGGGCGGCTGCCGGCGCTGCTCGCGATGGATCCGCCGCCGCAGCCCGAGCCGGTCGCGCCGCCGGAGCCGGCCGTCCCCGAGCCCGAGCTCGCGGAAGGAGCCGGAGACCCCGGCATGGGCGCAGCTGCGCGACGACGAGCCCGAGGACCGCCAGCTCGGGCTCTTCTGACGACCGGCCCGGCCGCCGGCGCACCCTGCAGGCGGACGCCGGAGCGGTGAGGCGCCGCTCCCCGAACCGAGCGCCCCGCAGCGACGTCAGCCAGGCAGCCGGTGGCGAACGCCGGCGAAGCGCGCGAAATCGCGGTCGTAGGAGACGATGTCCGCACGGTGCTCGATGGCGAGCGCCGCGAGGTGCGCGTCCGTCGAGAGGTTCCCGGCGGTGCCCGCCTCCCGCAGCAGTGCGCCCAGCAGGCCGGCGTGCCGAGCACCCGGCTGAGCGACGACCGCTGCCGGGGCGCCGATCCACGACTGCACCTGCTCGACCGCATCGTCCACCGTCGCGGGGGTGGCGAAGATTGCGGGGTTCGTCGAGATGCGGAGGAACGCCAGCAGTGCGACCCATGCGAGCCCGACCGACTCGCCGCCCGCGAGCGACGCGTCCAACCAGGCGAGCGCGTCGTCGTGGTGCGCGGCGGCAGTATCGACCGCGCACAGCAGGACGTTGGCATCGACGATGACCACCGGCGTCAGCGACCCTCGGCGAGGCGACGAGCGAGCGCTTCGTCCTCGAGCTGCTCCCCGAGCGCGAGTGCCTTGGTGAGATCGACGCGCGCGGGGCCCAGCGCTCGCGGCGTCGTGTAGGCCTGCCGTTCTGTACCCGGGGCGCCGAGACCCGCGCGAATCGCGAGGTTCACAGCCTCCTTGAACGAGATCTTGCGCTCCTGCATCGCGCGCTCGACGAGCAGGCGCGTGTCGGGGTCAAGGCTAACGGTCGTCCGCATGCGGGCATCGTAACATCAGATCCACCGATGCCATGATGCGCGGGTGGCGGAGACCCAGCGGCGCCGCCAGCCCGTCAGTCAGGACCCGACCGCTGCCTCGCGCAGGGCCGGCAGCACGCGCTCGCCGTAGGTGCGGATCGAGCCGAGCGGGTCGGCGCGGCCGATGAGCTGCAGGCAGACGACGGTCGCGCCAGCGCGCTCCATCTCGCGGATGCGCTCGACGTGCTCCGCCGGGTCCGAGCCGATGAGGAAGCCCTCCTTCGCGAACTCCTCGTCGCTCATGCGGGCGTCGGCGCGGCGCTGCATGTCGTCCTGGTCGGCGATGTCCTCGAGGTAGAGCTCGGGCAGCTGGGTCGGCTTCCAGTGCCGGGCGCCGTCGATCGCCGCCTGCTCGTCGTCGGCCCAGGCGAAGCCGGCCTGGAAGATGATCTCGCCCTCCTCGCGGCCGTGCTTGCGGCACGACTCGCGGTAGGCGTCGATGATCTCGGGCGCCTGCTCGGGGTCGCCTAGCGTCCAGAGGCCGTCGCCGTAGCGCCCCGCGAGCTCGGCCGAGCGCGGCCCGAACGCCGAGATGTAGAGCTTCGGGCGGGTCTCCGCGCGCGTGAAGAGCTTCGCCTCTTCGAGCCGGAACCAGCCGCCGTCCATCGTCACGGTCTCGCCGTCCCACAGGCGCGTGATCGCCTCGAGGCCGGACTCGAAGCGCCGGCGCTGCTCCTCGTAGGACGGCCAGTCAAGGCCGAGCGGCGTCTCGTTGACCGCCTCGCCGGAGCCGGCGCCGAGGAAGACGCGACCGGGATAGAGCTCCTCGAGCGACATGAATGCCTGCGCCACGACCCCCGGGTGGTAGTGGTGCACGATCGGTGTCACGCCGGTCCCGATCGGCTTGGCCGTCACCTGCCCGAGCGCGCCGAGGTAGACCCACGCGTTCGCGGCCTGGCCGTCCGGAAACCAGGGCGCGAAGTGGTCGGAGGTGCCCAGGCCGTCGAAGCCCGCGCGATCGGCGGCCTTCGCCTGCTCGAGCATGTCGGACGGCGTGAACTCCTCGGTGGACGTGGCGAACCAGTACTGCATGCGTGGGCGCTCCTAAGGTCGGGAACTCCCGCCGGTGTACCCGCCCGAGGGCCTACTCGCTCGCCGGCTGCAGCGTGAGCGCGCAGCCGTTGATGCAGTAGCGCTCGCCGCTCTCGCCAGGGCCGTCCGGGAACACGTGCCCGAGGTGCCCACCGCAGCGCTTGCAGACGACCTCGGTGCGGACCACGCCGAACTTGCGGTCCGTGCGCGTCTCGACGTGCTCCGCGACGGCCGGGTCCGTGAAGCTCGGCCAGCCGGTGCCCGAGTCGAACTTCGCGTCGGATGTGAACAGCGGCGACCCGCAGCCGGCGCAGTTGTACATCCCCGGGGTCTTCTCGTCGACGTACGGGCCGGTGAAGGCGCGCTCGGTGCCGGCCTTGCGCAGGATCTCGTACTGCTCCGGCGTCAGCGTCGCGCGCCACTCGTCGTCGGTCTTCGTGATCGGTGTCGTGTCGGTCTTCTCCATGCCGCTCAGGCTAGCTCGCAGGTGTTACGAGGAACGCAACTTGGCGGCCCGGCGTCGTGCCAGGCCGCGGGCGAAGTACGGCATCTGCGCGGCTTGGGCGATCGCGTCGAGCACGCGCTCGCCGTGCGACAGCTCGGCGTGGACGTACTCGGCCAGCGCGCCCTCGCGGCCGAAGTACCGCCACGCGCGCGAGGAGCCGATCGTGCGCAGCAGCGCCGTGGTCAGCGCCGGCGATGCGAACGCCCCGTAGATGAACAGCGTGCCGCCGGGGACGACGCGCGCGGGCCAGCGCTGAAAGAGGTCCAGCGCGACGCTGAAGCGGCTCGTCGGCCCGATGAACAGCACGTCGATCGAGCCGTCGACGCGCTTGATCTCGCCCTCGTCGACGACCAGGACCTCGACGCCGTCGCCGGCGCCGGCGGTCACGGCCGCGCGCGCCGCCGGGCTGACCGCGCCGGTCATGACGATCCGGCCCGGGGCGTCGAGCACCCGGGCACAAGCCTCGAGGCGCTCGGACTGGCTGGGGGTCAGCACGCCGCCCGACGCTAGCGTAGCTCGGGTCTTCGAGGTGTCGCCCGCACCAGCGTCGGGCGCTCGGACTGGCTGGGGGTCAGCACGCCGACCGACGCTAGCGCAGCTCAGGTCTTCGAGGTGTCGCCCGCACCAGCGTCTAGAGTCCCGAGGCGTGCAGACCCTCCGCCGCCTCGTCGTCCTGCTCGCAGCCGCCGCGCTGTGCGCGCCCGCGGCCGTGATCGCCCAGACGCAGACGGTCCCGTCGTCCGGCTCGGGCGTCTCGACGCAGCCGCCCGTGCAGCTCGAAGGGACCCCGCCACCGCCGCCCGGCCAGGTCCCGCAGCCGCCTGCGCCCGCGCGCGCGGCGGCGAGCAACGAGCTGCCGAACACCGGCACCGATCCGCGCCTGCTGTTCCTCGTGGGCGTCGCGTTGACGCTCCTCGGCGTGGGGCTGCGGCTCCGTACCGCCGATGCCGACCTGTACTGACACGGCCGCTCCCGCCGAGACCGAGGCCGTCGCGGCCGATCTCGCGCAGCGGCTGCGCCCCGGCGACATCGTGCTCGTGTCGGGCGACCTCGGAGCCGGCAAGACGACGTTCGTGCGCGGCGCCTGCCGCGCGCTGGGCGTCAGCGGAGCGGTGACGAGCCCGAGCTTCACGATCGCGCGCCGCTACGACGGGACGGTGCCTGTGTCGCACCTCGACCTCTACCGCCTCGGCGCGCTCGACGACGAGGACCCGGCGCTGCTCGCCGACGAGCTCGGCCCCGACCGGGTCTCTTTCGTCGAGTGGCCGGAGGTCGGCTCGCCGGTCGGCCTGGACCCCGAGCGGGTCGCCGCGCGCGTGCGGCTCGAGCACCGCGGCGGCGACCGCCGGCGTGTGTTCGTAGAGCCGTGATCGTCCTCGGGTTCGACACCGCGACGGCCGCGACCGCGGTCGCGCTGCTCGAGGATGGCGCGAAGGAGGGCGCGGTGGCGCAGGGGCGCGCGGGCGGCGAGGCGCGCGCGGGCCGGGGCTCCGAGCGCCGCCACGACCCTGCGCCCGGTGAGCGGCCGGGGCACGGGCCGCTGCTGCTCGCGCTCGCGCACGAGCTGCTCGAGGAGGCCGGCCTCGCGTTCTCGGACGTCGACCGGATCGCCGTCGGCCTCGGGCCGGGCGGCTTCACCGGGCTGCGAATCGGCGTCGCGACCGCCCGCGCGCTCGCCCAGTCCTCCGACGCCGAGCTCACCGGCGTCTCGACGCTGCAAGCCCTCGCCTCCGCCGCGCGGCCGGCGCCCGGCCAGGCGGTGCTCGCCGTCGTAGACGCCCGCCGGGGCGAGGTGTTCGCCGCGGGCTGGCGAGAAGGCGAGCAGGTCGTCGGGCCGGTCGCGATCGCCCCCGCGCGGATCGCCGAGATCGCGGGCGAAGGCTGGCTGGCGGTGGGGGATGGCGCGCTACGATTTCGAGGCGACCTGGAAGGCGCCGGATGCGTGGTCCCGGAGGACGGATCGCCGCATCACGGCGTCAGCGCACTGGCGGTCTGCCGGCTCGCACGGCAGGCTCGCCGACCGGCGGAGCGCGACCTCGTCGTCCCCGACTACCTGCGCAAGCCCGACGCAGTCCGAAGCAAGCCGTGACCGAGGACGAGCTCCACATCCGCCGCCTGACCTTCGCGGACCTCCAGCAGATCATCGCGATCGAGCGCCGCGCGTTCCCGACGCCGTGGTCGCTGGCGATGTTCGTGCTGGAGCTGTCGAAGTCGTCGGGCTGGTGTCTGGCCGCGCTGCGCGGCGACACGATGCTCGGCTACATCGTCTGCTCGCGCTACGACACCGTGTGGCACATCATGAACGTCGCGGTCGACCCGATCCACCGTCGCCGTGGCGTCGCGACAGCGCTCCTCACCGACCTCATCGCGCGCATCGACGACGTGCAGGCGCGCTACACGCTCGAGGTGCGCGAGTCGAACGTCGGGGCGATCGCCCTCTACGAGCGCTATGGCTTCCGTGCCGCCGGCCGGCGCAGGCGCTACTACCAGGACAACGGCGAGGACGCGGTCATCATGTGGCGCACGCCGATGACCCTCTCCGGCCGCTTCGACGACGTGCCCAACCCTGCCCCCGCCTGATGCCCGCCGCCGGCCTCATCCTGGGAATCGAGACGAGCTGCGACGACACGTGCGCCGCGGTCGTGTCGCACGACGGCGACGTCCTGTCGAACGTCATCTCCTCGCAGGGGATCCATGACGCGTACGGCGGCGTCGTTCCCGAGATCGCCTCGCGCCACCACCTCGAGCTCGCCAACGCCGCCGTCGACGACGCGCTGCACCGCGCCGGCGCGACGCTCGACGACATCGGCCTCGTCGCGGTCACGCAAGGCCCGGGCCTCGTCGGCGCGCTGCTGGTCGGCGTCGCGACGGCGAAGGGCATCGCGGCCGCGCGCCGCCTGTCGCTCGCACCCGTCGACCACCTCCAGGGCCACGTGGCCGCCAACTTCCTGCGCGCTCCGGAGGGGGGTGGTGCGGCTAAAGCGGTCCATAGCGGCGCAGGCCGCACCACCCCCATCCTCGAGCCCCCGTTCATCTGCCTGCTCGCAAGCGGCGGGCACACGCTGCTCGCGCAGGTCGACGACCACACGACCTTCGCGGTCCTCGGACGCACGCTCGACGACGCCGCCGGCGAGGCGTTCGACAAGGGCGCACGGCTCCTGGGCCTGCCCTTCCCCGGCGGCCCCGCCCTCGAACGCCTCGCCCGCGACGGCGACCCGAACGCCTTCGCATTCCCGATCGCACGCGGCCTCGACGGCCTGGACTTCTCGTTCGCCGGCGTCAAGACGTCGCTGCTCTACAAGGTGCGCGACCTCGGACCGGACAACGCGCAAGAGCGCGCCGCCGACCTCGCCGCGAGCTACCAGCACGCGATCGTCGAGGCCCTGGCCGAGCGCTGCGAGCGCGCGCTCAAGCAGGCCGGCGCGACCCGCCTGGCGATCGGGGGAGGGGTCGCGGCCAACGGCCCGCTGCGCGAGCGGCTCGCAACACTTGGCGTCACGCTCGGCATCCCGCCGCGCGAGCTGTGCACCGACAACGCGGCGATGATCGCGTCCGCCGCCCGCTTCGGCGACGCGCTCCCCTTCCCCGAGTATCTCGCGCTCGACGCCTACGCGTCAGGCGAGCGCGCGCTCGCGTGAGCGCGCTCGTCATCTACAGCCGGCCCGGCTGCCACCTCTGCGACGACGCGCGCGCGATCATCGAGCGCGTCGGCGCGCCGTTCGAGGAGATCGACATCGAGACCGACGACGCGCTGCACGCGGCGTACCTCGAGCGCATCCCGGTCGTCGTGCTCGACGGCGTCGAGCTGTTCGAGTACTTCGTGGAGGAGGGCGCTCTGAGGGAGCATCTGGATAGAGTGGATCGTTCGATGCCGCCCGGCGACAGCGCTCTTACAAAGCCCCCTCGGCCGCCGGACGCGGCGGCCCCCGACGGCGTCCTCGTCGGCGGCGAGCGGCTCTCGCTCGGCGTCGCCGCGCGCCTGTCGCGCTACCTGCAGGTGCTCTCGCAGGCCAAGAAGATGGGCAAGGAGACGATCTCCTCGCGCGAGCTGAGCGAGTACACGCACGTCAACTCGACGCAGATCCGGCGCGACTTCTCGGGCTTCGGGAAGTTCGGCAAGCGCGGCGTCGGCTACAACGTCGAGGCGCTCGTCTCGCAGATCCGCAAGATCCTGCGCACCTCCGGCCAGCACAACATCGCGCTGTTCGGCGCCGGCCACCTCGGTCAGGCGATCGCGTCGTCGGACATCTTCGCCGACCACGGCTTTCGCCTCGTAGCGATCTTCGACACCGACAAGCGCAAGGTCGGCCAGCAGGTCGGCTCGACGACGGTGCGCCACAACTCCGAGCTGCGCGCGATCGTCGAGGAGGAGGACATCGTCGTCGGCGTGCTCGCGGTGCCGACGGGTGCGGCGCAGGCGATCGCCGACGACCTCGTCGAGGCCGGCGTGAAGATCATCTTCAACTACGCGGAGGCGCTGCTGTCGGTGCCGCCGGACGTCACGGTCCACACCTCCTCGCCGGCGGTCGACCTGCTGTACGCGCTGTACTTCTACCTCACGTAAAGCCCGCCACCGGCGCGGCCTAACGTACGTCCTCCGCCAATGCCCATCGACCTCGACCGCACGCAGGAGATCTTCGCGACGTCCACGGACCTCACCGTGGGCCTCGAGGAGGAGTTCGCGCTGCTCGACCCGCAGACGCTGGACCTCGTCCCGCGCTTCGAGGAGCTGCGCGACGTCGCCGCGGACGAGCCCGGCCTGCAGGACGCGATCACGGGCGAGCTGATCTCGTCGGAGATCGAGATCGTGTCCGGGCGCGGGGAGGACATCCACGACGCGACCGCCAACCAGCGCGAGCGGCGCCGGCTGCTGTTCGCGCTCGCGGCGTCGCGGGGAGTCGCGCTCGGCTCGACGGGCACGCACCCGTGGGCCGACTACCGCGAGCAGCCGAACATCGACACCGAGCACTACCGCCGGGTCGTCGAGGGGCTCGGCTACGTCGCCCGGCGCAACAACACGTTCTCGCTGCACGTCCACGTCGGCGTGCGCGACGCCGATCGCGCCGTGCTCGCGTGCGACCGCATGCGGGCGGTGCTGCCGCTGCTGCTCGCCGTAAGCGCGAGCTCGCCGTTTCTCGAGGGGCATGACACGTTGCTGCACTCCGTCCGCACGCAGACCTTCACGAAGTCCTTCCCGCGCTGCGGGGTGCCCGACGCCTACGGGAGCTGGCAGGCCTTTCGCGACTACCTCGAGCTGCTGATCGCGACGCGCTCGATCGTCGAGTACACGCAGGTGTGGTGGTCGGTGCGCCCGCACGCGACCTACGGCACCATCGAGGTGCGGATCGCCGACGCGCAGATCACGGCCGCGGAGTCCGACGGCCTCGCCGCGCTGATCGTCGCCTGCGTCGGCCAGACGCTGCGCGACATCGACGAGGGCGTCCCGTTCGACGATCCGCCGCCACGGCTCGTCGAGGAGAACATGTGGCGCGCGATCCGCAACGGGATGGACGGCCACATGATCGACTTCACGCGCGGCATCGAGATCCCGACGCGCGCCGCCGTCGAGGGGCTGTGGAGCTGGACGGCGCCGGTGCGCGACGAGCTGCGCATCGACGCGGCCCTCGACGGCCCCAACGGCGCTCAGCGCCAGCGCGCGGCGCTGCTCGGCGGGGCGGACTTGCGCGAGGTCTACGCTGACGCGGTACGCGAGACCACGACCACCTATGCCCAGGAGGTGCCCGCATGAGCACGGACCCCGGCGGCCCGCCGCCACCCGATCCCGACAACCTCTCCGACGAGGAGCTGCGCGCGGCCTACGAGGCCGAGCTCGCGCGCATCCGCGTCGACGACGTCCTCCTCCAGACCGTCGTCTCGCTGCTGAACCTCGGTGCACGGCGCGCCGGCCTGACCGGCGCCGTCGCCGGCGAGGAGCCCGACTTCGAGCAGGTGCGCCTCGCGATCGAGGGCACGCGGGCGCTGCTGCCGCTCGTCGAGCCGACGCTCGGGCCCGACGCCAAGCAGGTGCGCGACGCGCTCTCGCAGCTGCAGCTCGCGTTCGCCCGCTCGGGCGCGAAGGTCCCGCCCGGCGCGCCGACCGCGGCGACGGCGGCGGGCGCGGCGAGTGGGGCAGCCGGTGACGAAGCGAAGGATGCCGCCGCGAAGGCGCCGCCCAAGCCCGGCGACCCGGACTCCGCGGTGTCGTCCGGCCGCCTCTGGGTGCCCGGCCGCTGAGTCCCCGCCGGTCGCCGCGGCGGTCGCTCGGCGCGTTGCCGCTTTGCGAGTCGCACCGCGCTACCGCCGCCGCTCGGGTTACACTCCGCGCGCGTTTCTCGCGGCCGGGGGCGGGCTGCTGCCGTGAGGCAACAGCACCCTGGCGCAAAAAGACTTCTGGAGGCCGTTTCCCTTGAGTGAATTCCTGGTGGACCATGGGGTCGTCGTCGCGTTGGTGTGCGCCGGCCTGGCAGTGCTCTATGGAGCGCTGACGACTCGTTCGCTGCTTGCCCTGTCGCCGGGCAACGAGCGCATGGTGGAGATCTCGAAGGCCGTCCAGGAAGGCGCCTCCGCATACCTGCGCCGCCAGTACACGACGATCGGCATCGTCGGGGTGCTGCTGTTCATCATCCTGATCCCGCTGCAGTCGGTGGCGGTGGCCGTCGGCTTCGCGATCGGCGGCGCCCTGTCCGCGGCCGCCGGCTTCATCGGCATGAACGTCTCGGTGCGGGCGAACTGCCGCGTCGCCGAGGCTGCTCGCGGCGGCATCCCGCCCGCGCTCGACGCCGCCTTCCGCGGCGGCGCCATCACCGGCATGCTCGTCGTCGGCCTCGCGCTGCTCGGCGTCGCCGGCTACTACGGCGTCCTGACGTTCATCTTCGACCAGGACCAGAAGGAGGCCGTGGACGCGCTCATCGGCCTCGGCTTCGGCGGCTCGCTGATCTCCGTCTTCGCCCGGCTTGGCGGCGGCATCTTCACCAAGGGCGCCGACGTCGGCGCCGACCTCGTCGGCAAGGTCGAGGCCGGCATCCCCGAGGACGACCCGCGCAACCCGGCCGTCATCGCCGACAACGTGGGCGACAACGTCGGCGACTGCGCCGGCATGGCCGCGGACCTCTTCGAGACGTACGTCGTCACCGCGGTCGCCGTGATGCTGCTCGGCGTCCTGACGTTCCAGAACCTCACCGAGGTCGCGCTGTATCCGCTCGTGCTGGGCGCCGTCGCGATCGTCGCGTCGATCATCGGCACGTTCGCCGTGAAGTCGGCCGCAGGCAACGTCGAACGCGCGCTGTACCAGGGCCTCGTCCTGTCGGGTCTCATCGCCGCGGTCCTCTTCTACCCGGTCACGAAGTGGATGATGGACGGGATCGCGTTCCCCGCCGGTCAGGTCACGGACAACACGCTGCCGGGTGTCGGCGACCTCTACCTCTGCTCGCTGATCGGCCTCGGCGTCACCGCGCTGCTGTTCTTCATCACCGACTTCTACACGTCGACGCGCTTCTCGCCCGTCAAGAAGACGGCGGAGGCCTCGCAGACCGGCCATGCGACGAACATCATCTCGGGCCTGTCGCAGGGCATGCAGGCGACGGCGCTGCCGTCGATCGTGCTGGCGCTCGGCATCTACGGCGCGTACGAGCTCGGCGGGATCTACGGGATCGGCGTCGCGGTCATGGCCCAGCTCGGGCTGTGCGGCCTGATCGTCGCGCTCGACGCGTTCGGGCCGATCACCGACAACGCCGGCGGCATCGCCGAGATGGCGGAGATGCCCGAGGACGTCCGCAACGTGACCGACCCGCTCGACGCGGTCGGCAACACGACGAAGGCCGTCACGAAGGGGTATGCGATCGGCTCCGCCGTGCTCGCCGCCCTCGTGCTCTTCGCGGCGTTCAAGATCGAGCTCAACGTCGAGCTCGAGGAGGGCGGCAAGGAGCCGGTCCAGTTCCTCATCGACCAGCCGCTCGTCCTCATCGGCCTGCTGATCGGCGGCATGATGGTCTACCTGTTCGCAGCGCTGTCGATGGAGGCCGTCGGCCGCGCCGGCGGCGCCGTCGTGGAGGAGGTTCGCCGGCAGTTCAAGGAGAAGCCGGGCATCATGGACGGCAGCGAGAAGCCCGACTACGCGACCTGCGTCGACATCGTCACGAAGACCGCGCAGCGCGAGATGATCATCCCGTCGCTCATCCCGATCGTGTTCACGCTGATCGTCGGCGTACTCAGCGTCGAGATGCTCGGCGGCCTGCTCATCGGCGTCATCGTCGTGGGCCTCTTCATGGCCGTGTCGATGACCGCCGGCGGCGGCGCCTGGGACAACGCCAAGAAGCTCATCGAGGAGGGCGCGTTCGGCGGCAAGGGCACGCTCGCGCACGAGGCCTCGATCACGGGCGACACGGTGGGCGATCCCTACAAGGACACCTCCGGCCCGGCGATCAACCCGATGATCAAGGTCGCGAACATCGTGGCCATCCTGATCATCCCGCTCATCGCGTAGCAGCCTCGACGTGACGCGCGCGCCCGAGCGGATCTGCTCGCTCGGGCGACGCGCGGGGCCGGGGACTACAGTCCCCGGCCGTGAGCTTTCTTGAAGGCCATCTCGGCGGCGGGGTCTGGCATGCGGACCGCTACTTCTCGTCGGTGACGTTCAAGGTGCGCCATCTCGGCGCGCGCGACTACCGGGCCGGGTTTCGCGAGATCGACGCGACGCTCGACGCGGCGGCCGGCACGCTCGTCGCAACCGTGCCCGTGGCGTCGCTTGATCTCAACAACCCCGTCATCCGCGAGCGCATGCTCTCCGCGGAGTTCCTCGACGCCGCGCGCTTCGCGGAGGTGCGCTGGGATGTGTCGGAGTTCTCGGGCGACGAGACGCGCGCGATCACGGCGACCGGCGAGCTGTCGATCCACGGCCACACCCAGACCGTCGCGGCGAGCGGCAGGATCGGCCTGCCGGGCCCCGGTCTGCTGAGCCCCGAGAACCGCGTCGGGGTCGAGCTGTCGGCGGTTGTCGACCGGCGCGACTACGGCCTGGACTGGCAGGAGCAGCTGCCGGCGGGCGGCGACACGCTCGGCTGGGACGTCACGCTCGAGGCGATCCTCGAGTTCGTCGAGCAGGAGTAGTGGCGCGAAGGGCGCCCGGGGTTCATCATCTTGCGATGCGCCCGTCCGACGCGTTTCGCCGTCGCATCGTCGCCGCGCTCGGGCGCGACTTCGCCGTCGGGCGGATGGGGCCGGACACGTTCGAGGCCCGGCTGGACCGCGCGTTCGCCGCGCGCTCGCGCGGCGACCTGCTGCGCCTGCGCGCCGACACGTCGCCGCTGCCGGCCGCCTTCGCCGATCTACGCCGGCGCTGGAGCACGCTCGTCGCGCCGGCCGGGCCTTCCCCGATGGACGTCCGGCTGCCCGCGACCGAGCCCGACCGCCCACTGCTCATCGGCCGCGGGCGCACCTGCGACCTCGTCTTGCGCGACGCGACGGTCTCGCGCTGTCACGCCGAGCTTCATCGCGAAGACGGGCGCTGGATCCTGCGCGACGTCGGCTCGACGAACGGCACGTGGGACGGCGCGTGGCGCGTCGCCCGGACCGAGATCGACACGGGCAGCGAGCTGCGCTTCGGCGACCTGCTCGTCCGCTTCCGCTCGTAACTCGTTCATAGCCCTCTTTCGATGGGCGCCCGGCCGGGCGTAGACTCCCGCCGCGGATGGCTGAACGCCGGCTCCACGGACTGCAGCGCGTGCTCGGGGTCAACGCGCTCTTCTCCACCGCGTACGGCAACGTCGGCTCGTCGATCTACTACGCGCTCGGGCTGGTCGCCGCCCTCGCCGCGGGCCTCACGCCGCTCGTCTTCCTGCTGACCGGCGCGCTCTTCTACTGCACCGCCACGACCTACGCCGAGGCGACCTCGATGTACCCCGAGGCGGGCGGCTCGTCGCTGTTCGCGCGCCGCGCCTTCAACGAGAAGTGGTCGTTCTTCACGGCCTGGGCGCAGATGCTCAACTACATCATCACGATCGCGATCTCGGCGTTCTTCGCCGCGCACTACGCCGGGCGCGTCACGTGGGACGGCTTCAAGGGCTCGCCGTGGGACATCGCGTGCGCCGCCGTCATCGTCGCGCTGCTCGCGCTGGTCAACGTCCGCGGGGTCAAGGACGCGGTGACCGTCAACCTCGTGCTCGCGGTCGTGGACTTCCTCAGCCAGCTCGCGATCGTCGCCCTCGGCTTCTTCCTCGTCTTCAACCCGGACATCCTGCTCGACAACCTGTCGTTCTTCGGCGAGACGCCGACGCTCACGGAGTTCCTGCTCGCGATCCCGATCGGCACCGTCGCGTACACCGGCATCGAGACGATCTCGAACATGGCCGGCGAGGCGCGCGACTACGAGACGACGATCCCCGGCGCGATCAAGCGCGTGATGATCGCGGTCTTCGCGATCTACTTCACGCTGCCGCTCGTGGCGCTGTCGGCGCTGCCGGTCGAATGCGTCGGCAGCGGGGAGTGCCGGACGATGCTCGGCGTCCCGCCGTCCGAGGGCGGCTACGCGAACGACCCGATCATCGGCGTCGTCTCCGGCATGGACCTCGGCATGTTCCAGGGCTTCGCGGAGGGCTACGTCGCGGTGCTGGCCGTCACGATCCTCATCGCCGCGACGAATGCCGGCGTGCTCGGCGTCTCGCGCCTCACGTACTCGATGGGCATGTACCGCCAGCTGCCCGACACGATGCGCCGCCTGCACCACCGCTACCAGACGCCGTACGTCGGGATCCTCGTGTTCTCGGCCGTCGCGTGCGTCGCGCTGCTGCCGGGGCAGGCCGACTTCCTCGGCAAGATCTACGCCTTCGGGGCGATGCTGTCGTTCTCGATGGCGCACCTGTCGCTCATCCGGCTGCGGATCTCCGAGCCCGAGGTGCGCCGCCCGTATCGCAGCCCGGGCACCCTGCGCTGGCGCGGCGACGAGCTTCCGCTGCTCGCGATCATCGGGCTGACCGGCACCGCCCTGTCGTTCGTGGTCGTCAGCACGCTCGATCTGACCGTCGGCCTCGCCGGCGTGACCTGGATGGTCCTCGGGATGACCGGCTACGTGCTCTACCGCCGCCGCCAGGGCCTGGACCTTGTCACGACGCACCAGGTCGTCCTGCCCAAGCCGGTGACCGACACCGAGGCGGAGTACGAGTCGGTGCTCGTGGCGTTCGACGCCGGCCGCTACCGCTCGCAGACGATCGCGACGGCGGCGAAGCTCGCGGGTCCCAAGCGCCGCGGCATCCACGTGCTCGTGCTCGTCACCGTCCCGCAGACCAACCCGATCGAGGCGCCGCTGCCCGAGGACCAGGAGTCGGCCGCGCTGTCGATCATCGAGCGCGCGAAGCAGCAGGGCGGGCGGCGCGTGACCGGCCACATCGAGAAGGTGCGCCCCGGCGGCGCGGGGCGATTGATCGTCGACGAGGCGCGCGAGCTGCGGGCGAGCGCGATCGTCATGCCGCTGCCCGCCCGCCACGGCGGCACGACGCTGTTCGGCAAGACCGTCGAGACGGTCCTGACCGAGCGCCCGTGCCGCGTCATCATCGAGGCCGATGGAGCCTCGAGTGCCTGACAAGCCCGGCATGCACCGGCTGGCGACGCTCGTCATGTCCGCGGCGATGGCCGTGCTCGGGGTCGCGATCCTCGCGGTCACGCTGGCCAACGGCGGCGGGCCGCTGACGCTCGGCTTTCTCTTCGGCGTGCTGTTCGTCGCGGCCGGCGCGGGCCGCTTCTACATCACCTGGCGGCACCTCTGATGCGCTTCTCCCGCGCCCTCGGCTCGCCCGCGCTGTTCGCGATCGTCTGGACGTCGCTTGCGAGCTCGATCTACTTCTCGCTCGGGGTCGTCGCCGAGAACGCCATGGGCTTGACGCCGCTCGTCTTCCTCGGCTCGGGCGTGTTCTTCGTGCTGACCGCGATGACTTACCTCGAGGGCGCCTCGCTGCACCAGGAGCGCGCCGGCGCGACGGTGTTCGCGCGCTATGCGTTCAACGAGCTGTGGAGCTTCATCGCCGGCTGGGCGATCCTGCTCGACTTCCTCATCCTCATCGCGGTCACCGCGTTCGTCGCGACGAACTACATGGCCGCGTTCTGGGCGCCGCTCGGCGAGGGCGCGCCGGAGCTCGCGATCGCGGTGGCGATCATCGCGTACGTCGCGGCGCGCAACATCGCCGGGGCCGGCTTCGCGCGCAAGCGCGAGCGCGTCGCGGTCCTGGCGATCGTGGACATCGCGCTGCAGCTGTTGATCATCCTCGTCGGGGCGGCGCTCGTCGTCGACGTGGACGCGCTCACGGCGTCGATCGACCTCGGCACCTCGCCGACCTGGGAGCAGCTCATCTTCGCGGCGACCGTCAGCACGATCGCGTTCACGGGCCTCGAGTCGGTCGCCGGGCTGTCGGGGGAGGTGCGCGTCGGGCGGCGCGGGCTGCGGCGGCTCGTCGCATCCGGCGCGGCGTCGGTGATCGTGATCTACGTCGGGATCTCGCTCGTGGCCGTCGCGGCCCTGCCGATCACGCCGGGCGCCAGCCCGCTCAAGGGCGACGCGCTCGACGCGCCCGTGCTCGCGATCGTCCAGCGCTTCGACCCACCATGGCTGGCCGAGACCTTCCGCTACGTCATCGCCGCCCTCGCGACGGTGACGCTCGTCGTCGCGTGCCACGCCGCGATGCTCGGGCTGTCGCGCCTCGCGTACTCGCTGGCCACCAACCGCCAGATCCCGAGCGTCGTCGGGCGGCTGCACTCGAAGTACGTCACGCCATACGTCGTGATCGTGCTGGGGGCGGTGCTCGCGGCGGCGCTCGTCGTCCCGATGGACCTCGAGTTCCTCGTCGGCATCTACGCGATCGGCGCGATGCTCGCGTTCACGATCGCCCACGTGTCGATCTGCGTCCTGCGCTACCGCGAGCCCGACCGCGTGCGGCCCTACCGCATCCCGCTGTCGGTGCGAGTCGGTGGCGGCGACCTGCCGCTGCCCGCGGTGCTCGGCGGGGTCATGGCGGCGATCGGCTTCGCCAGCCTGCTCGGGTTTCACTCGGGCGCGCGCTACGTCGGGCTTGCGTGGATGGGCATCGGGATCGCGCTGTATGTCCTGCACCGCCGCAGCTCGGACCTGCCGATCCTGCGGCGCGTCGTCGTCTCGCCCGACGCGCTGCGCTCCGAGCCGGTGCGCGTGGAGTACGGCTCGATCCTCGTGCCGATCCTCGGCACCCCGCTGGACGACGACATCGTCCAGACGGCCGGCCGCCTCGCGGCGTCCGAGGACCCCGACGCGCCGGACGGCGCCGCGACGATCGAGGCCATCTGGGTGTTCGAGGTGCCGCTGTCGCTGCCGCTGGACGCGCGCCTGCCCGACGCGCAGCTCAAGCGCGCGCGGGCGGCGCTCGCGCGGGCGAAGCTCGTGGGCGAGGAGTACGAGGGGGTCGAGGTCGCGACAGCGACCGTTCGCGCGCGGCGCGCGGGGGAGGGGATCGTGTCCGAAGCGGCGCGGCGCGGGGTCGAGCTCATCGTCCTCGCCGCGGAGGAGCCGACGCGAATCCGCGGCGGCGCGCGCCTGGGGGGCATCGGCGGGCCGATGGACAACTTCGTGGGAGACGCGACGAAGTTCGTGGTCCGCAAGGCGCCGTGCCGCGTCCTGCTGACCGCTCCGGCCAGCGAGGACGCGGCGATCGAGCGCCAACCCGTCGCGGACTAGATCCGTCTAGCATCCGGCGCATGATGGTTCTCGTCGTCGGGGCCGGGCGCGTCGGAGCGTCGGTGGCCAAGTCAGCCCTCGCAGCTGGCCACTCGGTCTCCGTGCTCGACGAGGACCCGCTCTCGCACGAGCGCCTCGACGCCGGCCAGACGACCTCGTGGGAGGACTCCGGCGGGCGCTTCACCGTCGGCACCGCGATCGAGCTCGACGCGCTGCTGGCCGCGGGCGTCGAGGAGGCCGACATCTTCATCGCCGCGACGCGCGGCGACAACACGAACATCCTCGTCGCGCAGATCGCGCAGCGGCGCTTCGGGGTCGAGCACGTGATCGTGCGCGTCCTCGACCCGGCGCGCGCGGACTGGTACGCCGAGCAGGGCCTGAACGTCATCTGCGCTGTGAAGCTCGGCATCGCCCTGTTCGAGGAAGCCATCGCAGAGATCGCAACGCCCTGATGTACGTCATCGTCGTCGGTGGCGGCAAGGTCGGCCTGAACCTCGCGCGCGAGCTGATCCGCAACGGGCAGGAGGTCACGCTCGTCGAGCAGGATCGCCGCGCGTACCTGCGCATCGAGCAGGAGCTCGAGCACGCGGTGCAGTACGGCGACGGCACGGAGCTGTGGGTGCTCGAGCGCGCGGGCATCCAGCGCGCGGACCTCGTCGTGGCGGTCACCGGCGACGACGAGGACAACATCCTCATCTGCCAGGTCGCCAAGGAGAAGTACCTCTGCGAGCGGATCATCGCCCGCTGCAACAACCCCCGCAACCTGCAGCATTTCAAGCTGCTCGGCATCCAGCCGGCGGTGTCGGCGACCGACCTCATCCTCAACCTCATCGAGCACGAGGTGCCGGGCCACGGGCTCGTCCACCTGCTCGACCTGCCCGACGAGGAGCTCGAGATCATCGAGGTCGAGGTCACCGACGACGCGCCGGCCGCCGGGCGCAAGGTCTCCGAGCTCACCCTGCCCGAGGGCAGCCTGATCATCTCCGTGCTGCCGCGCGGCAAGGCGGGGTTCGTCCCGAAGTCCGACACGGTGATCGACGCCGGCAGCGAGGTGCTCGTCGTGCTCGACCCCGGCCTCGAGCCGCAGATCATGGCCCAGTTCGCGCCGAACGGCCCCCCGAAGTAGGGACATGATCACCGGCGCGCACTCCGTGCTCCACAGCCGCGACGCCGAGGCGCTGCGCGCCTTCATGCGCGACGTCCTGGGCTTCGACGGCGTCGATGCGGGCGGTGGCTGGCTGATCTTCGCGCTGCCGCCGGCCGAGATCGCCGCGCATCCCGCGTCGCCGGAGCGCAGCGGCGACCACCAGCTCTATCTCATGTGCGACGACATCGCTGCGACCGTGGCCGAGCTCGAGGCGAAGGGCGTCGAGTTCGCGGGGCCCGTCGAGGACGTGGGCTGGGGCCTGCTGACGGCGATGAAGGTCCCCGGCGGCGACGAGCTCGGGCTCTACGAGCCGCGCCACCCCGTCCCGCCGCGCTGAGGATCTCAGGCCCCGCGCCGAGGCTATACTCGCCCACTGCCTTGCCGGGTGGAGTAATCGGCAACTCGCCAGGTTCTGGCCCTGGAATTCAAGGTTCGAGTCCTTGCCCGGCAGTATGGAGGCGCCGATGAGGCTTGTCGCGGCGCTGGTGGCGGCGGGGTCGCTCGCGCTGGCGTCGTCGGGCTGCGGCGAGACGGCATCCTCCGCGGCGGAGCGCTGGCAGCGGCTGCGCGGCTCCACGCTCGCGCGCACCGAGGTCGCCGCAGCCCGGATCGGCGACGGCGCGTACGTCGTCGGCGGCTTCGCGGCTCCCGACGGCGCGACTACCGGCGTCGTCGAGCGCTACGACCTGCGGCGCGATCGATGGACGCGCGTGGCGCCGATCCCACAGGCCGTCAACCACGCGGCGGCGGTCGCCCATCGCGGTGCCGTGTACGTCGTCGGCGGCTACACCGCGGCTGGTGGCCTGGCTTCCGAGACCGCCGCGCTGTGGCGCTACGACCCCGGCCCGGACCGCTGGACCCGCCTGCCCGACGCGCCGACGCCGCGGGCGGCGCTCGTCGCGGGCGTGGTGGGCGGGCGGATGTACGTCGCCGGCGGCGCGCGCGACGGCGCGGCGCTGAAGACGCTCGAGATCTACGACTTCGGCGCGCGGCGCTGGTTGGCGGGCCCGCCGATGACGGTCGCGCGCGAGCATCTCGCCGGGGCGGTGCTCGGAGGCGCGTTCTACGCGCTCGCCGGCCGTGCGGCCGGGCGCGGCAACTTCAAGGTCGTCGAGCGCTACGTCGTGGCGCGCGGGCGCTGGGAGCGCGTCCCCTCGATGCGCAAGCGGCGCGGCGGGATCGCAGCGGCCGCCGTGAGCGGGCGGATCGTGGTCGTCGGAGGGGAGGAGACGCAGGGCACGATCGGCGAGGTCGAGGCCTTCCAGCCGGCCGGGCGCCGCTGGCGCGACCTGCCGCACATGCCGACCCCGCGCCACGGGCTCGGCGCGGTGGCCTATGGCGGGCGGATCTTCGTGCTCGAGGGCGGGCCAGAGCCCGGGCTGTTCTACTCCGACGCGGTCGAGGCGCTGCGGATCGCGCGGTAGCGGCTGCGTACCGAGCACTGCGGGCGGTCGTGCTACGGTTAACTCAATGGTTAACGATCCGTTCAGGGCGCTGTCGCATCCCATCCGCCGCGGCATCGTCGAGCGCCTCGCCGCAGGTCCGGCGACGGTCGGCGAGGCCACCGGCGGCTTCGGGGTGTCCAAGCCCGCGATCTCCAAGCACCTGAAGGTGCTCGAGGAGACCGGCGTCGTGAAGCGCGTGGTCGAGGGGCGGACGCACCGCCTGTCGCTCGAGCCGGACGTGCTGAGCGTCGCGGCCGACTGGATGGATCGCCAGCGCGACCTGTGGGGTCGCCTGTTCGATGTCGTCGACGAGTACCTGAAGGAGGAAGCAACGTGATGAACTTGCCACCGATTGTGTCGCCGCAGGAGTGGGACGCCGCGCGCGAGGAATTGCTGGTCAAGGAGAAGCAGCTCACCCGCGCGCGCGACGCGCTGGCCGCCGAGCGCCGCCGGATGCCGAGAATGGCCGTCGAGAAGGACTACCGCTTCGAGGGGCCGGACGGCCAGGTTGGCCTGCTCGACCTGTTCGAAGGCCGCCGGCAGCTGATCGTCTATCGCTTCTTCTTCGAGCCCGGCGTCGCCGGCTGGCCCGACAGCGGCTGTCGCGGCTGCTCGCTGATAGCCGACCAGGTCGTCCACCTCTCGCATCTGAACGCGCGCGACACCACGTTCGTGAACGTCTCGCGCGCGCCGCAGGCGGACATCGAGCGCTGGAGGGCGCGGATGGGCTGGGAGATCCCGTGGTACACGCTCACCGACGACTTCGACGCCGACTTCGGCGTGGACGAGTGGCACGGCACCAACGCCTTCCTGCGCGACGGCGGCGAGATCTTCCGCACGTACTTCGTCAACGAGCGCGGCGACGAGGCGATGGGCAGCACCTGGAGCTACCTCGACATCAGCGCGCTCGGGCGCCAGGAGAAGTGGGAAGACTCGCCGGAGGGCTATCCGCAGACGCAGGCCTACGTGTGGTGGAACCTGCACGACGAGTACGACCACGCGACGCACGTTCCAAGCGCCTGCCGAGAAGGTGTTCGAGGCGTGGACCAGCGCGGAGGTGATCCGGCGCTGGTGGCACACGCGGCGGACGCTCATCGAGCTCGACTTCGAGGAGGCCGATGGCGCCACCACCGTCTGGTTCACGCACAGCGGGCTGTGGGACGAGGAGGCAGTGCGCTCGCACGAGGGCGGTTGGGGCAGGATCTTCGACAACCTCGAACGCACGCTGGCGTGACAGGCCTCACCTGGCCCTTCGGTAGATCAAGTCGAAATCGGTCTCGTAGGTGCCGTCGTCGGCCCCCGTCTCCCAGCGGCCGGCGATCGTGTCGCCGCCGTCCTCGAACGTGGCCGTGAAGCGCTGCGCGAAGGGCTCGCCCTGGCGCCACAGTCGCCACTCGCCGCCGCCGATGCTCATCTCATAGACGCGGCAGACGCCGCGATCGTCGGAGTAGAGCTGGTAGTACGCGCCGTTTGCCGCGTCGCAACCCATGATCACGATCGAGTTCGGTGCCTCGGGCAGCTCGATCGTCGAGCGCTGGACGAGGTGGGCGCCGGAGTCGTGCCACTCGATGCTGGCCCGCGCCTCGCCCGGCCACGGCTCGCCGCCGGGCGGGATCGCTTCCAATACCCACTCGCCGACGAGCGGCTCGAGTTGCTTCAGCGCGTCCTCGGCAGTCGGTTGATCCATCGTCGGCTCCTTCCTTCTCTTGGTCGCATACAGGGCCTCCAGCGGGACGTCCGCGCTCGCGCTGCAAGGCATGAGGTTAAGCGAGGGCGACAGACTGGCGCGACCAAGAACACCATCGACTGCGGCTCGGGCGGCGACTTCGCGCTCATGGACAGCTTCGACAAGCCACCCCGATCGGGTATCGATCAGCGTTCCGTAGGTTCTCGCGGTGATCTGGGAGCTGAATGAGGGTTTGATGTCGAGAAGTGCTGACCGGCTCCGCTCACCGCGTGAAGGGCCACGACTGGGCGCGGCCCACGACACGAGGAGACCACCATGCCGAAGTATCTGCTGCACGACGAGTACACGCCGCGGGAGTTGGCCGGAGGTCGTTCATGACCGTCTTGCGCTTGGAGCACATCGGTATCGTCGTCGATGACCTGGCGGCGGCGACGGCGTTCTTCGCCGCGCTCGGGCTTGAGGTGGAGGGCGAGGCGTCGGTCGAGGGCGCCTCGGTGGACCGCATCAACGGGCTTGAGGGTGTGCGGGCGGACATCGTGATCCTGCGCACGCCGGATGGCAACGCCAAGGTCGAGCTGGCCACGTACCGCTCGCCCGCACACGCGGGCGACGACGCGCCGCCGCCGGCCAACGCCCCGGGCATCCGCCACATCCTGTTCGTCGTCAACGACATCCGCGCATCGCTCGCGGGCCTGCGAGCGCATGGCGGCGAGCTGGTCGGCGAGCTGGTCAACTACGAGAACAGCTACAAGCTGTGCTACGTGCGCGGTCCGGCGGGGATCATCGTCGAGCTGGCGGAGAGGATCGGCTGATGTTCGGTCAGGAGCACGTCGACAGATATCGCGATACCGACGGCGAGGAAGGCCACGACTGGCAGGGCACGACGGTGTTGCTGCTGACCACCACGGGGCGCAGGTCGGGTGTCAAGCGGACCACGCCGCTGATCTACCAGCGCCACGGAGATGACTACTTGGTGGTGGCTTCCAATGGCGGCGGCGATCCGCCCGGCTGGTTTCTGAACCTTCAAGCCGATCCGATCGTGGACGTGCAGGTCAAGGCCGATCACCAGACCGCTCGGGCGCGGGTCGCGACGGCCGACGAGAAGCCCGACCTGTGGCGCATCATGACCGCGACCGGGACGCCCTACGACGCGTTTCAGGCCAAGGCCGACCGCGAGATCCCGGTAGTCGTCCTCGAGCCGCGCTAGGCCGGCGGCCGTTGAGCTGCACCGGGTCAAGGCGTCGCTGTGCTCGGCGGCGGCGTCGAGCAGGGCCTCGGTCAGGGGCCGAGGTGGGCGCCTTGTCCCCCATATAGGTGAACCCGCGTCGTGACGCGTAACCGGCCACCGCGACGGGGGTTACGACGGCCATGCTGCGCGCTGCGACGATCACATCGATGGCCCTTGCGGCCCTGCTCGCGACAGCGACGGCGCCGGCGCGCGCGGCGCAGGACGACGCCGTCTACGGGCTGGCGAACGGCTGCTACACGCTGACGTCGACGTCGAGCGGGCAGGCCGTCGCGCTCGTGGGATCGGGATGGGGGCTTGGACCCGCGGCGGCGGCGGCGCCCTTCCGCTTCAAGGCTGTGACGCTCGGGCGCTTCATGCTCTACGGGCCCGGCGGGGCGTTGCTCGCAAGCGATGGTCGCGCGATCACGGAGACGCACAGCCCCGGCCCGCCGGCGGACTTCACGCTCGAACACGCCGGCGACGCGTTCACGCTCACGCCGACCGGCAGCGCGCTGCGGGTCACCGCAGGGCCCGCGGGCCTGCGTCTCGGCAACGATGCCGCCGCGTTCACCCTGGCGCCGGCGACGGGCTGCGCCGAGTTCCCCGAAGCGGAGATCAACGCGTCGGGGCCGGTCCACACGGGCTCGACGCCGTACGGCGAGGCGCGCGGCTTCCTGGACGCGCACATGCACATGATGGGCTTCGAGTTCCTCGGCGGCAGGATGCACTGCGGCGCGCCCTGGGACGCGTACGGCGTCACCGTCGCGCTGAGGGGGTGCGAGGGGGCGGCGCTCGGCAACCTCGTCGCGTCGACGCTGCTCGGCTCGAACGCGAGCGTCCCGACGGACCGCATCGGCTGGCCGGCCTTCAAGCAGTGGCCGCGCTGGGATGCGCTCGCCTTCGAGCAGAGCTACTACAGATGGCTCGAGCGCGCCTGGCGCGGCGGCCTGCGGATCTTCGTCAACCTCTTCGTCGAGAACCACGCGCTGTGCGCGATCGCTCCCGAGCGCAAGCCGGGCTACAACTGCAACGAGATGGACAGCGTCAGGCGCCAAGCCGCCGACCTCAAGCACCTCGAGACGTACATCGACGCGCAGAGCGGTGGGCCGGGGAAGGGCTGGTTTCGCATCGTCTCCGACCCGTTTCAGGCGCGGCGCGTCGTCAACGCGGGCAAGCTCGCGGTGGTCCCCGGCATCGAGGTCTCGAGCCTGTTCGACTGCGGCCTGCGGCTGGGCGTCAGCCGATGCACGACGGCGGACGTCGACCGCGGCCTCGACGAGGCCTACAACGATCTCGGGGTCCGCGACATGGAGCTCATCAACAAGTTCGACAACGGCTTCGGTGGCGTCACCGGCGACGACAGCACGACCGGCGCGATCGTGAACGCGGGCAACTTCCTCGAGACCGGGCGCTTCTGGGACATGAGGCCGTGCACCGAGCACGACGAGTCGTCGGCGGACCATCCGCAGGTCGCCGTCCCCGCGCTGCTGGCGCCGCTCGCCGCCGCGCTGCCCGCGGGCGCGACCCCCGTGTACGGGCCGGGGCCGCACTGCAACGCGATGGGGCTGACCGCGCTCGGCGAGCATCTCGTGCGCCGGATGATGGACAAGCGCATGATCATCGATCCCGACCACCTCGACGTCATCGCCCGCCGGCAGCTGCTGAGCATCGTCGAGTCGAGGCGGTACTCGGGCATCATCTCCAGCCATTCCTGGAGCACGAAGGACGCCTTCCCGCGGATCTACGGGCTCGGCGGCATGGTGACGCCCTACGCCGGCGATGCGACGAAGTTCGTCGCGCGCTGGCGCGAGCTGCGGACGATGAAGAACGAGCGCTTCTACTGGGGCATCGGGTGGGGCGCGGACATGAGCGGCTTCGGCAACCAGGGTCGCCCGCGCGGCGGGCCGAACCCGGTTCGCTACCCGTTCTCGTCGTGGGACGGCAAGGTGACGTTCGACAGGCCGAGGACGGGGACGCGGACGTTCGACATCAACCGCGACGGCGTCGCGCACTACGGCCTGTATCCCGACTGGGTCGAGGACCTGCGGATGATCGCCGGCGAGGAGATCGTCAACGACCTCGTTCGCGGCCCCGAGGCGTACCTGCAGATGTGGGAGCGGGCCGTGGGCGTGCAGCCGTCGTCGGCCTGCCGTCAGGCTCGGCTGCGCTTCGGCCCGGCCGGGCTCGGGCTCGTGAAGATCGCGACCCCCGCCGAGGAGGTGCTGCGCGGCGCCGGTCAGCCCGTGCGGCGGGTCGGCCGCGCGTGGCGCTACTGCGTCTCGGGCCGGGCTCAAGGCAGCGTCCGCGTCGTCTTCACGCCTTCAGGCAGGTCGGGGCTGATCGTCTCGACGGCCCCGCGCCATCGCATCGGCGGCGTGGGACGCGGCTCGCGAGCCGCCAGCCTGCGCGGCGCCCGCATCCTGCGGCCGGGCCTCATGGTGCGCGACGCGGGCCGGGGCAAGCGCTACCTCTTCGGTGTGTCGGCGGCTAGCCGCGTGCGCTATGTCGGGCTGGCTGCGGCGTCGGTGGCCCGCGACGCGCGCGAGCTACGCCGCGAGCTGAGGCTCGCGGGCGTGCGTTGACGCGCCCGGGTCGCGCGCGGGGAGCCCCGCCAAAGGGGCCGGATGGCCTACCCGCAGCCGCCGTCGCCACCCCCGCCGCAGTCGCCGCCGCTATCGCTGTAGCCGCCGCCCCCGCGATACCTGCGACTGGGACGGGGGTCTTTCCATTCCCCGATGGACGAGAGGATCACGCTTACGGCGAGGAGACCCCAGAACACCACCCAGGAAACAACATCGGACATGGACATCGCTACGGCCGCGATCAGGAACGCTCCCGCTAGCGCGCGCCAGAACAGCGGGCTGGCGGCAGCCCGCGCCGGCAGCGAACGCTTGGCTTTGGCGCCCAACGGCGGGCGATGGTCGAATGACGCTCCTGTCAGCATGAGGCTCGATCCCGTGGTCGTAAGAGGAAGCCAATCCTCCGTGACTGCGAACGCCCGTGGGAGGTGCCCCTGGTGTTCGGTCCCACACCTGCTCACCGTCGCGCGCGCCCCGGGGTGCAAAGCGCTCGGCTGCCGGGCGACCATCGATCGAGTCGCCCGCCTTGGGCGTCGCGTGTCGCCCGGCGGCGTATGGTGTCCCCGTGCCCGGCGTGTTATCGATAGCCGCGATGGCGCTGGCGATGGCGTCACCGTTTCAGTCCTCGATCGAGCAGCTGCCGCCCGACGTCCGCGTGCAGCTTCGCAAGGCGCACGTCTACCAGCCCGGCTGCCCGGTGGGGCTGTCGGATCTGCGGCTGCTGACCGTCACGCACCGCGACTTCGCCGGCCGGCCTCAGACGGGGCAGCTGGTCGTCAACAAGAGCGCCGCGCGGCCGCTCGTGCGGGTCTTCGGCACGCTCTACCGGCTGTACTTCCCGATCCGCCACCTCTCGCTCGACGCCGCCTACACCAAGCTGCCCGCCGGCGGCGACGTCAGCGGCTCGTTCGAGTGTCGCAAGGCGGCCGCGTCGCCGTGTACGAGTGCGACCACGACGAGCTCCTGGTCAAACCACGCCTACGGCCTGGCGGTCGACCTCAACCCGGTCGAGAACCCCTACGTCGGCTGCGGCCAGAGCCGCGATCCGCGGGCGCGGCGCTACCGCGACCGCAGCCGGCACCGCCGCGGGATGGTGACGCGGCAGGTCCGGGCGGCGTTTGCCTCGGTCGGCTGGGGCTGGGGCGGCTCGTGGACCGGCAACACGAAGGACTACATGCACTTCTCGACAACCGGGCACTGACCCCCGCGCCGTCGGCCGTCTGACCGCCTCAGCGGGCGTCGCGGACCGAACGGTGTGCGAGGGTTGCGCCATGGCGGCCGTGTCGCGTTCGAGCTACCTCCGGGCCGGGACGTGGGTCCTGCACATGGCCCTCCCGCTCCTCGGCCTGTGGCTGCTCTACGCGCAGCCGGGCACCGACGTGCGCTGGGAGAACCATCACGCGCACTTCGGGCTCGTCCTCGCGATGGCGGCGATCAGCGTCGCGCTCGCGCTGCAGGTCGGGCGCGAGGGGGTGCGGCGCGATGACGCGCGACTGCTCCTGATCGCCCAGTCCTTCGGGCTCTCGGCGGGCTTTCTCGCCGTCCACGCGATCGCGACACCCGCCGTCGTGGTCGACGGCAAGAACGCCGCGTTCGATCTCGCGCTGCCCGTGGGCCTCGCGATCGCGGCGATCCCGGCGCTCGCCTCGGCGCTAGAGCTCGGCGGCGGGCGCGCGGACGCCGTGCTGCGCCACCGCAAGCTGTCGTCGTGGCTGGCGGCCGCGCTGGTGATCGTGGCGACCGTCGCCTCGCTCGCGGGGCTCGGCGCGGTGGGCGATCCCCTCGCAACCGACGACGCGCACACGGTCCTCGCGGTGCTCGCCGCGGCCGGCGGCGCGCTGTACGTTCTCGCCGCCGCGCGCTACTACCGGCTCTTCCGGCAGCAACCCGGTGCCGTGCTGCTGTCGGTCATCACGGCGTTCGTGTTGCTCGCCGAGGCGCTGCTCACGACGGCGCTCGCCCGCAACTGGCAGCTGTCGTGGTGGGAGTGGCACATGCTGCTGATCGCGGGCTACGCCTTCGTGGCCTACACCGTGCATAGCGAATACC
Source organism: uncultured Actinomycetes bacterium (assembly GCA_963839905.1). GTDB lineage: Bacteria > Actinomycetota > Thermoleophilia > Solirubrobacterales > Solirubrobacteraceae > CADCVQ01. Next base: position 106,147 of record CAWIXC010000003.1, on the reverse strand, counting down.
GCCGCGAGGGCGACGCGCGCGGGCTGTTCTCGTCGATCGCGCTCGAGCGGACGGTGCGCGACCTGCGCGCGCAGTACAACGCCGCGCTCGAAGGCCTCGTCGACGCGATCCGCGACGGCGCCGACCGCGGGGAGCCGGTCGCGGTCGGGCGCGTCAGGGCGGCGCTGGCCGACCGCTTCGATCTCACCGAGGGCCAGGGACGGGTGCTCGAGCGCGCCGCCGAGTCGCTCGCCGCCGACCGCGACCAGATCCGCGCGCTCGACGCGCTCGTCGAGATCGGCGCCAACGCGCGGATAGGCGTCGGCGAGCGCGAGCTGCTCGCGCTGGCCGACCGGCTCGTGCGCGGGGCGTTCCCGCGCGACGACCTGCGCGTCGGCCTGCTCGACGACGGCGTCCTGCGCCGCGTCGGCGCCGACGGCGAGCTGGAGCCGTGGCCCGACGGTGACGACGGGGGCGAGCGCTTCGAACTACAGGTGCAGGGGCGGACGGCCGGCGCGATCGAGATCCGGCGGGCCGAACCCGTGTCCGAGCGCGAACGCTCCGTGCTCGCCTCGCTGGCCAGCCAGCTCGCGACCGCCCTCGAGAACGCGCGCCTGTACGTGCAGCTCGACGGGCTGTTTCGCAGCTACCTCTCGCCCGAGGTAGCCGCGTCGCTGCTCGCCGACCCTGGCCGCGCGGCGCTCGGCGGCACCATGCACGAGGTCACGGTCTTGATGGCCGACCTGCAGGGGTTCACGCCGTTCAGCGAGCGCTCGACCCCGGCCGGGGTGGTCGCGATGCTGAACACGTACTGGGGCGCGACGGTCCCGGTGATTCTTACCGAGGGCGGGACCATCACGCAGTTCGTCGGCGATGCGGTGATGGGCCTGTTCGGCGCGCCCGCCGCCCAGCCCGACCACGCCCGCCGCGCAGCCCGCGCGGCGCTCGCCCTGCAACACGCCGCCGACGGGGTCCTGGCAGATCACCCCGACTGGCCGCGCTTTCGCGTCGGGCTCAACACCGGGCCGGCGATCGTGGGCAACGTCGGCTCCGAGGACCTGCGCAACTTCAGCGCCATCGGCGACACGACGAACGTCGCGGCACGCCTCGAGGGCGCCGCGCCCGCGGGCGGCGTCCTCATCGGCGCGCGGACGTGCGAGCTCCTCGGACCGGGCGCGCGGGTGCGCGCCGTCGCGCCGCTCGATCTCAAGGGCAAGGCGGAGCCGGTGGCCGCCTACGTACTCGAGGCGGCGGACTGAAACGGCCGAAGGGGCGGTCGAGGTAGACCGTTTTCGGGGACAGACGGCGACGCCGCGAGTTGCCACGATCGATCGCATGTCGTTCCCCGCAGCCTCCGCCCGCGATCGGCCGCCGGAGGATCGCGAGCCCGGTTGGCGCCCACATCCGGAGCATCCGACGGTGCAGCGCTACTGGAATGGCGCGGCCTGGACGGGCGAGCACCGCTTCGCGCCGACCGACGACCCGGGCGCGGAGCTCATGCGCACGGCGGACCGTCTCGCCGCGCCCACCGGCGACATCGGCCTGCCCGACGAGGGTGCCGTCTGGCTCGCCGGCGGCTTCGGACTCCCGCTCGTCTACTTCGCGGGAGCATGGATGATGGCCGCGGGCATCGACGACTGCTCGGCGGACGCGGAGGCGAACGTGGCGCTGGTCGTCGGGGTCTTCCTGTGGCTGGCCGCCGTCGCGGCCGTCGAGCGCGGGCTCCGGCTGCTCGACGTCAGGTTGTGGCTGCGAGCCGTCGTCGTCGCCGTGTCGGGCCTGTACTCCGCCTATGTCGTGTACATCGGCGTAGCTGTCATCGCGCTGTCGGCCATCTGCTTTGGGTGCTGAGTTTGCGGCATCCGGGAGCCGGCACTAGGCTGCCGGCATGGTCGTGGTCCAGGTGCCGGTTTCACGGCGGCGGGACGCGCGCGTCACGCCCGCGACGCCTTTGGCTGCGGGACCCTCGACGATCGGATCGTCCGCCACCGTCGGGCTCGACAGGGCGGCGCAGGTGGCGGCGCTGCAGCGGACGGTTGGCAACAGCGCTGTCGCGCGCCGGCTCACGCCGCGAGCCGCGCTACTGCGGGCGGTGTACTCCTATCTGGAGCCCGGCGCCCCTTATCAGGCGATCCTCGACACCCAAGCCACCGATCTCGAGGAGCAGCTTCGGACAATCGTCCGCGCATCCGCCAACGACGAGCTCGCGGTGCGCGTGCTCAGGGGGCTCAAGCAGCAAGTCGCCGCCGCCCATGGCGACACAAAGCGAGATGCTGCGCTCGAGGCGTTCAGGGTGGTACTGGCCGACCGATCAAACTGGCAGGTCCGTCCCATCCGTAGTGATCACCAGCCGGCGCCTGCGGCGGGAGCGCAGCTCGAGGCCGAGGTTGAGAAGCGCATCGCGCCACAGCTACGCCTGGTGGCCGAGGGTGCACTCGGAAAGCGCGGCTTTCTCACGCTCGCCGACGAATACATCGCACAGAACAAGCCCGGTGCCGTAGACCTGGCCGTCGCGGAGCTGGAGCGGCGCTCGGCGCTCGACGCCCCGGCAAAGCTTCAAGCGGAGACCGTCGTGCTGCTTGGCGATACCGGGTTCGTACGAGCTCGCGTCGAACGCTATGTCGACGCGCTCGTATCGCGGCTGGAGCAGCTGGAGAAACTGGCCCGGCGCAAGGCCCCGCTCAGCTGGGCCGAACAGGTCGACGCTCGAGAGTTCCCCGACGTGCACCGACCGGATGTCGGATCGCTCATGGCCGCGCTGAAAATGAAACGAGAAGCGTTGCTCGCGAGGAAGGACGGACTCCTGCTGCTCGAACAGGCAGCAGCCGGCGACTTCAAGCCGCTGGCGACTGCTCTCGGCCTTCGCGGCTTCCAGCGCTCGACCTTCCGCCCCACGCCCGGGCACGAGCAGCGCCCGTCGGAGAGCGTGATCGCGCAGGCCGCGGCGATACGTGAGGCGGTCGGCATGGGGCGCGAAATCCGTCTCGGTCACTACAGCGCCGCGGTCGTGCGAGACCCGAGCACCGGGCTTGTGCCGAAGCCTGACGAACGCGAGGACGAGGCGGATCATCAGGCAATCCTGAAGGTGTTGCTCGGGATGCGGATGCGGGCGTCGTACGCCGCCGTGTCCGAGCTCGCCGACATCTTCTGGTCCGCCAAGCAAGCGAAGGTCCAGCCGCTGGTGCTCACCGGCGACTGGAGCTTCATCGAGCCGCTCGGGATCTACGCGGGCATCAGGATGTGGGAGCGGCCTACGAAGCAGCCGATCGACGAGTTTCTCGCGGGTCACCACAAGCAGCCCTTCGTCGTGAGGATTCATCAGGCGGAGGTGTGTTTCCGAGCCATCCCCACGCCGTCAAACCAGCTGCCGGACAGGACCGCCACGGGCGACCTCGTCGCCAGCCGCGAGCCCCCCGCCCTGACGCTCGGCAGGCCGCTCGCCTTCTGGCCGAAGAACAAGACGGATGACTTGCGGGGCGGCTACATCGAGGGATTCGACGTCCATGGCGATCCGAAGGTGATCGTCGGCGACGACCCGGAGATCGTCATGACGCTGACGAGCGAGCGCTACGAGTTCGAGTGGCTGAGTGGTGCCCCGCGCGACGCCAGGTCTCCCGCGGGGGAGCCGCTCTTCCATCCCGGTCAGCCTCCGGTCATCGGCGTCAGCCCGAAGCAATCCGATGCATGGGCGCGGTCGGCCAAGAGGCGGCCGCTCCCGCGCAAACCCGGGACGCGCGTCACGGCGCGATGGCGCAACAGGAAGGTCATTCGTCTCGAGGACATCGAGGCCATCAACGCCAAGCTGCCGGACTCGCGGCCCGAGCTGGCCGCGATCCTCAAGAACGCACTAGAGCTGCCCAAACTCGTCGAGCGTCCGACGCCCGATGCCCCCGCGGTCCCGGGCCGTCGCGAGCAGCACTTGATTCAGGAGTACCTCGATCTCATCCAGGGCGGCGGCTACGAGGCCTTCATCGTCGGCGGGGCGGTCCGCGACCGGCTGCTTGGCGACGATCCGAAGGACATCGACCTGGCATCGACGATGCCGGCGCTCGACTTCTTCCGGGCGGTCGTGCGATCGAAGCTCGCCAGCAAGGGCGGTCGTGGCGGCAACTGGGAGGTCAGGAGAAACCTGCCGTACGGAACAGTCCAGGTCGAGCCATCGCAGGAGACCGGTCTCGACGTCATCCACACCCATGGCAGCGGCCACGACGCTTCGCTGCGGCTCGAGTTCGACGCCCTCGCGCGAGACTTCACCGTGAACGCCGTGTACTTCGATCCGGCCCGACGCGAGCTCGTCGATCCCACAGGACTCGGACTGCAGGATCTCGAGGGGCGCGTCGCACGGTTCATCCTCGGACCTGGCCAGATCGTGCACGAACCGGTCCTCATCGGCCGCTGGCTCAAGTTCCTCAAGAAGCAATATGTCCCGTCAGGCCCCGAGGACATCGCCGGAATCGAAGCCGCGATCGATCACTTCCTCGAGCCGGAGTCGGGCTTCGACGCAGCGCTTCGGGCCCGACTGATCGAGCGAATGGGCATGCCAGTGAACGAGGCGCTGGCGATCGCCGCGAAGCACCTGACCGGCCATGCGGTCGCTGGTCTTGGACGGCTGCTCAGTGGCGACTTGCCCGGTGAGGAGCCTCCCGGCGAGGCGGAGCCGGTACTCGGCGGGAAGCGCAAGCGCGGGAAGGAGCGTGAAGTCCGCAGGGATAACGCGAAACGCGCGCGTGAAGACGCGCTGGCGCGGCCGCCCGCGGTGGCGCCGGTCGTCACGTCATCCGGTGGGGGGTCGAAGGCTCAGAAGCGAAAGGCCCATGACCTCTCGCGTCCGCGCCGGGCCGGGTCGCCAGATCGAGTCAAGGCAGCTGCTCGGCCGCCCGCTGGCAGCAAGCGGCGGCGCAAGGACAGCACGGCCTAGAGCATCGCAAGCGGCCTGCGGTCAGGCGGCGGCCTGCTCCATCCAGTCGCGATACAGCCGCCAGTACGCGCCTTGCGCTTCGAGCAGATCGTCGTGGGTGCCCTGCTCGACGATCTCGCCGCCGGCGAGCACCACGATCCGGCCCGCCTGGCGGATCGTCGACAGTCGGTGGGCGATGACGATCGACGTGCGGCCCGCGAGCAGCCGGCGCAGGCCGGCCTCGATGCGCCCCTCGGTGTGCAGGTCGACGTTCGACGTCGCCTCGTCGAGGATCAGGATCCGCGGGTCGGCGACGAGCGCGCGCGCGAACGCGACGAGCTGGCGCTGGCCGGCCGACAGCTGCGTGCCGCGCTCGCCGACCGGCGTGTCGTAGCCGTGCTCGAGCGCCTCGATGAACTCCGCCGCGCCGACCGCGCGCGCCGCCGCGCGCACCTCCTCGGAGGTAGCGTCCGGGCGCCCGAAGGCGATGTTGTCGCCGATCGTGCCGCTGAACAGAAAGCCCTCCTGCGGGACGATCCCGAGCTGGCGGCGCAGCGAGGCCTGGGTGACCGAGCGCAGGTCCTGGCCGTCGACGAGCACGGCGCCCTCGGTCGGGTCGTAGAAGCGCGCGACGAGCTTGGCGATCGTCGACTTGCCGGCGCCGGTCGAGCCGACGAGCGCGACGGTCTGGCCGGGCGCGACGATCAGCGAGACGTTCGAGACGGCCGGCTCACCTGCGCCAGCGGCCCCCGAGCCCGCGTAGGAGAAGGTCACGTCGCGAAGCTCGATCTCGCCGCGCAGGCGGCCGAGCTCGACGGCGTCGGGCGCATCGACGAGGTCGGGCTCGATGGCGAGCAGGTCGAAGATCTTGTCGAGCGCCGCCATGCCCGACTGGTAGGTCGTGTAGACCTGCGAGAGCTGCTGGATCGGGTCGAAGAACCCGTTCAGCGCGAGCACGAACGCGATCACGACGCCCGCCGACATCTCGCCGTCGATGACCTGAAAGCCGCCGTAGAGCAGGATCCCAACGGTCGCGAGCGCGCTCAGCAGCTCGACCGCGGGGAAGTACGCCGCGTTGAGGTTGACGGTGACCATGTTCGCCTCGCGGTTGCCTTCGTTCAGCTCGCGGAAGCGCTGCAGGTGCTGCGGCTCCTGGCCGAACGAGCGCACGATCCGGATGCCCGACAGCGACTCCTGCAGGTAGGACGTGATCGAGCTGATCGTCTCGCGCGTGCGCTTGTAGGCATCCGCCGAGACGACGCGGAACGCGAGCGAGCCGAGCGCCATGACCGGGAAGATGAGGAACGTCAGCAGCGCGAGCTCGAGGTCCAGCCACATCAGGATCCCGATCGTGCCGATGAGCGTCAGCGAGCTCGAGAAGAGCGTCACGACGCTGTCGGTGACGAGCTGGTCGAGCGCCTGGACGTCGTTGGTCATGCGTGAGATCAGCCCGCCGGCGCGGCGGCGCTCGTAGAAGCCGACGGGCTGCGCCTGCAGGTGGCCGAAGATCCGCAGGCGCAGGTCCTGCAGCGCGCGCTGGCCGACCCAGCCGACGAGGTAGGTCTGCAGGTACGTCGCGCCCCAGTAGAGCAGCGCGCTCACGACGAACGCGGCGACGACGAGGTTCAGCGTGCCGATGTCGCCCTGCTTGATGCCGTCGTCGATCGCGAACTTCGCCAGTGGCGCCGGAGCGAGCGCGGCGGCCGTCGCCAGGACGAGCGCGACGAGCATCCAGATGACGCGCGCGCGGTAGGGCTTCAGCAGGACGGTCAGCTGGCGCAGCTTGCGCCCGCGTCCGCCGGTCTGGCGGTAGCGGCGCAGGATGTCCGTGCGCAGCGCCGCGTTGCGGGCGTGGCGGGCGGCGCCGCGGGCGGCTCGCTCGGCCGCCGGACCCTCCGGGGTGCGCTCGCCGCGACTCACAGGCCCGCCACCTCGGGCTCGAGCGCCTTGCGGGTGAGGAAGACCTGGTCGGGCAGCCCCTTCTCGACGATCTCGCCGTAGAACGCCGAGCGCTCGAGCAGCTCGGCGTGCGTGCCGTGGTCGAGCAGGCGGCCGCGCTCGAGCACGGCGATCTCGTCGGCGAGCGCGATCGTCGAGAGGCGGTGGGCGATGACGAACGTCGTGCGCCCGGCCATGACCTCTCGCAGCGCCCGCTTGATCTGCTGCTCGGTCGAGGCGTCGACCGACGATGTCGCGTCGTCGAGGACGAGGATCCGCGGGTCGGCGAGCAGCGCCCGCGCGATCGCGATCCGCTGGCGCTGGCCGCCGCTCAGCGTCAGCCCGCGCTCGCCGACGCGCGTGTCGTAGCCGTCGGGCAGCGCCGCGATGAAGTCGTGCGCCTGCGCGCGCTTGGCTGCCGCGACGACCTCCTCGCGCGTAGCCTCGTCCGCGCGCGCGTAGGCGATGTTCTCGTGCACGGTCGCGCTGAAGAGGAACGGGTCGTCGGTGACGACCGCGATCTCGCGGCGCAGCGCGCGCGGGTCGACGTCGCGAACGTCGGTGCCGTCGACGAGCACGGCGCCCGACGTCGTGTCGTAGAGGCGCGAGATGAGCCCGACGAGCGTCGTCTTGCCCGAGCCGGTGGCGCCGACGAGCGCGATCGTCGTGCCCGCTTCGACCGTCAGGCTGACGCCGTCCAGCGCGGGCTCGCCGCCGTCTTCGTAGGCGAGCGTCGCCGCGCGCAGCTCGACGCGACCCGAGCCCGCGGGCAGCGGCCCGGCGCCCGGCTTCGCGACGATCTGCGGCTCGCGGTCGAGGATCTCGAAGATCCGCGCGCCCGAGGCGGTCGCGCGCTGGGAGAGGCCGAGGATCATGCCCACGGTCCGCATCGGGCCGAGCAGCGCGAGCATGTACGTGTAGAACGCGGTGAACTCGCCGAGGTCCAGGCGCCCGTCGATGACCGCGCGGCCGCCGAGGAACAGCAGGCCGGCGAGGCCGAGCTGCGGCAGGAAGCCGATGAAGGGGTTGTAGAACGCGCGTAGCCGCGTCGAGATCATCGACTGGTCGAAGACGCGGGCGACGCTCGTCGTGAAGCGCTCGCGCTGCAGGTCCTCGCGGGCGAAGGCCTTGACGACGCGCACGCCGCCGACGTTCTCCTCGACGTCAGCCGTCAGCTCGGCGATGCGCTGCTGGACCTCCTGCAGCGCGGGCCGCGAGCGGCGACCGTAGCGATGCGCGATCCAGATGACGAACGGGACGGGGCTCAGTGCGATGAGCGCGAGCGACGGGTCGATGACGATCATCGCGATCGCGGCGAAGACGATCGTCAGCGCGGACTGGGCGATGATCACGAGGCCATAGCCGAGGAAGAAGCGCACGGCTTGCAGGTCGACGGTCGCGCGCGACATGAGCTGGCCGGTCTGCTGGCGGTCGAAGAAGCCGAGCTCGAGCGCGAGCAGGTGGCCGTAGACCTTGTTGCGCAGGTCGTACTCGACGCCGAGCGAGACCTTGCCCGCGACGAGCCGGCGCATGACCGTCAGGCCGAGGCGCACGAGCCCGGCGAGGGCGATGAGGCCAGCGAGGAGCTTCAGCCGGCCGGAGTCCTGCGCGTCGAGGGCGTTGACCGCGGCGCCCGTCAGCGCGGGGATCGAGACGGTCGCGCCCATGGCCAGCGCGGCGAGGATCCCGGACAGCCAGACGCCGCGCCGGTAGGGGCGCAGGAACGTCAGCAGGCGGATGAAGGTGGCCACTGACGGCCATTGTAGTTGCTCGGGCAACTAAGTTGTGCGGGGCCGGCGGCCCGCCCGCGATTTCACCGTATCTGCCCGATGGCATACTGATCGGCAGATGCCGGGCCGCCACGAGTCTCCGATATCCGGCGTGCTGCGCTGGTTATTGGTGATCGCACTGCTAATCGGCGTTGCGGGCTGCGGCAACGACAATCCGTCCCCGCCGTCCGCCCGGGATGCGTGCGGCTTCAAGGCGCCCAAGTTCGACGGGCCGAGCACGCGATTGACGTATCGCGGCAGCGACAACGTGGTCGCCGACATCCCGGATATCTGCGCGCGCCTGAAGGCGCTGAAGGTCCCGACGTCGGTCGACGGGTCCGGCCGCGACCGGCTCATCATCCGCGTTCCGGCTGCGGCGGTGGCGGGCGCGACGTTCGCCGCGCGGTCCGGGCGCGTTGCGTTCTATGACTGGGAGGCAAACGTCATCGGGCCGGACGGGGTGCCCGCGCCGACCGATTCGCAGGTCACGGGCGGCGCGGCGGCGGGTCGTGTGGGCGCGCTCGATCACTACGACGCGGTCGTGCGCGCATCCAAGCGTCCGCCGTCGATCGAGGCGGACAACGGGCGCAAGGGCAGCGTGTTCTACGCCGTCGACCCGGCGGCGAGCAAGGTCTACGGGTCGTCGGGCTCCTTGTCGCGGGCCACGGCCCGCGGGCTCGTGCCGGCGGGCGAGCGGGCGCGGGCGAAGGTGCTCGAGGTCAACCCGGGGACGGTGATCCTGGCGGGCGAGCAGCGTCCGGGTGTGCCGGATTCGGCGAACGAGTCCTACTTCGTGCTCAAGGACGACGTCGCGCTGCGCGGCACGGACATCGAAGATCCCGAGCAGGGCTTCGACGAGGCCGGTGGCGGTGCCAGCGAGCCGATCGTGACGTTCGACTTCTCGCGCGCGGGCGCCACGGCGTTCGCGAAGCTCACCCGTGAGCTGGCTCGGCGCGGGAGCCGCGGCGCCGGCGTGGGGGACGGCCGGTCGGCGGCCGACGCCAACCAGCACTTCGCGATCGCACTCGACCACCGGATCGCGTCGATCCCCTACATCGACTTCCGCGCGAACCCGAACGGCGTCGACGGCAGCACCGGATCGCAGATCCAAGGCGGCTTCACGATCGCGACGGCCCGCCAGCTCGCGACCGTCCTGTCGACCGGCGAGCTCGAGGTGCCGCTCGAGCTCATCGGCACGCAGCGGTCGCCGTAGCCGCCATGCCGCCACCCGCGGGCCTGTGCGGACACTGCCGCCACCAGAAGGTCATCCGCAACACGCGCGGCTCGTCCTTTTCGATGTGCCTCCGTGCGCGCGAGGACGACCGCTACCCGAAGTACCCACCCCTGCCGGTGGTGCGCTGCCCGGGCTACGAGGCCCGTGACCGCGCAGGCGGCTGATCCGTGTCGCGAACCGCCCGTCGCACGATCCGAGCGCCGGAGGCGGGCTCGAAGGTCCCGTACAACACGCTTGGATCCAGGTCGACCTCGCCCGGCCACTCGATCGTTCGGGTCTCGTCGTTGACGCGCACGCTCTCGAAGATCGCGCGATCCGACGCGATCGGCGCAAACACGCCACCGGCCGCCAGCAGCTCGCCGAGGTCGACGTCCTTGACCGCGCCGTCGCTGAACGAGATCCGAAGCCAGTGCCCGTCGAGTGGCGCGACATCGTCGATCGTGATGAGCTGGGTCATGTCAGCGGAGCGATAGCGGCCTTGTGAGCGCCGTACCGAGCGTGGAAACGCGGCGGAGGGTGGTCGGCGAAGGACACGGATATGACGATGCCATAGAAGTCGCAGATGCGGGGCACGACACAGCGGCTACTCGAAGGTGCCTGCGCTCAGCGAGAATGGCGCGAGATGCTCGCGATCAACGCCAGTCCCGACGGATCCCGATGACCGCGGAGCCGCAGCGCTGCTGGCCGACGACCGACCCGGAGTACCTCACCTACCACGACGAGGAGTGGGGGAGGCCGGTGCGCGATGACCGGCTGCTGCTCGAGCGGCTGTGCCTCGAGGGGTTTCAGTCGGGGCTGTCGTGGATCACGATCCTGCGCAAGCGCCCGCGCTTCCGCGAGGTGTTCTGCGGCTTCGATCCGGCGAAGGTCGCCCGTTTCGGCGAGGACGACGTGCAGCGGCTGCTCGGCGACGCCGGGATCATCCGCCACCGCGGCAAGATCGAGGCGGCGATCACCAACGCGCGCGCGACGCTTGCGCTGCAGGAGGGCGGCGAGACGCTGACCGACCTGCTGTGGTCGTTCGCGCCTACGGAGGACTCGCCGGCGCGCGCCCCGAGCGCGATCTCCGACATGCCGTCGTCGACCCCCGAGTCCAAGGCGCTCGCGCGCGAGCTCAAGCGGCGCGGCTTTCGCTTCGTCGGCCCGACGACGGCCTATGCGCTCATGCAGGCGACGGGCATCGTCAACGACCACGTCGCGGGCTGCTTCGTCCGCGACGCCGTCGAAGCCGAGCGGCGCACGGCACGCTGACCGGCGACCGCCGACCGGACGCTTCGCGCCGCGCCGGACGAGGCGCGCTCAGCGACTGCGGCGATCGCCGCGCACGAACGCGACCGCCCCGCTGAGGAAGGCCAGCACCTTCTCCTTCGCCGCCAGCCCCGGCTTGACGTACGGCCCGATCATCGTGAGCGTCGACTCCGAAGGCTTCGGCGGATCGCCGGCGACGCTGCTCGTGTACACGTCGTAATGCTTGAGCGGGTCGAGCACGACGTCGGTCGTCACCTTGCCGTGCCCGCTGCCATGCACGTCGAGGGTCTGTGTCCTCGGTGGCCGAGCGTCGTCGGACGAGTTGACCGTCACCACGAGCTTGTCCGGCCGCGGCGCTCGCTTCCTCACGTCGTACTCGACGCGAAGCCTGCCGCCCTGGCGCTTGACGTGCACCTCCGGCGGGGCCGGCGCCTTGCCATGCTTGGGCACGACCTTGTTGTCGAGCAGGCGGTCCGGCTCGGTCCACTGCTTCTTGGCGCCCGGCCCCGTCGGGCTGTTGGACTCGACGACCTTCGTGACGCGCTCGCTCGGCAGGGTGTCGCCCCAGCGCCCGGGCCAGCGCGTCCACGCCGGCTCCTCGGTCGCGAGGATCTCGAGCCGCGGCCGGTGCTTCATGCGCCGCTTGCCGTCGGCGAGGTCGTACCACGCCTCGGTCTGGTGGAAGCCGGATTCGAAGTACGACGCGTGCGAGCCGCGCGCGACATAGATGATCGGCCGCTCGTCGCCGGGCTGATAGCGCTCGACCTCCTCCCACGGGCGCAGCTCGGAGTAGCTGTGCTGCGCGTAGACGGCGATGTCGGGATGGCCGTCCTCGTCGTCCATCCGAAACTGGACCATCTCCCAGTCGCCCTCGTGCGTGCCGGCACCGAACGACAGCTGGTAGTCGTTGTAGAAGTACCAGAGCCAGTACTGCAGCCACAGGCGCCCATTCGCCTCGATGGCATGGCCATACACGACGTTCGCCAGCTCCGGCCGCGCCTCGCGCAGCTTGCGGTATTGCTCGCGGTAGTTCTTGCCGCTCAAGCCGATGACGTCGCCCTCTTGCACGGGGCTGCCGTTCGCGTAGGTCTCAGGCCCGAGGAACGCGAGCTCGAGGCGCGCGGCGTCGCCGGACGGCGTCGCGCTCGCGAGCACCGCGCCGTTGCCGGCCTCCGCGCGCTTGCGGCGCAGCTCGTTGCCGGGGTTGACCATGTACTGCTCCGCGCTGTCGGCGAAGAACTGCTCGTTGGAGTCGTAGCGCAGGACCGGCTGGAAGCGGCGAAGGAGGTCGTCGTGCTCGGGCATGTGGCTTGTCGGCTCCGGTCTTGCTGGGGTCGCGATAAGGAGAGCGTGTCGAACCCTCCCGCGTCAAGTAGGAGGAGCGCTCGGAGGGCGACCGTGATACGCCGCCTCTCCGGTCAGGCGATCGCCGGATGCTCGACGAGCAGCGGCTGCGCCTCGTGCAGGCGCAGCGTGAAGTAGTCCTGGGGCGCGAGCTCGCCGAGCGCGATCAGGACGATCCGCAGGATCCCCTGGTGGCCGACGATCGCGGGCCGCCGCGCGCCGGCGAGCGCGTCGGCGGTCGCGGCGCGGGCGCGCTCGAGCGCGTCGGTCAGCGACTCCATGCCCGGCACGGGGGCGCCGAACGGGTCCGCGCGCCAGTCCTCGAACGCCTGGCCGACGAGCTCGCGGGCTCCGGCGCGGTCGACGCCCTCGAAGCGGCCGTAGTCGATCTCGGTGAGCCGCTCGTCGACGGTCAGCGGCGCGCCCGTCGCCTCGGCGATCGCCTGCGCCGTGTCGCGCGCGCGGCTCAGCGGGCTCGAGAAGACGGCGTCGATGCCGGTGTCCGCGAGCTGCGCCGCGGCGCGCCGCGCCTGCTCGCGCCCTTCGGCCGTGAGCGCGATGTCCGAGCGCCCGGAGTACGCCAGGCGCGCCGAGCTCTCTGTCTGCCCGTGGCGCACGAGGTACAGCGCCTGCGCCATCAGACGGCTTGCGGCGTCACCCAGCGGCGCTCGGCGTCCGCGAGGTGGATGGCGTCGAGCAGCGCCTGCACGCGCAGCCCTTCCTGCAGCGAGGGGTCGGGCGGCGCCTCGTCGCGGATCGCCGCGTGGAAGTTGCGCGCGACCTCCTTGAACGCGTCCTTCGAGGACGCCTGCAGCGGGCCCGCGGTCTGCAGGTCCTCGCCGGCGCGGCCCCAGGAGAGGATCTTGTCGGCGTCGAGCGTGACCGTCCCCGCGTCGCCGTGGAACTCGAGCACGTCGCCGCGCTTGTGGCGTGCGGTCGAGGTCAGGCTCACTTGGGCCAGCCCGCCGCCGCGGAAGCGGATGACGATCGCGTAGGTGTCCTCCGCGGTTACGGTGCGCGGATTGCCGTCGCTGTCCTCGCGCTCGCCGACGCCGACCTCGGTGGCCGCGGCCACCTCGGCGACCTCGCCGAAGGCCTCGAGCAGGAGATCGAGGTCGTGGACGCCATAGGCCTGCAGCCGGCCGCCGGCCATCGCCTGGTCCTGTACCCAGGTGAACGGCCGCGAGCCGGGCTCGGCGTGGTCGTCGTGCACGAGCGAGATCGAGACCATCCGCGGGTTGCCGAGAACCTCGGCGACGCGCTCGAGCAGCCGCGCGCGCGTCTGCTGCATGCGCCGCCCGAAGTTCACCGCGCCGACGACGCCCGCCTCTTCGATCGCCGCGACGACCGCGCGCGCCTCGTCGAGGCTCGCTGCGAGGGGCTTCTCGCAGAGGACGTGCAGGCCGCGGCGCGCCGCTGCGATCACGACCTCCGCGTGTTGCGCCACCGGGCCGGCGACGTGGACCGCCTCGAGGCCGTCGAGGCCGAGCAGCTCGTCGAGGTCGGCGGTGCCTTTGAGGAGATCGTGCTTGGTGGCGAGCTCCTGCGCGCGCTCGGGGCGCCGCGACCACACGCCGACGGGCTCGAACTCGGCGAGCTCGGCGTAGACAGGCAGCGGGACCTTCGCGCCGTAGCCGCCGCCGACGACGGCGATCTTGATCGGGTCGGACATGTGCGCGCGAGAGGATACGCTTGGCGGGCTAGAGTCCGCGGGGATGAGCACCCTCAGCACGATCCTCGCGGCGATCCTCGGCGTCATCTTCGTCGGCGTCGGGATCCTGAAGATCACGGGCCAAGAGGAGATGGTCGCGAACTTCAGGCGCTGGGGCTACGCCGACGTCGTGCGCACAGCGACCGGCTGGCTCGAGGTCCTGACCGGGACGATGCTGCTCGTGGGAATCGCCCTCGAGTTCCTCGCGGTCACCGGCTCGCTGCTCGTCATCTTCATCATGATCGGGGCGCTGTTCACGCATCAGCGCGCGCACGACCCGCTTGCGGCGTGGGCGCCGCCGCTGGTGCTGCTCGTGCTCGACCTCGTGCTCGCGTACAGCCTGCTGCCGTAGGGCGGGAGCGCGCCTGCAGGCGTGCTCGCGTTGTCGTGAAGCGGCTACGGTGGGCGCGGTGAGCCGTCCGCCGCAGCTGACGCCGGCCCGCGCGCGACGTCCCGGCCGCGGCACGATCGCGCGTCGCCGCGTGATCGCTGCGGGGCTTGTCGTGGTGCTGGCGCTCGCCGCCGCGTGGGTCGTGCGACGCCACCTGCCGGGCGACATCACCTCGGCCTCCGCGGCCGCGCACGGCGCGACGATCGTGCGCTACGACATCCGCTCGCGCTTCGTGCACAAGACGCTGCCGCAGACCGCGGCGATCCCGCCGGGCGGCGCCGAGCGGCCGCCGCTGCTCGTGTTCCTGCACGGGCGCGGCAAGAACGGCGAGGAGTCCAACTCGACCTCCGAGCTCTACGCCGCGCTTGAGGCGCTCGGCTCTCGCGCGCCGGCGGTCGTGTTCCCGAACGGCGGCGACGCGTCCTACTGGCACAAGCGACGCAGCGGCGACTGGGCGCGCTACGTGCTCGACGAGGTCATCCCACGGGCGGTCAAGCGGCTGCACGCCGACCCCAAGCGCGTCGCGATCGGCGGCATCTCGATGGGCGGCTACGGCGCGTACGCGATCGCGCGCCGGCGGCCCGCGAGCTTCTGCGCCGTGGGCGGCCACTCGCCGGCGATCTGGCTGCGCTCCGGGGAGTCTGCAGCCGGCGCCTTCGACGACGCCACCGACTACGCGCGCAACGACGTCCTCGCGCTGGCTCGCGCCCGCGGGCGCGCGCCCTGGGGCAGCGCCCGCCTGTGGCTCGACGGCGGCGACAAGGACCCGTTCCGCGCGGGCACCGACGCGTTCGCCGCGGCGCTGCGGATCAAGGCGCGCCACCCGAAGGGCGAGCACGAGGGCGAGTATTGGCGCGCGCACTACGCGCAGTACCTGCGCTTCTACGCGAGCGCCCTCGCCGCGTGCTGAGGGCCGCCGCCGCTCGCGACGCTCAGCTGCCGTTCGCCGACGCCGCCGCCAGCAGCACCGGCGCGACCTGCTTCTTGCGGCTCATGACGCCCGGCAGGTCGATCGCCCCGTCGACCACCGGCTTGCCGAACGCCTGCTCCGCGAGCTGCTCGGGGCCTGCGAGCAGCAGCGTCGTCGACTGGTCGAGGATGTCCGTGACCATCAGCGCGAACAGCAGCTGGTCGTGGCGCGCCCGGTGCGAGCGGACGGCTTCGAGCAGCTCCTCGGTGCGGCCCGCCAACGCGCCGCCGACCGTCTCGATCTGGGCGACGCTCAGCGACCGGTTGCCGTCGAGCTCGTACTCCTTGAGGTCGCGCACAATGAGATCCTCCGCCGACACACGCGAGACGTCGGAGCTGTCCTCGAACATCTCGCGCCCGAACGCGATCGCGTCCACCGACAGCAGCGTCTCGAGCCAGCTCGTCGCGATCCGATCGCGCTCGGTCGTCGTCGGCGACGTCAACAGCACCGTGTCCGAGCAGATCGCGCCCAGCAGCATCGTCGCGGTCGGCTTCGTCGGCTCGAGTCCCGCCTGGCGGAAGCGCTCGGTCACGAGCGTCGCGGTCGAGCCGACCGGGTCGAAGATCGCTGTCACCGGGTTGCGTGTCTCGATCGAGCCGATGTGGTGGTGGTCGAGGATCTCGACGATCTCAGCCTCCTCGATCCCGTGCACGCTCTGCGCGCGCTCCGCGTGGTCGACCAGCAGCACGCGCCGCGGCGCAGGGTTGACGAGGTCCGAGCGGGTGACGAGCCCGATCGGCCGCCCACCGCGATCCAGCGCCACGGCCGCGCGGTAGTGCACGGTCTTGATCTGCTCGGAGATGTCCGACACGAGGTCGTCGAGCGCGACGGTCAGCGGGTCGCCCTCGACGAACGCGTGGACCGGCTCCGACAGGGTGATCATCCGGCTCGTGACGTAGCTGTCCAGCGGCGAGCTCACGATCGCGGTGCCGGCATCGCGAGCCAGCGCGACGATCTCCTCCGAAGGCCGCACCCCGTTGCTGAGCACGAGCAGCGACGCGCCCGTCGCAATCGCGCGCTTCTGCGAGTTGTGGCGGTCGCCGACGACGACGACGTCGCCCCGCTCGACGTTGCTCTCGGACGACGAGTCCATCGCCTGCACCCACACGCGCCCGCACACGTCGTCCTCGGGCGACCCGCAGATCAGCTCACCTTCGAGCACCGAGACGATCGATCCCACGGGCGTCGGCGCGTCCAGCCGCGACGCCTCGCGCGACTCGCGGATGTAGCGCCGCGCGAGCGCGCGCTCCGTCAAGACCCCGCGCAGCAGGCCGTCGTCGTCGACGATCGGCACGACGTCCTTGGGGGCCATGAGCAGGCCGACGGTGCGCACCGGGTCGCGACGGTTGGCGACGGCGAAGCGCTTGCGCATGACGTCGCGGACGCGCAGCTTGGCGTGCGGCAGGAAGATCGGCAGCGGCGCCCCGGCGCGCTCGATGAGCCACGACGTCTGCGCGTTGGCGACCCCGAGGCGCACCGGCTTGTAGTCGTGATCCGCGTCGAGGTGGTTCTTGAGCTCCGCATAGCCGATCGCCGACGCGATCGAGTCGGTGTCGGGATTGCGGTGGCCGCAGACGTAGACGCGCCTGCGCTCGAGCTTGGCTTCGGAAGTCATGGACAGGCGATGAGGATACGGCCGGGCATCAGCCCGTATTTCGCAGCCCGCCGGCGATGCCGTTGATCGTGAGCAGGCTCGCCCGCACGAGCTCGGGGTCGTCCGGGTCGCCGCCCGGCGCGCGCAGCCGGCGCAGCAGCTCGAGCTGCACGAACGACAGCGGATCGATGAACGGGTTGCGCCGCGCGATCGTGCGCTGCAGGACCGGCTCGCGATCCAGCGGATGCTCCTCGCCGCGCACGCGCTGAAGCTCGCGCACCGTGCGCTCGAGCTCGTCGGAGATCGCGCTCCAGATGCGCTCGCGCGCGACCTCGTTGTCGTAGAGCTCGGAGTAGCGGCGGGCGATGTCGAGATCGGCCTTGGCGCATGCCATCTCGGCGTTTGAGATCAGCGCCGAGAAGAACGGCCAGTCGCGCTCCATCTCGCGCAGCACCTCGCCGCCATGGTGCTCGCGGGCGGCCTCGAGCGCGGTCCCCAGGCCGTACCACGCCGGCAGCACCGCGCGCGTCTGCGTCCACGAGAAGACCCACGGGATCGCGCGGTAGTCCTCGATGCGCGCCGACTCGCGCCGCCGCGACGGCCGCGACCCGAGCTGCAAGCGCTGGATCTCGCGCACCGGCGTCGTCGCGTGGAAGTAGTCGGCGAAGTCCGGGTCGCCGTAGACGAGGCCGCGATAGACCTCCGTCGAGCACTCCGCCATCTCCGCCACGATCGCCTCGAAGCGCGCGACGCCGGGCGCCGCGACCTCGCGGTTCAGCGTCGTCTGCAGCACCGCGCTCGTCGTGAGCTCGAGCTCACGATGAGCGATCTCGGTGACGGAGAACTTCGCCGACAGCATCTCGCCCTGCTCGGTGACCTTCAGGCGCCCGGCGACGGTGCCCGGCGGCTGCGCGAGGATCGCGACGTTCGACGGCCCGCCACCGCGCCCGACCGCGCCACCTCGGCCGTGGAAGAACTGCCACGCCACACCGTGCTCGCGCATGACGCTCGCGACCTCGATCTGCGCGCGGTAGATCCCCCAGCCCGACGCCACATAGCCGACGTCCTTGTTGGAGTCCGAGTAGCCGACCATGATCTCCTGCTCGCCGACGGCGTCGACGGCGGCGCGGTAGACCGGCGTGCCGAGCAGCGTGCGCATGGTGTCGGCGGCGGCGGCGAGCGTGTCGCCGGACTCGAACAGCGGCACGATCCGCAGGACCGCGCCCGAGCCGCCGGCGCGCGCGAGCCCGACCTCCTTCATGAGCAGCAGGATCTCGAGCAGGTCGGCGGGACCGCACGTGTTGGACACGATGTACGCGTTGAGCGCTCCCGCGTGCGCGCCGTCGAGCAGCGCGCGCATCGTGCGGAAGGTCTCGACGACCTCGCGCGTCGAGGCGCTGAAGCCGGAGATGTCGCCGGGGATCAGCGGCCGGCGGTCGGAGATCTCGCGCCCGAGCACGGCCATGCGCTCCTGCTCGGGCAGCTCGGCGTAGCCGTCCTGCACGCCCAGCGACTCGAGGATCTCGCCGAGCGCGTGGCGGTGGATGTCCGCGTGCTCGCGCACGTCGAGCTGCGCGAAGTGAAAGCCGAAGACCTCGACCTGGCGGATGACGTCGCGCAGCGCGTCGGCGGCCACGAACCCCGCGTGCTGCTCGCGGAGGGCATGCTCGGCCACGCGCAGGTCGGCGACGAGCTCCTGCGAGCGGTGGTAGCCGCCGCCCTCGCCCTCGCGGGTGAGGCGGACGCGCTCGGCCAGCAGCTTGAAGAGCTGGCGGTAGGGCTCCTCGGGGTTGCGCTCGCGAACGTGCTCGGCCATCGCCGGCGCATGCGACTCGGAGTTCGCCAGCAGCTGGCGCAGCTCCTCGGACTCGCGGGAGACCCGCGCGGAGAGGGTCACACGGCCGGCGAGCTCGCCCACCACGCGCTCGAGGTGCGTCAGGCACGCCTCCTTCATCTGCCCAAGCGCGATCGCCGTCAGGTCGGGCGTGACGTTCGGGTTGCCGTCGCGGTCGCCGCCCATCCACGAGCCGAACGTCAGCAGCGGCGGGACGGTGACCTCGTCGTCGGGGTAGCTCTCGCGCACCGCGGCGTCGAGGTCGCGGTACAGCGCGGGCACGACCCGCGACAGCGTCGAGGTGAAGTAGATGAGCCCGGCGCGGACCTCGTCGAGGACCGTGGGGGAGACCGCGCGCAGCTCGTCCGAGCCCCACAGCTCCTGCACCGCGGCGGCGATCCGGCGGCGCATCTCCTCCCGCTCACCGGGCACCGGCAGGCGCTCGTCGAGCGAGCGCAGGTTCGCGAAGATGCGCGCGAGCTTGTTGACGGTCGTGCGGCGGCGCGCCTCGGTCGGGTGCGCGGTCATGACGAGCTGCACCTCGGACTTCGCGAGCGCGTCGTGCAGCTCGGTCGCGCTCGTGCCGCCCTCCGCGAGGTTGCGGACGACGTGGCGCAGCGAGCCGCGCCGCGGCTCGGGGGCCTCGGCGAGCTCGCGGGCGCGCAGGCGCCGCACGCGGTCGTTGTCCTCGGCGAGGTTCATGAGCTGGTGCCAGCAGGTCAGCATCCGCACGAGCAGCCCGAGCTCGCGGACCTCGAGCGTCGCGACGAGCGCCGCGAGCTCGTCGGCTGCGGCCGCGTCACCGTCGCGCGAGCGCCGCCCGAGCGCGACGGCCCGGTGATGCAGCTCGAGGGCGGGCTTGCCCTCGCTCGCGCAGATGACCTCCTCGAGCACGCCGCTGAGGAGCGCCTCGTCGGCGACGAAGCCTTCGCTGGGTGCGGCCCCGAGGGCTGTGGTCGTGGTCACGCGCACCTACGGTACTCGCGCAGACCCCCGATTCAGGGCCGCGCGCGGCGATCTTCACAGGGTCGAAACGATGCGCCCGGGCGGCGGCGCGCGTCAGGGTAGCCGGCGCACGGCGATGAACTGGCCGGCCTCGCCCGGCCCGGCGCCCTGGCCGAAGACGAAGCCGGAGATGAACAGCACCTGGCGGCCTTCGGGGTCCGTGAGCTGGCGGACCGTGGGGTTGCCAAGCGCCCACGAGCCGGCGGGCAGGCGCAGCGCGAGCAGCCGTGCCTCGTTGCGCTCGCGGTCGTACAGATAGAAGCGCCAGGAGCCGAAGTTCGACTTCACCGACTGCGCCTCGAGCACCGCGAAGGCATGACCCTCGAAGGTCAGGTCGGCGCGATCGCCGAGGTTGCCGCGCGTGCCGAGCGAGACGAACAACGCGTTCACCGCGGCGTCGGGCTGTGGCGCCCAGCTCGCCGGGCTGAAGTTCGTCAGCGTGCCGGATGCCTGGCGGTCGACGTTGACGTCCTTGAAGTAGTGAAAGCGGATCGCGATCTCGGAGTCGTCGATGCCGTTCCAGCGGCGGATGTCGAGCGCCGGCGTGCCTTCCGCGGTTGGCGAGAACGAGCTGCGCGGGAGGTCGACCTCGCGATCGAACGCCGTGCCTCGCAGGGCGGCCCAGTCCGCGTAGTGGCGCACGACGAGGTTGCTTGCCGAGACGTACTGCGGGTGCGGCCGGTCGCGCTCGATCCCGAGCACGAAGCCGCCGTCGGGCAGCGCGGCGAGCGTCGCCTGGCTGGCGTGGACGTCGAGGTCGGCCTGCCACGTCCAGGTCGTGAGGTTCTGCGACGTGGCGAGCTTCGCGACCAGGATCCCGCCGACCAGGGTGTGGTAGACGCCGATGTAGCGCGCGGGGACCCCCGCCGGCGCGGCGATGACGTCGAGCGTGTCCATCGCGCTGCCGCGGTCGTCGTGGACGTCGGCGGCGAACGTCTGCGCGGCGCGCGGCTCAAGCAGTCCGGCGAGCCGCACCGCCCGCGCGTCGTCCGGCGTGACCACGAGCTGCGGTGCGTCGGGTCCCTCGCGGGAGGAGAACTTGACCGCGTCGAGCAGCGGCCCGCTGACTTGCAGGCCGACCTCGCCGTTGCCCGGCACGGCCTTCGTAACGTCCCACTCGACCCATGTCCCGGCCGTCCTGGCCGGCGCGCTCGCGATCGCGAACAGCGGCGCCACCAGCAGCGCGGGCGTGCGCGCATCCTCCGTGAATGCCGGCGGTATGACCCGCACGCCGACGCCCTCGATCGTCGGGTCGGTGACCTTCAAGCGCAGCACCGCTCGCGACGGCGCCCCGCTCAGCCCGCGGACGGCGAAGCGCAGCAGCGTGCGGTCGAGCAGGCCGGCGGTCAGGGTCGGGCTGCGGCCGGCGGCGAGCGGGTCGCCGGTCGGCGAGCGGGTCGTGTCCGCGGCCACCGTGGCGACGGCGTGTGCCGGCGCCGACAGCACGAGCCCGAGCGCACACGCGCCCACCATCGCCGTCACGGCGTGCATCATGCGACCAGCGGCGGACGTCCGGTGTCCCAAGGCCCGACGAGCATCCCGGGTCGGGCGCGACCCGCGGGGAAAGATTCGCTCGCTCCCGCTCGCGCTCGCTCGCTCGCTCCCGCTCGCTCCGCTCGCGCTCAGTTACAGAGCGACTGCGGGAAGTCCGCGGCGGCGCGCCGGATCTCGCCGCAGGTCAGCTGGTCCTTGTACGCGATGAGGCGCCAGCGCTTGGCTCCGAGTCGCCACGCCCCGACCTTCGCGCTGCCACACTGGACCTTCGTCGCCTGACCTTGCGCGCACCCCCGCGCGACGAAGCGCGTGCGCGCGAAGCTGCCCTTGCAGCGGACGTCGGAGACGTCGAACGCCAGCCGGTCGACATCGGCGAGCAGCGCGGCGAGGAAGGCCGTCTTGGCGCAGCGCCGCGCGCCGCGGTCGCTTGTGTCGGCCGCCGCCTTCTTCCCCGCGGCCGGGGTGGTCGCGGTCGCCGTCGAGCCCGACGTCTTGGCCGGGTCCTCATCCCCGCCGCAGCCGCTGACCGCGACAGCCATGGCAAGGGTGAGCGCGCCGGCGAGCGCCGCGAGCCATCCGCTTGATCGATCCGAGAACATCGCTGTCACCCCCTCCCCGCAAGGCCTGTGTCCCAAGCGAGCAGTGCCTGGTCGGCGGGGAACATATCCGCTTGCCCCGCGATCGCACGCCGCTGCGCCTTGCGGAGGGCGGCGCGCGCGTGCTCGGCGTGGATCGCCGCCGGCTGGGCCGGGCATCCGGTTGCGCCCTTTGCGGCGTTCCCGGGGGTCGGGGATGATGGCGCCATGACCCTCGCACGACCGGGCGACGGATCGCCAGCCGAGGCCGCCGTTGCAGGAGACCCGCCGGGTCGCATCGCGATCGAGCGTGCGGGTGAGCATCCGCGCGAGCTGCTCGGCCAGCTCGGCTTCGCGGCCGGGGCCGCGCGGCCGGTAGTCGTCGCGGCGGGTGGCGCCGACGACCTGCGCGACCCGCACCTCACGATCGCGCGCGAGGTGCTCGGGCCGGCGATCCGGGCCGCCGTCGCCGGCACCGAGGCCGCGGTCGTCGACGGCGGCACCGCGGCCGGGGTGATGGCGCTGCTCGGCGCCGAACGCGCGCGCGACCCGGCGGGGATGCCCGTGCTGATCGGTGTCGCGCCGTCCGGGCTCGTCGCGCTTCCGGGAGCGCCGCGCGAGGGCGCGACGGCGCTGGATCCCCACCACACGCACTTCGTGCTCGCCGATAGCGACGAGTGGGGCGGCGAGACGCCGCTGCTCGCGGCGATCGCGGCCGAGCTCGCGCACGGCGAGCCGATCGCGATGGTGCTCGCCGGCGGCGGGCAGGGCGCGCTGCTCGAGGTGCAGCAGGCGGTGGCGCGCGCCTGGCCGCTCTTCGTCATCGAAGGCACCGGCGGGCTCGCCGGCGAGATCGCGGCGGCACGCGACGGGCGCTCGCGCGACGATGGCCTGCGCGGCAAGCTCGAGGGCGCCGACGTCAGGGTCGTCGCGGCGGGCGACGCCCTCGCGGTCGAGCTGCTCGCGTGCCTGCACGACGCGCCCGGACCGCGAGACGAGCTCGTGCTCAGGGAGGCGTGGGGGCTGTTCGCGACCTACGACGCGCTCGCGGTCGGTCTTCGCAAGACGTTCGAGCGCATCCAGGTCGCGACGCTCCTCCTCGGCATTGTCGCTACCGCGCTCGCCCTCGCCTACGGCGAGGCGGGCGACGGGGCCCCGGAGGTGCTCCGGTGGATCGTCATCGCGGCGCCGATCTCCGTGTCGGTGCTCATCGCCGTCGCCAACCGCCGGGGCGCCGGCAAGCGGTGGATCCTGCTGCGGGCCGCGGCCGAGGCCGTCAAGTCGGAGATCTACCGCTACCGGACGCGCACCGGTGTCTACTCGGGCGACGCGCTGCGCAACTGCGCCGAGCCGATGGATCGCCCGGGCCGCCTGGCCGGGCGCCTGACGGAGATCGACGGCGGGCTCAACCACACGGAGGCGAGCGGCGGTCCGCTCACGCCCTACGACGGAAAGCTGCCGCCGAAGATGTACGGCGCCGAGAAGCAGGACGACGGCTTCACGCGCTTGACCGCGGAGGAGTACGTCGAGCTGCGGGTCGGAGACCAGCTCTCCTACTACCGTGGCAGGGTCGACTCGCTCGATGTCCTGCGGGCACGCCTGCAGCTGGCGACCCTCGCGATGGGCGGTGCCGGCACCCTGCTCGCGGCCGTTGGCCTCGAGATCTGGATCGGCCTGACGACGGCGATCGCGGGCGGCGCGCTCGCGCACCTCGGTTACCTGCAGGTCGACAACACGCTCGTGGCCTACAACCGTGCCGCGGCCCAGCTCGCGGCGCTGCGGCGCGAGTTTCTCACCGCCGGCCCGCGCCGGCCGGACCTCGAGACGCTCGTCACGCGCGGCGAGACGATCCTCACGACCGAGCTCGGCGGGTGGGTGCAGCAGATGACCGACGCGCTTGAGCAGCTGCAGGACGAGCAGGCCGAGGCGGCCGCGCAGGTCGTCGAGGACCGTGACGCGAAGGCTGCCGCTCGGTAGCTACGGGCTGCCCTTGAAGCGCACGGCTTTGTGCCCGCCCTCGCGCACGCAGAGGATGCTGAGGACGTTCTCGGAGGGCGCCTTCCCGGTGCAGCTGAAGCCCTGGACGACGCTCTTGAACGTCGGGTTCGTGCCGCCGGATCGGTGCGCGATGACCCACGCCCTCGTGACCGCGCGTGCCGTGTCGCAAGTGACCCGCTTCGCCGTGATCTTCCGGTAGAAGCCACCGCCCGGCGCGCCCTGCGGGCTGAAGCTGCCCGAGCAGGGGCGGTAGCGCGACTTCGCCGTAGCGGTCGACGGGACGGCCACGGCGACGGTGGCGAGGACCGCGATGGCGGTGAGCAGCGTTCGTGCGCGCACGGTGGCCACCCTACGCCGCGCGGCGGCGGCTCGCCGACCCCCATCCGGCTAGGCCCACGCCTACGCCGCGACGACCCGCCCGCGGACCTCGCCGAGCTCGACGCCGCCCGCGCGCCCGCGCAGCACCACCTCCTCGCCGTCGGCCAGCCAGCGCTCGCCGCCGAAGCGCTCCGCGAGCGACCCCGCGGTGCCCGGTTCCCGCCCACTGATCGTGCCGGTCGCGAGCAGGTCGCCGGCGCTCAGGGTCGCGCCGTTGACGGTGAGATGGGCGAGCATCTGCGCCGGCGTCCAGTAGAGGTCGCGCGCTGGCGGGCGCGAGATCACCTCGTCGCCGACCTGCACCTCGAGCGCGACGTCGAGCAGCCACGGCTCGCCGGCGCGCAGGTACGGGGCGGGCGCGGGGTCCTGCGCGCGCGGCGCGACCCGTGCGGCCGCGAGCGCGTCGAGCGGCGTGATCCACGCCGACATCGACGTCGCGAACGACTTGCCGTTGAGCGGGCCGAGCGGCTCGTACTCGAGGCGCTGGACGTCGCGCGCGCTCCAGTCGTTGACGAGCACGACGCCGAAGATGTGCTCCTCGGCGCGGTCGATCGCGATCGGCCCGCGGGTCGTCGGCCCGCAGACGTAGCCGAGCTCGCACTCGAGGTCGAGCTCGCGCGTCGGGGCGAGCTCGCCGTAGGCGACCTGGCCGCGCGGGCGGCGCACCGGCGTCCCGCTCACGACGACGCTCGACGCCCGCCCGTGATAGCCGACCGGCATGTGCCGCCAGTTCGGTCGCACCGCCGGTGTGCCCGGCCGGAAGATCGCACCGAAGCTCGTCGCATGCTCGAGCGACGCGTAGAAGTCGACGAAGTCGCCGACGCGGATCGGCAGCAGCGCCTCGCAGTCGATGAGCGGCAGGCGGGCCGAGACCGGGATCGCGTCCGCCTCGACGAGCGCCAGCACGCGCTCGCGCAGGTCGCGCCACACGCTCGGCCCGAGCTCGATTAGCGCGTTGAGCGAGGGCTCTTGAAGCGCGTGGGCCAGCGCCGGATCCGGCGCGAGCAGCGCGGACGTCGCAAGCGCCGCGAGCACGACCGCGTCGTCGCCGAGGCGCACCGCAGGCAGCGCCCGGCCACCGCCGAGCGGCCGCACGACGCCCCACGCCAGGGGACAGTGGTTCGAAACGCTCATCTATTGAGCGTTTTGAACCACTGTGGCACGGTACGCCCCATCCTCAGCCGACCGGAGCACGCGCCGGCGCGTGCCAGCTCAGCGCGTAGCTCGGGTCGTCGAGCTCGCGGGCGAGGGTCGTCAGGCGCAACGGCCGAAACGTGTCGCACATGACCGCGAGCTCCTCGGTTCGCTTCGCACCGAGCGAGCGCTCGACGAGGCCCGGCTGCGGGCCGTGCGGCAGCCCGCTCGGGTGCAGCGTCAGCGCGCCCGCGCCAACACCGGCGCGCGAAGAGAACTCACCCTCGACGTAGTAGATGAGCTCCTCGGACTGCAGGTTTGAGTGGTGGTAGGGGAGGGCGACGGCGAGCTCGTCCCAGTCGAGACTGCGCGGGCAGAACGAGCAGATGACGAAGTTCGGCCCCTGGAAGGTCTGATGGACCGTGGGCGGTTGATGCAGGCGCCCGGACTTCGGCTCGAAGTCGGCGATGTTGAACGTGTAGGGGTAGACGTAGCCGTCCCAGCCGACGACGTCGAACGGGTGGTAGTCGAGGGTGAAGCGCTGGTAGCCGCGGCGCGCGCGGACGATCAGCTCGAAGCGGCTCCCCTCGCGATGGGTGCGCAGGGCCGCGGGCGGATGGAAGTCGCGCTGGGAGAACGGCGCGTGCTCGAGCAGCTGGCCGTAGCGATTGCGGTAGCGGTTGGGCGTCTCGATCTCGCCGGGGGTGTGGAAGGTCAGCCATGTCTGCGGCCCGTCGTCGCAGCGGATCCGGTAGGTCGTGCCGCGCGGGATCACGACGTAGTCGTGGCGCGCGTAGGGCAGGGTGCCGAAGATCGTCTCGACGACGCCCGACCCCTCGTGGACGAACAGGACCTCGTCGCCCTCGCCGTTGCGGTAGAACGCGTCGAGCTCGACGGACGGCTTGCAGATCGCGATCTCGACGTCGTCGTTGAACATCAGGACGCGGCGGCCGAAGACCGGATCGCCGCCGCGCGCGAGCGGGGCCGTGTCGGTCAAGCGATGCACATGCGCGTCGGGCACCCACTCGTCCAGCGCGATCGGCGTGAATGTGCCCACGGCCGCGACGTCGCACGGGGAGCGCAGGTGATAGAGGATCGACTCGTTGCCCGAGAAGCCCTCGTAGCCCATGACCTCCTCGACGAGCAGCCGGCCGTCGCCGTCGCGAACCTGCGTATGACGCTTGGGTGGGACGTCGCCCATCGACACGTACCTCATAGGTTCCCCCTCAACGCCTGCTCGCGTTCGATCGCCTCAAACAACGCCTTGAAGTTGCCCTCGCCGAAGCCGCGAGCGCCATGGCGCTCGATGATCTCGAAGAAGATCGTCGGCCGGTCGCCGAGCGGCTTCGTGAAGATCTGCAGCAGGTAGCCCTCGTCGTCGCGGTCGACGAGGATGCCCAGGCGGCGCAGGTCCTCCAGCGACTCGTCGATCTCGCCGATGCGCTCTGGCAGCTGCGCGTAGTAGGAGTCCGGCGTGCGCAGGAAGCTGACCCCCCGCGCCGACAGCTCGGCGACGGTCGCGACGATGTCGGTCGTCGAGACCGCGATGTGCTGGACGCCGGGCCCGCCGTAGTAGTCGAGGAACTCGTCGATCTGTGAGCGCCGCTTGGACTCGGCCGGCTCGTTGATCGGGAACTTCACGCGCCCGTCGCCGCTCGAGACGACCTTCGACATGAGCGCGGAGTACTCGGTCGAGATGTCCTCGTCGGAGAAGTGGATGAGCTCGCGCATCCCGAAGACGTCCTCGTAGTACTTCACCCACCGCTCCATCGCGCCGAGCTCGACGTTCGCGACGACGTGGTCGATGCCGGCCAGCAGGCCGGGCCGGGTCGGGTCGCCCGCGTGAGCCACCTCGACGTAGCCGGGCAGAAACGGGCCGTCGTAGCCGCCGCGCTCGACGAAGCGGTGGACGGTGTCGCCGTACGCGGCGATCTCGGCGAGCCGCACGGTGCCGTGCTCGTCATAGAGGTCGTAGGGCTCGAGCACGCCACGCGCGCCGCGCGCGAGCGCCTCGTGGTAGGCGACCGCGACGTCCGGCACCCCGAGCGCGACGACCTTCACGCCATCGCCGTGCTTGCGGTGGTGCTTGGCGATTGCGCCGCTCGCGCCGAGCGCCCCGGTCACGACGAGCCGGATGCGCCCCTGCGCAAGGACGTGCGACGTGCCGTCGCGCAGCCCCGTCTCGAGGCCCGCGAAGGCGACCTCCGTGAAGCCGTAGGCATGGGTGAAGACGTACGCGGCCTGCGCGGCGTTGCCGACCCACAGCTCGAGGTGGTCGATGCCGTGCAGCGGCATGTGGTCGCCCGGGCGCGAGTTACCCGCCCCGGCGTCGGTGCGGTCAGGCGACAGCGTGCTCACGGCGCAGCTCCTCGATCGACTCGTCGGTGCAGGTGTCGAAGAACCCGCCGACGACCGAGTCGATCTCGGCGACGGATTCCGCCCGGTACAGGACCGGCTGGTACTTCGTGATGTCGTAGTCCGCCGTGCCCATCTCGGCGATGTCGAGCGGGCGCAGCTGCATGCCGCGAAACTCGCCCAGCTCGCCGTAGCTCGACAGGATCCCGGCGCCGTACGCGCGCAGCTCGCCGTCCTCGACGACGACGCCGAACTCGAGCGAGAACCAGAACACGCGCGAGAGGAAGCGCAGCGCCTCGTCGTCGCGCAGGCGCAGCGCGGCCGCGCCGGCGCGGCGGTGAAGCTCGCCGAAGGTCGGCGTGGCGAGGAGGTGCCCGTGCCCGATGACCTCGTGGACGATGTCCGGCTCGGGCGTGTACAGCGGCAGCGCCGGGTGGCGGACGTACTGCGTCGAGTGGAAGGTGCGGTCGGCGAGCGCGGCGTAGAACGTGCGCAGGTCGACGAGGCCGGCGGCGGGTACGTAGCGCCAGTCGCCACAGGTCGCCAGCCGCTGGGAGACCTGGTCGAGGCCGGGGACGCGGTCGGCCGGCAGCGCGAGGCGGCTCAGCGCCGCTCGGTACTCGCCGACCGCGAGCCGCTCGTGCAACGGCGCGAGGTTCTCGCAAACGGTCCGCCAGACCGCCTGCTCGTCGTCGTGGTAGTCGATCGCCGGGGCGGGCTTGCCAGGGTGCCAGCGCAGCGCGGCGGCGGCGATCTCGTTGCGCCGGCGGCGGTACTGCGGGTCGGCGGCGCCGGGATGTGAGTCGTGCAGGTGGACGGTGACGGTGGCACCGTCGGACGTCACCGGCGAGTACAGCTGGGCTTCTTCGAACATCGGACCGTCCTCTCTTGTGCCTCTCAGAGTGGGTCTTCGCGCGCTCGGTTGCAAGTGTGATCAGTGCAGCGAGTCAATCAGGGCAGGATCTGCGCCGATGCGTCTGAAACACTGGTCACTATGACCATCGATCGGCTGGACGCACGGCTCATCGCAACACTGCGCAAGTTTCCCCGCGTCGGCCTGCTCGAGGTCGCGCGCCAGCTCGGCGTCGCGCGCGGGACGGTCCAGGCGCGGCTTTCGAAGCTCGAGGCGCGCGGCGTCATCACGGGGCACGGCCCCGAGGTCGACCCGGCGGCGATGGGCTATCCGATCAGCGCGTTCATCCTCGTCGAGCTCGCCCAGGGCCAGCTCGCCGACGCGGTCGCCAGGATGGAGGCGATCGGTGAGCTGCTCGAGGCCGATGCGATCAGCGGTCCCCAGGACCTCATCTGCCGCGTCGTCGCGCGCGACACCGAGCACCTCCAGGAGATCGTCAACGAGCTGCTCGCGACCCCGTCGATCCGCCGCTGCACGAGCTACATCGTGCTGACCCGCCAGGTCCCGCCGCGCACCGCGCCGCTGATCGAGGCGGCTGCACGGGAGCGCTAGTCCTCAGCAGCGCAGCGTGGCGTCGTTCTTCGAGCCGGCGAAATCGACGAAGAACGTGGTCACCAGGGCGGACTTGCGCGTGCGGATCTGAACCGGCGCCGGCCCGTAGCGCAGGCGGACCTTGCCCTTGCAGACCACGCGCACCTTGCATTCGACGCCCGCGCAATCCGCCTTCGCCGAGCTGCGCTTGCCGGGGTCGGGCTTCTTCGGCTCGTCGCCGCTGCACCCGGTCGCCGTCGCGAGCGCGAACGCGACGGCGATCGTTGTTGCCGGGCGGATCGGCGGTCGTCGCACGCGCACAGTCTTGCGGATCACACGCCGCCGACCGGTGCTCCTGCCGCGGCGCCCTTCAAGATCATCGCGACCTTGCTCACCATGAACGGGCCGAGCGTGCGCGCGAAGACCGCCGTGATGTGGTCGACGTCCTTGTGCACGAGCGCTCCGCCGACGACCGGATAGCACCGGGCGCTCCCGCAGAAGAACGAGGTCATGTCGAGGACGTGGACGCGCCCCCGCAGCGTTCGGGCCGCCGTGACCGCGGGATCGCGCGGCAGCGCCCTGGCACGCGCTCGGGCGCAGCGCAGGTCGACGCGCTCGTTGCGCGCGAAGGTGCGCCGCACGCAGTCCTCGGCCGCGGACGAGCTCAGCGGCGTGTCGCGGATGACGACGACGCTCGTCACCGTCGCCGGGAGCGCGCGGTACAGCG
The DNA here is from genome assembly GCA_963839905.1 of uncultured Actinomycetes bacterium. Taxonomy (GTDB): domain Bacteria; phylum Actinomycetota; class Thermoleophilia; order Solirubrobacterales; family Solirubrobacteraceae; genus CADCVQ01. The sequence continues at coordinate 76,128 of CAWIXC010000003.1, read as the reverse complement.
CCAGGTCGCCGCGCACGGCGGTGTCGAAGTTGCTCGCGGCGCCGGGGAGGGCGACGTACCTCGCCTTCGCGCGCTGCGACAGGAAGATCGTCGTGACCTCGGGGTGATGGCCCAGCCAGGCGAGCACGGCGTGGTTCCAGCTGCGGCAGGTCGCCGCGTCGCGGCGCGAGGGGATGATCACCTGCGCCATGCTGAACGGGCAGCCCGTGCGCGTGATCGAGACGGCGCGCGCGCCCGCCCGGCGGGCGACGACGTCGACCGCGGCGCGCCAGTGCGACGCGTGACTGTCGCCGATGAGCGCCGTCCTGGCCGGCTTCGAGGAGCCCGTGTCACCGAACGCGCACGGGTTCACGAGGCTCCCTTGCGCCTGTGGCTCGCACGGGGCGTTGGGCTCGAGCGCCGCGTCGTCGGGCGCGGGGAGGACGGTGAGGCGCAGGCTGGGATCGACGCAGCGCCCGAACGGGTTGCGCGCGGGCGCCCCGAAGCAGGGCCGTGACATGATCGTCATGGCCGCCGCCGATGCGGTCGGCTCGCTGCTCGCCGCGGGCGGCGTCGCGAGCGCCGCCGGGGAGGCCAGGGCCATGACGACCAGGGTGAGCGCGACCGACATGCGCGACATCAGAGGCTCCTTGCAACGTGGGTACTCGGCTTCACGTCACAGTGGCTGGCCGGCGAGCGGTTGCGGGGCCACCTAGGGCTAGAACTGACCCACCTTCCTGCGCCGCCAGGCAGGAGGGAGCGCACGGCAGGGCGAACACCTTTCAGCATGTCCCGCTCTGCGTCCCTGCTCGCCTGCTGCGCCACGCTGCTGCTGGTGCTCGTGCCCGCCGCCGCCGCGCAGGCGATCGCTCCGGCGGAGGCCATCAGGCTGCTCAACGCCCAGCGCGCCGCGAACGGGATCCCCGGTGACCTCGTCGAGGCACCCGGCCTGACCGACGGCTGCGCGAAGCACGGCAGCTACCTCGGGCTCAACGGCGGCGCGCTGAGCCAGGGCGAGGACCCCGCCAAGCCCGGCTACACGCCCGAGGGCGACCGCCAGACGCTGGCATCCAGCGGCCCGCAAGCGCTGTCGAGCGATGCGCGCTGGTCGGACGTCGCGAGCCCGTGGCTGCTGCAGCCGATCGCGCTCTACCGCCTCTTCGACCCCGAGGTCGCAGCGGCCGGCTACGCCGACGACAAGGGCATCGCGTGCATGCGCGTCGCGGGCGGCCGCGCGCCCGCCGCCGCACCGGAGCTCTACAGCGTCCCCGGCAGCGGCCGCACCACGATCGCGATGTCCGAGCTCAACCGCGAGATCCCGTACACGCCGCAGCAGCTCGCCGGCCTGCCCGCCGACCAGCCGACGGGGCCGAACATCCTGCTGTTCACGCGCGGGCTGCGCGGCAGCGCGCCGCTCACCGCGACCTCGTTCTCGCTCACCGGGCCGGCGGGGCCGGTCGACGCGCGCCTCGTGACCGAGGCCACGACGACCGATTTCGGCAGCGGCTCGTGGTTTCGCGGCGGCGGCGTCCTCGTCCCGGTCGCACCGCTCGCGCCGTTTGCGACCTACGTCGCGCGCGTCGCATGGCATCGCGACGCCGACGCCGCCACGCCCGCGGCCGACGCCGAGCAGGTCGTCTCCTTCGAGACCGCCGGCCTCGCGAACACGATCGACGTGACCGTCACGACGACCGGCCGCGTCAACGTCATCCGCGTCACCACGCCGGCGCCGAACGCGAGCCTGACGCTCAACGGCCCCGGCCGCCTGACGGACATCGCGAAGCTCTCGAACGGCGAGGCGCGCTACGACGACCTCGACCCCGGCGTCTGGCAGGCCTGCGCGAAGTCCGGCGGCAAGGCGGTCGGCTACTTCCCCGCCGCGGTCTGCAAGCCGTTCACCGCCGCCGGCAAGGTCGGGCTCGCGCTGCCGCTCGATCGCGGCACCAAGAGCGTCGCGCTCACCGTGCCGCGCGTGGCGGCCGGCCGCGTCGCGCAGGTCACGATCTCTCGCTACCGGCGCCCGTGCAAGACGACCAAGGGTCGCAAGCGCTGCACGCGCCAGACCGTGGGCCGCGCGCAGCGCCTGCGGGTCAAGCTGCGCTCGCCGCGAACGAGCCTGAAGCTGCCGCCGGCGAGGCCGAACGTGAAGGTCACCGCGCGCGTCGCGCTGCCGGCCTTCACGGTCGGCGCGGCGCCGTACCTCGCCACCGAGGTTCGCCGCACGTACGAGTGATCAGGCCGGCGGTGCGGCGGCGCACCCGCGCAGCACCGCGGCGGCCGTGACGTGCGCGCGGAAGCGGTAGCCGTCGGGGGTGGGATGGATGCCGTCGCGCAGCGCGACCGTGCCCTTCGTCACCATCCGGTCCCAGTTGATGACGGTCAACCGGCGGTCACGGAGCGCGGCCTTGCGCAGCTCCTTGTTGAGACCCTCGTAGGCGCCCTTGCGCTTGGGCCGGATGATCGCCGGCCACACGACGCACGCGTACGGCGGAAGCCCGCGCAGCGTGCGGCGGATGCGGTCGCCGAAGAGGTGCGCGTCCGACCCGTCGTTGGTGCCCAGGCTGATGACGACGGTCTGCGGCGCGTACTGCGTGAGGTCCAGCCGCAGCGCCTCCATGCCCTGCGGGGTCGTCCAGCCCGCGCGCACGTCGAAGGTCACCTGGCGGTCGGGGATCATCTCGTCGAGAAACGGCCGCATGCCGACGGCCAGCGAGTCGCCGACGATGAGGACCTGCGCCGGGTCGGCCAGGGCGACGGTCGGGCCTGATGCCGACGTGGCCGTGACGAGGCAGGCCACAAGTGCCACGCCAAGACCGGCGACGACGTTCCGGGTACCCCGCCCCACGGCTCCGATCAAAGCATGCTCGCGCCCGTCGCGCCAGAGCCAATCGGACAGGTGCGCTTGTCGGCGGCTCTCCTTACCCGCTCGCCTTCAGCCGGCTGCTGACGGCCGTGGGCTCGCCCGCGGCGGCCGTCGCGAGGACCTGCACGGTCGCGACGAGCCCGCGGCGGCGCTTCATCGCCTTGCGCAGCCGCGTGACCTGCGCCTTGGAGAGCGTCAGCCGCACGACCTTCGTCTCGCCGGCGGGGACCTTCGTCGTCACTGGGCGCAGCGTCGCGGAGACGGCGCGCTTGCGCTTGCGCGGCTTGCTGCGCTCGGTGAGGGTGCCGGTCGCCGTCACCGTGCAGACCGTGTCGCAGCCGATGCGCACCGGCAGCACGCGCGAGGTGAACAGGCCGGTCGAGCGCAGCGCGCGGACGGTCACCTGCGGGCCGAGCGGCAGCGGCAGCGTCGGGAGCTTCGGCGCCGGCGGGTTGCCGAGCGGCCCCAGCGCCGCGCACGCGGCGGCCGGCGGCGCGGCGAGCGCGAACTGCTGCACGCGGTTGTTCTGCGTGTCGGTCACCGTCAGCGTGCCGTTGCAGTCGACGCTCACGCCTGTCGGGTTGATGAACTCGCCAGGCCCGACGCCGCGCGTGCCGAACGTCCCGAGGCGCTCGCCGTTGGGCCCGAACTGCTGGACGCGGTTGTTGCCGCGGTCGGCGACCCACAGGTTGCCGGCGGCGTCGAGCGCGATCTGGGCCGGCGCCGCGAGCTTGCCGAGCTTGTTGCCGAGGCCGCCGAACTCCGTGATCGCCTCGCCGCTGGGACCGAGCACGCGGATGTAGCGCTTGTCGTTGACGTAGACGCGCGAGCCGTCCGGCGTGACGGCGATCCCGACGACCGGCCCGGCGTCGGTGCGCGAGCCGAGGTACGCGCCGCCGGTCGTGAAGCGCGCGACGCGCTCGTTGCCGGTGTCCGCGACGAAGATCGTGCCACCGGGGGTGATCGCCAGCGCGGACGGGTCGAGCAGCTGGCCGGGGCCCGAGCCCTGGGAGGCGATCGTGCGGGCGAGCAGGCCCGTAGCGCGGCTGAAGACGAGGATCCGCGCGCGGCGCTTGTCGAGGACGTAGCCGTTGCCGGCGGCGTCGAACGCGACCGCGACCGGGTTTCGCAGGATCGTCGGACCGGGCGCCACGGATCCCCAGACGGTCGCGATCGACCCGTCGCGACCCAGCAGCTGGACGCGCCCGTTGACGGAGTCGGTGACGGCCCGGATCCCGGACGCGTCCGCGCCGACGCCGAGCGGCGTGTTGAACTGCCCGTTGGAGCGCCCGGAGGCGCCGAACGAGCGCAGCAGGCCGCCGCTGCGGTCGAAGACGTCGATGCGGTCGTTGCCGGTGTTCGTCACGTACAGCGTGCCGGCGCCGTCGGTCGCGATCGCGCGCGGGTAGGCGAGCTCGCCGGGGCGCGTGCCGTAGGAGCCCCAGCGCGCCTTGTACGGGTACGCCGACTTCGGCCCGAAGCGCACGACGCGGTGGTTGAGGTCGTCGGCGACGAAGACGCGGCCGCTCGGGTCGACGGCGACGCCGAACGGGAAGTTGAACTGGCCCGGCCCCGCGCCGGGGCCGCTGCCGAACGCCTTGAGGAAGCGCCCGCCGTGGTCGAACACGGCGATGCGGTGATGCTTGTCGTCGGCGACGAGCAGGCGCTGGCCGTTGACCGTCAGGCCGCGCGGATAGGCGAGTGTCCCCGGCGCGACGATCTCCGCGCCCCCGCTGCCGTCGAGGTTGAAGCGCTGGATGCGGTCGTTGAAGCTGTCGGAGACGAACAGGAAGTTGCCGCCGACCGCGAGGCCGCCGCCGGCCGGCGCATCGTTGCCGCCGCCCGCGCCGAAGTGAAACTCGCCGACCCCGTTGCCGCCCCGGCCGAAGGACTGCACGAGGTTGCCCGCGGGATCGAAGCGGTCGATGCGGTTCGTGCCCTCCGCGACGAACAGGGTGTTGTCCGCCGCGACCGCGATCGCTCCTACGGAGCCAAGCTCACCGGGTCGCACGCCCGCCCGGCCGACCTCGCGCACGAACTTGCCGCTGGAGTCGAAGACTTGCACGACGCTCGAGGACTGGTCGCCGACGTAGACCAGGCCGTCCGGCCCGATCGCCACGGTCTGCGGGAAGCGCAGGACGCCGCCACCGCGCTGGCCGACCTGCGAGCTCGCGACGTACGGGCAGGCGGGCTGCGCGCCGGGGCAGTCGACCGCGAAGGCCGCGGGCGCGCCGAGCGCGAGCGTCGCCGCGCCGCTGCACGCCGCCGCGGCGGCGGCCAGCAGGCGAGATCGGGCCGGTCGCATGGCCATCCTTCGTACGAACACGCGGCGCGACGATAGTCGCGCCACCCGCCGCCGCCTGCATGAACGCATGCGAGGTCATCGCGTCGCAGGGCTCAACCTTTTTACGACCGGCGCCGATGGACCCGGGTACGGCGGTCTGGTTTGCTTGACGCATGGGATTGCGCGGGATTGCCGCGCCACCAAGGAACGGGGACGGGTCGTGGACGAGGACCAGGACGCACTGATCACACGAAGGCGCCTGCTGGCGACCGGCGCGGTCGTCGCTGCGAGCGTTGCGCTGCCGGCGACGAGCGCGTTCGCCAAGAGCTCGTCGACGGCTGCCGAGCGGGCCGAGCCGCTGCCGCGCTACCCGCGCACGGGCTACCGCCGGTCGCGCTTCGCGCCGCACGTCGGCACCCCCGTCGAGCTTCGCGCGGCCGGCGGCGTCGCGGTGCTCGCAACGCTCGCGAGCATCGAGGACGTCCCGTACATCAAGGGCCTCGCCGGCGACCAGGACGCCTACACGCTGCGCTTTCGCGGCCCGGCCGCCCAGCCGCTGGCGGAGGGGGTCCTCGGGATCCGGCACGAGCACTTCGGCGCGGTCGAGCTGTACGTCACGCCGCTGCCGGCCAGCGGGCCCACCCGGGACTACCTGGCGGTTCTCAACCGCCGCCTCCCGCGCCGCGCCAGGCGCGCCGTAAGACACCTGTAACGCGACGGCGGCGCAACCCCGCGTGCCCGCCGGCGTTCGGTGTGGTGCTGGGTCCGGCCTGCCGCGAGCTCCTCGCGACCGGCGCCACTGGTTCAAGGGACGGGACCGTGAAGATGATGGGGGCACAAGCGGAGTCGTCGTGCCGGCGACCCGGATGGGGGCTGCTGGAAGACGGGGCGCGATTTGGCGCCTACCGGATCGCCGGGCTGATCGGCGTGGGGGCGATGGGCGTCGTCTACCGCGCTCGCCACGACGCGCTTGACCGACCGGTTGCGCTCAAGCTCCTGGCGCCGGGGCTCGCGGGCGACGCGCGAACGCGGGAGCGGCTGCGCCGCGAGGCGCGCAACGCGGCGCGCCTGCACCATCCCAACGTCGTCGCGGTGCACGACGCCGGGATCTGCGACGGCCGCGCGTACATCGCGATGCAGCTCGTGGTCGGGTGCTCGCTGTACGACCTCGTCGGCACGCCCGAGCTCACCCGTGCGCGCCTGCTCGACGTGGTGGCGATGGTGGCCGCCGGCCTCGACCACGCCCACGAGCGCGGCGTCGTGCATCGCGACGTCAAGCCGCAGAACATCGTCGTCGAGGATGCGACCGGGCGGGCGCTTCTCGCCGACTTCGGGATCGCGGCGGCCGCGGGGCAGGACCGGCTGACGACGATCGGAGACGTCGTCGGGACCGTCGCCTACGCGGCTCCCGAGCAGCTTGCGGGCGCGGAGCCCGACGCGCTCGTCGACGTGTACGCCCTTGGCTGCGTGCTGTTCGAGCTGCTGACCGGGCACCTGCCGTTCGAGCGCGCGAGCCTCCCGGCCGCGATCCGCGCGCAGCAGTGCGAGCGGGCGCCGGTCGTCAGCTCGCTGCGCCGCGACCTGGCCGGCTGCGGGATCGACGCCGTCGTGCGCCGGGCGCTCGCGAAGGATCCCGGCAAGCGCTGGCTGAGCGCGGGCGCGCTGGCCCGGGCCGCGCGGGCTGCGCTGCCGCTGGCGCAGGCCGTCGCGGGCGCGCCGCCACGCGCCGGGTCGAGCCCGCGGCCACGCGCCGCGTGACGCTGGCCTCCGGGCGGCGTGTCCGGGCGCTCACCGGCCAAGCAGTTCGAGGAGCACGTCCGCGAAGCGCGGCGCCGCGTCGGGATGAAACGGCAGGAACAGCTCGGGCTCGATGAGCTCGGCCTCCATCAGCAGCGGGCCGTCCGCGGTCGTGACGAGGTCGATCCGGGCGTAGGTCGCCTCGCCGGGCGCGGTCCGCAGGACCCGCTCGGCGACCGCGCGCTCGGCGTCCGTGGCCCGGTGCGGCTCGATCGTGCCGCCGTGCTCGGCCTGCACGCGGAAGTCGCCGCGCGCGGGCAGCTTGCGCACGGCGTGGCTCAGGACGCCGCCGAAGTACATGAGCGACACCTCGCCGGACTCGACCGCCCGGACGTATGGCTGCACGAGCGCGTCGCCGTCGCCGACGAGCTCCGCGAGGTGCTTGCGGGCCTGCGCCGACGACGCCGCGGTGCGTATCGTCCCGAACGCCCCCGCGGAGATCGCCGGCTTGACGACGATCTCGTCGCCGAACGCGGTCCGTGCCGCGTCCTGCTCGCCCGTGCTCGCGCCGCGCGGCAGCAGCGCCAGCGGCACGACCGGGACCCCGGCCCGCTCGAGGTCCGCGAGATAGCCCTTGTGGTGGTTCCACGCGACGAGGCCGGCGGGGTTGACGAGCGTCGTCACCGCCGCGATCTCGCGCAGCTTCGCGAGGAACTCCCGGTGGCGCCAGGTGTAGTCCCACGGCGTGCGCAGCACGACGAGCGGCGCCGCGGCCCAGTCGAGCGGCGCGTCCCACGCGACGAGCTCGGCATGCACGCCGCGATCGGAGAGCGCCGTCACGAGCAGGCCCGACTCGGGGTCGGGCACCGGCATCACGGCGCCGCCGGTCACGAGCAGGATCTCCGGGTTCGCGCGGCTCATCGCCCGCCAATGACACCAGCAAGCGGCGATCGAGGCACTCGCGCCGAAGGCAACGCGCTACGGTCGGCGCGGTGATCGGTCACGTTGCGATCGAGGTGCGCGAGCGCGACGCAGAGGCGTGCGTGGCGTTCTGGGCACTGCTGGGCTTCGAGCGCGTGCAGCCGCCCGAGGCGCTCGCCGCGCGCGCGGCCTGGGTGCAGGCCGGCCCGACGCAGGTGCACCTGCTGTACGCGGGCGAGCCGGTCGTGCCGGAGGCGGGGCACGTCGCGGTCGTCGTGGAGGACTACGACGCGACGCTCGCGGCGCTGCGCGACGCCGGCTTCGCGCCCGAGCCGCGCACCCCCTACTGGGGCTCGCCACGGGCCTTCGTCCGCTGCCCCGCGGGGCACCGCGTCGAGCTCATGGCGTTCGCGCCGCGCTGACGCGCGCCGTTCACCCAGCCCTAACAATCGTTCGACCACCGGTCGAGCGCCTCCGGACGGCGTGTCGAACTGCGCGGGTGAATGTTCGTGACCATCCGCGCGAACCTGCCCTGCGGTCGAGGCGAGGGCGCCGATTCTTGTACTAGACACGTGTTGCGTGCGTCACACAGCGTCCGAAACTGGTCGATACCTCCTCTGTCTCTGTAGAGGAACGATCTGCACCAACTCGCCAAGGACACACCGCAATGACCTACTACTGCCCCGAATGCGTCATGAACTGGCACCCCTACCAATGCGCCCAAGGCTGCTGCCCGGAATGCGGCAAGGGCACGACCCGCAGCTACGAGCCGGCGAGCTCCGATGCCGACAGCCGCCACCGCGCGGCGCTCGCCGCGGCGATCAAGCGCGACCGCTACGAGCGCTTCGAGGCCTACTACCTCGAGCGCGAGCTGCAGCGCCTCGCCGCCTGAGCCGGCGCGTGCTCAGCTCGGGCGCATGTCGTCCAGGCGCTTTAGAAGCGCCGGGGCGGACGTGCCGCCGTCGACGCGCACGCGCGGCAGCGTGAACGCGTCACCGGCGGGCGTCGCCCAGCCCGCCTCGGTCGTCGTCGCGCCGCGGTAGCCGGCCTGCTTGACGGCCGCGATGACGGTGTCGTCGTAGCGTCCGCTCGGATAGCAGAAGAAGTTCACGTCGGCGCCGAAGAGCTGTCGCAGGCGCGTGCGCGACCCGCGGATCTGCTCGCGCAGCTGCGACGCGCCGAGCGTCGTCAGGTCCGGATGGGTGAGCGTGTGCGCCCCGAGCTCCCAGCCGGCGGCGAGCAGGCGCTTGACGGCTTTCGTCCCGCCCATCCCCTTGAGGTTGCTCAGCTCGAGGTTCAGCAGCCCCGGCCAGCCGACGGCGGCGAGCGCCGGCAGCGCGTCGCGCGCGTGGCCGCTGTAGCCGTCGTCGAACGAGAGCACCACCGGCTTGCTCGGCAGCTTGGCCGCATGATGCCACGCGTCCCACACGCGCTCGAGCGTCACCGCGTGGTAGCCGGCCCGCGACAGCGCCTGGACGTGCGCGGTGAGCTCGGACGGCGACACCCACAGGCTCGGGTTCGGCGCCGTCGGCGGCAGCTCGCCGATCACGTGGTACATGAGGATCGGCACGGGCTCATGCGGCGCGAGGTGCGCGCCGGGCATCGCCGCGTGCGGGCGGCGGGCGACCGGCGCGACCTTCACGCGCTTCGCAGGCGTCGTCGCGACGGCGGCCGCCGGCACCGCGGTCGTCGCGACCCGCCGCGCGGGCCGCTCGCCGCCGCCCGACGCGAGCACGACGACGAGCGCGGCCAGCGCGCCGAGCACGCCGGCCAGCCCGACTCGCCGGCGGCGGATCACCCGCCGCTTGGCCGCGGCACGCCGGGCGCGGAGCGCGGCCTGGTCCATGCCGCGCAATCTACGCGGCCTCCCGGCGGCAGCCGCACGCCGAACCCGGCGCGTTCGCCTGCCCCGTCCCCGCGGGCGCACCACTTTCTGGACGGATGTCCTATCCAGCCCGGCCACCCGATCGGTCGATGGGATGGACAACGTCTGGCAGAAGGAGTCTGTGGTGGCGAGTACGCGTGTAGCCGGTCCGGCGCCGTCCGCTGCCGAGCAGCAGGTCATCCACGTCCTATGGATCTCGGCGGGGCTGTCGTGCGACGGCGAGTCGGTCGCGATCACCGCCGCCGCGAATCCGAGCCTCGAGGATCTCTTGTCGGGCGTCATCCCTGGCAGCCCGCAGGTCGTGCTGCACATGCCGATGCTCGCGTTCAAGAACGGCGAGGACTTCATGCGCGCCTTCTACGACGCGGAGAACGACGAGCTCGACCCGTTCGTCCTCGTGATCGAAGGCTCGATCGCCGACCAGCGGCTCGCGGGGGAAGGGCATTGGACGGGCTTCGGCGTCAACGAGTTCGACGGGCAGCCGATCACCGTCAACGAGTGGATCGACCGCCTCGCGCCGAAGGCCGCGGCCGTCATGGCGGTCGGGACGTGCGCGACCTACGGCGGCGTGCCCGCCATGAAGAACAACCCGACCGGCGCGATGGGCCTGCCCGACTACCTCGGCTGGGGCTGGACGGCGCGCACCGGCCTGCCGATCGTCTGCGTGCCCGGCTGCCCGGCGCAGCCCGACAACATGACCGCGACGCTGCTCGAGCTCGTCCTCTTCATCGGCGGCATCGGCCCTGCCCCCGAGCTCGACGACCGGCTGCGACCCAAGCGGCTGTTCGAGCGCACCGCGCGCGAGGGCTGCAGCCGCGCGGGCTTCACCGAGCAGGGCCGCTTCGCCACGACGTACGGCAACGACTCGCGCTGCCTCGTCAAGCTCGGCTGCAAGGGCCCGATCGCGAAGTGCAACGTGCCGCAGCGCGGGTGGATCAACGGGGTCGGCGGGTGCCCGAACGTCGGCGGCATCTGCATCGGCTGCACGATGCCCGGCTTCCCGGACAAGTTCATGCCGTTCATGGAGCCCGACCCGTGGGGCAACGCCGCCGCCAACTTCCAGCGCTTCACCTACGGCCCGCTCTTCCGGCACTTCCGCAAGCGCAACCTCATGTTGAAGTTCGAGCGCGAGCCGGCCTGGCGCGGCCCAGCCGAGACCGGCGACGCGAAGCGCTGGTGACGCGTGGTCACACTCGGCGAGATCCTGCGGTGGATCGTCTACCACTGCAAGATCACCTACTTCCGGTTCATCCGCCGGCTCATGCGCGGCGACCGGCTGCTCGGCGGCTCGGAGCGCAAGTTCCGCGCCCTGCTCGAGTCCGCGCCGGACGCGATGGTGATCGTCAACGGGCACGGCCACATCGCGCTCGTCAACGCGCAGGCCGAGCGGCTGTTCGGCTTCCGCCGCCAGGAGATCATCGGCCAGGGGATCTCCGAGCTCATCCCCAGGCGCTTTCGCGCGCAGCACCGCCAGCACATGAAGAACTACCTGCGCGAGGCCACCACGCGCCCGATGGGCTCGGGGCTCGAGCTCTTCGGACGCCACAAGGACGGCAGCGAGTTCCCGATGGAGATCAGCCTCAGCCCGCTCGAGACCGACGAGGGCCTGCTCGTCTCGGCCGCGATCCGCGACGTCAGCGCGCGCAGGCAGGCCGTCGCCGACCTCGCCGCCGCCGAGGCGCTGTTTCGCAGCGCGTTCGACGGCTCCCCGATCGGGATGGCGCTCACCGACGACGGCGGCATCGTCGTGCGCGTCAACGGCGCGCTGTGCGAGCTCACCGGGCGCCGCGCGGCGCAGCTCACCGGCTCGCGCTTCGACGAGCTCGTGCACCCGGAGGAGATCGGCTATGACCGAAAGGCGATCACCCGGCTGATCGAGGGCGACCGCAGCCAGTACAAGGTCGAGACGCGCTTCATCCACGTCACCGGCGCGCCGATCTGGGTCGCCGTGCAGGCGACGATGATCAACGACTCCGACTCCGACGCCCGCCGGTTTCTCGTGCAGGTGCAGGACGTCACCCATCGTCGCCGCTACGAGGAGAACCTGCAGTACCTCGCCACGCACGACCCGCTGACGGGCCTGCACAACCGCTCGAGCTTCGCCGCGCAGCTCGAGACGCACGCCGACCTCGTGCGCCGCTACGGCGACGGCGGCGCGCTGCTGCTGCTCGACCTCGACCACTTCAAGTACGTCAACGACACGCTCGGCCACCAGGCGGGCGACCACGTCATCGCGCGCGTCGCGAAGGTGCTGGCCGCGCGGCTGCGCGAGTCCGACGTGCTGGCGCGCCTCGGCGGCGACGAGTTCGCCGTGCTGCTGCCCAAGGCCGACGTCGCCGCCGGGCAGCGCGTGGCCCGCGACCTGCTGGGCGCGCTGCGCGCCGAGCGGATCACCGTGCCGGGCACGAGCGATCGCACGATCACGGCGAGCATCGGCGTCGCGCTGTTCGAGCGCGGCGAGGGGCTCAGCGGCGAGGACGTCCTCGTCTCGGCCGACCTCGCGATGTACGACGCGAAGGAGGCGGGGCGCAACCAGGTCGTCGTGCACTCGGCCGACGAGCACGCGCAGGTGCGGATGCAGGGTCGCGTGACGTGGGCGCAGCGCATTCGCGTCGCGATCGACGAGGGGCGCTTCACGCTCGTCGCGCAGCCGATCCTCGACCTCGAGACCGGGATCGTCACCCAGTTCGAGGTGCTGCTGCGGATGCTCGACGACGACGGCGACATGATCCCGCCGAGCGCGTTCCTGTCGACCGCCGAGCGGCTCGGGATGATCCAGGAGATCGACGCGATCGTCGTGTCGCGGGCGATCCGCGCGGTTGCCGCCGCGGGCGACGCGATCGCGGCGACCCGTGTGGAGATCAACCTGTCGGGCGGGTCGATGGGCGACCCGCAGATCCTGCGGCTCATCGAGCGTGAGCTGCACGAGACCGGCCTTGACCCGGCGCGCGTGATCTTCGAGATCACCGAGACGGCCGCGATCGCGAACATCGCCAAGGCGCGCGACTTCGCCAACGAGCTCGCCAAGCTCGGCTGCCGCTTCGCGCTCGACGACTTCGGCGCGGGCTTCGGCTCCTTCTACTACCTCAAGCACGTGCACTTCGACATCCTGAAGATCGACGGCGAGTTCGTCCGCGACGCGTGCGGCACGCGCACCGACCGGCTCGTGATCCAGTCGGTCGTGGCGATCGCGCGCGGCCTGGGCAAGCAGACGGTCGCCGAGCACGTCGGCGACGACGCCACCGTCGCGCTGTTGCGCGAGCTCGGCGTCGACTACGGGCAGGGCTACTTCCTCGGCAAGCCACGCCCGCTCGAGCCGTTTCTCGCGCAGCTCGCGAGCGCGCCGAGCGGCGCGCACGCCCCGGCCTGAGCGTGTGGTTGGCGCCCCGGCGCTCACACGGAAATCTACGCCATCGCTTCACCACAATGCTGACTATCGCCGTGGGGTCGCGGTAATCTGTCGCCAGGAATTTTCTCTGTCACAACACCGTAGGCTGGGAGTCATTGCGGGTGCCACCTTGGCACGTTCTTGGTGAGTGTTCGAGAGCGCAGATTCCCAACACCAGGAGGGGTTCATGACGGACCGGTTTGACAAGCGCACGCGCGGGCGGGTTGCAGTGCTCGCCGCCGTCGGGTATTTCGTGGTGGTGGCTGTTGCCGCGGCCACGTTCGTGAACTTCCACGACTTCGGTGGCTATGCCCACGGGCTCGCGGACGGCGACGACAGCAATGGCTTCGTCCGCAACTACATTCACCGCGACAGCAACAACAACGGGCCCCTGTACACCCGCCGGTGGCAGTCGGGATCGCCGCTCAGCGTCGACGACTGCGCCTCCTGCGTCACGATCGATCGCGGCATCAACCCGTCGATCAACGAGTGCCACGAGTCGGTCGTCGTCGGAGCGTCGAGCGGACCGGCTCTCGGCTACCACCAGCACTACCACGCCAACTACTGCGGCTGACAGGGGTGATGAGCATGCAGAAGGCACGGAAGATCGTGGTGATGGTGGCGATCCTGACGATCGGCGGCGCGTTGACGGGGCTTGCGTCGGCGCAGATGAGCGGTGGCGGCGGGGTCGGCGACCCGACCGGTGCTCTGCCGACGAGCGTTCCGGTGACGGTCGCGGCGGGGGAGGGGTTGAAGGTCGAGATGTTCACGGCGGCCGACGGCCTGTGCTTCCGCTCGGCCGACGCGACCGGGCGGGGCTCGACGACGGCGTGCATCAACCCGGCGGCGGCGCCGTATGACGATCCCGGCGGGGTCGAGTTGATGTTGCATCAGAAGGGCGAGGGTCGAGGTGTGGTGCTCGGCTTTGCGCCGGCGTCGGCGCGTTCGGTCGAGGTGCAGGCCGCTGGCGAGTCGGTGCGCGTCGCGACGCGGGCGTTGCCGGTGTCGGCGAAGCTTGCGAGCCGGTTCTTCGCCGCTCGCCTCGCCGACGACAACGCGTCGGCCACGGCGCTTGTCGCACGCGACGACCGCGGCCGCACGATCACCCGCAACACGCTCTAGCGGCGTTCTACAACTATGAGGTCTTTGATGAAAACCCCATCAGGTGCAAGCTCCGTGACCCGTCGGATCGATGGACGCATGGGCCGGCGGATCGGGATGCTGGCCGCGGTCGCGTACTTCGTGGCAGTGGCTGTCGCTGCGGCCACCTTCGTCAACTTCCACGACTTCGGTGGCTATGCCCACGGGCTCGCGGACGGCGACAACAACAACGGCATGGTTCGCAACTACAACCACCGCGACAGCGGCGGCAACGGCTACCTGTTCACGCGCCGGCTGCAGTCGGGCAGCCTGTTGTCGACGGATGCCTGCACATGCCCCACGGTCGATCGATACATCTACCCGTCGATCAACGAGTGCCATGAGTCCATGTGGGCGCACGCCGAGTCGCCGGCCATGGGCGTACACGAGCACTTTCACGCCAACTACTGCGGCTGACGGGGAGTGATGAGCATGCAGAAGGCACGGAAGATCGTGGTGATGGTGGCGATCCTGACGATCGGCGGCGCGTTGACGGGGCTCGCGTCGGCGCAGATGAGCGGTGGCGGCGGGGTCGGCGACCCGACCGGTGCTCTGCCGACGAGCGTTCCGGTGACGGTCGCGGCGGGGGAGGGGTTGAAGGTCGAGATGTTCACGGCGGCCGACGGCCTGTGTTTCCGCTCGGCCGATGCGACGGGGCGGGGCTCGACGACGGCGTGCATCAACCCGGCGGCGGCGCCGTATGACGATCCCGGTGGGGTCGAGTTGATGTTGCATCAGAAGGGCGAGGGTCGAGGTGTGGTGCTCGGCTTTGCGCCGGCGTCGGCGCGTTCGGTCGAGGTGCAGGCCGCTGGCGAGTCGGTGCGCGTCGCGACGCGGGCGTTGCCGGTGTCGGCGAAGCTTGCGAGCCGGTTCTTCGCCGCTCGCCTCGCCGACGACAACGCGTCGGCCACGGCGCTTGTCGCACGCGACGACCGCGGCCGCACGATCACCCGCAAGGCGCTGTAGGCGATGGCGCGCCGCCCCCGTTCTCCGCGCCAGGGAGGACGGGGAGCGGCGCGTGCGCCGGATCGCGTGCGCCCATGGTCGAACACGCGCCGTCACGGAATACTCACCTCGCGGCACTTAGTAGGCGAGCCATGACCGAATCCACGCACACACTCACCGATACCGCGCTGCCAGCCGATTTCAGTGCGTTCTACGCCAGGTACGCCCCCCGCCTGCTGGTGTTCTTCACGCGCCGGACGTTCGATGCCGAGGTCGCCTGCGACCTGACGGCCGAGGCGTTCGCCGAGGCCTACCGCTCCCGCGGGAAGTTCCGCGGATCCTCCGACAAGGAGGCGGCCGGCTGGCTGTACGCGATCGCATCGCACCAGCTCACGCGATTCATCCGTCGCGGCGTCGCGGAGCGACGGGCGATCGAGAAGCTCGGCATCGAGGTCCCGTCGCTGAGCGAGGACGACTACGCGCGGATCAACGACCTCGCCGGGCTCGGCGATCTGCGGGCGTTGGTCGCGGAGCATTTCGCGCAGCTCTCGCCCGAGCAGCAGGAGGCGCTGCGGCTGCGCGTCGTCGACGAGCTGCCGTACGTCGAGGTCGCTCAGCGCCTGCACATCTCTGAACAAACGGCCCGAGCGCGGGTCTCTCGCGGGCTTCGACAGCTCAGCGCCGCGCTCCACGGCCTCGGTCCGATGGAGGTCTCGACATGACTACCAAGCACGACACTGAGCCGATCGAGTTTGTCGATGCCTTGGGCGCCGAGTTCGCTCGGGTCGAGCGCACGGCTGCGCCCGCGCCGGCGCGGACGCGTCTGGTGCGGCGACTGCGGCCCGCCGGGCTGCGAGGGCCGGCGGTGGCGGTGGGGCTCATGCTCCTGGCCAGCGGCGGGGTCGCGACCGCCACGGGAACGCTTCCCGGCTTCAGCAGCTCGACGGACGGCATGACGCCGATCGTCCGGCAGGCCAGCTCGGACCGCTCGCTGAACGTCGGCGCCTACACCAAGGACGGCCTGCTCTGCATGCGCATCGCGGAGCCGGACGGCTCCTCCGACTACTCGGACACCTGCGCGAACCTCGACCGTGCGCCGTATAGCGACGGCGACCGCTCGCTCGGCGTCATGCTCCAGCAGATCCGGCCGACCGGCACGACGATCGCCGGCGTCGCCGCGCTGACCAGCGGCACGGTGCAGGCGGTCGACAACGACGGCAACGAGCTCGCCGAGGCGCCTGTCGAAGCGCTCGCCCCCGACCTCAGCGACGATCCCGGCATCGGCACGTTCGTCATGCAGCTGCCCGCCGGGCAGACCGCCGCACACGTCGTCGGCCACGACGCGCAGGGTCAGGTCATCACGACGCCCGAGCTCACCGCTTCCGAACCGCCGAGCTAACCTCGCCGCACGCTCGGCGCCGTGGCCCGGCGCCGATGACGACGACCTCCTGCGTGGGATTCGCGGCCACCCCACCGCGCCCCGCCAGGAGGTCGCGATGCCCCGGTTCAAACGCCGAAGGCCGAAAGCCCTGCATGTGCAGGGCTTTCGTGATGCCGGAGGAGGGACTCGAACCCCCGACACGCGGATTATGATTAGTCGGCTCAGCATAGCGTACGCCGAGAAACCCAGCAATTACCGAGGCTTTCGTCAGGTAGCCTCAGGTTGCATCGGTCGAGTTCGGGATCATTTCGGGATTCTTTTCGTGTAGGCTTTGAGCATGAGCCCGCCGCCGCCCGCGCCCGTGCCGCTCGCCGATCTGAAGGCCCGTCCCGTGTCCGGGCACCTGCGTCGTGTCAAGCGCCAATCCGGCGATCGCTGGCGCGCGAAGTGGCGTGACGCCGCCGGCGTGGAGCACCTGCGCGTGCTCGGGCGGGTATGGACGGGCAAGGGTCGCGCGCCCGAGGGATATCTGACCAAGCAGCAGGCGCAGCGGATGCTCGACGAGCTGCTCGCCGAGGCGCGCACGGTCGGCCCCGGTGCGCGCCGGGCCGTCGGGCGGCAGGTGACGTTTGCCGACGCCGCCGCGGAGTGGCTGCGCTACGTGGAGGTCGATCGCCGGCGGCGCCCGAGCACGCTGCGCGACTACCGCCAAGCCGTCGACCAGGTGCTCGTCCCGACCTTCGGCGCGCTCGCGCTCGAGGACCTGACGTCGGAGATGATCGACGTGTTTCGCGCGCATCTCGTCGACGAGGGGCGCCTGTCGCACCGCACGATCAACAAGTACCTCGTCCTGCTCAACGGCATCCTCAAGCGCGCCCAGCGCCGCTACGGCCTCGCTGTCAACGTCGCCGCCGGCGTCGAGCGCCAGCCCGTTCGCCGCTCGACGGAGTTCCGCGTGCTGTCGGGCGAAGAAGTCGAGGCGCTCGTGCGCACCGTCGCCCAAGGCCGCCACCACGCCCCGGCCAAGCGCACGCTCATCCGCGACGAGCTCGAGGCCCGTGCGCGCTCGGACGCCCAGGACGCCGCGCTGATCCTCACCGCCGCCTACGCCGGACTGCGCCTGGGCGAGCTGCGCGCACTGCGCTGGCGCGACGTCGACTTCGAGCGGCGCATCGTGCACGTGCGGCGCTCCTTCAGCCTCGCCACCGAGGACGTGCCGAAGTCCGGGCGAGCGCGCGCGGTGCCGATGGTCGACCAGGTCGCCCGCGTCCTGGACGACCTCTCACGACGCCCGTCGTTCACCGGCCCCGACGAGCTCGTCTTCCCCAACCCCGCCGGCAGCTTCCTCGACGACTCCGCGCTGCGCCGGCGCTACTACCGCGCGCTGAAGGCCGCCGGCATCGCGCACCTGCGCTTTCACGACCTGCGCCACACCTTCGGCACCCTCGCCGTGCAGGAGTTCGCGCTCTCAGACGTCAAGGCGTACATGGGCCACGCCGACATCGCGACGACGATGATCTACGTGCACCACGTACCCCAGCACGACGCCGCCGACCGCCTCTCCGCGCGCTTGGCCCGAGCATCGACCGCGGCCGCCACCCTGGACCGCGTCGTGCAGGCGACCGAAGACCTTCCCGCGGCGTAAGGCGCTCACGCATACGGTTTGCAGAAGCGCTCCTTCCACGCGATAGGGAAACTCTCCGTCCCACGGTGGCGCGTCCCAGATGCATGGAGTGCGACAGTCGGCGCGGGTGGCCGGCGATCGCTTTGAAGCGACTCGCCGAGCCGGGCGGTTCGAAGGCACGCCGAAGGCTGCGGGCGGTCCGCCTCGCAGGGGCTCGTGCAGGCTGCCGTGTCAGGCGCCGCTGTAGGTGAATGCCGCCCAGAGCGTCGGGCAGCTCAGGTGGCGCTCGTCGTCGCCGGCGTTCGCGAGCCGCTCGCGGTGGATGTCGCTGCGTGCGGCCGCCAACGTGGGATGGGCGCCCAGGAACGCACGCTCGTCAGCGACGGTCAGAGCACGCACCCACAGGCTCGCGTCGCGCAGCGCGCGTGCCGGCGGCAGGTCGGCCTGCTGCGCCATGAGCTCGTACATCCGCGTCATGAGCACTGTGGTGGCGTAGTCGCTGGCGTTCCACAGCGACGCAATGACGCCCGCAGCGCCGGCGGCGATCACAACGTTCGACAGTGCGAGGGCCTCGTCAGCGGCATCCAGGTCGGCGATCACCGCCGACTGGCACGCCGAGGCGACGAACAGGCGGGCGCTCACGCCGATCTCGACGAGGTCCCCGGCAGTCAGGACGGCGTCATCGGCGAACCACAGCGCTGACGCGAAGGGGTCGGCGGTGCCCGCCGCCAGACCGTGGCAGGCTAGGTGCACGTGCGTCGCGGCATTTAGCGCGTCGACGACCGCGTCCCGGGTGGCGTCGCGCCCGCGCAACAGCGTCGTGGGATGGGTGTCCAGCAGGTCAGCGACCAGAGCGGCCTCGGCGTGCGCCATGGGCAGCGGCCGTTGGCTTGTGGGCTGCGGGTCCCCAACGGCCAGGACGAGGGGCGCCAGTGACCGTTCGGTGCGGTGCTGGCAGGCCATGTGCGCGTAGGCCGAGGGGGCGTAGGTTACGAGGATCTCGTCGATCAAGGTCGTATCGTGGTCCGCGCCGGTCCAGGCGAGCGCATGCAGAGGCAGCAGGCCAAGTGTGCCGAGCGCGACGATGCACACCTCATCGACGCCTTGGGCGGCGAGCGCCTCATGCAGCGGCGCGATCAGGTTTGGGCCGAGGACGTTCGAGACGAGCTGGATCTCGGTGCGGAGCCGTCGGGTATCGCGATGAGCGGCGAGGTAGCCGGCCTCTGCGCCCGTGTCCGGGTCGGTGTGCCTGAGCGCGCGCTCGACGTCCATGGCGCTCAGCCCGGGAAGGTCGACGACCTGCACCTGCGGGACGCTGTGCGGCCGCACGAGCAGCCAGAGGCATCGAGTGTCGGTGATCAGCGGGTACGCGAGCGCCGGGCCGGCGCGTGGCGCGCCGAGCATCTCCGTCAGCTCAGGGCGAAGCAGGAAGCGTTCGAGGCCTGGGGTCGAGCGGATGTCGTCGAGCAACCCGTTGAGGCGCTCGGCGGCCGCCGCGACGCGCACGTCGGCGACGCCCGGGCGCAGCGACTGCAACGTCTCGAGGTCTCCTCGCAGCTTGACGAACTGGGCGTGCAGGCCAGGATCGGCATGCCGCAGAGCCTCGAGGTCCACGAGGTCCTGGTCGATCCATGCAGCGAGCAGGCGTGCTCGACCGAGCTCGATGACCTCGACTGCCCGCTGAAGCCGGCCTACGTTGGCGAGCCGGATGGCCGCATCGCTGTACACGCCTGCGTCGTGGTGTGCCTCAGCCAGCCGGCCCTCCCGAGTGCTTCGGAGGTCCATCGCAGCGGCGGCGGCCTGCGCGGTCTCGTCCCAGGCGTCGGCTGCCGCGTCCAGGTCGCCGGCCTCCTCGCAGACGACAGCCAGCGCCCTCGCGACGGTCTGGGCGCGGCGCGGGACGGTCTTCGCGGTCCAGTGCTCGAGCGTGCCTCTGAGGGCTTGTGCGATCTCGGGTGACCCAGGCTCGGTGAGCGTGAGGGCGCGCGCCAGCTGCCACCATGCTCCGCCGTCAACGACCGTGCCCTCGCCATTGGTGAGCACCTTGAGGGCCGCCCGTGCCTCCCGCACGGCCTGTCGGGCGACCGTCAGGCGCCGCTCGGCGGTGACGTCGTCGCTGTAGGCCTCTGCGAGCCGCGCAGCGATGAGGTCGGCTCGTGCCCGGGCGGCCATGATGTGCGCGCCAGCGCGCGTGAAGCCGCGGACGGCGAGATCAAGGTGCTCGACCGCAGCGTCGCGTGATCCGCCGCCCTCGGCGTGTGCGTGACCGAGGTGCAGCTGCGTGTACGCCCAGTCGAGCGGGTTTCGGTCCTCGCGGCGCCATGTGAGCGCCTCATGCAGGTGACCGAGGATCTCGCCGAGGTCACGGACCGTCCCGTCGTCGCGGTCATCGGTCGCGAGCGCGAGCGCGAGCATGTTGGCGGCCAGGTGTGTGTGCGTCTTGGCGCGCAGGTCGGCATCGTCGTCGTCCGTCAGGTCGACGAGCAGCCGCTTTTGAATGTCGATCGCCCGCTGCTGGTTGGCGGCGGGGTCCTGGCGGCTGCGCTCGCCCAACGCACCAGCGAGGTTGGCTCGCACCTGGCGGCGGGCCTGCTGGTCGCCGACGTCCGGATGCTCGTCGTACAGCGTTTCCGCGCGCTTGAGCAGCTTGATGGCCCGTTCGACGCGCTCGGGGTAGCGGCGGTCGCGGACCAGCAGGTGACATAGGGCTCCCTGTGCGGCGGCGGCGGCCTCACCGGACGGGTCGTCGACGCGCCGGGCGCGGACGACGATCTCCTCGGCGAGGTCGGCGCCGCGGGCGCGGTCGCTCTCGGCGACACGGTCGAACTCGGCGGCCAGCGCCTGCAGCTCCGGTATCGCGTTGACCGTCCACAGGCGCTCGACGGTGTGCTCGTACTCGTCCCACGCGCCGGTGATATCGCCGGCGCGGCAACGCTCGAGCATGCGCACCTCCGCCGCGAGGATGAGCCGCTGGTCGGGATCGGGCGTCTCGGCGATGTCGGCCGACAGCATGGCGACGAACGCCGGATCGAGCACGTCGGTGTGATCGTCGATGAGCGCACGTAGCTGCTCCTCGGTAACGGCCCGGTGCAGCCGCGCGGCGGCCATCTGCACCCGGCGCTCCCGCTCGGACGCAAGGACCTGTTGCAGGAAGTCGGCGTAGGCGGCGGCCAGCGCCTTGGATCGTCCGGCGAGGTGCTCGACGACTGCTCCCGGGTCGGCCAGGTCAGCGTCGACGTCGCGGCGCGCCGCCTCGGTCAGCGCGGGCGCGAGGATCGCCACGATCGGCCAGGCGATTGGCGCCGGCGTCAGGCGGACCTGCTCGGTGACGTGCGCGATCAGTTCGGCGGCTCCGAGGGTCCGGTCGCCGTACTGCATCGCGGTCGGGCCGCAGCCGAGGATGACCGGGGCGCCGTGGCTGAGGCGGGTGGCGATGAGCGCGTGCTCTCGCGGGAACGGCAGCTTGCAGCGCACGCACACGTGGACGTAGGCCGCGTCGTCGGCGAGCGTCAAGCGCAGGTCGGGACGCTCGACGAGGTCGACGGCGACCCAGAGCGCCAGCGAGTACTCATGCCCGCAATGAATGCACTTGACGGTGCGGTTGGCGCGGAGGGTGATGGCCACGCGCGGACCTCCAGTTCGGTCATTTCGCGCAAGTGTCGCACTGCCGCTTTCGCCCGCCTCCGGCATTGGCGGACAAGTCACGGTCGACTGCCCCCTTGGACGAGAGGCAGCAGCCCGCCGCGCGCCAGCGAGAGCGCTCGTATGCGCGAGAAGGAGCGCGCTGCGATCGCCGGTTGTTGGAGCGACCGGCACGAGGAAGGAAGCACTCCACCCACTGGAACGAGCGGCCGCCAGGCGCCCGGCACCGTTGCTCGCGCCGGGCGCGCGATCCGCCCCGACGCCTTCTGGGACAATGGCCCCGATGGCGTTCGATCGCACCCGGCGGGGTGAGCTCCTAAGGGCTGTTCTCGAAGTGCTCGTGGAACACCCGGAGGGCATCCGCGCCAAGGACGCTCTGGCAAAGGCGGAGGCGCGCCTGACGCTGACCGAGTACGAGGACAGCAACTTCGAAAGCGGCGTGCGTCGCTTTGAGAAGCTCGTTCGCTTCCAGACGGTCAATGCGGTCAAGGCCGGCTGGATGGTCAAGGACAAGGGGACCTGGACGGTCACCGACGATGGTGCGGAAGCGCTCAAGGCCTACACCGACCCCGAGACCCTTATGGGCCATGCTGAGGCCCACTACCGCGTCTGGGCCAAGGGCCGGTCAACAAGAAGTCCACGATCGACGCCGCGGCCGACGACGACGGGACGGACGGGGAGGATCCGATCGCATCGGCGACCGTCGAGGAGGCCGAGGAGACCGCGTTTGCCGAGATCGCGAGCCACCTGGCGACGATGAGTCCGTATGACTTGCAGGCTCTCGTCGCGGGATTACTGCGCGGCATGGGTTACCACGTCGCGTGGGTCTCACCGCCGGGGAAGGATCGTGGACTCGACATCTTGGCCTTTCGCGATCCGCTTGGGACCGAGGACCCGAGAATCAAAGTGCAGGTCAAACGCGAGCAGAGCAAGACCGACGTCAAAGGCTTGCGGGCATTCATGTCGTTGTTGAATCCAGGCGATGTCGGCGTCTTCGTGACGCTTGGCGGGTTCACAAGCGATGCCGCATCGGAGGCGCGTAACTCCGAGACACGGCGGATCACATTGGTCGATCAGAGCGACCTACTGGATCTCTGGGTCGAGCACTACGACCGCATCCCTGCCGACGATCGATCCCTCTTGCCGCTCAAGCCGGTTCATTACCTCGCCCACGCCCATGCGAATTCGGCGTAGGCGGCTGAGCGCCTGGCGATTTCGCCGCGACGCATTAGCCGGGCGAGCATAGGACGCGCGAGGAGGAAGCTGGCCTGTCCGGACGCCCGCACAGGTGTTCATGACGACCCGTCTAGCGGTCGCGCGCGCCGTGCCGTGCCTCGACGTTCCGGCGTTCGCAGCCGTTGGTCGCGCCGCGCCGCCGGCAGGGCCCGAGGCAACGATCGAGAGCTCCCTGCACGCGATTCCGGCACTCTCGATCGTGCTGCCCCGGCCGTGGCCGGCACCTGCGACCGCTCACCACGGCTACTCGGCAGCTTGAAACGGGCGCAACTCCGGGGTCTACCGCGCCGAACGCGAGACGCTAGTCGTCGGTTTTGAGCGGCCTTGACAGGGGAACCCGCCGGGACCCAACGGCGCGTCGGCGATCGATGCACCGAAAGCCGAAGCGCTCTGGACGCTGCCCATATGCGCTAATCGCAGCACACTTGCCAAGCCAGCTGGCGAGTCCAAGTAGGCGGCTGGCGTGGAGTTCCCTGATTTTGCGGAGTCCCGAGGCTTGCGGCGAATGCGCCGTGAAAGGATGGGCACCGATGCCGAAGACGAGGCCTGCCTACCCTGAGCAGCTGCGCTCGGCGTAGAGGTGGCGCTGGTGCTCGGGTGGCTCCCAGCCTGCTGGCGGCCGGTTGGACGCGTCGCCTGTGACGCTCAGCGGGACGCCCTCGCGCACCTCGCCGCCCTTCAAGACGCGTCGTAGGACGAGGCCGCCGCTGACCGCCTCGTGCGCCGCGACGCCCAGCGCGTGCAAGAACGTCGACACGCGATCGTTGCCGTTCGCCATGCCCGAGCTCCCCATCGCCGCCGCTGTGCGCGTCTACGAGTGTCCGCCACGCGCCGGCGCTCACGCCGCTCGCGCTCTTCTTGCTGGGCGACGTGGCCGTCGCACAGCACTGCCTGCAGCTGCTCGTTGACGACGTCGGCGTCCAAGCCCCGAGCCTCTGGCTTCGTCGTCTGAATCGCTAGACACCGCGTCCAGATTCGCGCCCCGACTCGGGCGCGGTGATGGGCGTCAGGCGCCTCGAAGCTGTTCGAGCTCCGCAATCGCAAGCCGCAGAAGTCGCTCGGCGTACTCGTCGCCGTCCGACCCGCTTGCGAGAAGACGAGCGGCTTCGATGCAGTACATCATGGCGGGGCGGGTCGGGAAGTTCGCGCTGCCGACATGGAAATCCCCGCTGTCCTCCTCGTTACCCCAGCGCTCGGCGTAATCGACCGCCTCAGCATCCAGATCAAGCTCCGCGTCCGGAAACGGGATGTTGCCCAACCCATCGCTGGGGGCAGCGGGACGGTAGCGCGCCTCCACCGCCATCTTTTTGTACGCGTCGGCGACCTGCGCTCGCGACTTCGGTCCCACGGCCTCGCTCCTTGTTCGCTCGCACCGAGTGTCGCGGATCGAGGCTCATCCGCGGACGAATCGCGCCTCGATCGCGCTGCCACGGCCCTGCGCGACCGACTGCCAGATCACCTGCGGGGGTTGCGCTAGCAGACGCCCGAGACGCGTCGCTTTGTGTTTGTCGCCGTTGGTAGGCGGCGCGATCATGCGTACGCGTTCGATCGAGAGTTGTCGCTCGCGCCTCGGGCTGAGGTCCATATCGGTCGAGCAAGCACTATGGCCAAATGCTTCTGTGGGTGCGGCGACCGGGCCCGTGGGATGGGACCGCGCGGCGCCAACAAGATGGGCGAGAAGACCCTGGCCGTCAGCGACAAGCTCCGCGACGCGATCACGCATCTCAGAGAGCATGCCCAGGAGCATGTCGCGAGCGGCGGCGACCCAGGTGCGATGCTCGCCGGTCTTGAGGATCTGCTTGATGCTGGCGCGCATTACGAGAGCTTCTGGGCGTTCTACGCCCACGGGAACGCCATGCCGAGCACCTCCGCGTTCGTCGAGGAGCGACGCGAGTGGTACGAGTGGACCAAGTCGGTCACGCAGATGGCCGCTATTGCCCGCCTGACGCCTGAACAGCTCCGCGTGTTCACCGGGCGCGCCCCGCTAGCCGGAGCGCAATCGTGAGGGACCTCGTCGGGGCTTGGGTCCTGCGTGGTGGGAGCGGTGTGGCCCGAGCATCTACCGTCGTCGCTGGTTTCCTCGCCGGCTGCCTATTGATCGTCACGGCCACCGCGCCGTTCTCGAATACCCGGCGCCGCTCTCGCCCTTCACGACGGTCGGCTACTTCACGTATGCGTGGCAGGCCGTCGTTGTCATCGTCGGCTTCTACGTCATCGGGCGACTGGTGCTCGGAGGCTTCCTCGTCGCGGTCGCTTATCGTCTCATGAGCGCCGAATCTCGCCTGGTACTGCAGCTTCACGGAACCGATAGACCCTTTTCAGCCTAGATTCGTGGCGTACCTCCGCGCCGCAACGGCGCGGAGGTACGCGCCCGGTGTCCCCGACCCGAACTACGGCCGTGCGGTGCTCGCCAAGGAGGCGGCGCTCGACTCCGCCACGCACTGTGCTTGGGTCTCGATGCGAATCGAAAGCCCACCGGTTGGGCTGATACGGAGCTGCGCGGATGCCGATCCTCCACCCTTACGCGCTCGGTCGCTGCACCACAGCATGAGAACCGTGATGACTACCGACACGCACGCAAAAACGATGATGAGCATTGTCAGGCTGGAAGCCTGGGGCACGTAACCGCTGGGCATAGATCTCCCTTCGAGAGTCAAAACGTGAAGGGGGTCCCCAGCTGCCCTGCTGGTCCCCGGACGACCGGTTGGCTCTCGGTTTCTGCGCCGCTTGTGCGGCGTCTGCGGTTGGCGGCGGCAGACCGGATTTCTATCCGAGATTGTAGCGCTTGCGAGCGGGCCCGACCGAGGCGTACCCGCGTCCTATCGCAGGGCGATCTTGGACGGCGGCTAATAACCATTAGTGGCCGTGCCGGACCCGCTGGACGGCGACTAACGTAGCTCGGCGGCGGGGGCGATCTCGTTCCGACCGCGGCCACAAATAGGTTCGGTCGGGATGGACGGCTGGCGCGACCCGCTGCAGGCACTCCAAGCGTACGAGACATGGCTCGTACGTCAACCCGTCTCCCCGCGCACGCGCGGAGAGTACGCCCGGTGGGTGCGCATGTTTTGCGGCTGGCTGGCCGACGGCGCAGACGAGCGCGCGCTGGGCGCCGACCCGCTCGCGGACCTCGCCGCGCGCGACTACGCGGCACGCGACTTCAAGCGGTTCTTGAAGTCCGAGCGTGCGCTGGGGCCCGCGTCGGTGAACCTCGCGCTCGCGGCTGTCGATCACCTCTACCGCCAGCTCGGGCTCGGACGGGCGAACGTGCGCCGTGAATCGCTGCCCGTCGCGGCGCCGCGGGCGCTGTCGCGTGACGAGCAGCGCCTGCTGCTGCGCGCCGCCGAGCGCGCCGGCGCGCGCGACCGCGCGCCGCCGAGGCCGACGATCGTGCTGTCCCCGGGCACTGGGAAGGCGACCTGATCCTCGGTATCGACCGTTCGGCGATCGGCACCCTGGTCGAGCGCACCAGCCGCTTCACGATGCTGCTGCACCTGCCGGCCTGTCGGTGATCGCAACGCGCCGAAGGTCAAAAACGGCCCCTCGGTCACCGGCCGCGGCGCCGAAGCGGTCCGAGATGCGATTGGCGCCGCGATCGGCGATCTGCCCGAGCAGTTGCGTCGCTCGTTGACCTGGGACCAAGGCGCCGAGATGGCCGAACACGCCAAGCTGCGGATCGACAGCGGCCTGCAGATCTACTTCTGCGACCCGCAGAGCCCCTGGCAGCGCGGCACCAACGAGAACACCAACGGGCTGCTTCGCCAGTACTTCCCCCAAGGGCACCGACCTCGCCCGCCACAGCCCGGATGACCTCGCCGCCGTCGCCACAGCACTCAACGGCCGGCCACGCAAGACCCTCGGATGGCGGACCCCCGCCGAGGTCCTCGACGAGCACCTCGCCGCAGCAGCCTGAACCGACCTCGAGGACAACCACGGTCCCCGGTGCAGCCGACCGCGCGCGTGGCTATCGCCGCTCCGGCCCGCCCTCCGGGCGAACCTCCGCGACGACAGCCACGCGGCAGCACCTCAATCTCCTGAGCTCCGGATTCACCCGCTACGGTTCGCTCACCAACAGCCCGGTGTTGCGACGACCGGTTGAGTTCGGGCATCATGTCCGGCTCACCAGCGACCCAGGTCGCCTAATCACCCCGGTGTCCACCGAACCGGGGGAGGTCCATCATGGCGATACGGACGATCTGGGGTGACGTTGTTACGGGCCGCTCTCTAGGACGAAGGTCGCTACGCCCAACGGAGCCACAAGGTGGCCAGACATGAACGAGATTCACGAGAAGCAAGCCGCACCCGAGGCATTCAGCTCGCGCACCTCGTTGCGCTCCGGCTCCCGTGACGGCTCCTCAACGACCCCTTCCGCAGACCGCGGCGTCAGCCGTCGCCCACTGATGACGCGACGACTGGCCGTGGCGCTCACAGCCGTGCTGCTCGCCGCAGCGAGCGCCGGCTGTGCTCCCAGCAAGCGAGAAAGGAGCCATGAGCGCGTCGTCCGGAAAGCGGTCGTCGCGATGCTGGACATGACGCTGAAGACCGAGGCGGCGGACGCAGTGCTCGCCGCGCTCCGAGCCAACCCGCCGCTTGCGCGAAAGATGCTGCGTCCACCGCCATCGAGATCCACGCACACACCCGTCCAGGATGTCGTAGCCCAGCGCCGCGAGGCCAGGCGCCAGCAGCTGCGCCGCTTGGACGCCCTCGATGTGCTGGGGCTAGCGCGATGGCTGAATAGCCGCGCAGCCCGTAACGCGCTTGCGCGGCTTCGCCGCCATCCCATCCTCGTCGACTTGATCCTCTCCCCACCGCCGCCACCCCAACGTACGGGCCCGTTCGGGTGCGACGTCAACGAAGCCACGTGCCGCTCTTGGGCGACCTTGGTGGACGCGTTGTTGGTTGTCTTGCCGGTGGGTGCCGCCGCCCGATTCGCCGGGCGCACGGCTGGCGGAAAGTCGCTGCTAAGCGGAGCCGCCAAGTCTCGCCTCCCGAAGACACAGGCCAAGGGCCGCGCCTCCAAGCCTCCTGGCGCCACGCCCAAGAAGTCATACGGTGCCTGCAGCTTCTCTGGCGATACGCCGGTGCTGATGGCGAATGGCTCGCGCAGGTCTATTCGCGATGTCCGTGTCGGTGATGTCGTGATGGCCTCCGACCCGCTGACGCGGACGCACAGCGCACGAGCAGTCACGCATCTGTGGGTCCACACTGACCAGGTCATTCGCGTGAACATCGGCGGCCAATGGATCACGACGACCGAAGACCATCCGTTCTGGAATGCGACCGACCATGCGTGGCAGCCGACCGAGCAGCTCGACGTGGGCGATGCGATAGGCACCGCCGATGACCGGATCGCACGTGTTCGAAACATCGATATGCGAAGACCACGCCAAACGGCCGCGTACAACCTCACCGTCGACGGTGCCCATACCTACCACGTCGGTACTCGCGGCCTGCTCGTCCACAACAAGAACAACAAGAAGCCGTGCAAAGCAGAGGCGCAGTCGGATCGTCGCTCCGCAAAAAAACCAGGCGGCCCGGTTCCGAGATACCCACTAAGGATTACGAAGGCCCGCTTCGGCCACATTTTCAGGCTTCACGGACCGAAGAGCACCGCGCACAAGAGCAAATTCGCTGCCGGCACGAATCGAGCTGAGATTCGGGATCTCATAAAGGCGACGGTGAAGGTCAAGCCCACGCCAAACAAGAAGCGTCCACATACTCGATGGGACTACTTCCGGGATTTTGGTCCATCCGTGATCGGCACCGACAAGGGTCGTCCGATATCGGGCCTGCTGGTGGTTACCACGAAGAGTGGAAAGGTAATAACTGCGCACCCAAGCAAGCACCCGTAGCGCCTGTCGTAAGCGCAATTGGCTCGGACCGCGCAACCACCGACGCCGCTGCGTAGGCGCCAAGAAGGATCTCTGGCCCGAATGCGTACCGCAGCCAGGTCATGATGACCATGGCGTCAAGGCACGGCGGCCAGATGGCGACGACTAACGCTTAGCGTTGTTTGACGCGGACTTGTGGTCGGGACCCCGCGTAAGCGCGCCATCAGGCAACCGGCGAAGGAGGGACGAGATCGATGGCCCACGTATTCACGGTGCACTGCAGGGCTGCTCGAGCAGCCACGCCTCGGGCTGCCGGACTTCGAGGGGCGCCCGATGTAGACGTCGTGGTCGGCGCAGGCTGACGCGCCGGGCTGCGGACACTAGTGTCGCCGGCGACGGTGCGCGTCGGCGGCGACGAGCTCGGATGCCACCGCCTCCCGGCAGGGTCCACGCGACGGTGCCCCCGGCGGGGCCTGCCAGCAGGGCCTCGATGGCACGGCCTCCCGGCGGGGGTCCACGGGACCGTGCCTCCCGGCCGGGCGTCGACAGCACGGCCTCCCGGCAGGGTCCACAGGGGACAGTGCCTCCCGGCGGTGCCTCCCGGCGGTGCCTCCCGGCAGGTGTCAGCAGGGCCTCGATGGCACGGCTCCCCGGCGGGGTCCACCGGACAGTGCCTCCCCGCAGGGCCTCGTGGCACGGCCTCGCGGCGAGTCCACGGGACAGAGCCTCCGTGGGCCTCCGAGAGCGCCTCGATCATGCTGCGGGGCGTGTCGACCAAGGAGCGCCCGGTCCCTCGGTGATCCTGAACCATGTCGCGCGGACGCAGCCACCAGGCCTGCGAACGTGCGCACGTCGTCAGATCCCGGACAGATCCCGCCGACGGACCGGCCAGCGACAAGGCCATCCTCCCAAATCATCGCGTAGGCAACGCCGAGCGTATGCCGCAGGTAACCGTGATCGGCATTCGGCGCCCTTCAGCCAGGACGCGCGCGGGGCCAAGCGTCCATGCGTGATCACGATTGTCGCCAAAGGATCCGTGCGACCACAGCCGCGACACACGCGATCGCAGGCGCAGTGAGGATCTCGTGGCTCGCGCGTAGCGCCATCGCTGCGATTGCTCCGACGAGCACGAGGCAGATCAGTGTCTCGATCAAGAAGCGCCGCCACGCGAGCGCGCTTGGCGAAGGCCCCACAGTGCGTTGTCGTGTTGACACTGATCACCCACCTGTCCATTTGAAAAGACGAAGGGGGTTTCTGAGGGGGCTCCGCTGTTTGACCTTAGAGACGCGAGCGATCCTTGTCGAGCCTTGTCGCGAATTCTTTTCGGAGTCGCCCGGGGCGCGCGGTCGCCGGCGCGCTGGGGCGCTGGCGCCGGGCCTTGGCACCGGGCCGCAGCTACTGGATGCAGGAGATGGTCGTCTACGGGGTCAGCTTCGACATGGTCGCCAAGCAGCCGATCGTGCTGCTGAAGACCGTCGACAGCAACAAGTTCCTGCCGATCTGGATCGGGCACCCCGAGGCCGCCGCGATCCTCATGAAGCTGAGGGCGCGACGACGGCGCGGCCGATGACCCACGACTGCTCGTCGACATGCTCGGCGAGCTCGACGTGCGCTGCACGCAGGTCGCCGTCACCGAGCTGCGCGACAACATGTCTTCGCCTCGATCGCCCTTGCCGTCGACGGCAAGGAGATGGAGATCGACTCGCGCCCCTCCGACGCGCTCGCCCTCGCCGTGCGCTCCGGCGCGCCGATCTTCGCGGCCGAGGAGGTCATCGCCGAGTCGGCAATCGAGTTCGAGCACGACGTCGAGGACACCGAGGAGGTCGTCGAGAAGTTCAAGGACTTCCTCGACCGGGTGTCCCCGGAGGACTTCGCCGGCGCAGCTCGCGGACGCAGACGTCGATGGAACGGTCGCCGTCGGCCATCGTGTAGCCCCAGACTCGCTGGTAGCTCGCGCTCAGGGTGATTGCCGCCAGCGAGCTCGTCTGCTTGGACAGCGGCAAGCCCGACTTCCACGCAGCGCGTCACGAGCGGCGTCGGCAATGCCCTCGGCTACGCGCCGGCGCCGGCGAACGCAACGATGGGCTGAGGCGGCACGCCGCCACCCGCGTGGGCGGCGGCCGACCTGTTCGTACTCGACGTGATGATCGAAGTGCAGACCGACGACAGCGCGGCGACCACTCCGGACGGAGCAGGGGGAACCATACGCCAGCGCGCCAGGGCAAGGCGGGGGAGGGCCTAGGGAATCCCGTATGTGGATCCCTTGCGGTACGCCCAAAGCGTGCCGCTCAGCGTTCGACCTATGGTGCTTCCTGACACCGGCCGCGGAACCGACAAAGACTCTGCAGCCAGCCGAGTCCGGGCGTCCCGCAGCGGGAAGTCAGTGCTCAACGTTCGCGACTGCGACACCAAACCCGTCGACACCAACACCACAGAAGGATAGCCGGCACGGCTCGGGGCGGATCGTCAGGGGAACGGTTTGCGGCACAGTGTCGGCCGTCCGTGGCCAGCGACGAATCCCAGTAGCAACGGGTCGTGCGCCGTCGCGTATGCCTAGGGGTCGCGCTAGCAACCGCGCGAATGGCGTCGCCTAGCGTTTGTCGCCGTTGAGCTCGGGCTTCCCCGAGAGGCAGACCACCCTGGCCGGCTCGCACTGATTCGCGAGAGCCAGCTTGGTGTAGGCATCACGATCGCGAACCCGGAGCCTGTCAAGCCGGATGAGACGGTGTCGTCGAGAATTTAGTGTGCAGCAGCTCGTTCGTCGTCGGGCTTGTTGATCCAGGCGGCGGTCGGCAGCGCGGGCGGCCGCGGCGGGCGTCTGACGAAGCGCTCCGGGGTCGCGGCGTAGGCGTCGGCGAGCACGCGTGCGCGGTCGGCATGGATGGCGTTGGCGCGGCCGTGATGGACGGCGTCGGGCGTCATGAGGCCGATCCCGGAGTGGCGGTGTTCGTGGTTGTACCAGGAGAAGAATTCACGGCAGAAGCCGCGGGCGTGCTCGATCGAGTCGAAGCGGGCGGGGAAGCCGGGCCGGTACTTCAGCGTCTTGAACTGCGCTTCGCTGTAGGGGTTGTCGGTTGAGGTGTACGGGCGGTTGTGGGTCTTGAGCACGCCGAGATCGGCGAGCAGGAACGCGACGGGGCTTGCTGGTCATCGAGCTGCCCCGATCGGCGTGCACCGTCAGCTGGTGAGGCTTGATGTGCTGCTGCTGGCAGACCTGCGCGATCAGGTCCTTGGCGACGAAGGCGTTTTCGCGGTGCTGGACGGTCCAGCCGACGGCGTAGCGGCTGAAGACGTCGAGGATCACGTAGAGGTAGAAGGACGTCCAGGTCGCGGGGCCCTTGAGCTTGGTGATGTCCCACGAGTACACCTCGTTGGGGTGCTCGGCGAGCAGCTCGGGTGCCGCGTAGGACGGATGGCGCAGCTGGTCGCGGCGCTCGCACGCCTTGCCGTGCTCGCCGGCGAGCAGCCGGTACATCGTGCGCTCAGACGCCAGGTAGCGGCCTTCGTCAAGCAGCGTCGCCCAGACCTGCGCGGGCGCGCTGTCGACGAAGCGTTCGGAGTGCAGTTCGGCGAGGACCGCATCGCGCTCGCGTTGGGAGAGCGCGCGCGGCGACGGCGCCCGCGGCCGCGTCGGTCGCGCGGCGGGTGGCCGGCGGCGGCGGTAGATCGTTGCCGGTGACGCGCCGAGCGCGCGACAGGCCGGCCCGGTTCCGATGATCGTCGTGAGGTCGTTGACGGTCTGCTCGATCATCGCTCGGTGCTCGCCTGCGCGCCCCTGGGCTCGAGCAAGTCGCCCAGCAGCGCCGAGACGTTTCCCTGTACCTCGATCACACGCCTGGCCTTCTCAAGGTCGCGTTCGGCCACGCTCCAGCGCCGCTGCAGCGCTGCGATCTGCGCCTCACGCGGATCGGCCTTCGGACGGCCACGAGGACGATCAAGCGCCGCGAGCGACCCCCGTTCGCGCTGGCGGCGCCACTCCGTCAACAGCGACGAGTACAGGCCCTCGCGGCGCAGCAGCGCACCGATCTCGCCCGGCTTGCCGCACGAATCTGCTTCGCGCAGGATCCGCAGCTTGTACTCCGCGGTGAAGCGCCGTCGACGCGCCCGCTCGACGAGCTCGGGATCCGGGGGCGCCGCGACGTCTTGCGCGAGATCGATTCCCCTGCGCTCGCCTACGGCTCGCTCCAGGGAACCGATCTCGGTCCCGTTCTTCGTGTTCTCCGGCATGCGACCAGACCTCGGTTCTCGCCCTCAAACACAGTAGAAACGTCCTGCAGACCGTCTCACACGAGCTTGGCAGAGAGGGACCCGCGGGTGAGATATACCCAGATGTTGTGGATGGGCTTGAGAACGAAGGCGGCGTACCTTCCCGGTTGATGAAGACCGATGCCGGTGTTGGCCGGCAGGAAGGCACGCCATGGTGGATGTTCGCAGGCTCCCCGTGGAGGGGAACGATGAGGTCGCGGTGTCGCTTGACGAGCTCGCCCGGGAGGGCGCTCGCAGGATGATCGCCGCGGCGCTGGAGGTCGAGGTCGAGCAGTACGTCGCCGCCTTCGCAGGCGAGATCGATGAGGACGGCAAGCGGCTGGTCGTGCGCAACGGCCGTGCGAAGGAGCGCGGGCTGACCGTCGGCTCGGGGACGATGCGCCTGCGCGCGCCGAGGGTCAACGACAAGCGCGTCGATGAGACCGGGGAGCGTCAGAAGTTCAGCTCGAGGATCTTGCCGGCCTACGCGCGTCGCTCGCCGAAGGTCACCGACGTGCTGCCGATCTTGTACCTGCGCGGCCTGTCGACCGGTGACTTCGCGCCGGCGCTCAGGGATCTGCTCGGCGAGGACGCGTCGGGGCTGTCGGCCAGCTCGATCAGCCGCCTGACCGAGCAGTGGCAGGCCGACCACGCCGCGTTTCGGCAGCGCAGCCTCAGATTTCACCAGTACGCCTACCTGTTCGTTGATGGCATCCACATGACCATCCGCCTCGGCGAGGACGACCGGCTGTGCCTGCTCGTCGTGATCGGGGTGCGTGAGGACGGTGAGAAGGAGCTGCTGGCGATCGAGGACGGTTACCGCGAGAGCAGCGACTCGTGGGCCGCCGTCCTGCGTGACCTCAAGACGCGCGGGATGAACGTGCCGAAGCTCGTGACCGGCGACGGCGCGCTCGGCGCGTGGGCGGCCCTCAGAGACGTCTTCCCTCACGCGGGCGAGCAGCGGTGCTGGGTGCACAAGTCGGCGAACGTCCTGGATGCGATGCCCAAGCGCCTGCAACCACGGGCCAAGAGCTTGCTGCACGAGATGGCCGAGGCGCCGACCGAGGCTGACGCCAGGACCGCCCGCGAGCGCTTCCGCACCGAGTTCGACGCCAAGTACCCCAAGGCGACCGCGAAGCTCGACCGCGACTGGGAGGCCCTGACGGCGTTCTACGCGTTCCCCGCCGAGCACTGGCGCCACCTACGCACGACCAACCCGATCGAGAGCAGCTTCGCGACCGTCCGGCTGCGCACGAAGGTCACCAAGGGCGCCGGCAGCAAGAAGGCCGCGCTCGCGATGGCCTACAAGCTGCTCGACGCCGCCCAGGCACGCTGGCGCAGGTTCAACGGCCACGAGCTGATCGCCGACGTCCTCGCCGGCGCGGTCTTCAAGGACGGCGAACGCGTCACGGACGACGAAGACGACAACAACAGCATCGACGAGAAGGTCGCCGCCTGAGCGTTCTCACGCCATCTCATCCACAACATTTGACAATAACTCCCCGCGGGTACTGATAATCGACTGGTAGGACGCGCGGCGTTGCGACCCGCGGGTACTGATAATCGACTGGTAGGACGCGCGGCGTTCGTCAACCTCGGTTGACATAAGGACTGTTATCGCGCGCTCGATCGGCGTCGGAGGCGACCCGGCGCCGTTACGAATCGGTGGAGCTCCAAGCTCGATGGCGAGCCGGTGGCGCTCCGCGTGACAGCTGCGGCGCGGTGTGCTGCTCACGCGCGCCGCGGGTCCACAATACGCGCGTGTATGGGCCGCGCTTTGCGATGCTCGGGTCTTCTGGCGACGCCTCGAAAGATCGAGGCTTGCGTGGCCCGCTTCAAGACGCAGATGATGGCTTGCGAGACAGCGCCACGGGCGTCGGCGAGCGTGCAGGTCTCGTCGCGCTCGCGATGCCGCTGGCGCGCCCTCCCGAGGCCTAGCCGTCACGTGTCGTCGAACTCCACGCCGACCTCGCTGGCTAGCGTCCAGATCGCGCTCGGGGCCCGCTCATAGATGACGTGCGCACCGGAGAGCCGCTTCTTGAGCAGGCCGAGATCGACGAGACGACGCAATTGCGTTGTGACGAGGTTATCCGCGACACCCATGCGAGCTGCGAGTTCGCGGGCGTAGAAGCCGCGATCGGTGGCTCCGATCGCGATGAAGAGCTCAAGTCGATAGCTGTTGCCGAACAGGGCCTTGGATGCTTCACGCAGCCGGCGCTTGGGATCTAGCCCCGCGCTGGCGTCGCGCGCCCAGGCCAGCGGCACGTCGTAGTGTTTCTCCGCGACCATTGCGACGTACTCAAGCGACTCACCCGAGACAGATTGGCGGTGCGTGTAGAGCTTGCGCGCGCGCTCGACGAGGACACCCTCGTGCAGCATCCGCGCGATGAAGCCACCGAACCCCCACTCCTCCTCGAGGAAGCGGTCGCGGATGTTGAACGCGACCCAGCCCGGCGAGGCGACGAGGTTCAACGCCTCGGCGAACGCGAGCGGCGGGATGTCGCCGAAGCCGAGTGCGGCGACGCATGCCATGACGCTGAAGTCGTGGCGCGTGAGATCGCGCCGCGGGCCGGATGCGAGGTCGGTCAGGTCGAGTGCGTAGTACTCGCGATACAGCCCGGGACGGTCGCGGTGCGCGGCGTCGCGCGCCTCTGGTAGCAGGTCGACGCCGACGATCTCGCCGATGGAGATCTCGGCGAGGCGCTCGCCGACCATGCCGTTGCCCGCGCCGAAGTCAAGCGCGGTCAGGTCCGCGGGCTTGACCTTGGCGGCGCGCAGATGCTCGCCCAGGAGGTCGACGACTACGCGCGGGGAGTCGCATTCGAGCTGCTCGGCGAACAGGCGCTCGTACAGACCCGGGATCTCATAGATCGAGGCGTAGTCGTGAAAGCGGATCCGGCGGCGCTTGCCGTCGGTCTCGATCTCACACCATTCCTCGTCCTCGTCGAGCCTCGCTTGCTCGCTATCGAACGCCAGGTGCAGCGCGAAGTCAACGGGGTCGAGTGTCGCCATTGGGCTCCTCTTTGGTCCTCCACGTCGGGTTGCTGAACCGGAATCATATCCGCCTGCACTGCGGATTTCGCGAATCACGTATAGTACTGGAGCGCGCTTCGCGAATCACGCTACGTGAGGAGAGTAGTATGGCCGACGCAGCGGTCGCTCATACGCAGACGAGATGCCAGAGCCGTGTCGTGCAACGTTCTCGCGATCCTCTCGGTAGCGACGAATGGGCGCCCGGGTGACCGACACGCTGCCCAGCGCGGCGGCATCGCCCGGGACGCCGATCGACACCCCCGGCGCGCAACAGCCAATCGATGACGCGAAGAAGTTCCCCATCGATTACGCGCGATGGCACGAGGAACTCCATCTCCAGACGATCGAGGTGTGCATTCTTGCGCGTACGGTCAGCTTGGTCCTCGGCAGTCTGCTCATCCTCGGCGCCCTCGCTAACGTCCTGGCCCAGCCCAGCACGCCGACCTTTGTAGCGTCAGGGGGGCTTCTAGGGGGTGGCTTGGCACTGATCCGGTACGGCGGTCGGACGCCAGTCGCGAACAGTGCGTCGACGACCAGTCCGCTCCTCCGAGAGCTGCCACGTTGGGCGCCTGGCCAAGCCGACCGCAGCGAGACGAAGGCGCGCGAGACGTAGCCCAATGCGCAAGGGTCAAAACCCGCCCCGTTGGCCCGCTCGACATCGGTTTCGACGAGTGGGCCCTCGCCGGTCCAATTCGGCCGAATTGTCATAGCAAGCCTTATCGAGCGCTCTGATCCGCGACGGCCTACAGCGTTCGTGGCCATCCTGTCGCGCTGAGCGACAGTGCAGCGTGAGCGTCGGGCGCTCGAGGCACAGTCGGCCCAGCCAGCGTGCGCTCGCTCGCGCATACCGTGGCTCATCGACGACGAGCAGCACGACCGCGAGCGCGTCCTCGAGGCCGACGTGGTCGAGCTCGAGCGCCGCCGCCCAGGCCACCGGTGCGCGGCCGGTCTTCAGGGCGAGTTGAAAGCGCGCGTAGGGCGATCCCTGTGATGTCACGAACAGATGTTCGCACTTGTACGCCATTGAGAGGCCCGCCGCTGCGGTGTCTCATAATCCGGCGGATAGTTTTGATACGGTGGCGGGGTGCCACATGTCGCCAAGCTGCTCGACCGCGCGTGCCCGCGCTGTGGCGCCGAGCCGGGGATCAAGTGCCGCGATCCGCGGCGCCCGACGAAGACCGCGGCACACGAGCACACCGCCCGCGGCTGGCTGGATCGAACCTGCCCGACCTGTCACGCGCTGCCCGGCGAGCCGTGCCTGACACCGACCGGCCGGCCGTCGTGCTCACCGCACAAAGCGCGCTGGCAGCGGCAGCGAGAACCGGCGCAGCGCTATGGCTACGCGTGGGTCTCGCCGGACGAG
This sequence comes from uncultured Actinomycetes bacterium, assembly GCA_963839905.1. Lineage (GTDB taxonomy): Bacteria > Actinomycetota > Thermoleophilia > Solirubrobacterales > Solirubrobacteraceae > CADCVQ01. The sequence goes on along the minus strand of CAWIXC010000003.1, from coordinate 38,634 downwards.
CACGACCTCCTGGCGCCGCAGGACGACACGCTGCGTGCGGCCGGCTGCGTTCGCGTCTGGGCTGAACGCCCGTCGCGGCTCGTCGACGAGCCGCACCACGGCGAGCTCGCGCAGCTGCTCGAGTACCTGCAGCCGCGCGATGTGCTCGTCGTCTGGCGCCTGGATCGCCTCGCGCGCACCCCCACTGAGCTCGCGCAGCTCGCTGCCCGCCTGCGCGACCGCCAGATCGCCCTGTGCAGCATCACCGAGAACCTCGACAGCACCCGGCCCGGCGGCGAGCAGCTCTTTGACGCGATCGCGGCGATCGCCGAACTCCATCCGACCGGCGCCGCTGCCCGTGACACGGGCCCGCGTCGCCGCGCGGCGCGCTCGGACGCCGCCAAGGGCGGCCGGCCGCGACTGCTCGACGAGCACGCGCACGCCGCGGTCCGCGCGATGTACGACGCCGGCGGGCACACGATCGATCAGATCGCCGCAGCGCATCGCGTCTCCCGGCCGACGGTGTACCGCTCGCTCAAGCGCACCGAGCCGTCTCAAAACAGGTTATGACGCATTGGCCACGACACTCCGTGACCGGCCGTATCGGGGTTGCGCTAGCAGTCGCGCGAGACGCGTCGCTTGATGTTTGTCGCCGTTGACGGCTGTTGGTGACCAGCCCGCCGGTCGCAGACCACCGCCCGCATCGACGCCGACCTGCGCTGGCCGGCCGAGACCGTGCCGAGCGATCTGGCTGAGGTCGCGCATGAACGCGGGGCTGCCCGCGCAACAGGCCGGCGGCTGCGCGCCATGCAAGGGGCGCGGCGGCGTGTCCGGCGACGCAGCCTCGCAGCAGCTCGCGCGCGTCCTGGCAGCTGACACTGCGCGGCAGTGCCTGCCCGTCCTTGAAGCGCGGTGTGTCAAAGCGACGGGCGCGACCCCGGTGCGCAACCGCCCGGTCTTGCGGGTAGTCCCGGTTCGTCAACAGCGACCGCGAAGAGGAGAATATGGCTGATCGCGTTCCAGCAGGAAGCGACGTTTCGGCAGGAACCTACCGCTGCTCGCGCTGTGAATATCAGCTGCAGGTCGCGTCCACGCAGCACCTGCAGCGCACGCCTGCGACGTACACAAGCGACAAGATCCTACGCCGGAGGGGGCAGATGGACACTGTTTTCACGCGCCGAGTGCTCGGAAGCGCGGGAAACGGCAGTCCTTTGACCGGTCAGCAGCTCGTTTGCATCCAGGGGTGAGCAGAACAGCGGTGATGTGATCGCGGCGCGCGCCAAACAACGAGGGCAATGCTCCATCAGGTGGTAGGGCGCGCGGCAGCGGATCGCCAACCGACAACGCGGACAGTGCTGATAGGTCATCGACCGACGGCGCTGCGGCGCGCATGGACCGTGCTGCCCTGGATGCGGCTGATCCGCTGACCAGCGCGCAGCGGGCCGCCGCACAGGACACACAGGCGAACCCGCGCTGGCCGTTGCCGGTCAAGTTCAGCGACAGCGAGAACCAGCGCAGCGCTACGGCTACGCGCGGGTCTCGCCGGACGAGCACGACCTCCTGACGGCGCAGCACGACGCGCTGCGCGCGGCCGGCTGCGTGCGCGTCTGGTCCGACCGCCCGTCGCTGCTCGTCGACGAGCCGCATCGTCGTGAGCTCGCGCAGCCTGCTCGAGTGCCTGCAGCGGTGCGACGTGCTCGTCGTCTGCATCGGATCCCTCGTACGTTGTGGCGGGGGGACGCGGCGCCCCGTTGTTCGGACGCCGAGTCGTCGGCCGGCGGTTACAGCAGGCCGCTGATGGCAGCGATCGCTCCGGCCACGGCTGCGATCGCCTGTGCGGTCCAGATCACGACCTGCACTCGGTCTGGGCGACGTCCGGAACAGGGGTCGGACCGGCGCGCTTGGGCTACAATGGACATGGCGAAAGCACCTTTCTTGGTGTTCAACCGAGGGGCCCCGCGGCAACGGGGCCCCTCAGCAGTTAATGGGTTGTCGTAAGCGGCATTTTACCAACGGAGCCGCACGCATTGGTCTTAGGCTCACCGAAGCTCGGGTCGGCTATATCTTCTCCCCAGACCCGTCGTCGGCGTGAGGTCGCTGTCCACGTCGGGGTGCGAGGACCCGACGATTTGCAGCCCTTTTCAGCGCAGACCAGATGCCTGCAGACTCACGCCAGTGAGACGTTCGCCGTCGGCGAACAAGCCCGCAGGATGTGCTCGGTGCCGACAAAGTGTTGCCCGAGCCGAGGGGCCTAGCAGGATGTGCTCGGTCTCGAAGTGGGCTGTGCCCTTGTTCACGACCAGATGTTCGCACTTCCGACGTCATCGACAGGTCCGCCGCTGCATCTGTCTCATAATCCGGCGACTGGTTTTGATACGGTGGTCCCGTGCCGCATGTGGCCAAGCTGCTCGACCGCGCGTGCCCGCGCTGTGGCGCCGAGCCGGGGATCAAGTGCCGCGATCCGCGGCGCCCGACGAAGACCGCGGCACACGAGCACACCGCCCGCGGCTGGCTGGACCGGCCATGCCCGACATGCCACGCGCCGCCCGGCGAGCCGTGCCTGACACCGACCGGCCGGCCGTCGTCGGCGCCGCACAAACCGCGCTGGGAGCGCCAGCGAGAGGCGGAGCAGCCACAGCCGGCCGACCCATCGCGCTGCGGCACGCGCGAACCGCGGCTCGTCACGGTGACCTGGCCGGGCTCCAGCAGCGCGAGCTCGCGACGATCAAGCGCGTGAACCGCGCGGCGTCTGGCAAAGACCGCGATTACTTATGACGCTGGCTTGGGCAGCGCGAGCTCTGCAGCGAGCTCTCCTGATCCGATGCTGATCGGTTCACCCGGTCCAGCGTTGGCGTCGAGTTCCAGTGTCAGGACCCCCGGCTTGGCATCGAGTACCTTCAACTGCTTGCCGTCGAACCGCACCGGCGTGTCGCGGGTGAGGCCATCACCACGAAGCGTCAGCTCGGTGGCGTTGCGATGCAGGCTTGAAACCTGGGGCGCGCCAAGCGACCGGCTTGCGAGCCGCGCGAGTGTCTCTGCACCAGCGATGGCGGCGCCAAGTCCCGCCACGGCCAGCGCGAGATCAGTAGCGTCCGCATTCGACAGCTTCGCGGTCAGGACACCGATCACCCCTGCGATAACACCAACCATCGCCAGCGACACGATTACGGCCGGGTGGAGGTTCTTGAGCATGCCTCGAACATGGGCCAGAAGGAGATGACCGGCCGCTCCCGCCGCGATCGCGGCCGCGACTGCCGCCTCGTCGACGCCCTTCGCGTCCGCTCTGATGTACAAGACGACGGCGAGGACGAGGAGAATCCCAGCGAGCAGCGCCGGGAGCCACCTCCTCACCAGGCGACCTTTGCTCGCGAGCGTCCCGTTCGTGACATGTATGGCATCTTCGGCTATCTGAGCCCGCGGATGGGAATTTTCTGAGCTCTGCTATTCGCCGGTGGCCCGACCGGGGCGGCGCACCGGCGCCTGGGCGAACCAGCAGGAAGGATCGCGCCGACTGGTGGCAGCGCCTCGGCGGCGGGCCCGCCGCCGCCGCCCGCATTCACGTCGTCGGCGTGATGTGCCGCGCACGAACCCCGACAGGTGCGTGGAGGGCGCGTGTAACAGCGACGACCGGGGTGTTGGTCATTGGTGCGCTTACGTGAGGCGGGACCGATGCACCTGTGCCGACGCGGGGACAGAAGCGCCTGCGCCCAGACGTGCTAAGCGCTGCGATTCGCGCAGCGCGAGCGCGAGCGAGTCGCGGCAGAACGCCTCAGAGCGCGTCAAATCGCGCGAACCCTTGGATCCAACCCCCCGATTTCCACAGATCCTGAGGGGTTGTCGATCGGAGATCCCTGACGCCGGCGGCTCCGTGGGTTGGTGGGAAAGGAGTTCCCCCAAGTCAACGACTTCGGGCGGCACACGAGCCGGTCTTACGATTGCGCCGTTTCGCTCGCGAACTCCTGCAGGAGCGCCACGTCCTCGTCCAGCCACTCGCGCAGATCGTCGACGAAGGCGAGCTGGTGCTCGGGGAGCTGCAGCGTTCTCGGAGCGCTGAACCGCTTTACCCAGGATGGATCCCGCTCGCCAAGGATCGCGAGTGTCTCGGTTCGCCATGTCTCGTACCGCGTGCGGGCGATCGCGATGTGCGGTCCCTCGATTCCGTTCCGGAGCTCCTGTGCCGCGCGTAGACGCCCATCGAGTACCGGACCCACGCCCGCAACGAGCCGCGCGAGAGCGTTGCTCAACGCTTCGAGGTCGTCGAAGCCGCTCGGGGCGACCGCGCGGTCCCTGTGGGCTTCAACGAGCCCGCTCGGAACATCGTCGGCGAGCAGCTTGACAATCCGCCCAGCGAAGGCAGCGTGGTATTCACGGAGCGCGTCGCGACGCACCTCGTCGCTCGCCTGATCATGAGTCGTCCTAATGCGCGCCTGGTCGGCAGGGCTCAGATCGAACATCGCCCCGGAGTCGTATCTCTGTCGTGGGCGGGCGGCCCACACCCGGTCTACGAAGGCTGCGAACTCCGTCGAGAGGAGGGCACGATCGACACTTTCCGATAGCCCCAGCGTCCGCCAGGCTTCGTTGCGCTGCCGGACCGGTGCAGCTGCGACAAGAACGACGAACGCAGCGAGACCGAGAATGAGCGCCCCGCCGAGAGATCCCGCGACCGCCAACGCGATCCGCTCTGGCAGTCCCGCGTCTGGAGGCAGCATCGCTCCGTACGCTGCAAACCCTGCGGTCAGGACCGCGGCCGGAATGCAGAACCGCCATGACTGCACAAGCACTCGTAGGTCTGACCACGCGCGCATGACGGCTGGTTCGCGATGCACGACGGCGATGCTCTCGAGCCGTTCGTTCCGGTCCCCTTGCCGGCGCGGTGGATTCATCGCGTGGACGACCACCTATCCACGGCCAGCGGGTGCGGTTTCCGCTCAAGTGCGGCAATGCCGTCGTTCTTGCGTTGGTCGCTGACGTCGACGTAGATTTGCGTCGTGCGCACATCGACGTGGCCGGCCAGCTCGCGGATGACTTCCAGCGCAACGTCACGTTCGGCGAGCATCGTGCAGAACGTGTGTCGCAGCGCGTGCGCGGTACGGCGGTCCTCGCGGACGCCGGCGCCGGCGGCGTGCTTGGTGACGACGTCGCCGACCGCGCTCGCCGAGATTGCCTCCGGCTGCGCGGACCGGCGCTGGCGCAGGCTCACGAAGAGCGCCTCGCTCGCTGAAGTCGGACGGCTCGTGTACCACCGGCTCAAGGCGTCGTGCGCCTCGGCGTGCAGCGGGACCGTCCGGGTGCGGCCGCGCTTCGAGGCGCGCACCACGACCTCGAGGCGGGTCTGCTCGGTGCGCCCGGGCGCGATCGCCGTCCGCCGGCGCGCGTCGGGCTGGCGGCCGCGCTTCTGGACATCGGCGACTGTCAGGCGCGCGAGCTCCGCGCGCCGCAGGCCGGCGCGGGCGAGCAGCTCAAGGATCGCGCGATCGCGGATGCCGATGACGGTGCGCCGGTCGGGCTGGCGCAGCAGCCGATCGAGCTCGCCGTCGGAGAGCGCGTGCGGTTCGTCGCGCTGGACATGGGTGCAGCGCACCTGCTGCACAAGCGGGTCGGCGCCGACTGTCGCGGCAAGCCGCCGGACGGCGCTAACGCGCTGCGTGATCGAGCTGGGCGCGAGGCCCCGGGCGCCGAGTTCGTCGCGCCACGCGGCGACCGAGGCGATCGTGATCGTCTCGGTGGAGGCCTCGCCGTAGCGCGCGCGCAGGAAGTCGGCGAACGCGCGGTAGGCGGTCGCGTACGCGCGCCGTGTGTTCGGCGACGCGGCCATGCCGGCGATCGCCAGGGCCTGCTCGTCGAAGGCGTCGACGAGCACCCCTGCCCCACGTTCGGGCTCGCGGATCGCGACGACCGCGGTCATGCGCCGTGCTCGAGCTGCGCGGTGAGGTCGGCGGCGCGCTGAGCGAGCTCGATCGGCAGGTGATCGCCGACGGCGAGAGCCAGCAGCCGCGAGCGCTCGTCTTCGAGCTCCCTCCTCCGGTCGAGCGCCGACGTCGGCGCGATCGCGTACCACGGCTGCGCCGCGTCGACGAGCACGAGACGCGGCCGGCTGGTTGTCGACGTCGAGTGCATGGCCCGCATGATGCCGCCGGCGTCGGACGGACCGCACCCGTGATAATCGCCTTTATCACCAGTACCGAACGCTATGGGGCCATGCGCCATCGGGGACAGCCGAACGACGGGCACGGATTATCGCGGATGTTGTCCGCGGTTCGTGGAATGCAGACCAGGATCACGGCCGGTCGTTTCGGGCATGCCGAGTCCCTCGCTACGGTCTGAGCGTGCAGGACACGGCTGGATTCGTCCGCGATGCCCAGCCCAGCGCTCAAGCGGCGCCGCAGCCGCGTGGGGGAGAGCCGACCCGGGGGCAGCGAGGACGCGAACGGTCGGGCCATCGTGGCCGCCGCAAGGCGGTCACGCACGACGCGACTCTGGCACGGCCTGCGCCCCAAGTGGCCACGCGAAAGGCACGGCCGCGTCGGGACCACAGACCGGCGAAGCGACATCGCCGCAGGTCCTGACTGCGCGTCGCGAACCACCCGCGTATCTGCCCGGTGAGCCCGGTGAGCGGCCGGTGCATCCGGCGCGAGCGGCGGCGTCGGCTCGCGCCGCGAACCTGATCGAGCGCTACAGCAACGAACGTCGCGAGCCTCATGGTGGCGAGTCGAGTCGTGCCGTGGCTCCGGGCCTGCAGCGCCGACCGCGCGGCGCCTACGGTGCGAGTTCGCGAGCGCGAAGCGCGGCGCGGGTCGCGAACACGAAGTGGTCCAGGCGGTGGACGAGGCCGCTGGCGAGGAGCTCTGAGATCGCGTCGTCAACGATCCGCCGGGCACTGTCGGGCTCGACCGAGGCGCGGCCGTACATCCGTGACAGCTCGTCGGCGTGCAGCAGTCCGGGATCTTGGTCGATCAGGATGTCGAGGATGTCCGCCGTTGCGTCCGCTGGGTCAGGCACGCCGCGATTCTACCGCGATGTCATGAGTCAAGTCTACTCTGATGCCATTGTGGTCTGACGAGGTCGGCACAAGGCTCGCCGGGTGCCCGCGTCCCCCGATTTTCAGCGTGCGCTCGGGGCGGCGGTCAAGGCCCGGCGCGTGGAGCTTGGCTTGACGCAGGAACAGCTGTCGCTGCGGGCCGAGTTGCATCAGCGGTGGATCTCCAACGTCGAGACGGGTGTGCGGAACCCGAGCTACGCCAGCTTGCGACGGCTTGGGGCCGGGCTGGACCTCACGACCTCGGAGCTGCTTCGGCGTGCCGAAGCACGCGAGTCCGAGCGGTAGGCGCCGGAACCTGATCGTCGGGGGGAAGCGGCGCACGAGGTCCTCGCTGGATCGAGAGCGCGTCGACGCGAATCAGCCAGGTCGAACCGTCCACCAGCGTCGGGAGGATGGCGGATATGCCACTGCGCGCCGGCTTCCAGGCCCACCGCCCCGCACGCGACCAAGGCCGCCGAACGGGGAACTTCCGCACCCGTAGTTCGGGATCACTTCGGGATCATTCTTCGCGCTCTGGTCACGATCGGAAAACCCAGTTTATTGCGCTATGCAGGGCTTTCGTGATGCCGGAGGAGGGACTCGAACCCCCGACACGCGGATTATGATTCCGCTGCTCTAACCGACTGAGCTACTCCGGCGGGGCGGCGAAGTGTAGCCCTTCGCGAGGCGTCGGCAGGACCGCGGCGCGCCCGCCTGCCCCGCGCGCGAAGGCGTACGAGCTTGCCCGTCAAGCGCGTGGCCGCGTATCGTGCCGGGCCGCCGCTGTCGCAGCTCAACGGAGGGAACCGCGTGAAGAAGGTCTTGGACCCCATCAAGAAGGCGTTCGGTCAGGCCGAGGCGAATCCGCTGATCGCGATTCCTGTCGTGATCCTGGTCCTGCTGCTCGTCGGTGGGATCGGGATCCTGGTCGCGGTGGGCGGCGACGACGGGGGCGGCGAGAGCGGGTCGAAGACCGAGGAGTCAGACGACAAGGCCAAGGTCGACAAGGAGATCGAGAAGGCCAAGAAGCGCAAGACCAAGCCGGCACCGGTCGTCACCGGGGCGGGCACGCTCGACACGGCGCGCAGCGTCGGGACGTTCGCCGTCGCCCAGGGCCGCGGCCGGATCAAGAACCCGTCGAGCATCTCCGTGCGCGTGAGCGCCGCGCCGAAGCAGGAGATCACCGTGGACTACCAGCTCTCCTGCTACAAGGAGGGCATCGGCGCGAAGATCGGCCAGGATCGCTACCGCACGCGCCCGCCGGAGGTCCGCACCCTGCCGCTGCCGATCTCGGGCGCGAACGAGTGCACCGTGACCGTCGGCGCGCAGCTCACGAGCTCGAGGCCGGGGCGCGTCAAGGTCTCGATCCTCTCGGGCTGACCCAACCCGCGCAGCCGCCGGACATGGACGACCTCGACCAGGCGGTGCGGACCGTCGTCGAGCGCTGCCTGGGCGCGCGCGCGGGGGAGAGCGTGCTTGTCGTCGCCGACCCGGGCACCGCCGTGCTCGGCGAAGCGCTGACGCAAGCCGCTCGCGCCGCCGGCGGCGACGCGGTGATGATGATCCTGCCGCCCGACTCCTCGCGGGGGACCGAGCCGCCTGCGCCGGTGGCGGCCGCACTCGCCGCCGCCGATGTGTTCATCGCGCCGTGCCTGCCGTCGTTGTCGCACACGACGGCGCGCAAGCGCGCGAGCGAGGGCGGTGCGCGCGGCGCGACGATGCCCGGCGTGAACGCCGACCTGCTCGCGCGGCTCATGAGCGCCGACTTCGACGCGATGAGCGCGCGCTGCCACGCGGTCGCGCGGCTGCTCGGCGAGGCGGACGACGCGCACCTCACGTGCGCGCGCGGGACCGACATGCGCTTCGACCTGCGCGGGCGCCCCGCGATCGCCGACGACGGCGATCTCACGGCGCGCGGCGCGTTCGGCAACCTGCCGTGCGGCGAGGGCTTCGCGTCCCCGGCGGGCGGAGAGGGGACGATCGCCGCGTCGTCGCTCGATCAGCGCCTGGTCGAGGAGGACCCGGTGCTGCTGACCGTCCGCGAGGGGCGCCTCGACGGCGCCACCGGGGAGGTGGGGGCGGCCTTCCTCGCGCACCTCGACGCCCACGGGCCTTCGGGAAGGAACCTCGCCGAGCTCGGCGTCGGCACGAACGATCGCGCGACGCTGACGGGCAACACGCTCGAGGACGAGAAGATCCTCGGCACCGCGCACGTCGCGTTCGGCGCGAGCGCGGGGATCGGCGGCACGGTGTCCGTCCCCGTCCACGAGGACGTCGTCGTGCTCGCGCCGAGCCTCCGGATCGGCGCGACGCAGGTCCTCGATGCCGGCCGCTGGCTGCTGGGCTGAGCGGATCGGGAGCCGCGATGACCGCGCTTGCCGACATGCTGCTGACGATCCCCAACGTCTCCGAGGGGCGCGACGCCGCGGCGATCGCCGCGATCGGGGCCGCGTTCGGGTCGGCGGGTGCGCGGCTGCTCGACACGCACTCCGATCCGGACCATCACCGCAGCGTCTACACCCTCGCGGCCGCCGTGGGGGAGATCGCGCCGGCGCTCGTCGCGGGCGCCCGCGAGTGCCTCGCGCGCATCGACCTGCGCAGCGATCGCGGCAGCCACCCGCACGTCGGCGTGCTCGACGTCGCGCCGGTCGTCTACCTGGACGCGGCGCGGCGCGGCGCCGCCTGTGCCGAGGCGCTCGTCGCGGGCGAGGAGCTCGGGCGTGCCGGCCTGCCCGTCTTCCTCTACGGCGAGCTCGCCGGCGGGCGCACGCGAGCCGACCTTCGCCGGGGCGGGCTGGCCGGGCTCGCCGCGCGGGTGGCCTCTGGCGAGCTCGCGCCGGACTTCGGCCCGCACGAGGCGCTCGCCCGCGCCGACGGCCGCCCGGGTGCGATCGACCCCCGCGCGGGCGCGATCCTCGTGGGCGCGCGGCCCCCGCTCGTCGCCTTCAACGTCGAGCTCGCCGCACCCGCGACCCTCGCCGACGCGCGCGCGATTGCCGCCTCGATCCGCGAGGGCGGGCCCGAGGGCCTGCCCGGCATCCGCGCGCTCGGCCTCGAGCTGCCCGCGCGCGGCGGCGTCGCGCAGGTGTCGACGAACGTCGAGGACCACCTCGCCGTTGCGCTCGCAACGCTCGTCGACGCCGTCGCCAACCACGCGCCAGTCGCCGGCTGCGAGCTCGTCGGCCTCGCCCCCGCCGCCGCCTTCGACGGCTTCCCCGAGGACGTCGAGGTGCGCAACCGGCGCACGGTCGAGGAGGCGCTCGCGGGGCGCGGACGCCAGAAGAACTAACCTCCTAACCACCTATGGCGCAGACGAAGAAGAAGCGGCGCAGCAAGCATCGAGGCAACGCGGCGGGCGTCATCGAGGCGCGCGGCCGTACGGGGCGAAAGCCGACGGCCGAGGAGATCAAGCGGACCGAGAAGGAGGCCGCCGCGCAGGCTCGCCGCGACCGGCTCAACCGCCCGCCCACCTGGCGCTCGGCGGCCAACCGCGCCGCGCTCGCCGCGATCGTCTTCGGCGTCATGCTCGTGCTCCTCTTCAAGACCGACCCCGTCCGCGCGATCCCCCTGACGGCGTTCGTGTTCCTCTTCTACGTCCCGCTGGGCTACTACACCGATCAGTTCGTCTACAGCCGCAAGCAGAAGATGGCGGCCAAGAAGAAAGACGCGTGATGGACGTGCAGATGTACACCGTCGGGCCGGTGCAGGAGAACTGCTTCCTCGCACGCCTCGATGGCGCCACGCACGCGGTCATCGTCGACCCGGGCGAGGAGGCGCCAAAGCTCCTGCAGGCCATCGAAGGCCAGGGCCTGACGCTCGACGCGATCCTGCTCACGCACACGCACTTCGACCACGTGGGCGCGGTCGCGCCGCTCGCCAAGGCCACCGGCGCGCCCGTCTACTGCCCCGAGCTCGAGGTGCCCGTCCTGCAGGACGTCATGGCCTACGTGCCGTGGCCCGGCTTCGGCCCGTTCGAGTCCTGGGACCCCGAGCACACCGTCAAGGGCGGCGAGGCGCTCGAGCTCGCGGGCTTGACGTTCGACGTGCGCTTCACGCCCGGCCACAGCCCCGGCCACGTCACCTACTCAGTGCATGGCGAGCGCGCCCTGTTCTCCGGCGACGTCCTCTTTCGGAACTCGATCGGCCGCGACGACCTGCCGGGCGGCCACCGTCCGACGCTGATGGCCTCGATCGCGGCGCTCCTCGACGAGTTCGACGACGACACCGTCGTCTACCCCGGCCACATGGGCATCACGACGCTCGGCGCCGAGCGCGCGTCCAACCCGTTCCTTCGCGAGCTGTCGCAGCGGTGAGCCGGAAGATCCAGGCACCGCGCGGCACGTCCGACGTGCTGGCGGAGGCCGCGGACGCGCGCGCGACGCTCGAATCCACGGCGCGGCGCGTGCTCGAAGGCTCGGGCTACCGGCGCATCGAGTCCCCGACGTTCGAGTACACCGAGCTGTTCGCGCGCGGCGTCGGGGAGTCGACGGACATCGTCCAGAAGGAGATGTACACGTTCGACGACGGCGGCGGGCGCTCGGTCACGCTGCGCCCCGAGGGCACGGCGCCGATCTGCCGCGCGTACGTCGAGCACGGCATGCACAAGCTGCCGGGCCCCGTGAAGCTCTGGTACCTGTCGAGCTTCTTTCGCAAGGAGAAGCCGCAGGCCGGCCGCTACCGCCAGTTCTGGCAGATCGGGGCGGAGGCGCTCGGCTCCGACGACCCGGCGGTCGACGCCGAGACGATCTTGCTGCTCGCGAACCTGCTCGAGGAGCTCGAGGTCAACGGCGTGCGCCTGCGCCTCGGCAGCCTCGGCACGCTCGCGGCGCGCACCGCCTATCGCGAGGAGCTACAGGCCTACCTGCGCGCGCACTCAGACGAGCTCTCCGACGAGGTCCGCGCGCGGATCGACCTCAACCCGCTGCGCGCCTTCGACTCCGACCACCCGGGCACGAAGGCGGTCATGGCCGAAGCGCCGCGGCTGCTCGACGCGCTCGACGACGACGACACCGAGCACTTCGCCGAGGTCCGCGCGCTGCTCGATCGCGCCGACGTGCGCTACGAGGTCGATCCGACGCTCGTGCGCGGGATGGACTACTACACGCGCACGGTCTTCGAGTTCACCTCCGACAAGCTCGGCGCGCAGAGCGGCGTCGCCGGCGGCGGGCGCTACGACGGGCTCGTCGAGCAGCTCGGCGGGCCGCCGACGCCCGGCTGCGGCTGGGCGGCCGGGATCGAGCGGATCCTGCTCGCCGGCCCCGACCTGCCGAGCGCCGCCCCGCCCGTCGACCTGTACGTCGCGTTCGACGGCGCGCCGCAGCGGGTGGCAGCGTTCGCGGTCGCCGCCGAGGCGCGCGATGCGCGGCTGACCGCGCAGATGGAGCTCGCCGGCCGCTCGCGCAAGGGCCAGCTCAAGCAGGGCGACCGGCTCGGCGCCCGATACGTTGCGATCGTCCAAGGCGGGGGAACAGTGCTGAAGGACATGCTGTCGGGTGAGCAGAAGGACGTCCAAGCGGGCGAGGTCGTGACGCGGATCCTGCGCGAGCGGGGGATGTCGTGAAGCGCGCGCCGCGCGCCAACCCCTATCGCGACGCGTGGTGCGGCGACCTGAGCGCCGCGAGCGCCGGGGCCCCCTCGCGCGTCAGCGGCTGGGTGCACCGCCGCCGCGACCACGGCGGGCTGATCTTCATCGACCTGCGCGACCGCTCGGGGATCCTGCAGCTCGTCTTTCATCCGGAGAACGGCGCCGAGATGTTCGCCGCCGCGGAGCGGCTGCGCGGCGAGTACGTGATCTCGGTCGCCGGTGACGTCGTGCTGCGCGAGGAGCGCAACATCAACCCCGAGCTGCCGACCGGCGAGATCGAGCTGTCGGCCACGGACATGCAGTTGCTGGCCGAGTCGCTGACGCCGCCGTTTCCGCTGGACGAGGAGATCGAGCTCGACGAGACGCTGCGCCTGCGCCACCGCACGCTCGACCTGCGCCGCCGCTTCATGGTCGAGGCGCTCGTGCTGCGCAGCGACGTCGTGCAAACGATCCGCCGGGGCCTCGATGCCGAGGACTTCCTCGAGATCGAGACGCCGATCCTCACGCGCTCGACGCCCGAGGGCGCTCGCGACTTCCTCGTTCCCGCACGCAATGCGCCCGGCAACTTCTACGCGCTGCCGCAGTCGCCGCAGCTGTTCAAGCAGCTCTTGATGATCGGCGGCTACGAGCGCTACTTCCAGATTGCGCGCTGCTTTCGCGACGAGGACCTGCGCGCCGACCGCCAGCCGGAGTTCACCCAGCTCGACCTCGAGATGTCGTTCGTCGACGAGGACGACGTCATCGACGTCAACGAGCGCTTGATGGCGAAGGTGTTCGAGGTCGGCGGTCTCGACGTGCCGCCCCCGCCGTATGGGCGAATGCCCTACGACGAGGCGCTGCTGCGCTTCGGCTCGGATCGGCCGGACACGCGCTTCGGCCTCGAGATCACCGACGTCTCCGACCAGCTGCGGTCCTCCGATTTCAAGGTCTTCGCGAACGTGCTGGGCTCAGGCGGGGTCGTGCGAGCGATCAACGCCGGGCAGCGCGAGGTGCCGCGCTCGGAGCTCGACGGCCTGACCGACGTGGCCAAGCGCTACGGCGCGGGCGGCCTCGTGTGGGCGTTCGTGCAGGAGGACGGGACGTGGCGCTCGCCGATCGCGAAGTTCCTGTCGGCCGAGGAGGTCGCGGCGGTGACGTCTGCGCTGGACGCGTCGCCCGGTGACCTGCTGCTGGCGGTGGCCGACAAGGCGGAGACCGCCGCGGCCGCGTTGGGCGCGCTGCGCTTGGACCTCGCCGAGCGCTGGGACCTCGTGCCCGACGGCCGCCACGACGTGCTGTGGGTCGTCGACTTCCCGATGTTCGGCTACGACGAGACCGAGGGTCGCTGGGACGCGCTGCACCATCCGTTCACCGCGCCGACCGGGGACCTCTCCGACCCGGGCTCGCTGCGCTCGCGCGCCTACGACCTCGTCGTCGACGGCTGGGAGCTCGGCGGCGGGTCGATCCGCATCAACGACCCGGCCGTGCAAAGCCGGGTCTTCGAGATCATCGGGATGGACGAAGACGAGGCGCAGCGGCGCTTCGGCTTCCTGCTCGAGGCCCTGCGCTACGGGGCGCCCCCGCACGGCGGGATCGCGTTCGGCATCGACCGCATCGTCGCGCTGCTGGCCGGGCGCGAGTCGATCCGCGACGTCATCGCGTTCCCGAAGACCGCGAGCGGCTCGGACCCGCTGACCGGCGCGCCCGCGCCCGTCGACGACGCGCAGCTGCGCGAGCTGGGCCTGCGCCCGCTCGCGCCACCCGCGAAGACCGCCTAGCGGCCGGGGGTGTCTCGTTTAGCTGTCCCTATGCGCCAGTAGAACGAGACACCCCCCTCCCGCGGACGGCTGTTCGACGCGCGCGGCGCCGGCTCACCGCGCCCGGCGGGGCTGCCGACACCCGCGGCATGGACCAAGTCTCGCGCCCGCTGCTGATCGCGCTCGCCGCGACCGTGGCGCTCCTGGCAGTCTGGCTCGTCGCGCTGCGCCCGCAGCCGGCCGCCGTGACGGATACCCCGCTCGCTCCGACGCAGGCGATCCCGCAGGCTCGGGAGGCCGCCGCGATCTCGGACGCCGCCAATGCGAAGGCCCAGGCTGCCGCGGGCAACGCCGCGCAGGCAGCGCCCGCCGCGGCTCAGGCCGGGGCCACGCCGGCGACCGGCGCATCAGCGGGCACGTCCTCCGGGGCCGGCGCGACAACGGCACCCGCGGGCGCCGCCAAGGCCGCTCCCGCGCAGACCTCGAAGCGCTCCGTCGGCCAGCGCCGTGACGCCGCCGTCGTCCGCGCCGTCAAGCGCGGCAAGGTCGTCGTCATGCTGTTCTGGAACGCCGACGGGGCCGACGACGTCGCGACCCGCGGCGCGCTGCGCACGCTCGACCGCCACCACGGCAAGGTCGTCGTCCGCGTGGTCCCGGTCGCGAACGTCGCCCAGTACCCGAGCGTGACCAAGGGCGTGAAGATCGCGGGGTCCCCGACGACGGTCGTCATCGGCCGCAAGGGTCACAGCCGCGTGATCTCCGGCCTGACGGAGCCGCGCGAGCTGGCGCAAGCCGTCGGCGACGCGCTCGCCGGGCGCTGAGAGCGCTCAGCCCGCCAAACTGTGCGGCTTGGGCTGGTGGCGCGGCGGCGGGTCGTCGCGCAAGAGCTCGGGCAGGCTGACGAGCTTGTAGCCCTTGCGCCGCAGCGCCGGCACGATCTTGCGCACCGCGGCCAGCGTGTGCGGTCGCGCCCCCGGCCCGTCGTGCATGAGCACGATCGAGCCCGCCCGCGCGCCGCTGAGCGCCGTGTAGATCACCGGCTTGGCCGCGTTGGCCGAGTAGTCCTTGGTGTCGATGTTCCAGAGGACCATGAGCATCCGCTCCGCGCGCAGGATGCTGAGGGTGCTGTCGTTGAACGACCCGTACGGCGGTCGAAAGAGCTTCACCGCGTGCCCCGTGATCGCCGTGATGCGGTCCGCAGCCCCCAGGATCTCGGTCGACTGCGCGACCGCCGACAGCGACCCCAGCCGGGCATGGTGCAGCGTGTGGGTGCCCAGCGCGAAGCCCGCCTTGCTCTGCGCGCGCACGATCTCCGGGCGCTCGGCGATCGCCGTGCCGACGAGGAAGAACGTCGCCTCGACCTTGTTGGCGACGAGGTAGCGCACGAGCGCCGCGGTCGTGGGCCCGGGGCCGTCGTCGAAGGTCAGCGCGACCTCCTTGGCCCGCTTGTTGCCGCGCGAGATGTACGAGGTGAAGGCGAGCACGTCGTTGATCGCCTTGTCGTCGCTGGCGAGGCGCGCCGCGCGGGCGTCGTGCGGGGCCGGGGTCGTCGTCGTGGTGGGCGCGGGCGCCACGACCCCGTGGGGCACGGGCGGCGCGCCCGCGGGCGCCGAGCGGTTGAGGCCGAGCGCGACGACCGTGACGACCGCCACGAGCACGCAGAGCGCCGTGATGCGCCGGCGCCGGTGGATCCTGGCGAGGCTGTCGTGCCTTGCGCGATGCTCGCCCCTGCCGGGCCCTTCCAGATCCACAGCTCTCCTCCGACCGACGTCGTCCCCGACCCACGATAGGGGGTTGGCTGGCGCGTTCGCAACGCATGCGAGTCAGCATGCGAGCAACCCGCCGCGGCCGCGGTCGTCAGCCGATCGTGATCGAGAACGTGCGCTCGGCGAAGGCCCCTCGCGTGTCGGTGACGCGCATGAGAAACGAGAACGTTCCGGCCGTCGTGGGCGTGCCGTTGATGCGGCCGGGGCTCGCGGTGAGCCGTAGCCCGGGCGGAAGCTGCCCCGAGCGCAGCGTCCACGAGTAGCGCGGCACGCCACCGTCTGCGCAGCAGTAGCTCTGCCCGACCGTGCCGGGCGACAGCGCGTCGGAGGGATTCGTGATCACGAGCGGCCGGCGCGCCTCCGCGGTGATCCGGAAGGCCTCGGTGCGGCTCATCCGAACCACCCCGACCTCCGACGACTTTCCCGACAGACTCCTAGACTCGACGGGATGGCCGACGAGCGCTTCGAGGACCACCTGCGCCACCCGCGCGGCCGCGGCCGCGTGATCGATGGCGCCTGCGACGGCGCGGCCGGTGGGGCCGCCTGCGGCGATCTCGTGCGCGTGTCGGTGGCGGTGCGCGGCGATCGCGTACACGCGGTCGGCTTCGAGGCCTCCGGCTGCGGCGCGACGATCGCGGCCGCGAGCGCCGCCGTCGAGCTCGTCGAGGGCGCCGGGCTCATCGAGGCGGCGCGCATCGGGTCGCCGAGGATCGCCGCCGCGCTCGGCGGCCTCAGCCCGGGCAAGCTGCACGCGGCGGACCTCGCGTCCGACGCGCTGCACCGTGCGCTCGGCGCGGCGGTCCGCGCCAACGGGCAGCTGCTGGCGAGCGAAGGCCGCACGCTCGTCGCGATGTCCGGCGGCGTCGACAGCGCGGTCGCGGCGCTGCTGAGCGCCCGCGAGCGGCGCGGCTGCGCCCTTCGCGCGGGCGACGCCGAGCGGAACGACGCGGCAACCGCTCCCCTTCGCGCGGGCGACGGCGAGCGGGGCACCGCGACGGCCGGTTCCCTTCGCGCGGGCGACGCCGAGCGAGGCGACGCGGCGGCCGCACCCCTTTGCGGCGCCGCCTGCGACGACGTCGTGGCGGTCACGCTCGAGCTGTGGGCCGATCCCGAGAACGACGGCGAGCGCTCGTGCTGCTCGGCCGCGGCCGTGCGCGGCGCGCGCCGCGTGGCTCACGGCCTCGGCCTCGCGCACTTCACGCTCGACCTGCGCGACGAGTTTCGCGCGGGGGTTGTCGAGCCGTGGCTCATCGAGCACGCGCAGGGGCTCACGCCGAACCCCTGCGTGCGCTGCAACGGCCATGTACGCCTCGACGCCATGCTCGATTTCGCCGACCTCCTCGGCGCCGCCACGCTGACGACCGGTCACTACGCGCGCCGCACCCCCGGCGGCCTGCTGCGCCTCGCAGCCGACCCGGCGAAGGACCAGACGTACATGCTCGCGGCGCTGTCGCGCAACGCGCTGGCCCGGCTGCGCTTCCCGCTCGGCGACCTGACAAAGCCGGAGGTCCGCGAGCTCGCGGAGGCCGCCGGCCTCGACGTCGCGCGCAAGCCCGACTCCCAGGACCTCTGCTTCCTCGCCGGCACCGGTCGCGCGACGTTCCTCGCTCGACACGGCGGGATGCGCCGCCGGCCCGGCGACATCGTCGACCGAAAGGGTGCCGTCGTCGGCCGCCACGACGGCCATCACGGCTTCACGGTCGGCCAGCGCCGCGGCCTCGGCGGCGGCTCGCCCGAGCCGCTCTACGTCCTCGCGACCGACGCCCGCGCGAACACCGTGACGGTCGGCCCGCGCGACGACCTCGCCACGACGACCGTCCGCGTCCGCGGCGTGCGCCTGCACGGCACAGCGCCCGACGCCGTGCGCCTGCGCTACCGCTCGCCGGCCGTGCCCTGTCGCCTCGACGGCGATCGGATCCACCTCGACGAGCCCTTCGACGGCGCCGCCCCGGGGCAGACCGCGGTCTTCCTCGCTGGGGAGGCGATCGTCGGATGCGCCACAATCGCCGGGTGATGCGGGTGCTGGCGCTCGACTACGGCAGCGCCCGCTGCGGCTGCGCGCTGAGCGACCCGACGGGCACGCTCGCGACCCCGATCGACCCGGTGCTGCGCCCCGCCACGCGCAAGGGCTTCGCGCGCGTCTGCGACCTCGTCCGTGAGCGCGACGCCGGCCTCGTCGTCGTCGGCCTGCCGCTCTCGCTGTCGGGCTCGGACTCCGCCCAGACCGCCGAGGCGCGCGCCTTCGCCGGCCGGCTGGCCGAGCGCGTCACGGTGCCTGTCGAGCTCTACGACGAGCGCTTCACGACGCTCATGGCCAGCCGCGACCCTGGCGATCCGCGCAGCTCGGAGGACTCGCGGGCTGCGGCGCACCTGCTCGAAGGTTGGCTCGCGGCGCGTCACACCCAGGACGGGTAGCGTTGACGGCGAACTCAAGAGCTGCATGAGCCGCAACCGCCGAGACGACCCGGGTCCGAGCCGCGAGCGCTCCGCCGAGCAACGCGAGCGCGACCGTCTCGAGCGCGAAGCTCGGCGGGCCGCGAGCGGCAAGTCCCCCGGTCGCCCGGTGGCGCCGCTCGACGGCCAGCTGCCGCCGAGCATCGTCGACGACCACGCCCCGCCGCAGGACTTCCATGAGCCGATCCCGACACCCATCGACGACGTCCCGTCGCGGGCCGCGCGCCGCGTGCTGCGCAGCGACGCGCCCGCGCCCGCGGACCCCGCGCCGCGTCGGGGCCGTCGCCTCGCCTCGGGCGAGCCGCCCGCGGAGGCCCCGCCGACACGCGGCGGCCGTCGCCTTGCCTCGGGCGAGCCGCCCGGCGACGCCGCGCCGCGCCGCGGCCGTCGCGTCGCCTCGGGCGAGCCGCCGGTCGAGCTTCCGCGCACCGTCGACCGCGCGGCCGACCGTCGCGCCGCACGGCGACGCCCGCCGGAGGATCGCGAGCAGCCCTCCGTGCTGCGCATCCAGCCCGAGCCCCCTGCGCCTCCTGCCGCACCCGCCGGCGCCCTCGGCGACGACCTCGATCGCCCGATCGGCATCAGGCGCATGCGCCACGCCGTCGCGCCGCGAACGCCGCGCACGGTCGTGACGCCGCCCGGCGACGTCCCCGCGGGGCCCGCGCGAGCCCGCCGCTCGGTCGGCGCGCGGATCGGCGTGCTCATCGCGCTGCTGCTGCTCGCCGCGGTGATCGTCGTCGTGCTGATGGTCTTCCAGCCGTTCGGCAGCGCGCAGGGCGACCCGGTCAAGGTCACCATCGAGCAGGGCGCGAGCGCACGCGAGATCGGCGACAAGCTCGCCGACGCCGGCGTCGTGACGTCCGGCGCGCTGTTCTCGTTCCGCGCGACGCTGTCGGGCAAGCGCGCCGACCTGCGCTCCGGCCCGCACTCCCTGCACAAGGACATGACCTATGGCGCGGCGATCGACGCGCTCACCAAGCGCCCGGCCGTGGACAAATCGGCGACCATCAAGGTCACGATCCCCGAGGGCCTGTCGCGCTCGGAGATCGCGAAGCTCATCGGCAAGAAGGACGTCACCGGCAGCTACACGACGGCGTCGAAGCGCTTCAGCGGCCGGCTGAACCCGTTTCGCTACGGCGCGCCGAAGGGCACGCGGTCGACCGAGGGCTTCCTCTTCCCGGCGACGTTCGAGCTCAAGGCCGGCGCGCCCGCCAAGGATCTCGTCGACCGCCAGCTCAAGGCGTTCAAGGACAACTTCGCGAGCGTGAGCCTCAGCCGCGCCAAGCGCAAGAACCTCACGGCCTACGACGTGCTCATCATCGCCTCGATGGTCGAGCGCGAGGCGCAGCTCGCGAGCGAGCGCAAGCTCGTCGCGGCCGTGATCTACAACCGCCTGAAGGACGGCATCCCGCTCGCGATCGACGCGACCACGCGCTACGCGCTGAACAACTGGACGCGGCCGCTGAAGCGCTCGGAGCTCGAGAGCGACTCGGCCTACAACACGCGCAAGCGCGACGGGCTGCCGCCGACGCCGATCGGCAACCCCGGCCTCGCATCGATCCGCGCCGCCGCCGCGCCGGCGAGCGTGAGCTTCCGCTACTACGTCGTCAAGCCGGGCACGTGCGGACAGCACGCGTTCTCCTCGACGTTCGCGAAGTTCCAGGCCGACAGCCAGCGCTACAACATCGCGCGCAACGCGGCCGGCGGCAAGTCGCCGACCACGTGTTGCTTGCAGCGATAACCGCACTGTTCTGGCGCCCGAACCGCACACTTATCCGGACCACGTAGGGGAAGCAATTGTCGCCGGTTGCGTGACACTCCTCACACATTCACGGCATGGCGTGTCGCATTTCCGGTAGGGTGGGGTGCGAACACCGACGCGGGCGAGGATGCCTATTATGAGAAAGACGCGACGCCAGTATGCCGTGGACGAGCGAGCGCATGCGGTGAGACGAGTTGTTGGCATAGCCATTCTCACTGTCGGGGCATGCGGTGTGCTGCAGGAGTCGGCCGTAGCGGTCACGGGTGCGCCGCCCGCGCCGGCGACGGCAGCTGTCATCCCCTGGTTGCTGCGTCGCGGGTCACGCCGCCCGCTCCCAAGCCGCGGATCGCGGTGGCCGTCAAGCCAGCGCTCGTGCAGGCCGGCGGTAGCTGGTCGTCTCCGGTCGCGTGCTGGGCTAGATCGCCGGTTCGCGGAGCTCGCTGAGGATCGTGCTCGAGGAACGGACCGGGCTGCGGCAGTGGACCGGCCGGGCGTCGGTGCGCCTGTAGGCCGGGTCGCGGTTTGTCGTGAGCTGGCGGGTCCCGGTTGCGATGGCCAAGCGCAGGGTGTGGCTGCGCCTGAACGCGGCAAGCGTGTGCTGGCCGTATCGCCCCACTGGTTTGTCGCCACGCGGGGACCGTCGACCGGGCCAGGCCCGGGCGGCTCCGGCGGCCCCGGGCCGGGTATGGGTGGCGCCGGGCCGGTCGCGGGGAGCCCCGGAGGGGTATCCGGCGCAAGCTCGCCCGCGGACGCGACGGCCGTGATAGCGCCGCGCGGCGGGGCTGTCGCGCTGCCGGGCGTGGGCAGCGTCTCGTTTGGAGCCGCGAGCTTCGAGAGCCCGGCCACGGTGCGCTCGGGACGTCGCGCGACCCGGACATCGCGCAGCAATTCGCGGGTGACACGACGATCTTCCGTGCCGACGGACGCCTGCCCTACGAGCTGCGCATCGCTGCGCCGGCCCAGCCGCTGAGCGATGCTCTAGTGACGTTCGACGTGCCCTCGTCCTTCCTTGCCGGCTGCCTGCCACGGCCGAGATCAGGGCCTTCTATCTCAACTCGTGGAGCGACGCGGAGGAGACGCTCGAGTCGTTCGAGCTGTTGCCCGAGCGTTTCACCGGGAGCCCGGGGACCGTGACCGTCAGCCTGCCGACGTACGCCTTCAGCCAGGCGTTGGGAACAGACGGCGCCTTCCACGCGGTCATCTTGCTCGCGACCACGCCCACGGCTCCGATCGCGCCCTCGCCCGTCGTGCTTTCGCCGCCGCGCTCGACGACCGCCGCGGAGCACGGTGAACTCGGCCGGGCGCCGGCAAGCGGTTCGCGGGTCGGTGGCTGCCAGGGCACGACCATCGGCTCACCGCTCGATGGCGCGCTCGAGGTCACGAGCCCTTACGGCCCGCGGACGCACCCGGTGACCGGCGTGCCGCAGTCCTTTCACCGTGGCGTCGACCTGCGAGCCGCCAGCGGCACCCCGGTCCACGCGGTGGCCGCCGGGACGGTCACGGTGCAACACAGCGCGACGGGTGGCAACGTCGTGGTCGTCCGGCACGACGACGGTCCGCGAGCTCGTACATGCATCTCGAGAACGGCTCGAGCGTTGCCAACGGCACCCACGTGAACGCCGGCGATCGCATCGCAAACGCCGACACCACCGGCCGGTGACCGGGCCGCACCTGCACCTCGAATACGCTCCGAATGGTCAGATCTTCCAGAACGACCAGAAAGTGGATCCGATGGACTGCATCGGAGCCACCGTAAGCGGCAGCATCACCGTCGGCGACAACGGCAGCCTCGCAGACGACGCATTCAGCGTGGCGATCAACGGCATCGTGGTCTGCACGACGTCGATCGGCGCGACGAACACCTGCGGAATCGGCAATCTCCGCCCCGGCACCGCCACGCTGACGATTACGGTGGTCGTCGCGCCCGATGACGCCGGGACATTTGCGATCAGCCTGGGAGATGGTCTGACGTTCGCGGGTGGCGGGACCAGCGTGTCGAATGTCTTGCCGCAAGGAGGGTCCGCGTCCTACCAGATCACGATCCCGCCGCCGCCTCCACCGTGACGGCTCCTGCGATCCAGGCGTACGGTGCCAGCACGGCCCTCTACCATGCCCGTCGTGCCCGGACCCGCGAGCTTCGCCGACACCTGTAGTAGTGCTCGGTCTTGACGGCGCGCGTACGGCGTCCTCGGCTGGCCGGTCGGCCACAGCCGCTCGCCGGCGATGATGCAGGCGGCGGGCCTCGAGCGCTACCAGCACCTGCCGGTCGCGCCGGAGGCCTTCGACGACACGGTCCGCGCGCTCGGAGCGTCGGGGTTCAAAGGCGCGAACGTCACAATCCCGCACAAGGAGGCGGCCCTCGCGCTGGCGACCACGGCCAGCGACGCCGCGACGGCAATTGGTGCCGCGAACACGTTGACGTTCGCCCCCGACGGGGAGATCGCCGCCGAGAACACCGACGCGCCCGGCCTGATGGCCGCCCTCGGCGACCCGGCCCCGAAGTCCGCGTGCGTGCTCGGTGCCGGGGGCAGCGCGCGGGCCGTCGTCTGGGCGCTCATGCAGGCCGGCACCGACGTGTCCGTCTACAACCGCACGCCAGAGCGCGCGCGCAAGCTCGGCGCGCGCGTCGTGAAGACGCCAGTCGCGGCCGAGATTCTCGTCAACTGTACGAGCGTGGGGCTCGACCATCTGTCCAGCCCATTCAAGGAACTGCCCCTGCGCGCCGATGCGCTCGGCGAGTACGCGACCGTAGTGGACCTGGTCTACAAGGCAGGCGGAACGGTGCTGATTCGAGAGGCGAGGAAGCGGGGCGCGAGCGTCGTCGACGGCCTCGAGATCCTGGTTCGCCAGGGCGCGTTGAGCTTCACCCTGTGGACGGGTCGGACGGCCCCGCTCGACACGATGCGCGCCGCCGTGCGCGCCTGACCCCGAGGCCCGCTTGCCCGAACCAACCCCCCTGAAGGCCGTCCCTAACGAGCAGAGCTCGAACGGCATCACCAAGCCGCGCAGAGCGGGGGGTACCGCGCGCTTCCTCACGGATGTCATCGTCGACCTCGGCCTCGCCGACCGCGAGCGCGTGCAGCGCGCGATCGAGGATGCGCGCCGCACCGGCAAGACGCCCGAGGACGTGCTCATCGAGTCCGGCAACCTGACCTCCGACGGGCTCGCGCGCGCCGTCGCCGAGCGCCACGGCCTCGAGCACCTCGACCTGTCGCTCTTCCAACCCGACATGGCGGCGGCGAACCTCATCTCGATCGCGGCCGCCAAGCGCTACGAGGCGGTGCCGGTCGCGTTCATCGACGAGCGCACGTTGCTCGTCGCGATGGCCGACCCGGCGAACGTCCTTGCCGTCGACGACATCGCGCTGCTGACGGGCAAGGAGATCCGCCCCGCCGTGACGAGCCGCGAGGACATCGGCGGGCTCATCTCGCGCCTCTCGCGCCTCGATGACGTCGTCATGCCGGACTTCGACGAGCCCGAGGAGGCGCCCGCGGAGATCGTCGACCTGCGCGAGTCGGCCGACGACGCGCCGGTCATCCGGCTCGTCAACCAGATCATCGCCCAGGCCGTGGAGCAGGGCGCGTCGGACATCCACCTCGAGCCCAACGGCACCGAGCTGCGGGTGCGCTTCCGGATCGACGGCGTGCTCGTCGAGGCCGCGCAGGTGCAGCGGCGCATGGTCCTCGGCGTCATCAGCCGCGTGAAGATCATGAGCGACCTCGACATCTCCGAGCGCCGGATCCCGCAGGACGGCCGCGTCGGCCTGACGATCGACGGCCACCACATCGACCTGCGCGTCGTCACGCTGCCGAGCGTCCACGGCGAGTCGGTCGTCATGCGCATCCTCGACAAGTCAAATGTCGTGATGTCGCTCGAGAAGCTCGGCATGGCGCCCGCCGAGAAGGAGCGCTTCGAGCGTGCCTTCCACCAGGCCTACGGCGCGGTGCTCGTGACCGGCCCGACGGGCTCTGGCAAGTCGACGACGCTCTACGCCGCGCTCGGCGCGTTGAACACGATCGAGAAGAACATCATCACGATCGAGGACCCGGTCGAGTACCAGCTCGACGGGGTCACGCAGGTGCAGGTCAACTCGAAGGCGGGCCTGCATTTCTCGACCGGCTTGCGCTCGATGATGCGCGCCGACCCCGACATCATCATGGTCGGCGAGATCCGCGACCGCGAGACGGCGCAGATCGCGATCGAGTCGGCGCTCACCGGCCACCTCGTGCTCTCGACGCTGCACACCAACGACGCCGCGAGCGCCATCACGCGGCTTGTCGAGATGGGCATCGAGCCGTTCCTCGTGGCGTCGGCGATCGACTGCGTCGTAGCCCAGCGCCTTGCCCGCAAGCTCTGCCAGTTCTGCAAGGAGCGCCAGATCATCAGCTCGGATGTGCTGCGCGCCAACGGCATCCGCAGCCAGTTCGACATGGAGGCCTACAACGCCCAGGGCTGCCCGCGCTGTGGCTACTCGGGCTACAAGGGCCGGATCGGGCTGTACGAGGTGCTGACCGTGACCGAGGAGATCTCGAAGCTCGCGCTCGCGCGCGCCCCGGCGCCGGAGATCGCCGAGGTGGCGGTGCGCCAGGGCATGCGCATGCTGCGCGACGACGGCCTCGAGAAGGTCCGCCTCGGCATGACCTCGATCGCCGAGGTCACGCGCGTCACGGGCACGGGCGCCGCGATCGTCGACTGACCGCCTCGCTCGCCCGGGGCCGGCGCGCCGGGGACAGCGCCCGGCGCTACGCCGCGGAGTTCGCCGGGAGCCACTGCTTGGCGGCCGCGACGACCTCGTCGCTCGGCGCGGTTCCGCCGGCCAGCTCGGGCAGCGCGCGCAGGATCGTCGCGCCGGCCGACGCGCGGGTGCGCGTGCTCTGCAGACCGGAAGGATCGCTGCCCCAGTCACGCATGACGAACTCGACGAACTCCCACATGTCCGACGCCGCCTGCGGGGGAAACGACGCGCGCAGCTCGATGTCCGACAGCACGCCCGCGATCTCGGCGAACGTCGCGCGCAGCTCGACCGCGGCCTTCGTCGTCGCCTCGTCGGTGTGCGCGGCGAGGTTCTCGTGCAGCTCGGTGGCCGCCGGGCCGACCTCGTCCGCGGCGCCTTCGGCGATGGCCGTGACGAGCGTCTCGAACAGGTCGGCGAAGGCGTCGTTTCGCTCGGCGTCGTCCGGCGCGCCGGGCGTCCCGACGACGCGCGCGTACGTCGCGAGGCGGCGCTGCGGCGGCATGCGCTTGTAGGCGGCGTCCCAGAACACGTGCAGCGCGTTGGACGCCTCGCCGGCACCGACGTTCAGCAGCTTCTGCTGGTTGAGCTCGTTGAGCCGCTCCACCATCTCGATGAGCTTTAGCTCGTCGAGCGTGGCGGCCGCGTAGAGCACGCCGGCGGCGCGGACGTCGTCTTCGCGGATCTCGTCGTCGGTCCAGCTGCTGATCGCTGTCAGCCCGTCGTCTTCGGTGGTCATCACGACCATCCTATGCGCGCGTTCCCGGCGACCGGATGCCGCCAACGCGCCACCTGGCGGGTTGCCGCTCCCTCACCGATCAGGCGGAGTGGTCCGGCCGACCGACCTCATCGCCGGCCGGCTCCGGCGTGCCTGTCCCGTCCGGCGTGCCCGCGCCGTCCGGAGTGCCCGCGTCGGCCGCCGTGCCCGAGTCGAGCGTGGGGGGCGGGTCGTCCGTGACGTCGCCGACGTCGATCGGGTCGCGCTCGAAGCCCGCGGCGCGGTAGGCGTCGTCCTGGTCGAGCGTCTCGTGCTCGAGCAGCGCCTTCGTCAGCGACTCGAGCTTGTCGCGGTTGGCGGCGAGCATCCGGCGGGCGCGCTCGTAGCAGGCCTCGATGATGCGCCGCACCTCGCGATCGACGAGCTCGCGCGTGTCGTCGGAGACCTGCACCGGCCCGCCGGGCCCGAAGTACTGCTCCTCGCCCGGCGCCGGGAGGACCGACACGAGCCCGATGACGTCGGACATGCCCCAGCGCCCGACCATCTGGCGCGCGATGCTCGTGACCTGCTCGAGGTCGGACTCGGCGCCGGTCGTCACGTTGCCGTACACGAGCTCCTCCGCGGCCCGCCCGCCCAACGCGCCGACGATCCGGCCCTCGAGGTAGCGCGCGTCGTAGCCGTAGCGATCCGTCGACGGGGACTGGAACGTCACACCCAAAGCGCGCCCGCGCGGGACGATCGAGACCTTGCGCACCGGGTCCGCGCCGGGCTCGAGCATGCCGAGCACCGCGTGGCCGGACTCGTGGTAGGCGGTGCGCTCGCGCTCCTCGTCGGACAGGGTGATCCGTCGCTCGGCGCCGAGGATGATGCGCTCGAGCGCGTCGGCAAGGTCGGCGGCGTGCACCGCGGTGTGGTCGCGGCGCGCGGCGATCAGCGCGGCCTCGTTGATGAGGTTGCGCAGGTCGGCTCCGACCATCCCCGGCGTCGACGACGCGACGCGGTCGAGGACGACGTCGTCGGCGAGCGGGACCGAGCGCGTGTGGATCTCGAGGATCTCGCGCCGCCCGTCCTTGTCGGGCGGGTTGACGGTCAGCCGGCGGTCGAAGCGGCCGGGGCGCAGCAGCGCCTGGTCGAGGACCTCCGGGCGGTTGGTCGCGGCGAGCACGATGACGCCCTCCGAGCCGGTGAACCCGTCCATCTCGGTGAGGATCTGGTTGAGCGTCTGCTCGCGCTCGTCGTGGCCGCCGAAGCCGCCGCCACCGCCGCCGCGGGCGCGGCCGATCGCGTCGAGCTCGTCGATGAAGATGATCGCGGGAGCCTCCTTCTTGGCCTGCTCGAAGAGGTCGCGCACCCGCGACGCGCCGACGCCGACGACCATCTCGACGAACTCCGACGCGCTCAACGAGAAGAACGGCACGTCCGCCTCGCCCGCGACGGCGCGCGCGAGCAGCGTCTTGCCGGTGCCCGGCGGCCCGGACAAGAGCACGCCCTTCGGGATCGCTGCGCCGAGCTTTCGATAGCGATCGGGGTTCTTGAGGAAGTCGACGATCTCCTTGAGCTCGTCCTCGACCTCGTCGATGCCGGCGACGTCCTCGAACGACACGCGGGTGCTCGAGGCGTCGTAGCGCTTGGCCTTCGAGCGCCCGAGCGCGAACGCCCCGCCGCTGGCCATGCTCGCGCTGCGGCGCAGGAAGTAGATGAGCAGGCCGACGATGAGCAGGGTCGGCCCGAAGGAGATCAGCAGCGTCGCGAGGAACCCGCGGCCCTCGTCGATCGGGCGCGCGTTGACCTCGACCTTGTTGTCGAGCAGGAGCTTGAGCAGCTCGTCGTCCTGGGCGAACGCCGGGCGGACCGTCTCGAAGTCCTTCGCGGACTCCTTCTCGAACTTCGTCTCCTTCTGAAACGCGCCCTGGATGACGTCGCCCTTGGCGTTGACCTCCTTGACGTTGCTCGCCTGCACCTGGGTGCGGAAAAACGTGTACGGGACGTCGATGCGCTTGTCTTCGCTGGACGGGATGAGCTGGCCGAGCGCGATGTTCAGCACGAGCAGCGCGAGCAGGAAGTACCAGAAGCGGCGGCTGCCGGGCGGGCGTGGCATGCGCGGCCGGTCGCCCGCCGGCTTGTCGGGCTCGCGGCCGCCCTCGACGCGCCACGGCTGGCGATCGGCCTTCTCGTCGGGTCTTGAGCGCTTGGTCGGGTCGGCCACCGGTCGGCTGATCATACGGTCGTCCATTCCGGTGCCCCAAGCCGCGACCTTCGCCGTCCCGGGCCGATGACCGCGACAATGAACCTTGACTTCGCAGACCTGCTGCTCGAGGTCATCGAGCGGAACGCGTCCGACCTGCACCTGACCGCCGGAGCGCGCCCGACCGTCCGCGTGCGCGGGCGGCTCACGGCGCTCGCGGACTACCCGGTCATGACGACCGAGATGACGCGGGAGATCATCTACTCGATCCTCTCCAACGACCAGCGACAGCGCCTGGAGAACGATTGGCAGCTGGACTTCGCCTACTCGATCCCCGGGCGCGCGCGCTTCCGCGTCAACACCTACTACCAGCGCTCGGCGATCGGGGCGGCGTTCCGCCTGATCCCGGCGGTCATCAAGTCGCTCGACGAGCTCGGCATGCCGGCCGCGCTGCACGACATGGCGAAGAAGCCGCGCGGCTTCGTGCTCGTCACGGGCCCGACGGGCTCGGGCAAGTCGACGACGCTCGCCGCCGTGGTCGACCAGATCAACGCGTCGCGCGAAGAGCACATCATGACCATCGAGGACCCGATCGAGTTCCTCCACGGGCACAAGAAGTGCATCGTCAACCAGCGCGAGATCGGCTCGGACGCGCAGTCCTTCGCCCTCGGCCTCAAGGCCGCGCTGCGTCAGGACCCCGACGTGATCCTCGTCGGCGAGATGCGCGACCTCGAGACGATCCACACCGCGTTGACGGCCGCTGAGACCGGCCACCTGGTCTTCGCCACGCTGCATACCCAGGACACGCCGCAGACGATCGACCGCATCATCGACGTGTTTCCGGCCGAGCAGCAGCAGCAGGTGCGCGTGCAGCTGTCGGTCGCGCTGCAGGGCATCGTCACGCAGCAGCTGCTGCCGACGGCCGACGGGGCGGGGCGCGTCGCGGCCTGCGAGGTGCTGCTGGCGACCCCGGCGATCCGCAACCTCATTCGCGAAGGCAAGACCCACCAGATCTACAGCTCATTGCAAACCGGAGGAAATATCGGCATGCAGACCATGGACGCCGCACTGGCGACGCTCGTGCGCTCGGGCAAGATCACGCAGAAGCTCGCCGAAGCTCGATCCTCGACCCCGGAGGAGCTCCGCCGCCTGCTTGGCGCCGGCTCCTTCTCGATGTGATGAGCACTTACGTCTTCAAGGCGATCGACCTCGTCGGCCAGCACGCCAAGGGCGAGGTCGACGCCGAGTCCAAGCAGTCGGTTGCCGACCAGCTGAAGGCCAAGGGCCTGATCGTCCTCGAGATCGCCGAGAAGGGGCGCGCCTCGAAGGACATCGAGCTGCCGATGATGAACCGCATCAAGATCGGCGATCTCGCGATCTTGTCGCGCCAGCTCGCGACGATGGTCTCGAGCGGCATGACGATCCTCCGCGCGCTGTACGTGCTCGAGGCGCAGACGGAGAACAAGAAGCTCGCCGAGGTGCTCGTTGACGTGCGCAAGGACGTCGAGGCGGGCCTGCCGCTGTCGGATGCGCTCGAGCGCCACTCGAAGGTCTTCAGCCCGCTGTTCATCGCGATGACGCGCGCGGGGGAGACAGGCGGCGTGCTCGAGGACTCGCTGCTGCGGATCGCCGACCAGCTCGAGAAGGAGGAGTCGCTGCGGCGCCAGGTGAAGTCCGCGATGGCCTACCCGATCGTGATCCTGACCTTCGCGACGGTCGTGATGCTCGCGATGGTCGCCTTCATCGTGCCGGTGTTCGCCAGCGTCTTCGAGGAGCTCGGCGACGCGAAGCTGCCCAAGATGACGCAGTTCACGATGGGCATCTCCGATGTCGTGACCGGCTACTGGTACCTGCTGATCCTCGGGACGGGCGGCCTCGTGTTCGGGTTTTTGAAGTGGAAGAAGACGCCGAAGGGGCGCGGGATGTGGCAGCGCTTCTTGCTGCGGGTGCCGTTCAAGATCGGCGACATCTTCCAGAAGGTCGCGCTCGCACGCTGGTCGCGCACGTTCTCGGCGCTGATGGGTGCCGGCGTGCCGCTGCTGCAGGCGATCGACATCACGGCGCAGACGGCGGGCAACATCGTCGTCGAGGAGGCCATGGCGAACGTCACGACTTCCGTGAAGGCCGGTGGCACGATCGCCCAGCCCCTCATGGACTCGCCGGTGTTCCCGTCGATGGTCGGCCACATGGTCAAGGTCGGCGAGGAGACGGGCGCCCTGACGACGATGCTGTCGAAGATCGGCGACTTCTACGAGGACCAGGTGGCGGCGTCGGTCAAGGCGCTGACCTCGATCCTCGAGCCGGTCATGATCGTGATCGTCGGCGGGATCGTCGGCTTCATCGTGATCTCGATGTACCTGCCGCTCTTCAGCGTCTACGACCAGATCAAGTAGCCGCGGGCCCGGGTGGGCCGTTAGGGGCCGAGCAACGCGGCGGGAATGACGGCGATGCCGTCTGCGCGACGGTAGGCGTGCTTGCCCGTTGTGATGACGGCTGCATCCAAGAGCTCGTCACCAATCTGCCCTGAGAGCCACCGAAGGTGCTTGAGATCGGCGTCCCTTGGGCTTGCCGTCGTCTTGACTTCGAGTGCGACGATTCGACCATCGGCGCGTTGGACGATGAGGTCGACTTCGTGCTCGCCGCGGTGCGTTCGAAAATGCCCGACCGATGCCTCGTTTGCTTGGGCGTAGACGCGGACCGACAGGGTGACCAAGGACTCGAGCAGCGCGCCGAGCAGCGGCCCGTCTCGCGGGATGACGGGCCCAGATGACTCGCCGGCGAGCAACGAGCTTGCGGTGGCGCCGAGCAGTCGCGCGGCGAGCGCCGGATCCGCCAGATGATGTTTCGGCGGGGATGCAAGCTCGCGGATGTGACGGCTTGTGGGCTGCCATGCGGGGACCGGGTCGAGAATGAACAGCCGTCCCAGCACGTCGCGGTAGGGGACGACGGTCCCGCGAGCTGGCTTGTCATCCTCGCCGCCGGTCGACGCGTTGCGGATCTTCTCGAAGGACGTTGTGGTGGCCGTCGCGGCGGCGTACGCGGCCATCCATCGGCGTAACGCTTCGGGATTGCGCACCGGGTGGCCAAGCTCCGGGAAGTCGCGGTCGACGACGCGCTGGATGTAGCTGTCGAGTTGCACGCGCAGCGGGCGACCCGAGAGGTTGCGCAAACCGGGGAAACCAGAGCGAAGCATCACGTCCGTGTAGCCCGCCAAGTCCATGTCGGTCTGTCCGTCGACGGCAAGCCGGTCGCCCGACAGCAGCGCGGCCAGACTCACGGTGGGAGGAGGGTCCAGTCGCTCTGCCAGCGACAATGGGCGCATTCTGAGGTTGACGATGCGCCCGCCGCCGGAATGGGTTCCGGTGTCCTTCGGGGACGCTGAACCCGTCAGCAAGATCTGTCCCGGCGATGCGCCGGCGTCCACGGCACGCCGAACCTTGTCCCACACAGCGGGCAGGTACTGCCACTCATCGATGAGCACAGGTCCCGGTGCCGCAAGAACGCGATCCAAGTCGGCGTCGGCGAGCGCGCGCTGATCGGGGTCATCGAGCTCGTGGATCGTGGTGGCCCGCTGCGACGCCGTGGCGGTTTTCCCGACTGCTTTAGCGCCCTCGACGGCAATGGCGGGCAGGGCCGTTACGAGCTCGTCCAGCTCGTCGTCAAGGATCCGGCGTCGGTAGTCGTCGGCGAGCACCGCGAGCTACTGTACCATTTCGGGACGATCTACTGATCTATTTCGGGCCGCTCTACTGGACAGTTTCGGGCACGTCTACTGGGCGAGATCGGGCCTCACAGCGGCGTCGTGTACGCCGAGCTCAGGCCGCCGTCGACGAGGAAGGTCGTCGCGTTGACGTAGGACGCGTCGTCGCTGGCGAGGAACAGCGCACCGTGGGCGATCTCGCGGGCTTCGGCGAAGCGGCCCATCGGCAGGTGCACGAGGCGGCGCGCGGCCTGCTCGGCGTCCTTCGCGTACAGCTCGCGCAGGAGCGGCGTGTCGACCGGACCGGGGCACAGCGCGTTGACGCGGATGTTCTGTTTCGCGAACTGGACGCCGAGCTCGCGGCTCAGCGCCAAGACGCCGCCCTTCGATGCGGTGTAGGCGATCTGCGAGGTCGCCGCGCCCATCATCGCGACGAAGCTCGCGGTGTTGATCACCGAGCCGCCGCCACCCGCCTGCAGGTGCGGGATCCCGTGCTTGCAGCACAGGTAGACCGAGCGCAGGTTGACGGCCTGCACGTGCTCCCACACGTCGAGGTCGGTGTCGACGACGGAGCCGTCGGCGGTCGGTGAGATGCCGGCGTTGTTGAACAGCACGTCGATGCGCCCGAAGGCCTCGCTCGCGGCGGCGTACATCGAGGCGACCTGCTCCTCGTCGGCGACGTCTGCCGACAGGGCGAGGTCCACGTCAACGACGTCGCGCAGGTCGACACCCACGACGGTCGCGCCCTCCTCGGCAAACAGCGAGCACGCCGCCGCCCCGATGCCGCCCGCCGCGCCCGTGATCACGCATACCTTGCCTTCGAGTCGGCCCATCACTCCTCCGTCGCGTAGTAGATCGACTTCAGCTCGGAGTACGCATCCAAAGCGTGCGGCCCGAGCTCGCGCCCGACGCCGGACTGCTTGAAGCCGCCGAACGGCGTCGCCACCCGCACCGACGTGTTCGTGTTGATCGACAACACGCCGGTCTCCATCGCGCGGGCGACGCGCAGGGCGCGCGCCCCGTTCGACGTCCAGATGGAGCCTGAGAGGCCGTAGATCGTGTCGTTGGCGATCTCGATCGCCTCGGCTTCGTCCTCGAACGGGATGACCACGGCTACCGGGCCGAAGATCTCCTCGCACACGGCGCGCGAGCCGCGATCGACCGGGAAGAGCACCGTCGGCGCGAACCAGAACCCGGGTCCGCGCGGCGCCGAGCCCTGGAACGCCACCGGTGCGTCGTCGGGCACGAAGCTCGCGACGGTCTCCCGCTGCGAAGCGCTGATCAGCGGACCCATCTGCGTGTCCTCGCTCAGCGGGTCGCCGACGACGATTGCCTGCACATGCGGCTCGAGCAGCTCCATGAACCGCTCGACAGCCGAGCGCTGCACGAGGATGCGCGACCGCGCGCAGCAGTCCTGGCCGGCGTTGCCGAACACCGCCATCGGCGCCGCCGCTGCGGCGCGCTCGAGGTCGGCGTCGGCGAAGATCACGTTGGCCGACTTGCCGCCGAGCTCGAGCGTGACCCGCTTGATCGTCTCAGCCGCGCTCGCGGCGATCGCGCGCCCGACCTCGGTCGAGCCGGTGAAGGCCACCTTCGCGACGTCCTGATGCGAGACGAGGCGCGACCCGATCGTCCGGCCTGGCCCCGCGACGACGTTCACCACGCCCGGGGGCAGCACCTCAGCGGCAAGCCGCTCGAACCGCAGAGCGGTCAACGGCGTGAGCTCGGCAGGCTTGAGCACGATCGTGTTCCCGGCGGCCAGCGCCGGCGCTATCTTCCAGGCGGCGATCGTCAGCGGGAAGTTCCACGGGGTGATCAGCGCGACGACGCCGAGCGGCTCGCGCACGGTGAACGCCTGCCCGCCGCCGACGGGGATCGTGTCGCCCAGCATCCGCTCCGGCGCGCCCGCGTAGTAGCGAAACGTGTCGAGCACCATGCCCATCTCGCCGCGCGCGTCGCAGATCGGCTTGCCCGCGTTGCGCGCCTCGAGCAGCGCAAGCTCCTCGACCACGGCCGAGATCGCGTCCGCCAAAAGGTGCAGGAGCTTGGCGCGGTCGGCCGGCGCGATCGCGCGCCACCCCGGATAGGCGGCCTTGGCGCGCGCGACAGCGGCGTCGGCCTCCTCGACCCCGGCGCGCGGGACCGAGGCGAGCACCGCCTCCGTCGCGGGCTCGATCACCTGAAGCGTCTCGGCGGTCACAGCCGCTCGAACCCGCGGAAGCGCTCCCAATCGGTCACCGCCGCACCGAACGCTTCGAGCTCCACGTCGGCCATGTTGAGGTAGTGGTCTACCACCTCGGCGCCGAACGCCTCACGCGCGATCGGGCTGTCCGCGAACAGCGAGCGCGCCGCCTGCAGCGTCTTCGGCACGCGCGGCTTGTCGGCGACGTACGCGTTGCCCTCGACGGGCGGCTCGAGCTCGAGCGCCGCGTCGATGCCGTGCAGCCCGGCGGCGATCATCGCGGCTATCGCGAGGTAGGGGTTGACGTCGGCGCCCGGCAGGCGGTTCTCGAAGCGCAGGCCGCCACCGTGGCCGACGACGCGGATCGAGCAGGTCCGGTTGTCCTTGCCCCACGCGACGGCCGTGGGCGCGAACGAGCCCGCCGCGAAGCGCTTGTAGGAGTTGATGTTCGGTGCGAAGAGCAGCGTGAGCTCGCGCAGGCACGCGAGCTGGCCCGCGACGAAGCGCTCGAACAACGCCTGATCGCTCGCGAAGATCGGCGCCCCGTCCTCGGCCGACAGCAGCGAGAAGTGGATGTGGCACGACGAGCCCTCGCGCGCGTCGAACTTCGCCATGTACGTGATCGCGCAGCCCTGCTGGGAGGCGATCTCCTTGGCGGCGTTCTTGTAGATCGAATGCTCGTCGGCCTTGCGCAGCGCCGGGCCGTAGCGGAAGTTGATCTCGTGCTGGCCAAGGTTGCACTCGCCCTTGGAGTCCTCCACCTGCATGCCCGCGGCCTCCATGTGGTTGCGGATCGCCCGCAGCAGCGGCTCGACCCGCGACGTCCCCAGCACTGAGTAGTCGACGTTGTAGAGGTTGGCCGGCTCGAGGCCTTGGTACGCCTTGTGCCATGCCTCCTCGTAGGTGTCGCGGAACACGATGAACTCGAGCTCGGTGCCCGCCACGGCGGCCCAGCCGCGCTCGGCGAGCCGCGCGAGCTGCCGGCGCAGGATCTGCCGCGGCGACGCCACGACATCCGACCCGTCCTCCCACGCGATGTCGGCCATCAGCATCACCGTGCCCGGCAGCCAGGGGAGCGGGCGCAGCGTGTCCATGTCGGGCTTGAGCACGAAGTCGCCGTAGCCGCGCGACCACGACGCCATGTCGTAGCCCTCGACGGTGTTCATGTCGACATCGACGGCCAGGAGGTAGTTGCAGCCCTCGGCGCCGTGCTCGGCGACCTCGTCGAGGAAGTGGCGGGCCGTGAGGCGCTTGCCCATCAGCCGCCCTTGCATGTCGCAGATCGCGAGGACGACGGTGTCGACGTCGCCCTGCTCCGCGAGGGCCTTCAGCTCGTCGAGGGTCACGAGCCGGCGAGCTCCGCCTCGGCCTGGGCGAGCGCGGCGAACTCCTCCTCGGGCGCCTGCGCGACGAGGTGATGGCGGGAGTACAAGGCGAAGTACAGCGCCGCGAGGAGGTACACGCCGAGCGTGATGAACGCGGCCTTCTCGTCGACGGTGAACACCGCGATCACCGCCGCGATCGCGA
The DNA here is from genome assembly GCA_963839905.1 of uncultured Actinomycetes bacterium. GTDB lineage: Bacteria > Actinomycetota > Thermoleophilia > Solirubrobacterales > Solirubrobacteraceae > CADCVQ01. The sequence continues at coordinate 3,291 of CAWIXC010000003.1, read as the reverse complement.
GCGCCAGCCCGATGCCGGAGGTCAGCGTGCCACCGGGCATCGTATACGGCCGCTCCAGGCCGGGCTCCTTGCGGCGCAGGACGATGTGGCTGAGCAGCATGAGCACGTAGGAGACCGTCGCGCCGAACACGGCGATCTGGATCATGCGCGCGCCGTCCTCGGTGATCGCGGCGAGCAGGAAGCCGATCGCGCCCGGCACGATCAGCGCGATGTGCGGCACCCGGCGCCCGGAGGTGACCGATAGCGCGCGCGGGAAGTAGCCGGCCCGCGATAGGGCGAACAGCTGGCGCGAGTAGGCGTAGATGATCGAGAAGAAGCTCGCGACGAGGCCCGCGAGCCCGGCGTAGTTGACGAACTCGCCGATGAACGAGCCATTGCCGAGGGCGGTGTCGGCTGCCAGCGGCAGCGGGTTGTCGGAGGTCATGATCGTCTGCGACCCGGCGCCGCCCGGCGCCAGCGTGAGCATGAGCGCGGCGAACACGAGCAGGATCCCCATCGCCACGATGATCCCCTTGGGCATGTCCTTCTTCGGGTCGCGCGCTTCCTCGGCCGCGAGCGGCACCCCTTCGACGGCGAGGAAGAACCAGATCCCGTAGACGAGCGCGCTCAGCGCTCCGGCGTAGCCGAACGGCAGGAAGTCGCTCGAGCCGGACTTGCTCGGGTCGGGCTTGATGTCCGTGAGGTTCGACGCGCTGAACTCCGGGATCATCCCGAGCACGAAGACGACCAGCGCGACGACCGCGATCGCCGTGATCGCGAACATGACCTTCAGCGCCTCGCCGACGCCGATGAGGTGCACGCCGATGAACAGCGCGTAGAAGAAGAGATACAGCGGCCAGCCCGCGGTCATGCCGAGGATGTCCAGCGACTCGACGTACCCGCCGATGAACACGACGATCGCCGCCGGCGCGATCGCGTACTCGATGAGGATCGCGGTGCCGGTGAGAAAGCCTCCCCATGGACCCATGGCTCGGCGCGCGAACGTGTAGCCGCCGCCGGAGGTTGGCATCGCCGACGACATCTCCGCCAGGGCGAAGACCATGCACGTGTACATGAGGCCCATGAGGATCGTGGCGATGAGCAGCCCGCCCCAGCCACCCTGCTCGAGGCCGAAGTTCCAACCGGCGAAGTCGCCGGAGATCACGTAGGCGACGCCAAGGCCCGCAAGCAGGACCCAACCCGCCGCTCCCGACTTGAGCTGCCGCTGGTCCAGATAGCCCTCGTCGACGTTGTCGTAACGCGGCACGGGATGCACCTCCATGGCGGGCGGGCGATGTAGCGCGACGCTACGTACCCCGCGGCAGTGAAGTCAAGGGTCTTTCGAACGGTGCCGTTCGCGCGCCGCCGCTACCGTGCGGTGGGTGCGCATCGCGACGTGGAACGTCAACTCGGTCAAGCAGCGACTCCCGCGGCTGCTGGCCTGGCTGGACCAGCGCCAGCCGGATGTCGTGTGCCTGCAGGAGACCAAGCTCGCCGACGACGCCTTCGCCGCGTTGCTCGGCGAGGAGCTGACGGGCCGGGGCTATGCGGTGGCCGCGCACGGCGAGCCGGCGTGGAACGGCGTGGCGATCCTCTCGCGCGCCGGGCTGGACGACGTCGTCTCCGGCATCCCCGGCGGGCCGGGGTTCCCGCATCAGGAGGCGCGCGCGGTGTCGGCCACCTGCGGCGGGATCCGGGTGAGCTCGGTCTACGTGCCCAACGGCCGCACACCCGACTCCGAGCATTACCGCTACAAGCTCGCCTGGCTCACCTCGCTCAAGGAGATGGTCGCCGCCGATCCGGAGCGCAGCGTCGTTTGCGGCGACGTGAACATCGCGCCGACCGACGACGACGTCTTCGATCCCGACGCCTACATCGGCCAGACGCACGTGACGGCACCCGAGCGCGCCGCGCTGGCCGAGCTGCAGGAGATCGGCCTGCATGACGTCGTGCGCGACCGCTGGCCCGACCACAAGCGGCTGTTCACCTACTGGGACTACCGCGCCGGCATGTTCCACCAGGATCTCGGGATGCGGATCGACCTCGTCCTGGCGGGCGGGCCGATCGCCGAACGCGTGCGCGCCGCATGGGTCGATCGGCACGCGCGCAAGGGCACCGGGCCGAGCGATCACGCGCCGGTGATCGTCGACCTCGACGAGGCACCCGACGGGGACATCGGGCCGGTCGTGCCGCCGCCCTCCGCGCCGCGGGCCATGCGCGGCGCGAAGAAGCTGCCGCAAGCTCCGTAGGTGGTTCGTCTCAGTCGGTCCAGGGCCGAGCAGGACGAACCACACCCCCCGACGCGCGGGTCGGCAGCCGGGCGAGACTACGTCTTGCGATCGCGGTCGCGCGACGGCTGCACGCGCTTGGGCTCTCCCGGCATCTTCGGATAGTCGGGTGGATACGGCATGTCGCCCCGGCCCTCGGCCTCGTCGCGCTCGTAGAGCTCGAGCAACGGCTGCAGGGAGTGCGCGACATCATCGATCGCCTCGTGGCGATCGCCGACGTCCGCGAAGCGCGCGGGCATCGTCGCGACGGTGAAGTCCTCGGGCGCGACGTCCGCGAGCTCGTCCCAGGTCACGGGCGCGGAGACGGGCGCGCCGGGCCGCGGCCGCACGCTGTAGGCGGAGGCGATGGTGCGGTCGCGCGCGTTCTGGTTGTAGTCGACGAAGATCCGCTCGCCGCGCTCCTCCTTCCACCACTTCGTCGTCACCTCGCCCGGCAGGCGCCGCTCGAGCTCGCGGCCGAAGGCGATCGCCGCGTGGCGGACGTCCGTGAACGACCAGCGCGGCTCGATCCGGACGTAGATGTGCACCCCGCGCCCGCCGGAGGTCTTCGGGAACCCGACGTAGCCCAGGTCGCCGAGGAGCACGCGGGCCTCGGCGGCGACCCGCACGGCGTCGCCGAAGTCCGTGCCGGGCTGCGGGTCGAGGTCGAGGCGAAGCTCGTCGGGATGATCGGCGTCGTCGCGGCGGACCGGCCACGGGTGGAAGGTGATCGTGCCCATCTGCGCGGCCCATGCGACGACCGCGAGCTCGGTCGGGCAGACCTCGTCGGCGTGGCGACCCGACGGGAAGTCGATCCGCGCCGTCTCCACGTACTCGGGCGCCCCGCGCGGGATCCGCTTCTGAAAGAAGGCGTCCCCGCCGCCCTTCTCGCGCGTCGACACGACGATGCCCTCGTGCACGCCCTTCGGCCAGCGCTCGAGCGTCGTCGGCCGCTGCGCGAGCGCGCGCATGATGCCGTCGCTCACCGAGACGTAGTACTTGACGACGTCGAGCTTCGTGATCTCGGGCGTGCGCTCCGTGCTCG
>CAWIXC010000002.1:0-168167 GCA_963839905.1 uncultured Actinomycetes bacterium | reverse complement strand
CGGCGCTCGCGGCGGTCGCCGATCCAGTAGACGAGCGCGACGCCGAGGATCGTCCCCGGGATGCACTCGAGCACGGTGAGCAGGTTCGTGTCGTCCTGGCCGGGCACCGTGAAGCCGTTGATCACGAAGCCGAAGAGCAGCGCGCCGAAGACCGAGCCCAGGAAGGCGCCGACGATCCCCGCCCAGAAGCGGTCCGGGATGAAGATCGTGAAATGCCAGAGGGCGAGGCCCATCATCGTCCAGGCGAGTGCGCCCATCAGCGGTTCCTCCAAGGATCTGCGGGGCGGGGCACTAGCGCGGCCTTCCGTGCTTGCTGCGCCGCTTGGCCGCGGCCGAGTTGCGCTTCGGCTTGGCCGGGCTGTCCGGCCGGTCGGGCATGACGACGTCCTCGGGCAGCGCATCCGCCGCGGGATCGGGCTCCGCGCGCTTGGGCTTCGCAGCGGGGGGCTTCGGCTTCGTCGCCGTCACGCCGCCCTTGCGGGTCGGCGCCGGCTCGTCGACGTGCAGGTCGCGCACGAGATCCTCGAACTCCTCACGGGAGACCTGCATGTCGGGATCGTCGGGCGACGTGAGCCGGTCACGGCGGCGCGCACGCGCCTTCGGCGCGACGTCGACGGCCGCGCCAGCCGTCGCGAACGCCGGCACGACGCCGTTGTTCTCCGCGGCGATCGATGCACGGCGGCGGCGGTACAAAGGCTCGCGCTCCTTCCACGCCGTCAGCACGGGACCGGCGATGAAGACCGACGAGTAGGTGCCCGAGATCGTGCCGACCAGCAGCGCGAACGCGAACGCCTTCAGCGTCTCGCCGCCGAACAGCAGCAGCGCGAGCACCGGCAGGCCGGAGCAGAAGCTCGTCGCCAGCGACCGGATGATGACCTCGGACATCGAGCGGTTGACGATCTGCGAGAACGCCGCGCGCGGCATGCGCGGCACGTTCTCTCGAATTCGGTCGAACACGATGATCGTGTCGTAGAGAGAGAAGCCCAAGATGGTGAGCAACGCCGCGACCGTCGCCGTTGTCACCTCCTGGCCGAACAGCGCATAGACGCCCGCGGTGATGAGGATGTCGTGCATGACCGCGATGAGCACCGGAACGGCGTACTTCGGCTCGAATCGCAGCGCGATGTAGGCGCTGATCACCAGCAGCGACGCGATGATCGCGATGATCGCGGACTTCGCCACCGTCTGGCCGAACGAGGGCCCGATCGAGTTGACCTCCTGCGTGTCGGCGAAGCCGAACTCCTTCTGCAGCGCGCTCGTGATCTTCTCGACTTGGGGCGGCGTCAGGTTCGGCGTCGAGATCTGGAACTTGCTCGCGCCCTTCTTCTTGTTGTCGATCCGCTGGATCTTCGCGTCGCCCTGGCCGTTGGAGGCGAGCACGTCGCGGACGCCGTTCTCGTCGACCTTCTCGTTGAGCGCGACGCCGATCCGCGTGCCCGACTCGAAGTCGATCCCGAAGTTGATGCCCTTGGAGCCGAGCGCCAGCGCGCAGACGAGCAGGATCACGCCGGACGCGCTGAAGAACCAGCGCGAGTAGCCCATGTAGTCGATCCGCGTGCGCGTGCTCTTCTTCTCGCCCGCGCCGAGCATCGTCGGGCTGTTGATCAGCCGCGACTTGCTCATCGTGCCGAGGATCGCCTGCGTCGCGAGGACCGCCGTGAACAGCGAGACGATGACGCCGAGGCCGAGCGTCAGCGCGAAGCCCTTGACGCCGGCGGTCGCGAGCACGAACAGGATGAACGCGACCATGATCGTCACGACGTTCGCGTCGATGATCGCCGTCAGGCCCTTCTTGTAGCCCGTGGCGATGCCCGCCATGACGGATCTGCCGCCACGGATCTCCTCCTTGACGCGTTCGAAGATCACGATGTTCGCGTCGGCGGCCACCCCCAGCGTGAGGATCAGGCCGGCGATGCCGGGCAGCGTCAGCGTGACCGGGATGAGCTTGATCAGGGCGAAGAAGTACAGCGCGTAGATCGCCATCGCCATGACCGCGATCAGGCCGAGCACGCGGTAGAAGACGAGCAGGAACAGCGCGACGACGATGAAGCCCGCGATGCCCGCGATCAGGCCCTGGTTGAGCGCCTCGCGACCGAGCGTCGCCGACACCTGCGAGCTCGCGATGAGCTCGAGGCGCAGCGGCAGGGCGCCGGACTTCAGGAGGTTGGCGAGATCCTGCGCGGATTGGATCGTGAAGCCACCGGAGATCTGCGATCCGGTGCGGCCGTCGATGCCGTCGGCGTTCTTGCGGAAGTCGATGTACGGCGTCGAGATGAGCTCGTCGTCGAGGACGATCGCGAAGTGCTGGTTGGCGTCCGCGGGCGTCTGGCCGGGCAGGATGCCGACGCTGCGGCTGCCGCGATCGGCGATCTCACGGGTGACGTCCTGCCAGATCTTGCGGCCCTTGTCGGTGAACTCGAACGTGACGTTCGGCGCGCCCGATCCGCCCGTGCCCTGGTCGAACTGCTGCTCGGGGTTCTTGATCTCCTTGCCCTGCAGCGCCACGTCGTCCTGCAAGACGAACCAGTTGTCGGTCTTCTGCTTGACGGTGTCGGGCTGCTCGGCGCGGACGATGACCGTGTTCGGCTTGACCTCGTAGACCTTGGCCTTCGCGCGCAGCGCCTTCGGGACGGTCAGCAGCGCCTCGGCCCTGGTCGTCAATCCGAAGCGCTTGCTGGCGCCCGTGCCCTTGCCGTAGACGGTCTTCGACTTCTCGTCGACGCCGTAGAAGAGGCTGCCCTCGCGCCCGTTGTTCGCCTCGACCTTGGCCGGGCGCTTCTGCGCGCGCTGCAGCGCTTCGTAGAGCGAGATCGAGCCGACCGCGCCGGGGTTGCGGCCGCCCGTGACGGTCGGGTCGTCGGGCTCGGGCTTGCCCTCCGGGCCGATGACGACCGGCTCCCAGTCGTAGAACGCGAGCTGCGCGACGGTGCCGACCTGCCGGATCGCCTCGCCGAGGTTGCTGACGGCGGGCAGCGCGACGCTGAGCTGGGTTTCGCCGGTGCGCAGGAGCTCAGGCTCCGCCACACCGATCTGGTCGATGCGCTTGCGCATGACCTCGATGGCGGTATCCAGCGCCTCCGGCGTGACCGGCGTGTTCTTCGTCGCCTTCGCCTCGTAGGTCAGCTCGACGCCGCCCTGCAGGTCGAGGCCGAGCTTCGTGGGCTTCGTCGCGAGAACCGCCGCGGACGCGACCAGCAGTCCGAGGACGAGCAGGAGGATGAAGAGATTGCGGCGGCGTTCGGTCACAACAGGCCTTGGTGCAGCCTACTTGGCCGGGGTCAGCACGAGCAGCAGGCCGCCGTCGTCGTCATACGCAGGAAAGAGGTCCGCGGTGGCGGTCGCGGGCAGATCGCCTTCGGCATTGACCTGGACCGGCTTTCCGAGCGCGCGCACGCCCCACTCGAGCACGGTCGAGACGTGGTCGTCGCCGCCCTCGAACTGCAGGCCGAGGACGTCGTTGACCTCGCGGCCGATGACGCGCTCGTCGTCGAGGCCGGTCAGCTCGAAGGAGCCGCGGCCGCAGCCGATGACTCGCCCCTTCTGGTCGCAGACGAAGAACGCCGCGTTCGGCGCGGGGTAGTAGTCGTCGAGCAGCTCGAACAGAAAGCCGAAGCCGCACTTCGAGCAGCCTTTCGCCTGGCGGGTGAAGCCGGCGGTGCGCTCGGTCTCGGCGCTGCGGTTGCCGCAGCTGGGGCAGATGAAGAGATGGGCCATGAGGGAGCCCTAAGGGTAGAGAAGCACTTGTAAATACCTGATCAAGGCCGGTTATCGGTCGGGCCCGCTCCTACGTCGCGCTCATCTAGAACAGGCTCTCGGCATCGCGGGCCGGCGGCTTGAGGCCGAGATGCTCGTACGCCCGCGTCGTCGCGGCGCGCCCGCGCGGGGTGCGCTTGAGCAGGCCGCATTGCAGCAGGTAGGGCTCGTAGACGTCCTCGATCGTGTCCTGCTCCTCCCCCACGCTCGCCGCGAGCGTCGACAGCCCGACGGGGCCCCCCTCGAACTTGCCGCAGATGCAGGTCAGCAGCTCGCGGTCCAGGCGATCGAGGCCGAGCTCGTCGATCTCGAGCAGCGCCAGCGCGGCGTCGGCCGCGTCGGCCGTGACGACGCCGCCGAAGCGCACCTGCGCGTAGTCGCGCACGCGCTTGAGCAGGCGGTTGGCGACGCGGGGCGTGCCGCGGCTGCGGCTTGCGATCGCGTCCGCGCCGTCGGGCTCGAGTGCCACGTCGAGGATCCGCGCGGAGCGGATGACGATCGTCGCGAGGTCGGCGAGGTCGTAGTGCTCGAGGCGGTGCTGCAGGCCGAAGCGGTCTCTGAGCGGGGCGGTCAGCAGGCCGGTGCGGGTCGTCGCGCCGATGAGCGTGAACGGCGGCAGCTCGAGCGTCACGACGCGCGCGCCGGCGCCCATGCCCACCGTGATCGGCAGCTGGCGATCCTCCATCGCGGGATAGAACGTCTCCTCGAGCGCGCGCTGCAGGCGGTGGATCTCGTCGACGAAGAAGACGCTGCCTGGCTCGAGGGCCGTGAGGAACGCGGCGACGTCGGCCTTGCGCTCGAGGGCCGGGCCGGCGGTCATGACGAACGGGGCATCGAGCTCGGCGGCGATGATCTGCGCGAGTGTCGTCTTGCCCAGGCCGGGCGGGCCGGCGAGCAGGACGTGGTCGAGCGCCTCGCCGCGGGCGACCGCCGCCTCGATCGAGATCGCGAGCTGCTCCTTCAGCGACGGCTGGCCGACGAAGTCCTGGAGGCGGCGCGGGCGCAGCGAGCGGTCGAGCTCGAGCTCGTCTTCGATGCGCTGCGGGGTCTGGATGCGCGGGTGGCTCATCGTGCGCGGGAAGCGCGCAGGGCGTCGGCGATGAGGTTCTCCGGGGTGTCTTCGGGCGCATCGCGCAGCAGCTCGTCCGCCTCGACGACGGTGAAGCCGAGCTCGACGAGGCCGTCGCGAGCCAGGCGGCGCGGGTCGTCGGAGCGGGTGATGACGATCTCGGCGGCGCCGGCGGTGCCGCCCGCGACCTTCTCGCGCAGCTCGACGATGATCCGCTCGGCGGTGCGCTTGCCGATGCCGGGGGTGGCCTGCAGCCGCGCGACGTCCTCGTTGGCGAGCGCCGTGACGAGCTCGCGCGGGGTCCCGCCGGAGAGGACGGCCAGCGCGACCTTCGGGCCGACCGACTGCACCCCGATCAACAGCAGGAAGAGGTCGCGCTCCTCCTCGGTGGCGAAGCCGTAGAGCTGCAGGGCGTCGTCGCGAACGACGAGGTGCGAGTGCAGGGTGACCGTCGAGCCCTGCGCGGGGACGCGGCGCAGCGTCTCCGCGGAGACCGCGAGCCGGTAGCCGACGCCCTGCGCCTCGATGACGACGTGATCGGCGCGCCGGACCGCGACGCTGCCGCGGACGAGTGCGATCACGCGGGCATCCGGCGGTCGCGGACGCGGACGTCGTCGTCGCCGGGCTCGGGCTCGCTGAAGCCGGGCACGGCGCGGCTCGCCGCGACGGCGGCAGCGTGCGGCGCGCCGTTGAGATGGCAGATGGCGATCGCGAGCGCGTCGGCCGCGTGCTCGGAGTGCGGCGGGACCTCGAGCGACAGCAGCTTCTGGACCATCCGCGCGATCTGGTCCTTCTCGGCGCGCCCGGAGCCGCAGACGGCGTGCTTGACCTGCTGGGGCGTGTAGGAGACGACGTCCAGGCGGCGCTGGCCTGCGGCGAGCATGACGACCCCGCGCGCTTGGCCGACCGCGAACGCGCTCGACGCGTTCTTGCCGAAGTACACGTCCTCCATCGAGATCATCCGCACGAGGTGCTCGTCGAGGAGCTCGCCCACGCGGCGGTGGATCGCCGCGAGGCGGATCTGCATGGGGGCTTCGGGGCGCGTCGTGATGACGCCGCCGTCGAGCGCGTAGAGGCGCCCGCAGCGGCGCTCGACGACGCCGTAGCCGGTGTTGGCGGTGCCGGGGTCGATGCCGAGGACGATCATCAGTGATGATTCTGCGCCCTGCGCCGGATGTCCTGCCGTCGCGCGGCCTGTTCGCCCTCGCTTTTGCCAAGGAGCCACCCCGCTTGTTCACGATCAAGACGTTTCGCTTCATCGCCCTCGCCGAGGCCACGAGCTTCCTCATCCTGCTGGTGTGCAGCTTCGCCGCGCGCGACGGCGTGCCGATCATGGGCCCGATCCACGGGATGCTGTTCGTGGCGTACGTGCTCGTCGCGCTGATGGTCCGCGAGGACGCGCGCTGGGATGCCAAGGAGACGATCCTCGTCTTGGTGGGCGCCGTGCTGCCGTTCGGCGGGTTCGTCGTCGATCGCTGGCTGGCCAAGCGCGAGGCGGCCGGGATCGCCTGAGCGGTCGGCGCCGGCGGCCGCGCCGCGCGCCGGGCGCGGGCCTGAGCGACCGGCCCGGGCGCCCCGGCCCGCGGTTATGGTGACGCGATGGCGGTGCGAGCGCCTTCGTGGCGCGTGGTCCTGGCGGCGGCAGTCCTGCTGCTCGCCTGCGTGCTGCTCATCCGCGTCGCCGCGACGCCGAGCCAGACGACATCGGGATGGCTCGCGCCCGAGACCCTGACCCCGCCGGGCCCCAACGCCGAGGACGCGCACGTCGCCCTCGACGCCCGTGGCAACGCGCTCGCCGTGTGGACGCGGCGCAGCGACGACGCGTACGTCCTGCAGGCCGCGGATCGCCCGGCGGGCGGCGGCTGGCAGCAGCCCGTGGACGTCACCCCGCCGCGGTCGATCCATGGGCTGCAGCTGGCCGTGACGCCGAGCGGTGACGCCGTGGCACTGTGGCAGGACTTCGCCTCCCGCCGCTACGCCGCGATGAGCGCTGCCCGGCCGGCCGGCGGGGCGTGGGGGCGCGCGGTGAGGGTCTCGCCCGGCAGCCGGCGGCCCTCGGTGCCCCGGCTCGCCCTCGATCCGCGCGGCAACGCGTTCGCGGTCTGGGACGAGTGGGCGCCCGGACGCGCCGTCGTGAAGGCCGCCGTCCGCCCGCGCGGCGGCGACTGGCGCCGGCCCACCGTCCTGACGCGCATCCCCGGCGCGAGCTTGCACGACGGCGCCGGGGCGGACGTCGCGGTCGCCGCGAACGGCGACGCGCTCGCGATCTGGACGCGGTCGAGCAGGCGGCGGGCGCGCGGGCGCCCGGTCTCGACGAGCGTGCAGGCCGCGGTGCGTGCGAGCGGCGCGGACTGGCAGCGGCCGGTCACGCTCTCGCCTGGCAGCCGGTACGCGGGTGGCGCCAAGGTAGCGCTCGATCCGAAGGGCAACGCCGTGGCCGTCTGGACGGCCGCCGCCACGGAGTCGAGCTTCGCGACCCGGGCGCAGGCCGCGACCCGTCCTCGCGGCCGGCGCTGGAGCCGGCCGGTGCGCATCTCGGCCGCAGGCGAGGCCGTGTCCGAGCTCGAGGTCGAGGTCGACGCGCGCGGCGAGGCGACTGCGCTCTGGGGCCGGTCGCTGCGGCAGGGGTTCTCGATCGTGCGCAGCAGCGTCCGCCCTTTGGGTGGGACGTGGCAACCGCCGGTGAACGTCTCCCCCGCCGGCGAGCAGGCCGGCGGCGGTAACCTCGCGCTCGACGACCGCGGCAACGCGACGGCGATCTGGGATCGCTACACGACCTTCCACGAGGACACCGACCAGTACGACATCGTCGTGCGAGCGGCGACGCGCTCGCCCCGCGGCGTCTGGCAGGCACCCACCGACGTGTCGGCCGCGATCGGCCGCAACGGGGACGCGCAGGTCGCGGCGGGGCCGAACGGCCCGGCGATCGCGATCTGGGAGGCGGTCGGCGCCCGCGCGGTTGTCGTGCAGGCCGCGGTGCGCCCCGGCTGAGGATCGGCGCCGCAGCCTCGACGTTCGGCCGGGCGGGGCGACCTCGCCCCGGGACACTCGACCGGATGCGGGAGGCCGAGTTCATCGCCGCGCTCGAGGCGCTGGTCCGCACCCCGGCTGGCGATCTCGACGCCGGCGCGAAGGCGGCGCTGCTCGTCGCCGCGGGCGAGCGGCTGAGGGAGGGATCCGCGCCGTCGAGCTGCGCGGTCGTGCCGTTCGTGCCCGGCCGCCGGCCGAGCGACGAGGCGGCGCACCCGTGGCTGGGATCGAGCGACCAGGCCGCCCTGATCGTCGCCGGCGGCCCAGATCGGCGCAACGAGGCCTTCGTCCTGATCGACGTCGTCACCGGCGACGCTGCCGAGCCCGGGCTCGACGTCACGCTCTCCTTCGCCGGGGCCGACGGCTCGCGCGAGTCCGATCCGATACCCGGCTGGGACCGCCGACCCCTGCGACCGGTCGCGTTCGCGCCCCGCGATGCGTCACGGCTCGTCGCGGTGGAGGTCACCGGCAGCGTCCGGCTCGTGCTCGCGATCTCGCCCGGCCACGACCGCATGCCCGGCGAGACATGGTCCCGGGACCGGCTCGACCCGCGGCTTGCGCGCGGGCGCGATCGGCGCCGCGGACCCGTACACCTTCGGCCACCTCTTCGCCCAGCAGGTTCGCGTCGAGGTGCGCCTTTGCGACGGCGGAAGCCCCGTCGCGGCGGCCACCGGCAGCCTGTTCGTCTGCGACGAGCGGCGGATGGGGTCGCTGTATCGCCGGCTCGTCGAGCGGCTGCTCGCGCCCGACACCAGCCGCCAGGCAGCCGCCGCCGGCGTCCCCGATCCCGGCGCCGCGTTTCATCCCTGGGCGCATCACGAGGACCTGAAAGGTGGCCGTCGAGCTCGCCGGCCCGAACCACCACGACGCCCAGGAGACGTGGCAGCGCGTGTTCCGCGACGCCGAGCGTGCGGTCCTGCGCAGCACCCCCGCCGCGTTCGAGGAGCTCGCGTTCCTGCCCGACCAGGTCCGCGAGCTCGTGCTCTGGCACCGCCAGGGGTCGCTCGGGCTCGCGCGGCTGCCCGGCCCGCTGGCGCGGATGCTCGGCGACCAGGACGGCCTGTTCGCAGCGGCCTGCACGCAGTACCGCGAGTCGATGAACGCGGTCGCGGCGTGGTGCAAGGAGCGCGCGCTCATGGACTACACGGGCGACGAGTGCATCCCGCTCGAGGCGAGCCTGCTCGAGACCCGCATCGCGCGCCCGACACAGGTGGCGCGCCTGCAGCGCCGCGACGGCTACGCGGAGCGCCTGGACGTGCTCGTCGACCTGCCGGAGGCGCGCGAGCGATCGCTTGCGGAGGTCGAGGGGCTGCTCGCCGCCGTGCCGAGCTTCGCGCTGCTCACGCGCGAGGAGCTGCAGACGCTTGCCCGGACCGCCCGGCCGCTGACGCTGGGGCCGCTCGAGCGGATCGTCGTGCAGGGCCAGCCGGGGACGTCGCTCTTCGTCGTGGTCGACGGGGATGTCGAGTCGTGCTGCGCCTCGACGACGGAAGCGAGCGGGCCGTCGACACGATGGGGCGCGGTGCGGTCGTCGGCGAGATGTCGCTGCTCACCGGCGAGCCGCGTGCCGCGACCGTCCGCGCGATCACGGGCGCGACCGTGCTCGAGATCGGGCGCCGCCAGTACGACCCGCTGTTGCGCGCGCGGCCCGCGCTCATCGACGAGCTCGCCGCCGTGGTCGAGGCGCGGCTGCGCCACCGGGCGCAGAGCCTGAGTGCGTACGACGCGGAGCGCGAGCGGGTCGCGATCGGCGAGCGGATCAGGCGCGCGGTGTTCGGCCGCCGGGCCTGACGGTCAGCCGAGCAAGCGTTGTCGCGCTGCCGGCCGCGGGCGGCGGGCGCCCGGACCGCGTGGGGGGCGCGCGCCACCGCACGGGGGTGCGCGCAGGCCGCACGCGGGGCGCGCGGAGGCCGCACGGGGCCCGCGCGCCGGCGCGCGCGCACGCGTGGTGGGGCGCCGCGGGGTGAGCCTCAGCGCGCCTCGACGTCGGGCGCGGCGGCCCAGCCGCACTGGCGAGCGCCGGGCGGCGCGTCGACGCGCAACCTGCTGCGGCGCCCCTTGCGCACGAACGTCAGCGAGCGCAGGCGGCTGCTGGCCCGCAGCGTCAGCAGGCCCGCGCCGCCGCGCAGCCTGATCGGCCGCACGCGCGCCGCGCCCGTTGTAGCGAAGACGCGCGTCCCGGCGGCGACGGCGACCGCCACGGTCAGCCGATGCGTGGCACACGGGACGTCGAACAGCACCGACCGCGCCTCCCGCGCGGCCCGGCACGCCTGGTCGCGCGCCGGCAGCGCGCCGCGCGTCAGCGCCAGACAGCGGACGCTCGCGCCCGAAGCGCGCACCGCCGTCTGCCACAGCGACGGGCCGCCCGCCCGCCCGGCGATCCGCCGCGGCGTCGAGACCCTCGGTGCCGCGAGCTCGTCATTCGACGCCGAGAAGCTCTCGGCATGCAGCACCGTGCCCGCCGCGTCGAGGTACGCGATCCGGGTGAGCTCGCGGAAGTCGGCGATCGTCGCGGCCACGAAGCGCACGTAGCCGGCATACCGCCCGGCGTACCCGCTGGCGGGCAGCGTCGGGATGTCCCGCGTGCCCACGCCGCCCGGACCCGCGATGCGCAGCGTCGCCACGCGGGCCGGCAGAACGACCACGAACGCGTGCGGGTCGTTGATGTCGTCGTAGGTCCCCAGCGCCTCGCTGAGCAGCGGCGACACGACGCCGCACCCGATCGCCGTGAACGGCCGGTCGCCGACGGCGACGCACAGGCTGTCGCCCGGACCGTCGGCGACGCGGATCGCCGGCGAGCCCGCGATCGTCGTGACCGGCCCCACCGGCACGACAGGCGGGAGGTTGGCGAACGGCGACGTCAGGATCGAGGTCCCGCCGATGCCGAGATCGGGGTCGCCCGAGCCTGCGGTCGCGCAGCCGACGGCAAGCGGCGCCAGCCCGAGGCGCACGACCTTCGAGCCGCCGTCGCCCGCGTCGAGCCGGACGCTGCGCACGGCGGCGGCGCGCGGGACCACGAGCGCGTACACGACGTTGCGGCCGTCGCCGATCGGCTTCACGCGCGCGACGCGCGTCGTGCCGTCACCGAGGACGGCGGTCGCACGCAGCGGCGCGGCAGCGACGCCGAACAGGAGCCTGAAGTCCGGCGCGCAGCGGTCGTTGGCGGAGGCCTGCCCGCCGCCGTCGAACAGCGACTGCTCGCGCGGGAGCGCGCCGACGCAGGACTCGGAGGTCGAGCTGTCGCGGCCGGCGCGGATCTTGACCACGACGCAGCGGGAGAGCGTCTCGTGGCCGAGGTCGAGCAGGCTCGACTCGAGCACGGACGACCATTGGCTGGCGATCGACCAGCGGACCGCGCCGGAGCGGCCCGACAGCACGCTACGGCGATCGGAGACGAGCTCGCGGTCGCTGCTGACCGACAGCACCGCGAGCAGCGCGCCGTTGGCGGCCAGCGCGCGGACGCGCAAGCCGTCGCGCCGGGCGCCCGCAGGGAGGCGCACGAGCGCGAAGCGCAGCATCCCGGCACGCTTGCCGGTGTACGCCTCGCCCGCCACCGTCGCGCCGGCGGACAGCAGCTGCCCCGCGCGGCGGACCTCGACGGTCGTGGCCGCGGCCGGCACGGCGGCGCCGACGAACGTCGTCCCGCGGACCGTCGCGCCCGCGATGGCCGCGCCGACCTCGGCGGTGTCGCACGTCTCCGACGATCCGCCGTCGACGTCGATACCGACGCACACCGACTCGTCGTCGTCGTCGCTGTCGAAGGCGAGCAGCTTCGCGGGCCCGTCGGTGACGACCGCTGGGCGCGCTGGGCGGTCCGCGTACGCGGGCGCGGCACCGGCCGTCAGGAGGGCGAGCAGCGCGCCGACCAGCAATCGACGCGTGTGCATGCGGCGAGTATCGCCGGATGGACCCGCCACGTCTACCGCACGCGCACGATCGCGCGGCGCGACGCCCGCTTGACACCCGGCTTCGCGCCGGTCGACGCGACCGTGACGTCGGCGATCAGCCGGTAGGTGCCGCGCTTGACGCCCTTCGGCACGCGCATCGTGAACGTCCGCGACGCGTTGCGCGGCTGCTTGACCGCCGATCCCTTGCGCGCGACCGTGCGGCCGTTTCGCACCAGCCGGAGCGAGACGCCGAGGACGCTGTCGGGCGGCACGCGCCGCAGGCGCGTCGTGACCCGCGCCGTGCGCACGCCGCGAGCCTTTCGCAGCGCGGGCTTGGCGATCGCGATCTTGACGGGACTCGTCGCCCGGTTGCGCAGACGGCGCGTGGTGACCCTGCCGCCGGCGCTGCGCACCGAGACGCGGACGCTGTCAAGCCGCCGCCAGTCGGCGGGCGTCGCGACGATCCGCTCGCCCCTGCGGATCGTCAGCGGGCCGGACTCGAAGTGCGCCGCAGCCGCGCCGCGCTCGACGCTCTGAAGCTCGAAGGAGAAGCGGGTCGCCGGGCCGTCGTGCTCGTAGCGCAGCGCCGAGCCGCCGGGCAGCGCCGCGGTTTCGCTGCCGCCGGCGGACGTGTGCATGTCGATCGTCGCGACGCGGCTGGAGGACTTGCGCTCCGTGCCGACCTCGAGCTGCAGCGACCGCGACCGCTCGCCGGCGAACGTGATGGTGTCGTCGCCGGGAGTGCCGGTGAGGCGGTCGGTCACGCCCCTGGCCGTCTTGACGTCGTTGACCGCGCCGGTGAAGCCGCTGCCCGTGATCAGCTGGTCGTAGGTGCCGTCCTTGCGGCCCTCCATGACGTGCGACACGGTCTTCGTGCCCTTCGCCCCGATGACGAAGCCGGCCGCGCCGGGGATCGCGCCGCGGTCCATGACCGGCATGATCTCCGCGCCCTTCGGCTCGGGCCCGGTGACCGCGGCGCCGCCGGCCGACCCGAAGATCCCGATCGCCGCGTCGACGACGCCGGGCAGCGTCGGCGCCGTCCCGGCGGGCCAGTCCGACAGCGTGCTGATGTAGAAGGACCCGTCGTTGCCGCCGTGCCAGCCGCTGTAGTCCCAACGGGTCTTCGCGGAATTGATCGTCACCTGGCTGCCCGCTTCGCGATCGCGGTGCGTGGCGCCGGTCGTGTCGGTCTCCTCCGACGCGATGAACTCACGCTCGTTGTCGTAGGTGTGGATGACCGTCGATCCGTCCGGCAGCGTCTCGATGTCGTGGGGCGTGATGACATGGCCCTCGGTGAAGCCGTTCTTGACCATGAGGCTCGGAAGCCGGCCCGCGGTCAGCTCGCTGCGCAGACGGTTGATCTGCGCGGAGATCGAGTCGTTGCGCAGCCCGTAGTTCAGGAGGAACTCCTTCGTCGTCTGGCCGGCGTGGCGGTGGTCGAGGTAGTGCGACAGCGCGGCGTTGGGACCGGTCTTCGACGGCAGGCCGAACGTCGTCGTCACGCCGGATGCGAACTGGCCGTTGGTGATCCGGCGCGCTCCGAGCTCGGACACGAAGCGGCTGATGCCGAAGCAGTGCCCGCCCGACTCCTGCACGACCTGCTCGATGATCTGCCACTTCAAGTAGGCGACCGGATCGGGGATCGGCAAGGCGATCGTGCAGTCGCCGAACGGCCAGCACGGGTTCGTCGAGAGGAACATCTCCTCCTCGCCGACGAGGTCTGAGATCTCGCGGTAGGAGAGGTTGCCCCAGCCGGGGTTGTTGAACTGAAAGCCGTTGACGTTGCGGGTGCTGCGGACCGTGATCGTGTTCGTCGAGGCGTAGATCGCCGCGGGGGCGGGCGGCACGACCTTGATCGAGCCGGTCGTGGCCAGGCGCGGCAGGCGGAACGTCAGGGCTGTGGCCGACGGCTCGATCGCGGGGTCGGCGACCTCGGCGAGGTCGTTGCCGACGCGGATCTTCGTGCCGGGGCAGAAGCCGTTGCCGCTGAGGCGGATCGTCGTGCCGGGCTGCAGGCGCGAGGGGACGGCGCCCGAGAGGGTCGTGCTGTCGAGCGTCGCGGTCGGGCTCGCGCCGGCGAGGGTGATCGGCAGCGTGCGCGTCGGCGCGTTGGGCGCGGTCGCGGTGACGGTCGTCGTGAAGCCCGCGGGGATGTTCTGCGCGCCGCGCCGCAAACGGAGCGTCGGCTCGGCGATGAGCCCGCCGTTGGGCGAGATCGTGGCGCCCGGGAGAAACTCGGCGGTCACGCCGGCCGGCAGCGGGCCGACGGCGAGGCTCACGGTCTTGCCCTGCGTCGCGAAGGCGAAGTCGCGCTGGACGCGCAGGCCGACGTCGGCGGGCGCGCAATGCGGGATCTGCACCGGGCCGGGGTTGGCTTGGGAGAGCTCGAACTGCGTGCGGACGGTGACGGGCACCGCGAGGGTGCGCGGCTCGGGGAGGATCATCGCGTTCGGCGGGATCGACTCGGCGGTGACGGTCACGTCCTGCGGGACGAAGAACTGCGGCGCCGTGTCGGTGGCGGTCAGGCGCATGACGGCGGCGTCCTGCGTGCCGGGAACGGGATTGGGGACGAACTGCGCGCTGACGCCCACCGGCAGGCCGGTGGCGGAGAGGGTGAGCGGGCCGTTGGAGCCGTTGATGCGGCTCAGCGAGGTCGGGACGTCCGTCGTCGTGCCTTGGAGGATCGTGGTCGGGTTGAGCGGCCCTGACAGCGACACGTCCGCGACGGTCCCCGCGGGGAACTCGACCGTGAGGTCGTCGAAGCCGACGAGCGCGCCGCTGTCGAAGCTCAGCTCGAAGCGGGCGATGTCGTTGGCGGCGCTTGACACCGTGACCGGCGTGTCGAAGCCGAGGCCGACGGGGACGAGCGCGCTCGTCGTGATGAGGCTGCCGTTCGCGCGGAAGGCCTTCATCTGCGCGTTGACGGGGAACTCGTCGGTGGTGAAGCGCCCGGCGAAGACGGTCACGCTCGATGCCGTGCGCGTGAACCGCCCGGTGGTCGCGCCCTCGACGAACTCGCAATCCGCGCCCTGCTGGCCCTCGAGCGGCCCGCACAGGTCAGGGCCGACGTTCGCGACCGTCGTGCCGGAGTGCGCGAGGCTTGCCGCGACGGTCTTGCGATACGGCCGGAAGCCGATGTCGGCGAGCAGGAAGCGGGTGAACGCGCTGACGAGGTAGTCGTCGTTGATCGGCGTCCCGACCGGCGGGCCGGACTCGAAGTCGATCGTGATCGTGTCCGCGCGGGCGGCGGGCGCGAGGATCAGCGCGGCGAGGAGCGCGAGCAGGGCGGCGAGAGCGGGCCGGGCGGACACGAGTGGCTCCGAACGATCGGGTATGCGGGTGCCTCCGATCGTCGCCCCGCGGGCCGGCGCGCTCTGTGACGCTGCTCACCGCCGGGGCGCGATCCCGACCTTTCTCAGACCCCCCCGGCCTGCCCGGTGCTCGGCGCCGCCGATCAGAGCCCGGCGGCGGCGCGTTCGAGGACGTCGGCGTCGATGTCGAAGTTCGCGTGCACCGCGTCGACGTCGTCGTTGTCCTCGAGCGCGTCGATGAGGCGCATGATCTTGCCCGCGTCGTCCTCCTCGACGGGCACGCGCGCCTTCGGCAGCCATGCGAGCTCGGCGGATTGGATCTCGATGCCGGCGTCCGTCAGCGCCGCGCGCACGTCGGTCAGCAGCGCGGGCTCGGTGAGGACCTCGAAGACGCCGTCCTCCTCGGCGATGTCCTCGGCGCCGGCCTCGATCGCGGGCATGAGGTCGTCCTCGGAGTACTGCTCGCCGTCGATGACGATGAGGCCGCGCTTGTCGAAGAGGTAGGCGACGGAGCCGGGCTCGCCGAGGCTTCCGCCGTGCTTGCCGAGCAGGTGGCGCACGTCGGCGCCGGTGCGGTTGCGGTTCTCGGTCATCGCCTCGATGAGCATCGCGACGCCGCCCGGCGCGTAGGCCTCGTACATGACGTCCTCGATCGCGGCGGCGTCGGCGCCCGCGCCGGTCCCCTTGAGGATCGCGCGCTCGATGTTGTCCTTGGGCATCGACGCGTCCTTGGCCTTCTGGACCGCGAGCTGCAGCGCCGGGTTGCCCTCGAGCTCACCTCCGCCGTCGCGCGCCGCGGTCGTGATCGCCCGCGCGAGCTTCGTGAAGAGCTTGCCCCGCCGCGAGTCGACGATCGCCTTCTTGTGCTTGATCGACGCCCATTTGGAATGGCCGGACATCTCAGCGCTGGGTTCGCGTGCAGGTGGCATGCATGGCGATCGATTGTAGAAGGGTGCGCCCGCATCCAGCGGGGCTGCCGTCAGCCGGCATACGGGATCTGGAAGCCCATCGAGCAGCTGTGCTCCGGGCGGCCGCCCGCGTCGTTCGCCGTGCGCGCCCACAGCTCGTAGCTGCCGGCGCGCTCGGGCGTGTGCGTGCGCAGGCGCAGGCGGCCGCGGGCGTCGGTGGACACCGTCGCGAGGCGGCGCGGCTCCTCGCCCTCGCCGTGGCGGATCGTCCACAGCGACACCCGGCGGCCCGCGCGCGCGGGCATGACGCGCCCGCTGATCGCCAGCGGGCTGTCGGCGGCGAGCCGGCGCAGCTTCGCGAAGACCCCCGGCGAGCTCTGCGGGCTCGTCCACAGCTCCACGCGCGGCGCCGCGCGGCCGGTGAGCGCGACGGTCGGGGAGCGCACTTCGACCGCGCGGTCGAGCGTCGCCGCGCCGTAGCCGGTGGTCCCGCGGCCGGCGCGCATCGTCAGGCGCAGGTCGCTGCCCGGCCACAGCGCGCGCCCGTCCGTGCGGTAGCGCGCGACGAGCGTCGACGTGCTG
Organism: uncultured Actinomycetes bacterium; assembly: GCA_963839905.1. GTDB lineage: Bacteria > Actinomycetota > Thermoleophilia > Solirubrobacterales > Solirubrobacteraceae > CADCVQ01. The sequence goes on along the minus strand of CAWIXC010000002.1, from coordinate 151,627 downwards.
CGCGCCGGCAGCTCGACGACGAAGCCGGGGTAGCGCGGCTCGTAGCCGTGTGCCCCCAGCCCGGTGCTCGGCGAGCAGGCGATGAGCGCCTTGCCCTCGCCGGTCGGCGTCAGCGTGCCCGGGCCCTCGAGCGCGACCTGCTCGTCGGGCGTGATCGTCGCGCCCTCGCGATGGATGTTGTCGCCGCTGCCAAGGCGCGTGCGAAACAGCGGCGGCATGACGTCGATGCTGAAGCGCTCGGCCTGCGCGCCCGTCGTCATCCGCAGTCGGTAGACGAGCTCCGTCGTCCCCGGCGCGCGGACCCGGCTGGGCGACACCGACATCGCGAACGACGGATCCGGCGACGGCTCCTGCGCGCCGGCGATCGCCGCCGCGGCGAGCGCGGCGCCGACTGCAGCCAGCGCGATGTGATTACGGATAGATATTGCGCATACCCAACACATCGCCGAGCGCAAGGGTGCGCCAGATCGTCGAACCGCTGGGCGCCTGCGGGTACATCGTCAGCCAGCGGCTCGCGCTCGAGTGATCGAGGCCGAGGCTGTGCCCGCTCTCGTGCGTCGCGATGTGCTGGTAGTCGTAGGTGCCCCCGAGCGAGCCGCTGTTGGTGAACCTGTAGTCGTCGTCGTAGCGCTGGTCGTTCTCGGTGAAGGGCCGATCGGCGGGGCCGGGCTGAAGCCACGAGCACGCGACCGCCACGGTCGAGCGGCCGCAGCGCGTGATGTTTCCGACCTCGCCCTTGTCGATGACCGACGCGCCGTCCGCGTTGCTGCTCGCCTTGCGCGTCGTGCGCCCGAGGTAGCGGGTCGTGATGTTGTTCTGGTCGCCGAACCCGCAGTCGTTGCGGGTGTTGTCCCACGCCCTGTGCCCGGCCACGATCGACGACCGCGTCTCGGCGATCCCGCCGAACGACGCCCCGTTGATGCGGTAGGAGTAGCGGCGAGCCGGCCAGCGGGCGAGCACCCCGAAGCGCACGAACGAGCCGTTGCGACACGCGTCGCTGGCCTGGGCCGCGCGTACCCCGTCGCCGGCGACCCCGCTCGCGCCGTTTCGCGCGGACGAAGGATCACGGGCGAGCGGCGCCCCGCGCCCGAGCGGCGCCCCGGAGCCGGGCGGCCCTTGCGCTCGGAGGCCGAGCGACGCCCCGCGGCCGGGCGGCGCCGGAAGCTCGTCGGGCACGTCGACGTCGACCCCCGGCGGCGGCGGCAGGACCGAGTCCTTGACGCGCTCGCCGCCGGCCGCCCACGCGCGCGCCCATCTCGGGTCGCGCGGATCGCCGTAAAGCACGCTGCCCGTGCCGCGCGGCGTGCTGTAGGTCGAGGGGACAAGCGCGACGTCGCCGTTCGGCTCGGAGATCGGAGCGACCGTCTGGCCTTCGATGAGGTCGCCGGCGGTGTCGCAGCGCGATACGTGGTAGACGCCCTCGCCGTAGACCGCGGTCACGCGGTAGCCGCTCGCCCCGGGCGTCGTGACGACCCGCTCGGCGCCCGTGTAGGCGTCCGTATCGCACGCGTCCGCGTACGCCGCCGCGTGCGTGCCGATCAGGCCGGCGAACAGGCCGACCGCCACCGCGATCGCGCGTGCCAAGACCATCACTTCAAGCGCTCCTTTGTCGTTCGTGCGGATCCGGGCCGACCGTACACCCGGCCGAGCCGCCGCGCGCCAACGTCGGGCAGCGCGGGCACGGGACCCGGCGGGCCATTACGATCCGCGACCTCATGGCGACCACCGCTCCTCCGGAGATCTTCAAGGCCTACGACATCCGCGGGCTGTACGGCGACGACATCGACGGCGACGTCGCCGAGGCCGTCGGGCGCGGCTTCGCGCTCGTCCTCGCGGATCTCGCCGGCAAGCCGGCGCCCGAGCTGCGCATCGGCCTCGGCCGCGACATGCGCCTCACCGCGCCCGAGCTCGCCGCGCGCTACCGCGACGGGATGATCGCCGAGGGCGCGACGGTCGTCGACGCCGGGCAGGTCGGCAGCGAGATGCTCTACTACCTCGTCGGCTCGCGCGACCTCGATGGCGGGCTCATGTGCACCGCCTCGCACAACCCGAAGGCCTACACCGGCGCGAAGCTCGTCAAGCAGGGCGCGATCGCGCTGTCCGGCGACGCCGGCATCCAAGATGTCCGCCGCCGGATCGAAGAAGGCCTGGGCGATCCCCCCGGAGGCGGCGATGTCGAGGACGTCGAGATCTTCGAGGAGTTCCAGGCCGCCGCGCTTGAGTTCATCGACAAAGCGAACGTCAAGCCGCTGCGCGTCGTCGTCGACGGCGGCAACGGGATGGCCGGGCCGATGGTCGGCCCGCTGCTCGAGCAGCTCGGCCTGGACCTCGTCACCCACTACTGGGTCCCCGACGGCGAGTTCCCCGACCACGAGCCCAACCCGCTGCTGCCCGAGAACCGCGAGTTCATCATGGCCAAGGTCGTGGAGGAGGGCGCGGACCTCGGCATCGCCTGGGACGGCGACGCCGACCGCTGCTTCTTCATCGACGACCGAGGCGCGTTCGTCGACGGCGACTTCCTCACGGCGCTGCTCGCCGAGTCGCTGCTGCGCAAGTCGCCGGGCGAGAGCATCCTCTACGACGTCCGCGCGAGCCGGGCGGTCGCCGACACCGTCAACGCGGCCGGCGGCACCCCGCACCCCAACCGCGTCGGCCACGCGTTCTTCAAGACCCGCATGCGCGACGAGGGCGCGATGTTCGGCGGCGAGGTGTCCGGCCACTACTACTTCCGCGACTTCTACTGCGCCGACAGCGGCACGATCCCGGCGCTCCTCATCCTCGAGCTGCTGAGCGTCGAGGACCGCAAGCTCTCCGACCTGCTCGACGACTACCGCTCGACGTACTTCATCTCCGGCGAGATCAACTCGACCGTCGACGACGCGCCGGCGAAGATCGCCGAGATCGAAGCGCGCTACTCCGACGCGAAGATCGGCCATCTCGACGGCGTCAGCATCGACTACGACGACTGGCATTTCAACGTGCGCTCCTCGAACACCGAGCCACTGCTGCGGCTGTGCCTCGAGTCGCTCGTGTCGCAGGAGGACATGGAGCGCCGGCGCGACGAGATCCTGGAGATCATCCGCTCGTGAGCGACGCGGCCGACGCGCTCGCGCGGGCCGCCGACGCCGGCATCCACTGCCTGGCGATCCCGACGCCGTTTCAGGTCGGGACTGTCAACACGTACCTCATCGAGGACGACCCGCTGACGCTGCTCGACAGCGGCCCGAACTCCGGCACCGCGCTCGACGCGCTCGAGGTCGCGCTGAAGCGCCACGGCCGCCGGATCGAGGACCTCGAGCTCATCCTCATCTCCCACCAGCACATGGATCACCTCGGGCTCGTGTCGATCCTCGCGCGCCGCTCGGGCGCGGAGGTCGCCGCGCTCGACCTGCTGGTCCCGTGGGCGGCGCAGTACTTCGACGGCATGGCGGCCGACGACGCGTTCGCCGACAGCGTCATGACCGAGCACGGGATCCCGGAGAACATGCGCCTGGCGCTCGTGTCGGTCTCGCAGAGCTATCGCAACTGGGGCGCGGCGGCGACGGTGACGCGCCCGCTGACCGACGGCAGCGACCTCAAGCTGCGCGACCGCACGCTGCGCGTGCTGCACCGCCCCGGCCACTCGCCGTCGGACACGATCTTCCACGACGCCGAACGCAAGATCGTGCTCGGCGCCGACCACCTCATCAAGCACATCTCCTCCAACCCGCTGATCTCGCGCCCGCTCGACGCGCCGCTCGACGAAGAGCGGCCGCCCGCGCGCCCGCACGCGCTCGAGATCTATCTCGCGTCGATGCGCGCGACCCGCGAGATGGAGGACGTCGAGATCGTCCTGCCCGGCCACGGCGAGCCCGTCCTCGACCACGTCGCGCTCATCGACGAGCGCTTCCGGATGCACGAGCGCCGCGCCGAGAAGATCTGCAAGCTCGTCGCGGACGGGCCGCGCACCGCATTTGAGATCGCGCAGGACCTGTGGGGCACGGTCGCGGTGACGCAGGCGTACCTCACGCTGTCGGAGGTGCTCGGCCACGCCGACCTGCTCCTCGCCGACGGGCGCGTCGTCGAAGAGCGCGAAAGTGGCGTAGTGCGGTTCGCATCGGCGTAGGCTGCGCCACATGTCACTTCGCCGCGCACTCGCCGGCTCCGCAGTGCTTGCGGCCTGCCTCGCGGGCACGCCGTCGGTCGCGCTTGCCGTGCCACCCCCCACGCCGACCATCACCGGCACGCTCCCCGCGTCCCCCGGCAACGACCTCATGCCCGAGGTCAAGGGCGCGGCCCAGGCCGGGTCGACGGTGACGCTCTACACGAACAACACCTGCACGGGCCTGATCGCCGCCCAGGGACCCGCCGCGACGTTCACGAGCACCGGCCTCACGGTGACCGTCGCCCCCGGCTCCATCACGAACTTCTATGCGAGCGCCTTCGTCGGCGCCGAGGTCTCGGGCTGCTCGGCGGCGTTCCCATACACCGAGGATCCGGCTCCGCCACCGGCCCCGACCGTCACGGACACCGTCCCCGCCTCGCCCTCGTCGGACAACACGCCGCAGATCAGGGGCAGCGGTGCCGACGGCACGACCGTCCGCCTCTTCACGAACGCGGCCTGCACGGGCGCCGATGTGGGCAGCGGCACGGCGGCGCAGTTCGCGTCGACCGGGATCTCCGTGCAGGTCGGCGACAACACGGCGACGTTCTTCTACGCCGCGGCATTCGACGGCCTCTTGACCTCGGCGTGCTCGACGACGTTCGTGCTCTACACCCACCAGCTCCCCGCGCCCCCGCCACCGGTGTTCACCGACAGCGACCCCGACCCACCGGCCAACAACCACCAGCCGTTCATCAAGGGCACGGCGGTCGCGGGCGGGGTCGTGCAGCTGTACGCGACCCCGACGTGCACCGGCCCCGGCTTCGGCGCGGGCCTGGCGGCCGCGTTCGCGTCGCCAGGGATCCAGACCTCGGTCTTCAACGACGCGACGACCACGCTCTACGCCACGGTGAGCGCCGGCGGCACCACCTCGGCCTGCTCGACGAGCTCCCTGACGTACGTCGAGGACTCGACGCCGCCGGAGACGACGATCACCGCCGGGCCAGCCGCCACGGTCTCCACGAACTCGACGGTGCGCTTCGAGTTCGCCTCGAGCGAGGCCGGGTCGCGCTTCGAATGCCACCTGCACGTGCCCGGCTTCCAGGCCTGCTCCTCCCCCGCGACCTACCCGGCGCTGCCCGCGGGCTCGAGCAGCGGCAGCCCGACCTTGCAGGTCCGCGCGATCGACCGCGCCGGCAACGAGGACGGCTCGACGGCGAGGCGCTCCTACACCGTCTCGGCAAGTGCGACGCCCCCGCCTCCGCCGTCCGCGTCGCTGCGGCCGGGCTGCACCCTGCGCGTCGCCGCGATCGCCGGCACCGCCGCCGCGAACACGATCAACGGGACCCCGCGCTCGGATGTCATCCTCGGTCGCGCCGGCAACGACCTGCTGCGCGGCCTCGCCGGCGGCGACTGCCTCTACGGCGAGGCGGGCAACGACCGCCTGCGCGGCGGCAGCGGCGCCGACCGGCTGCTGGGCGGGCCGGGTGCTGACCGCCTCGAAGGCGAGAGCGGCAACGACCGGATGACCGGCGCGGCAGGCGACGATCGCCTGACCGACCACAGCGGGCGCGACACGTTCACCGCCGGCGCCGGCAACGACCGCGTCGACGCGCGCGACACCGCGCCGCTCGGCCGGCGGGTGCGCGACACCGTCAGCTGCGGGACCGGGACGCGCGACGTCGCGCTCGCCGACCGCCGCGACCTCGTGCTCCGCGACTGCGAGCGCATCACGCGCCGCTGAGCCGAACGATCTACCCCGCGGGCTTGCGCGCCACGATCTCGGCGCCCGTGTACAGCGTCTTGAGCTTGAGCTTGGAGAAGCGCTCGTCGAGCGGATAGCCCATGCGAAACAGCAGAAACAGTGCCTTGTTGAGCGGGCGCACCCAGCGGCGGTGGTCGGTGCGCGGCAGGACGAAGTGCACGAGGTTCGTCATCTGCAGGAAGGCGCCGGAGTAGGGCTTCTCGTCGATGCGGACGATCTCGAAGCCGGCGCGCTCGAAGAGCTGGCGCATGCCGAACGTCGTGAAGCGGCTGACGTCCTCGGGGAAGCCGTGGACGCCGAACGTGAACGGGATCCAGGCGAACGCCTCGGCACCGGGCTTCAGCACGCGGAACATCTCGCGCACGACCTGGTAGGGGTCGTCGACGTGCTCGAGGACGGAGATCGCGAGCGTCCCGTCGAAGCGGTCGTCCTCGATCGGCATGTTCAGCGCGTCGCCGACGATGTCGGGGTGCTGGGACTCGTCGGCGTCGAACTTCGTGAGCGTGCAGCGGAAGTACGGCCGGTGGTCGTAGTGGCCCGCGCCGACCTCGAGGATCTCGGCCTCGGGCGGGTGCGACGCGGCCCACGCCTCGAGCTGCGGCTGCAGGATGCGCCGCGCGGCGCCGTGGTTCATGTCGTAGCGGACGGTGCGCAGGCCCATGGGCGGGGCGAGCATAGCCGTCGGGGCTCGCTGCGGTCGACGGCGTCAGCGCCGGGTCGCGCGGGCCGCGCGGTCCGAGCGAAGACGCGCCAGCCACGGCTCGGCGCCCAGCGCCGCGTAGGAGCGCTCGGCCGCCGCGAAGCGCGTGCGCGCCTCGTCGCCGCGACCCAATGTCCCGCTGCGCAAGCTGATCCTGCAGCTGAGGGGTACGCAGGGCCCGTGCACTATCGCTCAGTCGGAAATGAGAACCCCTGCGGAGGCGGCTTGTGTGATCAGCGACGAGCAGGTGATCAGCAGGCAGACGGTCGTGCCGAGCAGCTTCTGAGATATATGACGCATCAGCGGATCCTTCCGTGTCGAGGTCTACTCATGCAGACCACGGGGCGCCCGCCGAACCTACCTCCACCCGTCCAAGTCCGCAAGTGGGTCATCCTGGCAGGCGCGCCGCATCGGTATTCGCGATGCTGCGCGATCAGCGCCCGGGCTGCTTGACGTCGATGCACACCAATGAGTGCCCGCTTCGCGACCCGCGCCTCGGCCGCCCGGCACGCGGATGCACCCGATCCTCGCCGATGCGCCGCCACCACCCCGACGATCTCGGCGGCACGCTCCAGCGGTCGGATCCGCAGCGTTCGCACGACACCGGACCCGACCAGTGTGATCTCACCGATGTCCGCATCGTGCGATACCGAGCTCAGCGCCGCGTAGCGGTACTCCTCGTACCTCCTCGAGGTCCACAGCAACATCACGCGCGATTTGACCAGGTGGCGCAGGTGCCGGCGTATTCGTCGACGACGGTTTCGAACTCCTCCGCGGTCATCGCGATCCTCTGGAATGTGTCGGCCTCGATCGCCGATGCTACGCTCAAGCAGCAGATTCTTGGAAGCATTTGACCCGGATGCCGAGCATGGCGCCCTGTCGCCTTCTCTCTGCGGCGGCGATCGTCGCGGGCGTCCTTTCGCTCGCTGCCACGACCTCCGCGCGAGCCGATGCACTGCTGTACCGCTGCGGCCCGAACGTCTGCCGGCCGCGCCCGATGGATCGGCAAGCACCCAGCGGCAACGGCGCCGATCGCGAGCTGTCGGTCCTCACGAGCCGGCCCACTCACGCGCGATGTCGCGCTCGCAGCGAAAACGTCGCGACGATCGAGCTCGTCCCGGAGCTTACGGCCGGGCGCGACAGTCAGCCGACGTGGTCGCCCGACGGGCAGCGGATCGCGTTCGCCCGCGACGAGGACATCTACGTGGCTCGCGTCGCCGATGCGCCGGGACGAGAACGGCGCGTGCTCATGGGTGGCCGGCAGCCCGTCTGGGTGACGACTCCGGCTTGCCGCCCCCGGCAACGCGTCCCGATCCGCGTGCGAGGTCGAGCGGTGGTCGTGTCAGCGTGCGCACCTCAGCCCGGCCGCGTGACGGTGACGCTCAGGCGAGGCGGCCGGCGCGTCGACCGCCAGACCGTCCGCGCCGCCACCGGCGGCGTGGTCACCGTGCGCCTTCGCCGCCCATCCGGCGCGCGCGCGGGCGAGCTGAGCGCGCGCGCAAGGTCCAGCCCGCAGGCCACCGCGGGGCGATAGCCCAAAGCTCTCGTTCCGGTGAGCGCTGGGCCACGACCGATGCAGACTGGCCGTGGCCCTGTGCGCCGTTGCTAACCGATGTCGCGGGAGGACCTCAGCGTCGCCTCGCCGCCGCTCGCGGCGCCGGCGCTGAAGGACAGCGGACCCGAGGCCACCACCGAGCAGTAGTTGACGCCGGTGTCCGTGCACACGCTGGGGGTCAGGCTGTTGATGGACTCGCTACCACCGAACACCGACGTGCTGACGACGCCGAGCTGTGCTCCGGCCCAGGCCGTCGAGATGTGGTGCGACGAGCCGGCCGCGAAGTCCAGCCGGGATCCCGCCAGCCGGTAGCGCACGAGCACGCTGCCTCCGCTCGCGCCCACGTTCGTCCGCGCCCACACGAAGCCCTGCGGCTTGGCCATGTAGCTGGCTCGGAAGTTGGTGGCATTGTTCGAGCCGCCCGACCGCGCGCGGTAGACCATCTTGTCCGAGCCCGTCGCGAGGTTGCGGATGTGCATCTGCGACTCGCCGATCACGCCGTCGTCGGATCCCGACGTGACGTAGGCGACGTGGCGGTCGCCGAGCTCCGCGTGGAGGATCGAGCCGTTGCGCACGAGCACCCGGCTGCCGGCCGTGGCGGTGCCGGCGCGCAGCTCGTCGCGACCGCCGGCACGCCGGATGAAGGCGATCGCGCCGTCCTGGATCGTCGGGCTGCGCTCGACCTTCGGCGAGCTGAGCCGAGCCACCTTCGACTCGCGGCCGGACGCGACGTCGAGGCGGTAGATGTCGCCGTCGCGCGTGTACACGGCGACCGTCGAGCCCGAGCGGCTCGTGCCGAGGTCCACGTCGAACGGCCGGCCGGGCCGCGGGGGCACCCCCACGGCTTCGGGCGCACCGCCGGCGACGGACTTCATCAGCGCGTAGCGGCCCGTGGCGGGATCTCGCCTGGACCACATGACCGTCGACTCCCAAGCGGCGACGCGCGTAGGAGCCTGCTCGACGGCGATCGTCGTCGGCGCGGCATGTGCCGCAGGCGGTGTCAGGAAGGCGGCGCCAAGGAGGGCCGCGGCCATGATGGGCTTGGTGTACATGTGCATTGGATTGTCTTTCGTTCGTTGGTTTGGGTGAGTCCTTGAAACGACACAGGCTTGGGGTGGTAGCGACGTAGCCGGCCTGCTCGAGCGTCGATGCCTGGCGAGAGAGCACGGAGTCGCTGACCTCCAGGGTGTCTCGCACGAACCGAAACTCCAGCTCGTCGGCCCGAGCCAGAGCGGCGATCAACGAGAACCGCACGAGCTGGTGAATCAGGTCATCGAGGCGTCCTCGGGGGTGCGCCGTCGTCATGCGCCCCCTCCGCAGCTGGTGGCCCCAGATCAGCAGCTTGCACCCCGGCGAGCACTCCGAGGCACGGAGCGTCCTCGCACCGCAGCGCCGTACGCGTAACAGAGGCCGATCAGCAGCGCGGTCGCGGAGAACGCCAGCTGCGCGGCATCTCCCTCGCGTACCGAGGCGAAGCCGTCGTAGAGCGTCGCCCGGTAGACGTAGATGACCGCGACGACCACCAGACCGGCGCGCAGACGAGGAAGGCGACGAACGTCCCCGGCCGCTGACAGCGCGTAGAGGCCGAACAGGCAGATGGCGGCGGCAGGGATCAGCGTGAAGACGTAGGGCAGCGCGGAACCCTGCGCGGCGATCTCGCGCATCTCGGCCTCGATGCCCACGAAGCGGAACATGCTCCAGGCCCAGATGAGCCCGACGACGTGCCCTGCGGCGATGGCGATGTTCGCCCAGCCGGCGAGCCGGAGAGCGCGCCTCGCGTGATGGTCTGCGCCAGGCAGTGTCGCATCCCGCACGACGCTGCTCATCCGGTGACGGTGATGCGGTGCGTGAGGTGGAGAAGTCATGGTCCTCACTCTCCCGCCGGCAAGGGTCGCGTTCGTCCCCTGCGCGAGCGATCCGTGTCACTCGCGCGGGGGATTTTCGTCACCGGCGACGTCTGTCACGATCGCCGCATGCCTTCGGTGCGACAGCTGCTCGCGACGCCCGTGCGCAGGTCGACGTGGCGGCGCTACGCGTACTTCGCGATCGGTGCAGCGCTGGTCGCGGCGTACGGCACGCTGTCCGGGTTCGTCATCCCGGCGCTGCAGGGTGGCATCGGAGAGCGCGGCGCGCTGTGGGTGGCGATCGCGCTCTGCGCCGTCGTTCTGCCGATCGCGACCGGCATGCTGCCGGCCGTGCGCGAGCTCGAGATCGGCGCTGCACGCCGGCTGCTCGCCGTCGACGTCCCCGCGCCGCAGACGCTCGACGCCAAGCCCTCGTGGGCGACGCGCTGGCGCTCCGCCGCGTTCTTCGTCGCGCACCTGCTCACGGGCGGCGTGATCGGCGCGTTGTCGCTCGTCATACCGCCCGCGGTGGTGTCCGCCGTGTTCGCGCCGTTTGCGACCGGCGACGTCCAGCTTGGTCGCCTCGACGCGACCGTGGCCGGCGGGCCGGGTAACGCGTGGATCGTGCCGCTCGCCCTGCTCTCTCCGATCGCGCTGGTCTACGTCGCCTCGGCGGCAGGCGCGGCGATGCGCCGGGCCGCGCCGCGCATGCTGGGCCCTTCCGCGGCCGAGCGACTCGCCGCCTCCGAGCGCCATGCGCTGCGCCTCGCCCAGCGAAACCGACTCGCCCGCGAGCTGCACGACTCCGTCGGCCATGCCCTGAGCATCGTGACCGTGCAGGCCGGCGCCGCGGGCCGCGTGCTCGACGATGACCCGGCGTTCGTCGGCGAGGCGCTGGCCAACATCGAGACGTCCGCGCGCAGCGGCCTGCGCGACCTCGACCACGCGCTCGGCTTGCTGCGAGAGGACGCCGTGGCGCGCGCTCCGACACCCACGCTCGCCGATCTGCAGCGGCTGGTCGACAGCACCCGGTCGGCCGGCATCGACGTCACCACGGATCTCGAGGGCAAGCTCGACGAGGTGCCGCACGCCGTCTCGCGCGAGGCATACCGGATCGTTCAGGAAAGCCTGACGAACGTGCTGCGCCACGCCGGCCGCGTGCCCGTGACGCTCAGCCTCAGCGTCCGTGCCGAGCAGCTCGAAGTCGAGGTGACCAACCCCCTCGACGAGAGGCATCCCCGAGACGGCGGCGGCGGGGGCCGTGGCCTCGACGGCATGCGCGAGCGCGTCATCACCCTGCGCGGCGACGTGTCCGCAGGTGCGGACGAGGGCCGCTGGCGCGTGGTGGTGCGACTCCCGCTACACCCGGTACCGTGAGCCTCGGCGTCCTGCTCGTCGACGACGAGCCGCTGATCCGCAGCGGCCTGCGCGCGATCATCAACGCCGAGCCCGACCTCGACGTGATCGGCGAGGCCGACGACGGAGCCGGTGTCACCGCCCTCGTGCGCCGACTGCGGCCCCACGTCGTCCTGATGGACGTCCGCATGCCGGTCGTCGACGGCATCGAGGCCACCCGGCGCCTGCTCGCGAACGTCGATGACCCACCGCGCGTGCTCGTCCTCACGACGTTCGAGAACGACGACTACGTCTTCGATGCCCTGCGCGCGGGAGCGTCGGCCTTCCTGCTCAAGCGCGCCCGCCCGGACGAGGTCGTACGCGCCATCCGGCTGGTGGCCGCGGGCGACTCGTTGCTGTTTCCGGCGACGATCCGCGAGCTGGCGGCCCGCTGCAAGCCCGCGCACGCCGCCGACGGCGGCCTTGACGGCGCCGGGCTCACGGCTCGCGAGGCCGAGATCCTGCGGCTCGTCGCGCGCGGGATGTCGAATGCCGAGATCGCCGCGCAGCTGATCGTCGGCACGGAGACCGTGAAATCACACGTCGCCCGGGTGCTCGCCAAGCTCGACGCCCGCGACCGCACCCAGGCCGTCATCCGCGCGTACGAAACCGGCTTCGTCACCCCCGGCGATGTTGGTGGTCGCGACTAGCCGCAGCGTGTAGCCTGCGGCGGCTTTCGATTCGCACTCGGTAAGGACTTGGCATGCGAGCGCAGAAGGCAATCTGAAGACCGTGAGAACGATCTACGACGCGTTCGGCGTGGCGACGTGGCCACCGTCGTGCGCTCCTCCTCGACGGGCAGCTTCATCTCCATGAGCCACTGCCCGTCGCCCATCTCGTCGCGGCACGGCACCGTCGGTATGCGAAGCGTGGCGCCCAGCACCATCCGGGTCGGAGTGTCCGCGAAGGCCCCGTCCGGCAATGCGAACTCGCCTCGACCGTTGACGATCGAGCTCCCCTCCATCCACCATGAGCCGCCCTGGATCGGCAACGGCGGCAGCGCGCCGAAGAGCTGGTAATGGACGCAAGCTCGTCCACTCGACTCGCGGCAGATGCGAAGCTCAGCCGATGGCGAAGGTCCCCAGGCTCGAGCCGATCGCACCGCGCGTGTGGGTGCTGCGCGGCGGCCTGACGCGCACGATGAACGCGTACCTCATCGAGGACGATGGCGGCGTCGTCGTCTACGACACCGGCGAGAAGGGCATGGCCGGCGCGATCGCGGCGGCCGCGGAGCGGATGGGTGGCCTCAAGCAGATCGTCCTCGGGCACGCCGACACCGACCATCGCGGCGCGGCGCCCGCGCTGAGCGCGTTCGCCCCGGTGCTCTGTCATCCGGACGCCGTGGCGGAGGCGCAGGGCGCCGGCGGCCGGACGTACTGGCAGATGTCCAAGCTCCCGCCGCACATCCGGCTGCTGCACACCGTGTTGCACCGCTGGGTGTGGGACGGCGGGCCGGTGCAGATCTCGGGCACGGTCGTCGAGGGCGACGAGATCGCGGGCTTTCGCGTCATCGAGCTGCCGGGTCACGCGCCCGGTCAGATCGGGTTGTGGCGCGCGGCCGATCGGGTGGCGCTCGTCAGCGACTGCTTCTACATGACGACGATGCTCGGCCGCCCGACGGAGCCGCACCTGCCGCTCGACGCCTACAACCTCGACACGCAGCGCGCGCGCGAGAGCATCCTCGCGCTGGCCGCGCTCGATCCGCTCATCGCCGCTCCCGGACACCTCGGTCCGCTCACGGGGCCGTCGCTGCGCGCCCGGCTCGAGCGCGCCGCGGCCCCGCCCGCGGCCGCGCGCTCCGGCTCGTAGCGCCTGGCCCCGGCGCACCTCGGGCGGACGGCACCCCCCATTGCTCGCGCGCCCGGCCCCCGGCGCGGTCCGGGCCGGCGGCGGCCCGGCGCCTCTCCGGGCGGTGTTATCGATCAGCAACAGGACTGAAGCGCGCGCGGCAACGTGGCGGTCGTCAACCCGATCGCACCACGAAGAGGACCAAGCCCCGCGCAGCGGCGATCGGCGGCGCGAGCGTCGCGGTTCGCATCAGGCTCGACCGGCGATCCCGCGTGGCGATCGGCCGGGCGCTGCGCGCGGGCCGTCGCGTGGGGCTGAGGCTGGACGTCCGCGTCGCGGACGGCGTCTCCGCGGCCCACACGCTCACCCGGGTGATCGCGCCCAGGCTGCGATGGCCCGGGCCGGGCGCCGTCCGGCGGCGATGACCTGATAGCCCAGGAGCCCCGGCGCTCGTCGCCCCAACGCCTGCCACGCCGGCTCGACACGGGCCTCGACGCGCCCCGGCAGCCTGACGTGGTTGCGCAGCGCCGGCACGATCGCGCCGACCTCGATCCGCACGAGGCCGGCACCGGCGAGCAGCGTCGCGACCGAGTCGCGCGTGAACCAGCGCAGGTGGCTCGCGTCGAACGTGCCGCGCTCCTCGGCCGGCCAGCGGCCGCGCACGAGCGTGAGGCGGGCGTGCCAGTGCGCGACGTTCGGGACGCTGATCAGGACCGCCCCGCCGGGCTTGCACCATCCGGCGGCGCGGCGCAGCGCGGCGTCGGGGTCCGCGAGGTGCTCGAGCACGTCGGCGAGCACGACGAGGTCGTAGAAGCCCGCTTCGAAGGGCAGGCCGGGGTCCTCCAGCGCGCCCTGCACGACGAGGTCGGCGACCTGCGCCGCCGCCCGCGCCGCGGTCTCCGACAGCTCGAGTCCCGCGAGGTGCGAGGCCTCATCGCGCAGCAGGGCGAGCAGCCCGCCGGACGCGCAGCCCAGGTCGAGCACGCTGCCCTGCGACGGCAGGATCTCTCGCGCGCGGGCGGCGATCGCGCCGTTGCCGAACGCCGCGTAGGTCTGCGCCTTGGCCTCGTAGAGCTCGGCGGCCGCCGCGTCGGTATTCACCGGTTGCTCCTATGTCAACGCGGGCGCCGTTGTTGGCGCGTTGGCGTTCATGTTGTGGGTGTGCATGAGGAGCGTGTAGACGCGGCGGGTGATGTGACGTTTGAGGCAGCGCAGCGCTTCGCGGCGGGTCTTGCCTTCGGCCTGCTTGCGCTCCAGGAACGCGCGGGCTTGGGGGCAGGCGCGGGCTTGGTAGATCGCGATGCGGTGAAAGGCGAGGTTCAGCTGGCGGTTTCCGCCGCGGTCCAGGCGGTGGCGATCGCTGCGCCCGCTGGACACCGGGACCGGCGCGGTGCCGGCCGAGCGCGCGTAGCAGGCCTCCGAGCGGAAGCGGTCGATGCCGGCGGTCTCGCCGACGATCTTCGCGGCGGTCAGCGAGCCGCAGCCGACGACGTTGTCGATCAGCTCGCCGGCGTACTCGCGCGCGAGCGTGTCCAGCTCGCGCTCATACGCGTTGATGTCGCGCGTCAGCGCGCGGATCCGCAGCAGCGTCTCATGCGCGATGCGACCCTGCACCGAGGACTGGCGGGCAGTCCACGCCTTCAGCTTGGTCGTCCAGCCGATCCGGTCCATCGCCCGGGCGGGCACCTCGATCGGGCAGTGCATGTCATGCAGCGCCCAGCGCAACCGGTTGATCTCACGGGTGCGCTCAGCGACGAGGTCTTCACGACGATCCAGCAACCGTCGCAGCTCCAGATCGACGCCCTCCAAACGCGCGGCCGGGAGCGTGTCCAGGCCCGCGCGGATCGCCGCGAGCGCGACCGCCGCCGCGTCGATCGGGTCGCTCTTGCCCCGCAACCGGCCTGCCGGCCTGGCACCGGCCATCAACCGTGGGGGCACCCGGATCACGGCCTGGCCGTGACGGATCAGCTCGCGCTCCAGGCGCCCGGAGACATGACGTACGTCCTCGATCGCCCACACCCGCTCATCGTCGCCCACTCGGGCAGCCCACATCAGCGCGTCCAGCGCGCCCTCGGGCCTGCTCGAGACGGTGATCTCGCCCAGATGACGGCCCGTCGCCGCGTCCAACGCGACGAGCGTGTGCGTCTGCTTGTGTGTGTCCGCGCCAATCACGATCATCCCCAGCATCCCTTCCTGATCTTGTGTCGTTGGGAAGCGGACTTCCGGCGGACACGCCTCAGTCGGGGCGCTGCCACGCTCCTATCAAGTCACGCCGGACGTCCTCGGCGGTGACGGGCGGCACAACCGATGCAGGTCAGGCACCTGGCCGACAACGAGCGTAAGAGCCAGCCCGTCACCCGCCGAGGAACCTCCAACACGGATCGGACGGACCATCACCGAGGACACCAACGTTCTCACTGAGCCGAGCGTAGCGGCGGCCCCCGAGAAGTATCGCCACGGAGCTGCCCGGGAGGCGTACGATCGGACCTGCAACCTACGGTCTCACTAAATGAGTTCATAGACAGCATCCTGTACATCCTCGTAGACGTGCGGGGTCTCACTGCGACCCCCGCGGACGCGGGAGGCGGCCATGGAAGGTCCCGGACGCAGGGCAAAGCCCGACACGACCCGCGGCACGAAGCCGACGGACTGTCGCCCACCCACGCTGGGTGCGTCCGCCCCGCGGGACGGGTCGGCGATCGCGCACGAGATCGCAGGTCGCCAGCGCGATGCCGAGGCGCTCGCGCGCGATCGCGAGGCCGACCTGCGCGACGTGGACGCGCAGGCACGCGACGAGCTATCCGAACGGCTCGAGAACCCACCCGAAACGCCGCTGACAGACCTCGAAGCAGTCGCGCGCGCCGCGCTCTCGCAACGGCGCGCCGTCGAGGACCGAGCCCTCGCGGCACGCGACCGAGCGCTGGCCGAGCGCGATCGCGAGCGAGCAGCGGTCGACCGCCTCCACGCGGCGGAAGATCGGGCGGCCGCCGTGCGGGCCGAGGAGCGCCGCGATGCCGCCGTGCTCGAGGGTCTCGCACCGGGCGACCCCGGGCTCGAAGCCCTCGGGCGTGAGATCGAACGCGCCAATCGCACGAACGTCCCGCTGAGCGTCGCGTTCGTGGCGGTCCTCACCGGCGAGTCCGTCGCGGAGTCCGTCAGCGACGCCATCCGTCGCGCCTCGGCCGTGGCCACCGCCGTGGCGCGTCGCCTTCGGTCCTACGACCTCGTCGTGTCAAGCGCCGATGGCGAAGCCCTCGTCTGCGCGCTGACGGGAGTGCCGTCGAGCATCGCCCGGGTGCGCATGGAGTCCGTGCGGATCGACGTGGCGCAGCTCGGTGTCGCCATCGAGGTGGGACTGGCCGAGCTCGCGCCCGGCGACACGCCGAGCACGCTCGTGGAGCGGGCGGGGGCCGCGATCTAGACTGCCGCGCGATGCACGATCGAGGCACGAGCGATGTCGCGGTCGTCATCGTCAACTTCAACGGCGAGCGGCTGCTGCCCGAGTGCCTCGCCGCGCTGGCCGCGCAGACGCTCGAACCCGCGGAGGTGCTCGTCGCCGACAACGGCTCGCGCGACGGCTCGCTCGCGCTGCTGCGCGCGCATCACCCCGGCGTGGGCGTGCTCGAGCTTGGCCGCAACCACGGCTTCGCCGGCGGGGCGAACCGCGGGGTCGCAGCGACGAGCGCGCCGTGGGTCTGCGTCCTGAACTCCGACGCGACGCCCGCGCCCGACTGGCTCGAGCGCCTGACCGCGGCGCCGCGCACGGCGCGGACGTGGGCGCTCGGCAGCGTGCTCGTGAGCGCGTCGAAAGGCCTCATCGAAAGCGCGGGCGACCAGTACGACCCGGCGGGGTTCGCCTACAAGCTCCTGCGCGACCGGCCACTCTCGGACCTACCGGCCGAGCCGTACGCGGTGTTCGCGGCCCCCGGCGCCGCGCCCGTCTTCCGGCGCGACGTCTTCGACGCGCTCGGCGGCTACGAGGAGCGCTTCTTTCTCTACTACGAGGACGTCGATCTCGCCTTTCGCGCTGTGCTCGCGGGCTACCACGCGCTGCTCGTCCCCGACGCGCACGTGACCCACCGCCTCGGCGCGACGACGAAGTCGCTCGCGCGGGCGCGCTTCTACGTCGCGCGCAACAGCGTCTGGTGCGCGGTGCGCTGCCTGCCGGAGGCGAGCGCGCTGCGCCTGGGCCGGCGCTGGCTGTTGGAGCTTCGGACGAACCGGCCGCGCCGGCTGATCGGCGTCGAGCTCGCCGGCCGCGCGGCCGCGCTCGCGGGCCTGCCACGCGCGCTGCACGAGCGGCGCGCGATCCAGGACGCGCGCGTGCCGGGACTCGACGAGCTCGGCGTCCTGCTGCGACCTCCGGGGGCGGTCGGCGGGTAGTGTCGGTCGCGAGCCCCTTGAGGAGGTCATTCGACATGCAGCTCGTACGGATAGCCGGGCCAACCGAGGCGATGCGGCGCCTCGCCGAGGTCGACGGACTCGACTTCGAGCGCACGAGCGCCAACCGCCTTGACGACGACACCTGGCAGGTCGCCGGCTACGCCTCCGACGAGGCGCTCGCGGAGCTCGACACCCGCGGCCTGACGACCGAGCTCGTCGTCCCGGCGGCGAAGGTCGAAGAGGAGCGGGCGACGCTGTTCGCCGCGATCACGCGCGACGAGGAGGGGACTTCCTCCGGCGACGATCCCGCGGACGGGTCGCCGGGCGACGACCCCCCGGGCACCTCCCCCGGCGACGACCCCCCGGGCACCTCCCCCGGCGACGACGCGGGAGGAACCTCGCCCGGTGACCACCCCCCAGGCACCTCGCCCGGCGACTACGAGGGGTCCTGATGGCCTACCCCTCGACGGTCCGCGAGATCGAGGACGGCCTCGGCGCGCTCGCCGCCGCGTATCCGACGCTCTGCCGGCGCACGACCCTGCCGAACGCAACGCACGAGGGCCGGCGCGTGTCCTCGGTGCGCGTGACGAGCGGCGGCACGACGCCCGTCCTGTTCGTCGGCGGCGCGCACGCCCGCGAGTGGGCTCCGCCGGACGCGCTGCTCACGCTGCTGCAGCGCCTGCTCGCCGCCTACGCCGGCGACGACGACCTCGTCATCCCCGCGTTCACGGACACCGCCCCGACCCCCGACCTCGTCTACCCCGCGGCGACGATCGCCGCGGCTGACGTCAAGCGGATCGTCGAAGGCGTCGACCTGCACCTCATCGCCTGCCTGAACCCGGACGGGCGGGCGTTCTCGCAGTCCGGGCCCGCCAACGCGATGTGGCGCAAGAACCGGCGCCCCGCGAACCCCGGCTCGACCTGCCGCGGCGTCGACTGCAACCGCAACAACGACATCGCCTGGGACTACAACCGCTACTACTCGCGCGCCGGCGCCGCCGCGAACTCCGCTTCGACGGACCCGTGCGACTTCCAGGTCTATGTCGGGCCGGCGGTCGAGTCCGAGCCGGAGGTCCGCAACGTCGCCGGCCTCATGCGCAGCGCTGAGATCGCGTACTTCGTCGACGTCCACTCGTTCAGCCGCAAGCTTCTGTATCCGTGGGGCATGGATGGAAACCAGACGCGCGACACGTCGCAGAACTACGAGAACCCCGTCTGGGACGGGCGCCGCGACGGCACCCCCGGCGGGCCGTACGGCGAGTACATCACCGCGGCCGCGCTCGATCGCCACGTCCGCGTCGGAACCGCGATGCACGACGCGATCGTCGACGCCGCCGGCTCGGACCGCCGGGCGCGGGTGCGCTCGGAGTACGCCGTCGAGCCGTCGCTCGCGCTGTACCCGACGACGGGCACGTTCTCGGACTTCGCGTACACGATCCGCGACGACGGCTCGGTCACCTCGTTCACGCTCGAGTGCGGCAGCGACGCCGACGGCGAGGGCGGCTTTCAGCCGGTCCCGGCGATCTATCCGAAGATCGAGCGCGAGGTGCAGCTCGCGCTGCTGGCGATGCTGCTGGAGGCGGCGGGAAACTGAGCGATGCGCTCCCGGCCGGCTGTCACGCTGGCGATCGTGACCGGCGCTCTGGCGAGCGCGGCCGCGCCGGCCGGCGCTTCGACGATCGTCTACGTCTGCGCCAAGAACCTCTGTCGCACCGACGAGCAGGGCAAGCGCTCCGTGCAGCTGACCCGCGACGGCGCGACGGGCGCCTACTCGCGGCCGACGATCTCGACCGACGGCAAGCGCATGGCGTTCAAGCGCGGCGCCCGCGGCCGCGCGTACACGGCGCGGCTGAAGCGCCGCTCGCTGTCGGACGTCACCCGCATCGGGCCGGCGCCCGACGGCCCACGCGACGCCACGCAGTTCGATGTCGCGATCTCGCCGGACGGCAAGCGGGTCGCGTGGGTCGAGCAGCGCGTCAACGTCGTGTTCAACACGATCGACTACCGGCGGTACATGGCCAACGCGGACGGGTTGTCGCCGCGCCAGGTCGCCGCCTCCGGCGGGCGGCCGTTCGTCGCG
The DNA here is from genome assembly GCA_963839905.1 of uncultured Actinomycetes bacterium. GTDB lineage: Bacteria > Actinomycetota > Thermoleophilia > Solirubrobacterales > Solirubrobacteraceae > CADCVQ01. The sequence goes on along the minus strand of CAWIXC010000002.1, from coordinate 132,036 downwards.
TTCTACGACGGGTCGAGGATCCTGCGCGAAGGGCTGACGGAGGCCGTCGACGCGCAGCAGGAGGGCGAGTCGGTCGACGCGGGGATCTGTGTGCCGTCACCGACGACGCTGACGAACGGGACCTGCCGGGGCGCGGGCGGCGCGCTTCAGGTCGCCTTCGACGCGGCCGGCCGCCACCTCCGCCACCCGTCGATGTCGGCGAGCCACGACCGGCTGGTCGCGACCGCCTACGCGACGACGCAGAGCATCGACAACGCGATCGAGCAGCCCGGCCAGATCGTCCTGTTCGACGCGCGGACGGCGAAGCTCGTCGCGAACCTCACGACCGGTCGCGGGGACAGCGGCCCGGTGTTCTCGCCCGACGCGCGGCGCGTCGCGTTCACGCGGGCCACGTCGATCTGGACGGTGCCGGCCACCGGTGGCCAGGCCAAGCGGCTCGTGGCCCGCGGCACGCAGCCGGCCTGGGGTCGCTGAGCCGGCGCGCGGGCAGCCCCCGCGGCGCGGCGCGGCGCGGCCTGGGCGCGGCCCGGCGCGGCCCGGCCCGGCGCGGCCCGGCCCGGCGCGGCGCAGCGCTGCGCGGCCAAGCGCGGCCCGGCGCGGCGCACGGGGGCTCGCCTTTGCCCGGGCAGCCCCCGGTCCGTCAGCCGTCCGCCGGAAAGCGCTCGAGGATCCAGTCGGGCCCGAGCGCCGGTCGCCGGTAGGAGCGCCCGCCGACGCGCACGTAGTCGCCCGTGCGCGGGTTGAGCGGCAGGTCGCGCTCGATCGGATACCACTCGTTGTGCTGCTCGATGAGCTCGAGCAGGTCGGCGGGGAACGGCCACTGCTCGGCGAGCGCGCGCCAGCGCTCGGCGAAGTCTCCGCCGTCGCGGGCGCAGGTCTCACGCAGCTCCGCGTACGCGTCCGCGAGGAGCCGGCGCTCGCGGGCGATCCCGCCGTCGATGTCCCCGACGCGCTCCATCCAGCGCGGCCGGACGCCGCCCTTGAGGTAGGCCTCGACCGAGCGCCGGGACTGGCGCGCGCGCTCGGACAGCGGGCGCCCCTTGCCTGACGACTCGTCCAGGTCGCGCCCGACCAAGCGCTCGACGGACGTGTGCTGGTGCTCTTGGAACTCGTCTCGCAACGCCCTCGAAGTGTTGCAAGGTCAGAGCCGCAGGCCCGCGGTTCGGCCGAGCCAGACGGCCGCGAGGCCGAGGGCAAGGCTGCCGGCGAGGTTCGCCGCAGCCAGGCCGCGGCGGCCGTCGCACCACAGGCGGTGGCTGTCGGCGACCCACGTGCTGAACGTCGTGTAGGCGCCAAGCAGCCCGCCGGCGAGCAGCGTGTAGGTGTCGCTACCGGGCGCGATGCCCGACAGCGCCCCGAGCGCGAACGCGCCGCTGAGGTTGACGGCGAGGATGCCGGACGGAAACGCGCCGCGGACCCGTCGAGTGATGGCGCGGTCGAGCAGGAACCGCGCGACCGCTCCGGTGCCGCCAAGCAGTCCGACCCCGAGCCACAGCGCGACGCTCACCGGCCTCCTCGCCCCTGGCCGCCCGCCGCCAGCCCGGCGCTCGCGCTCACCGGCCTGCTCCCCGCGATCCGGGCCTTCACCGGGACCCGCCCGCCACGGCCGGGGCACCTGGAATCGCGGCCAGCCTGCGACCCAGCGCAACCGCCGCGAGGCCCAGCGCGACGCTGACGAGCGCGTACGCAGACGCCAGCGCGTAGTGCTCGCCGTCGAGCATCCGCAGGAGCTCGAGCTGCATCGTCGAGAACGTCGTCAGCGCGCCGCAGAAGCCAGTTCCGACCAGAAGGCGCGCGCGGCCGCCGCGCACCCGCGCGGCGACGTAGCCCAGGATCAGGGCGCCGGCGATGTTCGCGACGAACGTCGCCCACGGCCAGCGCGCGGGGTCGCTCGCCCAACTCTCCGCGAGCGCGACGCGGGCGATCGCGCCCACGAACCCGCCGGCGAAGATCGCGGCGAGGCCGCGCGGGTCGAAGGCGACTCCCATGCCGGGCAGTTCACCGCATATCGGCGACGGGGTGACGGGTAAGCGTGCGGGCACCACCCGACACGAGGAGGAGGACATGCCCCCGTCAGGCGTCAAGAAGGGCACGAAGCGTGCCCGCCAGTACGAGCACATCAAGGACTCCGCGAAGGCCGCGGGCGCGTCGGAGAAGCGCGCCGAGGAGAAGGCTGCGCGCACCGTCAACCGCGAGAAGGCGCGGGCGGGCGAGACGCAGACGGCATCGAAGTCGTCGACGCGCGGCAAGTCGTCGAGCGCCCGCGGCGGCGAGCGCTCGCATGACGACCCCACCAAGCAGGAGCTCTACGATCGCGCCAAGAAGGTCGGCATCGACGGCCGCTCGAAGATGACCAAGGCGCAGCTCAAGCGCGCGCTCGGGCGCAAGCGCGGCTGAAGCGCGGTTACGCGGGAGCGGCGCCCGCGGCCGGGCGCCGCCGCAGGTACGCGGCGATCTCGCGCAACAGCTTGCGCTCGAGCAGCGCGGTCGCGGCCAGCGTGACGAGGACGTAGAGCGCGACCATCGCAAGCGCGGCGAGCAGCGTCGACTCCTCGCCGAACGCAAGCCGCAGGCCGACGACGATCGCGATCGCCGGCGCGCTCGGCAGCAGCGCGCGCGCCGTGTGGCGGATGAAGCCGAAGGACGGAAACAGGCGCCTGAGGTACGCCATCCGCACCGCGAAGTTCACGCCTTCGACGAGCAGCGTCGCGAGCGCGAGGCCGCGCAGGCCGTCGGTCGCGAGCAGCGGCAGCGCGATCCCGAGAAACGCGACGATCGCGATCGCCGACGCGACGCCCACGGGCTTCGTGCGCCCGAGCGCGCGGTAGAACGCGTCCCAGTTGAAGCCGATCTGGTGGATCGCGACCGCCACCCCGATCGCCTGCATGAGCCCGACCCCCGGCCGCCAGCGCTCGCCGATCGCGAACTGGACGAGGTCCTCGGCGAACAGCGCGAGGCCGAAGCCGAACGGCGCTCCCCACATGAGCGCGAGCCGGTTGGACTTCACGAACGCCTCGTAGAGCAGGTCGGCGCGATCCTTCACTGCGCAGATCGTCGGGTAGATCGTCTGCGTGATCGCCTGGTCGGCGCGGTCTGAGTACTGCGAGATGACGCTCGCGAGCGCGATGATGCCGACCCCCGCGAGGCCGAGCTTCGCCTCGCCGACGATCAGCAGCCCCTGCCCCACCACGACCGCCGCCCCGCCCGCCAGCACGAGCGGCCAGCTGAACGAGACGTAGGCGCGCAGCGTCTCGCGGTCGAACGCGAGGCCGAGCTTGTACGGGCACGCGCGGACGGACACGAACGCCCCCGCCCACGCGCCGACGACGATCCCGATGATCAGCGCCCAGTAGCCCTCCCCGGCGACGAGCAGGGCCACCGCGACGACGAACCCGAGCACCGGGTCGACCGCCTGCAGCTTGCGCTGGCGGACGAAGTCCATCTCGCGGTAGAAGATCCACAGCGGCGCCTGCAGCGCGATGGCCGGGACGACGAGCAGCGAGACGAGCGCGGGCACGACGATCTCGGGGGTTTCGAAGATCGCGGCGAGCGCCGGGACGAGCGCCACGCCGAGCACGAGCGCGATCGCCGCCAGGCCGAGCTCGAACGTCATCGCCTTGCGAAACGCGAGCTCCTGGTCGGGCTCGTCTTGCTGGATGTACTTGTCGCCGATCCCGATCTGGCGCAGGAACTGCAGCGTCGCGAGCACGACGAGCACGACCCCCCAGACGCCGTACTCGGTCGTCGAGAGGAAACCGGCGACGAGGAAGCCGCGGATGAGCGCGAGCGTGTTGACGCTCGTGAGGAAGATCGCGTTGACGATCGTGCCGCGGGCCGCACGGATGCGAAGGCCGGTGCCGGCACCGGGCCGCCCGGTGGCGCGGCCTCCCTCCGCCGGCGCGCCGTCGCGCGGCGGCGGCGAGCTCATCGCGACCTCCGGCCGAGGCGGCGGACCGGGGTCAGCAGCGGCGGCGGGCCGCCGGGCAGGCCGAGGCCGCCGAGCGTGCCGCGCACCTCGCGCGGGTCCTCGAGCTTGGCGACGCACAGCGCGGCACCCGCGACCGCGTCGGCGAACAGCAGCACCGGCAGCGCCGCGCGCGCCGGCCGTCCCCACCATCGTGCGGCGTAGCGCCGCAGCGACGCGACCCACTCCGCGCGCATCCGCGCCGGGTCCGAGCGCTGCGCGCGCGTCACGCTCGTCCCGTAGCCGTGCGCCGCGCGCGCCGCCGGCACGACCTCCGCCCGCCGCCCGCGGCGCAGCAGCCGCGCGCACAGGTCGCCATCGTTGAAGAACAGCGGGAAGCGCTCGTCGAAGGGGGCGGGCAGCATGTCGTCGCGTGCTCCCATGACGCACGCGGCCGCCGGGCAGAACACCGCGACCGGCTCGCTTGGTGGGCCGTCGGCCCACAGATCCTCGTAGCGCCGCGCCGCCCGCGCTCGGCCGCCGCGCCGGGCGTCGAGCCGGCGCCCAAGCGTCGTAAACGCCCACAGCGCTCCGCGCAGGTCGAGGTCGCGGCGCGCGAAGAGCTGCGGCGTGCCATCGGGGTCGTGAAGCAGCGCGGCGGCGAGCCCGACGTCCGGGTTCGCGGCGAGGTGCGCGCTCAACGCCGCAGCGCAGCCGGGCAGCATGATGCAGTCGGGGTTGAGGATCAGCACGTACGAGCCGCTGGACGCCGCGAACGCCGCGTTCATCCCGGCCGCGAAGCCGAGGTTCGAGCCCATCTCGACGAGCCGCACACCGTCGCGCTCGCGGACCTTGGCCGCCGTCTCGTCGCGCGACGCGTTGTCGGCGACGATCACCTCGACGCCGGGCCCCTGCGCCAAGGCGCCGTCCAGGCACGCCCCGATCTCGTCCACGTGGTCGTACGTGACGATGAGAACCGAGAGCTGCGGGCGATCCGGCACGTCGCGCCACGATACGGGCCGCGCCAGCGCGCCCGCGAAGAGACAGTGGTTCAAAACGCTCAACTATCGAGCGTTTTGAACCACTGTGTCCGAACACGGGCGAAGGGGGCGCCGCACCCACGCGTCGCTTAGCCTGCGCCGCGCATGCCCACCGAGGACTTCCTCACCGGCACGATCCTGTTCGCCGTCATGCTGATCGCGGTCCTGGCGACGGCCGGGCTCGCCGTCCAGCGCCGGCTCGCCCACCTCGACCGGCTCGAGCGCGCGCTCGCGGCCATCGCCATCGGGACCGCCGTGCTCGGCGGCGTGCACCTGTTCCCCCTCATGCTCGGGATCCTCAACCGCGCGACGGTGCTCGCCACCGCCGTCCTCGCCGTCGCGCTCGCCACGCGGGTACGCGCGCGACCCGCCGGCCCGGAGGGCGAGGATCGCGGCGAACCCCCTCCCCCGAGCGGGCGACCGCAGTGGGCGCTCGCGGGCACGGCCGCCGCGATCGCGCTCGTCGCGTTCCTCGCAGACCTCGGCCGCTGGGCCGGCGACGAGATCGTCGGCGTCGACCCGCTGACGTTCCACCTGCCGAACATCGGCCGCTGGATCCAGACGCAGTCGCTGTGGCAGATCGACCAGTTCGTCCCGCTGCTCGCGCACGGCAACTACCCCAACAACGGCGACGTCCTGATGCTCAGCACCGTCCTGCCCTGGCACAACGACTTCCTCGTCCGCGCGCCGATCTGCTTCTTCTTGATCGTGACCGCCGTCGCGATCTTCGCCGTCGCCCGCGAGCTGCGCGCGCCCGCCGCGGCCGCCGTCCTCGCTGCCACGGCCGTCGTCTCGCTGCCCATCGTCGGCCTCGCCACAATCCCGCGAGCGCTGCCCGACTCGCTGTTGTGGGCGACCTTCACGATCGGCGTCCTGTTCCTCCTGCGCCACGCGCGCACGAGCCGGCGCTCGGACCTCGTCCTCGCGGCCACAGCCCTCGCGATCGCCTTCGGGACGAAGTGGTACGGCATCAGCTCGGTCGGCGTGCTGGTCGTGGTCTGGACTGGTGCGCGGATGGTCCACCGCGAGCGCCACGCGGTGCGCGACGGCATGCTCGTCGGTGCGATCGCGCTGCTCGGCGACACCCCGTGGCTCGTGCGCAACCTCGTCGAGTCGGCCAACCCCGTCTTCCCCGTGAAGATCGCCCCCTTCGGCGTCACGATCTTCGACGCCCCGCGCGACGTCATCGTCGAGCAGGTCGGCTTCAGCCTGCTCGACTACGCGGGCGACACGTCGGTCTGGGGCCAGCTCGCCGGTGAGCTCTTCGACGGGCTCGGCCTGCTCGCGATCGTCAGCGCGCTCGGGCTGATCGCGGCGGCGCTGCTCAACCGCCGCGCGACGGATCGCCGCATCGTGTGGCTGTCGGTCGCGGCGATCGCGCTCGTTCCGGTCTACGCGTGGCTGCCCGGCACGGCGCTCGGCAATCCCGGCGACCCGTCGCTGGCGAGCGTCAACACCCGCTACGCGGTGCCGATCCTCATCCTGCTCGCGGCGGTCCTCGCGTGGGCGATCGGCCGCCTGCCACGGCTGCTCGCGGTCGCGTTCGAGCTCGGCCTGTTCGCGGCGGTCGCGGCCGGCGCCTACAGCGGCTACGAGGTCCGGGGCGCGCGCGACGTCGTGCTTGCCGCGGTTGGGCTCGGGCTCGTGGCGGGCGCGGGCTGGACGCTGTGGCGCTTGCGTCGTAACACGAGCGTGCTGGTCGCCGCGGCCGTGGCGGCGGCGCTCGTCCTGCTCGCCGGCGGCCACCGGATCGAGCAGCGCATCAACGACGGGCGCTACCTCGGCTCGGACCCCGCCATCGACGCGCTGCTCAAGGCGGCGCCGAGCGGCAAGCGCATCGGGCTGGCGGCTGATTGGTCCGTTGGCGGGCTGACGCCGATCTGGCCGGCGTTCGGCACGCGGATCGGCAACGACGTCGAGTACATCGGCTATTTCGACGGCTTCCTGCGCAAGTACCCGACCGAGGGCCGCTTCCAGGAGGCGCTGCGCCGCGGCGGCTATGACGCGATCGTCGTCGGCCGGGGGTTCTACCCGCCGCAGCGCACGCGCGAGCAGCAGTGGGCGATCGACGCAGGCTGGCGCACGTTCGCGCTCAGCACGCGCCTACGCGTGCTCGTCCCGCCTGCGGGGTGACTGGGCCGCGCCGCGCGCCGCCGGGCTCAGCCTCGGCGAGCGCGCGCCGCGCGTCAGCTTCGCCCCGGCGAGCGCCCGCCGCCCGTCAGCGAGCCCGCGCGCGCCGCGCCGCCAGCTTCGCCCCGGCGAGCGCCCGCCACGCGTCAGCGAGCCCGCGCCGCGCGGGCCGCCAGCTTCGCCTCGATGACCTCCGCCATCCGCGCGGTCTCGCGGTCGACGTCCGCGTGCTCGCCCACCCACGCCCGCGCCGCCTCGCCCGCCGCGCGGCGCTCGTCGAGGCTGAGCGCGAGCGCCGCGCGCAACGCCTCCGCCAACCCCTCCGCGTCGCCCGGCGGCGCGAGCCGGCCCCACGGCTCGAGCACGCACTCCGGCAGCCCGACCTCGTCGCTCGCCACGACGAGCAGCCCCGTCGCCATCGCCTCCTTGACGACGACCGGCATCGAGTCGCGGTCGCCGTCGCGCGCGACGACGCACGGCATCGCGAGCACGTCGGCCTCCTGCATCTCGGCCAGCACCTCCGCGGGTGGGCGCGAGCCGATGAGCTCGACCGGGGCGCCCGTCGCGGCGATCCGGTCCTCGAGCTCGGAGCGCAGTGGGCCATCGCCGAGGATCCGCACCCGCACGTCCCCGATGAGCGCCGCCGCCTCGACGAGCACGTCGAAGCCCTTCTTCTCGACGAGCCGGCCGACCGCGAGCACGGTGCGCCCGCCCGGCAGCGGCACCGAGCGGGTGAACGCGCTCGCGTCGACGCCCATCACGACCTCGTGGACGTCGGCGCCCGGCACGAGCTCGCGCAGCCGCACGACGTTGTAGCGACAGCCCGTGAACACCGCCTCCGCCCGCTCGAGCTTCTCGCGCAGGTTGCGCGGCTGGGCGAAGATGTCGTAGGCATGCGCCGTGACGCTGAACGGCCGGCCCGTGAGCGCCGAGAGGCGCATCGCATCGAGCGCCGCGCCGCCCGCGAAGTGCGCGTGCAGGTGCTCGTCGCCGCCGGCCAGGATGCGCCGCGCCGGTCCCGCGAGCGCGCGCAGCGGCCGCGCCCACTCCTCGCGCCGCCAGCGCCGGCGGCCGAGGAGGTCGGCGAAGCACGCCCGCGGCCGGCACGCCGCGAGCCACGCGAGGTCACGCCATGCGCCGCCCGCGCCCCCTCGCCGCTCCCCCGCACCCGCATCGAGCAGCGCGACGTTCACGTCGTCCGGCGCCTCCGGGTTCGGATGCGGCGCTACCCGCGCCGCCTGCACGCGCACCGCATGCCCCTGCCGGCGCAGGGCCGCGAGCTCGTTGACGACGAATGTCTCCGACAGTTCGGGCCACTGGTCCAGGACGAACAGCAGCCTCATCGCGACTCCGGGCCGGGGTCCATGGGCGGCGACTGTAACGGCGCCCGGGCGCCAGCCTCCGCCGCCCGTTCGCCGCGGGCGGTCCCAACCCGCCGAAATCCTGCGTGCAGCAGGCCCAATCGTCCACTTCCCGGCATCGATCGTCGTCGCCTGGCGGTAGCCTGGGGAGCGTGGGTGCAACTGCGGTGACTCCTGCCGGCGTGCGCGACGGCGATCCTGACGCGCTCGCAGGCTTGTGTGACGTGCGTGGCCCCGCGGTGCTCGCGTACTGCGAAGTCGTCGCGGGGCGCGGCGAGCGCGCGACGGCCGCCGCGGTCGAGGCGTTCGGCAGCTTCCGCGCGGGCGTCGTCCTCACCGGCGACCTCGAGAACGTCAATCCCGAAGCGCTCCTGATCAGCGCGACCCGTCACGCGGCGGCCCGCTACGCGTCGACCGAAGTGCCGCAGGCCTGCGCGCGCGTGCCAGGGCTGCTCGCAGCGCGCGCCGATCGCAGCATCTCGCTCGCCGACCACGACTGGCTCAAGGAGCATCTCGAGACATGCTGGACGTGCCGCGCGCCGGTCGCGCGGTTCAAGGTCGCCGACAAGGCGTACAGCGAGCCCGGCGACACGCAGCTCCCGCCGGCCGTCAAGGCCGCGATGGTGGCCGCGATGACGGCCGCGGCACCCGTCCGCCGCGCGACGGACGAGACCGCCGCGATCGCGGGCGACGGTGCCGGCGGCGGCTACGCCGAGGTTCCCGCCGCGTCGTCAAACGGCGATGGCCCGCACGCCGCGGACCCGCCCCGGGTCGAGGAACCGTATACGTCGTACGACCTCCCGGCGGTAGCGCCCGTCGACCAGCCGACCTCGGCCTACGAGATGCCCGCCGAGGACGTCGAAAGCCCCGCGCTGTCGCCCGCCGCGCGACGGGAGCGGCGGCGGCGCACGCGCGAGCGAGGCGCGAAGCTCGGCGCGCTCGGAGCTGCGGCGAGCCGCCGCGTGGCCGGCGGCAAGCGCGGCACGCGCGCGCCGGGCGCCGCGACCGCCACGCCGACCTCCGGCGGGCCCTACGAAGACGCAGCCGCCGGCGGGATCCGCGCGACCGCCACGCCCACCTCCCCCGAGCCCTACGACAACGCAGCCGCTGGCAAAACGCGCGCGCCCGCCACGCCCACCTCCCCCGGGCCCTACGAAGACGCAGCCGCGGGCGGCGCGGTCGGCACCAGCTTCCCGCGCCCACGGCGCCAGCTGACCCGCGCGCCGTCGAGCCGCCGCGGCGGTCGCCCGGTGCTGCGCCTGGCCGTCGTGCTCCCGGTCGCGCTCGTCGTCATCGCGATCATCGCCGCGCTCGTGATCGCCGGCGTCTTCGGGGGCGGCGAGCCGGTGTCCGTCCCGCAGAGCTTCGCGCCCGACTCGAGCGACGCGCAGACGACCACGACGCAGGACGCCCCCGTCGTCGTCGTGCCCGGCGCGGGCAAGGCCGACGCCGCCGCGGTCGAGAAGGCCAAGGCACGCGCGCGCGCCGGCAAGAAGACCAAGAAGAAGCCGGCCGCCGCGGCGAAGAAGGCAAGCGACGCGACGCCGGCCCCCGCGGCCGCCGACGCCGCCCCCGCCGCCGGCGACACCCCGCCGCCCCCGCGACCCCCACCGCCGCCGCCTCCTCCTCCGCCGCCCCCGGCGGCCGCGGGCAAGCCGAAGATCGACGCCGGCAACGGCGCCACCGGGGCCGAGCAGCTGCCCCCGGCGAAGGACACCTCGAATGTCCCCGAGCTCGCGCCGCCCGTCGAGCCGGTCCCGCCGCCGCCGGGCTGAGCCGGTGGACGAGCAAGAGCTCGAGCGTGAGATCCAGCGCGTCGGGCTCGGGCTCGCCGACGCGTTCCCGTCGCGCCGCGGCCACCCGATCAAGGCGCTCGACGAGCGCGCCATGGACCTCGCCTCCCGCGACGAGGAGCTGCGCGCCGCGCTCTTTCGCTTCGTCGACGTCGTCCCGGCGTGCCGCTCGCTCGACGACCTAGCCACGCACCTCGCCGGCTTCCTCGACGACGTCCCCGACCAGCCGCCCTCGCTGACCGCCGCCATGAGGATGGGCAACACGAAGGCGGGCCGCGCGGCGCTCGGCGCCGCCGGTGCCGCGGGCGTCAAGCACATGGCGCACCGCTTTATCGTCGGCGCCGACCCCAAGGACGCGCTGCCGACGCTCAAAGGCCTGTGGCGCGACGGCATCGCGACCTCCGTCGACCTGCTCGGCGAGGCGACGGTCACCGCCGCCGAGGCCGACCGCTACGCCGCGCGCTGCGCCACCGCGCTCGACACACTCGCGCCCGCGTTCGCGAAGCTCAAGGCGCAGCCGCGGCTCGAGGCCGACGCCCAAGGCCCCGTCCCGCGCGCGAACCTCTCGGTCAAGGTCTCGGCGCTGACCCCGCTCCTGCGCCCGGAGGCGCCCGAGCGCGGGATGCGCGACGCCGCCCCGCGCCTGCGCGAGCTCCTGCGCCGCGCCCAGCGCCTCGGAGCGCACCTGCACATCGACATGGAGTCGCTGGACTCGCGCGAGGCCGTGCTCGAGCTCGTCCTCCAACTGCTCTCCGAGCCGGAATTCGCGGCCGGCCCGAGCGCCGGCATCGTCCTACAGGCCTACCTGCGCGACTCGCCCGCCACGCTCGACCGCGTGCTCGACTGGGCGAGCGCGACGCCGCGCGCGCACCCGCTCACCGTCCGCCTCGTCAAGGGCGCGTACTGGGACCACGAGGTCGTCGAGGCGCGCCAGCACGGCTGGATCGTGCCGGTCTTCGAGCGCAAGGCCGACAGCGACGCGAACTTCGAAGCCCTGACGCGGCGCCTGCTCGAGGCGCGGCCGGCGGTGCGGGTCGCGATCGCGTCGCACAACCTGCGGTCGGTCTCGCACGCCGTGGCGTGCAACCGGCTGCTCGGCGGCGGGGACGGCGACGTCGAGCTGCAGGTCCTGCGCGGCCTGGGCGACGACCTCGGCGAGGCCCTCGCGGCGAGCGGCCTGCGGGTGCGCTCTTACTGCCCGGTGGGCGATCTCGTCGCCGGGATGGCCTACCTCGTGCGCCGCTTGCTCGAGAACACGGCGAACGAGAGCTTCCTCGCCGACCAGGCCCACGGCGTCCCGATCGACCAGCTGCTCGCCCCGCCCGCCGCACAAGCCCGATGAGCCTCGCTACCGCCCCGCCCCGCCGCACGATCCCGATGAGCCTCCCCTCGGGCGAGCCGCGCCGGAGCGCCCGCCGGTGACCCTCCCCCCCTTCGCGAACGAGCCCGTCCTCGAGCTGCGCCGCGCGAGCGAGCGCGCGAAGCTCACGAACGCGCTCGGCGCGCTCCGGCTCCCGCTGCGCGTGCCGGTCTGGATCGGCCGCGACATCCGCCACGGCGAGGAGCTGCACTCGACCGACCCGGGCGAGCCGCGGCGCGTCGTCGCCCTCGCCGCGAAGGCCACCCCGGCGGAGGCGGCGGCCGCCGTCGCGACCGCGCGCGCGGCGTTCCCAACATGGGCCACGACCCCCGCAAGAGACCGCGCCGCGGCGCTCGTGCGAGCCGCCGCCTGGATGCGCGAGCGCCGGCCGGCGCTCGCGGCCCTCGTCGTGCGCGAGTGCGCCAAGCCCTGGCCGCAGGCCGACGCCGACGTCTGCGAGGCGATCGACTTCCTCGAGTTCTACGCCCGCGGCGCGATCGACCTCGCCGCCGGATCGCCGCTCATCCAGGTGCCCGGCGAGCGCAACGAGCTGCACTACGCCCCGCGCGGGGTGTGTGCGGTGATCGCCCCGTGGAACTTCCCGCTGGCGATCCCGATGGGCATGGCCGCCGCGGCGCTTGCGACCGGCAACACCGCCGTCCTCAAGCCGGCCGAGCAGGCGCCCGGCTGCGGCCTGCGCGTCGTCGAGGCGCTGCGCGCCGGTGGCGTCCCTGCCGGGGCGATCGCGCTGCTGCCCGGCGAAGGCGACGCCGGGGCCGCCCTCGCTCGCGACCCCGATGTCGCGACGATCGCCTTCACCGGCTCCGGGCCGGTCGGCCTCGAGTTGCTGCGCACCGCCGCCGACGTGCAACCCGGCGCACGGCAGCTCAAGCGCGTCGTCGCCGAGATGGGCGGCAAGAACTGCATCATCGTCGACGCGGACGCGGACCTCGACGAGGCGGTCCCGGCGATCGTCGAGTCCGCCTTCGGCTATGCCGGGCAGAAGTGCTCCGCCGCGTCACGCGTGCTCGTCCACGAGGCGCTGCACGACACGCTCGTCGAGCGCCTCGCCGGCGCGGTCGCCGGGCTGCAGGTCGGGCCCGCCGACGACTTCGCATCGGACGTCCCGCCGGTCATCGAGCAGGCGGCGCAGGAACGTGTCCGCGAGTACGCGCAGCGCGCGGCCGCGGAGGGCCAGCTGCACGCAAACGCCGACCTCGAGCTCCCGAGCGGCGGCTGGTACTGCGCGCCGGAGATCGCGACCGGCCTGCCACCCGACTCCGACGTGCTGCACGACGAGATCTTCGGCCCGCTGCTCGCGATCGAGTCGGTGACGGACATCGAGCAGGCATGCGACCGCATCGACGCCCTCCCCGTCGCGCTGACCGGCGGCCTGTTCGCGCGCAACCCGCGCACCGTCCAGCGCGTCATCGCGCGCTCGCCGGTCGGCAACCTCTACGTCAACCGCTCGATCACGGGCGCGATGGTCGGCCGCCAGCCGTTCGGCGGCAACCGCCTGTCGGGCACCGGCACGAAGGCGGGCGGCGCCGACTACCTCCTGCACTTCGTCGAGCCGCGCGTCGTCACGGAGAACACGCTGCGCCACGGGCTCGTCGTGTAGGCCCTGCACGTTTGTCCGCCCTCAGGCGGTTGCGCGCGCACGCGCCAAGCTGAGAAGCTGCGGCGCAGCATGAAGCTCGTGACGACGGTCACCGTCTTGGTGCTGCACGGAGGCGGGTTCAACGGTGGCTCTCCGGCGACCGTCGAGCCGATCGCCAGCGACCTGCGCAGCGCCGGCTACAACGCGATCGCGGTCCCGTACCGCGACGAGAACCCGACCGGCAACATCAACGGCGAGATCGCGACCGTGCGGCGCTACGCGCAGGAAGCCGCGCGCAACGGTCCCGTCATCGCCTACGGCGCGTCGGCGGGCGGGACGCTTGCCGGCGCGCTCGCCGCGAGCGGCGAGGTCGCCGGCGCGGTCGTCGCCGGCGGCCCGACCAACCTGCTGACATGGATCTGCGTCTCGCCGCTCACGCTCCCCAGCTACTGGCAGGGCCTCGGGATGAGCACCGCCGACCGGCGCGCGGCCTCGCCCTACTACCGGCTCTCGGGCCAGACGAGCCCGCAGCTGCTGCTGTACGGCGACATCGACCCGATCGTCACGATCGACCAGGGCCTCAGCTACTACAACGCAGCGCGCAAGCGCCAGGCCGACACGAAGTTCACGCTGATGACGGTCTCCCCGCACGCCTACTACCAGGTGTACCGAAACCAGGCCCGCCAGTGGATCCAGCAGCACTGGCCGGCCCGGCCGGCCGCCACCGCCAAGCCCACGCGCGTGAAGCCGATGCGCGCGAAACAGGCGACTAGGTCAAAAGCTGGCCGCAACCGGGCCTAGGCTGCGCCGCATGATCACGAAACTCGACTTCGTCGCCGTTCCATCCACCGATCCCGAGCGCTCGCGCGCGTTCTACGTCGACACGCTCGGCCTCAAGCCCGACGAGAACGCGCGCTTCGAGTTCTGGGTCGGCGAGACGTGCTTTCTGATCTGGGAGCCCGCGCAGCAAGGGAGGCCGTTTGCGCCGCAGACCAACGGCCACCTCGCGCTGCACGTCGATGACGTCGCCGCGACCAAGGCCGAGCTCGAGAGCAAGGGCATCACGTTTGAGGCGGACATCATCGACACGTCCGTGTGTCACATGGCGCTGTTCAAGGATCCCGACGGCAACGACCTCATGCTTCACCACCGCTACGCGCCGTAAAGCCGCCGGAATTAACCGTTAAGCTGCCGCCCCACCGCGCAATGTGTGGCCCGGCGCGGCAGCGGGTAGCCGATCTAAAAGCAGCGAACCCAACGCAGAGGATTTCGGTCAGCGACCGCATGACCAACGCCGAGGACCCGCTTTCGACGAGCGGCCACGCCATGAGCGACGACGCGCTCGCGTACGAGATCGCCGATGGCACGGGCCGGCTGCTGCTCGAAGCGCAGCGCCAGTCACTGCTTCGTGCGCGCGTGTTGGGGGAGGCTGGTGACGCGCTCGCGCACCAGTGGATCGTGCATGCCCTGCGTGAGTTTCGCCCGGATGACGGCGTCTTGTCGGAGGAGGGCGACACCGACACCGAGCGGCTGCAGCGCGACCGCGTCTGGATCGTCGACCCGCTCGACGGCACCCGCGAGTTCGCCGAGCGGCGGACCGACTGGGCCGTTCACGTCGCGCTCGTCGTCGACGGCCGGCCCAGCGCCTGCGCGGTCGCCCTCCCGCCGATGGGCGTCACGCTCTCGACGGCGTCCGTCGCGGCGCGTCCCAGATCGGAAGGCAGCTTGCGGATCGCCGTGAGCCGCAGCCGCCCGGCGCGCGAGGCGCAGGCGGTGCAAGGCCAGCTCGGTGCCGACCTCGTGCCGATGGGCTCGGCCGGGCGCAAGGTCGCCGCGGTGCTGCGGGGCGAAGTCGATGCCTACCTGCACTCCGGCGGCCAGTACGAATGGGACTCCGCGGCGCCCGTCGGCGTCGCGAGCGCCGCTGGGCTGCATGCCTCGCGCATCGACGGGTCGCCGCTCGCCTACAACCAGCCCGACCCGCTGCTCGCGGACCTGCTGGTCTGCCGCTCGGAGATCGCCGAGGAGCTGCTGGCGGCCGTCGCCTGCTGCGGCGCGGCCGCAGACGTAGACGGCTGAGCCGCGCGCCGCTCCACGGCGCCGCCCCCCACTACGCACTGCGAAAAGCAATCGTGATTGCCTCGGGCCGATAGCCCTCTTATGGTGGTTTCGGTGCAGACAAGCGACCGAGCGCTACCCGAAGAGGAAGGCCACTGATGCGCTTTGATGACGTATGGATTGCCGGCGCCGGCGGCGTCCTGGGAGATCTCACCTCGATCGAGCAGGCCATCGACGACGGCCACTATGACTCGGCGACCGCCGAGAGCACCGCGATGGTGTCGTACTCCGTTTCGGAGACCGCACCACCGGAAATGGCGGTGACGGCCGGTCGCGAAGCGCTCGAACGCGCCGCGGCGTTCGATGTCGAACCGACGCCGGACACGCTGTTTCTTCACAGCCACACCCACTTTCAAGGCCTCGACCTGTGGCCGACCGAGTGCTGGATCGCAGGCGAGCTGCTCGGCGAGCGACTCACCGATATTCCCATGACGGTGGACGCCGCGTCCAACGGATCACTGGCGAGCCTCAGGGTCGGAGCGAGCGAGCTCACCGCCCACCCGTCCGCCCCCGCCGCGCTGCTCACCGTCGCCGACCGCTTCGGCCCGCCCATCGACCGCTGGCGGATCTCGCCGGGCATGGTCTTCGGCGACGGCGCAGCGGCCGCAGTGCTCGCGCGCGGAGCCGGTCGCATGCGGCTGGACTCCATGGCGTTTGAGACCGACACCTCGCTCGAGGGCCTCTCACGCGGCGACGAGCCGTTTCACGAGACGCCGACGGCCGAGGTCGACACCGCCCGCCGCAGCCGGGAGTTCCTCGCCAGTGGCGAGCTGAGCTTGCGCGACGTTCGCGACCGATCCGCGGACGGCGTCCGAAGGGTGGTGCAGCGTGCCGTGGATGACGCGGACGCTGAGATCGACGACATGGACTGGGTCATTCCGCCGTTCGTCGGCAAGACGCTGCTGCACGAGAGCTTCACGGGGCCACTGGACGTCGACGAGGACCGCACGCTTGCGCCCCTCGGATGGACGCTCGGCCACCTGGGCCCGACCGACCACCTCTACGCCCTGAGCCACCTCATGGACAACGACCTGGTCGAGGCGGGCGAGCGGCTGCTGCTGATCGGCACGGGCATGGGCTTCACCTTCTCGGCCGCCGTGCTCACCGTCGGCGCCATCAACTAACACGAGGACGACAGGGGACGCCTATGCAATCCATGGACGGCATCGATCATCGCCGCGAGGTCGTAGGCAGGCTTCCGTCCCCCGCCTGCCTGCGGGAGCGAATCCCCGCCTCCGTCGCGGCGAGCGAGGTCGTCCTGCGCGCCCGTCACGAGGTGTCGGACGTCATCTCCGGAGAAGACGACCGGCTGATCGCGGTCGTCGGGCCGTGCTCCGTGCACGATCACACGGCGGTCGTCGAATACGCCCAGCGCTTGGCGACGCTCGCGGAGGACGTCCAGGAGACGCTGCTGCTCGTGATGCGCGTCTACGTCGAGAAGCCGCGCACCCGCCTCGGATGGACCGGCCTCGTGAGCGACCCGCTCCTCGACGGATCAGCCGACGTGGAAGAGGGCCTTCTGCGCTCGCGCCGCTTGATGTGCGACGTGCTGGACATCGGCCTTCCGGTCGCGTGCGAGTTCCTCGATCCGTTCGTCGCGCCCTACCTCGCGGACCTCGTCGCGTGGGGATCGGTCGGCGCGCGGACCGTCCACAGCCAGCCCCACCGCCATCTCGCCAGCGGGCTCAGCATGCCGATCGGGATCAAGAACCCCACGAGCGGCCGCCCGGAGGTCGCCGTCGACGCGATCATCTCCGGCGGCCGCGAGCACGTGATCCCGGGCATCGACGACCACGGCTTCATCGCGTTGTTCAAGAGCGCCGGCAACCCCGACTGCCACCTGGTGCTGCGCGGCGGCCTCGCCGGCAGCAACTGCTCGCCGCTCGACGTCGCGCGCACGGTCCACCTGCTCAAGTCCGCGGACCTGCCCGCCTGCGTCGTGATCGACGCGAGCCATGGCAACAGCAACAAGGACCCCAACCGCCAATGCGCCGTCGTGGCCGACATCGCCGAGCGCATCGCCGGCGGCGAGCGCGGGATCGCCGGCGTGATGATGGAGAGCTTCCTCGCCGGCGGCCGCCAGGATCTCGCCTCGACGGACCCGGACGAGCTCGTCTTCGGACAGAGCATCACCGACGCCTGCGCGAGCTGGACCGAGACCGTCGACATGATCGAGGCCCTGGCCGGCGGCGTCGCCGATCGCCGCGAGCTGGACCTCCCGGCTGAAGCTCGGTAATCGCAAATCCAGCCAAGGAGGAGAACTCCCGTGACCACCCCGACCCACACCGCACTGCCGCTGGCCCGCGCCGTCGCCCTCACGGACGATCCCGGCCTTCATCGCCGGTCCCTGCAGGCGGACGTCCCCGGTCCTCCGGAGCATGCAGCCGTCGCGGCGATCGCCGCGCTGCTCCGGCGCTACACCGGTGAGACGGAGATCTCGGTCGGGTTGCGCCTCGAGGCGGGAGACCCCGGGGTCGTGGCGCTCCACGTGGGAGCCGAGACCACGCTGGCCGAGCTCGTGGCCGCGGTCGCCGACGGGCCCGCCCTTCCCGCCCCCGAGCAGCAGCAGATCCACGCGCTCGTGACGGCGGATGACCCGCCGGACAAGCCGGAGGACGAGCCGCAGTCGGTGACGCTCACCCTGCGGGGCGACGGCCTCGACCTGGCGATGCCCGAGGCACACTTCGATGCCCGGGCCGTCGAGCAGTACGCGCTTCATCTCGAGCGGGTGCTGGCAGCGCTGAGCGAGCATCCGCAGACCGCCGTCCGCGACCTGCCGCTGCTCAGCGACGCCGACGTCACGCGCGCCGTCGTGGAGTGGAACGGGAACGCGACCGACGAGCCCGTCCCGCAGCTCTTCTTCCACGAGCAGGTCGCCCGGGTCGCGCAGGCGGCGCCGGACGCCATCGCGGTCACTTGGCCGGGCGGCGAGGCGACCTTCGGCGAGCTGGACGCGGATGCCGATCGGCTCGCCCGGCGCCTGCAGGCCGCGGGCATCGGCGAGGGGTCGAACGTCGGCGTCTGCTTCCCGCGCTGCGCGGAGAGCCTGGTCGCCCAGCTCGCCTGCTTCAAGCTCGCGGCGGCGGCGATCCTGCTCGACCCCGACTTCCCGGCCGACCGGGTCCGCTACATGATCGACGACGCGGCAGCCGAGGTCGTCCTGACCTTGACCGCCCACGCCGCCACGGTCAGCGGAGGCCGCCCTGTGCTATGCCTGGACGACCTCGACGAGGCGGACGACGCCGCCGGATCCGGCCCCGTCAATCGCAAGCCGGCGTCCGACGACCTCATCCACATCTGCTACACGTCCGGCTCGACGGGCGCGCCGAAGGCCGTGATGGTCCGCTTCGGCTCGGCGCGCAACCTCATCTACAGCATGCAGCAGGCCTGCGCCATCGGCGACGACGCGCGCGGCGCCTGGCTCGCCGCACCGGGCTACGGCATGATCGAGGTGGAGGTCTTCTCGGTGCTGGCGGCGGGCGCGTCCGTGCACATCCCGGATCCGTCGACGACCGCGTCGCCGGAGGCGCTGCGCGACTGGCTCGTGGATGAGCGCATCACACACGCGCTCGTCATGAAGGCCATGGGCGAACGCCTGTGGACACTCGACTGGCCGGCCGACGCCGCGCTGCGAAACGTCCGCGTCTGCGGCGAGCGGGTGCTCGCATGGCCGCCGACGGACCTCCCGTTCGACATCATCAACCTGTACGGCTCGGCCGAGGCGACGATCGTGGCGTGCTGCGATCTCACCGACCTCGCTCGGCGCCTCGGCCCGGAGGGCAGGGCGCTGCGGCTGCCGCCGATCGGCCGCCCGACCGCCAACGTCACGATGTACGTGCTCAACGACCAGCTCGAGCCGCAGCCGCCGGGCGTCGTCGGGGAGATCTGCGTCGCCGGCGACAGCCTCTCGGCCGGATACCTCAACCAGCCGGAGGCGACCGCCGAGAAGTGGGTCGACAATCCCGTCGACCCCGCCCGCCACGCGATCCTCTACCGCACCGGGGATCTCGCGCGCTACTGGCCCGACGGCAGCATCGAGATCGTCGGACGCACCGACAACCAGATCAAGGTCCGCGGAAATCGCGTGCACCTCGGCGAGATCGAAGCCGTGATCGCCGCGCAGCCCGGCGTACGCCAATCCGCGGTCCGCGCCATGAAGGACGAGCAGGGCGACACCTGGCTCGCGGCCTACGTCGAGCCGGCCCGCGGCGCCGACGTGTCCGGGCGCGACCTGCGGCGCGCGCTGAGCCAGCGTCTGCCCGCGTTCATGGTCCCGGCGGCGTACGTCGTCGACGAGGAGCTGCCGACGACCACGAACGGCAAGATCGATCGCGCCGCGCTGCCCGACCCGCCGCGTAGCCGCCCCGACCTGGAGGAGCCCCTCGTCGCGCCTCGCGACGCCGTGGAGCAGTCGCTCGAGCGGCTCTGGGCCAACGTTCTCGAGCTCGACGAGGTCGGCGTGCACGACAACTTCTTCGAGCTCGGCGGCGACTCGATCCGCGCCGCCCGCGTGACCGAGCAGGTGCAAAGCGCCTTCGGGATCGAAGCGGACGTCTACGAGCTGTTCGAGGGACCGAGCATCGAGGAAATGGCCACGGCGATCAGCGCGGCCGCTCCCGCTTGACGGTGATGGCGATGAGCCGAGCGCTGATCGCGGGTGGTGGCATCGGCGGCTTGGCCGCGGCCCTGACGATCTCGCGGCAGGGCCACGACGTCCGGGTCTTCGAGCGCAGCGACGAGTTCACCGAGCTCGGCGCCGGCATCCAGCTCGGGCCGAACGCCTTCCGCGCGCTGCGGGCGCTCGGCCTGAACGACGAGGTCCGCGGCCGGGCGGTGTTCCCGGACGAGCTGCGCCTCATGGACGGGACGACCGGCCACCCCTTGGTGCGCCTGCCGGTCAAGGGCCGCTACGTCCGGCGGTTTCGCGAGCCATACGCGGTCGCGCACCGCGGGGAGCTGTATCGCGTGATCCTCGACGCGTGCCGCGCGTCGGGTCGCGTCGAGCTGTCGGCCGGCACGGAGATCGCCTCCTACGAGCAGGACGGCGACCGCGTCAGCGCGCTGTCGAGCGACGGCCGGCGCTTCAGCGGCTCGCTGCTCATCGGCGCCGACGGCATCAAGTCAAACGTGCGCGCGCAGATGGTCGGCGACGGCGGCCCGCGCGTCTCCGGGCACACGATCTACCGGTCGGTGATCGCAATGGAGCAGGTGCCCGCGCACCTGCGCTCGGACTCGGTCACGCTCTGGGCCGGCCCGCGCTGGCATTTCGTGCACTACCCGATCGCGGGCGGCAGTCAGATGAACCTCGCCGCCACGCGCGACGACCAGGCGACGGAGGAGATCGTCGGGCAGCCGGTCGAGAAGGCGCGGGTACGAAGCGAGTTCGCCGAGCTCGGCGGCGTTCCCCGAGCGCTGCTCGATCTCGGCGAGGACTGGCGCTGCTGGGTGCTCTGCGACCGCGATCCGGTGGATGACTGGGTGGACGGGCGCGCGGCGCTGCTGGGCGACGCCGCCCACCCCATGCTGCAGTACGCCGCTCAGGGCGCGTGCATGGCGCTCGAGGACGCCGTCGTGCTGGGCCGTTGCCTCGGCGCCCGGGCCCGGGGCGCGGGCATCCCCCCGGCGCTGCGGGCCTACAACCGCGCCCGCCGCGCCCGCGTGGCGAAGACCCAGATCCTCTCGCGCCGGCTCGGCGAGGAGGTCTACCACGCCCGCGGCGCGCAGGCCGTCGCGCGCGACCGGCTGCTCGCGGGGATCGACACGGACGACCTCCACGCGCGCATCGCCTGGCTGCACGGCGCGGAGAGCTTCGACGAAGCGGTCTGACCCCCTTAGCGATCGCTTGCAACGCGATCAGTAAGTGTGATTGCCGTTGCATGTCACCGCCCTTATCGTGGACATCACACGGCAGGCTTATCTTGAGAAAGGCGGCCCGTGGCGATCACGGCCAATCACACTAAGGTTTCGGACGAGTTATACCGAAAGTCGGCGGCCGCCCAAGCGGCTCGCAAGCCGCAAGCTCGCCCCCGCCACTACGTCGAGACGCGCGCCGCCATCGAGGCGGACCCGCTGACCGTCGCGGGCCGCCTGGCCACGAGCGGCATCGAGTCGTCGTACGTCGTCATGGAGCAGTTCGGGACCTGGCGCTACGCCGCTGGCGTCCGGGCCGAGATCACGCTGGACCGTGGCGGCGCCGTGCTGCGCCAGGAGCACGAGCCGGACATCACGCTCCCCTGGGACCGCGAGCCGCTCAAGCTCGTGTCGGAGTTGCTTGACCGCATCGAGGTGCCTGCCTGGCGCGCCTACGGATGGGCCGCGTTCGAGCTGTCCTACGCCAAGTACTCAAACCTCGAGCACGTCGGCGACGACCGGCTCCTGCATCTGATCGTGCCGCGCGCCGAGGCCGTCGTCTCCGACGGCCACGCGGACCTGCGAGCCGCGGACGAGCTGACCCTCATGCAGATGCTCGACGTCGTCGATCGCGATCAGCCGTCGCCGGCCCCGGTCCCCCGGCCGCTCGACGTCCGCGCCTCGCGCGATCACGCCTACTGCGAAGCGGTGCGCGCCGCGGTCGAGGAGATCAACGCCGGCGGGCTGCAGAAGGTGATCCTCTCGCGGGTCGTCGCGGCCGGGGACGACATCGACCTGGTCGCCACCTACCTGGCGGGCCGGCGGGCCAACCGCCCCGCCCGCTCGTTCCTGCTGCGCCTCGGCGACCTCGAGGCGACCGGCTTCAGCCCGGAGATCGTCGTCTCGGTCGGGCCCGAAGGACGCGTGACCAGCCAGCCGCTGGCCGGGACGCGCGCCCTGGTCGCCGATCCGCACGAGAACGAGATCCTCCGCGAAGACCTGCTCTCCTCGCCGAAGGAGATCTACGAGCACGCGATCTCGGTCAAGGTCGGCACCGACGAGCTCACCGACATCTGCGAGCCGGGCACGGTCGGGGTGCCCGAGTTCATGGCCGTCCGCAAGCGCGGCACCGTCCAGCACCTCGCCTCGGAGGTCTCCGGGCAGCTGCGCCGCGGCCGCGACGCGTGGGACGCGTTCGCCGCCGTCTTCCCCGCCGTCACCGCCTCCGGCGTGCCGAAGGACGCGGCCTATGCCGCGATCCGCAGGCACGAGCACGGGCCGCGGGGGCTCTACAGCGGCGCGGTGCTGACGATCGACGACAGCGGCGAGATGGACGCCGCCCTCGTGCTGCGCAGCGCCTTTCGCAAGGACGGCCGGACATGGCTGCGCGCGGGTGCCGGGATCGTCGGCCAGTCCGAGCCCGAGCGTGAGCTCGAGGAGACCTGCGAGAAGCTCGACAGCGTCGCCCGCTATCTCGTCCCATTCGACGACGGAGGCCCTCGATGACGTTCGACGACATCTACCTCGCCGGTATCGGCACGCATCTGCCCGATCGCGTGACGACCGATCAGGCCGTCGAGCGGGGGTGGTACGAGGAAGCCGACCGCGAGCTCTCCGGCATGCAAGCCGTGGCGACCGCGGAGCTGTCGGCCCCCGATCTCGCCGTGGCCGCGGCCGAGACGGCCATGCGGCGCGCCGGGCACGACGTCGACGAGTTCGGGGCCGTGCTGCACAGCGCGACCTATCACCAGGGCCCCGACGGCTGGTCGGCGCCGCACTACATCCTCCGCGAGACCTTGGACCGGCCGATCAGCGCGCTCGAGATCCGCCAGGGCTGCGTCGGGATGCTCGCGAGCCTCGAGCTGGCGGCCCACCGGCTGATCGCCGAGCCCGCGCACGACGCGGTGCTCCTGACCGCCGGCGACAACTTCTCCGTGCCGGTCGTCGATCGCTGGAAGGCCTCGAAGCTCTTCCTGCTCGCCGACGGCGGCGCGGCGGCCGTGGTCTCGCGCCGCGAGGGATTCGCGCGCCTGATCGGGGTGTGGTCGGTGTCGAACCCGACGATGGAGGAGCTGCATCGCGGCGGCGAGGAGCTTCATCCGCCGGGCATCACGATGGGCAGGTCGCTGGACTTCGAGGCCCGCGTGGAGTACTGGCGTCAGGAGTGGTCGCGCGGGGCGACCCCGCCCACCGGGCACCTCGGCGACCTCGTCGCGGAGGCGGTCCAGGGGGTGCTTGACAGCGCCGACCTCGAGCTCGACGACGTAACGCGCGTCAGCCACACCGCCTACTCCCGCTCGGCGCTCGACGCGATCGTCCTCGACCCGCTCGACCTCGACGACGCGCGCGGCACCTGGCACACCGCGTGCCAGGTCGGCCACGCCGGTGCGGCCGATCCGGTGATCGGGCTCGAGCGCCTCTGGACCGACGGCGACGTGAGCGAGGGCGACCACGTCGCCCTCCTCGGGGCAGGGCCCGGTATGCAGGTGACCTGCGCCCTCGTGGAGATCCTCGAGGACTACAGCTCCGAGCACGAGGGAGGCCGCTGACGATGCTCGCCGGATGCACCCCCTGGCCGGCCGACACGGCCGCTGAGTACCGCGAGCGCGGCTGGTGGCGCGGCGAGACCCTCCCCGCGCTGTTGCGCGCCTGGGCCGAGCAGTTCGGCGACGCGACGGCGCTCGTCGACGAGCGATCGCGGCTTTCCTATGCCGAGCTCGACCGGCGCGTCGACCGGATGGCCGGCGGCTTCGCCCGGGCCGGGGTGCGCCCCGGCGACCGGATCGTCGTCCAGCTGCCGAACGTCGCCGAGTTCGTGATCGTGGTCTTCGCCCTGCTACGCGCCGGCGCGATGCCGGTGTTCTGCTTGATCTCACATCGCAGCGCGGAGGTCCGGCACCTCTGCGAGGTCTCGGGCGCGGTCGGCTACATCGCTCCGAGTGAGCACGGGGGATTCGACCACCTGGCGCTCGGCGCGCAGCTGCTCGAGGAGCAGCCCGACCTGCGGTGGATGTTCGTGTTCGGCGACACCGACACCGACAGCGACGGCATGGTGCCGCTGTCGGAGATCGACGCCGACCCCCCGCGGCAGTCGAGCGAGGATGCCGCCGACGTGGCCTTCTTCCTGCTCTCCGGCGGGACGACCGCGGCACCCAAGCTCATCCCGCGCACGCACGACGACTACGCCTACCAGCTGCGCGAGACGGTCGCGCTCTGCTCGATCGAGGCCGACGATGTCTACCTCGCGGCCCTGCCGGTCGAGTTCAACTTCACCTGGGGCTGCCCGGGCGTCCTCGGCACCATGGCCGCGGGCGGCAAGGTCATCCTCGCGGCGGATCCGACGCCCGACGCGTGCTTCGCCCTGATCGAGTCCGAAGGGGTGACCGTCACCTCGCTCGTGCCGACGGTCGCGCGGCTGTGGACGGAGGCCGCGGAGTGGTCGGACGCGGATCTGTCGAGCCTGCGGCTGGTCCAGATCGGCGGCTCCAAGCTGCACCCCGCGCTGGCCGCCCGGGTCGAGCCCGCGCTCGGCTGCCGCCTGCAGCAGGTCTACGGGATGGCGGAGGGCCTGCTCTGCATGTCCCGGCCGGACGACGACGAGCAGGCGGTCCTCGAGACGCAGGGACGGCCGCTGTCCGCGGGCGACGAGGTCCGGATCGCCGACGAGGACGATTCCGAGGTCCCAGCGGGAGAGACCGGCCAGCTGCTCGTCCGAGGTCCGTACACCCTGCGTGGCTACTACAACGCGCCGGAGCACAACCGTCGCGCGTTCACCCGGGACGGGTTCTATCGCTCCGGGGACCTCGCGCGCATGACCGACGCCGGGGACGTCGTGGTCGAAGGCCGCGTGAAGGACATCGTCATCCGCGGCGGCAACAAGATCGCCGCGGGCGAGATCGAGGGCCACCTGCTCGAGCTCGCCGGCGTCGCGGCGGCCGCGGTCGTGCCCGTCCCCGACGACTACCTCGGCGAGCGGATCTGCGCCTTCCTGGTCTGCCCCGAGCAGGCTCCGAGCCTGCCGCAGCTCAAGCAGTCGCTGCACGACCGGGGCCTGGCCGACTTCAAGCTGCCCGACCGGCTCGAGATCGTCGAGTCGTTCCCCCTGACCCCGCTGCGCAAGATCGACAAGAAGGCACTTGCCGCGGCGGCGGTCGACGCCAACGAAAGGACAGGCTGAGCCATGCGAGCCACGATGGAGGCCCCACCCGCGGTAGGCGATCTCAAGAGCGCGATCGCGGAGCTGCTCGACGTTCCCGCCGACGAGATCGCCGACGACGACAACCTCGCGATGCTCGGCGTCGGGTCGCTCGAGGTCATGCGGCTTGCCACGCGCTGGCGCCGCGACGGCCTCGACGTCGACTACAAGGAGCTCGTGGCGGAGCCGACCGTCGCCGACTGGGAGCAGCACCTGTCCCGGGTGTGGGACGCGGCCCGGACGGAGGAGGGCTCCTCGTGAGCCTGACCCTCGTCCGCGGCGGCTGCCTGTACCCCGGCGATGCCCGCGACAGCGTCGTCCCCGACGGCTCGGTGCTCGTCGACGACTCGCGCGTCGTGGCCGCCGGGCCGACCTCGGAGGTCGAGGCGAGCATCGCTGCGAGCGACCTGCGCGAGCTGCGCGTGATCGACGCGCGCGGCCAGATGATCCTGCCCGGCTTCGTCAACCCGCACTGGCACGACATGTTCGCGATGCGCCTGCCGTTCAAGGGCGCGCTGCGACCCGCGAGCGATCGCGACGACGAGCCGGGCCTGATGGCGCTCGGCGGCGACATGCAGCAGGTCTCGACCATCTTCGACGGCTTCTACGACAAGATCGACGAGCTGGCGCCGGCCGAGGCGCTCGCCATCGCCCGCTACTCGATGTGGACCCAGTTGCGATCGGGGGTCACGACCCTGGCCGACGTCGGGTCGTTCAACCGGCCGGAGGCGCTGGCCGTCGCGGCCCGCTCCCTCGGGATGCGCTGCATGGTCAGCACCTGGGCAAGCGACGGTGTCTGCGCCCGCGGCGAGGATCGCTTCCTCCGGACGCGCGACGCGGACGAGGTGCTCGTCCGCATGGAGGACGTGCTGCGATCGGCCGCCGAGGATGGCGGCGAGTGGGTGCGAGCGCGGCTCGCGGCGGTCTACGTCACGAACATGTCCGACGAGCTGTGCGCCGGCATCGCCGAGCTGCGGCGGCGCTTTGACAGCTCGTTCGCCACCCACGTCTGCGCGCTGCGCAACGAGGCGGACGTCATGCGTTCGTACTTCGGCGAGACGGGCATCCGGCGGATGGCCGAGCACGGCCTGCTCACGGACCGCTTCATGGCGGTGCACTGCGCGTTCGCCGACGAGGAGGAGACGGAGCTGCTCGTCGCGGCCAACGCGCACATCAGCCACTCGCCCGCGAAGTACGGCCAGGCGGGAGAGACGTCGATGACCGAGACGGCCGCGATGCTCGAGCTCCGCCGCCGCGGGCTGGACGTCTCGGTCTCGACGGACGGCACCCCGCTGCCGCTCGGCGGGATGGCGGAGAACATGCGCGCAGCGTGGCAGTTTCACAACGAGATGTCGGCAGACCCGACCCGGGTGCTGCCATCCGATGCGCTGGCGATGGCCACGCGGATCGCGGCTCGCGGCCTGTGCTGGGACGAGGTCGGCAGCCTCGAGCCGGGCATGCGCGCGGATCTCCTGCTAGTGCGCACCGACGACTGGCGCTACCTGCTGAACCCGCGCCCGCTCGAGAGCTTCGTGTCGCTGGGCTCGTCTACCGACGTCGACACCGTCATGGTCGGCGGGCAGGTCGTCGTCGACGGCGGCGCCGCGACGCAGGTCGACGAGGAGGAGCTCGAGGCGGACTACCTCGATGCGCTGGGGTCCTTCTCGGTGCGCTGCCTTGGCATCCCGCCCGAGGTCGGCTTCGGCGTGACCGGTCGAGCGCCGAGCCCGGTGGCGGCCTGAGCCATGTCACCGACAGAGAGGCCCTCCATGGCCATTCCCACGATCGACCCCTACCCCATGCCGACCGAGGACGAGCTGCCCGAGAACGCGGTGAGCTGGAGCATCGACCCGTCGCGTGCGCTGCTGCTCGTGCACGACATGCAGAACTACTTCCTCGACTTCTTCGCCGACGACCGCCCCCCGTTCGAAGACCTGGTCGACAACGTGGCAGCCCTGTGCGACGCGTTTCGCGCGGCGGGCGCGCCGATCGCGTACTCCGCGCAGCCGGGGGACATGAGCGATCGCGAGCGCGGCCTGCTCAAGGACTTCTGGGGATCGGGCATGACCTCGGACCCCTCCCAGCAGGCCATCCTCGAGCGCATCGCGCCCGCCGAGCGGGACATCGTCCTGACGAAGTGGCGGCCGAGCGCCTTCTGCCGGACCGACCTGCTCGAGATCATGCACGAGCACGATCGCGACCAGCTCGTGATCTGCGGGGTGTACGCGCACGTCGGCATCTTGATGACCGCGCACGAGGGCTACTCGCGCGACATCGAGACCTTCCTCGTCGGCGATGCGATCGCCGACTTCTCGGCCGACTTCCACAAGATGGCGCTCGAGTACGCGTCGACCCGATGCTCCGTGACGGTCTCGACCCGCAGCGCCCTCGAGACGGTGATCGCGGGATGCGCCTGAGCGCCGCTGCTTGCGTCGATCGGATCCTCGGGGGCGAGGCGCCGGCGTACGCCCTGCTGCACCGGCCGGCCGCCACAGGTCCCGAATGCGTGGAGCTCGTCATGGGCGAGGCGAGCCAGCATGAGCGGATCGGCGACATCCCGCTTGCGGACGACCGACGCGCGGGACACGATGCGCTCGTCGTCGTGCCGTACCGGCAGGTGACGGAGCGAGGCTTTGCCGCTCACGACGACGGGACCCCGTTGACCGCGATCACCGTGGCCGAGCAGGCGCAGATGTCGCGCGAAGAAGCGCGCGCGCTCCTGCCCGACGACCCCGTCTCCTTCTCGCGCGGGGGCTTCGACCTCTCCGACGACGAGTATGCCGCGATGGTCGAGCGGGTCCTGCTCGACGAGATCGGCCGCGGCAGCGGCGCCAACTTCGTCATCAAGCGCACGTTCCTCGGCGATGTCACCAACTGGTCGCCGCGGACGGCCCTGAGCCTCTTCGGCCGGCTGCTCGGGCGCGACCCGGGCTCGTTCTGGACGTTCCTCGTGAACACCGGCGATCGGGTTCTTGTCGGCTCGTCGCCCGAGCGCCACGTCAGCGTGGACGGCGACACCGTCGTCATGAACCCGATCAGCGGGACCGTCCGCTACCCGCCGTCGGGTGCCGTGTTGGGCGACGTGCTCGACTTCCTCGCGGACGAGAAGGAGGCCGGGGAGCTGTACATGGTCCTCGACGAGGAGCTCAAGATGATGGCTCGCATCTGCGATGCGGGCTGCCGCGCACGCGGGCCGTATCTCCGCGAGATGGCCCGGCTGGCGCACACCGAGTACGTCATCGAAGGCCGCAGCTCGCGCGACGTGCGCCGGGTGTTGAAGGACACGCTGCTCGCGCCGACGATCGCGGGCGGCCCGCTCGAGAGCGCATGCAGCGTCATCGACCGCTACGAGCCCGACGGGCGCGGCTACTACGGGGGCGTGCTCGCCCTCATCGGACGGGATGCGGCCGGCCACCGCCAGCTGGACTCGGCGATCATCATCCGGACCGCGGACATCGCGCCTTCGGGTCGGCTGCGGCTGTCCGTTGGCGCCACGCTGGTGCGCGACTCGGACCCCACGGGCGAGTGCCACGAGACGCGGGCGAAGGCGGCGGGCATGCTCGACGTGCTCGAGGGTGGCTCGCAGCCGGTGGACGACGCACGTTGTGATGCGGAGACCGCCGACCTCGCCGGCCATGCTGCGGTGCGCCGCCTGCTCGCCGAGCGCAACGACGCCGTCGCGCCCTTCTGGTTCGACGACCCCGAGACCAGGCGGATCCCGGCCCCCCTGCTGCTCGGGCGCAGGGTGCTGGTGATCGACGGCGAGGACACCTTCACCGCGATGGCCCGGCAGATCTTCGGCTCGTTTGACTGTGATGCGGTCGTCCGCCGATGGGACGAGGAATACGACGTGGAAGCCTTCGACGTGGTCATCGTGGGACCGGGGCCAGGCGACCCGACCGATGTCGCGGACCCCAAGGTCGCCCGGATGCGCGCCGTCACTCGCGAGCTGCTCGAAGGGCAGATCCCGTTTCTGTCGGTCTGCCTCGGTCATCAGGTGCTGTGCACCCTGCTCGGGCTCCCGGTGCGATGCAAGGAGGTGCCCAGCCAGGGCACGCAGCACCGCATCTCGATCTTCGGCCGCGACGAGAAGGTCGGTTTCTACAACACGTACGCCGCGAGGTGCGCCAGCGATCGGATCCCGTGCCCGCGCCCCGGCGACGGTGTCGAGGTGTTCCGCGACCCGGAGACCGGCGAAGTGCACGGGCTGCGCGGGCCGGGCTTCGCGTCGATCCAGTTTCATGCGGCCTCCGTGCTGACGCCGGGCGGCGTGCGCATCCTCTCCACCGTCCTGTCGGAGCTCGTCAGCGGGCAGCGCGCGGCGCCCGCTCGCGCGGCCGCTGCCGGCACCGCGCCCGGCGCGAGGGCCGCATGAGGCCGGCCCCAACCCGCACACCCGAACACGAGGAGCCATCGATGGTGCCATCGCCACAACTGTCCGAGCAGCGCGACGAGAGGGCGCCCCTGCCGCTGGCCGTCACGGAGTGGGGCGACGGGCCGTCCACGGCATTGCTGGTGCACGGCATGATGAGCGACTCGGCGAGCTGGTGGCAGATCGGCCCGGAGATCGCGGAGCGGGGCTACGCCGTGACCGCCGTCGACCTTCCCGGCCACGGCGGATCGCCCGCCAGTGCCGACGCCGACATGGACGTGTTCGTCGAGTCGCTCTTGGCCGCGGTGCCGGCCGAGCCCGATCTCGTCGTCGCCCACTCGATGGGCGCGTTCGTCGTGGCCGCCGCGCTGGACCGCCTGCGCCCAAAGCGGGTGGTCTTCGTCGACACCCCGTTCGGGCCGAGCCACGAGATCCTCGATCCTGCGGCGGTCGCGGCCGGCTACGAGAAGGCATGCGCCCGCCGCACCCGCTCGCACCTGGACGAGAAACACCCCGAATGGGCGCCGGAGGACCGCGCGGGCGAGGCCGCCGCAGCGTCCCGCTTCGACGTCGCGACCGCGGTGAGCCTGCTGGTCGACGCGGCCGGCCAGGACCTGACGCCGGAAGCAACGGTGCAGACGCTGATGGTCCACGCCGAGCCCAGCCGCAACGTCAAGCCCGAGCTAGCCGCCCAGCTCACCGAGCGCGGCTGGACGGTCCGCTCGATCGAGGGCGCCGACCACATCGTCTGGTTCGGCCGCTGCCCGGAGTTCCTGGACGCGTTGGACGGCTGGCTCTGAGGACCCCGGCGGGACACGACCTCGCCCGATCGCCCCCGCTCACGCGGCTGAACATCGTGGCCCGGTTGCGTTAGCCGATCTCGACCGAGGCCGTGCGCCGGCGCGCGATCGCAAGCGACGGCCGCGCGACCCGCACCCCGCGCAGCGCTGCCGCGCCGAATGCCAGGCCGACGAGCAAAAACGCGGCGCCGACGGCGATCCCGAACAGCGAGATCTGCTCGGCCATGTAGCTGGTGTTCAGCGCCGTCGTCAGCGCCGTCTCGGTGACCCACAGCTGCCCCTGCGGGTTGTTCATCGGGCTGCCGTCGGGCATCTTCACCGCGCTGGCCATGTCGAAGGTCCCCTTGCCGTCCTTGCTGGCAAACGGCGGCAACTGCGCGTAGGTCTTGCCGCCCGTGGCGACCAGCGCATCGATACGCATGTACTCGGCGAAGCAGCGCGCGCTCGCGCCATCGTCGATCGGGGTGCCCGCGACCGAGCACGTCGGCAGCGCGACGCCCTGCAGGCCGGCCTTCTTCGCGTTGGCCGCGATCTTCGCGGGGGTCATGTGCGGCGCACCGGTGACGCCCTCAAGCGCCAGCGCGTCACGAACCGTCGACTGCCCGTTGAGTCCCTGCGCGATCGCGGCGACGCCGAAGACGGCCAGGACGGCAGCGGCTGTCAGCCCGGCGACGCGGCGCCGGCGGCTGGGTGAAGATGCGTTCTGCGTGGCTGCGTTCTGCATGACAACGTCCTCCCTCTGAGAAATTGCGACTGTGGGAGTAAGACCGCCGCGATGCGCGATTCTCATCGCCACGTTCAGCACGTCGACCCTGTCAGCAGGCTGCGGGCGCTTCGGACCCCGGTCATGATCGGCGCGGTGCGTAAACCCTCGTGCATCGCGAGCGCCGGGGTTCTTATGGTTCTGGCCGGGTGCGCATCGACATCGCCCAGCGCCCGGATGACCGCCGGCCTGGGTGCGGCGCCGGGGGCAAAGCCTGCGCCCGCGCCCATCCATCCGCCGCGCAAGGTCTCTTCGCAACAGCCGACGAGGATCGTGGGTGGGCCCATCCTCTTCCGCGCTCCGGATCCGGACTCCGCGGCTGCCGGCGCCAAGCAGATCATGGGCTTCGCATACGTCCTGGTGTTCAAGCTCAACCGCGACCCGTTCGTGCCCGGCGACGGCGAGAACAACAACCAAGCACGTGGCGACGTCAGCTTCGCTGGGCGCGCCGCATCCGGCGACGCCGGCGCGCGCAAGTCGTCGGGCCGGCACTGCTTCGTCACCTACTACTCGGGATCTGAGATCAACAGCGACCCGGGCTTCGGGCAGCTGAAGGCGCTCACGACCGGTCAACCCGTGCGCGTCGAGATGCGGCCGAAGGCCGCCCAACCGACGGGCCGGACATTTCGGTTCGACGTGCCGCTGCTCGAAGCAGCCTCACGGGATATG
This sequence comes from uncultured Actinomycetes bacterium, assembly GCA_963839905.1. Taxonomy (GTDB): domain Bacteria; phylum Actinomycetota; class Thermoleophilia; order Solirubrobacterales; family Solirubrobacteraceae; genus CADCVQ01. The sequence goes on along the minus strand of CAWIXC010000002.1, from coordinate 100,081 downwards.
ACAGACAAGGCATCGCTCCGCCAACTGCGCCTCATCGGCTGCGGCCCACCCAGTCTCTGATCTTCGTCAGGAACCGGTATGCCGGTAGACGTTCCCGCTAGGCGATGGTCTCGGAGCGAGATGGGTGCCTCGATGTCGAGAAGCTCTGACCGGCTCCGCTCACCAAGTGAAGGGCCACGACAGGCGCGGCCCACGACACCAGGAGACCACCATGCCGAACTATCTGCTGCACGACGAGCACACCCCGCAGGAGCCGGCCGGAGGCCGTTCATGACCGTCCTGCGCCTGGAGCACATCGGCATCGTCGTCGACGACCTCGCGGCGGCGACCGCGTTCTTCGCCGCCCTCGGACTCGAGCTGGAGGGCGAGGCGTCCGTCGAGGGCGACTTGGTGGACCGCATCAACGGGCTCGACGACGTACGCGCGGGCATCGTGATCCTTCGAACCCCGGACGGCCACGCCAAGGTCGAGCTGGCCAAATACCGCGCGCCCTTGTACGAGAGCGACGACGCTCCGCCACCGGCCAACGCCCCGGGCATCCGCCATACCGTCCTCCATGTCTGGCCTCCGTTCGGCGGGTCTGTCGTCGCAGACCGCACCTTCCGTCGGAGGCCGGACGTTTCCTCAGCTGTTCACGAAGCCCGTGGGCAGGTCAGCTAGGCCCAACGGCCGCCTAACTCCACCACTCCAACGCGCTGTATCGGAAGCCGGCGTTCAGCTCGCCCGGCAGTAGCGGATCTGCGTCGCCAGCGGCGAAGCCCGCAGTCTACCCGAGGCCGACGGCGGGCCCGGCCGCCTGGCCGAGAGCGCGGTTATGTTCCTCGCGCGTCTGCACCGAGCTCGCGAAGCCGCGCTGCGCTGCGCTCATCCATCGGCAGGAAGGTCTCGATCGCGAGGTCTGCCGCCGTCACCTCCAACGGCGCCCCGAGGGTGGCGATCACAGTGAAGAGACTGACCTCGCCGAGGGGGGTCTGCAGGTCCATCGAGACCACGGGCTGGGTCGCGGGGCTGGTCGGCGGATCGTCCGGCAGATAGGACTCCACATCCTCGATCAGCTCGGCGAGGGCCGGATTTGCGTCTTCGCGGCTCCTTCGCCTCAGCATCGTGATCAGCGGCGCGTTGCAGGCCGCGGTCATCGACGAGATCTTGGGGAGACCTCCCGGGTGGACCGCGAGCCGAAGCATGTTGATCGGGGGCTCGAGCAACTCGGGATCGACCCCGTCCCAGAGGAGCGACGCGGCCCGATTGGCCTCGATCAGGTTCCAGAGACCGTCGACGATCAGCGCCGGGTTCGGCTCGTGTGCGTCCAGCAGCCGGCTGAGCGACTCGCGCAGGGGTCGCATCATGTCGCCGTCGAAGGGCTGCTCCAGGTAGGGGGGAGCGAAGCCGCCCGCGAGCAGCACGCGGTTGCGCGCGGCGATCGGCAGGTCGAGGTGCTGGGCGAGGTGGACGAGAAGCTGGCGACTCGGGCGCGAGCGGCCCGTCTCGACAAAGCTGAGGCGCTTGGTGGAGAGGTTCGCGTCCAGCGCCAACTCCATCTGCGTCAGCCGCCGCTGAGTGCGCCAGAAGCGGATCAGCTCACCGACGGTCTGCGGCTCCCTCTCGGTCTGCACGGCCACGCGGGTCAACGGTAGCGGCCTTTACCTCCGAGGTAATCGACGAGCGGCCGCTGCTTGGGGATCGTTCCCGCACACACCACCAACGCTTCAGAGGAGGCAACCGAGATGAGCGAAGCAATCGCGTTCCCCGAGACCCGGACCAATGCGGCAGAGCAGCTGGCGGATCGATACCACGCGCTCTGGAACGAAGCAGACCTCGAGCGCCGACGCCTGATGATCGCCGAGCTCTATGCCGAGGACGGGACGCAGATCCTCCAGCCGCCGCAGGAGATGCGCGCGATCGCCGCGAGCGCCGGGATCGGCATGGCTGTCACGCTCGAGGCGCGCGGACACGCCGAGCTCGAGGCGCGGGCGGCAACCTCCTACGACGAGTGGGTCGGGTCCGCCGGACTCAGCTTCAAGCGGCGCGACGACGTCTATCGGCTGAACGACGTGGTCAAGTTCCACTGGGACGCCCTCTCGCCGGACGGCGAGGTGGCGGCGGTGGGCCTCGTGTTTCTCGTCCTCGGCGCGGACGGCCGGATTCAACGCGACTACGTGTTCATCGAGGGTTAGGCGTGCCCGAGCCTTTGCACCCCAGCGTTTCGCGCGGAGCCAGAGCGAACGCTCGAGCCGCCGTCAGCGTGCCACCAGGCCGTTATCTTGGAGGTTGACGATGTATCCGACGGCCCATTTGGTCCGCACGTCCGGCGGCGTCATCGTGACGGCGGAGGCGTGATGACGACGGTCGAAGCCAACGGCGTCACGCTCGGGGTCGAGCACTTCGGCGACGCGGCCGCCCCGCTCGTGCTGCTCGCAGGCGCCACGACCATGCTGTCCTGGCCCGACGCGCTCTGCGCGGCGCTCGCCCACGGCGGGCGCCACGTCGTGCGCTACGACCTGCGCGACAGCGGCGCGTCAACCACCGTCAATCCCGAGGCCCCGGCCTACACGCTGCGCGATCTCGCCGCCGACGCCGCGGCGCTCGCCCGCGAACTCGACGACCGGCCGGCACACCTGGCGGGCATCGGCGTCGGCGGGATGGTCGCCCAGGTCGCCGCGCTCGAGCACCCGGACGCGTTCTCGGCGCTGACGCTCGCAGGGACGCGGCCCGTCGCACCGGGCCGGGTCGACAAGGACCTGCCCGACCACGACGCGGCGACGATGAAGCGGCAGTTCGCGCGCTCGATGCCCGACTGGTCCGACCGCGCCGCCGTGGCGCAGTTCGCCGCCGGGGGCGCGGAGATCCTCGGCGACGACCCCACCGCCGCGCACGCGACCGCCGAGCGCATCTGGGACCGCACGCCGAGCACGCAGCCCGCGGTCCAGACGGCCAACCAGCTGGGCATGGTGTTCGCCAAGCTCAACTGCAAGCCGCGCTGGCGCAAGCGCCTACCCGAGCTCACGATCCCGACGCTTGTCGTGCACGGCCGCCGCGACCCGTTCTTCCCCGTCGGCAACGGCGAAGCGCTCGCGCGCGAGATCCCCGGCGCGCAGCTGCTCGTGCTCGAACAGGCCGCGACCGCGATCCCCGACGCGGCCGCCGCTGAAGTCGCCGCGGCGATGCTCGCGCTCTAGGCCCTTCAAGCGGATCGAAGGATCCGCTTGCGCTACGCCCGCAGCGTGCCTCTCAGCGTTGGGCTTACGACGCTAGCCGGTTGCGTCCGTGCGTCGTTGCCTTGCCATCGTCGGTGCGATCGCCGCGCTTGTCGGAGCCATCCTTGTGTTGTTGGCGACACGGGACTTCGGCTTCGGCGTGGACGCCGAGCAGCTCTACGACGCGGTATTTGCTGACCGCGAGCGACCGGAGATCTACCTTGTGCGGATCGCCGAATCTCACCGCCAGCGACGTGTCGCCAACCGCGACAGCGTACGAGCCCTGCAGCGCTACCTCGTCGCCGGCCTCTGCGGAGTCGTGCTGCAGGTCGCTGGCTTCGCGGCCGCCGTCGCCGTACACTGAGGACATGGGCTCCACGCCGCAAAACACACCCAGACCGGCTGCGAACCCCACGCCGGCGCCACAGCCGCGGAAGATCGAGCCGTACCCCAACATCTTCTTCGTTGAGGGCAAGGCGCTCGGCTCTTCCGGCGAGCACAGGTCCAACTAGCAGCTCCCGCGCCAAACCGACGGCGACACAAAGCTAGCTCCGAGTCGATGGGACTCGCGGGGCTATACGCCCGCAGGCAGTGGCGCTATGCGGTGTGCTTGAGGATCGCTCGAGCGACGACCTCCCAATCGTGCCGGTCGAGCCCGTGGCCGGCGTGCTCGAGTCGGAGCAGGCGGGCGCCGGGGATCTCCTCGGCGAGCGCCTCGCCGTGCTCGGCCGGAAACATCGGGTCCGCGCTGCCATGGACGACGAGCGTGGGCGCGACGATCGACGACAGCGGCCCGTGCTCGTGCCCGTCGTCGCGGATCAGGTCGTGGTTCTGAAGCGCCGCGACGTCGCGGGCGCGCTCGACATCGCGACGCACGAGATCTCCAGCTGCGGCTTCATCGAACGGGCGCTCACCGCCCGCCAGCACCCGCGTGTAGTCGACCAGGTACTCGATCACCGAGTCGGTGTCCGACCAGTCCACCCGTGTCGTGGACACGAACCGCCCAAACGCGTCGGTCGGCGACGGGAGCGCTCGCTCGACCGGCACGGCGGGAGACGTACTGATCAGGGTCAGCGAGCGAACACGATCCGGAGCATCGAGCGCGAGCACCTGCGCGAACGCCCCGCCCGCGGACACGCCGACGATGTGGCCGGCCGCGAGCTCGTAGGCGTCGAGCACGCGAGCCGCGTCGGCGACAAGATCGGCGCCCGTGTACGCCGGGCGCCCGGGCTCGGAGGTCACCGAGCGACCGGTATCGCGATGGTCGTAGCGGAGCACGAACCGGCCACCGTCGGCGAGCATCGCGCAGAAGCCTTCCTCCCACCACAGCATCGACGCGCCGATGCCCATGATCAGCAGGATCGGAGGATCCGGCGGGTCGCCAAACGCCTCCGCGCAGAGCTCGACACCGTTGGCTTCGATCATTCGCTGGGCCATGCCGCCTTCCGCGTGCTACCCCGATAACGAACGGCTGCCGCAGACCGGCCGACGCGCGCGAAGGCGACGACCGTTTCGAAGTCGCAGCCTCGGGCCGAGCCGTGGCCGCGGGCTTGGTCTCGCGCTGCGTAGTCGTAACCGCCGCACCCCAGAGCTCAGGTCCGGCGGCGTGGTGGCCCCGAGCTCAGGCGCGCTTCGATCAGGCTGATTCGCTGGCTGATGAGCCGAAGCTCGCGCAAGAGCGCCGCGTCGTCGACGGCTTCGTCGTGCTCGGCGTCCGCGATGTCCGCGAGTTCGGTGCGCACCGGGGCCATGTAGCGCTCGGTGATCGTGCCGACAACCGTCCCGACCACCGCGGCGAGCAGGCCGATGCCCAACAGCATCACGGTGATCGCGATGAGCCGCCCGCCGGCCGTCTCGGGTGCGATGTCGCCGTAGCCAACTGTCGTCATGGTCGTGACCGCCCACCAGATTCCGTCCCATTCGGTGGGTGCGTCCTCGACGGCTGCGAAGGCGGTGCCGCCGGCGAAGATCGTCAACGCGCCCACGACGAGTGCCCAGCGAGCACCGTCGGCAGGCGTGAGGACATGAATTGCCGACGCCAGTCGCGCGAGTCGAAGGAGGCGAAGCAGTCGTAGGATGCGCAGCGAGCCGAGCAACGCAGGAAGAAAGGGCGGTGTCAGCAGCACCACCGCCACCTCCAGTGGATGGGTGCGTAGCCACGTTCGACGGCTCGGGACGACCGACAGCATGACTCCGGCTTCCACCACGAACGCCAGCCACGTCACCCAGTTCAACACGGCCGCGAGGGTCGCGACGGCGGGGCTGACGTCGGACTCCTCGATGACCAGGACCGGGATCACGAGCAGCGCAATGACAAGCATCGGGACGTCGAAAGCGCGATCTATGCGATCGGCTCGCTCAGCGCGTGACTCCATGACCCGAGGTTCGACGCCTATCCAGTCCTCCCTCGCGGGAGCCACCGAGTCGCACGCCGCGTCGCGTCCTTGGCCGCTGGACCGGGCGCACGGCGCATGCGCTGCGGCACGCGTTCTGGACGATGCTCGCCGCACGAGCCGAGTGGGTCGTGCGGCTGAACATCCTGGCCCGGCTGCGTTAGCCGATCTCGACCGAGGCCGTGCGCCGGCGCGCGATCGCAAGCGACGGCCGCGCGACCCGCACCCCGCGCAGCGCTGCCGCGCCGAATGCCAGGCCGACGAGCAAGAACGCGGCGCCGACGGCGATCCCGAAGAGCGAGATCTGCTCGGCCATGTAGCTGGTGTTCAGCGCCGTCGTCAGCGCCGTCTCGGTGACCCACAGCTGGCCCTGCGGGTTGTTCATCGGGCTGCCGTCGGGCATCTTCACCGCGGCGGCCATGTCGAAGGTCCCCTTGCCGTCCTTGCTGGCAAACGGCGGCAACTGCGCGTACGTCTTGCCGCCCGTCGCGACCAGCGCATCGATACGCATGTACTCGGCGAAGCAGCGCGCGCTTGCACCATCGTCGATCGGCGTGCCGGCGACCGAGCACGTCGGCAGCGCGACGCCCTGCAGGCCGGCCTTCTTGGCGTTGGCGGCGATCTTCGCGGGGGTCATGTGCGGTGCACCGGTGATGCCCTCGAGCGCCAGCGCGTCGCGAACCGTGGACTGCCCGTTGAGTCCCTGCGCGATCGCGGCGACGCCGAAGACGGCCAGGACGGCGGCGGCTGTGAGCCCGGCGACGCGGCGCCGGCGGCTGGGTGAAGATGCGCTCTGCATGACAACGTCCTCCCTCTGAGAAATTGCGACTGTGGGAGTAAGACCGCCGCAGTGGGCGAATCTCATCGCCAGCGGCGCTGGCTAGGCTGCGGGGTGTGGACGCGACGGTGGGGGAGCCATGGACAGCGAGCTGAAGAACCTCCTCTACCGCCGGCCGGAGCTCTACGAGTCCGTCTATCACGGCAGTGGCGACGCCGTCCCGCGCATGTGCGAGCGGCTCTTCGAGCGCCACCTCGGCCGCCCACCAGACAGCCTGCTCGACATCGGCTGCGGCACGGGACGCGACCTCGCGTATCTCGCGAAGCTCTCCCCGGATTGCGTCGGCGTCGACTACCAAGAGAGCATGGTCGAATACGCCCGGCGCGCCCGGCCGCACATCGACTTTCGCGTGGGCGACATGCGCTCGCTGCGGCTGCACCGGACGTTCGGCGCGATCACGTGCTTGGGCATCGCGATCGCAAACCTCCATGCGGCCGACGACATCGCCCGCGCCGTCGAGACCTTCGCCGCCCACGCGCGGCCGGGCACGCTGCTCGTCCTCGAAGCGCTCAATGCGATGGCGCCTGCGGGCGGCGGCACGCTCCCGCGCCGCTTCGTCGTCGATACGCCAGGCCTCACGGCGATGGCCGACGCGACGTATGAGGACGACGTGCGCCGCCAGATCGTGACGCGCCGGCGCACCTGGATCATCGAAGGCGCAGAGCCGGTGGAGGACTTCGTGCGCTTCCGGACGGTCGCGCCGCTCGAGCTCGAGCAACACCTGGCGGCGAACGGCTTCGACACGCTCGGGATGTACGACAACCGCGACCTGCGCGAGACGGCCCTGCGCGACTCGAGCTTGATCGCGGTTGCGCGCGCGGCTTGACGCGCTCGCTCGGCGAGGGATACCGTCGGCGATGGCATCAGACCGACCAGGCGAGGAGGACGGCGGCATGCACGACGACGCGACGCGCATCGTCGAGGACGCGCTCGGATCGCTCACCGTTCCGCGGGACGCGTACTACGGCGCCCAGACCGAGCGGGGCCGCCGGAACAACGACGTGTCGGGGCAGGTGATCGGCGACTTCCCCGGCTACGTCAACGCGATCGTCGAAGTCAAGAAGGCGTGCACCCTCGCGAACCTCGACATCGGCGTGCTGCGCAAGCCGGTCGCCGACGCGATCTGCCAGGCCGCCGACGAGGTTCTCGCCGGCAGGTTCGGCCGCGAGCAGTTCCCGGTCGACATCATGAACGCCGGGGGCGGCGTGTCGCCGAACATGAACGTCAACGAGGTGTTGGCCAACCGCGCCAACGAGATCCTCACGGGCTCCAAGGGCTATGAGCTCGTGCACCCGAACAACCACGTCAACACGGGGCAGTCGACGAGCGACGTCCTCGAAACCGCGATGTCGATCGCGCTGCATCGCGACATCCTCGGCCTGCTCGGAAGCGTGCGCCTGCTCGAGGATGTCATCGAAGAGAAGATCGAGCACTACGGCGACACGGTGAAGCTGTCGCGCACGTGCCTCCAAGATGCCGTGCCGGTGACGTTCGCGCAGCAGTTCGGCGCCTATCTCGCCGTCGCGCGGCGGGGCGTCGCCCGCCTAGAGGACGCCGCCGACGCCTGCCTGGACGTTCCCATGGGCGGGACGGTCGTCGGCACCGGGCTCGGCGTCGGCGCCGGCTACGTCGAGCTCATCTATCCACGCCTGCGCGAGGTGACCGGCCTCGAGCTGCGCCGCCATCCCAACTTCTTCGACGCCTTTCAGAACGGCGACGTCTTCCAGCACATCTCGACGACGTTCAAGGCCCTGGCGACGAACCTCGGCAAGATGGGCAAGGACCTGCGCCTGCTCGCGAGCGGCCCGCGCACGGGGATGAGCGAGATCCAGCTGCCCGCCGTCCAGGCCGGCTCGTCGTTTCTGCCCGGCAAGGTCAACCCGAACATGCCGGAGCTCATGGTCCAGATCGGCTACCAGGTCTGCGGCAACGACACGGTCGTGACGATGGGCGTCGAGGGCGCCGAGCTCGACTACAACGCGTGGACGGGCGTCATCGCGAAGAACCTCTTCGAGTCCTGCCGGCTGCTCACGAACGCGATCCCGCTGTTCGCCGAGAAGTGCCTGCGCGGGATGGAGGTGCACACCGACCGCTGCCGCGCGAGCGCGGAGAACACGCTCGCGCTGTCGTCGATCGTCGCGACGGTGTTCGGGTACGACGCGGGTGCCAAAGCCGCGTACCACGCAGCCAACCACGGCACGTCCATCCGCGAGGCCGCGGTGGCGCTCGGGATCATGTCCGAGGAGGCGGCCGGGCGGCTGCTCGACCCGATGATCCTCACCGATGCGCAGCGCAGCCCGGCGCTCGTCGACGCGATGCTCGCCGACGAGCGCGAGCGCGTCGCCGCGGTCATCGCCGGGATCGGCCCGGACGTCCGCCAGGCGATCTTCGACGTGGCGCGCGCGGTCGCGCGTGCCGACGGCGAGGTGTCGAGCCAGGAGCGCCAGGTCCTCGAGGTCGTCGCCTCCGCGCTGCAGATCGACGCCGACGCGAGCGCGACGGAGATCGCCGAGCTCGGCCTCGACGTCGGCGGGCTCGGCCAGGCCGACCGCCGTCTCATCTACGCGTGCGGCGCATGGCTCGCGAGCTCCGACGGCGTGGTCGAGGACAGCGAGGTCGCGATCCTCGACTCGCTGCGCGAGCAGCTCGAGCTCGACGAGGACAGCGCGGCGGGAATGCAGACCGAGGTCGCGAAGTTGCGCGGCGACCGTCGCGAGTACATGCCTCGTGCCGAGGCGCTGCCGTGGTGGGAGGATTTCGCCGAGCTGCTGTCGCGCGTGCTGGTCGAGACAGCGGCGGCGTAGCCTCGATTCGGGCGCTCAGTCCCCGTACCAGTCGGGCGCGTCCTCCTGCAGGTCGACGAAGACGGACTTCGTCTGCGTGTAGTGCTCCATGACGTGGATGCCGTTCTCGCGTCCGTAACCGGAGGACTTGTAGCCACCGAAGGGCATGAGCCAGTTCCAGACCCGGTAGTTGTTGATCCAGACGGTCCCGGCGCGGATCTGGTGGGCGACGCGGTGTGCGCGCTTGATGTCGCGCGTCCAGACGGCGGCGGCCAGGCCGTAGGCGGTGTCGTTGGCCTTGCGGACAGCGTCGGCCTCGTCGTCGAACGTGATGACAGCGGTGACCGGCCCGAAGATCTCCTCACGCGCGACGCGCATGTCGTTGTGCACTGCGTCGAAGATCGTCGGCGAGTAGAAGAAGCCCGGCTCGCCCTCGGGCCGGCGTCCACCCGCCACCACGCGGGCGCCTTCGTCGGTGGCGATGTCGACGTAGCTCATGATCTTCTCGAGCTGTCGGCGTGACGTCTGGGCGCCCATCTGCGTCTCGTCCTCGAGGGGGTCGCCGACGCGGATGGAGTCGGCCTTGGCCGCGAAACGCTCGACGAACTCGTCGTGGACGGCGGCGTGCACGAGCGTCCGCGAGGCGGCCATGCACCATTGTCCGGCGGCCGAGAAGATGCCGTAGGCCGAACGCCGCACCGCCTCCTCGAGATCTGCGTCTGCGAAGACGATGTTCGGCGACTTGCCGCCGAGCTCGAACGTCACGAGCTTGAGCGTCTTGGCGGCCTGCGCCGCGATCTGGCGGCCGGTCTGCGTCGACCCCGTGAAGGCGATCTTGTCGACGCCGGCGTGCTCGACGAGGGCGGCGCCGACTCGGCGCCCGAAGCCCGGCAGCACGCTGACGACGCCCGCAGGCAGATCGAGATCCTCGATCAGCGACGCGAACACGAGCGCGGAGACGGGCGTGTCCTCGGCGGGCTTCAGGACGATGGCATTCCCGCCAGCCAGCGCCGGGCAGAGCTTCCAGGCCAGCATGACCAGCGGCGAGTTCCACGGGATGATCGCGCCGACCACGCCGACCGGCTCGCGTCGCGTGTACGTGAAGAACGGCCCCGTCTCGGGCATCGTGTGTCCCAGGACGTTCTGGCAGATTCCCGCGAAGTACTCGAAGTACCGGACCACGTTGTCGAGCTCCGCCCGCGATTCGCGGATCGCCTTGCCGTTGTCGCGCGACTCGATCCGGGCGAGCGCCGCCTTGTTGGCGTCGAGCACCTCCGCGATCCGCCAGAGCACGCGGGCCCGGTCCGGCGCGTGTGCGCCCCCAGGCGCCCTCGAGCGCGTCGCGGGCAGCGCGCACCGCGCGGTCGACGTCGTCCGGCCCGGCCTCGGCGACCGTCGCCCATGTGCGCCCGGTGGCCGGCTCGACGGACTCGAACGTCCGCCCGTCGGACGCCTCGGTCCACTCGCCCGGCAACGTACAGCCCAAGCACGGGGACCGATGAAGGGTCGCTGAGCGCCGCGATCAGCGACGGAGTCTGTGCTGTCGGCACCCGGTACCTCCTGCGCGGGTCACTCTCGGATCGTCGCGCAGCGTACGTATGGCGCGTTACACGTGCGCAGCGCCCGAACGCCGGGCGCGCCGACACGCGTTCAGCGGCTGAGCGCTGCGCGTCGCGCCTGGTGAGCCGCGAGCTTCGATGGCGGAGATCGCGGTCACGGCCCGGGCGTCCGGCGAGGCGCACGTGGCGCCCATGGTCGGGGCCCGCGCCGGACGCTCGCGACCTCGGTGAAGCTCGACGCGCTGGAGGCGGCCGACACGATCCCGGCACTCGACGGATCCGCAGCTACCAGCTCTCAAACCCGTGCGCGCACCGCGACCTGCCCCACGATCCGGTCGCCTACGACTCGCACGCCGCCTGACCGGGTCTCGCGGGACCTGCGCGCGCTACCGCGCGAGGCGCATGCAGCTTCCGTCCCGATGGCCCAACTGCTCTCCGGCTACAACAATTTTCATGCGCGAGAATACTCCTTATGTAAACGTAGACGTTCAGATGCCGTCCGAGCGGACAGGGGTTACGCCAATGCAGGTGCTCTGTTCACGCGACCCCATGCCGAGCGTCACGCCCGAGACGCGACTCCCCGACGTCGATTGCAGAGCCGGCTGGCCCTTGCTCGCCGCCGGCGACGTTGCAGGCCCTCAGCGAGACGCTTGATGACGCTCGCAGTGAGCCGCGGGCGAGCAGCGGGCCAGCCGCGGATCGACGGCCGGGGTGGCGGCGCAGCGATATCTGCTGGACGTCGGATCAGCGACGAGATTCGACGAACGCCGGGCTGTCGGCGACAGCTAGGATGGTGCCCTCGCGCACGAGGTCAACGCGGACGAACAGCCTGGCTGGCTTGTGCAGCGGCGGAACCCAGACCTGCACGACAAACCTCTCCGTAGGAGCTTGCAGGTCCACGTCACTCGCTGGCACGTCGTGCAGCGTTCGCAGCGACACCCGCCGACCGCTGCTAGCGCTGTACATCGACCAGCGCAGCGTGGCGTCGCGTCCTTTGAACCCTTCGATGGTCACCCGTACGTATATGACCGTCCCGCGCTCGGCCATGACACGGCGCTCGTCGCTGGTACTGAGCGCGTCGTTCAGGTACGTGCGGCGGCGGACATGCTCCTCGGCCTTGTCCGCGCTCGTCCGCTCGATCCAATCCTCGCGGGACACGAAGGGCTCGACGGCAACGACCTTCATCTGCGCGCCGAGGCTCTCCCGCGGATCGGGCCTCAGCTCCGGCCAGAGCTGATAGCACAGGGCCAGTGCGCTCGTGGCCACAGTGATGATGACAACCACCATTCCCGCAGCGGCGGCCGGTTGCCCGAGCTTTCGAAAGCGCTTCACTCGCAGGTGGAGCGCACGAATAGACGCCGCCGGTCCTTAAACGTGGGCTCATCGGAGCGCTGCGCGGCAATCTCCACGCGGTACAAGCGGCCCCGGCGCAGGTCAGCCTCAGCCAGCCTCGCCGTCAGTTCGCCCATCGCTCCTGCGAGGCGCGTTCGGGCCACCGTCCGGTCAGCGTCATACACGCGGACAGTAACATCTGCCGGGAGCGAGCTATATAGATCGACGGTCGTGCGTCGCTCGGTCGCACAAACCTCTACGACCGTCATTACCCAAAGCGGCTCGTCTACTTCGTTCACGCGAGCTCTCGGAGCGGATGCAGGCCGCGTCGGAGCGACCGGAGGCGGCTGCCCGGCGATCCTGGGGGCGAGCGTGGCCAGCGCCGAAACCACCGGCGTCGCCACTGGCACCTGAGGCCCGTTCGCCGTATCCGCGCCGGCCGCGGCAGGCCAAGCGAACAGCGACCAAACAATCGCAAGCGTGGCTAGGCGAGGGTTGCGCGTCATTGCGATTAGCGTCGGCAGCGCCGCGCGACTCCGAGAGATCACAACGGTGCTCGTGGACGAGGGTTTGAAGCCGACGGCAAACCACGTTCGATGCCGGCTGGGAGCCGGGAACAAGCTTCGCGCAGCCGGCGCGCTGATCTACAAGAGCTCGCTCGCTCGATCCGCCTCGCTAGCGATGTCCAGCGCCGGGCGGTGGGCCCGCTCCGTCAGTGTGCAGCTCGTCGGGCGCTACGGCGCGGCGCGGCGCGGCGGCGCGGATGCAACGCGCGATATCGCGGCCTATGTCAACCAAGATTCCCTGGCCACGGGGACTATCCTCGCGAGAGTGGGCCGCATCATGACCACCGAGTTCGCCGAACCCACTGAGCGTCTGCCTCGCCAATGATGGACACGAGCGGATTCGAGAGCTTCGCCAAAACGATCAGCGCCCGACGGCCAGCGGGGATCGATACCTCCGCGTTCAAGAGCTTCGCAACGGCGGTCAGCGCCAGACGGCTATCGGTGATCGATACGAGCCGGTTCGAGAGCTTCGCGACCGCGATCGCCGACGCGCGGGTTGCCCGCCCGCTTGCGGATACCGCCACGTTTGACGGCTTCGTGCACGCCCTGCGCAACTTGTCCTTCGACGTGGCGCTGATCGATAGCAGGGTGTTCACGAGCTCCGCGGACGCAAGCGACGACATTCACGGGCTCGACCGCCCGCCCACATCGGCAGCCGATGCAGACCGGCTGAACAGCCTGACCCATCGGATCGCGGAGGAGCTGGGTGACGCCGTTCTCGGTGTATCCATCGATGCAGCGAGCGCGGTGAGCAGCCGAGAGATAACCGACGCTGCCTTGGCCGTTCCCATCGCGGGACTTGGCAATCGGGAATGGGTCTTCGTCGTTGCGCTGGCAGAGGTCGTCCGGCAGCTTGCGCTTGAGCAGTCAGGCGTCACCGACGCGCAGGCGGCGCTAATCATGCTTGCCGCCATTTGGTTGCTCGGGAGCGCGTGTGCGCGCGACAAGAGACGGCGGACCTGACGGCATCCATGCCGGCGCCGATGAAGGCGATCGCGAAATCCTCCTCACATTCGATCGCGCGAATTCCCCACCCTGACGTCCATCTCGCGGTAGCTCGCGGAGCGTAGGCCCGTAGGGCCGGAGCGCAGCGAGTTACCGCGCGCGGGTTCTGTCGGGGGCCCCCTCCAGGGTCGCTGGTTCTCGAAGCCTGCGATCTGGATGGAGGCCCCGGAGGGGATGCTGACTGAGGAGGACGATGTGGAGATCCACGCTTTGGCGCGGAGGGGATGGTCGGTGTCTGCGATCGCGCGGCACACCGGCCGTGACCGCAAGACGGTGCGCAAGTATCTGGTCGGACCTGCCGCTGTGCGCGAGCCGCCGGCGAGCTGCGTTGAGCCGTTTCGCGACTACCTGGTCGCGCGGTTCGTCGACGACGCCCACGTCGACGGGACGGTGCTCTACCGCGAGGTCGTTGAGCTCGGGTTCGATCGCTCGTATGTGACGTTCGTGCGGCAACTGCGGCTGCTCGGGTTGCGCCCGCGTTGCGAGGCGTGTCGGACCGGCGGTCACGGCGTGACCGTAGAGCTTGCGCACGACCCCGGCGAGGAGATCCAGTGGGATTGGCTGGAGCTGCGCGAGACGCCGTGGGGTGAGCCCGCGTTCGTGCTCGTCGGCGTCCTGGCGTTCTCGGGGCGCTGCCGAGCGGTGATTTGCGAGGGCATGACGTTCGCGCATCTCGTCGAGGCGATCGACGGGGTGTTGCGTCGCCTGGGTGGCACGTCGCGGGCGTGGCGCACCGACCGGATGGCGACCGTCGTTTCCCCGGGCAGCGACTGGATCACGGCACAGTTCGCGCAGGCCGCCAAGCATTACGGCGTGGAGGTGTGGGTCTGCCCGCCGCGGCGGCCGCAGCGCAAGGGCGTCGTCGAGAAGGCGATCCAGTACCTCACGCGCTCGTGGTGGCGGACCGCGCCGGTCTCCTCGCTCGGCCAGGCGCAGGCGGACCTGGACCGGTGGGCGGTCGCGGTCGCCGACCGGCGCACGCGCCAAGGCGTGACGATCGCCGAGCTCGCCGGCCGGGAAGGCCTGCTCGGACTGCCGGCGCACGCGTTCCCCGCGCAGCTTGAGGTTCAGCGCGTCGTCGGGCGCTCAGCCTTGGTCGCGTTCGAGGGCAACCACTACAGCGTCTCCCCGGGCCTGGTTGGCCAGAGCGTGACCGTCACGGCTCGCCTCGGCGAGCTGCACGTCGAGATCCTCTCCGCTGCCGGCAGGCGGGTCGCGCGGCACCGCCGCGCACCGGCCGGCGCCGGGCAGCAGCTGCGCAGCGCCGAGCACGCCCGGCTGCTCGAGCAAGCGGTCCTCGATGCCTTTACAACCGACAAGCCGTGCCGGCGCAAGGCCAACCGGCCGCCCGGCGATGGCGCGCTGACCGCGGCCGCGCGGTTGCGTGGCCACGATCAGGGCGGCGCGGTCGTCGTCGATCTCGAGGACTACGCACAGATCGCGAGGGTCGCGCGGTGAACAAGCACGCGACCTACCAGCAGCTACGCGGCCACCTCGCTTACCTCAAGCTCGCCGCCGCCGCCGAGCAGCTGCCCGCCGCGCTCGAGGCCGCGGAGAAGGCCAAGCCCGGCTACACGCAGTTCCTGCACGACCTGCTCGACGTCGAAGTCGCCGCGACCCGGGAACGCAGGCTCGCCAGCCGGCTGCGGCTCGCCGGGTTCCCTTCCACCAAGCCGCTGGAGGAGTTCGACTTCACCGCCCAGCCCTCGCTCGATCGCCGCCTCGTCGAGGAGCTCGCGACGCTGCGGTTCATCGAGGAGAAGGCCAACGTTCTCGCAATCGGCCCGCCGGGCGTCGGCAAGACGATGCTCGCGATCGCCCTGGGCCTGAAGGCCGTGCACGCCGGCTACCGCGTCTACTACACCACCGCCGCAGACCTCGTCGCACGCACCAGCCGCGCCGCGCTCGAAGGGCGCTGGCAGACCACGATGCGCTTCTGGAACGGACCACAGCTACTCGTCATCGATGAGCTCGGCTACCTACCGATGCCCGGCGAAGCAGCCGCGCATCTCTTCCAGGTCATCTCGCGCCGCTACGAGCACGGCTCGATCATCCTGACGACCAACCGCGGCATCGCGTCCTGGGGCGAGATCTTTGACGACAGCACCGTCGCCGCCGCCATCCTCGACCGCCTGCTACACCACGCGACCGTCTTGCAGATCGACGGCGACAGCTACCGCATGCGCGGACACCGCGCCCGCCTCGCGACCCTCCGGGCCGGCCTCAACCACCCCGCCGAGGGTGGGGAATTCTCACGATCGCATCTGGGGAATTCTCACGATCGTTGACACCGATGCTGACGGGCACGCACGATGACCGTGCACCGCCGCCATCGTTCGAGCCGGGCGACGGTCTTGTGCAAGAGCTGCACGCGAATCGAAAGCGCGTCGCGAATCGCCGATCGCGGGCCGCGCTACGGGTCCCGCCGGGCTGGCGCTCAGGTGCGAAATGCGATGAGCACAGTCGCGCCGATGGTGGGCCCAGTGCTCGGGTCCGTGTCACCAGGGGCAATGTGACATCGATGGATGTGGCTACGTAGCGGTGTCGCCCGCCGGCGCGAGCGCACTACGTCCGCCAGCTCGTGCGACCGCGCGATAGATCGTCGATCGCGTGACGGGGAACAGCTCCTCGAGGTCGCTGATCGTGTGTTCGCCGGCGCGATACAGCGCAACGAGGTGTGCCTCCTGCTTGGCTCTGAGCTTCGGCTGCTTGCCGCGGAGCCGGCCCTTGGCCTTGGCGACCTTCATGCCTTCGCGGGTGCGCATGCGGATCAGGTCGGACTCAAACTCAGCCACCATTGCCAGCACGTTGAACAGCAGTCGGCCGACCGGGTCGGTGGGGTCGTGCACCGATCCGCCGAGGTTGAGCTTCACCGAGCGCTCGGTGAGCTCGTCGGCGATCGCGCGCGCGTCCGGTAGCGAGCGCGCGAGCCGGTCGAGCTTGGTCACGACGAGTGTGTCGCCGGCGCGGCAGGCGGCGAGCGCTTGGTGCAGGCCGGGGCGTTCGCGGTTGGTGCCGGTGAGGCCGTGGTCCACGTAGATGCGCTCGGCAGGGACGCCGAGCGCCCGCAGGCCGTCGCGCTGCGCGGTGAGATCCTGCTGGTCGGTGGAGACGCGGGCGTAGCCGATATTCAGGCCGGGCATCCGCGGCAGTATGCCGTATAGCCCCCCATCATCGGGACGCGTCACCGAACCGGGCTAATGCGACGGCGGATGGCCGGCAGCTCCTGGGCCTCGTTGTCGGTGTACTGCGGCGCCGGCGTGTGCCGCAAGCCGTTCGTCTAACGGAACGCCTCAGCCGCGAGCTCACGAGGCAGATAGTCGCCTCCCACCGCGACTGGTCGTGCGGTGGACGCCGTCGTCACTCTCACGGCGTCCTGCGCGGCCCAGTCCCGGGCTGCTGCGCTCAATATCGCGCAGCCGGGCTCTCGTCACGTTGCATGTCACCCGGTCGGGATCGGTTTGCGCGAGGTGCTGCGCCCCTCCGCGGCGACACAGCATCCGGGCGTGGGGATATTGGCGGGTCCAGATCGGGAGTCATTGCCGGTCGAGTCCCAAGCCCTCAAGCCCGTCGCGCGCGAGCACTTGCGCCATCGCGTTACGATAGCTGGCGACCCGATCACAGCCTACGTCGCGATCCCGCGCGTAAGCGTTGCTATAGGTAAGGGGGTACGCGTAGCTCATGCCATGGGACCCGAAGAATTTGAGGCCGGCGCCGCCGCAATACCGGCCCCTCGAGGAGGACCCCAACGACAAGCCGGGACCGGCGTACGACGACGACAACCCACCCACGATTACGGACCTGGTCAAGGCCGCTCATAAGGCGCGCAAGGGTCTCAAGAAGCTTAAGCTCGAAGATTGACACCCCGCCGCGCTGGCGCTCGGGCCAAGCACTCGCGCTTGACGATCCGACGATCTTCAGGCATGAGCGCATTTGCGCGCGACCGCACGCGCTCGAGGATCCCGGCTGCCGTTCGGCTGTGGAACGCGCGGCACCGTCGGCTTCGATCAGGGCGCGTCCGGTTGAAAGGATGCAGACCGCAGCGCCATAGCCAACGCGCCGCGAGCCAAGCTCAAGCGGCGCCCGGCCCCTCGAACCCGGGCGAGGGACTTCGGGGACTACCTCGCGGGCTTCGCGGCACGCCGACGGCGGCAAGGTCGTCGCGCGGGAGCGGTTCCGCCATCGCACTGAGATGGCCGGCGACCGACCGCCTCCGTCGCGACCTGCGCGTTGGCGCTGCCACAGCGGTACGCATAGGTCGTGGCATACGACCCGAAGAAGGTGACGCCGGCGCCGCCGCGGTATCAGCCCGCCGCCGACGCGCCCGGTGAGAAGCCGGGACCCGTGTATGACGACGACACGCCCACGTGTAAGGACCTCGTCAAGGCCGCCCATAAGGCGTGCAAGGGCCTCAAGAAACTCAAGCCCTGACGGACCCCCCCCGCCCGCGCCGGCGCTCGGGCCAACCACTCGCGCTTGAACGATTCGAGGATGTACCGGGCATGGGCGAATCTACGCCCAGCCGCACGCGCATCAGGATCCCCGGTAGAGGTTCGGCTGTGGGACTCGTGGCGCTGCCGGCCGACACGACGCGGCGTTCGCTCGAGGACCGTCGTGAGACGCTCGTGGTCTGCTGGTAGGGGTGTCGGCGCAGCGCCGGCGACCCGCTCGCGCCGCCGCCGTCAGGCCCTTGCGGCGTGCGTTCGCGAGCCTATGATCGGTCGATGGACGATCGCGCGACGACAAGCTTCGATCTTGGCTTCTCTCGTTCCACGCGGTGCAGGCAGTCGTCGAAGGGCTCGCCGGACTCCTCGGCATCGCCCTCGTCGTGTGGCCGGCGATCGACGCCGTCACGAGCCACCACCTCGAGCCCGACGAGAGCGTCGTGCTGGGGGGCACGGGCTTGGCCATCGCTGGTTAATTCGCCCCGCGCCTGCGCGACGTCGCGGTGTTCCTGCGATCGCGGATGCTCGTCGGAGCTCCGGACCTATGGCTGGACAGCCGAGACGCGCCGTACCGGTGGAGTGAGATCGCGGGGTTCCAGGTCACCGGCCCGCACGACTTCATGGGTGTCTCGGCGGCCCGGTGCGGTCACGCGCTTGCACGACGGGCGGCGGATACCGATCGGGCGACTCGAGCACCTCGGCGCTGACGGCCGCAACACGGACGCCGCCGTCGCGTCCATCACCGAGCGGGTGGCGACGATGAACGCCCTGCTCGCCGACGCGACCAGCACAGGGACAACCGACCGCTAGCGCGACGTCAGGACGCCCCGACAGCCGGCATAGCTGCTGGTCGAAGCCCGTGGCTTCGTCGAGGTCGAGCGCCCAGTTGAGCAGGTGCTGTCGAGAAGCTCTGACCGGCTCCGCTCACCAGATAGAAGCCCGCCCACCCATGACAGGCGCGGCCCACGACACCAGGAGCGTCCCGATGAGCACCGCCAAACCCGACATCGTCACCCCCGAGCAGTGGCGCGCCGCGCGCGAGGCGCTGCTCGAGCAGGAGAAGGCGCACACCCGCGCGCGTGACGCCCTCGCGGCCAAGCGCCGCCGCATGCCGATGATCCACGTGCAGAAGGACTATCGCTTCACCGCCCCCGGCGGCGCGGACGCGACGCTGCTCGACCTCTTCGACGGCAGCCGCCAGCTCGTCGTGTACCGCTTCTTCATGGATCCCGACATGGACGTCTACCCCGAGCGCGGCTGCCCCGGCTGCTCGATGTACGCCGACCAGTCGAGCAACCTGCTGCACCTGCGCGAGCGCGACACCCGCTTCGTCGCCGTCAGCCGCGGCGAGCAGCAGCACCTGCAGCGCTACCGCGAGCACATGGGCTGGCAGTTCCCCTGGTACACGCTGCGCGACGACTTCGACGCCGACCACGACGTCGCGCAGTGGCACGGCACCAACGTGTTCCTGCGCGACGGCGACGAGGTCTACCGCACGTACTTCATCGACGCCCGTGGCGACGAGGCGCTCGGGTCGACCTGGAGCTTCCTCGACATCACCCCGTACGGCCGCCAGGAGGCGTGGGAGGACTCCCCCGAGAACTGGCCGCAGACCCCGCCCTACACCTGGGGCGGCTGGCACGACAAGTACGACCACACACTCTGACGTGCTCGCCCACGTCGCAGGCATCCCCGGCGGAGGCGGCAGTCGCTCATGCTCGGCTACCCGCGCCAAGGGCGCAGCCGCGGCAGCCACGCCGGGACGTTGTCGCAATAGGTCCGGTACTGCTCGCCGTAGCGGCGCCCCAGCGTCGGCTCCTCGTACAGGCGCACGAAACTCGCCGTCAGCGCCCAGAAGCCGAGCGCGTACCACCCGAGCTCGCCGCGCCCGAGAAACAACGCCTGACCGATGATGACCGCCGTCACGGCGACGTACATCGGGTTTCGCACGTGCCGGTAGACGCCTCCGACGACCAGCTGCTCGGTCGGCGCAATCGGCGCCGGCGTACCCCGGCCTTCGAACGCGAAGCGTACGAACGCCTCGAGCAGCACCGCAAGCCCCGCTGCGAAGAGCACAAAGCCCGCGATCTGCGCCGCCAACGCGACCGGCTGAGACTGCCACTCCGTAATCCACCAGGGGATCAGCCCGCCCATCGTCCCGGGGACCAGCACGAGAAAGACCAACGAGCCGAGAGCGGCGCGCAGGTTCAAGCCCACCACGGGCGCGTACGAAGCCGGCCTTCAGCTCGCCCGGCGGTAGCGAACGTGCGTGGCCAGCGGCGAATGCAGCACCTCGACGGGCTCCAACCCGAAAGACTCGACACCGTCGAAGATCCGCTCGCCGGACCCGAGCAGGACCGGCGCGATGTCGAGCGTGAGCTCGTCGACGACCCCGGCGACGAGCGCCTGCCGAACGGTCGAGGCGCCGCCCGCGATGTCTACGCCGTCCTCGCCGGCCGTCTCACGCGCCCGTGCGTAAGCGGCGTCGAAGCCGCCGGTGACGAAATGGAAGGTCGTCCCGCCCTCCATCTCGATCGGCTCCCGAGCGTGATGGGTGAGCACGAACACCGGTGCGTGGTAGGGCGGCTCGGGCCCCCACCATCCGCGCCAGTCCTCCTCCCACTCGCCGCGGACCGGCCCGAACATGTTGCGGCCCATGATGTAGGCGCCGCGCGGGCGCATGAGCCAGCCGGCCGCCGTCTCGTCGGCGTCGTTGGCGCGCTCGTCGCCAAGGTGCCACGCGTGAAGCTCCCTGCCGCGCTTCCCGAGCGGGTGCTCGCGACTCTGGTCGGGCCCGGCGACGAAACCGTCGAGCGAGATCGACATGTGGCAGGTGGTGTCCGGCATCCGCGACCCCTTTCGAAGGTGACTGCGAGTAGTAGCCCGCAATCTACGCCGCATCGCGGATGCGGGCGCGAGCGGCTACGACCCGCGCCGGCCGCTGCGCACGATGCGCTGGTTGCGCTTCCGCGCGGACTTCTCGCGCAGCCTCTCCTTCTGCTTGTGCCGCGGTTTGGCCACACGGCCACGAAGCGGGATCGTGGTCGCGTCGCGCGTGCGCGTACCGCGCGGCTTGCGCGCGCCACCACCGCGGGTAGGCCGCGGCGTGCGGTACGCGGGCTTCTCGGCGGCGCTGAGCTTCCGGCCATACGCCATCAGCCGATCTCTTGCGGGCGCGGAGGTGATCCTTCCGTCGAACGCCCAGTTCGCCCAGCTCTGACCTGACGTGCTCTGCCCGTTGACCTCGATGTTGTCGAGCATCGCGACGACCGACTTCGACAACGGGCCGGTCATGTCGTCGCCGAGCTGTCCCCTGGCGACCCAGAGGATGACCTCCCTCGCGTAGGCCTTCGTCAGCGGACCGGAGGACTCAAACGCCCATTGCAGGTTCTCGGAGATCTCCGCGCCGAACTCCACGCGCCCGACCTCGAAATCGACGGCCTGTGCGGCCGCGAACTGCGACGCGGCGGCGAGCCGCTGGCGCGTGTCGTCATCGAGGGCATCCGCGCCGAGCGCGAGCGCGCTCGGCCGCGGCATCTCGTAGCACGCCTCGGCGACGTAGCTGCGCATCCACCAGCCGCCGCCCTGCTTGCGGCGGATATGGCCCTTCGAAGCCTCGCTGGTCAGGTCGAGCCACGCCACCTCGGAGCCGCGATCCAGGACGACGACATCGGGGCGCGTGTGACCGTGCGCGACCTGAAAACCGAACGTGTACGGCCTGATGTCCAGGCTGCGCAGCAGCTTCGTGGCGATCGTCTCCACGGCGTAGCCGTACCGCGCATAGAAGAAGACCGGGATCACGGTCGGATCGCCGAGGAACTTCGCGTACGTGTTGATCCACGTGCGGATGTAGCCGCTTGTGTCCGTCTTTGAGTAGTCGGACAGCATCGGGTCGGCGGCGATCGTCGCCACCGCGGCGTCGACGGCCGCCTGCACGTGGAGGCCGATCGCATGCAACGGATCGGTCTCTCTGCCTGTGTGCACGTGCAGCTTGCGCTGCAGGAGCGCATGCCGGGCGGTCGGCCCGTCGCGGGCGCCCGCTCGCTCGCCGCGCGCACGGACGACACGTGCCAGCGCCGCCGTCAGACCGTCCGCGGTCGAAGCGTGCGCGGTGCGCGTATGACGAGCGCCGCTCGGGCCGCGCGCGGCGTCATCCGGCCGGCCTCGTGAGCCGCCAACGGCGGCCGGCGGCTGAGCCAAGCGTCCGCCCGCTGCGGTCGAAGCCAAACGCTCGGGTGCCACCGCGCGTGCCAGCACCGGCGCAGGCTATCGCGCCTTGAGCGGCGAATGGGACAAATCTGCGAGCTGAATGGGTGATTCCATGGCGAGAGGCGCTGACCGGCTCCGCTCACCAAGTGAAGGGCCACGGCAGGCGCGGCCCACGACACCAGGAGACCACCATGCCGAAGTATCTGCTGCACGACGAGCACACCCCGCAGGAGCTGCCGGAGGCCGTTCATGACCGTCCTGCGCCTGGAGCACATCGGCATCGTCGTCGACGACCTCGCGGCGGCGACCGCGTTCTTCGATCGGCTGATGGCTGGCCGTTTCTGAACCTTCAAGCCGATCCGATCGTGGCCGTGCAGGTCAAGGCCAACCACGAGATCCCGGTGGTGGTCCTCGAGCCGGGGTAGGCCATCCGCCCGCAGCGTGGCCGCCGCGCTGTAGATCAATCCGCCCCAGCCGCCCCGGCGGGCGGCGGCCGCGGAAGACGTGCGCGGCCTCCCCTAAGCACGGTGAGTGGGTCCTCCGGCACCGGTTGCCATCGAACAGTTGTCCATGTTCAAGCACGGTGGCTCAAGAGCCGATAGGGCTCGTGTTCACCAAGCAACAGAGACTAGGAGCATCGTGAAGATCAACAAGCTTGCACTCGCCGTTGTGGCTGGCGCGCTCATGAGCGCGGCCTTTGCCACCCCGTCGTCGGCCGAGGCGGCCGTGCGCGACGGCAATTGCGATTCCGGCGAGTTCTGCCTGTACTACAACAGCGATCACCAGGGCGCGATCTCGGACTTCAACACCTCGATCGACGACTACGGCGCAACCCAGCCCGAGTGCTACGAGTTCAAGGGATCGGGTGCGGGCGCAGGCCTGTGTGTGAAGAATGAAGCGGCGTCGGTGTGGAACCGGACCTCGGTTCCGGTGACGGTCTACTACAACAGCGGCTTCTCCGGAGCCAAGCAGGGGTTCTCCGCGGGCGCCAAGGTCAACCTGAACGCGACGCTGAAGAACGAGAACGCCTCGCACAAGTTCGGCACCAACAGCACGGGCAACGAGAAGCTGTCCTTCGGCCTGTACAACCTGTCCGGCGGCGCGATCTCGTGTGGATTCGACGGCTACGTCACCACCAACGGTCGCCACGAGGGGATCGACATCGACCGTGGCATCGGTTCGCCGGTCCGTGCGCTCGTGTCCGGCAAGGTCATCAACGTGGTCAACGGGGTGAACGGCGGCGCGCTGTCCACGATCGCCGTCTACAACGCCACGTACAACAAGACCGTCATCTACCTCCACACGGCACCGCTCGCCAGCGTGGACGAGGGCGACACCGTCAGCCGCGATCAGCAGATCGCCACCGAGTCCTATCGCGGCATCGATTCCTCGAGCGCCTCCCACACGCACGTCGAGGTGCGTGACGGCCAGAGGACCAACGCGGCGAAGAGCCTCAACGACTACACACTTGAGAACGACGACCCGACGGCGTTCTGGAACGCCCGCGGATACAACGTCAGCTGACGCCCGCCCGGAAGACGATGGCAGGCAGCGGCCCAAGCCCTTCTTGGGCCGCTGCCCGTTACACGTACATGACCGACGGACGTCACCACGCTCAGCGTGCGCGACGATGCCTTCCTACGAGCTCGCGGCGTCCGACAGCGCATCGAGCTCGCCGTAGAGCGCGCGCAACCGCTGATCGCCGAACTGCGCCTCCACGCTGTCCTGCACTTCCCGCCAGTGCGCCAGCGCGCTGACCAGGGCGCGAGAGCCCTCCTGCGTGAGGGCGACAAGCCGAACGCGCGCGTCCTCCTCGTCCTCGACGAAGCTCACAAGCCCGCGCTGCTCGAGCACCCGGAGGTTGCGCGTCAGCGTCGTGCGATCGAGCCCAAGCGCCTCGGCGAGCGCGCTGACGGGCAGGTCGCCTGCGCTGCCAAGGCCCACGAGAATCGGCAGCTGCGTGATCTTCAACCCGCTTGGTGCCACCGTGGCGTCGTACAGCTGCGTGATCGAGCGCGTCGCGCGCCGCAACTGGTTGCAGGCGCACATCGCGCGCACCTCGCTGCACAGCTGCAACTCGGATGTGGTCAGTGAGCTCATTGGGTGTATATACACCCCTTCAGCGCCGGATCACAAGTTGGCCAGCGAAGAAGAGCGCGTGCGGCCCGTCTTGCTCGTAGGCGTCGTTGAGAACCGGGTCGTAGAGGATCAGGGCCGCGAGGATCGACGTCACGAAGTGGAGGCCATGAGCCACCCCGCGATCCCGGGCGGTCCGTCGGTGCTGCGCGACGAACGGCCTGATGTCGGCGGCGGTCTGTCCGACCCTGTGCGGATACGAGGCGGCTGCAGGTGGTGCTATGCGGTGTGCTCGAGGATCGCTCCGGCGACGATGTCCCAGTCATGCCGGTCGAGCCCGTGGCCGGCGCCGTCGAGTCTGAGCAGGCGGGCGCCGAGGATCGCCTCCGCGAGCGCCTCGCCGTGCCCGGCCGGAAACATCGGGTCCGCGGTGCCGTGGACGACGAGCGTGGGCACGACGATCGACGACAGCGGCCCGCGCTCGTGCCCGTCATCGGAGATCAGGTCGTGGTTCTGAAGGGCCGCGAAGTCGCGGGCGCGCTCGATATCGCGACGCACGAGATCGCGAGCTGCGTCTTCGTCGAACGGGCGCTCATCTCCCGCCAGCAACCGCGCATATTCGACGAGGTACTCGATCACCGAGGCGGCGTCTGACCAGTCCACCCGGGCCGTGGACACGAACCGTCCAAACTCCTCGCTCGGGTGTGGAAGCGCTCGCTTGACCGGCATGGCGGGAGACGTGCTGATCAGCGTCAGCGAGCGGACACGATCCGGAGCATCGAGTGCGAGCAGCTGCGCGAACGCCCCACCCGCAGAGACGCCCACGACGTGGCCGGCCGCCCGCTCGTAGGTGTCGAGCACGCCGGCCGCGTCGGCGACGAGATCGCCACCCGTGTACTCCGGTCGCCCCGGCTCGTATGTCACCGAGCGACCGGTGTCGCGGTGGTCGTAGCGGATCACGAACCGCCCACCATCGGCGAGCATCCTGCAGAACCCGGCCTCCCACCACAGCATCGACGCGCCGATGCCCATGATCAGCAGGATCGGAGGATCGCGGGGGTCACCGAACGCCTCCGCGCATAGCGCGACACCGTTGGCTTGGATCATTCGCTGGGCCATGCCGTCACCTGCCCAAGGTCGGCTTACCCCTCCGGCAGCGGCCTCAACGGCTCGCTCCCATCCCACCCCTCAGCCCCAGCCGCGATCATCGCGAACAGCCCGTTGATCGCGTCGGTGTTCTCGTGCACCTCGATCGCATGCCCCAACAACGGCGCATCGTGCGACACGATCTGGATCGCCCCCACGCGCAGATGCAGGAACTTGGGCATCCCGGCGGCCTCGAGGCGCTCGCTCTCGGCGGCAAGGTCATCGACGATGTACGCGATGTGGGAGATGTTGCTGCCACCGGCAACGCCGGTGTAGAAGCGCGACTCGAGCTCCGGGGTGACCTCGTGGAGCTTCATCAGCTCGAGGAAGATCGGGCCCCACTTACCGATCGCCGAGGCGTGATCGAACAGGCAGGGCTCGCCCTCCAGCAGCGTCTCGTCGAACGCGACGTGCTCGCCCAAGTGAAAGAAGGGGCCGGCGCCGGTCGCCTCGACCCACTGGTCGACCGCCTTGGGGATGTCGTCGACGATGTAACAGACGTGATGAATCGGTCGGTCGTTCATGGGCTCGGGCCTCCGTCAGTCGGTTGGCGAGCAAGAAGCGGTCCATGGTGCCAACACCTACGGGGCGCAGTCGCGCCCGAGCAGCTGGCGAGCGACCACGAGCTTGGTAGCCGCCGCGGTGCCGTCCGCGATCTGCAGGCCCACGACGTCGCGCAGCCGCTGCGCGATCGGGCCGTCCTCGGACCAGCCGAAATGGCCCATGGTGAGCAGGCTCTGATGGACCGCGTCGACCGCCGCCTTGGGCGCCCACCACTTGACCATGTTGCTGGTGAGGCGGGGGTCCTGCCCGTCGTCGGCGCGCCAGAGGGACTCGAGGGCGAGCAGCCGGGCCGCGCGTAGCAACGTCGCGTGCTCGACGAGGGGGAACGCCACCGACTGAAACGTGCCGAGCGGCGCGCCGAACGCCTGGCGCTCGCGCGCGTGCTGCAAGGCATGGCCAAGCGCCGCGTCGCCAACCGCGATCGCCATCAGCGCGATGTACGCCCTGGACACCGCAAAGCCTCGCATGACCCCCGCGAACCCTCCCCCGGGGTCGCCGACCACATCCTGATCGGGGACGAACGTGCCGTCGAAGGTCAACACGCCCCGGCCGCCGGACCGGCAGCCCAGGTCGTCGAGCGGTGCCCTGGTCACGCTCGGGTCGTCCAGGTCGACGTAGAAGGCGGTGATACCGTGCGCGCCCGCGCCGCCGGTGCGAGCGAAGACGAGCGCATGCGTGGCGTACTCGCCGACCATGACGGAGGTCTTCTCCCCCTCGAGGATCCACCCGCCGCCTGCCCCGGCCGGCGCGGCGCGCATCTCGATCGCTGCCGCATCGGTCCCGTGGTCGTGCTCGGTCAGGGCAAGCGCGACGATCGCCTCGCCGCGCGCGATCGGCGGCAGCCAGCGCGACCGCTGGGACGCGTCGCCGCTCGAGGCGAGCACGTCGCCCACCAAGGCGGCGTTGAGCACCGGGAAGCACGGCGAGAGATCCGCGGCGGCAAGCTCCTCGAGCGCGATCCCGACGCTCACCCGGTCGAGCTCGCGGCCGCCGTACTCGGCCGGGATCCGCAGCGCGAACAGTCCCGCAGCCGCGAGATCCGACAGCAGCCCCTCGCGATACTCCCCGGCGAGGTCGCTCGAGCGCCGGAAGGGCGCCACGCGCTCTGCCGCCAGCGAGCGGACCTCGGCGGCGAGCGAGCGCGCGCCCTCGTCAAGCTCGAACTGCATGAAGCGGCTCGGGCGCGTCGGTCAGCCGCTCGCGCACGAGGACCCGCTGGACCTTGCCCGAAGGCGTTCTCGGCAGGGCGTCTGTCAAGGTCAGCCGCTCCGGCCAGTACTGCTTCACCATGCCGGCGGACTCCAGGTGATCGCGGATGTCGTCGAGCGTCAGGGTCGCTCCTTCGTCGGGGACGACGACGGCACATGCGCGCTCTCCCAGCCGGTCGTCGGGGTAGCCGACGACGGCGACGTCCTGCACCGCGGGGTGGCGCAGCAGCGCCGCCTCGACCTCGACGGCCGGGACGTTCTCCCCGCCGCGCATGATGAGGTCCTTCACCCGGCCCGTGATCCGGATCCCGCCGTGGCCGTCGTCGCGAGCCAGATCGCCGGTGTCGAACCAGCCATCCTCGGTCAGCGATTCCCGGTAGACCTCGTCGCGCGCGAAGTACCCCAGGCATTGCGACGCGCCGCGGACCTGCAGCGCCCCCGCACCGTCGGCGGAGCCCTCCGAAGCAGCGACGATCCGCACCTGCATGCCCGGGATCACCGACCCGTCGCTCTCCGCCGCTCGATCGACCGGGTCCTCCGGCCGAGTGATCGTGACGCAGCCGTTCTCGGTCATGCCCCAGAGGGAGTAGAGGCGGCAGCCGAGCACGTCGAGCGCGCCCTCGACGAGCATCGGCGCGATCGGCGCGCTGCCCGTGGCGAACACGCCGAGCGCGCCGAGGTCGCGCGGCTCCTCCTGCTGCGCCTCGATGAGGTCCTGCAGGAACGTCGGCGCGCCCATGAAGAACGTGACCTGGTGGCGCTCGAGGATGTCGAGCATCGCGCGCGGGTCCCAGACGTCGACGTGGATCGCCGTCGCGCCGAGCAGCAGCGGCATCAGGAAGTTCCACGTGTAGCCCGCCTGGTGGCTCGTCGGAGATCCCATCGCCGTCACCTCGTCCGACCCCAGGCCGAGGACGTCCGCCTGGGCGCGGTTCATCCAGTACAGCGTGTTGTGGCTGTGCAGGACGCCCTTGGGCTCCCCCGTGGTCCCGGAGGTGAACATGAGCTGCGCCGGATCGTCGGCCTTCGCCTCGAGCGCATCGAGGTCCACGTCGGGTGGCTCGGCATCGAGCAGCGCGCGATCGAAGTCCAGCGCCCCGTCGCACGCCCGCCCCGACGAGCTCAGGACGATCCGCGTTCGCAGCGTCGGCACCGCGGCGGCCAGCTCAGCGCCCAGCTGCGCGTAGTCAAAGCCCCGGAACTCGTCGGCCGCGATGTACATCCGGCTGCCCGTGAGGCGCAGCATGAACTGCACCTCGCGGCGGCGCATGATCGGCACGACGGGAGCCGGGATCGCCCCCACCCGCGAGCACGCGAGGCACAGCGCGACGAGCTGCCACGAGTTCGGCAGATGTAGCGTGATGACGTCGCCGGGCCGGGTGCCCAGGCGGTGCAGGTTCGCCGCGATGCGGTCCACCCGCTTGGCCAGCTCGGCGTAGGAGACCGTCTCGGGCACCCCGTCGCGGTAGCAGACGAGCGCCGCCTTGTCCGGGGTCTTCAGGCTCGCGCGGCGCAGGTCGTCGAGGAACGTCTCGTCGCGCCACCACCCGCGGGCGCGGAAGTCGATGGTCATACCGGGGCTCCCTTCCGGGTCTTTAGCGCGGCGCGCGCACGCGCGGCGACATCGCCGGCGGTGATGCCGCCAGCGTCGAGGAGGTAGGCCTGGTCGCCGGCGTGCGCGACGAACTCATCCGGCATCGCCACGCTGTGAACCGTGGCCCCGGGCGTCTCGCTCAGGACCTCCGACACGGCGGAGCCGAGGCCTGCGGCGCCCCAGTGCTCCTCGACTGCGACGACGACGCCCCCGCTCGCCGCGGCGGCGGCGGTCAGCGCCTCGGCGTCAAGCGGCTTGATCGTGTGCACGTTGAGAACCGTCGCGTCGATGCCCTCCGCGGCGAGCGTGTCCGCCGCCTCGAGGGCCGCCAGCACCGGATAGGGGCCACATGCCACGAGCGCGATGTCGCTGCCGCGCCGCAGGACCCGCGCCTCGCCCAGGCGAGCCGGTCCCGCCTGCGCGACCGGCGGCGTGCCGCTGCGCCCCAGGCGCAGGTAGGTCGGGCCTTGCGCCGCGATCGCCTCCTGCACCAGCGATCGGGTCTCCTCCCCGTCGGCCGGCACGACGACGCGCATGTTCGGCATGCTGCGCATGGCGCCGAGATCCTCGAGCGCGTGGTGGGTCGGGCCGAGCGGTCCCGCGGAGACGCCGGAGTGGGTCGCGCAGATGAGCACGGGCAGCGCGTTCAGCGCGATGTCGATCTTCACGGCCTCGACCGCCCGCGAGGCGGCGAACGCGGCGAAGGTGTGGACGAAGGGCCGGAAGCCCGCCTTGGCCAGGCCGGCCGCGGTGCCCATGAGCGTCTGCTCCGCGATCCCGATGTTGATGTAGCGCTCGGACGCGTCGGCGAAGTCGACGCCCGCGAACAAGCCGGTGTCGCTGTCCAGGCAGACGAGGCGATCGTCCTGCGCCATCAGCTCGACGACGAGGTCGCGGTAGACCTCGCGCAGCGGGGTGGCCAGCTCCGGGCTCATGTCTCGTCGCCTTCGTCGCGGCTCATCAGCGCCAGCGTGCGCTTGCGCTGGCGGGGGCTCAGGCGAGCGAAATGGCTCTTGGTCTTGCCTTCGACCGGCGCGACGCCCTTGCCCTTCACCGTGTGCGCGATGACGGCGGTCGGGCAGCCCGGCGTCGGTGGTCCGTCGAGCGCAGCCGCGAGCGCGTCGAGGTCGTGCCCGTCGACCTCGAGCACCTCCCAGCCGAACGCCCGCCAGCGATCTGCCAGCGGCTCGATGCTGCAGACGGCCTCGGTGCCGCCGGTGATCTGCAGGCGGTTGCGGTCGACGATCGCCGTCAGGGTGTCGATGCCCTGGTGCGCGGCCACGGAGGCCGCTTCCCAGACGGAGCCCTCCTGCATCTCGCCGTCGCCCATGACGACGAAGGTGCGGCGGTCGCGGCGCCCGTCGAGCCGGTGCGCGAGCGCGAAGCCCAAGCCGACCGCCAACCCGTGACCCAGCGATCCGGAGGGCACCTCCACGCCCGGGATCTCGGGATGCGGATGGGACATGAGCTCGCTGCCGGGCCTGCCGTAGGTCTCGAGCAGCGAGGCGGGGAAGAAGCCGGCCTCGGCCAGCGTCGCGTACAGCGCGAGGCCGCCATGGCCCTTGCTCAGCACCAGCACGTCGCGATCGGGGTCCGCCGGGGAGGACGGGTCGAACCGCATGACGCGGAAGTACAGCGCCGTCAGCACCTCGACCAGGGACATCGAGCCCCCGAGGTGGCCGCCCGAGGGGCCGCCGCACATGTTTACGATGTGCTCGCGGATCGCCCTCGTCACGTCGTCGAGCTCCGGGGACTCGTCGAGGTCAATGTCAGCGCGGCTCGGCTCCCTCACGGTGGTCATCGGGCTCGGCCTCTTCCTAGTTGGGGTGCAGCCCGGCGAAGTCCAGGCCGAGGTGCTCCGCCATGCCGAGCCGGACGTTCATGCACTGCACGGCGTTGCCGGCGCCACCCTTGACGAGGTTGTCCAGCGCGGCGATCAGCGTGATGGACCCGAGCCCGGACTCGAAGGCGAATCCGACGTCGCAGAAGTTCGAGCCCGACAGGATCTTCGCGTCGGGGAAGCGGTGATTGCCACGGCGGGCCGCGACGATGCGCACGAACGGCTCGTGCTCATAGCTCGACCGGTAGGCGTTCCAGACGTCCTGCTCGGCGACCCCGTCGGCGAGATCCGCTCGCGCCACGACCTGCACACCGCGGACAGCCTCGATCCCGGTCGCGCTCATGCGCACGTCGAGGCCCGTGGCCTGGGAGATCTCGGCCTCGTGGCGGTGGCGCGTGGGCGCGAAGACCCGCAGGGCGCCGCTGCGCTCCGCGTGCAGGTTCTCCGAGCGCGGGCGGGCGCCGGCGCCGCTTGACCCGGTGCGCGCGTCGAGGGTCACGGTCCCTTCGATCAGCTCCGCCCGCGCGAGCGGGAAGATCGAGAGGATGCCCGCGGTGGCCATGCAGCCAGGGACGCTGATCCGGTCGGCCGTGCGCAGCTCCTCGCGGTGAAACTCGGGCAGCCCGGTCACGAACTCCGGGATGAGGTCGGTGGCCGCATGCTCCGCGCCGTAGTACTCGGCCCAGGTGTCGGGGTCCTGCAGGCGGAAGTCCCCCGAGAGGTCGATGACGACCTCCGCGAGCTCGAGGAACTCGTGCATGCGCTCCATCGTCTCGCGGTGTGGCGTGGCGAGGAACAGCACGTCCACCGGCTTGAGATCGTCCGCGTCGGAGAACGCGAGATCGGTCTGCCCGCGCAGGTTCGGATGGCTCGCGAACACGGGACGCCCCTCGCTGCGGCTGGACGTCGTCGCGACGAGCTCGACCTCGGGATGCGAGAGCAGCACCCGCAGCAGCTCGCCGCCGATGTAGCCGCTGCCTCCGATGACCGCGACCTTGGTCATGACGTCGACCTCTCATCCAGATAGCGGGCGATGGTCGCGGCCGGGTTCAGCCGGCCTCCGTGCGCGTCCTCGAAGCCTCTGAACTCCACCCGGTCGTTGACCTCGATGACGTACAGCTCGCCGTCGGCGGACTCGATGAGGTCGACGCCGGCGATCTCGCTGCCGAGCGCGCGGGCGGCGCCAACGGCGCATTCCTCGATCGCGGGCGTCAGCTCGCAGGCCTCTGTGGTCGCGCCCCGCGCGACGTTCGCGTGCCAGCCCGCGTGGTGATGCCAGGTTGCTCCGAGCGCGCGGCCGCCGATCACCAGCACCCGGATGTCGCGCGTCGCCGGGCACACCTCCTTCTGCAGGTACACGATGTGCGACTGCGGAGACGGGAGAGCTGCGACGTACTCGAGCACCGCGGTCGCCGCGGCCTCGTGGGGCACGCGCGTGACCAGCCGTCCCCAGGAGCCGACGAGCGGCTTGATGACGGCCGGATAGCCGATCTCGTCCAGCGCGCCGAGGGCGGCCTCCGAGGTCATGGCCAGCGCCGTCCGCGGTGTGTTCAGCCCGCTCTCGAGCAGCGCGGCGGACGTGTGCCACTTGTCGCCGCACGCCTGCGTCGCCGCGGCGCTGTTGACCACCGTGACCCCGGCCAGCTCGAGCGAGCTCGCCGCGTAGAGGGCACGGAAGTGCCCGATCTCGCGGTTGACCACGAGCGACGGACCCGTCCAAGCGACATCGCTGGACACGTGCAGCGTGCGGGGATCGAGGTGCTCGGCGACCATGCCACGGGCCTCGAGCGCCACCAGGATGGCCTTCTCCTCACGGCGCAGCCGCGATGCGAGAAGGCCGACCCGGCGGCCGGGCCTGCTCTGTCGCCGAGCGTCGGGCATCTACTCGCCCCAGTCGTCCTCGACCTCGGGCGCAAGGGCAAGGCCCGGCGGGTCGACGGAGCGGATCTCGAGCTCTGAGAGGCAGTCGACGCATTCGACGATCTCGCTCTCGCGAGCGTCCGCGTCGAGGGTCACCGGCGCCGCGCACTCCGGGCAGGCGACCGCGTCCTTGAAAGCAGTGTTGGATGACTGCGTCACCATTTACTCCGTTTCGGTCGTCGGTGCTGGTTATTCAGGCCGCCAAGAAACTAGATGGTCGCCCCCGCCTTGGCCAATAGGAGATTGCGTTCAGGGTTAGTACCAGCGCTGATGACGCAGCGCTCCCGGACGCGGATAAGTGGCGGTACAGACCACGATAAGCACGTGTGCTTGGCGTCCCTCGCCGCGGTCAGTACGTTGAATTTCCCCTCTCCACGAACCCCGAGGAGCGAATTCACGAAATGCACCCGCTGCCGTCCGCAACGATCGCACGAGACGACCCGTCCCCCGCCATCTCCGAGCTCGCAGACGTCCATCCGGACGGCGCCGCGACGCCGGGGGAGCTGTTCGCGGACGCGATCGCCGAAGCGCGCTCCGGCGACGACGTCACGGTGCCGATGGCCGTCCACCTTCCCGGAGCCTTTCCCCTCTTCTCCTCGCGGCCGCGCTACGCCGTGCGCCACCTGCTCAAGACGGTGACGGTCGGCCGCTCGCCGACCACGCGCTTCGTCTACGAGCCGCCGCGCGACGCGGCGTCCGAGACGGCCGGAACGTCCTACGCCTCGACGCCCGAAGCGCAGTTCGCCCCCCGGCTCGAGGACGCCCACCTCACGGACCTCGAGGTCGCCCTCCCCCTGCCGGCGGGGCTGCTCGATGAGCCCGATCTGCTCGCCTCGTTCGTGGACTTCCGGGTCCTCGTGCGCATGTCGGTCGTGGAGAACGAGACCCTGCTCCACGGATCGGCGGACGGCGCGATCCGCGGCCTGACGAACCTTCCCGAGATCGGCCACCACCGGACGGACTCGCCCCTGGAGCGCGCGGTCTTCGAGTTCGCGGCGCTCGCGGAGGAGACCGGCGGCAGCTGCGACGGCATCGTGATGCACCCCTCCCGTAGCTGGGAGCTCGCGCGCACGGGCGCCCTCGAGCGTCTGAAGACGGCCGGCATCACCGTGTCGCGGACGCGGATGATGGCGCCGGGGACCCTCATGCTGGGCGACTTCAGCGCCGCGCTGACACTGCTGCTCACCAACGACTCCGACCTGACGCTGCGGCGCGGCACGGGTCCCGACGGAAGCGACGAGATCGCCGGGCGCACGAGCGTCGGACTGGCCGTTCACCTGCCACAGCACCTGACGCTCCTCGACGTCGAAGGCCGCCATGCCTGAGCCACGTGTGCTGTACATCTCCGGCTGGCTGCGAAGCGGCAGCACCATGCTCGGCAACGTGCTGGGCGAGCTGCCCGGCGTCCTGCATGCCGGAGAGCTGCACTACCTGTGGCGAAACGGCGTGCTCGAGCACGGCACCAACTCGCTCTGCGGCTGCGGCGATCGCATCACGGAGTGCGAGCTGTGGTCGCGCGTGCTCGACGGCGCGGACGCGGCCGAGGCCACCGAGATGGAGCGCGCGCAGGCCGACTGGCTGCGCACCCGCCACACCCCGGCGCGCTTGGGCGAGCGCTCCCCGGCCCGTGAGCTGCAAGCCGCGATCGGCCGCACGACAGCGGTGTACCGCAAGCTGGCCGAGCTCGGAGGCGAGCGGTTGATCGTCGACAGCTCGAAGTTCCCGGCCGAGGCCGCGGCCCTGCTCGGTCGCGACGACGTGGACGTCCGGATCCTGCACATCGTGCGAGACCCCCGTGCCACGGCGTTCTCCTACCGCAGGGCCAAGGACTACATCGACGCCATGGGCGCGGCCAAGAGCAGCGCCTACTGGACCGCCTTCAACGCTGCATCCGAGGCCATCGGCCGGCACGCCGGTGATCGCTACATGCGGATCCGCCACGAGGACCTGTGCCGCGAGCCGCGCTCGGCCGTCGCGGAGGTTCTGCGCTTCGTCGGCCTCGACGACGAGCCGGCCGTCGACGACGCGGGACGGGTCTGGCTGGGCGAGAACCACACGGTCACCGGCAACCCCGATCGCCTGCGGCGTGGTCAGGTGACGATCAAGGCCGACCGGCGCTGGCGCACGGAGCTTCCCGGTCGCGACGCGGTCGCGGCGACGCTGCTCGCGCTGCCCTTCCTGGCGCGCTACGGCTACCGCTCGACCGAGCCCGGTCCTGCACAGGTCGTGAGCTGACGTGGATCTTGGACTCAAGGGACGCGTCGCACTCGTCGCGGCGTCCAGCAGCGGGCTGGGCCTTGCCGTCGCCAAGTCGCTGGCCAAGGAGGGAGCCGACGTCTCCATCTGCGGACGCGACCCGGACCGGCTCGCGGGCGCGCACGTGGAGGTCAACACGATGGGCCCCGGCGCGGTGCTGAGCACCCCGCTGGACCTGCGCTCGGAGCGTCGCGCATCGGAGTGGGTGCAGCAGACCGCCGACGAGCTCGGGGGCCTCGACGTCGTCGTGACGAACTGCGGCGGCGTCCCGTTCGGACCCGTCGACAGCTTCGACATCTCCGAGTACCGGGAAGCCATCGAAGACAACCTCCTGACACACGTGAAGGTCACGCTCGAAGCGCTGCCGCTGCTGAGGGAAAGCGGGTGGGGGCGGGTCCTCATGATCGCGTCCGAAGCCGTCCGCCAGCCCAATCCCGACAGCGGGCTCTCGTCGGTCGCCCGCCTCGGGCTGCTCGGCTTCATGAAGGGCCTCGTCGACTCGCTCGGCCCGAGCGGGGTCACCGTCAACGTCCTGGCGCCCGGCTTTCACCGCACGCCGATCCTCGACAAGCAGTTCGGCGAGAACGTCGACGAGGAGCTGGCCAAGGTGGCGGAGAAGATCCCGCTCGGGCGCCTCGGCGACCTGGAGGAGTTCGGCGCGCTCGCGTCGTTCGCCGCCAGCCAGCAGGCCGCGTACGTCACCGGCACCGTCCTCGTGGCCGACGGGGGGAACAGCCATGGCATCGGTTGACGCCCCCGCCCCCGCCCCAACCCTCGCCGCCGCCCCCGCAAGCCCGCCGGCGCCGGCGATGCTCGGGCCCGTCGCGAGCTCGCGCGGGCCGGCGCTGTACGTCATCAAGATCGGCAGCGCGAGCCAGGGCCACGACGAGCTCTTCGCCGAGATCGCCGCCCTGCGCGCCCGCGACGCGAGGATCCTCGTGGTCGCGGGGGGCGCGGCGGGCATCGCCACGCACTACGAAGGCCTCGGGCGCACGGTGCGGATGATCGTGCTGCGCCCCGGCAACGAGGTCCGCCACGCGACGGCCGACGAGATGCCGCACATCGTCGCCGCCTACGAGCAGGTGACGCTGCCGGCGATCCGCGCCCAGCTCGAGGCGCACGGCCTGACCGTCCACGCCGCGGTCGCGGCCACGGGCGCCCTCGTGTCCGGGGCCCTCAATCCGCCCCTCAAGGCCTCGGTCGACGGGCGACGGTCGGTCGTGCGCGATCACCGTGCCGGCACCGTGCGATCGATTGCGATCGATCGCCTCAAAGCCCTGCTCGATGCCTTCGACGTCGTGTGCCTCTCGCCGCCGGTCGCCGACGAAGCCGGTGGCCCGCCCTTGAACGTCGATGCCGACGTGCTCGCCGCCGAGCTGTCAAACATCCTCGAAGCCGATCACCTTCGGCTCGTCACCAACACCCCCGGGCTGCTGCGCGACCCGGCCGACCCGCGGAGCCGCATCGCGAACGTCGCCCCCGGCGAGGGCGCCCGCTATGCCCGCGGCCGCATGCGCCAGAAGGTGCGCGCGGCCGAGATCGGGCTCGCGGGGCCGGCCGACGTCGCCATCTGCGGCCCCCACGCGCTCTCGCCGCTCACCGGCTCGCGCTTCTGGAAGGCCGCGCCGCCCGACGCCGACCTGACGCTCCTCTCGCGCGCCGTCGAGATCGCCTCGGTGTCGGGGGACGAGCGCGAGCTCGCCGAGTACCTCACGGCTTGGTGCGCCCGGCGCGACATCGACGCGGAGATCGACCCGGCGGGCAACTTCGTCGCGACGCGCGGGTCCGGTCCGCGGCGTCTGATGATGCTCGGGCACCTCGACACCGTCCCCTATCGCTGGCCGGTGCGCTGGGATGACGAGACCATCAGCGGGCGCGGGTGCGTCGACGCCAAGGGCAGCCTGATCGGCTTCCTGCAGGCCCTCGCCGCGATCGAGCCGCCGGACGGCACGCAGCTGCGGGTCGTCGGCGCGGTCGAGGAGGAGTGCACCTCCACCGGGGCGCTCTACGTGCGCGACCACTATCCCGCCGACGCCGTCGTCATCGGCGAGCCCAGCGGCGCGGAGGCGGTCACGATCGGCTACTACGGCCTGCTCAAGATCAGGGTGCGCTGCGAGCACCCGGTCGGCCACACCGCGGGTCGCGAGGCCCTCACCGCCGCCGACCGGATCACCGCCATCGTGACCCGCGCGCGCGAGGCCATCCACGAGCACGCGGACGACGCGCTGGTCGCCACGCTCGGCGTGCACGCGGTCAACGCCGGCGACCGCCAGGTCGGTGAGGCGGTGGTCGACGTCCGCGTCCCGCCCCGCGTCGACCCGGAGGATCTCCTCGCCCTCGTCCGCGGGTCCGCGCCGGACGCGCAGGTCGAGTGCCTGCGGTCCACCCCCGCGAGCAAGACCTCGCGCGCGGACCCGCTGGTCCGAGCCTTCACCCGCGCCCTCAAGGCCGAGGGGGTCGAGGCGCCGAGGTTCCTGGCGAAGAAGGGCAGCTGCGACATCAACACGCTGGCCACCGCCGGCCACAAGCTTCCATGGGTCGCCTACGGCCCGGGCGACGCCAGCCTCGACCACACCCCGACGGAGCATCTGCATGCCTCCGAGGTCCGCGCCGCGGCACGCGTCCTTCAGCGCGCCGTCCTGGCCTGGCTTCAGAGCGCGGCGGATCCCCCAAATTCCCGAGTCGACGATCAGGTCCCGGTAGTCGCCGGCTGATCGCCCCGAGCAGAGGAGCCTTCGCATGTCCACCCCCACCGAGAAGCGCGCGCCGTCGCTGCTGCTGCTGTGCATGGCGCAGTTCGTCCTCGTCCTGGACTTCGCCATCGTCAACGTGGCGCTGCCCTCGATCCAGAGCGACCTGGGCTTCACTGACGGCCAGCTGCCGTGGGTGGTCGGGGCGTACGCGCTGTTCTTCGGCGGCTTCCTGCTCGTCGGCGGGCATCTCGGCGACCTCTTCGGTCGCAAGCGCATGCTCGTCGCCGGCCTGGGGGTCTTCACGCTGAGCTCGCTCGTGGGCGGGCTGGCCGGCGACCCGACGGTGCTCATCGCCGCGCGGGCCTGCCAGGGGCTGGCGGCGGCAGTCGTCTCGCCCGCGGTCTTGGCCCTCATCGCAAGCGGCTATGAGGAAGGGCCGGCGCGCAACAGCGCGATGGGCTGGTACGGCGCCGTCTCGTCGGCCGGCTTCGCGGGCGGCGTGCTCTCGGGCGGTGTCCTGACCGAGGTGTTCGGGTGGCGTGCGGTGATGTTCGTCAACGTGCCCGTCGGGATCGTCCTGATCGCGGCGTGCGCGAAGCGCCTCGCCGCCGATCGGCTGAAGCGCGGCACGCGCGCCATCGACGTCCTCGGCGCGACGCTCATCACCGCGAGCACGTGCAGCGCGATCTACGGCTTCACCGTGGCCTCCGACCAAGGCTGGGGCGAGAGCGGCGTCACATGGTCGCTCGCGATCGCGATCGCGGCGTTCGCAGCCTTTGTCGCCCGCGAGGCAACGGCCCCCGATCCGCTCATCACGTTGGGCATCCTGCGCAACCGCAGCCTCGCCGCCGGGAACGCCATCGCGTTCTTGTCCGGTGGCGTCATGGCCATCTCGACGTTCTTCATCACCCTCTACCTGCAGGTCGTGCTGGACTACTCGCCGCTTGTCGCCGGCCTGGCGTTCTTCCCGCAGGCTGCCGTCGTGGTGCTCGCCAGCCTGCCGGTGGTGAAGCTGACCGACACGTTCGGTCCCCGGCTCGTGCTCGCGGGAGGCGGCGCGTTCCTCGTCGCCGGCTCCGCCGGCCTCGTCTGGGCGCCCGATCAGCACTCGTTCTGGCTCAACGTCCTGCCATGGGGCGTGCTGCTGGCGCTCGGGATCACGGTGATGATGATCACCACCGCCGTCGCGGCGACGAGTGGGGTCAGCGGCCCGCGGATGGGCCTCGCGTCGGGTCTGTACAACTCGTCGCGCCAGCTCGGCGTCGCGCTGTGGCTGGCGGCGGCCGTCGCCATCTCCGGCCTCGGCCGCCAGGACGCGACGCTCGAGGCCCTGCATAGCGGCTTGATCGTCTCCGTGGTCGTGTCGGCGGCGATCGTGGTGTTCGCGCTCGCCGTGCCCGCGATGCCTCGTGCGCAGGCGCGGAGCTCGCAACAGAAGGCGCCTGCCTCCTCCTCGGATGCCAAGCGCATGACCGCGGCCACCGCCGCCAAGTGAGGAGCTGACGCGATGCCGTCACCGACCGCCCTGACCCCGCAGCGCCGACCCGACCCCGCCGCCGGCCGGCGGCTCACGCACCTCGAGCGCTTGGAGGCGGAGAGCATCCACATCATGCGCGAGGTCGCCGCGCAGGCGCAGCGACCCGTGATGCTCTACTCCGTCGGCAAGGACAGCTCGGTCATGCTGCGCCTCGCGCAGAAGGCGTTTCATCCCGGCCCGCCGCCCTTCCCCTTCCTGCACGTCGACACGACGTGGAAGTTCCGCGAGATGTACGAGTTCCGCGAGCGCGTGGTCCGCGAGCACGGCCTCGACCTCCTGGTGCACGTCAACCAGGAGGGCCTCGAGCAGGGGATCGATCCGTTCGTGCACGGCTCCGCGGTGCACACGGACGTGATGAAGACCGAGGGGCTCAAGCAGGCGCTCGACGAGCACGGCTTCGACGTCGCCTTCGGTGGCGCGCGCCGCGACGAGGAGCGCTCCCGCGCGAAGGAGCGGATCTTCTCGTTTCGCTCCCCGCAGCACGGGTGGGACCCGAAGAACCAGCGCCCGGAGCTGTGGCGCGTCTACAACGCGCGCAAGCGGCCGGGCGAGTCGATCCGCGTGTTCCCCCTCTCAAACTGGACGGAGCTCGACGTCTGGCAGTACATCCACCAGGAGGAGATCCCGATCGTGCCGCTCTACTTCGCCAAGGAGCGGCCGGTCGTCGAGCGCGACGGCGCCCTCATCATGGTCGACGACGAGCGGATGCCGCTCGAGCCCGGCGAGGAGCCGGCGCTGCGCAAGGTCCGCTTCCGCACGCTCGGGTGCTACCCCCTGACGGGGGCCGTCGAGAGCGACGCGGACACGCTGCCGGCGATCATCGAGGAGACGCTGCGAACGCGCACCTCCGAGCGCCAGGGGCGGGTCATCGACCACGACGAGTCGGCCTCGATGGAGCGCAAGAAGCAGGAGGGCTACTTCTGATGGCCGTCACCCAGTCAGCACCCCCCGAGTACCCCGCGGACATCGCGTCGGGCGAGGACAAGGAACTGCTGCGCTTCATCACGTGCGGCGGCGTCGACGACGGCAAGAGCACGCTGATCGGCCGGCTGCTGTACGAGCCGGGGCTCGTGCTCGAAGACCAGATGGCGGCGCTGCGGGCCGACTCCAAGCGGGTCGGGACGCAGGGCGACGAGCTCGACTTCGCGCTGCTGCTCGACGGGCTTGCCGCCGAGCGCGAGCAGGGGATCACGATCGACGTGGCCTACCGCTACTTC
This sequence comes from uncultured Actinomycetes bacterium, assembly GCA_963839905.1. Taxonomy (GTDB): domain Bacteria; phylum Actinomycetota; class Thermoleophilia; order Solirubrobacterales; family Solirubrobacteraceae; genus CADCVQ01. The sequence continues at coordinate 59,706 of CAWIXC010000002.1, read as the reverse complement.
ACGACGGCGCGGCGCAACTTCATCGTCGCGGACACGCCGGGCCACGAGCAGTACACGCGCAACATGGTCACGGGAGCGTCGACGGCCGACTGCGCCGTGCTGCTGGTCGACGCGCGCCATGGGCTGGTCACGCAGACGCGCCGCCACAGCCACATCGTCGCGCTGCTGGGCCTGCGGCACGTCGCGCTCGCCGTCAACAAGCTCGACCTCGTCGACTACTCCGAGGAGCGCTTCCGCGAGATCGAGGCCGAGTACCTCGAGTTCGCGCGCGGCATCGGCCTGCCGCAGGTCAGCTGCATCCCGATCTCGGCGCTGCACGGCGACAACGTCGTCGAGCGCAGCGAGCGGATGCCGTGGTACGACGGCCCGCCGCTGCTCGACTACCTCGAGAGCGTCGAGATCGACGAGCACCGGCTGCAGCCCGCGCCCTTCCGGCTTCCGGTGCAGTGGGTCAACCGCCCCGACGCGAGCTTCCGCGGGTTCTCCGGCATGATCGTGAGCGGGAGCGTCAGCCCCGGTGAGCGCGTGGTCGTGATGCCGGACGGGCGCGAGAGCCGGGTCGCGCGGATCGTCACCTTCGACGGCGAGCTCGAGAGCGCCGTCGCCGGTCAGTCCGTGACCGTCGAGCTCGAGGACGACATCGACGTCAGCCGCGGTTCGGTCATCGCGAGCGTCGAGGCCCGGCCGCGCGTCGGCGAGCAGTTTCAGGCCACGATCGTCTGGATGGCCGACGAGCCGCTGCTTCCCGGTCGCAGCTACGTGATGCGCGTCGGCGCGTTCACCGGTGCCGCGACCGTCTCCCCGCTGAAGTACAAGCTGAGCGTCAACTCCCTGGATCGCCTGGCCGCCGACAAGCTCGAGCTCAACGAGATCGGCGTGTGCGAGATCCGGCTGGACCGGCCGATCGCGTTCGACCCGTACGTCGACAACCGCGACATGGGCGGCTTCGCCCTGATCGACCGCGTCACCAACGCGACGGTCGCCGCGGGCATGCTCGACTTCGAGCTGCGCCGCTCGCAGAACGTCCGCTGGCAGGCGATCGACGTCGACAAGGACGCGCACGCCGAGCTGAAGGACCAGCAGCCGTGCGTGCTGTGGCTGACGGGGCTCTCCGCCGCCGGCAAGTCGACGATCGCAAACGTCCTCGAGCGCAAGCTCCACGGGCTCGGCCGCCACACCTGCCTGCTCGACGGCGACAACGTCCGCCACGGCCTCAACAAGGACCTCGGCTTCACCGACGAGGATCGCGTGGAGAACATCCGCCGGATCGGGGAGGTCGCGAAGCTCATGGTCGACGCCGGCCTGATCGTGATCACGGCGTTCATCTCGCCGTTTCGCGACGAACGGCGCATGGCGCGCGAGCTGCTCGGGCAGGGAGAGTTCATCGAGGTGTTCGTCGACGTCCCGCTGGAGGTGGCCGAGGCACGCGACCCGAAGGAGCTGTACGCGAAGGCGCGCCGCGGAGAGATCCCGAACTTCACGGGCCTGGATTCGCCGTACGAGCGCCCCGAGGCGCCGGAGCTTCGGATCGACACGGTCACGACCTCCCCGCCGGACGCCGCCGAGGCCATCCTCGAAGAGCTGCGCCGCCGAGGAGCCATCGTTTGATGGGTATTACTGTCAACCACACTGCCGCTGCTCAGCCGGGCAGACGGCACAGCCTCAAGGAGGTCACGTTTATGTCACCGACTGCCCAGGTCGAGCCCACGCCGATCGCACAGGCGGCCACAGATCATTTCGATCGCAACGCCAGCACCTACGGCAACTCGCGCATGCTCAAGTCGCCGGTCGCGAAGGCTCTGGCCGACCTGGCGCCGCGCGCCGACGACCGCGTGCTCGACGTCGCGTGCGGGACCGGTGACCTGCTCGGCGAGATCGCCGATCATGTGCAGCGCGCGGTCGGGATAGACCAGTCCGACGGCATGCTGAAGATCGCGCGCGAGAACCTCCTCGAGGAAGCCGGCCCGGAACGCCGAGCCAACCTCGAGCTTCGTCAGGCATCGAGCGACGAGCTGCCCTTCGCCGACGGCGAGTTCACGGCGGTCGTCTGCACCACGGCGCTGCACCACTTCCCCGAGCCCCAGCGCTCGTTCGACGAGATGGCGCGCGTGCTCGCGCCGGGGGGCCGCCTCGTGATCGGCGACGTCTGCGCCGACAGGCTCTGGGTCAGGGTGACCGAGCCCCTGCTGCGCCGCTTCGACGCGGGACATGTCGGCGTGCGGCGCAAGGACGACATCGAGGCGATGCTGACCCGTGCCGGCCTTCGCGTGACGAAGTCGGCGCACCACTGGATGCGCTTCTACGCGCTCGTCACGGCGCAGCGGCCGAGCGGCTAGCCCGCCCGATCGGCGCCGGTAGGGGTCGCCGACCTGCTCATATTCACGACTTTTTTACGACTGGCTGGCCAGCCAGACAGCGTCGTTTTCCAGCCCGCAGGGTATCCCTCCGGAAACACGCAGAACGTCGTCGGGTTCGATACCAAGCGAAGGAGACCGATGTCCGCCAAGCACTCGGGGAACCGCATGGCCCGCAGCAAAACCCGGAGGAGCCCGCCCGCGCAGCGAAGCTCCCCCTCGTTCAGCGCGCCTCCCGCGGTCCACCCCGACCTGCAGATCAACTGCATGCGAGCGCTGGTCACGGTCTACGACCTCAAGGGCTTTCGTCGCGCCGCCGAGGCGCTCTACGTGACGCAGCCCGCCATCAGCCAGCAGATCAAGCAGCTGAGCCGTTTCATCAAGGCGCCGGTGTTCACCTCGACGAGGCAGGAGCTCGAGCTCAGCCCCGAGGGCATGGAGCTGCTCGGCTACGCGCGGCGCCTCGTCGCGCTCAACGACGAGACCGCAGAGCACTTCTGCCCACCCGCGCCCGGCGAGGGCCGCGTGACCGTCGGCGTCAGCGACCAGCTCGCCGAAGCCCTGCCGGCCATCTTGAGCCGTGTCGCGGACGCCATGCCCCACGCGCAGATCTCCGCGCTCACGGGCGAGACCGAGATCCTCCAAAGCGGGATCGAGGCCGGCCAGCTGGACCTCGCCCTGCTCCTCAACCCCATCGGCACGCCGCACGGCGCGAGCCACGAGCTGGGAAGCCTGAGCATGGACTGGTTCGGACAGCCGACCGTCGAAGAGGACGGGCAGGTCCCCGTCGTGCTCTTCGCCGAGCCGTGGGCGCTTCGCGGCATCGTCATCGAGCTCCTCGAGAACTCCGGCGCGACCTGGCACATCGCCTACGAAGGTGCGGAGCTCGAGGGGATCCGAGCGGCGGTCAAGGCCGGCCTCGGCGTCGCCTGCCTTGTTGCCAACAGCGACGAGCTGTGGGGCCTGCCGCGCACGGTCGACCTGTCGCTTCCCGAGCCCCCGGCCGCGGTGCCGGTCAGCCTGGCCGTCCCCGAGGGCAGCTCGCGAGAACTGGCAACGGTCGCCAAGGCCGCCCTGACGGAGGCGCTGGCGGACTATCCGTTCGCCGCCTGAGCTGTCGAGTAGATCGGTGGACGCATGGCACAAGACGGCAAACCGAACTTCTACGCGAAGAACCTCGAGGAGTGGCGGGACTGGCTGGAGGAGCACTGCGAGACCGAGAAGCGCATCTGGCTGATCGTCTATCAGAAGGGAACCGACACCCCGAGCGTCCGCTTTCTCGACGCCATCGAGCACGCGCTGTGCTACGGGTGGGTCGACAGCAAGGCGATCAAGCGCGATGCCCAGAGCTGCTACCTGTGCTTCACGCCGCGCAACCCCAAGAGCACCTGGGGCCGCTGGAACCGCAAGCGCGCCGAGCATCTCATCGAGGAGGGCTACATGCGGCCTCGCGGGCAGGCCGTCATCGATCACGCCAAGAAGACCGGCACCTGGGACGCGCTCGCCGACGCGCAGAACTGCATCGTCCCGCCCGACCTACGCGACTCGTTCGCCAAGGACGCGACCGCCAAGGAGAACTTCGACGCGTTCCCGCCCTCGTCCCGGCGGCTGATCCTGCAGTGGATCGAGACCGCGAAGCGACCGGAGACCCGCGCGCGGCGGATCGCCGAGACGGTGAAGTGCGCGGCGAAGAACATACGGGCCAATCACCCGAAGCCCGCGGGGGCCAAGAGCTAACGCGGGCACGACTCCCGCGCCGCCGCGGTCCGGGCGCGGCCGGAGCACGCCGCGACGAACTGCTCGTGCAGGCGCGTGTCGCGCCCGAGCTCGGGATGAAACGCGACGGCGAGCAGGTTGTCCTGGCGCGCGGCGACCGGGTGGCCCTCGAGCGAGGCGAGGATCTGCACCCCGTCGCCGTGCGAGGCGATCCACGGCGCGCGGATGAAGACCGCGCGCAGCGGCGGGCCATCGAGGCCGGCGAGCTCGAGCTCCTCCTCGAAGGAGCGCACCTGGCGCCCGAACGCGTTGCGCCGCGCCTCGATGTCCATGACCCCGAGGTGGTCGCGGTCGAGCATGATGAGCCCGGCGCACGTGCCGAGCACCGGCGTCCCGGCCTGCGCCAGCGCGCGCAGCGGCTCCGCGAGCCCCTCGCGCTCGATGCCGAGCGTCATCGTCGTCGACTCGCCGCCCGGGATCACGAGCCCGTCGAGGCCATCGAGGTCTCCCGGCCCCCGCACCTCGCGCACCTCGGCGCCGAGCGGGCGCAGCATCCGCTTGTGCGCCGCGAAGCCGCCCTGCAGCGCGAGCACCCCGATCGTCGCGGACGGCCCGCCGTCGGCGGCCTCACGCGATCCCGCCGCCGGCACGGCGCCTACCAGCCGCGCTGAGCCAGCAGCTGCTCGCCCTCGAGCGTGCGCGTCTCGAGCGAGGTCATCGCCTCGCCCAGCCCTTCGGACGCGCGCGCGACGCGCTCGGGGTCGGCGAAGTGCGTGCACGCCTCGACGATCGCTCGCGCGCGGCGCTCGGGGTCGGCGGACTTGAAGATCCCCGACCCGACGAACAGGCCCTCGGCGCCGAGCTGCATCATGAGCGACGCGTCCGCGGGGGTCGCGATCCCGCCCGCGCAGAACAGCACGACGGGCAGGCCGCCCTCGTGCGCGACGCCGCGGACGAGGTCCAGCGGCGACTGCAGGTCCTTCGCGGCGGCCGCGAGCTCGGTCTCGTCGAGCGTGCCGAGACGGCGGATCTCCGACCGGATCGAGCGCATGTGGCGCACGGCCTCGACGATGTCGCCGGTCCCCGCCTCACCCTTGGAGCGGATCATCGCCGCGCCCTCGCCGATGCGCCGCAGCGCCTCGCCGAGGTTCGTCGCACCGCAGACGAATGGCACGGAGAACGGCCACTTGTCGATGTGGTTGGCCTCGTCGGCCGGCGTCAGGACCTCGGACTCGTCGATGTAATCGACCTCCAGCGCCTCGAGCACCTGCGCCTCGGCGATGTGCCCGATGCGCGCCTTCGCCATGACGGGAATCGTCACCGACTCCTGGATCGACTTGATCATCGCCGGGTCGGACATCCGCGCGACACCGCCGTCGCGGCGGATGTCGGCCGGCACCCGCTCGAGCGCCATGACGGCGGCGGCTCCGGCGGCCTCGGCGACGCGAGCCTGCTCGGCGTCGACGACGTCCATGATCACGCCGCCCTTGAGCATCTCGGCCAGCCCGGCCTTGACGCGGAATGTCGCTTCGTCTCTCACCCCGGCGATTCTACCGGTGCCCTTCGCGGCGCCGTCCAGGCCAAACCACGCCTTCCCGCGGGTCCGGTAGCGTCCGCTGCGATGAGGATCCTCCGCGGCGCTGTAGTCGTGCTCGCGGTCGTCGCAGCCGTGCTCGCCGAAGCCGGCGTCGCGGGCGCGCAGGGCCGCTGCGGCGGCCTGCTGCAGCCGGCCTGCCCACCGCCGCCGCCTCCGCCGCCGCCGCCCGAGCTGCCGGCCGCGGCGACGGTCACGCTGACGCCGGCGTCCGCCTCGCGGCGCATCGACTCCAAGCGCAATGTGCGCTTGCACGGGGCGGTCAGCGGCGTCCCCGACCCGCAGGGCCTGTTCGTCGAGCTGCGCCAGCGGGTCGCCGCCTACGGATCGCGCGCGCTCGTGCAGCCGCTCGTCGCGCAGGTCAAGCCCGACGGGACGTTTGAGTTCGAGCTCCTGCCGAGCGTCACCGTCGACGTCCAAGCGGTGCTGCGCGCGGGCGAGCGGGCGAGCGGCCAGAGCCCGGTGCGGCGAGTGCTCGTGCGCTCGATCCAGCACCTGAGCATCAGCTCGATCAGCGCGACCCGCGGGCGCTTCGTGCTCACGTCCGTCGGCCCGAGCTCCGTCGCGCTCGCGACCGGCAAGGTCGCGCCGCGCGCGGGCTCCGCGCGGCTCGGCTACCTCTACCTCATCGCCAAGGGCGGGCGCTTCGCGCTGCGCATCGGGCACGGGCGCGTACGCGACGGCGCCTGCGCCACGCGCTGCAAGCGCTCGGCGATCGGCTTCTTTCCCATCACCCCGGCGATCGTCCGCGAGCGGCGCAACTACCTGGCGTGCGCGCGCACCTCGCTGTTTCTCGGCGTGCAGGACGCGGCGGTCTCGCCGGACTGCGGCAAGCGCCGGATCACGCTGGCCCGGCCGCGGGCTACTTGAGCTTGAACGCCTTGATGCGGTCGGCGTAGCCGTCGGCATCGCGGGCGTAGACGCCGTAGGCGAGCGCCTGGACCATGCTCAGCAGCGCCGTGTGCGAGCGCACGTAGGCGGGGCTGTTGGACGAGTAGTACAGCCGGATCTGCGCGAGCTTGGCGACCTCGGAGAGCGTCGCGTCGGTGATCGCCATCGTGCGCGCCTTGCGGTGGCGGGCGAGCTTCATCGCGCGGACGACGAGCGGGTGCGGGCGGCCGGCGCTCAGCCCGATCACCAGCGTCTCCTCGTCGATGCGCGACAGCCGGCCGAGCGCCTCCTGTGACGGGCTCGCGACGATCTCGGCGCGCAGGTCGAGCAGCATGAGCAGGTGGCGCAGGTAGCTCGCGAAGAAGGCCATCTGGTCGGTGCCGGCGACCAGGAGGCGCGGCGTCGTCGCGATCGCCTCGACGGCCGTCTCGATCTCCGAGCGCGACACCTTGCGCGCCGTGTCCTCGACGTTGACGTGATCGGCGGCGAGCATCGTCTCGAACTCGTTCTGATCGAGCGAGAACAGCGGCGCGGCCGGACCGCTCGATGCGGCAGGCAGTGGCGAGGTCGCGTGGCGGCGGCGGTACTCCTCGCGAGCCGAGTGCTGTAGCTCCGGGTAGCCCTCGAAGCCGAGCGCCTGCGAGAAGCGCACGACCGTGCTCGACGAGGTGTTGGCGCGCCGCGCGAGCTCCTCGGCGGTCTGGAAGGCGACCTCGTCGAGGTGGTCGACGATGTACTGGGCGACGTCCTTCTGCGAGCGCGAGAAGTCGTCGAACCGCGCCTGGATGTAAGTGGAGAGCGACTCGGGGGTCGTCGTCGTGGCAGATCGCTTCATGGGCGAGAGCCTGTTTCGACGGGACTGCCCGGGTTCCTTCGCAACGCCGCAAGGAACCGCTGCATCGGCCGCTTAAACAGCCGCGCCCGGCCTTTGGGGAGACCGGGCGCATGAGCCGAGAGTGAGGGGAGGCGGGGGATATGGGCCGAACCAGCTCTCAGCGGGCTATGTCTTTCGGTGTGCCCTCGCTCGCGAGGGCTAAACACGAGTTTTCGTCAACCTGGCGCGTATCTGCGAATCGCCGGAGCTTCCCCCTCCGGCACGGTGTAGAAGGCGCGACCGTCGGCGGCGAGTGCGAGGGCCTCCCCCTGCCCCTCGGCGAGCAGCCCGGCGCCCGCCTTGCAGGGCTTGCGCCGCAGCGCCGCGGCGACGCTCTCGCCGGGCTTGCGCGTCCAGATGAACGCGGTCGTGTAGGTGCGCAGCGCGATCGTGCGCCCGTCGGCGGAGACGTCGCCCGCGGTCACGGTCTCGCCCGGGCCAAGCTTGAGCGTGGTGCGGTGGCGCATCGTCGAGGTCGTGCCCGGTGCCGGCTTCGCGGCGACGTAGACGCGTGAGCGCCCCGTGGCCGTCTTCGACACGACGACGAGCGCGCCGCTGACGGGATCGCGCAGCAGCGCCTCGGCGTCGCGCGCGCCGTCGGGGTAGCGCAGCTCGATGCGCTGCGCCTGCGCGGCGCCGGGGCTCGGGCTCGCGCCGCGCACGGCCGGCTCGGCGACGCGATAGACGACGATCGAGTCGCGCTGGTCGAGGTTGTCGCCGATGTCGCCGACGTAGAGGGCGCCCGGCGCGGCCGCGATGTCCTCCCAGTCGAAGGCCTCGGCGTTGGTCAGCGCGACGTCGGCGAGCAGGCGGCCGTCGAGGCCGACGGCGAGCACGCGCGGGCGGTCGCCGGAGTCGTTGTGGGTCCACAGCACGCCGCGCTGCGAGCGCGAGAGCACGAGGCCGGAGAGCTCGGTCGCCGCGGGCGCGCGCACGCGCCCGACGATCCGCGCTCTGAGCTTGGCGCAGAGGACCGGAGGGCGCGCGGCCTGCGCCGTGCGGCCGCTCGTCGCCTGCGTGGCGGGACGCGCCTGGCCTTCGTCGCCGCAGCCGCTCGCCGCGAAGCCAGCGAGGGCTGCCAGCGCCACGAAGGCGCGCGCGGACGCCCGCCCCGCGCCCGCGCGGCCGCCCACCGGCGCCGGCCCGGGACCGTCCGCGCGTCCGCGCGCGCTCGCCGGCCTCGGCCCGCGCCAGCCTGCGCGCCAGCGCCGGCATCGGCGCTCAGCCGAGACGCCGTACCGTTTCGCGCGCACGCTGGATGCGCCGATCCTCGACCTTGTACTCCTCGGGGAGCGCCAGCAGCTCGGTGATCGCCAGGACGTCCTTGGCGAGCAGGAGCTGGACGCGCAGGGCGGCCTCGGCGACGTCGAGGGCCTCCTGGCGCGATTCGAACTGGTGGTTCATGCCGAGCAGCCGGCGGACGTAGTAGCCCATGTCTAGCGCAGCTTCTCGAAGATCTCGGTGGCACGCACGACGCGCGGGTCGGTCTTCTCGAGACCCGCTTCCTCGGCGAGCGAGATGATGTCGCGCGCGAGCTGCTCCTGCATGAGCAGCGCGCCCTCCGCGGCGTCCTCGATCTGCGCGTCCGACTGCTTCTCGTAGCCCCCAAGGAACATCTTGCGCAGCAGATCGCCCATCTCACTCCTCTTGCCTCGACGCTACGGCCGGCCGGACTGTCGCTCGCTCGCTCGCTCGCGAGATCGCCGTGTCAGCCGCGCAGTATCCCGCATGCGCGCTACGGGAGTTCCTCGTCGCCGTCAGCTGTCTTGACGTTCATGTTGAGGGTCACGGGAAGCCCGCTCTCGATCGCTTGCGCCGCGACCTCCGCGCCACCGATCCGCACGCCGGCCATCAGCGCCTGCGTCAGCGCCTTGACGACGAGCTGCCAGTGCTCCTCGTCGACGTCGACCTGCTCGCGCAGCCGCGCGGCGATCGGCCCAAGCTCGATGATCGCCTTGTCGCTGACATCGCCGGGTCGCGCCTCGCGTGACATGGCTACAGCGTTACATGCCGCCGACGCGGGTGAGGCCGAGCCTCGCGGCGCGCGACCGAGACGGCGGCAGGCTACGCGCTCGCTCGCTCGCCGAGCGCCGGCGCGAGCTCGCCGCGCGATCCGATGCCGAGCTTCGTGTAGACGTGGCCGAGGTGGGTCTCGACCGTCTTGCGGGTCACGAACAGGGCCTGCGCGATCTCGGGGTTCGACCAGCCCTCGGCGGCCATCGCTGCGACGCGGCGCTCGCTCGCCGTCAGCGAGTCGACGCCCCGCAGGTAGATCCGCCGCGGCCGCGCGCCGGTCGCCAGCAGCTCGCCGTGCGCTCGCTCGGCCAGGGCCGTGGCGCCGCAGCGGCGAGCCATGTCGAGCGCCGAGCGCAGCGTCTCGCGCGCCTCGGCAGGGCGATTGGCGCGCCGCTGCGCCGCACCGAGGTCCGCGAGCGCTCGCGCGTGCTCCAGGCGTGCCGGGGACGCCGCCAGCAATTCGACGGCCCGGCCGAGCCCCGCGATCATCGCGTCGGCATCGTCTTCGAGCAACGCGACGACGCGCTCAGCGCCGCCGAGCGCCCCCGGCGTGTCCCAGGAGCGCGACGCCTCGAGCTCCTGCGTCGCAAGCGCGCGGGCGCGCTCCAGCTCGCCTCGCCCCCGCAGCGCCAGCGCCGCGTCGATCCGCCAGCCAAACAGGAGCGGATTGCGCATCCCGAAGACCGCGTTGCGTCGTCCGCACTCCTCGAGATCGGCGAGCCCCGCTGCGACGTCGCCGCGCCACGCGCAGCCGGCCGCGGGCGCTGAGCAGGACGTTGAACGGCGCCGGTGGCGGGATCTGCCCGTCGCCGAAGCCGATCGCGCGCAGCGACGCCTCGGCCTCGTCGAGCTGTCCCTGCTCGACGAGCGCGCCGATCAAGACCCCCGTGTTGACCGCGCTGCCGAGCAGCAGCCCGGACCTCAGGGTCGCGTCGAGCGCGACGCGCGCCTCGCTCTCGGCCTCGCCCATCGAGCCCCGGCGGTAGGCCAGAACGGCCCGCTGGGAGCAGACGAACGAGAACGCGTGCTCGGACCCGTGCCGGCGGGCGCTCGCCACGGCGTCGTCGAGCACGGCAGCGGCGGCGGCGAGCTCGTCCGCGCAGATCAGCGTCGACAGCGGCCCGATGAGCTCGAACGGCACGACGCCGCGGTCGGCGATCAGCGCCCCGTCGCCGAGCGCCCTGCGAGCGAGCTCGACGGCTCGCCCGGCGTCCTGCGAGCGCCACGCACGGTGGTAGCTGAGCTGGCAGAGCATCATCCGCTCGCCGCGAGACTCGCCTCGCAGGTCCTCCCCCACGCGCTCGATGTGCCCGGCGGCCGCGTGCACCGCCCGCGGGTCCAGCATCGCCGCGGCGACGAACAGCGCGTCGAGCTGCAGCGCGCGCTCGGGATCGTGTCCGGCGACCTCGCCGATGACCGTGTCGAGCAGCTCGAGCGTCTCGCTGGTGCGCCCGGAGGAGAGCAGGAACGGCGCGGCGGCCTCGGCGATGTCGCCACGCACGCCGGCATCGTCGGAGAGCGCGAACGCCTCGAGCAAGTGCTCGCCCGCCTCCGGCTGCGCGGCCGCCGACTCGGCTCGTCCGAGCTCGAGCAGGACCGCCGGGCAGGCGTGCGCCGGCGGCGGCTCCGCAAGCGCCCGGCGCATGTACGCGCCGACCGCGTCGACCGCGCCCTGGCGCTGGGCACGCGCCGCCGCGCTCAGCAGCTGGTCGACGACCTGCTCGTCGGCGGCGGGCTCCGTCCACAGCAGGTGCGCCGCGACGCGCTCGGGATCGGCGGCCTCGCCGGAGAGCATCGCGGCGGCCCGCTTGTGCAGCCGCGCGCGCCCGGCCTGGCCGAGGTCCTCGTAGACGACCGCGCGCGTCAGGGGGTGCATGTAGCGCACGGGGCGGCCCTCGGCCAGGATCCCCGCGGCGACCAAGCCGTCGACCGCGTCGGCGGCGCCGTCGTCGGACAGGCCCGCGAGGCTCGCCACGTGGCGAAGCTCGGCGTCGTCCCCCAGCGTGGCCACGGCCCGGGCGACGTCGCGCGCCGCCGGCCCGAGGTGGCCGAGGCGCACGAGGGCGTTGCGCGCGATCGCCTCGGGGCGCACGTCGCGGATGCGCGCGCACGCCGCGGCGTCCGGGGCTCGTCCATCGGCGTCCAGGGCGCGCGCAAGCTCCGTGAGCAGGAACGGGTTGCCGCTGCTCGCCTCGTGCGAGGCGCGCACGAACTCCTCGTGCGGCTCGGTCGCGAACAGCTCGCGCAGCACGACCGCGGCCCCTGACGTGCTGAGCGGCTTGGGCCGGATCGTGCTCGCGACGGGCTCGCTTGCGATCGCGTCGACCAGCAGCGCGGGCGCCTCGGGCGCCGTCGATCGGGCGCTCAAGACGAGCAGGACCGGCAGCTCGTCCAGGCGCCGCGCGAGGTAGTGGGCGAAGCGCAGCGACGGGCCGTCCACCCAGTGCGCGTCGTCGACTGCCAGCAGCAGCGGGCCGCCGGCGGCCAGGCCCGCGGTCAGCCAGTGCAGGCCGTGCAGCAGCGCGAACAGCTCGCCGGCCGGTGGTGCGGCGCCCGCGGGCGACTGCGCTCCGAGCAGCGTCGCCGCGACGCCAGCGGCACCGTCGAACAGCGCCACGCGCTCGGCCCGCGGCAGCGCTGCGATCAGCGGCTCGAACAGCTGGCGCACGACGCCGAACGAGTAGTCGCGCTCGAGCTCGCCCCCGCGGGCCGCGAGCACGCGCATCCCGTGCTCCGCGGCGAGGCCCGTCGCGACCCCGAGCAGCGCGCTCTTGCCGATCCCCGGCGGGCCTGAGATCACCGCCACGCGTCCGGCACCGGCGCACGCCGTGTCGATCAGCGCGGACAGCGCAGCCAGCTCCGGCTCGCGCTCGAGCAGCGCGCCCCGCTGCCTGCTGGCGATCACGACCACGCCTCAACCTACCCCCGACCGGCCGGCGCCGGCAAGGCGCTCACCCCGAGATCCCGGGGATGCCCTCCAGAAGTTCAGGGAGTCTCCCCGACGCGAAGCGCCGTGGCGTCGGGCGAGGATCGCCGCTCACCCATGACTCCCCCGAACCTCCACGAAAGCAGGCCACACCATGCCACGTAGGTCCACCCTCCGCAGGGCGCTTGCCGTCACGGGACTCGCAGTCGGGCTGTTGCCGGCGGCCGCGCAGGCGGACTGCCGGTCGGTCTCGCTGCCCGTCGCGCTCTCGCAGGGCGCCGCCAAGACGAGCGTCGCCGCAGGACAGCTCTGCCAGCCGGCGCACCCCGGACCGCGCGCGAGCACCGTCCAGCTGCTCATCCACGGCGCGACGTACGGCAAGTCCTACTGGGACTGGCCGCGGCAGCGCTACTCCTACGTGCGCGCGGCGCTCGCCGCCGGGTACTCGACGCTCGCCGTCGACCGCCTCGGGGTCGGCGAGTCGTCGCGGCCCGCGAGCGAGCTCGTCGACGCGGCCGCCAACGCGTTCGTGCTGCACCAGTGGGTCGGCGCGCTGCGCGGCGGGACGCTGCGCCATGGCGGCTTTCGGCGCGTCGTGAGCGTCGGGCACTCGCTTGGCTCCGCGCTCGCCGTGGAGGAGGCGGGGACCTACCACGACGTCGACGCGATCGTGTTGAGCGGGTTCCTGCACAGCACGGGCCCGGGCGTGGGCCCCGTGGGGGCCGCGCTGTATCCCGCGGCGTTCGATCCGAAGTTCGCCAGCACGATCACCGACCAGGGGTACCTCACCACCCAGCCGGGGTCGCGCGGCGTCTTCTACTGGCTGCCGGGCGCCGACCCGGACGTGATCGCCGAGGACGAGACGCTCAAGGAGCCGATGTCGGCCGCCGAGTTCCCCGGGCTCAACACCGGGGTGTACAACCCGCCGGGCACGAACCCGTCGACCGCGGTCGACGTGCCGGTGCTGCTGGCGACGGGCAGCCGCGACTCGCTGTTCTGTGGCGGGCAGGTGACGTGCAAGTCGACGAGCCAGGTCCGCACCAACGAGGAGCCGTACTGGCCGAACGCGCCGCGCTTCGACGTCGCGCTCATCCCGCTGTCCGGCCACGACGTGAACCTGCATCGCACCGCCCCGGTGTTCTTCGTCGCAAGCCAAGCCTGGATCGCCTTGAACGCCGGCTGACGCTTGTCGCCTACGGGCCCTGACCTCCTCGGCGACGAGAGGGTCAGGGCCTCGAGCGACCCGCCATTCAGGGCTCGGCGACCGCGAAACCGCGGCCGCTCGCCGCCTCGAGAAGCTGTCGATCGGCGCTGGCCACGACGGTGACCTGGCTTGCAATGGCCGCTGCCAGGTGGACAGCGTCGTAGCCGCGAAGGGCGTCCTGCTCGGCGAGGTCGCCCGCCGCTCGCACGAGCTCTGTGTCCACCACGACGACGCTCACCTGCTCCCAGAGGAGCTCGAGCTCGGCTTTGGCGGTACGGAGGCCGGCTGCGGTCAGACGCTTGGCGCGTCGGACGGAGGCGAGCCCCGCGCGGGCCTCCGCGTAGCCGATCTCAGCGCATACCGCGAAATCGGACTCGACCCAGAGGCGTCCGGACTCCGCGCGAAACGCCTCGTCGTCGATCAGCAGCTTCATCAGGATCGACGTGTCGAAGTAGGTGATCACCGCCGCTGGTCGGCGATGTCCTCGTCGAGGGATCCGCCATCCCTCAGCCGTACCCGCCGTGCCGGCAGACGTCGCGTGGCGGTCGCCGGCGCGCGCACGATGCCGGCGTCCACCAGCGCGGTCATCCGGTCGACATCGGCTCCCACCGGGCTCAGCCTGGCGATCGGTCGGCCGTGCTCGGTCACCACGATCTCCTCACCCGCCTTGACTCGGTCGAGGTGCGCGCTGAGCCCGTTCTTCAAGTCGCGAACGCCCACGCTGGCCGCAGGAGCAGATGTAGCCTTTTCCATCCCTGGATTGTAGCCCCAATTACACGCACACAATCATGGGCCGGGAAGGACTCGAACCTTCGTCTGACGGATTATGAGTCCGCTGCTCTAACCGCTGAGCTACCGGCCCGCGCCGCCACCGCCGCGCCGCACGCCGGCGGGGGCGCCAGGGCGCAAAGGTACCGCTACTGCACCTTCGCGACGGCCCGTGCGAGCTCGCCCGTCGAGAAGACGCCCTCGAAGCGCGCCGCGATCCTCCCCGCGCGGTCGATGACGAAGCACCACGGCTCCGTCGGCAGGCGCCACTTCGCGACCTGCGGGCGCACGGGCTTGTTCGCGTCGTTGTCCTGGTAGATCTCCTGCTGGATGAACGTCACGCCCTTGCCGTTCTGGGCGCGGACCTGCTCGGCGATGTCCACGACCGGCCCGCACGTGCGCGACTGGCACAGCGCCGGCGTCGCGAACAAGAGCACGACGGGCTTCTTGCCGACGACGTCCGCGAAGTCCGTGCCGAGCAGCTCCGGCGCTGGCGGCACGCGCGTCGTGAGCTTCTTCAGGTCGCCGCCGACGTCCGGCGGCGTCAAGGTATGGACCGAGATCGCCTTGTCCCCCACGTCCGGCGGGCCCTTCTTCGCGCCGACCCGCAGCGGCCCGGGAGCGCTGGCGACCACGAACCGCCCGTCGAGCCGGACGAGCCCGATCGCGATGCGATCACCGCGCGACGCAAACTGCGGCCGCGCGACGTAGAAGGTCTTGCCGTTGGCGAGATCCGACGACGTCAGCGCACTGCGATAAGGCGTCGCGACGTCCAGCGACTCCTTGCGCGCGACGAACGGGCCGCGCAGCTGCGTCCCGTCCGGCTTGGCCGTGTAGACCGCGACCTCGGACACCTGGATCTGCTTGTTGGCCGTATCGACGATCGCGAAGCCCAGCCGGTTGTCGCCGCCCACCTTCTGCGAGGCGGCGCTGCTCGGCGCCAGGATCGCCCCCTCCTCGAGGCCGGCCTGCAGCTGCGCCAGCGTCTTACCCCGCGCGGATGGGAAGTCGGCCGGCCGCGCGGCGGCCGGCTCGGCAGGCGCGGGCGCGGAGCCACCGTCGTCCGAGCCGCACGACGACAGCGCCAGCGCCGCCACCACGATGGCGAGCACTCGGAGCACAAGCTGGAATCTACGCGGTCACATGATTGGATAGCGCCACATCGTCCACAGGCGGCAACGGCAAGGAGTGACGGGATGACGGATCGCGCTGCGATCGTGACGGGCGCATCGAGCGGCATCGGCCTCGCCGTCGCGCGGATGCTCGCCGAGGAGGGTCACGCCGTGACGCTCGCGGCGCGCCGCCCGGAGAAGCTCGAAGCCGCCTACGAGCAGCTGCGCGCCGACGGCCTCGAGGTCCAGCGCGTCGCCGCGAACGTCGGCGACGAGGACGACATCCGCCGCGTCGTCGACCAGCATCGCGCCGCCTACGGACGCCTCGACGTCCTCATGAACAACGCGGGCGTCGGGATCGGCGCGCCGATCGGCGAGCTGAGCACCAAGCGGATGGACCTCCAGCTCGCGACGAACCTGCGCTCGATCCCGCTCTTCTACCGCGAGGCGCTCGACATGCTCAAGGCCGCCGGGGCCGAGCACCGCAACGCGCTCGTCGTCAACACCGCGTCGATCGCCGGCAAGCAGGGCGAGGCGTGGCTGAGCATCTACTCCGCGACGAAGTTCGGCGTCGTCGGGTTCACGCAGTCGATGAACCGCGAGCTGCACGCCCTCGGCATCAAGTCGACGGCGCTGTGCCCGGCCTTCGTCGACACGGCGATGACGGAGTTCGTGCGCGAGCACGTCTCGCCCGAGGCCATGATCCAGACGTCGGACATGGTCGCCGCGGTGCGGATGCTGCTCGCGCTGAGCCCCGGTTGCGTCGTGCCGGAGATCGTCTTCCAGCTGCCCGGCGGCGGGCAGCTGGACGACGTCCGATAACCCCCGTTACTTCAGGACCGGCCGAGCGCGATGCCCGGCGGGCCGCACGGCCGGCTCGCGCGAGAAGTCGAACTCCTCGGGCTCGACCTGCTCGGGCTCGGTCGCGGGCTGGGCGTCGAAGTCCTCCGGCAGGACGAGGGTCTCCTCGAAGAGCCAGTCGAGCCCGGTCTGGGTCGCCTCGCGCTCGCGGCGCGTGCGTGCCGCCGAGCGGTGCTCCTCGATCGCGGAGCCGAGATCGACGGAGAAGCCACCGCTGACGCTGACGCGACGCGGGCGTGCGGCCTCCGCCGCCGCCTCCGCGGCTTCCTCGACGCTGCGCAGCTCGCGTGCCTCGACGGCCGCCCGGTGCTCGGCGATCGCCTCGGCGAAGCCGTAGGTGTCGAAGTCCGCGCGCGTCCCGACGCTCGCGAGGCTCTCCTCGAGCTGCATGCGCAGGTGGAGCACCTCGTAGTCGGTCGCCGGGCGCGTGATGAAGCGGCCGTGGACGCCGGTGAAGCGGTCCCACGCCTCGGGAAAGCCCATGCACCGCGCACGTGTCCCTTCGCGGTGCGCAGCGAGCATCGGGCAGACGCCGCTGGCGCCGTCGCTGTAGGCACCGGTGATCACGGTGTTGTTGCCGAGGCCAGTGAGCATCGCCCGGCGCGTACGCTCAGGCAAGGAGTCGATCGACTGGCGAAGATCAGCCAGGGCTTGGTCGCGAGACGTTGTCATAGGGTGGCTCTCTCCGTTCGTCGGGGCTCGGCCACCGTATGGGAGCTCGTCGCCCGGCACAACTGAATCCCTGGTAATGAAAGGTATCTTGCAAGATGAAGCTCGCATGAAGCTCGGCGTCCACATCGGCTACTGGGGTCTGGGGCTGTCCTCCGACGATCAGCGGGCCATCGTGCAGGAGGCCGAGAAGCTCGGCTATGACTCCGTCTGGGCCGCCGAGGCGTACGGCTCGGACGCCGCGACGGTGCTCGGCTGGCTCGCCGGCCTGACCTCGACGATCAAGCTCGGCTCGGCGATCTTCCAGATGCCCGGTCGCACGCCCGCGATGACCGCGATGACCGCCGCGACGATCGACCAGCTCTCCGGCGGGCGCATGCTGCTCGGCATCGGCTCGAGCGGGCCGCAGGTCGCCGAGGGCTGGCATGGCCAGCGCTTCGCCAAGCAGATGCAGCGCACGCGCGAGTACGTCGCGGTCGTGCGCAAGGCGCTGGCCCGCGAGCGCCTCGAGTACGACGGCGAGACGATCACGCTGCCGCTTCCCGACGGCCCCGGCAAGGCGCTGAAGCTCACGATCTCCCCAGTGCAGGACGAGATCCCGATCTACCTCGCGGCGATCGGCCCCAACAACACGCGCCTGGCGGGCGAGATCGCCGACGGCTGGATCCCGACGCTGTTCTCCCCCGAGCACGTCGCCGAGTCGCGCTCGCTGCTGCGGGAGGGCGCGGCGCGCAGCGGCCGCTCGCTCGAGGACTTCGACATCGCGCCGACGGTCTACGTCGCGATCACCGACGACATCGCCGCCGGCCGCGACCTCGTGCGGCCGCTCGTAGCCCTCTACGTCGGGGGCATGGGGTCGCGCAAGCAGAACTTCTACAACGCGCTCGTCCAGCGTTACGGCTTCGAGGAGGAGGCGCGCGACGTCCAGGACCTGTACCTCGACGGCAAGCGCGACGAGGCCGCGGCGCGCCTCTCCGACGAGCTGATCGACACCGTCGCCCTGTGCGGGCCGGCGGAGCACGTGCGCGACCGCCTCGACGTCTATCGCGACGCGGGCGTCGGGACGCTGGGCGTGAGCCCCCTGGCGTTCTCACGCGAGGAGCGCCTGGCGCAGCTGCGCCAGCTCGCGGAGCTCGCGAGCTGACGACGCCCGAGATGCCACAGCGCCGCAAGCTCCTGCTCGGAGCGTTCGGCGACCCCGGCCACGCGTTTCCGATGATCGCGCTCGGGCGCGCGCTCGCCGGCCGCGGCCACGACGTCACGCTGCAGACGTGGGCGCGCTGGCGCGCGGACGTCGAGGCGCAGGGCATGACCTTTGTCGCCGCGCCCGAGTACCACGTCTTCCCGACCCGTGAGCGCCCGCTGACCCCGTATCAAGCCGTCGAGCGCGCGACGCGCGACACGATCGGGCTCGTCGAGAACCTCGCGCCGGACGCCATCGTCGCGGACATCCTCACGCTCGCCCCCGCGCTCGCCGGCGAGCTGCGCGGCGTGCCGGGCGCGACGCTCATCCCCCACCTCGACCCGCGCATGCCGCCGGGCAGCGCGCCCTACTCGAGCGGGGCGCGGCTGCCGCGCGGCGCGCTCGGGCGCGCCGCATGGCACGGGTTCGACCCGTTCCTGCGGCGTGGCCTCGAGCTCGGGCGGGTGGAGCTCAACGAGACCCGCCAGCGGCTCGGACTGCCGGCGCTCGCGCGCGTGCACGGCGGCATCTCGGAGCAGCTGTGCCTCGTCGCGGCGTTCCCGCAGCTCGAGTACCCGCGGCCGCTGTCGCCGGCCACGCACACCATCGGGCCGCTGTTGTGGGAGCCGCCGAGCGAGGACGTCGAGCCGCCCGCCGGCGACGAGCCGCTGGTCCTCATCGCGCCGTCGACCTCGCAGGACCCCGAGCAGCGCCTCCTGCGCGCGACGCTCGAGGGGCTCGCGAGCATGCGCGTCCGCGTGCTCGCGTCGTCGAACCGCGCCCTGCCCGATCCACGGTTCCGCATCCCGGCCAACGCCCGGATCGTCGACTGGCTGTCGTACTCGAGCGCGATGCCCGCTTGCGACGTCGTCGTCTGCCACGGCGGCCACGGCACGATGGCGCGGGCCTTGGCGAGCGGCTGCGCGGTCGTCGTGGTGCCCGCGGCCGGCGACATGAACGAGAACGCCGCCCGGGTCGACTGGGCGGGGGTCGGGGTGCGTCTGCCGCGGCGGATGGTGAGCGCCCGCGCGCTGCGGCTGGCGGTCGGCCGCGCGCTGGCGCGGCCGGGCCTGCGCGAGCGGGCGCGCGAGCTGCAGGCGTGGGCCGCAGCGAACGACGGGCCGCGGCGCGCAGCCGAGCTCGTGGAGTCGCTCGCGGCGCGCGCGGAGTAGCCCCCTCCGGCGTCCGGCGTCCGGCGCCGCGGCGGCCCGGCGGGCCTAGCGACTGCTCGGGCTCGAGTGGGCGGTTCGCGCGATGAGGTTCCCGCCGACGGTGCGCACGCCGGTGCGTCCGGCCGCGTCCTCCGTGGTCGCATACGCGCGCACGCGCATGCGCCCGGTGCGCCGCAGCAGCGCGCGATCGCTGCGCCCCAGGGCCAGCGCCAGCGTCTGCGCCCGGCCGCCTTGCACCGCGAACTTCACGCGCCCGAGCTTGCGCTCGCGCCGCAGGGCGCGGATCTTCGAACGCTTGTTGGGGACGCTGAAGAGCGTGATCCGGCCGCTGCAGCGCCCCGCGTCCTGCGGGCAGGAGATGGTCATGAGCACGGTCGACGGGCGTTTGAGGCGCGGGCTCGAAAGGCCCAGCGAGGCGCGTGTGCTCGCGGTCGTCGGGCCGGGGCGCGACGAGCCACCTGCCGGCGGGACGGACGACTGCGTGCTCGAGCCCGTCGTCCCCGCGGGCCTCGGGTCGGCGGGAACCGGTGCGGGCGGCGGCTCGTCGTCGTCGAGGATCGTCGCCGTCGCGACGCCGTCGCCGAGGCTCGCCGCCACCGGCGCCGACAGCCGCAGCTCGAAGCTCTCCGCGGGCTCGTCGGCGCCGTCGTCGAGGATCGCGACGTCTACGACCCCCTGCGTGCTCCCCGCCGCGAGGACGAGCGTGCCCGCGCGCGCGGTGTAGTCCTGGCCGGCCGTCGCGCCGGCGTTCGCCGTCGCGTAGCCCACCGATACCTGACGGCCGCTCGCTGCCGACAGGCGCACGGCGAACGAGGCCTTCGCGCCGGCCGCGCCCTCGGTGACCGCCGGGCTGTCGCCGACCGACAGCGACGGCGCCGGATCGTCGTCGTCGATCGTCGCGACGGCCTCGCCGTCTGCGACCTCGGCGCCGGAGATCAGGAGGCGAAACGCCTCGTCCGGCTCGTCGAGCGCGTCGGCCTTGACCGCGACCGTGACCTGCTGGGTCTGCGTGGCGCCGAAGAGCGCGGCGCCGAACGCGCGCGTGCCGCTCGCGGCGACGTAGTCAGACGGCGACGCCGCCGACGCGTCGGCGGTCCGGTAGGCCACCGACGTGGACGACGACAGCAAGCCGGCCACCCGCGTCAGCGTGAAGGTCGCGAGGCTCGACTCGCCGACCCGCACGTCACCGACGGTGACGGTGTTCGCAGCCGCCGGCGCCGCCCATGCGAGGGCGCCGAGCAGCAGCGCGCAAAGCACGCACGAGATCCCCCGCCCTCCCTGGCAGCCCATGCGCGCAAACCTACTGTCTGCGCCGGGTGCAGGCAAATCGCGCGCCGGCGCAGTCCGCGGCGGACTTTCGAAGCCCGCACACGACATCACTCCCCCGGGTGGATTCGAACCACCACGCCTTGATTAACAGTCAAGTATGCTGCCGTTACATCACAGGGGATCGCGCACCCGTCTACGGCGCATGCACGCGCGCCGTCCATGCAGTGTAGAGCCGATCGCCGGGCGGCGGCGCGCCACGGGCCGCGTCAGGTGATCTTGACCGGGGTCCCGATCGGCATGAGCTTGGCGAGCTGCTTGATCTTGTTGTTGCGCACGCGCACGCAGCCGTGCGACGGCGCGCCGGGGATGAGCCCGGGCTCGTTCGTGCCGTGGATGCCCACGACCGGCGCGGCTCGCCACTCGCGGATGTTCGAGTAGGCGCTCGTGCCGAAGGCCCAGGGCCCGTAGACGCCGTTGCCGCCACGCAAGAGCTCGCGGATCCAGAAGTTGCCCGTGGGCGTCGGCGTTCCCGACTTGCCCACGCCGACCGGCGCCTGCCAGATGACGCGGCCGTCCTTGCGCAGCGTCGCGCGCTTCGCGGAGCGCGCGATCGTCAGCTGCGTGCGCACGACGTACAGCTGGCTCAGCATGTCCGCCGGCACCCAGCCGGTGCGGCCGTTGGGCTTCATCGGCACGCGGATGTGCAGCCACTGATCGCCCTCCGAGTCGACCTTGCCTTCGAGCACGAGGTAGACCTCGGGAAGCTTGTCCTCGGTCTCGTAGCGCAGGCGCGTGACGATCGGCGAGGTGTTGTCGGCCGCGACGCGGATCGGGTGGATCTCCGTCGCGTGCGCCCAGCGCGTGACCTTCACCTCGTCGGACAGCTTGACCGACTGGCCCGGCTCGACGATCTCCGCCATCGGCTCCAGCTGTTTTGCGGGCACGACAGCCTCGCCCTGCGCGGCCGCCATCCCCGGGATGGCCGCACACGCGGCGATGAACGCGGCCAGTACCGCAGCCGTCCTGCGTGCCCCCTGCAGCATCTCACTCCTCCAACCGTGGTATTCCGTTACCAAACTTTGTGGTCCGATGCTAGCGACCTCGACAGATGTACGCGCGGGTTCGCCCTGGCGGATCAGCGCACCGCCGGCGCCCCTTCGTCCATCGCGCGCACGACGGCCGCCGACAGACGCGCCTGCGTGGCCGAGCGCCGGCGCGCCAGCTCGGAGACGTCGCCGGCCGCGGCGGCGCGTGCGGCGGCGATCTCGCGGTCCAGCCGGGCGAGCGTGAGCTGCAGGCGCTCGATCTCGAACATCGCGGGCGTGGCCGCGGCGGCGCGGGCGTCGCCGACGGCGAGCTCGCGCATGAACGCCAGCAGCGGGTCGTCCTCCTCAAGGCCGGTGGTCGGGGCGTCGAGGTGCGCGCGCAGGTGCTCGGCCGCGCGGCGCGTGAACGCGCTCGAGAGGTCGGCGTCGAGGTCGAGCTCGGCGAGCGCGGGCGCGCCGAGCGCGGGCAGCGCGATGCACAGCGCCAGAAACGACCGCTCGGTCGGCTCGCGCCGTCCGAGCGCCGACCGCCCGTCGGCGCCCGCTCCTCGGCCGCCGACCGCTCCCCCGCCGGCTCCTCCTCCGCCGGCTCCTCCTCCGCCGGCTCCTCCGCCGCCGACCCCTCCGGCGCTGGCGCTCCGGCCCGGGCCGCCCGCGGCCGGTCCGGGGCCCGAGCGCTCCTGCCGTGTCCCCGCCCCCGCCGCCCGGGCCGCGGGGCCACGCTGGAGGAGCTGCTCGAACAGCTCCGGCGACATGTCGAGCCGGCCGGCCGCGATCCGCTTCAGCTCGTCGCGCTCGGCGCTCGGCTCAAGCGGCTTGAAGACCTCGGTCAGCTCGTCGCTCACGCGGTCGCGGCCCTCTGCTGTCGCGAGGTCGCCGGTCTCGAGCGCGCGGAGGACGCGGAAGCGCACGAACGGCAGGGACTCGTCCACGCGCCGCTGGATCTCGTCGCCGCCGGTGCGCTTGACAAGATCCGCGGGGTCCTCGCCCGGCGGCAGCGACACGACGCGCAGGCGCAGCGGCGGGTTGCGGCCTTGCGCCACCCGCGCGGCACGCAGCATCGCCTCCTTGCCGGCGTTGTCGGCATCGAGCGCGAGGCGCACCTCCGGCGCGAGGCGCTGCAGCTCGGAGATCTGGTCGTCGGTCAGCGCCGTGCCCATGATCCCGACGCAGTTGCGCACGCCGACCTGATGCACCGCGATGACGTCCGTGTAGCCCTCGGCGGCGACGACGAACCCGGCCTTCGCCGCCGCCGAGCGCGCGAGGTCGGCCGCGAACAGCTGGCGCCCCTTGTGAAACAGCTCGCTCTCCGGGCTGTTGACGTACTTCGGCCCCCGGCGATCGGAGTCGGGAACGAGCGACCGCCCCGCGAAGCCGCGCACCCGCCCGCGCGGGTCGGCGAGCGGGAAGATGATCTGCGAGCGGAAGCGGTCGTACTTGCGGCCGCTGCGCTCGTTGCCCTGCGAGAGGCCGGCGTCGTAGAGTTCGACAGCCTTGTAGCCCGCGCGCAGCGACGCCTTCATGACCGTGTCCCACGCGCTCGGCGCGTAGCCGACGCGAAACTCGCGCAGCACGCCCTCGTCGAGGCCGCGGTCGGCCAGGTAGGCGCGCGCCCGCGCGGCCTCCTTGGACTCCCACAGCTGGCGCACGTAGAACGTCGCCGTGCGCTCGAGCAGCTCGAGCAGGCGCTCGCGGCGCTTGCGCTCCTCGGCGGCGCGCGGATCCTCGGCCTCGAGCTCGAGCGCGACGTTGAAGCGGTCGGCGAGCAGCTCGAGCGCGCCCTTGAAGTCGACGCCCTCGGTCTCCATGACGAACGTGAACGCGTCCCCCGATGCCTGGCAGCCGAAGCAGTAGTAGACCTTCTCGGCCGGGTTGATCCCGAACGACGGCGTGCGCTCGTCGTGAAACGGGCACAGGCCGGTCATCCGGTTGGCTCCCGCGCGGCGCAGCTCGGTGCGCGACGAGACGAGGTCGATCATGTCGACGGCGTCGCGGACGCGCTCCTTGGAGTCGTTGGTGTAGAGGGCCACGGGCCTCGGCCGCCCGTTACAGCGCGAACGACGCCGGAACGCTGAGGGCGCTGAACGCACGCACGGCGTAGCGGTCGGTCATCCCGGCCAGGTAGTCGGTGATCCGCTGCGGATGAACGGCGCCGGGGGCGCCGCCGCCGTCGGGCAGCAGCGCCGGGTCCGAGGCGTAGTGCTCGAACAGCGTCCGCAGCACGCGCTCGATCCGCGAGTGCTCCTGCCGGGCCACGTCGCCGAGGTACACGTGCTCGAACATGAACGCGCGCAGCTCGGCCATCGCGGCCCCGGCCTGCGCGCCCTGCACGATGTCGCCGGCCTCCTCGGAGACCTCGACGAGGTCGTGCACGAGCGCGTCGATGCGCTCCGAGCCGGTCGCGCCCAGCACGGCGATGGCCTCGCCCGGCAGCGCCGCGGTGTCGAGCACGCCCGCGCGCAGCGCGTCGTCGATGTCATGGTTGATGTACGCGATGCGGTCCACGATCCGCACGATCCGGCCCTCGAGCGTCGCGGGCAGCGGCGCGCGCCCGGAGTGGCAGAGGATCCCGTCGCGCACGCTCGCGCAGAGGTTCAGCCCCTCACCTGCGCGCTCGAGGACCTCGACGATCCGCAGCGACTGCTCGAAGTGGCGAAAGCCCGTCCCGAAGCGCTCGCGCAGGCAGCCGTCGATCACCGCCTCGCCGATGTGGCCGAACGGCGGGTGGCCCAGGTCGTGGCCGAGGCCGATCGCCTCGGTGAGATCCTCGTTGAGGCGCAGCGCCCGCGCCACCGTCCGGGCGATCTGCGTCACCTCGAGCGTGTGCGTCATGCGCGTCCGGTAGTGGTCGCCCTCCGGCGCGACGAACACCTGCGTCTTGTGCTTCAGGCGCCGGAACGCCTTGCAGTGCACGATCCGGTCGCGGTCGCGCTGAAGCGGCGTACGCAGCGCGCAGTCGGGCTCGTCGAGCACCCTGTGCGCCGGGTAGGACCGCGCGGCCAGCGGCGAGAGCTGGTCCTCCTCCCACGCCCGGCGGCGCGCGGCGAAGCGCTGCGCGACGGTTCCCGGTGCGGTGGCGGCGTCCATGTGTCGATTCTCGCAGCCGCGTCGACCGGCACGGGCGCCGCGGCGGTTGGGGGCGTGGCCCATGGGGAAGACTGGCGGCACATGTCGACGCCACCACCCCCGGACCGCCCCACCGAGCCGCTTCCGCGCCCGCGCCCCGCGCCCGTCGTCGAAGAGCGCGTCGTGCAGCCCGCGCCCCTCGTCGCCGAGGAGCGCGTGCTCGCGCCGGCCGTCGACCCGAACGTCATCCTCCTGCGCCTCGAGGACGCGATCGACGGGCTGCGCACATGGCTGCTCGTGATCGGCGTCGTCGCGGTCGCCGCGCTCGGCGTGGCGCTATACGCGCTGATCAGCGACGACGACACGACCGCCGACGGCGGCGGCTCGCGCACCGGCCTCGCCAGCGACGAGCGCGTCTCGCAGATCGAGAACCGCGTCGACCGCCTGAGCCGCCAGCTCCAGGACGTGCGCGTCGACGGGGGCAGCGGCGGCGACTCCGCGGCGCTGGCCAACCGCGTCGACGAGCTCGAGACCACGGTCAAGTCGCTGTCCGGCCAGCCCGCCGCCGGCGGCACCCAAGACGCGGTCGACGAGCTGTCGGGCCGCATCGACGACTTGGCCGAGGATGTCGAGGCGCTCAAGTCGTCGCAGCCGTAGCGCTGTGAGCGATCGCTGATGCTCGCGCTCACCGCCAGCCCGACCGAGCCGTTCGTCGAGCTCAGCGAGGTCGACGATCCGCAGCCACTGCCGACCGAGGCGCTGATCGCCGTCCGCGCCTTCTCCCTGAACCGCGGCGAGACGCGACGCCTCCCGGACCTGCCCGCCGGGACGATCACGGGCTGGGACGTCGCGGGCGTCGTCGAGCGCGCGGCCGCCGACGGGAGCGGCCCGCCCGAGGGCGCGCGCGTCGTCGGCGTCGCGGGTGCCGCGGGAGGAGCGTGGGCAGAGCGCATCGCGCTGTCCCGGGACATGCTCGCCGAGCTCCCCGAAGACGTCGGCTTCGCCCAGGCCGCCACGCTGCCCGTGGCAGGACTTACCGCGCTGCGCGCGCTCGAGATCGCCGGCTTCGTGCTCGGCAAGCGCGTGCTCGTGACCGGGGCGAGTGGCGGTGTCGGGCGCTTCGCGGTGCAGCTCGCCTCGCGCGCCGGCGCGCACGTCACGGCCGTCGCGCGCAACGAGGAGCGCGCTCGCGGTCTGCGCGAGCTCGGGGCGAGCGAGGTCGTGTTCGAGATCCCCGCGGACGCCGAATACGACGCGATCCTCGAGGGCGTCGGCGGCGCGAGCCTGTCGGCAGCGATCGGGAGCGTCGCGGGACGCGGCACGATCATCTCCTACGCGTCGAGCGACACGTCGCCGGTGACGTTCGGCGCCCGGACGCTGTTCGGGCGCGCGCCCGGTGCCGTGCTGCGTGGGCTGTTCGTCTTCGAAGAGCTGGCGCGGACCGGCACCGGCACCGCCGACCTCAGCCGGCTGGTGGCGCTCGTCCAGGCCGGCGAGCTGGACTGCCAGATCGACCTCGAAGGCTCGTGGCGCCACCCCGGGCCCGCGATCGCCGCCCTCCTCGATCGCCGGATCGCCGGCAAGGCCGTCCTGCTCGTCGACTGACCGGGGCTCCGCGGCCCGCCCCACAACGACTCGCGCGGGCCGGATGGCCCGCGCGAGATCGCACGACGTGATGCGGGGTGGCCCGCCTAGCCGGTGAAGGCCGGCTGGCTCGCCCTGCGGGCGCAGCGGCTGAACGTCACCCGCAGCGTCCTGGCCCTGGTACCGCTCTGGCGGCGGAACGTGGTCCGCGCGAGCACGCGATGCGTGCCGATGCGGAGCGTCCTCGGGTTCACCGGCAGCACGTACAGCGAGCCGCGGTTCGGCCGCGTCAGTGTCCGGATGACCTTGCCGTCGAGCGTGTAGATGACCCGCTCGATCTGCCGGCCGCGCACGACGACGCGGAACGGCGTACCGGCGCAGCCGGTGGTCCCGCGGATCGCCGCGGTGCCACGAGCACACAGCTCACCACCGGCGGGTGCCGGACCCGGGGGCGGCGTGCAGACCGTCGGCGGTACGACGCACAGCTCGCCACCGGGCGGAGCCGGTCCCGGAGGAGGCGTGCACGGCGGTGCCGGCGGCGGCGGTGGTGGCGGCGGTGGCGGCACCACGGGCGGCGGTGGCGGTGGTGGCGGCGGCGGCGGTGGTGGTGGCGGGGGCGGTGGCGGCGGCGGAACAACCGGCGTGGTGACCGTGGTGCGGTCGCTGCCGCTGCCGCTGCCGATCAGGTCGAACTGCCCGACGCAGACCGGCTGGCCCGGGGTTCCACATGCGTTGCGACCGGAGGCCGCCGCGAACGTGTCCGTCTCCATCGTTGCTGCGCTGACCGGCTCCGAGTCCTTGAGCGGCGCCCTGAGGACGTCGAAGCGGTAGGAGACGTTGCAGGTCGCCGCCGCGCCACCGAGCGCGCTCGGGCCGAGGATGATCGGCGTAACGGGCGTGAAGCGGTAGCGGCCGAACGAGGCGTCGATGAGCGTGACCGAGAACGTCACGCCGGCGCACGCGGTGCCGACCGTCCCGATCGGCGTGAAGCCGGCCGTCCCCGCGGGCGCGCCTTGCGGCACCAGGACCCCGGGATCGCGGTTGTCCGGAGCGGCGCCCGGACAACCCGTGAGAAGGTCGAGCTCGCCGCAGCTCGGGATGATGTCCACGAACTGCAGGCGGATCGGATCGCCGCTCTCCATCGGAGTCGACGCGTTCGTGATGTTGATCGTGGCGGCGACGCCTGTGTCTCCAACCGTCACGTTGGTCGGGATGGTGGGAACGACCGAGAAGCCGACGCCGGCCCAGGCGGCCGATGCGCCACCGACGAGCAACGCGGCACACGACATGACCATGACCGCGATCGCCGAGCTTGCGCGCCGCACCGGGTTTGCCCCATCTCCCGTGATCTTTCGGCGGATCAGCATGAAGCTCTCCTTGGCCCGATTACTCCGGTGCGAACAATCATAGAAACCTCTCTCCCACTGACTCGACAAGTATTGCTACATCAAAACTGCGGCCGCCGCCCGTAGCCATCGTGGCCCTTGGGCGGCGGCGCGCATGTCACTTCTCGTGCATCAGCCGGTGAATGCCGGCGACTGGGCCCTGCGGGAGCAGCGGCTGTACACCACGCGCAGGGTCCGGGGTTTGGTACCGCTCTGGGCACGGAACGAGGTGCGGGCGAGCACGCGATGGAGCCCTGCCGAACCTGTCCGCGGGTTGACCGGCAGCACGAACAACGAGCCGCGGTTTGGCCTTGTCAGCACACGCACGACCTTGCCGTCGACGGCGAAGATCACGCGCTCGATCTGACGACCGGTGACCACGACACGGAACGGCGTGCCGGCGCAGCCGGTCTTGCCACGGATCGACGCGGTACCGCGGGCGCACAGCTCAGCACCATTCGTCGCGGGGCCGGGCGGAGGGACGCATTCCACGTTCGTGGGAGCGACATCCGCTGGCGGCGGTGGCGGCGGTGGTGGCGGCGGGGGCGGCGGTGGTGGCGGCGGCGGCACCACCGGCGGCGGTGGCGGGGGCGGCGGCGGTGGTGGCGGCGGCGGTGGCGGCGGCGGCGGTGGCGGCGGCGTGGTCACCGTCGTCTGCTCCGCCGCATCCGTGCACAGCCCGGACACCGGCGCGTTGTTGACATCGCCGTTGTAGGTCGCGATCCAGGTGTACGTGCCCACCGCCGGCGGCGTGAACGCGTCGGATGTCACCGTCCCACCCGTACTCGCACCGTTGAGCGTGAACGGCTTGGTGTGCGGGTTCTGGAACCCACCCGCGACCGAGCCGACCAGCGTCTGGCAGTTGGCATCCGAGTACAACCGGAACGTCACCGTCTGCGCACCGGCCGTCGCCACCGGGGAGCGCAGGTTGCTCACGATCGCGATATCCGTGAGCGCACCCGTGCCGATCTCGATGTCCGCCGAAGCGTCCGTCGAGATGTTCGGCGTCGCCCGCGTCACGGTCGTCTGCTCGGCGGAGTCCGTACACACACCGGACACCGGCGCGTTGTTGACATCGCCGTTGTACGTCGCGATCCACGTGTACGTCCCGACCAACGTCGGCGTGAACGCATCCGAGGTCACCGTCCCGCCGGTATTCGCCCCGTTGAGCGTGAACGGCTTCGTGTGCGGGTTCTGGAACCCACCCACGACCGAGCCCACGAGCGTCTGGCAGTTGGCGTCCGAGTACAAGCGCCACGTCACCGTCTGCGCACCGGCCGTCGTCACAGGCGACCTGAGGTTGCTGACGATCGCGATATCCGTCAACGCGCCGGATCCCACGGGAATGTCAGCGGAGGCGTCCGTCGAGATGTTCGGCGTTGCCCGCGTGACGGTCGTCTGCTCGGCGGAGTCCGTACACACGCCGGAGACCGGCGCGTTGTTGACGTCGCCGTTGTACGTCGCGATCCACGTGTACGTCCCGACCAATGTCGGCGTGTACGCATCGGAGGTCACGGTTCCGCCGGTGTTCGCCCCGTTGAGCGTGAACGGCTTGGTGTGCGGGTTCTGGAACCCACCCACGACCGAGCCCACGAGCGTCTGGCAGTTGGCGTCCGAGTACAAGCGCCACGTCACCGTCTGCGCACCGGCCGTCGTCACAGGCGACCTGAGGTTGCTGACGATCGCGATATCCGTCAGGGCGCCCGAGCCGATCGGGAAGTCCGCTGAGGCATCCGTCGAGATGCTCGGCGTCGCCCGCGTGACGGTCGTCTGCTCGGCGGAGTCGGTGCACACGCCGGAGACCGGCGCGTTGTTGACGTCGCCGTTGTACGTCGCGATCCACGTGTACGTCCCGACCAATGTCGGCGTGTACGCGTCCGAGGTCACGGTCCCGCCGGTGTTCGCGCCGTTGAGCGTGAACGGCTTGGTGTGCGGGTTCTGGAACCCACCCACGACCGACGCCACGAGCGTCTGGCAATTGGCGTCCGAGTACAAGCGCCACGTCACCGTCTGCGCGCCCGCCGTCGTGACCGGCGACTGCAGGTTGCTGACGATCGCGATATCCGTCAGGGCGCCCGAGCCGATCGGGAAGTCCGCCGAGGCGTCCGTCGAGATGTTCGGCGTCGCCCGCGTCACGGTCGTCTTCTCAGCCAAGTCGGAGCACACCCCGGATACCGGGGCATTGTTGACGTCGCCGTTGTACGTCGCAATCCATGTGTACGTCCCGGCGAGCGTCGGCGTGTACGCATCCGACGTCACCGTTCCGCCGGTGTTCGCCCCGTTGAGCGTGAACGGCTTGGTGTGCGGGTTCTGGAACCCACCCACGACCGACGCCACGAGCGTCTGGCAGTTCGCATCCGAGAACAGACGCCACGTCACCGTCTGCGCACCGGCGGTCGTCACCGGCGACTTGAGGTTGCTGACGATCGCGATGTCCGTCAACGCTCCCGAGCCGATCGGGAAGTCCGCGGACGCGTCGGTCGCGATGTTCGGGATGGCCCGGTTGATCGTGGTGCGGTCGCTGCCGCTGCCGCTGCCGATGAGGTTGAACTGGCCCACACATGCGGGCTGCCCGACCGTTCCACACGCGTTGCGGCCGGAGGCCGCCGCGTACTGATCGGTCTCAAGCGTCGTTGGGCTGGTCGGCTCGGAGTCCTTGGTCGGCGACTTGAGCACGTCGAAGCGCAGCGAGACGTTGCAGGTGGCCGCGGCGCCGCCCAGCGCGCTCGGGCCGAGGATGATGTCCGACGTCGGCGTGAAGCGGTACCGCCCGAGCGCCGCGTCGATCAGCGTCACCGTGAACGTGACGCCTGAGCATCCAGTCCCGCCCAGCCCGATCGGCGTGAAGCCCGCGCTTCCGCCGGGCGCGCCTTGCGGCACGAGGACGCCGGGATCGCGGTTGTCAGGAGCCGCCGTCGGGCAGCCGACCAGGAGATCGAGCTCGCCACAGCTGGGGATAAGGTCGAAGAACTGCAGCCGAATCGGATCGGCGGACTCAGCAGGAGTCGAGGCGTTCGTGATGTTGACCGTCGCGGGGACACCCGTGTCGCCAACTGTCACGTTCGCGGGGAAGGTGGGAACGACCGAGAAGCCGACACCCGCCCATGCAGAAGAGGCGCCGCCAGCGAGCAGCGCCGCGCACGACACGGCCATGACGGCCAAAGCCTTGGTACTACGCCCCAATCGGCGACCACCCGGATCCCGGGCACTTCGGCGGGTCAACATGCGGTCCACCCACAGTCGACGACATCCATGCGACCGAACATATGCTCTTCTCCCCCTCGGGCGATTCACGCCAGTCTTTCCGTAGACACAGCCCTGCTTCCGCACAGTAGAGCACACACCCGCGCGATCTACCAAACGTCTGCATCGCCTGCTGCAGGCCAGGATACCGCCCCTGGCGGGCGCGATCAACGGCCCCTGATCGCGGCTTGCGCTGCCGCCACCCGCGCGACCGGCACCCGAAACGGCGAGCATGAGACGTAATCGATGCCGGAATGGTGGAAGAAATCGATCGAGTCCGGGTCACCACCGTGCTCGCCGCAGACCCCGAGCTTCAGATCGACCTTCGTCTTGCGCCCGAGCCACGCGCCCATCCGCACGAGCTGGCCCACGCCGGGCGTGTCGATCGTCTCGAAGGGCGAGCGGTCGAAGACCTTCATCTCGATGTACCGCGCGAGGATCTTCCCCTCGATGTCGTCGCGGCTGAAACCGAGCGCGGTCTGCGTCAGGTCGTTCGTCCCGAACGAGAAGAAGTCGGCCTGCTCGGCGATCGTGTCCGCGAGGAAGCACGCTCGCGGCAGCTCGATCATCGTGCCGACGAGGTAATCCTCCTGATGGTGCATCCCCTCCTCGCCGGCGATCGCGTGGACGAGCTCGCGCAGGATCTCGAGCTCGCGCTCGTAGTCGATGAGGGGGATCATGACCTCGAGCAGGGGCACGTGGCCGAGGCGCTCCTTCACGGCCCGGGCGGCCCGCATGATCGCCCGCACCTGCATCTCGTAGATCTCGGGATGCAGGATCGCGAGCCGGCAGCCGCGCGTTCCGAGCATGGGGTTGACCTCACGTAGAGCGTGAGCCCTGGGGTCTTCCTCGTCGGGCGGCAGAAACTCGTGCAGGGGTGGGTCGAGCAGCCGGATCGTGACCGGCAGGCCGTCCATCGCCTCGAAGACACCCTCGAAGTCCTCCTGCTGGAGCGGCAGCAGCGCATCCAGCGCGGCGCGGCGATCCTCGACGTTGTCGGCGAGGATCATCTCGCGCATCTTCGGCTGGCGATCGGCGGCCATGAACATGTGCTCGGTGCGGCAGAGGCCGATGCCCTCGGCTCCGAAGGTGCGGGCCTGGCGCGCGTCCTCGGGTGTATCGGCGTTCGCGCGCACGCCGAGCGTGCGCAGCTCGTCGCACCACGCGAGGACCTGCTCGAAGTACTCGGACATCTCCGGCTCGACGAGCGGCACGTCGTCGATCGTGATGTTGCCCGTCGTGCCGTCGATCGCGATGCAGTCGCCCTCGCCCAGCACCGTGTCGCCGACGCGCAGCTCGTGCTTGACGAGGTCGATGTCGAGCGCGCTCGCGCCCGTGACGGCGGGCCGGCCCATCCCGCGCGCGACGAGCGCCGCGTGGCTCGCCTTGCCGCCCTCGGCGGTGAGGATCCCCTGTGCGGCGTGAAACCCGGCGACGTCCTCTGCCTCGGTGAACGGGCGCACGAGGATGACGTGGCGGTTCTCGGCGGCGGCGGTGACCGCGTCGACGGCGGTGAAGACGATCTCGCCCTTCGCCGCGCCCGGCGACGCGGCGACGCCGTGCGCGAGCACCGCGTAGTCGACGGTCGCGTCGAACGTCGGGTGAAGCAGCGCGTCGAGCTTCTCGGTGTCGATCGTGTCGATCGCCTCGGCCTCGGTCAGCAGGCCCTCGGCGACCGCGTCGCAGGCGAAGCGCACGCCAGCCTGCGCCGGGCGCTTGGCGTTGCGCGTCTGCAGCATGTACAGACGCCCCTCCTCGATCGTGAACTCCGTGTCCTGCATGTCCTTGTAGTGCGCCTCGAGCTCGCGCAGGATCTCCATGAGCTGCGCATGCGACTCGGGCATGACGTCGCGCAGCTCCGCGATGTCCTGGGTGTTGCGCACGCCGGACACGACGTCCTCGCCCTGCGCGTTGACGAGGAAGTCGCCGGACGGCTCGGGCTCGCCGGTGACCTCGTCGCGGCTGAAGGCGACGCCCGAGCCCGACGTGTCGCCCTTGTTGCCGAAGACCATCTGCTGGACGTTGACCGCCGTGCCCCAGTCGTCGGGAATGCGGTTGATGCGCCGGTACTCGACCGCGCGCTTGCCCGTCCACGAGTCGAACACCGCGCGGATCGCCTGCGCGAGCTGGTCGCGCGGGGCCTGCGGGAAGTCCTCGCCGGTCTCGTCGGCGAACAGCTTCGCGAACGCGGCCTGCAGCTCGCGCAGCTCGCCGATGCCGAGCTCGGTGTCGAGCTTGACGCCGGCGCGCTTCTTCGCGGCCGCGATCTCGGCCTCGAAGCGCTCCCCCGGGATCCCGCGCACGACGTTGCCGAACATCTGCACGAAGCGCCGATAGGAGTCCCACGCGAAGCGCTCGTTCTCGGTGCGCGCGGCGAGGCCCTCGACCGACCGGTCGTTGAGCCCGAGGTTCAGGACGGTGTCGAGCATGCCGGGCATCGACTCGCGCGCGCCGGAGCGCACCGACACGAGCAGCGGGTCGTCGGGGTCGCCGAGCTGCTTGTGAGTCGCCGACTCGAGGCGCTTGAGCGCCGCGTCGACCTGCTCGTCGAGCCCGTCGGGCAGCTCGCGGCCGGATTGCAT
This sequence comes from uncultured Actinomycetes bacterium, assembly GCA_963839905.1. GTDB lineage: Bacteria > Actinomycetota > Thermoleophilia > Solirubrobacterales > Solirubrobacteraceae > CADCVQ01. Next base: position 26,191 of record CAWIXC010000002.1, on the reverse strand, counting down.
GTACGTCACGCAGGCCTCGGTCGTGATCGTGAAGCCCGCCGGGACGCGGTCGGCGCCGAGGATTCGCGTCATCTCGGCGACGTTCGCGCCCTTGCCGCCGAGCAGGTCTCGCATGTCGCGCGACCCCTCCGCGAAGTCATAGACGTACTTCACGGTGACCGCGCTCGCTTCCACGGGGCGGATCCTATCCCGGAACGGCCGGTCGTAGTCGAACGTTCGCGTGGTGCTCGAGCGTCTCGGAGATCGCGCGGTCCGCCTGGCGCAGCGCGAGCTCGCCCGGGCGCGGCACGTCGGCGAGCGGCGAGCCCAGCGCGCCGGTCAGAAACTCGTGCGCCTCGCGGCCCAGCGCGAAGCCCGACGCCTCGCAGGCGTTGCAGACGACGCCGCCCGCGGAGCCGCTGAAGGAGGTCAGGTGGTCGGCCTCGCCGCAGACCGCACAGCCGGCGAGCTGCGGCGCGAGCCCCGCGGCGAGCATGAGCTTCAGGCGGAAGGCGAGCTGGTTTGCGTGCGTCGCGTGCGATCGATCCCCGCCGGCGCCCGCGTCGAGCAGCGCGAGCTCGTTGCACAGGAGCGCGAACACGCCGGGATGCGGCTCGGGCGTGTCGAACAGGCGCGAGACCGCGTCGCACGCGCGCGCGGCCGAGTCGAGTGCCGCGGCGTGCTCGCGCAGCCGCGGATGACCGCTGACGGTCTCGGCGCTCGTGACGGTCATGAGGTCGCTCTTGCCCTCGTACAGCACCATTTGCAGGCGAAAGTACGGCTCGAGGCGCCCGCCGAAGCGGCTGCGCGCCCGCCGCACGCCCTTCGCGATGGCGCCGGTCCGCCCGCGGTGTGGGGTGTAGAGATGCAGGATGCGGTCGGCCTCGCCGTAGCGCATCGAGCGCAGCACCACGGCCTCCGTCTTGATCGAGCCGGACATCGCGGGCGTACTAGAGTTTGCTCATCATGAGAACTGTTCAGGTGTACACCAAAGAGGGCTGCCAGTTCAGCGCGACGCTCAAGTCGATCCTCGAGTCTCGCGACATCCCCTACGAGGAGGAGGTGCTCACGCTCGACTCCCCGAAGCATCACGAGATCGGCGCGAAGGCCGGCTCGATGAAGCTGCCGCAGGCCTTCGTGGGCTACATCTACCTCGGCAGCACGCACGAGGTCCAGGCCGCGAACGCCAACGGCATGCTCATGGACCTGGTCGCGGACTGATCGTGCGCGAGGTCACCGTCTACAGCATGGAGGCCTGCGTCACGTGTGACCAGGTCAAGGGCATGCTCGAGTCGCGCGAGATCCCGTACAAGGAGGTCGTCATGGCGCCGGACTCGCCGGAGGTGGACGAGCTCGCGGAGCGCAGCGGGATGCGGACGCTGCCGCAGGTCTACGTGGGCGCGATCCTCATCGGCGGCGGCAGCGAGACGATGGCGGCGGCGAGCTCGGGGATGCTGGCGGACCTGCTGGTCGACTGAGGACTCGCAGCGCGACGAAGGAGCGAACGAGCGGCATGCGCAAGGTCACGATCTACGACACCGAGCTCTGCACGACGTGCTGGAACGTCCAGAGCCTGCTCGAGAAGCGCGAGATCCCGTACGAGCACGTCATCGTGCCCGAGGACTCCGACGCGCATCGCGAGCTCACCGAGCGCACCGGCATGCAGTCCCTGCCGCAGGTGTTCATCGGCAGCGTCCTGCTCGGCGGGTACGAGGAGACGGCCGTCGCGGCCGAGGCGGGCATGCTCGCCGATCTGCTCGTCGACTGAGAGCGCGAGCCACCCACTATCCTTTCTGAAGTCATGAGCGAGGTCGTCGTCTACACCACGAACGCGTGCGGGTACTGCGTGCGGGTGAAGATGCTGCTCAAGGCTCGCGAGATCGAGTTTCGCGAGGTCAACGTCGCGGGCGATCCCGAGGCGTTCGTGGAGCTCGCCAAGAGCTCCGGGATGTTGACCCTCCCCCAGGTCTTCATCGGCGAGACCCTCGTCGGCGGCTACAACGAGACCGCTGCGGCCGACCAGTCGGGCAAGCTGCAAGAGCTGCTCGCCGCGTAGCGTTCCTCACACGATCCTCACGCCCCGTGATGAAGGCGTGAGACCGCGGCGTGGGCGCGCCCGTGCGCAGGCAGGACAGCTTCAACCCCGGACCTGTGGACCGGCACCGCCGCGACCGCCGGCAAGGCCCACGGCTACGGCAACGTCACGTTTCTGTCGAAGACGCGGGCGCGGATCGCCGGCGCATCAACGACATCTGCCCGGCGGACGGCTACGGCGCGTACATCGAGTTCAAGGTCAACTTCGTCGGCGGCGGCTACGGGCGGACGGTCCGCCAGGACACTGCCACGTGCGGCGGGGCGGCCAAGCGCTTCAGCTTCAAGACGCCGAAGACCAAGCACAAGATCAAGAGCGTGGGCGTGACGGTCATCGAGCTCGACAACCAGAACGGCGTGCTCACGCCGGGCGACGCCGCGCGCAAGCTGCTCAAGAACCCGCGCGTCTAGCTCGCGCCCGGGTCGACCGTAGCGCGGCCGGCGGCGTCCGCCTGCGCCCGCGGGGCCGCTTCTGGCAGGTCTCGCACGCGTACGTGCCGCGTCCGGCGGCGACGAACTTGACGATCTCGCCGCCGCAGACGAGGCACGGCTCCCCCTCGCGGCTGTGGACGAGGAACTCGTTCTGAAACGCGCCCTTGACGCCGTCGGGGTGGCGGAAGTCGTCGATCGTGGCGCCACCGGCGGCGAGGCCGGCCTGAAGCGAGGCCACCACGGCGTCCCTGAGCGCCGCGATCTGCGCGCGCTTGAGCAGGCGCGCCTCGCGCAGCGGGTGGATCGCGGAGCGAAACAGCGCCTCGTTGGCGTAGATGTTGCCGACGCCCGCGATCCGGCGCTGGTCGAGCAGGACGGCCTTGATCGGCGCGCGGCGGTTGCGCGTCTGCAGGTACAGGTGCTCGGTCGTGAACTCGGGACCGAGCGGCTCGACCCCGAGGCGCGCGTCGAGGAACGCGTCGAGCTCCGGGCCGCCGAGCGCGAGCTGGCCGGTGCCGAAGCGGCGCGGGTCGCAGAAGGAGACGACGTGGCCGTCGTCGAGCCCGAGGCGCACGCGGACGTAGGGCGCATCCGGCGGCGCGTCGTAGAGCAGGTTGCCGGTCATGCGCAGGTGCATGAGCAGGAACACCTCGCCGGCGGCTTCGAGGACGAGGTACTTGCCCCGGCGCCCGAGGCGCTGGATCTCGCGGCCCTCGAGCGCGTCGCGCAGCGCCTGCGGGTGCAGCGGCTCACACCAGCGCGCGTCGAGGACCTCGAGCGCGCGCAACGTTCGCCCTTGCATGAGGGGCGCGAGGCCGCAGCGGATCGTCTCGACCTCGGGCAGCTCAGGCATGAAGCCCGCGCCTCACGTCTTCGCGGGCGCGCGCAGCCTCAGCGACCGGCCGACCGGGCCGAAGGTCTGCTCGTCGATGCGGGTGAAGTCCTTCGGCGGGGCGAAGGCGTCGAGGACGACCTCGTAGCCGTGGCCGTAGGCGTGCAACGACCTTACCGAGCGGCGCTGCCCCTGGTTCGTGCCCTGCCCGAGGATCTCGACGGCGCGCAGGCCCGGCTTGATGACGAGGCGCGACGAGGTCAGCTCGAACGTCGTGTCACGGCTCTCGACCTGCGCGACGAGCGCCTGGCGCGCCGCGTGCAGCTGCGAGCGCGTCTCGGGCAGCGGCTCGGTGCGCTTGTAGCGCCAGATCGCGATCTGCGCGTCGCCGATCGCGACCGTCGTGAGCTGCGGGTCGGTGCCCTGGAAGACGCGCCAGTTGGCGGGCGCGCGGAACGTGATGCCCTCGGCCGGGTACTTCAGCTCGCGAAACGCGCTCGGGGCGGGGACGAAGCCGGTGTCGGGCGCGGGCGTCTGGCTGTTGCCGCAGCCGCCCAGCAGGACGGCGGCGACGACGCTGAGCAGGGCGAGGCGCACTCGCCCATTGTCTCAGGCTTGCGCCGCCGACCCTCCCAGCGCCCGCGGGTGCGCCTTGAAGTAGACGTCCTTGAGCCGGTCGGCGGACAGGTGCGTGTAGATCTGGGTCGTGGCGACGTCGGCGTGGCCGAGCATCTCCTGCAGCGAGCGCAGGTCGCAGCCGCCGGCGAGCAGATGCGTCGCGAACGTGTGGCGCAGCGTGTGCGGGCTCATCTTGCCCTCGAGGCCCGCGGAGCGAGCGTGGCGCTGGACGATCTTGTAGAGGCCCTGGCGCGTGAGCCCGCTGCCGCGGTGGTTGACGAACAGGTGGCGCTCGTCGCTGAGGCCGACGAGCCGCGGGCGGCCATGTTCGAGGTAGACGCGCGCGGCGGCGACCGCCTCGCGCCCGACCGGGATCAGCCGCTCCTTCGAGCCCTTGCCGCGGGCGCGCAGGACGCCGGCGCGCAGGTCGACGGCGCCGACGGTCAGGTCGACGGCCTCGCTCGCGCGCAGCCCGCAGGCGTACATGAGCTCGAGCATCGCACGGTCGCGCAGTGCCGCGGCGTCGCTGCCGCGCGGCGCGGCGAGCAGCTTGGCGACCTCGTCGCGGCTGAGGACCTGTGGCAGCTTGAGGTTCTTGCGCGGCGAGCGCAGCTCGGCCGTCGGGTCGTGGGTGATGACCTCCTCGCGGCGCAGGTGGCGGTAGAACGAGCGCAGGCACGCGGCCTTGCGCTGGATCGTGGCGGGCGCGACCGGCGGGCGCTGCGGGCCGCCCGCGGCGAGCTCGGAGAGAAAGCCCGCGAGCTCGGTGTGGCCGAGCGTCGTCGCGTCGAGCTCGTTGCGCGTGAGGAAGTGCCCGAACTGCAGGAGGTCGGACCGGTAGGCCTCGAGCGTGTTGCGCGACAGCCCGCGCTCGAACTCGAGGTAGGCGAGGAAGTCGAGCACGTGATGCTCGAAGCGCTGCGCTGTTGCTGCGGGGGCGACGGCCATGGCCGGGTCTTCGCCGCTCGTCGTGGGCGCACCTTTGCGATGCAACGCGGCGTGCGCGCCCGGCGCGCTACGGGCGCAGGTGGTCGCGCAGCCAGCTCAGGCCGATGATCGTCTTGGCGTCCGTCGTGGCGGCGATCGCGCCGTCGAGGTCGTGCAGCGGCCAGCGGACGATCTCGATGCGCTCGCCGGGGTCGGCCTCGACGTCGGACTCGCGCAGGCCGGTCGCGGCGAAGAGGTGGACGAGTTCGTCGCTGTAGCCCGTCGTGGGGTGAAATGCCGTGATCGGCTCCCATGCGTCGGCGTCGCGCCCGATCTCCTCGGCGAGCTCGCGCTGCGCGGTCTCAAGCGCGGACTCGCCCTTGACGTCGAGCTTGCCGGCGGGGAGCTCGAGCGTGTACTCGAGCAGCGCCTCGCGCGGCTGGCGCACGAGCCAGACGTGCTCGTCGTCGTAGGCGACGATGCCCGCCGCGTCGGTGCGTCGCACGATCTCGCGCTCCGCGACCTCGCCGTCCTCGTGGCGGAAGCGCTCGATGCGGACGCAGAACTGCGAGCCCTCGAAGACCGTCTTGCCGCCGAGCGACTCGATGCGCTCGTCGCTCATGCGGGAGCGTCCGCGAGCTCCGCCAGCGCGGTGCCGGCCGCCAGGGCGGCCGCGAAGAACAGCGGGTCTTCGCGACCCATCGACTCCGACGGCCAGGTCGTGGCGAGGTAGCCGTCGAGGTCGGCGGTGCGCTCGATCCACGCGTGGCGGTCGCCGCGGTTGGCCTCGCCCGCGCGGCGGCCCGGCGCGCCGCCGAGGCTCCCCTCGCCCGCGCGGCGGCCCGGCGCGCCGCCGGCAGCATCCTCCTCCTCGCGGCGCGCCGCCCCGCCGATCCCTTCGCCCGCCGGCACCGCGACCGTCACGTCCGCGAGCAAGAGGTCGAGGACGGTGCGCGTGTGGTGGCTCAGGCCGCGGTGGCGGGAGCGAAGGTCCGTCGAGGACATGCGCGCGACGAGGAGCGTCGGGCAGCCGAGCGCGAGCGCGGTGTGCGCGGAGTCGAGCGCCTGCAGGCCGCCGTGGCCGAGCGCCGAGCCGGAGCCCAGGATGCCGGGGCCGGGCCCGGCGACCGCGGCCTCCCAGCCGAGCGCCGTCAGGCCGTGGTGCAGCGCGGCGGCGGTCGTGATCGCCTCGCCGTCGGCGCCGCCGAACGCCGGGCCCGCGGTGATGTGGCCGGCGAGCAGGCCGTCGTCGCGCAGGTCCCTGACGACGCACGAGTGTCCGCCGGGCAGCGCGCCGCCCGCGGTCTGCACGTAGCCGAGCCGCGCGCCGGCGCCCGCCTGCGCGAACGCCCAGGCGAGCGGGGCGAGCTGGCCGTGCAGCGCGAGCACCGCGACCGGCCGGCCGATCGGCAGCTGCGGCGGGTCGGGCGTCGCGTCGGCATCGCCCTCCTCGACCGGGCTGACGGCGTGCTGCAAGCTCGTGTAGTTGAGCTTCATGACGTGCGCGCGCGGCGTCCCCTCGCCATCCAGCCCGCGGCTGAGGTTGACGTGCACGACATCGAAGCCGCCGGCGCCGAGGCCGAGCTCGACCGCCTCGACGTTGACGACGAGCTCGTCGCCGGGCTGCGACGCGCCGACGAGGCCGACGTCGGCGATCGCCCAGCGGCGCTCGCCATCCACCTGGATCGCGAGCCGCTGCTCCATCGCACCGGCCGGGCCGGCGTTCACGACGGTGGCGCGCTTCAGCCGGAGCATGCGTCGAGCAGCTCGTAGGTGACGTCGAGCATGCCCTCGAGCGCGGCGACGCTGACGCGCTCGCGGTGCTCGTGGTTGTACTCCGTGCCGTTGGCGAGGTTCGTGCAGGCGAAGCCGCGGGCCTCGAGCGCGTTCGCGTCCGAGCCGCCGCCGGTCGCGCGGCGTGCCGGGGTGTAGCCGCGGGCGCGCAGCGCCGTCTCGGCCGCGAGCACGGCAGGTGCGCTCGGCGCGTGGCGGTAGCCGTCGAACAGCCGCGAGGTCGTGACGTCGACGTCGCACGAGCACAGCGGCGTGTTGGCGGCGTCGTGGATGCGATCGATGAGCTCGGCGACGACGGCCTCGGCCTTCAGTGGATCCAGCGAGCGCGCCTCCCCGACGATCCGGCAGCGCTCGGGCACGATGTTCGTGCCGCCCGTCTGGCCGCCGGAGATCGAGGCGACGTTCGCCGTCGTCTCCTCGTCGATGCGCCCGAGCCGCATCGTGGCGACCGCTCGCGCGGCGGCCTCGATCGCGCTGCGGCCGTCCTCGGGACGGATGCCCGCGTGCGCGGCGGCGCCGCGGAAGCTCGCCTCGAAGCGGTAGTAGGTCGGCGACGCGACGATGACCTCGCCGATCGGCGACGCGTGGTCGAAGACATAGCCCCAGTCGCTGCGCAAGGTGCCCACGTCGAACGCCTTCGCACCGGCGAGGCCGTTCTCCTCGGCGACTGTGAACAGCAGCTCGAGGCCGACCGGGGAGCCTTCGACGCTGCAGCGCCGCGCGACCTCGAGCAGCACCGCGACGGCCGCCTTGTTGTCGGCGCCGAGGATCGTGGCGCCGGCGCTGACCCAGGCGCCGTCGTCGACGACCGGATCGATGGGGTTGGGCTCGGGCACGGTGTCGAGGTGCGCGCAGAGCAGGATCGTGCGCGGGCCGCAGCCGGGGATGCGGGCGAGCAGGTTGCCGCACTCGGCGCCGGCCTCGGCGGCCGCGCCGTCCTCCTCGACGTCGACGCCCATCGCTCCGAGCTCGCGCGCGACGTACTCCGCGCAGGCGCGCTCGGATCCGAAGGGGCTCGGGATCGCGCACAGCCGCGCGAACGTGTCGCTCAGGCGGCGGCGCTCGGCGGTGGAGGCGGGGCGCATGGGCCTCAGTGTGACGGGTGGCGGCGCGCGGCCCGTGCCTGGCCGGATGGCGCTTGACCGGTTGCGGGGAGACGCCGTACCCTCGCTGACACCTCATGCTCGCGGTCGGCGAAACGGAGCAGGTCCAGGCGAGCACGCCGAGCCCGAAGGCCGGGGGTCGGCCCGCTTCCGGCACCGGACGGGCCGCGACGTCGACTCGAGCCTCATCGCGGATGCTGCAGCGCTGCGGCGTCGCCGGCTGCACCTGCGGCGGCACGTGTGGTGGCCACGGGACCGGCCCGAGGGCCGAGCGCAAGCGCGCGAAGAGCACGCCCGGTGGCGTGGCGGCGCGGCGCGGCGAGCTACCGCTCGACGCGACGCTCGCGCGCGCGGTCCTCGCGCGCTCCGCCGCGCGCGGCGAGGGCGACCTCGCCCGCTCCTCGGCGCCGGCCGGCGCGGGCGACCTCGCCCGCCCCTCGGCGCCGGCCGGCGCGGGCGTTCTCGCTCGCTCCTCCTCGTCGGGAAGCAGCGGAAGCGGAGGGGGCGGGGGTGGCGGTGGCGGCGGCGCGCCCGTCGCCGGCGCGGCCTGCAAGGTCGACGTCCGCGCGACGCACATCGGCGGCATCCTCAGCGGCCTGCCGATCTGGCACCTGTTCGTCGTCACGACCGACGGCGCCGGCACCGAGCGCTACTACCGCGGCGGGCCTGGCGGCTCCGGCGGCGCCCCGGCTCCGTACGGGACGATCATCACGAACGACGGGCTGTACGTCGCGGGAACCGTCGACTGGTCGCCCGGCGCACCGTCGACGACGGTCCAGTCCGGCGCGGCGGCCTGTGGCCACGACGCGTGCCTCGCCGCCGAGCTGCGCCGGATCGACGGGACCGCGACGCCGTACGCGCCGACCGGGCCGAACTCGAACACCACCGCCTCGACGATCCTCGCCAACTGCAACATCCCGCGCGGCAAGCCGGTCTGGATCGCACCCGGCTGGGACGATCCGGCGATCTGAGAGCGCGTGGACCTGCGTGCCAAGGCCGAGCCGTCCGAGGTCGAGAGCGCCGTTCGCGAGGCGCTGCCGGATGCGGCGACGCCGGACGACGTGCAGAGCTTCGCGAGGTCCAACGGCTTCGAGTGCTCCGACCTCGTCGAGGGGAACGTCATCCACTGCTCGGCGAAGGCGCGCAGCAGGATGCCGTTCGTGGCCGGCAAATGGCTGCTGCGGTTTCACTTCGACGACGGCCGGCTCGCACGGATCGAGGTCGAGAAGGGCCTGACGGGTCCCTGAGGCCCGCGCGCTACGCGCGGGAGGCGCGGAACTCGGGCGCGCCGACCTGATCGCGTGCCCGCCCCAGCGCGGCGCCGACGAAATCGCGAAACAGCGGCGCCGGGCGCTCGGGGCGCGACTTGAACTCCGGGTGAAACTGGGACGCAACGAAGAACGGGTGGTCGTCGAGCTCGATCATCTCGACAAGGCGCTCGTCGGGCGAGGTGCCGCTGACGATCAGGCCCGCCGCCTCGAGGCGCTTGCGCAGGAAGAGGTTGACCTCGTAGCGATGGCGGTGGCGCTCGTAGATGACCGCCTCGCCGTAGAGGTCGCGGGCGCGCGTGTTGGCGTGGATCTTCACCGGATCTGCCCCGAGGCGCATCGTGCCACCGAGGTCGGTGACCTCCTTCTGCTCGGGGAGCAGGTCGATGACCGGATGCGGCGTCTCGGGATCGAACTCGGTCGAGTTCGCGCCGTCCATGCCGGCGACGTGGCGCGCGAACTCCGACACCGCGATTTGCATGCCGAGGCAGATGCCGAGGTACGGGATCCGCAGCTCGCGCGCGACCCGTGCCGCGCAGATCTTGCCCTCGATCCCGCGGCCGCCGAACCCGCCGGGGATGAGGATCCCGTCGGCGGCGGCGAGGCGCTGGCGCGCCACCGCGTCGTTCTCGAGCGACTCGGAGTCGACCCAGTCGACCTCGACGCTGCAGTCGTGGTGAAAGCCCGCGTGGCGCAGCGCCTCGGACACCGACAGGTACGCGTCCTGGAGCGCGACGTACTTGCCGACGAGCGCGACCCTCACGGTCTCGTCGGCCTCGGCCGCGCGACGCGTGATCTCCGCCCACTCCGACAGGTCCGGGGCCGGCACGTCGAAGTCGAAGTGCTCGCAGATGAGGTCGTCGACGCCCTCGGCCTCGAACCACAGCGGCACCTTGTAGATGTTGTCGACGTCCTTGGCGCTGATGACCGCCTCGACCGGCAGCGATGCGAACAGCGCGATTTTCTTGCGAATGTCGGCGCCCAGCTCGGACTCTGAGCGCGCGAGCAGCATGTCGGGCTGGATGCCGATGCGGCGCAGCTCGTTGACCGAGTGCTGGGTGGGCTTCGTCTTCAGCTCGCCCGCGTGGCCGATGTACGGGACGAGCGTGAGGTGGATGAACATGCACTGCCGGCGCCCCACGTCGACCGGGAACTGGCGGATCGCCTCGAGGAACGGCAGCGACTCGATGTCGCCGACGGTGCCGCCGATCTCGGTGATGACGACGTCGCAGTCCTGCGTCTCGGCGAGCAGCTTCACGCGCTGCTTGATCTCGTCGGTGATGTGCGGGACGACCTGGACGGTGCCGCCGAGGTAGTCCCCGCGGCGCTCGCGCCGGATGACCGAGTTGTAGATCCCGCCGGCCGTGACGTTCGACGCGCGCGACGTGTTCGAGTCCGTGTAGCGCTCGTAGTGGCCGAGGTCGAGGTCGGTCTCCGCGCCGTCCTCGGTCACGAAGACCTCGCCGTGCTGGTAGGGCGACATCGTGCCGGGATCGACGTTGATGTACGGGTCGAACTTCTGCAGGCCGACCGTCAGGCCGCGCGCGACGAGCAGGCGCCCGATCGACGCGGCGGCGATGCCCTTTCCCAGCGAGGAGACGACGCCGCCCGTGATGAAGATGAAGCGGGTCTTGGGGCGACTCTGCGTCATGAAGGCCTCCCGAGTGAGTCTAGGTGACGGATGCCGGGGACCTTCTCGATGACCTTCGAGAGCGACCGGAACTCGCCATAGAGGTTGATGAGGACGAGGATCACGAGCGCGATGAACAGCTCGGTGGAGTCGAGCGTCAGCACGATCCAGACGCCGGCCATCGCGCCGATCGCGTTCGAGCCGCAGTCGCCGAGCATCGCCTTCTCGCGCAGCTCGAAAAAGCCCGCGACGAGCACCGGCCCGATGAGGATCCCAAGTGCCGCGGCGGGCTCGTCGATCCCCGTGGCGATCGTCAGGCCGAGCCCGAGCAGCAGGAACGTCTTGACCGAGCGGCCCGGGCGCAGGTCGAGCAGGTTGAAGGCGTTCGTGGCGAGGACGAGCACCGCCGTCGCGACGAGGAACTCGCCGTCGGAGCCCTGCAGCGAGGACGCGACGAGCAGCGCCAAACCGAGCGTGCCGCACGCTTTGAGCACGCCGCTCGAGAAGCCGCCGCCCATCGCCGTGGCGGCATGGCCGCGCCAGCCGCGCGACTCGCCCGACAGCACGTCGTCGACGAGCCCGAGCAGCGCGACGCCGGGGATGAACGTCAGCACGAGCGGCAAGTCGGCCGGGAAGACGTCGAGGTCGGTCAGGCGTGCCAGCAGCGTGATCGGGATGAGCGCGATGAGCGCGGCGGGGACGATCGCGACCCCGATCGGAACCGGCAGGAGCACGCCGCGGTAGTTCTCGCGCTGCATCCCGGCTTCGGCGAGGCGGGTGCGCACCAGCGGCACGAGGACGACGGCGACGAGGAACGAGAAGAGGAACGGCAGGATTTGCACCCCGAGCAACCTAGCGACGACGGCGGACCGAAACGCACGCGGCCCGATCTCGAAGTCGCAATCTGCGGATGTGGGGTCCGGCGCCGATCAAGGTTCGCGGGGCACGGTCGCGACGACGGGCGGCAGCAGGTCCTGCGCGCCGTCGCGGCGCCCGAACGCGCCATCCGCGCCCGCCAGGACGAACACGAGGGCGGCGTGGCCCGCGGTCTCGTCGATGTTGTCGACGGTCGACAGCTCGCGATCGCGATACCAGCCGATCTGCGACGGATCGGCGTCGCTCGGCTCGATCCCGACGACCTTCACGCCCGTCTGGGCGAGCCCGCGCACGATGCCGTCCTGCAGGTCGGACAGCCGCTCGGCCTCCCGCTTGTCCTTGGGCTGCTTGGACGGCCGCGCGACGATGACGCCGTCCAAGCCGCCGAACTCGCCGCTCGTGGACTGCAGCAGCGCGGTGCGCAGCTGGCCGACGAGCTTGCCGCCCAGCACCATCTGGATGCCGACCCGGCGGCCAAGGCCCGTCACGAGCTCGGCGTCGTCGCCGACGCGGTCGTAGCGTGTGCCGCGCGCGCGCTCGGCGAGCGCCTGCAAGTCGACGTCGTCCTTCAGCTCGGCGACGAGCGACAGCGACGCGCCCGACGGGTCGAGCCACTTCTGCACGGTGTCCGGCGAGACATCGGTCTGGCCCAGCGAGACGAGCCCGATCTTGCGCCCGCGGAGCCGCCCGTCGGTGAGGATCGGATACGACTTCTCGCCGTACGCCTGCTCGGCGGCGAGCTGCGCTTTCGCCGCGTCGCGCTCGGTGTCGGCGCGGCGGACGTCGTTGCGCAGTGAGTCGCGGATGTCCTCGCGCGCCGACGACACGAGCTCCTTGTCGCCGATCGCGACGCCGAGCAGCAGCCCGACGACGAGCGCGAGAAAGACGCCGACCAGAGACAGCGCGTGGTAGCGGAAGTCGAACACGAGGTGCTATTCGAGCCCGAGGACGACCTCGAGCTTGAGCCACAGCAGGTCGGCCACGTCGCGCAGCGCCGGTGTCGCCAGCACGATCGCCACGAGGCAGACGAGCCCCGCCAGCACGACGCCGACCATCGGCGCCGCCCCGGCGCGGGGAGAGTACAGGCGGCTGACGCCCTTGGCGTCGACGAGGATCTCGCCGAGGCGCAGGCGGGTGAGGAACGTCGACGCCATCCCGAGGCGGTTCTTGTCGAGGAACTCGACGAGGTTGAACTGCGAGCCGACCGAGACGATGAGCTCGGCGCCCTTCTCGGCGGCGATGAGCATCGCGACGTCCTGGCTCGTGCCGGGCGCCGGGACGAGCTTGTACGGCAGGCCGAGCTGCTCGAGGTGCTCGCGGCCAGGCGCCTTGCCGTTCGGATAGGCGTGCACGACGAGCTCGGCGCCGCAGCGCAGCGCGGCCTCGGTCGCGGAGTCCATGTCGCCGACGATCATGTCGGGCTTGAAGCCCTCGGAGATCAGCGCGTTCGCGCCGCCGTCGACGGCGAGGATCGCGGGCTTCATGTCGCGGATGTAGGGCCGCAGGGCGCGCAGGTCCTTCTGGTGGTCGACGCCGCGCACGACGATCAGCGCGGGCCGGTCGCGGAAGTCCGTGTCGAAGCGCGGCAGCTCGATGCGGCCGGAGAGCAGCTCGCGCTCCTCGAGCATGTGCTCGATCGTGTTCTGCGCGAAGGCCTCGAGCGCGTCGCCGATCTCGCGGCGGCGCTCGTCGGTGGCGGCGCGCACGTCCTCGGGCTCCTGCACGACCCCGCTGGCGAGCAGCTTCTCGCCTTTGCGCACCTCGCCTCCGCGGACCGTGATCGGCTGGCCGTCGTGGAGGACCTTGAAGAGCGAGTCGTCCGGCAGGTCGACGAGGTGGATGCCGGCCTGGACGATGAGCAGCGGGCCCATGTTGGGGTAAGCGCCGGTCGACGAGGGGCTGCAGTTGAGCACGGCGAGCACGCCCGCGGCGATGAGATCCTCCGCGGAGACGCGATCGAGGTCCTTGTGGTCGAGCACGGCGACGGCGCCCGGACGCAGCTCCTTGACGAGGCGCTTGGTCCGGCGGCCCAGCCGTGCCGGGCCAGCGACCTCTCTGCCAGCTGCGACGGCCATCGCGCCAGTCTACGTGGGGTTGTTAAGAGGTTGCGAAGGGCGGTGTGCCCGCGCGGGTGACGGGTAGCGTCCGCGCGGTCGCCCGCCGGACCCGCTGCTAGCGTCGGGCTCCGTGCTCTTCGTACTCGCGGACATCGGTGCGAACGAGGTGCGGGAGACGTGCGGCTCGGAGCCCGACGCTATCTGCCGGGAGATCCTCGAGCGCACCGAGAACCGCACGCTGGCCGAGATCTCCGACTTCGTCTTCGGGACGCCGCTGACGCTCGTCCTGATCGCTATCGGGGCGCTGATCGTCAACAAGCTCGTCGGCCGCGTCATCGACCGCGCGCTGCGCAGCCTGAGCCACGGCATCGTCCGCGAGCGGCTGATCTCCGTGCGACGGCGCTCGCCGGGGGCGCTGCTCGAGACGGCGACGGAGACGAGCCTGCGCGCCGAGCAGCGCATCAGCGCGCTGACGAGCATCGTGCGCAGCCTGGCGGGCTTCGTGATCTTGCTGTTCGCGATCTTCATGATGCTGAGCGAGGTCGGCGTGGACGTCGCGCCGCTGCTGGCCGGCGCGGGCGTGGTCGGCGTCGCGCTCGGGTTCGGGTCGCAGTCGCTGGTGAAGGACTTCCTGTCGGGCCTGTTCATCCTCGCCGAGGACCAGTTCGGCGTCGGCGACGTCGTCGACCTCGACGGGGAGGTCAGCGGGGCGGTCGAGGCGGTCTCGCTGCGCACGACCCGGCTGCGGGCCGCGGACGGCACGGTCTGGCACGTCCCGAACGGGGCGATCGTGCGGGTCGGCAACAAGAGCCAGCACTGGGCGCGGGCGCTGATGGACGTCGAGCTCGCGAGCGACACGGACGTCGATCACGCCGAGCACGTCATCCACCGCGTGGCCGCGGAGCTGCACGGCCAGCGCGAGGACATCCTCGAGGTGCCCGAGGTGCGGGGCATCGAGCAGCGCGAGGACGGCCGGCTCGTGTTCCGGCTGCTCGTGAAGACCCTGCCCGCGGATCGCGAGGAGGTGAGCGGCGAGCTGCGGCTGCGCTTGGCGGAGGCCTTCGGGCGCGAGGGGATCGCGTTCGCGGGCGCGGCGGCGACGGGCACCGCCGCCCCGGAGGCCGCGGCGCCAGAGGCGGCTGGCCCGGAGGCGACCGAGCGGGCGCCTCGGCGCTGACCAGCTCGGCGGGACGAGGCGGCGGAGCGACGGGTGGCGGCCCCTCAGGCGGCTCGCAGCAGCTCCTCGGCGTGGCGGCGCGCCGCTCCGTCGCTCTCGTCGTCGGCGCCCAGCATGCGCACGAGCTCCGAGACGACGTCGTCGTCGGCGAGCTGGGTGACGGTCGTGCGCGCGGGGCTCGCCGACGCGTCCTTCTCGATCGAGAAGTGGCGCGCCGCCAGCGACGCGATCTGCGGCAGGTGGGTGATGCACAGAACCTGCCTGCCGGCCGCCAGGTCGCGCAGCTGATCGCCCACCGCACGCGCCGTCTGGCCGCCGATCCCCGCGTCGACCTCGTCGAAGACGAGCGTCGCCCGGCTCGCGCCGGCCGCGACCCCCATCAGCGCGAGCATGACCCGCGAGAGCTCCCCGCCCGACGCCGTCTCGCGCAGCGGCCCGGCCGGCACGCCCGGGTTCGGCGCGATGAGGAACTCGACCGCGTCGCTGCCGGTCGGCCCCGGCTCGCGGTCCGAAAGCTCGATCGAGAACGTCGCGCCCCTCATCGCAAGCTCGGCGAGCCGCGCTCGCACCGCGGCCGCGAGCTTCGGCCCGGCCGCGGCCCGGGCCTTGCGCAGCGCCGCGCTGCCGCTCGCAAGCTTGGCCTCGGCATCGGCCAGCCGTGCCGACGCGGCCTCCAACGCGAGCTCCGCGCCCGCGAGCTCCGCGCGCCGCCGCCGGCACGCGTCGGCATGAGCGAGCACCGATGCGATCGTGCCGCCGTGCTTGCGTTCCAACCGCTCGAGCACGGCCAACCGCTCCTCCACGGCCTCCAGCCGGCCCGGCTCGGCCTCGAGCTGCTCGGCGTAGCGGCGCAACTCGCCCGCCACGTCGTCGGCCTCGATCGCAAGCGCCTGCCAGCGCTCGGCGAGCGCGTCGAGCGCGCCGTCGATGCCCTGCACGGACTCAAGCCCCCGGCCGGCCGCGGCGAGCAGCGCGCCGACGCCCGCCTCGTCGGCGACGACGGCCTCAAGAGCGCCAAGCGACGCACCGCGCAGCGCCTCGAGATGACGCAGCCGCTCGCGATCGGCCCGCAGCGCGGCCGTCTCCTCCTCCGTCGGGCCCGCGGCGTCGATCTCCGCGAGCTCGTAGTCCAGGAGGTCGAGCTCGCGCTCGCGCGCCCCGGCCAGCTCGCGCAGCTGCGCCAAAGCGCCCCGAGCCTCCCGCGCGACCCCGTACGCCGCCGCGACCCGAGCGCGCCGGGCCAGATGCGCTTCACCGCAGAAGCCGTCGAGGATCTCAAGCTGCGCGCCGGCGAGCGTGAGGCGGCGGTGCTCGTGCTGGCCGTAGAACGTCAGCAGCGGCTCGGCGAGCTCGCGCAGGTCGGTGAGCGTCGCCGAGCGGCCGTTGACCAGCGCCCGGGTGCGCCCGTCCGCGCCGATCCGGCGCGCGAGCACGACCTCGTCGGCGCCCTCCGGCAATCGCTCGCCAAGCTCGTCGCGCAACGACGGCGCAAGCTCGAAGACCCCCTCCACGTAAGCCTCCGCGGCACCCGGCCGCACGATCCCCGGCTTGGCGCGACCGCCGAGCAGCAGGTCGAGCGCGTGCGCCAGCACGGTCTTGCCCGCGCCCGTCTCCCCCGTGAGCACGTTGAGCCCCGCGGCAAGGCGCAGCTCGGCCCGCTCGATCAGCAAGAGGTTCTCGACGCGCAGTTCGGTGAGCACGGCTCACGGTCTACCAGCGCGACCCGACGGAACGAGCCCCACTGCGCGGACATTGCGGTCACAAGCGCGTGTTCTGAGACGAACCGCGCGTGCTTCGTCGCAATCTCACGACGACAAGCGGCCGAACTTCGTGCGCAAGCGCCGGTAGAACGACCAGCCGGGCAGCTGCGCGAGGCGCCCCGCACCCGGCTCGTAGCGCGCGACGAGCTCGTCGCCGCGGCCGATCTGGCACGCCGGCCGCCCGTCGACGTTCACGTCGACCGCCTCGCGACCGTGGTTGGCCACGCTCAGCGCGTCGCCCGGCGCGACGACGAGCCCGCGGGCGGTCAGCGAGTGCGGCGCGATGAACGACACCCCGTAGCCCTCGACGCCCCACGCCATGACCGGCCCGCCGTTGGCGAGGTTGTACCCCGTCGAGCCGGCGGCGGTGCAGATGACGAGCCCGTCGCAGCGCACCGAGCCCGCCTCCTCGCCCTCGACCCCATAGGCGAGCTGCGCGACCCGCCCGCCCTCGAGGCGGTGAAACGAGATGTCGTTGAACGCCGTGTGCAGCCCATCGGAGGTCCTGATCGTGATCGCAGGCAGCGACAGCTCCTCGAAGTCGCGCTCGAACGCGCACGCGAAGCCGTAGTCGTCGAGGTCCTCGGGCTCGATCGTCGCCAGGAAGCCGACCTCGCCGAAGTTCACGGCGAAGACCGGCACGGGCGTGCGCGCGTACTCGCGCAAGCCCTTGAGGATCGTGCCGTCGCCGCCGAGCACGATGCACAGCTCCACCTCGGGGCTCGGCTCGGCGTCGCAGACGATCCCGTCGCCGGTCCGCACGCCGAGCTTGCGCGTCTCGTCGCAATCGAAGCGCAGCTCGACGTCGCACGCGCGCGCCTCCGCGATGAGCCGCACGAGCGTCGGCGTGACCTGGTCGGCCCGGCTGTGGGTCAGGACCGTGGCCGACCGCACCCGCGCGGTCATGGCTCGGCCACGCGCGCGGCCGCCACCAGCTCCCCCACGTCGCCCGCGCGCCCGGGCTCGGCAAGCCAGACGAAGCTCTCGAGGTTGCCCTTCGGCCCCGGCAGGCCCGAGGACGCGAAGCCGAGCACCGACGCGCCCAGCCCGCGAGCGGCCTCGGCGACGGACACGAGCGCCGCGCGGCGGTCGTCGGGGTCGCGCACGACCCCGCCCTTGCCGACGTTCCCGCGGCCGACCTCGAACTGCGGCTTGATCATCGCGAGGACGTCGTAGCGCGGCGCGAGGCACGCCAGCACCGCCGGCAGGATCTTCGCGATCGAGATGAACGACACATCGATCACCACGAGGTCGGGCGCATACGGCAGCGACGATGCCGCCAGCGAGCGGGCGTTCGAGCGCTCGAGCACAGTGACCCGCGGATCGTTGCGCAGCCGCCAGTCAAGCTCGCCGTAGGCGACGTCGAGCGCGACCACGTGCGAAGCGCCGCGCTGCAGCAGGCAGTCGGTGAAGCCGCCCGTCGACGCGCCGACGTCGAGGCAGCGCCGGCCCGCAGGATCCAGCGAGAACGCATCCAGAGCATTGGCGAGCTTGACACCCCCGCGCGAGACGAACCGCGGGCGCTCGTCGACGGCCACCGCGACCTCGGGATCGACCATCTGTCCCGGCTTCTGCGCGCGCTCCCCGTTGCCGCCAAGCCGCACCTCGCCGGCCATCACCGACGCCGCGGCGCGCGTTCGCGACTCGAACAGGCCGCGTTCGGCGAGCAGGGTGTCGAGGCGCACGCGGACCACAGGCCCGCAACGGTACCCCGAGACGCCTGTGTGACGCCCCTCACACCGGACTGGCCAGCCAGCCAGGACACTGTCTACACGCGGTGAGCACAGACCTTCCCCCGAGGTCCTTCCGAGATAGAGCCCGCTCACCGCGTACGACGGACCCACAATCACATAGCAGTGTCTCTCCTCCCTGAAACGGCCCGTCCTCCCTGGCGGGCCGTTTCGCTTTCCTAACGGTGCGAGTTCGGAATCCGCACGTGGACATGGTCGTCGTGGTTGGCGATCGCCTGCACTACGCCCGCCGGCCCACCGAGCCCGACGTGCTCACCGACGAACGCGAACTGCGCCCCCGCCGCGACGAAGCGGCTGACGAGATCCTGCGCGAGCGCGCGGTCGACCTCCTGCACCGTGGCGGCCGGCAGCAGCACCCGATCAAGCCGCGGGTAGAGCACATCGACGTCCAGGCCATTCTGGTGCGACGCGTGCCCGAGGCCGCCGTAGTCCGAGCCGAACGGCCCGCCCCACGGCCGGCTGAGGTCGCCGACGAGCACCGGCGGCGCGCCCGGGTTCGCAAGCCGGTAGTCGCGCAGCACGGCGAAGAGGAACGTCAGCATCCGATCGGTGCCCCAGCGCCGGTCGGGGCGGTTCGGGCTGCGATGCAGCACGGCGTCCCACGACAGCCAATCCGGTCCGGACTCGGGCAGCTGCAAGCCATTGACGAGGCTGCCCGCGTTCGGCGCGCCGGCCGCGATCGAGCCGACCTGCGGCACGTGCACGGGCGGCGGCACGGGCGCGGCGGCCTCGGTGAGCGAGGCGTTGACGCGGCCGGTCGGCGCCGGCGCCGTGCGCGCGGCGAACGCCGCCGGGTCGACCTGCAGCACGCGCACCCGAGCGACCGGCTCGCCACCGCACCCGGCGGCTGCGACCGCCAGCACGGACAACACGGCGAGCACGAGCAGCGCTCGGATCGGGGTTCGAAGAAGCAGCGGTCTCACATCCTTGTTCGACACGACGGGCCTGCGGGCGATGCGCCGCGCGCCGGTAAACAGTCTAGGACGCGGCAGGCAGCGGGTGGACGGGTCAGCGGCCGGCGATCGCGCGGTCGGCTCAGCGACCCGTGATCGCGCGACGGCTCAGCGACCGGCGACCGCGCGCTCGGCGACCGCGGCCAGGATCCGCTCGGCGATGTGCCGGCCGGTGAAGCCGACCTCCTCGTAGAGCATCGCCGGCGCGCCGTGCGTGACGTAGCGGTCGGGCAGGCCGATGCGCAGGATGCGCGCGTCGACCATGTCGAGGTCGTTGAGCGTCTCCCACACGCCGCTGCCGAAGCCACCCGCGAGCACGCCCTCCTCGACCGTCACGAGCAGCTCGTGCTCGGCCGCGAGCCGCGCCATCAGCGCCGCATCGATCGGCTTGGCGAAGCGCGCGTCGGCGACCGTCGCGTCGATGCCGTGCTCGGAGAGCAGCACGGCGGCATCCAGGCCTCGTGCGACGCCGCTGCCATAGCCGACGATCGCGACCTTGCCGTCGCCCTCGTGCAGGATCTCGCCCGTGCCGATCTCGATCGGCACAGGAACGCTGGGCAGCGCGACGCCGACCCCGCCACCGCGCGGGTAGCGCAGCGCCACGGGCCCGTCCTCGTGCAGCAGCGCGGTGCGCAGCATGTGCACGAGCATCGCCTCGTCGCGCGGCGCCATGAGCGTGATGTTCGGCAGCGGGCGCAGGTAGGCGATGTCGAAGACGCCGTGATGCGTCGGGCCGTCGTCGCCGACGAGGCCGGCGCGGTCCAGCGCGAAGACGACGTTGAGCTTCTGCAGGCAGACGTCGTGGACGATCTGGTCAAAGGCGCGTTGCAGGAACGTCGAGTAGATCGCGGCGACGGGCTTGACGCCCTCGAGCGCCAGGCCAGCGGCGAACAGGATCGCCTGCTGCTCGGCGATGCCAACGTCGAAGTAGCGCTCGGGCATCGCCTTCTGCAGGATGTTCAGGCCGGTGCCCGAGTTCATCGCGGCGGTGATCCCGACGACGCGCGGGTCGCGGCGGCACTCCTCGACGAGCGCGTTGCCGAAGACCGCGGTGTACTGCGGCGGCGGGACCGGCAGGATCGCGGCCGGGGCCGGCGCGGCGATCCCGTTTGAGATCGAGTTCGGCTTGGCGGCGTGCCAGCGCTCCATGCCCTCGAGGCCGCCGTCCTCCGCGGGCGCAAAGCCCTTGCCCTTGACCGTCTTCACATGCACGACGACCGGGCGATCGGCGGCAAACGCGCTGCTCAGCGCGCGGCGCAGGGCGCGCACGTCATGGCCGTCGATCACCCCGACGTACGCCCAGTCGAGCTCCTCCCAGAACAGTCCCGGTGCCCAGAACGCCTTGATCGACTCCTTGATCTGCGGCCCGAGGCGCTCGAACGCCGGGCCGAGCCGGCCGGGCAGCTCCGTCAGCCGGTCCTCGACGGACTCGCGCGTGTGCCAGAGCTTCGGGTTCAGCCGCACGCGGTTGAAGTAGCGCGACATCGCGCCGACGTTCGGCGAGATCGACATCCCGTTGTCGTTGAGCACGACGACAATCGGCGTGCCCTGCCCGCCGGCCTGGTGGATCGCCTCGAACGCGACGCCGCCGGTCATCGAGCCGTCGCCGATGACCGCCACGACCCTGCCGTCGTCGCCGCGGCCAAGGCACTTCATGCCCTCCTTCAGGCCGACCGCGTAGCCGATCGACGTCGACGCGTGGCCGGCGCCCATGATGTCGTGCTCGGACTCGCCGATCGAGCAGAACGGCGCGAGGCCGCCGTAGCGGCGGATCGTCGGGAGCTCGTCGCGGCGGCCCGTGAGGATCTTGTGCGGGTAGGCCTGGTGGCCGACATCCCAGAGGATCTTGTCGCGCGGCGAGTCCAGCAGCGAGTGCAGCGCGACAGCGAGCTCGCACGTCCCGAGGTTGGCGCCGAAGTGCCCGCCGATCTCGCCGACCGTGTCGATGATGTGCTCGCGTACCTCTTGGGCGACGCGGCGCAGCTCGTCCTCGGAGAGGGCGTGCAGGTCCTGCGGGCGGTTGATGGCGTCGAGAAGGCTCATGAGTTGCGTGTCGCGATGAAGTCGGTGATCTGCTCGAGCTCCGGCGCGCCGTGCGGCGCGGCGGCGGCGAGCGAGATGCATGCCTGGTCGTAGGACCTGGCGGCCATCGCGCGTGCTCCTTTCAGCCCGTATTCGGTCACGTACGTGCGCTTGCCGTGGCGCGCGTCGGACCCACGGGGCTTGCCGAGGGCGGCGTCCGTGCCGGTGACGTCAAGGATGTCGTCGACGATCTGAAACAACACGCCGAGCTCCGCGGCGAAGTTGCGAAAGTCGGTTGTGGTCGAGGAGTTCATGCCAGCTACGAGCAGTACGCACTCTACCGACGCCCCGATCAGCCTTCCCGTCTTCAGCTCGTGCGTGCGGCGCAGCGCGTGGGCCGGATCGGCGTGCCCGTCGCCGGCGCTCGCGGCGATGTCGAGGTACTGCCCGCCGACCATCCCGTCGACCCCGGTCGCGGCCGCGAGCTCGCCCGCCGCGGCGAGGATGTGCTCCGGCTTGCCGCACTGCTGCGTGAGCACGAGGCGGAATGCCTCGGCGTACAGGGCGTCGCCCGCGAGGATGGCCGTGTCCTCGCCGAATGCCACGTGGTTCGTGGGCCGCCCGCGGCGCAGCGAGTCGTCGTCCATCGCGGGGAGGTCGTCGTGGATGAGCGAGTACGTGTGGATCAGCTCGATCGCGGCGGCGAGCGGCAGCAGCTCGCGCTCGTCCTTTCCGACCGCGCGCGCGGTGGCGAGCACGAGCACCGGCCGGATGCGCTTGCCGCCGGCGAGCAGGCTGTAGCGCATCGACTCGACGAGGCGGGTGGTAAGCGGCTCGTCGGAGTAATGCAGCGCGTCGAGATACGCCTCGAACAGCGTTCGCAGCCCATCGGGGTAAGGCATCAGCGGGTCAGAGGAGCGAGTCCTGGCCGGGGCGCGGCTCGCGCTCGGCCTCGCGCGCGCGGCGCTCGAGCTCGGCCGAGGCCTGCGACGCGAGCGAGGCGCAGTCCTCGACGACCGTCGCGGCGGCATCCGCGCTCAGGTCGCCGGAGCGCAGCTGCTCGGCGGCGCGTTCCAAGCGGCCGACGAGGTCGTCGAGCGTGGCGTCGGCTTGTGCGTCGTCGGCGGTCATGGCGTCGCTGGATTGTGGCCCATCTCGCGATGGACGGCGGCAAGGATGCCGTTGACGAAGCCCGGAGCGTCGGCGCCGGAGAACGTCTTGGCGAGCTCGACGGCCTCGTCGATCGCGCCCTCGGGCGGGATCGGGGTGTCGGCCGGCGCGGCGTCGGGATGGAGCATCTCGAGCAGGGCGACGCGCATGATGGCGCGCTCGAGCGGCGCGATGCGATCAAGCGACCAGCCCTTGGAGTACCGAGCGATGAGCACGTCGAGCTCTTCGGCGCGGTCGTGCGCGGCGTAGGCGAGCGCGCGCGTGAACAGGCTCGCGTCGCGCTCGAAGACGTCCTCGAGCTCGCGGCTGGTCAGCTCGGACTGATAGAGAGCGAAGACGGCGTCGCGGCGCTGGTCGGAGCGGCGGGACATCGCGGGGGCCCCGGAGCGGCTTATGTGGCCCGCGACATGTAGTCGCCGGTCGCCGTCTGGACCTTGACGCGGTCGCCGACGTTGACGAACAGCGGCACGCGCAGCGTCGCGCCGGTCTCGAGCGTGGCAGGCTTGTCGCCGCCACCGGACGCGGTGTCGCCGCGCAGGCCGGGGTCGGTCTGAGTGACCTCGAGCTCGACGGTCGTGGGCAGCTGGATGTCGCCGGGCGCGTCGTCGATGAACAGGACGTCGACCTCGTCGTTGGGCTTCGTCCAGCGCAGCGCGTCGGCGACCTTCGCTTGCGCAAGCGCGAGCTGCTCGTAGGTCTCCGTGTCCATGAAGTGCGCGTCGGTGCCATCGACGTACAAAAACTGCATCTTGCGCGACTCCGTATGGACGGAGCGGAACTTCTCGCCGGCGCGGAAGGTCTTGTCGATGACGTTGCCGTCGCTGGCGCGCCGCAGCTTCGTGCGGACGAAGGCGCCGCCCTTGCCCGGCTTGACGTGCTGGAAGTCGAGGACCTTGAAGATCGTCCCGTCGACCTCGATGTGGTTGCCGTTCTTGAGTTGGTTGGTGCTGATCATGATCGCGGGTCAGTGTAGGGCGCGACCGCGGCGGCCCTGCGCGCGCAGCGCAGGGCCGGCATCCCGGCGGGTTGGCTCAGCCGGGGACGCCGAGCGCCTGCAGAAGGCCGGGGATCTGCGGAGCGATGCCGGCGATCGCGCCGGTGATGATGCCGATGACGGAGTCGATGAAACCCATGAGAGACACGCTGCTTTCTGGTGAGAGGGTGCACGGCGGCACGGCCTCCAACCCAAGTGCGTCACGCGTGAGCGGATCCGCCTCCATGAGGTGCGAAGGCGTCGTCGACGCGTCCGTCTGCACCTACCCGATCGCGGGCGGCCGAACCGCAGGCTCGGACCGACGGCGACGTTCGCTACCGTCCCGGCTCATGGATCGCGACGCGCTGCGCAGCGTTCAGGCGCCGCTCAAGGAGCGCTACCGCGACGAGCCCGAGTCGGCGCTCGTCACCCTGAGCGCGACCGGGACGCTCGACGACGGCATCGCGTGCAGCGTCCAGACGGGTCGCGCGCTGGCCACCGCGGGCCTGCACCCAGCGACCGGCGGCGACGGCATGGCGCTGTGCTCCGGCGACATGCTGCTCGAGGCGCTCGTCGCGTGCGCGGGCGTGACGCTGCGCGCCGTCGCGACCTCGCTCGACATCCCGATCGCCGGCGGCACGATCACGGCCGACGGCGTGCTCGACTTCCGCGGCACGCTCGGCGTCGACCGCGCCGCGCCCGTCGGCTTCAAGGCGATCGCGCTGACGTTCGACCTGCACGCGCCCGACGCCGACGACGACCAGATCGCCACGCTCGTCAAGCTCACCGAGCGCTACTGCGTCGTGCTGCAGACGCTGCGCGGCGGCGCGGAGCTCACCGTGGCGGCTACTCCGGCTTGATCGCCGGGCGCTCCTCGTGCGTGCGCCGCCGGTGCGACTCGGCGTAGGCCTCGGAGCGAAAGTGCAGCAGCGGGTCGTCGGACAGCTCGATGCCCGGCGGCATGCGCGTGGGGTCGAAGACGTAGGTGTCGACGAGCTCGGGGTCCTCGTGCTCGCGATCGACGACGAGCTGCCCGGCGTCGACGAGCTCGCGCGACTCCGGCCACAGCCGCCGCAGGTCGTCGGTCGGGTCGTCGGGGCCGGCGAGCTGAAAGAGCAGGCGCCACGCGACGGGCGCCCGCGCCACGCGCTGCTTGATCTCGCTGACGAGGTACTGCGGCGGGAGGTTCACGTGGTCGGCGGGATCCATCGCCTCGATCCCCGCGAGCGGCATCCAGCGGAAGCGAAACGCCCGCCGCCGGCCCGACGCGTCGATGAGCCAGTACGCGTGAAAGCCGTTGAAGCGCGCGGTCGCAAAGCTCTTCGGCGGCTTCAGCGTGGCGGCGGCCTGGATCCCCTTGACCGCCAGCGGCCCGCGCGGCGCGATGAACGCCAGCAGCCGCAGCGGGTTGGGCAGGCCGCCCGGCAGCTCCGCGCGCTGCGCGGACACCATCGCGTGGAAGTCGTCGGGCGTGCGCGGCGGGAACGCGTCGAGGTTCAGCGCCGTCCACGTCGTGTCGCCGCCCGACGGCAGCTCGAAGCGCACGCCGAGCCCGAGCGGGTTGCCGCGCTTGCCCCCCTCGCGATCGGCCAGGTACGGGCTCGAGCCGCCGTTTGAGACGCGCACGACGCACTCGATCCGCTCGCCCTGCAGGTGCTCGGCGGTGGTCAGCTCGGCCGCCTGCGGCGTCGCCTCGAAGTACCCGCGGAACGCCACCCCGCGCGCGTGACCGCGCTTGAAGCCGGTCACGTTGTTCATGTGCTTCTCCATGGCGCCGAGCACCTTCACGACGCGCTCCGGGCCCCCGAGCTCTTTCGGGTCCATCAGCCAGCCACCCCTTCCGCGATCGCGCGCAGCGCGCGCATGCCGGGTACGAACAGGTACTCGCCGCCGCGCGTCGTCACGAAGTTCGGCTGCGGAGCGAGAAAGAACGGGCGTGCGCCCTGGATCGTCATCTTGCCGGCGCCATCCGGGTCACCGAGCAGGTAGTCCTTGTCGTGGCCGAGGCCGAAGATGTTGCCGTCGCTGAGCCACGGGCCCTGGACGCCCTCGAACTGGCGCGCGATGCTCGCCTGGAAGCTCACGAACACGAGGCCGCGGTCGGTGCCGTCGTCGGCGTCCGCGCCTGGCTCGAGCGGCGGCCCGTACGGCATCCCCCGGCGGATCATCCGGTGGCGCATGCTCAGTATGCCGTCGTGGCCGAGCGCGTCGCGCGGGTTCGAGCGGCGGATGTGCGCGCCGACGGGGCAGCGCAAGCCGCGCAGGTCGTCGGCGTAGCGAAAGTCGTTGGCGCCCGGCGCCGCGGCGTCGAACTCGCCGCCCGCGGCGTTCGGGTGCGTCGACAGCGGCGCGCCGTTGTGCCAGCGCCCGACGACCTTCGCGGCCAGGCGCTCCTCGTCGCCGTAGCGCTCGGCCGCGCCGCGGATCGTCCGTCGCCACAGCGCGACGTCCTGGTGCAGCTTGCGCCACACCATGTACGTCCCGCCGGCGCCGAGCGGATCGGCGGGGGCGGGTGGCAGGCGGCGCTGGCGATCGACGAGCGTGTCCTCGTCGGGATAGCCGAGCACGAACTCCCCCGGGGCCAGCGCGCGCCAGCGCCCGTCGGCCTCGGGGATCCCGCCGCCGCGGACCTTGTCGTCGCTTACGCCCGCGATCGCCGGCTGGGCGAACCCGTCCGCGAAGCCGAAGTGCTCGCGCGCGCCCGCGAGCAGCTGCGCGTCCTGCTGGAAGACGACCTTCACGCCGCCAAAGCCCTTCATCGCGGCCTTCATCTTGGCC
>CAWIXC010000001.1:0-296986 GCA_963839905.1 uncultured Actinomycetes bacterium | reverse complement strand
AGCGGGGCAGGCGCGGGGCGATGATGCGGTAGGCCTTCAGGCCGAGCCCGAGCCGCTCGCGGTCCTCGGACTGCATCGGATCCAGGCCGGTCAGGTCGCGCACGCGCTCGAGCCGGTAGGCAACCGTGTGGCGATGGGCGTGGATCGCCGTCGCCGTCGCGCTCATGTGGCAGTTCGCGGCGAGGTAGGCCTCGAGCGTGCCGACGAGGTCGGTGCGGTACTGGTCGTCATAGCGCACGACGGGCGCGACCGTGTCCTCGTAGAACGAGCGCACCTCCTCGGGGTGCGACGCGAGCACGCGGAACAGCAGCCGGTAGGTGCCCTGGTTGATGTCCTCCGCGATCGGCTCACCGGAGACCGTCAGCACGTCGAGCACGAGCTCGGCCTCCTGCACGGCGCGAGCGAGCTCCGCGGGATCGGCGTAGAAGGACGACAGGCCCACCGTTCCGTGGCGCTGCAGCCTGGCGGCCAGCCGTGCGGCCGCGGCGAGCGTCGCTTCGGCCGGGCTCTCGACCGCCAGGGCGGGCAGCAGCGCGTAGATCCGCCCGCCCGCCGCGCCGTGCGGCGAGGCCTCCATGTGCTGCGCGAGGGCGCCCGGCACGTCCTCGGCGATCGTCGCCACGACGTGCCGCGGCCGATCGGTGTGCAGCTCGGCGCAGAGCGCGATCGCCCCGCGGCTGAGGTCGCAGCCAAGCCGCGCTCCGCGCCGCACGAGCTCGTCGGGCGGCAGGCCCGCGGCCGTCCGCAGGTCCTCGAGGAACGATCCGCGCAGGTTCTGCTCGACCTCGTCGCGCGCCTCTTCGACGGCGACCTCGGTCAGCGACGCGACCGCCGCGAGATGCAGGTACTCGGCCGCCTCGGCCGCGCCCGTCGTCGCGCCGTCGAGCATGAGCACGGCGCCCACCGACTCGTCGCCGGACGCGATCGGGATCTCGGCGGCAAGCCCGCGCGGCGGGTGGGCGGGGCGATCCTGCACGAGGTCGGCGACGTAGCGCTTGAGCTCGGGCAGCCGCTCGGCCGACGGCTGGCCCGGCGGCGCCATGACCGCGGTCCCCAGACGCGGGATGATGATCGCCACCGACCCGCCGACGGCGTCGGCGGCAAGCTCTGCGACGCGTTCGAGGCCGTCCCCGGCGAGGACCGCGTCGACCATCCGCAGATGCAGCCCCCTAAGCCGCTCGACGAGGGTGGCCGCTGTCGGGGCGGCCACCCTTGCCCCGGTCTAGCCTGCCGCCGCGGCAGCCGCGGCGTCCGGATGGGCCTGCAGCGTGTCCTCGCCGGACTCGCCGGTGCGAATGCGGTACGCCTCCTCGACGGGCAAGACGAACACCTTGCCGTCGCCGACCGCGCCGGTGCGCCCGTGCTTGAGGACCGTGTCGACGATCGTCATCAGGTCCTTCGTGGCCACGACGCACTCGATCTTCACCTTCGGGCGCAGGTAGTTCGTCAGCTCCGCCCCCCGGTAGCGCTCCGTGATCCCCTTCTGGCGACCCGAGCCCTTCACCTCGCTGATCGACAGCGAGGGGAACCCGAGTGCCAGGAGCTCGGTGCGGATCGGCTCGAACGCCTCATGCCTGACATAGGCGATCACCATCTTCATACGGGCATCTCCTTCGTGGACATCGCGGTGACGGGTGCGGGCGGGACCGTCGCCGCGGCTCCGCCGCCGTACCCGATGAGCTCCGCGGGCGGGATGAAGGCCTCAGGGTAGCCGTACATGCCGTGCTCGCTGATGTCGAGGCCGGCGTCCTCCTCCTCCTCGGAGACCCGCAATCCGTAGGTCTTCGAGATGACGTAGAAGGTCCCGTAGCTCATCGCGAAGACGAACGAGAACGCGACCATGAAGCCGACCACCTGGGCGATGAGCTGGGCGAACGAGCCCGTGTACAGAAGGCCGCCCTCGCCGACCGTGTTGTACGCGGCCAGGCGCGGTGCGGTGAACAGCCCGCACGACACCGTTCCCCAGATGCCGCAGACGCCGTGCGCGGTGAGCACGCCGACCGGGTCGTCGAGCTTCTTGTCGATCGCGAGGATGCACGGCGGGACGATGAGGCCGGCGATGAGGCCGATCGGGATCGCCGCCCACAGCTCGACATAGCCCGACGGAGCGGTGATCGCCACGAGCGCGCCGATCGCGCCGTTGCCGCACATGCCGATGTCCAGCGTCTTCTGCATGAGCTTGCTCATCAGCAGCGCGCCAAGCACGCCGCAGGCGGCGGCGAGGTTCGTGACGAGCACGATCTCGGCGAAGCGGCCGTCCTGGATGCCCAGGGCCGAGCCCGGGTTGAACCCGAACCACCCGAGCCACAGGATCATGACCGCGAGGCCGAACAGCGGCATGTTGTGGCCGGGGATCGCCCGTGGCTTGCCGTCCTTGCCGTACTTGCCCTTCCTCGGGCCGAGCAGCAGCAGGACCGCGAGCGCGCCCGTCGCGCCGATGAGGTGGACGGCCGTCGAGCCGGCGAAGTCCTGCATGCCGGCGAAGCCGAGGTCCTTCCACAGGCCGACCGGCACCTGCAGGAAGCCGCCGCCGAAGACCCAGTGCGCGCCGATCGGGTAGATGACCGAGGCGAAGATGATGGCGTAGATGATGTAGACGCCGAACTTGATGCGCTCGAGCGTGGAGCCCCAGACGATCGCGAGCGAGACGGCGCAGAACACGAACTGGAAGAAGAACTTCGCTTCGATCGTGACGTTCGAGAAGCCCATGACGGGGAACGCGGTCGTCGGGTCGCCGTAGCCCTGCAGCAAGAAGCCGGTCGTGCCGATCAGGCCGCCCAAGCTCTCAGGCGAGGACCCGAAGGCGAACGCGAAGCCGACGAAGTACCAGCAGACCGCGGCGATCGAGAAGTTCGTGAGGATCTTCGCGACGATCGTGCCGGCGTTCTTCTGCCGGGAGAAGCCGATCTCCAGGAACATGAAGCCGCACTGCATGAACATGACGACCATGCCGGCGACGATCACCCACATGGTGTTCACGCCGACGGAGGTCAGGCCGACGGTCTTCTCGACGCTGCCATCGCTGTTGATGGCGGAGTCCACGACGTCCGCCGAGACCAGGCCCGGTATCAAGAGCGCGACCAGCAGACCCGCCGCCGCGGCGGGCAGCACCTTCAGCGCGATCGTCCGTCTCATCTGTCCTCCCCGATTGGATCCCTCATCGCTGGTCATGGTCGACTGCGCGCCCGCCCCGGTCTTCGTCCCCGTGTCAAACAGGTCGGGCGTCGCGTTTGTCCCTGTGGACAACGACCGTCCCGACGCGCGAGGGTTAGGCTCACCGTCAGGAATCCAGACTCAGGAGGCACAACCGGCACCATGGCCAGAATCCGGCAGCAGAACGTCACAGCCGCGCAGTGGAGCGCCAACGGCGGAGCGCTCGGCTCGCCCGATCTCACGCTTCCCGCCAACCAGGTCTTCGGCGCGAACGTCTTCAGCGTCGAGGTTCAGCGCCAGCGCCTGCCCAAGCACGTCTTCAAGGAGCTGCAGGGGTCGCTCGCGCGCGGTGACAGCCTCGACACGGCGCTCGCCGACTCGGTTGCGCAGGCGATGAAGGAGTGGGCCCTCGAGCGCGGCGCGACGCACTACACGCACTGGTTTCAGCCGCTGACCGGTATGACGGCCGAGAAGCACGACTCGTTCTACGGGCCGACCGGCGAGGGCTCGGCGATCGCCGACTTCTCCGGCAAGGAGCTCATCCAGGGCGAGCCGGACGCCTCCTCGTTTCCGACCGGGGGCATCCGCGCGACGTTCGAGGCCCGCGGCTACACGGCGTGGGACCCCACGTCACCGGCGTTCATCCTCGAGAACCCCAACGGCGCGCTGCTGTGCATCCCCACCGCGTTCGTGTCGTGGACGGGCGAGGCGCTGGACTCGAAGATCCCGCTCCTGCGCTCGATGGACGCCCTGTCGACGTCCGCGATCCGGGCGCTGAAGCTGCTCGGCGACGAAGATGCGTCGCGGGTGTTCACGACCGTCGGCCCGGAGCAGGAGTACTTCCTCGTCGACGAGCAGTACTACTACGAGCGCCCCGATCTGCTGATCACGGGACGCACCCTCTTCGGCGCCAAGCCCCCCAAGGGCCATGAGCTCGACGAGCACTACTTCGGCTCGATCCCCGAGCGGATCCTCGCCTGCATGATGGAGACCGAGCGCGAGCTCGCGAAGCTCGGCGTGCCGGTCAAGACCCGCCACAACGAGGTCGCCCCGAACCAGTACGAGCTCGCACCGATCTTCGAGAACTCGAACGTCAGCTGCGACCACCAGCAGCTCACGATGCAGCTGCTGCAGAACATCGCCCGCCGCTATGGGCTCGTGTGCCTGCTGCACGAGAAGCCGTTTGCGGGCGTCAACGGCTCGGGCAAGCACAACAACTGGTCGATGGGCACCGACACGGGCTCGAACCTGCTCGAGCCCGGCGACACGCCGCACGACAACATCCAATTCCTGTTCTTCTGCGCGGCGGTCGTCAAGGCCGTCAACAAGCACCAGGCGCTGTTGCGCGCGTCGGTCGCGAACGTCGGCCAGGACCACCGGCTTGGGGCCAACGAGGCGCCGCCGGCGATCATCTCGATCTTCCTCGGCGGCGAGCTCGAGAAGGTCTTCAACGCGATCGCGGCCGGCGACGCGGCGGTCTCCTCGGACAACGGCTTCCTCGGGCTCGGCACGCCCGTGCTGCCGCCGCTGCCGCTGCATGGCGGCGACCGCAACCGGACGTCCCCGTTCGCCTTCACCGGCAACAAGTTCGAGTTCCGCATGCTGGGCTCGAGCTCGTCGCTGGGCTTCCCGAACACGGTGCTCAACACGATCGCCGCCGAGGCCATCGACGCGCTGTCCGACGGGCTGGCCGCGAAGCTCGACGCCGGCACGGACCTTGCCGAGGCCGTGATCGCCGTCGTCAAGGACGCCTACGAGGAGAACAAGGCCATCGTCTTCGGCGGCGACAACTACGCCGACGAGTGGTACACCGAGGCCGAGGCCCGCGGGCTGTACAACCTCAGCTCGACGCCGGAGGCGCTGCCGTGGTTCGTCCACGAGCAGACCGTCGACGTGATGAGCAAGTACAACGTCCTCTCCGAGCGCGAGCTCGAGTCGCGCTACGAGGTCTCGGTCGAGCAGTACTTCGTCAAGCTCAACATCGAGTCCGAGACCGCGTCGTCGATCGCGCGGACGATGCTGCTGCCGGCGGCCGTGCGCCACCTGACGCAGCTCATCGCGTCTGGGCGCGAGGGCCTCATCGACGAGTTCGCGCCGTTCGTCGGCGAGTTCCACGAGGCGATCGTCGCGCTCGAGAAGGCCAACGAAGACCCGGGCCTCGAGGGCATGGAGCTCGCGCACTACATGCGCGACACGGTCGTCGTGGCGATGAACGAGGTCCGCACGATCGCCGACCGACTCGAGAAGCTCGTCGCCGACGACCTCTGGCCGCTGCCGAAGTACTCGGAGATCCTGTTCATCAAGTAGCGCTCGCGAACCACCCTGGCGTCCCCGGAGGCCCCGCCTTTGCGCGGGGCTTCCGTCGTTGGTCTAGATTTCCGCGCGGACCGTGAGCGAGCAACGGAGGTGCGTATGGCTCAGCAGTTGTGTCGTCATCGAGGGTGCACGTGCGCGGCGCGCAGCGACGGGTTCTGCTCGGCGTACTGCGCCGGCAACGACGCCGAGGCGGCCGGCGAGAACCATGTCTGCGCATGCGGCCACGACTCGTGCGAGCCCCCGAGCAAGTTCGAGAGCAAGGCGGCGTTCGGTGAGCTGGCGCCGGGCGGACGCTTCGTCGAGGACACGGGCCGCGACTGGTGAGCTCGCCGGCGGCTGGCCGCCGGGCGGCCCCGTCACACGCTGACGCCTCCCTGCTCGGCGCCCAGGCCGGTCTCAGCGCGCACGCGCAGCTCCGCGAACTCGCGCTCGTTGCCGTGCTCGGATGACAGCACCGTGCCCAGCCAGCAGCCGATGAAGCCCAGCGGGATCGAGATGATGCCGGGGTTCGCGAGGTCGTAGAACGACAGCGCGCCGCCCTCGCCGTCCGGGCCCGGCCAGACCTTCGGCGAGATGATCACGAGCAGCACCGAGCTCAGCACGCCGAAGGCCACGCCCGTCACCGCCCCCGCCGTGTTGAAGCGCCGCCACGTCAGCGCGAGCAGCAGCGCCGGGAAGTTCGCGCTCGCCGCTACCGCGAACGCCAGCCCGACCATGAACGAGACGTTCAGGCCCTCGCCGCCGATGATCGCGATGGCGATCGCGATCGCGCCGATCGATGCCGCCGCGATCCGTGCCACGAGCACCTCCTCGTGCTCGGACTCGTGCCCCTTGCGGATGACGTTGGACCACAGGTCGTGCGCCACGGCACCCGACGCCGACAGCACGAGCCCCGCCACGACCGCGAGGATCGTCGCAAACGCGACCGCCGCGATGACCGCCAGGAAGAGGTCGCCGCCGAACGTCCCGTCGCCGCCGCCGAGGAACTGCGCGAGGTTCGGCGCCGCGAGGTTTCCGCCCGTGCCGGCGGCCGCCACGCCCTCCTGGCCGAGCAGCGCCCGCGCGCCGAAGCCGATGAACGTCGTCAGGACGTAGAAGCAGCCGATGATGAACATCGCCCACACGACCGACGACCGCGCCGCCTTCGAGTCCGGCACGGTGAAGAAGCGCATGAGGATGTGCGGCAGGCCCGCCGTGCCGAGCACGAGCGCGATCCCCAGCGACACCGTGTCGATCGGGCTCGACAGGAACGTGCCCGGCCCGAGCGAGAACGTCGACTCGGCGGTCGTGTTCGCCTCGGCGCGGTTGAACAGCTCGATCGGGTTGAAGCCGACGCGCTCGAGCACGAACAGCGACATGACGAGGATGCCCGTCATGAGCAGGACGGCCTTGATGATCTGCACCCACGTCGTCGCGAGCATCCCGCCGAAGACGACGTAGCAGAGCATCATCACCCCGGTGATGAGCACGGCAATCGAGAAGTCGATCCCGACCAGGGCCTGCACGAGCACGCCCGCGCCGACCATCTGCGCGATCAGGTAGAACGCCGCGACCGTCAGCGTGCCCATCGCCGCCGCGGTGCGCGCGGGGCGCTCGCGCAGCCGGAAGGCCAGCACGTCGGCGATCGTGTACTTGCCGGCGTTTCGCATCCGCTCGGCGAGCAGGAACATGACCGTCAAGAACGCGACGAGGAAGCCGACGGAGTACAGGAAGCCGTCGAAGCCGAAGATGAAGATCAGGCCGGCGATGCCGAGAAACGACGCGGCGGACAGGTAGTCGCCGGAGATCGCGAGGCCGTTCTGGATGCCCGAGATCGAACGGCCCGCGGCCCAGAAGACGTCCGCGCCGGTCATGCGCTTGGACGCCCAGTACGTCACGACGAGCGTGATCGAGAGGACGATCGCGAAGATCACGAGCGCCTCGATGTTGGCGGCGGCGATGGTCATGGCGCGGTCACCTCCGGCCCGGCGGCGGGAGGCGCCCCCGCCCCCGCGCGCTGG
Source organism: uncultured Actinomycetes bacterium (assembly GCA_963839905.1). Lineage (GTDB taxonomy): Bacteria > Actinomycetota > Thermoleophilia > Solirubrobacterales > Solirubrobacteraceae > CADCVQ01. The sequence continues at coordinate 289,517 of CAWIXC010000001.1, read as the reverse complement.
CCCTCGGGCCCGAGCGCGCGCTGCACGACGGCGTCGGCGAGCGGGTCGTACGTGCGCTCCGAGCGGCGCAGGTACATGAGCCCGAGCGCGAAGACCATGACGAACTGCGTCAGCGCGAGGCAGTAGCCGACGGTCAGCCCCTCGTAGACCGAGCGCCCCATGAAGTCCGGCGCATAGCCGGCGAGCAGGATGAAGCCGATGTACCAGGCGAGGAAGAAGATCGTGGCAGGCAGGACAAAGCGCCTGCGCGCCGCGACGAGCTCGCGGAACTCCGGCGACTGCTCCACCGCCTCCCAGTCGACCCGCTGATCCGGTGCCGCCATGTCCTCCCCCTCCTCGACGTGGGTTGTGTCGATTCGCACCTACCCCGGCACGCCATCGTGCCAACGGGCGCGGACAGAAGGGCTCGCCGGGAGCAGGCGCGCACCCCGGGGCGTGCTAGAGCGGCATCTTGCCGCGCCCGCGACGGCCGGCCCGGCCGCTCTTGCCGATCGCCTTCTGCGCGGAGTTGAAGGGCTTGGAGAACCAGTGGCCGAGCTTGCCCGGCGCCATGCCAGCACCGCGCTGACCGACGCCGACGACCTTGCTGCCGCCACGCTCGGGCCCACGCGACAGGCGCGGGAAGAGGAAGGCGAGGACGAGTAGTACGACACAGAACGCGATGACGCCGGCGATAACCATGCGGGCCAAGTACCCGGCGCGTGCCGGCAGCACGCACCGGGCGAGCCGGGTGGACGAACGGCCTACCGCGCGCCGGCGCGCGGGGCGACGCGCCGGCGCGGGAGGTCGAGCGAGCTACAGCGCCTTCAGGAACGCGATCGACGGCATGAAGAAGTACTCGCCGCCCTTCATCGTCACCGTCTGCGGCGCCGCCTTGGCGACCTTGGACTGCGGCTTGTCCCACTTCAGCGGCCAGGCTGGGCTCTGGCGCGTGCCCTGGCCGATGACCTGATCGAGACCGATCGGCGCGTTGCCGACCGGGTCGCCGCCGAACGGGAAGAACGGGTTGTTCGCCCACGACGACTGCGTGAACTCGAACTGCTCGGAGATCTCGGCGTTGAAGGCCATGAACAAGAGGCCGACCCCGGCCGTCGGGCGCGCCGACAGCGGCAGGTTCGTCGCGTTCGGGTCGTCGGTGCGCTTGCCGTAGGTCTGGCCGCGGCGGGCCATGATCGGCGGACGATCGCCCGGGCCGGTGGCCGAGCCGCGCGGGTTCGTCTTGCGGATGTGCCCGTGGAAGGGGCAGCGATCGCCGGTGTCGTCCTTGTCGTAGTTGAAGTCGTTCGGGATCGGGTTCTCGCCGAGCGCCTTGCTGTGCGCGACGGCCGCCGTGCCGTCGCGAAAGCGCCCAACGATCATCGCCCCGGCACGCTTGCGATCCTCTCCGGTGAGCCCGAGCGCGGTGGCGACATCCGCCTCGGCCTTGTGGAAGGCGCGCACGTTCTGCTCGAGCTTGCGCAGGACGAAGAAGCTGCCGAAGTGCTGCACGGGGTTGGGCGCGGCCTTGTCAGCGACGAGCACGCGGTCGAGCGCGAACGCCGGATCCCATTTCGCCTTCGGCTCGGCGGCGATCTCGTCCGTGAGAAACAGCGGCTGGCTGCGGCCGTCGATGTAGCCGAAATGCTCGATGCCCTCACCGCGGGCGTTGTGCTGGCCCAGGCCGGTCTCCTCGCCGAGCAGCTTGACCTTGGGCGTGAAGAGCTGGCGGATGACGGCCCGCTTGGCGAGCATCTTGGCCTTGTCGGCGTCGCCGACCAGCACAACCGCATGGATCGTGTGGCGGTAGGGCTCCTCCCACTTCGCAACGGGCGGGTCAGCGAGCACGTCGCGCGATGCGGCGGAGCGCATGCCGGCGACGAACGGCGACGACGCCGGGAGCTTCGCCTGCGGGATGCCGAGCAGCTTGTAGCCGGCGAACGTCAGCCCGACCCCGACGTACGGGGTGCCGGGCGTGCCGTCCGCGACGAACTTCTCGACCTCGTCCAGATGCTGCTTGGCCGACTTCACCTTGCCGCCGACCGCCTTGAGGAACGCGCGCCCCTCGGCCTTGTCGGAGAACTGCACGAGCAGGATCCGCAGGTGCTCGCGGACGTGGCCCTTCAGGATGTTCGGCTGGAGCTGGCCGAGCATCGCGGCCGCGTCGCCGCTCGCCGTCTTCCAGGCCAACGGGTTCGTCAAGTCGACTGGCATTGCGTGCACCCCTTTGGCGCTCGTGGTTGTCCTCGCACGCGATCAACGTCGGCGACTGCCGGCGAGTTGCGCCGGTGAGAGCGGTCTCACACTGCACAGACGGCGGCCTGGGCGCCCGTGATACAGAATCTGCTCTGCGAAGCTTGGGCGCGTGCCCCTGCGCCGCGTCACCGCCACGCGCTACGTCGCGCCGCTGCGCGAGGGCGGCTCGCTGCCCGGCCTCCCGAGATCCAGGAGCTGCTCGCCGCGAGCCCCGGCCTGAACCTCGGCATGGACTTCCTGCCGGGCTCGCTGTCGTTCGCCCTGCCCGCCGACCCGCCCGTCGACCCGGCGCTCGCCGCCGACGTCGTCTGGTTCGACGCGCTCGTGACGAACGTCGATCGCACGCACCGCAACCCCAACCTGCTTGTGTGGGGCGCGCGGACCTGGCTCATCGACCATGGCGCCGCGTTCTTTCGCCAGCACGGTGAGCGCCCGCTCGCGCAGACGGCGCACGACCCCGTCCCGATGCTCGGAGAGCACGTCCTGCTGGCGCTCGCCGGGCCGATCGGCGAGGCCGACGAGCGGCTTGCCGCGCGCGCGCTCGCCGCCGTGGACGGCGCGGTCGCGCTCGTCCCGGAGGTCTGGCTGGGGCGCCGACCCGGCCGCGCGCCGCGACGACCTCAGCGCGTTCCTGACGTCGCGGCTCGCGCCCCCGCGCGCGTTCGTCGAGGAGGCCGAGCATGCCCGCGGCTGACGTCCAGCCGTTCGCCTACGCCGTCCTGCGCGTGGTCCCGCGCGGCGAGCGCCTGAACGTCGGCGTCGTGCTGTTCTGCCGCCGCGACGACTTCCTCGACCTGCGCACGCACGTCGACCTCGGCCGCCTCGCCGCGTTCGCGCCCGACCTCGACCCCGGCCCGGTGACCTCGCGCCTCGAGGCGCTGCGGCTCGTCGTCTGCGGCGAGCCCGAAGGCGGCGCGATCGCCGCGCTGGAGCCCTCCGAGCGCTTCGGCTGGCTCGTCGCGCCGTCCTCGACGATCATCCAGCCCTCCGAGGTGCACGCGGGCATGACCGCCGACCCGCAGGCGACGCTGGATCGCCTGTTCGACGCCTTCGTCTCCTGACCAGGCGCGCGTCCCGCCGATCTGAACACTGTTCAGCGGGAAGTCACGCCGAAGGTGCATGGCAGAAGAGCTCACCGCAGCGTTGTTCAACGGGCACGAGCTGCGCGGCGCGGGCCCCTCGCGGTTCATGCGCGACGCGCGCCCCGACGTCGTGGCGGGCCACGGGCTGGGCGATCTCGCGGCCCTCGTCGCGGCGGACGCGCTCGACCTGCGCGACGCGCTGCGCCTCGCCGTCGTGCGCGAGCAGCTCGTCGCCCATGCCTGCGAGCACGCCGGCGGCGGGATGCTCGCCGTCTGCGACGCGGATGCGGCAAGCGCCGCCGAGCGCATCGCGCGGGCAAGCGGCGTGCAGGTCGCGCGCCACGACTCGCCGACACGCGTCGTCGTCTCCGGCTCCCACGCGCAGCTGCGCCGCGCCCGCGCCGCCGCCGCGCAGCTGAACGTCACCGTCCGCGAGCTCCACGCGCCGGCCGCCCTGCACTGCTCGGCGATGTCCGTGAGCGCCGACACCTTCGCGCTCTTCGTCGAGGACGTGGCGTTTCGTCCGCCGTCGCTGCCGGTCTACTCCTCGGTCACCGCCGAGCCGATCGACGACCCGCGCACGGAGCTCGCGCGCTGCCTCGAGCACCCGGTGCTGTGGAGCGAGACCGTGCGCGCGCTCGACGCGGCCGGCGCCTCGCGCTTCGTCGAGGCCGGCACGAGCGTGCTCGGCGACCTCGTCTGCGAGACGCTCGGTGGCGAGGCCGCCGACAGCGAGCTCGTCCCCGCCTGAACGCCTGTGAGCACCGTCGCCATCCGATCGGGCGCGAGCGGCCTTCGCCATCGCGTCGCCGACCACGCCGCGAGCGGGGCGCTGCGCGACCTGCTCGAGCACTACCGCGCGTCCTACTCGCCCGAGCCGCTGTCCGAGGGCGCGGCCTTCGGCTTCTCGGGAGCGCTTGACCTGGCGGTGCGTATGGCGCCCGGCGCGGTGCCCGTCATCGACATCGACGGGCGCGCCCCGTCACTCGAGCTCGACGCCTGCCGCCACCTCGGCCTGGACGTCGAGTGGCACGAGACCGAGGACCCGAGCGCGGGCTGGGAGCGCCTGCGCCGCGAGCTCGACGAGGGCCATCCGGTGCTGCTGCGCGCCGACGCGGCCGAGCTCGACTACTACGACGAGCGCCCGCACGACACGCGCCACGCGGTCGTCGTGACCGATTGCGACGTGCAGGCCGGCATCGTCTGGGTCGCCGACCGCTGCTTCGCCGACGCGCAGCGCTGCGCGCTGAGCTCGCTCGCGGCGGCACGCGCGTCGCGCGGCTGGCCGGAGCCGGCCCGCCACGGCATGCTGCGCGTGCGCCGGCCCGCGCGGCTCGCCAAGCCCGAAGACGCCGTCCGCGCGGCGCTCGGGCGCGTGGTCGGCAGCATGCGCGACCCGCAGTCAAACGGCCACCCGTACGTGCGCAGCGGGCTCCCCGCGCTCGACCGCCTCGCCAACGCCTGGCCCAGCCTGCCCGAGCTCGCCGCCGGGCGCCTCGGCCAGACGCTCGCTTCGCTGCGCTTCCGGATCTGCGACGGCGGGACCGGCGGCGCGCTGTATCGCTCCCTGCAGGCACGCTTCGAGCACGACGCCGCGGCGCTGCTCGGATCCGTCGAGCTGGGGCGCGCGGCGCTCGCCTGCGACGACCTCGCGGATGCCTGGCGCGCGTTCGCCGCGGCGCTCGACGACGACGCCGCCGAGCGCGCGCACGGGCTTGCCGCGCCGTGGCTCGAGCGCATCCACGTGCTCGAGCACCGCCACGTCGCGGCGCTCGAGGCGCACCTCGGGCTGCGCCGCGTCGCGGTCGCCTGACCCATCACCGGCGCCCCGCGATACATAGAAATGCGGGCATCGGGCCGATTCTGGCGCGTTTGTGTCCTAGCATCGACGGACGATGCGCGACTACCGATCCGCGATCCGCACCCATGTCGTGCTGTTCGACGGCGGCATGGGCGCGACGCTCGAGCAGTTCGACCTCTCGCTCGAGGATGACTACAAGCTGCCCGGGCGCGCGCACGAGGCGCTCGTCCTCAACCGCCCGGACGTCATCGAGGGCGTGCACAGCTCGTTTCTCGAAGCGGGCGCCGACGTCGTCCAGACGGACACCTTCCAGGCGAGCCGGCTGAAGCTCGACGAGTGGGGTCTTGGCGACCTCGCGCTCGAGATCAACCGCAAGGGCGCGGAGATCGCGCGCAAGGCCGCCGGCGAGTCGCGCTACGTCGCGGGCTCGGTCGGGCCGACGGGCTTCTTGCCCGCGTCCGACGACCCGACGCTCGGCAACATCTCCTTCGCCACGCTGCGCGACGCGTTCGCGGAGCAGTGCCTCGGGCTCATCGAGGGCGGCGTCGACGTCATCCTCATCGAGACCGCGCAGGACATCCTCGAGGTCAAGGCCGCGATCTTCGGCGCGCGCGCGGCGATGAAGATGGCCGGCCGCGACGTCCCGATCCAGACGCAGGTCTCGCTGCTGCCAAACGGCGGCAAGATGCTGCTCGGCACGGACATCTCCGCCGTGCTGACGACGCTCGAGGCGCTGAACGTCGACGCGATCGGCCTGAACTGCTCGACAGGCCCGGAGGACATGCGCGACGCGATCCGCTTCCTCGGCGAGTTCTCGCCGGTGCCGGTGTCGTGCATCCCGAACGCCGGGATCCCGATCCAGGGGCCCGAGGGCGAGACGATCTTCCCTCAGGGTCCCGAGGACTTCTCGAAGGCGCTGATCGAGTTCGTCGACCGCTACGGCGTGAGCATCGTCGGCGGCTGCTGCGGCTCGACGCCCGAGCACATCCGGATGGTCGCCGAGGGCGTCAAGGGGCGGCGCGCGAAGCCGCGCCCGGCGCCGCGCGAGGCGCACGTCAGCTCGATGATCGCGGCGACGCCGCTGGTGCAGGAGCCGCGCCCGACGATGGTCGGCGAGCGCGTGAACTCGCAGGGCTCGCGCCTGGCCAAGAGGATGCTGCTCGCGGACGACTACGACGGCCTCGCCCAGATCGCCGAGGACCAGGTCGACGGCGGCGCGCACGTGCTCGACCTGTGCGTCGCGCTCGTCGAGCGCGACGACGAGGCCGAGCAGATGCGCCGGGTCGCGGAGATCGTGTCGCTCGCGCAGCCGGCGCCGATCCAGGTCGACTCCACCGAGCCTGAGGTCATCGAGACCGCGCTCGAGCAGATCCCGGGGCGCGCGATCGTCAACTCGATCAACCTCGAGGCGGGGCGTGCGAAGCTCGACCGCGTCGTGCCGATCGCGCTCGCCCACGGCGCGTGCCTGATCGCGCTGACGATCGACGAGGTCGGCATGGCGAAGACCGCGCAGCGCAAGCTCGAGATCGCGCAGCGTCTGAAGGAACTGGCCTGCGACGAGCATGGCCTGGACCCCGAGGCGCTGATCTTCGACTGCCTGACGTTCACGCTGACGACCGGCGACGAGGAGTGGCGCCCGTCCGCCGTCGAGACGATCAATGGCATCAAGCTCATCAAGGAGCACATGCCGTACGTGAAGACGTCGCTGGGCGTCTCCAATGTGTCGTTCGGCGTGTCACCGCGCGCGCGGGCGGTGCTGAACTCGGTGTTCCTGCATCACTGCGTCGAGGCCGGGCTGGACCTCGCGATGGTCAACCCGAACCACATCACGCCGTACTTCGAGATCGGCGAGGCGGAGCGCGCGCTGGCCGACGACCTGGTGTGGAACCGCCGCGAGGACGCGCTCGAGCTCTTCATCGCGCACTTCGAGTCCCAGCAGGAGGTCGCCGAGGACGAGAAGGCCGACCCGACCGCGGGCATGGAGCCCGAGGAGGCGCTGCACTTCCACATCCTGCGCCGCAAGAAGGAGGGCGTCGAGGACTGGATCGACACGTGCGTCGAGAAGATCGGCGCCGTGCCTACCTTGAACGAGGTGCTGCTGCCGGCGATGAAGGAGGTCGGCGACAAGTTCGGGGCGGGCGAGCTCATCCTGCCGTTCGTCTTGCAGTCGGCGACGGTCATGAAGCGCGCGGTCGCGCAGCTCGAGAACTATCTCGACAAGGTCGAGGGCTACACGAAGGGCACGGTCGTCTTGGCGACGGTGTTCGGCGACGTACACGACATCGGCAAGTCGCTGGTGAACACGATCCTCACGAACAACGGCTACACGGTGGTGGATCTCGGCAAGCAGGTCCCGATCTCGACGATCCTCGAGGCCGCGCAGGAGCGCAACGCGACGGCGATCGGGCTGTCGGCGCTGCTCGTGTCTACGTCGAAGCAGATGCCGCTGTGCATCGAGGAGCTGTTCGAAAAGGAGTTGGACTACCCGGTGCTGATCGGGGGCGCTGCGATCAACCGCGACTTCGGCCTGCGCGCGCTGTATCCGAAGGGCAAGGCCTCGGATGAGATCTACGAGCCGGGCGTCTTCTACTGCAAGGACGCCTTCGAAGGGCTGAACAAGATGGACCAGCTCATCGAGGAAGCGGGGCGCGCGAAGCTGCTCGAGAAGGTGCGCGCCGACGCGCTGAACTTCCGCCTGCACGGCAAGGATCCGCCGCCGCTGATCACCGACGACGACACCGTGCGCTCGGCCGCGCGGACCGACGTCCCGATCCCGGAGCCGCCGTTCTGGGGCGCGCGCGAGATCGACGTGCCGCTGGGCGAGGTCTTCCCGCACCTCGACACGCACGTGTTGTTCAAGCTGCACTGGGGCGGGCGCGGGGTGAAGGGCGAGGCGTGGCGCAAGCTCGTCGGTGAGGACTTCCAGCCGCGGCTTGAGCGGATGTGGCGCGAGCAGGACTACCTGCAGCCGCGCGCGCGGCTGGGCTACTTCCCCTGCTACAGCGAGGGCAACGAGGTCGTCGTGCTCGACCCCGAGGACCGCTCGACGGTCTTGGAGCGGCTCGTGTTCCCGCGCCAGCCGGCGCATCACCGCATCTGCCTGGCCGACTTCTACCGGCCGTTGGACAGCGGCGAGCTCGACGTCGTCGCGCTGCAGGCGGTGACGGTGGGGCCGCGCGTGACCGAGGTCATCACGGCCTTGGAGCAGGAGGGCGAGTTCGCCGAGCAGCTCTTCACGCACGGCCTCGGGGTGCAGTCCGCCGAGGGCACCGCCGAGTGGCTGCACTCGCGCGTGCGCGACGAGCTCGGCATCGGCGCGACGCAGGGCCGGCGCTACTCCTGGGGCTATCCCGCCTGCCCGGAGCAGTCCGAGCACGAGAAGATCTACCGCCTGCTCGACGCGCCCGCGATCGGCCTGACGTTGACGGGCGGCTACGCCGTCGAGCCGGAGCAGTCGACGCTCGCGATCATCGCCCACCATCCCCAGGCCGTCTACTTCGGGATGAAGTCGGGCTTCCTGCCGAAGGACAAGGCGCCCGACGACATCATCGCCGGGTCCGACCGCGACGCGACCCACAAGCGCGATCACGACCCAAGCGACGGCCCGCCCGAAGACGAGCCGGCGCTCACCGCAGACGCGCGCGCCTGACAAGTTGCCCGCGGTAGCGGGAGTGCTACCTTGGCGACGTGACGACGATCCCCCAGAAGGAGCTGCGCAACAACGTGGGTGACGTGCTTCGCCGCGCGCAGTCCGGCGAGTCGTTCACGATCACGGTGTCCGGCCGGCCCGTCGCGCAGCTCGGCCCGGTCCGATCCCGTCAGTGGGTCGACACCGAGAGTCTCGGTGCGCTCTGGGACCTTCCGGCTGACGAGACGCTCGCCCGCGACCTCGAGACGTTCGCCGTGGACCTGCAGGATCCCTGGGCGCAGTAGCGGTGCGCGCCGTTCTCGATACATCCGTCCTCATCGGGGGCGACCCCGTCGCGCCGGGCGTGCAGTCGGCGATCAGCACCGTCTCGATCGCCGAGCTGCATTTCGGTCTGCTCGTCGCATCCGATGACGAGACGCGGGCCGTGCGGGCAGCGCGCCTGGGTCTCCTGGAGGCGCGCTACCCGGATCCATTGCCGGTGGACGATCACGTCGCTCGCGAGTGGGGCCGCCTGCAGGCTGCGGTCGCCAATCGAGGAGGCCAGCCCCGTCGGCGCAGCGCGGACCTTGCGATCGCTGCGACGGCCAACGCTCACGACGCCGTGCTCGTGACGCACAACGTCAAGGACTTCACGATCATCGGCGACCTCGTCCGCGCCCGCACGCCGGCCGACATCTCCTCCTGACGGCGCACGCGTGCCTTCCCCCCGGACGACATCATCGCCGGCTCCATCGCGACGCGACCTCAACGCGCTCAAGACCCAAGCGACGGCCCGCCCGAAGACGAGCGCGCAGTCACTTGGCGTGAACGCGCGTCCGATCGCGCCGGCTCAACTTCGACGGAACCCAGGGTCGAGCGGACAAAGTCCAATACCGGGAGCAGGTGAGCGCGGTCCCCGTCCGACAGATCGTCGAGATTTGGCATGTCACGCATCGTGGCCAGACTCAGGAATCGATGGACGGGTGCAAGTGCCTCGGACTTGGCAGTCGCGGCTGCCCAGATGGCGCACCACTGCGCGTTGAGTTCTGCGACAGCTTCCCACGCCCCTCTATAGCAGTAAGCGAAGAGCACGATGTGGCTCAACGAGGGACCGGAGCCAGGCCGCGTCATGAGATCCACGACGGTCGTCGCAAGCGCACGCTGCTGATCGATCCCCGTCGCAATGACCGACAACGCGACGCTGCGCCAGACGAGTGTCCGCGTTGTCCAGTCGCTCGCCCCTAGCTCGGTCGCGCAGACGACCAGCATCTCGCGCGCGTCGGCGAGGCTCTTCTCGACATCTTGCCATGGATTGTCCAATGACCACATTGCTCGAAAAATGATCTGCAAACGGCGATGATCGGAGGCGAGTCGCTCGGCCAATGTCTCGTAGCGCCGAAACCAGGCTCCGTGCGCGCCCGTATGCACCATTGAGCCGGCGAGCAAACCTAACGCGATCCGATCGCGATCCTCGAGTTCACCTTCAGCCTCGCTCGCAATGGTCAGGCCTCGTCTACACGCCATATTCCGATCCTCGGACGCCTTGCCGACCGCGGCGATAGCGCGCTCGGCCGCTCGCGTTAGATTGACGGCGTACGCGGCTTCGGGGTTCCTGAGCCTGGATGCCAACGCATCGCGCGCGACCCGAACGTCGTCGCGCACCGCGATACCGATGGCCTCCGCGATGACCCCGGTCACCACGCTCGCAAGGCCGCCCTGAGCCTCTCCGCGTATCCAGCATCGACCCACCGTTACGAGTTCGTCGCAGTCCGCGACTACGGGCCAGGCTGCCCATCGCGACGGCTCGCGCTCGCCTGACAGTGCGGCCAACACGTAATTCTCAGCAACCGACGCTGGCACGACCTTCGCGAGTCGTGCCAACAGCTCCTTCGTTTCGAACCACGTGCGCAGGAACCCGACGATTGCGGGCAGCTGGTCCGCCCGCGTCTCACGGTACTCGACGTGGTGACGCAGCAGAGGCTCGCGCAGCGAGTACCACGTGGCGCGCTGATCGGCTCCAGAGCGTTTCTCCCGGCGCACCCAGTTCGCCTCGTGCAGACGCCCGAGCGAGGTCGCGGCTGCACGCTGCGACAGCCCAACGGCATGGGCGAGATTCTTGACCGTCGCCGCTGGCACGCGGCACAGCTCGTAGACGAGCTTGCGCTCTACGCCGCCTAGCTCCCAGAGCCGCTGCTGGTAGTACGGGGCCAACTCGTCGAACAAAGCCTCAACAAGCGGGACAAGCTCGTCGAGCAGGTCGACCGTGATGCAGCCGGCGAGGACGGTCCACATGCGTGGAGAACCGCCTGCGAGGTGTTCCACCGCCTTCACTCGCGAAAGGCCGGTCGGTGTGTGAAGAGAGGCGGCGAGCTCATCGTCGCCCGCGGCGCCCGCGACGCGTTGCAGGAGATCACGGCCTTGCTCGGCATCGAGCTCGCGGAGGTGCTCGACGTCGAATGAGCCGTACCACGGCCTGGCGTGATCGGAGACGGCGTCGAAGAGCAGCGGCGTCGACGCGAGAAGGAGGATCCTGCCGCTCGTTTCGGTGAGGTTGCGTAAGCGCGCTTGGCCCTGTTCGCCGAGGTCGCGGAAGACGCGGTCGAGGTTCTCGACGACGACGACCAGGACGCGGTCGCCGAGCTGCTCGAGGACCATCCGCTCGAGGCCTGCGGTGTCGTGGTGCACGCGCTTGTCACGCGCCTCGTCGCGTCGGTCGTCGGACCCGCCCGGCGCGCGGTCCACGGTGCTCACGAGCAGGTCCTCATAGCCGGCGATCTCGACTGCGTCCTCGGGCAGCATCGCCACCGCCACCCGGTGGGCGATCTGCTCGTCGGCCAGCGCCTCGTGCAGTGCGACGATCAGCAGATGCGACTTGCCGCTGCCGCGGGGGCCCACGATGAGCTGGTGTGGGCGGTTCTCGGTCGTCGCGGCCGTGCGAATCGCGCGAACGAGGCGCTCGATCTCCGCCTCGCGACCAACGGTGCGCATGGCCAGCGCTTCAGGTGACACGGCGCTCGGGGTGAACACCGGCAGTGCGGCGCGGTGTCGCCGGGTGTCGATGGCTCGTGACTTCACCATGCGCGCGCGACCCAGGCACGCCGCACGAGATCGAACGCGAAGCGCAGGTCCTCGCCCTCGTACACGAGGTAGTGGTCGTCCACCAAGCGCTCGAGGACGTCGCACAGCAGGTCGTGGTCGACGGGTGCTGGCGCGGACGTGGCGACGCGGGCCTCGATATCGCGCAGGCCGAGGGCGTCCGGCTCGGGCGCGAAAGCGTCCAGCACGGCGGTCGCGACCGGGGCATCGTCGCCGTAGTACGGCCGTACGCGGTCGCGGTAGTGGCGCAGCTCCCACGGGTCGTCGGGCGGGCGGAGAGCCTCGTCGACGAACTCGCGAACGAGTGCAGCGGTGCACGCATCGGGAGCACGTCGCACGATCTGCGCGACGAGGCGGTGCACGTAGAACGGCACCCCCTCGGCGGCCTCGCCCACGGCGCTAGCGAGCGCGACGGCATCCTCCGACGTAACGTTCGCCGACACGAAGATGCATTCGGCAAGGTATGCGGCATCGGGCGCATCGAGCGGGCCGAGCCGGTGCCGCTCAAGGTCGTTGAGCGCGCCGAGCGCCTCTCGCGCCACATGGTGGAAGCCCACGGAGCCGAGGCACAGCATGCGCAGCCGGTCGCCATGCTGCTGGCGCAATCGCCGGAGCAGGTGAAGGGCCGCGGCCCCGTCACCGGGGTGCTGACGATCGAGCTCTCGGACGAAGAGCGGCAGCTCGTCGATGATGAGCAGCAGACGCTCATCTGCTGACCCGACGGCTGCAGCCACGACCTCGTCGAGCACGCGGTCGGCCACACGCGGGTCGATCCTGAGTGGCCCCAGCTTGAGCTCGAAGCTGTTGACGACCGCGCGCACGGCGGGGCGCAGCCGGCCTCCGGCCTTCGACATCCCGGCGATCAGGGCCTCGGAGAGCTCCGCGACGCTCGCAAAGCCCTCGGCGCTCTGCGACACGACGGTCCAGCCGCGCGCGGTCGCGTCCCGTGCGACGACGCGAGCGAGTGACGTCTTGCCCATCCGACGCTCGCCCGTGATGACGACCCCAACCGATTCGAGCGATCTGAAGATGTCGGCGACCTCGCGCTCACGACCTACCACGTCCTCCGGAGCCATGGGCCCGCCGGCGTTGAGCGGGATGGGCCGCGCCTTCGGCATGCGCGGCAGAATACACCACGGGCTCGTTGTACAACAAGCATGTGGTGCATCTGGGCTGAGGGTTTTCTCCTGATCAGAGCCGGACGCGCCAGCGGGCGGCGAACGGCGTCTGGCGTCGTCCGAACTCGTGGATGAGGCCTCGCGCGGACAGCTCGAGCAGCTGACCGCGCCGCACCGATCGGCGCGGGCGGATGTCGAGCGTCTGCGTCGTGCCGCGCCGGAGGATCGACACGCGGCGGCTGCCGATGGTCGCCGAGCCCGGCCGGCGGACGGTCAGCCGCATGTCGCACCGGCCTCCCGAGCCGTCGCAGAACCACTCGAAGCGCAGCCGGCCGTTGCGCAGGCGACGTGGGTGCGCCGTCAGCCTCACGAAATCCGAGCTCGCGGGCGTCCGGCCGACGCCGAGCAGCAGCGACTCGCAGTCGGCGCCGAGCAGCGCGCCCGACGGACGGCCGACCTGGTCGCGCCCGCTGCCGCAGCGCAGCGACCGCGGCCGGCTGGGGAAGAAGGTGTCGTGGCCGCGGCCGCCGTCGAGCCGGTCGCCGTCGCTGCCCGCGACGAGGTCGTCGTCGCCGATGCCGCCGCGCAGGGTGTCGCGGCCGAGGCCGCCGTCGAGGTCGTCGCTGCCGGCGCGCCCGTCCAGCACATCGGCGCCCGCACCGCCGGACATCCGGTCCCAGCCGTCGCGCCCGACGATACGGTCGTCGCCCGCCTCACCGTCGATGCGGTTACGAAACTCGTTGCCGAGCAGCACGTCGTCGCCGTCGCCTCCGGTCGCGTTCTCGACGGCGCTCACCCGGTCGCGCTCGCCCGGGCCACCGGCGATGGCCGCGTCATCGGCGAGGTCGACGCGCACGCCGGCGGTGCGGCCGGCGTAGGACACCGAGTCCACTCCGCCGCCGCCGTCGATGACGTCGTTGCCACTGCCGCGGTCAAACGCGTCGGCGCTCGGGGTGGCACCGCCGTCACCCGTCAGGAAGTCGTCGCCCGCTCCACCGCGCAGGGTGTCGTCGCCCGGCCCGCCGACCAGCACATCGGCCGGCGGGCCGCTGCCTTTGTAGCCCGGCCCTTCCTCGCCGCCCGTCAGCGTGTCGTTGCCGGCACCGCCGAAGAGCGTGCCTGCCCCGCTCAGAACATCGGCCCCGTCGCCACCGCGGACCTCGGCGGGCGCGAAGAACGAGGCGGGCAACGTGACCGCGTCATCGCCGTCGGCGACATCGACGACCAGTGGTCGCGGCACGCCCGAGTACGCGGAGGGAGTCGCCGGGCACCGCACCGTGTGCGCGTCGACCGCGAGGCAGCCGGGCCCGGCTGTCACGACGGCGCCGGCGTCGCGCATGACGAGGTCGTAGGGGTACCGCGTCGCGGGGTCGTAGACGCCCACGACCTGGTTGCGCTCGCCCGCGGCGGCGGCGTAGCTCAGCCCCTGCCCGCTGGCGCCGAGCGAGGCGGCGCCGGCCTGCGGCGCGTTGATGAGGACCAGCACGATCGTGAGCATGAGAGCCGGGCGCATACGAGCAAGACGGCCTCGCGTCCGCGGAGTTGCGAGTACCGTGCGCGGCTTGGACGCATCTACTACCGACCGCCGTGAGGCGCGGCACGCCGCGCTGTCAGGCGCCGCTGACGCGCTCGACGCCGAGCTTGCGCGGGCCCCGGTCGACGACCGGTTCATCCTCGTGTTGCAAGCGTGCGCGCATGCCGGCCACGGCGCGCTGCTCAGCCTCTGCGACAAGATCGACAAGCCGTCGCAAGAGCCCCGCGAGGTCCCGGCGCTCGCGCTCGCCGACGCGGTGAGCGGCGAGCCCGCGGCGGCGCGCGCCCTGCGCGCCGCGACGTGGGTCATCGCGGCGCAGCGGATCGCCGTGGCGTGGCCGGACACGTGGTTCGACGTGCTCGGCGTCGCGCAAGAGGCGATCGCGCTGGACGCCAGCGAGCTCGAGCGGGTGCGCGAGCTCATCACCCTCATGCTGGTCGCGCAGGCCACCGAGGACGCGGGCGACCGCGACGGCATGCGCTTTCAGTTCAGCCGCCAGTCGCTGGAGGACGTCATCGCGGCCGCGACCGGCCGTCGTCCCGTGCGGCGGGACATGATCCACGTCATCCCGCACTGGACCGGGTGCGTGATCGCCGGGTTCGCCGCGTGCGACGAGCATCTGCGCGCTGCGAGCGGAGCGTAGGTCGTGGCGGAGGACCCGGCCACGCTGCAGACCCGGCTCGAGCATGCGGACGAGCGCGCGGCGGACGACCCTAAGCCCGGCCCGCGCGCAGCGGATGCGGCGATCGGCGACCCCGCCGCCCTGCTGCAGCAACTCGACGACAGCGGCCACTTCCATCGCGACAGCCCGTTCGGGCGCATCTTTCACCGCGGGATGGTCTCCTTGCGCGAGAACGTCGCGACCGACAGCCTCCACGTCTCCGTGGACGGCAACCACGTGACGGCCCACGTGGACGATGTCTCGCCGCTCGCGCTGGAAGCGGGTGGCCGTTCGCGCTACTCGATCCGCCGCGCGGCGCAGCACAACCTCGTCGGCATGGCACGCGACCTGTCGTGGCTGCTGCGCGGGCGCCAGGGCGATCACGCCTCCGTCCTGGACTGCGAGTGGGATGTGCCGGACGACGCGCAATCGGGTGAGCCGCAGCCCAGCCTGCTCGATCCTCGTGAGTCGGCGTGGAGCGTGCAGGTCGAGGCGCGGGTCGCCGGGTCGCTCGACGACGCGCGCCTCAGAGCAGCGCTGGGCGCGGCGTGCGGGTGCGGCGAGCGCGACCTGCTGGACGTCGTCGACTGCGACGACGACGCGGCCTTGGACACTGCGCGGGAAGAGCTGCAGCGCCGGGTCGTCGCGGTGACCGATCGCCCACCGCTGCACGCCTGCCTGGTCCGCAAACCCGGCGGCGACGTGATCATGCTCAACGTCAACCACGCGGCAGCCGACGGGCCCGGTGCCCTGCGCGTGCTCCAGGCCGTCGCGCTCGCGTACGCGGGCGACGCGCCCACCGCCCCGCTCGACTTCCTCGCGACCCGCGACATCCCGGCGCGGCCCGCGCCGCCGCCTGACGGGGTCCTTGCTCGGCTGTTCAAGCGCATCGTCGAGCGGCTGCGCGACGCGCTGTCGCGTCCGGCGGGCATCGCACCCGACCCGGCGGCCAGCGGAGACGCCGGACACGGGTTTGCACTCGTCGCGCTGCCGGTGGCGCAGACCGCGGCGCTCGCGGACGGCGGGTGCGTCACCGGCGACGTCCTCGTCACCGCGCTGCACCTGACCGTCGGCGCATGGAACCGCGCGCACGACGTCCCCGGCGGGCGCGTCGGCGTGCTGATCCCCGCCGACCTGCGGCCCGCCGAGTGGCCTTCGGACACGATCGCGAACGTCTCGGTCACCGCGCGCGTGTCGAGCACCCGGCTCGAGCGCGCCCGAACGGCACGCGTGCTGTGGGCGGTGGGCGCGCAGACCGCCCGCAACAAGCGCACCCGCACGGGCGTCGCCCTGATCGCGGGGCTGCAGCGCGCGGGCATGCTCGCGCTCTGGGCGAAGCAGTCGGCCGTCGTGCTCCAGCCGCTGACGACCAACCGCGAGATCGACGCGGCCGTGCTCTGCAACCTCCGAGCGCCCGCGGACGTGCCGTCTTTCGGGATGGACGCCGGCGAGACCGTGGGACTGTGGCTGTCGGTTCCGGCGCGGTCGCCGATGAGCCTGTGCCTCGGCGCGGTCACGATCGGCGGCCGGCTGCACCTGACGTTCCGCTACCCGCATCGCCTGCTCGGCCCGGCGGCCGCGCGCCGCTTCGCCGGCATGTACGTCGAGCGGCTGCAGCGCGTCGCGCGGGTCTGACCGGCCCGGGCCGACCGTCGCTCACGGCCCGCACCGGCGCGGCGCGATGTGCATACAGTGCGCTCGCGTGCTCGACATCGGAGCAACAATCGGCGACTACCGGCTCGAGGAGCGCATCGGACGCGGCGGCATGGGCGTGGTGTTCCGCGCGACGCAGCTCTCGCTCGGCCGTCAGGTCGCGCTCAAGCTCGTCGCCCCCGAGCTCGCCGAGGACCCCGAGTTCCGCGAGCGCTTCAAGCGCGAGGCCCGGCTGGCCGCAGGGATCGACCATCCGAACGTCGTGCCCGTGCACCAGGCCGAGGAGCAGGACGGCCACCTCTACATCGCGATGCGCTACGTGCCCGGCACCGACCTGCACGCGCTGCTCATCGCGCGCGGCCGCCTCGAGCCCGCCGATGCCGTGCGGATCGTCGAGCAGGTCGCCGGCGCGCTCGACGCCGCGCACGAGCAGGGCCTCGTCCACCGCGACGTCAAGCCCGCGAACATCCTGCTCAGCGGCAAGGCGGGCAAGGAGCACGTCTACCTGACCGACTTCGGCGTGACCAAGCACATCGCCTCGGGCGCGGGAATGACGCGCACGGGGGCGTTCGTCGGCACGCTCGACTACGTGTCGCCCGAGCAGGTGCAGGGCGCGGCCGTGGACGGGCGCGCCGACGTCTACGCGCTGGGCTGCGTGCTCTACGAGCTGCTGACGGGCGTCGTGCCGTTTGACCGCGACAGCGACGCGGCGAAGCTCTTCGCCCACATGTCCGACCCGCCGCCGCGGCCTTCGGAGCGGATCGCGCTGGTCGACGCGGCGCTCGACGCCGTCGTCATGCAGGCGATGGACAAGGACCCCGGCGAGCGCTACCCGACCGCCGGCGAGATGGCGGCCGCGGCACGCGCGGCCGTGGGGCCTGTCGCGCCGAGCACGGTGCGGTCGAAGCCGCGCGTGCCGCCGTCGGCGCCGGCGACCCCGGTGACGACGCCGCAGGGTCGCCCGCGGCCGCCGCGGCCGACTCGGGGTCAGGCACCGGCCGGCGATCCGGCGCCGGCGGTCACGTCGCGCGCGCCGGCGGCGGAGCCCGCCGCGTCGTCGCGCGGGCGCTCGCGGCGGGGCGCGCTGATCGCCGTGGGCATCGCGGTCGCTGTCGCGGTGGCCATCATCGTCTTCGTGCCCGGGTCCGACGAGGATCCGCCCGACCCCGGCTCGACGGCACCCGGCCGGCCGGAGCTCGCGCTGCTGTCGCCACGGGAGATCAGCGCCAGCGCCTCGAGCACGCTCGACCCGCAGCCCCCCAACACGTACGTCGCCGCGAACTCGATCGACGGCGACCCGGCGACGGCCTGGGCCGAGGGTCGCGAGGGCTCGGCCGCCGGGGCCACGATCACCTGGACGTTCGACCATCCCGTCGACCTGCGGCGCGTCGAGGTGATCAACGGCTATGCGAAGAGCGACGCCGTGTTCCTCAAGAACCTCCGCATTCGCTCGGCGGACATCACCACGGCGAGCGGCCGGCTGACCACGATCTTGAAGGACACGTCCGACGTCCAGACGCTGCCCGTGCCGCCGGGGTCGACCGGCTTCGTGCGGCTGCGAATCGCCTCGGTCTACGGCGACCCGGCGCTCGAGGACTGCCTGCTCAGCGAGATCGACTTCTTCACCGCCGGTCGCTGAGGGCGGCCGCGTCGCGGAGGGCCGCGCAGACGCGATCGACCTCGGCGTCCGTGAGCTGGGCGTGGATCGGCAGCGAGAGGAGCTCCGCGCACGCGCGCTCGGCGTTCGGGCACGGGGTCTCGCGGCAGCTGCCGTCGAACATCGGCTGGCGCGCGAGCGGGGCTGCGTAGTGCACGAGCGTCGTGACGCCGTGGCTGTGGAGGTGGTCGCGCAGGGTGTCGCGGGCGGGGCTGCGGACGGCGTACTTGTGAAAGACGTGCGTGCAGCCCGGCGCGACGCCGACCGGGCGATGCGGCGAGCCGTCCAGTGCCGCGTCATAGCGCGCGGCGATCGCTTGGCGGCGCTTGGTCCAGGCCGCGTCGTCGCGGGTGAGCTTGTCGAGCAGGATCGCGGCGGAGGCGGTCGGCAGCTGCGAGTTGTAGCCGAGGTGGACGTGGCGGCCATGCTCGTCGCGGCCGTGCCAGCGCAGGCGCCGCAGGTGCGCGGCGAGCTCGTCGTCGTCGGTGAGCACGGCGCCGCCGCTGCCGGGCGCGGCGACGGTCTTCGTCGGATCGAACGAGCAGCAGCTCAGCAGGCCGATCGAGCCGGCTGGGCGGGCGCCGAGCGTCTTGGTGGCGCCGTCCGGCGCGTGCGTGCTGGCGCCGAGGGCCTGCGCCGCGTCCTCGACGAGCGCGAGCCCCCGCTCGTCCGCGAGGGCGTGCAGCGCAGCGGCATCGACGACCTGGCCGAACAGGTCCACCGCCAGGATCGCGCGCGTGCGGGGTGAGAGGGCGGCGCGAGCGGCGCCCGCGTCGAGCATGAGGTGCTCGTCGACGTCCGCGAAGACCGGCACGGCACCCGCACGCAGCACGCACGACGCCGACGCGATGAACGAGATCGCCGGCATCACGACCTCGTGCCCGGGGCCGACCCCCGCGGCGACCAGGGCGAAGAACAGCCCGTCGGTCCCCGAGCCGACAGCGACGGCGTGGCGGCGCTCGCAGCGCTCGGCGAGCGCCGCCTCGAACGCGGCGACGGCAGGCCCTTGCAGCGAGCGCCCCGACGACAGCGCCTCCGCGATCAGCGCCGCGTAGCGCTCGCCGCGCGCGGCCCACGTGCGCTCGGCGGCGAAGAAGGGGATCTCTGCGACCGGCGCGGCCTCGCCGTTCACGCGAAGGGCTCGGTCGGCGAACGGCCGCCAGGAGGGGCGGCGACGGGCGCGGCCTTGCGGGTCACGCGACGGGCTCGCGCCGCTCGGCGGCCGCGTCGAGGTAGGCGGCGAGCCCGGCCTCGAGCGAGCAGCGCGGGCGATAGCCCAGCACGGTGCGCGCGCGGGCGATGTCGAGCGTCCCGCGGCGCGGGCGCGGCGTCGTCGCCGGGCGCCGGCGGACGTCGACGGCGTGCCCGCCCGCGCGGACGACGTCGATCGCCTCGCGCAGCGACCGCGACCGGCCGGCGGTGAGGTTGAACGTCTCGCCGATCGCGTCCGGGCACGTGGCCGCGTCGGCGAGGCCGCGCGCGAGATCCTGCACCCACGTGAAGTCCAGGCGCGTCGCGGGATCGGCGGTGAGCTCGAGCGTCGCGCCCGTCGTGGCCGCCTCGACGAGGCGCTGCAGGAATCGGCCGTTGGCGTCGCCGGGCCCGTAGACCGCGGACGGCCGCACGATCGTCCAGGCGACTGGCGAGGCGCGCACGAGCCGCTCGGCCTCGAGCTTGCACGCGCCGTAGGGCTCGCTCGGGCGCAGCGGCGCGGTCTCGGGCTGCGGGTCCTCGGAGAAGTCGCCGTAGACCATGCTCGAGGAGACGAACGTCAGCCGCGCGGCCGGGGCGTGCGCCGCGACCGCGGCCAGCACGTTCGCGGTGCCGTCGACGATCGAGCGCCGTGCCGCGGCCGGGTCGGCCGCCGCGACGCCCGCGAGCGGCATGTTCGCGAGATGGACCACGACGTCGGGCGCCGCCGCGCGCACCTCGCGCGCGAGGACGGCCGGGTCGTCAGGCCCGCCCCCACGCAGCTCGGCCCCGATCAGCAGCGCCCGGCGGCGCCACGCGCGCGCCCGAACGGCGTCGGGCTCGCCGCCGGGCAGGTACGTGCGGTCGTCGTCGAGCACGACCACGCGCCAGCCGCGCTCGAGCATCTCGCAGGCGAGATGCGCCCCGATGAAGCCCCCGCCTCCGATGAGCAGCACGCGTCCCACCATGCGTCATCCTGACATCATCGCCGCGGTGTCCGCCACCCCGGTCGCCGGCAACGTCTACGACAAGTACGGCTCCGCGAACCCGATCGTCCGGCGCCTGTTGTCGTCGTTTCTCACCGCGCTCGACGCGCTCGTCGCCGACGTGGCGCCGGAGTCCGTGCTCGACGTCGGCTGCGGCGAGGGGATCGTCACGCGCCGGATCGCGCGCTCGACGCGCGGGCGGGTGGCCGGTTTGGACGTCGATTCGCCCTGCCTGCGGGCCGCCTGGGACGGGGCGGGCGGCGACGTCGAGTACGTCGTCGGGGATGCGCAGGCCCTGCCGTTCGCCGACGACGAGTTCGACCTCGTCAGCCTCGTCGAGATGCTGCAGCTCGTCGAGGATCCGGATCGCGCGCTCGCCGAGGCGGCGCGGGTCGCGCGGCGCGCCGTGATCGTGACCGTGCCACACGAGCCGCTGTGGCGCGTGCTGAACGTCGCGCGCGGCGCGTATGTGCGGGCGCTCGGCGACACCCCCGGCCACGTGCACCATTGGTCGCGCCGCGCGATCGCCGAGCTCGTGTCCGCCCACGCGCCGGTCGTCGCCGTGCGCGGCGCCACGCCATGGACGCTGGTCCTCGCCCGGCCTGGCTGAGCCGCGCCGAGGTCGCGGGGGTGGCGGCCATCGTGGTCGTCGCCGTCGCGGGCTGGCTTGCGTTCGGCGTCCTACCGACCTACGACTCGCTGTACTCGCTGGTCTGGGGGCGGGAGATCCTCGGCGGCGCGGCGCCCGGGTTCGCGGACTTCGGCGCGCCGACGCAGCACCCGCTGTGGGTCGCGGTCGGGACCGTGCTCGCGCCGTTTGGCGACACCGGCGCGCGCGCGATGACGCTCGTCGCCGTGCTGTCGTTCGTCGTGCTGCTCGCGTCCACCTACCACCTCGGTCGCACGGCGTTCGGGCCGCTCGCGGGGCTGGTCGCGGCCGCCCTGCTCGTGACGCGGCTGAACTTCGGCTTCTACGCGGCGTTCGCGTTCGTCGACATGCCGTTCGCCGCCCTTGTCGTGGCGGCGGCGGCGCTCGAGGCGGCGCGGCCGCGGCGCGGGGGCGCCGTCTGGGTGCTGCTCGTGCTGGCGGGGCTGCTGCGGCCGGAGGGCTGGGCGTTCGCGGCCGCCTACGGGCTGTGGCTGTGGCGCGCGGCGGACGGGCCGGCGCGGATGCGCATCGTCGCGTGGGTCGCGATCGCCCCGCTGCTGTGGGCGCTGTCGGATCTCGTGGCGACCGGCGATCCCCTGTTCTCGTGGACGTACACGACCGGCGAGGCGGGCCGGCTCGGGCGCCAGCGCTCGTGGCACGAGGCGCCGGGAGCGTTCTGGTCGGCGCTCGCCGAGCTGCTGAAGCCGCCGCTGGCCATCGTGGGCTTCGCGGGGGTGGCGCTGGTGCTCGGCCGCTGGCGGCGCGCCGGAGCGAAGGTCGC
Source organism: uncultured Actinomycetes bacterium (assembly GCA_963839905.1). Taxonomy (GTDB): domain Bacteria; phylum Actinomycetota; class Thermoleophilia; order Solirubrobacterales; family Solirubrobacteraceae; genus CADCVQ01. The sequence goes on along the minus strand of CAWIXC010000001.1, from coordinate 267,448 downwards.
GCCGTCCGCCGTGCCGCCGGGCGCCGCAGCCGCGCCGGGCGCCGCAGCCTCGCCGGGCGCCGCAGCCTCGCCGGGCGCCGCAGCCCCGCCGAGCGCCGCGGCGCCGCCGGGCGCCGCAACCTCGCCGCTCGTGCGCGCCGCCGTCCCGCTCGCGCTGCTCGTGCTGGGCGCGGCGACGTTCGCGGTCGTCGTGCTCGGCGGCGTGTCCGGCCAGGTCCCCCGCTACGCGGTGATCGCCGCGATCGCGCTACTGCTGTTCGCGGGCGAGCTCGTCGCGTGGCTCCTGCGACCGCGCGCCGGGACGCTGCCGCGCGTCGCCTGGGCGCTCGCGATCGTGCTGCTGATCGGGGGCGCCGCGTGGACGGCGTCGCGCCTGCACCCGAAGAGCGTCACGAACCTGCTCGGCTTCCGGCAGGACGTCGAGGAGGACCTCGACCGAGTGCTGCACGGCGAGGCCGTGCAGCGCGCGCGCCGCTGCGGCCCGGTCGCGGTCCCGACGCACAAGCTCGTGCCGGTGGTCCGCTGGCAGCTCGACGCGCCGGCGGACGAGGTCGTCGCCCGCAACGACCCCGACGCGGCGCGCGCCGGCCGGCCGGGGGCCGTCCTGCTCGAGCGCACCAAGCGCCTGATCCACGACCCCGGCTACGGGCCGTTCGGCCAGCAGGGCGCCGGCAACTCACCGGTGTCCGCGCAAGCGCCCCCGCCCGGCTACGCGCACCGCGGCCACACGCGCTTCTTCGAGATCTACACGCGCTGCTGAGCCTCCCATCCGCAGTTTGCCTTACTCGGAGCAGCGCTTGAGTAAGGGCCTGCCGCGAGTCTCCTCCAAGAACCAGGTGACCCTTCCGGTCGAGGCGACGCGCACCGCGGGCGTGCACGCTGAGAGCCATGCACAAACCGCTGCGACTGCCGGACGCCATGGCTCTCGCTTGCGCACAGGTGATGGGCGCCGAGCTGCTGATCTACGACCAGCGTCTGCTCGCCTCGCCGGCTAAGACGCCGCCGCGAGCTCGTCGGCGCGCGTCAGCCGGCGGTGCGCTTGGCGTCGTAGAGGATCTCGAGGAAGCGCTCGGGATCGCGCTCGTCGACGCCGCCGACAAGCGGGCGCAGCGCGCCGTCGAGCTGCGCGGCGAGCCGGGCGCGCGCGGGCGCGGCGAGCGCCGAGCGGCGCTCGAGGAAGGCGCGGATCGTCGCGGTGTCCTCGGCGGAGACGGCGCTGACGTCCCAGCGCGGGCCGGTGCCGAACGGGTCGCCCGCCGGGGCGGGCGCCGGCGCCCCGTGCACCGCCGCGTCGGACTCGCGACGGTCGCGGATGACGACCGTGTCGGCCGCCAGGTCGCCGAGACGCTGGTTGCGCTGCGTGACGAGGATCGAGACGATCGTCGGCAGATAGCTCAGCGCCAGGCCGTCGATCAGGCGCATCGCGTTGCGGATGACGCTCGCGGTGACGTCGACCGGGCGCCCGCTCGAGCGCACGACCCGCAGGCCGCTCATGCGCTTGCCGGGCGTGCGGCCGCCGGCGAGCGTCTCGAAGGCGACGTCGTAGACGAGCATCGCCAGCGCGGCCGTCGGCACGATGACGAGCGCCCCGTCGAGGCCGAGCACGGCGAGGAACAAGACGAGCAGGCAGGCCAGAAGCAGCAGCTTGAGCAGCAGGTCGACCGTCCCCGCGATGGCCCGCGAGCCGAGCCCGGCGAGCGTCAGCTCGAGCGACACGCCTTCCGGTGTCGGGATGGTGATGCGATCCTCGTACGCCACGCCATGAAAGTAGAGCGTTTCATCGCAGAGCGGGAGGGCGATTGGCGCGAGCTCGACGAGCTCCTGCGCTCGCGGCGCCGTGGCCGGCGGCGGCATGTTCCGCAGGTGCTGCGGCTCGCGGCGCTGTACCGCGGCGCGGCGGCGGACCTCGCGCTCGCGCGGCGCGGGCATCCCGGCGATCCGGTCGTTATGCGCCTCGAGTCGCTCGTCGGCCGCGCGCGCCAGGCCGTCTACGCCGAGGAGCCGCGGCGCGGCTCGCTGCGCACGTTCTTCGGCCGCACGTACTGGGTGCTCGTGCGCGAGCGCCCCGCGCCGCTGCTGCTCGCGATCGCGCTGCTCGTCGTGCCGGCGCTGCTCGCGGCGGCCTGGGCGCTTGCCGATCCGGGCGCCGCCCTCGGGCTCATCCCCGGCCAGTTTCGCGGGGCCGTCGAGCCGGTCGGCGACACCGGCATGACGACCGCCGAGTCCGCCGCGTTCTCGAGCACGGTCATGACGAACAACATCCAGGTGACGTTCCTCGCGTTCGCCGCCGGGATCCTGCTCGGGCTCGGGACGGCGCTCGTCGTCGCCTACAACGGGCTGATGCTGGGCGCCGTCGTGGGCGGCGCGATCGCCAACGGCAACGGCGCGGGCATCGTCGAGTTCGTCACGGCGCACGGGATCATCGAGCTGTCCTGCGTCGCGGTCGCGGCCACCGCCGGCCTGCGGATGGGCTACGCGATCGTCGCGCCCGGGGTGAAGACGCGCGGCCGCGCGCTCGCCGACGAGGCTCGCCCGGCGGTCGCGATCGTGCTCGGCACGATCCCCTGGGTGATCCTCGCGGGGGTCATCGAGGGCTTCGTGACGCGCGCGGGCTTCGGGCTCATCCCGGGGATCGTGCTCGGCGTCGGCGTCGGCGCGACCTACTGGTCGCTGGTCATCGTGCGCGGCCGCCCGCAGCCGGCCTGATTCGCCCGTCGATCACATGCCGCCGTAGAACCACTGCCCGCGGCGGTCGTCGTTCGCGTTGCGCGCCTCGGCATTGAGGCGATCCATGTTCGCGCTCGTCGTCGGGTTCATGCGGGCCTCGCGCCGGCGTTGGGCCCTGGCTCTGCGCGCTTCGCGCCAGCGTGCGACTGGTTTGCGCTTGGGCTTCATGTGTCCTCCTGGTCGCAGGGATTCAAGTCGCATCTTCGGTCTCACCCGCTGCGCGCGCTAGGCCACCCGGGTGGCAAGCGCCACACCTCGTCGCCTGACTCAAGCCGCTACGACGTGCGTCGCGGCGTAGTGCGACATCGCCATGACGGTCGCCTGGCAGTTCGCCCAGATGTTGCGCGGGAACACGCTCGCGTCGGCGACGAAGAGGTTCTCGAAGCCGTGGACGCGGAAGTCGTTGCCGACGACGCCGCGCGACGGGTCGTCGCTCATCGGGTTGCCGCCCTGCGGGTGCGCCGAGCCGGACGCGAGGTCGTTGCTCTCGCGAATGCGCGTGTCGAGCTGGTCGAGCTCGGACTCGTCGCTGAACTCGAGCAGCTCGTAGCTCGACGGGAAGACGCGATGCGCCCCGCCGGCCAGGAAGATGCGCGACAGCGTCTTGATCCCGCGCCGCAGGCGCTCGATGTCGCGCTCGGAGAACTTCAGGTCGATCTCCACGCGCTTGGTGTGCCGGTTGAGCTTGACGACGCCCGTCGGGTCCATGCCGACCATGACGCCGGCATCCGCGAAGTGGCGGTAGCGCGTCATGCGGTCGAAGTGCGACGCGAACCAGCCGCCGAGGCGCAACGAGAAGACGAGCGGCGGCGCGAAGAAGCTCTCCACGACGAAGTCGTCGGAGGCCTCCGCGATGCAGCACAGCCCGATGCCGTCGAAGCCGTCGACGATCGCGTCGGTCTCGGCGGTGACGAACGCCCCGGCGAGCGCGTGCAGGCCATGGCCGACACGGCCGTCGAGGTCGATGCCGCTGCGCAGCAGCACCTCGCTCGAGCCGATCGCGCCCGCGCACACGACGACGACGTCGGCGTCGATCGCCTGCGGGCGCCCGTCGCGGACGAACCGCACGCCGCGCGCGGTGGCGCCGTCGGCGCGCACCTGCACGTCCTTGCAGCGGTCGAGCACCTTGGCGCCGCGCGCCTCGGCCCACGGGATCGTCGTGACGAGCATCGAGGTCTTGCGGTTGTAGCGGCAGCCGTAGTTGCACCAGCCGCAGCCGATGCAGCTCGAGCGGTTGTGGCCCAGGTATCCGCCCGGGATCCCGAGCGCGCGGCAGCCGTCGAGGAAGACGTTGGAGCCGAGGTTCGCGAGCGTCGGCGGCAGCGGCTCGACGTGCAGCGCGCGCTCGAGCTCGGTATAGGCCTGGTCGAGGGGGCCGCGCGGCACGGTCGCGCCGGCGTCCGCCCAGCTGCCGAGCACGCGATCGAGGTCCGCGCGCAGCCAGATCGCGTTGTTGATGGCCGTCGAGCCACCCACGGTCGCGCCCTGGATGATCAGCATGTTGTTGTCCTTCGTCGTCTGCAGCCCGCCCGACTTGTAGGTCCGCGCGAACATCTCGAGCTCGTCGTGCTCGAACGTCGTGGGGTCCCAGCGCGGGCCGGCCTCGACGACCGTCACCTGCAGGCCGCGGCGGGCCAGCTCGTAGGCCATGACGCCGCCGCCCGCGCCCGACCCGACGATCACCGCATCCTGGCGCGCGCTCATGGCGTGCGCCCGGGATCGGGATGGACGAGCGGCGTCTCGTCGACGCCGACGTGCCGCGCGCGATCCTCGAAGTGGATGAAGCCCGTCGACCGGATCCCACGCTGGTCGCTGTAGTAGCCCGAGCAGGCGAGGATCTTCAGCGAGCGGGCGACGGGCCGAAACAGCCGCGGCGCACCGATGACCTTCTCGACGGCGCGGCGGCGGTCGTTGCTGCCGAGCACGCTGAACGGAAACGGGCGGAAGACCGTGAACAGCGGCAGCAGCCACTCCGTGATGACGAGGACGAGCCGCAGCTGCGCGGTCGTGGGTGACTCGACGCGGTCGAGCATGTGGTCGACGTTGATCGCGACCTCGATCGGGTGCAGCGCCTCGCGGCCGTCGCCTTCGATCATCGTGTCGGCGACCGCGATCATCGTGGTGAACTGGCGCAGCGACAGAAACCGCGGACGGAAGCGCAGGCGCAGCGCACGACGGCGCAGCGCGACGACGAGCACGAGGAGCGCCGCGAGCGCGAGCCCGGCGACCAGCGCGCCGGCACTGCCCGCCGTGATCCCCGCGACGATCCAGCCGGCGGTCGCGACGGCGAGCAGCGCGAAGCCGATGTCCGTCGCGGCCGCGTTCTGGCGGATGCCCGACCCGCCGAGCGCGAGCAGCAGGCCGGCCAGGGCGGTGGCGCCCAGCAGCAGGCCCCCTGCCGTGGCGCCCGTCGCGAACGTCGCGTCCATGACGCCCGCCACGATCGTGAACGCCGCGAGCACCCAGCCGGCACCGACGAGCACGTCGTCGAGCGCCTGCTCGACGACGTTCAGGCCGTAGGCCTTCATTGGACGGTCCATGCCGCCAGCCTCCTTCCCGGTCCGCCCGCCGATCGCAGCATCGCCCGCACGAAGCGGCGCCGCAGGACGGGCTCGAGCAGGTGCACCGCGACGACCGTCGCGGGCCGGACGTTGCGCCACGGCTTCCAGGTCGCGATGTTGCCGCGCCGGTTGATGGCGATGCGGCCCCACCGCAGCAGCGCCTCTTGCAGCACGAAGCTCAGGTTCGGGTCGAGGCCCATCTTCTCGCCGGCGACCCAGTCGAGCGCAAAGGCGTTCTCGCTGGCGAAGATCTGGTGCGTCTGCTGCGGGGCGCGGCGGCGGGCGTGGCTGCGGCCGCCGTCGCCCGCGACCCACGCGTCGAGGAAGGCGAAGTCGACCGGCATGCGATCGGCCACGAGCACGCAGCACTCGTAGAACTCGTGGCCCGTGCCGTGGTAGTGGGCGAGCTTGTCGGGTCGCGGCAGGCAGCCGTAAAGGTTGGCGAGGCAGCCGCTGTAGAAGCACTGCCACTGCGTCTTGCACTTGCCAAACGAGATCCGGTAGTCGGCTTCGAGCCACGTTCGCCCGGCCAGGTCGTCTCCGAGCACGCCGTCGTACGCAAACGGCACGGCCTCCTCCGCGAGGTCGACGATCCGGTAGCCCTCACCCGAGTAGCCGGCGGCCGCGGCGACGCTCGCGACCGGTGCCATCCCGGTGACCGCGGACTCGACGACGGCGACCGTCGTGATCCCGGCCCCGCGCAGCGCGCCGACGAGATGCTCGACGAGCGCCCGGTCGGTTCGGTCGCCGAGCGACCCGTCACCGGCGGCGGCGGTCATGAGATTGGGCTTGATCGCGATCGCGAACGTCTCTCGCGCGCGCCCCGAGGTCGCCACTGCACGCTCGACGTGCTCGAGGAACCCCGATGCCACGATCGCCGCGGCGAGCGCGGACGGCGCGTCGCTGCCGGTCTCGATGTGGACGGCAGCGTCCCGCGCGTATGGGGCGGTCGAGCTCATGGGTACGCGTTCCTGCCGCGACGGCAGACGGCGCTGGTGGCCAGCATCGACTGCGGCGGCGCCGGCCGGTGTGACGTGCGTCACTCCGCAGCCTAACCCTGCGCCCCGGCGCAACTCAAATCCGTGCGCGGGCCTTTGCGCTGAGGTACGCGCCGACGCACGCGCGGGCGAGCGCCGGCGGGGCGGTCTCGAGGACCTGCGCGCCCGCGCCGCGGACGCGGGCGGCGGCGCGCTCGCGCGCGGCGAGCATGTCGAGCGCCGCGGCGGCGCGGTAGACGTCGAGCTCGCGCGCCGGGCGCGTGCCGAGCGCCGCGTCGAGGTCGGGGTCCACGACCCCGGCGACGACGACCTCGTGGCGGCGCGCGAGCACCGGCACGGCCATGACGAGCGAGCGCGCGGCGACCTCCTCGATGAGGTCGGTGAAGACGATGACGAGCGCGCGCTTGGACGACGCGATCGTGCGAAAGGCGAGCTCGTAGTCGGAGTCCACCGGCGCCGGCTGCAGGTCGAAGACCGCCCGCACGAGGGCGTCCCCTCCACGCCGGCGCGGCGCGAGCCGGCGCCGCACGACGCCGTCGAACGCGACCGTGCCGCAGCGGTCGCCGAGCTCGTCGGCCACGAGGCCGACGGCGGTCGCGGCGTCGACGGCCGCGTCCAGCCGGGTGGCGCCTCCGCTGAGCGGGGCCGCCATGAGCCGCCCGCAGTCGAGCACGCAGATGACGTCGCGGTCCTGCTCGATGCGGTACTGGTTGCTCATCGGGCGACCCATCCGCGCGGTCGCCGGCCAGTTGACCTGGCGGATGTCGTCGTCAGGCAGGTATTCGCGGATCGACTCGAACTCCGTGCCGAGCCCGAGCGGCCCGCGCGATCGCTGGCCGGACTCGCGGAAGCGCCCCATCCGGACGGCGAGCGCGAGCCGGCGCGCCGCGGGCAGGTCGGGGTAGACGAGCAGCTGCTCGTCCTCGCCGGCGCGGTGATCGCGGGTCGCGAGGCCGAGCGGGCCGGTCGCGCGCAGGGCGGCGGCGGGCAGCGTGAAGCTCCCGCGCCTGCGCCCGACGATGCGGGCGTCCAGGCCGCCCTCGGCCTCCTGCGGTGTCACGTCGATCTGCGGCGGGCGCGGCTGGCGCACGCGCACATGCCGGCCGCCGGTGTCCTCGAGCTCGACCGCGAGCGTCGCGGGCACGCCTCGAGCGACGATCGCGGGCACGCGGCGGCGGGCGTCGACGGGCCTGCGCGCGGCGATAGCGTCAGCGATCGTCGCGCCCGCGAGCGCGAAGACGAGCAGCGCGGCGACGGCGGGCCCGAGCGCGATCGCGAGCACGGCGATCCCCGCAAGCACGAGCGCGGCGCGCGGGGTAGGGCTCACGACGCGTGGGAGCCGTGTGAGCGAAGGCGCGGCGTCGGGCTCATCGCGGCACGGGCACCGACTCGAGCGCCGTGCGCACCGCATCGGCGGCGTCGTAGCGCTCGAGCTCGGCCTCCGGGCGCAGCACGAGCCGGTGCTGCAGGACGGGGCCAGCGAGCCCCGCGATGTCGTCGGGCGTCACGAACGCCCGGCCGGCCAGCGCCGCCGCGGCCTTCGCCGCGACGAGCAGGTGCACGGCGGCACGCGGACTCGCGCCGAGCGACACGCTCGGCAGCGCTCGCGTGCGGCGCACGACCTCGACGAGGTAGCCGCCGACCTCGTCCGAGACGTTGACCGCGTCCACGACCCGCCGCGCCGCGCGCAGGTCCTCCGCCCGCGCGACGACCTGGACGTCCTCGAGCGACACCGGCCGCAGCCCCTCGCGCGCGAGCCCGAGCATGCGCAGCTCACCCTCGCTCGACGGGTAGCCGACCTCGATCTTCATGAGGAAGCGATCGAGCTGCGCCTCGGGCAGCGGATAGGTGCCTTCGTACTCGACCGGGTTCTGCGTCGCCACGACGAGGAACGGGTCCGGCAGGGGCCGGCTCTCGCCGTCGGCGGACACCTGCCCCTCCTGCATCGCCTCGAGCAGCGCGGCCTGCGTCTTGGGCGGCGTGCGGTTGATCTCGTCGGCGAGCAGGAGGTTCGTGAACACCGGCCCCGGCCGGAACTCGAGCTCGCCGGCGCGCAGCGTGCTGGTGCCGGTGAGGTCGGACGGCAGCATGTCCGGCGTGAACTGCACGCGCCGGAACTCGAGGCCCAACGCTCGCGCGACCGCGCTCGCAAGCAGCGTCTTGGCCGTCCCCGGCGGCCCTTCGAGCAGCACATGCCCCCCGACGCCGAGGCCGATGACGACCCCACGCACGACCTCCTCCTGGCCGACCACGACCTTGCCGACCTCGCCCGCCAACCGCTCGTAGAGCTCCCTCATCGCCGTCCTCTCGAAAGTGCGCGCCCGAGCGCGAGCGCCTCGTGGCCGCCGCGCTCCCCGACGAGCGCGGCCACCTCATCCTCCTCGAAGCCGAGCCGCAGCGCCGCCTCGCGCACGCTGGCATCGTCCGCGTCCGGTGCGAGCGCGGCCCGCCGGACGACCTGCGCGCGCGCCGCCGCCTGCACGGGCTCGAGCGCGACCTGCGGCTCGTTCGCGCGCCGCAATGCGATCGCGAGCGCGTCGACGTGCTCGCGCCGCGCCGGCGGCGGCTGGGTGCCGGAGTCCTCCGGCGGCCCGAAGCGCCGCGCACGCGACGCGAGCCACAGCAGCGCCGCGAGGATGCCGACGATCAGCGCGGCCTTCCAGCGCGCGGGCAGCGCCGCGAGCCCGGTGCTCGTGCCGAAGCCGTGGACGGACTCCACGAACGTGACCGGGCGGTCCGGCGAGCCCGCGAGCGCGAGGCCGAGCGCGGCGTTGTCCGCTTGGTCGAGCAGGCGGTTTTGCAGCGGCGCGGCGTCCGCGAGCAGGAGGGCGCGGCCGAGGCCCGGCTGTGCGACGGTCATGAGGGGTGCGTCGCCGCCGAGCACCGGCAGGGTCTCGCCAGGCGACGCGAAGCGGCCGGCACCGGCGCTGCGGACGACGCGCACGCTCGCCGTCTCGGCCACCGGGGCGCTCCGGCGCGCGAGGCGCGGGCCCGCCGATCGCCACACCGGCGCGCGCGCGACGACGCCGCGCCCCGCGTTGGGGCCCGCGACGACGAGCCGGCCGCCGTTGCGCACGAAGCGCCGCAATGCGCCACGCTCGGTGCGGCGGAGGGACGGGGCGTCGAGCATGACGAGCGTCGTCTCGGGATCCAGGCGCGCGTTGGCCAGCGCGCCGCGCAGGTAGGCGACATCGTGGCCCGCACGACGCAGGAGCTCCGCGTAGGCGGCGGCGCCGCGGGGTTGGGTCGCGTACGCGGACCCGTTCTCGCCGCCGGGCTCCGGGCGCACGGTCGAGACGAGCAGCGCGACGGCGTTCGCGACGACGAAGAACGCGACGAGGTAGACGACCGCGCGCGCGCCGGTCGAGCGGGGAAGGATGCGGCTCACAGCGCCGAAACCTCCGCGCGCACCGCCGGCGACGCCGCTCATCGCCTGCCCGCCTCCTCCGGGGAAGGGACGCGGCTCACCGCGCGACCGGCTCCGCGCGCGCCGTCGGCGGAGCGCCTCATCGCTTCCCCGCCTCCTCCGGCACCCGCGGCCAGCCGTCGCGCGCGCTGCGCACGTCGTCGGGCTCCGCCGGCTTGCCGCCGTACGCGACCGCCTCGAAGCCGTCGACCAGGCCCGCGAGCGTCTCGGACGGCACCTCGCGCAAGAGCTCGCGGTTGGTCAGCGCGGGGCGCAGCTCGATGAGCTCGCGGCTGTCGAGCTCGAGCAGGCCGGCGCGAAAGCGCAGCCGCAGCGCCGCGTCGAGGTCGCCGGCACGCTCGGCGCGCTCGGCTTCGCGCCGCAGCTGCGCCGAGGTGAGGCGCTCGCGAGCCTCGCCGTCGTGCGACCCTCCGCCGGCGGCCAGCCGCCGGCGAGCGCCCGCACGCGTGGCCAGCACCGCCGCGCCGCCCAGCACGAGCGCGGCGAGCAGCACCCACAGCAACGACCCGCCGCCCGGCAGCCAGCCCGCCACCCACTCGAACGCCTTCTGAAACGGCCGCCCGAGCTGGCGCACCCCGTCGCCGATGCGCTCGCGGACGCCCCGCAGCGGCGCCGGCACCGAGCTCGGCTGAAAGCGCCGCTGCGCGAGGATCTCGCGCGCCTGCTCGCGAGCGCGCGTCGCCGACGCCGACGCCGACGCGGACGACGCGCCGGACCCCGTCCCCTCAGCCGGGTTCGCCTGCGCCAGCGCGCGCAGCTGCGCCGCCGACACCTCGGCCGCCCGCGCGGCGGCGGGCTGGCACGCGCAGACCAGGACGCACGCCAGCGCGGCGGCGCGCAGCCTCACCCGTGCGGAACCCCGGGCAGCCGCGGCGGCTCGTCGTCCCGGGGCGAGTCCGGCGCCTCCGACCCGCTCTCCTCGCGGGGCGAGTCCGGCGCCAGCGACCCGCTCTCGTCGCCGCCTGACCCCGGCGAAGGATCGGCCGACCCCGGCGGCTTCCAGCCCGGCGGCGGCGGCCAGTACGGCGCCCCCGTGCGATCCATCTCCTCGGCGGGCGGCAGCAGCGGCGCGGGTGCCGTCCCGTCCGGCGCGGGCGGCACGCTGCCGCCGATCCCCTGCGCGAGCAGCTCGAGGTCGAAGCCCTCCTTGCGCACCCGTAGATCGAAGTACACGACGGTCAGCAGCGCGGCTTGAAACGGCGTGCTGATCGCGAGCCCCACGATCCCGGCGAGCGCGCTCAACACCAGCACGAGCACGTCGTTGTCCGGCTCGACGACGATCCCGAGGAGAAACGCGCCCTGGACGATCGACGTGACGACCCCCGCGAGGATGAAGCCGACGATCAGCACCCCGAACGTCCGCCACCAGCGACCCTTGACGAGTTGATGCGACCGGCCGAGCGCCTTGCGCCCGCGCAGCCCTTCGACAAGCAGCACCGGCGTCGCGAACGCCCACGCGACGTAGAGCCACACCCCAGGTGCGATGAGCAGCACCGTCGCAAACGCCACCCCGAGCGTGTAGAGCAGCGTCAGCCACAGCAGCGGCACCGCGCGATGCAGCGCGTAGGACAGCGACCCACGCCAGTCCGGGGCGTCGCCGAGGTAGGCCTGGGCGATCGCGCGGAAGCACGCGGCGCCCGCCAGCAACACGGCCAGCACCTGCAGCAGCGTCGAGATCGCCAGCCCCCCGAGGTAGCTGTTGAGCTCGTCGAGCGTCTGCTCGGGCGTCTTGTCGGGATCCGTCGAGAAGTCGAACGGCGAGGCGCCGTACTCGGTCGTGTAGTCGGCGGTCAGCGCCGTGCTGACGATCTCGACCGGCACGACGATGATCAGCACCGCCTTGAGCAGCGTGCGCCAATGGCGCAGGCAGATCTTGATCGAGACGTCGAGGATCTCGCCCAGCGACAGCGGTCGCAGCCGCGGGCGGATCCCCTCCGATGTGCTCACGTGGTCAGGCGACCGGGTACGCGCTGGTCGGCACTACGACTGAGCCGGCGAACTTGTCGTGCCACGTCTGCTTCTCGGGATCCCACAGCATCCAGAAGTAGCCGAGCAGGATCACGATCGCCGAGGCGATGCGCCCGATGTAGCGGATGAACGCCCGCCCGAAGCCGATCGGGCCGCCGTTGGCGAGGTCGTAGACGCGGATCCCGAGCGCCATCTTGCCGACCGTCTGGCCCTTCGGCCCGCCCTCGAGGTACACGAAGTACGCGATGCCGATGAGCGTGCCCAGGACCGTGCCCAGCAATGGGTCGATGAGCTGCAAGACCACGGAGATCACCGAGACGATGATCGCGTCGATGAGGTAGGCGCCGAAGCGCTGCCAGAACCCGGCCCTCGGGCCGGATGCTCCCCCCGCCGCAACAGTCTCGTTGAGCGGCGGTGCAGCGCCGAAAGGATCAGGCTCTTGCGTGGTGCTCATCGTACCCCTCCGTTCGTGGACGTCCCCGCGGTTGGACCGTACCCGTTCCGCGGTGCCATGTGGAGGGTCTGGACACAACTCACACTGGCTTACGTCGGCAGCCGTGCCTCCTCGAGATCGAGGTCGCGCTGGATCTCGCGCATGACGTCCGCCTTCAGGCGCCCTTCGTTGCGCAGCCCGAGGATCGCGTCGCGCTCCACGCCGATGAGCTCGCGCCGCAGCTCGCCGTAGCGCGCGGCCGGCTCGCGCGACGCCGCCCGCGCCTCCTCCCCGTCCCCGCCGATGACCGCCATGCAGCGCCGGAAGCGCGCGCGATACAGCTCGCGCATGCGCCGCAGGCGCTCCTCGGTGATGCGCTCCTCGCGCTCGAGCTCGTCGAGCCGGTCAAGCGCCGCCTGGGCGGCCTCGAGGCGGGCGATCGCCTCGTCGGGGCTCCACTCGCCCTCGCCTTGCAGGCCGAGCTTGCGCAGCAGCAGCGGCAGCGTGAGGCCCTGCCCGACGAGCGTCACGGCGATGACGCCGACCGTCACGAAGATCAAGAGCTCGCGCTGCGCGAAGGATGCGCCGGAGTCAAGCGCCCGGGGCAGCGCGAGCGCTGCGGCGAGCGAGATCGCGCCGCGCATGCCACTCCAGCCGACGACGAAGCGCTCGCGCCAGTTCGCTCCCGTGTCCGCCCGTGCGAGCGCCGGCACGCAGCGTCCCAGCAGCGGCGGCACGGCCTGCCAGGCGATGCGCACGCCGATGACGACGAGGCTCACGATCGCGACATCGGCCAGCAGCGACGCGGTGTCGCCGCTCTCGCGCACGCGTTCGTAGACGCCTTCGAACTGCAGGCCGAGCAGGACGAACAGGGTCGCGTTGAGGCCGAACACGAGCACCCCCCAGAACGCCAGTGCGCTGAGGCGCGTGTCGGCGTCGAACATGTCGTGGCCGTGCCACCCGTACCAGACGCCCGCCGTCACGGTGGCCAGCACGCCCGACGGGTGCAGCCACGAGAGTCCGACGTCCTCGGCCCACGTGCCGATCTGCTCGGCGCCGATGTACGCCCCGTAAGCGAACAGGATCGTGAGGAAGATCGACAGCGGGGGGTCGGAGAGCTTGCGGTGCACGCGCACGCCGAGCCAGCCGAACGCGAGGCCGATCCCGACACCCCCGATGACCGCGACGGCGAACTCGGCGATGGCGTCGCCGAAGTGAAACGTGCCCGCGACGACGGCCGTCACGGCGACCTTGTACGCGACGAGCGCGGCGGCGTCGTTGAGCATCGCCTCGCTCTCGACCGCGAGCCCGACGCGCTCGGGCACGCCGATCCGGCTGAACGTCGCGGCTGCGGACACGGGATCGGTCGGCGCGAGGATCGCGCCGAGCACGAATGCCGCGGGCCAGCTCAGGTCGCCGATTGCCGCGTGCGCGACGACCGCGACCGCGGCCATCGTCACGAGCACGAGGGCGAACGTCAGCGACACGAGCTGGGCGGTCGCCGCGCGCAGCTCCTGCGGGGACGCGTTGAAGCCCGACGAGTGCAGCAGCGGCGGCAGGAAGACGAGGAAGATCACCTCGGGCGCGAGCTCGATCGCGGGCAGGCCGGGCACGAAGCCGATCGCCACGCCGCCGACGACGAGCACGATCGGATACGGGATCGAGATGAGGTCGGCGAGCCGCACGAGCACCGCCGCCGCGAAGAGGACGGCGATGAGGTACTCGATGTCGCCCACGTCGCGGGAAGTCTATGTCGCGCGGGGCCGGGCTTCGCGTCCGCTACCGTCGCGCGGCGTGAGCACCGCGATCCCGCCGCTCGGCCCCGACGACCACGTCGACGGCCCGCCCGACGCGCCGCTCGAGCTCGTCATGTACGGCGACTTCCAATGCCCGTACTGCGCCGCCGCGCAGTCGATCGTGCGCCGCGTGCGCCAGCGCCTCGACGGGCGCCTGCGCTTCGCGTTTCGCCACATGCCGCTGCACGACGTCCACCCCGACGCGCAGCTCGCGGCCGAGGCGTCGGAGGCCGCGGCCGCGCAGGACGCGTTCTGGCCGATGCACGACCACCTCTACGCCGCGCGCGGCCGCCTCGCGTTCGACGACCTCGTCGCGCACGCCGCCGCGCTCGGGCTCGACTCGGAGCGCGTGCGCGGCGAGCTCGCCGGCGGCGTGCACGCCGAGCGGGTCGCGCGCGACGAGCACAGCGCGCAGGCCGCCGGCGTCCAGGGCACCCCCGCGTTCTTCGTCAACGGGAGCCTGCACGAGGGCTCGTTCGACGCGGGCTCGCTCGTCGAGGCGCTGTCAGTCGTTGAGCCGTAGCCGCTGCCGCGGCGGCCTGGTGGCGAGGTACATCATCACGAGGCCGTAGATCGCGAGCAGCGCTCCGACGCCGAGGATGAGCCACGGCAGGACCTTCACCGGCGGCCAGGTGTTCGCGAGCGTGTCGACGTGCTCGCGCTCGCCCTCGAACAGCGGGACGACGTCATCGTCCAGATACGCGGCGAACTGCGGCGCCGAGCGCACGGGCGTCCCGAGCTCGAAGCGCTTGAGGTCCTCGCTGCCGTCGATCTGGTCCCAGCCGATTGTGGTGGGCCCGGCCGCGAGCAGCGCCTGCGCGAGCCCCGGCGTGCGCTTGCGCAGCGTGTTGACGAGCTTGTCGCCGCCGAGGCGCAGCACCCGCGACAGAACCGCGACGAGGTGCGGCACCTCCTCCGCCACGCCGGTCAGCGGGATCGCTTCGAACAGGGCCATCGTCCGCGGCGCGGCGCGCGTGAGCTGGCGGCGGACAGCGGGCTCCGAGATCCCGGCCTGGCCGGAGATCAGCGTCACGAGCTTTGGCAGCTCGTCGCCGGCGCCGCCAGACGGGGTCATGATCGGGTCGCCGAAGCGCACGGCTTGGACGGCGAGGTCGGTGCCCGCGCGCAGGCCGATCACGCGCTGCTCGTCGAAGGCCGGTTCGATCTTCGCGACCAGCGTGTCGGCGCCGAGCAGGCGCGGGACGTACTGCAGCGCGCCGGCGACGACGAGGATGAGCACCCCGACGGCCGCCACGCCGCCCCAGGCGTAGCGCCCCGACGGATGGCTCTGCGACCAGCGCGCGTGGACGAGGCCGAAGATCGCCAGCCCCGCGCCCGCGACGAGCAGCAGCCACGGGATGTAGCCGATCCCGCCGGAGCCCGCGAGGCTCTCGAAGTGGTCCTGCTCCTCGTCGACGGCCGCGACGAGGTCGTCGCGCAGGTAGTCGCGCACCTGCGGCATGGTCTTGACCGGGGTGCCGTCGAAGCGGGTGAGCCCCTCGACGCCCGGCACGTCGTACCAGCCGCTCGTGACGCTCGGCAGCTCCGACAGCAGCTGGAAGATGCGCGGGAAGCTGCGCGCGAGCTCGTCCTGCAGGTCCTCGGGGGCGATGTTGAGCGTCGTCGAGAGGTAGGCCGTGAGCTTGCGGCGCTCCTCGGCGACCCCCGAGAACGGCACCGCGCGCAGCAGGGCCTCGGTGTGCGGCGCCTCGCGGCGCAGCAGCGCGCGTGCACGCTCGGCGGAGACGCCGGCCCGGCGCTTGATCAGCGTCACGAGCCGGGTGAGGTCCTCGCGCGAGCGACCGCGGCGCGTCATGAGGGGGCCCGCGAGGTCGACGTACTGCGACAAGAGCTCCGTCCCGTTGACCTCGCCTCTGACGGCGCCGTCGCTCAGCGCGGGCTTGGCGGCGTCGAGGACCTGCTGGCCGGCGGTCAGGCGCGGGATCAGCTGTAGCCCGACGACGAGCGCCACCACGATGACGCCCACGGCCACGACGCCCATCCAGGCACGCGAAGCGGTGGTCGACAGGAGTCCCTTCATCGGTTCGATCCCACCTCCAAGGCGCTGCGGAGACGACCACCCGCCGCGTGGGCGCGACGATACACGGGCACCCGTCTAGGCGGACGGCACCCCTCCGCTCGCCGGCGATGCCGCTGCCGCCTCGCCCCCGGCGATGAGCGCGAGCTTCTGGGTGCGCGTCAGGCGCTTGATGCGCGCCTCCTCCCGGCGGGCGGCGCCGCGATCGGCCATCGGCTGGGCGAGGGCGAGCTCGACGGGCAGGCGGCTGCGCGTGTAGCGGCTGGCGCGGCCGGCGGCGTGCATCGCGAGGCGGCGCTCGAGGTTCGACGTCCAGCCGCAGTACAGCGAGCCGTCGCGGCAGCGCAGGAGGTAGACGAAGGCGTCGTCGCTCATCGGTCCGGGGTTCGACGTGGCAGGCAGCGATCATCCCCGAAGGAAGCCGCCTTGCGCCGCGCCGCCGGGGGCAACCTCGCGACCCCACCGAAAAAAGGCGCACTTGACGCCTCCGCCGCCCGTAGACTCGCGCCGAGTTGCGGGGAGGCCGAACCTTGGCGCTGGCCGGCGTCGCGATCGCGGCGCTCACGGGTCTGCGCGCCGCCGTGGCACCGCCCGACGCCGCCGCGCGCAAGATCTGCATCCCGCGCCTGCTGCCCTGCCCCGGGCCGCCGGCCTCGGCACCGAAGCCGCCGGCGCTCGCGATCGGCCTGACCGAGGCCGATCCCCGGATGCTGACCGCGACGCGTCCCGGCTCCCCCGGCGCGCGTGCCGTGGCCCTGCGCCCGCGCCACCTGCGCGTCCTCGTCGACTGGAACCGCGCGCAGCCGCGCGCCGGACAGGAGCCCAACTGGGACGCTCCGCCGGGCGGCTGCCCCGCGCAAGCGCCGCGCTGCGCGTTCGACCGCGGGCTGCGCGGCCTACTCGAGACGGTCAAGGCGCGCCGCAAGGCCGACGGCGCCGGCTGGCAGATCATGGTCGTGCCGTACTTCACGCCAACCTGGGCGGCGATGCCGGCCCGCGGCTGCGAGCGCCCCGGCACGAAGCCGCGCGCGCGGATGCCGCGGATCGCCGCGTACAGGGCGTTCCTGCGAGCGCTGCAGCGCCTCGGCGACGACGTCGGCGTCGACCTCGCCTACTGGGCGCCGTGGAACGAGCCCAACCACCCGGGCTTCCTCAACCCCCAGCGCGAGACCTGCGATGCCGCGTCCCCCGCCCTCGCGCCGGCGCTCTACGCGCAGCTCGTGCGGGCGGCCGCCGAGGAGCTGCGCTCAGGCCAGCGCCTCGTGATCGGCGAGCTCGCCGGCCTCGCGGAGCCGCGCCCCTACGGAGCGAGCGCGCCGGAGTTCATCCGCGAGCTGCCCGGGGACGTCGCCTGCGCGGGCAGTGCCTTCGCCCAGCACGTCTACATCGGCGAGCGCGGCCGCGGGGGCCTTCCCCCGCTCCTCGTCGACCCCGCGACCGCCGCAAGCGACGCCACGGCCCTCGTCGACAGCGTGGACGCGGCACTGCTCGGCCACGGCTGCCACACCCCGCTCTGGATCACCGAGACCGGCACCTTCGACCACCGCTGCGAGTCGATGGCGGCCGCACTCGAAGCCTGGTCCGACGACCCGCGCGTCGACGCCGCCTTCCAGTACACCTTCCGCGAGTCCAAGGCCTTCCCGGTCGGCCTCGTGAGCCCGGCACTGCGCACGACCTACGGCTCGTACACCGCCTGGCACGCCTTCTCCCGCTCGCGCGACGACCCACCGTCGAGCCCCTGCGACTGAGCGACGACCTAAGCGGTCGACCCCTCCCCGAAGATCGACGGCAGGCAATGAAGGTCGGCCTGCAAGCGGAGGATAGTCGCCCGCGACGAGTAACTTAGTCGCGTGGCTCGACTAAACGATCTCTTTCTGGCTGGCCCCCCGGTCCCCGCGGAACTGCAGGTGGGGAGGGGTCCGTTCGTGGACGGGCTGGTGCAGCGACTGGTCGAGTGCGAGAAGACCAAGCTTCTCTCCACCAGGCGCACCGGCAAGACCAGCGCCGCGCGCGCCGCGCTTGACGAGCTACGCGCAGCCGGCTTGCTAGCGGCGGAGGTCGATCTCGCACGCGCACCCGGCGAAGAGAACGTCGCGGCCGTGCTCGTCGAGCAACTCGCTCCCGGACTCGCAGCTGCCGCGAGGTCGAAGCGCGCCGTTGCGTGGCTCGCGGACCTGCCGGATGGCAAGGGCCTTCGTGAGCGGGTGACCGAGAGCCTTATGGAAGGCGGTCTGAGCGCCGGCAAGGTCTTGGAGCGCGCGGCCGAAGGCTCGATCCCAGGTGCGGGTGGAGTGCTGATCGACGAGGCGCACCACCTGGCCCAGTGGGATCCGGCTGAACAGATGAGACTCCGCGAGTTTCTCCGCCACGATCTCAAGCTCGGTGTTGTCGTGGCGTCAAGCGAAGCGTCCGCGCTCGCCGAGTTGACCGGCACGGGTCAGCCCTTCGAATACGTCGGGATCAGCTTGCCGCTTCCGCGGATCCGCGACGAGGACTGGCGCGCCGCTCTGCGCCCTCGATTTGACGCCTTCAACGCCCCGATCACCGAGGAGGCGCTCGCCGTGCTGCTCGACGAATCGCAGCTGCATCCGTACTGCACGATGCTTCTCGCGCGCGAGAGCGCGCGGATCGGGGCGACGCTCGGAGCGACGGACGATGCGGCCATCGTGGCCGCGCTCGATGTCGCGGAGCGCGACGAGGCATGGGGGCTCCGTGGTCTCGATTGAGCAGGTCTTTCCGCCCGACGTCCGGCGCGACGTCGCGGATTCCATCGAAGAGGGCCCGCTGATCCTCGCGGCGAGGCCCGGTGCGGGTGCGGCGAAGCTCGCGACCGCGCTGGCGTCCGACACCGTGGTGCTGCGTCCACGAGAAGCAGGGACGCCCCTGGGTTTCCGCATGCTGTTCGCGCGGGCGCTCGTGGAATGGGCCGCGACACAGACGTCGCGTGCGCAGGCAGGGACGTCCCGTCAACCGCCGGTCATGGCCGTGCTCGCGCAGGAGTTCGGCCGCCTCGCTCGCGACGTCGCCGCGTTCGCAAACGGCGACGTCGAGCACGACATCGCCTTCGCGGAGCTGGCACGAAGACTCCCGGAACGCATCGTCGTCGTCGTCGACGAGGCACATCTGCTCGACGCGGTCGCTGGCCGGGAAGTGCTCTGGGGGCTACGAGACCACCGCCACGTCGTTCTCGTCACGCGGCCGTGGTTCGTCGACGGCCTTCGGCATCCTGACGCAGCGTTCTTTGGGCACGGTCGGACCCTGGATCTTTTCTCGGTCGAGCCACGGCCGCCGCTGGAGAACCCCGGGGACGTCGCCTTCGTCGCCGAACGCGCGATGGGCAGCGCCGAGCTCGTCGCGGAGATCCTCAATCGCGGCGACGGGGACGTGCGCCGAGGCTGGTCCGACGCGGTTGAGGCTCGCCGCACCGTGACGGCCAGCTTTCTCAGCGCCGGGTTCGCGATCCATCAGTTCGGCCCCGGGTTGCTGAACGCCATCGCCGCCGACGACGCCCCATATGCCGCAATCCCGGACGGCTCCACGGCGCGCATCGCCAATGCACTGCGCGCGCTGCGTGACCACGACTTCATCTATCCACCCCGCCCGCGTCGGTGGCGCCTCGCGGATCCAGCCATGGCGGCCGCGTTGCGTGGCTCTGCGGCTTAGGAGCGCCCCCCGCATGCAGGATCCAGTGCGGACGTAGGATCCGGCGATGTCCGATGCACCCGATCCGACGCGCCTGCATCCGGTCGAGGGGCAGGAACGCGTGGCGTTCCTGCGGCCGCTCGTGCGCGATCCGCGCATCGAGGTCGGCGAGTACACCTACTACGACGACCCGGACGACCCGCTCGCGTTCGAGCAGCGCGCGGTGCTGTACGGCTTCGGGCCCGAGCGGCTCGTCATCGGGCGCTTCTGCGCGATCGCGGCCGGCGTGCGCTTCCTGATGCCCGGAGCCAACCATGCCGACCTTGGGCCGTCGACCTTCCCGTTCGGCATCTTCGGCGAGCCGTGGGCGCAGCGGACGATGGATCTCGTCATGGGCGCCCCAAGCCGCGGCGACACGACCGTCGGCCACGACGTCTGGCTCGGCTACCAGGCGCTCGTGCTGCCCGGCGTCAACATCGGGCACGGCGCCATCGTGGCCGCGGCAAGCGTGGTCGCGGGCGACGTCCCGCCGTACGCGATCGTCGCCGGCAACCCCGCCCGCGTCATCCGGCGGCGCTTCGACGACGAGGAGGTCGACCTGCTGCTGCGCGCCGCATGGTGGGACTGGCCGATCGCGCTCGTGACCGAGCACGCCCGCGCGATCATGGCCGGGACGCCCGACGAGCTCGCGAAGATCGCCGCCGCGCACGGGCTTCTGGCCGGCGCGGCCTGAAACGTCGCGCGATCACATGACGACAGCGTCCTCGTCGCGTCTCATCGTCCCCGTCGGCGCCCGGTGCAGGCGACGATCTGCCCGATCGCGACGCTGGCGGTGCTGCGGTGACTGGCGCCGGGCGTGAGCCTGCCGACGTCGCGCTGCCGACGCTCGCGCGTGGTCCCGGCGACCGACGACGGATCACCGGGACCATCGACTGGCGGCTCAGCGAGCGGCTGGCTGGAGGCTCACGTCGTCGACGCCGGCGCGCAGCGGCCCTCGGTTGTCGACCTGCGCGGCGCGGATGCGCACCTTCTTGTTCTCCCACCGCGAGAGGTCGATCGTGACCCGCATCGGCGCGAGCTTGTCGGGATCGCCGGGTGCGGTCCGGAAGATCGTCGCGAGGATGTGGTTACGCGCCATCGAACCGACGGGCGCGGCCGGGTCCACGAGATCGACGCGGAACTGCTGATTGGGCTTTCGCGTCTGAAACCGCAGGGTCGGCGGCGACGAGAGCGGACCGACGTTGACGTAGAAGACGGTCATGCTCAGCGAGGCGTCACGGCCGGGCTTGACGTCGCGGTACAGGATTCGCGTGCCGGGTGCGCTCATGTCGGTCACGGCAGCGAACCTGCCTTCGGGCGGCTGCGGCACACCGAACGGGAACTGTGGGTCGCTGTCGGCCGGGTTGGGCGGCTTCGTGCCGTCCGCGTAGACATGCCAGGCACCACTGCCCTGCCGGGTGCTCTTCCAGCCGCTGAAGTCGCCCCTCTCGAAGTTCCAGTTGGCGCCCGCCGGCTGAGCAGCAGCGGCGTTGACCGCCGCGTCGGCCGGCGGGGTGTCTCCTGATTTGACGGCCACGAGCGCCACCGCGACCGCCACGACAGCGAGCGCGGCCGGGACGCCGCGGCGCACGGCCGCGCTTGTGTTTGTGCCAAGTTTCATCCAGTCCTCCTTGGGAGGGGTAGCGGATAGGACCGATTCGGATACTCGGCGACAGCACTCAGCAGCGATAGGCGTCCTAGGTGGTGAAACCCACACCACAGCGAGAAGCCCGATAGGCGTTAGCCGCGAGGGCGCCGAGTGGGCATCGCTGCGCCGTGCACGTCATCGCCGTGCCACTGGCCCTGGCGCACGTCGTGAAAGCCACGGCGCGGCTCGCGCTCCGCGCCCGGGCTCAGCCGAACGGGTGTGGCATGACGCCGGCGGCGGCCTTGGCGGGTAGGCGCCTGGCGCCGGGTGCGACGACCCGCACGACGGCGACGCCCTCGCCCGTCCCGCGCGCCGCGGAGTCGACGACGACGACGTTGTCGCCGGTGTGCTCGGCCACGGCCGCCGCGAGCTCGCACTCGGGTCGCGCGCCCAGGTCCCCGGCCGCGGTCGCCGCGGCTTGCCAGTGGCCGAGGCTGTCCTGCTCGTGGAAGGTCCACAACGCGTGCTCGAGCGCGTCGGCAGGCAGCGGCGGCTGCTCGGGGCGCAGGCGCATGGCCTCCCACGCGCGGCCCGCGACCGGCGTGGTCATGCTCCAGCGCACCATCAGCGCCTCGTAGGCGGCCCGTTCGAAGCCCGCGGCGAGGTCCGCGTCGCCGCTCACGCAGCGAGCTCCGAACGTCTGCTCGCGCGCGACCGGCTGCGTGCAGGCAGGTCACGGCGCAGCCGAAGCCCCGCGGGCCGGGAAGCACGAGCGTCGACGCGTCGAGCCCGAGCGCCTCGAACGCCGCCGGCAGCGGCGACGGCCAGGGGCGATCGCCGGCGTCGACCCACGATCGGCCGGCTTCGAACCAGCTGCGCGCCACGAGGTCGCGCTCGAGCACCTCGCGCAGCGCGTGGCGCGTGGCCAGCGCCGTCGTGGCGTGCGCCGCGATCCCCGCGGAGCCGGCGCGCAGCGTGTCCGGCGAGCCCGGCGGCGGGCGGTGGCGCAGGAACGCGGCGCCCGCCGGGACGAGCACGTCGCGGTCGTCGATCAGCGAGCGGCCCGTCACCCAGAGCATCGGCGCCTCGCGCAGGTCCGCGTGGCCCCACGCCGCCGGGTCGAGCGCGGCCCTGCGCTCACGGCGCAGCTGCGCGAACGACGCGACGACCTCGGCGGCGCGCTCGGCCGCCCGCCCCGCGAGGATGTTGCTCACGCGCTCGACGAGCTCGTTGCGCGCCCGCGTGGCGACGTCGGCCTCGTCGCAGCCCGCCGACGAGCCCACGATGATCGGCTTGCCACCGCTCGCCTCGGTCGCCCCGAAGGCGTCCGAGCGCGCCGCGGCCCTGGCGAACACGATCTCCGGGCAGGCCTCGAACGGCCGGAAGACCTCGACGCGCCCCCAGTCAGCCGCCATGCGCGCGGTCGCGCTCAGCTCGTGGCGGGAACCGCGCTGCGGGCGAGGAGCTCCCCCGCGTCGGTCACCACGGCGCGACCGTGGTCGGTCAGCTTGCTCGTGTGGCCGCTGATCACGCGCAGCGCCTCGCCGGCTTGGCCGTGCAGCTTCGCGCGGCGGTCGACGGCCGCGGCCGGAGCGTCGGGCGCGTCGAGCAGGCGGTCGTACAGCAGCACGCTGCGGACGAGCACGACGAGCTGCTGCAGCAGGCCGGTGAGCGGCCGCGGATCCTGGCGCAGCGGCGTCATGACGACGGGCTCGGAGCCGGACTTCGGATCGGCGAGGAAGGGCTCGGCGAGCGCGGCGGCGTTGCAGCGGTTGTGCGCGCCCTCGTGGACGAGCGCCTCCGCCATCCGCATCGCGCCGGGCAGCCCGGCATCGCTGGCTTGCAGGCGGGCGCGGTTGACGTAGATCGCGCCGTGCGTCGCGACGTCGGTGAAGCCGTCGATGCCGAAGCCGTCGATCAGCGCGATCTGGCGGACGACCTCGGTGAGCTCGTCGAGCATCTCGGGCCATGCCGCGGCCAGCAGGCGGGGGGCGTCGCAGAACGCGGATCGATCGGCGGCCGACCAGTCGCCGATGCGCAGCGCGGCCAGCGCCTCGAGCGCGGTCCGGCCGCTGGGGCACCTGGGAGACCGCGCGCGCGAGGCTGTCGCGCAGGTGATCCTCGGGCGGGGCGAGGTCGACGGCCCACGCCGGGCAGCCGCTGTCGCGCGACGCGGGCGCGGCTGGCCGCGGCTCGCTCGACGGCGTCGTGCAGCCGCGCGACGAGCCGCTCGCACTCCGCCTCGGCCGGCCGCCCGGAGCGACACGCCGCCTGTGCCTCATACGCCGCGGCGAACAGGCCGGGATAGCGCAGGCTTTCAGGTGAGACGTCGACTTGCAGCGTTCCGTTTCCAAGCCGTGACAGCACGGATTCGAGTACGCCGGAGAGGATCCGGTCGACGTCCGCACGCTCCGTGCGGGCGCCGCTCGCATCCGGCTGGACGCGCATCGCCGGCAGCCTACCCGAGGCGGATCAAGCGGCCCTGGCAGGGCCGCGCCGTGCGGCCCCGCCGGGACGCAGCTGCGTCAGTCGGGAAGGTCGATGAGCAGCGCGAACTCCGCCAGCTCTTCGGTCTCGACTGCCTCGACCTCGACCTCGGCCTCTTCGACTTCGGGCGTCTGCTCCATGAGTTCCCCTTCTACTCGGACAACCTGACGAGCGACGGACCCTAGCGCTACGTTAGGCTTGTCGCAAATATTCGTGCACATCGTGTGAACAACGTCCTTCGATCGAAGGATTGCGGGTGATCGACGCCGTCGCCTCGGTGGTGGTGCTCGCGACCGCGGTCGTCTGGGGCGCCATGGCGAGCCCCGGCCGGCCGTTCTCCTGGACGATGTTCTCCGGTTCCTCGAAGGCGTTTCTCTGGCTCCGCGAGCGGCCGCCGCGCGCCGGCGTCGACGGACGATCTGCACCTGACGCCCGACTCGCACTACCTGCTCGAGCGCGACCTGCAGCGTCTCGCGGAGGCGGGGGAGCTGCCCGCGCTCGACGGCGTCATCGTGGGATCGCGCGGCAGCTGCACGGTGGCGAGCGACGGCGAGGGACACCTGCGCACGGAGCCGCTGGACGCCGACGACGAGCTGGCGCAGCTTGCCTCGGCGCTGCGCCGCGTGTCCGCGGCGCTGATCGCAGCCGCCTGCCTCGCCGTCGCCGGCGGCTGGCGAGCGGGGCTGATCCTCGCCGACATCCGTCGCCTCGATCGCGCCGGAGCCGGCGGTCGCGCGTACCGGCCCGAGCTCGGCTGGACGGACGCCGCGCTGCTGGCGCTGCGCCGGCGCTGGGCGCTGGGTCGGCCTGGCGGCCAGCGGCGCCATCGTCGCGTGCGGCCGCCGTGCCGGGCGCGCGCGCGATCGTCTGGCCGCTGTGCGCCGTCACGATCGCGATCTGGGTCGCGCGCGACGCTCGCCTGCACCACGGCCGCTACACGTCGGTGTGCATCGCCACGCTCGCCGCGAGCGTCGCGCTGGCGAGCGTCTCCGTCGACGCCGCCGGCCTGCTCGCCTGCGTCGCGGCGGCCAGCTGTACCTCGTCGCCGGCATCCGCAAGCTGCGCTCGCCCGCGTTCATGTGCGGCCGCGTGCTGCTCGACAACGTCGTGTATGGCGCCTGCCAAGCGGCCGCCGGCAATCGCGAGTTCCTGCGCTTCGCCAGCCCGCAGCGCCTCGCCGATGCGCTCGAGCGCGGCACGCTGCTGCGCGCGTGCCGCGCCGGCGCGGTCGCGACGGCCGCCGCCGAGCTTGCCATCGGTGCCGCGGCGATCGGCCTCGCGCCCGTCTGGCTCATGTTCGCCATCGCGATCCCGATGCACCTGGGATTCACGCTGCTGAGCCCCGCGCGGCTGATTCCGTTCACGTTCGCGTCGCTCGGCCTGCTCTCACTCGCGACCGCGCACCCCTTGCTCGGCGTGTGGTGAGGCGCTACACTCGCCGCGCGATGCCGCCCGACGTCACCTACAGCGGCGAGACCGCCGCCGTCTACGACGCCTGGTTCGGCGGCTACCTCGGAGGCGCGCCCGATCGTCGATCGCCTGGTGGAGCTGGCCGCGGACGGCGGGCCGGGACCGGTGCTCGAGCTCGGGATCGGGACCGGGCGCGTCGCGCTGCCGCTGGCCGAGCGCGGCGTCGAGGTCCATGGCGTCGACGGCTCGCAGGCGATGGTCGCGCAGCTGCGCGCCAAGCCCGGAGGCGAGGACATCCCGGTCACGATGGGCGACTTCAGCGATGTGCCGGTCGAGGGCCCGTTCGCGCTGATCTTCGTCGCCGCCGGCAGCTTCTTCGAGCTGCCGTCGCAGGAGGCGCAGGTGCGCTGCTTTCAGAACGTCGCGCGGCGGCTGCGCCCGGGAGGGCTGTTCGCGTTCGACGGGCTCGTCCCGGACGCGGGCCGCAGCGCGGGCGGCGAGGACATGCGCCTGATCCCCACCCCCGAGGACCGGATGATCGTGCGCTTTCGCACGTTCGACCTCGCCGCGCAGCGATACACGTCGACCTACCTCGTCGTCGAGGACGGGCGCGCGCGCCATCTGAAGGTGCACTTCCGCTTCGCCTGGCCGAGCGAGCTCGACCTCATGGCGCGGATGGCGGGCCTGCGGCTCAAGGAGCGCACCGGCGGGTGGGGCGGCGAGCCGTTCACCGGCTCGAGCCGATCGCACGTCTCGGTCTACGAGCGTCCGGCGGGCTGACGCCGGGCATGAGCGCCTCGACGAGGCTCAAGCGGCGCCGGCGCAAGCTCCGTGGCCGATCGTCCTGTACTTCCATCACATCGGGCGCAAGCTGCCGCACTTCACGTCGATGTCCGAGGGGCAGTTCGCGTATGTGCTCGAGCTCTTGGACGAGCACTGCGTCGTGCTCCCAGCCAGCGCGCTCGCCGACGAGCGACCACCGTCGACGGATCGTCCCGCGGTCGTCATCTCCTTCGACGACGGGTACGCGGAGACGTTCAGCACGGTGCTCCCGCTGCTGGCGGAGCGCACGCTGACCGCGGCGTTCTTCGTCGTGACGAGTGAGATCGGTCTCGAGCTCGACCACACGACGCTGGACGCGTCGCTGCGCCGGGCGTCGTGGGCAGAGCTGCGGGCGGCGTGCGCGGCCGGGCACGTGATCGCGTCGCACGGCCACCATCACGAGCCGATGTGGGACCTCACGAACAGCACCCGCGACGAGCTGCGCCACAGTCAGCGGCTCTTGTCGGCGCAGCTCGAGCGCACGTATGACCTCTTCGCGTTTCCGTACGGCGTGATGCCGAGCGACGTGTCCGAGCTCGAGTTCTCGCGCGCCTTCTCCACGGCGAAGGCGGCGCGACGCACTGGGACTGCGCGCCGCGAGCGATTCGCCGCGTCTCGCTCGAGAAGACCACGAGAGCGAGTGGGCCGCGGAGATCGAGTCGTGGGCCTCGCGCTGGCGCGGGCGAGCTGCACGGTCTGCCACGCCCCGCCTCGCTCGCGTGGTAGCGAGCGCGGCACCCACCCCGCCGGCCGGCGGCCCCGCCCGGCTTCGGCGCGTCTCGCATCAGCTGCTCGAGCTCCGCCGGCGCTGTCCGCTCGAGCAGCGCCCCCAGCGTCCCGGCGGCGGCCCTGAAGCCTTCCTCGAATGCCGCCGCGTCCCGCGACGGGGAACGCCGCGCGCAGCTCCGGGCACCCGCGCGCGCGTTCCAGCACCGCGCCGAGCACGTCCAGCCAGGTGAGCACGTCGACGCCCAGCGTGAGGTGGATCGACGCCTCCCCCGTCGTCGACGCGACGTGCGGCCAGCCGCGCGGGATGTACAGGCTGTCGCCCGGCCCGAGCACGTCGTCGACGACCGTGGCCCCGAGGTCTTCGGCGCGGACGAGCGGGTCCACGCCGTCACCCGGGAGGGGATCGACGACGTGGCGGTCGTAGACCTGCCAGTGCTTGCGCCCGGAGCACTGCAGCACGAACACGTCATGGAGGTCGTAGTGGATCCCGTGTCCCTGCGCGTTCGCGGGCGTGACGTAGCTGTTGGCTCGGACGGGGTGGCCGAGGTCGGCGGCCAGCGCCGCGCAGAACGCGGCGATCGCGGGGTGATAGCGCTCCAGCCCGCGCAGGATCAGCGTCGCCCCCTCCTCGAAAGCGCACGACGCCGTCGGGGTCGATCAGGTCGCCGACCTCGCCCTGCCCGAGCGGCGCGCTCGTCGTGTAGGGGTCCGTGCCGATCAGCGTCCCCTGGCGCACCATCCGAAATGCCGGCAGGCGCAGGCCTCGCGAGGCGACCAGCTCCTCGACCTCGGCCTCGTCGAGCAGCTCCGAGAAGCGCTGCGGAGCGCCCCGGTCGAGCAGCGGGACGTCGCGACCAGTGCTCCGCGAGAAAGGCCTTCGGATCCGTCATGCACGAGCCGAGCGACAAGACCGCCTCCTTTCGCTGTTGCGGGTCACCTCGGACGCCGGCTCCAGGGGTTCTCCTGCTGGAACGCCTGCGCCTCCACACCTCGTCGCCGAGCGGCGGGAGCATCGAGATCATGAGCAGCCCGTAGCCGGTGGCCCGCCCGGGATGGGCCCGCACGGCGCGGTAGAAGTACCGGCGAGCGTCGGCGTACCGGCCGAGCCGCGCCGAGCTGACGCCGGCGCTGCCCAGGTAGTTCGACAGGGTGACCTTCGACCGGCCCAGCCGGTCCCCGTGGTGCTCGAGCATGTACCGGGTGCCGGCCAGGAACCGCTCCGGGTCGCTGCGGCGCCGGGCGGTCTCCTGCGCGCGGTGGATGCGCAGCAGCGGCTGCGGGACGCTCGCCACGCGAGAGCCCGTTGTCGGTGCACCACGCCACCAGGCGCAGGGCGAACTCGGTCTGGTGGTGGCAGGGCAGCTCGGTCGCGTAGCCGCCGATCGCGTCGAAGACGTCGCGCCGCACGGCGAAGCTGCCCGAGTGAAACAGGCCGACGCAGTGGTCGAACGGCGCCCCGAGGTCGCGGGGCCGGCGCTCGGTCACGGTGTGGTTGGCATCGACCGCCTCGGCGCCGCAGCAGGCCACGCCGCACCCCGGGGACGAGAGCATCTTCGCGAACGCCTCGAGCCAGCCGGGCAAGACCTCGTCGTCGTCGTCGAGGAACGTG
The DNA here is from genome assembly GCA_963839905.1 of uncultured Actinomycetes bacterium. Taxonomy (GTDB): domain Bacteria; phylum Actinomycetota; class Thermoleophilia; order Solirubrobacterales; family Solirubrobacteraceae; genus CADCVQ01. The sequence continues at coordinate 239,174 of CAWIXC010000001.1, read as the reverse complement.
ACGTAGCGCCCCGACGAGCCCGCGACGCCGAGGTTCCGCGCGGCGGACAGCCCCGCGTTGTCCTGGCGCACGTACCGCACGCGAGGATCGTCGAGTCCGCGACGACGGCGGGGTGTGATCGGTCGACCCGTCGTCGGCGACCACGAGCTCGAAGTCCTCATGGGCCTGGGCCAGGACGCTCGCACGGCACGCGACAGCAGCGCGGCCCGGTTGTACGTGTTCAGGATGACGCTGATCACCGGCGCCGCCCCGGAGCATGTTCGCGCTATGAGCCGAAGGTGCGCCGATCCGAAGGAGGTCGTGCGGATCACGGCTCTCCGGCCGCATCGGAGGCGCCGAGGTCGACCGTCGCGACGATCGCGAAGTCGTGGTGGGCCTCGGGGTCGGCGATGATCTGGCGCACCGTCCACGCACGCGTGGGCGTGTCGGCTGGGTTGCGGTCGATCATCAGCAGCTCGGGTGACCGTGCGTCCGGCCCGGTGTCGATCGACTCATGCTCGTCCCAGTAGGCGCCCAGCGCGTCCTCCCACGCATCCGCGCCCATCGTGACCCTGCCCGGCGGGTCGCTGAGCGCGGCGGCCGCGACCTCGATCCGGGCCAGCGCCGCGGCCTCGTCGCGTGACGCCAGCTGGACCTTCTGGAACATGGCGTTGCGGACCATGACGTTGAACACGCGCGTGTTCGCGGTGATCGGCCGCGGCGGCGGGCGGCCTCGCCGGCCGCCATGGCCGCCGCCACGCGAGCGACCGATTCGGGGTCCGTGAGCGCCTCCCACTCGTCGAGCAGGCTCGAGTCGGTCGGCGGACCGTCTCTCCCAGCCACTCGATGATCTCGTCGCCTCGTCGGTCTTGACCTCCTCGGGCACCGTCTGGCGCAGCGCCCGGTAGGCGCTGCTCAGGTAGCGCAGCACCAGGCCCTCCGGCGGGCGAGACCGTAGAAGGAGACGAACTCGGTGAACGTGCGCCCGTACTCGTACATGTCGCGGACGACCGATTTCGGTGACAGGTCCGAGTCGCGCACCCAGGGATGGGTCTCGCGATAGACCCGCAGCGCGTGGAGCAGCGGCTCCCCGAGCGGCTGCGGCCAGGTGACCTCCTCGAGCAGCTCCATGCGCCGTCGTACTCGATGCCTTGCGCCTTCATCTCGGCGACGGCCTCGCCGCGCGCCTTGTGGGCCTGCGCCATCAACACGGGGAACGGATCGTCGAGGATCGCCTCGACGACCGAGAGCACGTCGAGGGTGTAGCTCTCGGCCTCCGGGTCGAGCAGCGAGAACGCCTCCAGGGCGAACGACGCCAGCGGCTGGTTGAGCGCGAAGTCGGCCTGCAGCTCCACCGCCAGCTGCAGCGTGCGGCCGTCCGGGTCGGGCTGGCGAGCCACGAGCACGCCGGCGGCGACCAGCTCGTCGCCGAGCGCTTGCGCCTGCTCGGACAAGGCGCCGGCGCCCGCGCTCGTCCTCGTGGTTGTCCTCCATCAGCGCGCGCATGGCCTCGACCGGGTCCGCCGGCTGGTTGACGACGTTGAGGATCATCGAGTGGTCGACGCGCATCCTCGACACGAGCGGCTCGGGTACGGCATCGCGCAGGCGCGCGAAGGTCTCCTCGGTCCAGCTCACCTCGCCGTCGGCCGGCTTCTTGGTCTGGATCTTGCGGCGCTTCTTCGGGTCGTCGCCCGCCTTGGCCAGCGCGCGCGTTCGCTCGATCACGTGGTCGGGCGCCTGCACGACGACGTACCCGGACGTGTCGAACCCGGGGCGTCCGGCGCGGCCGGCGATCTGATGGAACTCGCGCGCCTTCAGCATCCGGTGACGGGTGCCGTCGAACTTCGCCAGGCTCGTGAAGACGACCGTCCGGATCGGGACGTTGATGCCCACGCCGAGCGTGTCGGTGCCGCAGATCACCTTCAGCAGGCCGGTCTGGGCGAGCTGCTCGACCAGGCGCCGGTAGCGCGGCAGCATCCCGGCGTGGTGCACCCCGACGCCGCCCCGCACGAGCTTGGACAGCGTGCGCCCGAAGCCGGCGGTGAACCGAAACGCGCCGATCGTCGCCGGCGATCGCCTCGCGCTCCTCTCGCGTGCAGAGCTTCGCCGACAGCAGCGATTGCGCACGCTCCATCGCGGAGGCCTGCGTGAAGTGCACGACGTAGATCGGCGCCTGGTCGGCGGCGGCGAGCTCCTCCAGCAGCTCGTGGATCGGCTGGACCGACCAGCGATAGGTCAGCGGCACCGGCCGCTCGGCGTCGTCGATGACCGCCGTCTCGCGGCCCGTTCTCCGGCTCAGGTCGTCCGCGATCTCGCTGACGTCGCCGAGCGTGGCCGACATGAGCAGGAACTGCGCGTCCGGCAGGGTCAGCAGCGGCACCTGCCACGCCCAGCCGCGCTGGCCGTCGGCGTAGTAGTGAAACTCGTCCATCACGACCTGGCCGACGTCCGCGCCGGCGCCCTCGCGCAGCGCGATGTTCGCCAGCACCTCCGCCGTGCAGCAGATGATCGGCGCGTCGGCGTTGACCGACGCGTCGCCGGTCAGCATCCCGACGTTGCTCGGCGCCGAAGATCGTGCACAGCGCGAAGAACTTCTCCGAGACGAGCGCCTTGATCGGCGCCGTGTAGAACGTGATGCGGCGATCGGCCAGCGCCGCGAAGTGCGCGGCCACGGCGACCATCGACTTCCCCGAGCCGGTCGGCGTGCCGAGCACGACGTTGTTGCCGCTGAACAGCTCGATCGCCGCCTCCTCCTGGTGCGGGTAGAGGCTCAAGCCCTGCTGCGCAGTCCAGTCCGTGAACGCGTCGTAGAGCGAGTCGGCGCCGGGGTCGGTGGGAAGGGCGTCGACCAGGCTCATGCGCTCGGCGCACGCTAGTGGTCCGCGCCGGTAGCCGCCTGTGTGCCGGGTCGGTTGCCGAGTTTCGCGGCGCGTGAGCGCGCACTCACAAGAATGCGAACGCAGGCAGGGTGCGAGTTATGCTGGCGCGCAGTGCCGGAGTTCCAGCATCCGTCCAGGTCACCGTCGAGTCCGGCCGGCGTTCGTAGCACAGCAGGCCCGCCTCAGCGGGCAGAGCGCACATCATCCGCGCCACGCTCCGGGGGTCTCGGCCAAGTGGAGGATGCGTTGGCGCTGACGCTCCAGCGAGCCGTGGCGGTGCGCACGCTTGCGCGCGCGCCGGCCGCCGCGCCCGCCGCCGTCGCCCGCCCACCGAGCACGGATTTGTACGGCGTTGTTGATGACGCGGCTGTACCACGAGATGCTCCGCAGCGGACGCCGACCGCCGGAGGCGCTGCGGTGCGCCCAGCTTTGGCTGCGCGACCTTGACGAGCACGAGGAGCAGCGCTTCCTTCAGCGACATCCGGCGCTCGCGGCCGAGTTTGAACGCCGAACGCACTCCGAAGGAAGCGACGCTCAGATCCATCGGACCGGTTCTCCGTAGAGAGTCGCCATTGACTGCTGGCTGAGAGCGAGCGGCGGCGTGGATTTCCCCCCTGACCGCGCGTGTGGCCGGCGCGGAGCGAGGACACACATCTGCGGTTGGCACGGTGCGAGAATCGGCGGCACGTGATCGTTCAGCGAAACCGGCCTACCCGCCCGAGCATTGCCGGTTTGCGGCTCGCGGTGGGGACGCTTGCGGTCCTGGCCGCCTGCTGCGTGCCGGCCCCGGTTGCGGGTGCGGCAATCAAGCTGTTCGCGCTGCCGGCGTCCTTGAAGAGCCCGGACACGATCGCGCTCGGCCCGGACGGTGCGTTGTGGTTCACCCAACAGGACCCGAACGACAAGCGAACAGCCAGTGCTCTGGGACGGATCACAACAAGCGGTGACGTGCGGGCGGTCGCGCTCCCGCGAGGATCCCGGCCGCGCGCGCTTACGGCCGGACCGGACGGCGCGCTGTGGTACGCCGCCGCGGGAACCGACATCGGTCGCCTTGGCCGCGTGACGCCTGCGGGCGTCAGCGAGCTGCTGCTGCCCGGTGGCCTCGACTCGGCCGACGGAATCGTGACGGGCGCCGACGGCGCGTTGTGGTTTACGAGCGGCGCGCGCGTCGGGCGGCTGGTACCCGGTGCCGCACCGACGTTCATTGCCGTCCCCGACACCGGGATCTCTCTGCAGCGGATCATCGCCGATCCGAGCGGTGCACTCTGGTTCACGGTGGATGACACCATTCGACGGATCACGCCGGCCGGCGCGCTCAGCACCTTCCGCGTGCCTCCGCTGAGCCATTACGAGCCGAGCCGCGATATCGCGTTGACGGCAGACGGCACGCTGTGGTTCACCTCCTATGACGATGCCCGGATCGGACGGATCGCTCCCAGCGGCCGCATCCGCTTCTACGACCTGCCCGACGCCCTTGACGAACCCGGCGAGATCACCGTCGGACCCGACGGTGCGATCTGGTACGTCGGCATCTTGACGCTCGGACGGATCGCCCCGGGCGGCGAGATCACCAGCTTCACGCTGCCCGACTCGTCCGCAACCACCTTTGACAACGACCTCACAAGCGGTCCAGACGGAGCGATCTGGTTCACCCGGCATATCGCCAGGAGCGATGACGATCTCACAAGCCGAAGCGGCAAGATCGGCCGGATCCCGGTGGCCAGCCGCCAACTCCTCACCGCGCGCCTGACAACCGATGCGTTCCGCGCGCGACGCGGTCGCGTGCTGCGAATCTCCTTCACGGCTGCGCGCAAGGCCTCGGGCTTCGTGCGATTGGATTACCACCCGCCCAGCACGTACGCCGCATTTCACTACGCCGCCAAGCGAGCCATCCACGCGCGCACAGGCGCAAACAGCGTGACCCTGCGACTTCCACGACGCCCCGGCAGGTACCGCTTGTTGCTGCGCCTCCGATTGCCCGGTCAGACCGCCAGCCACACTGCGGCAGTGACCATCACACGCTAGAGACGGTCTCCGGCCACGAGCCCGCGCGGCGCGCGGCGCGACCGCCGCGCGCGCGCCACGCGCCTAGATCTCGAGGCGCTGGTCCTCGAGGTCGAGCTCGCGCTCGAGCTTGCGCATGACCTCGGCGGAGATCGTGCCCTCGGCGCGCAGGCGCGTCAGCTCGGCTCGCTGCGCTTCGAGCACCTCGCGGACCATCGTCTGGTAGGCGACCGAGCGGTCTTCGTAGCCGTCGTCGTCGGCCTTGCCGGCCCGCGCGGCCAGGCGGCGCTTGCGGTACTCGTACAGCCCGCGCATCCGCTCGATCGTGTCGTCGCGCGTCCACTCCTCCTCCTCGAGCTCGTCGATCCGCGCGATCGCCGCCTTCGTCACCACGAGCCGGGCCTTGAGCTCCTCCTGCTCGGCATGGCCGCCGTCGCTCACGCCGAGCTTTCGAATCAGCCACGGCAATGTCAGGCCCTGGCCGACCAGCGTCACCGCGATCACGCAGAACGTCAGGAAGATCACGAGGTCGCGCTGGGGGAAGTCCGCCGGCAGCGCCAAGGCGGCCGCCAGCGAGACCGCGCCGCGGATGCCCGCCCACGCGCCAACCGTCCGCGTCTGCCAGTTCGTGCGCTGCGCGACGAGGTGCGGGCGGCGGTCGACCGCTCGGACCACGTACACGATCGTGTGCTGCCACGCCAGCCGCGTGAGGATCACGACGCCCGAGACGAGCAGGCCCCAGCCCACCAGCGTCATCACGGAGTACTCGCCGAGGCCCTCCACGATCACCGGCAGCTGCAGCCCGATCAGCACGAACAGCACCGCGTTGAGCAGGAAGACCAGGACCTCCCACAGCATCGAGCCCTGCAGCCGCGTCGCCGGCGACACGATGCCCGGCGCGCGGAAGCCCATGTAGACGCCGACCGTCACCGCCGCGAGGATCCCCGACGCGCCGATGCGCTCCGCCGGGATGTACGCCGCGTACCCCGACAGCAGGCTGATCGTGTTCTCGATCAGCGGGTCGTCAAGGCGCCGCCGCACCTCGGCGATGACGTAGCCGACCCCCACCCCGATCAGCACGCCCGCACCCGCGTCGACGACGAAGTGAAAGCCCGCGTCCACCAACGAGAACGAGCCGGTCACGACCGCCGCGACCGCGACCTTGTACGCGACCAGCGCCGTGCCGTCGTTGATCAGGCTCTCGCCCTCGAGCACGCTGCGCATCCGCCGCGGCAGGTTCATCCGCTCCAAGATCGCGCTCACCGCGACGGTGTCCGTCGGCGCGACGATCGCGCCCAGCGTGAAGGCGACCGCCCAGCTCATGCCGTCGATCACGGCGTGCGCGGCGAGCGCCACCGTGCAGGTCGTCACCAAGACAAGGCCGATCGCCAGCAGCGAGATCGGGCGCAGGTCGCGCCGCAGGTCGCTGAGGTTCGTGAAGAACGCGCTCGAGTAGATCAGCGGCGGCAGGAAGATCACCAGCACGAGATCCGGGTTCAGCCGCGCCTCGGGCAGCCCCGGCACCACGCCCAGCACGATCCCGCCGAGCACGAGCACGATCGGATACGGCAGGTGCGCGGCGCGCGCCGCCGCCGACAGCACCGCGACCGACACCAGCAGCGCGATGAGGATGATCTCGATCTCGTCCATCGGATCGAGCTACGAACGAGACCGCTCCGAGCGGGTCAGGCCGTCTCGCGAGCGCCGCCGCCGCGCCCGCCGAACCCCTGCACCGGCGCAAGCTCGACCGGCGACGCGTGCATCGCGCGCAGGCGCACCTCGCGCCACGACAGCCCCTCCTTCACCAGCGCCGGCGTGCCCATCACGATCGCCGTCGCGATCTCGACGGCCTGCAGGATGATCCCGTACGCGAGCGCATCGGCCGCGCCGACGCCGTACGCGGTCAGCACCGCCACGCACGCCGCCTGGAAGACGCCGAGGTTCGACGGCGTCGCCGGCAGCACGGCCGTGACGTTCACCGCGAACAGCACCGCGGCCGCCGCACCGATGCCGGCCTGGTCGTCGAGACCCAGAGCGACGAGCAGCACGAAGCACGACATCCACTGGATCGCCCACGCCGTGAGCTGCGCGAGCGCCGCCGTCCCGCCGAGGCGCGGCTTGCCGAAGACGCGCAGCCCCGCGCGGACCTGCACCAGCGCGTCGCGCGCCTGCGTCACGAACGTCGCCACGCGCCGGAAGCGCGATGGCTTGCCCGAGCGCAGCAGCGCGGGCGCCGCGAGCATCACGATGACGATCGCCAGCGGCGCGATCGCGACCGCGAGCAGCGCCGTGTGGTGCGTGAACAGGTCGACCGTCGAGAACATCGTGATCCCGAGCACGATCAACGCGAGCACGTTGAGCAGCGTCTGCGAGACGATCGTGCCGAGCACGACCGGCAGGTGCAGCCGCGCGTTGCCGATCCGCCGCGCGACGACGAACGCGCGCGCCGGCTCACCCAAGCGGGCCGGCAAGGTCGCGGACATGAGCACGCCGATGAACGTCCCCTGCAGCGCGTCGACGAGCCGCACCGTCGCCCGCGGCAGCGCCGCGCGCAGGATCGCGTGCCACGCGACCCCGCGCAGCACCATCGAGAAGCACATGAGCCCGAGCGCGAGCAGCACCCAGGTCGGCGTCGCGGCGAGCAGCGACTCGCCGATCCGCTCGACGCCGATGCGCTGCAAGGCAAAGCTCGCGAGCACCAGCGCGAGCAGCCCGGCGACGCCGATCCCGGCGCGGCGCAGCAGGCGTGCCGCAGGCCGGGGCGCGCCGCCGGCGGCCTCCGGCAGCGGCTCGAGCGTGGGCAGCCGCACCGCCGGCACGCGTACGCCGTCGGCCGGCGCGAAGCCCATCCGCACCGCGACGCGCGAGCCGGCCGGCGCGGGCAGCGCGATCGCATCCTCGTAGGCGGAGCGGACGTCCGCCGCGACGCGCGGCCACGCGTAGCGCCGCGCGGCATGCCCGGCGGCACGCGCGAGCCCGTCGCGGCGGGCGGGGTCCAGCGCGAGGTCGCGCAGCACCTCGGCCAGCGCCGTCGCGTCGCCACGCGGGACCAGCACGCCGTCGACCCCGTGGGTCACGACATCGCGATAGCCCGCGATGTCCGACGCGACGACCGGCGTCCCCGCGGCGAAGGCCTCGGTCAGGACCATGCCGAAGCTCTCGCCGCCGAGCGACGGCGCGCAGAGCATGTCCGCGCGCTCGAGCGCCAAGCGCTTCTCGGCCTCGCTGCACTTGCCCAGCGCGAAGACGTCGGTCGTGTCGATCATCAGCGGCGCGATCTCCTCGGGCGCGACCCCGACGACGTGCAGCTCGACCGGCATGTGCTCGCGCAGCGCCTCGAACGCGCGCAGCAGCACCGGCAGGCCCTTGCGCTCGACCGCCTGGCCGATGAACGCGATCCGCAGCGGCTCGCCAACCGCCCGCGGCAAAGGCACGCGTAAGACGTCGGGGACGTCGACCCCGTTCGGGATCACGCGGTACGTCCCGCCGTAGAAGCGCCGGCCCGTCCAGGCGGCGGCCTCCGATACGGCGATCCGCACCCCCAAGCGGTTCAGCCGCCGCCGCGCGCCCATGAGGTTCGCGACGTTGTTGGAGATGACGTTCTCCGAGTAGCAGTGAAACGTGCCGACGAGCGGCGCGTCGACGCACGTCAGCGAGTCCCAGCCGGGGATCGGCGCGACCGGCTCGTGCAGGTGCACGACGTCGAAGTCGCCGCCGCGCAGCTCGCGGCGCAGCTCGACGACCGTCGACGTGCCGTACGCGACGTTCGACACCGCCCCGTTGGAGGGGAAGCCGACCGTCCGGCCGAGCGGGACCAGGTACTCGGGCAGCTCGCGGCTCGACGGCCGCGCCCCGCGGTGCATCCGCGCGGAGAAGCGATCGTCTGGATCGACCGGCGACAGCACGCGAACGTCGTGACCCGCGGCAAGATGCTGCTCCGCGAGCGCCTCGATGTGCCGCGTCACTCCCCCCGGGTACGTCCACGAGTACGGAGACACCAGCGCTATGCGCATCACGGGATCGTAGCCTCCTGCGCCAATTTCGGGTCTCCGCGCACGTATGCCGTCACGCACGCGAGCACGAACACGCCGAACACCAGCAGGATCGGGCCCGAGTCGTTGAACAGCGCGCCGACGACCGATGCCGCCAAGCCGCCCGCCAGCGCGCCGCGCCACGCCGGCGATCCGCGCAGCGGCGCGTAGATGCGCTCGCGATAGCGCGCCGCGTACGCCGACGCGAGGATCGCGAGCACCGTGATGAACGGCATCGCCCCGGTCCGCAGGACGTTGAACGCAAGCGTGTAGCGGCGCACCACGACGTCCCACAATGCGTGCGCGCTGTCGGCCTTGAGGACCGTTCTTGTGAAATGCCCGTTGCCGCCGGTCGCGAGGTCGAGCAGCGCGAGCCCGACGAGCGCGAGGATCGGCGTCAGCAGCGCCAGCACGATCATCCGGCGCGACGGCGTGCCCGGCAGCATGAGCACCGCCATCACCGCCACGCCGGCGCCGACGGTGATGACACCGCCAACGTCCGCCCCGAGCTGCCCCGCGCCGACGAACACGGCCGCGACGAGCCCCGCCGCCACGACGACCGCCGCCGCCCGGCGCGAGCGGCCGGGCCCGCCGCCGAACGGCGCGGGCGCCGATTCGAAGTCCGCGCGCCGCATGAGCGCCGCGCCGAGCGCGACCATGAGCAAGACGACCAGCGTCGACTCGAGCTCGTTGCCGAGGCCGTAGAAGCGCGAGCCCGAGCGCGGGTTGACGCCCAGCAGGGAGCGGATGAGCAGCGTCGATCCGAACGCGAGGTCGACGCCGTAGCCGACGAGCGCCACGACCGCCGGCACGAGCGGGCCGCGCGGCCAGCGCACGAATCGATCCGTGATCGCCGCGAGCGCGAACGCGCCGAACGTGATGATCCCGATCTCCGCCATCCGCGTCGGGGCGAGCCAGCCCGTGAGCAGCAGCAGTGACAGCACCCAGAGCATCGCCAGCCCGCCGATCCGCATCCCCGCGCGGATCCCGCGGCGATCGGCGACGAGGCCGAGCGCGAGCGTCAGCGCCGCCCACGAGAACAGCAGCGCGAAGATCGTCGGCGTCCGGCGCCCGCTGACGACCCTCAGCCTGGCCTCGATCGTGTTGAGCGTCGCGACGTCGCGCGTGCCCTCGACGGTGATCGGCTGGCCCTTGACGTTGTCGGGCACCTTGAGGCCGAGGGCGTCGAGGATCGTCACGGGGATGTCGATCGCGGCCACGACGCCGTGCAGGCGGGTCGTCGGCGAGGTCAGCACGCCGTCTCCCCCGCCCGGCAGAGCAGCGCCTCCCGGCAAGAGCTGCGGCACCAGCGCGCGCGGCGGCGACTGCATGACGATCAGCACGTCGTCGCCGCGGCGGTCGCGCATGAGCTTGCCAAGCGCCGCGTCGCCCTTGCCGGCAGTCGGCAGCCCGACGACCACGAGGCGATGGTCGGCCAGCAGCCGGTGCGCGCGCTCGGCGAGGTCGCCCGCCCGCCCGAGCGACACGGCGGCGACGTTGCCGGCCCTGTCAGCGGCAGCCACGGCCTCGGTGTTGCGCCGGCTGCGCACCCCGGCGTACGCCCCGCCGCCGGGGATCGTGCTCGCGAGCATGCCCGGCTGGATCTCGGCCAGGGCGGTCTCCGCGCGCTCGACCACCTTGCTCCAGCCGAAGATGAAGCCGCTGCCGTCGCCGCCGACGACGAGCTCGAGCCGCGGTGGGGTGCGCGGGTCGTAGACGGCGGCCGACGTGCGCGACCCGGCGGTGATGTCGAGCAGCGCCTGCGCCGGTGTGTAGCGCCCCTGCGTCGCGCTGATCAGGCCGAGCGCGAGCTGCGGTCGCGCGTCGAGGCGGTCGAGCACCGGATCGGGGTTCTCGTCGCCGCCGTCGGGCATGAAGGCGAGCACGGCGCGGGGCTCGCGCGCCTGAGCCGCGGCAGGCGCGGCGGTGACGCCGGCGGCAAGGAGCAGGAGCGCGACGACGGCAGCGAGCCGCGGCGCGTGAGCCGAGAGAGCGGGCATCGCCGTTGCCTATCCTGTCTCATCGTGCCGACGCGTCATTTCGTGAAGTACACCTTCCTCAAGCTCGACCCCGCGTGGCGGCGCCTCGATGCCGCCGAGCGCCAGGCTCACAAGCGCGAGTTCGCGGCCGCCTGCGCGGACTTCGCTGACGGGCACCTGCTGCGCGCGTTCTCGACGATCGGGACGCGCGGCGACACGGACCTCATGCTGCTCTCCCAGGCGCAGAACCTCGAGCGCATCCACGAGTTTCATGTCGTGCTCGCGCAGAGCGGGCTCATGAAGTGGTCGCAGATCCCGTACTCGTACCTCGCGCTGACGAAGTCCTCGGAGTACTCCGACGAGTCGCGCCTCGAGGTCCGCCCCGCGCACGCGAAGTACCTGTTCGTCTATCCGTTCGTCAAGACCCGGGCCTGGTACGCACTGGACTCCAAGGAGCGCTGGCGGATCATGCAGCAGCACATCAAGGTCGGCAAGGAGTACCCCGACATCGACCTCAACACGTCGTACTGCTTCGGCCTCGACGACCAGGAGTTCGTCGTCGCCTTCGAGACCGACGACCCGGGCTCGTTCCTCGACCTCGTCCAGCAGCTGCGCACGACCGAGTCCTCGCTCTACACCGCGCGCGACACGCCGACGTTCACGTGCATCAGCGCGTCGGTCGAGCGGGCGCTCGCGGCGCTGGACGGCGAGCCGATCGTCGCCGAGGTGGTCTGAGCCGATGCCCTCCGAGACGCCCGGCGAAGTCCGCGACATCACCGTCATCGGGGCCGGCCCGGTCGGCCTGTCGACCGCGTTCTGGGCGGGCATGCGCGAGGCGTCGTCGCGGATCGTCGACTCGCTGCCGCAGATCGGCGGTCAGCTCACCGCGCTGTATCCGGAGAAGTGGATCTTCGACGTGCCCGGCCACCCGAAGGTGCTCGCGAAGGACCTCGTCGAGCAGCTGCGCCGTCAGACGCTCGAGCAGTTCGACGTCCCGGTGCACCTCGAGACGACGATCGAGGCGATCGACTGGGAGGACGACATCGTCGTCCTGCGCACGAACAACCCGCACTTCCCGGAGCTGCGCTCGCGGGCCGTCATCATCGCCGGCGGCCACGGCGCGTTCGAGCCCAAGAAGCTGCCCGGCTACGACCTCACCCCGTGGGAGGGCCGCGGCGTGCACTACCTCGTCGGCTCGAAGTCCGAGTTCGCGGGCAAGCGGGTTCTGATCATCGGCGGCGGCGACTCGGCCTGCGACTGGGTCGTCAACCTCGTGCACACCGCCGAGTCGGTCGCGCTCTGCCACCGCCGCGAGGGCTTCCGCGCGCACGAGCTCACGGTCAACCAGGTCATGCAGGCCGCCGACGCGGGCCACGTCGACTTGCACGTGCCGTTTCAGATCCGCGAGGTCTCCGGCAACGGCGCGATCGAGCGCGTCAAGCTCTTTCACTCCGAGGACGACACGCACGAGATCGAGATCGAGGTCGACGCGATCCTCCTGCAGCTCGGCTTCAAGACCGCGCTCGGGCCGCTGAAGAACTGGGACATGGAGATCTCAAAGGGCGCGATCGTCGTCGACCAGGTCATGAAGACGAACCTGCCGCAGGTCTGGGCGTGCGGCGACATCACGACGTTCCCCGGCAAGCTCAAGCTCATCGCGACGGGCTTCGCCGAGTCGGCGATCGCCGTCGCGCAGGCCGTGCACTCCTTCCGCCCCGAGATGAAGATCCAGCCGAAGTACTCGACGAACACGGGCGTCCCGGGCGCAACCGGCGGGCAGCCCTGACCCAGCCGCCCGCCCTGGGACATCGACGGCCCGCAGCCGGACCTCAGGCGGGTCGCCGAGGCCGGGCTCATCACGGGCCGCGTGCTCGACATCGGCTGCGGGACCGGCGAGCACGCGCTGTTCTTCGCGTCGCTCGGGCTCGACGTGCTCGGCGTCGACGCGTCGGCGATCGCGGTCGAGCGCGCCTCCGAGCGGGCGCGCGAGCGCGGGCTGACGGCGCGCTTTGCGGAATTGGACGTGCAGGAGCTCGCAAGCCTCGGCGAGACGTTCGACACGATCACCGACTCGGGCTGCCTGCACACCCTCTCCGACGACGCCATGCGTGCGACGATCGCCGGCGCGCACGCGGTGCTGCGCCCCGGCGGGACCTACTGGCTCAAGTGCTTCTCGGAGCTTGCGACCGGGCCGGGCCCGCGGCAGCTGACCCAGGAGCGCATCGCGGAGCTCTTCGCCGACGGCTGGTCGGTGCACAGCATCGAGCCGGCCGAGTTCCTGCTGCTTCCGAGCTATGACTTCGGCGAGAACGCATCGCTCGCGTGGCTCGCGCGGATCGAGCGCGGCTGAGCTGCGGCGCAAGGAGGGCCGGCTCCGAGGGAACCGGCCCTCCAAGTCCTGACTGACTAGCCCGAGGGCGGCGCGCCGATCTCCACGCCCGCGGCGTTGACGAGCTTCTTGAACGACGGCAGGCACAGCAGCGACGGCTTGCGCACCCGCAGCCCCGCGACGCCGAACTGGTTGCGGACGGTCACCGCCAGCGGCTGGAACGCACCCTCGACGATCGAGTAGCAGACGAGGTGCGCCTGCGCGCGCCTGACCGGCGTCTGGTTCTTGCGCACCGGGTTGCACAGCCGCACGACCCGCACCACCTTCGCGTTCGAGGTCTTGAACTGATCGACGAGCTTCACGGCCTTGGCCGCCGCCTGCTGCTTGACGTCGTAGCAGCGGAAGTGGTCGAGCACGAGCTCCGGGTTGGAGCCGGTCGGAGCCGCGCCCGCCCCCTTGCGCTTCAGCGACGGGACGCACAGCTCGACCGGCCTGATCACCGAGAGCTGGCGCACGCCGAACTGGTTTGACACGCGCACCTCCCGCGGCTGGAAGGGCACCGTCCCCACCGACGGCGTCTGATAGCAGACGAGATGGGCGCTGCGGTTGAGGACCCGGCCGTTGTTCTTGCTCACCGGGTTGCACAGCTGGCGCGTCGCGATGACCTGGCCCTCGGACTGCCCGAACTGGTCGCGCAGGCCCACGAAGCGCACCGGGAGCTGCGGCTGCTCGGCGTCGTAGCACTTGAAGTGATCGAGGCCGGCCGGCGCGGTGGCCGGGGCCGGGGTCGCGACGACCTCCTTGAACGACGGCAGGCACAGCGTCTCCGGCCGGCGGATTCGCAGGGCCGCGCGGCCGAACTGGTTTCGCACCCGCACGGCTAGCGGCTTGAAGGCCGGAGAATCGGTGATCGAGTAGCAGACGAGGTGCGACTTCGCCCGCCGCACGGGCGTGTTGTTCTTGCGCACTGGGTTGCAGAGGCGGATCACGCGGACGACCTTCGCCGCGGTCGCGCCGAACTGGTCGCTGAGCTTCACCGTCTGCGACGCGGGCTGCTGGACCACGTCGTAGCAGCGGAAGTGGTCGAGCAGGCGCTCGGGGTTCGGCGTGGACGGCACCGCTCCCGGCGTCTTGCGCTTCAGCGACGGCACGCACAGCCGGTTCGGCCGCCTCGTCGTCAGCTTGCGCTGCCCGAACTGGTTCGTGACGACCACCGTCCGCGGCGGCGTGGCGTTGCCGGTGTCACGCGTCTCGTAGCAGACGAGATGCGCGCGCGGCTGCTGGACCTTGCCGCCGTTCTTCGACACCGGGTTGCAGAGCTGGCGCGTGCGCAGCACCCGCGCGCGCCGCTGCCCGAACTGGTCGCGCGTCCCGACCGTGCGCTGGCGGAAGTTCGGCTGCAGCGCCTCGTAGCACTTGAAGTGATCGAGATCCTTCGGCTGGATCACGGGAGGCGGGGGTGGCGGCTGCGGGATCCCGATCGGCGGTGGCGGAGGGATCACGATGGGCGGCGGAGGCGGCTGCGGAACCGTGCCCGGCAGCACCGTCGTCTCGTCGCGACCCGCGCCGGACTGCACGACAGGGCCGGCCGGCGACTCGAGCTGTGCCTGCGCGCTGGCCGACTGCAGCGTCTGGGCATCGGCCTTCTGCTGCGAGGTATCGGGCGCGGGGAGCTTGGCGACGGCGAAGGTCAGCGGGATGTCGCAGACGGCCGCCGGCGTCCCCTGGGCGCCGAGCACGACCGGCCCGCCGATCGGAACGAGCTGTAGCGAGCCCTGGGCCGGATCGGCCGCGACGACGGCGAAGCTCGTCACGAATTGACCGCAGGCGCCGATGGCGACCGGCGCGCTCGGCGCGACCGTGAACACGCCGAGATCCGGCGTGGTGCAGGTCCCGGGCGGGCTGGCCGCGCCGCAGGACGGGACCACCAGGATCCCGGCCGACCCTCCGCACTCGCCGAGGCCGCAGACCGTCGCCGGCGTGGCCGCGTCGTTCGTGAGCGTCACGTGCGCGGTGAGGCCGCTCTGGCCGACGGTCACCGGATCGGGCCAGTCGACGGCCACGGAGAAGCCTTCGGCGGTGGCAGGTGCAACGGCGAACAGGCCGAGCACGGCGATGGCCGCCGCGAGCCCGCGGCGCCTCCCTGTCGCGATCGACGCGGTCAGCATGCGGGTCATCGACATCTCGACCTCCGGTCCGGGAGACGCGGTCGAGCCGGTGCGCCGTCAAGCACCCGAGCCAGCGGCGCACCGCCGACCTCGGGGCGAGCCTACGCCTGTCGCGGAGCCGCCGTCAAGGGCGGCGACGAGACCCGTCTCGGCTGCCGATCGGCAGCCGCGAGCGAGCCGGGCGTGCTAGACCGCCGAGACCTCTTCTTCGTCGGCGACGCGGAACGAAGAGCCGCAGCCACAGGCCGCGACGACGTTCGGGTTGTTGACCTGGAAGCCGGCGCCCTGCAGCGACTCCACGTAGTCGATGATCGACCCGCGGACGTAGGGCAGACTCGGCTGGTCGACGAAGACCTTCAGGCCCGCGTATTCGAAGACCTCGTCGCCGTCGCGCTTGGAGTCGAACGCCAGGTTGTACTGAAAGCCCGAGCAGCCGCCGCCCTTGACGCCGACGCGCAGACCCGCGGACGACACGTCGGCACCCTGCGCATTGAGGAACTCGTGGACCTTCTCGGCGCCCTTGTCGGTGATCGTGATCATGCGAAGGTCTCCAGTCGATTCCAGCTTCACGGCCAATACTTCAGGAAGTGTAGCGGCCCGCTACCCTGTTCTCACATGCCCAGCGCAGACGAGGTCAAGACCCGTATCGAGACGGCGATCCCCGGCGCAACGGCCGATGTGGAATCCGCCGACGACGTGCATTTCAGCGCAACAGTGCGCGCGAGCGCCTTCGACGGTCTCAGCCGCGTGCAGCAGCATCGGCTCGTGTACGACGTGTTCGAAGGTGAGCTCGGCGGCTCGATCCACGCCCTCGCACTCAAGACGGAGGTCCAATGAGCGACAACGAGATCCACGACGCGATCGCCACGGCGATCGCCGACAACGACGTCATCCTCTTCATGAAGGGCTCCCCCGCGGCGCCCGCCTGCGGCTTCTCTGCTCGCACGGTCGCGATGCTCGAAGCGCTCGAGACGCCGTTCGCCGCGGTCGACATCCTGCCCGACCCGCGGATCCGTCAGGAGCTGTCGGCGATCTCGAAGTGGCCCACGATCCCGCAGCTCTTCCACAAGGGCGAGCTCATCGGCGGCTGCGACATCGTCACCGAGATGTACGAGTCCGGCGAGCTCGCCACGGTGCTCGGCGCCGCGGCCGACGCGCCCGCCGAGGCCCCGGCCGGCGCGGATCCGCAGCCCGCCCCGATCGGCATCGAGAACCGCCTGTAGCCCCGTTCCGGACGGCTCGCGGCGCTCCCGACCCCGCGAGCCCTCCGGGGCTACCTCCGGACGTTCAGCACGACCCGCGCGTCGCCCGAGATCCGCAGCTTCGGGTCGCGCAGGGCTTCGATGTCCGTGCCGCCGATCGTCGCCGTGACGCCGTCGTAGCGCTCGAGCGCCTCGATCGCGTCGCGGACCTCCTCGACGGACTCCGGCATCGGCCCCTCCGTCCCCTCGTCGTCCTCGAAGATGATGCTGAGCTCGGAGTCCTCGTTGGGGTTGCTGCCGGCATCCGCGTCGGTCCCGGTGAGCTTGATCGTGCGCTCGCCGGGCGCCGTGTCCTTCGGAATCCGCACGCGCACCGTGCGCGTGAAGCGCACGCCCGTGACGGTGCGCCGCAGGTTGAGCTTCAGCGCGATGCGCTTGCCGCGCCGGGCGCGGCTCGGGCCGGTCGCGTCGACGATCCACGCCTGGCGCAGCCCGCGGCGCACGCGGATGCCGACCTCGACGCTCGTCGGGTGCAGGACGCCGAACTCGTAGCCGTCGAGGATCGCCGCGGCCTGCGCGACGTCGGTCGCCAGCGCGCCCGCCAGCGCGTTCGGGCCGCTGCCGTCGACGGCGTAGCGCTCGCAGAAGCGGATCGGCTTCTTCAGCTCGCGCAGCGTCATCGACACGCACATCTCCGCTGTCTGGCGCGCCGGCGCGCCGCCGAGCACGCTCGACGCGGCCTCCGCGACGGCGGCCGCGCTCGCGACGCCGAGGATCGACGGGCCCGCGGGGCGCCCGACGTCACCCTCGTTGGCGACGAGCGTCGTGAGGCCGCGGCTTCGGCCGGTGTCGAGGTCCTTCGCGAAGACCTTGAGCGGGAAGTTCTGCGGCAGGGCGCCGAGCCGCCCGCCGACGGCGCTGACCGTGTCGTTCGTGACCGTGCCGAGGTCGTTGCCGGGCGAGCCGAGCTTGTAGGTCGACAGCTCCGGCGCGCTGACGGGGTTGTCGATGACCGTGTAGATGTACGCGTCCTGCAAGAACAGGGAGCGGCGCCCGGCGCCGTCGAGCGCGTGCCCGAAGATCCACACGCTGGGGCCGTCGGAGTAGGCGACGGTGCCGATCGCGCCGATCCCGATCGCGCCGGAGGTCAGCGAGACGGAGACCGCGGCCCCCGGCACGAGCGGCTGCGGCGGGAAGCCCGCGGCGCGCGGCGACGCGCCCGACGTCAGCAGCGGCCGTCCGGCCTTGCGCGCGGCGGCGGCGAACATCGTCTGAAGCGACGGCCTGAGCCCGGACAGCGTGAGCGGGCCGGCGAGGCTGCGCCCGCCGATGACGGCCGAGCGCGAGGCCGCGGAGGAGGGCGGCTGGATCGGCTCGGCGAGGATCTGCTCGATCGGCGTCGCGAGGCCGACCTTCCCGCCGTACTGCGCGATGCTCGTCGAGATGGCGCCGGCGTTGCGCGCCACGCCGTCCGCCCCCGGGCAGTAGATCGGCGAGCCGGAGAAGCCCGGCCCGATGCCGGTCGCGTCGACCGCCGGGCCGCTGACGCGCACGAGGATGCGCGCCTGCTCGGGGCGCTGGCGATCGATGACGTCGAGCACCTCGACGTCGAAGCTCGTGATCGCCGTCCCGCGCACCACGCTGAGGGCGGTGCACCGCATTCCGGTCGCGACGTCGCCCAGCGGCATGATCGGGTCGGCGGCATGCGCGCCGGCCGGCGCCACGAGCGCAGCCGCGAGAGCGGCGAGAAGCAGGCGGCGCATGCCGCCCGACAGTAGCATCGAGTCGTGGCCGTGTCCCCGGCATCGCTCCCCGTCGTCGCGCTGAAGTGGCGCAACGGGCGCCTCGAGATCCTCGATCAGACGCTGCTGCCGGCACAGGAGACGTGGATCGACCTGCGCGGCGCGAAGGACTGCGCCGCCGCGATCCTGCGCCTGGCGATCCGCGGCGCGCCGAATATCGGGATCGTCGGGGCGTACGGCCTGGCGATGCAGGTGGCGCTCGAGCCCGACGACGACGGCGTCGCCGACGCAGCCGCGATGCTGAAGGCGTCGCGCCCCACCGCGGTCAACCTCGCCTGGGCGGTCGACCGCGTCCAGGCGGCCGTGCTGACCGTCGCTCCGCGCGAGCGCGCCGCCGTCGCGCGCGCCGAGGCCGAGGCGATCCACGCGGCCGAGGACGACGCGAGCGCGGTCATCGCGTCGCTTGGCGCCGACTTCCTCGCCGGCACGCGGCGGATCCTCACGCACTGCAACACCGGCACGCTCGCATGCGGCGGGACGGGGTCGGCGCTCGCCGTCGTCGTCGAGCTCGCGCGGCGCGGCGACCTGTCGGTGCTCGCGTGCGAGACGCGCCCGCTGCTGCAGGGCGCGCGGCTCACGATCTGGGAGCTTCACCGCGCGGGCATCGCCCACGAGCTGCTCGTCGACGGCGCGGCGGCGGGCCTGATGCGCCGCGGCGAGGTCGACGCCGTGATCGTCGGCTGCGATCGCGTCGCGGCCAACGGCGACGTCGCCAACAAGGTCGGCACCTACGCGCATGCGCTCGCGGCGCGCGCCGCCGGGATCCCGTTCGTCGTAGCCGGGCCGACGTCGACGATCGACGCCTCGATCGCGAGCGGCGACGAGATCGTCATCGAGGAGCGCGACGCCGGCGAGGTGCGCCACGCGGGCGGGGCGCTCTTGACCTTGCCGGACACGCCGTGTCGCAACCCGGCGTTCGACGTCACGCCGGCGTCGCTCGTGTCGGCGCTCGTGACCGAGCGCGGGGTCGCGGAGCAGCCGACGCGCGAGTCGGTGCTCGGCCTGCTCGCGACGCCGTTCGGCGCTGCTGTCTAGATGAAGGTCGCGCGGTCGCTGACCCCGCGCGAGGTGGTCGTCGAGGAGCTTGCCGATCCCGTCGCCGGGCCGGGCGAGGTGGTCTGTCGCGTGCTCGCGTGCGGCGTGTGCGGGTCGGACGTCAGCGAGACCTACGTCTCCCGCAAGCTGCCGGGCGTGCTCGGGCACGAGGTGGTCGGCGAGGTGCTGTCGCTGGGCTCCGCCGTCTCCGGTGTCGCGGTCGGCGACCGGGTCGTCGTCCACCACCACGTGCCCTGCGGCGAGTGCCGTCGCTGCCGGCGCGGCCACGAGACGCTGTGCGACCAGTTTCGCTCGACCGCGCTCGATCCCGGCGGGTTCGCCGAGCAGGTGCGGCTCTCGCCGCCGCTCGTGAGCGAGCTGCTGGCGCTCGACGGGCTGGATCCCGTCGCGGGGACGTTCGTCGAGCCGCTGGGTTGCGTGCTGCGGGCCTTCGACCGCGCGGGCCTTCAGCCCGGCGACGCGCTGCTCGTCGTCGGGGCGGGATCCAACGGGCTGCTCGCCGTCGCGGCCGCGCGGGCGCGCGGCGTCGAGGCGGTGTGGGTGCGCGAGCCGCGCGCCGATCGCCTGGCGGTGGCCGAGGGGCTCGGCGCGGCGGCCCACGACGGCGAGCCGGTGGACGTCGCGTTCGTGACGACCTCCAACGCCGCCGCGATCGCGGGTGCGGCCGCTGCGCTCGACATCGGCGGCACGCTCAGCCTGTACGCGACGACCGGTCCCGGGACGCCCGTCGGCCTGGACACCGAGCAGATCTTCCTGCGCGAGCTGACGGTCCGCTCGAGCTGGTCGGCGGGTCCTGCCGACATGCGCGCCGCCTACGGGCTGATCGCGAGCGGCGCCGTCGACGTGCTCGCGCTCGTCACCCACCGCCTGCCGCTCTCGGAGACCGGCCGCGCCCTCGGCCTGCAGCGCACCGGCGAGGCGCTGAAGGCCGTGATCGTGCCGTGATGCGCGAGGCTGGTTCGTCTGAGACGGCCATAGACCGAGTAGGGCGAACCACCCCTCCGCGCGACATGAGGGCCGCGAGCACCACGCTTGTGCGCGGGCGCGCGACGTGAGGGCCGCGATGCTGCACGGCCCGGGCGACCTGCGGGTCGAGGAGGTCGCCGAGCCCGCCGGCGAGGTGGTCGTGACCGTCGAGGCCGCGACGGCCTGCGCCACCGACCTCAAGGCGCTGCGCCACGGCCACCTGATCCTCGGGCCCTACCCCGCCCGCTTCGGCCACGAGACCGCCGGCGTCCGCGACGACACGGGCGAGCGCGTGCTCGTCGGCGACTCCGTCCCGTGCGGCGCGTGCGCCCCCTGCCGCGCCGGCCGCACGCAGCTCTGCGAGGAGATGACGTGGGTGCTCGGCGGATTCGCCGAGCGGATCGCGGCGCCGGCGGCGGCACTTCACCCGGTGCCCGACGGGCTCGAGGCAGCGGGCGCAGCGATGGCCGAGCCGCTCGCGGCCGCGGTCCACGCGGTGGCGCGCGCGGGCGCCGAGCACGCCGACGCCGCCGTGCTCGGGGGCGGCACGATGGGCCTGATGCTCGCCCGGCTGCTCGTGCTCGAAGGCCGCGAGGTCACGCTGTGCGACCGCCACCCCGCGCGTCGCGGGCAGGCCGAAGCGCTCGGCGCGCGGGCCGTCGAGCAGCTCGGTCGGCACGACCTCGTCATGGAGGCCGTCGGGCGCCCGGAGTCCTGGCGCGCGGCGATCGATGCCGCGCGGCCGGGCGGGACGGTCGTGCTCGTCGGCGGCTGCCCGTCGGGCTGCGATGTGACGCTGCCGTCGGGCCCGCTGCACTACGCCGAGCTCGACGTCCGCGGGGCGTTTCACCACACGCCGGCGGAGGTCGACCGCGCGCTCGCGCTGCTCGCGGCCGGCGACGTCGACTGGCGCGGCTTCGCGGGCGAGACCATCGGCCTCGACGGCCTCGCCGAGGCGCTCGTGCGGCCATCGGCGGGCGAGGCGCGCAAGCTCGTCGTCGACCCACGGCAGTAGCGCGGCGTCAGCCGGTGGTGGCCACCGCTATCAGCGTCGCGATCATGAATGCGGCTGCGCTTAGCCAAACCCCCGCACGCGCCATGCCGGTCGTCCCTGTTCGAACGCCGAGCGCACCGATGAGGCCGGCCGTAGCGCAGATCAGCATCATGCCGTAGTGGTCCTCACTTCCGGTGGTCTTGACCGCCACGCCGATCCCCATCGCCGCGGCGAGCGTGATCGCATACGCGGCGAGCGCCCAGAGCTTGCGCGTCCCGATCTCGAACAGGAGCACGAGACCGGCGGCACAGACCGCGCACCAGAAGCCAATCCCCACCGCAGTCAGCAGCTCGGACACGGGCTCGCCATCGGCTTCGAGTGGCGCGAGCGGCGCGACGGCGATGCTCATGCCGATCCCCGAGAGCGCGGTCGCCGCCCAGCCGTAAGGGCGCAGAGCCACGCGATTGCGGCGTCGAGCCTTCTCCGCGACCCGCGCTGCCTCCGCCGCAGCCGTCCGGCGAGCCTCTGCATCCGCCGCCTGCTGCCGCGCACGCGCCTCGTCCGCCAGTCGCCGAGCCTCGTCCGTGACCGCGGCATCGCGGGCGGCCGCGGCGGCTATCGCCGCGCGCCTGGCATCGATCTGGCGCTGTACGTCCGGCGTTACAGGCCAGATGTTCACCCAGGTCGGCGGGCGCTTGAGCCATCCCGCCTGGACCGCATCCCACCAATTCATGTCGTTGTGCGTGATCACCGTTGTCGCGTCCCACACTCGACCTCGCTCACCGGGCCGCAACGGCATGCACAGCCAGTGCGCGATGACGAGAAACGCCGGGGCGGGCTCCAGATGCGACCAGGGCGGTTGCTGGCTGACGACACTGCCGTTCCAGGCGAGCGCCTCGAGCTCCGCTCTCAGATCGTCGAGCGATCCCGCCACTCCCGCACGCTCAGCGAAGCGCTCGAGCGCGTGGCGGGTAAACCGGACGTCGGCCGCATCCATCGCCCACGTCTACCACATCGCCAACGGCCCGAGTCTTTGGACCTCGCCGCGGCATGACTCGCCTCGCAACGACCTTCGCTGTTGTCGCAGCACTCGCCGCGAGACTCGCCGGCTGCGGCCCGTCGTCGTCGGCTGAGCCCGACCACGCCGAGCTCGAGAAGCTGACGCGGACTGGATGACGGCCGTCGCCGCTCAGGACGGCGAAGGGATCTGCGCCACGTATGTCCACGGCGTCAAGGGCTCGCCGGACTGCACGGCCGTGCTCGCCAAGCGCCTCGCCGCCTCGCCACTCGCCGACATCCCCGCCTGCGGCGCTACGCACCGGGAAGTTGAGCCTCTTCACGAAGGCGATTGCTGCATCGCAACCGCGGTCATCAGCACAAGCAAGCCCGACTTCCGCCGTACCGTCCAGCTGCTCGACTCCGAGAACCCGGGCAACTCGTTCCTTGTCGCCCGGGACCCCGTCTGCGGGCCGCGCGAGTGTGGCCGCGCCCGGTAGGCGCCGCGCCTCGGTAGCCTGCGCCGCCGATGACGGTCGCCGTGGTCACCGACAGCACGCACTACCTGCCCGCCGACGTGCTCGCGCGCCACGACGTGCACGTCGTCTCGCTGTACGTCAAGCGCGGCGAGGCGCTCGAGCGCGAGAGCGAGATCGCCGACCTCGACGCGTTCTACGAGCGGCTGCGGTCGGCATCCGACGTCCCGACGACCTCGCAGCCCTCGGTCGGCGACTTCCTCGCCGCGTACGAGCCGCTGCTCGACGCCGGCCGCGACGTCGTCTCGATCCACCTCTCGGGCGCCGTGTCGGGCACCTACGACTCGGCCGTGCAGGCGCGCGAGCAGCTCGCCGAGCGCGGGCTCGGCGACCGCGTCGCGGTGCTCGACTCGCGCAGCGGCGCCGCCGGCCTGGGCCTCGCGGCGATCGCCGCCGCGACGAAGGCCAGCGCCGGCGCCGGCCTGGCCGAGGTCGCCGAGCGCGCCGCGCAGGCCGCCGCGCAGGCGCGGATCTGGTTCTGCCTCGACACGCTCGAGTACCTGCGCCGCGGCGGGCGCGTCGGCGGCGCGCAGGCGTGGGTCGGCGGCGCGCTGAAGATCAAGCCGATCCTCACCGTCGACGGCGAGATCAAGCCCGTCGAGCGCGTGCGCACGTCCGGCAAGGCGTTCGATCGCATGGTCGAGTACCTGCACACGCTGCACGCCGACGGCGTCGACGGCTGGCTCGTCCAGCACATCCAGGCGCCCGACGTGGCGCAGCGGCTCGTCGAGCACGGCCGCGAGCTGTTCGGCACCGAGCCGCTGTTCGTCAGCGAGGTCGGGCCGGTGCTCGGCGTCTACCTCGGGCCGGGGATGTTCGGCGTCGCCGGCATCCCGACGGCCGCGCTGACGCGGCCTGACTACGCGGGCTTGGGCTTCGGGCGCCGGCTTCTTCGCCGGTGGCGGCGGCAGCTTCGGCGGCTCGTCGGGCGGCTCGAGCTCGGCCGCGGCGGCTCGGGCTTCGCGCCGAAGAACTCGCGCAGCACGATCTGCAGCGCCGCGACGACCGGGATCGCGACGAGCGCGCCGACGACGCCGAGCAGCGCCGAGCCGGCGAGGATCCCGACGATCACCGCGAGCGGATGCACGTTGACCGTGCGCTTGAAGATGAACGGCTGCAGGACGTTGTTCTCGACCTGCTGGTAGAGGATCAGGAAGATCCCGTAGATGATCGTCGCCTGCGGGAAGTCCGTGAACAGCGTGACGACGCAGGATGATCACGCCGCCGATCGTCGCGCCGACGAGCGGGATCAGGCCGAAGAAGGACATCAGCACGGCGAGCGGCACCGCGAACGGCACGCCGAGGATCGTGAGGATGCAGAACGTCAGGACGCCGTTGATCGTCGTGATCGTCAGCGCGCCCGTCACGTAGCCGGACGTCGAGCGGTAGATCCGGCCGACGACCTCGTGCAGGCGCTCCTCGTGCTCGCCGCCGAAGCGCCGCAGCAGCCACCGCGCCATGCGCTTGCCGTCGAGCAGCAAGAAGAACGTCATCGTGAGGATCGTCAGCAGCTGGAACGCGGCGTTGAACGCGCCGGCCGCGACCGACTGCAGCGCGCCGGCGGCGTCGCCGAGCTTGTCGGGCAGCTTGGCGGCCTCGTCCTGCAAGCGCCCCGTGACGTCGTACTTGTTGTCGAACTCGCGGATCCTGTCGTTGTTGCGCAGGTCGTCGATGTAGGTCGGGATGTCGCGCGAGAGGTCGCCGGCGCCGTTGATGACGGGCGGCACGACGAGCGCGAGCACGCCGACGAACGTGAGCATGATCATCACGTAGATGACGAGGATCGCCGCCGCCGCGCGGCATGCGCTCCGAGAAGCGGTCGACCGCCGGGCCGAGCGCGACCGCGAGGAAGATCGCGATCGCGAGCAGCAGCAGCGTGCTGCGGATCTGGACGAGCAGGAACAGCAGCCCGCAGAACGCGGCGATCGTGAAGAAGATCCGCGCGAGCTGGCGGGTGGTCAGGGCTTCCCAGACCGACACGCACGCGAGCCTAGGGCGCCGTCGGACGGCTGGCTGAGCTCGCCGCGAACGGGATGGCAACACGGCGGATCGACATGAGAGCTAGCCTCGACGGGAACCTGATGGCCGTCGCCGAAACCGCATCCCCGCTCGACGACGCGCAGCTCGACGACCTGCTCGCCTACTGGGACGCGGCGAACTACCTGACCGTCGCGCAGATCTACCTGCGCGACAACCCGCTGCTGCGCGAGCCGCTGCGCGCCGAGCACATCAAGCCGCGGCTGCTCGGGCACTGGGGCACGTCGCCGGGGCTGAACCTCGTCTACGCGCACCTCAACCGGCTCATCCGCCGCGACCGGCCAGGACGTGCTCTACGTCGCCGGACCGGGCCACGGCGGCCCGGCGATCGTCGCGAACGTCTACCTCGAGGGCACCTACTCCGAGGTCTATCCGCGACGTCTCGCGCCGACGCGGCCGGCCTGCGGCGCGCTCTTGCGCCAGTTCTCGACGCCCGGCGGGATCCCG
Organism: uncultured Actinomycetes bacterium; assembly: GCA_963839905.1. GTDB lineage: Bacteria > Actinomycetota > Thermoleophilia > Solirubrobacterales > Solirubrobacteraceae > CADCVQ01. The sequence continues at coordinate 213,769 of CAWIXC010000001.1, read as the reverse complement.
AGCCACGTCAGCGTCCCGACGCCCGGCTCGATCCACGAGGGCGGCGAGCTCGGCTACGCGCTCATGCACGCGTTCGGCGCCGCGTTCGACAACCCCGACCTGCTCGTCGCGTGCGTGATCGGCGACGGCGAGGCCGAGACCGGCGCCGCTCGAGGGCTCCTGGAAGGGCATCCGCTTCCTCAACCCCGACGCGCGACGGCGCCGTGCTGCCGATCCTGCACCTCAACGAGCTACAAGATCGCCGGCCCGACGGTGCTCGGCCGCGCGCCGCGAGGAGGACGTGCTCGCGCTGCTGCGCGGCCACGGCTACGCGCCGCGCGATCGTCGCGGGCGACGATCCGCGCGCCGTGCACCGCGACTTCGCGGCCGCGCTCGACGCTGCGCACGACGAGATCCGCGCGATCCAGCACGACGCGCGCGCCGGCGGCGCGCACGCGTCCGGGACGCCGCGCTGGCCGGCGATCGTGCTGCGCACGCCGAAGGGCTGGACCGGCCCGCGCGAGGTCGACGGCATGCCGGTCGAGGGGACGTTTCGCTCGCACCAGGTGCCGCTCGCGGGCGTGCGCGAGAACCCCGAGCACCTCGCGCAGCTCGAGCGCTGGATGCGCAGCTACCGGCCCGAGGAGCTGCTTCGACGACGACGGCGCGCTCGTCGACGAGCTCGCCGCGCTCGCGCCCGACGGGCGAGCTGCGCATGGGCGCGATCCCGCACGCCAACGGCGGCCGCGCTGCTCGAGCCGCTCGACCTGCCCGACCCGGCGGCGTACGCCCTCGACGGTGACGCGGCCGGCGGCCGCGCGCGCGGAGTCCACGCGCCAGCTCGGCGAGCTGCTGCGCGACGTCTACGTCCGCAACGCCGCGCAGCGCAACTTCCGCCTCTTCTGTCCCGACGAGACGAACTCCAACCGGCTCGGCGGCGTCTTCGAGGCCGAGAACCGCTGCTGCGCGACGCGCGCCCCGGCGACGACCACGTCTCGCCGCACGGCCGCGTCATGGAGGTCCTCTGCGAGCACAACTGCCAGGGCTGGCTCGAGGGCTACCTGCTGACCGGGCGCCACGGCCTGTTCGCGACCTACGAGGCGTTCGCGATGGTGTCGGCGTCGATGGCGATCCAGCACGCGAAGTGGCTGCAGCACGGCCGCGAGCTGCCCTGGCGCGCGCCGGTCGCGTCGCTGAACGTCCTGCTCACCTCGACCTGCTGGCGCAACGACCACAACGGCTTCAGCCACCAGGGCCCGGGCCTCATCGACACGATGATCTCGATGAGCGGCGAGCGTCGTGCGCGTCTACCTGCCGCCGGACGCCAACTGCCTGCTGTCGGTCGCCGACCACTGCCTGCGCAGCCGCGACTACGTCAACCTGATCGTCATCGACAAGCAGCCCGAGCTGCAGTACCTCGACATCGACGCGGCGCGCGAGCACTGCGCGCGCGGCGCGTCGGCACGTGGGACTGGGCCGGCAACGCGAGCGGCCACGACGACGCCGACGTCGTGCTGGCCTGCGTCGGCGACGTGCCCGACGCAGGAGACGTCGCGGCGGCCGCGCTGCTGCGCGAGCACGTCCCCGAGCTGCGCTTCCGCGTCGTCAACGTCGTCGACCTCATGGCGCTCGCGCCCGCGCGACGTGCACCCGCACGGCATGTCCGGCGACCGCTTCGAGGAGCTGTTCGGCGACGACGACCGACGTCGTCTTCGCCTTCCACGGCTACGCGCGCGCGCTGCACCAGCTCCTGCACGGCCGGCCGGACGCCGACCGCTTCCACGTGCGCGGCTACAGCGAGCAGGGCACGACGACGACGCCGTTCGACATGGTCGTGCTCAACGAGATGAGCCGCTACCACCTCGTCCTCGACGCGCTGCGCCGCGCCCGCCGGATCGCGCCGGGCGCCGCGGCGCTGGAGCGGCACTGCGAGGCGATGCTCGCGCGCCACCACGCGCTACATCCGCGAGCACCTCGAGGACATGCCCGAGGTCCGCGACTGGACCTGGCCGGAGCGCGCGTAGCGCCCGCCGCGGTGCGCGTCCTCGTCGTCAACGCCGGGTCGAGCAGCCTCAAGCATGCGCTCGTCGACGCGGCGTCGGACGCGATCCTCGATCGCGGCAGCGAGCGCTGGGAGCCCGGCGCCGCGCGCCGGCCGGCACGCCGGCGCGCTGCGAGCGGCGTTCGCGCAGGCGGGCGGCCGCGCCGAGGCCGTCGGGCACCGGGTCGTGCACGGCGGTGCGCGCTTCGACGGGCCGGCGCGCGTCGACGCCGAGGCGCGCGCCGCGATCGCCGCGCTGGCGCCGCTCGCGCCGCTGCACACGCGCGCGGCGCTCGAGGGCATCGACGCGGCCTCGGAGGCGCTGCCCGGCGTGCCGCAGGTCGCGTGCTTCGACACGGCGTTTCACCGCACGCTGCCGCCGGCGGCCACGACGTACGCGCTGCCGCGCGCGTGGAGCGAGCGCTTCGAGCTGCGCCGCTACGGCTTTCACGGGCTCAACGTCGCGTGGTGCACGAGCAGGCGACGCGGATCCTCGGCGCCGAGCGCTGCCGGCGGCTCGTCGTCTGCCATCTCGGCAGCGGCTGCTCGGTCACGCGCGGTGCTCGACGGGCGCTCGGTCGACACGACGATGGGCTTCACGCCGCTTGACGGCGTCCCGATGGCGACGCGCTCGGGATCGCTGGACCCGGGGCTCGTGCTGCACCTGCTCGCGGCGGGCATCGCGCGCGACGAGCTCGACGAGGCCCTCAACCACCGCTCCGGCCTGCTCGGCATCGCCGGCGCTCGCCGGCCTGCGCGAGGTCGAGCAGGCGGCGACCGCGCGGCGACGAGCGCGCGCAGCTCGCGCTCGACGTGTTCGTGCGCGGCGTCAGCGGCGCCGTCGCCGCGATGACGACCGCGCTGCACGGCCTCGACGCGCTCGTCTTCAGCGCGGGCGCCGGCGAGCGCTCGGCGCTGCTGCGCGCGGCGATCTGCGCGCGCCTCGGCGCAGCTCGGCGTGCAGCTCGACCCGGCGCGCAACGCGCGCGACGACGAGCGGATCGCCGCCGCGGACGCGCGGGTCGCGGTGCTCGTCGTCCCGCGCGGGCGAGGAGATCGTCATCGCGCGCGAGACCGCCGCGATGCACAGCCGGACTTTGATGATGCGGGCTGGCGCGTGAAGGTCATCCGGATGTCGCTGCGCGCGTGCAGCACGACTGCGGGTTTCCCACGGGTGACACCGCGCCCCGGCAGCGGATGGCGCGACAGACGCGCAGCGAAGACTGAGGGCCCACACCACGTCCTCGAGGAGCGTCTGCCATGACCCGCCCGTTTCGCCTCGCCGGCATCATCGCCGGGCTCGTGCTCGTCGGCTTCGGCGTCGGCGCGATCGTCATCGGCCTCCACGGCCGCAGCGAGGTCAACGCCGACATCCAGCGCGAGCACATCGTCGGCTCCGACGACATGAACCCCGCGCTGATCGCCGTCGCCGCCAAGGAGGCCGGGCTGACGTCGCGCTGCCGACCTGCGACGTCGCCGGCAAGGCGATCTCGAACGGCGCCGACGCCAAGTGCTTCGCGAGCTACATGCGCATCCACGCGCTCGAGGGCACGGGCGGCAAGACCTACGCGCAGATGCCGCAGTACGCGACGGCCGACGGAAGCGGCACGACGTCACCGCCGAGGCGCTCAAGGACCCCAGTCCGGCCAGCCGCAGAGCAACCCGGCGCGGGAGACCTGGATCTCCGCGACCGCGCTGACCACGGCGCTGAACACCTCGTACTTCGCCTCGTCGGTCGCGACGTTCGCGATCGTGATGGGCATCGCGCTGCTGCTCACCGGCATCGGCTTCATCGTCCTGTGCGCGGGCCTGCTCGGCCGGTCACGCCCCGTCAAGAAGCCCGTGGTCAAGCGCGTAGCGCACGAGCTCCGCACGAACTGACAGGCCGAGCTTCTGCTGGATGTGCGAGCGGTGGGTCTCGACGGTCCGGACCGACAGGAACAGCTGCTCGGCGATCGCCGCGTTCGTGTGGCCCAGCGCGATGAGCCGCAGGACCTCGGCCTCGCGCTCGGACAGGTTGTCGGGCGGGCCGGCCGGGCGCTCGGGCATCGTCGCCAGCCGGGCGCCGAGGGCGGGATTGAGGTACGTCCCGCCCGCGGCGGCGCGCCGGACGGCCTCGACGAGCTCGGCGTCGGCGGCCTCCTTGAGGACGTAGCCGAGCGCGCCCGCCCGCAGCGCGCGGCGCGCGTACTCGGGGTCCTCCTGCATCGTGAGGATGACGGTCTTGGTCTGCGGCGAGCGCTCGGCCACGCCGGGCAGCGCGTCCAGCGACGACAGCTCGCCGGGCATGTTGAGGTCGAGCACCAGCACGTCGGGCTTGTGCCCGAGCACCGCCCGCAGCGCCCCGTCGACGTCCGCGGCCTCGGCGACGACCTCGAAGTCCGGATGCTCGCCGAGCAGCAGCCGCAGGCCCGCGCGGACGACGCCGTGGTCGTCGGCGAGCACGATGCGGATCGGCGTCACGCTCCTGACAGTACGCCTGTGCCCCCCCGGCGCGCAGCCCCCCGGCCCCGCGGCCGCCCGCCCTATCCTCGCCTCATCGCCTCCCCCGCCGCAGGCGCCGATCGCCATCTGCTCCACGCAGCTCGCCTGCGCCAGCTGCTGGACGTCGGCCGCTCGCTGACGGCCGAGCTCGACCTCGACGTCCTGCTCGAGCGCATCATGCAGACCGCCCGCGAGCTGTGCGGCGCGCGCTACGCGGCGCTCGGCGTGCTCGACGACGAGCGCCGCGAGCTCGCCCAGTTCCTGACCGCCGGCGAGGACCGAGGCCGACCACGTCGCGATCGGCCACCTGCCGCGCGGCCGCGGCATCCTCGGGCTGCTGATCGACCAGCCGGTGCCGATCCGCCTGCACGACGTCTCCGAGCATCCGCGCTCCTACGGCTTCCCGCCCGGCCACCCGCCGATGCGCAGCTTCCTCGGCGCGCCGATCGTCGTCCGCGGCGAGGCGTGGGGCAACCTCTACCTCACCGAGAAGCACGGTGCCGAGGACTTCGACGACGACGACGTCGAGGCGATCGTCGTGCTCGCCGAGTGGGCGGCGATCGCGATCGACAACGCCCGCCTGTTCGGAACCTCCGAGCGCCGGCGCGTCGAGCTCGAGCGGGCGGTCGGCGGCATGGAGGCGGCGCAGGACATCGCGCTGGCGCTCGGCGGCGAGACCGACCTCGATCGCGTGCTCGAGCTGATCGCCAAGCGCGCCCGCGCGCTCGTCGAGTCCGACGCGCTGCTGATCTGGCTGGCGGACGAGCCGCGTGCTGCGGCTCGCCGCCCACGCCGGCAACGCGACGCCGCCGCCGGACGCCGAGATCCCGCTGGAGGGCTCCACCGCCGGGCGCGGCGCTGCGCAGCGCCGCGACGATGCGCATCGACGACGTCTCGACGCTCATCGTCGACCCGGCGAAGTTCGGGCTCGGCGGCGCGCGCAGCGCGCTGATCGTGCCGCTCGTCTTCCGCGGCCGCGGCCTCGGCGTGCTCGCCGCGTTCGACCGCATCGGCCAGGCGGCGACGTTCTCCGACGACGACGAGCGCGCGCTGCGGGCCTTCGCCGCCAGCGCGGCGACCGCGGTCGCCACCGCGCGCAGCGTCGAGGCGCAGCGCCTGCGCGACTCGATCGGCGCCGCGGAGGCCGAGCGCCGGCGCTGGGCGCGCGACCTGCACGACGAGACGCTGCAGGGCCTCGGGGCGACGAAGCTCGCGCTGACGGCCGCGCTGCGCGGCGAGCCGAGCGCGGCGCGACCGCGGATCGAGCAGGCCGTCGCGCAGCTCGAGCTCGAGATCGCCGCCCTGCGCGGGATCATCGCCGACCTGCGCCCGCCCGCGCTGGACGAGCTCGGCCTCGAGCCGGCGCTGCGCACGCTCGCCGAGCGAGCCGGCGCGTCGCACGGCCTGACGCTGGAGCTCGACCTGCGGCTCGGCGAGCGCCGCCTGGATGCGGAGGTCGAGACGATCGCCTACCGCGTCGCCCAGGAGGCGCTGACGAACGTCGCCAAGCACGCGGGCGCGACCCACGTCCGGCTCGGCCTGCGGGCGACGGCGTCGGCGCTCGAGCTGCGCGTGCGCGACGACGGGCGCGGCCTCGACGGCGCGGCGCGGAGCGCGCGGGCGGCTACGGGATCACCGGGATGCGCGAGCGCGCGGAGCTCGGCGGCGGCAGCCTGCGCGTCGAGGGCGCGGCGGGCGGAGGCACGACCGTCGCGCTGACGCTCCCGCTCGCGTCGCTCCGTAGCCAGCACGGATGCGATGGGGCAAGACACCCCGATGGCGGCGGGCTCGCCGCGGTCGAGGATCGGGGCATGAGCCAACCTCCCCACACCGAACCGCTCCGCGTCGTCATCGTCGGCGGAGGTATCGCCGCGCTCGAGACCGTGCTCGCGCTCCACGATCTCGCCGACGCGCGGCTGCAGGTCACGCTGATCGCCCCGGAGCCCGACTTCGTCCTGCGGCCGCTCGCGGTCGCCGCGCCGTTCAATCGCGGCCGCGTCGATCCGCTGGAGCTCGAGCAGGTGATGGCCGAGCACGCCGGCCGCTTCGTCCGCGGCGCGGTCGATGAGCGTCGACGCCGACGCCCGCACCGTCACGCTGTCTTCGGGCGTCGAGCTCGCCTACGACGCGCTCGTGCTCGCGCACGGCGCCCGCGCCACCCCGGCGTTCCTGCACGCGCTGACCTTCGGTGCCCACCCGCTGGCCCTCACCGGCATCATCGCCGACCTCGAGCAGGGCTGGACGACCTCGGTGGCGTTCGTGGTTCCCCGCGGATGCACCTGGCCGCTGCCGCTCTACGAGCTCGCGCTGATGACCGCTCAGGACGTCTGGGCGATGAACATGGACCGCGTCGACATGCACCTCGTGACCCCCGAGCGCGAGCCGCTCGAGATCTTCGGCCAGAGGCGAGCGCCGCCGTCGCCGAGCTGCTCGACGCCGCGCGGATCACCGTGCATCGCGGCGTGAGCGCGCAGATCCCGCACAGCGGCTGCATCGAGACCGGCTCCGGGCCGCCGCTCGACGTCGACTCCGTGGTCGCCCTGCCGCTGCTCGAGGGCCGCAGGCTCGACGGCATCCCGGCGACGCACACGGGTTCATCCCGGTCGACGACGCCGGCCGCGTCGACGGGCTCGACGGCGTCTACGCCGTCGGCGACGCCACCGACCGGCCGATCAAGCAGGGTGGCCTCGCCTGCCAGCAGGCGGACGTCACCGCAGCCCACATCGCCGCGCGCGCCGGTTCCGGCATCGACGTGCCGCCGCTGCGCCAAGTGCTCCACGGCCGTCTGCTGACCGGCACAAGCGACCGCTTCCTGCGCCGCGCGCCGGGCGAGGTCCAAGGCGCCTGGAGCGACGCGCCGCTGTCGTGGTCGCCGGTGAAGGTCAACGGCAAGTACCTGTCGCCGTACCTCCTCGAGAAGGGCGTCGTGCGCCTGCCGGTGCGCAAAGCACGCCCCGAGCGCGGCCTCGACGTGCACGTGCCGCTGACGTGGCGCCAGAAGCGGCCGCGACCGAGGTCCTCGGGCTCAGCCGATCGCGAACGTCATGCGCACGCGCATGCCGCGGGCGTCTCCTCGATCGACGAGCTGCCGCGTCAGCCGGGCGATGAGCGGCAGCCCGAGCCCGAGCCCCGGGCCGCCCGGGCGCCGCAGCATCCCGCCGCCCTCGTCGCAGACGACGACGTTCAGCGACCGCTCCGACATCCACGCGTCCACCGCGACGATGCCCGGGCTCTCGCCGCCGGCGTAGGCGTGCAGGACGGCGTTGTTCAGCGCCTCGGAGACCGCCATCGCGACGTCCTCGAGCTGGCGCTCGGATGCGCCGCGGCGGCGGCGAACGCGACGACGCAGCGGCGCAGCGGCGCGACGCTCTCCGGTCGCGCCACCAGCGTCGCGGTCGCACGCGCGAGCCGGTGGCGGGCGGCGCGGCTCTCGTGCTTGGCGTGGCGCCCGTCGATCATCCCGTTGTCGGCGCGCGCGATGAGCTCCGCGACGCTGTCGCCGGGCTTAGCGCCGCGAAGCCGGTTCTGACCGCGGCGGCGGTGGGCGCGGCGGCCAGCGTCGGCGATGACGGCGAAGCGCTAGCGCGCCTCGGTCACGGTCATGCCGGACATCGCGCACAGGAACTCGTCGCCGCCCAGCCGGATGACGAGGTCGTACGGGCGCAGGTGCTCCTTGATGACCCGCACCACGCCTCAGCAGGTCGTCGCCGGCCCCGTGGCCCAGCGTGTCGTTGAGCGCCTTGAGGCCCACGACGTCGACGTACGCGACGACGAGCTGCACCCGGTCCGGCGGCAGCGTTCGAGCTCGCGGCCGAGGTCGGCGAGGCCCGCCGCGCGCGTGCGCGCACCCGTCAGCGGGTCGTTGTCGGCGATCGCGAGCTCGTCGGCCAGGATCTCGCGGTCGACGAGCGCGTGCAGTCGCTCGCGCGCGGCCTGCTCGCGATCGGCGGCGGCGGCGTCGCGCAGGCCGCGCGCGGCGAGGGCGCCGTCGCGGGTCGGCGCCGCGAGATCGCGGGCATGCGCGAGCGCGTCGCGCGCGTCGGCGGCGTCCAGGCGCGCCTCGGCGGTCAGCTCGCCCTCGGGCGTGCGCTGCGCGGCGGATCTCGCGGCTGGCCCGACCCGCGGAGGTTCGGGCCCGGGGGCTGCCCGAAGGGCTTCCGCGGCGCCGGTCAGCGGCTCGGCTGGGGTCGGCATGGGACCCCTCCTGTCGTCCGCGCTCTATGGCTAAGGACGCGCCGGGCAGAGAGCGAGACGAGAACCCGGTGAACGCGTGCGCTCCCCTCACGGTACCAGCCCCGAACGGCCGGCGCTCCGGTTTCCGGCGAGGCCGCGTCAGCGCTTGCGGCGGAACAGGCCGCCGAACGCGGCGATCCCGCCGGCGATGACGAACCCGGTGACGGCCGCGCCGATGAGCACCGGCTTCTGGTGCTCGACGAGCTGGCGGCGCCAGTCCGTCAGGACCGCGATCTCCTGGTGCAGGCGCTCCATCGAGGTGCCGAGCTCGCGGCGGTTGGCCTCGATCGAGGCGCGGATCTGCTCGGGCGTGCGCGTCGGCACTACGCTTCTTCTTGCGCCGGAACATCAGCGTCTTCTTGATCTTGCCGGCCTCGTCGATCGCCATGTCGGGCGTCGGCGGCGAGCTCTCCTTGAGGAACTTCGCGGCGAGGAAGCCCGCGAGGCCGCCCATGACGAACAGCAGGCCCGCGACGACGAAGAAGCCCCAGAAGAACGCGCTGTTGCCGACCGGCAGGGCGAACCAGGCCAGCCAGGCGAGGCCGTGCAGGAAGAACAGCAGGCCGGTGACGGCGAAGATCCCGGCGGCGACGCCGATGACGATGCCCTTGAGGAGCTTCGTGACCTTCGTCGTGACCTCGGCCTTCGCGAGCTCGATCTCCTCGCGCACGAGCAGCGACACGCGCTCGGAGATCTCCTGGACGGCCTGCGCGACGTTCTGGGGGGAGGTGTCAGTTGCCAAGGCGTCGCAAGATCATGGCAGCGAGGATGCCGCCGGCGAAGGCCGCGCCGACGGCGAGCTCGGGGCGCTCGGCGGCGAGCGCCCGGACGGCTCAGCGGATCGGCGGGCGGCTCGGCCGCGTGGCCGTCGAAGGACGGCGCGGTCGCGCCGGGCGCGCCGGACACGTCGACGATCGGGTTGGCCGCCGGCGCGGGGCATCGGGGTGAGCCGGCTCGTGCGTGATCGTGACCGGGACCGAGGGCTCGGGGGCGGCGGGCAGCTCGACGGCCTCGCCGTCGACGGCGGGCTCCGGATCGCGGCTGTCGGCGTCGGCGGTCATTCCGGCGGGTCTTCCCCGTAGATCCTGCGCCAAATCAACCCGGCGGCGCGGGTCGTCGCGATCGAGGCGATCGCGCCGAGCCCGGCCAGCAGGCCGGACCACACGAGGCGCTTGACGATGTCGTTCTGGCTCATCCGCATCCATCCTCTCAGACGTACCGGGCGGCTCGCCCGCTCACTTCGTCCAAGCCCCCGCAGATCGTCTCGACGATCGACGCCTTGGCCTGCTCGTACTCCGCCTCGCCCTCCGGCAGCATGCCGAAGATCCAGCCCGTCAGGACCTGCTCGATCGCGCCGTAGAACGCGAGCGCCGCGAAGCGCGGCGAGACCTCGCGCTTGAAGGTGCCCTCCTCCTGCGCCTTCGACACGATCTCTCCGATGAGCACGTAGGCCTCGGCGATCTTGTCGGAGTGGCGCATGCCGAACGAGTTCGCCGAGCGCATGACCTCGACGATGATGACCTTCATGAGCGCCGGGTCGTAGCGGTAGAAGTCGATGATCGCCGCGGCGATCGCGTGGAGCTTCTCGCGCGGCGGGATCTGCTGTGCGGTCGGTCTCGGCGATGAACTCGAGCAGGATGTCCCAGCGCTCGAGGAACAGCGTGTCGAGCACCTCGTCCTTCGAGCGGAAGTAGTGGTAGACGAGGCCGTAGGCGACGTTCGCCTCGTCGGCGATGTCCGACACGCGGCACTGGTGAAAGCCGCGCTTGGCGAACGCGACGACGGCGGCGTCGAGGATCAGGCGGCGCTTGTCGGGGCGGGCGGCTCGCGGCGCATCAGGCCGGGGCCTCGACCGGCCAGCGGTACGCCGACGGGCGGCGGTTGGCGAGCGCGGGCAGCTCGCGGCGGATGCGCGCCTGGGCGTCGAGGTCGAGGTCGGCGACGATGTGCGCCCTCGCGGTCGGCGGCGAGCGCGAGCACGATCCCCCACGGGTCGACGATCATCGAGCGCCCGCCGGAGCGCAGCGCCGGCGCCTCGCGCGCTCGCGGGCGCGTGCTCGCCGATCTGGTTGGCGGCGACGACGAACGCCTGGTTCTCGATCGCGCGCGCGCGCAGGAGGACCTCCCAGTGGTCGCGCGTCGTCGGGACGGTGAAGGCCGCGGGCACGGTGAGGATGCGCGCGCCGCGGATCGCGAGGATCCGGTACAGCTCGGGGAAGCGGACGTCGTAGCAGATCGACAGGCCGAGCCCGACGCCGCCCGCGCGTCTGCGATGACGACGATCTCGTCGCCGGCCTGCTCGTGGTCGGACTCGCGGTAGACCGTGCCCTCGACGACGACGTCGAACATGTGCACCTTGCGGTACGCGGCGTGGATCTCGCCGTCGGGGCCGACGTGCAGCGACGTGTTGCGCAGCAGCTCCTCGCCCTCGGCGCGCTCGGAGATCGAGCCCGCGACGAGCTCGATGCCGAGCTCGCGCGCGGTCGCCGCGCGCCCACGCCGACCGCGGGCCGCCGTCGAGCGGCTGCGCGCCGGCGCGCAGGTCCTCGCCGCGGCCGAGCACGCTCCACTTCTCGGGCAGCACGACGAGCTGCGCGCCGTCGGCCGCGGCCGCGCGCGTGAAGCGGTCCGCGCGCTCGAGGTTGCGGTCGAGGTCGGGGGTGCTGGTCAGCTGGACGGCGGCGACGCGCATGGCTTCCGGCTCCAAGATTGACTGGTCAGTCAAGCTCTGGATGCTATCCCGCCCGGCCCACCGCGCCGGCTCTGCCGGCGGTGCGCCGGCGCCCGCGCCGCCCGTCCCGGCGCTGCGCCTCCCGGCCGTGCGCCCCTCGCCGGCCGCCGCCGGCGCGCGCGCTGCGCGGACGGCTGAACGCGTGCCGGTCCTCCTGAGGCCTGCTCGTCCGCTGCCCGCTGGCGGCGAGGGCGCCGACGAGTTCCTCCCGTTCGGCGGCGGCACCATCAAGCGGCCGATCGCGCAGTGTCCGAGCTGCGGCGCGCTCGAGCGCCACCGCCTCGTGTGGCTCCACCTGCTCGACGAGACCGACCTCTTCAGCTGGACGCGCCGGCGGCGAATGCTGCACATCGCGTCCGATCCGATGCTCGAGCGCGTCTGCGCCTCCAGCCGCTCATCGACTACCTCAGCGCCGACCTCTAGCCCGGCGCCGCGCAGGAGGTCATGGACATCACGGACATCCAGCATCCCGACGACGCGTTCTACGTCATCTACTGCAGCCACGTGCTCGAGCACGTGCCCGACGACGCGCAGGCGATGCGCGAGCTGCGGCGCGTCCTGCACCCCTACGGCTGAGCGATCCTGCAGGTGCCTATCCTGCTCGAGCGCACCGAGGAGACCCGACGCTGACCGATCCCGAGAGCGCCTGCGCGCTTCTCGCAGCGCGACCACGTGCGCGCGTACGGTCCGGACTACAGCGATCGCCTGCGCGCCGCCGGCTTCACGGTCAAGCAAGACCGCTACGCGACCGTCTCGGTCCCGTGCGCCGCCGCCGCTATGGCCTGCATCCCGACGATGTCGTGCATTTCTGCACCAAGCGCTGAACACAAGCACCCATGTCGGCGAGCACTATCGTCCGTCCCAAAGAGCACGTGATCGCAGACGCTAACGCCGGTGGCCACCGGACACGCTCGTGTGTTAGGTGTCAGTACAAGCAGGCATTCAACCGCAGGGGGAGACACTTCATGAAGCTTCGACGGCCCAGCCCGGCACTCGTCATCTCGATCGCCGCACTCGTCGCGGCCTGTGCCGGCAGCGCCGTCGCCGCCACGGTGATCACGACGTCGCAGATCAAGAACGGCACGATCCAGAACATCGACATCAAGGACAGGCACGATCCAGTCCGGGAGGCTGTCGAAGGGCGTCCAGAATGTCCTGAACCGCAAGGCCCCGGCCGCGCAGGCGCCGAAGATCGCCTACGAGCAGGTCCGCAAGGCCGGCCCCGAGAACCAGCCCGCCAACCAGCTGCTGCGCGTCACGAGCATGACCGTCCCGGCCGGCGCGTACGTCGTGACCGCGAACACGATCATGACGGCGTTCACCGGCACGCGAACATCACTCGAGGCGCTGATCGGCGCCAACGGCTCGGTCGGCGGCACGTGCATCCTCGACTTCGGCGGCGTCACAGGCCTCGTCGCTGCAGACGATCGCGATCAACGACCGCCAGACGCCCGCGACGCTCGGCATGCAGCTGACGCGGACGGTCGCCGCGCCGACCGAGATCGTCCTGAAGTGCGCTGCCGCGCTGCCGTGGCGCGCCTCGGAGTCGTCGATCATCGCGACGAAGGTCGACTCGCATCACGCAGACCGTCGAGAAGTAACGCGGGCTCGGCCGCGCGGCTTCGGCCGCCGCGCGGCCTTGCCTCGGCGTTCAGCTACAGCGGGCAGACCCGCGCAGCGCCCGTCGCCTGCAGGACGTACGGCTTCGCGGCGGCGTCGCGCAGCGGACGCAGCTCGACGGCGTGGCCCGCCGCGACCGGCAGGGCCCCGACCATGACCCACTCGGTCCCGAAGCGCCGCGCCCGCAGCGTGACCTGCTCGCGAGCGCGGCGCCTCGACGCGCACGCCCCGCGGGTGGCACCGGGCCGGTCGCCCCGCGCCACGGCTCGCATGACGCGCCCGCCGCCGCCGGGCCGAACGCGAGCCCGCCGGCGCGGATGAGCGTGTCGTCGGCGAAGCCACGCGCGTCCGCCGGTGCGCGCACGAGCTGCGCCGGGGTGTAGCCGGGGTCGCCGCGCAGGTCGTCGAGCGTGTCGAACCAGTGCCCGGCTTCGAGGAACGGCGCGGCGAGCGGCGCGACCTCGAAGCGCGGGTCGACGCGGTCGCGGCCGAGCAGCTCGACGGCACCGAGCGATGCCCGCACCCGCTCGGAGCGCTGCAGGAACAGGCTGCGGCCGTCCTTGAACGCGATCTTCGAGTCCTTGTTGAACGAGATCAGCGCCACGAGCAGGACGACGTACGGGACCCAGGCGCGGATCTTCCAGCCGCGCGCGGCCTCGAGGAGCATGAGCAGCAGGAAGACGAGCCCGACCGTGAGGTAGCGCGAGGAGGACGCCGGGGCGATGTCGTGGCGGGAGATCGCGGTGAGGCCGTAGAACGTCAGCAGGACGGTGGCGATCGCGGCGAGGCGGATGCGCGACGCCGCGGGGACGCGGAACGTCCTGTAGGCGAGCACGATCAGCAGCACGACGAGGAAGTCGCGGCCGGGCTCGACCTGGCGCTCGCCGATGAGCGCGCCGGCGGCGTGGTTCATCGCGACCCACGCCCACAGCGCGCTGATCGCGAGCTCGTCGAAGCCCGCGCGGTTCGTGCCGAAGGAGAGGTACCAGAGGAGGTAGAGGCCCAGCGGCACGCCGACGACCCACAGCCGCGCGCGCCCGGCCTTCGTGAGCAGCAGCTCGAGCGCGACGCCGGCGACGATCGGGATCCCGAGCCCCGACGCGCACAGCCCGGCGATGAGCAGGCCGCAGAGGATGCGGTCGTCGCGCCTGGACGGCGGGCGGTCCAGCACGAGGAACGCGGCCACGCCGGCGACGATCGACGCCATCTGCCCGGCCTGGCCCGGTATGAGGAAGTTCTCGTATGCCAGGCCGCAGAGCAGCGCGAGCATGACGACGGCGAGCGCGATGCCGGCCCCGACGCGCGCCTTCGCGATCACGAACAGCAGGACGCCGAGCGCGAGCTGCAGCGCGATCAGCGGCGCCATGAAGAGCGGGAAGGCGTCGAGGCCGCCGATCTTCAGCAGCGCCACGAACGCCCCGATGATGAGGACCGACAGGTGCTCGTTGTGCGGCGCGAGCAGCGACGGCGCGCCGGGCCCGCGGCGCTCGGTCACGACGATCCACTCGTCGAGGTTGAACGTCAGGCCGCGGGTGAGGTAGAGCATCATCCCGGCGACGGCGGCGAGCAGGATCGCGAGCGCGGCGTACCAGACGAGGGGGTGCTTGGAGGGCTCGTGCCGCGGCCGCTCCGGGGGATCCTCCGCGGCCGCGCCGGCGTCCTCGGATCGCGGGGGAACGGTCATGCTCGGCGGCACCTTAGCCCGCGGGGCGCATGCCGACCGCCGCGAACCGTCAACATCCAGGCGTGGCCCTGCCGATCCTCACGGAGCGACTCGCGATCCGTCCGTACGAGCCCGGCGACCTCGCCGAGCTGCACGACGTCCTCTACGGCGACCCCGAGGCGATGGCGCTGCTCGGGGGCGCGCGCGACCTCGCTGGCACGCGCGCGTCGATCGAGCGCTCGATGCTCCAGCAGGAGCTCGGCGGCTACTCGTTCTGGCCGGTCATCGAGCGCGAGACCGGACTGCTCGTCGGCGAGGCCGGCCTGTTCCCCCTCTCCCCCGGCGGCCCGGACATCGCACTCGGCTACGCGTTCGGGCGCAACTACTGGGGCCTGGGCTACGCGACCGAGGCCGCGAGCTACGTGCTCGACGAGGCCTTCGGCGCGCTCGAGCTCGACCACGTCGTCGCGATCACGCGCGAGGCCAACACCGGCTCGCGCAAGGTCCTCGGCAAGCTCGGCTTCCGCCTCGACGGCTGCCGCCACGTCTGGGGCGCCGAGCAGCTGTACTTCACACTGCGCCGCGCCGAGTGGCGCTAGCCGCTCTCGCGCTCGACCTGCGTCACCGTTGTGCACGAGCGCGACGATGTCCTCGCCTGCCGACTCCGGTGAGCCCGCGCCGTAGCTCGCGCCCGGGCGGGTGTACTCGATCTCGAGCTGGATCGCCTTCGCGATGTCCTCGCCGGCGATCCGGGCGGCGAGCGTCAGCGCCATGTCGATGCCCGCGGACACGCCCGCCGCGGTGATGATCGTGCCCTCCTCGACGACGCGCCGCGCCGTCGGGCGCACCCCCAGCTCGCCGAGCTCCGCCCATGCGCCCCAGTGCGTCGCCGCGTCGAGGCCGTCGAGGATGCCGGCGGCGGCCAGGAGCAGCGAGCCGGTGCAGACCGACGCCGTTCAGTCCGACGTCTCGTGGGCGCGGCGGATCCAGCTCAGCAGGCGCTCGTCGCCGAGCAGCGCCCGCGTCCCGATCCCGCCGGGGACGACGAGCACCTGCGGCGACGGCACGTCCTCGAAGCGCGCCTCCGCGACCAGCGTGAGCATCGCGTCTCGGCGCGCACCGGCCCGGCCTCGTGCGCGACGAAGCGCACCCGCGCACCCGGCAGGCGGCTGAGAACCTCGTACGGGCCGACGGCGTCGAGCGCCGTAAAGCGGTCGAAGATCGGGATCGCGATGTCCATGGCCTCAGGATCGCATCCGCCGCCCGTCGCAGCCACCGCCCGAGGGCGGCGCACACGGACAGTGGTTCAAAACGCTCACATGTTGAGCGTTTTGAACCACTGTCCATCGCTCAAGTCAGAAACGAGCCGGCGGCGCCCGTGTGCGGGCCTGCAACGGCGCCGCTGCGCAACAGCTCGGCGATCTGCGCGTCGTCGTAGCCCGCCTCGCGCAGCACGGCCTCCGTGTGCTCGCCGAGCTCGGGGCCCGGCAAGCGCGCCGTGTCGGGCGGCGTGCGCGAGAGCTTGACCGGCGCGCCGAGCTGGCGCACCGGCTCCGTAGCGCCGGGCTGCTCGAGCCCGACGACCATCCCGCGGGCGGCGACGTGCTCCGATGCCAGCGCCTCGTCGAGGCCGAGCACGGGCTCGAGGCAGCACTCCACGTCCGCGGCGAACGCCTCCCACTCCGCGCGCGTCCGGCCGCCGAAGAGCGCTTCGAGTGAGGCGTGCGCCGTGCTGCCCGGCGCCTCGAACTGCTGCTCGATCAGATCCTCGCGACCGACCCCGCGACAGAACGCCGCCCAGAAGCGCGGCTCGAGCGCGCCGAGCGTCACCCATCCCCCGTCCGCGCACGCGTACGGCCGGTAGCAGACAAGCCCACCGGCGAGCGCGTCGCGGCCGCGCGCGGGCACGTCGTCGCCCGCGAGCCGGCGCGCGGCGACGAGCGCGAGCCAGGACAGCGCGCCGTCGGCCATCGCGACGTCGACGTGCTGGCCCTCGCCGCTGCGGTCGCGCTCGCGCAGCGCCGCCAGGATCCCGAACGCGGCCATCAGCGCCCCGCCACCGAGGTCCGCGATCTGCCCGGCGGGCTGCAGTGGCGGCGCGTCCGGCCCACCGCCGCCGAGGCCGAGCAGCCCGACGAGCCCGAGGTAGTTGAGGTCGTGGCCCGGACGGTCGCGCAGCGGCCCGTCCTGGCCGTAGCCGGTGATCGAGCACAGGACGATCCGCGGGTTGGCAGCGCGCAGGGCGTCCCAGCCGACGCCGAGGCGGTCGAGCACGCCGGGGCGAAAGGACTCGAGCACGACATCGTACGAGCGCACGAGCTCGAGCAGCACGCCGCGCCCCGCGTCGGACTTCAGGTCGATCCGGATCGAGCGCTTGTTGCGATTCAACGCGAGAAACAGCGCGGACGCGGCGCTCTGCGGGACGCCTTCCACGAGCGGCGGCGCCCAGCGGATGTAGTCGCCGCCCGCCGTGTCCTCGACCTTCAGGACGTCCGCGCCGTAATCGGCGAGCAGCAGCGAGCAGAAGCCGCCCGGCAGCAGGCGGCTGAGGTCGAGCACCCGGATGCCGCTCAGCGCAAGCGCGTTCATCGCACCATCGAATCATTTAGGGACGATGGGGGCATAAGGTTGCGCCGATGGTGCAGACCGCCAAGTCCGACCGGCCCGCGGCCTCCTCGCGCAAGGGGGTAGATCAGCGCTCGCGCTTCGACCGCTTCGTCGAGGCCGCGTACCTGCGCGTGAGCCGTGCGCCGTTCTTCGTCTTCTGCATCGTCCTGGTCCTTATGTGGCTCGTGACCGTGCCGCTGTGGGCCGATCTCGCCGCGTGGCAGTACGCGCTGCACACGGTCACGAGCATCCTGACGCTGCTGCTCATCGCGCTGCTCGAGAACGCCGGCCGGCGCGCGGAGGAGTCCGCCCAGGAGAAGCTCAACGTCATCGCGGAGGCGCTGGCGGCGCTCATGGAGTCGCGCGCGATCGAGGATCCCGACCTCGAGGAGGCGCACAAGCGCCTCAGCGAAGCGGTCGGCCTCGAAGAGCGCCACTGACCGCGGTCACGCGAGCAGCGGGGTGATCGCCTCGGCGACGAGCTCGGCGTGGCCCGGCGCCGCGGCCGTGACCTCCGCGCCGAGGATCGTGCAGGTCGCGCTCGCTGCCGCGAGGAACGCGCGCAGCTCCTCGGGGAGAAGGCCACCGTCGACCGCGAACTGCGCGGGGAACACGCTCGGATCGAGGACGTCGAGGTCGAGGTGGACGAAGACCTCGAGGCCCGCCAGCTGCGCGGGATCCTCGACGAGATGCACGCCGCCCGTGTCGAGCGCGACCCGCTCGCCGCCCTCGACGTCGCGCACCCCGTGCATGATCACGCGCGGCTGGTCCAGGCCGGCGCCGAAGCCCGTGTCCCACAGCCCGCAAGCGCCCGCGAGGCACATCCCTCCGAGGTAGCCGCTGCGCGTCGAGTCCGGCGTGTTGAAGTCGGGGTGCGCGTCGATCCACAGCACCCGCGCGTCCGGGTGGCGGCGCACGAGCACCGGCAGCGTCGAGATCGCGATCGAGCACTCCGCCGCCAGCAGGATCGGCACGCGGCCGGCGTCCAGCGCGTCGTCGAGCTGGCCGCCGGCTTCGAGCAGGCAGCCGTGCGAGTCGCGCAGGTCGTGCGCCCAGCCGGCCGTCCGCGGCTCGCCGGGCGAGCCGACGATCCGCGCGCCCAGCAGGTCCGCGAGCTCACGCGTGCCGGCCGCGCCGGCGGCGGCGCGGTCGGACGTGCGGCAGAGCAGGGCGACTAGCTGGCGCTCCACCGCGGCTCGCGTCGTTCGAAGAACGCGGCGACGCCCTCGCGCGCGTCGTCGGACCGCAGGGCCGCGTCGAGCTGCGAGCGCAGGAGCGCGAGCGCCTCCTCGAGCGGCATGTCGCGGGTGCGCGCGAGCGCGTCCTTGCCGAGCTTCATGATCGCCGGCGACCGGGCCGCCAACCGCTGCGCCCAGGCGGCGACGGCCGCGTCGAGCTCGTCGGGCGCGACGACCCGGTTGACGATCCCCACGCGCCACGCCTCGTGCGCGTCGATGCGCTCGCCGAGCAGCAGCAGCTCGCTGCACGTCTTGCGCCCGACGTTGCGCGCGAGCAGCGCCGAGACCATGAACGGAAACAGGCCGACGTGCAGCTCCGGGGTGCCGAACGTCGCGCGGTCGCTCGCGATCACGAGGTCGCAGGCGAGGGCGAGGCCGAGGGCGCCCGCGAGCACGTGCCCGCCCGCCGCGCAGATCACCGGCTTGCCGAGCTCCGCGAGGAGCATGAACACGCGCGGGAAGAGCGTCGTGTCGGCGTCGGCGAAGCTCGCGAGGTCGCCGCCGCTGGAGAACGTCGTCGGGTGCGTCGAGGCGAGCACGACGCAGCGCACCGCCCCGTCGTCGCGGGCCGCCTCGAGCGCGGCCAGCAGCTCCTCGAGCAGCGCGTCGGACAGGGCGTTGCGCGTGTCGGGCTCGTCCAGCGCGATCGTGGCGACCGCACCGGCGACCTCGTAGCGCAGGCTCGCGTACGGCACGGCGAGCAATCTACAGGCGGGTCGGCGGGCCGCCCCTCTACCGGAAGCCGCGCAGCGTGAGCTTCTCCGTCAGGGCCGTGCGCTTGGCGTCGGGGCTCGTGCCCGTGATCGTGCCGGTCCCGCGCAGTCGGCGCCAGGACCCCGTCCCGCCGGTGACCTTCAGCGTTCCCTTGTACACGACGCCGACGATCCGGTACGCGGGGCTCGGCGGGATCGGCAGGCCGAGGGTCGTGACGAACGAGATCTTGAACGTGCCCTTGATCGTGCCCGTATCGAAGAACATCTTGAACGGGGCGCTGAAGACGCCGGTAGTCAGCGACGTGCGCGTGACGGTCGAGGAGTCCCTCTGCACGCCCGTCGAGCCGAAGGGCCGCCCGCACTTCGCGTTGCCGAAGTTCGCCGCGGTCGGGGCCGGCTGCGGGATCGTCGCGAAGAGATCGAGCTTGCAGGTGATCTTGCGCGTCTTCGCCTGGGCGGCGGTGGCCGGCACCGTCACGATGGCGCACGCCACGATGAGCGCCGCGAGGCCCTTGACGCCCGCGCCGCGAAGTCGAGATGAGGTGTTCATCGGCGGGACCCTCGCAGCGGCTGCGGCGGGCGTCAAGGCTCGCCGGCGTCGGGGCCGGTGCTCGACACGAGCCGCTTCGCGGCCCCGGCGCCGAGCACCCGGCGCACGAGCCGCGGCGCGACGATCCGCGCCGTCGCCGCCAGCCAGTACGGCCGCGGGACGTAGCGTTCGGCCTTGCCGCCCGGCCCGGCGTCGAGGATCGCGCCCGCCACTCGCTCGGGCGTCGACACGATCCAGCGCGTCAGCACGCTTGCGACGAGCTCGCGCTGCGGGAAGCCCTCGGTCGCGACGAAGCCCGGCAGCACGAGCCCGACGTGCACGCCGTGCGCGGCCTCCTCGAGATGCAGCGCGTCCGTCCAGCCAGCGAACGCGAACTTCGCCGCGGAGTAGGCACCGGTCCCGCCGCGCGCGACGCGCCCGGCGGTGCTCGCGACGTTGACGATCGCGCTCGGCGCCGAGCGGCGCAGGAGCGGCAGCAGCGCCTCGGTCAGCCGCACCTGCGCGTCGAAGTTGAGCGCCATGTGGCGGTGCACGTTCTCCCAGCCACCCTCGCCGAACGGCGCGCGCCAAGCCGCGCCGGCGTTGTTGACGAGCAGGTCGAGGCGGCCGTGCTCCGCCTCGATGACGGCCGCGATCCGCGCCGGCGTGCCGGGGTCCGTGAGATCGGCCGCGATGACGGTCGCGCCGCCGAGCTCGTCCGCGAGCGCGGTCAGCTTGTCCTCGCGGCGCGCGACGAGCACGAGCTGCGCGTGAGGCTCGCGCGCCAGCCGGCGGGCCGTGGCCTCGCCGATGCCGCTTGAGGCTCCGGTGACAAGTGCGATCACGCCGCTACGTTACCCGCGCCCGGTCCGGCAGGGTCCGCCGGGCCAGCCGGGTCCGCGGCGTCCACCCGGTCAGGCGCGCCGGCCCCGCCGTAGACCTCGAGCGTCAGCGCGAGGAACGCCTCGGCCGCCGGCGACTGGCGGCGCTCGGCGCGCGAGGCGAGGGTCACATCGCGGCGCAGCGGCGGCTCGACGAGATCCGCGACCGCGACGGCCGAGCCGGCGCTCTCGGCGTCCGAACGGGGAAGGATCGCGACGCCCAGGCCACGCGAGACGAGGCTGCGGATCCGGCGGCTCTCGTTGGACTCAAGGGCGATCCGCGGCTCGAAGCCCTGGCGCTCGGCGGCGCGCACGAGCAGCTCGCGCAGCCGGGCGCCCTCGCGGAACGTGATGAACGGCTCGTCCGCGAGGTCGCGCAGGCGCAGCTTCGGACGGCCGGCCAGCGGGTGGTCGACTCCGAGCACGACGACGAGCTCCTCGCTGACGAGCGGGCGCAGCGTCAGCCCGCGGCTCTGGATGCGCTCGGTGACCGACAGGAAGGCGAGGTCGATCTCGTCCTCGCGCAGCATCGCGGCGAGCTCCTCGCTGGACTGCTCGCGGACCGTGAGCTCGACGGCCGGGTAGCGGTCGTGGAACGTCGCGAGCAGCAGCGAGAGGTCGACGGGGCCCATCGTGTGCAAGGCGCCGACGGACAGGCGGCCCGCCTGCACCCCCGCGAGCGACTGCAGCTCGGCGTCGGCGGCGTCGAGCTCGGCGAGCACGCGGCGGGCGCGGGCGACAAGCACCTCGCCGGCGTGGGTCATCGCGACGCGCCGGGTCGTGCGCTCGACGAGCGCCAAGCCGACCTCGGCCTCCAGGCTGCGGATCTGCTGCGACAGCGCGGGCTGCGCGACGTGCTCGCGAGCGGCGGCGCGCGTGAAGTGGCGCTCGTCGGCGAGCGCCACGAGATATCGCAGCTGGCGCAGATTCATGCGTTCTGATTATGACTGACCGCGAACACGTGTCTTGGACATCTGGATGGGAGATCGGCACCATGCTCCTTGTTGCCTCCTCCCGCCATCGCGCCCCACCGGACAGACCACCTCGCGTCCGGTGGGGCCGCGAGGGAGTCCTGAGGCTCCGCACCATCCGCTGAGACTTCGCAACTCCTCGCGCGGTGCTCCGTCCCAGCAGGACGATGTCGCGCCGCCAGCTCCTTCCGAACGCCGCGACGCCAGCCAGGACCGCTAGGCTCCGCACGGGAGCCGGAAGGCTCTGCCGCGCGACCGGCGAGCTCCGCGTGGTGACCGGAAGGCTCCGCATCGCGACGCTCGCGACCGCCGGCCTGCTCGTCGCGGCGCTCGCGCTCACGTCCACGGCGGCCGCCCGGCCCTACGGCTTCCTCGCGACGCCGACCGACCAGCTCGCCGTGCCTGGACACCTCGCCGGCTTCGAGATCACTCCCGAAGGGTTCGTCTACAGCGGCTACGGCGAGCTCGTCATGCGCGCCGGCCCGAACCTCGTCGGCCTCAGGGCCCCGGTGCGCACGCTGCACGGCGGGCGCTACCCGCTCATGCGCTACGGCCAGCGCCTCGGCGGGGTGCGCTACGACGTCGAGGCGTTCGCGTCGATCGTCGCCGGCCAGCCGGTCGCGCTCGTGCGGGTCGTGCTGCGAAACCAGACCGCGCGGGCGCTGCAGGCGCGCTGGGCCGTCGGCCTGCGCTCGTCGGGCGGCGCGCTGAAGCCCAGCGGCGTGCGGCGGTTTCGCTTCCCGAGGCCCGCCGTGCCGCAGCTGCCGGGCCTCTACACGCAGCCCGGCTGGCAGTTCGACGCGGCGTCGAGGTACGCGTTCGGCGACCGCGCGATCCTGCGCGACGGCAACGTCATGGCGACGTTCGCGCCGCCCGCGCCGGGCGTGGCGCTCGAGCTCCAGCAGCGCGAGGGCACGGGGCCCGTCGTGCCCGCGACGACGTTCGGGCTCGTCGAGTACCGCGTCGCGCTCGGGCCGCGCGGCACGCGCCACCTGGACTTCGTCGTCCCCTCGAAGCCGGTGCCGGACGCATCGCCCGCCGCGCTCGAGCTGCGCGGCGCGCCGTTCGCCGCGCACCGCGACGCGATGCTCCGCGGCTGGCAGGCGACGTTCGCGCGTGCGATGCAGCTCAGCCTCCCCGAGCGCCGCGTGCAGGACGCGTACTACGCGAGCCTCATGCACATGCTGCTGCCGCGCTACCGGCTGCCCGACGGCGACTGGGTGCAGCCGGTCAACAAGCTGCGCTACCACGCGTTCTGGCTGCGCGACGCGTCGATCATGACCCAAGCGCTCGACCTCGCCGGCCTGCATCGCGAGGCGGGGGAGAACCTCGGCTTCTTCGATCGCTGGCAGCACGACGACGGGCTGTTCATCTCGCGCGAGGGCCAGCTCGACGGCCACGGCCAGGCGATGTGGGCGATCGGCGAGCACGCGCTGCGCAGCCGCGACCGCGAGTTCGCACACGACGCGCTGCCCTCGCTCGGTCGCGCGGTGGCGTGGCTGCACCGTGCACGCGCGAACGACCCGCTCGGGCTCGTGCCGGCGTCGGACCCGCGCGACAACGAGCTCGTCGCGGGCCATCTCGCCGGCGACGACTTCTGGGCGGTGGCCGGCCTGCAGGCGGCGGTGGGCGTCGCTCGGATGCTCGGCGAGGGCGGGCGCGCGGAGGTGTGGGCCGAGGAGCTCGCCGACCTGCTGCGCACGGTCCGCGCGCGGGTCGAGGCCGCGGCGGCGCGCAACGGCGGCGCGATCCCGCCGGCGCTGGATCGCGCGGGCGGCCGCGATTGGGGCAACCTCTGGGCGGCGTGGCCGGCGCCCGTGCTCGACCCGATGTCGTCGCTGGTCACGCGAACGCTGGCCAGCACGCGGCGGCACTTCCGCGAAGGGCTCGCGACCTACGGGGAGTTCTTCAACCTGCACCACTACCTCGGCTTTCGCGTCTGGCAGACCGAGCTGCTGCGCGGCGAGCAGGCGCGCGTGGTCCAGGGCCTCTACGACTCGCTGGCGCACACGACGAACACGAGCGGCGGCTTCGAGACGGGCGTGCGGCCGTACGCGCGGCGCTCGGTCGACGACAACCTCGCGCCGCACGGCTGGTTCGCTGCCGAGCTGGTCGCGCTGCTGCGCAACATGCTGGTCCGCGAGTCGGGCGACGGCATCGAGCTGTTCTCGGCGCTGCCGGAGCGCTGGCTCGCGGTCGGTCGGCCGACGGTCGTGCGCGGGGCGGCGACGACGCTCGGGACCGTCGACGTCACGCTGCGCCCGGTGCGCGGCGGCGCGGTGCTGACCTGGAACGCGGCCGTGCCCGCCGGGACGCCGCTGTGGTGGCGGGTGCCGGCCGGCGCCCGCTCGGTGCGCGCACCGGGGCTCGTCGCGGGGGCGAAGAAGCTGCTGCTGCCGGGCCGGGCCGGCGTGCTGCGGATCGCCTGGCGGCTGCCGAAGCACTCGTCGTCGCTGGATGGCGTGACGGCCGCGCTGCAGAAGGCCTACCGCGCGCGGGGCCTGAAGCCGCCGGCGTAGGCGCCCGCCGCGGAGGGCACCTTCGCGCCGTGGCCGCCGCGCGGCCATTCGCGCCGTGACGCCGCGCGACCCTTCGCGCCGCGGCGCCGCGCGGCATCTTCGCGCGGCCTGCGAGCGGCCCGTGGCTATCGTCACGCGACCGTCCACGGACAAGGAGCCAGCGCTTTATGGGAGTTCTCGATGCGAAGGTCGCGATCGTCACCGGCTCGGCGCGCGGGATCGGCCGCGCGACGGCCGAGCTGCTCTGCGAGCACGGGGCGAGCGTCCTGATCAACGACCTCGACGCCGACCTCGCCGAGCAGACGTCCTCGGAGATCGCCGGCGACACGATCGTCCACGGCGGCGACCTGACCGCCCCCGGCGCGTGCGATGCGCTCGTGCAGGCCGCGGTCGACGAGTGGGGCAAGGTCGACATCATCGTCAACAACGCCGGCTACACGATCGACGGCATGGTCCACAAGATGACCGACGAGCAGTTTCAGCGGATGCTCGACATCCACGCGGTCGTCCCGTTTCGCGTCTGCCGCGCGGCCGCGCCGTACCTGCGCGAGCCGGCGAAGCTCGAGCGCGAGCAGGGCGTCGAGGTGTTTCGCAAGATCGTCAACGTGTCCTCGATCTCGGGCACGATGGGCAATGCCGGGCAGGCGAACTACGCCGCGGGCAAGGCTGCCGTCGTCGGGCTGACGAAGACCCTTGCCAAGGAGTGGGGCCGGTTCAAGATCAACGTCAACGCGGTCGCGTTCGGGTTCATCGACACGCGTCTGACGGCGGCGAAGGTCGAGGACAACACGATGCAGATCGACGGCCAGACGGTGCAGCTCGGCATCCCCGAGCAGATGCGCGAGATGTCCTCGTTCGTGATCCCGCTCGGGCGGCCGGGAACGGCGCTTGAGGCCGCCGGCGGGGTCTTCTTCCTCTGCTCGCCGTGGTCGAACTACGTCCACGGGCAGACGCTCAACGTGACCGGCGGACAGTTCACCGGCATGACGACGTAGGGCGGATTCGACGGATCGCGCCGATACGACGAATTCCGACCTGCGGGTTTCCGACAATCGGGCCTGAGAGTAGTCTTGGCGCGAGCGTGCGCTTCGTCAGGACAAGACCCGAGGGCATCCGCGTCGTCGACAGCGAGGTCTCGCCAGCGACGGCCGGCGCCGAGCACATCTTCATGGGCCGTTGCAGCGTTCCCGCGGGCTCGCAGTCGCTGCCGCATTACCACGAGGACTGCGAGTCGGCCGTGTACATGCTGTCCGGCCGGCTGAACGTGCGCTGGGGCGAGGACCTCGAGCACGCTGTCAGCCTGGAGCCCGGCGACATGGTCTACGTCCCGCCGCGTGAGACGCACCTGCTCGAGAACCCCTCCGAGGAGGTCGCCGCGGAGTACGTCGTCGCGCGCGACGCCGCGGAGGAGCACTCGGTCGAGGTGCCCTGGGCGACGTAGCCCGGACGCTCGGCGCGTCCCCACGAGACTCCCAGCCGACCCCCGGGCGCGGTGTTCAGCCTGCGCCGGACACGCAGCATCCACTCTGGGACGAGGAGGAGCACCATGAAGGCCGTACGACTGACGCTGTCTGCCGCCGCCGCCACGCTGACCGGGCTCGCGCTCGTGGTCGGCGCGCAGGGCGCGCCCGCCGCGAGCAAGCGCTCGACGGCCGTGAAGATCACCGGGGGCCACGCGACCGACGCGCGTGACGGCGGGCGCCCCGTCGTGCTGATCGCGGCGGCACTCGGCGTGCCGACGGAGGTCTTCCGCACGGCGTTCTCCGCCGTGAGCCCCGCCGGCGCGGGGCAGGAGCCCGATCCGGCGACGGTGCAAGCCAACAAGGCGGCGCTGCTGAGGGTGCTCGCGCCCTACGGCGTCACGAACGAGCGGCTCGACGCGGTGTCGGACTACTACCGCTACAACGGCTCGGCGGGCGAGGTCTGGACCCAGTCGAATGCGACCGCGAGGGCCGTCGTGCGCAACGGCAAGGTCGTGTCGGTGCGGATCGTCAAGGCGGGCGCGGGCTACAGCTCGACGCCGCGGGTGACGTTCACCGGCTACCCGAAGGCCAAGGTGCGCGCGACGATCGCCTACGGCACGGCCCTCGCCACGAACGGTCGCGTGTCGAAGCTGACGCTGGTGAAATAGGGCGCGGATGCTTGGCACCTTGACCCCGATATCCGGGGTCAACGCGCCAG
The DNA here is from genome assembly GCA_963839905.1 of uncultured Actinomycetes bacterium. Classification (GTDB taxonomy): domain Bacteria; phylum Actinomycetota; class Thermoleophilia; order Solirubrobacterales; family Solirubrobacteraceae; genus CADCVQ01. The sequence continues at coordinate 187,379 of CAWIXC010000001.1, read as the reverse complement.
GCGTCTAGCGATCGCGCGCCGCGCGCTCCTGCCGGGCGCGCTCGCGCTCGCCAGCGTCGCGCTCGCCGGCGGAGCCACGCGAAGGTTGGCCTCCGGCGGCGCCGCGCGGCGGGCGCGCGGCGGACGAAGGGCGCGCCAGGCGCTCGGGCCTCGTGGCGCGCTGACGGCCCGCGCTCCTTCCCGCCGGCGACAGCATCCTCACCACACCCGCGACCGCCGCGGCGATCAGCAGCAGCACGATCCAGTCCAGCCACGGCACGTACTTCGCCGTCGCCTTGATGCCGGCGGTGGCCGTGTACGTGCACGTCCTCGACCCCGGCGGCGCCAGCGATGGCGACGAGCTCGCCGTCGAGCCCTGCGGCAGGCTGGCGAGATCTGGACACGGGTTGCTGAGCGGCTTGACGAGCCAGACGAACAGGAAGCCGACGAGGAAGACCGCGACCGCCGCCCGCAACGGGCCCTGCCAGCCGGACGGCCCGCGCCCGCTCACCGGCGCGGCGGGCCGCAGGCGGGCGGCGGGGGGAAGGGGTGCGATGCGGCCTCGGCCGGCGATGGGGCGAAAGCGTGCAGCGCGCGCAGAGCGGGCGGCGGGGCGAAGGGGATCCGCGGCATCGGCCGGGAGGCTATCCGCGCGGCGGGCGGGCGAGCGGACGCGCGGATAGATTGCTCAGCCATGGCCGTCGCCACCCAGCCCAAGCCCGCCAGCCTCCCTCTCCCCGGCGGCAGCGCCGGCGCCACCGTCCGCGTGCACCCCCTGCGTTGCGGGGAGGTCATGATGCCGCCAGGCGCCCTCGACCGCCCGAGCGGCCGGCTCGCACAGCAGCGCGCGATGCTCGGCACGAAGCGCTCGAACTGGATCCACGTCCCGGTCCCGGTGTTCCTCGTCGAGCATCCGACCGCCGGACGCATCCTCGTCGACACCGGATTTCACGCCTCCGTGCAGGACAAAGCCCGCTCGAGCCTCGGGCGCCGCCAGTCCTGGGTCCTGCCGGCACGCCAGGCGGCCGGCGAGTCCGCGCCCGAGCAGCTGCGAGCGCGCGGCATCGAGCCCGCCGACATCACGACGATCGTCATGACCCACCTGCACAACGACCACGCCAGCGGCGCGATCCAGTTCCCGGACGCGACGTTCGTCGTCGACGGGGACGAATGGGCCGCCGCGTGCAACGGCGGCTTCTCCGAGGGCTACCGCCAAGCGCACTTCGATCAGCCGTTCGACTGGCGCACCGTGGACTACGCACAGGCGCAGGCGCATGCGTCCTTCGAGCGCGCGCTCGACCTCTTCGGCGACGGCTCGATCCGCCTGCTCTCGACGCCCGGCCACACGATGGGCCACCAGTCGCTCCTGCTGAGGCTCGCAGGCCGCGAGCTCCTGCTGACCGCGGACGCCGCCTACACGCGCCGGGCCGTCGACGAGGACGTCCTGCCGATCTTCATCTTCGGCGGCGAGGATCGCTACCGCAGCTCGCTCGCCGCGATCCGTGCATACACGGAGCAGGCGGCGGACGCGGTCGTCATCTGCGGCCACGACGCCGAGCGCTGGCCGCAGCTCGAGCTGGTCTACGAGTAGCGACCGGGCCGCGCAGCCACGCTCCGGCCGGGCGGCCCGACTTCCGCCTTGCCGCAACCCGCGCCGCCGCCTCGCCGCAACCTCCGGGGCCGCCCTGATCCCGCGCCGCGCTCGCGCAACCTCCGCCGCCGCAGAGAGTTCTCTGTAGGACATGCTCCGCGCCACGCTCACGACGCTGCTCGCCGCTGCAGCCGCGACACTCGCCACCGCTCCCGCCGCCAGCGCCCGCGCGATCGTCATCGCGACCGGCACGAACAACGTCGTCCTCACCGATGTCCCCTCGAACAAGGTCGTCGCCCGCGTGAACGTGGGCGCGCCGACCCGCGCCGTCGCGACGTCGCCGGACGGCGCCCGCGCGTACGTCGCCGCCGGCAGCCGCGTCGCCGTGCTCGACCTCGCGACCCGGCTCGTCCCCGGCGGCGTCACGCTCGGCGGCGCGATCAGCTCGCTCGCGCTCACCCAAGACGGCACGCGCCTGCTGGCCGCGCGCCGCGGCGCGATCGACGTCGTCGACACGACCTCGTCAGCCATAGTCGGCACGATCAACCTCCGGGGGGCGAAGCCCGGCGCGCTCGCGGTCTCCGCCGACGGGCTGAAGGCCGCCGTCGTGCTCGGCAAGCGCGTCGGGCTCGTCGACCTCACCACGCTGCGCCTTATGCGCCGCACGAAGGCGGCGGCGTTCGGCACGCCCAAGCGCGGCAAGCCCGCGCCGACGCCCGGCGGGCTCGCCTTCCCGCTCAGCGGCACGCTGCTGTGGGTCAGCACGACCGACGGCGTTCTGAGCGGCCTCGATCGCGTCACCGCCAAGCGCAGAGCGAAGATCAACCTCAAGCCAGGCGTCGGCGCGTCGCTGGCGATCTCGCCCGACGGCAAGCGCGCGGTCGCAGGCGCCAACCGTGGCAGCCGTGCCGCCGCGATCGTCGACCTCGCTGCCCGACGACTGCTCACCCGTGTGCGCTCCGGCGAGGGTCCCGGCGCGCCCGCGTACGCGGCCGAGGAACCGCGCCTGTACATCGGCGACGGCGGCGACGAGACCGTCTCGGTCTTCTCGACGTCCTCCAACAAGCGCCTCGGCGTGCAGCGCCTCGGCCGCGGCATACATCCGCGCGCGCTCGCCACGCAGCCCGGCCTCGCCGTGAAGATCGGCACCGAGGGCCCCGACCAGCTCAGGGGCACGCGCGGCCGCGACCAGATCATCGGCCTCGGCGGCGACGACGTCCTGCGGGGCTTCCGCTCCAACGACACGCTGCTCGGCGGCCCGGGCAACGACGATCTCGGCGGCGGCGCATCGAACGACACGCTTGACGGCGGCGACGGCGCCGACCGCCTGGCCGGCGAGGCCGGCAACGACACCCTCCTCGGGGCGCCCGGCAACGACACGCTGTTCGGCGGCACCGGCAACGACACGCTCGACGGCGGCACGGAAGACGACTTCCTCGAGCCCGGCGACGGCGACGACATCGCGCACGGCGGCCCCGGCGACGACAAGATCGTCGAAGCCGATCTCGGCAACGACTTCCTGCTGGACGGCGGCGACGGCGACGACTTCATCGACGGCGCGCGCGGCACCGACAACATCGTCGGCGGCGCGGGCAACGACACGCTGCGCGGCGGCGGCGGCTCCGAGAAGATCGACGGCGGGCTCGGGGACGACACCGTCGACGGCGGCACCGGCGGCGACCAGATCTTCACGCGCGAGGGCAACGACGCCGTCAAGGGCGACGCCGGCCGCGATCGCATCTCGACCTCGACCGGCAACGACATCGTCGACGGCGGCTCGGGCGACGACACGATCTCCGGGTTCAGCGGCAACGACGAGCTCGTCGGCGGGCCTGGGGCGGACAAGATCACCGCGGGCTCCGGCAACGACGTCATCCGCGTCGCCGACGAGGACGCCGACACGGTCGACTGCTCGACCGGCCGCGACACGGTCTACGTGGAGAACACGGCGCCGGCCCGCGACAAGCTCACGCGCTGCGAGAACGTGATCCAGATCGCGCCCGAGCCATCGACCGACGCGCCGCCGACATCAAACGTCTTCCCCGGCACCCCCGGCAACGACATCCGGCAAGGCAGCCCCGCGACGGACTCGATCTTCGGCGCCGATGGCGACGACGAGCTGTTCGGCAACGGCGGCGACGACTACGTCGACGGCGAGAACGGCAACGACATCCTGCACGGCGGGCTCGGCAACGACCAGATGTACGGGCGCCGCGACAACGACATCGTGCTCGGCAACGAGGGCGACGACCTCCTCAACGGCGACCGCGGCACGGACACGATCAACGGGGGGCCCGGCAACGACCGCATCTTCGGCGGCCTTGACCGCGACGCCATCACCGGCGACGAGGGCGACGACATCATCAACGTCGTCGACAACGGGATCGACACCGTCGACTGCGGCAGCGGCATCGACCAGGTCTCCGCCGACATGGTGGACGTGCTCGCGCCGAACTGCGAGGACATCCGGCGGTAGCTCGCGCCAGCGAGCCTCGATTCCTGCGCCTGCGCGCGTGGTACACCAATTGGATGCGCCGCGTGAGCCTGACCGACCCGACCTTCAGCTACGAGGACGACGACCCCGAGGGCATGCGCTCGGGCATGTTCCGCTTCGGCCCGCAGCTCGGGGCGAAGGCCACGGGCGCCTCGCTCTACGAGCTGCCGCCCGGGCAGGCGCTGTGCCCGTATCACTACGAGTACGGCGAGGAGGAGTGGCTACTCGTCGTCGCCGGCCGGCCGACCCTGCGCGACCCCGACGGCGCGCACGAGCTGTCCGAGGGCGACATGGTCTTCTTCCCGCGCGGCCCCGACGGCGCGCACCAGGTGCGAAACGACTCCGCCGAGCCCGCGCGCGTCCTGCTGTGGTCCGACATCGTCGTGCCGACGGCGACCGTCTATCCGGACTCAGACAAGATCGGCATCTGGACCGGCAACCCCGCCGACGACATCATGGTCAAGCGCTCGAGCGGCGTCGCGTACTTCGAGGGCGAAGGCGGCTAGGTTCGAATCTCGCGGATGCACGTGAGCGGCGCGCGTCACGCTCGGAGGTGACATGAGCCGCACCCGACAGCTGCTGCGCGTCCTGCGCCACCGCGACTTCCGCCTGCTGTGGCTCGCCAACTCGGCGAGCGTGATCGGCAACCGGATCGTGATGGTCGCGCTCGCGCTGTTCGTGATCCAGCTCACGGGCTCGGCGACCGACCTCGGCCTCGTGCTCGCGGCCTACAACCTGCCGCTGATCGTCTTCCTGCTCGTCGGCGGGGTCGTCGCCGACCGCCTGCCGCGCCACCGGGTCGCCGTCGCGACCGACCTCGTGCGCGGCGCGCTGCACGCCTTGCTCGCCGTGCTCATCGTCAGCGGCGAGATCCGCGTGTGGCACCTCGTCGCGATCGGCATCGTGTTCGGCACGGCCGACGCCTTCTACCGCCCCGCAGCGAGCGGCCTGCTGCCGCAGACGGTGCCCGAGGACGAGATCCAGGAGGCCAGCGCCGCCACGCTGATGTTCGAGAACGTCGCCGAGCTCGCAGGCCCCGCGCTCGCGACCGTGCTCGTGCTCGGGTTCAGCCCGGCGGCGGCGTTCGGCCTGGACGCGGCGACGTTCCTCGTGAGCGCGGCGCTGCTCGTGCGCGTGCGCCCACGCGAGCGGGCCGCGCCGGCCCCATCCCCCGCTTCGATCCGCGCCGACCTCGTCGCGGGCTTTCGCGAGGTGCGCACGCGCACGTGGGTGTGGGCGACGGTGGCGTGCTTCTGCGCCGTCTCGTTCGTCATGGGCGCACCGCTGCTCGTCGTCGGCCCGCTCGTCGCCGAGCAGCAGTACGGCGACCTGGCGGTGTTCGGCTACGTCACGGTCGCGCTCGGTGCCGGGCTGATCGTGGGCTCGCTCGCGGCGCTGCGCTGGCGCCCGCGCCATCCGCTGCGCACGGGGATCGCGCTCATCCTGCTGTGGCCGGCGGCGGTCGCCCTGTACGCGATCGGCCTGCCGCTCGAGCTCGTCGTGCCCGCGATGGCGATGGGCGGCGCGGGCGCCGCGCTGTTCGACGTGTCGTGGGTCACGGCACTGGCCGAGCGGATCCCGCCCGACAAGCTGTCGCGCGTGAGCTCGTGCGAATGGGCGGCGTCGCTGGCGCTCATGCCGTTCGGCTACGTGCTCGCCGGCCCGGCGGCGCACGCGCTCGGCCCGACGAGCGTCCTGCTCGGCGGCGCGATCCTGGCGATGGTGGCGATCGCGCTCGCGCTCGTGCCAAAGCAGACGCGGATGCTCGCGCGGCGCGACGAGCATCGCGCACCGATCGCCGCGGCTCCCGGCGACGCGCATCCGCGGGTCCCGACGAGCTGAGCCAGGGCGCTTCGGCTGGTCGACGGGACCGAATCCTCGCGCCGCTGGAGCGCGGCAAGGGGGTGCGGCGCATGGCCGCACCCCGCCACGGGTCAGCGCTTGTGGTTCGCCCCGAACCAGTCCTGCACGCGCGACCACGCCTCCTGCGATGCAGGCGCGTTGAAGCGCGGCCCAGTGTCGTTGAAGAACGCGTGGTTGGCCTCGGTGAACGTGACGATCTGGTGCTTGAGGCGAGCGGCGGTGAGCGCCGCCGCGGCGGGCGCGCGACCGTCGTTGACGCGCGGCGCGTCCAGCCCGCCGTACACGCCGAGCACGGCTGCCCGGGCGCGCCTGAAGTCGGCGCCCGCGGGGAATGGGCCGTAGAACGGCGCGGCGGCGGCGAGCCTGCTCTCGCCGGCCGCAAGCAGCCGCCAGATCATCCCGCCGCCGAAGCAGAAGCCGATCGCGCCGATCGGCTTGCGCGGGACCCGCTTGCGCAGCTCGGTGACCGCGGCCTTCATGTCGTTGTCGAAGCGCGTCGGATCCGTGACCGCCGCGAGCGCGGCGGACACGGCCGCCTCGTCGGGGAACGACGCCGTGCCGCCCTCCTGGGAGAGCAGGTCGAGCGCGAGCGCCGACCAGCCGCTCGCGGCGAAGCGGCCGGCCACGTTGCGGATGTGGTCGGTGAGCCCGCGGTTCTCGTGGATGACTAGCACCGAGCCCTTGACCTTGCCGTCGGCGGGCGCCCATGCGGCCTGGAGCGTGCCGCGCGGGCCGGCGAACGTGATTGGCTGCGTCGCGACCGGCCCCCAGTCGTCGGTGCTGCCAAGACCGCGGCCGCCGCCCCTGCCCCTCGACGCTGCCGGCTTCGTCTTGGCCGCGGCATCCGAGCTCATCGCGGCGGCGAGCAGACCCGACGCGGCAGCGCCGGTGATGCCCATGAGGCCAAGGCGCCGCATCGCCTCGCGCCGCGTGATGATGCCGTCTTCGAGATCCTCGGCGACCTCCTCGGCCAGGTAGCGCTGGAGCTCGGTCATAGTTCCTCCCTGAGGCGTCGGGGCGGCCGTGCCAGCCGCCGGTGCAGGTAAATCTCGCACCCACCCCTACCCCGTGCGCCGGTCTGCGGGCAAGACCGGGACGGATGTCCCGCCTACGCCGTGGCGGCGCGCTTCTTGCCGCGGCGACGCTCGAGCCGGCGCTGCTCGCGCACCCGCTGCAGGACCCCCTTGCGCCCGAGCGACTCGAGCCCCGCGTGCAGCACCTTGATCTCGCTGAAGATCTCCTCGGCGACGACCATCTGCTGGTCGCGGGTCGGCGTCTCGACGGCCTCCCAGCGGATCGGGTCGCCGAACTGCACGGTGACCTTCGGGAACTCACCCTTGCGCCAGTTGCGCACCTTCGACGAGCCGTGGATCGCGACGGGCACGATCGCCGCGCCGGTCTGCAGCGCGAGCTTGCCGATGCCGGGCTTGGGCCGCTGCGACAGCTTGCCGTCCTTCGAGCGCGAGCCCTCGCAGTACATCGCCACGCAGCCTCCGTGCTCGAGGATGGTGCGCGCTGTGATGAACGCCTCCTCGTCGCGGTGCCCGCGGCGCAGCGGGAACACGCCGCCGTGCGAGTAGACGTACTGCAGCGGCGGCTGGAAGAGCTGGGACTTCGCCATGAAGCGCACCTTGCGGCGGATGAACGACGCGAGGAAGAAGTGGTCCATGAACGAGCCGTGGTTCGGCGCGAGGATCACGGGACCCGACTGCGGGACCTTCTCGCTCGAGATCGTGCGGGTGCGAAAGAACGTCAGCGCCCACAGCCCGGTGAGGATGCGGACGATCTCGTAGGCGAAGTTCGGCTCCTCGTTTCGGGAGCGCTCGTGGAAGACGTCGAAGAACTCGGCAGGGCGCTCGTCGCGCCCCCCACCGACCGCCACGAACTGCTCGCCGCGCCTCAACTTCGCCATGAATGCAACTTTACCCCTGCGCCCAGCCGCGGGCACGTGCGACGGCGCGCCGCCATTCGTCGATGAGGGCGTAGCGCTCGTCATCGGCCATGGTCGGCTCGTAGCGGGCGCGCTCGCCCTCGCGCTTGGAGACGTCCGACTGCGTCCACGCACCGACGCCCACCCCGGCGAGCAGCGCGGCGCCGAGCGCCGTCGTCTCGGCGATCTCCGCGACCGCGACCGGCACGCCGAGGATGTCGGCTTGGAACTGCATGAGCCAGCCGTTGGCGGTCGCGCCACCGTCGGCGCGCAACTCCTCGAGCGGCTTGTCGGCGACGCGATCCATGGCCTGCACGGCGTCGACGGTCTGAAAAGCGATCGCCTCGAGCGTCGCGCGTGCGATGTGGGCGCGCGTCGAGCCGCGCGTGAGCCCCACGATGGTCCCGCGCGCGTAGGGGTCCCAGTGCGGCGAGCCGAGGCCGGTCAGCGCCGGCACGAAGTAGACGCCGTCGTTTGCGTCCAGCGACGCCGCGAGGTCCTCGGTCTCGGCGGCGGCGTCGATGATCTCGAGGCCGTCGCGCAGCCACTGCACGGCCGCGCCCGTGACGAAGATCGCCGCTTCGAGCGCGTACAGCGTGCGCTCGCCGATCCCCCATGCGATCGTCGCGAGCAGGCCGGGCGGGGCGGTCGGGACGTCCTCCCCGGAGTTCAGCAGCACGAACGAGCCCGTGCCGTAGGTGTTCTTGCCGAGGCCCGGGTCGAGGCAGCCCTGGCCGTACAGCGCGGCCTGCTGGTCGCCCGCGATGCCGCATACCGGCACGCCGTCGCAGCCCTCGCCGAGCGCGCCGTCGCGCACCGTGCCGAACTCGCCGATGCTCGGCAGCGCCTCGGGCATGCAGGCGCGCGGGATGTCGCCGAACAGCTCGAGCAGCTCGTCGTCCCAGTCGCCGCGCTCGATGTCGTAGAGCATCGTGCGCGACGCGTTCGTGACGTCGGTGCGGTGCTCGCCGGTGAGCTTGAAGACGAGCCACGCGTCGATCGTGCCGAAGGCCGCGCGGCCGTTTGCGGCTTTCTCGCGCAGGCCCTCGACGTTGGCCAGCAGCCATTCGATCTTCGTCGCGCTGAAGTAGGGGTCGAGCACGAGCCCGGTCCGGGTGCGCACGAGCGGCTCGTGGCCCGCGGCGCGCAGCTCGTCGCAGCGCGCGGCGGTGCGGCGGTCCTGCCAGACGAGCGCGTGATGCAACGGCTCGCCGGTCTCGGGATCCCAGACGCAGACGGTCTCGCGCTGGTTCGTGATGCCGATGGCCTGAAGGTCACTTGCGCCAGTGGCCGCGTCGTCGAGCGCCTCGCGCACGACCGCGCGCGTGGTCTCCCAGATCTCGCCGGCGTCGTGCTCGACCCAGCCGGGGCGCGGGAAGTGCTGCTCGAACTCGCGGTACGCGCGGCCGGCGAGCTGCGCGTCGGCGTCGAAGACGAGGCAGGTCGTGCCGGTCGTGCCCTGGTCGATGGCGAGGATCACGCGCGGCACGCTACCGGCGGTCGTCGCGATTGGCGACTGCGTCCGCCGCGCATGAGGCGTGAGACCGAGGAACAGGCCGGGACCGGGAGGACGGTGGCCCCGGCCTGCATCCCTCGGAATCCAGAGCGTCAAGTCCCCGCGGGGTCAGTGCGCGAACGTGCTCCACAAGGCGCCGCCTGCGACGGGCATGACCGCCGACGGTGCTGGATTCAAGGTACGCCGGGGTCCGCGCCCGTCCCACCGACGACCGTACAAAGTCCGAGCGCCGCGGCTCGACACCGGGGCGGGGGTCTGCCCGCGACGACCCCGTCCTCACAGCGCGGAGGCGATCGCCTCCGCGGCCGGGCCGACCTGGTGGTTGGTCAGGTGCTCCCAGACGACGCTGTCGCCGTTTGCGAGGTCGACGACCAGCGCGTGCGTCGTGAACATCGGGACGGCGGCGCGGCCGCGGTCGATCGCGGCGCGGACGTCGGCGAGCGCGATCGCGCGCAGCGGCGCGCAGACCCCGGCCCCGAGCGTGCGCTGGTCGAGGATCCGCCGCGAGGTCACGGTGAGCTGCGCGATCGGGCCCCACTTCTCGCCGTTGTCCGGCCAGCCGCACGTGAAGAGGACGTCCTCGTCGGGCGTGAGCGCGTCGAGCAGCTGGGCGACGAACGCGGGGTCGGGATCGTCGCCGGCCGTGCTCTCGGCGTACAGGCTCGCGATCGTGTCCGCGGTCTCCACCCGGCTCAGCGCCGGCTCAGGTCGACCGCGACGAAGTCCGCGAGCTGGCGCCCGCGGTGCACGAACCCGCGCCACGTCTTGCCGGTCGCGCGATGCGCGAGGTCGAGCGCGACCTCCTCGACGACGAAGCCCGCCCGCGCGGCGTCGACCGTCATCCCGATCTCCATCCCGAAGCGCGGGGCGAACGGCACGACGGTCGCGAAGACCGGGCCGCTCAGCGCGCGCTGACCGGAGATCGGCGCCTGCAGGTCGAGGCCGGTGAGGCGGCGGATCGCGCGGTGCGCGTAGCCGACGGCGAAGCCGAAGCCGCCGCCGACGCGGGTGGCGAAGACGGCCACGGCGAGGTCGCAGCGCCCGTCGCGGACGGCGCGCGCCAGCGTCGGCAGCTGGGCGGCGCTCGCGCCGAGGTCGCCGTCGCAGAGGACGAACACGGGCGGGTCGGGCTCAAGCGCGCGGCTCAGCACCGTGCGCGCGGCCAGCGTGTTGGCGCCGCCCTTGCCGATCGTGCGCTGGCTGCGTACGACGCGGGCGCCGGCGTCGCTCGCGACCTGCGCGGTCGCGTCGGTCGAGCCGTCGTCGGCGACGATCACCTCCGCGCCGGGAAACGCCGACGCCAGGGCGGCGAGTGTGTCCTGCAGGCGGTCGGCCTCGTTGTAGGCCGCGACGATGATGATCGTGTCCGCGGGCATCGCGGCGGTCACTCTCGCAGGTCGCTCGAGGGTGTCGTCGGGCGTGGCGGCTACGCTCCGCGGACCGTGCGCCCGATGCATTCGAGGAGGATCAGCCGTGGTTGAAGTCGAGGCCCACATCACGGGCATCGTGTGGAAGATCGAGTGCAAGGTCGGCGACGTCGTCGAGGAGGGCGACACGGTCATCACGCTCGAATCGATGAAGATGGAGATGCCGGTCGAGGCCGAGGAGCCAGGCACCGTGAAGGAGATCCTCGTCGACGAGGGCCAGCCGGTCGACGAGGGCGACACGCTCGTCGTGCTCGAGTAGGACCCCGGCGCCCGGCACGCGGGCGCCGCGGAGCGTAGATTCCCCCTGCAGATGGCGGGGACGCTCGAGATCGACAGACCCCTCGATGGCGTGCTGCGCCTGTCGATCTCAAACCCGCGCAAGCGCAACGCGCTGGACATGGCGATCCTCGACGCGATCGCCGACGCGCTCGGCTCGCTCGATGGCACGCGCTGCGTCGTCCTCACCGGCTCCGGCGGGATGTTCTCCTCGGGCTATGACATCGGCAAGCTCTCGGCGGAGACGTTCGCGGTCGAGGCGGAGAAGCTCGTCGCGCACCCGTTCAGCGCGGCGCTCTCGGCACTGGACGATGCCGGAATCCCAACGCTCGCCGCGCTGTGCGGATCGGCGATCGGCGGCGGCCTCGAGCTCGCGCTCGGCTGCGACCTGCGGGTCGCGAGCGCGGGCATCGAGCTCGGCATGCCGCCCGCGAAGCTCGGGCTCATCTACTCGCACACCGGCCTGCGGCGCTTCCTCGATGCGATCGGCGAGCCGCGCACGCGCGAGCTGTTCCTGCTCGGCCGCTACATCGACGCGCCGACGGCGCTGAGCTGGGGGCTCGTGAACTGGGTCGTGCCGGACGAGGAGCTCGAGTCGGTCACGCTCGAGCTCGCGGGCGAGCTCGCCGCCAACGCGCCGCTGGCGATGAGCGGCAACAAGAGCGTCCTGCGCGAACTGCTCGGCTCACGCGCCGCGCTGCATCCCGAGATCGAGCAGGAGCTGCTCGAGCTGCGCGAGTCCTCGTTTCACTCGCACGACCTGCGCGAGGGCGTCACGGCGTTCAGCCAGAAGCGCGCGCCGAGCTGGAAGGGCCGCTAGTCAATCACCACGTGCTCGACGGCGGATCGCGCGAGCTTGCGGAGCAGGGGAACCGGGTCCAGGGGCGCGTTCACGACGAACGCGGTCGCGACGCCACGCCGAAGATCGCTCTCGCGGCACGGGCCAGCGCGATGCCTTCCGCGAGGTTCTCGCTGGGGCTGTGTGCGCCGTCTCGACGGAGGCGCTGTTGCCGCGCGCGCTCGTTGCGCTCCGCATCGCCCGCCTTCCAGTCGGCGATCTCGGCCTCGGTGCGCTCGCGAGCCATGCTCACATCGTGCCTGACGGCTCCGACGGCCGCCACTTGAATGGGCGAAGTGCGCTATGGGAGCCGCCGTTGCGGTTACCCTGCCGGGTGATCGTTCTGGGTCGCAACAAGGGGGAGATGGGCATGAACCGGCTTCGAGGCATCGTGACGATCTTCGTCACAGCGACCTGCGGCCTCGGCTGGGCCGTCGCCATGCCGACGACCGCCGCGGCGGAGACCGTGCCGCCGACGATCACCATCACGTCGCCGACCGACAACCAGTTCTATGCGCTGAACGCGCCGATCACGCCCGCGTTCACGTGCGACGACCCCGGCGGATCCGGCGTGGCGTCGTGCGTCCGGACGGGACCGGCGGCAAGCACCGCCACGCCCGGAGCCCACACGTTCACCGTCTTCGCCGTCGACAACGACGGCAACACGGCGACCAAGGTCGTCAACTACTTCGTCGACGCGACGCCTCCGACGATCACGATCGCCGCCCCCACCGACGGTCAGCACTTCGAGCTCGGGGCGACGATCAGCGCGTCGTTCTCGTGCGCCGACACCGGCGGATCGGGCGTCGCCACGTGCGTCGCGGCGACCCCGCTCGACACCTCGATCGGCACCCACACCTACACCGTCAACGCGACCGACAACGTCGGCAACCCCGCGAGCAAGTCGATCACCTACACGGTCGACCCCGACACGACCGACCCGACGATCACGATCGACTCGCCCACCGACGGCCAGCACTTCGCCCTCGGCGCGACGATCAACGCGGACTTCGACTGCGCCGACGCCGGCGGATCGGGCCTCGCCACGTGCGTGGCGGCGACCCCGCTCGACACCTCGGTCGGCGCCCACATCTACACCGTCAACGCATCCGACAACGCCGGCAACACCGCGACCAAGTCGATCACCTACACCGTCGACCCCGACGCCACCGACCCGACGATCACGATCAACTCACCCACCGACGGCCAGCACTTCGCCCTCGGCGCGACGATCAACGCGGACTACGAGTGCGCCGACGCCGGCGGATCGGGCCTCGCCACGTGCGTCGCGGCGACCCCCGTCGACACCACCGTCGGCTCGCACATCTACACCGTCAACGCATCCGACAACGCCGGCAACACCGCAACCAAGTCGATCACGTACGTCGTCGACCCGGACACCACGAACCCCACGATCACGATCACCGAGCCCACCGATGGCAAGCACTACGTCTTCGGCGTGGCGATCGTCGCGGACTTCGATTGCGCCGACGCCGGCGGATCGGGCCTCCTCACATGCGTCGCGACGACCCCCATCAACACCGCCGTCGGCACCCACGTGTATACCGTCAACGCATCCGACAACGCCGGCAACACCGCGACCAAGTCTGTCGCCTACAGCGTCGACGACGTGACCCCGCCGACGATCACTATCACGGTGCCCACCGAAGGCCAGCACTTCGCGTTCGGAGCGGCGATCAACGCGTCCTTCGGCTGCTCGGACCCCGGTGGCTCGGGCGTCGCCACGTGCGCGGCGGCGAGCACCGTCGACTACAGCGTCGGCACGCACGCCTACACCGTCAACGCGACCGACAACGCCGGCAACCCGGCGACCAAGACGGTCAACTACACGGTCGATCCCGACACGACCCCGCCGACGATCACGATCACCTCACCCGTCGACGGCCGCCACTACGCGTTCGGCACGACGTTCCCCGGGGCCTACAGCTGCGACGACACCGGCGGCTCGGGCGTGGCGACGTGCGCCGCGTCGACCAGCATCGACCTGAGCCCGGGCACGCACGTGTTCACGGTCAACGCGACGGACGGCCATGGCAACGCCACGACGAAGTCCGTGACCTACATCATCGACGCCGCGCCCGGAGGTGGCGGGGAGACGCCGGGCGGTGGCACCACGCCTCCCCCGCCGCCGCCTCCGCCGCCCGCGAGCACGCCGCCGGGGAGCACGCCGGGCGGCAGCAGGCCCCCGGCCTCGCAGCCCCCGGGTTCGCCGGCCTCGACGCCCCGAGTCACCATCCCGACGCGGGCCTCGACCGCCGGCCTGACCCGCGGCGTGTCGGTATCGCTCTCCGGCCTGAAGGCGCGGTCGCGGGTCGTGCTGCAGGTCAAGCGCGGGCTGCGTACGATCAAGACGATCAGGGCGACGGCGAACGCGGCCGGCAGGGCGACGTTCAAGATCCGCCTCAGCCGCGCCCAGCTGCGAACGCTGCGGGGCAAGTCGCTCACGCTGCGGTTCACGACGACCGCGGCGAACGGCAAGTCGAAGGTCGTCACGAAGAAGCTGCGGGTCGTGTAGCGGCGCGGCGGGCGCGGCGCGGGCGGCCAGGCTTCGCGGCAGCCCGCGGCGCAGCCGCGCGGCCGTCAGGATCTTTGCGCCGCGTCCAGCCGGCGCCACTCGATCGCCGGGCAGCGGTCCATGACGACGAGCAGGCCGGCTTCGACCGCGCGCGCGGCGGCCGCGCGGTCGACGACGCCGAGCTGCATCCAGACCGCTCGCGCCCCGATCGCGATCGCCTCGTCGACGTGTGCGCCGGCCTGATCGGCGGCCGGAAGATGTCGACGACGTCGACCTGCGTGCCCTCCGGCAGGTCGCGCAACGACGCATACGCCCGCTCGCCGTGGATCTCAGTCGCGGCCGGGTTCACCGGGATGATGCGCTTGCCGCGCGACTGCAGCAGCCCGGCGACGCGGTGGCTGTCGCGGCGCGGGTCCGGCGAGCAGCCGACCACGGCCCACGTGGCGTACTCGGAGAGCAGGGTGCGGATCGTCTCCTGCATCGGCCTCAGCCTAGCCCGAGCGCGCCGCTGCTTGCGCCCAGCCGGCTCCAGCGCGCGCATGCGCGCGCTGGACGGGCTGCGGTTCACCGTCCGACGCGGCTGGCAGTCTTGCGCCGCAGATGCCACCACTCATCACTCGGGAGGAGGCGCTGCGCCTCGGGGAGCTGGAGGATCGCACCCGGATCGAAGCGCTGATCGAGCGCGCGTGGAAGGTCCGGGTCGACCGCTTCGAGGACTCCACCGACCTCTGCTCGCTCGTCAACGCGAAGTCCGGCGGCTGCGCGCAGGACTGCGGCTTCTGCGCCCAGTCGAAGTACGCCGAGGCCGAGACGCCGCTGCACGCGATGATGGAGCCCGAGCAGATCCTCGAGCACGCGCGCGCCGCCGAAGCCGCCGGCGCGCACCGCTTCTGCATGGTCACGCAGGGCCAGGGGCTCTCCAAGCGCGACTTCCAGAAGGTGCTCGAGGGCACGCGCCTCGTCGCCGAGCACACGAACCTCAAGCGCTGCGCGTCGGTCGGGCACATCTCCGTCGCGCGCGCGAAGGCGCTGCGCGAGGCCGGCGTCCAGCGCGTGCACCACAACGTCGAGACGGCCGAGTCCTACTACCCGGAGGTCTCCACGACCGTCCGCTACGAGGGCCGGCTGCGGACGATCGACGCGGTGCGCGAGGCGGGCCTCGAGACCTGCGTCGGCGGCATCCTGAACCTCGGCGAGACGCGCGAGCAGCGCGTCGAGATGGCGTTTGAGCTCGCGGCGATCGACCCGACCTCGGTGCCGATCAACCTGCTCAACCCGCGCCCCGGCACGAAGTTCGGCGACCGCGACTTCATGGACCCGTGGGAGGCCGTGAAGTGGATCGCGATCTTCCGCCTGATCCTCCCCGACGCGCTGTTCCGGCTGTGCGGCGGGCGCGTCGAGAACATCGGCGAGCTGCAGCAGCTCGCCGTGAAGGCCGGGATCAACGGCGTGATGATGGGCAACTTCCTCACGACGCTCGGCAACACGCCCGACGAGGATCGCGCGATGTTCGAGAGCCTCGGCCTGAACGTCGCGCGCCAGGACGACAACGGCTCCAACCCGCGCCCCGACAACCGCAGCGGCTGGCTCGACGGCGACACGCCCGAGCCGAGCCACCCGCCGGAGGGCACCGCCGCCACCGACTGGGCGGGGCTCGAGGTCCGGATGTGGGACCCCTCGACCCAGCTGCGATTCGCTCGAAAACGCCATGTCCCGGAGCGGCCAGACGGCGCTCCCAACACGACCCCGGCCCTGCGGGGCTGACCCGGAGGCACGAGCCATGACCGAGATCCAAGCCCGGCTGTCCGAGCTCAAGGGTCTCGGCCTCTACAGACGCACGCGGCTCGTGAGCGGGCCGCAGGGCCCGAACGTCGTGCTCGACGGCCGGCCGGTCACCCTCCTGTGCTCGAACAACTACCTCGGGCTCGCCGACCACCCGCGCGTGCAGGAGGCGGCCGCGGACGCGGCGATGCGCTGGGGCGTCGGCGCCGGGTCCTCGCGGCTCGTGTCGGGCACGATGACGGTCCACAGCCGCCTCGAGCAGAAGCTCGCGGCGTTCAAGGGCACCGAGGCCGCGCTGCTGTTCGGCTCGGGCTACCTCGCGAACCTCGGGGTCGTCGGGTCGCTGGCGCGCGCCGGTGAGGTCGTCTTCTCCGACGAGCTCAACCACGCCTCGATCATCGACGGCTGCCGGCTGTCGCGCGCGGAGGTGTTCGTCTACGCGCACAACGACATGGACCACCTCGAGTGGGGCCTGCAGCAGGCCGGCTCGCGGGCGGCCCTCATCGTCACCGAGTCCGTGTTCTCGATGGATGGCGACGTCGCGCCGCTCGAGCAGATCTCCGAGCTCGCGCAGGACTACGACGTTCGTGTCGTCGTCGACGAGGCCCATGCGACGGGGTGCGTGGGCATCGGCGGGCGCGGCGCCGTCGCGGAGGCCGAGCTCGAGGGCGAGATCGACATCGTCGTCGGGACGCTCGGCAAGGCGCTCGGCTCCTACGGCGCGTTCGTCGCGTGCGACGCCGAGATGGTGCAGCTGCTCACGAACACCGCGCGCTCGCTGATCTTCTCGACCGCACCGCCACCGCCGGCGATCGCGGGCGCACTGGCCGCGCTTGAGGTGCTCGAGGAGCAGCCGCGCCGCGTCGACCGGCTGCACGCCAATGCCGAGGTCCTGCGCGGCGAGCTGGCGCGCGAGGGCTTCGACGTCTCGGGCTCGACGACCCAGATCGTGCCGTTGATCGTCGGCGACGCGTCGACGGCGATGCGCGTCTGCGAGGCGGCCTTGGAGCGCGGCGTGTTCGCCCAGGCGATCCGCCCGCCGACGGTGCCGGCCGGCACGTCGCGGCTGCGGCTCGCGGTGATGGCGTCGCACACGAAGGACGAGCTGCGCGACGCCGCGCACGTGCTCGGCCGCGCCGCGCTGCAGGCGGGCTTCCGGCCGGCGACCGCGATGCCGGTCGCCGCGGCCCACGAGGCGGCGCACGGCGAGGCGCCGCGGCGGGGCCAATCCGCGCACGGCGAGCCTCCGCGCCGAGGCGCCGCCGCGCAGGGCGAGCCTCCGCGGCGAGGCACGGCCGCGCACGGCGAGCCTTCGCGGCGAAGCCAGGCCGCGCACGGCGAGCCTTCGCGGCGGGGCACGCCCATCTACGCCGGGGCTTCCCAGCGGGACGCGCCGGTTGAAGGCGACCGCCCCCGGCGGGGAGCCCTGGTCGACGGCGAACGTCCGTCGACCGAGCTGTTCGACGCCGAGGCGCACGACGCGCTGCCGCCGTCGCCGCGCCGCGTCTCGCGCGCCGCCTGAACACTGGTGGCGCTCCGCGGCTGCTTCGTCACCGGGACCGACACGGGCGCGGGCAAGACGATCGTCGCGGCGGCGTTGTGCGCCGCGATCCGCGCGTCGGGCGGGCGGGTGGCAGCGTTCAAGCCGGTGGTGACGGGCGTCGAGCTCGATCCCTCTGCCCAGGGCGCAGCCTCGTGGCCGCACGACCACGAGCTCCTCGCCGCGGTCACAGACACGCGCGCCGCGGACGTCACCACGCAGACCTTCGCCCCCGCCGTCTCCCCGCACCTGGCGGCCGAGCTGGCCGGCACGACGATCTCGCTCGACACGCTCATCGCAGAAGCGGCGGCGGCCGCCGCGCGCGATGCCGAGGTCCTCGTGGTCGAGGGGGTCGGCGGGCTGCTCGTCCCGTTGAGCGACGAGCACGACATCCGCGACCTCGCCGTCGCGCTCGGCCTGCCGGTCGTCATCGCCGCGCGGCCGGGCCTCGGCACGATCAACCACTCGCTGCTGACGATCGAGGCCGCCCGCGCGGCCGGGCTCGACGTGCGCACGGTCATCCTCACCCCCTGGCCGGACGAGCCGAGCGTCATGCAGCGCTCCAACCGCGACACGATCGCGCGGCGCGGCGCGGTCGAGGTCGCGACGCTGCGCCACGTGCGCGACGACGACGACCTCGCAGCCGCCGGCGCCACGCTCCCGTGGGTCGATTGGCTGGGGGTGTCTCGTTTCACTGGCGTATAGCGACAGCAGAACGAGACACCCCCTGCGGCGCGCGGCACCGCGAGGCGGCTAGGGTCGCCGTCGTGGCCGGCGCTCGCACCTTCCTCACCGCCGAGTGGCACCACCTGCTCGGCGTCACGTACCCGGCCGACGAAGCCCAGCTCGCCCCGCACCTCCCCCGCGGCGCCGAGATCGACGAGCTCGACGGCTCGCCGCGCGTGAGCATCGTCGCGTTCGGCTTCCGCCATACCCGCGTGCGCGGCATCGCGATCCCCGGCCACATCACGTTCCCAGAGATCAACCTGCGCTTCTACGTGCGCCTCAACGGCGAGCGCGGGGTCGTCTTCATCCGCGAGTACGTGCCGCGCCCCGCGATCTCGATCGTCGCCAAGCTCGCCTACAACGAGCCATACAAGACGACCCGCATGGAGCACGTCGTCACGACCGCGCGCGACGCCGTGCACGTCCGCCACCGCTTCGGTCCGCGCAGGGGCAACCTGCTTGAGGCGATTGCGAGCCTCGACGGCAGCCTCCCGGAGCCCGGCAGCGCCGAGCACTGGCTCACCCACCATGACCTCGGCGTCGGACGCACGCGCAGCGGCGCCGCACGCAGCTACCGGGTCGAGCACGAGCTGTGGGCCTTGCACGAGATCCTCACGCTGAGCATGGACGTCGATTTCGGCCAGCTCTACGGCGCGGAATGGGCGCACCTCGCCGACACAGAGCCGTCGCACGTGACGCTCGCCCGCGGCTCCGAGGTCCGCGTGCTCGCGCCCGGCAGCGCCTGAGCTCGACGACCCGGCTTCAACGGCCCGCCGAAGACCGGCACAGCCGTCCACCCCGCGCGCCTCCACGGTTAGCATCGCGACGACCATGGCCACCCGCGTCCTGCTCATCCTCGCAGCGTGCGCGGCCTGCGCAGCCGCGCTCACGGCAACGGGCGCCGACGCGCACCGCCTCCCGCAGGCACCGCGCTGCCCGATCCTGCCGGCGTCCAACCCGTTCAACCAGCGCGTCGACAGCCTCCCCATCGCCGCGGACTCGGCGACCTTGATCAACTCGATCGGCGCGGACGCGACCGCGAAGGCCGACTTCGGCTCCGGCACCTACGACGGCGGGCCGATCGGGATCCCCTACAAGGTCGTGACCGGCAAGCAGCAGCGCGTGCCGGTGAGCTTCGAGTACGCCGACGAGTCCGACAAGGGCCCGTATCCGATCCCGACGAACGCGCCGATCGAGGGCGGCCCGAACGCCGACGGCGACCGCCACGTGCTGCTGGTCGACAAGGACCGCTGCCGCCTCTACGAGCTCTACGACGCGCACCCCCAAGGCAAGGGCTGGCGCGCCGGCTCCGGTGCGATCTTCAACCTCAGGTCCAACCGCCTCCGCCCCGCCGGCTGGACCTCCGCCGACGCCGCCGGCCTGCCGATCCTGCCGGGCCTCGCGCGCTATGCCGAGGTCGCGAAGGGCTCGATCGACCACGCGATCCGCTTCACCGCGCGACGCACCCGCCGCGCCTACGTCGCACCCGCGCGTCACTTCGCCTCGAGCGACGACGATCCCGCGCTGCCGCCGATGGGCCTGCGGGTGCGCCTCAAGCGCACCGCGAACCTGAGCAGCCTGAAACCCCAGGCCCGGATCGTCGCCAGGGCGCTGCAGCGCTACGGCGCGCTGCTCGCCGACAACGGCTCGCCGTGGTTCTTCTCCGGCGCCCCTGACCGCCGCTGGGACAACGACGACCTGCAGACCCTGCGCAACCTCACCGGCAAGGACTTCGAGGTCGTCGACACGCTGCGCTGACCTCGTACCCTGCGAAGCACCCAACCCGGAGGCCTGCACATGAACCACCGCACGCTCGGCGACGGCCTCGACGTCTCCGCCCTCGGCCTCGGCTGCATGGGCATGTCGGAGTTCTACGGCCCCGCGGACGACGAGGAGTCGATCCGCACGATCCACCGCGCGACCGAGCTCGGCGTCACGTTCCTCGACACCGCCGACATGTACGGCTCCGGCAAGAACGAGCAGCTCGTGGGCACCGCGATCGCCGACCGCCGCGACGACGTCGTCATCGCGACGAAGTTCGGCGTCGTGCGCGAGGAGGGCCAGCCGCGGCGCGTCGACTCGAGCCCCGAGTACGCGCGCACGGCGTGCGAGGCGTCGCTGCGCCGGCTCGGCGTCGACCACATCGACCTCTACTACATGCATCGCCGCAACCCCGGCGTGCCGATCGAGGAGACCGTCGGCGGCATGGCCGAGCTCGTCGACGAGGGCAAGGTCCGCTACATCGGGCTCAGCGAGGTCAACGCCGACACGCTGCGCGCGGCCTGCGCGGTCCATCCGATCGCCGCGCTGCAGAGCGAGTGGTCGCTGTGGACGCGCGGCATCGAGGCCGAGATCGTCCCCGCCGCGCGCGAGCTCGGCGTCGGGATCGTGCCGTACTCGCCGATCGGCCGCGGGTTTCTCACCGGCGCGTACGCCTCGATCGACAAGCTCTCCGCCGACGACTTCCGCCGCTACAGCCCGCGCTTTCAGGGCGACAATCTGCAGGCCAACCTGAAGATCGTCGAGCGGGTGCGCGAGATCGCCGACGACGTCGGCTGCACGCCCGTGCAGCTCGCGCTCGCGTGGCTGCTGCATCAGGGCGACGACGTCGTCCCGATCCCCGGCACGAAGCGCGTGAAGTACCTCGAGGAGAACGGCGAGGCGGCGGACATCAGCCTGACCGCGGACCACCTCGGCGCGCTCGACGAGGCGCTGCCGGCGGGCGTCGCGGCCGGCGAGCGCTACCCCGAAGAGGCGATGGGGTCGCTCGAGCTCTGAGCGAGTCGGGCGACCGCACGGGCCCGCCCGACCCCTGTGCCAGGCTACGTCCGCGTGCGGTTACGGTCCTCGAGCGTCTCCAGCTCGGCGTTCGAGGTCGAGCCGTTGACGAGCGTCGCGCCGTCGACGACGACCGTCCCTGTCGCCACGGCGTCACGCCGCTTGCCCTTGAAATGACCGACGAAGCCGGGAAAGCGCGTGACGTTCTTCGTCTTCTCCACCTCGCCCGTCCCGACCCAGGCGACATCGGCCGCGACAGACCGGCCGCCGCTCGTCGTCAGCGTGCCCACCACCCGCGCACGCTTGAGGGATCGCTTGAACGTGAACTGACCCGTGCCGAACCCGCGGTCGTTGACGAGCTCGCCGGCGCAGTCCACACCGCGCAGCAGCACGGTGAGGAACTCGTTGTCGAGCGTGCTCACGCCGTTGACGGACTCCCGCTCGTGCCCGCCGATGACCGTGACGAGCTGCTGCGCCGTGGCACCGCCGGCGCACTGCTGGACGACCGTGTAGTTGGCGGTCGCGATCGCCTCGAAGCGGTGGAACCTCTCTACCGCCGCGCCTGCGGTCGCCGGGGTTGCGAGCGCGGCCGAAGCGACGAGCAGCGCGATCGATCGAGACCTTTGAGTCATGGTGCTGTCCTCCCTGCGGTCACGAGGACGCGGTCCCCGGCTTCTCGCCCGCGTCCCTGCGCGCCGCTCCGTGGTCCATTCGTATGTCGCGGGCCGGAGGCGGCCAAGCCTAGCTTCGCCGCGACGGGTACCCGCGGCTACGATCGAAGGCGTGGGGAAGCCAGGAGAAGCGAGCGGTCCGCGGGCCTCGTGGTGGGAGATCCTCGGCGCCTGGCTGCACGTCTGGACGCCACCGCGCGGCGCCGAGATCCCGTCGCCGCGGCGCGCGCTCGTCGTCGCGATCGTGGCGGTGGCAGCGGTTGCGGTGCTCGTCGTGACGGTCGTCGCGCCCGCGATCGACCGCTCGAAGGACCGCGATGCCGCGGCGAGCGCGCGCGCTCGCGACGCGGCGGCGGTCGCGCTGCGCGCGCGACTGCTCGCCGAGCAGCGCGCGCACCGCGGCCGCGCGCCCGAGGTCGCCCGCTTGTACGCGGCGCGGCAGCGGGAGTCGAGCATCGAAGCGCTCTTGGCAGCCGCCGCGACGAGCGTCGAGCGCGACGTCCGGGCGCGCGTCGCCGCGGGCGACCTGCCCGGCCCGATCCTCCGCGTGCAGTGCAATCCACGGTCGCACGAGCGCGGCGTGCGCGTGCACGTCGACTGCCTCGCGGTCACCGCGAACCGCACGCACAAGCGCGTCCACGAGCTCTCGCTCGGCCATCCGTTCGTCGTCGGCGCCTCACTGCGCGACGGGCGCTACGCGTGGTGCAAGGACAACGCGAAGCCGGCCGAGGGCTCGTTCGGCAACAACGTGCAGGTCCCGCTGCCGGCTGCCTGCACGAGCTGACTCACTCGCCGCCTTTTCGAAAGACGAACCACCACAGGCAGATCACGGTGATCCAGCCGACCACGAGCGCCACGAGGCTGCCGAACTCCGTGAACGTCATGGCGGCGGTCATCGGTCTCCGTCTGCGGCGACTTGCGCGATCGACGTGTCGACGAGCCACTCGACCGGTGCCACGTCGTCGGTGTAGACGCGGCCGCCGGGCAGCCGCCGCTGCAGGCGGGCCGACGCCTCCCGGGCGAGAGGCGCGAGCGGCCCGGGCATGGACGGCGCCGCGGCCTGCAGGTGGCGCGCCGAGGCCGCGCCGTCGGTCGCGAGCAGCACGGTGTTCGTCGGCTGCGACGGGTCGCGCAGGACGGTGTCGAACACCGCCCCCATCGTCGCGCTCATGACCTGCTCGAGGCGGTCCGAGCGCTCCGGGTGCCCGACATTGATGAGCACGACCCCGCCCGGCGCCAGGCGATCCTGCGCCAGCTCGAAGAACTCCCGGGTCGCGAGGTAGAACGGGATGTACGGCTGGCGGTAGGCGTCGACGACGATGACGTCGTAGCGCTGCTTGGAGCGGCGCAGGAACGGGCGGGCGTCGGCGGCGTGGGTGTGCAGGCGCGGTGCGCGCAGGTCGAAGAAGCGCCGGCCGATGTCGGTGAGCTCGCCGTCGATCTCGACCGCGTCGATGCGCGTTCGCGGGAAGAAGTGGCCGTATGCGCGCGCGGTCGTCCCGGCCGCGTTGCCGAGGATCGCGATCGAGCGCGGGGGGCGTGGCTTCACCGCGAACGGCAGGACGAGCATCTCGTCCCAGTAGTCGCCCGTGAGGTACGTGTCGGGGTGGCGAACCGAGTGCACCGCCTGGCCCTCGTTGAGCTCGAGCGTGCGCGTGCCGTCGTCTGCCTCGACGACGCGCGCGTACTGGTACTCGGTGTCGGCGTCGTAGATGACGCGCGAGCCGGGGTCGGTCTCGCCCTTGACCGTCCCGACCGGCAGGGCGAGCAGCGCGGCGAGGACGAGCGGCGCGACGACGTACGCCGCGCGCGCGAGCCCGATCGCCGCGATGACCACGAGCACGAGCCCGAACGCGACAAACGTGCGGCGCGTGCCGATGAGCGGGATGAAGAGCAGCGCGGAGGTCCAGGTCCCGAGCAGGCTGCCGACGGTCGAGATCGCGTAGAGCCGGCCGGAGACGCGGCCGGCCTCGGTGACGTCGGCGACGGCGAGCCTGAGCGCGTACGGCGCCACCGCGCCCGAGACGAGGATCGGGGTGGCCACGAGGACCGTCACGCCGAGGAGCGAGCCGACGAACGCGCCCGCCGAGATCGAGTCCAGCGCGTCGGTGGCGACGCCGAGGAAGGGGTCGGCGACGAAGGGGACGAGCGCGAGCAGCAGCCCCGCGAGCAGCACGATCCGGTAGAGCCCGGCCCGCGTCGGGTTGCGGTCGGCGAGCTTGCCCCCGTACCAGTAGCCGATCGACAGCGCGACGAGCACGATCCCGATCGTGTTCGCCCACACGATCGTCGAGGCGCCGAAGTACGGCGCGAGCAGGCGCGCGGCCGCGATCTCCGCGCCGAGGATGCTGAAGCCGACCGTGAAGACGACGAGGGCCAGTGGTGGCTCGGGGAGGCGGCGCACGGGGCGCGGAGCGTAGTCGGCGGCGGGTGCGGCGGTCGCGGCTGTGAGCTACTCGGCGCGTGACTGCTCGCGGAGGTACAGCACGCCCGCCGTGAGGAGCAACAGCAGCATCAGCGCGAAGCCGACGATCCGGACGGTCTGCAGCCATGGAGCGTCGATGCCGAGGATGACCTTGCCGCCGAGGCCGAGGATGGCGTTGAGGAAGAACACCCCGCCCGCGAGCTCCGCTGCCTCCTTGGCCGTCATGCGCCTGATCGCAGTTCCGCGCGGGCCGTGTGCGAAACACCGATACGGGGGACCTCTCCGCTCATGCCGACATCCGAGATCCGGGCCTACGTCGTGGAAGCCGAGCTGGCGCTCGGTGAGGACGTCGATCCCGCCGCAGTGGGGGCCGCTGTCACGGTCGAGCTCTGCGGGCGGTGCGACCATGAGGGCGCGTGCCGCTGGCCGCACAACAACGCGATCGCCGCGGCGCATGCGCCGGCGCGCTTCCGGACGCTGTTCGTGGCGGGCGACGACGAATCCGCGCAGGTCCGCGATCGTGTCGAGGCCGCGCTCCGTGGGGCTCGTGACTGGCAGGTCGTCTCGCTGGGAGCCCGACCCGTCGCCGAGCACGAGCGCGCGCTCGCCGACCGCTTGCGAAGCGGGCCTCGGGCCGAGAGCTGAGGCGCCGGCGGTCTTGTTCGCGGGCACGGGCGAGGCGCCGAGGAGCGCGCGCACGCTACCACTGGTACGGCAGGTACTTGCCCTCCATCGTGATCCTGATCCGATCCCCGTCGGGGTGTTCCACGCGTTCGATGCCGAGGTTGAAGTTGATCGCGCTCATGATCCCGTCGCCGAACTCCTCGTGGATGAGCGCCTTGATCGTCGGTCCGTAGACCTGGACGATCTCCTGCAGGCGGTAGATCGTCGGATCGGAGAGCGGCACGCTCGCGAGCGCCCCGCGCATCGGGATCTCCATCAGCACGGCGCCCGCGGCCTCGGGCAAGCCGAGCAACTCGCTGACCCGCGCGGCCTGGTCCTCCGACAGCGGATGCTGGCCGAGCAGCGCGGCGGTGAGCCACACGGGATCGGCGCCGACATGCTCGGCAAGCTCGCCAAACGTCAGTCCCCGGGCGCGCTTGGACTCGAGCACGAGCGCGGTCACTGCATCACGATCCATGACGACCTCCGATCGACGGCAACGGTCCGTCCCCGAGCCGACGGTGGCAGATCGGCAAGCGGGTGGCAACCGAACCGCCCGGGCGGCCGCGAGCAGCCGATGCCGCCCTGGCCGCCGGACCGTGGCGGGAAACGTCCAGCATGTCGTCGTTTCTCGCACGGACCTCGTCACGCCCGCGTCACGCCCGCTGGCGATGCGCCGCGACCCCCGCGATGACGAGCGCCACCCCCGCGACCTCCACCGGCGCCGGCACCTGCGCGAGCACGATCACGCCGATGACCGTCGCGATCGCCGGCAGCAGCGCGACCATCAGCGCGTAGGTCGCGCGTGCGAGGCGAGCCATCGCGAGCTGGTCAGTGACGTACGGGATCACGGACGACGAGATCCCGACCCCGATCCCCGCCAGCAGCGCGACCGGGTCGACCAGCGCGGGCGCCGCTTCCCAGCCGCCCATCGGCGTCACGACGACGAATGCGACGAGCATCGCCGCCGCCAGCCCGTCGATCCCGCTCAGGCCGGGGCGCTTGGCGACGCGATCGGCGATGACGATGTACAGCGCGAACAGCACCGCGTTGGCGAACGCGAGCGCGATGCCGAGCGGCTCGCCCGCGAGCTGCACGTCGGTGAGCAGGTACACGCCGGCCGCGGCGAGGGCCAGCGCCAGCATGTTGCGCAGCGAGCGCATCCCCACCGCCGCGAGCACGATCACGGGCAGGAACTCGATCGCGGCCACCGTGCCAAGCGGCAGCCGGGCGATCGCGTTGTAGAAGCAGACGTTCATCAGGGCGAGCACGACCCCCCACGCGAGCAGCAGCCGGCGCCCGTCGCGATCCAGCGCGCGCGCCGCGCGCCACGGCTTGCGCCAGATGGCGAAGATCAGCGCGGCCGAGGCGATCCGTAGCCAGGCGACGCCGAGCACGTCGACCCGCGCGAACAGCAAGACCGCGAACGACGGTCCGAGGTAGTGAAAGACGGCGCTGACGACGAAGTACGTCTGCGGTGGGAGTTCGCTGATCCGGGGAGCGGCTGGCGCGGCGAGGGAGGGCTGCCTCATGAGGCCGTAGTCTCATCGGCGTAGGGCCCTGTGTACATGGGAAAGGGGAGCTATCCTGCGCTCCATGCTTGATAATCGAAGGCAAAGTCGACGCCTCGCCGACGACGCCACGAATCGCCGGCTCCTCGTCGAGCTGCAGTCCGACGCGCGCCTGAGCCTCGCGGAGCTCGGGCGCCGGGTCGGCCTGTCATCGCCCGCCGTCGCCGAGCGCCTGCACCGCCTCGAGCAGGACGGCGTCATCCTCGGCTACCACGCGCGCATCGACCCGCGCGCGCTCGGCTTCGCCTTGAGCGCCGTCATCCGCACGCGCCCGGCGCCGGGCCAGCTGAAGGTCGTCGCGCGGGCGGCGCAGGCGACGCCGGAGGTCGTCGAATGCCGCCGCATCACGGGCAACGACTGCTACGTCATGCTCGCCCACGTCCGCGACGTCGAGCACCTCGAAGAGGTCATCGACCGCTTCACGGCGCACGGCTCGACGACGACCTCGATCGTGCAGTCCTCCCCCGTGCCGCCGCGCGGCCTGGCCCTCGCGGACCCGGACACCGCCGCGCGCACGGCGCCCGCTTGAGCGAGGCGGCCGCGCGGAGGTGAGTCAGGCTTCCTCGAGGCCGCGCAACAGCGCGACGAGCTCCTCGTTGTCGCAGGCGTTCTCGGCCCAGTCCCCCGGGGTGCCGCCGTGCAGCGCGTCGCGCAGGCTCGCGTCCGCGCCACCGGCGAGCAGCGCGCGTACCGCGTCCTCGTGCCCGCCGCCCGCCGCGAGATGCAGCGGCGTCGAGCCCTCGCTGTGGTCGGGGCCGCCGAACGTCGAGCGCCCGTTGGGATCGGCGCCGATCGCGATCAGCCGCTCGATCGCAGCCACCCGACCGCAGGCCGCGGCCCACGAGAGCGCGCTGCCGCGATAGACGTCGGCTTCGAGGCGAGCGCCCAGCCCTACGAGCGGCTCGAGGATGTCCGCCCGGTCACTGCGGGCGGCCCACGCAAGCGCCTCGTCGAGCGCCTCCTGCGGATCGTCGGCCGGCTCCCACGCCGGAAAGCCCGAGTGCGGGCGGTAGAAGTCGCGCTGCGCGCCTGCGGCCGGCGTGCCGGCTACCTCCTCGACGAGGTCCGCGCGGCCAAGCCCGCCCGCCGTGCGCAGGTTGCGCGGGTGCACGCCGCGCTCGGCGAGCAGGTCGGCGGTCCGCGCGTGGCCCCAGAACAGCGCGACGACGAGCGGCGTGCCGCCATCGCCGCGCGCGGAGACGTCGACGGGCGCGCCGGCGTCGAGCAGCATCGTCGCGAGCGCCGGCAGGCCGACGTACGCGGCCTGGTGCAGCGCCGTCCAGCCGTGGACGTTCGCGCTCGCGGGATCCGCGCCGGAGGACAGCAGCAGGGAGACGAGCCGCTCGTCGCAGCTCGCGGTGGCCATGCCGAGCAGGTCGTTGCCGTTCGTCCCGCGCGCCGCGACGATCTCCGGCTCGGCGGCGATCTCGTCGCGCAGCGCGTCGGGATCGTGCGCCTCGATGGCCGAATAGGCGCGGGCGAAGGGGTCGCGCTCCTGCAGGCCCGGCAGATGGCGGCACAGCGCCGCCCACGACACGAGCCCGTGGCGGCGCGCCACCACGTCGCGCGCTCCGCCCTCGGTCAGCGCCGCGAACGCGTCCTCGAACGCGGCGGCCGCCTCTGGCGTCCCGTCCTGCGCCGACGCGAGCAGCCCGCGGGCACGATCTTCGTAGTACTCGACATCCTCGCGATATGCCCGCTCCATGGGCGGGCATGTTACGCGGAGGCCCCGGAGCCCCGACGACGGCCGTGCGTAACACCTAGGTAAACACGAACCACTCCTATGGATCCCGTAGACTCCAGGCCCCAAACAGCTAGGCGAAGGGAGTTCGATGGCCGGTCCCGGCAACACCAGTGAGCTGCAGTCGCTGCTCATGAGCCGCTCGCTGAGCGATCCAGAGCTCATGCAGGCCTCGGGCAACGCGCCCGACTACGCGATCCTCCCCGACGTCAGCGTCCTGAAGATCGGCGGGCAGAGCCTCATCGACCGCGGCCGGTCCGCGATCCACCCGCTCGTCGAGGAGCTCGTCGAGGTCAAGAAGGACCACCAGATCCTGATCGGGACGGGCGGCGGCACCCGCGCGCGCCACGTCTACGCGCTCGCCGCGGAGCTCGGGCTACCAACCGGCGTGCTGACCGACGTCGGCGCCGCGGTCGCCGGCCAGAACGCGTCGATGCTCGGCTACCTGATGGCGCGCCACGGCGTCCCGGTCGTCGGCGGCGCGGCATTCGGCGCGGTCGCGCTGTACCTCGACCAGTGCGGCGCCGCGATCTTCTCCGGCATGCCGCCGTATGACATGTGGCAGCACGTGCCGAGCGAGGGCGTCATCCCGCCGTATCGCACCGACGCCGGCTGCTATCTCGTCGCCGAGGTCTACGGCTGCGCGAACATGGTGTTCGTCAAGGACGAGGACGGGCTCTATACCGCCAATCCGAAGAACGACCCGGACGCGAAGCTCATCCCAAAGGTCACCGTCGAGGAGCTCATGGCGATGGACCTGCCGGACCTCGTCATCGAGC
Source organism: uncultured Actinomycetes bacterium (assembly GCA_963839905.1). GTDB lineage: Bacteria > Actinomycetota > Thermoleophilia > Solirubrobacterales > Solirubrobacteraceae > CADCVQ01. Next base: position 158,253 of record CAWIXC010000001.1, on the reverse strand, counting down.
GCCCCGTGCTCGAGCTCATGCGCAACGCGCGGCACGTGAAGTCCGTGCAGGTCATCAACGGGCTCAAGCGCGGGCTCATCGCTCGGGCGCTGAACGGCGAGCACGTCGGCACGATCATCACGGCCGAGGAGGGGACGCTATGACCGATCCAACATTCGGCGCGAAGGACGTGCAGTCCCCGCTCATGCAGCAGACGCTGCTCGATCGCGAGCTCGTCCGGCCCGTCTCGGGCCAGCCGGTGATCCGGCTGCTGCCGTGGCTCAAGGTCGTCACGATCGGCGGCCGCTCGATCATCGACCGTGGCCGCGACGCGATCCTGCCGGTCGTCGGCGAGCTCGGCGACGCGCTCGCCGAGCACAAGATGCTCATCCTCACCGGGCCGGGGATCCGCGCGCGCCACGTGCTCGGCGTCGGCCTCGACCTCGGGCTGCCGACCGGCGTGCTCGCCGCGCTGCTGTCGACGGAGGCCGAGCAGAACGGCCACCTCATCGCGGCGCTGCTCGCCGAGCACGGCGTCTCCTACCTGCCGCATCAGGCGGTCAGCCACCAGCTCGCCGTGCACCTCTCGGCCTGCAACGCCGCGGTCTCGAACGGCTTCCCGCCGTACGAGCTCTACGAGCACCCGCCGGCGGTCGGCAAGATCCCGCCGCACCGCACGGACGCAGGCACGCTCCTGCTGGCGGACGCCTACGGCGCGGCGGCGACGATCTACGTCAAGGACGTCGACGGCGTCATGACCGGCGATCCCGCCAACGGCGGCGACTGCGAGCTCATCCCGCGCATCAGCGCGAGCGAGCTGCAGGCGATGGACCTCGACACGCTGCCGATCGACGCCCACGTGCTCGGGCTCATGGCCGACGCGAAGCACGTCAAGGAGATCCAGATCGTCAACGGCCTCGTGCCGGGCAACGTCACGAAGGCGCTGCGCGGCGAGCACGTCGGGACGATCGTGTACGCGGACTGAGCCCGCGGGACGGCCGCCACGGCCGGTGCATGCATGGGCGTCGGCGGCGTCGGAAGGAAGCACTCGCCGTGGGCTGCAGGCACCGGCCGTCGCGGCCGTCGCGCGGATAGAGGTCAGATCCCTCCGGGGGTCGGGTCGCCGTTGAGCGCGGCCATGATCTCGAGGCCCGCAGCGCGCAGCGCGTCGTCGGGCGGGCCGGCGACGACCGGACCGCCGAGGCGCACGGGCGCGTAGCGGAGAGGGACCGGGCCCGTGTCGGTCCAGCCGGCCTGGTTGTCGAGCGCGGCGAGGAGGTCCTGCTGTGCGGCGGACGCGGCGACGTCGTCTCGGGCCATCGGTTCCTCCTTCGAGCGCGGTGCTGCCACATATGCAGTACCTAGGCGATTCGCCGCTAGTATAACGCCTCAGCGCGATCCACGTTCGACCATCACGGACGTCGCTTTCACCGTGGCCGTGGCCTCCCCCCCTTCCACGAGCCCGAGCTCTTCGATCGCGTCGCGCGTGACGGCGGCCGTCACGAGGAACGGGCCGGCCTGGATCTCGATCAGCCCCATCACGCCGTCGACTTCGATCGACCGCACGATGCCGGGAAAGCGGTTGCGAGCCGAGAGCGTGTCGCCAGTCTCGTGGCGTTGCGGGCTGGACTGCAGCCGCGCCACCTCCTCCGGCGGCACCCGCCGACGGTTGCCGGCATCGCGTGTCGTCTGCAGCTTGCCGGCGCGATCCCACCGGCGCAGCGTGTCCACGCTGACGCCGATGACCTTCGCCGCTTCTCCGAGCGTCATGTCAGCCATGGTGAAAGGATCCTCGATACGGCGGATGTCACCGTCAAGGTGACGCCCCGACCCCCGCCGTGCATACGCACCATCCGGGACGCCGCCGGCCGCCGGAGCCGCCACAGAGTTGTAGGCGACCTATGTAATGCATACGCTGCCCGGTCGTGCACCACGGATCTCCCTCGCCAGCACCACGCCGGACGCGTCGCGCCGCGGCCGCCATCGCCGCGCTCGCCGCCGGCTTGGCCGCCCTCGCCGCGGGCGCGTGCGGCGTGGCGCTTGCGGCACTGCCGTCGGTCACCGTCGACGCCGTCACGGTGCCGCTAGCCGACATCGGAGCGCATCGCGGCGTGACGGTGACCGCGGCGTGCCCGGCCGGCATGCGGCTCGCCAGCGGCGGCAGCTACCTGCGGCGGATCTCCGACCCCGCGGTGCTGCCGACCAACGGGCTCGTGCTCGGCGGAACGACGCCCTCGATCGGGAGCTCACCGGTCGACCTCTCGGTCGCCGACGGCGCGGTCGACCCGGCGGCGTGGCTCTCGATCGCCAACTACACCGGCGTGAGCGAGGCCGGCAACCAGGCATCGACGTTCGCGCTGTGCGCGGCCGCCGGCGGGCCGGCGCACACGGTCGTCACGACGGCCACGCGGACCGGCGCGGTCGCGACGCAGGAGGTCAACCCTCCGAACCTCGCGACCGCCACCTGCCCCGCCGGCGCCCGGCTCATCAGCGGCGGCGCGGCGACGCGCACGCCCGACCAGGTCGACGACGGCGTCACGGTCGGCAACAACGGCAACCTCAAGCCGCTGGGTAACTACCCGTCCGACGCCGCCGGCGTACCCGCCGCCGACGGGTCGACCGCGGCGGACTCGTGGTCGGCCTACGGGTCCGCCGGGATCACGAGCCCGACCGACACCGTCACGGCGTTCGCCCTGTGCTCGACCGATGCCGGCGCGCCGCCCGTGCAGGTCGCGCGGGCGGACGTCGACGGCCCCGATGCCCAGCCCGGCACGAGCCCCACGACCGCGACCGCGACCTGCCCCGCCGGCACGCGGATGCTCGGCGGCGGCTACCGCGTGGACGAGAGCGTGGCCGGCGTCGGCACGGGGCTGCAGCCGCAGCAGGGCTACCACATGCGCGGCAGCCATCCCGGAAGCGCGTCCACCCCGTCCGCGGACGGCGAGACGGATCCCGCGAGCTGGACCGCGCTCGTGCAGGCCGGCGGCCAGAACCTGTCGGCGGGCAAGCGCATTACGACCCGCGCCTTCGCGATGTGCCTGACCGAGCCGCCCCCGCCCGAGAGCGCCGACCTCTCGCTGGCGATCGAAGACGATCCCGACCCCGTGGTCGTCGGCGGGACGCTCGACTACACCCTGACCCTGCACAACGCCGGCCCATCGGCGGCGACGGGCGTCGTGCTGACCCAGACCCTCCCCGCGGACGTGACGTTCAGCTCGGCGAGCCCGGGATCGTGCACGCACGCCACGAGCACCGTGACGTGCCCGCTCGGCACGATCGCAAGCGGCGACGACGCGGTCGTGACGGTGCACGTCGTCGCGAACGCGGCGGCGATGCTGAGCACCAGCGCCTCGGTCTCGGCGACCACCGACGACCCCAACCCCGCCGGCAACGACGCGACGGCGCAGACCGCCGCCCAGCTTCCGCTGCGAGCGACCCCGACGCTGACCGGCCAGGCGCCCGCGACGGCCACGCTCGGTGCGGCGATCGACGATGTGGCGACGCTCGCGGGCGGCGACTCGCCCACCGGCACGATCACATTCGACCTCTATGGCCCGGCCGACGCGGCGTGCGTGAGCCGGATCGAGCGCTTCACCGCGCCGGTGACCGGCAACGGCCCGTACGCCTCGGAGGCGCACGTGACAACCGCGACCGGCACCTACCGCTGGATCGCGCGCTACAGCGGCGACGGGGCGAACGAGCCCGCCGAGACCGCGTGCGCCGACGTCGCGCAGGCCGTTTCCGTCAAGGCCGCTCCGGCGCTCACGGTCCGCGCGGGGGCGCCGGCCTCGGCCGGGGGCCCGATCACCGCCGTCGCGACGCTCACCGGCGGCACGATCCTCACGGGCACGATCACGTTCCGCGTGTACGGGCCCGGCGACGAGAGCTGCGCGGCCGCGCTGCGCACGACGACCGCGCCTGTGTCGGGCAACGGCATCTACGCCGCGACGGACTTCGCGACGACCAGCGCCGGCACCTATCGCTGGGTCGCGGAGTACGGCGGCGACGCGAACAACCGCGTCGCCGGGCCGACCTCGTGCTCGGACCCGGCCGCAGCGGTCGCCGTGAGCGCCGTCGCGCCGCCCCCGATGGGCCCTCCGCCTCCCCCACCCCCACCGCCGCAGCCGCCGCCCGCGGCGGCACCGGCACCGTCGAACCGCTTCACGATCGCGAGCGCCCGTGCCGACAGCCGCGGCCGGATCCGGCTGTCGGTGCGAAGCCCGGGGGCGGGTCGCTTCAGCGCCGTCGCGACGGCGCGGCGCGGTCGCGCGAGCTATCGCTTCGGCACCCGCTCGGCGTCCGCCCGCCGCCGCTCGACGATCGCGCTCACGATCGCGCCGAGCCCGCGTGCGCGCCGCGACCTGCGCCGCGCCAGCCTGCGCGTGAGCGTCAGGGTGAGCTTCCGGCCGGCGGGTGGCGCGTCGCGTAGCAGCACGAAGCAGGTCGTCGTGAAGCGGCGGGCGGCGAAGTGATCGCGGCCACGTCGCCGCACGCCGCGGTTGCGCTGGGCGACGCACCCGCGCCGCCGCAGGCCGCCGTTCCGCGGGGCGGCGCAGCCGCGCCGTCGCACGCCACCGCCCCGCTGGGCGGCGCACCCGCTTCGCCGCCGCACGCGACCGCTGCGCGGGGCGATACGCCAGCGGGGCGACCGCGCCCGCGCAAGCTCGTCGCCACGACGATCGCCGCTGTCCTGTCCTCGCTGCTCGCCGCCGGTGCCGCGCGCGCCGCCGCACCACCCGCGACCTCGATCTCGAGCTCGAACGTCGTTGGGCCGTCGACGACGTTCAGCGAGGTCAGCACCACCTCGGACTGCGGCGGGCGGCTCGTGTCCGGCGGGGGCACGCGGCTCGCGCAGAGCACGCCGACGGTGACCCACAACGGCATCCGCCTGTACGCGAGCACGCCTGGCCCCGGAGGCGACGCCGCCTCGGCAAGCGGCGAGCGCAACCCGACGCGCTGGCTCTCCTCGGGCGGCTCTGGCGGAGGGGTGCCGAACGACGCGCAGACGCTCGGCTACGCGCTGTGTCTCGACGCGGGGGCGGTGGCCGGGACGCAGGTCGTCGTCGCGAGCACGACCGGCCCCGCCGGCACGTTTCAGACGGTGCATGCGACCGCCACCTGCCCACCCGGCACCCGCTTGCTGAGCGGCGGCGCCCGCACGACGCCGGGGACCGTCGGCAGCCTCAAGCCCAACGGCAGCTTCCCGAGCGACGCGGCCGGCGCACCGCTCACCGAGGGCGCCAACCCGAGCTCGTGGACCGCCGCCGGGCTGAACGGCGGAGGCGGCGACCAGGGCAACACCACGCACGCCTTCGCCGTCTGCGCGATGGGTGCGGCGCTGCCGAACGTCGGGATCGCGCACGCGCGGGTGCCGGGTCCCGCCGCGGCGAGCAGCGCGGCGCAGGTCAGCGCGTCGTGCCCGGCGGGCAGCACGCTGCTCGGCGGTGGCGGGTTCATCAGCGACGCGTTCGGCCTGCCCGGCTCGCAGGGCGACCACCTCACGGGCAGCTACCCGAGCGACGCCGCCGGGACGCCGGTCGCGTCCGGCGCCGCCGCGTCGTGGACGGCCGCCTCGCACACCGGCGGGGTCGACTCGGGCAGCCTGACGCAGACCGACGTCTGGGCGCTGTGCGGGAGCGCGGCGGACGCGCCCGCGCCGGTGCCCGTGCCACCCGCGGCCGGCGCGGCGCTGCCGTCGAACACCGCGCCGCCGGCGATCGCCGGGACCGCGCGGCGCGGCAGCGTCCTCAGCGTGCGGCCGGGGACCTGGACGAACGCGCCGAGGTCTTTTGCCTACGCCTGGCTGCGCTGCTCGAGCGCGGGCAACGGCTGCGCCACGATCGCGGGCGCCCGGTCGGCGCGCCACCGGCAGACGCTGGCCGACGCCGGCGCCCGGATCCGCGTGCGCGAGACGGCGAGCAATGCCGCGGGCGCGGGAACGGCCGCTGTCTCGGGCGCGAGCGGGATCGTCGCCGCGGGCCGGGTGACGCGGGGACAGGTCCGCGCGGAGTTTGGCCGCTGGCTCGTTCCCGCCGGCCGCGCGGCACGGATCGGGTCGCTGCTCGCGCGCGTTCCGGTCACGCTCCCGTTCCGCGCGCTGCGCTCCGGCCGCGCGACGATCTCGTGGTACCTGCGCGGAGCCCGCAAGACGCTCGTCGCGCGCGGCACCGGCGCCTTCACGGGCGCGCGCGCGACGACGATCGGCGTGCGCGTGACGCCCGCCGGCCGCCGGGCGCTCGGACCCGCGAAGCGCCTGCGACTGACAGCGGTCGGCACGTTCAAGCCGCCGCGCGAGGCGGCCGTGCGCGTGACGAAGACCTTCGCCGTGCAGCGCTGAGCATGCCGGGCCGAAGCTCCTCCGCCGGCGCCACGCGGCCACGCGTTGCAGCGTTCGCCGTGCTGGCGGCGGCCACCGCAGTCGCAGCGACCCTTGGCGCGTCGTTCGCGAGCGCGCGGCAAGCGACCCTGAGCGCGCAGCCCGTGAACGCGCGCCACGCGACCCTCGGCGCGGACCCTGCCGGCGGAGCGCTGTTCGCCGAGCCTGCGCTCCGGACGGCCAGCGCCTCCCGCGCGGACTCCCCGATCGCCTTCACGAGCGCGCTCGGCGGCAGCGGCTCGGACGTCGCGCGAGCCGTCGCTATGGACCGCGGCGGGAACACCTACGTCGCCGGCGACACAAGCTCCGCCGCCTTCGCGGCCACCGGCGTGCGCCGCCTCGCCCCGCGCCGAGCGGCGACGGCGGCGTTCGTCGCCAAGCTCGACGCCACCGGCCGGCTCGTCTACGCCACGGTGTTCGGCGGCGACCGCGTCAGCTCCGGCCGCGGGATCGCGGTCGACGACGCCGGGCGCGCGTACGTCGCCGGCACCACGAACTCGACCGACTTCCCGACGACCCGCGGCGCGCTGCAGCGCAGCTACGGCGGTGGCCCGTACGACGCCTTCGTGACCGCGCTCGACGGCCGCGGCCGGCTGCGCTGGTCCACCCTGCTCGGCGACACGCACTACGACGAGGCCAACGCGATCGCGGTCGACTCCTCCGGGCGCGCGGTCGTCGCCGGCAAGACGGTGTCGCCGCAGTTCCCGCGCGCCGGCAGGCTGCGGCCGGCGGTCGCCGGCGGGGCGTTCGTCGCCAAGCTCGACCGCACTGGATCGAAGCTCGTCTTCTCGACGGTCTTCGGGGGAGCCGACCGCGGCAACCACGGCAACACGGCGTTCGGCGTCGCCGTCGACCGGGCGGGTCGCACCTACGCGACCGGTGTCACCAACGCGGCGAGCTTCCCGGTGATCCGGGCGCTGCAGCCCGTGCTCGGCGGTGGCGGCGATGCGTTCGCGATCAAGATCGATGCGGCCGGCCGGAGGGTCGTCTACGCCACGTACCTCGGCGGCGGCGCCGACGACAGCGGCCGCGCGATCGCCGCCGACGCCGCCGGCAATGCCTACCTGACCGGCGTGACGAGCTCGCCCGACTTCCCACTGCGAGGTCCACTGCCGTTCACGACCGCGGGAGCCGACGCGTTCGTCGCGAAGCTCGATCCGGGCGGCCGCGCTCTGCGCTACGCCACACGGCTCGGCGGCGCCGGCGACGATGCCGGCGCGGCGATCGCGGTCGACGCCCGCGGCGCGGCGTACGTCAGCGGCCGCGCGGGCTCGGCAGACTTCCCGATTTCTGCGGGCGCCGCGACCTCGACCTCGGCGCCGGGAGCGCAGGTCACGGGGCTGGCGGTGACGGGGGCGCAGGCCACCGGGCTGGCGGCGGCCGGAGCGCAGGACACCGGAACGGCGGCAGCCGGAGCGCAGGACACCGGAACGGCGGCAGCCGGAGCGCAGGACACCGGAACGGCGGCAGCCGGAGCGCAGGACACCGGAACGGCGGTGGCTGCGACGCCGGCTACGGCCATGGACGCCGGCGGCGCGGCGGCTTCCCCCGGAGGCGCCTTCGTGACCCGGCTCGCTCGAAACGGCGCCTCACTCGGCTTCTCCTCCCGGCTGGACGGGACCCCGACCGACGGGGGTCTCGGGATCGCCGTCGACCGCTTCGGATCCGTCGCCGTGGCGGGCGCCCGCGGGACCGATGCGTTCACCTCCGTGCTCGCACCGTCGCCGCTCGTCCAGGTGCGCCGCCAGCTCGTCCCGCGCGGACGTGGCACGAGCCTACGCCGGCTGCTGCGCCTCGGCCACGCCGGCCTGCCGTTCTCCACGCCCGCGGCAGGCGAGGTCCGGGTGTCGTGGTTTGCCGGGCGCACCCGCGTCGCCAGCGGCAGCGCGCGCTTCACCGCCGCCGGCAGCCGCGCGATCGAGGTCCGGCTGACCCCCGGGGGCCGGCGACGGCTCGAGCACGCCGATCGCGTCGAGCTGACGGCCCGCGGCGTCTACTCGCCCGCCGACCGCCCACCCGTCAGCGCCAAGACGACGTTCGTCCTGACATCGCGCGCCGCCGCCCGCTGACCATCCTGCCAGCCGGCTTGGTGCTCGCTCTCCCGGCCGCCGTGCTGATCGCCGAGGCCCCCGCAGCACGCGGCAGGCGTGGCACGCACGGAGGAGGGCGTCGTCGTGCCGGTTGCCAGGGGTTGGACTGGTTGCCGACGGTGCTAGCGCGCCGCGAGCTCCACGAGCGGGAACGCGCGGTGGCGACGCGGCGGGACGAGGAAGTTCTGCCGGCGCGTCGCGGTGACGAACCGCTCGATGCCGTTGCGGCGCTCGTCCACGCCGTGCTCCGCGACGAGGTCGAGCGACGCCTGCGCCCGCCGCATGTCGGCGAACAGCGCCGCGGTCGGGACGAAGATCGCGAAGTGCAGCTTCGGCTGCTTGGAGCCGTCCGGCACGTCGAGCGCGTCGAAGCCGGCGCCGTCGGCGCGGATGTGCAGCGGCGTCGTATCGGGAGCGCGCGAGCAGCGCTGCAGCGCCGTGAGATGGCCGATGCGGCGCGTCGCCGCCGCGCCCGCGCGCACGTCGGCCGGGTCGTGGAACGTGTTCTGCAGGAACGCGGGCCCGCCACCGTCGGCGAACTGGTCGGCGTTGCCGGCCGCGGGCGGCGGGTTGGGGCGAAACATGCACTGCACCCGCTCGGCGTAGGGCTCGGCGTAGAACTGCTCGAGATCCTCGACGAGGTGCGACAGGTGGACGATCGAGCCGGTGTCGAAGTAGTCGCCGCGGCGCGCGGTCGTCAGCCGCGCGGAGTGACTGCCGGCGAACGTCACGACCGGGGCCGGGGCGCTCGCCGTCACCTGCTGGTCGGCGAAGCCCATCCACATCGGCGAGCGAGGGTTGATCGCACCCGCGAACGGCAGGCGCTCGCGCTGGGCGACCTTCCGCGGCAGCCCCATCTGCTGGAACATCAGCCGCCGCGACGTCACGCGCAGCAGCCCGTCCATCCGCTCGACGAGCTCCCGGACGACCGCGCCGAGGATGCGCGACGAGTCGCTGCGCGCGATGACGAGCATGTCATTCGACTCGATGCGGACCGGCATGTGAAAGCGCCGCTTGGCCACCCCGGGGTTGGACGCGTGCACGTCCGTCGGGCCGGGGACGGCCTCCTCGAGCACCGACCGCGCGGGGTCGGCGCGCAGCCGCGGGATGCGCGCGCGGACGGTCGCGGCCGGCAGGCGCGTGAAGTACGGCACGCCGTAGGCGATCGTCAGCAGGACGCCGCGCGGGCTGAACGGATACCGCCGCTCGATCGCCCGCAGCGCCGCCTGCAGGCGCCGCTGGTCGGCGCGCGTCGGCCGGCGGCGCAGCCTGATCGTCGTGAAGCTCGTGTAGACGGGCGGGAAGCGCACGACGACGCCGTCGACCGTTCGCGACGGCGCGATGACGTCCTCGACGTCGAACTGGATGTCCGGCCGGCGCGCGCCCGCGGCATCCGCGCGGGGCGGCGCGAAGGCCAGCGCGTCGAGCGCGCCGAGGGTCGAAGCAGCGAGGCCGAGCCGCGCCGCGGACGCGACGAACGCGCGGCGGTCGAGCTCTCGCTCAGGGTCCGTCATGCGCGGAGATCTTCGTCACGAACGCCGAGCCGCCGCCACCGGCGGTCGCGGGGCGCTTGGCCGGCGGGCCCTGAACCGGCCGCAGCGTCGGGAAGTCCGCCGACCCCGTCTGCCCGGTTACATAGGCATCGCCCGCACGATCCAGCGCGAGCCCGAGGCCGATCTCGGCGCCCGCGCCGCCGAGGTACGTCGAGAGCAGCAGGCCCGATCCGCCGCGGCCCAGCGCCGTGATGAACGCGTCGCTCGCTCCCGCGATCCGCGGCTGCACGGCGCCGGGCGTCACGGGGAAGTCGGGCGCCGTCGTCGTGCCCGCGACGAACGCGTTGCCGAAGCGGTTGACCGCGATCGCGTTGCCCGCGTCCTCACCGGCGCCGCCGAGCAGGACGGAGTACACGAGCGTCCGGCCGTCCGGCGCCAGCTTCGCGACGAACGCGTCCGAGCCGTCGCCCGTCGCGAGGCCGGGCAGCGGCGGCCCCGCCAGCGGGAAGTCCGCCGACGACGTATGGCCCGTGACGTACGCGCTGCCCGCACCATCGACGGCGATCCCGAGGCCCTCGTCCTCCGTGCCCCCGCCGAGGAACGTGGAGTACGCGAGCCGCGTCCCGCGCGCGTCGATCTTCGTGACGAACGCGTTGCTGCGCATCCCGCGGTAGCGCGGCTGCAGCGCACGCACGGCCGGGAAGTCCGGCGCCGACGTGATGCCCGTGACGTACACCTGCGAGTCGCGGTCCAGCGCGACGGCGAAGGCGGTGTTCGAGCTGTTCGACGTGTCGGCCCCGCCGAGGACCGTCGAGTACACGACCCTCCGCCCCCCGGCCGCGAGCTTCGTCACGAACGCGCCGCCCTCGGGACCGGGCTCAAGGCGCCCCGTGGTGGGGAAGCCGTCGTGCGCCGTGCGGCCGGTCGCGACGGCCACGCCGCCCGCATCCACCGCGATCGCGTAGCCACGGTCGTTGAACGGGCCGCCGTTGAACGTCGAGTAGACGATCGCGCGGCCGGACGCCGACAGCTTCGTCACGTACGCATCGAACGGGCCGCCGCCGTAGTCCGGCTGAACCGCACGCTTGACGGGGAAGTCGTGCGAGCCCGTCCCGCCGGTGACGTACGCGTGACCGCCGCGGTCGACCGCGATCCCGCGCCCGTCCGTGTAGCCGTCGCCGCCGAGGTACGTCGCGTAGACGAGCTTGCCCGCGCGATCGAGCTTCGCCACGAACGCGTCGATCGGCTTGCCCCGGCGCTTGGCGCGAAAGGGCCGGCGCAGGGGCAGGTCGGCCGAGGTCGTGCTCCCGGTGACGTACGCGTTGCCCGCGCGGTCGACGGCGATCGCCGTGGCGACGTCGTTCGCGCTGCCGCCTAGGTAGGTGGACCAGCTGATCGCCGGGTCGATGACGAGCGGCGCCGAGCGGTCGTACGGCCCGACGGCGAAGCCGACGCTGCGCGGGCCGCGCAGCTCGTAGCGGCCTTCGACGGCGCGCTGCTCACCGCCGCGCAGCTGATAGACGCGCGGCGCCTCCTGGACGAGCGTGTGGCGCGCGAGCGTCACGACGAGCCGGCCGCGCTCGTCGACGCGCAGCGAGCGGGCACCGCGCAGCTCGAGGCCGATCCGGCTCGGGTCGGCGCGGGGCGCGACGTCGAAGTCGTACTCGAGCTGGCCGCGGGCCGCGTGATAGGAGAGGTCGATCCCGCTGTAGACGCCCGGGTAGGCGACGCGCCCGTAGGTCGGAACGCCGCGCCGCCAATGCGACGCGTCGCCGACGAGGTAGTTCGCCGTGCCGGCGCGCGGCTCGCGGCCGGCCGGCTCCGCTGCGTCGGCGCCGAGCAGTCGCATCCGCAGGACGTCGGGGGCGGCGGCGCCGTCGCCCAGCGCGACGACCGCCTCCGTGGAGGTGAGAAACAGCGTCCCACCGGGCGCATGCGCGAGGAAGCGCACGTCGCGATCGGCCTGGCCGACGTTGCGCTCGAAGGTCACCGGCATGCCGAGCGGCGACGCCGCCGCGGGGGCCCGCGCCGAGGAGACCGCGGATTCCGGCCCGCCGACGATCGCGGCGCCGATCAGCGCGGCCGCGGCGGCGAGCGCCGCGACGAGCAGGGCAAGGCCGGCGAGCGCCGCCGCCGCCGGCGGCGCGGCCTCAGGGCGCGGCGGTGGCGGCATTGCGCGTGACGACGAACGCCTTCGTGCCGGTGACCGGCTTCCTGCCCTTGCGGGTGAACGTGCCGGTCGCGGTCAGCCGGACGCGCCTCGCGCCGCGCAACACGCGCCGGCCGGCCTTCGTCAGCTTGACGTTCACGGTCCGAGTGCCCGACCGCTCGAACGTCCGGCGCCCCTCGGCGACGAGGATCGCCTTCGTCCTGCGACCGCGGACCCGCACCGGAACCGTTCGCCAGCGGATCACGAGCTTGCCCGCGTCGAGCGCCTTGAACGACAGCGTCGCGCCACCCTTGCGCAGCAGCTCGGAGATCCGCGCGGCGTTGCCCTTCGGGATCATCTGGCGGCGGACGGACTGCAGCACCTGGGAGGTCGTGATGCCGCCGGCGATGTTGCCGATCGCGGCGACGCTCGGCTGGGGCACCCCACTGCCGGCGCCCGGCCCGCCGCCCCCGCCACCTCCGCCCGCCGAGCCGGCCTCGCTCGCGCACATCGCCCACACGTTCGTGTCCGTGAGCGGGCCCGAGTACGTGCCGCCGGTGTGGGAGCTCGCGGTCCACGAGCTCGCCACGCCCGACGTGACCGGGGCGCCGGCCGCGTCGCTCGGGAAGCTCCCCGTGAGGTGGTCGCCCTGGGAGCCGGGCAGCGCGAAGTGGTCGCTGATCCAGCCGCCGCCGCCGAGCAGCACGCTGCCACCCGGGCAGGTCGTCGTCACCTGCACCCCCGTGCTCGCGTTCTCCGGCCCGTCGACGCGCGCGTTCTGCACGGTGACGTCGGGGGTGGCGGCACCCGGTGCGGTGCAGATCGCGAAGGCGTGCGTCGTGTTGGCGTTCGGGGGCTGGCCGCCGTTGAGCCCGGCGGCCGTCCACGACGACGCGTTTGCGCCCGCCAGCACCGGAGCGCCGCTGCCGTCGCTCGGGAAGCTGCCGTTGGGCTTCAGGCTGCCGACGGTGCCCGGCGTCGTCCGCGCGCCGCCGCTCAGCAGCCGGGTGCCGGCCGGGCACGTCACGGTCGCGAGCTTGCCGGTGAACGTCGCCGACGGCCCCGGCGTGCTCGCGTAGACGACCTTCGTCGCCGCCGGCCCCGCGTCGAGGCAGATGCCATAGGCCCAAGTCGTGACGCCGTTGGTCGCCTGGCCGCCGATCGCGCCGGCGCCGATCCACGCGGTCGGGCTCGTGTCGCCGCCGGCGGACTGGCCGATGCCGTCGGGCGTCGGGAACGAGCCGGCGAGGTGCGTGCCGTTGGAGAGCACGGTCTGGTCGACCCGCGCGCCGCCGCCGGAGACGAGCTTGCCCGGGCAGGCGACGCTCGCGTCGCCCTCGGTCATAGCGGCGTTGGGCCCCGCGACGCTCGAGCTCACCACGGACGTGGAGATGGCGGCGCCCGCGGTCGCGGGCAGCGCGAACGCGGCGGCCGCCAGCGCCACGCTCAAGCGCGTCGCGGCACGGCTCGTCCTCATCCTCCGCCCCTCGATCTCCATCGTCCCCCCGAAGCTTTCGCATAGGCAATACGTGGCGCGGGAGCCTATCGCCCGGACTACCGGGGAGAGGGACCGCCACGAGCGACCAGCCACCACGTCTGCCTATGCGTTGCGTAGGGTATCTCGCGAGACGACGGCTCGTCTACCAAGGTGGCGCGAATCCCGCCCCGCGCAGGACCCGCTGGCCGAGCGGGCCGAGCGTCAGGTCGATCCAGACGGCGGCGTCCGCCGGCTGCTCCGCGGCGCGCAGCGCGCAGACGACGTACGTGGCGGGCACCGCCGCCTCGCGCGGCGGCTCGATGGCACGCAGGCGCCCACCTGACGCCGCGACGTCCGTCGCGTAGAGGATCGCCGCGTCGGCCTCGCCGTCGTACACGACGGCGCTCACGGCGTCGACGCTGTCGCGCTGCGCGACGACGTTGTCCAGGACGCCCTGCGCGAACGCGCAGCCGTACAGCTCGCCGAGGCCGTCGAGCAGCTCGCGGGTGTAGTCCCCGAGCGGTACCCCCGCGATCTCGATGACGATGCGCGTCCGCGGCGCGGCGAGCGCGCCGACGTCGTCGATGTCGCTCGTGGCCGGCACCGCGACGACGAGGCGGTTGGATGCGAACGGCCACCCCGCCCCGGCGATGCCGAGCCCCATGAGGCGCTCGGGCTCCTGCGGGCTGGCCGAGGCGAACAGGTCGGCGGGCTCGCCCGCGAGGATCGCCTCCGCGAGCACCCCGGCGTTCGCATAGCGGATGTCGACGAGCCCCGGCCAATGCTCCGCCAGCGCGTCGAACGCCGAGCGCAGCGACCCGGCGGCGAAGACCCGCAGCGGCGCTGCCGCGGTCTGCGCACCGTCACGTATGCGAGGCATAGGCAGAGAATGTACGGTCTCTGCTCAGGCCTGCTCAGCATTCGCATCCGGGGAGAACACTTGAGGTCATCGTCGCGCCCAGCGGCCGCTCGCCGGCGCAAGCTCTTGCCCGCGCTCGTCGCGGTCATCTCCGTCGCGCTTCTCGGGGCATCCGCGGCCCCGGCGGCGGCGATCACGGGCTCGGCGCCCGACGCCACGATCGAGACGAACGGCGAGATCGACGCGGTCCTGACGTCCGGCGGCCGCGTGTTCCTCGGCGGCAACTTCACCCGCGCGGGCTTGCCCGTCGGAGGCGGGACGGACCTCGCGCAGAGCGACGGAGCGCCGAGCTACGCATTCGGCAAGCCCAACTCGTCGGTCAGCTCCGCGGTCTCCGACGGCGCCGGCGGCTGGTTCGTCGCGGGCGCCTTCACGCGGATCGGCACGGTCGCGCGCAACCGCATCGCCCACCTGCTCGCCGACGGCTCGGTCGACCCCGCGTTCGACCCGAATGCCAACGGCATCGTCAACGCGCTCGTGCGCTCCGGCGCCACGCTCTACGCGGGCGGCCAGTTTACGACCGTCAACGGCTCGACGACCCGCAACCGCATCGCCGCCTTCGACACGACGACCGGCATCGCCACGAGCTTTGACCCGAGCGTCAACAGCGCGCAGGTCATGTCGCTCGCGCTGTCGCCGTCGGGGGCCACGCTGTATGCCGGCGGCGGCTTCACGAGCGTCAACAGCCCGGCGGTCACGCGCAGCCGCCTCGCGGCGTTCGATACCTCGACGGGCGCGGCGACAAGCTTCGATCCGAACGTGTCGCAGAACGTCGCGGCGCTCGCGCTGTCGGGGACCACGCTCTACGCCGCCGGTGGCTTCACGAGCGTCAACGGGGGCACGCCGCGCAACAGGATCGCGGCGTTCGACACCACGGCGACCGGCGCCGCTCTGCCGTTCGATCCCAACGTCAACAACTCGGTCACCGCGCTCGCGGTGGCGGGCGGGACCGTGTACGCGGCCGGTGGCTTCAGCCTCGTCAACGGCATCACGCCCGGCGTCGCGCGCAACCGCATCGCGGCGTTCGACGCCACCAGCGGCGCCGTGGTGGCCGGCTTCGACCCGAACTCCAACAGCACGGTCAACGCCCTGGCTTTGTCGGGTGGCACGCTCTACGTCACGGGCGCGTTCAGCCTCGTCAACGGCGTCGCCCGCAACAGCCTCGCCGCGCTGAACGCGAGCGACGGCACGGTGCTCGGCGGCTTCGACCCCAACCTCGACGGCACGGCCAACTCGGTCGCGGTCGCGGGCTCGCGGGTGTACGCCGGCGGGACCTTCAACTTCGCGGGCGCGGGCACGATCCGCAACCGGCTGGCGGCGGTGCGGCCCGACCGGACGCTCGACCCGGCCTTCAACCCGAACGTCTCCGGGTTCGTGCGAGCGCTCGCGCTGTCCGGCTCGACGCTCTACGCCGGCGGCGACTTCCAGACCGTCAACGGCACGACGACCCGCAACCGCCTCGCCGCGTTCGACGCGACGACGGGCACGGCCGCGCCCGGCTTCGACCCGAACGTCGCGGGCACCGTGCGCGCACTGGCGGTGTCCGCCTCGAGGATCTACGCCGGCGGCGACTTTCAGACCGTCAACGGCGCGACGGCGCGCAACGGGCTCGCCGCGTTTCACCTCGCGACCGGCACCGCCGACGCGGTGTTCGACCCGAACATGTCAGGCGCGGTCAACGCGCTGGCGCTGTCCGGCGGGCGCCTGTTCGTGGGCGGGAGCTTCACGATCGTCAACGGCGCGACGACCCGCAACCGGCTCGCCGCGTTCGACGCGACGACCGGGATCGTGGACCCGGCGTTCAACCCGAACCTCGACGGCGGTGTGAGCGCGCTCGCGCTGTCGGGCGGCACGCTCTACGCGGGCGGGACGTTCACGGCCGTCAACGGCGCGACGACCCGCAACCGGCTGGCCGCGTTCACGACCACCGCCGGCACCGCTCTGCCCGCGTTTAACCCGGACGTCAACGCGGGCGTCAACGCGCTCGCGCTGTCCGGGTCCACGCTGTACGCAGGCGGCGACTTCTCGAGCGTCAACGCCTCGACGACCCGCAACCGCCTCGCCGCGTTCAGCACGGCGACCGGCGTCGCCGACCCGGGCTTCAACCCGAACGCCGGCGGCCAGGTGTTCGGGCTCGCGACGTCCGCCGCGCAGCTACATGCCGTCGGCAACTTCACGACGGTCGGGCCGAACGCGCGGCTGCGCTACGCCCGCTTCAGCGAGCCCGCGCCGGCGGTGACGACCGGGGCCGCGAGCGCGGTGACCGACACGGGCGCGAGCCTCGCCGGGACCGTCAACCCCAACGGGCTCGCCACGACGTACGTCTTCGAGTACGGCACGACGCTCGCGTTCGGCTCGATCACCCCCGCCGACGACGCGACCCCGGGTCCAACGTCCGCGAGCCTCGCCGGCCTCACGCCGCGAACGACGTACTTCTACCGCCTCGTCGCCACGAGCGCGGCCAGCACGACGTTCGGCGCCGTCCAGAGCTTCACGACCGGCGGCGCGCCCGTGCCGCCGGCTGCCGTCACCAGCGCGGCGAGCTCGATCACCGCAACCTCGGTCGTGCTCTCCGGGCAGCTTGACCCGCGCGGCATCCCGACCGCGTTCACGTTCGAGTACGGCACGACGACCGCGTTCGGTGCGATCAGCGCGATCGACAGCGCGGGCGCGACCTCGGGCAGCCGGACGGTCTCGCTGGCGATCACCGGCCTCGCCCCGGCGACGACCTACCGCTACCGGCTCGTCGCCACGAACGCCGGCGGCACCACCGCCGGCGCCGTCCAGAGCTTCACGACCGCGGCGGCGGCGCCACTGACGCGGGTGCTTCCGCGTGCATAGGCGCGCGCGGTCGCTCGGACGGCGCGTCGCCCCGCTCGTCGTCGGCCTGCTGGCGGCGTTGGCGACGGCGGCCGCACCCGCTGCGGCGGTCGTCAGGCCGACGCCTGACGACACCGTGCAGTTCGACGCCAGCGTCCGGGCGATCGTGGTGTCCGGCGACCGCGTGTACCTGGGCGGCGACTTCACGCGCGCCGGCGTCCCGACCGGGCGCGGCGCGGAGCTCGGCCGGTCCGACGGCGCGCCGGACTACGCGCTCGCCAAGCCCAACGCCCAGGTCGCCGCGGTGGTCGCCGACGGCGCCGGCGGGTGGTTCATCGGCGGGTCGTTCACGCGCCTTGGCAGCGTCGTGCGCAACCGGCTGGCCCACCTGCTCGCCGACGGCTCGGTCGACCCGGCCTTCGATCCCGACCTCGACCTCGAGGTGACCGAGCTCGCGCTGTCCGGCGGGACGCTGTACGCGAGTGGCAACTTCACGACCGTCAACGGTGGCCTGCCACGCCGCAGCCTCGCGGCGTTCGACGCGGCGACCGGCATCGCGACGAGCTTCGATCCGAACGTCGCGCCGTCGCAGGTCAGGGCGATCGCGGTCTCCGGCGACACGCTGTACGCCGGTGGCACGTTCACGGCGGTCAACGGTGGCGTCGCGCGCAACCGGCTCGCTGCGTTCGACACGACGTCAGGCGCCGCCACGAGCTTCGATCCGAACGTCACCGGCACCGTCAGCGCGCTCGCGATCTCCGGGACGACGCTCTACGCCGGCGGTGCCTTCACAACGGTCAACGCCACGACGGCGCGCAACCGCATCGCCGCGTTCGACACCGCGACCGCGCTCGCGACGAGCTTCGATCCCGATGTCGACGGGCCGGTCGCCGCGCTCGCGCTCGCGCCAGCAGGCGGCACGGTGTACGCGGGCGGCAGCTTCACGACGGTCCGGGGCGCCGTCACCCGCAACCGCCTCGCGGCCTTCGCCGCCGCCGACGGGTCGCTGGTCGCGGGCTTCGATCCGAACGTCGCCGACGAGGTGCGCTCGCTGGCGGTGGAGGGCGGAACGGTCTACGCCGGCGGGCGCTTCGACGCCGTCAACGGCACCGTCGCGCGGCGCGGCATCGCGGCGTTCGACGCCGCGGCCGGCAGCGTCGTCGCGGGCTTCGATCCGAACCCCAACGGCGGCACCGAGGCGATCGCGGTCGCCGGGACGCGCGTGTACATCGGCGGCAGCTTTCAGTTCGTCGGCGCGGACACGATCCACGAGGGGCTCGTCGCGATGCGGCCCGACGGCACGATCGACCCCGCGTTTCGCGCGCGCATCAGCACCGTCTACGCGCTGGCGGTCGCCGGCGGCAAGGTCTACGCCGGCGGCTACTTCAAGGTCGTCGGCGACACGACGCCACGGGCCGGGCTCGCGGCGTTCGACGGCGTGACGGGCAGCCTGGACGCGGCGTTTCACCCCGACGTCGGCGGCGTCGACTTCAGCGGCGTCAGCGCGCTTGCGGTCTCGGGCTCAAGGCTCTACGTGGCGGGGAACTTCACGACGATCGGGGGCCTCGCGCGCAGCCACCTCGCGGCGATCGACACGGCGTCGGGCGCCGTCGACGCGCAGTTTCAGCCGAACCCGAGCGATCGCGTCAACGCGCTCGCGCTGTCGGCCGGCACGCTGTACGCCGGCGGCGAGTTCCGCACGATCAACGGCTCCACGGCCCGCACCTACCTCGCCGCGGTCGACGCGACGACCGGCATCGCCGACCCGGCGTTTCACCCGAGCCCCAACGGCACCGTGGGCGCACTCGCGATCTCCGGCGCCACGCTGTACGCCGGCGGGCAGTTCTCGGCGGTCAACGGCACCATCGCGCGCAGCCGGCTGGCGGCGTTCGCCACCGCGACGGGCGCGGCTGTCGCCGGCTTCGACCCGAACGTCAACGCGATCGTCCGGTCGCTCGCCGTCTCCGGCTCGACGCTCTACGCGGGCGGGGACTTCTCGCTCGTCAACGGCGCGACGGTGCGCAACCGCCTCGCCGCGTTCGACACGGCGACGGGGGTCACCGACCCCGCGTTCGATCCGAACCTCCCGCAGGGCGTCGTCGAGGCGCTTGTCACGTCGGGCCCGCGGCTGTACGCGGGCGGCACCTTCCTGGCGGTCGGGCAGCGCGAGCAGAGCCGCTTCGCGCGCTTCAGCGAGCCGGCGCCGGCGTCGCCGCCCGCGGTGACCTCCGGCGCGGCCGGCGCGGTGACCGAGGCCGGGGCAGCGCTCGCGGGGACGGTCGACCCCAACCGGCTGGCCACCGCCTACGTCTTCGAGTACGGCTCGACGCTGGCCTTTGGCGCGATCACGACCCCGGACAGCGCCGGGGCGGGCGACGACCCTGCGCCCGTCGTGGCGACGCTGACGGGCCTCGCGCCGCGCACGACGTACTTCTACCGGCTCGTCGCGACCAGCTCGGCGGGCACGGCGTTCGGCGAGGTCCGCAGTTTCACGACGGCGGGCGCGCCGCTCGCGCCCGCCGTCGTGACCGGCGACGCGAGCGCGATCACGCGCAGCTCGGCCGTGCTCTCCGGGCAGCTGGACCCGCACGGCTCGCAGACCGCGTTCACGTTCGAGTACGGCACGACGACCGCGTTCGGGTCGATCAGCGCGATCGACGACGCGGGCGCGACATCCGGCAGCCGCAGCGTCTCGCTGCCGGTCGCCGGCCTCGCGCCGGCGACGACCTACCTGTACCGGCTCGTCGCGACGAACGCCGGCGGCACGAGCACAGGCGCGGTCGGCAGCTTCACAACGTCCGCCGCGCGGCCCGCCGGCGGCCGCGCTGCGGCGGCCGCCCCGGGGCGGCCGGGTTGAACGTCATCGCTTGGGGCGCGGAGGTCCGGCTGGTCTATCCGAGGAGCTCGGACACTGGCACAGCGGGCGCGCCGGCGATGAGCGGGTTGATCGAGGTGCCCTCCCCGTACGTGACGACCTCGTCGTAGATCCCGGCCAGCGGCTTGCGATGCACCACGACGTTGCGCGCGGCGAGATCCACGATCCAGTAGTCGGGCACGTCGGCCACCGCGTAGTCGCGCGCCTTCTCGCGGTCGCGCGCCTGCGACGTCTGCGCGACCTCGACTACGAGCAGCGCGCTCGATGGCTGCTGCGAGCGCGGCAGCGGCTCGACCACGGTCAGGTCGGGCAGCAGGTACCCGCCGGCGACGAGGAGCGTGCTCTGGACGCGCACCCGCCACGCCGGGGTGTCGACGCGAGCGAAATGCGCCGTAAGCCACTCAACGGCGCCGTCATGCTCCGATCCGATCGGAGCCATCTCAACCAGCACGCCCTGGACGAGCTCGAGCCGGTCGTCCTCGTCGAGCACGCCCGCCGCGACCATCTTGTGGACGTCGTCGACGGACAGCCGGTGCACGCCGGCGGTGCGATGCAGCGAGGCGGCGACGATGGCCATGCCGCAATCCTAGCCCGCCGGGAGCTCGTCGAACGCCGGCGCGCGGTGGATGTTACGTGGCCGACAGGACGGAGAAGATGTCGGCCTCGGCGGCGTCCGTGGCGGACGGGTCGAGCTGCAGCGAGCGATCGACGAAGCGGACCCGGCCGTGGCCGACCGGCTCGCGTGCGGCGGCAGCCCCCGGCGTCGAGACACCGGATGCGGAGTCATCCAGCCGGGGAGGAGGCTGGGACCGCAGCCGGATCACTCCGTGCCCGACCATCGGAGCGGAGGCCGCCGCCACACGTTCGCCGGAGGGGCCCGCGTGGGCCGGTGAGTCGTCGGCACCCCCCACGCTGTCCAGGGCCGAGAGGATCTCTGCATTCGCTGCGACGGTCGCCTCTTCGAAGACCGTGCCGCCAGATCCCTGCTCAGACTCAGTCATGTCGCCCCTCCGGTCACTATCCTAGGCACCACGTAGGTAATCGCTCGAACTGTAGCACGGCTCGACATCGACGGAAGGTGCGTGCGCCGGGCACGGCCGAGACCGCTCCGTCGCTTAGAACACATGCGCTAGGTTCCGCGCATGGTCGCCGCGTCCGTCCTTGTCCGCCTACATCTCACGGGCGGAGTGCCCGGGCATGCCGCGTCCAGTGAGCGCCGCCCGGCAGCCCGCCGGCGGCCGCGGTCCGCCGTCATCGCGATGCTGACCGGCGTGCTGGGCTGCCTGGTCGCGGCCAGCTCCGCGGCCGCGGCGGACCACGTCTGGAGCGGTGCCGCACCGACCACGGGGTGGTCGGCACCCGGCAACTGGGGCGACGGTGCGCCGAGCGGAGCGGTTGGCGTGCTGGCGTTCCCGCGGCTGGCCGGCGAGTGCGCCGCAGGCCCGCCGGCCAGCGCGTGCTACCGCAGCAGCAACGACCGCGACGGGCTGAGCGCCGACGCGATCTTCGTCGACGACGGCGCGGGTTACGACATCGGCGGCAATCCGATCACGCTTGGAGCGGGTGGGCTCACGGCCGCTTCGGCCGTGGCGGACCCCGGCAACCGACCCTCCGTGCTGAGCCTGCCGATCGTGCTCGGCGCAGCGCAGACATGGTCGATGACCGGTGCGACGCCCGACGAGCAGCTGCTCGTGACCGGCATCGTCTCGGACGGCGGCGCCCATCCGCTCGCGATCACGCTCGCCAACGGCGGCGGCCTGACGCTTGAGCAGGTAGAGGTAGGCCCGGTGACGATCTCCGGGGGTGCTGGTGAGGGCGACGGCTTCGTCGAGCTCGGACGCCTCGACGACGAGTCGGGATCGACGCTGGCGGGGCGCCTCAACGTCGCCGGCAAGCACCCGACCAGGGTGACCAACGGCGCGGGATTGCTCGCGATCAGGGGCTCCGTCGGACCGCTTCGCACCTCGGGCGGCCTGATCCAGGTCGGCCAGGTCGATCGAGCCGGGACGCTCGCGGTCAACGGCGACGTGACGCTCGACGCCCAGAGCCAGCTGCTCGCGTACCTCAACGAGCCCGGCACGACGCCCGGCGCCAGCTACTCGCGCCTCACCGCCGACGGGGACGTCGACCTGGCGCAGGCGTCGCTGCAGCTCACCGCCGGAGAGCTCCCGGGTGGCACGGCCTGTGCGCAGCCGGGCGTCGGAGACGAGCTGACGATCGTGAGCGCCAGCGGGCGCCTCACCGGCACCTTCGCGAACGCCGCCGACGGCGCGACGCTGACGCTGCCGTGCACCGGCAGCGGCGGCGATCGGCCGACGGCCAGGATCACGTACACGGCCAGCGCCGTCACGGCGACGATCCTCACCCCGGGGACGCCCGGCGCGCCGACGGTGACGGCGCTGTCCGTCGCAGGCGCGGGCGCCGTGACGAACCAGCCGCTGACGCTGACGGCGGCCGTGACGTCGAGCGCGGCGGCCCCCTCGGGAACCGTCACGTTCCGGCGGATCGGCGCCCCGCCAGCTCCACCCCTGCCGGGCTGCGAACGCCGGCCCATCACACCGTCGGGCACCCTGTACACCGCGACCTGCCAGTCCGCGTTCCCTGCCTCCGGCGCCACCGGCGTCGACGCGGTGTTCACGCCTGCCGACGGATCGCCGCTCGCCGGCTCCGCAAGCGCGCCGACCAGCGTGCAGGTCGCGCGAGCGGCGACGACGACGTCGCTGACGGTCTCGCCGGGCATCGTCGGCGTCAACCAGCCTGCGGCGTTGACGGCGCACATCACCCCGGCTTGGAGCGGAGCCGCCCAGCCGTCCGGGACCGTGACGTTCCTCGGCAACGGCCAGCGGATCGCGGGGTGCGCGGACCTCGGCGTGAGCGGAGGGCAAGCAGGATGTGCCGCCGTCATCGGCTCCGGCACGGCCAGGACGACCTACGCCATCACCGCCGTCTACAGCGGCGACGACGACTTCACGAGCTCGGCCTCGCCGTCGACGACCGTGACGCTCGCCGGGCCGACCGCCGCCGCGGGTGGCGGCGCCGCCACCCCGGGCGGTCGCGCCGGCCCGCCGGCGGCGGCGACGGCCCCCGGCAAGGCCAAGCTGGGACGCGCGAGCGCCAGCGCGAACACGGTCAACGCCGTCGTCACGTGCAGGGGCGCCCCGGGGCAGCGCTGCACGGTGTCCCTGACGCTGACGATCTCGCGACGCGTCAGCAAGACGCGGGTGACGACCACCGTGGCCGGCTCGAAGAAGGTGACGCTGCGCGCGGGCGACGGCATCACGGCGCATGTCCGGCTGAACGCGCTCGCGGCAGGCAAGCTGCGTCGCGCGCGCAAGCTCAGCGTGACGCTGACCGCGACCGAGAACACGGCGCGCGGCACCAAGCGCCTGCCCGCCCAGAAGGTCACGATCAAGGCGCTCCCGAGGCGCGGCCGGTGACGCCACGCGACGTCCAGCTCACCGTGTTCGCGGTGGCGCTCGTCGCCGGGATCGTGATCGGCACATATGCGGCGTTCGCGACGCAGTCCGATCCGGCGAGCACCACGCCGGCGGCGAGCGCCACGCCGGCGGCAGCGGCCGCGCCGGCGGCCGAGGCTCCGGGCATCCCACCCCCGGTCGGGCCCGACGGCTCCGTCCCCTCGACGCCCCTGCCGTTCACCCCACCACCCGCAGGCACGACGAGCACGCAGACGGGCGGCCTCACAACCGCACCGCCGGCACCGAGCACCCGGCGGACGGCGCCGCCCCCCGCCGCCGCGACGCCCCCGGCCGCTCCGACCACCACCGGACCGAGGGGCACGAGCACATCGACGACGAGCACGACGGCGAAGCCGACCGCGATCGCGCTCGATGCCGACGCCGCCAGCATCTACAACCCCGGCGGGGCGCCCGCTGCGAGCTTCGGGCGCGCGTCGAAGGCGATCGACGGCAACCCGCTGACCGCGTGGAGCTTCAAGCTCGACCGTGCGACGGCCGGCGTCACGAGCGCCGGCGTAGCCCTCGACCTGTCATCCGCCCGGCGTGTAGCCGCGATCAAGATCGACACGACGACGCCGGGAATGACCATCGCGGTCTACGGCGCGGAGGACAAGCTCCCGGCCACGATCGACGACCCGGCATGGGTCAAGCTCGCCGGCCGCGCAAGCACCCCGACCTCGGCGACGCTCGAGCTCGACGCGGACGACCGCAAGCTTCGCCACGTGCTCGTCCTCGTGACCCGGGCACCGCCCGGCGTCAACATCGGGTCGGTCACCATCTGCGAGCTCTCGATCACCAGCGGCTGATGGGAAGCCAGCGCGACAGGGACAGCGCGTGCGGAGGGGCCAGCGCAGGCATGCGCGGACACGCGGCGCGGAGCCTATGCTCGGCTCGTGTCGTTCATGCACGCCGCCGAGCACCATGCGCCCTGACGTCGATCGCGACGGGGACCCGTGCTCGCTCAAGCACGGGCGCGCTCGGCGTCATCGCCGCTTCGAAGCGCACCCCGCCATCGACGCGCAACGTCACCCGCTCGTCGACCGCCGGACCGGGGTACGCGCTGCGGACCTGCAGCTCGCCCTCCTCGAGCTCGACCTCGCACAGCACGCCGTCCTCCTCCGGGACGCGCCGCGTGACGCGGCCATGCAGCGTCCCGGCCGCGTCGAGCGCGACCTGCGGCGGGCGCACGTACCGCCACGCCCCGTCCGGCTCGCGCAACCGCCCGCTGAAGCCCAGAAACCGCGCGACGTCCGGGCTGTCGGGCCGCTCGAGCACCTCGTGCGGCGTGCCCTGCGCGGCGACCCGCCCGTCGAGCAGCACGACGAGCCGGTCCGCCAGCGCCCACGCCTCGGCACGGTCGTGAACGACGACCATCGTCGCCCGCTCGTCGTCGTGCAGCGCGGCCGACGTGTCGCTCAAGAGCTCCGCGCGCGTCGGCGGATCAAGGCCGGCGAACGGCTCGTCGAGCAGCAGCGCGTCGCTGCGCAGCGCCAGCGCGCGGGCGAAGTGCACGCGGCGCGCCTCACCGCCCGAGAGCCGGTCGGCGAAGCGATCGGCGAGATGCTCGATGTGCAGCAGCTCGAGCGCGCCGCGCGCACGCGCCGCGCGCTCGGCGCGCGGCACGCCCCACCAGCCCATCGCGAGGTCGAGGTTGGCGCGCACCGACCGCCGCGCCAGCGCCGGCGCCTGCAGTGCCGCCGCGACCCGGCCGTGCAGCGTGATCGTGCCCGCCGACTTCGGCAGCAGCCCGGCCAGCACGCTCAGCAGCGTCGACTTGCCGACCCCGTTGGGCCCGAGCACGACCACGACCTCGCCGCGATGCAAGGTCAGGTCGACATGGGGCAGCAGCACGCGCTTGCCGCGCGACACGCCTACCCCCTCGGCGACGAGTACGGGGGAGCCGGACGACGGCACGCTCATTACCTCTTCTGGGTGACGTAGACCAGGCGGCCGTCCGGCAGGCGGTAGACCTTGCCGACCTCCGTGCCGGATTGGCTCTTCACCTCTGTGCTGGATGGCTTTGCCGTCTTCAGCTGCTCGTCCTGCTCGAGCTTGATCGGGCTGCCGGACTGCGCCTTGAGCGCAGCGGCCTTGTCGGGCTGGGTGAGCAGCTCCGTCAGGTTCGCCGACTGCAGCGCGGCGAGCAGGAACGCGAGCGCCAGCACGATCCCGAGGTCGAACATGTTCACTAGGCCGTCGAGGGGGTCGCCGGCGCGATCGGCATGCCGCTCGGCATGTGGCTTGACATCGATCATGCGGGAACCTCCTCGGCTTCGAGCGTCGCGGCGATGAACGTCAGGTCGGACAGGTCCTGCGCGTACATGCGGTCGCGGACGAGCGAGATGCCGAACGCGATCGCGCCGATCATGAGGCCGAGCACCGTGATGCTGAACGCGACGCGCAGGTTGTCGGTGAGCTGGTCGACGTTGCCTGTCGCCAAGCCCGACAGCGCGGGCGACAGCGGGATCAGCGTGCCCATCAGCCCGAGCGCGGGGCCGGCCCGCACGAGAATCCGCGTGCGCTCGAGGCGCCGCAGGGAGCCGATGTCGAAGTCGGCGATGCTCTTCGGCACGCGAATCGACGCCTCCGGAAGCCCGGAATGCGCGACGACGCGCAGCACCGCCTTCCACATCGCGGCGCTCGACACGGCGAACCCGAGGTACTTCGCAGCGCCGGCGCGGTCTCCCGCCCGCAGCGCGTCGCGTGCGTTGACCGCGGCGTGCTGCAGTCGCTCGGGGTTGCGCCGGCCGCGCCGCACGAGCTCGACGATCAACGCCCCGAACTCCACGACGACCGCAGCGGCGGCGATCAGCGAGATCACCAGCACGGGCGTGCGCAGCGCGTTCGAGACGTCGAACACGACGTCCTCGATCGAGGCCAGCGGCACGATCAGCAGGCCCACGTCTCCCCACGAGTGCATATGCACATCCTATGCGACACCGGCGTCAGGCTCGTCGCCGCGGCGGGTCCGCCACCGCTGTCAGGAGCGTGACAGCCGCCGGATCGCGAAGGCGATCGGGCGCGCTCGGCGCGGCCACCGCAGCTCCTGCCATCCGGGCCACGACACGAGCGGCGGCAGCGGTGCGGCCCAGACCTCGCGACGCGCGGCGGGGATCTGCTCGCGCGCCATGCCGGCGCACAGCAGCGCCGCCAGCAGGACCGCGCCGCCGACCCACGCGGGCCAGTTGTCCGATGCCGAGCCCTCGCCGGCCCGCGCCGCCTGCTGCGCGCGCCGCAGCTTCGCCCGGGCCGCCGCCTCCTCGCGCTGCGCGCTGTACACCTCGCCGTCGGAGATCAGCACGCCATCGATGATCTCGTTGTCCGCGCTTCGGGCTTGCCGCGGGGGCAGCCCGGCGTTGGCGCCCGCGCCCCTGGCGTGCGCCGTGCGCGTCGCCGCGTCCTGACCCGAGCCGGTGCCCCTCCCGCCGCCGGGGCCGCCCTGGCCCGAGCCGCCGCCCGGGCCGCCGCCGCCGCTCCCCGACCTCTCCGACGAACCGCCCGCTGTGGCGGCGCGGTCATTCGCGGCGGGGTCCTCGGGATTGTTCGAATCGACGTCCTTGCGCTGCAGGCTGCGATTGCGACCGGTGGCGGGCGCGTTGTGCTGCCCTGTGCCTGTCCCCGACTGGTTGGCGCCGGGACGCGATCCGGCCGGCGCCCGGTGCGACGCACCACCACCCCCGCCGGCACCGCCGGGAGCGTTGTCGGCGCCCTCGGCGTTGCCGTCCTTGGCGCCAACCGTCACCAACCACGGCGCGGAGATGCCGGCGCCTCCGGGGGAGCTCGCCGTGACACGGACGGCGTAGCGTCCTTGCTCGGCGAACGTATGCACCGGAGCCTGCCCTGCCGAGGTATGGCCGTCATCGAACGACCAGTCGTAGGACCAGCCGCTCCCGTCGCCTTCGGGCACCGCGTTGAACTGCACTGGCTTGCCCGCCTTCGCGGTCTCGGGTCCCATCGCGGTGACCTTCAGGACGAGGCCGTCGACCTTCAGCCTCACCGTGGCGGACTCGCTGACCGAGCCATAGCCGCCGACATAGAACCACTCGGAAGGGGCGTCGGTGGCGCGCATCGGCACCGCAAAGAACGATGTGGCGCCGAGAGTCGGGCCGTCGTTCGTAAGAACGGCTACGCCGCGAGAACCGGGGGCCAGCACGTTGTCGAATCCGTTGGTGACCTGGTCGCGCGACAGCTTAACCTCGTTGCCTTTGCCGTCGTCCACGACCATCGCCGAGTCGCCATCGACGAGGCTCTCGGGCACCACCCCGACGAGTGCCGCGAGCGCAGCCGCGCTTGTCCCCGGCAGAGATTTCTGCTCCGGCGGATCCCCGAGCCTCCACCAAGAGATGAAGTTCGGGCTTACGTCGGCGGCATCCGAGATCGTCGGGTGCTTCTCGAGCCAGGTCGGCGGCTCATCGTTGATGCGGAACTCAACGAGCCCGTCGTCGGTGTGAGCGTGAGCCGACGAGGCCAGGGCCGCGATCGCAGCGAGCGCCGCCACCACCACGGCGAGTGCCATGGCCAGGCCAAGGCCAAGACGTGCGGCTCGATCGGTGCGTGACGTCACGTGCACGCGCCTATCCTAGGCAATGCCCGGGTGCGAGATCCTTGGCACCGGTCATCGTGGCGCCGGCCGACTCGCCGGATCGCGCATCGGTGGACGCGTCCGGGCGTCGTTCTGGCGATTGACGCTCAGGATGTATCCGCTGCCTGCCGAGGCCGTCCGCCGGCGGATCGCCGCCAACGTGGCCATCGGGTCGACGGCGAAGTCGCGCTCCGACTCGGCGAGCTCGCGCGAGCCGGGCGTCAGCAGCCGGGGCTCGAGCACGATGTCACCGCCGGGCTCTCCGAGCAGCAGCGTCGTCGGCAGGTCGACGGCGGCGTTGGCGAGGGCGCGCAAGTCGACCGCGGCGACAGCGCGCAGGACGTCGTCGCGCCGCAGCTCCACGACGCTGTCGCGCGACGCGAGCGTCGGCATGCCGAGGCCGCCGGCGTACAGCTTGTCGCGGCCGGAGGGATGCAGGGCGCGCAGCGCCGTCGCTGCGCCAACCGCGATGGCGTCGCTCCAGCACAGCACGATCGCTGCGTCCGGGTGCGCTCGCAGGGCGCTCGCGACATCGACGTCGGCGGTCACGACGCGCAGGCGCGGCGCGCGGCGCGCGAGCGTCGCGCGCAACGCGCGCATGGCGTCCGGGGCCTGCGACGCGTACGGGCGCTCGCGATTCGGGCCGATGTCGAACGACGACGGGCCGACGAGCAGCGCCGTGCCTTCGCCGCCCCGCTCGCGTAATGCCCAGTCGACGGCGTGGGTCGCCAGCAGCGCGCCGAGGCTCGCCGGCTTCACCGCGATCGCGGCGGTCTGCTCCTCGAGCGCCTGCAGGAAGCCGACGACCTTGATCTTGCTCCTGATCGCCGCCGTCGCGATCGCCTCGACCTGCGACGAGACGGGGAAGCCACAGACGACGACGTCGTAGGCGGGAAGGTACGTGCCCGTCTGCGAGTCGCGGCTCTGGCCGGGGCCGGCGTTGGAGCGCAGGTAGTCGATCGTGGCGCCTTGGCTTTCCGTGATGACGGGAGCGACATTGAGCTCCCGCGCGCGAACGTCGATGAGCCGCACGAGGTCGCCGAAGGGCGGGTTCGTGATCGGGCCGCCGTTGCCGTCGCCGTATGCGAAGAAGTAATCCGACCGGCGCGGCGGCGGCGACGAGGTGCTCCCGCACGCCGCGAGGAACCCCGTGAGGCCGGCAGCCGCACCCGTCCGCAGCGCGCGCCGCAGCACGGTGCGCCGGTCGATCGCCTCCCCTGCGTGATCGGCTGGCATGCCCACGTCAGGACGCCCGCGCGGCCATCGCACTCCGGCGACCCCGCTGCGCGACCGTCAGCACCGAGGCGATGACGACGAACAGGGCGAACAGGATCGTCGCGTAGGCCACCGCCAGCGGGCGGCGGTTGATCTCGGCCGTCGAGTCGAAGTCAAACGCGGCCAGCGCCAGCGGAGCCAGCGTGTCGTACGAGGCCTGCCCGACGGTGAGCGCGCCGACGGCCGTGATCGTCACGCCCATCGCGAGGACGACCCCCGCGAGAACGCCCGCTCGCGTCTCGCGCAGCGCGAGCACCCCGCGCCGCCAGGCCGGTGCGCCGAACGCGCGCGCCTGGTCGAGCAATCCGGGCGAGACGGCTTGGACAGCCGTCGCGGTGAGCACCGTGATGATCGGGATGGCGAGCAGCGTCTGCGCGACGACCGCGCGGTTCAGCAAGACCGCGTCGTTCGAGACGCCCGCGAGCGGCCCCCCGCCCCACTGCGACTCGACCGTGAACAGCAGCAGCACGACGAGCCCGATGACGACGGGCGGCACCTTTGTCAGCCCGTTGGCGCCGCCGAGCAGCAGGCGCCGGCCGCGAAAGCGCCCGACGCCGAGCGCGCAGCCGGCCGGCAGCCCGACGATCGCCCCGAGCGCCGTCGCCGTGAGCGCAAGCCTCACCGTGTTCCACGTGACCTGCAACAGGTGCGAATCGGGATTCGAGGCAAGGCTCAGCGCGCTGCTCAGCCCCTCGCGCAGGTCGGCGCGGTATTGCGGGATCCCGGGGAGCTGCCAGCGATAGGTGTAGCCGACGAGGGCGGCGGCCGCCGCAAACGCCGCGCCCACGATCGCGGCACGCGCCCAGCGCGGCCGCTCGCGGCCGTGCTCGCGGCGCGTCCGGTGTGTCGATCGGCCCGAGCGCGTCGCCGCCCCGTCGATCGCCGCGCTCAGCGACGCCAGCGACCGCAGCAGCGCACGCGGAGCCGCAAGCCGCACCCCGCGACCGCGCGATTGCTGCACGATCGTGAGCACCGCGCCCAGCACGAGCAGCAGCGCCAGCATCCTGATCGCGTCCTCGATCGCGAACGCGACCCCGCCGCGATGCACGGCCTGGTCGAGAACCGCCGTCGCGAGCGTCTGGTTCGGGCCGACCGCGTAGCCGGAGATGATCGTGACGGCTCCGATCTCGCCGATCGCCGCCGCCATCGAGACGATGACAGCGACCACGACGCCGACCTTCGCCTCGCGAATCGTGAACGCGGCAAGCCGCCACCCCCGCCCGCCGAACGCCCGAGCCTGGTCGACGAGGCCGGCCGGCAGCCCGAGCAGCGCCGTCGCGCAGAGCGCCACGATGATCGGCAGCGCGAGCACCGTCTGCACGCACACCATGCCGGTCATCGTCCCGTACCAGCCGCCGCCGAATGGCGTCTCGGCTGGCAGCAGCATGAACGCGTAGACGCCGACGCCGACGGGCGGCAGGCCGAGGCCGGCGTTGGCCGCGATCCGGCCTGCCCGCCGCGCCCGCGACGTCCCGCTGGCCAGCCAGTAGGCGACGGGCAGGCCGAGTACGAGGGCGATCGCAGTCGACCACACGGCCAGCCTCACCGTCGCGACGATCGGGCCCCGCCAGGCAAGCAGGCCTCCGTCCTGCCCCAGGGCCTGAAAGCCTTGGCGCAGCATCTCGATGACGAGCTCCATGCCTAGCCGCGGGGCCCGGGCTTTCGACGCGCTCCGCTCACGTCCCGCCGGCTGTCGTGATGCTCAGCACGGCGCCGGCCGCGGTACCGGCGGCGAGCGGTGCCGGAGCGGCCCCTGATCCTCGCGCCGCTCACCGGCTGCGCGCCGTGACGGCGGCCCTGACCGTGCGCGCGCCGCCCCCAGTTGCCGTGAACGCCACCGCGACGTTGACGCGCAGCTTCTTCGCCCGCCTGAGCGCAAGCGCCGCTCGCGCGCCGGGCCTGATGCGGATGGTCCTCGAGCCGGCGCCTCTGACCGACCCCGATGCGCGCGTCGCGTAGGTGAGCGTCGATGCCTTCTTCGCCCTCGCCGCGCGCACCTTCGTCGTCGAGGTCACGGCGTAGCGCCCGGCGCCGGGGAGCGCCAGCACGAGCGTGATCGCGCCCCGCGCGCCGGCCTTGACGCTCGTAATGCGCACGGCGGTCGACGGCGCCGCCGCCGGGGGTGGCGGCGGTGGTGGCGGTGGCGGCGGCGCCACGGGCGGGAGCGGGGGTGGTGGTGGCGGCGGCGGTGGCGCCACCGGCGGGGGCGGCGGCGGCAGCGGCGGCGGCGGCGGCGGCAGCGGCGGCGGCGAAGCGGCGACCCCGGTCCCGCTCAGCGGCATGGCATCCGGGCTCGAGGTCGCGTCGCTTGTGATCTCGAGCGTCGCGCCGTATGTGCCGGGCGTCGCCGGATGAAACGTCACGTCGATGCCGCAGTGGCCATTCGGAGCGACCGTCGCGCCCGCGCACGTATCGTTCGCGAGCGCGAACTGGCCGGGGTCGGCGCCGATCAGCGCGAAGGCGACGTCGTGGAGGTCCGCGAGGCCGCTGTTCGTGACCGTCACCATCCGGGTGGTCGTCGCGCCGACGATCGTGTTGCCGAACGCCGGCGGGGCCGACGTGCTCACGATCGCGATCGCCGCGTTGGCGGTGATCGACGTCGGATCGCCGGGGAACGGCCCCGGGCCGAAGTTGGCGGTGTCCGTCACAGCCCCGCCCACGCGGTTGCCGATCGCGCGGACGCCGCCCGAGTTGCTCGTCAGCGACAGCCCTCCGGCGATCGTGTTGACCGCGCAGCGCGCGCTCTCCGTGTCGCCGACGACCACGAGACCCGTCGAGCCGGTGACCGACAGCGCCCCGCCCACCGTGGTGGCGCAGACGCGCAGCCCGCCGGCCCCGGACGCCGACAGGTCGCCGTCGACGACGGCGTTCTCCAGGTCGAGCGTCGCGCCCGGCATGACCGTGACGGAGCCCGTGATGTGCGCGTCCACGATGCTCGTCGTCCCGGTCACGGTCAGCGGCCCGGCGTGCGTGCCGCCGCTGATCGTCGTGTCCGCCGTGACCATGTGGTCGCGCGCCGGCGCGCTGCTCGGCGCGTAGTTCGCGTCGCCGGAGTACGTCGCCGAGATCGTGTGCGTCCCGACGCCGAGCGCCCGGGTCGAGAGCTCGGCGCTGCCGGACGTCCCGGACGCCGACACGGGGACCGGCGAGACGTCGTAGCCGTCGACGGTGTACGTCACGGTGCCTCCGGGCGCGACCTGCCCGCGGCGTCCGGAGACGACGGCGGTCGCGGTCGATCCGAACGCGGCCGCGTCCCCGAACTCCGACGCGGAGCCGGCCGGCCCGCCGAGCGTCGTCGTCGTGGCCTGCGGCGTCGCGTTCTTGACGACGACGAGCTTGCCCCCGGCGCCAGCTCCCGTGACGAGGTCGAGCTTGCCCGTGCCGCCGAGGTTCGCTACGGCGATGCTGTTCGGGCCGAGGGCCGGCGCGGTCGGCACCGGGGTCTGCGAGTAGCCGGCGCCCGTCGGGTCCTTGAGCAGCACGTACACCGTGTTGTCGGCGGTGTTCGCCGTGGCGATGTCGAGGCGCCCGTCACCGTCGAGATCGCCGAGAGAAACGCTCGAGACCGCCGTCGAACCAGCGGTCACGGTTGTCGTCGCGTACCCGCTGCCGCTTGGGTTCTTGAGCAGGAGGCGCAAGGCGTTCGACCCGCTGATGGCCAGCGCGATGTCGTTGAGCCCGTCGCCGTCGAGGTCTCCGATGGCGATCGAGGTCGCGTTTCCCGGCAGCGTCAGGGGGGTCGACGTATATCCAGCGCCCACGTTCTTCAGGATCAGGGAGATCGAGGGAGCACCCATCGTGTTCGACGCGACGAAGTCCAGGGAGCCGTCACCGTCGAGGTCTGCGGTGGCCAGCGCGCGTGGCCCCGGACCCGTGCTCGCGGTGGTCACGGGCGTCACGAACCCGTCGTTCGTCTCGTTGCGGAAGAACAGCGTCACGGTGTTGGTCGAGAGCTTCGTCGCCGCCACATCGCCGCGCCCGTCGCCGTTGAAGTCGCCGATCACGATCCCGCCGCCGTTCGTGCCCGACGAGCCGGCCAGGGTCCGCTGGGTGTAGCCACCGGCCCCGTCGCTGACCTGGGACAGCAGGCTGCTGCCTGCGATCGCGAAGTCGCTGAAGGCATCGCCGTTGATGTCACCGAGCGTCATCCCGAGCGGGGTGCCGGCGGTGACGGTCCCGGTCAAGGTCAGCGTGCCGTCTCCGTTGTTGAGGTACCGCGCCCCTTCGCTTCCTACGAGCGCCCCAACGTCCGCGATGCCGTCGCCATCGAGGTCCCCGATCGCGATCCTGCTCACCCCGGGCGCGTCGACGGAAGACAATGTCGAGGTGAAGACCGTCGCCTTCGCCGGCGTCGCAAGCCCAAGTGCCGTCGCGGCGGCGCCGCAGCACCACAGCGCTCGGATAAGCAGTGCCGATGGTGCAAGCGCTCGTCTCACGGAGCGGCCGCTTGTGCCCGGGTGCGACACACGGCTGTGGCGGCTGCTCATAGGCGTATACATATGCGAATCCTATGCATAGCGCAAGCTGCTGCGCATGCTGGGGGACGCCACGCGGGCATCGCCTACGCGCGCCGCACGGTCACGCCGGCGCGGCTCGTGCGTCGCGTGCCGCCGGTCGGCGTGAACGTGACCGTCACGGTGACCCGCAGCTTGCGCGCGCGCCGCAACGCCGCGGCCGCGACCCTGCCGGGCTTGATGCGAACGGTGATCGTCGACGCGCGCTTCGCCGCGGGCGAGGCCCGCAGGCCGTACGTGATCGCGCTCGCCTTCTTCGCCTTCCCGCGGCGGACCTTGCTGCTCGACGCCAGCGCGAGACGCCCCGCCCCCGGCACCTTGACCTTGATCGTGATCGTCCCGCCGCGGGCCGCCGCGATGCTCGTGACGCGGACGACGTTCGACGGGCGCGCCGGCACGGCCGGCGGCGGTGGCGGCGGAGCCGGAGGCGGAGGCGGAGGCCCGGGTGGCGGCGCGGCGACGGGCGGCTCGGTGCCGGTGCCGCTCAGCGCCACGCCGTGCGGGCTGGACGCGTCGTCGGTGACGATCTGCACGCTTGCCCGCGAGTACGGGCCGACCTCGCCCGGCACGAAGCTGACGGCGATCGAGCACTGTCCCCCCGGCGCGAGGCTGGCACCCGAGCACGCGTCGCTCGCGATCGCGTAGCCGTCCGCATCGCCGCCGGCGCGCGAGACGCCGGACACGTTCAGCGGTGCGCCACCGCTGTTGGTGACCGTCACGGCGCGCGTGGCGCTCGTCCCGGCGACGGCATCGCCGAAGGCCAGCGACGATGCCGACAGCGCGAGCCTGCCGACCGCGCTCACGCCGGCGACGGAGCCGCTGCGGGCGTCGACCGCGACGCACGCCCCCGTCACTGCGCAGGACACGTCGGTGAGCCTGGCCGACCCGCTGACCGCGGTGGTCCATCCAGGGCTGCCCGCTGCCGGGCTCGTCGAATACGCCGCCTTGCCGTTGCCCGCGACGACGCACAACCCGGCTCCCGCACACGAGATGCGGCTGATGCCGCTGACACCGACGTCGACGGGAGCCGACCACACCGGGCTCGGGGCCGTCGCGTCGGCCGAGCTCACCGCGCTCCCGCGGCTGTCCACGGCGGCGCAGAGCGCGCTCGCGGTGCACGACACGTCGACCAGGGAGACGAGGCCGGCTCCCGTGCCGGTCCCGTCGACGAGCGCGGGCGCCGACCAGCCCGGGCTGCCGGTCGCGGCGTTGCGCGACCGCAGGAAGCGACCGGCGCCGTCGACCGCGACGCAGAGCGTGCTCACCGGGCAGGACACGCCGTTCAGCGAGCCCGCGCCCGTCGCGATCGGGACCCACGGCGTGCCGCTCTGGATGTCGCTCGAGATCAATGCGACGCCGAAGCTCGTCACGGCGACGCAGAGCCCGCCCTCCGCGCACGAGACCGCGTTGATCGTTCCGTCGCCGGGAAAGCCGCCGCTCGCGCTGCGGCTGATCTTGGTCTTCGCCCATGCCGGCGCGCCGGCGCCCTGCGCGAGGCTCGCCGCTACGAAGGCGCTGTCGGCGTTGACGGCGACGCACGTCCCACCGCCCGAGTCGACGCAGGAGACGCGGCTCAGCCTGCCCCCCGCGACGTCGGCCGCGGCGGCCGGCGCCCACGTCATCCCGCGGTCGCGCGAGATCACGGCGCGGCCCTTCGCGTCGACGGCCACGCACAAGCCGCGGCGCGTGCACGACACGCCGTTGACCGACGTGGTGCCGTTGAGGCTCACCGGTTCCGACCACCGGGTCGTCGCCGGCGCGAGCGCGTCGACCGTGGCGTAGCGCACGAAGCTCCCCTGATCGCCCACGACGCACCATCCGCCGGCGACGCATGCGACGGCCGTCAGGGCAGTCGACGCGCCGGTGGGGACCATCGTCCACACAGGGGACGCGGACACGGGGGCGACGGAGATCAGGGCGTTGCCCGAGACGTCGACCCCGACGCACAAGCCGGCCGGGACGCAGGACACGGCGCTCAGCGCGCCGCCGGCCCCCGTCGCCACCGTCGACCACACCGGCACCGCGGCCGCGACATCGTCCGACGCGATCGCGTTGCCGGCCGCGTCGACCGCCACGCAGCTGGCCGGCGCGACGCACGACACGTCGTTCACGCGCAGCGGCGACGCGTCGCTCCCGGCGATCCGCGTCGTCGTCCACGTCGGGCTTGCCGACCTGGCATCGGTCGAGATCGTCACGCGACCTCTGGCCGAGACGGCGACGCAGATGCCGCCCGTGACGCACGTCAGGCGGGTCGGCAGGTCGCCGCCGCCGAACAGCGCCGGGAAGCCGTGCCATGTGACGCCGCCATCGGTCGAGAGGTGCACGGACCCGTCGGTCACGAGCCCGCAGGTCCCGTCGCTCGCGCAGGACACGGACCGCTTGATCACCGCCGCGTTCGGGGAAGTCACCTGCTGCGGCCCAAGCCAGGACACGCCCGCGTCGTTCGAGCGAAAGACGGCGCCGGAGGGCTGCATGACCAGGCACGACGTCGCCGTCGGACACGACGCCGACCTCGCAGCGCCCGGGCCGTTGGACACCGGCTGCGACCACGTCGGCGTCGACCCGCTGCCGGCGTTCAGCGTGACGTGGACCGACGCGTCGGCCGAGATGCAGGTGGTCGGCGATCCGCACGCCAGCGCTGCGATCGGGGACGACGACTCAAACGGCGGCTGTGCGTCGATCGCCTGCGGCGCACCGAAGCTCGGAGGGCCGAACGCGGCGTGCGCGCCGCCGGCGAGCGCCAGCGGCGCGAGGAGCGCCAGCCCGAGCGCGAGCGCCACCGCGCGCAGGCAGCGAACACGCCTTTCTGGTCGCTCGAGCGCTCCCCGCACGAGCCGACCGTCTCCCTCGCACTGCATATGCACATCCTAGGCGACGACCAGGCGGAGCGTGCTTGCCCTCGAGCACGCCCCGCCGGTTGACTCGCTACGGGTGGTTCCCCGTGATCGATGTCGAGTCGCCCGGGAACGGACCGCTGCCGGAGTTCCCGCTCGGGGCGACGCTGCCGCCGACCGTGTTGTTGATCACGCGGACACCGTGCGTGTTGTTGAGCAGGGCCAGCGACCCACCGACCGTGTTCACGCCGCACTGCGACGCCGCCGTGTCACCGAACACGACCAAGCCGCCGGCGTTGCTGATCGCGGCCGACCCCCCGATCGAGCTGTCGCACACGCGCAGCGCGCCCGGCAGTGCGGCCAACGACCCGCTGATGCTCGAGTTCTCGATGTCCACCGACGCCCCGGACGTCACGGCCACCGATCCCGTGATCGTGGCGTTGACGATGAGCGTGTTGGCGCTCACCACCAGCGGCCCGGAGTGCGATCCGGTGATCGTGTTCGTCGCGGTCACCGCGTACGTGATGGTGTCGGTGCTGGTGGTGTAGTTGCCGTCGCCCGAGTAGTCGGCCGTGATCGTGTGCGAGCCCACCTTCAGCCCGCTGGTCGACACGGTCGCCGTGTTGCCGGACATGCTCGTCGGCGACAGGGTGCGCCCGTCGACGGTGAACGTGACGGTCCCGGTCGGGGTCGTCGAGCCGCCACCGGGCGGCGAGCTCTTCTGCGCGACCGTCGCGGTGAACGTCACCGACTGGCCGAACAGCGTCGTGCCCGCCGAGCTCGTCAGCGTGACCTTCGACGTCTGCACCGTGGTGCTGAGCAGCAACGTCATCGACGACACGTTGGAGTTGGCCGTCGCCAGATCGAGCTTGCCGTCGGCGTTCAGATCGCCGCTGGCGATCGCGACCGGCACGCTGCCTGTGGCGATCGACACGCTGTTGGGCGTGTAGCTGCCACCACCGGAGTCCTGCATCAACGCCGTCACGGACCCGCCGCCGGCGTTCGCCGAAGCGATGTCCGGCCGGCCGTCGCCGTTGAGGTCGCCGATCACGACACCCGACGGACGCGTCCCGGTCGTGCCCGCGGTCGAGACGCTGAAGCTCCCGCCGCTGTTGGTCAGCACGGATACGGAGTTCGTCTGCGAGTTCGCCGTCGCCAAGTCGCTGTCGCCATCGCCGTCGAGATCGCCCAGCGCGATCGACAGCGGCCGTCCGCCCGTCGTGCCCGCCGTCGAGATGTTGTAGCCACCGCTGCCATCGGCGAGCAGCTCGGAGACCGTGCCGGTCGACGCGTTGGACGTCGCGAGATCCAGCGCCCCGCTGCCGTCGAGATCGCCGATCACGATCGACGACGGGTTGGTGTTGGCTGCGAGCGCGTACGTCGTGACCGTGTAGCCGTTGCCGACGTTCTTCAGCGCCACGCTCACCCGGCTCGACGCGCTGTTGGCCGTCACGATGTCGTTGGCGCCGTCGCCGTTGAGATCGCCGATCGCGATCGCGCTCGGGCTGCTGCCCGCCGGCACCCGCACCGTGCTTGGCGTGAAGCCTCCGCCGGACGCGTCCTTCAGCAGGACGGTCACGGAGTTCGAGCCCTGGTTTGCGGTCGCGAGATCCACGCTCGAACCCGAGTCCAGGTTGCCGGCGGCGACAGCTACGGGGATCGTCCCCGTCGACACCGACTGGGCCGTATAGCCACCGCCGGACGCATCCTTGTACTGCACCGTGACGGTGTTCGCACCACGGTTGGCAGTCGCGACGTCAAGCCGGCTGTCACCGTCGAGATCGGCCACCACGACGCCAACCGGAGCCGCGTCCGTGCCCAAGTCCGTCGTCGACGCCGAGAACGCGGCCTGCGCCCCCGACACGAGCACCAGCCCACCAATCACCGCGCATGCCGCGACCGCCCCGGCACGCTCCAACCGCCGGCACCCGCCGGCAACCCCTGACAACACCACAGACCTCCAATAGCTCGAACCATCTGAACGCCACGCCGCCCGAGGCGGCGGGACGGCGCGGGCGGGCCCAAGAGGCCCGCCCGGCCGAATCGCCTATCCCTGTCTCAGCAGGGGTTGGGGTCCCAGGCATCGTTGATCGCGTTCGCCGACGTGATCGCAGCGAAGCGCGAGTAGTTGAAGGCGTCGAAGTCGTCATGCATCGCCGTCAGCAACCTGAACCGGACCGCCGGGCTCGGACCCGGCGAGGACAAGGCGATCCCCGAGAACGTCACGACACCAGTCGTGGAGTTCGCGTTGTTGGTCGCCACGGCGCTCCATGTGCTGCCACCGTCGGTGGACTTCTGCAACGTCACCGGCAGCCCGCCCGTGATCGGCGGCGTCGGCGGCGGCTTGTAGTCCATCTCCGCCGTCAGCGTGATGTTGCCGCCCGAGCGCGTGCACGTCGGCGGGTTGGTGCTCTGGTTGACGACCGGGAACGCGTCACCGGTCATCGGGCCGCCACCACCGTACGCCGTCACCAGCGACTGGAACGTCGGCGACTGCAGGACGTCGAGGAACTGCACGGCCGCCGCCTCCTGCGGGTGGTAGCCGTTGGGGTACGCCGTCGGCGGGTTGTCCTTCAGCGCGTACGCGTGGAACAGGTTGGCCTGCAGCGCGGCGCCACCGATCGCTCCCGCGTCGTTGTCGTGGCTGACGACCTGCAGGTTCGTCATCGTCGACGACTGCTTGATCCACGTCCCGACGTCAAGCATCGTGTAGCAGCCCGACTGGCTGCCGAACGTCGAGCACGAGTTCGTCGTCGCGAGGTTCGCGGCCTGGCCCGTGCCACCCGTCGTGTACTTGTACCAATTCGGGATCGTGTCGTTGGCCGGCACGCGCGGCACGCTCGTGTCGCACGCCGTCCCCGGCTGGAAGCGCTCGGTGTCCGCCGGTGGCGCGTTGCACGCCTTGACCGTCGCGGGCAGTGTCGGCGTCGTTTGCTGACGCACCAGGCCCCACAAGATCTGCTCCTGCACATTGGTGCCCGACGCATCGTTGCGCGAGACGAACGTCGCGTTCGTGTGCCCGGCGCCATAATCGGCGATCAGCTGCAGCGCCTTGACGGCATCATGCTCACCGCCGCCGCTGAGCACGCCGGCCGGATCAGACGTCGGGCCCACGATCACGTAGTCGTTGTAGAAGATCGCGCGACCCAGCGGCTCCTTGGAGTAGCCGGCGTTGACGAAGTCCTTCTCCAGCAGCGGCGCGTGCGTCACGACGACGTCCGCCAAGCCGTTCTTCGCGTTGGTCAGCGCCGCGCCCGTGCCCACGAACACCGGCGCGATGCTGTCGCTCGGGTTCGTCACCGCGTACCGCGGAACGATGACGTCGGTGTAGATCCCCGAGTCGTTGATGTCCGTCGTGCTCTGAAGCTTGAGAACCGTCGCCTGCGCCGTCGCCGTCGACAGCCCAATCGCCACCCCGATGACCGTCAGCACGGCCATGACCCTGCATTTCATGCGCAATCCCCCCTACTCGTCTATGGACCCAGGCGGTCCCTCGGGCGCGCACGATGATTCAGAGTCGTTGCGTTGTCAAGCAATTTACCTAGGTTACACCTATGCATTCTCCGTTGAATAGACCTTTCTAGCCCTCGATGTCTAGGTACGAAGGTCGTGACCTGCCCCGCCGGCGCATGATCTAGAGTCGGCGCGCGGTCGCCCTCGCCAGGCGCATGGCGGCCCCGGCGATGGAGCCGGCTCCCGGGGTCGCGTCCGTGAAGCGGATGTCCACCGTCGTGCCGCGCTTGACGAACCTGACCTGCACCTGCGAGCCCGCGCGCGAGCTCGGCTTCACGTACGTCGTGAGGACGGCCGTCAACCCGCCGCCCCGCACGACCTTCGAGCCGTGCGGGCGCGCACGCAGCAGCTTCGCGGTGGTGCCTGTGGCGGCGTTGCGTGCCACCGCCACGCTGATCGACCGTGGCCGCACCTCGTATGTGCAGCCGGTGGCGTCGGCCTGGCCCTTCGGTGGCCGCCCACGCAGCGCCACGGCCAGGTCGCGCTGCGAGAGCACCGAGCACGCTTCCGGCACCCGCGCCGCCGAGGCCGTGGACGACCCGCCGTCCCCCGTCTCGGCGGTCGGCGTCGTGGACGCCGCTGGCGTGGTGGCGCCCGGGCCGGCGGGGGCTTGCGTCGCCGTCCCGGGGGTGTCGCTGTCGCCGCCGCACGCGCAGAGCGTCACGCTGCTCAGCACGATCGCAAGCTGTAGGCGATGGCTCATGTTCCTCCGATGGGCTGATGGACGCGGTAGATGTGTACCAGTGTGCTGCCTAGGCACGTTTGCGCTCCGGCGCTCCGGCGTCAGCGCCTCAACGTCAGCGCTCGGCTCGCGGATGCCGCACGCGCGCCGGCGGACGTGAACGTGCCCTTGGCGGTCAGGTGCGCGCGCGTCGAGCGCTTGAGCAGCCGCCGGCCGAGGGGCGTGGCCACGATCCGGATCGTGCCGCGCCTCACGCGCGCGAAGCGCAGGCTGCCGCGCGCGACGAGCAGGGGCTTGCCCTTCCTCGTCGCAGCGGGGCGATACCACGACATCGTGAGGCGACCCGGCACGAGCGGGGTGAAGCTCAGCGGGACGCCCTGCTTGCGCAGCAGCACGGAGATCCGGGCCAGCTTGGACGGCGGCACGAGCTGGCGGCGCAGCGATGCGGAGATCTGCGCGGTGGTCGGGCCGGCCGGCGGCGGTGGTGGCCGCGGTGGCGGCGGCGCGGACAGGGGCGCCGGTGGCGGCGGTGGCGGTGGCGGTGGCGGTAGAGGCGCCGGTGCCGGGGGCGGTGGTGGTGGCGGCGGCGGCGGCGGGACCGCGGCGTTCGCGCACAGCGCGAAGACGCGCTGGTTCGTGCCCGCCGCATCCTGCGGGCCGGCCTGCGCGAGCCCCGTCCAGGAGCCCGGGGCGAGCGCGCCCGCGGCGGCGGGCGCGCCCTCCTGGCTGCTCGGGTAGCTCCCGCGCAAGTGGATGCCCTGCGGCGGCGCCGAGCCGCTCGCGTCGAGCCGGACGCCGCCGCTCAGCAACCGCGTGCCCACCGGGCAGGTGGCCGTCACGGCCACGCTCGCGCTGGACGTCTGCGGGCCGGGCGCGTCGAGGCGCGCGACGGTCGTGTGCAGGTCGGCGTCCTCGGAGCACAGGGCGAACGCGCGGGTCACGGCCCCCGCGGTGACGTTCGGCGCCGCCGCGATCGCCGTCCACGAATCCGGATCGCGCGCGCCGGCGAGCGCCGCGCGGCCGAGCGCGTCGCCGGGGAAGCTGCCCACCGGCCGCAGGTTCGGCGCGGACGCGGGCGTGCCGAGCACGCCGCCGCCGACCAGGCGCGTGCCGGCCGGGCAGGTCGCGGTCACGCCGGTCGCCGCGGTCGCCGCCTCGTCGCCCGTCGAGCTCGCGGACTCGACGATCGTCAGGGCGCCGGGCGGCTCGGCGGCGCACATCGCGAACGCCGTCGCGTCGTCGCCGGCCTCGCTCTGGCCTCCGAACGCCGCGACGCCGGCCCACGTCGCGGGCGCCTCGGCCGACGGCGGCAGGCTCGGCGAGACGCCGTCGCCGGCCCACTTCGCCGGCGCCTCGCCCGACGGCGGCAGGCTCGGCGAGACGCCGTCGCCGGCCCACTTCGCCGGCGCCTCGCCCGATGGCGGCAGGCTCGGCGAGACGCCGTCGCCCGGTGACGAGCCGTTGAGCTTGAGGCTGTTGCTCGGCGTGCCGCCGACGGTGCGCGCCACCAGCGCGCCGCCGCCCGTCAGCGCGCTGCCTTCCGGGCAGCGCGCGAGGATCGCCACCGACGCGGCGCTGCCGATCGTCAACGCCGCGCGGAACGCGTACGCGTTCACCGTGGGGAGGTCGGGCGCCGTCGCGGTCACGACGGACGCGGCGGCACCTGCGCACTCCATCGGCCCGGTCGCGACGTTGTTCGCGTCGCCGGCGTAGGCCGCGACCCAGCGATAAGTGCCCGGTCCGGGTGGCGTGAAGGCGTCCGACCCATATGCCCCGGCGGCGGTGACCTGCCTCGCGGACGTCGCGAGCGCCGTCGCGCACGACGCGTCGCCGGGGCCGTAGACGCGGAACGTCAGCGTCCCGGTCGGTTGCGCGCCGCCCTCGAGCACCGCGACAGCGCCGATCTCCGAGCCCTGCACCGTGGTCGGCGAGCCCTGCGTCGAGAGCGCCGGCGAGGCCTTCGTGACGACGACGGCCTGCGCCGGGTCGGCGCACGACGTCGGTCCCGCGGGCTCGTTGTTGACGTCCCCGCCATAGCGCGCGACCCAGCGGTACGTGCCTGCGGTCGTCGCCGTGAACGGCGCGGACTCGTACGAGCCGTCGCCCGACACCGCGGCCGTCGAGGTCGCGAGCGAGGTCGCGCAGCCCGTGTCGCCCGGGCCGTAGACGTCGAAGGTCAGCGTCCCGGTCGCGTCGTGGCCGCCGGCGAGCGCCGCCGCATCGCGGACGGCGGTGCCCGCGGGCGTGCTCGCCGACGCCGTGGCGGTGAGCGCCGGCGTCGCCTTGACCGGCAGCGCGACGGTGGTCGTCGCGATCGCCGTGTCGTTGGCGGCGACCGGGTCGCCCCGGTCGCCGGCGATGCTCGCCGTCGCGGCCAGCTCCCCCGCGGCGGTCGTGCCGACGACGATCGTGGCGGTCTCCGTTCCGCCGGCGGCGAGCGCGCCGATCGGGCACGTGACCGTGCCGGCGTCGTGTGTGCACGCGCCCGCCGTCGAGCTCGCGGAGACGAATGCCACGCCGGTCGGCAGCTCGTCGGTGAGCGTGACGCCCGTCGCGTCCTGCGGGCCTACGTTGCTCGCCTGCACGGTGTACGTCAGCTCGTCGCCGGCCGTCACGGGATCGGGGGCGTCCGCGTTCGTGACCGAGAGGTCGGTGACGTCGCCGGCGATCGCGGGCTGCGCGCACAGCGCGAAGGCGAACGTGTCGGTGCCAGGCGTCGGCGTGCCGCCCGACTGGATGATCGCCGTCCACGAACTTGGCGCGGTCGCTCCGTCGGTCAGCGGGACGCCCGCCGCGCTGCTCGGATAGCTGCCGCGCACGTGGACGCCCTGCTGGAGGTTGCCGCGGTCGTCGCCCGCGGCGCTGCCGATCGCGAGCTCGCCGCCGCCGAGCAGCGCCGTGTCGAAGGGGCACGTCGCCGTCGCCGTGGCTATCGGGTCGGAGCCGGGGTTGGAGTTGCCGGGCCCCGCGGGGTGGTCGATGTTGTCGGCGCGCACAACCGTCGTGTGGAGGCTCGGGTCGGTCGAGCAGAGCGCGAACGCCGTCGTGACGTTGGCGATGTTCGGCTGGCCGCCGGATTCGCCGACGGCCGTCCACGAGTCGGGGTCGCTCACGGGCGTCAGCGACCCGGTCGCGTCGCTCGGGTAGCTGCCGACGGGCTTCGCGCTGGGCGACGAGGCCGGCGTCATCCGGGCGCCGCCGCCGACCAGCCGGGTGGACGGCGGGCACGTCGCGGTGACCGCCGCGGTCGTGGACGGGATCGTCGGCGCGTTGATCGACCGCGACGCGACGACCGTGTGCTGCGGCCCGTCGGCGTTCGAGCACATCGCGAACGCCGTGGCGCTGTCGTCGGTCTCGAACTGGCCAGCGAAGCCGCCGAACGCCGTCCACTCGCTCGGGTCCGTGGCCCCGTCGGCGACGGGCGCCGACGCGGCGCTCGGCGTCGTGCCGCGCATGACGAGGCCGTTGATCGGCCGGTACTCGCCGGGGCCGAGCGGCGGCCCGGAGTAGAACGCGTGGATGCCCCCGCCGACGAGGACCTGGCCCGCCGGGCAGCTCACGCTGACCGGCGTCTCGGATGCCTGCGCCGCCGTCACCGGCCCGGTCGCCGCGCTGACGGCGATCGCGGGCAGCTGTGCGTTCGCCACCCCCGGCGCCGCCGCGATGGCCGCCACGATCACGAGCAGCACGGACGCGGGAAACCGCAGACGCTGGCTGTGAA
Organism: uncultured Actinomycetes bacterium; assembly: GCA_963839905.1. Lineage (GTDB taxonomy): Bacteria > Actinomycetota > Thermoleophilia > Solirubrobacterales > Solirubrobacteraceae > CADCVQ01. The sequence goes on along the minus strand of CAWIXC010000001.1, from coordinate 113,478 downwards.
TCATCGAGGTGAGGACCGTAGGTTCCTTACATGCGTATCACTGCAAAGGGACAGGTCACGATCCCCCGTGAGCTGCGCGAGCGGTACTCGATCGGACCCGGCGCGGAGGTCGAAGTCGTGGCGACCGACGACGGGGCGCTGGTCCGAGCGGTGACCCACACGGGCTGGGGTGACCGGCGCATCGCGCAACTCCGCGATCGAGCCGATGGGGGGCTCACAGCGGAAGAAGTGCTCCGGATGACACGAGGGGACGGCACGTGACGACCCTGGTCGACACGAGCATGCTGCTCGACGTTCTCGCGCCGTCGCCTTGGCGCGAGTGGTCCGAGCGCCATCTCTCGGCGGCGGCCGATGGCGGCGACCTCGCGATCAACCAGGTCATCTACGCGGAGGTCGCCGTAGGGTTCGCAAGCCAGGAACGCCTGGAGCGCACGCTGCAGGGCGTCGGCCTTGTCCGGCTCGGCATCCCGTGGGCGGCGGGCTGGCTCGCCGCTCGCGCGTTCCTCGAGTACCGCCGCCAGGGCGGCACGCGGACGACGCCGCTGCCGGATTTCTTCATCGGGGCGCACGCCGCCGCGGCCGGCCTCCCGCTGCTGACACGAGATGCCAAGCGCGTGCGCTCCTACTTCCCCGACGTACGGCTCGTAGCGCCGGACTGACCCGAGGCATCGTCGCGCGCCGCGCCGCGGCGTCGTTCGCTGCGCCGCCGGCATCTATCGGTTACGCGGCGGGCGCGGTCGTGAAGCTCGCGACCGCCCCGGTCGCCGTGCCGGCCGCGTTCGTCGCGACGACCCGGTAGCGGTACGTCGTGCCGGGCGACAGGCCGGTCAGCGTGGCCGTCACCGCCTGGTTGCCGTTCGCCGAGCCGGCGCTGTCGACCGCGGACAGCAAGCCGAAGGCGGTCGTCAGTCCGTACTCGAACGCGAACGCCGTCGGCGAGCCGTGCGGGTTGACGGTCGCGGACAGGGTCGCCGTGGTGGAGGTGGTCGCCGCCGACCCCGTCGTCACGACCGGCGCACCGCCGGGACCGGTGTTGAACGACCGCACGACGCCGGATGTCGTCCCCGTGGCGTTCGTCGCGACGACGCGGTAGTAGTACGTCGTGTCGGGCGTCAGGTCCGTCAGCGTGGCGCTGACCGGCTCGAGCCCGTCGGCGTCGTCGAGCGCCACGACCGGGCTGATCGCGCCGAAGCTCGTCGACATGCCGTACTCGAACGTGTACGCCGTCTGCTGGGCGTTGGGATTGACCTGGCCAGCCACCGTCGCGGAGGTGTTCGCGGTCGAGGTCGCCGGTAGCGTGACCGCCGTCGGGGCCATCGCCGCGCCGGCCGTCCGCAAGCTCCGCACGGCACCGGCGCTCGTGCCGGCCGAGCTCGTCGCGACCACGCGGTAGTAGTACGTCGTGCTCGGCTGCAGGCCGGTCAGGCTGGCCGGCACCGCGGTGTCGCCGCTGCTCGAGGGCACGCTCGTCGGCGTGGTGATCGAGCCGAACGCGGGCGAGGTGCCGTACTCGAACGTGTAGACGGCGGGCAGCCCGCTCGGGTTCACCGTGCCGGTCATGTCCGCGCTCGTGCCCGTCACCGAGCTGGCGGCGCCGGAGGTCGCAGTCGCCTTCCCGGCGCTGCCCTCGACGACGATGAGATCGGTGACGCCGGAGTTGTAGCGCCCGCCGCGCACGTCGCCGTTGGGGATGAGCCGCGGGGTGCTGATCGTCGGCATGCCGGTCGCGCCGGAGATCTCCAGCAGCGAGAGCATGAGCGGGCGGTTGCCGACGCCGGCCTCGGCCGGCGTCACCGTCGCGATGTAGTCGTCGGTCGCCACGGAGGCGACGTAGGTGTTGGGGCCGGGGGTGATGCCGGCCGCGCCGAGCACGTCGCCGAGCAGCGGCCCGGTCTCCGTGTTGTTGGTCGGCGTGGGGCCCGCGAGGTAGCTGACGTTCATCGTCGTCTGCGGAAGCGCCGCCAGATGGGAGGCCGCGAGCGTCGTCGTCGTCGCGCCGTGCTGGACGACGACGCCACCGGCGGGCGGGGTCGAGTGCGGGTCGGTGCGCACCGCGACGTTGATCTGCGCGACCGACGTGACGAAGCGGGCGGTGCTCGTGTCGCGGGGCAGGACGAGCTTCGGGCCGCCGCTCGGCGGGGCGCCGTTCTCGGTCAGGGCGATCAGCGCCCGGTTGTTGCCGAAGTTCGCGATGAGCTCGCCGAGCGCGAACGTCACCGGGCCGGCGTTGGGCCCGCCGGCATCGGAGGTCACCGTCAGGGCGACCCGCAGCGCAGGGTTGTTGCCGGGCGGGACCGGATAGATCGGTGCCGCGGCGGTGACGAGCGTCTCGACCGGCACGCCCGTGTAGGCGATGCCCGAGATCGTCATCGCCGTCTGCGGGAGCGCCGCGAGCTGCGCCGGCGTGTAGGTCGCGGGCGTGGCGACGGTGCCGACGAGCGAGATGCTCGCGGCCGCCGACACGGTCGACGCGAGCGCGCCGCCCACACCCAGTGCCGCCGCGACGCAGACGAGCCCCAGCTGGATCCTGCGTCTCATAGCCCCGCCCTCGCGCGAGGCGCGCTCGATGTCGTGGTGAAGCTGTGCACCGCTCCGGCGGACGTCCCGATCGCGTTCGTCGCGACGACGCGATAGAGGTACGTCGTGTTCGGCGCAAGGCCGGCGACCGGCAGCGAGACGTTCTGCGCCCCCGCGGTCGAGCCCGCGTTGTCGATCGCGCTGAGCGAGCCGAAGCTCACGGAGGTGCCGTACTCGAACGCGAACGTCGTCTGGCTGCCGCGCGGGTCGACGGTCGCCGCGAGCGTCGCGCCGCCGGCGGTGACGCTCGACGCGGTGCCGGTCGCCACGACGGGCGCCGACGCCGGGCCGGTCGTGAAGCTCCTCACTGCGCCGATCATGGTGCCGGTCGCGTTCTGGGCGACGAGCCGGTAGAGGTACGTCGTGTTCGACGCGAGTCCGGTCAAGCTCGCCGACACCGCCTCGGGGACGTTGGCCGCGTCGAGTGCCACCACCGGCGTGATCGAGCCGAACGTCGTCGTCGTGCCGTACTCGAACGTGTACACGGTCAGCTCGCGCCGCGGGTTCACGCTGCCGGCGAGCTGCGCTGTCGTGTCGCCGGTCGAGGTGACCGGGAGCGTCACGGCGTCGGGCGCCGACGGCGCGCCGGTCGTCGTGAAGCTTTGGACCGTGCCGAACGTCGTGCCGACGCTGCTGGTCGCGACGAGGCGGTAGTAGTAGGTCGTCCCGCTCGTCAGCCCCGAGAGGGACCCCGTGATCTGCACGTCGCTCGAGCCCGAGCCCGCGATCGCCGTCGACGTGATCGAGCCGAACGACAGCGTCGGGCCGAACTCGAAGACGACGGCCGTCTGGGCGCTGTTCGGGTTCACCGAGCCGGCGAGGCTCACGGTCGAGCCGGTGACGTTGGACGCGGCTCCGGTCGTCGCGGTCGGCGCCGCCGCCACGAACGGCGTCCACGTGATCGTGACCTGGCCCTTGCCCGCGTTGATCGTGTCGTTGTTGACGCCGGACGCGAGCGTGCCGCTCAGCGCCGCGGGCGTGATGTAGCCGCTGCCGCCGCCACCCCCGCCGCCGCCGCCACCGCCACCGCCGAACGTGCCGCCGCCACCGCTGCCGCCACCGCCGCCGTACCAGCCGCCGCCGGCGCCTCCACCCGCACCGCCGCCCGAGGTCGTCGCGTTCGGGTCCTGACAGGGCGGGTTGTGGACGCCGTTGCAGGGCGTGTTCCCGCCGCCGCCGACCCCGCCGGCACCGGCCGTGCCCGGCTCGCCGTGAAACGCGCAGCGCGGATCGTTGGGCTCGATCGGCGGAGCGTCACGGCAGGCGTTGCGCCCGCCGATGCCGCCGGCCGCCTGGGTCGCGCCGGTGCCCGAGAAGCCGCGGTTGCCGCCGCTGACGTCGGCGCCGCCGTCGGCGCCCGTCTCGCCGCCGCCGTTGCCGCCGGCGCCGCCAAGCGCGTTGCCCTGCCCGCCGGTCCCACCACCACCGCCACCGCCGGCCGCGACGACGAGGCGCGACGACAGACCGCACGTCAGCGCGGCGCAGCCGCCCTCGGCGTAGCGCACGTCCGACGACCCGCCACCGCCCGATCCGTTGCCGCCGTTGAACGCCGTGCCGCCGTTCGCGCCGGGCGCGTCGCCGGCGGTCAGCGTGCCGCCTGCGCTCGAGCCGCCGAAGCCGCCGAGCGCGCCCTGGCCGCCGGACGGCCCGTTCATCATGCCGCCCGAGCGGCTCGCGGCCGTCCCGTTGACGCCGCGCCCCGCGACGTTCACTTGCAGCGTCTGGCCCGGCGTGAGCGAGAGCTGTGCCGTGGTCTGGCCGCCGGCGCCGCCCGGCCGGCCCGTGATGTCGCCGGCCGGCGAGCCGCCGTGCGCCGCGTCGCCGAGGATGAAGTAGTTGCCGCCCTTGCCGCCGACGGCGACGATCGTGGCCTCAGCGACCGCGTCGGGCACCGTGAACGTGTCCGAGCCGACGGTCGTGTAGGTGCAGGTGAACGGTCCCGAGCCCGACAGGACGCCGGTGGCGCCGCAGGGGTTGAGCGGGTCGGCCGACGCGCTCGAGCCGACGCCGATCGCGAGCGCCAGCGCGGTCATCGCGAGCCCGGAAATGGCGGCGCGAGGATGCGCCGGGAAGCGACGCTGCGGTCGGGCGGGTCGGGATGCTCGTGGCACGTCGGCTCCTGGAAGCGTGGGTCGCGGGCGCGTAAACCTAGGCGTTGCCTATGTCAGCGCGCCGAAACCTAGTCCTACGGGTCGCGGTCGTCAACCGGCTGCGCGCGGCTCGCGCGCCCGCGCGAGCGTGAAGAGCGCGTTGACCCCGCGGTCGACGCGCCAGCGTCCGGCGGCGAGGACGAGGCGGACGTCGAGCGCCTGGCGGGTTCCGAGCACCGGGTCGTCGATGACGAGCCGCAGCGCCGTGGCGGTGGCGCCCGGCCGCTGCGGTGCCGGCGACAGCGGGACGTCGAGCGTCGACAGGATCGTCACGTCTCCGACCGCGCGTCGCAACCCGCTCGTGCGCGCGACGTGGCGCGCCGCCGCCTTGGCGGTCTGCTGGCAGCTCGAGCCGCCGAAGTCGCGTGCGAGCTCGGCCACGGCGGCGGGCGACAAGCTGCGACAGAGGCCGCGCACGTCGCCGGTCGCGAGGCGCTGCAAGAAGGCGGCGGCAGCCTCGCGCGGGCCGTCGTCGTCCGACGCGCGCTCGCCGCAGCCGGCCAGCGCGAGCACGAGGAGCCCGGTCGCCAGGCGCACGCTAGACCGGCAGGTCATAGCGGATCGTCTTGCCGTCGCCGGACGTGCGCTCGCACTCGGCCTGGTCGTCGAGCCGGACCGCGCGCGCCGCGGCGACGTCGACCGCGTACACCCGCCCGTACGCCAGCGCGTGGCGCACGCCGTCCAGGCCGAGCTGGTAGACGTCGCGCGCGCCGCAGACGAGCTGCGGCGGCTGCTGCGCCCAGATTGGATAGGCGGCGAGATCCGGCCGGTCGTAGCTGAGCTTCACGGCGACGTCGAGCTCCCACCACGTGCTGAAGACGGGGACCGGCTGGTTCACGCGCGCGTGGCCGATGCGACCGAACCGCGTCACGACGCCGGGGGCTCCGAGGACGAGCAGCGACGATCCCGCCGGCGGCTGCGGGAGCGCGCGGTGAAGCGCGGTGAGGATCCGGTCCTGCTCGCTCGCGGCGGCCGCCCACAGGTCGCGGTCGTCCTGCAGGCGGCCGAGCGCGGTCACCAGCAGGACCGCGAACAGCCCGATCGTGACGGCGGCGCGCGGCCAGCGGCCGGGCACCAGCCCGCCCGCCAGGCGCACGATCGCGAACGCGAGCACGCTCAGCGCGAGCAGCGCCCCGATGTTGACGCGGTTGCCGACGCCGGCCGCCAGCGGCTCGTAGCTCGGGTCGGCAGGGACGTAGATGACGTAGCTCGCGGCCGCGAAGATGGCGGCGAGCGCCGCCGCGCAGAGCCAGCGCCGCGCGTCCGCGCCCCGTGCGCGCGAGCCGCCGGCGTCGCCCTCCCCCGCGCGCGAGCCTCTGTGGTCGCCCTCCCCCGCGCGCCGCTGGGCCTGCACCGCCGCGATGACGACCACCGCCGCGACGCCCGCGAGCACCGGTGTACGACCCTCGGCGAACGGCGCGAGGGTGCTCGTGAACAGCGTCACGAGCTGGTCGAGCAGCGTGCGCGCGTGGTCGAGCGCGCTCACGCCGGGCGCTACGTCGAGCAGCCGGGTGCGGGTATTCAGCGCGTAGTGGATGACGCCCACGCCGACGACGACGAGATCGGCGGCCCAGCGCGCCGCCGCCTGGCGCCAGCCGGTCCGCGTGCGATACAGCAGCAGCGACAGCCCGATCGCGGGCAGCATCGTCTCGGCGAGCGCGAGCGAGACCGCGAACAGCGCGAGCGACAGGGCGTGCAGCACGACGGCCGATCGCCCCCCGGCGCGCAGCGCTCGCAGGCCAACGAGAAAGCCCGCCGCGCACGCGGCAAGGCACAGCTGCGACACCGCCGGCGTCATCCAGAAGCGGATCGAGTCGGCGACCGGCAGGGCGAGCGTCAGCAGCGCGATCGCCCCCGCCTCGATCCGGCCGAGCCGCAGCTCGCGCATCAGCTCATAGAAGACCGCCGCGAGACCGCCTCCGAGGAACACGCTCGCACCGCGATGCCAGCCGTCGCGAAAGCCGAACAGGTCGTAAGTGGCAAGCCAGTAGAGCACGGCGCCGGGCCGGGCGCCGGAGTAGAAGTCCAGGTAGTCGTACGCGCTAGAGAACCCGAGCTCGCTCGGGAAGTGGATGTAGGCGCCGAGCCACCAGTCGTCGAGATAACGCCCGCCGGCGCTGATGTGGGGACCGAGGATCGCCGCCGCAAGCCCGAGGGCGAGGACGAGCGCGATCCCGGCTTCCACGCGGCCACCCGACGCTCCGGATTGCCTACCCATGCATTGCCGATGTATTGTGCGCGCCGTACCCCGCCGACCTAGGCGGGGTGACGCACACGATGCCCGAAACCGCGATCACGCCCCTCTCCCTCCGGCGCACAGTGGTCGCGGCACTCGCGCTGGCGCTCCTCCTCGCGATCGTATGCACCTCGGCGTCCGCGCTCGCGGCATCCGCGCCGTCGCCGGCGGTGAAGGCCGCGCAGGCCGGCGGCACCCCGGTCATCACACCGCCGCGCAAGCCTAAGCCCAAGCCGCTGACCTGCAAGGTCACCAGGCGGGTGAAGCGGTGCGTCGCGAAGGCCACGACCTGCACGACGCGCAGCGGCACGAAGACGTGCGTGAACGGGACCGCCCGCTGCCAGCTCGTCGGCCGGGTCAAGCGCTGCAGGATCATCAAGGTCACGTGCACGAGCTCGAAGACCCGTCGGAACCGCTGCAGGCGGACGTCCGTCAAGCGAACGGCCACGCAGGCCTTCGCCGTGCTCGCAAGCCAGGCGATCCCGCACTTGTTGTCGCGCTCGGGGCCAGCCGCGGGCGCCGGCGAGGCCGCCGCCGCGGTGAGGCTCGTCTCGAGCCGCCCCGGCACGCCGGCCGCGGGGCCGCTGACCCCGGTCGCGACGAGCCAGCAGCCCTCGGCGAGCGGAATCGGCGCCGGGATCGCAGCGCTCGCGCTCGCGTTCGTGCTCATGAGCGTCATGTTCGTGCGCCGTCGCCCGCGTGGCGACTGAGCCACCGCGCTCCTCCCGGCCCACGCGCCGCGAGCGCCCGGCTCAAGACCCGAGCGACGTGAAGCTCAGCGTCCAGCGGCCGGACGCCGTGACCTTCACCGAGGTGTAGCTGCCTGACGCCGCGAAGGTCTGACCGGTCTTCCCCTTGCCGGCGATCTCGAGCTTGCCAGCGCCGTCGCGTACCTCGAAGCTCGCGCCTGAAACCGTCCAGCGCACCACGGCGCTGCGGGCGAGCTTCAGCGTGCCGAGCACGCGATCGCCGCTGCCGGAGAACTTCTGCGTGCGCCCGAGCTTCGCGCGCGCCCGCGGGACCTTCACGGCCGGCGGCGTCTTGGTGGCCGGGCCCTTCGCGGAGGGCGGCGGGGGTTGAGGAGGAGGCGGAGGCGTGCCGCCCGCGGTCGTCGCACCCGTCTGCGTCGCGGTTGCGGCGACGGTCGACGACGCCACGCGATCCGGCTCGCTGTCGCCGCCGCAGCCGCCGGCGATCAGCACGGCGACAACCGCGGCCGGCGCGGCGACCGCGACACGCCCACAGGTCCGGCGCAGGGGTTCAGTCGATGCCATGCGATCAGCTCCGGAGCTTGAATGTCAGGTTCACCCGGGGAGATCCCGTGGCCTTGTAGCGAAACGTGCCGCGCGCGTCGCGATAGCGATCGGTGCCGCCGGTCACGACACCCCCGGCGGGCCCGTCCGCGCTGGCCATCGACTGCCCGTAGATGACGCCGTCGCGCAGGACGAAGCTCAGCAGGCACTGGTACACCTCGCCGCGGCCTGGGGCGGTGCGCGTGCACGCGCCCTGGCTGCGGCCGATCGCCGAGCCGCCCTTCGGCCGGAAGAGCATGCCCGTGAAGACCATCTGCGATCCCAGCGCGCCGCTCGCGCCGCGGCCCCCCGCCGACAGCTGGCTCTTCAGCGCGAGCGTGGTCGACGTCGTCTTCGCCCCCGCGCCGTTCGTCGCCGTCGCGATGTCGTCGGGCGCGGCATCGTCGTTACCGCCGCCGCCACCGCAGCCCGCCGCCACGAGCGCGACCGCCAGAGCCGCCGCGATGTTCGCCGCGCCCCTCATCGGGCCCCCGCCCCCACCGCGCCGGCCTTCAACAACCGCCGGCTGCCCGCACCCGGCCCCGCGCAGAACAGCAGGTCGATCACGCTGACGCCGTGCTCGAACGGGCCGTGCGGCTGCTCGTACACCGCGTAGCCGGAGTAGTCCGCCCAGCTCACCGCGACGTCCGCGCGCTCGAACAGCCCGACGTCGAGGTAGTCGAGGGCGCTCGGCCCGGACACGTACTCCGTCGCGCCGGTCTGCAGGCAGATGTCGAGCAGCCGCCGGCTGGGGTCGGCCGCCGTCTCGTACTCCGTCGACCACGAGATCGGCGTGTCGATCGCAAGCAGCGAGCAGAGGCGGTGCAGGAAGGTCGCGTTGACCTCGCTGAGCACCTCGGCGTCGCACGAGCGATACAGCGGCTCGAGCTGCGCGGCGACCGCGTCGAAGCACGGCGCGTCGCGGTAGGCCTGCTCGATCGCGCTCCAGTGCGAGCGCCGCCAGCTCGGGTCGGCGATCCGGGTCTCGTCGATGCGCTGCTCGTAGCGGCCGCTGCTCAGCACCGGGATCGTCAGCCAGCGCGTGCCCGCCGCGGTCTTGATGCGGTTGCGGTTGCGCCAGTCGCGGCGGGTGTACTGCACCTCGTCGAGCAGCACGAACGCGTCGACCGAGGCGATCAGGTCGAAGTACCCCTTCCACGGGATGTAGTTGGACTGAACGATCGCCGTCCTCACTGGCTGCTCACGATCACCCACGGGTTCACGACGAGCCGGCCGACGAACTGCAGCTGACCGCCGAGATCGTCCGGGCGCGGTCCCGCGCGCTCGACCTGCCACTTGACGATCAGCTGGCCATAGACCGTGAGCAGCAGCGTGGCGGCCGGCAACAGGTAGCGGATCACGCGCCCGCCGCCCGCGCGAGGACCGGGTCCGGCGCCGGCGCGCCGGCCGCGGGCAGCGTCGCGGCCCACGCCTCGACCGCGGCGATCACGCGATCGCAGACGGCGTCGGTCATCGCAGCCCAGAGCGGCAGCCGCACGACGCGGTCCGAGAGCCGCGACGTCCGGGCAAGCGACCCGCTCGCACGGCCAAGCCGGCGCCCGGCCGGCGACGAGTGCAGCGGGACGTAGTGAAAGACGGCGTCGACCCCCCGCTCGCGAAGCGCCGCGATGAAGCCGTCGCGCCGCGCGCGATCCTCGAGCAGCAGGTAGTACATGTGCGCGTTGTGGCCGCTGGATGCCGGGATCACCGGACGCCGCAGCACCGCCGCGCCCTCGAGCTCGGCGAACGCCCGGTGGTAGCGCTCCCAGATGCGCAGCCGCGCCGCGGTGATCGCGGCGGCGTCGCGCAGCTGCGCCCACAGGAAGGCTGCGTTGAGGTCGCTCAGCCCCATCGACGAGCCAAGCTCGACCCACGTGTAGCGGTCGACCTCGCCGCGCAGGAAGGCGCTGCGGTTCGTGCCCTTGTCACGCAGGATCTCGGCCCGTGCGACGAGCCCCGGATCGCGCACGATCAGCGCGCCGCCCTCGCCACACGTGAGGTTCTTCGTCTCGTGGAAGCTCAGCGTCCCGAGCCGGCCGAAGGTGCCGAGCGGCCGGGCGCGGTGCGTCGCCATGGCCGCGTGGGCGGCGTCCTCGACGACCGTGAGCCCGTGGCGCTCTGCGATCTCGAGCAGCGGCGCCATCTCGCAGCCGACGCCCGCGTAGTGGACCGGCACGATCGCCCGCGTGCGCGGCGTGATCGCGGCCTCGACGAGCCGCTCGTCGAGGTTCAGCGTGTCCTCGCGGATGTCGACGAAGACCGGCACGGCGCCGCGCAGCGCGAACGCGTTGGCCGTCGAGGCGAACGTGAACGACGGCATGACGACCTCGTCGCCGGGGCCGATGTCGAGCAGCATCGCGGCGAGCTCGAGCGCCGCCGTGCACGACGGCGTGAGCAGCACCCGCGCCGCGCCGAGCTGCGCCTCGAGCTCGCGCTCGCAGCGCTCGGTGAACGTCCCGCTCGCCGAGATGTGCCCGGCGGCGATCGCCTCGAGCACCTGCTCGTGCTCGTCGCCGACGTAGTACGGCCGGTTGAACGGGACGTGCTCGGGCTGCTCGCCGGCCGCCGGGATCACGTCGCCGGCGGCGGCGTCGTGAAGGTCCGCGACGGCCCGGCGCTCGTGCCTTTCGGGTTCGTGGCGACGATCCGGTAGCGGTACGTCGTCGCGGGCGCCAGGCCGCCGATCGGCAACGACACCGTCGAGGCGCCGCTCGACGCGCCCATGCTGTCGATCGCGCTGAGCGACCCGAACGCGTTGGACAGGCCGTATTCGAACGCGAACGCGGTCGGCGAGCCGTGCGCGTCGACGGTGGCCGAGAGCGTCGCGCTCGTCGCCGTCAGGTCGCTCGCCTCGCCCGTCGTCACGATCGGCGCGCCGCCAGGGCCCGTCGTGAAGCTCCGCACGACGCCGGCGCTCGTGCCGTTCGCGTTGGTTGCCACGACGCGGAAGTAGTACGTCGTGTCGGGCTGCAGGCCGCTGAGGCCGCCGTCGGCCGGCTCGGGCACGCTCGCGTCGTCGAGCGCGACGACCGGCGTGATCGCGCCGAAGCTCGTCGAGGTGCCGTACTCGAACGTGTACGCCGTCAGCGACGCCCGCGGATCGACCTGCGCGTGGAGCTCCGCGGTCGTGTCGGCGACGCCGGTCGCGGGCAGCGTCACGGCCGTCGGCGGGCTCGGCGGGCCGGGCGTCGTGAAGCTGCGGACCGTGCCGACGCTCGTGCCCAACGCGTTCGCGGCGACGAGCCGGAAGTAGTACGTCGTGCCGGGCGCCAGCCCGGACACCGTCGCGGTCACGGGCACCGGGCCGAAGCCGACGCCCGGCACGTCGTCGGCAGGGGTGATCGAGCCGAAGCTCAGCGTCGGGCCGTACTCGAAGACGTAGCTCGTCGCGCTTCCGCTTGGGTCGATCGTGCCGGCAAGGCCGGCGCTCGATGCCGTCACGCCGGACGCCGGGTCGGTCGTGACCGCGGGCGCAGCCGGGGCGGGCGTCCACGTGATCGTGACGCGGCCGTTGCCGCCGTTGATCGTGTCGTTGTTGACGCCGGACGTCAGCTCGCTCGAGAGCGCGGACGGCGTGACGAAGCTGCTGCCGCCACCGGCAGCACCCCCGGCCCCGCCACCGCCGCCGAACGGCCCGCCGCCGCCCCCACCGCCACCGCCACCGAACCAGCCGCCGCCACCGCCGCCGCCGGCGCCGCCGCCCGAGGTCGTCGCGGGGGGAAGCGGGGCGTTGCCGGCGCCACCGAGGCCACCGACGCCGGCGGCGCCGGGGAAGCCGTCGCCGCCGAGGCGCGGGTCGCTCGGATCCTGCCCGGCGACGTGCCGCGGCGGGTTGATGCCCGGCTCGCCACCGGCGCTCTGCGTCGCCCCGAAGCCCGAGGTCGCGCGGTTGCCGCCGTCGACCGCCGCGCCGCCGTCACCGCCGGTCGCGCCGCCGCCGGCGCCGCCCGCGCCGCCGAGCGCGTTGCCCGATCCGCCGCTGCCGCCACCGCCGCCTCCGCCGGCCGCGACGACGACCCGGCTGGGCAGGTCGCACGTGAGCGCCGCGCAGCCGCTCGGCGCCGCCCGCACGTCCGACGACCCGCCGCCGCCGGAGCCGTTGCCGCCGTTGGTGGCCGCGGTGCCGCCGTTGGCGCCGCGCGCGTCGCCGAGTGCCCCCGCGACACCGCCGTTCGAGCCGCCGAACCCACCGAGTGCACCCACGCCGCCGCGTGGCCCGTTGCCCATGCCGCCGGTCCGGAAGTCCGCGGTGCCGTTGACGCCGCGCCCGGCGACGTCGACCTGCAGGACCTGGCCCGGGGTCAATGCGAGCGTCGCCGTCGCCTGGCCGCCGGGGCCGCCCGGCCGGCCGGTGATCGGCGGTCCGTCGATGAAGTAGTTGCCGCCCTTGCCGCCGACCGCGACGATCGTGGCCTGCGTGACGCCGGCCGGCACCGTGAACGTGTCCGACCCGACGACCGTGTACGTGCACGCCGGCGCCCCGCCGCCGGACAGCACGCCGCTGGCTCCGCAGGGTCCCGTCGCGACGACGACAGCCGACGCGGTCGTACCGATCGCCGCCGCCGCACCCATGGCGCCGGCGATGAGGACGACCAGCAGCGGGCGGCCCGAGCCGCGGAAGCGATCGCGAAGGTGGGCACGTCGCGGGACTCTGGACACGGCAGCTCCAAGCACGAAATGGTCAGGATTCTGGCGTACAGCGGCCTATGCTTTGCCTAGGTGGTCTGAAGCCTAACCCGAACGCCCGACGGATGCATCACGGCGGCACGGTCGGCACGCCGATCGGCAGCGGACTGCGATGAACGCCCCTCGCGCTCGCCAGCGCCTCGCCCTCCGGCGAGAACAGGTGGTGAGCACCTCGGGGCACCCCGAGCGCGGCGGGCGCGTTACCCGCGCCTCGACGGGCCCAGCATGGCCTGATCGCCCCCGCGGGGTCTCCCCAGCGGCGTTCGTGACCGACGCCGCGGGCGTAGCAGGCGCCGTGCGCTTGATCGCTATCGGCAGGACCCGCGCGATCACGTTCTTGTGAACGTCACGGCATCACAGTCCAGCGCGTCCTGACAGACAACGGCTCCCCCCTATGGCTCGACCGCGCGCGCAATCGCCTGCCGCAGCCTCCACGTTCGCCATCTCGCACCCGCCCCTACCGGGCGCGGACCAACGGCAAAGCGGGCGCTTCATCCGCACCATGCTCAGCGGCTGGGCCTACGAACGGCCCGGCCTACAGATCCTCTCCGACTTGGTCGGGTCATACACACGAGCCGGGCGCCACGATCACGCTGTCGACCCGGTGGCCAGTAACGTGCGGTGCAACCCCGAGCCCTGTCAAGCCCGCGTCCGGGCTTGACACGCGTCGACGACTTGTGTACGTCCAGTCCGTAAGTCGGCTGACGCATGACGTCGCCAAAGGCTCGGTCGCACGCGCGTGTCTTACGGACCTCGGATCACTCGGCGTGGCGCCAGGTCCGTCGTCCCGGCAAGCGCGACCATAGTCTTCTGATGCCGGGTCGCACCGCGCCTGTCGGCGGGTCGGCGTTGTGAGCGGTACGGCATGGCAGCAAGCTGGTGTCGGCGCGCGCGTATCGCGATGACGAGCTCTCTCCGCACCAGCGGCATGCGGCGTCTCGTTGAGGTTGCAGTGTCAGCGTGCTGCCTTCGCGGGTCAGCGTGATGCGGTGCGAGGCGAGGTCGCCGGTCGCTTGGCCGATGACCGACATCAGCATGACGTTGAGGGCGCCGGCGGCGGCGGCGGCGTTGAGTGTGGTCACGGACGGGTCGATAACGTCGGCGTCGCCGAGGTAGTTCTGATTGGCTCGCTCCTGGGGCGTGGCCGCCTCGCGCTGCAGCGCGACGGGGTCGATCAGGCCGGCGCATGCCAGGCAGCCGTGTGCGGGCAGGACCGGCCGGACTGCGGTGTAGATCTGCTCGATGGTGCCGTCACGGGTGTCGACTTTCGCGCCGATTTGGATGACGGGGATGAGGAAGGTCTGTGCGATGGCGTTCGCGACCAGGCGCGCTGTGGCGGTGTCGGTGGCGAGCAGCACGTAGTCGGCCCCGAGCAGCGTCTCGGCGGTCGGCAGCTCTGCGATGTCCCCGTTGATGGCACGGAAGTCGATCGACGGGTCGATCGTCTGGACGTGTCGCTGTGCCACGTCGACCTTCGCGGTCCGCCGGCATGCGTCGGCGTCGGTGGCGCCCATGATCCTCGAGAGGTTGTGGCGCTCGACGGCGTCATAGTCGATGGCGGTGATGTGCCCAACGCCGAGGTGGGCGAGCTGCTCGATGAGGATCGAGCCTCCTCCTCCGGCCCCGACAACGGCGACGTGCAGGTCACGCAGGAGCTCTTGGCCGGCGGTGCCGAACAGTCGCACCTGCCGATCGAAGCGCTCGGTGTCCGATCCGACGAGTCGGCGTCGACGCGGCGCGGGCCTCAGGAACTGGACGTTCGGGCCGACGACGCGTAGTTGGTCCAGCGGGGTGCGTGTCCCGTCACTGATCCAGAGCTCGCCGGCGACGCTGCGTTCTCCGAGCGCGACGCCGGCGACGGTGCTGGAGGCCGTGATGTCGAGGAGGTGCGGGAAGACGCGTTCGTGCGCGCGCAGGTCGTCGGGTGAGAGTCCGTTGTGGTCCCCTGCTCCGGGGTGGCTGTGGACGGTGACGAGGGCCAGGCGCTGATCGGCGGCGCGGTTGCCGATGCGGGCGAGAGCTGCTGCGGCGAACTGGCGGTAGCCGTGCTGTCCGGGCGGGAACTCGTGCTCGCCCAGGAGGTGGACTTCGCGGACGGTCAGCAGGGTGCCGGTGGCACTCGCGTGGTGGCCGGCGAGCAGCAGGGCGCCGTGTTCGTCGCGATCCTCGCGCAGTAGGTGATCGCGAAGCTGCGTGTAGTGCGCGGCGCCTATGCGAAGCTCGTTCATTGGGTTCGCAGCCACGCCTGGGTTTGCAGCACCGACCCGACTGCGGTGTCGACGTTGGGGTTCCAGCCGTTGTGGCGCAGCGACACCTGCGTGGCGGGCATGCCGAGCCAGTCGATGGGCTGCAGACCCCCGATGGTCCCTCCGGTGGGTGAGGCGCCTGTCACGTAGTAGGGGTAGATCGCGGCGTCCGGGTAGTGGTAGGGGATCAGAAACCACAGATCGCCGTGTGGATGCGACCAGCGCTGGCCTAGCTCCGTCTGCGAGATCCGCACCATGGCGCCGGAGCTGTCTGTGAAGACGACGGTGACCCTGCCCGCAAATGCATGCTCGAGCTCTTCGATCGCGTGGCCGACGTCGGCT
This sequence comes from uncultured Actinomycetes bacterium, assembly GCA_963839905.1. Lineage (GTDB taxonomy): Bacteria > Actinomycetota > Thermoleophilia > Solirubrobacterales > Solirubrobacteraceae > CADCVQ01. The sequence goes on along the minus strand of CAWIXC010000001.1, from coordinate 97,949 downwards.
GAGGCGGCCGCAGCGGTCATGACACGTCCTGGCCGGAGATCGCGGTGTACCGCTCGCCGTCCTTGAGCTTGACGCGCTTGTCGTTGTCGATCTCGTGGCCCTTCTCGTCGTAGAGCTTGAAGTCCGCCGGTAGGCCCGCGGCCGCCTTGATCTGGCTGCCCGTGGCGTGATCGTCGTCGAGCTCGACGGGGCGGTTGTTGACCAGGATCGTCACGTGATTGCCGGGCTTGCCGGGCCTGTCGCCCTTCTCTTTGCCTGCTTGCGATGAGGTGGTCATGCGCTGTTCCTCCATAACTTCATTGAACTTGTTGAAGATATGGTAGCACGGGTCCCGACGACCTCCCGTGGGCGCCTCTGGCTAGGCCGGAGCGAGCTCGGCGATGTCTGGCGTCGCGAACACCAACGCCCGCTGCGGCCCGCCAGCCGGCTCAACGCGGGTGACCGCGCCGGCCGCCTGCAGTTGTCCGAGCCGCTGGTGGAGGTTCGGGAGCTTGAGTTCGAGACGGTCGGCGAGCTGCGCGGCCGTGAACCTCCCGAGCTCCCGTGCGCCGCGGAGGGTCTCCTCGAGGTGCTGGCGGCCGCCGATGAGTTGCAGCTCGTCGTCCTTGAGCATCGCGAGACTCATGTCGCGCTGCTCAACGACGAGGCGCAAGGTGTCGTGGACATCCTCGTTGAGGTTCGTTAGCACGACAAAACTTCCCGGATTGTCGGCGATCGCAGCACGCAGGGCACAAGCGATCTCGTCAAGGACAGGCGAGGAGGCGACCTCGACACCGTCGAAGTCGACGACCACGACGCCGTCGGTGGCGGCGACGCGTTGGCGCAGAGCGGTCGCCAGTTCGCTGCCGAGTTTGCGGGTGCCAAGCACCCGCCCGTGCGCACGTAGCGCAACGACGTCCGGCTTCATTGGCATCGTTGAAACCTAGCGCGCGCGGCTGTTCGCGTCGATGGCGGTGGACGAAAAACCTGTGTTCAGGCGCCAATTCGCGCGACGACAGTCATGCCGGGGACGTAGCGAGCGCGAATCGTCCGGTGATGGGTGGTGGTCCAGACGAGGTGGGCTACGCCGGCCATGACCTCGACGGTGACGTCCAGGCCCGCCTGCCGGCCTCTGCGCAGGATCTGTCCGAGAAATCCGCGTTCGCCCGCGATCGCGCGACCGGGGATGCTGCGCACGATCGTGATCGGATCGTCGGCTTCGGAGACGACGGTGCCGGCGTCGGTGACCGCGAGCTCGACGACGCGGGCACGGCCGAAGCTGTTGACGGCGAGGACCGGGACGTCCATTGCCGCCGGCGCATGGACGACGGCGTTGTCGGCGAGTTCCATCGCTGCCGCGGCGATGTATCCGGCGCGGCGGCGTGAGATGCGCGCGCGTCGGCAAGCGTCGAAGACGTACTCGCCAGCCAGCACGGCTGCCTCGCTGTCAGGGATCTGCGTTGCCGGCACGAGTGTGTAGTGCGTCGGCGCCGGCGTGTTCGGGAACTGCTGCCCGAAGTCGACGCGGTCGGGTAGGGGGCTGAGCATGTCGGCGTAGCGTGCCGCCGTCGCCGACCGGCGCGGCAACCAGATCGACGCATGCCCGGTGGGGTGCTCGCGCTGGTGGCGCGCGAGGCGCATTCGAGTCGCTGTCGCTGCCACGACGTCAACGCGCTCGACCGTCGTCGCATTGATGCACAACTCGGCGTCCTCATGGTCGAGCGTGCTGGCAGCCAGCAGTGACTCGAGCGCATGCGCGCGAGTCAGGGACCCGCTGAGGCTCAGAAACTCAAACGGCATGATCGTCTTCAGTCGAGCTTTGCTCGCTCCTCGGCCGGCAAGGCCGATGTCGTGGTCGCAATGTGTCCGCGCTCTGTTCTGAGGCCATCACGCCGCGAGCGGACGGCTACCAATAGCAGCGGACCCGGACGGCGCGACCGTGGAACGCCGGGCGGAGGTAATGAGGCTCCGCCCGACGTTCCCGAGATTGCGACCACCGCCGTTCTACAGAACAGGTAGGACGGCAAGCCATCCCGTACGTCCGCCGCCGCACGCGCCAGCGGCGCATCGTCACTACGACGTGAGTGCCGGGCGCGCCGCCGGTCCTAACTCTTCGGCGAGGCAACCCGGCTCGTTGCGTTCCGCGATGCAGGCGCTACCCGCCGCGGAGTTCGAGACGCGGAAGGGCGAGACGCGCGCCGACAGCGTCCCGGACTCGCTGGCGATCACGGCCGCCGTGCCGATCACGGCCGCCGTGCGCTTCACGCGCAGGCTCGTGTCGCCCGTGCGCGAGAGGAACTTGACCTCGCGGTCGGCGACCTGACCGGCACTGCGCTCGAAGCACACCGGCATGGCGGCGGACACGTCGCCATGCGCAGGGACCGCAGCGACGGCCGGCGCCTCGACGCGGCCGTCATCGCGGTCTGCGCGAACGCCACGGCAAGCATCAGCACCGCCACGAGCAGCAACGCGGCCAGCGCGGGCGCACGCCGTCCACCCCGCGGACGCGCTACTCCGACCCATCCCGCCGGCACGGATCTCCGTGCCACGCTCAGCCTCCCCGTCCCGTCCACGCCTCTCCCCGGATCGCGCGTCAGCAGCGAGCGGCAACGCACGTAACGCCTAGGAGCCTGAAGTGGCGCGTATCGGCCGCGCGCGGAGGCCGAGCGGACTCCGCCGACGCGGTGCGATACAGATAGTCCAAACGGGAAGATGGGCGGGAGCCGGAGGCGCCGGTCGGACAGTCAGCAGATGACCAGGTCGATGCGCTGATCGAGCCGGCGCAGGTCGTCCGGGTCGCTGGTCACAGTCACGCCGTCGACCATGCGAGCCAGGATCACGACCGTTGCGTCGATGACGTCAGCCGTGGCGGTGGCAGCGCATAGCTGTCCAGCCGCTTGGGCATTCGCGGCGTCGAGCGGGTGGATCACCACGTCGTCGGACGACACGACGCGTGCGAGCCGGACCTGGCGCGCCGGATTGCGCCATGCCTGCGCCACGGCGCCGGCCGGCACGTGAATGTCCTGCGCGAGCTCGAGCAGGAGGATCACGCGGCGATCAGCCCGCTCGACCGCGATCAGGGCGCCCGCGTCGAGGACTACAGGCCGAGGACGCTTCGCGCCCAAGCCGTCTCCTCGTCAGTCGCCGGCCCGAGCTCCGCGCGGATCTCGGCAAGGACGTCCGCCAGGCTCTCGCGCTGCGCGCGGTCCGTCATCGCCCCCGCGACCCATGCGCTGACAGACGGCGCGCGACCAGCTTTGACCGCGGCCTCAGCGGCACGCACCGCAGCCTCGTCGACGGTGACCGTCAGTCGGCTTCGCATACTCGGAGCATACTCGCGGCGGCAGATCGTATGCAGCTTGAGATCCTGGGTGCGCCAAGATCCCTAGGTAATGCATAGGGGCTGCTAGCTTGGCGCCGCGTTCACCCACCAACTCCCAACGGAGGAGACCACATGCTCTTGCACCTCGCGGCGCGCCGTCGAACCGGCGTGCTGCTCGGCTGTTGCGCCACACTCGCCGCTGTCATCGCGCCGAGCGTCGCCTTTGCGGTTCCGACGATCACCGTCCGCGTGAGCACCACGGCGATGCCCAACATGGGTATGCATCGCACGGCCATCTACACGGCGCCGTCGTGCTCGTCGGACCGGCTGGTCGGCGGCGGCAGCTACCTGCGCAACGCGACGAACGAGAGCACGGTGCCCAACAACGGGCTCGTCCTGTTCGGCACGATGCCGACCGACAGCGCGGGAGCCCCCGTGGCCACCGCCTCGACGAACCCGGCCTACTGGACGACGCTCGGCGGCTTCTCAGGCCAGAGCGAGGCCGGCGACCAGGCATCGGCGTACGCGATGTGCGCCGCCAGCGGGCCGGCGAACACGATCGTCAGGACCGCGACGACGACCGGCGCCAACGCGACCCAGCAGGTCGCCGCCCCCACGATCACGACCGCGACCTGCACCGGCACCCACCGCCTCGTCGGTGGCGGCGTCATCCAGGACACCCCCGGCCAGGTCAACGACGGAACGACGAGCGGCAACGCCGGCAACCTCAAGCCGCTCGCGAGCTATCCGTCGGACTCGTCCGGCGTACCGGCGAGTGACAGCTCATCCAACCCGACGTCGTGGTCGGCGTACGGGTCGGCCGGCATGCCGGCCGGCACCGACATCATCACGGCATTCGCCGTCTGCTCGACCGACTCGTCGCCCCCGACGATCACCGTCAAGCGCACGGACACGTCCGGCCCCGACGCACAGGTCGGCACGACGGTCACGACCGCCACGGTGAGCTGCGGCGCGGGGACGCGCATGCTCAGCGGCGGCTATCGGGTCGACGAGACGGTCGGCGCGACGAGCGGGCTGCAGCCGCAGCAGGGCTACCACATGCGCGGCACATACCCGGTCGACGGCACCGGCGCCGCGAGCGTGGACACCGCGTCGAACCCCAACACCTGGAAGACCGTGCTGCAGGCCGGCGGGCAGACGCTCGCCACAGGCAGCCACATGGACACGAAGACGTTCGCGCTGTGCTCCGCGTGAGCGAGGCCTGAAGCAACAAGCCCGGCGGGCTGCACAAATGCCCGCCGGGCCGGCGCTCACCCGCGCTCGGCGACCACGAGCAGCGACCCGCCCGCGGGGAGCCGGACGCCGCGCCGGATCGCGGCGACCTCGACGCGCATCGCACGCTCGAGCAGCGCGTCGACCCGGCCCGGCATAGCGAGCTCGCGATCGGGATCGAACTCGCGCGGCGACACCGCCTGCCACGCGCGCGACGCCCCCATGACCGGCAGCAGCAGCGAGACGAACGACGTCACGAGCCGCACCCGAAAGCCGGCGGACTCGACCTTCGCGACGAGCTCGCGCCGAGTGTAGCGGCGCTCGTGACCCGAGTAGCGGTCGGTCTCGCTCCGCAGCCAGCGGTGCTGCGGGACCGTCACGACGAGCCCGCCGCCCGGCCGCAGCGCCCGCCCCATCGAGGCGAGCACCTCCCGGTCCTCGGCGATGTGCTCGAGCACGTCGAACGCCCCGGCGACGTCGAACTCGTCGTGAAACGGCAGCGCGCGGGCGTCGGCGCGCACGAGCGTGGCATGCGGCATCCGCTCGCGCGCGTGGCGCAAGCCGGCCTCCGACAGGTCGGTGCCCGCGACGCGCACCCCGGGACGGCCGTCCGCGATCGCCGCCAGCACGTAGCCGTTGCCGCAGCCGACCTCGAGCACGCTGCGCGCCAACGGGAAGTGCTCGTCGAGCGCCCACAGCAGCAGCCCGTTGCGCGAGCGAAACCAGAAGCTGCGCTCCTCGGCGGCCGCCAGCCGCTCGAACGCCTCGTCGGGCAGCGCGCCGCCGCGCGTCGCGTTCGCCGTCGCGGGCGTCACGCGGCCACCGCCGAGCCCACGCCGGTCGCGCCGTAGCCGTTGCCGTTGTAGAGCATCAGCCGCCGCCCGCCGTGCTCGAAGACGTGCGGGTAGGCGACCATCTCCGCGTCCCAGCCGGCGTCCGACGCCACGAGGCCGGCGGCGTCGTCGCGGCGCTCCCAAGCAAGGCCGTTCGCCGAGCGGGCATAGCCGAGCCGGTAGGCGTCGCCGCGCACGGAGAACCACATCTCATAGCCCGCGTCGCCCCGCACCACCGACGGCCGCGAGAACGCGTACTCGCTCTCCCCGGCGAAGTCCACGCACGGCTCACCGGTCGTCAACCAGCGGATCCCGTCATGCGACGTGCCGTGGCGCAGGTGGTAGTAGTGCCGGACGTCGTCCCCGGCGCGCTCCCAGCGCGCGCAGGACACGTACCACATGCGCCATCCGCCGCCGTCGTGGAGGACCTCCGGCGAGGCGGTCATGAACGGGTCGTTCGCCGTCCGGCCGAGCACCGGCGCCTGCGAGACGCGCTTGAACGCGCCGCCGTCGCGGCTGATCGCGAGGCCGATGGCGAGGTAGAACGGCACCGACGACCCGAGCGACCAGCCAGTGTAGTACAGGCGCGTCTCGTCGCCTTCCGGCACGATGCACGACGGCGTCACGCCGGCGTCGTCGAACGCCCCGAGCGCACCGGGCGCGAGCACCGGCTCGGGGTCCAGCGCGGCGACCCGCGGGCGCTCGTCACCGAGATCGAGCTCGGCCCGGGCGATCCAGGAGCGGCCGCCCGGATCGCGCGTGGACACGTACATGTCGATGCGATCGCCGCGCGCCGAGGCGAGGTCGACCGTCGGGAGCGCCACGTGCGAGGCCGACCACGCGTGCTCGAGCGGCGCCGCGAGCAGCAGGCCCTGCTTGCGCCAGCCCCCGCCCGCCATCAGAACCCGTCCAGCTCCCAGCTTCGCTTCGGAAACAGCCGCGTGTTCGGGACGACGAACACGTCGCCCTCGTCGGTGTCGCGCATGATCACGGCGCCGGCCCCGACGACCGTCCGCGGCGCGATCGTGACGCCGTCGCGGATCGTCGCGTTGACACCCACGAACGCGTAGTCGCCGATCGTGCAGTTGCCGGAGATCACCGCGTGCGAGGCGACGAACACGTGGTTTCCGATCGTCACGTCGTGGCCGATGTGGTTGCCGCTCCACAGGATCACGTCGTCACCGATCGTCACGAACGGCTGGATGACGTTGTGCTCGAAGACGAACGAGTTCGCGCCGATCGGCGTCTGGCACCAGTACGTCGCGCTCGAGTTGACGTAGCTGATCAGCGGGTAGCCGCGCGCACCGCACTCCTGGACGATCTCCGCCCGCGCCCGGTTGACGCGGCTGAAGCCGATCGCGACGAAGATCGCGCATGCGTCGGGCGGGTACTCGGCGTCGAGCTGCTCGAACGCGACGACCGGCAGGCCCTGCAGCGTCGCGGGCTGCGGCAGGTGGCGCTCGTGGACCGTGAACCCCACGACGTCATGCGGGCTGTCGGCGGCGAGGTAGGCGGCGGCCACGCGCGCGAAGTCGCCCGCGCCGAAGATCACGACGGGCAGGGCCCGAGCATCCGGCATGAGGACCCTCAGGACTCCTCGCGCGTGACGACGACCGTGAACTCCCACAGGCCGTAGTCCTCGCGCAGCTCGACCTCCCCGCCGACCACCGCCCGGCAGTAGCGCACGACCGCCTCGGCGTTGGCGTAGTACAGGTCGTCGCGCTCGAGCTCCTGCGCCGACGCGGCGGGCAGCATGTTGAACGCCAGCCGCCGCCGCGCGAGCTCGCCCAGCCGGGCGATCGTGTCGCCCGCGTGGTGTGCCCAGCTGATCCGCGGGATCTCGAGCTTGACGTTGAAGATGCCGCTCGCAATGACGATGTCCGCCGGCTCGAGCTCGTCGCGATCGCTCGTGAAACGGCGGTCGTCGTGATGGCCGTGCGAGCGCTCGGCCGCCGCGATCATGGCCGGCGCGATGTCGTAGCCGACGTAGTCGCACTGCACGCCGAGCCGGTCGATGTAGTGCCCCATCGCGCCGAACCCGCAGCCGAAGTCCAGCAGCGACGGCTTGTCGCTCCAGTCGATGCCGTCGAGCAGCGTCGCGAAGCGCAGCTCCTGTGACGCGCGCGACGACCAGTCCACGCCGCGGTGCGTGGGGCCGTGCTCCTCGATCGCGCGGCTGTAGTAGCCCGCGACCGCCATCTCGATCGTGTCCCGGGCGGGGCGCGTGCGCATCGCGCTCACCCCTCCCGCGCGGCGGCCCGGGACGCGAGCGTCGCGCGGGCCGGGTCGAGCGCCTCGTCGATGACATACAGCGGACGCTGCTTGACCTGCTCGAAGATCTTGCCGACGTACAGCCCGACCACGCCGCTGGACGCGATGACGAAGCCGCTGAACAGCAGCAACAGCGTGACGAGGCTCGTCCAGCCGGGCGCGCTCGAGCCGCTGAGGTTCAGCGCGACGAAATAGCACGCGAGCAGCGCGCCGCAGCCCGCGAGCGCGAAGCCGGCGTAGACGATCCAGCGCAGGACGGCCGTCGTCTGGAACATCAGCCCGTCGAACGCGTGGCGCAGCAGGGCGCGCACGCCATACGAGCTCTGGCCCGAGTGCCTGCGCTGCGCGGGGACGTCGATCGTCGCCTGGTTGAAGCCCAGCCAGTAGAGGATGAACAGGTAGTGGCGATCGCGGTCGCGGAACAGCAGGTACGAGTCGGCGACCTTGCGCGAGATGATGCTGAACGTCCCGTAGCTCCGGTCGATCGCGGTCCCCGCGACGCGGTTGAGCACGCGGAAGTACGCGCGCCCCGCGAGCACGCGCGTGCGCGACCCCGGCCGCTGCAGGCGCCGTGCGAAGACGATGTCGTGCCCGTCGCGGGCCTTCGCGTACAGGCGCGGGATCTCCTCGGGCGAGTCCTGCAGGTCGCAGTCCATGACGACGACCCACTGCCCGCACGCCTGCGCGAGGCCGGCGGTGATCGCGACGTGCTGGCCGAAGTTGCGCGACAGCCGGAAGGCCCGCATGCGATCGTCGGTCGCGACGAGCTGGGCGAGCACGTCCCACGAGCCGTCCGCCGCGCGGTCGTCGACGAAGACGAGCTCGTACTCGAGCTCCATCGCCTCGAGCGTCGCGGTCAGCCGCTCGTGCAGCGCGTGCAGGCAGGTCGCGCAGGCGTAGGTCGGCACGACGACGCTGATCTCGACGGCCGGAGTCATCCCTGGCCGCTTCGGTACAAGCGCTCCTCGGGCGAGCGGTAGTACTCGTCGAGGCTCGTCACGACGCGCGTGTACCAGCCGAGCAGCTGCTGGGTGCGCGGCTCGTACCGTGAGACCATCTCCTCGCCGAGCGCGCGCACGTAGTCGATCTGCGGCTTGATGAACGAGCGCGTGAACTGCTGGTTGATCGCCAGCCGATCGCGGGCCGAGCGATTGGGGCCGGCGGCGTGCCAGAGCGTCGAGTCGAAGACGACCATCGAGCCGGCGGGGCACACGGCCGGCACCGCCGACGCCTCCATCTCCTCGCGGTCGGGCGCCTCGGCACGCTGATGGCTGCCCGGCACGAGCAGCGTCGCGCCGTTGTCGGTCGTGAACTCGTCGATCGCGAGGAACGTGTTGACCGACGCGACGTAGCCCTGGAGATAGCGCGGGAAGTCGCGATGAAACGAGCGCTGAAAGCGCCCGACCGAGCTGTCGCGAGCCGGATCGCGCGGCGGCAGGATCAGGCCGTTCTGCAGGTGCAGGATCGCGGTCGACGAGAGGCACGAGTCGACGACCGCGAGCACCTCCTCGAGCTCGAGCAGCGAGACGAAGTGGCAGTCGTAGCGCAACATCAGCCGTAGCACGCCGAGCTCGCCCGCGCGCTCGAGGCGCTCGGCTCCGACGTCGGCGCGGATGCGCTCCCGCACGTCGTACATCGCCTCGCGCGTGCGCTCGAGCATCGCGGCGCCGAGCACGTCCTCGACGATCGCGTAGCCGTCGCGGCGGACGCTCGCGAGGGCGTGGCCGAGCCACTCCGGCCGGCGTGCGCTGAGGCGTGTCGAGGTCGCTCGCATCAGTCCGCGGCAGGTGTCGTGAAGCTCTGGATCGCGCCGGTTGTCGTCCCACTCGCGTTGGTCGCGACGAGCCGGTAGCGGTACGTCGTCTGCGGTGCGAGCCCGGCGATCGGCAGCGACACGGCCTGCGCCGCCCCGCCGCCCGCGCCGGCGCTGTCGATCGCGCTCAGCGAGCCGAACGACGTCGTCGTGCCATATTCGAACGCGAACGCCGTCGCCTGGCCCTTGGGGTCGACCTGCCCGGCGAGCGTCGCCGTCGTGGCGGTGAGGCCGCTCGCGCCGAGCGTGACCGCCGGCGGCGCGGTGCTGCCGGGCGTCGTGAAGCTCTTGACGGCGCCGAACGCCGTGCCGGCGGCGTTCGTGGCGACGAGGCGGTAGAAGTACGTCGTGCCCGGGGCGAGGCCGGACAGGGTCGCGGACGCCGGCACGACCGCCTCGCTCGAGCCGGCGCTCGCGGGCTCGGTGATCGCTCCGAAGGACAGCGTCGTGCCGTACTCGAAGACGTACGCGGTGGCGGACCCCTCGGGGGTCACGGCGCCTGCAAGCTGCGCCGACGTCCCGCCGACCGAGGTCGGGTCGCCGGTCGCGGCGTTCGGCGCGACCGGGTCCGTGGCGCACATCGCGAACGCGTTCGTCGTCATGTGCTTGCCGGCGGCGAGGCCCTGCCCGCCCGCCTGATGCAGCGCCGTCCAGGTGTCGGCGTTGAGCGTGGCGTCGCCGACGGCGCCGGGCGGGCTCGCGGCCGTGTCGCTCGGGTAGCTGCCGCGCATGTGATAGCCCTGCTGGGGCTGCAGCCCGCCGACCCCGTTGACGCTCTCGAGCACGCGGTAGCCGCCGCCGAGCATCCGCGTCGTGGCGGGACAGGTCGCCGACGCGGCCGTGATCGTCGTGCCGGGCTGCGCGTCGGGGCCGTCGAGGTCGACGCGCTCCACCTGAACCGGCGGCGTCGCCGGATCCGACGAGCACAGCGCGTAGGCCGTGACGACGTCGGTCGCCGTCGTGACCCCCGCCGAGCCGAACGCCGACCACGAGGTTGCGCTCGTCGACCCGTCGGCGGCCGGCGCGCCCGCGGCATCGGACGGGTAGTCGCCCAGCGGCTTGAGGTTGCCGCCGTTGCCGACCGTGACGCCGTCGTTGACCTGGTCGGGCGTGTTCGTGGTCGCGCCGCCGCCGATGAGGCGGGTGCCGGCCGGGCATGTCGCGGTCGCGAGGCCCGGCGGGCTGACCTCCTGCGCCGTGTTCGTCCCGGTCCGGCTCGCGGCCTTGACAACCGTGTGCGACGGGCCGTCGCCGGATGCGCACAGCGCGAACGCCGATGCTTGGTCGCCGGCCTCGCTGACCCCGGTGAAGTTCGCGATCGCCATCCAGGTCGACGGGTCGGTGGCGCCGTCGGCGACGGCCAGGTCGACGGGCGACGCGCCGGTCGAGGCGGTCGTGCCGCCGAGCACGAGCCCGTTCGTCGGCAGGACGGCCGGATCCGTCGCGTTGCGCAGGTAGCCACCGCCGCCCACGAGCCGCGTGCCGGCGCCGCACTGCGCCGACACCGTGATGCCGCGATGCGAGCCGAAGTTCGCCATCGGCGTGGTGACGGCGCTGGTCGTCACGGTCGGCACGGCCACGGCGGCGGACGGCAGCACGAGGGTGAGCGCTCCGGCGCACGCCGCGACGGCGTGCCGCCACGCCCATCCGCGCTTGATCCGTGTCTGGTGGTCAATCGCCCTGTGATCCATGCTGTGTCCCGGTGCTGCGAGATCGACCTACGCAACACATAGGTCGACCGGGCAGTCTACGCAAGCGACGGCACGCGAAGCTCACCGCGCGCCGCACGCGATCACGGCACGCGCGAGATCGGCGGTAAAGGACGTTCTCGCTGTACGCGTCGCCCTTGCGCAGCACCTTGCCACCCGGGATCACGAGCTTGTAGGGCACCGTGAGGTTCGTCCGGTTGGCCGGCCCGGTGGGGAGGAACACCGACACGGGGCTTGCCATCGGCGTCCACGTCGGCTCCCACGCGTCGGGGTTTGTCGCCGTCTCGAGGAGGTGCTTGTTGACGAACACCGTCACCTCGCCGAGCCCGTTGAGGTTCGTGTTGGCCGGATTGCTCGCCTGCACCGTGACGAGGACCCCCGACGGCGAGGTCGTCGCGACCTTCAGCCCCGGGGTCGTCGTGTAGATCTTGTCCGTGAAGCCCGGCTGCACGTCGCCGAAGTTGCCGGCGCCGCCCCCCGCGCCCGCTGCGAGCGCGACCACGGCGAGCGCGCGACTTCTCCGCGCGCTCCGTGTCGTGCCGCGCGAACGCGCGTACCCACCGGGTACCCCGTCCATCCTCCCGCGTCCTGTGAACTACCTATGCACTAACTATCCAGGCCAGCTCCCCCGCACGCTGTCAACAGCGCGTCCACGGGAGCCGCGGCGCGCATCACAGCCTCATAACTCCGGAACTTGGCGCATCGGCCTAACGAAGGTACGGAAAGGGGCCGATGTTCCTTGGCACGCGCTTTGAGATACCGGCAGTATCCGGGCACGTCCACGGATGGGTGAGCGCGCTGCCGTACGGGAAGCCGGCGCCGTCCTCCCGGCACCGATGCGCGGTTCGAGCCGCGCAGACCACGACCAGGCAGGGCGACGGAGGAGGATGCTGTGCGCGCACGAGCGCTTGACGTTCCGAGGATTGCCGCGCCGGGGAGGCCGCGCGCGCGGCGCGGGTTGTGCGCCGCGTTGGCGCTCGCCGCCGCGGCCATGCCAGCACCTGCCGCCACCGCGCAAGCGCAGAGCAGCTACGCCGCGCTCGTCGCACCGCCGAGCGTGTGCCCGGGCTCGGACGTCCCGACGATCCTCGCCGCCAACCAGGAGCTGCAGATGCTCTGCCTCGTCGACTTCGCGCGCGCCGCGAGCGGGCTGCCCGTCCTGACGCGCGCTCCGCTGCTCGCGTACTCGGCGGCGATCAAGGCCGATGACATCGTGCGCTGCTCGGACTTCAGCCACACGGCGTGTGAGCGCGACCAGAACGCCGCATTCGAGCAGGCCGGGTACATCGCGCCGGGCGTGACGACGGAGGTCACGGAGAACCTGGCCACGGGCAGTGGGCTCCTCGGCACGCCGCGCTCGATCATGCAGGACTGGCTCGCCGACGAGCCGCACCGCACGGCGATGCTCGACCCGCGCTGGCGCGACGAGGGCGTGGCGATACGCAAGCCGCCGTCCCTGCTGGGCCTGACCGACGCCGCGGTCTGGGTCGCGCACTTCGGCTACCGCGACAGCGTGCCGGTGCCGGGCGCGGCGTCGAAGCTCAGGCTCACCGCGCGACCCGCACGCGCTCGAGCACGGCGCCGGACGGCATACAGGTTCGTCGTGACGGCGGTCTTGGACGGCGTGCGCCGGCCCGTGCCCGGCGCCACGGTGAAGTTCGCCGAGCGGCGCGCACGGACGGACGCCCGCGGCCGCGCGACGATCGTGGCGAGCATCGCGCGCCCGCGCGCCGTCAGCGCCGTAGCGTTCATCGGGACGCTGCGGGCGAGGCGGTTCGTGCGCGTGGTCAAGGGGTGAGCGCCGCGACGACCCATTCCCAAGCCGGCACCGTCGCGGGGCGGGCCGGCCAGCTGTTGATGATCGCGAGCAGCTGCCAGTAGCGCTCGACGCGCGCGTCGGTGAACGTGGCCAGCGTGTCCACGAGCCACGCGCGAAAGTCGGCGGTGTCCTCGCGCCCGTGGGCGGCGGCGAAGCGCGCGACGATCTCGTCGGCGACGGGCCGCGCGGCGTCCGAGCGCGGATCGACACCGCCGGCGAGCGCCGCGCCGGCGCGCTCCGCGACGAGCCGCGCCACGGCACCCGCCGCCTCGCGATCCGGCGCGTCGTCGCGCGTCGCAGCCCCGGCCTCTGCGCGTTGCGCTCCTCCGGGCGTCGCGCTGCCCGCTGTCCGGTCGGCGGCGCCGCGCTCGGACATCGCGCGCACGCGCGCGCGGAACTCCGGCTCCCGGACGAGCTCCGCGAGCTCGATCCAGGCCTCGACCTGCTCGGGGCTCGGATCGTCGGGGAGCTCGGGACGCGCCATCCGCATGCGCGCGGCGAGTTGCGGGTCGACGTCGAGGTCGCCGAGGACCTCGTGAAGGAAGTCGTCGACGATCTGACGACGCTCCGTCTCGGAGAGCCGGGCCAAGTCGTGCATGAGGGTGATCTCCCGAGGGTCGGAGTCACGCCGCGCGGCCAGGCGCGCGACGGTGCGAGCCAAGCGCAGAACACGAATCTGCGCGTCGAGCGCGGCGGCGTGGGCCGCGGCGACACCGGCGAGTCCGAGCTCGTCGTCGAGCACGCGGCGAATCGTCGGCAGGTCGAGTCCGAGCTCGCGCAGCGTGCGGACGAGCGCGACGCGAGCAGCCGCGCCCTCGTCATAGAGCCTGTAGCCGGCGCCGGTTCGGCCCGCCGGCGCGACAAGCCCGCGGTCGGAGTAGAAGCGCAGGGTACGCACCGCTACGCCGGTGCGGCGCGCGAGCTCGCCGATCGTGATGTGCGCCTGCTCGGCGTCCATGCGCGCATCGTGATGCCTCCACCGACTGGAGAGTCAAGCGCAGGGATGTCGGCGCGGGCCCGTCAGCGCGTGACGCGCGCGCCGCGCAGGATGCGAAAGCTCTTGCGCGCGCTTGCCAGCCCGCCGTTTCGCCCGGTCCGCTGCCGCAGCGTCGCCGTCACGCGGTAGCGCCCCGCGCGCGGGCCGCGCACGGTGACCGACCGAACCTCACCCGATGCGCCGGCAGGATGCCGATGCGCGGGAGGATCCTGACCGTGCGCGTGACGCCTGCACCGCGGACGACGTAGGTCCCGCTCGGCGGCGTAACCATGTTGTCGTTGTTGCGGACGATCGTCTCGATCAGGACGCCGCCGCCCTTGCGGCCTGCGCACCCGCGGGGCGCTGACCTTCTGACCGAAGACCTGCCGCGCCGCCGGCGGGCGCAGGCTCAGCGCGAGCGCGATCTGGTAGGAGGGCCGCAGCCGCGCGCTCTTGCTGCTCGGGCGCCAGCGCCGCGGGGTCATCGTGACCTTGATCGTCTCGGCCGACGGGTTGCCGACCGTCACGCGACCGACGACGCCGGACGTCACCTGCGCCTCGATGCGCAGCTCGTCGACTTGCAGTCCGGCGACGCCACACGAGCCGACGCCTCCGCCAGCGCCCTCGAGCTCCCGTGAGCGCCGGCGGTCGGCGTGGCGCGACACAGCCGCCACAGCCTCGCCGGGCGTGCCGCCTTCCTACGCCGGCGCGCCCCGCGACGGCTCGGAAATCAGGTGCGCTCGATGATGACCATCGGCGACTTCACGACCGCGGTCGCCGTCGCGCCGGGCTTGAGCTCGAGCTCGTCGGCCGCCTCGCGCGACATCAGCGAGACGATCCGAAACGGCCCGCAGACCATGTCCACCTGCGCCATGACGCCATCGCGCTGGACGTCGATGACGACGCCCGCCATGCGGTTGCGCGCGCTGGACTGCGGGTTGGAGCCGCGATCGCGCAGCACGCGCGCGAGCTCCTCCGGCGCGAGCACCCTCCGACCCGCGCGCCGCTCGAATGCGATCCGGCCGTCGCGCTCCCATCGGCGCAACGTGTCCACGCTGACGCCAAGGGCCTGCGCTGCGACGCCTATGCGGATCCCCTCATCCACGTAGACACAGACTACTCCGCCGGCCGCATTGCGGAACTGAGACCCGATGCACCACTTTGCCGAGCGGCTCTCGCCGCGACCAGATCGGCGGCGACTACGCCTAGCCGAGGACGAGCAGGCGCGCGTCGGCCGGCGAGATCACGGCGCACGCTGACCACGCGACGCGACACGAGGGTCACCGCAGACGGTCGAGACCCTGTCAGTCGTCGCGAGCACGGTGAATGGTCAGGTAGAGCTGGTCAGCGATCGCAGCATCAAGGGTCGCGGGATCGAGGATCACTATGTCGCGACGCAGGATCCCCAGGGCCTCCAGTGAGATCGCAAACTCCACCTCCGGACGTAGCTGCTGGAGGGCATTGCCTCGCACAAGGCTGAAGCGGTGACGCGCGCCGGCCGCCGGCCGACGCAGTCGGGCGCGCGGAGGACCACCCCCGACAGGCTCAAGCGGGTCCAGAAGTGGCGTGACGTGCTCCGCCCCGTCGTAACTGGTTGAACGGGGCTTGTCATCGGCAAGGCGCACGAGATCGAACTTGTCGCGTGGGGTTTCGATCTCTACGACGATCATGTCGGTGGACGCCACAAGGCGGTGAGCCGCCCCCTGCTCGATATGCAGCGCGCCGCCCGACACGAACGGGATGACGCGCCCCGAACCTGTGATCACTTCCCCGCGTCCTTCGAGACACAACAGGAATGTGTCCTTGCGGGGATGGCAATGCAACGGCGTGGAGGTCGCGGCGGCGAACGTCTGAACCCACACGTCCAGGAGCGTGTGTCGTAGACGCGATGCTCAAAACCCCAGGGCTTGCGGATCAAGTCGTCGAGGTAGCGGTGCGCAGCACTACCCGGGCGCTCGCGGCGAACCCTGGCATGGCCGAGGACATCGAGCCCCGCTGCCGCATCTTGAGGCAAGCAACGCAACCGCACGCGACCCGGCGTGCCATGGATATCGTCCCTGCTCAGCGCGACCGTAGGTCCACGCGTAATCGCACGTCGCCCGATGTGCTCCGAGGCGCCTCGCTCTTCCATTTTCGTCAATGACTGCTGCCGGCGAACGGGCAGGTCCGTCAGGTCGAGGTCTTCGGCGAGGAGGCTCGCGAGCTGCTCTCGCAGCTCCGCGTCAGCGTCGGCATCCGCGATGAAGCGCTCGGCGAGGTCGCGGGCGCGCCGCCAGTCGTTCGCCGCACCGGCGGCACGCACTGCTCCGCGCCGCGCGAGCGCGCCCTCCGGATCGGACGCCGGCAATCCGGCTGCGATCCGCTCCTCGAGCAGCGACACGTCCAGATGCGCCGCCGCGGCCCCCGGCGCGCCGAGCTCCTCAAGCGTGTCCGCGCGGTGACCAGCGACGGTAGCGGCCTCGGCCTGGCTGAGCTTCTCACGTAGCCTGCGGCCACCATCGGCGGTATCGAGGCCGCCGATCTCCAGCGCCACAAGGCTGCTCTCGCTGTCGAGGAGCAACCAGTCGGCAGACTCGCCGCGCTGCAGACGGCGGCGGACGGTCCAACCGAACGCCACGCTCACCAGAGCCAGTGAGACGGCCTCCGCCGCGTCCTCCGTGATCCGATGGCGATCGAGCTGCTGCTCGCCGCCGCGGCCGACGTCGGTCCACGCCAGCGTGGTCTCGCAATGCTCCCCGTCGAGATTCGCCGCCATGCCCTTGCCCGGGATGTGACCGTGGCGCTCGAGGCCGAGCCCGGCGCGATGGCAGTACTCAGCGGCGGTCGTGGCCGGAAGCAGCGGATGCATCCGCTTGAGCTGTGCAAGGTCCAGCCTCATCGGCTCAGCGTAACTGACGGTCTGCTCGCCGATGGCGTATGGCTACTCCTCGCCGAGGACGAGTAGGCGCGCGTCGGCGGGCGAGAAGCTGGCGCGCGCGGGATCGCCGCGTTGGAGGCCGAGGGACTCGAACTCCTCGCGCGGGCACTCGGCGGTCAGCGCGCCGACGCGCGCCCGCATCCGCCCGCCCTCCGGAGCGAGCGCGGAGATCGGCGCGGTGATGGCGTTCCCGCGCCCGTCGGGCGACCCGGGCGCATCGAGCGTCACCTCCCACGGATAGACCGCGACGCCCACCCGGCCCGCCGCGCGCGCGTCGGAGCGCACGACGGTCCCGTCGTCGAGCAGCACCTCGCTGCCGCCGCCGGCCAGCGGGCTCGCCGTGCCGGTCAGCAGGTTGCCGCCGGTGAGGCTGACGACGAACGGGTCCGCCGGGTGGTCGACGAGCTCGACCGCCGTGCCGATCTGGCGCAGCTGCCCGGCGACCACGACGCCGATCCGGTCGGCGAGCGCGGCGGCGTCGCGGAAGTCGTGCGTCACGAGCAGGGTCGGCAGCGCGAGCTCGGCCAAGAGCTCCTGCAGCTCGGCGCGGACGGTCGCGCGCGTGTGGGCATCCAGCGCCGACAGCGGCTCGTCGAAGAGCAGCACCTGCGGCCCGCGCGCCAGCGCCCGCGCCAAAGCGACGCGCTGGCGCTCGCCGCCCGACAGCGAGGTCGGGCGCTCGTGCGCGAGCCCAGCGATCCCAAAGCGCTCGAGCAGCTCGCCGACGCGCAGGTCGCCGCCGCCGCCGAACGCGACGTTCTTCGCGACCGTCATGTGCGGAAACAGCGCGTACTCCTGGAACACGAGCCCGACCGAGCGGGCCTCGGGAGCGAGATCGACGCGCTGCTCGGAGTCAAACCAGGCGCGGTCGCCGAGCGCGATCCGCCCCGTGTCGGGACGCCGCAGGCCCGCGACCGCACGCAGGACCGTCGTCTTGCCCGCGCCCGAGGGGCCGACAAGCGCGACCGTCTCCCTCCCGACGCTCAGCTCGACGTCGAGCGCGAACGAGCGAAGGGCGAAACCGACGCTGACGTCGAGTCTCTCCACGACACGATCAGCTTGTAGGACAACAGGACTCCAGCGCTGAGCACGACGAGCAGTATCCCGATCGCGAGCGCGACGTCGAAGTTCGAGTCGAGCTCCTCGTAGACGGCCAGCGTGAGCGTCTGCGTCTGGCCGCTGACGTTGCCGGCGAAGATGATCGTGGCGCCGAACTCCCCGACGCCACGCGCGAACGCGAGCACCCAGCCCGCGACGAGTCCGCCGGCCGCCAGCGGCATCCAGACCCGCCAGAACGTGCGCACCGGCCCGGCGCCCAGGGTGCGCGCGGCATCGACGAGCGTGCGATCGACGCCCTCGAACGCCGTGATCGCCTGGCGCATGTAGAACGGCGACGCGACGAACGTCACCGCCAGCACGACCGCCCACTCCGAGAACGGCAGCACGATCCCGGCGTCCTCGAGGTCAGGCCCGAGCAGGCCGCCGACGCCGAAGGCCGCCAGCAGGCCGATGCCCGCGACGGCCGGGGGCATGACGAGCGGCAGCTCGACGAGCGTCACGACGAGCGATCTGCCGCGGAACGTGCGCGTCGCGAGGACGAACGCCGTCGGCGTGCCGAGCCCGATGATGAGCAGGTTCGCGACGAGGTTCGTCCGCGCCGTGACCCGCAGCGCCTCCTGCACGGTGTGGTCGCCGAGCAGGCGCGGCACGTCGGCGAGCGGGACCTCGAGGAACAGCGCGACGATCGGCACCGCGAGGAACGCGAGCGTCGTGCCGACGCACAGCGCGAGGAGGACGCGCAATCTCAGCTCGGCGGCAGGCCGAAGCCCGCGGCCTTCAGCAATCCGCGCCCGCGCGCGGAGCGCACCTTCGAGATGAACGAGGCCGCGCCACCCGAGTCGGCGCCGTTGCGCTGGACCCTGCAGATCTGGTAGCGAACCGGCGGCTGGGCGTAGCGCGGCAGCTTGACCATGTCCGTGCGGTCGGCCGCGATCCTCCCGTCCGTCACGTACGCGAAGCCGGCATCCGCCGATCCGAGCGCGACCTTCGACACGACGTTCGCGACGTTTGACTCCTGGCTGACCGTGTTGCGCGTCAGGACCCGCGACAGGCCGAGCCGGCGCAGCAGCGCTCGCGTGTAGGACCCGATCGGCACGCCGGCGTTGCCGACCGCCAGGCGGAAGCCGCCCGGCCGCAGCCGGTACACGGAGACCAGGTTCTTCGGGTTGCCCCTGGCGACGATCATCACGAGCTTGTTCGTCGCGAACGTCACGGGGCGGTCGCACCTGCCGCTCTTGAACAGCGCCTGCGGCTCCTGCGTGCTCGCCGCGGCGAAGACGTCGGCGGGGGCGCCGCGCTCGATCTGCGTCTGCAGCACGTTCGAGCCGAGGAAGTTGAACGTCGGCCCGGAATCGATCTGCGTGAACACGTCGCGCAGCGACGACGCCGCGTAGACGTTCAGCGCGCTGGCCGCGGCCGGTGCGGCCAGCCCGGCCACGAGCGCGAGCGCGAGTGGGACGCGCACGCGCCGGAGGAGGTTCTTCGTCATCTGTGACTCCTTCTCGTCGTCAGTCGGGGAAATCGGGGGTCGAGAGGAAGCCGTCGAGTGCTGTCGCGGCGGCTTCGAGCTCGATCGGGTTCGACAGGCCGGTGGGCGCTGCCTCACCGGAGCGCAGCGACAGCCAGGCGAGCGCCTGGCCGTCGAAGGTCAGCAGGCGGCCGAGGAACAGGCGCGTCGACGGGTCCGTCGCGTAGCCGACGCCGTTGAGGTAGACGCGGACCAGCAGCGTCTCGAACTGGCGCAGCAGCGCGAGTGCCTTCTCCTTCGTCGCGACCGCGTCGTTCGGGAGCACCGTCACGAAGTCGCCCGGCAGCGGCGCGTCGGCTCCCAACGCCGCGTCGATGCGCAGGATGTGCGCCCGCTTGCTCGAGGCGACCCGGTTGAGGTGGGCGCGCTCGGCGCGCGAGAAGCCGGCGCCGGCCTGCTTGTAGGCGGCGCGGTAGACGTCGCGGCTCGCGCGCTCGGCGGTCGCCGCGAACGACAGGTACGCGACGTCGTCGCCCTGCGGGGTGGGTGGCGGCACGGCCGCACCCGCGGCGGCGGGCACCAAGCCGGACGCCGCCGCGACGACGAGTCCGCCTGCCCCCAGGCGTAGGAAGTCACCTCGATCCAGCTCGATCACCTGCGTCTCCTCCCCGCAACTCCTGCGTGTGCAAATGGTAGGCAATGCCTAGGTCCGGAGAATAGACGTTACGATCCGCCGGTGCCGCCGCCGCGCTCCGCATTCCTGCTCGCCGCGCTGCTTGGGCTCGCCCTCGCGGCGTGCGGCGGCGACGGTGACGGCGACTCGCCCGGGCGTGCGGCGACGACCGCCGGCGCCACCCTGCCGGCCCTCGCGCGCAAGCCGGCGCAGGCAGGCGAGATCCTCTTCAAGGGCGAGGCGTCGCCCGCGTCGCACGGGCCGTTCTCGCTGGATGGCCGCTACGTCGTGCGCTTCGAGCAGGTCGCGCCGGAGGACCCCAGGCTCGACTTCTCGGGCCAGACGCCGTTCACCGCGAACCTGCGCCCGGCGGGCTCGCGCGCGGCCGGCACGAAGCTGTTCGGCGCCGCGACCGCGAGCGGCCGTCGCGAGCTCGAGCGCAGCGGGCGCTTCGTGCTCGACGTGAGCTTCGGCGACTTCCCGTACGCCGTGCGCTTCACGCCGCGGCGGTGAGCGCGCGGACGCCGCGCGCCCCGGTCATGCCGCGGCGGTGAGCGCGCGGGCGGCCCGCGCCCCTCTCGGGCCGCGACGGTCACCGCGGGTCCGCGGCGACAGCGGTCAGTCCTCGTAGGGCGTGAAGTCCCTCTTGCGCGCGCCGCAGACCGGGCAGAACCAACTGTCGGGGATGTCCTTGAAGGCGGTGCCCGGCGGGATGCCGCCGTCCGGGTCGCCCTCTTCGGGGTCGTAGATGAACCCGCAGGATTCGCAGATCCAGCGCATGATCTCGGTCTCGGCTTCGGTCGGCATGGCCTGCAGGGTAATGGTTGACCGGCTAACGTCGCGCGGCGGTATGGACCGCCAGCGGCCGACCACGCGCGAGCAGCTCAACGACGGCGTCCCGACGGCCCCGCGCCCGTCCGCGTCACTCATCCTCGTGCGCGACGCGGCGGAGGGCTTCGAGCTCCTGCTCGTCCGGCGCAACCCCGCACAGCGGTTCATGGGCGGGTACTGGGTCTTCCCGGGCGGCGCCGTCGACGCGGACGAGGGCGAAGGCGAGCTCGCCCACCGTGCCGCGGCCGTGCGCGAGCTGCGCGAGGAGGCGGGCATCGGCGGCGTCGATCCCGCCGGGCTCGTGGCGTTCAGCCGCTGGATCACGCCGGAGCTGCTGCGCATCCGCTTCGACACGCACTTCTTCGTCGCCCGCGCGCCGGCAGGCGCGGTCGCGCGAACCGACGGCCACGAGTGCGTCGGCGAGCGCTGGGGCACACCGGCAGCGCTGCTTGACGCCTGCGCGCGCGGCGAGCTCGAGCTCGCCTTCCCGACGCACCGCCAGCTCGAGCAGCTGTCGCTGTTCGCGTCCGCCGGCGAGCTGCTGCACCACGCTCGCACGCATCCGGTTCGTCCGGTCCGCCCGCGCGTCGTGCGCAGCGGCGAGATCGCACGCCTCGTCCTGCCCGGGGAGGCGGAGTTCGAGCGCGCCGAGACAGCCGGCGAGGATCTGTGACGTTGCGCACTGGTTTAGTGCAGATCATGCGCGCGCTCGTGGCTGAAAGTGGCTGCAAATAGGCGGTTTTTGAGCGCTCCAGCAGCGGATGGAAGGTCGGTCAAAGGTCGGGGTACGGGGTTGACCCGCGCACCTGGCGGTGCGTAAGCTTGCACCTGAAGCACTCCTTTTCCGCAGACCACGAGGGTCTGCATCACGAAGACGGGGACACGATGCGTTTGGGGCGGTCGGAACCGGTGCTCGCGGCAGTCGCCTCGGGTGATGTGCCCGTGCGGGCGCCACTTGGCGACGATCCCGTCCGCGCCGTGACGCGCGGCGAGCTGCGCGGATGGCTGCGCCTCGTCATCGTCCCCGGCCTCGAGCAGCTCGCCGATCCCACCCGCGACCCCGCCGACCTCAGGGCGCTGGCCGCGGCGCAGGGCACCCGCCTGCGCACCGAGCTCGAAGGCGACAGCGTGTCCGCCGGCCTCGCGGACGCCGGCGACCCCGCCGGTCGCGTCCGCGAGGAGGAGCGCGAGTGGATCCGCGGCCATCTCCACGACACGGCGCTGCAGATCCTCGAGTTCATCGCCGGGGACGGCTTCGGGACGGGGCTCTCCTCGGAGAAGATCGCGCACCTCGCCGGCGGCGCCGCGCGCGACCTGCGCCGCTGGATGGACGCCGACCCGCTGGCGGCGCAGCTCGTCCCCGAGCTCGAGCAGATCACGGCCGACGCGCGCACGCTCGGATCGGGCGTGGAGCTCGTCGTCGGCGAGCTCGAGCGCGAGCCGACCGGCCGGCAGGTCTCGGCGCTGACCGGGGCGGTCCGCGAGGCGGTGACGAACGCTCGCAAGCACGCGCACGCCTCGCAGGTGATCGTTCGCGTGACCGCGGACGAGGACGGGCGCACCGCGATCACCGTCACCGACGACGGCGTCGGCCTCGATCCCGAGCTCGCCGGCGCTGCCGGCGGCCTGGGCCTCCCGCGCAGCATCCACGGGCGCATGCGGCGTGCCGGCGGCGAAGCGGCGCTCGACGCGGCCCCCGGCGGCGGGACCCGCGTCACGCTCGTCACGGCCCCCGAGCTCGAGGCGCGCCCGTGAAGATCCGCGTCGTCGTCGTCGACGACTTCCCGCTCGTCCGCGACGGCGTGGCCCGGGCGCTCGACTCCGACCCGGCGATCGAGGTCGTCGCGCAGGCGGGCACCGGCTTCGAGGCGCTTGAGCTCGCCGAGCGCCACCAGCCCGACGTCATGATCCTCGACCTGCGGATGCCCGATCTCGGCGGCCTCGCGGTGCTCGACAAGCTGCGCACGTCGCAGCCGGCCATCCGGGTGATCGTCATGACGGCGACCGAGCAGGCCAGCGCGCTGCTCGACGCCATCGCCGCCGGCGCCGCGGGCTACCTGTCGAAGCGCAGCACCGGCGAGGAGCTGCGCCAGGCCGTCATCACGGCGCACGCCGGAGGCTCGGTCATCACGCCGTCGCTCGCGAGCCACCTGCTGAAGGAGTTCTCGAGCTCCGCGCGCGGCGAGGGGTCGTCGGTGCGCCCGCTGCAGGGCCGCGAGCTCGACATCCTGCGGCTCGTCGTGCAGGGCAAGACCGACAACGAGATCGGCAAGGAGCTCTTCATCTCGCCGCGCACGGTGCAGAACCACCTCACGCGGATCCGCGAGAAGACCGGGCTGCGCCGCCGCTCGGAGCTCACGCGCTGGGCCGTCGAGCACGCGATCGGCTGATCACTCGGCGACCCTGACCCGCCCGACCATCCCGCGCTGCTCGTGGTCTGCGAGCGGGCACAGCCACTTGTAGGTGCCGGGCGGGAGGCGGACCTCGACCCTGCGCTGCTCCCCCGGCGCGAGCTTCGCCGTGCTGACCTCGCCGGCCGGGCCGTCGACCGCGAGGGCGTGGGTCGCCTGGCCGTCGTTCGTGGCAACGAACGCGATGACGCCGGGGCGCGGGAGGGTCGGGTTGTCGGGCGACAGGCTGTAGTCGGCGAGCGACACGTTCACCGTCGCGACGGCCGTGCCGCTCGGCGCCTCGCTCTCGCTCAGCGGCGCCGGAGTGGTGCTCGCGGCGCGCCCACCGTCAGCGCGCTCCTCGCCGCAGCCGCCGAGCGCCACGGCGGCGAGGCTCGCGAGGGCGATGGCGCGCGCGGAGGACATGGCTGCGGCCAGCGTACGCGAGGGCGCATCCCGGTCACGCGCGCGCCTCGGGCAGCGTCACGACCATGTGGCTGCCGTGCGGCTCACGGCGCGCGGCCGTGATCGTCCCGCCGTGCAACTCGACGATCCAGCGCGCGATCGCGAGGCCCAGGCCGGCGCCGCCGCCGTCGGCGCCGCGGCGCCCGTCGCCGCGGTAGAAGCGCTCGAAGACCCGCGCGAGATCCTCCTCGGGGATGCCCGGGCCCTCGTCGTCGACCTCGACCATCACCTCGTGGCCGGCGGCCGACGCGCGCATCGCGATCTCGCCCGGCCGCGGCGAGTAGCGCACCGCGTTCTCGACGAGGTTCATCACGACCTGGTGGATGCGCTCCGGATCGCCGGCGGCGCGCAGGTCGGCGGGCGCGTCGATCGAGAACACGACGTCGTCCGGGGCGTGCAGGCGTGCCTCGCGGGCGGCGGACTCGAGCACGTCGCGGACGACGAACGGGCGGATGTCGAACGGCTGGTCGCCGGCCTCGAGGCGCGAGAGGTCCAGCAGCTGCGAGACCAGGCGGCCGAGGCGGCGGGTCTGCGCGAGCATCGTGGCCAGCGTCTCGGGGTCGGGCTCGCTCACGCCGTCGACGACGTTCTCGAGCACCGCCTGCAGGGCGCCGATCGGGGTGCGCAGCTCGTGCGAGACGTTCGCGACGAGGTCACGGCGCAGGCGGTCGGTCTCGGCGAGCTCGGCGGTCATGCGGTTGAACGCGCGCGCGAGCTCGCCGACCTCGTCGTTGGAGGTGACCGCGACCTCGCGCCCGTGCTCGCCGCGCGCCATCGCGGTCGCGACGGCGGCCATCTCGCGCAGCGGCTTCGTCGTCCCGCGGGCGAGCAGCTGGACGCACGCGAGCGCGAGCGCGATCCCCAGCAACGTCGCGACGAGCGAGGGCAGGTGCGCGACCCGCACGCCGACGATCGTCGTGACCGCGGTGATCCAGACCGCCGCGACGATGACGATCCCGAGCTTGAGCTTCAGCGACGAGAGCGAGCGCAGCGGGTTCATGGCCGGCCGGGCTTGCCGAACGCGTAGCCGATGCCCTGGACCGTGCGCACGACGTCCGCGCCGAGCTTGCGCCGCACGGCCGCGACGTGCGAGTCGACGGTGCGCCCGCCGGTCGTGCCGTCCACGTAGCCCCAGACGTCCTCGAGCAGCTGCTCGCGGCTGAGCACGATGCCGGGCCGCAGCGCGAGCCGGTGGACGAGGTCGAACTCGGTCGGCGTGAGGTGCACGAGCTCGCCGTCGCGGCGGATCTCGCGGCGCTCGGGGTCGATCGAGATCGGGCCGGCGGTGATCGGCTTGCTCGCCGGCTCGCTCGCGCGCTGCGCCCGCCGCAGCAGCGCCCGCACGCGGGCGACGAGCTCGCGCTGGCTGAACGGCTTGGTCATGTAGTCGTCGGCGCCGACGCCGAGCCCGACGATGAGGTCGGTCTCCGCGTCGAGGGCGGTGAGCATGAGCACCGGCACCGCGCGGTGGGCCTGGATGCGGCGGCACACCTCGTGGCCGTCGAGGCCCGGCAGCATGACGTCGAGCACGACGAGGTCGGGGTCGATCTGCTCGCACAGCTCGACCCCGCGATGCCCGTCATGCGCGACCTCGACCGCGAACCCCTCCGCCCGCAGGCGCGCGGCGAGCGCGTCGGCGATCGCGGCCTCGTCCTCCACGACGACGATCGTCGTCTTCGGTGCCCCCTCCACGCCCGGGATGCTAAGCGCGTTCGGAGATCGCGGTTTGCGGGTTGTGTGGAGGTCGCGTGGAGGCTGCGTGGCGAACTAGCCTGCAGCACCATGCCGCGCCGCGAGCCTGCCGCCCCGCTGGACAGGCTGCCGCCGCAGGCGCTGTTCGTCATGGGGGCGCTGTCGCAGTACGTCGGCGCGGCGCTTGCCGTCCTGCTCTTCGAGAAGGTGCCCGCGGCCGGGGTCGCGTGGCTGCGGGTCGTCGCGTCGGCGATGGTGCTCGTCGTCTGGCGGCGACCGTGGCACACCGAGTGGACCGCGCCACGGCTCAGGCTCGTCGCCGCGTTCGGGCTCGTGCTCGCGACGATGAACGTCACGTTCTACCTCGCGATCGACCGCCTTCCGCTCGGCACGGCCGTCGCGATCGAGTTCTGCGGGCCGATCGCGGTCGCCGCCCTCGGCTCGCGCACCCGCCGCGACGTCGCCGCCCTCGCGCTCGCCACGATCGGCGTGCTCGCGCTCGCCGACGTCCACCTCGCCGGCAGCCCCGGCGGCCTCGCGTTCGCGGTCGCCGCCGGCGTCGCGTGGGCGGGCTACATCGTGATCGGCCACCGTATGGCAGCCGACCCCGGCATCCGCCCGCAGGACGGCCTCGCCCTCGGTATGGCCATCGGCGCCGTGGGCTTCGCGCCCGCGCTCGTCCATGCGGCGGTGCCCGCGCTCGTCGACCCGGTCCTGCTCGCCGCCTGCCTGGCCGTCGGGGTCCTGTCGAGCGCGGTGCCCTACGCCCTCGAGCAGGTGGCGATGCGGCGCCTCCCGCGGGCGCGCTTCGCGCTGCTGCTGGCCCTGCTTCCGGCGACCGCCGCGATCGTCGGCGCGGCCATCCTCGGCCAGGTCCCGACGCTGGTCGAAGGCGCCGGGATCGCGCTCGTGGTGGCCGCCTCGCTGCTGCGTACGCACGAGTCACTGTGACGCCACGCACACACGGTCTTTAGGTTCTGCACAACTTCCGCCCAGTCCGCCGGTTACAGTGGTCGGGAAATCGCATGGAAGCCGGAGCGCTACGAGCACCCGCCACGCTCAACCGGATTTCGGTCACGGCGCCTCTCCTGCGGCTGCGATCCGACGAGCAGCTGGTCGCGCTGTTTCGCGCCGGCAACGACGCGGCGTTCAGCGTCATCCACGATCGCTACCGCCAGCGCCTGTTCGCCTACTCGCGCCAGATGCTCGGCGGCTCGCGCCAGGACGCCGAGGACGCGCTGCAGGACGTCTTCCTGCGGGCCTACTCGTCGCTGCGCACCAACGACCGCCCGCTCTCGCTGCGCGCGTGGCTGTACCGCGTCGCCCACAACCGCTGCATCGACCACCTGCGCCGGCCGGCGCCGCCCGCCGCCGACCTCTTCGACACGTCGCGCAAGCCGCTGCACGACCCGATGGACGAGGCGGTGCGCCGCGAGGACCTGCGCCAGCTCGTCGCCGACGTGCAGCGCCTGCCCGAGCAGCAGCGCTCCGCCCTGCTGATGCGCGAGATGGACGGCATGAGCTACGCCGAGCTCGCCGAGGCGCTCGGCGTCTCGCTGCAGGCCGTGAAGTCGCTGCTCGTCCGCGCGCGGATCGGCCTCGTGGAGGCCGTCGAGGCGCGCGACACCGCGTGCTCGCAGATCCGCCTCGATCTCGCCGACGCCTACGACCGCGGCGTGCGCGCGAGCGGGCTCGCCCGCCGCCACCTGCGCGACTGCGACGCCTGCGTCGAGTACAAGACGCAGCTGCGCGCCGTGCACCAGGGCCTCGCGATCCTCGGCCACGGCGGCTCCGGCCCGCTTGCCGCCGCGCTCAAGCTCATCGGCCTCGGTGGAGCCGGCTCCGCCGGTGCCGCGAGCGCCGGCGGTGGCGCCGCTGCCGGCGGCGGCGTGCTCGCCGCCGCATCGGCCGGCACCGCGGCGAAGTTCGCGGCCGTCGTCTGCTGCGCCGCGCTGACCGCCGGCGGCGCGGTCGAGGTCCGCGAGCAGATCATCAAGTCGAAGGCGCCGTCGGGCGCCGCGAGCATGTCGGCACCCGCGCGCTCGAACGCGGGCGCCGGCGCGCTCGGCACCGCTCCGGCGATCGCCGCCGCGACGGCCGGCGCCGTGCCCGCCGCGCGCCACAAGGCGACGGCGTCCTCGGGCAGCACGTCCTCGTCGGCGAGCGCCGCCCGCGGCTCACGCATCGCAGCGGCACCCGCGGACCCGGCCGCCCCGCAGGTCGCCGACCTCTCGACGACGACGAGCAACCCGCGGGTCGACACGAACACCGGCGGCGCCGGGGCACCCGGCGAGGAGGACGGCTTCGGCGTCGGCGTCGACGGCCTGACCCCGCGCGCCGAGCAGAGCGCGCCGTCGACCCCGGTCTCGTCCTCGCCCACCACCGACGCGACGACATCCTCGTCGACCGGCGAGAGCGGCGGCGGGCACGCGACGCCATCCGACGCGGTCGTGGGCGGCGGCGAATCGGCCGGCGCGACGGCCGGCGCGGCCGAGTCCGCGTCGGGCAGCATCCCCCCGGGCTGACGTCCTGACCGATCGTTACGCCGCAACGCTCGACCACGAGACCCTGCTCGTGCGCCGCGGCGCGCGCTCGGGGCTCTTCTCGATGGTCGCCGTGCACTCGAGCGTGCGCGGGCCGGCGCTCGGCGGCTGTCGCATGTGGCATTACGACGACGCGCGCGCCGCGATGCGCGACGTCCTGCGCCTGTCGCGCGCGATGACGTTCAAGTCCGCCGTCGCGGGCCTGCCTCTCGGCGGCGGCAAGGGCATCATCCTCGCGCCCGACCCGCTCTCCCCCGCCCGCCGCGGCCTGCGCGCCGACGCGCTGCGCGACTTCGGCGACACCGTACAAGCGCTCGAGGGCGCGTACATCACCGCGGAGGACGTCGGCACGTCCGCGCGCGACATGGAGGTCATCGCGGCGACGACGAGCCATGTGACCGGCCTCTCGCGGCGCCGCGGCGGCTCGGGCGACCCGAGCCCGTGGACGGCGCTCGGCGTCGAGGCGGCGATCGGCGTCTGCTGCGAGCGCGTCTTCGGCTCGCCGTCGCTGAGCGAGCGCACGATCGTCGTCGCGGGGCTCGGCCACGTCGGCGCGCGCGTGGCGAAGCTCTGCGCCGACGGTGGCGCGACCCTGCTCGTCACCGACATCGACCGCTCCAAGCGCGCGATCGCCGACGACCTCGGCGCCCGCTGGATCGAGCCCGACGAGGCGCTCGGCTGCCCCGCCGACGTGTTCGTGCCGTGCGCGCTCGGCGGCATCCTCGACCACGAGTCCGCGACGCGGCTCGGCGCGCCGATCGTCGCCGGCGCAGCGAACAACCAGCTCGCCGACGACGACGTCGCCGAGCTCTTGTCGCAGCGGGGCGTCCTGTGGGCGCCGGACTTCGTCGTCAACGCCGGCGGGATCATCAACATCTCGGTCGAGCTGGAGCCCGGCGGATACGACCCGCGCCGCGCTCGCAAGCGCGTGCGCGGCATCGGCGACACCCTGCGCCGGATCTTCGACGACGCGCACGCGACCCGAGCCTCACCGCTGGCCGCCGCCATGGCCCTGGCCCGCGAGCGCCTCGCCGAGGCGGCCGCGGCCAAGTGAGCGGCCTTCAGCTCATACGACCTCGCTTGCGGCGCCGCCCGCGGATGAGCGCCGGCGCAGCGAGAGGCCGACGACAGGGAAGATCGCGGTCGACAGGATGGCGGCCGCGACGAGGCTCGCCGCGGTGGTCGCGCGCATGTGGCCCTCGGCGATCGCGATGCTCGTGATCGCGACGACCAACGGCAGCTCGGTCGAGGTGAAGAACGCGAGCGCCGCGCGGTCGCGTCGTGCCAGCGCCCGCCGGTAGAGCGCCAGCGCCGGCACGCCACGGACGACGAGGAACAGCACGAGGAACAGCGGCACCTTGAGCATCTCGACCGGGTCGCTCACCAGGACACCCACCTCGAGCTTGACGCCGCTGACCACGAAGAAGAACGGGATCAAGAACCCGTAGCCGACCGCCGTGAGCTTGGACTCCAGCACATGAACCTCGCGGCCCTTCAGCGCGACCCGCAGGATGATGCCGGCGACGAACCCGCCGAGCAGCAGGTCCAACCCGAGCGCCGCGGCGAGCGCGGCGAGCGCGAACACCATGACGACGGCCGACCGGATCGCGAGCTGGCCGCTGGTCTCGAGGGTGCGCTCGAAGAGCTTCCAGGCGCGGCCAACCGATCGCACCGCGAGGATCCCGGCGAGCACCGCCAGCACCACGAAGGCGACGAGGATCGCCAGGTTCGCGCCCGTGCTCTTGGTCGAGAACACAAGCGTGATCAGCAGGACCGGCCCGAACTCGCCCATCGCGCCGGCGCCGAGCAGGTAGGTCCCGAATCTCGTGCGCAGCTCGTCCGCGTCGCTGAGGATCGGGATCAGCGTGCCGATCGCGGTCGTGGCCAGGGCCGATCCGACGAACAGCCAGGACAGCACGATCCCGGCTGCCGAGAGCGCGCCGCTGCACGCGTAGGCGATCGCGAGCGACATGACCCAGCCGATGAGCGCGAGCTTCAGTGGCTCGCCCCTGATCCGCTGGAAGTCGATCTCGTAGCCCGCGAAGAAGAACAGCATGCCCAGGCCGAGGTTGGCGAAGAAGCCGACGAACTCGTCGTCACGGGCCAGGTCCAGCACCTCCGGGCCGATCACGATGCCGAGCACGAGCTCGAGCACCACGACGGGAACGAGGAACCTCCGCGCGAGCGCCGCCGCGAGGCCCGCGGCCACCGCGGCGGCGATCACGATCGCCAGGAACGCGTCGGCGTCGATCGTCGCCATCGCTGGACCCTACGTCGAACGCAGGCTCAGATCGAGGGCTGAGCTGCCTCCCCGGGATCGTCAGACGACCGGTCGCAGCCCGCCGGGCGGCGGCCAGGGTGGGCGCTCCACGCCGTCGGGCAGCAGGCCGTCCTCGTCGAGCTTGTCGAGGTGTGCGGCGAGGGTTGCCGCCGCCGCGAGGCGCAAGCTGGCCGGGGCGTCGTCCCAGACGCGGTCGAGCAGCTCGTCGGTGCCGCGCAGGCCCTCGTCGAGTGCCGCGACGAGCCGCCGCTCGCGCTCGCGGCGGTGCGCGAGGTAGCGATCCAGGAGCGCCCGCGGATCGCTGACCGGCGGGCCGTGCCCGGTGCACAGGAGCGCGAGGTCGAGGTCGCGCAGGCGCTCGAGCGCCGCGAGGTAGCCGCGCAGCGCGCCGGGGTCGGGGGCGACGAAGACGCTGCTCTCGGCGAGCACGGCGTCGCCGGTGAAGCAGACATCCTCGAAGACGAACGCGAGGTGGTCGGTCGCGTGGCCCGGCGTCGCGACGACGCGCAGCGGCCCGAAGGTGTCGCCGTCGGCGAGCGTCAGGTCCGCCGCCTCCCAGCGCGCCGCGCCGACGGGCGGCCAGCCGTCCGTGTCGCATGCCCGCGCGACGTGCTCGGCCACCATCCGGCCCGCGGCTGCGCGCACCGCCTCCGCCGCGCCGGCGTGATCGCCGTGGTCGTGCGTCAGCGCGATCCCGCCTACGCCGCCGCGCCGCTTCGCCTCGGCGAGCACGGCGTCGACGTGCTCGTCGAGCGCGGGTCCCGGATCGACGATCCAGCACGGGTCGCGCCCGACGAGCCACGTGTTCGTCCCGTCGAGGGTGAACGGGCCGGGGTTGTTAGCGCGGATGAGCGCGATGTCGCGGCGCTGCAGCGGGTCGTCCACACGGCCGAGGGTACGAAGGTCAGCCGGCTGCGAGCCGGTACACCGGCCCGTCGAGCGACATGACGTAGACGCGCCCGAGCGCGTCCTCGCCGAACGACGACAGCTGCGAGATCGTCTTCAGGCCGAGCGAGCGGTCGCCGCTCGCCGAGCCGGCGGACAGCTTCGCGGCGCGCAGCTGGCCCTTGCAGAAGTCGCCGTACACGTACTGCCCGGTGAGCCCCGGCAGCTTGGGGTCGCGCACGACGTAGCCACCGGTCACCGAGCAGTTGCCGTCGGCGTGGGTGAGCTCGATCACCGGGGGGACGTGGCCCGGCGCGGACTCGCCGGCGGCGAACCTGCGGCTGCCTTCGTACGGCCGCCAGCCGTAGTTCGCCCCGCTCCCCTGACCCTTGCGCGCGAAGTCGATCTCCTCGATCTCGCCCTGGCCGACGTCGCCGATCGTGAGGTCCCCGGTCGAGCGGTCGAAGGAGAAGCGCCACGGGTTGCGCAGGCCGTAGCTGTAGATCTCCGGGCGCGCGCCGCTGCGGCTGACGAACGGGTTGCTCGCCGGGACGCTGTACGGCTTGCCGCCGGAGCTGCGCGGGTCGATGCGCAGGAGCTTGCCCTCGAGCTTGCCGAGGTCCTGCCCGTTGCCGCGGCTGCCGTGCTCGTCGCCCGCCCCGCCGCCGTCGCCCGTGCCCGCGTAGAGCAGGCTGTCGGGGCCGAAGACGAGCAGGCCGCCGTTGTGGTTTGACTCGATGCCGTCGTAGCGCAGCACGAGGCGCGCGCTGCGTGCGTCCGCGCGCTCGGGGTTGGACGCCGAGCGGCGGTACTCGACGATCCGCTGCAGGCCCTCGCCGTCGGTGTAGTTGACGTAGAAGCGCCGCGTCTTGGCGTAGTCGGGGGCGAAGGCCATCGACAGCAGCCCCTGCTCGCCGCCCGAGGTCACGCGCGAGGTGATGTCCAGGAACGACCCGGGCCGCACCTTGCCGGCGCGCACGACGCGGATCTTGCCGCCCTGCTCCACGACGAAGATCCGCCGCCGGTCGCCGGTCGGCGCCGTGACGTAGACGGGCGTGTCGAATGTCCCGACGGTGGTGAGCTTCACGCCGCGCGCGGCGGCGGCGGTGGCGCTCGAGCCCGACGTCGTCGTGACCGCGGCGGCTGCGGTGCCGGAGTCCTGGCCGCCGTCGTCGTCGCCGCCACCGCCGCACGCGGCGACGGCGAGCGCACCGGCGGCAAGGATGGATGCGAGCGCGAGGCGGTTCACGGTCGTCGGAGGATGCCACGGCTGGCGGCGGCGGCGTCGAGGTTCGTAGCGCACTACCGTCCCGGCGATGTCCGCCGCGCTCGTCGTCATGGCCAAGGAGCCGCTGCCGGGGCGCGTCAAGACGCGGCTGTGCCCGCCGCTTGCGCACGCGGAGGCCGCCACGCTCGCCGCGGCCGCGCTCGCCGACACACTGCAAGCCGTCGCGTGGACGCAGGCGCGGCGGCGCGTGCTCGTGCTCGACGGCGCGCCGGGCCCGTGGCTGCCGCCCGGCTTCGAGGTCATCGCGCAGCGCGGCGACGGCCTCGCCGAACGCCTCGCCAACGCGACCCGGGACGTCGGCGAAGCGCTCGTCTTCGTCGGCATGGACACGCCGCAGCTCACGCGCGCGCTGCTGTTGACGGCACTCGACGCGCTCGCCGGCAGCGACGCCGTCCTCGGCCCGACGATCGACGGCGGCTACTGGGCGATCGGCCTGCGCGAGCCCGACCCGGCCGTCTTCGACGACGTCCCGATGAGCACCGCCGGCACGGCCGCCGCCCAGCTCGCACGCCTCGACGAGCTCGGCCTCGATACCGTCGAGCTCGAGCTTCTGCACGACGTCGACAGCTTCGAGGACGCGGCCACCGTCGCCGCGCTCGCGCCATGGACGCGGTTCGCCGCGACCTTCGAGCTCCTCACGACCTGAGCCGCGCACCCCTCACAGGCTCACGAGCCGCGTCGCCGTCGCCTTCCACGACGCCGTCACGCGCACGCCCGGCGCGAGGTGCAGCCCGCCGACCGCGACGCCGGTCACCTCCGCGACGAGCGGCTGCGGCGCCGTCAGCCCGACGCGCACGCGGTTGCCGACCTCCGTCACCGTCACGACCTCCGCCTGCAGGTGGTTCTGCGCCGAGCTCTCGGCGACCGCCCCCGCCGGCTCCAGCGCGATCTCCCACGGGTGCACGCTCAGCGCGACCGGCCCGACGCGCCGGTCGGTGCTCGTGGCGCTGCCGCCGCCGTCCAGATCGACGACGGTCAGGCCGCGCGGGCCCTCGCGCGCGACCCCCGTCAGAACGACCGCGCCCGTGAAGTCCGCCACGAACGCCGACGCGGGCGTCGCGGCAAGCTCGCCCGGCGTGCCCTCCTGCACGATCCGCCCGCCGTCGATGACCGCCACGCGGTCGCCGAGCACCGCCGCCTCGGTGAAGTCGTGCGTCACGAGCAGCGCCGGGACCTCCGCCGAGCGCAGCACCGCCGCCAGCTCGCGCGACGCGCTCGCCCGCGTCCGCGCATCCAGCGCAGACAGCGGCTCGTCGAGCAGCAGCGCTCGCGGCGCGACCGCCAGCGCCCGAGCCAAGGCCACACGCTGGCGCTCGCCGCCCGACAGCGTCGCCGGCCGCGCGCCCGCCAGCCGCAGGATCCCGAAGCGATCGAGCAGCTCGTCGGCCCGGCGGCGACGCTCGGCGCGCGACATCCCCCGCAGTCCATAGGCGACGTTCTGCCACACCTGCATGTGCCCGAACAGCGCGTAGTCCTGAAAGACGTAGCCGCAGCCGCGCGCTTCCGGCGCGAGGTTGCGCCCGCTGGTGGTGTCGAGCCAGACCTCCTCGCCCAGGACGACCCGCCCGTCGGCGGGCCGCAGCAGCCCCGCCGCGATCCGCAGCAGCGTGCTCTTGCCCGAGCCCGACGGCCCCGCGATCGCGGTGCAGCCGGCCGCCGCAGCCTGCACGGCGGCATCGAGGTCGAAGGCCCCGAGCCGGGTGCGAGCCTCAACGCGCAGCATCGACGACCTGCTGCTGACCGAGGAGCTTCGCCGTGAGCAGCAGCGCGGCCGAGAAGACCACGAGCACCGCCGCGAGCGCCAGTGCCGCCGTGAAGTCCGTGCCCAGGCGCTCGTAGATCGCCAGCGGCGCGGTCTGCGTGCGGCCGCGAAACGAGCCGGCGAAGATCAGCGTCGCGCCGAACTCGCCTACGGCGCGCCCCCACGCGAGCGCAAGGCCGGCGAGCATGCCGGGCGCCGCCGCCGGGATCGCCACGCGCAGGAACGTGCGCGCCTCGCTCGCGCCGAGCGTGCGCGACGCCTCGAGCCACGTCCGGTCGACCGAGGCGAACGCGACCTGCGCCCCGCGGATGAAGAACGGCGCCGCGACGAACGTCAGCGCGACGACCACGCCCGCCGTCTGCAGCGCCAGCTCGATGCCCGCGTCCTCGATGGCGCCGCCCGCGATCCCGCTCGGCCCGAGCGCAGCGAGCAGCCCGACGCCCGCGACCGCCGGTGGCAGCACCAAGGGAAGCTCCACCAACGTCGTCACGAGCGCCTTGCCGCGGAAGCTGCGCGTCGCGAGGAGGTACGCGGCCGGCGTGCCGACCAGCACGATGATCGCGAGCGCGATGAGCGTCGTGCGCAGGCTGAGCCACAGCGCGTCGAGGACACCGGGGTCGTCGAGCGCGGAGACGAGCTCGCCCGGGCTCGTGCGGACGAAGATCGCGACGATCGGCAGCGTCAGGAACGCCAGCACGAGCGCGAGCGTCAGAAAGAGGAGCGCCGCGAAGCCGCGGCTGCGGCTCACGTCGGTGGCGGCTCGAAGCCGGCGCTGGTCAGCGCGGAAGCGCCGTCACCGTCGAGCAGGCCGTCGACGAAGTCCTCAGCCGCCGCGCGGTTCTTCGAGCCCTTCACGATCGCCACGCCGTACGCGACCTCGGGCTGCAGCTTGGCGGGCAGCTCGAGCGCGCGCAGCCGTCCGTTGGTCGCCTCGACGTCGGTGATGTAGAGGAAGCCGGCGTCGACCGCCCCCTGCGTGAGCTTCGCGCTGATGCCGCCGACGTCGGGCTCGTTGGAGCGCACGTTCGCGAGGATAGCCTTCCGCTTCGCCGCGCTGAGCCGAGCGAGGACCTTGCGCGTGTAAGAGCCGATCGGCACGGACTTCGACCCGAGCGCGATCTTCACGCCGGAGGAGGTCAGGTCGTCGACCGAGCTGACCTTCGTGCCGTCCGCCGGGATCGCCAGCACGAGCCGGTTCGCCGCGAAGACCTGCGGCTTCTCGACCTTGCCCTCCTTGAAGAGCTGGTCGGACAGCTGCGTGTTCGCGGCGGCGAAGACGTCGGGCTTGGCGCCCGAGCGGATCTGCGCGGCGAGCTCGTCGGACCCCGCGAACGAGAACTGCGCGTTGGCGCCGTCGAACTGCTCGCCGTAGCCGGTGAACGCGGCCTTCAGCGACGTTGCCGCCGAGACGAGCAGGTCGTCGTCCGACGAGCCGCAGCCGCCGGCCGCGAAGACGGCGACGAGGACGAGCGACAACGCAACGCATCTCCGCATATCTCTAAGCATTGCATACGTACCGTCAGCTCCTCCGGCCGACGCTTCGGCGCTGCTCGAAGCGTTCAGCCGTCACGATGCAGCGATGACCGCGAACGACTTCACCGCAGCCTCGCCCCTGCTGAACTGGCGCACCGCGCACAAGCCCCGCACCGCCGACGCTTTCATGCAGGGCGACACGAACCTCGCCGCGCTCGGCGGCGTCATCGCCGAGCCGGCGCGGGGGCGGATACTCCTTGCGCTCGCCGACGGGCGCGCGCTGCCGGCCAGCGTGCTGGCCGCCGAGGCGAGCGTGGCGCCCTCGACCGCCAGCGCGCATCTCGCGCGCCTGCTCGAGTCGGGCCTCGTCAGAGTGCGTCCGCAAGGGCGCCACCGCTACTACGAGCTGGCCGGCCCGGACGTCGGCGAGCTGCTCGAGACCGTGGCCCGCCTGGCACCGGCGGCGCCGGTGCGATCGCTGCGCGACGGGACGCGCGCCCACGCCCTGCGCCGCGCGCGGACGTGCTACGACCATCTCGCCGGGCGCCTCGGCGTCGCGCTGTTCCGCGCGCTCGTCGACGACGGGCTCGTCGCGGGTGGGGACGGGCGTCACGTGCATGCCGAGGCGCGGCACGATCGCCTCTCGGGACCCGGCCGCGACGTCAACTACAACCTCACGCCGGCCGGCCACGCGCGGCTGTCGGACGTCGGTGTCGCCCTGCCGGCCCCGGACGCGGGAGGCGAGGTCGCGCTGCGCTACTGCGTCGACTGGACCGAGCAGGCGCACCACCTCTCCGGCGTCGTGGGCCGCGCGGTCACGAGCCGGATGTTCGAGCTGGGCTGGCTCGAGCGTATGCCGCGGACGCGCGCCGTGCGCCTCACCGGCGACGGCGAGCGCGGCTTGGGCGAGCACTTCGGGCTCGCGCCGGGCGACCTCTGAGGCCCGCGGGCACCGCACGGGGCGGCCGCGGCCGGAGGAACCCTGCGCCCGCCGGCTAGGCCTGCGGCAGCGTCCCCTCGACCCAGGCCTCGTCGCCGTCCTCGTAGTGCTCCTTCTTCCAGATCGGCGCCTGCGCCTTGACGGCGTCGAGCAGCGCGCGGGCGCCGTCGAACGCCTCGGCGCGGTGCGCGGCCGACGCCGCGACCACGACGCTCGGGTCGCCCAGCGGCACGATGCCGACGCGATGCACGCACGCCACCGCGACGCAGCGGTGCTCCTCGACGACCCGCGCCGCGAGCTCGGCGATCTGCTCGCGCGCCATGTCGACGTAGGCCTCGTACTCGAGGCTCGGCACGGCGCGCGTCGTGCCCATGAAGACGACGGTCGCGCCGGTCGCCGGATCCGCGACGCTGCGCCGCACGGCCTCGACGTCGATCGTCTCGTCGACGACGTCCGCCAGCCGCACGGCCCCCGCGTCGCCGCCGCTGACGGGCGGCACGAGCGCGAGCTCGTCGCCCTGCGCGAGCGCGTGGTCGGGCTTGACGTACTCGCGCGCGACGGCCGTCACGAACGGGGCGTTGTCGGGCAGCCCGGCGAGGGCGCCCTCGCGCAACGCGACGATCGCGTCGGCGACGGTCGCGCCGTCGGCCAGGTCGAGCTGCAAAGTGCCTGCTCCGGCGTGCTCGCGCAGGCTCGCGAACAGTCTCACGGTAACGTCCATGCCCTGATGCTAGTCACCCGCCCGCACCGCTCCGGCGCCTGATGGCGACCGCCTCGATCCTCACGATCTCCGACACGCGCTCGGCCGGCAGCCGCGCCGACACGACGACGACGATGATGGCCGAGATCCTCGGCGAGGCTGGCTTCGAGATCGCGGAGCGCAGGCTCGTGCCCGACGAGTTCGACGACATCGCGACGGCGATCGCCGAGCTGGCGGGCGCCGGTGTCGAGCTCGTCATCACCTCAGGCGGGACGGGCCTCGCGCCGCGCGACGTCACCCCCGAGGCGACGCGCTCGGTGCTCGACCGCGAGGCGCCCGGCTTCGCCGAGGCCATGCGGGTCGAGACCGCGAAGATCCAGCCGCTGGCCTACCTCTCTCGCGCGGTCGCCGGCCAGATCGGCACGACGCTCGTCATCAACATGCCGGGCAACCCGAAGGCCGTCCGGCAGTGCCTGGACGTGCTGCTGCCGATGCTCCCCCACGCGATCAAGACGAGCACGGGCGGCGGCGAGGCCACGCACCGCGCGATGCAGTCCTAAGCAGCGGTCCCGCGCAAGCCGCGAAGATCTCCCTCAAGCGACGGGCCTCCGCCGAGGCAGCGTCAGAGCGAGCGCAGGAACGCGAGCAGGTCCTCGCGCTCACGCAGCGGCAGGGCGCGGAAGCGCCGCAGCGCCGGCGCCGCCTCGCCGCCGTGCCAGAGGATCGCCTCCTCGAGGTCGCGCGCGCGGCCGTCGTGCAAGAAGCGGGTGTGGCGGTTGACGGCCTCGGTGAGGCCGATCCCCCACAGCGGCGCCGTGCGCCACTCCGACCCGCTGGCAAGGCCGTCGGGGCGCCCGTCCGCGAGGCCCGCCCCCATGTCGTGCAGCAGCAGGTCGGTGTAGGGCCGGATGTCCCGGTCGGCGAGCGCCGGGACGTCGCTTGCGCCGGTGCGCAGCTGCGGCAGATGGCACGACGAGCAGCCCAGCGCGGCGAACGTGCGCTCGCCCGCCGACGTGTCGGAAGCACGGGGGCGGCGGCGCGCCGGCACGGCGAGCGTGCGCGTGTAGAGCGTCACGCGCGCGAGCGTGTGCTCGTCGATCTCGGGCTCGCCGCCGTCCTTCGCGGCCGCGCACGCGTCCTGGCCGCGCAGGCAGTTCTCCTCGGGGAAGATCGGGCTCGTGATGCCGATGTCGCCCTGCAGCGCGCCAGCGTTCTGCTGCTCGACGGTCGGCACGTTCGCCTTCCAGCCGAAGCGGCCGAGCGCCATGCCCTTCGAGCGCTCGTTGCCGACCCGGTTGGCCCGGCCCGAGATGCCGTCGCCGTCCGCGTCGCGCGGATCGGCGCGCTCGACGATCGTGCGCTCGGGCACCGCTTCGAGCAGCCCGACGCCGAACACCGGCGGCGCGATGCGGGGGCTGATCTGCAGGTCTCGCGGCAGCGGGCCGTGGGCCTCGCCGACGATCGAGTAGCTCGGCGCCTGCAGCGTGTAGCGCGTGCCGTCGGCGTAGCGGCCGCGCAGCGGGCGATGCGCGATGCGGATCCGCCCCTCGGCCGGCACCCCGTTGATCGCGCGGTCCTGCAGCTGCCCGCCGTAACGCCGCACCGGCCGCACCGAGTCGCCGCTGCCGGGGACGCTCAGGCGCAGCAGCAGCCCCAGCTCGGGTACGCCGGCGCGCGCCGGCGGCTGCCCGCGGCCGTCCTTGAAGTGACACGACGAGCACGACTGGGCGTTGAAGATCGGGCCGAGGCCGTCGCGAGCGGTCGTCGAGGCGGGCGCCCGGACCCAGTTGCGGTTGAAGAAGCTGTTGCCGACGGCGAAGGCCCGGCGCTCGCGGCGAGACAGGGCGGGAACGGACTGCGAGAACGCGCTGCCCGTGGTGTCGAACACCGTCGCCCCGCGTCCGCCCGACAGCGCCGGATCGCCCGCGGGCTCGCCCGAGCTCGCGCCCCAATACGTCAGGCACGCCGCCGCGATCAGGCCCGCCGCGACCGCGACCGCAGCGGCGATCCGGCGGCGCCGCCCGGCCACTAGACCTCGAATCCCACCTTGACCTTGAACTCGTCGGCCACCTCGGCGAGCGTCTCTCCCTGGTCTTCGAGCTCGTCGATGACCTCCTCCATCGCCTCGTGCTCGCGCGAGCCCGCGGCGGCCGCGATCATCGTCTCGAACGTGGCGGGGAAGGCCTCCGCCATGCGCAGCGCGTCGTCGATCTCGCCGCGAAGATCAGCGGCGAGCTCGGAGTCGCGGCGCTCGAGCAGGCTGTGCAGGCTCATGCCGCGCACGCCCGGGAACTCGGCGAGGTAGACCATGCGGATGCCCTTGATGTCGTTGACGACATCGGCGTTCGTGTTGTCGCTGAAGCACGAGTGCTCGTCCTCCTGGTCCTTGCTCTCGAACGCGACCGCCATGCGCTCGCCGGCGAGCTCGCCCACCGCGAGCGCGCCCATGCCGCGCAGGATCCGGGTCAGCGCGCGCTGCGGATCGGCAAGGAACGCCGTGCGAAACGCGCCGCCCTCGACGACCCATTGATCGCGGACGCTCTCGAGGTCGGCGATGAGCTGCTCGGTGGCGAGGCGCAGGTACGCGGCGCGGCGCTTGGCGTTGCGCGCGGTCGTGTAGTCGCTCGCCGGCCGCGCGCCCGGACCGGTCTTCGAGCGGTCCTGGCCCCACAGCAGGAACTCGATCGCATGCCAGCCGGTCGAGATGTTCGTCTCGCCGCCGCGCTCGTTGGACTCGACGAGGACGTCGGCGGTGATCTTCGGGTAGCGCTTCGTGTCGTTGACGATGCCGGCCTTGGAGTCGCCCGCGACGTAGTCGACGTACGCCTCGTCCATCGGCCACGCGTTGATCTTGCCCTCGGGCCCCGTGTCGGGGTCGTCGATCGGGCCGCCGTAGAAGCGAAACGGCTCGGTGACGATGTAGTCGTCGCGCGCGGTCAGCCATGACTTCTTGGCGGCGGCGAGCGTGGACTTGCTCGGGCGGGCGACGAACCGGTCGATCGCCTTGCTCATCGTGCCGGCGCTCTGGATCGACGCGCTGTACGCGGCAAGCACGAGATCCGCGTAGGTCGTGGCGACCGCTGTCGCGTCGGCCCGCGCCGGCTGCTTGCCGCCGTCGTCTGAGTCCGAGTCGCCGCAGGCGGCGAAGACGAGCGCGGCACAGAGCGCGACCACGGGCAACAAGCGGCTGAGCGACATCACGACACCTCGGCTTATCGACGTTCCGGCAGCGGACTTAGGGTCACCTTACAGAAACCCGGTTAGGCCAGCCT
Source organism: uncultured Actinomycetes bacterium (assembly GCA_963839905.1). Classification (GTDB taxonomy): domain Bacteria; phylum Actinomycetota; class Thermoleophilia; order Solirubrobacterales; family Solirubrobacteraceae; genus CADCVQ01. The sequence goes on along the minus strand of CAWIXC010000001.1, from coordinate 57,355 downwards.
TAGCCGTCCGAACAGGCTGCGCTACGGCGTGACGCGGTCCCTTGCGATGCCCACGCGCGCGGTGAACGGGCTGTCGAAGACGCCGCTCGCGTTCATCCGCCGGTGCACGCGCTGCCAGTCCTCGTAGCGCGGATACAGCGATGCGAGCCGCCCATCGTCGGCGGTCAGCTCGTTGAGCTGCCCCCAGTGCGGCCGCCCGCCGAGCTCGTCGAGCGCGCGCTCGTAGGCGTGGATCAGCTCGACCGCGCCCTTGCTGCCGTGCAGCTCGATGAGCTCCATCATCATCGTCGCCTGGCCGTACATCATCGACATGTACGCCGGCGAGGCCTTCACGAAGCGCAGCGCGATCGGGGCGCTCTGGTAGATCTTGCGGCCGCGGCGCAGTTCGTCGGCGACCTCGCAGAGCCGCTCGACCGCCTCGATGTGGCGCCCGTCCATCGGGATGGCGACCTCGCCCGACCAGGCCGGCACGAGGTTCGCGCTGCCGATGTTCAAGACCTTGTGGCTGACCTCGACGTACTCCTTGAGCACGAGCGAGCGCATCGCGGTCTGCAGCAGGATCGGCGCGAGCCGCGGCCAGACGCGCAGCACGAGGTTGAGCAGCTTCGGCGTCTTGGGGTTCTTGGCTGAGGCCTCGACCAGGACGCTGCGCATGCGGTGCAAGATCGAGACGTCACGCAGCGGCTCGGTCAGGCGGTTGCGCGTCGTCACGAGGCACTGGATGTCGCCACGGTGGCGGTACGGGCTGAACACGATCTCCCAGTGCTCGTTCTCCGCGAAGACCTCGCCGTCCTCGAGGTCGGCCTTGACCAGCTTCCACGGGCGCATCTCGCGGACCTCGCGCATGTAGAACCTCGGCACGACCTCGAGCAGCGCGGTGCAGACGATGCCCATGCAGCCCATCCCGACGCTCACCGCGTCGAACACGTCGTCGTCTTGGATGAGCTCGCGCCGGTCGCCGTGGTGGGCTTCGAACGCCGCCCGATCGGTGGGCCCCTGCGCTCGCTCGACCCGCACGACGCGGCCACCTGACGCGACGATGTCCAGCGAGTGCGCGTAGTCGTTGAGCGGGCCGAACGTCGTGCCCGAGCCGTGCGTGGACGTCGAGGTCACCCCGGCGACGGTCTGCATGTCGTAGCCGCCCATCTGCGCGAGCCCCAGCCCCTGGCCGTCGAGGTACGTGTTGAGCTCGCGCAGGCGGATGCCCGCTTCGACCCGCACGACGGTGTGCCCCTCCCACGCGGGCGCGAGGAAGTCCGGCTCCGGCGCGGGCGCGCGCGCGAGCCCGCCGGTCGTCATGAGGTAGCCCTCGGTGAGCGCGACGTCCGACCACGAATGCCCGGAGCCCACCGCCCGCGCCGTGACGCCGTCGCGCTCGGCCGCCTGCACGATCGCGACGACCTCGTCGATCGATCGCGGCGTGTAGATCCGCAGCGGGTCGACCTTCTGGTTGCCGAGATGGTTCGCCCACGTCGCGCCGGCCTCGTAGGGCGGCTCAGCCATCACGGCCTTTCCACGACGCGGAAGGCGGACTCCATCAGCGCACAGTAACGGCGCTGCACGAGCTTGAGGGCAAGACTCGTCACAGAGCTGCGAATGGGTGGCCCGGCGGCGGGCGGGGGCGTAGGCTCGCAAGCCGGATGAGCTGTGAGGACGTGTATCCGGGCGGTCGGGTCGATGACGACGATGCGCGCTATGCGACGCTCGTGCGCGGCTTCAACCTGCGCTGGGTCGGCCAGCCGCGCTACGTCGAGCTGTGCGGGACCGCCCAGCAGGTATGCGCCGCCGTGCAGCGCGCGGTCGACGACGACCTTCGCATCACCGTGCAGGGCGGCGGCCACTGCTACGAGAACTTCGCCGTCGGCAACGACGGCGGCGTGATCCTCGACCTCTCCGCGATGAACGAGGTCTACCGCGACGAGCAGAGCGGGTCGCCGTCGTACGGGTGGTACTGCATCTCCGGCGGTGCGACGCTGTGGGACGCCTACACGCGCCTGTATCGCCTCTACGGCGTCACGATCCCGGCGGGCTCGTGCTACGCGGTCGGCGCGGGCGGCCACATCGTCGGCGGCGGCTACGGCCTCCTGTCGCGCTTGCACGGCCTCACGATCGACGTCCTGCACGCCGTCGAGGTCGTCGTCGTGCGCGACGGCCGCGCGGAGATCGTCACGGTCGACCGCGACTCGCAGGACCCCGACGACCAGCTGCTCATGTGGGGCCACCTCGGTGCGGGCGGCGGCAACTTCGGCGTCGTGACGAAGTACTGGTTCCGCGACCCGCCGGCCGCGCCGAAGACCGCGCACCTGCTGAACCTCGCCTGGAACTGGTCGGATCTCGACGTGACGAAGTTCGGCACGCTGATCGACAACTACGGCTCCTTCCTCGCATCCAACAGCGCGGTCGGCAGCCCGTACGCGGGGCTGTTCGCGCTGCTGCACCTCTTCCAGAAGAAGGCGACGCAGATCACGCTGACCGCGCAGTACGTCGGCGACGATCCGGGACTGCTCGAGGAGTTCTCCACCGCGATCTGCAAGGGGCTGCCCAAGCAGGCGGAGCATCACGTCGCCGTCGGCTACCCGAGCGTGCGCCTGCACAGGCCCGGCAGCGTGCGGACCCTGCCGTGGCTCTACGCCACCCAGACGCTCAACGGCATCGGCGCGAACCAGCGCGGCAAGTACAAGTCGGCGTACATGAAGCAGCCGTTCCCCGACGCGCAGATCGGCGCGATGTGGAAGGCCCTCTTCGAGGCCAAGCACCAGAACAAGCAGGCGCTGCTGCAGGTCGACTCGTACGGCTGTCAGGCGAACGCGGTGGCGTCCGACGCGACGGCGATCCCGCAGCGCACGTCGATCATGAAGCTGCAGTACCAGACCTACTGGACCGACCCCGCGGACGACGAGCCGAACCTGCGCTGGATCCGCGACTTCTACGGGGCGATGTACGGGCCTGACGGCCCGCTGCCCGACGAGGTCATGGACGGCTGCTACGTCAACTACCCCGACGTCGACCTGAAGCGCTGGCAGGAGCTCTACTACCAGGGCGGCTATTCGAAGCTGCAGGAGGTCAAGGCGGCGTGGGATCCGGGCAACGTGTTCAACCACCGCCAGTCGGTGGAGCTTCCGTACCCGCTGTGAGGTCAGGCAGGGCGCGCGGCGGGTAGCGTCCCGTCGATGGCCGGCCTGAGCCTGCGCGATTTCCTCGACAACAGCGACGGGGTCGGCGAGACGCCCTCGCCGGCGGACCCGCGGCCGCGACGCTTTCACCGCAGCATGGCGGGCTACCGGCCGAGCCCCGTCGTCGAGGCTCCGGACGTGGCGGAGCACCTGGGGCTCGAGCGGCTCGTCGTGAAGATGGAGGTCGAGCGGTTCGGGCTGCCCGCGTTCAAGCTCCTCGGCGCGTCGTGGGCGACGTGCCGGGCGCTGAGCGCGCACGCGGGCCTCGCCGAGCCGGTGACGACGTTCGACGCGCTGCGCGAGCTCGCCGGAGGCCTGGCGGCGCCTGACGCCGGCGCTCACGGCGTCCCGCGGCGAGCGGCCGAGGGCAGCGGTGTCACGCTCGTCACGGCGACCGACGGCAACCACGGGCGGGCCGTGGCGCACATGGCGCGCCTGCTCGGGCTCGCCGCGCGGATCCTCGTGCCCGAGGGCACGGCGGAGGCGCGGATCGCGGCGATCGCCGGCGAGGGCGCGGACGTCGAGATCGTGCGCGGCAGCTACGACGAGGCCGTCGAGCTCGCGGCCGCGCGCGCGGACGAGCACCACCTCGTGATCTCCGACACGTCGTGGCCCGGCTACGAGGAGGTGCCGGGCTGGGTCGCCGACGGCTACGCGACGATCTTCGAGGAGCTCGCCGAGCAGGTCGCCGACATGCCGTCGCTCGTCGCCGTGCAGATCGGCGTCGGCGCGCTCGCGTCGGCCGCGGTGCGCGCGCTCGCGACACCGCAGCGCGTCCTCGTGGGTGTCGAGCCATGCGACGCCGCGTGCGTGCTCGCCGCGATCCGCGAGGGCTCGCTCGTCCTCGTCGAGGGCCCGCACCGCTCGATGATGGCGGGCCTGAACTGCGGCCTGGCGTCGCAGATCGCGATGCCCGACATGGCGCGCGGGATCTCGGCGTTCTGCGCGATCGACGACCGCGCCGCCGAGAGCGCGGTGCGGATGCTCTACGCCGACGGCCTGTCGTGCGGCGAGACGGGCGCGTCGGGCGTGGCCGGCCTGCTGGCCCTGCGCGAGCGCTGGCCTCAGGGCACGTGGCAGCGCCTCGGCCTGCCGGCGCGCCCCGCCGCGCTGGCGCTCTGCACCGAGGGCCCGACCAACCCGGAGTCCTTCGCGCGCATCACCGGCGCCGGCTGAGGGGGCTTCTCCCGGAGCTCAGGCCGCGATCGCGCCGCGCGACGCGGGAAGGTCCGCGACGAGCAGCGCCGCCAAGCCGGCGATCGCGGCGACGATGAAGACCGCGCCCCAGGTGCCCGCGGTGTCTGCGATCAGGTGCGAGGCGACGAAGCAGGCGACGTAGAGGACGACGAGCCCGGCGGTGCGAGGAATGCCGACCGTGCGACGCCAGCGCAGCGCGCACCAGCCCGCCCCAGCGGCGAGCACGACGCCGCCGAGCGGGCGCACACCGGTCGCCTGCGCGACGGCGAAGCCCAGCACGAGCGAGCCCGACGCGACCGGCCACGTCATCGCGATCAGCCGCGCCCGGTTCGCCAGCGCGGTCATCGAGGCGTGACCATCCGCTTGAAGAGGACGAAGCAGACGGCCGCGATGATCGCCGCCAGGAACACGATGCCCCAGGAGAAGGCGGTGAACAGCGCGAGCAGGAAGCCGACGACCGCGACAAGACCCGCGATGCCACCCACGAGGACCAGCTGGTTCGCGCGCTTCTCGCGCACGCGGCGCGGGGTTCGGCTCGGGCGTTTGGCGACGTCGGACATGGTTGCTCGTCTCCCTCGGGCGGTCGGTTCGAACACGGTACCGACGATCATGCCGGGCACCGCAGATCCGCGACGCGCGAGCACACCCGAGATTTGGCAGCATCCTGCCCTCCGTCCATTCAAAGAGGGAGCCATTTGGTGTCATCCGCCGCCGCAGCGATCCTGAGCGCGATCAGCGACGCAGCAGAGCACATAGCAGCGAGCGCTCAAGACGTGGACCGCGAGCACGCGTTCCCGTCGGCAGCGCTTGAACGGCTCGCCGACGCGGGCGCTCTGGGCATCACGGTCCCGGAGGAGCACGGGGGCGCCGGCGGCGGGCTGGCCGCGCTTGCGGAGGCGTGCGAGATCGTCGGCTCGGCATGCGCGTCGAGCGGCATGGTGTTCCTCATGCACTCGGTGACCGCGGCGACGATCGCGGGCGGGGGCGGCGCGAACGCCGGCGAGTACCTCAAATCGCTGGCGTCGGGCGAGCGCACAGGCACGCTCGCGTTCAGCGAGCGGGGGACCGGCGCGCACTTCTACGCCCCCGGGCTGCAGGCCGAGCCCCACAACGGCGGCGTCCGGATCTCCGGGCGCAAGAGCTTCGTGACGTCGGGCGGGCACGCCGACATCTACCTCGTCCTCGTGCAGAGCGCGACCGGCGAGGGGCTCGACTGCTTCGCGGTCCAAGGCGACGCGGAGGGCGTGCGCTTCGACGGCGTCTGGCAGGGCATGGGGATGGCCGGCAACTCGAGCATCGCGCTCGAGCTGTCCGACGTCTACGCGGACGACGCCGCGCGGATCGGCGACGCCGGCGCGGGCGCCGGCCTCGTGTTCAACGTCGTGGCCCCGTTCTTCCTCGTGGGCCTCGCGTCCGTCAACGTCGGCATCGCCGCCGCCGCGCTGAAGGCCGCGGCCGACCACGCGGCGAACCGCAAGTACGAGGACGGCAGCGCGCTTGCCGAGGTCCAGTCGATCCAGCATCTGATCGCCGACATGGACATCGCGGTGCGCAGCGCGCGGTTGCTGGTCCGTGAGGCCGCAGCGTTGGGCGACGCCGGCGACGCGGGCGCGCTCGTGCCGATCATGGAGGCGAAGGTCGCCGCGACCGAGACGGCGGCCAGCGTCACGCAGCGCGCGCTCGAGGTGTGCGGCGGCCAGGGCTACACGCCGGCGCTGCCGATCGAGCGCCACCTGCGCGACGCCCGCGCCGGAGCCGTCATGGCACCGACCAACGGCGTGCTGCGCAACTGGATCGGCAAGGCCCTCACCGGCCTGCCGGTACCGTGAGCGCCATGAGCGAGATCATCGTCGGCGCGGTCGCCTACCACCCGCGCATCGTCACGATCTGGGAGGCGTTCCGGGAGTACTTCGCGCGGCAGGGCCAGCCGACCGACTACATCCTGTACTCCAACTACGAGCGGCTCGTCGACGCGCTCCTCGAGGGTCGGGTCGACATCGGCTGGAACACGAACACGGCGTTCGTCAGCGTCGAGCAGCAGCTCGGCGGCGAGGCGCAGATCCTCGGGATGCGCGACATCGACGCCGAGTTCGCGACCGTGATCGTCACGCGCGCGGACGAGACCTTCGACGACGTCGCCGCGCTCTCCGGCCGGCGCCTCGCGCTCGGCAGCCGCGACTCGGGGCACGCCGCGATCCTGCCGCTGCACTACCTCGCCGAGCAGGGTCTCGACGCCGAGGCCGGCTGCGAGCTCGTGCGCTTCGACACCGACATGGGCAAGCACGGCGACACCGGCGACTCCGAGCTGCGCGTCGTGCAGGCGGTCGCGGAAGGCGAGGCCGACGCCGGCGCGATCGGGGACCCGACCTGGGCGGCGTTTCGCGAGCAGGGCCTGCCGGCGACGCACGCCCTCGCCGTCACGTGGCGCTCGCCGACGTACTACCACTGCAACTTCACGGCGCTGCCGTCGTTCGACATGCAGCGCGGCGAGGCCTGGCGCCAGGCACTGCTCGCGATGAGCTACGACGACCCGGAGATGCGCCAGCCGATGACGCTCGAGGGCGTGAAGCGCTGGCTGCCCGGCGACCGCGACGGCTACGCGTCGCTTGCGCAGGCGATGGCTTCGGGGTGACCGTCAGCCGCCTCGACGCCGAGCACCTCGAGCTCGGCAGCGGCCTCGAGGTGCTGCTGCAGGCCAGGCTCGTCGGCCTAGGGGCCGGCGACGTGCTGGAGGTGAAGGTGCCGTCGCGGTCCGTCGCGCTCGAGCTGCCGGGGTGGGCGCGCCTGCACGGTCACGCGGTCGTCGACGAGGCGGCCACGCCGTCCGGCGGCCACCTCGTGACGATTCGCCGCGCGGCAACGCAGCGGGTGCTCGACGGCGACCAGCGCGAGCCATCGGCGCCCGCGCGGCTGCGCGACGGCGCGTTTCACTCCGCCGACATGCGCGGCGACAGCGCCGTGCCGGAGACCGTCGCACGCGACGGCGGGTTCGCGCCGATCGGGTCGGTGCCGGAGCCGGGCGCGCCGCGCTTCGACTGGCGGCTTCACCGGCGCGACGGCGTCTGGGCCCCGGACGTCGCGGAGCTCGCCGAGCAGGCGTCCGGCGCGCAGTGGGACGCCTCGGACGACATCCCGTGGGAGGCGGCGCGCAACGTGCCCGAGGTGCTCGAGCGCGCCGTCGCGCAGGTCATGACGTTTATCGCGCAGAACGAGTACGCCGCACTCTTCGTGCCGGCGCGCTTCTTGCCGCAGATGCATCCGTCATACGCCGAGGTCGTGCTGTGGCTGGCGAGCCACGTGCACGACGAGGCGCGCCACATCGAGGTCTTCACGAAGCGCGCCCTCGTCGGCGGCCATCACGGCTTCGCCCTCGCATCGACCGAGCTGTCGCTGCACAGCCTGCTCGCCGAGCCGGACTTCACCGCCGCCGCGCTGCTACTCAACGTCCTCGGCGAGGGCACGTTCCTCGACCTCCTGCGCTTCGTCGAGCGCCACGCGCCGGACTCCGCGACCGCGACGGCCGCGCGGCTCTCACACCGCGACGAGGTCCGCCACGTCCACTTCGGCATCTCCCACGTGCGCCACGTCATCGACGGCGACCCCGACCGCCGCGCGGCGCTCGTCCAGGCCGCCGAGCAGCGCGCGGCCAAGCTCACCGAGCTCACGCTGAGCCCCCTGCTCACCGAGGGGCTGACGATCATGGCGGCAGGCTCGATGCGGCCGGCCGCCCTGTCGGACGGGGCCGCCGCCGTCAGGACGCTCATGCAGACGATGGAGCGAAACCGCATCCGGCGCCTGCGCTCGGCCGGCTTCGACGCGCGCGACGCCCGCTACATCTCCGAGCTGCACACGCCGAACCTCATGTGAGCCAGGGATGAGCACCGCGGCGACACCGCTCACGCTCGGGACAGCGGGCCACATCGACCATGGCAAGACGACGCTCGTCGCCGCGCTCACCGGCGTCGACACCGACCGCCTCCCCGAGGAGCGCCAGCGCGGGATGTCGATCGAGCTCGGCTATGCGCCGCTGACGCTGCCCGACGGCCGGCGCCTGTCGGTCGTGGACGTCCCCGGCCATGAGCGCTTCGTGCGAACGATGGTCGCGGGCGCGGCGGGAATCGACCTCTTCCTCATGACGGTCGCGGCCGACGACGGCGTGATGCCGCAGACGCGCGAGCACGCCGCGGTGCTTGCGGCGCTCGGCGTCGAGCGGGGGGTCGTCGCGATCACGAAGAGCGATCGCATGGAACCCGAGCTCGCGGCGGCGGAAGCGTCGGAGCTCCTGCCGGGGATCGAGATCGTGCCCTGCTCCGCGCGAACCGGGGACGGCGTCGCACGCGTCGCCTCCGCACTCGCGCGCGTGGCCGCCGGCCTGCCCGGTCGGGCGGGCAGCGACGGGCCGGTGGTCATGCACATCGACCGCGTGTTCACGATCCACGGCGCCGGCACCGTCGTCACCGGGACGCTGTGGTCGGGCGCGGTCGCACACGGCGACACGCTGCGGCTGCTGCCCGCCGGCAAGGAGGTGCGCGTGCGCGGCGTGGAGGTCCACGACGACAAGGTCGAGGTCGCAAGGGCCGGACAGCGGGTCGCGCTGAACCTCACCGGTGTCCCGCTTCGCGTGGTGCGGCGCGGCGACGCGCTCGTCGCCATGGCCTCGCAGATCGAGCCGGTGTCGATGCTCGACTGTGCCCTCGAGCTCGACGACCGTGCCCGCCACGGCCAGCGCGTCCAGGTGCATCACGGGACGCGCAACGCCGCCGGGCGGCTCGTGGGCCTCGGAGACGGCCTCTGGCAGCTGCGCCTCGAGCAGCCGCTGCTCGCCGCTGCCGGCGACCGGCTCGTCGTGCGGTCGATCGCGCCACCGGACACGCTCGGTGGCGGCGTGGTGCTCGACGCCCGCGCACGCCGTCACGGACGCCGCGGGCCGGCGATGGCTCGGCTCGAGCGCCTGCGGCGAGGCGAGCCGGAGCCCGAGCCGCCGGCGCCGGCGCCCGCTGCGGCGGGTGCCCCCGCACCGGCGCCGGAGGTCCCCGCCGAGCGCTCGGCGGACAGCCTCGCACTCGAGGCACGGCTGCTCGCGGCCGGGCACGAGCCGCTCGCGCTGGCCGAGCTCGGCGGCATGACCTCGGAGCTTGCCGCCCTGCGCCAGGAAGGGGTGGCCGTGCGGGTCGGGCGGGACACCTACGCTCACCGCGACGCTGTCGCGCTCGTGCGTGACCGGGCGGTTGCGGTGATCGAGGCCGAGGGGTCGATCGGCCTCGGCCGGCTGCGCGACGAGCTCGGGACGTCGCGCAAGTACGCCCAGATGCTGCTCGAGCACCTCGACGCCGCCCGCGTCACGAAGCGCCTGCCGGACGACAGCCGCGTCTTGCGCCGCCGGCACTAGCCACGAGCCGCTGCAGGCCTGAATCCACGTCGCACGCCGTCGCACGCCGGCTGTCGAGTCGTCCGGCGGCGCGCCCGCGCGAGTCAGTTGACGCAGACGCGGCCCGTGGCCGGGAGCACCGCGAAGGCGAACAGCGCCCACGCGGCGACCCAGGCGATCGCCGCGAGCCGCGCGAGCGTCCGCCCCCAAGCCGGCAGCAGCGGCTGCGGGGCCACGGCTGTTACGGATCCAAAATCGCACGATAGATCTGCGAAACGCTGCGAAACCGCTGCAAACCGCGTCTCGCGGTTTCGCAGGGCTTCGCAGGTGCTTCCTCCGGGACTTCTCTGTCCTGCAAATCGGGGCGCCCGGATTTGAACCGGGGACCTCTCCGACCCGAACGGAGCGCGCTACCAGGCTGCGCCACGCCCCGATGCCCGGCGATTATCTCACGCGGAGCCCGCGACCGCCCTGTAGTACCGCACGGCGAGTCCCGTGATGAGCGTCTGCAGGGCGGATTCGAGCGTCACGTCCTGCTTGGCGGCGTAGCGCTTGACCCCCGTGTCCTCGATCCGCTGGGCCTGCCGGACGACGTCGTCCATGAGCTCGGGATGGCGATCGGCGAAGTACGCACCGAGGGCATACAGCGCCGTATCCGTGAACGACCCGAGGTCGGGCTCGCCGCTTGCGTCGGTCAATTCGAGCCCGTGCGCCCGCCGCCGAGCACCTGGCCAAGCACCGTGGAGACAGGCCCGCCGGTCTGGACCGCACCGCCGTCGCCGGTCGCCGTGGCGACGGCGCCCGCGGCGGCGCCACCGGCGCCGGTGCTCGTCGAGCCACCTTGCGTGACCGCTTCGCCGAGCGCGGTGACCGCCTGGCCGATGGTGCCCGGGCGGTCCGCGCCGCCGTCACCGGTGACGGCCTTGCCCAGCTCGTCGAGCAACCCGGTCACCGGGCCGGTGCTCGGAACCTTCGGCGCCGCATCGCCGAGCTGCGAGTGCACGGCGGGCAGCGACGTGTCCGGCAGGGTCAAGCCGGGGCGGTTCGGCGGCGGGTCGCCGGTGGCGGGCGCCGACCCGGCCGACCCGCGTGCCGGCTCGGATACGGGCGAGCCGCCCACGTGCGGGCGCTCGCCCCGCGCCGCGGTCTTGGCGGGCGGATGCCCGGTCGCGCTGGACGGATCCGCGGCGCCCGCTGTCGCCCCCGTGCCGCTGGCCGCCGGGGCGGCGGCCCGCGAGCGCGCCATGTGCGACCGCACCGACGCCCGGCCGTGATCGCGCGACTGCGACGTAGGCGCCTGCCCGGTCGCCCCGATCGACGGCGCGCGGGTCACGAGATCCTTCAGGGTGTCGCGCTCGCCGACCGCGGCACCGGCGCCGAGCCCGGCGACCGCGACCGTCGCCGCCGTCGCGATCGCCTTCGGCCAGCCCGACACCGTCGCCGGGTCGAGCACGGCCACGACCTTTGTCGACCACTGCAGCATCGGCGGGCTGTGGTGGCCCAGGAGCTGGTTGGCGTCTTCGAGCTCGAAGCGCCGGCGCAGGAACGTCGGCAGCGGCAGCAGCGCCGCGATGCGGGCGGCCGTAGAGGCCGACCGTTTGACGTCGAGCTCCACGCCGGCCAGCCGGGCGTAGCGCCGGCACGGCTGGCAGTGAGCGATGTGGCGGGCCATCCGGCGCTGGTCGCGCACGCCGACCGCCCGGCCCGCAGGCGCGTCGACGATCCCGCGCACGCGCAGGCAGCGCTCGCCGCTGACAAGCTCCTCGTACTCCTCGGTGAGCCGGCGCCGCGCGCGAAACAGGGTGCTCTCGACGGCCGCGCGGCTCAAGCCCAGGCGCTCGCCGATCTCCGCGTACGTGAGGCCCTCGAACTCGCGCATGACGAGGATGTCGTGGTGGGTCTGCGACAGCCCGCCGAAGGCTCCGCGCAGGTCGTCGATCGCGAGCTTCGTATCGACGATGTCATCCGGCGCCCCACCGCGGTCGACCAACGACGGGCCGGGACCCTCGTCGGCGTCGAACGAGACCTCGTTGGCGTTGCGCGAGCGCCGGAACGCGTCGATGCAGGCGTTCTTCGCGATCTCGTAGATCCACGGCTTGAAGGCGATCGGGCTGTCGGTCTGGCGCAGCCGGCGCAGGGCGGAGATGAACACCTCCTGCGTGATGTCCTCCGCGCGCCCGTGGTCGCGCACCATGCCGCGCACGTAGGCGGCGATGCGAGCCTGGTAACGAACGAACAGCAGCTCGTACGCACGGTCGTCCCCGGCCCTGACGGCCGCTACGAGGGCGAGATCATCCGTGCTCTGATCTGCGGGCTTGGTGACGACTGCCAAGGCCGACATGACTTCCCCATTCCATCCGGTGGCTTTCTACCCTGCGCCGCGTCGTGCTTCCGAGCACCTGCGACAAGGGCTCGAACTGTACCGTTCGGCAACGTGCTTGCCAACCTGCTCGCGTACCTCGACGAGCTCTTGTCCCCGGCCGCGTTCAGCGACTACGGACCGAACGGGTTACAGGTTCCCGGACCCGATCGCGTGCAAACCGTCGTCACCGGCGTGTCGGCCAGCGCGGAGCTCTTCCGGCGCGCCGCCGCGCTCGAAGCGGACCTTGTTCTGGTGCATCACGGCATCTTCTGGTCGGGCGCGCCGCTGGCCCTGACGCCGGCCGCCAAGCTCCGGCTGCAGCTGCTCTTCGAGCACGACATGGCGCTCGCCGCCTACCACCTCCCGCTGGACGCCCACGCGGAGGTCGGCAACAACGCGCTCATCGCGGCTGGGCTCGGATGTGTGTCGCACGAGCCGTTCGCACGCCACAAAGGCATGACGATCGGCGTCGCGGCGCGCTTCGCGGATGGCGGCATCGAGCCCGGCGAGCTCGTCACCCGCGTGCGCGAGCTGACCGCCCGCGAGCCGCTCGCGTTCGAGTCCGGGCCCGAGCGCGTGCGCACGATCGGCATCGTGTCGGGCGCCGGATCGAGCTACCTCGGCGACGCGATCGCCGCCGGCCTCGACGCCTTCCTCACCGGCGAGCCGGCGGAGCGCGTCATGACGCAGGCCGCCGAGGAGGGCATCCACTTCATCGCCGCCGGCCACTACGCCACCGAGACGTTCGGCGTCCGGCGGCTCGGCGACCTGCTCGCGGAGCGCTTCGGGATCCGGCACGAGTTCGTCGACCTGGTAAACCCAATCTAAGGATCGTTTGAGCCCGTCCACCGGGGGTGGTACAAGACGTAGGTGCTTGCAACCACCTAGGAGGGTTTCTGCCGATGCCCAATCACCTGACCCCGACGGAACTGGCGCGAGAGGCCGGACTCGATCGCCGGGACGTGATCTCCAAGTGCATGGAGATGGGGGTGCCGATCTTTCAGGGCAGGATTGACAAGTCACTCTTCCTGACGAGCCTCGAGCACGAGCACGCGCGCGAGGAAGTCAAGCTGTAGCGCCGGCCGCGATCTACAGGCCTTTGAACGCGCCCGCGCTCCGCGGGCGCGCTTCGTTAGTCGCTAGGCCTGCTCGCCACCGTCCCGGCCGCGCGCCGCCGGCTCCTCGCCGAGCTGGCGCAGCAGCGCCCCCGTCGTCTGCTCGAGGATCTTGCGCCACGCCCGCGTGCGGCCCTGCTCGGCCTCGAAGTGCTTCATGACCTTGCGCACGCGCGTCGCGGAGATCTCGATGCCGTGGCGCTTGCAGATCTCGAGGAAGCGCGGGTAGCCGAACGCGAGCTGCGTCGTGACCGACTGAAAGCCGTGGCGCGCGATCGCCACGCGCGACGCGTAGCTCATGATCGGCGTCTGGAACATGATCTCGTCGTCGGGCTCGGGCTCGATCAGGACGATGTCGACGCCGGGGTAGCGCTGCTCCCACTGGCGCGCCATCTCGTGCAGGCGCTGGTAAGCGACCATCTTGAAGACCTGGTAGCCGATCTGCGGGAAGCCCATGTCGCTGACGTGCCGCGTGCGCGTGCCGCCCAGCGTGCGGATCTTCGTCTTGAAGTCGTTGACGTACGGCACGAGCGGGTTGACGACCACGATGAACTTCGCCCCGGCGTTGACCGCGATGTCGACGTTCGTCGTCGAGACGATCCCGCCGTCGATGAGCTGGCGATCGCGAACGGTGACCGGCGCGTAGACCATCGGCAGCGCCGTCGACGCGCGCACGGCCGTCGAGATCGGGACGTCGTCCCAGCCGGGGACGCCGAAGACGACGCGCTCGCAGGTGTCGAGGTCGGTCGCGGGGATGTAGAGCTCCGCGGACAGGTCGCGGAAGTCGTCGCTGCGGTCCGGGTCGTCGAGGATCGCGGCGAGATAGCGCTCGGTCCCGGCGCCCGTGTAGGCGCCCGCCGGCAGGCCTTCGGCGAGCCCGAGCGCGATGTCCATCGCCGAGACCTGGCCGAGGTTGGCCACGACACCGGCCGCGAGCTGGGCCGCGCGCAACGGCAGCGCGACGGCGCTCTTGGCGATGCCCACGACGTTCGGGCGCAGCAGGTTGCCGAGCTCGAACGCCGGAAACGGCGCCGAGCCCCCGGGGTCGACCCCGCGGATCATCTCCTCGGGCGCGAGGCCGTTCGCCGTCATCGCGGCCACGAACGCGCCCGCGCTCGTGCCGACGTAGACGTCGAAGTCGTTGACCGTGCGGTTGACGGTGAGCAGGTCGAGGGCGCGCAGGGCACCGATCTCGTACACGCCGCCGGTGAAGCCGCCGCCGCCCAGCACGAGCGCGGTCTTCGAGCGCTTCGGCCGCCGCGCGGACTTGCTGCGAGGCCTGTCCTTGGCCTGAGGCTCGAGCTTGACGACCTTGCCCATGGACAGGTCAGTCTACGGCGCTTCGGGGACGTGGCGGGGGGGCAGGGCCGGGATCTCCGCACCTTCGACCGGCCCGTGCTGTTGTCTATAGGAGGTGAGACGGGCCATCGCACTGCTGCTGGCGCTCGGCGGCCTCGCCGGGGCCGCCCCGGCGAACGCCTACGACGCGGACGACCTGCGGAGCACGCTCGCGCGCGAGATGCGCGCGGCGACCCCGTCCTCGGGCGCCTACGTGCGCGACCTGGACTCCGGCGCCGAGCTCTACGCGCTGCGCCCGGCGACCGCCCGCGTACCGGCCTCCGTCGAGAAGCTCTACACGACCGCCACGGCGCTGCTGCGCATGGGCCCGGCCGCGACGCTCGACACCCGCGCGGTGAGCGCGGCCGAGCTCGACGCCGACGGCGTCCTGCGCGGCAACCTCGTGCTCGTCGGGGCCGGCGACCCGTTCTTCGGCGACGAGTCGGCCGCGGAGCTCGCGCGGGCGGTCAAGGCGGCGGGCGTCAAGCGGATCGACGGCGCGGTCCTGGGCGACGAGAGCGGCTTCGACCGCCAGCGCTCGAGCTGCTGTAGCGGCTATGACTCAGACCTCGGGGGCGTGCTCAGCGCGCTGGCCTACAACCGCGGCTTCTTCGCGGGAGCGCTGCGGCTGGATGCGGCGCGCTTCGCGGCGACCCGCTTTGCCGCCCTGCTCCGCACGGCCGGGGTGCGCAGCTCGGCTGCGGCGCGCGCCGGCACCGCGCCGGCGGCGGCCGGCGAGGTCGCGAGCGTGGCGTCGATGCCGGTGCGCGAGCTCATCCGCTTCATCAACGTGCCGTCGAACAACTTCGCCGCGGAGATGCTGCTCAAGGCGCTCGGCGAGCGCTACCGCGACAGCGGCACGACGCGCAGCGGGTCCGCGGTCGTGCGCGAGACGGTCGCGGCGATCGGGGCACGGGCGCGGGTCGCGGACGGGTCAGGCCTGTCGCGCTCGGATCGCACCAGCCCACGCGACGTCGTCCGGCTGCTGGAGCGCATGGACGAGGGGGACGTCGGCACGACGTTCCGCTCCTCGCTCGCGCTCACCGGCCGGACGGGCACGGTGAAGGGACGCACGCACGGCACGCCCGCGGAGGCGCGCTGCCGCGTGAAGACCGGGACGCTTCGCAACGTCAGCGGGCTCGCGGGCTACTGCCGGACGGCGTCGGGGCGCGACATCGCGTTCTCGCTGATGTTCAACCGCGCCAACCCGTCGGCGGAGAAGGCGCGCGAGGACCGCATCGTGAGCGCGATCGCGCGGCTGCAGGGGGCCCCGGCGGCGGCGGCCGCGCCCCCGCCCTAACCCTCGCCGCTCAGCAGCGCGAGCAGGCCCGGCTCGTCGAGCACCGGCACGCCGAGGCGCTCGGCCTTCTCGAGCTTCGTGCCCGGCGTCGCGCCCGCGACGACGTAGTCGGTCTTCTTCGACACGCTCGACGTCACCCGGCCGCCCGCCGCCTCGATGCGCTCGGTCGCCTGCTCGCGCGTGAGGTCCGGGAGCGTGCCTGTCAGCACGAACGTCTTGCCCTTCAAAGGGCCCTCCCCCGGCGGCGGACCCTCCTCCTGCATCCGGACGCCGACAGCGCGCAGGTCGGCGATCAGCGCCCGCATCTGCTCGTCGGCGAGCTGCTCGTGGATGCGCTGGGCCATCTTCGGCCCGACGCCCGACGTCTCGAGGATCTCCTCCTCGCTCGCGGCGAGCAGCGCGTCGATCGTCCGGAACCGCGCGGCGATGTTGCGGCCCGTGACGAAGCCGACCTCCTCGAGCCCGATCGCGAACAGCACCCGGCCGAACGGGCGCTCGCGCGACCCGGCGATCGCCTCGATCGTCCGGTTCGCGGAGATCTCGCCGTAGCCCTCGAGCTCGAGCAGCTGCTCGGCGGTCAGGCGGTAGAAGTCCGCGGCGGTCGTGACGAGGCCGGCGTGCTGCAGCTGGAAGACCTGCTTCTCGCCAAGCCCGTCGATGTCCATGGCCCCGCGCGAGACGTAGTGCTTGAGCAGCTGCCACTGGCGCCCCGGGCACAGCCGGTTCGGGCACAGCGTGAACACGCCCTCCTCCGGCTTGACCGTCGGCGTGTCGCACGAGGGGCAGCGCTCCGGCGGGCGCGGCGGATCCGAGCGCCCCTCCCGCTCGACCGCGTGCGGCGCCGGCGAGAGCACCTGCGGGATGACGTCGCCGGCACGCAGCACGATGACCTCGTCGCCGATGCGCAGGTCCTTGCGGGCGAGGTCCTCCTCGTTGTGCAGCGTCGCGAGCTTGACCGTCACCCCGCCGACATGCACCGGCTCGAGCATCGCGAACGGGTGCAGGTCGCCGAACTTGCCGACGTTCCACATGATGTCCTTGAGCGTCGTGACCTTGGTCGTCGGCGGGAACTTCCACGCGATCGCCCACCTGCGGGTCGCGACCGACGACGCCGAGCCGGCGCTGCAGCTCGAGATCTGAGACCTTCACCACGACGCCGTCGATCTCGAAGTCCAGCCCGCCGCGGCGCTCCTGCCAGCCGAGGCACTGCTTGACGACCTCGTCTTCGGTCTGCAGCAGCACGATGTCGCGGTTCACCGGAAAACCGGCTGAACGCAGCCACTCGAGGCCCTGCCAGTGCGAGCCGAACGTCCGGCCGCCGGTGCGCCCGATGGCGTACGCCCACATCGACAGGGGCCGCTCGCGCGCGAGGCGCGGGTCGAGCTGGCGGATCGTGCCGGCGGCGGCGTTGCGCGGGTTCATGAACGTCGACAGCCCGGCCTCCGCCCGGCGCTCGTTGAGGCCCGCGAAGTCCTTCAGCGACATGTAGATCTCGCCGCGGACCTCGAGCACCGCCGGCGCGTCCTCGATCCGCAGCGGGATCGTCGGGATCGTCCGCAGGTTGTGCGTGACGTCCTCGCCGATCTCGCCGTTGCCGCGCGTCGCCCCGCGGACGAGCACGCCGTCCTCGTAGAGCAGCGAGATCGCGAGGCCGTCGATCTTCGGCTCGGCCACGAACTGAAACTGCGGGTCGTCGATCCCCTCGCGCGCGAGGTGGGTGCGCATCCGCGTCACCCAGGCGCGCAGCTCCTCCTCGGAGCGGGCGTTTGCGAGCGACAACATCGGGATCTCGTGGCGGACCTTCGGCAGCGACGAGACCGGCTCGCCGCCCACGCGCTGCGTGGGCGAGTCGGGCGTGACGAGCTCGGGGTGGGCGGCCTCGATCGCGCGCAGCTCGTCGAGCAGCGCGTCGTACTCGTCGTCGCCGATCGTCGGGTCGTCGAGGACGTAGTAGCGCCGGCCGTGCTCGTGCAGCTCGGAGCGCAGCTCGGCCGCGCGGCGCCCGACCTCCTCCGAGACCTCCATCAGTCTCGCTCCTGCACGATCGGCAGCAGCAGTCGCGCCAGGTCGTGCGTGTCGAGGGCGTCCATGCCGGCCGTGTCCGTGAGATCGAAGTGCAGCGGCGTGACCGCGATCCGCCCGTCGCCGATCGCCGCGAAGTCCGTGCCGGGCTCCTCGTGGAAGCCCGGGTCGGGGCCGTAGATCCAGTACTGCGAGCGCCCGTCGTCGCTGCCCGAGCCCGTGAGCTTCAGCTCGTCGCGGTAGATGCGCTTGCCGAGCTTGGCGATCTCCACGCCGCCCGCCTCGCCCGCGGGGCAGTTGATGTTCAGCAGCGTGCCCGGCGGCAGCGGCACGTCGTCGATCTCCTCGACGAGGCGCGCTACGAACTGCGCGGCGCGGTCGAACTCGAAGAGGTGGTTGGGCCGGAAGTCGGTGGTTCCCGCCGAGGACTGCTGGGAGACCGCGATCGCCGGCAGCCCGAGCAGGACGCCCTCGAACGCGGCGGCGACGGTGCCGGAGTACGTGATGTCGTCGCCGAGGTTCGTGCCGTGGTTGATGCCCGAGACGATGAGCTCGGCTTCGAAGCCCTCCACGAGCCCGAGCGTCGCGAGGCGCACGCAGTCGACCGGGGTGCCGTCGGTGGCGAAGCCGTGCGTGCCGTCGCCGAAGTCGACCTCCTGCACCCACAGCGGGCGGCGTGTCGTGATCGAGCGCGCCATCGCGGAGCGGTTGCCGTCCGGCGCGATGACGACGAGCTCGATCTGCGAGACGCGCAGGAGCGCACGGCGCAGCGCCTGCAGGCCCTCGGCGTCGATGCCGTCGTCGTTGGTCAGCAGCACCTTCATGGGTTACCGATCGTAGACCCTGCGCCCGACCTCTCCGTGACCTTCACGGGTACGCGACCGCGGCGAGCGCCAGGCCCTGCGGCGGCGCGGTCGCCCCTGCCTCGGCCCGCGGCCGGCCGTCGAGTAGCACCGTGAAGTCCTCGAGCGATCGCCGGCCCGTCGCGACCTCGACCATCGTGCCGACGAGGATGCGGTTCATGTGACGCATGAACGTGTCGGCGGTGATCCAGAGCTCGAGCACGTCGCCGTCCTCCCGCCACTGCGCGGACAGCACGTTGCGCTCGAAGCGCGTGTGGTAGGTGTCCGTGGGCGTGAAGGCCGTGAAGTCGTGCGTGCCGGGCAGGGCGGCCGCGCACGCGCGAAGCGCGTCGCGATCGAGGTCCCAGCCGTGCCACCACGCGCGCCCCGCGAGCCAGACCGAGCGCGCGCGGCGGTGCAGCAGGCGGTAGCAGTAGGTCCGCGAGACGGCGTCACGGCGCGCGTCGAATCCGTGCGGCGCCGGGTTGCAGTCGAGCACCGCGACGTCCGCCGGCAGCAGCGCGTTGAGGCGCAGCGGGTCGACCGCCTCGTGGTCGTATGAGCAGACCTGCCCCCAGGCGTGCACGCCCGCGTCGGTGCGACCCGCCACGGTGAGCGACAACGAGTCCTCGCGCAGGACCATCCGCAGCGCCTTCTCGACCTCGGCCTGCACCGTCCGCTGGCCGGGCTGCCGCGCCCAGCCGGCAAACGCGGTCCCGTCGTACTCCAGCAGCATCCGGCTCGTCATCGGACCAGCCTCGCAGCCGAAGCCGCGACCCGCCTTGGCTCAGACGAGCTCGAGGTAGACCATCTCGGTGGAGTCGCTCCGCCGAGGGCCCAGCTTCAGGATGCGCGTGTAGCCGCCGGGACGCTCCGTGTAGCGCGGGGCGACCTCGGCGAACAGCGTGTGCACGGCGAACTTGTCCTGGCCGAGCGCGCTCAAGCGCCTGGCGGCGCGCGTGGAGGTCCCCGCGCTTGGCCAGCGTGATGAGCTGCTCGAGCTCGGGCTTGACGGCCTTCGCCTTCGCCTCGGTCGTCTTGATCCGCTCGTGCTCGATGACCTCCTTGCAGAGGTTCATCAGCAGCGCCTTGCGGTGCGATGAGCTGCGGCTGAGCTTGTTGCGTTTCTGTTGGTGGCGCATGAGCGGTTCGGGATCCTAGCGGTCGGAGGCCGGGGGCCTAGTCGTCCCGGAGGTCGAGGCCGCGGTTGTGCAGCGTCTCGATGACCTCGTCGATCGACTTCTTGCCGAAGTTCGGGATCGCGTTGAGCTCGCCCTCGGACTTCGAGATGAGGTCGCCCACCGTCTGGATGCCCGCGCGCTTGAGGCAGTTGTAGGACCGCACGCCCAGCTCGAGCTCCTCGATGAGGATGTCGTGCATCGGGCCGGCCGACCCGCCACCGGCGGCGCCGCCCGCACCGGCGGCCGACGCGCCGTTTGAGCCTTCGAGCTGGCCGCCGGGGCCGGCGCGCAGCTCCTCGATGCGATCGGCGTCCGTGAAGATCGCAAGCTGGGCGATGAGGATCTCCGCCGCCTCGCGCAGCGCGGCCTGCGGGTCGATCGACCCGTCGGTCTCGATGTCGAGCGTGAGCTTGTCGTAGTCGGTGCGCTGGCCGACGCGGGCCGGCTCGACGCCGTAGGCGACGCGCCGCACCGGCGAGAAGATCGAGTCGATCGGGATGACGCCGATCGGCTGGTCGGGGGACTTGTTGTCCTCCGAAGGCCGGTAGCCGCGACCGCGGCCGATCGTGAGGTACAGCTCGAGCTTCGTCTTCTTCTCAAGCGTCGCGATGTGCACGTCGGGGTTGAGCACCTCGACGCCGGCCGGCAGGTCGATGTCCTTCGCGGTGATCTCGCCCGGGCCGGTCACTACGAGCGGCGCCTCGACCTCGGTCGCGTCGGAGTGCATCCGGCAGACGATGCCCTTGAGGTTCAGCACGATGTCGGTCACGTCCTCCGTGACGCCCTTGATCGTCGAGAACTCGTGCGCGACACCCTCGATGCGCACGCTGGTCACGGCCGCTCCCGCGAGCGAGCTCAGCAGCACGCGCCGCAGCGAGTTGCCGAACGTGTAGCCGAAGCCACGGTCGAGCGGCTCGATGGTGAACGAGCCGCGATTCTCCTCAACCGTCTCACTGGTGATCCGGGGGACTTGGAAGTCGAGCATCAGGGTCCTAACGTCGGGGTGAATCGGACCCGCCCGCCCCGCACGCATCCGCGCCGGGACAGTCGGGAGGGGAATGGTCTACTTGGAGTACAGCTCGACGATGAGCTGCTCTTGCACCGGTGCCGCGATCTCCCTGCGCTCGGGCTTGCGAAGCACCTTCGCGGTCAGCGAGTCGTGGTCGGCCTGCAGCCAGGCCGGGACCTGTGCGGTGAGCTCGGTCGCATCGCGGATCAGGGGCTCGACGGGGGTGCCCGCTTTGACGGCGATGACGTCGCCCTCCCGGACCTGATAGCTCGGGATGTCCACGCGACGGCCGTTGACGAGCCAGTGGCCGTGGCGGATGAGCTGGCGCGATTGGCGGCGGGACGCGGCGAAGCCGAGGCGGACGAGCACGTTGTCCAGCCGCGACTCGAGGATCGAGAGCAGGTTCTCGCCCGTGATCCCTTCCATGCGCGACGCCTTCGCGTAGTAGATCCGAAACTGCTTCTCGAGCACGCCGTAGTAGCGCCGGGCCTTCTGCTTCTCGCGCAGCTGCACGCGGTACTCGGACTGCTTCTGGCGCCCGCGGCCGTGGTCGCCCGGCGGGTACGCGCGGCGCTCGACGCCGCACTTGTCGGTCAGGCAGCGCTCGCCCTTGAGAAAGAGCTTCTGGCCCTCGCGGCGGCACTGCTTGCAGGCTGCGCCCGTGTCACGTGCCATGGGCTAGACCCTCCGCCGCTTGCGCGGCCGGCAGCCGTTGTGTGCCTGCGGGGTGACGTCCTTGACGCCGGTGACCTCGAGGCCCGCGGCCTGCAGCGAGCGGATCGCGGTCTCGCGCCCGGAGCCGGGTCCCTTCACGAACACCTCGACCTTCTGCAGGCCCTGGTCGATGCCCTTGCGCGCCGCGGCGTCGGCGGTGACCTGCGCGGCGAACGGCGTCGACTTGCGCGAGCCCTTGAATCCGGCTCCGCCCGCCGACTCCCACGCGATGACGTTCCCCTTGTTGTCCGACAGGGAGACGATCGTGTTGTTGAAAGAGGTCTTGATGTGGGCTTGACCGATCGGGATGTTCTTCTTCGGCTTGCGACGGCCGCGCTGAGGTCGTTTTGGAGCAGGCAAATGTCGTCCTTTACTTCTTCGTGGCCTTCTTCTTGCCGGCCACCTGCATGCGCTTGGGCCCCTTGCGCGTGCGGGCGTTCGTCTTCGTGTTCTGCCCGCGCACGGGCAGGCCGCGGCGATGACGCATCCCGCGATAGCAGCCGATCTCCATCAGGCGCTTGATGTTCTGCGAGCGCTCGCGGCGCAGATCGCCCTCGACCGTGAGGTCGTCGATCGCGTCGCGCAGCTTGGAGACCTCGTCCTCGGTGAGGTCCCGCACCTTGCGGTCCGGCTCGATGCCCGTGGCCTTCAAGATCTGGTTCGCGGTCGGGCGGCCGACACCGTAGATGTACGTCAGGCCGATCTCCGCGCGCTTGTTCAGGGGGATGTTGATCCCGGCGATCCGTGCCATGACCTACCCCTGCCTCTGCTTGTGACGTGGATTGGAGCAGATGACCAGCACCGCGCCGTGGCGGCGGATGATCTTGCACTTCTCGCACATCGGCTTGACCGACGGTCGTACCTTCATGAGCCCTTTCGTAAGACGTGAGGAAGCGCAGGCTGGACGCGTGGACAATCCCGCCGCGGGCGCGACAACTGAGTGTAGCGAAGCGCGATCAGCCGGTCGTCTCGTGCCACGGGGTCAGCACCCGCGGGCCATCGCCCGTCACGGCGATCGTGAACTCGAAGTGCGCGGCGAGCGATCCGTCCTGCGAGTAGATCGCCCAATGGTCGTCGGCGAGGCGCACGTCGTGGCGGCCGACGGTCACCATCGGCTCGACCGCGAGCACCATTCCCTCCTCGAGCCTGACGCCCTTGCCGGGCGGGCCGTAGTTGGGGATCTGCGGGTCCTCGTGCATGTCGCGGCCGATGCCGTGGCCGACGAGCGAGCGCACGACCGACAGGCCGTCCTGCTCGACGCGCGCCTGCACGGCGTGCGAGACGTCGCCGAGGCGGTTGCCCGGCCGGCACTGCTCGACGGCGGCATGGAGCGAGGCCTCGGTCGTGTCGAGCAGCTTGCGCGCGACGGCGGAGACCGACCCGACGGCGAACGTGCGCGCCGCGTCGGCGACCCAGCCGTCGAGCACGACCCCGCAGTCGACCGACAGGATGTCGCCCTTGGCGAGCTTGTAGGAGCCGGGGATGCCGTGCACGACCATCGAGTTCGGGGAGATGCACAAGGAGCCGGGAAAGCCCCGGTAGCCCTTGAACGCCGGGGTCGCGCCCTGCGAGCGGATGTAGCGCTCGGCCGCGGCGTCGAGCTCGCCGGTCGTCACGCCGGGGCGGATCTTTGACTCGACGAGCGCGAGCGTGCGGACGAGGATCGCGCCCGCGGCCGCCATCTTGTCGATCTCCTCCGGCGTCTTCTTGACGATCACAGCTCTTCTTCGAGGCGCAGCGTGGCGATCGTCGCCCGGATGTGGTCGTGTACCTCGGTCGGCGAGCGCGTGCCGTCGAAGCGGCGCAGCAGCCCCCGTTCCTCGTAGTAGCTGATCAGCGGCGCCGTCTGCTCGTGGTAGACCTCGAGGCGGTGCGCGACGGTCTCGGGCTTGTCGTCGTCGCGCTGAACCAGGCGCGACCCATCGACGTCGCAGCGGCCTTCGTGCTTGGGCGGGTCGAACTCGATGTGGTAGGCACGCCCGGTCTTGACGCTCACCCGGCGCCCCGACATGCGCCGCATGACGTCCTCGTCGGGGACCTCGATGAGGATCGCGGCGGTGAGGTCGCGCTCGGAGCGCTCGAGGCCGGCGCCGAGCGCCTCCGCTTGGGCGACCGTGCGCGGGAAGCCGTCGAGCAGGAATCCGTCGAGCGCCTCCGGCGCCTCTATGGCCTCGAGGATGACGCCGGTGATGACGTCGTCCGGGACGAGCTCGCCGGCGTCCATGAACGTCTTCGCCTCCTTGCCGAGCGGGGTCTCGCTCGGCGACCGCCGCGCGCAGGATGTTGCCCGTCGCGATGTACGGCAGGTTGAAGTCGTCGGTCAGCCGATCGGCCTGCGTGCCCTTGCCCGCGCCCGGAGGGCCGAGGAGGATGAGATTGAGCTCTGACATGGCGACCGCGCGCGGAGCCTACTGCGGCGCTGGCTGCCGGCGCCAGGTCATTTGAGGAAGCCCTCGTAGTTGCGCATCATGAGCTGCGCCTCGAGCTGCTTCATCGTGTCCAGCGCCACGCCGACCACGATCAGCAGCGAGGTGCCGCCGAAGTAGAAGTTCGCGCTCGTCTGGTTGAAGAGGATCGTCGGCAAGGCGGCCACGGCGGCGAGGTACATCGCCCCCGGGAACGTCAATCGCGCGAGCACGCGATCCAGGAACTCCGCCGTGGGGCGGCCTGGCCTCACCCCCGGGATGAAGCCGCCGTACTTCTTGAGGTTGTCCGCCTGGTCGACAGGGTTGAACGTGACCGCCGTGTAGAAGTACGTGAACAGCACGATGAAGACCGACTCGCCGACGATGTAGGCCCACCCGTTCGGCGAGAAGAACGCCGCGAAGTCCTTGCCGAACTCGTTGTTGAGCAGCTGGCCGACGGTGGGCGGGAACGCCATGATCGAGGCGGCGAAGATCACCGGGATGACGCCGGCCATGTTCACGCGCAGCGGCAGGTAGGTCTGGCCGCCCTGGGTCATGCGGCGCCCGATGACGCGCTTGGCGTACTGGATCGGGATCCGCCGCTGGCCTTCCTGGACGAAGACGATCGCGGCGATCACGCCGAGGCCGATGAACGGGAACATCACCTTGAAGACCGGGTCCGAGCTCGTGGCCCACGCCTGCGCGCCGTTTGGCAGGCCCGAGACGATCGACGCGAAGATCATGAGCGAGATCCCGTTGCCGATGCCGCGCTGGGTGATGAGCTCGCCCATCCACATGATGAGCACGCAGCCGGCGGTCAGCGAGATGACGATCAAAAAGACGCGCGGGGCGCTGAAGTTGTCGATCACGGACTCGCCGGCGGACGCGGTCAGCGAGCGGAAGAGGAAGACGTAGCCGATCGACTGGGCGAACGCCAAGCCGACCGTGAGGTAGCGCGTGTACTGCGTGATCTTCTGCTGGCCGACCTCGCCCTCCTTGGAGAGCTTCTCGAGCGACGGCACGACCACGGTCAGCAGCTGCAGGATGATCGACGCCGTGATGTACGGCATGATCCCGAGGGCGAAGAGGGCGATGCGCGAGAGCCCGCCGCCACTGAAGAGGTTCAGGAAGTTCAGGATCCCCGAGCCGGAGAACGAGTCCTGGATCGCCTTGACGGCCTCGACGTTGATCCCGGGCACAGGCAGGTGCGCACCGAGGCGGTAGAGCGCGAGCACGAACGCCGTGAAGGCGAGCTTCTTGCGGATCTCCGCGACGGTGAACGCACTGAGAATCGTGGAAACCATCGGCGCCGCAGCTTAGTACACGGGCGCTCTGCGCCCGCCCGCTCGCGGTCGTGCCGGGAGGTCAAGGTCCACGCACGACGACCGCGGGGTCATGGTCATGCTGCTCTGACAAGTCGAACGAACCTACCCCGCGCACGGCCGCCCTTGCCCGTGCGGCCGACCGGTTACACGCGATCTTCCCGTACGTCGTTCAGCAGTTCGGTCAGGAGCGGGCCGCCGGGCAGGTCGAGCGGCTCGACGTCGAGCAGCTCACGGCGCGCCGGGACGGCGAGGCGCTCGATGACGAGCCGTGCAAGCGGGTCGTCGGCGATCGGGCGGCGAGTCAAGCATGCTCGCTCCTCATCGGCTCCTCATTCGCTGGATTCTGGCAGGCCGCAACATGAGTCAGGCGACATGATTTGGGCCGCGGCGAATTCAGCGCTCAGCGCTGCATGCTGGCTCGCACGTCCTTGAGCCGTCGGTAGAGGCGTTGAGGATGGTCGAGGGCTTCTGTGAAGCCGTGCCGCCGGTAGAACCCGGCGGCACGCTGGTCGATCGCGTCGACAGCCACGAGCCGCGCTGCTGCCGCTTCGCCTGCGACGACAGCCATTCGCAGCGCGTCGGCGAGGAGCCGCGTGCCGAGCCCTGCGCCTTGATCGGCCCCGTCGATGGCAAGGCGGGCGATCAAGACCATGCCGATGGGATAACCGGGCATGCCGCGGACGAGCCGAGGGGGTGCGTCGTCGCGCTGCACCGAGCCCATCGTGAGGCTGACATAGCCCACGACCCGCTTGCCCCGCACCACGGCGAACGTGCGTGCCGAGTCCATTTCCTGGGCCGCGAGGGCGTGACGACGCAGCCAGTTGTCGAGATCCTCGACGCCCGAGGCGAAGTCGACGACCTCGTGGTCGGATCGGAGCCGCTCGAGACGCACACTGTCAGGACTCAAGCTCGCGGCAACGGCTCGCTCTGAAGGAGCGAGAAGAGTTCAGGCACGACCGTGGCCGGCTCGTCTAACGCCGCGTAGAACCGATCGAACCTGTCGTTCGGCAGCGTCACAGTGCGCTGCGCGTCCACGAGCTTGTGGGCCCGCTCGGTCGCCGTCCCCAACACGAAAGCGGTCACCGTTTCATCGGCGATGCTGGCCGCGTAGCGGATGAGGGCCTCTTGATCAGGCGTCACACGCACCTCGATCCGGTGCCGGCGCGTGGTGCTGTCCGGGGTCGCGCTCATCGCCACATGCTACCACCGTCCGGACGTGGTCCGGACGGCCAACGACCGCTACTCCTCATCGAGAAGTTCGTCGATTGTGCGCCTGCCCTCGTCGAGTCGTGAGATGCCGCCGACGAGGTGTGCAACAAACCGCTTGTGGCACGCCGCGCGCCGCTCGTCGTCGGCCTCTTCCGGGTTGTCGGAGGGCCTAGCCCGAAAGGGATCGTCCCCAGGATCGGCACCGTCGAGCCGGACAAGCTGCTCGTTCGTGAGCACGAACCTGGGCCGCTCGGTGTGGCTGGCGCGCAGCTGCCGCCACGGCTCGCCGCACTCACTCGACCAGGCGGGTACCGCGTAGAACGTCCAGCTCGCGCCAACGGCGTCCGCGAGCGATTCAAGCTTGTCGATGTCGCCTTGCCTGAGCCCACGAGGCGTCAGCTTGCACTCGCCGAGCGCCAAGGTGCCGTTCGTGAACAAGAGGACGACATCAGCCTCGGCGATCAGCACCCCGTCCTCGTCACGGAACTCAACGCCAGGAGGAATGCCGAAAAGACCTCGCCGTTCAAGGACCGCCGCGAGCCAACGCGCCGCTAGCAGGTGCGGGAGAGCGTTGAGCTGCAGCGTCTGCCGGAGCATCTCGCTGGCCCTGTAACGGAACACGAGGAGGTCGGCCGGAAATGGGCGACGAATGGGCAGCCCGCACCCGCGACATATCACTGGCGGTGCTAGTTCCGGTCACGTCCCTAGAGTTGGTGTAGGAGCGCATCGGACGGAACGACGTGGTTCCGGCCACCGCGGCGCTCATCATCGTCGGACTTCTTGAGGGTTCGACGAAAGGAGGCCAGCGATGGCCGGTCAGGACAGGATGACGATCGAGGAGGTCGTCCGGAAGGTGCTGCGCGAGGAGCATGGCGATGTGATCCGCGAGTCCGTCAGGGCGGTCGCGCAGCAGATCATGGAATGCGAGGTGTCTGAGCTGATCGGCGCCGAGCATGGCGAGCGCCGGCCGGAGGATCGCGCGACGCATCGCAACGGCTACCGCTCGCGCAGGTGGTACACGCGCGCCGGGGAGATCGAGCTGCAGATCCCGAAGATCCGCCAGGGCAGCTACTTCCCGAGCTTTCTGCAGCCGCGCAAGCGCAGCGAGCAGGCGCTCGTCAGCGTGGTGCAGCAGGCGTACGTGTGCGGCGTCTCGACGCGCCGCGTCGATCAGCTCGTCGAGTCGCTCGGGCTACGGATCTCAAGGTCGGAGGTCAGCCGGATCGCGGCGCTGCTCGACGAGCAGGTCCAGGCGTTTCGGGAGCGGCGGCTTGAGGGCCGCTACCCGTACCTGTTCGTCGACGCGAAGATCGAGAAGGTCCGTGACGGCGGTCGTGTCGCGCGTAAGTGCGTCGTGATCGCGCATGCCGTTCACGAGACCGGGCGCAGGGAGATCATCGGCCTGGACGTCGGTGAGGCCGAGACAGAGGCGTTCTGGACGGAGTTCCTGCGCTCGCTCGTCGCGCGCGGCCTCGTCGGCGTGCAGCTGACGATCTCTGACGCCCACCCGGGCCTGAAGGCCGCGATCGCCAAGGTTCTCGGTTCGGCGTGGCAGCGCTGCACCGTGCACTTTCTTCGCGACCTCAGGGGCCACTGCCGCAAGGACCAGCACGACGCCCTCGGCGCCGTGATCCGCCAGCTCTTCACGGCCGCTGACGGCGAGGAGGCGCGCCGGCGCCTCGGCGACGCCGTGACGCAGCTGCAGCGCCGATTGCCGAAGGT
This sequence comes from uncultured Actinomycetes bacterium, assembly GCA_963839905.1. Lineage (GTDB taxonomy): Bacteria > Actinomycetota > Thermoleophilia > Solirubrobacterales > Solirubrobacteraceae > CADCVQ01. Next base: position 29,073 of record CAWIXC010000001.1, on the reverse strand, counting down.
CGCGGCGTTGCTCGAGGACGCCGAAGACGACGCGCTCGCCTTCTACGCGTTCCCGGCTGAGCACTGGCCCAAGCTGCGCTCGACCAACCCGCTGGAGCGCTTCAACCGCGAGATCGGCCGCCGCACCGACGTCGTGGGCATCTTCCCCCGACGACGCCTCCGTCATCCGACTCGTCTCGATGCTCGCGATCGAAGCCAACGACGAGTGGCTCGTCGGGCGCGCCTACATCAGCCGCGCCTCGATGGCCAGCCTGTACGACCGCCAGTCCGATGGATCTCTCTCTTCCCGATCTGAAGAGGAGGTCGCCGAGCTCGCCGCCGCGTGAGCATCCACGTCTTCACCGACGAGATGAGCAGCGAACTCCTACACCACGTCCCGGGACTTGACTCTAGTTCCCGCCGCCTGCCGCCACTCGCGCGCTGTGCAACGTCGGCAGATGACCTCGGCGCCACGCACCAGGAGTTCGTGGGACTCCGCCCAACCCAGCTACTCGTGTGCGGCATCGCGGGAGAGAATCTGCTTCAGCTCGTCCCATGTGACCTCAGCCTTGTCCGACTCAAACGGCGCGAGCGCCAAATCAGCAAGCTTCGCCTCGATCGCCTCCGAGCGAGCCGCGCCGTCCTCGCCCGCAAGATCCAGCGCGGCGTGGATCTCCCTGACCTTCTCCTCGAAGTACGCGCGCCCGGATCGGGCGCCAAGCCTTGAAAGAACCTCAAGCACGGCGGGATCCGCCAAAGCCTGCAGCTGCGCGAAGGAGCCGAGCCGTCGCAGGAGCGCTGTTGCCGCGCGCCCAGGGCGGCTGGGTTCTGCTCGCAGACCACGATCGCGCACCGCAGCCTCCAGCACTTTCCATCCGCAGGGCCAGTCGACGTCAAGAATGTCATCCCAACGACCGCCGGAATGCTCGCTCCCTCCACCCCGGTAGCCAAACAGGATCGGCAGAAACCGCGCAAGCGCTCGGTTGGGTGGCAGCCGACGTCCAACCGGATTGACGCGTACTCGGAGATCGCAGGCGTACGCCTGCGAGGGTCGCTTGCGCAAAAACTCGCGGTCCTCGGCCGCTAGCGCGGGTATGCGTCCACGCCCATCTCGAAATGCAACAACGTCGGTGCTGGGCCGGCCTGGACGCTCAGCCGGATGCAGCACGAGGTCGAGGTCGACCGGCGCCCAGTTCCCGTCTGCGTGCTCCGCCCAACGAGCGAGGCGTCCTGGCGCGATGGTCGCGCTGAGCAAGCCCCATGGCCGACCGGATACGAACCCGAAGAGTCGCATCGCCCAGGTCTCACGGCCCGCAGCCGTCCAAACTCGCAGTGCCGTGGCGACGTCAGTCGTTGCGGGCACGGCGAGCGGCACACCGGCATAGAGCCCATGCGCTGCACGAAGGTTCCAGATGAGCGCGAGATCTTCGACCGAGCCGGGCTCGTTTACAACGACCAGGTTCGCGCCGTAGCGGCTGCGCTCCCAACCAGGCGGCCGCAACCCCGGCACGTCTGTCATGTGCGACGCCTCGGGCAGCCGCCACCGCGAAAGCCCGTACATCGATAGCTCAGGCGGAGAGGTGTGCTCGGGGTCACGAAGGGCGGGCGACCAAGTCCGCAGGCCCGGGTGCCTCGATCACATCTCGTTTGACGCGCAGCAATCGTTCGAAGCGGTAGTCCTCGACCAATCCTGTCGCGGCCAGGTGTCGCGAAGCCGGTTGCGACGGCCATGCGCCGAGACAGGCAAGGTAGGCGACGTGCCACGGATCGTCGGAGTCCGGCAGCGAGCAATCAGCCGTCGCCCAACCCTCGCGGTCGTGCCGATTCCATAGCACCGCGAGCAGGGGATCACCGCCGACCTCAGCCGTAGAGAACACGCGCGGCCGATTGGACTGACCTTGGATAACATCGCGATGCCCGAGACGATCGAACACCCCCGCCTCGCGAAACCGATCCCAACGCACGGGCAGGCCGTCCCGGTCCCGTTCCGCGGGGAGCAATGCTCCGCAGCCCCCGCCCCACGCCAAGCAGAGATCCTCCAGTGCCGCGCGAGCGTCCGACAGGTCGGACTGGTCGACGACAGCGGCGACACGCTCCGGTCCGACCACGCGCTCCACCGCATGCGGTCCCTCGATGTGGCCGTCGTCCAGAAGTAGCGGTAGCTCGCTCAAGGGAACATTCTAGACCCACGCTTGGCCAGTCCTGATCCGTGGCGGCGTGTCAGCCGAGCGCCCGGCGGATGTCGAAGCGGACACGCATCTGGAGCCCGTGGGTCCGACTAGTCAGCGTGAATGTGACACGTCCCGCCGGCGGCCTCGATGGCTGCCTTGGCGGATGCGCTGAACGCGTGCGCGTGCACGGTCAGCGGCTTGGTGATCTCGCCCTTGGCGAGGATCTTCACGTTGATGTCCTTGCGGTTGCCGAGGCCCTTGTCCTTCATGGCCTGCACCGTCACCTCGTCGCCGGACTCGAAGCGCGCCTCGAGGTCCGCGAGGTTCACCGGCTGGGTGTGCGTGCGGAACATCTCGAACGGCATCGACTTCTTCATGTGCGGGCCGCGCAGCTTGCGCATCCGCATGTGGATCGGCATCTGGCCGCCCTCGAAGCCGGGACGGTCCTTGGAGCCCGAGCGCGAGCCCGCGCCCTTGTGGCCGCGACCCGACGTCTTACCCGTGCCCGAGCCGTGGCCGCGGCCGACGCGCTTGCGTGGCTTGCGGCTGCCCGGCGCGGGCTTCAGCGTGTTGAGGCCGATCGGCTTCGCGCCGTCGCCGGCCTCTTCGGCGGAGGAGTCCTTGGGGGGCGTCATGAGCTCTCCTCGATACGAACGAGATGGCGGACCTTGTGCAGCATGCCGCGCGAGACGTCGTTGTCCTTGACCTCGACGGTGTGCCCGATGCGGCGCAGGCCCAGCGAGCGCAGCGTCGCGATCTGACTCGCGTCAGCGCCGTTCTTGGACTTGAACTGCGTCACCTTCATGCCGGCTCGGTCCCTTCGTTGGCAGGCGCCGCGGGCTCCGTCACGGCGCCCTCGTCGACCCCTGCCTCGGCGTCCGTACCCGCGATCTTCTCGGGCACGACATCGGCGACATCGGGATCCACGGGGGCATCCGCCCCCGAGTCCGCGCCGTCCACGCCGTCCGCGCCCGCGATCGTCTCGGCAGCAGCTTCCTCACCGAAGCCGATCCCGAGCACCTTGTTGATCGACAGGCCGCGCAGGTCGGCGACCTCCTCGGGGCGACGCAGGCCCTGCAGGCCCGCGACCGTCGCCTTGACGAGGTTGATCGGGTTCTGCGACCCCAGCGACTTCGACAGGATGTCGTGGATGCCGGCGAGCTCGAGCACCGCGCGCACGCCGCCGCCGGCGATGACGCCGGTACCGGGCGAGGCGGGCTTCATGAAGACGCGGCCGGCGCCGTAGACGCCGGTCGTCGTGTGCGTGATCGTCTGGCCGTGCTTGGGCACGCGGAAGAGGTTCTTCTTCGCTTGCTCGACGCCCTTCTGGATCGCGAGCGGGACCTCGTTGGCCTTGCCGTAGCCGACGCCGACGACGTCGCGCTCGTCGCCGACGACGACGAGTGCGGTGAAGGAGAAGCGACGGCCGCCCTTGACGACCTTCGCGACGCGGTTGATCTCAACGACGCGCTCCTGCAGATCCAGCCCCTGCTGGTTGACGGAGCGATCGACGACAGGTGCGCTCATACGGTGAGTCCTCCTTCGCGGACGCCTTCGGCGAAGGCCTTCACACGACCGTGGTACTGGTAGCCGCCGCGGTCGAAGACGGCGCTCTCGATGCCGGCGGCCTTGGCGCGCTCGGCGAGCAGCTTGCCGGCCTCGGTGGCCTGCTCCATGCTCTGCTTGTCGCGCAACGGCGCCTCGGTCCAGCTGACGGCCGCGAGCGTGTGCCCGGCGACGTCGTCGACGAGCTGCGCGGAGATGCCGCGGTTTGAGCGAAAGACGGAGATGCGCGGGCGCGTCGCCGTGCCCGAGATCTTCGCGCGTACGCGGCGGCGGCGCTTGAGGCGCTTTGCGGGCCTGGTCGTGACGGTCATGCGCGCTTACCAACCTTGCGAGCGACGTACTCGCCTTCGTAGCGGATGCCCTTGCCCTTGTAGGGCTCGGGCGGGCGCTGCTTGCGGATGTAGGCGGCGGTCTCGCCGACCATCTGCTTGGAGTTGCCCTTGACGATGACCCGTGTCGGCTGCGGCACCTCGAACTCGATGCCGTCCGGCGCTTTCACGGGCACGGGGTGCGAGTAGCCGAGCGCGAGCTCGAGGTCCGAGCCCTTGAGCACGGCGCGGTAGCCGACGCCCTGGATCTCGAGGGTCTTCTGAAAGCCGGAGGTGACGCCCTCGACCATGTTCGCGACGAGCGAGCGCGTCAGGCCGTGCAGCGCGCGGTGCTGGCCACGGTCGGTCGGGCGCTTGACGACGAGCACGTCGCCGTCCTGCTCGACCGAGATGTCGAGCGGGACCCGCTCGGACAGCGTGCCGCGGGGGCCGTTGACGGAGACGAGCTCGGGCTCGATCGACACGGTGACGCCGGTCGGGAGCGGGATGGGCTTCTTGCCGATGCGCGACATCTCACCTACCAGACGTGCGCCACGACTTCGCCGCCGACGCCCGCGCTGCGAGCCTCGTGGCCGGTCATGACGCCTCTCGACGTGGAGACGATCGCGGTGCCCATGCCGCCGAGCACCTTGGGGATCTCCTGCGATCCGGCATATGTACGGCGGCCCGGGCGCGAGACGCGCTTGAGACCGGAGATCGCCGAACGACGGTCGTTCGTGTACTTCAGCCGAACGCGCAGGATCTCACCGGGGTGGTCGGTGTTCGGCGCCTCGGTCGAGTAGCCGTCGATGTAGCCCTGCTCCGAGAGGATGCGGGCGCACTCGACCTTGAGCTTGGACGACGGGATGTCGACCGTCTCGTGGGCGGCCTGGATCGCGTTGCGAATCCGGGTCAGGAAGTCTGCGATGGGGTCTGTGCTTGCGCTCAAAGGGTGTCTCGGTCGGAGCTGCGGGGGGTTACCAGGAGGATTTCGTCATTCCAGGGACGAAGCCGTTGTGGGCCATCTCGCGCAGGCAGATCCGGCAGAGGCCGAACTTGCGATAGACGGAGCGGGCCCGGCCGCAGCGGCGGCAACGGCTGTACTCCCGGGTCTTGAACTTCGCGGGCCGAGCCTGGCGGACCCGCTGGGACGTCTTGGCCATTCTAGGTGGTCTCCTCGTTGTCCGGCTCTTCGAGTTCCGGTTCAGGCTTCGCGTAGGCCTCGGGGTTCTCTGCCTTCAGCTGCTCGAGCGCAGCCTGCTCGGCCTCGGCCTTGGCGCGCAGCTCTGCGTGGTGCGCCTCCTCCGCGGCGGCGGCGGCGCGCGCTCTCGCGGCCTCCTCCTTGGCGCCGGGGCGACCTTCCTTCGTGAACGGCATGCCGAAGGCGAGTAACAGCTCGAACGCCTCGACGTCGGTCTGGGCCGTCGTCGTGATCGTCACGTCGAGGCCGCGGACGTGGTCGACCGAGTCGTAGTCGATCTCGGGGAAGATGACCTGCTCGCGGACGCCCAGCGAGTAGTTGCCACGCCCGTCGAACGCCGTCGCCTTCAGGCCGCGGAAGTCGCGGATCCGCGGGATCGCGACCGACAGCAGGCGGTCGAGGAACTCATAAGCGCGCTCGCCGCGCAGCGTGACGGACAGGCCGACCGGCATCCCCTCGCGCAGCTTGAAGTTCGCGATCGACTTGCGGGCACGGCGCACGTTGGGCTTCTGGCCGGCGATCGTCGCGAGCTGGCCCTGGGCCTGCTCGAGCAGCTTGGAGTCCTGCTTGGCGTCGCCGACGCCCATGTTCAGCGTGATCTTGTCGATCTTCGGCGCCTGCATGACCGAGGTGTAGCCGAAGCGCTGCATGAGCGCCGGGCGGATCTCCTCGAGGTAGCGGGTCTTCAGGCGTGCGGGTGGTGCGGCGGTGGTAGCCATCAGATCTTCGCTCCGGTGCGGGCCGACGCGCGCAAGCGCTTGCCGTGCTCTTCGATCGACTTCACGCGGGTGGGCTTCTTGTCCTTGGGATCGCGCAGCGCGACGTTCGACAGGTGGATCGGCCCTTCCTTCTCGATCACGCCGCCCGGCTCCATCGAGCCCTGGCGCGCGCGCTGGTGGCGCTTGATGATGTTCAGGCCCTCGACGTAGACGCGCTCCTTGGCGGGATCGACCCGCAAGACCTTGCCCGACTTGCCGTTGTCCTTGCCGCTGATGACGATGACCTCGTCACCCCTGCGAATTCGCGCCGGCATGGCTACAGCACCTCCGGGGCGAGCGAGACGATCTTCATGAAGTTGCGATCGCGCAGCTCGCGGGCGACCGGGCCGAAGATGCGCGTGCCGCGCGGGTTGTTCGCCGCGTCGATGATCACGGCGGCGTTCTCGTCGAAGGCGATGTACGTGCCGTCGTCGCGGCTGAAGGACTTCTTCGTCCGCACCACGACCGCCGTCACGACCTCGCCCTTCTTGACGGTGCCCTGCGGGTTGGCCTGCTTGACCGTGGCGGTGATCGTGTCGCCGACGAACGCGTAGCGCCGCTTGGACCCACCCTTCACGCGGATGCAGAGGATCTCTCGCGCGCCGGTGTTGTCGGCGACCTTCAGGCGTGTCTCGTTCTGGATCACTTCGCTCGCTCCAAGACCTCTTCGAGCTTCCAGCGCTTCGTGCGAGACAGCGGCCGGCTCTCGGAGACGCGCACGAGGTCGCCCTCATTGGCGTCGTTGGTCTCGTCGTGAGCGTGCAGCTTGGTCGTCGAGCGCACGATCTTCTCGTACTTGCGGTGCCGGCGGGCGTGGTCGATCTTCACGATGATCGTCTTGTCGGGCTTCGCCGACACGACGGTGCCGGTGCGCACCTGCGGGCTGGATGCCTTGGGGTCGGCGGGCGGGGTTCCGGTGCCCTTCTCCCCAGTGGCCCGCTTGGCCTTCTCCTGCGCGCGGCGGCGCGTGCGGGCGGCGGCCTTGGCCTTGCGCAGCTCGCGGCGCTCGGCGTCGCGCTCGGCGGTCGTGCGGGGTCCGCGCTGGGACTTGGCCAGATGGTCGCGGCGGGCGCGCTCCTCCTTGCCGGAGAGCTTCGGAGCAGCGGGCTCGGGGGTCTGCTCGGATTCGGGGGTCTCGTCAGCCATCGCTACTTCCGGTTGGGAATGTCGATCTCGCGCTCGTGCGCAACGGTCAGGGCGCGGGCAAGCTCGCGCTTGGCGGCCCGCAGGCCCGCGGTGTTCTCGAGCTCGCCGGTGGCGTGCTGGAAGCGCAGGCCGAAGACCTCCTGGCGCTGCGTTGCCACGTGCTCGACGAGCTCGGTCTCAGGAAGCTCGCGTAGGTCCTTGGCGATCATGAGTGCGTGTCCTCGCGCATGACGAACTTCGTCTTCACGGGCAGCTTGTGGCCGGCCAGGCGCATGGCCTCGCGAGCGAGCGGCTCGGACACGCCGGCCAGCTCGAACATCACGCGGCCGGGCTTGACCACGGCGACCCAGCCCTCGGGCGAGCCCTTGCCCGAGCCCATGCGGGTCTCGGCGGGCTTCTTCGTGAAGGACTTGTCGGGATAGACGTTGATCCAGACCTTGCCGCCGCGCTTGATCTTGCGGGTCATGGCGATACGAGCGGCCTCGATCTGGCGGTTCGTCAGCCAGCCGGCGTCGAGCGACTTGAGGCCGTACTCGCCGAACTGGATCGAGGTCTGCCCGCGCGACAGCCCGGCCCTTCGGCCGCGGTGCTGCTTGCGGTGCTTGACGCGCTTCGGAGAGAGCATCGCTCAGCGACCTCCCCCACGTGCGCCGCCGGCGCCGGGGCCGAAGCCGGGACGCGAGGTCCCGCCGCCGCCACCACCGCCGCCACGTCCGCCACCCGCGCCCGGACCGCCGCCGCGACCGCCCGGTCCGCCGCCACGGCCTCCGCCGCCGCGACCTCCGCCACCGCCGCCGCCACCGCGACCGTCACGGTCGCCGCGCCCGCGGCCACGGCCGCCGTCGCGATCCTGCTGCTGGTTGGACGGGCCCTCCATGTCGGTGAGGTCCGCGCCGGAGTAGCCCTCGGGCATGATCTCGCCCTTGTTGATCCAGCACTTCACGCCGATGCGGCCGAACGTCGTCTTGGCCTCGAAGAAGCCGTAGTCGATGTCGGCGCGCAGCGTGTGCAGCGGGACGCGGCCGTCGGAGTAGCTCTCGGTGCGGGCCATCTCGGCCCCGCCGAGGCGGCCGCCGACCTGGATCTTGCAGCCCTTGGCGCCCGAGCGCATCGCGCTCGTGAGCGCGCGCTTCATCGCGCGCCGGAAGGCGACGCGGTTTTGCAGCTGCTCGGCGACCGACTGCGCGACGAGCTTGGCGTCGAGCTCCGGGCGCTTGATCTCGAGGATGTTGACCTTGATCTGCTTGCGTGTGATGCGGTGCAGGTCCTTGCGCAGGGCATCGACCTCGGAGCCGGACTTGCCGATCACGATGCCGGGGCGCGCGGTGTGGATGTTGACCTCCACCTCGTTTGCGTCCTTGCGGATCGTGATGTCCGACAGGCCCGCGTGCGAGAGCTTGCCCGTGATGTGCCCGCGGATCGCGACGTCCTCGGCCAGGTAGTCAGCGAAGTGCTTCTCGTTGAACCAGTTGGACTTCCAGTCGTGGATGTACCCCACGCGCATCGACTCGGGGTGAACCTTCTGTCCCATCTAGCGATCCCCGTCCTTTGGCGTGAGTGTGATCGAGAGGTGGCTCGTGCGCTTGCGGATCTTCGTCGCGCGGCCCATGGCCCGCGGACGGAAGCGCTTGAGCGTCGGCCCCTCGTCGGCCTTGACGGCTGCGATCCGCAGCTCGTCGCCGATCAGCTCGTGGTTGTGCTCGGCGTTGGCGACCGCCGACTCGAGCAGCTTGGACCAGTCGCGGGCGACGTCGCGGCTGGCGTGCGCGAGGATCGCGCGCGCCTCGTTGACGTCCTTGCCGCGGATGTGGTCGCACACGAGGCGCGCCTTGCGCGCCGACGTGCGGACGTACTTGGCGTGCGCGCGGACCATCGGCGGGTTGTCGCCGTAGTCGTGCGCGGGCCGCTTCTTGCGTGGGGCGGGCTCGGCGGGCTTCTCGGGCTCGGCCTTGCGGCGCGTGCGGCGCGGCTTGGGCTTGTCCTCCGCCTTGTCCTCCGCGACCGCCTCGTCGGTGTCATCAGCCTTCGTCGCAGCGGCGTCGTCAGCCTTCGCCTTCGCAGGCTTGCGCCGCGTGCGCTTGGGCTTCGCGGCGGGCTCGGCTTCGACGTCGGCGGCCTCGGCCGCGGCGGGCTCGGCGTCGGCGTCGGCCTTCGCGACCGGCTCGGCAGCGTCGTCGCCGGCGGGCTCGGCGTCGTCCGCGGCAGGCTCCGTGGCGGCCTTGGCCTTCGGCTTCGCCTTGGCGCGAACCTTCGGCTTCGCGGCAGCCTCCTCCGCGGGCGCCTTCGCGTCCTCGGCCTCCGGCTCGTCGACGGTGGGCTCTTCGGGGTCGTTCTCGGTCGCGGTCATGGCGCTAGCGGACCTTCCCGGAGCCGGCGTGGCCGCGATACAGCCGCGTCGGCGCGAACTCGCCGAGCTTGTGGCCGACCATCGACTCCGACACGAAGACGGGCACGTGCTTGCGGCCGTCGTGGACGGCGATCGTGTGGCCGACCATCTCCGGGAAGATCGTCGACGCACGTGACCAGGTCTTGAGCATCTGCTTGGAGTTCGAGGTGTTCAGCGCCTCGACGCGTGCCATGAGGCGCTCCTCGACCCACGGTCCCTTCTTGCTTGAACGGCTCAACGCTTCTTCCCTCTCTTGCGACCGCGGACGATGTAGCGGTCGGATCCCTTGTTCTTCTTGCGTGTGCGGTAGCCGAGCGTCGGCACGCCCCACGGCGTGACGGGGTGACGACCTGCGGTCGTCGAGCCCTCTCCACCTCCGTGCGGGTGGTCGACCGGGTTCATCGCCGTCCCGCGAGTCTGCGGCCGGACGCCCATGTGGCGCTTGCGTCCCGCCTTGCCGATCTTGACGTTCTGGTGATCGGAGTTGCCGATCGTACCGACCGTGCCGCGACAGTCCGAGCGCACGAGCCGCATCTCGCCGGAGGGCAGGCGCAGCGTGGCCATGTCCCCGTCGCGCGCCATGAGCTGGATGCCGACGCCCGCGGAGCGGCCGAGCTGGCCGCCACGGCCGGGCTCGAGCTCGACGCTGTGGATGATCGTGCCGATCGGGATCCGGGTCAGCGGCAGGCAGCAGCCCGGCGCGATGTCGGCGTCGGGGCCCGAGGTCACGGTCATGCCGACGGTCAGCCGCGCCGGAGCGAGGATGTACGCCTTCTCGCCGTCGACGTAGTGCAGCAGCGCGATGTAGGCCGACCGGTTGGGGTCGTACTCGATCGTCGCGACGCGCGCGGGCACGCCGTCCTTGCGCCGCTTGAAGTCGATCTTGCGGTACAGGCGCTTGGCGCCGCCGCCGCGGTGGCGGGCGGTCTTGCGCCCGCGGGCGTTGCGCCCGCCGGACTTCGTCAGGCCCTCGACGAGCGTCTTCTCGGGACGGTCGGTCGTGATCTCCGCGAAGTCGGCGTACGTCGCGAAGCGACGGCCGGGGCTCGTGGGCTTGGGTTTGCGAATTGCCATGGTTTGCCGCCTAGCCCTCGAGGGACTCGAGGCCCTGGAAGATCGGGATGCTGTCGCCCTCGCGGACCTGCACGATGGCCTTCTTCCACGTGCGCGTGCGGCCGTGGATCTGTCCGCGGCGCTTGGGCTTGGACTTCACGCTCATCGTGTGGACGGTCACGACGCCGACGTCGAACAGCGACTCGATCGCCTGGCGGATCTGCGTCTTGTGCGCGTCGGCGTGGACGCGGAAGGTGTACTTGCCGGCCGCCGCGAGCACGTAGGACTTCTCGGAGACGACCGGGCGGATGATGACCTGGCTGTGATCCATCAGTCGTCAGCTCCTTGGGCGGCGAGCGCGGGTTCAGGCGCCTCGCCCTTGGCGCGGGCGGTCAGCGCGTCGAGCGCATCCTGCGAGACCACGACCGCGGCCGCGCCGATAAGGTCGGCGACGCCGACCATCGACACCGGCAGCACCGACACGCGCTCGAGGTTGCGAAACGACAGCGCCGCGCGCTCCTGCGCGTCGGTGAGGACGATCAAAGTCGGGGCGCCGAGGCCCGAGTCGGTCAAGAGCTTCGCGGCGTTCTTCGTCGACGGCGTGTCGAACGGCGCAGGGTCGAAGACCGCGATCGAGCTGCGATCGGCGTGCACCGACAGCGCGCTGCGCAGCGCCGCCCGGCGCTCCTTGCGGTTGACCTTGAAGGTGTACTTGCGCGGCGACGGGCCGAAGATCGTGCCACCGCCGACCCAGATCGGCGAGCGCGACGAGCCGGCGCGGGCGCGGCCGGTGCCCTTCTGGCGCCACGGCTTCGCGCCACCGCCGCGGACGTTGCCGCGCGTCTTGGTCGCGTGCGTGCCGCGCCGGCGAGCGGCGAGCTCCGCGCGCACGGACTCGTGCACGAGCGGGCCATTGAAGGGCGCGCCGAAGGCGGTCTCGTCGAGCGAGACCTTCTTCGACTTCGCTGCGCCGAGGATCGGTGCGTCAGCCATCGGTGCGGACCTCCACGAAGCCGTTGCGCGGCCCGGGCACGGAGCCACGGAGCAGCATGAGGTTCTGCTTGGGGTCGAGGCGGACGATCTCAAGACCCTTCTGGGTCACGCGCTTGTTGCCCATCTGGCCGGGCCCGCGGATGCCCTTCATCACGCGCGAAGGCGTGGCGGACGCGCCGATGGAGCCCGGCGCGCGCACGTTGTGCGAGCCGTGCGACTTGGGACCGGAAGCGTAGTTGTGGCGCTTGATCGTGCCCTGAAAGCCCTTGCCCTTCGATGTGCCGCGGACCTTGACGGTCTGCCCGACCTCGAAGTCCTCGACGGTGACCGAGTCGCCGACCAGGTGCTCGCCGACCTCGTCGCGGAACTCCCTGACGTGGCGCATCGGCGGCGCGCCGGCCTTCTTGAGGTGCCCCACCTCGGCCTTCGTGAGGTGCTTCTCCTTCGAGGCACCGAACGCGAGCTGGACGGCCTCGTAGCCGTCGACCGGGTGCGTGCGCACGGCCGTGACCGGGCACGGGCCGGCCTCGAGCACGGTCACGCGCTCGACGGTCCCGTCTTCGAGGAAGAGCTGGGTCATGCCCAGCTTCTTGGCGAGGATCGCGGGCATCTACGTCGCGAGGCGGATCTCGATGTCCACGCCGGCCGGGAGGTGGTCGAGGCGCTGGAGCGAGTCGACCGTCTTCGGGGTGGGCTGGTGGATGTCGATCAGTCGCTTGTGGGTGCGGATCTCGAAGTGCTCGCGCGAGTCCTTGTCCTTGAACGGCGAGCGGATCACGCAGTAGACGTTCTTCTCGGTCGGCAACGGCACCGGCCCGGAGACGGTCGCACCGGTCCTGGTGGCCGTCTCGACGATCTCCTTGGCCGCGGTTTCGATGGCCGAGTGGTCGTAGGCCTTGAGGCGGATCCGGATCTTGTTCTCTGTGGGGGTAGCCATTGCTGTGTTGCGCTTGTGGGCGTCAGAAGGGGCGGGTCCCGTGCGAACGGTGCCCGCCCCTTGATACTCAGAGTCCGCGCGCTCCTTACTCGATGATCTCGGTCACGACGCCAGAGCCGACCGTGCGGCCGCCCTCGCGAATGGCGAAGCGCAGGCCAGCGTCCATGGCGATCGGCTGAATGAGCTCGATATCCATCGTGACGTTGTCGCCCGGCATCACCATCTCGACGCCTTCGGGCAGGTGCGCTGCGCCGGTGACGTCGGTCGTGCGGAAGTAGAACTGCGGCCGGTAGCCCGTGAAGAACGGCGTGTGACGGCCACCCTCCTCCTTCTTCAGGACGTAGACCTCGGACTTGAACTTGGTGTGCGGCGTGATCGACTTCGGCTTGCACAGCACCTGGCCGCGCTCGATGTCCTCGCGCTTGGTGCCGCGCAGCAGGCAGCCGACGTTGTCGCCGGCCTCGCCCTGATCGAGGATCTTGCGAAACATCTCGACGCCGGTGACGACGGTCGAGGTGGACGCCTTGATGCCGACGATCTCGACGGTGTCGCCCGTGTGGACGACGCCCTGCTCGATGCGGCCGGTCGCGACGGTGCCGCGGCCCGTGATCGAGAAGACGTCCTCGACGGGCATCATGAACGGCTTGTCGAGGTCGCGGACCGGATCCGGGATGTAGTCGTCCAGGGCGGCGGCGAGCTCCATGATCTTCGCCTTCGCGTCCGCGTCGCCCTCGAGCGCCTTCGTCGCCGACCCGATGATGAACGGGATGTCGTCGCCGGGGAAGTCGTAGGACGTCAGCAGCTCGCGAACCTCGAGCTCGACGAGCTCGAGCAGCTCGTCGTCGTCGACGATGTCGGCCTTGTTGAGGAACACGACGATGTACGGCACGCCGACCTGGCCGGCGAGCAGGATGTGCTCCCGGGTCTGTGGCATCGGGCCGTCGGCCGCCGAGACCACGAGGATCGCGCCGTCCATCTGCGCGGCGCCCGTGATCATGTTCTTGATGTAGTCGGCGTGACCGGGACAATCGACGTGTGCGTAGTGACGGTTGTCCGTCTCGTACTCGACGTGCGAGGTCGCGATCGTGATCCCGCGGGCCTTCTCCTCGGGAGCGTTGTCGATCTCGGCGAAGCTGCGCGCTTCGCCGCCGCCATGCTCGGCGAGCACGGTCGTGATGGCGGCGGTCAGCGTCGTCTTGCCGTGGTCGATATGACCGATCGTGCCGACGTTGACGTGCGGCTTCCCGCGCTCGAACTTCTCCTTTGCCACTTTCGGTTCGCTCCTCTACGTCTGTCGATGAACTGGATGAAACTATCGAATCTGCGGGGCTTAGGGCATGACGCCCACCGACGCTCGCCGCATGCGGCCCGGGGCCGCAAGTGCTGTCAGGCGGGGACTGGCTCCCCCATGCGATGCTCGACGACCTTCTCCGCGATGTGCTGGGGCACTTCCTCGTAGCGGTCGAACTGCATCGAGTAGCTCGCGCGGCCCTGCGTGTTGGAACGCAGGTCACCAACGTAGCCGAACATCTCGCTGAGCGGCACGTGCGCGGTCACGATGATCGCGTTGCCGCGACGCTCCTGGCCCTCGACGTGCCCGCGCCGGCGCATGAGATCGCCGATGACGTCGCCGACGTAGGCCTCCGGCGCCGTCACCTCGACCGCGAAGACCGGCTCCATCAGCACGGGCTTCGCGCGGCGCGCCGCCTCCTTGAGCGCCAGCGAGCCGGCGACCTTGAAGGCGATCTCCGAGGAGTCCGTGTCGTGGTACTTGCCGTCGATCAGCGTGACCTTGACGTCGACCATCGGATAGCCGGCCTTGACGCCCGTCACGAGCGCCTCCTCGACGCCCTTGGCGACGGCGGGGATGAACTCGCTCGGCACCGAGCCGCCCTTGATCTTCGACGCGAACTCGAAGCCCTCGCCGGGGTTCGGCTCGATGTCGATGTAGACGATGCCGAACTGGCCGGATCCACCGGTCTGCTTGACGAAGCGGCCCTCGATCTTGTGCGCCGTGCCGCGGATCGTCTCGCGGTAGGACACCTGCGGGCGCCCCACGTTCGCCTCGACGCCGTACTCGCGCTTCATGCGGTCGACGAGGATCTCGAGGTGCAGCTCGCCCATGCCGGAGATCTCGACCTGGCCGGTCTCCTCGTTGGTCTGGACCTGGAACGTCGGGTCCTCCTCGGCCAGGCGGCCGAGGGCGACCGACATCTTCTCCTGGTCGACCTTCGTCTTGGGCTCGACGGCGACCTTGATGACGGGCTCGGGGAAGTCGATGTTCTCGAGGCGCACGGGGCGCTCCGGCGAGCTCAGCGTGTCGCCCGTCGTGATCTGCTTGATCCCGACCGCGGCCGCGATGTCGCCCGCGTAGACCGCGTCGACCTCCTCGCGGTCGTTGGCGTGCATGACCAGCAGGCGGCCGACGCGCTCGGTGCGCCCGGTCGTGACGTTGAGGATCTTCGAGCCGGCGGCGAGGGTGCCGGAGTAGACGCGGAAGTACGTGAGCTTGCCGACGAACGGGTCGGCCATGATCTTGAAGCCGAGCGCCGCGAACGGATCGGTGTCGTTGGGCTGCAGGACGATCTCCTCGCCCAGGTCGCCGCCCTTGAGGATGTGGTGGCCCTCGATCGGCTTGACCTCGAGCGGCGAGGGCAGGTAGTCGAGCACGGCGTCGAGCAGGGGCTGCACGCCCTTGTTCTTGAACGCCGAGCCGCACAGGACCGGGGTGATCTCGATCGACAGCGTGTGCTTGCGGATCGCCGCCTTGAGCATCGCCGTCGGGACCTCGGCCTCGTCGAGGAAGAGCTCTGCGATCTCGTCGTCCATGTCGGCGAGCTGCGAGAGCAGATGCTCGCGCGCCGCCGCGGAGGCGTCGGCGTACTCGGCCGGGATGTCGATCGTGTCCTGGTCCTTGCCGAGGTCGTCCTTGTAGACGATCGCCTTCATCTCGACGAGGTCGATGATGCCCTTGAACTCGGACTCGGCGCCGATCGGGATCTGCAGCGGCACGGCGTTCGCGCCGAGGCGGTCGACCATCGTCTTCAGCGAGCCGTCGAAGTCCGCGCCGATGCGGTCCATCTTGTTGATGAACGCGATCCGCGGCACGGCGTACTTGTCGGCCTGGCGCCAGACGGTCTCGGACTGCGGCTCGACGCCGGCGACGGAGTCAAACAGCGCGATCGCGCCGTCGAGGACGCGCAGCGAGCGCTCGACCTCGACCGTGAAGTCGACGTGGCCGGGCGTGTCGATGATGTTGATGCGGTGCTCGCGCCACGTGCACGTGGTGGCGGCGGAGGTGATCGTGATGCCACGCTCCTGCTCCTGCTCCATCCAGTCCATCGTGGCGGCGCCCTCGTGGACCTCGCCGATCTTGTACGTGCGCCCCGTGTAATAGAGGATGCGCTCGGTCGTCGTCGTCTTGCCGGCGTCGATGTGCGCCATGATCCCGATGTTCCGGGTCTTCTCGAGCGTGAATTGGCGTGCCATGGCTTCTCTTGATCTCTATTCGGGGCTGAGCAACAAAAACGGGCCCCTCGGGCCCGCGCGCACGTCCGAGGTCTATCCGGTACGTCGCGCTATGTGCTCGAGGTATCCATCGTGGGATGGGTTGCTCCGAGGCGGGCGCTGGTGAGCGCATCGGCCCGCGGAACGGCGTCCGACTATAGCAAAGGCCCTCGGGCCCGCCGGGGCGATTTCATCACGCGTCGCGGGCTGCTCGCGGCGGTGGCGCTGGGTGGCGCGCTGCTGCTCGTCGCGGCCGAGCTGTCGCCCTTGTACACGGTGGTCGTGGGTGCGCTGCAGACGCCGCGGCGCAGCGTGTCGGGCGGCTCGGCGCATGGCTACGGCCTGCTGATCGTCGCGCTCGCGGGCGCCGCGATGGCCTACGGCGTGCTGCGCGGGTCGCGGCCGGCGGGGGGCGCGCTGCTCGTCATCGGCGCGGTCGCGCTGTTCGTCGCGGTCGCGATCGACCTGCCGGCGACGCGCGACGCGAGGCCCGAGCCGGAGGCGCTCGTTTACGCGGACGCGCGCGCGAAGGCGGGCAGCGGCCTCGGGCTCGAGCTCGCCGGCGGCGCGCTGCTGGTCGCGGCGGGCGCGCTGGCGCTCGCGCTCAGCGCGCGGCGGTCCAGTCGACCGGGCGCACCGGTAGCGCGAGCACGGCGAGCCACGTCGCGGCGTTCGTGACGCCGCTCGCCGGCAGCCCGCGGGCCGTCTGGAACGCTCGCAGCGCCGCGTCCGTCGCGGCCGTGAAGCGCCCGCCCGCGTCGACCTGCACGCTCGCGTCGAACGAGGCGAGGTGCTGCTGCAGCCAGATGACCTGATCGCCCCTGGACCCCTTGCGCAGCGCCGGCCAGCCGGGGTCGGCGGGCACGACCGTCGCGGGCGCCGGCGCCGTGAGGGCGGCCCACATCGGGCCGCTCGCGGCCTGCCAGCTCCACCACGACATCCCGGCAGCGCCGTAACCCGCCCAGATCGCGCGGAAGCGCCGGATGTCGGCGGGCGCGACGCCGTCGTACGCCTGCCCGAGCGGTGCGATCGGAGCACCGTAGATCCGGTTCTGCGCGACGGTCTTGGCGCTCACGGCGTCGACCGATCCGCCGATCGCCTTCCAGTAGACCTGCGGCAGGTTGGCCTGCGCGGCGCCCGGCGCGAGGAAGACCGAGTACGGGAAGGTCGGGTGGTAGTCGACGTACGGAAACGACGTCAGGCCCAGCGGGTAGGTCGGGCCGACCGCCGCTCGCAGTGCCTCGACATAGCGTTGCGCGGCGGCGTAGCGGCCCTCGTACGCGGTCTCCGCGTCGATGATCAGGCAGTCCGCGCCGGCGGCCACGTTCGCGGCAGCGGCGGCCGCCTCGGGCAGCGGCTTGGAGCCGTAGACGAACTGCCAGGCGCACACGCGCAGCCCGCGCTCGTGCAGGTCGCGCACGAGCTGCGGCGTGAACTGCTTCCACGCGTTGCCGGCATCCGAGCCCTTGACGTAGACGGTCGTCATGCCCGCCGCGCGCGCCCGCGCGGCGATGACGTCGAGGTCGCCGCCGTTTGATTGCGGCAGCTGCCAGATCCACATGCCATCGCCGCGCATGACCGCGGGGAGCCGGCCGTCGGTCGGCGCGGCCGCGGGCCGCAGCGGGCTCGGCGCGCCGACGACGATGATGTGGCGCGCGTTCGAGCGGCGACGGGCGCGGTCGCGGACCGTGACGGCGACGCGGCCGACGGCGGTGCCGGCCGGCACGCGGGCGGTCCAGCCGGTCGCGCTGCGGCGAAGCTTCGTCGCGAGCGCGCCGCGCGACCAGCGAAACGTCACGCGCATGCCCGAGGTCAGGCTGCGCCCGGTCAGCTGGATCTGGCGGCCAGCAGCGACGCGCACCGCCTGGCGGCAGGCGGGGGTCGAGGCGGGCACGCAGCGCAGCGCGGTCAGGCGCGGCGCGGACCTCGCGGCCTGCGCCGCGGTCGTGCCGCACGTCGCGAGCAGCGCCAGGAGCGCGCAGGAGACAGCGGTCGCACGGGCAAGCATCAGCGGTGACAACAAGCGGCCCTCACCGAAGTAGCGTCGCACGCGGCAACGCGGCGCGGCGCAATTCAGCGGTCAGTGCCGGCGAGCTTGTCGGATATTCCACGTATACCGTGTAATAGGCGACAGAGACTTATCGCCCCCGGCGGGCGCTTGCCTGCTACCAGCGGTAGTGGGCGAAGGCCTTGTTGGCCTGCGCCATGCGGTAGATGTCGTCCTTGCGCTTGTGCGCGCCGCCCTGCTGGGACTGCGCGTCGAGCAGCTCGTTCGCCAGCCGCATCGCCATCGTCTTCTCGCGACGCTGGCGCGCGAACTCGACGAGCCAGCGCACGGCGAGCGTGCGGGCGCGGCGGGACGGCACCTCGACGGGCACCTGATACGTGGCGCCGCCGACGCGGCGGGACTTGACCTCGAGCACCGGGGTCAGCGCCTTGATCGATGCCTCCAGCTGCTCGACGGGGTCCTTGCCGGTGCGCTCGCCGATGATCGAGAGCGCGTCGTAGACGATCTTCTCGGCCGTCGACTTCTTGCCGTCGAGCATGACCTTGTTGATGACCTGCTGGACGATGCGCGAGCGATGGACGGAGTCCGGCTCGATCGGCCTGAGCTGTGCTGCTGCGCGGCGCGGCATTACTTCTTCTTCACGCCGTACTGCGAGCGCGCCTTCTTGCGGTCGCTCACGCCGGCGGCGTCGAGCGTGCCGCGCACGACCTTGTAGCGCACACCGGGAAGGTCCTTGACGCGGCCACCGCGGACGAGCACGACGGAGTGCTCCTGAAGGTTGTGCCCCTCGCCGGGGATGTACGCGGTGATCTCGATCGAGCCCGTGATCCGCACGCGCGCGACCTTGCGCAGCGCCGAGTTCGGCTTCTTGGGCGTCGTCGTGTAGACGCGCGTGCAGACGCCGCGACGCTGGGGCGCGGCGACCTTCTTCTTGCGCCCCTTGCCGGACTTCAGGCCGGGCGTGGCGAGCTTCTTCTTGGGTGTCTTGCGGCCCTTGCGGACGAGCTGGGAAGTCGTTGGCATGCGGCGCGAGATGGTAGCAGCGTTGCCGAGGCCGTCAGCGATCGGCGGCGATGGGCTCGACGGCGATGCTCGTCTTGCGCTTGCCCGTGCTCGCGGGGAAGCCGAGGCGATACTGCGAGCCCGCGACGTGGGCGATCGTCCGCGTGAACCACGAGCGGCCGTCGACCTTCAGCGTGTCGATCGTCTTCCATGTGCCCTTCGGGACGAGCCGCTGGACCGTGATCCGCTTCTTGCCGGCACCGAGGCGCAAGCGGCCGTACAGCAGGGTCCGGCCCTTGCTTCGCTGCTGCGCGAAGAGGCCGGCGACGAACGTCTTCGCGGCGATCTTGTCCTTGCCGTTGGCGATCAGCAGCCCCGTCGAGTACTGGCCGAAGGGCCGCGCCTTGCTCTCGGACACCCGCTCGGCGGCGGGCGGCTGGTCGCGCAGGAGGAACTGCGCGAACGAGCGCACGGTGGGGACCTTCGATGCGAGGTACTCCGCCCAGGTCAGCCAGCGCGCCTGCTGGAGCTCGTCGATCGTCGGGCGGCCGGGGACCGGCTGGGTCTCGTAGCCGAACTCCGTGAGGTAGATGTTGCGGTTGGCCTGCGAGATCCGGCCCATCTTCGCGAGCACGTCGAGCGTCGTCGCGAGTTGGGACAGGTCGGCGAGGCGGAGGTCGTCGAGCTCGGATGCCGGCTTGCTCTTTCGTGACGGGCGCTCGTTCTGCGAGTACGGGTGGTGCGCCCAGCCGTCGCCGGGGACCATCGTGAAGTTCGCGCAGTCCGGCGTCGTCTTGGGCTTGAGGTTGCGATCCACGCAGGCGAGCTCGCGCACGAACTCGAGCGGCGGGACGGGCCCGAGGCCGCGCACCCCGCCGGTGCTCGACGTGTTGCCGACGAGGACCTTGGCCTTCTTGCGCACGGCCTTCACGGCCGCGTAGCCCGCGCGCAGCATCGCGCGGTAGACGGCGGGGCTGGCCGGCGTCTTGTCGGCGTTCCACTGCGGCAGCAGCAGGCCCTGGTGATTGGGCTCGTTCCACAGGACGAACGAGTCGACCGCGGGGAGCTTCTCGTTGGGCGCCGGCGTGCCGCCGTCCGCGGCGCGGAGGCCGGCGGCGTTCGCGGTCTTGGATGCCGGGGCCGTCAGCGGCGGGATGCCAGGGATCGGGAACGGGACGAACGGCTGCAGGATCGACTGCAGCAGCGTCTGGTCGGCGGCGGGCGCGGGCGGGGGCGCGTCCGGCGGGTCGAGGGGCGGCGTGAACGCGCCCGAGTAGCGCAGCGCGACGGCGCGGGCGAAGTCGGCGTAGGCCTGCGGGTCGATGTTCGCGCGGGCGCGCGGGCCGGGGTCGGTGGTCGCCCAGCGCGGCGCCCAGAAGCCGATGTCGACGAGCGTGCGCAAGCCGCCGCCCTTGATCGCGCGGATCGCGCGGTCGAGCGCGGCCCAGCGCTTCTGCTCGTAGGAGCCGGGGTCGCCGGCGCCAAAGCCGGCGGGCTTGGTGGGCTGGTCGGCGGCCCGCGTCAGCGACGACCAGCCGGCGGTGATGCGGATCGTGTCGATGCCAAGCGCCTTGGCGCGCGCGACGGCGGCCTCGATCTCGGCGACCGGGCGAAAGAGGAAGAGCCCGTCGTCCTGCAGGATCGTCTCGAGCCCGCGCTTGACGACGGCGGCCTTGCCGGTGACCTTGGCCGTGGAGGTCTTCACGGGAGCCTTCATGGCGGCCTGCGCGGGTGCGCACGCGAGCAGCACGACGGCGAGCGCGAGCGTCGCGGCGGGCAGTGGCGGGCGCCTCATCGCGCGAAGTCTGCCCGTTGACGCGCGGTCGTGCGGCGCCACGCGGCGGCGTGCCCCGCGCGAGCGGCGCCCATCGCCGCTTGATCGCGCCCCTGCGCGGCGGCTGGCGCACGCCCGGCCCGCGGCGGCGCGCGCCCGCGCGATCCGCCCGGCGCCGCTCGATCGCTCCGCACGCGGCTGGCGGGCGCCCGGCCGCACGCTGGGTCCGCGCCCGGATACCTTCCCGGGCGTGCTGCATCACGTGCGCCAGGGAGCAGGGGAGCCGCTCGTGCTCATCCACGGGATCGGCAGCCAGTGGCAGGCGTGGACCGCGGTGCTTGGCCTGCTGGCGGCCGAGCGCGATGTCGTCGCGCTCGACCTGCCCGGCTTCGGCGAGTCCGCGCCGCTGGACGGCGAGGTCTCGCTCGGGACGCTCGCCGCGGCGGTGGCCGAGCTTGTCGGCGAGCTCGGGATCGACCGGCCGCACGTCGGCGGCAACTCGCTCGGCGGGGCGATCGGCTTCGAGCTCGCGCGTCGCGGGGTCGCGCGGAGCGTGACGGCGCTCTCGCCGCTGGGCTTCGCTCGGGGCCGCGAGGTCACGTTCGCGCGGCGCTCGCTCGCGGGGTCGCGTGGGCTGGCACGCGTGCTTGCCCCCGCCACGGGCGCGCTGCTTGCGACCGGCGCCGGTCGCACGCTGCTGCATAGCCAGTTCTTCGCGCGGCCGTGGCGGGTGCCCGCGGCCGACGCGGCCGAGGCGACGCGCAACCTCGCGACGTCGCCCGGCTTCCACGCGACGCTGGCGCTGCTGGCAACCGAGCAGCGCGGCGATCTGGAGGTCCCGGTCACGATCGCCTGGGGCGCCCGCGACCGCCTGCTGATCCCGCGCCAAGCAGGGCGAGCGCGCCAGGCCATGCCGGGCGCGCGCCACCAGTGGCTCGCGGGCTGCGGGCATGTCCCCTGCTGGGATGACCCCGAGCTCGTCGCGAGCGTGCTGCTCGCCGGGTCGCGCGACTGACACCAGCCGGCGACGGCGAGGTTCCTCTCGCCGCGCCTGCCCCGGTCGCCGGCGAAGGGGCCGCCTCCGCGCCGAGCCGGCGGCCGCGAGGCCCTCGCTTCGCCCCGGCGATCCCCGTCGCCGGCGAAGGGGCCGCCTCCGCGAGCGACCCGCGCCGCCCTGGTGGACCACCGTGACACGGGGCACTAGCCTGGGTGCATGCCATTGGATCCGCGAGGCCGCGTCGTCCCCCGTGCCACCGTCGCCGGCGTCGACGCCGCGACCGCGCGCTTCACCGTACGCGAGGGCGCGCGCCACGACCTCAGCGCGATGGCCGACAACCTCGAGGCGGGCTTCCTGTCGTACCGCACGTGGGCGGACGCCCGCTGGGAGCCGCCGTCGCGCGTCGAGATGCTGCTCGGGATGATGCAGCGCTTCCAGCACGACGGCTCGTGGTCGTTCGTGGGCTTCGCCGACAACGAACCCGCGGGGCACGTGACCTCGCGGCCGGAGCTCGACGCGCACGAGCAGCCGCGCCCCGGCGTCACCCGGATGACGCATCTCTTCCTGCGCCGCGACTACTGGGGCAGCGGCCTCGCCGACCTCCTCCACGCCCGCATGCTCGAGAGCATGGTGGAGCGCGGGTACGGGTCGGCCGTGCTCTGGACGCCTTCGGGCGCGGCCAGGGCCCGCGCCTTCTACGAGCGCCGCGGCTGGCAGCGCACCGGCGGGATCGAGCCGGCCGACAACGGCCTCGGCCTCGAGCTCATCGAGTACGCGCTCGACCCGCTCGGCGCGCCCGCACCGGGCTGAGGCCCCCCGCGGCGCGACGCGGCTCCGGCGGGAAGGCCGGCGGGCGCGCTCGCGCGCGGCTCCGGCGGGAAGGCTCGCACGGGCGCGCTCGCGACGCGGCTTCGCTGGAGCCCTTCGGGCGCGGGTCCGCGCAGCGACGCCGGCTCAGGCGGTCGCTGGTGCCGCGGCGGCGCGGCTCGCGGCGCGCACCGGCGCTGGCGTGAGCGCCGACGCCACGATCACGAGCACGAACGCGACGGCCTGCACGACGATGCCGAGCGTGTCGCCCGGCAACGGGTCGCCGAAGACGATGAGCCCGCCGGCGATCGTCGCGATGTTCGCGGCGGTCCCGGTGATCGCGATGACCGCGACGGCGTCGCCGACCTGCAACGAGCGCGCGGAGGCGTAGAAGGCGGTCGCCGAGCCGGCCACCGCGACCCACAGCCAGGGGCTGAGGACGACGCCGAGCACGCCACCGTCACCGACGACGCCGGTCAATGCCTTGACGCCGAGGTTGCAGACGCCGAAGAGGATCCCGGCCGCCGCCGCGAGCATGACGCCGTGATGCTCGGCGCGCCCGCCGAGGCGCGGGCTCATGATGCACAGCGCGCCGAGGCCGAACAGGCCGGCCTGGAAGGCGACCATCGCGCTGACGGAGAAGCCCGAGTGCGCGCCCTGGCTCACCGGCAGCGTGATCGCCAGCAGCACGAGCCCGACGAACGTCAGCGCGAGGCCCCACCACTGCCGCTTGCCGACCTTGAAGCCGAACAGGCGGTCGGCCATGACGGCGAGCAGCACGAGGCCGCCGGACAGCACGACCTGGACGACCGACAGCGGCGCCAGCGAGATCGCGCCGACATGCAGGATCCAGGCGAAGAGGCCCACGAGCATGCCGATCGCAAACCAGCGCTGGCGCCACAGCGAGGCGGCGCTGCGCAGCGGGTGGCGGATGTCGACGGCGCACGCGCAGCAGGCTCCACGGTGCTTGTAGAGGAACGACAGGTTCGATGCGAAGGCGCAGAGCAGCGCAAGGAGGATGCCGAGTTGGAGGCTCATGAAAAGGTCAGCTCGGCGCAGACATCGTGCGGTTCAGTCGGCGCCGGGCGGTACCTCCACCATCGACAGCAACAGGACCGAGCTTGACGCCCTTCCGGCCTGTCCAGCAGGCTAGCGAGAACGGCCCTATCCTGGGGCGCCTGCGCAAAGATTTTGCAGAAATTGCGCATTTGCAGGGCAATCCTGCGAACTCTCGTGACAGAGATGTCCTCAATTCCGGCTCCGCCACGGTTCAGACACCCGTCCATCGGGGCGGGTGCATAGTTTGAGCGCAGTCATGCATCCCCTTTCGGCCGCATCGCAAATCCACCTTCTCGCCGCCCCCGAGCGCGGCCTCCGAAGCCTTCTACCCGCTCGTCCGCGGTAGCGGGCATGACGGTTCATCCCAGGCTGGCAACGCTGCACCGGCGCGACCTCGGCGGCGGCCTCACGCTGCTCGTCGCGAGCACGCGGCGCACCCGCGGAAAGGGTCTGGCGGGGCTCGACGCGCTGCCGCCGGATCACGCGCTGCTGCTCGAGCCCTGCCGCTCGGTGCACACGATCGGCATGCGCTTCGCGCTCGACCTCGTGTGGCTCGACGCGGCCGGCGGGGTCGTGCGCGTCGACGCGGGCGTGGAGCCGCGCCGGATGCGCAGCTGCCTTCGCGCGCGCGCCGTCGTGGAGTGCGCGGCCGGTGACGGCGAGCGCGTCGCGCAGCGGCTCGCCGCCCGCTGATCGGGCCGCGCGAGCGGCGCCGCGCCATCGTGTTGACGACCGCCCGACAGGGGTAATCCGGCCTGCAACGACGGCGGCGAGACTTGGAGACCCGATGCAACACGAAGACAACGGCTCCGCGCTGCGCGACCAACCGGTCTCGGACCTGGTCAAGCAGCTGACGGAGCAGACGAAGCTCCTGGTGGCACAGGAGATCGAGCTTGCGAAGGCCGAGCTCAGCGAGAAGGGCAAGAAGGCAGGCATCGGCGCCGGGATGTTCGGCGCGGCGGGCCTGCTGGGCTTCTTCGCCTTCGCCGTGCTGACGGCGTGCCTCGTGCTTGCCCTCGCGACGGCCGTCGCGCCCTGGCTCGCGGCGCTCGTCGTCGCAGCCGTGTACGGCGCGGCCGCGGGCGTGCTGGCGCTCAGCGGCAAGAAGCAGGTCACGGAGGCCACGCCTCCCGTTCCCGAGCAGACCGTCGACACCGTGAAGGAGGATGTGCAATGGGCGAAGCAGCGCGCACAAGCGGGGAGGCGGTAAGCGAGCACAAGCGCGCCCCCGAGGAGATCCGCAGGGACATCGAGCAGACGCGCGAGGAGCTCGGCGAGACCGTCGAGGCGCTCGCCGCCAAGACGGACGTCAAGGGTCGAGCGCAGGCGAAGGTCGAGGACGCCAAGCAGCAGGCGCGGGCCAAGGTCGAGGACGCCACGCAACAGGCGCGAGCGAAGGCCGAGGAAGCCGCGCAACAGGCGCGAGCGAAGGTCGGGGCGGTGAAGGATCGCGTCACGTCCGAGGAGCACACCGGCGCCCCGGCCGGGCCGCAGCAGCTGCGCACCGCCCTCGCGAGCCCGGCCGCGTACGTCGTCGTCGGCGCGCTCGCCGGCATGCTGCTCGGGCTCGTCATCGCCCGCCGATAACCACCACCTCGCCATGACTCGGACGACCCGGGAGCGCGAGCTCGAGCAGCCGCAGCATTCGAACGGGACCGAGCCGGCCGGCAAGCGGCCGGACACGCCGGGCGAGCTCGGCAAGAGCTCGTGGCGCGGCGTGCTGAAGCGCACGGTCTCCGAGTTCAAGGACGACGCGATAACCGACTGGGCGGCGGCGCTCACCTACTACGGCATCCTGTCGCTGTTTCCGGGCCTGCTCGTGCTCGTCTCGATCCTGGGGCTCGTCGGCGCGTCCGCGACCCAGCCGCTCATCGACAACCTCGGCAGTGTCGCGCCGGGCCCGGCGAAGGAGATCGCCACGTCGACGCTGCAGGGCCTGCAGAGCAACAAGGGCGCCTCCGGGGTCGCGGCGATCATCGGCGTGCTCGTCGCGCTGTGGTCGGCGTCGAACTACGTCGGGGCGTTCATGCGGGCGTCCAACGCGATCTACGAGGTCGACGAGGGTCGCCCGTTCTGGAAGGTCCGCCCACTGCAGATGGGCGTGACGATCGTCATGGTCCTGCTGCTGGCGCTGTGCGCGCTCGCGGTCGTCGTGACCGGGCCGCTCGCCCAAACGGCAGGCGACATCGTCGGCCTCGGCGGCACGGCGGTCACCATCTGGAACATCGCCAAGTGGCCGGTCATCGCGATCGTCTTCATGGTGATGCTGGCGCTGCTGTACTACGCGGCGCCGAACGTCAAGCACCCTCGACGACGAGAACTGACGATCCCGTGGCCGCGCGCGAGCTACGATCCCGCGCGATGCGGGGCAGGCTCGTAGCGCTGATCGTGGTCGCGTGCGCCCTCGCGGCGCCCGCAACCGCGAGCGCGCTGCCCGGCGACCCGCCGCCCGCGCCGCTTGCGCCCGCGGACGGCGCCACACTCCCGGTGAACGCCGACGGCATCCCGGTCAGCTTCTCGTGCCCGCTGTACCGCTCCTTCGACGACGGGTTCATCCCGGTCTTCGGCGGGGTGAAGGACTACGGCGTGAGCCTCTCGGACTCGCCCGCGCTCGGCGCGGACGGCCGCCTCGCCGATGCCCTCCGCGACACGGCCAGCGCCGACCCCTCCACCGCCGGCACGTGCAGCGCCGCCCTCGGGGCCGGCGGGCCGCCGGCCCCGAGGGCGGCGCTGCGCGTGCAAGAGACGCCCGGCAAGTACTACTGGCAGGTCTATCGCATCTGCGTGGGCTGCCCGGGCAGCTACGAGGTCGGCCCGGTCCGCAGCTTCACCTTGCGCTCACCGGTCGCGCCGTCGCTCGGCGTCCCGCAGACGGCCTACGACGGCTATCCGTTCTTCGTCTCGATCGCGCTGGCGGGAGCGCCGGATGGCACGCAGGCGATCGTCGAGCGCAAGAACGGGACGGGTTGGCTGAAGGTCGCGACGGTCAACGCCGCCGGTGGCAAGGCCGAGGCGGTCGTCACGCTCGCGCGCGGCGACCGGCAGCTGCGCGCCACCGTGACGATCGGCTCGCAGAGCACGTCGAGCCCGCCCAAGCACGTCAACGTGAAGCGCGCGCGCAACTGGAGCACCTCGTCACGCGCGAACGGCGGCTACAAGGGCACGGGGGCGGGCCTGAAGTCGATCACGTTCCGGATCGCGTCCAAGGGCCGCGAGCTGCGCGACCTCAACGCGAAAGTCCCGATGCTCTGCCCCGGGGTCCAGGCGGGCCAGTTCACGACCCAGATCGGGACCGCGATCTTCAAGAAGGTGAAGATCGCGCCGGACGGGCGCTTCGTCGGCGCGGGCACGCCGGCCAAGAACACCTCGATCCGCATCCGTGGCCGCGTCGTCGGGCGCAAGGTCCAAGACGGGCGCGTCGAGCTGTCGGTCGGCAACTGCACCGGCAGCCAGTCGTTCACCGCGAAGCGCTCCTAACACCACGCGAAGCGCCCGCCCGGGGAAGCCCCGGACGGGCGCTCGCAGCACTGCACGGCCTGACGAGAGCTACTCGTTGGGAATGTCCAAGTCCGCAAGCTCCTCGGCGAAGCCGGTGTCGCCACCGCCCGTGCCCATCTCCTCGAGCGACGCGATGTCGTCGTTGAACGCCGCCCCGAACCCGCCGAGGCCGTCGCCGTCGCCGAGCCCGAGCTCCGCGGCGATCTCGTCCTGGTCGAGCAGGCCGACGTCGTCCATCGCCCGCGGGAGCGGCTCGGACGGCTCGATCTCGATCCGCCGGTAGCGCTTGAGGCCCGTCGCCGCCGGGATGAGCTTCCCGATGATGACGTTCTCCTTCAGGCCGTTCAGGCGGTCGATCTTACCCTCGAGCGCCGCATCGGTGAGGACCTTCGTCGTCTCCTGGAAGGAGGCGGCCGACAGGAACGAGTCCGTGTTCAGCGAGGCCTTCGTGATGCCGAGGATGATGTCCTCGAACTGCGCGGCCTCGCCGCCCTTGGCGATGATCTCGTTGTTGACGCGCGCGAACTCGAAGCGGTCGACGAACTGCCCGGGCAGGTAGTCCGTGTCGCCCTTCTGGTCGACGCGCACCTTCTTGAGCATCTGGCGCGCGATGAGCTCGATGTGCTTGTCGTTGATGTCCACGCCCTGGGACACGTAGACCTCCTGCACCTCCTTGACGAGGTACTGCTCGGTCTCCGTGCGACCGCGGATCGCCAGCAGCTCGTGCGGGTACAGCGACCCCTCGTTGAGCTGCTGACCCGCCTCGACGCGCTGGCCGGGCTCGACGAACACGCGCGTGCGGCGCGGGAACGTGTGCCGGTGCTCCTCGCCGGCGTCGTCGGTGATGACGACCGTCAGCGCCTTGTCGGTCTCCTCGAGCGCGATCGTGCCGTCCTGCTCGGCGATCTTCGCGAGGCCCTTCGGCTTGCGCGCCTCGAACAGCTCGACGACGCGCGGCAGGCCGTGCGTGATGTCCGCGCCGGCGACGCCGCCGGTGTGGAACGTGCGCATCGTCAGCTGCGTGCCGGGCTCGCCGATCGACTGCGCGGCGATGATGCCGACCGCGTCGCCGATCTGCGCCGTCTGGCCGGAGGCCATCGAGCGGCCGTAGCACGCCTGGCACACGCCGCTGGTCGCCTCGCACTTCAGCACCGAGCGCACCGCGATCTTGACGATGCCGTGGTGATCGACCTTGAGCTGGTCGCCCGTCGCGGACTCGATGAGGTCGGCGAGCTCCGCGCGGTCGATCTGCTTGGCCTTCTCGACGATGACCCGGCCGCGCTTGGTCGTGATGTCCGACGCCGCGTAGCGACCGAGGATGTTGTCGTTGAGGTCGCCGGTCTCCTTGTAGAGCGCGAGCTCGATGAACTGCTCGGTGCCGCAGTCGGGCTCGCGGATGATGACGTCCTGCGCGACGTCGACCAGACGGCGCGTCAGGTAGCCGGAGTCAGCGGTGCGCAGGGCGGTGTCGGCCAGGCCCTTGCGCGCGCCGTGCGTCGAGGTGAAGTACTCGAGCACGTCGAGGCCCTCCATGAAGTTCGCCTTCACGGGCCGCTCGATGATCTCGCCCTTCGGGTTGGCCATGAGGCCGCGCATCCCGGCGAGCTGGCGGATCTGCTTGAACGAGCCACGGGCACCCGAGTTGGCCATCATGAAGATGGGGTTCAGGACGTCGAGGTTCTTGACCATCGCCTCGGCGACTTCCTCGGTGCACGCGTTCCACTGCTCGACGATCGCCTCGTGGCGCTCCTCCTGCGTGATGAGCCCCATGTCGTACTGCGACGTGAGCTCGGCGACCTTCTCCTCGTAGGACTTCACGATCTCGCCCTTGGACGGCGGGATCACGACGTCGTTCTTTGAGATCGTGATGCCGGCCTTCGTCGCGAACTCGAACCCGAGGTCCTTGAACGCGTCGAGCACCTG